>NZ_CP073318.1:5804950-11609901 GCF_018263855.1 Kutzneria sp. CA-103260 | reverse complement strand
GCTTGTATTCGTAGCTTAGCCGGTCCGTTTGCGCCTTGCAAATCGGCCTCCAAGGAGGTGACTCGCTGGGCTTCGTCCCGATTGCCAGGCTCGTCCTCACCGTCCCTGCCGGGGGAGTCCCTGGCGGTCCGGGGCGAGTCCGTGTTGCGCTGACAGAGAGAAAGTTACGCGGTGGGGAACGAGAAGTCAAATCGCGCCCGCAACCGCATCGGCAGAGCGGAAGTCCCAGCTCAGCGGCCTTCCGCCCGGCCGACGTCCACGCTAGTCGAGGACCTCGACACCAGCAGTGTGGCGCTTGCCACGCCGCAGCACAAGCCACCGCCCGTGCAGCAGGTCCTCGCGTCCCGGCTTCCACTCCTCATCGGCCACCTTCGTGTTGTTCACGTAGGCGCCGCCCTCCTTCACCGTCCGCCGCGCCGCCCCCCGGCTGTCCGCCAGACCGGCGGAAACCAGCAGGTCGACGATGGTGGGACCATCGTTGAGGCGCACCTCGCCGGTCGGCACCTCGGCCATCGCCCCGGTCAGCGTGGACAGCTCCAGCTCCCGCAGCTCCCCCCGCCCGAACAGGGCCTGGCTGGCCACGGTGACCTGCTGGGTCTCCTTCTCCCCGTGCACCAGCGTGGTCAGCGACTCGGCCAGCCGGCGCTGCGCGGCGCGCAGGTGCGGCTTCTCGGCCGTCTCCCGCTCGATGCCGGCCAGCTCCTCCTGGTCGAGGAAGGTGAAGATGCGCAGGTAGTTCAGCGCGGTCTCGTCACTGACGTTGAGGAAGTACTGGAACCACGAGTACGGCGAGGTCATGGTCGGGTCCAGCCACACCCGGCCGCCGCCGGTGGACTTGCCGAACTTGCGGCCCTCGGCGTCGGTGACCAGCGGCGTGGTCAGCGCGTGGGCGGTCTGCCGTTCCATCTTCCGGATCAGGTCCACGCCGCCGAGGATGTTGCTCCACTGGTCGGAGCCACCGATCTGGAGCTTGCAGTCGTACCGGCGGAACAGCTCCAGGTAGTCGTTGGACTGCAGCAGCAGGTAGCTGAACTCGGTGAACGAGATGCCGTCGGACTCGAGCCGCTTCTTGACCGTCTCCCGGGCCAGCATGGAGTTGATCGAGAAGTGCTTGCCGATGTCGCGCAGGAACTCCAGCACCTTGGCCGGACCGGTCCAGTCCATGTTGTTCACCACGACCGCACCGCTCGGCGAGTCGTCGAAGTCGACGAAGCGCTCCAGCTGGTTGCGGATGCGCGTCCCCCACTCAGCGACCTGGTCCAGCGAGTTCATCACGCGTTCGCCCTGGTCACGGGGGTCGCCGATCATGCCGGTGGCGACACCGGCCAACACGATCGGGCGATGCCCGGCGCGCTGGAACCGGTGCAGTCCCAGCAGCGGGACCAGGTTGCCGGCGTGCAGGCTGGGGGCGGTCGCGTCGAAGCCGCAGTACAGGGTGAGCGGGCCGGCCGCCAGGTCTCGGCGCAGCGCGTCGAGGTCGGTGGACTGCGCGGTCAGGCCGCGCCAGGACAGCTCGTCGAGGATGTGCTCACTCACGGACACATCATCCCGTACCAGGGCAAAGGGGTTGTCAGCGCCTCTTGGCGCGGCGGTACGTGCTGACCGCGGGCGAGTCGATCCAGAACCGCCACGGCCGGTCCATCGCGGTGGCCACGCCGACGCGCGGGCCGGCGTTGATGCTCTCGACCGGCACCGGGTCGGCGGCCAGCAGCCGCACCGGCGAGTCGGGGTCGAGCAGGTAGGCGCCGTTGTCGTCGCGGGTGAGCGACAGGGTGCTGGTCAACCGGGCCGGGCCCTTGGCCAGTTCGGCGTCGCTGCGGGCGCTGGGCCGCAGCTTGCGGGCGATGTCCAGGCCGGTGACGACCTCGCCGGCCCGCATCAGCACCGCTCCCGGCACCCCGTCGGTCAGGCACACGATGTTGGCGCAGTAGTGCATGCCGTAGACGAAGTAGACGTAGAGGAAACCGGGCGGGCCGAACATGACGTCGTTGCGGGCCGTTCGGCCGCGATAGCAGTGCGACGCCGGGTCGTCCCCGCCGCGGTAGGCCTCCACCTCGACCAGCCGCACCCCCACCGAACCATCCGGGGTGTCGGCCTCCAGCACGCTGCCGAGCAGGAGCTTCGCGGCGTCAACAGGGTCGACGGCGAGCTCCTGCGGCGTGAAAAGGCGGCGTGTGGCGGTCACAAGGTCACAACCCTAAGGGCGCGGCGGTGTCTCGGACCAGCCACGGGCAGCAGTCACCCGTTCACCCACTCGGCCCAATTGCTCGGCCACGCGGCCGGGCGCGGTGCCGCCGCGGCCGTCCCGCGAGGCGATCGAGCCCTCGACCGTAAGGACCGCTCGCACCTGTGGGGTGAGGTGCTCGGAGACCTTGGCGAACTCGGCGTCGGTCAGCTCGTCGAGGCCGACGCCGCGGGCCTCGGCCAGCCGCACGCACTCGCCGGCGGCCTCGTGCGCCACGCGGAACGGAACGCCCTGCTTGACCAGCCATTCGGCGATGTCGGTGGCCAGGGTGAAGCCGGCCGGGGCCAGGGCGGCCATCCGCGCGGTGTCGAACGTGAGGGTTGCGAGCATGCCGGCGATGGCCGGCAGCAGCAGCTCCAGCTGCGCCACCGAGTCGAACACCGGCTCCTTGTCCTCCTGGAGGTCCCGGTTGTAGGCCAGCGGCTGCGCCTTGAGAGTGGCCAGCAGGCCGGTCAGGTTGCCGATGAGCCGGCCGGACTTGCCGCGGGTCAGCTCGGCGACGTCCGGGTTCTTCTTCTGCGGCATGATCGAGCTGCCGGTGGCCCACGCGTCGTCGAGCACGGCGTAGCCGAACTCGGCGGTGGTCCAGATGATCACCTCTTCGGCGATCCGGGACAGGTTCACGCCCAGCATGGCCAGGCAGAACGCGGCCTCGGCGGCGAAGTCGCGGGAGGCGGTGCCGTCGATGGAGTTCTCCACCGACGCCGGGAAGCCCAGCTCGGTGGCCACGGCCACGGGGTCCAGGCCCAGCGAGGAGCCGGCCAGCGCGCCCGAGCCGTACGGGGAGACGGCGGTGCGGGCGTCCCAGTCCCGCAAGCGGTCGATGTCCCGCAGCAGGGACTGCACATGGGCCAGCAGGTGGTGGGCCAGCAGCACCGGCTGCGCGTGCTGGAGGTGGGTGCGGCCGGGCATGACCGCGCCGGGGTGGCGCTCGGCCTGGCTCACGAGAGCGTCGACGACGTCCAGCGTGCCGGCGGCGATCCGGCGGGCGGCGTCGCGCAGCCACATCCGGAACAGGGTGGCGATCTGGTCGTTGCGGGAGCGGCCGGCGCGCAGCTTGCCGCCCAGCTCGGCGCCGGCGCGGTCCATCAGGCCGCGCTCCAGGGCCGTGTGCACGTCCTCGTCGGCGACGACCGGCGTGAACGCGCCGGAGACGACGTCGGCCTCCAGCACGTCGAGCGCCGCGATCATGCGGGTCAGCTCGTCCTCGGTGAGCAGTCCGGCGCGGTGCAGGGCGCGGGCGTGGGCCCGCGAGCCGGCGATGTCGTACGTGGCGAGCTGCCAGTCGAAGTGCGTCGACAGGCTCAGCGCCGCCATCGCGTCGGCCGGACCGCTGGCGAACCGGCCGCCCCAGAGCTTGCTCACTGCCTCTCCTCGAATCTGTCGTGTCGTCAGGCGGCCGGGGTCAACCGGTCGCGGAGTTCCAGCCGCACCTCACCGCTGACGTGCTCCTGCGACGTCGCGATGAAGGCGTCGAGCGCGGTGCGCAGCGACGAGGACCAGCCGCCGTTGCCGACGAGCTTCGCCCAGCGGCGCTCCACCCGCCGCTTGAAGCGGAGCAGGTCGGGCTCGACCGTGCGGTCCTCCAGCTGGCGGTGCGCGGTGATCAGGGTGCTGGCCCCGGGCTGGGCGCTGCCGCCGACGCGCCAGTTCAGCTCCTGCACGGCCTGCAGCATCGTCACGGTCTCGCCGTCGACGGCCACCGGCACGCCCCGGTCGAACGTGATCACTACCTGGTCGGCGTCGGAGCCGACGAACGCCGTCGTCGGGCACCAGATCCGCACCGGCGCCGGGACCAAAGCGTTGGCCTGCACCGCCCGCCGGCAGAAGTCGGCGTCATTCATGGCCCGCCGCCAGGCCGGTGAAGCGCTCGGCCAGCTGCGTGCCGGTCAGCGGCTCGCGGGCCACCACGAAGATCGTGTCGTCGCCGGCGATCGTGCCGACCACGTCGTGCAGCGCGGCCCGGTCCAGGGCGCTGGCCAGGAAGTGCGCCGCCCCGGGCGGGGTGCGCAGGACCGCCAGGTTGCCGGAGGAGTCCGCGGACACCAGCAGCTCCCCCAGCAGGCGGGTCAGGCGGGACAGGCCGCCCTCGACGCCGCGGACCGGGCTACCGTCCTCGGGGATGACGTACACCGGCGCCCCGCCGTCCGCGCCGCGCAGCTTCACCGCGCCCAGCTCGTCCAGGTCCCGGGACAACGTCGCCTGCGTGGTCTCGATGCCCTCCGAGGCCAGCAGCTTGGCCAGCTCGGACTGGCTGCGCACGGCCCGCTGCGACACCAGCTCGACGATCCGGCCTTGGCGGGCGGCGCGGGTGGTCGGCGAAGTCATGCGCATGAGTATGCACGATTGTGGGTAATTACTCAAGCAAGCGTCGGGGTCGATCGCGCGCCCAGCCGGAGCCCGGCCCGGTGGGCCGCGCGCAGCCGGGCCTGATCCATGAGCGCTCCGCCGTTGTCGCTGACGGCGAGGAATTCCCGATCAGGTTCGATCACCTCGACATGCACCCCGGCGGCCCGCAGATCGATGAGCGAACGCTCGACCGCTCGCTGTTGCGCCCGCATGGCGGGGGGCGCGGCGGTGACCGGGAAGCATGAAACGGCGACGACGTGATCATGGCCGGTGGCGAGGCCCGCGTTCAGCGGGTCCCGCATGCCGCCGTCCATGCACCGCCGCCCACCGACCGTGACCACCGGCAGCATGAGCGGGACGGCGCAGCTCGCGGCCACCGCCGAGGCCACCGGAACGCCCGAATCACGTTGCCAGACCAGCAGTTCACCGGTGACGACGTCGATTCCGGCGCAGCGGAACCGGTCCGGCCACTGGGCCCCGACGAGGTCGGCGACCAGCGCCACATACGCGTCCTCGGGCATGGTCGCCGCGTCGATCGCCAGCCGACCGATGTCGCCGCCCGCCGCCATGGCGTCGAGCAGCGCCGTCACGTCGCCGCCACCGAGCACCGCGGTCGCCGATTCCAGCCGGTCGAGGATCTCCGTCCGGCCGAGGAGAAGCAGCGCGCCCGCCATCGACCCGGCGGACGTGCCGAGAACGAGGTCGGCCCGGCCCGGGTCGACCCCGTGCGTTCGGAGGCCGTCGAACAGTCCCAGCTGCCAGGCCACGCCCACGATGCCGCCGCCACCGAGCACCAGTGCCGTGGTCATCGGGCGCTGGCCGGGTTGGCGGTCATCGCGCCCATCATCATGACCGAGCGCCGGCGGCTTGCCAGTCTGCTCAGGGCCAGCACCAGCCGATTCATCCGGCCGACGGCGACGCTGGGCGGCGGGTCGCGGCGGTCCAGGGTGCGCAGCGCGGTTTCGACGACCAGCTCCGGGGTGTGCAGCCGCGCGCGACCGGCGGCGTCCGGCCCGGTGACGTCGAAGAACTCGGTCTGGGTGGCGCTCGGCGACAGGGCGAGCACCCGCAGGCCGGTGCCGCGGTGCTCCTGCCACAGGGCCTCGGTGAAGCTGAGCACGAACGCCTTCGCGGCGCCGTAGACGGCCATCCGCGGCACCGGGGTGTAGGCGGCCATGCTCGCGACGTTGATCAGGACACCGCGGCCGGACGCCAGCAGGTCGTCGAGGAAGATCCGGCTCAGCTCGACGACCGCCTGCACGTCGACGGCGATCTCGGCGCGCAGGCGCGCGGCGTCCTCGTCGGCGAACGGGCCGTACGTGCCGAATCCGGCGTTGTTCACCAGCCCCGTCAGCCGCAGGCCGCGATCACGGAGCGCGGCGGCGAGGTCCCCGGCGGCACCGGGTTGGGCGAGATCGCAGGCCAGCACGGTGACCGCCACCCCGTGCGCGGCCTCGATCTCGACCGCGAGCGAGGCGAGGCGGTCCTCCCGCCGGGCGACGAGGACGAGGTCAGAGCCCCGCCGGGCGAGCTGGCGGGCGAACTCCGCGCCGATCCCGGCGCTGGCACCGGTGACGAGCGTCAGCCCGCCCCGAAGGTCGAGTGTCATGCAATCCTCCTCTGTGGCATCAAGTGCCAGGTTAGCATCGAATGCCAGCGAGGCACCATGAGATACGGTGATCGGCGTGAGCACGCGTCAGGAGCAGTCGCGCCTGTGGGATCGCACCCGCCGCCGCGTCCAGGAAGAGGTGGTGGACGCCGCGCTGGCGTTGTTCCTGAGCCAGGGTTTCGAGGAGACGACGGTCGACCAGGTGGTGGCCGCGGCCGGGATCTCCCGGCGGTCGTTCTTCCGCTACTTCGGCACGAAGGAGGACATCGTCTTCGGCGACCTCGCCGAGCAGGGCCCGGTGATCCTCGACGCGCTGCGGGCCCGCTCGGACGACGAGCCGGTCTGGGACGCGCTGCGGCACGCCTTCACAGTGCTGAGCGCCTCGACGGCGCCGGAGCGGGGGCTGGCGATCGGACGGCTGGTCGCCGCCAGCCCCGCACTGCGGGCCGCGCATCTGGAGAAGCACCTGCGGTGGCAGGACCAACTCGCGCCCGAGGTCGAACGCCGGCTCGGGTCCGGCGACGATCCCCCCGGCCTACGGGGCCAGGCGATCGTGGCCACGGCGCTGGCCTGCCTCGACGCGGCCACGGCCGTCTGGGTCGACCGCGGCGGCGAGGGCGGAACCGCCGAGCTGGAACGGCTCTGCGACCGGGCGCTCGCCGCCGTCCGGGACAGCTGACACGACAAAGGGGCCCTTCGCAGTGAAGGGCCCCTCGGAAACGAACCGTCAGCGCATCAGCCAGGCCAGCAGGGCCTTCTGGGCGTGGAGGCGGTTCTCGGCCTCGTCCCAGACGGCGCTGGCCGGGCCGTCGAGGACCTCGTCGGTGATCTCCCAGCCGCGGTGGGCGGGCAGGCAGTGCAGGACGATGGCGCCGTCGGCGGCGCGGCCCAGCAGCTCGGGATTGACCTGCAGGGAGCGGAACGGGCCGACGCGGTCCAGGCCGTCGTTCTCCTGGCCCATGGAGGTCCAGGTGTCGGTGACGAGCACGTCGGAGCCGTCGACGCCCTGGTGGGCGTCGGACGTGATCGAGACGGTGCCGCCGGTCTCGGCGGCCAGGGCCAGGGCGTCGCGGACGACGAAGGCCGCGGGCTGGAAGCCCTCGGGGGACGCGATCCGGACGTGCATGCCGGCGGTGACGCCACCCAGCAGCAGCGAGTGGGCCATGTTGTTGGCGCCGTCGCCCAGGTAGGTCAGGGTCAGGCCGGCGAGCCTGCCGTGGCGTTCCCGGATGGTCTGCAGGTCGGCCAGCACCTGGCAGGGGTGGAACTCGTCGGTGAGGGCGTTGATCACCGGGATCCGCGACACCGAGGCCATGGCGTCGATGCGCTTCTGGGCGAAGGTCCGCCACACCACGGCGTCGACGTAGCGGGACAGCACCCGGGAGGTGTCCTCGATGGTCTCCTCGCGGCCCAGCTGCATGGAGCGGCCGTCGATCATGACCGAGTGCCCGCCGAGCTGGGCGATGCCGACGTCGAAGGACAGCCGGGTGCGGGTGGAGTTCTTCTCGAAGATGGCGGCCACGGACTTGCCGGCCAGGGGCTTGTGCGCGAGGGGCTCGGCCTTGAGCTTGTCGGCCAGGTCGAGCACCTCGAGCTGCTCGGCCGGGCTGAGGTCGTCGTCGCGGAGGAAGTGCCGGGGCATGGTTCAGGACTCCGAGCTGTCGAGGAAAGCGGGCAGTGCGGCGACAAAGTCGTGGGCGTCGGCCTCGGACAGCACCAGCGGCGGGGCCAGCCGGATGGAGTCCTGCTGCACGTTGTTGACGAGGTAGCCGTTGGCCTGGGCGGCCTTGGCGACGCCAGCGGAGACGGGCTTGGTCAGCCCGACGGCCAGCAGCAGCCCGGCGCCGCGAACGCCGGAGACCAGCGGGTGGTGCAACTGCTCGACGCGGGCGGCGATGTCCTTGCCGAGCGCGGCGGCGTGCTCGCACAGGCCGTCGGCGGCGATGGTGCGGACCACGGCGAGGCCGGCGGCGCAGGAGATGGGGTTGCCGCCGAAGGTGGTGCCGTGGTGGCCGGGCTTGAACAGCTCGGCGGCCGCCCCGACGCCGATGCACGCGCCCAGCGGCAGACCGCCGCCGAGGCCCTTGGCCAGGGTGATCACGTCGGGCACGATGCCGCTCTGCTGGTACAGGAACCAGCTGCCGCAGCGGCCCATGCCGGTCTGCACCTCGTCCAGCACGAGCAGGGCCCCGGCCCGCGCGGTGATCTCCCGGGCGGCCTGCAGGAAGCCGTCGGGCGCGGGAATCACGCCGCCCTCCCCCAGGATCGGCTCGATGAACACGGCCGCCGTCTCACTGTCCACAACGGACTCCAGCGCGGCCACGTCGCCGAACGGGAGGTGCACGACGTCGGGCGTCATCGGCTCGAACGGGATCCGCTTGGCCGGCTGCCCGGTCAGCGACAGCGCGCCCATGGTGCGACCGTGGAACGCGCCCTCGAAGGCGACGATCCTGGTCCGGCCGGTGAGCCGGGTCAGCTTGAAGGCGGCCTCGTTGGCCTCGGCCCCGGAGTTGGTGAACACCACCTTGGCCGGCTGCCCGACCAGGTTCACCAGTTCCTCGGCCAGCTCCAGCGAGGGCTGGTTGACGAACATGTTGGACGTGTGGCCCAGCTTGCCGACCTGCTCGGTGACCGCCTGCACCACGGCCGGGTGGGCGTGGCCGAGGGCGTTCACCGCGATGCCGGTGTACAGGTCGAGGTAGCGGTTGCCGTCGGCGTCCCACACGTGGGCGCCCTCACCTCGGACCAGGGCCAGCTGGGGGGTGCCGTAGTTGTCCATCAACGCCGACTGCCAGCGGCTCCGGCTGTCCTCATTGGACTTGATGGTCACAGTTCCTCCTCCTCGTCTGGCAACACCATGGTTCCGACACCCTTGCTGGTGAACACTTCCAGCAGCACCGAATGCGCAAGCCTGCCGTCGATCACGTGCGCGGCGGGCACTCCGCCGCGCACCGCTCGAAGGCACGCCTCCATCTTCGGCACCATGCCGCTGGTGAGGCCGGGCAGCAGCTTCTCCAGCGCGTCCGCGCCGATCTGGTCGACTAAGGAGGAGCGGTCCGGCCAGTCGGTGTAGAGGCCTTCCACGTCGGTCAGCACGACCAGCTTCTCCGCCTCCAGCGCGACGGCTAAAGCGGAGGCGGCGGTGTCGGCGTTGACGTTGTGCACCACGCCGTCCGCGTCGGGGGCGACCGTGGACACGACCGGGATCCGGCCGGCGCGGATCAGGTCCAGCACCGAGGCCGGGTCGACGGTGACGACGTCGCCGACCAGGCCGATGTCCACCGGCTCGCCGTCGACGATGGCGGCCCGCCGCTCGGCGGTGAACAGCTGCGCGTCCTCGCCGGAGATGCCGACGGCGTACGGGCCGTGCGCGTTGATCAGGCCGACGAGCTCCCGCCCGACCTGGCCGACCAGCACCATCCGCACCACGTCCATGGTCTCGGGCGAGGTCACGCGCAGGCCGCCGACGAACTCGCCCTCGATGCCCAGCCGGGTGAGCATGGCGCTGATCTGCGGCCCGCCGCCGTGCACCACCACCGGGTGGATGCCGGCCAGCCGCAGGAACACCATGTCCTGGGCGAAGGCCCGCTTGAGGTCCTCGTCGATCATGGCGTTGCCGCCGTACTTCACCACGACGACCTTGCCGTGGAAGCGCTGCAGCCAGGGCAGCGCCTCGATCAGCACCTCGGCCTTGCCGGCCGCTTCCGCCTTGCTGACATCGGTCATGACGAGTACGCGCTGTTCTCTTCGACGTAGCCGTGGGACAGGTCCGTGGTGAGCACCGTCGCGGCGGCGTCGCCGACGTGCAAGTCGATCAGCACCTCGATGTCGCGGCCGGACAGGTCGGCGCCCTCGCGGTCGGCGGCGCGGGTGCCGCCCTGGCAGACCAGCACGCCGTTCAGGGTCACGTCGATCTTGTCGGCCTCGACGTGTGCGGGGGCGTTGCCCAGCGCCATCAGGATCCGGCCCCAGTTCGGGTCGGAGCCGAAGAAGGCGGTCTTGACCAGGCTGTCCCGGGCGATCGCGCGGGCCACGGTGACGGCGTCCTGCTCGGTGGCCGCGCCCCGCACGGTGACGGCGACCTCCTTGGTCACACCTTCGGCGTCGCCCTGGAGCTGCCGCACCAGGTCGTGGCAGACGGCCCTCAGCGCCTCGGCGAAGTCCTCTTCGGACGGCGCCACGCCGGAGGCGCCGGAGGCCAGCACCAGCACGGTGTCGTTGGTGGAGGTGCCGCCGTCCACGTCGAGACGGTCGTAGGTGACCTTGGTGGTGGCCTTGAGGATCGCGTCCAGCCGGGCCGGCTCGACCACGGCGTCGGTGGTGATCACCGACAGCATGGTGGCCATGTTGGGCGCGAGCATGCCGGCGCCCTTGACGAAGCCGCCGATGGAGAAACCGGCCGGGTGGGTCAGGGCCGACTGCTTGGGGTGGGTGTCGGTGGTCATCACGGCGGTCGCCGCGTCCAGGCCGGCCGTTTCCGTGGCGGCAAGCGCTTGCGCGGCTCTGTCCACTCCGGACAGCACGGCGTCCATCGGCAGCCGTTCGCCGATCAGGCCGGTCGAGCAGACGGCGACGTCCACCGCGCTGATCTTGAGCACTTCGGCCACGTGCTCGGCGGTCCTGTGCGTGTCCTGGAAGCCTTCCGGGCCGGTGCAAGCGTTTGCGCCACCCGAGTTGAGGACCACGGCGCGCAGCCGGTTGTCGCTGACCGCCTGCTGCGACCACAGCACCGGCGCGGCCTTGACCTTGTTGGTGGTGAACACCGCGGCCGCCGCGTCGGACGGGCCCTCGTTGACCACCAGCGTGAGGTCCGGTGCGCCGGAGACCTTGATGCCCGCAGCCACGCCCGCTGCGCGGAACCCGGCCGGCGTGGTGACGCCAGCAGTGCGGGTCACGGCGAGTTCGGTCGCGGCGAGTTCTGGGGTGGTCACGGGGCTACTCCCACAGTGGAAAGGCCGGTGGTCTCGGGCAGTCCGAGAGCCAGGTTCATGGACTGCACGGCGGCGCCCGCCGTGCCCTTGGTCAGGTTGTCGACGGCCGCGACCACGACCAGCCGGTTGGTGTCCTCGTCGACGACCACCTGCACGTGCAGGGCGTTGGAGCCCAGGGTCGCGGCCGTGGTCGGCCACACGCCCTCGGGCAGCAGGTGCAGGAAGGGCTCGTCGGCGTAGGCCTTCTCGTACACCGCGCGCACGTCCACAGTGGACCTGAGCGGGGCGGTGCAGGTAGCCAGGATGCCGCGGGGCATCGGCACCAGGACCGGCGTGAAGGAGACGGCCACCTTCTGGCCGGCGATCTTGCCGAGGTTCTGGGCGATCTCCGGGGTGTGCCGGTGCTTGCCGCCGACGTTGTAGGCGCTGGCCGCACCCATCACCTCGGAGCCGAGCAGGTTGGGCTTGAGCGACTTGCCCGCGCCGGAGGTGCCGGTGGCCGCGACCACCACGACATCCGGCTCGACGATGTCGGCGGCGAAGGCCGGGGCCAGCGCGATTGAGGCGGCGGTCGGGAAGCAACCGGGGACCGCGACCCGCTTGGTGCCGCGCAGGTTCTCCCGCGCGCCGGGCAGCTCGGGCATGCCGTACGGCCAGGAGCCGGCGTGCGCGCTGCCGTACCAGCGCTCCCAGTCGGCCGCGGCGGTCAGCCGGTGGTCCGCGCCGCAGTCGATGACCAGCACGTCCTCGCCGAGTTGGGCTGCGAGCTCGGCCGACTTGCCGTGCGGCAGGGCCAGGAAGACCACGTCGTGGCCGGCCAGCTCGGCGGCGGTGGTGTCGGCGAGAACGCGGTCCGCGAGCGGCACCAGGTGCGGCTGGTGCTGGCTCAGCGGCGTGCCCGCGTTGCCGCCGGCGGTCAGCGCGCCGATCTCCACCTCGGGGTGGCCGAGGAGCAGCCGCAGCAGCTCACCACCCGCGTACCCGCTCGCACCCGCGACAGCGACCCGTACCGTCATGCGAATGAGTATGCATGACGGTGGGTATTTACTCAACAGTGTTGCCGGCGTCTCACCGGTGGGACTCGACGGCACCCGTCAGTTATCGCACGGCATCGGCACATCCATTCCGGTGAAGTAGTTGTCCCACTTGCTCGGTGTGATCAGCCCGGTGCGGGGCAGCTGGCACACGGCCTGCGCCGCCCGGCCGGCGTCAGTGGTCCAGACCGCGACCGACTCGTCGCCGATCATGACCAGCCGGCCGTCCGGCGTGAAGAAGACCGACCGCAGGTGCTGCTGCGTGGTGGCGTCCAACTCCAGCACCTCGGACGCGTTGTGGCTGGCCGGGTCCAGGTGCCAGACCACCACCATGCCGTCGGCGTTGACGCCGGCGGCCCGGCCGGTCGACGGGTCGAAGGCGATCGGGACCGGCAGCGGCGTGGTCGACACCATGTCGACCACGGCCACCTTGTCGGCCCGCACCGACCAGAACGTGGCCACCGGCTTGCGCAGGTCGCTGGTCACGGCGCCGACCAGCGAGCCGTCCGCGCTGATCGACTCGGCGACGAAGTCGCCGTCCTGGTCGGGGGTGGTGGTGGCGAGCGGGGTCCAGCGGCCGCTGGCCTGCCGCCACACCTGGGGCTGGCTGACGTCGCCGCGGCTGGACACGGTGGTGAGGGTCCGCCCGTCGGCCGAGAACTGCACCGGCCCCAGGGTCTGCGGCAAAGTGCCGACGGACCGCACCGCATACGGGTCGGTGACGTCCCACAGCGCGGTGTCGGAGGCGACCGGCGCGAGCCGGCGGTCCCCGTCGACCGGATGCCCACCGGCGGCCAGGGTCCGGCCGGTGCGGCTGAAGCTGACCAGGACCCGGTCCCCGTGCCGGGTCCACGCCTGAACCGGCCGGTACAGGTCGGACATGTCCCACACGACCAGGGTGCCGTCGACGTAGGCGGCGGCGATCAGCTTGCTGTCGGCGGACACCGCGAGCGAGTCCACCGCCACGCCGAAGCCGGGCGCGCTCGTGCCCGCTCCGTGTTTCAGGTCGGTGAGCGCGATGGTGCCGTCGGTCGTGCCGGCCGCGATCAGGTCCGCATTCGTGTCGACCGCGACGGCCCGGGTCGAGCTGGGCACGCCGTACTGCTGCACAGCGAACTGGAGCAGCCGCCCGGTGGCCTGCGGCGATTCGGGATCGAGGCGGTGGGCGGCCAGGGCCAGCAGCGCGGCGAGATACGGATTGGTGCGGGCCAGCGTCGGCATCTGGCCGACGACGTTCTGCACGGCCTGCTCCTGGAACTGCCGCCGGCTGCTGAGAAACGCCTCGACGCCGACGAAGGCCGTGACCATCAGCAGCACGACCAGCATCGCGACGAGCTGGCGCAGGCGGCGGGTGCGCTTGCGGTCGAAGCGCTCCCGGCTGTGCTCGGCGTACACGCTGGCGGTGAAGAACATGCGCTCCCGGGCCGACAGCACCGGCTTGGACCGGTTGACCCAGTCCTCGGCGATGAGCAGCCGCAGCCCCCGGTACAGCGCGCCGGAGTCGCGGTCGAGGGCGATCCACGCGGCGGCGGCCTCGGTGAGCTGGCGGTGCGTGCGCAGCCCGTCGCGGTCCTCGGACAGCCATTCCCGCAGCCGGGGCCAGGTGACCAGCAGGGCCTCGTGGGTGAGCTCCAGGTCGTGCCGGCCGACGACGACCAGCCGGGCCTGGACCAGCACGGCGAGCACGGCCGCGGTGTGCCGGTCGTTATCCAGCTCGCGGCGGCCGACCCGGCGCTTGGTGTCCTCGGCGCCGTCGCCGAAGGCGGTGAGCCGCAGGAAAATCTGCCGCGCGGTGTCCCGCTCGACCGGCTGGAGGCCCAGGTAGACGGACTCGGCGGTGCGGGCAATGGCGTGCCGGACGCCGCCGGCCTCGTCGTACGCGGCGAGGGTGAGGGTCATGCCCTGGCGGCGGTGCCAGGTCTCCTGCAACGCCTGCGAGACGAGCGGCAGCGTGCCGAAACCGGAGCTGGCGTCGGCGATCACCCGCGCCACGAGGGCGGTCTCCAGTGTCAGTCCCGCAGCCAAGGCGGGCCTGGTGGCAGCCTCGCGCAGCTCGTCGACGGTCATCGAACGCAGCGCGAACAGGTGGGCGTCCCGCAGCGCGGGCTCCTCGTGGCAGCGGTCGAGGAAGTCGGCCCGCACGCCGAGCACGACGCGGCAGCGGCTGGTGTCGGCCTTAGCGGCGTGCGTGAGGGCGGTGATGAAGGTGGCCCGCTCGGTCTCGTCGACGCAGGCGGTGAACACCTCCTCGAACTGGTCGACGACCAGCAGCAGCTCTTCGTCGGCGGCGGCCTGCCGGATCCGCAGGTGCAGGTTGCCCGGGTCGGCGGCCAGCTCGTCCCGCAGCCGCGGCGCGGACCAGCCGGCGACTACGGCCAGCCGGACCGCGCACTCCTCGATCGGGTGCGGCCCCGGCGTGAAGACCACGCCCCGGCGCCGGTCGCCGGCGGCCAAACCAGCCCGCAGCAGCGAGGACTTGCCGCTGCCGGACGAGCCGTGCACGCACACCAGCCGGTGCTCCCCCACCGCCGCCATCAGGTCCTCGACCAGGGTCTCGCGGCCGAAGAACCGGTCGGCGTCGCCGACGTCGAACGCGGCCGCGCCGAGGTACGGCGACCCGTCCGGCTGCGGTGTCTCAACCGGGGTCAGCTCGGCCGAGACTTCGCGCCACCGCTGCTCCCACAGCTCGGTGTCGCCGTCACACGCCGTGACATAAGCGAGGGTGACGGCCAGGCTGGGCAGCTTGCGGCCGCCGGCCGCCTCGGACAGCACCGCGGTCGAGTAGTGGGCCCGCCGGCTCAGCTCCCGATAGACGGGGCTACCGGCCTGCTCGCGGAGTTTGCGCAGGTCAGCGGCGAATCGCAGCAGCGGGCCGTCCCCGTCGTCGAGCGGTCTCTCACTCCGTGGCACGTTCCCCCACCCCCAGTGCGCGATTGTGGCACCGGGAATTCGCGCGATGGTGGCTTTCGAACCGTTTCGGTCAGCTGTGAAACATCTGGCGGGCCGCGCGTACCCCGCCGCCACCCAGTGCGACCATCAGCGCCACCCGGGCGTGACCGGCGGTCATGCCCGGGGCCAGGATCGCGCCGGCCTTCTCGGCCAGCTCCGCGCCGTAGGTGCCGCCGACGAGGACCGGCACCCGCGGCACCACGACCACGGGGATCTCCCAGTGGGTCAGCTCCATGATCGGGGCGAACAGCTCCACCGGGACGTTGCCGGCGCCCGAGCCCTCCAGCACGATGCCGCGGGCCCCGGCGTCGACCACCGCGTTCAGCACCGCGGCCGGCATGCCGGCGTACGCCCTGATCACGGCGACGTCGGTCTCCGGCTCGCCGTGCGGACGCGGGTGCAGCGGCGGCGGGGCCGCCACCAATACCGCCTTCGCCGCGCTGACCGCACCAAGTCGTGGATACGGCGCGGAGGTGAAAGCCGCCGGCCGGGTCGGATCGGCCAGCCGGGCCCAGCGGGCGGCGTGCAGCTCGTCGTCGAAGCAGACCAGCACACCGGCGCCCCGCACCGCCGGATCGGCCGCGACGGCCAGCGCAGAGGCCAGGTTGCGGGGACCGTCGCTGGACAGCTCGTCGAGGTGCCGGGTCGCCCCGGTGAAGACGATGCCGCCCAGGGCGGCGGCCGGCCCGACCAGCAGATCGGTCAGGAAGGCCGTCTCCTCCAGGTTGTCCACGCCGTGCGTGACGACCACGCCGTCGAAGCCGTCCTCGGTCAGGGCGGCGTGCGCGCGGCGGGCGATGGCCAGCATCGTCGACACCGTGGTGTCCCAGCTGGGCTCGGCCAGCAGGTCCTCGACCACCACCTCGGCCGCGACCGGCCCCAGGTGCGCCAGCAGGTCCTTGCCGCTGGCGACCTGGGAGACGCCGGGCTGGTGGGCGATCGTGTCGCCAGTGGCGATCAACAGCACCCGGTTGCTCACACGATCCCCCACACGATCAGCGCCCCGACCACCACACCAACCAGCATCCCACCAACGTTTGCGCGTCTCCAAGAGCCACAAACCCGTGCTGGCAGGGTCTTCAACCGCCCCGAACCACCGGCCCGTCTGGGGCGGTTGGCGACCCCGCGAACGGGGTTTGGGTGTCTTGGAGACCTACAAACGTTGGTCACTCCAGGCCCACGTGCCGTTCCAGGCGGTCGAGTCGGTCGAGGAGGGGCTTGAGCTGCTTGCCGACCAGCGCCGCGACGGCCGCCGCCGGGTCCCCGGCCGCCTTGCTGCTCTGTTCGCGCTGGTGCACGAACCCGGCCAGCGCCGCCGACACCGCGCCACGCAGCGACCGCAGCTCGGCACCGGCCGCGCGCAGCGCCTGGCCACCGGCCCCGTCCTGCTCCGCGACCAGGCCCAGCAGCAGGTGCTCGCAGCCGATGTAGTTGTGCCCCATGGTGATCGCCTCGGTGACGGCCAGCTCGAAGGCGTTGGCCAGCGGGCCGCTGAACTTGTCGGCCGGCTGCTCGCCCCCGGCCGGCGCCGGCAGTTCGGCCAGCAGCTTCTTGGGATCGACCTCGGTGGCTTCCAGCACCCGCAGCGCCATGTTCGAGCCCTCCCGCACGATGCCGTGCAGCAGGTGTTCGGTGCCCACCAGTGCCGAGCCGTCGGCCCGGGCCTGCTCGATCGCCAGCTTCACGGTGACCCGGGCCCGCTCGGTGAAGTGCGGCAGCTTGCCGGTCGGGTCGCCGTCCAGGTCGCCGATGGTGGCCTCGCGGATCGCCGTCACCCGCTTCACCGAGGTCTCCAGCGCCCGCTGGCAGATCGCCGAGACCGGCACCCCGGACTCCCGGACGGCGTCGGCCAGCTCGTCGGACAGATACACGTTGATCTTGGGCATCACGATGTCTCCCCTTCCCAGATCCTTCTGACCCCCCATTTGTACCCCGCTATGGGGTTATATGCAACACCCCTCATGGGGTTACTAGACACCCCAGGTACATCGCCAACCCCACCGCCGGGTCCTTCACCGGGCGGCCGACCAGGTCCGTGATCTTGTCCAGGCGGTAGACCAGGGTGTTGCGGTGCACGTGCAGGGCCTCGGCGGCGCGGACGAGGTTGAACCCGCTGGCGCCCCATGCGACGAGGGTGGACTTGAGTGCGGGCCAGTCGGGTTCGGCGGGCAGGGGGCCGAGGGTGACGGCGGCGAAGCGGTTGCGGGCGTGAGGGCCGGCGGAGGCGAGGAGTTGGGGCACCCGGAGCTCGGCGATGGGGTGCACGCAGCGGCCTGGCTGGGCGACGGTGAGGGCGTCGGCGGCGTCACGGCAGGCCTCGTGCAGGGCGGCAACGCCGACGGCGGGGTCGCTGAGTCCGATGTGGACATCCGGCGACAGCTCGGCCAGGCGGTGGGCCAGCGCAGCGGTGTCGCCGTGGTGCAGCACGACGAACCGGCCGGTGGCGATCTCGGTCGGCTCTGAGAAGACGGACCGCACGGCCCGGGCGTCGGCGCTGTCGATGACCACCGCGGTGCGCGGCCGGCCGAGATCGAGACCGAGGTCGGCGGCACGGCGTTCGACGGCTCGGGCGGAGACGACGTCGGGGTCGAAGGAGACGATGTCCCGCACCAGGTCGGACACCGCCCGGTCGCGCAGCAGGCGGGACCGCAGCAGGGTGGCCTCCCGTACCAGGATCTCGGTGTGCCGCTGCACGAGCAGCCCGAACCGGCGGACCTGGCGCGGCGAGCCGGTGATGCCGACGGTGCCGAGCGCCTCGCCCTCGACCACGATGGGCAGCGTCATGCCGGGCCTTACCCCGCGCAGCCGCCGGGCCTGCTCGGCGTCGTGCCAGGCGGGTTCCAACGTGCGCATCACCTCGACGGACGCCTCGTGCAGGCTGCCGACCCGGGCCGGGTCGCCGCTGCCGATCACAATGCCGTCGCGGTCGGTGACCAGCACGTTGAAGCCGACGATGCGGCTGGTCTCGGCGGCGATCTCCTGGGCCAGTTCGGCCGTCAACGGCCCATGCGAATCATCCAAAGCAAGCCCCCGAATCGGGTCGACTTTCGTACGGAGCATACGGTGACCAGCGAGTCCGATGTGTCTAGCGTCACAGCACCATGACGACCACACTCGAGCGGGCCAGACCGTCCCGCACCCACTGGCTCATCACGATGTACGCCGGCGGCGGCGAGTTCTGCGACGGCTACATCCTCAGCATCATCGGCGTCGCGCTGCCCCTGATCACCGGCGCGTTCCACCTGGACGCCGCCGGCGCCGGCCTGATCGGGTCGGCCTCGCTGATCGGCATGTTCTTCGGCGGCCTGGTCTTCGGCCGCGTGACCGACCGGGTCGGTCGGCAGAAGGTGTACCTGTTCGACATCGCCGCGTTCATCATCCTGTCGGTGCTCCAACTGTTCGCCGACGCGCCGTGGCAGCTGGTGGCGCTGCGGCTGCTGATGGGCGTGGCCATCGGCGCGGACTTCGCCATCGCCGGCACCATCGCCTCCGAGTTCGCGCCGCAGAAATCCCGCGGGCCGCTGCTGGTGGTGATGGTGACGATGTGGTCGGTCGGCGCGGCCGTGGCCTACGTCGCCGGCTGGGCGATGCTGTCGGCCGGGCCGGACGCGTGGCGGTGGATGCTGGCCAGCAGCGCCATTCCCGCCGCGCTGATCCTCTTCCTGCGGATGGGCACGCCGGAATCGCCGCGGTGGCTGCTGTCCAAGGGCCGCGTCGACGAGGCGCGGGCGGTCGTGGAGCAGATGCTCGGGCCGGGCGCGGACCTGTCCGACATCGAGGCCGACACCGGCGTCGCCGGGCGGTACCGCGACATGTTCCGCCAGCCGTACCTGCGGCGGACGATCTTCGTCTGCGTGTTCTGGGCCTGCCAGCTGCTGCCTATCTACGCCATCAGCACCTACGAGCCGACCATCCTGCACTCGTTCGGGCTGGCCACCGGCAACGCGGCGTACCTGGGCGCGGTCGTGATCCAGATCTTCTACGTGCTGGGCTCGCTGTCCGGGGCGCTGTTCGTCAACCGGGGCCGGCGCAAGCTGCTGCTGTGGAGCTCCGCCATCTCGGCGCTGCCGCTGCTCGGACTGGCGGCGCTGGACCGCCCGTCGGCGATCATCGTGGTGACCTTGTTCGTGGTGTTCGGGGTCGCGTCGTTCGCCAGCCAGTGCCTGCAGGCCATCTACCCCTCCGAGCTGTTCCCGACCGGGATCCGGGCCACCGCCAACGGTTTCGCCACCGGCATCAGCCGGATCGGGGCGGCGCTGGGCACCTTCGGCGCGCCGATCCTGCTCGGCTACAGCACCCGGCTGGCCATGCTGGTCGGCGCGGTGATCGCGGTGGTCGGCTGGCTGGTGTCGTACTGGCTCGCGCCGGAGACCAGCGGCAAGACGCTGAGCGAGTCGTCGCGGTGAGGGTCACGGTGGTCGGCGGCGGCGTGATCGGCCTGTGCTGCGCGTATTCGCTGGCCTCGAACGGCCATGAGGTCACGGTCGTGGAGCGGGACCGGCTCGGCAGCGGCGCCTCGCGGGGCAACGCCGGGGAGGTCTGCCCGGACCTGGTGGAACCACTGGCCGCGCCCGGCGTGATCCTCTCGGCGCTGCGCACCCTGCACCGGCCGGACGCGGCCCTGCACATCCATCCCGCACTCGACGCCGACCTGCTCCGGTTCCTGCTCGGCTTCGCCCGCAACGCGACCCGGCGCCGGTACCGCACCGGCGCCGCGGCGCTGGCCTCGTTGGCGCACAACACTTTCGACCTGTTCGAGGAGTTGGGCGTCGACGCCAACCGCAACGGATTCCTGTTCGCCTACGGCACTTCCTCATCGGCTGACCACGCCCGCCGTGGTTTTGCCGCCCTCGGGGCGCCGGTCGGCGAGCTGCTGTTCGATCTTCCGGACCGGGAGCCGTGCCTGGCCGCCGGGGCTCGGGCCGGGTTCGTGGTCGAGGACCAGTGGTCCCTCGATCCGAACGCCGTCGTCGACGCGCTGGCCGCTCGGCTGCGGACTCTTGGCGTCTCGGTGATCGAGGGCGCGCGGGTCACTCGGGTTGTGGAGGGCGCGCGGGTGCAGGTGCACACCTCGGCCGGCACCGTCGAGTCCGACGCCGCGGTGCTGGCCGCCGGGGTGTGGACCCGTGAACTCGGGCGGGCCGCCGGCGTGGACCTGAACCTGTTTCCGGGCAAGGGATACAGCTTCTCCGTGGCCGTCGACAAGATGCCGTCACGGCTCGTGCACCTCGGCGACGCCCATGTCGCCGTCACTCCGCTCGGCGATCGGCTGCGCATCGCCGGCACCATGGAGTTCGATCGGGACCACGATCGTTTCCACGCCCGCCGCATCGCCGCCATCGTCCGCGCCGCCGGCCCCTACCTGGCCGGCGTCGACTGGGCCGGCCGCCGGGACGAGTGGGTCGGACCTCGGCCGATGACGCCCGACGGCCTGCCCGCCATCGGCCGCCTTCCCCGGCACCGCAACGTTTTTGTCGCCGCCGGGCACAACATGCTGGGCCTGATGCTGGCCCCGTCGACCGGGAAGATGGTGGCGGGGCTGGTGGACGGGGAGAAGGCGCCGGCCGCCTTCGATCCGGGACGGCTGGCCCGGGCATGGTGACACGCCTAGCCGAGCCGGCGGCTGATGACCTCCACCTCGCCGGTCAGCACGACCATGGTGTGCGAGACGACAAAGCCGAGCGCGGTGTTGACCCGGATCATGTGCGCGTTCTCGGCCCCGGTCGACGTGGAGATCCAGGCGATCTCTGGGCGCTCGGACCGCAGCCGCTCGGCCATGCGCGCCTTGACGTGCCGGCCCAGACCGTGACCCCGGTGCGCCGGCAGCACGGCCGTGTCGAACTGGTGGGCAAGATCCTTGCTGGCCGCGTACAGCTCGATCTCGGTGAAGCCGACCACCGCCCCGGACTCCTCATGCACCGCGACCACGACGTGTTGCTCAACGCCCAGTTGAGCCTGTTCCGCCTCGATGCGGCGGATGCGTTCGACGGTCCAGTCCGGGGACTCGAAGGCCGCCGCACCGAGCGGGGCGTCCTCGATCGCCCGGCGCGCGGCGGCATACGACTCGACCAGTTCCTCCGGCGCGTGGTTCACCCACTCGACCGTCCGATAGCCGGCCGGCGTCTCGGCCGCCCAACCGGACACGTCCACGTCGGGCAGCGAGAGAACCTGGGCCACGGTCGCGTGGGTGCGGCGGAATCCCCGCTTCCGGGCCCACTGCTCGCCGACGCCGTCCGCCGCGATCCACCAGCCCTCGATGGCGGCGCAGCCGTGGTCTTGCAGGACGGACAACACGGTTCGCAGCAGCGCGGTGCCGACGCCATGACCGCGGCACTCGGGATGCACCGTGATCTCGACCGACCCCACACCGCCGTTCTCGGGAATGATGACCATCATGAAGCCGGCCATCCGGCCGTCGAGGTGAGCGGCCCAGCGCAGCCGCTCGCCCTCGCCCGGATCCGGGTCGCACATCCGCCTGATGATCATCTCTGCGGTGCGCCGCGGGCCACCGTCCGGCCAGTCGACGGCCCGGCTGGCCAACACCAGCGCGGCGTACTCGGCCAGCGACGCCCGACCGCCGATGTCCGGGTCGAACGGGCTTACGTGCGGCATCGTCGGCTTCCCTCCGGGTGTCAAGGCCGATCACGATGATGCCCGCCCACCCGCCCGGATGTTGTGGAAATCGGGTCGTGAGCGGCGGGGGCGGCGGCTAGGTTTCGTCCATGACGTCCCGTTTGCACAATGTCACCGTCGACTGCGCCGACCCGGTCGCGTTGGCCGCCTTCTGGGCCGCGGTCACCGGCTACGAGCAGGACATCGAGGACGACCTCGACCCCGTGGAGGACGCGCTGCTGGTGGCCCCCGGCGACGGTCCGGGCATCCTGTTCCAGCGGGTTCCGGAAGGAAAGGCGGCGAAGAACCGCCTGCACTTCGACCTGCAGCCGGACCGGCCGCGCGACGAGGAAGTGGAGCGCCTGCTGGCCCTCGGCGCGACCCTGGTGCTGGACATGCGCACCCCGGACGGCAAGGGCTGGGTGCAGCTGGCCGATCCCGAGGGCAACGAGTTCTGCGTGGAGCGCAGCGCGGCGGAGCGGGTCGCGACCGGCGGCTGATGAGGGTTGTCCCCCTGACCTTCCCGGGCTGCTTGTCGACCGCGGTGCGAGCACGGCACGGTGGACGGACCGGGACGACAACCAGAAGGGCTCTCGATGGGCGACGTGGCGGAACGGCTGGCGGAGATCGTCGGGGAGAAGAACTTCCTGTCCGGCGAGGACATCCCCGAGGACTACAGCCGTGACGAGGACCTGACCGGCGCACCGCAGGCCCCGGCGTACGTCGCGAAACCGGACAGCGCCAGGGAAGTGGCGGAACTGCTCAAGGCGGCGTCGGAACACGGCGTGCCGGTGACCGCGCGGGGATCGGGCACCGGGATCTCCGGCGCGGCCCGGCCGGTGGCCGGCGGGCTGGTGGTCTCGTTCGAGCGGATGAACGCCGTGCTGGAGATCGACGCCGGCAACCACGTCGCGGTCGTGCAGCCCGGGGTGACGCTGGCCGAGCTGGACGCCGCGGCCGCCGAGCAAGGGCTGACCTACCCGGTCCGGCCGGGCGAACTGAGCGGCAGCCTCGGCGGCAACGTCGCGACCAACGCCGGCGGCATGCGCGCGGTGAAGTACGGCGTGACCCGCGACAACGTGATCGGCCTCGAGGCCGTGCTGCCGACCGGCGAGATCATCCGCACCGGCGGCAAGATCGCCAAGTCGTCCAGCGGCTACGACCTCACGCAGCTGATCATCGGCTCCGAAGGCACCCTGGCCCTGGTCACCGAGGTCATCGTCAAGCTGCGCCCGCGGCTGCCGCACGGCGCCACCGTGCTCGCCCCGTTCGGCGACTTCGACCAGGTGATGGCCGCCGTCCCGAAGATCATCGCCAGCGGCGTCGGCCCGCACATCCTGGAGTACATCGACGCCAAGACCATGGCCGCGATCGTCGACCGGGAAGGGCTCGACCTCGGGGTGCCGGCCGAGATCCGCGACTCCTGCGACGCGTATCTGGTGGTGGCGCTGGAGAATCGCGGCCCGCAGCGGCTGGCCGAGGACGCCGAGGCCGCCGGCGAACTGCTCGCCGGGCTCGGGGCGACCGAGGTCTACTTCCTCGACGGCGGCGCCGCCCGCCGGCTGATCGAGGCCCGCGAGAAGGCGTACTGGGTGGTCAAGGCCGTCGGCGCCGACGACACCATCGACGCCGTCGTGCCCCGGACCACGATGCCGCGCTTCATCGCCGCTGCCCAGGAGCTGGCCCAGGCCGTCGGCGGCGACGCGCTGGGCTGCGGCCACGCCGGCGACGGCAACGTCCACCTGGCCATCCGCTGCCCCGACCCGGTGATCCGCAAGAAGCTGTTCACCGACATCCTCACGGTCGCCACCGAGCTCGGCGGCCAGATCTCCGGCGAACACGGCCTGGGCCGCGCCAAGATCGGCTACTTCCACGAACTGGTGGACCCGGCGAAGATCGAGCTGATGCGCCGCGTCAAACAGAGCTTCGACCCGGCCGGCATCCTGAACCCGGGAGTGTTGTTCGGCTGAGGCCCCCGAGTGTCATGAAGGGCCCCGTCCTGACGTTGAACGCCAGGACGGGGCCCTTCATGTACACAAACCGGGGTCAGGCGCGGAGGGATGCTCCGTGCTGTTCGCCGGCCGAAGCCACGGCGGCGTCGCGGGCGGCGGTGGCCTCCTCGACGGTGAGGGTCCGGTCAGGGGCGCGGAAGCGCAGGGCGTAGGCCAGGGAGCGCTTGCCCTCGCCGAGCTGCTCGCCGGTGTAGACGTCGAACAGCCGCAGGTCCTCCAGCAGGTCGCCGCCGCCGGAGCGGAGCGCGGAGGCGACGTCGGCGACGGGCACCTCGGCGTCCACGACCAGGGCCACGTCCAGCAGCACCGGCGGGTACGGCGAGATCACCGGCACCGGCCGGCGGTCGGCCAGCGGCAGCGCGTCGAGGTCGATCTCCATGGCGCAGGTCCGCTTGGGCAGCCCCAGCTTCTCCACTACCGCCGGGTGCAGCTCGCCGGCGTGGCCGACGGGCCAGCCGCCGACCCGCAGCTCGGCGCACCGGCCGGGGTGCCACGGCGCGAGGTCGGAGGCGACGACGGTGAGCTCGACGCCCCAGGCGTGCGCGACGGTCCGCGCGGCCTCCACGGCGTCGGCCCACGAGGCCTCACGACCCTTGCCCCACCAGCCGGCCTGCTCACGCTGACCGGCCAGGACAACGGCGGCGTGCAGCGGCTGGTTGGGCAGCGACGCCTCCAGCTTGCCCAGGTCCTCTTCGGACGGACGGCCGGCGACGCCGACCGACGGCACCTCGGCCTGCTGGGCCTTGGGCAGCACGACCTGTCCGATGTGGAACAGAGCCAGGTCCCGCTGACCACGGGAAACGTTGCGGCGCAACGTGTCCAGCATGTTGGGCAGCAGCGTGGTGGCCAGCTCGGGGTGGTCGGCCTCCAGTGGGTTGAGCACCTTGACCGTGGTGCGCCGCACGTCGTCGGCATCCAGGCCGAAGTCGTCCCAGATGGTCGAGGCGACGAACGGGAACGGCAGCACCTCGGCGTAGCCAGCCTCGGCCAGCGCGCGGGACGCGGCCCGGCGGCGGCGCTGTGACTCGGTCAGCCCCCGCTGCGGCGGCGCGGGCGGCAGCTCGGACGGGATGGTGTGGTAGCCCTCCAGCCGCAGCACCTCCTCCACCAGGTCGGCGGGCTGGGTGAGGTCGGGCCGCCACGGCGGCGGGGTGGCGATGACGAAGGTGCGGCCGTCGTCGCTGGTGGTGACCTCGACGCCGCAGCCGATCTGGCCGAGCCGCCGCGCGGTGACGCCGCGGGCGTAGCGCACGCCGGCCACCCGGTCGGGCAGGTCGATCGGCATGGACACCGGGGACGGCAGGATCGGGTTGCCGACGTCGGTGCGGCCGGGGCGGATGGTGCCCTCGCCGAACTCGTCGAGCAGCTTGGCCGCGCGGTCCAGGGCGGCCGCCGCGACCACCGGGTCGACGGCCCGCTCGAAGCGCCGGGACGCCTCGCTGGGCAGCTTGTGCCGGCGGGCGGTGCGGGCGATCGAGGCCGGCTCCCAGTTGGCCGCCTCCAGCAGGATGTCCGTGCTGGTGTCCCCGACCTCGGTGGACGCGCCGCCCATCACGCCGGCCAGCGAGACCGGGCCGCTGTCGTCGCAGATGACCAGGTCGTCGGTGGACAGGGTGCGCTCGACGTCGTCCAGCGTGCGCAGCTTCTCGCCCTCATTGGCCCGCCGCACGACCAACGTGCCCTTGAGCTTGCTGGCGTCGAAGGCGTGCAGCGGCTGGCCAGTCTCCAGCATCACGTAGTTGGTGACGTCGACCGGCAGCGAGATGGACCGGATGCCGGCCAGCATCAGCCGGCGGCGCATCCAGAACGGGGCCGGGGCGGCGGTGTCCACGCCGGTGACCCGACGCGCGACGAAGCGGCGGCAGCCCTCCTCGTCCCGCACGTCGACCGGCCACACCTCGTTGTCGGCGGCGCGCACGTCCGCGCCGGCCGGGTCGCCGAAGGGCAGGTCGAAGGCGCAGGCCAGGTCGCGGCCGAGGCCGCGGACCGACAGCGCGTAGCCGCGGTCGGGCGTGATCGCCAGCTCCAGCACGGCATCGTCGAGCTGGAGGATGTCCTTGGCGTCGTCACCGGGGCTGGCGGTGCCGGGCGGCAGCACCAGGATGCCGGTGTGGTCGTCGCCGAGACCCAGCTCCTTGACCGAGCAGATCATGCCCTCGGAGGTCTTGCCGTACGTCTTGCGGGCGCTGATCTCGAAGCCGCCGGGCAGCACCGCGCCGGGCAGGGCCACCACGACCAGGTCGCCCTCGACGAAGTTGCGGGCGCCGCAGACGATGCCCTGGATCTGGTCCTCGTCCACCTCGACCTGGCAGTACCGGATCGGCTTCTTGAACTCGGTGAGCTCCTCGATCTCCACCACCAGGCCGACCACCAGCGGGCCGTCGACGGGGGCGAGCCGCTCCACGGCCTCGACCTCGTGGCCGATCCGGATCAGCGCCTCGGCCACGTCCTCGGGCGTGGTCTCCTCGGGCAGCGGCAGGTGCTCGGCGAGCCAGCTGACAGGAATGCGCACGGGACTCAGAACTCCGTTCCGAAGGGCAAGGTGAAGCGGACATCGCCCTCGACCATGTCACGCATGTCGGGGATGCCGTTGCGGAACTGCAGCGTGCGCTCCAGGCCCATGCCGAACGCGAAGCCCGAGTACACCTCGGGGTCCACGCCGGTGGCGCGCAGCACGTTGGGGTTGACCATGCCGCAGCCGCCCCACTCCACCCAGCCGGCGCCGCCCTTCTTCTGCGGGAACCACACGTCCACCTCGGCCGAGGGCTCGGTGAACGGGAAGAAGGAGGGCCGCAGCCGGGTCTTGGAGTCGGCGCCGAACATGGCCCGGGCGAACGCGTCCAGCGTGCCCTTGAGGTGGGCCATGGTGATGCCCTTGTCCACGACCAGGCCCTCGACCTGGTGGAAGACCGGGGTGTGGGTGGCGTCCAGGGCGTCGGTGCGGTAGGTGCGGCCGGGGCAGACCACGTACACCGGCAGCTCGCGGTCCAGCAGCGAGCGGATCTGCACCGGGGAGGTGTGCGTGCGCAGCACCAGCCCGGAGTTCTCCGGCGCGATGTAGAAGGTGTCCTGCATGGTGCGGGCCGGGTGGTCCTTGCCGAAGTTCAACGCGTCGAAGTTGAACCACTCGGTCTCCAGCTCGGGACCCTCGGCGATCTCGTAGCCCATGCCCACGAACACGTCGCCGACGCGCTCGGACAGCGTGGTCAGCGGGTGCCGGGCGCCGCGGGCGACGCGGTCCCAGGGCAGCGACACGTCGACCTGCTCGGTGGCCAGCACCTGCTTGGCCCGCTCGGCCTCCAGCGCGGACTTGCGCGCGTCGAAGGCGGCCTTGATCTCACTCTGCGCCTCGTTCACCCGCTTGCCGGCCTCCGACCGGGCGGCCGGCGGCAGCGCGCCGATCTCCCGCCGAGCGGTCAGCAGCGGCGACCGGTCACCGAGGTGCGCGGGCCGCACGGCGGCCAGCTGGTCGAGGTCGGCGGCCTCGGCGAACGCCTCGTGCGCCTGCTCGACCGCGGCCTTCAGCGTCTCCGGCGCGAGTGCCGCGACCTGCTTGGGGTCGAAAGGATCGTTGACTCCGGACATGGTCGCCTGACAACTCCTGGGGCTTCATGCGGGTGGTGAACAGACCGATCCTAGAGGGTCGGACTGAAACGATTTCACGCGGAGCGCTGCACCCGGGCCGAGGTGTAGAGACAGACGGCCGCGGCGGTGGCGAGGTTAAGGCTTTCCGCCTGTCCGTGGATGGGCACCCGCAGCGCCGCGTCGGTGCGGTCGAGCAGGTCGGCCGGCAGGCCGTGGGCCTCGCTGCCGAACACCCATGCCGTCGGCCCGGCCAGCTCGCCGGCCCGTTCGGCCTGGTCCAGGTCCTGCTCCGCGTAGCCGTCGGCGGCGACGAGGCGCAGCCCCGCGTCGCGGCAGGCGGCCAGCACCGCTTCGGTGTCCCGCGAACGGGCGACCGGGAGGTGGAACAGGCTGCCGGTGGAGGCCCGCACGCACTTGCCGTTGTGCGGGTCGACGGTGGCCCCGGCCAGCAGCACGGCGTCCGCGCCGGCGGCGTCGGCCACCCGCAGCACCGTGCCGGCGTTGCCCGGATCGGCCACCCCTACCAGCACGGCCACCAGCATCGGGGCCCCGCGCAGGGCGTTCTCCAAGGGCTGGTCCACGAGGTCGCAGACGGCGACGATGCCCTGCGGCGAGACCGTCTCGGACAGTCCGTCGGCCGCCTTGTCGGTCACCTCGCTCACCGGCACGCGCTGCTCGTCGGCCCGGTCCAGCAGCTCGGCGTTGCGCTGCGCGGCGATCGCCGTGACGAACACCTCATGCACCCGACCGTGCCCGGCGTGGGACCAGGCCAGCGCCTCGCGCACGGCCTGCGCGCCCTCGGCCAGGAACCGACGGTCCTTGTCGCGACCGGCCCGTCGGGTCAGCTGTCGCGCCGCAGCGACCCGGGGTGTGCGCTCGGTGAACACCCCAGCCCCGGGTCGCGTCGAGAAGACCTTGCTCAGCCCTGGCTCACCGGGGTCTGGGCCGGCACGTTCTTGCGGGCCAGCTCGACCAGCGCGGCGAACGCGTCGGCGTCGTTGACCGCGAGCTCGGCCAGGATCTTGCGGTCCACCTCGACACCCGCGACCTTGAGGCCCTGGATGAAGCGGTTGTAGGTCATGCCGTTCTGGCGCGCGGCCGCGTTGATACGCGTGATCCACAGCTGCCGGAAGTCGCCCTTGCGGGCGCGACGGTCCCGGTAGGCGTAGTTGAGCGAGTGGAGCACCTGCTCCTTGGCCTTGCGGTACAGCCGGGAGCGCTGGCCGCGGTAGCCGCTGGCGAGCTCCAGGGTGGTGCGGCGCTTCTTCTGGGCGTTGACCGCCCGCTTGACGCGTGCCACTGGTTCATCCTGTCAATCTCAAGGGGGTGTTCGGGGCACCCCGGGGTCTTCGTGGGGACAGCAGCTCGCGTCAGATACCGAGCATCTTCTTCATGCGCGGGACGTCGCTCTTGGCGACCTCCTGGACGCCGGCGTAGCGGCGGGTCAGCGTGCTGGGCTTCTTCTCCAGGAGGTGGCGCTTGCCGGTCTTCTCCCGCATCAGCTTGCCCTTGCCGGTCACCTTCACACGCTTGGAGATGCCGCTGTGCGTCTTGTTCTTGGGCATTGTCGTCCTCGTTGTCGTACCGCCGCCCGGAGTGGGCGGCGGTGCGTCGTCGTACCTCGGGGGTTCCCGGGTATCACTCCTGCTCGGAGCCGGTCTCCGGGGCGGTGGCCTTGATCGGCCGGGTCTTGCTGCTCTTGTGCGGCGCCAACACCATGATCATGTTGCGGCCGTCCTGCTTGGCGCTGGACTCCACGAAGCCCAGCTCGTTCACGTCCTCGGCCAACCGCTGCAGCAGCCGGAAGCCGAGCTCCGGCCGGGACTGCTCACGGCCCCGGAACATGATGGTGACCTTGACCTTGTGCCCGTGCTCGAGGAAGCGAACCACGTGGTTCTTCTTCGTCTCGTAGTCGTGCGGGTCGATCTTCGGCCGGAGCTTCTGCTCCTTGATCACCGTGAGCTGTTGGTTGCGCCGCGACTCGCGGGCCTTCTGCGCGCTCTCGTACTTGTACTTGCCGTAGTCCATGAGCTTGCAGACCGGCGGGCGAGCCTGCGGGGCGACCTCGACGAGGTCCAGATCCGCTTCCACGGCGAGCCGGAGGGCGTCCTCGATGCGGACGATGCCCACCTGTTCACCATTGGGCCCGACGAGCCGGACCTCGGGCACCCGGATGCGGTCGTTGATACGGGCCTCGGGAGCGGAGGTGGGGCCACCACGGTCTCGACTAGAGGGAGCTGTCATGCACGTCCTTCAGTTGCCTTCGTACGCCAGAAACGACAATGGCCCCACATGTCCGTGACATGTGGGGCCCGCTTCCTTCCGATCGCCCGACGTGGTGTCGGGCAGCTCCTGGCGTACGTGACGCCGGGAGGACCGGACCCGGCTGCCTGCTGGCGGCTCGGGTGGGAGCGGGGCTCCACTTGCCGCCCCCGCACATACGGGGGCTGGTCGCACCTGTAAGAGTAGCAGACGTGACGGAACTGCCCGAAATCGACGGCCCCCAGCTGCGGGAGCTGGCCGCCGTGCCCAGCGTGGAGATCATCAGTCGGGCCGCGGTGATGCTGCTCTCGGCCGCCGCCGAGCGGCTCGGCCTGGCCGACACCGAGCCCGAGTCCAGCCCGCACCGGGACCTGGACGAGGCCCGCCGGCTGATCACCGCGCTGGCCGGCCTGATCACCGCGTCCGCCGAGTACCTCGGCCCGCACGCCGGCCCCCTGCGGGACGGATTGCAGGCCGTGCAGCGGGCCTTCCGCGAGGGCTCGGCCGTCCCCGACGAACCCGGCCACGGCCCCGGCGAGAAGTACACCGGCCCGGTGTACTGAGCCGTGCCGCACGTGCGGTGTTCCCGCCGCCCGGCGGGAACACCGCAAGCCGGCGCCTTTCCTGCACACCACGCCAAATCAGGCGTCATCGAAGCACGCCGCCACGCACGCGCGCCACAACAAGGCGGGCAAGAGCTGCGGTTATCGGGGAAACGACAGGAATTCGCGATTCACACCGCAACCGCCCCGACGGGCGACAGAACCGCGGAAAATCCGCAAATGACACCCGTTTACCGCGGCGAGCAATCAGGCCTGACCGAACTCGAAATATCAGGTTCCATCACGAACAGTGATCCGGCTGACGCCGGGCGCGACCGGAACCACCAGGATGACGTCACAAGCCCGGTCACCCTCCGCGCACGAACAGGAGTGACACCCATCTCCCTCTTTTGAGGTATAAGCGCCGTGCCCCATTCAGGGCATCGCACCACGATTGGATTCGACCAAACGGGTGGATATCCGTCTGATTGTTCCGTTCGGCGGCCGACATGGGGCCATACAGGGTAAACAAATGCTGGGCGGTACGGAACAGCATGGAAGGACCTCGACATGGCCCCAGCGGTATCCGACTCCCGCGACCACGTCCCCACCCGAATGTTGGCCCAGTTCACCGAGGCCTTGGCCCGCGCCGGATCCATCGCCCACCTCACCCGCCTGTTGACGGACATGTCCCGCACCTTGCTGGAAGTCCCGGCCGCCGGAGTCCTGCTGTACGACCGCGCCGGCAGGCCGGCCGTCGACGGATCACCCGAGGACAAGCGGTTCGCGCCGCTGTTCGCCCTGCAAGCCAAGTCCGGACCGACACTGGAGTGCTACCACGCCGGTCAGTCGGTGGTGCTCACCCGCGAGAGCGCGATCAAGGACGGCTGGCCCGACCTGGCGGCCGCGATGGGCAGTTGCGGCGTCAACGCCATCGAGGCCGTGCCGTTGCGCACCTACAACTCGGCCGCTCGCGGGGAGACCGTCGGTGCGTTGACGCTGTTCTGCGAGGCTCAGACCACAGTGGCGCGCCGCCGGCTCCAATACGTGGTGCAGGGCCTGGCCAACTTCGGCCTCACGGCCGTCACCTTGCGCCAGGACGCGAGCCTTTCGACGGAGTTGGCCGGGAAACTCCGAGACAGGGTGCGCCAGAACACGGCGATCGAGCAGGCCAAGGGGCTGCTCGCCGGACGGCTCCGCATCAACATCGCTCAGGCGACGGCGCTGCTGACGGCGGTCGCCCGGGATCAGGACCTGCCCCTGCATCAGGTCGCACACGACGTTCTGACCGGAAAGACCGACCTGTCCGACTGACCGGTCGGGCGTGGCGATGCCCGACCGGTGAGCGGCACCGGCGTTCAGAGTGACGGGCGGCGGAGGTGCCAGTCAGTGGCCTGCTGGTAGGCGTGGGCGACGCCGGCCAGGAGGGTCTCGCCGTGGGCGGGGCCGATGAGCTGGGCGCCGATGGGCATGCCGGTCTCGGTGGCGCCGGCCGGGAAGGCGATGGCGGGCAGGCCGGTGAGGCTGGCCGGGAACATGAACGCGGTCAGCAGCGCCAGCAGCGGCACGTCGTCGACGGACTGGGCGCCGTGTGGCAGGTCGGGGACCGGCGAGGTCGGCGTGAGCAGCACGTCGACGGTGTTGAGCAGACCCGTGAGCTGCTGGATCAGGCGGCGGCGGACCCGCTGGGCCAGCACGTAGTCCTCGGCCCGGGCGTCCTGGCCGGCCTCCAGGAAGGCCTGCACGTCGTGGCTGAACGGCTCGCCGGCCACATGCTCGCGGTAGATCTCGGCGGCCTCCCGGAAGACCATCACCGAGGACACGGCCCCGAACAGTTCAGGCCCGGGCAGGTTGACCGGCACGATGGTCGCGCCGAGGTCGGCCAGCACGTCGGCGACGCCGTCCATGGCCGCCAGCACGTCGGCCCGGGCCGGGCCGAGGAACGCGTCGGTGGGCACGCCGACCCTCAGGCCGGCCACCGACCACATCTTGCCGAGGGCGTGCAGCGGGTCACCGGTGCTCAGGCCGGTCAGCACCCGCAGCAGGAGCAGGGCGTCGCGGGCGTCCCGGGCCATCGGGCCGACGACGTCGTGCGACCAGGCCAGCGGCCGCACGCCGTCCATGGGCACCAGGCCGAAAGTGGGCTTGATGGCGGTGGTGCCACAGAACGCGGACGGCAGCCGCAGCGAGCCGCCGGTGTCAGTGCCCAGCGCCGCGGCGACGTTCCCGGCGGCCAACGCCGCAGCGGAGCCGCCCGAGGAGCCGGAGGTCATCTTGGTCGGGTCCCACGGATTGTGGGTCTGCGGCGTGGAGACGCCGTAGGCGATCTCGTGGGTGGTGGTCTTGCCGATCACGATGCCGCCGGCGTCGGTCACCCGCGTGACCACCGTGGCGTCGGCGGCGGCCGGCTCGGTGAAGACGGTGGTGCCGGCGGCGGTGACCGTGCCGGCGATGTCGATGAGGTCCTTCACCGCGACCGGCACACCGTGCAGCACCGCCGACGGCCGGCTGGTCAGGGCGGCGGCCCGTTCGCGGGCCTGGTCGGCGTCGACGGAGACGAAGGCGTGCACGGTGGGCTCGGTGGCCTCGATCCGGGCCAGGCAGGAGTCGACCAGCTCCAGCGGCGTCAGCGCACCGTCGTGGATGGCGCAGGCGGCGTCGACCAGCCCCAGCTGCCACGGCTCGACGGCATCCGTTGGCGTGTCGGCGGCCCGAAGATCAGCGGCACGGACGGCGTCAACCGCCGCGGTGACGAACGGCTGCGCCCACTCCCGGCGCGATTGGCTCATGGCAGTGATCAAACTGGGTGTCAGTCGATCCCGGCAAGCCCTTGTTCCGCCCGGATCCGGAAGCCGCCGGCCACCGCCTCGGCCAGGTACAGCGGCTGCCGCAGCCGGCCGCTGGAGGTCACGGTCACCTGGCCCCGCGGGCCGGTGAAGCTGACCCCGGGCAGGGCCCCGGCCAGCGAGGCCGGCTCGATGGTGCCGGCGATCTTGGCGCCGCGGGCGTACAGGTGGATGCCCTCGTACACGGACTCGGTGACGCTGGAGACCGGCGGCGCGGACGGTCCGTAAGCCTGCCGGTACCGGTCGAGGAAGGCCCGGTTCTCCGCGGTCGGCAGGTCCATGAAGTAGCCGAGCACCGACCACATGCCCGCGGCCGCCTCGTCGCCGATGCAGTCGCGGGTGGCCTCGTCCAGCAGTGCCCCGAAGCTGCGGACCCGCCGGCGCAGGCCGGCCGCGTGCAGCTGGCGCTCGAAGGCCGCGGCGTCCCCGCCGACCAGGCAGTTGACCACCAGCTCGGCCCCGGAGTCCTCGATCGACTCCAGCACCTCGTCGAAGTCCGTGGTGCTCAGCGGGACGTAGCGCTCGCCCAGCATCCGGCCCCGCTCGGCCTGGACGACCACGCGGGAGCAGGCGCCGACGGCTCGGGGCCAGACGTAGTCGTTGCCGATCACGTACCAGCCCTTGGCGCCATGCTCGCGCATCATCGTCGGCACGGCCCGGCGCAGCTGGTCGCCGGGAATCTCGCCCCAGCGGAACAGCCGACCAGCCGGCTTCCCGCCCTCGTTGACCGGTGTGTAGAAGTACGGCAGCCCGACGCGGCGGGCGTACGGGCGGACCGCGTCCAGGGTGGCCGAGGTGTGCACGGCGATCACCATGTCCACGTGGTGGCGCAGGTGCAGCCGCTTGAGCTCGCTCAGGCCGGTGGCCGGGCTGGTGGCGTCGTCGCCGACGACCAGCCGCAGCGGCAGGCCGAGCACGCCGCCGTCGGCGTTGATCTCGTCGATGGCCAGCCGGGCGCAGTTCTCCACCGCCGGCCCGAACACGCCGGCGCTGCCGTGGTAGCTGGTGAGCAGGCCGATCCGGACGACGTCCTCGTCGGGGTCGTCGGCCAGGTCGCCGCCGAGCAGCCGGGCCAGCGGCGCGATGCTGCCGTCCTCGACCGAGGTGACCAGGCGGACCCGGGTGCCGGTCCCGTCCGGCTCGAAGTCGATGATCACCCGGCCGCGCCACGGCGTCTCGTGCCGCAGCACGATGCGCTGGCCGGGCAGCACGCGGTGGACCCGGGCGATGCCGGCCAGCGGCACGCCGCCGACCGGGAAGGCGACCCGGACCGCGCGGCCCGGACGCAGGTCCTCGACTCTGGCCTCGAACGTCCAGTCGGCCCAGCGGCCGCCGCCGAACGAGGCGTAGGCCGCGTCGCGAGGCGCCGGCACCGTCACCTCGGCGGTGAACAGGACGTCGGCCATACACGCTCCCCAGGACCTTGGCCAGGTCGCGCGAGCGTACCGGTGTTGATCATCCGCCGGTCAGCCGGATCGGCTGCTCCACCCGATGGTGTGGCTGGTGACGATGGGTGGTCACCAAGCGTGAGAGCACCGTGACCGCCTCCTCGACCGGCCTGGTTCGCAGGGAGTACAGCCGGAACCGACCCTGCCGACGCTCCTGCACCAGGCCCGCCTCGCGCAGTATTCGGAGATGCGTGGAGACCGCCGTTCGGCCGATGTGGTGGAACCCCGCCGCGATCTGGGAGGCCGTCAGCTCCGGGTGTTCGGACAGCAGGCGCAGCACCGCCCGCCGACTCGGATCGGCGAGCGCCCCGAACGTGGCCGACTCCGTGTCCCTCGACTCGTGCACGCGCGCCCTCCCGTATCGTCCGGACCTAAGCCCTTACGGCTGCGCGGGGTGCACAGTTCATCGACAACGTTCTGGCCAAGGTTCACTCGAACGGGTTGCAGGAAAGCGCTTACCGCCTACAATCTAGACAGTAAGACCGCATTCCAGATCCGCCGCCAGGGGAGGAACGCGATGCCCGAGATCTTCATCGCTCGGCTGCGCCCGGAGTTCGCCCGGGGCGAGCGGGAACGCTGCTGCCACCTGTTTCCGGTGCCGCTGCCCGGCGCCGTGCCCAGGATGCTGCACGCCTACTGCGGCCAGCAGATCACGCCCGGCCAGGCCGAACTGCTCGACGGCCACCGCGGCATGCCCTGTGTGACCTGCATCAGTGTCGTTGCCGCGCGTTCCGCGCGGGGCGAGGCCGCTCGTGACCGGTGCCTTCCCTAGCCGGATTTAACCCGCCGCATCGGCTAGGTGGTGGGTCACGTCGGGTGGCGGCGGGTGAAATCCGGCGACGGTCCAGGCACCGGCGCGGCCTCGCGCATCCGGTGCTTGGACCGCAGATCACCTCACTCCACTACCGCGAGGGCGTCGATCTCCACCAGGAGGCCGGCCGGCAGGCCGACGTAGACGGTGGTGCGGGCCGGGAACGGCTCCTTCATGAACTCGCCGTAGGCCTCGTTCATCTCGCCGAAGTGCGCGGTGTCGGTGAGGTACACCCGCAGCATGATCACGTCGTCCATGCTCGCGCCGGCCGCGGCCAGCACGGCGTTGACGTTGCGCAGGGCCTGCCGGGTCTGCTCGGCGACGGTGTCGGCGACGATCTTGCCCTCGGCGTCGAAGGCGACCTGCCCGGCGACCTGAAGCAGGTTGCCCTTGCGGACCCCCTGGGAAAACGCGGCCACCGGGGTGGGCGCCTCGGACGTCCTGATCTCAACCTTGGCCACCGGCCATCCTTTCGTCTCCAGTCCAGCCGCACTCGGTCGAGGCGGCGGCCGCGGTCGCCAGCAACCGCGGCACGAGGGCGATGAGCCCGTCGTAGTCGAGGAAAACCTTCGGCACGGACAGCGACACCGCGGCGATCACCTGGCCGCGCTGCCCGCGGACGGGGGCGGCCACGCAGTGGATGAAGTCCTCGTGCTCGGAGTTGTCCACGGCGTATCCGCGCTGCCGCACCAGTTCCAGCTCGGCCAGGTAGTCGGCGGGGGTGGTGATGGTGTTGGCGGTCAGCCGCGGGTACTCCATGCGGGCGGCGATCTCCCGGGCCTCGGGGCGCTCGGCCAGCAGCACCTTGGCCACGGCGGTGCAGTGCAGCGGGGCCCGCCGCCCGATGCGGGAGTACATCCGCACCGGATGGGTGCTGTCGTACTTGTCGATGTAGACGACCTCGCCGTCCTCGTAGCTGGCGAGGTGCACGGTGTGGCCGGTCTCCAGATTGAGCTCCCGCAGCGCGGACTCGGCGGCCCGCCGCACGTCGAGATCGTCCAGGGCTCGGTTGGCCAGGTCGAACAGAGCGGTGCCCAGGCGGTAGTGCCGCACGCCCTCGCGCTGCACGAACCGGTGCTCCTCCAGAGTTCGCAGCAGCCGCAGCACGGTCGACTTGTGCACGTCGATCACAGCCGCGAGCTCGTCGAGGGTCTTGCGGCCGTCGGCCATGGCCCGCAGCAGGGTCAGCGCCCGGTCCAGGCTCTGACTCACAGACCCTCCTCGCTAGCGCTCGGAGCATCTGCGGTCAAAGACGCAGTGCTCAATGGCTCGCTCGCAAGCTCACTCACGCGACCCTCCTCGCTAGCGCTCGGAGCATCCGCGGTCAAAGACGCAGTGCTCAATGGCTCGCTCGCAAGCTCGCTCACGGCAGGATCACTCCCCCGGCTGTCACGTGCGCGCCAGACCAGGTGGCCTCGTCGGCGTCGAGCAGCTTGGCCACGATCGGCTCGGGCAGCGGCTCGCCCAGGTCCTCGGCGGTGAGCAGCACGCCGGCGGCGGTGAGGTGGCCGCGGCGCAGCCGTCGCCGCACGGACTCGCCGTTGAGGTCGGCGGCCAGGAAGCCGGCGGCGAAGGCGTCGCCGGCGCCGACCGGCTCGACGACGTCGACCTTCAGCGCGGCCTCGAAGACGGTCTCGGAGTCGGTGAGCAGGGTGGCCCCACGAGCCCCGTGCTTGACCACGATCTCGGCCGGATTCGGTAGCAGGGAACGGATTTCCTCGACCTCGCAGACGCCCCAGACCGCCTCGGCCTCGTCGTCGCCGACGAACACGATGTCGGCCCGGTCGGCCAGTTCACGCAGCACGCTCTTGTCCAGCTCGGTCCACAGCGCCGGCCGCCAGTTGACGTCGAACGACACCCGGATCGGCAGGGCTAACACGGCCCACAGCAGGTCGAGGCAGCTTGGCGAGAGGGCGGCGGTGATCCCGCTGATGTGCACCAGGGAGGTCTTGCCCGCGCCAACGGTGGCCAGCAGTTCGGGGCCCATACCGGAGGCCGCGGAGCCACGCCGGTAGTAGCGCACGGGGCTGCCGTCGGCGCTGGCTTCCTTGACGTAGAGACCGGTCGGCCGCACCGGGTCGGTCCGCACGTCGGTCACGTCGACGCCGACGGCGGCGATGCGGTCGCGCACCGCCCGGCCGAGGGAGTCGTTGCCCAGGGCGCTGACCCAGCGGGCGTGGAAGCCGGCCCGGGCGAGGTGACTGGCCACGTTGGACTCCGCGCCGCCGACGCTGAGCGTCCAGTCCCGGGCCTCGTGCACCGGCCCGGGTTGCGCCGGCACGAACAAGGCCATGGACTCACCGAGGCAGACAACCTCATGGCGCTCCATCGGCACCCCCTCCGAGGGTCGCAGGTTCGTTGACGGCGGCTGCTGGGAATGCTACACACCAACGAATCACATTGCGCAACTACCGTTGCATATTTTGCAACACGGGGAGCGGGGTGCAGCAGTGAGCTCGATCAACCGGGATGCGGTCGCCGCGTTGCGGGCCGAGACGATCGACTGGCGGTTCAAGGGCATGCCGTCCTGGGCCCACGGGTCGACCGTCGGCGACCTGACCGCGTCGGGGCTCGACCTGTTCGAGGGCGGCTTCGTCGGCCCGCTGGTGGTGCTGGACGAGCCGGCGCTGGAGCACAACATCCGGGTGATGGCGCAGTGGTGCGACTCGGTCGGGCTGGCGCTGGCGCCGCACGGCAAGACGACCATGGCCCCGCAGCTGTTCCAGCGCCAGTTCGACGCCGGCGCGTGGGGCCTGACCACGGCCAACATCAGCCAGCTGCGGGTGTACCGGGCGTTCGGCGTGTCCCGGATCCTGATGGCCAACGAGCTGGTGGACCCGTTCGCGCTGCGCTGGCTGTCCAACGAGCTCGGCACCGATCCCTCGTTCGAGTTCACCTGCTGGGTGGATTCCGTCGAGGGCGTGGCCCGGATGACCGAAGCGCTGACCCACCCGATCGATGTGATCCTGGAGCTGGGCGGGCCGTCCGGGCGGACCGGCGTTCGGTCGCTGGAGGACGCCGTCGAGATCGCCGAGGCGGTGCGCAAGAGCCCGGTGCTGCGGCTGGTCGGAGCCGGCGGCTACGAGGGCGCGCTGGCCCACGGCACCGAGGACGACGAGCTCGCCAAGATCGACACGTACATGTCCCGGCTGCGCGAGCTGATCACCCGGCTGGCCGCCGACGGCCACTTCGACGGCGTGGACCAGGTGATCGCCACCGCCGGCGGCAGCGCCTACTTCGACCAGGTGGCCGAGGGTCTGGCCACGCCGTGGCCGGACGGGCTGCCGGTGCTGGGCGTGCTGCGCAGCGGCTCGTACCTGATCCACGACGACGGCCTGTACCGGCGGATGTCCCCGTTCTCCCGGCGGCACCGGCTGCCCGGCGGCGAGCCGTTCCGGCCGGCCATGCACGCGTGGTCGCAGGTCACCTCGCACCCCGAGCCGGGGCTGGCGCTGCTCACCATGGGCCGACGCGACGTCTCGTACGACCAGGAACTGCCGGAGCCGCAACAGGTTCGCCACCTCGACGGGTCCACAGAGGACCTGCGCGGCGCGTCGGTCAGCGACCTCAACGACCAGCACGCCTACCTTCGGCTGGGTTCGCAGTCGGTCGAGGTCGGCGAGTGGGTCCGGTGCGGGCTTTCCCACCCGTGCACGGTGTTCGACAAGTGGCAGCTGCTGCCGCTGGTCGACGGCACGCGGGTCGTCGACCTGGTCAGGACGTTCTTCTGATGGACATCGTGTTCCGTGGGGCGACCGTCGTCGACGGGACCGGAGCCGCGGGTCGGGTCGCGGACGTCGGCGTCGCCCAGGGCCGGATCGCCGAGATCGGCCCGGGCATCACCGGCGGCCGCGTGATCGACGCCGGCGGTCTGGTGCTGTGCCCCGGGTTCATCGACATGCACTCGCACTCCGACCTCCAGGTCCTGGCCAATCCCGACCACCTGGCCAAGGTGTCGCAGGGCGTCACCTGCGAGGTGCTCGGCCAGGACGGGCTGTCCTACGCGCCGGTGGACGACGAGGTGCTGGCCACCCTGCGCAAGCAGCTGGCCGGCTGGAACGACGACCCGCCCGGGTTCGACTGGAACTGGCGCTCCGTCGGCGAGTACCTGGACCGGCTCGACGAGGGCATCGCCGTGAACGCGGCCTACCTGGTGCCGCAGGGCACCGTGCGAATGCTGCACGTGGGCTGGGACGACCGGCCGGCGACGGAGTCCGAGATGGACGCGATGAAGTCCACTGTGGACAAGTCGTTGACCGAGGGCGCGTTCGGGCTGTCCTCCGGACTGACGTACACGCCCGGGATGTACGCCGACACCGGGGAACTCGTGCAGCTGTGCCGGGTCGTCGGCGCCCGCGGCGGCTACTACAGCCCGCACCACCGCAGCTACGGGGCCGGCGCGCTGGAGGCGTACGCGGAGATGGTCGACGTGTCGCGGCGCTCCGGCTGCCCGCTGCACCTGGCCCACGCCACCATGAACTTCCCGGTCAACGAGGGCCGGGCCGGCGAGCTGCTGACCCTGCTGGACGAGGCCATCGAGGCCGGCGCCGACGTCACCCTGGACACCTATCCGTACCTGCCCGGCGCGACCTACCTGTCGGCGCTGCTGCCGAGCTGGGTGAGCGCGGGCGGTCCGGACGCCGCCGTGGCACGATTGTCCGATGTGGACACCCGGGAGCGGATCCGGGCCGAGATGGAGGAAGCCGGCTCGGACGGCAACCACGGCGTGCCGATCGACTGGCGGGCCATCGAGATCAACGGCGTGCGTCTCGAGTCCAACACCGGTCTCGTCGGCCGCTCGGTCGCCGAATCCGCTCTGGCTGCCGGCAAAGCGCCGGCCGAGCTGTACTTCGACGTGCTGGTCGACGAGCGGCTGGGCACCTCGTGCCTGATGCACGTCGGCCACGAGGACAACGTGCGCGCGATCATGCGACACCGCACGCACACCGGCGGCAGCGACGGCCTGCTGGTCGGCGACCGGCCGCACCCGAGGGCGTGGGGCACCTTCCCCCGCTACCTCGGCCGGTACGTGCGTGAGCTGGGGGTACTGGGGTTGGAGGAGTGCGTGGCGCACCTGACCGGACGTCCGGCGCGCCGCCTGGGATTGACCGACCGGGGCCTGGTCCGCGAGGGGTTCGCGGCCGACCTCGTGCTGTTCGATCCCGTGTCGATCGCCGACACGGCGACCTTCGACCAGCCGCGGCAGCGGGCCACCGGGCTGCCGTACGTGCTGGTCAACGGGGTGCCGGTGATCGACGACAACCGGCCCACCGGCGCCGTGCCCGGGGGCTCCCTGCGGAGAGGATCAAAGTGAACTGGCTGCAACATTCGACCGGCGGGCTGCTGCTGCTCGCCGCCGTCGGCATCGCCGTGCTGCTGTTGTTGATCATCCGGTTCAAGACCGAGCCGTTCATCGCGCTCACCGTCGCCGGCCTGCTGGTCGCCCTGGGGGCCGGGCTGCCGGTCTCCACCATCGTCGGCTCCGCCCAGTCCAGCTCCAAATCCCTGCTGGAGACCGGATTCGGCGGCATCCTCGGGCACATCTCGCTGATCATCGGCCTGGGCACGCTGCTCGGCTCCATCCTGGAGGCCTCCGGCGGCGCGCAGGTGCTGACCACCGGCCTGCTCAAGGCGTTCGGCGAGAAGCGGGCCCCGCTGGCCATGGGCCTGTCCGGCCTGATCTTCGGCATCCCGGTGTTCTTCGACATCGGCATCTTCGTGCTGGCGCCGCTGGTCTACGTGGCGGCCAAGCGCGGTGGCCGGTCCATCGTGCTGTACGCGCTGCCGCTGCTGGCCGGCCTGTCCATCACGCACGCGTTCCTGCCGCCGCACCCCGGCCCGGTGGCCATCGCCGGCCTGCTGCACATCGACCTGGGCTGGATGATCCTGATGGGCCTGGCCTGCGGCATCCCGGCCTGGTTCGTCGGCGGCATCCTGTACTCCACGTGGATCGGCAAGCGGATCAACCTGCCGGTGCCGGAGGAGATGCTGGCCGCCGCGCAGAAGGCCGCCGAGGACAGCGGTTCCAACGACCGCAAGCCGCCGTCGCTGGGCCTGGTCGGCACCATCATCGGCATCCCGCTGGTGCTGATCCTGTGCGGCACCTTCGGCAGCATCCTGCTGCCGAAGGACTCGCTGGCGCTGGACGTCTTCGCCTTCCTCGGCACGCCCGGCATCGCGCTGACCATCGCCGTGCTGCTGGCGTTCTGGCTGCTCGGCTACCGGCGCGGCATGACCAAGGCGCAGGCCGGCCAGCTCTCGGCCGCCTCGCTGCGGCCGGTGGCGATGATTCTGCTCGTGGTCGGGGCCGGCGGCTTCTTCGGCGCGGTGCTGGCGGCCACCGGCATCGGCACCGCCCTGTCCGGCTCGCTGCGGGCGGCCGGGCTGCCGGTGATCGTGCTGGTGTACGTGATCAGCTGCGGCCTGCGGCTGGCCCAGGGCTCGGCCACGGTGGCCATCGTGACCACCGGCGGCATCATCGCCCCGCTGCTGCCGGAACTGCACTACTCGCAGCCGCACACCGCCCTGATCGCCATGTCCATCGCCGCCGGCTCGATCATCGCCTCGCACGTCAACGACGGCGGGTTCTGGATCGTGTCCCGGTACTTCGGCATCCCGGTCAAGGAGACCCTGGCCAGCTGGACGGTGCTGGAGACGGTGCTGTCCCTGGTCGGCTTCGCCATGGCGGCGCTGCTGAGCGTGTTCGTCTAGGAGTTCGTAGCGGCTACCGACCACCCCGCCCGGGGGTTTGGGTGTCTTCAAGACCCACAAACCCCGGGCCGGGGGTCGCCGACCGCTACAAACCTTCGGCGTGGTCGTCCAGGAACCGCTCGACCCGGCGCCACGCGTCGGCGGACTCCTCCGCGAAGCCGTCGACGCTCGCGTCGAAGAAGCCGTGCGGCGCGCCGGGGTAGGTCACGATCTCGTGTGCCACCCCGGCCACCGTCAGGGCCTGGTCGAAGCCCGCCACCAACTCCGGCGGAATGCCCTCGTCGGCGCCACCGAAGATGCCGAGAATCGGCGCGGTGAAGGTGGGCGCCAGCTGCGTCGGCCCGGGGGCGTCCCGAATCGGTTGCACCGCCCCGTAGAAGCCGATCGCGCCGGAGAGGCCGAACCGGGCGGCGGCGGTCTGGAACGCGAATCGGCCGCCGAGGCAGAATCCCAGCGACACCACATTCCCGCCCAGCGCGGCGATCGCCGCGTCGAAATCGTCGAACAGCGTGTCCCTGCGCAGTTCGGCCAGCTTCCGCGTCAGCGGCGCGTCGGGGGCCGAGCGGGCGTAGTAGTCGATGGCGATCGCGGGATGTCCTCGCTGGGCCAGCCCGACGGCCAGTTGCTCGTAGAACTCACGCAGGCCGAGGTTGTCCGGCAAAAGGAGCACCGCCGACCCCTTGCGTTCGGCCGGATGGGCGCGGAAGGTGGGGACCGGCGTGCCGTCCGCGGAGCGCAGTGGCTCACGACTCGTGCGGACGGCGAATTCCGGGATATCGGGTACGGGCGGCACGGCATCGTTTTCGTAACACACGACGCGAAGGTTAGGACATGTTTGGTTCAGTATATCAGAATGGAATTCTTTTATCGACCGCCGTTCGGCTGAACCGTTCGGGCCGCCACTGCGTTAACTGCCCTATATGAGCGGGCTGCACGACGTCAGGGTGCTGGCCAGGGCCGGCATGATCACGCCGGCCCACGCGCTGCGCAGCCGGCGGGCGCTGGCCGACGTGCGGCACTGGGGCGCGGTGGTCGGGGCGGCCAAGCTGGCCGCGCGGCGGCGGCCGGACGCCACCGGCATCGTGGACGACCACGGCGAGCTGACCTTCGCCGAGCTCGACCAGCGCTCCACCGCGCTGGCGAAGTCGTTGCGGGCCAAGGAGATCGGACCGGACAGTGTGGTGGCCGTGCTGTGCCGGGACCATCGCGGCCCGATCGAGACCCTGCTGGCGTGCGGAAAACTGGGCGCCACCACCATCCTGCTCGGCACCGGCCTGGCCGCCCCGCAGCTGGCCGGGCTGATCCGCCGTGAACGCGTCGATGTCCTGGTGTACGACCAGGAGTTCACCGGCGTGCTGACCGAACTGGACCCGTCGGTGCGACGCTTCGTGGCCTGGCGGGACGAGCCCGGCGCGGGCGTGCCCACGCTCGACGAACTCGTCGCCGACGCCCCGAAGGCCCGGCTGCGGCGGCCGCCCGACGTGTCCAAAGTGGTCCTGCTGACCAGCGGCACCACCGGCACGCCCAAGGCGGCCCCGCGCAAGATCCGCTCCGGACTGGCCGCCGCTGACTTCCTGGACCGGATTCCCTTGCGCTCCGGGGAATCCACGTTCATCGCCGCGCCCATCTTCCACGGTATCGGCTTCCTGCACGTGGTGCTGGCGCTCGGGCTCGGCTCGACCATGGTGGTGCGGCGGCGGTTCGACGCCCGGCAGACCATGGCCGCCGTCGACCGCTACCGGTGCAGCACGCTCGTGGTGGTGCCGACCATGCTGCAGCGGATCATGGAGCTGGGCGAGCGCGAGCTGTCCGGCTACGACCTGACCCCGCTGCGGGTGCTGTTCTGCTCCGGCTCCGCGCTCGCGCCGGGGCTGGCCACGCTGGCCATGGACCGGCTCGGCGACGTGCTCTACAACTTCTACGGCACCACCGAGGTCGCCGTGGCCACCGTGGCCACGCCCGAGGACCTGCGGGCCGCCCCCGGCACCGTCGGGCACAGCCCGCACAACTGCACCGTGCGGCTCTACGACGTGGACAACAACGAGATCAGCGCCCCCGACCGGGTCGGCCGCGTCCTGGTCGGCAGCGGCCTGCGGGCCGGCGGGCGGTCCGTGCGCGACGAGGTCGACGGCCTCGTCGACACCGGCGACCTCGGCCACTTCGACGCCGACGGCCGGCTGTTCATCGACGGCCGCGAGGACGACATGATCATCTCCGGCGGCGAGAACGTGTTCCCGGGCGAGGTCGAGCACCTGCTCATGACCCACTACCAGGTCCGCGACGCCGCCGTCGTCGGCGTGCCCGACGACCAGTTCGGGCAGCGGCTGCGGGCCTACGTGGTCGCCCAGCCCGGGGCCAGCCTCAACCCGGCCGAGCTCCGCGAGTTCGTCCGGGTCAGCCTGGCCCGGCACAAGGTGCCCCGGGACGTGGTGATCGTGCCCCGGCTACCCCGCACCGCCACCGGCAAAGTCATCCGCACCCAACTGGAATCCACCCCCTGACCGCTGTGAAAGGACCATTCCTGACGTTCAACGAGAGGAATGGTCCTTTCCAAGCACCGGGGGCTTGACAAATCGGGGGTCAGACCGGGGCGTTGACCAGGACCTTGCCCTGGTCGTTGACGACCGAGACCGAGGCGACGTCGTTGATGGACATCAGCGCGGTGCCGTCCAGGGTGATGGTCTTGCCGGGCGTGGCGTTGGCGCCGACCAGCCAGCCGCCGAACTGCTGCTGCTCGCCGGTCTTGGACGTGACGAACAGCTTGCAGCGCTGGCCGGGGGCGATGTCGCTGGCCTGCACCTGGACCTTGATCCAGCCGTTGGCCGGGATCACCGTCGCGGCCAGGTGCGCCCCGGTGACCGGGTCCACGTTGGCCGAGTGCTTCGTGCCGGACGGCAGCGGGGTCGCGGTCGGCGCGGCCACACCGCCGGGGCTGCCCGGCGAGCTCTGGTTGCCGATGAACACACCGGCGCCGATGCTCAGCGCCACCACCGCGACCAGGCCGGCCGCGGCCAGCGAGCCACCCCACGCGCGCTGGCGGGACGAGATGCCCCGCACCTCACGCAGCGTGCGCTGCAACAGCAGGTCGCCGCCCTCGGGCGGGCCGTCGAGGAACGCCTCCGGCGGCACCTCGCCCAGCTCCTCGTGCAGCAGCCGCAGGTCCTCCAGCTCGCGGCGGCACTCGGGGCAGCTCTCCAGGTGCGCCTCGGTGCTGGCGGTCTCCTCGGGTGAGAGCACACCGAGGACATACGCGCCGACGAGCGCCTTGTCGTGCTCGGGAGCGGTCATCGGGTCACCTCCGCCGGCTGCTCGGCCATCGCCGTGCGCAGTGCTTTCAACGCGTAGTGTGATCTGGACTTCACGGTGCCCGGCGGCAGGCCCAGGGTCGCGGCCGCCTCGGTCACCGACTTACCACGGTAGTAGATCTCGACCAGCACGTCGCGATGCTCGGCCGAAAGGGTGTTCAGGGCCGAGAGCACCGCCATCGAGTCCACCACCGTCTGGGCGTGGTCGCGCTGGATCGGCGGCGTGGCCGGGGTCTCGGCGACCTCGGTCGGCCGGACCGCGCGGGCCCGCGCCCGGTCGGTGATGATGTTGCGGGCCACCGTGAGCAGCCAGCCGCGCACCGAGCCCTTCTGGTTGACCATGTCGTCGGCGTGCTTCCACGCCCGCACCAGGGTCTCCTGCACGACGTCCTCGGCGGCCGCCCGGTCGCCGGTCAGACGCGTCGCGTAGGCGAGCAGACTCCGTCCGTGTTCCTCGTACAGGGATCGGATCAGCGCCTCGTCGCCGGCTTGCCTCCCTCCCCTGCGCGACCAGCGTTCTGCGATCCCCACCCGTGTACCTCCACGTTGCTGCGGTCGATTCGCGGTATTGGGTACCAGATCGACCGCGGCGGCGACAGTTCGGGTCGGACCGGTGAACCACCGGGGCGTCGACGAGACTGCGAGCAGCTGCATCTCATTGCACTTTCGGACGTCGGGCGTTGCGGAACAGCCGCGGGAATGGTCGGTGGCGCTGGAGTTCGCTCGGGGGGTCAGTAGCCGCCCGCGCCGGAGTCGACGGTGGTCGTCGGCGCGGCCGGCTTGGAGCTGCTCGACGCTGCCCCACCGGCGTTGCCGCCGGCCGGTGCGCCGGCCGCCTTCTTGCCCTGCGGCGTCACCGCGAACCACTTCTGCATCAGACCCTGGCCCTTGGCGTCGCCGGGCGCGGCGTCCTTGGCGTAGCGGTAGACCGCCCAGCCGTTGATGGTGATCTGCTTGGTGCCGTCCTTGCGCAGGATCACGCCCACCGCGGACTGGTCGATGCCGTCCAGCGTGGCCGTGCTCGACGTGGCCAGCTCCGGCGGCCAGGTCTTCGCGCACTGGTCGTTGCAGTTGGAGGCCGGCGGGTTGGCCGTGTCGCCGTCGAACCGGTAGAGCGTCATGCCCGTCGAGTCGGTGACGACCTGGCCCAGCTGGCCGACCGTGGTCGCCGTCAGCTTCACCTGGTTCGGGTCGGCCGGCTGGCTCGGGGGCTGCGTCTGGCCGCCGCCCGCCGCCGGTGTCTGTGCCCCGTTGCCGCCACAGGCGGCAACAGTCGCCAGACCGAATGCTGCTGACGCTGCCAGCACGATCACGCGGGTCCGGTTCATGGAGTGTTGCTCCTTCGGTCGACTTGGACACCCCAGAACACGGCAGCCATGCCTGACTGGTTCAGGTAACAACGGAACTTTTTTCGCCGACCCCCTACGGTGCACCCCGTGACGAGGACCAACCCGCTCCCATTAGCCGCGCTCGCGCTGGCCGTGGGCGGCGCCGCCGCCGACGGTGGGCAGCAGAGCGAGCTCGTCGTCTTCGCCGGCGGCCGCCTCGGCGCCGGTGTCGCCTGGCTGGACGCCCTGCTCGTGCTGGTCGCCGTCGTCGGCGCCACCGGTGCCGGCCTCGCCTTCGGCCACCGCTGGCCCGTCCTCCTGCTCGCCGCCGCTCCCCTGGACGTCGTCCTCCTCGTCGCCGCCCTCGATCCCCCGGCCAACCTCCGCCTGCCGCTCGTGGTCGTCGCCACCGCCACCCGCCTCGTCACCCTGCTCGCCGTCCTCGCCGGCGCCCAGGATCTGGGTCTCCCGGCGCTGGTCGGCTTCGCCGTCGGCGGCTACGTCCTCGGCGGCTACCTCCCCGGCGCCCACTGGCTCCTGGCCGCCGGCGCACTCGGCGGCCTGCTCGCCGCCGCCGTGCGACGCCCAACCGACCACCGTTCGGCACCCGCGCCGAGCCCACGGTCCATCACAGACGGCCAGCCCGAAACCACTGCCGTCCCTCGTCCCTCCCCCAGACCGCTGGCCACCGCCGAATCCCCGCAGTCCACTGTGGACCGCAGGCCGCTGGCGATCGGCCTGCTCGCATCCCTCCTGCCCCTGCTTCCCCTCCTCCTCGAAGGCATTTCGCCCCAGGAAACCCTTGGCCTGGTCGGCTTCTCCTTCGCGGCGGCCGCGCTGGTGCTGGGCGGCCTGCTGGGCTGGCGGTCGCTGGCCTGGCTGGTGGCGACGGCCCTGGTGGTGCTGGGCATCGGCCTGCCGCTGGGCGTCACGTGGCAGTTCGCGGTGGTGGGTGTGCTGGCCGGCTGCGCGTTGTCGCTGGTGCCGTATCGGGCGTTCATCGCCGCAGCACTGTGCCTGCTTTCTGCCTTTGTGGGCAGTTCAGTGCCGGGTGTCGTGTTCGCGGCGCTCGTTTGTGTTGCCGCGTCTGCACTTCCGTCCCTGATCAGACACTCGTCAACACCGGTCGTGTTTGGACCGTTGCTCGCCGTGTCGGTCACGGCCGGCGCGGAATTGATTCTCTGGTCCTCGGTGACGTTTGCCGGGCAACAGGGCGGGGTACTTTTCGGGGACGGACACGTGACGGTCCCTCTGCTGTGCGCCGCGGCGGTGCTGGCCGCGGCGCTGGGAATCGTTGAACGCCGAACGATTAACAGTTAACCCAACCAGACTAAAGTCGCTACTTCACGAGCGTTGCTCACACCTAACTTTGCCTTTCCAGATCTCCCTGCACCTGATCTGAAAAGGACAGTCCATGAGCAACACGCTTTCGCGCGCCGCGATCGCGCTCGCGGTCGTCGGCGCCGTCGGCGCGATGATGTCCCCGATCGCGACCGCCGCCCCGGCCCACCCCCTGCTTTCAAAGACACAGCATCGGGCCAATGGCGCGCTTCCCTCCCAGCACCGCGTCACCCACAACAACGCCCTCGCGGTGCACGCCGCCCCGCGCGTGCCGGCCAGCGCCTCGCTCGCGCAGTACACCGTCTCCCCCGGCGACCAGGGCCAGGTCGGCTCCTGCGTGTCGTGGGCGATCGACTTCACCGCGATGAGCATCCTGGAGAACGAGCAGGGCATCAGCGGCCACCCGCAGGCCCCGATGTACACCTACGCGCAGCTGGCCCGCGGCAACGACCAGGGCAGCACGCCGTCGGACACGTTCGACATCCTGACCTCGCAGGGTGTGGACACCATGTCCGACTACTGGCAGGGCAACTTCGACTACACCACCCAGCCCGACGCCAACGAGCGCGCCAACGCCGCGCACTGGAAGCTCTCCGGCTACACGCCGATCTCGACCGGCAGCGGCATCAAGGCCGGCGTGCAGCAGGCCATCGCCAACGGCCTGCCGGTGGCCATCTCCATCCCGGTGTACGAGAGCTTCGAGCGGATCACCCAGCAGCAGGCCACCGACTACAGCTACATGCCGACGTCGGGCGACCAGTACATGGGCGGCCACGAGATCACCATCATCGGCTACGACAGCAACGGCGTCCGGGTGCAGAACTCGTGGGGCACCAACTGGGGCGACAGCGGCTTCATCAACCTGTCCTGGAACTACCTGGCCAACCAGGTCGAGGAGGCCAACGCGGTCGGCAAGCTCGTCCAGTAGTCCCCGTTTCGCAGTGAAGGGGGCTTTCCCTGCAACCAGTGCAGGGAAAGCCCCCTTCCCCGCATGAGGTCAGTTCTTCAGCACGTCCCGCAGGAATTCCGCGGTGTAGCTGTTCTTCACCTCGGCGATGTCCTCGGGCGTGCCCTCGGCGATCACCGTGCCGCCGCCGGAGCCGCCCTCCGGGCCCATGTCGATGATCCAGTCCGACGTCTTGATCACGTCGAAGTTGTGCTCGATCACGATCACCGTGTTGCCCTTGTCCACCAGGCCCTGGATGACGCCCAGCAGCTTGCGGATGTCCTCGAAGTGCAGGCCGGTGGTCGGCTCGTCCAGGATGTAGACCGTCTTGCCGGTGGAGCGCTTCTGCAGCTCACTGGCCAGCTTCACGCGCTGCGCCTCGCCGCCGGACAGCGTCGGCGCCGGCTGGCCCAGCCGCACGTAGCCCAGGCCCACGTCGACCAGCGTCTTGAGGTGGCGGTGGATCGCGGTGATCGGCTCGAAGAACTCGGCCCCCTCCTCGATCGGCATGTCCAGCACCTCGGCGATGGTCTTGCCCTTGTAGTGCACCTCCAGGGTCTCCCGGTTGTACCGGGCCCCCTTGCACACCTCGCACGGCACGTAGACGTCCGGCAGGAAGTTCATCTCGATCTTGATGGTGCCGTCGCCGGCGCAGGCCTCGCAACGGCCGCCCTTGACGTTGAACGAGAACCGGCCCGGCTGGTAGCCGCGCACCTTGGCCTCGGTGGTGGAGGCGAACAGCTTGCGGATGTTGTCGAACACGCCGGTGTAGGTGGCCGGGTTGGACCTCGGGGTGCGGCCGATCGGCGACTGGTCCACCTGCACCAGCTTGTCCACCTGGTCCAGGCCCCTGATCCGGGTGTGCCGGCCCGGCACCTGGCGGGCGCCGTTGAGCTTGTTGGCCAGCACCGTGGCCAGGATGTCGTTGACCAGTGTGGACTTGCCGGAGCCGGAGACACCGGTCACCGAGACCAGGCAGCCCAGCGGGAACGACACGTCGATGCCGCGCAGGTTGTGCTCGCGGGCCCCGACCACGGTCAGCTGCCGCTTCTTGTCCACCGGGCGGCGGATCTCCGGGGTGGCGATCTCCTTGCGGCCGGCCAGGTACGCGCCGGTCATCGACTGCTTGTTGGCCAGCAGCTGCTTGTACGGGCCGCTGTGCACCACCTGGCCGCCGTGCTCGCCGGCGCCCGGGCCGATGTCCACGATCCAGTCGGCGTGCCGGATCGTGTCCTCGTCGTGCTCGACCACGATCAACGTGTTGCCCAGGTCCCGCAGCCGGGTCAGGGTCTCGATCAGCCGGTGGTTGTCCCGCTGGTGCAGGCCGATCGACGGCTCGTCCAGCACGTAGAGCACGCCGACCAGGCCGGAGCCGATCTGCGTGGCGAGCCGGATGCGCTGCGCCTCGCCGCCGGACAGCGTGCCCGCGGCCCGGTCCAGCGACAGGTAGTCCAGGCCCACGTCGAGCAGGAAGCGCAGCCGGGCCTGCACCTCCTTGAGCACCGCGCCGGCGATCATCTTCTCGCGCTTGCCCAGGGTCAGGCCGTCCAGGAACTTCGCGCACTCGGCCACGCTGAGCGCGCACACCTCGGCGATGGAACGGTCGCCCTGCGTCTTGTGGGCCAGCGTGACGGCGAGGATCTCGGGCTTGAGGCGGGTGCCCTGGCAGGCGGGGCAGGGCACCTCCCGCATGTAGCCCTCGTACTTCTCGCGCATGAACTCCGACTCGGTCTGCTCCTGGCGGCGCTCCAGGAACGGGATGACGCCCTCGAAGTTGGCGTAGTAGGAGCGCTCACGTCCGTAGCGGTTGCGGTAGCGGACGTGCACCTGCTCGTCGATGCCGTGCAGGACCGCCTTCTGCACCTTGGCCGGCAGCTGCCGCCACGGCGTGTCCATGCGGAAGCCGATGGTGGTGGACAGCGACTCCAGCAGGCGGATGAAGTAGTCCGCGGACTGGCCGCCCTGCCACGGCGCGATGGCGCCCTCGGCCAGCGACAGCTCGTCGTCCGGGACGACCAGCTCCGGGTCGACCTCCTTGCGGGTGCCCAGGCCGGTGCAGACCTGGCAGGCGCCGTACGGGGAGTTGAAGGAGAAGGAGCGGGGCTCCAGGTCCTCGATGGCCAGCGGGTGGGCGTTCGGGCAGGCCAGCCGCTCGGAGAAACGGCGCTCGCGCTGCGGGTCGTCCTCGGGCAGGTCGACGAAGTCCAGCACCACCAGGCCGTCGGCCAGGCGCAGCGCGGTCTCCACCGAGTCGGTGAGGCGCTGCTTGGAGGAGGCCTTCACGGCGAGCCGGTCGATCACCACCGAGATGTGGTGCTTCTCCTGCTTCTTCAGCTTGGGCGGCTCGTCGGACAGCAGGTGCACGTTCCCGTCGACCAGGGCGCGGGCGTAACCCTGGGACTGGAGGTTGGAGAACAGGTCGACGAACTCGCCCTTGCGGCCGCGCACGATCGGGGCCAGCACCTGGAACTTGGTGTTGGCCGGCATGGCCAGCACCTGGTCGACGATCTGCTGCGGGGTCTGCTTGGTGATCGCCTCGCCGCAGACCGGGCAGTGCGGCTTGCCGGCGCGGGCATAGAGCAGGCGCAGGTAGTCGTAGACCTCGGTGATCGTGCCGACGGTCGACCGCGGGTTGCGGTTGGTGGACTTCTGGTCGATGGAGACGGCCGGCGAGAGGCCTTCGATGAAGTCCACGTCCGGCTTGTCCATCTGGCCGAGGAACTGCCGGGCGTAGGCCGACAGCGACTCGACGTAGCGCCGCTGGCCCTCGGCGAAGATCGTGTCGAATGCCAGGCTCGACTTGCCCGAGCCGGAAAGGCCGGTGAACACGATCATGCTGTCGCGGGGCAGGTCGAGGTCGACGCCGCGCAGGTTGTGCTCCCGGGCGCCGCGGACGACGAGGCGGTCAGCCACTGGTTCCCCTCTTCACGCAAGGACAGGCGGACGGTAAAGATCGAAAGTGTGGTCGAGCCCCCATGTTATGCCGAGGGTCTGACAATTTGCGTCGAGGGGCGGGATCCCCAGGTCCGGGGCACTTCCGGTGAGCGGTGGGGGGCCGTACGCTGGGTTAGGTATCTGATCACGCCGCGACGTCGGGATGAGCTGATGGTCAGTAATACCTCCGCCACGCACACGTCCGAAACCACTGGAGCAACCGTGCCGCCGCAACGGGTCCAGCAGTCCGAGGCGGTGCGCGAGGCCGCCGCCGGCCTGGCCGCGGTGGAACGGGGAACAGCCAGACTGCTGCAGCTCGTGGAGAGTATGGACGACGCCGCCGCCCGCGGGGCGAGCGCGCTGCCCGGGTGGACCCGGGGGCATGTGCTGACCCATCTGGCCCGCAACGCCGATGCTCTCGTCAACCTCCTGACCTGGGCCCGGACCGGCGTCGAGCACCCCATGTACGCCAGCCGGGCCGATCGGGACACCGACATCGAGGAAGGCGCCCCGCGGTCGCTGTGGCTGCTGGAGCAGGACGTCGTCGCCGCCTGTGGCCGCTTCTCCGCCGCCGCCACCGGTCTGGGTGACACCGCCTGGCAGGCCGAGGTGACCATGACCCTCGGCCGCGTCGTCCGGGCCTGCGACGTGCCGTGGAAGCGGGTCAGCGAGCTCTGGGTGCACATGGTCGACCTCGACCTGGGCCTGGGATTCGCCGACGTGCCCGCCGACGTGGCCGAACGCCTCATCGGCGACGCCCTGGCCTTCCACCGCGGCAACGGCCCGTCCGTGCACCTCACCGTCGGCGCCCGCAGCTGGGATCTAGCCGGCTCCGGTCCCGTGCACAACGTCGCCGGCACCCCCGGCGGGGCCCTCGCCTGGGTGACCGGCCGTGGCGCCGACGGCGTCACCGGCGACGTGCCCGACCTGCCCTCCTGGCTCTGAGATCCACCTCATCGTGTGAACCCTCGGCCGCCATCGAGGGATCGGCTAAGTTCGGTCCCGTGGACGTTCTCGAGGAGTACACGGGACATGTCGAGCCCAACGGGCCGGCCGCGCGGCGCACCCTGGAGGCCCTGACCATCACCAAGGTGTCGGTCGGGCCCATGGACAACAACGCCTATCTGCTGGTGTGCCGCCGGACCGGCGACGCCCTGCTGATCGACGCCGCCAACGACCCCGCCCGTCTGGCCGACCTCCTCGGCCACGACCCCGAGCGGCCGCGGCTCAAGACCGTCGTCACCACCCACCAGCACCCTGACCACTGGCAGGCCCTCGGGGCCGTCGCCGGCGCCAACGGTTCCAACACCGCCGCCCACCCCCTCGACGCCGAGCCCCTCCCCGTGCCCCCCGACTTCCTCGTCGAACACGGCGACACCCTCGAGGTCGGCGACTCCACCCTCGAGGTCATCCACCTCCGCGGCCACACCCCCGGCTCCATCGCCATCCTCTACCGCGACCCCGCCGGCCACCCCCACCTCTTCACCGGCGACTCGCTCTTCCCCGGCGGTCCTGGACGGACAACAAACCCCCAGGACTTCACCAGCCTGATGGACGACCTGGAGTCGCGGGTGTTCGGCGAACTGCCGGACGACACGTGGGTCTACCCCGGTCACGGGGACGACACCACCCTCGGCACGGAGCGTTCGAAGCTCGGCGAGTGGCGCGAGCGCGGATGGTGAGCTGAGGATCTTCCCGAACGGGGCCGCCTGAGACATCAGGCGGCCCCGTTTCGCTGTAGGGCAGCTAAACGGGGCCTGGACGGACTGGAGATCCGCCTTGGCTCGGGAGTTTGCCAACCCGGGGAGTGCGCCGGAGCGCATCCCCCTCGATTTCACTCGTTTGACCGGCGGTGGCCGGTGAGCATCAAGGTCATGAACCTCGTCTGGGGTTCCACGCTGGAGGGTCCCTCCAAGCGGTTCGCCCTGCTCGCGCTGGCGGACCGTGCCAGCGATCAGGGTGAGTGCTCGTCGCTGGGCGTCCCCACGCTGTGCCGGAAGACCGGCATCAAGCGGTCCACCATGTTCGGCCTCCTGCGCGATCTGGAGCAGCAGGACCGCCTGATCCAGCGCGAGGAACAGACCCGCGCCAACGGCAGCCGGAAGGCGTCCCGGATCTGGATCAACCTGCCGCTGCTGGTCACGATGCAGCACGGTGCCGACGAACACAGCGCCGACGAACCTGCGAACCCATTCGGCGTTTCCGCAGCTCACCCTGCCGTCCAGAATCCGGACGATGGCTCTCGGACCCCCGTCCAGGAATTGGACGGCCTGACAGTCCAGAACCTGGATGGCCACCGTCCCGATCATGGACCCCTTGATCCGTTCTCTTGTTCCGATACGGAAAAGAATCCGGAGACGGACGGACGAATCGAGCCATCGGCGGAGCACAAGAACCTCGCCGTGCGCATCGTTGACGGCCTGGATCTGCGTCAGTGCGGCCCCTCCCCCAAGCAGATCGCCCAGATCTCCGGCGCGGTGGCCGAGGCGTTGGCTCGCGGTGTCGCCGCTCCGACCGTGGCGGAGTACGCACGCCAGAAGGCTCAGGAAGCCCAGACCGTGAAGTACTTGATCAGGGCGTTCGCTGAGCAGTACCTGCCGGCCACCGTCGTTCCGACTTCACCGGACCGGCTGCCGGTCTGCGGCCAATGCGACGCACGCCCCGGCGACCCGATCGGGCTTCGCCAGACCACCGACGCTCACGGCCGCGCGGTGAAGTGCCCCCGCTGCCACCCGCACGCTCGGGAGGTGGGCCAGTGAGCACCAACGCGCTTCAGTCCCATGTGGATCGCCTCGAAGACGCCTTGGTCCTCTGGGAAAGCCGGGACGACACCAAGCCACAGCCCGGTGTGCGCCAGGCAGCAAGCGTCGCCGTGGACTCGATCGACGCCCTGCTCCGCGAGCTGTACCGGATGCGAACCGAGTTGACCGGACAGATCCGCATCTCCGACGACACCAGCGCGGAGCGCGTTGACGCACTCCTTCGCGAAAGGAGCGCGCGATGAGCACGAACCAGGTTCTGGAGCAGGTTCGTACCGCACTGACGGAGGCGGACGACGCTGGCCGGCCGCGTCCTGGGCGCCCGACGTTGACGAAGCTGACTGGTGCCACCGATCACCAGGTGCGTAAGGCGCTGGCGGAGCTGGCGGCCGCTGAAGCACCAGCCTTCCAAGCTGGTAATTCGCTGGCGTCCGACGCCTCAACAGAGCCGATCGAGGCCGCCATCGAGCCGGCCGCCGAGCCAGCTCGTGACCGGCGGCTTCCTCGCCCCTGGCCGCTGGCGATCATCGGCCTGGCGGCCGCCGTTGCGGTCTGGGGTGGCTGGGTCCGGCTCGGCGAGCTGACCGGTTTCGGACCGGTCAACGTGCTGCCCGGCATCGGCGGCGGCTTCGTCCTGGACACGGCCGTCGTGCTGCCGGTCTCGGTCGAGGCGTACGCCGCCTACGCCCTGCATGTGCTCTTGGCGTCGGCCGGGATGTCCGAGCGCACCAGGGTGTTCGCCAAGCGCTCGTTCTTCACCAGCCTGGCGGTCGGTGGCGGCGCACAGGTCGCCAGCCACGTCATGGGCGCGGCCGGCGTCACTGCCGCGCCGTGGTGGGTCACCACCCTGGTGGCATGCGTGCCGGTGCTGGTGGTGGGCCTGGCGACCGGCCTGGCAACGTTGGTGCGCCAGGACGCCACCGCTGGTGACGAGGGTGGTGACGGGCGTAGCTGAACCCGCTCGTGACGACGAGGTGGGGCGGGTCCTGACGTTCCCGATCACCCCGGCTGGCGGCGGCCGGGCGAACGCTGGCGAGCTGGCGACACCAGCTCCCCCGCCGGTCGCCAGCGGCCCTGTCCTGGACGGGGAGATCGTCGACGAGGACGAGTTCCGGCGGAATCGTTCGCGTCGCCTAGTGACGGTGGTCGCCAGGCGAGTCCGCCAGCACCCCACCGCCCGGGTCGCCGGGCTGGCGGTGCGGTCGCTTGTGCGGCACGGCTACGTGGCCGCTCATGGTCACGTGTCGTGGGCGCGGCGCGTGTTCGCGGCCGCCACGCACGGCGTGATCCGACAGCAGATCCGCAACGCGCACGTCGCGCGGGATGTCGAGGCGTTGGCGCTGTGGCAGGACCGGTTGCGGTCCGAGAAGGACGCCCGGCACACCCGGCTCCGCAACCTCCCGACCACCATCACCCGCGCCCTGCTGGCGGTGCTGGTCGTGGTCACCGTGCTCGCCGGGATCCTGGTCGTCGCCGGCATCGGGTTCGAGCTGACCCCGGGCGGCTTGGACTGGGACAGCTGGTGGGCGCTACTGGCCGACATCTGGGGCTACGCGGTGGCCTCGCTGACCCTCGCCATCCACGCCGCCCTGATCGCGGGGCCGCTGGCGTGGCTGTACGCGGCGTGGACGGAAGGCCGGCGTGCCGCGTCGGTGCCGGCGTGGATGTTGCCCCTCAACGAGCGGGTGGACACGGCGGGTGTTCCGATCACGCCGGCCCGTGTGGTGATTGCGTTGCGGGACTTGGGGTACGCCACGCTTCGCACCTCGATCAAGGCCATGGACGACGGCGCGGCCGGGATGCTCGGTCCGGTCAGGATCGCCGGGTGCGGTGTCGAAGTCGACGTCACCCTGCCGTCCGGGGTGTCGACCGACGAGATCCAGAAACGCCGCCGGAAGCTCGCGGAGAACCTGGATCGGCACGAGCACGAGCTGTTCATCACGATCCCCGAGGCCGCGCGCACCGTCCGCCTGTGGATCGCGGACTCCGGTGCCCTGGATGAGCCGATCGGCCCGTCGCCGCTGGTGATCGACCCGACCCTGGCGGCCGACGTGCACTCCGGCCGTGCCCCGTGGGGCCAGGACCTTCGCGGTGACGCCGCCGCGATCTCGCTGTGGCAGCGGCACCTGTTGATCACCGGCTTGTCCAATCAGGGCAAGACCGCCAGCTTGCGGGCGTTGGTGCTGTGGCTGGCGTTGGACACGAGCACGGAGTTCCGGATCGCTGACCTGAAGGGCGTCGGTGACTGGAACATGTTCAGGGGTTTGGCGTCGGTGCTGATCCAGGGGCCGGCCGATGAGCACGTGATCGCCGCGACGGAGATGCTGGAAGCGGCCGTGGAGGAGATGGAACGTCGCTTGGCGGCGGTCGACCCGGACAAGTACCCGGACGGCGTGACCCGAGCTCTTTCCCGTGCTGGTAAGGGGTTCCACCCCATCTTCGTGGTGGTTGATGAGGCGCAGCAGGCGTTCATGTGCCCGGCGGTCGGTGAGGACAAGCGCCCCTATGGCGGGACGAAGGCCACCAGCCGGTACTTCATGGCCGCCCGGAAGATCCACAACCAGGGGCGGGCGGTGAACGTGGTGCTGTGGCAGGGCACCCAAGACCCGACCGACCAGAACCTCCCGAAGATGGTCCGCGAAGGCGCCCACATCCGGGCGTCCCTGGTGGTCGGCACGGAGCAGCAAGCGAGGATGGCGTTGGGCGACAAGGCCATCAACGGCGGGGCCGCGCCGCACAAGCTCCGTCAGGGCCTCGACAAGGGCACCCTCGTCGTGGCCGGTGACGGGGTACCGCTGCCGCCGGGGCAGTCCTCGATCACGGTCCGGACGCACTTCGTGTCCGGTAAGGACGCCACGGACCTCGCGGACCGGGCGAAGGCGATCCGGGGCTGGCGAGACACCGCCTACGGCACCGACACAGAGGCTCGGGATTTCCTGGGTGACGTGCTGGCAGTGATGGCCGGCGCGGACCGGGTAAAGACGGTCGACATCCTTCAGCGGCTCAAGGAGAACTGGCCGGCCGCCTACGACGGGTGGTCGTCACAGGACTTCGCGGACACCTTGAAATCGATCGACGTCGTCATCCGTCAGGGCCGTGTCGGCGGGGAAGGCGGCCAGCGGTACGTAGCCGGCGACGACGTCCGGCATGCGCTGGAGCACCCGGCCATCACGGACAGGACCAGCTGAAAACGGCACCGGGAGCGGGGTTCTCGCCGGCTCTGCTCCCGGTGCTCCGTCTGCTCCGTCCCAGATCACACCCGGTGCACCTGGTGGAGCACCGCCCGGAGCATGTGCGCCGCGGAGCCGGTGATGCTCCGCGGCCTGCTCCGGCTCGAACTTCCCCTCCGGCATGCGTCCGGAGGGTCATCGCGAACACCAAGGAGAACCCTGATGCCGTCCCAGGTGACCAATTCGCGCGAGTTCCGACCGTTCCGGTGGATTGGCTACGCGTTGCTGGCGTGCCTCGTCTCGTTCGTGCTGGGGATGGGCACGGAGCAGCACAACACGCACAAGTTGCCGCCGTGCGCATCCACTCCCGCGCGGACGAGGTAACGACCATGAGCGCCGGGCCGACGATCCGCGTGGCGACGACGAAAGGCACCGATGGTCAGCAGCGGGGACATCGAGGTACTGGAGCGCGCCGCCCGCGCCGGGTTGACCATCACGCCGCGCGAGAAGCGGTGGACGCATCCGAGCTTGTGCGTGCTGGACGCCGTGTTCTCGATCAACGCGAAGTACGGCGGCGTCGTACAGGTGTGCTACCGGTACGCCCTGCACGCCAGCCTGCCCGGCCCGCTGCTGCCGATGTCGGAGGCGGACGCCGTCATCGGCACGATAAAGGAACAGTGCCTCGAAGCCTTTGTTCAGGACGTCCAGATGGTAGGCGTCGAGCGCTTCGCCGCCAACATCATCAACAATCGACAACGGACGAGCACGTGGGGCGGCATCCTCAAGGCCGAGGCGGCGTTGGCGTACGCGATGTTCTTGGTCAAACACGGCGTGCAGACGATCGGCGACGTCGCCGAACTGCTTGGTGAGCACGAGCGGCTTGGCCGCGTCGAGGCGGACTTGGCGGCCGTCCGGGGCCATGGCAGCGGAGCCCGACGGGCCTACTTGTGGATGCTGGCCGGCGACGACCAGCACGTGAAACCGGACCGGATGGTGCTGCGTTGGATCGCCCGGCACCTGCGCCCGGTGAGCGTGGATGAAGGGCGCGAACTGCTGGTTGCCACCGCCGGCCGGTTGGGCTGCACGCCGTGGGAGTTGGACCACGCGATATGGCGAGCGGAGCCTCGACGTCCAATGCACAAGTAGAACGCGACCAGGCGGCGGAGCAGTTCGCCGGTCACTCAGGAACCTCACCAGGTTCCGCAGGAGAGACCCCGAGTTCACCGCCACCGCCACGAGAACCGGGGTCTTCCTGCTGACCATCGAGGCACGGCACTGGCTCTGGGTGCCGGCGGCCTCTGGCTGTCGGCTAGGCCGCCTTTCGTCGGGTTGCCGACGGTCGACGCTGCGCGCTGGACGAGCGCTGACCGGAGCGTGAGGTGCGGGATCGGCTCCGCCGCTTGGCTGGCGCGACGTCCTTGTTGGATACGAGCAACGCGCCATGGATCTTCGCCGCGACGACGACCAGACCGCCGACCACCGTCGAGGCGAGCTTGAGGACGCCGTTGAAGATCTTCACCGCGTGCGTGCGGCGCTTCTCGTCACGGGTGAACAGAGCAACGAAGGCGGAGCCGAGCAGCAAGATGCTGATGACGCCGATGAAGCCGACGATCAGCCAGGTCACCACGGTCACGCGCACCACCGGCCTGAGCTGGCGGTTCGAGCCACACTCTGTGGTGTGATCTTTAACCAAGGGGTGTGTTCGGGCGCGCGTAAGCGCCGTAGGGTGTTCAACGTTCGGAGCTCCGTTCTGCACTAGCCAGCGTGGAAGGGTTTTGGACACCGGCCCCCTGTTGGCGCAGGGGGTCTTTCCATGTCCGTTGCGATGAGGGTAGCCCTTTCACTTCCGTCACTTGCGTAACAAGATCCCGAGGCGCGTGCACCGGCGTCGAGCAACGCAGGGTGAAGTCAACGGGCGAACCTCCTGCCTTCTGATCAACAACGGATCATGTTCTGGACTCCCGACTTCCGTGCCTAGCCGTCGGGGAGTTCCGGTGTCCTGAGATGACGGTAGACGGCGGCCCTGACAGTGCTGTCGGAGGTCATGCGTCGACACGCCGAGGAGATACGACATAGTGAAGGTGGCGCACCCCGATTGGTCTCTGAACAGCGCAGATATCTGACTCAGCGTCGTCGAGGCCGACGCCCTTGACCTACATGTCCTGGTAGAAGTCGACGCACGCCAGGCGCCGCGCAGAGCCGTATCTGGGCAGGTCACGGCGCGGTTCTGAGTGAAGCGGATGATGGGCGAAGAAGTTGAGCAGGCCCGCCACCACGATGCACAGAAACTCACATCAGCGCGATACCGATGACCATGACATCGGCGCTTGACAAGAACCCGGCCTTGTTGATGAAGCCTGCGGCCACTTCCGCACGCCTCACCATGCAGCTCCGAGCCAGCTCAGGCGTAGCGTCCGCACCGACCAGTTCGCCCAACCGATCCCATGCATACCGAGGGTCAGTGCGACCGGCGCGGCCCCGTCGCCAGGCGGGCAACCCCCTGGCCGCACACGCCTGCACCGGGCCCCGCTCACCTGTACACGCTGATTGGCGGATGCCGGCAATCGAGATTGTCCAAGGGAGGCCCCGAGTTCACCGTCATCGTGACGGCGGCTCCCGGGGCCTCCCTTGGAATCCAGGCGATCAGCCCGGCGTCATGCAACTTCAGCGCGACGGCAAACACGCCGCTGGTGCCGAGTCGCGGTGACCCACACCAGTTTCAGCACGCAGAACGCCATCTCCCGCCGCTTCTCGTCGGCGACGAACAAGGCGAGGTAGCCGACGCGGCTGATCAACAAGCCACCAGCAGGGCGTAGCCAATGATCAATCAGACCATCACGGTCACGGTCCTGGCCGCTGAGCGCCGAATCCGGGCTAGTGCTGCCAGCCGCGGTCACCGAGGGGGACCAGTTCACGGCCGACATGAACGTGAACGACGCGTCCGTCTCGGCCGAGTGAACGTGCGGCGATCCGTCGCCGTGCTCACCCACAAAGGTCATCGCCGCCACAAGGGCCGTGCAGGAAGCGACCAGGTTCCGCCACGCTCCGTTGCTCATCCTCAAAGCGTAATCCGCTGGTCTGCCAATCACGCATCCGGCACACGATGCGGTTGGCAGGAGCGTGGCCGTCACTCGGGTGGCTGGCCGACGTCGTCGTGCGCGTGGTCGCCGTGGCACCCGACGATGCCGCGTCGTTGCCGGCGGTGCGGACGTGGCCGTCGGTGCCGCCGTCGTGATCGTCGGAGCGGCCGCGTGGGTGCTGAACTCCACCGGGTTCAACATGACCTCGGCCAACGCCACCCAGAACATCACCGACAGGCTGAGGACCGGCACGCCCACGGCGACGATCGTGACCTTCTTCCACCTCGCCATCGGCCGACGCGGCGGACGTGGCGGGCAGACGATCCCGCGAATTGCCGGCACCCCGGTGGGCAGCCGGCTCCTGATCGGGCTCGTCCCAGTTCACGTCCAGTCCAAGTCGATCAACCGTTACCTGCATCCCCTGCCGGACGCACCGAGGCCCGTGCCGCACATACCGGGCACCGAGGCCAGCACGACGGACGCGGCACAGCCGCCAACCCGCACAGCCCGATCACACCGACCCGAGAGCACTACCGGCCGGTGTGTCCACGGGCACGTGCCGCTACTGGCACCACTGACCCGGCAACCGCGCAAAGGCGCCGGTCACGGCTCCATCGGGGTGTGCGTGTGCAAGGAGATCATGTCCATCACCGACTGGTATATCTCGTCCCCGTCCCGCGACTGGACGTCCTTCAGGTAGTCGTCCGCGCTGGGCACGTCGCCGACAGACAGGAACGCCATGGCGAAGTGAAAGTGCACCAACGCCCGATTCGCGCGCTGCTGCTGCGCGGTCTGATCGGCGGCCGTCACGCTCGGCCCCCGTCGACTGCCTGGTGCCCGGTGGCCGCGGCGTCCGGGGAGCCCACCGCGTCCACCGGAGACTGGTGCCGGCCGTCCCGAACGAGTGCGCGCGGGCTCGGGACGACCGGAGTCGAGATGTTTGGGTGCAGAAGCCGGCCCAGCCACGACCGCCGGCGGTGCCGGTGCGAGTCAAGCCGCTGAGAAAGGTCCCGAAGCGACTCCCTCGCCGTCAGGAACGCAGTGCACCGGGTGCAGCGCGGACCGGGCGGAGTCTCCATCGACGCAAGCGTTATCACCGCGCCGCACACGGCCTCTGGCTCAGGCCGGTTGTCGTGGAACTCCTCGTCGGTGACCGCGTGGTCAACTCTGTTAGTGCTGGTCAACCACGTGGTGAAGATCCGTGGCCGGACAACCGTGCCAGCAATATCGGTGTGGTCGGCCGTGGCGCTGCTGGAGTGCTGGTTCACCGAGCGGCCTCACCTAGCGGGGCGAAACCTGCCGGAATGCGCCACGCCGGCCGGGGCCGCACCAGGGCTCGGCACATCGTGCGGTGTCCGCTGAAGGCACGCCGGCCGTGCAGGAAACGCCTGTTGTTCACGATGTAGCCGGCACCCGCAGGCAACGGGAGGCTGAACGCGCAGCGGTCGATCGTGCGCCGCAGCAACGGAATCCATCGCTGCGCCTGCGGTGCGAACCGCGCAAGCTCGTCAAGGCGCAAACGCACACCGACCAGGCCATCGCCGCACGGTTCGAACACCGCACCCAACAGCCCGGCCGAACCGCCGAACAGCGCGCTTCTCGGTGCCGACAAGTCCACCAATGCGTCAGGAGCGACGGCGGCGAGTTCCGAGTACACCGCCTGCCCATCAGCAATCACGCACTCGCCGCCCCGCTGGCTGGAGCGGACGCAGGTCATGAGGACCAGCTCGGCGGGGTACTGCTGGTCGGAGCAGTCCGTGTGGGGAGCGAGCGCATGGGCTGTGAAGCCGGCTTGCCCCGGTCGCGCAGCGGGTTGGCCGCGGTCGGCGACCACTGTGATACCCGAGGAACCGCTGTCTCGGTGCCGCACGATCTGGCCCAGCCGTCCGGCGATCTGGACCAACGCATCCTCACCAGGCACGCCGTCGAAGGTGGCGAAGCCGTGCAAGGCCAGCACTGCGGCCAGCTCACCGACACCGCCAGCGGCGCGGAGTTCTACGTGGCGGTCGGAGAGCGGAGCGGCCGCGAGCATGGGAACCCCTCTCGTCGGTACGGGTCGCTGTGATCAGGAGATCGCACCAGGTCAGCGGCCGTCCACTGACAGATTGTCAACGTCGTTGGCCGAGGCGGGTGCCGCGCCCGCTGCTACGGTGCGGTCACTGGTCCTCGTGGAAAGGTCTGTCCATGACCAAGCCCGCCTACCCGGTGTCGGTGAAGGGCGTCCTCGTCCGGGGCGGCCGAGTCCTACTCGTCCGCAACGAGCGCCAGGAGTGGGAGCTGCCTGGCGGCCGCATCGAGGCGGGCGAGACGCCGGAGCAGTGCGTGGCCCGCGAGATCGCCGAGGAGTCCGGGCTGCCGGTGCAGGTGGTGGAGATCCTGGACGCCTGGATGTACCACATCACTGTCGCCGCCAAGGACGTGTTCATCGTGACCTACGGCTGCCGCTCCGACTCGGACGCGGACCCGGTGGTCAGCCACGAGCACAACCGGATCGGCGAGTTCACCGAGCACGAGGTGCCCGGCCTGACGATGCCGGACGGCTACAAGCGGTCCATCGCCGCATGGTTCGACCGGCTCCGCGTCCTTCAGGCGGCAAGGTAGCGCCGGGCTATGGCGGCCAGGTGCGAACGTTGCGGGACGGCCCTGAGCCGTTACGCCTCGACCACGGCGTGCCCGACATGCCGCGCTACCACCGCCGCGCTGCCAGCTCCACCGCCACGTCTGGCGCCGGCCGTGTGGATGTGGTCCGACCCGCACGCTGCCGCCGCGCTGTCCACCCGGGACCTGGCGTTGATCCTGCGGGCATATCGGCAGTCGAACCACCTGTCACAGGCGGCCGTCGCTCAGATCCTCGGGTACGACCCGTCGTACATCGCGATGATCGAGAAGCGGAAACGCGAGCCCGGTGACCTTGCTGGCCGTCGGCACATCGCCCGGCGGCTCGGCCTGCCGTACCACCTGCTCGGAGTCACCGACCCGGACGACGGGGACTTCGCAGCGATGGTGCAGTTCGGCGACAGCGTCATTCGCCTCGCCGAGATCGCCCGCCAGTCCGGCCGCGCCGTGGAGGCAGTCAACGAGCTGTGGCCGCTCGCCGCCCGCCTGGAGGCTCGCGCCGCCGAGGGGCGGTTGGAGCCGGACACGGTGCTGTTGCTGGCTTCGGCCCGGCTCGCGCTCGGAGTCTCACTTGGAACCGTGCTGCCGGAGGAACGGCTCAACGGTGCGGCCGTGTGGACCGGGAAGGCGCTGATGGTCGCCCAGCATGTCGAGGACGCCGGCTTCCTGGCGCACACGTTGCGGATGCACGGCAACGAGCTGCGTAAGGCGAACCGGTCGCGGGCGGCGGTTGCTCGGCTTGAACAGGCTGTTGCCGTGTCGGCCGACCCGACCGGGCGCGGCTCGGCGTTGACGTTGCTGGCCCGCGCCGCTGGAGAAGCTGGCCGCGGTGACGAGTTCGCTGCCGCCATCGACGGGTGTCGGAGGCTGCTGGACGCCGGCACCGAGCACGGCATCCTGTTGAACCCGTTCACCGTGCGCGAGGTGCACGCCCGTGGACTGCTTGCGCTTGGTCGGCAGCGTGAGGCGCTGCGTGTGCTCGACGGGGATCGTGTTGGTGAGCCGGCTGCGCCGCAGTGGCAGGTGATCGAGCGGGTGACGGCGGGCGAGGTGCTGGCCGCCAGCGGCGACCGCGACGGTGCCAACGAGGCACTGCTGAACGCGGTCGCCACGGCCGAGTACCGGCGGCTGCCGCACCAGCTTCAACGGGCGATCCGAGCGGCGGAACGCGGCGGTTTGGCCACAGCCATCGACGCCGGCAAAGCGGCCCTCCGGCGACTTCGTGGACTCCTCGCGCCAGCCGCCTAACAGTTCGTCAACCCATCGACGCTGCAGCTGGACGGGTCGCTGGCTGAACTCGGCACTATCCTGCGGCGGCTGCACGAGCTGACAGCCCCCTGAACTCGATACCCAGGAACTCCCGGCCGCCTTGGCACTGGCCTAGGCGAGATCGGATCGCACGGCTAAAGCCGAGGAATAACACCATCTGTCCTGCCTAGCGGACGACGTGCGGCGCCCTTGGACCTGGTCTACGTTCCGACCTCAGCGTCAGTCCGAATCTCGATCAGCCCGAGCCCGGTAGCATCAGTTCGTCGAGCGGCTGAAACCGGGCCGGGTTGTCCACGATCCCCGCCCTGCCTTGGGATTTGCGGATAAGTCCTTCGACAAGAACAGCCCGGCCCGAGTTGTGCCACTCCCAGGCTTCGCGGTAGGTGTCGATCGGGAGTCGAACCCTGACTTCCGACGGCCGGCCACGTCGCATCGTCGACACAGCGATCTCACCGAAGGGATCGTCAGGCTCCTCATGCCGGAACTGGACGATGGTTCCCGAGAACATCTGACTGGACGGCGCTCTCTGCTGCCGCAGCCGATCGGCGACCACCCGTACGAGATCGACGGCTTCTGCGTTGATCGACACCTGACGCGGCATGGTGTCCGGCGCGGGCACAACCGGCGCCCAGTCGACGATGGTCTCAAATTCTCCGACGGCGCTCTCGTCAAGGACATTCACCAGTGCTGCGCAGAACTCTCGGCTCACCCCTCGATACACAAGCTCGTGGAGGCTATCGGCATTCGGCACTCGGCCAGGCTCAACCACAAGGTCACGTACGGCCTGCATCGATTGAGCGAACGTTCGCACGACACGACGCTCGAATGGCTCGGCCGCGGTGACGTACCGAACAGGCTCTTCCAATTCGTCGTACAGCGTCGGCTGTTCTGGGTCCGGTTGCTCAGGTTCCGGAATCGGCACCAGCACCGGGATAATAAAAGAGCCACGCTCGGTGTGGCCCATGAACGCCTCGCGAACTACCCCGTCGCCGATGCGGGAGTAGCTGCCAGCGATCTGAGCACGCTCCAATCGCGCCGTCGTCGCGGTCGCGCGCAACATAGTCCGAGCGGCACTGATCAGCTTCGTCGCCGTTTCGAGGGGAATCTTGTCGACTATGCGGTAGTCGTTCACCGCCCTCAGGTACGTCACGTCGAACCGCACGTGCCTTACGGCGTCGGCTACCGCCTTGAGATCGCGCTGCTCGACCCGAGCAAGCCTGCCCAGCACCGAACCGATCAACACGTCGTCCGGATCGAGAGGCACACCGATACGGGTGTCGCCTTTCGTCCATAGCGTCCCACCGGGGCCAGGTGGACTGGCCGACCACCCGCGGGATCTCAGGTAGCTCACAAGATCGGCTAGCGCCGGTAGGACGACGGCGTCAGGCAACCACACCGCCCCCTCTCGACGGGTCGAAGCTAGCCTCCACGTCCTCGCCCCACAACCGGAGTGTGTCGGCGGTCAACCGTTGCGCCTTGGGTACCACGATGTTCTGCCCATGCGGGAGCGTATCGACACGAACCCAGAAGGCAGCGGCGCGATGCAGCGTCGCCTCATCCTGGTGATGCAGCCACGAAACCTGGTCGTCCGGGTCGACGATCACCAGGACGAAGTAGACGGGAATCCCTGACCGTTTCCAGTGCTGACGCCAGGACTCATCGATCGGCCACGTCGCCGTCGAGCCGCCCTTGAGCCGAAACTGCCCAGTGCATTTGACCTGCACCCGAACGGGCGCGATCTCAAATTCGACGCTGCCGTCCACGGCAAGAACGTCCTCGTCAGCGCTGGTCTCCTGAAATCCCACCCCAGCTTGGCTGCATACCGCGCGAACGTAGGCGACACCGAACCGTGACTTTGCGCGGTTCGGGTCTAAGGTCGCCACGTCGTTCCACGGGCGGCTCGCGCCATCAACCATGATCGCCATGTTCGTCCATCAGTCGCACGTTGTGTAGCCGTCGTTGGCGTGAACCCCTCGCTCGCGTTCACTCGTTCACCACGAGGACTAGGTGGGCCACACCGGCGTGGTCTCGATGCGCGTGGTTCGCTCGTTCTATCGATTCTCCCGACGCTCGCTCGTCGGATGGTCGTCTAACGCTGGCGCTCACGCCTGGGCGGTTGCTGCGTTGTTGCGCGAAACGCCTGGCGCTCGGCGATCAGAGGCCGACGCGGTCCGCCAGCCGAAGACTGCACCTCAGCAATCTTGGCGAGCGCAACCCCGGCAGTGCGGGCGTGACTGGCTGCGGCCAAGTTGTTCTGCGTCTCGTGCCAAGCAGCGACTTCCACGAGCAAGCTGATCACGACAGTCACCAGCGCGACAACCGCTACGGCGTTCACTCGGGAGTCGGGAGCCTTCGAAGCAGCGATGACGAGCTGGCGAGACAGCCCACGCAGCCGCAGCGCGTGTGGTCCCCACCTGCTCGGCATGACCTGGTACGGCACCCGGGCAGCTCGGCCGTAGGCCTGCCAGGCCTCACGAGCTGGTTGCCGGTCAGGTCCGCCCGTCGCCCAGTAAACGGCGAACAGCGCGTCACTCGCCATGTAGGCGACGCCTTCGGCGGCCTCGCGGAAGAAGACCGACTCCGGATTCGCAGTCGACCGGCGGAGTACGTCAGCCGCAGATGCGAGAGCCCTGGTCGGATCCGACGCAGTGACGATACCGCCGCCGGCTGCCCACCTCGTGCACAAACTCGGCAGGGACAGGTCCGGCGCCAGTTTCGAGCCGCCGAAGTAGATCGGGTCGCCGCCGGCGGTCATGCAGGCCGGGTCCCTCGGATCGGTGACCGCGTAGCCGTCGATCCGGCCATCCCGACCACGATGCACTCGAACGGCAAGACTCCGTCCAGCCAGGGACGCCCGGAAGGTGTCCCAGCCCGTTGCGACGAAGGCTGCGACCTGGACCTTCTCGCGCAACCGATCTCGGGCCGGCAGTGTCTCCAGCCTTGCGGCTTTCTCGCTCTCGGCACGGGTCGGCCGCGGGGTCGCGGTGCGGTCAGCTCCGCCAGTGGACTTCAGGCCGAGACGCTGCTCAGCGGCAGTGCACGCCTCCTTCACGCGCCGGAAGTCGAAATTGCGATGCGGGTGCACCAGCTCGCCGGTGTCCTGCCGGACCAGGACGGCCGCGATGTGGACGTGATCCTCGGCGTGGCGAATCGCGACCCATCTGCAGGCACCGAGATCGCCAGCCGGGGCGATGCCCGTGCGGTCGAGGACGTCGAGCACGACCTCGGTCCATTGCTCGTCGCTGAGGATCGGGTCGCCGGGGTGGTTGCGCAGCGAGCACTGCCACACCGGTCCCTTCGGAATGCGGGTACAGCCGACCTCGGGGAACTCCTTCGGCCGGTTGTTCGGCAGGCCGGCCAGCTGTGCCGGCGCTCGGAGGTCGCGGACCATGTCGCCGATGTCGAACTGGTCTGGCCCGAGTTGAGCTGGCTGGTGTAAGTCCGGGCAACCGTCCCAGCTGGCGATCACATGCTGGTCGGTGTGCGGAGACTGCTCGTTCCCCTTGCCCATCAGGTAGTAGATGAGGCCGTAGACGTTCCAGCCGCGGGTGACCTTGCCGATCATCGCGTGCGCTCGACGCGAGCGATGATGGCGGCCAGCAGCTGGTCGACTTTCCTGAGCCGGCTCTCCTGGCTGGAGATCACTCGCTCTATGCGTTCGAGCACCGCGCCAAGGTCGTCGACCACCTCACCGTCGATGTTGGCTCGGTGCGCGATCTGGTTCAGGTTGTTGCCGTGGAGCTTGCTGACGCGGCGGTCCTCCGCGAGTTCAGCGCGCAACTGCTGGAGCGCCCGGCCGAGCTCGCCGGCCTCTACTCGTGGTGCATTGATTCGGCGCTGTGCCGCGTCCACGGCCGCCTGCGCGATCCAGGCGCCAATCGTCTTGCAGTCACTGGCAGCGGCAATGGCGACAGCTTCCAGTTCGACGACGTTGAATCGCGCGGTCTTGGACAGCAACCTCTTGTAGATCGAGTGCTCCCGGTACCCGGCCCTGCTCGTCTTGCGCGCCACACCCACCCCCTGCGTCGTCGACGCCGGCGGCGTCGGATCGATGCCGCCCGGGTGGGCCAGCGCGGCGGCAAGATCATGGTGCCACGATCCGTTGGGCAGCAAGGAAAAGGGCTGCTTTCTTTCTACCTTGCTCCGCTGAGGGGCGTCTGCGGAGGCCGTCCTGCCAGCAGCGGCTGCGTGGGCTCCTCGCCGTCCTCCGACGAGGAGCCCAAGTCACCGTTCAGCTCATTCAGGTCACCCGTCAGAGGGCTGATCTGGATGAGCTGATTGTGGTTTGAGTGGGTCCAGCGACCACACCGTTCCCTTCCCGAACCCCACCCGAACAGAGCGCACGCCCAGCCGGAACCGCGCACGCTTGAGCGTCGACTCCGCGATCCCGTCCGCCTTCGCGTCCTTCAGAACGTCAGCGGCCTTGGCCTCGTTGTCGTCCAGATAGTCCAGCAGCCATTGCTCAGCCTCGGTCCGTTCGCTACGCGTCTCCAGGTCGCCGACGCGGGTCTCTTGCAGGATGTCCTCGACCGAGCGCTCGGACTTGCCGGTGAACCTGAACTTGCCCGTATGCGCGATCCCATGGGCCGTCGGAACCTTGGCCTCCTCGATTACGTACGCCAACGACGGCAGACCTTCCTGTCCCAGGCTGTTCTTCACCTGGGTCATGACCCGGCCGCCTTGAGGGGCGGCATCGTCACGGGCGAAGGCGAACACCGACCTCGGCACGTTCTTGAACGCGCCCGATCCTGTGATCAGCGAAGCGGCATCCCCTGAACTCCCCTTGTTGAAGTGGGCAACACCGAGCACGACGGCGCCCGTGCGGTCCGCGATCCGCGCCAGCGGATCAAGCGCGGACCGCACCTCCCTTTCTCGATGGGTGTCGATGCCCGCGCCAATGGTCGACAGCAGCGGATCGATCACGACCAGCGAGACATCGTTCTCCACGATCACTTCCTCCAGCAAACGGTTGTCCACCGGAAGCGAGAGGGTGGTCTCTATGTCGGCGTCGACCACGACGTCGAACCGACCGACCCGGTTGAGGTCAGCCTCCGCCGCGATGAGCCGCGGCACGAGGGTGTGTGTCCAGGAGTCCTCCACCGCGACGTACAGCACGTTGCGGGGCATGCCTTTGTAGCAACCAGGCAGGGTTCCCTTCGACAGCTCAGCGCACATCCACAGGCCGAAGGAGGACTTGCCGGTCCCTTGTCGGCCGGCCGGAGTGCACAGCGATCCCACCGGGATTCGGCCTTGGTCATCTGGAGCCCACAGCCACTTCACCGGCTCCGGCACGATCCCCGATGCCCAGGTCACCCTGGCGCGGCGACCGCGATGTTCCGATGGTGGGTCATCCTCGTTGTTGAGGTTCGCGGTCACGTCGTGTCCCCCTTCGTCCCGCCGGACGCTCGTCCATGACCTCGGTACGGCGGCTCGTCGCCGAGGAGAATCGATGCGATCGCAGCACGCTGACGCGCGGTGAACCGCGGCGCACTGCGAACGATCTGTTCGACGTACTCGTCGATGCCGGAGAGAGCAGGCTGCGGCCCGCTCACCCTGGAGGTCGTCTGGCACCGCGTTCCCGGCTTGCCGCGCGATCGCTTACCGGCCATCGTGCGCCCCCTTGGTGAAGCGGGTCGCAGCGAACGCCGCGAGGTCGACAACTGACACTCGCACGAGCCGTCCAATGCGGACGCACGGCAGCTTGCCGGCTCGGATGGCCCGACGCACGGTGGCCTCGGACACCCGCAGAGACTCCGCAGTTTCCTTCACTGAAAGCAGGCATGGCCTTGCTGTCTTGTCTGCCACGATGTGGCCTTCCTGAACAGGATGGCCGCGGCGGACGTTGCTACTACTGCGCTCCCCCTGGGCACACGCAGCCCGCCGCAGCCCTCACCGTTGTGGACAGTGAGGGACGTGCGGCGCCCGGCGCACGGGCGACGCGTGGCCCGGACAAGACGAGTTGACCGGGTGGTCGTTGCACTCGTGGCGGTGGCTCGTCGCGGTCAGACCGAGCCGGCACACGAGCTTGCGGCTGCGCCGCCAGCGCCAACAGGAAGGTCATTTTGAGCAGGCTCGGGAACGAGCGACCGGTCGTCGCGGCCAGCAGGGCCAGGACCTTGAGCAGCCGCAGCATCACGGACAGCTCCGCTATCGCCTGGGCGTAGTGCTTCTCGTACGGCGAGACGCCGCACAGATAGCGCAGGTTCTTGACCGTCGCCGTCAGGAGCTTCTCCGGCTTCGAAAGCGCCAGCGCTACCAGTTCCTCGTGTGCCGTGTACGGCAGGAACTCGGCACGGTCGAGCAATGCGAGACGCTTGCGGTGACGGGCAGTGAGCTTGTCCCGTGCGTCGTCGTCGCGGGTCACAAACGCTTGGAAGCCCGGTATGTAGCCACGAACCCAGCCGTCCTCCGGTCCGGGATCGTCTTGCTCCGGGTTGGCGCTCTTCCACGCACCAAGCATCCGCACGGCCGCGCGGATCTCGCCCGCAGAGTACTCGCCGGCCCTCGCTGGGCGCGGCGGCGATGGTGGTCGGTCAGCAGCGAACGCGTTTTCGCTGTCCCCCCTGGACAACATGTGACCACGTTAGTCCACTGTGGCGCACCAGACCAAGGACGACACTCCCACCGGGGCGTACTTCTCTTGGCCTGTAAGCACTCCGTCCTCAACCGCTCACGATCCGTTATACGTCATCCCTGATGAATCTGATCTTCACCGACTCCGGTTTGAAGCCCGGGCCACCTCGCATGCCGTGGACGAGCTCAAGATCGAAGCCCATGCCGGCGAGCAGCGCACGGCGTTGCGACGGACTGAGCGCACGCCACTTGTCCAGCGTGTGCGGCCCGATGAGCTCCGTGATCATGTCGGCCGGCAGGCCCTCAACGACCTTCGCCGCTTCCTTCTCCAGCTCGGCCAGGCGCGCACGGTGCCGGGCCGTGGATCGATGGAACTGCGCGCGGGTGATCTTGTCAGCGTCGTAGTCGTCGGAGAGCAGCAAGAGCTTGTTCTCGATCTTCGCGATCTCCTTGCGCGCGTCCTTGGCGTTGGAGTCGTCGCGCTGGAACAACTCCCGCGCGTCCGGCTCCTTGAGCCGGCGGACAACGACGCGCTCCACCAGGTCGTCTACCCACTCCTTGCGACGTCCCGTACACCCACTCGGACCGTTGCAGACGTACATGTCGTGGCCGGCACGTTTGACCACGCGAAGGTTGTCCTTGCACTTGCCGCACCGGGCAATGTCCGACGCGAAAGTGATGGCGTGAGCACGTGCACCACCCTTCGTCGTGACTCGCGCGGGGTCGGTGAGCAAGGCGGTCACCTGCTCATGCCGATCACGATCGATGATCGAGGCCCACGAGGCGGGCAGCAGGACCTCGTCCTCACGCCCGCCGTGGTGCACCCTCACACCGGCGTTCGCGGGCCGCAGGGCGATCTTGCGCAGGCTGGAAGTCAGCCATCCCTTCCCGTCACCCGGCTCGCCGTTCAGCGCCTGTCGTGGTGGTGCGATACCCCGCTCATTCAAGTCTGCGACGATCTTGTTCAACGACTCCCTGGCAAGAATTCGGCTCACGATCTCCTGCACGATCGCCGCCTGCTCCGGCTCGATGACGTCGGTGAAACCGACGCGCTTGCCGTACTTCCCGTACTCGCTGACCCGACGCCACCCGTAGGCAACATGCCCGTTGGCGATCCCCGCCTGCGCTCGGTCGTACGCGGCCGCCCTGACCCGCTCGGCCTTCAGTTCCGACTCAAGGGTGTCCGGCTCTCCCATCTGGGCAGCGATCGAGCGCCCGAACGGGGTCTGAAGGTCGATGTCTCCCCCGTTGACCAGGGTGATGGAGACGCGCGCCTTCGAGAGCAGCTCGATCGCCGCCGCCCGCTCGGCACGGTTCCGCCACAGCCGGCTCATCTGGAACACGACGATCCGGGTGAACTTGCGCTCCGTCGCCGCTTTCAGCAGGGCGTCGTAGCCAGGCCGGTAGTCGCCATGCAGGGCGCTGATGTCGTTGTCGGTGAATTCGAAGTCCTTCCCGACCACCCAGCCTCGCTCGTCGCACCTCGCGTGGATCTGGCGGAGCTGGCTCTGGACGCCCTTCTCAAGCTCCAGGACGTCCTCACTGATCCGCGCGTAGGCGGCCACCACCTCGGACATGTTCCCGAGCGTACCTGTCTTCACTGCTATGCCGATACGCTGTCCACAGGTGGCATAGAGAAAATTCGACGCTGAAGAACTTCATCCCACGCCTCGACGACGTTTCCTCGCGGCTATCAGACGCCCTCCCAGACCACACGGTTCCACCCTGGCCACGGCGACGACTCACCTCTAAGTGTCGAGCGTCCAAAGCGTGTCGAATGGCGCGAGCGAGGCTGGTGATCTTGACCGTACGGGCAGGCCCGGCAGTGTCGACCCGGGCATGGTGAAAGCGGGGGCGACCCACCGACTTGACACCACCCAGTCTCCAAGTCGCTCGACACCGCGCACTGCACAGGTTTAAGGTGTTCAGCTCAGGTTTTTTCTTTGCGGCGGCACAGCGGCAGGAGTTCGATGAGCATCACAGGTGCTGCGTTGACGGGCCTCAGTGGTGAGCGGTACACGGTCGGAATGCAGGTCTTCGAGAATCACTTCGGCGACGCAGTCTACAAAGGTCTACTCAACGGTGAACAGCGTGTCGCAGTCAAGGCAATCCTCAACAGGAAGGCCACCTACGACACAGATAGTTGGTATGCAGAGGCCCGACAAATCGAACGCGAGTGGGAAGTTTCCGAAAAGCTCCGCACGTTCAAACACGAGCATCTTATGTTGATCGACGACCGCTGCCCACATCCCAATCCAGAATACGATATCACCTGTTACATAATGCCATGGGCAGACAAAATACTAAAAGAGATCCTCGGAACTCTAAATGACTCTGAGGTACTCGACATCGTTCGCCAACTCGCCACAGGCCTCGAGGAGCTCGGTGCCGCTGGCATAGTGCACCGCGATATCAAACCGTCTAACGCATTGCTATGGGACGGGCGTTGGAGACTCGCCGACTTCGGCGCCGCGTCGTTGAGCGCTGCACATCAGACGTTCACCTTCGCGGGCACTGGCACCAATTTCTATCGCGCACCCGAAGTTCTGCAAGGCCGCAACGAAACACCGCTCTCCGACATCTACTCCTTGGGCTGCTTGGCTTATGCACTTCGGATCGGCAAACCTCCATTCCACACGTCCAGCAGCGGCGGAAGATCCGAGACATTGACGTCGATGCCGACGGAGATCGAGGGCATGGACCCGCTTCTCGGCAACCTGTTGCGGAAAATGTTGGCAAAGAATCCGACCTATCGACCCCAGAGCGCGGCGGAGATCGTCGCACTCTGCCGCCGGGAGACCAGGTCTCCCCTGGCACAGCGTTTGATCAAGCTGGAGGCAACATTCACCCTCCGTCAGGCTGAGCGTGACGTAGCTAGAGCAATGCAAGCTCATCGCGACGAACTGTTGGCACGCTCCATGGCCGACCTGGAAAATCTAATAGACCTTACGGCAAGGTCACTACAAGAGCACTCTCCGTATGTCGAATTCGATCAACATGAGCAATCAAATGCATGGGCAGTCAACCTGCTCGACCACCGCATGATCGTCACGATTACCGAAGATTCCAAGGAGGTAAAGGATTTAATCTGTACTGCCGTCATACAATTCGCCGCAAACGATGACAAGTCAAACGACGTGGCACTTACAGCAGCCAACCTGATCTGCACAGAGGACGCCGACCATACAGTCTGGTCGCTCGTCCGTTTCAACGCAAACGAGGCCGCTATCGACAGGATAGGACAAATTGGCATCTCGACAGGCCTACATGGAAACGACCTAATAACAGCATGGAATCGCCGCCTCGAATCCACACCCCCTGCCTTTCTGCAAACGGAATCGCTCAGCAGTGAGGGCCTGATCGATCTGTTTCTCTCACATATGGAGATCTCGGCTAGCGAACCCAAATCAGAAGGAGTAGGCCGAACCGATACTCTCCCAACCGCCCCGCCAGCGATTCTCGACGGCCTCAGGTATGAGGATCACGTCCGGGAAGTTCTACAAGATTTGTTCCACCATAACGTCAATAAGCTCGCCGAACGGGGCGGTATTGACTTTTCCGTGGGCACCGCCATGGGGACGACGAACGTCGAAGCAAAGTACCTTCGGTCTGGCAAGCTCACCCTACGCTATCTTCAGCGCGCGGCCGCCGCGATGCGCCGACTGGGCGCGGAACATGGACTCGTGGTCGCAACCAATGCGTTTCTTACGCTCGAGGTCCGTGAAGCGAACCAACGGGGAACCATCGACGGAATTGCCGTTGAGGCCGTAACATGGAACGGCCCGGCCGACTCGCCGCTTCTGGCGCGCGCCGTGGCTCGACTGGCTCGTTGACGGAGCCTACAGCAACCCAGTTGCGGACTGCGCTGGCAACCTAGAGAATCTTTGCGTGATTGACCGCGACGAGATCGACGCGACGAGCAGGCTTCTCGGCGTCAACAGCTCAGACGTACAGCGCGACTACCTGTACGGATGGCTCCTGGCCGGCTTGTACGGCGACAGCCCGCCGATACAAGATCGTCTCGTCCTTAAGGGTGGAAACGCGTTTCGCAAGGGCTACTTCCTCAACACCCGGTTTTCCGGTGACCTCGACTTCGCCGCCCCTACCGGGCTACACGCGGACCAGCTGCTCGACGCACTAAACGGCGTCTGTCGGATGATCGAGGCGCGCACCGGCGTTAAGTTCGACCTCGATCGAAACGCTCAGACCGACCAACGCAGCATCGATCGCGACAAGACAGTACACAAATTCAAATTGTACTTTGAGAACTTTTACGGCAAGGCCAGCACGATGACGATCGCGCTACGCATGGACGTAACCGAGTTCGGTCGCCTATATCTGCCGATCCAACAACGCCAACTCATTCACCCATACTCCGACCGAACCGACTGCGCAATCACCATCGAGACGGTCAGCCTCGAAGAGGCACTAGCCGACAAACTAAAGTGCCTGCTACAGAGAAACATGTCCAACGATCTATTCGACCTCGTCTACTCGATCTTCGTGAACGAAGATATCGCTGTGGACAAATCGAAGATCGTAACCACGTTTCTCCGTAAGACAATATTCGAGCCAAGCCCAAAGGCCGCCCTAGCACTCCTACTGTCCGTGCCGTTCGAGATCATGCGCGCATACTGGAGCAAGATCGTTTGCGTCGCGGAAAGTCGGATGGATTTTACCTTAGCGGTAGAGCGCCTCAAAAGCGAGCTTGTGTCCTTGTTCTCTTCCTTCGACTATGGCGACGCCAACCAACTTGCCTTCTTCCCCGCAGAGCTCCGCACACCGATCATGGATGCGGCGCGCACGCAGACGCTGCTACGCATGACCTACGACGGTGCGCCGCGGCTCGTCGAGCCTTACGCCCTGACGTTCAAGTGGCGCAAGGACGGTGCCGGACAGGAATACCTATACGTCTGGGACCAGACCGGCGGCCGCTCGTCGGGCCCTGGCCTGAAGAGCTTGTTCAATTGGAAGATCACATCCCTTGAGAGCACCGATATCAAGTTCGAGCCGCGCTTCGAGATCGAACTCGCGAAGGCCGGAGAGTACGGCGACCGCACAAGGTTCCCCGCGTCCCATAGCGCGGTAGTCCGTGGATCGTCCAGAACGCGCAGCCACCCACAGCCTCGTTACCGAGTGCGCTGTACCTATTGCCAACGCGACTTCGGCCGGAGCACCCCGTCGACAATAATGCGCCCACACCAGGACAGCTATGGCAACCCATGCCCTGGGCGCCGCGGGCATCGCATCTGACCAGGACGGACGGCGGCACCACAACTACTGCCCACATGCCTCAGCACGTCATGTTGCCGGTCGTTCAACTTGTCCCAACGACGCACGTTCAACGCCCTCCCTGAGCTCAAGGGAGTTCCAGTCATACCACTGTGGCTGGCGTCTCAGGCCAAGGACGCCGCGTCAAAACCAATCCTTCTTGGCGGTCGTGTCCCGAAGGAGCTCGAATCCGACGTTCTCCTGGACGATCCGGACACCAGCAACGAGTACGGCGGTGATCGGGTCCGCCAGTGGTGCTCCCACCCATTCCCGAGTCCAAGCGAGCAGGTCCTTGCCCGACCGACGGCTGTCCCTACGTCGTTGGTCCGCGCCGATCGTCATGGCAAGGCGATAAAGACCTCGCGCCGGGAGAGCTTCGGGGAAATCCAGCATGGCGGCACGGTCGTGAGCCAACCGAGCAGCCTGGAAGCCGCCGGTGTCGACGTCGCCGAAGTACCGGCAGCGCGTCGGATGTTCGCCGGCAGCGGCCAGTGCCAGCAGCCTGGTGCCAACCTGCAGGCCGGCTCCCCAGATGATTCGACCTTGGAAGTTCTGCTGTCTGGCGACACGACAGATCGACACGTAGGTGGTGTAGTTCTCGACGATTAGCCAGTCACCGGGACCCAGCACGCATTGCTCGACCGGCGGCCAGCATGGCTCACACTCGAGCAGCTCGAAGGTAAGCCGCCCAGGGCCGAACAGCGGACCGAACACCCAGCTCTCGAGCGCCTTCTCGTCGTCGAGGATCTCCAGCGACCGTTCGCGCAGCGGCACCACCACGTTTCGCCGATGCGGCAACCACGCGTTCACCGCGCTCAGCAGCCGACGCTCAGCCGGGGCCAGCTGGCCCTCGTCATCGGCGACAGCCGCCCAGGCCAGGTCGGCATGCCACACCACCGCTTCCCTGGTCTCCACCAGCGGTCTATGCCGCGCCGGCCGCTGGATGTACGCCGGCAGCGCGGGTCGGGTGGTCGAGTCGAACCGGGTTTTCGGCAGCTCGACCCGGCCGTCTGCGGCGAGCGAGGTGATCGCCGACATCACACGCGACCGCCAGTGGACGGACGCGGATGCGGTGCGGTCGACAGCTGCCGCGGCAGTGAGCACCGTCTCCAGCGGCACGCGACGCCGAGGGTAGGCATCGACGGCGTCAGCGATCGCTTTGACGAGAGCGGGGTCAGGGTTCATCGCGGACCGAGATGACGACGTCGACGACTTGGTCGCCGGTGAAGGAGTTGTCGGCGTCGCCACGGACATAGGCACGGCCAGGACGGGTCGCCGACAGCCTCTTGTGCATCGCCGCGATTCGGGGAAACGCCGTTACCGCACCGAGATCGCCAATGCCGGTCCAGAACACCAGCTGCACGCCGCTGGCGTCGGCGACCCGGCGCTGCAACTCCAGGAACGGCAGATAGTTCGCCTTTCCGAGCGGGTTGTCCAACGGCAGCACACCGCCGGTGTTGCCGGCCTTCGCGCCGGACCGCTGTTCGGCGCGAAGCCGGGCCATCACACAGAACAACACCAGCGACGCGGTGAGATTCTCCCCGCCCGACCACTTCCGCATCTCCTCGACCGGCGTGCGGCCGGTCGGCTGATCCGGTGCAGGCTTCAACACGGTGGCCCGGAATCCCTCCACGACCGATGCCTCGCTGGCACGCCACAGCAGCTCGACGGGCTCGATCTCGACCTTGCCCGCCCGCACCATGCGGTCGACCAGTTCGCCGACGCGCAGGACGACCTGGTCGCGAGAGGGCCGCTGCCGGGCCTCGACGACAAGGAACCGCTGGTGCTCCCAGGGACCGATCCCGCCAGGCAACTCCGACAACGTCGACGCTCGACGCAGCACGCTGAGCGATTCGTCGACCAGGTCGGCCAGACGGTTGACGACGTTGGCCTTGTGCTCCTCGACGTGCTTGAGCTGCTGGCCGATCGCCCGGCCCCGCATTTCGAGGTCCTCGGTCAGCTCGGCGGCCCTGGCCGCCACGCGCTCGAACACGGAGTCACCGCGAAACAGTTCGCGCAGCATCCTGACGGCCTGGCTGTGCTCGTCCTCGCCCACGACAGCGAACCGGTCGCTGTCGGCCCATTTGCGCAACTCGTCGGCTCGCTGCGAGCGCGCCGACGTGGCGGCGCTGTGCGCGCTGTCGACACTCTCCTGTTCACTGACCATCCGCGCGACCAGGTCGCGAATCTCGTCCTCGTCATCAGGCAACGTCATCACGGTGGACTCGGCCGGCTCCACGTCGCGCAGACGATCCGCCTGGTCCCGCAGCATGCGACCCCGGATACGAGCTCGCGCAGCGGCCGATTCGGCTTCGTCACGATCACGTTCCAACTGGCCGACCCGAATCTGGATCGTGGTGGCCTCCTCGTCGGCCTCCGCGGCCAGCCGCTGGGCCTCCGCTCGGTCGGCAACTTCATAGACCTGGTCGGTATGCCGCACCCGGCCCCGTGGCGTGGCCGCATCCAGCTCGTCCCGCGCCACGCGGTACTCGGCCTCGGTGCCCCCGATGCGTTGGTTGGCCTCGTCCAACTTCGACCGCGCGACGGCAGCCGACTCGGCTCGCAGGTCGGAGTCGGCACCGGCGGGGGTCGCGGCCAGCATCTCGGCTTCGGTCCTGATCGGCTCGTCGTGACGCTGCCATGAGGCTGCTGCTGCGGCAACGGCGCGTTCCGACTCCCCAACCGCGCGGCGCAGCTCCCCTTCGGGAAAACGCTCGCGCAGCAGCTCCTCGCTCCTGGCCACAGTCGATTCCGCTGCCTCGACGCTGAGGTCGGTCATCGTCGCAACATCCGGCAACGTCGCACGCCGGGCACGCCAGTTCCGACTTGTCGCCTTGAGCCCGCGCAACCTGCCTCGAATATCCTCTATCGCGCCGTCCGCGTCGCGATAGCGCACCTCGGCGGCCTCTTCTCGTTCCCTTGCTACCCGGCGCAGCCCGGGTATCGCAGCCAGCCTCACCGTCGCCGGCTCGATGACCTGCTGGTTCTCCTCGTCCAACGCCCGCACCCGGCCCAGGTCGCCCTGCAACCGAACTCGGACGACCCGCAGCTCACCGAGCCGCTCGCCGATGTCGGCGCGGCGATTGCCCAACTCCCCAACAAGCGTTTCGGCGGTTTCCTCCGCTGTGATCGCCTTGGCGACGGCCTGCGCCGCCGCCGTTTCCCGTTGGCCGAGGCCAAGCAGGCCATCCTCGGGCAGATCCGCGAGCCACGCGCCGATCCGATCAGCGAGCGTCGCGTCGGCCAACCGCCGCTGGTCCAGCTCGGCCAGCTCGTTTCGCCGCCGCCCAAGCCGCTCGTTGCGGCGGTCGAGCTCAGCACCGGCGGCGGCCACGTCGTAGCGGGCCGCCGCCGGGCCGAGTACCGCCTTCGCCTGGGCCTGATCGCGGAACACCGACGCCGGCGACACCGCCACGACGTCGTCGATCTCGACGTCGATTCGGCTGACGGCTTCAGCGGCGTCGCCGTAGACGATGACGCCGTCGACAACGTCCGGCAGCTCGGCGATCCGGTTCCGCCGTTGGTCAGCCGGCACATGCTTGGCCAGGTACTGCCAGCCTGGGTGGGCGGTGATGCCGACCGCCCCGAAGGCATCGACCACTGCGGACACGCCCGGCCTGGGTGGCAGCAGTCCGGTGGCTTCCAGCGCCTGAACGGCGCGCTCGTCCTCGGCCACTGCGGCGCGTGTCTCGATCATCGACACGTCGGCTGCCGCAACGGCTGTCCGCAACGAGACGACCGCTTCATCCGCGCTCACCGCGAGATCGACGGACTCGGTCTGGAGCAACGCACGGAGCCGTGGGCTGTCACCGATCTCCGCTGCGCGCCGCTCAAGGCGAGTCAGCTCCCCGCGAAGCTGGCGGTGACGATCGGTCGCGCGCCGGTTCGCCTCTCGTGCCTCCTTCCGCCGCTTGGTTGCCTTGTCGAGCTCGGTGTCGAGTTCTTTCTGCTCGCCGGTCAGCCGCTTGATCGAACCCTCGGTCGTGCCCAACGAGGTAGTCAACCGGATTACTGCGACGTCGATGCGCTCTCGTTCAACGAGCAACCCGTCGGCGGCTGCGGCGTTCGTCTTCGCCGTGAACCGGTCGATCACCTGGTTGAGACCATCCTGCTCGGCGTCGAGCCGAACCTGTTCTTCGTGCCGGGCGCGACGCTCCCGTTCAGCGGCAGTCTTGCTTCCCTGGGCAGCACTCAGCTCGTCCGTCAGTGCCTCGATAGAGGCGTCTGCTTCGGCCAAGGCAGTGTCGAGCGCTCCGGCGAGCACGGTCTTGGCTTGCGTAACAGCGTCCACCAGCGGACGCGCATCCGTGGCCGCGTCCCCCAGTGCCGCGCTGCGCACCTTGAGTTCCGCTCGAGCCGTGGCCAGCTCCACCAGGTCGGCCACCGCGCCCCAGGCCTCGGCCTCGACGCTGAGGCGGGCCGCAGCGTCCTTCGCCGCCGAAAGCCCCTTCTCCGCAGCCCCGAATCGGAATCCCGCCGCCAGCCGGAGGTACTCGGCACGCCGTCGCCTTGCAGCGTCGACCGTGTTCCGCAGTTCTCGGTGGCTGGCCTCGATGTCCTTGTGCAGTTGCGACGAGGTCTTATGGGCCAAGTCGGCCGCCGCGACGGCATCCAGGAGCGCCCGCTTGCACCCGGCGGTGATCCCGCGGCGGGTGTCTCGGACGGTCGTGGTCGTAAGGACTCGCTCGTGTGCTTCGCCGAGCTTGCCCACAAGTGAACGTGCCTGCGCACAGAACTCGCGCTCGACGAGGTAGACGGGTCGCTTCGCGATTTCCACGGCGGTGTCGGCCAGCAGCTCGCGGACCGGCTGCACGCGCTCGCGATCGGCAACGAACCTGAGCAGATAACGGACGAAGGCACCGGGGGAGTCGATGCCGGAGAACAGTCCGTCGATACCGCCCTCGGCCGCGTTGACCTCGGTGAAGTACTGGAACAACTCCGGGTCGAACCGGCGCTCGCGCAACGCGCGGTGCCACTCCGCGATGCTGTGGTCCGCGACGACGGCGTTCACGCCCTTCGTAGCCAGCATCCGCACGTGCGCGCGGAACCTCTCCCGGTCGTACTGGCCACGTGTCCGCAGCGTGAAGGGCAGGTCATCCAGCGTCGAGCCGTCGACCGCCGGGTCTGGGCTCACACACCACCACGAACGCCGCAACCGGTCCTTCGCCACGCCGTTGTAGTCGCGGGGTCGAGCTTTGCCGTCCCACTCGTACACCGCGCCAGTGAGCAGCACCTGGCCGATTGGGTCGATCCACTCGGCGACCACATGGGCCGTGTCGCCACCGAGCACTAGGTCCTCCAGGGTCCGCTTCTTGGTGCGGGTGGCGAGGAAGTCCCGGCGATCGGGCAGGATCAGCGCGAGCAGTAGCGACAGCATCGTCGTCTTGCCGGCGCCGTTACGCAGCCACACGATGGAGTCTGCCGGGTTCCCAGCACGGTCGGTAAGGTCGACCGTCAGATCCGAGAACCGGTTGTCCGCAACCCCGATCGAGTCGAGGTAGAGGCGGCGCAGGCGGAACACTCACATCACCGTGCCGTCGTCGGGTCCGGCCGACAACACGGTGAGCACGCCGAAGACGACTGATTCAGTCACCTCGGCGATGCCCATCCGGAACCGGTCGTTGAGCGCGTAGGCCACGCCCCTGTCGTCTTCGAGCGCCGTCTCCCGTCTGCCCGTCCTTGTGCCACGAGAAACTCCAGTGTCCGCTGCACGTAATCACGCTGGCAGTCGCGGCGGTAGCCACCATGTGCGGACGGCAGCACCTCGGGCAGGTCCAGCCAGATCCGCGCCGCCTCTCCCAGTTGCCGGTCCATCTCGTCATCGGCTTCGGCGGCCGCATCGGTCACGGCCGCAGCGTGGCGGGTCAGAAAGCGCTCCAGCTCGGCGGCTCGTACCGTGGGGTTGGTTGCGTCGACCAAAGCCTCTCCGTTGGGGTAGGCGTACGCCACCAACGCGACTAATACCAGACCGAAGCACCGCCGGTCCTGGAGCTTGTGCTGCGCCCTGATGGGGAGTCCGCAGTTGTCGAGGGTGACCGCGAATGGCCCGTCGGGGCGTCCGGCGACCAACAGACCGAGCGGGGTGGGCACTCGAACGTCCAGACCGAGGCCGTCGGCGAGACGGCCGACGATCTCGGCGAACTCGGCGTCCGTGCGGTACTTGTCGAGCAGGACCTGATAGTGGCCGTCTCCGGTGGGCCGCTCCCGAACGCTCAACGCGTAGCGGATGAGCCGCGCCGCGGCAGTCACGTCGCTCAGGTTCATGCCACTCCCCTGCTCTCCTCATCGGCGTCGAGCTGGTCCAACGCGGCCGGCGTGGCGAGCAAAAGGTCCGGTCCGTCGAACCGCTCGTCCACCAGCACCGCGCCGCGATCAACCGCGACCAAGGCGGTGACCGCTGCGGCGAGATCCGCCCGGTGTGGGCGTTCATCAGCACCAGATTCGCCACCGGCCACGAACACGTAGAGCGCCGCGCCCCACATGATGTCCAGTAGCCGCAACGAATCGGCCACATCACCGGATCTCGTCCGCGCTGCGGCGAGCAGTTCCGAGAGCTGTGTCGGCCGTTCGGCCGCAGCGGCGAGGATCTCCGCCGCGCAGGACGCGATGTCGTCAGGAATCGAGTCACCGATGGCTTCGCCCAGATCACCCGGGTCGTCGGGCTCAGGGTCGCGTTGGTCCCTGGTCAGGGGCTCCCGCAGCAGCTGTCTGGTCAGCTCGTCGATTCCCCACTGCGCTGGCACACGTGGCGGAAACCCGCCGGCGACAAGCGTCTCCGACAACGTCGCGAGCTGGTCGTCGGCGACTGCCAGCGCCGGGACAAGGAGGTCGTTGGCCAGATCGACCGCAGCCGCGAGGCCGCGTGGTTGGAATCGCTGGGTCTCTTGAGCCGCGAGGAACACGGGGATCGCTCGGGTCACGTGTCGTTCAAGACGCAGCCAAACGTCCTCTCCTCGGCGGACTTCCCGGGCAATGTCGCGGCACGCCGCCGCCGCGGCATCGTCTTCACTCGCACGCTCAGCCAGGTCGCGGAGTTGGCGATCCTTCTCGATCTGCTGCGTGATCTGCGACATCACACCATCCAGCCAGGACGGCATCTCACCGTGCCAGTCGACGCTGCGGACGTCACGCCGGGTGTCGTCCAGCTTCTCCCGCAGGCTGGCGGACAGCCCCTGCGCAGTCCGGGTCGCCTCCCGGGCCGTGGCCAGGGCCTTGTCGAACTCGCGGGCCTGCATCTGGATCTCGACAAGCAGTTTGAGGGCCAGCGCGCGGTCGGCCAGATCCGAGTTAAGCGCCTGGAGGAAAAGCACGATCGCCGGATCGGTGGCTGTAACGGTGGCGCCGTCCTCGCCTTCACCAAGCCGGAGCAACCGGAACCGGAACGGGCGCGGCTCGCTCCACGGTTCCTGGTCGGCAGCTGGCTCGCGCCAGACGGCTTCGTGCGGGCGACCGTCGTTGAGCATCGTGGCCAGCACCAGCTTGGCGATCTTCGTCCATGGCCGCGCCGGATCGCCCGGGTTCATCCGCCGGCTGAGTTGTGTCAGGTGGTCGACGATGCTGTCCGGGCTGACCGAGCCCTCCAGGCTGGCTTGGTTGAGCACCACGTAGTCGATCAGGCGCAGCACCAGCTGGGCCAGGTCGTAGCGGCGGTGGTCGAAGTCAGCACGCGGCGCAGCGCGATTGAGCAGATCGAAGACAGGTTGCAGCAGTTGTAGGGCCTGCCAACGGCCATGCAGGTCGCCACCGTGATGGGCGTCGGCGTCGGTTGAGCCCGCCATGATCCCCCCTCCGGGTTCAGCATCGGTGCCCATTCGCGCCCCGGTAGCGTCGCGCCCCAGTCACTCGACGTTACTTGGACCAGACACAGCCTGGCTCCTCTCGTTCTTGACGATTCACCACAACCAAGCAAGGACACATCACTCTTCTCGGTGAATCCTGTAGTTCTGCGGTAGCCCTGCGTTGCGAAGTACGGCGGAGCCAAGATCGAGTATGTTCACCGCTGTGGTGATACGCTGTTTCCGGGTGGCGTGGGCAAGACCTCTTCGCCCGAGAACTTCACGTCGCTGGTGGACGACGTGCAGTCCCGGCTGTTCGACGCGCTGCCGGACGACACCTGGTTCTACCCGGGCCACGGCGACGACTCCACCCTCGGCGAGCAGAAGCCGCACCTCGACGAATGGCGTGCACGCGGCTGGTGAGTCTTTGACGAGTGGGCCACCTGAGGTCTGGGGTGGCCCACTCGACCGTCAGTCTTCGTATCGCTTTGTCACAACAAAAGCAGTGCCGGCGAGCACTTCTCCAACAGCAGTTTTCGCCCAGGCAGCCAGCACATCAGACTGCCCATCACTACGGTTCAACAGTTCGACGATCTCCGAGAGAGTAGGCGGCTCAGCCCTGACACAATCGAGTACCGGCTCGCCCGTGGCGCCACCGTACTCGTCCTCCGGGTCGTCAGGAACCCACCGGCATATCTCGACTTTCCAGCCGTCCCGCTGCCACCTGCCGCCCGGGATCGGCGCCAGGACATCGAGAAAGTACCGGTCTGCTTCTTCGTCGTACGGATCGTCAGTGATCTCGAAATCACTGACGAGCAACCGCGCTTCGCTGTTGGCGCACTGCTGGTGCGCAGCGAGAAGCAGCCGCATATCTGCGACGGCCCGGTCGAGGCGAGACTTGGATACCCCCTGCTCCAGGTCATTCAGTCGGTCGCGATCCTCTTGATCAAGTCCGACCGTTGACTCGCCAAAGTCCACAAACGGAGACTTGAAATCCCAAAAGCGGCGCTTCTCCAGTTCGGGTGGCGCTACTCCCTCGGTGTACTCGGCCAGTTCGTCTCGGAGACCACGAGCGTCGGCCTCCAACTCCGCGCTGATTGCCTTCCTGACGGGCTCCGGCACCGCCGCAACGGCAGCGTCCAGATCCGTCAGGGCCTGGTGCAGGAGCACCATGGCCATCTCGTACCACAGGCTGTGCGCCCCTTCGAGCAAGCTCGCCCGCGCATCTCGGCCCGTCAACGCGGCTAGATGCGCGGTCGGGTAGTGATCAAACCGGTCGCCCCGCTTGTCGTACACACTGACTGGCACCGTGGCGTAGGCGGAGATCCGGTTCAGCGCGTCGACGATCGGCGTGGCGAGTGCCAGATCGTCCACGCTCGTGACGGTGGACGACACGACTCCGGTCGACCCGCGGTAGGTGGCCAGGATCTGCACTTTTCCACGGCTGGCATGGTGCGAGTAGATGGTCACGGGTACGCCCCTTCAGCCGACGCCACCACGGGCAGGTCGGCAAGCAATGAGGAAGCTCAGTGAACGAGACGGTGGCGCAGGCGCGATCCAACGCTCCATGCCTCGGGAGAAAAACAGCGGTGGCTCAGGTCCGATCCCAAGCTCCATGCGTCACCGCCACCGTACAGACGATCCGGCCGGGGCGGCAACCATCACCACACATTCAGGGAACCACTCGACGACGCGGACGCCCAGCACACAGAGCCAGCCACCCGCGCCGGCCATGACGTTGTCAGTTGTCTGACCGCCACAGCGCGGAGACGGGAACCGCCCAGATGCGGTCGCCCAAAGGCAGGGTCTGGGAACCGGCATGAACGACCAGACCGGTCGTGAACCGACTTCCCAGCTTGTCCCGCAGCATCATCAGATGCTTGGCGTGCCGAGCCGTCGGCGTGCTGGTCAACTTGATCTCCAACCCAGCTAGCTCACCGGTACGTCGGTCTTCCGCGATCAGGTCCACCTCGGCTCCGTCACGGTCGCGAAAGTAGGACAGGTCCACGCTTCGTTCGCTCCAGGTCGCCTGCTTGAGCACCTCCGTGATGACGAAGGTCTCGAACAACGCACCCGCCGCAGTTCCGTCCGCGGCTGGAGCGAACGTCTGCTCGCCAAGCCCGCAGAGGTCAGCTGCGAGCCCGGTGTCCACAACCATGATCTTGGGGCGTCGCTTGGCCCTGTTGGTGATGTTGGTCGACCAAGCGGGCAACAACGTCACCAGATGAAGGGCTTCCAGCAGAGTGATGTAGTTCGATGCTGTCTCACGACCGACTTCAGCGTCACCCGCGATGCCCGAGACGACAAGTTCCTGACCGGTGCGAGCGGCCAGGAGCCGCAGTAGGCGACGCAATTCCGTCTCCAGGCGGACCTCGGCGATGGGACGGAGTGCCTCTCGCGACACGACGTCGTGCACATATGCCTCGAACCAGTTCCGACGCTGTCGTCCGGCCAAGCCCTCTGTGACGATCTCGGGATAGCCACCTTCCAGCAGCGTCCACACCAAGTCCGCACGGGGCAAGGCTTCGGTCCTCCCAGGCCAACTTGTCGGCTCGAACAGTTGGTCCAGGAACGTCTCCCGCACTCCGAGCCGCTCGCCCATCGAGAGCGGCCAGAGCAGCAACCGCCCAGCACGGCCGGCAAGTGTCTCCGACAGTCCTCGGTCAGCCAAGTAGTTGGTCGATCCGGTCAACAGCAACTGCCCTCGGGTGCGGTCCCGATCGGCCGCCTGCTTCACCGCGAGCAGAAACCCTCGTCCCGCGCGTTGGAACTCGTCGACCGCAGCCGGCCGCGGCAAAGCTTCGACGAACCCGACGGGGTCATCCGACGCCCGAGCCAGCACGGCCTCGTCGTCAAAGCTGAACCACGCATGCCCTGGCAGGTCGAGCAGGTCGCGTACCAGCGTGGTCTTCCCCGTCTGTCGCGCCCCACCCAGCAGCACAACACGGAACGACGAAAGCAGTTCAGTCACCCTGGGCGCTGCGTTGCGCTGTACCAGACCCGTCACAGCAGCCAGCCTAGCCGACAGAACGCGAAATCTCTAGCCGACAGAACGCGAGTCTGCAAGCCGCCAGATCGCGACACACCCGGCAGTATCCGTGATGCTGACGTGTTCACCGCAGTCGTGATTCACTGTTCCCCGGTGGCGTGGGCAAGACCTCTTCGCCCAAGAACTTCACGTCGCTGGTGGACGACGTGCAGTCCCGGCTGTTCGACGCGCTGCCGGACGACACCTGGTTCTACCCGGGCCACGGCGACGACTCCACCCTCGGCGAACAGAAGCCCCACCTCGACGAATGGCGCGCCAGGGGTTGGTGAACCGGCTCCAGTAAGTGGCCGTCTGAGACACCAGGCGGCCACTTAGCACTTGCTGAGCCAGGTGAAATCGCAGGTGGTCAGCCCCGATTCCCCTCGTGCTGGAGTATGGGGTGGTTGACCGGCACGATCGTCAGCAGCGTATCGAGACCGACGAAGTCCTTGGGATTCGTCGTGAACAAGGGCAAGCCCTCGGCGATGGCGGTAGACGCGATCATCAGATCCGCGAAGCGACCACGCGGCTTACGACCCGCTCCGATCACGGCGGCGGCAACGCGGCCGTAGATCCGCGCAGCTTCGGCGTCAAACGGAATCGGGTCGAACTCGTTCTCCACGCGTTGGAGAATCTCCAGTCGACGCGCCCGCTCCGCATGCTCGTCATACACGCTCTGCTCGTTGTTGCCGCGAACCTCGTGCGGACCGGCCGACAGTTCGGCCAGCGTGATCGCGCTGATCGCCATCTCATCGGGTAGTTCGTTCGAGTTGATCCACCTGCGCAAGATCACGATGTTCGTGTCGAGCAGCCCCTGCGCGTGGCGCTCACCGGTCATACGGGCTGTCCACCTCATGATCGACCGCAGCTTCCTGGTCCGCCCGGAAGGTCTCGATATCGACGCTGGGCGCGTTGCGAGACATCACGGCGAACTCCTGCCGAGGGACAAACCTCCTCCGGCGACGCAACGGGATCAACTCCCCGATCCGGTGGCCGTCGCGGGTGACCGTGAACGACTGCCCGTGCTCGACCGCGTCCATGATCTCCTTGGACCGGCTCCGCAGGTCGCGCTGGGTGATCTCGGGTTGGATCGGCATGCCATTGAGCATACCGGGGTGTGCCACACGGTGCTACCCGGTGGCATGCTCACCGCTGTGGCGATACCCTGTTTCCGGGTGGAGTGGGGAAAACCTCCTCGCCGGAGAACGTCACCTCGCTGCCGGACGACGTGAAGTCACGACTGTTCGACGCACTGCCGGACGACACGTGGTTCTACCCGGGCCACGGCGACGACTCCACCCTCGGCGAACAGAAGCCCCACCTCGACGAATGGCGTGCCCGCGGCTGTTGAGCAGACGATCGGGGCCGCTTACTACATGCGGCGGCCCGATCACCGTCATACACGCTGACAGGCAACGTGACCCGCGCAGAAATCCGATTCAGCGCCAGGACCACACCGGCATCACCATCGGTGAGAAGTACGACCGCGTGGACGGCCCGCACTACTACTACGGACGGCACGATCCGAAATGGCCGAAGAAGCACTGAGCCCCAGAGACCGGCGGCTGGCGCTGGTGCGCCGCAAAGAGGCGGAGCAGCTGCGGGGGCGGCTGCCGTTGCTGGAGACCTACGATTTCGCGGCCAGGGACGCGCTGCCGGCCTGGGCGTTGGAGGAGCTGCCGAAGATCGCGCGCACGACGGCTGAGCCGGACGCGAGGCTGTCCGAGAAGGCGCCAGATGTTCGTGGCTGGACAAGGGACTTCGTGCTGGCCTCCGGCATCGGTGACCAGTTCCTGGTGGCCACCGGCATCGAAGGCTACCGATGGCTGGAAGTGCGCATCCGCGGCGAGTCATGGCTGGACGAGCTGGTGGACGCGCTTGGCGAGGACTTGCGGCTGGTGTCGTCGGAAGTGTTGGTGGCGATCTACGCCGAGGAGTACGAGTATCAGGCGTTCTTGGCGACACCGACCCACCGCCGCGACGCGGACGGCATGATCGTCTAGTGGCTCGACTCGGAACCTCGACCCAGTAATTGATCTTCGCTGACGATAGGCGAGGCTGGTCCCGCAGGCCGACCGCGGGAGGTGGTTGTGGCTCGTCGACCCGGGGTGTTCGCCGGCAATCCCACCGCGTTCCCCGACGCCAGCTACCCGCATGCCCCACCAATGCATTCAACGACATCACCGACAGCACCAACGTCGCCAGGCCGTTCGGCATGGACTGCGGCGGTGACTACCAGTGCAACGACGTGTCCGACGGTGCCCCAACGGTCTGGCCGCCTTCTGACCGGCACGTCACGTCAGCCGGTGTCTACCGGGGTGACGCCCTACCGGAAGGACGGGCTCCGGGCCAGTTGAGTGGCCCCTTGTCGAGGAAGAGCGCGCAAGCGGATGCTGGCGCTAGACCACCACCAGTGGCGAAAATTTGATTTCCATTCTGTTTACCCTGATCATGTTCGTCCCCTGGCCGTCAATTTCGCTTCTCAGGACAGCAATCCTCTTGCGTCATTACGGATGATCAAGCTCTGCGAACAACCTGATCGATTACGGTTTGAGTGGCGACGACACTATCCGTGAACGGCCCCGCGTTCACAGGAAACCACGGGGATTCCGACAGTTAATGCCGAGGCCACCTGAGGGGCTGGTTGTCCGCGGACGGGCCCGCGAGTGCTGCCACCCGGACCACCAAGCCGGCCGAGCCGTCTGTGGGCGCGGCCCTGTTCCTGTCCTCGGAACCAACCACCTGGGCCCCATCGGCACCGGTTGACGTCGTCGGGGCCGAAACGAGAGGAGATGCGGCGTGCTGTACGAACGAACTCCAGCACCGATCGCCGCCGCCGTGCTCGCCATGGCCAGCACCTTGGTAGCTCCCGCGTTTGCCCATGCAGCCGATTCCCTGCCTCCCGGATGCAGCCCGTCCGGCGCCACCGTCACCTGCACCTACAACTACACGGGCGCCGCACAGACCTTTACCGTCCCCGCCGGAGTCACCTCCGTGAACGTCGATCTCCAGGGCGCGGCCGGTGGCTGGGGCTGCCCCCGCACTCCCGGAGGAGCTGGCGGCGAGGTCATGGCAACCCTGACCGGCCTCAGTCCGCGCCAGGTTGTGCAGGTCAACGTCGGTGGAGCCGGCGGAAATGCCAGTTGCCAGCCACCCCCCGCCACTCCGACCGCCGGTGCGGGTGGCTTCAACGGCGGCGGATCGGGCGGCAATTCCCCCATCGGGGGGTTCGACTACAGCCCTGGTGGTGGCGGCGGAGGCGCCTCCGACATCCGCTCCGGTTCCTTCGGCTTGGCCAACCGACTCATCACCGCCGCGGGCGGCGGCGGCGGAGGAGGACAGGGCGGAAGTGGACTGTTCGGCGGTGCCGGCGGTGCCGGCGGGCAGTACGGAACGGTCGGGGGAAACGGTACCAACGGCACCGATTCCTCTGGCGGGGGCGGTGGTGGTGGCGCGACCCCTACCTCGGCGGGTGACGGCGGTAACGGCGGTTACGGCGATGGCTGCTACGGGGCGCAAGGAGGACGCGGCAGGCTCGGTATCGGTGGCGCCGGTGGCGCTGGTGGCGCTCAACCCGAATCTCCCGCGTGCTACGCCGGTGGCGGCGGTGGCGGCGGTGGCTTCTATGGTGGCGGCGGCGGTGGAGAGGCCGGGCTCGCCACTGGTCAAGGTGGCGCCGGTCTGTCCGGCGCGGGAGGCGGTGGCGCGGGTTCCAGCGCTGGACCAAGCAGGACCGCGTTCATCCCCGATGCCAACACCGGAAACGGCTCGGTGACGATCTCCTACACCGAGGTCTCATCGAAGGCCGTAAACCAGGCATAGCTCCACAATCAACCGCACTGTACGGAATTCAAGCCTCGACGCTCACCACACACAAAGACCCAACCAGATTCATTCCCGTTGACGCCGGACACCATGGCGGCCGTCCGGCGTCAACCGCGGCGTGATGCCCAACGTGCCGGCCGCTGACTCACACGGCCACGACCTCGACCATGTCTTCCAGGCCCCTGAAGTCGGCCTCGTTGCGTGTGTACAGCGGAAGACCTCGGGCGGATGCGATGGCGGCGATCATCAGGTCGATCCGACGCGGCTTGGGATCACGCTTCGCCTCCAGCGTCAGAGCGACCAAGGTGCCGTACCGCGTCGCAGCGTCGGTGTCGAAAGGTAGCGGATCGAACTCGACAATGGCCGCGCCCAGCATCTCGGTCCGCGCCGCCCGCGCCGCAGCGTCCCTGGCCATCGCGACACCCTGATGCAGCTCGGCCATCGTGATCGCCGTGATCTCCGGAATTGCCGGCAGCGCCGCCGAATCGAGCGCAGCGAGGTCGATGTAGGCGCAGGTGTCCAGCACGCCGGACTCGTGACGCTCAGCCACGACCACGCTCCCACACATCGTCATCACCGACACGGTCCTCAGTGCCGAAGAACTCGTCCGCCTCCTGCCGCATGCGCGCGTGGTCGACCCGTGGCAGCTTCCGGTGCCGCTCGACCAACTCCTCGGCGGTCAGGCGCCGCCTGCGTGCGATGGGGCGCAGCTCCGCCACCTCAACGCCATTGCGGGTGACGTGGTACGTCTCGCCCGCCTCCACCGCATCCATGACAGCAGCGGAGTTGTTGCGAAACTCCCGCTGGGTGATCACCTTCACGGACACAGTGTAGCCCCATGTAGCACGACGGGCTACAGACTTCGCGGACAGCACGCGTGCGATCGACGGCGCGTCGAAAAAGGAGAAATCCTCCTGCCTTTTCGGACAGCGACGGAACGCGTAACAGGCAGGTCGCGGAGCACAACAGGCAGAGTCGCGCGCATTTCATTTCTTCTTACCCCAGGGCAGGTAAGGTCTCCGCGAGCACCAGCAAAAGGGGGTCCACAGCGTGACGGGATCCCCGTATTCGCCGGACCCCTGAATGAATCCCCGTTTCCACCTGTTCAGGTCAAGCAGCACAACCCCCTTGGGCAAGGAAGGAAATCCAGCCACTATGCGGAAGAGCGTCAAGAGGCTCCTGCTCGGCGGTGCGGCCACCCTCGGCCTGGTCGCCGCCGTGCCGGCGAGCCCGGCCTTCGCCATCGACCAGGTCGCCTGCGGCAACCGGACCGACTTCGTGAAGCTGGACATCTCGTTCGGCAACGGGATGGGCACCAACCAGTGCTTCGCGAACGCCGGCGACACGGCCGTGGACATCGGTGGCGTCTACAACGTCTTCTCGGGCAACAACCAGGCGACGATCAACTGGGAAAGCGATGGCCGGTACTACTCGCAGACGCTTGGCTACAACCAGGGAATCGGCTTCCCCGGCACGGTCCGGGTGTACGAAGTGCGCATCTGGTGACGACCCGCTGAACCAGTGAGGGAGGGCCGGACGGTGGTGCACCGTCCGGCCCTCAGTCACAGCTCGAAGTCGTTGACGGCGTCCAGGAGGTCGAGGTAGCTGTCGGTGGCACGCCAGAGGGAGTCGGCGTGGGGATCGAGCTTGCCGGGACGCCAGCGTTGGTCGTCATAGGAGCGGTGTTGGCGGCGCAGGGAGCGGAGGCTGACGGCGAGTTCGGTGGACAGCTGGGCGCGGAGCTCGGCGGGACTGGGGGCGTCGACGCGGACGTCGCGGCCGAGGCCATCGCGGAGGGCGGCGAGGGTGGCATCGCGGATGCCGTCGGTGGAATCCCAGACGAGGGCGGGGCGGGCGATGCGGTGGTTCCACACGGGACCGGCGGCGGAACGGAAGCGGCCGACGAGGGGTTCGCGGAGGCGCACGGCCTGAGCCCAGTGCTGGCCGCCCTGGGGGATGGACAGCCACGGCACGTCGTCGAGGGGGAGGTCGACGACAACGGCGACGTGCGCCCAGTCGAGGTCCCGGGGCTCGCCGAGCAGGTCGCCGAAGACCCAGAGACCGGTGACGGGCAGCATCGGGATGGGCGAGGGCGTGGCGCAGCGGCGGGCCAGGTCCTCGACATGCTGGACGGCGCGGCTCCATTTCACGACAGGCATCGTAAGGTCACGGGCGTGGCGGACGAGAAAGCGGTGGAGATCTTCACCGACGGGGCGTGCAGCGGGAACCCGGGACCGGGCGGCTGGGGCGCGGTGCTGCGGTACGGCCGGCACGAGCGGGAGCTGTACGGCGGGGAGTCGGCGCAGACGACCAACAACCGGATGGAGCTGATGGCGCCGATCCAGGCGCTGGAGACGCTGACCCGGCCGTCGACGGTGCAGGTGTACACGGACAGCACGTACGTCCGCAACGGGGTGCTGAGCTGGCTGCCGCGCTGGAAGGGCAACGGCTGGCGGACGAGCAACCGGGAGCCGGTGAAGAACGCGGACCTGTGGCGCCGGCTGGACGAGGCGATGGCCCCGCACCAGGTGGAGTGGCACTGGGTGAAGGGCCACGCGGGCCACCCGGAGAACGAGCGGGCGGACCGGCTGGCGGTCAAGGGGGCACAGGAGGCGCAGGCCGAACGGGGCAGCCGATAAAGCCCTAAGCGACGGCGATGGCGGCGATGCCGGCCAAGACCACCAGGGAGCCGGCGAGGCGGCGGACGGCCTGAGCCTCGCCGAGCAGCCGCCAGGCGGCGAAGCCGCCGAGGACGATGCTGATCTCGCGGGCCGGGGCGACGAGGCTGACGGGAGCCATCTGCAGGGCGTAGAGCACGAGCAGGTAGGCGAGGGGCGAGAGCAGGCCGACGGCGAGGACTTCGCGGCGGTGGGCGCGCCATAGAGCGACGACGGAAGCCTTGGCGCGTAAGGCAGTCGGCAACAGGAGCAGGGACTCGCCGATGGAGCCAGCACCGAAGTAGATCAGGGGCGGCACGGCCAGCGCGGTGACGGCGTGAGCGTCCCACAGGGTGTAGGCGGCGATCATGGCACCGGTGAGCACACCGTAGAAGATGCCGGCGGAGGTGGCTTTGCCGGTGCCGATGACCAGCACGCCGACAACGACCAGCAGCGCGCCGACCAAGCCGAGCCAGCCGGGGTGTTCGCCGAGGAACAGCACGGCGACCAGCACGGACAGCAGCGGGCCGGTGCCGCGGGCCAATGGATACACGACGGACAGGTCGCCGACGGCGTAGCCACGCTGCAACACGGTGCCGTAGCAGACATGCAGGACGGCGGTGCCCGCGGCGGCGAGCAGCCACGTCCATTGTGGATGGTCGAACAGCGCCAGGACTATCGCCACCGGGCCGAAAACCAGTGCGGACACCGTGTAGTAGAGGAAAACGAACGGGGCGCCGCTGTCGCCGACCCGCTTGGCGGCGAGATTCCAGATCGCGTGCACGACGGCGGCGGCGACCACCAACGCGAGAGCGAAGCCGTTCACAGCAAAGCCTTCCCCCGGGCTCCGCGCCCGCGGAACCGGGAAGGCCTCCAGGCTTTTGTCCCGTCAGCTGAACGGCCACGCCCCTTCATGACCGATGGTGCCGCTCGGACCAGACCCGCCCGAAGGCGACGGAACCCTAGGCACTGCGCCACGCATGCTACACGACCACTCCTCAGCCTCAAGCTTCACGAGGGACGTTTCACACCCACTGTCCTAATTGGACTAAAGATCGGCGAGGACCACCTGGCGGCTCGACGAGGTGGTCGCCCCCGGCGCGGCGGTGGACGGCGGCGTGCCGCCGGCGGTGAGCCGGGCGACGACGACTGTTCGGATCATGACGCGCAGTCAAGCACGCCCCGGCTGGAACCACTCCCCGCTTCAACGTCCGGCCGGCGAATCAAACAATACCCAACAGCCACCCAAGTCACCCTTGCGAACCGCCTGGTCGGGGAGCTAAGAAGTACGTTGCCTGCTTGTTTCCGTTCGGTTACAAGGTGGTGTTCGAACATGACCGCCCACGACCGAACAGTTCCGGGTTTCCCTGCTCCTGGATGGAGGGCTTGTTCGATGGGCACATCCGACCGTCCGAGACCGGGCCGACGCCGCCGCGGCCTGGCTGGACTCGCCGCCGCGCTCCTCGTCGCCGGCACCCTGCCACTGATCACCGCCCCGGCGGCCGAGGCGCTGGGCAACGGCCTGGCCAAGACCCCGCAGCTGGGCTGGAACGACTGGAACGCCTTCGGCTGCGACGTCAGCGCGGCGCTGGTCGAGCAGACCGCGGACGCCATGGTGGCCAACGGCATGCGCCAGGCCGGCTACCAGTACGTCAACATCGACGACTGCTGGATGACCCACGACCGCGACGCCGCCGGCAACCTGGTGCCGGACCCGGTCAAGTTCCCGAGCGGCATCAAGGCCGTCGCCGACTACGTGCACGCCAGGGGGCTCAAGCTCGGCATCTACGAGGACGCCGGCACCGCCACCTGCGCCGGCTACCCCGGCAGCCTCGGCCACGAGAAGCAGGACGCCGCCTCCTTCGCCAGCTGGGGCGTGGACTACCTCAAGTACGACAACTGCAACAACGCCGGCAGCAGCACCACCCAGCAGTACATCGACCGGTACAGCGCCATGCGCGACGCGCTGGCCGCCACCGGCCGGCCGATCCTCTACAGCCTGTGCGAGTGGGGCAACAACCAGCCCTGGACGTGGGGCCCGCAGGTCGGCAACTCCTGGCGCACCACCGGCGACATCAGCGACGGCTACGGCAGCATGCTGTCGATCTTCCAGCAGAACGTGTGGCTGTACCCGTACTCCGGGCCGGGCGCGTGGAACGACCCGGACATGCTGGAGGTCGGCAACGGGCACATGACCACCGCCGAGTACCAGGCCGAGTTCAGCCTGTGGGCGGCCATGAACGCGCCGCTGATCGCCGGCGCCGACCTGCGCCACCTCAGCGCCGCCGACCTGGCCATCTACACCAACACCGACGTGATCGCCGTCGACCAGGATCCGTTGGCCAAGCAGGCTGTTCCGGTCGCGGCCGGCGGGAATCCGGCCGGCGACAACGGGTTGTGGGTGTTGTCCAAGCCGCTGTCCGGCGGTGACCGGGCCGTGGTGTTGTTCAACTCCACCGGAACCAGCGCCGCCTTCGGGGCCACCGCGGCCGAGGCGGGCCTGCCCAAGGCCGACGACTACCAACTGCGGGACCTGTGGTCGCACACCACCACCGAGACCGCCGGCGCGATCAACGCCACGGTGCCGGCGCACAGTGTTGTGATGTACCGGGTTTCGGCCGGCAAGGTCGGCTCGAACGTGGGCCCGAGCGTGACTCTCAACGAAAGCGGCGTGACCGGCACGGCGCCGGGCAAGCCGATCACCGTCACGCAGTCGTTCACCAACAACGGCCGCACCCTGATCCGACAGGCCGATCTCAAGCTGACCGCCCCGTCCGGCTGGTCGGTCACCGCCACCGGGTCGACGCGGTTCACCAACGTCGGCACCGGCCGCACCGTCACCGCGAAGTTCACGGTGACCGCGCCAACCCCGACCACTCCCATCGAGACCGACACGGTGACCGCCACGGCTTCCTACCTCTGGCGTGACAAACAGGGCACCACATCCACCAGCCAGCAGGCCGAACTCGTGTCGCCGGTGCAGGCGCCGTACGCGACGTACTCCTCGGCGACCGACGCGCCGGCCCAGTACGGCCAGGTCGGTGACGACTTCGCCGTGCACGGCGCGGGCCAGGACGTGTGGAGCGGCAACGACAACTACTCCGCCATCTACCGGTCCGGCGTCGTCGGCAACACCGCCACCGTGGAAACCACCGTCACGTCGACGAGCGGGTTCGGCGGTTACGCCAAGGCCGGCATCATGGTCCGCGACACCATGACCGCCGCCGGCTCCGGACCCGAGGGCGTGATCCTCTACGTCTCGCCGTCCGGCGGCATCCAGATGGAGTGGAACAGCGACGGCAATCCGTACATCGACTCCGTGACCCCCGGCAACGGGACCATTCCCGCGACCGTTCCGGTGCATCTCCGGCTGGTTCGGGCCGGGGCGAGCTACACCGGTTACTACTCAACGGATGGCCAGCAGTGGACCACCGTCGGCACCGTCACCGTGCCGGCCCAGGCCGCTACTCAGGACGCCGGCCTGTTCGTGGTCTCGGCCTCGGCCGGCTCGCCGGCGCTGATCGGCTACCACGGCTTCACGGTGAGCTAGAAACGGCCGGTGGGCGGGGTGAATCCCCGCCCACCGGCTTCCCTCCCCCCAGGATTCAGGACTGTGCCGACTCAGCCTTGGGCGGCCAGCTGGAACGACTGCGCCGGACCGCCGGTGCAGGCCCACTGCTGCAGCAGGCCACCGTCCGTTGTGGACTGATCACGGACGTCCAGACACTTGCCGCTGCTGCGGGCCACGAAGCTGTAGTTGCCGTTGCCCTGCGACACCGCCTGCCACTGCTGGTTGCTCGCGCCGCCGTAACTCCAGAGCTGCACCTGGGTTCCGTCGGCGTTGGCGCCGGTGCCGCCGGTCACGTCCCAGGCCAGGCCGGGGGCGTTGCGGTTGACCACCTGGTAGTAGCCGTCGCCGGTGGACTTGAACTGCCACTGCTGGTTGGTGGCCGCGGTGCACGCCCACTGCTGCAGCGCGGTTCCGTTGGCGGTGCCCCGGTTCGCGGCGTCCAGGCACTTGCCGCTGTTCTGGTTGGCCACCGTGTACCACTTGGACGAGTCGATGCCCACGGGCGGCGGGGTCGTGCCGCCACCGGAGCCGGGCCAGGTGAAGGTGGCCATCGAGCCGGCCGGCATGGTGTAGCCGAACGACTGGCCGCCGTAGGAGACCTGGAAGTTCTGCGTGCCGCCGGAGTTCACCGCGACCAGCGCGATGGTGCCGTCCGGGTTGCGGAAGGCCACGTTCTCGATGCCGCCCTGGGACTGCGCGGTGGAGTTGATCCGAACCGCCCCCGGCTTGACGAACTTGGCCAGGTGGCCCAGCACGTAGTAGTCGGCGTTGTAGGTGACGTTGCCGCCGTCGACGGTCACCACGCCCATGCAGTTGCCGCAGGAGCCGATCACCGGTCCGTGGTTGTTGTCCAGGGCCATGTTCCACAGGCTGACGCTGCGCGCCCAGTTGCGGGTGGTGCCGACGGCGAGGTTGCGCCCCTGCCACAGCAGCGAGTCAGCGAAGGTGTTGCCCGACTCGGTGCCGGAGCACTCGGTGAAGAAGATGTCCTTGCTGGGGTACTGCTGGTGCACGGTGCTCTGCGCGCTCGGGTCGCCGCCGTAGCAGTGCCAGGCCGAGCCGGCGGTGTTGTTGCCGGTCGCGGCCAGCACCGACGCCGCGTACCCGGGGTTGTCCCAGTTGTGGTCCCAGGCCAGGATCTTCGTGCCCAGCCCGGCCGCGGACAGCTTCGGCGCGAGGTTGTTGATGATCCGGCTCTCCTGGTCGGCCGCCATCAGCATGCCCGGGTAGCCGCCCGGCTGGTTCTGCGGCTCGTTCTGCACGGCCAGGTACTGCACCGGCACGCCGGCCGCCTGGTAGGCCTGCACCGACTTGACCAGGTAGTCGGCGAAGGTGCTCTCGTAGTTGGTGGACAGGGAGCCGCCGACCAGGTTGTTGTTGGTCTTCATCCAGGCCGGAGCGCTCCACGGCACCACCATCACCGACAGGCCCGGGTTCAGCGACTTCGCCTGGGTGATCAGCGGCAGGATGTAGGACTGGTCATGGGCGACCGAGAATCGGGACAGGCTCGGGTCGGCCGCGCCGTCGTCGTAGCTGTAGAAGCTGCGGGAGAAGTCGCTGGCTCCCAGCGGCTGCCGCAGCCAGTCCAGGCCGATGCCGCCGGTCGGGCTGAACAGCGAGGTCATGATGCTGTTGCGGGCCGAGGAGTTGGAGATGTTCCAGGCGGCCGAGTCGGTCAGCGAGGCGCCGAAGCCGACCATGCTCTGGTAGGTGGTGTTCGGGTCGACGGTGATCACCGGGCCACTGCCCGGCGAGCCGAAGGACACCGACGGCTTCTGGGTCAACAGGTTGGACTTGTCCGGCGTGGTCAGCCACACGTTGGCCGAGGTCGCCGCGAAGGCCGGTGGGGCCTGGCTGACGGCGTAGGCCGCGCCGGCGACCAGCAGGGTGGCCGCGGCGGTGACGGCGAACAGCCGCCGGTGGGAATCGGTCATGGAGGTCATGCAGGGACACCCCTCCTCGTGAAACAAATGAAACACAGCTGTAACGCGGTCTAGGGATTGCAGCACCGGAGTCTTGAACTGTCAAGAAATCCATTGTTAGAAGTCAAAACTATCGTGAATGACAGAATGTAACAAATGAAACTCCGCCGCCATCCGGTAGAAAGGAACCGTCTCGGCGAAGCCGCCACGGCGAGGCACACCCCTGCCCGCCCGTGGAAGGCCCGTGATGAAGACTCGCCACCTGCTCGCCCTGGCCTCAACGCCCCTGCTGCTGGCCGCCTTCGGTGTCACCGCCGTGCACGCGGCCACCGCCGCGTCGCCCTGCCCGAGCGGCCCCTTCGGCAATCCGCTGCCCTCGTCGACCCTGACCGCCAGCAAGGTCCAGGGTGGCTACAACTTCCTGGAGGGCCCGGTCTGGGACGCCGCCAGCCAGACCCTGTTGCTCACCAACATGCACGACGGCTCCGGCCCGCAGAACGTGCAGTCCGCCGACATCCTCCGCTTCACGCCCGCGACCGGCGGCTTCGCCCCGTTCGTCACCAACTCCGGCAGCAACGGCCTGGCGCTCAGCCGCGACGGCAAGTCCGTCATCGCCGCCACCCACGACCAGCGCAGCGTGTCCAGCTACGACCTGGCCACCGGTCGGCGGACCACCCTGGCCGCCAACTACCAGGGCCGGTTGTTCAACTCCCCCAACGATGTCACCGTCGGCGCCGACGGCACCGTGTACTTCACCGACCCCGACTTCCAGCGGGCCGACCGACCCGACCAGATGTCCGGCCACACCGACGTCTTCCGCGTCCGCAACGGCGTCGTCTCGCTGATCGACTCCTCCATCCGCGAACCCAACGGCATCGAGCTCTCCCCCGACGGCCACACCCTCTACGTCGGCGGCAACGCCAGCGGCAAGGTCTACCAGTACCCCGTCAACGCCGACGGCAGCACCGGCGCCCGCCACGACTTCACCGCCCTCGGCGGCACCGACGGCGGCACCGTCGACTGCGCCGGCAACGTCTACCAGGCCACCTTCGGCGACGGCAAGATCCATGTGTTCTCCCCGACCGGCCAGGCCCTCGGCGTCATCAACGCCGGCCAGAACACCACCAACGCCGCCTTCGGCGGCCCGGACGGCCGCACCCTCTACATCACCTCGGGCCGCCCCTCCGACGGCGGCGACACCGGCGACTTCGCCCTGTACAGCATCCGTCTCAACGTCCCTGGCTGGCCCTACTGAGGTCGGTCGCGCTGCCATCACCGCCGTGCGATGCTCGGTTGTGTCGCCGAGCCGCGAGGGAGTCATGAACGATCCGCATCTGGTCACCCCGTCCGGCCGGCCCCGGGCCCGTGGCATCGGGATTCCGCTCGACGGGATCGCCGGACCAGTCAACGCGATCACCGACGTCGCCGGCGTGGAAGTGGGGTATGTGACGCTGGTTTCCGGCGAAGGCCCGCTGCGCCGGGGGCATGGGCCGGTGCGGACGGGAGTGACCGCGCTGCTGCCGAGGGGGCGGGCGGGCATCGGGGTGAGCTGTGCGGCGGGCTGGCATTCGTTCAACGGCAACGGGGAGCTGACCGGGTCGCACTGGCTGGCCGAGACCGGGTCGCTGTCCTCGGCGGTGCTGCTCACCAACACCTTCGCGGTGGGCCCGTGCCATCGCGGCGCGGTGGACTGGATCAACGCACGACAGCCCGATGTCCTGCAATGGGATTTCCCGGTGGTGGGCGAGACGTACGACGGCCACCTCAACGATGTCGATGGCTCGCACGTCCAGCCGGAGCATGCCGTGCGGGCCATCGATGACGCGCGCGGTGGCCCGGTCGACGAGGGTTCGGTCGGCGGCGGGACCGGGATGGTCTGCTACGGATTCAAGGGCGGCAGCGGCACGGCCTCGCGCGTGGTCCACTACGGCGACACTGCTTACACCGTCGGCGCATTCGTCCAGGCGAACTTCGGCGCACGCCGGGAACTCGTCGTCGCGGGCCGGCCGGTGGGACGGCTGTTGATCGACGACAACCCGGTCGAGGGCGTCGATCGGAGCTTGCCGCCCGGTGCGGGATCGGTGATCGCGGTCGTGGCGACCGACGCGCCGCTGCTCCCGCACCAGTGTTCGACCCTGGCACGGCGGGTGACTCTCGGCATCGGCCGCACCGGCACGAGCGGTTCACACCACTCGGGCGACATCTTCCTCGCCTTCTCGACCGCGAACCCCGGCGTGCTGGCGAGCACCCCGGGCGCACGGGACGAGGCGCCGTCCGCGCCCCACGTCAGCCGCATGGAGTTCCTGGCCTGGAACACGATCGACCCGCTGTTCGAAGCGACGGTGCAGGCGGTCGAGGAAGCCGTGCTCAACGCGTTGATCGCCAACGAGGCCATGGTCGGCCGCGACAACCACCGGGTCCCCGCCCTCCCCCACGACCAGCTGCGCGATCTGTTCTCCAGTTGACCGACACGCGCAGGATCATCGACCACGCCCCGCGCAGCCGGAACCTGATCCTCGCGCCGTTCTTCCCGCGCACCACCGGAGGGTCCATTGTGGACACCAACGGCACGTGTCGGCGTTCTCGGCCGACCGGCGGCTCACCGCGGAACTGTCGATCGAGTTCGGCTGGCCACCCGGCGGCGGCCGGTGTGAGCGGAAACCGGCCGCCTATCGGGTCGTGTGGTCCGTCCGGTTCCGGGTGGGGGCGGCGAGTGGGAACACCCATCGGTCGAGGGCGGCCACCAGCCACATGGCGGCGGGCATGGCGAGTCGGGCCAGCCGGCCGGTCCAGCGGCTGTGGTTGACGGCGAGCAGGTCGGGGCCGAGTGAGGAGAAGACGGCGGTGAGGCCGGCGGCGCCGCGGGTGGCGACGACGAGGTGGCGCACCTGGTGCTGCTCGTCGAAGGAGAGGACGAGGTACTCCTCGAACGGGATCCGGCTGAAGCGGCCGTGGAAGCCGAGCACGCGGGTGGCGCCCTCGCCGACATCGGTGTGGTAGTCGAGATAGTCCACCTTCGAGAAGAAGATGGTCAGCAGCATGAAGACCTCGGCGCGGCCTTCGAAGCGGAAGGCATCCGTAATGGGGGTGTGCAGAATGGCGTCCGGGGCGAGCAGCGATTCGAACGCGGCGAGGTCCTTGCGGCGGCCGGCCCGGCACCAGCGCCAGGAGGTCTCGGCGGGGCTACGGCCGGGCCCGGGCAGGTCGGCGAAGCCGTTCGGGGCGCGATGGCCGGGCTCGCACGAGGTGTCGTGATCCGGAGCGGGACGCAGGGCGGTCGCCGCCGGGCGGTCCGCGGGATGACGGAGCATCAGCAATGGCCTTTCCGTAGTTCCGCGAGTTGCCCGCAATCGACGATCAGCGGTGGGGAGAATCGCCCGCCTCGAAGGCGCCGTGAATCGGGGCGAACCCGTCGCTGGTCCAGTTCCGCAGGACCTTCTCCCGCACGGCCGGCGGGCAGTCGCTGGCGAAGCCGCTGCGCTTGGCCGGCCAGGACAGCGGCGACGGCAGGCAGTCGTAGATCAGCCGCGACGACTTCCAGCCCTCGAAGTACCGGAAGTGATCCGTGTCCAGGTACGGCGACATGGGCCAGCCGAGCCGGTCCTCGATGCGCAGCCGGCCGCCGGGCGATCGGTCGTTTCGGCTGTCCATCGCCCAGACCACCTGGTTGAGGTTGCCCGGGTCGATGTCGTCCTCGGTGACGATGACCGAGTTCACCGGGTCGCCGGCCTTACAGCCCCACACCGCCTCGCCGACCCGCCGGCACAACGCCTTCGCGTCCAGGCCCGACTCGGACCAGCCGGGCCGGACGGTCACCACCAACCAGCCGTTGCACGACGCGAACGGGCTCCAGGCGGACGCGATCGGCAGACGCGCCAACCGCATCCGGTGCAGCGCTTCCGCCGCCGTCGCGACGCCCCAGATCGTGTGTTCCTCGGACGGCGGTTCGCCGCCGCTGGTGAACGGGTATATCGGCCGGTTCCGGTAGGTCACCGTGTCGAAGTACGCCATGGGCTGCGGCACGCCGTAGTTCGGGTAGAAGTACCCGGTGAAATCACCGAACGGGCCTTCCAGACCCACATCCGTGTTGGAGATCCTGCCTTCCAGCACGATCTCGGCGTCGGCGGGCACCTCGAGCTCGCTGCTCTCGCACCGGATGACGTCGACCGGCCGGTTCAGCAGCGAACCCGCGAACCCGACCTCGGAAGCGCCGGCCGGCAGGGGCATCGACGCCGCGTACAGCAGCGCCGGGTCGACGCCGAGGGCGACCGCGAACGGCATGTCCTGGCCGATCTTTCGCCACGACTCGTGAATCATCCCGATGTGCTGGACGGGAACCGACGACACGACGCCGCTGCGCGGACCGGTCACCATGACCCGGTTGATCGACCAGTTCGTCCACGCGCCATCGGCCGAGCGCGTGACCACGACGCCGATCGTGTTCACGTAGCGGCCGCCGTCCCCGTGGTGGATCAGCGGCGCCGGCAGCCGCGTCAGGTCCACGTCCTCGCCGGTGCTGATGTTTTCCTTGCACGGCGCGTCGAACACCACATTCGGCTCGATCGGCTGACCACGCCGGGCCCGGCACAATTCCTCGACGATGTCGGCGGCCGACGAACCCTCCGACAGGAACAGCGACAGTCCCAGCCGGGCCAACTCGCGGCCGCGGTCCGAACTGGTCCCGACCAAAGCACTGACCACCTGGAACCCGGCGGGGGCACCGGCCACGTCGGAGAACAGCGGGACCGCCGATCCGGTCTCGTAGCACAATCTCGCGATCGCGCCCATTTCCAGGTTCGCGTCGACCGTTCGGCCGACCTCCACGACCTGGCCGATTCCGGACAGTGCCTCCAGGTATCCGCGCAGCCCGTACTTCCTACTCATCAACTCTCCTAGCCACCAAGAGGAAGGCGCACGGCCGGATCAGGCGACACCAAGGAAACTTCCCACCGACTGTTCGACGATGCCGACCCCCAGCGCCAACCCGGTGCCGCACAGAATGCCGACGGACAGGCCGTAGAAGCGGCGGCGGACGGCGGGAAGCTCGTCGCGGAGCGCGAAGATCCGCAGTGGCCACACGTGCCACGACAAGTACGCGAACAGGCCGATCGCGACCAGCATGGCCAGCGACTTCACCACGACCAGCCACACCCAGGCGACGCCGAGGTCCGCGCCACTGGCGGCCCGGAGGGCGATGATCACCACCCAGGTCGGGATCATGGCGGCGATGACCCCCAGCAGGGTGTAGCGCGATCCGTTCGCCAACCGGGCGGCGAAGTCCTCGAAGTACTCCGGATCCTCGTCCTGCGCGGGGTGTCGCTGCACGAGCAGCACGCTGTAGATCTGGGTGCCGAACCAGCCGGCGAGCGCCATGGTGTGGATGACGTACAGAACCGTGATCACCATGCGGGAGAACCTTCTTTTCGAGCGGCTTCAGAGGGTTGCGGCCGGACATCGCCGGCGTCACTCGCCGACCGGCAGCAGTGACCGGCTCGGCATGCCGAAAAGGGCGGCAAGCCGCGCGCTGAAGAAGACGTCGCCCGACAGCTCCGCGGCGCCGTCGGCGATCAGCAGCGCCGGATGCGTCGACGCGCCCATCGTCATGCGCAGCACTGTCGGCAGCCGGCTGGTGAAACACGAAACGGCCTGTCTCACGACCTGATCCCGGTCCGCGGCGCGGATGGCGCAGCGTCGACCGCGGACCCGGACCAGGAAATAACGTCGATCGCCGTCGGCGAGTGTCAACCCCATGCCGAGGGTCACGGTGAGCTTCGCGCCCGCCAAGGTCTTCGCCGCCGACCGGTGGAACTTGAGTCGCATGACGTAGGGCAGGAAGGCGAGGACGATCCGGGTGACCACCGGCGAGTCCACGAACTCGTCGGGCACCCGGGCGACCGCCCTCGCCAGCGCGACCCCGATCGCCGCTTTCAGCGTGCGCGACCAGGACCGCCGGTTCGAACCGTCCTCCGACCAACGGAATCCGTAAATGCGTTCCGCCGGGACGAAACGGGTATCGCCGCGCCTCATGATCAGGCCGCCTCCAGTGCGCGGTGCAAACGCCACGCGCGGGCCAGCAGTCCCGGGCCGAACGCTTGCAGTGGATTGAGCTTGCGGCTGCCGAAGTCCAGCAGCCTGGCCCCGATCTCCTCGTCGGCCGTGGCCGCCCCGAAAAGCACCCGCTCCAGCGCGTTCATCTTCCTTCCGGTCGCGAAGTTGGCATTGAACGCGTGATGCAGACCCAGTCGACGGAAGTGCCGGTACGCGTATTTCCGCAACGCGGGCGCCATCGGCTCGCCGGACACCAGCGGCAGCGCGGTCGCGTCCGTTATCCATTCGGAGCTTTGCAGCGCCCAGCCGATACCGGCGCCCCACAGGTAGTCCGTGACCAGCGCGGCGTCTCCGATCAACGCCAAACCGGGCGCGATGGGCCTCCTCCACACGCTCTGGTACTTCTTTATCGGCGTGAAGTTCGAGACCCGGCGCGCATTGCTGAGATCGGGTCCGCCGGGCAGCCGGGAGAAGATCGAATTGATATGATTGTCCAGGTTCCGAAGGGACTCGTCCCGGCGTTCGCTGGACACCATCGCCGCCAGCACCGTGCGACCGTCATTGGGCAACATGTAGGCGATGTCTGGATCGAGCAGCCACAGCCTCGATGTCGCCTGAGCCGGCCCGTCCCCGCGAGTCACCAGCTCCGCACCCGATTTGTCGAGCACGCCGGTGTAATGCGCGAAACAGCCGAACCGCCCGTGTGAGGTTTTGATGGTCCGGACCCGCGCGAGACCGGCGACGGCCGAATGCCGGCCGTCCGCGCCAATGGTCAGGCGGGCGTCGATCGGCACCAGTTCGCCGGCCTCGTTCTGGACCACTACCCCGGTCACCCGTCGGCCGTCGCGCTGGAGTTCGCGCACCCGGGCGCCCCGCAGCAGCCGCACTCCGTCCGTCTCAGCGGCGGTCCGCCGCAGCAGCGGATCGAGCTGGGATCGACGGATGTTGTACCCGTAGGTGGCATCCGGCCCGCTGGCGATCCGCGGATAGCGGACCCAGCCGGCGCGGGTGTGGAATTCGAGGTCGGTGCGGATGCCGCCGGCGGCCTCGACCTCCGCCTCCAGCCCCAGGCGGCGCAGCGTGGGCACCGCCGACGACTGAATCAAATGCGTGCAGGCCCGCTTGAACGCGTCGGTGTTCCGATGCGCCTCGACCAGGATCACCCGCAACCCGTAGCGCGCATACGCGATGGCCGCGGCACAGCCGGCGATCCCGGCCCCCACGATGACCACGTCGCAGCGTTGCGTCACCAACCCCTCCTCATGGCCGCGGCCGGCCGTTTCGCGAACCCGGCCGCCCTGGCTTGCTCCCCCGACATTTGTCGTCGAATGGCCGTCGAACGTCCGAAAACAGCCGTGACCATCGTTGACCATAGGTAGTCGCGCGAACCGGACAAGAGTGCGACTTGGCCAGATCCGACACCACCCGTACCCGTTTATCGCAACAGCCAAACCTCTCCAAGAACACCGCTGGGCGACTTGATCGACAGCGTCTCTGACGCACCCGGAAAATCAAGATCACCGAGCCGCGGCGGCGGTAACGGACCACCCTGCCCCCTCGTTACATCTAGAGCGAAGCCGCGTTGGTTTGGATACGCGACTGGATCGGTTAAGTTTTTCAATCTTCCGATGGCTCGCAGGCCTCCTTGATACGGTGAGCTTCCTTGACACGGTCTCGCGGGTTATGTGAGCCTCTTGCGGTGTCAACATGATCGGCCGCGGATGACAACAGCCAAGGAGCTGTTGTATAGCGGCAACTGAAGGCCGGAAGACCTTGGGGGGGCTCATGGCGCTGAACCGGACGGACTTGACGGACCTAATTCAACGTTGTATTGGTGGCGAGACGGCCGCATGGTCACGGTTTGTTCAGACGTACACACCGCTTGTGAGGAACGCATTGCGGGGAACGTCGCTGACCGCCGATGACCGCGCCGACGTCAGCCAGGAAGTATGGCTCAAAGCGTATTTACATCTGGAGTCGGTCGTCGATCCGCACTGTGTGCCGGGCTGGCTGAAGGTCATCACCCGGCGCGAGATGATCAAGTACGCGGCGCGGTCGCAGCGGCTGGTCCCGTGCGGCGACCCGTCGGCCGTCGACGACGTCTCCCCGGAACGGCCGATCGACGAGGCGGTCATCGCCATCCTCGACGGCGAGAACCTGCACAACGCGATCGGCTACCTGCGCGAGCGCGAGCGTGACCTCATCATGCTGCTGCTGTCCGAACCGCCCCTGTCCTACGACGAGATCGGCAACCGCCTCGACATGCCCCGCGGCTCGATCGGGCCGAGCCGCGAACGATGTCTGGCCCACCTTCGCGCCATCCTCGCCGGCTGACCGCACGATCCCGCTCGTCGATGACCGGGACCGGTCATCGACGAGATCGCGCGCCGGGATCATTCAGTCCTCGTAGGGGACGAAGTCGGTTTTGGTCGCGCCGCAGACCGGGCACACCCAGTCCTCCGGGATGTCGGCGAACGCGGTGCCGGGCGCGATGCCACCGTCCGGATCCCCCTCGGCCGGGTCGTAGATCATCCCGCAGCGCAGGCAGATCCAGAGTTCGGTGGTGGTGACGGTCATCGTGGGTCGTCCTTCATTCGTGCCGGCTACGGGTCGACGGTGGTGGGTGCGGCGAAGGTGAAGCGGTTGGCGCGCCGGAAGGTGCCGAAGTCGTTGAAGCGCACCCCGTTCTCGCGCAGCACCCGGTGGCAGTCGCGCTTGATGGCCGCCCGGAGCCAGAACGGGTCGCGCACCAGGAAGTGGTGGATGGCGTGCGTCTCGCCGAAGTTGAAGCACAGCGCCTGGAAGGGCTTGAGCCACCAGGCCGTCCACACCTGGGTCTGCTGCAGGACGTTGTGCGCCTCGACATCGCCGTAGTAGTGCAGGTTCGAGCTGACGAAGTAGATGCAGAAGGTGCGGATCGCGTTCGGCGCGAGCACGGTCACCGCCAGGAAACCGAGGATTCCTTGGCCCGGGATGTCCACCGGCCCGGCGATCCACTGGTACACGTTGATGCCGATGAACAGGTGCCACAACAGGTAGTGCACGGCGCCGAGCGGGAAGTAGGACATCCGGTTGATGTTGGTCAGGTAGCGGGCCTCCTCCGGGCTGCGCGCCTCCTGCTCGACGTAGACCCGGACGAGCTCGATCATCCGGAACGGCCGGGTGTACATGCCGACGAAGGTGTCCAGCAGGGTGATCAGCCGGCGGCTGCCCCAGCCCTCGCCGTTGGTGATGGCCCGTTCCTCCAGGTCGGAGTCGGTGCCCGAGACCGCGTGGTGGTGCAGGTGCAGGCGGCGCCGGACCCACGGGTTGATGGTGCTGGGCCGCAGCAGCCAGACGCCGAACATCATCACGTTGTGCACGAACCGGTTGGTGCGGAAGTACATGGAGTGGATGAGGTCGTGCTCCAGCTCGTGCAGCAGGGAGAGCCAGTACGCGTTGACCAGGATGGTGGCCCACCACGGCAGCAGGCTGGCGGCGTAGAGCCAGGCGTCGGCGACGACACCGGCGATCGACACCACGAAGATCGCCATGCCGACGCCGTCCTGGTGCCGGGCGAACCAGGGATGCCGGGTCCGCCAGTTGTCCCCGATCTCGATGATCGACTTCCGGATGGCCGCGATCCGATCGGCATCCTCGCGCGCGAGCTGCCGTTCACCCGGCAGCCGACTCGCTATCGCCATGTCTCACTCCTCCACATTCATCGAACGGCTGCGGCTACGTCGTGTCCCGCGCACCGCCACGGGACACTCCTCCCTATTAGAGCGACACGACCGCGAGCCGGATACAGGAATCGTGAAACAGACCCAGTGAATCTCCGGGGTAATCGAATGCGCGCGAGAGCCGCGAATGCCCCCGGTGGTGAATACTCCGACTCAGTGGTGAACGACGGAGTGGGCGGGCTCGGGCGGCGTGGCGGTGGATGGATTCGAGGTCTCACTGAGGCCGAATCGCCGGTGCAGTTTGCGCAGGGGTTTCGGGGCCCACCAGGCGGCGCGGCCGAGAATTCGGATGCCGGCCGGCAGCAGAATGCCGCGGATCAGGGTGGCGTCCATCAGGACGGCGATGGCGGTGCCGAGTCCGAACATCTGGATGAAGCTGACGCGGCTGAGGGCCAGGGCGCAGAGGCTGATGGCCAGCAGCAGCGCCGCCGCGGACACGATGCGGCCGCTGCGCGACAGGCCGTTGATGACGGCCTCGCTGGTCGGCACGCCCTGGTCGTGGGCTTCCTTGATCCGGCTGGTGACGAAGACCTCGTAGTCCATGGACAGGCCGAACGAGATCACGAACAGCAGCATCAGCATGCTGGTGTCCAGCGGCAGCGGGGTGAAGCCGAGGACGGCGGAGCCGGCGCCGTGTTCGAAGATCAGCACCATCAGACCGAGGGTCGCGCCCAGGCCGATCAGGTTCAGCGCCAGGGCGCGCAGCGGCTGCAGGACGCTGCCGGTGAGCAGGAACAACAGGATGAACGTGGCCAGCGCGATGATCAGCGCGCAGGGCAGCACCCGATCGCCCACGGCGGTCTTGTCGTCGAGTTGGAGGGCCGGATCGCCGCCGACGAGGACCTGGTCGCCGGCCGGCGCGGCGACGTCCCGGACCTGGTTGACGAGGTCTTCGGCGGCCTGCGAGTGAATGTCCAGGTCGGTGGACACGGTGATCAGCTTGGCGTCGCCGTGGGCCAGGGTCGGGTCCAGCGGTGTTGGCTGCGGGCCCTTCCCGCCGGCGAAGGCGCCGACCGGTGACTGCACCCCGGTGACCCCGGACAGTTCGGACACTCGCCGGGCGTAGTCGGCGACCGCGGCCCGGTCGGCCGAACCCGTGAGCACGGTCTGGATCGGCCGGGTGTCGACGTTGGGGAAACCGGCGCGCAGCGCGTCGCCCACGACCCGGCTCGATCCGCTGGTGGAAAGCACTTGTTCGTCCGGCGAGCCGAACGTTATGCCCAACAATGGCGTGGCGGCGGTGAGCAACACGAGCAGCACCGGGATCGCCGCCCATGCCGGTCGACGCATCACGCCGGTGGCCAGGCGTTTCCACAACACGGAGGTGGTGGCGGGATTGTGCTTGCGGGCCCAGGGCAGTCGGCCGGTGTTGATCCGCGCGCCGATGAGGCTGAGCACCGCGGGCAGGACAACGGTGGCCGAGAGCATGGCGATCGCGATCACGCTGATGCCGGCATAGGCGAACGAGCGTAGGAAATACTGTGGGAAAACCAGCAATGTGGCCAACGCGACGACCACGGTCGCGGCGCTGAATCCGATGGTGCGCCCGGCGACACGCACTGTGCTCACCGCCGCGTCCGCGCTTGTCGCGCCGCCGGCTAATTCCTCGCGGAATCGGTTGACCATGAGCAGTCCGTAGTCGATGGACAACCCGAAGCCCAGCGCGGTGGTGACGTTGACGGCGTAGATCGAGACGTTGGTCAGCGAGCCGAGCACGGACAGCGCCGCCAGCGTGCCCAGAATCGTGATGCCGCCGATCAACAGCGGCAGCAGTGCGGCCACGGCGCTGCCGAACACGAGAAACAGCAGCAATCCGATCACCGGGACCGCGATGGCCTCCGAGACCAGCAGGTCGTGGCTGACCTGGTTCTTGATCTGGAGACTGCCGACCAGACTGCCGCCGATCGCGACACTGACCGGGCCGCGCGAACCGCTGTACTGGTCGAGAATGTCCTGCACGGCATCGTCGGAAAGGAGACCGACGCGTGCGGTGATCATCGCGCTGCGCCCGTCGGACGAGCGCAACTGCGGCGCGCCGGCCGACCAGTAGGACACGGGCGTGGCCACTCGCGAGTCGCGGCTCAGATCCGTGGTCAGGGCCAGGCCGGCCGCCTTGACCGAGGGCGAGTCGACCGTGCCCGTCGTGGCGGTCACGAGGAACACCAACTGCGAGTCCCCGCCGAAGTTCCGCGCCAGTTCCACACCGGCCCGGCTGGCCTGCGAGGACGGATCGTCCAGCCCCTGCGACCCCAGTTTGCCGAACACGGTCGAGCCGGCGAAGCCGAATCCGAGCAGCGCCACCGCGGCGATCAGCAGGATCGTCCTGGCATGTCGGACGATGCGGTGGCCGAGTCGGGTCAGCATGGGCGCCTCCGAACGAATGTTTACGGCCATCAACATCGGCGGAACCTCATGTTGGCAGCGATGTTCACATCTGTCAACATCAGGGGTATGGCACAACCCAAGCGCGGCTACCACCACGGCGACCTGCGCAACGCGCTGATCTCCGCGGCGGTGGACCTGGCCATCGAGGGTGGTCCGCCGTCGGTGACGGTGCGCGCCGCGGCACGGGCGGTCGGGGTCACCGCGACCGCCGCCTACCGGCATTTCCAGGGCCGGGAAGAGCTATTGGACGCGACCAGGCAGCTGGCCTTCGACCGGCTCAACGAGTCGATCGCCACCAACGTCGCGCGGCGGTCGCGGCACCGGGAGACCGTCGTGGACGCGCTGCTGGAGCTGGCCGCCGTCGGCCGCGGGTACCTGGACTTCGCCCGGCGCTGGCCGGGGCTGTTCCGCCTGGTCGGCCTGTTGGTCACCGATCTGGCCAACCAGCCGGAGGACAGCCCGTTCCGCACCCTGTCCGCCGCGATGGACACGCTGGTCGAGGTGGGGTACCTGCCGGCGCAACGGCGACCGTACGCGGAGATCAGCGCCTGGGCCGGCGTGCACGGACTGGCGATGCTCTACCTCGACGGACCGCTGCGCGACGCGAACGAGGAGGTGCGGATCCACGTCAACACCCGCACCATCGAGATCCTTGCCGAGGGGCTGGGCGGGCACGCCATGCCCCAGGCGGCGATCGAGGCGCTGCGCGACGCGATCGGGGACTGACTCACCCGACGTCCGGATCACCGGCACGCAGGTCGGGGTGCCGCCGAGGGTCCGGGCTCGGAGTCCAGCGCCCGTCGACTTTGCGGTAGTCCCAACGAGGTCCGCTGCGCACCAGCCGGGCGACCGCGGCGACGAGCCGTTCCACGTGCTCGGCTCGGCTACCGAGTCCGACGCTCGCGCGAACAGCGCCGTCGGCATCGGCGCCGGCGGCCGCCAGCAGTGTCCTGGTGCCCATGTGCGCGCAGAACGCGCCGTCTCGCACACCGATTCCGTGCTCCGCCGACAAGGCGGCGGCGAGCAGTCCGGGCTCGATGCCGTCCACCGCGAACGACACCACACCCACCCGGGGATGATCGCTGTCCCACATGGACAGTGGACGCACCCCGGGAATCCCAGCCAGGCCGGCGCGCAGGTCGTCGGTCAGCGGCTGTTCGTGCGACCTGATCGCCGACCAGCCGCAGGCGGTGATCGCCTCGCAGGCCAGGGCAAGCGCATGCGCGCCAACCACGTTCGGCGATCCCGCCTCGTGTCGCTCCGGCGGCGCCAGCCAAGTCGCTTCCGGTCCGGCACAGGAACCGTCCACTCTGGACACCGCTCCCCCGCCGAACAGGTAGGGCTCCGCGTCGGCGAGCCAGTCCGGGGCACCGATCAGCGCACCAGCACCGAACGGCGCGTACAGCTTGTGCCCGGACAGCGCCACCCAGTCCACACCCAGCTCCACGGCTCGCACCGGACCGTGCGGCGCGAGCTGCGCCGCGTCCAACACAGTGCGGGCACCATGGTCGGCTGCCACCGCCGCGAGCTCGGCGACCGGCCACAGTTCGCCGGTGACGTTCGACGCCCCGGTAAGCACCACCAACCGGGGGCCGGGTGGGCACGAAGCAAGGCCGGCCCGCAGCTGGCGCACTGCCTCGTCCGGGGTGACCGGCAGCGGGAGCCTGCGCACGGTGTGCCGCCCCCACGGCAGCAGGGCCGCGTGATGGTCGCTGTCGAACCGGAACACGGTCGTGCCCGAGGGCAGGCTCCGGGCCAGCAGGTTGAGCGCGTCGGTTGTGTTGCGGGTGAAGACAACCGTCGAGCCGGGGGTGGCGCCGACGAAGTCGCGGACGGTGTCGCGGGCCCGCTCGTAGGCCCGCGTGCAGACCTGGGACGCGAACCCGGCACCGCGGTGCACGCTGGCGTACCAGGGCAGCAGTTGGTCAACGCCAGCTCGGACCGGGGCCAGGCACGGGGCGCTCGCCGCGTGGTCGAGGTTGGCGTACGGCACCGTGCCGCCGGTGACCAGCGGCACCGGCAGATCGGCACCGGCCACGAGGGGCACGACGTTCTCATGCACAAGCGTCACTGTCGTCTCCTTTGCACAGTGGCAGGGCGGTGACCGAGTACAGCCGTTCGCCCCGATGCAACTGGTCTGCGACGCGCAGCACGGCGTCGACCTGGTCAGTGGGCAGCGCCGCCACCCGTCGCCGCGCGCGGGCAAGGAGCACTTCCAACACGGCGGTCAGCCAGGTGAGCCGGTCCGGTCCGAGCGGCAGCCGCGGGGTGTAGTGCCACAACGCCAAACAGCTCGCCGCGGCGTGCAGGAAGGCCAGGCGATGTGGGGCGTCGGCCGGATCATCGACCGGTGCGCGCAGGGCGGCGGCCAGCGCGTCGGCCAGGACCCGGGCCCGGCTTGTCGCCGGCACGTTCGCGGCGAGCACCGGCACCGCGTCCAGCAGCGGGTCACCCCCACGGCCGGCGAGGGTGAGCGCGGTGAAGTCGAGCGGTGGCAACGGATTGTCGACGCCGAACACGACGGCCAGCCGGTCGTCGACAGGCCCGGTTCGGTGTGGCGTCAGCCGGGGCAGCTCGGCGGCGATCAGGCGTTCGGTGGCGGCCGGGCTCGTGTCGACGAACCGAACCGTCGCGTTGTCACGGCGGAGCACGTCGAAAGCGGCGTACGGCCCGTCGCGCACCATCGCGAGGTTGCCCAACACGTTGGCACACCGGGAAAGGATCTCCTCGGTGGTGTCGACGACCACGTGCTTGACCACCGCCGACCACAAGCTCTGCACGCCGGGCAGCACATGCATCGCCCTGGCCGCGGCCAGCGCCACGGCGTCGGCGGCGAAGAGCAGCGCCGCCGCGGTGGCCAGTTCCCGCCGGGCCTGTTCACCAGCTTGGCGCGTGCGGAGGAAGTCCATCGCAAGCCGCAGGCCGGTGTCCGCGCAGCCGAGGCTGCACGCGGTGCTCATCACCCGGACCACTTGCATCGCCCGCAGGGCGGTCTCCAGGCCCCGGCCCCGCGCGCCGACCATCGTGTTGGCTGGCACCCGCAACTCGGCGAAGTGGAAGTCGGCGAACCCGATGCCGCGCATCCCGCCCAGCCGGCGCATTCCGCCGCAGGCCCGCTCCACCACGTCGGAATCCAGCAGCAGGGTGGAAAACGCGGCGGGGCCACGCCCACCCGTTCTCGCGACCAGCAACAGGGCGCCGGCCCGCCCACCGTCACCGACCATCCATTTGTCGCCCCGCAACACGAAGCCGTCGGGTGTCGGCTCGGCGAGGCAGGAGTTGGCCAGCACTTCGTCGCCGGTTTCCCGTTCGGCGAAGGCGAAGCCGATCGACTCGCCCCGGCGCAGCAACTCGACGACCCGGTCGCGCTGCGCGGCGCTCCCGGCCAGCAGCACGCAGCTGACGGCGGTGATGCTGACCATCGTCGCGTGCATGATCGTGGCGTCGCGCCGGGCCGCGACCCGGGCCAGCAGCAGCGTAGTGTCCATACTGGACAGATCGCCACCGTGTTCGGTCGGGACGAAGGAAAGTCCCAGTGCCGGTCCGGCCGCCGCGGCCAGCGCCGCCGGCCGCCGCTCGTGCGCGTCCCGCGCTACCATCGCGACGAAGCCGCACGGATTGTCCGGGTCGCGCGGGTCGCCGAGCATCCGGTCCAACTCGGTCGGCTCGGGCCAACCGGTCACGACACCCTCACCGGCAGTTTCGCCGACGCCGGCCGGTACTCCGAGGCCGCCGCCGGCAGCCGCACGCCGGCGAGCGCCAACTGCTGGACCCGCGCGGTGAATGCCGCACCGTGCAACAGTTCACTCGCGACGTCAGCGACTCGGCGGTGCTCCACCGCTTCCAGCCGACTGCCGCGGACCCAGTCGTTGAACGCCCCCATCGCCGGGCCGCACCAGACCTGGTAGTCGGCCATCCGCGCCGGATCACCCGTGGTCGCCCAGCGCGACGCCATGCCCAGATACCAGCGGAACACCAACGCCATCTTGCGCCGCGGCGACTCGGCGGCCCGGCGCAGCTGGTCGGGGTCCCGGCGGGTGAAGTACGTCTCCACCTCGGCCCAGATGTCGACCGTCGGTCGCCGGAACAGCTGCCGTTCCAGCCGCTCCCGCTCGGCCGACGGCAGCGCCTCCAACCCGTCGTAGGCCCGGTACAGCTCCAGCAACCGCTTGGCACGCATGGGAAACAGGGTTCCCTTCTTCAACACCTGCAGTTCCACGCCAAGCTCGAACATGTCCGCGGCCGGGGCCATGGCGAAGTCCGCGATGCCGGCCGCCGCCAACATCGCGCGCACCGCGGGCGAGGTGCCGGACTCGACACACGACTGGTGCACCGAGCCGATCACCACGTAGTCCGCACCGAGTGCGTAAGCCGCCGCCAGCGCACGGGGCGTGCCGATGCCGCCGGCAACCCCCAGGCCGATCGGCTGCTGGTAGCCCTGCTCGCGCTGGACCCGGTCGCGCAGCGACAACAACGCCGGCACCAGAGCGGTGAGCGGACGGCGGTCGGTGTGACCGCCGGAGTCCGCCTCGGCGGTGATGTCGTCGGCGACTGGCACCCGCCGCGCCAGTTCGGCTTGCTCGGCGGTGATCCGCCCGGCCACAAGCAGGTCCTCCACGATCGCCTCCGGCGCGGGCCGCAGGAACTGCTCGGCGACCTCCGGCCGGGACACCTTGGCGATCACCCGGTTCTCGATCTCGACCGAGCCGTCCGCGCCACGGCGCAGCCCGGCCAGCCGGTAGCGAACCAGATGCGGGGTGAGGTTCAGGAACGCCGACGCCTCGACGCACCGAACCCGGTGGCACAGCAGCAGATCGACGCAGTCCCGCTCCAGCGCCGCCTCGCTCGGACTGTGGATCAGGTTGACCGCGAACGGAAGTCGCGGCAGGTCGCGGGCGAATCGCCGCAGCGCCTGCTCGACCCGCTCCGGCAACAGTCCGGCGGCGCCGAACGACCCCAGGCAGCCGGCCTGGGCGATCGCTGTCACCAGATCCTCGGACGCGATGCCGCCGGCCATCGCCCCCGCGACGTAGGTGTTGCGGACCCCGTGGCGGTGGCGGAACGCCGCGCTGCCGAGCCGTTCCGGCGGCAGCGGACCGGTCGCGGCGAGCAGACCCGCCTGATCGGCGGGCAACTCGTCGGTGACGGCGGGGCCCACCGGGGTCTGCACGACGTAGAGCGGACGGTCCAACTGGTTGAGCAGGCGGTAGATGCCGGCCGGCTCGGTGCACGGCAGGCGTGTGTCGGCGATGGTGGCGGTCACTTGCGCACCTTCCTTTCCGCGTCCATGAACGCGACGGTGACCGGACGGCAGCCAGGTTTCCCGCCGCCCGGGGGTGGCATCACGGTTGTCCCTCCGTCGGCACGACCTCCACCGCGACGTCGGTCAGCTCGTAGATCCGCAGTCCGGGTTTCCAGACGCTGGCGTCGGCGATCACGACCAGCCGGTCGGCGTCCCGGCGAACCTCCTTGACGTGCGCGTCGAAGGTGATCTCGCCGTCGCCGCGCAGCACCTGGCCGCGGTACTTCCACCGCATCGTGACCCCGCGCGGCGCGACGAACCGCGCGCCGGGGATCCCGGCGGCCAGGTCGTGCTCGATGACGTAGAGCTGGAGCGCCTGCACCACCGCCTCGACGCCGAGCGACCCCGGCATCACGGGGTCGCGGTGGAAGTGACAGTCGAAGTACCAGTCGTCGTCGCGGACCTCACGGCGGCCGTGCACATAGCCGGTGCCATGCACACCACCGTCGCGAACCATGGTGATGTCGCCGACGACCTGGAGGTGACCGGTGCCGATCCGTGGCCCGGTGGCCGGGTTTGGCCATCCTTCGCCGGACAATTTGCGCGAGACGGCGTTGGCCGGGGCGGCGGTGTGCAACCACGGCGGCACGTGCCGGCCCGCGTCCAGCCCGATCTGGCTGGCCAGCGCGGCGTCGGTGAAGTAGCCGAACAGGGACTCGCCCGTGTAGAAGGGTTCGCCGTCCGCGGCCAGCTCGTAGCGGAACCGTTGCAGGATCGCCCCGGGAACCTCCTCGCTGGCCAACAGTTCCGTCTCCTGGCGGATGGTCCGGCCGCGCAGGTCGACGTGCCGGAGGAACCGCGCCGAGCCGTCCAGGTTGCGGATGGCCAGCTCGTCATCCGGACTCTGGAGCGTGGCGCCGAGGTAGTAGCCGAGCAGGATCGCCGCCTGCAGCGAGCTTTCCATGACCACGCAGTTGGGCACGGTCGGAGCGCCGTTCTCCGTGTAGTACCAGGCTTCCGGCGGCGAGTCGTATTCGGTGACCATGGTCGCGCCGGGAGCGAGCACTCCTCGGATTCCGCCCAGGTGCATGATCCGGTCGACGAAACGGAAGTCCCCGTTGGGAATGTAGGGCGCGCGCCGCCCGGCGTAGATCGCGAACTCGCTGCCCATCGCCGTTTCCAGGTCGCCCTTGGCCGCGTGCGCGAGGTGCAGCTCGTTGATGAAGGCCGCCTCGCCGGACGCGTTGCGCCGGCCCAGGAACTCCGGCATCCCCCCGGCCATCGGCCGGTAGGGCGTGCCCGGGCGCTCCCGCACCTGGATGCCGAAGTTGGTCATCGACACGATCGGCTTGTCGCCGTCGTACACCAGGATGTCGGCGATCACCGTCGGCCGGGGCAGCATGGTCAGCTCGATGATGTCGACCTCGTAGCGGATCGAGGGCGTGTCCGGCGTGATCTGGCCGCGCACCTTGACTTCGGTCCGGAGGCCGGGCACGGACTGGAACTCGGCGTCCGGCAGCACGAAGTGCATGCCGAGATACAGCGCGTAGATCTGTAGCAGCTGCACCGCGCCCTCCGCGACCAGCGAACCGGCCAGCACCGGATCACCGGGGAAGTGGCACCGGAAGTACCAGCCCTGCGGGTCCAGTCGCTTCACCGCGGACAGCGCGCCGAGCCGTCGCGGCCCGCCGAGCCGGTCGATGGCGGTGACCTCGTCCACCATGCGCAGCATGGGATCCGGCAGCCGGAGGGAACGGTTGCAGCCGTCCGCGGACTGGTCCCAGGCCGGACCGAACACCCGCTCCGGCTGGCCCGCGCCAAGCGCCTCCAGGTCCTCCGCCGTCAGCGACGTCCGGTCGGTGCGGGCTAGCGGCTTGAACCAGCTGGGTTTCATCGCCGCGCGCCGGCGTTCGTCGGCTTGGCCGCGGACCACGCCACGCGACTCGACCAGCTCCGCCGTGGTGAAGAACCCGGCGCAGGCGTCCAGCAGTTCGAGGATCAGCTCGTCGTCGGCGTAACAGCGGTAGTTGAAGAAGAACAGCAGACTGTCGCCCTGCCACACGAAGCGGTCGATCCGTATGTCGTAGCGCAGAGTCTGGCCCTCCCGGGGCAGTCCGCCCCGGAAGACGAGCCTGCTGTCCAGCAGCCGGTAGACGCGCTGCCCGCGAGTGTGGAAGTCGACGCCGAGGTAGCTGATCAGGAGCATGTCGCACTGCCCGGCCTCGATGGTGACCGCGCACGGCACCAGCCCGTCGACCGTGTACCAGGCGCTAGTAGGCACGTCGTACTCGGTGGTGATGCCACAGGGCTCGAAGCGCCCGGTCTCCGCCTCCAGCTTGGTGACCCGGCTGACGAAGTGGTACGGCGGTGCCGGCAGCCGGCATCGCCGGGGATACGAGTCGATCTCCGCGAAGGCTGGTCCGAACACCGGCTCGACCCGGCCGCTGGCGAACTCCAGCAGGTCCTGCTCGGTCAGCAGTGGGCGGCCGGGGGCTGGGTCCGGGCGTTCCAGTTCGCGTAAGGCGCTGTCCGCCAAGGCATGTTGGGCGTGTAGCGCGGCACGGTGGGCCGCCGCGACCGCAGCGCCCATTTCGTCCAGCACGGCTCGCAACGGAGGCGGCCCAACCGCGACCGAAGTCCGAACCGGTGGCTCGGGGTGAGCCACCGCCGTGGGCCGAGCGACCGGCTGGACGGCTGGCACATAGACGAATGGTTTGCCGGACACCACGACCGCGTCCAGCTCACTGGTCACCTCGTCTTCCGGCGGCGAGGCGGCCGATCGATCAGGTCCGGGCCACACGGCCGCAACCCGGGCCACCACCCGGTTCACCAACGACTCGCCACCGCAGGTGACCGTCGACGGCAGTGCGGGCGAATCCCCGTTGGTGGCAGGGAACAACACGGACAAGTCGACCGGGACCCCGTGGCTGACGAGGGTGGCGAGGGCGCGGCTCACCGACGCGGCGGTCGACGCGCCACGGCGGTCGACCGTGACCGCGGCGTGCGGCCGGTCCGCCAGGGTGTCGGCGACCCAACGCGAACAGGTCCCGCCAGGACCGACTTCGACGAAGTACCGGTAGCCACGCTCGTAGGCGACGTCGACCAGCCGGGCGAAATCGACTGTGCGGCACAGCGTGCTGGCGATCCGCTCGGCCAGCGCGCCGCGGTCCGACACGTCGATCGTGTCGTAGTCGTACGCCGAGAACAGCTCCATCCGGCCCTGCCGGCCGCCGAGCGGATAGTCGTTGAGCGCGGCCAGCGCCGGGTGCTCCGGCTCGACCAGCGCGCAGTGCATCACCTGGTTCGCCGGCGTCCTCGCCGCCGCGGCGCCGAGCTCGGCCACCAGCCGCCGGACCTGGCCGGGGTCACCCGCGACGACCACCTCGCGCGGTGTGTTGACGTGGGTGAGGTACACCCGGTCCAGATCGTGCATCGCGGCGCGTACCTGGTCCGGTTCGGCCAACAGCAGCTGGGTGGTCCAGACCTGGTCGTCCGGAAGCTCGTCCGGCAGCCGCCAGGCCTCGCGGACCAGGGTCTGCCGCCCGCGCAGACGATGCTGGAACAGGGGTGACGCGGCGAGAATCCCGTCCTCGCGGGCCAGCTCGTCCCACATCCCGGTGGCGAACAGCATGCTGCTCTCCCCCAGGCTGTAGCCGAACGCGCCATCCGGTTTGACGCCCAGCAGGTCACGCAGCAGACGGGTGTGCAGGACCGCGTGGTTGGTGCCGGCGGCCAGCATGAACGGCACGTCATCGAGCATCCGGGCCTCGTGCCGCATCAGATCCCGCTTGTCCAGCCGGCCGCGTGGATGCACTGTGCGCACCTTGAACCGCTCCGCCGGCCGGTCGCTTTCCGCCTCGAATCCGTCCAGCAGCGCGGGAAACAGCCGGAACAGCTCGCGCCCCACGCCGGGATAGGTGGTGAAGGCTCCGGGGTAGACGAACGCCACCCGCCCGTCGGGTCCGATCGGCGCGCCGGTGCAGTAGCTGCCGGCCGGCGTGGCCCATTCGCCACCCGTGGCGATGACTTCGCGCAGATCCCGTTCCGCCGCGCCGAGTTCGCCGAGCAGGCCGTCCTGGTCGGCCGCGACGAACACCGCGGTGTACTTCGCCCTCGGCGCGGCCACGGCCTGCCGCACCAGGGCCAGCGGATCCGCGCCGTCGGCCAGGCGCTCCCGCGTGTCCCGCACGGCGGCAACCAGCGTCGGACCGTCCACAGCGGACAGTGGGAGCAGCAGCAGTCCGGGACCGCCGACCCAGTCGACGGCCGGGCTGGGTCGTGGCAACCGCGGCGAGCTGACCACAATCTGCGCTACGGCGTGGTCTCCGGGCACCGACACCATCGCGGTTCGCGGCGCTTCGCGGCGGGGTGTCAACCATGGTTGGGGCCGGTCGAGTTCCGTGAAACCCGACTCGGCCAGCACGCCGTTCGCGAGCAGGTCCGACGGGGCAGCCGGCAGTTCGCGCTCGTGCACGGTGAGCACCGCGTGCACCAAGGACAGCAGTGGCGCGGCGGCCCCGGTCGCGCCGACCGTTGGTGCCAGACCGCCCAGCGCGCAGCGGAACGGGTCCGATCCCTCCGGGTGCGCCGGGCCGAGCGCTGCGACCTCGGCGTGGCGCTCGGCTGCTGTGGCACCGCCGAGCACAAGGTAGGCCACGTCCTCGGTGGTTCGCCCAGCAGCTCGCAATGCTTCCGCTGCGCACGTGCTCAGCAGGTCGGGGGCCTCACCGCGAGTCACCTGCACGGCGTCCAGCACCGCGTAGGGCTGGACGGCGGTGTCCGCCCTGGTGAGGATGAGCGCCGCAGCGCCGTCGCCCAGGGGAGGCATCTCAGCGGCAAGTCGCGCGGTGGCACGGGTGTTCTCCGCGCCTGCTGCGAGATCCACGCCGCCGACCACGACCGCCTCCACAGTGGGGTCGAGCAGCAGCAGCTGGGCCACTTCCAGTGCGCGTGCCCCGGCGGTGGCGTCGGCGGCGAGAGTGAAGGACGGCCCGGTGAAGTTGTGCGCGGCGCTGACCCGGCTGGCCATGATGTTGCCGATGTAGCTGAGCACTTCGTTGGCGCCGACCGGATCGTGCACCGCGCCCCGCACCGCCGCCTCGACGGCCGCCACCTGCTCCTCGTCGTATCGGACGCCGGTGCGCGCCAGCTCTTCGCGAACGTGCGTGCCGATGTCGAACCGGATGCGGTGGGTGTGCGACCGGGGTTCCAGTTCCATCGCCAGCACCACGGCGACCCGGCGGGACGGCATTTCGGTGGCCCTGGTTCCGGTTGGGGGCGTTGCGAAACCGGCGTCGGCGAGGGCCTGCTCCACGACCTCGAACAGGGCGAGATGCTGCGGGTTGAACTGGGCGAGTTCGTTGGGCGGGATGCGGTGGGTCCGAGGGTGGGTGGGGATGTCGGTCAGGTACCCGCCTCGCGGCGCAGTCCGGTCAGCGGCCGGCTGGTCCAAGCCGTACCAGCGCGCGGCCGGCAGCTCGGCGAGCAGCGAGGCACCGGTGCGGAGATGGGACTGTAGGGCGGCCGCGTTGCCTGCAGATCCGACGAGCGCGCCGACCCCGGTCACGGCCAGCCGAGGCGGCTCCGGGAAGTCGTCGTGGTCGGGTTGGTCCGCAGTAGCCGCGTTGGACAGGACGATGTGCGCGTTGGTACCGCCGAACCCGAACGCGGACACCCCGGCCCGGCGTGTGCCGGATTCCACCGGCCACGGCTGGCTTTCGCGCACCACGCGGGTGGCGGCCGCCTCGCCGTCCACCGGACGCACCAGCTCGGCAATGCCCGGCGTCGCGGGCAGGATCCCGTGCCGCATCGCCAGCACCGTCTTGAGCATGCTGGCGAATCCCGCGACGGTGAGCAGGTGGCCGACGTTGCCCTTCACCGAACCGAGCGCGGGCGGAGTGCCGAAGAACGCCTGTAGGCCACGAAGTTCGGTGCCGTCCCCGAGCGGGGTGCCGGTCGCGTGGCACTCCACGTAGTGCACGGTCTCCGGGTCGATGTCCTGGTACGCCTGGCGATACGCCGCGACCTGGCCCTCCTGGTTCGGCGCCAGCACATGCCGCCCGGCTCCGTCGTTGGACAGGCCGACGGACTCGATCACCGCGTGGATCACGTCGCCGTCACGGACCGCGTCCGAATACCGCTTGAGCACGAACATGCCGGCGCCCTGCCCGGTCACGATGCCGGTGGTGCGCGCGTCGAAGGGCTGGCTGACGCCGTCCGGCGAGTAGGCCCGCAGATCGGAGAAAGCGAGCTGGATCAACAGCGGGTCCGGTGCGCACACCGCGCCGGCCAGCATCGCGTCGGCGCGGCCGGTCAGCAGGTAGTCCCGGGCCAGGGCCACGCTGTACAGGGCCGAGGAACAGGCGGCGTCGAGGGCCAGGTACGGGCCGCCGAGGCGCAGCGCGGTGGCCGCGACCGCCGGTGGCTGGCCGAACGGCCACAGGTTCAGCGCGTCGGGCTCGGGCTCGGACGCGTTGCCCGGCGAGTCGACAATGCCCAGTCGGGCCAGCCCGTCGCTCACCGCCCTGTGGGCCATCGGCGCGCACAGCCGCACCGAGGACCGGGTGGGGAACGAGTAGTTGCCCATGACCAGGCCGGTGCGCGCCAGTGCGGCACCGGTCAGCCCGGCGTCCCGCAACGCGCCCCGGGCAGTGTGCAATGTCCAGCGGAACACCGGGTCCAAACCATCCAATGTGGACTCCGGCAGCGCCAGTCCGGACAGGTCCAGCGCCGGCTCGGTGACGAATCCGCCTCGGGTGGAGCTGATGTGGTGCTCCGGGTCGCCCCACCCGCCGGGCACCTCGGGGCCGGTGCCGAACTCCGCGTGACCACCCAGCGTGCGGTGGTCGGCGCCGGCCAGCAGGCCGTCCCAGAACTGGTCCGGGTGCTGTGCGCCGGGCAGCAGGCAGGCCATGCCCACCACCGCTATCCGCCGATCAACCATCGCCGTTCTTCCCCCCTGGAACCGGTTGTGTGGCTTGGAACTTCTCGGCGAGCCCGGGGACCGCGACGGCCTCGACGCCCCGGAAACGGCACAGCGCGCGGCCGTCCGGACCGTACGCGGTCACCGTGCAGACCAGTCGCCCCGACGCGTCGTCGTCCCCGCACACCTCGACCAGGAACGGCTCGTCGGCGGGCAGCGGCGTGCGCAGGTCGATCTCCGCGACGGCGACCGGCAGCACTGCGACCTGCTTTTGTTGACGGGCCCAGACCAGGACCGCCTGTAGCAGCACGTCGGCCAGCACCGGGTCGTAGCCAGGTACCTGGCAGGCACCGCCGGCAAACTCCCCCGCCGGCAGTCGGCAACCGAGCAGCAGCCGTGCGCCGTCGTCGTGAACCTCGCGGATGCCGCGGAACGCTGGACCGTGGAACAGCGTGCCGTCCTGGTAGCACTGTGCCGGTGTGCTCTCGCCGGATGGCACGGCCAGCGCTGGCAAGGGCTGGTCACCGGGACCGGCCACGGTCATCGTGTACCTTGGCCGGTCCCGGTCGTCTCGAATGTCCACCAGCTGCCCGGTTTCCCCTGGGGTGACAGCGATCCGGAGCTCTGCGGGGTGGGATCCGTCGAATACCAGGCCTTTGCGCACGGCGACATCGGTCACCCGGCCGGCTGTGAATCCCCGTACGGCCGACAGTGCCAGGCCGATCGCGGCGGTCAGCGGCAACACCGGCGCGCCACCGATCGCGTGCTGGGCGATCACCGGGTCGGACGCCAGTGAGGCCGTGGACAGGCGCATTTCGGCCGGTGGTGGGCCGGACAGCGGCGTGGACGGCCCGACCATGCAGACCGTGTCCGCGCCTCGTTCCGCAGCGAACTGCTCGACGAAGTACCGCACGCCCTCCGGTACTTCCAGCAGCGGCACGCCGCGTTCGGCGAACATCCGGGCCAGTTCCGGGGTGACCATGCCCCCGGCCCAGGCGCCCCAGTTCACCGCGGTGATCCGGGTGGCCGGGCGGCGTGCGCGCAGGCTGCAGGCCACCCGGTTCAGGGCTTCGTTGGCCATCGCGTAGTCGGACTGCCCGACGTTGCCGAACAACCCGGCCACCGAGGAGAACAGCAGCACATGCCGCAGTTGCTCGGCCGGCACCACGGTGCGGACGTTGCGCAGACCGGCGATCTTCACCGCCAGCACTCGGTCCACGTCGGCAGCCTGCTTGGCGGTGATCAGCCCGTCGGCCAGCAGACCCGCGCCGTGCACCAGGCCGGTGACGCGGTCTCGATACGGCCGCAGCGCAACCTTGGTGGCTTCAGGGTCGGTGATGTCCACCGTGACGTACTCGGCTCGCCCGCCGGCCTCGGTGATCGCCCGCAGGGTCTCGCGGATCTCGCGTGCGCCAACCAGTTCGCGCTCCATCGCCGCGACCTGCCGGGGCACCGGCTTCTCGCCCTTGGCCCGTAACCACGTCGCGGCGGCCGCGCGCAGTTGCTCGGTCGCAACGCCCTCGGCCCACGAGGGTTCGTCCGCAGGTTGGGTCCGACCAAGCAGCACCAACCCGCACCGGTACCGCCGCGCCAGGCCGACGGCGCAGGCCGCGGTGATGCCGCGAGCGCCGCCGGTGACCAGGAGTAGATCGTCCGGCCCCGGCTCCGGGACACCGAGAATCCCGGGCAGCGCCGGGTCGGGCGTGTCGCGGAGGGCGATCGTGCACCGGGTTCCGTCCACGCGGTGGCCGATCTGCTGGTGCTTGCCGTCTACATCGGACAGTTCGGCCAGCAGCAGTTCGGCCCCGCGCGCATCGTCCAGCGCGGGTTCCAGATCGACCGCGCGGCAGAACACCTCCGGTGCTTCCAGGGCGAGCGTCTTCACCAAACCAGGAAGCCCGCCCAGCACCGCGCGGTCGATGTCAGCAGTGCCCGCGAGACCCAGCTGGCCGTCGAGGCGGGTCACGGTGAGAAACGCGGCCCGACCGACCGACGCGGCAGCCCGCAGTCGGTCCTGCACGCGGCCGGCCAACAGCAATGCCTCGCGCAGCGCGGCTTCCACGCCGCCGGTCTCGTCGGCGAACCAGATCGCCAGATCGAGCTCGGGCGGCAGCTCGCCGTGGTGCACGGTCCAGCCGTCCGCGGCCAGCCGGGTGGCCAGGGCGCGGGCCAGCTCGGTGTCGCCGGCCAGGAACGCCGACCGGTGGCCCCGATAACACTCGGCGGCCACGGTCGGGCTCGGCAGCGGGACCAGCCCGACCTGCCGGCGTTCCTGGTCAGCGCTCAGCTTTTTGGGGCGGCGACCTCACCGCCGATGAAGCCGATGACGTCGTCCAGGGTGCGCAGCTCGGCCAGTCGCTCCGGTTCCGGTGCGGGCGCGTCCGGGAAAAGCTGCTGCACCCCGCCCATGATCTCGATCCGCTTGATCGAGTCGATGCCCAGATCCGCCTCCATGTCCATGGACGTCTCCAGCATGTCCACCGGATAGCCGGTCTTCTCGGAGACCACCCGCAGCAGCGCGGTCGACACGTCCTGGCCGGCGGCGGATTCGGGCTGGGCCGGGGCCGCCATGGCCGGTCCGGAGTCGACCGGCACGGGCTGAACCGGCGCAGACTGAACCGGCGCGGGCGGCGTCGGGGCCGGCGCGAAGTCCTCGACCGGTGCTGGCGGCGGGACTGCGATCGCCGGCTGCGCCGCCGTGAGCGCGGCCGGTTCCCTCGGCGGCGGGGCCAGTTCGGGCATACGTGTTGCGGGCACGTGGAACCCGTTCGCCGGCGGAGCGATGCCACCGGCCAGCTGGGCGAATCCGCGCACTACCTCGCTGGCCTGCGCGTGGCTGTGGGCGATGGCCACGTTGTGCTGGGCCAGCGCGGAGATCCCGGTGATCACCTCGTCGCGCATCGCCGATCGCGTCGACTCGTTCTCCAGCAGTCGACTCAGCCGCTCGGCGATGCCGGTCTGCCCGGCCAGATAGTCGCGGTGCATGGCCAGGTGCTCGACCGCGAGCATGCCGCCCGGGAAGGTGTCCGGTCGATCGGCCGCGGCGGCCGGGGTGTGGTGGCCGTTCCCGGAGTGCGGCTCGACGCCGTTCCCCGTGTACGCGGCGACCCCGTTCCCCGTGTGTGGGGCGACGCCGTTCGCCGGGTACTGGGCGGCACCGTTGCCGGAGTGCGGGGCAGTGCCGTTCATCGAGCCGTTCCCAGAGCCGTTGCCGGTGGCCGGGGCGCCTTGGGCCAGGGCCTGCCGATACGCCTCGCGTCGCTGCTCGGACACATGGTTCACACCGTTCAAGGGGATCGTCATTCCTTTCCGCGTGGGCATCGGTGCGTCGACGGCCCGGAACCGGTGGCAACCGGCGAGCGGGACACCGAGCACGACAAGCTGGGCAACGGCCTGTTTGAGGGAGCGGTCGCCGTCCCGGTCCGGTCCGGCGTCGGTGGCGACCACGGCCACGTCGTCGTGGCCGCGCAACACGTCGCGCACCAGACCGGACAGCACCGCCTTCGGCCCGAACTCGACGAAGATCCGGCAGCCGTCGCGGTACAGCTGTTCGACCCGGGGACCGAAGTGCACGGGATTGACCAGCTGGTTGGTCAGCACCTCCCGGTTGGCCACCGGGTCGTCGCCGTACTCGGCGCCAGGCGTGTTGGCCAGAACCGAGAACTGCGGCGCACCAAGGGAAACACCGTCCACCGCGGTGCGGAAGGCCGGCACGGCATGCGCCACGTGCGGCGTGTGGAACGCAGCCGCCACCGGCAACCGGCGGGCATGGATGCCCCGGGCCGCGCAGTCGGCGACCAACTGCTCGACCGCCGCGGTGCCGCCACCGACCACGGTCTGGCCGGGCGCGTTGACGTTGCAGATCCACAGCCCGTCTCGATCGGCCAGCAACTGCTGGACGTCCTCACACGTGCCCCGGACGGCGGCCATGGCTCCCGGATCGCCGTCCGTCGGGGTCGCCGCCATCGCCTGCCCACGCACTCGGGCCAGCGCCACCAACTCCTGGTCGGACAGGCTGCCGGCCGCCCACAGCGCGGTCAACTCACCGAAACTGTGCCCGAGCCCAGCCTCCGGCCGCAGTCCGAGCTCGGCCAGGTAGCGGTACTGGCCGGCGGCCAGCGCACCGATCGCGGGCTGGGCGTGGTCGGTGCGGCGCAACGCCTCCTCCTGGGCCTGGCGCGTGGCGTCATCGAAGGCGTCCGATGGGAAGATCACCCGGCCCAGCGCTTCGACGCCACCGAAAGCCGTTGCCGCCTGGTCGAAAGCGGCCCGCACGTGCGGCACGCAGATCGCGGCCCGGGCCCCCATCCCGACATACTGGCTGCCCTGCCCGGCGAACAAGGCGGCCACCTTGGCCTCAGGAACAGCTTCGCTGCGATACCAGATGTCTTTGCCGCGCAACGAGAACGCGGAGGCGTCCGGATCCTTGCGAAGTCGGTCGAGCGCCAACTCGCGCGCCTCGGCAAGTTCCTCGGCAGTACCGCCGACCACCGCCACCCGCGCGTGCCCGGACGGGGTGTCGCCGGTCGGCTCGACGCCGTCCGGGTCGCGTTCCATGGCCGTGATCAGCGCGGCGACGTTCTCGCCCGACCACATCCGCACCTCGGCGGCCGGGGCGAAGACCGGCCGGTCCGCCGCCGCTGGGTACTCCTCCAGCACACAGTGGAAGTTGGTGCCACCGAAGCCGAAAGAGGACACCGCAGCCCGTCGCACCGGACGATCCGGGTCGGCGATCCACGGCCGGGCCTTGCCGCTGAGGTGAAACGGCGACTCGTCGAACGCCCGCGCCGGCTCCCGGACGTTGATGGTGGGCGGCAGCACCCGGTCGTGCAGCGCGAGGGCCATCTTGATCAGCCCGGCCGCGCCGGCGGCCGCCTTGGTGTGGCCGATCTGGGATTTGACGCTGCCCACGCACACCTGCCCGCGGTCGGCGTCGGCGTACAGCTCACCGAGCGCGGTCAGCTCGGTGAGGTCGCCGACCGCCGTGCCGGTGCCGTGGCACTCGACCAGGCCCACCTGTTCCGGGCCGAAACCCGCGTCGGCGTAGGCCCGGCGCAGCGCGGTGACCTGGCCTTCCTTGCGTGGTGCGTAGATGCTCTTGAACCGGCCGTCGCTGGACGAGCCGATCCCGCGCAGGACCGCGTATATCCGGTCGCCGTCGCGTTCGGCGTCAGCGAGCCGCTTGAGCGCCAACATGCCCAGGCCCTCACCGATCAGCGTGCCGTCGCTGTTGGCGTCGAAGGGGCGGATGACCTCGGTCCGCGAGAAGGCCGGGGTCTTGGAGAAGCACAGGTACATCAGGATGGTGTTCTCGGCGTCGCAACCGCCGGTGAGCATCAGGTCGGCCCGGCCGGACACCAGTTCGGAGACAGCCATCCGGACGGCGGCCAGGGAACTGGCGCAGGCCGCGTCCACCGTGCAGTTCATGCCACCGAGGTCGAACCGATTCGCGATGCGGCCCGCCACCACATTGCCCAACATCCCGGGAAAGGAGTTCTCCTCCCACGGTGCGAAAGCCGCGCGGAACCGGTCGGCGATCTCCTCGGCGTCCACATCGGACAGTCCGTAGCTGCGGACCACGTCCTTGAGCACCGGTGTCTGGAGCCGGGTGGCCAGCGGCTGGGTGAGCGAGTTGGCGCCGGTGACGCCGAGCACCACGCCGGTGCGCGCCGGCCAGCCGCCCGCCTTGTCCAGCACGCCGGCGTCGTGCAGGGTCTGCTTGGCGACCATGAGGCTGAGCAGCTGCAGGACGTCGGTCACCTCGATGGTGTTCGGCGGCAGGCCGTACTCCAGCGGGTTGAAGTCGACGGTGGGTAGGAAGCCGCCGCGCCGGACATAGGTCTTGTCCGGAGTGGACGGATCGGGGTCGTAGTAGTCCTCGATCCGCCAGTGCGTCTCGGGCACGTCCTCGATGCAGTCGACCCCGTCGACGATGTTCCGCCAGTACTCGCGAACATCCGGGGAACGCGGGTACAACGCGCCGAGCCCGACAATCGCCACCGGGTTCGCGCCGAGTCCGTCAGTAGATGTCGTTTCGTCAGCCATCAAAAGAACGTCCCGTCCACACCGCGTCGGCGCCACAGGCCGCCCGCGTCACGTTTTCTCTTGCTGTCAAACAGCTTTCGATGATCTACCCGATCGGCGGGTACGGATCGGGCAGCTCGCCGGTGGCGGTCACCCGCGCGGCGAGCGGCTCGACCAGTGCCAGCAGCCGGGTGCCGGCGGCTTGTCCCTCGGCGGTCCATGGAGCTGAGGCGAGCCGATCGGTCGCCGCCTCGATCCGGTCGTGCGCGGCCTGGCCGGCCGGGGTCAGAACGCGTCTGTCCCGCTTCGGCCGCTCGCCGCGAATCTCTGTGTCGCCAACGGCTCGAGTGTCACCGGTCAGCCAGCCGCGGTCGCGCAACCGATCCCGAGCCTGCGCGCAGTCCTCGGTGTCCCAGCCGCGGTAGCTGACCCACCCCTCCTCCAACCCACCGGCGGCAATGGCCAGCATGTGCGCCGCGCAGCCGTCCACTTCCTCGGCGAGCAGCACGGCGGCATGCCCGTCGCCACGGTGTTCACGCAGCAGCGTCGCACCGTGCCAGAGGCTTGCCACGGGATCAGTTGGCCAGGGCAGTTCCGCGTTGGCCGCGTACATCGGTCGCCCGTACGGTCGCAGCGCCCGTAGCGATTCACGCAGCAGTTCGGCGGCCTCGGCCACCGGCTGGTCGCCGAAGGCCCGTTTCAACGCCCTCGCCGCACCAAGTTCGCGTGCCTGGAGAACCCGCTCGGGCCGCGCGCAGTCCCACGCCCGCGGCACCACTCGCTTGATCATGGCCAGGTTCATGTTGTAGAGCCCGGCGGCGACCGGCTCCGGTCCCACCGCGCCGAGCGGCGCGGCGCGGCCGGCGATGTAGGCCATCACATTCCCGCGCAGGCCGCAGTCGGTGAACTCGGCCCGCGCCTCGGCGGTGAAGTAGGTGACCGCGTGACAGGTCTCCAGTGCACGCCACAGTCGGCGGGCCAGGTGGGTCATGCCGACACCGCCAACGACTCGGCGACCGGATACTCACGCATCGAGAAAAGCCGGCCCTCGCAGTACATCCGCGTCAGCACCGCGTTCACCGCACCGACCAGAGCCTCGTTGTCCAACACCGGCAAGCCGAGCAACCGACCCAGGCAGGCGAGGGCCACCGCGGGACTGTTCAGCGGGCCGTCCGCGACGGGGCGGGCGGCGAACTGGACCACACACCCGGCGACGTGCAGCCGGCAGTACCGTTCCGCCAGGTCGTACAACGCGTTCGCCTGAAGGTATCCACTGCCCCGGGCAGCTCGGAGATCAGCGAGTTCGGCCCGCAGCCGCTCACGCTCCACGGGCAGGCGGGACGCGGCGTCGACGAGCTCGGCCAACCACGGCTCCGGTGCTCGCGCGCGTAACCGTTCCGCTGCCTCCGGCGCGTTGGCCACCGCGTCATCGGCGCCCCGGGCCTGGAGATCGAACAGCCAGGGCTGGAACGGCGGCAGCGGCCGGTCGAGCGAGAATACCTGGTCCGCAATGGTTTGATCGCCGTCGCGGTCGGTCAGCAGCGTCTCCAGTTGCAGCGCGATGTTCTTCAAGTTCACCACGTGGTTGCCCTCGGCGAAATGCGAGATCCACAGGTCGCGCGCGGACTTGTGGAACATGCCGTACTCGCCGGCCGACCGCATGAAGTGGCGGGCGCCCAGCACGGTGGCCAGCCGGCTCATCGTTCGTTCCAACACCGTGGGGACAAAGAACTTCGTCACCGAGGACACCAGGCTGGCCCGGCGCGGCGCGACCTGTAGGGTGCGCGCGGCGCTGACCGCGACGGCGTCCGCGGCGAGCAAATTGGCGAAGCTGCCCGCCATATCCCTTGCTGTGTAAGCGTTCTCCATCAGGATCCGGCCGAATATCCGGCGTTCCAGGCAGAACCGGACCACCAGCCGGAGCCCGGTGTCCACGCATCCCAGCGCGACCGACGTGGCCAGCACCCGCGCCGGATACGCGGCGCGCAGAGCGATCTCCAGCCCGTGGCCCACCGCGCCGATCAGGTCCTCGTCCGGCACGAAACAGTCGTCGAACCGCAGCCCGCCGTTGTCGATCGCCCGCACGCCGTGAAACCGTTCCCGGGGCAGCGGTCGCACCGCGGGCGACCGCAGATCCACCATCAGGACGGAGAACGCCGCCGGGCCCGGACGCTCGCCGGTGCGGGCGAAGACCGCCGCGTGGTCCCCGCGCGCGGAGTTGCCGATCGGCCATTTCTCGCCGGACAAAAGGAAACCGCCGGGAACTCGGCGGGCCGTGGTCTCGGTGGCCATGATGTCGCTGCCGTGGTCGCGTTCCGACAGCGCCCAGGCCAGTTGCGAGCCGGCCAGCACCGCCTTGGCGTACCGGGTCCGCTGCTCGTCGGTGCCGGCGATCCACACCGGCATGTAGCCGAGGCTGGTCGTGGCCAGGGAGGTCGCGAGGGTGGCGTCGCGCCGGGACAGCGCCCGGAATATCTCCAGGCTGTCCACGATGTCCACCGCCCGGCCGCCGTGCCCGGCCGGCACCCCGTGTTCGGCGATCCCGAACCGGCGCAACGCTTCCAGCGCCCGCTCGGGGTATTCCTCGTTGTCGTCGCGGGCCAGCGCCCGCTCGAAGCAGAGCTCGCCGGTCCCGGTCATCGGTTCCCCGAACGCGCGCTCCATGTCGAGCAGGAACGCGGCGACATCCGTCCTGCCGTTCATCGTCCCCCCAACGTTCGTCATCCGCCCAGCACCGTCGCCTCCACGGCGCGGGCGATGGCCTCCACCGACTGCTCGTCGCGCAGCATCGTGTAGTGGTCGCCGCCGCAGTGCAGGGTGTGGATCTCGTCCTTGGCGACCTCGTCCCAACCGAGCGAGGCCAGCTCGTCGAACAGCCCACGGCTCGGCCGGACCAACGTGATCGGCACCTGGAAGCGATCCGGGTGATAGGCGTCGTGCAGCTGCTTGTTGCGCCGCATTCCGTCGACGAACGCGGTGAAGACCTTGCGCAGGCCGTGCACCGTCGTGCCGGGCGTCAGCGCCCCGGTGGCGATGGACCGGTCCAGCACCAGGCCGAGCCCGTCCTCCAGGCTGACGCCGGTGAAGTCGGCCGGGCTCAGTTTCAGGTCACGCCCGCGGTTGGCGCCGAAGTACATCGCGAACCAGTCCAGCGCCTCGCGGTCGGGCAGCGTGTCGCCGAACGACGAGCCGTTTCCCGGGGCGATCGTGTCGAGCACGAAGACACCGCGCGGCTTTCGGTCCGCGGGCATCGCCTCGGCGAGGGCGCACGCCACCACACCGCCGAACGACCAGCCGAGAACCGCGTAGGGGACGTCGGCCACCTCGTGCAGGCTGCGTTCCTTGAACCGCAGCGCGATCTCGGCCAGCGAGACGTCCACGGCCGATCCGGTGATCACGGACTCGCGGTACTCGGGGACCTTCTGGATGTCGAAGACGATCGTCGAGAACCTGGCGGCCAGGCGGGCGCGCAGCGGCTCGTAGCTGTCGAGCGCGATCGCCCCCGGGTGCATGACGACCAGGCACGCCGGCGCCGGCTCGAACGCCGCGGCCGCCGGTTTCAGCGAAACCTCCGTCACGAGCGCTCTCCGGCCTTCTCGGCGATGTATCCGGCCAGGTCGGGAATGGTCGGGTGGTACCACACGGCGGTGGTCTCCACCTCCATGCCCAGCCACCGCTCGAGTTCGCCGGCCAGCACCAGCGCCTCGGTCGACTCCAGTCCGAACTCGTCGAAGTACCGGCTGGTGTCGAGTTCCGCCGGGGGGACGCCGAGCCGGGTCGCCACCTGCTCAACCAGCCAGTCCCGCACAGCGTCCACGGTCAGTTCGGCTTTCATTTCGGCTCCTCCAGGTGATGCCGTCTCAAGAACCAGAATTCACACCGGCAGTGGTGAACTCGCGTCGCACCTCACGACGGACGCACTCGGCGGCCGCCAGGCCCGAGTCGTAGGCGGATTCGTGCAGGCCGACGATGTCGAACCCCATCTTCCGGGAATGGAAATACGAGCCGCACAGTTTGATCCGCCCGGAGTCGTTCACCTTGTAGATCATCGGCTGCAGGTCCCGCACATGCTGCTCCAGCACCGGGTGCCGATAGCCGATGTCCTTGATGATCTCCTCGTCGCGCAGGCTCGCCGGCGGTTCGAGGGTGAGAAAGTAGTCCTTTTCCGAATCCAGCCGGTGCAGCCGGTTGAGGTAGTAGGTGGCGTACGTGCTGAAGTCGTCCCCGTCACCGACGCGCGCGTAGTTCCAGCTACGCCAGCACTGTTTCGGCGGGGTCAGCACCGAACTGTCGGTATGGAGCACGGCGCGAGTGGGAGTGTATCGGATGCTGTCCAGGAAATCATGCTTTCGCTGGACGCCACCGAGCAACTCCTTCGTAGTGTCCGCATGGGTGGCCACCACCACGTAGTCGAACTCGCGTGTGCCGCCAGCCGTGGTCACCGTGGCCCGGTCGCCCATTTCCCGGACGCCGACCACCGGTTCGCCGAGCCGGAGCTCGGTCCCGTGCGACCGCAGGTGTTCGCCCACTTTCCACAGGTAGGAGACGCTGCCACCGAGCACGGTCCGCCAGGCCACCCGACGCCCGCTGAGCCCGGCGAGGCCGTGCGCCATGAAAAAGGCCATGACCGTGCTGGCGCTCATCCGCCACACCTCACGGGGCGGAATCGACCAGGCCGCCGTGGCCACCAACACCAGGAAGTTGCGCCTGAACTCCGCACTGTATCCACAACTGTCCAGATAATCACCGAGCGGCATCCGCGCCCGGCCGCGGATGAAGTCGCGCGGCGCCTCCCGCTCGAACCTGGCCGCCTCCCGCCAGATCCCGTGGAACTCGGCGTCATGCTCGGCGAGCACCGCCGATTCCGGGAGTTCCAGATCCTCCGACGTGAAGTGTCGCCGCCGCGAGACGTCGAAGAACAGGAAGCCGCCCTCGTGGTCCAGGGTCGGCACGTCGAGCGTCCGAAAGAACTCCGCGAGCCGGGGATAGTGGGGTTCGTTGTACACGATGAAGGCGGTGTCGAGCCCGATCACCCGATCCCCGTCGACAACTTCGACGGTATTGGCGTGGCCGCCCACCCGGTCGTCCGCGTCGTAAAGCACCACGTCGGCCTCGGGACACAGATGGTACGCGGCGGACAGTCCCGCGATTCCGGCGCCGACTACCGCCACCTTCGTTGCCATCTCACTCCTTCGCCGAACCCGACACGCGGCACTGACGCCGATGCGTTGCTGTCGTAGGTTCAGATCACCCCCCATCCGCGAAAAATACGACCGATTCTCGATTCACCCGACTGGCCTAGTCGCGGTCATCCGGGCCGAACCGGCCACAACGACCCCATCCGCGCAGCACAGCGCCCGCGGCACCGTCGCCGGAATCGAGCACCGCCCCACCGGCTCCGACCGTCAAGCCGCCACGCGAGCGGATCCCAATCCGTGCCTGGTCGACCACATGGCGTAGCACGACGGTCGCCAAGGGGGAACCCGACGACAACCAACGGCCGCATGACGCGGTCACCCGCCGCCATACCAGGGCGTCTTTCACCTCGCCGCGACGTCTTGACAGCCCGTCCGAAACGGTGTTTTATAACGGCGTTCCCAAAGGGAGGTAGGCTTGCACACCTTGGAGCTCACGGCGGCCTCGCGCTACATCGCGGGGGTCGCGCTGCTGACGATCGTGGGGATCGAGTTCGGCGGCTGGTTCATGACGCAGATCGTCCGCGGCGCCGTGCCCATGACCGACTTCCAGAAGGCGTTCGCCCGCGCCGGCCACGCGCACGCCGGCGTGCTGGTCACCCTGAGCCTGGTGACGCTGGTGCTGGCCGACGCCGCAGGCCTGGACGGGGTATGGGGCTGGGTCGCCCGACTCGGCGTCCCCGCCTCCGCCGCGCTGATCTCCGCCGGATTCTTCTTCTCCTCCATGGGACGCGGCGAGATCACCAAGCCGAACCGCCTGATCTGGCTGGTGTGGCTGGGCGCGCTGGCCTTGGGCCTGGGCGTCGTGTCCCTGGGCATCGGCTTGCTCGTCGCATGACGAGCGCGACCACGAGCAACCGCGCGTAGCTCAGGAGACGTCGATGGTCTCCTGAGCCCGATGCCCCACGCAGGCACCGCTGACGGCCGTGTTGAGGATGGCGTCGAGCCGGTCCCGCGCGTCGAGCAGTTCGCGAGCACGCCGGTCGATGCGGTCACGTTCCTTGGCCAGCAAGGCCAAGGCCTCCGGGGCGGCTTCGCCCCGCTCGACGCTGGGCATGATCGCCAGTATCGACGTGCTCGACAGGCCCGCGGCGAAGAACTGCTGGATCAGCCAGACCCAGTCCGCGCTGTCGGCCGGGTAGTCCCGCTGACCACCCGCGGTTCGCTTGGGCACGAGCAGACCCTGCTCCTCGTAGTACCGCAGGGCGCGGACACTCACGCCGGCCTTCGCCGCCAGCTCGCCGATTCGCATCGAACCTCCGCAGTGACGTGCCGCACAGAAGGTTGAACCTCACGTCCACGTGAGATTTTAGCCTGGCTGCGCACCGACTGAAGGAGATCGATTCCCGTGTCCACCCGCGCCGCCCGAGCTCTGTCCCGTCCACTCACCCTGGGCGGACTCACCCTGCCCAACCGCGTCGCCATGGCTCCCATGACGCGCGCCCACTCCCCCGGCGGTGTGCCGGGAGCCGACACCGCCGCCTACTACGCGCGGCGGGCCGCCGGCGGCACCGGACTGGTCATCACCGAAGCGACCTACATCGGCCATCCCGCCGCCGGCCAGCACGACGCCGTCTCGCACATATACGGCGACGCGGCACTGGCGGGCTGGGCCAAGGTCACCGACGCCGTCCACGCGGCCGGCGGGTTGATCTTCTCGCAGCTCCAGCACGTCGGGATGGCACGCAAGCCCGGCGAGCCGCCGAACCCGGAGACGCCGCCCATCGGCCCCTCCGGCGTGCCGCTCGACCCCAGTGCCGGACCTGGGCGAACCATGTCGCAGCAGGACATCGACCAAGTGGTGCAGGCATTCGCCGACGCCGCGTCGGCCGCCGCGGCACATGGGTTCGACGGAATCGAGCTGCATGGCGCACACGGCTATCTGATCGACCAGTTCCTCTGGGCGGCAACCAATCGCCGCACCGACGCCTACGGCGGCGACCTGCGCTCCCGGACCCGGTTCGCCGCGGAGGTCGTCGCCGGCGTCCGCGCCGCGGTTCCCACCGGCCTCCCGATCGTCGTACGCCTGTCGCAGTGGAAGCAGAACGACTTCGGCGCCCGCATCGCCCAGACCCCTGAGGAATTCGACGTCATCCTCGGCGCGCTCACCGACGCCGGCGCGGACGCCTTCCACGCCTCCACCCGCCGCTACTGGCAGCCGGCGTTCGACGGCTCGGACCTCAACCTCGCCGGCTGGGCCAAGAAGCTGACCGGCAAGCCCGCCATCTCGGTCGGCTCGGTGGGCCTCGACGTCGAGTTCACCGCCAGCCTCGGCGGCGCCGACGCCGGCGCCACCACCATCGAGGGCCTGCTGGACCGCCTCGAAGCCGACGAGTTCGACATGATCGCCGTCGGACGCTCGCTGCTGGCCGACCCCGAGTGGACCGCCAAGGTCATCGACGGCCGCGAATCCGAGATCACCCGCTTCACCCCGGCCGCCCTCGCCACCCTGCACTGACTTCCGCTGGGGCGCCTGGGTTTTCGTCCCCACAACGTGCTCGCCCACTGCCACACTGAGGGTGATCTGCTTGTGGGGAGGGGTCGGCATGCTCGCTGGGGACGTCGCCCGACTGGGGGCACACGATTGGCCGGCGCTGGCGGCTCACCGCCAGGCGGCCGCGGTCGTCCGGTCCACGTGGGCCGGCGGAGTGCGGGTGTGGGTCGTCCTTCGACATCGGGAGGCCCGCGAGGCGTTGAAGGACCCACGGCTGAGCAAGGACGCGACCTTGTTGCACCAGGTCATGAGTGCCCAGCTCGCCGCCAGCGGACTCATCGACGCAACTGCGGACACCACCCCGGATCCGTTGCTGGGCAACAACATGGCGTTCAGCGACGGCGAGGCGCACCAGCGCCTGCGGTCCGTCGTGGCGGAGCACGTCACGACGGGCCGAGTCGCCGACCTGCGTGCGGGAATCGACCGGATCAGCGCCTCCCTGGTAGCGCAGCTGCCGCGGGACACAGCGGTGGACCTCATCGACTCGTTCGCGTTCCCGCTGCCGATCGGCGTCATGTCCGAATTGCTCGGGGTGCCCGGGGAGGACAGGTGGCAGCTGCGGGAGTGGACGGCGGGCCTGATCGCAGATGACCAAGCCGTCGCGGGCAGGGCCTCGGCCGCCATGCGCGCCTACGTCGATGATCTGCTCGCCAGCAAGCGAAAGCGCCCCGACACGGACCTGCTCTCGTACTTGGTGCAGGGCCAGCTCGATGGTCGGCTCAACGCCGAGGAGCTGGTCGCCACGGTCTTCCTGCTCGTCGTGGCCGGGCACGAGACGACCACGAACCTGATCGCGAACGCGGCGAGGTGGCTGCTCGACGACCCCTCGGCCTGGGCGGCCATCCACCGCGATCCCTCCTCGATCCCGACCGTGATCGAGGAGGTGCTGCGCTTCGACCCTCCGGTCGGCCTCACCACGCACCGAGTGACCACCGAACCCGTCGTCTACGGCGGCGTCGAGATCGACGCGGGCGAGGTCGTGCTGATCTCCATCGCGTCGGCCAACCGCGACGAAGCTGTTTTCTCCCAACCTCACCGGTTGAATCTCAGCGCCCCCGGACGCGGCCACCTGGCGTTCGGCCACGGCCTGCACTACTGCCCGGGCGCTCGCCTCGCCCGGCTCGAAACGGAGATCGCCCTCCGCGACCTGACCGCCGCCTTCCCCACCGCCAGACTCGCTGTTCCGCCCGAACAACTCGAACGGGCGACCCACAGCGCGATCAACAGCGGCTACGTCCGACTGCCCGTGATACTGACGTCGGCCCGACCTGCCGACGTCAGCCCTTGGCCGCCGCCTTCGCCGCCTTCTTGAACGCCCGCACCTCACCCAACGACTTCGCGTCCACCACATCGGCGACACTCCGCCGCGAGCCCTCCTCACCATACGCACCGGCAGCCTCACGCCAACCAGCCGGCTTCACGCCCATCTGCTTCCCCAACAACGCCAAGAAGATCCGCGCCTTCTGGTCACCGAAGCCGGGGAGGGCGGTCAGCCGCCTGAGCACCTCGGCACCGTCAGACTTGCCCTGCTTCCACAACGACTCAACCTTGCCGTCATAGTGCTCCACCAGGAACTGGGCCAGCGTCTGCAACCGCTTGGCCATCGAACCCGGGAACCGGTGGATCGCCGGCGGCGTGGACACCAGGGCCGCGAACTCCTCCGGATCGGCCTCGGCGACCCGGTGCACGTCGAACGAGCCCATCCGGTCCAGGATCACCTTCGGCCCCTTGAACGCCTTCTCCATCGGCACTTGTTGATCGCAATACATGCGCCAATGTATGACACCCAGGTTCATCCGTTTGGCGTACAAGCATCGCTCGTACGCCCTCCACGCGCCCGCCGGCCCAGCTGGTTCTAGGCAGACGCTCGCTGAGCCGGCATTCGCGGTGTACGTCCCGGCCACGCCTGGGGGCTCGAGCTGGATCAGCGTGAACACCGGGTGGTCGCCGAGGCGGTCACGCTGTTGAACCGGTCGGCGGACTGTCCGTCCGATGTGGACAAGGCGTGAGCCTCAGGTCGTAGCGGGGCGGTGGCGTTGGTAGTGCCTGGCGGCACGCGCCCGGTTGCCGCACGCGGATGAGCACCACTCCCGTCTGGGGTGGTCTTTGGAAAAGTACAATACGCAACCCGGGGCCAGGCAGGCACGCAGCTGCAGCCGGCTGTCCCCACTGAACAGATGGATCGCCTCGTCCGCGATGGCCGAGATCGTGGCGACGGCCTGATCGCTGGCGCGAAACACACGCGTGGGTGTGTCACCCGACTCCCAGATCAGGGCCGACCAGCGCGGTGCCACCGCGGCGACCCGATTGACCGTGCCGACGGCATCGCGCAACTCCCTCGTCACGGAAGCCGCTGCCGGCCGCGGGTCGTCGGTGGCTTCCGCAGCAAGTCGGCGCAGCGCATCGCGCAATGCAGTCAGCTGCCTAGCGATGCGAGCGATGTCTACTGCCGTCAGGCCGTCGAGGGCGGCGACGAACGGCAGGCCAACACGGGGTGCGATGGCACGTAGCCAAGCCGTAGCGGCAGCAGGCTCATCGAGCGCGTCGTACACGCCGTCACGGTCGGCCCAAATCGTGTTCATCAACTCCACCGGCAGCGGTTCGCCCAGGAGCGGCGCACTCGTGTCCACGCCCCGACGGTACCACTTCTAACGGTTGAAGGGGCTACTTGCCGTTGACACCCGACCATCAGACATGCCATCGTTCTAACGGTCATAAGAACTTGCAAGCGTTAGAAGGAGTACTCTGTCATGACCTCGTTCACCCCCGTCGACCCGGCCAGCGCGCAGGGGCCGGCCGCCAACCTGCTGGCCGAGGTCCAGAAGGCACTGGGCCTCACGCCGAACATGACCAAGGTGATGGCCAACAGCCCGGTGCTGCTTCAGGGCTACCTGGGTCTGTCCGGCGCCCTGGCCGGCGGGGTGCTGCCGGCCGGCGTCCGGGAGCGGCTCGCGATCGCCACCGCCGAGTACAACGGCTGCGAATACTGCCTGTCCGCGCACACCTTCATCGGCGGCAACATCGCCAAGGTCGACGCCCAGGAACTGGAGGCCGCCCGTGATGCCAAGGCCTCCGACCCGCACACCGCGGCGCTGCTGGCATTGTCCGACGCCATCGCGCGCGGCCGAGGCCACGTCGACGACGCCGTTCTGCGGGCGGCCCGCGACGCCGGCGCCACCGACGCCGAGATCGGCGAGGTCGTCGGCCACCTCGCGCTGAACGTGCTGACCAACTACTTCAACGTCCTGGCCAAGGTCGACAACGACTGGCCCGTCATCACCCCACGCACGCAGTCGGCATGACCACTGCCTGACTCCGCCGGCCCGGTTCCCGTCCTCGGACATGATCGACTTCCAACCGTGTCAGGCCTGGAAGGCGACGTGGTGGTCGCTTCGTCGTATACGGTCGACGCCCCGACCCGAGTGGCGCGCGGGGTTCGCTGACATAGTGCGGTAACGACGTGGTCGTCACGAAGGCAGCGCAGCGCTGACTCGGCTTGTTGGGGACGAGTCAGTGCTGCGCTGCGGCGAGAGGTGTCCCGTTCGGCCCGCTGCGCTCGCAGCGAACCGACGACGTTGTGAGCAAGCGAACGGGATATGTCGAGGATCGCTCGGCAAATTCGTGCGTGACCGTCATGCCGAGCCTGGCAATCGTTCACTGTCACCGGTCTGTCACACAAGCGTCGCGCTACGCGGACATCACCCAGACATGTTGGGACGCATGCGAAGTCGTTCTCTGTTGCTCAGTGTCGCGCTCGCGCTGACCGCACCGCTGGTGAGCACAGCAGCGGCTCAGGCCATCGTCGGAGGCACCGAGTCGACCCGAGCCTACTCGTTCATGGGCTCGTTCCAGCCGTCCTTTCCCGCACCGCCGCGCGCTGACCATCACGGGTGCGGGGTGGAGGTGCTGGCACCGCAGTGGGTGCTGACCGCCAGCCACTGCGCCGGCAAGAACCCGACTGGGGCGAGGGTGGGTGTCCCGCGCGACTGGAAGGTCCGGATCGGGTCACTGGACACAACCTCGGGAGGCGAGGTCGCCGAGGTCGACCATTACTACCGCCTGTCGAACTACCACGACCCTGGAGGGTTGTGGGGCAAGGACCTCGCGCTGATGCACCTGCGTACGCCGGTTCGGGCCAAGCCTGTGCGAATCGCCGCGACCACACCGGTGGACAACACGCCCGTCCGCATCATGGGTTGGGGCATGACTTGCGGCGACATCAAGAATCCCGCCTGTTTCCCCACGCGGTTGAGGGAGGCTGACACCGTGGTGCAACCGATCTCGACGTGTCCATCGGCCGCGCCGAGCGGGGAGTTGTGCATCGGCAGCCGCGACGCCAGCGTCGCCGCGACCAACATGGACTCTGGCGGGCCCGCTCTGGTCCGCGACGGCGGCCAGTGTCGCACGGCGATGGTCCAGCAGTTCTTGCGTGGTAGGTCCGCTACAGAGATTGAAATATCGAGGTCTGTCGGCGAGGTTGATCACGTGTGGCGTGTCGACGTGCTCTCTCCCCATGGCGGGTCTACACCAAGATCGTGAGGTACCCGGATGGCGGCGGCTTGACCGCCTCGGGACGGGCCCGCCGGGAACAGACCCGCTTGCAGGCCGCAGCAATGTTCGAGCAGAACGTCCCACCGGTCCAGGTGACCACAGTCCTGCGTGTCAGCACGAAATCCGCTTAACAGTGGCGCCGTCGGTAGCGTCGTGGTGGGACCACCACACTGGCCTCGATCGGTCCCGCCGGCGACCCCTACCGGCTCAGCCCGACGCAGCAGGCCCGGTTGGCCGCCGCGCTGGACGCTGGTCCCGCCGCCTAGGCTGGGATGAGGATCAACGCTGCAAGCTGGCCCGCGTCACGCAGGTGATCGGCCGGTTGTTCCATGTGTCCTATACCCTGCGCGGCGTCTCCTACCTGCTGCACTGGATGGGTTGGAGTCCGCAGGTCACCGCGTGGCGGACCACCACCTGGGCGACGATACGAGGCTAGCGGCGTCGACCGGGGCGTGGATCGTCTTCGAGGACGAGGCCGGGCAGAACCTGCGCCCGCCGAAGGCCCGTACCTGGTCGCGCCGCAGAGGCTGGAACAGAAAACCCGTTCAGCCACCGGCAGAATGACGGGTTGGCCATCACACGGGCCAGTGGCACTGGCGGGACCCCGTGAACTGATCAGTCTGTCGAATCGGGTCAAACCCACCTGCTGGTGCGGCACCACCTCACCGGCGTTGTCGATGCACACCCACGCCCCCGGCAGCTGGGCAATCTTATCCTGCTTGATCATCCGGCGTATAAGGTCCCTGACCCGTTAGGCTGGCGAGACCGTCGGGCTCTGCCAGGTGTGGATGTTGACTCGGTCATCGGCCGTCATAGGTGTTCGGTTTGGGCGGTGGTCGGCCGGACAACCAGGCTGGTCGCCAGAGTCATGAGCTGGACAAGTGTCTCCACGGTGCGCTGACCTATCAGCCGGATCGGTCGGTCCACAGCGAACCTTGGAATACCTGCTCACCAACGCGTGAGCAGCGCGATCGCCCACGGTCGGAGCACCGTGTCGATCTCCAGCACCCCCCTGGCCGAGACGACGTGGCCGGTGACCACACCGGCGTCAGCGCTTGCTCGGATCACGTTGACGTCAACGGGTGACAGGTTGCGGGGACTGCCGCGCCGCCGCCATGCCGTCAACGCGCAACCGTGCTCCGCGTCCACGACCTCGAGCCGATACCGGTCATTCGGCGACAGACCCTCAATCCGGATCGACAGCCGTTCCGTGCGGCCCGTGGCCATCGTCCGTTCGGCGACGTCACGCGTGTCGAACGACGCTGGCACGGTCAGCGTCACCTCGGGTGGGTAGTGATAGACGAGTGCGGCGATGTGGTCATCGTTGAGGGTGACGACCGCGCCTGGTTGTTGGTGCAGGAGTGTGTCGCCGAGAGCGTTGAGCATTCGGTAGGCGTGCATCGTGGGTTTGGGGATGCCGTGCTGGTTCAGCATGCCGAAGCCGCCGTGGAAGGGTTCCTGGCCGGCGCCGTTCTCCTCGAAGATGTCGGTGAACGTCCAGTACGCCAGGCTGTCGACCAAGCCAAGGGATTCCAGGTTGGCTTTCACCACGTAGGTGGCGGCCTGCGGGTAGTCATGGGTGTAGTCGCGTGGGCTGGAGCTGGAGTTCCACTCGGTCAGGTGGATTTCGGCTTTCGGGTAGGGACTTTTGTCGATCAGGGTGCGCACTGCGCGGAGGTCGGTAGGTGTGGCGTTGACACCGCGGGTCAGTTTTCGGCCCTGGTTGTGAGCGTCCAGCGCCCAGTCGGTGGGATACGGGTGGCACGAGACGAAGTCGACTGGGAGTGAGTTCTCGGCGCAGAACGTGAGGAAGGCGGTCACCCAGACAGGTTTCCATGTCAACGCGTCGAGGTCGTCGGCACTGAGGGCAACCTCGTGCTGCGATAGATCCTCGGTTTCGCCCTCGAAGCGGGAGTCGGGGACGAAGTTGCTGGTCGCGGGGCCACCGACGCGTAACGCGGAATCCACGGACTTGATCGCCTCGACTGAGACCTGGTACAGCGAGAAGTACTCCGACCTCGTGCCACGGAAGAACGGCGCCAGGTTGGGTTCGTTCCAGATCTCGAAGTACCACTCGCGGACCTCGGCGAGCCCGTACCGCGACACCCAGTGGTCTACGGTGGCACGGACCAGCTCGGCCCACTTGGCGTAGTCGGTGGGCGGTGCGCCGTGCGCACCCCACCAGAAGACCGTACTGGTTTCCCGCGCGAGCTGGGACGGCGAGAACCCGAACTCGACGAACGGACGCATGCCCGCCTGGAGGATCGCGTCGAAGAGCAAGTCCACATAGTGGAAGTACGGCTCCCCCTCGCGGTACACGAACATGTCGTCATGGAACAGCCCGTGGAACCGCAGGTACTTGAACCCGCCGCGGGAACGGGCTGTCGACAGTTGTTGCTGCCAGTCCGCGCGCAGGCCCTCGTTGGCCCGGCCGGCACCGACCACGCGGTTCCAGAAGTGTTCGAGTCGCCGATCGTCGCGTGGGCGTGTCAGGTCGAGGCGGATGTCCATCACTTGTGCCGCAGTTCGCGCCACGCCTCGTACTCAGCGCGGCTGTCCGGGCTGAGAGGGTAGTAGTCGGACAGGCGGCCGCCCTGCCCGATCCGCATCCGGCTGAACTCCTCCCAGTCCTCGTGGTCCTCGGCGGACCGGACCAGATCGCACGCCTTCGCCGCTGGTACGACCACGGCCCCGTCATCGTCGGCCACGACAACATCGCCGGGCAGGCACAGCACGCCACCCGCAGCGACCGGAACGTCGTACGCCCACGGGAAAAGCTCGGTCTGGGAGGCGTAGTGCGGGGTGGTCCCGGTGCACCAGATAGGCACGCCGAGCTCACGCACCCGCCGCGCGTCCCGGATCCGGCCATCAACCACGATGCCCGCGCCGCCACGCCGCTTGAAGTACCGGACGAGCATGTCGCCGAAGCACCCGGTGAACTTGCTTCCGTACGCCTGCACCACCAACACGTCACCCGGCTGCACGGTCTCCAGCACCGCCCACAAGGCGGTGTGGCGTTCCACGTACTCCTGGCCTAGGCCGCTCGCCACGTCCTCGCGTTGCGGCATGAACTGCAGGGTCAACGCAGATCCCACAACACGGCTGCCGGTCACGAGCGGGGCGGGCCCCTGGATCGCGGTGCGGGAGATGCCCATGTTGTGCAGGTTCGCGCACGCGGTGGCCGCGCTGACCTTGCCCATCCGCTGGATGATGTCCGGGTCGGCCCGCTTGAACGAGTCCCCGCGGACGGGGAGCGGCCAGACTGTCGAAGGTTCCACTGGTGGTGTCTCCTAGCTCTGATGGGGTGCGGAGAAGCTCCGGTGCGCCGGCGTGCGCGCACGGCGGGTGATCGACAGGCGCAGCGAGACGCGGGTCAGCGGCGGCAACTCGACGACCAGCCGGGCCCTGCCGACCGGTTGCGACCGGACGCTGCTGGCGGGCAACGGAATCGCATACGTGCCGGGGTCACCTGGGTAGTCCGCGGCGACGTCGAACTGGACGTCGTCGATCCGGTCCTCGCCGAACGCGCCGGCCTGGACGACGACTTCGCGGGTGTCGTCCGGGCTGAGGTTCACCAGGGTTGTGCGGATGCCGTCCGCGTCCGCCTCGCTCACCAGCGCCGCCACGTCCGCGGGGAGGCCGGGCCGGCCTCGACGGGCGTCGCCGTAGGTGACCCGCGCGAGCGCGAGGCCGCCGTTGTAGAGCGCGGGCGGGGCGCCCGTGGTCAACTGGGTCAGCACCTCGGTCACGACCGGGTTGAGGCGTTGCCACCAGTGGATGTTGTCGTCGGGCGGGCCGAACGGGGTCGCCCGCATCAGCGCCAGCCGGTGGTCCACCTGGCCGAGCGCGAGCTCCAGCGCGTGCTCGGGATACAGCGGGTTGCGGCCCAGCAGATACGAGATCCACGGTGCCTCATGCCCCTGCTCCTCCTTGTCGTGGAACCACTTCGTCTCGGACCAGTCGCTGCGCGCCAGTGACTCGAGCCGTCGAACATCCGCCGGCGCGGACGTCAGCCACCACAGCCACACCGGATAGACGAGCGGGAGCGGCTGGAAGTCGAACCAGCCGCTCGCGCCGTGCCGGAACGGCACCTCCGACCCATTGCCGTTGGCGATGACCGTGTCCAGCGGGACCCGGGCGAGATCCAGCCCGGTCACCCCGCCGGTCACGATCGTCTCGTTGATCGCCGCGATCATCGCGGCAGCCTCCACCGAGTGCAGCCCGTGCGGCCACGCCCAGCCGTAGTGGCCGCCGAACCACCTGCCGTTGTGCAGCTCCCCCACGGCGCCGTTCGGTCCCACGTTGTCCGGGATCAACCCGCCGTTCGCCGAGGCGCGTTCGCGCCAGGCGCTGACGTACTCGGTGACCCACGAAGAGAACTCGGGCTCGTTGTCGTACAACCATGCGTTGGTCACGAGAGACGTGGCGGCGAGGTTGACTGCGGTGTCGCCGCGACCCAACCGCGTCTGCATCGCGTCGCCCATGCGCCGCGCGTTGGCCGCCGACGCGAGGTCATCCCACTCGTCGATGCCGTCCAGATCGTCCAACGGCAGCCCGTATGGCCGCATTCCGGTCTGGCTGGCGCTGTAGTCGATCCACTCCGTGCCCAGACCCCACCGCGGTCCGCCGGAACCCGTGTGCGGCGCCACTATGATCCGCGCCGCCGGGTCGTAGTTGCCGGCAGCGGGGTCGGAATACAGGCGGGCGAACCGTTTTGCGCGCGCCCGGAACGCCGCGTCATCTGGGTCGGCGGCGCAGAGGGCGTAGAAGAAGTTGAGCGACTCGCCCTGGTGGAACCAGTCGTAGCCCAGCTCGTACTCGTCCCGCACGAACCCGAACTCGGTCATCTGCGCGGTCACCCCGGCCCAGTGGTGCTTGGCCGCCACGATCAGGTCGTCCGCGCCGCCCAGCCTGTAGAGAGTGGGCCAGTTGAAGAACGGCTCGTAGAAGTCGTCCACGCCGTCGCGGTGGTGCATCTTCCCGGCGTACGTCAACCGCCCGTCGGGTTCGCAGTAGGTCTGCTCGAACTCCCGCCAAGCGCGGTCGAGCACGGCGAACAGCCGGCGCTGGAGCACGGCCCAGACGGGGGTCCGGCGCAGGGGCGTGGTGGCAGTGATCATGATTGTCAGCCCTTGATCGCACCGGAGGTGAGGCCGCCGATGATCCGCTTCTGCAGGAACACGTAGAAGACGATCACCGGCGCCGCCGCCAGCAGCATGTTCGGATACACCAGCGTGTAGTCCGTGGACAGCTTGCTGATCGCCGCGTAGATGCCGGTGGTCACGGTGTAGTAGCCGGAGGTGGGGCCGAGGATGAACTGTGGGTTCACGAAGTCCGACCAGACGCCGATCGAGTTGAGGATCACTGCCGTGGCCACGGCTGGGCGCATCAGCGGGAAGATGATCCGCCAGAACGTCCCATAGCGGCCGGCCCCGTCGATCTTGGCGGCCTCGTCCAACTCCCGCGGCACGGTCTGGACGAACGCCACGAACAGGAACGTGGTGGTAGGGATGGTCAGGGTGGTCTCGAACATCAGGAATCCCGGGATGGTCCCGATTAGGCCGATCAGCTTGAGCACGTAGATCACCGGGATGACCAGCGTCTGGCCCGGGATGAACAGGCCGGCCAGCAGCACCAGCATGACGATCCGGTGGTAGCGGCGGGTGCCGCGGGCGATGGCGTACGAGGCCGGCCCGACCACCGCGAGGCTGATGATGTTCACCGCGACCACGAACAACGCGGTAGTCAGGTAGGCGCCGACCACGTTGAAGTCAGGCGACGTGAGGGCGCGTTCGAGGTACTGCAACGAGAACCCGCCGGACGGCCAGCCGAACGGCTCGGTGGTGATGTCGTGCTGCGACTTGAAGGCGTTGGTGACCAACAGGTACACCGGGACGGCCATGACGAGTCCGATGAGGACCATCAGGGCCCAGCGGACGGTCCGACGGAGGATCACGCGGCCACCGCCTGTTCACTGCGCCGACGGGTCGCGGTGATGCCGATGGTGACCGCGATGATCAGGACCATCAGCACGATGGACTGGGCGGCACCGTAGCCGAGCTGGGTGTTCTCGAACGATGACGTGAGGATGCTGTAGACGATGCTCTGCGTCTTGCCGGCCGGCCCGCCTGCGGTGAGGGCGAGGATCATCTCGTAGACGCGCAGCAGACCGATTGCCGCGAGCACGATGTTGACCGTGACGGTCGGAGCCAGCACGGGCAGCTTGACCCGCCAGAACGTCTGCCACGGGGAGGCTCCGTCCAGCCGGGCTGCCTCGATCAGGCTCTCTGGGATGGTCTGCAGGCCCGAGAGGTAGAGCACGACGTTCACGCCGAAACTCGACCAGATCACCACGCCGATGACCGTCGCGGTAGCCCAGGTCGGGTCGGACAAGAACGGCAGCGTCCGGCCCAGCGCGGAGTTGACGGCGCCGTTCGTGCCGAGGATCGACGACCAGAGGAAGCCGAGGATCACCGGGCCGATCACGTACGGGGAGAACACCAGCACCCGCAGCAACGAGTTGACCCGGGTCTGGGCGTTGAGCAGCAGGGCGATGCCGAGCCCGAGCACGTTGCACCCGATCGAACCGACGACAGTGACGATCACGGTGAACAGGGCCGCGTGCAAAACCGCCGGATCCTTCGCGAGCTGCTCGTAGTTGCGCAGGCCGACCATCTTCGGCGGGTTGGTGAAACCGTCCCAGTTGGTGAAGCTCAGGTACAGCGCGATCCCGATCGGCACGATCACCAGGGCGACGACCAGCAGCAACGGCGGCGCGAGCATGACGAACTCGACGGCGGCCGCCCGGCGCCGCGCCCACGCCCGCGTGGACCGCAGGCTCGGGGCGGTCGCCGGAGCGACCGCCCCGAGCCGAGTGACGCTACCTGTCGCCATTCGCGTCCCACCAACTGTCAAGCGCGGCGGTGGCCTGGGCTGCGTTCTGTCCGGTGTAGAGCGACTGCACCACGGTGTTCAGCTCGTTACCGAAGCCCGAGTTGACGCCCTGACCGCTGGTCCCGTTCACCGCGCCGGGCGACTTGTCGAGAATCTGGCCGACCGCGGTGTTCAGCTCGCTGCCCGGGTAGCTGAAGCCGGACCGGAAGTTGCCCTCGGACTTCAACGACGTGGTGACCGCGTCCTTGTCCGACACCAGGTACTGCACCAGCGCCAGGTCGAGGGCCTGGTTCTTGGACGCCTTCAGGATCGAATATGGCTGCGCGGCCCCGCTCAGCTGCTTCGGCGCGGACCCGTCCACGGTCGGAGTCGGGAACACCCCGACCTTGAACGACGGCGGCGTCTTGTCCACAGTGGCCACCAGCCAGTTGCCCATCACGTACATCCCGGACTTGCCACCGGAGAAGCTGTCGATCGAGTCCTGGTACTTCTGGCCCAGCGACTCCTTTGGCACCAGGCCCTGCGCGATCCAGTCCGCATAGGCCTTGAGGTAGGTCTCGTACGCGCTGCCAGCGAACTTCACCTTGCCGTCGTTGCGCTGGAGGTACCAGTCAGGGCTCTTGCCCAGCAGCGCTGGGTTGGCCATCATCGCGAACTGCGCGCCGGTGACCCACTCGCCGGCGGTCTGCAGCGGCACGTAGCCGGCGGCCTTCAGCTTCACGAGGTCGGCGGTGAAGTCGGTCAGCGAGGCCGGCGGGACGGTGATGCCGGCCTTCTGGAAAGCGTCCTGGTTGTAGAAGACCAGCGACTGGATCTGGGCGCCGGTGGCGACCTGCCAGACCTTGCCGTCGACCTTGTTGTTGTCGGCCAGCGGGGTGGCCTTGACCCAGTCCGCGTCGGGGAACGGGGTCATCTGCGGGGCGACCACCGGGTCCAGGTTGCTGGCGACGACGTCCGGGGTCGAGCCCGACGCCAGCTCCTGCTGCAGCGTCGATTGGACGTCCTTTCCGGACGGCGACTCGATGGTGACGGTGACGCCCGGGTGGCTCTTCACGAACGGCGCGACCAGGCCCTGGTAGTACTGCTTGGTCAGCGCGGGCGTGATGTTCGCGAGTATCCGGACGGTGCCGGTAAGCGACGTGTTGTCGGCGCTGCTGCCCGTTGACGTGCCGCATCCGACGAGCAGGAGCGCGGACGATGCGACAAGGGCGATGGCTCTCGCCGTTCGGGTGCGGCGGCTCATAGATCCTCCTTGATCTAGGGCAATCGGCTATCGATAGCCGATTTGCGGGGGGAGCGTACGTCACGGCCAAAGACCAGTCCAGACCTACCGCCCCGCAGCCGGAGCGACCCCGAGCGCGCCGGACGCATGCGCGAAGAACGCGGCCGCAGCCGCCTCAGGATCGCCGGCGGCCAGCGTGTTGACCAGGTCGTCGTGCCACTGGACCACAGTGAATCTGTCCCCCGGGTAAGCCGGGTCCCCAATCGCCCGCTGACTCATGAGAAGCGGCTCGAGCACAGCCCAGACCCGGGACAACACGGCATGGTCACCAATGACCAACACCCGAGCGTGAAACTCGGCATCTAGCGACCGGAATTCCGCCCAGTCGCCGACGGTGACCGCCGCGCCCATTCGGGCCACGACACCTCGGAGGTCAGCGAGGTCAGCCTCGGTGAGGCCAGCGACCGCGGACCGCGCGCCAACACTCTCGACCGCCGCCCGCAACTGCCGAGCCAGCGCGAACTCGCTCTGACTGACCTGGGTCACATAGCTGCCGCGGCGCGGCGCGGACGTCACCAGTCCCTCGTGGACGAGCCGCTTCAGCGCCTCACGGACGGGCGCCTGGCTCACGGTCATGCCCCGGGCGATCTCGGACTCGACCAGCCGCGTGCCCGGCCCCCGCGAGCCGTTCAGGATGGACGCGCGCAGCACGTCGTAGATGCGGTCCGAGAGCAGCTCCTTGGACAGTTCGGTGTAGGTCATGCGCCACTCCTTGTATCGATAATCGACCTGACTGTACCCAGATCCGGCCACTCTCCACCGCATCAGCGACTTCCCTGCGCCAGGGCCGCCGCCACGCGGAGGGCGTGCGCGTGGCCTCGGCCCGAGTCCGAGCGCCGACCATCAGGGCAGGCCACCGTGGACCACCGAACCGTTGACCGTTGACTGGGGGCGACCGTGCGGTTAGGTTCTCCGACCATCGATTAGCGATGGGATGTCAACGGTGATGAACCACTTTCGCTTACGGCTCGTTGTCCTCATCACGGCGGTGACTGCCACTCTCCCCTTCACCACCGGGTCTGCCCAGGCCGCCACCCACACCTACTACGTCTCCACCACCGGGTCCGACACCAACCCGGGCACGCAGGCGTCCCCGTACAAGACCGTCGGGAGGTGCGCCACGGTCGCGACACCCGGCGACACCTGCGTGATCACCACCGGCGTCTACCACGAGACCCTCACCCCGGCGAACAGCGGAACGGCCAACGCCCGGATCACCTACACCGCCTCGCCCGGAGCGCGTGTCACCCTGGACGGCGCCGACCCGGTCACGGGCTGGCAACCCGTCACGTCCACTGATCTGGCCGTTCTGCAGGCCGGCGACCCGTTCATCTCGGGCTCGGGCTTCGCCACCGCAGTCAACGGCGGTCACGTCTACGCGGCCAACGTCGTGCTCAACCCGTCCCTGCCGGGCAACCAACTCTTCGTCGACGGTGCTGTGCAAGCTCAGGCGCAGTGGCCCGAACCGGGACCGAACCCGACTGTGCCACACCTCGCGTCCGCCCAGTCCGGCACCACGACCAGCCTGTCCGACGCCGCCCTCACCCAGCCGACCGGCTTCTGGGTGGGCGCCCGTCTCACCGCGCACAACTGGTTCGTGAGCGAGACCGGCACCGTGACCTCCTCGACGGTCGGTAGCGTGACCGGCGCGAACCTGCCGACCTGCGTGGGGCTCAGCCCGAACCAGAGCACCAATTACTCGTTGAGCGGCAAGATCGAACTACTCGACCACCCCGGCGAGTGGTTCTACCAGGCCAGCAGCCACAAGCTGTACCTGTGGACGCCTGACAGCGCGGACCCGTCCGCGCACACGATCGAGGCCAAGCAGCGCAACGTCGCGATCGACCTCAGCGGCAAGTCGGACATCTCCGTGCTGGGCATCGGCATCAGGGCCGCCACCGCGCAGACCTCGGCGACGTCCACCCGCGACATCCTCGACGGTATCAACGCGCAGCAGGTGTCCTCGTACGACGATCTGAACCCGGACCCCAACATGGTCACATCCCCGGACGGCTGCGCGGTGCTGACCGCAGGTGAGACGACGTCCGGCGTCCAACTCGCGGGAACAGCGAACACCTTGCGCAACAGCGTGATCGACGGCAGCACCGGCAACGGGGTCGTGGTGTCCGGCTCCGGCAACACGGTCACCAACAACACGATCCTGCACACCGACACCCTGGGCAGCTATGCGGCCGGCGTCAACCTCCTCGGTTCGAACCAGGTCATCACTCACAACACGATCGAGTCGGCGGGCCGCAGCGACATCAACATCGACAACAAGGTCGCCGGCGCGACCGCCTCGGGCCACACGATCGCATACAACGACCTGTCCGACTACGACAACCTGGTGGTCGACGGCGGCGCGATCTACGTCTGCTGCGCCGTAGACCTGGCCGGAACGGTCATCCACCACAACCAGTTCCACGACCCGGCACCGTTCGCGGCCTCCGCGCCCGCCCCCGGCGTCTACCTCGACCTCGGCACGTTCGACGCGACCATCTATGACAATGTCGCCTGGAACAAGACCACCTGGGGCGCGGTCCTGTTCAACCCCGGCGGCGCCACGACCTCCGGCAACAAGATCTACAACAACACCTCGGGCACGGACACCAACGTGGCCAGCACGTTCGGCGGCACCTACACCACGACGGACATCGTCAACAACATCGGCGTCACCGGAACCGACTCAGGCATCAACAACACCAACAACTTCACGCCGGTGAGTGCGGCCCAGTACACCAACCCGGCGGCCGACGACTTCACGCTGAAGTCCACCTCGCCGGCCCGCAACGCCGGTGTCGTATGGTCGCCGGCAACGGACGGCTTCACCGACGCCCACCCCAGTCTCGGCGCGTACCAGTACGGTTCGCCGAAATGGATCGCCGGTTCGGCACGGAGCGGAACCAAGACCCAAGCCGAGTCGTACTCGTCGAGCAGCGGCGTAAGTCCCCACGCCGCGGGCACCGGGACCGTGGTCGGCAGCATCGACGGCGGCGACTGGTTCGGCTACACCGGCGTGAACTTCGGCGCCAACAGCGACCTGTTCACCGCGTATGTCGGGGTCGACGACCCGTACGCCGGCAAGGGCATCGAAATCCACATCGACAGCGTGACCGGCCCGACTATCGGCGTGCTCTACCCGGCCGCCACCGGCGGGTTCGACACCCTGTCGATCCAGTCCACCTCGATCACGCCCACCAGCGGAACCCACAACGTGTTCTTCGTGGCCCCTGGCAGCGCCCCCGGCTTCGGCAACATCGACTACTTCACGTTCACCCAACCCAGCTGCTGCCCTGGCAATCCGCCTACCCTCCAACTCAACAACATCTCCTGACCCCAACAGCTGTGGCCGCCTGAGAGATACCCAGGCGGCCACAGCTGGATTCATCTCGGATGCAACAGACCTCGACAGGCCAGTGCGAACCACAGGTCGGGCGGTGGCGGGGTTTCGAGCACTTGGTGACGGCTACGCGCGGTCATCGCGGCAGGCTAGTGGACTTCATCACGGGGCTCCCCGCCACGCCTTCGTAGTCAGTCTGGCTGTCCGGACTGATGCCGCGCGGTCCCACGGCCGGCAAACATGCCCGTTGCTGCGCAACCCAGCGCAGTAGCGTGCCGAACCACGCAGTGGCGGCTGTGGTGGCGGACACGGAGGACGGCTCCCGTGCTATCGATTATTGATAGCAATATCGAAGTTGGCTGGCCGGATCTGTCAAGTCCGACGTGCCGCACCGTACGGTTCGAGACCCGATGCGTGGTCATTGAACGCGGCCGCGGCCCGGCCACGGTTGCCGCTGGCCAGCGTCTCGATCAGGGCCTGGTGCGCCTCGGCCATCTCCGCCCAGCTACCAGTGAATCCCGGATCGCCGACCACCCGCTGGCTGAGCAGGCTCGACTCCATCGCGTCCCACAGCCTGGGCAGGTACACGTTTCCGCTCAGCACCACAACCGCGCGGTGAAACGCCATGTCGTGGGCGCGGAAGGCGGCCAGGTCGTCAGCAGCCGCCGCCTTCCTCATACCGTCCACATACGCCTGCAGCACGCGCCGGGCCTCCTGGTCGAACCGGCCTACCGCCTGCCTGGCCGCGGCCTCCTCCAGCATGGCTCGTACATCCCGGGCGTCGTCCGCGTCCTCGGCGGAGATCTCGGCAACATAGCTCCCGCGCCGCGGCATCGAGATGGCCAGGCCCTCATGCACCAGACGCTTGACAGCCTCCCGCACCGGCGCCTGACTCACCCCGAGCCGGCGAGCGATCTCCGACTCCACGATCCGGGCACCTGGGGGCAGCGTGCCATCCAAGATGGAGCTACGAATCCGGTCGTACGCTTGGTCGGACAGCAACACCTTCGGCAGCTCGCCATCACTGATCGACTCCACCAGGGGTCCTCCCACCTCAGTATCGCCTAACGATAACCGAGAGAACACCAGAGCGATGACAGGACTGCCGAGCCGGATCTGGGTGCAGCGTCTATGGCGGCTACCAGTTGGGCGGGCGGTGCCGCCACGACCGGCTCCGGCAAGGAAAACGGAAAAGCTGACCTCACCGCCCCATTTCCGACGACCGGTTTCGCGCGGCGACGATCGCGGACATCACGCCGGCGCGGAAAGCCCGACCTTCCAACTCGTGGATGGCTGCGATGGTGGCGCCGCTGGGGCTGCACACCGCCGCACGAAGCCCCGCCGGATCAGCGCCTTCCGCCCCCAGCAGACGGCCGGTGCCGGCGGCGGTCGATAACACCAACTGCTCGGACAGGGGTCGAGGCAGCCCGGCCAGGACGCCGGCGTCGATGAGGGCCTCGGCGAGCAGGGCGAAAAACGCCGGCCCGCCGCCGGAAAGCGCGGTGACGGCGTCGAGTTGGGACTCGGTGACCTCGACGACCATCCCGAGCGGAGACAACAGCGACCGGGTCCGTTCCAACTCCGCAGCGCCGACGTGCTGACCGCCGCAGATGGCGACCGTCCCAGCACCCAGCGACACCGGAAGGTTGGGCATGCTGCGCACGACCGCCGGCGAGTCGGGCAGCCGCGCCTCGATGTCACCGATGGGAGTGCCGCCGACGGCGGAGATGATCAGCTGCCCCGGCCGTGTCAACGAAGCGAGTTGGTCCAGCAGGACGGCGAAGTGGTACGGCTTCACGGTAACCAGAAGCGCATCGGACTTCACCGCCGACTCCAGGTCGACAACCGTGACGCCGTAGCGAGAACGCAGATACGCAGCCCGGGCCTCCGACAGCTCGACGACGGTCACGTCGTCCGGGGTGTTGTCGCCGGTGAGCAGGCCGGCCAGCAGCGCCTCGCCCATGTTGCCGCCGCCGATGATCGTCGTGGTCATCGCAGGGTGAACCCCTCTCCCAACTCGTCGTCCGGGTCCAGGCTGAACACGCACTCCCCGGTCGGGTACGCGGTGCCCTCGATCTCGGTGCCCACTCCGGCATCGGATACCGACACCACCCGCCCGGCGAACGTCGTCCCGATGATCGAATCGTGCCGGAGCACCGCCCCGTCCGACAGCCGCCCGTCGGCGGCCAGCAGCGCCATTCGGGCGGAAGTGCCGGAGCCGCAAGGAGAGCGGTCCACCTCGCCGTCCGCGAATACGGTGACGTTCCGCTGATGCGGCCCGGTAGCCGTGTCGCCCAGATCGTCGTAGAACATCGTGGCGTAGACGCCGCCGAGGCGGCTGTCGCTGTGCGAGGCCCATTCCGTGGCGTTCAACGCCCACTTGATCTCCCGCCCGGCGGCGGTCAACGCGGCGTAGTGCTCCGGCCGCACGGCCAAACCCACCGCCGACGCCGGCACCGACGCGTAGATCGCGCCGCCGTAGCTGACGTCGACCCGGATCGTCCCGAAACTGGTGTCCAGCTCCACATCCCGGCCGATCACGTACGCGTCGACGTTCCGGAACGCCACCCTCCGCACGATGCCACCGGCGCACGTCACGGCCGCGGTCACACGCCCGGACGGCACATCCATCACCACATCCGTGACGCCGTCGGGCGCTACTGCCACCCGGCCGGTACGAACCGCCCACGCCCCAAGGGCAATGGTGCCGTGGCCGCAAGCCGTGGAGTAACCGTCCTTGTGCCAGAACAAAACGCCGAACTCGGCGCCGCCGTCGTTGGGCGGCACCAGGAAGCAGCCGTACATGTCGGCGTGCCCGCGCGGCTCCTGCACCAGCAGCCGCCGCACGGCGTCGATCTCGTCCGACGACTGCGCCGCCGCCCGCCGGTCGAGCACGGTCGCCCCGGGGATCTCCGGCACGCCGGACGTCACGATCCGGAACGGCTCTCCGGCGGTGTGGTAGTCGGTGGTGGTGATCACGGCTTTCCCAAGATCGTGGCCAACAGGTCCATGCCGATGTTGCGTCCCGAAATGACCAGCACGACCGGCCGGTCCACCGGCACCAGGCCGTCCCGCAGCGCGGCCAGCGCCGTCGCGGAAGCGCCCTCGGCGACCAGGCCGGCCGACGACGCGAGCTCCCGCACCGATCGCCGGATCGACGGCTCGGCCACGGCGACCATCCGAACCCCGCACTCCCGCACGATGTCCGGCGTCGACGAGCCCGCTTCGAGGTTGCCGTACAAGCCATCCGCGATGGTCCGGCCCATCGGCACGTGGACGATGCGCCCCTCGGCCACCGCGGTGGACAGCGCCCGGCAGGCCTCGGCCTCGACGCCGATCACGCGAATGTCCTGCGCCGCAAGGCGGGCCCCCAGTGCGACACCGGACAACAGCCCGCCGCCACCGGCCGGCACGACCACCGTGAAGTCCTCCGACAGAACATCGGCGACCTCAGCGATCAGAGTGCTCTGACCGGCGATGACGTGCGGATCGTTGTACGCCGACACATAACGCCGTCCCTCGGACGCCAGCCCGAGGGCGTGCTTCTCGGCGGCGTCGAAGTCCTCACCGGCCAGCACGAGATCGATCGGGTACGAGCGAAGCTTCTGGATCTTCACCTCGGCCGCCGTCTTCGGCACGACCACGGTCGCCTCGACCGACAGCAACTGCGCGGCATGGGCGGTTCCGAGCGCGTGGTTGCCGACCGACGCCGTCACCACCGGGCCGCCGTAGGCGGACAACGCCGCCACCGCACCCCTGATCTTGAACGCCCCGATCGGTTGCGTCCCTTCGTACTTCAGGTACACCGGGACGTCCAGCCCGGCCTGGTGGAACGGAATCAGCGGCGTCGGCGCGAGGTGCCGCGTCACCGCCGCCCGCGCCGCATCGAAATCAATCATGGTCCCACGCTCCGGATCGTCGGCAGCTCCGTCGGCCCGGAGTTGCAGTTCACCCGATGGTCCAACACCACACCATCATCCTCGAAGCGCAACAGCAGATGGTCGATGAACGGACCCTCCAGGAAGTGCCAGGTCAGCTCCAGTTCGTCGGCCGACAGCCACCGCGCCCCGGCCAGGATCGGCGCGTCCTCCTCCTGGTACGAGTGGTGCAGCCGCCACACGCTGACACCGGTGTCCTGGCGCCGCCACTCCCCCACGCCGTGCTCGACAACATGGGTGCCACGATCGTCCTCGACGGTGAGGCGAAGCAGATCGGCATCCGCCTCCACAGTCAGCGACCGCACCCCCTGCTTGTTGTCCGCAAAGGCAAAGGCTCGAACAAAGCCCGGAACATCCACTTCGGACGACAGGACCTCGGGCTTCCGGGCCGCCAGGACCCGGTCGTCCAACGGCTCGATGTCCTGCGAGAACGCGCACAGGAAAGCGTTGCGCAGCATGGCCGGCAGGTCGTGATAGGTCGGATCGGCCATGGCCCCGGTGATCACGACCACCGCGTCGTGGTTGGGGAAGATCATGCACTCCTGGCCGAACAGCCCGGAAGCGTGGTAGACGCCGGTCTCGTGCACCCAGAACTGGTAGCCGTAGCCGGAATTCGCGACGGCGCCGGGGCCGGGCGGCACCAACTCCTGTCCGTTCCACTCGCCGCTGACGGCTCTGGGAACATGCAGACCCGACGCCTTGCGCACCCAGCCCGCCGGCAGGATCCGCGTCCCTGCCCACACGCCGTCGTACAGGTGTAACAGCCCGAACGTCAGCAGGTCGTGCGGCCGCAGCGAGAGTCCGTTGCCGCCACTGGAAACGCCGGCCGGGTCACGCTCCCACTCGTAGTCGGCGATGCCCAGCGGCGCGAACAACCGTGGCCGCAGGTACTCGTCGACCGGAAGCCCCGACACCTTCTGCACGATCGCGGACAGCACGTGGCTGGTGGTGCTGCTGTACCGGAAGTTCCGCCCCGGCCGGTCGACGACCGGCTCCTCCAGGAACTCCCCCACCCAGCCGGTCTTGCGCAGCCGGGTCGTCGCGCCGGACAGGCCACGGGCATGCCCGGTCCGCATGGTCAACAGGTCGCGCACCCGCATCAGGGCGAAGTTGTCCCCGGCCCCGGGAAAGAACTCCGACACCGGATCCTCAAGCCCCAGCAGCCCTTCCGCCTCGGCGAAGCCGACCGCGGCGGCGGTGAAGCTCTTCGTCGCCGAGTGCAGCTTGTGTCGGAGCCCCGGTTCGTGCGGCCACTGCCAGAAGTCCAGCAGCAGTTCGCCGTGCCGGTGCACCAGCAGCGAATGCACCCGCATACCCCGGGCGTCAAGCTCGTCCAAAAAGGACTCGATCATCGAGTTCCTCCCGGGACCCGGTCCAACACGTCGACGGCGAAGTCCTGCACCACCGGGATCACCTCGCCGCCCTGGTGCGCGACGCCGGGCACAACATCCCACCGCACCGAAATCCCGTTAGCCCGATAGTTGTCGCGCAAGGTCTCCAGGCGTGCCACCCGGGTGCCGCCGGTGTCGGCGACGCCGTCCAGCCAGTTCGGACCGTCGGGGTTGTTGATCTCCCACGTCTCGGTGTCCTCGGCCCCGACCACCATCTGCACCGGCACCCGCCGCATCGCGTCGAGGTCGATACGGATGCCGAACTTCTCGAAGAACCCCTTGGTGCCCAGCCACCACGGCAGGCTGTCGTCCAGCTGCGTGATCCGCCCCGGCGCGCCGATGGACACGCCAGCCAGCCGGTCCGGGTGGGCGTAGAAGAACCGGTGCGCGAACTGGCCGCCGCCGGAGAAGCCGTGCAGGAAGAACCGGGACGTCCGGGTGTTGAACCGCGCGCCGACCTCGTCGACGATGTGCAGCAGCTCCTCGTCGAAGCGAATCCCCTTGAACTCCAGGAACTTGTAGCTGTGCAGCTCGCCCGGCTCGATCAGGCCGGCCGGGAACAGCGGCGTCAGGATCACGCACCGGTGCTCGATTGCGAACGCCTTCCAGCGGTCCCGGTACAGCTCGGCCGACCGCCCGGTGCCGTGCTGGATCACCACCAGCGGCAGCGGATCCGCGGCCGGGGTGTGGTCCTTGGGCACGTACAGCGCGTAGAACAGGCGCTGGTCGTGCTGCGAGGCGAAAAACGGCGTGCCGCCGACGAAGTGCGCGCGCTCGGAGGCGGGACCGGCCGGGTCGATCATGGAGAGGCTGCCTTCCTGGGACGTGGCTTCAGGACTGCTCGACGGCGACCGGCGCCTCGACGGCAGCCGGCCGGGACAGCCGCTCGCTCACTTTCGCCGTGGTGACGAAGGAAACCGCGAGCAGCACGGCCAACAGGGCGCCGGTGCCGATGATGCTGCCGCTCAGCGTCGGATCCGGGTCGCCGGCCTCGACGCGCGCCGAGCCCGTCAGGAAGGACAGCACGAACAGCACGCCGACGGCCAGCACCACCTCGACCAGGACCAGGCTCGGGAACACCCGCAGCGCCAACCGGAACACCGAGCTGGAGTCGCCGGCCGCCCGGGCCCGGGCCATCCGGGGCATGAGTACGAACTCGTTCAGGCCGCCGACCGCGATCATGCACGCCACCAGCGACACCTTAACCAGCAGGAACCGGCCGAAGGCAGTGGTCAACAGCTCCGACGGGCTGCCGACGAACGTCCACGCCAGGTACAGACCAGAGATCAGCAGGCATCCGACGGCACACAAGGCGACGGTGCCGAAGCGGGTCCACAGCTGGGCCCACGTGGTTCCGGCGCCGGGCGTGAGCTGCCGCCGCACGGTGAACGACAACGCGACCAGCCCGGCGATGCCACCGATCCAGGTCGACACGGCCGTCACGTGCGTGTGGTCCAGCAAGCCGTCGACGAAGTCGGGCCCGGTCTCCTTGCGGAAGTCGGTCGGCAGCAACGTCACCTGGTACGCCACGAACGACAGGACCAGCGCGCTGGCAACGACACCCGTGAGCCGGGCACGGAACCTCGGCGACCACAACACCATCAGCACGATCGCCGACGCCGCCCACAGCACGTACTGGGCCAACGTCTGGGCGCCGGTGGAGATCCACTCGCCCTTCTTGGCCGGCACGCTGACGTAGCGCCAGATCGCGGCCGGATTCAGCGCCTGGCCGTAGGGGATCTCGGTGCCCTTGACGCGCGCGGCCTTGCCGGCGAGCTGGAAGTACAGCGCGATCAGGTACCACGTGCCGGCGATGGCGAGCAGCAGGCCGGCCCGCCCGAACAGCGTCGTCCGGTCACGCGGATCGACGGACGGCCGGCGCAGCACCGGACGCAGCACCAGCAGGTACAACGCCGAGCCGCCAAGGGTGGTGATCAGCCCGGCGAAGTACGCCATCTTGGTGAGGATCCGCCACAGCGCGGGCAGTGGATTGGCCTGATCGGCCGGCACGGCTTGGGCGAGCAGGGTCAGCATGACGCTCTCCTCGTCGGACCAGGGACGGTGGGTGCGCGTCGAACGTCCGTAACGTAACCTACGAACAGCGACTTTGTGAAGTATCCACTACAAGCGTCCACTGTGGAGGATCAGTATGACCCCGTTCCCGCCGGCCGTCCTGCGCCCCGCCGAGCTGCCGAAATACGGACGCGGCGGCGGCGCGGCGACTACCCCGCTGGTGACCAGGGCCGTCGGCGCGGAGGTTTTCATCAACGGCATGACGGCGTTCGAGGGCGGCGGTGCGATCCCGCTGCACACCCACAACTGCCCGGAGAGCGTGGTCATCCTGGAGGGCGAGGCCATCGCCGAGATCGACGGCGTCGAGCACCGACTGTCCCGCTGGGACACCACCTACGTCGACGCCGGTGTGCCCCACCGGTTCCGCAACGCCTCCGAGACCGAGCCGATGCGGATCCTCTGGACGTACGCCTCGGTCGACGCCACCCGCACGATCCTGGCCACCGGCGTGACCGCCCGGGTGGACGCCGAACACGCGAAGCGTCAGTCCTGACGTCGACGGCGGCGCTTCGGCGCGGGGTCGCCGCCGCCCTGCACCAGCTCCGACCGCAGCTTGGCCAGCCCCTCCGAGGCCTGAGTCGCCCGGGTCTCGTCCCGTGACGCCAACTCCAGCAGCAGGGCGTCGGTGAGCACCTCGGCGCTGAGCATCTCGCCGGTGAAGTTGGTCGTCGAGCCGGGCGCGGCCAGCGTGACGTCGACCCGGTCGGCGAACAGCGCCCCCAGCGAGCTGGAGATCAACAGCACCCGCGCGCCGACGCTCCGGGCGTGGTCGAGCACGACCTCGATCTCGCCCAGGATCCGGCTCGGCGTGTACAGCACGACGACGTCGTCGGCGGCCAGCCCGAGCAGGTCGTCGGCCAGCTGGAAGCCGGTGGCCCAGCTGGCCCGGGCCCGGCGGCCCATCCGGATCAGCCGGATCGCCAGGTAGCGGGCCAGCAGCCCGGAGCCGCCGAGCCCGAAGCCGAGCACCTCCCGCGCGCCGGCGAGCAGGTCAACGGCGGCGGCGAACGACGAGTCGTCGACCAGGCGGGAGGTGACGGTCAGCCGTTCGATGGCCTCGGCGAACACCTGTGCCACCACGGATTCGCCGTGCAGGTCATGGAAGTTGCGCACGGCGTTGGTCTCGACCACGACCTCGGACGCCAGCGCCCGCCGCAGGTCCAGCAGGCCGCTGAAGCCCAGCGACTTGGCCGTCCGCACCACGGTGGCGTCGCTGGTCCTGGTCGCGCTGCCGATCTGGTCCGCGGTCGCGAAGATCGCGTACCGGCCGTGGTCGCGCAGGTATTCCGCGACGATCCGCTCCGCGGGCGACATCCGGCCGATGCTGGCGCTGATGCGGTCCCCGAACGACAGCTCCTGCTCGGTCATCTGCCCTCCCCTGGACTCCGCCGCATAATAGCGATCACGACCGGCCGGCCAGCACCTCGCCGAAGAACTGCTGCACGACCTCCTGGAGTTGCATCCCCCGGTGCGCGATGCCGGGCACGACGTCGAACCGCACGTCGATGCCGTTGGCGGTGAAGTTGTCGCGCAGCGAAGTCAGCCGCGCCACCCGCGTGTCGCCGCCGGCGTCGATGCCCGGCTCGGCGATCTCCCACGTGTCGATGTCCTCGGCGCCGACGATCATCTGCACCGGGACCTGCCGCAGCGACTCCAGGTCGAGGTCCTGACCGAAGCGCTCCAGCAGGTCGGCGGTGCCGAGCCACCACGGGACGTCGGGATCGATCCGGGTGACCCGTCCGGGCGCGCCGATGGACAGCGCCGACAGGCGGGCGGCGTGCAGGTAGGCGAAGCGGTGCACGTACTGGCCGCCGCCGGAGAACCCGTGCAGCGCGAACTTCGCGGCCTCGACCCGGTAGCGCTGCGCGACCTCGTCGATGATGTCCAGCAGCACCCGGTCGAACCGGACGCCGCGGAAGCTGAGGCGCTTGAAACCGTTGAGGTCACCGGGTTCCCCGATGCCGGCCGGGAACAGCGGCGCCAGCACCACGGTCTGGTGCTCCTCTGCGAAACCCCGGTAGGCGTCGCGGTAGCGCTCGGCCATGCGCTGCGTGCCGTGCACGACGACGGTCAGCGGCAGCGGGGTCGTGGCCGTGCGGTGGGCCGCCGGAACGTACAGGCAGTACGAGAAGCGTTGGTCCCGCTGCGAGGCGAAAAAGGCGGTCGGACCCGAGTGGTAGAACTCGACCGGGTCGAGAACCCTCGCGTCGGCGCTCGGACGCGGACTCGTCATGGCTGCTCCTCCGGCGACAGGTGTTGACATCTCGGTGGCACGGTCTATCTTGTCCGTAGCCAATGCTACAAATCGTCGTTAACTGTAGCGAACGCTTCCAAATCCCGCCCAGGAGGAAGCCGATGACCGCGCTAGTGAGCATTCGCGGACTGCGCAAGAGCTTCGGCCCCATCGAGGTGCTGCGCGACATCGACCTGGACGTCCAGCGGGGCGAGGTCGTGGTGGTGGTCGGGCCGTCCGGGTCCGGGAAGTCGACGCTGTGCCGGTGTGTCAACCGGCTGGAGCCGATCAACGCCGGCACTATCGCCATCGACGGCGAGCCGCTGCCGGCAGAGGGCCGCCGGCTCGCCCAGCTGCGGGCCGACGTGGGCATGGTCTTCCAGTCCTTCAACCTGTTCGGCCACCGCACGATCCTCGACAACGTCACCCTCGGGCCGATCAAGGTCCGGGGAAAGTCCCCGCGTGCGGCGGAAACCGAGGCGCGGCGGCTGCTGGACCGCGTCGGCGTCGGCGATCAGGCCGACAAGCTGCCGGCCGAGCTGTCCGGCGGCCAGCAGCAGCGCGTGGCCATCGCCCGCGCCCTGGCCATGGGGCCCAAGCTCGTGCTGTTCGACGAGCCGACCAGCGCGCTGGATCCCGAGATGGTGCACGAGGTCCTGGACGTCATGACCGCGCTGGCGGCCGACGGCACCACCATGGTCGTCGTCACCCACGAGATGGGCTTCGCCCGCAAGGCCGCCGACCGGGTCGTGTTCATGAGCGACGGCCGGATCGCCGAGCAGGGCACGCCCGCGGAGTTCTTCGACCACACCGAAACCGTCCGGGCCCGCGACTTCCTGTCCAAGGTGCTCGCGCACTGACCCGAGGAGCAACCATGAGAACTCGCACCGTGGTGACCGTCGCGGCCACCGCCGTTCTGATCGCCACCGCGAGCGCCTGCGGCAGCGCCCCCAACCAGAATGCCGGCGCCGACGACCGGCCGGCCGCCGCCGACGTGAACGGCCAGATCGACCAGGCGTCCGTTGTGGATGGTGGGCCGGTTGGGCAGAACCTGCCCAGCACGCCGATGCTGGACAAGATCCGGCAGAAGGGCGAGCTGAGTTTCGCCGGCAGCCGCAACACGATCGGCTTCTCCCAGCTGGACCCGGCCTCGGGCAAACTGACCGGCTTCGACGCCGGCATCGCCCAGCTGCTGGCCAAGTACCTGCTGGGCAAGCCCAACGCCAAGCTGCAGAGCGGCGGCTCCGACACTCGGGAGGCGTTGCTGGGCAACCACACCATCGACGTCGCCGTCCAGACGTACACGATCACGCCGGACCGGGCCAAGCTGGTCAACTTCGCCGGGCCGTACTACATGGCCGCCAGCGGCGTCATCGTGAAGTCCAGCGACAGCACCATCAAGCAGGTCAGCGACCTCGCCGGCAAGAAGGTGGCCACGGAGTCGGGCGCGGCCAAGGACGCGCTGTTGGCCGCGGCGCCGACCGCGCAGCCGGTGCTGTTCGACACCGCGGCGGAATGCGCCGCCGCAGTCGAGCAGGGCCGGGCCGAGGCGATGACGCTGAACAACGCCTCGCTGCTGGGGCTGGTCGCCACCAAGACCGACATCAAGCTGCTGGACAAGACCTTCGGTTCCAACCCGTTCGGCATCGGGCTGCCCAAGGACGACCCGAAGTTCAAGGACGTGGTCAACCAGTTCCTGCAGACCATCTTCACCGACGGCACGTGGACCAAGCTCTGGCAGAGCACGGTCGGCAAGCTCGTCAAGACGCCCGCCCCGCAGCCGCCGAAGCTCGGTTCCGTGCCGGGCGCCTGAGAGGCCGCCATGTCCGTCCTGTTCGATCACGTCGGCGAGCTGCTCACCGGCCTGCTGGTGACGCTGGAACTGGCCGTGCTCGCCTTCCCGCTGGCGGTGGTCATCGGCACGCTGCTCGGCGTCTGCCGGGTCGGGCCGCTCGGGCCGCTGCGGGCGGTCGCCGGCTTCTACGTGCACTGCCTGCGCAATTCGCCGTTGCTGCTCGTGCTGGTGATGGTGGTGTTCGGGTTGCCGTACGTCGGCGCGACCGTGCCGCTGTTCGGATCGGTCGTGCTGGGGCTGGGCCTGTACTTCGGCGCGTACGTCTGCGAGACGGTCCGGTCCGGCGTCGCGTCGGTGCCGGCCGGGCAGATCGAGGCGGCGCGGGCGTTGGGGCTGACGTTTTCCGGTGTCCTGCGGCAGGTTCTGCTGCCGCAGGCCTTCCGGTCGATGGTGCAGCCGCTGGGCTCGATCTTCATCAACGTCTGCCTGGCCTCCGCGCTGGGCGCGGCCGTCGGCGTGCAGGAGCTGACCGGGTCGGCGCGGCAGTTCAACCTCGACCACGCCCAGCCCATCCCGAGCTTCATCGCGGCGGCGATCGGCTACCTGCTGATCACCCTCACCTCGGGGCAGCTCACCGGCGTCATCGAGCGGAAGGTGCGGATCCGGCGATGAAGTCCTCCGTGTTGTTCGACGAACTCGGCCCAAAGGGCAAGGCCCGGCTGCGGATCGCGACCGTCGTAGCGTCGATCGTGTTACTGGGACTGGTGGTCGGTATCATCGCCCAGCTGTCGCACGTCGGCCAGCTTTCGGCGCGGTTGTGGTCGCCGCTGTGGACGTGGCCCAACATCCGTTACCTGCTGGACGGTCTGGGCATGACGCTGCGGATCGGCCTGGCCTGTGCGGCGATGTCGCTGATGTTCGGGACAGTTGCCGGCCTCGGGCGGCTGTCGCCGCGGCGATGGCTGTCGTTGCCTAGCGCCGCGGCGATCGAACTGTTCCGGGCGATTCCGCTGATCCTGCTGGTGTACTTCTTCCTCATCGGCCTGCCGACGTTCGGCTGGAACCTGCCGCCGTTCTGGGTGCTGTCCATTCCGATCGTGCTGCACGCCGGCTCGGTGTTCGCGGAGATCGTGCGCGCCGGCGTGAACTCGTTGGACCGCGGGCAGTTCGACGCCGCCGCGGCGATCGGCCTGCGGCGCGGTCAGGCGCTGCGGCTCGTCGTGCTGCCGCAGGTGTTCCGGTCGCTGCGGCCGGCGCTGGTGACGCAGGTGATCCGGACGTTGAAGGAATCCAGCCTCGGCTACGTCGTGAGCTACCCGGAGTTGTTGCGCAACGGACAGGTCCTGGGCGAGTACAATGGCGACTTTCTCCAGGCCTACGCGGTCACGGCGGCGATCTACATCGTGATCAACTTCGGGTTATCCAAGGTCGCCGAGCTGCTCGACCGGCCTCGACGGGGTCGGCGGCGGGCCAAGGCCGCCGAGCCGGTGCCGACGCCCGCGGCCGTCGAAAGCCTTACATGACCGGGAACAGCTACGGCAGCCTCGGGTGGCTGGACGGCCTGCGGGTACACCGCCTCAATGCCGTGCCGGGGTCAGAAGTGCTGCCACTGAGCCACAAGATCCTGCTGGAGAACCTGCTGCGGCACGAGGACGTCCACGCCGTGACGGCCTCGGATATCGAAACGTTGGTACGCGGCGAGAAGGGCGTGGCGTCGTTCTCGCCGTCCCGGGTTTTCCTGCACGACACCAACGGTGTCCCGGTGCTGACCGATCTGGCGGCGCTGCGGGATGCGGTGGCTCGTCAAGGCGGCGATCCGGCGGCGGTGCGGCCGCGCGTGCCGGCGCACCTGACCGTCGACCACTCCATCGCTACGGAGGTGTCCGCGCGGCCAGATGCCTTGCGCCACAACGTTGACATCGAGTACGGGCGCAACGCCGAGCGATTCCGGTTCCTCAAGTGGGGCGAGCGGCTCGGGCTGCGCGTCGTGCCGCCGGGCACCGGGATCATGCACCAGATCAACCTCGAATACCTGGCCAGCGTGGTGGAACGCCGGGACGGCTGGGCGTTCCCGGACACCTGCGCCGGCACGGATTCCCACACCACCATGGTGAACGCGCTCGGCGTGTTGGCCTGGGGCGTCGGTGGGGTCGAGGCCGAGGCGGCGCTGCTGGGGCAGCCGGTGAGCCTGGTTGTGCCGGCGGTGGTCGGGGTGGAGCTGACCGGGGAGTTCGGCCCCAGTGTCACCGCCACGGATCTGGTGCTGACGATCGTGGAAACGCTGCGGGCGCACGGAGTTGTCGGCAAGTTCGTCGAGTTCACCGGGCTGGCGGTGGCCGGGCTGCCGCTGGCCCATCGCGCGACGATCGCCAACATGTGCCCGGAATTCGGGGCCACGGCGGCGATGTTTCCCATCGACGACGCGACGCTGGCCTACCTTCGGCTGACCGGCCGCGAGCCGGAGCACGTGCGCTTCGTCGAGAAGTACGCGAAGGAACAGGGCCTCTGGCCCGACGGTACTGTCCTCCGGTACGACGAGCACCTGAAGATCGACCTGTCTATGGTGACCGCGTCGCTGGCCGGTCCCCGGCGGCCGCAGGACCGGGTGCCGCTCGGCGAAGTCCCCGCCAACGCCCGCGCGGCGATCGGGTCCATAACGGACGGACGCATTCCCGATGGGGCAGTGGCGATCGCGGCGATCACGTCCTGCACCAACACGTCCAACCCGCACGTGATGGTCGCCGCCGGCCTGCTGGCCCGCAACGCCCGCGCCCGGGGGCTGACGGTCAAGCCGTGGGTGAAGACCAGTCTGGCGCCGGGGTCGAAGACCGTCACGGAGTACCTGCACCGGGCCGGATTGTCGAGGCCGCTCAACGAACTCGGCTTCCAGCTCGTCGGTTACGGCTGTATGACGTGCATCGGAAACTCCGGACCGCTGCTGTCCGGCGTCGCGGAGAGCGGCGCTGTGGTGGCGTCGGTGTTGTCCGGCAACCGAAACTTCGACGGCCGCGTCAACAACGACGTGGGGTTGAACTATCTCGCCTCGCCGCCGCTGGTCGTCGCCTACGCCCTGGCCGGCACGGTCACGCACGACCTGACGTCCGAGCCGCTGGGCCACGACAACGGCGAACCGGTGTTCCTGGCCGATCTGTGGCCGGACGACGCCGAGATCGACACCGTCGTCACCGCGCACCTCACGCCGGAGCTGTTCCGGGACGCCTACGCGGATCCCTTTGGTGATGAGCGCTGGGCCGAGGTGCCTGCTGCCGAGGGCGACCAATTCGCTTGGGAGAGCGGCTCAACCTACCTGCGCCGGCCGCCGTTCCTGGACAAAACAGCCGAACCGGGAGACATCACCGGTGCGCGGGTTCTGCTGCTGCTCGGCGACTCCGTGACGACCGACCACATCAGCCCCGCCGGCCGCATCCCGCCGACGAGCTGTGCCGGCCGGTACCTGCTCGACCAGGGCGAGACCGACCTCAACACCTATGCCTCCCGGCGCGGCAACTTCGAGGTCATGGTGCGCGGCGGCTTCGGCAATCCCCGCCTGGACATTCGCGGCGGCCTGACCCGCAACGGGCTCCCGGCGTTCGAGGCCGCGCAATCCGCCGCCGCTCCCCTGCTGGTGATCGCCGGGCGGGAGTACGGCACGGGGTCATCCCGCGACTGGGCGGCCAAGGCGACGGCGCTGCTGGGCGTTCGGGCCGTGCTGGCGGAGTCGTTCGAGCGTATCCACCGCGCCAACCTGGTGCAGCTCGGCGTCCTGCCGCTCCAGTTCGCCGACGGCGACAGCGCCGAATCCCTCGGCCTGGCCGGCACCGAGGAGTTCGACCTGGTCGGAGTGCTCGACGCCGTCGACGACCCCAGCCGGCCGGTCACCGTCCGGGTCCGGCCGACGGGGCTGGAGTTCGAGGTCCGGGCCCGCCTGGACACGCCGTTGGAGGCGACTCACTATCGGCACGGCGGCGTCCTGCCGTACATACTGAGCCGGTTCGGAAAGGATGTCTCGCTATGAGCACCTTCACCGAACCGGCGCCGGACTTCGGCCCGGACGCCCTGCGCGCCGCCCTCCGCCACTGGCGGCTGATCGACCCCGAGCTCCGCCGCCTCGACAGCGAGCGCGACCTGAACGTGCTGGTCGACGGCCGGTACGTGCTCAAGATCGCCAACCCGGCCGAGGACGCCGCCGTGCTCGACATGGAGGTCAGGGCGCTGGCGCACGTCCGCGCGGCGGATCCCACGCTGCCGGTGCCGGACGCTGTGGGGGACGTCGTCAAGATCAAGGACGACGCCGGCCGGGAGTGCCTGGCCCGGTTGATCACGGTGCTGCCCGGCACGCAGCTGGAGGGTCGGCCGGTCGACGCCGGTCTCGCGGCTCAGGTCGGGGCGATTGCCGCCCGGGTTTCCGTTGCCCTGCAGGGGTTCTTCCATCCAGCGGCCGGCCGTAGGCTGATCTGGGACGTCCGCCGGATGCCGGAGGTGCTGGCGGCCTCCGGCATCGGTCGGGCCGACCTGGCCGAGCGGGTGCGCCCGGCCGTCGCGGCGATCGACACGCTGCCGGCCGGTATCCAGCACGCCGACGTCACCCTGACCAACGTGCTGGCCGACGCCGGCCGGGTCACCGGGTTGATCGACTTCGGCGACATGCACCACACCAGCGCGGTGGCCGACCTGGCCGCCACGCTGACGTCCGTGCTGCGCCGCACCGAGCCGGAAATGCTGTGGCAGAACACGGAAGCGGTGCTCAGCGGCTACCAGCGGCACCGGCCGCTGACCGGGCCCGAGGTCGCCGTGCTCGGCGAGCTGGTGATCGCCCGGCTGCTGACGACGCTGGCCGTGTCCGCGACGCGCCGCGGCCCGCACGCCGACAACGCCCAGTACATCACACAATACGACGGCACCAGCGAACGGCTGGTCAACGTCCTCAGCGGGATCGAACCTGACGAGCTGAGGGACCGGTTCGACCGCCTCGCCGGCACGCGGGACCTGTCTTCCGCCGTGCCGGCGTCGCAGCTGCCGGGGCGGCGGGCCGCAGCGATGGGTGGGCCGCTGTCGCCGCTGTTCTACCTGCGGCCGCTGGAACTCGTCCGCGGCGAAGGCCCCTGGCTGTACGCACGCGACGGCGGCCGCTACCTCGACGCGTACAACAACGTTGCCGTGGTTGGACATGCGCATCCGGCCGTGGCCCGGGCCGTCTCGCAACAGCTGGCGGAGCTGAACACGCATTCCCGCTACCTGCACGCCGGCATCGTGACCCTCGCGGAGCGGATTCTCGCCACCATGCCGCCGGGGTTGGACACCTGCCTGTTCACCACCTCCGGCACCGAGGCCAACGAGCTGGCCTGGCGCCTGGCGACCGAGTTCACCGGCGGTGACGGCGCCATCATCGCCGAGCACGCGTACCACGGGGCGTCGAAGTGGATGGCCGACCTGAGCTCGAACGAATGGCCGCCGGGGTATCGGCCCGACCGCGTCGGCACGTTCGCCGCGCCGCGTGGCCAATCTGTTGCCGCGCATGAGATCCAGGCGGCGGTGGCGAATCCGGCGCTGTTGCTCGTCGACTCGCAGTTCACGTCCGGGGGCATCCTCGACACGCCGGACGGCTTCCTTGCCGATCTGGTTGATGGCGCCCACAAGGCCGGCGCGCTCTTTCTGGCCGACGAGGTGCAGTCCGGCTACGGCCGCAGCGGGCCGCAGCTGTGGCGGTTCGCACGGGCGGGGATCACGCCGGATCTAGTGACGTTGGGCAAGCCGATGGGCGCGGGCTATCCGATCGGCGCGGTGGTGACGCGGCGCGAGATCGCGGATGTGCTGGCCGGCCGGTACGAGTACTTCTCCACGTTCGCGGCGACGCCGGCCGCGGCGGCCGCCGGGCATGCGGTGCTGGACATCCTGGAATTGACCGAGCTGCCGGCGCGGGCGGTCGAGACCGGCTCCCGCCTGCGCCGGCTCCTGACGTCGCTGGCTTCGGAAACGCCGCTGTTGGGCGAGGTTCGCGGCACCGGGTTGCTGGCGGGCGTCGACGTCCTGCCCGGCCGCGAGGCGGCCCGGGACCTGTTGCAGCGCCTGGTCGACAACGGCGTGCTGGCCGGCCTCACCGGCCCGCGTGGGGACGTGCTGAAGGTCCGGCCGCCGCTGGTGTGGGAAGACCGGCATGTCGACGAGTTCGTGGAAAGGCTGCACGCCGCATGCCAGTGACCGAGTACCGGCATCTGCTCCGGGGCCACGCCGAGCTGGTCGACGGCGTCCCCCGGCGCCTGCCGTCGACGCCGTTGCACCCGTTGTTGGAAGACGTGGCGTTGATGCCGGCCGGGGTACGGTTGGAGTACTCGACGTCGGCGACCGCTTTCGCCTGGGAGGTCGAGACTTCCGGCGATGTGGACGTTGTCGTCGATGGCGAGCTCGTCAGCCGGTCGCCGACGGTTCGGCTTGGCGGCCTGTCGGGCACGCGCAAAGACGTCCGGATTTGGTTGCCACAGTCGCACCATGTTCGCCTTGGTGATTTTTCCGCCGATTCAGAGCTCGTGCCGTCGGTTGAAGGTCCTAAGTGGATCGTGTACGGCAGCTCCATCACCCAGTGCCGGCTGGCCGTCGGGCCGTCGGAGACGTGGCCGGCTCTAGTCGCAACGGAGCTGGGATGGTCGTTGCGGTGCCTGGGATTCGCTGGTGAATGCCACCTGGACCAGGCCGTCGCCCGGTACATTCGGGACACTGAGGCCGACGTGATCAGCCTGTGTGTCGGGGTGAACATCCACGGCCGGGCGTCGTTCTCCTCGCGCACCCTCGGGCCGGCCCTGGACGGCTTCGTGCGGACGATTCGCGACGGCCACCCCGACACGCCGATCCTGCTCACCACTCCCCTGCACGCCCCCGAACGCGAACATCAGCGCAACGCGGTCGGGCTCACGCTGGCGGACATCCGGGCCGAAGTCGCGAACGCCCCGCACGGGCTACCAGTGCTGGACGGTCCGTCGGTGTTCGGGCCGGACGACGCTCCTTTGCTGGCCGACGGCCTGCATCCCAACGCCGACGGCTACCGCCTGATCGCCGAGCGGATGCGGCCGCACCTGGCTGCGCTGCTCCCGACGGAAGGACCCCGCCCGTGAAGATCCTCGTCCTGCCGGGCGACGGCATCGGCCCCGAGATCACCGCCGCCACCCTCGACGTGCTCACCGCCACCGACCAGATGCTGGGTCTCGGACTGGACTTCGAGGTCCGGGCCATCGGCCTGGCGTCGCTGGCCGAGACCGGCACCACCCTTCCCGACGACGTGCTCAAGCGCGTGCCGGAGGTGGACGGCGTGCTGCTCGGGCCGGTGTCGCACTACGACTACCCGTCACGAGCCGAAGGCGGCATCAATCCGTCGGCCGAACTGCGGACGGTCTTCGAACTGTTCGCCAACATTCGGCCCTGCCGCTCACGCGCCGGCCTCAGCCCGCTGCGGCGGCCAATGGACCTCGTGATCGTCCGCGAGAACACCGAAGGCTTCTACGCCGACCGCTCGATGCACGCCGGTACCGGCGAGTTCATGCCCGACCGGGATTTGGCGCTGTCGGTGCGGAAGGTCAGCGCCAAGGCGTGTGAGCGCGTGGCGGTCGCGGCGTTCGAACTGGCCCTCGGTCGTCGGCGCAAGGTGACCGCCGTACACAAGGCCAACGTCCTCAAGCTGACCGACGGTTTGTTCCTCCGCGAGGTCCGAGCCGTCGCCTCGCGCTACCCGGACGTGGAGTTGGAGGAAGTCATCGTCGACGCCGCCGCCGCTCTACTCGTGCGCACCCCCGACCGCTTCGACGTTCTCGTCACCACCAACATGTTCGGCGACATCCTCTCCGACGAGGCATCCGAACTGTCCGGCGGCCTCGGCCTCGGCGGCTCCATCAACACCGGCCACCACCTCTGCGTCGCCCAAGCCCAGCACGGCTCCGCCCCCGACATCGCCAGCCGCGGCGTCGCCAATCCGACCTCGCTGATCCTCTCCGCCGCCATGCTCCTCGACTGGCGCGGCCAACGTGACGGCGACCCCGCCCTGGTGACGGCTGGCGCGGCAATCGGTCGGGCCGTCGATGCCGTGCTGGCCAGCCCAGCGACCCGGACCCGTGACGTGGGCGGTGAACTCGGCACCGCTGCGTTCGCTGCTGCTGTCTCGGACGCGTTGGCCGTTGGCGCGACTGCTTAGATCAACTTGGTCGCGGGCTTCTTCACATCTGTGTCAAGTTTCAGGCCGCTGGGCTCAGCCGGGCGCGGTCGGTGATGTCTCGGATGAAGTTGTCCGTGCCGAGAAATACGTCCGTGCAGGTCAGTAGGGGTGTCGGAGTACGACCGGTCACCATCCGGCATGATCGCGGCTCGTGCTCGTCCGCTTCACCTACCTCGCCGTCACCCACGCCTTCGCCGCGCTACGGCTGTTGCGCATGACCGACCGTGAGTAGGACGTCGAGATCCTTGCGTTACGCCATCAACTCACGGTCCTGCGGAGACAACTCGGCGATCAGCGCCCACGACTGCGGCCCGAGGACAGGGCCTTGCTCGCGGCCCTGCTCGCGCCCCTGGCCCGCGCGACGCTGCGCCGGATCCGACTGCTGGTCAGCCCAGACACGGGGATCTGGGCCAAGTTGCGTGATCAAGTTGTTGCTCGCGACGGGCGATCCAGTCCGGTGTGTGATCATCTTCCGGGTGCGATGATCATGGTCTTGACGTGGTGCTTCCGCATCTGGCCGGTGTTGTGATCGAGCGGATCGAGCAGGCGGCCGCTGGCCTGCTGATCTGGGTGAGCTCGACGGCATCAGTGGTGGCCTGCCACACCTGTGGCCACCCCGCGGGCCGGGTGCACAGCCACTACAACCGACAACTTGCCGACGCCGCGATCGCCGGCCAGACCGTGGCTCTGCGCTTGCGGGTACGACGATTCTTCTGCGACACCACGGAATGCGCCGTGCGTACCTTCACCGAGCAACCCGCCGGGGTGGCCACCCGGCACGCGCGCAGAACCCCATTGTCGCGGGCGATGCTGACCGCGATCAGCGCAGCGCTGGCCGGCCGTGCCGGCGCGCGGTTGGCCGCCGTGCTGGGATTGCCGGCCAGCCGGAACACACTGTTACGGCTGCTGCGGGCTCTGCCAGAAGCGCCGATCGGTGAGGTGACGGCTCTGGGCGTCGACGACTTCGCGATCCGGAAAGGACAAACTTACGCCACCATCCTGATCAATCTCGCGACACACCAGCCCATCGACGTGCTCCCGGACCGCGAGGCCGACACACTCGCCGAGTGGCTGACGGCCCACCCCGAGATCCAGGTCATCGCGAGGGATCGAGCCAGCGCCTACGCCGAGGCCAGCACACGAGGCGCGCCCCAGGCAACGCAGTGCGCGGACCGTTGGCATGTCTGGAAGAACCTGGGCGAGGCCGTCGAGAAAACCGTCATCGCGCACCGCAAATGCCTGTCCGAGCCCCTCGCGCCGGACCATCCTGGCGAAGATATCGCTGACAACACGACCGCGACAGTCCAGACGGAGGCGCCGCCGGCCCTCGACATCGAGCCGGCCGACCCTGTTTTCCTGTCGGAGTCGTCGTTCGTGACACGGATCCGCGAGCGGTACGACGCCGTGCGGGCTTTACATGCCGAGGGCATGGGGACCTGGCTTCACGTCATGGCGAGCTGTGCCCACGTCTGACTCGGCGAGTACTCCGTACAGGTGAGGCGTGGCCGTGAGCCACGGGCTCTTATCCTGTTAGGACGATCCTCGGTGACCGTACCGCAGGGGACCAGCGGGTGTCGACCGTGGGGTCGGTGGCACCATGTTCAGGGTCCAAACCTAGACAATAGGATCATAACCATGTCGAAATCGGTTGACCTGCCGGCACTTCCGGAGACCGAGCGCCCGCTGCTGCTCCGCACCGGCTTCGGCGCGGAGGACGCGTGGGCCGCGTTGGTGGCCGACTTCCACCGGGCCACCATGGATTTCGGGGACGAGGAACCGAGCGACTTCGTGGCGATCGTCGACGACCCGGTGTATCGGGATCTGTCCGCGGCGGAGATTATCGCCCTGATGCCGGCGGACGGACCGCACGGATACCTCGTGGTCGCCGACGAGACCGCGATCAAAGACGCGGAACACCCGCTGCTCCTGATCGACCTGCTCGACGACCCCGGTCGTGAGTTCCGCAGCGTCCCGGACGGGCTCTGCCTGATCGTCGCGAACCTCGACGTGGGCAACCGGGACCTGGTGGAGTACGCGGACTCGGTGGATGACGATGGGGTCTACCGCAACGGTGGCTAGCGCGCTCGTCGTGGTCCAGCCGCAAGGCCCGGGCCCAGCGCCGCCACCACCTGATCCAACGGATTGCGGCCGCGACCCTGCTCCAGCTCGATGTAGTCGACGGAGATCTGCGCCATTTCTTCGACCTCATTGCGACACAGCCACAAGGTCTACTGCGCGGTGGTGCTCGATGTCCACTCTCGCTGTGTGGTGGGGTGGTCCATCGACTCCTCTCCCACGGCGGCGTTGGTGACCAACGCGCTCGGCATGGCCATCGACAGTCGCCGTCCCGGCCGGGGAGCGATCATTCACTCCGATCACGGCGTGCAGTTCGGATCATGGGCTTTTACCAAGCGTGCCACGGACTCTGGGTTTGTGCCGTCGATGGGGTCGGGACTTGCTGCGGCCGCACTGGCGACAGTTATCAATCTGGCCATATCGGGGCCGACCCGGTGGAGTTGGGTACTCGCCGCTGCGCTACTGGCGGTTCTCACAATCGGGCTGAGCATGTGGGGCCTCGCGCCGTACTTCTCCTTCCGCCGCTCCTGCAGCTTCACGAAGAGAGCGGCCTGCGCCTGATGTCTTTCCGCTTCGCCGGGCGAAATATTTTCGACCCACTTGTCGCTCACCATTGACACTTTCCCCTTGATGCCACTCGGTCACACCCTGAAACGGGGGTTTGCCATGCCGAGACTAAAGGTTTCAATCCGATACGCAAGCCGAAAGTTCTTACAGAACGGTGAACGGACGCTTTGCCGAGGGCAGCCCACCATCCGAGAGTGCTCTCGCGGAAAGTTACATTTGTTTCATGTGACGACATACGTGCCTCATGTCAGCGCAGCGGCCAGCACAGATGTCGCGGGACGTCCCGCCCGTCGAATGATCGAACAATTTATTGCTTCTGTAAGAAACTCGTGGTCGCCGCCGAACGGCGCACAAGCATCGCGCTACACAGTCATGCCACCGTCGATGGTGAGAACCGAACCGGTCAGGTACGCCGGGCTGGGACCGGCCAGATACGCGACCAGGTTGGCGACCTCGTCGGGCTGTCCCATTCGGCCCAGCGCGGTCAGCGCGATCATCGCTCGCCCGCCGTCGCTGTCGACGTCTGGGCTCATGTCGGTGTCGACCACACCGGGCTGCACGACGTTGACCGCGATGCCCCGGCCGCCGAGGTCGCGCGCCCACGCCCGGGCGTAGGCCGCCACCGCGGCCTTCGAGGCGACATAGTCGCCGATGCCCGGGAACGGGGTCCGCGCCGCGCCGGAACTGCCGACCAGCACGATCCGGCCGCCGTCGGTCATCGTGGCGGTAGCCGCGGACACCAGCGCCACGACACCTTCGACGTTCACCGCGAACTGGTGCGCGAACGTCGTCTCGTGATCGCGGCCGGCGTCGTCGATCACGCCCGCATGCAACACTCCCGCGTTGCTGACCAGAACGTCGATCCCGCCGAACCGGGCCACCACATCGGCAACCAACGCGGACGCACTCCGCACGTCGGCCAGGTCGTAACCGAACTCGGCGGCGTCGACGCCGAACGCGCGCAGGTCCTCCACGACCAGCTTCGCCTTGTCGGCGCTGCTGGAATACGTGATCGCGACGTGCGCGCCGTCAGCGGCGAGCCGACGGGCGGTCGCCGCACCGATCCCCCGCGTGCCACCGGTGACCAGTGCGACCTTGCCACGCAACACATCAGACACGTCAAACCGCCTGCTCAGTCGTCGTCGCCCAAACCCACCGCGTACGAAGTTGCCGGATACTACTTGCGCCACGCCATACTGACCTACACCTGCCCGAACTCCCTCTCAACCAGCAGGGCCGCGCCCTGGTCGCCGTGCTGCACGACCGCAACCAGGCCACCCGCTACGCCACGCACCTCATCGCCATGAAGGCCGGCGAGGTGGTCCGCGCAGGCGAGCCCTCGATCGTCACTGCCGACCTCGTCGCCGAGGTCTACGGGCTCGCCTGCGAGAGGTCATCGCCGACCCGCAGACCGGCACGCCGCCGGTGGTGCCTATCCGTCGCGCCGGGAGAGCACGAACACCGGGATGACCCGATCGGTCAGGGTCTTGTACACGTCATAGTCGGGCCACGTCTCGACCGCCCGCTTCCACCACAGCTCGCGCTCGTCACCCTCGGTCTCCCGCGCGGTGTAGTCGTGCTGCTCGACGCCGTCCTGCAGCTCGACGTGCGGTTGCTTGCGCAGGTTGTGGACCCAGACGGGGTGCTTGGGCGCACCGCCCATCGATCCGAGGACCGCGTACTCCCCGTCGTGCTCGACCCGCATCAACGCGGACTTGCGCAGCTTGCCGGTCTTGGCTCCGACCGACGTGAGGACAATGATCGGCCGGCCGCGGAGCTCGGTCGCCTCGGTGCCGCCACTCGCCACGAACTCCCTTACCTGCTTATGTGCCCAGTGGTCGGACATGACGGGCTCGTAGTCGCCGGTCAGGGGCATGAGGGGCCTTCCTTTCGGGGTTGCCGGTTTCCGCTGGCGCTTCGACAGTTGCTAGCCAGCCGCCTGGTGCGGTCGCCGGAGATTGCGCCGAGCGTCACTTGACCGCGGCGAGGTGGCGGCCGAGGCCGCGGTTGGCGCCGGTGAATAGGGCAATGCTGGTTGTGATGTCCATGGGGACCTCCAGAGAGGGCTGAGTTTGGTACACAAATCTAGCTCAATCTGGATAGGGTTTGTCAACTCAGCTACCGTGTGGCGACATCACGCCCCGGCCAGGCCGGTCTGATCTGCTCGGTCGCGCGCAGCCTGGAAGTGGTCGGTGCGCGCTAGTGGCTCGACTCGGAACCTCGACCCAGTAATTGATCTTCGCCGCCGGTAGGCGAGGCTGGTCCCGCAGGCCGACTGTGGGAGGTGGTTGTGGCTCGTCGACCCGAGGTGTTCGTCCGGGCACTGTCGATGGAGGAAGGCCGCAAGCTGCAGCGGGTGACCCGGACCGCGAAGGACCCGGTGAAGATGCGGCGGGCGATCGTGGTGTTGATGTCCGGTCAGGGCCAGGCCGTCCGGGACATCACCTCGTTGCTGCAGGTCAGCCCTGACTACGTGCGCGATGTGATCCACGCGTTCAACGAGCGGGGGTTCGACGCGCTGGACCCAAAATGGACACCGTTGGCGAACTCGAGTCTGCCGACGTCAGCCGGTGGGGCGCAGGGCGGCGAAGTGTGATGTTCGGGTAGCAGCGAACGGGATGTCCTGCCACCACGCGTTGAGTCGGTGCAGGTTGATCCCGGCCGCGGTCAGCAGGTGCTGCAAACCAGTCTTGGCCAGGCCGTGATAGCGGGAGCGCCGCAGGCCGAAGCTGCGGACGGCTTGGGCGACCGTGCCTTCGACGCCAGCGCGGTGCTGGTAGCGCTGCTGCCACTGCTCGGTCTGCTGCATAGTGCGCGCCTGTTGCAGCACATCGTGTTGAGCGCGATGCCGCAAGGTCAGCCGACGGCCGGCACTGGAGCGGGTGCATCGGTCACGGACCGGACAGGGTCGGCAAGCCGAGACCGGAAACCGCACCCGGACAACGGGAACACCGTCCTGGGACTGGTCGGCGTTCCACGATGTCGCGGTCTTGCCAGTCGGGCAGGTCACCCGTTGGCTGTCCCAGTCGACGCTGAACTGGTCCAGGGTGAATCCATTCTCGACGCCGACCTGCCAGGCGCTGTCGGGCTTGGCCGGTCCCAGCAGTTCGATGTCGTACTTCTCCCGCGCGGTGACCAGGTGTTCGGCGTCGATGTAGCCGGCGTCGACCAGATGCACCTGCGGCAACAGCTCCCGTTCGGCCAGCCTGGTGTGGATCGCCTCGGTGACGGCCATGTCCGGGACCGGGGCGGGCGTGGTGGTCACGTGGGTGATCAGGTGTGGGGCGTCAGGCTCGCAGGTCTCGGTGAGATGGATCTTGTAGCCGTTCCACGAGGCGGCGCGTTTGGTGCCGGTTCGGGCCTGCGGGTCATACGGCGAGCAGTAGCGGATCCCCGCTGGTGGCAGGTCTTTCTTGTCCCGCCAACGAATCTGTCCGTCGACGACGTGATACTGCTGCACCCAGACTTGGCGCAGCAACTCCACCGCCGCAAGCTCCCGCAACCACACAGGAGCTGTGGGCGCGGCGACCGCCGATAGCACCACCATGCCGTCGGTGCCGACCTGGTCGGCGTGGGCCGTGCGGGCTGCCCATCGGCTGGGAAACCGGGTGTCTTCCGAGCGGGCGCTGTAGCGGTCGAACCACTCCGGTTCGGCCAAGCTAGCCAGCCAGTGCGGTGCGGCAGCGGCGAGCGCGTTCAACGCCGAGCGCAGCGTCTCGGTGACGAATTGCAGCCGGTTGAGGTCCCGCACCACCGCAAGCACGTGGGTCGAGTCGGTGCGCTGGCGGCCGCCGGCAGACAGCAGCCCTGCCCGGGCAGCGGCGTCGACCACGGCGTCCAGCACCCGCTGCTGCATCCCGCCGGCAATCAAGCGGGCGCGGAACTCGCTGAGCACCGAGTAGTCGAAGCCCTGGTCAGCTAACTCCAGGCCCAGGGCGTATTTCCAGTCGATCCGGGCCCGGACCGCATGGGCGGCCTGGCGATCGGACAGACCCTCGGCGAACTGCAGCACCGACACCAGCGCCAACAGCGCTGGCGAGAGGCCTGGCTGATCGCGGCGCGGGAACGCGTCGGTGAAGTCGGTATCGGCGAAGACCGATCCCAACACGTCCCGCGCTCGCATCGCCAGACACCCCTCGGGGAACACCATCCGGGCAACGCGAGCCGTTTCATCTGGAATCACGTCCCAGCTGCGCGGACGCAACGACACCCCGACCTCCACTGACCATCATGTCCTCCGTGATGAACGTGATCATCTAGGATGCGGTAGTGCCGTCCGCATTCGCCAACGGTGTCCAAAATGGAACGGGGGACGCCCGAAGACGATCGGTGAGCAGATCCGCCAGCGGATCTGTCTGATCGCCCGGACGTCCCCCCGCCGACTGGGGCATCACCGCGTTCGCGACCTGGTCGCTCGCGAAGCTGCGCGAGCACCTGCTCGACCGGGGCACGGTGGTGGCCATCTCGAAGGAGACCCTGCGGCGGATCCTGCGCGCCGGCGGTGTGTCGTGGCAGACCACGACCACGTGGATGGCATCGGCGGACCCGGACTTCATCGCCAAGATGCACCGGATCCTGGACCTCTACGACCATCCACCCGTCGACGGGCGGGTGGTGTGCGTCGACGAGTTCGGGCCACTGAACCTGCAGCCACGCAAGGGAAAGGCGTGGCGACCGCGCCGGAAGCCGCTGCGGCAGCGCGCGACCTACAACCGCTACGAGGGCGTGAAGCACATGCTGGCCGCGCTGGACCTGGCCACCGGCAAGATCTTCTATCGGATCCGGGACCATAAACGCCACCGCGAGTTCCTCGACCTGCTCACGGCCCTGCGCGCCCGCTGGCCTGGGGAGAAGCTGTACGTCATCGCGGACAACTTCTCCCCACACCGCCACCCGAAGGTCCGTGCGTGGTGCGCCGCCAACCAGGTCGAGCTGGTGTTCCTGCCGACCTACGGGTCGTGGTTGAACTGGATCGAGGCCGAGTTCGCCGCGCTGCGCTACTTCGCCCTCAACGGGACCGACCACCGCAGCCACGCCGACCAGAACGCGGCGATCGCCGCCTACGTCCGCTGGCGCAACGCACGCGCCCAGGCCAAGACCGGGTTCGCCGCTGACTCACCGATCCGGACCTGGACGCATTACCCGACCAAGGTTGCGTGACAAGCCACTAGACCTTGCTGATCATGCGCGATGCACTGTCCGGCGTGACGCGCTTCGCCGAGTCCCGGGATTCTCTCCGCATCGCGCCGGACATGCTGTCCGATCGGCTGAGCACGCTGGTCGAGCACGGTGTGATGACCAGGCAGCCCTACCAGGAGCTCGCAGCCGGACGCGGTTCAGCTACCACGTGACCCCGGCCGGACGTGAACTGTTGATCGTGATCAGCGCGCTGCAGCAGTGACGTGACATATATCTGCCACGTGAGGACGGCCTCGCCATGCAACGGCGTAGCCGTATCGACAACAGCCCGCTGCATGTCGGGTTCATCAACGCACACGGAAACGAGGTCAACCTCGATGATGTCGACCTCGTGAAGTCCGCGGCTTATTTGGTGGACTCGATTGTTCCACCACGTTTAGTTCGCTGAACGCGTACGCATGTCAGAAGGTGTTTGAGATCCTGGCCGCTCCCAAGTGCCACTGACCTTCGGCAAAGTTGATCAGATGGCACGCCGGCGGCGGTATCCATCAGACCTGACCGACGCCGAGTGGGCAGTGGTGGAGCCCCTGTTACCGCCACCGACGGCGCATCCCCGAGGCGGACGCCGGGAGAAGCACCTGCGCCGGGACATCGTGGACGCGATCTTGTACGTGGTCCGGTCGGGCTGCTCCTGGCGGCAACTGCCGGTCGACTTCCCGCCCTGGGAGACCGTGTACTGGTACTTCACCCGGTGGGAACAGCAACGCCTGACCTTCCGCCTGCTCGACGCCCTCCGGGCGCGGGTCCGCACCGACGCCGGCCGCGATCCCGACCCGAGTGCCGGGCTGATGGACTCCCAGACCGTCAAGGGCGCCGACACCGTCGGCGCGGACACCCGTGGCTATGACGCGGGCAAGAAACTCAACGGTCGCAAGCGGTTCATCGTCACCGACACCCTCGGGCTGTTGTTGGCCGTGGTGGTGCTGCCGGCGTGGGTGCAGGACCGGGACGGCGCCAAGCGTCTGCTGCTGGAGTTGCACCACCGCCAGCACCCGCTGCTGTCGATCACCCGCCGCCGGACCCGGTACCTGTTCGCCGACGCCGGCTTCGCCGGGGCCTTGGTGGACTGGGCCCGTACCACGCTGCGCACCACCATCGAGATCGTCCGCAAACCACCTGGTCAGAGGGGGTTCTCGGTCATCCCGCGCAGGTGGGTGGTGGAACGCACGCTGGCGTGGCTGACCAGCTACCGGCGGCTGGCACGAGACTACGAACGCCATCCCGCCACGTCCGAGGCCTTCATCCGGTGGGCCTCGATCTCGACCATGACCCGCCGCCTCGCCCGCCGCGCACCAGCCACCCGCCCAGGACGCCGTCACTTCGGCATTGCTACCTGAAGATCTCAAACCTCCTTCTGAGTGGACGCTCGGCCCGCCGGAGTGGACCACGCACACCGGTCCCGTGCCGGTGACCTCGAAAGCCTGCCGCACGCCACCGATGTCGATGACGTGCTCTCCCTGTTCCAAGCTCATGGCCAGCCTTCCTGTTTGTCGTTCCGTTCAGGATTTTATGAGATCCGTCCGATGTGGACATCGTAGTTCGGAAGCGCTGTCCAGGTCGCTACGTCAAACTGCCCACTAGTGGCCGCCGCCCTCGCGACGTCCATCGCCGTTCTGCCTTTGCTGCTCGGGTGGCTGGGCGTGGGGGATTCATGGTGATCGTCGGACTGAACGGGCTATGCCAGTTGTGCTCGGTGGCCTGGCGTGAAAACCCTCGGTGATCGGCCTCGTTGGGAAGGTGGTCGAACCGGCTACTAGGTAGCCGAGGGGCACTCGGCAACAACGTGCGAAAGAACATGGAAATCACTTCGGACTTGCCTAAATTGCACCTCGGCTAGTTGTCGTCGAAATGTGGGATTTACTTTCGCCGCGAACCTTCGGGGTCATCGCAGGTGCCATTGCAGCAGCGAGCACACCAACTGCCGCCAGTGTCCACCAGGCGGGCTGAAAAACGGAGAGCGCGGCACCATAAGTGGCCGGATTGCCGACGATCGCGACGAAGATACTGATGCCCAGCACGGTGCCGAGTTGGCGACTCATATTGACGACGGCGCTTCCAGTGGCCGATTCGGCCGGCGGCAGGTCGACGGTCGCCGACGATAGGATCGCGGGTAGCGCGAGCCCAACGCCGGCGCCACCGAACAGCAGGTTCGGCAGTAGTGACGTAGTGTAGTTCGGATCGGCGGTGATGGTCAGCGAGGTGTAGAAGCAACCGATGCTAAACATCAGACTTCCCGCCGCAACTAGGTAGCCGACCGGAACTCGGCGAGTGAACCGGTGGGCGATCACAGTGAACAGCGGCACCATCGCCGGTCCAGGCGCGACGGCGAAGCCGGTTTTGATCGCCGAGTAGTGCCAGACTTGCTGCAGCCACAGGATGTTGGATAACAGAGACGCGGCGAAGGGCACCGAGAACAGCAGGGCGGTCACGTTTGACCAGGTGAATGTGCGCACCTTCAGCAGGGCTAGGTTGATCACCGGTGCCGGATGGCGGGCCGAACTGATCAGGAATCCACTGAGCGCGACAAGCGTGATCACCCAAGCGGTGTAGATCCGTGGATCGGTCCAGCCCCAGTCGGCTCCCTGCACGAGCCCCAGCGTCAGCGCCCCGACGGCGACAATCAGCAGGATCGCCCCGAGCGCGTCGGGCAGCCGCTTCGCGGATTCGTTACGTGACAGCGGCACGATCAGCGCGGTTGCGATGATCGCCGCCACCCCGACCGGAACGTTGACCAGGAACACCCATCGCCAGGACGCCTCGACGAGCAGGCCGCCGACGACCGGACCCAGCGCGGCCGCGAAAGCCCCACTCGCCGCCCAGATGCGGACCGACCGGACGCGATGTTGCGCCGGGGCGGTTTCGATGACCAATCCGAGGCTTGACGGTGTTAGTAGGGCGGCGCCGATGGATTGGATAACCCTGAAAGCCACCAGCCACCAGACGCTGTACGTTGCCGCACAGGCGGCACTGGCCGCGGTGAACAGCCCCAGGCCCACTATGAATACGACCTTGCGGCCGAGCCGGTCGGCAATCCATCCAGCAGGGACCAACAGTGCCGCGTAAATGATTGTGTACGCGTTCAGAATCCACGACAGGTCGGACAGTCGCATGCCGCCGAAGTCACGACCAATGTCCTCGAATGCCACGTTGACGATGAACACATCCAGGCTCGCCATGAACGCTGCGAGAGAGAGGACAAGAAGGACCACATGCGGGTTGCGCTTGGGACGCGAAGTCACCCCTCGGTCCTGACTTTGGAAATCCATAGCCAGCACTATACGAGCTGGGTATGTCTAACACAAGTCAGGTCGGATGTGGACGTGCGGCCGACGAACCCGTGACGCTCAAGGATCTGACCAAGTGGCGCGCCCCGGAAGTGGCGGACACGCTTGCCGGGCCGACGAAACGGTAGCCGCCGCGGCACGCGTGCGGGTGGCCTGACAGCCGCCAGGCCACTCGCACGGCGCCGCTGCCAAGAACCGGCGGACGCGCCCTGCGCGAGTGCCGCCGCAGCCAGTCACCTTCGCGCCGCGCAGGCCGGGCGCGAGTGTGGCGGTCACCGCGCCCGAACATCCATCAGGAAGTGTCAGGCGAGCTTGATGGAAATGATGCGCCCCTCACGGGCAGCCTTGCGGGGCACCTCATGAAAATCCGGGGCAGCACAAGCAAACAAGGTTCCTTCGCCCAGCACGCAGGCGAACACCCCCGTCCCCGGGCTGATCTCGTCAATGACGACGCCGTCGGTCAGGTGGAGCAGGCGGTTGCCCCCGGCGTCGGCGACCCAGAGGCCGCCCTTGGAGTCGAGGCAGGACCCGTCAGCGGCGACGACAACCTGCGTGAGGAGCTCGCCGAAATCGCGGCCCGAGGGCAACGGCCCGAAAGACGCCCAGACGCGCCGGTTGACGAGGTCCCCGGACGGGGTGAGGTCGAAGGCGGTCACACGGTTGCCGAAGGTCTCGTTGACCAGCAGCACGCCGTCCGGGGTGATCACACTGCCGTTGGGGAACCGCAGGTCGGATGCGACCTCCACCACAGTTCCGTCCGGGTCGACTCGGTGGAGCGACGTTGGGGCGAAGTCCGCGCCGGCCGTCATGTCGAAGCCGAAGTTGCCGACATAGGCACGCCCGGACGGGTCGACCACCATGTCGTTGAGGTTGCCGGTCGCATGCCGACCCAGGTCCGCGTGGACAGCCAGTGTGCCGTCGGGCTCGCGGCGGAGGATCTTCCGGTCGCGCATGGAGACGACCAAGAGCCGCCCGTCCGGAAGCCATCCCAGCCCGGACGGCTGTTGAGGCACCAAGGCCTCGACGCGGAGGTCGGCGCCGGACGGCAGGACCGAAGCCACCTGACCGCTGAAGAAGTCGGAAAACCAGAGGCGTCCATCGCGCCAGCGGGGAGCCTCGGCGAAATGCAGGCCGTCGATAACGGTGGTGGTTGTCATGTTCAACGGGTACCACGGGCAGGCGGTGGATCTCGCCAGGAAGTGAGCTACCCCTCCCTGACTTGACCAAACAGAAGTTAGCACACTACGGTACTAGGAGTGAGCTGGACGGCCGCTGCCGACCGTCGAGCCGTCCCTCACGCCGACAGCTTGAGCTCGCCGCCTTACGACTGGCCCGACGCTGGCGGCGATCACCGCGGCCGCCGCACCGGTGCTCAGTCGCGCATCGATGCAAGCTGGTTGCCGCCGCACCTCTGGCTATATTGGGAGGAAGCCAGGCGACCGGAGGCACGATGAACGACTTCTTCAGGCTGGCACCACCGCTGTCCGATCGGGATAGCTGGACGGCGGCGGACTGGTGCCCCATGGAGCGGGCGCTCGACCTGATCGGCACTCGTTCGGCGATGACGTTGCTGCGTGAGGTCTTCTACGGCGCAGCGCGGTTTGACGATCTCGCCCGCCGAGCCGGAGTGACCCCGGCGGTCGCATCTCAGCGCCTGCGCCAGCTCGTCGATAGCGGCCTGCTGGAACGCCGGCCGTATCAGGTGCCGGGCCAACGGACCCGATACGAGTACGCCGTCACAGAACGCGGACTGGAGGTTTTCCCGATCATCGCGGCGCTCACGCGCCTTGGGGACCGACTGCCGCGTGAGTCCGAGAAGATGGTTGCGCTAAGCCATGCGGGCTGCGGCGAGCGGGTCGTGACCGAGGTACGCTGCGCTGCCGGCCATGCCGTGACGCCCGCGGACACGGTGGTGTCGATCCTGCAGCCCGCTCCGGACGCTCAAGAAGGCTGATTCGTCGACATGCCTAAACCGGCGGGTTCGGCACCCGATGTTGTTGGACCGTCGAGGCAAGAACCTGCCGGCGACTGGCCGGAACCTCGAGCCAAATAGTGACGCCGGCAACCGGACAACAGGTCAATCGGCCGGTGGGCGCGCAGGAGGTGATCCCAGCGGATGCGCAGCGGTCTTGACGAAGTCGACATTATCGATGCCAACTTCGTTCCCGTGCGCGTTGATGAATCCGACGTGCAGCGGGCTGTTGTCGAGGCGGCTGCGTCGTTGCATGGAGGGCCCCTCCTTGCGTGGTAGGTGTATGTCACCCCACTGCTGCAGCGCGCCGATCACGGTCACCAGCTCGCGTCCGGCCGGGGTCGGGTGATAGCCGAATCGTGCCCGGCTGCCGTGCTCCTGATAGGGCTGCTTGGTCAAGACGCCGTGCTTGACCAGCGTGTTCAGCCGCTCGGACAGCACATCCGGGGCGATGCCGAGCACGTCGCGAAACTCCGCGAAGCGGGTTTTGCCGGACAGCGCCTCGCGCATGATCAACAGGGTCCAGCGTGGACCGACCACTTCCAGGCTGCGCGCGATCGAACAGATCAAGTTGGCCAGGTCGGTGCGTGATGTCGCCATAAGGACAGGATATCTGAGTTGACATAACCTACTCAGGCACGGTTGGGTAGGTTTTACCAATCCAGTCTTCTTGGAGGTCCGACATGGACATCGCGACCAGCACCGCCCTGGTCACCGGTGCCAACCGCGGCCTCGGCCGTGCCCTCGCCGCCGAACTGCTCAGCCGCGGCGCCAAGGTCTACGCCGCGGCGCGCAACCCAGACAGCGTCGACCTGCCCGGCGCGGTCCCGCTCGCGCTGGACATCACCGACCCGGCCTCCGTCGCAGCCGCGGCCAAGGCGACCGGCGATGTCACTCTGCTGATCAACAACGCCGGCATCTCCACCAGCACGCCGCTGCTTACCGGCGAACTGGCCAAGATCCAGCTGGAGATGAACACCCACTATTTCGGCACCCTTGACGTGATCCGTGCGTTCGTGCCGCAGATCGAGGCGCGCGGCGGTGGGGCCGTCTTCAACGTGCTGTCTGTGCTGTCGTGGTGCGCCGCTGATTCCTCCACGGGCGCCTACTCTGCGGCCAAGGGCGCGGAGTGGCAGCTGACCAACGCACTGCGGCTGGAGCTCGCGCCCCGCGGAATTCGGGTCAGCGGTCTGCATGTCGGCTACATCGACACCGAAATGGCCGCGCATGTCACCGCCCCCAAGGCGAACCCGGCCGACATCGCCAAGCTGACGGTGGAGGGCATCGCGGCTGACGACTACGAGGTCATCGCGGACGACCTCACCCGGAAGATCAGGGCCGGGCTCTCGGTCGGTGTCGGCGCGATCTACCCGAACCTGGTGTGATCGACGGACCCGGGTCGGACGGCACGTACGCGCAGGTGAAAAAGTGGGAGATGCTCGCGTTCCGGAGAGGTCACGGCGAACGGCGCGGAGTTCCCCGGCCGGACCGAGCAGACGCCCACGGAATTCCGGGCCGGCGGCGTCTGAACGACAACGACGGCTCACGGCCGCCTGCCTGGTCTGTCCATTGTGGTCCGCCACCGGACCGGGCCGGCCGTCCGCAGGAAGGGGGCGGCCGGCGGCGGTTCACAGCTGGTAGATCGACTTCGTTCGTTGGAAGGCCGCGAGTCCGTCCGGGCCCAGCTCGCGGCCGATCCCGCTGTTCTTGACGCCGCCGAAGGGCGCCCCGAGATCGGGCAGGTAGCCGTTCACGCCGACGCTGCCGGTGCGGATTCGCCGGGCGACGGACAGACCCCGGTCGGGTGATGCTGTCCAGACGGTTCCGGCGAGGCCATAGTCGGAGTCGTTGGCCAACGCCACGGCGTGGTCCTCGTCCTCGTACTCGGTGATCGTGAGCACCGGCCCGAAAACATCGTCACGAGCGATGTCCCAGCGGTTGTCGACGTCGGCGAGCACGGTCGGCTGGAAGTACCACCCCTCATCCAGCTCCGGGGGACGCCCGGCCCCAGCGACCAGGCGGGCGCCGTCCGCGATTCCCTTCGCCACCGCGGCCTCTACCTCCGCGCGATGCCGTTCCGTCACGAGCGGGCCGATCTGGGTGGCGGGGTCCAGGGGGTCGCCGACGGTGAGCGAACCCGCGAACGCGGCAATGGTGTCGATGACCTCTCGATAGCGGCTGCGCGGGGCCAGGATGCGGGTCGAGAGGAAACAGGTCTGGCCGTTGTTGATCAGCATCGCCCCGAACAGCGCCTGGCCGGCGCGGCTCAGGTCGAGGTCGGCGTCGTCGAGGATGACGGCGGCGGAGCGGCCGCCGAGCTCCAGGGTCACGGGCCGTACCAGTGGACCGCAGATCTGGGCGATCCGCTTTCCGATCGCGGTGGAGCCGGTGAAGGCCACCATGTCCACGCCGGGATGGCCGACGAGGTAGGCGCTCGTGTCGGCCTCGGCTGAGACCACGTTCAGCACACCGCGCGGAAGACCGGCCTCCAGCGACGACTCGGCCACCGCCTTGGCGTCGAGCGCCGTTTCCGGAGCGGGTTTCAGCACGACGGTGCAGCCCGCTGCGAGCGCCGGAGCGTACTTCTGGGCGGCCAGGGTCTGGGGAAAGTTCCACGGTGAGATCGCCGCGACAACGCCCGCCGGCTCGCGGTGGACCCGGGTCGTGCCGGCGAACATCCCGGGCCGGCTGGTCTCGACCGGCTGCTCGCGGACCAGGCCGGCGTAGTACCGCAGCATGGCGCCGGGAAATCCTCCCTCGATCTGGCTGGACACCGAGATCGGCATGCCGTTCTGCTCGCTCACGAGCCGCACCGTCTGCTCGGCCCGCTTCTCCAGGGCGTCGGCCAGTCGGTCGAGACACTCCGCGCGCTCCTCGGGCGCCCACGCGGACCAGCCGGTCGGATTGTCGAAGGCCCGGCGGGCGGCCGCCACTGCCCGGTCGACGTCGTCGGGTGTCGCGGAGACCGCCGAGCCGAGCGGCCGACCGGTCCGTGCCGAACGCACGGTGATCGTCGCGTCGCCGGACGGAGCCGCCCAGCGGCCGTCGATGAACAGGGATGCACTGGTCGCCATTGCCCACTCTCCCTTGCGGAACGGTTCGGTTCGTGCGGGACTATCCGGCACCGCCGCGGCCTGATCCAGGCGTCGGTCCACTGGGCGGTGTGCAATCCGAGCGGTCCACTGCGCGGACCGTCGTGCTGACTGTGTTCAGTGGAGCACCGAGTCTGACCGCATGGCACTCAGTGACGAGGACATCCGCCGGCTCGCGGGCGAGCTGTGGGACGCGGAGCGGCGGTCCGCGCCGATCCAGCCGATCAGCGGCCGGCATCCGGACGCGGACATCGACGACGCCTACCGGATCCAGCTGGAGGGAGTCCGGCTGCGAACGGGCGCCGGCGATCGGGTGCGCGGACACAAGGTCGGGCTGACCGCACGCGTGATGCAGCGGCAGTTCGGCGTCGAGCGACCCGACTTCGGGCACCTGCTGGCGTCGATGTTCCATCCCGAAGGGGAACCCCTCGCGGTCGACGAGCTCATCGCGCCGCGGGTCGAGCCCGAGTTGGCGTTCGTGCTCGACGCGCCGCTGCGTGGCCCGGGCGTGACGGTGGCCGACGTGCTCGGGGCGACCGCGTTCGTGCTGCCGGCGTTGGAGATCATCGACTCGCGGATCGAGGACTGGCGGATCGGGATCGTCGACACCGTGGCGGACAACGCCTCCTCGGCAAAGGTGGTGCTCGGCGGCACGCGGACACCGGTGTCCGATCTGGATCCCCGGCTCATCGGTGTGGTGTTGCGGCGTAACGGAGAGATCGTGGAGACCGGGGCGAGCGGCGCCGTGCTCGGCAATCCGGCGCAGGCCGTCGCCTGGCTCGCCAACACGATCGCGAGCCACGGTGGTGTGCTCAACGCCGGCGACCTGATCATGCCGGGCACCTGCACGCGCGCGGTCGGCATGGAGCCCGGCGACACCGTGCGGGCCGACTTCGAGCACCTCGGGCACGTCGGGGTCTCCTTCCGCTCCGCGAAGGTCACCGAGGGGGCTGCGGCATGAGTGAGGTGACCGCGTGGGCGGACCGGCTGGACCAGGCCGCGACCGGCTGCGCGCCGGTGAGCCCGCTGACCGGCGACGGCCTGGACAGCGTCGAAACCGCCTATCAGGTGCAGAACGAGCTCGTTCGGCTGCGTCTGGCCCGAGGTGAGCGGCTGGTCGGTGGCAAGCTGGGCCTCACCAGCAAGGCCAAGCAGCGCGCGATGGGTGTGGACAAGCCCCTCTACGGGCTGGTCACCGGCGGCATGCTGAGGCCGTCAGGCAGCCGGCTGCGACTCAAGGAGCTGATCCATCCCCGGGTCGAGCCGGAGATCGCGTTCGTGTTGGGCGAGGCCCTGGAAGGACCTGGGGTGACGGTGGCGGACGTGCTCGCCGCGACCCGGTGCGTCTGTCCCGCGCTCGACGTCATCGACAGCCGCTACGAAGGCTTCTCGTTCAAGCACCTGGACGCGATCGCCGACAACGCGTCGTCCGCGGTCTTCGCGCTGGGGGACGATTTCACCCCGCCGGCGCGGGATCTCACGCTCACCGGGTGTGTGCTCGAAGTAGACGGACAAGTCGTCGAGTCGGCGGCCGGGGCGGCGGTGATGGGGCATCCGGCGGCGGCGGTCGCGTTCATGGCCAACCAGTTGGGCCTGCGCCGGCAGCGGCTGGAGGCGGGTTGGGTCGTGCTCTCCGGCGGGCTCACCGCCCCCGTGCCGCTCCGGCCGGGCGGCACGGTCACCGCGACGATCAACGGGCTGGGCAGCGTCACTCTCGGAGCGGAGTAGGAGGAGGAATCATGCCGTTCATTCAGGTGAACCTCGGAGCCGGGCGGACCGCGGCGCAGAAGGACGCCCTCATCAGGGCCATCTCCTCGGCGGCGGCGGAGGCGATCTCCGTGCCGGAGGCGTCCGTGCGGGTGTGGATCGTGGAGGTCCCGGCGACGGAGGTCCTCGTCGGCGGCCAGACGCTGGCCGAGCGACAGGCCGGATCCTCATGACGCACTTCGTCCTGGTCCACGGCGGCTGGCACGGCGCCTGGTGCTGGGCGGACGAGATCGCCGCTCTGGAGCGGCGAGGGCACAGCGCCTCCGCCGTCCACCTGCCGTCCGACGACACACAGGCCGGTGCGCAGCGCTACGCGGAAGTGATCGCGGCGGCGGTCCGGGAACCCGGCGCCGACGTCGTCGTCGGTCACTCCCTCGCCGGCCTGGCGATTCCGCTCGTGCCACAACTGGTTCCCGTGGGGGCACTGGTCTTCCTGGCGTCGCTGCTGCCGGAGCCGGACCGCTCCTGGCGGGACCAGCTCGCCACCTCTCGTCCCATGGCCGAGTGGTTCTACGACAAAGCCCTGCCGCACCAGGGACGCGACGAACTGGGTAGGTCGACCTGGCCGCCGACGGTCGCGGCCGAGTTGTTCTACCACGACTGTCCACACGAGACGGCGGTGGCGGCCGTGAGCAGCCTGCGCCCGCAGTCATCGGCCCCGATCGCCGAAACCACGCCGCTGAAAGCCTTTCCCGACGTGCCCCTGCACTACATCGGTTGCCGGGCCGACCGTGCGGTGTCCCGGGCCTGGGCCGAACGAACCGCACGGGAGCGTCTCGGCGCCGAGGTCACATGGATCGATGGCTCGCACAGCCCTTTCCTGGCCCGGCCGGACGAACTGGCCGATGTTCTCGTCTCTGTCGAAGCCTGATACCGGAGGACCGATGACCGGCACCGTCGCCGTGTTCAGCACGGCATCCGACCTACAGCAGCAAGTGGAACAGTTCCTGTACCACGAAGCCGCACTACTGGACGCATGGCGGCTCGACGACTGGCTGGCCCTGATGCATCCCGATGTGGAGTACCGGGTGCCCGCACCCGGTTCGGACCACCTCGACCCCCGAAGCACCCTCCAGGTGATCCACGACGACCACGTCCGGTTGAGAGGTCGGGTCACGCGTCTGAAGAGCAAGCACGCGCACGCCGAAAGCCCGCATTCGCGCACCCTCCGGTTGGTCACCAACGTCAGGGTGGAAAGCGGCGACGGCGAGCTCCTCGTGCACGCCAACTTCCATGTGGTGCGCACCAGGCTCGGCCAGCTCGACCACTTCCTCGGCACATACCGGCACGTGCTGGTCCCGGCCGGGGAGAGCTTCCTGGTCCGGCAGCGTGTGGCGACCCTGGTCCACGGCATCGTCGAGGCCGGCGGCACCGTGTCCATCATCCTGTGATTGGGAGGCGGCATTGTGCTCGATCTGCACACGCACGTGGTCCCCGCCTTGACACCGTTCTTGGCGGAGCTCTCCACGGCCGACTCCCGTTGGGCGCGGCTCCACCGGGGACCGGAGACCGGTGACGTGGTGGTCGCGGGCAACGTGTTTCGCAGCGTACGGCGAGCGGCGTGGGATCTCGACCACCGCCGAGAGACGGCACTCGCGGCCGGGTACGCCGGGCAGCTGCTGTCGGCCATGCCCGAGCTGCTGGCCCCGTGGGCGCCGCCCGGGCAGGGCCTCGCGTTCGCTCGGGCGTTCAACGACTGGCTCGCAGCCGAGCTGCCGCGCCACGGCGGCTTCTTCACGGGGCTCGGTGTCGTCCCGCTGGCCGATCCGGAGGCCGCCACCGCGCTGCTCGAGGAAGTCGCCGGCGCGGGACTGTCCGGTGTGGAGCTGCCGGCCACTCCGCCGATCGCGCCACTGCACGCACCCGCCTGGTCCGGTTTCCTGGACGAAGCCGAACGCCTCGGACTGCTGCTGTTCGTGCACGCCGTCGGCGGCCCGGCGGCGGCGCACTATCCGCATCCCATGGCCGCCAACGGCGTCCTGTTCCCCCTCAGCATCGGAGCAGCCGTCGGCGGACTGATCACGACCGGCGCGCTGGCCAGGCGCCCCGGGCTCCGGGTGCTCGCCAGCCACGGGGGCGGCTCGCTGATCACAGAGCTGCCCCGGATCGACTTCCTACGGGAGACCACGCCGGAGTTGCGCGAGCTGATGCCGGAACCGGCCACAGCCTCCGCACGCCGACTCTGGTACGACCCCCTGCTGTTCGACACCGGACTGCTCAGTCACCTGGTGACCACCGTCGGCGCCGACCGTGTCGTGCTCGGCACGGACTACCCCTTCATGCCGGTCGATCCCGTCGCGTTCCTCACCGACCCGACCCTGCCCGACGGACTGGCGGACGCGGTCCGCCGCACCAACCCCGCGGCGCTGCTCGCGGCGCTCGGCCGGACACTCAGCAAAGGAGCTGAACCACGATGACTGCCGAACTCGCCGCACCGGCGACGTACGAAACCCGCCAGGGCCGGTTGGTGGACGACCGGCCCGCCGACGGCTTCTTCCGGGTCAACCGGGCCGCACTGGTCTCCGACACCGTCCTCGCCGAGGAACAGAAGGCCATCTTCAACCGGTGCTGGCTCTACGTGGGGCATGTCTCCGAGGTGCCGGCCCCGGGGGACTTCCGGGCCCGGACGGTCGCCGGCCGGCCGCTGGTCATGTGGCGCGGCAGCGACGGCGAGGTGCGGGTCTTCCTCAATGCCTGTCGGCACCGTGGCGCGCAGTTGTGCCGGGTCCCCGAGGGCAACGCCCGGGGGATGTCGTGCTTCTACCACGCGTGGACGTATTCGAACGAGGGCACGCTGACCGGCCTGCCCGACGCCGAGGGCTACGGGGAGGGCTTCGACCGGTCCCGGTTCGGCCTGAACACGCCGCCCCGGGTCGGTGAGCACCGCGGCTTCGTGTTCTGCTGCTTCGACCCCGACGCGGTGTCCCTGACCGACTATCTCGGCCGGGCCGGTGAGTATCTCGACCTCGTCGCCGACCAGTCGCCGGAGATGGAGGTGGTCGACGGCGTCCACGAGTACTCGATGGAAGCGAACTGGAAGCTGTTCGTGGAGAACAGCCTCGACGGCTACCACCTCATCCCGTTGCACCGGACCTACTTCGACTACCTGAAGTCCACCGAGGACTCCTACCTCGACCCCCGCAAGGCGACCGAGGCGCTGGATCTGGGCAACGGGCACGCGGTGATCACCGTGGAAGGACCGTGGGCCCGCCCCGTCGCCCGGTGGACGCCGGCGCTGGGCGAGGAGAACCGCGACTACGTCGCCGCGCAGCGAGCCGATCTGGAGGAGCGGTTCGGCGCCGAGCGCGCCCGGCGCATCGCCACCACGGACCGCAACCTGCTCATCTTCCCCAACCTGATCATCAACGACATCATGGGAGTGGTGATCCGCACGATCACGCCGACCGCGGCCGGGCGCACCGTCATCGCGCAGTGGACACTGGCCACGAAGGGTGAGCCGGACTCGGTGCGCGGCCGGCGACTGGACTCGTACGTGACGTTCCAGGGCCCCGGCGGGCTCGCCACCCCGGACGACATGGAAGCGTGCGAGTCGTGCCAGCTAGGTCTGGCCGTCGCCGCGGAGTCACCCTGGTCGGACATCTCCCGCGGCATCCAGAAGGAGGCCGCGGGCGGTCCGTTCGTGGCGTCGGACGAGGTGCAGCAACGAGCCTTCTGGAGGCGCTGGCGGGACCTGCTCGGATAGCCTCCCACGATGCGCATCAGTGCTGAGGAGACGGCGGAGCACCGGTCGGTCGGCGACCGGATGCTCCTCATCCTCGACACCGTCGCGGCCGCACCCGGGGAACTGGGCCTCAGCGAACTCGCCCGCCAGACCGGGCTGAAAAAGGCCACCGTCCACCGGCTCGCCGCCGACCTGGTCGCCCACCGCATGCTGGAACGCGGCGGATACGGCTACCGGCTCGGACTGCACCTGTTCGAGCTCGGCCAGCAGGTCCCGGCCTCGCGGCGGCTGCGAGCGACCGCGCTGCCCTTCATGGCCGACCTGCTGGCCGCGACCGGTGAGGTGGTGCAGCTCGGCGTTCTGGACGGGACCGAGATCGTCTACGTGGAGAAGCTCACCGGACGGCACAGCGTCCCGGTGCCGTCCTCGGTGGGCTCGCGGCTGCCCGCCTACTGCACCGGGCTGGGCAAGGCCATCCTGGCCTTCGAGGACGAGTCGGCGATCGAACTGGTGCTCGCCGCGCCGATGCCGGCCCGAACCAGCACGACCATCACCGACGGCAAGCGGTTGCTGCGTGAGCTGGAGACCATCCGGGACAGCGGCGTGGCCTACGACCGCGAGGAAGGCACCAAGGGAATCGCCTGCGTCGCGGCGCCGATCATCGTCGAGAGCTACGTCGGCCGTGGCGGACATCGCGCCGTGGCGGGACTGTCGGTTACCGGCCCCGCCCAGCGCCTGCATCCCGAGCGTCTGGCGGCGGCGGTGCGGACCGCCGCGCTGAGCATCAGCCGCCTGCTCGGCCCGCCGTCGCTACGTTGATCTCCAGCGCAGCCCGCAGCCTGCTCAAGCCGCCGGAGCCGAGGCGTCGGTGGCATGAGCAGGCCTACGGACCGAGACCGTCACATCGCGCCCGAAGCGAGCCGAGATGGTCGCGCCGGGCCGCAGCGGTGTGGCGGCGGTCAGACCACCGGTGATCACGAGTTCGCCCTTGCGCAGGAACTGCCCGCGCGCGGCGAGGGCACCCACCAGCCAGGCCAGGCTATTGAGCGGATGCCCGCCGGCGGCGGCCGAGGTGGCGGTCGCCAGAGTGGTGTCATTCACGGACAGTTCGACCGTGACCCGGTGGCAGTCGAGGGGAGACACGTCGAGCGGTGGGCCGAGGACCACGCCCGCGGCGGACGAGCCGTCGGCGGTGTTCTGCTCGGCGGTGAACCGATAGCCGTGCCACACCGAGTCGACGACCTCCAAGGATGCGTGGACGGTCTCGACGGCGTCGGCGAGTTCGGGCAGCAGCCAACCGGTCCCGGTCACGTCGTGGGCGAGGACGACGCCGATCTCCGGCTCCACCCGCGGTTGCAGAAAGTTCTCCGCCAGGGCTCCGTCGCGTAGCACCATGTCGTCGAGCAGCGGTCCGTAGTTGGGGGAGCGGACGCCCATCTGTTGACGCATCACCGCCGAGGTGTAGCCGAGCTTGTAGCCGACGTGGCAGCGTTCCTCCGCCAGCCGCAGCTTTGTCAGTCGCTCCTGGACGGTGTACGCGTCTTCCACGGACAACGTCGTGCCTGTCCTGTCGGCGTCGAGCAGCCTGCGCTCGCCTCGGGCCCGGTGCAGCTCGTCGGCGAGCTGGTCCGCCGCATCCTCGTCTGGATTGTGCTTGCTGTGCCTCACGGTTTCATCCTGACGCGCCCTCAGCGCCCCGGCGGGTCACCGGTTCACTGGGCGGTCCACGTGATGGCCGCCCCGCCGCGTGCTTCCGAGACTCGAACTGTCACCACTCGACGACGAGGAGATCAGTGATGGGTGAGGTGCTGGGACTCGGAGTTACGCACTACCCGCCCCTGAGCGGCACCGACGACAACCTGACCAGGGTCTTCCGTGGCGCCCTGGCCGATCCCAAGCTGCCGGCCGAACTGCGCGACCCGGCTTCCTGGCCCAAGCGCGCACGCCGGGAATGGGGCGACGACGAGGGCATAGCGGCCGGCAAGGCGCACCGGGAGCAGTTGCGCGAGGGGTTCCGTCGCACCCGGGAGGCGCTCGACGAGTTCCAACCCGATGTCGTGCTGATCTGGGGCGACGACCAGTACGAGAACTTCCGCGAGGACATCGTCCCGCCCTACGCCGTGCTGGCCTACGAGGACACGGTCGTGCACCCGTGGCGGCATGCGGGCGCGTCGTCCAACATGAAGGGCAAGCCGAACATCTGGGGTGAAGACGAGGACACCGAGCGCACGATCCGCGGGCACCGGCCGTTCGCCCTGCACCTGACCGAGCGACTGCTCGGCCGCGGCATCGACATGCCCTACGCCTACCGGCCGCTGCACCACCCCGGCTTCGCGCACGCCTTCCTGAACACCGTGCTGTACCTGGATTACGACCGCCGCGGATTCGACTACCCGGTCGTCGCGTTCCCGATCAACTGCTACGGCCGCAAGGTGATCAGCTTCCAGGGCAACATCAGTCCGCTGGGCGTGGAACGCGAGCTGGACCCGCCGTCGCCGACACCCGCGCGGATCATGGACGTCGGTGCCGCCGTCGCCCGGGTCTGCGCGGAAAGCCCCTACCGCGTCGCGTTGGTCGCCAGCTCCAGTTGGTCGCACAGCTTCCTGGTCGACTCTACCTTCCGGCTCTTCCCCGACTCCGCGGCCGACGTGCGGATGTACGAAGCGCTGGTGGCCGGCGACCACTCCGTGTGGGAGAACACGACCCTCGAGGACGCGGAGAAGGCCGGCCAGCAGGAGCTGCTGAACTGGTGGGCGCTGGTCGGAGCCATGCGCGAGCTGGGCCGCACCCCGAGCTGGACCAGCTTCGCCGCGTCGAACATCTTCGTGTCCAACAAGATCTTCGCGATCTACGACGAGGAATCCCGATGAGGCGCTTCGACCTCGCGGTGATCGGCGCCGGACCGGCCGGGCTCTTCGCCGCGTTCTACGCCGGCATGCGGGGACTGTCGGTCGCGCTGGTGGACGCCCTGCCTGAGCCGGGCGGGCAGATCGCCGCGCTGTACCCGGAAAAGCTCATCCGCGACGTGGCCGGCTTCGGCGCGATCCGCGGCCGGGAGCTGGTGCGAGAGCTGCTCGCGCAGGCGCGCCCGTTCGCGCCCGGGATGTTCCTCGGCCGACAGGTCACACAGCTCGACGACCTGTTGGACGGCCGGTTCCGGCTGGGACTGGCGGATGGCACGGACCTCGACGCGGGCGCGGTGGTGGTGACCGGCGGCATCGGCACCTTCACGCCACGAAAGCTGCCCTGTGGCGACGCTTTCCAGGGCCGTGGGCTGAGCTACTTCGTCCGGGATCCCCTGGAGCTGGCCGGAAAGCGGATCCTGGTGGTGGGCGGGGGCGACTCCGCGTTCGACTGGGCCGACGCGTTGCAGGACAACGCGGAGGTGACGCTGGTCCACCGGCGCGAGAGCTTCCGAGCGCACCAGCACACGGTGGACCGAGTGCTGTCCGGCGCCGCCTCGGTGCGGATCAACACCGTGGTAGAGCATCTCGGTGGCGACACACGTGTCCGTCGCGCGGTGCTCCGGGACACCGTCTCGAACGTCCGCACCGAAGTCGACTGTGACCATGTCGTCGCCGCCCTCGGCTTCGTCGCCAGCCCGGGACCGCTGCTGCGGTGGGGACTGGAGGTGCGGGACCACAAGATCGTGGTCGACCAGGCGATGCGCACGACCCGCCCCGGCGTCTTCGCCGCCGGCGATGTGTGCACCCACGACGGCCGGGTCCCGCTGATCGCGGTGGGATTCGGCGAGGCGGCGACCGCGGTCAACCACGCGGCGACCTGGTTGGACCCCGGCGCTTCCCTCTTCCCCGGGCACTCGACCGACGGCGTGCCCGCCACCGCCGAGCCGGCCACCAGCTCGGCCTGACATCGGGAGGACGCTCATGGCCTACGTCATCACCGACGCGTGCGTCGACATCCTCGACCGCTCCTGTACCGAGGAATGCCCGGTCGACTGCATCTACGAGGGCGACCGCAAGATGTACATCAACCCCGTGGAGTGCATCGACTGCGGCGCCTGCGAGCAGGCCTGCCCCACGGCTGCCGCGATTGCCGACCGCACGCTGGCCGGCACCGACGCGGCCTGGAACATCCTGGACAACACCGCCTTCTTCAACGAGCCCTTGCCAGGGCGCGACACCGCGCTCGGCGCCCCTGGCGGCGCCTCACACCTCGGCCCGGTGGGTGTCGACACTCCTGTCGTCGCCGCGCTGCCCCGCCGCTGAATCGGAGGACAACCGTGACTGCCATCCACACCTGGACGGCGGCGTACGACCCGCGTACCGGACGCGAGCTGCCCGGCGGAGAAGCCGCGAGCGACAGCGACGACATCGAGCGGGTCGTCGCCGCTGCCGCAGCGGCGGCTCCGAAGCTGGAAGCACTCGGCCGCGCCGGCCGAGCCGACCTGCTCCGCGGCCTCGCCCGAGCGCTGGACGCGCGACGGGACGAGGTCGTGACCCGTGCCGACGGCGAGACCGCACTCGGCCAGAAACGGCTCGCAGGGGAGCTCGACCGCACCGTCTACCAACTCGCCTTCTTCGCCGACGTGATCGAGGAGGGCAGCTACGTCGAGGCGACCATCGACCACACGGGACAGACCCCGATGGGCCTGCGCCCGGATCTGCGGCGCATGCTGGTGCCGCTCGGTCCGGTCGCCGTGTTCGGCGCGAGCAACTTCCCACTCGCCTTTTCCGTGCCCGGCGGTGACACCGTGTCCGCGCTCGCCGCCGGGAACCCGGTCGTGGTCAAGGCTCACGGCTCCCATCCGGGAACCTCCAGGCTGGTCTTCGACATCCTGCGCGACGCCGTCTCCGACGCGGGGGCGCCGGACGGCACGATCGGAATCCTCTTCGGCCGAGAGGCGGGGGAGCGCCTCGTCCGGCACCCGGCCGTGCGGGCCGTCGGCTTCACCGGTTCGCTGAGCGGCGGTCGTGCCCTGCTCGACGCGATCAACAGCCGCGAGGACCCCATTCCGTTCTACGGTGAACTGTCCAGTGTGAACACGCTCGTCGTCACGGAGGACGCGGCGAGTGAACGGGCGGTCGAGATCGGCACGGGAGTCGTCAACTCCGTGACGGGATCGGCCGGCCAGCTGTGCACGAAACCCGGTCTCGTCCTGGTTCCCGCCGGCGAGGACGGCGATGCCCTGGTGGCGGCGGCCGCGGCGGCGCTCGACGGCGCCGAAGTGGTGCCACTGCTCAACCAACGGATCCAGAAATCCTATGTCGAGGACACCCGGCAGCTCCGCGCCAGGCCGGGAGTGTCCACGGTGGCGGAGGGTAGCCCAGTGCGGGACGGGTTCCGGGTGCCGCCGTTGCTGGTGACCACCGACGCCGACCACGCCCCGGATGCGGCGTTCGCCGAGTACTTCGGTCCAGCCGCCGTGATCGTGCGTTACGCCACGCCCACGGAGCTCACAGCCGTGATCCGTCGGTTGCCGGCCTCGCTCACGGCGTCGGTCCACCTGGGTAAGGCGGAGGTCGCGCCGCCGTGGCTCGACGGGCTCCGACGTACCGCCGGTCGGCTCGTGTTCAACGGCTATCCGACCGGTGTCGCGGTCAGCTGGGCGCAGCACCACGGCGGGCCCTGGCCGGCGACGAACAGTGTGTTCACCTCCGTGGGCGCCACAGCGATCCGCCGCTTCCTCCGCCCCGTCACCTGGCAGGATGCGCCCGCCGAGTTCCTACCGGATGAACTCAGCGACGCGCCGGCTCATCCCGTGCCCCGCAGGGTGGACGGCGTCCTCGAACTGGCCACCTAGGGTGTCGGGCCGGCACCGACCGGATCAGCGGTGGAACTCGAGCACCGCGCGGCCGGCGTTGTAGAGCGACCGGCCGACGGTCTGCGGGTCGCCGAGATAGCCGGCGACCATCGCGCCGTCCCGCAGCATCACCAACTGGTCGGCGGCGCTGGCGGCGTCGGTGACGCCGATCTCCTCGAGCATCTCCTCGATGGTTGCCTTGAACCACCGTCGATGGGCGTCCACGACCCGCCGGACCGGGTGCTCGGCATCGGCGTACTCGGCGGCGGCGTTGATGAACGGGCATCCGCGGAACCCGGGCGAGCAGCTCTCCGCGCCGATCCCCTCGGCGATGAGGCGGAACACCTCCGAGACCTGGCCCCCGGTGGCCTGCCGGGCGGCCTCGACCGCGGTGCGTTCCCAGTGCGCGCGACGTTCGAGATAGGCCACGATCAGCTCGTCCTTGGTCGGGAAGTGGCGGTAGAAGGTCACCTTGGTGATGCCGACCTTGGCGATGATCTTCTCGGCGCTGATCGCCCGGATGCCCTGTGTGTAGAACAGCTCCGCCGCGGCCTCGATGATCCGCTCCCGCATCGGCGGCGTGCCGGTCCCGGCCGGGGTGGGCGTCATCGCCTGATTCCCTTCGTGGTCGGGCCGGCCGGCTCGGAGCGCTGGTCTGTCATGTCGTCCACCTTTGCATCCTCTCTCGGCCACGGTCCGCGGTGGGGGATTCCCGTGTCCGCGGGAGCGTGATACGGTCCAGGTAGAGTTACTAGTCAGTCTACCTCAATGGGAGGGTTCGGACATGTCCGCATCGACGCCGGTCGTCTTCATCCACGGGCTGTGGATCCACTCGGACTCGTGGCAGAACTGGGTGGATCTCTACCGACAAGCCGGCTACGACCCGATCGCCCCGGGATGGCCCGGCGACTCCGACACCGTTGCCGAGACCCGTGCCAACGCCGCCGCCCTCGCCGGTAAGGGCATCGACGACATCACCGCGAGCTACCTAAAGGTGCTCAGCGGCCTGGGCGCCAGGCCGATCGTCATCGGCCACTCCTTCGGCGGCCTGATCGCCCAGAAGCTGCTGGCCGGCGGACACGCGTCAGCCGCGGTCGCCATCGACCCGGGCCAGATCAAGGGCGTCAAGCCCGTGCCGTTCGCACAGATCCGTTCAGGCCTACCAGTGCTGTCCAAGCCGAGCAACAAGAAGAAGGCGGTCTCGCTCACCAGCAAGCAGTTCCGCTACAGCTTCGGCAACGCCATCCCACAGTCCGAATCGGACGAGCTGTTCGAACGCTGGGCCATCCCCGGCCCTGGCAAGCCACTGTTCGAGGCGAGCACCGCCAACTTCAGCAAGTCCTCGCCGGCGGCGGTGGACACCAAGAACAACGACCGCGGACCACTGCTCGTCATCGGTGGCGGCAAGGACCACACCGTCCCCGAAGTCGTTGCCAAGGCCGCGTACAAGCTCTACGCCGGATCGAGCGCCACCACCGACTACCAGTCGTTCCCCGACCGGGGCCACTCCCTGGTCTTCGACCACGGCTGGCGTGGCGTCGCCGACTTCACCCTGTCCTGGCTCCGGCATCAAGGGCTCTGACCCCCATGCCGTCCGCCGCTCCCGCGGCGCATTCCATCACCCACGAAGGGAAAAACCCATGCGTACAGCAAGCCGACCGCGCTCGCGCGGAGTCCGATTCGCCCTGGTGGGCGCGGCCATCGCCGTCGCCGCCGGGCTCATCCCGGGCGCGGCCGTGTCCGCCGCCACCAGCGAGGCATACGGCCACGGGTCCAAGCCGACGGTCGTGCTCGTCCACGGCGCGTGGGCGGACGGTTCGAGCTGGAGCAGTGTCGTCAGCCGGCTCCAACGCGACGGCTACACCGTCGACGTGCCGCCGAACCCGCTGCGCGGTGTGGCCAGCGACTCCGCCTACCTTGCCAGCTACCTCAAGACCGTCCCCGGGCCGATCGTCCTGGTCGGACACTCCTACGGCGGTTTCGTCATCACCAACGCCGCCGCCGGCAACACCAACGTAAAGGCACTGGTCTACGTCGACGCCTACATCCCCGCCCAGGGCGACACCCTGAACGGGCTGACCACCCAGTTCCCGGGCAGCCAGGTCACCCCGGACGCGCTCACCTTCGTTCCGTCGGCCGACGGCGTCGTCGACGCCTACATCAAGCCGGCGCAGTTCCGGAGCATCCTGGCCAACGACCTGTCGGCCGCACAGGCCGCCGAGCTCGCCGCCATCCAGCGCCCGATCGCGGCCTCCGCGCTCGGCGAACCGTCCGGCGCGCCGGCCTGGAGCGGCATTCCCAGTTGGGACGTCATCGGAACCACCGACCACGCCCTGCCCGCGGCGGCGCAGGAGTTCATGGCCAAGCGAGCCGGCTCCACCGTGACCGAGATCAACGCCTCCCACCTGTCGATGATCTCCCACCCCGGCACCGTGCAGTACGTCATCGAGGAAGCGGCCCACCACACCTCGTGACCACGCCGCGCGTTGTGACCGTCGAAACTCACCGCGGTCAGCACGTTCCCCATCCTTCATGGAAGGTTTTGTCATGGCGGCGCGAATACTGTCGATAATCGGTGCTCTCTTTTATATTCTATGGCCCGGGTTCCACAGATGAGGATGCTGACTAGTACGGCAGCCTCACTTTGATCTTGTCAGGTTTGTTCGATTTGTCGGCGTAGTCGGGCGCGGTGGTGGAACCAGCGGGCGCGGGCCTGGTGGCGTCGTCGCCACCAGACCCAGTGCAGGTGATGGGTTTCGGGTTGGAGCCGGCGGGTGACCAGCGTGAATAGTCGTTTGATCTCGGCGACGGTGAGGGCGATCAGGCCAGGATCCTCGGGTGGTGACTGGTCGGGTGCGGTGGGCAAGATCGGTGCTGAAGCGTGGGTTTTGACTTGGGCGGCGGTGACGGCGCAGACGGCGAGCGCGGCCAGGGTGAGCACGATGTGCCGTAGCAGTGCGGTGTAGAGGCGGACTTGGGAGTGGTCGAGCCCGAAGTGGTCTTTGCCGAACTCGAATCCTTCCTCGACTGGCCAGCGCAAGCATGCGACACGCACGAGGGTCATCAGCCTCGATTCTTCCAAGGGCTGACGGCGACGTCGTGAGCGGCTGGCTGCCCGTTATGTCCCGTGCCGTGTCGGGATTGGCCGTCGCGTGACGCTGCGGAGCGTCGGGTTCCACGGGTCCGAGGGTGGAGCGTCCTGCCCTTTCGGTGTCGTCGGGGTGGTGGCCGACCCTCAGGTGAGGGCCGGAAGCTGGGTGGCGCGCTGCCAGGCGATGGTGAATGCGTGTGCCCAGGGCCAGGTGCGGTCCAGGCGCAGGGTGCGCCCGCGGGCGTGGGCGGTGAGCCGGGCAGGTGGTACAGCTTCATCCGGATCGTCTCCGGCTCCGCGGCAGCGAGTTCGGGCTCGTCGTGCAGGAGGAGGAGCCGGGTCCACGCGTCGAGGTCGGCCGCGATCGTGGCGGCCAGTGCCCAGGCCGTGTTGAACTGCCAGGACTTCGAGGGCAGCAGCCCGAGGCCGACCCGCTTGATCGCTTTGACGCGGTCCTCGACCTCGGCGTGATCACGGTAGAGGGCGTCGACGAACCACACCTGCCCGGAGCCGGGCACCCCGGAAAGCCCCTGGTGGGCGGGGATGTTCGTAGCCACGATCTGATAGCGCCAGCCGGTGCGTTTCTCGAAGGCGGTCAGCTTCTTCGCATCCCGCCGCGACGATTTGACCCGGCGCACGATCAGCCGCATCCCCGCCGGCCAGCCGTCAGGTCGCGCAGGCCGGTCAGCTCGGCGACCTGGTAGGAGATCCACTCGCCGTCAGGTCCCTTGACCTCGTGGACCTCACCATCCTGCCGCAGCGCGGCCGTCCACACACTCTCGGGCAGCCGCGCGATCGCGGCCTCGTCCGTGTCGTTGATCGCCCAGCCAGTCACCCAGCGCACCCGGCGCCGGCTCGTGGTCAGCGACTGAAGGTGCTCGAGAACCTCGTGGCTGAAGGCCGCGCCGTCGATCCGGATCAGCAGTTTCGACCACAGCGGCAGCGGGAGCTGCCGCAGTGCGGTAGTCAGGACCGTCTTGTGGTCGGCGACGTCGTTGGGCGGCGCGTTGCCGGGCCGCAGCAGCATGGCGACACACTCACGGGTGTTGGCCACCCACGCCCCCAGCGGCATGTGCCCGTAGGTGCCCTTGAACGTCCCCGCCGCGCCCTCTTTCTTGCTGGTACAGGTGATGATGGTGGCGTCCAGATCGAGGACGTGCCAGCCGATCAGCTCCCGCCCGCACACCGCGATCCAGGGAAAGCCCGTGGGGCGCAGGGCGAGCAGCGTCCAGACCACGCGTCGTATCGCGGCACGGACGCGATCGACCCGCGCCGCCACCGGGCCATCGATCGCCTCCAGCGTGCTGTCGGAGACGGGACGCGGGAACAACTGCCGCCAGTGATGCTGGAGTTGCTCGGCCTCCAGGATGTTCGTCGCGCCGAGCACGATCGCGCAGGCCAGCTGGACCAGCGCCATGCCCCGGTCCCGCCATCCCGGCCCGCTGCCCTGTGGCAGCGCGGCAGTCAGGGCCCGGGTCAGCCCGACCCGGTCGGCGACACGGCGCAGCAGCACGACCCCCGCGTGCCCGACCAGGTTCTTCTCATCGGCCCGCACCACGAGCCGACTGTCCCAGCGGGTAGCTTTCACCCTGAGGGCGCCTCTCCCGAACGATGCTCTTGATCTTGACAGTCCAGATCATCGCAGGTGAGAGGCGCCCTTCTGCCGTCGGATCGTCAGATCGCCTTCATAGCTGAATACATGAGGCTGACACCCCCGCTGGACAGCTACACGCTGCGCCTGCTCGCCAAGCAGGACAGCCGCTGCCCACTGTGTCGGGGACCAGTGCTGACCGCCGATCAGCCGCCGCAGTCCCCCCACGAGTGGGAACGATGGTGGCTGCGTGTCGTCCGCAGGACGATCAACGCGGACTACCTCGTCCACTATGGACGGCCCAGCTCACCAGACGGTGACCACACCCGCCTTGTCCACGCGTCCTTACCCGACAGGAAGAATCCGCGCTGGCCGAACTGAAAACCGACCTACGCGGCCGCGGTGAGGTGCTGCGCTCGAAGACCCCGGACCTGGTCGAACAACAGATGTGGGGCCTGCTGCTGGCCCACTACGCCATCCGCGCCCTGCTGCACGACGCGGCCGACCCGGCCGGCTGCGACCCCGACCGGATGTCGTTCATCAAAGGCCTCCGCGTCGTGCGCCGCCAGGTCACCGACCAGGCGGCCGTTACCCCCTGAACACCTATCCGACGCCTTGACCGACGCGCTGGCCGAGATCCGCGCCCAGCCCAACCCACCCCCGCCGCGACCGGACCTGCCCCCGGGTCATCAAACGCGCCCGCCACAACTCCTACCGCGTCAAACGCCCCACCGACTGAATCACCCGCCACCCCGGCCCACCCACACCACTACTGGCTTGCCCAGACGGCCTTAACTGAACGGCATTGCATCAGGACCCCTCATCGCAGTCGCGCCAAAACTTTTCGAGCAGATCTGCGCTGGCTGAAGGGTCCTGAAGCATCCACCAGTGACCAAGCCCTTCTAGCCGACCGGTCCGTGCCCCAGCACGCGCAGCTGATCGCTCCACCTGCTCCGAAGTGCCAACAAAGCCGTCGGCGGTTGCCCTGATGGCCAGCCCCGGCCGCTTAGAGGCGTCCGGGAGCTGATTGCCTACTTCGGCCAATCTCGGCTGAGCGGACGAACGATAGAGCTGCAGAATCGCTTCCGCCATTGCGGGGCCTTGTGCTGCAGCGACCTGCGCCGCCCCGCTCGCGGGCATACCCATCGCCTGCATATTTGTGGATCGCTGTGCGGCAGAGCCTCCGAAGAGGTCAGCGAGCATCTGTTCTCCCGCGTCAGGGGTCTGCCACACCTTCGCCGCTTCGTGCCATTCATACTCCGCATTCAGCATGCCAAGAATGTCGCTTGCCCATGAACGAATGAGATCGGGCCTTTCGATAGCGACTCCGACGACGTGACCGCCCCCAAAATCATGACCGACCAGGTCTACCGGCTGGCCGAACTTCTCAAGTTCTGTGATCAGCCATGCACGGTATTGCTCGATACTGGGGATGAATCCGCTGGGCACCGCAGACCCGAAAGCGGGTGGGGCAAGTAGCCATACGTCGTCGTAGCCGCGGGTCGCCAGCTCTGCGACGAGTGGCCCCCAGACCGCTGGCGTCACGGGCACACCATTCACCAAGACCTTCGGCGAATCAGTCACGAGTACGTCTCCCTTAAGCATTGCAGTAGAGGGTGACAGCCACAGCCGCAGTTGTGAGCGGCGGGCGCCATGGACTTCGAGAACCGCATCCAGAGATGACGGTACTTGGGCTCGACGGGCCGCGCTACGTAATAGATTTCACACATCATCTAAACGATGCAGGTGGACCTGGCTGGTTCTGGACACGCTCTGGGACGGCGCCTGCACGGCGACCGCCTCGACGCACTCGCCTCCAGCGACCCGAGTGGGCGGCGAACGCCCGCACCTGAATCCGACTGTACACAATCCGCACCACAATGTCCGGAATAGTAGAGAATAAACAAGATGGGGCGAGATACCTACCCGCCTACAACGCCGACCGGCCGCGAGTAATTTAACTAAATTCAGTGAGGCGAATAATTTACCCGCACCGCGCTTCACGATCGATTGGTGCCGGTCACAGGACCCGAGGCCGCCGAACGTACGTCGACGACAATCTCCCGACTGGGTATCTTCCAGTGAATTGCTTCGCTTTGTCGATGAAATTCAGCGCTCATGCGGCCGAGCTCGGTCGGCAGCGGCAACTTACACCCATGCATCGCGGGATAGTTCAACGTCAAGTTGCAGCCTTGCTAGGCGTCACCGCTCGACGTGCGCGGCAGCGACGCGGTTGAGAGATGAGCCGCACGCAAGCGATTGGCAAATTCGCGGATCGCCTCGGGTCCACGCCGTTCAAGCTCAAAGAGTTTGCCGCCTATCTCATTCACTTCCTCGAAGTGGCGGGCGCCCCACGCCCCGAGGTGCACGATCGTCTCGGTCAGGTCGATGGCCTTTTCGGTCAGATTGTATCTGACCCGTTGCTGATGCGACGGGTCTTCGGTCGTGGTCAACATCCCGGCCGCGACCAGGGCCTTCAGTCGCGCGGCCAGGATGTTGGACGAAATACCCTCCTCCGACTTTTGGAGGAGCACCCTGAAGGTTCGGCGGTCGGCGACCATGAGGTCCCGAAGGATCAGCAGGGTCCAGCGGTCGCCGATGAGCTCGACAGCCTGGTTGACTGGGCAACTGGACCGGTTCTTGATGCTCACTCCGCGACCCACCTCACGTTCGAGCCGCACTCGTGAACCGAATCCGGACTTCACGAGCGCGGCGCGCGACCTCACACGTTCCTCAACCCTAGCGTCTCCACGGCTTCTCGTGCGCCGGCGACCGGCAGGTCGAGAGATCTCACGGGCACAACGGCAGGCACTGGCTGTCCTCCAGGCCCGACCGATACCTGCGAGCTCGAGGCTCCGCCGACCGGTCACGACGGTCCGCCAAACCGCGTTCTCCGGCAGTCAATCGGCGAGGCTGAGCAGAGCGCCCGCCGGGGCCCTTATTTGCCAAGGAGGGCCGATGCCTTGTTTTCCAGCTGCCAGCGCTTCCAGTCCTCAGATTGGGGATCGCGGGGCGGGGTGATGCCGTCGATCTGCCAGAAGGCGATCGGAGTTTCGTCACCGTGGACTTCGAGCTCGAACCCGCGGTCGCGGATCCATTCGCCAAGCGCTTCCCACATGCCAGTGAGGAACCTCTCGTACTGCTCCGGGCTGCCGCGGCGAATGGCGTGGTCGATCCAGATGCGGACGAAATTGTCGGCCGGCTCCCCACCCTGAAACAGGCCGCCGAGCGGCTGCTCATGGAAGGCCACACTCACCCAGAAGCGAGGAAAGCCCATCACCTTCGCGTAGTGATCGGTAATTCGCGTGGCAATCGCCTGTCGATCATCGAACGAAAACTTGCCTTCCGGAATGTACACGGTCCACATAGGCATGAAATAATGTCCGTTTCTGCGTGATGTTACAGAGGGTATCAACGGCTACGGGCGCGTGTGCTCCAGGAACCAGTCACGAGCCGCGTAGCCGGCAATGTCGAAATAGGTCGTGTAAGTGGCCCAGTGGCCACCCGGGTGCGTGACAAGCTTCTTGGGTTCGCCCGCGGTCTCGAACACTGCTTTCTGGATGTCCGGGTAGGTGCACGTATCACCCTCGCCGACAATCATGAGCAGAGGCTTCGGTGAGATGAGAGGAACCCATCCCGCAGGCTCGAAGTCGAGATAGTTCTCAAGGGAGCGAAGCGTCACCGTGTTGACCCATGTCGTTTCCGAAGCCCTGTCGTTGCGCACCTCGTCCACCGAGTGTGGAGGGAACGCGCACAGCTCTCCATCCGAACTGAAGAGCGGGATCATGTCCGGCATCTCCCCGGCCAGCCGGCGGGTTCGATCGACGATCGAACGAGCCTTCACCTCGGCGACCCCCTCGGCGCCGAGGAGTCGCGTGCCGTTGTCGACGCCGCTCACGTTCGGAATCTGCGCCACGACAATGTCAACGCGAGGATCCGTCGCGGCGACAACCATGCCTAGGCCGCCGGCAAAGCTTGAGCCGAAGACGCCAACACCCAGCGAACTGTCGACCTCCGGCTGGGTAAGGAGGAACGTGATCGCGTCCCGCCAGTCGAGAACCTGTTGAAAGGGCTGGACCTCGTAGCGCGGCCCACCGCCTGACTCCCCGAAGGTTCGATGGTCGTAGAGGAGCACGGTGTAGCCCGCCTCGGAGAAGACCGTGGCGTACTGCTCCAACCCCTCCTTGACACCACTGAAGCCGTGCGCCATGACGATGCCACGAGACGGCCCGCCCCCGGCATCGTCGGTAAACAACAGGCCACTGAGGATCGTGCCGTCCTCGGTCGCGAAGTCCACCTTCCGCTTCATGTGAACCCTTTCCGATGGATGCGTGCAGGACCACGACGCAACCCTAGCCCGACCGTCATAATTTTGCAAGCGGTTGTGAATCAGGATCGGTTTCGTTAGGCTCGATCCGGCCGCGGCAGGCGCCGTGGACTGACACCGAAGTTGCGATCCGTGGAGGCAACATGGCCTACGTGCAGAACATCGAAGCGTCGAGTCCGGGCGGGGTCGGCGCCGTCGCCTTCACCGGTTCCTGGCCGACGATCTCCGATGGCGGGACCTTCTCGCCGACGACCTCGGCGTTGATCACCGGTCCTCGCGAGGCGGTGCTCGTCGACGCGCAGTACCTCAAGCGGGACGTGGCCGAACTGGGCGATGTCATCGAGGGATCGGGCAAGCGGCTTACGACCATCGTCATCACGCACGGGCACGCCGACCACTACCTCGGCTTTGCCGAACTGCTCAAGCGGTTTCCCGGTGCGCGTGCCGTCGCCACGCCGGCCGTCATCGAGGACCTGCTCGCCTCGATGCCGCGCCAGGAGCAGACATGGCGCAACTGGTTCGGTGACCGTCACGTCGCGTTCGCCGGAGCGCCGGATCCTCTCGAGGGCTCGACGATCGACGTTGACGGCTTCGCCGTCGAGATCGTCGATCTGAAGCAAGCCGATATCTCGCCGACAACCGCTGCACACGTTCCCGAGCTCGGACTCGTGGTCGCCGGCGACGCGGTGTACAACGAGATCCACGCGATGCTCGCACTGACGACACCAGAGCAGTGGGAGGGCTGGATCGCCTCGGTGGACGCGATCGAGAAACTCAATCCGACCTTCGTCGTCGGGGGCCACAAGAGGCCCGAGGCCACGCTCGACGCACAGCCGCAGCTCGACGCGACCCGCCGCTACATTCGCGACTACGCAGACACGGTCGCCACCAGCGAGTCCAGCGACGAGGCGGTCGCGCGAATGGTCACGCTGTACCCCGACTACGGGAACACCTGGACCTTGCGCATCTCAGCGAATGCGTACTTCGCCAACCGTGCGTGACCGACAAGGATGATCTCGATCGCACTTCGGGATCGGACGCACGAGTCGTTGTGCCGGTTTGTAGCTGCTCACCCTGCCGTTCGCGCCGTTCACCGCCACCATGGCCCGCGGTATGGTCCCCCGCGAGCACCGGAAGAACCCTGAATTCCTCGCCCTGAACCGGAAGATCAGCGCGGTGTGGGGATTTGCCGTGCTCGTCCTGGGCGTCGCCCACCTCGCCACCGACAGTCTGGGCTCGTTGCCGTCGAACGAGAAGCTGCTGTTCCAATGGGGCCCGACGATCATCGTCATGCTCTTCGCGGTGCGCTACACCAGGCAGGTGGTCAACCAGGCTCGCAACGTGGCGGCGGCCCGGCAATCCTGCGGGTGACGGACTTCACCGAGCCGATCAGAAGGCAACAGAAGACACGCGAATCTCACTCGACCAGCCAGAAGACCCGACGCAAGCCCCTTGACTGCAAGGATTCTGTCCTGTCGACGGAGCTTGCCGCCGGGTCCTTCTGCTGCGCGAATTCGCGCCGACGGACCGTTCTACGATTACTGGAGGCACGGCAGTTCCTTGGGGCGCAATAACGTTCACGTCTGGCCGTCCGGGGTACGCGTCGAGCCGCCGATTGTAGGATTATCGCGGGGTTGAGCAAAACCTCAGATCTTTTGTGATCAATCGTCATTTCTTGGATGGAGGTACCGTGAACTCCTTGCCAACCGAAGTCGACTACATCGTCGTGGGTGCCGGCAGCGCAGGCTGCGTGCTGGCCGCCCGGCTCAGCGCCGACCCGGCCACCACCGTGCTGCTGCTCGAAGGCGGCAGTCGCCTGGACGACGAAGCCATGCAGGTCCCCGGTCGCGCCCCGTACCTCTGGGCCGGTGACAGCGTCTACGAGAACCTCACTACCCCGCAGCGCGAACTCGGCGGCCGGCAGATTCCCCTGGCAACCGGCCGCGGGCTGGGCGGCGGCAGCAGCGTCAACGGACTCGGCTGGTTCCACGGCCACCCCGAGGACTACGACGGCTGGGCCGCCCGAGGAGCCACCGGCTGGGGTTGGTCCGACCTGTCGCCGTATCTGCGGCGGATCGAAGACCACGAGTTCGGCGCCGGCCCCTACCACGGCGCCGGCGGCCCGATCGCCGTCCACACCCCGTATCACCTGCATCAGATGTCGGCCCGGTTCATCGCCGCCGGAGCGCACCTAGGCTGGCCGGTCAGCGCCGACCTCAACGGCGCTGACCGCATCGGCTTCGGCCTGGTGCAGAGCAACATCCGCGACGGCGTCCGGCACAGCGTCGTCGACGGCTACCTCACTCCCGCGCTCGGCCGCGCGAATCTTGACGTCCGCGCCGACCAACCGGTTCACGGCCTGATCATCGACGGCAGTCGCGTCGTCGGCGTCGACTGTGGCACCGCCCAAGTCCGCGCCCGCCGCGCGGTGCTCCTCTGCGCCGGTGCGATCGGCACGCCTCGCCTGCTCCTGCTCTCGGGCATCGGTCCCCGCGATGAGCTGGCCGAGCTCGGCATCCCCGTCGTCGCCGACGTGCCCGGCGTCGGCCGCAACCTTCACGACCATCCGCTGGTTCGGCTGGCCTGGCCGGTGCGGGACGCGGCAGCGTTGCGCGGCAGCCTGTCGGACGACCCCGAGGACCTCTATCGCACGATCCGGCGCGGACCGCTGTCCGCGTTGGGCCAAGCCGTGGCCGCCCTGCGCACGAACCCGTTGCTCACCGCTCCCGACTTGCACCTGGCGCCCACCCTGGTCGGAGCCGACGGAGGCGCACCGGGCCCAGTCGAGCCGGCCTTGCTCTGCCTGGTCTCGCTGCTGACACCGGCCAGCCGAGGCAGCGTGACACTGAAGTCGTCCAAGTCCATCGACCCACCCGTTGTCGACGCTGGCTATCTCACCGCGCCCGAGGACCGGCAGCGGTTGCGCGTCGGGCTGCGGATGGCGCTCAAGGTGTTCAGCGTCGACTCGCTGGCCGAAGCGATCGGCGCGGCCGCCGTGTCCCCTGAATCCAGCGACGACGAACTGGACGCGTGCATCTCCGAAACGCTCAGCCCGTACTGGCATCCCGTCGGCACCGCCAAGATCGGCACCGATGCCGACGCCGTGGTGGATCCCACCCTGGCCGTTCACGGCCTCGATGGTCTCCGGATCGTCGACGCTTCGGTGATGCCCACGATTCCCCGGGCCAACACCCAGGCCAGCGTCATCGCCCTGGCCGAACGCGCCGCCGACCTCATCGCCGACCAGTGACGCGACAAGGCAACGCCGGAATGCCAACCCACAACGCCCGCGCACAGCGCGACTACCCGAAGCTGTTCGTCGGCGGCCGCTGGATGGCCCCGATCGACGGCGGCCGCCTGGAGGTGCGGTCCCCGCATGACCGATCACTGACCGGCGTGGCAGCGCTGGCGACCCCGAGGGACGTCGACGCGGCGGTGGCCACCGCCCGCAAGGCGTTCGACGACGGCCCATGGCCACGGATGACACCAGCCCGACGGCAGATCGTCATCAAACGGTTCGACGATCTGCTCTCCAGACACCAGAACGGGATCGCTGACCTGATCACGGCCGAGAACGGAACGCCACGTTGGTTCACCGGCTGGTGCCTCGCCGCGATGCCCCTGCAGACCGATGCCTTCCTCAGAGCGGCGGAAACACTGCCGTGGGAACAGGAACTACCCGACGGCCACACGGTGGTGCGTCGCGAACCGGTCGGTGTCGTGGCCGCGGTCATCCCGTGGAACATGCCGAACCAGTCCGCCCTGGTCAAGGTCATCCCCGCCCTACTGGCCGGCTGCACCGTCGTCCTCAAGGTCGCACCCGAGACGCCGCTCGACGGGCTCGCGCTCGGCGACCTGTTCACCGAGGCCGGGCTGCCCGAGGGAGTCCTGAGCATCCTGCCGGCCGCCCGAGCCACCAGCCAGTACCTGGTCGGCCATCCCGACGTGGACAAGATCGCATTCACCGGCTCCACCCAGACCGGGCGGACCATCGCCGCCATCGCCGGGCAGCAGCTCAAGCGGGTCAGCCTGGAACTGGGCGGCAAGTCGGCGTCGATCGTGCTGCCGGACGCCGATCTGGACGGCGTCACCGAGGGAATGAAGCTGCTGGCCTACGGCAACAACGGCGAGAGCTGCGTCGCCCACAGCCGGCTGCTCGTGCCCCGGTCCCGGCAGGCCGAGATGGAGGACCGACTGCGGGAGATGGTGGCCGCAATCGTGGTCGGAGATCCCTTCGACGACAACACCTTCATCGGGCCGTTAGTTCGCGCCGACCACGCCGACCGCGTCCGCAGCCACATCACCGCCGGCATCCTGGGCGGTGCCCGCCTGATTGCCGGCGGTCCGGATGCCCCCGCCGGTCTGGGACAAGGCTGCTACGTCAAGCCGACGCTGCTCACCGATGTCGACAACGCCATGCCGATCGCCCGGGAGGAAATCTTCGGCCCGGTCCTCGTCTTGATCCCGTACGACACCGAAGCCGACGCCGTGCGCATCGCCAACGACTCCCCCTATGGACTCGGCGGCGGCGTCTGGACCAGCGATGCCGCCCACGGCCTGGAGATCGCCCGCCAGATCCGCACCGGCACCTTCCAGATCAACGGCGCCGCCCACAGCCTGGAGGCCCCGGCCGGTGGCTACCGGAACTCCGGCATCGGACGCGAATTCGGCCTCGCCGGGCTGGAGGAATACCTGGAGTACAAGACCATCAACCGCTGAGCTGGTCCGGCGCGGCTCGGGGCGGCCGACAACAGTCGCCGCCCCGAGGGACATCCCGATGACCCAGGCCACGGCGGTCGCGGTGGCCCAGAGCGAGACCGGCGACGCCGTGTGGAAGCCCCGAGGGCCGGCGAGCCACCCCATGGTGTCGAACTCACCGTCCCGGTCATGGAAGAAGCTGACGCGGTAGACTGTGCGGCCGCCATGCGCGTCCGGATCATCGCCCAGCACGGCCATGTCGAGAAAGTTTCCGCCGGCCATGACCGAGGGCCGTCCCCAGAGCCGCGGCAGGGTGGCGGTCATGTCCGCGCTCGTCCGGGTATTGTCACCGACCGAGGTCCTCCTGATGATGTGCCGGTTGGTGTCGAGATACACCAGGTTCAACTGGCCGCCGAAGTTGGTGATCGCCGGCGAGAACTCTGAGTCGGCCCCATTGACCGCGAAGTTGTCGGTCCAGCCGGTGAATCGCCCGCTCAGCAGCCCGAGCACACCAGCGTTGATGGTGCGGATCTGGTTGCTGTGCTCGTTGCGGTAGGCCACCCAGAGGGAGTCGTTGTGTTGGGTCACTGCGGGTGAGTCCGAGGTGGTGACACCGGGGTCGCCGTCCAGCCGCTGAGCCGGAAGTTCGAACCGGCGGTCGGCGTCGCCAGCGGCGTGGTCGTGTAGTAGATGCGGTTGTCCAAGCCGCGCCGGAAGAACCAGATGTGGTTGTTACAGATCTTGAATGGCCGGGGTTGATCATGCTGTTCACGGCGTGTCCTCCACGACGGTGACCGTGGTCGGGTCTGTGCCGGGGTGATGAGGTACGCGGACGGAGGAGGCCTGTCCGAGCGGGGCAGGGCCACACGAGAGGCGGTCCGGTTACAGGCGGCCGAGTGGTTCGCCCTGGACGTGCCGGTCGCTGAGATCGCTCGGCGGCTGCGGGTGTCGACTAACGCGGTGTACGTGTGGCGCCGCCGTTGGCGTGCCGGTGGCCGGGCGGCGCTGGCCACGAAAGGGCCGGGCGGATCGGACTGTCGGCTGGACCGGCAACGCCTGGATCGGTTGGCTCAAGCGCTGGAGCAGGGCCCGGCCGCGCACGGCTTTGGCGAGGATCAGCGCTGGACGCTGGCGCGGGTGGCGGACCTGATCGCGCGGATGTTCCACACCCGCTACACCCTGCGCGGGGTGTCGTATCTGTTGCACCGCATGGGGTTCTCACCACAGGTCCCGGCGCATCGCGCCGTCGAGCGCGACGAGGACGCGATCGCCGCCTGGCGGAAGGAGACGTGGCCGGCGGGAAAACGGTAGCGGCGGAGCGCGACGCGTGGCTGTGTTTCGAGGATGAGGCCGGTCAGACCCTGCGTCCGCCGAAGGCCCGCACGTGGGGGGCGGCGGGGTCAGACCCCGACGGTGGCGGTGTCGGGCAAGGGGTCGGGCCGGGTCTCGGTCGCTGGACTGGTGTGCGTGCGGCCCGGCCAGCGCGGCCGGTTGATCTACCGCACCCGGACCCACCGCGGTCGCAAGGGTGAACGGCGCAGCTTCGCCGAGACCGACTACGCCGCCCTGCTGGACGCCGCCCACCAGCAACTGGGCGGCCCTGTCGTGGTGATCTGGGACAATCTGAACACGCACGTCAGCGCGGCGATGCGGGAGTTGGTCGCGGCGCGGGACTGGCTGCACGTGATCCGGCTTCCCGCCTACGCTCCGGACCTCAACCCGGCCGAGCATGTGTGGTCGCATGTCAAGCGTGGCTTGGGCAACCTCATCGTGCACGGTGTCGACGAGCTGGTCGCGGTGGTGAAGAACCGGCTCAGGCGGATCCAGTACCGGCCCGAGTTGATCGACGCCTTCCTCGCTCACACCGGGTTGGAGCTCGACCCAGCACCTCCGTAATGCTGACCATTCAACCTCTGTAGCTTCCCGTAACCAGCCTGCTGCCCGGACTCCCTTTACCGGGGGCCTGGGACAGCCTCCAAAGATTGAGCGGCCGCATCCATCTCCGTTGGGACACCCCATCACGCATCATGTCGCCGGAGCCAAGCTCCGAGCACCGAGATAAGGCCGGGCGCCCGACACCGGGACAGGGAGTACCCGTGTTGTTGCCACGAAGGCGGTGAACAGGATGCCGAACTAACCGGCTCGGTTTCCTCACCGGCCACAGTCTGTGGGGTTGGTCGGGCGGCCTCAAGGTCGTTCGTCCTCGCTGCGCTGCGGGCGCTCCACCTGGACCCCGCCCGACCAACCCCAACCCCAGCCGGCGCGAAGAAACCGAAAAACCAGTCCCCATAAGAAGAGGTCTTGGGCCTTGACCGGTCGCCAGCCTCACAGATAAGGCTGGGCTCGCAAGGACACAACCCTGCCCGACCCGCTCAGTATCGAGCAGGCGGGCGTTGACGTCACGGGCTTTGGCCTGTAGCTCGTCCAGATTGTGCAGACGGCGGTGGCAGCGCAGGTCGTCCGGGGAGTTGACGACGGTCTCGATCCGCAGCGCCCGGCCGTCCTTCAGATACTGCTTGACGCGGGAATGCTTGTAGAAGGCGTTGATCGTCACCTCGGTGTCACGGGTGACCACTGTCGTCTTGAACGTCAGCGGGTCCTTCCGCGGTCGTCCGCGCCGTTCGTTCTTGCCGGTGAAGATCAGCTCCACACTGTCGGGCCGGCCGAGGTCGAGGTTGTCGGCGACCAGCGCTTCGAAGAACCCTCGGGCGTGACGGGGCGCGTGGAACACCAGGGTGCGGGAGACCTCGATCTGGCGCATCGACAACTCCCACCAGTAACCGGCATCGTGGTCGGCAGCGGTGAGTGGCAGGGGCAGCACGCTCATCCATCGCTGGAAGAACACAGTGATCGTCCCCGGCCCGAGACGGTCACAGATCGCCTGCAACGCATCGGGATCGGCGCAGGAGGCGAACCCGTTGGACAGTTCGACGAACCCGATCCCGGCGGCGGTGGCTTGGCGTTTGGCCCACTCGTGACCGTTGACCCACACCTTGACCGGGTATGGGAAGTAGGCGCATACCTTGATGAACGCCGGGCCGAACTCGACATCCCAGAGATAGAAATAGAAACATGACACGCGCCGGTCGGCCTTGGTGAAGGAGAACCACGGCACCCCGTTGGCGCCCTGTCGCTGGGTCGCGGCGAAGACGTTCTGGTACTCCTGCGCGACGCCGATCGCCGCAACACCGGAGCGGCCGGTTGCCGCCTGCGCGGCCAGATGCCGGCGCATTACGTCGATCTTGCGGTCATTCTTGGCGAACTGGACCACGGGCACATGCTCGGACTCGGCGAACGCGCTCACCGCCCGCCGGAACGCGGTGTCGATCTTCTCCAGGATCGCCGGTGAGGGAATCGGGTAGCCCAGGTGCTGTGTCATGAACGACACCACCTGCCCGCCCACCTGCAGGTTCGGCACGTAACCGTTGAGATAGACCCGATCCAGACACTCGAGGTCCAACGACACATGCCCATCGAGAAGATCACTCACTGTCGCCGTGCCAGTCATAGCCACAGCCTGGCCGCACCCGACGGCTCAGACCAGCCCACCACCTCGGCGGTCAGAGGCGGAGCCTCACTGGGCGTCTGCTAGGAGACCGTCAACAGGGCAGTCCGTGAGACCGACCCGCTCCTGACCCTGGCCGGACACACGCCCACGCCCGCTGCGACACGGATCCGCACGCTGGCAGACCTGCTGGCCTACACGGCCGATGCCGGGATCACCCCGGCATCGGCACTCCAACCAGCGAGTTAATTATCTGCAAGCCCTAGCCACATGAGACACGCTCTTAGCGAGCGGCCAGTTCCTTGAGGATCGTCTCGGCGACGCCGGCGGACGAGACCGGGTTCTGGCCGGTGATCAGGTTGCCGTCGGTGACGACGAACGGCTGCCAGAGGCCGCCCGACTCATAGGTTGCGCCGGCCGCGCGCAGCCGCGACTCCAGCAGGAACGGCGCGTTGGCGGCGAGGCCCGCCTGCTGTTCCTCCGCGTCCGTGAAGGCAGTCATGCGACGGCCCTTGAACAGCCAATTCTTGCTGTCACCGGCGGCCAGGAACGCGGCCTGACCGTGGCACACCGACGCCACAATCTTTTCGTCGTCGGGCAGCATTCGGCCGAGGATCCGGTTGATGTCGTCGTTGACCGCGAGGTCCTGCATCGGGCCGTGACCTCCAGGGATCAGCACCACGTCGTACTCGTCGGGGTTGATGTCCTCGAGCCGGGTCGGGTGGTCAAGCACGTCCTTGACCTCGGTCAGGTACGCCCGGAAGTCCGCTGCGGCTGCTTCGTCGATCCCGACGGTCGGGTTCAGGCTGATCTGGTCGGCCGCAGGCACCCGGCCGCCCGGGGTGGCGATCCTGATGTCCAGGCCGGCAGCCGTAAAGATGCGGTGCGGGGTGATGAACTCCTCGGCCCAGAATCCGGTCGGATGCTGGGTGCCGTCCAGCTGGCTCCAGGAACGCGCCCCAGAGAGGATGAAAAGAACTTTGGTCATTTCAGACTCCTTGATCTCGGCAACCCTTCGGGGTGAACGTTACTAGCGAAGTGCTTTAACAGCAAACGGCTGAGGGCTTCGTCACGAGGGTGGGCAGCGACCCGGGTGGTGGGTACAGTTGTGGCGTGTCGCTCGAATGCACCACCTCCGACCTGATGTTGGCCCTGGTTAACACCCGGCCCAGCGACAACGGGCGGGTCGAGCGGTTCGACGACGAGGCGGGGCTCCTGCGCTGGCTGACTGAGGCGGGTATCTCCGTGGACGAGCCGGTCACCGGGGCCGACGTGGTCGCGGCCCGCGAGCTGCGCGACGCGTTCGCCACGATCTTCCGTGCCCACTGCGGCTGCGCGGACGCGCCGGTCGAGGCGGCCGAGGGCTACCTGCGGTCGATCGCCGGGCGCTACCCGCTGGTGCTGCGGATTACTGTCGACGGAGTGCGTGTCAAGACGTCACAGACAGGCTTGCCCGGCGCGTTCGGCACCGTGCTGGCCGCCGCCGCCGACCTGTCCGCGCGGGGCATCTGGTCACGACTCAAGCTCTGCAAGAACCCGTCCTGCTACGCCGGATTCTTCGACAAGACCAAGAACCAATCCGGTCAGTTCTGCAGCTCAGGGTGCGGGGCGCAGGTGTCGATGCGCGCCTACCGCAGCCGGATCAAGACCGCATGATTTCAGTACTGTGACGGCGTTCGCCCGCCGATGCTCAGACTGGACTTGCGAAGATCAAGTCCGAGGTAGGAGGATCCCTTGATTACCAATCGTGCCGCGCTCTGCGTGCCCCGAGAACTGGATCTGGGCCAAGTTGCGTGATCAACTAGGCTTGATCCGGTGGATACGTCCTACGTGGCGTGCAGGATCATCTTCCGCAGCAACGGAAATCCAGCACGACCAAACGCCATCCTTTTCAGCAGCTTGATTTTGTTGACTGTGCCCTCAGTCGGACCGTTGCTCCACGGCAGCGTGAGCCCGGCCGTCACCGCCGCCAGGTCGTGCCGCAGCCCGTTGACGAAGGAGTGCAGCGCGGGCAGGTTGTCCTCGCGGACGCGGTCCATCCAGTCAGGCAGGCGGTCGCCGGTGAGGTTGCGGATCATGCACGCGAACGAGCCGACATGCCGGCGGGTGGCCTCCAGTTCGGGGCAGCGGGTGAGGATCTCCTTGAGGCGTAGGCAGTCTTTATCGGACAGGTTCTCGGGGTCACGCATGATCCACCCGGTGACGTGCCGGATTTTCGGCGGAGCGGGCGATGTAGGGGTGACGGCCGCCGCGGGTCGGGGTGCGCGGCGGGTGCGGAAGGGGCGCAGGTAGCGGTAGACGGTTTGGGCGCTGCCCCGGTAGCCCTGCTCGCGGATCTCGGTAATCAGGCGGGTGATGTTGGTGTGGCCGCTGGTCCAGCGTTGGTGGAGGTAGGGCTTGTAGTTGTCCGGCAGCGAGTACCGGGAGGTGGTCTTGGCGAGGAGGTCCTCGACGTCGTCGGCCTGGACGATCCGACGGACGGTCTTGCGGTCCAGCCGCAGCGCGCGGGTGATCGCCCGGATCCCCATGCCCTCGGCATGTAAAGCCCGCACGGCGTCGTACCGCTCGCGGATCCGTGTCACGAACGACGACTCCGACAGGAAAACAGGGTCGGCCGGCTCGATGTCGAGGGCCGGCGGCGCCTCCGTCTGGACTGTCGCGGTCGTGTTGTCAGCGATATCTTCGCCAGGATGGTCCGGCGCGAGGGGCTCGGACAGGCATTTGCGGTGCGCGATGACGGTTTTCTCGACGGCCTCGCCCAGGTTCTTCCAGACATGCCAACGGTCCGCGCACTGCGTTGCCTGGGGCGCGCCTCGTGTGCTGGCCTCGGCGTAGGCGCTGGCTCGATCCCTCGCGATGACCTGGATCTCGGGGTGGGCCGTCAGCCACTCGGCGAGTGTGTCGGCCTCGCGGTCCGGGAGCACGTCGATGGGCTGGTGTGTCGCGAGATTGATCAGGATGGTGGCGTAAGTTTGTCCTTTCCGGATCGCGAAGTCGTCGACGCCCAGAGCCGTCACCTCACCGATCGGCGCTTCTGGCAGAGCCCGCAGCAGCCGTAACAGTGTGTTCCGGCTGGCCGGCAATCCCAGCACGGCGGCCAACCGCGCGCCGGCACGGCCGGCCAGCGCTGCGCTGATCGCGGTCAGCATCGCCCGCGACAATGGGGTTCTGCGCGCGTGCCGGGTGGCCACCCCGGCGGGTTGCTCGGTGAAGGTACGCACGGCGCATTCCGTGGTGTCGCAGAAGAATCGTCGTACCCGCAAGCGCAGAGCCACGGTCTGGCCGGCGATCGCGGCGTCGGCAAGTTGTCGGTTGTAGTGGCTGTGCACCCGGCCCGCGGGGTGGCCACAGGTGTGGCAGGCCACCACTGATGCCGTCGAGCTCACCCAGATCAGCAGGCCAGCGGCCGCCTGCTCGATCCGCTCGATCACAACACCGGCCAGATGCGGAAGCACCACGTCAAGACCATGATCATCGCACCCGGAAGATGATCACACACCGGACTGGATCGCCCGTCGCGAGCAACAACTTGATCACGCAACTTGGCCCAGATCCCGTTCATGGGACCAGCTGAGTCCCGTTTCTGCCACGAGCATGGCTCTGGGACAGAAGACGACAGCCCTGGTACGCGGAGGCCATGGCCGAACTTGACGCCTCGGTCGCTGGCCTGCAGCCGTTCGGGCCGCCCGGTCGGCGGTGCGCCAACGAGCTGTTCGCTGGAGGTCGAGGATCGGTGCTCGTCTACCGTGCGGTCGCCGCCCCACCGGCCCGAGGCCGGGTGCGCCCGTCGACCTGCCGTCGACCGAACTTGCCGTCACTGTCCATTTCGGACCCGACGACGACATCGACGTTACATACAGCCGCTCGGCTCCTGGGTTACCGCACACGTCCTCGCCGTGGACGGTCTCGACCACGAGCTCTGCCTCGTCGGACCACACGAAGCACCGGATTCGGGGGACCTGCCGAACCGAGATCCGCTGGCCGTATTCCGCGCCGAAGGACGCGACGGGTCCACCGGGACGTCGGTCGCCATCGCTCGCACCCGCTCGGCGGCTATGAGAGGACGACGCCGACCGTGAGTTCAGCACGGGTTGGTGACTCCAGAGGAAGTTCCAGGTGAACCCCCTCGCTCCGAGAAACGCCAGGTCAGAGGCAATACAAGAAGATTGACATCACAGGTTCGCTTCTCCCCCGGGAATCGAACGCACATCTGCATAAGACGAATCGTGCGGCCACATTCGTTCCGGTCGCGCCACGTACCCGCCGATTGCTACGTCGATCCGGCTATCGACCCCGCGGCTCGTCAGCCCTTGGCTGCTGCTTTCGCGGCCTTCTTGAACGCCCGAACCTCACCCAACGACTTCGCGTCCACCACGTCGGCAACACTGCGGCGGGAGCCCTCCTCGCCGTAGGCACCTGCGGCCTCGCGCCAGCCGGTGGGCTTGACCCCCAACTGCTTGCCCAGCAAGGCCAAGAAGATGCGCGCCTTCTGGTCACCGAAGCCAGGCAGGGCGGTGAGGCGCTTGAGGACCTCAGGGCCGTCGGGCTTGCCCTGCTTCCAGAGCGACTCGACCTTGCCGTCGTAGTGCTCGACGAGGAACTGGGCCAGGGTCTGCAGGCGCTTGGCCATCGAGCCGGGGAAGCGGTGGATGGCCGGCGGGGTGGAGACCAGAGCGGCGAACTCCTCCGGATCGGCCTCGGCGACGCGATGGACGTCGAACACACCCATCCGGTCGAGAATGACCTTCGGACCCTTGAACGCCTTCTCCATATTTATTTGTTGATCAAGAAGCATGCCGAAGAGGAGGGCCAGGTAGTCGCTGGCCAGCAGCGCGTCGGCGGCGGGTTCCTGGGCGAGGCAGAGCTTACGGGTCACGCGGCAGAGTGTGGCACACCCGCTGGTCAGGCGCCGCTGCCCTGGCCGGCCGCGGCGACGGTCGGCGAGCGCAGGACGGTGGCCAGCTCGGCGGGGAGGTAGCCCTGCTCGGCCAGCCGTGGCAGCACTCCCCCGCTGGCGACGATCTCCAGCACCAGTCCGGGCAGGACGGGGACCGAGCCGCCGACGCCGGTGGTTTCGTTGCGCCACAGCCCGGTGGACAGGTCGATGGCGGCGGTGTCGCCCTCGTGGAAGGCGGAGGTCGCATCGGGCACGGTCATGGCCGGCAGACCGGCGTTGACGGCGTTGCGGAAGAACAGGGAGTTGAACTCCTCGGCGATCAGCGCGGCCACGCCGAGTTGGGTGAACAGAGCGGCCACGGGGCGGGAGGAGCCGAGCCCGAAGTTGCGGCCGGCGACGACGATGTCGCCGGGCCGCACGAGGTCGGTCCAGCCGGGCCGCACGTGGTGGAAGACGTGCTTGGCGGCCTCGGGGAGGTCGAGTTTCATGGCGTCGGGCGGATACATGTCGTCGGTGGTCAGGCCGTCGCCGAAGACCCACACCCGGCCGGTGACCCGCAGTTTGGCGTTCACAGGACAGCCTCCACGATGTGCCCGGCGACGGCCGAGGCGGCGACGGTGGCCGGCGAGGCCATGTAGATCTCGGCCTCCGGGGAGCCCATCCGGCCGGTGAAGTTGCGGGTGCTGGAGGTCAGGCACACCTCGCCCGGCCCGACCACGCCCATGTGGTAGCCGAAGCAGGCGCCGCAGGTGGCGTTGGTGACCACGCCGCCGGCGTCGGCGATGTCCTGGAGGTAGCCCAGCCGCATGGCGTCGCGGTACACCCGCTGGCTGGCCGGTGTCACGATCAGGCGCACGCCGGGCGCGATCTGCTTGCCGCGCAACACATCGGCGGCGATCCGGAGGTCGTCGAGCTGGCCGTTGGCGCAGGAGCCGATGAACGCCTGGTCGATCTTGCGGGGCTCGACCTCGGTAACGGGGAGACCGTTACGGGAGACGGTGCCGGGGCGCGCGACGTAGGGCACCAGGGTGGCCAGGTCGATCTCGCGGACCTCGGCGTACGACGCGTCCGGGTCGGCGTGCGTCGGCTCGAAGCCGGTCACCCCCAGGGCCTCGAAGTGCTCGGCCAGCACGTCGTCGTGGGCGAAGGTGGAGAAGTCGGCGGAGATCTCCGCTCCCTGGGTGGCGATGGTGCGCCGGTCGTGCAGCGGGATCGAGGCCAGCCCGGGTCCCCCGTACTCCAGGTTCATGTTGGTGGCGTCGCCGTACTCATTGGCTATGTGCAGGAAGACGTCCTTGCCGCTGACCGCGACAGGCAGGGCTCCGACCAGTTCGTAGCGGATCGTCGGCGAGGCCTGGAACCAGGTCCGCCCGGTGCACAGGATGGAGTAGACCTCGGCCGGGCCGAGGCCGCGGGCGGCGGTGTTGTACGCGCCGCCGGCGCAGGTGTGGCTGTCGGTGCAGGCCAGGATCTCGCCCGGCCGGGCCAGGCCGTTCTCGGCGATCACCTGGTGGCAGATGCCGTGCCGGCCGACGTCGTAGAACCGCTCGATCCCGAACCGCGCGGCGAACTTCCGCGCGTGCGGCCCGCCGGCGGCGTCCTTGACCGTCGGCGCGGGCACAGCGTGGTCCATCACGATGGCGACCCGATCGGGGTCGGCGATCTTGAGCGGTTGGAGCCACGTGGTGGCGAACTGGAGGTCGATCAGCACGGTCATGTCCACATCGACGGTGACAGTGTCGCCGGCCCGCACCTGGGCGACCCCGGCCCGGCGGGCCAGGATCCGCTCGATCATCGTCATGCCCATCTCAGGCCCCTTTCCGTTGGTACGTCTGGCCGAGCTCGAACCACTCGCTCATGCCGACGAGGTTGAAGAACTCCGCCGGCTTGGTCGGCAGGAACTCCTCGGCCCCGATGCCCCGCAGCTGGCACAGCGCGGTCAACGCCGCGAAAGCGACCGGCCCGAGCACCGCCGAGGGATGGATGGCGACCGCGAAACCCAGTTCCCGCAAGCGTTCCCCGGACTGCTCCGGGGTGAGCCCGCCGATCACCAGGTTGAGCAGCAGCGGCGCCTTGACCTCCTGGGCGATCCGCTCGATCTCGGCTTCGCTCTGCGGCGCCTCCACGAACAGGATGTCGGCCCCTTCGGCGGCATACCGGTTGGCGCGGTCGATCGCCTCGTCGATGCCCAGCGGACCGCGGGCGTCGGTCCGGGCGATCACCACCATGCCGTCGTCCGTGCGTGCTTCCAGGGCCGCGCCGAGCGTGCGAGCGAAGTCGTCGGCACTGACCAGCTCCTTGTCCGGCAGGTGGCCGCAGCGCTTCGGGAAAGCCTGGTCCTCCAACTGAATCGCCGCGACACCGGCGTCCTCGTACTCGCGCACGGTGCGGATCACGTTGATCGGCGCGCCGTATCCGGTGTCGGCGTCGGCGAGCAGCGGCACGTCGCCCAGCGCTCGAACCACCACCCGGGCCCGCTCCACCATCTCGGTCTGAGTGACCAGGCCGATGTCGGGCAGGCCGAATCCGGCGGCGGCGACGCCGGCTCCGGTCAGGTAGGCGGCGGTCTGGCCGGTTCGCTTGGCCAGTTGCGCGCTCAGGCCGTCGAAGACACCGGGCGCGACGACGAGTTGTTTGCTGTCAAGGAGTTCGCGCAGTCGAGCGCGAGCGGCGGTGGTCATGACTGCTCCAGGGTTGGCTCGCTCATCAGTCGATCGCCCTTCCGACCGGGTCGGCGAGCAGCGCGACCAGCGGCGCGAGGGAGTCCGCGTCCGCAAGGCCGAGGACGGCATCGACGATCGCGGTGGCCCGGTCGGGAGACATCACCCGGTCGGCGAGGGCATGAAACTTGGCGACGACCTCGTCGTTGGTGACGGGGTCGAGTGGGTTGCCGTGCGGTGCCATAACCGACTCGGTGTCGGTCGACCCGTCGGCGAACGTCAGCGTGACATGGGTCTGGAACCGCTCGGTCGGCGGCAGTTCGTCGATGCCGCGGTCGAGCTCAACGTGGGTCCGGTCGAGCAGCCGCCAGACGTCGTCGGAGTCGAGCCGGGCGGCGGTGAACTGCTCGGGCAGCGCGGTGCCGTCCAGGAGCGTGACGGCGGTGGCGTAGCCGATGTTCATCTGGCCGCCGATCGCCTCCAGCGGCCGCTCCGGCGGCCACCAGCCGTGGTGGTAGACGACGTCGCCGACGCGGATGTCGATCCGCTCGACGGTGCGCCCGGCCAGCCGGCCGCGCAACGCCTGCGCCGCCTGGACCGCGCCGTGCAGCCCGCCCATGACGGCCCAGGACTTCACCATCACCGTGGTCGTCTCCCAGTTCTCGCCCAGGCCGCGGGCAATGGCGTCGAGATCGGTCGGGTGACCTTCCCCGTACACGGCGACGTAGCCGCCGTACTCACGCTCGAAGACCTGGTCGATCCCGGTGTAGCCGGCCGCCGCGAGGGCCGCCGAGTAGAAGCCGTTGCGGGCCGCGAATCCGTGCTGCATCCGCTTGCCCATCGCCTCGTACTGCGCGGACATCAGCCCAGCCGACTGGGTCGCGGCGAAGCCGAGGGCGTCCTCGGTCATGGCGGGGTCGAGGCCACGCAGCTTCGCGCACGCCGCAGCGGCCGCGGCGGTGCCGAAGACCGGCCCGGAGTGCCAGCCACGGGAGAGCATCCTGGTGCCACCGATCGAGTAGCCGACCCGTGGGCCCACCTCGAACCCGACGATCGCGGCAAGCATCAGGTCGCGGCCGCTCACCTCGTGTCCCAGGCTGCTGGCGGTCGACAGCAGCGAGGGCAGCAGCAGCGACGCACTGTGCAACGGCGCCAGCGGGTGGAAATCGTCCAGCTCGAAGCCCTGGATGTAGGCGCTGTTCAGCAGCGCCGCGCCGGCGGGGGTGGTGGTCCGGCCGGTGCCGATCACCACGGCGTCGCCGGCGCCTTCAACGCCGAACACTGCGTCGGTGGCCACTCTCGACCACGGCAGCTGGGCTCCCACCAGCGCGCAGCCGAGACCGTCGAGCAACAGGTGCGCCGCGCGGACGCGGACTTTGTCGGGCACGTCGTCCCAGGCGAGCTCGTGGATCCAGGTCACGAGACGCCCGGTGACGCCATCGGGTTTGGACGCTGCGGTCATGGCCCCATTGGCCCGCACCGGCGGTCGCCGTCACCAGCTAACTTGCACGATCTGCAAGCATGGCCGGGTGAGCACGGCGCTGCGGGGACTCGAGGTGCTGGAGGCGCTGGCCGGCATGCGCCAGCCGGCACCGCTACGGGCCGTGGCCGAACGCGTCGGATTGTCGGAGTCCCAGGCGTTCCGCATCCTCCAGGAGCTGGAACGGGCCGGCTATCTCGAACACCTCGGCCGCAGCGGCTACCGGCTGGCCAGCCGCTCGGTCGCGCTGGCCACCCTCATCGGTCCGCGTCCGGCCCTGCTCCGCGCCGTCTACCCGGTCATCACGCGGCTGGCCCACAACACCGGCGAGGCGGTCGTGCTGCACCTGCGCTCCGGCGCCGCCCGCGTCCTGGTGCTGGGCGTCCCGGCCCCGACCGGCCCCACCCTCGACCCCGCCGGTGTGCCCGGCGAGCGCTCGCCCCTGGTCGCTGGGGCCAGCGGCCGCATCATCCTCGCCTTCCTGCCGGCGGCGGAGCTGGCGGCAATGGACCTCGCCGGCATCACCCCGGACCAGCTCCAGGCGATCCGCGACCGCGGCCACGAGATATCCCACGGCGAGAACCATCCCGGCATCTCCGGTGTCTCCGTGCCGCTGCTGGCGTACTCGGGAAACGAGCAGCCGACCGTCCTCGGGTCCATCACCGTCGCCGGGCCGACGTCTCGTTTCGAGCTCTCCCGCGTGCTTACGCCGCTGCTGGGCGCGTGCCGCGATCTGGCCCCGAGGCTGGCTTCGATCCTCGGGCCTGATCCAGGCGCCGTGGTCCAGGCGCTCGACCTCTAGTGCCCGATGGTCCCGAGGTCGGTGTGCTCGGGGTTCATGTCGATGGTGGCGGGATCCTCGGGCAGCGCGGTGTAGAGGCGGATCACCACACCGTCCGGAGTGGACAGAGTGATCAGATGGCCGGCGAAACCCTTCAGCAGCGGGGAATGCTCAATGCCGACGGAGTCGAGGTGGGCGATCCAGTCCCGCAGGGCGGCCTCGTCGGCCACGCTGAAGGTGACGGGGTCGTAGCCGGCCATCGCCTGCGCCATCTCCGGATTGCGGCGCAGCTCGACGGGCATGTCCAGGCCGGGCACGGACAGGATGACACCGAACAGCCGGCCGTCGAGGTCGTGGTGATCCAGGCTCTCGACGCGGGTGGCCCGCAGCGCCGCGCCGAACCAGTCGATGGCGGCCGGCAAGTCGCTGACCGGGAACTTCAGGTGGTGCACGCCGCCGAGCGTCGGGACGGCCATCACCGCTCAGCTCCGGCGACAGCGACGCGGCGTTCACGGGAAGCGCGGAGATAGCCCATCACCAGGGCCTCCAGGTCAGGCTGTTCAGCGGCCCAGCCATCGGGGACGTCGGTGCCGCCGCGGACGAGCAGGGTGGCCTGGCGTTCGGTGCGGGAGGCGGAGACGACCGTGCCCGGCACCGAGGACTCGGTGGCTGGCGGACCGATCAGAACGCGGTGGTCGGCGAGCACGTCCTCGACGTCGCCGACCAGCTGGACCCGGCCCTCGGCGACCAGGAGCAGGTGGTCGCAGACCTCGCTGAGGTCGCTGAGCAGGTGCGAGGACATGAGCACGGTGGTGCCGCGCTCGGCGACCTCGGTCATGACGATACGCAGCGTCTCGTCCCGGGCCAGCGGGTCGAGGTCGGACAGCGGCTCGTCGAGCAGCAGCACCTTGGGCAGCCGGCCCAGCGCCAGGGCGATGGCCACCTGGGTGCGAGCGCCGGCGGACAGGGTGCGCACCTTGGCGTCGCGGTCGACACCGGCCAGCGCGTCCAGCACCTCGTCGACCCGCTGCTGCGACCACCGCTCGTTCATCGCCGCCCCGGCCCGCATCATCTCCCGAACGGTGAAGTCCCGGTAGAGCGGCCGGTTCTGGGCGAGGAACGACATGTCCGGGTGCATGCGGCCGCGCACCGGCGTGCCGTGCACGCTGATCGACCCGCCGCTGGGCTTGATCAGCCCCGCCGCCAGCGACAGCAGGGTGCTCTTGCCCGCGCCGTTCGGGCCGACCAGCGCGATCACCCGGCCCTCGGGCAGCTCGAACGAGCAGTCCCACAGCGCCCGGGTCCGCCCGTAGCTCTTGGACAGGCTCTCGGCCCGCAGCGCGGTCCCCTCGGGGGCGGTCATGGCTTTTCTTCTCCGATCGGGTACTGCTCGTCGCGCACGTCGTTGTAGAGGGCGTCCACGTCGTCGACCTGGAGCCCGCTGCTGGCGGCCTGGCCCATCCAGTCGACCAGTTGCACGCGCAGCGGGCCCTTGCGGTCGATGGCGTCGACGGCCAGGGACTTCTTCACGAACGTGCCCAGCCCGCGGCGGGCCTCGACCAGCCCTTCGTGTTCCAGTTCCCGGTACGCCTTGAGCACCGTGTTCGGGTTGACCGCGGTGGCCTCGACCACCTCGCGGGCGGTCGGCAGCCGGTCGCCCGGGCCGAGCAGACCCAGCCGCATGGCCTGCTTGGCCTGGTGCACGATCTGCAGGTAGGTGGCGACCCCGGAACGTCGGTCGATCCGGAACTCGATCACCCCGCCAGCATAATCGCTGGCCCGCGCCCCGGCGTCCACCTCGGGCTTCACGCCTGCCGGCGCACTGCCCAGCCGGTGGCCAGCAACAGCACCAGCGCGACGCCGACGTAGATCCCGGCTTCCACGAGGTGCATCGTGCCGGCCGCGTCGACGGGGATGACGTCGACGAACGACTTCGTCAGGCCGAAGTGGCGGTAGCAGGCGGTCTCGTCGGGGAACAGTCGCGTGCCGTCCGACGACGCGCAGCGCACCAAGTTCAGGACTTGGTTCTCCGACAGCACCGCGCCGTTGGCGTTGACATAGCCCTCGCCGGCGATGAGTCCGGGGTGGACGTCCGGCGACCGCCACGGGTCGTCGGAGAACACCCGCTGCGTGGGCAGCAGGTGCCGCTGCATGGAGTACAGGAAGTAGCGAAGAACGACGAACACCCCGAGCGTCACCGTCATCGCCACGAGCGTGCGCTTGGTGGCCGCGCCGACGAACATGCCCACCACAAAGGCGAACACCGTGTAGGCGGCCGGCGCGAGCCCGCTGGTGCTGAAGTTCGAGTAGTAGTACGGGCCGTCCAACATCGGGCCCATCGCACCCGCGGCGTCGACCCACCACTCGACGAGCAGTTGCAGCGCGACCACCACGATCAGCGCCGGCCCCAGGCCCACCACGAACTTGCTGGCCATCCACCGCAGGCGGCTCACCGACTGGGTGAAGGCCAGCACGTGCGTGCCGTGCTCCAGTTCCCGGGCGAACAGCGGCGACCCGCAGAACAGGCCGATCACCAGCGGCAGCGCGATGATCAGCAACTGCCCGACCTTCATCGAGTCGAACCAGGCGCTGGCGAACGCCTGCGCCCCGCCCCGGCACGTGGAGCCCGTCCCCAACCCGCTGGCCAGGCAGGAATTGAGGCCGTGGCCGTCCACATAGGACACCATCGCCGCACGGAGCACCACCGCCGCGCCGCCGGCCACCACGAGCAGGGCCAGCAGGGTGATCAGTTGGGCGCGCTGCTGGCGCCAGACGACCCAGATCACGCGGCCACCTCCTGCGCGCCGTTGCGCATGTAACCCAGGGTGAGGTGGCCCAGCGTCGGGCGGAACGGCTGCCAGCCCGGCGCGCCGTCGGCCAGCGACGAGGGCACCAGCACCTGCTGGGAACCGGGCGTGCGGTCGATGTCGATCACCGAGCTCGCCGGCACCGGCGGCCGGCTGTCGGGCGGCCCGACCAGCAGGACGTGCTTGTCCAGCAAGGTATCCACGTCGCCGGCGAGCCGCACCTGGCCGGCCGACAGCAGCACCAGGTGGTCACACACCCCTTCCAGCTCCGTGAGCACGTGCGAGGACAGCACCACGGTGATGCCCTGCTGGCGGCTCTCCTCGACCAGGCTGCGCAGCACGTTCTCGCGGGCCAGGGGGTCCAGGTCGGCCAGTGGCTCGTCGAGCAGCAGCAGACGCGGCCGCTTGCCCAACGCCAGCGCCAGGGCCACTCGGGTGCGCTGACCGCCGGACAGCGTGCCCACCTTGGCCGTCATCGGCACCTGCGCCCGCTGGATCAGCGCCTCGGCGTAGGCCTGGTCCCAGGTGGGGTTCGTGCGCTGCCCGAGCCGCAGCGTGTCGGCCACGGTGAACTGGGGATACAGCGGCTTCGACTGGGCCAGAAAGGCAACGCCCGGGTGCAGGCCGCCGCCGCCCGGCGTGTCACCGAAGACCGAGATCGCCCCGGCCGTCGGCCGCACCAGCCCGGTCACCAGCCCCATCAGGGTGCTCTTGCCCGCCCCGTTGGGTCCCACCAGGGCCACCAGCCGGTTCGGCGGGATGCTCAGCGTGCAGTCACGCAGCGCCCATCCCCTCCGGTACTTCTTGCCCAGGCCCTCGGTCCGCAACGGGGTCTGCCCGTCCACCATCCGCGTCTCCCTTCATCAGCCCCGCCAGGTTAACACGTTCCACTACTTAAATAGTGAAATGGGGTAACGCCGGGCAGGCGGGCGGGGCACGAGGGGGCATGGGATCGCTATTCGCCCTGGTCGAGCGAGGTGAGGGCGTCTCGGAGACCGGCGCGCGAGGTGACGCCCAGTTTCGGGAAGGCGTGGTACAGGTGCGTGCTGACGGTGCGCGGCGACAGCAGCAGCCGGGCCGCGATCTGCTTGTTGGTCAGGCCGGACGCGGCGAGTTGGGCGACTTCGTGTTCCTGCACGGTGAGTTCGCCGCGACCCTGTCCCCCGGTGTCCGACTGGCCGGCCGCGCGCAGTCCCTGGGCGGCCCGCGCGGTCCACGGCTCGGCCCCGAGTTCCCGGAAGACCACCATGGCCGCGTCGAGCTGGGCTCGGGCCTGGGTGGTCGCCCGGGCCAGCCGCAGCCGTTCGCCGTAGGCGAGCTGGATGCGTGCGAACTCGAACCGCCACCGGTCCGCGCCCGGCGCCGTCAGCGCCTCCTCGAACAGCTGGAGCGCCCGGTCGTCGTCGGTCGCCGCCAGCGCGGCCGCCCCGCCGACCAGCATCGCCAGCCGGGGCGACAGCTCGGCCACGCCGGCCTCGCGCAGCGCCTGGACGTGGGCGGTCGCCGCACTGTGGCGGTTCGTCCGGACAGCCGCCTCCACGAGATCGAACGCGCTCCACAAGGCATGGGGCACATGGGAACGGAGTTCACCGGGCGGAGTGACCGCGATCGCCGTCCGGTACGCGGCCTCATAGTCGCCAGCTCCCAGCAACGCGAGCGTGTACGCCTGCCGCGCGAGGACCACGGTGGCCTCGACGCCGCGGGGCGTCGCCCAGCGGATCATCTTCTCGTGCAACGAAGTAGCGGCGTCCAGGTCGCCACGGCCGGCCGCCAGCAGCAGTTGGCTGTACTGGACCTGCCAGGCGAAGAAGCGGTAGCCGCTCTGCTCGCAGATGTCGGCGCACTCGCCGGCCAGTTCGGCGGCCTCGTCCCAGCGGCCGGTGAGGAAGTCGTCGACGCTCAGGTGCACGAGAGCGCTGAGATGGCGGCGCGCCGGGCCGCCGTCGCGCCCGTGCCGCACCACCCGCCACAGCGGGTCGCGCAGGTCGCCGACCCGGTCCAGGTAACGCACGGCGGTGGCGATTCGCACGATGCGGCCCAGGTCCTGCTCCTCGTACGCGGAATCCACGATCGCGTCGACATCAGCAAGCGCTTTCCACCCGGTGCGGACGGGATCGGAGAAGGTCCTCGCGGCCAGGGCCAGCACCTGCGGGGCGTCCGCGCCGAGGCGGTCCATCGCCCGGTGGAACGCGTCCCAGGTCTCCAGCCGTCCGCCGTACCAGCACACGAGATTAAGGGCTTGCAGCGCGTCGACGAGTGCGTCGTCATCCGGGTCGTCAGTGTTCTCGACGGCGTGCACCAGGAGACGGCCGGCCGTGTCGATGGTGCTGCCCCCGCCCAGCAGGATGTGGACGGCGGCGACCGACGCGCGCAGCGAGCGGCCGACGTCCGGGTCGACGCGCCGAGCCTCCTCCAACAGATTCGCGGCCGTGTCGAGCGCGCCGGTGCCCTCGGCGCAGATGTGGGCGGCGTGCGCCAACCGCCGGCTCCGCTGTTCCGGCCGTGGGCTCAACTCGGCCGCCCGGGTCAGCATCGCGGTCGCACCGGCCGCGTCGCCGCGACGCACCATCGCGCCTGCGGTGTCGGCCAGCAGCGCGGCGACCTTCTCGTCCGCGCGGACGGTGGCCTCGGCGAGATGCCACGCCAGCCGCTCGGGCAACTGGTTGGGCAGATCGGCCAGCACCCGGTGCCCCTGGCGGCGTTCGGCGCTGGTCGATCGGGCAACAACGGCGGCACGGATCAGCGGGTGAACGAACTCCAGACGCTCGCCGATCGCGATGATGCCGCCGCGTTCGGCGGCGGCAAGATCGGCGAGGTCGCCCTTGGCCAGCGCGCGCGGCACGGCCAGGTCGCCGGTGCCGTCCAGCGCGGCGAGCAGCAGCAGCCGCCGGCACTCCGCGTCCAACTCCTCGATCCGAGCGCCGAACGCGTTCCGCAGCCGAGGGCTGAGCGGCAACAGCGGCGGGATGGTCTCCAGCGCCGCCAACTGCGACTCGGTCAGCGCCGCCGGCAGTTCGAGCAGGGCCAGCGGATTCCCGCGCGCCTCGGCCAGCAGCCGTCGCCGGACGACGCGCGCCATTCGCGGAAACCGCGCGTCGATCAGCAAGGTTGAGGATTGCTCGTCAAGCGCCGTCAATTCGAACTCAACGATTCCACCGAGCCGGTTCTGATCGCCGGAACGGGCGACGGCCAGCAGTCCGACACAGCTTCCCCGCAGCCGTCGTGCGACAAAATCCAGCACGGTCGCACTGGCGGGATCGATCAGCGGAAAATCGTCGACAATGAGCACGACCGACCGCTCGGCCGCGACCAGATTCAGCAGCGCCAGCACGGCATTGCCGAGCACCAGCGGCTCGGAGGTCGTTTCCGCACTGAATCCCAGGGCCGATTCCAGGGCGTCGCGATAGACGTCCGACAACTCGCACACGGAGTCGAGGATCGGGGTGAACGCCTGGCTGAGCGTGGCAAAGCTCACCTCGGCCTCGAACTCACTGCCCTCGGCCCGCAACACCAGAGCACCCGAGGCCGCCAGGACATTCGCCGCCGCGTCGGCCAGCGCCGATTTTCCCACCCCGGGTTCACCGGACAGCAGCAACACACGGTCATTGTCCGCGTCGGCAGCGAAGAAATCGCGGACGCGCGCCAGTTCCGCGGCACGGCCGACCAATCGTGCGGGCGGCCGAAAAAAGCCGAGTTCTCGCACTGGAAGCACACCCCCGAATCAGTGACACACCGCAGCGTAGCCACCCGTCCAACCTTTCGGCCACCGTCGAATGATCCACTCGGGCGGTCCGCGGGCGTCCGACTATAGAGGGCGTGACCGGCAGCCGGCGGCTGTGACGCGGGTCACGCAACATCGAGGTTTGCTCGGACATCTCTCATACGGGTGGCGACGACAGCGGAGGGGGAAGATGACGGAGCAGCAGGCGGCGGCCACGGGTCGCTCGGCGGGGCCGCTGGTTGGCCGGGCCCGGGAACTGGGCCATGTCTCCGAATTCTTCGCCGCCGACGCGGACAACAGCCGAGCCCTGGTCGTCTTCGGGGACGCCGGGATCGGCAAGTCGGCCCTGCTGGCCGCGGCCGCCGAGGATGCGGCCGCGGCCGGCGCGCTGGTGCTGTGGGCCTCGGGTGGCCAGTTCGAGGCGGGCTTGGGCTTCGCCGCCCTCAACCAGGCGCTCGTGCCGGTGCTGGACGCCGTCGACGGACTCAGCGACGTCCACCGCCAGGCCCTGGAGGTGGCTCTGGGCTGCCGGTCCGGTGCGACGCCCGCGCCGCTGGTCATCTCCACCGCCGCCCTGGCGCTGCTCCGTCTTTTGTCTGCGCGACAACCGGTTCTGCTCGTCGTGGACGACATGCAGTGGATCGACCGCGCCAGCGCCACGGTGCTGGGCTTTGTCGCCCGTCGCATCCGGGGCAGCCGGATCGGCCTGCTCGCGGCCGCCCGGGCCGATCACGACATCGCGCTGAAGCACTGTGGCCTGGCCGAGTTCGAACTGTCGCGATTGGACGAGGATTCGGCCAACCTGTTGCTGGCGAGCCGGTTTCCACAGCTCGCACCCCGGGTGAGACGACGTCTGCTGGCCGAGGCCCGGGGAAACCCGTTGGCGCTGCTGGAATTGCCGACCACGTTGAGCGCGCCGCAGGCCGCCGCGCAGGAGGCGCTGCCGGCGCTGCTGCCGCTCAGCCATCGGTTACAGGCCTTGTTCGGCGCGAGGATCGCCGCCCTACCGGCTCGCAGTCGGCAGATCCTGTTGCTGGCCGCGCTCGATGCGACCGGGCGGCTCGGGGTGCTGGAGACGGCCACGGGGTGGGACTTGGCGGACCTCCCGGCGGCCGAGGCCGAAGGTCTCGTGCGCATCGAGGAATTCCGCCGCCGCGTGGAGTTCCGGCACCCGCTGATCCGCGCGGCGGTGATCGACATGTCGACCACCGCGGAGCGCCGCCGGGCACACCGGGCGTTGGCCGACGCCGTGGACGCCGATCCGGAACGCCGGGCCTGGCATCTCGCCGAAGCCTCCGAGCAACCGGACGCGGACGTGGCGGCGGCGTTGGAACAAGCGGCCCACCAGGCCCTGGTCCGTGGCGACGGCACCGGGGCGATCGCGTTGCTGACGCGGGCCGCCGAACTGAGCCCGCCGGCCGTGGACAAGAGCCGGCGGCTGGCCGAGGCCGCGCACATCGGGGCCCAGGTGACCGGGGATCTGGCCACCGCGGCCAAGTTGCTGGCCGACGCGCGACGTCTCGACCCCGACGGCACACAATCCCTGCGCGCGGCGGTGACCACCGTCTACCTGATGATCAACACCGACTGCACGATGGAGACCGCCTGCCGGCTGCTGCTGGACGCCATCGCCGGCGGAGCCCACGGCTACGACGCCAATGACCCGGCGCTCCTCGCCGCCCTCGGGGCGTTGCAGGAATTCTGTTGGTACAGCGGGAAACCTGAGCTGTGGGACGCCTATCTCGCGGTGGCCGGCCGGGTCCGGCCCGGGCTGCCCGGGGTGCTGGGCCTCGCGCTCAAGACGTACCCCGATCCGGCCCGCACCGCCCACACCGCGCTCGACGACGTGGACCCGATCATCGAGGCCGCGCACCACGACGGCGACCTGTCCCGCGTCACCTCGATCGCGTACGCCGTGACGCCGCTGGACCGCGTCGGCGACCTGCGGGAGCCGCTGTGGCGGGTGGTGCGGCAGAGCCGCGAGCACGGCCCGATCCGCCGGCACATCGGCGCGCTGTCCTACCTGTGCCGCGAGAACTTCCTCACCGGGCTGTGGGACGAGGCCGCCCAACTGGCCGACGAAGGGCTCGACGCCTGCGAGGTGGCCGGTTTCCAGTTCTCCGCCTGGCTTTTCCACCACACCCACATGCTGCTGGCCGGCGCCCGCGGCGACGCCGAGACCGCCGCCGCACTGTTCGACGACATCGTCGGCTGGGCCACGCCCCGAGGCGTCGGGCTCGCGATCTCGTTCGCCCAGCACGCCCGGACGATTTCCCTGCTGGGCAGCGGCGACTACGAAGGCGCCTACCAGGCCGCCACCGCCATCACCCCCTCCGGTCAGCTCCCCCGGAACCATCCGTACGCCGTGCGCCACCCCTTCGACCTAGTCGAAGCGGCCGTGCGGGCCGGCCACCACGCCGAGGCCTCCGCGCACGTCGAAGCCTTGCACCGCAACGAGATCGCTCGCCTCTCCCCCCGGCTCGCCCTGCTCGTCGGCGGCGCGTCCGCGATGTGCGCCGAGGACGACAACCGGGCCTTCTCCCTGTTCGAGGCCGCCCTGGCCGTTCCCGGCACCGGCAAGTGGCGTTTCGAGTACGCGCGGATCCAGCTCGCCTACGGCGAACGCCTCCGGCGGGCCCGCGCCGTCGCCGCCTCCCGGGCCCCGCTCAGAGACGCCGAAGCCACCTTCGACCAACTCGGCGCCAAGCCCTGGGCCCTGCGCGCCACCCAGGAACTCCGTGCCGCCGGCCAGGCGACCGTCCTGCCCGCCAGCGCCCCGCTCACCGCGCAGGAACTGGAGATCGCGCAGCTTGCGGCGTCGGGGCTGAGCAACAAGCAGATAGCGGAGCGGGTCTTCGTCTCACACCGGACCGTCGGGGCGCATCTCTATCGCATCTTCCCCAAGCTCGGGATCACGGCGCGGGCCGGGTTGCGGGATGCGTTGAGCTTGCTGGAGGGGTCTCGGGCTCGAAAGCCGTGAGGCGTGAGGTCGATCTGCACGGGGTTGGCGAGGGTGCGGTTCGCGGGGAGATTTTGGGTGGCTCCGGGTGGAGGGTGAGGGTTCTTGGGGTGGGCCGGTGTGACTGGGCGAGCTAGTTGTCACTGGCTGCCTCGCGTCCGCTCGTCGAACTTCGGATGTTGAGCAAGGTGGTTGTCACCGCCTGGGCGCGTTAGTTGTCATCAGGACGCGGTGGGCGGACGGATGTCGCGAGCGGCAGGACGACCCCGAGCAACCGCCACCGCCTCGATCACCGCACGCCTGCCGGGAAGAACTGCCGACCGGCAGCAGCAAGCCGGCCAGCGACAGCACGCCACCGAGCAGTGTCAGGCGCTCATCGATGAGAAGAGGGGGGCGTCGGCAGGTCGACGGTGAACTGCACGGTCAAGTTGTAGCGATCCGGGACATAACGGCTCTCGGTCCACTCGATGGGCACCGTGGCCGCGTCCCGGATGAGGCGGCGTTCCACCAGCAGTGGGGAGCGGCGCTTGACGTGCAGATGCTCGGCATCCTCGGCGCTGGCCAGTTCGGCGGTGACGCTGCTCTCACCGCTGTTGGGGACCACTCCCTGCCCGACCAGGGCCGAGTGCAGGGATCCGCTCGACAGGTCGGCATCCAGGACGCCCGCGCAGCGGGCCGTGAGGGCCGCTCGTTCGTAGGCCATCGGGATGCCGTCGGCCATCCGCACCCGCTCGATGACGACGATCTGGCTGCCTTCGGCCAGCCGTAGGGCGGCGGTCTGGTCGCTGTTGCCCGGCTGGAACCGGGTGTACAGCACTGTAGAGGAGGGCGTCAAGCCACGGGCGCGCATTTCCGCGGAGAAGCCGCGCAGGTTGGACAGTTGCCGATCGACCACTCGAGGTGCGACGTACGTACCGCGTCCGGTCTGCCGGTACACCAGTCCGTCCTGCACGAGCCGTTGCACGGCGGCGCGAGCGGTCATCCGGCTCACCCCGAACTCCTCGCACAGCTCCGCGTCGCTGGGCAGCGGGTCGTCAGCGTGGAGCCCGGCGATGCGGGTCCGCAGCGCCTGCTCGATCGCGAAGTACCGTGGTGTGAACTTGTCCATGGATGTGGTGTCTGCCCGATCGTTGTGTCCGCGCGTTTCCTGCGCGTGTGCGGTGATGATTCCAGTCCTGCCCAGCATCGTCAGTGACTGGTGGCGACGTGTCCGACGTTGCCGTTGATGGTCAGGCCGCCGTCGACCACCAGTTCCTGGCCAGTCATGTAGCGGGAGGCGGGTGAGGCGACGAAGGTGACGGCGTCGGCCAGTTCCTCGGCTACGCCGATGCGCCCCATAGGGATGCGATCGTGGTAGGTGTGGCGGACCGCGTCGTCCCATGCCTCGACGTTCAGCGGCGTGTCGATCGCGCCCGGCGCCACGGCGTTGACTGTGATCCCGGTGGGTGCGAGTTCGACGGCGAGGGTCTTGGTGAGAGCGACGATCGCGCCTTTGGCGGCGATGTAGGCGGACAGGCCGGGGACGACGAGGACGTCGGCGGCGGAGGTGATGTTGATGATCCGGCCGGGTGTGCCGGCGGCGGTCATGATGCGCGCCGCGGCCGAGCAGCCGTAGAAGTAGCCGTGGAGGTTGGGCGCGAGCAGCCGGTGCCAGTCCTCGGCCGTGGTCTCCAGGAACGGCTTGACCATGATCCCGGCGGCGTTGTTGACCCAGATGTCGAGTCCGCCGAACTCCTCGACGGCAGCGGCGGCAAGGCGATCGACATCGTCCTGGCGGCCGGTGTCGCCCTGGAGGACAACGGCCCGGCGGCCGAGTTCGTGGACGGCATCCGCAGTGCGCTGTGCTCCGTCGGCGTCGTCGAGGTGAATGCCCGCGACGTCGGCGCCGCGCCGCGCGAGGGCGACCGCGATCGCCTGTCCGATCCCGCGCGAGATCCCGGTGACGACGGCGCGCGTGCCGCGCAGGTCGAACGGATCTTGCTGCTTGGTCATGGTGCCTCCCGGTGAGGGCGATGGAAACGAGACGTAGGTTTGCGGAGTCGCGGTCAACGCGCAGGGGTGAGCACGAACTTGACTCCGTCTCCGGCGGCGGTGCGGGTGAACGCGTCGTTCCAGTCGGCCAGCTGCACACGTTCGCTGATCAGCGGCGGTCGCCTCCGGCGCCGACCTCGTCGACGACGCCGGTGATCTCGTCTCCCATGACGACTGGCGGGGTGCTGGGGAACTCGTCGTGGAGTAGGTGCAGGTCGGTTCCGCAGATGCCGGTGGCGGTCACGCGTAGCCGTACCTGACCGGGTCCGGCGTGCGGGACGGGAACCTCAAGCAACCCTGTTGCCGCCGTTCCGGAACCGGTTTTGACCAGCGCGAGCATCGCTGTCGTCCCTTCGCTCACGAGCACCCGACAGTGGACTGGATGTATATACAGGTTAGGCTCGGCGTCACCGCCGAGCAAGCGCTCATCAATCTGTGTGCGCATTTCCGCAGCTCAGGATGCTCGCCGTTCGATCACGCCAAGTACGCGAGGCGGCTATAGCCGTCTAGACAGGGAGGCTGAAGCGGCTGGGAACAGATGCTCAGCCAAAGGACCTCGCGGTAGCGCCAGCCGCCGACGCGCAGCTCTGTCCGTTCTCATCCATCGTGTCCCTGAAGCACACCGCTGAGCTGCGCGATGACAACTTCGATGAGACGAAGGCAACGGTGACGGCTTGAGCCGACCGGGCAGCCCGCTCGCCAAGGCGATGGCGACTCGATGATCTTGTCACGGCGCGCCCCTGCTGACCGGCGGAGTGACAGGCCCGTTGAGACCGAAGTCGCCGGTTTCTCACTGAAGTTGACACTTTGGGCGGACGCGGGTCATGCCACTGAACTACCGGTCAGCGGCATGAGAGTGCCCGGTGCTGACCCCTCGACGGGGGCGATGCGAAGCACCGGATGCCGGGCGACGTCTCGCGAGAGAGTAACGACCTAGCGGGCTGGAACCGGCTCGGACGACGGCCACCACTCCCGCCTGATCAGCCCGTAGACCCACGAGTCAGAGACCTCGCCGTTCACGACGCAGTCTTCCCGCAACGTCCCTTCACGCACGAACCCGAGCTTCTCCAGCACGCGGGCAGATGCCGCGTTGCGTGTATCGGTCTCAGCCTGGACGCGATTCAGGTCCAGCGTGTCGAACGCCCACCGCAGCACAGCGCGCGCGGCCTCCGTCGCGTAGCCGTGGCCCCACGCCGCATCGCCGTAGCAGTAGCCCAGCGCCGCACCGCGGTAGTCCGGATTCCACCGGTTCAGGCTGCACCAGCCGATGAAGGCCCCGTCGGAGACACGGTCCACGGCCAGCCGCGCCCCGGTGCCTTCCTCTGCCATCTGCCGGCAAGCCGCGATGAACCGCGTGGAGCGCGCACGCTCGCTCCACGGCGGCGCGTCCCAGTAGCGCAACACGTAGGCGCTGCTGTGCAGCGCGAAGAGATCGTCCGCGTCCGCGTCGTCGAAGGGACGCAGTCGAAGGCGAGCGGTATGCAGTGTCGGGGTGGGCAACGACATACGCGTCATGCTCCCTCCCGCGATCGGTGGCCGATCAACTAGACATCTGATGCCGGCCACTCGCAACCGGTTTTCTCGGCGCGCGGACGAGCGACGTGCCCGCTCATCGGCTACTTATTGAATGGCGGTACCGTGATCGTGCACCGGTGACCGACGCGATGTAGCGCGATCGACCGTTGGGACCACCACTGGCGTCGTGGACATCGAGCTGGAGGACGCTGTCGCCGCGCTTCGCGACAACTGCTGGACGCGGTCGACCCCACCACGGCCGCGGAGATGGCCTCACAACCGAGCTGGCTCGCCGGCTCTGGGAACCCGTGTGTCGACCGCCGGTACGGCCGCGTGGATCGCCGTGAGCCGGTGATGTTCTGGATCAGTCACGCTGACGTGACCTGGTCAAGGCGCTCGCGGACTTGGGTGGCCCGCCCTGGACGACCACAGTCTTCGTAGATGGCCAGAGCTTCTCGCCACCGGCTGACGGCCTCGCTCGTTTCGCCGGTGTGGTGCAGGGACACCGCGAGTGTGTCGAAGAGATCAGCCAGGATGCTGCCGAGGCTCCTAATTCGTGGGCTGAGGGCTATTGCGTCCCGGCACAGCGCGATGGTCTTGGGATGATTTCGCTGTCCCTGCCAGGCCCGCGCAAGCTCACACAGCGTCGCGATCTCACCAACGGTGTCCCCGCTGCGGCGGCGCAGGGTCACGCTGCGCTCGGCGTGGTCAACTGCTTCGCGATGACGGCCAAGGGCAGTGCATGCGCGGCTGAGGTTGTACTCGAGCACTGCCTCCTGACGACCACTGTCGATGCCGTGGCTCAACGGTAGCGCCTGCAGGAAGTGCCGCATTGCTTCCTCAAACCGTTTCTGTTCGTGGAACACCAAGCCGAGAGCGTTGAGGGCTGCGGCGAGCAAGAAGTGGTCGCCGAGTTCTCGTGCGATGGCGCAGGCCTGAGTGAGCGCGGCGAGTGCGTCGTCGCACCTGCGGTATCGCAGCGCCTCGCCATGCAGCGTCTGTAACCATGCCTCGGCGACGCGGTCACCGCACCGGCGTGACGCGGAAACGCCCATCTCGAACGCTGCTAGCTGCCGATCCCAGGCGCCAAGCCAAGTGAGGAAGCGAGCGCTCTCGGCGAGGTGAATGACGTGCTGATGCAGGCGTTTCTGGTCGGAGAGGTTTACGGCGGCGATCAGGCTGGCCTCTTCGTTCTCAAGCCAGTCCAACGCCTGGGGCCTGCTGGTGATCGACTGCGGCCTGGCCGGGGACTCGATCCGCAGGGCTAGGCGGTAAAATCCAGGGAATGCCCGCGCATGGCAGATGTGCGCGGTATGGGCGTACCAGGTGAGCAGTGAGAGCACAGCGACGTCGCGGATGGCTGGGCTGTCCTGGCGCCTGGCTTGGTCGGCGGCGTAGGCGCGCAGCAGGTCATGCAGTCTGTATCGGCCCGCGCCAACGGGTTCGACCAGATGCGCGTCGGCCAGCCTGTCCAGCAACTGCCGGGCCTTGGACGGGTCCACGTCGGCAAGCACCGCGGCCGCATGCTCGCTGAGATCCGGGCCAGGATGTAGACCGACACGCCGGAACATGCGTGCCTGGTCCGCAGGCAGGCGCTGATACGACCAGTCGAACACCGCTCGCACTGCCGCACGCTCGTCACCATCACGGCTCAACGTGTCCAGCCGGCTGTCTTCATCAGCAAGATCAGCCACGACCTCGGCCACAGTATGGCGCGGGTGGGCAGCGACGCGACTTGCCGCAATGCGCAGCGCGAGCGGCAGTCGCGCGCACAACCGGATCAGTTCGTCGATGACATCCCGTTCTGCCGCGATTCGTGCCGAGCCGATGATTCGCGTGACGAGCTCGAGTGCTTCTGGCTCGGTGAGGAGATCGAGTGTCAGTCGGTGTGCGGACTCGATGACCACGAGCCCGGTAAGGCTGTGGCGGCTGGTGACCACCACCATGCATCCAGGTGCTGCCGGCAGCAAGGGACGGACCTGGTCTGCGCTGTTGACATTGTCCAGCACGATCAACACCTGTCGTCCGGTCAGCACCGATCGGTACAACGCCGCACGCGCTTCTGCCTCGACTGGTATCGACTCGGCCGGTACGCCCAGTGCCCGCAGGAATCCATCCAGCGCGTCCAGTGGCGGCATGGGCATGCCAGGCCCATAGCCGCGCATGTTGGTGTACAAGGTGCCGCCGGGAAACCGATGCTGTACCCGGTGTGCCCAGTGCACCGTCAGTGCTGTTTTGCCGATCCCGGCAGCGCCATCGACGGCGGAGATCACTACCGCCTCAGCGTGCTTGTCGTCCCCGGCTGGAAGCAGGGCGTCCAGCGCCTGTAGATGGTCGAGTCGACCGGTGAAATCTCGCACCGCCAGCGGTAGCTGCCGCGGCGGGTCAACGAGCTGAGACCCGGCGGCTGGCGTTGTGCTCAGTGCGACATGCTGGATCGAGCCGGCCTGCACGACGGTGCCCCCGACGGCGCCGACGAGGTCGTTCTGAACGCCAGGTTGGTCAACCACACCGCAAGTGTGCCCACACCGTCACCAACCCCACGGCACGCCTGAACAACACCACTCTCCCGGAGTATCGCGCGCGCTTTCATAGCGACGGCAGTCAACACGTGCCCGGTGGCAGGACGCCCTGAGGACCGGGCGCCCCGGCACCAGCTTGGTGCGTCCGCGAACGAGCACTGTGTGGCATGACAGGACGATCCGAGGTGAGCCTCGTGGTGGTACCGACGACAGGTGGAAACCCTCATGGGCCTGACCGAGGATCCAGGTCTCCTCGAAGGCTACGGCCCTATCGCCGCTGGCTCCGCCCGTGAACTGGCTATGCACGGCCCGTGGCGCGGTCTACTGCTCGACCAGCGCCGCCACTACTGACCACCCGTTCTTTGAGAACTCCACAGCGAAACGGCACAAGGGAAAGAAAGGTGTTCGGGAGGGGAAACACCATCAACAGCTTCGCCACCAAGAACTCAGTCCACCCGGCTGTCGCTGCGGACCTTCGGCCGTAGGGTCCGGCAGGCGAGCTCCACTGCCAACCGGTCGTCGGGGTCGCGGAGGTTGACGCCGAGCAACCGCTGGGTGCGGGTGATCCGGTCGGAGACGGTGTTGCGGTGCAGGCCCAGGGCAGCCGCGGTGGCCACGACCGACGACTCGTGTTCGAGGTAGACGTCGAGGGTGGTGAGCAGGAGTTCCTGGTCGGCCAACGGCGCGAGGAGGGTGCTGGCGAGCGCGCGGGCGGAGCGGGATCGGGTCCAGGCGCGGACGAGGCGGCCGACACCGAGGGCGTCGATGTGGGCGACGAGGGCGTCCTGGCCGGGATCGGACACGGTGGGGTCAACGGACAGGGCGGCCTCGCGGGCTTCCTCGACGGTGCGGCCCAGCCCACCGGTGCCGGCGCTGGCCCGGCCGACGCCGGCGGCGATCTCGATGCGGGAACCCAAGCGGCCCAGGGCATCGCGGACGGCGGCGAGCAGCGTGTTGACGTCGGCCGGAGCAGGCTCGGACTTGCCGGTGTGCCACGCGACCCAGCCGTCGGACTGTTCGACCAGCGGGCCGCCGATGCCACTCTCCTCCAGGGCCCGCAGCACTTCGTCGCGGTCGGCGAGATTGTCGGAGGGGGATTCGTTGAGGCGTCGGAGATAGATCCCGATGTGCCAGCCGTCGAGACGCCAGCCGAGGATGGCGGCCCGGTGCCGGACAACGGCGCCGGTGTCCTCGCGCAGCCGCAGCAGATCGGCCAGCAGAGTGGTGCGGGCGCGGGCGTCGCGTTCGGCGTCGAGTCGTTGGGTGGCAAGCCAGGCCAGCACCCAGGGCTCGGCGGCGGACAGCACGGCCTGGGCGATCTCGATCATGGTGACGGCGGGCTGGCGGAGCGCGGCGACGATCCACAGCGGGGCGTTGCCGGCGATGACCGGATGGATGACGTAGGTGGTCTCGTCCTCGGCGACGACCTGGGGCAGCGTGAGATCACGCCGGAAGGCCGACGGCGAGTGGCCGCCGGTGACGAGTTCACCGTCGGCGCTGAGCGCGGACACCGGGGCGGACAGGACCTCGGAGGCGGTCTTGGTGACGGAGCTGAGACTGTCGACCTGGCCCCGAATCCGGCGGACGAACCGCAGCACGTGTTCGGACCGAACGACTTCGGGCGTGCTGACCAGCTGCGCCAGCCGCAGGGCGATGTCGTGCGGGCTGGCCGACTCGGCCAGCAGCACCAGCGGCAGGCCGAGCCGTTCGGCCAGCAAGATGCTGGTGGCCAAGGGATCCCGCCGCCCGGCCGGCAGCACGAGACCGGCGACGTCGGCCAGGGCGCAGCGCCGGATGCCGGCTTCCACCTGCCAGCCGGTGGCGTCGTCGAGCCCGGCCACCACGATCAGGTCCCCGCAGCCCAGACCGGTGGCGTCGACGCTGGGCCGCACGGTCACTCTGCGCACGACCCCGTCCAGGGCCGCGCCCCCGACGACTCGCGCGCCGTCCAGTGCCGGATGCGCCACCAGCTGGCGCAGCGACACCGGTTCGTGACTGCCCTTCACCGAGCCACCCTCCTCTGGGCAAAACTCCTCTGGGCCGCCCTCGTGGGATCGGCGTCCAGGCCGTGCGCCCGCGGCCCGAACCGGTGCAGCACATCGGGCTCCCACAAGCGATCCGGCACCGGCAGGGCCAGCGCGACCACCTCGTGCCCGCGCCGCACCTGGCTGGTCTGGATGGCCTGCAGGGTGTGCGCGTCCAGCAGGCACACCACGTCCGGCGCGGTGGCCACCACCTCGCCGTCGTGCAGCACCATCGTGTACTCGTTCTGCATCTCGACCCGCAGCACGTGCTGCCCGTCGGCGGTCCGCACCGCGACGCTGCCGCTGGCGAACGCCTTGCCGGTGTACCGGTAGACCTCGAGAACCGTGCCCTGGCCCAGGAAAACGCCGCCGAGCCGGTCGGCCAGGGCCGCGCCGTCGTCGCCGGTCTCGGAGCCGATCCGGTGCTGGCGGCCGAGTTCCAGGGCGGCGGTCACGGTGCCGGGCAACACGATCTCCCGATACCGAGGTGCCCTGATGGCCGGATAGGCCAGGGCGGCCCAGCCGCCCAGGCCGGTGAGCGCGCCGCGCAGCACCCGTTCCGCGGCGTGGGCGTCGACGCCGTCGACCACCATGGCCGCACCGTGGGCCTCGGCGCACACCCACGCGCCGATCAGATCCTCCCGCGCGGCAACGGTTTGGTCCAGGCGGGAGAAAGCCCGGCCCATGAGATCCCCGTCCACCACCGGCTTTCCCATCTGGGCGGCGGCGATGAACGGGAACAGCGCGTTGCTGCCGCCGATCTCCAGTAGGCCGATCGCGTCCATGGTGACGCCGAGGTACTTCTCGGCCATGGCCACGCAGCGGCTGAGCTCGTCGCCGGCCGGCAGCTTCTCCACGGCCACCGAAGCGGTCGAGCCGGCGGCGCACAGGACAAGCACCCAGCCGTCGGCCAGTTCGTCGGTGTCGACCATGCGCAGCCGCCGGCCGTCGGTGAGTTCCTTGGCCAGCCACAAACCGCTGAGCTGGGCGTCGCCGCCGCCACCGGACCCGAGCAGGCTCGCGCCGCGTCGCAGCGCGTCCACGTCGTCCAGTCCCAGGAAGGTTGCCGTCACTCGAGTTCCTCGACCGGCGTGAAGTCGACGTCCAGGCCGAACTGCCGCGGCCCGAACACGGCCAGCGCCTCGGGGGTGCGCATGATCGGCGGCGCGGAGATGGCGAACACGGTGACCCGCTGGCCGTAGCGCAGCGCCTCGGTGGTGATCGGCTCGGCGGTCTCGGTGTCCAGCACGGTGATCAGGTCGGGCACCATCACCCGGACCCGACCGTCCACACTGGCCACCAGGTGCTCGTTCTGGAACACCAGCGACAGCACGGAATCCCCGCCGAAGGCCTGGATCAGCGCCTGGCCCCGGGCGAAGCCGCCGGTGGTCCGGCGCTCGACGTCGACCACCCGGCCGCGGAACACCGGCCGGGCGTGCTCGTACATGGTCTCCTTGAACAGCGCGACCAGCGCCTCGAACGGATCGACGTGCCGGTCGCGGGACTCACGCAGGCAGCGGCCGACGCGCAGCGCCAGGGTGATCGTGCCGGGCACGGCGGTGCGCCGGACATCCTTGCCGGACATGGGAAACAGCGCGATGCTGGCGGTGCCGCCCATCTGCACGGTCACGCCGCGGGCCAGCCGCTCCAGGCGCTTGTTGTCCAGCCCGGTGTCGATGACGCCGCGCTCGTCCTGGGAGCCGCTGAACGCCAGCGGCGAGCCGGAAACGCCGTACACGCCGAAGGTCTGCATCTGGAGCTCGGGAAACGCCCGCCCCATGCCGTCGGCGTCGATCACCGGCAGCCCGAGCTGGGCCCCGACCAGCAGCGGCACCATCGAGTTGGAACCACCGCACTCGATCGGCATCGTGGCGTCGGCGGACCGCCCGAGGTGTTCCTCCAGGGTCCGCAGGGCGAGGGCGGGTTCGGTGCCACGCGGCAGTTTCTCCACCCGCACGGTCGGCGCGCCCATGCCAGCGCTGGGAATCACCAGGGCGTCGTCGGCGATCTCGCTCGGGTCGAGCAGCCGGACCCGGCGGCCCCGCCGGTACTCCTGCTCCACCAACAGCCGACCCAGGTACGGATCGCCGCCACCGCCGGTGCCCAGCAGCGCCGCGCCGCGGGCGATGTCCGGCAGGTCCTCGGCGGTCAGCTCGCGGCTCACGCCGGCCCCGCCATCATCAGGTCGCCGACGGCCTTGACCCGGATCCGGGTGGCATTGCCGGGCAGGTATGCGATCGGCACCTCGTCCACGTCGACGATCTCCACCCGGTTCGGGTCGGCGCCGCCGGCGACGGCGCGGTCCACCGCCTCCTGCTTGGCCTCGTCGAGCACGGCGTCCCGACGTCCGGGCTGCAACGGATAGATCCGGTCGACCTCGCCGCCGACTTGCGCGATGGCCGCGCCGATGGCGTTGGCCACCGCGAAGTGCTCGGTGCGGTGCACGGCCCCGACGCCGGCCAGATCGTCCGGCACGAGGAAACCGCCGCCGCCGACCACCACAATCGGCGGCAGCTCGTGCGAGGTGCGCATCCGGTCGACAACCTCGCTGATCTTGGCCTCGATGGCGGCCAGCGCGTCCCGCACGAACTCGTCGGACAGGTGGCGCACGTGTTCGCGGTCCCCGATGTCCAACGTGCCGGCCGCGACGCCGATGTCCGTGGCGGTCAGGACGTCGCCGCCGAACACCAGGGCCCGTTCGGTGAGGCGGTAGCCGACGCTGTCCGGCCCGACCTGCTCGCCGCGCACCAGCGAGCCGCCGCCGAGACCGATGGAGACGACGTCGGGCATCCGGAAGTTGGTGCGCACGCCGGCCACCACCACCTCGGTGGCCGCCTCCCGTGGGAAACCCCGTTGCAGCACACCGACATCGGTGGTGGTGCCGCCGACGTCGACCACCACACAGTCGGACAAGCCGGACAGAAAGGCCGCGCCCCGCATGGAGTTGGTGGGCCCGGAGGCGAAGGTGGCGACCGGGTAGCGGCGGGCGTACTCGATCTCCATCAGGGTGCCGTCGTTCTGGCTCAGGTACAGCGGCGCGCGGATGCCGGCCCCGCGCACCGCGGCGGCCAGGCCGTCGACGATCTGCACGGCCATCTCGCCGAGGGCGGCGTTGATGATGGTGGCGTTCTCCCGCTGCAACATGCCCAGCCGGCCGATCTCGTGCGACAGGCTGACCACCAGCTCCGGCGCCTCGGCGGCGATGATCTCCGCCGCCCGCAGCTCGTGCTCGGCGCTGACCGGCGAGAACACCGAGGAGACGGCGACACCGCGCACGCCGTGCTCGCGCATGTCGGCGACGGCGGCCCGGATCTCGGCCTCGTCGAGGTCGGAGATGGTCTGCCCGTCGTACTCGAAACCGCCGTGGCACAGGTAGGAGCGCCCGCGCACGGCCCGCACCAGCGACTCCGGCCAGTCCACCATCGGCGGCAGCGCGGCAGTCGCCGGCAGGCCGAAGCGCAGTGCGGCGGTGGGGGCCAGCCGGTTGGCCTCGACGAGGGCGTTGATGAAGTGGGTGGTGCCGATCATCACCGCGCGCACGTCGGCCAGCCGGGCGTGGGCCTCAAGCTCTCCCAGAGCGGCCACGATGCCGGAGGTGACGTCCTCCGTCGTCAGGGTCTTGACCGCCGCGATGACCTTGGTCCCGTCCATCAGGACGGCGTCGGTGTTGGTGCCCCCGACGTCGATGCCGACACGCATCGGGCCAGCCTACTGAACGACACTTTGTTGTGTTGGCAACGGTTCCGTGAGGTGCGTGCGGTAGCCGCGCAACAGCCCCAGTCGGCCGGCCAGCACGTACAGCAGGAAGCCGGCGACCAGCGCGTTGACGCTGGGCAGGCCGATCGTGACGAACCGGCCGGTCAACGAGGCCAGCAGCCAGATCACCAGCGTGGCCGGCACCCACGTCGGCGAGGTCGCCGGCAGCGTGCCGGCGGCGAGCTGGCCCCGCCACCGCCGGACCACGAAGTACTCGGCCACCATGATCGCCGGGATCGGCGGGAACGCCACCGCCAGCAGGGTCAGGAAACCGGTGTAGCCGGACAGGATGCCGACCGCCCCGAGCACGCTGCCCAGCACGCCGAGCACCACCGACAGCCGGGCCCGGTGGAAGGTGCGGCCGGTCACCGTGGCCAGGAAGTTGGCCAGCCCCAACGAGGACACGTACAGGTTCCAGTCGTTGACCTTGAGCGCGGCCGCGACGATCACCACCATGCCGACCAGGCCGGTCGAGGACGTGACGATCGCCGACACGTCGCTGCTGCGCACCGCGTGGGCCAGCAGCACGCCGACCGAGCCGATCACCCACTCGCCCAGCGTGATGCCCAGGACGGTCTGCTTGACCACGTCGCCGGGCGTGCGGTTGAAGCGGGTCATGTCCGGGGTGATCACCGCGCCGACCATGAACTGCCCGGCCACCAGCGTGACCGCCTGCACCAGCGTGAGCTGCGGCCCCGGCGGCGCGTCGGTGAGCAGCGAACCCAGGTCGTGCCGAGTGAGCTCGGTGACCACGGAGACGCCGGCCAGGATGAGGAACGCCGGCACGGTCAGGTACGCGGTCCAGGCCATCCAGCGGAAGCCGTAGCTGACGATCACCGTGACCAGCAGCCCGAACAGCAGCGACCAGGCCCAGACCGGCAGCAGCCCGAGCAGCCGGGCCAGGCTGCTGCCGGCCAGCTGCGACTGCACGCCGAACCAGCCGGTCGCCGACAGCCCGATGACCAGGCCGACCACCGCCGCGCCGCCCCGGCCGAAGCCGGTCCAGCGGGCCAGCACCGAAGTCGACAGTCCCTCGCGTTGTCCGATGATCCCCACCGCGATGGCCACCAGCTCCAGCAGCACCGCGCCAAGGGTGAAGGCCAGGAAGGCCTGCCAGAACGGCAGCCCGAAGCCGAGGGTGGCGCCGAGCAGGAACTGGCTGAGCCCGGAGATCTGGCCGAACCGCTGGGTGGCCACCGACAGCCAGGGATAGCGCGCCGACGCCGGCACGCGCGACAGGGCGAAGTCGTCGGAAGCCATCCGAGGGTCCTTCCACAGGGAAGCCCGGATGCTACTCAGCGTGGCTGCGGCGGCCCATGTGCGCTTTGCCCGATCGGGCCGGGCCGGCTGTGCAATCCGCACGTGGACGGTCCGCGTTCGGCTATCTACCGTCTGTCAGCAAGCTCGCCCTTCGTTGCAGATCACCGTTCGCTGGGGAAGTGAAGGACCGTGTTGTTCGGCCTGGACCGCTGGCTGCGTGCCCGCCGCGCCGCCCGCGAGTGCACGCAGGCGGTGTGTCCGACCTGCGGTCGGCCGCTCAGCCACGACGGTCTGGACTGGCTGACCGGGCTGCTCAACCGGGGCGCGTGGGACCACCACGCCGGCCGGCTGCTGGCCGAGGGGGCCGGGCCGGTCGCACTGCTGATGGCCGACCTGGACAAGCTGAAGTGGATCAACGACGTGCACGGGCACCTGGCCGGCGACGAGGCGCTGCGCCGGTTCGCGACCGTGCTGCGCTCGGTGACCCGCAGCCATGATCTGCTGGCCCGCTACGGCGGCGACGAGTTCCTGGCCCTGCTGCCCGGCACGGACGCCGACGCCGCCCTGGACGTCGCCCAGCGGCTCAACACCGAGCTGAGCGGCACTCGGCTGGACACGGTCAGCGCCCGCGACGGGCAGGTCGCCCTGACCGGGCTCAGCGCCTCGGTCGGGGTCGCCGCCCAGGACACCGACGGCGGCCTGGAGCCGCTGCTGCTGGCCGCCGACGCCGCCCTGCTGGCCGCCAAACGCGACGGCCGGGGCCGCAGCTGCCTGAGCGGCACATTCCAGCTGCGCCGCTGATCAACGGACGCGGCGGACGCCATGAAGGGATCCTTCCTGACGTTGCACGAGAGGTTCGGTCCCTTGATCTTGCCGGCGCAGCGCTGACCGGTGACCGCAGCTCGGCGTGCCGGTGACTGGAGCTCGGCGTGGTGACTAGAGCTCGGCGTGGTGGTGGCCGTGGCGGCGGTGGCCGCCCACGCCCTCCTCGTCGGCGCCGTGCCAGATGACCGGGTCGTAGGGCTCGTCGTTGATGTAGACGACGTTGTGCGCCCTGGACCGGGCCCGGTCCAGTGTGGACAGTTCGGCGGCGTCGAGCTCCAGTCGCTCGAAGGAATTGACCAGCCGGCCGACGGCCGCGCCGCCGCCGTGCGTCCGGTGCAGCGCGTCGATGCAGCGGCGCAGCTGGCCCATTGCCCGGTTCAGGTCGTGAAAGTTCCTGGCGGACAAGGCAAACCTCCCGGTGTCGGTGCCATCCAGCGGCGCGGGCAGAATGCCACGGACTTCTGGTCAGGCCGGCCGCCAGATGGCGGAATCTAGTGCTACACCCAGGTTCACGCGCTGGTGGCGATGTCGACCTGGAGGCTGACCGACAGCTCGCTGCGCCGGTTGACGTTGAGCTTGCGGTACACCCTGGTCAGGTGCTGTTCGACGGTGCTCACCGTGATGTAGAGCCGGGCGGCGATCTCCCGGTTGGTGTAGCCGATCGCGGCCAGCTTGGCCACCCGGCGCTCGGCCCGGCTCAGCGTCTGCGCGGACTCGGCGCGCGGCGTGGCGCCGGCGATCGGGCCGACCACGTTGGACTGCTTCATCAGGTGCTGGCACAGGGCCTCGGCCTGGCAGCTCTTGGCGATCAGCCAGGCCCGGCGGACCGTGGTCCACGCCTTGTCGTGCTCACCGAGCGCGCCCTGGGCGGTGCTCAGCTCGGCCAGCGCGTAGGCCATGGACAGCCGGTCCCCGGCGGCCTCCAGGTCGTCGACGGCCAGTTGCAGCAGCGCCGGCTTGAGCTCCAACTCGCTGACCGCCGCCTTGACCCGCAACGCCTTGCCCCGGGCCCGCGAGCTCACCTCGCCGGCGATGGCCAGTTCCTTGTCCACCAACGCCCGGGCCTGCGTGGTGTGGCCCAACTCGAGCAACGCCAGGGCCGCGCTGCTGCGCCACGGGACGACAGTCGGCCGGTCCATGTTCCACTGCCGGATCAGGTCGCCGCAGGCGAGGAAGTCGGCCAGGGCCGCCCGGGCGTGCCCCGACTCCAGGTGGAAACGTCCGCGCGCGTGCAGGTAGTGCAGCCCGTGCCGGGTCTTGAGCACCGACTGGGCCAGCGGCCGGGCCACGTACTCGGCGGCCTCGCTCATGTGGCCCATCGAGGTCGCGGCCGAGATCAGCACGGCCAGCATGGAGCCGATGCCCACGCCGCCGCCGTAGGGCGCGGAGTACGCCGCGAAGGCGGCCTTGGCGCAGCGCACGGCCAGCGGCAGGTCGCCCTGCCGGACGGCGATTATCGCCCGCACCTCGCTCATCCGGGTGTGCCAGCCGGGGGCCCGGCGGTCCTGCGCCTCCTTGAGCAGGGTGTCGCACCACGGAACGGCCTTGTCCAGACGGTCGGCGTAGACCAGGGCCAGCACCGCCGACTTGAGCGGGACCACCGTGGTGGCGTTCAGGCGGGTGCTCTGCAGCACCTGCTCGGCGTCGGCCAGCGTCTCGTCGTCCACACCGCGGGTGAGCACCGTGGCCAGCGCCGACGCGGCCTGCAGCCGCGGCTCGGCGACGGCCCCGGACACCGCCGGCGCGGCCAGCAGCGAGGTCCGGACCTGCTGGTTGAGCGAGGGGAACGAGGCGGCGACGGTCAGCGCGATGATCCGCCGTTCGATGGCCGTGCGCAGGCTGGTCGCGCCGGCCTCGGCCGCCATCACCTCGATCATGTGCAGCGCGTCGTCGGTTCGCCCGTGCCACAACAGGTTGTGCACCAGCTCGGTGGCGTCCCGCTCGGCGAGCTCGCCGGCCCGCATGGCCGCGACCAGCTTGTCCAGGTGGCGGACGCCGGCGGTCGGGTTGACCTGCCACTCCATGCCGGCCAGCATCGTGACGATCTTGCCGCGCCGGCGCTCGTCCGGGCAGCAGTTCACGGCCAGCTGCAGGCACTGGGTGGCGAAGCCGACGCGGTCCCCGGCCGAGGCGAGCTCGGCGGCCTCGATGAGCACGCCGACGCTCCACGGGTAGTCGCCGCGGCGGGCGGCCACCAGGTGCTCGGCCACCGGGATCGCCTGCGCGCCGGCGTCCAGCAGCAGCTGGGCGGCGCGGTAGTGCAGGTCCTCGAACTCGGTGTTGTCCATGGTGTTGAGCAGGGTCGCGGCCACCGTCTCGTGGCGGAACGCCAGCCCGTCCAGCACGCCGGCGTCACCCAGCAGCTCGACGATCGCCGCGACCCGCTCGGCGTCCTCGTCGACCAGATCGGCCAGCAGCGCGATCGAGGTCTCCTCGCCGAGCACCGCGATGCCCCGGCCGACCGGCCCGGCCAACTCGTCCGACCGGCGCAGGCAGTTGGCCACCGCGTCGCAGTACGACCGGCCGACCATCAGCCGCCCGCCGGAGTTCGCGGCGACGCCGTAGTCGACCAGCAGCGCCCGCAGCAGCAAGGGGTTGCCGCCGGAGATGGCGGTGGCCGGCCCGGCCAGCCGCCGCGCGACGGAGCCGGACAGGTTCGCGGTGAGCACCTCCTGCACGCCGCCCAGCGACAGGGCCCGCAGCCACAGCCGCTGGTAGCGCGGATGACGCAGCAGTTCGCCGAACAGCGCCGAGTTCGGGCTCAGCTGGTGCTGGGCGGCGAACACGAACACCACTCGCTCCTGGTACGTCGCGCGCACCAGGTCGGTCAGGCACAGCAGCGAAGCCGCGTCGGCGTCCTGCACGTCGTCGACCACGACGACCACGGGCCCGCCGCGGGTCAGCTTGGCCACCGCGGTCCGCACCGCGGCCATCACGCGGGTGCTCAGCCGGCGCATCTCGTCGGCGTCGCCGTCCAGGGTCATCGCCCACTCGACGGCGTCGTTGACGAGTTCGACGATTTCGACGGCCCGGTCGCGAACCGCGGCGTTGTCCAACAGCTGACGCAGAACCGCGAACGGCAGCGCGTGCGGCGCCGCCGCCGCGGTCAGCGTGACGACGTCGTCGGCGACCATGTGCTCGACGAAGTGGTTCATCAGCTCGGTCTTGCCGGTGGCGACCGAACCCGTGATGAGGACAGCGCTTCCCCGGCCCTGGGCGCACGTCGTGAGCACGCTCTCCAGCGCGGCCAGTTCGGTCGCCCGCTCGGCCAGGCTCGATGTGTGCGGCTCGTGCGGTTTGACCAGCTTGAGCTCAGGCTCCATCGTCACTGCCCTTCACAGCTATGACGCCAGGCACTCCGGTTCCGGGCGGCGAAGGCGGTCGCACCCCAACGACCCGACCGTCCCGGAACCGTGTGCCACTTCCCCAGTAGGTCCACAGCGTGATCCACGTCGAATGTAGTCACTGAATGGCGGCTCTCGTCAATATCAGGGACCATGAGGGCCCCTCTACTACCCGTTCGACCACATATGGTCACGCGTTGGCCCACCAGGACTCCTTGCGGGCCAGGGGATTATCGGGCAACGTCTGAGGGCCGGGGGAACTGGGACGACCGGGTGAACTTGACGCCGGCCGCGATCCGGCGCAGACCCGGTGCGGCCAACCGGATCCGGAACGAGTCGCAGTCATGTTCGGCCGCCGGCGACCACCCGAGTTCGGCCACCGTGAGCAGTCACGGGAAGGCCAGCTCCTGGATGTCGGTAGGGCTGTGGACCAACTCGGTGAACAGCGGCGCGTCCACGCCGTGGACCGCGTCGGCCGGCACGCCGTCCTGGGCCGTCAGCGGATCCCAGTCGTGCATGTCCTTTACGTCAAGGTGGCCGGTCCAGTCGTTGCCCACGCCGGCCGAGGGGACGTTCTCGGCGTATTTCATGTCCAGATGGACAGTGAACGCCGGGGCCATCACCGTCTTCGCGCCGTGTGTGGTGGCGGCTTTGGTGTCGTCGACGTTCACACCCGGCGCCCACAGCTGGCCCAGCGGGTCGGCCATCATCTCCGGCCAACACATGAGTTTCTTGCCATATTTGGCAAACATCGCCCGAACCCGACGAATGCAGGTTGCGTGGTCGGCCGCCGGAATGCTTCCGGCCTCGTCGCCGCCACCTGGCGCACCACGTCGTCCATGTGCGCGGGACCCTCGATCTCCGGCACGATGGTCACGAAGTTCCTTGCCGCGTAACGGTCTATCTCCCTGTAGTCCGCATGGCTGCAATACCCGACCCGCACGCCGCCGATGTCGCCGCCGCTGCCACCGCCGAGCGGGAGATCGGGGTTCTGCCATCTCGGGATCTCCTTCGACGGGTGGCGACGCCCAGGTACCATGATGGTACATCCGTGTCCCATCGCAGAACACTGTGGCTTCTACTACAGTGATCGCATGTCCAGCAACGCGACGCACGAGTCGGCCAGCCGGGTGCGCACCCGCAAGGCGATCATGGACGCCGCGTTCACCGTGCTCGGACAGCGGCCCACCGCGTCGCTCGGCGACATAGCCGAGGCCGCGGGCATCGGCCGCAGCACCCTGCACCGCTACTTCCCGGAGCGCTCCGAGCTGATCGCGGCCCTGGCCGAGCAGGCGGTGGAGACGATGACCCGGGCCGTCGAGGAGGCCGCGCTCGACACCGGCACCCCGGACCAGGCCCTGCGCCGGGTGATCCGCGCCTACTTCGACTTCAGCCCGGTGCTGATGTTCCTGACCGGCGAGGCCCAGGTGCGCAACCAGGTCATCGCCGGGGTGGAGTCGGCCGACCGGCCGGTGCTGCGGCTGATCGAGCGCGGCCAGCGCGAGGGCTACTTCGCCACCGACGTCCCGGCGACCTGGATCAACCGGGTGCTCGGCTGGATCGTCTACGCCGGCATCGAGTCCGTGCGCGAGGACGAGGCCCACCGGTACACCGCGGTGGAGCTGGTGATCCGCACGTTCGAGCGCGGCGTGCTCGCCGGTCCGGCGTAGCGACCACCGGTCCGCGCCCGCGGGCCACTCATCGCCCGGCTCGGGAGCCACCGGCGGCCGCGGCCGACCGGATCCCGCGGCCCGCGAAAAACTGGTGATTCACCCCGTCAGCCGGACTCGACCCGGTAGCGGGCCGCACGGACGCGCTTACGCTCGGGCGGCCGACAGCCGCGACATCCCAGCCCGCTCAAGCGGGTGATCGACAGTCATGCGGCCGAGCCGGTGGTCTTCCCGCTCGACGAGATCGTCGAGGCCGGCCGACTCGTGCCGACGGTCACCTCGTCGCGCTGTCCACGGCGCCGCGGACCGAACCCGGCGTCACCGACCCCGAACCGCGGGCGCAGCTGGGGACCGAACAGCCCACTGAAGCTGATGAATCTCGCTGGAGGACAACACAATGAGCACGCGCGCCATCGGGCTGCTGGGCACCGGCTCGTACCTGCCGGAGCGGGTGGTGACCAATGACGACATCGCCGCCATGACGCCGGACGCCACCGTCGAGTGGATCCTGCGCAAGACCGCGATCAGGTCCCGCCGCTTCGTCGCCGAGCACGAGGCCACCTCCGATCTCGCGGCCGCCGCGGCTCGGGCGGCACTCGACCACGCCGGGCTGTCGGTCGACCGGGTGGACTACCTGATCGTGTCGACCTCCACCGGCGACTTCCCGCAGCCGCCCACCGCCAGCGTCGTCCAGCAGCTGATCGGCGCGCAGAACGCCGCCTGCCTGGACGTCAACGTCGTGTGCGCCGGCTTCGTCTACGGCCTGGAACTGGCCCGCGGCCTGGTGGCCACCCACCCCGGCACCCGGGCGCTGGTCGTGGCCGCGGACGTGTACTCGCGCATCCTGGACTTCACCGACCGGCGCACCTGCGCGCTGTTCGGTGACGGCGCCGGGGCGGCCGTGGTCGGCGAGGTGGCCGAGGGCTACGGCATCCTGAACATCGAACTGGGCACCAGCGGCGAGCACGAGGACCTGATCAAGGTGCACGCGGGCGGCAGCAGGATCCCGACCACGGCCAAGACCCTCGCCGAGGGCGGCCACTTCTTCACCATGCAGGGCCGCGGTGTCCGGGACTTCGTCTTCGACGGCGTGCCGCCGGCCATCGGCAAGCTGCTCGCCACCGTCGGGCTGGACACCGACCAGGTGGACTTCTTCGTGCCGCACCAGGCCAACAGCGTGCTGCTGGACGAACTGGTGGTCCGCTGCGGCCTGACCGGCGCTCACACCGCCAAGACCGTCGAGAAGTACGGCAACGTCGGCAGCGCCTCGGTCCCGGTGGCCCTCGACGACGTCGTCAAATCCGGCCACGTCGAGGACGGCGACATCGTCCTCCTGTCCGCCTTCGGCGGCGGCATGTCCGTGGGCAACGGCGTGATCAGGTGGTCCGCGGTGAACGGCTGACTCGCTGCGGCGCCGATCCGAAACCGGCGGCGCGTCCCTGTTCACGCAGGGACGCGCCGCCGGTTCTGTCGCACCGGATTACCGAGTCGGCCAGGGGATCTGCGGGGAGCGGTAGAAGTGCACGCCGGTCTGGTCCCAGTACGGGGCCTGGGCGGCCAAGCGGGTCCGGAACGAGTTCCAGTCGTGGGTCGACGGCGGGGACCAGCCGAGTTCGGCGATGGCGGGCAGGCGGGGGAAGACCAGGGAGTCGATCTCGGCGGGACTGTGGACGTATTCGGTGAACAGGGGGATGTTGACGCCGGCGACGCCGGAGCCGGAGACGCCGTCCTGGACGGTGTTGGGGTCCCAGTTGTAGGCGTCCTGCACCTCGATGTAGCCGGCCCAGTTGTTGCCGACGCCGGCGGCCGGCTTGTCCGCGGCGTACTGCATGTCCATGTACGCGGTGAAAGCCGGTGACATCACGAGTTTCCCGCCGGCGGCCGGGGCGGCCTTGAGACGGGTGTCGTCGGGGTCGGGGATCCACAGGCCGATGAGGGCGCCGGCCGGGTCGATGGCGGCGGCGCTCTCCTGCCAGCCCACGAGTTTCTTGCCGTACTTGGCGACGATCGCCTGGACCCGGTGGATGTAGGTGGCGTAGTCGGCGGCGGACACGCCGGCGGCCTCGTCACCGCCGATGCTCAGGTACGGCCCCGGGGTCAGCGCGGCCACCTGGCGGATGACGTCGTCGAGGAACGTGTAGGTGATGTCCTTGCCCAGGCAGAGATACTCGTGCGGGCTGGGACCGACGCCCTGGAAGAGCGGGGCGGCCACGCCGTCGCAGTTGAGTTCGGCGTAGGAAGCCAGCGCCGCGTTGGAGTGGGCCGGGCCCTCGATCTCCGGGATGACGGTGATGAAACGGGCGGCGGCGTAGCGGACGATCTGCTCGTAGTCGGCCTGCGTGTAGTAGCCGGCACGGACGCCGCCGGCCGAGACGCCGCTGCTGCCGCCGACCGAGGTGAGCCGGGGCCAGCCGTCGATCTGGATGCGCCATCCCTGGCTGTCGGTCAGGTGCAGCTGCAGATAGTTGATCTTGTAGCGGGAGACCTCGTCGAGGTAGCGTTCGACCTCGGCCACGGTGAAGAAGTGCCGTGCCACGTCGAGCACCGCGCCGCGGTAGGCGTAGCGCGGATAGTCGACGATCTCACCGCCGGCCACCGGCCACGGCCCGCGTTGCGCGGTCTTCGCGGCGAACTTGGCCGGCAGCAACTGGAGCAGGGTCTGCACACCGTCGTAGACACCGTTGGCGCTGTTGGCTTTGATGTGGACGCCGCCGTTGTCGACGGCGAGCCGGTAGCCCTCGCTCCCCCACGACGGGTCGGCGCCGCCGACCGCCAGGCTGATCCCGGGCAGCGACACGAACGGGACAGCCGGCACGACGGGCAGCGGGTAGCCGGTCGACGGCCGTAACTGGCCGGCCAGCCACTGCGCGACCTGCCGGGTCGCGGAATTGCCCAGGTCGTAGGAGATCACCGAGGTGGGCGAGAGGGTGTAGCCGACCGCCGTGTTCGCGTGCACGCTGACCGGCGCGGGAACCACCTGTCCCAGCGGGATCGGCGGGGCCGGCGGTGTCGGGGCGGCGGCGGCCGGCACTGCCAGGCCGGCCGCCAGCGTCACCGCCAGCACGACGGGTGCTGTTCTGCGCACGTTCCTACCTCGCAATCTCGGGCTGCTGCTCGTCGGCCAGGTCGACGGTGTCGTCGGTGACCGTAGACGGGGTGATGGTCTGGATGCGCAGCGCCAGCACCAGCTCGCGATAGAGCTCGTCGGCGTCGAACAACTCCGCGTGGGTGCCCCGCGCCCGGCACCTTCCCTTGTCCATCAACACGATCTGGTCCGCGTCGATGACGGTCGACAGCCGGTGCGCGATGGTGACCACGGCGCCCTTGGCCGCGATACGGGAGATGGCCTCCTGGACCGCCGACTCGGTCAGGCCGTCCAGCTGCGCGGTGGCCTCGTCCAGCAGCAGGATCTCCGGGTCGGTGACCAGAGCCCGGGCCAGCGCGATGCGCTGGCGCTCGCCGCCGGAGACGGCGGTGCCGGACACCTTGGAGTCCAGCCCGTCCGGCATGGCGCGGACCCGCTCGTCCATCCGCACCGTGCGCAGCGCCGCCCACAGCGCGTCCTCGTCGGCGTCGGGGTGGGTGTAGCGCAGGTTCTCCCGCATCGTGCCGGGCAGCAGCGGCGCGTCCTGTTCCACGTAGACGATCCGCTTGCGGACGTCCTCAATGGACAGTTGGCTGAACGGGACGCCGTCGAGCAGCAGGTCGCCGCCATCGGGGTGCAGGAACTTGAGCATCAACGAGAACATCGTGGTCTTGCCGGCGCCCGACGGTCCCACGATCGCGGTGTGTCCGGTCCGGGCGATGTCCAGGCTCACGTCGGTCAGCACCGGATCGGCGCCGGGCGCGTAGCGGGCGGTGACGTTCCGGAAGGCCAACACGTGGCCGCCCCCGACGCCGGTGGACACCGGGTCGGCGACGGTGGGGGCGTCGTCCGGCATCTCGGCCGGCAGCGAGGTCACCTGACGGATCCGGGCCGCGGCCGCGAACCCGGACTGGAGCTGGCTGACCGTGGTGGTCACCGCGGTGACCGGTTCGGAGATCTGGAAGGCGTAGAGCAGGAAGGCGACCAGGGCGCTCACCGTGAGCTCGCCCGAGCCGACCCGCAGCGCGCCGAGCGCGAGGACCACCATGATCGCGAACCGCATGCCGGCGTTGGCCACGGTGATCGTCGTGGCCTCGATCCGGACCGCGCGCACCGCCTCGTCCCGGGACTCGCCGGCTTCGGCCAGAATCCGCCCGCTCTCCCGGTTCTCGGCCCGGCTGGACTTGACGGTGCGGATCGCCCGCAACGCGCCGTCCAGCGAGCCGCCGAGCCGGCCGATGGCGTCCTGGGCCCGTTGCTGCGCGTGGGACATCCTCGGCGACAGCACCGCGATGGCGACCGCGACGACGGCGATCACGCCGGCCGTGATCAGCAGCAGCACCCAGTCCAGGGTGGCCATCAGCACCAGCCCGCCGATCAGGGCGATCACGCCGTTGATCAGGTCGACCACACTGGTCGAGGCGGCCTGCCGCAGCAGGGTGGTGTCCGAGGTGACGCTGGCCACCAGCTCACCGCTGGGCCGCCGGGTCAGCTCGCCCACCTTGGCCCGGAACAGCTGGCGGACCATCTTGGTCCGGGCCTCGTAGACGACCTGCTCGGCCATCGTGCCGAGCAGGATCCACTGGAACACCGCGAACACCGCGCCCAGCACCAGCAGCACCGCGAGCACGGCCACCGCCATGCCCAGCGCGCTGTTGTTGCCGAGCCCGTCGATCACCCACTTGGTGGCCATCGGGGTGACCAGCGAGGTGACCGTCGTGCCGAAGCCGAACAGGAAACCCAGCAGCAGCTTGCGACGGTGCGGACGGATGAACGCCAACAGGTCTCGCAGGTTCTGCCACCGCGGGGCGGGAGGGCTGGGTGGTGCCATCTCGGGGTTCTCCTTCAACGAGTGGCGAAGATGCCAGAATGATACATCACTGTCCCACTTTCGGAAGGATGTGTCCCCGTCACCGTGCTCAGCCAGCGCACACTCTGGCCGACGCGATCGCGCGGGCCGCGGTGGTGCAGGGCACCCCGGTCCAGGCCCTGCGTCGGGTGGGGCACGCCTACTTCGAGTTCAGTCCGATGCTGATGTTCCTGGTCGGCGAGGCGCAGGTGCGCCAGCAGGCAATCGCCGCGGTCGAGGCGGCCGACCGGCCCGTGCTGGAACTGATCGAGCGCGGCCAGCGGGCGGGCCGGTTCGCCGAGGACATCCCGCCGGCGTGGGTGAAACCGGGTGCTGGGCTGGATCGTCCACGCCGGCGCCGAGTCGGTGCGGGAAGGCGAGTTGACTCGGTTCAGCGCGGTGGAGACAGCGATCCGCACGCTGGAGAGCGGCGTGCTGGCCGGTCCGGTGCAGCACCGCCACCGGCCACGGCCGGCCCGCCGCCCTCATCACGACCGAGTCCGTGCGACCTCCGGGGTCGGGCCGTCAGTGCGCTTGTCCGCCGCCGACCCGACGTAGCGGTCGAGCAGCTCGTCGAGATAGCGCGGCCCGAAGCCGAAGTTGTTCGCCGCGGGCACCAGCTGCCGCATCTTCTCCGTGGAGACCACCGTGGTGTCCGACGGCCGGTCCACCACCTTCCAGGTCGTCTCCACGCCCAGCCGCGCCTCGATGCCGCGCACGATCCGCTCGATCGGCTCCGGGACGCCGGAGGCCATGTTGACGATCGTGCGGCGCACGTTGTTGGTCAGCAGCGTGTCGATCACCTCGACGGCGTGCCGGACGTCGACCAGGTCCCGGTGCGAGTTGCGGAACACCGTGACCTCACCCGACTTCACCATCGACACCAGGAACGGCAGCAGCTGGTGCGGCGGCTGCCAGTCCCCGACCAGGTGACTCAGCCGCAGCACCAGCCAGTCCACTCCGGACACCGCGATGGCCGCCTCGATGGCCAGCTTGTGCCGGCCGTAGATGGTCTGCGGGAAAACCGGGCCGTCCTCGGTGCCCGGGGAGTCCGGGGCACCGTACATGCCGGCCGACGCGGTGGAGAAGTACAGCGCGGTCCGACCGGTCTCCCGGCAGTCCCGCAGCACCTCGTACACCGCGGCGGCCTCGCGGTCGAACTCCTCGACCGTGCCGTTCACGGTGCTGGACACGCCGACCGCGATGGCGGTCACATCCGGGAACCTGTCGCCGAACGCCAACGAGAGATGGCGTGCAAGAAACCCGTTACCGACAATCTTCATGCGCGCTCCGCTCCATGGCATGTGGGTAAACGCGGACGACATGGTTGCCACGCGCGTTGCCGAACCCCACTGGGGTAACAGGACTGATGTAGGAACCTCCCTACAGTCACCGCCGTCCGCCGCCGACCCCCTCCAGGGGCACGTCTAGCGATTTCCTCAGTCACCGGCCGACGGATCTCGGCTCGCGGATCGCGCGCTGCCAGCATCGGGCCACCGAACGACGAGACCGCGACTCGCCAGTCCTGAGCTGGCAAGGATTGAAGCCCCGATGAACCGCAAACACCTGGCCCTGTTCGGGCTCACGCTGTACGGGCACGTCAAGCCCACGCTGGGGCTGGTCGCCGAACTCGTGCGGCGCGGTCACCGGGTCACCTACTTCGTCGGCGAGCAGTACGCCGACCTGGTGGCCGAGACGGGCGCCACGGTGGTGGCGCACAAGTCCGGCCTCGGCCAGTACCCGATGCCGTTGAGCGCACGCGACTCGGTGCTGGCCCTGACCGACGAGAGCTTCGCGCCGCTGCCGGACGCGCTGGCCCTGCTGGCCGACGATCCGCCGGACCTGATCGGCTACGACGTGCTGGTCTCCGACACCGCCCGGATCTGCGCCCGCCGGTTCGGCGTGCCGCTGGTGCGCCTCTACGCCGGTTTCGCCGGCAGCGCCACGGTTCCGATCGACCGGTTGACGGAATCCGCGCGGCCGGCCGAGCCGGCCGAGCCGGAAATGGCCGACTTCCTCTCGCTGGGCCGCCGGATCGACGAACTCATCGAGCGAGCCGGCGCCGCCGACCTGGTCGTCGAGCACGAGACGCCGGTGCCGGGCGACGGCGCGCTCAGCGTCGCCTTCGTGCCGCGGGCCTTCCAGATCCGGGCCGAGGAGTTCGACGACTCCGTCGTGTTCGCCGGCCCCTGCTTCAGGGCCGACGAGTTCACCGGGACCTGGACGCCGGCCGACGAGCGTCCGGTGGTGCTGATCTCGTTGGGCACCACGACGAACAAGCGGCCGGAGGTGTTGCGGCTGCTGATCCAGGCCGTGCGCGACCTGCCGTGGCGGGTGGTGATGACCATCGGCCGGGACGGTGACCCGACCGCGCTGGAACCCATTCCGTCCAATGTGGAGGTTCACCGTTGGCTCGACCAGCACGCGGTGCTGCGTCACGCCAGCCTGTTCATCAACCAGGGCGGTGTCGGCAGCGTGATGCAGAGTCTGCACTGGGGCGTGCCGCTGCTCGTGGTGACCGGAGAGGACGACACCGAGATCGCCGGCCACCAGGTCGTCGGACTCGGCGTGGGCCGTCAGATCCTGGACCGGGACCTGACGGCGGAAATGGTGCGGGACGAGGCACTTGCCGTGCTGGCGGACTCCTCGATCGCGGCGAACGCGCGTGCGATGAGCGAGCACGTGCGTCTGCCGGGAGCCGTCGAGGCCGCCGACCGCATGGAAGCACTGATCAACCAACAGGAGGTAGCACGGCGATGACCACCCTCGTCTGGGACTACAAGCAGGAGTACGAGAACGAGCGCGAGGACATCCTGGACGCGGTGGACACCGTCTTCCGGTCCGGCCAGCTCGTGTTCGGCCCCAGTGTGCAGGGCTTCGAGGAGGAGTACGCCGCCTACCACGGCATGCGGCACTGCGTCAGCAACGACAACGGCACCAACGCCATCGTGCTCGGCCTGCGGGCCATCGGCGTCAAGCCGGGCGACGAGGTGATCACGGTGTCCAACACCGCGGCCCCCACCGTCATCGCCATCGACCAGATCGGCGCGATCCCGGTGTTCGTCGACATCAACCCCGACGACTACCTGATGAACACCGACCTCGTCGAGGCGGCGATCACCGAGCGCACCACCTGCATCGTGCCGGTGCACCTGTACGGCCAGTGCGTCAACCTGGAGCCGCTGAAGGCGTTGGCGGCCAAGCACAACCTGACCATCTTCGAGGACTGCGCGCAGTCGCACGGCGCGAAGCAGAACGGCGTGCTGGCCGGCACCACCGGCAAGGCGGCGGCCTTCTCCTTCTACCCCACCAAGGTGCTGGGCGCCTACGGCGACGGCGGCGCGACCATCACCAACGACGACGAGGTCGCGGGCAACCTGCGCCGGCTGCGCTACTACGGCATGGAGAAGCAGTACTACGTCGTCGAGACCCCGGGCCACAACAGCCGCCTGGACGCGGTGCACGCGGAGATCCTGCGCCGCAAGCTGACCCGGTTCGACGGCTACCTGGCCGCCCGCCGCCAGGTCGCGGCCCGCTACTACGAGGCGCTGGCCGACACCGACCTGGTGCTGCCGAAGATCACCGAGGGCAACGACCACGTGTACTACCTCTACGTGGTCCGCCACCCCAAGCGGGAGCAGATCCTGGAGCGCCTGCTGGGCTACGACATCCAGCTCAACGTCAGCTACCGCTGGCCGTGCCACACCATGACCGGCTTCGCCAAGCTGGGCTACGAGAAGGGTTCGCTGCCGGTCACCGAGCAGCTGGCCGACGAGATCTTCTCGCTGCCGATGTACGCGTCGCTGGACGAGGGCACGCAGGACAAGGTCATCAGCGCGCTGCGCGAGGTCCTGCGCACCCTCTGACCGGTCGACCAGACGAGGTCGGCCCGACCGGTGTGTCGGGCCGACCTCTTTCGCGTAAGGAGGAACGGGCGTGCGGGTACTGTTCGTCGTCCTGTCGGAGAACTCCCACCTGTACGTGCAGGCGCCGCTGGCCTGGGCGATGACGACCGCGGGCCACGAGGTCCGGGTGGCCAGCAACCCCGGCATGGGGCAGGCGATCAGCCGGACCGGGTTGACCGCGGTCGGGGTCGGTGAGGACCACGATCTGCACGAGACCGTGCGCAGGCTCCAGAGCACGGGCGCGTTCGACACCGAGATGTCCAACTGGTCCAGGGCGCTGCCGCACCAGACCGACTGGGACGAGACACTGTCCAAATGGGACGCCATGCGGATGGCGCTGGAGATCTACTCCGGCGAGGGCTTCGTCGCCGACCTGATCGAGTTCTGCCGCGACTGGCGGCCGGACCTGATCGTCTGGGACCAGCTGACCCTCGGCGGCGCGATCGCCGGCCACGTGCTGGGCATCCCGCACACCCGGCTGGTGTGGGCGGTCGACGTCTACGACACGATGCGAACCACTTTCCTGACGCTGCAAGGGGAAAGCCCGGATCGGGCCGGCATCGACCCGCTGCGGGACTGGCTGGAGCGGGCCGTCGGCCGCTACGGGTGTGATTACCACGAGGACCTGGTCACCGGGCAGTGGAGCACCGACCTGGTGCCGGCCAGCCTGCAGCTGCCGCTGGCCTCGCACCGGGAACCGGTGCGGTTCACCCCCTTCCACGGCCCCTCGATCGTCCCGGCCTGGGCGGCGCGCCCGCCCGAGCGGCCCCGGGTGCTGCTCACGACCGGCCTGTCCTACCGGGGCGACTCGCTGTACCTGCCGGTCCAGGACATCATGGCCGCTCTCGGCGACCTCGACGCGGAGATCATCGCGACGCTGGACCCGAACGAGGTGGACGGGGCGACCGTGCCCCCGAACACGCGGCTGGTCGGCTTCGTGCCGCTCAACACCGTGCTGCCCGGCTGTTCGGCGGTGATCCACCACGTCGGCACCGGCAGCCGGATGACCGCGGCGCTGCATGGCGTGCCGCAGTACATGCTGCCCAACAAGGACAGCGACCTGTTCGCGTTCGCGGAGGCCGTGGAGAGCGTCAAGGCCGGGCTCTACACCCACTCCACCACCGCCACCGCCGAGCAGATCCGGGACGGCGTGCACCGGCTGCTCACCGAGCCGGTGTTCGCCGACGGCGCCTGCCGGCTCCGGCAGGAGATGCGGGAGACGCCCAGCCCCAACGACGCCGTGCCGACGCTGCTGCGGCTGGCCGAGCAGCACCGCTGAGGCAAGGCGTTGCCCCACAACGACAAAGGTGCCGTCCCATCATCGGGACGGCACCTTCTGTCGTGACGGGAGGTCAGGCGAAGGCTGCCTGCTTGCTCCACAGGCTGTGCAGGCAGGCGATCAGGCTGCGGGCCTGGATGTTGACGTAGTGGCTGTGCCGCAACAGCTCTCCCAGCTGCGACAGCGTCATCCACCGGTAGTCCGGGTACTGCTGGACCGGCACGTCCCGGTCGGTCTCGACGACCAGGTACCGGTTGCGGGCGTGGTAGAACCGGCCGCCCTCCTCCGACAGCACCGTGTCGTAGCGGAGCTGGTCCGGGCTCGCGGCCAGCACCTCGTCCAGGAACGGCGGCCGGGCGGCCGGCGTGAGGTGGTCGTAGTTCTCCGGGGTGCACTGCACCGTCGGACCCAGTTCGATCACGTCGAGGTAGCCGGCCTCGACCCGGGCGTGCATGAGCACGTGCAGCACGCCGTCGATCCGCTTGACCAGCACGGCCACCAGCCCGACGCCCAGCGGCTCGATCATCGGCTGCATCCACTGCCCGACCTCGCGGCCGCCGGCCCGCACGTTCACCCCGACGACCCGGAAGAACGCGCCGGTCTCGTGCCAGATGGCCTCCTGGTTGCGCCGCCAGCCCCGGACCTGGTCCAGCGGGATCATGGTCGCGTGCACGTCGTCGTACTGGGTGCGCGCGTCGGTGATCCAGGCCAGGATGTCGCCCATGCTGTGCCGGCTGCCCGGGCCGCCCTCGCAGGACCGCATCAGGGCGGTCCGGAACTCGTCGGCGCCCGAGGTGGCGTCGGTCGGCTGCGCGCCGGCGAAGGGCAGGCAGGCCAACACGGTCCGCGCGTCCATGTTGATCAGGTCCTCGACCTGGAGCAGCTCGTGCACCTGGCCGACGGTCAGCCAGCAGAACCCGTCGAGCACCTCGACCGGCTCGAACACCTCGATGATCATGTTGCGGTTGCGCTTGCGGTGGAACCACGCGCCCTGCTCGGACTGCCGCACGTCGGCGATCATCCGGTGCGGGCGGTCGCGGTCGCGGAAGTACTCCAGGTACGGCACGGCCTTGCCCTTGTGCACACCGGTGTAGTTGCTCCTGGTGGCCTGCACCGTCGGGGACAGCTGCACGCCGTTGGCGTTGCCGGGCTCGACCTTGGCCTGCATCAGGCAGTGCAGCACCCCGTCGAACTCCTTGACCAGGATGCCCAGGATGCCGACCTCGGGCTGGTTGATGATCGGCTGGGTCCAGGCCGACACGGGCGCGCCGGGCAGCCGCACGTCCAGGCCCTGCACGGTGAAGAACTTGCCGCTGTGGTGGCCGATGTTGCCGGTGGCCGGATCGGTCCGCCAGCCGGCCAGGTCCTCCAGCGGCACCCGTTCCACATCGGTGTAGTTCTGCTTGCCGCACTCGTCGTACCACTGGTCGAACTCGGCCAGTCCCCCGACGAGCTGCGCCGACTCGACCGTGCGGACGTGCATCTCGGGATCGCTCGCCGATCCGCTCAACCCTGGAGCCATGGCGCCATCCGTCATGGGAGACTCCTCTTGCGGTGGGATCTGATCGCGGCCACGGTAGGGCCACATCGGGGTGTCCACAGCGGATCGACGTGCTGGTTCTGGTGGTACCACTAGGACATCGGTCAGGGCATCGGGAAATTCCGTTGGCAGAACTCGTAATCCGGGAGCAGGCGCTGGGCGAGCGCCTCGGCCAGCGTCGGCGCCACGGTGTCCCGCTCGGAGCGGATCGGCTCGATGCCGTCGGGCACCGGCAGCCCGACCTCCGGGTCCAGCGGGTTGACCGACAGCTCCTCGCTGGGCACGTACACCGCCGAGCACAGGTAGGACATGATGGTGTCGTCGGCCATCGCGATGAACGCGTGGCCGAGACCCGGCGCCAGGTACACCGCCCGGACCGACACCTCGTCCAGCTCGACGACGTCCCACTGCCCGAAGGTCGGCGAGCCGACCCTGGTGTCCACCACGAAGTCCAGCGCCTTGCCGCGCGCGCAGTGGATGTACTTGGCGCACCCGGGCGGGGTCGTGGTGAAGTGGATGCCCCGCATGACACCGCGGTGCGAGGTGCTGTGGATCGTCCGGGCCAGCTGGAAGGGCGCCCCCACGGCCTCGGAGAAGGCCGGCTCCTGCAACGGCGAGGCGAACAGACCCCGTTTGTCGGGAAAGACCGTCGGCGTGAACTCGATGGCGCCGTCGATCGCGAGTTTGCGTGCCTTCATGGCGCGGACGGTAGCCAGGCGAGCGACCACGTCCCCGCGAGCACAACCGAGTGTGAGGGTTTTGCTAGGTCGGCCCTGGTAGCCGGCGTCGCCGGAACGAACGCCTCACCCACCATCGCGGGCGAGGCCACCGCACTGACCAACCGCACCCACCGCACCCGACGAGGACGACGCTACGGATGACTGGACACATCGCGTTCTTCAGCTTCCCGGCATACGCGCATCTCGCGCCGACCCTGCCCGTCGTCGAGGAGTTGGTGCGGCGGGGTCACCGCGTGACCTACGCGGCCGCCGACCGGTTCGCCGACCAGGTCGAGGCGGTCGGGGCCGAGCTGCTGCGCTACGACTCGACCTTCCCCTGGCAGGAGGGGATTCCCGAGAACGTCGCCGGACAGGCCATCGCCTTCATCGACGAGGCGCTCTCCCCGCTGCCGGCCGCGCTCGAGCGGTTCACCGGCGACGTGCCCGACCTGTTCGTGCACGACTCGGCCGCCACCGAGGCCGCCCGGCTCCTGGCCCGCCACTGGGGGCGCACCAGCGTGCAGAGCAGCGCGGTGTTCGTGTCCAACTCGGCGTTCTCGCTCAACCAGGCGCAGGACGCGGGGCGGGGCGACAACCAGCTCCCGATGGGCGACATGGCGGCGCTGGAGAAGTTCGCCCAGCGACAGGACGAGATCCTCGACGGTCTCGGACTGTCCCATGTGGACATCGAGGGCTTCGGCGGCGACAACGGGCCGAACGTGGTCTACCTGCCCCGCGAGTTCCAGGTGAAGGGCGAGACCTTCGGGCCCGAGTTCTGCTTCGTCGGACCGATGCTGGCCGACCAGGGCGAGGACGACGACTGGCGGCCGCCGGCCGCGGGCGTCCCGGTCGTGCTGATCTCGCTGGGCACCTCCCCCAGCCCCGGCCGGGCCGAGTTCTTCACCAACTGCGCCAAGGCTTTCGCCGACACACCGTGGCACGTGGTGATGACGCTGGGCAGCTCCCCGCACCCCGACGAGCTCGGCCCGCTGCCGGCCAATGTCGAGGCGCGGCAATGGGTCAAGCACCCGGCGGTGCTGCGGCACGCCGACGTCTTCGTCACGCACTCGGGCATGGGCAGCGTCATGGAGGCACTGAGCATCGGGGTGCCGCTGGTCTGCGTGCCGCACCACGCCGAACAGAACGTGAACGCGGCCCGAGCGGCCGAACTCGGGTTGGGCGTGGTGGTGGATCGCGAGACCGCCGCCGCCGACGAACTGGTCGATCAGGTCAACCGGGTCGCCGGGGACGCCGGATTCCGGCGAGCCGCGGAGGCGATGCGGGACAGCATCGCATCGGCCGGCGGCGTGACGCGGGCCACCGATTTCGTGGAGTCACTGATGGGCAATTCTGGGAACTGATCCCGACCACATCCGCATCAGCGTGGCCACAGGAGGCCAGAACATGACGTCAGAACGGCCGTTTCGATTCGGGGTAGTGCTGATCTCGGAGGGATGTTCACGGTCGGAATGGGTGGGCAAGTGCCGCCGGGCCGAGGACCTGGGCTACGACGTGATCCTGGCCCCTGACCACCTCAACCTGACCTCGCCGTTCCCCTCCGTGGTGCTGGCCGCCGAGGCCACCCAGCGGCCCCGGGTGGGCACCTACGTGCTCAACACCGCCTTCCACAACAGCACCCTGCTGGCCCGGGACATCGCCACCCTGGACCAGTTCGTGGACGGCCGGCTGGAGGTGGGCCTGGGCACGGGGTACGTGGAGTGGGAGCACACCCGCGCCGGCGTGCCGTTCGGCACCCCGGGCGACCGGGTGGACCGGCTGGCCGAGACCGTCACCCGGCTGGACCAGCTGCTCACCGACCCCGACCACGCCAAGCCGGCGCAGTCGCCGCGGCCGCCGCTGCTGGTGGGCGGGCACGGCGACCGGGTGCTGCGGCTGGCCGCCCGTCAGGCGGAGATCGTCAGCTTCGTCGGCGCCCAGTTCCAGGCCAGGCACGGGCGGATGGTGGTGGCCACCGCCGAGCAGATGGCCGAGCGGGTCGAGTTCGTCCGCCGGGCCGCCGGCCCGCGCGCGGACCAGCTGGAGTTCAACCTGCTGTCCAAGGCCACCATCATCACCGACCATCCGGCCTCGGCCGTGGACCAGCTGCGCCGCTTCGGCCCCGACCTCGACGACCAGCAGCTGCTGGACATCCCCGTGGTCGGCGTGGGCACCCCGCGCCAGATCGCCGAGAAGTTGCACCGCACCCGCGAGGTGTACGGCATCAGCTACACCACGGTGAACGAGTCGTGGATGGACGCGTTCGGGCAGGTCATCAACGTGCTGTGAGGGCCATGGGCGGCACGGGGAAACACCGTGCCGCCCTCTTCTCTCACCTGGCGCAAAGAAATAGCGTCACGCCTCTTCCGGCGTGACGCTATTTCGCGTGCGGGTTGTCGGTCAGACCACGTGCACCTCGGGGACATACAGGATCCACTTGCCACCGCCGTCGCGGAACTGCTTCTCCTTCGCCATGATCTCTTCGGCGTGGTTCCACGCGAACAGCAGGGCGTAGTCCGGCGTGTCCTCGTGGAACGCCTCGGCCGGGCGGACCGGGATGTGGGTGCCCGGGGAGACCCGGTTCTGCTTCTGCGGGGTGGTGTCGCACACGTAGGACACCAGGTCGGCGCTCAGCCCGCACAGGTTGGCCACGGTCGCGCTCTTGGCGGTCGCGCCGTAGGCGGCCACCGTCTTGCCCTCGGCCTTCAGCTTGGTCAGCAGCGCCACCAGGTCGTCCTTGATCTTGGTGACGTTCTCGCCGAAGCCCTCCAGCGTGGGCAGCGTGGCCAGGCCGCGCGCGTTCTCCTCGGCGATCATCTCGGCCACCGCGGGAGACGGCTGGCGCGCGCCCTGGCGGGCGATGGTGTAGCGGGTCTCGCCGCCGTGCACCGGCAGGCGCTCGACGTCGACCAGCTCGAAGCCGTAGCGGCGGGCCATGGACTGCACCGAGCGGGCGGTGAAGAAGTAGTAGTGCTCGTCGTAGATCTGGTCGAAGGAGGTGCGGCGGACGATCTCGCCCAGGTAGGGGTCCTCGAACACGAACACGCCGTTCGGCTTGAGCAGCGCGTCCACACCCTTGAAGATCGAGTCCAGGTAGGGGATGTGGCAGATCGTGTTGGCCGAGAAGATCACGTCGGCCTGGCCGTCGGTCGCGGCGATCTCGACCGCGGTGGACTCCTGGAAGAACTCGTTGAGCACCCGGACGCCCTTGCTCCGGGAGAGCTCGGCGACCCCGCCCGACGGCTCGACGCCCAGGTGCTTGATGCCGGCGTCGGCGATGGTCTTGAGCATGATGCCGTCGTTGCTGCCGATCTCCACCGCGAAGGGCGCGGGGCCGGTCAGCTCGGTCTCGATGAAACGGCGAGCGGTCAGCTCGAAGTGCTTGCGCATGACCGCGGAGCCCGAGGAGTAGTACGGGTAGTCCTCGTGGAACATCTTGTCCCGAGGCACTTCCTCCATGAGCTGCACCATCGTGCAGTCGGTGCACAAACCGACCGCGAGGCGGAAGAAGAACTCGTCCTGGAATTGGCCCGGCTTGTGGAATGCGTCAGAAAGCGGCTGGCGCCCGAAATCGTAGAACTCCACGAGGTCACCGCCGCAGATACGGCAAGCTGTCATAGTTGCGAGTCTATGCACGCCTTCCGCCATAACCAACCCCTATTGCCGGACCTCCAACGGTTTATTCGCGTCCGCAAATGCGAGAAAAAGGTCCACCGCCGATTTTCTATAAATCTCCCTAAAGTGTTTTCCGCCGCCGGTCGCGGCACCCGATTTCGGCCGCGATTTCAGGCGGCCCTGCGCGCCAGCCGCCGGGCCTTACGCTCCAGGATGCTGGACCACGTCAGGCCGACCACCAGGCACCCGACGCCGGCGATGTCCAGCGGGATCTGCGGCGGCTCCCCGTTGAACAGCAGCTGGGCGTAGACGACCGCGGCCAGTCCGACCAGGTTGAACACGTGCACGAAGCCCAGCAGCCGGTTGTACGGGCCGCCCTTGGTCGTCTTGGCCGTCGAGGAGACCACGTTGAGCATGGCCAGCAGCAGGCGCACCAGCACCAGCGCGAACCCGACAGCGAGAACGAGAGCGACAACCGAACGCCAGTCTTCCACGGTAGTACCCCTAGTCAGTGAGCGAAGGCCGGAACGAGAGCGACCTGGTGACAAGTCTGCGGACCCGGCCGGGAACGTCACAGCGGGCAATAGCACAGCGCTGCGCGCCGTTGGTAGCCCACAATCACCGACTTTGGTCGTAATCCCAGAACGTCACTCGGAGGGCCACGGGAGCCAGACCCGGACCCGGAACTCGTCGCTGACGGTTCGGCCGTGCTCAAGCCGCCCGCCGGCCAGCGCGACGCGCTCGGCCAGCCCGGCCAGCCCGTAGCCGGCGCCGGGCACCCCGGCCGCCGGCCGGCCCGGCGGCGGTCCGGCCAGCAGCGGATTGCGCAGCTCCAGGGTGAGACCGGCCTCGGGACCGCCCCACAGCTCGACGTGCACGGTCGCGGCCGGCGCGTGCTTGCGAGCGTTGGTCAGCCCCTCCTGCATGACGCGGTAGACGTTGCGGCACAACGGCGCCGACGCCTCCTCGGCCGCCTCGACCCGCTCCTGGAAGACGACCGTGGTGCCGGTCTGCCTGGTCTCCTCGACCAGGGTCGCCAGGTCGTCCAGCGTGACCTTCGGCAGCTGGAGGTCCCCGCCGCCGTCGGGCTCGCGCAGGACGTAGATCACCTCGCGCAGGTCGAGCAGCGACTGGTGGGCGGTGGCCCGGATGACGCCGGCCGCCTTGCTGAGCTGGTCCTCCGGCATGTCGGGCCGGAACTCCAGCGCGCCCGCGTGCATGCTCAGCAGCGACAGCCGGTGCGCGAGCGCGTCGTGCATCTCGCGGGCGATGCGCTCACGTTCCCGCAGGCGAGCCTGACCAACCCTCAGTTCCTGCTCGGTCTCGGCCCGGCGAGCCCGTTCGGCCAGCGACACGACCAGCTGCCGGCGGGCGCGCACGGCCATCCCCCACCCGACGGCCAGCACCAGCAACAGCGAGTCGATGACGACCGCGATCCAGTAGGACTGCGGCGTGTCCGGATCCACCGGCTGCGCCTGGTACTGGACGAGGGTGGACACGAGCGCCAGCAGCGTCAGCAGGACGACCGGCCTGGTCCTGCGGTGCACGGCGGTGGTGAACAGCGCGATCACGGTGCCCCCGCCCGCGGTCATGAACACCGTCGACAGCACCATCAGGATCAGGGTCAGGGTGACCGCGAACTCACGGCGCACCATCAGCGACAGCGACGCGAGGACACCGATCACGACGCTGATCCACCAGATGGGGGTGAACGGGTCGTCGATCGGGGAGATCAGCAGCGTGAGGGCGCCGATGGCCAGGGACACCAGCACGCAGAGCAGGTCGACGGCCCAGTCCCTGGCCGACCGCCGGCCGGGGTCGTCATCGGTCCAGTCGCCGCTCAGCCTGGCCGGCAGCATGCTCGGGTTGTCCGGACCCGGTCTGGGGCTGGGTGCAGCTGCCTTCACACGGGTCACGGTGAGTCATGCTAGTGGTCGACCGGACCCGGCAGGGGGCATGTCCCGCGGGTTCTGCCCCATCACTCACCGTCGTGAGTCGGGTCACCACCAAGATGATCTTGGACGTAAGGAGCTCCAGGTCTCGACCTTCGTCCGATTCGTAGCACAAGGGCAAGCGGCTACCGTCCGCAACATGTGCGCACCAGCCAGCCGGTCCCGGGTCTCCGTCCTCGTCGTCGACAGCGATCCACTGGTGCGCGCCCACCTGACCACGATCCTGGGCGCGGACGACCGGCTGGGCGTGATCACCGAGGTCGCCGACGGCACGCCGCTGGCCGACGCGGTCGCCGCGCACCGGCCGGACGTGGTGCTGCTGGACGCCCTGCTCCCCGGCCTGGACCGGATCACCGAGGGTGAATCGGCCCCGAAGGCGGTCATCCTGGCCACCGAGCTGGCCGAGCAGGACGTGGTGGAGGCGCTGCGGGTGGGCGTGAGCGGGTTCCTGCTCAAGGACGCCGCGGCGGCCGAGCTCGTGCCAGCGGTGCTCGCGGCGGCCACCGGCGAGGTCGTGCTGTGCCAGCCGGTGGTGCGCAGCCTGGTCACCATGGTGCTGGACGCGGTGGACGCCCGCCGGGACCGGTCCGTCGACCTGGCCCGCGGCCTGTGCGGGCGGGAGCTGGAGGTCGCCCGGCTCGTCGGCGAGGGCATGTCCAATCCGGAGATCGGCCGGGAGCTGTCCATCAGCGTGGCCATGGTCAAGGTGCACGTGTCCCGGCTGCTGGTGAAGTTGGGGCTGCAGAACAGGGTTCAGATCGCCGTGTTCGCCGACAGCGCCGGCCTGGCCGTACGCTCGGACTGCGGCTGAGTCAACCGAATCGGCCGGGTCACTAGTTGTGCTTATAGCTTCCGTTGACACGAAACGGAAACCGCCTCGACACTCGCGTTGCCACCATCTCCCGCCCCGCTCGCGCCGTCTCACTGGGCTTCCCATGCCCGTCACGTGGGCGGCAGACGAGAGGGAGTGGCGATGGAGATCATCGGCAAGGGGTTCCTGTCCAACCACCTGAGTGCCGCCTTCGGCGACCGGTACCGGGACACCACCGTGATCGCCGCCGGGGTGACCCGGACCAACAGCGCCTCGATCGCCGACTTCGACCGTGAGGCCGAACTCGTGCACAACACGGCGCGGATCTGCCGCAAGGCCGGGCGCACCCTGGTGTTCTTCTCCACCGCGTCCGACTCGATGTACGGTTCCGAGGGCTGCTCGGGCAGCGAGAGCGGGCCGGTGTACCCGATCTCCGCCTACGGCCGGCACAAGCTCTCGCTGGAGGCCACGCTGGCCAACTCCGGCGCGCGCTGGCTGGCGCTGCGGCTGAGCCACATCGTGGGCCGGGGACAGCAGCCGCACCAGCTGATCCCGTCGCTGATCACCCAGATCCGCGGCGGCTCGGTCAACCTGCACCGCAACGCCTATCGCGACCTGCTCGACGTGCGGCACATGATCGAGGCGCTGGACGGCGTGCTCCAGGCGGGCGTGCGCAACGAGGTGATCAACGTCGCGTCCGGCGTGCTGGAACCGATCGAGCGGATCGTGGACGGCATCGAGGACCGGCTCGGGGTGCGGGCCAGCCGGAACATGGTGGACGTGAAGGTGACGACCAACCCCACCTCGACCGCGAAGCTGCGGGCCATGGTGCCGGCCTGGAACGAGATCGACTTCGGCTCCGACTACCTGTCGCGGCTGCTCGACCACTACGTCGGCCCCGTGGTCAGCACCACCTATGCCATGGGCTGAGCGGCCGCTGCCTTTGTAGAAGTTCACCTAGACCAACGAGTCGCGACCGGCGGTCGAGTGGGACGTCGGTCCAATACTTTCGACATGAGTGCTATGCCAGCGGACGTGGTGGAGATCGCGGTCATCGGGTTGTCCTGCCGGCTGCCCGGGGCGTCCGGTCCCGAACGATTCTGGGAACTGCTGGCCGGCGGGCACAGCGCCATCGGCGACTCGCCGGCCGGCCGCTTCCCCACCGCCGAGCGCGGCGGTTTCCTCGACGGGGTGGACCAGTTCGACCCGGCCCTGTTCGGCATCTCCCCACGGGAAGCCGCCGTCATGGACCCCCAGCAGCGGCTGGCACTCGAACTGAGCTGGGAAGTCCTTGAGGACGCGGGGATCCCCGCGTCGCGGCTGCGGGACGCCACCGCCGGCATGTTCGTCGGCGCGACCTCGGGCGACTACGCCACCCTGACCTACGGTCGCGGTGAGTCGGCGATCACCCATCACACGCTCACCGGCCTGAACCGAGCGGTCATCGCCAACCGGGTCTCGCACGTGCTGGGCCTGCGCGGCCCCAGCATGACCGTGGACACGGCGCAGTCCTCGTCGCTGGTGGCGGTGCACCTGGCCGCCGAGAGCCTGCGCCGCGGCGAGACCGACGTGGCGCTGGCCGGTGGCGTCAACCTGAACCTGTCCCCGGTCAGCACGCTCACGCTGGACCGGTTCGGCGGCCTGTCCCCCGACGGCGAGTGCTTCACCTTCGACGAGCGCGCCAACGGTTTCGTCCGCGGCGAGGGCGGCGGCCTGGTGCTGCTCAAGCGCCTGGCCGACGCCCGGGCCGACGGCGACCGCGTCTACTGCGTCCTGACCGCCAGCGCGGTCAACAACGACGGCGGCGACACCGGCCTCACCGTGCCCAACGGGCTCGCGCAGCGGGACCTGATCCGCGACACCTGGCAGGCCGCCGAGCTCGGCCCCGAGGACGTCCAGTACGTCGAGCTGCACGGCACCGGCACCCCGGTCGGCGACCCCATCGAGGGCGTCGCGCTGGCCGAGGCCGCCGGCACGCCGATGGTGGTCGGCTCGGTCAAGACCAACATCGGTCACCTGGAGGCCGCGGCCGGCATCGCCGGCCTGCTCAAGACGATCCTGGCCATCCACCACCGGCAGCTGCCGGCGACGCTGAACCACGTCACCCCGAACCCGAAGATCCCCGCCACGATCACGGTGAACCGGGAGACCGGCCCCTGGCCGCGTCCCGACCGGCCGCTGACCGCCGGCGTGTCCTCCTTCGGTGTCGCCGGCACCAACTGCCACGTCGTCGTCAGCGAGCCGCCGGTCACCGACGAGCAGCACGAGGAGCGGGTCGTCCCGACCGCCACGGCCGTGCCGGTGGTGCTGTCCGGGCACACCCGGCCGGCGTTGCAGGCGCAGGCCCAGCGGCTGCGCGAGGCGATCACCGCCGACACCGACCTCGCCGACCTGGCGTATTCGCTGGCCACGACCCGTACCCACCTCGGCCACCGGGCCGTGGTCACCGCCGAGGACGTCGACGGCCTGACCGCCGGTCTGGACGCCATCGGCGCCGGGGCGCAGGTGGCCGGTGTGGTCCAGGGTGTCGCGGGTGACCCCGGCCGCACCGTGTTCGTCTTCCCCGGCCAGGGTTCCCAGTGGCCGGGCATGGCCGCCGACCTGATGGAGCGGTCCCCCGTCTTCGCCCGTCGCATCGAGGAGTGCGAGCGGGCGCTGGCCCCGTACGTGGACTGGTCGCTGACCGAGGTCCTGCGCGGCGCGCTGCCGCTCGACACCGACGACGTGGCGCAGTGCTCGCTGTTCGCCGTCATGGTGTCGCTGGCCGCGCTCTGGCAGTCGCTGGGCATCGAGCCGGACGCCGTGGTCGGCCACTCCCAGGGTGAGATCGCCGCCGCGTGCGTGGCCGGCGCCCTGTCCCTGGACGACGCCGCCCGCGTGGTCGCCCTGCGCAGCCAGGCGCTGACCGAGCTGGCCGGCACCGGCGGCATGGCGGCCGTCGCGCTGTCGGTGGCGGACATCCAGCCGCGGCTGTCGGGCGACCTGGTCGTCGCCGCGATCAACGGCCCCACCTCGGTCACGCTGTCGGGCACCCGGTCCCCGCTGGCCGAGCTGGTGGAACAGTTGCAGGCCGAGGGTGTTCGCGCCCGGATGGTCCCGGTCAACTACGCTTCGCACTGCGCCCACGTCGAGGTCCTGCGGGACCGCCTGCTCGCCCAGTTCGCCGGCATCACCCCGCGGTCCAGCCGGATCGCGTTCTGCTCGACCGTGACCGGCGAGCTGATCGACACCAGCACGCTGGACGCCGACTACTGGTACCGCAACCTGCGTGAGCCAGTGCGGTTCGCTGCCGCCCTGGAGGCGCTGGGCCAGTCCGGCCACGGCACGTTCGTGGAGTGCAGCCCGCATCGGATCGCCACCATGGACGTGAGCGGAGTCCTTCCGCCGCAAGCGATCGCGGTCGGCACCCTGCGTCGCAACGAGCCCGGTTGGGCCTGCGTGCTGACCACGCTGGCCCGCCTGCACACCCACGGCGTCGCCGTCGACTGGGACGCGCTGTTCCCAGCTTCCCGCCACCGGATCCCGCTGCCGACCTACGCGTACCAGCGTGAGCGCTACTGGTTCAGCACGCCGGCGGCCGAGCGCCCCGCGCCCGCAGCGACTCCTCAGCAGTCCACAGTGGACCTTGTTCGCGGTGGCATCGCCGCCGTGCTCGGGCATGGCGACGTGCGCACCGTCGAGACCGCCCGCACCTTCAAGGACCTCGGCTTCGACTCGGTCACCGGTGTCGAGCTGCAGGGGGTGCTCCAGGCCGAGCTCGGCCTGCCGCTGCCGGCCTCGCTGATCTACGACTACCCGTCCCCGGACGCGCTGGTCGCCCACATCGAGCAGACCATGGCCGGCCAGACGCCGGTCGACGACGACTTCGTCACGGTCAGCGCCCCCGGCGAGGCCATCGCGATCGTCGGCATGGCCTGCCGCTTCCCCGGCGACGTGCGCTCGCCGGAGCAGCTGTGGCAACTGGTCAGCGACGGCACGGACGCCATCTCCGGCTTCCCCACCGACCGCGGCTGGGATCTGGCCCGGCTGCGGCAGGGCGGCTCGGACACCGCGGAGGGCGGCTTCCTCCACGACGCGGCCGAGTTCGACGCCGGCTTCTTCGGCATCTCGCCGCGTGAGGCGCTGGCGATGGACCCGCAGCAGCGACTGCTGATGGAGACGTCGTGGGAGGCGCTGGAGCGCGCCGGGCTCGACCCGCAGTCGTTGCGGGGCAGCCGAAGCGGCGTGTTCGTCGGCGCGATGTCGCAGTCCTACGGCCCGCACCTGCACGACGGCGGCGAGGGCGTGGACGGGCATCTGCTCACCGGCACCTCGACCAGCATCGCGTCCGGCCGGATCGCCTACACCCTGGGCCTGGAGGGCCCCGCGATCACCGTGGACACCGCGTGTTCCGCGTCGCTGGTCGCGCTTCACCTTGCCGCCCAGTCACTTCGTGCCGGGGAGTGCTCGCTGGCGTTGGCCAGCGGCGTGTCGCTGATGTCCTCCCCCGGCATCTTCGTGGAGTTCAGCCGGCAGGGCGGGCTGTCGCTCGACGGGCGCTGCCGCGCGTTCTCCGACGACGCCAACGGCACCGGCTGGTCCGAGGGCGTCGGTGTGCTGGTGTTGGAGCGGCTGTCCGACGCCCAGCGCAACGGGCACCAGATCCTGGCCGTGGTCCGGGGTTCCGCGGTCAACCAGGACGGTGCGTCCAACGGCCTGACCGCGCCCAATGGTCCGTCGCAGCAAAGGGTTATCCGCCAGGCGCTGGCGTCCGCCGGGTTGACGGCGTCCGATGTGGACGCCGTCGAGGCGCACGGCACCGGCACCCGGCTGGGCGACCCGATCGAGGCCCAGGCGCTGCTCGCGACCTACGGCCAGGACCGGGAAACCCCACTGTGGCTGGGTTCGCTGAAGTCCAACATCGGTCACACCCAGGCAGCCGCCGGTGTCGCCGGCGTCATCAAGATGGTCATGGCCATGCGGCACGGCGTGTTGCCGCAGACCCTGCACATCGCCGACCCGTCGTCCCGTGTGGACTGGACCGCCGGCAAGATCGAGCTGCTGACCGAGTCCCACGACTGGCCGGAGATCGACCGCCCGCGCCGGGTCGGCGTCTCGTCGTTCGGCATGAGCGGGACCAACGCGCACGTGATCCTGGAGCAGGGGCCCGAACTGCCTGCCCGCAGCGAGAAGCACGAAGAGAACACCCCCATCCCGTGGGTGTTGTCATCGCGGACCGCGCAGGGCCTGGCCGACCAGGCCGCACGGCTGGCCGACTCGCTCGGTGACAGCCTCGACACCAACGACATCGCCTTCTCGCTGCTGAACACGCGGTCGGTGTTCGAGCACCGCGCGGTGGTCATCGGGGCGGACAGCGAGCAGCTGCTGGCCGGCGTTCGAGACGTCGCCGCGGGTTCCGGTTCCGTGACCGGCACGGTCGGCGCCACCGGCAAGATCGCGTTCGTGTTCCCCGGCCAGGGCTCGCAGTGGGCCGGCATGGCCGTCGAGCTGCTCGACTCCTCCCCCGTGTTCGCCGCCCGGATCGCCGAGTGCGAGGCGGCGCTGTCGCCGTTCGTGGACTGGTCGCTGATCGAGGTCCTCCGGGGCGACGCCAGCCTGCTGGAGCGGGTGGACATCGTCCAGCCGGCCTCCTGGGCCGTGATGGTCTCCCTCTCCGCGCTCTGGCGCTCGTACGGCGTCGTCCCGGCGGCCGTGGTGGGCCACTCGCAGGGTGAGATCGCGGCCGCCGCGGTGGCCGGCGCGTTGTCGCTGGCGGACGCGGCTCGGGTGGTCGCCTTGCGCAGCCAGGCGATTCGGGACGATCTGGCCGGCCGGGGCGGCATGGTCTCGGTCGGCCTGCCGGCCGATGAGATCGAGCTGGGCGAGCGGGTGTGGGTGGCGGCGGTCAACAGCGCGACCAGCACCGTGGTCGCCGGTGACCCCGACGCCCTTGACGAGTTGGTGGCCCGCTACGAGGCCGCCGGCGTGCGGGTCCGCCGAGTGCCGGTGGACTACGCCTCGCACACCGTGCACGTGGAGCGAATCCAGGCCCGGCTCCGGGTCGATCTGGCGCCGATCACCCCGCAGGCGTCCCAGATCCCGTTCTTCTCCACGGTGACGGCCGACTGGGCCGACACCACACAGCTGGACGCCGGCTACTGGTACACCAACCTGCGTCAGACGGTTCGCTTCGACGAGGCGGTGAACGCCTTGGTGGAGCAGGGCTTCGGCGTCTTCGTCGAGTCCAGCGCCCACCCGGTGCTGGCGCCGGTGATCGACCACGACGACGTGGTCACCGTCGGCTCGCTGCGCCGCAACGAAGGCACCCTCGCCCGCTTCCTGACCTCGGCCGGCGAGCTGTGGACGCGGGGCGTCGACGTCACCTGGCCGGTGGCCGGCCGCGTGGTGGACCTGCCGACCTATGCCTTCCAGCACAGCCGTTTCTGGCTCGACTCCGGCACGCCGGCCGTGGTGGAGTCCACCGACGACCGGTTCTGGCAGGCGGTGGAACGGGACGAGCTGGCCGATGTCGCCGGCGAGCTCGACGTCGATGCCGGCGCCCTGACCGCCGCGCTGACGACCTGGCGCGAGCGCTGGAACCAGAAGTCCATTGTGGACACCTGGCGGTACTCCGTCGACTGGAAGCCGTTGTCCCTGCCATCCGGACGCCTGGACGGCACCTGGCTGGTCGTCGTGCCGGCCGACGCGTCCGGCGAGATCTCCACCGCGTTCGACACCGCGTCGGTTGTCCGGGTGGTGGTGGACAGCGCCGATCGCGCCGCGCTGGCCGAGCGGCTGCGCGCGCTGGGCACCCACTTCTCCGGCGTGTTCTCGCTGCTGGCCCACGACCGGCGGCCCGACCGCGAGCACCCCACGCTGTGCTTCGGCGTGACGGCGACACTGGCGCTGGCCCAGGCCCTCGGCGACGCCGGGATCGAGGCCCCGCTGTGGGTCGCGACCAGCGGCGCCGTGACGACCGGAAAGTCCGACCCGATCACCGACCCGGCGCAGGCTCTGCTGTGGGGTCTGGGCCGGGTGATCGCGCTGGAGCACCCCACCCGCTGGGGCGGTCTGGTCGACCTGCCCGAGCAGCTGGACAAGCGTGCCGCCGACCGGCTGTGCTCGGTGCTCGCGTCCACCTCCGGCGAGGACCAGGTGGCCATCCGTGCCACCGGAATCCACGGCCGACGGCTGGTCCCCTCCCCCGCCGGCACGCTGGCCCCGGCCCGCACGTGGCGGCCGCGGGGCACCACGCTGATCACCGGTGGCACGGGCGCGCTGGGGGTGCGGATCGCCCGCTGGCTGGCCGGCAATGGCGCCGAGCACCTCGTGCTGCTGAGCAGGAAGGGCGGCACCGCTGAGGGAATGACCGAGCTGGCGGCCGAACTCGACGCGCTCGGCACCAGGGTCACGTTCGCGGCCTGCGACATCACCGACCGGGACTCCCTGTCCGGTGTGCTGGCCGACCTCGCCGACCACGGTGACGAGGTGCGGTCGGTGGTGCACGCGGCGGGCCTGGCCCCGCTCGGCACCGTCGAGGAGCTCACCGCCGCCACCGTCGCGGAGGTCGCGGCGACGAAGGTCGCCGGCACGCTGCTGCTCGACGAGCTGCTCGCCGGCTACGAGCTCGACGCGTTCGTGCTGTTCTCGTCGATCTCGGGCACCTGGGGCGTGGCCGACCACGCCGCCTACGCGATGTCCAACGCGTTCCTCGACGCGTTCGCCTGGCACGGCCGGCAGCGGGGTGTGCCGCTGACGTCGGTGGCCTGGGGTCCGTGGGCCGGCGGCGGCATGATCGCCGAGGAGCTCCAGGACGTGCTGCGTCGCCGCGGCATCCCGGTGATCGACCCCGAGCCCGCGATCGCCGGCCTCCAGCAGGCGCTCGACCACGACGACACCGTGATCGCGGTCGCCGACGTGGACTGGGACCGGTTCGTGCCGACCTTCACCTCCTCCCGCCCCTCGCCACTGCTGGCCGAGCTCGTGTCGGCGCCGGCCGAGGAGCAGCAGGCGGAGGCGGGCGACGAGCCGGCGCTGCGGCGCCGGATCACCGGCCTGTCCCCGGCCGAGATCGACCGCACGCTGGTCGAGTTCGTCCGCGAGCTCACCGCCAAGGTGCTCGGTCACGCCGACCCGGCCGCGATCGCGGTCGACCGGGCGTTCAAGGAACTCGGCTTCGACTCGCTGACCTCGGTCGACCTGCGCAACGCGATGACCGCGACCAGCGGGCTGCGGCTGCCGGCGACCCTGGTCTTCGACAACCCGACGCCCACCGCGCTGGCCGGATACCTGCGCACCCAACTGCTGGGCGCGCAGGTGGAGGGGCCGTCGGACGCGGTGGTCGGCACCGACGACGAGGACCCGATCGCCCTCGTGTCGATGAGCTGCCGGCTGCCCGGCGGCGTGCGCACCCCGGAGGACCTCTGGTCGCTGGTGGTCGCCGAGGCCGACGTCATCTCCGGGTTCCCCACCAACCGCGGCTGGAACCTGGCGGCCATCTACGACGCCGACCCCGACCGGCAGGGCACGACGTACGTGCGGGCCGGCGGATTCCTCTATGACAGCCCGGACTTCGACGCCGAGTTCTTCGGCATCTCCCCGCGCGAGGCCCTCGCGATGGATCCACAGCAGCGGCTACTGCTGGAGACCTCGTGGGAGGCGTTCGAGCGGGCCGGCATCGACCCGAAGTCGTTGCGCGGCAGCCGGACCGGCGTCTTCATCGGTCTGAACGAGCAGCACTACGGCGCCCCCAACCGGGCCGCGAACGCCGTCGACGACGGCTACCTGCTCACCGGTGACGCCTCCAGCGTGGGCTCGGGCCGGATCTCCTACGCGCTCGGCCTGGAGGGGCCGTCGATCTCGCTGGACACCGCGTGCTCGTCCTCGCTGGTCTCGCTCCACCTTGCCGCGCAGGCGATCCGGGGCGGCGAGTGCGAACTGGCCATCGCCGGTGGCGCCATGGTGATGGCGACGCCGTCGCAGTTCTTCGGGGTGAGCCGCCAGCGCGGCCTGGCCGCCGACGGCCGCTGCAAGGCGTTCTCCGCGGACGCCGACGGCACCGGCCTGGCCGAGGGCGCCGGCGTCATCGTGGTCGAGCGGCTGTCCCGGGCTCGGGAACTGGGCCACCCGGTGCTGGCGGTGCTGCGGGGTTCCGCGGTGAACTCCGACGGCGCGTCCAACGGCCTGACCGCGCCGAGCGGCAACGCCCAGCAGCGGGTGATCCGGCAGGCGCTGTCCGCCGCCGGCCTCGCACCGTCCGATGTGGACGCCGTCGAGGCGCACGGCACCGGCACCAAGCTGGGTGACCCGATCGAGGCTCAGGCCCTGATCGCGACCTACGGCCAGAACCGGACGGAGCCGCTGTGGATCGGCTCGGTGAAGACCAACATCGGGCACACCCAGACCGCGGCCGGCGTCGCCGGTGTCATCAAGATGGTGATGGCGCTGCGGCACGGGGTGCTGCCCAGGAGCCTGTACGCCGAGCAGCCCAGCCCGCACGTGGAGTGGGCGGGCAGCGGGGTCCAGGTGCTCAACGAGACGATCCCGTGGCCGGCGACCGATCGCCCGCACCGGGCGGCGGTCTCCGCGTTCGGCATCAGCGGCACCAACGCGCACGTGATCATCGAGCAGGCCCCGGTCGTCGACGAGCCCGAGCCCCAGCCGGTGCCGGGTATCTCCCCGCTTGTGCTGTCGGCCCGGTCGGAGCAGGCGCTGCGGGCGCAGGCGGAGAACCTGGCGTCCCGTGTGGACGGTCTGGACCTGGCCGATGTCGGCTGGTCGCTGGCGACCACGCGGTCGGCGTTCGAGCACCGCGCGGTGGTGTTCGGCGAGGAATCGCTGCGGGCCTTGGCTTCCGGCGAGGCCGCGGCCGGTGTGGTCGAGGGTGTCACCGCCGCTTCCGGCCGGACCGTGTTCGTGTTCCCGGGCCAGGGTGCGCAGTGGGCCGGCATGGCCGTGGAACTGCTGGACTCCTCGCCGGTGTTCGCCGCCCGGATCGCCGAGTGCGAGGAGGCGCTGGCGCCGCACGTGGACTGGTCGCTGACCGAGGTCCTGCACGGCGATCCCGCCCTGCTGGAGCGGGTCGACGTCCTGCAGCCCCTGCTGTGGGCCGTGATGGTGTCGATGGCCGAGTTGTGGCGTTCGGTCGGTGTGGTTCCCGACGCGGTGGTCGGCACCTCGCAGGGTGAGGTCGCGGCCGCGTGCGTGGCGGGTGCGCTGTCCCTTGAGGACTCGGCGCGGTTGAGCGTGGTGCGCGCCATGGTGACCAACGACGCCATGGACGTGCTGGGCGGCCTGGCCACGATCGCGCTGCCGGCCGACGAGATCCAGCTGGGCGAGGGCGTGTGGGTCGCGGTGGTCAACAGCGCCACCAGCACCGTGGTCGGCGGCTACTCCGACGCCATCGACGAGTTCGTCGCCCGGTACGAGGCGGCCGGGGTTCGGGTGCGCCGGATGCCGGCGGCCTACGCCTCGCACACTCCGCTGATGGAGCCGATCCACGACCGGCTCGTCGCCGAGCTGGCGTCAATCACGCCGCTGGTGCCGCAGGTGCCGTTCTTCTCGACCGCGACGGCGGACTGGATCGACACCGCCGCGCTGGACGGCGAGTACTGGTACACCAACCTGCGCCAGCCGGTCCGCTTCCACGACGCGGTGACCGCGTTGGCGGAACAGGGCTTCGGGGTGTTCGTCGAGCCCAGCACGCACCCGGTGCTGATCTCGCTGATCGACCGGGAGGGTGTGATCACGTCCGGCTCGGTGCGCCGCAACGAGGGCAGCCTCCAGCGGTTCCTCACCTCGGCCGCCGAGCTGTGGGTGCGGGGCGTGCCGGTCCGGTGGGACCAGGTGTTCGAGGGTCGGGACGCCCGACTGGTGGACCTGCCCACCTATCCGTTCCAGCGCGAGCGTTTCTGGCTGGCGGACTCGGTGAAGGCCGCCGCGGCGGCACCGGCCAGGTCCGGCGACGTGGACGCGTCGTTCTGGGCGGCGGTGGAGCACAACGACCTCGACACGCTGGCCGACACCCTCGGGGTCGACAGCGCCGAACTGGACGGCGTGCTGCCGGCACTGTCGTCCTGGTACCGGAACCAGCGAGTTGAGTCCACTGTGGAGGACTGGCTGTACCGGATCGACTGGCGCCCGCTGTCCGGCGGCCAGAGCCGGCCGTACGGCGACTGGATCGCGGTCGTGCCGGAGGTGGAGATCGAGGCGGTCACGACCCTGCTCGACCGGCTTCGCGCCCAGGGCCTCCAGATCATGACGTCCACGCTGTCCGCCGTGGACTTCCTGATGGCCGAGGGTGTGCTTTCCCTGCTGGGCCTGGACACCCGTCCGCACCCGGACCACCCGGAGCTGTCGGTCGGCGTGGTCGACACCATGCGGCTGGTCACGTCGCTGACCGAGGCGGGCACCAAGACGCCGCTGTGGTGCGTGACGAGCGGGGCGGTGTCGATCGACCCGAGCGACCTGGTCACCGACCCGGTGCAGGCCTCGCTCTGGGGCGCGGCCGCGGTGCTGTCGCTGGACGAGCCCGACCGCTGGGGCGGCATCATCGACGTGCCGGCGGTCGTGGACGACCGGGCGGCCGCCGAGCTGTGCGCCGCGCTGGCTGACGGCAGCGAGGACCAGGTGGCGATCAGGGCCGGCGGCCGGTTCGGGCGCAGGATGGTCCGTGCGGCCGAAACCACTGTCCCGCAACGGAAGTGGCAGCCGCGGGGCACCGTGCTGGTCACCGGTGGCACCGGTGCGATCGGCGGTCACGTGGCCCGCTGGCTGGCCGCGAACGGCGCCGAGCACCTGGTGCTCACCAGCCGGAGCGGCAGTGCCGCGCCGGGTGCGGCCGAGCTGGAGGCCGAGCTGGTCGGGTTGGGCGCCCGGGTGACGATCGCGGCCTGCGACGTCAGCGACCGGGCGGCGCTGGTGGAACTGCTCGACTCGCTCGACGAGCCGGTGACGGCCGTGATGCACACCGCCGGCCTGGTGCAGGAGCAGACCCCGCTGGCGGAGGTGTCCGTCGCGGAGTTCGCCGAGATCGGCCGGGCCAAGCGGGTCGGCGCCACCAACCTGGACGAGCTGCTCGGCGACCTGGACGCGTTCGTGCTGTTCTCGTCCGGGGCCTCGACCTGGGGCAGTTCCGGGGTGGCGGCGTACGCCAGCGCCAACGGCTTCCTCGACGGTCTGGCCCACCGGCGCCGGGCTCGCGGGGCGACCGCGACCTCGGTGGCGTGGGGCGCGTGGGGCGGCGGCGGCATGGTGCACGAGGACGCCGCGGAGCACTACCGCAAGCGTGGTGTGACGCTGATGGCGCCCGAGCTGGCGGTCGCCGGCCTCCAGCGGGCACTCGACGCCGACGCGACGCAGCTGGTCGTCGCCAAGATCGAGTGGGAGACCTTCGGCCCGACCATGAGCCTGGCCGGCCCGCGCCCGCTGCTGAGCGACATTCCGGAGGCCACGCCGGCGCCGGTGGAGGTCACGTCGGACAACACCGGCGGCGAGCGGGAGTTGGTGCGGCGGTTGACGTCGCTGCCGGCCGACGAGCGGCTGCGGGTGCTGACCGGCGAGGTGCGGGACCTGACCGCGCTGGTGATCGGCCAGCGGGCGGAGTCGCTGCGGGTGGAGAAGCCGTTCAAGGAACTGGGTTTCGACTCGCTGACCAGTGTGGAGCTGCGCAACCGGCTCAACGCGCTGACCGGCTGCTCGCTGCCGGCCACCGTGGTCTTCGACCACCCGACGCCGCAGAGCCTGGCCGCGCACGTGCTGGAACTGCTGCTGCCGCCGGTGGCCGCGACCGATCCGCTCGACGAGCTGGACCGCCTGGAGGAAATGCTGATCAACACCGCCTCCGACGCCGAGCTGCGCAACCGGATCCAGACCAGGCTGCGCGATCTGATGGCCAAGTGGGGCCCGGAGGAGAGCGAGGACGAGGAGTTCGGGCTGGACATGGACAGCGCCAGCGACGACGAGATCTTCGACCTGATCGACCGGGAACTGGGCGTGAACTGATCACGGCCAGACGTGAAGGGCCAGTGGCGGGTGTCGGTCCGACCGACACCCGCGCACTGCCTGTCCAGTGCTGGTGAAGCCGAGTGCCGGTGACAGGTCCGGCTAGGGAGCGAAGTGAAACACATAGTCGACGCCGTCCTCTCCGAGGACACCTCACCCCAGGAGTTCAACTCCCTGCCGGTACCGGACAACTATCGCGGCGCGGTCGTGCTCGCCGCCGAGTCCGAGATGTTCGCCGGCATGGCCACCCGGGACAAGGACCCCGCCAAAGCCCTGCACATCCGCGAGGTCCCCACCCCCGACATCGGCCCCGACGAAGTGCTCGTGGCCGTCATGGCCAGCAGCATCAACTACAACACCGTCTGGACCTCGATCTTCGAGCCGCTGCCGACCTTCGGCTTCCTGCAGCGCTACGCCGCGACCGTGCCCGGCGCGGAGAAGCACGACCAGCCCTTCCACGTGGTCGGCTCCGACCTGTCCGGCGTCGTGCTGCGCACCGGCGGCGCGGTCCGCTCGGTCAAGCCCGGCGACCGCGTCGTCGCGCACTGCCTCAACGTCGAGCTCACTCATCCCGACGGGCACGACGACTCCATGCTCGACCCCGAGCAGCGGATCTGGGGCTTCGAGACCAACTACGGCGGCCTGGGCGAACTGGCTCTGGTCAAGGCCAACCAGCTCATGCCCAAGCCGGCCCACCTGACGTGGGAGGAGGCCGCCGCCTCCGGGCTGGTCCACTCCACCGCCTACCGGCAGCTGGTCTCGGCCAACGGCGCCCACATGAAGCAGGGCGACGTCGTGCTGATCTGGGGCGCGGCCGGCGGCCTCGGCTCGTACGCCACCCAGCTCGTGCTCAACGGCGGCGGCATCCCGGTGTGCGTGGTGTCCAGCCCGCGCAAGGCCGAGCTGGTCCGGTCCATGGGCGCGGAGCTGGTGATCGACCGGTCGGCCGAGGGACTGCGGTTCTGGTCCGACGAGCACACCCAGAACCAGCGGGAGTGGAAGCGGTTCGGCGGCCTGGTCCGCGAGCTGACCGGCGGCGAGGACCCCGACATCGTGTTCGAGCACCCCGGCCGGGAAACCTTCGGCGCCAGCGTGTACGTGGCCCGGCGCGGCGGCACCATCGTGACCTGCGCGTCGACCTCGGGCTACGAACACGTCTACGACAACCGGCACCTGTGGATGCGGCTCAAGCGCATCGTCGGCACCCACTTCGCCAACTACCGCGAGGCCTGGGAGGCCAACCGCCTGATCGCCAAGGGCATGGTGCACCCGACACTGTCCACTGTGTACGGACTGGACGACATCGGCGAGGCCGTCAGCGAGGTGCACGCCAACCGGCACGACGGCAAGGTCGGCGTGCTCTGCCTGGCGCCGCAGGCCGATCTGGGCGTCACCGACCCCGAGACCCGTGAACGCCACCTGCCCCAGCTGACCAGGTTCCGCATCTGACCGGGAAGGACATCTGCTGTGACTGAACAGAACATGACTGTCGGCGTCGTCGGACTCGGCTCACTCGGGCTGGCCTGCGCCGAACTGCTTGCCGGGGCCGGGATCCCGGTCATCGCCGTGGACTGCGACCCCGCCGCCGTGGCGCGGGCCCAGGCCCGGGAGATCCCGGTCGCCACCGAGATCTCCGCCCTGTCGGGGGCCGGTCTGGTCATCGAGGCCGTGACCGAGGATCCCGAGGTCAAGAGCTCGGTGCTGCGTACGGTGGCCGCGGCCTGCGCCCCCGACACGGTCCTGGTCTCCACCACCGCGTCGCTGTCCTTACCCGTGCTGGCCACCGCCTCGGGCCACCCGACCAAGCTGGTCGGGCTGCGCCTGCTCGTCCCGCCGGTGGCCGGCACCGGCTTCGAGGTCGTCGCGACCACCATGTCCGACCCCGACGCCGTCGACGTGCTGCGGGAGCTGCTGGGCCGACTTCCGTTGCAGGAGAAGACCTTCGGTCCGGCTCGGCAGCTGGCCTGGGACCTGCTGCTGGGCTACCTGAACCGGTCGGCCGCGCTGTACGAGGCCGGGTACGCCACCCGTGAGGACATCGACACCGCCATGCGGCTGGGCTGCGGCCTGCCCGCCGGGCCGCTGGAGCTGCTGGACCGGATCGGCGTGGACGTGGTCGTGGCCGGGCTGGCGGACCTGCACCGGCGCAGCGGCCGCGCCGCGCACGCACCCGCCCCGCTGCTGATCGCGATGGTCGCCCGCCAGGAACTGGGCCGCAAGGCCGGCAAGGGCATCTACGACTACCAGCCCTCCGGCGCCGTCGTGCCGCCGGTCGCGGCGAACCTGGCCGACGAGGCCACGCCGCGACCGGTCGAGCGGGTCGGCATCGTCGGCTCCGGCACCATGGCCCGGGGCATCGCCCAGGTCACCGCGCTGGGCGGGTTGGACACCATCCTGTTGGCCCGCAACCAGAACAAGGCCGAGGCCGCCGTCGAGGCCATCGACGCCGCCCTGGTCCGGGCCGTGCGACGCGGCCAGGTCAGCCCCGACGAGCGCCGCGCCGCGCTGGCCCGACTCCACCCGTCCTCCACGTTCGCCGATCTTGGCGACCGGGACCTGGTGATGGAGGCCGTCGCTGAGGACGACGACGTCAAGGCCGAGATCTTCGGCCGCCTCGACCGGGTCTGCCGGCCCGGCGCGATCCTGACCACCACCACCTCCAGCCTGTCGGTCGGCGACTGCGCCGAGGCCACCGGCCGCCGCGATGACGTGCTCGGCATGCACTTCTTCAACCCCGCGCCGGCCATGGGCCTCGTCGAGGTCTGCCGCACCAAGTTCACCGCCGAGGACGTCGTCGCCACCGCCCACGCGCTGGCCCGCTCCCTCGGCAAGACCCCCGTCGACTGCTCCGACCGCGCCGGCTTCATCGTCAACTACCTGCTGTTCCCGTACCTCAACGACGCGGTGCTGCAGGTCGAGGCCGGTGCGGCGAGCATCGAGGACATCGACACGGCGGTGGAAAGCGGCCTCGGCTACCCGTTGGGGCCGTTCGCGTTGATGGACGCCATCGGCCTGGACGTCGGCGAAGCCATCCAGCGGAGGCTGCACGAGGTCAACGAGGACCCCGACGTGAAGCCGACCGTGATGCTGACCGAGCTGACCCGGCTGGGGCGATTGGGCCGTAAGGTCGGGGCCGGCTTCTACCACCACCCGCCACGCCGATGACGGCGTGACGGGTGAGGGGTTATGGGACAGGGCGGTAGAGCGAACGGCGTGGTTGGTCATTATGGCCGCCACGCCGTTCGCTTTTGCGTTGGGGGGCGGGTTTGCGGGGGGTGGCTGTGGGTGTGGTTTTGCGGCCCGCTTCGGGGGGCGTTGTGTGACCGGCTCCGGGGGTCGCGTTTTATGGCTGACTCCGGGTGGATTTTGCGCGGTGCCTCTGGGCGATGGCAGATCAAGGCATCTTCGGGCAGGCTTCGCCTGCCTTGATCGCTGACAAGCTTATGCCATCGCCCCCCTCCGCGCAAAATCCACCCTCCGACACGGAATTGGAGGCGATTCGCGTGGGGGATTACTCGGCAGGGGGCTGCGATTATGCATGAAACGCCAGATTAACCCGTTAGTGATTCGATTTGGATCTTTGGGCAGAGTATTCTGACTGCATGGAAGAAATCGCCCGAGAGTTGGAGTCCACGGAACCGTCAGGGGCCATGCTGGACTTGCTCCTGGGCGCTGATCCCTCCAGCCTCACGCCCGATCAACAAATCACGGCGTTCATCATGGCCCGTAAGATCAAAGCCGTTGCCGATCATGTGCAGTTGTGCATTCTGCATGGTTTCGAGGACACGACGGAGATGGCTATGGCCCTTCGTGAGTCGGAGCAGTCGGTGGTGCGGCAGAAGGACCGCAGTGAGGTGCTGGATCGGTTGCCTCGACTGTGCGAGCAGCTACGGCGCGGGGAGATCGACCTGCGCCGGCTGGAGACCGTGGACGAGAGGGTGGTCCACCTGACCGACCCGGCCAAGGTCACCCAGGTCGAGGACGAGTTGGTCGACGCAGCCCCGGGTCTGACCCGCACCCAACTCGCCCGCCGCGCCACCAAACTGGTCGCCGAAGCCGACCCTCTCGGCTACGACCAACGCCGCCAGAAGGCCCGGGAGGAGCGGCGCGTCGAGTTCTCCCCGCTGCCGGACGGCATGGCCGAACTCCGGCTCCGGCTGGCCGCCATCGATGCCCGCCAGTGCTACGACACCCTCACCGCCGACGCCCGGGCCCTGATCAAAGACGGCCGCACCACCGACCAGAAGCGGGCGGATGCCTTCCTCGACCGGTTCCTGGGCTACGGCATCGACCGGAAGGTTCAGGTGCACGTCACCCTCTCCATGGAAACCCTCATGGGCCTCACCGAAGACCCCGGCCTCCTGGATGGCTACGGCCCGATCGCCGCCGACTCCGCCCGGGAACTCGCGATGCTCGGCCCCTGGCGGGGCATCCTCACCGACGAGCACGAGCGCGCCACCGCCATGACCACCCACAAATACCGCCCCGACACCCGCTGCCGGGAACTCATCAAGGTCCGCGACGGTGGAACGTGTTCGGCTCCGGGCTGCACCACCCCGATCCAGGAGATCGACCACACCATCCCCTGGCCCCGAGGCAAGACCGACCCCGCCCAACTCAAGGGCTACTGCGCCCATCACCACCACAAGAAACACGCCAACTACACCGCCACCCTCGACGAGGACGGCACCCTCCACTGGAACATCCCACAAGGCCGCCACTACACCACCCAACCCCACCAGTACTGACCACACCACGCCGCCGCACTCGTTCTTTGACAACTCCACAGCGAAACACGCCCCAAAAAAGCCCCCTCCGACAAAACGGGGACACAACCCGGGAAAGCGACCGGCTCACGTGTCCATCAACGTCAAGGAACGGAGGACGGATTCTGCGTTGGGGGCATAAGCTTGTCGGCGATCAAGGCAGGCGAAGCCTGCCGAACATTGCCTTGATCTGCCATCGCCCAGCGGTCTCCACGCGAAATCCACCCGGAGCTAGCTGCAAATCCCCCGGAACCAGCCACAACGCAACACCCCAAGCCGCACCACGGACAAACGCGAATCCGCCGGGGTGGTGACCACTGCTCACCACCCCGGCGGATTCACGCCCTTTACCTGGTCAGACGGTTTCTCGCAGCCAGTCGGTCAGCACACGGACCGTCGACTTCTCCCGGCCGCTGATCAGCGTGAAGTGGTCGCCGGGCGCGGGCAGGGCGACGTGGTCGGTGCGCCACGTCGGCTGCACGGCCCTCGGCCTGCCCTCACCCATCTCATCGGTGGCGTGCAGGAACAGCACCGGCGCCTTGACCTCCGGCGGCGTCCAGCTCTCGCTCTCCCGCATGTACCAGGACATCGCGGTCAGCTTGGTGAAGTCCATGTAGCCGGCGAACTGGTCCCCCATCGCCAACGCCTCGCGCAGCGTGTCGCCCTGCGCGGTGGCGTTCCACGCCTTGTCGCCCGGCGCGAAAGTGTCGATCACCACCACCGCGGCCGGATGCACCCCGGCCGCCTCCAGGTGGCTGGCCACGGTGAACGCCATCATGCCACCGGCCGAGTGACCCAACACCGCGAACGGTTCGTCGGTCACGTGCGGGATGGTGGCCTCGGCCAGCACCTGCGCGGCGAGGTCGAACGAGGCGGGCAGGCCCTCGTCGTCCATGAAGCCGGGGTTGGGGAAGGCGAGCAGGTCGTGCGCGCCGTTGAACTCGTGGCCCAGCCGGATGTACTGGTGCACGCCGCCGAGCAGTGCGTAGGAGGAGTACGCCAGCAGCTTCAGCCCGTCCCCACGGGCCAGCGTGATCGGCTGCGGGACCCTGGTCGCCCCCGACACCGTGTCGAAGGTGTCACGCAGCTTCGCCGCGGCGTAGACCACTGCGAACGCCTCGTCTTCCTTGCCGTTGCGGCTACCGGCCCAGTACAGGTCGCCGAGCGTCTGCCCCGGGATCGCGGCCGCGGGCTGGGCGGTGGTCGTCGCGGCGCCGTCGAGGGAATCCGCGAGCTTCTCGTGCAGGTGACGCGACAGGTCGACGGGCAGCGGATAGTCGAACACGATGGACGCCGGCAGACGCAGGCCGGTGGCCGCGTTGAGCGCGTTGCGCAACTGGAGCGCGGTCAGGGAGTCCAGTCCCAGCTCGCCCAGACCCTGGTTGGGGTCGATGGACTCCGGTCCGTCGTGCCACAGCACAGCGGCCGCGCAGGAGCGGACCAGGGTGAGCAGCGTCTCCTCCCGCTCGGCGGCCGACTTGCCGGCCAGCTCACGCAGCAGGCCGCCGCTGTCGGCGCCGGTCGCCGCGCTGCGCCTGGTGACCGGCGCGGACACCCCGAGCAGCTTGGCCAGCGTCGAGCCCTGTTCCCTGATCGTCTTCATGTCCAGCGCGGCCGGGACGACCAGCGACCGGTCGGCGCGCAGCGCGGCGTCGAACAGCCGCGTTCCCTCCACAGTGGACATCGGGACCAGGCCGCCACGGGCGATGCGGTCCTGCAAGCCGCCGGTCAGCTCGCTGCTCTCACCCCACAGGCCCCACGCGAGCGAGACGCCGGGCCGGCCGGCGGCGCGGCGACAAGCCACGAGGGCGTCCAGGAATGTGTTGGCGGCGGCGTAGTTGCCCTGCCCGGCGGCGCCGATCGCGCCGGAGATCGAGGAGAACACCGCGAACATCCGCAGGTCCTGGCCCCGGGTCAGCTCGTGCAGGTGCCAGGCGGTGTTCGCCTTGGGACGCAACACCTCCGCCACGCTGTCCGGGGTGAGCGACTCGATCACGCCGTCGGCGATCACCCCGGCCAGGTGCACCACGCCGGTGAGCCGCTGGTCGGCCAGCACGGCGGCGAGCGCGTCGCGGTCGGAGGTGTCACAGGCCACGATCCGTGCCGTGGCGCCGAGTTCGGCCAGCTCGGCCACTAGCTCGGACGCACCGGGCGCGTCCATTCCCTGCCGGCTCAGCAGAATCAGCTCGCGCGCGGAGTACTCGGCGGCCAGATGCCTGGCGAAGACCTTGCCGAGCGTGCCGGTGCCGCCGGTCAGCAGCACGGCGCCAGGACCGCTCAGATCCACCTTGTCCGTGGAAACCGGCTGGACCCGCGCCAACCTGGGCACATGGATCACGCCATCGCGCAGCGCGAGCTGGCTCTGTCCCGAGGCCAGCGCCGCCGGCAGCGCGGCCCGCGAGGACTCCGTGCCGTCGACGTCGATCAGGATGAACCGGCCGGGGTTCTCCGCCTGCGCGGAGCGAATCAGGCCCCACAGCGCGGAATTCGCGAGATCGGTGACGTCGCTGTCGGCGGTGGCGGCGACCGCGCCGCGCGTGACGATCGCCAGTTGGTGATCGACCACCCGGTCGTCGGCCAGCCAGGACCGCACATGCGTCAGCGCCCGGTCGATGGCGGCACCGAGGTCGGCCGTCGGGTCGTCACCACTGCCGACGCACGGGAGCACCACGTAGTCGGGGCTGGTGATACCGCCGGCCACCGAGGCCATCAGACCGTCGATGTCGAGGGCCGTCCAGACAGCGCCGGCGGCCAGGCCCAGGTCGGCCCCTTCGTCGCCGTCCAGCACGGCCCAGCGCGGGGTGCTGGCCGGCGTCGGCGCGGCCAGCGGGACCCAGTCCATCCCGTACAGCGGCTCGGCGCCCGCGTCACGCGCCGCCGCACCGCTGACTTCCTTGAGTTCCAAGGATTCCACGGTGAGCAGCGGCTGGCCGTCGAGGTCGGCGAAGGTGATCGCCACGCCGTCGCCGGCCGGTGTGAGCCGGGCCCGCGCGGCGGCGGCGCCGGTGGCGTGCAGGGTCACGCCGCTCCACAGGAACGGCAGCGCGGTGTCCCGCTTCTGCACGCCGACGCCCAGCCCCAGCGCCTGGAGGCCGGAGTCGAGCAGCACCGGGTGGATGCCGAACCGCTGCGCGTCCCGGACGACGCCGTCCGGCAGGGCGATGTCGGCGAAGACCTCGTCGCCCAGCCGCCACGCCCTGGTCAGGCCCCGGAACGCCGGGCCATGGTCGATGCCGGCCTCGGCGAATGTCCGGTAGACGGCCGTGGTGTCGGCTTCCTCGGCGCCGGCCGGCGGCCACTGCTCCAGCGTGTCGCCCTCGACGCCGTCGGCGGCGCGCACACCACCGGTCGCGTGCAGGGTCCAGTCCTGGTCGTCCTCGGGCCGGGAGTGCACGCTGACCGGCCGGACGCCGTGCTCGTCGGCCGCGCCCACAATCACCTGGAGCTGAACACCGTCCTGCTCGGGCAGCACCAGCGGCGCGGCCAACACCAGTTCGTCGATCCGGCCACAGCCGACCTGGTCACCGGCCCGGACGGCCAGTTCCACGAACGCGGCGCCGGGCAGGATCGCGTTGCCCAGCACCACGTGGTCGGCCAGCCACGGCTGGGTCCGCGTCGAGAGCCGGCCGGAGAACACGTATCCGCCCGAGTCCGCCACCACGGTGATCGCGGCCAGCAGCGGATGGTCGGCGGCGGTCAGACCCGCCGCGCGCAGGTCGGTGGCCACCTCGGTCAGCTCGACCCAGTAACGGTTGTGTTGGAAGGCATACGTCGGCAGGTCGATCCGGCGGCCGCCACAGTCGGCGTGGATCCGCCGCCAGTCGACCGGACCGCCCTGGACATGGAGCTCCGCCAGGGCCGCGGTCAGGGATCGGGTCTCGTCCCGGCCGCGACGCAGCAGCGGCACCGCGCCGTCCACCATGCCGGCGAGCACGCTGTCCGCCCCGACCTCCACGAACCGCGTCACGCCCTGCTCGGCCAGGAATCCAGCACCGTCATGGAAGCGCACGGCCTCGCGGACGTGACGCACCCAGTACTCGGCGTCGAACACCGACACCAGCTCGCCGGTCAGGTTCGACACCACCGGGATCTCCGGCCGCCCGTAGGTCACACTCTCGGCGACCTGGCGGAACTCGGCCAGCATCGGATCCATCAACGGCGAGTGGAACGCATGCGACACCTTCAGCCGCTTGGTCTTCTCGAACCGCGCCGCCACCGCCAGCACAGCGTCCTCAACACCCGACACCACAACCGACGTCGGCCCGTTGATCGCCGCAATCGACACACCGTCAGTCAGGTGCGGCAACACCTCGGCCTCGGTGGCCTGAATCGCGACCATCGCGCCACCCTCGGGCAGCGCCTGCATCAGACGACCGCGTGCGGCCACCAACGTGCACGCGTCCTCCAACGACAGCACACCAGCCACATGCGCCGCCGCCAACTCACCAATCGAATGCCCCACAACGAAGTCCGGCTTGACACCCCACGACTCCAGCAGACGGAACAACGCCACCTCGATCGCGAACAGCGCCGGCTGCGTGTGGCCCGTCTGGTCCAACTCCGGACCACCGTTGAACATCACCTCACGCAGACCAGCGTCGAAGTGCGTGAGAACGGCGTCCAACGCCTGCGCGAACACCGGGAAGGCCGCATGGAGCTCCTTGCCCATGCCCGGGCGCTGTGAACCCTGACCGGAGAACATGAACGCCGTCAGACCGTCGACCGCCGCGCCGGTCACCACATCGGCACTGACCGCGCCGGCGGCGAGAGCCCGCGCACCCGCCGCCGGGTCGTCACCGAGCAGGACGGCGCGGTGCCCGAACATCGGCCGGGTGGTCATCAGCGACCACCCGACATCGACCGGGTTGCGGCCGTCCGCGAAGGACGCGATCCGGTCGGCCTGAGCCCGCAGCGCCTGCTCGGACGTCGCCGACAGCACCCACGGAACAACGCCCTCCGGCGCGGGCCGCTCACTGTCGTCCCGGCCGGGAGCTTCCTCGATGATCGCGTGCGCGTTGGTGCCGCTCACCCCGAACGACGACACTCCGGCCCGTCGCGGCCGTGCCCCGGCCGGCCACGGCACGGCCTCGGTCAGCAGCTCGACCCGGCCGGCCGACCAGTCCACATGGGACGACGGTTCGGTGACGTGCAGGGTCTTCGGCAGCACTCCGTTCTGCAGCGCCAGCACCATCTTCATCACGCCGGCGACACCGGCGGCGGCCTGGGTGTGGCCCAGATTGGACTTGACCGATCCCAGCCACAGCGGCTTGTCCCGGTCCTGGCCGTAGGTCGCGAGCAGGGCCTGGGCCTCGATCGGGTCACCCAGCGCCGTGCCCGTGCCGTGCGCCTCGACGACGTCCACATCGGACGTCGAGAGGCCGGCGCCGGCCAGCGCCTGCCGGATCACCCGCTGCTGCGACGGACCGCTCGGCGCGGTCAGGCCATTCGAAGCACCGTCCTGGTTGATCGCGCTTCCGCGCAGCACCGCCAAGACCGGGTGACCGTTGCGCCGGGCGTCGGACAGCTTCTCCAACAGGAGCATGCCGCAGCCTTCGGACAGGCCGATGCCGTCGGCGTCGTCGGAGAACGCCTTGGACCGCCCGTTCCACGCCAGACCGCGCTGCCGGCTGAACCCGACGAAGATCGCCGGCGTGCCGATCACCGTCGCGCCGCCGGCCAGCGCGAGCCGGCACTCCCCGGCCCGCAGCGCCTGCGCGGCCAGATGAAGGGTCACCAGGGACGCCGAGCACGCCGTGTCGACGGTGACGGCCGGCCCCTCCAGTCCCAGCACATAGGAGATCCGGCCGGAGATCACGGCGGCCGAGTTGCTGGTCCCCAGGAAGGTGTCGGTGTCCTTGGCGTAGGCGAGCAGGCCCGAGTAGTCCTGGCCGTTGGTGCCGGCGAACACACCGACCCGGTCGCCCCGCAGGGTCGCCGGGTCGATGCCGGCCCGCTCGAAGGCCTCCCACGACGTCTCCAGCAGCAGCCGCTGCTGCGGGTCCATCGCGATGGCCTCGCGCGGCGAGATGCCGAAGAACGCCGGATCGAAGTCGCCGGCGCCGGCCAGGCTGTAGCCATCGGTGGCATAGGTGGCGCCCGGCGCGTCCGGGTCCTCGTCGTACAGCGCGGCCAGGTCCCAGCCCCGGTCGGCCGGGAACGGCCCGGCCACGTCGGTCTCGTCGGCGAGCAGCCGCCACAGGTCCTCGGGCGTGTCAACGCCGCCGGGGAAGCGGCAGCTCATGGCGACGATCGCGATCGGCTCCGGGACTCCGGCCTCCAGCTCGTGCAGCCGCCGCTTGCTCTCGTGCAGCTCCGCGGTAACCCGCTTGAGGTAGTCCAGGAGCTTGTCTTGATCCGCCATTGCCTCGGCCTCTTCTAGTCGGTGTGTCCGTCGGCGGGGTGGGCCGGGTCAGGCCAGCCCCAACTCCTTGTCGATGAAGGCCAAGACCTCGTCGGACGTCGCGTCCTGGAGTTTCTCGGTGACGGTGGTGGCCGCCGCCGCGGTCTCCGCCGCCCGCGAGCCGAGCTTGTCCGCGAGCGCCCGCAGCCGCACCACCAGCCTGCTCTCCTCGATGTCCTCAGTGGACAGTTCGGAGAACAGGGATTCCAGCCGGTCCAGGTCGAACTGCTTGGGCGCCGCCCCGGTGAACAGCGAGTCCTTCAGGTGACGGGCGAGCGCGACCGAGTTGGGGTGGTCGAACACCAGGGTGGCCGGCAGTTTCAGCCCGGTCGCCCCGTTGATGCCGTTGCGCAGCTCGACGGAGGTCACCGAGTCGAAGCCCAACTCCTTGAAGGCACGGACACTCTCCACGTCCTCCGCCGACCCGTGACCGAGCACGGCGGCGACGTGCGAGCGCACCAGTTCCAGCAGCGCCCGCTCGCGGTCGGCGTCAGAGGCGTCCGCCAGCCGGTCCACGATCGTGCCGGCCGCCGCCAGCTGGTCGACCGCCGCCGTCAGGGCATGCGCGTCGACCAGGTGTTCCAGGAACGGGCTCGGCCTGGTCGCGGTGTAGGCCACCGAGAACCGCTTCCAGTCGATGTCCGCGGCCAGCAGGAAGGTCTCCTCGTGGTCGACTGCCTGCTGGAGGATCGTGATGGCGCGGTCGGACGGCACCTCGGGCACACCGTGCCGGCGCAGCATTTCCTTGACCGCGTCCTCGTCGGCCATGCCGCCGTCCGCCCAGGGACCCCACGCCACCGACGTCGCCGGCAGGCCGAGCCCCCTGCGGTGCTGGGCCAGCGCGTCGAGGAAGGCGTTGCCGGGCGCGTAGTTGCCCTGTCCGGACGCCCCGAAGGTGCCGGAGAAGGACGAGAACAGCACGAACGCCGAGAGGTCGCGGTCCTTGGTCAGCTCGTGCAGGTGCCACGCGGCGCCCATCTTGGCCCGCAGCGCGTAGTCGATCCGCTCGGGCGTGATGCGGTCGACGGTGCAGTCGTCCAGCGCCGCGGCCGTGTGCACCACCGCGGTCACCGGGTGGTCGTCGACCAGGCCGCGCAGGGCCGCCGGGTCGGTGATGTCGCAGGCCACGATCGTCGTCTTGGCGCCGAGTTCGGCCAGCTCGGCCTCAAGCTCGGCCGCACCCGGCGCCGCCGCCCCGCGCCGGCTGACCAGCAGCAGGTGCTCCGCGCCATTGACCGCCAGCCACCGGGCCACGTGTGCGCCCAGCACACCGGTGCCACCGGTGATCAGGACCGTGCCCTCCGGCCGCCAGTTCCGCTTGGCCGGCGCACCGGTCATCGGCGCCCGCACGAGCCGGCGCACGTACACGCCCTGGCTCCGGATGGCCACCTGGTCCTCGCCGTCGGCGCCGGCCAGCACACCGCAGAACCGCTGCACGGCCCGCTCGTCCAGCTCGGCCGGCAGGTCGATCACACCGCCCCACCGGCTCGGGTGCTCCAGGCCGACGATCCGGCCGGCACCCCAGACCAGCGCCTGCGAGGGGTTCGCGAGCTGGTCGGTGGCGCCGGTCGACACCGCGCCACGGGTCACGCACCACAGCGGGGCGTCCAGGTCCACGTCGCCCATGGCCTGCACCAACGCGATCGTGGCGGCGTATCCGCTCGGGACGGCCTCGTGGCCGGCCAGCACCCGCTCGTCGAGCGGCAGCAGCGACACCAGGCCGTTGACCGAACCCGGGACGGTCCGGAGCTTCTCGGCGAGCCCGGCCCGGTCGGCGGAGTCGAGATCCACCGCCACCGTGACGACTTCGGCCCCGCGCTCGGTCATGGCAGCGGCCAGGGCGTGCTGGCTCTGCTCGTCCTCCGGCGTCACCAACACCCAGGTGCCGCCCAGCCTGCCCGACCACGAGCCGCCGGCCGGCTGCCACTTCACGTGGTAGCGCAGCGCATCGGTCTCCGAGTCCGCACGCCGCTGGCGACGCCACGAGGACAGCGCCGGCAGCAGTTCGGTGAGACTGGCTTCCTGGCTGGTTCCCCGGACGTCCAGGAGATCGACCAGCGTGTCCAGATCGTCCTGCTCGACGTGCTCCCAGAACCCGTCGGCGACCGGCGCCTCGCGCTCGGCCAGCAGACCGCCGCTCAGCTCCAGCCAGTAGCGCTGGTGCTGGAAGGCGTACGTCGGCAGCTCGGTGAGACGGCCGGCCACCGGCCAGGTGACGTCGACGCCCCGCGTCCACAGCTCGCCGGCCGAGGTCAGGAACCGGGCGAGGGTGCCTTCGTTGCGGCGCAGCGAGCCGACGGTGACCACGTCGTCGTGGTCGATCACCGGCGCCAGCACCGGGTGGGCGCTGGACTCGACGAAGACGCCGAAGCCCTGCTCCACCAAGGCGGTCACCGCCTCGTCGAAGCGAACAGTCTGACGCAGGTTGGTGTACCAGTAGCCGGCGTCCAGCTGTGTGGTGTCGGCCCAGTCGGCCGTCACCGTGGAGAAGAACGGGATCTGGGACGCCTGCGGGGTGATCGGCGCCAGATCGACCCGGAGCCGGGCCTGGATTCGCTCCACGTGCACGGTGTGCGAGGCGTAGTCCACCGGCACTCGGCGGACCCGCACGCCGGCGGCCTCGTAGCGGGCCACCAACTCGTCAAGGGCGTCCGGGTCACCGGCGACCACGGTGCTGGTCGCGCTGTTGACCGCCGCCACCCACACCCGCTCGCCCAGCTCGATCTCATCGGCCGGCAGGCCGACCGAGACCATGCCGCCCCGGCCGGCCAGATCGTCCCGAATCGCCAGGCTACGCAAGGCGACCACCCGAGCCGCGTCCGCCAGCGACAACGCGCCGGCCACCGCGGCGGCCGCGATCTCACCCTGCGAGTGGCCCACCACGGCCGCCGGGACGACGCCGTACGAGCGCCAGAGCGCGGAGAGGGAGACCATCACGGCCCAGGAGGCCGGCTGGACGATGTCCACCCGCTCCAACAACTCCGCGTCACCGCGAAGGACCTCGATCAACGACCAGTCCACGAACGGCGACAGCGCCGCCTCGCACTCCGCGATCCGCGCCGCGAACACCGGCGAGGAGTCCAGCAGCTCGACGGCCATGCCGGCCCACTGCGAGCCCTGGCCGGGGAACACGAACGCGATCTTGCCGGTGGCGCCGACCGTGCCGGTCACGGAACCGGAACCCGCGGCGACGTCTCGAACGCCGGCCAGCAGCTGCTCGCTGTCCGCCCCGATGACCACCGCGCGGTGCTCGAACACCGACCGGGCGTTCAGCAGCGAGAAGGCGATGTCGTTGGCGTCAAAGCCGTCGCCGACCGAGTCGGCCAGCCGTGCGGCCTGGTCGGCCAAGCCCTGCGCGGTCCGCGACGACAACACCCACGGGATGGGGGTGTTCTCTTCGCGCTTCTCGCTGCGGGCAGGCAACTCGGGCCCCTGCTCCAGGATCACGTGCGCGTTGGTGCCGCTCATGCCGAACGACGACACACCCACCCGACGAGGCCGGCTGAACTCCGGCCACGCGCGCGACTCAGTCAGCAGCGAGACCTTGCCGGCCGACCAGTCCACATGGGACGAAGGCTCGGTGACGTGCAGGGTGCGCGGCAGCACCCCGTGCCGCATGGCCATCACCATCTTGATCACGCCGGCGACACCAGCCGCCGCCTGCGTGTGACCGATGTTCGACTTGACCGACCCCAGCCACAACGGTTCTTCGCGGTCCTGGCCATAGGTGGCCAACAGCGCCTGGGCCTCGATCGGGTCACCCAGCGTCGTACCGGTGCCGTGCGCCTCGACAACGTCCACATCGGACACCGACAGGCCGGCCTGGGCCAGCGCCTGCCGGATCACCCGCTGCTGCGAGGGACCGTTCGGGGCCGTCAGACCGTTCGACGCACCGTCCTGGTTGATCGCACTTCCGCGCAACACAGCCAGAATCGGGTGACCGTTGCGCTGGGCGTCGGACAGCCGCTCCAGTACCAGCATGCCGACACCCTCGCCCCAGCCGGTGCCGTCGGCGTCGTCCGAGAACGCCTTGCAGCGACCGTCCTCGGCCAGGCCCCGCTGCCGGCTGAACGCGGTGAACGTGCCCGGAGTCGACATCACGGTCACACCACCGGCGAGCGCGAGCGAGCACTCCCCCGCCCGGACCGCCTGCGCGGCCAGGTGCATCGCCACCAGCGACGACGAGCACGCGGTGTCCACGGTCAGCGTCGGGCCCTCCAGGCCCAGCGTGTAGGCGATCCGGCCGGACATGACGCTGGCCGCGTTGCCGGTGCTGGCGTGCGCCCCCAGGTCCTGGTCGGTGAACATGAACAGGGTGGAGTAGTCCTGGCCGTTGACACCGACGAACACACCGACCGGGCTGCCCTTCACCGACCCCGGTGCGACACCCGACCGTTCCAGCGCCTCCCACGACGTCTCCAGCAGCAACCGCTGCTGCGGGTCCATCGCCACCGCCTCACGCGGCGAGACCCCGAAGAAGCCAGGGTCGAAGTTCCCCACACCGTCGAGGAATCCGCCCTCACGCACGTACGACTTGTCCACGGACCCCGGATCCGGGTCGTACAGGGACTCCACGTCCCAGCCGCGATCGGCAGGGAAGCCGGCGAGCGCGTCGACGCCCTCGGACACCAGGCGCCACAACGCCTCCGGCGAATCGACCCCACCTGGGAACCGGCACGCCATACCCACGACCACGATCGGCTCGTCGTCGACCCGGGCCGAGACCGGGGTCAGCGACACGTCAGCCGAATCACCGACCAGTTCCTGGCGTAGGAACTCGGTCAGGGTTGTGGCGGACGGGTAGTCGAAGATCACTGTCGCCGGCAGGCTCAGGCCCGTCGCGGCGCCGAGGACGTTGCGGAACTCCACCGCGGTCAGCGAATCGAAGCCCAGGTCGCGGAACGCGCGGTCGGGCTCGATAGCCTCCGGGCCGGCATGTCCCAGCACGGCGGCCGCGTGCGCGCGCACCACGGTCAGCAGCCGGCGGACCTGCTCAGCCCTGGGCAGGCCGGCGAGGTCGCCGCCCAGCGAGGGGGCCTGCGCCTGGGGCCGGTCGGCGACCTCGGGCAGGTCGGCGATGAACGCGCTCGGCCGGACGACGGTGTAGCCGGGAACGTAGTTCTCCCAGTCGATGTCGGCCACCACGGCGGTCGCGTCACCGGAGGCGACCGCCTGGGCCAGCGCGGTCAGCGCGAACTCGGCGTCCATCGGCGGCATGCCACCACGGCGCATCCGCTCGGCGGCCGTCGGGTCTGCGGCCATGCCGCTGCCGGCCCACGGACCCCACGCCACCGAGGTCGCCGGCAGTCCGGCGGCCCGGCGGGACTCGGCCAGCGCGTCCAGCCACGCGTTCGCCGCCGCGTAGGCGGCCTGGCCGGGGGCGCCGGCCGTGCCGGCGAACGAGGAGAACAGCACAAACGCGTCCAGCTCGCCGGACAGCTCGTGCAGGTTCAGCGCGGCCTGGGCCTTGGCCCGCAGCGCGGTGGAAAGCTGTTCCGTGGTAACGGAATCGAGGATGCCGTCGGCCAGCACACCGGCGGTGTGCACGATGGCGTTCGGCGACACCTCAGCGATCAGGCGCGCGACCGCGTCCCGGTCGGCGACGTCGCAGGCCAGCACGCTCGCCCGCACGCCGAAGCCGACCAGCTCCGCCTCGATCTCGCCGGCGCCGGGGGCATTGGGCCCCTGCCGGCTGACCACCACCACGTGCTCGGCGCCGTTCGCGGCGACCCACTTGGCGACGTGGGCCCCCAGGGCTCCGGTGCCGCCGGTGACCAGCACGGTGCCGCGCGGCTGCCACTTCTCCTGCTCCGTCGCGGACTTCACGGCCCGGGCCAGCCGGCGCACGAATACGCCGTTGGCGCGGACCGCAACCTGGTCCTCATCGCCGTCGAGACCGGCCAGCACCGCGACCAACCGGGCGATGGCCCGGTCGTCAAGCTCGGCCGGAAGGTCGACGAGACCGCCCCAGCGGTCGGGGAGCTCAAGCGCGGCCGCCCGGCCGAGACCCCAGACGGCGGCCTGGTCGACGTCGGTGAGCCGGTCCCACCGGCCAGCCGTCACGGCACCGCGGGTGACGCACCACAGGCGCGCCCGCGTGTCGGTGTCGCCCAGCGCCTGGATGAGGGTCACGGTCAGGGCCAGACCCGTTGGCACGTCGGAGTTCGTGGACTCGGCCAGCGCCAGCAGCGACACCACGTGGTCGGGCCGGACGTCGAGCGCGCCCAGCCGCTGGGTGAGCGTCTCGCGGTCCTCGTCGGCCTGGACCGGCAGGGTCGTGACCGTGGCGCCGTGGGAGCGCAGTGCGTCCTGGACGGTTTCGTCACAGCCGGCCGGGGCGATCACCAGCCAGTTGCCGGACACCACCGGCGAGGCACCGGGAATGACCGGCTTCCAGCCGACCTGGTACCGCCATAAGTCCACAGTGGAGCTTTCCTGGCGGTTGCGGCGCCAGGTCGACAGCGCGGGCAGCACCGAGCTGAGCGGGGTGTCCGCGTCGACACCGAGCGCACCGGCGAGGTCCCCGCCCTCGACGATCTCCCAGAACCGGCCGTCCTCGACGGCTTCGGTGGTCTCGGCGGCGAGTTCCGGCCCGGCCAGCCAGTAGTGCTCGTGTTGGAAGGCGTAGGTCGGCAGGTCGGTCCGGGTGACGCCGCGGCCGGCGAAGAACTTGGCCCAGTCCGGGGACAGTCCCGACACGTGCAGGCGGGCCAGCCCGGTCGTGACCGCCTCGACCTCGTCGCGGTCCCGGCGCAGCACCGGCACCGCGCCCTCGATCATGCCGGCCAGCACGCCACCCGGGCCCACCTCGACGAACCGCGTCACACCGTTGCCGCGCAGGTATTCGACGCCGTCGTGGAAGCGCACGGCCTCGCGGACGTGACGCACCCAGTACTCGGCGTCGAACGCCGGGACCAACTGACCAGTCAGGTTCGACACCACGGAGATCGACGGCCGCCCGTAGGTCACACCCTGGGCGACCTTGCGGAACTCGGCCAGCATCGGATCCATCAACGGCGAGTGGAACGCGTGCGACACCGTGAGCCGCTTGGTCTTCTCGAACTTCGACGCCACCGCAAGGACTTCGGCCTCGACACCGGACACCACAACCGACATCGGCTCGTTGATCGCCGCGATCGACACACCGTCGGTCAGGTGCGGCAACACCTCGGCCTCGGTGGCCTGGATCGCCACCATCGCGCCGCCGGTCGGCAACGCCTGCATCAACCGAGCACGCGCGGACACCAGCTTGCACGCGTCTTCCAACGACAGCACGCCGGCGACATGCGCCGCCGCCAACTCACCAATCGAATGCCCCACCAGGAAGTCCGGCTTGACACCCCACGACTCCAGCAACCGGAACAACGCCACCTCGATCGCGAACAACGCAGGCTGCGTGCAACCAGTCTGGTCCAGATCGGCGGAACCCTCGAACATCACCTCGCGCAGACCGGCATCCAGGTGCGCCAACACCGCGTCCAACGCCTCGGCGAACACCGGGAACGCCTCGTACAGGCCCTTGCCCATACCGACCCGCTGCGAACCCTGACCGGAGAACATGAACGCCGTCTTGCCGGCGGCGGCCACCCCGGTGACCAAGCCGGTCGCGATCTCACCGGTGGCCAGTGCCCGCAGCGCGGCGCGCAGCTCGTCCGGCCCGGAACCGACAAAAACCGCGCGGTGCTCAAGGCAGGACCGGGTAGTCGCCAGTGCACGGGCCAGACCGACGACATCGGAGTCCACAGTGGACACAAGAGTGGCGGCCTGGGCCCGCAGGGCCGCCTCGCCCCGACCCGACACCAGCACGGGCACGATGTCGGAGGTCACCGTGACCGGCTCGGGCTCGCGGGTGGGCTCCGGGGCCTGCTCGACGATGACGTGCGCGTTGGTGCCGCTGATGCCGAACGAGGAGACGCCGGCCCGGCGCGGGCGCTCGCCCGCCGGCCACGGCTGCTCCGAGGTCAGCAGTTCGACCGCGCCGGCGGCCCAGTCGATCTTCGGGGACGGCGAGTCCACGTGCAGCGTCCGGGGCAGCACGCCGTTCCGCATGGCCAGGACCATCTTCATCACGCCGGCGACACCGGCGGCGGTCTGGGTGTGACCGATGTTGGACTTGATCGACCCCAGCCACAGCGGCCGCTCGCGATCCTTGCCGTAGGTGGCCATCAGCGCGTGCGCCTCGATCGGGTCACCCAGCGTCGTGCCGGTGCCGTGGGCCTCGACGGCGTCCACATCGGACGGTTTGAGGCCGGCGCTTTCCAGTGCCCGCAGGATGACCTGCTGCTGCGAGGGACCGTTCGGGGCCGTCAGACCGTTCGACGCGCCGTCCTGGTTGATCGCGCTTCCGCGCAGCACCGCCAGAATCGGGTGACCGTTGCGCACGGCGTCGGACAGCCGCTCCAGCAGCAGCAGGCCGGCGCCCTCGCCCCAGCTGGTGCCGTCGGCGGCGGCCGCGAACGCCTTGATCCGGCCGTCGGCGGCCAGGCCGTTCTGCCGGCTGAACTCCGAGAACAGGCCGTGCGTGGCCATGATCGTGACCCCGCCGGCCAGCGCCAGCGAGATCTCGCCCTTGCGCAGCGCCTGCGCGGCCAGGTGCAGGGTCACCAGCGAGGACGAGCACGCGGTGTCCACGGTCACCGCCGGCCCCTTCAGGCCGAACACGTAGGAGACCCGGCCGGTGATCACCGCGTTCGAGGTGCCGGTCATCAGGAAGCCGGCCACGCCGTCGGGCAGCTCGGCCAGGCCGGCCCCGTACCCGGTCGCGGTGGCGCCGATGTACACGCCGGTGCTGCTGCCCTTGAGCGAGTGCGGGTCGATGCCGGCCCGCTCGAACGCCTCCCACGCGGTCTCCAGCATCACCCGCTGCTGCGGGTCGGTGGCCAGCGCCTCGCGCGGCGACATGCCGAACAGGGACGGGTCGAACTGCGCGGCGTCGTGGAGGAAGCCGCCCGCGTGGGCGTAGTCGGCCTCGTGCGCCGACTCCGGCCAGCCGCGGTCGACCGGGAAGGCCGACATGCCGTCCACGCCGTCGGCCAGCATCCGCCAGAGCTGTTCGGGGGTCTCGATCCCGCCGGGGAACCGGCAGCTCATCGACACGATGGCGATGGGCTCGCCGGCCCGGTCCTCGACATCCCGCAAGCGCCGGGTGGTCTGCCGCAGGTCCGCGGTGACCTTCTTGAGGTAGCCCAGCAGCTTTTCCTCGTCAGCCACGTCAAGTCCTTTCTGTTCGCTGGCGGGATCAGACGCCGAATTCCTGGTCGATGAGGTCGAACAACTCGTCCGCGCTGGCGGACTCGACGTCGTCGAAGCTGACGTCGGACTCGCTGGCGTCCACTTCGGACACGCTCTGGGTCGGCAGCACCTGGGCCAGCAGGTGCTCGGCCAGCTCGGCCGGGCTCGGGTAGTCGAAGACCACCGTGGCGACCAGCCGCAGCCCGGTCACCCCGCCCAGCCGGTTGCGCAGTTCGACCGAGGTCAGCGAGTCGAAGCCGAGGTCGCCGAAGGCGCGGTGCGGCTCGATGTCGGCCGTCGACTCGTGCCCGAGCACCTCGGCCACCTGCGCGCTGACCAGTTCCAGCATCCGCTGCCCGCGATCGGACTCCGGCAGCTGCGCCAGCCGGTCGGCCAGCGACACGTCGTCGGCCCGGACCCTGGTCGCGGCCCGCGCGGTCCGCCGGGTCGGGACCCGCACCAGGCCCTTGTAGAGCGGGGACAGCGCCTCGCCCATCGTGGCCAGCACCGCCAGGTCCAGGTCGATCGGCAGCATGGCCGAGCAGTCCTGGCCCAGCGCGGTGTCGAACAGCTCCATGCCGTACTCGACGGTCAGCGGCCGCATGCCGCCCCGGGCCATCCGGGCCATGTCGGCCCCGGTGAGCCGGCTGGTCATGCCGACCTCCTGGTTCCACGGCCCCCACGCCAGCGCGGTCGCGGTGCGCCCGTGCCGCCGCAGGTGCTGGGCGTAGGCGTCCAGGAAGGTGTTGGCCGCCGCGTAGTTGCCCTGTCCCGGGCCGCCGAACACGCCGGCCGCGCCGGAGAACAGCACGAACGACGCCCGCTCGCCGGCCAGCTCGTGCAGGTTGATGATCGCGTCCACCTTGGGCCGCAGCACCGCGTCCACCCGATCCGGCGTCAGCGAGGCGATCAGGGCGTCGTCGACGACACCGGCGGTGTGCACGACCGCGGTCGGCTCGACCCCGGCCAGCAGCTGCCGGACCGAGTCCCGGTCGGCCACGTCGCACGCGGCGATCGTGACGATCGCGCCGAGGTCGGACAGTTCCGCGCGCAACTGCTCGGCGCCGTCGGCGGCCGGGCCGCTGCGGCTGGTGAGCAGCAGGTCGCGGGCGCCGTGCTCGGCCACCAGGTGCCGGGCGAGCCGGCCGCCGAGGCCGCCGGTGCCACCGGTGATCAGCACCGTGCCAGAGACATCCAGCCGCCACGCGTCGGCGGTCGGCGTCGCCGTGCCGGCACCGGCCGCGGCCAGCCGGCCGATGCGCACCTCACCGTTCCTGATCACCAGCTGCGACTCGCCCACGGTCAGCGCGGCCGGCAGCGCGGCCACCGACTCCAGCTCGCCGTCCACATCGACCAGGGTCAGCCGGCCCGGGTGCTCCGACTGCGCGGACCGGACCAGGCCCAGGACCGCCGCGTGCGCGAGGTCCCGCACCGCCTCGTCCTCGTTCGCCGCGACCGCTCCCCGGGTCACCAACACCAGGTGCGTGCTGGCCAACCGCTCGTCCGCCAGCCACGACTGGATCAGGTCCAGCACTTCGCGCACCGCGACCCGGACGTCGGTGGCCAGGTCGCCGGTGGTGTGGCCGTTGGTCAGCCGGGGCACGAGCAGCACGTCCGGCATCGAGGTGATCGAGGCCAGGTCCTCGTGACGGTCGAGCTCCAGCGCGGCCGCCAGCTTCAGCTCGTCCGCGCCGAGCACGGCGACTTCGGCGTCGAGGGTCTCGCCGGCGACCCGAGTCGGCGTCCAGTCCAGCCGGAACAGCGACTCCTGCCGGGGCTTGAGCTGGTCGAGGGCGATCTCCCGCATCACCAGCGCGCCGATGGAGGCGACCGCGTGGCCGTCGGCGTCGTACACGCCCAGGCCCAGCGCGTCCACGCCGTCGGCCTTGCTCAGCCGGACCCGCAGCGTCGACGCCCCGCTCGCGTGCAGGCTGACGTCGCTCCACGAGAACGGCAGCCGCTTGCGGCCGGTGCCCTCCAGCGGCAGGAACACCAGGCCCTGGAGGGCGGCGTCCAGCAGCGCCGGGTGCAGCCCGAACGCGGCCGCGTCGGCGGCGCGGCCCTCGGGCAGCGACACCTCCAGGAACGCGTCGTCCCCGAGCTGCCAGGCGGCCCGCAGGCCCCGGAACATCGGCCCGTACTCGAAGCCGCTGGACGCGTACGCCTGGTAGAAGCCTTCCACCGCAAGCGGTTGCGCACCGGCCGGCGGCCACTCGGCGACCTGCTCGGCGACCTGCGGGCCGCCGACGCCCAGCGCGCCGGACGCGTGCAGCAGCCACGGCAGGTCGACGGGCGCGTCCTCCGACCGCGAGTGCACGGTGATCGTCCGCGACCCACGGCCGTCGGCGGCGCCGACCATGACCTGGATCTGGGTGCCGCCCCTGGCCGGCAGGGCCAGCGGCGTGGCCAGCGTGAGCTCCTCCACCACGTCACAGCCGACCTGGTCGCCGGCACGGATCGCCAACTCCAGGAAACCGGTGCCGGGGAACAGGATCTGCTCGCCGACGACGTGGTCGGCCAGCCACGGCTGGGTCTGCGCCGACAGCCGCCCGGTGAACAGGAACTCGTCGGTGTCGGCCAACTGCACGGCCGCGCCCAGCAGCGGGTGACCGGTGGTGGTGAGGCCGGCCGAGGTGACGTCGCCGGCCGCCCTCGCCGTCATCTCCGGCCAGAACTTGCGGTGCTGGAAGGCGTAGGTGGGCAGTTGCGTGGTCTGTGCGCCGTCGAACAGACCGGTCCAGTTCGGGGAGAAGCCGTTGACGTGCAGGGCGGCGACCGCCTTGGTGAGGGTGTCCACCTCGTCGCGGTCCCGGCGCAGCAGCGCCACGGCGTCGTCCAGCATCGGGGTGAGCACGCCGTCCGGCCCGACCTCCAGGAACGTGGTCACGCCCTGGGCGGTCAGCGCCGTGACGCCGTCGTGGAAGCGGACGGCTTCCCGCACGTGGCGCACCCAGTACTCGGCGTCGAACTCCGACACCGGCTGGCCGGTCAGGTTGGACACGACCGTGATCTCCGGCCGGCCGTAGGCGATGCCCGAGGCGATCGTGCGGAACTCGGCCAGCATCGGATCCATCAGCGGCGAGTGGAACGCGTGGGAAACCTTGAGCCGCTTGGTCTTCTTGAACCGGTCGGCCACCGCGAGCACCGCGTCCTCGGCGCCGGAGACGACCACGGAGTTGGGGCCGTTGACCGCCGCGATCGACACCTTCTCCGACAGGTAGGGCAGAACCTCGTCCTCGGTCGCCTGGATCGCGACCATGGCACCGCCCTCCGGCAGCGCCTGCATCAGCCGACCGCGAGCAGCGACCAGCCGGGAGGCGGCGCCGAGCGACAGCACACCGGACACGTGCGCGGCGGCCAGCTCGCCGATGGAGTGCCCCATCACGAAGTCCGGCCTGACGTCCCAGGACTCCAGCAGACGGAACAGCGCGACCTCGATGGCGAACAGCGCGGGCTGGGTGTAGCCGGTCTGGTCGAGATCCGAACCGCCGTCGAACATGACCTCACGCAGCGGACGGGCCAGCTCGCCGTCCAGGTGCGCGCAGACGGCGTCCAGCGCGTCGGCGAACACCGGGAAGGCCTCGTACAGACGCTTGCCCATGCCCGCGCGCTGCGAACCCTGACCGGAGAACAGGAACGCGGAGCGGACCTCGGCGCGGGCGACGCCCCGCACCAGCGCGGCCGCGGTGCCGTCGCCGGCGATCGCGTCCAGCGCGGTGAGCAGCGTGTCCCGGTCCTGGGTGACGACGACGGCCCGGTGCTCGAAGTCCGACCTCGTCGTCGCCAGCGAGTAGCCCAGGTCGAGCAAGCTCGTCTCGGGGTTGGCGGCCACGAAGTCCCGCAGTCGTTCGGCCTGCGCCCGCAGGGCGTCCTTGCTGTGGCCGGACACCGGGACCGCGACGACCTCGCTCGCCGGCCGGGACGGCGCGGGCGCCGCGGCCGGCGGCTGCTCGATGATGACGTGCGCGTTGGTGCCGCTCAGGCCGAACGAGGATACGCCGGCCCGGCGCGGACGCCCGGACCCGGTCCATTCCCGGGCCTCGGTCAGCAGCTCGATCCGGCCCTCGGCCCAGTCCACATGGGACGACGGCGCCGAGACGTGCAGGGTCGGCGGCAACGTGTCGTGCCCAAGCGCGAGCACCATCTTCATCACACCGGCGACACCGGCCGCGGCCTGCGTGTGGCCGATGTTGGACTTGATCGACCCCAGCCACAGCGGCTCGTCCCGATCCTGGCCGTACGTCGCCAGCAGCGCCTGCGCCTCGATCGGGTCGCCCAGCACGGTTCCCGTGCCGTGCGCCTCGACGGCGTCCACATCGGACGGACGCAGGCCCGCGTCCGCCAGCGCCTGCCGGATCACCCGCTGCTGCGACGGGCCGTTGGGCGCGGTCAGGCCGTTGGACGCGCCGTCCTGGTTGACCGCGGAACCCTTGACCACGGCCAGAATCGGGTGCCCGTGACGCTGGGCGTCGGACAGCCGCTCCAGCACCAGCACGCCGGCGCCCTCACCCCAGCCGGTGCCGTCCGCGCTGTCCGAGAACGGCTTGCAGCGACCGTCGGGCGCGAGCCCGCGCTGCTTGCTGAACTCGATGAACGAGAACGGGGTCGACATGATCGTCACACCGCCGGCGAGCGCCAGCGTGCACTCGCCGGAGCGCAGCGCCCGGGTCGCCCAGTGCAGTGCGACCAGCGACGAGGAGCACGCCGTGTCCACCGTGACCGCCGGACCCTCCAGGCCCAGCGTGTACGAGATGCGACCGGACACGATGCTGCCGGCGTTGCCGGTCATCGTGTAGCCCTCGGCGTTCTGGCCGGCGGCGGCCAGCATCGCGCTGTAGTCCTGGCCGTTGGAGCCCATGAACACGCCGGTCTGGCTGCCCAGCAGCGAGCCGGGGTCGATGCCGGCGCGCTCCAGCGCCTCCCACGAGGTCTCCAGCAGCAGCCGGTGCTGCGGGTCCATCGCCATGGCCTCACGCGGGTTGATGCCGAAGAAGGCCGCGTCGAACTGGGACGCCTCGCCCAGGAAGCCGCCCTCGGTGGCGTAGCTGGTGCCGGCGTTGTCCGGGTCGTCGTCGAAGATCGCGTCCAGGTCCCAGCCGCGGTCGGCGGGGAAGCCGGTGATCGCGTCACCGGACCCGGACACCAGCTCCCACAGCCGTTCCGGCGACTCGGCGCCGCCGGGGAACCGGCAGCCCATGCCCACGATGACGATCGGGTCGTCGTCGACGGCGCTCGTGGGAGCGGTGCTGGTCGTCCCGGTGTCCTTCGCCGGTCCGCCACCGAGTTGCGCCCGCAGATAGCGGGCCAGCGCGGTCGGCGTCGGGTAGTCGAAGATCATCGTGGACGGCAGCCGGACGCCGGTGGCCGCGCTGAGGCGGTTGCGCAGGTCGACCGCGGTCAGCGAGTCGAAGCCGATGTCCTTGAACGCGCGCCCGGACTCCACGTCCTCCGGCCCGCCGAAGCCGAGCACCCCGGCGACGAAGGAGCGGACGAACTCCAGCAGCTCCCGCTCGCTCTCGGCCTCGGACAGGCCGGCCAGCCGGTCGCCCAGCGCCGAGCCGCCGGAACCGCCGGTGGACTCGGCCGCCGCCGCCAGCGCCGCGCGGGCCTCGGCGATCGTGTCGATCAGCTTGCTGGCCCGGACCGCGACCAGGCCCGGCGCGTACTTGTCCCACTCGACGCCGGCGATGGCCAGCGCCGTGTCGTTGTTGTCCAGCGCCTGCCGCATCGCGGCGATGGCGGTGGCCGGGTCGATGGCCAGGATGCCGCCCCGACGCTGGCGCGCGATCAGCGCCGCGTCGTCGGCCAGGCCGCCCTCCGCCCACGGGCCCCACGCCAGCGACGTCGCCGCCAGGCCCAGGCCCCGCCGGTGCTCGGCGAGCGCGTCCAGGAAGGCGTTGGCCGCCGCGTAGTTGGACTGGCCGGGAGCGCCCCAGGTGCCGGCGGTGGAGGCGAAGGACACGAAGGCGGTCAGCCCCAGGTCCTTGGTCAGCTCGTGCAGGTTCAGCGCGGCCAGGCTCTTGGCCCGCAGCACGCCGGCCAGCCGGTCCGGGGTCATCGAGTCGATCATGCCGTCGTCGAGGACACCGGCCGTGTGCACCACGGCGGTCGGCGGGTGCTGCGCGATCACGGTGGCGAGGCTGTCCCGGTCGGCCACGTCGCACGCGGCGACCGTGACCCGCACCCCGAGCGCGTCCAGCTCCTCGACCAGCTCGGCGGCGCCGTCGGCGGCCAGGCCGCGCCGGCTGAGCAACACCAGGTGCTCGGCCCCGGCACCGGCCAGCCAACGGGCGACGTGCCCACCGAGGGCGCCAGTGCCACCGGTGACCAGGACCGTGCCGGACGGCTGCCAGACCCCGGCCGGCACCGCCGGCAGCGGAGCCCGGCCCAGCCGGCGGCCGAACACACCCGAACCGCGGATCGCCAGCTGGTCCTCACCGTCGGAGTCGGCCAGCACGGAGGCCAGCCGGCGGACGACGCGGTCGTCGACCGTGCCGGGCAGGTCGACCAGACCGCCCCAGCGCTGCGGCTGCTCCATCGCGGCCACCCGGCCGAGACCCCAGACCAGCGCCTGGATCGGGTTGGCCAGCGCGTCGGAGCGACCCACCGACACCGCGCCGCTGGTCACGCACCACAGCGGGGCCTCGACGCCGGCATCGCCCAGCGCCTGCACCAGGGCCGTGGTCAGGTCCAGGCCGGCGGGCACCTCGGGGTGCGCGGCCGACGGCTTTTCGTTCAGCGCCAACAGGGACAGCACACCGGCGAACTCCCGGCCGCCGACCTGGTCGGCCAGCCGCAGCCGGTCGGCGTCCTCGGCGACCTCGACGGTGACGAACTCGGCCCCGTACCGCGCAAGGCTTTGCGGCCACTCGGCGGAGTGACCCGCCGGCACGACCAGCAGCCACGTGCCGTCCAGCTTCGGGGACGGCGAGTCGCCGACCGGCGTCCAGTTGACCTGGTACCGCAACGCATCCATAGCCGACTGCTCGCTGCGGGCCCGTCGCCACGCCGACAGCGCCGGCACCATCGCGTCCAAAGTGGACTGGTCGAGGTTCAGGGTGTCCGCGAGCGAGGCGAAGTCCTCCTGCTCGACCGCGGTCCAGAAGGCGGCGTCCACCGGGTCGACGGCCGACTCCTCGTGCCGTTCGCCGAACTTCGGCCAGTAGCTCTGGTGCTGGAAGGCGTAGGTCGGCAGGTCGACGGCGCGGCCGCCGGGGACCAGAACGGCCCAGTCCACCTCGACGCCGCCACAGTGCAGTTCGCCCAGCGACAGCAGGAACCGGCGCATGCCGCCCTGCCCCCGGCGCAGCGTTCCGACCACGAGCGGGTCGAGGTCCTCGACGCCGTCCAGCGTCTCGCGGATGGCCGGGGCCACCACGGCGTGCGCGCTCGATTCGACGAACACGCCGTAGCCCTGGTCGGCCAGCGCCGCGATGGCTTCGTCGAACCGGACGGTCTGGCGCAGGCTCGCGTACCAGTAGGCGGCGTCCAGTCCGGCGGTGTCGATCCAGTCCGCCGTCACCGTGGAGAACAGCGGAATGTCCGAGGTCCGCGGGGTGATCGGCGCGAGGTCCGCGCGGACCCGGTCCTGGATCCGCTCCACGTGCACGGTGTGCGAGGCGTAGTCCACCGGGATCCGGCGAACCCGCACGCCAGCGGCCTCGTAGCGGGCCACCAACTCGTCAAGGGCGTCCGGGTCACCGGCGACCACAGTGCTGGTCGGGCTGTTGACCGCGGCGACCCACACCCGCTCGCCCAGCTCGACGTCGGCGGCCGGCAGGCCGACCGAGACCATGCCGCCCAGACCGGCCAGATCGTCGCGAATCGCCAGGCTGCGCAGGGCGACCACGCGAGCCGCGTCCTCCAGTGACAGCGCACCGGCCACCGCGGCGGCGGCGATCTCACCCTGGGAGTGACCCACGACGGCGTCGGGTGTGACCCCGTGGCTGCGCCACAGCTCGGCCAGCGACACCATCACGGCCCAGCACGCGGGCTGGACCACGTCCACCCGCTCCAACAACTCCGCGTCACCGCGGAGCACCTCGGTCAGCGACCAGTCCACAAAGGACGACAGCGCCGCCTCGCACTCGGCCATCCGCTGGGCGAACACCGGCGAGGAGTCCAGCAGTTCCACCGCCATGCCGGCCCACTGCGAGCCCTGGCCGGGGAACACGAACACCGTCTTGCCCCGGGCGCCGATCGACTGCTGGGCCAGGTTCTCGGCCGGCATGCCGGCGGCCAGCGCCCGCAGGCCGGCGGCCAGCTCGTCCCGGTCGGCGCCGACCACGACGGCCCGGTGCTCGAACGCGGACCGCGTGGAGTGCAGGGAAAACGCGACGTCGGCCGGGTCACTGTCCACAACGGACAGAAGCTTCTCGGCCTGCGCCTTGAGCGCCGCCACCGACCGGGCCGACACCAGCCAGGGCAGGATCTCGGCCTCGGGGGCGGGGGCCACCGCGGCCGGCTCGATCTCGGGGGCCTGCTCGATGATGGTGTGGGCGTTGGTGCCGCTCATGCCGAACGAGGACACGCCGGCCCGGCGCGGGCGGCCGGTCTCCGGCCACGGCACGGCCTCGGTGACCAGCTTGACGTGGCCCGAGGTCCAGTCGATGTGCGGCGAGGGCTCGTCCACGTGCAGCGTCGGCGGCACGATCCCGTTGCGGATCGCCATCACCATCTTGATCACGCCGGCGACACCGGCGGCGGCCTGCGAGTGGCCGATGTTGGACTTGATCGAGCCCAGCAGCAGCGGGTTGTCCACGGCGTGGTCGCGGCCGTAGGTGGCCAGTAGCGCGCCGGCCTCGATCGGGTCGCCCAGCGTGGTGCCGGTGCCGTGCGCCTCGACGACGTCGACGTCCGCGCCGGTGAGGCCGCCGTTGGCCAGCGCCTTGCGGATGACCCGCCGCTGCGACGGGCCGTTGGGGGCGGTCAGGCCGTTGGACGCACCGTCCTGGTTGACCGCGGAACTGCGCAGCACGGCCAGGACTGGGTGGCCGTTGCGCTCGGCGTCGGACAGCCGCTCCAGCACGATCGCGCCCGCGCCCTCGCCCCAGCTCGCGCCGTCGGCGGCCGCCGAGAACGACTTGGACCGGCCGTCGGCGGCCAGGGCCTTCTGCGCGCTGAACTCGATCAGCGAGACCGGGCTGGCCATGACCGTGACGCCGCCGGCGATGGCCAGCGTGCAGTCGCCGTCCCGCAGGGCCTGCACCGCCCAGTGCATCGCGACCAGCGAGGAGGAACAGGCGGTGTCGATCGAGACCGACGGCCCCTCCAGCCCCAGCGTGTACGAGATGCGGCCGGACAGCACGCTCGGCGAGTTGCCGGTGCCGATCATGCCCTCGGCGGCCTCGTCGGACGAGGCCAGCATGCCGGCGTAGTCCTGGTAGGTGATGCCGGCGAAGACACCGGTCTGGCTGCCCCGCAACGCTTCCCGGTCCAGGCCGGTGCGCTCCAGCGCCTCCCACGAGACCTCCAGCAACAGGCGCTGCTGCGGGTCCATCGACACCGCCTCGCGCGGGCTGATGCCGAAGAACGGCGCGTCGAACTCGCTGGCGCTGTGCAGGTAGCCGCCCTCACGGGCGTAGCAGGTGCCGGGCGCGTCGGGGTCGGGGTTGTAGAGGTTGTCCAGGTCCCAGCCGCGGTCGGTCGGGAAGCCGGAGATGGCGTCGGTGCCGGTGGCCACGACCTGCCACAGCTGCTCGGGCGTGTCGATGCCGCCCGGGTAGCGGCAGCCCATGCCGACGATGACGATCGGGTCGTCGTCGTCAGACGTACGGACCACCGCCGCCGCAACGGTTTCCTCGGTACCCAGGATCTCCTGCTTGAGGAAGTCGGCCAGCGTGGTGGCGGTCGGGTAGTCGAACACCAGGGTCGCCGGCAGGCGCAGGCCGGTGGCCTCGTTCATGCCGTTACGGAACTGCACCGCGGACAGCGAGGTGAAGCCGAGGTCGCGGAAGGTCCAGGTCGGGTCGACCGCGTCCGGGCCGCGGTAGCCCAGCACGATCGCGGCCTGGGTCCGCACGATGGTCAGCAGCAGCTGGTCCTGGTCGGCCGGCTCAAGGCCGTCGAGCCGCTCGCGCAGGCTGCCGCCGTTGTCGGCGACCACCGGCGCGGCCACCGTGTCCTGGGCCTTGCGGCGACGCCGGGACGGCGCGGCCGCCTTGTTCTCGGCCGCCCGGACCGGGCCGGCCGAGGCCTCGCGCAGCACCAGCCGGTCGACGGTGGCCAGCGGCTGGCCGGTCCCGTCGGCGAGCGCCAGGTGGACCGAAGAGTCCTTTGTGGACAGGTGAACGCGGATCGTGGCCGCGCCGACCGCGGCCAGCGACACCCCGCTCCACACGAAGGGCAGGCCGGCGATGCCGGGCAGGAAAGCCAGTGCCTGCAAGGCGCCGTCCAGCAGCAGCGGGTGCAGGTCGAAGCGGTCGGCCTCGTCGCGCAGCTGCTCGGGCAGGCTGACCTCGGCGTAGACGTCCGCGCCGCGCTGCCACACCGCTTGCAGGCCACGGAACGACGGCCCGTAGTTGAAGCCGGCCCGCCGCTCGTACAGGCCCTCGATGTCCACCGCGGTCGCGTCGGCCGGCGGCCACTGCGCCATGGCCTCGCCGTCGGCGATCGTGCCGGCCTTGATCTCACCGGACGCGTGCCGGGTCCAGGCCGCCGCGTCGTCGTCCTCGGGGCGGGAGTAGATGTTCACGGTGCGGGCGTCCCGGTCGTCCGGCGCGCCCAGCGCCACCTGGAGCCGCAGGCCGCCCTGTCGGGGCAGCACCATCGGCGCCTCGATGACCAGCTCGGTGAGCTCGTCGCACTCGACCTGGTCGCCGGCGGCCAGCGCCAGCTCGACAAAACCCGTGCCGGGGAACAGGATCTGGCCGTCCACGACGTGATCGGCCAGCCACGGCAGGGCTTGCGTCGAGATCCGGCTGTTGAACAGCAAGCCGTTCTGTTCGGCCAGCCCGACCGCGACACCCAGCAGCGGGTGCTCGGTCGCGGTGAGGCCGAGGGCCGACGGGTCGGTGCCGGCGGCCTCGACGGTCGGCAGCAGCCAGTACTGGTCGTTCTGGAAGGCGTAGGTGGGCAGGTCGATCCGGCGGCCGCCCCAGCCGGCGAACACCGCGTTCCAGTTCGGGGTGAGGCCGCCGACGTGCAGCTGCGACACGGCGGTCAGCAGCGCGTCGACCTCGTCCCGGTCCCGGCGCAGCACGGCGACGGCGTCGCCGCTCTCGATCATGCCGGCCAGCACGCCGTCCGGCCCGACCTCGACGAACCGCTTCACACCCTGCTTGGCCAGCATGGTCACGCCGTCGTGGAAGCGAACCGCCTCCCGGACGTGCCGGACCCAGTACTCGGCGTCGAACTCGGCGACCAGTTCACCGGTCAGGTTGGACACGATCACCAGGCGCGGCTGGTGATAGGTCACGGTCTCGGCGATCGCGCGGAACTCGGCCAGCATCGGGTCCATCAGCGGCGAGTGGAACGCGTGCGAGACCTTGAGCCGCTTGGTCTTCTCGAACTTCGCCGCCACGGCAAGGACTTCGGCCTCGACGCCGGAGATCACAACCGAAGTCGGCTCGTTGATCGCGGCGATGGACACACCGTCGGTCAAGTGCGGCAACACCTTGTCCTCGGTGGCCTGGATCGCGACCATGGCACCGCCCTCGGGCAGCGCCTGCATCAGCCGACCACGGGCGGCGACCAGCCGGCAAGCGTCCTCAAGGGACAGTGCACCGGCCACGTGCGCGGCGGCCAGCTCACCGATCGAGTGGCCGACCACGAAGTCCGGCCGCAGGCCCCAGGCCTCCAGCAGACGGAACAGCGCGACCTCGATGGCGAACAGGGCCGGCTGCGTGTACCCGGTCTGGTCGAGATCGGCGTCACCGTCGAACATCACCCCGCGCAGTGGGCGGTCCAGCTCGGTGTCCAGGTGGGCGAACACGGCGTCGAGGGCGTCGGCGAACACCGGGAACGCCGCGTACAGGGCCTTGCCCATGCCCACCCGCTGCGAACCCTGGCCGGAGAACATGAACGCGGTCTTGCCACCACCGGTGGACGTGCCGCGCAGCACGCCGGGAACCCGCTCGTCGGCGGCGATGGCCGCCAGGCCCCGGAGCAGGTCGTCCCGATCCTGGCCGAGCACGACAGCGCGGTGTTCGAACGCGGACCGCGAGGTCGCCAGCGAGTAGGCCAGGTCGAGCGGATTCGCCGTCTCCGCCACGGAGACCAGCAGTTCCGCCTGCTCGCGCAGCGCCTGCGCACTGCGGCCCGCCACCACCCAGGGCAGCGCGCCCGGCGCGTTCTCGATCACATCCATCTCCTCGGCGAAGGGCTGGGCCTGCTCGATGATCACGTGCGCGTTGGTGCCGCTCACGCCGAACGCCGAAACGCCGGCCCGGCGCGGGTGGTCCGTCTCCGGCCACCGGCGGGCCTCGGTCAGCAGCTCGACCTGGCCGGCACTCCAGTCCACATGGGACGAAGGCTGCGACACGTGCAGGGTTCGCGGCAGCACACCGTGCCGCATCGCCTCCACCATCTTGATCACACCGGCGACGCCGGCCGCCGACTGCGTGTGGCCGATGTTGGACTTGATCGACCCCAGCCACAGCGGCTCGTCCCGGTCCTGGCCGTAGGTCGCCAGCAGGGCCTGGGCCTCGATGGGATCGCCCAGCGCGGTGCCGGTGCCGTGGGCCTCGACAGCGTCCACTTCGGACGGTGTGACGCCGGCGTCGATCAGCGCCTGCCGGATCACCCGCTGCTGCGACGGACCGTTGGGCGCGGTCAGGCCGTTGGACGCGCCGTCCTGGTTGACCGCGGAACCCTTGACCACGGCCAGAATCGGGTGGCCGTTACGGATGGCGTCGGACTGGCGCTCCAGCAGCAGCATGGCCACGCCCTCGGACCAGCCGGTGCCGTCGGCGTCGTCGGAGAACGCCTTGCAGCGGCCGTCGGCCGCCAGGCCGTTCTGCCGGCCGAACTCGATGAACGAGAACGGGGTGGCCATCACGGTCACACCGCCGGCGACCGCCAGCGAGCACTCACCGCGACGAAGTGCCTGCGCGGCAAGGTGCATCGCCACCAGCGAGGACGAGCACGCGGTGTCGATCGTCATCGCCGGGCCCTCAAGGCCCATCGTGTAGGAGATGCGGCCGGAGGCGACGGCCGGGGCGGTGCCGGTGAGGATGTGCCCCTGGAGTTCCTCGGGCAGGTTGCTGACGCCGGTGGCGTAGCCGGAGCCGCCGGCCCCGACGTACACGCCGGTCTGGCTGCCCCGCACCGAGGCGGGGGTGATGCCGGCCCGCTCGAACAGCTCCCACGTCGTGGTCAGCAGCAGGCGCTGCTGCGGGTCGGCGGCCATCGCCTCGTGCGGGCTCATCCCGAAGAAGGCCGGGTCGAATTCGCCGGCACCAGTGAGGAAACCGCCGTCGACGGCGTAGATCCGCTGCTCGTCGGCCGGGTCGTGGATGGCGTCGACGTCCCAGCCGCGGTCGGTCGGGAACTTGGACAGCGCCTCGGATCCGCTGTCGACCAGCTGCCACAGCTGCTCGGGCGCCCGCACATCGCCGGGCAGCCGGCAACTCATGCTGACGATGACGATCGGGTCCTCGTCGGCCGCCGAGACGGCCGCTCCGGACTGCTGGTTCTCTTCGCTGCCGAAGAGTTCGTCGATGATGTGGCGGCTGAGCACGGTGGCGTTCGGGTAGTCGAACACCAGTGTCGTGGGCAGCGCCAGGCCGGTCAGCTCGGTGAGCCGGTTGCGGAGCTCGACCGCGGTCAGCGAGTCGAAGCCCAGGTCCCGGAAGGCCCGGTCGGCGTCGACGGCCTCGGCGGCGGAGTGCCCCAGAACGACGGCCGCCTCCCGGCGGACCAGGTCCAGCACCTCGTGCCGCTCGACCGACGCCGCTTCCCACGTGACCTCGACCTGCGCCGGCTTTTCCTGGTACAGGCCGCTGATCAGTGCGCTCGGGCGCAGCACCGTGAAGCCCGCGGCGAACTTCGCCCAGTCCACGTCGGCGACGGTCACGCAGGCGTCGCCGACGCCGACAGCCTCCACCAGTGCCCGCACGGCCAGGGCCGGGTCGAGCGCGGTGAGTCCGCGCTTGGCCAGCTGCTGCTGTTCACGGACATCGGCGGCCATGCCGACCTCGGCCCACGGGCCCCAGGCGACGGCCGTCGCGGCGAGGCCGCGGGCGCGGCGGTTCTCGGCCAGCGCGTCGAGGAAGGCGTTGGCGGCGGCGTAACCCGACTGCCGGCCGCTGCCCCACACGCCCGAGATCGACGAGAAGAGCACGAAGGCGTCGAGTTCGCCGAACAACGCGTCCAGCTGCACCGCGCCGTCGACCTTGGCCGACATGACCGCGGACAGGGTCTCCTCGGTGGCCTCCTCCAGCGCGACCGACTCGTTGACGCCGGCCGCGTGCACCACGGCGGTGATCGGCGCGTGCTCGTTCGCCAACTGGGACAAGGCATCCGGGTCACGGACGTCGCAGGCGGCGATGGTGACCCGCACGCCCAGCGCGGCGAGTTCGTCGCGGAGCTCGGTCGCACCAGGGGTTTCCAGTCCGCGGCGGCCGGTGAGCACCAGGTGCTCGGCGCCGTTGCCGGCGGCCCACCGCGCCACCTCCGCGCCGAGTCCGCCGGTGCCGCCGGTGATCAGCACGGTGCCGCGCGGGGTCCAGACGTCGTCGTGGCCGGCGGCCGGCGCGTGCGTCAGCCGCCGGACGAACACCCCGGAGGTGCGGACCGCGACCTGGTCCTCGCCAGTGCCGGCGAGCACCTGGCGCAGCCGGTTGGCGGCGCGCTCGTCGAGGGTTTCGGGCAGGTCGACCAGACCGCCCCAGTTGCGCGGGTATTCCAGCGCGGCGACCCGGCCGAGGCCCCAGACGGCGGCCTGCGCGGGATCGGGTGCGCTGTCGAACCGGCCGACGCTGACCGCGCCCCGGGTGGCGACCCACAGCGGCGCGGTGATCGACTGCTCGCCGAGCGTCCGCAGCACGTCGGCGATCTGCGCCAGTCCGCTGGGGACGGTCGCCTCTTCGCCGGCGACGTAAAGGATTCCGCTCAGGTCGGCAGTGACTGCGGTGGCGAGCTCGTCGAGCGTGACCGACGTCGTGTTCAGGGCCTGGGCCAAAGTGTCGGACCCGACAACCAGCCAGGTCCCGTCGAGGGCTGGCTTGGGCAGCTCGGTGGCCGGCGTCCAGGTGGCCCGGTAGCGCCAGCTGTCGATGGTGTGCTGCTTGTCCTGCTGTCGACGCCAGGAGGAGAGCTTGGGCAGCACATCGGTCAGCGACTCGGCCGACAGTTCCAGGGTGTCGGCCAGCGACTCCAGGTCCTCGCGCTCGACGGCCGCCCAGAACTCGGCGTCCACCGTCCCGGCGGTCGACGCGGTGGCCGCCGGCTTCGCGGAGAAGTCGACCGTGGGCCAGTACCGCGTGGTCTGGAAGGCGTAGGTCGGCAGGTCGATCAGCCGGCCCGAGATCAGCTTCAGCCAGTCGCCCCGGACGCCCTTGACGTGCAGGCGGGCCAGGGCAGTGGTGATCGCCTCGACCTCGTCGCGGTCCCGGCGCAGGCTGGCGATGCCGTCGGCCATGCCGGCCAGCACACCGTCGGGGCCGACCTCCAGGAAGGTGGAGACACCGAGGCCGGTCAGCGTGGTCACGCCGTCGTGGAAGCGGACGGCTTCGCGGACGTGCCGGACCCAGTACTCGGCGTCGAACTCGGTGACCAGCTCGCCGGTCAGGTTCGACACCACCGAAATCCGCGGCTGGGCGTAGGTGATGCTCGCCGCGATCGCGCGGAACTCGGCCAGCATCGGGTCCATCAGCGGCGAGTGGAACGCGTGGGAAACCTTGAGCCGCTTGGTCTTCTCGAACTGGGCGGCCACCGCCAGCACGGCCTCTTCGTCGCCGGAGACGACCACGGAGGTCGGCCCGTTGATGGCGGCGATGGAGACCTTCTCGTTGAGCAGCGGCAGAACCTCAGTCTCGGTGGCCTGGATCGCCACCATCGCACCGCCGGTCGGCAGCGCCTGCATCAGCCGGCCACGAGCGGCGACCAGTCGGCAAGCGTCCTCAAGGGACAGTGCACCGGCGACATGCGCGGCGGCCAGCTCGCCGATCGAGTGCCCGACCAGGAAGTCGGGGTGCACGCCCCACGACTCCAGCAGGCGGAACAGGGCGACCTCGACGGCAAACAACGCCGGCTGGGTGTACCCGGTCTGGTCCAGGTCGGCGGAACCCTCGAACATCACCGCACGCAGCGGACGGTCCAGTTCGGCGTCCAGGTGCGCGCACACGGCGTCGAGGGCATCGGCGAACACCGGGAAGGCCGCGTACAGCTCGCGGCCCATGCCGACCCGCTGCGAACCCTGACCGGAGAACATGAACGCCGTCAGGCCATCGACCGCGGTTCCGGTCACCACACCGGGAGCAGCCTGACCGGAGGCCAGCGCCCGCAAGGCTTCCGCGCCGAACACCACGGCACGGTGGTCGAACGACGATCGCGACGCCACCAGCGAGAACGCGACATCGGCCGCGTCAACACCGTCCACACAGGACACCAGACGCGCGGCCTGATCCCGCAGCGCCTCCGGCGAGGTGCCGGACAGCACCCACGGCGTCACAACCGAACGCTCAACCTCCGGCGACTCGACAACCGGAGCCTGCTCCAGGATCACGTGCGCATTGGTGCCGCTCACGCCGAACGACGACACACCAGCCCGACGCGGGCCACTGCCAGCCGGCCACTCCCGGGCCTCGGTCAGCAGCTCGACCTTGCCGGCGGTCCAGTCCACATGGGACGTCGGCTCCGACACGTGCAGGGTGGGCGGCAGAACACCGTTCTGCATCGCCAACACCATCTTGATGACACCGGCGACACCGGCCGCCGCCTGGGTGTGACCGATGTTGGACTTGATCGAGCCCAGCCACAGCGGCTCTTCGCGGTCCTGGCCGTAGGTCGCCAACAAGGCCTGAGCCTCGATCGGGTCACCCAGCGTCGTACCCGTGCCGTGCGCCTCAACAGCGTCCACATCAGACGGACGCAACCCGGCAGAAGCCAGTGCCTGGCGGATGACCCGCTGCTGCGACGGACCGTTCGGCGCGGTCAGGCCATTCGAGGCACCGTCCTGGTTGACCGCGGAACCCTTGACCACGGCCAGAATCTGATGCCCGTTGCGCTGAGCGTCGGACAGCCGCTCCAGCACCAGCATGCCGACACCCTCACCCCAGCCGGTGCCGTCGGCGTCGTCCGAGAAGGCCCGGATCCGGCCGTCGGCCGACAAACCGCGCTGGCGCGAGAAGGACACGAAGATGCCCGGCGTGGACATCACCGTCACACCACCGGCCAGCGCCAGCGAGCACTCACCGGACCGCAATGCCTGCGCGGCCCAGTGCATCGCCACCAGCGAGGCCGAGCACGCGGTGTCGACCGTCACGGCGGGACCCTCAAGGCCCAGCGTGTAGGAAACCCGGCCCGACACGATGCTGGCCGCGTTGCCCGTGCCGGAGTGGCCCTCGAAGTCGTCCCCGGCGTAGGCCAGCAGCGCCGGGTAGTCCTGGCCGTTGGTTCCGACGAACACGCCGACCGGAGCGCCCTTCACCGAGGCCGGTGCGACACCGGCCCGCTCCAGCGCCTCCCACGACGTCTCCAGCAGCAGCCGCTGCTGCGGGTCCATCGCGACGGCCTCGCGCGGCGACACACCGAAGAAGCCGGAGTCGAACTCCCCCACACCGTCGACGAATCCACCCTCGCGCACATACGACTTCCCCACCGCACCCGGCTCTGGGTCGTAGAGGGCGTCCATGTCCCAACCGCGGTCGACCGGGAACTCGCCGACCGCGTCGACGCCCTCGGACACCAGGCGCCACAGGGCTTCCGGCGAGTCGACCCCACCCGGGAACCGGCACGCCATGCCCACGATCACGATCGGCTCGTCGTCGACCACCGACACCACCGGCGCAGACGACACCTCCGCCGAACCGCCGACCAGCTCACCGCGCAGGTACTCGGCCAGCACCCCGGCCGACGGGTAGTCGAACACCGCCGTCGACGGCAGGGTCAGCCCCGTCGCGGCACCGAGGATGTTGCGGAACTCCACCGCTGTCAGCGAATCGAAGCCGAGGTCGCGGAAAGCGCGGTCGGGTCCGACCGCCTCCGGCCCCGCGTATCCCAGCACCACAGCGGCGTACGAGCGCACGACCGACAGCAGCTTGCGGCTCTGCTCGGACTCGGACAGGCCGGCCAGCGACAGCTGGTCGTCGCCGGTCGCGCCAGGCTCGGGCCGGTACAGCTCGGCCAGCAGCGGGCTCGGCCGCAGGCCGGCGAAGCCCGGTCCGAACTGGTCCCACGCCGCGTCGATGACCGTCACCGTGGCATCGCCGGTGGCCACCGCGCGGCTCAGGGCCAGCACGCCCAGCTCCGGGGCCATCGCCGGCGTGCCGCTGCGGCGCAGCCGGGCGGCCACGACCTCGTCGGCGGCCATGCCGTCGCCGCCCCACGGACCCCATGCGACCGACGTCGCCGGCAGCCCGGCGGCCCGCCGCGACTCGGCGAGCGTGTCCAGGAAAGCGTTCGCCGCCGCGTAGGCAGCCTGGCCTGGGCCGCCCGCCACGCCGGCGAACGAGGAGAACAGCACAAACGCGTCCAGGTCGCCGCACAGCTCGTGCAGGTTCAGTGCGGCCTGGGTCTTCGCCCGCGCCACGAACGCGAGCCGCTCGGCGGTGACCGAGTCGAGCACACCGTCGTCGAGCACACCGGCCGCGTGGATCACGGCGTTCACCGGCGGCAGCGACTCCAGCAGGCGTCGCAGGTCATCGCGGTCGGAGACGTCGCAGGCGGCCGTGGTCACCCGCGCCCCGAGGCCGATCAGGTCGGCCTCCAGCTCGGCCGCGCCGGGCGCCTCCGCGCCACGGCGGCTGGTCAGCACCACGTGCTCGGCACCGTTGGCGGCGACCCAGCGGGCGACGTGACCGCCGATGGCCCCGGTGCCACCGGTGATCAGCACCGTGCCCCACGGCTGCCACTGCCCGGTCCCGGCCAGCGGCGCCGGCGTGAGCCGACGGCCGTACACACCGTTGGCCCGCACCGCGACCTGGTCCTCGTCGCCTACGGCCAGCACCGAGAACAGCCGCCGGGCGGCGCGGTCGTCGAACTCGGCGGGCAGGTCGACCAGGCCGCCCCACAGCTCAGGGAACTCCAGCGCGGCGACGCGGCCGAGGCCCCACACCGTGGCCTGGGCCGGGCTCGGGGTCCCGTCCCAGCGGGCGACGGCCACCGCGCCCCTGGTGGCGGTCCACAGGCGGGTCTTGATCCCGGCGTCGGACAGCGCCTGGAGCAGCGTCAGCGAGGACACCAGGCCGGCCGGCACCTCGGACGCGGTCGGGTGCGGCTCCTCGTCCACGCCCAGCAGGGACAGCACGCCGTCGAAAGTCTGGCCGCGCAGGCGATCGGCGAGCTCGGCCCGGTCGGCGGGCTCGATCAGCTCGACAGTGACGCCGTGCGCGCGCAGTGCGGTGACGACCTGGTCGGTGAGCTCCGACGGCGTGGCCACCACGGCCCAGTTGCCGCGCAGCGCACGCTCGGCCCCGACCGGCTTCCACGTCACCGCGTAGCGCCAATTGTCCACAGTCGACGACTCGGTGCGACGGCGACGCCACGACGACAGCGTCGGCAGCAGCTCACCGAGCGAGGCGCGGCCGGCGTCGTCGACGGACAACGTGCTCGCCAGCGACTCCAGGTCACCCTGCTCGACGGCCTGCCAGAACTGGACGTCCACCGTGCTGGCCGGCTCGGCCGCGGCGCTCGGCACGGACTCCAGCCAGTAGCGCTGGCGGTCGAAGGCGTAGGTCGGCAGCGCGACCTGACGCGCGCCCCACCCGGCGAACACGGCGGCCCAGTCCGGGGAAAAGCCCTGGACGTGGCAGTGCGCCAGGCCGGCGAACAGCGCGGCGACGTCGTCACGGTCGGCGCGCAGCACCGGCACTGCGGTGCTGTCGGCCACGGTCTCCCGCGCCATGGCCGACAGCACGCCGCTCGGACCCACCTCAAGGAAGGTCCGAACGCCTTGCCCCGCAAGGAAAGTAACGCCGTCGTGGAAACGAACGGCCTCGCGAACGTGCCGGACCCAGTAGTCGGCGTCGAACACCGACACCAGCTCGCCGGTCAGGTTCGACACGACCGAGAGCTCTGGCCGGCCGTAGGTGATGCCCGCGGCGACCTTGCGGAACTCGTCCAGCATCGGATCCATCAGCGGCGAGTGGAACGCGTGGGAAACCTTGAGCCGCTTGGTCTTCTCGAACCGCGCCGCCACCGCGAGGACAGCCTCTTCATCACCCGAGACGACTACAGAGGTCGGCCCGTTGATCGCCGCGATCGACACCTTCTCGTTCAGCAGCGGCAAAACCTCAGCCTCAGTGGCCTGAATCGCCACCATCGCACCACCGGTCGGCAACGCCTGCATCAGACGCCCACGAGCGGCCACCAGCTTGCACGCGTCTTCCAACGACAGCACACCAGCGACATGCGCGGCCGCCAGCTCACCAATCGAGTGGCCGACAACGAAGTCCGGCTTGACACCCCACGACTCCAGCAGGCGGAAAAGCGCGACCTCAATGGCGAACAACGCCGGCTGGGTGTAACCGGTCTGGTCCAGGTCGGCGGAGCCTTCGAACATCACCTCGCGCAGGTCGGCGTCCAGGTGCGCGAGAACGGCGTCCAACGCCTCGGCGAACACCGGGAACGTCTCGTACAGGCCCTTGCCCATACCCACGCGCTGCGAACCCTGACCGGAGAACAGCAGCGCCGAGCGGGTGCCCGAGACGACGGCGCCGGTGATGACCTCGGCGGAAACCTGACCGTTGGCCAGGGCGTCCAGCCCGCGCAGCGCCGAGGCGTGATCATCGGCGAGCACGACGGCACGGTGGTCGAGCGCGGCCCGGGTCGTGGCGAGGGAGAAGGCGACATCCCTCAGGTCGGCGGTGCTGTCGTAGGCCGCGAGGCGAGCGGCCTGTCCGCGCAGGGCATCGGCGCTACGAGCGGCGACGAGCAGCGGGGCCACCGGAGAAAACACGGTCTGCCCGGGGGTTTCGACGGGCTCCGGCTCCGGGGCCTGCTCGATGATGACGTGGGCGTTGGTGCCGCTGAGGCCGAACGCGGACACGCCGGCCCGGCGCGCCGCGCCGGTCTCCGGCCACGGCCGGGACTCGGTGAGCAGCTCGACCGCGCCGGCCGTCCAGTCCACATGGGACGTCGGCTCGGACACGTGCAGCGTCTTGGGCATGACGCCGTTGCGGATGGCCTGCACGACCTTGATCACGCCACCGACACCGGCGGCGGTCTGGGCGTGGCCGATGTTGGACTTGAGGGAGCCCAGCCACAGCGGCCGCTCCCGCTCCTTGCCGTAGGTGGCGATCAGGGCCTCGGCCTCGATCGGATCGCCGAGCACGGTGCCGGTGCCGTGCGCCTCGACCATGTCCACATCGGACGGTGTGAGGCCGGCATTGGCCAGCGCCTGCTGGATGACCCGCTGCTGGGCCGGGCCGTTGGGGGCGCTCAGGCCGTTGGACGCGCCGTCCTGGTTGACCGCCGAGCCGCGCACCACGGCCAGCACCTCGTGCCCCCGGCGGCGGGCGTCGGACAGGCGCTCCAGCAGCAGCAGGCCGACGCCTTCGGACCAGCCGGTGCCGTCGGCGTCGTCGGAGAAGGACTTGCACCGGCCGTCGCCGGCCAGCCCGCCCTGCCGGGAGAACTGGACGAACCCGCCCGGCGAGGCGATGACCATCACGCCGCCGGCGATCGCGAACGAGCATTCCTTGCGACGCAGCGACTCCGCGGCCAGGTGCAGCGTGACCAGCGAGGCGGAGCAGGCGGTGTCGACGGTGACGGCCGGTCCCTCAAGGCCGTAGACGTAGGACAGACGGCCGGACAGCACGCCGTTGGAGTTGCCGGTGAGCAGGTGCCCCTCGACACCCTCGGGCAGTTCGCCGATGTCGGAGCCGTAGCCGGACGGGCCACCGCCGATGAACACGCCGCCCTGGCCGCCGCGCACCGACTTGGGGTCGATGCCGGCCCGCTCGAACAGCTCCCAGGACGTCTCCAGCAGCAGCCGCTGCTGCGGGTCGGCGGCCAGCGCCTCGCGCGGCGACATGCCGAACAGGGACGGGTCGAAGGCGGCCGCGTCGTCGAGGAAGCCGCCCTCGGCCGTGGTGCTGGTGCCGGTGCGGTTGCCCTCCGGGTCGTAGAGGCCGTCCAGGTCCCAGCCGCGGTCGGCGGGGAACGGCGACACGCCGTCCACGCCCCCGGCCACCAGGTCCCACAGGTCCTCCGGCGAACGAACGCCGCCGGGGAACCGGCAGCTCATCGCGACAATGGCCACCGGTTCGTTGGCCCCGGCCTCCAGCTCGCGCAACCGCTGCCTGGTCTCGTGCAGATCAGCCGTCACCAGCTTCAGGTACTCCCGAAGCTTCTGTTCGTTCACCATGGGTACCTTGCCTGTGCGCAGTGGACGCGAAGATCCCTCCGCGCCTGTTCACGACCGTCCAAACGCCTGGTTATGGAGCTGTTCCGCACTGGTGGGGTCATCCGTCCCGTCCTGCCCATCGCCCAACATCGGCCAGCATGGTCCGCGCCTACCGGAGGACGGCCGGTTGACGGCCGTCCTCTGGTGAAACTGCTGAAATCGAAGGCCCCGAATGCCGGCGCGGCGCGACCCGGGAGGGGTCGCGCCGCGCCGGTCCGCTCGGCGTGGGTCAGCCGGTGAGGGTCTTGATCTGGGGCCACACCTTCGACCACGGCGCGTCCTTGGTCGAGAACAGGTAGATGGGCGCGCCCTGGTAGTTGTTGTTGATGCCCAGCTTGTTGTCCACGGTGGCGACCTTGGTCGACTTGGCGAAGTGCTCGCGCACCACGTCGGCGTTGTTGTCGCCGATGTAGAGCACGTTGGTGGCGCTCTCCGGCGGGACACCGAAATACCAGTACGCGCGGCTCGGGCTGTACGCGGACGGCAGGCCGCGCGCCGGACCGTAGACGTCGATCACGCTGGCGGTCCAGAAACTGTCGCCCATGATGACGGTGTGCTGGCGGACGTCGTCGGGCAGCGCCCGGTACGCGGCGGCCACCTCGTCGGCCATCTGCGGCCAGCCGACACTCTCGGCGTTGGTGACATCCGATGTCTCGTTGCCGCGGATCGACTCCACCGGGGCGATCGGCATCCCGATCACCGTCAGCACGCCGGACAGGACCAGCGCCGGCCAGGCCACCCACGGGACCCACCGCTTGCGCGGGCTCTCCAGGCCGACGGCGGCCAGCGCCCACAGCACGGGCACGATGCCGGTGGGGTAGTAAGGGCGGCCGCCGGTCGCGATGAACACGACCGCGAGGACGACCGCCGTGATGGCCAGGAACCGGTAGCGCGGCTGGCGGGCCGCGCGCCAGAGTCCGTACGCCGCGAGCGGGGTGCCGATGATGCCGAGCAGGATCGCGAAGAACACCAGGAACATGCCGGCGCCGCCGACGCCGGCGTACTCCTCGTAGGCGATCTGGCGGGCCATGTCCACCTGCGGCCAGCCGTGGTTGGCCTGCCAGATCAGCGACGGCAGCGTGGTCAGCACGGCGATGCCGCCGCCGAGCCACAGCATCTTGCTGCGGAAGAACTCCCGCGGCCCGGCGATGAGGATGGCGACCGCGGCGACCACCCAGAAGAACGCGATCAGGTACTTCACCTGCAGGTCGACGGCGGTGACGATGCCGGCCCACAGCAGCAGCTTGTCCTGCCGGGTCCGCAGCCAGCGGACCAGCAGCCAGGTGATGGCCGTCCAGAAGAACAGGTCGATGGTGGAGGTGGCCAGCAGGTGGCCGCCGCCGGCGACCAGCGGCGCGGTGCAGTAGACCGCGGCCGCGATGACCTGGGCCCGCCGGCCGCCGCCGAGTTCCCACACCGTCAGCGCGGCCACGAGGATGCCGGCGACCGTCACCACGACCGACGGCAGGTGCAGCACCCACAGCGATCCCGGGGCGATCGTGTCCGCGACCATGGCCAGGAACGGGACCAGTGGCGGCTGGTCCACGTAGCTGAAGTCCAGGTGGCGGCCGGCGGCGATGAAGTACAGCTCGTCGCCGAAGTACCCGTACCCGTTGCCGAGCACCAACAGCACCGCGCCCATCAGGCCGGCGATCACCGCCACCGGCACGAGCGCGAACGCCGCGACCCGCACGCCGCCCGGGCTGGGCGGCTCGTTTGTTCTGAGTTGCTCTGATCGCAGCACTTGCCGTTCCTTCCGATCACGTCCGGCGGTGACGGACCCCGCCCACAGCGCTCGCCTACGACCTCCCGAATTCCTGGTTGATGAACTCGAAGATCTCGTCATCGGTGGCGGCGTCGAGCCGCTCCGCGACGGTGGCGCCTTCCGTCTTCTCCTGGCCCCCGTCGAGCTTGGCCAGCATCGTTCGCAGCCGGGCGACAATCATCGGATGTTCGGCGTCGTCTAGGGAAACTGCTGAAATGGCCTGCTGGACGCGGTCCAGCTCGTCCAACACCGAGACTTGCTCGACTCCCAGCTTGCCCAGCAGGAACCGGGCGAGCTCGGTGGGCGTCGGGTGGTCGAACACGACCGAGGCGGGCAGCCGCTGGCCGGTGGCCGAGGCGAGCTGGTTGCGCAGCTCGACCGAGGTCAGCGAGTCGAACCCGAGTTCCTTGAACGGACGGACCGGGTCGACCGCGTCGATGCCGGCGTGGCCGAGCACCGCGGCCACGTGCGCCCGCACCAGGTCGACCACGACCCGCTCCCGCTCCGGCCCGGGCAGGCCGGCCAGCTGGTCGGCCAGGCCAGCGGCCGAGGCGTCCGGTTCGGGGGCGGCGTCCACCACGACCTCGGGCAGCTCGTCGAGCAGCGGCCGCCGCCGGGCCGCGGTGAAGCCCTTGGCGAACTGCGCCCAGTCCATGTCCGTCACTGTCACGAACGTCTCGTCGAGCTCCACCGCCTGCCGCAGGCTCGCCACCGCGTACTCGGGACGCATGGTTCGCACGCCCCGCCTGCGCAGGTGTTCGCCGGCTCCCTCGGTGGCGGCCATGCCGCCACCGGCCCAGGCACCCCAGGCGACCGAGGTCGCCGTGGCCCCGCGCGACCGGCGCTGTTCGGCCAGCGCGTCGACGAACGCGTTGCCGGCCGCGTAGGCCGCCTGGCCGCCGCTACCCCACACCGCGGCGTTGGACGACATCAGGACGAACGTGTCCAGCACCGAGTCGTCGAGCAGCTCGTCCAGGTTGATCGCGCCGGCCACCTTGGCCGCGATGACCTCGGCGAACTCCTGGGCGTCGGTCTCGGCCAGCGGACCCGGCCGTTCCACGCCCGCGGCGTGCACGACACCGCGCACCTGGTCGCCGGCCGCCTCCAGTTCCTTGAGCAGCCTGGACAGCGAGTCCCGGTCAGCCACGTCGCAGGCCGCCACGGTGACCCGCGCGCCCAGCGCGGTCAGCTCCGCGTCCAGCTCGGCGACGCCGGGGGTGTCGGCCCCGCGGCGACCGAGCAGCACTAGGTGCTCGGCCCCGTTGCCGGCCAGCCAGCGGGCGACGTGCCCGCCGATGGCCCCGGTGCCGCCGGTGATCAGGGTGGTGCCGACCGGGTTCCAGGCCCGGACCGGCTGGCGGCCGCCCACCGGGTCGTGCACGAGCCGGCGCAGGAACACGCCGTTGTCGCGCACCGCGACCTGGTCCTCACCGTCGACGCCGGCCAGCACGCCACACACCCGCCGCGCGGCCTGGTCGTCCAGGGTCGCCGGCAGGTCGATCAGGCCGCCCCACCGGTCGGGGAACTCCAGGCCGACCACGCGGCCCATCCCCCACACCTGCGCCTGGGCCGGGCTCACGACCCGGTCCGAGCCGCCGGTGGCCACCGCACCGGAGGTGCCCAGCCACAGCGGCGCGGTGATCCCGGCGTCGGCGAGCGCCTGCACCAGGAGCAAGGTGCCGGCGACACCCCGGGTCAGCACCGGGTGCGACGGGAACTCCGCCTCGTCCAGTGCCAGCAGGGAGAGCACCCCGGCGGGCTCACGGCCCACGAGCTCGGCGGCCAGGCCGGCCCGATCGGCCTGGCCCAGGTCGACCCGCACGATCTCGACCCGCGCGCCGGCCTCGGTCAGCGCGGCCGCACTCTCGTCGACGAGCCGGTATTCGCCCTTCGGCGCCACCACCAGCCAGCTGCCGGCCAGGACCGGCGTCGCCGTGTCGGCCAGCGGCCGCCAGGCGATCTGGTAGCGCCACGAGTCGGCCGCGGACTGTTCGCGCTGCTTGCGCCGCCAGGTCGACAGGGCCGGCAGCACGCCGTCCAGCTCGGCGCTGTCCAGCTCCAGGGTGCCGGCCAGTTCCTCCAGGTTGTTGCTCTCGACCGCTTCCCAGAACGCGCCGTCGACCGTGTCCACCGCCGCCTTCCTGGCCCGCAGCTTCGGCCAGTAGGAGACGTGCTGGAACGCGTAGGTCGGCAGGTCCACCAGCCGGCCCGAGATCAGCTTGAGCCAGTCGACCTCGACGCCACGGACGTGCAGCTGGGCCAGGGCCGTGGTGATCGCCTCGACCTCGTCCCGGTTGCGGCGCAGGGTGGCGATGCCGTCGGCCATCCCGGACAGCACGCCGTCCGGCCCGACCTCCAGGAAGGTCGTCACACCCTCGCTGATCAGTGTGGCCACGCCGTCGTGGAACCGCACGGCCGCACGGACGTGCCGCACCCAGTACTCCGGCTCGGTCCACTGCCCGCCGCCGGCCGACGTCGGCACCACCGGAATCCGGGGCTCCGCGTAGGAAAGCCCCTCGGCGATCGTGCGGAACTCGTCGAGCATCGGGTCCATCAGCGGCGAGTGGAACGCGTGCGAGACCTTGAGCCGCTTGGTCTTCTCGAACCGCGCGGCCACCGCCAGCACGGCCTCCTCGTCACCGGAGACGACCACCGAGTCGGGACCGTTGATCGCAGCGATCGACACCTTCTCGGACAGGTAGGGCAGCACCTCGTCCTCGGTCGCCTGGATCGCCACCATCGCACCGCCCTCGGGCAGCGCCTGCATCAGACGGCCCCGCGCGGCGACCAACGTGCAAGCGTCCTCAAGGCTGAGCACGCCAGCGACATGCGCCGCCGCCAGCTCACCAATCGAGTGGCCCACAACGAAGTCCGGCCTGACGCCCCACGACTCCAGCAGACGGAACAGCGCCACCTCGATCGCGAACAACGCCGGCTGCGTGTAACCGGTCTGGTCCAGCTTCGAACTGCCCTCGAAGATCACCTCACGCAGATCGGCGTCCAAGTGCGCCAACACCGCGTCCAACGCCTCGGCGAACACCGGGAAGACCTCGTACAGGCCCTTGCCCATACCCACCCGCTGCGAACCCTGACCGGAGAACATGAACGCCGTCAGACCCTCGACGGCGGCACCGGTCACCACGCCCGGCGCAGGCCGGCCCTCCGCGAACGCACGCAGCGCGTCAACACCGGACACCACCGCGCGGTGCTCGAACGACGTCCTGGAGGTCACCAGCGAGTAGGCCACATCGGCCGCGTCAACTTGGTCCACAATGGACGCCAGTCGAGCCGCCTGATCGCGCAGCGCGCTCTCGGACGCGGCGGACAGAATCCAAGGCGTCACAGCCGACCGCTCGGCGGCCGTCTCCTCGACCGCCGGGGGCTGCTCCAGGATCAGGTGCGCGTTGGTGCCGCTGACACCGAACGACGACACACCGGCCCGGCGCGGGTGATCCGTCTCGGGCCACGGCCGGGCCTCGGTCAGCAGCTCGACCTTGCCGGCACTCCAGTCCACATGGGACGTCGGCTCCGACACGTTGAGCGTCTGCGGCAGCACGCCGTTCTGCATCGCCAACACCATCTTGATGACACCAGCGACACCGGCCGCCGCCTGCGTGTGCGAGATGTTGGACTTCACCGAGCCCAGCCACAACGGCTCGTCCCGGTCCTGACCGTAGGTCGCCAACAGCGCCTGGGCCTCGATCGGGTCACCCAACGTCGTGCCGGTGCCGTGCGCCTCGACAGCGTCCACATCGGACGGAGTGAGGCCGGCGTTGGCCAGCGCCCGGCGGATCACCCGCTGCTGCGAGGGACCGTTCGGGGCCGTCAGACCGTTGGACGCACCGTCCTGGTTGATCGCGCTTCCGCGCAGCACCGCCAAGACCGGGTGACCGTTGCGCACGGCGTCCGACTGACGCTCCAGCACCACCATGCCGACACCCTCGGACCAACCCGTGCCTTCGGCGTCGTCGGAGAAGGCACGGATCCGGCCGTCCGCCGCCAGACCGCGCTGACGCGAGAAGGAGACGAACAGGCCCGGCGTGGACATCACAGTGACACCGCCGGCCAGTGCCAGCGAGCACTCACCGGACCGCAGCGACTGCGCGGCCCAGTGCATCGCCACCAGCGACGCCGAACACGCCGTGTCGACCGTGGCCGACGGGCCCTCCAGGCCCAGCGTGTACGAGACCCGGCCGGAGACGACACTGCCCGCGTTGCCGGTGACGACGTGCCCGGCGATGTCGTCCTCGGCCTCGGTCAGGACCATCAGGTAGTCCTGCCCGTTGGTGCCGACGAACACACCGGTGTCGCTGCCCCGCAACGACCTCGGGTCGATGCCGGCCCGCTCCAGCGCCTCCCACGACGACTCCAGCAGCAGCCGCTGCTGCGGGTCCATCGCCACCGCCTCACGCGGCGACACACCGAAGAAGCCGGCATCGAAGCCCGACGCGCCGTGCAGGAAGGCACCTCCGCGCGCGGTCGTGGTGCCGATGTTGTCGGGGTCGGCGTGGAACAGCGAGTCCAGGTCCCAACCGCGGTCGGTCGGGAAGTCGCCGACCGCGTCGCGGCCGTCGACCAGCATCTGCCACAGGTCCTCGGGCGAGGCCACGCCGCCGGGGAACCGGCAGCTCATGCCCACGATCACCACCGGGTCGTTGTCCGGGTCGACCGTCCGAACCTGCGTCGGCACAACGACTTCGGTGCTCGCGCCGAGCAGGTCGGCGCCGAGCCGGGTCGCCAGCTCGCGGACGGTCGGGTGGTCGAAGACCAACGTGGTCGGCAGCTTCAGTCCCGTCGCCGCGCCGAGCCGGTTGCGCAGCTCGACCGCGGCCAGCGAGTCGAACCCGAGCTCCCGGAACGGCTTCGCCGTCGGCACGGCGTCGACGCCGTCGTGCCCGAGCACATCGGAGACGTGCTTGCGCACCAACGTGACCAGTGTGCGGTCGGCCTCGTCCCGCGGCAGCGCCGACAGCCGGTCCCGCAGCGAGTCACCTTGCTCGGCAACGGTTTCCGTGACGACGAGGTCACGGCTCCACGGCCGTCCGGCGGTGCGCTGCCAGTCCATGTCGATGACCACGAGCGTGGCGTCGCCGTCGTCCAGCGCGCCTTGCAGGGCGCTGATGGCGAGGTCCGGCCGCATCGGGAAGACCCCGGTCTGTCGCAGCCTTTCCTCCACCACACCGGCATCGGCCGCGAGACCGCTGTCCGCCCAAGCGCCCCAGGCGATCGATGTTGCCACCAGGCCGTCGGCCCGGCGCTGCTCGGCGAGGGCGTCCAGGTAAGCGTTGGCAGCCGCGTAGTTCGACTGACCGGCACTACCCAGCACACCGGCGCCCGCCGAGAACAGCACGAACGCCGTCAGCGGCAGATCGCGGGTCAGCTCGTGCAAGTTCTGCGCCGCGGTCACCTTCGGCGCGAAAACACGCTCCACCTTCGACGCGTCCTGGCTCTCCAGCACGCCGTCGTCCAGCACACCGGCCGTGTGGATCACCGCGTTCGGCGGGTATTGCGCGATCAACTCCGCCATGGCGTCTCGATCTGCGGCATCGCAAGCGGCGATCGTCACCTCGGTGCCCAGCTCACGCAGCTCGGCTTCGAGGTCCGCAGCACCATCGGCGTTCCGGCCGCGACGGCTGGTCAGCACCAGGTGGCGCGCACCGGCCTCGGCCAGCCAGCGGGCGACATGCCCACCAAGGGCACCGGTGCCGCCGGTGACCAGCACCGTGCCGTACGGCTGCCACGGGTCGGTGGCCTTGACGTGCGGGGCGGCCTTCGCGAACCGCCGGACCCGGACGCCGCGGTCGCGGATGGCCAGCTCGTCCTCGCCGTCACGACCGGCGAGCACACCGGCCAGGCGGCGCACCGCGATGTCGTCGGCGTCGACCGGGAGGTCCACCACGCCACCCCAGCGCTCGGGCTGTTCGAGGGCGATCACCCGGCCCATGCCCCAGACCTGAGCCTGCTCCGGGTTGGCGATCCGGTCGTTCTCGTCGACCGCGACCGCGCCCTTGGTGACCAGCCACACCTTCGCGTCGGCCTCGATGTCGCCGAGGGCCTGGACAAGGTGCAGCGTGGCCGTGATCGGCTGGTCGAAGGCCAGCAGCGACACGACACCGGCCACCGGCTCGGTCATCGCCGCCCGCAGCTGCCCGGCCAGTGTGGCCCGGTCCGCGCCGTCGGTGACGACGTGGATCGTGTTGTCCCCGAACGTCCAGTCGTTGTCGGCGGCCGTGACCACGACCCAGGTGCCGGTCGCCGGCGAGGCGTCGTCCACCGGCCGCCACGTGACGCGGTGGCGCCAGTCGTCGACCACCGACCGCGTCGTGCTGTCCACAATGGTCTCAAGCCAGTACCGCTTGTGGTCGAACGCGTAGGTCGGCAGATCCACGCTCCGGCCGACCAGGTTCCACTGCACGTCCAGACCGCGGACGTGGGCCTCAGCCAACGACAGCAGCCACCGCTGAAGGCCACCGTCGTTGCGCCGCAACGTGCCCACCGCGACCGCGTCGACACCGGCCTCGTCCACAATGTCCTGAACGCTCATCGTCAGCACCGGATGCGCGCTGGTCTCGATGAAGAACCCGTAACCCTGCTGCGCCAACGACCCGATCGACTCCGCGAACCGAACCTGGTGCCGCAGGTTGCGGTACCAGTAGGCGGCGTCGAGAGACGTGGTGTCCTCGATCCAATCACCGGTCACCGTCGAGAAGAACGCCGTCGACGCTGCCCGCGGCGCGATGCCGTCCAACGCCACAGCCAGATCCGACTCGATCGCCTCGACGTGATCGGTGTGCGAGGCGTAGTCCACCGGAACCATCCGCGCCCGACCACCGCCGGCCTCGACCGCCGCCTGGACCGCGAGCAGCCCCTCCGGCGAGCCGGCCACAACAACCGAACGCGGCCCGTTCACCGCAGCCACGAAGACGCCGTCAACCAGCAGCGGCTCAACCTCGGCCACCGGCAGGGCAACCGACATCATGCCGCCCAGACCGGCCAGCGAGGCGGCAATCGCCTTGCTGCGCAGGGCGACAACCTTCGCGGCGTCATCCAGCGACAGCGCGCCGGCCACACAGGCGGCCGCGATCTCACCCTGTGAGTGACCAACCACCGCGTCCGGCTCGACACCGTGCGAACGCCACAACTCGGCCAGCGACACCATCACCGCGAACAGCACCGGCTGAACGATGTCCACCCGCTCCAGTGCCTCGGCGTCGTTCAGGACGTCCAGCAGCGACCAGTCCACATAGGACAACAGCGCCGCCTCGCACTCCACCATCCGCCGCTCGAACACCGGCGAGGCGGCCAGCAGCTCGGTGGCCATGTCGACCCACTGCGAACCCTGGCCGGGGAAGACGAACACCTTCTTGCCGAAGACATCGGCCACACCCTGCGCCATCGTCGCCGGCAGGTCGCCGTCGGCGAACCGCTCCAGCGCGCCGGTCAGCGAGTCGTGCTGCTGCCCCACCGCGACGGCCCGGTGCTCGAACACCGCCCGCGTGCGGTCCAGCGAGAAGGCCACATCGGTGACGTTCTGCTCCGGGACGGCGGCAAGCCGGCGAGCCTGCGCCCGCAGCGCGGCATCCGACTTTGCCGACAGCACCCACGGCGCGGGCTCGACAGCCGGCGGGCTGGCCGGGATCTCGTCGGCCGCGGGCGCCTGCTCGATGATCACGTGCGCGTTGGTGCCGCTCAGGCCGAACGAGGAGACGCCGGCCCGGCGCGGGCGCCCGGACTCGGTCCACTGCCTTGACTCGGTCAGCAGCTCGACCTTGCCGGCCGTCCAGTCCACGTGCGTGCTGGGCGTGCCGACGTTCAGGGTCTGCGGCAGCACGGCGTGCCGGAGGGCCATCACCATCTTGATCACGCTGGCGACACCGGAGGCCGCCTGGGTGTGACCGATGTTGGACTTGATCGACCCCAACCACAACGGCTCATCCCGGTCCTGCCCGTAAGTCGCCAGCAGGGCCTGGGCCTCAATCGGGTCACCCAGCGTGGTGCCGGTGCCGTGCGCCTCGACAACGTCCACTTCGGACGGAGTGAGGTCAGCCTGGGCCAGCGCCTGGCGGATGACCCGCCGCTGCGACGGACCGTTCGGCGCGGTCAGACCGTTGGACGCACCATCCTGGTTCACCGCGGAACCCCGGACCACGGCCAGGATCTGGTGCCCGTTGCGCTCGGCGTCCGACAGCCGCTCCAACACCACCATGCCGACACCCTCACCCCAGCCGGTGCCGTCGGCGTCATCGGAGAACGCCTTGACCCGGCCGTCGGCGGCGAGCCCGCCCTGGCGGGAGAACTCCTCGAACACCACCGACTGCGCGATCACCGCGACACCACCGGCCAGCGCCAGATCGCACTCGCCGGCCCGCAGCGACTGCGCCGCGAGGTGCATCGCCACCAGCGAGGAGGAGCACGCCGTGTCGATCGTCATCGCCGGCCCCTCAAGGCCCAGCGAGTACGAGATGCGGCCGGACACCACGGAGTGCGCGTTGCCGGTCAGCAGGTAGCCCCGCACCTCGTCCGGGTCGGCGAGCGACCCGGTGCCGTAGCCGTCGGGCGAGCTGCCGACGAAGACACCGGTGGCGGTGCCACGCAGCGCTGACGGGGCCAGACCCGCCCGCTCCAGCGCCTCCCACGACGACTCCAGCAGCAGCCGCTGCTGCGGGTCCATCGCCAGCGCCTCACGCGGGCCGATGCCGAAGAAGCCGGCGTCGAACTTGTCCGCGTCGTCGATGAAGCCGGCCCGGTGCTCGAACGCGCCGGTCAGCGCGGAGAAGTCCCACGACCGGTCCAGCGGGTAGTTGGACGTCGCGTCCCGGCCGTCCAGCACCAGCTTCCACAGCTGTTCGGGCGAGGTGACCCCACCCGGGAAGCGGCACGCCATGCCCACGATGGCCATCGGCTCGTCCACCGCGACGGCGCGGCGGTCCACCGCGTCGGCCTCGGCGCCGAACAGCTCGCCCAACACGTGCTCGGCCAGCGACCGCGCCGACGGGAAGTCGAACACCACGGTCGAGGCCAGCGTGAGCCCGGTGGCGGCGGTGAGCCGGTTGCGCAGTTCCACCGCGGTCAGCGAGTCGAAGCCGAGCTCGCGGAACGCGCGGTCGGGGTCGATCTTGCCGGCTCCTGCGTGCCCGAGGGTCACCGCGGCCTGGGCGCAGATCTCTTCCACCGCAACGCGTTCGCGGTGACCGGCCGGCAGCGCGGCCAGTCGCCCGGCGAACTCGGACACCGATTCGCCAGTAGCGGCCGGGGAAGCCGCGGCCAGCGCCGTGACCACCTCGGGCAGGTCCTCGATCAGCGGACGACGACGGGCGACGGAGAACCCGGGCGCGAACACCGCCCAGTCCATGTCCGCGACCGCGACGAACGTCTCGTCGGCGTCCATGGCCTGGCGCAGCGCCGACAGGGCCAGTTCCGGGGCCATGCTTCGGATTCCGGCCCGGCCCAGCGCCCGCTCGGCCTCGTTGTCCGCGCCCATGCCGATCTCGGCCCACGCGCCCCAGGCCACCGACGTCGCGGTCTCGCCGCGAGCGCGCCGGATCTCGGCCAGGCCGTCCAGGTAGGCGTTGGCCGCGGAGTAGGCGGCCTGACCGCCACTGCCCCAGACCGCGGCGATGGACGAGAACAGGACGAAGGCGTCCAAGTCCTTGCCGCGCAACAGCTCGTCCAGGTTCCGCGCGCCGATGGCCTTGGCGGCCAGGCTGATGCCGAACTCGGACGCCGTGGTGTCGCCGATCAGGTCGGGCCGGGAGACACCGGCGGCGTGGAACACCGACCGCACCGGGGATCCCTCGGCCTCGAGCCGGTCGAGCAGCTCGGCCAGCGAGTCCCGGTCCGCCGCGTCACACGCCGCGATCGTCACTCGGGCGCCGAGGCCGAGGAGCTCGGCCTCCAGTTCCCGCGCGCCGTCGGCCTCGATGCCGCGACGGCTGGTCAGCACCACGTGCTCGGCCCCGGCGCCGGCCACCCAGTGGGCGACCAGGCTGCCCAGGCCGCCGGTGCCGCCTGTGATCAGCACGGTGCCACTCGGCGTCCAGTCACGGGAACCCTTGGCCGCCGGCGCGTGCTCGACCCGGCGGACGAACACGCCCGAGGACCGGACCGCGATCTGGTCCTCGCCGTCGACACCGGCCAGCACCGCGTCCAACCGCTGCGCGGACCGCTCGTCCAGGACCGCCGGGACGTCGACCAGACCGCCCCACAGGTTCGGGAACTCCAGACCCACGACCCGGCCGAAGCCCCACACCTGCGACTGGGACGCGCTGGTCACCTGGTCCGAGCGACCGGTCGACACCGCGCCGGAGGTCAGGATCCACAGCGGGGCGTCGATGCCGGCGTCCCGCAGCGCCTGGGTGGCGACCAATGTCGCCGTCACACCGTGGTTCTCGTCCAGGGCCAGCAGCGACAGCACGCCATCGACCCGTTCGCCGGCCAGCCGCTCGGCCAGGCCCTGGCGGTCGAGCGCAGTGAGGTCGACGTCGACGCGGACGATCTCCGCGCCGGTCAGGGCGTCGAGGTGGTCCTGCCCCTGGCCGGTCGGGGCCAGCGCCAGCCACCGGCCGGACAGGGCCGCGCCCCGCACCGACATCGGCTTCCACCGCACCCGGTAGCGCCAGCCGTCCACAGTGGACTGCTCACGCTGCTTGCGCCGCCACGAGGACAGCAGCGGCAGCACATCGCCCAGCTCCGAGCCGTCGACCTCCAGGGTGTCGGCCAGCGCCTCCAGGTTGTTGTTCTCGACCGCGGCCCAGAACGCGCTGTCCACGCTGTCGACAACGGCCTTCGCAGCGGCAGTGCCCGGCTTCGGCCAGTAGCGCTCGTGCTGGAAGGCGTAGGTCGGCAGGTCGATCAGCCGGCCGGAGATCAGTTTGAGCCAGTCGACCCGGACACCGCTGACGTGCAGCTGGGCCAGGGCCGTGGTGATCGCCTCGACCTCGTCCCGGTTGCGGCGCAGCACCGCGATGCCGTCGGCCATCCCGGACAGCACGCCGTCCGGCCCGACCTCCAGCAGCGTCGTCACGCCCTCACGGCGCAGGGTCGAAACCCCGTCGTTGAACCGGACGGCCTCCCGGACGTGCCGGACCCAGTACTCGGCGTCGAACTCGGTGACCAGCTCACCGGTCAGGTTCGACACCACCGAAATCGTCGGCCGGCCGTAGCTGATGGTCTCCGCCACCTGGCGGAACTCGGCCAGCATCGGATCCATCAACGGCGAGTGGAACGCGTGCGACACCGTGAGCCGCTTGGTCTTCTCGAACCGCGCCGCCACCGCCAGCACAGCGTCCTCAACACCCGACACCACAACCGAAGTCGGCCCGTTGATCGCCGCGATGGACACACCGTCGGTCAGGTGCGGCAACACCTGGTCCTCGGTGGCCTGAATCGCGACCATCGCGCCGCCCTCGGGCAGCGCCTGCATCAAACGCCCGCGAGCGGAGACCAGCTTGCACGCGTCCGCGAGGGACAGCACACCAGCCACATGCGCCGCCGCCAGCTCACCGATCGAGTGCCCGACCAGGAAGTCCGGCTTGACACCCCACGACTCCAGCAGACGGAACAGTGCCACCTCGATGGCGAACAGCGCCGGCTGGGTGTATCCCGTCTGGTCCAGGTCGGCGGAGCCCTCGAACATCACCCCGCGCAGATCGGCATCCAGGTGCTCGAACACCGCGTCCAGCGCCTCGGCGAACACCGGGAAGGCCGCGTAGAGCTCCTTACCCATGCCCACCCGCTGCGAACCCTGACCGGAGAACATGAACGCGGTCAGACCGTCAACCGCGGTGCCAGTCACCACACCCGGCGCGGCCTGCCCGGCAGCAAGTCCGCGCAGTGCGTCAGCACCGAACACCACGGCACGGTGCTCGAACGACGTCCGCGAGGACACCAGCGAGTAGGCCACATCCGCCGCGTCAACACCGTCCACACGGGACACCAGACGCGCGGCCTGATCCCGCAGAGCTTCTGGCGAATTGCCGGAAAGCACCCACGGCGCCACAACCGAACGCTCGATCTCAGGCACCTCGACCGCCGACGCCTGCTCCAGGATCACGTGCGCGTTCGTGCCACTAACACCGAACGACGACACACCAGCCCGACGCGGACCGGAACCGACCGGCCACTCCCGCGATTCGGTCAGCAGCTCGACCTTGCCGGCGCTCCAGTCCACATGGGACGTCGGCTCCGACACGTTGAGCGTCTGCGGAAGCACGCCGTTCCGCATCGCCAGCACCATCTTGATGACGCCGGCGACACCGGCCGCGGCTTGGGTGTGACCGATGTTGGACTTGATCGAACCCAGCCACAACGGCTCGTCACGGTCCTGGCCATAGGTCGCCAGCAACGCCTGGGCCTCGATCGGGTCACCCAGCGTCGTGCCCGTGCCATGCGCCTCCACAGCATCCACATCGGACACCGACAAGCCGGCCTGAGCCAGGGCCTGACGGATCACCCGCTGCTGCGACGGACCATTCGGCGCGGTCAGGCCATTCGAAGCACCATCCTGGTTGATCGCACTTCCACGCAGCACCGCCAAGATCGGGTGACCGTTGCGCTCAGCGTCGGACTGACGCTCCAGCACGATCATGCCGACGCCTTCACCCCACGCGGTGCCCTCGGCGTCGTCAGAGAAGGCCCGGATCCGGCCGTCCGCCGACAGGCCGCGCTGCCGGCTGAACTCCACGAGGACGCCCGGCGTGGACATCACCGACACACCGCCGGCCAGCGCCAACGAGCACTCACCTGACCGCAGCGCCTGCGCGGCCCAGTGCATCGCGACCAGCGACGCCGAGCACGCGGTGTCCAGTGTCACCGAAGGACCTTCGAGGCCCAGCGTGTAGGAGACCCGGCCCGAGACGACACTGCTGGCGTTGCCGGTGAGGGCGTGTCCGGCGACGTCGTCGTCGGACTGCGTCAGCACCATCGGGTAGTCCTGCCCGTTGGTGCCGATGAACACACCGGCCGGCGAACCCTTGAGCGAGTGCGGGTCGATGCCGGCCCGTTCCAGGGCCTCCCACGACGCCTCCAGCAGCAACCGCTGCTGCGGGTCCATCGCCAGCGCCTCACGCGGGCTGATCCCGAAGAACCCGGCGTCGAACTGCGACGCGTCGGCGAGGAAGGCGCCGCCACGGGCGTAGGTCGTGCCGAGGTGGTCGGGGTCCGGGTGGTGCAGGTTGTCGAGGTCCCAGTTGCGGTCGGTCGGGAAGTCGCCGACCGCGTCCCGGCCCTCCACCAACAGCTGCCACAGGTCCTCGGGCGAGGCGATGCCGCCGGGGAACCGGCAGCTCATGGCCACCACGACCACCGGGTCGGTCTCCGGGTCGACCGTGCGCACGGGTGTCAAGGCGACGGCCCCGGCGCTGGCGCCGAGCAGCTCGGCACCGAGCAGGCCGGCCAGCTCGCGGACGGTCGGGTGGTCGAATACCAACGTGGTCGGCAGCTTCAACCCGGTCGCCGCGCCGAGCCGGTTGCGCAGTTCGACCGCGGTCAGCGAGTCGAACCCGAGTTCGCGGAACTGCCGTCCCAGCGGCACGTCCTCGACACCGTCGTGCCCGAGGACCTCGGCGACCTGCTTGCGCACCAACGTGATCAGCGCGCGGTCGGCTTCATCGCGGGAGAGCGCCGACAGGCGGTCCCGCAGCGAGTCACCCGTGCTGGCGCCGGTCTCGGTTTCCACCAGCTCACGGCTCCACGGCCGGCCGGCGGCGCGCTGCCAGTCCATGTCGACGACCACGAGCGTGGTGTCGCCGTCGTCGAGCGCGCCCTGCAGCGCGCTGATCGCCAGACCCGGCCGCATCGGTAAGACCCCGGTCTGCCGCAGCCGCTCCTCGACCACGCCCGCGTCAGCCGCGAGGCCGCTGTCGGCCCAGGCACCCCAGGCCACCGACGTCGCCACCAGCCCATCGGCGCGGCGCTGCTCGGCCAGGGCGTCCAGGTAGGCGTTGGCAGCGGCGTAGTTGGCCTGGCCAGCGCTACCCAGCACACCGGCGGCCGACGAGAACAGCACAAACGCCGTCAGCGGCAGGTCGCGGGTCAGCTCGTCCAAGTTCTGCGCCGCAGTCACCTTGGGCGCGAACACGCGGTCCAGCCGTGCCGCGTCCTGGCTCTCCAGCACGCCGTCGTCCAACACACCGGCGGTGTGAATCACGGCGTTCGGCGGGTACTGGGCGATCAACTCCGCCATGGCGGTCCGGTCGGCGGCGTCGCAGGCCGCGATCGTCACCTCGGCACCGAGCTCGGTCAGTTCGGCTTCCAGTTCCGCGACGCCATCGGCGTCCCGGCCCCGACGGCTGGTCAGCACCAGGTGGCTCGCGCCGGCCTCGGCCAGCCAGCGGGCGACGTGCGCGCCGAGCGCGCCAGTGCCGCCGGTGACCAGGACGGTGCCGTCCGGCTGCCACGGGTCGGTGGCCTTGACGTGCGGGGCGGCCAGCGTGAGTCGCCGCGCGAAGACCCCTGCCGCACGGACCGCCAGCTCGTCCTCATCGTCGTGACCAGCGAGGACGCCGGTCAGCCGGCGCAGCACGATGTCGTCGACGTCGGCGGGCACGTCGACCAGACCGCCCCAGCGCTCGGGGTGTTCGAGCGCGATCACGCGGCCCATGCCCCAGACCTGCGCCTGCTCGGGGTCGCCGATCCGGTCGTTGTCGCCGATCGAGACCGCGCCCTGCGTCACCAGCCACAGCGGGGCGTCGGCGTCGATGTCGCCCAGCGCCTGGGTGAGGTGCAGGGTCGCGGTGACGGGTCGGTCGAGTGCCAGCAGCGACACGACACCGGCCACCGGCTCGGCCAGCCCGGCCCGCAGCTGCTCGGCCAGCGTGGCCCGGTCCCCGCCGTCGGTGACGACGTGGATCGTGTTGTCGCCGATCGTCCAGTTGTGCTCGGCGGACGGCGTGACCACCAGCCAGGTCCCGGTGGCGGGCTTGGCATCGGCCACGGGACGCCAGGTGACGCGGTGGCGCCAGTCGTCGACCGTCGAACGCACCGGACCGTCCACAACGGACTTGAGCCAGTAGTACCTGCGGTCGAAGGCATAGGTGGGCAGGTCGACGGACCGGCCGGTCAGCTTCCAGTCGACGTCCAGACCGCGGACGTGGGCCTCGGCCAGCGACAGCAGCCACCGCTGAAGGCCACCGTCGTTGCGCCGCAACGTGCCCACCGCGACCGCGTCGACACCGGCCTCGTCCAGCACATCCTGGACGCTCATGGTCAGCACTGCGTGGGCGCTGGTCTCGATGAAGAACCCGTAACCCTGCTCGGCCAACACCCGCACCGACTCCGCGAACCGAACCTGGTGCCGCAGGTTGCGGTACCAGTAGGCGGCGTCGAGCTCGGTCGTGTCGGTGATCCAGTCATTGGTCACGGTCGAGAAGAACGCCGTCGACGACGCCTGCGGCGTGATGCCGTCCAGCGCGGTGAGCAACTCCGACTCGATCGCCTCGACGTGGTCGGTGTGCGAGGCGTAGTCCACCGGGACCATCCGCGCCCGACCACCGCCGGCCTCAACCGTCGCCTGAATGGCCAGCAGCCCCTCCGGGGAGCCAGCGACCACGACCGAACGCGGGCCGTTGGTGGCGGCGATGGAGACGCCGTCGACCAGCAGCGGTTCGACCTCGGCCACCGGCAGGGCAACCGACATCATGCCACCGAGACCGGCCAGCGAAGCGGCGATCACCTGGCTGCGCAAGGCAACGATCTTCGCGGCGTCATCCAGCGACAGCGCACCGGCCACACAGGCGGCCGCGATCTCGCCCTGCGAGTGGCCGATCACCGCGTCCGGCTGAACGCCGTGCGAACGCCACAGCGCGGCCAGCGACACCATCGTCGCGAACATCACCGGTTGCACGACATCGACCCGTTCCAGGGCCTCGGCGTCGGACAGCACCTCGGTCAGCGACCAGTCCACATAGGACGACAGCGCCGCCTCGCACTCGGCCATCCGAGCCGCGAACACCGGCGAGGTCGCCAGCAGCTCGGTGGTCATGCCGACCCACTGCGAACCCTGGCCGGGGAAGACGAAGACCTTCTTGCCGACGACGTCGGCAACACCGTGCACGGCGGTCGCGGCGAGGTCGCCCTCGGCGAACCGGTCGAGAACCGACGCCAGCGAGTCGTGCTGCTGCCCCACCGCGACGACGCGGTGGTCGAACTCCGATCGGGTGCTCAGCAGGGAGAACGCCACGTCGGCGACGTTCTGCTCGGGGAACGCGGCCAGCTTGCGGGCCTGCTCACGCAGTGCCGCGTCCGACTTCGCCGACAGGATGAGCGGAACCGGCTGGGCCACCGGCTCACTGGCCGGCACCTCCTTGGCCGCCGGGGCCTGCTCGATGATCACGTGCGCGTTGGTGCCGCTCACACCGAACGACGACACACCAGCCCGACGGGGGCGGCCGGTCTCCGGCCACGCCCGCTGCTCGGTCAGCAGCTCGACCGCACCCTCGGTCCAATCCACATGCGAGCTCGGGACGTCGACGTGCAGGGTCTGCGGCAGCACACCGTGCCGCATCGCCATCACCATCTTGATCACACCGGCGACACCAGCGGCGGCCTGCGTGTGACCGATGTTGGACTTGATCGACCCCAGCCACAACGGCTCGTCCCGATCCTGACCATAGGTCGCCAGAATCGCCTGCGCCTCGATCGGGTCGCCGAGAGTCGTGCCGGTGCCGTGCGCTTCCACGGTGTCCACATCGGACGGTGTGAGGCCGGCGACGGCCAGCGCCCGGCGGATCACCCGCTGCTGCGACGGACCGTTCGGCGCGGTAAGACCGTTGGAGGCACCGTCCTGGTTGACCGCGGAACCCTTGACCACGGCCAGGATCTGGTGCCCGTTGCGGCGGGCGTCGGACTGCCGCTCCAGCAGCACCATGCCCACGCCCTCGGAGAAACCGGTGCCGTCGGCGGCGTCCGCGAACGACCGGCATCGGCTGTCGGCCGACAGACCGCGCAGGGTGGAGAACTCGACGAACAGCTCCGGCGTGGACATCACAGCCACACCGCCGGCCAGGGCCAGCGAGGACTCACCCGACCGCAGCGCCTGCATCGCGAGGTGCATGGCCACCAACGACGACGAGCACGCCGTGTCGACCGTGACCGCCGGCCCCTCCAGACCGAACGTGTAGGAAACGCGGCCGGACGCGATCGAACCGGTGTTGTGGTTGCCCTCGTACTCGTGGTACATCAGGCCCGCGAACACACCAGTGTCACTGCCCCGCAACGACTTCGGATCGATGCCGGCCCGCTCGAACGTCTCCCACGCGGTCTCCAGCAGCAACCGCTGCTGCGGGTCGACGGTGAGCGCCTCGCGGGGCGAGATGCCGAAGAACCCGGCGTCGAACTCCCCGGCGTCGTAGAGGAAACCGCCGCCGCGGACGTGCGTTGTGCCGGGGTGGTCGGGGTCCGGGTGGTAGATGGCGTCGAGGTCCCAGCCGCGGTCGGTGGGCATCCCGGAGATGGCGTCGACGCCGCCGATCACCAGGCCCCACAGGTCCTCCGGCGAGCCGACCCCGCCGGGGAAGCGGCAGGCCATGCCGACGATCACGATCGGGTCGTCGTCGGCCGCGGCCACCGGCACGGCCTCGACAACGGTCCGCTCCCCCTCCAGCAGCGTCAGCAGGTGGCGGGCGAGCACGGCCGGCGACGGGTGGTCGAAGACCAGCGTGGCCGGCAGCTTCAGACCGGTGGCGGCGGTGAGCTGGTTGCGCAGGGTCACCGCGGTCAGCGAGTCGAAGCCGAGCTCACGGAAGGCGTTGTCGGGTCGCACGGCCTCCAGGCCGGCGTGGCCGAGCACCGACGCCGCGTGCTCGCGCACCAGGTCGAGCAGCGCCTTGCCGCGCTCCTCGGGCGCGAGGGCGGCGATGCCACGGGCGAACGCCGAGCCCTCGACGGTCGCGGCCTTGGCCATGCGACGGGTCGTGGTGCGGATCAGGCCGCGCAGCAGGTGCGGCACGTCCTTGATCCTGAAGTCCAGCGCGACCGGGACGAGTAAGGCCCGGTCGGTGCCCAGCGCGGCGTCGAACAGCCGCATACCGTCCTTATTGGACAGTGTGTTGACGCGCATCCGGGACTTCTCGGCGGTGTCCAGGTGCCCGGTCATGCCGCTGGCCTGCTCCCACAGGCCCCAGGCCAGCGAGACACCAGGCCGACCGCTGGCCCGCCGGTGCTGGGCCAACGCGTCCAGGTAGGAGTTGGCGGCGGCGTAGTTGCCCTGGCCGGGCCCGCCGAACACGCCGGCGCCCGAGGAGAACAGGATGAAGGCGTCCAGATCGCCGGTCAGCTCGTGCAGGTTGCGGGCGGCGTCGACCTTGGGCCGCAGCACGGTGTCCAGCCGCTCCGGCGTCAGCGACGTGACGATGCCGTCGTCCAGCACACCGGCGCTGTGCACGACGGCGGTCACCGGGTGCTCGGCGAGCAGTGCCGCCAGCGCGTCCCGGTCGGCGGCGTCGCAGGCCGCGATCGTCACGGTCGCGCCGAGCCCGGTGAGCTCCTGCTCCACAGTGGACGCACCAGGCGCGTCCGGGCCACGCCGGCTGGTCAGCAGCAGGTTGCGCACACCGTGTTCGGCGACGAGGTGCTTGGCCACCAGTGCGCCGATCAGGCCGGTGCCACCGGTGATCAGGACTGTGCCCTCGGTGTTCCAGGTGAAATCGTCGCCGGCGTCAGCGCGGGCCAGGCGCGGCATGCGGAGTTCGCCGTCGCGGACGGCGATCTGCGGCTCACCGGTCCTCGCGGCGGCGTCGACGGCCTCTCGGGAGGCGGGCTCGTCGTCGATGTCGATCAGGGTGAACCGGCCGGGGTTCTCGTTCTGGGCCGAACGGAACAGGCCCAGCACGGCCGCCGCCATCAGGTTCGGCACGTCCTCGTCCGCGCCGACCGCGACCGCGCCCGTGCTGACGAGCACGAGCCGGGACTGCTCGTTCGCGAGCCATTCCTGGGCCAGTGCAAGCGCTTCGTGCAGGTCATGCGGCGCATCCCGGACCACGTACTCGGAGTTGTCGTCGGCCGAGACGGCCGGGACCCACTCCACCTCGTACAGCGAGTCGACGCGCTGACGCAGCCCGCCCTTGGGCAGCGGCCGCGACACGATCCGCTCGACCGACACCACCGGCGCGCCGGTCTCGTCGGCGCCCAGCACCCGGCCGTCGGGCGTGACGTGCACGCGCAGGGTGTCGGCGCCGACCGCGTGCAGCGTCACGCCGGTCCAGGCGAAGGGCAGCGCGACCTCGTCGCCCTGGTCGATCAGGTACGAGTGCAGGGCGGCGTCGAGCAGCGCCGGGTGCACGCCGAAGCGGGCAGCCAGGTCGCGCTGGTCGTCGGGCAGCCTGATCTCGGCGTAGATGTCGTTGCCCGAGCGCCACGCGGCGCGCAGGCCCTGGAACACCGGGCCGTAGCCGAAACCGGTCTCGGCCAACCGGCCGTAGATGTCGCCGAACTCAACCGGGGTCGCGCCGGCCGGCGGCCACACCGACAGATCGAACGTGGTGGCCGGGACCGTCGCGGTGAGAGTGCCGGTGGCGTGCCGGGTCCACGGCACGTCCTCGCTCTCGCGGGAGTTGACCGTGACGGTCCGGTTGCCGGCCTCGTCGGCAGCTGTCACCGCGACCTGGAGCTGGACGCCGCCCTGCGCGGGCAGCGTCAGCGGGGTCTCCAGCGCCAGATCGGCCAGGTTGGCGCAGCCCACCTGCTCGCCGGCGTGCAGGACCAACTCGACGAAAGCCGTGCCGGGCAACAGAACCGTGCCGAGCACGGCGTGGTCGGCCAGCCAGGGATGGGTGCGGCTGGAGATGCGGCCGGTGAAGACCAGGCGGTCGTCGTCGGCGACGGCCATCGCCGCGCCCAGCAGCGGGTGGTCAGTCGCCCGCAGGCCGGCCGACGTGACGTCGGCACGAGCGGACTGCTTGGGCTCCAACCAGAAACGGTCGAGCTGGAACGCGTAGGTCGGCAACTCGGTGCGGCGGACGTCGACGCCCGCGAACACGGCGTCCCAGTCGAGCTTGAGGCCGACGGCGTGCGCCTCGCCCAGCGAGGTGAGCCAGCGCTGGGCGCCGCCGTCGTCACGACGCAGCGAGCCCAGGACGACGGCGTCGTCGTCCAGGGTCTCCCGCAGGCCGAACGCCAGCACCGGGTGCGGGCTGGACTCGATGAAGTACCGGTGGCCGCTCTCGGCCAGCGCCTGGGCCGTCTTCGCGAACCACACGGTCTGGCGCAGGTTGGTGTACCAGTATTCGGCGGTCAGGCCGGTGGTGTCGAACTCCTCGCCGGTCACCGCGGAGTAGAACGGCACCTCGGCCGCACGCGGCCGGATCGGGGCGAGGATCTCCAGCAGCTCCTCGCGCAGCGACTCGACCTGCGCCGAGTGCGAGGAGTAGTCCACCGGGATCGCCTTGGCCCGGTCGATCGTGGCCAGCACGGTGGCCAGGCCGTCGGGGTCACCCGAGACCACCACCGAGGACGGACCGTTCACCGCCGCGATGGAAACACCCTCGGGCAGCTCGATCTGGTCCACCGGCAGCGGCACGGAGACCATGCCACCACGGCCAGACAGGGCCAGGATCGCCTTGGACCGCAAGGCAACGACCCGCGCCGCGTCCTGAAGGGACAGTGCGCCGGCGACACAGGCGGCGGCGATCTCACCCTGCGAGTGGCCGACCACAGCCGACGGTTCGACCCCGAACGACCGCCACAGCGCGGCCAGCGACACCATCACCGCGAACAGCACCGGCTGCACGACGTCGACCCGCTCCAGCGCCTCGGCGTCACCGAGGACATCCAGCAGCGACCAGTCGACGAACTCGGACAGCGCCTCGGCGCACTCGTTCATCCTGTCGGCGAACACCGGGTAGGCCTCGATCAGGTCGACGGCCATGCCGACCCACTGCGAACCCTGGCCGGGGAACACGAACGCGACCTTGCCGCGGCCCAGCGCGCGACCGCGCAGCACCCTCGGCGACGGCGCAGCGCCGATGACCGCGTCCAGCGCCTCACGGAAGTCGTCCCGGTCCCGGCCGATCAGGACCGCGCGCTCGTCGAACGCGCTCCTGGTGGTGGCCAGCGAGAAACCGATGTCCGCCACGGAGAAACCGTCGTCCAGCGCGTCCCGCAGCCGCCGGGCCTGATCACTGAGCGCCTGCTCGGTCCGCCCCGACAGCGGCCAGGGCACAACCGTGCTTTTGCCGCGCGTTCCGCGCGGGGTAGGCGGCTCTGGAGCCTGCTCGATGATCACGTGGGCGTTGGTGCCGCTGACGCCGAAGGAGGACACGCCGGCGCGGCGCGGCCGGTCGGCCCGCGCCGGCCACGGCACCTGCTCGGTCGCCAGCCGGACCGTGCCGGCTGACCAGTCCACATGGGACGTCGGCTCGGACACATGCAAAGTCTTGGGCAGCACGCCGTTCTGCAGCGCCAGCACCATCTTCATCACGCCGGCCACACCGGCGGCGGCCTGGGTGTGGCCGATGTTGGACTTGATCGACCCCAGCCACAGCGGCCGTTCCTGGTCCCGGTCGCGGCCGTAGGTCGCGATCAGCGCCTGCGCCTCGATCGGGTCGCCGAGGGTGGTGCCGGTGCCGTGCGCCTCGACGGCGTCCACTTCGGACGCCGACAGGTTGGCGTTGTTCAGCGCCTGCCGGATGACCCGCTGCTGCGACGGGCCGTTCGGGGCGGTCAGGCCGTTGGACGCGCCGTCCTGGTTGACCGCGGAACCCTTGAGCACGGCCAGGATCGGGTGTCCGTTGCGCTTGGCGTCGGACAGCCGCTCCAGCACGACCATGCCGACGCCCTCGCCCCAGCCGGTGCCGTCGGTGTCGTCGGAGAACGCCCGGACCCGCCCGTCCTTGGACAGGCCGCGCTGCCGGGAGAAGATCGAGAAGATGGTCGGCGTGGACATCACCGTGACCCCGCCGGCCAGCGCCAGCGAGCACTCGCCGGACCGCAGTGCCTGCGCGGCCAGGTGCATCGCCACCAGCGACGCCGAGCAGGCCGTGTCCATGGTGACCGCGGGACCCTCGAACCCGAAGGTGTAGGAGAGCCGGCCGGCCATCACCGAGGCGTTGTTGCCGGTGGCCTGGTAGGCCTCGGTCTCCTCGACGGCCTCGGCCGCGAGCAGGCCGTAGTCCTGGCCGTTGGTGCCGGTGAACACACCGACCGGCCCGCCCTTGAGCGAGTGCGGGTCGATGCCGGCGCGTTCCATCGCCTCCCACGAGGTCGCCAGCAACAGCCGCTGCTGCGGGTCCATCGCCACCGCCTCGCGCGGGGAGATGCCGAAGAACGCCGGGTCGAACTCGGCCGCGTCGTCCAGGAAACCGCCCTGGTCGACGTAGCTGGCGCCGACCCGGTCCGGGTCGGAGTCGATGAGCGTCTCCAGGTCCCAGCCGCGGTCGGTGGGGAAGCCGGACATGGCGTCGGTGCCGTCGGCGAGCAGCCGCCACAGGTCCTCGGGAGTCCGCACACCGCCGGGGAACCGACACGCCATGGACACGATCGCGATCGGTTCCCTCGCCGCGTCCACCAGTTCGCGGTTCTGCGCGCGCAGCGTCTCGATCTGCTTGACCGCGGTCCGGAGCGCTTCGACGACCTTCGCCGTCGGCTCAGTCATGGCTGTTCCCTTCGGAGAGCTGGTGAGCGGCGAAGTCACCCTGCACCAGGCGCATCAAGCTGTCGGCGTCCATCTCGTCGATCGAGTCGGCGATCTCGGTCTGGTCGGCGGGGGCCGGCTGGGCGTCCGAGTCGGCCAGTTTGAGCAGCGTGTCCAGCAGGCCGGCGTCGCGCAGGCGTTGCAGCGGGATCTCGGCCAGGGCCCGGCGGGTCCGGGTCTCGACGTCGTCGACCTGGTCGCCGGCTTCGTCGGGGAACAGCTCGACCAGCAGGCGTTCGGCCAGGGCGGCGGGGGTGACGTGGTCGAAGACGACGGTGGCGGGCAGGGACAGATCCGTTGCGGCGCCGAGGCCGTTGCGTAGTTCGACGGCCATCAGGGAGTCGAAGCCGAGCTCGCGGAAGGCCCGCGTCGGCTCGACGGCGGTGGCGCTGGCGTGGCCCAGCACTGCGGCGGCGGTGCCGCAGACCAGGTCCTCCAGCACGCGGATCCGCTCCGGCCGGGCCAGTCCGGTCAGGCGTTCCCGTAGGGCGTCGGAGCTGACCGCCGGCCCGCTCGGCTCGTGCACGACGTCGAACAGGTGGCTGGTGCGCGGGCCGGTGAAGGCCGGGACGAAGCGCTCCCAGTCGACGTCGACGATGATCGGCCGGACCTGGCCGTGGTCGACGGCCAGCCGCATCGCGGCGGCGGCGCGTTGCGGCGACATCGGCACCACGCCGCTACGGCGGTGCCGGGCCATGATCGCCTCGTCGGCCATGCCGCCGCCGGCCCACGGGCCCCAGGCGATGGAGACGGCCGGGAGACCGGCGGCGCGGCGGCGTCCGGCCAGCGCGTCGAGGGCGCTGTTGGCGGCGGCGTAGTTACCCTGGCCGGGCGTGCCCACCACCCCGGACAGCGAGCTGAACAGCACAAACGCGTCCAGGTCGAGGTCCCGGGTCGCCTCGTCCAGCACCTCGGCCGAGGTGACCTTCGAGCGCAGCACGTCGACAAAACGCTCCGGTGTCAAAGCATCCACCACGCTGTCGGCCAGGACGCCGGCGGTGTGCACGACCGCGGTGAGCGGCTGCTCCGACGGGATCGCGGCCAGCAGGTCGCGGACGGCGGCCGGGTCGGCGACGTCGCACGCGGCCACGGTCACCCGCACGCCGAGCTCGGTCAGCTCCGCTTCCAACTCCGCCGCGCCTTCGGCGGCCGGACCGCGCCGGCTGACCAGCAGCAGGTGTTCCGCGCCGCTGCCGGCCAGCTGCCGGGCGACGTGGCCGCCCAGCGCGCCGGTGCCGCCGGTGACCAGCACGGTTCCGCGCGGCTGCCACGGCTTCGCGACCGGACCATCCACAGTGGACCGAGTGATGCGCGGGGCGAACACCCCGGCGGCGCGGATGGCCAGCTGGTCCTCGCCGCCGGGGCCGGCCAGCGCGTCGATGAGCCGTTCGGCGGCCCGGTCGTCGAGCACCTCGGGCAGGTCGATCAGGCCGCCCCACTGCTGCGGGTACTCCAGCGCGATCACCCGGCCCAGGCCCCACATGCCGGCCTGCGGCAGGCTGCTCAGCGGGTCGCAGTCGTCGACGGCGACCGCGCCCTGGGTCAGGCACCACAGCGGGGTGGTGCGGCCGGCGTCGCCGGCGGCCTGCACCAGGGTGAGGGTCCGGCCGACGCCGGCCGACACCTCGGGGTGGTCCGGGTCGGCCTGGTCGTCCAGGGCCAGCAAGGAGATCACGCCGTTGACCTCGGCCGGCAGCTCGGCCAGTCGGCCGGCCAGGATCTCGCGGTCGACGTCGCCGACGACGAGCGGGACGACCTCGCCGAGCCGCTCGCGCAACTGCTTGGCGACCGAGCCGACCACGCCGCTGTCCAGCTCGTTCTCCGGCACCGCCAGCACCCAGGCGCCCAGTGCGGCGGCGTTCGGGGTGTCGTTGACCGGCGTCCAGGTCAGGCCGTAGTGCCATTCGTCCACAGTGGATCGGCTGACGGGTTTGGCGTTGATCCAGAAGCGCTCGCGCTGGAAAGCGTAGGTCGGCAGGTCGATCAGCCGGCCGGAGATCAGCCGGAGCCAGTCGACCTTGACGCCGCGCACGTGCAGCCCGGCCAGCGCGGCCGTGGCCGCCTCGACCTCGCCACGGTCCCGGCGCAGCAGGGCGACGGAGCCCTCGGCCATGGCCGCCAGCACGCCGTCCGGCCCGACCTCCAGGAAGGTGGTCACGCCCTGAGTCCGCAGTGTGGTCACGCCGTCGTGGAAGCGCACGGCCTCGCGGACGTGCCGCACCCAGTACTCGGCGTCGAACTCGGTGACCAGCTCGCCGGTCAGGTTCGACACCACGGAAATCCGGGGCTGGGCGTAGGTGATGGTTTCCGCGATCGCGCTGAACTCGTTGAGCATCGGGTCCATCAGCGGCGAGTGGAACGCGTGGGAAACCTTGAGCCGCTTGGTCTTCTCGAACCTCGCCGCCACCGCCAACACGGCGTCCTCGTCGCCGGAGACGACGACCGAGTCCGGCCCGTTGATCGCGGCGATCGACACCTTCTCCGACAGGTACGGCAGAACCTCGGCCTCGGTGCCCTGGACCGCCACCATCGCGCCGCCCTCGGGCAGCGCCTGCATCAGCCGCCCACGGGCGGTCACCAGCCGACAAGCGTCCTCAAGGCTCAGCACACCGGCGACATGCGCGGCCGCCAGCTCACCGATCGAGTGCCCGACCAGGAAGTCCGGCTTGACGCCCCACGACTCCAGCAGACGGAACAACGCGATCTCGATGGCGAACAGCGCCGGCTGCGTGTAGCCGGTCTGACTCAGGTCGGCGGTTCCGTCGAACATCGCGCCGCGCAGATCCGCGTCCAGGTGGGCCAACACCGCGTCCAGCGCCTCGGCGAACACCGGGAAGGCCGCGTAGAGCTCCTTACCCATACCAACGCGCTGCGAACCCTGACCGGAAAACATGAACGCCGTCAGACCATCCACGGCGGTACCGGTCACCACGCCCGGAGCCGGCCGCCCCTCGGCGAAGGCGCGCAGCGCGTCGGCGCTGAACACCACGGCGCGGTGCTCGAACGAGGTCCGGGTCTTCACCAGCGAGACGGCGACATCGGCCAGCTCTTCTCGGTCCACAATGGACGCCAGGCGAGCGGCCTGGCCGCGCAGGGCATCCTTGGTCGCGCCGGACAGCACCAGCGGCGCGAAGGCCGACCGCTCGACGGTCGTCTCCTTGACCGCCGGGGCCTGCTCGATGATCACGTGCGCGTTGGTGCCGCTCACGCCGAACGACGACACACCGGCCCGGCGGGGACGGCCGGTCTCCGGCCACGCCCGCTGCTCGGTCAGCAGCTCGACCGCACCCTCGGCCCAGTCGACATGCGAGCTGGGAGTGTCAACGTGCAGGGTTTGCGGCAACACACCGTGCCGCATGGCCATGACCATCTTGATGACACCGGCGACACCGGCGGCCGCCTGGGTGTGGCCGATGTTGGACTTGATCGAACCCAACCACAACGGTTCGTCCCGGTCCTGGCCGTAGGTGGCCAGAATCGCCTGAGCCTCGATCGGGTCGCCCAGCCGCGTGCCGGTGCCGTGCGCCTCGACAGCGTCCACATCGGACACTTCCAGGCCAGCGGAAGCCAGCGCCCTGCGGATGACCCGCTGCTGCGACGGACCATTCGGGGCCGTCAGACCGTTGGAGGCACCGTCCTGGTTCACGGCGGAACCCTTGACCACGGCCAGGATCTGGTGGCCGTTGCGCTTCGCGTCCGACAGCCGCTCCAGCAGCAGCAGACCGACGCCCTCGGACCAACCCGTGCCGTTGGCGGCGTCGGCGAAGGACTTGCACCGGCTGTCGTTCGCAAGTCCGTTCTGCCGGCTGAACTCGATGAACATGTCCGGCGTCGGCATCACGGTCACACCACCGGCCAACGCCAGCGAGGACTCACCCGACCGCAACGACTGCGCCGCCAGGTGCATCGCCACCAACGACGACGAACACGCCGTGTCAACCGTGACCGCCGGACCTTCCAGACCGAACGTGTACGACACCCGACCGGAGGCGATCGAACCCGTGTTCTGGTTGCCCTCGTACTCGTGGTACATCAGGCCCGCGAACACACCAGTGTCACTGCCCCGCAACGACTTCGGATCGATACCCGCCCGCTCGAACGTCTCCCACGCGGTCTCCAGCAGCAACCGCTGCTGCGGGTCCATCGTGATCGCCTCGCGGGGGCTGATCGAGAACAGGCCGGGGTCGAACATCGCGGCATCGTGCAGGAAGCCGCCCTCACGGGTGTACGTGGTGCCGGGCCGCTCGCCGGTCGGGTCGTAGCTGCCCTCGACGTCCCAGCCGCGGTCGCCGGGGAACAGCGACACCGCGTCCACGCCGTCGGCGACCAGCCGCCACAGGTCCTCGGGCGAGCTGACGCCGCCCGGGTAGCGGCAGGCCATGCCGACGATCGCGATCGGCTCGTCGGAGACCTCCTTGGCGCGCTCGGTCTTCGGCTGCTCCGAGGCAGCACCGACCACCTCGCCGAGCAGGTGCTCGGCCAGCACCGCCGGGGTCGGGTAGTCGAACACCAGCGTCGCCGGCAGCCGCGCGCCGACCCGTTCGCTCAACGCGTTGCGGAACTCGACCGCCAGCAGGGAATCGAAGCCCAGCTCGGTGAACGCCCGCTCCGGGGCGATCGCCTCCGGTCCGGCGTGGCCGAGGACCGTCGCCGCCTCCTGCCGCACGACACCCAGCACGACGGCCAGACGCTCGTCGGCCGGGACCCCCGCCAGCCGCGCGGCCAGCGCACCGGCCGCAGCCGCCCGACCGGCGACCCGCCGCCGGGCGCGGACCAGACCGCGCAGCATCGCCGGCACCCGGTCGGCCCCGAGCTCGTTCAGCGCCCGGATGTCCAGCCGGATCGGCACCAGCGCGGCGTGCTCGCTGCCGCACGCGGCGTCGAACAGCGCCAGGCCCTGGTCGATCGACAGGCCCAGCACACCGCCGCGGTTGATCCGGGAGACGTCGACGTTGTCGGCCATGCCGCCGTCCCACATGCCCCAGGCCAGCGAGATCGCCGGCAGGCCAAGGGAATGCCGGTACTCGGCCAGCCCGTCGAGGTAGGCGTTCGCGGCGCCGTAGTTGGCCTGGCCCGCGTTGCCGACGACCCCGGTCGCGGAGGAGAACAGCACAAACGCCCTGAGGTTCAGGTCCTTGGTCAGCTCGTGCAGGTTCCAGGCCGCGTCCACCTTCGGCCGGAACACGGCGTCCAGCCGGTCCGGCGTCAGCGCGGACAGCACACCGTCGTCGATGACGCCGGCGACGTGCACAACCGCCGCCAGGTCGGGTCGGATCACGGCCGCCAGCTGGTCCTTGTCGGCGGCGTCGCACGCGGCGATCGTCACCGTCGCACCGAGCTCGGTCAGCTCACGCTCCAAAGTGGACGCACCGGGGGCGTCCGGGCCGCGGCGGCTGGTCAGCACCAGGTCGCGAACTCCGTGCGCCACCACCAGATGCCGGGCCAGCTGCGCGCCCAGGCCACCGGTGCCGCCGGTGACCAGCACCGGGCCGTCGAACACCGCCGCCGGCTCCGGGACCGCCACCCGCGCCAGCCGGGCCGCGAACAGCTCACCGTCACGCACCCGCAGTTCCGACCGGCCGGAGCCGATGATCCGCGGCAGCAGCGGCTCGACGTCCATCCCCGGCTCGGCGTCGACCAACACGAACCGGTCCGGGTTCTCCAGCTGCGCCGACCGGATCAGGCCGGCCACCGCGGCACCGGGCAGGTCGCCCCTGGTCACCACGACCACCGGCTCGCCCGCCTGCAACCGCTCCAACGTCGCGTACGTGGCCGTGCGGACCGAAGTCGCGTCCGGCTCGAACACCGTGTGGTCCGGGGCGACGGCCTCGGCCGACTCCGTGACCGGCGTCCACTCGACGACGAACAGCGAGTCACCCGACCGCCGCACGCCGACCTCGTCCGTGTCGACCTGCCGCAACGCCAACGACTCCACCGACACCACCGGCGCGCCGGTCGGGTCGGCCGCCCACAGCGTGGCCGTGCCGTCACCGGTCGGCTTGAGCCGCACCCGCAGCGCGGACGCGCCGGTGGCGTGCAACGACACCGACTCCCACGCGAACGGGATCGCCGCCCGCTCACTGTCGGGCCTGGTCAGCCGGAAGGCGTGCAGCGCGGCGTCCAGCAGCGCCGGGTGCACCCCGAGGCCGTCGACCTCAGTGCCCTCCGGCAGCGCGACCTCGGCGAACACCTCGTCGCCGGCCGTCCACGCCGCCCGCATCCCCTGGAACACCGGGCCGAACACCGCGCCGACCTCGGCCGCCCGGTCGTACCAGCCGGTCAGGTCCACCGGCCGCGCCCCGGCCGGCGGCCACTCGGTCAGCTCGAACGACGCCGCCGGCCCGGTGCCGAGAACCGCCGTGGCGTGCCGGATCCAGGGCTCGTCAGCACCTTCGGCCCGTGAGTAGACGGCGACCTGGTTCGACTCGTCGACCACGACCTGGACCGCCACGCCGCCCCGCTCGGGCAGCACCAGCGGCGCCTGCAGCGTCAGCTCCTCGACCACGTCGCAACCGACCTGGTCGCCGGCCCACAGCACCAGTTCCACGAACCCGGTGCCGGGGAACAACTTCGAGGCGCCGATCACGTGATCCGCCAGCCACGGCGTGGAATCCACCGACAGCCGGCCGGTCAGCACGACCCCGCCGGACTCCGGCCGGTCCAGCGCCGCGCCCAGCAGCCGGTGCCCGGTGGACTCCAGCCCCGCCGACCGCACGTCCCCGGCGCCCTGGTTCCCAGTGGCCAGCCAGAAACGCTGATGTTGGAAGGCATACGTCGGCAGGTCGACCGGCCGGGCGTCGATGCCGGCGAAGAACGCCGCCCAGTCGACGTCCACGCCGTGGGCGAACGCCCGCGCCAGACCGGCGACCAGCTCACGCACCTGCGGACGCTCACGCCGTTGCGTGGCAACAACTGCGGCCTCACGCACGCAGGTCGCGGCCATCCCGGACAACACGGCGTCCGGCCCGATCTCGACGAACCGCGTGACCTCCGCGTCCTCCAGCTCCCGCACGCCGTCGGCGAAGCGAACCGCCTCACGCACGTGCCGAACCCAGTACTCCGGCTCCGTCCAGCGCCCGCCGCCGGCGGAGGTCGGCACCACCGAGATCCGCGGCTCGCGGTAGGAAAGTCCTTCGGCGACACGGCGGAACTCCGCCAGCATCGGCTCCATCAGCGGCGAGTGGAACGCGTGCGAAACCTGGAGCCGCTTGGTCTTGTCGAACCGGGCGGCCACCGCGAGCACGGCCTCGGCGTCGCCGGACAGCACAACGGCGTCCGGGCCGTTGACCGCGGCGATCGACACCCGGTCGGTCAGGTACGGCAGCACATCGGCCTCGGCCGCCTGGACCGCGACCATCGCACCGCCCTCGGGCAGCGCCTGCATCAACCGGCCCCGGGCCGACACCAGCGCGCATGCGTCCTCGATGGACAGAACGCCGGCGACGTGCGCGGCCGCGAGTTCGCCGATCGAGTGCCCGAAGACGAAGTCGGGCTTGACGCCCCACGACTCCAGCAACCGGAACAGCGCCACTTCGAAGGCGAACAGCGCCGGCTGCGCGAAAGCCGTCTGGTTCAACGCTTCCTGGTCCGTGCCCCACACGACATCGGTCAGCGCCGGGTCCAGGTGGGCGACCACCGCGTCCCACGCGGCGGCGAACGCCGGGAACGCGGCGTGCAACTCGCGCCCCATGCCGACCCGCTGCGCCCCCTGGCCGGTGAACGCGAAGGCGGTCTGCCCCGTCGACCGGACCAGGGGACGGCTCTCGCCGCTGGCGATCGCCGCCAGACCGTCGGACACGCCGTCGCTGAGCACGACCGAGCTGAAGTCGAAGGCCGACCGGCGCGTCGCGAGCGTGAACGCGACATCGGTCGGGTCGGCGTCCACGGCCGCCAACCGCGCGGCCTGCGCCGCCACCGCTTCCGGCGACTTACCGGACAGCACCAAGGGAACCACGCGCGTCGTCGGCGTGCGCGCCGGCTCCTCCTCGGCCACGGCCGGAGCCTGTTCGAGGATCACGTGCGCGTTCGTGCCGCTGCCGCCGAAGGACGAAACGGCCGAGCGGCGCGGTTCCTCGCCGTCGGCCGGCCACGCCATCGACTCGTTCACCAGCCGCACGTTGCCCGCCGACCAGTCGACGTGCGGGGTCGGCTCCTCGGAGTGCAGCGACTTGGGCAGCACACCGCGCTGCATCGCCAGCACCATCTTGATGATCCCGGCCGCGCCGGAGGCGGCCTGCGTGTGACCGATGTTCGACTTGATGGTGCCCAGCCACAGCGGCTTTTCCTCGGTGTGGTCCTGGCCGTAGGTCGCCAGCAGCGCCTGCGCCTCGATCGGATCACCCAGCGTCGTGCCCGTGCCGTGCGCCTCGACGACGTCGATCTGCGCGCCGGTCAGCTTCGCGTCGGCCAGAGCCTGCCGGATCAGCCGCCGCTGCGACGGACCGTTGGGCGCGGTCAGGCCGTTGGACGCGCCGTCGGAGTTGACCGCGCTGCCCCGCATCACGGCCAGCACCTTGTGCCCGTTGCGCTGCGCGTCCGACAGCCGCTCCAGCAGCAGGACGCCGACGCCCTCGCCCCAGCCGGTGCCGTCGGCGTCGGTCGAGAACGGCTTGCAGCGGCCGTCCACCGCCAGGCCCCGCTGGCGGCTGAACTCGATGAAGTTGCGCGGCGAGCCCATGACGGTCACGCCGGCCACCACCGCGAGCGTGCATTCGTTGCGGCGCAACGCCTGCGCCGCCATGTGCGCGGCGACCAGCGCCGAGGAGCACATCGTGTCGACGGTCACCGTCGGACCTTCCAGCCCGAAGCTGTAGGCGACCCGGCCGGCCACGGCCGCGATGCTGGTGCCCAGCAGCAGGTGCCCTTCCACGCTGTCCCGGTCGGCCACCTCCCCGCTGCCGTACGCCTGGTCGCTGACGCCCACGAACACGCCCGTCCGGCTGCCGCGCAGGCTCGCCGGCACCAGTCCGGCCCGCTCGAACGCCTCCCAGGTGGCTTCGAGCAGCACCCGCTGCTGCGGGTCCATCGCGGTGGCCTCTCGCGGCGACGAGCCGAAGAAGTCCGCGTCGAAGCCGGCCGCGTCGTCGAGGAAGGAACCGGCGAGGGTGTAGGTGGTGCCGATGTGGTCGGGGTCGGGATCGTAGAGCCCGTCGAGGTCCCAGCCGCGGTCGGTCGGGCACTCCCCCACGGTGTCGCGCTCGTCGACGAGCAGCTGCCACGCCTGTTCCGGTGTCGTCACGCCGCCGGGTAGCCGGCAGCTCATCGACACGATGGCGATCGGCTCGTTCTGCCTGTTCTCGCTTTCCCGCAGCTGCCGCCGAACCTGACCCAGTTCGGCCGTGACCCGCTTCAGGTAGTCACGGAGTTTCTGCTCGTTCTCCATCTGAAGTCAGCTCCTTGGGGCAGCCGGCGACGACGTGGGCTTCTCGCCGCCGACACAGACGCGGGAACAGGGAGGGCAGGGCAGCTTCGCGGGCATGGCCGCAGTATCACGCCGGCCCCACTGGTGCGGGGCCGGCGTGAAGGTGGGCTCTAGCAGGATCACTACAGACGATGCCCCGTCATGCGTGATCCGGCTCGTCCCAGGTGACCATCAACTTGTGCACGCCGTAGTGCACGAGGTCCCCGCCGGTGGGCACCTCGCTCGCCGGCGTGGCCAGACGCAGCGTCGGGAAGCGGTCGAACAGCATGCGGTAGCCGACGCGCAGCGTCATCCGCGCCAGGTTCTGGCCCAGGCACTGGTGGACGCCGTGCCCGAAGGCGAGATGCCCCTGGGTGGACCGGCAGATGTCGAGCCGGTCGGGATCGGGGAACTTGTTCGGGTCGCGGTTGGCGGCCGGCAGGCCGACCGCCACGGTCTGGCCCTTCTCGATCAGCTGCCCGCCGATCTCCACGTCCTCCAGCGCCGCCCGGCTCGCGCCGAACTGGGAGATCGTCAGGTAGCGCAGCAGCTCCTCGATCGCGTTGTCCAGCAGCTCCGGCTCGGCCCGCAGCCTGGCCAGCTGGTCGGGGTGCTCCAGCAACGCGAACGTGCCCAGCGCCAGCATGTTGCCGCTGGTGTCGAAGCCGCCGCCCAGCACCGTCCACAGTAGACTGACCAGTTCCTCGTCGGTCACGTCCGGCAGCCGGACCAGCGCGCTGAGCATGTCGTCGCCGGCCGGCGCGGCCTTGGCGTCCTCGATCAGCCTGGTCAGGATGACCGGCAGCTCGGTGATCGCCGCCATGATCTCTTCCATGGTGTAGGACGTGCGCGCCACCATGGCCAGATGGTCGACGGCGGGCTGGCGCGCCCACTCCGGCACCCCCACCAGCTCACACATCATGTCGATGGGAAACGGGTGGGCGAAAGCGGAAACCAGGTCCACCGGGCCGCCGGCGGCGGCCATCTCGTCCAGGTAGCGGCCAGCCACCCGCTCCATGAGCGGTTCGAGTTCCCGCACCCGGCGCACGGTGAAGTGGCCGGTGAGCATGCGCCGGTAGCGGCCGTGCTCAGGCGGGTCCATGGCGATGAAGGCGCCCGGCGCGGCCGGGGTCGGCTCGTACTTGTGGTCCCCCAACGGGATCGGTGACGGGATGGCCAGCGAGACCAGTTCCTTGCGGTGGCTGAACCGGTTGTCGGCCAGCACCGCCCGCGCCTCGTCCAGCCCGGTGACCAGCCAGCCGTCCTGGCCGTCCAGGCTGACCGGCATCCGCATCCTGCTGACCGGGCAGCGGTCCCGAAGCTCCCGGTAGACCTCCGGCGGGTCGAACGGATTGGCGCGCTCGGTGGGCAGCCCGTACATCGGTTCGTCCATCATCGCCCTCCCGTGGCGCGTGCTTCGAGGGTGTCGGCGGCCAGCCGGACACCGCCGCTGTCGCGAACGACGTCACGCATCTTCGCCACCCGGCGCAGCATCTCGGTGTCGTCGATCAGTTCCAGCGCGAGCTCACGCAGCGCCCGCGGGCTGACCTGCTCCTGGGACAGCACCCGGGCCAGGCCCAGCTCGTCGAGCCGGTCGGCGTTGAGCTTCTGCTCGCCGTGATGGGGCACCACGATCATCGGCACGCCGTGCCACAGCGACTGCAGCACGGTGCCCATGCCGCCCTGGCACACCAGCAGGCTGGCGTGCCGCAGCACATCGTCGAGCGGAATCCACTTGTGCACCTCGACGTTGTCGGGCAACTCGCCCAGCTCGTCGGGATTCACCTTGTTGCCCATGGTCATCACCACGTGCCACGGCAGGTCGGCCATGGCCCGCATGGTGTCCCGGAAGAACTCCGGGCCGCGGTTGACCGTGGTGCCCAGGGACACCAGCACCACCGGCCGGCCATTGGCCGGCGGCCGCCAGCCCTGGTCCGCCGACGACTCGCTCAGCAGGGAGCCGACAAAAACGTGGCTGTCGCCGAAGGTGTCGCCGGCCGGCTGGAGCTCTCGTGGCACAAAAACGAGGCTGAACTCGTCGAAACCCTCCAACAGCCCGTCGATCGCGTCGGCGGGCACGCCGTAGTCGCCGGAGAACTTGTCCAGCAGGCGGCCCAGTTCGACCAGGCCGGGGTGGTTGGGGTCGATCTCGCCCGGGTCGGTGCCGCCCTCGCCGGCCACCTTGCCCCCGTCGGCGGCCATCGAGAAGTGCTCGTTGGACGCGAAGGTGGCGATCATCTGGACCACGGTGTCGCGGGCCCGCCAGGTGGTGAACCGGCCCGGCGCCCACAGGGTCGTGTCGTAGGCGATGACATCGGGCCAGTCCTCGGCGAACTCGGCGTCGATGCCCGGCGCGACCGCCATGGTGTTGTTCACCAGGTCGGTCATCATCCAGCACACCTCGTCGACGGTGAACCAGTCCTTGGCCGGCCGGGTCTCCAGCTCGGCCCCGTAGAGCACGGGCCGGGCGCCGGTGGCCTCGACCCGCTCCAGGAAGGCCGGCGAGGTGAAGCACGTGACCCGGTGCCCGCGGCGGACCATCTCCGCGACCAGCGGCAGCATCGGCGGGGTGTGCCCGTGCGCCGGATAGGGCAGGAACGCGACGTGCAGTCGCCGGCGCTCGGTCATGCCAGCACAGCCTCGACCGCGTCGGCCGCCGCGAGCGCGCCACCGGCCGCGCGGATGTCCGCGCTCAGCTGCCGCGCCCGCTGCTGGGCCAGCTCGTCCGCGGCCAACTCGTCGACCGCCGCGCGCAGCCGGGCCGGGCTGACCTCGGTCGGCGCGATCTTGCGGCCGACGCCGAGCGCGACCACCTGGTCGGCGATCAGCCCCTGCTCGGCGAGCTTGGGCAGCACAACGGGAGTGACCCCGTTGCTGAGCGCCTCCATCACGCTGCCCATCCCGCCGTGGGCGAGAAACGCCTTGGCGTGAGCCAGAATCGCCGGCTGCGGCACCCACGAGTGAACCTCGAAATGCGGCGGCAGCGGCCCCAGCTCGGCAATGTCGATCCGCTTGCCGACGGCCATCACCACGTGCCACGGGGAATCAGCGAACGCGGTGACGCAGTCGCGGTAGAACTGGAGCCGGTTCTCGTAGTCATGGCTGCCCATGGTGATCAGCAGCAGCGGACGGCCGTCGGTCGGCGGCGTCCAGTCGGTGTCGTCGTGCCGGCCGCCCTCGGCCAGCGACGGGCCGACAAACGCGTAGCTGTCGTCGAAGTGCTCCTGGCCCAGCTGGAAGGACCGGGGAAGGTAGACCAGCGCGGCCTTCTCGTTGCGGGCGGCGAACTCCTCAATCGGCAGGTCGTGCTCGGCCAGCACCGCCGGCGTCACCTTCGCCATCTCCGCCAGGTCCGGGTGGTTCGGGTCGATGTCCACCGGGAAGTCCGCCGACATGTTCGCGTACGGCGAGTACAGCTCATTGGCCGCGAACGTCGTGCACGCCATCACCGCCGGCACGTTCCACTTGCGGGCCAACAGCTTTCCGGCGTGGAAGGCGACCTGGTCGTAGATGATCAGATCGGGCCGGTCGTCGGCCAGCCGCTGCTCGGCCACCGACAACGGCGCGAAGCCCTCGTCCACCTGGAACCGCAGCGCCTTGTAGACGACCTCCGGGGTCATGACGGCCGGGATCCGCTCGGCCGACCAGTCGGTGGGCGCGGACGAGACGTAGGCGACCGGGGTCGCGCCGGTCGCGGCGACAGCGTCGTGGTAGTTCTCCGGGATGAAGTAGCTGACCCGATGCCCCCGGCGCACCAACTCGGCGACCACCGGCAGCGACGGGTTGACGTGCCCGTGCGCGGGGAAGTTGAAAACGGCGATGTGCCTGCCCGACATGGGGTTTGTCCTCCTCTCAGGCGCCGGCGCCGGCGACGGTCATCAGGTACTTGCCGTACCCGGACTTGGCCAGCTTCTCGCCGAGCCGGTAGCACTCGTCGGCGCTGATGAAGCCCATCCGCATCGCGATCTCCTCCAGGCACGCGATGCCGACGCCCTGCCGGTTCTGCAGGGTCTGCACGTACTGCGAGGCCTCCAGCAGCGCGTCGTGCATTCCCGTGTCCAGCCACGCGAAGCCGCGGCCGAGGTCGACCACGTGCACCTTGTCGCGGGCCTGGTAGGCGCGGATCACGTCGGTGATCTCCAGCTCGCCGCGGGCCGAGGGCTTGAGGCCGCGGGCGATCTCCACGACGTCGTTGTCGAAGAAGTAGAGCCCGGTGATCGCGCGGTTGCTCTTGGGCTGCGCGGGCTTCTCCTCGATGGAGATCAGCTTGCCGTTGGCGTCCACCTCGCCCACGCCGTAGCGCTCCGGGTCGGCCACCGAGTAGCCGAACAGCACCGCGCCGTCCAGGCTGCGCGCGGTGTTGGCCAGCAGCTCGGAGAAACCGGGGCCGTGGAAGACGTTGTCGCCCAGGATCAGCGCCACCGAGTCGTCGCCGATGTGGTCGGCGCCGATGGTGAACGCCTGCGGCAGGCCGTCCGGGCTGGGCTGCACCGCGTAGCTGATCCGCAGGCCCAGCTCGGATCCGTCACCGAGCAGGCGCTCGAACAGCGGCAGGTCGGTCGGCGTCGAGATGAGCAGGATGTCCTGGATGTCGGCGAGCATGAGCACCGACAGCGGGTAGTACACCATCGGCTTGTCGTAGATGGGCATCAGCTGCTTGGACACCCCGAGAGTCGCCGGGTGCAGACGCGTTCCGCTGCCGCCGGCGAGAATGATTCCCTTCACTGCCCGTACCTACCGTCTTGTCGGCGATCTGTGCTTGGTCCAGCGGGTGCGATCATCGGCGCCAAGAGCGGTCATCCGGCCGGCGAGCGGTCCGAGTCTGGTCGAACCCCCAAAATCCGGACCGGTTCACGGTCGGCCGGTCAGGCGCGGCAGTCCGCGAGCTTGGGCAGCAGGCCCTGGGCCAGCGCCTGCGCCAGGGTCGGCGCGACGGTGTCCCGGTCCGACCGCACCGGGTCGATGCCCGCGGGCACGGGCAGGCCGATCTCCGGGTCCAGCGGGTTGACCGAGAGCTCGTCGTCCGCCCGGTACGGGGCCGAGCACAGGAACGCCATGCTGGTGTCGTCCTCAAGTGAGACGAAGGCGTGGCCGAGGCCGCTGGCCAGGTAGATGGCCCGGTAGGACACCTCGTCGAGGTCGACGGCGTCCCACCGGCCGAAGGTCGGCGAGCCGTCCCGCAGGTCGACCACGAAGTTCAGCGCCCGGCCCCGGGCGCAGTGGATGTACTTGGCGCAGCCGGGCGGTGCGGTGGTGAAGTGGATGCCGCGCACGACCCCGCGGTGCGAGGTGTTGTGAAAGGTCCGGGCCAGCCGGAAGGGCGCTCCGGTCGCGTCCGAGAAGGCCGGTTCCTGGAGCGGGGAAACGAAGAGCCCGCGTTTGTCGGAAAACACCGTCGGGCTGAATTCGAGCGCGCCCTCGATCGCGAGTTCACGTACCTTCATGAGCACGAAAGGTAGCCGGACTCACAACCCCGGCGGCCGCCAGCACAGCCGGTGTGAGTGTTTTGCCAGTTCCCGGCTGGTAGCCGGCGGTGACCGGATCTCCGCGTCTCACACTACCGCCGACGTCACGGCACTCCTCACCCGCGACCGACTGTCCGATGTGGACGTCAGCGGCATCACATCTCTGTTGCACACCAACGAAGAGAGCTGAACCATGCAGATCCTGGTCACAGGCGGGGCCGGCTTCATCGGGTCCAACTACGTGCGCAAGGTGCTCGGCGGTCACTACCCGGCCTACGCCGACGCCGAGGTCGTCGTGCTGGACAAGCTGACCTACGCCGGCAACAGGGCGAACCTCGCCCCCGTCGCCGACAATCCCCGACTGCGCTTCGTGCATGGCGACATCTGCGACGCCGAACTCGTCGGCAAGCTCATGGCCGGCGTGGACGTCGTCGTCCACTTCGCCGCCGAGTCCCACGTCGACCGCTCCATCCAGGGGTCCGTGGAGTTCATCCGCACCAATGTGCTGGGGACACAGACGCTGCTGCAGGGCGCGCTGGAGGCCGGCGTCGGCAAGTTCGTGCACATCTCCACCGACGAGGTCTACGGCACCATCGACGAGGGCTCCTGGCCCGAGACCTTCCCGCTGGAGCCGAACTCGCCGTACTCGGCGGCCAAGGCCGGCTCGGACCTGATCGCCCGTTCCTACTTCCGCACGCACGGCCTGCCGGTGTGCATCACGCGCTGCTCCAACAACTACGGGACCTACCACTTCCCCGAGAAGGTCATCCCGCTGTTCGTCACCAACCTGATCGACGCCAAGTTGGTGCCCCTGTACGGGGACGGCCTCAACGTGCGTGACTGGCTGCACGTCGACGACCACTGCCGCGGCATCCAGCTCGTCGCCGAGAAGGGTCGGGCGGGCGAGATCTACAACATCGGCGGCGGCACCGAGCTCACCAACAAGGAGCTCACCGAGAAGCTGCTCGAGGCCACCGGCCGCGACTGGAGCTACGTGGAGAAGGTCGCTGACCGCAAGGGCCACGACCGCCGCTACTCGGTGGACATCACCAAGATCTCCACCGAGCTGGGCTACGCCCCGCAGGTGCCGTTCGAGCAGGGCCTGGCCGACACCGTGGCCTGGTACAAGGAGAACCGCGACTGGTGGGAGCCGCTCAAGAAGCGAGCAGCCCTCATTTGATGTACTCGGCCGGCACGTGCGGCGGCCAGACGCCCACCGACAGGATGCCGATCGAGTAGGACTTCGACACCAGCGCCGCCCGGTTGGGCACCTTGAACCGGCGCAGCATGGTGCTCACGTGGTACTCGACGCCCTGCCGGGACAGGAACAGGTCGCTGGCCAGCCGCACGGTGCCGGTCCCCATCGCCACGCCCTCGAGGATCCGGGCGTCCAGCTTGCTCAGCAGCTTCTTGTTCTGGGCGATGGCCCGCTGGGAGTCGGTCGCCACCCGCTCCGGCCGGATGAAGGTGATGATGTTGCTGATCTGGCCGATGTCGGTCTGCACCGCGATGCTGGTCAGCTCGCCGGAGAAGGCGGGCTTGCCCAGCGGGATCGCCACCACGCGGTCGGTGAACCGGGTCCGGTAGCCCTCGACGAGCCGGCGGAACTGTCCGCGCAGGTGCGTGCGGACCGACGGATGGAAGTAGTCGTGCAGCTGCTGGCCGTTGAGTTCCGAGGGATCCGTGCCGAGCTGCTCCAGCAGGTCGGAGTTCGCGATCTGCACACGCAGCCGTCGGTCGAGCACCGCCATGCACATCCCATAGCGCTCGAAGAATGACTTGAAGATGTGCTCGTAGCCGTCGTCGATGTCGACGGTGGACGGCATCGCCTCTAAGACCTGTCCGTTACTCATTCGCAGCCCCCAAGCCACTAAGCTTAAAAATATTCAAGCCAGCACATGTGGTGAACGTAAGACGAAAGGCCGGCTCACACATTTCAACTCTCTGATCCGAAGGTACCTTCGGGCCTCTTAAGAAGTCAATGTGACCTGTAGCCGGTTGGCTACAGGTTCGGTCCGAAAGTGAAATGGTTCGGACCGTTGCGAGTGTTGCCGACCGGCCAGGTACGGAACCCCTCAGGAACCCCTACTCCCGGTCCCACCCACCCACTAGGCCCGCTACAAAGCGCCTCTGACCTGCAAAAACGTGACGTGACCGCGTTACGGGGGCGGCCAAACGGAGCAGTGGTCACCGCCCGGGTGCCGCAGCGCCGGAGAAAGGGGGAAAACCGCGCGGCGTCCGTTTCGCTTCGGTGGCGGGCCGTTCGGCGGCCGGCCGTCCGTTCAAAGAGTGGGTGAACAAATGGGCACGACACACTGAGAGTAGTTCTGGCGGCCCCGCCCACGGTTCGGATCGCCGGCAGCCTGGCCGGACGGCCCGCCGACCGCCCTCGCGGAGCCGGCCGGTGGGCCCGGCCGAGGTCCAGCCGGGTCCGGTCGCCGCCCCTGCTGGGCACGTTCCCGTGGTCGAACTGGATGAGGTCCCGGGGGGGAAGTCGGCCGCGTCGGGCAGCCAGTCGACCAGGTCGGCGACGGCCGCGTCCTCGCCGCGGCCAGCACCGCCCGGGAGGTGGCCGGCTTGGCCTGGGCGTACGGGGTCGCCGACCGCGTCGGCGAAATCCTGGAATCGCTCCAGGCCCCGGCCGCGGCCGCGACAGGCAGCCATATAACTCGGCGTGTGGACCGCCCGGCCGCCGACCAACCCCTATTACGCGAACCCCTATTGGCCCGCTTTCGCTTCCGCGAACGCGATCAGGAGACCGGAGCGGCCGTCAACGTCAAGTTTCCGATAAATCTTGGTTAAGTGCTTTTCGACGGCCCGGCGCGTCACGCCGAGTTCGGCCGCTATTTCCCCGTTGGCCCGGCCGCCCAGCACCAGGTCCACCACCTGCTGCTCGGTCGCGGTCAGTCCGGCCCGCTTGGCCGCCTCGGTGGGTCGGCCGGTGCGCGGGTCCTCCTCGCCGGCCGGCCGCCAGCCCTGGCTGCTGGCCGCCGTCGCGAACACGGCCTCGCGCAGCCGCTGCTCGGACTCGACCTGGTCCACCGTGCGCAGCCGGTCGCCCAGCGAGGTCAGGGTCTTGGCCAGCTCGTAGCGGTTGGGCCCGCCCGACAGCACGGCCATCGACTCACGCAGCAACTCGATGCCGCGCGGCCCCTCGGTCAGCCGGGCGCCGGCCCGCAACGCCCGGCCGAGCGGCACCGCGGAACCCCAGGCCCGCGCGTGCGAAACCTCTTGTTCCACCAGGGTTGACGCGCTGTCGACGTCACCGAACCGGAACAGCGCTCGGGCCAGCCAGATCCGCCACGGCAGCAGCGCCGGATTGGTCCAGCCCAGCTGGGTGAGCTGGCGGCCGGAGTCCTGGAGTCGCTCCACCGCGGCCCGCGTGGTGTGCGGGGTGGCCAGCATCGAGGCCAGCAGCTGCCGCGCGCACCGGTGGCGCACGGTCAGCGACTCCTCCGGGCGGGTGTCGTAGGCGGCGGCCACCCGTTCGATCAGGGCGGTGTGGTCGCCGACCCCGACCAGGTGCAGCACCGCCAGGCTCAGCGACTCCAGGAAGCCGGTGGCGCCGGCCAGGTCCGGCGAGCCGGCCAGCTCCACCGCCTCGGTGGCGTGGCGGACCAGGTCGGTGAGCTGTCCACTGTGGGCGGTGTTGAGCGCGAGCTGGCTCAGCAGGAGCAGACGATCCTCGATGTCGTCGAGCATGCGGGAGCGCTCGATGGCCAGCGTCAGCCACGACCGCACGATGTCGTGCCGCTCGGCGGCCATCGCCGAGGACACCACCAGCGGCACCGCGGTGCCCGGGTAGCCGCGGCGAACGTGCTCCCGGGCCAGCAGCGGCGTCACCGCCGCGCCGACCTGGGCCGCGGTCAGCCGCTGGGTGATCGTGCCGGCGTGCAGCAGCACGGCCGCGAGCTCGCGGTCGGCGACGGTCTCGGCCGGGTACTGGCCGTCGCACCGGGCCAGCTCGTCGAGCACCGTCGGCTGGGCGACCGCGTCGCCGAGCATCGAGTACAGCGCGCGGGCCCGCAGGCTGATGGCCAGCTGCTCGTCGACACCGCCCGGCTCGCCGCACTCCGGCAGCTGCCCGGTGAATCCGTGCACCAGCGCCACCGTCGGCGGCGCGGCCCAGTCCACCACCACCGGCACGATGTCCACCACCGCCTGGGCCCGGTCCTGCACCGAGGTCAGCATGGGCAGCGCCTGTCGCAGGTGTCGGACGGCCGCGGCCTGGTCCACGGCGCGGTTGGCCGCCGCCAGCTCGATCAGGATCTCCGCCCGGGTGGTGCTCTCCGGCGGGCTGACCAGCAGGGCCCGGCGCAGGTGGCCGCGGCCGACGTCGCCGTTGCGGCGGCCGATCGCCGCCCGCGCGGCCATCCGCAGCACGTCCACGGCCCACTGCTCGTGCGGCACCGTCACCAACGACAGGTGTTCGACGATCTGCTCCGCGGTGCCGGTGCGTTCGCCGAGCGCGGCGGCAGCCCGCAGGTGCAGCCGCTCATAGTCCTCTGTGGACATCGCCTCCTCGACGACCTCGGCCACCGCGCGGTTGAGCAGCCGGGCCGGGCGCTTCGAGGACAGCAGACCCAGGCGGGACAGGGAACGCAGCACCGACGCGCACTCGACGGCGTCCAACTCGGTCAGCCGGGCGATCAGGTCGAGGTCGGCGTCCCCGCCCAGAATCGCCAGGGCGTTGGCCACCAGGCGCACCGACTCCGGCTGGGCCCGCAGCGCCGCCAGCACCCAGCCGCCCAGCGCGACCGGCCGGACCGCGTCCACCCGGTCGGCGTCCAGGTCCAGGTGCTCGGTGCGGATCCCGTTGAGCAGCAGCGTGAGCATCATCGGGTTGCCGCCGCTGGTCGAGTGGCAGGCCAGGGCGAAGGCGTTGTCCCGCATCGGGCCGAAGTACTCGTGCACCACGGTCTCGACGCCGTCCGGGGACAGCGGCCGCAGCTGGGTGACGACGGTCGCGGTGCGGGCCAACTCGCGCACGGCCACCTGCTCGGCGTCCGGGTCACCGTCCCTTGTGGACATCACCAGCACCACCGGCGCGCGGTCGATGCGGCGGGCCAGGTAGCACAGCCAGGACAGCGACGGCGCGTCCGCCCACTGGACGTCGTCCACCAGCAGCAGGGTGGTGCGCCGCTCAGCGTCGGCCACCAGCGCCGTGAACAGCTCGTGCAGGATGGCCGGGTCGGCCTCCTCGTGCTCGCCGAGCAGGTCGTCGCGCTCGAACAGCTGGTGCACCAGGCCGAAGGCGAAGTCACGCTCGGCCCGCGCCGCGCTGGCCCGCAGCACGGTGACGTCGTGGTCGAGGCCGTGCTGCGCGATCTCCTCCAGCAGCGCCGACTTGCCGCCCCCCATCCAGGAGCTGACCAGCACCGAGCTGCCGTGCCCGTGGGTCGCGCCGACCAGCGCCTCGTCCACCAGCGCCAGCTCGTCGGTTCTCTCCAACAGCATCAACGCACCTACTCAGCTTTCCGCAGCACCGACCCGAGCTGCCCCCGGCCCTGGATGTCAAGCTTGTGGTACACGCCGGTGAGATGGGCCTCCACCGCCCGTGTGCTCATGGACAGGCGGCGCGCGATGACCGCGTTGGGCAGGCGGTCGGCCGCCATCCCGGCCACCTTCGCCTCCACTTCGGACAGTGAGTGGCGGGCGCCGAGCAGGGCGGCCGCGCGGCGCGAGCTCAGCTCGGCGATCCGCAGGTCCACGGTGTCCCAGCCGAGGTCCGCGGCCAGGTCGCCGGCCTCCTCCAGCAGGTGGCCGACCTCGGCCCAGTCGCCTTCGTCGGCGTGCAGCGTGGCCAGTTCCAGCAACGCGCGCACGTAGTGTGTGTCCGCCGGCGAGTCGCGCAGCAGCGCCGCCGCCGCGCGCAGGTGGCCCTGCGAGGCCGCGTCGCGGCGGGCGACCCCGGCGTTCATGTGCGCCTGCCCGAGGCAGCTGTTGGTGCCCCACGCGTGCGCCGCGGCCAGCTCGCCCTCGATCAGCCCCTCGATGGAATCGCTGTGCTGGCTGACCAGTGCCGCCGTGGAGCGCCACGGCAGCAGCGCCGGGTTGTCCCACTGCCGGGACATCAGCCGGCGGCCGACCTCCAGCAGATAGTCACGACCCTTGGCGACGTCCACCCCGGCCGAGATCCGCCGCAGTCCCATCGCGAACAGCAACAGCGTCCAGCCGTAGCCGCGCTCGGCCGCCGGGGCCGGCGGGGTCGCCTCCGCCCGCTCGGCCTCCTCGTGCCGGCCGAGCACGGTGTAAATGATCATCTCGGTGGCCACCACCGACGGCAGCAGCATCGGCGGCCACCGGTCGTCGCGCACTTCCCGCTTGGCCGCGGCCAGATCCCGCAGCGCCGCCGAGAACCGGCCGGTGGCCAGCTGCAGGCGTGAGCGGCTGAGCAGCGCGCTGGCCGCGGCGACGGGGATGGCGCGGCGGCGGGCCTCGCGCAGCACCTCGGACAGCGCCCGCCCGGCCAGGTCGGCGTCGTCGGTGAGCACCAGCGCGTTGGCCGCGCAGATCCGGGGCGCCAGCAGGGCTTCGGTGACGGCCTGGCCGTCCAGCGCCGCGCCGGCCAGGGTGCGGACCGCCCGGAGATTGCGTCCGTTGGCGGCCCGGCGCCAGGCCGCCACGCCGGCCTGCGCCGGGTCGGAAGGCAGGTCGGGCAGCTCGGGCACCGGGTTGGTGCCGGGCCGGGGCGGGCTCGGCATGCCGCTCTCGCCGAGCCAGTGCAGCGCCACCAGCCCGTCCCGTTCGGCCCGGCTGAGGTCGTCGCGCCCGCACGCCTTGGCGATCGCGTCCCGGCCGGCGTCGGCGCAGTGGTGCAGGCTCAGCACGTCCGCCGCCCGCAGCATGGTGCGGGCCAGCCGGTCGCCGCCCGCGCCGAGCAGGGCCCGGGCGATCCGGCGCTCCCCGAGCTCGTAGGCGGTGTGCAACTGGACCTCGCCCAGCTCGGCCAGCAGCCGCACCTCGGTGGTCTCGTCGACCGGCTCGGCCAGCGCGCGTTCGAGCAGCCGCGCGGCGAACTCGTGCTCGCCTCGGGACCGCGCATCGGCCGCCGCCTGCCGCAGCGCGCGCACCACCCACGGTGCCCGCATCGGCGGCACGTTGATCACGAAGGCGGCGGTGTCGGCCTCGGAAAGCCCGGCGCGGTAAGAGAGTTCGGCCGCCCTGGTGCACAGGTCGGCCCGGTCCGCGCCGGTCATGGACTCCAGCAGCGCCTCGGCGACGGCCGGGTTCGCCGCCGTCGGACCGCGCCGGCCGTCCGTGACATAGCCGGTGCGCAGCGCGGCATCCAGCTGCGCGGCGCGCGGCATCGAGCCCGACCCGGCCAGTTCCCGCACGAGGTCGAGTTCCAGCCGGCCGTGTGCGACCGCGATCGCTTGCAGGAGACGGAGAACGTCGCCAGGAATCCCGTCCAGCACCGGCTCGACGGCGCCGGCGCCGGGGCCCAGCCAGACCGACCGGGCCGCCGGGTCGTCGTCGAACACCGACACCCGCGCCCCGGTGCTGCCGAGCACGATCAGCAGCGGCTGGGTCCGCGCGCGGCGGGCGAGCGCGCGCAGCCACCAGCCCGACTCGGGATCCAGCCACTGCGCGTCGTCCACCGCGATCACCAGCGGCCCCTTGCGCACCGCCGGCAGCACATGGGCGTGCACCGCACGCACGGCGGCGCGGTCGTCCTTGACCGGCGTCGCCCCGAGCGCCAGCACGATCTGTGACGCGACCCCGAAACGCAGGCCGGTCTCGGCCGGCGAGCCGGCCGCCCGCACGGCCTGGAAACCGCTCTCCACCGACGCGGCCACCAGCCCAGCCACGGCGGGCGTGGCCGGATTGCCTTGCGGGCCACCGATGTGCACGACCCGGCTGCCGCCGGCGCGCACCTCCGTCACGATGCCCTCGATCGTCGCGGTGTCGCTCACGCCAGGCGTCTCCGGAGCTCACGACGCCCGCTCACGCAGAGCTTGCGGTACACGTTGGTCAGGTGCGCCTCCACGGTGCGCACGTGGACGCACAGCCGGACGGCGATCTCCCGGTTGGTGTGACCGTCGGCCGCCAGGGCGGCGATGCGGCGCTCGGACTCGCTGAGCATCCGGTCGGCCGTCGGCCCCGACGCCGGCCGGTGCCCGCCGGCGGCCTGCCGCTCGGTCGTGGGACGCTCCGGCGTCGGGCGGTCGGACGACACGATGCTGTGCTCGGCGCCGGGCCCGGCGACCCGGTGCAGGTGGCGTCGCGGCGCGCCGCCGTCGCGCTGCCGGGCCAGGCGGTTGCCGAGAATCCTCTTGGCCCGCCAGTAGGTCTGGCGCGCCGGCGACCGGGCCAGCAGCGTGACCGCCTCGGCGATGGACCGGAGCCCGTCGCTGCCGCCGGTCAACAGGCCACGGCCGAGGGCGGCCGCGCCGAGGGCGTGTGCGGTGCCCCAGCGCTGGGCTCCTTCCTCGGCCCAGTCGACCAGCTCGCCGGCCTCCCGCCCGCGGCCGAGGGTGGACAGCCCGCACACCAGGTCGAGCCAGGCCGGCGCCATCACCGGGTTGTCGATGCGCACGGACTCCCGCAGCCGCTCGCACTCCCACATCACGTCGACCGCCCCGGCGTGGTCGCCGGACATCCACCGGTGCCGCGCGACGGCCACCAGGTAGCGCATCTCCAGTATCGGGCGGTCGCTGAGCGAGTCACGGTCGATCTGGGCCAGCGTCATCCGGCCGCGGTCGACATCGCCGCGGGCCAACAGGTTCAGGGCCAGCGCGATCCGGGCGATCGCGCCACGGGACTGCAGGCCCTCGCCCTCGGCGATGGCCATGGCCCGGCGGGCGTCGTCCAGCGAGTCGCCCAGCTGCGCGGCGTCCAGGGTGATCAGCGAGCGGAAGGCCAGGCTCTGGCAGCGCATCCACGCCGGATCCGACACACTGTCGTCGTCGACCCGGGCGGTGATCACCCGCAGCGCGGCGTCGGTCTCGTCAGCGGCATGCAGCACGTTCGTGCTGGTCCACCACCACCATTCACCGAGACCGCGAATGCCGGCGCCGAGCGCGTGCCGCGTGTCCTGGGCCGCGCGCTTCGCGTCGTGACCACCGAAGGTCGCCGCCCAGGCCCGCGCCGCCGACGCGCGCCGGGTCGAGGCCGGGGCAGCCCAGTCTCCCATGACAAAGCGGGACATGTAGGTGTCGGCCTGGGACCGCAGCATCAGCAGCACCGGCTCCAGCGCGGCGACCGCCGAGGAATCCTCACCGGACAGCCGGGTCACCGTGTGGGTGGCCAGCTCGACGGCGATCGGGCTCCACATCGGAGTGATCGACCCGCCGACCAACCCGAGCAGCACTCGTGACAGCGCCAGCGGGTCGGTCTCGGCGGCCAGGGCCGCGGACAGCTCCCGGTCGGGGAGAATGTCACCGGGAGTTGCCGCGGCGGCAGGGTTTTCCCCGCCCGACACGACCGGGGCCGCGGGCGCCAGGCCCGCGTCGGCCCGCAGCGTCGCGGCGCCGTCGAGCAGTCGGGTCCGATCCGGACCGGACAACTCGGTCAGAGCGGCGGCCAGCACGGCGTCGCGGACCGGGCCGGGCGCGAGCCGGCGGTCCAGCTCGTCAACCACCTGTGCCGCGTCCCGGGCCGAGACCCCGGACAGCGCCGCCACCAGCTCGATGTCGGCGACGCCCAGCGCCGCGACCGCCCGCAACACGGCCACGGTGCTCGGCGTCGAGCCGAACAGGCAGTGCGGCAGCACCGGGGCCAGCGCCGCGCTGCCGACCCGCATCGCCTGATCGAGATGCTTGTCGACCGGGTAGATCCCGGACGCGCGCAGCACGGCCGCCAGGCGCAGCAGCATCGCCGGCACGCCGGCCGTCAACGTCCGGCACAGCTCGGTGAACGCCGGCGCCGCGGGCTCGCCGAACGCCCGCTGCAGCAGCTCGGCGACGGCGCCGTCGTCGAGCGGCGGCAATGTGAGGATCGTACTGTCCGAGGCGGATGCCGCCTCCGACAACAGTTCCGCGGCGTCAACCGGGCCGTGCGCGGTCTGCGCGACCACCACCAGCACCGGGGCGCCCGCGGCCCGGCGAGCCAGGAAGTTCAGCCAGGCCAAGGAATCCTGGTCGCACCACTGCGCGTCGTCGATCAGCGCCAGCACCGGCCGACGCTCGGCCAGCCGGATCACCGGCCCGGTGAGCACCCGCAGCCGCGCGTACGGGGCGATGCCCGACGACGCCTGCGGTGCTTGCTCACTCAAGTGGTCACACGCCTCCGCCGCGACCTGTTCAGCCAGCGACAGTCCCGACTGGCCCTGGTGGCATCCTGCCAGCAGCACGGTGCAGTCATCGGCCACGAGCTGGCACAACAGGTGAAGAAAGGCAGTCTTTCCGGTCCCGGTTCCCCCCTGGACGACCACGAGTCCGCCCTGGCCTTCACGGGTGCGCGCCAGGCGGTCCGCCACCGCCGCGAGCTGCTCCTCCCGGGCGACGAGCTCGGGACCGCCGGGCAACACCATGGTGCCGGCCATCGAGTCCCCCTCGAAGTCACGCGAATCCATCGTCATCGCCGCGCTGATCTCCCCAGTTTTGGCAGTATAACTAGATAAAACGTGACTCGACGTGACCTGACGGTGAACGGAGGAGTGCTCATGGTTGCCTGGCGGGACAACCATCGCGACCGTTCCCCCCTCGACGGTGTCGAAAAAGGGAGGCCGGCTCACTGCCGGCCTCGCCCCGGGGCGGGTCTCACGGGACGGATCGCCGGATGCGGCGCTCGATCACGATCACCGAGGTCCAGCTGATGAGCAGGCACACCACGGCGGCCGCGTCCATCGGGATCTGGTACTTGGTGCCGACGTAGACCAGCTGGGCGTAGGTGACCAGGCCGTAGCCGGCGATGCCGAAGATGTGCGCGAGGGCCAGCGTCTTGTTGTGCTGCGAGCGCCGGGTGAGCTTGCCGGACGAAGACACCAGGCCCAGCAGGGCGAGCAGCATGCGCAGCAGCGCGATGCCGAGGCCGACCGAGATGGCCATCGTCAGGGCTTGGACCCAGAGGCCGTTGTCCACAGTATTCTCCTGAAAAACGTGAAGGTCAGTGGTAGCCGCGGGACGTGTTGCGAGCGACCTTGTGCCACTCGGTGAGCATCGCGAACCAGCGCACGTTGTCGGTGCGCTCCCAGAACCAGCGGTAGTTGAGCAGGAGGTAGATCTCCCCGCCGTCGGTCTGGTGCAGGATGATCGGCGCGCCGAACTTCCGCACCCCGCCGCCGATGAGGCGGTCGTAGTGCTGGGTGAACTCGTTGCTGATGCTGGCGATCTGACTGGGGTAGATGCTCACGTCGCTGCCCTCGCCGCCCCAGTCGGTGAGCACCAGCCGATCACCGTGCAGGATCGCGGTCCCGCGATGCGGGAACAGCACCTTCTGGTTGATCATCGCTTTGGCGTAGTCCACCTTGGTGGTGGACCTCAGGAAACTCGTCGTCGTGCCGATGTACTCGGCCCGGTCGACGGGTCCTCCCGGTTGCGACGTGAATCCGGTCATGGACTTGAGTCTGCGGCGCGGACCATGGTCGCCACAGCGGGCTTCGGTACAGCCGACCGCACCTTCCGTAGGTGCCGGATACCGACTTTGGTCTAGCCGCCGGTCGGCGGTCGGCTGTCCCCCGGTCGCCCGGTCACCGCACGTCGTGGCCGGTCACTGCGCGTCGTGCGCGAGCAGGGCGATCTGGACCCGGTTGTTGAAGTCGAGCTTGGTCAGGATGCGGGTGATGTGCGCCTTGACCGTGGGCACGCTCATGAACAGCTGCTGGGCGATCTGGGCGTTGGTCTTGCCCTCGCCGATGGCCTTGGCCACCTCCTGCTCCCGGGTCGAGAGCTGGGCGAACTGGTCCTTGGCGATCTGCTGGCGGTTGGGCTGCCAGTCGTCGGAGATGTGGTTCATGAGCTTGCGGGTGACGGTCGGCGAGAGGATGGGCTCGCCGGCGGCGACGCGCTTGATGGCGGCGACGATCTCGGCCGGCGGCGTGTACTTGAGCAGGAAGCCGCTGGCGCCGGCTCGCAGGGCCCGCAGCACGTGGTCGTCGGTGTCCAAAGTGGTCAGGATGATGATCTCGGGCGGGTTCTCCCGGGCCCGCAGCTTCTGGGTGGCGGTCAGGCCGTCCATCTGCGGCATCCGGATGTCCATCAGGACCACGTCGGGCTTGAGCGCCTCGACGGCCTTGAGCGCCTCGACGCCGTTGGTCGCCTCGCCGAGGATCTCCAGCTCGGCGGCGCCCCCGAGCATGGCCTGCAGGCCACCCCGGACCAGCGGGTCGTCGTCGACCACAAGCAGGCGGATCGGCGTGTTCGGCAGCTCGCTCATGACGGCCAGGGTAGCCAGGCCCACAGGCGGAACTCGCCGCCGGTGGTCCGGCCGTGCTCGAGCCGGCCGCCGGCGAGCGAGGCCCGCTCACCCAGGCCGTGCAGGCCCGAGCCGGAGCCGGGCACCGACCCCGCCGGGTCCAGGCGGTCCGGGCGCGGCCGATCACCGGCGACGGGGTTGACCATCTCCAGGGTGACGCCGTCGTCGGGACCGCCGAGCACCTGGATGCGCACGGCGGATCCGGGCGCGTGTTTGCGAGTGTTGGTCAGGCCTTCCTGGAGGATCCGGTACACGGTGCTGGCCAGCTGGGCGGGCGCCTCGCCGACGTCGGCCAACCGCTCGTCGTAGCGCACCTCGGTGCCGGTCTGCCGGGTCTCCTCGACCAGCTCGGGCAGGTCGGCCAGGGTGTGCTCGCGCAGCACGAGGTCCTCCTCGCCCTCGCCGGGCTCACGCAGCACGTAGATGACCTCGCGCAGGTCGAGCAGCGACTGGTGGGCGGTGGCCCGGATGACGCCGGCCGCCCGGCTGAGCTCCTCGTCCGGCATGTCCGGGCGGAACTCCAGCGCGCCGGCGTGCATGCTGAGCAGGGACAGCCGGTGCGCGAGCATGTCGTGCATCTCCCGGGCGATGCGCTCGCGCTCCCGCATCCGGGCCTGGCCGATCCGCAGCTCCTGCTCGGTCTCGGCCCGGTAGGCCCGCTCGGCCAGCGACACGACCAGCTGCCGGCGGGCCCGGACCGCCATGCCCCAGCCGACGGCCAGCACCAACAGCAGCGAGTTGATCAGGACCGCCAGCCAGTAGGCCAGGGGCGTGTCCGGGTCGAGCGGCTGCACCCGGTACTGGACCAGGCTGGCCACCAGCGACAACCCGGTCAGCCACACGACCGGCTTGGTTTTGCGGTGCACGGCCACCGTGAACAGGGCGATCACGCTCGCGCCGCCGACGGTCAGGAACCAGGCCGACAGCCCGATCAGGATCAGCGCCTGCGAGACGGCGAACCGGCGGCGCCACCACAGCGCGACCGAGGCGGCCACCCCGAGCGCGATGCTGACCTCCCAGCTCGGCGTCAACGGGTCGTCGGGGGACGAGATCAGCAGCGACAACGCGCCGATGACCAGCGACACCAGCACGCAGAGCAGGTCGACGGCGATGTCCCGGACCGACCGCGTCGCGCGATCGGGCTCGTCCAGCCGGCCGGTGCGATGGCCGGCCAGCCCGGCCGGCAGCATGCCCGGGTGGTCCGGACCCGAAGCCGGGTGGCGGACAGCTGCCTTCGTTCGCGTCACGACGCACCATCGTAGTGACCGGTCGCACTATGTAGAAGCCCGATCACGGTGCGCGATGTTCGTCACGTCGCCGACCGACAACGACCCAAGCCGGGTCCATTTGTTGGGGGTTCCCGGAAAGTTGTTGGGGGTTCCTGGAAAGCACGCGGTGTTCCGGCCGAATTCCCGTACTCGTCCCGGGCCGCGCCCACCACCTGAGTATCCACCACGTTAGGGGTTGACCTGGATCATGTCCGGTGTGATTGCGCCCGGCACCGGCATGTTGTATCGCTGACTGGACAGCGAATCCGTGGCAAGGAGCGAGAAATGACCGCGAGCGTCACCAACGACCTGTGGGCCCGGCGCTACCAACCGGCGCCGGACGCCGCCGTGCGGCTGATCTGCTTCCCCCACGCCGGCGGAGCCGCCACCGCCTACCTCCCCTTCGCCCAGGCCCTCTCGCCCCAACTCGACGTGGTCGCCATGCAGTACCCCGGCCGCCAGGACCGCCGCTCCGAACCGTTCCTCACCACCATCGCCGCCATGGCCGACGCCGCGCTCGAGCCCGTGCTCGCCCTCGCCGACCGCCCCCTCGCCCTTTTCGGCCACAGCATGGGAGCTTCGGTCGCCTTCGAGGTCGCCCGCCGCATGGAGGCCCAGGGCAGCGTGCCCCGCGCCCTCATCGTCAGCGGCCGCCGAGCCCCCTCCCGCCACCGCGACGAATCCGTGCACACCAAGGGCGACAACGCCCTCATCGCCGAGATGAAGGCACTCTCCGGCACCGACACCAAAGTCCTGGCCGACGACGAGATCCTGCGCATGATCCTGCCCGTGGTGCGCAACGACTACCGGGCCGCCGAGACGTATCGCTGGCAGCCCGGCGACCCGCTGTCCACGCCCATCCACGTCCACTTCGGACAGGACGACCCCAAGGTCAGCGCCGAGGAAGCCCAGGCCTGGCGGGAACACACCACCACCGAGTTCACCATCACCTCCCACCCCGGCGGCCACTTCTACCTCAACAACGAACTGCCCCGCCTCGCCCAGGCCATCACCGCCGCGCTGGGCGCCTGAGCCGCCGGCCAAGGGGTCGAGAGCGCCGCTATAAACGCGATGTATACGCCTCATGTATAGTGAGTCCACGATGGACGGACAGCGAGCGGCGGAGCGGAGTTCATGACTGCCGGGTGGCCGCACGACTTCGCCCTCGGGGTCCGGCTGGCGGTCGGGGGTGGTCGGACGTCGTGGACCCGGCTGGCCCTCGGCACGGTCGGCATCGGCCTGGCCACCGCTCTGCTCCTGCTGTTCGCCTCGTTCGGCAACGTCATGGCGCGCATGGACGCGCGGGTCAACGCCGGCCTGACCGACACGACAGTGATCAGCGGCGTCAGCCCCACCCAGTACCTCTCGGCCGACATCACGTACCGAGGCGTCCCGCTGACCGGGGCCTATCTGCACGGCACGGGCCCGAATTCGCCGGTTCCGCCCGGTATCGGCGCGCTGCCCGGACCGAACGAGGCGGTGCTGTCGCCGGCGCTGGCCGACCTGCTGCGATCGGACGCGGGCCTGCGGTCGCGGTTCCCGCAGCAGGTCGTCGGCACGATCGGCGTGGCCGGCCTGCGCGGCCCGGCGGACCTGGCCTTCTACGTCGGCGTCGGCCCGCTGCCGACCAGCGGCGCGGAGGCGACGAACGCGTCCGACGTCTACGCCTTCGGCGCGCCGCCGGGGCAGCACTCCACCGACCCGACGCTGCTGGTGGTGGCGGCCGTCGGTGGCGTCGCGCTGCTCATCCCGATCCTCATCTTCGTGGCGGTGAGCAGCCGGATAGCCGGCGCGCAACGGGATCGGCGGCTGGCCGCGCTGCGCCTGGCCGGCGCGGGCGATCGGCAGGTGCGGCGGATCGCGGCGGCCGAGTCGCTGGTCAGCGCGGCCACCGGCCTGGTGCTGGGCGCCCTCGTGTTTCTCGGTCTACGTCAACTCGCGCCCCGGTTCGACATGCTCGGCTGGAGCTTCTTCACCGAAGACATCGTGCCCGACCCGCTGCTGACGGCGTTGATCGTGCTACTCGTGCCGACGCTCGCGGTCGGCACGGCGTTGTTCGCCCTACGAGGCGTGATCATCGAACCGCTCGGTGTCGTGCGCGAGGCCCGGCCGGTCCGACGCCGCCTGTGGTGGCGGGTCGCGCCCATCGCGCTCGGCCTGGTCCTGCTGCTGGTGGTCCAACCCGGCCACGGTGTCGCCACTGGCTGGTGGATCGCGATTGTTGTCATCGGAGCCACCAGCCTGATGGTCGGCGTGCCGGCGATCCTGCCGTGGCTGCTGGAACGGCTCGTCGACCGGATCCGTGGCGGCGCGCCGTCCTGGCAGCTGGCCATCCGCCGGCTGCAACTGGACAGCGGAACCCCGGCCCGCGTGGTCGCCGGCGTCGCCGTCGTGCTGGCCAGCGCGGTCACGATGCAGCTCATGCTGGCCTCGGCCACCAATCGCTACGACCTGTCGACGGTCGCCTCGGGCGAGGAGTGGGTGAGCGTCTTCAGCACGGCGGCGGCCGCCGGCCAGGTCACGGCCGACCTGGCCAAGGTGCCGGCGGCCAAGCGCGTCGACCAGGTGCAGCAGGTCGACGCGGACCACCAGCACACCGTCAGCACCGCCTCCTGCGCGACGATCACCCGCACCCTGCCGGTGTCGCACTGCGTGGACGGCGACAGCTTCCTGGTCAACGTCGCCGGCACCACCGACCCGGCCAACCCCGGCGACATCTGGCAGCTGACCGGCCGGCACCGGGGCAGCGAGAAAATCGCTTACACAGTCCCGAATCTGACCCCCGTGACCACACCGATGCGGGTGCCGCCGGGCCCGTACATCGGCGCCGGCGTGGTGCTCACGCCGGCTGCCGCCGCCCAGACCACGCTGCCCGTGGACCGCCAGGCCCTGACCTACGTGCTGACCGACGCCGCCCAGGCCGACGCGGGCGACCAGATCGCCGCTGCCCTCGCCGGCCTGACCTGGCAGGTCTACGTCTCGATCACCGGCAGCGCCGCGCTCAGCGCCGGCCAGGACACCTTTGTCGTCGTCCGCGGCGCGCTGCTCGTCGCCTCGCTGTTCACGTTGCTGCTGGCCGGAATCAGCATGCTGGTGCTGGCTCTGGAGCAGATCCGCGAACGCCGCCGCCCGCTGGCCATGCTGGCCGCCGCCGGGGTGCCACGATCCGCACTGGCCCGATCCCTGTTGTGGCAGACCGCCGTCCCGGTGGTGCTGGCCGTGGTCGTAGCGGTCGGCATCGGTGTCGGACTGGCCGGTCTGGTGCTGCGCACGGCCGGGCTGACGCTGCGGATCGACTGGTCCATGATCGGCGCTTTCGCCGGCGCCACAGTGGTTCTGGTGCTGCTGGTGACGGCGATGACCCTGCCGACTCTGCGCGGCGTCACGCGCATGTCCTCGCTGCGTACGGAATAACCCGCCCGATCTCCGCGGCGTGGCGCCGGGAGCACCCCGATCAGGTGAACCGCAGGGGCGGCATGCTGGGCATTCGCACTCGGGGCCCACGCGAATGTTCCGCTGGATGAAACACCGGCTTAATACCGTCCGGACGCGTCGTTAGTGTCCAGAAGCGATAGAGAGCACCGGCTTTCACTCCCCAGGGCGGGTCCGCTGGTCCCCGCCGCCCTTCCTTCACCTCGAGGAGCACACGCATGTCCGTACGTCGTGTCCTGGCCCTGCTGGCCACGGTCGCCGCCGCGAGCGCCGTCGCCCTGTCCGTGCCGACCGCGGCGGCCACCGCGGCGCCGCAGTCGCCGCAGGCCTCCGTCGTGAGTGAAGCTCAGTTCAACCAGATATTCCCCAACCGGAACAAGTTCTACACCTATGAGGGCTTCACCAAGGCGCTCGGCTCGTGGAAGGCGTTCGCCAACACCGGCGACGACAAGACCAAGAAGCGCGAGGCCGCGGCGCTGCTGGCCAACGTGGGCCACGAGACCGGCGACCTGAAGTACATCGACGAGCTCAACCAGAGCGCCTGGGGCAGCTACTGCGACCGCGGCCAGTCCTACGGCTGCCCGGCCGGCCAGAACGCCTACCACGGCCGCGGCCCGCTCCAGCTGAGCTGGAACTACAACTACAAGGCGGCCGGCGACGCGCTGCACATCGACCTGCTCAACCACCCCGACTGGGTCGGCACGAAGGCGGACGTGGCCTGGGAGGCCGGCGGCCTGTGGTTCTGGATGACCCAGAGCGGGGCCGGCTCGATGACCGCGCACGACGCGATGGCCAAGAACAAGGGCTTCGGCGAGACGATCCGCACCATCAACGGCAAGCTCGAGTGCAACGGCGCGAACCGCGACCAGATGCAGGACCGGGTCAACCGCTACAAGAAGTACGTGGGCATCCTCGGCGCCGACGCCGGCGGCAATCTCACCTGCTGACAACGGAATCCGGCAACGGGTGGTGCGGGCCGCGAAGCCCGCGCCACCCGGCCGGCAGCATCAGCACGCGGGCAATCCGAACTAGGCAGAAAGGTCGACAACGCGCATGTCCAGGTTCGCCAAGGCGCTCGGCGTCATCGCCATCGCCGTCACCATCCCGCTGCTGGCCGGCCAGACCGCGTACGCCGCGGTCCCGTTCAACAAGCCGGTCAAGGGCAACGCGACCTACTACGACGACAAGGGCCTCGGCGCCTGCGGCGATCCGATCGACGCGTCGTCGCAGCGGCTGGTCGCGGTTCCGAAGAGCTTCTGGACATCCTCGAACCCCAACGACGACCCGCTGTGCGACGGCGTCTCGGTCAAGGTGAAGTACAAGAACAAGACCGTCACCATCCCGGTCAAGGACCAGTGCCCGGGTTGCGACGCCAAGCACATCGACGTCAGCGAGCCGGTCTTCCGGCAGCTGACCGGCGGCACCGACCTCGGCGACGTCCCGGTGACCTGGGAGTTCGTCCGAAGCTGAGCCGCCCGGTCCGAAGCCGGTCCCGTTACCCCGGGGCCGGCTTCGTCCTATGTGGACCTTGATCGGGCCGAGACCCAGGCGGTGATCTGGGCGCGGCGGGACAGCCGGAGCTTGGTCAGGACGTGGTTGACATGGGTTTCGACTGTGCGCTGGGTGACCAGCAGCCGGTTGGCGATCTCCTTGTTGGGCAGGCCGGTCGCCACGAGCTCGACGACCTGGATCTCCCGGGGCGTGAGGACGCCGTTGCGTACCTTGCCGGGCCGATCTGCGGATTCGCCGAAGACGAAGTCGAGAATGCCGCTGGCGTCCGGGCACTGCGCGACACCGTGGGCGTAGGCGGCGTTGAAGGCGTCACGGCCCAGGGCGGCGCGGGTCTGGCGTTCACACTTCAGGTGCGGGCCCAGCCAGGACGGCGATTCGAGCAGGACCCGCCCCCCGACCAGTGGCCACGCCCGCGATGACGCGCCGAAAAGCCGTGCCGCCAAGGGCAAGTCGCCGGCCGCGACGGCGATCCAGATGCGGAGCTCGACGTGCATCGCCAGGGCCAGCATGTCGCCGAACCGCCGCACATACCGTGCGCCCCGGCGTAGATCAGCGACGGCCCGATCCAGGTCGCCCCTTGCCCAGTTGGCCATCGCCGACGCGAAGTGGGCCAGAGACCGGCCCCACTGCTCGCCTTGCCGATCACACATGTCCAGCGACCGCCGTGCGATCTCGGCCGCCGCCTCGGCGTCGCCGGTGAAAACCGTACTGATGGCAGCGGCGTTCAGGGCCGTGACGGCCGACGCGGAGTATCCGATGGCCGCCAGCCGCTCAGCCACCGGCGGAAACAGCTCCCTCGCCACCGCGTGATCACCGGTGGCAAAGCTCTTGCCGGCCTTGACGAAGTCCGTGAGCGCCGCCAACCGGTCGTCGTCGAACGCCCGGGCCAACTCCTCCGCGGCCTCCACCGCGACGGCCCCCTGCATCGTCGTCAGCATCGCGTACGTCCACAACGCCGTGCCCCGATCGACTGTCGCTTTCGGACACAACGCCAGCATCCGGGCCGACCATCGCCGGCCTTCTTCCACCGCGCCGCAACAGATCCAGTAGTACGACAGCGCCGCCACCATCTCCAGGCCGGCCTCCGCCTCCCCCGGCTCGTTCGCGCAGAACTCCAACGCCGCCCGCACATTGTCCAGATCCGCCCGCACCGCATCGACCGCCTCGCCCTGCCACCCGGCGAACCAGTCTTCCCTCGCCTTGAGCACCACCCTCCTGAAGTGGTCCCGATGCCCGATCCGCAACCGCTCCGGGCAACGCTCCGCCCCGTACCGGCGGACCGGCGACCACATCCGATACCGCCCGCCCCGCTCCAGCACGAGCACCGACTTGTCCACCAGGCTCGTCACCAGGTCAAGCACGTCCCCGCACACGTCCTCGGCCGCCTCAAGGCTGAACGAGCCCGAGAACACGGCGAGCCGGGCCCACATGTCCCGTTCCTCCGGCGTGCACAGCCCATGGCTGCGCCCGATCGTCGCCGCCATGGGGTCTTCGGCGCTTTCGCCCGCCACCCGCGTCCGGGCCGCCTGCTCCACCGCCAGCGTTATCCCGTCCACGCCACGGCAGATCCCCGCCACCGTCGCCCTGTTCTGCGCCGTCAACGCCATTCCCGCCCGGTCCGCGAACAGCGCCACCGCTTCGTCCTCAATGGACAGCGGCCGCAGCTGGTAGATCTGTTCCCCCGCTATTCCCAACACGTGCCGGCTGGTCGCCACCACCCGGACGCCCGGGCAGGCCCCCACCACCTCCGACACCAGCTCCGCGGTCTCCTGCACCAGGTGCTCGCAGTTGTCCAGCACCAACAGAAGTTCCTTGTCCCGCAAACCTTCCTTCAACCGTGGCACCGCCGCCAACGGCCCGAGGTCCACGTACCGAATCCCGTCCCGCCACAGCCTCCGCACCTGTCCGGCCAACCGCACGGCCAGCCTCGACTTCCCGACCCCGCCGACCCCCGTGACGGTCAGCACCCGGCTGGCCGCCAACAGCCGCCGCAGCTCGGCGACTTCCGCCGTCCGCCCCACGAACCGACTCGTTTCCCCGGGCAGCGGCGAGTCACCAGCTGATTCGCTCACGCAGAGCCGGCCCGTTGAGCCGGGACCACGCTGGCCGAGGCCTTCCGGGCGGCGCGGATCGCCTGGACCGTGGCTGTGGCCAGGTCGAGCCGGCCGCGGATGCCGGCCACGCGGACGGCGGCGATGGCGCTGTCGCCGACAAACACCGGGGCCGCGACCTCGACCTGGCCACGAATCCACTGGTCGCAGGCGATGGCAGCTCCGCGTTCCCGGATGCCGCGGAGCTCGTCGGTGGCGGTGGCGGCCGCGAAGGCCAGCAGGACCTTGCCGACGGCACTGTGTTCGGGCGCGGCCCGGTCGGGCTCGCCGGCCGGATAGTTCCAGTCCCGCACGGCCACCGAGTAACGCACCACGCCGTCATGCAGCACGCCGACGTTCACCGCGCCGCCGGTCCGGTCGAACAGCTCGATCAGCGTCGGCATCAGCCCGTTGTGGACACGTTCGGCGGGGTTGACCTGCCGGGTCCACCGCGCCGGCTGCGGCCCGAGGACGTAGTCGTCGCCGTCCCGCGCGGCCAGCCCGCCCGCGCACAGCGTCCGCAGCAGCCGGTAGGCCGTGGCCTTGGAGAACGCGGTGTGCCGGGCGACGTCGGCCAGGCGCACCGGTCCCGCACAGGCGGCCAGGTACTCCACGATGTCCAGCGCCCGCTCGACCACCCTGCTGGTCTCGACTGAGGTCACGGCGAGCTCCCTCTCCACATCGGTCGGTCGCAACGTCGGAATTCTGTCGATTTTCGACGGGGCCGCGCATCGTGGCGACTACCTGTCCACTACGCACCGCTCGGCCAGCCAGGCCGCGACCTGGGCCCGGCTGCTGAAGCCCAGCTTGACCAGGACGTTGTTGACGTGCCCCTCCGCGGTCCGGCGGGAGATGGTCAGCCGGGCGGCGATCTCCTGGTTGGCCAGCCCGCCGCCGAGCAGCTCGGCCACCTGGATCTCCCGCCGGGTCAGCAGTCCCCACGCCGGTGAACGCCGCGTCCCACCGCCGCCGAGCACGTGGGCCACCGCGTGGTCGATGTCCAGGGCCCGCTCGACCCCGGTGCCGAACGACACCTCGAACGCCTCGTCGCCCAGGGCGGCCCGCGCCTCGGCTTCGGCCCGGCCATGGGGAATCCGCAAGTTCTGCCAGGCCGTCATGGTCCGCCCGCCGACCAACTGCCAGATCCGCGACACCGCGCCGAAACGCTCGGCCGCCACCTCGTGGTCGCCGTCGGACACCGCGATCCAGGCCAGCAGCTCCATCAGCATCGACAACGAGATCAGGTCACTGAAGCGGTGGGCGACCCGCACGCCACGGCCGGCCACGGCGACCGCCTCCCCGCTGTCGCCCTGAGCCCACGCGACCAGGGCCAGCGCGTAGAGCACGTAGGACCGCGCCCACTGCTCACCCGTCTGCTCGCATTTCAGCAACGCCTCCTCGGCCACGGCCTTGGCGTCGGCGATGTCGCCGTCGAACATCATCGCGCACGCCAGGCAGGCGCGGGCGACACATGCGGTGCCGGCCAGCGCACCGGCGGCGTCGATCCGCTCCACGGCCTCGGCGAAACCGGCCCGTGCGGCCGTATTGTCCCCCGCAGCCAGGGAATCCAGCGCGTGGGCGAACACCGTCATCGCGGTGAACTTGTCGTCGCCGAGGTGGTCGGCCAGCGCACGGCACTGCGCCAGCAGGTCGGTCGCAGTGGACCGGTTTCCCTGCACGGTGACCGCGATCGCGTTGCCCCACAGCACCATCGCCCGCTGCGGCGAAGGATCCGGATCGAGGGCCAGCACGCGGGCGAACCAGTGACGCCCCTCTTCCACCATGCCGAAGCACAGCCAGCCGATCCCCAGGGACGCCACGATGTCCAGCGCCAGCCGCGGCTCGTGCTCGACGGACCATTGGGCCGCCGCCCGGAAGTTGGCGCACTCGGCGACAAGTCGTTGGTGGACAACGGACTGGCTGGTGGTCATCTCGCCGACGCAACGCCGGGCCAGCCGACGGAAGTGGTCGCGGTGACGCCGTTGCGCCAACTCCCGCTCGCCGGCGTCGCCGAGCTGGGCGAATCCGAACTGGCGCACCGTGTCCTGCATCCGATACCGGGCCTGTTCGCCAGCCGCCGGCAGCAGGACCGACTTGTCGACCAGCCCGTCCACCAGACCCAGCACCCGCGCGCCGGGCAGGTCGTCATCGGCGCACACCTCGTGCACGGCATCAAGCGTGATGCCGCCGTGGAACACCGACAGCCGCCGCCACAGCAGCTGTTCGTCGGGCGAACAGAGGTCGTAGCTCCACGTGATGGTCGCGGCCAGGGTCCGCTGATGGGCCGGGCCCGAACGATCTCCGCCGACGAGCAGGCGGAGGCAGTCGTCCAGGCGGGTCCGGACGGCGCTCAGCGGCAGTGTCCGCACCCGGACGGCCGCGAGCTCGATGGCCAGCGGCATGCCGTCCAGGGCGGCGCAGATGGCCCGGACCTGCTCGTGATCGCCGCCGGCCAGCTCGAAATCCGGCACCACAGCGGCAGCGCGGTCCAGGAACAGCCGCACACCGGCGTCCGCGACGGGCAGTGGCGGCACCGGACAGACCTGCTCGCCGGCGACGTCCAGCAGGTGCCGGCTGGTGGCCAGCACCCGCGTCGACCCGGGCACGGTCAGCAGCCGACCGACCAGCGACGCGCACGCCCGGGTCAGGTGTTCGCAATTGTCCAGCACCACAAGGAGATCCCGGCCCTCGACGTGCTCGGCCAGCTGCGCCACCGGATCCTCGGCATGCCCGCCCAGGCCCAGCGCCGTGGCCACGGTCTGGCCCAGCAGCGCCTCGTCACGCACGCCCGTCAGATCGACGAACCGCACGCCGTCCCGCACCGAGCGGCGCATCCGGGCCGCCACCCGCACCGCGAGCCGGGTCTTGCCGACCCCGCCGGGACCGGTCAGCGTCAACAGCCGGCTCGTCGCCAACAGCCGCTGCACGTCGACGACCTCGTCCCGGCGTCCGACGAAGCTGGTCAGCTCGGCCGGCAGCGTCCCGTCCACCGGGCGCACCTCCGCGTCCTGACCGGAGTGATGCTCACATCGACATCATGGCCGACCTCAGCCCGGTTCCGCGCGCCGGACCAGATGGGCCGAGGCCAGGCGGGCCACCCGTGCCACCTCGGCCGCCGCGACGGCCGGATCGACCACGCCGCGCGGACCGGTCACCCAGATACCGGCCACCAGCTGGTTCCCCGGGCCGTACACCGGGGCGGCCACGTCCGTGTCGCCGTCACGACGCCCCTGGACCGCCTCGCCCCCGAAAAGCCGCCCGATCGCGTCCGCGACGCGCGCCGAGCTGGTCCCGTCGTGCAACGGATAGGAGTGCACCATGCGGCCGTTGCGGCACACCGCCACGCCGACCGCGCCGCCGGTTCGTTCCCTCAGTTCGACCAGGAACGGCATCAGCGTCTGCCGCAGGTCGTCGAGGTCGGTCTGGTCCTCGGTCAGCTCGAACAGGCGGTCCCCCAGCGAGTAGTCGGCGCCCACCCGGGCCACGAAACGCCGCGCGACCAGGGTGCGGAGCAGGCGGTGGGCGGTCGACTTGGAGACCTCCGCCTCCCGCGCGATGTCGGACAGACGAGCGGGCGTCGCTCGGGCCGCGACCGCGTGCACGATGCCGAGCGCCCGCTCCACCGCCCTGGTGGCCGGGGGCTCGACGAGGGTGTCTATGGTCAGCGTGAACACCTTCCCCACTGTCGAGTGATGCTCAGCAGAATGGCATCGGCCGGTGGGGCGGCACATCGGCGGAACTACCTGGGCCCTGCGTACGTCCCCGCCGCCGTCACTCGATCGCGTGCAACCGTCCGGCCGGGTTTGACGTCGGCGGCGGCGCTGCTCAATGGTGAACCGTCGGCCGGGAGGTGAAGGACGATTTTCCGTGTACCTGAACAGTTTTGTCGGTAGGCGGACCGAACTGGCGGCCGCCCGGCGACTGCTCGGCCCCGGCCGTGTGCTCACCGTCGCCGGCCCACCCGGCGTCGGCAAGTCCCGCTTCGCCCGCCGCCTGGCCGACCGCGTCTCCCGTGCCTTCCCCGACGGCGTGACCTGGCTGAGTTTCGACCACCCCGCCTCCCTCCCTGACGGCGTGACCAGGCCTCCCTCGGACCGGCCCCCAGCCGTCGCCACCGGTGCGCGCCTGTTCGTCCTGGACGGCTGCGAGCACATGCTCGCCCACTGCGCCGATCTCGTCCGGACGATCATCGAGACCACGCCCGGGTCCGGCGTGCTCATCACCAGCCGGTATCCCCTGGCCGTGCCCGGGGAACAGGTCCTGCGCCTGCCGCCGCTGCCCTGTCATGGACCTTTCCCCCATCCCGGCGGTGCGGAGCACCTGTTCGAGGACCGAGCCCGGGCAGTCGTCCCCAGCTTCGCGATCGACGACGCCAACCGGGCCACCGTCTCCGGCATCTGCCGCCTGCTCGACGGACTGCCGCTGGCCATCGAGCTCACCGCCCGTTGGCTGCGCACCCTCCCGCTCGCGGAAATCCTGCGCCGGCTGGAAACCGACCCGACCGCCCTCGACCGCAGCGGCGCCATGGCCGCCTCGATCGCCCGCAGCCACCACCTGTGCACCCCGGCCGAACGCGACCTGTGGATGCGCCTGTCGGTCTTCGCCGACGGCTTCGATCAGGCACTGGCTGAGATCGTGGCGTCCGACACCAGCCCACTCGACGCCTTGGTGGACAGGTCGATCGTGCTCCGCACCGACGGGGGCCTGCGGTTGCCCGCCGTGCTGCGTGGCTTCGGACTGGCGTTGCTGGACGTGGACCCCTGCGCCACATCGGTGCGGGAGCGGCACCGCGACCACTTCCTCGACCTGGCCAAGCGGGAAGCGTTGCGGGACAAGCATCTCGATCTGCGGACGGCGCTGGAGTTCAGCCTGGGGGACGGCAAGGCCCGGGCGATGGCGGAGGCACTGTTCGGCTACTGGCAGCGCGAGCACGTCGAGGAAGGACTCGGTTGGCTGGCCCGGTCCAGGCCAACGAAGGACACGGCGAACCTGTGGATGGACGCCCGGCTGGCGGCGGCGCTCGGCGACGGTTCGGGGGCGCTGGCCCTGGCCCGACGCAGTCTTGCCCAGGCACGACATCCCGAGGAGCGAGGCCTGGCCACCTATGCCTTCGCCGGTGCTTCGCTGGTCGCGGGGGATCTGGCCACGGCGGCGGCCGCATACGGGGAATGTGTTGCCCTGCTTGCGGATTCCGACCTGGTCACGGCGCTGGCCGAGTGGGCGGTGACGCTGGTCCACCTCGGCGATCACGCCACGGCTGAGCGACTGGCCCAGCGGTCGCTCGCCGCCGAAACCCGGGGCGACACCTGGGCCCGCGGCCGTGCGTTGTATGCCAGCGCCGCCGCCGTGCACGCGGCCGGCGATCTCGGTCCGGCCGAAGTCCATGCGCGCGAAGCGGTTCGACTCCTGCGGTCGAGCCGCGACCCGCTCGGCGAGTCCGCGGCGATCGAACTGCTGGCGTGGATCGCCGTCGACCATGCCGATCATCACCGGGCCGCCCGGCTCTTCGGGTCCGTCCAACACCAGTCGATCGGCAGCGCCCATCGCCGGCAGCAGAGCCGCCGCTCCCTCGAAACCGCACGCCGGGCCCTCGGTGACGCTGCTTTCGACGCCGCCTTCGCCGAAGGGGCCAGACGTCGGTCCGACACCATCGATCCCCGGCCGGTGGTCCCCAGCCCGCGCGCGTCCGACCTCACCTCGCGTGAGACCGAGGTCGCCGAACTGCTGGCCATCGGCCTCAGCAACAAGGAGATCGCCGCGAAGCTGGTGATCTCCGTGCGGACCGCCGAGACCCACGTGAACCGGGTGCTGGTCAAACTCGGCTGCACCTCACGGTTCCAGGTCGCCGCCTGGCAGGCCGGCCGCTGACCCGTTCTCCGCACGCCCCGACCCTAACGATCAATCGGCCGCGTCCCGAGCTCCCGTTTCACGCAGTGGCACAACCCGCCGCCAACCACCCGCCCGAGTGACGCCGGCAACAAGTGGATAGGTCATCCGGATAAGTGCTACGGTTTCCACCAGTAAGCGGATGACCTATCCATATACTGGAGGAGCGATGGGACAGACAGCCCTGGTCACGGCCGGCACCGGCGGCATCGGCCTGGAAACCGCCTTGGGCCTGGCCAAGGCCGGGTTCTCGGTGATCGTGGTCGGCCGGGATCCAGAACGGGGAGAGCGGGCGGTGGAGCGGATCAACGCGGCGGTCCGGCCCTCGACCGCCGGCGCCGGCAATCTCGCCGGTCTCGGCATCCCCGCTGCCGCCCGGTTCTTCGCCGCGGATCTCGGTTCCCTCGACGAGGTCCGCGGCCTGGCCGATCGGATCGCAGCCCTGGACGAGCCGCTGACCGTGCTGGTCAACAACGTGGGGGCGATGTTCCCGGACAAACAGCACCGGAACGGCGTGGAGGCGTCGTTCGTGGTGAACCACCTCTCCCCCTACCTGCTCACGGAGCTGCTGCTGCCGACGCTGGCCGCCCACGGACCGAGCCGGGTGGTGAACGTGACGTCGGGGGCGGTGAGAGTGGCGAAGCGGGTGTTCGACGAGGTGGAGCCGCCCGGCGGCTACTACGGCTTCCACTGGTATGGCCGGGCCAAGCTGGCCAACCTGACGTACACGCTGGACCTGGCGGAACGGCTGCGGGGCACGGCCGTGTCGGTGTTCGCGGCGGACCCGGGCGGGGCGGCGACGGACATGACCGACGGCCGGATGGGGGAACCGAGGATCGTCTCGCCGGGGCTGCGCCTCCTGTGGCCGCTGGTGCGACGCACGTTCGAGCGGGCGACGTCGGGGCCGGCGTCGGTGGCGGCCAGGCCGTCGATCGTGGCGGCCACCGACGAGTCGCTGACCGGCCGCACGGGCCTGGTCATCGGACCGAAGGCGACGCCGGTGCCGCCGTTCCCCAGGGCGACGGATCCCCGCGTGGTCGAGGCGGTGCGCCGGCTGAGCGAGCGGCACGCGCCCGTCGCCCAGCGCGATCCGGATGCGCTATCCAGTTAGACTGCCGGCCATGCCGCTACGCAAGGACGCCGCCCTCAACCAGGACCGGATCGTGGCCACCGCCCGCGAGCTCGTCAACGAGGGCACACCCTTGCAGCTCAACGACATCGCCCGCCGAACCGGCCTCGGCGTCGGCACCGTCTACCGGCACTTCCCCACCGCCGAGGCACTGCTGGAGACCGTCGCCACCCCGTGCCTCGAACTTCTGGTCGCCCACGGCCGCGAGGCACTGGCCGACCGTGACCCGGGGTACGCCCTGAAGCACTTCCTGCTGCACGTCGTCGAGGCGCAGGTCAGCGACCCGTCCCTGCCCGTGGTCATGGCCGCCGCCACGGACGCCCTGGAGCACACGGCCGAACTCAAGCGCACGCTGTGGTCGGTCGGCGTCGAACTGCTCGACCGGGCCGCCGAGTCCGGGGCCATCCGCCGCGACATCGGGCCTGGCGACCTCAGTCCGCTCATGTGCGGCATCGCCTACGCCGCGCAGGTCCACAGCGGACCCGACACCGACCGCGTGGCGACCGCCCGGCGCTACCTGACGATGCTGATCGAGGGGCTGTTCCCCGTCACCAGCACGTAAGGTCCGATCGGGATCACCACCCCACCGGCCCCGCGTTGCAGAAGGGGAAGGCCGGTCATTGGGGGTCGGCCGAACGCGGAAGGTGGTCCGATGGGCGCGCTCCTGGCTCGGCGCAAGGTTGTTGTCCCGGTGGCGGTGGTGGTCGTGGTGCTGGCCGCGCTGGCGCTGTGGGCGTTCCAGCCGTGGAAGCTGTTCACCAGCAGCACCATCAACGAGCAGCTGGTGTCCACCCAGAGCACGAACACGGTGGTGGGCAAGGGAAGCTTCCGCTCGCTGGAGCACCCCACCAGCGGCCAGGCCGAGCTGGTGAAGACCGCGGACGGCAAGGCCGTGGTGCAGCTGCGGGACTTCAGCACCAGCGACGGCCCGGCGGTGCACGTGTGGCTGACCGACAAGGCGCAGGACGCGGGCGACTCGGCGTTCGGCCAGGGCGGCTATCTGGACCTCGGGTCGTTGAAGGCGACCAAGGGCAACGAGGTCTACGACGTGCCGGCCGGCACGGACGTGTCGAAGTACAGGAGCGTGCTGATCTGGTGTGATCGGTTCTCGGTGGGCTTCGGCGTGGCGCCCGTCACGGCCTGAGGAGTCATACCTTTGGCCGAGCCCGCACCGGCCCGCGGCAGGATCCGCGGCCGGTGCGGGCCCGGCAGCATCGACAGGCATGAGGGAAGACCAAGAGGCGCCGCCGCTGCCCACATACGGGCAACAGCCGGTGGAGCAGGCCCCGGCGCTGCAGATGTCCGGCCTGCGTAAGACGTTCGGGGCCACGGTCGCGGTCGACGACGTGCGGCTGACGGTTCCACGGGGATCGTTTTTCGGCCTGGTCGGTCCGAACGGGGCCGGGAAGACCACCTCCCTGTCGATGGCGGTGGGTCTGCTGCGTCCGGACGGCGGGTCGGTGCGGATCTTCGGGGTGGACGTGTGGGAGTCCCCGGAGCGGGCCAAGGCCCTGGTCGGGGTGCTGCCCGACGGCATGGCCCTGCCGGAGCGGCTGACCGGCCGGGAGTTGTTGACCTACACCGGTCTGCTGCGCGGTTTGGACACCGCGACGGTGGCGGCGCGGGCGGACGAGTTGTTGGGTGTGTTGGAGTTGACCAGCGCGGAGCGCACCCTGGTGATCGACTACTCGGCGGGTATGCGGAAGAAGATCGGGTTGGCGACGGCGTTGTTGCACGCGCCGAAGTTGTTGGTGCTCGATGAGCCGTTCGAAGCCGTCGACCCGGTGTCGGCGTCGACGATTCGCACGATTTTGCAGCGGTTCGTGGCGTCGGGTGGGGCGGTGGTGTTGTCGAGTCATGTGATGGATCTGGTGGAGAAGTTGTGTGACCACGTGGCGGTGATCACTCGGGGTCGGGTGGTGGCCAGTGGTCCGGTGGCGCAGGTGCGGGGGGATCAGTCGTTGGAGCAGGCGTTCGTGCATCTGGTGGGTGGGCGGACCGGTGGTGGGGAAGGGTTGTCGTGGTTGGCGTCCTGATCCGCATGAAACTGCGGGTGCTCTCACACTCGCTGACCGGTCCGAGGGTCTCCAGCCTGGTCATGGGCGCCCTCGTCGGCCTCGTCGCCGGCGTCTTCTCGCTGCGGTTCATCGCCACCGGCGGTCCGGCCGTCGCGGCCGCGCTGATTCTCGTGTGGACGGTCGGCTGGCTGGTCGGCCCCATCCTCATGGGCGGCGGCGACGAGACCCTGCGCCCCGAGAACTTCGCCCTGCTGCCCCTGTCTCCCACCAAACTGGCCTTCGGGCTGCTGGGCGCGTCCCTCGCCGGCGTGGCCCCCGTGGCCACGGCGATCGCTTTCCTCGGCCTGGTCTTCGGCACGACCGGAGTGCTGCCCGCTGTCATCGCGGTGATCGCCGTGGTGCTGGCGTTGGCGTTCACGGTGTTGCTGTCCCGGGTGGTCATCAGCATGATCGGCGCGGCCCTGGGATCCCGGCGCGGCAAGGACCTCGGCGTCCTGCTCGCGGCGATGGCCGGCCTGTCCTACCTACCGCTGCGCTACGCCGGGCAGGCCTTGCTTCCCACGCTGTCGCAGAACATTTCCGACCTGGCCTCCCCGTTGCTCTGGCTGCCGACCGGATGGGGCCCGGCGGCCGTCGACGCGGCCCTCAGCGGAAACTGGCTGATCGTGGCCGGCTCGCTACTCGGACTGACCATTGTGGATGGTGTTCTGCTGTGGCTCTGGGGACGGCTGCTCACCCGCCGCCTCACCACGCCGCCGACCAACATCGCGCCGTCCCGTCGTGCCAAGGCCGGCGGCCGGTCGGCGAAAACGCCGGTGGGCGCGGTGATCAGCAAGGAACTCCACATGTGGTGGCGGGACGCCCGCCGCCGGGCCATCCTGCTCACGTCCATCCTCATCGGACTGATCATTCCGGCCTTCACCGGCAGCGGAGCCCTGCTGCCGTTCGCCGGACTCTGGGTGGTCGGACTCTCCGTGCTCCAGCTCAGCAATCTCTACGGCTACGACGGCACCTCGGTCTGGCACACCATCGTCACCCCCGGCGCGGCCCGAGCCGACATCCGGGGCCGGCAGTGGGCGTGGGCGCTGATCGTCGGACCGGTCGCCATCCTGGCCGCGGTCATCCTGCCCGGCGTGACCGGCCGGGACTGGGCTTATCCGTGGGTGCTGGGCGTGCTGCCGGCGATGCTCGGCGCCGCGGCCGGCTTCATCGTCCTGCTCTCGGTCTACTGGCCTTTCCCGGTGCCCCAAGGCGAAAACCCGTTTGCCCTGGGCAACAACCGACCGGGGTTCTCGCGGGCCGCGGTGCGCTTCGCGGCCATCCTGACCCTGGCGGCCGTCGCGGCGCCGTCGCTGATCCTGCTGTTCGTCGGCGCCGGCTGGTTCGCCGTGCCGGTCGGCGTGCTCACCGGGGCGCTCGCCGCGTGGCAGCTGGGCCGGCTCGCCGAGCAGCGGCTGCTCGACCGGGGCCCGGAACTCCTGGCGCAGCTGGGTTCCTAGAGCACGCCGGCGCGCAGCGCGAAGGCGACGGCGTGCACCCGGTTGCGGAACTTGAAGCGGGTGGACAGCGTGTGCAGGACGTGCTTGATCGTGCTCTCGGAATAGGTCAGCTGCCGGGCGATCTCCGCGGTCTCCGCACCGTCGGCCAGCAGCCGCAGCACCTCGACCTCCCGTTCGGTCAACCCGACAGCGTTCAGGCCGAGCGGCGCCAGCGTCTCGCGCTGCATCGTGCGCACCAGCCCGATCAGCTTGCCCATCAACTCCTTGGGCAGCACGCTTTCCCGTGCGGCCGCGGCCAGCACGGCGTCGGTGAGCTCGACGCCGCTGGCCGTGCCGCGGTCGACGATCCCGACCACACCGCACTCGATCAGCGCCAGCAGCGAAGCCTCGCTGACCGTGTCGGCCAGCAGCACGATCGGCACGTCCGACCGGCCGAGGTCGCGCAGGCGCCGGATGGTGTCGGCGTCGACCCGCGTGGCCGAGAACACCACCACGTCGGGCCGGTCGGCGTCGACGATCCGGGGATGGCTCCGCAACAACAGGCTCAGCCCGGACGCGCCGATGGCGTCCGGGGCCACGACCCGCACGGCGATCTGGCCGGCGATCGGCTCCGGCCCGACGACACGGAGGGCGACCGGTTCCATGGCTCGACTCCCTGACTGTTCGCCGGCGATCGGCGGATTCCTGAGCACGGATCTTGGGCTACTGGCCACGGCGGCGGTGGGCGGCGGCCTTGCTGGTGTTGCCGCAGCGGGCCATCGAGCACCAGCGGCGGGGCCGGCCGCCGGCGCCATCGAGGAAGACCATGCGGCAGACCGCCGAGTCGCAGGTCCGCAACCGGGTCCGGCGGGCCGGGTCCAGCAGCAGGTCGATCGCGTCCCGGGCCAGCGCTCCGGTCAGCGCCGGGGCGGTCCATCGCAAGTTGTCGAGGTCTGGCACCAGTCGGGGCCTCGCGGCAGCGGCGTTGATCGCATCGACGTCGAGGGGCCGGCCGGCCATCGCGTCCGTGACGACGGTGAAGATCACATCCCGCAGGCGGCGCAGCTCGGCCAGCGTGTCGCCGGTCGCCTCGCCCTCGGCCAGCGGGTAGCCGATGCCCTCGGCCCAGGTCTTCAGCCGGGTGACGTCGGTGAGCCGCTCGATGCCCGCGCTGGGCCGGCGGCCGATCGTGGCCAGCAGGTTCAGCGCCGGCGAGCCCGCGTCGAAACGCAGTTCCCGCAGCTGGGCCGTTACCCGAACGCGCGGTAGCGTGTCACTCATAGTAACCTACTCTACGGTTACTCGATGCGGTGACGGTCACCAGCACCGCGACGACGCCAGCCGCCAGCACAAACACCAGCGCCGCCGGGGCGACGCTGGTGACCGCCGTGAACAGGTAGGGAGCGGCGAACCCGACGTAGGCCAGGCAGTAGAAGACCGCCGTCACGCCGGCCAGTTCCTCGGCCTCGGCCAGTGCCTCCACCCGGCTGAGGCCGCCGACCAGCAGCATGCCGTAACCCGAGCCGAACACGATCGCCGTCGGCGCCAGCAGGATCACCGCGGTCAGGGTCACCGACAGTGCCGACAGCAGGAATCCCAGGCCCGCCAACACCAGCCCATACGTCAACACCGAGCCCGCCCGTCGCCGTTCGAGCCGACGGGCCAACGGCTGGACCAGCAGGCCGCTGCCGAGCGTGAGGCCCGCGATCGCACCACTGCTGGCGATCGGCGCGCCCGGCACCGGCAGCACGCTCGGCAGCACCGCGAAGCTTGTCGTCGCCGCCCCGAACACCAACGGGGCGCTCGGCACCACTCGGCGTAGGAAATCCGGATGCCGCAACGCTTTCCTCAGCCTGACCGGCCCGGTTTTCGGCGGGCTCGTCTCCGGCGCATGCCAGGCCAACACCGCCGCTACCGCCACCACCACGAGGTGCGCCAGGTACGGCACCACCGCCGGCGCCGGCAGCCACTGCGCCAGCGCACCCGCAACCAGCGGCCCTCCCCCGAAGCCCGCCGACAACGCCCCCGCCGCCCTTCGGGCCCCCGCTCCGTCCTCCGACAGCTCCTTGATCCAAGCCGTTCCTGGCCCGAACGCCGCCCCCGAGGCCACCCCCGCCACCAGCCGCCCCGCCGCCAACGCCCACGTCGACTCCCCCGCGAAGATCAGGATCACGGTGGCCAGCGCCGACAACACCAGCACCGGCCGCATCACCCCTCGCCGCCCCAGCCGCGCCGACAGCCTCGCCCCCACCATCAGCGCCGGGAGTAGGCCCACCACATACGCCCCGAACACCGCCGTCACCAGCGCCGACGGGAGATGGTCCTGGTCCCGGTACACGATCAGCAGCGGCGAGAACTGGTTGGCGCCCCACCCCACCGCCACCACCGCCGACGCCGCCCGCACCCAGCTCCGCACCGCCCACCTCCTTAGTAACCGAATTCATGGTTACTCTGGGCAGAGGCCGTGGCAACCGTCATGCGGGATATCGATGGATGGCGACGGAAGACCGCATACCCCGGAGCCCGGCCCAACGCTGGGAAGGGGGCTTTCCCTGCGTTGAACGCGGGAAAGCCCCCTTCCCAGCAGCAGTTGTCAGGGGGTGAGGCCGGCTAGGGCGGCGTCGGCGATGGACTGGAGCACCGGTCGCCCGGGCTGGTTCTTGGCCAGCACGTTCATGCCCTGCACGACCGCCACCAGCAGGTCCGGCGAGGAGCCCGGGCGGATCTCGGCGGCGGCCTCGGCGCGGGAGAGGGCGGCGGCGAAGGCGGCACGGAGGTTGGCCAGGTGGAGCTGCATCAGACCGGCGAGCTCGGCGTCCCGGCCGGCGAACTCGACGAGGGAGTTGGTGATGAGGCAGCCCCAGCGGCGATCGCCGTCGACCATGGCGTCGACAAGGTGGGAGAAGTAGTCCCGAAGGCCGAGCAGGCCGGTGGGGGCGGCGGTGATGCGGCCGATGGCCTCGCTGGAGACGGTCTGCACATAGCGGCGAAGAGCGGCGCCGAACAGCTCCCGCTTGGTGCCGAAGGCGGCGTAGACGCTGCCGGGCTGAACGTCCATGGCCCGACAGAGATCCTGGATGGAGCTGGCCTCATATCCATGCTCCCAGAAGGTCCGCAGCGCGGCGTCGAGCGCGCGGTCGGTGTCGAAGCCCCTGGTCCGGCCCATCAGGCAATTCTAGGCGGCCCGTTCAAGAACGGTAATGGTTCGGTCATGGACAACCGGTCGACAGCGCCCGCATAGTTGTACGGGTATTCATCTATTGGAGGATGCATGCGGATCGCGGTGATGGGCACAGGCGGTGTCGGCGGCTACTTCGGCGCACGGCTGGCCGCGGGCGGGCACGACGTGGCGTTCATCGCTCGCGGTTCGCAGCTGGATGCCTTGCGCACCAAAGGGTTGCACGTGGAGAGCCCGCGGGGTGACCTGCATCTGCCCGAGGTGACCGCCACCGATGACCCCGGCACCCTCGACCCGGTGGACCTGGTGCTGTTCGGGGTCAAGCTCTGGGACACCGAGGCCGCCGCGGAGCAGATCCGCCCGCTGCTGCGAGCCGGGACGGCGGTGGTGTCGTTCCAGAACGGCGTGGTCAAGGACGAGATCCTGAGCCGCGTTCTCGGTCCCGAGCACGTGTTGGGTGGCGTCTGCTACATCGCGGCCACCATCGCCGAGCCGGGCGTGATCCAGCACTCGGGTCCGATGCAGAAGCTGGTGTTCGGCGAGTACGGCGGCAAGTCGACGCCGCGGGTCGAGGCTTTTCGGGACGCCTGCGTGGAAAGCGGCATCGACGTCGAGGTCAGCCCGCGCATCGAGCGCGCGGTCTGGGAGAAGTTCGTCTTCCTGGTCGGCCTGTCCGGCACCACCAGCCTGGCCCGCACGCCGATCGGCCCGATCCGCGCCAACGACAAGTCCCGGGCGTTCCTGCACGACGTGATGGAGGAGGTCGTCGAGGTGGCCCGCGCGTCAGGTGTGCCGCTGCCGGGCAGCTATGCCGACGACCGAATGGCCTTTGTGGACACCGTGCCGGCGACCATGACCTCCTCCATGCACCACGACCTGGAACGCGGCAATCGGCTGGAAGTGGCCTGGTTGAGCGGAGACGTCGTCGCCCGCGCCCGCAAGCTCGGCGTGCCGGCCCCGGCCAACCGGGCGATCGCCGACCTGCTGTCCGTGCACGCCGCCGGCCGGCCATGAGGGAGTGTCACCGATGAAGCAGATCGTCGAGATCGATGGCGTCGCGCAGGCGTACGAGGTGAGTGGGCAGGGACCGGTGGCGATCGTCCACTCCGGAGGGCCGGGCATCGACTCCGCGTACCTGCGAATGCCCTTGCTGGAACAGCATCTGACGATGGTGTACGTCGACCCGATCGGCACCGGGCAGAGCGGTCTCCTGCCCGGCGGCGGCTACAGCGTGGCCACCTACGCGGAGTTCTCCCGCAAGCTGATCGAACACCTGGGCGCCACCAAGCCGTACTTCATCGGGCACTCCCACGGCGGCTTCGTCGGACTGGAGCTGGCGATGGCCAATCCCGGACTGCTGGGCGGACTCATCGCCTACAGCACGGCCACCGTGTACGGGCCCGAGCTGTTCGTGGAGGCCGGCCGCCAGATGGCCGCCTTCGTGCGCCGCTGGCCGGACGAGCCGGACGCGGTGCGCGCCGGACAGGCGTGGACCGAGAACCAGGCCACCGGCGGCGAGTCGTCCGAGGGCGAGGCGGCGCACACCCGGTTCCTCCAGAACATCCTGCCGGCCTACTTCGCCAACTACTGGGCGACGGTCGCGGCCCGGGGCCCGTTGACGCTGCAGGTGCGCGACGATCCGGCGCGCAAGCCGGACAGCTGGGACGGGCGCGACCGGCTGGGCCGGATCGACGTGCCCACGCTGGTGGTGTCCGGCCGGTACGACTTCATCTGCCCGCGCCAGTGGTCCGACCAGCTCGTCGCCGGCATCCCCGACACCACCTATCTGCGGCTGGACGAGAGCGGCCACTTCGGTTACCTGGAGCAGCAGGACCTGTTCGTGTCGACGGTGGCGGAATTCGTCAAATGACGACCCTGCGGGCGCTGGAGTGCCTGGTGGCGCTGGTGGACGCCGGCTCGGTGACCGCCGCGGCGGCCTCGCTGCAGATGTCGCAGCCGGCGCTCTCGCACCAGATCGCGGCGCTGGAACGGGAACTGGAGACGCCGGTGATGCACCGGCTCGGCCGCGGCATCCGGGTCACCGCCGCCGGCCTGGCCGCCGCCGAGGAAGCCCGCAAGGCCCTACGGGCCGCGGCCGACGCCGTCCACATTGGACGCCAGGTCGGCGCGGGCGAGCACGGCCGGCTGCGGATCGCTTGCGCCGAGACGATGACCGCGTGGCTGCTGCCGGTGCTGCGGCAGTGGCGGATCCGGCGACCCGAGGTGACCCTGGAGTTGGCCGAGCACAGCAGCGCCGACCGGATGGTCGCGGCGATCGCCGCCGGCACGGTGGATCTGGCCGTCGGCCCACGGCCGACCGCGACCGACGAACACCTCGAACTGCTCGGCGAAGAGGAGATCGTGGTGGTGGCGCCGGAAGGGCACGCCTTCGCCGGCGCCGCCGTGACGATGGCCGACCTGGCCACCCAGCCGTTTGTCCACTACACCAGGGACAACGGCCTGTCAGCCTGGATCGACCAGCTCGCCGCGCACCACCGAGTCCAGCTGAAACCCGTGCTGCGCACCAGAAGCCCGCGCACGGCGGCCCAGCTGGCCGCGGCCGGCATCGGGGTGGCCATCGTGCCGTCCTCGGCGCTGACGTCCCGGGGATCGGGCGTGGTGTGCCGCCTCACGCCGCCGATCCGCCGGGACATCGTCGTGGTCGTCGCCTCGCCGTCCGACACGCTGGCCGCCCGCTTCGCCGCGGACCTCCGCCAGCGGGGCCGGCCGACCGAGCAGGGCCAGGGCGTGCCGGTCTAGAGCGCGCCGATCGCCTCGCACGCCTTGCGCACGCCGTCGCCGTAAGCGGGATCGGCCTTGGCGCAGTTGGCGATGTGCTTCTCGACCGTCTCCGGCCGGGCGCCCTTGATGGCCCGGGCAGTGTTGTCGAACAGGGCCTGCTGCTGGTCGCCGGTCATCAGCCGGAACAGGTCGCCGGGCTGCTGGTAGTAGTTGTCGTCGTCGGCCCGGAAGTCGAACCGGTCGGCGGTGGCGCCAACGGCCTGCGCCGGGTCGGCGTACGCCGGCTGCTCGGCCCAGCGGCCGAAGTTGTTCGGTTCGATGCCCGGCACGCCGCCCTGGTTGCCGTCCACGCGCATCGCGCCGTCCCGGTGGTAGGTGTTCACCAGGCCGGCGGCCCGCGGATAGTTCACCGGGATCTGGTGGTGGTTCACGCCCAGCCGGTAGCGGGCCGCATCGCCGTAGGAGAACAGGCGGCCCTGCAACATCTTGTCCGGGCTGAACGAGATGCCCGGCACCAGGTTGGCCGGGGTGAACGCGGCCTGCTCGACGTCGGCGAAGTAGTTGTCCGGGTTGCGGTTCAGGGTCAGCTCGCCGACCTCGATCAGCGGGTAGTCCCGCTTGCTCCACACCTTGGTCAGGTCGAACGGGTGGAACCGGTAGTCGTCGGCGTCCGCCTCGGGCATGACCTGCACGTGCAGCGTCCACTTGGGATGGTCGCCGCGCTCGATCGCCTCGTACAGGTCGCGCTGGTGCGACTCGCGGTCGCCGGCGATGACCCGGCCGGCCTCCTCGTCGGTGAGGTTCTGGATGCCCTGCCGGGTGCGGAAGTGGAACTTCACCCAGAACCGCTCGCCGTCGGCGTTGATCAGGCTGAACGTGTGCGAGCCGAAGCCGTGCATGTGCCGGTAGGACTTGGGGATGCCGCGGTCGCTCATCACGATGGTGACCTGGTGCAGGGCCTCGGGCAGGTTCACCCAGAAGCCCCAGTTGTTCTCCGGGTCACGGAGGTTGGTGCGCGGGTCGCGCTTGACCGCGCGGTTGAGGTCCGGGAACTTCAGCGGGTCCCGGAAGAAGAACACCGGGGTGTTGTTGCCGACGACGTCCCAGTTGCCCTCCTTGGTGTAGAAGCGGGTCGCGAAGCCGCGGATGTCCCGCTCCGCGTCGGCCGCGCCGCGCTCGCCGGCCACCGTGGAGAAGCGCATGAACAGGTCGCACTCGTTGCCGATCCGGTCGAACAGCGCCGCCTTGGTGTAGCGGGTGATGTCCCCGGTGACCCGGAACGTGCCGAACGCGCCCGAGCCCTTGGCGTGCATCCGCCGCTCCGGGATCACCTCGCGGTCGAAGTGCGCCAGTTTCTCCAGGAACCACAGGTCCTGCAACAGCATCGGGCCGCGCGGCCCGGCCGTCAGGCTGTTCTGGTTGTCGGCGACCGGCGCGCCGGCCGCGGTCGTCAGCGGCTTGGTGTTCTCTTCGAAAGCCATCACGCCTCCCTGGGGGTCACCGCCACCGAACCACGTACTCTGGAATGAGTCAAGAAAACGATCTGATCAAGACAGCGACCCCACGGATCGAGACACGGCCGCCCGGGCGAGGGCCACCCACGCCCGGACGGCAGGCCTCCCGGCACACCCCACGTCACGAAGGGTCCCTTCCTGACGTTGAACGAGAGGAAGGGGCCCTTCACAGCACAAGGGACACTTGAGGCGGGGCAGCCAGCTGGCTCACACTTGCCGAATTCCGCTCGCCCGGGTGACACTCGGGCGAGTATTCGCACCGCCGATCATGCCCGTTTCACCGCCGCCCGGAAACGGCTTTCACCCGATGGACCGCAATCCGTGTCCGTCGGCGCGAACAATGACCACGCGGCGTGAGCCGAGGGCCAGGATCAGCCGGCCGTCGGTGGCGCCGCACACCTCGAAGCCCTGCACCAGGTACTGATCGACCGCCTCGTTGACCTCGGCCGCCGACCGCAGCCGAATGACCCGCTCGTTGGACGGCGCACGCATGACGGGCTCGTTCACCGGGCTTTTCCTTCGTCTCGCATGGGTGTGCGCGGAAAGGTACCGCATCGCCGAAAGAATCGCTCGGTCCCATGCGGGGAACGAATGGCCGCCGACGGAACGGCGAATATGTGACGTCGATCCCGACAGCGGACCGACAGCCCACGCCCAGGAAACGCTCAAGATCACCGGCGACGGTGGAGGCATGAGCACCCGCGTCCGCACCCTGGGCATCGGCGCGCTGGCCGTCGGGGCCGCGCTGATCGCGCTGCTGGGCGTGCTGCCCTCGTCCGACGACGTCAGCGTGCTGCGGCAGACCATCAGCCAGTACGGGCTGACTGACAACAGTTGGCTCTTCAACCTCGCGGTGCTGCTGGTGGCGGCCGGGTCGGCGGCGATCGTCGCAGTGCTCCGCGCGCAGCGCCGGCTGCCGACAGCGTCGGTGGTGCTGGGCTCGCTGTGGACGGTGGGGCTGCTGGTGATCGTGGCGTTCCCCAAGACGAACTGGGCGGTCCAGGGCGCGGGCACGGTCGGCGGCACGCTGCACCGGAGCGCCAGCGTGATCGCCTTCGTGGCGTTGCCGATCGCCGTGTTGTGCGCGGCCGGCGCTGCTTTCCCGGACGCGCCGGGGCGGCGCACGCTGGCGCGCGTGCTGGGCTGGGCCTCGCTCGGGTGGTTCGTCGCCATCCTCGCCGCGGTGCCGGTGGGCATCGTGGTCGGCGGCAACTGGTGGGAGCTGATCCCGCTCGGGCTGATGGAACGCGGCCTTGCCTTCACCGAGGTGCTTGCCCTGGCGGCGCTGGCAGTGCCGGCCAACGCCGTCACAGTCCGGACGTGACCGCCAGGCCGGCCCGCACGTCCGCGATCCGTTGCCGCCACTCGTAAAGACAGCGGCTACCTGTCGCTGGGCGATTCGTCCTCACTTTCTGCTGGGAAAGGGGCTTTCCCTGCGTTCAATGCGGAGAAAGCCCCCTTCCCATCGAAACGGCGGCTAGGGGGCGACGAAGACGCAGAACGGGTGGCCGGACGGGTCGGCGTAGACGTACAGGGGCTCCCGCGGATCCGCCGATCGGTCCTCCAGCATCCGCGCCCCCAACGCCAGGGTCCGCTCGTGCACGGCATTGAGCTCGTCGATGGTCGACACGATCAGGTCGAGGTGCAGCTGCTGAGGCTGCTCGCCGTCCGGCCATGTCGCCGCCGGCAGCACGTCGACCTGCTGAAACGCGATCTGGGTGCCGCCCGGGTTGCGCAGCACCAGCCAGTCGTGGCCGTTCGGGTCGGGTTCGCCGGGGGCGGGCGGCTCGTCGCCCTGGCGGTAGTGCAACCCGAGCAGCTGGCGGTAGAACTCGGCCAGCCCGCGGGCGTCGGTGGTGTCGAGCACAACCTGACGGAGAATCGGCACGGTTTCCACACCACGCAGCCTGGCACGGTTCTACGCTGGCCAGGTGCCAGTCACCGAAGATGTCCGTGCCGCGGCGCGCCGGTTCCTCGATCCCGACGACGAGATCCGCTTCATCTTCCCCGCCTCCCTGGTGCTGAGCTCGCGGCCGTACGTGCTGGTCGTGGTCAGCCGCAAGGCGCTGAAAGTGCTGACCACCGGGCGCTGGAGCCGGCACATGCCCAAGGCGGTGGAGGCGGAGTACCCGCGGCAGACCCGGCTCGGCCCGGTCACCCTGCACCTGGGCGCGACGTTCCGGCTCGGCGGGCTCGAGTACGAGCTGGACGAGGAGTACGTCGCCGTGCTCAACGCCGCCGACCTGGAGCGCGGGGCCGGCGAGCTGCCGCCGGACCCGCTGCCCGACCTGTGACGGGGTTCGCCGGGCACGGCTAGATCCGCATCGCCGACACCGGGCTCTCCCGTGCGGCGCGGCGGGCCGGCAGCAGACCGGCGAGCATCGTCAGCGCGACCAGGCCGGCGGCCGCGGCCAGCAGGGTCGGGACCGGCACGGCCAGCGGCGCGCCGAGGCCGAGCGACAGCACCGCCAGCCACGCGTGCGGCACGCCGATGATCAGTCCGAAGAGGACTCCAATCACGCCGTGCAGCGCGGCTTCCGACACAGTCATGCCACCCAGCGCCAGCCGGGTGAGGCCGATCGCCCGCAGCATGCCGGATTCCCGCCGCCGCTCGACCACCGACAGCGCGGCGGTGGTGCCGACGCCGACGATCGCGATCAGCAGCGTGAGCGCCAGCACCGACAGACCGAGGATCTCCAGCGAGGCCACCAGATCACGCTGCCGGTCCCGGTCCTGGGACAGCACCTCCACCTGCACGCCGGGCCCGTAGCTCTGCGGATGGTCGGTGGTCAGCAGCACGTTGGTCGGCTGCTCGGGCACGCCGAGGTGGCTCAGGTCGTCATGGTCGAACACCATCAGTGTGCCGGCGATGTTCTCGCCGACGACGATCGCGGCGATGCGGATCTGCCGGTCGCCGGCCGTGATCGTGTCGCCGACCTGGGCGTTCAGCATGTGGGCCTCGGCGGCGGAGATGGCCGCCCGGCCGGGGCCGAGATCGTCCAGCGAGCCGGCGGCCGCCCGGATCTCGTTGAACAGCGGAAGCTTCGGGATGTCCACATCAGACACATTCAGGTTCCACTTGGCCCCGTTGACCACGATGTCCTGCCGCGAGACGCGGAACGACAGCCCGTGCAGCTGGGCCAGCACGTCGGCGGGAATCGGTTGGCCCTCCTGAGACGCCGTCACTTTGACGTCGGCCGGTAGTCCGGCCGCGACCTGGGCGTCGTTGAAGGTGCGCACGGTCTCGCCGCCGACCAGCACGCCGGTCAGCAGCCCGGTGCCCAACGCCACCACCGCCGAGACGGCCGCCGCTCGCCGGGGCGCGCCGCCAACTCCTTGCACGGCAAGGCGACCCGTCGGCCCCAGCGGGGCGAGCACAGCGCCGATGCCCCGCAGCATCGGCCGCAACAACACCGGTCCGAGCGCCAGCAGGGCGCAGAACGTCACCGTGCCGCTGGCGATGGTCAGCAGCAGGAAGTGCAACGTGCTGCCGCCCGGCCGCGAGGTGTCGGTGATGCCGTCACCGAACGCGGTGTTCACCACGAATCCCGACGCTGCCAACAACACCACGCCGATCCCGACTCGCAGCCAGCTCGCCGTCGACGAATCACGCTCGGTGTCGGTGACCCGCAGCGCCTCCAGCGGCGACACCCTGGTCGCGGAACGAGCCGGCGCCAGCGCGGCCAGCATGGTCACCAGGACGGACACCAGGACCACCAGCGGCGTGAAGGCCAGCACCGGCCCAGGCCCGCTCACACCGAGCAGGAACGCCACCAGGAAGCCGACTCCGATGGCCGCCGCGGTGCCGAGCAGGCCGGCGACGAAACCGACCACGGCACCTTCGGCGACGAAGGCGCGCACGAGCTTCCGTCGCGGTGCGCCGACCGCCCGCAGCAGCGCGGTCTGCCGGATCCGTTGCGCGAACACGATTCGGAACGTGGAGGTGGCGACCAGCAACGCGGCGATCACCGCTACGACCACGAACGCCGTCAGCACCGCCAGCAGTTGCTCGACCCTGCTGCCGGCCTTGTCGATCTCCGCCTGCCGGGCCTCGTCGGCGCTCCGCACCAACGGGAGGGTGGCCGATCCCTTGATGTCGATGCGGGTCAGCCGGGCCGGCGTCACCGCGAGCAGGTTGGTGTCGGTGATATAGACAGCCGGCCCGTCGGCCGACGGCGCGTCCACGATCGCCGTGACGGTCAACGACTTTCCGCCCACCGGCACCGTCGACCCGATCGCCAGCCCGGCGGTGGTCGAGGCGGCGATCTTGCCCGGTTCGGTCGGATACGTGCCGGACTCGACCCGGATCCGGCTCAGCGGGCCGGTTCCCGGGTCGGCGGTGAGCTGGAGCCGCCGGCCGTCCACGGTCAGCGGCGCGACCAGCCGGCCGGCGGCCTCGACGACACCGGGCGTGTGGCGGATCTTGTCCAGCTGGGTCGCCGGATCGTCGCCGGTGGCCTCGGCCACCTCGTCCACGCCGGGCGGAATGCTGGTGATCGTGCTGTAGGCGGCGGCCTTGGCGATGTCGTGGGTCAGCATGGCCGCCGTGGCGAAGAACGCGGCGACCGCGATGGCGATGCCGGTCAGGGCCAGCCGGGCCGGCTTGCGCAGCACGCCCCGCAGGTGGGTGGCGGTGAAGTTCATGCCGCCACCTGACCGTCACTCATGCTGACGATCTGGTCCGCGTACGATGCGGCGACCTGATCGTGGGTGACCAGGACAATCGTCTGCCCGAAGTCCCGCACCGCCGCCCGCAGCAGCTCCAGGACCTGCGCGCCGGCGGCCGAGTCCAGGTTGCCGGTGGGCTCGTCGGCGAAGACCACCTCAGGCCGGCCGAGCATGGCCCGCGCGATGGCCACCCGCTGCTGCTGGCCGCCGGACAGCTCGGACGGCAGGTGCCGCAGCCGGTCGGCCAGGCCGAGCAGGTCGACCAGCTCGCCGAACCGGCGTTGGTCGACGGACCGGCCGGCCAGGCTGGCCGGCAACAGGATGTTCTCCCTTGCGGTCAACTGGGGCAGCAGGTTGAAGGACTGGAAGACAAAGCCGACGCGGTCCAGCCGCAGCCGGGTCAACCGGCCGTCGGACAGCGCGGTGAGGTCGGTGTCGCCGAGCAGCACCCGCCCGGACGTGGGCGCGTCGAGACCGGCCAGGCACTGCATGAGGGTGGACTTGCCGGAGCCGGAAGGGCCGACGATGGCGGTGAGCCGGGCTCGGCCGAACTCGACGCTCACCCCGTCCAGCGCCCGAACTCGCGCCGCCCCGCGCCCGTAGACCTTGACCAGGTCGATCGCGCTGATCGCTGCTGACATGTCCTCAGCCTCGCCGTCACGACCGCCGGCCCGCCTCTGTCCTTGGACGGGTCCGGCTATGACTTTCGGCCGACCTGCGGACTCCGCCGGACTGGTTAGGCTGCCGGGCATGCGTTACCTGTGGGCACTGTGCTGGCTCGCCGGCGCGGCCCTGCTGCTCGTGCTGGGCGGCTTCGACTACCTCGTCGGCACCATCCGCGGCGACACCCTCGGCCTGGTCGAGCTCGGTATCGGCGTGCTGGCCGCCCTGGTCGCGCTGGCCGGCTCCGCACTGGGCCCGGTGACACTGCCGCTCATCACGTTGCTGCCGGCGGCGGGCATGTTCGTGGGCACGGTGATCACCGCCGCACAGAGCACCAGGCGTGCGCCGCTCGCCTTCGCCGCAACGGTCGCGCTCGGCTTCCTGATCATGCTGATCGCCTGGCGCGGCCGGACCGTGCTGGCGGTGATCACCGTGCCGCTCGTGTCGGCGGCCGTGGTGCTGCAACCAATCCTGCCGCGGTACAGCGACGTCAACGTGATCGCCGCGCTCGCGCTGTCGTTGATGCTGGTGGTGGCGGTCGCCGCCGGGGTGGCGGCCCGGCTGGTGGTGATCAGCCGGGAGCGCCAGGAAACGGCGATCCGGCTGTCCCAGCGGGCCGACTTCGCCCGCGACCTGCACGACTACGTCGGCCATCACGTCACCGGCATCGTGCTGCTGGCCCAGGGCGCCCGCGCGATGGCCGAGAAGAAGCCCGAACTGGTGCTGCCGGCGCTGGAGCGGATCGAGCAGGCCGGCACCGAGGCGATGGCCACCATGCGGCGCATGGTCGGCCTGTTGCGGGAGGGCGACGCCACGACCGACTTCAGTCCACTCGCGACAGTGGACGACGTGCGGACGCTGGTCACGGAATTCGGCGCGGGCGCGAATCTTGAGCTGGACGGAGAATTCGGCGACCTGCCGCCCGAACTTCAGTCCACTGTGCACAGAGTGGTGATGGAGGCGCTGACCAACGTGCGCAAGCATGCGGACGGCGCGCGGGAAGTCTCCGTGTCGGTGTCCAGGTCCGGCGAGTGGGTGCGGGTGCAGGTGACCGACGACGGCCGCGGCAAGCACACCGGGCGCGGCGGCTTCGGGTTGCGGGGGCTGCGCGAACGGGTGTCGGCGCTGGGTGGCAGCATCGAGGCCGGGCCGCGGGCCGCCGGCGGCTGGCTCGTCGCCGCAAGCCTGCCCGTGGGAAGGAACTGAGCTTGCCCATCAAGGTGCTGATCGCCGACGACCAGGCCATGATCCGCGCCGGCCTCGCGATGATCCTGGCCGCCGAGGACGACATCGAGGTCGTCGGCGAGGCGGTGGACGGCGTGCACGCCGTCGAGCTGGCGCGGAAGCTGGCCCCGGACGTGGTGCTGATGGACATCCGAATGCCCAAGATGGACGGTCTGCAGGCGCTGCGCCGGCTGACCCGGCCGGGCCTGGCCGCCGGGCCGAAGGTGGTCGTGGTGACCACCTTCGACAACGACGAGTACGTCTACCAGGCCCTGCGCGGCGGCGCGTACGGCTTCCTGCTCAAGGACTCCGGCTCGGCCCTGCTGGTCGAGGCGGTCCGCGCGGCCGCCGCCGGCGAGGCCCTGGTCAGCCCGGCGATCACGGTGAAACTGTTGCGGCAGCTCAGTTCCCCGTCCTCGACGCCGCTGTCGGCCGACCTGTCGGCCCGGGAGCTGGACGTGGTGCGGCTGGTGGCCCGGGGGCTGACCAACACCGAGATCGCCGAGCGGCTGTTCATCTCCGTCGGCACGGTGAAGACGCACCTGGGCAACGTGCAGACGAAGCTGTCCGCCCGCAACCGGGTGGAGATCGCCATGTGGGCCTGGCAGTCAGGAGTTGTCGACCGCTGAGGCGATGTCGGCCAGCAGCGCGGCCAGCTCCGACGGCATGGACAGGAACGGCGAGTGGCTGGCGTCGAGCCGGCGGACGTCGTCGGCCTGCCGGGCCATTTCCTCCTGGACGGCCGGCGGCACCGCCTTGTCCTGCTCGCACACGATGTATGTGGACGGAATGTCCCGCCAGCCGGCGCCGATCTGCCGGTCCCGGGCCGCCTGCGCGCTCTGCGGCCGCAGCCTGGCCACCGCGTCCCGGGCGACGTCCGCCGGCACGTCGGCGTAGAACGTGTCGATCGGATTGTCGAACGGCGGCACGAACTCCAGGTCGGCCGGCAGCTCCCGGCCGGACAGCGCCAATGGCGACTGGCCGTCATCGATCTGGAACGCCGCGAGGTAGACCAGCCGCGCGATGTTGCCGGCCCGCACGGACGCCTGCGACACCACCTCACCGCCGTAGGAGTGGCCGACCAGCAGCACCGGCCCGTCGATCGAGTCCACCTTCTCCCGGACCACCTTCGCGTCCGCCTCGACGCCGTACTGCGCACCCGTCATGCTCGGCAGGTCGACAACGTGCGTCACCCGGCCCAGCTTGTCCAGCTCCGGACGCAGCAGTTCCCAGCACCACGAGCCGTGCCACGAGCCGTGCACCAGGACTATCTCCACCGCGGGCATGCCTGTCCCCTATAGCTCTGTGCCGATATTCCGGCAACAACGGTAGGCCTGCCCTGATCGCGATCAATGTCCGGGTGTCACCGGCCGCCGCCCGCGCATGATGCCTGGGCGTCCGGACAATCTGCCCGATCAGCCCAGCGACGCGCTCGCCGCGCGCAGCTCGTCGAGGGCCGCCAAGAGATGGGCGACGAGCCCGTCCTCGACGGCACGGTCACCTTCGGACCATTCGGCGTACCCCCGCTTGAAGGCGAGGACACCGAGCTCACTGGCGAGGGCGGCGGTCGGATCGGGCACGCCGCGGGCGACCAGGGCAGCGGTCATGGCGGCCGCGAGGCTGACGCTCTTGAGCGCGTCGCGCTCCTGGAGTTCGCGGCAGGCGGCGACGGCCGCCTTCAGCCGGGGGGCGATCTCCCGGCTCATCGGGCCCATCGCGGTCGAGGCGCGCTCCAGACCGGCGGCGACCGCCTCGAGCGGGCTGGCGTCGGCGGGCGCCTCGGCGATGCCCTCGGTCAGCAGTTGGCTCAGCGTCTCCTGCCCGGCGACCAGCAGCTCGCGCTTGTCGGGGAAGTGCCGGAAGAAGGTGCTCTTGGTGACCCCGGCGCGCTCGGCGATCTGCGCCACCGTCGTGGCGTCGTAGCCCTGCTCGGTGAACAGGTCGACGGCCGCCATGACGAGGCGCTCACGCGCGCCCGGCTCCCATCGACCCATGGGACCATCATATGCGACGGGATCTTTGTCCCATCACTCTGCTACGGTGATGAGACAAGAGTCCCATCACTCACGGGAGAGCGCCATGCGCGTCTTCATCACCGGCGGCACCGGGCTGATCGGGTCCGCCGTCGTCGCCGAGCTGATCGGCAACGGCCACACCGTCCTCGCCCTCGCCCGCTCCGACGCCTCCGCGCGGGCCGCCTCGACGGCCGGCGCCGAGCCGATCCGGGGCGGCCTGGCCGACCTGGACGTGCTGCGGGCCGGCGCCGCCCAGGCCGACGGCGTGATCCACCTGGCCTTCGCGAACGACTTCAGCAGCCCCGCGGCCCTGGCCAACGCAGTCGCCGAGGAGAGCACCGCGTTAGCCACGCTCGGCGAGGCACTCGTCGGCAGCGACCGGCCCTTCGTCGCCTGCTCGGGCACGCCCGCCGTGCCAGGCCGCGCCTCCACCGAGACCGACCCCATTCCGACCGAGGGACCGGTCGGCGGTCGCGGCCGTGCGGTCGCCGGAGTCCTGGGCCTGGCCTCGCGCGGGGTGCGGAGCTCGGCCGTCCGCCTGCCACGGACCGTCCACAACGAGGGAACGGGCGGATTCGCCGGCGTGCTGACCGGGATCGCGCGTCAGAGCGGGGTGTCCGGCTACCCGGGCGACGGCACGCAGCGCTGGCCGGCTGTGCACGCCCTCGACGCCGCGGTCCTGTTCCGGCTCGCCCTGGAGCAGGCGGAAGCCGGCACCTCCTGGCATGCCGTGGACGACGAGGGCGACCAGGTGCGCGACATCGCGGCGGTCATCGGCCGACGGCTGGGCCTGCCCGTCGAGTCCGTGCCGGCGGAGACCTACGGCCCGCTCGGCGTCATCTTCGCCGCCGACCAGCCGGCGTCCAGCGCCCACACCCGGCAGGTGCTCGGCTGGCAGCCGAAGCACCCGAGCCTGCTGGCCGACCTCGAAAACATCCAGGCCTGAGCGGAGGTTCTCGTCATGACGACAGTCGTCTTCGGCGCTCGCGGCAACGTGGGCCGGCACGTGGTCGACGGCCTGCTGGCCGCCGGCGCGCAGGTCAGAGCAGTCAGCAGAACCCCCGGGCCGGACACCGTCCAGGCCGACCTCGATCACCCCGAGACGCTGCCGGCGGCGTTCGACGGCGCGGACCGGATGTTCCTGTACGGAATGCTCGATCCCCAGCAGCCGTACGACACCGAAAAGGTCCTCGCGGCGGCCGCGGCCGCGGGGATCCGGCAGGTGGTGCTGCTGTCGTCGGTGTCGGTGCTGGACCCGGACGCCGACCACCCGGTCCCCCGCGTGAACCGCGCGATCGAACAGGCCGTCCAACGAGCCGGACTGGACTGGACGTTCCTGCGGCCGGGGAGCTTCGCCACCAACACTCGCACCTGGTGGGCCGGCTCGATCCGCGCCGACAACGTCGTCCGCCTGCCCTATCCACTGGCCCGGACGGCGCCGGTGCACGAGAAGGACATCGCCGCGCTCGCGGTGGCCGCCCTGACCGAGCCGGGCCATTCGCACCAGGCGTACACCATCTACGGGGCCGAATCCCTGACCCTGCAACGCCAGGTCGAGCACATCGGTGACGCCATCGGACGCACCATCGGGATCGAGCACGTCTCCGAGGATGAGGCCCGCGCGGAGGTCGGCCGGACGATGCATCCGGTTGTGGCGGCGGCGATCGTGGGCCAGTGGGCGGCCGCCGCCCGCGTGCCGGCCCCGACCTCGTCCATCGTCGAGAAGATCACCGGTGCGCCGGCGCACAGCTATGCCCAGTGGGCCATCAGCCACGCTGACGATTTCCGCTGAGAATCATCAGTTGGCCGTGCTCTCGGTGATGTCGGCGTCGCACTTGGCCGTGCCCTTGACCGGGGTGTCCTTCTCCACGGTGATCGCACAGCTGACCGGCTTGCCGTCGGCGGACTTGGCCGCGACGGAGACGTGGCCGAGGCCGGCGGCGAGCAGCATGCGGTGGAACGGCAGGGTTTCGGTGGTGGTGGCGGTCGTCGGGGTGCTGGCCGGGGTCTTGTTGTCGGAGTTGCCGGGCTGAGTCGGGTACTCGATGGTGATCTGCGCGCTGCCCTGGCCGTCGACCTGGACCGCGACCTCGTAGGTGTAGCTCTTGCCGCCGCAGGCCGCGAGCAGGCCGCCGGTCGCGAGCAGGGCCAGCGCGGGGAGCAGGCGAGTGTTCGTCATGACCGGAATACTCGTCCGCCCCGTGCCGGCCCCGCCTCTGCCTGCAGCCAGACCCGGCTATGACTTTCGGCCGATCAGCCCTTCACCGAACCGCTGAGGCCGCCGACGATGCGGCGTTCGGCCAGCACGAACACGCCCAGCGCCGGCACCATCGACAGGGTGGTGAAGGCCAGGATCCGAGCCGTGTCCTGGGAGTACTGGGACTGGAAGGTCGCCACCCCGAGCGGCAGCGTGAAGTGCGACTGGTCGTTGAACACCAGCAGCGGCAACAGGTAGGCGTTCCAGCTGGTGACGAAGGCAAGCACTGTCACGGTGCTCAGCGCCGGCATCGACAGTGGCAGCAGGATCCGCCAGAAGAACCCCATCCGCGACGCCCCGTCCAGGACCGCCGCGTCCTCTACCTCCTGGGGTATCTCCAGCATGAAAGGCCGCAGGATGAGGATCGTCACCGGCAGCGAGAAGGCCGCCTCCGGAATCGCCACTCCCAGCGGGTTCTCCAGCAAGCCGATCTGCCGCAGCAGGAGGTAGAGCGGCAGCGACGCCACGGCCAGCGGGAACAGCAGGCCGATGGTGAACAGACCGTACAGCGCCTCCCGGCCGGGAAACCGGTAGCGCGACAGGGCAAATCCCGCCATCGCCCCGAACCCCACCGCCAGCGCCGTGGCGATCACGGCGATCACGGCGCTGTTCCACAGGAACTGCCAGAACGCGGATGCCCCGAGGATGGCGGTGAAGTTGTCGACCACCCAGGGACTCGGCCAGCCGACCGGGGCGGCGTTGACCTGGGCGGTGGTGCGGAAGCCGCCGATCACGACGAACAGCAGTGGCACCACGGTGATGCCGAGGACGAGGACGGCGGCGAGATAGGCGATGACGGTGGCGGGTTTGGTCATCGCAGCGCCCCTTCCGTGTCCCGCCGCAGCGCGAACCGCTGGTACACCAGGGCGAACGCGAAGCAGATGATGAACAGCACCACCGCGACCGCGCTGCCGTAGCCGAACTCGTAGCGTTTGAAGCCGTGGTCGATGAGGTAGGTGGCCATGGTCGTGGAGGCGTTGGCCGGGCCGCCGAGGGTCATGATCCAGACGACGTCGAACAGCTGGAGCGACCCGATCACGCTGAGGAAGATCCAGATGCGGACGGTGGGGCCCAGCAAGGGAAGCACGACCCGACGGGTGGCTTGCCAGGCCGAGGCGCCGTCGAGGGCGGCGGCCTCGCGGAGCTCGCGGGGGATGCCCTGCAGACCGGCCAGCAGCAGGATGATGCCGAAGCCGATGTACTTCCACGTGATCACCACGAACAGGGTGAGCAACACGACCCGGGGATCGGCCAGCCACTGATGGATCAGGCCGTGCAGGCCGAACGCCGACAGCACCTGGTCGACGAAGCCGCCGGGTTGCAGGATGAGCAGCCAGATGACCGCGGTGGTGGCCTCGGACAGCACGTACGGGGCGAACACCACCAGCCGCAGGACGGCCCGGCCGCGCAGCTTTCGGTTGAGCAGCAACGCCATCGACACGCTGATCGGCAGCTGGACGACCAGCGACAGCACGACGATCACCAGGTTGTGCAGAACGGCGCCCTGGAACACGGCGCCGGTCAGCACGTCCCGGTAGTTGCCGAGGCCGACGAAGTCGGTCAGCGAGCCGAAACCCTGCCAGTCGTAGAGGCTGTAGTACGCGGCGACGCCGATGGGCGCAAGCACGAAGCCGACGAACAGCAGCAGCGCGGGACCGAGCAGCAGGGCCAGTTCGAGCCTGCGGGTCACCGGTCCCCCGTCGCCGCCTGGCCGACCGACTGCACGATGCCGGCCGGGGTTCCCTTGCCCGCCATGAAGTTGGCGATGGCGTCGTTGAGCGCCTGCCCGACGGCGGTCGGCATGGCCACGTCGAAGTAGGTCTGCACATAAGTCGCCTTGCGGCTGTAGTCGAAGACCGCCTTGAGGGTCGGGTCCTTCAGCGCCGAGGCGGCGTCCGGGTTGACCGGCAGCCCGATGCCGGCGGCCGCCAACTTGGTCTGCACGTCCGTGCTGGCGATGTACTTGAGGAAGTCGGGGCAGGCCGGCGGGGCGGCCGTGGTGCAGGAGAAGCCGTCGCCGCCGCCCAGGGTCACGCCCGGGTCGCCGGCTCCGCCTTCGACCGTGGGGAACGGGAACCAGCCGAGCTTGCCGGCGAAGTCCTTGTCCTCGGTCAGCGACGCCATGGTGCCGGGCTCCCAGTCGCCCTGGAGCTCCATCGCGGCCTGCCCGTTGGCCACCATGCCGGCCGAGCTGCCGGCCCCCTGCTGCGCCGGCGTGCCGAGAAAGCCTTGCTGGAACGGGTTCTTGGCCAGCAGCGCGGCCAGGTCCTGGCCCGCCTTCAGCCAGCACGGGTCGTCCAGCTTCAACGTCTTGACCGACTGCTTGAGCACGTCGGTGGCGCACTCGCGGACCGCGAAGTAGTCCCAGTAGAAGGCGTCCGGCCAGCGGTCCTTGCTGCCGATGGCCACCGGCGTGACACCGGCGGCGCGCAGCTTGTCGATGGCCGCGCCGAAGTCCGCCATCGTCGCCGGCGGCGCACTGATGCCCGCCTGGGCGAACAGGTCCTTGCGGTACCAGAAGCCGACGACGTGCTGGTCGTAGGGCACGCCGTACTGCTTGCCGTCCACCTGCCAGCCGGCGGCGGCCTGGCCCAGCTGCCCGATCCAGCCCGACACCGACGAGGTCAGGTCCAGCACCTTGCCGGACTTGATCTGGCTGGCCTCCTGCCCGCCGCCCCACTGCTGGTAGAGCCCGGGCGGCGAGTCGGACTGCAGGGCCAGCGGCACCTTGGTCTGGAACTGCTCGTTCTGGATCGGGTCGACGGTGACCGTGACGTCCGGGTGCGCGGCGTGGTAGCCGTCGGCCACCGACTGCCACAGGCTCTTGAGCGGGTCGGAAGTGCCGTTGTGCCACCAGGTGAGCGCGCCGGAACCGGTGGTTCCGGTCGAGCCGCACGCGGCGAGCAGCAGCGCGGCGGCCAGGGCAGCTAACGGCCGGATGCTTCGCATGACAGGTCCACTCCTGACGACGTCGGCCGGCGGGACCGGGCTCGTTGGCCCAGATGTGGTGCCACAGTCTGCGACGGCCCCGACCTCGTGTCAATCGTTGTCGATAACGTTTTACATCGCTATCGTCGGAGCCGTGCAGCCGAGCTCACGGGTCACCATCCGGGACGTCGCCGCCCGCGCCGGCGTGTCGGTGGCGACCGTCTCCAAGGTCATCAACGACCGCTACGGGGTGTCCGCCGACACCATGGCGAAGGTCCGCGCGGTCATCGCCGAACTGGGCTACGAGGCCAGCCTGGTGGCCCAGAGCCTGCGCAACCACCGGACCAACGTGATCGGCATCCTGGTCGCCGACATCGAGCCGTTCAGCACCGAACTGCTCAAGGGCGCGGCCGACGCGATCCGGGACACCGGCTACGAGCTGGTGGTCTACTCGGCCGGCGGCCGCACCGGGGACAAGCTCGGCTGGGAGCGGCGCTACCTGTCCCGGCTGTCCGGCACCCTGGTCGACGGGGCCGTGCTGGTCACGCCGAGCGTGCTCGACGTGCGCTTCGACGCCCCGGTGGTGGCGGTCGACCCGCACACCGGCCCGTCCGGCCTGCCGACCGTCGACTCGGACAACCTGACCGGCGCCCGACTGGCCGTTGAGCACCTGCTTTCGCTGGGGCACAGGCGAATCGCGATGCTCACCGGGCGCGAGGACCTCCAGTCGGCCCGGCTGCGCGAGCGCGGCTTCCGGGAGGCGATGGCCGACGCCGGCGTGCCGGTGGATCCGGCGCTGGTGCTGCCCGGCGACTACGACCCGGTGGTGTCCGCGGCGGCGGCAAGGCGGCTTTTGTCCCATGAGACGCCACCGAGTGCGGTTTTCGCGGCGAACGACGTGTCGGCGATCGCCACCGTCGACGTGGCCGCGGAGCTGGGCCTGGCCGTGCCCGAGGAGCTGTCCGTGGTCGGCTTCGACAACATCCCCGAGTCGGCGCTGAACATGCCGCCGCTGACCACCGTGGACCAGCCGATCAAGGTGATGGGCCGGCAGGCCGTCGAGATGCTGGTCCGGCTGGTGCGCGGCGAGGAGATCGACAAGACCCACGTCACCCTGGACACCCATCTCGTCGTGCGGGGGTCGACATGCGCCCCGCGGTAGAGCCGCCGGACCGGGTCCGCGATCTGCTGGCGCGGCTGACCGTCGCGGAGAAAGTGGCCCAGTTGCAAGGCATCTGGGTCGGCGTGGACGAGGGCGGCGGCGTGGCCCCGCACCAGCACGACATGGCGGCCGAGCCGGTCGACTTCGACACCGCCACCCGGCACGGCATCGGCCAGCTGACCCGGGTTTTCGGCACTCGGCCGGTGGATCCGGAGCTGGGCGCCCGCGCGCTGGCCCGCAGCCAGCGGCGGATCATGGCGGCCAACCGGTTCGGCATTCCGGCCATGGTGCACGAGGAGTGCCTGACCGGACTGACCGCGTGGCAGGCGACGATCTTCCCGGCACCGCTGTGCTGGGGCGCCACCTTCGACCCGGAGATCGTGGAGCGGATGGGGGCGGCGATCGGCCGGGGCATGCGGTCGCTCGGCGTGCACCAAGGGCTCGCGCCTGTCCTGGACGTGGTGCGGGACCTGCGATGGGGTCGGGTCGAGGAGACCATCGGCGAGGATCCCTTCCTGGTCGGCGTGATCGGCAGCGCGTACGTGCGCGGCCTGGAGTCGGCCGGGATCGTGGCCACCCTCAAGCACTTCGTCGGCTACTCGTCGTCCCGGGCCGGCCGCAACTTCGGGCCGGTGTCGATGGGCCCGCGTGAGCTGGCCGACGTGCTGCTGCCGCCGTTCGAGATGGCGCTGCGGGCAGGTGCGCGGTCGGTGATGAACGCGTACACCGACAACGACGGCATCCCGGCCGCCGCCGACGAATCCCTGCTGACCCGACGACTCCGGGAGGAGTACGGCTTCACCGGCACCGTCGTCGCCGACTACTTCGCCGTGTCGTTCCTGGAGACGTTGCACAAGGTCGTCGGCACACCGGGGGAAGCCGCCGGTCTGGCGCTGCGGGCCGGCATCGACGTCGAGCTGCCGACCGTGAACTGTTTCGGAGCACCGCTGCTGGCCGCCATCGACGACGGGACCGTCGACATCGGACTGATCGACCGCGCGGTTTCCCGTGTGCTGACGCAGAAGTGGGAACTGGGCCTGCTCGACGACGACTACTCCCCCGAGCCCGCCGGCCCCGTCGACCTGGATCCGGCGGAGTCCCGGTCCTTGGCCCTGGAGCTGGCCCGACGGTCGATCGTGTTGCTGCACAACAAGGGTGAGTTGCCACTGCCGCCCGGCCGGCGGGTCGCCGTGATCGGCCCACGGGCCGACGACCCGCACGCGGTGATGGGCTGCTACTCGTTCCCGGTGCACGTCGGGCAGCACCATCCTGATGTGCCCCTTGACCTTTCCGTGCCGACCCTGGCCGAGGCGCTGCGCCGCGACTACGACGTCACCTATGCCCTGGGCTGTCCGGTGCTCGGCGGCGAGGACGCCGACATCGCCGCGGCCGTGGCAGCCGCCCGGGACGCCGACTGCTGCGTTGTGGTGCTCGGCGACCGGACCGGCATGTTCGGTGCCGGCACCTCCGGCGAGGGCTGCGACGCCGCCGACCTCCGCCTGCCCGGACGGCAGGAGGAACTGCTGGAGGCCGTGCTCGACACCGGCACGCCCGTGGTGCTGGTGCTGCTTGTCGGCCGTCCCTACGAGATCTCCCGGCAGGTCAACCGCCTGGCCGCCACTGTGTGCGGCTTCCTGCCCGGGGAGGAGGGATCGACCGCGCTCGCCGACGTGCTCAGCGGGCGGGTCGATCCCTCCGGCCGGCTGCCGGTCAGCTTCCCGCGTGCCGGCACCAGCCACCCTTCCACCTACCTGTCCTCGGTGCTGGGTCAGCGCAGCGAGGTCAGCAGTGTCGACCCGACGCCGCTGTTTCCCTTCGGGCACGGGCTTTCCTACGCCTCGGTCAGCTGGCTGGACGTCTCGTGCCCGCCGGTCTGGCCGACCGGTGGCGAGTGCCGGCTGTCCGTGACCCTGCACAACGGCAACGACCGGCCGGCGACCGAGGTCGTCCAGGTGTACCTGCATGACCCGGTCGCCGAGGTGGTCCGCCCGGTGCAGCAGCTCATCGCCTTCGCCCGGGTCAGCCTGCCGGCCGGTGGCACGGTCCGGGTCGACTTCGCCCTGCACGCCGATCTCACCTGCTACACCGGGCTGTCCGGACAGCGACAGGTCGACCCCGGCGTGGTGGAGCTCCGCATTGGACGGTCCAGTGCGGACATCCATGCCGCACTGCCGGTGACACTGTCCGGCCCGCGACGGTTGGTCGGGTTCGATCGCGTGCTGCGGCCGGTGATCACTCAGGTGGCGATCCCCACACAGTGACCGATCGACGACGGATCATCCAGGCAGGCCAGCATGTAGTGCGCGACATCGGCCCGTGAGATGGTCGCACCGGAGCGGATGTTCTGCTCGTGAGCGAGGCGGTACTGGCCGGTCAGCGGCTTGTCCGTGAGCTTCGGCGGCCGCACCGACGTCCAGTCCAGACCGCTGGCCCGCAGCGCGTCCTCCATGATCGCCAGATCCGTGTAGTGGTCGTGGAAGAGCCGCCGAATGCCCGGCGTCAACACGTTCCGCATGATGAAGCCCTCCGCCGGGTCGTGCCGCGGCGGGTTCGGCCGGTCCGGGGACGGAGTCGTGGACACCGGCGCGGCGCTCACCACCACGATCCGCCGCGCGCCAGTGGCCTTCATCGCGCTGATGATCGCCTTGGTCCCGGCGGAGGTGATCGCGTTGGGCTGCCGGGCGTTGCGTGGCCCCAGGCCGGACAGCACGGCGTCCGCCCCGCCGACGGCCGTCTCCAGCACACCAGGCTCCACAGTGGACAGATCGGCCCGCACCGTGTGCACGGTAGACGGCACCTTGCTGGGGTCCCGCACCACCGCCGTCACCTCGTGGCCGGCGGCCAGCGCCTGGTCGAGGACACAGCGTCCAATTCCCCCGGTCGCCGCGAAAACAGTGATCTTCATGGCCTCTCCCCGAAGACATAGGCGTTGTCGGCGGCCCAGCGGGCGAACGTCAGCGCCGGCCGGCCCAGGATCCGCCGCACCTCGTTGGTGACCGGCGCCGGCACGCCCACCGAGCGGGCCTGCATGGCCAGCAGTCGGGCGGCGAACTCCGCCGGGAGCCCCTGCGCCACCATCGCCTGCCGGGCCAAGTCCGGCGGGGCCTCCACGTAGTTGAGCTCTCGGCCGATCGCGTCGCCGATGGTCCGCACCATCTGCTCCTGGGTCAGCGACTCCGGCCCGGTCAGCACCGGCCGCATGCCGAGCAGGTTGTCGTCCAGGAACGCCCGTACCGCCACCTCGGCGATATCGCGTTCGTGGATCGGCGACCAGGTTGCCTTCGCGTACGAGCCACGCACTTCGTCGCCGCGCCGGATCTGCTCGGCCCACAGCCCGAACGAGTTGGCCGCGAACGTCCACGGGCGCAGCGCCACCCAGTCCAGGCCGCTGGCCGTGACCGCCCGCTCCACCTCACGATTGCGGTCGCCTCGCCAGCGTGACGGCTGCCGGTCGAGATCGTCGTCCACGTTCGCCGCCGACAGTGCCACCACCCGGCGTACGCCATGCTCTTTCGCCGCCCCGACCAGGTCGGCCCCGATCGCGCGGGGATTGGCGAACAAGCCGGTGACTCCCTCCAGCACCGGCTTGTCCACCACCTCTACGATGCGCGGCAGGCCGGCCGGGTTCCGTGCCACCGCCCGCACCTTGAGGCCGGCGGCCACCAGCAGTTCCACGAGTGGGCGGCCGACCGTGCCGGACGCCCCGGTTACCAGGATCATGCTTCCTCGACGACACAGCCGCCGCGAAAGTGACATGTCACTTTCCGACGGGCCGTATCGTCGTAACCGCTGTGACTGGCTTCGGTGAGGTGTGGCGGGCCAACCGCCCGTACCTGGTGAACCTGGCGTACCGGATGCTCGGCGACATCGGCGCGGCCGAGGACGTCGTGCAGGAGGCGTTCGTCCGCTGGTCGGCCGCGTCCGGCGTGGACGACGACCGGGGCTGGCTGACCGTCGTGACCAGCCGCCTGTGTCTGGACCAGCTCAAGTCCGCCCGGTCCCGCCGCGAGCTGCCGGGCGAGGTGCCCGAGCGGCCCGGCTCCGTCGACCCGGCCGACCGCATCACCCTCGACGACGAGGTCCGGCTGGCGCTGCTGGTGGTGCTGGAGCGCATGCCGCCGGCCGAGCGGGTCGCCTTCATCCTGCACGACGTGTTCGGCACACCCTTCGAGTCCGTCGCCGAGACTCTGGGCCGGCCCGTCGCCACCTGCCGCCAGCTGGCCCGCCGGGCCCGTCAGCACATCGCCTCGGAGCGGGCCCATCCGGTGGCCGCCGACGAGCACCAGCTGGTCACCGAGCGCTTCATCGCCGCCTGCGCCAACGGCGACCTCGACGCCCTGCTCCAGGTGCTGCACCCGGATGTCTGGGGCACCGGCACGTTCCGCGGCGGCACCACCGAGCGGCACGGTGCCGAGGACATCGCCACCAGCTTGCTCCGCCGGCTGGGGCACGCCACCCTCGTCGCCGCGCCGCCCTTCCTGCTGGCCTACGCCAACCGCCGCGAGTTCGCCGTGCTGGAGCTGACCATCGCCGACGACCTGGTCACCAAGATCGTCGCCCGCCCCGGCCGCGACCTCCGCCCCTAGCCCACTCCACTCCCCCGCCGCACCCGAGTGGCTCATGTGCCCCCGCTGCCCAAGTGAGCCACTCACATACGCCCCCACCAGCCCTCACCCGACCGAGTGATCCATGTATTTCCACCCCCGTTTGGAAAGCCCCTTTCCTCTACTCCAACGAGAGGAAAGGGGCTTTCCGAGCATCAAAATAGGGAGGCGGGGGTGGGGCGGGGTCGCTCGACCGGGTGGTTTGAGGCCCTGGCTGATGATCATGGGGCACGGGCGGGACTCACGCGCGGCGGGCGTCAAGTGAGCCACTCGGGTGGAGGTCTCAGCCGCCCATGGGGGCGCCGGTCTCCAGGTAGGTCTTGAGGTCGCTGAGCAGGTGCGGCCAGCCGCCGCCGGCGTTCTCGACGTTGCCGCTGGTCATGGCGGCGGTGAGCGGGGCGTCGGGGGTCTCGTGGGTGACGGTGAGGCGGGTGGCGCCGAACTGCTCCGCCAGCTCCCAGGTCAGCGTGGTGACGGCCTCGGCGGCGATCTCCGGGCTGAACATGGCGTGCCAGGTCTGCTTGAGGCGGTGCGGCGGATCGCACTCCAGCACCTCGCCGTCGATGATGACCTCGGGGGCGCCGTGCGCGGCCATCTCCTTGCTGGCCAGGGCGCGGAAGGCGCCGCCGACCTTGAGGTCGTACTCGCTGACGCAGCGGAAGCCGTACTTGTCGTTGAACTCGGAACTGGTGATGGCGTCCCAGACCTGCTGCGGCTTGGCGTGGATGAAGATCCGGTTGACCTGCACGCTCATGTTCACTCCTCGGATTCGAGCTGGGCCTTGAGATCGGTGAGCGCCGACAGGCGGGGCTCGGTGTACTTGTCGATCCAGCGGTCGTGGATGAGACGGATCGGCACCGGATTGAGGTGGTGCAGCTTCTCCCGCCCGACCCGCCTGGTGACAACCAGTCCGGCGTCCTCCAGCACCTTGAGGTGCTTGGCCACGCCGAACCGGCTCATCTCCAGCTCCGCCTCCAGCTCGGACTGCGTTCGACCGTCCCGGGCGAACAACAGGTCGAGCAGGAAGCGGCGGGTCGGGTCGGCGAGGGCCTTGAAGACCCGGTCGTCGTCCGTCACGACGGCGAGAATAGGTGACCATTTGGTCACATGTCAACGCATGCGAGCGAGAACGCCGCCAAGACAGGAGAGAGCGAGGCCCCGCCGCTACCTGGAGCGGTTGCTGGATTTTTTGAGGGCCGCCACCCGACGCGCCCTACCATCCAGTCATGCGGCCCTCGAGAAATCCAGCAAGTGAAGGCAGCGGCCCCGAAGGGGCCGAGCCCCGCGCGGCACGCGCGGCAAAAGCACAGTGTCCTTGTGGGCTGGGTGGGCCCTACGACGAGTGCTGCGGCCGGTTCCACCAGGGCGGCAACGCCCCGACGGCGGAGCTGCTGATGCGCTCCCGCTACGCGGCGTTCGCCGTCGGCGACCGGAAGTACCTGCTGCGGACCTGGCACAGCACGACGAAGCCCCGCCGGCTCACGCTGGACGACACGGAGTGGACGGGGCTGGAGATCGTCGACCGCGACAAGGGCGGCCTGTTCGACAAGGAGGGCGTGGTGGAGTTCAACGCCCGCCACGCCGGCGGCGTCCTGCACGAGCGCAGTCGGTTCGTGCGCGAGGACGGCAAGTGGGTCTACCTGGACGCCGCCGGCTGAGGGGTCAGATGTTGGTGCTGTTGGGAATCAGGGACGGCTGGAGATAGGTGTAGGGCCGCGACCGCCGGCGGTTGCGCGCGACGATCTCGTCCTCGATGGCCGCCAGCTCGGTGCGGAAACGCTTGTGCGGAGCGGAAACGGCGGACTCGGCGAAGTCGGAGCCGTAGTCGCCGAGCGTGGTGTGGTGCACCGAGCCGAGGAAGGTCATCACGCAGAACTGCTGCACGGCGACGTCCAGCGGCGGCAGGTTGGCCAGCCAGTCGGCCTCGCCGTGCCCGAGCCCCTTGGGCTCCTCGGTGTAGCCGGCCAGCGGATTGGCCGGCAGGAAGGCCATGTGGTCGGCCTGCGTGAAGTTGACGGCGGCGTGCTGCGGCCCGGCGGTCCACACGACCATGGTCAGGATCTCGACCAGGTCGTGCCGGTCGAGGATCTGTCCCGGCGTGGCCCCGAAGTCCCGCACCTGCCCGCCGTCGGCCGCGGCCACCTCGGTCGCCCAGGCCTGGAGTTCGTAGTCGGCGGCGACGTCCACATCGGACTTGTAGTACGCGCCGACGAAGTCGCTGACCCAGCGGTAGATCGAGTTCCACACCAGCAGGCCGTCGTCCCGGTACGGGTGGTGCGGCAGTGCCGACACGCTGTCGGTGCCCGAGGAGGCCAGCATCGTCGGCAGGTAGTTGCCCCGGAACGAGCGCTGGGACCGGTGCTCGGCCAGCCACGGATAGGTGCTCTTCAGGTCCGAGCCGATCAGGTACTCGACCGCCCGCCCGGGCTGGATCAGCAGCTCCACGGCCAACTTGTTGATGGACATCGTGCCCTCGAAGTGCCGCCGCAGCAGCACCGCCACCGGGTGGTTGACGGCGAGGTTGCGCACGGCGGCGATCAGCACCGGCTCGCTCATCAGGTGTGTGAAACCCAGGTGGGTCAGCACCTCGTGGTACGTGTTGTGCGCGGCCAGCACGCAGTTGCGGGCCAGCCGCCAGGAGTAGCCGTCGGCCGGGGTGTAGATGTCCCGGCCGACCGGGTCCTGTCCACATTGGATCGCGAACGGCTTCAGCGCGCCGCCGCCCGGAGGCACCACGAACGCCACCATCGGGGAGTACATGTACTTGGGCGACTGCGGATGCGTGCCATTGTCCAAAGCGGACATCGCCACGTAGTCGATCCAGTACACCCGGCCGGCGGCGATCGCCTGGCCCAGGTCCTCACCCAGGTGTGCGCTGGTCAGCGGGAACTTCTCGGGCACCCGGTCCATCCGCACCAGCCGCGTCGGGTCCGGGCCGGCCACCATGACCTCGGCGAAGTACTCGTCGGACTCGAAGTCGGCGGTGGCCGCCGGCTGCTCGACCCGGGCGAACACGTCCTGGAAGGCCCGCACGGTCTTCTCGTGGTGGTCGCCGGTGACCCCGCCGGGCAGCGGCATGAAGTACTCGACGATGCCGGCCATGTCGTTCTCGCGCACCAGGGCGGCCAGCTTGTGCGGGGCCAGCGGCGGCAGGTCGTTGACGAAGTTCCACCTGCCCTGGCGCTTGAGCCGCAGCAGGTTCAGCCGCAGCTCCTCCTGCTTGGCCAGCGCCTTGAGCCGCCAGGCCGGCGACGGCTCGTGCTCGGCGCCGAGCGTGGAGGACACCGGGAAGCCGAAGTCCATGGTGTAGCGGTACTCACGCCGCGCGGCGGCGAGCTGGTCGGCTCGCTCGCCGCGCGGGTCGTGCTGGGAGATCAGGTAGTCGGGCAACGCGGGCGCTCCTCGGCAACGGTGTCTGCTGCCACCAAATCAGGAGTGACAGCGCCCGAACCTCCCGGCTGGACTATCAGGCACCCAAGTGTGCACTCAGGAGCCGTAGACCTGCATCTCGTAGAGCGAGTAGCCGTAGCTGGTGCCGCGGGCGGTGCCGTTCATCCGCACGTACCGGCCGGAGCCGGCCAGCCCGGTGAGGTCGTCGGTGCCGCCGTTGCCGGTCGTGGTGCTGTATACAGTCGACCACGTGCTGCCGTCGGTCGACGTCTGGATGGTGTACGACTTTCCGTACGCCGCCTCCCAGGTCAGCTTGACCTCGGTGACCGAGTGCACGGTGCCCAGGTCGACCTGGAGCCACTGCGGATCCGAGCCTTCCTTGCTGCCCCAGCGGGTGGAGGTCAGGTTACCGTCGAAGGCCTTGCTCGCGGCATAGGTGGAGGACTCCACAGAGGACGCGGTGGCGGTCTTGCCCTGGGACAGCAGCGAAGACGAGCCGCCGGTGCCCACGGTCAGCGCGAACGTCGCGGACTTGCTGTCCGAGCCGGCGGCGCCGACCACGGTGAAGGTGCCGGACTTGGCGGTGTCCGAGGCGGCCACGGTCATCGTGGAGTTGCCGCTGCCGGAAACCGAGGCGGGGTCGAACGTCACGGTCACGCCGGCCGGCACGCCGGTCGCGGACAGCGCCACGGTCCCGGTTCCTCCGGTCACCGCCACGGTGGCGGTGGTCGAGGCGCCGGCTTTGACCGTGGCCGAGGCCGGGTTGACCGCGACCGACAGGCCGGCCGGACCGGCCGGGCTGAAGGTCCACTTGCTCTGCGTGCCGGAGCAACTGGCGGCGGTCAGCGTGCCGGACGAGTCACGGAAGCACTTCTTGCCGGTCTGGATGTCGTTGATGGTGCCGTCCGGGTTGATGGACAGCTGGCTGTTCGGGCCGCCGTCGCACTTGCCCAGCTTGACGCTGCTGCCGGAGATCGTCGCGCACTGGTTGTTGATGATCAGGAACGCGCCGTGGAAGGTGAAGGTCTGCTCGGCCGAACCGTTGCAGGCCGCGGTCTTCAGTGTGGTGCCGGAGGAGGAGCTGTTGTTCGGGTCGTCCAGGCACAGCCCGGTCGAGTTGTTCTTGTACGAGCCGACGGTCTGGTTCGGCTTGGCCCCGCCGTAACAGGCCCCGGTGCTGGTGTTGAAGATCGGCGTCGAGTCGTAGTCCTCGTTCGACGGCGGGTCGACGACCACCGGCTCCATGGTCGGCGTGTTGTCGGCGTTGTAGTGGGTGAGGGCGTCCTCGCAGTCGATGGCGTCCATCGCGTTGCCGCCCTTGCCGCCCAGCCACAGGTCGAGGTGGCGCAGCTTGGGGCCGCCGTTGGGGCCCTTGCCGTTCCAGTCGGCGCTGCACTCCTCGCAGCTGTCCTCCATGATGAAGTACTTGCGCACCCGCGGCACCCACACCTTGGTGCCCGGCTTGAGCTCGCCGCTGTCGGTGGCGAACGTGATCGGGTCGCTGTAGCTGCCGGAGCCGCCGGCGGTGTCGTGGATCTGCGGGTACGAGATGTCCCCGCCCGGCGGGGTGTTGTCCCACCAGCCGTAGAAGGTCAGGAAGGTCTGATCGGTGGTCGCCGCGTCGGCGGCCGCGCTGCTGAACAGCGTGGCCAGCGCCGACAAGACGACGAGGACAGCGGTCGCCACGGACGTGGCGAGCCTGCGCCGACTCATGTGGTGCCTCCGGGGTCAGTGTTGACGTCTTTGGGCAGCCGCGGCGGCGGGGTGGGGGAAGACTCCGCTCCGGCCGGGGGCGGCGTCAATATTGTTAGGAAAGTTCTCTAACAATTACGCCGACGCCACTCGTTCGGAGCAGTGGTCCCCGGGAACCCGGTTCGGCCCGTCGGGCAAGAACCGGGTGAGAGGGAGGACCCATCATGGCTACGTGCCCCCGAGGTCGCGGATGACCACACCCCAGGTCGAGGCGCAGGACCGGCTGAGCGTGCTCACCACCGCCGGCGACGCCGAGGTGATCCGCCAGTCGCTGACCCGACCAGAGCTGTTCGCGCTGGTCTACGACCGGCACGCGATCACCGTGCACCGTTTCCTGGCCCGCCGCGTCGGCGGGCAGCTGGCCGACGATCTCGCCGCCCAGACCATGCTCGCCGCGTTCGACAGCCGCCGGCGCTTCGACCCGGCCCAGGACTCGGCACTGCCCTGGCTCTACGGCATCGCCACCAACATGCTGCGCCGGCATGCCCGCGCCGAGTCCCGGCACCTGCGGGCGCTGTCGAAGCTCGATCCCTATCCACTGGAGCAGCCGCACGACGACACCGTGACCGACCGGGTCACCGCCGAGGCCGCCGGCCGTGAGCTGGCCACCGGCCTGGCCCGGCTCAACCCCCACGAGCGGGACGTGCTGCTGCTGGTGGCGTGGGAAAGCCTCAGCTACGAGGAGGTCTCGCACGCCCTGGACATCCCGATCGGCACCGTGCGCTCGCGCCTGCACCGTGCCCGAACCAAGATGCGCACCGCTCTGTTGGAGGTGTCAGATGACTGACCTGGATCAGCTGAGCCGGCTGCGCCCGGACGTCAGCGACCCGACCCCCGAGTGGCTGGCCGCCACCCGCCAGGCCCTGCTGGAACACGCCGAGGGCACACGCCCCCGCCGCGCGCGGAGCAATCGCGGCACGCTGATCGCGCTGGCCGCAGGAGTAGCGGTGCTGGCCGTGATCGCCCTGGTCATGCCGGCCAGCTCGACGCTCACCCCGAGCAACCGGCACGACCAGTTCGTCTACGTCAAGGAGGGCTTCGCCGACGAGAAGAACGGCCAGCTCACCCTGTCCGAGGGCTGGTACCGGACCGACAGCGGCAAGCCGCAGCTGCGACCCACCGCCAAGCCGAACTGCCCGACGGGGTCCATAGTGACGTCCCCGTCGTCGGCGGCCCCGTCGTCGAGTGGTCCCTACACGGGCTGCTCGGGTCCGTTCCCGTCTCCCGGCCAGGTGCGCGACCTGCTCGTGCCCAGCTACCCCGAGCCGGGCATCATCGGCTGGTCGCGCCAGCAGCTGGAGACCCTGCCGACCGACCCCGAGGTGTTGCGGTCGCGGCTCTACGACATGGCCAAGGACATCATCGTCCACGCGCCGAAGAGCCCGCCCGACAGCCAGGACTACGCCGCCGCCCCCGATGAGCAGGTCTTCGCCCTCATCATGGGGACGCTGCTCAAGGCCATCGCACCGCAGCCGGTCGTCACCGCCCTCTACCAGGTGGCGCTCACCATTCCGGGCGTCACGGTCGACCAGAACGTCGCGGACGCCGCCGGCCGCTCGGGCGTCGGCGTCACCCGGAGCCCCGACAACGGGAAGGGCTACCGCGAGACGCTGGTCTTCGACCGGGACAGCCGCCGCTTCCTCGGCTCCAACGGCGTGGCCATCGGCTGGTCGGACTATGTGCCATCGATCGTCATCCTGAGCTCCGGGCTGGTGGACCACCTCGGCGACCGGCTCTGAATACCCGCCTTGCGTTATATAAGCGGCCGGTGGAATCGTCGGGGACGTGCACGCGTTCGACGTCCTCGGCGATCCGGTCCGCCGCCGCATCCTGGAGCTGCTGGCCGACGGCGAGCTGAGCTCCGGGCAGGTCACGGCGGTGATCCGGGAGGAGTTCGGCATCTCCCAGCCGGGCGTGTCCCAGCACCTGCGGGTGCTGCGGGACAACGGCTTCACCACGGTCCGGGCCGACGGAACCCGTCGACTGTATGCGGTCGACCCCACACCGCTGCGGGAGATCGACGGCTGGCTGGACCGGTACCGCCGCTTCTGGCGGCCGCCGCTGGACGCCCTGGCCACCGAGATCGCCCGGGGTAAACACCAGAAACATCGCCCTCCGATAGAGTGAACCGACCGGTCGGTATGGGAGGTCGCCGCCCGGCACCACAGCATCAACGCGGAGGCTGAACACATGACACTGGGGCGCAAGGCCTGGCAGGCGATCGAGCCGCTGCACAGCTTCATCTATTTCGCGCCGGAGGCGGCTGAGCGCTTCCAGGCCCTCGGACTGGAGGGCGGGTCCGGCTACTTCGCCTCCCGCTCGGCGGCGTTCGGCCCGGCCACGGCCGAGACGGTCATCGCCACCTTCTTCAACTTCAACCCGGCCTTCGTGCGGCAGAGCATGGCCGCCGTCTGGACGAAGGTCACGCCGGAGCAGGTGCTCGCGGCCCGGCTGGAGGCCGCGGACGCGGCCCTGCGCCGCGGGCTCGGCGACCTGATCGGCACGGACGCGATCGCCGAGACGGCGGCGCTGACCCGCAAGGCGGCCGAGGCGGCGACCGAGCGGCTGGAAGGCCGGCCGCTGTTCGCCGCCCACGCCACGCTGCCCTGGCCAACCGAGCCGCACCTGGAGCTGTTCCACGCCCAGACGCTGCTGCGCGAGTTCCGCGGTGACGGCCACATCGCCGCCCTGGTCACGGCCGAGCTGACCGGCCTGGAGGCGTTGGTGGTGCACGCCGCGACCGGCTACCTGGCGACGAAGGTGCTGCGCAACACTCGGCAGTGGAGCGATGAGCAGTGGGCCGCGGCCGCCGACGGGCTGCGGGAGCGCGGCATCCTGGCGCCGGGCGAGGACGAGGTGCTCACCGAGGAGGGCAAGGCGCTGCGGCAGCGCATCGAGGACCAGACCGACCGGCTGGCCGAACCGGCCTACGAAGCGCTCGGCGAAGAGGGCGTGAACCGGCTCGTCGAGGTGGGCAAACCGTTGTCGGACGCGGTGATCGAGGCCGGACTGCTCCCGTTCCTCAAGAAGAAGTAACGTCCGGACAGGAAACCGGACAGATTCTTGACATCGATGTCACACCCGGTTGAGCTGTCGCCCAGGCAACGGCGCTCCGGGAGGGTTCGACGTCATGAGACGACTGTGGTTACTGCTGCTCAGTTCGGCGTTGATAGCAGGGCTCACAGCGACAGTACCGGCGGTGGCGTCGGCAGCCGGCGCCACCGACTTCTCCTCCTCGTTCGAATCGAGCGATCCGCAGCCGACCTGGACCGACACGGTCGAGACGGACGCGAGCGGCACGCCGCGGGCCTCGGGTGTGAACGGCGCGGACGCCTCCACCATCCCGGGCAACATCGATGACAAGGTTGTCGACGTCCAGGCCAACTCGCAGAACGACGCCGGCGGCGAGGTCAAGGAGAACCTGGTCGACGGCAACGTCAACACGAAGTGGCTGACGTTCACCTCCACCGGCTGGGCCCAGTTCCAGCTGTCCCAGCCGATCGCGGTCATCCAGTACGCGCTGACCTCGGCCAACGACGCGCCCGGCCGCGACCCGCAGCAGTGGACGCTGTCCGGCTCGCAGGACGGCAAGACCTGGACCGCGCTGGACACCCAGAACAACCAGGACTTCCCGAACCGGCAGCAGACCAAGTCGTACCAGATCGGCAACACCACGCCGTACCTGTACTACCGGCTGGACATCACCCAGAACCACGGCGACCCGATCGTGCAGCTGGCCGAGGTGCAGCTGATCCAGGCGGTCGGCTCCACCCCGCCGCCGCCCAGCATGCGCAGCTTCGAGGGCAAGGGCCCCACCGGCGGCTACAACTCCAAGGCCAACGCCGGCTTCACCGGCGTGAAGTCCTTCCGCTACGCGGGCAGCCACCTGGTCGCCGGGCACGCCTACTCGTACAACAAGATCTTCGACGTCGACCTCGCGGTCACGAAGAACACCCAGCTGTCGTACCAGATCTTCCCCGAGCTGGTCGGCGACGACCCGGACTACACCAGCACCTACGCGGCGATCGACCTGGCCTTCAGCGACGGCACCTACCTCAGCCAGCTCGGCGCGCTCGACCAGCACGGCTTCGTGCTCTCGCCGCAGGGCCAGGGCGCGTCGAAGTCGCTGTACACCAACCAGTGGAACCACATCGCGTCCACCATCGGCACGGTCGCCGCGGGCAAGACGATCAAGCGCATCCTGATCGGCTACGACAAGCCGACCGGCCCCGGCGCGTTCAGCGGCTGGGTGGACGACATCAAGGTCACCGGCAACCCGGCGCAGCCGAACCGCGCGCACCTGACCGACTACGTCAGCACCATCCGCGGCACCAACGCCAGCGGCTCCTTCTCGCGGGGCAACAACTTCCCGGCCACCGCGGTGCCGCACGGCTTCAACTTCTGGACGCCGATGACCAACGCCGGCTCCCAGGACTGGCTGTACCAGTACGCGAAGGCCAACAACGGGCAGAACCTGCCGACGCTGCAGGCCTTCGCCGCCAGCCACGAGCCGAGCCCGTGGATGGGTGACCGGCAGACCTTCCAGGTGATGCCCGAGAACGGCACGCCGACCGCCGACCGCAACGCCCGGGCGCTGGCTTTCAGCCACGACGACGAGACCGCCCAGCCGGACTACTACTCGGTCAAGTTCCAGAACGGCATGAAGACCGAGATCACCCCGACCGACCACGCGGCGGTGTTCCGGTTCACCTTCACCGGCGACCAGTCCACTGTGGACTTCGACAACGTGAACAACTCCGGCGGGCTCACCCTGGACCCGGCCAGCGGGGTCGCCACCGGCTACTCCGACGTGAAGAGCGGCCTGTCCACCGGGGCCACCCGGATGTTCGTCTACGCCACCTTCGACAGGCCGGTCACCGCCGGCGCGAAGCTCACCGGGACCGGCCGGGACAACGTGACCGGCTACTTCCAGTTCGACACCAGCGCGGACAAGACGGTCACGATGCGGATCGCCACCTCGCTGATCTCCGTGGACCAGGCCAAGAAGAACCTGGACCAGGAGATCTCCGCGTCCGACACGTTCGACTCGGTGCGGGCCCGGGCCCAGCAGGCGTGGGACAAGCAGCTGGGCGTGATCACCGTGCAGGGCGCCAGCCAGGACCAGCTGGTGACGCTGTACTCCAACCTGTACCGGCTGTTCCTGTACCCGAACGAGGCGCACGAGAACACCGGCACCGTCGCCAGCCCGAAGTACCAGTACGCCAGCCCGGTGTCGCCGGAGGTCGGCCAGGACACGCCGACCCAGACCGGCGCGAAGATCAGCGACGGCACCATGTACGTCAACAACGGGTTCTGGGACACCGCCCGGACCACGTGGCCGGCGTACTCGCTACTCACGCCTTCCATGGAAGGCAAGATGATCGACGGCTTCGTGAACCAGTACAAGGACGGCGGCTGGACCTCGCGCTGGTCCTCCCCCGGCTACGCCGACCTGATGACCGGCACCAGCTCGGACGTCGCCTTCGCGGACGCCTTCGTCAAGGGCATCAACAACTTCGACGCGCAGGCCGCGTACGACGCCGCGGTGAAGAACGCCACCGTCGCGCCGACCAGCTCCGGCGTCGGCCGCAAGGGCCTGGACACGTCCAACTTCCTCGGCTACACCTCGACCGACACCGACCAGGGCTTCTCCTGGGCGATGGAGGGCTACGTCAACGACTACGGCATCGCCCAGATGTCCAAGGCGCTGCTGGACAAGGCCAAGCCGAACGACCCGCGCCGGCAGGAGTACTCGGACAACTACACGTACTTCCTCAACCGCGCGCAGGACTACGTCAACCTGTTCGACCCGTCGGTGAACTTCTTCCAGGGCCGCAACCCTGACGGCAGCGAGCACAATCCGGGCGCGAGCTTCGACCCGCGGGTGTGGGGCGGCGACTTCACCGAGACCGACGGCTGGAACATGGCGTTCTCGGTGCCGCAGGACGGCCAGGGCCTGGCCAACCTGTACGGCGGCAAGGACAAGCTGGCGGCCAAGCTGGACCAGTTCTTCAGCACGCCGGAGACGGCCAAGTTCCCGGGCAGCTACGGCGGCACCATCCACGAGATGGTGGAGGCCCGTGACGTCCGAATGGGACAGTACGGGCACAGCAACCAGCCCTCGCACGGCATCATCTACATGTACGACGCCGCGGGTCAGCCTTCCAAGACGCAGCAGTACGTGCGGGAGGCGCTGTCGCGGCTCTACATCGGCAGCGAGGACGGCCAGGGCTACCCCGGTGACGAGGACAACGGCGAGATGTCCGCGTGGTACATCTTCAGCGCGCTGGGCTTCTACCCGCTGACCATGGGCAGCGGCGACTACGCCGTCGGCTCCCCGCTGTTCACCCAGGCGACGATCCACCTGGAGAACGGCAAGTCGCTGGTCATCAACGCGCCCAAGAACAACGCCAAGAACATCTACGTGCAGGGCCTGAAGGTCAACGGCAAGGCGTACGACAAGACGTACCTGTCCAACAGCCTGCTGGCCAACGGCGGCACCCTGGACTTCGACATGGGCCCGAACCCGTCGAAGTGGGGCAGCGGCAACGGCGACGCGCCGGTGTCGATCACCCAGGGCACCGCGGTCGCGCAGCCGCTGCACGACCTGACCGATCCCAAGCAGGGCGCGCTGTTCGACAACAGCTCGGACACGCAGTCCACTGTGGACGCCCCGGTGGCCATGCAGCCGTCCGACGCGACCCAGCGGGTGCAGATGTACACACTGACGTCCGGCTCCTCGGCGGCCGCCGCGCCGACCTCGTGGGCATTGAAGGCGTCCTACGACGGCAAGACGTGGACCACGATCGACCAGCGCAGCGGTGTGAAGTTCACCGACGCCCGGCAGACCAAGGCGTTCAGCGTGGCCAAGGTCGGGCGGTACAACTACTACCGCCTGGAGCTGGGCTCGACCGCGACACTGTCCGAAGTGGAGCTTCTGGGCAAGCCGAACCCGGTGTGCGCCACCACGATCGACGGCTCGGTGAACGGGCCGCTGACCGTGAAGGGCGTGACCTGCCTGACCGGCACGGTGAACGGCCCCGTCACCGTGTCGCCGGGCGCGTCGCTGTACGCCTTCGGCGGCGCCGTCAGCGGCCCGGTGTCGGCTTCCGGCGCGGCGGCCGTCGTGCTGCTCGGCACCCACGTCTCGGGTCCGGTCAGCATCGTCGGCACCACCGGTGAGACCAGCATCGAGACCGCCCGCGTCGACGGTCCCGTGTCGCTGACCGGAAACGCCGGCGCGGTCGTGACGTCGACCTCGGTCGGCGGACCGCTCGCGTGCACCGGCAACACCCCCGCGCCGGCCAACAACGGCCTGGCGGACTCGGTCGGCGGTCCCGCCGCCGGCCAGTGCGGCACCTTGACCAACTGACGCTCTCCCAAGCGAGTGGCGCCCACCCTCACCCCGGGTCGGGCGCCACTCGCGTGTCTGCCGCCGGAAAAACCGGTTGCCCTCCGGTCTTCCGGCTGACCACCATGGCAGGCATGTTCCCGTAGCCAATGGCGCTCACACCCCGCACCCCGTGACCGGTGCGGGTTTTCCTCACGCGACGTGATCTGCCACGTCGTGCCGGCCCTTGCTGGCCGTACGCCATTGGATCCGGGGGCAGTCCAGGCTGCTCCTCCGCATTCCGGGAGACAGCCCAAACCATGAGTGAATTTCGCGCGCCCGCCGACCGGAAGTCGTTGTGGGTGGTCCGGGAGCTCGGCCTGCCCGTCATCGTCCGACCCTGTCCGTCGTGCCGGTCCACGCGGCACCGACCCACCGGCAAGTTCCGGGTCAACGCCAGCGGCAAGCTGCTCGACGTCTGGCTGCTGATCGGCTGCGAGCAGTGCGGCCGCACCTCGAAGATCCCGCTGTACGAACGCGTCCACGTGCAGGCGCTCGACCATCGGCGGCTGCTGATGTTCGAGCGCAACGATCCGGCCATGGTGCGGCAGCTGGTGATGGACACCGCGCTGGCCGGCCGGTCCGGGTACCAACTGGACTGGACCGGCACCTGGGCGCTGGACACCGACATGCCGTTCTACGACATGGAACCGCTGGAGGTCTTCGTCCGGTTCGAGCTCCCGGCTCCGATCCGCGTGGTGAAGCTCCTCATGGCCGGGTTCGGCCTGAGCCGGTCGGCCGTGCGCGGCCTGGTCGACTCCGGGCGTCTCCGGCTGCCCGTGGACGTGGATGCCCGGGTCCGCGAGGACTTCAGCCTGTTCGTCGGCTAGACCACCTGGGCCGGCTCACGAACCTCGGTCGCCGCGCGGACGAACGCCGCCACCGCACGAGATCGGGAGCGCTCCGACCAGGACAGCATGATGGTGCTCGGCTCCGCGTCCAGGACCGGGATGGCCACCAGGTCCGCCCGCAGGTTGACCCGCACCGACTCCGGCAGCAGCGCGGTCATCCGGCCCAACGAGATCAGCTGCATCAGCTCCGCCGTGTGGAGGACGCGGTTTCCGTTGTCCAGCGACCAGTTCGGCATCGGCTCGTCGGCCAGCTCCGCCAGTTGCAGGCTGCGCCGGCGGGAAAGCCGGTGGCCGCTGGGCAGCACCGCCACCGTCCTGAGCGTCAACAGCTCCTCCGTGTCGAAGCCGCTCAGGTCTTCGTACGGCGTGTGCAGGAAGGCCAGATCCGCCCGCCCGTCCCGGAGCAGCCCCGACGCCTCCCCCGGTCCGCTGAACTCCAGGTCCACCGGTATCGCGTCCGGCTCCCTTTCGTACGCCTCGAGAATCCCGTTCAGCAGGCCCGCGTCCCCGCCCGGCTTCATCGCCACCACCAGCCGCGGCTCCGCCTTGCCGGCCCGCTGCGTCCTCCTCGCCGCCGCCGACACCGCCTCCAGCGCCTTGCGCCCCTCGTGCAGCAGCACCTCGCCCGCCGCCGTCAGCCGCACTCCCCGGCTGTTGCGGATCAGCAGCTCCGTGCCCAGCCGCTGCTCCAGCTGCCGAATCGCCCTCGACAGCGGCGGCTGCGCCATCCCCAGCCGCTCCGCCGCCCGCCCGAAGTGCAGCTCCTCGGCCACCGCCACGAAGTAGGCCAGCTCCCGGGTCTCCAACCGATCCATACCGCCAGGGTATCGCTGAATGCCTCGACACCCCTCCGAGACCTCGATCATCAACGACGCCCGCACGTAGGACTCAAAGCCGAACAGATGCAAAACACACCGAACTCCTCCCTATTTTTAGGGACTCAAGCCCTCCCATACACCACAGGCAACCTGAATCTTTCACACTTTCAGGCGATTGAATACGCAGGCAGCACTCTCTACCGTCCCTAACGTCCGCGCGACGGGATAGCGAGTGACTACAGTGCCGCCAGCAGAAAACAGCGAAACGCACATCGACGCAAACATCGCAGAGTTCAACCAGACCGACTCCGTAATACAAGCCAATCACATAAAGCGCGTCTATATAAACAAATCCTCAACCGAAGCCTTACCCACTCCTCGACAACTACCGAGCAATACGTCAATCTTCATCGGCCGAGAATCGGAAATAAGCCACCTCACTTCCGTTTTGGACAGCTACGAAGACGATCACAGAAATGAAGGGAATTTCACCCATGCAATCATAATATCGGCGATCTCAGGAACGGCAGGAGTGGGAAAGACGACGCTGGCGGTACACTGGGCACACCGAGTCCGTCAACGCTTTCCCGACGGAGATCTGTACATCAACCTACGAGGTTTCGACCCGTCCGAGCCACCCATCACACCGAGCGCGGCACTGGAAGGTTTTCTCCAGTCGCTCAACGTTCCGTCGGATCGAATTCCCCACAACACGGATGCCATGGCCAGCTTGTTCAGGTCGGTCGTACACGGACGCAGAATGTTGATCGTACTGGACAACGCGTCCACAATCGACCAGGTGCGGCCACTAATACCCGGCACAAACACGTGCCTCGTGCTGATCACAAGCCGAAACTGGCTGCCAGGACTTACCGCGCATGCGGGCGCGAGCCGACTGATGCTGGACATGCTACCGACACAGGAGGCGGTGACGCTGCTGCGGCAAATCATCGGCACCGAACGCGCCGACACCGAGCCGTACGCCCTACCGGAACTCGCCCGGCTGTGCGCAGGTCTGCCCTTGGCGCTGAGCATCGTGGGAGAACGGATAGTCAGCTCCCGCATGCCTCTAACAACACTGGTCGACGAACTGTCTGATCGACAGAAGCAGCTCGAAGCGTTCAGCATGGGACTGGACAGCGAGTCCAATGCAATCCTGTCCGCGTTCTCTTGGTCGTATCAAGCCCTCAACCCCGACGCCGCTCGACTCTTCCGCCTACTCGGCGTACACCCAGGGCCCGAGTTCAGCGTCGCAGCTGCCGCCGCGCTCGTCGGCCTGACCACGGATGCCACGCAGAAAATGCTCGAAACACTGTTCAGGGCCAGCTTGATCGACCAGCCGACGAACGGACGCTACCGATTCCACGACCTCCTGCGTTCGTACGCCATCGGTCGAGCGAGCCAGGATGAGAGCAGGGACGGAGTCCAAGCGGCACGCCGGCGCGTCCTGCACTGGTACCTCCATTCATCGGACGCCGCCGAAGCGGTCATAGACCCCGGCTACAGGAGGATTCCACTCGAAAGTGCAGACCGTGCCGTCATTCCGGCCACCTTCGCGGATTACCAACAGGCAATGGACTGGTACATCAGCGAACGCTTCAACCTCATCGCGGCAACCAACGACGCAGCGACTCATTCTTTTCCCGATCTAGCCTGGAAGATCGCAGCAGCGACCAGTAGATTCTACTTCCACAGACAGTACTTTAACGACTGGCTGGAGACACACCAAATCGGACTAAAAGCGGCTCAACAGATCGGAAACCTGTACGGGGAAGCAGAAATACTCAACAGCCTGGGCATCGCGCACGTTCGACTGCGAGAGATACCAAAATCCCTTGACTGCCATCAACGAGCACTGAGCATCCGCCGCGAAATAGGTGATCGCCACGGCGAAGGCGTGTCGCTCAACAATCTAGGATTCCCCTACCAGTACATGGGCCAACTGGACGAGGCGTACAACTGCTTCAACTCAGCACTGAATATCGCCCGGGAATCAAAGAACAAGAACAGGCAGACGATCTCCATCATAAATCTGTCCATGGTTTGCCTACGGCTGGAACGATGGCCCGAGGCCCTCGATCGAGCACGGGAGTCGCTCGCCTTCGCACGGGAACTAGGGGCGAAGGATCTGGAGTGCTCGGCATACGACCTCATCGGCGAATCCTTGCACAACCTCGGCTACCCGATCGAAGCGATCGAGTACCACACACGGGCCCTGGAGACGGCACGCAAGTTCCTTAGGCAATCATACGTACAGGGCTCTCTTCACCAACTGGGCCGCATCTACCGAACGCTGGGCAATCCAGAGAAAGCTGTGACATATCACAGGCAGGCATTGTCCATGGTCCGGGAGTCGGGAAACCGATCACAGGAGGGCGAGTTCCTCGACGACCTAGCCGAAGCCTTGAAGGACTGCAACGAAACCGAAGAAGCAACGAGTTGTTGGCGGGAGTCCTTGGTGATCTTCGGCGAACTCAACCCTCCCGCCGCCGCGAAGATCCAAGCCAAACTTGACGAGATGGCAAGCAGCAGCAAACCAAACAATCTTCATAGAGAAGAATCCGAGTAAACATCTGACTGATGTCCCACGAGGTCAACCTCCGCTCTGCGGGGGCAACACACGCTCGACTCACCAATACCCTACAGGTATCGCCGGGTATCGAAGCGGTCCTGGCCTGGCCGACCAGGCGGCGGTTGACTCGGGGTATGACCGAGAACAACACCATCGCTCTGGTGACCGGGGCGAACAAGGGCATCGGGCGGGAGATCGCGGCGCAGCTGCGGGGGCGCGGCGTGACGGTGCTGCTGGCCGGGCGCAACCCGGAGCTGGTGGAGCCGGCGGCGCAGGAGCTGGGGGCGCGGCCGGTGATCGTGGACGTGTCTGACGACGCGAGTGTGGCGGCGGCGGCGAAGCTGGTGGAGGCGGAGTACGGGCGGTTGGACGCGCTGGTCAACAACGCGGCCATCACCGGGGGCGGCGCGAACGACGTCGAGACGATGCAGAAGGTGTACAACACCAACGTGTTCGGCGTGATCCGGATGATCGACGCCTTCGTGCCGCTGCTGCAGCGCTCGACCAATCCGCGCATCGTCAACGTGTCCAGCACGGTGGGCTCGCTGGCCTACACGACCTCGCCGGACTACGCGCTGCCGTTCCTGCTGCCCTACCCGACCTCGAAGACGGCGCTGAACGCCGTGACCGTGCAGTACGCGCGGGAGCTGGGCAAGCAGGGCATCAAGATCAACGCGATCTGCCCCGGCTACTGCGCCACCGACCTGAACGGCTTCACCGGCACCCGCACCCCGGCCCAGGGCGCGGAGATCGCCGTCACCATGGCCATGATCGGCGAGGACGGCCCCACCGGCGGCTTCTTCGACGAGAACGGGCCCGTCGCCTGGTGATGCGTGAAAGGACCATTCCTCACGTTGAACGAGAGGAATGGTCCTTTCCAAGCATCAAGGGGTTGACAAATCACCAGCCGATCTTGAAGGTGTGGGTGGCGCCGAGGGAGCCGGTGACGTCCACGGTGTGGCTGCCGACGCCGGCGACCTTGACAGTGATGGACGTCTGGAGCTGGGTGGGGTCGGACAGGGCGAAGGTCCAACCGCCCCATCCCCGCGACCAGAGCACGGAGGCCGGGGCGGACACGGAGACCCGGCCGACCGAGGCGGCGGCCCAGAAGTTGGCGGCGATGATGTCGGAGTCGAGCTGAACCGCTTGCACCGCAGCGGTGTTGGCCAACACCTGGAAGCGGCCACACGCCCCGGCGGTCTCCCACGGCGTCGCGCCGGGCAGCACGGCGTAGGCGTAGGAAGCACCCTTGGGGTTCGGGCCGTGGTCGATGAGGATCTTCTGGAACCGCCGCGTGTACGGCACGGTGGTGCCGTGCGTGTTGGCCCCGGTGTCCACGCCGAACCAGGTGCCGGTGCGGTCTTCCCGTGACGTCACAACGGAAGCGCCGTCGAGCAGGGCGTAGCCGGCGACGCCTTCGAGGTGCAGCCAGTGCCGCTGGGCGGTGAGCCGCTTGGTGCCGTTCTCACCGAGGCTGCGGTTCTCGATGGTGGTCCGCACGTGCGCCCCGGTGGCGTCGGTGATGCCGGCGCCGAGGCAGACCACGCCGTCGGGGGTGAAGAACCAGGACTTCTTGGCCGACAAGGTGCCGTCCTGGGAGATGAAGTCCAGCCCGAACGCGCCGTGGCGGTCGTCCCAGCGCGAGCCGCCGACCCACGGAGTGGTGGTCAGCGGCGTGGTGGCCAGCAGCGGCGGCGGGGTGGAGTCCTTCTCGGTGGTGCCGGGCAGCAGCAGGGGATCGACGGTCGGCCAGTAGGCGTCGCTCCAGTTGGCCTGGTCGCCGGGCAGGAACGTGTACAGCACACCGTCGCCCGTGTACCAGCCGTGCTGGTTCTGGCCGTTGATCGCCTCGTACCGGGTGATCCGGGTGGAGCCGACGCCGAGCGAGGCCGACCAGGTCGGCGTGACGTGCACCATCCGGTCCTGCTGGGGGAAGATCCGGTGCACGGACACGGTGTGCGCGGCGTCCCTTGTGGACAGTTCCTTGGCGTACTCCACCTCGGGCACGCCGACCATCTGCAGGCCGCCGGAGAACCGGACCAGGTTCTCCACCTTGAAGTACGGGGCCCACTGGCCTTCCTTGATCCACTTGGTGGCCAGGGAGACGAGTTGCCTGCGGGTGTCGCCGGTGGCGTGCCGGGCCAGCAGCACGGTGGCGGCGGTGAGCTGGTGGCCGGCGTCGTAGCCGGTCTCGCCCTGCCGGGACAGCATGCGGCCGCGAACGGGCTCCATCATCGCGCCGGAAGTCACGAAGGGCGCGTACACGTCGGCGACGGTCTCGTAGAACTTCTGCTTCACGTCCGTGGCCAGCTGGGTCGCGGTGCCGTCGGTGACGTGGATGATGCCGGCCGCGGCGGTCAGCAGCACCAGGCCGTAGTGGCCGGGATAGGGCACGACGCCGTGCTGGATGAACGAGCCGTCGGTGTGATAGCCGTCGTTGACGGTCACCCGCGCGACCAGGTTGGCCGCGCCGCCGCCGGCCTGGTCGGTGACGGCCGCGATGGCGTTCACGATGCGCTGCGAGTCGCCGGCCAGCGCGCCGGCCACGATGCTGATCAGCGACTTGTCGGCGCGGTTGGCGCCGGTCTCGACCAGCCCCTTGGTCGCGGTGCGGAAGTTCGGGTCGTTGTTGAAGCGCAGCACCGGCCGCAGGTAGCGCTGCAGGTCGGCGTCGGCGAGCTGGTCCCGCATGCACACCAGGATCTGGATCACCCAGTACGGCACGCCGATCTCGTACGAGTACCAGTTGCCGATCTCGCCGGTGTTCTCGTTGTACTCGGTGCGGTACAGCGTCTCCAGCGCGGTGGCGATGCGGGCGGCCTGACCGGGCTTGGCCGACAGCGCCGAGCCGGGCGTCGCGTAGTCCACCGCGATGGTGCGCAGCCGGTAGTACATCGTCGGGAAGTAGTCGCTGCCCGGGCCGACCTTGAGGTCGGTCCACAGCTGGTCGCCGGAGACGTCCATGGTCGAGTCGTACTGGACGGCGACCTCGTCGAGCGCCTTCACCGCACCGGTTCTCTCCGGCGAGGGCTGGTTGCGTCCGACCTGGAGCTCCCGATAGGCGGCGATGATCTTCTCAGCGTCGGTGACCGGCGCGGTGGTGGCCGCGGCGGCCACTCCGGTGCCGACCGACAGCGTGCCGACCGCCGCCGTGGAGACGCCCGCGGCGACGCCGTATCGGAGCAGATCCCTGCGGTTGATCGACATCCCCGCCTCCAGTTTCACATATCTGAACCAGCTTCACATTCTCGAATACGACGGGAAAATTAGTGTGACCGGCGGCACGTGTCAACGGCGTGACCGAACCGCACTTGAGTGGCTCATTTGCGTCCTGGGGCCAAACAAGCCACTCAGGTACGGGAGGAGTCAGTTACGGGGCAGGGCCAGCAGGGCGACGCCGGCGGCGGCGAGCAGGCCGGCGACCTCGATGATCGGGTCGACCTGACCGGCCGGCAGCAGCACGGCGACGGCGACCAGGGCCAGCACGCCGATCTGGATGAGCAGGTAGCGGCGCAGCGGCCGGCGGAACGCGGACAGGTGCAGCCGGGAGTCGATCGGCAGCACGCCGGCGATGGCCGAGAGCACATGTCCCAGGTGCAGCACCGGGATCAGCAGCACAGCCTCGACGCTGACGTCGGTCCCGTCCATGAACGCGGTGGCAATGGCGGCGCCGCCGATCAGCACGGTCATGGCCGGTGAACTGGGCAGCGCAGCGGCCACGGCGACCACCACGCCGAACACGATCAGCATGGAGAAGCCCAGCCCCTGTGCGGTGAGCAGCACGAGTACCAGCACACCGAGCAGGCCGATCACGACCCGCAACCACCAGCCCGACACGCCCGGGCGCAGCTCCAGGGTCATCGGCGAACCCGCCGCAACAGGTCAGCGACCGAGCCGCCATCCGACCAGGACATCACAGCCACGCCCCGATCCCGCAGCGCGGTGAGGCGGGCGGCGTGCTCCAGCAGGAGAACCCGCCGCACGACCTCGCCCCAGCGGTCGGACCGGTCGGCGATCAGGCCGGACGGCAGCACATCCACGGCCAGCACCCGGTTTCCCCGCCGAGCGGCGTGCACGGCCGCCTGCACGATGGTGTCGTCGAGAAACGGCGACAACACGATCACCACGGCTCCCGACGGCACCTGCCGCTCGGTCAGCACCGGCATCGGGGACCAGCCAGCATTGGCCGCACACACGACGATCTGGTTGCGCAGCCGCAGAAGTTGCCGGCGGCCGACGGCGGGAGCCAGCCCGAGCTGGGGCCGGCCGAGGTCGACCAGCCCGACCCGGTCCCCCAGCCGAAGGTAGCTGGCCGCGAGCGAGACGGCGGCCCGCACGGCGGTGTCGAGGCTGCCACCGGGACGGACCGTCGCACCGAGCAGGGAGGTGGGCCACTCGGACATGTCCGGCACCACATCGGATCGGGTGTCCAGCGCCAGCACGATGTCCGCGTCGGCGGTCGCGTGTCGTTCGCGTACGTACAACTCGCCGTTGTCGCTGCGCAGGGAAACCCGCCAGTCGATGCCGCGCAGCCGGTCCCCCGGCTGGAACCGGCGGATGTCCCGCAGCTCGACGCCGTCGCCGGGGCGGCGGGAGCGGTGCGCGCCGACCAGGCCAGCCGGCCGCGGCGGCATCGGCCCGACCGGCAGTTTGTCCAACGGCGGCAACACGGTTCGGCTCATGTCGCTGCCGACCATCGGGCCGTGCACGACCATCGCGTCCGGCCCGGCCAGCAGGTGGTCGACCCGCACGTCGACGCCGACGCCCCAGGCGGACCGGCGCAGCGGCGCGGACACCCGCCGCGCCGACGCCGGCAGCAGGTGCACCAGGCCGGGACCGCTGATTCCCTTGGTGGGCAAGCGAATCGCCAGCAGCTCGGCGTTCTCGCCCGGCTCGATCTCGACGATCACCGACGTCGTGTCCGTGGTCTCAGCCGTACGCGGCGGCCGCGTCACCTTCACCGCGGGCACACCCGAGGGCGCGGCCAACACGGCCAGCACGCCGGAGATCAGCAGCGGCGCGCCGACCAGCACCAGCTCGACCTTGTGCATGATCACGCCGACCACGACCAGCCCGACCCCGAGCAGCAGGGCGCGGCGCATGGTCTCCGTGCTGTGCCAGGTCTCGTTGCGGCCGCCCCGCAGCGCCTGGCGGATCCGCTCCGCTCGCATGCTCATCGCGTGCTCGCCGGCCCCGGGACCTTGCCCAGCAGCTCCGTCACCACCTGCACGCCCGTGACGCCCGAGGTCCACGTCTCCGGCCGCAGCACCAACCGGTGCGCGAGCGCCGCGACCGCGCACTCCTTGACATCCTCCGGCAACACGTGATCCCGACCGTCCAAAACGGACAGTGCCCGGGCCACCAGCGTCAGCGCGAGCGAGCCGCGCGGGGACGCGCCGACCTCCACCGCCGGGTGGGCCCGGGTGGCCGTCACGAGATCCACGCAGTAGCGCAGGATGTCCTCGTCGACTGCGGCCTTCTCCACCTCGGCCTGGAGTTCGGCCAGCCCGGCGGCGTCCACCACCGGCGCGACCTCGGTCTCCTCGCGCTGCCGGGCCAGCCGCCGGCGCAGCACCTCGATCTCCTCCGCGGCCGGCGGGTAGCCGACGTCCAGCCGGAGCAGGAACCGGTCCAGCTGCGCCTCCGGCAGCGGGTAGGTGCCCTCGTACTCCACGGGGTTGGCGGTGGCCAGCACGTGGAACGGCCTGGGCAACGGGAAAGTGCGGCCCTCGACGGTGACCTGCTTCTCCTGCATGGCTTCCAGCAGCGCCGACTGCGTCTTCGGCGGCGTGCGGTTGATCTCGTCGGCCAGCAGCAGGCCGGCGAACACCGGGCCCGGGCGGAAGGCGAACTCCCGGGTCGACGGGTCATAGAGGAAGGAGCCGGTGACGTCGGCCGGCAGCATGTCGGGCGTGCACTGGAGCCGGCGGAACTCCAGGCCCAGCGCCTGGGCCATGCTGCGGGCCAGCAACGTCTTGCCGAGCCCGGGCACGTCCTCCAGCAGCACGTGACCGCCCGCCAGCACCGCCGCCAGGGCGAGCCGCAGCGTGCGGCGCCCGCCGACGACAACCTGTCCGACGGCGTCGAGCACCGCTTCGCTCGCGGCGGCCACACCGATCACAGTTCCTCCAGTCGGGTCAGCAGTTCCGCGAACCGCGCCGGGTTGGGCATGGTCGCGGTGCGGTCGGTGAGCAGCCGGTGCAGGTCGGCGCCGAGCAGCTCACGGGCCACCGGGTCGTCCAGTCCGAGGTCGCCGCAGCCGGGACGGCGGCGGATCCGGCCCAGCGCAAGCGCTTGCAGCCGCGGGCGGACCCGGCTGGCGAAGCGGGTCGGGTCGGTCTCCGCGTCGGCCAGCCGGGCGCCGAGCGAGCTGGCGTGCGTGGCGATCGGGGCGGACGAGCTGGCGGGCAGCGGCTGCCAGCTCGGGTCCACCGGCGGCAGCAGCCGCACGCCCAGGAACACCAGGGCCGCGATGGCCAGCGTGATCAGCAGCGCCCACGGCACCAGCGGCACGCCGATCACGATGTACTGGAACAGCAGCGCGACCACGGCCGCGGCGCCGGTGACTAGCCAGGTCAACGGGCCGCCTCCAGGTCGGCGATGATCCGGTCGAGCGCGTCGCCCGCCGCCTCGGCGTCCGCGTCGGTCATCGCGCCGGCGCGGCCGAATCGGGCCCGCCCGTACAGTCGGCGCAGGTCGTCGAGCGCCCCGGGGTTCACGTCGTGCCCGGCCAGGACCGCGCCGGTGAACTCGGTCGGCGTCTCGTGCGGCTGCCGTCCGGTGCCGGTCTCGGTGGCCGCCTCCTCCAGCGCCAGCCAGGCCGCGATCACCCGGTCCGACGGCGGGCCGCCTTCGCGGGCCCGCAGCCCGACGAGCGCTCGCTTTCCGGCCTGCACCAACGATCCCAGCGACCCGTAGGCCACGCCCTCGGTCTCCTGGTCGCCGTTGTGCGGGGCCACCAGCGTCCGGGTTCGACGGCGCAGGCGGATCAGGCTGAGCAGGGCGATGACCGTGGACACGACCAGCAGCAGGCCGACGGTCCCCAGGAGCAGGCTCAGCCAGGCCAGCGAGCCGCCGGTGCCCAGCTGCGGCGGCGGCGTGTTGGTGGGCGGCGCAGTGGTCGTGGGGGGCGCGAAGGGTGTCATCCGCAACGGCTCCAGCGCGAACGACGCCGCGCCGCGGGCGGCGACCACCGCGAGCAGCAGCAGCGCCGCCAACGCCAGGATCCGGGGCGCGACACGCGACATCCTGGAAGGATGCACCATCTGCCAGGCTGGTCGCATGGGATTGTTCACCTTCGGGCAGGCGCGGGACGAGCTGGCTCGGCTTTTGCCGGTTTTGGACGAGATCGTCGCGCTGCGGGCCGACGCCGCCGAGGTGGCCGCCTCGCTCGCGCCCGGTGGCCGGCCGACCTCGATCGGCGGGCTGCCCGAGTGGAAGGCCGCGCAGGCCCGGCTGGACGAGCTGATGACCGTGGTGCAGCAGACCGGGGCCGAGCTCAAGGGCCTGGCGCCGCTGCTGGTCGACTTCCCGTCCGACCTCGACGGCGTGCCGGTGCTGCTGTGCTGGCTGGAGGGCGACCGGGAGCTGGCCTGGTACCACCGCGACGACCTGGGCTTCGCCGGCCGCCGACGGCTTGGTAATTGAACGTTCGCTCAATTAGGCTGGCGCCATGGCGACCCGCGACCCCGAGGCCAAGCGCCAGCAGCTGCTCGACGCCGCCCTGATCGAGTTCGCCGCGCACGGCATCAGCGGCGCGCGGATGGACCAGGTCGCCAAGCGGGCCGGGTGCAGCGCCGGTCTCGCCTACAGCTACTTCAAGGGCAAGGACGAGCTGTTCGACGCCGTCTACGAGCAGATCGTGCGGCAGACCGTCAGCACCGTGCCCATCGACCCGGAGGACCTGCCCGGCTACGCCGCCCGGCTCTACGACGCCAACCAGGCCAACCCCGAGGTCGTCCGCCTGATCACCTGGTACCGCCTGGAGCGCGGCGAGGCCGCCCTGGCCACGCCGCTGGCAGTGCAGTCGACCCGGTCCAAGATCGACGCCGTGCGGGCCGCCCAGGTCGCCGGCACGGTCTCCGACCGCTTCCCCGCCGAGACGCTGGTCGCCCTGATTCAGCACATCGCCATGCTCTGGTCGGTCAACGAGCCGCGGGGGCGGATGCGCGACACCGTCGCCGAATCCGTGCGCCGGTTGGTGGAACCGTAACCCCGAGTCCGAAGTGGACGGTGCCGACCGGTCTCAGCGGAACGCGGCGATGTTGCGGGCGGCCCAGTCGGCGAAGGAACGCGGCGCTCGGCCGAGGACCCGCTGGACGTCCGGGCTGACGCGCAACTCGGCCGGGTTCGGGGAACCGAGGATGTCCAGCGTGTCGTCGGCGAGTTCGGCCGGCATGCTCCGGATCATGCCGGCCTTGGCCTCCTCGCGGGTGAGCTCGTGAAACCGCACCGGCGAGCCCAATGCGGCGGCGATGGCCGCCGCCTGCTGGCGCGGCGTGATCACCTCCGGCCCGGTCAGCTCGTACACGCCGCCGGTGTGCCGGTCCTCCACCAGGCAGGCCGCCGCGACCTCGGCGATGTCCACCGGGTCGACGATCGGCACCCCGGTGTCGCCGAAGGGCGCGGCGACGACCTGCCGGGTGCGAACGGATTCGGCCCACCACAAGGCGTTCGAGGCGAAGCCACCCGGCCGCAGGACGGCCCAGTCCAGGCCGGACTCCCGCAGCACGTCCTCCAGCGCGAGCATCGCGATCCGCGTCGGGCCGAAGGGCCTGGTCGTCACCCCCTGCGAGGACAGCAGGACGACCCGGCGGACCCCGGCGGCCGCGGCTTTGCCGATGACGTCGGCCGGGTTGGCTCCGACGGCGTGCAGGTCGCCGGAAAGCAGCAGGAACAACGCCTTCGCCCCGGCCAGCGCTGGTTCGAGGCTCGCCGGCTCGGCCAGGTCGGCCACCACGTGGCGGACGCCCTCCGGCACCGCCGTGGCGTGCCGCGACACCGCCGTCACCTGCGCGCCCGCCTCGGCCAGCGCCTGCGTCAGCGGTCGGCCCACATTCCCGGTAGCCCCGGTCACCACGATCATGAACAGCTCCTTCGTCCGAACGTTCTCCGTGGTCAGGACGCTAGGAGACCGGGCTAACTCTTGGTAAGGACATACCTGGAGGTAAGCTCAGTACGTGACGGGAGGCGTGCAGTTCACACGAGCCGAGGTCGGGGCGCGGTATGAGGTGTTTCACACCGACTGCCCCGCGCGCGACGTGGTCGACCACGTGACCAGCCGGTGGGGCATCTGGGTGCTGATCTCGTTGCAGAGCAACGATCTCCGGTTCTACGAGCTGCGCGAGAGCATTCACGGCATCAGCGAGAAGATGCTCGCCCAGACGCTGCGCGCGCTGGTCCAGGACGACCTGGTCTGGCGGCGGGTCGAGCCGACGACGCCACCTCAGGTCACCTACGGGTTGACCGAGTTCGGCCGGGACGTCGGCGAGCCGCTGGCCGACCTGTTCGGCCGGATCACCCGGCGACTGCCGCCACGCGACACGGACCAGCCCGCTACGTGGACTCGGTCTCAGCCAGGCGCTTGAGGCCGAGGAGCCGGCGGTCCCAGACCGAGGCGAGGCCGGCCAGGTAACGGGAAGCGGCCTCAAGCGGGCCGGGCTCCACCTGGTAGAGCACCTGGCGGCCGTCGCGCCAGCCGCTGACCAGGCCGGCCTGCTCCAGCACCAGCAGGTGCTTCGTCACGGCCTGCCGGCTGACCGGCAGCCGCGCGCCGAGTGTGGTCGCGCTGGCCTGCCCGAGCTCGGCCAGCACGTCCAGCAGCTGGCGGCGGGTCGGGTCGGCCAGCGCGACGAGCACGGCGTCAACGCTCACATTCGGCCTTGGCGAAGTCCAGTTGCATGCGCCATCCCTTGACGTTCCCCTCCCGGTGCTCGGCCGAGACGAAGCCGCTCTCGAGGACCTTCAGCGTGGTCACGCCGTCGGACTCGGACAGCCAGAACTCCACGAGCGTCGTCGCACGCTCGTCGCCGTCGTCCAACCAACGGTACGCGACGTAACTGTGCGGTTCGGCCTTTTCCGTGCGAATGCGAAAGCTGCCGTACTTGGGGTCTGTCACGACGTCAATGTCCTCGGCCTCGCGGCTGCGGGTCTGCTTGCTGCGATCGCCGTCGCCGATCCACCAGCCGGCCTCGCTGACCAGCGCCCACACCTTGGCCACCGGGGCGTTGATGGCGATCTCGCGCTCGATGTCGTCCACGTGTTCTCTCCTCCTCATGTGCTACCCCCAGGTTGCACCTAACCGCTCGGAAGTGCAACCCACGGGTTTCACTTGGCCGACTATGGTCGCGCTGTGCCCACCACGCGCCTCGATCTCGACCGGATCCACGCCGCACGCCGGGTGATCGACCCGATGTTCCTGAACACCCCGATGTACCGGTGCGACGCGCTGGGACGCCGGCTCGGCTGCGCCGTGAGCGTCAAGGTCGAGACGGCGAACCCGGTCCGCAGCTTCAAGGCCAGGGGCACCGAACTCGTCGCCAGCCTACTGGCCTCGGCCGGACGGACGGCCGTTGTCTGCGCCAGCGCCGGCAATCTGGGCCAGGCCCTGGCTTGGTCCGGCCAGCGGCGGGGTCTGCACGTTACGGTCGTGGCCTCGCGGCAAGCGCCCGCGGCCAAGCTCGACCGGATCCGTGCGCTGGGCGCGGAGTTGGAGCTGGTGGACGGCGACTTCGACATGGCCCGCGAGCGGGCGGTGGACATCTCGCGGGAACGCGGCATCCGACTTCTTGAGGACAGCCTGGACATCGAGACCTGCGAGGGGGCCGCCACGATCGGCCTTGAGTTGGTGGACAAGGAAGTCCCGTTCGACACGGTGCTGATCGCGCTGGGCGGCGGGGCGATGGCCACCGGCATGGGTTACGTCCTCAAGACCTTGGCGCCCCAGGTCGAGGTGATCTGCGTGCAACCCTCGGGTGCGCCGGCGATGACCCGCTCCTGGCACTCGCGGCGGGTCATCACCACCGAGTCGACGGACACCATCGCCGACGGCGTCGCCGGCCGACGTCCGATCCCCGAGGTCCTGGACGACCTGCTGGCCGTGGCCGACGACGCCGTCCTGGTCCGCGAGTCGTCGATCATGGCCGGCATGCGGCTGCTCCTGGAACAGACCGGCCTGGTCGTCGAGCCCTCGGCCGCCCTCGGCGTCGCCGCCGTCCTGGAGGACCGCGACCGGTTCGCCGGCCGCCACGTCGTCTCCGTCATCTGCGGCAGCAACGTCGACCTGGACTCCTACCGGCAGTGGGTCCATCAGTGACGAGGTCCGGGACCTGCCAGGTCTCCTGCTTCGAGGATTCTTCGGCAAATCTGGATTCCCCAGGCCATGGTGCGCGACGATGGGCGCAACAGGTTGCGATTGGGGGCCACACATGGCAGTCGAGCTGCGGTTGCTCGGCGCCGTCGAAGCAACGGCCAACGGCCGGACGCTCGACCTCGGACCCGCGCGGCAGCGGTGCGTGCTGGTGGCGCTCGCAGTCGGAGCGGGCAACCCGACCTCGCTCGACCAGCTGGCCGACCGGGTGTGGGCGGAGCGGCTGCCGAGCGGCGGCCGCAAGGTGCTCTACGGCTATCTTTCGCGGCTGCGACGGATATTCGAAGACGTGGGCGTGACGATCGAGCGGCGATCCGGCGGCTACGTCCTCACCGTGGACGACGGCGCGGTGGACCTGCACCGGTTCCGCACCCTCGTGGCCGGGGCGCGGTGCGCCGAGTCGGACGAGGAGTCCCTCGCGCTGTACGACCAGGCGCTCGGCCTGTGGTACGGCGAGGCCGTCGCGGATCTGGACACGCCGTGGTTCGTGGCGCTTCGCGGCGAGTTGGCCACGGAGCGGCTGGCGGTCCAACTCGACCATGCCGAAGTCGCGTTGCGCTGCGGTCGGCATGCCGAACTGTTGCCGGCACTGTCCACGCTGGCGATGGGACATCCGCTGGACGAGCGGCTGGCCGGGCTGCTGATGCTCGCCCTGCACCAGAGCGGTCGCCAGGCCGACGCTCTCGAACGCTATGAGCTGACCCGTAAGCGGCTCGCCGACGAACTCGGCATCGATCCCGGACGACAACTGCGTGAGGCTCACCTCGTGGTCCTCGCCGCCGAGCCGGCCGGCGCACCCGTGACAACGAACGCGGTTCCGCGTCAACTGCCCGCGCCGCCGCGCTGGTTCATCGGGCGTACCGGTGAACTGGCCCAGCTGGACCAGGCCATCGTCGCCGGGTCGACCGTGGTGATCTCGACGATCGGCGGCATGGGCGGCATCGGAAAGACCTATCTCGCACTGCAGTGGGCGTACCGAAACCTGCACCGCTACCCCGACGGCCAACTGTTCGTCAACCTCGGCGGCTTCGACGGGACGGGCGAGCCGGTGTCGACCGCGGCCGCGGTGCGCCGCTTCCTCGACGCGCTCGGTGTGGTCGCCGGGGCGATACCCGCCGACGTGGACTCCCAACTCGGCATGTACCGCGGGCTGGTCGCCGACCGGCGGATGTTGATCGTGCTCGACAACGCCCGGGACACCGCCCAGGTGGCGCCGCTGCTGCCCGGTGGCACCTCCTGCACGGTGTTGGTGACGAGCCGTCATCGGCTCGGCGGTCTCGTCGCCGCGCACGGGGCGCAGCCGCTCGCCCTCGGCGGGTTCGACCCAGGGGACGCCCGAGCGCTGCTCACCTGCCGGCTCGGGCAGGACAAGGTCGCCGCCGAACCCGCCGCGGTCGACGAACTGGTCCGGCACTGCGCCGGGCTCCCGCTGGCGCTGGGCATCGTCGCCGCCCGCGCGGCCAGCCACCCCGACTTCGGCCTGGCCGCGGTCGCGGACGAGATGGCCCCGGCCTCGGCCCGGCTGGACGCCCTGGACGTCGGCGAGCTCACGGCCAACCTGCGTGCGGCGTTCACCGCGTCGTACAACGCGCTCAGTGACGGCGTCGCGCTGATGTTCTGCCAGTTGGGACTCGTGCCCGGGCCGGACATCAGCGTGTCGGCGGCGGCGAGTCTGTTCGGACTGCCCGGCACGGCGGCCGCGAGCGGACTGCGTGAACTGGAGGCCGCCCATCTGGTGCAGCAACATCTGCCCGGCCGTTACCGGATGCACGACCTGATCACCTTGTACGCCGCCGAGCAGGCGCGTCGACACCTCGACCAGGTCCAGCGGACACAGGCGTCGCAGCGACTCAGCGACTTCTACATCCACACCGCCTACGCGGGGGAAAGGCTGCTGGATCCGGACCGGCCGGCGATCGAACTGCCCGCGCCGCCACCGTCCTGCACGCCCGAGCGGCATCGCGACGTCACCGAAGCGCTGGCCTGGTTGGAAACCGAGCACCCCGCCGCGCTCGCCATGCTCGCGACGCTGGCCCGCGCCGGCGATCACGCCAGGACGTGGCGGTTGGCCTGGTCGCTGGGCACGTTCCAGTGGCGACGCGGGCATGTGGCCGACAACCTCGAAACCTGGCGTGTCGCGCTGGCCGCCGCACGGGCGCTCGGCGACCTCAGCATGCTCAGCCAGGCACACCGGCGACTCGGCTTGGCGTTCGCGCGCGCCAACGAACACGAACCGGCGGTGGAACAGCTACGGCAGGCCGTCGACGTGGCCGAACGCGCCGGCGACCCGGCCGACCTGTCCGTCAACCACCAGTCGTTCGCCTGGGTCTGCGCACGTCAGGGTCGCGACGCGGAGGCGCTGCTGCACGCGGAGCGCGCGCTTCGCCTGCTTCCCCAGGCCGCGGTGGACGCCAACTCGCTCAACCTCGTCGGCTGGTACAAGGCCCGCAGCGGGCAGTTCGAGCAGGCACTCGAGTACTGCGAGGCCGCCCTGACCGCGTGCCGGCGCGAAGGAAACCGGGAAGTCGAGGCGGACACCTTGGACAGCCTCGGTTTCATCGCGCACAACCTCGGCCGGCACAACGAGGCGGTGGCGCACTACCGGCAAGCCGCGACGCTGTTCAGCCAGCTCGGTCACGTGTACGAACTGGCCAACACCTTCGACATCCTGGGCCGCTCGCTGTGCTCGCTCGGGCAGGGCGCCGAGGCCGACGCCATCTGGCGGCGGGCGCTGGCGCTGTTCGAGGCACAGCACCGCACCTCGGACGCGACGCGGATACGGCGTCAGCTGAGGGGATTCGAGCGGCGAACGGCGGTGGCCTCGGCCCGGACGCCGATTGAAGGTTTGGCGAAGCTTCACTGAAGGCCGGCCGGGCAGCATGGTCCGCGCACGCGATGAGACAGCACGCCGGTGGCGGCCGCGTTCAGAGGGGAAACGCGGGCGGCACCGGCTGCTGGTTGCGGGATCATAGGATGATCGGGCGACGCCTGTCCTTTGTGGAGCCCGCGAGCGGGCCCGGAAGTCGTGACACGAGGCGCTTCGGCCGTCGGCGACCGGGCTGCGGACCGGGCCTGCTAGGTTTCCGGCCCGTGCGCGAGCTGACCGATGTGATCACGGCCCTCGGCCTGACCGAGCGGGCCGCCGACTGGACCAGCGCCGGCGACCTGGCCCGGCAGACCTCCTCGTCCCCGGCGCTGCTGCGGGAGCTGCTCAACCAGCTGGTGACCCTGGGCCTGTTCGACCGCGACGGTATGCGATACCGCGTGGCGGCGCACGGCTGACGGCTCGGCGTGCCCCTGCGGTTCCGGTTCCGGCTCACCCCGCTCGACCAGGTCACGCCCTGGTCGAGCGAGTACTGGCCGCACTGGTTCGGGCTGTCCGACGGCACGTACTGGATCGAGCTCGACGGCCACCGGCTGCTCTGCGGTCGCGACGGCGGGCCGTTCATCGACTACTACGTCTGCCGATTCTGGGAGGACCTGGTCGAGACCACCCTGGCGCTGTTCGCCGGCCGGACGCACCAGTTCTACCTCGGCTACCCCGGCGATCGCCACAACCCGGAATTCTCGCTGCGCCGCACCAAGAACCGGATCAAGATCCACTACCACGACCGGATCGACGACATCACCGTCGTCGCGACCGTGCCGATGAAACAGTGGCTCGCGGCGCTGGCGGAGTTGGACCGGGAGTTCGTCGCCGCCATGGCCGAACGGCTCGGCGGCGATCCGAAACTGCTTGCCGAGCATGAACAGCGGGCCCGCTGGGTGGCAAAAGCCCTGCCCTGACAAGGCGAAACGCCGGCCGCGTCGGAGGGGACGACGCGGCCGGCGTTGGTCACACGCAGCGGTAGCTGCTGGCGGTGGCAGGGTCGCCGTGGCCGAGGTAGCGGGACACCTTGGGGTAGCGGCAGATGTCCCGGGTCACGGCGCCGGTCGCGTTGGCGGCGGGCAGCGTGTCGGGGGCCTTGCCGTGCTCGACCCAGTTCACCAGGGCGCCCAGCGGATCGGTGGGGAGAGCCCCGGCGCCGCCGACGCAGTGGAAGCCGCCGGGCACGACGAACAGCCGGTAGAACGCGTCAACCCGTTGCGTGCCGCCGAAAATCCGGTCGACCTGGCGGCGGTAGTCGAACAGGCCGTTGGTCGGGATGAGCTGGTCGGCGGTGCCGACAGTGGTGATCAGCTTGCCGCCGGCGGCCCGGAAGCCGGACAGGTCGGGATCGGCGGTGCCGATGACGTTGTCGTACTGGGCCACGGACTGCCGGAACAGGGCGGCGAACCGGGCGTAGGTGATGGTGGAGACGTCGAACGTCTTCTGGTGCAACAGGAACGTCTGCACCCAGTCGGCGGCGACGATGAAGCCGGGCGCGGTGAGCGAGCCGTCGGGGGCGACCTGGGTGCCGGCGATGCCGGCGAAGCTGGCCCCCTTGGGCAGACCGCCCCACAGCCGGTGGCCGTGCTCGTCGGTCGGGCCGTCCCATATCTTGCGCACGACGTCGGCGTCCCGGGCGGAGATGGTGATCTCCTTGCCGTCACAGGTGATGCGCTGGCCGACCAGCTTTCGCGGGTCGAAGCCGCACAGCTCGGGCTGGTCGATCAGGCCGTCCGGGCCGGCGCACTGGTCGGTGGCGGCCTTGGTGAACGCGTCCAGCTCACACGAGGGCAGGATGTCGTGTTCCTGGTTCATCACCACCGCCGGCCACAGCGTCGCGACGGCGAACTGTCCCCAGTGGACGGCCGGCGCGCTGGCCAGGATGCCGTCGAAGTCATCGGGGTAGCGCTGCGCCTCGGCGTAGCCCTGGCGACCGCCGGTGGAACAGCCGTTCCAGTACGAATAGGACGCCGCGTGGCCGTAGAACCTTGCGGTTACGTCCTTTCCGACCACGGCCAGGTCGTGCTCGGACCGGTAGGCGAAGTCGGTCAGCAGGCCTTGGTCGATCGTGCCGTCGGTCTTGAGGCCCCAGCTGGCGTCCAGGGGATTGCCCGGCAGACCGGCGTCGGTGGTACCGGTGGCGTAGCCGTCTTTCACCGCCCGCACAAGGGAATCACCGGCGAAGTCACCGGCCGCGTAGGCGCTGCCGCCGAGGGCTTCGAACCGACCGTTCCACCCGTTGTCGGGCAGGTCGACGGTGGTGTGCACGTGGTCGCCAGCGCCGGGATGGCTGACCGTCACGGTGAATTCGCAGTAGGACGGCACGTCGCTGACCGGCGGAACCGGGCCGAGCGGGCCGTCGGGGAAGGTGACGGTGCCGCCGGGCCTGTGCACGGCGGTGACCGACTCGACCGTGGCGCCAGCCGGCGCCGCGACGGGAAGGCTGGCGCAGGTGCCGGTGCTGGCGGCGGCCGGCAGCGGCACCAGCAGCGCGAGCGGCACGAGGGCGGCGATCACGCCTGCTCTTCGTCTCATGGCCGCGACCCTAAGCGGCGCGAACCAGAAAACCGTTGCCATGCCACGCTTCCGGCCACAAGCTGACCGGAACCGCCGCTGCCCGAGGCGATCGGGCAGCGGCGGCGGCCTCAGCGCACCTGAACGGTCACGGTGACGGTCCTCGTCTGCGCCGGCAGCTTGCGGGTGTCGATGGCCAGATACTCGCCGTCGTCCTGGGTGCCGGCCGGGGTCGTCTTGGCGTGCAGCTGGAACGGCGGCGCGGTGTTGGTGACGCTGTCGATGCCGAAGTCGCTGTCATTGCTGACGACGATCGTGCGGCCGTGGTCGGTGGTGGCGACGCCCTCGATCTTGTCGTGGCCGAAGAAGCCGCCGGTCGGGTCGAGGCCGGTCAGCAGGCCGCCGAGGTCGACGCCCAGCGTCTTGCCCACCGGCGTGATACCCACCTTGGCCAGGTCCGCGGTGGCGGTCTTGGTGTCGTCGGTGCCGACGTAGGCGTCAATGGTGGCCTTGTTCGGGCCGACCAGCAGGCCGCCCTTGGCCCCGTCGTAGCCGCCCGCCCGCGGGCCGACGTCGGTCGCGCCGGCCAGGTCGATCTTGAACAGCTTCTTGTACGCGCCCGGCTCCGGCTTGCCGTCCCGCTCGTCGACCAGGAACGTGGTGTTGGACAGCGCGGTGATCTCGCTGACCGCGCCGCTGTTGGTCTTCGGGTCGTCGAGCAGGTACAGGTACTCGTGCGTGGCGTGCGTGCGCAGGTCGTAGGTGACGATGCGCAGCGTGGTCACGTTGCCGGGCTTCTTGGTCAGATCCGGCTGCTGGAGCGCGGACTGCATCATGCCGACCAGGGTCCGGCCGTCCGGCGTGACGGTCAGGCCCTCCATGCCCTTGTTCGGCACCCGGTTGGCCAGCTCGGCCGGCAGCGAGCCGTCGAACGGCGACAACCGTTGCAGCGCACGGCCGTTGCGGTCGAAGTGGGTGATGAACGGGCCGTACTCGTCGGACACCCAGAAGGTGCCGTCGGGCAGCGCGACCAGGCCCTCCGAGTCGTAGCCGTCGGGGTCGGCCAGCAGGGGGTTGCCGTTCAGGTCGACGATCGTCTCGCCGGTGCCAGCCTGGCTGTTGACCCGACCCGAGTAGGGCGTGCCGTCCTTGGCCCGCAACGGAATCGTGCGCTCCAGCACCGCTTTCCCGTTCACCAGGCGGAACTTGCCGATGGCCGGGTCGAAGTTCGGCAGCGGCTCGACCTTCACGCCGTTCGGGCCGTCCACGTTCGGGCCGCGGTCGGTCAGGCCGTAGTACTCGTCGCAGCTGCCCGGGACCGGGGCCAGCGACGAGCCGTAGCCGCCGGCCGTGACCGGCACGCCGCCGATGACGGCTAACGGCTTCAGGTTCGTGGTGTACAGCCGTACCGCGTCGGTTTCGGTGTAGGTGAAGGAATCCGTGCCGGTGAAGTCGGCGGCCGGGGTGTAGCGCAGCGAGCCGTCCTGGTTACGGGTGACGGTTCCGTGCGCCGGGGCGGTGTGCGACACGACCGTCTGTCTCGCGGTCACGGTCAGGGGCTGGCCGCGATGTGTGCGGTAGCCGGGGTCGGTGCTGGCGTCCGCGACGCCCGTGGCGAGCAGGCTCAGCGCGACTGCGCCGGCGGTAACGGCGATCCGGTAACGATTCACCGGCAGGAGTGTCGTCACGACAAGTGGACGCCGCCCGACCGACAGGCGACGCGCCGGTGAACAAACCCGGCCCTTCCGCCGGTCACGGGGTAGACATCAGGCATGCCGTCACAGCAGGACATCAACCAGTCGGTGATCAGTGAGTTCCGGGCCAACGGCGGCCGCGTCGGCGGCCCGCTGGCCGGCATCGACCTCGTGCTCGTCACCCACACCGGCGGCCGCACCGGTCGTAGCCTCACCACTCCCCTGGGCTACTTCGTCGACGGCGACGACCTCGTCGTCATCGCCGCCAACCGGGGCAGCGCCACCCATCCGTCCTGGTACCACAACCTCGTCGCCCACCCCGCCGTCACCGTCGAGGTCGGCACCGCCAAGTACGACGCCGTGGCCCACGTCGCCGCCGGCGCCGAGCGGTCCCGCCTGTGGTCCTCGATCTCCGGCGCGAAGCCCTTCTTCCTCGACTTCGCCGCCCAGGCCGCCCCTCGGGAGATCCCCGTCGTCATCCTCCGCCGCGCGTGATCGGCCTGCTGCACCACGTCGAGCTGTGGGTGCCCGACCTCCCTCGGGCCACCCGCAGCTGGGGCTGGCTCCTCGGCGAACTGGGCTATGTCGTGTACCAGGACTGGCCCGCCGGCCGCAGCTGGCGGCTCGGCGACACCTACCTCGTCGTCGAGCAGTCCCCCGCCCTGACCTCCGCCACCCACGACCGCCAACGCCCCGGCCTCAACCACCTCGCCTTCCACGCCGGCGACCGCGTCGACACCTTGGTCGACGCGGCTCCGGACCATGGCTGGACCCTGCTGTTCCCCGACAAGCATCCGTACGCGGGCGGCCCCGACCACTACGCCGCCTACCTCGCCGACGAGGACGGCTTCGAGGTGGAGCTGGTCGGAAGTTAGTTCAGGCCGGCCAGCAGGTCGGTCTCGGTGATGCCGGGGCCCTGGCCGTCGCGGATGAACCACTCGGTGCCGAAGGTGCGGTTGAAGTGCTCGTCCGGCAGGCTCAGGAAGAAGGAGTCGTCCGAGATCTGGCTGGTGTGGGCGCGCATGGCGGTCCGTTTGACGGGCGCGTAGGCGCTGACGTCGACGCGGGCGGTGATGATCGCCTCGGGCTTGCCGAACTCGCGCTCGCTGAAGTCGGGCATCTCGGCGCCGGTCTCGGCGGCGATGGCGGTCCAGTTGGCGATGGCGGCCTCGCGGTTCATGGTGCTCTGGTAGACGCGGGGCGTGCCGGCCAGTTCGGCGGCGCGCATGCCGACGCGGTGCACCTGGATGTGGTCGGGGTGGCCGTAGCCGCCGTTGTCGTCGTAGACGGTGAGCACGTCGGCCCGCTCCTCGACGAGGATGGCGGCGAGCTTGGCGGCAGCCTCCTCGACGGGGGCGGTCCAGAAGGAGCCGGGCGCGGTGTTGGCGTCCCAGCCCATCATGCCGGAGTCCTTGTACCCCAGGAACTCCAGCCGCTTGACGCCCAGGACGTCGGCAGCGGCCCTGGTCTCGGCGAAGCGCCGCTGGACCAGGGTCTCCCCCTCGGCCAGCAGGCCCTCGGGGATCTCGCCCTGTTCGCCGTCAGTCGCGACCACGAGCACCACCCGGTGCCCCTCGTCGGCGGCCTTGCGCATCACGCCGCCGGTGGCGATCGACTCGTCGTCCGGGTGGGCGTGGAAGGTGACGATCGTCGCCATCAGTTGTGAATCCCCATCATTCGTTCGGTGACTGCTCGGCCAGGAACTGTTCGAACTGGTCGCCGAGCTCGTCGGCGGTGGGCATCTGCTCCAGCACGTCGCTGAGCAGGCTGGGCTTGGCGGCGGCCTCGGCGAACGTGTCGTACTGGCGCTCCAGCGCCCGCACCACGTCGGCGACCTCGGCGGACTCGTTGACCTGGCGGTCGATCTCGACGGCGGCCCGGCGGGCGGACTCCCGCAGCGAGTCGTCGGGCAGGCTGAGGCCGGTGGCCCGGACGACGTGCTCCAGCAGCGTGACCGCGGCGGTCGGGTACGAGGTCTGGGCCAGGTAGTGCGGCACGTGCGCGGCGAAGCCCACGGCGTCCCGGCCGGCCTCGCCGAGCCGGAACTCCAGCAGCGCGCCGATGCTGGCCGGCACCTGAAGGTTGTTGGGCATCTGCTGGTGCTCGCCGATCAGCTCGGGCCGGGTGCCGTGCGCGGTCACGCCGAGAGCGCGCGTGTGCGGGGCGCCCATCGGAATGCCGTGGAAGTTGGCAGCCAGCCGCACGCCCCAGCGGTCCATCAGCGCCGTCACGGCCTGGATGAACAGCTCCCACTCGTGGTCGGGCTCGGGCCCGGTCAGGATCAGGAACGGCGCGCCGAGCGCGTCGTGCAGCAGCCGCACCTCCAGCGCCGGCGCCTGGTAGCTCTCCCAGCGGTCGGTGCTGTACGTCATGATCGGCCGGCGCGACCGGTAGTCGATCAGCCGGTCCACGTCGAAGGTCGCGACCACCCGGTTGTCGAACCGCTCCAGCAGGTGCTCGACCAGCAGCTTGCCGGCGCTGCCCGCGTCGACGAAACCGTCGAAGTTCACCAACAGGACCGATCCGTCCAGGTCGGGCGTGTCCGAGTCGACCTCGACCAGGTCTTCCGGATCCCGTGCCACCGCATACCTCCCACAACCAGCCGTACAGAGCTCTCCGATGTGCAACGCGTGAAGGGTTCGGATTCATCCCCGCCGGTCAGCTATAGTCAACGCTTGAACAATCAATGCTAGGTCACCCGAGAGGACGCCGTGAAGCTCACCCCGCTGGCCATGGCGGTGCTGGAGCTCCTGATGGAGAAGCCGATGCACCCCTACGAGATGGCCCAGGTGCTGCGGGCCCGGCACATCGAGACCAGGGCGAACGTCAAGCCCGGCTCGCTGTACCACGCGGTGGAGCGGCTGGAGACGCACGGCCACATCGAGGTGGTGGACACCCAGCGCGAGGGCCGCCGCCCGGAGCGCACGGTGTACGGGGTGACCGAGGCCGGCCGGGACGCGTTCCTGGAGCGGGCCAAGGCGATGCTCGGCTCGGTGGAGCAGGAGCACCCGGAGTACGCCAGCGGGCTGGCCGGGATGAACGAGCTGGACCGCGAGGACGCGTTGGCCGAACTGCGCACCCGCGCGCTGACGCTGTCGGCCGCCGCGGCGGCCGACGAGGTGATCATGGAGAGCCTGCGGGCCAAGCCGCTGCCGTCCATCTACTGGCTGGACAAGAGGTTCATCGCCGACCGGCGCGCGTTCGAGCTGGCCTGGACGAACCAGTTGATCGAGGACATCACCACCGGCCGGGTCGATTGGGTGCCCGCCGAGACCAAGGACGAGGCGTGAGCGAGCTAGCGAGCGAACCATTCAACGCAGAACGTCCGCGAACGCGGACACCGAGCGCCAGCGAGGTGCCGCAGTGAACGAGAGACCCGGCAATCCGTGGGGCGCGCTGGCCGCGCTCTGCATCGGCTTCTTCATGATCCTGCTGGACGCGACCATCGTGTCCATCGCGATTCCGGCGATGCTGCGCGGGCTGAACGCCAGCCTGAACTCCGTCGTCTGGGTGACCAGCGTCTACCTGCTCACCTATGCCGTGCCGATGCTGTTCACCAGCCGGCTCGGCGACCGGTTCGGCCCCAAGCGGGTGTTCCTGGTCGGCCTGGTGCTGTTCACGCTGGCCTCGCTGTGGTGCGGCCTGGCCGGCGACGTCGGCACGCTGATCGCGGCCCGCGGCGTGCAGGGCATCGGCGCGGCGCTGATGACGCCGCAGACGCTGGCGTTCATCAGCTTCCTGTTCCCGCCGGCCCGCCGCGGCGCGGCGATGGGCGTGTGGGGCGCGATCGCCGGCCTGGCCACCGTGGCCGGGCCGCTGCTGGGCGGCCTGCTGGTGGACAACCTCGGCTGGCAGTGGATCTTCTTCGTGAACGTGCCGGTCGGCGTGCTCGCGGTCGTGATGACGATGGCGCTGGTGCCCGACTGGCGGCCCGGCGCCGCGCACTCCTTCGACGTGCCGGGCATTCTGCTGTCCGGCGCCGGGTTGCTGCTGCTGGTGTTCGGGCTGCAGAACGGTCAGCAGTACAACTGGGGCGAGGTGTGGGGCGGCATCACCGTCTTCGAGATCATCGGCGCCGGTGTGGTGCTGTTGGTCGCGTTCGCCGTGTGGCAACGGTTCAACAAGCGGGAACCCCTGATCCCGCTGCGGGTGTTCGGCAACCGCAACTTCTCCAGCGGTGTGCTGGCCTCGGTGACGGTCGGCTTCACCATGACCGGCATGTTCTTCCCGATCGTGATCTACCTGCAGACCGTGCTCGGGCTGACGCCGCTGCAGGCCGGCCTGCTCACCGCGCCGATGTCGGTGCTGTCCGGCGTGGTCGCGCCGTTCACGGGACGGTTGTCGGACAAGGTGAACGCCAAGTTCCTGCTCATGTTCGGACTCGTGGCGCTGGCCGTCGGACTGGCCTGGATCTCGCTCCAGGTCACGCCGTCGACCACGCCCGTGGCCCTGATCCCCGCGCTGCTGGTGTGCGGCCTGGGCATCGGGTTCATCTTCTCGCCGATGAGCACCGTGACCATGGGCGCCGTGCCGCGGGAGCTCACCGGCTCCGCCTCCGGCATCTACAACACCGCCCGCCAGGTCGGCGGCGTGCTGGGCAGCGCCGCCGTCGGTGTGCTGCTGCAGGCCCGAATCACCGCATCGCTGGCCGCCTCCACCGCCGGGCTGCCCGACCAGATCCGCTCCGGCATCTCCAGCGACACCAACCTGGAGGGCGGGCCGCCGGATCTCAGCGCCGTGCCGTCCGGCCTGCGCCAGCAGATCACCGACGCCATCCACAGTGGACTGACCACCGCCGCCGCCCAAACCCTGTGGCTGCCGGCCGGTTTCCTACTGCTGGGCGCGTTGGCCGCCCTGGCCATGCGCACCGCCCGCCCGACCCGCGCCGCCGAACCAACCCCCGAACCAGCGGCGCACTAGCGCTTCAGCCCCACCACTGAACCATGACGATGTGGACCTCGCGCTGGTGGTCGAGGATCAGGTAGATCACCTGACCGGCAGCGTGAGGACCGAATTTCCACTTCCGCACCTCGGCCGTTGGGTTCTTGTCGTGCTGAGAATCCCCGTTCCACGGGGCAAGCTCAAGAACACGGAAGACCTCTGCCAGCCCCGGAACGGCCTCGGGCGGCAGCGCATCGATCTGTTCCTGAGCCTCGGGATAGACGTCGAGGCGGTACATCTAACCGGCGAGCCTCGCCTGCATCCGCGCCAACATCTCCGCGCCGGAAATGCTGCCCGCCGGGGCCTTGCCGGTCGCCAGCGTGGTTTTGATGGTCGCCATCATGCGGGCGTAGCTACCTGGGCGCTTGAGCTCCGTGTAGGCCATCAGCCGCCACTTGTCGAGCAGGTCCTGCACGCCGGCAAGGTCGTGAATCCGCCGCGCCTCTTCCATCACGAAGTCCCACTCGCGGTCGAAGTCCGCGAGCATCTGGCCCGTCAGGCAGGCGCGGATCGCGCCCGGTTCCGCCTCCGGTGGGACCGGCTCCGGGTCGTGATCGTACGCGGGCAGTGCCATGTCCCGACGGTAGCAGGTAGGGCGCTGACCACAAGCGGGTACACGCCGTAGTTGAAAATATCACCGAGGGTGACCGGTGTGCGCCCGGTCGAGTGGATCGGGCGCACACCGGCCGGGACTACGGGAGAACCTGGATCTTGCGGCCCTTGCCGGCCTTGAACTGCTCCAGGGCGGCGGCGTAGTCGTCGAGGGGGAGGCGGTCGCTGATGAAGACCTCCGGGTCGAGGACGCCGGCGGCGAAGAGGTCGGCGGCGCGCTCGTAGCTGTGCAGCACGGCCATCGAGCCGGTGATGGTGATCTCCTGGTTGTAGATCTTGTACGGGTCGATCTCCACGCGGGCGGCGTAGTCGGCCACGCCGAACTGGAGGAAGGTGCCGCCCTTGGCCACCCGGGACAGGCCGTCCTGGATGGCCCGGGCGTTGCCGGTGGCGTCGATGACGACATCCCAGCCGGCCCGGTCGAGCTCGTCGGCGCTGGTGGCGGCGGTGGTGCAGCCCAGCTGGCGGGCGGTGGCCAGGCGCTCCTCGTTGAGGTCGACGACCTCGATGCTGGCGGCGCCGGTGAGCTTGCCCAGCTCCAGCATCATCAGGCCCATGGTGCCGGAGCCGTAGATCAGCACGGACGAGGCGAGCTGGGAGCGCAGCACGTCGTAGCCCCGCACGGCACAGGACAGCGGCTCGATGAGGGCGGCGTCCTCGGTGCGCACGTGATCGGGCAGCTTGACGCAGTTGGCCACGGGCGCGACGGCGAACTCGGCGGCACCGCCGGCGGTGGAGACGCCGATACCGCCCCAGCGCTCGCACAGGTTGTTGCGCCCGGACCGGCAGTACCGGCACTCGAAGCAGTACAGCGACGGGTCCACGGCCACCCGGTCGCCGACCGCGACCTCGGTGACGTCGGCGCCGATCTCGGCCACCACGCCGGCGAACTCGTGGCCGGGGATCACGGGCAGCGTCGGCGCGAACTCGCCCTGCAGGATGTGCAGGTCGGTGCCGCACAGCCCGCAGGCGGACACGTCCACGACCACCTGCCGGCGCTGCGGCGTCGGATCGTCCACAGTGGTCACTTCGACCTGGCCGACCCCGCTGATGACGGCTGCCTTCACTTCACGGCTCCCAACGACAGGCCCTGGACCAACTTGTCCTGGGCGGCGAACCCCGCGGCGAGCACCGGCAACGAGATCACCGTCGCCGCCGCGCACACCTTGGCCAGGAACAACCCCTGACTGGTGACGAAACTGGTGAGGAACACCGGCGCGGTGCCCGCGACCACGCCGGTCAGCACCCGCGCGAACAGCAGCTCGTTCCAGCTGAAGATGAAGCAGATCAACGAGGTCGCGGCGATGCCGGGCATGGCGACCGGGGCGACCACCCGCCGCAGCGTGGTGATCAGCCCGGCCCCGTCCAGCGCGGCGGCCTCCAGCATCTCCACCGGCACCTCGGCCAGGAACGACCGCATCAGCCACACCGCGATCGGCAGGTTCATCGAGGTGTACAGCACGGTCAGGAACGAGATGTTGTCCAGCAGCCCGGAGAACTGGGCGAACAGGTAGATCGGCAGGGTGCCGGCCACCACCGGCAGCATCTTGGTGGACAGGAAGAAGAACAGCACGTCCGACCACTTGCGCACGGGCTTGATCGACAGCGCGTAGGCGGCCGGGATCGCCAGCAGCAGCACCAGGACTGTGGACCCGATGCTGGCGCTGGCCGAGTTGATCAGCGGCGGCCACGGGCTGACCCCGCTGCTGGCGCCGAAGAACTCCTCGTAGCCGGACAGGGTCAGCGGCGCGAACAGCGACGGCGGGTTGGTGGCGGCGTCGGACTCGCTGTGGAACGAGGTCAGCACCATCCACAGCACCGGCAGGGCGAACAGGATCCCGGCCAGCCAGGCGAAAACGCCCCACGGCCGCCACACCTTGCGCGGGCTCATCGTGTCACCTCGTTGCGCAGCAGGGAGGACACCACACGCAGCGCGAAGGTGGCGATGACGATCGAGGCGATCACCACGATCACGCCGGCCGCCGACGCCTGCCCGTAGTCATGGGCCTGGAAGAAGGTCTGGTAGATGGTGTACGGCAGGTTCGCGGTGCCCAGGCCGCCGGAGGTGATGGTGAACACCGCGTCGAAGTTCTGCACGATGTAGATCGACCCGAGCAGCCCGCCCAGCTCCAGGTACTGCCGCAGGTGCGGCAGCGTCAGGTAGCGGAAGACCTGCCATGGCGTGGCGCCGTCCATGCGGGCCGCCTCGATGGCGTCACCCGGACGACTTTGCAGGCCCGCCAACAGGATCAGCATCATGAACGGGGTCCACTGCCACACCAGGGCCGCCTCGACGGAGATCAGCGGCATGGACGAGATCCAGTCCGGCTGCGGCGGGGTGGCCCCGCCGAACAGGCCCCAGATCCAGGTCAGCGCGCCGTTGAGCAGGCCGTACTCGGGGTTGTAGAGCACGTGCTTCCACAGCAGCGCGGCGGCCACCGGCACCACCAGGAACGGCGCGATCAGCAGCGTGCGCACGAACCCGCGGCCGCGGAACTTCTGGTCCAGCAGCAGCGCGAGTCCCAGCCCGAGCAGCAGGCTGACGACCACGACGGCAACCGTGAGGATCACCGTGGTCACCACCGACGAGCGCAGCGCGTCGTCGGTGGCGACCGCGATGTAGTTGCCCAGGCCGGCGAACCCGCGATTGCTCGGATCCAGCGCGTTCCAGCGCAGGAAGGAGATGATCAGGGTCACGACGAACGGCAGCTGGGTGATGATGATCGTGAACACCAGCGCGGGCAGCAGCGGCGCCCGGCGCGCCCACTCGGCGGCCCGCTTGGGGCCGGTGCGCACGGGGTTCACCAGCGGTCGGTCGACCAGGGCCTGGGTCGCCATGTCACTTGCCCTGGTACTTGGTCGCGACCTTCTCGGCCAGTGCCTGGCCGGCGGTCAGCGCGGCGTCCACTGTGGTCGATCCGGCGATGGCCGAGCTGATCTGCTGCGACACCTGGGTGCCCAGGTCGGTGAACTCGGGGATGTCGACGAACTGGATGCCCAGCGTCGGCCGCGGCTGCACGCCCGGGTTCTTCGGGTCGGCGCTGGTGATGGCGTCCTTGGTCTGCGAGGCGAACGGCCCGGCGGCCTTCACGTAGTCCGGGTTGGTGTAGGTGGAGGCGCGCTTGCCGGCCGGCACCCGGGACCAACCCAGCTGAGACCCGACCAGGTTCTCGTAGCCCTTGCTGGACGCCCAGGAGATGAACTTCCAGGCGTTGTCCTGCTTCTTGGACGCCTTCTGCACGCCCCAGGCCCAGGTGTACAGCCAGCCGGAGGACTTGGTCTTGACCACCGGGGCCGGCGCGTAGCCGAGCTTGCCGGCGACCGGGGAGTCCTTGCCCTCAAGGGAACCGGCGGCCGAGGTGGCGTCGTACCACATGGCGACCTTGCTCTGCTCCAGGTTGTTCAGGCACTCGGTGAAGCCGGCCTGCGGCGCGCCGGACTCGCCGTGCGCCTTGACCAGGTCCACGTAGAACTGGGTGGCCTGCTTGAACTCCGGGCTGGTCAGCTGGGCCTGCCAGTCCTTGGTGAACCAGGTGCCGCCGAAGGTGTTGACCACGGTGTCCAGCGGAGCCATCACCTCGCCCCAGCCGGGCTGGCCGCGCAGGCAGATGCCCTTCATGCCCGGCTGCGCCCCGTCGACCTGGGCGGCCAGGTCGGCGACCTGCTGCCAGGTGGGGTTGGCCGGCATGGTCAGGCCCTTGGCCTGGAAGACGTCCTTGCGGTACATGAGGAACGAGGACTCGCCGTAGAACGGCTCGCCGTAGACCTTGCCGTCGTCGGCGGTCAGCGAGACCCGCATCGGCTCCAGGATGTCGTTCTGGTCGAACGAGCTGTCCTTGGCGATGTAGTCGTCCAGCGGCGCGAGCCAGCCGTTCTTGGCGTAGAACGGGATCTCGTAGTTGCTGATGGTGGCCACGTCGTACTGACCGGCCTGGCTGGAGAAGTCCTGGCTGATCTTGTCGCGGACGTCGTTCTCCGGCAGCACCGTGAAGTTCACCGTGATGCCGGTCTGCTTGGTGAAGTTGTCGGCGGTGAGCTTCTGGAGGTCGACCATCTGCGGGTTGTTCACCATCAGCACGTTGATCGAGTTCGTGCCGCCCGCGCCGCCGCCGCCCGCCCCGCTGCACGCGGTCAGCGCCGCGGCTGTCAGCACCGCACCGATCGCCGCGCAGCCGGCACGGCGTGCTCCGATTCGCGCCATCCGAGACATCTCCTCGTTGTTCCTCGTATACCTGGGCACTTCGGACAGCCCCCATATCCCGGTGGCGCGCACCGGGAATTCTCAGACGCGGATCACCTTCGGCCCGAGCACCGCGTACCGCTGGCTGTCCGCTGTGGACAGTCCGGGGTCGGTGACGATGGCCTCGAAGTCCGCGACGTCGGCGAACCGACTGAAGCTGGAAACGCCGAACTTTGTATGCACACCAACAAAAACACGCCGTCGGGAGACGGCGACGGCCTTGGCCTTGACCGCGCCGACCGCCGGGTCGGGCGTGGTCAGCCCGTGCTCACGGGAAATCCCGTTGGCCCCAAGGTAGGCGAGATCGATCACCATCTCGCCCAGCATGCGCAGCACCCAGTGATCAACGGTCGCCAAAGTGTGCCCGCGCAGCCGCCCGCCGAGCAGCAGCACCGTGACGCTGGGCGTGCCGGACAGGGCCGCGGCCGCCGGCAGCGAGGCCGTAACGACGGTCAGCGGGCGATCAGTTGGCAGCGCCTCGGCCACCAGTTGGGGCGTGAAGCCCTCGTCCACGAACACGGTCTCCGCGTCGCCGAGCCGGTCGGCGGCGGCCCGCGCGATGCGCCGCTTCTCCGGCAGGTGCGAGGTCGCACGGTAGGCGATGCCCGTCTCGTAGCCGGCGGTCTCCACCGGGACCGCGCCGCCATGCGTGCGACGCACCAGCCCGTGCTGGTCGAGCAACTTCAGGTCGCGGCGCACGGTCTCCGGCGCGACGTCCAGCTCGGCCGCCACGTCGCCGACGTCCACGCGGCCGTTGGCCCGGGCGCGGGCCAGGATCCGGCGCTGGCGCTCGTCAGCCTGCATCGCACCCACCTCCCACGCACATCGTTGTGTTGACTCGGGCAAGGCCACGCCCGTTCGGGCAGGAAATAGGTTTAACACCGACGCAACAGTGTGGCCAGCGCCACAACGGGGTCTCGGTTGCCCGGTTTTCGCCCGTTTGAGTGAGCCTCACCAGCGATGCCGGGCATGATCGGCCCGTATCGTGCCCGTTTCCCAGCGTGACCGTGCCCGATCGCGGCTCGATTTCCCCCTATGCGGTTAACTGGTGGCCATGGGCAGCATCTCGGACGTCGTCCGCTGGGCCGTAGTCGTCACCATGGCCGGGCCGCTGGCCCTGGTCGGCACGCCGGCGCCGCTGGCGACCAACAGCACGCTCCCGACGGGGCTGTCCACCGACCAGCTGGCCGGGCAGCGGGTCATCTACTCCTACCCGGGCGCGACGCCGCCGCAGAGCCTGCTGGACCGGATCAGCCAGGGCCGGGCCGGCGGCGTGATCTTCTTCGGCGAGAACATCCAGTCCGCCGCCCAGATCAAGGGCGCGGTCGACCAGCTGCGGCAGGCCGCCTCGAAGAGTCCGGTGCACCAGCCGCTGCTGCTGATGACCGACCAGGAGGGCGGGCTGGTCCGCCGGCTGCCCGGCGCGCCCACGATGTCGGAGAAGCAGATCGGGCAGGCCGCCAACGCGCAGCAGCAGGCCGCCAACGCGGGCACCGGGGCCGGGCAGAACCTGGCCAGTGTCGACATGAACTTCAACCTCGCGCCCGTGCTGGACGTCTACCGCACGCCCGGCGACTTCGACGACTCGGCGCAGCGCTCGTACAGCACCGACCCGGCCAAGGTGAACACCCTGGGCGCGGCCTTCGTCTCGGCCCAGCAGCAGACCGGCGTCGCCGCCACCGTGAAGCACTTCCCCGGCCTCGGCTCGGCCACCACCCAGCAGAACACCGACGAGCAGCCGGTGACCCTGACCGCGTCGGCCGACACCCTGCGCAACGTCGACGAGGCCGCGTATCCGGCCTCGGTGGCCGCCGGGGCCAAGTCGGTGATGCTGTCCTGGGCGATCTATTCCTCGCTGGACCCGAAGCTGCCGGCCGGCCTGTCCCCCACGATCATCAACCAGGAGCTGCGGGGCCGGCTCGGCTTCAAGGGCGTGACCATCACCGACGCCCTGGAAGCCGGCGCGCTCAAGGCCTTCGGCGACACCGGCCAGCGGGCCGTCTCCGCGGCCGGCGCCGGCATGGACCTCATCCTGTGCTCCGGCCGTGACGTCAGCCAGGGCGACCAGGCCGCCGCCGCCATCTCCGCCGCCGTCACCAACAACCAGCTCGACCACAGCGCCTTCGACGCGTCCGTCGAGCGGGTGTTGGACATGCGCGGCACGTTGCGTTGAGTCGCGAGGCCGCGCCGGTGCCTGGACTGTCGCCGGATTTCGGCCGCCGCCACCCGACGCGCCCCACCACCCGAGCCGGATGCGGCGGGCTAAATCCGGCCAGGGAAGGCACCGGTCACGAGCGGCCTCGCCCCGCGCGGAACGCGCGGAAAAAACACTGCAACAATCTCCCGGCTGTGACCACAAGTGGGGGTGGAGACACTGGCCGACTTGGAGTCGGCAGCTGACACAACGCTGTGGGGGGCGATCGCGGAGGATGACCACGCGGCGTTCACCACGCTGTACGAGCGGCACGCCCAGGCGGTGTGGAACTACGCGTATCGGCTGACCGGCTCGTGGTCGACGGCTGAGGACGTGCTGGCCACGGCGTTCATGACGGCGTGGCAGCGGCGGGCCGACGTGGTGCTGATCCGGGACAGCGCGTTGCCCTGGCTGTACACGGTGGCGGCCAACCTGGTGCGCAACGACCACCGCCGGCGCGGCCGGTTCCTGCGGCTGGTGCCGAAGCTGGCGGTGCTCGACGAGGCCCGTGACCACGCGGAGGAATTCGTCGAGCGGGACCACACTCAGCAGCGCCTCACCAAGGTGCTGGCGGCCGTGGACCGGCTGCCGGCCGCCGAGAAGGAGGCGGTGCAGCTGTGCATGGTGGGCCGGATGAGCACGGCCGACGCCGCCCAACTGCTCGGCATCACCGAGGTCAGTGTCCGTTCCCGCCTGTCCAGGGCGCGCACCCGACTGCGCCGCATGACCGAGGGCAGCATGACCGAGGGTGGCATGACCGAGGAGAGCTTCGATGAGTGACCCGTTCGACCTGCCCGAGCGGGAACTGCCCGACCACGTCCGGCAGCTGGCCCTGCTCCGGGTGATGGAAGGCATCGACCGCACCCCGCCGCGCCGCAGGACGGGCCTAGCGCCGCTGCTGATCGCCGCGTCGGTGATCGCCCTGATGGCCGGCGCGACGATCGTCACCAGCACGCTGAACACCAAGGACAACCGGACGCTGACCGCCTCGCCGACCAGCCCGCACCCGACGACATCGGTCAGCGGCCAGCCCTCGGGTGGCTTCCCGTTCTACGGCATGACGCTCAACTGGGGCACCGGCTCGCAGATGGAGCGCTGCTGGTCGGCGGACCACAAGCCGAACGACTGGGAGCCGCTGCTCCAGGTCAGCCGCAACAGCCTGACCGCGTTGCTCTACCGGGTCGGCGCCGACCTGGTCCTGTGCGAGCTGACCAAGGAGACGGTGACGGTCAAGGCGCTGCGGTACCCGGACCCGCCGGCCGGGAACGTGCCGGCGAAGATCATGTTCACCACCCAGGACGGCACCTACGCCGGCGTGGTGGCGCCGGGCGTCGGCACCATGGTGCTCGGCTCGAAGGACAACAACGGTGACGCGGCGGCCGTCGGCAACGGGGTCTTCATCGTGCCGAACAGCTACAAGCCGAGCGACCACGTCTTCCTGCGTGACTACATCCATCCGCTCTACGCCGTGCCGAAGGCGGACCTGCCGGCGGTGCTGCCGCCGAACATCACCGCCCACGACCCGAAGGCGGACCGCACCTCGCCGGCCGGGCAGCGGGTCGGTGGTTGCCTGGACGCCATGGTCGACCACCCGCTGCCGGACCCCGACTACTGGCAGCCGGTGACGTACCGGCAGATCGACGCCACACACTGGGTCCAACTGGCGAAGTTGGACGACACGCTCGTCGTGTGCCAGCACGGGCCCGACCAGTACGACATCACCGACGGGCGCTCGACCAGCGAACTCCTGGTCAGCCCGGACCGGACCACGCTGACGGGCGTCGCCGTCGGCGGCGGCATCGCCTACTACGGATTCCTCGCCCAGCCGAACGCGAAGACGGTCGGGCTCGATCAGCCCGGCGCGGCCGCCGAGCTGAAGGGCACGGTCGAGAACGGCGCCTTCGTTCTGTTCCAGCCGGTGGCGAGGAACCTGGCCGCCGGCAGCACGTTCGTGGTCCGGGACGTCTCCGGAGCGGTGATCAGCCAGATCGACGTGCGCTAACGTCGGTGGTGTGACCACCGAGTACCGGCAGTTCCGGTTCCAGCGCCCGCCCGGCTCCACCGAGCTGGTGCTGGTCCGGCACGGCGAGTCGGCGCCGGCCCGGTTCGACCGGCCCTATCCGTTCCAGGACGGGCACGGTGATCCGGAGCTGGCGCCGCAGGGCCGTGAGCAGGCGGACAGGCTCGCGGAGCGGTTCAAGGACGAGCACTTCGACGCCATCTACGTGACGATCCTGCGCCGCACCGCCGAGACGGCCGCGCCGCTGGCCGAGCGGCTGGGCATCGTGCCGCAGGTCGAGCCTGACCTGCGGGAGGTGCACCTCGGCGAGTGGGAGGGCGGCCTGCTGCGCAAGCACGTCGCCGAAGGGCATCCGCTGGCCGTGAAGCTGTACGCCGAGCAGCGCTGGGACGTGATCCCAGGCGCGGAGTCGAACGAGCAGCTGGCCGAGCGGACCAGCACGGGCATCCGCCGCATCGCCGAGAAGCACCCTGATCAGCGGGTGTTGGTGGTGGCCCACGGCGGCGCGATCGGGCAGGTGCTGGCCACGGCGACCGGGGCCGAGCCGTTCACGTTCAGCGGCTCGGACAACGCCTCGGTGTCGGTGCTGGTGGTGGCCGGTGAGCGGTGGATCCTGCGCGGCTTCAACGACGTGTCACACCTGCGCTGACGGCTCCGCGTCGAAGTCGCCCAGGTCGGAGAAGACGAAGACCCGCACGGCGTAGCCGGTCGTCGGGTGCACCTGGGCCAGGTAGGCCGACACGGAGCTGCCGACGATCTCCTCGACGGCGTCGAGGAACTCCTGCTTGGTGGCTTCGTGCAGCGCCTCGTGGTGGCGCAGCACGGCGTCGGAGTAGCCGCGTTCGTTGAGCACGGCGTCGGCGACGGTGAGGCTGTCGATGGACAGCACGACCAGGCTGATCGGGTCGTCGTCGCTGACCGAGACCTTCACGTTGCGGGGACCCCGCCCGTAGAACGATCGCTCCAGGCTCGTGACCTTTTCGGCGACCGCGTTGCGTTGGGCCCTGGTGATGCGCACCGGTGGCTTTCCTCTCGCGGGCTATGGGGGTTACCCTCGGCCGGATCACAACAACATAGTGGTTTCCGAGCCCACTCGCAGCGAAACAGCTGTTCCGAGGCGGTGTGGCCCGGGCGAGATACCTCCCGTGCTGGCGCGGCTCGACGGTCCGGCACCCCGGAAAGGCGAGCGGTGACATCGCGGGACGCCAAGCGAAAGGGCTTGTCTCGTGGCCGTTCAGACCCGTCCCGCCCAGTTGCGGGACCTTGTCGCCGACTTCGTCGCCCGCCGCGACGAGTGGTCGGCGCACGTCCGCTTCGATCTCACGGAGCGGTACTTCCAACGCCTGCACCTCGATGACGACGTCGAGGTCTGGCTCATCTGCTGGGATCTCGGGCAGGACACGCTGCTGCACGACCACGGGGGCAGCGTCGGCGCCTTCGCGGTGGCCAGCGGCCAGCTGATCGAGGACTACGGCGACACCGGCCAGCGAGGCCTGCGGACCCGAAGGCACCGGGCCGGCGACGCCGTCGGATTCGGGCGGACCTACCTGCACAACCTGGTCAATGTCGGCACCGAGCCGGCGATCTCCATTCACGCCTATTCGAAGCCGCTCACGGCGATGAACTTCTACTGCTGGCTCCCGTCCGGCATCCACCACCTGCGTGAAGTGCCGTGCGACACACCGGAGCCGGACACCACCGCGCTGGAGGCCACGGCGGCTCGGCTGCGTGAGGCAGCGCTATGAGCGACGTGATCACCGGACTGCTCGACCAGGCCCGCGAGCACATCACCCGGCACAGCCCGGCACAGGCGGCCGAGGCGATGCGCAACGGGGCGGTGCTGGTCGACCTGCGGCCGACCGAGTACCGCTGGCGGTTCGGCGAGATCCCCGGGGCCATCGCCGTCTCCCGGCACGTGCTGGAGTGGCGGATGGACGTGACCAGTCCGCACCGCATCAAGGAACTCCGGGCCGGCGACCACGATCAGGAGATCATCCTGATCTGCAACGAGGGCTACACCTCCAGCCTCGCCGCCTACCAGCTGCGCACTCAGCTGGGCCTGCGCAACGTCAACGACGTGGACGGCGGTTTCGCGGCCTGGCGGGACGCGGGTCATCCGATTGTGCGCCGCCTGGGGCCGGAGGCCGACTAGGCTCCGCCCGTGCTCGACTGGGTGACGATTTCCTCGCTGGCCACGGCGATCGGCACGTTGGTGCTGGCCGTGGCCACCTTCTCCTCGGTGCGCGCCGCCGCCCGCGCGGCGCGCGCCGCCGAACAGGCCTTACAGGTCGGCCTGCGACCGGCGCTGCTGACCTCGCGACTGGAAGACCCGGTGCAGAAGGTCGGCTTCCAGGACCGCAAGTGGCTCAAGGTGCCCGGCGGCGGCGCGAACGCCGAGGTCGGCGACGACGCCGTCTATCTGGCGATCTCGTTGCGGAACATGGGCAACGGGCTGGCCGTGCTGCACGGCTGGCGGTTCACGCCGGAGCGGGTGATCAACCATGTGAAGCCGGACCTGGCCGACTTCCACCGGCTGACCCGTGACCTGTACGTGGCCGCCGGCGAGTTCGGCTACTGGCAGGGGGCCTTCCGCGACCGCGGCGATCCGCAGTTCGACGCGGCCCAGCGGGCGATCAAGGACCGCGAGCCGGTGACCGTCGACATCCTGTACGGGGACCACGACGGCGGGCAGCGAACCATCAGCCGCTTTGTCCTGCTGCCGATGCAGGACGACGGCTGGCTGGTCTCGCATGCCCGCCAGTGGAACGTGGACCGCCCCGATCCGCGCTAGCGCGGGCGGCGTTCGCCGGCCGTCACCGGGACGGTGATCTCGTTGCCGGCCGGCGGCATCGGGCAGATGCCGTAGTCGGTGAAGGCGGACGGGAAGTTCCTGGCCTGGTTGAAATCCAGCGTCACCCGGCCGTCGACCGGCAGCGGGGCGTCGAGCTGCCGCCACGGCGCGGTGGTGTCGCCGTTGGTGGGGTCGTGGAACACCAGGCTGATCGTGTCGCCGCCGGCGGTCGCGGTGAGCCGTTGTTCTTTGCCACCAACGGTGAACCGCACCTCGCCGACGTCGAAGAGCACTTCGTGGATGCCGGGCTGGGCGCTGTCGACCTCCAGCCGCTTGGCCGGCTTACGTGGCGTGAACTCCGCCGGCACCACCCATTCCGGCGCGTGGTCGAACACTGAGGGGCCGTCATACCCTTGCCGCGCAGGGCCTTCCGGGTCGCGCAGCCGGATGCCGGGGCGGCCGTCGCGGATCAGCGCCTCGACGTGGATCCGCCCGTAGGCCACGAACTCCGCGGCGTCGCCCTTGACCTCACGAACGCCGTCGAACGGCCGCCCGTCGTGGAAAAGTCCGTCGGACACCGAGGCTTTCACCCGGATGACGCCGTCCTCGGCGCTCCACTCCCCCGGCAGGTCGGCGAACCGCTGCGGCGTCGAGTCCAGCCAGTGCAGCCCGACCAGGCTCAACCACCCGTACGGCGCACAGAGGTCCTGCCGACGCCGGTCCAGCCACTCCTGCCATCCGCTCATGTTCCGTATGACACCGCGAAACGGCCGCAGTGTCTAATCTTCCGGGTCCCACATCCTGGAGCGCCGTTGACAGTGACACTGCGCACTGGTCCGATGACCTCATGGATCTGACCAGGCGCCTGCACGTGGACCTCGCCCGCGTGAACGCGCAGGGCTGTGCGGCCACGCCGGAGTAGCCGCCCCCTGTCCATCTCCCCGTTGCGAGGAAACCGCCATGCCGTACCAATTCTCCGCCCCGCTCTCGCTGTCCACCAGCCAGGCCGCCGAGGTGACGGTGGTCGTTCGGGTCAGTACGAACAACGACCAGGCGCCGACGGTGGCCGCCCGCGTCGTGGACGCCGTGCGCACCGCCGTCGACCTGCCGGGCACCACGCTCACGGTGTCCGTGCCGCAGGCCCGCACACCCGAATCGGGCGAGTTACGCATCCTGCCGTTGGCCCGCCGCGTCTTCCACCGCGACGGCGCGGTCGACCTGACCCGGATGGAGTTCGACCTGCTGCTGCACCTGGCCCGCCGCCCCGGCCAGGTGCTGCTGCGCACCGCCCTGCTGTCCGAGTTGTGGGGTCTGCCCGACGGCGTCGAGACCAGGACGCTGGACGTGCACGTCCGCCGGCTGCGACGCAAGCTCGGGCCGGCGGCCGAGCTGATCACTACGGTCCGTGGTGTGGGCTACCGCATGGACGGGGCCGAACGGGTGACCATCGAGGATTGATCCGCCCGAATTGTCGGACTAGAACCTCAAATGTTGCTCAAGTTTCCCCAGATATTCGGATCGTAACGTCAGTGGCGGTTCCATTGATGCCGTCCATACGCCATGCTCCCCGAACCCGAACGGGTGGTGCGGGTCACGTCCATAGTGGACCAGAGAGCAGGGGTGTGAGCGATGGCTTCGCCGTCCAACGTCGCTTCGTCGCCAACAGGTGGGAACGGGCACTTCAAGAGAACCGTCGGCTTCTACGGCCTGATGTTCATCTCGCTGGGTTCGATCATCGGGTCGGGCTGGCTGCTGGGCGCGCTGAACGCGGCCAAGGTCGCCGGCCCCGCCTCGCTCATCTCGTGGGTGCTGGCGGCGGCGATGCTGGCGGTGCTGGCGCTGATCCACGCCGAGCTGGGCGCGGCCTACCCGGTCGCCGGCGGCACCGCGCGGTTCCCGCTGTTCGCCTTCGGTGGCCTCGCCGGCTTCATCGCCGGCTGGTCCTCCTGGTTGCAGGCGGTGGCCATCGCGCCGATCGAGGTCGAGGCCAGCCTGGCCTACCTGGACAACATCGCGTGGGTGAAGGACAACCTGAACCTGCTCAACGAGGACGGCACGCTGACCGGCAGCGGCCTGGCCTGGGCCAGCCTGCTGATGGTGATCTTCACCGTGGTCAACATCGTCGGCGTCAAGCTGCTGTCCGAGAGCAACACCATCACGGTGCTGTGGAAGACCGCGGTGCCGCTGCTGACCGTCATCGTGCTGGTGCCGCTGAGCTTCCACGGCTCCAACTTCGGCGCGGGCGGCGGTTTCATGCCGTTCGGCCTGCACGGCGTGTTCCAGGCGCTGCCGCTGGGCGTGGTGTTCGCGTTGCAGGGCTTCGAACAGTGCATCCAGCTGGCCGCTGAGGCCGCCCAGCCGAAGAAGGACCTGTCCCGCGCGGTGCTGGTCGCCATGGGCATCGGCGCGGTCGTCTACATCCTGCTGGAGATCGCGTTCATCGGCAGCCTCGACCCTGCCGCCCTGGTGCACGGCTGGGCCGACCCGATCGCCAAGGGCGACTTCGGCCCGTACGCCACGCTGGCCATCGCCGCCGGCGCCGGCTGGCTGGCCTACATCCTCTACGTCGACGCGTTCGTCTCGCCGGCCGGCACCGGCCTGATCTACGTCGGCACGTCGGCCCGCCTGACCTACGCCCTGGGCCGCGACAAGCAGATCCCGGGCGTGTTCGGCAAGCTCAGCGTGCGCGGTGTGCCGCTGTGGTCGATCGTGCTCGCGTTCGTCATCGGCGAGCTGGCCTTCCTGCCGTTCCCGTCGTGGAGCATCCTGGTCTCGGTGGTCACCTCGGCCACCGCCGTGATGTACGCCTTTGCCCCGGTGTCGCTGGCCGCGCTGCGCAAGCGGGACCCGGGCCGCGAGCGGCCGTACCTGACCCCGTTCGCGCCGGTCCTGGCGCCGCTCGGCTTCGTGTTCGCCAACCTGATCATCTACTGGTCCGGCTGGGACGTGAACTACAAGATCGGCATCGCGATCGTGATCGGCCTGGTCGTGTTCGCCGTGACCCGCGTGTTCCAGAACCCGGCGACCCGGGAGAAGCTGGACCTCAAGGCGGCGCAGTGGGTTGTGCCGTGGTTCGCCGGCCTGGTCATCCTGGGCTACCTGGGCCGCTACAACAACTCCACCGACGAGCCCTCGGCGATGATCCTGCCGGACGGCGTCGACGTGCTGATCATCGCGGCGTTCGCGGTGGCCGTCTACTACTGGGCGGTCGCCTGCGCCCGGCCCGCCGCGGAGGTCACCGCCGCGGTGGAGCGGGAGCAGATCGAGCTGGAGAACCAGCCCGAGATCACCACCGCCTGACGCAGCGCACGACAACGGCCCCGGACTGGAGTCCGGGGCCGTTTCGCGTCAACCCCGCGAGTCCCGCTCTCGGACAACCGAAATACGGTTTCAGTCGGCCCGGTGCGCGATGCCTTCCTCGATGGCCAGCCGGGTCAGCTCCGGCCGGCGGCGACGCCCGGTCTTGTCCCGGATCCGGTCCAAATAGGACCGTACGGTGCGGACGGTGATGTTCATGGCCTCGGCGATGTCCTGGTCCCGTTCCCCGGCGGCGAGCAGTGACAGCACCTGGCGTTCACGATCGGACAACACCAGCTTCGGACCGCTGTGACGCTCCCGCGAGGAGTTGAGCACGAACGAGGCCAGCGTCGGCGACACGTAGCTGTTGCCGATGGCGATTTCCCTGACAGCGCGCAGGATCTCGTCGCCGTCGGAGTCCTTGGACAGGTAGCCGCGGGCGCCGGCGGCGATGGCGCCCAGCACCTCGGCCTGCCCGGCGTGCGCGGACACCACGAGCACCTTGTGGCCCATGCCGACGACTTCCAGCACGGCCGCCGCGTCCTGCACGCCCCGCAGCTTCAGGTCCAGCACGACAACACTGTCCGGCTGCTGCCGGCCGGCGGCGAAGCGGCCGACCGAATCGGCGACCACGCCCAGTTCGATGTCGGGCGCGTCGGCCAGCACCCGGGCCACCGCGGCCCGGTAGAGCGGGTGGTCCTCGACCACGCCGACGACGATCGGCTCCCCTTCGGCCCCCATCGACCCACTCCCCTCAGTTGACCGGCGCCGGCTTCGTCGCCGCCGACCGGTCCAGCGCCGGTCCCCTGGGCAGCAACGCGAGCAGGCTGGTGTCCACGGCCGGCGCGGTGACGCCGCCGTAGCCCAGCGCCTTCACCGACTCGTCGTCGGCCACCGGATACCTGCTGCCGGTGTCGGTGATCAGGTACACCGCGTTCGAGCGGTCCTTCACCAGCGCACCCGATCCCGGTGGCACGTAGACGTTCTGCCCGCCACGGGCGTCGGTGCGGTCCACGGTGAGCGGGTGGGCGTCCGCCGGCAGCGGCACGTCCTTGCTCACCGTCACCTTGGACCCGTTGGAGCACAACGTGATCGACGCCGGCACGGTGGCGACGACCTGCGGCGCCTTCACCGGATAGCCGCCGCTGTTCTCGTCCACAGTAGACTGATGAGCGCGTGGCACGGTATTGACGTCGGCCGTGGACACCTGGATCACGCGGGTGCCGGTGTTGGCCGGGTTGCCGGCCACCAGCTTCGCCTCGGTCTGGGTGATCGCCTGCACGGAATCCTTGCGCACCAAGTAGAAGCCACCATTATCGGCTTGCAGCACCTGGCCGACACGAGCCGAGTCACCGCCGACGGTCGGGCCGGTGGCGCCGCTGTCGTCCACCTTGACCAGGCCCAGCGACTGCCCGGCCGGCACGGTGTCCAGCCACGAGTCCGCGACCGGCACGAACGGCAGGCCGTCGTAGCCGAGGGCGGTGATCGAGGCGGCATCGGGCAGGGTGTAGCGGCGGCCGGCGGTGATCAGGTAGCGGCCGCCGGAGTGGGCCTGGGCCAACAGGCCCTGACCGGCCGGCTCGGGCGTGCCGCCACTGACCGCGCCGAGGATCACCGTGGACACCGGTTCGACGCCGGCCGGGCGGTCGGCCGACGAGCTCGTGCAACTGGTGAACGCCCTGCCCAGCAAGCGATCCGCGGTCGGCAGCGAGTCCGGGGCGCCGGGAATGCCGTAGGCCGGTCCACGAGAGACAGTCGCCAGCGTCGCCGCCGGCACCGTCACGGTCTTGTCCCCGTTACCGCCGGCCAGCAGCCGCGCGGAGGCGAAGTTCAGCACCGGGTGTAGCAGCTTGTCCTGGCCCAGCACAAAACGCGCGCCGGTCTCCTGTTCGACGATGACCTGGCCACCCTGCCGCCAATCGGCGTCACCGGTCGGGTTCAGCACCCCCAGCACGCCGTAGACACCGGTGACCAGCAGCGCCGCGCCGACGCCGATCGCCACCCCCAGCACCAGCCGCCGGCTCGGCGACACCGGGTGGTTCGCATCGGCCGCGACCAGCGCCGACACCAGCCGTCGCCGGAGAAACTGGTACGCCTGGATCTGGTCCCGCTGCGTCCACACCACGTGCCCCCAGCCCGTGCCCCCTAGAAACACCTTGCCCGGTAAGAAATCCCTCTGTACGGGGCGACCCGAGCATACCTATGCTGCGGGGGTCGCCCAGGACAAGTTCCGGGATTTTCGGGCACTTTTGCCGGACACAAGGGCAAGGAGCGTCGCAGCGCCATGACGGTAGCCGACACGAGCACGCAGGTCAGGCCGCGAGCCAGGGCACGCTGGCTGCGGCCGGTCACGGCCGGCCAGATCGCGGTGTGGCAGATCGCCCTGCTGGCCGTGCTGATGACCCTGCCGGCCTTCGACGTCACCGCGATCGCGGTCGCGGCCGCCGCCGTGCTCATGGTGGCGGCGACTTCCGTGCGGCGCGGCGGGCTGTGCCTCTACCAGTGGCTCGGCGTGCGGCTGGCGTACCTGCGGCGGGCCAAGCCGACGCCGTCGCCGGACCCGATCGAGGCCGTGCTGCCCGGTTTGACCGTCGTGCGGCATGTCGACCGCGCCGGCAACCGGGTCGGACTCGCGTGCAGCGGCGCCGACCGGATCGCTTTGGTGCGGCTGCCTTCCGGCGTGCGGCCGGAGCTCGACGCCGTGATCACCGCCCTGCGAGAGGCCCAGCGGCGCACCGACATTCCGCTCGCCGGGGCCCAGCTCGTCATCTGGACCGGCCCTGGACCCACATCCGCCGCACCGCTGCGGACCCACTGGCTGGCCCTTCGCTACCGGCCCTCCGTCGCCCCCGGCGCCGCGTTGGCCCGTGGCGGCGGCTCCACCGGCTCCGACCGGGCCGCCGCCAGCGCTGCCCTTGGTCTGGTCGGACGATTGGCCGAGGCCGGCCAGTCCGCCGCCGTCCTGGACGAACCCGAACTCCGTCAGGACCTCTTGGTGGCGCTGGGAGCCGACCCCCGCGCCTTCGCCGGCAGCACCCCCGGCGCGCGGCCCGTCGTCACCGTCGAGGAGACGTGGCGCACCTGGTCCATCGGCCGGCTCACCCAGATGTGCTTCAGTCCCGGCCACCGCGTCGCCACCGAAGTGTTGGGGACGCTGGTTCCCGGCACCGAGTTCACCTGCACGTCGCTGCTGCTGCGCCGCACTCCCCGTGGCACCACGGAAACCAGCGTCTCCGTGCGTATCGGCTACGTCGCCAAGCACACCCGGCACCGCCCCGAGTCACTGGTCAAGCAGCTGGCCGGCGACCTCTACCCCACCACCGGCCGCCACTCCGCCGCCCTGCTGCGCTCGCTCCCCCTGGCCAACCCCGACTAGACCGCACGTGAGTGGCTGACCTGGCCGACAGCGCCAAGTCAGCCACTCATGTGCGATTCAGAGCATGCCGCGGACGACCACGTACACGTTGAGCACCGCGCCGACCAACGGGACGATGGCGATGAGGCCGAGGAATTCGGCGATGTCCATCATCCGGGACCAGTACGGGGATCGGTGGCCACGGCGAACACGGGTCGCGTGGGCCAGGCAGAGGATGGCGGCGACGATCAGCACCGCGACGGCCACGAGGACACCGTGCTGCCAGGTGATCAGCCAAGCACCGAGGCGGCCGAGCATGGCCAGGCCGGCCAGCAGCAGCACGAGGCGCTGGGCGGTGCCGGCGTAGGACCGGGAGCGCAGCAGCCAGACCAGGCCCAGCACGCCGGAAAGCGCCGCCGACCAAGGGGAATCGTCAGCCAGCAGGGCGAAGACGCCGCCGACGGCAGCCAGGGCCAAGGCGGCCAGCAAGCCGGTGAGGATGCGTTCGGCGTTGGCGGTCTGGTCGATCACATCGGGCCCGAGGGTGGGTTCCTCCTCGGCCCGGAACGAGTCGATGTCGGCGGGGACGCGGGGCAACGGGAGCTTTCCCAGGCGCAGGGCCAACATCGGGGCCAGCGCGGCCAGGGCCGTGACGACGGCGGCCAGCACGGCGGCGGGGCCGGCGACGGGAACCCCGGACAGCAGCACGAATGCGGTGGCGACGGTGCCGAAGCCGGCGGCGACGGCCAAGCCGCCGAACCACGGCAGACGATCCGACAACAGAACCGCGGCGAGCACGCCATATCCGGTCGTGGCGGCCAGGCCGGCGGCGATCGAGGCAACCTCCAGCGACGCCTGGAACGGCGGCACAGCGGTCAAACCAGCCAGCAGAGCGGGGCCGACGCCGGCGGCCGCGCAGGCCACGCCGGAGCCGGAATCGCCGTAAGCGCGGGCCAAAGCACCGCCGGAGAACAGCAGCACCAGGGCGAAAACGCCGCAAGCGGCCGGGGCGAACCACGTGCCGGAAAGACCGGCGGCCAGCAGCACGGCAGCGCCCAGCAGCGCCACCACGGCCGCCAGCTGCGCGCAGCGGCGGGCGATGTTCCCGGCCCACGCCCCGGTTTTGGTCCCGGCGACGCTGGCGATGGCGTCCACCACGTCGTCGAACAGCAGCGGCACGACCTGCCGCTCACGCGGGCTCAGGTGCAGCACTTCACCGTCCCGCAGTCCGATCGCGGCCACGGTGAGCCCCGGCGGGAACGGCGAGTCGCCGAGCCGGGACAGCACCCAGCCCGGATTGTCCGGCGACGCCTGGCCTTCGGCCCCGGACAGGCGGACCAGCTGCGGCACCAGCTCGGCCAGCGTGCTCTGCACCGGCAGCGCGACATCCACACGCGCCCGGGGAGTGACAACGGTGATCCGGCGCGTCGTGGAGATCATGACGTGAACCGCTCCATCCGGCCGGCCGCCTCGATCACCGGCGCGAACCGGGCGCTGGTGGCCTCGGCCATCTTGCGCAGCCCGTCGTTGACCGCCTCCAGCACCATGTCCCCGAGGTCGCGGGCGTTGTAGCGGCGCATCGACTCCGGGTCGATACTGATGTCGGTGAACCGCCCGCTGCCGCGCAGCGACACCGTCACCTCGTTGCCACGGGAGTAGCCCTTGACCTCCAGGGTCTCGACCCCACGCTGGATGCGCTGCACCTGCTCCTGCTGGGCCCGCACCTGGTCCAGCAGGCCCTGCACGTCGACACCGGTCTCCAGGTCCATGATCAGCCTCTCACTCGTCGTCCGCGCGCAGGTGGAAGCTGGCCACCAGCCGCTGGAAGTCCGGCACCGCCCGGTCGGCCTGCGACGGCGTGCAGGTGCCGGCGATCTCCACCGGCACGTGGCCCTCGTCGGCCGGCAACGGAATCGACAGGTGCACCTGGTACTGGGCCAGCCGCTGCCCGCCGACCAGCAGGTCGATCACCTGGGCCACCCCGGGCGTCGGCTCCCCGCCCACGTCCTGCCGGCTGCGCACGGCCAGCTCGTCGGCCACCTCGGACAGCCGCCGCACGGCCTGGTCGGCCGCTTCGTGAATGTCCACAGTGGACGATACTTCGCCGACGCCGACGGTGATGTTGGGCGTGAACTCGCCTTCCGGCGTGGGCAGCACGACCACCAGCGCCGCGCCCGGCGCGCCCGCCTCGGCCGGGTCGACGGGCACCCAGCCGTCCGGCACGTCCACGCCCAGCGGCAGCTCTACCATACCGATCCGATCGCCCGCGCCGCCTGCGACGCCGTGTTGCTCACCGACTCGTACGCCTCATGACCGTAGTGCGACGCGGTCTCGTACACCTTGGGCAGGTCGACGTCGATGTTCGCGCCGAGGCTGGCGCCGACCCCGAGCGCCGCCCCCACCTTGAAGTTCACCTTGACGTGCCAGTTGTCCATGGTGGCCTGGCCGTCGAACTGCGCGCCGATGCCGGCCTCCAGCTCGCCCTTGGCCCCCACTCCGATGCCGGCCACGTCGACCCCGGCGGAGCCGCTGAGTTTGGCTCCGGCAAAGGCATCCAGGTGCGCGGCGACGCCATGGCTGCTGCCGTCGAGGTGACCGGCCAGCTGTCCGCCGACGTACGCGTCGACATCGCCTTTGGCCGTGACCACGCCGTCGGTCAGCGCCCCGCTGGCGCCGACATCGGCCAGCGTGCCCTGGACCTTGCCGTCCAGCCGGAACTCGCCGCCGTGCACCAGCGCCGCCCCGTCCCAGGTCGCGCGCGGGCCGAGGTAGGCGTGGGCCTCGTCGACGTTGTCGCCGATCTTGCCGCCGTAGCTGTCGTCGGCGATCACACCCTCACCCTTGAGCAGGGTGATGTCCGTGCTGTGCCAGAGCTTCTGGCCGGTGGTGGCGTTCTCCGGCAGCTCGGCGTCGCCGAACGGCGTATCGTCCTTCTTCGGCGCGCGGGTGCCGGTGAAGCCGTCCTCGGTGAGCTTGTACCAGCCGGAGTTGGCGAACCAGGACGGCACCGACCGTGGCCGCTTGCGCCCGTCCAGGATCTCGTCGCCGATCCACTCGAGCGGGCCCTTCTTCAGCTGGGTCAGGTCGACCTTGACCTTGCCCGGCCCCTCGTCGTCTTCCTTCTTCTCGTCCTTGTTCTCGGCTGGCTCCGCGGTTTCCGGCTTGAGGCCGTACAGCTGGGTCAGCGCGTCGGCCAGCCGCTGGCGCAGCGCGGTCGCCGACTTCACCGCCGACTCGCCCAGCTGCTGGGCCGCGTTCAGGAACGCCTGCTCGGACCCGTTCGCCGCGGTCCGCGCCTCGTCGATGAGCACCTTGGCGTACTGGAGGAACTCGCCGCGCACGGTGTCCATCGCGGACATCGTCGTCTGGATCGCGCTCGCCGTCATCGACAGCCGCTGGGCCTCGGTCTTCAGCTGCTGCGTGACGTCGTCGATGTCCTTGGTGACCACACCGGCCGCCGACTTGAAGGCCTGCTGCGCGGTGCCCTGCCAGCTGGCGTCGCTTTTCGTGGCGCAGCTGGAGATCTCCGTCGACACCGCGGCCAGCTGCGTGGCCTCGTCGTTCTGCCGCTGCGATTGCTGTTGCAGCGCCGAAGGATCGCCGGTGACCTGCTGCGCGCACTGGTCCAGCACGTTCAGGTAGCCGCTGAGGACCGAGGTGACGACCCCGGAGATGTCGGTCACGACGCGCCCGTGACCGAGATGTGCTCGGTGACGTGCTGGCCGTTGACCGGGATGTCCACGTCCAGCTGGGCGTTGTGACCGGTCGGGATCTCCACGGTGGTCGACTCGGCGCCGATCGTGGTGGTCACCTTGATCACGCCGGTGTCCACGGGCGTGCTGGGCGCGGGGGTGGCGGGTGTGGACCCGGCCGGCGGGTCGACCGGGATCCACGTGTCCGCCGTGCCCGGGGTGGCCCCGCCGAGCGCGGGCGGCGTGTAGTTGTACGGATTCTGCTGCGACACAGTGGAAGTCGTCGGCAGCGTGCCGGTCGGCGCGGTCGTCGTCGGCGTGCTCACCGTGGGCACGGTCGGCGTCGAGGTGACCTGCTGGCCGCTGGCCGAGGCCACCGGCGGCGGCGTCACCGGCGCGGTCACCGGGTTGCTGGTCACGGTCGTGGTCGACGGCGTGGTCCCGGACGGCGTCGAGGCCGAGGCCGACTTGTTATTGCCGAAGAGCTTCTCCAGCTCCTGGATGATCGACGCCAGCGTGGTCAGCTCCGCGCCGAGATTGGTCAGGCCCAGAGTCTTGAGCAGGCCGCCGATCGCCTCGATGAAACCGCGCAGCGAAGCCGAGGTGGCGGTGGACAGCGCGACCGCCGCCGCGTGCGTCCACGGGTTCGACATCAGCGCCGCGACCGTCGGGTTCACCGCCGAGACCACCGAGGTGTAGGCGGTCTGCGCGGACTTCACCAGGGTGCTGGCCACGCCCAGCAGCTGCGCGCCCTCCTGCACCACCTTGATGATCTTCTCGAAGGACTGCAGCGAGTCGGTGATCTTCTTCAGCGCCGTCTCCGACGCCGCGCCCGACCACACCTGGGACAGCTGCTTCTCGGCCTTGGCGAAGTCGTCCATCAGCGTGACGAACTGCTTGGCCTTGGCCAGCACCTGGGTCACGTGCGCGGCGATCTGCTCGGGCTGGCCGGTGACGATGCGCGGCAGGAACGTGATCGGCCCGCCGGAGCTCGCCGTCGCGTCCATCGCGCTGGAGTTCGGGAACGTGAGCACGGTGGTCTCTCCTGTCAGGCCGGCATCGGACGGTAGACGCGGACCATCGCCAGGCCGCCGTAGTCCGGGGTGAGCAGGCCGTGGTTGTAGAGCTGGCCGCCGGTGCCGGCGACGCCGATGGTGGAGTTGACCACCACCACGTCGCCCGCGTGCACGCCGCCGGGGATGTCGCCGAGGTTTCGGGCCACACCCGAGTACACGCCGATCACGCCGACCTGGGCCTGGTGGTCGGGGCTGGCGTCGAGCCAGTTGGCGAAACCCGTGCTGTCGTGGGCGAACTGGCCGGCCGACGAGTCGTGGCCCAGACCCGCGTGGCCCAGGTAGTCCAGCACGTTGGCCACCGAGTGCGGATCGCCCGCGCCGCCGACGCTGTCGTTGAACGCCTGCGCCGCCACCAGACCGGCCGCCGGGCTCGACCACAGGCTGGCCGTGTTGGCCGTGCCGGCCGACGGGCTGCCGCCGAATCCCTGCGCCACCGCCCGGTCCGCCTCGTCGTAGGCGTCCGCGCTCTTCTTGATCAGATCGTTGACCGCCTGCAGGCCCTTGAGCAGCGACTGCATCGCGGCCACCTGCTGCGCCTGCATCGCCACGTTGCCCGAGGCCACCGCGTCGCCGATCATGGCGAACGAGGTCGGCGCCAACACCAGCTTCTCCAGGTCGAGCACGGCGTTGACGGTCTGCATGATGATGCCGCCGATGTTGCCGACCGCGGACCGCATGGCCTCCGGGCGCACCTCGTACTGACCGGTGTCCATCCCACTCCCTCCCTGGTCGGCGACCTTGTCAGACGGAGAGTAGAGCGGATGCGGCGGCGATCCAGACGGCAGAATTACCCACTGTGCCGCCGGCACGAGTCCCCGTGCAGGGAAGGACGCCTTACCCTCGTTCAACGCGGGTAAGGCGTCCTTCCCTGCATGAAGTGGGGCAGGGTGACGGCAAAAGTACCCACAAACCGATCACCCTTCTCTGGGCAGAATGCCGTGGTGAGTGCGGTACAGACCAGGCTGGAGCCACCGACCGGCGAGATCGTGTTGCAGTCCCCGCCGATGCTGCCCAAGGGCTCCAACCAGGGCGCGGTGCAGCTGCTGTTCTTCCTGCCGATGATGCTCGGCATGGGAGCCATGTCGTTCGTCTACATCGGACGCAGCGGCGGCGTGATGACCTACGTCTTCGGCGCGCTGTTCGCGGTGTCCATGGCCGGCATGGTGATCATGTCGCTGGCCCGCGGCGGGGCGGCCAAGAAGGCGCAGATCAACGAGGAGCGGCGGGACTACCAGCGCTACCTGACCGGCCTGCGCGGCCAGGTGCGGGAAGTGGCGGAGCGGCAGCGGATCGCCCTGACCGCGGCCCAGCCGGAGCCGGTCGACCTGTGGGCGTTCGTGGAGCGCGGCCGGCTGTGGGAGCGGCGGCGGATGGACCCGGCGTTCGGCAAGGTCCGCGTCGGGGCCGGCCCACAGCGCCTGGCCACGCCGCTGCGTGCGCCGCAGACCGTGCCGCTGGAGGACCTGGATCCGGTCTCCTCCACGGCATTGCGACACTTCATCCGTGCCTACGCCACGGTGCAGGACCTACCGGTGGCGATCTCGCTGCGCTCGTTCGCGCGGATCACCGTGACCGGCGACCGGCGGCAGGTGCTGGACCTGGTCCGCGCCGTGCTGGCCCAGCTGGCGGCCTTCCACTCCCCGACCGATCTGCGTATCGCGTTCTGCGTGCCGGCGGACCGGATCCGGGACTGGGAGTGGGCGAAGTGGTTGCCGCACAACCAGGGCACGACCGGCGATCCGACCGGCCCGACCCGGCTGGTGGCCGACCGGGTGGGCGCGCTGGCCGACCTGCTCGGGGCCGACCTGGGCGAGCGGCCGGCCTTCAGCAAGACGACTTCCCCGGAGTACCAGCACATCGTGGTCGTGCTGGACGGCGGCCGCACCGCCGACGACAGCCGGCTGACCGCGGCCGGCGGCCGCCAGGCCGTCACGGTGATCGACGTCAGCGGCGGCATCCCGGACGAGACCCCGGACCACGACCTGTTCCTGCACGTGGCCGGCGAGCGGCTGGGCATGGTCGTCGGCGAGGACAGCGACCGGCGGATCGCCCTGTTGGGCCGCCCGGACCGGTTCGACCACGCCTCGGCCGAGGCCCTGGCCCGCCAGCTCGCCCCGCTCTACCAGGGCTCGCCGGTGGTCGCGGAATCGCCGATGGCGGCCAACTTCGGGCTGCCGGGCCTGCTCGGCATCGGCGATCCCCGTGACCTCGACACGGATGTCACGTGGCGCCGCCGCACCGCCCGGGAGCGGCTGCGGCTGCCGATCGGCGTCGACCCCGACGGTCGGCCGGTCGACCTGGACCTCAAGGAGTCGGCCGAGGGCGGCATGGGTCCGCACGGCCTGGTGATCGGCGCGACCGGCTCCGGCAAGTCGGAGCTGCTGCGCACGCTGGTCATCGGCCTGGCCGCCACGCACTCCTCGGAGCAGCTGAACCTGGCCCTGATCGACTTCAAGGGCGGCGCGACCTTCGCCGGCATGACCGGCCTGCCGCACACCTGCGCGGTGATCACCAACCTGGCCGAGGACCTGTCGATGGTCGACCGCATGGGCGACGCGATCAAGGGCGAGCTGGTCCGCCGGCAGGAGTTGCTGAAGGCGGCCGGCAACTACGCGTCCGTGCGTGACTACGAGCGGGCCCGGATGGACGGCGCGACCCTGGATCCGCTGCCGTCGCTGCTGGTGATCATCGACGAGTTCTCCGAGCTGCTGAGCAGCCAGCCCGAGTTCATCGACCTGTTCGTCATGATCGGCCGGCTCGGCCGCAGCCTCGGCATCCACCTTCTCCTTGCCTCGCAGCGGCTTGAGGAAGGTCGGCTGCGCGGCCTCGACTCGCACCTGTCCTACCGGGTCGGCCTGCGCACGTTCTCCGCCTCGGAGAGCCGGTCGGTGCTCGGCGTCGCCGACGCACATCAGCTGCCGCCGGTGCCGGGTTCGGGTTACCTGCGCGTGGACACCGAGACGCTGATCCGGTTCAAGGCCGCGTTCGTGTCCGGCGACCTGCCGCCTCGCGGCGTCGTCGAGGCCGGCCCGGCCCAGGTCCGGGCGGTGCTGCCGTTCACCCTTGCCCCGACGCCGATTCCTGAAGTGATCACCGCGCCGCAGACGCCGGAGCAGCCCAGCACCGGTGAGACGATCATGGGCACGATCGTGGAGCGGTTGCAGGGCAAGGGACCTGACGCGCATCAGATCTGGCTGCCGCCGCTGGGCGAGCCGCCCACGCTGGACCAGCTGATGCCGCCGCTGGGCGTGGACCCGGAGCGTGGGCTGTGCCCGGTCGGCTGGGGCGGCAACGGCCGGCTGATCGTGCCGATCGCCATCGTGGACAAGCCGTTCGAGCAGCGACGGGATCTGCTGTGGGCCGACCTGTCCGGGGCCGCCGGCAACGCCATCGTCGTCGGCGCGCCGCAGAGCGGCAAGAGCACGTTGCTGCGCACGCTGATCGGCGTGCTGGCCTTGACCCACACGCCAGCCGAGGCCCAGTTCTTCGTGCTGGACATGGGTGGTGGCGCACTGCGGCCGATCTCCGGCCTGCCGCACACCTCCGGCTACGCCACCCGCCGCGAGCCCGAGCGCTGCCGCCGGGTCGTCGCCGAGGTCACGACGCTGCTGGCCGAGCGGGAACTCTTCTTCGCCGCCAACGGAATCGACTCGATCACCACGTTCCGGCAACGGCGGGCCGAGTTCACCGAGAGCGCCGACGGCCGCGAGTTCGGCGACGTGTTCCTGGTCGTGGACGGCTGGGCGACACTGCGCGAGGAGCAGGAAGCGTTGGAGCAGGCCGTGATCGGGCTGGCCGCCCGGGGCCTGGGCTTCGGCATCCACGTGGTCGTCTCGGCCAACTGGTGGATGGGCGTGCGGCCGCAGCTGCGCGACGCCGCCGGCACCCGGTTCGAGCTGCGGCTGGGCGACCCCGCCGACTCGTCGATCGACCGCCGGGCCGCGCAGAACGTGCCGGCCGGCGCTCCCGGTCGCGGTCTCACCAAGGACAAGCTGCACTTCCTCACCGCACTGCCCCGCGTGGACGGCGATCAGCGTCCTGGCTCCCTGGCCGCCGGCACCACCTCCTTCGTCGAGGCCGTCACCAAGGCCTGGACCCGTCCGCCCGCCCCGCCGGTCCGCCTGCTGCCGCGCGAGGTCCCGCTGGCCGAGGTCTCCGGCAGCGAAGGCAAGATCGTGCCCCTCGGGCTGGCCGAGGCCGACCTCAAGCCCGTGCACCTGGACTTCGCCGCCGAGCCGCACTTCCTGGCCTTCGGCGACGTCGAGTCGGGCAAGACCAACCTGCTGCGGGTGATCGCCAACGGCATCACCGCCCGGTACACCGCCAACGAGGCCGCCATCATCGTCGTGGATTACCGGCGGGGCCTGCTCGACGCCGTCACCGGTCCGCACCTGCTGGGCTACGCCGGCGCCGAGAACGCCGTCACCGGCCTGGTGGCCGAGGCCGCCGCCGCCATGCAGACCCGCCTTCCCGGGCCCGAGGTGACCGTCGAGCAGCTACGGGAACGCACCTGGTGGACCGGCCCGGAGCTGTTCGTCATCGTCGACGACTACGAGCTCGTGGCCAATCCCGGCCGCAATCCCCTGTCCCCGCTGATGGACTACCTGCCCCAGGCTCGGGACGTCGGCCTTCACCTGATCATCGCAAGGGCCAGCGGCGGCGCCTCCCGCGCGTTGTTCGAACCCCTCGTGCAACGCGTCCGTGAACTCGGCTCACCCGGCCTGGTCCTGTCCGGCTCGCCGGAGGAAGGGATCTTGTTGGGCGACGCCAAACCCACCTCCCAGCCGCCCGGCCGTGGCCAGTTGGTCCGCCGGCGTTCCCGGACTTCCCTTGTGCAGGTGGCGATGTCGGAGTAGCGCCGGCGGTCGAGGCCCGACCTGTGGGTAATAGTGCCGTCACCCGACCTGGTAGTTGTGCCGTTTGCTCTAAGCCTCAAGGTTTCTAGCGTTGTCGGTGACGGATGAGCAGTCGAGCGAGAGGAGGTGGCCCGTGAGCAGCCCCGGCTTCAAGGCCGACGCAGCGGCGATGACGCGAGCGGTCCAGGGTTTCGAGGAGTGCGCGGCGAACGCCAAGAAGACCATGTCGGACCTGGAGAACGACCTGGTCTCGGCGCTGAGCCACTACCAGGGCAGCCAGGCCACCGCGTTCTGGCAGCTGCACACCCAGCTCCAGGACAAGATGCGGACGGCGAGCTCCGAGCTGGACACCATGTCGAACCTGGTGAACCAGAGCTTCCACAACTACGGCAGCGGTGACAGCACGGTCGCCCAGAGCCTGACCAGCCTGTCCAACAACGTCGACGCCGGTGGCGCGGTCTTCGGCCGCCTGACCGGCGGATCGCTGGCCTGACCCGAGGGAGCACACGATGACCGCCGACCAGATCAGCGTCGACTTCGCGGCGCTCCAGGTCAGCTCGCAGACCCTGGCCGCCAAGGCGAAGGCGTTGCAGGAGTACCTGGACCAGCTGCACACCTCGCTCCAGCCGATCAAGGCCACCTGGTACGCCTCGGGGAGCGCGGCGGGCCAGGCGGCGGAGCAGGCCGAGACGCGGCTGCGCAACGCCACCAACGACATCGCCACCATTGTCGGCCAGTTCGGCGGCAAGGTGATGGAGGCGCACGACCTCCAGCTGGCGCTGGAGAACAAGAACACGCAGTACTTCGCGTGACCCCCGGCGGCGGCGGTCCGGCGTGTGCGCCGGACCGCCGCCGTCGCCACGACTATCTGGGGAGCTGACCAGGGATGTGGGACCAGTCGTTCTCCGTCCACCTGGAGTCGTTGACGGACTTCGCCCGCGAGCTGCAGACCCAGCTGGACGGCATGGGCGGCCCGATGGACCAGCTCACGCAGCTGGCCGGGGCGCCGGTGCTGCTGGGTGAGTTCGGCGAGGCGCTCGGGCTGGCGACGCGCACCAAGGCGGCGGTGGCCGAGATGCACGGCCTGCTCGACCAGGTGCGCCAGGCGATCGAGTTCGCCGAGAACGTGACCAAGACCGTGGCCACCGGCTACGAGCAGCTTGACACCGACCTCGCCAGCGGCATGCAGGTGGCGACCGGTTACGCGGATGCCCAGGGTGACTCGGCCCAGGGGGGCTCGACATGGACATGACCCCACACACGAACTTCGCGCAGTACAGCCACGAGCAGCTCTACACGATGCTGTTCGCCAGCGACCCGGACACGGTCACCGAGGCGGCCGACACCTGGGACACGACCGGCAAGGGCCTGCACGACAAGGCCAACGACCTCCAGTCGCAGCTGTCGGGCTTCCAGAACAAGTGGCAGGGCGGCGCGGCCCAGCAGTACCAGTCGATGATCAGCGACCTGGCCGACGGCATCCGCAAGGTCGCCGACACCGCGTTCGCGATGCGCGACCTGACCCACGACGCCGGCGAGGCGCTGGTCACCGCGCGGGCCAAGATGCCCAAGCCGGTGAACGTGCCGCAGGTGTCGCCGTCGGTGATGAGCCTTGCCACCACGCAGATCCAGGTGCAGGCCGACACGCCGCCGCAGGTGGTGGCCCAGATGCAGCAACAGCAGGCGGCCGCCGTCGCGCAGGTGCGCGACCAGCAGCAGGCCGCGGCGGCCTCGAACGCCGCGCACGCCGAGGCCGTGATGGTGATGCAGGCGCTGGCCGGCGACTACACGACGGCGCAGGACTCGATTCCGCCGTCCCCCAACGCCGAGCAGGTGCCCAGCGGCAGCACGCCGACGACCACCCAGTCCGACACCGGATCCGCGGCGGTGCCGATCGCGTCGACCGGGGCCTCGTCGTGGGTGAACGTGGCCACCGGCACCACAACCACGCTGCCCGTGGGCGGCGGCACGCCGGTTTCCGGCCAGCAGCAGACCAGTTCTCCGTTGTTCGGCGGCATGTTCACCGCCGGCCTGGCCGCCGCGTCGGCGGCGGCGTTCGGAAGGTTCGGCTCGATCATGCCGAAGGTGCCCGGCTTCGCGAAGCCCAAGACGGACGAGAAGTCGACGACCCCGGCCGGCGCCAAGCTCGGTGACACGGCCGGTTCGGGATCGTTCAGCGGCAAGCTTCCCGGCGGGATCGGCGGCGGTGGCGGCGGAATCGGCGGCGGGGCAACGGGATCCGTGCCGACGGCCGACGCCAGCATGGTGTCCGGCGGTTCCGGGCCGACCGCCGACATCGCCGGCGGCGCGCTCGGCGCGGCCGTCGCGGACACCGCCGCCAGCAAGGCGATGGCCCCGATGATGCCCATGATGCCGATGAACGGGGCCGGCGCCGGGGACATGGGCGGCGGCCGGCGGATCCCGCCGTGGCTGGTGGAGACCGAGGACGTGTGGGGCGAATCGTCGGCCGTCGCGCCGTCGGTGATCGGCGAGGACCTCTGACATGCCCACGATCAGCGCTCGCGAGATCGCCCAGCACGCCTACGACGCCGGCTTCCGCGGCGAGTCGCTGAACACCGCCGTCGCCGTCGCGCTGGCCGAGTCCCACGGCGACACCGGCATCCACGGCGACGTGAACCTCCAGACCGGGACCTGGGGCCCGTCGGTCGGGCTGTGGCAGATCCGGTCGCTCAACCCCGGTCACGGCACCGCCGCCGAGCAGGCGCTGCGCAACGCCCAGGCCAACGCCGACCCGGCGGTGAACGCCCGGCACGCGTACGCCATTTCCCATCAGGGCACCAATTTCCGGCCCTGGTCGACGTACACCAACGGGGCGTACCGGAGTTATCTGAACCAGGCGAGGACCGCCAGCGGCCAGGTCACCAGCGGCCCGGCGACCGGTGGCGCCACCCCCACCTCGTTCCGGGCCGCGCCGCGCGCCCTGGACCAGGTGGCCGCCGAGTTGGCCGCCCAGGCCCAGCGGCTGCGGTCCGTGCAGGGCGAGGTCGGATCCCCCGAACCGGCCTCGACCGCCTTCGGCGGCCTGCCGCAGTCGCAGCAGGCCGCCGAGGCGCACGCCAAGCTGGTGGAATCGCTGGCCACCCGGATCACCGCCCAGCTCAACCGGACCTCCACCCTGGCCACCGGCGTGCAGTCGAGTTCGGCGAACTACCAGCAGGGCGACACCCAGACCGCCACCTCCTACCAGTCCCTGCTCGCCTGACCCCCGCGAGTCACGCTCTCCGTCACACCGAATGTCGGTTTCCGGCACACCCGAATGCCACATGCGCTTCCCAGTTGCGGCCAGATGCCGAACGGGAAGCGCATGTGGCGTAACGGCGTGGGGTGCGGCTTGCTTGGACAGCGAGCGGTGGTGAATCTTCCCCCATGACCTCAGAGCAGCGTGCCGTGTCCAAGAGCCAGTGGGTGCTGGAGGCCAAGGGAGCCGGCGGCGAAGCCGTTCCCCCGTCCGTACTGGCCGAGTGGCAGCGCTACCAGAAGTCGTCCCGGGCCGCGCGACGTCTGCATTCCCTCATCGAGGCGGCGAGCCTGGTCGTCACCGCCACCATTCCCGCGCTCGCGGTGTTCGCGCCCGACGCGCGGCTCGTCGCCGCTGTCGGCTCACTCGCGGTGCTGGTCAACGGGTTGCGGGCGTTGGGTGGTTTCAAGGAGAACTGGACCAGCCGGACGCGGGCGCGCTACGCCATCGAGCGGGAGATCGCCCTGTTCGCGGTGCACCACGGCCGATACGGCGAGCCCGGCGCGGCGGTCGCCCTGGTCGAGGCGGTCGAGCAGATCTGCGCCACGGAGCGCGAAGGCTGGGCCGCCCTCCGCCTGGCCTACGGCGGGGTGCCGCAGAAGCCGAAGGGCAGCTGACCGCCCGGCTCACGCGACGTTCGGCTGCCAGCACGGGAGAACGCGAGGCCCCGCCGATGCTTCGCCCGGTTGCCGGATTTCGCCCGCCGCCACCCAACGCGCCCCACCACCCGAGCCGGATGCGGCGGGCGAAATCCGGCAAGGGCGAGGCATCGGCCCCCGAAGGGGCCGAGCCCCGCGCGGAACGCGCGGCATGTCACAGCCTGACCTTCCAGCCCCTTGCCCGGCCACGCCGGATGGTCACGGTGATCAACCCGGCCAACGCCGCCAAGCCGACTCCACCCAACGCCAAGCCGCCGACCAGGGTGTTCAACGGCGGCCGGGCCGGCGCGGCGGCCGGCACCAGATTCGGCACGGACGCGGCGGCGGGCGAGGCATCCGGCCCGGGCGTGGACAGCGGCAGCTGCGAGGTGACGGCCGCGTAGGCATCGACGATTCCCCAACCCAGCCGGGAATCCCGGCCACCACCGGCAGCCCGGGACGCGGTGAGCGTCAGCCGGTTCACGATCTGCGCGGGCGTCGCGGTCGGCTGATACGACCGCAGCAACGCCGCAGTCGCGGCGACATAGGCGGCGGCCGCGGCTGGATCCTTGATGGGCCAGGAATGTCCGTACCCGCCGGCCGAGGTGCTGACGAGGTCGGCCCCGGGCGCGGCGATGTCGATGTAGTCGCCGGATTCCGTCTGCACGGCCGCGCCGTTCTGGTCGGCAGCGCCAACACTGAGCACTCCCGGCAATGCGGTGGGGTAGCTGACCACGCCGGCCTGGGCGCCGACCGCCGGTGACACGATCACCGAGCCGGCGGCCAGAGCCGCGCTCACGGCGTCATCCAGCGCCGGACTGTCCACAGTGGTCGGAACATCGACGAGAATCGTGCCGGCCCCGGCATGCACGGCCTGCGTGATCGCAGTGGCCAGGCGCCCGGGATCGCCGGGATTGGTGTCGCCCGCGCCAGCGGTGTAGCGCAGCGGCAGCAGCTTCACACCAGGGGCCATGCCGACGAACGTCGTCTGGTCGTTCGGCTGCGCGCCGATGATGCCGGCGGCGAACGTGCCGCGGCCGTCGCAGTCGGCCACACCGCCGGGGCGCGGCACCAAGTCGTTGGACGCCAACACCTGGCCCGCCCCGAACTGCGGGTTGCCGCCGTCGACGCCTGCGCCGACGATGGCCACCGTCTGCCCGGTTCCCTTGGTGAGCAACCAGATCCGCGACGGATCGACCAGTTTTTGAGCCCACGACGGCGCATCCTGGTAGACCTGTTTCGACGTGGCGCAGCCGGCGGCCTGTGCGCTCGGCACGTCCACGATCATCGCCAGCACGACCGCCACCAGCGCCGCGGCGGCCGCCCTCACCGGGGCACCCACAGCGTCACCCTGGTTCCCCGCCCCGGCTGCGAGTCGACGTGCGAGCGGCCGCCGACCTCGGCCAACCGGGCCGTGATCGACTCGCTGATGCCGAAGCCGGCCGGCCGGTCCGTGTCGCTGAAGCCGCTGCCGTGGTCACGGGCGATCACCGCGATGCCGCCGTCCCGCTCCTCGATCCGCAGCACGGCCTTGTTGGTGCCGGAGTGCTTCATCGTGTTGCGCAACGCTTCCCGCGCCGCGTCGCGGACGGCCCGCCGCCGCGCCTCGGGCATCGTGCTGTCGTCCACCTCGGCGAACACCAGCTGGGCGCGCAGCCCTTCACGGGCCATTTCCGTGGCCAGCAAGGCAAGATCCTCGCCGATGGTCGTCGGGTGCGGCAGGTCCGGCTCGCCGGCCAGCCCCCGCCGGAGCTCCATCGCCTGGGCCCGGGCGATCCCCCGCAGCTCCGCGAGCCGTTCGGCGGCCTGCTCGGAGTCGCCGGGACCGGGCAGAGCCATGGCCTCCAACGCCTGCAGCACGGTGTCGTGCAACTCGCGCCGAACCTTGGCCGCCTCGGCCTCCCGCCCACGCCGGATCCCCAGTCCCAGCGCCAGTCTCGTGCCGAGGCCGACCAGCAGCAGCGCACCGGTCGACGTCACCATTGTCACGACCAACAGCAAGGTGTTGGCGGCCAACGTGATCACGTTCACCGACACGATCGCCTGCAGCGGCACGCTCAGCACCGTGAGCGCCAGCCCGAACGGGATCCCCCAGGCGACCGTCCACAGTGCCACCGAGCCGACCAGATGCGTCCACGTCAGCGCCGACGCGCCCGGATCCACATATCCCACAAGGAGATTGGCCCCGATCGCCACACACGCGTCCGTGATCAGCAGACCCCGCAGGGACTCGCTCAGCACGCCCGGCACCCGCAGCGCCCACACGATCAGCGCCGCGTTCAGCACGAACAGCAGCAGCCCCACCGCGAGCCCCACGCCCACGTGGCCGGCGCCCAGCACCGGCAGCAGCATCACCGGCAGCGCCACGAACCGGTACACCATCGGCACCAGCACCACGTACCGGCAGGCGCGCACCATCAGCGAGTCCGGCTCCGACTGGCTCTCGGCCGAGCACATCGCCGAGATCCGCTGCCAGCCCGGCACCGGCGTCGGATCCACCACCAGGTCCGGCACGTCCTTCGGGGTAGCCGCGATCACCGGCGCACCCCGGCGCAGCAGCTGCCCCAGGAAACTCGGCGCCCCCGCCGGGTATCCGGCCAACGACATCAGGACCCCTCCGACGCGTCTCGGCTTCCCCCGCACCGTACCCGGACGAGGGAACGCCTTCGAGAGGCTCAAGGGAAGCCGGCCGGGTGTGGGAAGGCAACCCCCTTGAGCCGATCAGCGCAGGGATCCGCGAAGACGTCCACACCGGACTCACCGGGCGCGTCCCGACCCTTTGGCGACGTCTGCCCAAGGGCCCGATCGCACGGCGCACCGGTCCGGCCACCCGCTGTCACCGTTCCGGAAGGACACCTCTGACGCGGGCAGCAGCCCGGTCCGTGAACGGGCTCACTGTTCCCCCGCACCCAAGTTAGTTGTACGCTGATAACAATTACAGACGTAGAACTATCTTGAGGGGGCGCGGGTGCCGGAGCTCAGCCGCGGCCGACGGCGACTCATCCTGGCGATCTGCTGCATGAGCCTGTTCATCGTCGGCCTGGACAACACGATCGTGAACCTGGCCCTGCCGTCGATCCAGCGTGACCTGCACGCCTCGGTGGCCAGCCTGCAGTGGACCATCGACGCCTACGTGCTGGTGCTGGCCAGCCTGCTGATGCTGGCCGGCTCGACCGGCGACCGGATCGGCCGCCGCCGCACCTTCCAGACCGGCCTGACGCTGTTCGGCCTGGGCTCGCTGCTGTGCAGCGTGGCCCCCAACGCCGGCGCGCTGATCGCCTTCCGCATGGTGCAGGCGGTCGGCGGCTCGATGCTCAACCCGGTGGCGATGTCGATCATCACCAACACCTTCACCGACAACCGCGAGCGGGCCAGGGCGATCGGCGTGTGGGGCGGCGTGGTCGGCCTGAGCATGGCGCTGGGCCCGCTGGTCGGCGGCACGCTGGTGGAGACCGCCGGCTGGCAGTCGATCTTCTGGATCAACGTCCCGGTGTGCGTCGCGGCGATCATCCTGGCCGCGAAGTTCGTGCCCGAGTCCCGCTCGCCGCGCCCACGCCGGCTGGACCCGGTCGGGCAGCTGCTGGTCATCGTGCTGTTCGCCGGCCTGACCTACGGCATCATCGAGGGCCCGGGCCACGGCTGGGGCTCCCTGGAGATCATCGGCTGCTTCACGCTGGCCGCGCTGGCCGCCGTCGGCCTGGCCGTGTACGAGCCGCGCCGCCGGGAACCGCTGCTGGACCTGCGGTTCTTCCGCAGCGTCCCGTTCTCGGGCACCACCCTGATCGCGATCAGCGGCTTCGCCGCCCTGTCGGGCTACCTGTTCCTCAACGCCCTCTACCTCCAGCAGGTCCGCGGCATGACGCCGCTGGAGGCGGGCCTGCTGTCGCTGCCGTCGGCCGCGATCACGGCGGTCCTGGCCCCGATCTCCGGCCGGATCGTGGCCTCCCGCGGCGCCCGGCTGCCACTGGTCGTCGCCGGTTGCGGCCTCATCGTCAGCGGCCTGATCCTCACGCAGCTGCAGGCGGACTGGCCGATCGCGCTGCTGCTGCTCCCCTACGTCGCGTTCGGCATCGGCTTCGGCACGCTGAACGCGCCGATCACCAACACCGCGGTCTCCGGCATGCCCCGCGCGCAGGGCGGTGTGGCCGCGGCGGTGGCCTCGACCAGCCGGCAGCTCGGCGCGGCGCTGGGCGTGGCGATCATCGGCTCGGTGGTCACCTCGCACGTGACCGGTTCGTTCGCCACCGGCTTCACCCCGGCCAGCCACCTCGGCTGGTGGATCATGACTGGTTGCGGCGTGCTGGTGCTGGCCATGGGTATCCTGACGACGAGCCGATGGGCCCGGCGCACCGCCGACGCCGCGGCTGCGACCTTCGAGAGCGACGAGCCCAGGATTCCGGTGACCACCTCATGACCACGCAGACCGCGGCCCGGGCCTGGCAGGCGATGCGCAAGCTGGTGCTGGAGAAGCACGACCGCCGGGCCGAGGTCTGCCAAGCGCTGGACATGAGCTTCATCAAGGTCAAGGCCCTGCGGCGGCTGGCCCAGGGTCCGCTGACCATGCGCGAGCTGACCGACACGCTGGCCATCGACAAGCCGTACACCACGCTGGTGGTGGACTTCCTGGAGGACCGGGGCCTGGTCGAGCGCAGCCGGCACCCGGACGACCGCCGCTGCAAGATCGTCACGGTCACGGCGGCCGGCGCGGCCGAGGCGGCCAAGGCCGACGAGATCATCGACGCGCCGCCGGCCCCGCTGCTGGCGCTGTCCGAGCGGGACGTGGCCGAGCTGGAACGGATCCTGGCCGAGCTGGCGGGCGACTGACTTGCTGTTGCACGGATTGTGCGGGCCGGACGGCCGTCTGGCACTGTGGGCCGAGGATCCTGGCCTACCCCGGGAGACCGACGGCGACGTCCACCCGTTCGCCGTGACGCCGGGTCATGGCAAGCCCGAGACCCGCACGATCACCTTGCCCTCCACCGAATCCGGGCCGCTGGCCTCGACCGATCCGTTGAACGGGCAGCGGCTGCGGCCGTGGCGGGTGCCGGTCGGCGTGGTGGACGCGGCGGCGCTGGCCGAGCTGTCGGACGACGAACTCACCGACTCGGCCCGGTTCCTGGCCGACGTCGCCGCGTTCGCCGAGGACCTGGTGTCCCGGGGCCGGGTCGTGCCGGACGAGCAGTCCCGTTGGCGCGCCGTGCTGTCCGGTGTGGACTCGGCCCGGTTCGTCGCACTGGCCGGGGCGATGCCGCCGGCCTGCCGCGCCGAGTCCCTGGAGTCCGACGCCGGCGCGGTGCTGACGTCCACTGTGGACCGACTGGTGGACGACGAGGTGCGGCAACGGCTCAGCGGCGTGCGGCTCAGTCGCGGGCGCGCGGAGCTGGACCGCTGGCTGGCCGCGCTGACCGGTGAGCCGACGTCGTTCCCCAGCCTGGCCCGGCCGCTGGAAGCGTGGTGCGCCAGCCTGGCCTCGGACAGCCCGGTGCGCACGTGTTTCCGGCTCAGCTCGCCCGAACTGGAGGACGACGACTTCTGGCTGCTGGAAGTGCTGCTGCAGTCGGTGGACGACCCGAGCGTGCTGGTGCCGGCCGGGCAGCTCTGGCACGGCAACGACGACGTGCTGTACCGGTGGATCGACGATCCCCAGGCGCAGCTGCTGGCTGACCTCGGCCGGGCCAGCCGGCTGCATCGTGGCCTGGAACAGCTGCTGCGGCAGTCCCAGCCTTCGCAGCTGCGCACGGATGTCGATGGCGCCCATGCCTTTCTGCTCGACGCGCCGCTGCTCACGCAGGCCGGCTTCGCGGTGCTGCTGCCGGCCAAGTGGGGGCATCTCGGCCTGCGGCTGTCGGCGCGCAGCCCCCAGTCGGTCGGGACCGTCGGCCGCGAGCGGGGCATGGGCCTCGACCTGCTCGTCGACTACAAGTGGCAGCTGGCACTGGGATCCGAGCCGCTGACCGAGGCGGAGATGGCGACGCTGGCCGCCGCCAAAGTCCCCCTGGTGCGGCTGCGCGGCCGGTGGCTGCACCTGGACGGCAAACGCCTGGCCGCCGGTCTCGCCTACCTGGGCCGATCCGGTCAGGGCACCATGACCGCCGGCGAGGTGCTGTGGGCCGAGCAGGCCGACCTGCCGCTGCCGGTCACCGACGTGCACGCCGAGGGCTGGCTCGGACGGCTGCTGTCCGATCATACCGACCAGCGGCTGGAACCCGTCGAGCCGCCGGCCGCGTTCGAGGCGACCCTGCGGCCGTACCAGGAGCGTGGGCTGGCGTGGCTGAGCCTGATGGACCGGGTCGGGCTCGGCGCCTGCCTGGCCGACGACATGGGGCTGGGCAAGACCGTGCAGCTGCTGGCGCTGGCCGTGTCCACGGCCGGGCGCGGGCCGACGCTGGTGGTGTGCCCGATGTCCGTGGTCGGCAATTGGCGGCGGGAGGCCGAGCGGTTCGCGCCGACGCTGTCCGTGCACGTCCACCACGGCGAGGACCGGGTGTCCGCCGCCGAGCTGGCCCGGCACGACCTCGTGATCACCACTTACGGTGTGGTGGCCCGGGATCTGGCCAATCTGTCCGAAGTGGACTGGGATCGGGTCGTGCTCGACGAGGCCCAGTACGTCAAGAACAGCGCTTCCGTGCAGGCCCGGGCCGTGCGGGCGCTGCCGGCCCGGCACCGGGTCGCGCTCACCGGCACTCCCGTGGAGAACCGGCTCGCCGAGCTGTGGTCGGTGATGGACTTCCTCAATCCCGGGCTGCTGCGCACCGAGCACACCTTCCGGGCCCGGTTCGCCGTGCCCATCGAGCGTTTCAACGACCAGGAGGCCGCCGCCCGGCTCCGCCGCATCACCGGGCCGTTCCTGTTGCGGCGCTTGAAAACCGACCGTGCCGTCATCGACGACCTGCCCGAGAAGTTCGAGGTTCGGCAGCTGTGCAACCTCACTGTCGAGCAGGCCACGCTGTACCAGGCAGTGGTCGACGAGATGCTCGGCCGGATCGGCGAAAGCCGTGGCATCAAACGCAAGGGTCTCGTGCTGGCCGCGATGACCAAGCTCAAGCAGGTCTGCAACCACCCCGCCCAACTGCTCGGCGACGGCTCCCGGGTGGCCGGCCGCTCCGGCAAGGTCGCCCGGCTGGAGGAGATCGTCGAGCAGGTGCTGGCCGACGGCGACAAGGTGCTGTGCTTCACCCAGTTCGTCTCGTTCGGACGGATGCTGGTCGGCCACCTCTCCGCCCGGTTCGGCATCGAGGTCCCCTTCCTGCACGGTGGCACCCCGCAGCGGGCCCGCGACGAGCTCGTCGCCCGCTTCCAGTCCCCCGACGGCCCTTCGATCCTGTTGGTGTCGTTGAAGGCCGGCGGCACCGGCCTCAATCTCACCGCCGCCAACCACGTCGTGCACCTGGACCGCTGGTGGAACCCCGCCGTCGAGGACCAGGCCACCGACCGCGCCTTCCGCATCGGCCAGCGCCGCGACGTCCAGGTCCGCAAGTTCGTCTGCCTGGGCACCCTGGAGGAACGCATCGACCGCGTCATCGCCGAGAAGCGCGCCCTGGCCCAGTTGGTGGTCGGGGCCGGCGAAAGCTGGCTCACCGAGCTGTCCACCAGTGAGCTGCGGGAGCTCATCACGCTCGCCCCGGAGGCCGTCGGTGAATAACGCCCCGCCGCTCCTCGCCGCACCTTGCCCCGTCGGAGGCCGCCGGTGACCACTGGACTCGGCTCCCACTTCGTCGCCGTGCTGGAATCCCTGGGCATGGCTTCCCGCCTCCGCCAGGGCCGCCTCGCCGCCCGCGCCGGGCAGGTGCTGAGCATGTCGTTGTCCACCAGCGTGGTCGTCGCCCAGGTGCAGGACGGCTCCCGCACCCACCGCTGCCGCATCGGCATCAAGGCCTTCACCAAGCCCGAGTGGGCGTCCGTCGAGAAAGCCCTTGTCTCCCAGGCGCTCTACACCGCCCGCCTGCTGTCCGGCGAGGTCCCCTACGAGATGTTCGCCGACCTCGGCCTGCGGCTGTTCCCCGATGACATGCGTGAACTGGCCATGGACTGCACGTGCGACACGTGGGACATGCCCTGTCAGCACCTGGCCGCGGTCTGCCACCTGCTGGCCGAGATGTTCGACCAGGATCCCTTCCAGGCCCTCGCCTGGCGTGGCCGCGGTCGCGAGGAGCTGTTGGCCCGTCTGGGCGATCTCCGTCGCGGCACCCAGGAACCCCAGTCCATCAAGGGCTTCTGGCGCACACGGCGCCCGGCTGCCGCCGAGCTCACCGAGGCCACCACATGGCCGCAAGCCGATTCGGCCGTTGCCGCACCGAGTGGCCGTCCCGACGCCGTGCTCGACGAGCTCGCGCCGCTGCCCCTGGAACTCCGCGGCGAGCGGATCGTCGACCTGCTGCGCCCGGCCTACGAGGCCATGACCCGCCGCTCAGCCGACTAGACGCGCCACTGCCATTCAGTGACCCGCGAGCGGCCCGGCAGTTCTCCCCGGCCGGTCGCCCACAGCAGCGTCGCCCACCGGTCGGTATCCGTTGGCGCGTCGGGAAAGAACCGAGCCAGCACCCGGTCACACAGATCGTCCGGCGGCGTCCACGCGAACCCCAGTCCAACAGCGACATCGTGCATGTGCACCAAGGTTTCGCCGACGCTGATCGCGGCGAAACCCTCGGCGGCGAGCACGCCTTCGTCGTGGTACGCACGGACCGTCGGCGACGTGGTGCGCACCATGGAAACCAGGATTGCGCCGCACGCGTCCACGACTCGCAGCAGACCGTCCAGCCCCGCAGCACGATCGGCGAAGATCACCAGACCCGGGCCGCCCGGACGGTGCCGGGCCCACGCGAACGGCACCGACCGGTCGGTGTCCGGCGTCTCGGGACCGAGCTGTGCGGCGTGGAAGAACAGGTTGTCGGCAATGTGCTCGACGGTCTCCCAGCAGGTCCACGCCAACGGACCGGCCTTGGCCTCCCAGTCGGCTTCGCGCGCCTCGCCCAGCGTCGCGACGGTCAGTCGGACCGTGGCGGCCGCATCGGCCGCGGTGATGGACATCGCGCGAGCGTATTCCTCACCTGGTGACGCCGACACCGAATTTCGCTAGGACACCACTCGGTCCAGCACGGCGCGGAACACGTCACGGTCCACAGTGGAGGGATCGGCGGCGAGCCACTGCCCCAGCTCCACCACGAACCGCTGCGGGCTCATCGGCGGGGCCAGCGCGTCGTCGGGATCGCCGGTGGACACGTCGCCGGCCCGACTCGGATAGATCAGCACCGCGCCCCGGACGTCCACGCCGGGCAGCAGCTCGGCGAAGGCGTCGATGGAGTCGTCCAGCCGCACGGCACCGCCGCGGAACGGATGTCCGTTGCGCCACATCGCACCGGTCTCGTCGGCCTCGTAGTGCCCGGGCAGCCACAGCTTCGACTCGATGAGCACCAGCCGGTGCCCGCACAGCACGGCGTGGTCCACATCGGCGAACACCGACTCCGGCAGACCGAGGCCGTGGAAGATGCGCACACCGGGCAGCCGGGTCAGGTACTTGGCCAACAGCTCGGCGGTGAGCTTCTCGGCCCGGTCGCCCGGCAGGCCGAACGAACGGCTGGTGCCGATCTCGGCGGTGAAGGCCTGGTGCTCACGCTTGGCGGCCAGTAAACCGCGCCCCATTCGCACCAGCACCACCACGGTCGCGGCCACCAGCACCAGCACGACGGCCAGTAAAAGGGGGCTGAGGTTGATCGCCAACAGAATGGAGAGCAGCACGATCAGGCTGGCCAGGGCCACCACGACCGGCGCGTGGCCGGGTCCGACCTGCGGCACGTAGCGGACGCGCTCGCCGACGTCCACACCGGCCCACCAGGGAATGCCCCGGGGATCGATCCGCGGCAGCTTCGGCACGTAGTTCGGGTCGTCGCCGAAGTCCCGCCGCGGCGTGGGTCTTCTGGTGCGCGGGGCGGCGGTCGCCGGCACGGGCTCGTCGGCATCGCCGAGGTCGTAGCGGGCGCGCCGGGTCGGGTCGGTCAGCGTCTCGTACGCGAGCTGGAGCATGCGGAACGTGCCGGCGGTGCCGCCGGCGTCGGGGTGCATCACCTTGGCGAGCGCCCGGTAGGCCGACTTCACCTCGGCGGCTGAAGCGCCCCGAGAAACCCCGAGCAGTTCGTAGTAGTCGACCTCGGCCACGGCGCACACCCTAGTGCAGCCCCAAAAATGTTGATCATGCAGGTTTCAGGCCAGGTTCAGCCTGGTGGCTCACAGTGGGGTCATGACCCGCAGAACCAGGACCATGCTCATCACCGGCGCGGCCGCCGTCGCGCTGATCGCCAGCGGCGGCGTCGCCTACGCCGTGAGCGCTCCCGCCGCCACCACGACATCCACCCCGTCGTCCACGCAGCCGGCCGCCCCGGCGAAGGCCAAGCACCACAAGGCACTGCTCGGCCGGGTGGCGCACGGCGAGGTCACCCTGAACGGCAAGGACCACCGCGTCATCGACGTGCAGCGCGGCCAGGTGCAGTCGGTCAGCTCGACGTCCATCACCGTCAAGAGCGACGACGGCTTCACCGCCACCTACACCGTCAACGGCGACAGCAAGGTCCGCAAGGACGGCAAGGCCGCCGCCATCGGCGACGTGCACACCGGCGACAAGGTCGGCATCACCGCCACCAAGGCGAACGGCGCCGACACGGTCACCCACGTCGTCGACCGGACGAAGTAGCCACGACAGTCCCGGCTGCCCAGGCCCGCACGTCAGACCTGGGTCGCCAGGACCTCGTCGCAGAACTCCAGGCAGCGGTCGCAGATCCGCGCGTCCGCCGCCTCGGCCAGCCAGCCGTCCTCGGCGGCCGGGCGGTCGCAGAACGAGCAGTCCGCCGCGCTGGAGGTCAGCGGCGGTTGGGCGCGGAACGCCCGCACGCAGCCGTCGCAGACGAAAACGCCCGGGCCGGCGATCAGCCGCTCGACCTCCTCCGCGGTCGCGCCGCAGAACGAGCAGTCGCCGACCTTGAGCCGTGGCTTCCAGCCCTCGGTGCCGCCGGCCTCGTCGATCATCTGGTGCACCCGCTGGTGGCTGATGTCCAGCGCCTCGGCGATCTCGCGCAGCGAGGCCCCGGCCAGGTGCAGCCGCCGCACCGCGTGGTGGTAGTCGGCCTTGGCGAGTTCGGTACGCTCCTGCGCCTCGGCCCACTGGTCGGCGGCCGCGCGGGCGTCCCGCAACAGATCCCGGTCTACCGGCATCTGTCTACCGTATCTAGACGACGTGAATTCGTCTAGCATGACTGGACATGTGGGGGAAGATCGCGGCGTGCTGGTGCGCGCTGTTCGCGGCACTGCACGTGTACTGGGCCCTCGGCGGCGACATCGGGCTGGCCGCCTCGGCCGGCCCGGACCTCGCGGCACAGCGCCCACTCTGGTTCGTCCTGTTCGGACTGTGGGGCGTGGCCCTGCTGTTGGCTGCCGGAGCCGCGTTCTGCCTGCTCCGGCACCCGTGGCAGCGGGTCGGTCAGTTCGCCGGGGCCATTCTGTTCGCCCGCGGCGTGCTGATCGAGTTCCTGCTGCTGACCGGCATCGCCGAGGTCAGCGCCGAGGAACGGTTCTGGAGCCTGGTGCTGTGGAACCCGTGGTTCGCGCTGGGCGGCGTGCTGTGGCTGCTGGCGTTCAACCGATCGCCTCGACGGCGTCGGCGAGCGCGAGCAGCCGGCGGGCGTCGTCGACGTGCAGGTTCTCGATCATCCGACCATCCACGGTGACCACGCCGTCGCCGCGCCTGGCGGCCTCCTCGAACGCCTCGATGATCCGGCGGGACCGCTCGATCTCGGCCTCGGACGGCGCGAACGCCCGGTTGCACGGATCCAGCTGGCCGGGGTGGATCAGCGTCTTGCCGTCGAAGCCGAACTCGCGGCCCTGCCGGCACTCGGCGGCGAACCCGTCGAGATCCTTCACGTCGTTGTAGACGCCGTCGAGGATCTGCTTGCCGTACGCCCGCGCGGCCAGCAGGCAGAACGACAGGCTGGCCAGCAGCGGGGCGCGGCCCGGAACGTGCTGCGCCTGCAACTCCTTGGCCAGGTCGTTGGTGCCCATGACCAGCACGGTCAGCCGGCTGCTGGCGGCGGCGATCTCCTTGGCGTGCAGGATCGCGACCGGCGACTCCACCATCGCCCAGATCTTCGTGCGGTCCGCAGCGCCCTCCTGCTCCAGCAGGCGTTCGACCACATGCACGTCGGCGGCGGAGTTGACCTTCGGCACCACCACCGCGTCCGGGCCCACCTTGGCGGCGGCGCGCACATCGTCGTCGTGCCAGGGCGTGTCGCAGCCGTTGACCCGGATCGTCAGCTCGCGGTGGCCGTACTCGCCGGAGGCGACCGCGGCGCAGACCCGCTCGCGGGCGGCCGGCTTGGCCTCCGGCGCGACGGCGTCCTCCAGGTCGAGGATCAGCGCGTCGGCCGGCAGCGTCTTGGCCTTCTCCAGGGCACGCTCGTTGGCGCCCGGCATGTAGAGCGCCGACCGGCGCGGTCGCAGGTCAGTCATCGGTCGCCTCCGCGTACGCCTTCGCCAGCTCCGGGTCCTTCGCCGCCAACGCGTCGGCCAGCTCCGCGACCACACGGCACTGTTTGACGGTGGCGTCGTCCTGCATCTTGCCGTCGATCATGACCGCGCCGGTGCCGTCGCCCATCGCGGCGATCACCTTGCGGGCCCACGCCACCTCGTCCGGCGCCGGCGAGAACACCCGGCGGGCGATGTCGATCTGCGCCGGGTGCAGGCTCCACGCGCCGACACAGCCGAGCAGGAAGGCGTTGCGGAACTGGTCCTCGCAGGCGACGACGTCGCGGATGTCGCCGAACGGCCCGTAGTACGGCAGGATCCCGTGCGCCGCGCAGGCGTCCACCATGCGCGCGACCGTGTAGTGCCACAGATCCTGCTGGTAGGTCTGCCGACCGGCGGTCAGGTCGTCACCCACCGGATCCGTGCGCACCAGGTAGCCGGGGTGGCCGCCGCCGACCCGGGTGGTCTTCATCCGGCGGCTCGCCGCCAGGTCGGCCGGGCCCAGCGACATGCCCTGCATGCGGGGGCTAGCGCCGGCGATCTCCTCCACGTTGGCCACGCCGCGGGCCGTCTCCAGGATGGCGTGCACCAGGATCGGCCGGGTCAGGCCGGCCTTGGCCTCCAGCTGGGCGAGCAGCCGGTCGACGTAGTGGATGTCCTCGGCGCCCTCCACCTTCGGCACCATGATCACGTCCAGCTTGTCGCCGATCTCGGTGACCAGGGTGAGCAGGTCGTCCAGGCCCCACGGCGAGTCCAGGCTGTTCACCCGCGTCCACAGCTGGGTGTCGCCGAAGTCGGTGGCCCTGGCCACGGCGACCAGGCCGGCCCGGGACGCCTCCTTGCGGTCGGCCCGGACCGCGTCCTCCAGGTTGCCGAGCAGCACGTCCACCTTGGGTGCGAGGTCGGGCACCTTGGCGGCCATCTTCTCGTTGCCCGGGTCGAAGAAGTGGATCATCCGGGACGGCCGGAACGGGATCTCCCGCAGCGGCTGCGGCGCGCCGACCGCGAGCGGTCGGAAGAAGTCCTTGGCGGAGCGCATGGCCGATCATCGCTCCGGACGGTCGCCGGTGTACACGCCGAGTGGTCGAAACCTCAGTCCCGGTTCCCGGTACTCCTCGATGGCGTGGGCCAGCCAGCCGGCCGTGCGGGCCAGCGCGAAGATCGTCTCGCCGGCGTCGGGCCGCAGGTCGTAGGCGTGCATCAGGGCGGCCAGGGCCAGGTCGACGTTGGGGAACGAGTCGGCGGCGATGATCACCGTGTCCACCGTCGGCATCACCGCCGCCGCGTCCGGATGCCCGCGCAGCAGCCCCAGCAGCACGTCGGCCCGGGGGTCGTGCTGCTGGTAGATCCGGTGCCCGAAGCCCGGGATGCCGCCGGCCCGCTGTCTTTCGGCGATCGCCCGCAGCGGGTTGTCCATCGCCTCGGCCAGGAACCGGTAGGCCAGCGTGCTCTGCACACCGTGATACCGGCCGTCGACCGCGCCGAGCCCCGCCGACACCACCGCGTACGGGTGGGCCCGGGCACTGGCCGCGACCCTGGCCGCCACCGTCGACGCCGCCAGGTCATGGTCGGCCAGCAGCACCAGGGCGATGTTGAGCAGCGCGATGTCGATGGGGCGACCCCCGAGCTTCCCGGCCAGTCGCTCGGCGATGAGCACGCCGTCGTCCTGGTCATCGCCGGTCCGACCAGCTCCGCCACCGGCATCGTCCCGGTCACTACCGGCCGGACCGATCTCGGTTCTCCCGGCTTCGCCGTCGCCGGCTGTACCCATCCCGCCGCGCGGCAGGGCGTCGACCAGCACGCTGATCAGCTTCTGGCCGACGCGGACGACGGCAGGGGTGGACAGGTCGAACCGGAGCGGATCGACGGCGCCGAGCACGGCGACGGCGACCTTCATCGCGTCGATCATCCCGGTTTCCGGCGGCAGTGCGGCCAGCGCCGTGCGGACGGTGTCGACGAGCTTGGGGTAGCGGTGGAACGCGCGGGTCCGGTCGAGTTCGCCGGTCCAGAGCAGTCCGGCGACGGCCTCGAAGCTGACGGTCAGGGCGAGTTCACCGACATTGAGACCGCGGTAGAAGAGCAGGTCGTCGTCGAGCATGGTGAGTTCGGTGCGGATCCGCTCGACGGCGCCGGAGGGCTGCCGGCCGTCGCGGCCGTTCGCGACGAACTCGTCGATCTCGTCCTGTTCGAAGAAGCTGCCGCGGCGGCCGGGCAACCGGGTGCTGCGCAGCATGCCACGGCTGGCGTAGGCGTAGACGGTCGCCGTCTTCACGCCCAGCCGCCGCGCGACCTCGGCGGTGGTCAGGTAACGCTCGTCACTCCCGCTCGCCACGACCTGCGGCTCCTCGCTTCATCTTGACTGTATCAACATTGACAATAGTTGATTGTCAAATCGACAGTGGACCAGTCGAGATGGAGGTTGTCATGGATGTACCGGCTGGTCTACGTGACGTCGTGGTCACCACGACCGAACTCGGCGACGTGCGCGGCGCCGAGGGCTTCTATCACTACCGCGGCTATTCGGCGATCGACCTGGCCAGGACTCGCACACTGGAGGACGTCTGGTTCCTGTTCGTCGAGGGCCGGCTGCCCGACGCCGACGAACGGCGGGAGTTCGCCGAACAGGTCGCCGCGCTCCGGCCGCTGCCCGACGAGGTCCGCGAAGTACTGCCGGCGATCGCCCGCGCCGGGTCGAGGTTCAACCCGCTAGCCGGACTGCGGACGGCGTTGTCGCTGATCGCCGCCGCCCGCGACCTGCCGCCCGTCTGGGATGCGACGCCGGGGCGTCGCCGGGCCGACGCACTGCTGGTCAGCGCGGTCACGCCGACGATCCTCGCCGCGCTGCACCGGCTGCGCGCCGGTCTGCAGCCGCTGGAACCCCGTGCGGACTTGTCGGCCGCGGCGAACTGGCTGTATTCCGTCACCGGCGAGATTCCCGACGAAAACCAGGTCTCCGCCGTCCAGAGCTATCTCGTCGCCACCGTCGACCACGGTTTCAACGCGTCCACGTTCACCGCCCGGGTCGTCGCGTCCACCGGCTCGGACGTCGTCTCGGCCGTCGCCGCCGCGATCGGCGCGTTCGTCGGCCCGCTGCACGGCGGCGCCCCGGACCGCGCGCTGGACAGCCTCGACGAGATCGGCTCCCCCGACAAGATCGACGCGTGGGCCCGGGCCAAGGTCGCGGCGGACGACCGGATCATGGGCTTCGGCCACGCCGTCTACCGCACCGAGGACCCGCGGGCCCGGATGCTCCGGGAGATCGCCCTTGACCTGGCGGCCCGGGGCTTCGCGCCGGAGCTGGCCGAGTTCGCCGTCACCGTGGAGCAGCGGATCGTCGACGTCCTGGCCGAGCTGAAGCCGGGCCGGCAGCTGTACGCCAACGTCGAGTTCTACGCCGGCGTCGTGATGGAGCAGTGCGGGATCCCGCGGTCGATGTTCACGCCGACGTTCGCCGCCAGCCGGGTCATCGGCTGGTCCGCGAACGTGTTGGAGCAGGCCGGCGGCGGCAAGGTCATCCGCCCCGCCGCCCGCTATGTCGGCCCGCCGGCACCGCTGCCGGTGCCGGCGGCCTGACCCTGGCCGCCAGCGGACCGGCCACCAGCGGACCGGCCGTCAGCGGGCGCGCTGGGTCAGCACCACGCAGCCAAGCACAACGGCCGCGACCACCACCGTGACGACGTCGACGTGTTCGCGCAGCAGGAACGCCGACCACGTCAGCGTCAGCACCGGCTGCACGGCCTGGACCTGGCCGATCCGGGCCACGCCGCCGCGCGCCAACCCCGCGTACCAGGCGAAGAAGCCGAGGAACTGCGAGATCACCGTGAGGTAGGCGAAGCACAGCCACGCGATCACGCCGGCGGCGGCCAGCCCGTGCGCCGTGATGACGGCGAGCGGAACAGTCACCGGCAACGCCAGGACGAGCGCCCAGCAGATCGTTCGCGCGCCACCCAGCTCGCGGGCGAGGGCGCCGCCCTCAGCGTAGCCGAGTGCGCACACCACAACCGCGGCGAGGAACCACAGGTCGGAGGCTCGGAAGCCGCCGACCATCCCGCCCGACACCGCGACGAACCCCAGCACCGCCGCGAATCCCGCGCCGGCGGCCAGCCAGAACCGTGCCGACGGCCGCTCGCCGCCCCGCACCACCGCGAAGACTGCGGTCGTGGCCGGCAACAGCGCGATGACCACCGCCCCGTGCGCCGCCGTCGCCTGGGTCAACGCGATCGACGTGAACAGCGGAAACCCGATCACCACGCCGACGGCGACCACGACCAGGCGCCTGAGCTGGGCAACCGTCGGCCACGCCCCACCTTCGACGGGGCTGGACCGCAGCGCTCCGGCCGCTTGCCGACGGCTGGATAACACCAGGTAGCCCGCCGAGAGGATGCCGGCACCGGCGGCGCGGCCGAACGCCACGAACCAGGGGTCGAGAGACTCGACGGCAAGCCTGGTCAACGGCAGCGAGAGGCTGAAGGCCAGCACACCCAGCGAGCCGAGCAGGACTCCGGCCGTTACTCGACTGGAGGCAGTAACGTTATCCTCTACTCTCATGAATGAGGATAACGCGGAGCAGGGTGTTATCCGGCTGCTTCGTGCCGCGGCTCACGGCGTGGGACCGGGCGGGCGGCTGCCGTCGGTGCGGGCGATCATGCAGGAGCTGCGGGTGTCGCCGGTGACGGTGCAGCACGCGATGCGCCGGCTGGAGGCCGAGGGCGTCATCGAGGTCCGGGCCAGCAAGGGTGCCTTCGCCGGCCGCAGGCAGCCGACGCCCGAAGTCCCGGATCTGGAGTGGCAGGCCGTGGCGCTGGGGGCGAAGCCTGCGGGCGAGGAGTCGCTGCGGGACCTGATGGCCATGCCCAGCCCGGAAATGGTGCCGTTGAGCGGTGGTTACCTGGATCCGGAGCTGCAACCGGTGGCGGCCCTCGGGGCGGCGCTGGGCCGTGCGTCACGCAGGCCGGAGGCGTGGGCTCGGGGTCCGGTAGAAGGTCGGGAGGAACTCCGGGCGTGGTTCGCCCGCCAGGCGGGCGGCGCTTTCCGGGCGGCGGACATGGTGGTGTGCCCGGGCGGGCAGGCGGCGTTGTCGACCGCGTTCCGAGCACTGACCGCGCCGGGCGACGTCGTGCTGGCCGAGGCCCCCACCTATCTCGGCGCGATCGCCACCGCCCGCAGCTCCGGCCTACAGGTCGTCGCCGTTCCGGCCGATGCGGACGGCGTTCGTCCCGATCTGCTCGACGCCGCCTTCACCCGCACCGACGCGAAGGTCTTCTACTGCCAGCCGCTCTACGCCAACCCCCACGGCGCAGTGCTGTCGCCCGAGCGCCGGCCAGAAGTCCTAGCAGTGCTAGCGAAACACGGCGCGTTCCTGATCGAGGACGACTTCGCCCGCGACATGGTCATCGACGGCACTCCACCGCCGCCGCTGGCCGCCGACGACATCCATGGCCATGTGATCTACCTGCGCTCACTGACCAAGTCCGCCGCACCGGGCCTTCGCGTCGCCGCCATCGGCGCCCGCGGCGCCGCCGGCGCCCGTCTCCGCAGCGCCCGGGTCCTCGACGACTTCTTCGTCGCCGGCCCGCTCCAGCTAGCAGCGCTAGAACTTCTGTCCTCGCCAGCCTGGCAGCGCCACCTCAAGGCCCTCCGCCCCGCGCTCAAGGCCCGCCGGGACGCCCTGCTCACCGCCCTGGCCACCGAGCTCCCCCAGCTCCGGCCCGTCACCGTGCCCTCCGGCGGCATGCAGGCCTGGGTCCGCCTCCCCGACGGCGTCGACGACCTCGCCCTCACCGCCTCCGCCGCCGCCCACGGCGTCGTCGTCTCCGCAGGCCGCCCCTGGTACGCCACCGATCCGCCCGCCGCCCACCTCCGCCTCACCTTCGCCGGCGCACCCCCCGAGGTCCTGATCGACGGCATCCACCGCCTCGCCAACGCCGCCACCGCCATCGGCCTGCGCCCCGCATAGCCGGCCTCGCCCGAGATACCGATCAGCGGCCCACGCCGGGTGGCTGGCGCCATCGGCCCATCGGACGCACCGGAGATTCGAAGGTGTCGAAAGCAATCGAGTCGTCCCGCATCGTCCGACATATCCGAATGTTTCCCCTGCACACCGGTGAACCGGGAGGTGGAGTCGCCACGTAGTGCTCACAGGAAACTACCAGGGAGGATCCGGCGATGACAGCAGCGGACACCAGGGACGGATTTGCGGTCGTGCGGGCGGGCGGAGAATTCAGGCTCGTTGCGTTGCGGGAATTCGCGGCCGGGAGTCGTCTATTCGCGGTGGACGGCCAAGTCACCGAACGGCCCACACGCTATTCGGTGCAGGTGGGCTCCGGAATTCACCTCGACCTGCCGGGCGGGCACGCGCCGGAGGAGATGATGGACCGCTTCTTCTGGCGGTTCACCAACCACAGCTGCGCGCCGAACGCGCAGCTCCGGGGCCGGGAGTTCTTCGCGCTCAAGGCGATCGAGCCGTGGCAGGAGATCACCTTCCACTACGACACGACCGAGTACGAGATGGCGGAGCCGTTCGACTGCCGGTGCGGGACGGCCAACTGCTTCGGGCGCATTCAGGGATTCCGGTTCCGCACGGTGGAGGAGCGGGAGTCGCTGCGCCCACTGCTGGCCGATCACCTGCAGGCAATGGTCAATGTCGTCCACCGCTGACCCGACGGTCCTACCGGAGTTCCTGGCGCGGGCGGCGGAGCGCTGGCCGGACGCGGTGGCGGTGGACGTGCCGCCGTCGGCGAGCCGGCCCAACCGCGACACGCTGACGTACGCGGAGCTCAAGCACGAGTCGGAGCTGCTGGCGGGGGTGGTGCACCTGGCGGTGGGCCGGGGCGCGGTGGCGGCCATCATGTTGGGCCGCACCACGCCCCGCCTGTACGTGGCCCAGATGGCGGTGCTGCGGGCGGCCGCGGCCTACGTGTGCGTCGACCCGGCGTTCCCGGACGACCAGGTGACGCACATCCTCAGCGACTCGAAGGCGCGGGCGCTGCTGACCGACGCGGCGGGGGCGGAGCGGGCGGCCCAGATCGGCTACCCGGGCCCGATCATCCGCGTCGACCTGCCGCTGACCACGCCAGCCCTGCCGCTGCCCGAGCCACCGGGCCCGGACGCCGTCGCGTACATCATCTACACGTCGGGCAGCACGGGCCGACCGAAGGGGGTGATGATCCCCCACCGGGGCGCGGCGAACCTGGTCGGCGGCGACGTCCGGGAGTTCGACCTCGGGCCCGGAGACCGGGTGGCACAGGGGTCTTCGCCGGCCTACGACTCCTCGGTGGAGGAGATCTGGATGGCGCTGGCCACCGGCGCCACGGTGGTGTCGATGGACGACGAGACGGCCCGGCTGGGTCCGGATCTGGTGCCATGGCTGCGAAACGAACGCATCACGGTGCTGTGCCCGCCGCCGACGTTGTTGCGGGCCACGGGATGCGATGACCCGCGCACGGAGCTCCTGCACCTGCGGCTGCTGTATGTCGGCGGTGAGGCGTTGCCGAACGACGTCGCCGAGCGCTGGTCGCTGGGCCGTCGCATGGTCAACGGTTACGGGCCGACGGAGTGCACGGTCACCTGCATGCGCCAGGACATCGTGCCCGGCGAGCCGGTGGCGATCGGCAGGCCGGTGCCGGGCATGCGGGCCTGGGCGCTGGACGACAAGCTGGAACCTGTTGCCCCGGGGGAAAAGGGCGAGCTGTGCATGGGCGGGGCCGGGCTGGCAGCGGGGTATCTGAACCAGCCGGAGCTGACGGCGGCGAAGTTCGTCGAGCACCCGAAGCTGGGCCGGATCTACCGCACCGGCGATCTCGTGCACGCCGAGCCGGACGGAACTTTCTTCTATCACGGCCGAATCGACTCGCAGGTGAAGCTGCGGGGCTACCGCATCGAACTGGAGGCGATCGAGGCGGTGCTGGCCCGCTGCCCGGGAATTCGCGAGGCGGCCTGCCGGGTGCAGGGCGAGGGCGCGACGGAAATGCTGGCCGCGCACGTGGTTCCGGTCGACCCGCGGAAACCGCCGCGGGTCGACCAGCTCAAAGCCGAGCTGCGCAAGGCACTTCCGACCTACATGATGCCGGGCGCATTCGGCATCATCGAGGAGCTTCCCCGCACCGCGGGCGGAAAACTGCGCCGTAGTGAACTCCCCATCCTCAGGTCGCAGCGTTCACGCAAGCAGGGCCCGGGTTCCGCGCCGACGGACCCGATCGCGTTGTTCATCGCGGAATCCGTGCAGGCGGTGTTGCAACTGCCCGAACTTCCGGGCGCGCAGGACGACTTCTTCACCGATCTGGGCGGCAGCTCGCTCAACGGCGCGATGCTGATCACCAAGCTGCGCACGAATCCGGCCACCGCGTCGATCACCGTCCGGGACCTCTACGAGACACGCACGGTCGGCCAGCTGCTGCTACGGGCCGTGCCGGACACCGGATCCACCGGTAAGCAACGGGAACGGCACGCCGTCGAGGTTTTCGGCGCGACCGTGGCCCAGGCGCTGTGGCTGGCGCTGGAGCTGTTCCTCGGCTCGATCGCCGCCTACGTCGGCGTGTTCTGGGTGATCCCGTGGCTGTCCGACCACATCGGACTGACCGGGCTGATCTTCATTACGCCGGTGGCGCTGAGCATCATCCGGCTGGCGATCACGCCGCTGTCCATCGAGGTCGCCGTACGCGCCAAGAAAATGCTGATCGGGCAGTACACCGCGGTGCGCACGCCGGTGTGGAGTCCCTTCCACGTGCGGATCTGGATCGTCCGACAGTTCATGCGGTTCATCCCGTGGGGCACGATCGCCGGCACCGAGTACACCTCGGTCGTGCTGCGCAAGCTCGGCGCGCGGATCGGCGAGCGGGTGCACATCCATCGCGGCGTCAATCTCCAGCAGGGCGGCTGGGATCTGCTGGACATCGGCGACGACGTGACGGTGAGCCAGGACGCCTCGCTCGGCCTGGTGCACCTGGAGCAGGGCCAGGTGGTGATCGGCCCGGTGACGATCGACAGCGGCGCGACCGTCGACATCCGGGCCGGCGTCGGCCCGCACGCGCGGGTCGGCCGCAACTCCTGGCTGTCCGCGTTGTCCCATCTGTCCACGGGCAGCACCATGCCCGAGGGCGAGCGCTGGGACGGCGCGCCGGCACGACCAGCCGGCCACGCCCAGGATCCGCCGGCCCTGACGGTCAAGGGCATGGTGCTCTCGCCCAAGGCGCACGGACTGGCGATGATTGTCAGCCGCAACCTGGTGAGCCTGGTGCAGTCGCTGCCGTTCGCCGTCGTCGCCGCCTTCGTGGTGAACAAGCTGAACCTGACCTACGACAGTCTCCTCACCGCGCTGTCGAATCCGCTGGACCACCTGGCGCTGCTGACGGTTCTCGGCCTCTGCGCCTGTCTCGCGCTGGTGTACGAGGTCGCGTTGGAGGCCATCACTTGTCGGGTGCTCGGACCGGTGCAGCCGGGCGTGATCAACCGGTACAGCCTGGGCTACATCCGGGTGTGGCTGAAGACCGGGCTGGTCGACTCGGCCGGAAAGTGGCTGTCCGGCGGCATCTTCTGGCCGGTGTGGCTACGCGCCGCCGGCATGAGCCTCGGACCGGACTGCGAGATCAGCACGATCATCGACGTGGTGCCGGAGCTGATCCGGATCGACGGCGACACCTTCTTCGCCGACGGCATCTATCTCGGCGGGCCGCGAGTGCAGCGCGGCACCGTGACGCTCACCGAGGTCTCGTTGGGCACCAACACGTTCCTGGGCAATCACGCGGTGATCGCCGCCGGCCAGCGGCTGCCGTCGGACATCCTGATCGGCATTTCCACGGTGGCCGACGACCGGCTGGTCCGGCCGGGCACGTCCTGGTTCGGGCACCCGCCGTTCGAGCTGCCGCAGCGGGAGATCGTCAGCGTCGACCGGTCGCTGACCCACGAGCCATCGCTGATCCGGGTGATCAACCGGAACTTCTGGGAATGGCTCCGGTTCACGCTGCCGATCGTGCCGCTGATCGCCGTGTCGCTGTGGACCTACGGAGTGGAGAAGGCCGACGAGTACCTGGACGTGCCGGCGCTGCTGCTGCTCGGCGTGCCCGCGGTCAGCTTCCTCACCGGCGCGTTCCTGTGCCTGGTGATCCTGGTGATGAAGTGGGGCCTGCTGGGCCGGGTCCGGGAGGGCATCCACCCGCTGTGGTCCTGCTGGGCCAGCCGCTGGGACTTCCTCTACGTGGCCTGGGGTTTCATCGCCGGCAAGCCGCTGTCGGCGCTGGAGGGCACGCTGCTGCTGCCGATCTACCTGCGCTGGATCGGCGTGAAGATCGGCAAGCGGGTGGCGCTGGGCGAGGGTTTCGCCCAGATCGTCGACCCGGACATGCTGGAGTTCGGCGACGGCTCGACGGTGAACGCGATGTTCCAGGCGCACACCTTCGAGGACCGGGTGCTCAAAATCGGTCACGTCAAGGTGGGCGCGCACTCCACGCTGGGCGACGCCACGGTCCCGCTGTACGGCGCGGTGGTCGGCGAGCACACCACGGTCGCGCCGCACAGCGTGATCATGAAGCACGAGCACCTGTTGCCCGGCCTGCGCTACGAGGGCGCGCCGACCCGGCGGCGCGGCGACGAGGAAGCCGAGCCGGTGGGCATCGGCCGCCACGAACTGGAGGGTCCACTGTGGACTGTCCAGCCGGTGCTGGTCGGCGTGGCCCGACACCGGATTCCCCGCGCCAAACCGAACAAATCAGCCCAGAGGTGAGGCGCGGGGAAAGGAAGCAGCGGAAAGGAGCTGGCCAGGCCGAGCGGGTCAGCTCATCGGCGTGGAGCTGTCACCGGCCAGCACCAGTTGCGGCACCTGGCTGAACGCCCAGCCGGAGCCGCTGCGGGTGAACACCCACACCATGTCGAAGCGACTGTCGGCCCAGGCCGACGGCGGCGTCGGCGTGACCGGGCCGAGGTTCGAGACGATGTCCGGGATCGCGCTGTGCTCCCAGCAGATCAGCGTGGTCCCGGTCCGCTTGGCGACCTCGGCGGCCAGGCCGGCCTCATTGCCTTCGGAATAGGCGGTGTTGAGCGGAATGCCCAGTTTCCCGGACAGCGGCGTGACCGTCTGGGCCATCCGCAGGTGCTTGCCGCCACTGTTGTCCACGGCGTAGATCGCGTCGGGCACGCGGACCTTGGCCCCACTGCTGAAGAATCCGGCCAGCGCGCCGGCGCGCTGCCAGCCCTGGACGATCAGCGAGGAGGTGTCCTTCGTGCCGTCGGCGGTGACACCGTAGGGCTTTCCGGAGTCCGGCGGCTTCTCGCCGTGGCGAATGATCATCACGACGTCGGGTTGGGCGGCGCCGACGGTGGCCGGCAGGGCGGCCGCCGCGCCGCCGACGGTCAACAACCGCAGCAGGGTTCGACGAGTTGTCTCCACGTTGATCAACGGTATTTGCCTTCCCCGGCAATACCAAGACGCGTGTCCGGTGTACGAACTAAAGTCACGATGTGTCGCAACGGAGAACTCTGGGCGTTTTGGTGGCCGCGCAGATCGCCGGCAGCATCGGGATCGGCGCGTCGGTGTCGGTCGGCGCGGTGCTGGCCGCGGACCTGTCCGGCTCGGCCGCGTGGTCCGGCAGCGCGTCCACGATGAGCACGCTCGGTGCGGCGCTGTGGGCGTTGCCGCTGGCCAGGGTCGCCGCCGCGCGCGGGCGGCGGCTGGCGCTGAGCCTGGGCTGGGCGGTGTCGCTGTTGGGAGCGGTGCTCGTGATCGCCGCGGCCATGGCGCGCTCGTTTCCGTTGACACTGCCGGCGATGCTGTTAATGGGGGCCGGCAACGCGGCCAATCTCCAGTCCCGGTTCGCCGCCACGGACCTGGCCGAGCCACGCCACCGCGGCCGATCGCTGGCCCTGGTCGTGTGGTCGTCGACGATCGGCGCGGTGGCTGGGCCGAACCTGACCCGACCGGGCGCTTCCGTCGCGGAGTTCCTCGGCATTCCCCCGCTGGCCGGCCCGTTCGTGTTCTCCGCGGTCGCCGCCGCCGTCGCCACCGTGGTGCTGTTCGTCGCGCTGCGTCCGGATCCCTTGGCCAGCAACGGGTCTCGCGGCCGCAACCTGCGCATCGGCTGGGAGGTCGTCAAATCCTCGCCGCAGGCCCGGTTCGGCGTGGCCACCGTGGCCTTCTCGCACACCGTGATGGTGTCGCTGATGGCCATGACTCCCGTGCACATGCAGGAACACGGGGCCACGCTGACCATCGTCGGCCTCACGATCAGCCTGCACATCGCCGGCATGTACGCGCTTTCCCCGGTGATGGGCTGGATTTCCGACCGCTGGGGCCGGGTCCGCACCGCCCTGACCGGCCAGGCGATCCTCGTGCTGGCCGTGCTGCTCGCCGCCGTCTCCGGCGATTCCATGACCGTGGTCACCATCGCCCTGATCGTGCTCGGGACGGGCTGGTCGATGTCCACCGTCGCCGGCTCCACCCTCGTCGCCGACTCGGTCGAACTGGCCCGCCGCCCGGCCGTGCAGGGCGTCTCCGATCTGCTGATGAGCCTCACCGGCGCGATCGGAGCCGCCCTGTCCGGCGTGGTGCTGACGCTGATCACCTACACCGGCCTCAGCCTGGCCGCCGGCCTGCTGGTGCTGCCGGTGATCGTGTTCAGCCTGACCGTGCCGGCCCGTCAGAACCAGGGGTTGGACCAGCCGAGGTAGTGGCCGCCCCACTTGCTCTCGATGGTGGCGATGGTGGTCTGGCTCAGCTTGCCGGCGGACACGATGTCGTTGGAGACGAACTCCCCGCCGCCGATGGAGATCATCACGTGGCCGTAGCTGCTGCCGGGGATGCTGAAGAAGGCCAGGCCGCCGGCGGGCACGGTGGTGCCGGTGTGCTTGTACTGCGCCGGCATGGAGCTCCAGTGCTGGGCGGCGCTGGCGTGGCCGCTGGCCGAGCGGCCGTAGGCCAGGGCGACGACGTGGTCGCAGCGGTGGTCGTAGTCGGAGCTGGTGGCGCCGATGTGGGCCTTGGCCCAGGACACGGCCTGGGCGCAGGTCTTCGGGTTGCTGGTGGCGGGGCTGGCGCAGGTGGCGGCGGCGGGCGCGGCGACAGCCGGCGCCGCGAGCGCGACGGGGGCGCCGAGGGCCAGGAGCGCGGCGGCGACCAACAGAGCCTTCATGGTTATCCTCCCAGTTTCGCGGCAACGTCCTTGCGGAGCTGCGGCAGCATCTTGTAGAGCACGTCGCCGGGGCAGTCGGTGTTGGAGTAGTCCCGGTGGCCCTGGATGGCGTTGGGCGAGATCGAGTACTGGTGGCAGACGTACGCGCACAGCGTCACCAGCGAGTCCCACAGCTTCGCCGGCGGCTGGGCGGTCATGTAGTTGCCCTCGTTCTCGATGCCGATGGCGATGTCGTTCTGGCCCGGACAGTGCGCGGCCCGCACGATCTCGGTGCCGCCGCGCAGGGTGGACAGGCTGTTGTGCCGGCCCTCCAACACGAAACCGCCGCGGGTGTTGGTGAAGTGCTGGCCGGTGTCGCTCCAGTGGTTGTCGTCCATGTGGTGGTTCTGGATCGACCGGGCCAGCTCGTAGGCGTGCGCCTGCGAGTAGTCGGTGCTGTTGGGCGTGTCGGTGTGGTGCACGAGGATCCGCACCGGCTTGTGCGGCAGCACGGTGAGCGGGTCGGCCGGCGGCCGCGCGCCCCAGGTCGCGCAGCCGGTGATGGCGGGCACGGTGACGGCGGCCGCGGAGCCGACGCCCAGCGCCAAACCGCCGAGCGCGATACCGGAGAGTGCGGCCGTCCGCAGCAGGGTTCGCCGGTCCAGGAAGTCCAAGGGGGAGCTCCGTTCGTCAGGTGCTCACAGACTTCTGGCCGTCGCCGCCAAAGGTCAACGAAAGGTCCCGAAAAGTCCCGGTCGGTCAACTGTGAAACCAGCGGCGACCAGCGGTGAATGGCACCATTCGCCCATGACGGAGCAGCTCACCCGCCACCGGTTGCCGGTCCGGGTGCTGGTCGCGGCCAGCGTCGGCAACGCCATCGAGTGGTACGACTGGACGATCTACGCGACGTTCAGCATCTACTTCGCGAAGGTGTTCTTCCCGGCCGGCAACGACGTGCTGGCCCAGATCAACACGGCCGCGACGTACGCGCTGGCGTTCTTCTTCCGCCCGCTGGGCGGATACCTGCTCGGGCGGTGGGCGGACGTGCGCGGGCGCAAGCCCGCGATGATCGGCACGATCCTGCTGATGGCCGGCGGGTCGCTGCTGATCGCCGTGCTGCCGGGCTTCGAGCAGGCGGGCTGGCTGGCGCCGGTGCTGTTGCTGCTGGCCCGAATCGCCCAGGGGTTGTCACTGGGCGGTGAAGTGTCGAACGCCTCGGCCTACCTCGGCGAGATCGCGCCGCCGGACCGGCGCGGCCGCTACTCGTCGTTCTTCTACATATCAACGGGTTCGGCCGTGCTGCTGGCGTCGGTCCTCGGCTATCTGTTGGCGCACACCATGTCGACACAGGCGCTGACCGACTACGGCTGGCGGATCCCGTTCGTGGTCGGCGGCGTGCTCGGCCTGGTCGGCCTGGTGCTGCGCAGCACGCTGCACGAGACGGAACCGTTCAGACAGAACAAAACCAGGGTCCAGCACCCGCTGCGCACGACCCTGCGCGACCACCCGAAGTCGGTGGCCTGGTTGGTGGGCACGACGGCGGTGTCGACGCTGGTCTACTACACGTACTTCAGCGCGCTGACGCCGTTCGCGGTGACGAGCCGGCACGCGGCGGCGCAGGACGTGTTCCTGGCGCTGTCCATCGGCACGGCGCTGTTCGTCGCACTCCAGTACCCGGTCGGCGCACTGGCTGATCGGTTCGGCCGAAGACCGCAACTGCTCGTCTTCACGGCGGCGACGGCACTGCTCAGCGTCCCGCTGTCCATGCTGATCGGCCCGGGGCTGGTCGGCCTGACCGTGGTGTTCTGCGTGGGACTCGGCCTGTACACGGCGCAGACCTCGATCGCACCGGCGCTGCTGAGCGAGCTGTTCCCGACCGCGGTCCGGGCCCTGGGCATCGGCGCCTGGTACAACGTCACGGTCGCGCTGCTGGGCGGCACGGCGCCGCTGGTGATCAACGCGCTGGCCGCGGCCGGGCTGTCGACGCTGTTCTTCTGGTATCTCACCGCGGTCGCGGCGATCGGCTTCCTGGTGGTGCTGACGCTGCCCGAGACGAAAGGCAAGACCCTCACGTAGTTTTCACTCTGGCGTCGGGGTTTGAGATGCGCGCGGTAGCCGGCCGTGACACGTCCGTGTTGCAACACAACGGTATCAGCCAGCGGAGATGACCGGCCGTGGGCCGTTTGGGGCATTGCCGGCAAAATCACCCGGACAGCCGCTGGGCCCCCGGGCGGACCAACGGTTGCCGCCGTTTCGGCTACCGTGCGCAGCGCGCGGCGGCGATCATCGCGGCAACCAGGACCGGCGCTGTGCCGGTCGGGTCGCCGAACTCCGTCGGTTCAAGAGGATTTCGCGTGAAAGTCGCCTCTTCCCGCCCCGGGTACGCTGCCGGGCGGGTGGATCGTCGGCACGAGGAGGCTCACCATGGGAAGTGTTCCTGCATTTCCCCACGGTAGGCCGCTGACGCGGGCGGACCTGGAGGCGATGCCAGATGATGGGCACCGCTACGAACTCGTGGACGGGACGCTCGTCATGAGCCCGTCGCCCCGTCCACTGCATCAGCGCATCGTCGCGCGACTGTTGATCGCGCTGACGATGAACTGCCCGGAGCACCTGGAGGTGCTGCCGGCCCCCGTCGATGTCGTGCTGTCCGACAACACCGTGTTCATCCCGGACGTGGTGGTCGGCCGGCGCGAGGACTTCACCCCCACGCATCTGGCCGGCGTGCCGGAGCTGGTGGTGGAGGTGCTGTCGCCGAGCACCCGGCTGGTCGACCTGAAACTCAAGCGGGCCAAGTACCAGGAGGCCGGCTGCCCGAACTACTGGCTGGTGGATCCGGGTCTGCCAGAGCTGCGCTGCCTGGCCCTGCGGGACGGCGTGTACGTCCAGGTCCTGTCGGCCGTCGGCGACGAGATCGTCGAGGTGCACGAGCCGTTCGCGACGCTGCTCAGCCCCGGTCAGCTGGTGGCGCCGTACGGTCGCTGACCGTCTCCGGCTCTTCGGCGCGGCGCGGTTGCCTGGGTTGCCTGCGGTCGAACAGGCGGTGCAGGTAGATCGTCTTGCGGGTCGGTTTCTCGGCGTCTTGCGGTGCTGCCATCGCTCCATGATGCCCGTGTCGATCTTGGCTTCGGCCCGGATCGTGACGCTCGGCGACGACCGGCCCGCGACCGTCGCCGAGCGGCCGGGCGCCGATTCAGTCGAGCCGATCAGGACGAACGGCCATATCTGCCCCAGGGAACCCGGCTCCGACTTGACGGGCCGGCGCCGCCTCTCGTAGAAGAGAGGGCGGCTCGCCAGCGGCTCCGCCCCGCCCGAGCGGTTACGACACCGCCCCAGGACGGAGTGCACGCGTGCGCCTCACCGAACGCCGGCTGACAGCCGGCTTTGCCGTCGCCCCATTGGTTTTCGCGGCCTTGGCCGCGCCGGCCGCCCAAGCCCAGGCCGCCGCCGCGCCCGATGTGCGGCCGGGCGTCTACGCCCTGCCCACTGGCGATCACGTGCGGATTCAGGGCGAACGGGCCGACTTCATCCCCGCTCCGGGGCACAGCCCGGCCGCCATCACGACGTGGCTGGACGGCCGCCCGACCGTGGTGCCGGTCAGCGCCATCGGGCACATCGACTCGCTGGACGCCTTCCAGGTCGGCGGCGCGCGGCCGGCGGCCGCGCGGCCGAACTACGCGATGGCCCCGCTGCACGTCACGGCGCTGGACCACGAGGGCAAGCCGGTGTCGGCGGCGGAGATCGTGGTGATCAACACCGACGACCCGGCCCGTGCGCAGTGGGACGGCCTGATGTTCGACGGCGACTCGCGGATCTCCGTGCCGGCCGGGCACTACAGCGTCGCCGTCGCCGCGTTCGAGACGGACGCCAAGGACAACCCCACCGAAACGGAACTACTGTCAGTCACCGACGTCACGGTGCCGGCCACCGGCACCGGCGTCGCCCTCGACGGCCGCACCGCCGCGCCGGTGTCGTTCACAACCCCGTTGCCCAGCGTGGAAAGCGCCACCGTGGTCGGCTGGAGCCGGGGCGTGGGCACGAAGTTGGCCACCCTGGACATCGGCGCGATGGCCGGCACCCGGTTCTACGTCGGTCAGGCGGCCAAGCCGAAGTACGGGGTGCTCCAGTACTCCGTCGCCGGCCGCCGGGTCTCCCCCGCCGCCGCGGTCGCCCCGTACAGCTACGCGCTGGTGGTGCCGAAGACGGACTCCATCGCGGCGAAACAGACATATGCCGTCGCCGCGTCGAGCCTGGCCACGATCGACAACACCTTCGTCACCGACCAGCCCAGCCAGGACGCCTACACCTGGGACTCCTTCACGCTGCACAACCAGGGTGCGAGCAACCCGGCGCTGCCCGAGGTGCCGTATGTGCCGGTGCACGCGCCGTCGTCCGACCGGCGTTACGTGTCGACCGACGCCTCGTTCGACTACGACGGCCTCTTCGATCCCAACGGCAGCTACGTCGACAACCTCGAACGCACCGTGCCGCTGAAGGCCGGCCAGCATGTGGCGCTGACCTGGCGTGGCGGCGTGATCACGCCGGCGCCGGCCACCACCGACGGACCGTGTTTCCTCTGCCGGGACGGCGACACGCTGCACGGCATCGGCGTGATGGACACCGACGCCTCAGGCGACATCGGCCAGTGGAGCGACGGCCCGACCACGATTTCCCAGGACGGCAAGCAGATCTACAGCGGCGGCACCATGGGCTACGAGTTCGACCAGAAGCTGGCCGCCGGCAAGCACCGCTACGTCTACTCGATCGACGCCACGCATGACACCAGCGTCAGCGCGCTGTCCACGCACAGCCAGATCGCCTGGGGCTTCGACTCGACCACGTCGACCGGCCCGGTGCCGATCCTGTTCGCCGGCGCGGGTTTCAGCGAGGACAGCCACGACAACATCGCGCCCGGCAAGGCGACCGTCGCCCTGACGTTCCACCACCAGGCCGGCGCGGCCGACCCTGACGTCACCACGGCCACGGCCGATGTCTCTTACGACGACGGCAAAACCTGGCAGCCGACGACCGTCACGCTGACCGACGGCCACCACGCGACCGGCGCCTTCACCGTGCCGGCCGACACCAAGCCCGGGTATCTGGCGCTGCGGTTCCACGGTGTCGACAAGGCCGGCAGCACGGTGGACGAGACCGTGCACAACGCCGCCCTGGTCAACGCCCCCAAGGGCATCGCGACGGCGTCGTCCGGCGGTAGCGACACGCCTTCCACCGAGGCACGTCCGGTCTGCGCCACCGCCGAACGTGGTCACGCCCGCTGCCTCGCGCTGGCCACGCCGGCCAAGTGGCAGCCGTCGGCGGGCAAGCTGCCGGACGGCCTGGGGCCCAAGGACCTCCAGGCTGCCTACAACCTGCCGGCCACCGCCAAGAACGGCACGGTGGCAATCGTCGACGCCGGCGGCGACAAGACCGCCGAGGCCGACCTGGCCGTCTACCGCAAGACCTACGGCCTGCCGGCCTGCACCACCGCCAACGGCTGCCTGACGATCCTGAACCAGAGCGGCAAGACCTCGCCGCTGCCGCCGGTGAACCCGGACGACGACTGGACCGACGAGATCTCGCTGGACCTGGACATGGTCAGCGCGACCTGCCCGGCCTGCCACATCGTGCTGGTGGAGGCCGACAGCTCCGCGACCGAGGACCTGTCCAAGGCCGAGACGGTCGCGACGGCGTCCGGCGCGGTCGCGGTGTCGAACAGCTTCGGCGGCGACGAGGACACCACGTCCATGGCCCACGCCAAGGACTTCAGCAAGGCGGGCGTCGCGATCACCGCCTCGACCGGTGACCACGGCTTCATCGAGGCCAGCTGGCCGGCGTCGCTGAGCACGGTGATCGCCGTCGGCGGCACCAGCCTGGCCAAGGCGAGCAACGCCCGCGGCTGGACCGAGACCGCGTGGAGCGGCGCGGGCTCCGGCTGTTCCGGTTACGTGGCCAAGCCTTCGTGGCAGAAGGACCAGGACTGTCCGATGCGGACGATCGCCGACATCTCCGCGGTGGCCGACCCGGCAACCGGTCCGGCCGTCTACGCCAGCGGCGACTGGGGCGTCGCCGGCGGCACCAGCGCGTCCTCGCCGATCATCGCGGCCATGGTCGCGCTGGCCGGCAACGCGGCCAAGCTGCCCACCGCCCAGTACATCTACCAGCACGCCACGGCGTTGAACGACGTGACGTCGGGCAGCAACAAGCACTGGGACTGCGGCGGCGACTACCTGTGCACCGCCGGCAAGGGCTACGACGGCCCGACCGGCCTCGGCACCCCGAACGGACTCGGGGCCCTGTAAGGAAAAAAGCTGTGAGAAAACGCGGGTGGCGCGCTGTCAGCGCCACCCGCGTTTCTCATCACCGCACGACCTGAACCACGTCACCCGGTTGCAGGGTGGCATAGAACTTGGCGGCCGCGGTGTGCGACAGGTGCACGCATCCGTGCGAGGGCACCGACAAGCTGCCCTCGTGGAACGCGTCACCACCGTTGAAGAACACCGAATACGGCATCGGCGCGTTGTTGAAGATGGTGCTGCGGTGGTGCAGATCCTTGAACGTCACACGGAACGTGCCCGGATCCGTCGGCGCGCTCGCCCTGCCGGGCATCGCCGGCACCGGTCCATAGGTCACGGCTCCGCCGCGCATCAGCCACGCCTGGTGCGTCGACAGGCGGACACAGGCCCGCGTGGCCGCGGAACACGGGGCCGACGGCGCGGCCTGAGCCGGCGCCGCCAGCGCCCAGACGGCACACCCAGCGGCGATCGTCGCGCCCACAGCCAACTTCGCTGTACTGGTCATCAGTTTCTCGCCTCCGTCCTCAACGGAGGAGCTACCCGCCGGCCCGACGGCCCAAACGCAAGGACATGGCCGCGCGCCCCCGACCTGCGCGCGGCCACACCCTTGACCCGCATCGGATCCGGGATGCCCACACCGGGCAGCGGATAAACCACGAAGAAATTTCCCGCTGCCGTCAAGTGCTTTGACCACCGGGGTTCAGACGTCCATAAAGGACACAGCCGGCCTACGCACTGCACGGTCGGGAACACGGCGCTAGCGTGGCTGACTCAACTCCAACGACGTCGAACGGAGATTTCCATGCTCACGCTCACGCCGACCGCCGTGGAGGTCGTGCGCAGTCTGACCAGCGACGACGGCGTGCCCGAGGGAACCGGGCTGCGCATCGCCAACCAAGACGGCCGACTCGCGCTCGCCCTGGTCCCCCAGCCGGACGACGCCGACCGCGTGATCTCTGGTGAGGGCGCGCGACTGTTCCTCGACGACTCAGCCGCCGCCTACCTGGACGACAAGATCCTCGACGCTGCCGTGGACGACCAGGGCAACCCGACGTTCACGCTGGCCACCCAGCAGCCGCCGACCGCGACGATGTAGCGGCCGGTGCCCCGGACACACGAACGCCACGTGCGCGGCCCGAGGGCCGTGACACGTGGCGTTCGTGTGTCCGGGGGTCAGTGCCGGTCGGAGCCCATGTACGGGGCGGCCACCATCAGCGCGCACATGGCGCTGATGCTCAGCACCACGATGTGCAGGATGTGGTCGCCGATGTTCAGGCCCAGCGAGTCCGGGATCGCCACGCCGTAGCAGAACAGGCCGGAGAACACCGCGAACTGGAGCATCGCCCAGATCGCGGTCAGCTGGCGCACGAACGAGGTGAGCACCCCGACGACCCCGAAGATCACCAGCAGCAGGCTGTGCAGCGGGCTGAGCTGCAGGCCGATGAAGCTCGCGGTCGGCGTGGTGTCGCCGAGCGAGCCGCCGTGCCCGAGCACCAGCCCAGCGACGCCGATGACGGCGACGAGCACGCCCACCACCGCGAAGATCAGTCGCGGCACGCGCGAGTGGTCGACCATCTCCTCCGCCTTTCGGGACATCAGTGGATCTCAGTCGGGGATCCTCGCACAGTCCACATGGCCACTTGTGCCGACCCCGCCATCCACCGATCGGTTGACCCCGGTCTGATCACCCGGTCGATCCCGCGGCAGCGCCGGGAAAGCGACGCTTGTCCCATGGACGTCATCGAGGTCGAGCACCTCCACAAGCGTTACCGGGATCACGTCGCCGTGCAGGACGTGTCGTTCGCCGTCCAGAAGGGCGAGATCTTCGGCGTGCTCGGGCCGAACGGCGCCGGCAAGACCACCACCGTGGAATGCGTCTCCGGCCTGCGGGTGGCCGACGGCGGCACGCTGCGGGTGCTCGGGCTCGACCCGCACCGCGACCACGACAAGCTGACCGGCCGGGTCGGCGTGCAGCTGCAGGAGAGCCAGCTGCCGGACAAGATGCGGGTCAAGGAGGCACTGCAGCTCTACGGCTCGTTCTACCCCGATCCGATGGACTGGCGGCAACTGCTGGACGACTGGGGCCTGGTCGAGAAGGCCAACGCCCAGTTCGGCAAGCTCTCCGGCGGCCAGAAGCAGCGGCTGTTCATCGCGCTGTCGCTGATCGGCAGGCCCGAGATCGCCATCCTCGACGAGCTGACCACCGGCCTGGACCCGGCCGCCCGCCGGGACACCTGGGGGCTGGTCGAGGACATCCGGGCCCGGGGCGTCACCGTGTTGCTCGTCACGCACTTCATGGCCGAGGCCGAGCGGCTGTGCGACCGGGTCGCCGTCATCGACCGCGGCCGGGTGGTCGCCCTGGACAGCCCGGCCGGGCTGGTCTCCTCGATCGCCGCCGAGCAGCGCATCCGGTTCAAGCCGAGCGTGCCCGTGCCCGACGGCCTGCTCAGCGACCTGCCCGAGGTCACCTCGATCCGCCAGGTCGGCCCGCAGCTGGAGGTGTCCGGCACCGGCGACGTGCTGCAGGCCGTCACCTCCGTGCTGGCCCGGCACCGGATCGTGGCCGCCGACCTGCGGGTGGAGCAGGCCAGCCTGGACGACGCCTTCGTCGCGCTGACCGGCCAGAAGCTGGAGGAGACGCACTGATGGGCCCGCTGCTGGCCGCCACCCCACGACCGACTTGCGAGGAGACCTGCCGATGAGCGCCCAGCTGCGCATCGCCACCACCGAACTGCGCCTGTACCTGCGGGAGCCGTTCGCCGTCGTGACCACCCTGATCGTGCCGCTGATGATCATCGTGGCCTTCGGCTCGATCATCACGCCGGGCGACTCGGACCCGATCCTCACCTACTTCCCCGCGCTGGCGATCTCGTTCTCGCTGGCCATCCTGTCCATGAACCTGATGCCGTCGATCCTGGCCGGCTACCGGGAGAAGGGCATCCTGCGCCGGCTCTACACCACACCGGTGCACCCGTCCAAGGTCCTGATCGGACAGTTGCTGGTCGGCGGCGCGGTGGCCGTGACGCTGGCCGCCATCGTGATCGGCGCGGCCGCCGTCATCGGCTTCCCGATGCCCGGACAGCCCCTCGGTTTCGCGCTCGCCTTCGTGCTCGGCTGCCTGTCGCTGTTCTCGCTCGGTCTGCTGGTGGCGGCCATCGCGCCGACCGGCCGGGTCGCCAGCGGCGTCGGCAGCTTCCTGTTCTTCGTCAGCATGTTCCTCGGCGGCGTGTTCACCCCACGCGAGGTGCTGCCCGGATTCCTGGGCCAGCTCGGCGACTACACGCCGCTGGGCGCGAGCATGGCGGCCATGCGCGACGCGTGGGGCGGCCACTTCCCACAGCCGCTGCACCTGGTCGTGATGGCTACCATCACGGTGGTGTTCGGGCTGGCCTCGGCCCGGCTGTTCCGCTGGGAGTAGCACGGCATGACCGAGAAGGACCGGCTGATCTTCTGGGCCAGCGGCTACGTGCTGCTGGCCCTGTCCACCGTGCTGGCGCTGGCCGTGCCGCTCGGCGCCCACCAGGCGGCCTGGGTCACGCTGGTCCTGGCCGGGGTGACCGCGGTGTGGCTGCTGCGGACCCGGCTGGGCCTGCCGCGGTGGCCGATCCTTCAGTACGTCGTGCTGCTGGCGCTGACCCTCGCGCTGCAGTGGAGCAACTCCTGGTTCTCGATCTTCGGCGCGATCTGCTTCGGCCAGGCCATCAACCTGCTGCCGACCCGCTGGATCGCGGTCGGCGTCGGCGCCCAGACCGTGCTGTCGGTGCTGTTGCAGCAGTCCGAGAGTCCGATGTGGTCGGTGCTGGCCAGCGTGATGCTGCCGATGATCTACGCCGGGGTGATGATCGGCCGGCAGAGCGAGAAGCACCGGCGCACCAGCGAGGAGCTGGCCGGGGCGCTGGCCGAGAACAGCGGCCTGCACGAGCAGCTGCTGGTGCAGGCCCGGGAGGCCGGCGTGCTGGACGAGCGGCAGCGGATGGCCCGGGAGATCCACGACACGCTGGCCCAGGGCCTGGCCGGCATCGTCACCCAGCTCCAGGCGGCCGAGCAGACCGGCGACCAGGAGCACCTGGACAAGGCCGCCCGGCTGGCCCGGGAGAGCCTGGCCCAGGCCCGCCGGTCGGTGCAGGCGCTGCGGCCGGAGCCGTTGGAGGACAACAGATTGGTCGACGCGGTGGCGGAGCTGGCGGAGAACTGGTCGCGGGAGGCCGGCGTGCCGGCGACGATGTCGACCGACGGGCCGCCACGGCCGGTGACGCCCGACCAGGAGGTGGCGCTGTACCGGGTGGCGCAGGAGGCGCTGGCCAACATCGCCAAGCACGCCGACGCGTCCCGAGTGGGCGTCACCTTGTCCTATTTGGACGACCAGGTGGTGTTGGATGTGCGGGACGACGGCCGGGGCTTCTCCCGTGGCCGGGACGGGGGATTCGGGTTGACCGTGATGCGCCAGCGGATGGACGGCGTCGGCGGCACCCTGGCCGTCGAGTCGGAGCCGGGGACCGGCACCGCGATCTCGGCGAGCGTGCCCGGTGAGTGACCCGATCCGGCTGCTCATCGTCGACGACCACCCGGTCGTGCGCAACGGCCTGCACGGCATGTTCGCCGGGGACCCGGAGTTCGAGGTGGTGGGCGAGGCCGCCGACGGCGCCGAGGCCGTCGCCTACGCGCAATCGCTTGCGCCCGACGTCGTGCTGATGGATCTGCGCATGCCCGGCATGGACGGCGTAGCGGCGATACGGAAGCTAGCAACGCTAGCGATCCGGTCCAAGGTCCTGGTCCTCACCACCTACGACACCGACAGCGACGTCCTCCCGGCCATCGAGGCCGGCGCCACCGGCTACCTGCTCAAGGACACCCCCCGCGCCGAGCTGCTGCGCGCCGTCCGCGCCGCCGCCCGGGGCGAAGCCGTGCTGTCCCCCACCGTCGCCACCAAGCTGCTCGGCCAGGTCCGCGCGCCGGCCAAGGACGACCTGAGCAAGCGGGAGCTGGAAGTGCTGGCGCTGATAGCCAAGGGCGCGACCAACCGCGAGGCCGCCGCCCAGCTGTTCATCAGCGAGGCCACGGTCAAGACCCACCTGCTGCACCTGTACGCCAAGCTCGGCGTCTCCGACCGCGCCGCCGCGGTCGCCACCGCCTTCGCTCGGGGGTTGCTGCGGTAGCCCTCCGCTAGGGTGAGTCACACCTGTAACACGTGAGGAGAGCTTCACCATGGCGCTGGAAAAGCCCATTGTCGACCCGCACGACGGCCCGGCCCCGGCCGACCTGGTCATCGAGGACATCACCGTTGGCGAGGGCCCGGAGGCCACGGCCGGCCAGCTGGTGAACGTGCACTACGTGGGTGTCGCGCACTCGACCGGTGAGCAGTTCGACGCCTCCTGGGACCGCGGCCAGGCCTTCCAGTTCCCGCTCGGCGGCGGCCGGGTCATCCAGGGCTGGGACCGCGGCGTGGCCGGCATGAAGGTCGGCGGCCGGCGCAAGCTGGTCATCCCGCCGCACCTGGGCTACGGCGACCGCGGCGCCGGCGGCGTCATCAAGCCGGGCGAGACCCTGATCTTCGTGGTGGACCTGCTCGGCGTGAACTAGGGCGCGTGCTGGGCGGCCTTCTGTCCGGCCGCCCAGCGGGCCAGGGTGTCGAAGTCCTCGTCGCGGAGCCCGAGGCGCGGGTCGACCCAGTGCAGCAGGGCCGGACCGTCGTGGTGGGCGGCGACGAACTCCCGGTCGGCCGGCCCGATCTCGTCGTCCACCCAGGCGAACGGCCGCCCGCCGGTCCACTCCACGATGTGCCGGGTCTTCCAGTGGATGCCGTCCGGATCGGCGATGTGCTCCTGGGGCCAGTCCAGCCACGGCAGTTCGGGCAGGTGCAGCGGTGGCCCGATCCACTCGTTGGCCTCGTCCTTCCACGTGGTGGCCCACACCAGCTCGTAGGGCAGCGACAGCAGCCGGGCCCCGTGCGCGACGTTCAGCCACACCCGCAGCGGCCGCACGAAGGCCTCGGGCCGGTGCGAGTTGGCGGCGATCCACGATCTGGGTTTGGTCCGATACGTGCTGTAACCGTCGGGTCTGCGGTGCGGCTTGGCCATGTACGGGTTCAGCGGCCCGTCCACGTCCAGCAGCAAGACCGGCCGGCTGGCGCCCACCCCGACGACCCTAGGCATCCCGTCACCGGATGCCTAGGGCTGAGCGTGGGTCACGCCTGCTGTTGCTGGTCGGCCGGCTCGCTGGTGTCGTAGTCCAGGTAGGCGGCGATCAGGTTGAGCAGCAGGTCGGTGTCCACCGGCTTGGTCACGTAGTCGTTGGCCCCGGAGGCCAGGCTCTTCTCCCGGTCCCCCTTCATCGCCTTGGCGGTCACGGCGATCACCGGCAGGTCCGCGTGCGCGGACATGTCGCGGATGGCGGCCATGGTGGCGTTGCCGTCCAGCTCCGGCATCATGATGTCCATCAGCACCAGGGCGATGTCGTCGTACTGCTCCAGCGCCCGGATGCCGGCCACGCCGTTGTCGGCGAACACCACGTGCAGCCCGTGCAGCTCCAGCACGGTGCTCAGGGCGAACACGTTGCGCAGGTCGTCGTCGACGATGAGCACCTTCTCACCGTGGAACCGCGGCGCGGACGAGCTGAGCGCGACCACCGCCGGCAGCGGGTCCTCGACCAGCACGGCCTCCTCCAGCTCGTCCACCTCCGGCAGGTCGGGGGCGGCGGCCAGCAGGGCCGGCGGCGGGTTCACCGGCAGGCACAGCACGAAGGCACTGCCCTGGCCGGGGGCGCTGCGCACCTGGAGCTCGCCGCCGAGCAGGTGGGTGAGCTCCCGGCTGATGGACAGGCCCAGCCCGGTGCCGCCGTACTTGCGGCTGGTGGTGCCGTCGGCCTGCTGGAACGCCTCGAAGATGACGCCGAGCTTGTCGGCCGGAATGCCGATGCCGGTGTCCTCGACCGAGAACGCGATGCGGGCCGGCGCCCCACGCAGCGTGGCCCGGCGGACCTGCCCGGGCTCTACCTGCCGGATGGTCAGCCGGATGCTGCCCTCCTGGGTGAACTTCATCGCGTTGGACAGCAGGTTGCGCAGGATCTGCTGCAGCCGCTGCACGTCGGTGTGCACCTCGTCGGGCACGTCGGCGTCGACCACGACCGAGAAGTCCAGGCCCTTCTGCCCGATCAGCGGCCGGCACAGCTTCTCCACGTAGTCCACGAGGTCGACGACCGACACCGTGGTCTGCTCCAGCTGCAGGTGCCCGGCCTCGACCTTGGCCAGGTCGAGGATGTCGTTGATCAGCTGGAGCAGGTCGCTGCCGGCGGCGTGGATGGTGCGGGCGAACTCGACCTGCTTGTCGGAGAGGTTGCCCTCCAGGTTGTCGGACATCAGCTTGGCCAGGATGAGCAGGCTGTTGAGCGGCGTGCGCAGCTCGTGGGACATGTTGGCCATGAACTCGGACTTGTAGCGGGAGGCCAGGGCCAGCTGCTGGGCCCGCTCCTCCAGCTCCTGCCGCCCCTGCTCGATCTCGGTGTTCTTCAGCTCGATGTCGCTGTTCTGGCGGGCCAGCAGGGCGGCCTTCTCGGCCAGCTCGGCGTTGGACCGCTGCAGCTCCTCCTGCTGGGCCTGCAGTTGCTCGGACCGGGCCCGCAGCTCCTGGGCCAGCCGCTGGGACTCGGCCAGCAGCGCGTCGGTGCGGGAGCTGGCCTGGATGGTGTTGACGGTGACGCCGATGGTCTCCCGCAGCTGCTCCAGCAGGTCGCGGTGGACCTCGGTGAACCGGCCGACCGAGGCCAGCTCGATCACGCCGAGCACCTTGCCCTCGAACTGCACCGGCAGCACGATCACGTCCGACGGCGGCGCGACGCCCAGCCCCGAGGTGATCCTGATGTAGCCGGGCGGGGCGGCCGACATGCGGATCGTCTTCTTCTCCACGGCCGCCTGCCCGACCAGCGACTCGCCGAACCGGAACCGCGGGCTGCCGCCGTCGCCGGTGGGCACGCCGTAGCCGGCGGCCATGGCCAGCTCCTCCTCGTCGAGCAGGAAGAACAGGCCCTGCTGGGCCGACACCAGCGGGGCCAGCTCGCTCATCATCAGCGAGGCCAGCTCGGCCACGTCCCGCTGGCCCTGCATCAGGCCGGACAGCCGGGCCAGGTTGGTCTTGAGCCAGTCCTGTTCCCGGTTGGCGGTGGTGGTCTCCATCAGGTTGCCGATCATTCGGTTGATGTTGTCCTTCAGATCGGCCATCTCGCCGCGGGCCTGCACGGTGATCTGCCGGGTCAGGTCGCCCGCGGTCACCGCCGTGGCCACCGCCGCGATGGCCCGCACCTGCGTGGTCAGGTTGCCGGCCAGCTCGTTCACGCTCTCGGTGAGCCGCTTCCACGCGCCGGTCACGCCGACGACCTCGGCCTGGCCACCCAGCTGCCCCTCGGTGCCGACCTCACGGGCCACGCGGGTCACCTCGTCGGCGAAGCCGGACAGCTGGTCCACCATGGTGTTCACGGTGTTCTTCAGCTCCAGGATCTCGCCCCGGGCGTCGACGTCGATCTTCTTCGACAGGTCGCCGCGGGCCACCGCGGTGGTGACCTGGGCGATGTTGCGGACCTGGGACGTCAGGTTGTCGGCCATGAAATTGACGTTGTCGGTCAGGTCCTTCCACGTGCCGGCCACGCCGGGCACCCGGGCCTGGCCGCCGAGCATGCCCTCGGTGCCGACCTCGCGAGCCACGCGGGTCACCTCGTCGGCGAACGCGCGCAGCGTGTCCACCATGCCGTTGATCGTCGCGGCCAGCGCCGCGACCTCGCCGGCCGCCTCGACCACGATCTTCTTGGACAGGTCGCCGTCGGCCACCGCCGTGGCCACCCGGGCGATCGAGCGCACCTGGCCGGTCAGGTTGTGGGCCATGACGTTGACGTTGTCGGTCAGGTCCTTCCACGTGCCGGCCACGCCGCGCACGGTCGCCTGACCGCCCAGCTTTCCTTCCGTGCCAACCTCTCGGGCGACACGGGTGACCTCGTCGGCGAAGGCGGAGAGCTGGTCGACCATCGTGTTGATGGTGTTCTTCAGCTCCAGGATCTCGCCGCGGGCGTCGACGGTGATCTTCTGCGACAGATCGCCCTTGGCCACCGCCGTGGTCACCTGCGCGATGGACCGCACCTGCGAAGTCAGGTTGCCGGCCATGAAGTTCACCGAGTCGGTGAGGTCGCGCCAGGTGCCGGCGACGCCGGGAACCGTGGCCTGGCCACCCAATCGGCCCTCGCCGCCGACCTCCCTGGCGACCAGGGTGACCTCCGCCGCGAACGAGGAAAGCTGGTCCACCATGGTGTTCACGGTGTTCTTCAGCTCCAGGATCTCGCCGCGCGCGTCCACATTGATCTTCTGCGACAGATCGCCCTTGGCCACCGCCGTGGTCACCTGCGCGATGGACCGCACCTGCGAAGTCAGGTTGGCCGCCATGAAGTTCACGTTCGCGGTGAGGTCGCGCCAGATGCCCGCGACGCCGGGAACCGTGGCCTGGCCACCGAGAATGCCCTCGGTGCCGACCTCCCTGGCGACGCGGGTGACTTCGTCGGCCAGCGCGGAGAGCTGGTCCACCATGGTGTTCACGGTGTTCTTGAGACCGAGCATCTCCCCGGAGACCTCGACCGTGATCTTCCGGCTCAGATCGCCGTCGGCCACCGCCGTGGTCACCTGCGCGATATCCCGAACCTGGGCGGTCAGGTTGCCCGCCATCAGGTTCACGTTGTCGGTCAGATCCCTCCAGATGCCAGCGACTCCGGGCACGACAGCCTGGCCACCGAGCTTGCCCTCGGTGCCCACTTCACGGGCTACCCGCGTCACCTGCTCGGCAAACACTGAAAGTTGTTCGAGCAGTCCGTTGACCGTTCCGCACAGCTGCGCCGCCTCGCCGCGCAGCGGTTGTCCGTTGCGGTGCGAGGCCATTCGCGGCGACAGGTCGCCCTCGGCCACGGCCGCGAGCACGCGGCTCAGCTCCGTGGTCGGGTGCAGGAGGTCCTCCAGCACCAGGTTCACCGACTGGCGGGCCACCGCCCAGCCGCCGGTGAACGGCTCCGTCGACAGCCGCTCCCCCACGCCGCCCCGCAGCGTGGACAGCTCGCCGACCAGGTCCTGGTTGCGTTCCACGATCTCGTTGAACACCTCGGCGACGCGGGCGGCCGTGCCGTCGCCGACCGGCGTCAGCCGGCGCCGGAAATTGCCGTCCCGCACATCGCGCATGGCGCTGAGCAGGCGGTCTAGGAACGCGTCTTCGCCGGCGGACTGCCTGGTCCCGACCGGCAGCGAGGTTGCGTCCACGTCGGCCTCCCTCGAATCGGCTGCCATCGAATAGCGTGTCGGTGACAGTTAGCCTGCCACGAGACGAGTGATGGTGAGCAGTCGAGTGTGCCGGGCTAGTCTGAAAGCTCATCCGGCCAGGAGTCTGGAGGTGCCGCGGTGGTCGACCGACGCTCCGCACCTGGGATTCCCGTGCCGACCAGATCGGGATCGACCGGAACGGAGTTGAGCGGAGTACCGCTGAGCAGGCAGGAAACCGTCGGCGCCGCCGTGTGGCAGGCGCTGCTGGACGCTGCCGACCGGGCGGTGGTGGTGCGGGACGGCCGCGGCCTGGTGCGCGTGGTGAGCCGTCGTGCCACCGAGCTCTTCCCCGAGCTGCGGCCCGGCGACCAGCTCGCCGGTGTGGCCGGTTTCACTGGTTCGGAGCAGGGCCCGGTGGAAACCACCTGCCAGGGACTGCCCTGGCTGTGGACACCCACTCAGTTGGACGCGGACCACGTGGCGTGGCATGGTGATCCGGCCGAGCCGGAGGAGCCGTGGTGCGAGAAGTGCGCGCAGTCACGGTTTCTGGCCAACAGCAGCCGGCTGCTGGGCAGTTCTCTGCGCCGTGACGAGACTCTGCGCAGCATCGTCCAGCTGGCCGTGCCGACGCTGGCCGACTGCTGCGCCGTGGTGCTGCCCTCGCGGCGGGGCCGCGTCGAGTGGTGGCGGTACACCCGCGGCGGCGACACCGAGCACGGCCGGGTCGGTCAGCACGTGCTGCGGTCGGTCACCACGCTGGCCGAGGCCTTCTCTGGTTCGACCACCCGGCCGCTGCCCGGGCAGCCGGTCCCCGGCGCGCGGCTGGATTGGTTGGTGGCGGCCAACTCCGCCGTCCCCGACGCGGTGACCGTGGTGCCGCTGCGGCACGAGGGCCTGGACGCGGGCGCGTTGGTGTTGGCCGGCAACGGTTCCCACAGTGTCGATTCCCATGGGGCCGATTCCCATGGGGCCGATTCCCATGGGGCCGATTCCCGTGGGGCCGATTCCCGTGGGGCCGATTCCCGTGGGGCCGATTCCCGTGGGGCCGATTCCCGTGGGGCCGATTCCCGTGGGGCCGATTCCCGTGGGGACCAGCTCGACGTCGTGCGCGACTACGCCAGCCGGGCGGCGGCCGCGCTGAGCTCCGCCCACTCCTACAGTGAGCAGGCCCGGGCCACCGAGGTGCTGGAGGCCAGCCTGCTGCCCGCCGAACTGCCCGAGACGCCCGGCGTGGCCTGGTCGGCCTGCTACCGGCCGGCGCAGAGCAGCATCCGCGTCGGCGGCGATTTCTACGACGTGTACCCGGAATCCGACGGCCGGGCCCTGTTCCTGCTCGGCGACGTCTGCGGCAACGGCGTCGAGGCCGCCACCCTGGCCGGCCGGATCCGCCACACCGTCGAGGCGCTGCGGCTGGTCGAGACCGAGCCGACCAAGCTGCTGCACCTGTTGAACAAGGCCATTCTCACCAGCGCCGACAACCGCTTCGCCACCCTGGTCGTCGGCGCCCTGGAACGCCTCGACTCCGGCGCCGTCCGCATCCGGCTCGCCTCCGGCGGCCACCCCTCCCCCGTCGTGCTGCGGGCCTCCGGCGCCGTCGAGGAGGTCGCCGTGCCCGGCACCCTCGTCGGCGTGCTGCCCGATCCCCACTTCGGCGAGGCCACCGTCACCCTCTCCGCCGGCGACGTCTGCCTGCTCTACAGCGACGGCGTCACCGAGGCCCGCGGCGGCTCCGACGGCAGCGAGCAGTTCGGCGCCCACCGCCTCACCGATGCCCTCGGCTCCGGCGCCGGCCTGCCCGCCGACCACCTCACCCACCACGTCGAGCGCCTCCTCGACGCCTGGCTCGCCGGCCGCGACCACGACGACGTGGCCCTCCTGGCGTTGCAGGCTGTCTGAAAAGATTCAATGGCCAGCATCGGCCAGCCACTCGTCGGCGCGTCCCGCGCTGCTGCGAGCGGCTCAGGTTTACGCCTGAACGATGAGGATGTCCACGCGCACAGTTGTCCTGACGGCGGTGGCAGTGTCTGCCACGATCTTGGGAATGTCGGTGCCCGCGGCCGCGGCCGCGTCGCCCGCTCCCCCGCACACCAACATCATCGGTGGTCGCAACGCCACCGAGCCTTACTCCTTCATCGTCGCGCTGAGCAACAGCTGCGGCGGCAGCCTGGTCGCGCCGCAGTGGATCGTCACGGCCAACCACTGTGGTAGAGCCTCCACCGGTCGGATCGGATCGATGGACAGCAACTCCGGTGGCGAGGTCGGCAAAATCGACAAGGTCGTCAGCAAGCCCGGCACCGACCTGGCGATGATGCGTCTGAGCAAGGCGGCGCACTCCACCCCGGTCAAGTTGCCACAGAGCAACCCCGCGGCGGGTACCGCGGTGCGCTTGCTCGGCTGGGGCTGCACGAGTTGGCCGGCATGCGCGACGCCGCACACCCTGCAACAGATCGACTTGACGGTGCTGTCGAGCAGCAAATGCCTGGCGGGCGGTGGCGGTATGGGCGATGTGTGCGTCTCCGGTGACCGGACGCACTCGGCGTGTCACGGTGACTCGGGCGGCCCGGCACTCGTCGGCAGCACCGGTGACTGGACACTGGTCGGTGAGACGACCGGCCCTGGCGACAATGGCGGCGAGTGCGCGACAAGCACACTGTCCACCGGTATCGCCCAGCACCTGTCCTGGATCGAGCAGCAGATAGGCAGCCAACGAAGTTGACGGCGGGGCACCACGACGAGTCCCGCCCGGCCGAAGTCGAGCGAACCTCACAAACCAGTGGCATGGTCGGCCGAGGGCGGGACTCGCGGGTCACTGCTGGGCCGAGGACATTGCCGAGGCCCACTGCCACGGGGCCGCGGCGCCTCCGGGCTGGGAGTTGAAGTACTCCCAGCCCGCGACGCCGCCGAAGTCGGAGTGCGAGGACACCAGGCTGCGCACGGTGCTCTGCACGGTCTCGACCGGCACGAAGCCGCTGCCGTTGTCGGAACTGGTGAGCGTGCCGGCGACGAGTTTGCTCGCGGGCACCAGGCCGCGGCCGAGGATCGACTCGTAGTCGTCGGTCGTCGCCATGCTGCCGAAGCCGCTGTAGAACTGGGCATTGAGGAAGGAGATGGACGAACCCCGGTCCTGCATCAGGGAGTCGTAGCTGAAGCCGGACAGGTTGCCGCCGCCGTTCAGCGCGCTGGCGACCGGCGCGAGCGCGATGTCGAAACCCGAGCCGAAGTCGGAGCGCAGTTGGTCGACCAACCGCTCCATGCCGGCGAGCGACATGTCCTCCTCGACGTCGAGATCGACACCGTCGAGGTGGTACGTGGTGATCAGGTTGTGCAGCAACGGGTAGTAGGTGTCGAACTGGGTGTCCAGCCGCTGGAAGCTACCCTGCGCGGCGCCGCCGACCATGGCGAGCACGTGCACGCCCTGGGCCTGCATCGTGGCCAGGTCCTGCCACATCTGGGTGAACTTGGCCGCGTCGGGCGGATCGTCGTTGAGGTGCACGACACTGTTGTCGTCGAGGTGGATCGCCGCGACCTCGACGTCGGTGACACCGGTGTTGTTGGTGAGCAACGGCAGCGGCGACACATACGCGCCGTTGCTGTACTGGGTCTGGTAGTAGACGACAACGCGCTTGTCGGTGGTCGCCGCGGCCGCCGGCAGGGCGAACGCCACGGACAACAGAGCAGCGAGCAGGATCGACAGACTCCGCATTGACGGAGCGTAGGAATGCCGCTACGGAAGACTCAAGCGAACTGGCGGCTTTTGTCATTGACCCTTGACTGCTGGTGATGCGTGGCAGGTGCCGATACCGGCGTTTCGAGTGGACGTCTAGCTGGCGCGGCGGCGGCGGATGCCGATGTAGATGACGGCGGCGAGGACGACGAGCAGGGCCAGCACGGCGAGGGCCGCGGTGAGGGAGAAGCCCGGTTCGGACTGGCCGGAGGCCAGGACGTGCTGGGACTGGGCGGGCGGAGCGGGGGTGGTGGTGAGGGCGGGCTTCACGGCGGTCGGGTCGGCGTCGACGAGTTGACCGACGGGCTGCGCGCCGGTGGCCTTGAGGGCGAAGCCGTAGTCCATCATCGGCTGGGACTGGGCGTACATCTGGGTCACCGGGCTCATGGTGCCGCGCATGCCGACGAAGACGATGCGGGTGCCGTCCCGCTGGGCGGCGTTGATGTAGGTGTGCAGGGCGTCGTCGGTGTAGCCGGTCTTGCCGCCCAGGTCGCCGGGGTAGTTGTAGAGCAGCGGGTTGTCGTTGGCGACGATGAAGCCGGGCTTGTTGCCCCAGCCGGGGAACTGCAACTGCTGGGTGCCCACGGCGTCCGCGAAACGCTTGTCCTGCATGGCAACCCGGAACAGCACGGCCAGGTCGTAGGCGGAGGAGACCATGCCGGGCCCGTCGAGGCCGGCCGGCGAGGCGGTGCGGGTGTCCAGTGCCCCAAGGCTTTTGGCCAGGGCGTTCATCTTGGCCACGGTCTGCTCGACGCCGCCGAGCTGCGTGGCCAGGGCGTGCGCGCAGTCGTTGCCGGAGTGCATGAGCAGGGCGTGGAAGATCTGGTCGTTGGTGTACTTGCCGTCCGGCCCGATGCCGACCCGGGTGCCGTCCTGGTTGGCGTCGTCCGTGGTGCCGGTGACCACGGTGTCCATCTTCAGCTCACGCATGGCCACCAGCGACAGCAGCACCTTGATCAGCGACGCCGGGCGCTGCCGGGCGTGCGGGTCCTGGGCGGCCAGCACCTTGCCGGTGTCGAGGTCGGCCAGCACCCACGACTCGAACTGGTTGGCCGGCGGCTTCCCGGCCCCGGTCGGGATCACCGGCCCGCACTCGGCCATCCGGGAACCGCCGACGGGCGTGGCCGGCACCGGCAGCGGGGCCGGCGGCTGCTGGCCCGGGGCCGGCTTTTCGGACGCGTCGACGGCCGGCGGCGGCGCGGACCGGAACTCGCAGCCGGCCGGGTCGGCCGCCGCTCTCGGGGCGCCTGTCGTGCAGATGAGGACGAACAGGGCAACCAACAGGCGCAGCAGTCGTCGGGGCACACAGCAGGGTAGCCGGAAATCCGGTCAGCCCGGTGTCAAGACCGCTCGTATGTACGCCGCCAGCCGACCCGCGGCGGCCCCTCGGCGCGCACGCGCAGCAGCACGGTCGGCTCACTGACGTGGGGAACCGTGGACTCCTCGACGTCGGTCACGGCGACGGTCGCCGGATCGGCCCCGGCGTGCACGGCGGCGGCCCGCGCCTGCTCTTTCACCCGATGGCGGATGTCGTCGCCGTGCGGGCTGGTGGCGCTGAACATCCGCACCGCCTCCCCGCCGACGGGGGCGAGGGCGACACCGACCGCAACGGCGGCGTCCGCCCGCGGCGGGCAGCACACCAGCGTGGTGCCGGGCAGCGGCCCGGGCAGGGTGTCCACGAGCTTCTCCGCGCCCGGCCCGATCACCAGCAGTGGCAGGTCCCGCGGCGAGCCCTTGGCCCGGTCCACGGCCTCGGCCAGCTGCGGCAGCCCGCGCCCGGTGCCGCCGATCGGCGGATGCGTGGGCACGAGGGCGACGGTGCGCAACCCGGTCCGCAGGCCACCGATCATTGTGGAGCTGGCGGCGAGCTGCGCCGAGCCGGCGGTCACCGAGCACACGGCCGTCGGCGCGCCGTCGACGTCGGTGAACGCGACCAGCGCCTCCGGCTCGCCGGCCAGCAGGGCCGCGCCCCGGGCGCCGGTCGCCGCTGTGGCACCGTGCAGCAGCAGCGGCCGGGTCAGGGCGTAGTCGACGGTCATGATCGAGCCGTCGTTGCGGGCCAGGAACGGCTCCGCGTGGGCCAGGCCGCAGTCCACGAGTGAGCGGCGCAGCCGGTGCGCCGCACCCCAGGCCCGGCGGATCAGCGCGGCCTGCAACACGGTGGCGTTCTCCCGCTCCAGCAGCCCGGAGCCGCCCATCTCGTGGGAGAGCAGGATCGGCACGGAGTCGCCGAGCTCGGCCCGCAGCAGCCCGGCGGCGGCCAGCTCGTGCCCGGGGGCGACGGAGGCGAACACGCTGCTCACCGCGACGGCGTTGACCCGGCCGGCGATCTTGCGGGCGAACGCCACCAGCCCGGCGGTGTCCAGCGGCTCGAAGTCGCTGCCGTCCAGGCGGGCCCCTCCGGCCAGGCAGGTCTCGGCGATCGAGACCGTGGCCCGCAGCGAGTCCGGCCAGCCGGCCAGCGGCGGCATGGAGGTCGTCGCCGCCCCGAGCCGCACCACCGCGACCGGCCCCAGCTGCCCGGGCCAGCGCCGCCAGGCGGGGTCGGCGCCGGGCAGGCCGGCCAGGCCGTCGACCTCGCTGACGCCGATCATCACCTGCTGGATGTGCTCCAGGTCGACGCCGCGCGGCCCGGCCTGGGCCATCAGCTCCTCGAGCAGCACCGGCAGCACGGCGGTGACGGCCGCGGTCGGCGTCGGCCGCTCGACCGAGGCCAGCACGGTGCCGTCGCTCTCCACCACGGCGGCCGCGAACCGGTCGCGCTCCATGGAGATGCCGATGCGGCAGCTGCGGTCCGGGGTCATGACGCGACCACCGGCCGGTACGGCAGGTCCAGCCCGAACGCCGCCGGGCCGGCCAGGTCCAGCCCGGCCGGTGTGCGCCACACCTCCGGGCACGGCAGCGCCAGCGCCACCACCCGCTGGCCGTAGCGCAGCTCGCCGGCGCCGAGCGTTTCGCCGGTGTACGTGTCGAAGACGGTGATGATGTCCGGCACCGTGGCGATGGCCTGGCCGTCCTCGATGACGGCCAGGTGCTCGTCGCCGACCTCCAGCCGTAGCCGGCGGCCGAGGTCCGAGCCGGTGCCCTCGATGGTCGCGGAGGTGTGCCGCCCCGGTTCCGGCAGCGCGGCGGTGACTTTGCCCTCGGCGATCAGCACGCCGTCGAACTCGGCGGCGATGGCCCGCGCCGCGTCGGCAACCGACGCGGCTTGGCCGATCAGCTCGCCGATGCGCAGCGCCTTGCTGACGGAGCCTTCGATGACCGCGCCGGCGACCTGGTCCACCGTCATCACGTACTCGCTGCTCACGCCCCGGTCGCCGAAGCCGACGACCACCGAGCGGGCCATCCGCTCCGCCCAGACGCCGCCGGCGTGCACCGCCACCACGCGATCGTGCTCGTCGGCCAGGAGCACCGGCTCCGGGGCGACGCCGGCCAGGTGCATCGACACCAGGGACATGCCGGGGAAGGCCCGCCCCATGCCGTCGGCGTCCAGCAGGGGCAGCCCGGCGTGGGCGGCCAGCACGACCGAGATGCCGCCGTGGATGCCGCCGATTCCGTTGCACAACATGGCCACGACCGGTTGCCCGAAGTGCCGCTCCAGGTGGCCGCGGAGGGTGGCGGCCTCGCGGCCGGTGCCGATCCGCTCGGCCCCGATCGCCGGCGCGCCGAGGAACGAGCACGGCATCACCAGGCCTTCGGACGGCAGCTCGCCGACCTCGACGACCTGCACCGGGCCGGTCTGCTCGATGGCGTGGGCGGCCAGCGGCAGCGCGTGCCGCGCCTGGCTTCCGCCCCCGCCACCGAGCACGTCGCAGCCCCGAGCGAAGTCGCGCAGGAGTCCCCCGGCCAGGTGCATGCCGCGATGGTAATCACCCGGCGACGCAGCGCCAGTGTCAGGCGGCCGATCGGGTGGCGATCGGGCGACGGCGCAACGAGGTCTCGCTGATCGCCCGCGGCGTGTAGAAGGAGTCGCCGGCGTTGATCGCGGTGCCCGGCGCGACCACTTCGTCGATCCGGTCCAGCACGTCGTCGTCCAGCCGCACCGCGGCGCCGGCGACCAGGTCGTCCAACTGCTCGCGGGTGCGCGGGCCGATGATCGCCGAGGTGACGCCCGGGTGCGCGACGGCGAAGGCCATCGCCAGGTGGACCAGCGAGACACCGGCGTCGGCGGCGATCTTGACCAGCTGTTCGACCGCGGCCACCTTGGGCGCGTTGCCCGGCAGCGACGGGTCGAACTGGCTCGGCACCATCGCGGCCCGGCCCTTGGTCAGGTCGACGTCCTTGTGGTACTTGCCGGACAGCCAGCCCATGGCCAGCGGGCTCCACACCAGCACGCCCATGCCGTAGCGCTGGGTCGTGGGCAGCACCGCGGACTCGATGGCGCGGTTGAGGATCGAGTACGGCGGCTGCTCGGTGCGCAGCCGCTCGTAGCCGCGCTTCTCCGAGGCCCAGTGGGCCTCGACGATCTGCTCGGCCGGGAACGTCGAGGAGCCGAAGGCCCGGATCTTGCCGGCCCGCACCAGGTCGGTCAGCGCGGACAGGGTCTCCTCGATGTCGGTGTCCGGGTCCGGCCGGTGGGCCTGGTAGACGTCGATGTAGTCGGTGTCCAGCCGGCGCAGGCTGTCCTCGACCGCCCGCGTGATCCAGTGGCGCGAGTTGCCCCGCCGGTTGACGCCCTCGCCCATCGGGTTGTGGAACTTGGTGGCCAGCACGACGTCCTCGCGCCGGCTCTTGATCGCCTTGCCGACGATCCGCTCCGACTCGCCGGCCGAGTACACGTCGGCGGTGTCGATGAAGTTGATCCCGGCGTCCAGCGCGGCGTTGATGATGCCGGCCGCGTCGTCGTGGTCGGTGTTGGCCCAGTTGCCGAAGTTCATGGCGCCGAAGCAGTACGCACTGACCTTGATGCCAGTGCCACCCAGAACACGCATCTGCATCGCGTAAGTCCCCACTAAGGTTGGAGTTGCAACACCAATGTAGCCACTTTGACGGAATGCGCAACCGTGATGTCGCCAACTACCATGGTCACGTGACCCGATCGCTGCGCGCCGACTCCGAACGGACGGTGCGCGCCATCCTCGACGCCGCCAGGCGGGCGCTGGCGCGGGATCCGGCGGCCACGCTCCAGCAGATCGCCGACGAGGCCGGCGTCGCCCGCACCACCGTGCACCGGCGCTTCGCCAGCCGCGAGGCGCTGCTGGACGCCCTGATGCAGGACATGCTGGAGCAGATGGAAGCGGTCCTCGACGACAGCCGGCCGCAGACCGCGCCGCCACTGGTCGCGCTGCACGAGATGACCGCCGGCTACATCCGCGTCAAGGCCGCCTGGCGGTTCCACGACATCGGGCCCTCGGCCGCGCACGAGGACGTGATCGGTCGGCTCATGGCCAAGAACCGGGCGATGTTCCAGCGGCTGGCCGACTCCGGCACGATCGCGCCCGACACCGACCTGGACTGGGCCGTGCGGGTCTACTTCGCGCTGCTGCACGAGGCGATCGAGCGCCGGGCCGACACCGGCAACGAGCCGGACACGCTGGCCGCGCTGGTGACCCAGACTTTGGTCGGCGGACTGCGCGGCATGTGACCGCCGCCGTACAGTGCACCCAGGTCGGGGGACGAATTCTCGTCTAGGGGGCTCTACGTGCGGATCATCTCCGTTGTCGCCTGCGCGCTGTTAGCGGGCCTGGCTCTCCCGCCGGTGACGGCGTCGGCGGCGCCGGCATCCGGAACCGGCAACGGTTTCACGGCCGTCACGCCGAACCGGGTGCTCGACACCCGCGTCACCGGCGGTCCGGTGCAGTCCGACTCGACGCGGGTGCTGGACCTGTCCGGCAGCGTGCCGGCGGACGCCACCGCCGTGCTGCTGAACGTGACGGCCACCGACGTCACCGCCAACACCTTCGTCACGGCGTGGCCGGACGGAGGCCAGCGGCCGATCACCTCGAACCTCAACCTGGTGCCGGGCCGGGACATCCCCAACGCCGTCACCGTCGAACTGCGGGCCGGCCACAAGATCGATCTGTACAACCACTCCGGCTCCGTGGACCTCGTCGCCGACCTGGAGGGCTACTACTCGCCGTCGGCCAGCACCGGGCTGGCCGCGCAGAGCCCGGCGCGGGTGCTCGACACCCGCAACGGCATCGGCGTCGTCGGCGACAACGCGACGTACACGCTCGACCTTTCGGGCAGCGTGCCGGCCAACGCGACCGCCGTGGTGCTCAACCTGACCGGCACCAACGCTTCCACCAACACCTTCGTCACCGCCTGGCCGCACGGCGTGGCGCGGCCCAACTCCTCCAGCCTCAACCTGACTCCCGGCGTGGACACCCCCAACGGCGTCACGGTTCCGTTGGGCGCGGGCGGCAAGATCGACCTGTACAACGCGCACGGCTCCGTCGACCTGATCGCCGACCTCGCCGGCTACTACGCGCCCACCGCCCCGGCGACGTTCAGCACGATCTCGTCGTCCCGGGCGCTCGACACCCGGTCGTCGGTCCCCGTCGGCCCCGTCGCGACCACCGTCGACCTGTCCGGGCTGATCCCGCCGACCGCGACCGCCGTGGTGCTCAACCTGACCGGCACCGACGCCACCACCAACACCTTCGTCACCGTCGCCCCGCACGGCGCGTCGCGGCCCAACGCCTCCACCCTCAACCTCGTCGCCGGCCAGACCGTGTCCAACTCGGCCACCGTCGCCGTCAGCCCCGACGCCAAGATCGACCTCTACAACGCCCACGGCACAACGGATGTCATCGTGGACGTCTTCGCCTACTTCGCCCCGCCCTTCACCTGCGCCCAGGGCTGCGTGTACGGCTGGGGCAGCGGCTACCTGGGCACCCGGCGCAACACCACCAGTGCTGCCCCGACCCCCACTCCGGTCTTCGGCCTGGACAACATCGTGGCCACTGACAGCATCGCCGGCTTCGGCGGCACCTTTGCCCTGCGTAATGACGGCACTGTCTGGGCATGGGGCCCGAACCCGTATGGGGAACTCGGCAACAACGCCAGTTGCGCCGCGACGGCCAACTACCCTGGCAGCGACTGCTACTCGGACGTTCCGGTGCACGTGCTCGGCCTCGACCACGTCACCGCTCTCTCCACCGACGGATACTCCGGGTTCGCGCTGCGCGACGACGGCACTGTCTGGGAGATCGGCCCGTCGACCGCCCAGGTGCCCGGAATCTCCGGCGTCACCGCGATCGCCGGCAGCGGCATGACCGACTACGCGCTCAAGTCCGACGGCACTGTGTGGGCGTGGGGTTCCAACTCCAGCGGCGAACTGGGCATCGGCACCACGACCGCGGACGGCACCACCACTCCGGTGCAGGTGCACAATCTGACCGGCGTGACGGCGATCTCCGCCTATACCGGCGGCGAGGCGCTCCGCGGCGACGGGACGGTGTGGGTGTGGGGCCCGAACGCCAAGGTCTACAACACCGGCGACCAGCTCGCGGGAGATTCAGCTCTGCCGGTGCAGGTGGCCGGGCTCACCGGTGTCACCGCGCTGTCCGGTCAGCACGCGCTCAAGTCGGACGGCACGGTCTGGTCCTGGGGCACGAACAACAGCGGCGACGTCGGCAACGGCTCACACAGCACCGATCTCCAGCCGACGCCCGTGCAGACCACGGTCACCGGGACCGCCGCGCTGGCCCGGCACATCCCGGCCGTTGTGCTGGGCGACGGCACCGCCCGGATCTGGGGCGACAACCTGTTCGGACGGCTCGGCACCGGCCACACCGGAGGTGAGGCGGACTCGCCGATACCGCTCGCGGGCTTGACCGGCGTGACCGCGCTGTCCGGCAACTACGAGCAGGCGTACGCCCTGACCGCCCACTGACCCGTTCACCCCAGAGTCGCGAGGCCCCGCCGGTGCCTGGACTGTCGCCGGATTTCGATCGCCGCACCCCGACGCAACCCACCACCTGCGCCGACGCGGCGATCGAAGTCCGGCTAAGGAAGGCACCGGTCACGAGGGGCCGAGCCCCGCGCGGAACGCGCGGCAAAAAAACCTCAGCCCTGGGTGATGTACTGCTCCAGCTGGGCCTGCTCCTCCTGGAGCTTGCTGATCTGGCGCTTCACCACGTCGCCGATGCTGACGATGCCGACCAGCCGGCCGTTGTCCACCACCGGCACGTGCCGGATGCGGCGTTCGGTCATCAGCACCGACAGGGTCTCCACGGTGTCGTTGGACGTGCAGGTGAACACCGAGGTGGTCATGATCTCCGAGACCGGCCGGGCCAGCAGCTCCGCGCCGCGCTCGGCCAGCCGGCGCACCACGTCGCGTTCGGACACGATGCCGGTCACGCCCTCGGGCGTCAGCACGACCACCGCCCCGATATTGTGTTTGGCCAGCTCGGCGACCAGTTCGGTGATCGTGGTCCACGGTGGCACGGTGGCCACGCTCGACCCTTTGCTCCGCAGGACGTCCGCGATACGCATCGTGCTCGCCTCCGATCGGTGCAGGGGCAGCCTGAAATGCCCAGGCTAGTGGCACACGTCACAAATCGCGCGGGGCTGCCAGCCATGTTTCGATCAAGTGGGCGCCGATCGAGTCCTTGAAGCGGGGCAGGTGATGGGCCCTGACCTGCTCGGGAGTGAGCCAGACGGCCTCGGACAGCTCGTCGCCGTCGACATCGATGACATCGGACAGCGCCTGCGCCCGGAACGCCACCATCAGGCCGGCCGGGAACGGCCACGGCTGCGAGCCGACGTAGCGCACGTCGCCGACGGCCACGCCGGCCTCCTCGGCGACCTCCCGCCGCACCGCGTCCTCCAGGCTCTCGCCGAGGTCGACGAAGCCGGCCAGGGTGGAGAACCGGTCCGACCGGACGTGCCGGCCGAACAGCGCCCGGCCCTCGTGCTCGACGAGCACGATGACCGCCGGCTCGATCCGCGGGAACAGCTCCTTGCCGCAGCCGAGGCAGTCTCGGACGTTGCCGCCGTGCCGCGGCCGGGTGCCGCCGCCGCAGGCGCCGCAGAACTGCTGGTTGCGGTTCCAGTGCAGCAATGCCTTGGCGTACACCAAAGTGGCCGACTCCTGGGCGCTGATGTCACCGAACAGCGACCGCACGTCCACAGTGGATGCCGGTTCCTCGGCCAGCTCCACCGCGAACACGCCCTCGCCGTCCGCGACGCCCAGCAGCACCTCGTCGCCGACCGGTTCGCTGTCGGGGGCATAGCGGTCCCGCCAGAACGGCAGCAGCCGCGCGCCCGGGCTGGCCCGCAGCGAAGCGATCCAGTCCGGGTCGGAACGGCGGTCACTGGCGCGGTCGAGCCGCAGCCCGCTGTAGGGGATCACTCGTCCGATCGTATGGTCAGGGGCATGCAGCTGAGCACACGCGTGCAGACCATCGCGGAGATCCTCGTGAGCCGTCGTGGCCGGGTCTGTTTTCTCGACGTTCTGCTGGAGCTCGGCTGGGTGCACCAACGCAACGTCGACCGCTGGCAGCGCGGGGAGCTCGACCCGCTCGCCACGGCCATCTCCGTGGACGACGACAAGCTGCTGGAGGCGGTGGACGCCTTTCGGCGCTGGGGCGGCCAGCGGTTCGCGCTGAGGACCGACCCCCACCTGTCGGCCACCCGCGACCGCCGCCCGCTCCGCTTCACCGCCGATCGCGACAACCGGTGGGTCAACCTCTCCTTCACCAAGGTCGGCCTCGACCCGGCCACCATCGACAAGAAGGTGCCGGACCTCGTCGTGCTGGAGGCGCGCGAGGAGTTCGAGTGCGAGGAATGCGGCGACGGCGACAAGTGGCTGATGATGGACGCCGGCTCGGCGATCTGCATGAGCTGCGCCGACCTGGACCACCTGGTGTTCCTCAAGGCCGGCAACGCGACGCTGAGCCGCCGTGCCCGCAAGGAGAGCGGCCTCACCGCGATCGCGGTGCGGCCGGATCCGGGTCGCCGCGGCCGGACCTGGCGGCTGGGCATCCTGGTCGAGCCGGACGCCCTCGACCGGGCCGAGCAGCAGTGCTTCGACGACGAGGAGCTGCGGGCCCGCCGTCGGGTCAAGGACGCCGAGCGCCGGGCCCAGTGGGACGAGAACTTCGTGGGGCAGTTCACGACCGAGATCCGGTTGCTGTTCCCCAGGATTCCGGCCGAGCGGGCCGAGGCGATCGCCCGGCACACGGCGTTGCGGGGCAGCGGCCGGGTCGGGCGGTCGGCCGCCGGCCGGGCCCTGGACGAGCGGGCGGTCCGGCACGCCGTCGTCGCTTCCGTACGCCACGAGGACACCGACTACGACGCCCTGCTGATGAAGGGCGTGCCCCGTCAGGAGGCCCGGGACCAGATCTGGCAGCGCATCGACGAGATGCTCACAAGCTGGTCATGAAGGTCCTGGTCACCTCGTCGGCCGGGAAGAACGACTCGATGACCAGCTCGGCCACGGTCACGTCCAGCGGCGTGCCGAAGGTGGCGATGGTGCTGAAGAACGACAGTTCCACGTCGCAGCGCCGGATCCGCAGCGGCACCACCAGATTGTCGCCGGCCGGCATCAGCTCGATGTCCGGCCACGCGTCGGCGCACGGATAGTCCCGCAACTCCTCGTACAGCGCGGTCAGCTCCGGATCGGCGACCGATTCGAGCTGCCGCCGCAGCTGGCCGAGCACGTGCGACCGCCACTCCCCGTGGTTGATGATCTGCGGCGCCATGCCCTCCGGGTGCAGTGCCAGCCGCAGCACGTTCGTCGAGGGCCCGGTCAGGTGCTCGGCCGCGCCGGCGGTCAGGAACGACGCGCTGGAATTGGCGTCCAACAGGTTCCAGTGCCGGTCCACCACCACCGCCGGGTACGGGTCGTGCCCGGTCAGGATCTGCCGGACCGCCTCCCGCACCTGCGCCATCTCCGGCGAGTCCAGCGCCGTCCTGGTGTAGACCGGGGCGTAGCCGGCGGAGACCAGCAGCGTGTTCCGCTCCCGCAGCGGCACCTCCAGCCGGTCGGCCAGGTGCAGCACCATGTCCCGGCTCGGCGTGGACCGGCCGGTCTCCAGGAAGCTCAGGTGCCGGGTCGACACCTCGGCCTTGTTGGACAGCTCCAGCTGGCTCAGCCGGCGGTGCTCCCGCCACTGCCGCAGCAGCTCGCCGACCGGCCGCTGCCTGATCTCCGCCGTGGTCATGCCGCCGACGCTACCCACGCTTCGGCGGCTGCTCCATTACCTTGGACGTAAGGGTCACGCGTTCGCCCAGGTCACGCAGCCAGGCCTCGCCCTCGACCAGGCGCTTGAGCTCTGGACCGGGATCGACCACCTCGCTGAAGCCGCGCTCCCGGTACCAGGGCTCGTTCCAGGGAATGTGCCGGAACGTGGTGAGCGTGACCGCCCGGCCGGCGGCGCGTGCGAACACGGCCGCCAGCAGGGCGGTCCCCAGGCCTCGGCGCCCGTGATCCGGGTGCACGGCCAGTTGGTGCAGGTGCAGGCCGTCGTCGACGTCCCCCACGTATGCGAAGCCGACCGCCGGCCGGCCGACGACCAGCACGTCGTCCGGGTCCGCGACCTCGTCGATGTCCGAACTCGCCGGGAACACGATCCCGTACGCCCCGAACAGCCCGTCGGCGGCGTCCTCGACGGCCACGAGACCGGCCAGCTCGCCGGCCTCGGCCACCCGCACCTCGATCACTTAACCCTCCACTTGGGACTCCACGATGTCGGCCGCCCGCTGAACCCCGCCACTGGCCAGGATTTCCCGCCGGATGGCGTCGAGGTTGGCCGCGATCTTCTCGTCCGTGCTGACGTGGTGCAGCGCGGCCCGCAGCCGTTCCACGGTGACCTCGTCACGGGGAATGTGCTGCCCCAGGCCGAGTTCCTCGATCCGCGGCCCGGTGAGCAGCTGGTCGACCGCCTGCGGAACGGCGATCAGCGGCACCCCCTGGGCGAGTGCCTCCATCACGCCGCCCATGCCGGCGTGGGTGATGAAGGCGTTGGCCCGCGTGAGAATCGACGCCTGCGGCACCCACCGGCTGACCGTGAAGTTGCTCGGCACGGGCCCGAGATCGGCCGGGTCGACGAAGTTCCCGATCGCCAGCTCCACGTGCCAGCCGTTGTCCGCGTACGCGGTCAGGCAGTCGCGGAAGAAGTCCGGCCGGTCCGTGTAGGAGGAGCCGAGGGAGATCAGCAGCACCGGTCGGTCGTCCGGCGCCGTCCATGGCTCCGGCGTGCCCATCGGCCCGACGAACGTGAAGGTGCCGTCGATGGTCGGGGCGTCGAACTGGAACGAACGCGGCATCGCCACCAGGCACGGCCTCGGCGTCAACAGCGCGTCCGGAATCCCGTTCTCGGCAACGAACTTCGGGAAGTCGTCGGCGTCGCTGCCGGGGATCGCGATGTAACTGGCCGACAGCTGCACCACCGGGACGCCCCACCGGTCGGCCAGCACCGTCCCCTGGAACGCGCCGATGTCGCAGACGATCACGTCCGGCCGGTCGTTGTCGTACAGCGCCTCGATCTGCGGCGTGGCCGACCGGAACTCGTCGACGAACATCCGCGTGCCGGCTTCGCCGTCCTCGGGCATGCGCTCCGGGAACGTCGTGGTGTAGAGCGAGGGCGTCGCGCCGGCCGCGGCGACGTGGTCCGCGAACTTCTCGGTGATCGCGTAGCTGACCCGGTGTCCACGGGCGACCAGCTCGGTCACCAGGGGCAGTCCGGGGTTGAGATGGCCGTGCTCGGGCACGGCCATGAACACGATGTGCATGGCAGAACTCCTGCTGAGTCGAACGAGTGGGTACGCGAGATCCACTCGGGACTTAGAAGTACAGGGGCAGGTGTCCGAAGCACATGCTCGTGAAGCTAGCAGTGACAGCGATCAAGGCGCGAACGGTTTTTCAGCCGACCCAGTCCGGCAACGGCTCGCGGGCCGCCAGCCAGTCCGCCGGCACGTCGGCGACCACCGAGACGATGCCGCCGACGATCGCACTGGTGGTGTCGATGTCGCCGCCGACCTCGACGCAGGTCAGCACGGCCTGGCGATAGTCGCCCAGCTGGGTGGCGGCGGCCCAGATCGTGAACGGCACGGTGTCCTGGGCCAGCACCCGCGAGCCGTTGCCGAGCTCGAAGGCGACCTCGGCGGCCGACCGGCCCAGCAGCTCCCGGGCCCGCTCCACCCGACGGCGAACCTCGCTGTCCGGCAACCGGTCCAGCACGAACGCGAACAGCCCGTCGGCGGTCGGCGGCTGGGCTGCGAGCCGGCAGCCGCCGGTGTAGGCGGCGGCCAGCGCGACGGCGATCCCGCCGGCGACGCCCTCCGGGTGCAGGTGCGTCACCTGGCAGGCCCGCGTGGCCTGTTCGACCACCCGGTCCGGGTCGTCCGCGAAGAACGCACCGAGCGGCGCGATGCGCATCGCGCCGCCGTTGCCGCAGGAGCCGGTGCCACCGAAGGCGGCGCCGGCCGCGGTCTGCCACGGCACGCCGTCGCGGATCCGGTGCAGGATCACCACCGCGCCGGGGCCGTAGCCCCGGTACGGCTCGCACCGGTCCGCGAACAGGCCCGCCAGCTCGTCCTGGTCGATCTCGCCGCGATCCCGCAGTGCGGTGACCACCGAGCAGGCCATCTCGGTGTCGTCCGTCCACTCCCAGGGCCCCGCCGGAATGCGCGGCAGGGCGTTGCCGGGAACGAAGTACTGCGCGCCGAGGGCGTCCCCGACCGACAGGCCGGCCAGGGCGTCACGGGCGAGGTCGAGCCGCGTCATCCCCCGCTGCGACGGTTGGAGTACTGGCGCTGATGGCCGGTGCTCGCCGTCTTGATGTGCGGGTTGTAGGACACGCCGTTGGTCTTGGCGACGCCCTTGCCCTTGTTGCGGCGTTCCGCGCGGTTGGGGCGGACGGTGGGCTCCTCGCCCACGGCGTTCGACTCGGCGGCCTGATCGGCCGGGTTCTGGTCGGCATGCTGCTCGGGCATAGCTGTCCTCCTGAGGGTTCGTCACGTACCTGGGGATGAAGTCGCACGAAGGCGCGCTCAGAGGATCATGCCGACGACGGTACCAGCCAAAACCGCTCCCGGCACCTGCTTTTTATCCGGCCAGGAACTCCTCGAAGGTGCGCCCGCCGACCGCGTGCTCCGGGGCCAGGTGGTGGCCCTCCCGGTAGCCGCGGGCCACCGCGCCCGGGATCGGCACCGACCACAGCGGCCGGCGCTTGCCCGTCAGCATCAGATAGGTGCTGGCCAGCTGCCGCACGTCCAGCACCTGCGGGCCGCCCATGTCCGCCACCCGGCCCGCCGGCGCTCCCAGCGCCAGCCGCGCCAGCCGGTCGGCCACGTCGCCGGTGTCGATCGGCTGGAACCGGAAACCCGCGGGCAGCGGCATCACCGGCAGCCGCGCCGCCAGGCCCAGGATCTGGGCCACCAGCTCGTGGAACTGGGTGGTGCGCAGGATCGTCCACGGCAGCCCCGACTCGACGATCTCCCGCTCCACCGCCAGCTTCGCCCGGTAGTAGGGCATCGGCACCCGCTCGATGCCCACGATCGAGATGTGGACCAGGTGCGGGCCGCCGGCCCGTTTCGCCGCCTCGATCAGGTTCCGGGTCGCCGGGATGTCCCCGCGCCCGTTGGTCGTCGCGCAGTGCACGATCGCCCTGGCGCCGGCGATGGCCTGGTCGATGTTCGTGCCCTTGCGCAGATCCACCGACACGGTGGTGTTGCGCCGGCTGATCGACTGCACCTCGCAGCCCCGCTCGGCCAGCCGCTCCACCACCACCTGGCCCAGCCGCCCGGTCCCGCCGGTGACCACGATCTTGGCCCTCATGACAGCAACCCCCTGACGCCCGCTCCCCTCATGACAGCAGCCGCGTGACGAGCAGGTCGACCCGGGCTTCGTGTTGCCCGTCGGAGAGGCGGCCGGCACGAGTCAGGGTGGCCAGGCCGTGCAGGGCGGCCCAGGCGACCTCGGTGAAGGTGCCGATCTCGGCCGGGTCGTCGACCAGCGCCTCGAAGGTCCGCACGAGCTGGTCGAAGCCGTCGAGCAGGGCCGGCGGGGAGTCGGGCTGGGCGAACCGCAGGCCGACGTCGAGGGTGAACATCGCGTCGTAGAGGACGGGGTTGGCCTCGGCGAAGCCCAGGTAGGCGTCGACGACGGCACGGAGCAGGCCCTGCGGCTCGACCTCCTGGCGGCGCGCCGCGGCCATGGCGGCCGCCAGTTCGGCGAAGCCCTGCTCGGCGACGGCCGCGACGATGGCGTCCTTGTTGGCGAAGTGGCTGTACAGCACCGGCTGGCTGTACTCGATCCGCTGGGACAGGCGGCGCGTGGTCACCGCGTCCCAGCCCTCGGCCTCGGCCAGCTCGCGAGCCGTCCGGAGGATCAGGTCATGGCGCTCCGCGCGTTCCCGCTCGCGCCGCTGCTGCACGGTCACACCCGAAATCCTAGCACCGCTAGCTTTTCAAGCGCGGCTATGTCTAGCATTGCTACAAGACCTAGCAGCGCTAGATTCCCGAGGGGTGGCAGCAGATGTACACAGCGACAGTGATCCTGGCGGCGGTGCTCGGCGTGGCGGTGATCGCGATGGGGGCCGTCTACCTGATCGGACCCGCCGCCAACGCCAAGGGCTTCGGCCTGCCGGAGTGGCCGGAGGGCGCCCTCGCGGCGTGGTTGAACATCAAGGGCATCCGGGATCTGGCCATGGGCGTGGCCGTCCTGGTCATGCTGGCCGCGGCCGGCCCGCACGCCCTGGGGTGGTATCTGCTCGTCGCCGCCGTCGTGCCCATCGGCGACGCCGTCATCGTGCTCCGCAACGGCGGCTCGAAGGTGCTGGCCTGGGCCATGCACGGCGGCACGGCGGCCGTTGTCGTCGCGGTGGCCGCCGTGCTGCTGCTAGCCGGGTGACGGCTACTTGTTCGTCGAGTACGAGTGGGCGCCCGCGCCGGCGAGCTTGCCGCCGTCGACGATCAGGTACTCGTCGCGGATCGCCTCGCCGGCGAACCAGTTCTCCAGGATCTCCCGGGTCCCGGCGGCGTAGCGGGCCTGGGCCGACAGGGTGGAGCCGGAGATGTGCGGGGTCATGCCGTGGTGCGGCATGGTCCGCCACGGGTGGTCGGCCGGGGCCGGCTGCGGGAACCAGACGTCGCCGGCGTAGCCGGCCAACTGCCCGCTCTCCAGGGCCCGCACCACGGCGTCCCGGTCGGCGATCTTGCCGCGGGCGGTGTTGATCAGGTACGCCCCGCGCTTCATGCTGCCGATGAGCTTGTCGCCGAACAGGCCCTCGGTCTCCGGGTGCAGCGGGGCGTTGATCGTCACGACGTCGCAGAACGGGACCATGTCGGCGGCGCTCTCGTGGAAGGTGAGCCCGAGTTCCTCCTCCACCTCCTGGGGCAGCCGGTGCCGGTCGGTGTAGTGCAGGTGCACGTCGAACGGCTTGAGCCGGCGCAGCACCGCGGCGCCGATGCGGCCGGCGGCGACGGTGCCGACGTGCATGCCCTCGACGTCGTAGGCCCGAGCCACGCAGTCGGCGATGTTCCAGCCGCCGTCCAGCACCACCTGGTGCGAGGGCAAGTAGTTGCGCACCAACGACAGGATCATCATCACCACGTGCTCGGCGACGCTGATGCTGTTGCTGTAGGTGACCTCGGCGACGGTGACGCCGTGCTCGATGGCGGCGTCCAGGTCCACGTGGTCGGAGCCGATGCCGGCGGTCACCGCGAGCTTCAGCTTCGGGGCGCGGGCGATGCGCTCGGCGGTCAGGTAGGCCGGCCAGAACGGTTGGGAGATCACGATGTCCGCGTCGGCCAGCTCCCGGTCGAACTCGGAGCCCTCCCGGTCCTTGTCGGACGTGACGACCAGCGTGTGCCCCTGGCTCTCCAGGAACTCCCGCAGCCCCAGCGCGCCGGACACGCTGCCCAGCAGCTGGCCGGGCGTGAAGCCGAGTCCCTTGGGCGTCGGCAGCGTCTGCCCGCCGGGATAGCCGGGCACCGTCGGCAGGTCGTCCCGGGCGTAGGAGGTCGGGTACCCGGTGGTCGGGTCGTCGTACAGCACGCACAGCACCTTTGCCATGGCTGACCTCGATTTTCGACGTCGCGAGTAGATGCCTCCGACCATGCTCGCGTCCGCCGGGAGCCGTCAAAGCGTTCTTCGCTATCCCGGGATAGCCGGCTCCTATCGCAGGCTGCGTCCATCACAAGTGGCGAGCCAGCACCCGGTCCAGCTCGCCGCGCACGTCCACGTCACGGGCGATGTCCACCAGCGCCCGGGCCAGCATCGGCTCCGGGTCGTGCCCGGCCATCACCAGGCCGATCCGGGGCGAGCGCGGCGGATCGTCCAGCCGGACGACGCGCATCCCTTGCGGCACACCGAACATGTGCAGCCACGCGTGCGAGATCACGCTGGACCACTGGCGCGAGGCCACATGCGCGTAGAGCGCCGACACCGTGTCGGTCTCGATCGCCGGCACCACGCTCGCGCCGACCGCGGCGAACGTCTCGTCCAGGATCCGCCGGTTGCGCATCTGCCGCGACAGCAGGCACAGCGGCACCGTCGCCGCCTCGGCCCAGCGCAGGCTCTCCCGGTCCGCGAACTCGCCGTCGCTCGGCGTCAGCAGCAGATACCGTTCCTGGTAAAGGGGAACCACCTGCCGGTCGGGCTCGTCACCATCCACATAGGTCATCGCGATGTCCAGTTCGAACTCCGCCAGCCGGCGGGTGATCTCCCTGGAGGGCAACGACTCCAGCGTGATCCGCGCGTGCGGGTGCCGCTGGCAGAACGGCGTCGTCAGCAGCGGCGCCACCGTCAGCGCGGTCGGGATCGCGCCGATGCGCAGCACCCCGGACAGGCTGCCGCGCATGGTCGACAGGTCCTGGCGCAGCGCGTCGCACTCGGCCAGGATCCGGTTGGCCCACAGCAGCACCCGCTCCCCCTCCGGGGTCAGGCCCTCGTACCGCTGGCCCCGCTGCACGATGGGCACGTCCAGCTCATGCTCCAGCTTGCGGATCGCCGCCGACAGCGACGGCTGCGACACATGGCACGCCGCCGCGGCCCGGGCGAAATGCCGCTCCCGGGCCAGCGCGACCAGGTATTCCAACTGACGCAACAGCACGGCACAGCATGCCCCGAATCGGGCAGCTGGTGCTACTCCAACGGAGTAGCGTCGGCGGCATGGAATACCTCCGGTTGGGCAAGAGCGGGCTGTCGATCTCCAAGGTCGTGCTGGGCTGCATGAGCTTCGGCGACCCGGCCCGCGGCACCCATCAGTGGTCCTTCGGCATCGACGAGTCCCGGCCGTACTTCAAGCAGGCCATCGAGTCCGGTGTCACCACCTTCGACACCGCCAACGTCTACAGCCTGGGGGCCAGCGAGGAGATCACCGGCCAGCTGCTGCGGGAGTTCGCGAAACGGGACGAGGTGGTCATCGCCACCAAGGTGCGCGGCATGATGGGCCCCGGCCCCAAGGGCGTGGGCCTGTCCCGGGCGGCGATCCTCACCCAGGTGGACGAGAGCCTGCGCCGCCTCGGCACCGACTACATCGACCTGTACCAGATCCACCGGTTCGACGCGGACGTGCCGATCGAGGAGACCATGGAGGCGCTGCACGACGTGGTGAAGGCCGGCAAGGCCCGCTACCTCGGCGCGTCCTCGATGTGGACCTGGCAGTTCGCCCAGATGCAGCACGCGGCCGACCTCAACGGCTGGACCCGGTTCGTGTCCATGCAGAACCAGTACAACCTGCTCCAGCGCGAGGAGGAGCGGGAGATGCTGCCGTACTGCCTGGACCAGGGCGTCGGCGTGATCCCGTGGAGCCCGCTGGCCCGCGGCCGGCTGACCCGGCCGGCCGGTGTCGAGGGCACCGCCCGCGCCGAGACCGACGCGTTCACCAAGCTCCTGTACGACCACACCGCCGAGGCCGACCGGGGCATCATCGACGCGGTCGGGGCCATCGCCGAGGAACGCGGCGTGAGCCGGGCGCAGGTGGCGCTGGCGTGGTTGATGCGCCGGCCGGCGGTGACCGCGCCGATCGTCGGCACGACCAAGCCGCACCACCTCACCGACGCCGTCGCCGCGGTGGAGCTCAAGCTCAGCGACGAGGAGGTCACCCGGCTGGCGGAGCCCTACCTGGCCCGCCCGGTCACCGCGTTCTGAGCCGTCCCCGCTGGACTGTGCCCGCTGGGATTGGCCAGGCCATCCGGCCGGAGTTCCCAGCGGGCCGTCGGCGGCGGGCCGATACTGGACGCATGTCGGAGTACAGCCGCGATTCGCGGTACATCACCACCCGGATCACCGCCGACGGCCGGGACGGCTACCCGGTCGAACCTGGCCGCTACCGACTCGTGGTGGCGCGGGCCTGCCCGTGGGCCAACCGGATGATCATCGTGCGCCGGCTGCTCGGCCTGGAGGACGTGCTGTCCATGGGCATCTGCGGGCCGACGCACGACGAGCGCAGCTGGACGTTCGACCTCGACCCGGACGGCCGGGACCCGGTGCTGGGCATCGAACGCTTGCAGGAGGCCTACTTCAAGCGGTTCCCCGGCTACGAGCGGGGCATCACCGTGCCGGCCATCGTGGAGATCGCCACCGGCCAGGTCGTCACCAACGACTTCGCGCAGATGACCATCGACCTGTCCCTGGAATGGACCGCCCACCACCGCGAGGGCGCGCCACAGCTGTATCCGGCGGCGCTGCGGGCCGAGATCGACGAGGTCAACGACTTCGTGTACCGGGACGTCAACAACGGCGTGTACCGGGCCGGGTTCAGCAGCGACCAGGACTCGTACGAGAAGGCGTACCGGCGGCTGTTCGACCGGCTCGACTGGCTCAGCGACCGGCTCGCCGGGCAGCGCTACCTGGTCGGCGACACCATCACCGAGGCCGATGTCCGGCTGTTCACCACGCTGGCCCGGTTCGATTCCGTGTACCACAACCACTTCAAGTGCAACCGGAGCAAGCTGTCGGAGATGCCGGTGCTGTGGGCTTATGCCCGGGACCTGTTCCAGACGCCTGGATTCGGCGACACCACCGACTTCGTGCAGATCAAGCGGCACTACTACGAGGTGCACCGCACGATCAACCCCACCGGCGTCGTGCCGGCCGGGCCCGACCTGCGGAACTGGCTGACGCCGCACGGGCGGGAAACCCTGGGTGGCCGCCCGTTCGGCGACGGCACCCCGCCCGGGCCGCCGTCGGCCGCCGAGACCGTGCCGGCGGCCAACGGTCCGGTCGCCGCTTGATCAGCTGACCGCCGCACGCAGGCAGTTCAGCGGATCGGCCGCGTGGTACGGCCGTTCCGACGGCTCGATGCCGGCCAGGAACGTGTCGTAGATCGCGGCGCCCCGCAACGCGCCGAGCGGGCGCTTGAGCTCAAGCGCCCGCTCCGGCTCGCAACCAGGAATCTCCTTGCGCCACAGGCTGATCCAGCGCTCTTGCAGCTCCGGTACGTCGCGCACGTCCAGCGCCGGGTGGCCGATCACGCTGTCCGGCCAGTCGAGGATCACCCGGCGCACGCCGTCGGATCGAACGTTGCCCGGGTGGAAGTCCCCGTGCACCAGGCTGTCCGGGATGCCGCAGTCCGCCAACTCCGCGAACCGCTCCGGCAGTCCGCCCACCAGCTTCGCCAGCCTCTGCCGCTCATCGGCCGTCAGCTGATCGGCGTACGCGTCGGCCGTCGCGGAAGCCCTTTCGGTGAAGGGGTTTCCACGCCAGTCCGGCACGCCCAGCGCCAGCAGCTCGTCGACGTGCCCGGCGGCCAGTGACTGGATCTCGAACAGATCCGCCACCATCTCGACGACCTCCGCCGGCTCCGCGTCGTAGCGATCCGTACCAGGCACATCGGCCAGGAGCATTCTCGACCCGTCCGCCTTGAGCACCCCAGGCACCAGATCCGGCAGCCGTTTTCCCAGCCACTCCAACACGATCGCCTCGTGCCGCAGGAACGGCGGCGCTTCCTTCAACCACGCCCCGTTCAGCTTCCACACCGAGGACAGGTTCCAGGTCCGTTGCTGCACACCGGTTTTCACCCCCGCCCACCGCAATGACGCTGCCGGGCCACCGGGTTGCGCCCACGTCATCCGCAGCGGATGCGGCGTCAGCCAACTCCGCTCGAACGGCCCCAGTTCCAGCGGCGGGCCGTCGTACTCGGCCAGATACGTGACTCCCCCACCGTGCGGCGCCGCCTTTTCCGCCGCCACCAGGCGAAGCACCACCACGTCGATGCCTAATTCCCTGCGCGCCCCCTGCACCACCGGCGCGACTTCCTGCCACCACTGCGTTTCCACATCGAACGGCCGCGTCGTGCCCAGCGGCTCCCCGTCCGGCTTCACCAACGCCAGCGTGACTGTGCGGCTCATGGCCCGATTTTCACATCCGGCGACAACCGATTATCCGGCTCATGGCCTGGCTACCGCTCAGCCACCGACAACGGGCGCGGTTTCGAAGTCGGGGAGCACCAGCGCCGTGTAGGCGGGCCGGTCCTCGTCGGCGGGCATGGTGGTGAGACCGCGCAGCGCTTCGTTGCGCTGGGCCAGGGCTTCGGCGGTGGCGGGCCAGTAGGTGGAGCCGCCCTCGTCGACCAGGTCCTGGTTCAGCCGCACGAATTCCCGCGTGTCGCGTTCGTAGGCGTCGAACGCACTGGTGTGGTCGGGGTTGGTGGCGAGCGCGCCGGCCAGCATGTAGGCGCCGACGAGGGCAATGCTCGTGCCCTGCCCGGAGATGAACGACGGGGCGTAGGCCGCGTCGCCGACGAGGGCGACCCGGCCGACCGACCACCGGGGCAGGTGGATCTGGCTGACCACGTCGAAGAACAGGTCGTCGGCCGTGCGCATGGCGGCGACCAGGCGCGGGACTTCCCACTGGTCGTCGGGGAACATCGAGGCGACCAGGTCGCGCTGCGCGGCGGGATCGCGGAAGGCGTCAAACGGCGGCTCCGGGCGGGTGAAGTTCAGGAAGCCGTGCACCCGATCGTTGTCCCCGACGCCGTAGAGGACGGCGGCCCGGCCCGGGGCGTTCCAGATGAGCCCCTCGTGGGAGATGCCGAGGTCGTTGGGCACGCTGAAGCCGGCGAAGCAGTAGCCGAGGTAGCGGTGAAACTGCTCTTCTGGGCCGAGGACGAGGTGACGGACCCCGGAGTGCAGGCCGTCGGCGCCGAGGACGAGGTCGAAGGTGCGGCGAGTCCCGCTGTGGAAGGTGACGTCGACACGGTCCTCGTGCTGGTCAAGGGCGGCGATGGAGTCGTTGAAGACGAACTCGACGTCGTCGCGGACGGTGTCGTAGATGGCCGCGGTGAGGTCGCCGCGGCGAATCTCCAGGTCGCGGCCGTTCACGCCGTGCACAACGGCCTCGGGCCGCAGCGAGGCGATCCGGCTGCCGTCGGTGTCGAGGAAGGTGAACGCGCGGGTGTCGACGTGGGCGGCCTGGAGCTCGGGCAGGATGCCCATGCGCTCGACCACGCCGAGCGCCGTGCCCCGGATGTCGATGGGGTAGCCGCCGCTACGGACCGCGTCGGCCTTCTCCACCACCGTGACCTCGAAGCCGTGGCGGTGCAGCCAGTAGGCCAGCGCCGGGCCGGCGACGCTGGCCCCGGAGATCAGGATCTTGCCCCTCATGACCACTCCTAGATAGCTAAGTTAGGTACACTTTTCGCACGTAGCGGCGACCTCTCGCCGCGGCGTGCCCTACCGCAACTATATACCTAACTTAGGTATCTAACGAGGGTGTGATGGACGACACTGCCGATGGCTGCCCGCTCGACCTGGCGGCGCTGCTGCCCCGCCTGACCCAGCTCGGCGCCCTCGCCAACCGCAGCCACATGATGGAACGCATCATGGAGCAGGCCGGGATCGCCCTCGACCGGCCGGCCATGACCGTCCTGATCACCGTCGAGACCGCCGGTCATCCCCTGCGCGTCGGCGAGATCGCCAAACGCATGCAGGTCGTCGGCCCCCACGTCACCCGCGTCCTGCACGACCTCGAACGCCGCGACCTCGCCCGCCGCGTCCCCGACCCCGACGACCGCCGGGCCCAGCTCATCGAGCTCACCCCCACCGGCTCCGCCACCGCCCGCCGCTACCTGCACACCGTCCTCGGCTGGATCACCGAGGCCATGGCCGACTGGCCCGCCCCGGACCGCCAGACCTTCAGCCGCCTCCTCACCCGCTTCCTCGACGACCTCGCGGCCCGCCTGTCCGCCATCGAGTGACCCCATGCCGAAGGGGCGCCGGCGGAATCCCGCCGACGCCCCTTCACACGAATCCTCAGCTGCCGCCTTCGATCCAATAGCTCTGCAGCCTGGCTACGGCCTCGGTCTTGCTCATCGCGGCCACTTCAGACTCGCCGAGCCCGACCTTTGAGATCAGCAAGTACACAAGGTCCGCCGGCAAGGCCACCTTCGACGGCGCGGGGGCACCACGATCGGGTTTGATGCCGTCGTGGACGCACGACCAGAACGTGGGCTCGTCGACGTCCAACTGATCCCGGAGAACGTGCTTCCAGATGCTTGGCCCGTAGTCGGTGCGGTCCACCGGATGTGAGATGCGGGTACGAAGAATTCTGCCGTCGAGCAGGTCGAGCTCATAGGTGGCGTGGTGCGTTCCAGTTCGCCCTCGGGCGTCCCGCACTCGTCGCCACTCCTCCACCACACAGAACGTCTCGTGATCCTTGCGGGTCGCCGGCGGCCAGGACGTCACCGGGCGGCGCCGACGAGCCAGTCGCGCAACTGCTGGTCATCGCTGAAGCTGATCAACTGCACCAGTCCCCAGTTGTCACGGTGGTTCGGCGCGTCGAGCAGGCGCTCCTGCCAGTCCTCGGCGTACTCCCTCAGCGCGTCGACCATCTCCATGATCGCCTCGTCGAACGACGATCCGTCGACGGCGACCGGCAATCCCGGGATGAACACCGACCACCCTCCGGCCTCGGACACAACCTCGGCCCTCGACGGAATGATCGACGCAAGGAAGTGGCGCATCCGGTCGACGTCGACAAGAGCCGCCGTCGCCGAGTCCCTCCGGATCGTGGCGACCCGTCCCCGCTCCGCGGCGTCCAGCAGGTCCTTCAGATGCGCACGCGCCTCGGTATAGCTGTCGTAGTGAGCAGCGGACATGTCAGCCTCCCCGGTCCCCACCAGCATCTCTCGCCAGCAGGAAGTACGTCAAGTACGTCACGTACTTAGGGATGCCGCCAGCGGCTCCCTCGGCCCGCGACGGACCGAGGGAGCCGTGCCGATCGATCAGCTGCAGCCGGAGGTGCTGCCGCAGCCCTCGCAGACGTAGCAGGAGCCGGCAGGACGCATCTTGGTGCCGCAGGTCATGCAGAGCGGGGCGTCGGCGGCCTTGCCGAGGGTGAGCTCGATCAGCTCGGTGGAGCTGTGGGCCTCACCGGCGGGCTTGGCCGACTTCTCCACGGACTTCTCGGCCGAGGGGGCCTCGACGCCGACCTGCAGGGCCTCCAGGTCGACCTGGCCGTAGTCGGCGGCGACCTGGGCGGTGCGCTCGTCGGCGGTGAAGATGCCCAGCTCGGACCGCTTCTCGTACGGGAGGTAGTCCAGGGCGAGGCGGCGGAACAGGTAGTCGACGACGCTGGTGGCGATGCGCACGTCGGGGTCGTCGGTCATGCCGTTGGGCTCGAAGCGCTGGTTCTGGAACTTGGAGACGTAGAACTCCAGCGGGATGCCGTACTGCAGGCCCACCGAGATGGACATGGAGAAGGCGTCCATCACGCCGGCCAGGGTGGAGCCCTGCTTGCCGAGCTTGATGAAGATCTCGCCCAGGCCGTCGTCGGGGTAGGAGCCGGCGTGCAGGTAGCCCTCGGCCCCGCCGACGGTGAACGACACGGTCTGCGACGGGCGCTTCTTGGGCAGGCGCTTGCGCACCGGCCGGTACTCGACGATGGTCTCCGCGGTCTTGGCCTCGGCCGTCGAGGTGTTGCCCTTGCCGGCGGACAGCGGCTGGCCGACCTTGCAGTTGTCGCGGTAGATGGCCAGCGCCTTGAGACCCAGCTTCCAGCCCTGGAAGTAGATCTCCTGCACGTCCTCGACGGTCGCCGACTCCGGCATGTTGACGGTCTTGGAGATGGCGCCGGAGATGAACGGCTGCACGGCGGCCATCATCCGGACGTGGCCCATGGGCGCGATGGAACGCTCGCCCATGGCGCAGTCGAACACCTCGTAGTGCTCGGGCCGCAGGCCGGGAGCGTCGATGACGTGGCCGTGCTCGGAGATGAACTCGACGGTGGCCTCGATCTGCTCCTGCTGGTAGCCCAGGGCCTTCAAGGCACGCGGCACAGTCTGGTTGACGATCTGCATGGAGCCGCCGCCGACCAGCTTCTTGAACTTGACCAGGGCCAGGTCGGGCTCGATACCGGTGGTGTCGCAGTCCATCATCAGGCCGATGGTGCCGGTGGGCGCGAGCACGCTGGCCTGCGCGTTGCGCCAGCCGTTGCGGGCGCCGACCTCAAGGCCCTTCTGCCACTCGGTGGTGGCCAGCTTCTGCACGGCCGCGTCGTTCGAGTGGTACGTGCGGATGAGGTCGTTGGCGGCGGCGTGCTTGCGCATGACCCGCTGGTGGGCCTCGGCGTTCTGCTTGTAGCCCTCGTACGCGCCGACGACGCCGGCCAGCTCGGCGGAGCGCCGGTAGGCGGTGCCGGTCATCAGCGAGGTGATGGCCGCGGCCAGCGCCCGACCGCCGTCGGAGTCGTAGGCGTGGCCGGTGGCCATCAGCAGCGCGCCCAGGTTGGCGTAGCCGATGCCCAGCTGGCGGAACTTGCGCGTGGTGTCGGCGATCGGCTCGGTCGGGAAGTCCGCGAAGCAGATGGAGATGTCCATCGCGGTGATGACCAGCTCGACGGCCTGGGCGAAGCGCGGCGCGTCGAAGGTGCCGTCCTCGCGCAGGAACTTCATCAGGTTCAGCGACGCCAGGTTGCAGCTGGAGTTGTCCAGGTGCATGTACTCGCTGCACGGGTTGGACGCGGTGATGCGGCCCGACTCGGGGCAGGTGTGCCAGTCGTTGATGGTGCCGTCGTACTGGATGCCCGGGTCGGCGCAGGCCCACGCGGCCTGGGAGAGCTTGCCCCACAACGACTTCGCGTCGATGGTCTCGATGACCTCGCCGGTCTGCCGGGCTCGCAGCCCGAACTGGCCGCCGGCCTCGACGGCGTGCATGAACTCGTCGGAGACGCGCACCGAGTTGTTGGCGTTCTGGTACTGCACGGACACGATGTCCTTGCCGCCCAGGTCCATGTCGAACCCGGCGTCACGCAGCGCGCGGACCTTGTCCTCCTCGCGCATCTTGGTCTCGATGAACTCCTCGACGTCCGGGTGGTCGACGTCGAGCACGACCATCTTGGCCGCCCGGCGGGTGGCGCCGCCGGACTTGATGGTGCCGGCCGACGCGTCGGCGCCGCGCATGAACGAGACCGGGCCGGAGGCGGTGCCGCCGGAGGACAGCAGCTCCTTGGAGGACCGGATGCGGGACAGGTTCAGGCCGGCGCCGGAGCCGCCCTTGAAGATCAGGCCCTCTTCCCGGTACCAGTTGAGGATCGACTCCATGGTGTCGTCCACGGCCAGGATGAAGCAGGCGCTGACCTGCTGCGGCGAGGCGGTGCCGACGTTGAACCACACCGGCGAGTTGAAGCTGAACACCTGGTGCAGCAGCATCCAGGTCAGCTCGTGCTCGAAGATCTCGGCGGCCTTGTCGTCGGCGAAGTAGCGGTGCTCGACGCCGGCCTTGACGTAGGTCTGCACGACCCGGTCGATCAGCGTGCGCAGGCTGCGCTCCCGGACGTCGGTGCCGACCGCGCCGCGGAAGTACTTGCTGGTCACGATGTTGGTCGCGTTGACCGACCAGAAGTCGGGGAACTCAACGCCGCGCTGCTCGAAGTTGACCGAGCCGTCGCGCCAGTTCGTCATGACGACGTCGCGGTGCTCCCAGGTCACCTCGTCGTAGGGATGGACGCCCTCGGTCGTGTAGACCCGCTGCACGTTCAACCCTGTCCTGCCGACGGCCTTCGTCATGACCGTGCCCTCTCGTTCCGTTTTCTTGCGCGTCAACATGGCCGCCCCGAGCACGGGACGGCGAAACCTGCGTCTGGTCATCTATTCGGCGGCTGGCTCCTGACCAGCTGGCATCTGCCCAGTTGGTATCTGCTCCGCGCGTTTCAGCTCAGCGATCTCCTTCTCGAAGTCCTCGACCGAGGAGAACGAGCGGTAGACGCTGGCGAAGCGCAGGTAGGCGACTCCGTCCAGGTCACGCAGCGGGCCCAGGATGGCCAGCCCGACCTCGTGACTGGGGATCTCGGCGCAGCCGGTGGAGCGGATCGACTCCTCGACCCGCTGCGCGAGTTGCTGCAGGGCGTCCTCGTCGACGGGTCGCCCCTGGCAGGCGCGTCGGACGCCGGTGACGACCTTGTCCCGGCTGAACGGCTCGGTGACCCCGGACCGCTTGACCACGGCCAGCACCGCCTCCTCGACGGTGGTGAACCGACGGCTGCACTGGGAGCACGAGCGGCGCCGGCGGATCGCCTGGCCCTCCTCGACCTCCCGCGAGTCCACCACCCGGGAGTCCGGATGCCGACAGAACGGGCATCGCACGGCGCCAACCCCCTCCCCGACGTGCAGCGGTCGCAGTAGTCCACAGGTTGAGGGCGGTTACCCACAACTTGTGGACGGCTACGGCGCTGCTACCCACTAGATGTAGGGGTAGAAGGTATGCCTCGCGAGGCTAGGAAGCAAACCGCGACACGCCGTCCGACCGGGTCATGAGAGAGATAGTGCGCCGAATGTCACTCAGGCACTCGGGTGAAACAACGATCGGGTGATGTGCTAGGCGGGGACCTGGAGCGGCTGGCCCGCGTGCAGGGTGCGGTCGGCCAGGCGGTTGAGCGTGACGATGCGGTCCACGACGTCGTCGACCGGGCTGTTCGGGGCGATCCGGTGGGCCAACTCGGGCAGCGTCTCGCCGGTCTGGGCCTGCACGGTCGCCACCCCCGAGGGCACCGGCTGGGAGCCGACCGAGGACAGGCCGTTCACCGCGGCCAGGCCGAGGCAGGCCACGAAGGTGAGCACGCCGACCAGGGCGAGCTGGAGGCCGCCGGACAGACGCTCGGGAGCACAGGCGGCGGAGGCCGCGACACCGGGAGCGGTGACCGGACGGGGGCGGCCGGGAGGGCGGCGAAAGTCGCCCGCGCCGGTGCGCAGCACCCGGGTGCGGCGGGTGCCGGGCCTGATCAGGAGCTCCTGGGTCGCCATTTCGCCTCCCATGATCGAACAGGCGTTCTATCGAACGTCCGTGCGAAGATGTACCACACCGAGCCCACCGGGTCGAGACTTGGACGGCGTGTCCTTCGAACAGGTGTTTGATCGAATCGGCCCGGCGGGCTACCGTTGGAAACTGAAGATCACTGGGCATGGGGCGCCGCCAGGGAGGTCGGCGTCGAGGAGGAGGGCAGCGTGATGGCACGCAAGGGCGCCGAGAGCGACGTAGGAGGTCCCGTGGCCGAGGTCGAGGTGATCGACGAGGCGGAGGACTCGCCGTCACAGGACCCGCGGCTGACCCCGCGTCAGCGCAAGGTGTTGCGCGTCATCCAGGAGTCGGTGGAGCGGCGCGGCTACCCGCCGAGCATCCGCGAGATCGGCGACGCCGTCGGCCTGACCTCGACCTCGTCGGTGTCGCACCAGCTGAAGATGCTCCAGCGCAAGGGCTACCTGCACCGCGACGCCAACCGGCCGCGTGCGGTCGGCATGCTCACCGGCGAGGGGGCCGCCGTCACCGGCGCCGCCGCCGCGCCCGGGGTGCAGCCGGTCTACGTGCCGCTGGTCGGCCGGATCGCCGCCGGTGGGCCGATCCTGGCCGAGCAGTCGTTCGAGGACGTGTTCCCGCTGCCGAAGGAGATCGTCGGCGAGGGCTCGCTGTTCCTGCTCAAGGTGGTCGGCGACTCGATGGTCGACGCCGCCATCACCGACGGCGACTTCGTGGCGGTGCGCCAGCAGCCGACCGCGGAGAACGGCGACGTGGTGGCCGCGATGATCGACGGCGAGGCCACCGTGAAGACGTTCAAGCGGCGCGAGGACCACGTCTGGCTGATGCCGCACAACGAGGCGTACCAGCCGATCCTCGGTGACGAGGCCGAGATCCTGGGCAAGGTGGTCGCGGTGCTCCGGCGCCTCTGATCTCCGCCGACATGTGGAAGGGGCCCTTCCTGACGTTCAACGTCAGGAAGGGCCCCTTCATGTCACACGCGCCTCAGCTCGTGGTCGGCTGCTGCGCGGGAGTCGTGACGGCGGGCTGCGCCACCGGGGCGGCCGGGAGCGGCTCGGCGAACTGCGCCGTCGACGCCGGCTGCGCGGGCGCGGGGGTCTCGGCCGGCTTCGGCTCGCCGTCGATGCCCGCCTTCATCTCGGCCTTGAAGATGCGCAGCGACTGTCCGATGCCGCGAGCCGCGTCAGGCAGCTTCCGCGCGCCGAACAGCAGCACGAACACCAGCGCCACGATCGCAATATGCCAGGGGCCGAACTCGCCCAAGCCCATAGCCTTTCCTCCTCACCGCATGAACCTCGTCCCCCTACAGTAACCGCCACGGAACCCCGGTGGAACTCAGGCGGGCGAGCCGTTCACGGCGAACGCCTCGAGAGCGCCCGCCAGGTCGGCGCGGACCCGGGCCTTGAGCACCGTGCCCTCCGGGGTGTGGTCCTCGGCGAGCACCTCGCCCTGCGCGTGCACCCGGGCCACCAGCTCGCCCCGCGTGTACGGCACGAGCACCTCCACCACCATGTTCGGGGCCGGGATCCGGCCGGCGATCTCGTCCCGCAGCGCGTCCACCCCGTCGCCGGTGTGGGCCGAGGCGAAGACCGCCCCCGGCAGCAGGTTGCGCAGCCGGGCCAGGGCCACCTCGTCGGCGGCGTCGGTCTTGTTCACCACGACCAGCTCGGCCGGCATCGACCGGTTGAGCTTGCCGCCGATCTCGCCGAGCACCTCGCGCACGGCGTTGACCTGCCACTCCGGCCGCGGGTCGGAGCCGTCGACCACGTGCAGCAGCAGGTCGGCGTCGGCGGCCTCCTCCAGGGTGGAGCGGAACGCCTCGACGATCTGGTGCGGCAGGTGCCGGACGAAGCCGACGGTGTCGGTCAGCGTGTAGGACAGGCCGTCCGGGGTCTGCGAGCGCCGGGTGGTCGGGTCCAGGGTGGCGAACAGGGCGTCCTCCACCAGCACGCCGGCCTGGGTGATGGCGTTGAGCAGGCTGGACTTGCCGGCGTTGGTGTAGCCGACGATCGCCACGTTGGGCACGTCGTTGGCCACCCGCCGGCCACGCTTGGTCTCCCGCACCACGCTCATCGCGGCGATCTCCTTGCGGAGCTTGGAGATCCGCTTGTGGATGCGGCGGCGGTCGGTCTCCAGCTTGGTCTCACCGGGACCGCGCAGACCCACACCGCCGGTCGCGCCACCGGCGCGGCCGCCGGCCTGCCGGGACATGGCCGAGCCCCAGCCGCGCAGCCGCGGCAGCAGGTACTGCAGCTGGGCCAGCTCGACCTGGGCCTTGCCCTCCTTGGACTGGGCGTGCTGGGCGAAGATGTCCAGGATCAGGGCGGTCCGGTCGACCACCTTGACCTTGAGCTTCTCCTCCAGGTTGCGCAGCTGGCCCGAGGACAGCTCACCGTCGCAGATGACCGTGTCGGCGCCGGTGGCGACGACCACGTCCCGCACCTCGCGCACCTTGCCCGAGCCGACGTAGGTGGCCGGGTCCGGGCGGTCGCGCCGCTGGATCAGGCCCTCCAGCACCTGGGAGCCCGCTGTCTCGGCGAGCCGGGCCAGTTCGGCCAGCGAGGCCTCGGAGTCTGCGGCGCTGCCCTCGGTCCACACCCCGACGAGCACCACCCGCTCCAGCCGGAGCCGTCGGTACTCGACCTCGGTGATGTCCTCGAGTTCGGTGGACAGCCCCACGATGCGGCGCAGCGCCGCGCGGTCGGCAAGTTCAAGGTCGCCTGTCGACAGCAGCTCGTCGTCGGCCGCGTCGTCAGGATCGAATGCGTAGGTATCCGTCATCTTGACATCTATTGTCCCACGTGCTGTCCACTCCGTTACCGATCAGGCGCTGCGGTAGCTGGCCAGGAAGATCGCGGTGCGCTCGGCGGCCGGGTCGTACGGCAGGTCCACGTAGTCGACGAGCACCGCGTGCAGCCGGGACAGCAGCTCCCTGGTCTGCTCGGCCGGCAGCTGGACCACGACGCGGGTCAGGTCGGCGGCGCCCACCCCGAGGTCGGCGATCTCCCCCAGGAACGCGCCCAGCGCCGCTTCGCTGACCGCCGCCCGCTCCTCGGTCTCCTCGAAGTTCAGGCCGAAGGACAGCTGCGTGCCCAGGTACGGCTTCTCCCGCGAACCGCGGGTGCCGCGCCGGGGCGGCTGCTCGACCAGGAAGCCCGTGTCCACGAGTTTGCGCACGTGGTGCAGCGTCGTGGCCGGATCCTTGCCCAGCGCCGCGGCGAGTTCCTTGTTGGTCATCGCGCGGCCCTGGGTGAGCCGGATGATGCGCAGGCGCACGTCCGAGGCCAGCGCGGCGGCCTCGGCCCTGGTCGCGGGGCGTTTCTTGACGGCGAGCGGCACCCGTCCAGAATAACTGATTGACAGTTTCCAATCAGTGCGGCCAGGCTGTGCGCATGTCCCTGCTGCGGCACCGCGACTTCGTTCGGTTGTGGACGGGCGACACCCTGAGCCAGTTCGGCGCGGCCATCGGCCAGTTCGCCATTCCCGCGCTGGCCGTCACCCAGCTCGCCGCCACCCCGTTCGAGGTCGGCGCCCTGTCCGCCGCCGAGACCGCCCCGTTCCTGCTGGTCGGGCTGCCCGCCGGCGTCCTGGTCGACCGGCTGCGCCGGCGGCCCCTGATGCTGCGGGCCGACCTCTGCCGGTTCGTGCTGCTGCTGACCATTCCCGTCGCGTGGTGGCTGCACGTGCTGACCATCGGCCAGCTGATCGTCGTCGCCCTGCTGGTCGGGCTGCTCACCGTGTTCTTCGACGTGGCCTACCAGTCCTACCTGCCGTCGCTGGTCGGGCGGGAGCACATCGTCGAGGGCAACGCCAAGCTCCAGGTCAGCCAGTCCGCCGCCCAGGTCTCCGGGCCCGCCCTGTCCGGCCTGCTCGTGCAGGTCGTCGGCGCCGCCACCGCCGTGCTCGCCACCGCCTTCGGCTTCCTCGCCTCCGCCCTGTTTCTGCTGCGGATCCGCACCGTCGAGCCCGCGCCGATGCGGGGTGAACGCCGGGGCATGCGCGCCGAGATCGCCGAGGGGCTGCGGTTCGTGCTGCACCAGCCGACGCTGCGGGCCATCACCTTCTGCACCGGGACGTCCAACCTCTTCTTCAGCATCTCCGCCGCCGCCATGCTGCTGTTTCTCATCCGCCAGCTCGGACTCTCCACCGGCGTCGCCGGCCTGCTGATGAGCGCCTCCGGCATCGGCGCCGTGCTCGGCGGCCTCACCGCCACCCGGTTGGCCCGGGTCTTCGGGCAGGCCCGCATCGTCTGGCTGTCCCAGCTCGTCGCCGGGCCGTTCGCCGTCCTGATGCCGCTCGCCCAGCCCGGCTGGTCCCTCTCCCTGTTCGCCGTCTCCGGCCTCGCCTGGGGCTTCGGCGCCATCGTCTACAACGTCGCCCAGGTCAGCTACCGGCAGGCCATCTGCCCCGATCACCTGCTCGGCCGGATGAACGCCTCCGTGCGCTTCCTGGTCTGGGGCACCCTGCCCATCGGCGGCCTGCTCGGCGGCGCACTCGCCACCTGGCTCACCCCTCGCGGCGCCCTCTGGGTCGGCGCCGTCGGCGGCATCCTGGCCGTCGGCTGGCTGCTCGCCTCCCCGTTGCGCACCATGCGCGACCTCCCGACCACGCAGGCCGTCTGACCTGTGTGGGCGCCCGTGCGGGCGGCGCTGGACTAGCACCTGGCGCCGCCCGCACGAGGCCCGTTCAGTCCTGGAACGCCAGCGTGGCCCGCAGCAGGGATTCCACCCGGTCGAGGGAGGCGTCGGGATCGATGAGGCGGCGGATGGCGAAGCCGATGAGCAGGTCGATGACGGCGTCGGCGATGGCGTCCAGGGGCAGGACGGCGACCAGGTCAGCGGGCAGGCGCTCGCGGATGATCTCGGCGACCAGGCCCGCGCCGTAGCGCTGGCGCTCGACGAAGGCCTCGACGATGCGGGGATCCGAGCGGGTGTCGAGGGCGAACTCCAGCTCGAAGCGGGGCCAGCCGGAGGCGAACGCCTGCTCGGCCCAGTCCCGCAGGCCCCGGGCCAGCTCCTGCGGCGTTCGCGCGTGGTCGAGGGTGGCGCGCAGCGACTCGGTGTGCTCGGCCTGGATTCCTTGCACCACAAGCAATGCCAGCTCGGGCTTGCCGCTGAAGTTGGAGTACACGACCCCGGTGGAGAAGCCTGCGGCGTCGGCGACGGCGGCCAGCGACGTGGCCCGGTAGCCGTCCCGCAGGAACAGCTCTCGCGCGGCCTTGAGCACCTGTTCGCGGTTGCGGGTCTGGGTCTCGGCCCGGGTCAGTCGCGGCACGGCGGCGATCCTACCTGTTGACGCCATCGAGATAGCATGCTTATTTAGATATCGACGTTATCTCGATTGCCGGGAGGGTTGATGGAGCGGGGTCTGGTGCTCGGCTGCGGCGGCACGGTCGGCGGCGCGTGGCAGGTGGGCGCGCTGGCGGCGATCGCCCGGGCTTGGGACTGGGATCCGCGAACGGCGTCGGTGATCGTGGGTACCTCGTGCGGCGCGAGCCTGGCGGCGATGCTCGGCGCGGGCGTCGGCGTGGACGAACTGCTGGCCGCCCACCACGACGACCCGGCCGCCCGCCCGTCGGCACGCCGGTTCTGCGCTCAGCCTCCGGCGCCGCGACCAGCGCTTCCGTTTGGCCGACCGTCGTGGCGACTGGCGACGCGTCGTCGGGGAAGCCTGATGACGCTGGCGGGTTTGGCGCCAGCCGGCCGTACCGACCCGGCCTTCCTCGACGACCTCGTGGACGACCTGATCCCGAATCCGGCAGTGCGACTGATCGCCGTGGACGCCGACACTGGCGAGCGAGTGGCATTCAAGGCGCCCGAAGTGCCCCTGCGGGACGCGGTGCGCGCGTCCTGGGCCGTCCCCGGCTGGTATCCGCCGGTCACGATCGACGGCCGGCGCTACCTGGACGGCGGCGTCACCTCGACCGCTTCCGCCGACCTGGCGGCCGGCCTCGGCCTGGACGAAGTGGTGGTGATCGCACCAATGGCGTCCACCGACGGGGCCCGGGTCGGCGGGCTCGGCGGCCGGCTGGAGTCGTTGCTGCGCAAGCCGATGAGCCGTGGCCTGGTCCGTGAGACCGCGCTGCTGGCCTCGACCGGCGTGCGGGTCACGCTGCTGTGTCCATCGGCAGCCGAACTGGCCGTGATGGGCCCGAACTTCATGGATCCGCGACGACGGCTGCTCGCCCTGCGCGCGGCACTGGCCCGACAAGGAGCACTGCGATGACAACAGGTGAGTACGAGGTCGTGGTGATCGGGGCCGGGGCGTCCGGGATCGGCGCGGCGGTGCGGCTGCTCGATCAGGGCGTGCGCGACTTCGTGGTGCTGGAGAAGGGAAACGCTGTCGGCGGCACGTGGCGGGACAACACCTATCCGGGCTGCGGCTGTGACGTGCCGTCCCGGCTGTACTCCTACACGTTCGCGCCCAACCCGGAGTGGAGCCGGGTTTTCGCCAAGCAGCCGGAGATCCTGGCCTACCTGGGCGACACGGCAACCCGGTTCGGCGTCACCTCGCATTTGCGACTTGGCGTCGAGGTGCATGAGGCCCGTTGGGACGCGGCGGCGCTGCGCTGGCGACTGTCCACAAGCGACGGCGAGATCACGGCCCGGGCGATCATCGCCGCCGCCGGGCCGTGGCACACGCCCAACCTGCCGGACATCCCTGGCCTGCAAGACTTTGACGGGCCGGTGTTCCACTCCTCGCGCTGGGACCACGACGTCGACCTGACCGGCAAACGCGTCGCGGTGGTCGGCAGCGGGGCGTCGGCAGTGCAGTTCGTGCCGGCCATCGCGCCGGCCGTGCGGCAGCTGCATCTGTTCCAGCGCACCCCGCAGTGGGTGCTACCCAAGCCCGATCACCACATTCCCCAGGTCGAACGGCGCTTGCTGCGCTGGCATCGTGCGCGGGCCGCGTTGCGCGGCCTGGAATACCGGACGCTGGAAGGCCTCGGCTTCGCCTTCCGCCACCTGCGGACGCAGCCCGTGCTGCGGGCGATCGCCAAAGCGCACATCAGGCGGGCCATCAGCGATCCCTCGTTGCGGCGCAAGGTAACCCCGGACTACCCGGTCGGTTGCACCCGTCCGCTGGTCTCCAACGACTACTACCCCGCGCTGACCCGCCCCAACGTCCAGGTGCACGCCACCGGTGTCGCGGAGATCCGCGGCAACACCGTGATCGCCGCCGACGGGACCACCGCCGAGGTCGACGCGATCATCCTCGGCACCGGGTTCCGCATCCTCGACCTGCCCATCGCCGAGCGGGTCTTCGACGCCGACGGGGCCAGCCTGGCCGACCACTGGCAGGGCAGCCCGCAGGCGTATCTCGGCACCACCGTCGCCGGCTTCCCCAACCTGTTCCTGGTGCTCGGCCCGAGCGTGGGCGTCATCAACTCGGCGTTCGTGCTCATCGAGGCCCAGCTGACGTACATCATGAACGCGCTGCGGCACCTGCGGACCACCCTTGAGGTGCGCCGGCCGGTGCAGGACGCCTTCAACGCCCGGGTGCAGGCCGCGCTGCCCGGCACCGCCTACCACGCCGGCGGCTGCCGCAGCTATTACATCGATGCCAACGGCCGCAACAGTTTCTCCTGGCCGTGGTCCACCGATCGCGTGATCGAGCTGCTCGGGCGGTTCGATCCCGCCGACTACCGCGTCGGCGAGCACCTCCGGGAAGGGGCCAAGGCATGAGGTATCCGAAGATCGACCTCGACGGCGCCGTCGTCCTGATCACCGGCGGCGCCCGGGGCATCGGCCGCGCCACCGCCGAGTTGTTCGCCCGGCGCGGCGCCACCGTGTGCGTGGCCGATCTCGACGGCGCCACCGATGCCGCCCGAGAGCTCGGCGGCCATCCGTACACAGTGGACGTTTCCGCGCGCAGTTCCTACGCCGACTGCGTTTCCGCCGTGTTGGACGGCTTCGGCCGGATCGACGTGCTCGTCAACAACGCCGGCGTCATGCCCCTGGGTGGCTTCCTCGACGAGCCCGAGGCCACCTCCCGCACCACCTTTGACGTCAACCTCTGGGGCCTGGTCAACGGCATGCGCCTTGTGCTGCCCCACATGATCGCCCGCCGCCGCGGTCACGTCGTCAACATCGCCTCCATGGCCGGCAAGATCCCCATCCCCGGCATGGCCGTCTACAACGCCAGCAAGTTCGCCGCCGTCGGCCTCACCGCCGCCGTTCGGGCCGAGTACGCGCACACCGGCGTCAGCCTCAGCGCCGTCCTCCCCTCCGCCGTCCGCACCCGCCTCGCCTCCGGCGTTCCCCTCGGCCGCGGCCTCCCCACCGTCGACCCTTCCACCGTCGCCCACGCCGTCCTCGGCAGCGTCAAGACCCGCCGCGCAGAGATCCCCGTGCCCGGCTACCTCGCCGCGTGGGACCTCATCCACGCCGTCGCGCCGGAACCCTTGCTGCGCCTCGGCCGCCGCCTCATCGGCGACCGCCGCGCCCTGACCTCCGTCGACCCGTCGGCCCGTGCCGCGTACGAGCGGACCATCATCGACCAGGCGTCAGATCGGCAGCCTTCCGGCTCGGCGTAGCGTCGACACGGCCTGCCCTGTGGCGTAGCCGCGCCATTCCAGGCCGGCGGCCGGGGAGAAGCTGGCGAAGTCGACGGTCCAGCCGCCGTCGTCCTGCTGTCGTTCGGCGAGGCGGTCCAGTTCGGCTTCGATCACGCCGGGGCGCAGCAGCGTGCTCGCCGGGCTTCCCGGCACCGGGGCAAAGTCGAGCGCACGCAGGGTCTCCCCCTCGATGCCGCCCTCGACCGGGGCGAAGCCGCTGTCCGGCACGAACTTTCCGAGCCGGGTCAGCAGGTCCGCGGCCTCCGGATGACTGCCGTGAATGGTGTCCAGAAACCGCACGGCGAAGGCCAGGGCAATGGCGTGCGGCTGCGTCCGCAGTCCGGCGATGGCGTCCAGGCAGTACCTCGTCGCCCGCGCCAGCCAGGGATGTCCGGCAACCGCGGGATCATGCGCCGCAACCCGGTGCGCCGCCCCGGCGGCGAATGCCGTGCTCTGCAACGTCGACACAGTCGGGTCAGCCTGTGCCCAGAACGGCGCGCAGGCCGTCGCGTCCGCGACCGGCAACGCGAACGGCAGGCCGCCGTCCGGCAACGTCACCGAGTCCAGCCAGTCACACAACTCCGCCGCCCGCGGCGTCGACACCGGCGCCACTTCCGCGAACACCTCAAACGCGTGCAGCGCCCCACCCGGCTGGCTTTCCGCCGCCCGCAGATCCGGCTCCAGCCCCCACCCATAACCCCCGTCCGCATTGCGATAACCGTCCACCGCGGCCAACACCGCACCGCTGTCCGCCCGGCCCACCATCAATTCGAACCGCCGCCGGTCAAGCACCCGCCCATGCCCCGCCAAAAACGCTGCCGCACGCGAGAGGTCAATGGTCATGACCCCAGCATGCCGGGTCCATGACCCCCTGTCTTGAACAGAACGGACACACGTTGGCACACATGGCCCCAACATCACGGTCTGGCCACGCAGCCACATGCAGAGGTAACTGTCGCCAACTGCCTGACGATGCGCTTTGCGTCAAGTACCCCCGCAGGCTGGATTGCCACTAGCTGCGGAACCACCAGGGAGGTAGCCATTTCTACGCCAAGTCCCGAACAGGCCGCCTTTGAACCAGCAGCCCCGACGACAGTAGAATCCGGGCCTTCCTGGACTTCCTCCCTAGTCACAGCGTCGCTCAAGCGCGTTTCCTCGGCCGGCACCGTGGAGTTGGCCAACGCGCAGGCCATCACCGAGACGCTCGTCGTCCTGCACTCCATTCGACGCATTCTCATATGGACTGCGGTGATCGTCCCTCTCATTCTCGCGGCAGCGGGAGTCACGGTCGCGATCACGACGGCCAACGCGAGGTCGACGAGCTGCGTGTACTCCGTCTACTCCAGCCGGTGCTGAGGCACGATGCCCTGCGTGACCGGCACCCAGGACACCAAGCTGCTGGATAGCCGCATCGCGCCGCCGGAATCAGTCCTTGCGCAGGAGGAGGAACACGCTCGGGCCGAAGAAGGTTCGGGCCAGAACACGCTGGGAGGCGACCTCCGCGGCGACGTGGACCCGGTGCGACAGCACCTTTTTCAGGGCGCCGCTGCGCAGGTTGGACACCGAGAGAATGCTTTCGGTCCGCAGGCCGGCGCGGGCCAGCTGCTCGATGACGGTGTGCGGATTGTGGTTGACGAAGGCGATCTCCTCGTCGTGGCGGTTCTCCGGGGACCGGATGTCGACCGGCAGGTGCGGGATCCGCCGTCCCTTCAGCAGGTAGCGCACGCGGTTGCGGGCGTGGGCCAGGTTGGCCACCTCGATCACGGCGGCGGCGCCGGGCCGCAGCACCCGGGTGATCTCGGCGAACTCGGCGGTGGGTTCGGGCAGATGGTGCATCACGCGGATCATCGTGAGCAGGTCCAGCGAACCGTCCTCGAACGCCAGCGCGTCGGCCTGCATCTGGCGGTGCTCAATTCGAGGATGGTCGGCCAGAAAAGTCGCGGCGATGTCCAACTGCCGACTGCTGGGCTCGGCCAGGGTGACGCGGTCGGCGAATTCCTGGAGCAGCACGCACAGCCGGCCATAGCCACCACCGACATCGGCGGCGTGCCCGAAACGCCGGCCGTGCAGCAGTCGCCGGATCGCCGCCTGCTCGGCCGCGTTCTCGTAGTCACGGCCGTCCCAATAACGCAGATAGTCGTGCGCCGGCGCGTCGTAGAAATCGGCTTGCTTGGTCACGTTATTCCCCCTCACCCTGTGTGCCCCCTAAGACGTGCACCCCTTCGACATGGATGTCCGCCTTGACCCAACCGTTATCAATGGCAATTTGGTGAGCGGTGTCCGAAGAGCCGTCAGCCGAGGTGGACGACCGTGATCCGGTCGCCGTCGGTGACCGCGAAATGCCCGGCGGCCTGGTCGACCGCGCCCCGGACCGGCCCCGAGAAGGTCTTCTCCCCCACGATCGAGCTGGGGGCGACTCGCTCAGTTCCTCAAGCGAGACAAGCCGTCAGTGCGAGGACCACCAGGCGTCGCTGAGTTCGCCGCGGGCGACGAGGACGGCGGGGCCGGTGAGGGTGCTCTCGGCGTCGCCGATGGTGACGGTGACGAGGCCGCCGGGGATGGAGACGGTGGCCCGGCCGGTGGCGTGGCCGGCGAGGTGGAGGTGGGCGGCGACGGTGGCGACGGTGCCGGTGCCGCAGGAGCGGGTCTCGCCGACGCCGCGTTCGTGGACGCGCATGGCCAGGGCGTCGTCGGAGAGGCGGTTGACGAACTCGACGTTGACGCCGTGGGGGAAGAAGGACTGGTCCCGGCCGGGGGCGACGGTCAGGTCGAGGGAAGCGACGGGAACCTCGGTGAGGCAGACGAGGTGGGGGTTGCCGACGTCGATGGCGACGCCGGGGAAGGAGACGCCGCCGAGGGTGGCGGTGGAGCGTCCGGTGACGCGGGCGGGGCCCATCTGGACGGTGACGGAGCCGTCGGGGTGCACGACGACGGGACGGTCGCCGGCGCGGGTGCCGACGGTGAACTCGCCGGGGACGGCGAGACCGGCGTCGACGAGGTAGGCGGCGAAGACCCGGACGCCGTTGCCGCACATCTCGGCGATGGAGCCGTCGGCGTTGCGGTAGTCCATGAACCAGCCCTCGCCGGAGCCGGCGAAGACCTTGTTGGGCACGACCCGGAGCACGCCGTCGGCCCCGAGCCCGCGGCGGCGGTCGCACAGCGCCTGGACGCGGCTCTCGGTCAGCTCCAGCGTGCCGTCGGGATCAGGCAGCAGCACGAAGTCGTTCTCGGTGCCATGTCCCTTGACGAACTCGATACCCACCCGTTCAGAGTATCGCGCCGACGGCTTCGGCCAGGTCGGGGCGAGCGCCGTCGAACCAGGTGATGCGCTGATCACGCCGGAACCAGGACCGCTGCCGCCGCACGAAGCGACGGGTGGCGCGGGCGGTCTCGGCGGCGGCGGTCTCGACGTCATGGACGCCGTCGAGGTGGGCGAGCACCTGCTGGTAGCCGAGGGCCCGAGAGGCCGTGAGGCCGTCCCGGAGGCCGAGAGCCTCCAGTGCGCGGACCTCGTCGACCAGCCCGGCCTCGAACATCAGCTGCACGCGGAGGTCGACACGGGCGTCCAGGTCGGCGACGTCACGGTCGACGCCGATCTGCACGGTCCCGTACCGAGCCTCCCCCCGTTTGGGCATGGTGGCGGAGAACGGCCGGCCGGTGAGCTCGATGACTTCCAGGGCTCGCACCACGCGCCGGCCGTTCGACGGCAGGATCGCTGTCGCCGCTATGGGGTCTAGCGTTGCTAGGCGGGCGTGGAGCGGTTCGGGACCTAGCGCCGCCAGCTCCTCCTCCAGCCGGGACCGGATCACCGGATCGGTGCCGGGGAACTCCAGCTCGTCGAGCACGGCCTGCACGTACAGCCCGGAGCCGCCGACGAGCACGGGCACCACGCCAGCGGCGATGAGCCGCTCCATCAGCTCCCGGGTCTGCCGCTGGTAGGCGGCGACCGACGCGGTCTCGGTGACGTCGAGCACGTCCAACTGGTGATGCGGCACGCCCCGCCGCTCCGGCACGGACAGCTTGGCGGTGCCGATGTCCATCCCCCGGTACAGCTGCATGGCGTCGGCGTTGATCACCTCGCCGCCGAACCGCCGGGCCAGCTCCACACCCAGGTCCGACTTGCCGGCGGCGGTCGGCCCGACCACCGCGATGGCGCGCACGCTCACGCCGGCTCCCAGCAGGCCACGTGGTAGCCGACGCCGAACGGGGCCTCCGAGTACAGCAGCTCGGCCCGCCACGACTGCCCGAGGGCGGCCCCGGCCAACGCCTGCCACGCGGCCCGGCCGGACACGTCCAGCTCGGCCCCCAACTCGACGTCCAGACCGAGCAGGGCGTCCACGTCAGCGGTCGCCAGCGCGTCGCGGACGCCGGCGTCGTAGGCCACGGACCGGGAATCGGGGTGCCCGGACGGCCCGGGGTGCCGGCTCGACCCGTCGCCCAGCACGAGCAGGCCGACCGGGCGGTCCTGCCGGGCCAGCCGTTCACCCACTCGTCGACTGTCGTTCACCGAACCCACAGGATCGATCGTCTGCACGACGACCTCGCCCGCGCCGGCCTGCTCCCGCAGCCACCCGGCCACCAACACGGGCAGCGGCAACCCGGGATCGACGTCGTCCGACGCCCCGTCCTCAGCCAGGGAAACGATCTTGTCGACGCCGTAGCCGCGGAACGTGCCGACGGCATCGGCGCTGGTCAAGCCGTGGAAACCGGGATCACCGGCGATCGCCAGCCACTGCCGGCTCAGGGCCGAAAGCCGCTTGCCCGCGGCCAGACAGGCGCGTCTGACCGCCTCCGTCTCGGCCACCGCGCCGGCCACCAGTTCGGGTACCAGCAGGGGCGGATGGGGCACCACGGCGACGCCTACGATCACGATACGGCACGCTACCTGCCGACTCGGAGTACACAGCCGGGCCCTGACCTGTTTGAATGCCCGGCGAAGGTATTCGGACCACGCGTTCGGAGTACCGGCCGTTTGGGCCCCGCCTGTGCGGGGCGCTCGCGCCCCGGCGCGGGCTCATGGTGGCAGGCGAGGAGGAAGCCGGCGATGACGGACCAGGAGACGGCCCCGGTGGACGGGGCAGTGCATGTGACCGCGGGCAAGGCGACTGCGGAGCAGGCGAACCCGGCGACGCAGGCCGAGGCGGGCCAGTCCGATTCGGGAGGGGCCGACACGGTGGGGACCTCGCCGCCTGTGGTGCCCGTCGCCTCGGACGATCCGACCCGGTGGGGCCGGGTGGACGACGCCGGCAAGGTGTACGTCAAGGTCGAGGACGGCGAGCGCGAGGTCGGCTCGTGGCAGGCCGGCGAGCCGGCCGAGGGGCTGGCCCACTTCGCCCGTCGCTTCGACGACATGCGCACCGAGGTTGAGCTGCTGGAGGCCCGGCTGAAGTCCGGCGCCGGCGACCCGAAGCAGGCGCTGACCAGCGCCAAGCACGTCCGCGACGGCCTGGCCGACGCCGCCGTGGTCGGCGACCTGGCGGCGCTGCGGGCGCGGGTGGACTTCGTGATCGCCAGCGCCGGGCAGGCCGTGGACAAGGCGAAGGTGGCCCGCGACGCGGCCCGCGCCGAGATGGCGGCCCGCAAGCAGACGCTGGTCGAGGAGGCCGAGCAGCTGGCCAACGAGTCGACCCAGTGGAAGTCCGCCGGCGACCGGCTGCGGGCCATCCTGGACGAGTGGAAGACGATCCGCGGCGTCGACCGGAAGACCGACGAGCAGCTGTGGCGCCGGTTCTCCAAGGCGCGGGACGCCTTCAACCGCCGCCGGGGCGCGCACTTCGCGGACCTGGACCGGCAGCGGGCGACGGCCAAGACGCGCAAGCAGGAGCTGGTGGCCGAGGCCGAGGAGCTGTCCTCGTCGGACGACTGGGGCGTCACCGCGGGCCGCTACAAGGACCTGATGGTCGAGTGGAAGGCCGCCGGCCGCGCGCCCAAGGAGTCCGACGACGCGCTGTGGCAGGCCTTCCGGGCCGCGCAGGACAAGTTCTTCGCGCGCCGCTCGTCGGCGTTCGACGAGCGAGACGCCGAGTTCGGCCACAACGCCAAGCTCAAGGAGGAGCTGCTGGCCGAGGCCGAGGGCATCGACCCGGCCTCGGGCCTGGAGGCGGCCCGCAACGCGCTCTACAAGCTGCAGGAGCGCTGGGACCACGTCGGCAAGGTGCCGCGCGAGCGGGTGCGTGAGCTGGAGGGCCGGCTGCGGGCGGTCGAGGAGAAGGTCCGCGGCGCGGTGGACGCCCAGTGGCGCCGCACCGACCCGGAGGCCGAGGCCCGGGTGGCGCAGTTCCGTGAGCGCGTCAACCAGTTCGAGGCCCAGGCGGCCAAGGCCCGGTCGGCCGGCGACAAGCGCCGCGCCGAGCAGGCCGAGGCGCAGGCGGCGCAGTGGCGCGAGTGGCTGGCCGCCGCCGAGCAGGCCGTAGCCACCCGCTGAGGCAGCACACACCTGGGCCCCGCCGGAACATCCGGCGGGGCCCAGGTCGTGTTCGGGGTTTGGGTGTCTCCAAGACCCCACTACCCGGGGTTTGCAGGTCTTGGAGACACCCAAACCTCAGTCGCGGGTGAAGGTCAGCTTGATCCACTGGTAGGTCAGCACGACCAGGGTCACCAGGCCGAGGATGATGCCGGGGCCCGGCCCGGGGCCCGGCTCGTGGCTGGAGGTGGCCTGCTGCGACCACACGGCCAGCAGCGCGGTCAGGGTGCTGAAGCCGCAGCCGGCGGCACCGGCGAAGGCCAGCGCCCAGAGACGGGTCACCAGGGCCGCGCCGGAGACCAGCACGCCGAAGACCATGGCGCAGACGGCGAACAGCTCCGGCACCAGGCCGATCACGATTCCCTTGGGCGCGAGGCCGAACAGCACCTGCCAGCCGGTGGCGCCCTCGACCCAGGGCAGCAGCGCGGCCACCAGCAGCAGCATCACGCACACGGCGACGACCAGGGCGCGCACGCCCGGGTCGATCTGCCGGAACCGGCGGCGGGGCGTCGCGGGCGCCTCGACCTGGAGGTCGGACAAGTCGTCAGTCACTGGATCGCACATCCTCCCGCCGGCGCGAGCGGGGCCGGCGTGCCGAACGAGGGCAGCCCCAGACTGACCCCCGTGGTCTTGGGCCGCAAACCGGCCTCGGTGTTGTCCCCCGCCCTGGTCGGCCGGTGGCTGAGGAGCGCGCCGTCGGCGACCAGGTAGTGCGGCGCGGCGTAGGTCACGACGGTGCGCACCACGTCGCCGGCGCGCACCCCCGGCATGGCCGCGAAGTGCACGAGCCGGCCGTCGCGGGCCCGGCCGCTCATCCGCTGCGTCTCGCCGTCCCGCCGGCCCTCCCCGCTGGCCACCAGCACCTCGACCTCACGGCCGACCTGCTCGCGGTTGCCGGCCAGGGAGTTCTCCTCCTGCACGGCGATCAGCCGGTCGAAGCGCTCCTGCACGACCTGCTTGGGCAGCTGCCCGTCCATCACGGCGGCCGGCGTGCCGGGGCGCTTGGAGTACTGGAAGGTGAAGGCGCTGGCGAACCGGGCCTGCCGCACCACGTCCAGGGTGCCCTGGAAGTCCTCCTCGGTCTCGCCGGGGAAGCCGACGATGATGTCGGTGGTGATCGCCGCGTCGGGCATGGCGGCCCGCACCTTGTCCAGGATGCCCAGGTACTTCTCGGTCCGGTAGGACCGGCGCATCTCCTTCAGCAGCCGGTCCGAGCCGGACTGCAGCGGCATGTGCAGCTGGGGGCAGACCGCCGGTGTCTCGGCCATCGCCGCGATCACGTCGTCGGTGAAGTCCTTGGGGTGCGGCGAGGTGAACCGGATCCGCTCCAGGCCGTCGATCTGGCCGGCCGAGCGCAGCAGCTTGCCGAAGGCCAGCCGGTCGCCGAACTCGACGCCGTAGGAGTTGACGTTCTGCCCGAGCAGGGTCACCTCCAGCACGCCCTCGTCGACCAGGGCCTGAACCTCGGCCAGCACGTCGCCGGGGCGGCGGTCCTTCTCCTTGCCGCGCAGCGAGGGCACGATGCAGAAGGTGCAGGTGTTGTTGCAGCCCACGGAGATCGACACCCAGCCCGAGTAGGCGGAGTCGCGGCGGGCCGGCAGCGTGGACGGGAAGGTCTCCAGCGACTCCAGGATCTCGACCTGGGCCTCGTTGTTGTGCCGGGCCCGCTCCAGCAGCGTGGGCAGCGAGCCGATGTTGTGGGTGCCGAACACGACGTCCACCCACGGGGCCCGCTCGACGATGGCGCCGCGGTCCTTCTGGGCCAGGCAGCCGCCCACCGCGACCTGCATGTCCGGGTTGGCGGTCTTGAGCGGCCGCATGTGGCCGAGCGTGCCGTACAGCTTGTTGTCGGCGTTCTCGCGGACCGCGCACGTGTTGAACACGACCAGGTCGGGCGCGTCGCCCTCGGGCACGGGCGCGTAGCCGGCGTCCTCGAGCATGCCGGCCAGCCGCTCGGAGTCGTGCACGTTCATCTGGCAACCGAACGTGCGAATCTCGTAACTCCGTGTCACTGCTTCTACCTCTTCCCGACGACCGCTGGCCCCCAGGGTAGAACCCCCTCCTGGCAGGATGGACGGGTGGCACTGACACGACGGGCCCTGATCGTGCTAGGGGCCACTGCGACGCTGGCCGGGCCGTCGCTGGCGGCCTGCGGATCCAGCCTGTCCGGCGTCCAGCTGCGGGTGGCCACCGGCGGCACCGGCGGCGTGTACTTCACGCTGGGCGGCAAGCTGGCCGACGCCTGGCGCGACCGGCTCGGCGTGGCCGAGAAGGTGCTGACGACCAGCGGCTCGGTGGAGAACCTCGGCAAGCTGCACAACAACACCGCGGACGTCGCGTTCGTCGCCGCCGACGCGGCGGCCAAGGACGGCGCGAAGGGGCTGCGGGCGCTGGCCCGCATCTATGACGACTACATCCAGGTGCTGGTGCGCAACGAGTCGCCGATCAAGACGCTCGCCGACCTGCGCGGCCGTCCGGTGTCCATCGGCAGCGAGAACTCCGGGGTCAAGGTCGTGGCCCAGAACCTGCTGGCGGCCGCCGGCCTGCCCGACTCCGGCCCGACGTACTTCACGGACAGCCTGCACCAGTCGCTGGGCTACCTGGTCGCCGGCCAGCGCGACGCGCTGTTCTGGTCCGGCGGCCTGCCCACGCCGGACATCACCGCGACCATGAAGTCCCACCCCGACGTGACGCTGCGGATGCTGGACCTGACCAAGGACAACAGCGTGAGCCTGCGCTACTACAACGTGGAGACGGTGCCGCAGACCTCGTACCCGCTGCTGGCCCAGACCGGCAAGCCGGTGAGCACGCTGGCCGTGCACAACCTGCTGATGGTGCGCGAGAACATGCCCGACGACGAGGCCGAGGCGCTGGTGCGCACCCTGTTCGACGTCCAGCCCGACCTGGCCAACGACTCGGACCAGGTGGTGTCGCTGGCGGCGCAGCTGATCGACCCCCGGTCGGCCATCGAGTCCGCGCCGATCGCCCTGCACGACGGCGCGCTGGCGTACTACCGCTCGGCGAAGGTCTGAACGTCAGGAAAGGAGCATTCCTGACGTTGAACGTCAGGAAACGCGCCTTGATCTTGGTCTAGATCGCCGGCAGGTCAAAGGCGACCCGCAGGCCGCCGCCCTCGGGCAGGTCCAGCTCGACGGTCCCGCCGACCCGTTCCACGACCAGCCGCACGATGGCCAGCCCCAGGCCGGAGCCGCGCACGTTCTGGTGGGCGGCGCTGCGCCAGAACCGGTCGGTGGCCCGTTCCAGCTCCTCCGGCTGCAGCCCCGGCCCGTGGTCGCGCACGGCCAGCCGCACCCGGCCGTCCCGACGGTGCACCTCGACCCGCACCAGTGAGTCGTCGCCGGTGAACTTCAAGGCGTTGTCCAGCAACGCGTCCAGCACGGTCTCCACGCCACGCGGCGGCGCGAGCGCGGTCCCGCCGGGCTCGCCGTCCAGCACGAGGGCCACCCCCTTGGCGGTGGCCACCGCCTGCCAGGCCCGCAGCCGGGCGGCCACGGCCTGGTCCACGTCGACCGGGACGGGGTCGACGCTGGAGGACTCGGCCCGGGCCATGGCCAGCAGCTCGTCCAGGATCCGGTTGAGCCGGTCGGCCTCCTCCAGCGCGGCGGCCTGCTGCTCCTGCACGTCCGGATCGACGTGACCCTCCAGATTGGACAGCCGGATTCGCAGCGCGGTCAACGGATTGCGCAGCTGGTGCGAGGCGTCGGCGACGAAGGCCCGCTGCGCGGCGAGCACGTCGCTGACGCTGACCGCCATCTGGTCGAAGGACCGGGTGAGCCGGCGCAGCTCGGGCGGCCCGATGTCGCTGCCGACCGGATCCACCTTGCGCCCGTTGACGATCGCCGGCAGCAGGGCGGCGGTGGCGTTGTCCAGCAACAGAACCGGGCGCAGCATCCAGCGCACCAGCGGCAGCGCCACCAGCACGGCCAGCCCGACCGCGAGCACGCCGCCGACCAGGATCGCCGCCCAGGACAGCCAGATCAGCGTCCGGGTGCGCTCGGTCGGCGAGGAGGTGACGACCACTCCGCGCACCTCGCCGTTGATCAGCACCGGCTCGGCGACCACCATCGGCGCGCCGTTCCAGGGCATCAGCAGCGTCTCCTGCTGGGTGCCACGGCCGGCGCGGGCGTTGACCAGGTCCTCGCGCACCATCGCGTCGGTCGGGTCGATCCGGGACCCGGAGGAGGCCAGCGCGCGGAACGAGCCGTTCGGATCCTGGTCGCCGCGGTCGAACACGGAGACCGAGACGTCGTACACGTCGTAGTAGCTGGTCAGCTGGTCCTGCAGGCCCAGATCCTTGCCGCCCTGCTCCAGCTGCCGCTGCGACAGCGAGGCGTACCGGCTGGTGTCGGCCGCCCGGTCCACGAACAGCGCGCTCTGCAGGTTCTGCGCGAAGGTCAGGGCCAGCGGAATGCCCAGGCCCAGCATCAGGATCGCGACGACGGTGACGAAGCTGCCGAGCAGCCGGGTGCGCACCTCAGCCGGCCCCGGCCCCGGCCTGACCGTCGGCGGTGAGCCGGTAGCCGACCCCGCGCACCGTCTCCACCAGCGCCGGCCGGCCCAGCTTGGTGCGCAGTGTGGCCACGTGCACGTCCAGCGTCCGGTTGGCGCCGGCCCAGCTGCGGCCCCACACCTCGGCGATGATCCGCTCCCGGGTGCACACCGCGCCGCCCGCGCCGACCACCAGCGCCAGCACCTGGAACTCCTTGCGGGACAGGGTGATCGGCTCGTCGGCCACGGTCACCTGGTGCCGCACCAGGTCGATGTGCACGTCCCCGACCTGCACCACGCCGGCGGTGCCGCCGCCGGCCCCGGGCACCGCGTCGCCGCGCCGGCGGCGCACCGCGTGCACGCGGGCCACCAACTCGCCCACGTCGTACGGCTTGACCAGGTAGTCGTCGGCCCCGGCGTGCAGCCCGAGGATCCGGTCGTCCACCTCGCCGCGGGCCGACACCACGATGATCGCCACGTCGCTGGCCGCCCGGACCTGGCGGCACAGCGTGATGCCGTCGATGTCGGGCAGGCCGAGGTCCAGCAGCACGACGTCGACGCCGGCCAGCCGGTCGAGCACGCCCCGCCCGGTGGCCAGCCGGTCCACCGTGAGCCCCCGCCTGGCCAGGGCCGGCAGCAGCGCGTCGGCGACCCGGTCGTCGTCCTCGACGAGCAGTACCCGCACCTGTGGCACCTCCCCGTGTCCGCCCCGACCGTGCGGCGGGGTAGGCCACAACTCTAGGTGGCTGGGGTCACACGTCCGGCGGGGGTCTCGAACGTCACTACTCCGAACGGGTGAACGCCATCGATTCGACAGTCAAGAGTTTGCCGAGTCTTTACACTCGCTCCATTGACCGGCCGGCGGGCCCGTTCCTCCACTATGGACACGCCGGGCGATGTCGAGCGTCCGTCACAGCCGGGTCGGACGGCCGCTAGGCTGCGTGACGGAGCTGCAACCCTAAGTCTTGGTCAAGCCGCCTGGACTGGTGTTGACGCCTGCCCCTAGGTTTCCGCCAACACCCGCCCCCTTTGCGTTGCTGGAGGATCGATGTCTGCTGCCGGCGCGACGCCGCCGATGATCAGGATGGCGGGCGTGGACAAGTTCTTCGGTCCGCTGCACGTGCTCAAGGCCATCGACCTCGAGGTGCCCAAGGGGCAGGTCGTCGTGGTGCTGGGCCCGTCCGGCTCCGGCAAGTCGACGCTGTGCCGCACGATCAACCGGCTGGAGCCGATCGACAGCGGCGCCATCGAGGTGGACGGCCAGCCGGTGCCGGCCGAGGGCAAGGCGCTGGCCCGGCTGCGGGCCGACGTGGGCATGGTGTTCCAGTCGTTCAACCTGTTCGCGCACAAGACGATCATCGAGAACGTGATGCTGGCGCCGGTCAAGGTGCGCGGCGTCGCCTCGGCCCAGGCCCGCCAGACCGGCATGGAACTGCTGGAGCGGGTCGGCATCGCCAACCAGGCCGACAAGTACCCCGCGCAGCTGTCCGGCGGGCAGCAGCAGCGGGCCGCGATCGCCCGGGCGCTGAACATGAAGCCCAAGGTGATGCTGTTCGACGAGCCCACCTCGGCGCTGGACCCCGAGGTCGTCAACGAGGTGCTGGACGTGATGACGTCGCTGGCCCGCGACGGCATGACGATGCTCGTGGTCACCCACGAGATGGGCTTCGCCCGCCGCGCGTCCGACCGCGTGGTGTTCATGGCCGACGGCGAGATCGTCGAGGACGCCGCCACCGAGGACTTCTTCACCGCGCCCAAGTCCGAGCGGGCGCGCGACTTCCTCGGCAAGATCCTCAGCCACTGATTTGCCCACTGCCCGAGAGGAACGAGACATCATGCGGTTGAGCCCGGTTCTGCGCGCAGGCGCACTGGTGGCCGCGCTGGCGCTGGCCGTGACCGCCTGCGGTGGGAAGAGCCAGCAGGCGGCCGCCGGCGGCGACTCCCTCGTCGACCGCGCCAAGGCGGCCAACAAGCTGACCATCGGCATCAAGTTCGACCAGCCCGGCATCGGCCTGAAGACCGGCGACAGCTACACCGGCTTCGACATCGACGTGGCCGACTACGTGGCCAAGAAGATGGGCGTCGACCCGAAGAACATCACCTTCAAGCAGGCGCCGTCGGCCCAGCGCGAGGACCTCATCGCCCAGGGCGACGTGGACCTGGTGATCGCCAGCTACACGATCAACGACAACCGCAAGCAGAAGGTCTCCTTCGCCGGCCCGTACTTCGTCGCCGGGCAGGACCTGCTGGTCAAGGCCGACAACACCGCCATCACCGGCCCGGACTCGCTCAACGGCAAGAAGCTGTGCTCGGTGTCCGGCTCGACGTCGGCGCAGACCGTGAAGACCAAGTGGGCCAACGACGTGTCGCTGCAGCAGTACGGCGGCTACTCCGAGTGCATCACCGGCCTGCTCAACGGCACCATCGACGCGATCACCACCGACAACATCATCCTGCAGGGCTACGCCTCCCAGCCGGCCAACGTCGGCAAGCTCAAGGTCGTGGGCAAGACCTTCACCTCGGAGCCGTACGGCATCGGCTTCAAGAAGGGCGACACCAAGACCCAGCAGGCGCTGGACAGCTACATCCAGAACATGGAGCAGGACGGCTCCTGGGCCGCCGCGCTGAAGAAGAACTTCGGCGCCGACTTCAAGGTCCCGGACCAGCCGGCCATCACCGAGAAGTGATCGCCTGACCGCGAGGCCGCGCCGGTGCCTGGACTGTCGCCGGATTTCGATCGCCGCACCCCGACGCAACCCACCACCTGCGCCGACGCGGCGATCGAAATCCGGCTAAGGAAGGCACCGGTCACGAGCGGCCTCGCCCCGCGCGGAACGCGCGGAGAAAACGGAGGCTTGCCAGGTGGACTTCCTGAGCCACTACGACCTGCTCGGCGCGTTCTGGACCACCGTGCAGCTCACGTTCTGGTCGGCGATCGGCGCCCTGGTCTGGGGCATCGTGCTGGCCGGCATGCGGGTCAGCCCGGTGTGGCTGATGCGGGCCTTCGCCACCGCCTACGTCAACATCGTCCGCAACACCCCGCTGACGCTGCTGGTGGTCGGCGCCTCGCTGGGCCTGTACCAGGCGCTGGGGATCTCGCTGACCACCGACACCACCACGTCGGCGCTGGACATCACCAACTTCCGGCTCTCGGTGCTGGCGTTCGTGCTCTACACCGGCACGTTCGTGTCCGAGGCGGTGCGCTCGGGCATCAACACGGTGCCGGTCGGCCAGGCTGAGGCGGCCCGCGCGCTGGGCCTGGGCTTCATGCAGACGCTGACCATCGTGGTGCTGCCGCAGGCGCTGCGCTCGGTGGTGGCGCCGCTGGCCAGCGTGCTGATCGCGCTGACCAAGAACACCACCATCGCCAGCGCGATCGGCGTGGCCGAGGCCTCCCTGCTGATGAAGGAGATGCTGGAGAACGAGGGCCAGGCCGGCCTGCTCGTGTTCAGCGTCTTCGCGCTCGGCTTCGTGATCCTGACCCTCCCTATCGGCCTGCTGCTGGGCTGGCTGTCCAAGAAGGTGGCGGTGAAGCGATGAGCGAGCTTGCGAGCGAATCATTCAACGCAGAGCGCGCGCGAACGCGCACACCGAGCGCTAGCGAGGTGTGGAAGTGAGCGACGCGCCCTCCGTCCTCTACGACGCGCCCGGCCCGAAGGCCAAGGTCCGCAACGCGGTCTACACCGTGGTGTTCCTGGTCGTGCTGGCCGCGGTGGCCTGGCTGGTGTTCTCGGCCCTCAACGACAAGGGCCAGTTCACGGCGAAGATGTGGAGCCCGTTCCTGTCCGGCGACACCTGGACCGAGTACCTGCTGCCGGGTCTGGGCACCACGCTGCTGGCCGCGCTGCTGGCGATCGTCATCGCGCTGCCGCTGGGCGCGGTCTTCGGCATCGCCCGGCTGTCCGAGCACGCCTGGATCCGGGTGCCGGCCGGCGTGGTCGTCGAGCTCTGCCGGGCCATCCCGGTGCTGATGCTGATGCTGTTCGCCAACTTCTTCTACGTCTGGTACACCGACATCGACTCCGACATCCGGCCGCTGTTCGCCGTGGTGACGGGTCTGGTGCTGTACAACGGCTCGGTGCTGGCCGAGGTGTTCCGGGCCGGCATCTCCTCGCTGCCGCGAGGCCAGTCCGAGGCGGCGTACGCGCTGGGGCTGCGCAAGACCCAGACCATGCTGACGATCCTGCTGCCGCAGGCCGTCACCGTGATGCTGCCGGCCATCGTCAGCCAGCTGGTGGTGGTCGTGAAGGACACCGCGCTGGGCAGCACGATCCTGTCGTTCTCGGACCTGCTGAGCAACTATCGGATCCTGCCGGCCAACTTCGGCAACACCATCCCCACGCTGATCGTCATCGGCCTGATCTACGTGGTGGTGAACTGGATCGTCACCCGCCTGGCCGCCCTCCTGGAGCAACGCCTCTCCCGCCGCGGCCGCAGCTCCGCCCGCCCGGTCGGCGCGGCCAGCACCACCGCCGTCCCCGCCGCCGACCTCCCAGTCGCCGACGCGCTGTAAAACGCGAGTCCCGCTCTCGGGCACATGAAATGCCGGTTCCGTCAGAACTCTCCGGAACCTGTGTTTCAGTTGCCTGAGAGCGGGACTCGCGGGGGTTCAGCTGGGGATTGAGGGCGGGGCGGGTTTCGGGCCGACCGCTCCCAGGTTCTGGTCGTAGTCGCGCTGCCAGGTGCCGTCGGTGACTGCCGTGCGGATGATCCGGGTCAGCCGCTCCTTCAACCCCGTGTCCCCACCAGGCAACGCGATGACGTAGTCCACCGGCTTGGGAGCCGCCAACGCCGTGGCAGCCAGGTTGGCGGGATCGGCGGCCGCATACCCCGTCACCACGGGCAGGAAGTCGGCGACGGCGTCCACGCCGCCGGAGCCCAGTTCGTCGACGCAGTCCCCGACCGAGGTGCTGGTCACCAGCTTCTCCGGGTCGGTGAGTTTGGCGTCGCGGGCCAGGGTCTGCTCGGGCGAGTTGGACACGGTGCAGACCTTGCGGCCGGCGGCGGTGGCCGCGTCGGTGACGCTGGGACCGGACTTCCGGTACAGCAGGCCGAGGCCGGCGGTGAGGTAGGGCCCGGCGGTGAGCAGCCCGGCTTGCTTGGCCCGGTCGGCGGTGGCCCCGCCGAGGAAGATGTCGACCGTGCCGGCGGCGACCGAGGGCAGCGCGGTGTCGGCGGTCAGCTGCGTGAACGTCACCTGCTTGGCTGACAGCCCCAGCCCGGTGGCGATCAACTGCCCCAGGGCCACTTCGAAACCGCTGTATTCGCCGGAAGCGGGATTGCGGTGGGCCAGCCCGGGAGTATCGGCCCGCAGGCCGATAATGATCTTGCCACGGTCGGTCATTCGTTTCAGGGTCGCGGACTCGGCCGGCCGCGAGGACGTGGTCGGAGCCGGCTCATCGGGGCCGCCGCACGCGACGACCAGCACCGACGCCGCCGCCACCAGCGCGGCGAGGCCGGTGACTCGCTGGTTCACACACCCCATCGTGCCCAGGGTTGCCGAACCTGTCGACCCGAAACGGGTGGGAGGAACCCCACCCGTTTCGGGAGCAACCTAATTCCAACCTATTTCTTGGAACGCTTGAAGATCCGCAGGATCGGGTCGTAGTAGTGGTCGGCGACCCGTTCCTTCATGGGGATCAGCGCGTTGTCGGTGATCTTGATGTGCTCGGGGCACACCTCGGTGCAGCACTTGGTGATGTTGCAGAAGCCCAGGCCGTGGTCGGTCTTGGCCTCCTGCGCCCGGTTCTCGTGCGCGTCCAGCGGGTGCATGTCCAGCTCGGCCACCCGCATCAGGAAGCGCGGCCCGGAGAAGTTGACCTTGTTGTCCTCGTGGTCGCGGACCACGTGGCAGGTGTTCTGGCACAGGAAGCACTCGATGCACTTGCGGAACTCCTGCGAGCGTTCCACGTCGATCTGCTGCATCCGGTACTCGCCCGGGGCCACGCCCTCCGGCGGCGCGAAGGCCGGCACCTCGCGGGCCTTCTCGTAGTTGTAGCTGACGTCGGTGACCAGGTCCCGGATCACCGGGAAGGTCCGCATCGGCGTCACCGTGACGGTCTCGTCCTCACTGAACACCGACATCCGGGTCATGCACATCAGCCGCGGCCGGCCGTTGATCTCGGCCGAGCAGGAGCCGCACTTGCCGGCCTTGCAGTTCCAGCGCACCGCCATGTCCGGCGCCTGGGTGGCCTGCAGCCGGTGGATCACGTCCAGCACGACCTCGCCCTCGTTCACCTCGACGGTGAAGTCCTGCAGGTCACCGCCGTCGGCGTCGCCGCGCCACACCTTGAACTTCGCCTTGTACCCCATGTCAGCTCTCCTTCGCGGGGATGTCGGCGAGTTCGCCGGAGGTGAAGTACTTGGCCAGCTCCGAGTACTCGAACAGGCCCAGCAGGTCGGGCCGCAGCGGGATCTGGTCCTTGGGCGTCACGTCCACGCCGTCACCGCCGGCGTTGAGGGCGCAGACCAGCAGCTGCTTGCGCCAGTCGGCGTCCATCCCCGGGTGGTCCTCGCGGGTGTGCCCGCCGCGGCTCTCGGTGCGCAGCAGCGCCGCCTTGGCCACGCACTCGCTGACCAGCAGCATGTTGCGCAGGTCGAGGGCGAGGTGCCAGCCCGGGTTGAACTGCCGGTGCCCCTCGACCACGATGTTGCGGGCCCGCTGCTTGAGCTCCTCCAGCTGCACCAGGGCCTGCTCGACCTCGCCGCCGCGGCGGATGATGCCGACCAGGTCGTTCATGGTCTGCTGGAGCTGGGTGTGCACCGTGTACGGGTTCTCCTGGGCGCCGGTCCCGGAGCCCTCGAACTCGGCCACCGCCCGCCGGGACGCGGCGTCCACATCGGACTCCGCGATGACCGGCTTCTTGTCGCCCAGCTCATCCACGTACGCGGACGCGCCGGTGCCGGCCCGGCGGCCGAACACCAGCAGGTCGGACAGCGAGTTGCCGCCCAGCCGGTTGGAGCCGTGCATGCCGCCGGCCACCTCGCCGGCCGCGAACAGGCCGGCCACGCTGGAGGCCGCGGTGTCCGGTTCGACCTCGACGCCGCCCATCACGTAGTGGCAGGTCGGGCCGACCTCCATCGGCTCCTTGGTGATGTCGACGTCGGCCAGCTCCTTGAACTGGTGGTGCATCGACGGCAGCCGCCGGATGATCTCCTCGGCCGGCAGCCGGGAGGAGACGTCCAGGAACACGCCACCGTGGGGTGATCCCCGGCCGGCCTTGACCTCGGAGTTGATCGCCCGGGCCACCTCGTCGCGGGGCAGCAGCTCCGGCGGGCGCCGGTTGTTGCCCTGGTCGGTGTACCAGCGGTCGGCCTCGGCCTCGTTGTCCGCGTACTTGTCCTTGAACACGTCCGGGATGTACTCGAACATGAAGCGCTTGCCGTCGCTGTTGCGCAGCACGCCGCCGTCGCCGCGGACCGACTCGGTGACCAGGATGCCCTTCACCGAGGGCGGCCAGACCATGCCGGTCGGGTGGAACTGGACGAACTCCATGTTGATCAGCGAGGCCCCGGCCCGCAGGGCCAGCGCGTGCCCGTCGCCGGTGTACTCCCAGGAGTTCGACGTCACCTTGAACGACTTGCCGATGCCGCCGGTGGCCAGCACCACCGCCGGCGCGGAGAACAGGATGAACCGGCCGCTCTCCCGCCAGTAGCCGAAGGCGCCGGCGACCCGGTCGCCGTCCAGCAGCAGCTCGGTGACGGTGCACTCGGCGAACACCTTGAGCCGGGACTCGTAGTCGCCGGTCTCGCGCTTGTCCTCCTGCTGCAGCGACACGATCTTCTGCTGGAGGCTGCGGATCAGCTCCAGGCCGGTGCGGTCGCCGACGTGGGCCAGCCGCGGGTACTCGTGCCCGCCGAAGTTGCGCTGGCTGATCTTGCCGTCCTTGGTGCGGTCGAACAGCGCGCCGTAGGTCTCCAGCTCCCAGACCCGGTCCGGGGCCTCCTTGGCGTGCAGCTCGGCCATCCGCCAGTTGTTCAGGAACTTGCCCCCGCGCATGGTGTCGCGGAAGTGCACCTGCCAGTTGTCGTCGCTGTTGACGTTGCCCATGGACGCGGCGATGCCGCCCTCGGCCATCACCGTGTGCGCCTTGCCGAACAACGACTTGCACACCACGGCGACGCGCTTGCCCTGCTGCCTGGCCTCGATGGCCGCCCGCAGGCCCGCGCCGCCCGCGCCGATGACCACGACGTCGTAGTCGTGGCGTTCCAACTCGGTCATGAACGCTCCACTATTCGGTTGTCGGGCTCAGAAGAACCGGATGTCGGTGATGGTTCCGCCGGCTACGAGCGCGACGTAGAGGTCGGCGAGCGCGACCCCGATCAGCGAGGCCCAGGCGAAGGCCATGTGCCGGGTGTTCAGCTTGGACACCAGCGTCCACAGCTTGTAGCGCACCGGGTGCTTGGAGAAGTGGGTGAGCCGCCCGCCCATCACGTGCCGACAGGAGTGGCACGACGCCGAGTACAGCCACAGCAGGGTGGCGTTGGCCAGCAGCACCAGGGTGCCCAGGCCCATGTGGCCCCACGCGCCGGTGGAGTCGCGGAAGGCGATCACCGCGTCGTAGGTCAGGATGACGTTGAAGATCAGCCCGATGTAGAAGAAGTACCGGTGGACGTTGTTGAGCACCAGCGGGAAGCGGCGCTCACCGGTGTACTTGCCGTGCGGCTCGGCGACCGCGCAGGCCGGCGGCGAGGACCAGAAGCCGCGGTAGTAGGCCTTGCGGTAGTAGTAGCAGGTCAGCCGGAAGCCCAGCGGGAAGATCAGGATGATCAGCGCCGGCGACAGCTTCCACCAGTCGCCGAAGATCGCCACCTCGCCGGAGCCCGGCACACAGCTGGTGGCCAGGCACGGCGAGTAGAACGGCGAGATGTACGGAGCCGAGTAGTAGTAGTCGTTGGCGAACGCGCGGATCGTCGCGTAGATGATGAACGCGACCAGGACAACGACCGTGACGGCGGGCTGGACCCACCACCGGTCGGTGCGCAACGTGCGCGCGGAAATCTGCGCCCGACCCGGGGCAGTGGTGCCAGCCGTCATGAAAGCCTCTTCGCTTCTTTGCGATGAAGTTGTGGGTCGAGCGCCTCGTCAGATCGACTCAGCCGCGCGCTGGTAGGTCTCAGCCGCGGTGGGCCTGGTAGCCGCCGACCCCCTCGTCGTCAGCACCATGCCACAAGGCCGGATCGTAAGGTGTGTCGGGGACCACAACGACCTCGAGGGGATCGGCGGCGCGCGGCGCCGGCGCCGGCCGCGAGTGGCCGAGGTCCTCCGCGTCGATGTTCAACCGCTCCAGGTCGTTGACCAGGCGCTTCACCACCGTCGCGTCGCCGTACTGGGCTTCCAACGCGGTGATGCACTGCCGAAGCTGTCCGATGGCGCGACGCAGGTTCGCGATCTCCGAAGTGGGCATTCCGGCACCTCCCAAGACGTGTCAAGGCGTCAACGTGTTCGGCGCCACATCGCGCCCCTCACCCTGCACTCTGCCTGAACCACCGGCCTGTGACAAGTGCCACACGCGATCTTGGCAAGCAGGTGTGCCCGCGAGTTCTCCCAGCATTGGCGCCACGTTCGCCACCTGGCCGGTCGACCAAGGCAAGACCAAGCAAATCCCTAGACCGTGGCGAAGATCACGGGTACTGGGCATTTCACTGAATCGGTTTTGATTCCCTCGGGGGACATCGATTAGTGTGGGACCCGTCACGTTGCCCGTGAATCGACGCCAGTGCCGTCGTCCAGCCGGGCCGCAGAGGCGGCCCGGGAACAGGACAGGAGTACGCGGCTATGGCGATTCACCCCGTGATCGACCAGGTCACCGCCCGGATCGCGGTGCGCAGCGAACGCACTCGCGGCGACTACTTACAACGAATGCGGGCCGCCGCCAGCGAGCGGCCCGCACGCGCCGGCATGGCGTGCAGCAACCTCGCCCACGGCTTCGCCGCCTGCGCCGGCGAGGACCGGCTGGCGGTCCGGGGCCTGACCAAGCCCGGCGTCGCGATCATCTCGTCGTACAACGACCTGCTGTCGGCCCACCAGCCGCTGCACGAGTACCCGGCCTGGCTCAAGGACTCCGTGCGCGAGGCCGGCGGCGTGGCCCAGTTCGCCGGCGGCGTGCCGGCCATGTGCGACGGCATCACCCAGGGCCAGCCCGGCATGGAGCTGTCGCTGTTCAGCCGCGAGGTCATCGCCATGGCCACCGGCATCGCCCTGTCGCACGAGATGTTCGACGCCGCGCTGCTGCTCGGCGTGTGCGACAAGATCGTGCCCGGCTTGCTGATCGGGGCGCTGGCCTTCGGCCACCTGCCGGCCGTGCTGGTGCCGGCCGGCCCGATGTCCTCGGGGCTGCCGAACAAGGAGAAGGCCCGGATCCGGCAGCTCTACGCCGAGGGCAGGGCCACCCGCGAGGAGCTGCTGGAGGCCGAGTCGGCGTCCTACCACGGGCCCGGCACCTGCACCTTCTACGGCACCGCCAACTCCAACCAGATGGTCGTCGAGGTGATGGGCCTGCACCTGCCCGGGGCCAGCTTCGTGCCGCCGAACACGCCGCTGCGCCGGGCCCTGACCGCGGAGGCCGGCCGCCGGGTCGTCGGGCTGGCCCGGTCCACGTCGCTGGCCGAGATCGTGGACGTGAAGGCGGTCGTGAACGGCGTCGTGGCCCTGCTGGCCACCGGCGGCTCCACCAACCTCACGCTGCACCTGCCGGCCATCGCCGCGGCCGCCGGCATCCAGCTGACCTGGGACGACTTCGCCGACCTGTCGGCGGTCGTGCCGCTGATGGCCCGCGTCTACCCGAACGGCAGCGCCGACATCAACCACTTCCAGGCCGCCGGCGGCGTGCCGTACCTCGTCGGCCAGCTGCTCGACGCCGGGCTGCTGCACCCCGACGTGAACACCGTCGCCGGGCCGGGTCTGGACCGCTACCGGCAGGAGCCGTTCCTGTCCGACGGCGGGCTGGTGTGGCGGGACGGGCCCACCGAGAGCCTGGATCTGGCAGTGCTGCGGCCGGCCACCGACCCGTTCTCGGCCGACGGCGGGATGCGCATGCTGTCCGGCAACCTCGGGCGGGCGGTGATGAAGGTGTCGGCGGTCGCCGCCGAGCACCGGGTCGTGCAGGCCCCGGCGCGGGTGTTCACCACGCAGGAGGCGTTCGCCGCGGCGTTCAAGGCCGGCGAGCTGGACCGGGACGTGGTGGTGGTCGTGCGCAACCAGGGGCCCCAGGCCAACGGCATGCCCGAGCTGCACAAGCTCACCGCGCCGCTGGGCGTGCTGATGGACCGTGGACACCGGGTCGCGCTCGTCACCGACGGCCGGATGTCCGGCGCCTCCGGCAAGATCCCGGCGGCGATCCAGCTGACCCCGGAGGCCGCGACCGGGGGACCGCTGGCGCGCGTCCGGGACGGGGACATTGTCCGGCTCGACGCCAACCGTGGCAGCATCGAGGTGTTCGTCGACGTCGCCGAACTGATGGGGCGGCGGCTGGTGGACGGGCCGCCGCACGAGCCGATGGGCACCGGGCGCGAGCTGTTCGGCGCGCTGCGCCGGGCCGTCGGCCCCGCCGACGAGGGCGCCAGCGTGTTCGGCAGCACGCTGACCCCGGAGAAGTTCGCCGTCCCCGTGAACGCCTGGAAGTGAGGACTGTGATGACTCCCCCTGGGACCACGCCGGCCGAGTTGCTGGAACTGTCCCCCGTCATGCCCGTCGTCGTGCTGGACGACGTCGCGCAGGCCGTGCCGGTGGCGCAGGCGCTGCTGCGCGGCGGCATCCGGGTGATCGAGGTGACGCTGCGGACCCCGGCCGCGCTGGCCTCCATCGAGCGGATCGCCGCCGAGGTGCCGGATCTGGTTGTCGGCGCCGGCACCGTGACCGCCCCCGAGCACGCCAAGCAGGCCGCGGACGCCGGCGCGCGGTTCATCGTCACGCCCGGGGCCACGGACGGGTTGCTGGACGCCGTCGCCGCCACCGGGCTGCCTTTTCTCCCTGGTGTGAGCACCGTGTCCGAGGCGATGCGGGCGGCCGAGCGGGGCTGCACCGTGCTGAAGTTCTTCCCGGCCGAGGCCGCGGGCGGGGCGGCGTACCTCAAGTCGATTCACGGTCCGTTGCCCGGTCTGCGGTTCTGCCCCACCGGCGGGATCACCGTGGAGTCGGCCCCGAAGTACTTGGCGCTGCCCAATGTCGGCTGCGTCGGCGGCTCGTGGCTGACCCCCAAGGACGCCCTGGCCGCCGGCGACTGGGGCCACGTCGAAGCCCAGGCCGCCGCCGCCTCCCGCCTCCGCTAACCCCCGCGAGTCACGCTCTCCGGCACACCGAATGTAGGTTTCGGACACATCCGCGGTTCTGCTCGAAACCTACATTCGGTGTGTCTGTGGGCGTGACTCGCCGATTGTGTGATCGGCTTTGTCGCTCATGAGGGTCACTCGCCGTGTCGACGGTTGACCCGACTGCCACTTTATGAAAACGTTTGTGACCCGCCGCCGCGATACCGAACCAGTGGGAGGTATCCGTGGCACCACGCACACGGCGGTCGCTGGCCGTGGCCGGCGCCCTGCTCGCCGGCGCACTCGCCGCCGGGCTCACCCTGACGACCGTGCCGGCGCTTGCCGCGAGCCAGAGCGTCGCGGCGGTCCCGACACCGCCGAAGAACCTCAAGGCCGCCAACATCACCGAGACCACGGTCGACCTGTCGTGGAGCGCGTCGACCAGCAGCGTCGGCCTCGCGGCGTACGACATCTACCACGACGGCCAGCTGACCAAGTCGGTCGACGGCAAGACTCTCAAGGCCACCGTCACCGGCCTGACCCAGAACACCACCTACGGCTTCTACATCAACGCCCGCGACACCAAGGGCGGCGTCTCCCAGGCCAGCAACACGGTCCAGGTGACCACCAAGAAGTCCAGCGACAACACGCCGCCCAGCGCGCCGACCGGACTGAAGGTCTCCGGCACCACGGCCAACTCCATCTCCCTGACGTGGACGAAGTCGACTGACAACGTCGGTGTCACCGGCTACACCGTTGTTGAGGGTTCCTCACAGGTGGGCCTGTCCACCACGACCTCGTTCACCGTGCAGGGCCTGGCCCCGAACTCCTCGCACACCTACACCGTCACCGCGCGCGACGCGGCCGGCAACGTGTCCAAGGCCAGTTCCCCGGTCACCGGCAAGACTTCCGGCGGTGGCGGCGGCAGCGGCACCACGCCCGGCCAGGTCACCAAGATCGCCGACGACAAGGACGTGCCGTGGGGTCTGGTGACCCTGCCCGACGGCTCGATCCTGTTCAACGAGCGGGACACGCACAACCTGGTGCACCTGGACCCCAAGACCGGCACCAAGACCACCGCCGGCACGGTTCCCGGCGTGTCCGGCACCAACGGCGAGGGCGGCCTGCTCGGTCTGGAGATCTCGCCGACCTTCTCGTCCGACAACTGGATCTACATCTACTTCACCACGTCCTCGGACAACCGCATCGCCCGTTTCAAGTACACGAACGGAAAGCTCGACACCAGCAGCCAGCAGGTGCTGCTGAAGGGCATCCTGCGCAACCAGTTCCACAACGGCGGCCGGCTGCGCTTCGGGCCGGACGGCAAGCTGTACGCCGGCGTCGGTGACGGCGAGGGTCCGAACAACGCCCAGGACCTCAACTCCCTCAACGGAAAGATCCTGCGGCTCAACCCGGACGGCAGCGTGCCGTCGGACAACCCCTTCCCCGGCAAGTACGTCTGGAGCTACGGCCACCGCAACGTCGAAGGCCTGGCCTTCGACTCGCAGGGCCGGCTCTGGGAGGCCGAGCTCGGCAACTCCGTCATGGACGAGCTGAACCTGATCCAGAAGGGCGGCAACTACGGCTGGCCGTCCTGTGAGGGCACCTCGGGCAGCGGCTGCGGCAACTCCAAGTTCATCAAGCCGGTGCAGACCTGGCCGGTGGCCAACGCCTCGCCCAGTGGCCTGGCGATCGTGCACGACGTGCTGTTCATGGCGGCGCTGCGCGGCGAGCGGCTGTACCGGATGCAGATCACCGGCGACACCACCACCAAGCCGGTGGCCTACTTCAACGGCACCTACGGCCGGCTGCGCACCGTCGAGCCGGCGCCGGACGGCGGCCTGTGGCTGACCAACTCCAGCGGTGACAAGGACAGCACTCCCAACAACAGCAACGACGCGATCTTCCACGTGCAGCTGAACTAGCGGCGCGCGGATGACGGAAACGGGGGCCTCCCGGGCGGGTGAGGCCCTCGTTTCTCGTATTCGAGGGCACTTCCCGGGTGATACCGAGCACTGCACCCGTTTGCTAGGGGAATCCCTTTTGTCTCCCGTGGTAGTTTCCTTCGCCGTTCGCACGAGACCTGGGGAGCAAGAAGTGGATGCACCGGCGCTGATCGACGCCCAGCTGACCATGACCGCCTTCACACAATTAGCCGGCCGACTGGGCGGCTATCCGTTCGTGAAGGTGGTGGTCGACCGGCCCGGCGGGCACATCCACTTCGTCAATGACGCGCGGTATCCGTTCCACGCCGAGTACATCGCGGCCGAGATCCTCGGCATCTCCAAGGCCGAACTCGAGGCCACGATCGATGATTTCAATCACAGCGTCTACCAGGCCGAAGATCGCCGGTTCTATCTCGGCATCCTGGCCCTGCACACCACCGACGACCGGCGCATGCTCTCGCTGGAGACGGTCGAGGTGGACACCATGTCCGGCCCGATGCTGGCCTACTTCTACCGGGCCGTGCGGGACGCGGTCGACCCGGCGCTGCCGATTCTGGTGAAACCGGCCAACCACAGCCAGGAAGAGCTGCTGGCCGAGATCCCCGCCGCCGAGGTGCCGCGGATCCAGGCGCACGAGCTGTTCTCGTCGGCCCGCTTCGTGCCGCTCAATCCCGGCTCCGCGCACGGGCGGCTGCGGGCCTTCCGCACCGAGGCCGACTACCGCGCCGCGGCGGATTCCCTTGAGTGGTACGACATCATCGTCATGCACCGGGTGCCCGACGACGTGCCGCGGCTGGCCGGCATCGTCAACGCCCACCACACCACTCCGCTGTCCCACACCAATGTGCTGGCCTCGGGCTGGCAGGTGCCCAACGCCGTGCAGCTCGGCGTCTTCGACCGCATCGACGCCGAACAGCTCAACGGGCGCTGGGTGCGCTACTCGGTCGACCCCGCCGCCGACGAGATCGCCCTGACACCGACCGAGGACGCCGTCGACATCGGCCGCAAGCCGGCCTGGTACGCGCAGCGGATCGTGTTGGAGGAGCCCGAATCCCACACCTCGCCGATCACCAGCCTGGACCGGCTGCGGCTGCACGACCGGCACCGCTACGGCACCAAGGCGGCCAATCTCGGTGAGCTGCACCATGTTCTCGCCAACGGCTCCGGCCGGCTGCTCGGCTTCTACCAGGTGCGCCGGCCACCGCGCGAGAACCTGTTGCCGTACCTGGCCAAGCTCCTGGACGTGCCGGTCGACGCCGACCTGAACGACGCCGCCATCCGCCTGCTGCGCGAGAACATCGCCGTGCCCAGGGGAATCGCCCTGCCGTTCTCCGTGCAGCGGCGGTTCCTGGAGTCGTCGCCGCGTGTGCAGCAAGCCATCGGCAAGCTGAAGATGGCTCTGGAGCTGGATGTTCCCGACGTCGACCGGCTCTGCCTCGAACTGCAGCGGCTCATCCGCCTGACCCGCATCCCCGACGACCTCCGGGAAGCCGTCGACGCCGCCCTGGTGTCCGAGCTCGGCGGCGTGCGCACCTTCGTCGTGCGCAGTTCCTCCAACGCCGAGGACCTGGCCGGCTTCTCCGCCGCCGGCATCTACGAGTCGATCAACCACGTGACCACCGCCGACCGGATCTTCTCGTCCATCAAGGAGGTCTGGTCCTCCCTGGTGTCGCCGCGCAGCGTCCGACTCCGCCAGCAGGCCGGCATCTCCCTCGACGACAGCTACATGGGCGTGATCGTCCAGGAGCAGGTCGACGGCGTCCGCGGCGGTGTCATGGTGACGACCAACCCGTTGAACCGCAAGGACTTCCGCAACGTCTACGTGAACGTCTCGGTCAACTCCGTGATCGACGTGGTGTCCGGGGCGACGCTGCCCATCCAGTACCTGTACAGCACCGTCGAGGGCGACGGCCGCACCGTCTCCCTCGGCGACGCCCCTGAGGACCTGGATGTCGGCGCCCGCCAACAACTCCAGCGCCTGGCCATCGCCGGGCGGCTGCTGCAGGCCCACTTCTCCCCCGACTACACGTTCGACTCCCCCGTCGACGTCGAGTGGATCGCCGACGACTCGCGCATCACCGTCGTCCAGCTCCGCCCCTACAGCGCATGAGCGCCGTTCGCCGTGCGGTGTGGCTGAGCTACACCTTCCAGTTCTTCTTCGGCCTCTTGCTCTGGCTGCCCGTGTTCTACGAGTACCAGCGCCAGATCGGCCTGTCCGACGGGCAGATCTTCGGCATCCAGAGCATCTACTACATCGCCTTCTGCCTGCTCGAGATCCCCACCGGCATGGTCGCCGACCGCTTCGACTACCGGCACTGCCTGGTCGCCGGCGGCGTTGTGCTCATCGCCGCCAACATGACGCCCGTCCTCCTCTCCGACTACACCGGCTTCCTCGTCCACTTCCTGCTCATCGCCCTGGCCCGCTCCCTCGTCTCCGGCGCCGCCAGCGCCTACCTGTACGAGTACATGCACGCCGCCGGCGCCGGCGCGGACTACCCCCAGGCCGAGGGCTACGGCCGCTCCTACAGTCTCATCGGCAAGGTCGTCTGCTGGCCCGTCGTCGGCCTGCTCATGCAGTGGAACATGCCCTCCCCGTACTGGCTCAGCGCCATCAACGCCGCCATCGCCGTACTGGCCGCTGTGCTCCTACCCGCCATCCCCGCCCGCCGCTCTCCGGCGTCCGCCACGGTCCTTTCCCCGCCATCGCCCTCGGCCACACCTTCCGCCGGCTCCGGCGGATCAGCCGCGGGCACCGACCAGGCCTCCCCGTCCGCGGCCGCCGAGGACTCAACCCCCACCTCCGGGCGGACTCCCCGCCCACCCATCTCCGTCGCCCTGCGCGGTTCCTTCGCCCAGATGCGGGCTTCTCGTCTGCTCGTCCTGCTCATGGTCCAGGGCGTCGCCATCTTCACCCTGGCCCGGATCTGCTCCGTCAACCTGTTCCAGCCCATCCTGGACAGCAAGCAGACTCCTGTTGTCCTCTACGGCGTCGTCATGGCTCTCATGACCGTCTTCGAGGCCCTCGGCGCCGCTCGGCCCAACTGGCTCCGCAAGCGGATCAGCGATGTTCGCTCGGTGTTCGTACTGACCATCGCCATGGCCGTCACGCTCGCCCTGGCCGGGCTGCTCGGCATCGTCGGCTCCGTGATCGCGCTGTGCCTGTTCTCCCTGGCGTGCGGGCTCTCCTTCCCCATCCAGCGGGCCCTGCTCAACGCCGCCATCACCGATTCCCGTTACCGGGCAACGCTGCTGTCCATCGAGTCCATCATCGACCGCGCCGTCTGCGCCCTGGTCGCGCTGGCCCTCGGCGACTACCTCCAGCACGGCCAGCTCACCGATTTCCTGGTGCAGACCGCGATCGTCACCTGCGTGCTGATGGTCGTCATCGCCGGCCTGATCACCATGACCCGCCACCGAACAGGAGCCGCCACCGCCGGCTGACTTTCTGGACGGCGCGGCGTCGGGCGAGGACCGCTACCGTGGGCTGATGTTCCGCTCGGTGCTGGCGGTGGGGGACTTCCGGTGGCTGTGGTCCGGTGAGGCGCTGTCCCAGGCCGGCGACCAGCTGGCCCGGGTCGCGCTGGCCGTGCTCGTGTTCCAGCGGACCTCCTCACCCGCACTCACCGCTCTGTCCTACGCCCTCACCTTCGTGCCGACCCTGGTCGGCGGCGCCCTCCTCGGCTGGGTCGCCGACCGGGTCGCCCGGCGGACCGTCATGGTCACGTGCGACCTCATCCGAGCCGTGCTCGTCGCCGCCATGGCCGTCCCCGGCATGCCCTTGCCCATGCTCTACCTCCTGCTCATCGCCGTCACCCTGCTGGGCGGTCCCTTCCGGGCCGCCCAGCAGGCGCTCCTGCCCGACGTCCTCGACGGCGAGCTCTACGTCTCCGGCCTAGCCATCCGGGGCATGACCATCCAGGCCGCCCAACTCGCCGGTTTCGCCTGCGGCGGTCTCCTCGTCGCCGCACTGACCCCGTACTGGGCCCTCGCCGTCGACGCCGCAACCTTCGTGGCCTCGGCCCTCCTGGTCGGATTCGGCGTCCGCCACCCAGCGGCAGTGTCACCGCCGCCACCAGTCACCCCACCAGCCACGCCGTCATCCGCTACGCCCACACCACCAGCCACACGCCGATCCGCCACACAATCCCCAGCCCCACCAACCTCGTCCCCGTCCCCGGCCCGACCGACCGCATCGGTGCTGGCGGGCTTTCGCGTAGTTCTCGGGGACCGGGCGGTGCGGGCGCTGGCGGTGTTGAGCTGGCTGGCCGGGTTCTACGTGGTCCCGGAGGGGCTGGCGGCGCCGTACGCGGCGGCGATCGGGACGGGCACGGTCGGCATTGGCCTGCTGATGGCAGCGGATCCGGCGGGGTCGGTGGTAGGGGCGTTCGTGCTGGCCCGGTGGATCCCGGAACGGCTCAGGACGCGGCTGCTCGGATTGTTAGCGGTGCTGGCGGGCCTGCCACTGCTCGTGTGTGCGCTGCAGCCGGGGCTGCTTGTTTCGCTAGCGGCGCTAGGAATTTCTGGCGCGTTGGCGCAGGCGTATCAGACACAGGACACGGCATCGCTGGCCCGGGCGGTGCCGAGTGCGGGGCGGGCGCAGGTGATGGGCATCGTCGTCAGCGGCCTGGTCACGGTGCAGGGCATCGGCGTCCTGGTCGCGGGGGTTCTCGCCGACGTGATCGGGACGCCGCTGACCATCGGGCTGGCCGGCCTCGGCGGCATGGCCGTCGGCGCGCCGGCCGCCCTGTCATGGCACCGCGCTACGCGTCGATCAGCGCCAGAGCTTCCGGAATCGAGTCGGTGACCGGCACTCCGGCCGCCTCCAGCCGCGATCGCGGCATCATGCCCGTGGTCACCAGCACGCACTGGGCGCCGACCTGCGCCGCGGCCGCAGCATCGTCCACGACATCGCCGATCAGGACGACATCGGCCGGATCCAGCTTCTGTGCCTTCAGGTGCTCGACCAGGTGCGCCGCCTTCGAGCCGCCCATGTTGTAGCCGCGTAGGCCGTCCACCCGGGCGAACAGGTCCGTCAGGCTCAGCTTGCCGACCAACGGCACCAGCTCGTCGTGGAACCACATCGACAGCAGCGACTGGGTGCGGCCGGCATCCCGCCACTCGTGCAGCAGGTCCGGCACCCCGGCCGCCAGGCCGCACGTGTCCAGCTCCAGCCGGTACGCGCTGTGATAGTGCCGGTCGATCACTTCCCAGTCGGCGTCCGTCAGCGGCTGGGCCAGCACCTTCTCGTAGCAGGCGAGGATCGGCCGGCTGAACACGGCGCGCCACTCGTCCAGCGTCACCGCCGCGCGGCCGTACTGCGCACACACGGAGTTCACCGCTGCTAGCACTGCGTGGTTGTCGTCCAGGAGTGTTCCGTTCCAATCCCAGACCACATGGCGTGCCCGCAGCTTTGTCACCGGATCAGCCTACGTAATACACCGCCACGATCGACGCCCACACCTCGACGAAGCCCGCTGCCCCGGCCGCCGTCGCGGCCAGCCGCCCCCGCCGTCGTCCGCGCCGGCCGATCAGCTCGTAACCGCCATAGCCCAGAAAACCAGCCAGTCCCGCCACCAGCACCACGGTCGCCGTCGGGCTGTGCCGCCATCCCCAGGACACCAGGGCGACAACAACCCCGAGCAGCCCCAGCGACACCACGGCCACCAGCACCTCGCCGACCACCTCCGCGACCAACTCCTTGAGGAAGTCCCACACTGCCCGCACCGCCGCTGCGATCGACGCGCCCACCCGCTTCGGCCACCGTCGCCATGGCTGTCGCGCGTCACGACGAATCAACTCGAGTTCGCGGCGCGCGGCCTCGCGCGGATCGGACATATGCCCAGTTTCTCTCATCCCAGCGAGTGAAGTCCGGGACTTTCCGCGAGCCGATCCGCGGTGGCGCTGAGCACATCCGGCCTCTGCCGCGTAGATGAACGGCATGAGCAGCGATGACCCCGACACCATCCGCTTCAACCGTTTCGTGCCGCCCGAGGAAGATGACGAGATCGAGGCCCAGGCCCGCTTCTTCGGTGTCACCGTGGACCAGATGATCCAGGACATCGAGCCTCGGACCATCCTGAGCGGCGGCGGCCGTCACCAGGCCATCCACGAGTTCCACTGGCAGCGCTGACCAGCCCCCACCCACTCTCCCGGCCGGCTTCGGCGTTCCGCCCCGGGCTCAGCCTCGGCGCCGACCCGCCGGTCGACGCGGTCCTCGCCCACTGCCGGCCTCGCCGTCCGCGCGGCCTCAGGCCGGGAGCTCCAACGGCGACAGACCCGACCGCATGCGAACACCCATGCGCGCCAGCCTCGATTGGCCGTGGCTACACAACGCCGGGCTTGCCTTGCCGCCCCCTACCTCGGCCATGTCCTGGGCACTACCGGACCGCCGGCATGGCAATGATCTGTCCAGGTGAGCCGGGCACAACCCGATCCTGATCGGCGTCGGTCAGAAGTCGTCGTCGGGGAGACCCGGTGTGCCGCTGCGGCTCAGTTCCTCGCGTACGACCCGGACCGCCATGCCTTCGGGGTAGCCCTTGCGGGCGAGCACGCCGACCAGGCGACGGAGCTTGGTGGTGTCGTCGAACCGGGCAACGGACGACAGCTTGCGCCGCACCAGCTCGCGGGCTCGCTCAAGCTCGCTGTCCTCGTCCACGGCGGCGACGGCCTCGGCGGCCACCGAGCCATCGACGCCCTTGCGGCGCAGCTCGTCCGCCAACGCCCGCTTGGACAGGCCCCGGTGGTTGTGCCGGGAAGCCACCCACTCGTGCGCAAACGCCTCGTCGTCGATCAGGCCGGCTCGGTCCAGGCGGCCGAGCACCAACTCGGCCACCTCCTCCTCGACCTCCTTGCGTGCCATGGCCTGCCGCAGCTCGGTACGGGACCGGGCCCGCACGCTGAGCAGTCGCACGCAGAGATCCTGCGCCCGGCGCACCTCCGGCGCGTCACGCACCGTCGGCTTCTCGCCGGACGCCTCCTCCCGCTCCATCACCGGCTCAGAAGTCGACCGGAGCCGGCGCATCCTCCGCGTCGACCTGGGCGCCGATGCCCAGCTTCTCCTTGATCTTCTTCTCGATGTCGTTGGCCACGTCCGGGTTCTCCAGCAGGAACTTGCGGGCGTTCTCCTTGCCCTGGCCCAACTGGTCGCCGTCGTAGGTGTACCAGGCGCCGGACTTGCGCAGGATGCCCTGCTCGACGCCCATGTCGATGAGCGAGCCCTCGCGGCTGATGCCGTGGCCGTACAGGATGTCGAACTCGGCCTGCTTGAACGGCGGGGCCACCTTGTTCTTGACGACCTTGACCCGGGTCCGGTTGCCGACCGCGTCGCCGCTGTCCTTGAGCGTCTCGATCCGGCGCACGTCCAGGCGCACCGAGGCGTAGAACTTCAGCGCCTTGCCACCGGTCGTGGTCTCCGGCGAGCCGAACATGACGCCGATCTTCTCGCGCAGCTGGTTGATGAAGATCGCGGTGGTGCCGGAGTTGTTCAGCGCGCTGGTCATCTTGCGCAGCGCCTGGCTCATCAGGCGGGCCTGGAGGCCGACGTGGTTGTCGCCCATCTCGCCCTCGATCTCGGCCCGGGGCACCAGCGCGGCCACCGAGTCGATCACCAGGATGTCCAGCGCGCCCGAGCGGACCAGCATGTCCGCGATCTCCAGCGCCTGCTCACCGGTGTCCGGCTGGGAGACCAGCAGGGCGTCGGTGTCCACGCCCAGGGCCTTCGCGTAGTCCGGGTCCAGCGCGTGCTCGGCGTCGATGAACGCGGCGATGCCGCCGTTGCGCTGGGCGTTGGCCACCGCGTGCAGCGCGACCGTGGTCTTACCGGAGGACTCCGGGCCGTAGATCTCGATGACCCGGCCGCGCGGGTAGCCGCCGATGCCCAGCGCCACGTCGAGCGTGATGGAGCCGGTCTGGATCACCTCGATGGGCGCCCGGGTCTCCTGGCCGAGGCGCATCACCGAGCCCTTGCCGAAGTTCTTGTCGATCTGGGCCAGGGCCAGTTCGAGCGCCTTGTCCTTGTCCGGTGCTGCTGGTGCCATGGGGTGTTCACCTCTGTCTGTCTGGCTGGCCCGCTTGCCCAGGCCCGCCGCCGGTTGTCGTCACCGAGGACGCTACGGGGAGGGTCTGACAATTTCGGCGACCCGCGGATCCTCAGGCTAGCCGAACACCTGTTCGAGGGAAAACCGACACGCCGTCCGCACTCCTCAGCGCCGCTCGACCGGGACGTCGAACGCCTCGCACACCGCCCGCCAGATCGTCCTCGTCGGCACCCCGGCCTCCAGCGCCTGGTCGACGGTCATCCCGTCCAGGTCGGAGAACACGTGGTCGCGGGCGATCATCTCGGACCGGACCCGCCCGAACTCCTCGGCCATCAGGGCCCGAAAGGCAGTGATACGCATCGTGGTCAAGCCTACGCTGACAGCAAATTGCAGAAAGTGGGGACCGAGGGCTTCCCTGCTCCGGGAAACACGCTATCCTTGGTGAGGGCCCGTGATCCCCCCGACCTCAGCAGTTGGAAACTCACGGCGAGGCGCCGCAGTCGACCCCCAGGGCTGCGGCGCTTCTTTATGTCCGCGGTCCGGCCCGCCGCGCTCAGGGTCGCCCTGGACGCGGTTGTGCCAGCTCAGGACGCCCGCACTCGCCACCAGAGGGGCGAAGAGTTGAGGCCACCCGGTCGAGCCGGGCCGTGATCGATCGCAATGCGGGACGACCCCCGTGGCCGATAGCGCCACGAAGGCGGACCTGATGGCAAAACCGGGCGGGCACGACCGCATGAGCCGGCGACCGGCAGCCCGAAGTCGGACGGTGACAAAGAGTGACCCTTTCGACGCGGCCGCCGACCAAGCGGCCCACGCCACCCGAAGCCGATCCGCGGGTGGGCAGGAATCGAGGGCGGCTTTTGCGGCGGACGGGGCTACAAAAGCGGACTTCGTGGCGGGCCGGCCGGACAAGGCCGAGAGAACCGGCGAACGCGGTCGGGGCCGACGGGCGGCTGGGTGGGTAAGGGCAAGGCCGGTCTTTGCAGTGGATGGGGCTACGGAGGCGGACTTGGCGACGGGCGACGGGCGAGCTTGGTGGCTGTTGGCGCGAGGTGGATGGGCTGCGAAGGCGGACACAGGGGCGAGGTGAGCCGCGAAGGCGGGCTTGGTGGCTGGGGAATGCGCGGGCAGTGCAGGCAGGGCCCGGCGGCAAAGCGGGTGTCTGCGGGGGCAGGTGTTCGGGGCCGGGGAAACGGGAGCGGTGGGCCGGAAGTGGGAACTCGGCCGTCGGGGAGGGACTTCGGCAGCGCGGGACGGTCGGTGCCGCTTTCGGGGGTGGGCAGCGGTTCTAGGCTTGATCCCATGCAGGAGCAGACGATCGGGGACTGGCTCGGCGAGCTGGCGTCGGCGGAGCCGGCGCCGGGAGGCGGGGCGGTGGCGGCGATGCACGCGGCGATGGCGGCGGGGCTGGTGTCGATGGTGTGCGAGCTGACAGTGGGCCGGCCGAAGTACGCGGAGCACGAGCAGACGATGCGAGCGGTGCTCAAGGAGGCGGGCGAGCGGCGGCAGGAAGCCATCGAGCTCGCGGCGGCGGACGCGAAGGCGTTCAAGGGGGTGACGGACGCCTACAAGCTCCCGAAGGCCAGCGACGAGGAGAAGGCGAGAAGGAGCGAGGCGATCCAGGGGGCGCTGGCGGAGGCGGCGGAGGTGCCGCTGCGGACGGCGGAGCTGGCGAGGGAGATCCTGGGGCTGGCCAAGAGGATCCGGCCCGGGGCGAACGTGAACGTGCTGTCGGACGTGGCGGTGGCGGCGGTGTCGGCCCGAGCGGCCATGCAGGCGGCGGCGGTGAACGTGGCGGTGAACCGGGCGTCGATGACCGACGTAGTCGCCCGAGCCCGACTGGAAGCGGAACTGGCCCGCATCGGCGACGAGGTCGCCGCGGCCGAGAAGTTCATCGAGGAGCTGGCATGACCCTGATCGACGGCCGCGCGGTGGCCGCCACCATCCGTGCCCAGGTCGCGGCGGACGCGGCCGGGCTGCGGGCCGCCGGCACCACGCCGACGCTGGCGATCGTGGTCCCGACCGACGACGAGGCGACGGCGTGGTACGTCCGCTCCCTCGTGCGCACGGCCGAGAAGGTCGGCGTCGCGGTGCGGGTCGTCGACGAGCGTGAGCTGGTGGGCCCCTGCCTGGCGGAGCTGTCCGCGGACCCGACGGTGCACGGCGTGATGTGCCAGACGCCGCTGCCGCCGGGCCTCACCCTCGACGAGGTGGCGGTGCACATCGACCCGGCCAAGGATGTGGACGGCGCGAGCCCGACCAGCCTCGGCCGGCTGGCGGCGGGCCTGCCGGCCTTCGCCCCGGCGACGGCGCAGGCGGTGGTGGAGCTGCTGCGCGCGCACGGCACGACGCTGGCCGGCGCGGACGTCGTGGTGGTGGGCCGCAGCACGGTGGTCGGCAAACCGGCGGCGCTGCTGCTGCTCGCGGAGAACGCGACAGTGACGGTGTGCCACTCCAAGACCAAGGACCTGGCGGTGCAGACGAGCCGCGCGGACATCGTGGTGGCCTGCGCCGGCAGCGCGCACGTGCTGGGAGCGGCGCACATCCGGCCGGGCGCGGTGGTGATCGACGTCGGCACGAACCCGACCACGGACGGTGGCCTCGTCGGCGACGTGGACACGGCGGCGGTGGAGCCGATCGCGGAGGCGGTCACGCCGGTGCCGGGAGGTGTCGGACCGGTGACGACCGCGCTGCTGTTGCGCAACGTCGTGACGGCTGCCTCACACTGATCTCATACGCCCTGCTCGGCGGATTGACGTGCGGCGATCGAGATCCGTAATGTGCCGCGCTGAGTGACGGTGTGCGTAAGCCGGTGGAATTCCGGCACGGTCGCGCCACTGTGAGCCCGGAGACGGGTGAGTCAGACACCACGTCGTCACTGCCCCACGAACGAACGGGACGCACGATCCCCGAAGGAGGCCCCGTGAGCACCATGCCCGCGACCACCGCGGTACCCACCCCCGTTGTCCTGCCGCTGCCGAAGGCCATGCTGTGGCTGGGCGGCACCCTGCTGTTCGCACTGGCGCTGTACTACTTCATCGGCATCGACCAGGGCGCCACCTCGGTGTTCGGCGACAACATGTACATCCACGAGTTCGTGCACGACGCGCGCCACTTCCTCGGCTTCCCCTGCCACTGATCGATCCGAGGCAGGACAACCGAACATGGAAAAGCGAATCATCCTGCGGGGCGTGCTGGTCGGCGCACTCGCCGGACTGCTGGCGTTCGTCTTCGCCCGGATCTTCGCGGAGCCGCAGATCCAGGCCGCGATCGACTACGAGAGCGGCCGCGACGAGGCCCAGGCCGCCCTGGACAAGGCGGCCGGCCTGCCGGTCGGCGACGCGGGCCCGGAGATCTTCAGCCGGGCCGTCCAGGCCAACCTGGGCATCGGCGCCGGCATGGTGCTGTTCGGCGTGGCGATGGGCGCCTTCTTCGCCGTGGCCTACGCGATCTGCCTGGGCCGAGTCGGCAACCTGCGGCCCCGCACGCTGTCGGTGCTGGTCGCCGGCGGTGGCTTCGTCGGCATCTACCTGGTGCCGTTCGTGAAGTACCCGGCCAACCCGCCGTCGATCGGCCACCCGGAGACGATCGGCGTCCGCGGCGCGCTGTACGTGCTGATGATGGTGTGCTCGGTGGCGTTCCTGATCGGCGCGGTGATCCTGGGCAAGCGGCTGGCCAAGCGGTTCGGCAACTGGAACGCCACGCTGCTGGCGGCGCTGGCTTTTGTGGTGGTGACCGGGGTTGTCATGGCGCTGCTGCCCTCGCTGGGCGAGCTCGCCGCCAATGTCCGCGACTACGGCCCGCAGGCGACCGAGACGCCGCTGCCGTTGCGCAACCCGGCCGGCCAGATCGTCTATCCGGGCTTCCCGGCCGACACCCTGTGGGACTTCCGCTTCTACTCGGTGGCCGCGCAGGCGATCCTGTGGGCGGTCCTCGGCCTGGTGTTCGCGCCGCTGGCCGAGCGGCTGCTGGCCCCCAAGGCCGAGCAGGTGGCCGCCTGAACCGGATCTTCCTGGTCTGCCACGGCGCCACCGACGCCGTGCGGCAGGCGCGTTTTCCCGCCGACGAGCCGTTGTCACGACGGCCGTCGGCGCTGGCCGGACCGGCCAGGATGGACGTTCTCGGCCGGGGGCCGGAGCTGCGCTGCGCGCAGACCGCCGACGCCCTCGGCTGGGACGCCACCGTCGACGAGGCCCTGGCCGATCTGGACCACGGCTCGTGGCGCGGCCGGTCCCTGGCCGAGGTCGAGCAGACCGAGCTGCTGGCCTGGATGACCGATCCGGACGCCGCCCCGCACGGCGGTGAGCCGGTCAGCGGCGTGCTCAAGCGGGTCGCCGACTGGCTGGACCGGCAGGGCGACGTCGGCCGGCTCGGCGTGGTCACGTCGCCGGCCGTGATCCGGGCCGCGATCCTAGCGGCGCTAGGGGCGCCGGCCTCGGCGTTCTGGCGGGTGGACATCTCGCCGTCGACGGTGACCCAACTGACCGGCGGACCCGGTCGGTGGACGGTGCGGGAGACCGGTCTCCCCCTCGAATGACGCTCCGGAGAGCTAGCCCCGAGGCCGTGCAGTCAAGGCGCGGTTGAGCGAACCGAGAGCGGCCAGTTTCAGGAGCTCACCGCCGCGCTCGTGCCGCGGCGGGCGCGGTGCGCGGCCATCCGGATCGGCGCATTCGCGACCCCGAAGCCGCGGTAGTCGCCGATGCGTTGTACGACTTCGAAGAACACCCGCGAACCCGCCAGCGCGGTGTAGAAGTGCAGGAACTCGCCGTGCTCGTCGCGGTCGTGGAGGACGGAGTTCGCGCGGAGCGCGTCGATCCCGCCGGCCGGATCAGCTACCCGCGCGGCCAGGTCGTCGTAGTAGTTGTCGGGGATGCCCAGCAGTTCGGCGCCCCGCGCACGCAGAATCCTGGCCGCCGCGACCGCGTCCGCGCAGGCGAACGCGACGTGCTGCGGCTCGGGGACCGCGGGCGCCCAGCCGCCCCGCCGCACCAGGGTGCCGTCCAGCGTCACCCGGACGCGCCCGGCCACGACGGCCCGGCTACGCACCAACCCGAACGGCGCGGCGAACTCCGCGACCGGCGCCGGGGTGAGTCCGAGCACCGTGCGGTAGAACGTCACGGCATCCTCGAAGTGGTCGAACGGCTGCGCGAGCGCCACGTGGTCGATGCCGATGATCCCGACCCCGTTGGCGGTCTCGCCGGTGGGCACGAAGTCACTGATCCAGTCGTCGTTCCCGCAGAAGAAGACCTCGGTGCCGTCCGGTGCGGCGACCGCGGCCAGATCCGCCTCGCGCGGGCCCCGCGTACGCGGCAGGACCGGTGCGGACAGTGTCTCGGCCCGGCGTGCCGACCGCGCGGGGTCGGCGCTGGTGAATCCCAGCGCGCCGAGCGCGCCGCTGGACGCGGCCCGGTTGACCAGTACGCGGGCGTCGCCTTGCTCCCACAGCTCCACCGGCTTGGACTGGTGGACGCCGGTCCGCGCGAAACCGAGCGATGCGAGCACGGGGCCGGTCTCGTCCTCCGGCCCCGCGGCCACCTCGGCGAATGCGTGCCCGGTCAGCTGCGGCGCAAGCGGCAGCTCAAGCGCACCGACCGACTCCGCGAGCGCGCGCAGCGACCGCAGCGCGTCCACGGCGGCCGGCCGGGGATCGGCCTGCCGGAACACATCGTTGAACACCTCCAGCGAGAGCGGCCCGCGGTAGCCCGCGGCGAGCACGTGGCCGGTGAAGGCGGTCAGGTCGAAGTCGCCCTGGCCGGGGAAGAGCCGGTGATGGCGGCTCCACGGCAGCACGTCCATCGGCAGTCGCGGGGCATCGGCCAGCTGGAGGAAGAAGATCTTCTCGCTCGGGATCGCCCGGATGGGTGCCGGGTCATGGCCCTTGGACAGGATGTGGAAGCTGTCCAGACAGACCCCGAGTGCGGGATGGGCGGCCCGCCGCACGATCCGCCACGCGCGCTGATACGAGCTCACGTGCCGGCCCCAGGCCAGCGCCTCGTAGGCAACGCGGAGGCCACGGGCGCCGGCCCGGTCGGCCAGTTCGCGCAGCTGCTCGGCCGCCAGTTCGTCGTCGTCGATCGCGTCCGGGGACACGGAGGAGCAGACCAGCACGGTATCCACGCCCAGCTCGGCCATCACGTCGAACTTGTGCTCGGCGCGGCGCAGATTGGCGGCCAGGACGTCCGGCGGCACGGCCTCGATGTCGCGCAACGGCTGGTAGAGATCGATCGAGAGGCCGAGATCGGCGCAGCGGCGGCGAACCTCGGCCGGCCGCAGCGGCGACGCCAACAGGTCGTTCTCGAACAGCTCGACGCCGTCGAAGCCCGCGGCGGCGGCCGCGCCGAGCTTGTCCTCCAGAGTGCCCGACAGACAAACGGTGGCGATCGCGAAACGTGGTTCAGGCGGCACGGGCGGCCTTCCCTTCGAGGGCGTCGAAGTGCCGCAGCATTCGTTCCGGGTCCGGGGACACGCCGGTGAACAGCCGGAACGACTCGGCGGCCTGCAGCACGACCATGCCGCCGCCGTGCAGGACGCGGCAGCCACGCGCACGGGCGGCGGCCAGCAGCTCGGTCTCCAGCGGCCGGTAGACGATGTCGGCGACCCACAGCTCGGGCCGCAGCAGCTCGGTCGGCAGCGGCAGGCCGGGGTGAGCGGCCATTCCAGTCGGGGTGGCGTGCACCAGGCCGTCGGCCTGGCGCACGGCGTCCACGCCGCCGACCTCCGCCCGGTCCGCGCCGAACCTCTGTCGCAGTGCGTCGACGAGTCTTGCGCTACGCACGCCGTCCACGTCGTGGATGGTGAGCCGTGCGGTGCCCAGCGAGAGCAGGGCGTGCGCAACCGCGGCGCCGGCGCCGCCCGCACCGAGCAGGACGACGTCCTTTGTGGACGCGTCGGGCAGGCCGCGGGTGAGGCTTTGGGCGAAGCCGACGGCGTCGGTGTTGTGACCGATCGCTCGGCCGTGCTGGAAGACCACTGTGTTGACCGCGCCGAGCGCGGCGGCTTCGGGCGAGAGCTCGTCCAGCTGGGGGAGCACCTCCTGCTTGGCCGGATAGGTCACGTTGAGCCCGTCGAAACCGGCGAGTCGGGCGGCAGCCAGCACGTCGGCGACCGGGCGGCGCAGTACGTCGAGGTCCAGCCGGCGGTAGACGTAGCGCAGGCCGAGTTGATCGGCCTCGCGCTCGTGCAACGCCGGGCTGGCCGACGGCCCGATGCCCGAGCCGATGAGTCCGATGAGGTAGCTGGCCACGAGCGATGCCTTCCCGCACGGCAACAAGCTGCAATGTACGAACTAGTGAGTTCACTGTACGCGAAGGGCGACCGCCGCGAAAGGGCTGCGTTACAGTGAGTCATCCAGCAGCGGGAAGGAGCCCGGTGGCCGCACCATCGCCGGAGGCCGAGCGCCAGCGCGACAAGGAACGCACGCGCGCCGACATCCTCCAGGTGGCCACACGGGTGTTCGCCGACAAGGGCTACACCGGCGCCCGTGTCGACGAGATCGCCGACCTCACCAGCACGACCAAGCGCATGATCTACTACTACTTCGGCGGCAAGGAGCAGCTCTACATCGCCGTCCTGGAGCGCTCGTACCAGGCCATCCGCGCCCTCGAAGCCCAACTCGACGTCGAGCACCTCGAGCCGGAGGACGCGATCCGCCGCCTCGCCGAGCTGACCTTCGAACACCATGAGGCCAACCCGGACTTCATCCGGCTGGTCAGCATCGAGAACATCCACCGTGCGCAGCACATCGCCCGCTCGGAGATCCTGGCCGGACTGGCGAACCCAGCCCTGGACGGGCTGGCCCGAATCCTCGAACGCGGGCGTGCCGCCGGCCGGTTCCGCACCGACGTGGACCCGCTCGACATCCACATGGTGATCAGCTCGTTCTGCGTGTTCCGGCTGGCGAACCGCCACACCTTCCAGGCGATCTTCGGCCGCGACATGCTCGACCCGACCCGGCGCGAGCACTACCGCGCGATGCTTGGCGACCTGCTGGTGGACTACCTCACGGACTGAAAACGTCCCCCTTGACACCAGGGTTCGCGTCTATGAACCTCTATTAACTAACTAGGCCGTACATTGCCTGGCTGAGTCCCCGCACCGAAGCATGGACGTCAGGAGCGCATCCCATGACCGGACCGATGCCCCGCAAGGCGGCGCTGGCCGCCTGGATCGGCAGCGCGCTGGAGTACTACGACTTCTTCATCTACGGCACCGCCGCGGCGCTGGTGTTCAACAAGGTGTTCTTCCCCGCGTACGCCTCCGCGACCGGCACGCTGCTGGCGCTGGCCACGTTCGGCGTCGGCTACCTGGCCCGCCCGGTCGGTGCGGTCATCCTCGGCCACATCGGCGACCGCTTCGGCCGCAAGCGTGTGCTGGTCTTCACGCTGCTGCTGATGGGAATCACGACGTTCTGCGTCGGCTGCCTGCCCACCTACGGCCAAGTGGGCCTGCTCGCCCCGGTGCTGCTGGTCGTCCTGCGCCTGTTGCAAGGGCTGTCCGCCGCCGGCGAGCAGGCCGGCGCGAACTCGATGTCGCTCGAACACGCGCCGGAGCACCGCCGTGCGTTCTTCACCAGCTTCACCCTCAGCGGCACCCAGGCCGGACAGATCCTGGCCACCGCGATCTTCCTGCCGGTGGCCGCGTTGCCGCAGGAACAACTGCTGGCGTGGGGATGGCGGCTGCCGTTCTGGGGCAGCGCGCTCGTTGTGATCGTCGGTCTGGTCGTCCGCCGCACGCTCGCCGAGACGCCGGTGTTCCAACGCATCGAGGTCGCGAAGCTGCCGATAGCCGTGCTGTTCCGCGATCATTGGACGGACGTCCTGCGGGTGGTCGTCGCGGCGACGATCGCCTCGGTGAGCACGATCTTCACCGTCTACGCGCTCAGCTACGCGGTCAACACGATCGGACTGGCGAGCTCCTCGATGCTGTGGGTCGGTGTGCTCGCCAATGTCGTCGCGCTGGTGGCGATCCCGCTGCTGGCGGGACTGGCTGACCGGGTCGGCCGCAAGCCGGTGTTCGTCGCCGGCTGCGTGGGCTGCGGGGTGCTGATCTTCCCCTATCTCTGGTCGATCTCGATCGGCTCGTACCCACTGGTGTTCGCCGTCGGCATCCTGCTGTTCGGCGTCGTGTACTCGGGCGTCAACGGCGTCTGGCCGGCGCTGTACGGCGAGATGTTCAGCGCGAAGGTTCGCCTGTCGGGCATGGCGATCGGCACCCAGATCGGGTTCGCGATCGCCGGCTTCGCGCCGAGCGTGGTCGCGGCGATCGGCACGGCGAAACAGGACTGGCTGGGCGTCGCGATCTTCACCGCGGGTGTGTGCCTGGTGGCGGCCGCTGCCGCGGCGAGCGCGCCGGAAACCCACCGCGTCCCGACCTCTGAGCTCGGCTTTCGGCGCCGCACCGAGCCGATGACCGGTTCCCCGCAGTCCTCGGTCGCCCGTCCATGAGGGAGCTAGCCCCAGGCACCTTCCAGCACTTACACTGCAAACGTTTCCATGACGTTGCAAGGCGCCGCCGCCGCACGACTTGGGTAGGAGGACCCCGTGCGCCGGTACGCGTTACCGCTCGCCCTGCTAGCGGCGCTAGCAGTTGTAGCGACGACAACCCCTGTGGCCAACGCCGAGAACAACGGTCTGGCGGCCAAGCCGCCGATGGGCTGGAGCAGCTGGAGCTTCATCCGGAAGGCGCCGACGGCCGCGAAGATCGAGGCCCAGGCGGACGCGATCAAGAGCTCGGGCCTGAGCCAGCACGGGTTCGAGTACGTCAACCTCGACGACTTCTGGATGAAGTGCGACGGCAACGGCCCGGTGGTGGACGGCAACGGGCGCTGGGTGGTGGACACGAGCAAGTTCCCGGACGGGATGAAGGCCGTGGCCGACCACGTGCACGCCGACGGGCTGAAGTTCGGGCTCTACGTCACGCCGGGCATCGCGGAGAACGCGGTCAAGGCCAACTCCCCCATCGCCGGCACGAGTTACCACGCGAAGGACATCGCGGTGACCTCGGCGCAGGAGAAGAACTACAACTGCAAGCACATGTACGGCATCGACTACAGCAAGCCCGGGGCGCAGTCCTTCGTGGACTCGTGGGCCAAGCAGTTCGCCGACTGGGGCGTGGACTACCTCAAGATCGACGGCGTCGGCAGCCCGGACATCCCTGATGTGAAGGCCTGGTCGGCGGCGTTGAAGAACTCGGGCCGGCCGATCCACTTCGAGCTGTCCAACAACCTGGCCATCGCCGACGCGAAGACGTGGCAGCAGTACGCGAACGGCTGGCGCACCCAGGGCGACGTGGAGTGCTACTGCGGCGCCAACGGCGCCAGCTTCCCGCTCACCGACTGGAAGCACGTGTCGGCCCGGTTCGACACGGCCTCGTCGTGGCAGCAGTACGCGGGCCCGGGCGGCTGGAACGACCTGGACTCGCTGGAGATCGGCAACGGCGACAACACCGGCCTGACCAGCGACCAGCGCCGCAGCCACCTGACGCTGTGGGCGATGGCGGCGGCCCCGCTGCTGCTGGGCACCGACCTGACCCAGCTGGACGCCACCGACAAGGCGATGCTGACCAACGACTCGGTGCTGGGCGTGGACCAGGACGCCATCGCGGCCAAGCGGATCACCAAGAGCGGCAACAACCAGGTGTGGGCCAAGAAGGAGCCCTCCGGCGCGTACGTCGTCGCCCTGTTCAACACCGGCACCAGCGGCAACGCCACGATCACGGTGAACTGGTCGCAGGTCGGCATCACCACCGGCAGCGCCGCGGTGACGGACCTGTGGGCGCAGAAGGCCAAGGGCTCGGTCAGCGGCAGCTACAGCGCGACGCTGCGGCCCGGCGAGACGCGGCTCATCCGGGCGGTTCCGACGTCCTGAGGATCGGTCGGCGCCACCGGGCGCAGCGTGGTGCCCATGCACGCCATCAGCAGCGGCAGGGCGGCGAAGCCGACGACGAGGCCGAGCACGGTGAACGACGACGTGCTCATGATGACGCCGGCGAGCAGGCCACCGAGCACGCCGCCGGCGTTGAGGACCAGGTCGGCGAGGCCCTGCGTGGAGGGACGCAGGGCCGCCGGCACGGACTCGGTGAGCAGGGCCGAGCCGGCGACGACGCCGGCCGACCAGCCGCCGCCGAGCATGGTCATGCCGATGGCCATCTGCGGGGCGTCGTGGGCGGAGGCCATGCCACACACGCCGGCTCCGGCGACCACCAGGGCGGCGCCGAGGGCGAGCACGGGCATCCGGCCGATGCGGTCGGCGAGCACGCCGAACAGCGGGCTCGCGGCGTACATGCCGGCGACGTGCACGCTGACGACGAGGCCGACGACGGTCAGAGTCGAGCCGCCGCCGGTCATCTGCACCGGCATCATCGACATCATCCCGGTCATCGCCGTGTTGCACAGGGCGACCCCTAGCAGCGCCAGCCGCACGTTGGGGCCCAAAGCAAGCCACACCTCGGCCCGGGTGTGCCGGCGTGGCAGCTCGGAAGCCCCGACGCCGCAACAACTGTCGCCGACGACCACAGCGACTCGCCCGGCCAGCAACGGATCCGGTCGCAGGCCGAGCAGAATTCCGCCGCCGGCCAGGGCAAAGGTGCAAGTCGAGAGCAGGAACGGTCCGCCGGCGCCGAAGGCGGCGGTCGCTGGCGCGGCCAGGTTCGGCGCGGCGATGACGCCGATCGTGGTCGCCCACACGACCGTGGACATCGCGCCGGCCCGTCGTCCGGGGTTGGCCAGGTCCGCGGCCGCGTACCGGGCGGCCAGGGTGGCCGCCGTGCCGCCGCCGAAAGCCGTCAACGCGAGCAGAAGCAGTTGCCACGAACCGAAAGCCGCGGCCGCGGCACATCCGACGCCGCCCAGCGCACCGACGCCGTACGCCGCTGCCAGTGCACGCCGTCGTCCACAACGACGGGCGAGCGCGGCGACGGGCACCGCCAGCAGCGCGGCGCCGACGGCGATCGCGGTCGCTCCCAACCCACCGACCACCACCGACCCGGACAGCGTCGTCGCGGTCAGCGCGGCCAGCGTGATGCCGGTGCCGACGCCGACGGAGCCAACGGCCTGGGTGCCGACGAGAAATCCGAGCACCCGGCGCTGCGCGGGATGGCGGCGGTCCACCTTTTGATCGTCACACGCGGTGGCCATGGTCGTTGACGACCAATCAGGTGCCGGGCTGCACCGAACGTTCGAACGCGCCGGCCGCTCTGGCTGCCGTGAGTGAGCTCGGGGCCGAGGTGGCGGGCGCGGTGAGCACGCCGACGAGCGGTCGGTCCGACACCGTGAACACGACGATGCCCACGCCGCTCGGCGCGAGCGCCTCGTACCCGCCGGACAGCCCGTTGCCCCGCCACTGCGCCTTCACCTTGGCGCTGCTGGGGTAAGCGTCCATCATCGCGGCCACCTTCCGGTTCACCTCGTCGAGCGACGTTGCCTGGATATAGACAACGGTCTGCCCGCTGGTGTGACAGGTGACGGAGCTGCCGGCCAGTCCCGGCACGGTGAGGCCGCTGCCGTCGTAGCCGCCGTGGCAGTCGCCCTGGTCGGCCACCGGCCCGGCGAGCTGGCGGGTGCAGCTGGTGAACCCCTTGTCGTCCGGCGATCCGGGCTGGCCGGCGCAGTCCGCCGCGCTGGGAAAGCTCCGCTGGCCGAACACCAGGAAGCCGCCGAGCACGAGGAGGGCCACGACCACGATCGCGCCCAACGCCACGTAGGTCGCCTTCGATGCGCCCTTGCGGACGGGGGCGGGCTGTGGTGGCAGCTGGGGGAAGTTGGCCCCGGCCATGAAGTCGCCGGTGTTGGGGAAGTTCTGGGAGGAAGGCGAGGGCTGGTTGGTCAGGGACTGCCGCGGCGACTGTTGTTGCGCGGGCGGCAGGTAACCCAGAGATTGCTGGGCTTGAGGCGGCTGGCTGGATGGCTGCTGCTGAGCCCGAAACGACACCCCGTGCCGCGGCACGAGATGCGCGCCCAAGGCGACGGCCGCCTCGGGACGGTCGGCGAGCACGGGCACGACGCGGAGCCGGTCGCCGATCAGGGTCGCGACCAAGGGCGTCCGGCTGGCCCCGCCGACCAGATACACCCCCGAGGGGCGCACGCCGCTGGCAGTGATGGTCGCCGTCAGCAGCTCGACGCTCCGCGTCAGGCCGGGGCGGACCAGGGCCTCCAGCTCGGGGCGGGTGACGAGGACGTCGGCGAACGGCTCGGGCATGGGCATCTCGGCCTGCGGCCGGCCGGACAGAGCCTCCTTGGCGGCGCGGACCTCCAAGAGCAACGCCCGGTGATCCAGCTGCTGCCACTTCGCGGCGTCCCGGTTGGAGACCTGCCGGCCGATGTACTCCAGCAGCAGCCGATCCATGTCGGCGCCGCCGAAATCGGGCAGGCCATCCTCGGCCAGGACGGTGAAGCCGGGGCCGGTCGCCTCGATCACGGCGACGTCGAAGGTGCCGCCGCCGAGGTCGTAGACGGCGACGGAGGCGCCCGGGGCGAGCCGGCAGTAGGCGGCGGCCGCGACGGAGGCGGGCACGAGCACGATGTCGCCGGTCATGCCGGCGAGCCGGGCGGCGGACAGCAGAGTGTTCTGCCGCGGCAGGCCCCAGCGGCCGGGATAGGTGAGCCGGAACTCGTCCGGCAGCGCGCCGCCAAGCTGGCGCGTGGTCTCGTCGAGCACCCGCCGCAGCACGGCGGCCAGTGCGTCGGCGACCGGGACGACGCTGGCGCCGAGCCGCAGCACGCCGTCGTCGATGTGGCGCCTCGGAGTGGCCTCGAAACGCGCGGGATCGATCCGGGCCTGCCGTTCGGCGTCCCGGCCGACGAGGATCACGCCGGCCTCGTCGGCGTAGACGGCGGACGGCATGACGGCCGCGCCGTCGACCTCGACGACGCGGGGTTCCTGACCGGGCGCCGCCAGCACCGCGACCGTGTTCGACATCCCCATGTCGACCGACAGCACCCGCACGCATGCCCCCTCAACGCTGGCTTCGCGCAGATGCTGCCACACGGCACGGTGTCCGGAGGCCCGGTTCACCAAGCCCGTCACGAGCCCGATGGGATGACACTCCCTCACCCCATCGGGTGCCCTACCTCAGAACTCCTTCGTGTTGCCGACCAGCTTGCGCAGCCTGGTCAGCGCCCGGTGCTGGGCCACCCGAACCGCTCCCGGGGTGGACCCGACCAGGTCGGCGGTCTCCTCGGCCGAGAGGCCGACGACCACCCGCAGCAGCACGATCTCGCGCTGCTTGTCGGACAGGACCGCCAGCAGCCGGTCCATGTTGCCCTTGAGCTCGTCCTGCAGCACCCGCTGCTCCGGACCCGCGACCGTCTCCGGCCGGTCCGGCACCTCGGGCACCGGCAGCGACCGGTTGCGGGCCGCCGCCCGGTGTGCGTCGGCGACCTTGTGCTGCGCGATGCCGTACACGAAGGCCAGGAACGGCTGCCCCTGGTCGCGGTAGGACGGCAACGCCGAGATCACCGACAGGCAGACTTCCTGCACCACGTCGTCCGCGGAGGCGAACGACCGGTCCAGCCGGCCGATCCGGGCCCGGCAGTACCGCAGCACGATCGGCCTGATGGACTCCAACACCCGCTGCGTGGCAACGGAATTTCCATGAACAGCGGCATCGACGAGCTGCCGGAACTGCTCGTCCTGCGGACCGTACGCTGCCACCGGCTTCGCCGGCGCGACGGCCGCCGCCACAGGCAGAACCTGTGCCAAGTTATTCATCTGTCCCCGCACGTGAAATTGGGTGGTGATCCGCCCTCGATGGAGAATCTCCGGCGAATCGGTTTTCCAACTACGGTTGTGCACCCCACGCGCCGAGTAATCAGGTCGCTCCACCGTGGCCGACGACCCGAACACCCCCGACACCCCTTGCCCCGTGCTGCCACCCGTCGGACCATTCCCAAAGCCCGTCGACGCGGCGTGTGCCCGGGATGTTGTCCCACCAACTTCCCGGGCGCACGGAAGACGCTAACGCTGCGTGGCCGCCCTCACAAGAACCCTGGGAAAGTTTCCAGAATTGGATCCGCGCTGGTGAACACCCCACTACCGACCGTGAGGAGCACGCAGTCTTCGGCCGCCCGGTCCAGGGCGGCTCGTGCAGACACACCAGGAAAAGGTGCATCACCTGGCCCGAGGACACTCCCGCCTACCAGGGAGAACACGAAACGCAACCGTGACCCGGACGTCCGGTCGTCCCGCCGGTCACAGTGCGGCAACGACCCTCAGTTGTCGTCACAACCACCGGCCAGCGTTACGCGTCCGTCCGAACACCAACGGTAGTCCGCCCTGGTGAATGCCGGAGAAAAGCTTTTCTATCGATGCTACCCGTCGGTAATCAATAAATCGGGGCATTGCCCCTCCCATACTCATTCGATCGAGTGACAGACCAGAACGAAGGGGCCCATTCCCGAACGGGAATGAGCCCCTTCGCGATACTCGACACGGATTAAGGGTTACCGCGAGTACGGTGTCGAACGTCCTACATCGAGCCCAGGTGCGGGTGCACCGTGTTGGCGAAGGCGTAGCCGTTGGAGGCGTCCCAGTTGATCGACCAGGTCATCGCGCCGCGAATCGTGGGATACGTGGCCGACGGCTTGAAGCTGCCGCAGTTGGCGCCCTTGGCCAGGCAGTCCAGCGAGGCGTTGACCACGGACGGCGCCACCGCGCCGGCGCCGGCGCTGCCCGAGGCCGGCAGGCCCAGGCCCACCTGGTCGGGGCGCAGACCGCCCTGGAGCTGGATGCAGGCCAGCGCGGTGATGAAGTTCTCCGTGCCCTGCGCGTAGACGGCCTGGTCGCAGCCGAGCATCGTGCCGGAGTTGTAGTACTGCATGTTGACGATGGTCAGGATGTCCTTGATGTTCAGCGCCAGCTGGAAGTAGGCCGCGCCGGTGGACTGCATGTCGATGGTCTGCGGGGCCAGCGTCACGATCAGGCTGGAGCCGACCTTGCTGCCCAGGCTGTGCAGCGCCTGGGCCATGTAGGTGGCGTTGACGCCGTTCTCCAGGTCGATGTCGATGCCGTCGAAGCCGTACTTCTGGATCAGCGAGTAGGCGCTGTTGGCGAAGTTGGCCGCGGCGGTCGAGTCGCCGACGCTGATGGTGCCGTTCTGGCCGCCGACCGAGAGGATCACCTTCTGGCCGCGGGAGTGCAGGGTGGCGATGTCCGCGGTGAACTGCGCGTCGGTGTAGCCGCCGACCGCGCTGGACAGCCCGGAGTCCAGCGTGAACGAGATGGCGCCGGGGGTGCTGGTGGCGTCGGCGAAGGCGACCGCGACCAGGTCGTAGCTGGTGGGCACGTCGGACAGCTTCAGGGCCTTGGCGCCGTTGACGAAGTTGTGCCAGTAGCCGGTGAGCACGTGGGTGGGCAGCGTGCCGCCGCCCGGGTTGCCGCCGCCACCCGACGAGGTGGTCGCGGTGACCTGGTTGGACTTCGGCGACTCGCCGACCGAGTTGTAGGCCGTCACCGCGTAGGTGTAGCTGGTCGAGGCGGACAGCCCGGTGGCTGTGTAGGAGGTGCCCGAGGCGGTGCCGACCTTCGTGCCGTTCTGGTACACGTTGTAGCCGCTCACGTCGCCGGACGGAGCCGTCCAGGACAGCGACACCGAGGACGACGTGGTGCCGGTGGACGTCAGGCCGGTGGGCGCGGCCGGGGCCGTCGGGTTGCCGCCACCGCCGCCGGGGCCGCTGAGCACGAAGTCGTCGGCGTAGTAGGTGGGCTGGCCGTACCAGCCGTGGATGTAGATGGTGACACTGGTGGTGCTGGCGCCGGTGGTGAAGCTGGTTGACAGCTGCGAGTAGCCGCTCGACGAGGTCCAGGTCTGCGGGTCGGTGCCGCCGGTGCCGGTGGCCCCGAGGTAGATGTAGCTGCCCTGGACGTACGCGGACAGGGTGTAGGCGGAGTTCGGCAGCACGGTGACTCTCTGGCTGCACTGCGCGTAGTCCTGGCCGGCCGGGGTGGCGGCGAGCGCGTACGAGCCGCTGTGCACCGGGCTGCCGACCGTGGTCGCCCCGCTGCATGTCCAGCTGCTGGTGTTGCCGGCCTCGAAGCCGGGGTTGGCCAGCAGGTTGCTGGCCGCGGCCGCGGTGGCGGCGGTGCCGAGCACGACCGTGGCGGCGGCGACCGCTCCGGCTAACCAGCGTGTCCACTTCCGTGACATAGCTGCTACCTCCATGCGCAGGGGTGGCGGCCTGGGCATCGAAGTGACGCGCACACGTGTCTGTGAACAATGGACTAGACCATTTCCCAGGTCAAGAGAAAGTCACGTTTCCGCAGGTCAGGACATCTTGCACGGGAAGTGTCGGACCCCCTTGTCATGATGGGGGCATGGCGGAAGCGCTGTCGGCGTTCTCCCCCGCGACCAGGGACTGGTTCACGGGGGCCTTCGTCGCGCCCACCGCGGCCCAGGAGGGCGCCTGGTCGGCGGTGTCGGCCGGCGAGCACGCGCTGGTGGTCGCGCCGACCGGCTCCGGCAAGACGCTGGCGGCGTTCCTGTGGGCGCTGGACCGGCTGGCCTCGCAGCCGCCGCCGGAGAACAAGCAGCACCGCTGCCGCGTGCTGTACGTGTCGCCGCTGAAGGCCCTCGCGGTGGACGTGGAGCGCAACCTGCGCGCCCCGCTGGCCGGCATCCGGCAGGCCACGCACCGGCTCGGGCTGCCGGAGCCGTCGATCACCGTCGGCATGCGGACCGGCGACACGCCGGCCGAGGAGCGCCGCGCCTTCAACCGCACGCCGCCGGACATCCTCGTGACGACGCCGGAGTCGCTGTTCCTGATTCTCACCTCGGCGGCGCGGGAGTCGCTGCGCGGCGTCGAGACCGTGATCGTGGACGAGGTGCACGCCGTCGCCGGGGGCAAGCGCGGCGCGCACCTGGCACTGTCGCTGGAACGGCTGGACGCGCTGCTGCCCAAGCCGGCGCAGCGAATCGGGCTGTCCGCGACGGTCCGCCCGGTCGAGGAGGTCGGGGCGTTCCTGGCCGGCGGCCGGCCGGTGCGGGTGGTGCAGCCGCCGGCCAGCAAGACCATCGAGGTCACCGTCGAGGTGCCGGTCGAGGACATGGCCACGCTGGGCGAGCCGACCGGGGAGGTCAGCGGCTCGGCGTCCGGTCCGGAGCAGCGCACGTCGATCTGGCCGTCGGTGGAGCAGCGGGTGCTGGATCTGGTGCGCCAGCACCGGTCCACGATCGTGTTCGCCAACTCGCGACGGCTGGCCGAGCGGTTGACGGCTCGTCTCAACGAGCTCGCGGGCGAGGAGTCCGCGGAGATGGAGCGATTCCCGGCAGAGGCCGTCGGTGGTTCGGGGATAACCACCGGGGCCCTGCCGGTGATCGCCAAGGCCCACCACGGGTCCATGTCCCGGGACCAGCGCACCCTGGTCGAGGAGGAGCTCAAGTCGGGGCGGCTGCCGTGCGTGGTCGCGACGTCCTCGCTGGAGCTGGGCATCGACATGGGCGCGGTGGACCTGGTGGTGCAGGTGGAGGCGCCGCCGACGGTCGCGTCCGGGCTGCAGCGGGTCGGCCGGGCCGGGCACCAGGTCGGCGCGGTGTCCAAGGGCGTGGTGTTCCCGAAGTTCCGCGGCGACCTGGTGACCTGCGCCGTGGTGGCCGAGCGGATGGCCGCCGGGGCCATCGAGTCCGTGCGCTATCCGCGCAATCCGCTGGACGTGCTGGCCCAGCACATCGTGTCCATGGTGGCGATGGAGCCGTGGTCGGTGACCGAGCTGGCGTCGGTGGTGCGGCGGGCGGCGCCGTTCGCCGGGCTGCCCGAGTCGGCGCTGAACTCGGTGCTGGACATGCTGGCCGGGCGGTATCCCAGCGAGGAGTTCGGCGAGCTGCGGCCGCGCGTGGTGTGGGACCGGATCGCCGGCGAGCTGCGCGGCCGGCCCGGGGCGCAGCGGCTGGCCGTCACCTCCGGCGGCACCATTCCGGACCGCGGGCTGTTCACCGTGATGACGCCCGGCGGCGAGGACGGCCGGCCCGGGTCGCGGGTCGGCGAGCTGGACGAGGAGATGGTGTACGAGTCGCGGGTCGGCGACAACATCCTGCTGGGCACCAGTTCCTGGCGTATCGAGGACATCACCCACGACCGGGTGGTCGTGGTGCCGGCGCCGGGCCAGCCGGCCCGGCTGCCGTTCTGGAAGGGCGACACCCCGGGCCGTCCGTTGGAACTCGGCCGCGCGCTGGGGAAATTCGTCCGCGAACTGTCCAGTATGGACGCTGAGAAGGCCCGATCGCGGGCGGTCGACGCTGGCCTTGACGAGTGGGCGTGCGACAACCTGCTGTCCTACCTGGACGAGCAGAAGTCGGCGACCCGACATGTTCCCGATGATCGAACCGTTGTGGTGGAACGGTTCCGTGACGAGCTGGGCGACTGGCGGATCGCCGTGCACTCGCCGTTCGGGGCGCAGGTGAACGCGCCGTGGGCGCTGGCCATCGGGGCTCGGCTGCGCGAACGGCGGGGGCTGGATCCCCAGGTCGCGCACTCCGACGACGGCATCGTGGTGCGGCTGCCGGAGGCGTTCGACGACAACGGGGCCGACGTGCTGCCCACGGCCGAGGACATGCTGCTGGACCCCGAGGAGGTCGAGCAGGTGGTGGTGGCCGAGGTCGGCGGGTCGGCGCTGTTCGCCGCCCGGTTCCGGGAGTGCGCCGCGCGGTCGTTGTTGTTGCCGCGGCGGGATCCCCGTCGTCGGACGCCGCTGTGGCAACAGCGCCAGCGGTCCGCGCAGCTGCTGGCCGTGGCGTCGCAGTACGAGCAGTTCCCGGTCGTGCTGGAGGCGATGCGAGAGTGCCTTCAGGACGTGTACGACCTGCCCGGCCTGCGGGAACTCATGGGCGAGGTACGGGCGCGGCGGGTTCGCGTCGTGGAGGTCGAAACGCCGCAGCCGTCGCCGTTCGCGCGCAGTCTGCTGTTCGGCTACGTCGGCATGTTCCTGTACGAGACCGACACGCCGCTGGCCGAACGCCGGGCCGCGGCGCTGTCCCTGGACACCGCGCTGCTGGCCGAACTCCTTGGCTCCGAAGCGATCCGTGAGCTGCTCGACCCCGAGGTGCTGGCCGAGATCGAGCAGCAGCTCCAGCGGTTGGCGCCCGACCGGCACGCCCGCAACGTCGAGGAGACCGCCGACCTGTTGCGGCTGCTGGGGGATCTCACCGTCGAGGAGGCCGTCGAGCGTGGGGCCGCGGCGGAGTGGCTGGAGCAGCTGGTGGCCGAGCGGCGGGCCATCCAGGTGCGGATCGCCGGTTCGGCCCGGTACCTGGCCATCGAGGACGCTGGCCGGGTGCGGGACGCCCTGGGCGCGGCGCTTCCCGTTGGCGTACCTGAGGTTTTCACCGAGCCGGTGGCCGATCCGCTCGGCGATCTGCTGACCCGGTACGCCCGGACTCGGGGCCCGTTCCCCGCCGCGCAGGCGGCCGAGCGGTTCGGTCTCGGCGTCGCCGTCGTGCACGGCGTCTTGGACCGACTCGCTGGTGCCGGCCGATTGGTGCGAGGCGAGCTGCGGCCCGGCGGTATGGGCACGGAGTACTGCGACGCCGAGGTGTTGCGACGGCTGCGCAGGGCGTCGCTGGCTCGGCTGCGGGCCGAGGTGGAGCCAGTCGAGCAGGCCGCGTACGGCCGATTTCTGCCCGGCTGGCAAGGAGTTTCCCGCCGGCTGCGGACCGCGCCGAGCGTCGACGACGTGCTGTCGGTGGTGGAGCAGCTGGCCGGCGCGCCATTGCCGGCCAGTGGTTTGGAGTCGCTGATCCTGCCGTCCCGGCTGCCCGGCTACAACCCGGCGCTGCTGGACGAGCTGACCGCGACCGGCGAGGTCAGCTGGGCCGGGTGCGGGGCCTTGGCCGGCGGTGACGGCTGGATCGCCCTGGCCCCGGCCGAGGTCGCCGACCTCGTGCTACCCGATCTTGAGGAGACCGTGCCGGAGTCGCCGCTGCACTCCGCCGTGCTGGCGGCGTTGGCGGGCGGGGCGCTGTTCTTCCGTCAGCTCACCGACCGGGTCACCGGGCAGGTCGAGGATCCCGTGGACGATCCGGCCGTGGTCGCCGCGCTGTGGGATCTCGTGTGGGCTGGGCTCGTCACCAACGACACCTTGGCCCCGCTGCGATCTCTGGTCTCCGGCCGTGGAGCGGCGCACAAGCCCCGCCGGCCGTCGCCCCGTGGCCGCTACGCCCGGCTCGGCCGGGCCCAGATGCCCAGCCGCACCGGGCCGCCGACCGTGTCCGGGCGGTGGTCGCTGGTCCCGTCGCGGGAGGCCGACCCGACCCGCCGAGCCCATGCCCGGGCCGAGGTTTTCCTTGAGCGGCATGGGGTTCTCACTCGCGGGGCGTTGGACACCGAGCGGGTGTCCGGCGGCTTCAGCGGCGTGTACCGGGTGCTTCGGGCCATGGAGGACTCCGGCCAGGTCATTCGCGGCTACGTCGTCGAGGGCCTCGGCGCCGCCCAGTTCGCCGCCCGCGGCGCCGTCGACCAACTGCGGGCCCTGTCCCGCCCCGGCGAGACCGCCCTGAACGCCTTGGTGCTCGCCGCCGCCGATCCCGCCCAGCCCTACGGCGCTGCCCTGCCCTGGCCCGACCCCGTCGGCGACGGCAAACACCGCCCCGCCCGCAAGGCCGGCGCCCTCGCCGTGCTCGTCGACGGCGTCCCCACCCTCTACGTCGAACGCGGCGGCCGCTCCCTGCTGTCCTTCACCGAGTCCGAACCCGAACTCCGCCAGGCCGCCGAAGCCCTCGCCCGCTCCGTCCGCGACGGCTGGCTCGGCCAGCTCGCCGTGCAACGCGCCGACGGCGAGGGCGCCCTGGGCTCCAAGCTGTCCGTGGTGCTCCAGGACGCCGGTTTCCGCGCGACGCCCAAGGGCCTGCGACTGAGGGCCTAGCCCGAAGCGCATTCCGATCCGTAGTCCCGAACTCCAGGTAACGCGACGACGTAGGCATTCGATGTAGCCGGCGCGACACACCATGCAACCCGAACCGATCGTCGTGTCGGCTCGATACCGCATGCCGTGTCAGCTTGTCACCGCAGCTGAGGGGGATGGCGTCCATGGAGATCGCCGAGCGCACGGGGGCGTTGGCTCTCAAGATTCGCAAGCACAAGGCGGACATCGAGACGGAGGAGGCGACCAAGAACGCCTTCGTGATGCCGTTCATCAGCACCGTCCTCGGTTACGACGTGTTCAATCCCGCGGAGGTGATTCCGGAGTTCACCGCGGACGTCGGCACCAAGAAGGGCGAAAAGATCGACTACGCGATCGCCCACAACGGGCAGGTGCAGCTGCTGGTCGAGGTCAAGAAGATCAGCGAGCCGCTGCGCGTGGAACACGCGTCCCAGCTGTACCGGTACTTCGCGGTGACCAACGCCAGGATCGCGATCCTGACCAACGGCGAGACCTACGAGTTCTACACCGACCTCGACTCGCCCAACCGGATGGACGCCAAGCCGTTCCTGGTGCTCGACCTGTCGGACATCGACGAGACTCTGCTGCCCGAGCTGGCCAAGCTCACCAAGGAGTCGTTCGACCTCGACTCGGTGATCAGCGCCGCGGGCGAACTGAAGTACATCGGCCAGATCAAGCGCATCCTGGCCGCCCAGTTCAAGGAGCCCGAAGAGGAATGGGTGCGGTTCTTCACCAGCCGTGTGTACGACCGGTCGTTCACCCAGCGCATCCGCGAGCAGTTCGTGCCCCTGGTGGAGAAGGCGGCTCGGCAGTTCCTCAACGAACAAGTCAACGACCGGCTCAAGAACGCGCTCGGCGGCCCGGACAACTATCTCGTCATGCCCAGCGACACGGCGGTTCCGGCTGAGGCGGCCGGAGCGAAAACGCGGGACAATGCGCCGGCCGAGGAGATCAAGGCGAACGAGAGCGACATCGTCACCACTGAGGAAGAGCTCGAGGGCTACCGAATCGTGCGGGCCATCGTGTGCAGCGAGGTGCCCGCCGCCCGGATCGTCTCCCGTGACACCAAAACCTACTTCGGTGTGCTGCTCGACGACAACAACCGCAAGCCGATCGCACGGCTGTGGTTCAACCGGTCGAAGAAGTACCTCGGGGTGTTCGACGAGAACAAGAACGAGACCCGTATCCCGATCGATCGGATCGAGGACATCTACCACCACGCCGACCACCTGCGGAAGGCGGTGGCCCGGTATCTGGCCGGGCCGACGACCGCCGAACCGCCGGCCGTGAGCGAACTCGGCTCCGCTTACTAGCTTCCGGCGCGGGCCCGCGCCGGCGGCGGGCCCGCGCCGAACAGGCGATGCGACTTCAGCCGATGGCGCTGTAGGCGTTCAGGGCCGGTTGGCCGCCGAGGTGGGCGTAGAGCACGGTGCTGTCGGCCGGGATCTCCTTGCGGGCCACCAGGTCGATCAGGCCGGCCATGGACTTGCCCTCGTAGACAGGGTCGGTGATCATGCCCTCGGTGCGGGCGGCCAGGCGCATGGCGTCCACAGTGGACTCGTCGGGAACGCCGTAGACGCCGGCGTGGTAGCGGTCGTCGAGGATGACGTCCAGGGGCTCGGAGCCGATCAGGTCGGCGGTGTTGCCGGCGATGCGGGTGACCTGGTCGAAGGTCTCCTTGGGCTTGGCCGAGGCGTCGATGCCGATGACCCGGCGGCGGCGGTTGCTGAAGCCGGCGAGCATGCCGGCCTGGGTGCTGCCGGTGACCGAGCAGACGATGATCGTGTCGAAGAAGACGCCCAGTTCCTCTTCCTGGCGCTCGACCTCACGGGACCAGCCGGCGAAGCCGAGGCCGCCGAGGCGGTGGTCAGAGGCGCCGGCGGGGATGGCGTAGGGCTTGCCGCCGGCCTGCTCGATCTCGGCGATGGCGTTTTGCCAGCTCTGCTTGAACTCGATGCCGAACGTCGACTGCACCAGCCGGACGTCAGCGCCCATCAGGCGGCTGAGCTGGATGTTGCCCACGCGGTCGTAGCCCGGGTCGGCGTACTCCACCCAGCTTTCCTGCACCAGCACACACTTCAGCCCGGCCCGTGCCGCCGCGCCGGCCACCTGCCGGGTGTGGTTGGACTGCACGCCACCGATCGACACCAGCGTGTCGCAACCCTGCGCGAGGGCATCGGCGACCAGGTACTCCAGCTTGCGAGTCTTGTTGCCGCCGTAGGCGATGCCGCTGTTGCAGTCCTCCCGCTTGGCCCACACCCGAGCACCGCCGAGATGGGTGGTGAGCCGTTCCAGCGGGTGCACCGGCGACGGCCCGAACGTCAGCGGATAACGGGCGAAGTCCTCGAGTCCCAAGGGAAACTCCGATCACTGGGTGGACGCGATGTCAGGGCGGAAGAGGCGGGTTGGAGCCGGCGGTGGGTCACTCAGCCGGCTTGGGCGGCTCCCCCTCGGGATGCTTTGCCAGCTCGGCGGCGAGGGTGGACCAGTTGTGTTCGGCGAGGCGGCTCGCCAGGTCGCCGTCGCCCTGTTCGCAGGCAAGGACGATCTCCTCGTGCATGGCGACGGAGTCGGCGCCGCAACTGGAGGAGAAGCGTTGGTACTCAAGGCGTCGCACGAGAGGGGTGTAGCGCTGGATGGTGGCGGCAACGGCGAAGTTGGCGCAGGCCTCGACGGGGACGCGGTGGAAGTCGTCGTCGGCGGAGAAGGCGCCGGCGATCTCGCCGGCGGTGAGGGCGGCGTGGAAGCGGCTGTTGGCGGCCCGCATGAGGGACAGGTGGTCGGCGGTGAGCAGGGGCACGGCCAGCCGTAGGGCGAGGCCGTGCATGGCCTGGACGACCTGGAGTGCGTCCCGCACGGCGACGGGGTCGATGGGAGTGACCCGGGTGTAGCTGTGTGGCTTGGACTCGACCAAGCCTTCCTCGGCGAGGTGGCTGAGCGCCTCCCGGACGGGGGTGCGGGACAGGCCCAGGCGCTCGGCCAGGTCCAGGTCGCGGATCGCCTCGCCGGGCACCAGGTCGCCGGAGACGATGGCCTGCCGGATGGTGGCCAGCGCCCGATCCCGCAGGAGCGGCCGGTCCAGACGACTAATATATTGCATTTCAGTAGCGTGACCGGCGGAGACGCTGCCGTCAAGTGGCTACCGTGCTGGGGTGGACCCGACCCTCAACGTGATCCTGCTGACCGTGGCCGTGCTGGCGCTGCCGATCGTCCTCGCCGGCCGCGGCGCGGCGACGCGGCAGCTCGAACGCCGGCTCGACCGGGTGGAACGCAAGCTCGACCTGCTGCTGCGCCACCTGGAGGTGCCTCAGCCGGGCCCGGACTTCGTCGCCTTCGGCCCGGGCATCGCGATCGACCAGGACGTCCTCGCGCTGGCCCGGGCCGGGCGCAAGATCGAGGCGATCAAGCGCTACCGGGAGATCACCGGCGTGGGACTGAAGGAAGCCAAGGACGCGGTGGAGCGGATGCACTGAAAGCCGGCGAGGCGCGCGGAAGGGCACGCCTCGCCGGCATGAGGACCGGCCAGGTCGGGAGCCGGCCGGTCCCGGCCCGCGAAAATCAGCCGTCGGAACCCGGCCCGACGAAACGCGGCCCGACGAAACGCGGGCCGCGAGAACCGGACATCAGTGCGTGGCCAGGCGAAGCAGGGCCCACAGCGCGGCGACGGCGTCCACGTCGCCGGTGATCCGGACCGCGGTGAACGGCAAACGGCCCCACAGCCACAGGTACACGGTCATGGGCTCGCCGGTGACCGTCGCCTGCACGGACTCGGCGTCGGCGGGGGCGGCCCGCCAGGCGGCCTTGTTGTCCCGGTGGGAAGACACCAGCCAGGCCTGGCCGCCGGCTCGGACGGCGACCTTGAACTCGGAGCTGCCGGACACTCCTATGACCGACAGCCGGTGGGCGAACCACAGGGTGAGGGCTTCGTCGACCCCGTCCACGGCGACGTCGTCGTCGACGGCGAGCAACTGGGCCCGGGTGGCCGACTGGACGTCGACCCGGTGCATGGTGGCCTCGTGGGCCATCCGACGGCGCCAGAAGCCGTAGGTCTGGTCCAGCGGCCACCAGGTGTTGCAGACGGCGTCGGCGGGGTGCGCCGACAACTCATCGACCAGCTCGCGCAGGCCGCCCCGCAGGAACTCGACGAGCGCGCCGCCGGGTGGCGGCGTGCTCTCCCAGCGCACCGGCCCGTTGCCGCCCCGCAGCCGGGCGGCGACCATCCGGAACACGCCGCCGACATGGCGGACGGTGTCCGCCAGCGTGCTGGTCGGCTTGCTGGGAATGGGCAGGTCCGCCGGGGCGCTGTCGGCCGTGGCGGCCATCAGCTCCCCTTCGGCGACAAGAACGTCGAGCAGGCGGTCGTGGTCGATGAGGGCCCGCCCGGTCACCGCCCCGCCCCGTGCACGGCACGGTCGACGAGGTCCACGAACTGGCCGGCCTGCCGCACCAGGTCGTCGGCGCTGCGGGCGGACACGAGCCGGGTGATGCCGGACTCGACGGCGTGCCGGGTGGACGCGCAGGACTGGAAGAACGAGGCCCACTCGGCGAACTCGGGGGCGACCTTGGCCAGCAGCACCCAGGCGCTCATGGGCTTGGTGCGGGTGCGGTGCGGCCGCCCGCGCAGGGCGAGCACGGCCGCGGCGGCCCGCAGCGCGGCCAGGTGCGCCCGCACGAAGCGCTCGGCGGCGTCGGGCTCCTGCTCGGCCTGCAGCAGACCCTGCCGGGCCTGGGCGAGCAGCGTCCGCGCCGACGGGGACGCGCCGGGCGAGGGAACCGCGCGAAGTCGGGACCTGGGCGGGGTGGGCACCAGGAACGACTCGGGAAGACGAACGGGCACAGACATCAGCGGCCTCCTCGCGGCGTCGTGGGCTCGACGTCTCCGCCGTGGGGAAGCCGGCGGCTCGTATCGAACATTTGTTCGATACAACGAGGATAGCGCGTCCTCGGCAGCGGATTCAACCCTGTCGGGGGCCACTTCCCCTCGGACGGCCCAGCCGTGGTGTCATTGGCTTCGTGAGCGATCAGGAGCACCCAGGGGTGACCACGGTCCGCAGCGCACTCGTCGAGAGGGGCGCGACCGGGGCAGCCGCGGGGATTCGAGTGCTCGACGACGCGGTCCGCACGGCCGCGGCCGCCGCCGAAGCCGTCGAGGTGCCGGTGGGCGCGATCGCCAACAGCCTGTTCTTCCTCGCCGACGGCGCGCCGCTGCTGGTGCTGACCTCGGGCGCGCACCGCGCCGACACCAAGCGCCTGGCCGAACTGGCCGGGGTGGGCAAGGTGCAGCGGGCCGACCCGGATTCGGTGCGGACGCACACCGGCCAGGTGATCGGCGGCGTCTCACCCGTCGGCCACCCCGCGCCGATCCGTACCCTGGTGGACGTGCACCTCGCCGAGTACGACGTCGTCTGGGCCGCCGCCGGGCATCCCAACGCCGTCTACCCGACGACCTTCGACGAGTTGGTCGCCGTCACCGGCGGCACCCCTGCGACCGTGGCCGGAGACCAGCGATGACAGCGTCGCCCCAGACCGAGCGGCTGGTCGAGTTCAGCGCCGAGACGCTGCGGGCCCGCCTGCCCGAGGCGCTCAACCTGTACGTCACGGCGATGCGCTACCCCAGCGGCACCGCCCAGCAGCGCGCGCCCATGTGGCTGGCGCACATGATCCGGGCGGGCTGGCGCTGCGTCGGCGCGCTCGACCAGGACGGCGCGCTGGTCGGCATCTGCTACGGCTATCGCGGCGCGGCCGGTCAGTGGTGGCACGAACAGGTGCGCCGCGGCCTGACCGCGGTGTCCACGCCGACCGTGGTCGACCAGTGGATGCACGACTACTTCGAGCTGACCGAACTGCACGTGCTGCCGGAGACCCAGGGCCGGGGCATCGGCGAGCGGCTGTTGCGAGGACTGCTCGACGGCGTCAGCTCGGACCGGGTGCTGCTGTCCACTCCGGAGGGTCCGTCCCGCGCGTGGCGGCTGTACCGGCGCATGGGCTTCCAGGATGTGTTGCGGCACTACCAGTTCGCCGGCGACCCGCGCCCGTTCGCGGTGCTGGGCCGCCCCCTCCCGCTCGAACCGGCGTGACGCTCGGACACTCCTGATGCCTGGAAGGCGGCTTTCCTGGCGTTGAACGCTAGGAAAGCCCCCTTCCCAGCAAAAAAGCGGGGTGTTCAGATCTGGGCGAGGCGCTCGCGGAGGGTGTCCAGGCCCATGGAACCCATGTCCAGGGCCTGCTTGTGGAACGCCTTCAGGTCGAAGGCGTCGCCGTGGCGGGTCCGGGCCTCGTCCCGCGCGGCCAGCCACAGCCGCTCACCGAGCTTGTACGACGGCGCCTGGCCGGGCCAGCCCAGGTAGCGGTCGATCTCGTCGCGCACGTGGGCCGGGTCGGTGATGGTCCGGGTGAGCATGAACTCCAGGCCCAGGTCCGGTGTCCAGCGCTCGCCCTCGTGGAACCCGGTGCCGGCGGGGATCTCCAGCTCCAGGTGCATGCCGAGGTCGACGATCACGCGGGCGGCCCGGAACAGGTGGCCGTCGAGCATGCCCAGCAGGTCGCCGTCGTCGTCGAGGTAGCCGAGCTCGCGCACCAGCCGCTCGGCGTACAGGGCCCAGCCCTCGCCGTGGCCGGACACCCAGCACATCAGCCGCTGGAACCGGTTGAGCTGGTCGGCCCGGTGCACCGCGGTGGCGATCTGCAGGTGATGGCCGGGCACGCCCTCGTGGTAGACGGTGGTGGTCTCCCGCCAGGTGGAGAACTCCTCCCGGTCCGCGGGCACCGACCACCACATCGCACCGGGCCGGCTGAAGTCGTCGGTCGGGCCGATGTAGTACGCGCCGACGCCGCCGCCGGGCGGCGCGATCCGGCAGTCCAGCGCCATCAGCGGGTCGGGGATGTCGAAGTGCACGCCCCGCATGTCGGCCAGGGCCTTGTCGGACAGCCGCTGCATCCAGTCCCGCAGCTCGTCCTGGCCGTTGAGCCGGTAGCGCGGGTCGGCGTCCAGCGCCGCGGCGGCCTCGGCCAGCGTCGCCCCCGGCTTGATCCGGTTGGCGACCTCCTTCATCTCGGCCTCGATGCGGGCGAACTCCGCCCAGCCCCACTCGTAGGCCTCCTGGAGGTCCAGGCGGGCGCCGGTGAAGTAGCGGGAGTTCAGCCGGTACACGTCCACGCCGACGGCGTCCTTGGCCGGCGCCTTCGGGGCCAGCTCGTCGCGCAGGAAGACGGCCAGGTCGGCGTAGCCCTGGGCGGCGGCGTTGGCGCCGGCCTCCAGGCGGGTCCGCAGCGTGTTGTCGAGACCGTCGGAACCGGAGATCAGGTTGGCGAAGAAGGAGGTTCCGCCGCTCAGGCCGGCCCAGGTGTCGCACTGCTCGGCGACCCGGGTCACCTGGCGCAGCGCCGACACCACGCCGCGGTCGGCGGCCTTGGCCAGCGACGCCCGCAGCCCGGCCAGCGCCGCCGGCACCTTGGCCAACCGGGTCGCCACGGTCGCCCACTGCTCGGGGGTCTCGGTCGGCATGAGGTCGAACAGCTGGCGCAAGTCCTGCACCGGGCTCGCGATCACGTTCAGGGAGGACAGGTCCAGCCCGGCGTCGTGGAACTCCACCGACAGCCCGTTGCGTTCCAGGAACACGGCCTGGGCCACCCGCTCCGACTCGTCGGCCGGCTCGGCCGCCCCGATGTCGCGGACGGCCCGGGCGGTCAGCTCGGCCCGGCTCTCGTGGCCCTCGGGCGAGAAGTCGGTCAGGTCCTCGTCGTACCCCGTGATGCCGAGGTGGGTCGCCGCATTGGGGTCTAGCGCGGCGTAGTCCGCGACGTAGTCGTCGCTCAGCTGGTGCACGCCTCGTGGGGTGGATGACATGGCCGGCACGCTACCCGGCCGTGGCGACGCCCCGTAGCTCCATCGGGCGGTGATGCGCCTTGAAAATGGCTGACACTGGCAGGATGACCAGGTGCTGTTGGTACGTGTGGCCAGGCCCTTCGCCCGAATCGCCGGACTGTCGCTGGCGGTGCTGGCCGCGCTGGCGGTGCTGACCGGCTGTGTCCGGGCCCGGGCCGACCTGACCGTGTCCGGGGACTACAAGGTGTCCGGCACGATGATCGCGGCCACGGTGCCGACTTCTTCCGACGACCACGGCCCGCAGCTGTCGATCCCGTCCGACCTCGGCGAGCAGGTGGTGGTCCAGCCGTACGCCGCGGACGGCTACGTCGGCACCCAGCTGTCGTTCGCCAACATGGACTTCGACCAGTTCACCACCCTGGTCGGCGGGTCGAGCGCGGCCAGCGGCAACTACCAGCTGCTGCTGCGCCGGGTCGGCGACCTGGTGTACTTCACCGGCTCGATCGACCTGCGCACGGTGCCGGCCGACCACTCCGACGTGGAACTGAGGATCACCTTCCCGGCCGGCGTGAGCAGCACGACCGGCGCCGTCGACGACCAGACCGTGACGTGGCAGCCGAAGCCGGGCTCGATCACCTCGCTGTCGGCCACCTCCGACCTGTCGACGCTGGCCACCGCGGCCTGGATGCGGTGGAGCGTGCTGATCGGGGCGCTGCTGATCGGCACGGTCCTGGTGGTCAGCGTGCTCGCGCTGCGAGCGCACCGCCGCAGCCTGCGGATCCGCCGCCGCTGAGGCCGAACCGCTGGGCCGAACCGCTGGGCCGAACTGAGCAGCCCCCAAAATCGAGGCTGGACCCCGGACCTGGCAACGCCGTCCGCCGCTGAGCAAGCCTCCGGGCCGACGGCCTTCGAGTCGCTGAACCTCCTGTGGACACACGAAAACGGGGCGCGCCCGGTGGGCCCGCCCCGTTTCTCGCCGGCCGTGCTCAGCCAGCGGTGTTCGAGCTGTTGTCGGCGTTGGAGCCGAGGTACTCGAGGTAGCTGCTGATCGGCAGCGTGTTGCCGGCGAACTGGATCGGCAGGTAGTCGGTCTCCTGCAGGTCGCCACCGCCGCCCAGCACGTTGGAGGCGTTGGTGTGGCTGGCGCCGCCGTCCACGTACTCCTCGGAGGAGACCGGCACGTGGTTGTCCACGATCTGGATCGGCACGTAGTGCGTGACCTGCGTGTCGCCGCTGCCGTCACCCATGACCAGGTCGCCCGGGCCGCTGGCGAACGCGGGCGAGCCGATGATCATCAGACCGGCCGCCACCCCTGCGATCATTCCGGCTTTCTTCAGCACGGACCCACACTCCTAAAGTTGCACCGCTCTTCATGAAGGCACCACCTCGACGGAAACCGCCTAGGCCGTGCAGGCGAGGAAATTACCGCCATTCGGAGCAATCCCGCTGGGTGAAGACCCCATTGAGTGATAGCGCGTACACCCGGCGTGTCGAGGTCAGGACCCGCTTTGACCAGCGGGTTCACTCACTCGCCGGCGCGCGGGCTGTCACCCGGCCGAACGATCATGCCCGGGCCGGCAGCAGCCCCAGCCGGCCGACCACCTCGGTGGTCGCCTTGGACATGTTGAACGTGTAGAAGTGCACACCCGGCACGCCCTCGTCGATCAGGCGCTGGGCCAGCTCGGTCACCACGTCGATGCCCTCGGCCCGGAAGGCCTTGGGGTCGTCGGCCAGCGGTTCGAGCCGTCGGGCGATCGACGGCGGCACCGGCGCGCCGGACAGCTCCACGGTCTTGTGCAGGGTGCGGACCGTGGTCAGCGGCAGGATGCCCGGCAGCAGCGGCGCGTCGCAGCCCCGCTTCGCCATCCGGTCCCGCAGCCGCAGGAAGTCCTCGGCCTCGAAGAACAGCTGGGCGATGGCGAAGCTGGCGCCGGCCCGGAACTTCCGCACCAGGTTCTCGGTGTCGCCGTCCAGGTCGGTCGAGCGGGGATGCCCGTACGGGAAGGCGGCCACGCCGACGCAGAAGTCGCCGAGTTCCCGCACCAGCGCCACCAGCTCCTCGGCGTAGGTCAGCCCGTTCGGGTGGCGGATCCACTCCCCGTTCGGGTCGCCAGGCGGGTCGCCGCGCACGGCCAGGACGTTGTGCACGCCGACCGCGGCGTACCAGCCGATGACGTTGCGCAGCTCGGCCACCGAGTGGTTCACGGCCGTCAGGTGTGCCATCGGCAACAGCGAGGTCTCCTGCACCACCCGTCCGGTGGTGCGGATGGTGCGGTCGCGGCTGGAGCCGCCGGCCCCGTAGGTGACCGACATGAACGCCGGCTCGCACCCCTCCAGCTGCCGGATCGCCAGCCAAAGCCGCTGCTCATCGGCGGCATCGCGGGGTGGGAAGAACTCCACTGAGAACACGGGTCGCGGCCCGCTGAGTCGCTCGACCACCGACGTCATAGGTCTAGATTACGGCCAGCAGCCTCCGAGTAGTGCCTGCGGCCGGGCCACGTACTGTTGGCTTGCACGCGTTGGGGCGCACGACGGAGGTTTCGCATGAGCAAGCCGGGCACTCTGGTCGAGCTCTGGCCGGAACAGCCCAGCGACGACCCGTCGGCGTCGCATCCGTGCGACACCGGCTTTCTCGGCCTGGTCGAGCGGGCGCTGACCGACTACCTCAACCGCCGCCGCACCGAGGCCGCGCTGGTCGACGAGAACTTCGCGGTCGCCGTGGACGAGCTGACCCGGTTCGTGCTCAGCGGCGGCAAGCGGATCCGGCCGACGTTCGCCTGGTGGGGCTGGCGCGGCGCGGGCGGCGACCCGCGGGGCGCGGACACCGAGGCCGTGGTGATGGCCGTGAGCGCCCTGGAGCTGATCCAGGCGTGCGCGCTCGTGCACGACGACCTGATGGACGCCTCGGCGGTGCGCCGGGGCTCGCCGACCGTGCACGTCTCGTTCGCCGAGCGGCACCGCACGGCGAACTGGGCCGGCACGTCGGAGCGGTTCGGGCAGGCCTCGGCGGTGCTGCTCGGCGATCTGGCGCTGGCCTGGGCCGACGACATGCTCCGCGAGTCCGGGCTCGGCGCGGGCCAGCTGCAGCGGGCTTTCGAGCCGTGGCGGGCGATGCGCACGGAGATGCTGGCCGGCCAGTACCTGGACGTGCTGACTCAGGCGCACGCCGACGAGTCGGCGGAGGCGGCGCTGCGGGTCGACCGGCTCAAGACCGCCGCCTACACCGTGGAGCGGCCGCTGCACCTCGGGGCGGTGCTCGCCGGCGCGGGTGACGGCCTGGTCCAGGGCCTGCGGCAGTTCGGCGTGGACATCGGCCTGGCCTTCCAGCTGCGCGACGACCTGCTCGGGGTGTTCGGCGACCCGGCCGTGACCGGCAAGCCGGCGGGTGACGACCTCCGTGAGGGCAAGCGGACGCTGCTGGCGTCGCTGGGCCTGCGGCACGCCGAGGAGCAGGACCGGCCCGCCGACGCCGCGCTGCTGCGGTCGGCGATCGGCCGGCCCGATCTCGACGAGCCGGCGGTGGACGAGATCCGGGCGCTGCTGGTGGACCTGGGTGCGGTGGCGGCGGTCGAGGCCCGTATCGACCAGCTGCGCGACCAGGCGCTGGCGACGTTGGCCGCGACGCCGGTCGCCGAGCCCGCCGCGTCCGAGCTCGCCCGCCTGGCGGTGGCCGCGACCAGGCGCAACCACTGAGATGAAGGCCATCAGAGGACGCACAGACCACGTCGTGGTGGTCGGCGCCGGGCTGGCCGGGTTGTCGACTGCCCTGCACCTGCTCGGCTCGGGGCGGCAGGTGACCGTGGTCGAGCGCGACCGCGTCCCGGGCGGCCGGGCCGGGCAACTCGACGTCGACGGCTACCGGCTGGACACCGGGCCGACCGTGCTGACCATGCCCGAGCTGCTGGACGAGGCCTTCTCGGCCGTCGGCGACTCGCTGGCCGCGCGGCTGGACCTGGTGCCGCTGCATCCCGCGTACGTGGCGCGGTTCCCTGATGGCAGCGCCATCGACGTGCACAGCGACGCCGACGCCATGGAGGCCGAGGTGCGGCGGGTCGCCGGGCCGACCGAGGCGGCCGGGTACCGGCGGCTGCGGCGGTGGCTGACCGACCTGTACGCGACCGAGCGGGACCGGTTCATCGGGGCCAACTTCGACTCGCCGTTCGACCTGGTGGGGCCGCAGCTGGCCCGGCTGGCCGGCATGGGGGCGTTCGGCAGCCTCGGGGCGAAGGTCGGCGGCTTCCTCCGGGACCGCCGGCTGCGGCGGATCTTCTCGTTCCAGGCGCTGTACGCCGGCGTGCCGCCGGAGCGGGCGCTGGCGGCGTACGCGGTGATCGCCTACATGGACACCGTCGCCGGCGTGTACTTCCCGCGTGGCGGCATGCGGGCCGTGCCCGAGGCGATGGCCGCTTCGGCGGCGCGAGCCGGGGCGGAATTCCGTTACGGCACAACGGTGGCGTGGCTGGAACGCATCGGATCTCGGGTGGCGGCGGTGCGGACCACGCATGGCGAGCGGATCCCTTGCGACGCCGTGGTTCTGACGCCGGACCTGCCGGCTTCCTACCGCCTGCTGGGACATCTGCCGCGTCGCGTCGTGCCGCTGACGTGGTCGCCGTCGGCGTTCGTGCTGCACGTCGGGACCGACCGGTCGTGGGATTCCTTGGGGCATCACACGATTTCCTTCGGGGCGGCATGGCGGCGGACGTTCGAGGAGATCACCTCGCGCGGGCGGCTGATGAGCGACCCGTCGCTGCTGATCACCCGGCCGACCGCGACCGATCCGGGGCTGGCCCCGGACGGCCGGCAGCTGCTGTCCGTGCTGGCCCCGACGCCGAACCTGGAGCTGGCCCCGATCGACTGGGACCGGGTGGGTCCGGCGTACCGGGACGAGCTGGTCGGCGTGCTGGAGGACCGTGGGCTCACCGGGCTGGGGGATTCGGTGACGGTGGAACGGGTTCTGTCGCCGGCCGACTGGGCCCGGCAGGGCCTGGCCGCCGGGACGCCGTTCGCCGCCGCGCACACGTTCGCCCAGACCGGGCCGTTCCGGCCGCGAAACCTGTTGCGGGGCATCGACAACGTGGTTCTGGCGGGCTGTGGGACGACGCCCGGTGTCGGGGTGCCGCCGGTGCTGATCTCGGGGCGGCTGGCCGCCGACCGGATCACCGGTGGCCAGCTCGCCGACCGCGACCGGTCGCACCATGACCTGGCGCGCTCGGCGACGTGATGGCGCCGCACGGTTTCTGGACCAAGCTACGCCTGACCTTCCGCACTCCACGACGGGGGCGGGGCTTCTGGTACGGCCTGGCCATCGATGTGCTGTGGCCGTTCGTCATGGTGTTCACCCGCTCCAGCTGGCAGGGCGGTGAGCACATCCCGGCTACCGGGCCGGTGTTGATCGCCAGCAACCACGTGTCCTTCGCCGATCCCGTGACCGTCACCGCGTATGTGTTGGGACACGGGCGGATTCCCCGGTACCTGGCCAAGGCCGGGCTGTGGCGGATCCCCGTCGTGCGCAGCGTCCTGGCCGGCGGGCGGCACATTCCCGTGCACCGTGGGAGCGCCCGCGCCACCGACGCGTACCGGGACGCCGTCAAGGCCATCGAGAACGGCGAGTGCGTGCTGGTGTTCCCCGAAGGCACCTTCACCGCTGATCCCGATGGCTGGCCGTCGGTTCGGCAGGCCAAGAGCGGCATCGCCCGGCTGGCTCTGGCCACCGGCGCGCCGGTCGTGCCGATCGGCCACTGGGGCACGCAGTTCGTGCTCCCCCAGAAGGCCCGCTTTCCTCGGCTGCTGCCACGTCAACGGGTGGTGATCCGGGCCGGGGCACCGGTGGATCTGTCGGATCTCGTTGGCCTGGAACAGACTCGTGACGTCGTTGAGGAAGCCACCCGGCGGATCATGGCCGGGATCACGGAGCAGTTGGCGGTGGCACGCGGTGAGACGGTGCCGCAGGCAGGGTGACGCGGACGTACAAGCCGCCTTCCGGACGTGCGGTCAGGTCCAGGGCACCGTGGTGGGCGGTCGTGATGGACTCGACGATGGACAGGCCCAGACCGCAGCCGTCGTCGGTGGAATGCGTGCGGCCGGCACCGCGGCGGAAGGGCTCAGTGAGCTGCGCCGCCGTGTCCGCTGCCACCAGCGGGCCGGTGTTTCGCACTTCCAGCAACCCGTCGGGCATGGTGCGGACCCAGACCGTGCCACCGGAAGTGTTGTACCGCACGGCGTTGGTCACCAGATTGCCGACCAGATGGGTCAGCAGCAGGGTCTCGCCGCGGACCAGAACGGGCAGCAACTCGACCTCGAAGGTCAGCTTCGGGTCGGGCCGCTGCTGGGCCAGCACGTCGTTGACCACCTCGTCCAGGCGAACCCGTTCCGAGCGGAGCACCCCCTGATCGCTGCGGGCCAACAACAGCAGTCCCTCGATCAGCCGTTGGCTGCGGCGGTTGTCGGCCAGCAACTGCTCCCGGATCAGCGCCAGCTCCGCCGGGGTGGGGTCGACCAGTCCGACCTGGAGCGCGGTTCGCTGCACCGCGAGCGGGGTGCGCAGCTCGTGGGCGGCGTTGGCGATGAACCGCCGCTGGCTGGTGAAGCCCGCCTCGATCCGGTCGAGCATCTCGTCGACCGTGGCCGCGAGGTCGGTGAGCTCGTCCTTCGGGCCGGTCAGCGCGATCCGCTCGTGCAGGTTCTGGGAGGACAGCCGCCGCGCGGTGGCGGTGATGCGGCGCAGGGGCCGCAGGGCCCGGCCGGACACCCACCAGCCGACCGCGATCGCGCCCACGCCGAGCAGAGCCAGCGACAGCGCCGACCACAGCACGTACTGGCCGAGCGCCGCGGACAAGAACGGCTCGGTCCGGCCGCTCGGAGACCACACCGCAGGCCCCTCGGGCGAGCTCACCTCGGCGGTTCCGTCGGGCATGAGCTGGATGGCGATGGAGTCGAAGCGGCTGGGCAGGCTGGCGCTGAGCAGCAGGTAGACCACGATCAGCAGCACCGACGACGACACCACCATCAGCGCCCCGCACAGCAGGCCGAGCCGGGCGCGGACCGGCAGCCTCACGGCACGATCCGATAGCCGGCCCCGGAACTGGTCTCGATCACCGGCGGGTCGCCGAGCTTGGCTCGCAGCTTGGACATGGTCACCCGCACCGCGTTGGTGAACGGGTCGGCGTGCTCGTCCCACACCCGGGCCAGCAGCTCCTCCGCGCTGACGAAGGTCCCCGGCTCGGCCATGAGCACCGCCAGCACGGCGAACTCCTTGGGAGACAACACGATCGGCCGGCCGTCCCGGCTCACCCGCCGGGTGGCGGCGTCGAGCTCCACAGTGGAGTGACGCAGCACCGGCGGCCGGGCCCGAGCGACCCGGCGGGCCAGCGCCCGCACCCGGGCCACCAGCTCAGGGAATTCGAACGGCTTGGTCAGATAGTCGTCGGCGCCCAGTTCCAGGCCGTCCACCCGGTCGTCCAGCGACCCGGCCGCGGTCAGCATCAGCACCTTGGTCCGGGAGCCGGCGCCGATCAGCTCGGCGCAGATGTCGTCGCCGTGCACGCCGGGCAGATCGCGGTCCAGCACCACCACGTCGTAGTCGTGCAGGCCGAGCCGGTACTGGGCGGCGGTCCCGTCATAGGCGACGTCCACCGCCATCGACTCCCGGCGCAGGCCGGTGGCGACCAGATCGGCCAGCATGGTCTGGTCCTCGACCACCAGCACGCGCATCGTCTCCCCATTCCGATCGGTCGGGGCAGGCTATCGGCCGCGGGGTTTCGAAAAGGTATCCGCCGGAGACGGCCGCGATGGAGATCTTTTCGAAAGGTGGGTTCCGGTTGGCTGAATCCGTCCAGCAAGCAGCACTCACCTTCGAGGAGCAACCATGTCCACCAAGACCCGCCGTCGCCTCGCCGTGGGGATCGCCGGACTGGCCGCCGTCGGCGGCATCGCCTTCGGCGCCTCCCCCGCGTTCGCGGACACCGGCGCGCACGGCACGTACGGGCAGGCGAAGCCGGGCAACCCCCAGGACAAGCCGGACTGCGTCGAACTCCGGCTGAACCAGGACGGCAGCGTGAGCGTGGCCAAGTGCGAGAACCCGCCCCAGGGCGGCTCCGCGCCGGTCACCGCGATGCCGGCCCGGTAAGCACCGGCGACGCTTGGCGGTGAGGACTCCTCACCGCCAAGCGTCGCGTTCCTCGTCCAGCACCACGTCCTTCTCCACCGGCCCGGCCGGCACGGTCACGAGATCGGCGCTGGGATGCCGGCCCGGGCTGGACGCGATCAGCAGGTACGTCCCGCTCCGCGGCACCTCGATCCGGAACCGCCCGTCGTCGGCCGGCACGGACCGCCCGACCTGCCGGCCCTTGCCGTCCACCAAGGTGAGCGCGGCGTCGACCAGCGGCTGGCCGGAGCCGTCCCGGACCTGGCCCAGCAGCCGGGAAGTGACCCGGTCGACCTCCTCCGACGGCTCGGTGTCGGTGTCGTCGCTGAGGCCCAGCGGCCGGGCCATGGCCACCACGAGCTCGTCCAGGTGGTCGAAGCCGGCCATGATCCGCCGGCTCACGGCGTCATCGGAATCGACGGCGCCTTCGGCGAGATGGCGGGGGCGCACGTGGGTGGACAGACCGTCGCCGGCGACAACCTCGCCGCCGCCGTCGTTGTCCGAACCGCCGACCGCGGCGATCAACCGGTTCAGGTTGTCAGCGATGCGGCTGCTGGTCCGGGGCAGCCGGTCGTCGGCGGCGAGCAGCGCGGGCTCGGCGTTGGCGGCCAGGTCCCGCACGTAGTAGGCGCTGCTGCCGAGAATGGCCAGCAGGTGCCGGAGCTCGCTGCGCTGGTTGCGGTAGGGGCTGATCACGTGGGTCATGGGCTCGGCGGCCTTGCGCAGCTCGGCGAGCTTCTTGTCGATCTCCCGGGACTGGTCGATGAGGTCCACGGTGTCGGCGTCCCGCAGCAGCCCGGTGGCGTCTCCGACGAAGCCGCGCAGCGCGGCCAGCACGGCGGCGACGTCCTCCTTGATGATGGTCCGGGTCTTGGTCGGCAGCACCAGCACGGCGGCGATGCCCCCGGCCAGCGCCCCGAGCACGGTCTCCTCCAGCCGCAGCACCAGCACCTCGGGCGTGAACGTGCCGATGAGGCTGTACAGCAGGGCCAGCATCATGGTCATGAAGAACGTCATCAGGCCGTAGGAGACCTGCACGACGTAGACGCCGAGGCTGATGCAGCCAACGATCAGGATGAGGATCAGCGCGTTCTGGCCGGTGACCAGGGTGGCGGCGACCATGCCGGCCAGGATGCCGAGCAGGGTGCCGACGGTGCGCCGGAAGCCGCGGATCAGGATGTCGCCGCGGGAGGTGGTGTTGGCGAACACCAGGAACGCGGTGATCACGGCCCAGTACCAGCGCGAGGTCGACACGAACTCGCCGCCGAGGATGGCCAGCCCGGCCCCGATCACGGCCTGGATCGCCTGCCGGGTGGTCAGCCGGAGTCCGGTCCGGGGTTCGGCCGGAGCCACCGCCGCCGCCGGCTCCTCGTCCGCCCGTCTGTGCCGCCCGGCATGATCGTCCTCGACGACCGGGGCCGGCGTGTCCGACTCCAGCTCGGCCCGGGCGGTGGTGATGCTGACGGCCAGTTCCCGGATCGCCCGCCGCAGCCGGGTCACGTGCGGCGGGTTGTCCATGGCGTCGAGCTGGCGGCCGATGGCGCTGAGCCGGCTGATCGACATGTCGTCCTCGTAGGCCAGCGCCGGCCGCGGGTCCCGGCCGGCGAGCACCCGCAGCTCGGCCAGCTCGGCGGCCAGGCCGGCCCGCACCTCGCCGGGGATCTCGGCCCCGGCCACCAGCCGCCGGGCGGCGATGGCCAGCCGCTCGCCGGTGAGCTCGATGTCCACCACGTCCTGCTGCCACTGGTCGAACTGGGCCGGGTCGACCAGGTCGGTGAGCTCGGTCTCGACCATGAGGGCGCACTCGTGCAGCCGGGCGACCCGCCGCCGGAGCTGTTCCTGGCGGCGGTTGTCCGGGTCCTCGACCAGGTGCGCGGCGGCGTCCACGAGCTGGGCGAGGCGGGCTCGGAAAGCGACGACGATGCGCCGCAGGTTCAGCCGCGGTCGCCGCGGCACCAGCACGAAATGGGACAGCGCCGAGCAGCACAGCGCCACCACCACCGCGAACAGCAGCTGCGGCAGCTGCTCGACGGTGGCGTGGATGAACAGCGAGAAGAAGAACACCATGAACGCGACCATGCCGACGGCGAAGCCACGCGGGGCGTATCGCCGCAGGTAGACGGCCACGAAGATGATCACAAGGAACGCTCCGTCGCCGACCAGCGGCCACGGCGACAGCAGGGCGCCGGCGCCGATCGAGACGACAGCCGACACCGGCAGCAGCAGGAACGTGATCGCCTTGGCCCGCGCCGTCTTGTCGTTGACCGACATCGCCGACATCATCGCCACGATGGTGCCGAGCATGATCGTCGTGATGGGCAGGCCGAGCAGCGCCAGCGCGGCGATCGCCAGCACGACGCTCGCCGCCGTGCGGATCGCCTGCCTGAGCCGGAGCGTGCCCGGATCGGCCGCGGAGAACCGATCGAGCACGGCGTCGAACACGTGCCTCATAGACCGACGACTATGCCCTACCAGCCCCGGTCCCGATCAAGCCGTACCGTCACGCTGAGCGACGAATCACCAGTCTTGGGCGCACGACCGGCCAGTGCGTGGTCGGCTGCTCGGCCAGGATCAGCCCCACCTGCTCCACGGCCAGCTCGCCGATGCGGCGCTTGTCGATGTGCAGCGTGGTCAGCGGCGGGTCGACCAGCTCCCCCAGCTCCAGCCCGTCGAAGCCGATCACGGCGCAGTCGGCCGGCACCTGCCGCCCGAGGTCGCGAGCGGCCCGCACGGCGCCGATGGCCACCAGGTCGTTGAAGGCGAACACCGCCGTCACGTCGGGATGGGCCCCGAGCAGCGACGCCATCGCGGTAGCGCCGCCGGCCACCGAGTGGTCGCAGTCGAAGATCCAGTTCTCGTCGACGGCCAGGCCCAGTTCCCGCGCCACCGCCAGGTAGTGCCGGCGCCGCCCGCTCTGCGACGGGTAGGGCGCGCCGTCGAGCATGCCGATCCGGTGATGCCCCGCGGACACCAGGTGCCGCATCCCGGCCAGCAGGCCGCCCTCGATGTCGATGCGCACCGACCCCAGCCGCGACGAGGTGCTGGGCCGCTCCAGCAGCACCAGCGGCACCCCGCCGGCGTGCCGCTCCAGCTCGTCGTCGGGATTGCCGAGGTAGCCGACGATCGCGTCGGCTTGGTGCGACAGCACTTCCAGCGCTGCTAGCTCCCGTTCCAGCGAATACTGGGTGTCGCACACGACCACGTGCCAGCCGCGGTGCTCGGCGGCGGCCAGCACGCCGGCGGCGACCTCCGGGAAGAACGGGTTGACCAGGTCGGAGACGATCAGGCCGATGGTGGTGGTGTCCTGCTTGACCAGTCCGCGGGCGAACCGGCTGGGCCGGTAGCCCAGGGTGCGCACCGCGTCCAGCACCCGCTGCTTGGTGGACGGCGTTATCTCGGACATGTCGTTGACCGCCCGGGAGACGGTCTGCCGCGACACCCCCGCCAGTTTCGCGACGTCCTCGATGGTCGCTCGGCCACGGCGTCCAGGTCTACTCATGCGTCCTTCCTCGGCGGTTTTCCCCATGAGTTACCTGATTGCATCCGGGCCCGGTGGAACACCGCCGTCAGGGTGAGACAATGCCGCCGCCGATCAGCCACCTATCGAGGAGGAGCCCGGATGTCGGTGCACCCCAGGGCCGGACTGCCCGCGGAGCCGTCCGATCTGGTCGACCTGGCCAAGCTCGTGACGGCTTACTACGCCGAGCACCCGGACCCGTCCGTGCCTGAGCAGCGGGTCGCGTTCGGCACCTCCGGCCACCGCGGCTCGTCGCTGTCGACCGCCTTCAACGAGGACCACATCCTGGCCACCAGCCAGGCGATCTGCGAGTACCGCGCCGGGCAGGGCATCACCGGGCCGCTGTTCCTGGGCAAGGACACGCACGCCCTGTCGGAGCCGGCGTTCGTGAGCGCGCTGGAGGTGTTCGCGGCCAACGGCGTGCGGGTGCTGATCGACAGCCGGGACGGCTACACGCCCACCCCGGCGCTGTCGCGGGCGATCTTGGCGCACAACGAGAACGGCGGCGACAAGGCCGACGGGGTGGTCATCACGCCGTCGCACAATCCCCCACGTGATGGCGGTTTCAAGTACAACCCGCCCAATGGTGGCCCGGCTGACACCGACGTGACGCGCTGGATCCAGGACCGGGCCAACGAGTTGCTGGCGACCGGACTCAGCGGCGTGAAGCGGGTGACCTACGCGAAGGCGCTGGCCGCCGAGACCACCGGCACCTACGACTTCCTCGACGCCTACGTCAGCGCCCTGCCGACGGCCGTCGACCTGGACGTGATCCGCTCGTCCGGCCTGCGCATCGGCGCGGACCCGCTGGGCGGGGCCAGCGTCGCCTACTGGGGCGAGATCGCCGACCGGTACAAGCTCGACATGACCGTGGTGAATCCCTTGGTGGACGCCACTTTCCGGTTCATGACGCTGGACTGGGACGGCAAGATCCGGATGGACTGCTCCTCCCCCAACGCGATGGCCTCGCTGATCAGCCGGCGGGCCGAGTTCGACCTGGCCACCGGCAACGACGCCGACTCCGACCGGCACGGCATCGTCACCCCGGACGCCGGCCTGCTCAACCCCAACCACTTCCTGGCCGTCGCGGTGGACTACCTGTACCGGCACCGGGACGGCTGGTCGGCCGACGCCGCCGTGGGCAAGACGCTGGTCAGCTCCTCCATGATCGACCGGGTGACCGCGAGCCTGGGCCGACGGCTGGTCGAGGTGCCGGTGGGCTTCAAGTGGTTCGTGCCCGGCCTGCTCGACGGCTCCGTCGCGTTCGGCGGCGAGGAGAGCGCCGGCGCCTCGTTCCTGCGCCGCGACGGCAGCGTCTGGACCACCGACAAGGACGGGCTGCTGCTCTGCCTGCTGGCCGCGGAGATCACCGCCGGCACCGGCAAGACGCCCAGCCAGCGCTACGCCGAACTGGTCGGCGAGTTCGGCGCGCCGAGCTACGCCCGCGTCGACGCCCCGGCCACCCGGGAGGAGAAGGCCAAGCTGTCCAAGCTCTCGCCCGAGGCCGTCACCGCGACCGAGCTGGCCGGCGAGCCGATCACCAGCCGGCTGACCTCGGCCCCCGGCAACGGCGCGGCCATCGGCGGCCTCAAGGTCACCACCGAGTCGGGCTGGTTCGCCGCCCGGCCGTCCGGCACCGAGGACGTGTACAAGATCTACGCGGAGAGCTTCCAGGGCGACGAGCACCTGGCCCGGATCCAGCAGGAGGCCCGGGACGTCGTGTCGCAGGCGCTGGCCGGTTAGGGGAATGCGGCCCGGGCCGGGGCGGTTGCAGCCGTCACACACTCAGGGAGGGACCGCATGGATCTGGACGCCGCCAGGGACGTGATCCGCACCCAGCACCGGGCGGTGCTGGCCACCACCCGGGCCGACGGCTCGACGCAGATGTCGCCGGTGACGGTCGACGTGGACGACGAGGGCTACGTGGTGATCAGCACCCGGGAGACCGCGTACAAACTCAAGCACATCCTGCGCCAGCCGCGGGTGGCGGTGTGCGTGCTGCCGGACGAGTTCTTCGGCCGCTGGATCCAGGTCGAGGGCACGGCGTCGGTGGTGCACCTGCCGGAGGCGATGGACGGCCTGGTCGAGTACTACCGCCGGGTGTCCGGCGAGCACCCGGACTGGGACGACTACCGGGCGGCGATGGTCCGCGACCAGCGCGTGCTGGTCCGGATCAGCCTGGACAAGGCCGGCCCCGACCGCAACGGCTGACCCCTTTGACGCTGGGAAGGGGGCTTTACCTGCGTTGGATGCAGGTAAAGCCCCCCTCCGAGCGTTGTCACTCGCCGCTGAACTTCGGGGGGCGGCGCTCGAAGAAGGCCTGCGCCGCCTCGCCGAGGTCCTTGGACGGCAGGAACGCGGAGTTCCAGGCGCCGACGTAGCGCAGCCCAGCGGCGACCTGCGGGGCGCGGGCGGTGTCGAGCACGTCCTTCACGCCCTGCACGACCAGCGGCGGGTTGGCGGCGATCTCCTCGGCCAGCTCGCGGGCCGCCGCCAGCACGTCGTCCTGCGTCTCGTAGACGTCGTTGACCAGGTTGATCTTCTCGGCCCGCTTGGCGTCGATGTCCCGGCCGGAGAAGGCCAGCTCGCGCAGGTGGCCCTCGCCGATGATGCCGACCAGCCGCTGCAGGCTGCCCAGGTCGGCGACGATGGCCACCTTCACCTCGCGGACGCTGAACTTGGCGTCGGCGGAGGCCAGCCGGATGTCGGCGGCGGAGATGACGTCCACACCGCCGCCGATGCACCAGCCGGAGACGGCCGCGATCACCGGCTTGCGGCAGGCCGCGACGGCGGTGACGGAGTTCTGCAGGCGGCGCAGGTCGTGCAGGAACCGGGTGCGCGGCTCGGCCAGCGCCGGGTCGGAGCCCAGCAGCTCGGCCCAGCTCGGCATCATGGCCGGCAGGTCCAGCCCGTAGGAGAAGTTGGCCCCGCCGCCGGTCAGCACGATGGCCCTGACCTGCGGGTCGGCGTCCAGCGCGCCGAACACCTCGGGCAGCTCGCGCCAGAAGTCCGGACCCATCGCGTTGCCCTTGCCCGGGCCGAGCAGCGTCACCTCGGCCACGTGCCCGGTCGTCTTGACGCTCAGCGACACCAACTGATCCATCTCAGCTCCCCGTGCCAGTCAACTTACTGGACGGTAACATACGGCGGAGCCGTTTCAGATCGGCCAGGTACTCCTGGAAGTCCACCTCGATCGTGTGACGCTTGGACGCGACGTACCGGCGGCTGATCCGCTCCCGGTAGCTCCGGATCTCCCGGTCCATCTCGGCCGCCGACGGCAGCCGGGCCGCGCCGGTGATCAGGTCGGCGATCCAGTGGGCCTGGGCCTCGGCCAGCGGCATGATCGCCCCCAGCGGCTGGATCAGCCCCAGGAAGTACAGCCCGGGATGGTCCGGCGGCACAACTCGTTGGTAGAGCGCCACCTCGTTGTCCGTGGTCGGCACGATGTCGTCGGCCAGGAACGGGAACGTGATCCGGTAGCCGGTGCAGTAGACGACGGTGTCGACCTCCTCGCGGCTGCCGTCGGCGAACTCCACGAAGGAGCCGTCGAACCGGGCGATGTTCGGTTTCACCGTGATGTCGCCGTGGCCGACGCGGGTGAGGATGTCGTCGGAGACGGTCGGATGGGCCGACAGCACCTTGTGGTCCGGCTTGGGCAGCCCGTAGCTGGTCACCTTGCCCCGACTCAGGGCGAGCAGTGTTCGCACGGAAAGTCGTTGCAGCCACAGGGGAACACGGGCGATCGGCGAGGTCGTCAGGTGATCGGTCGGCACGCCGAACAGGAACTTCGGCAGCACGTGGGCGCTGCGGCGCATGGCCAGCAGGGTCCGGTCGGCGACCCGGGACAGCTCGACCGCGATGTCACAGGCCGAATTGCCGATGCCCAGCACCAGAACCCGTTTGCCCGCATAGGGATCGAACGTCTTGTAGAAGTGCGAGTGCACCCGCTCGCCGGTGAACGTGCCGGGGAAGTCCGGTTCCGGCCAGCGCGGATCCCAGTGATGGCCGTTGGCCACCAGGACCGAGCGGTAAGGCTGGGTCCGCTCGGCGCCGGACTCCCGGTCGCGGACCGTCACGTCGTAGCCGCCGTCGCGCGGCACCACGGCCGTCACCTCGGTGCGGAAGGAGATCTGGTCGCGGAAGCCGAAGTGGTCCACGTAGTCGTCGAAGTAGCGGGCGATCTGGAAGTGGTTGGGGTAGGCCGGCAATTCGGCCGGCATCGGGTAGCTGGCGTACTGCATCTGCCGGGTCGAGGTGTTGATGTGCAGCGTCCGGTACGCCGAGGACATGCCGTTGTCGTTGAGGTAGCGCCAGTTCCCGCCGATCTGCGACCCGGTCTCGAAGCAGTCGAACGGGATGCCGCGCTCGTGCAGCACCTGGCACGCGGCAATGCCCGACGACCCGGCCCCGATGACGCACACCTCGGCCATGCCCGCTCCCCTCGCCCGGTGATCGAACCGCCAGCCTCGCGCGGCCGGCCCCGTCAGGACAAGAGTGGGGCCAGGTAGGCGGCCGCGAACCGCCGCACCTCGGCGTCGTCGTCGACCGCGACCACACCGCTCGGGGTCAGGGTGAACGAGATCGCCAGCCGCACCAACATCTCGGCCAGCACCCGCGGATCCCGCCCCTCGCCCAGCGGCGGCCCGGCGGCCTCGCGGTACTGCTCGACCAGGAACTCGCTGGCCGCGGCGATCACGCCGGCGCCACGCAACGTCAGGTACGGCACCAACTCCTCGGGGTCGCTGACCAGCAGCCGGGTCAGCAGCGCGTCGGTCCGCACCATGCGCAGCCCCACCACAAAGCCCTCGACGAGGCGCTCCTCCACGGTCGGCAGCGGGCCGATGGCCGCCACGATCTCCCCGAAGAACCGGGCGCTCTCCCGCACCAGGGCCGCCTGGACCAGCACGTTCTTGTTCTCGAACCGCCGGTACACGGTCGCCCGCGACAGCCCCGCGCGCCGCGCCACGTTGTCCACGCTGGTGCGGCGCAGGCCGTAGGTCCGCAGTTCGCCGACGGCGGCGTCGAGGATCAGGTCGTCGTCAACGGGCACCGGCAACCCTCGCCATCGCCGACCGGGACCGGGACGAGAACCGCAGCCGGTAGGGCACCAGCGGCCACAGCACGTGCACCACCCGGGCGAAGATCCGCAGCAGCCGCTCGTCCCGGGCCGTCCAGGTCGCCCCGATCCGGTCCAGCACCGCCGGGTGCAGCGTGCCCCGGTTGACCCACCACAGGAACTTGCCGAACGGCCGCTTGACCAGGCGGTAGACGGGGGCCGGCACGAGCGGGAAGCGCTCCGGCGGCCGGTCCACGAAGTCCAGCAACCCTTGGGCCACCGGGGTCATCTCCAGCCGCTCCCGGCACATCCGGTCCAGGTAGCGCTGGTAGCCGGCCCAGTCCGGCGGGGCGGTCCGGTCGCTCACGCCGTACAGCCGGTAGCCGGCCATCGTCTCGGCGTACAGCTGCGCCTTCTCGGCCTCGCTCAGCCGGTGGTCGAACAGCTCGATGGACCGGATCATCGTGTCGAAGATGGTCAGGTGAGCCCAGAAGTAGGTCTCCGGATCGAGCGCGTGATAGCGCCGGCCCTGCTCGTCCACACCCTTGATGTCCACGTGGTACGCCGTGATCCGGCGGGCCGTCGCGGCCGCGTCCGGCCAGTCGAAGGTCACGCCCTGGATCTGCGGCACCGAGCGGATGATCCGCTCCCAGGGCTCGCCGAAGAAGTCCGAGTGCCCGTGCACGCCGGCGCCCAGACCGGGGTGCATCAGCTGTAACAGGCCCACCCGCACGAGCAGCATCAACACCCGGTTGTCGCCCGCGTAGCGCCAGTGCAGCGAGCCCGGCCCGACCAGGTCCACGATCGCCTCCCAGAAACGGTGAGACGTTTTCCTCTCTTTGTATCACCGAATGGCCGGTGTGGCGTCGGCTGAACGGGTGGGCGAGGCCGATTGGCACTCATCAGGCGAACTGTTAGCGTCAGCACGATTCGGGAGCCGGGGAGGAGGACCGATGTCCACGCTGTGCGCGACCTTCCAGGCCACAGCGGCCAAGCACCCCGATCTGGTGGCGCTGCGCACCCCGGCCGACGGGGTCACGGTCACCTGGCGCGAATACGCCGACCGGGTGCGGCGGATCGCCGCCGGACTGGCCGCCCTCGGCGTGCGCCGGGGCGACACGGTGGCCCTGATGATGGTCAACCGGCCCGAGTTCCACCTGGTCGACACCGCCGTGTTCCACCTCGGTGCGACCCCGTTCTCGCTGTACAACACCTCCTCGCCGGAGCAGATCCAGTTCCTGGTCGGCAACGCCGGCAACCGGGTGGTGATCTGCGAGGAGCAGTTCCTGCCGTCGGTGCTGGCCGGCCGCGAGGGCACCGCGGTCGAGCACGTCGTGTGCGTGGACGCCGCGCCCGAGGGCACCATCGGCCTGGCCGAGCTGGAGACCCGGGAGCCCGCGGGCTTCGACTTCGAGGCCACCTGGCGGGCCGTCGAACCGGACGACGTGCTGACGCTGATCTACACGTCGGGGACGACCGGGCCGCCCAAAGGGGTCGAGCTCAGCCACCGGAACATGCTCGCCGCGGTGACCGCGGCCGAGTCGGTGCTGCCGGCCGACCACCGCGACCGGATCATCTCCTTCCTGCCGCACGCGCACGTCGCCGACCGGTGGGGCACGCACTACACGCAGATCGTCACCGGGCTCCAGGTCACCTGCGTGGCCAACCGCCGCGCCGTGCTGGCCGCCGTGGTCGAGGTCCGGCCGACGATCTTCGGCGCGGTGCCGCAGGTCTGGTACAACATCCGCGCCGGCGTCGAGGCCATGGTCGCCGGCGAGATCAACCCGGCCCGCAAGGCCGCGCTCACCCAGGCCATCCGCACCGGCCTGGAGCACGTGCGGTCCGAGGAGCCCGACGAGCAGCTGCGCTCGCGCTACAGATCCGCCGACGAGCGCACCCTGGCCCCGCTGCGGGCGATGATCGGCTTCGACCAGATCCGCCACGCGCTGTGCGGCGCCGCCCCGATCACCGCCGACGCCGTCGAGTTCATCAACGCCCTGGGCATTCCGCTGTCCGAGGGCTGGGGCATGTCCGAGGTGTGCGGGCTGGCCACGCTGAATCCCCCGCGGGCCAACCGGTTCGGCACCTGCGGCCCGGCCGTTCCCGGTGTCGAGCTCCGTCTCGGCGCCGACAGCGAACTGCTGGTCCGCGGCGACCTGGTGATGAAGGGCTACCGCGGCGCCGTCACCCACACCGCCGCCCACGTCGACGACGAGGGCTGGCTGCACACCGGCGACGTGGCCACCATGGACCCCGACGGCTACGTCCGGATCATCGACCGCAAGAAGGAGTTGATCATCAACTCCAGCGGCAAGAACATGTCCCCCAGCACCATCGAGAACACCATCCGGGCCGGCTGCCCGCTGATCGGCCAGCTGGTGGTCATCGGCGACACCCGCCCGTACAACGTCGCCCTGGTGCTGCTGGAACCCGAGGTGGCCAAGGGCTTCGCCAGCGCCAACGGCCTGGCCGACGCCGACCTGGCCGAGCTCTCCCGCTCCGACGCCGTGCGCGCCGCCGTCGCCGACGGCATCGACACCGGCAACCAGCGCCTGTCCCGGGTCGAGCAGATCAAGCGCTTCGCCATCCTGCCCACCTGGTGGGAACCCGGCTGCCCCGAGCTCACCCACACCCTGAAACTCCGCCGCGGCCCCATCTCCGAGCGCTATGCCGCCGAGATCGAAGCGCTCTACGCCGACTGAGCCGGATCCTCGCAGAAGCAGCCGACGCACGCGTTCACGAACAGCCGCACCGCCTCCCGGCGGTCCGAGCTGCGCCAGGCCACCGCGAGCTCGCTCGGCGACAGGTCGGCGACCGGCCGGAAGACCACGTCATCTCGTTGGTATATCTCGACATTGCCGGCGGCGAGCAGCACGACGCCGAGCCCGGAGGCGACCGCCTCGAAGGTCTCCTCCGCGTTCTCGGTCTCGGCGGCGATCCGGGTCGCACCACCCAGCCAGAACTCACGCAGCGGCCCGGCCGACCGAGGCATCGCGATGAACGGCTCGTCGACCAGTTCGGCGAACGGAATCCTCTCCCGGTCGGCCAAGCGATGACCGGGCGGCATGGCCACCCACCGCTGCTCGGTGGCCACCACGCGTCGAGAAAGCCCGGCACCGTCCGGAATCGGCAGCCAGGCGATGGCCACATCCACGTCACCACCGGCCAACCCGACCGACGGGTCTCCCCATGGCACCTGGCGAAACGTCAGCCGCCAGTCCGGCAGCGCCGCGCGCATCCGCTCGGTGACGTTGGGGATGAGGCCCCGGCCGATCCGGGTCTGGAAGCCGACCGTCAGCGTGGCCTGCCGCGCGGCCGCGGCCGCTTCCCGTCGTCCCTGCTCCCACAGCTCCACGATCTGCCGGGCGCGGGGCAGCAACGCCGCGCCCGCGGCGGTCAGCGTGACCGTTCGCCGGTCCCGGTCGAACAACGTGACCCGCAGGGAGGTCTCCAGCTGGCGGATCTGCTTGCTCAGCGCCGGTTGCGAGACGAACAGCAGCTCGGTGGCCGCCCGGGTGAAGCTCAGTTCCTCGGCCACCGCGATGAAGTACCGAAGGTCCCGCACCCGGACATCCATATCCGCAGGTTATAAGAACCGGTCTTGGACGTGCCGGGAATTCGGCCACAGGATCGAGACATGGCACTGAGTGGAAAGACCGCGCTGGTCACGGGCGCGTCCAGGGGGATCGGGCGGGCGATCGCCGCCCGGCTGGCGGCCGACGGCGCGTTCGTCGTCGCCCACTACGGCAGCAACGACGCCGCGGCCAAGGACACCGTGGCCGGCATTGAACAATCCGGCGGCCAGGCCGTCGCCGTGCGGGCCGAACTCGGGGTGGACGGCGACATCGACACCCTGTTCGCCGGGGTGGAGCGGGCGCTGGCCGGGCGGCCGCTGGACATCCTGGTCAACAACGCGGCCGTGCTCGCCGGCCCGATCAACCAGGTGACGCCGGCAGAGTTCGACCGGCTGTTCGCGGTCAACGTGAAGGCCCCGTACTTCATCGTCGAGCGGGCGCTGCCGTTGTTGCGTGACGGCGGGCGCATCGTCAACGTGTCCTCGGCCGCCACGCGAATCGCCCTGCCCGAGACCGCCTACGCGATGACCAAAGGCGCGCTGGACGTCTTCAGCCGCAACCTGGCCGTCAAACTCGGTCCGCGGGGAATCACCGTCAACACCCTCGCTCCGGGCGTCACCGACACCGACATGAACACCTGGCTCCGGGAAGCCCCGCACCTGGTGGAGAAGAGCACCGCCATCACCGCTCTGGGCCGCTACGGCCAGCCCGAGGACATCGCCGACGCCGCCGCTTTCCTCGTCTCCGACGACGCCCGCTGGGTCACCGGACACTGGCTCGACGCCACCGGCGGCCTGCACCTCGGCCCCGGTGGCTTCCACAACTGACCGATCAGCCGGGCTCCACGTGGAGCCCGGCCGTTGCGTCATGAAGGGCCCTTTCCTGACGTTGAACGTCAGGAAAGGGCCCTTCATGACGTTCTCAGCGGCTGAAGCGCAGGGTCAGGACCTGGAAGGGGCGCAGCTCGACGGAAACCGAGCCGTCCGCCAGGGAACGGTCGGCCAGGGTCCGCTCCAGCAGGTCGGTCTCCCGCACGGCGGTGGCCGGGAAGGACGGCGTGACAACAGCCTTGGCCCGGCCGCCGAGGGCCTCGTAGAGGCGGACGACGATGTCGCCGGACTGGTCGTCAGCGGCCTTGACGGCCTCGACGACCACGCCGGGGTTGTCGACGGTGAACACGGGGGCGACCGAGGAGCCGCCGGTGACGCGGCGCTCGGGGAGGTTGATGCGATAGCCCTCACGGACCGCGTCAGCGATGGCGGCGCCGGGGACCAGGGAGTAGTTCAAACGGTGGAAACCCTGGTCGGTCAACGGGTCCGGGTAGCGAGGGGCCCGCAGCAGGGACAGGCGGACGGTGGTGGTCGTGCCACCCTCCGGCCGGGCCTTGCGGGTGATGTCGTGGCCATACGTGGAGTCGTTGACCACGGCGACGCCGTAGCCGGGCTCGCCGACATGCACCCAGCGGTGGGCGCAGATCTCGAACTTGGCGGCGTCCCACGAGGTGTTGACGTGGGTGGGCCGGTGCAGGTGGCCGAACTGGATCTCCGAGGTGGACCGGTCGGCGTGCACGTCGACCGGGAAGGCGACCTTCAGGAACTTCTCGACCTCCTGCCAGTCGACCTCGGTGGTCACGTCCAGCCGCCGCTCGCCGGCCGGCAGCCGCAGCACCTGGGTCAGTGTGGACCGACCGAAGGTGCGGCGGACGCGGATGGCGCCGACGTCCTTGCCCTCGTCGACGGCGACGACCTCGTCGGCCTCCACCAGGTCGCGGACGTTGTTGCGGTAGAAGGGATCCACGTCCCACGCGTCCCACTGGTTGGGCGTGTCGACGTGCAGCTGGAGCAGGTTGCCGAAGGTCCCGGGGGCCAGCACCTCGCGGTCGGCGACGAGGTCGCGGACGGAGGTGATCAGGCCGCGCTCGTCGACCGAGACCCGGAGCAAACCGTTGTCCAGCACCAGACCGTCCACGGACACCGGCTGCGAGGCGCCGGCATCCGTTGCGCCGGCGCCGAGTCCGGGCACGCCGGAACGGGAGTGCGGGGCTGCGTTGAACACGACGGCCTGCTCGCCGGAGCCGGCCAGCACCTCAAGCGCCCCAGCGATGATCGCCTCCAGCTCGGCGGCGACCTCGGCGTACTTGGCCTCGGCCTCGCGGTGCACCCACGCGATCGAGCTGCCGGGCAGGATGTCGTGGAACTGGTGCAGCAGCACCGTCTTCCACAACCGGTCCAGCTGCTCGTACGGGTACGAATAACCGCCCTTGAGCAGCGCGGCGGTGGCCCACAGCTCGGCCTCGCGCAACAGGTGCTCGCTGCGGCGGTTGCCCTGCTTGGTCCGCGCCTGCGTGGTGTAGGTGGCGCGGTGCTTCTCCAGGTACAGCTCACCCGACCACACCGGGGCGTCGGTGTACTCGGCCTCGGCCGCCGCGAAGAACTTCGACGGGGCCTCGACAGTCACCTTCGGCGAGCCCTCCAGGTCCTTGGAACGGCGGGCCGTCTCCAGCATCTCCCTGGTGGGGCCGCCGCCGCCGTCGCCGTAGCCGAACGGCACCAGCGAGCGGGTCGCCTTGCCGTGCTCGGAGTACTGCCGGCTGGCCCGGGCCAGGTCGGCCCCGAGCAGGTCGGAGTTGTAGGTGTCGACCGGCGGGAAGTGGGTGAACACCTGCGAGCCGTCGATGCCCTCCCAGTAGAAGCTGTGGTGCGGGAACCGGTTGATCTGGTTCCAGGACAGCTTCTGGGTCAGGAACCAGCGCGAGCCGGACAGCTTCACCAGCTGCGGCATGGCCGCGCTGTAGCCGAAGGAGTCCGGCAGCCACACCTCCTCGGTCTCGATGCCGAACTCGTCGAGGAAGAAACGCTTGCCGTGGACGAACTGGCGGGCCATCGCCTCGCCGCCGGGCATGTTGGTGTCCGACTCCACCCACATGCCGCCGACCGGCACGAACTGGCCGGTGGCGACCTTGTCCTTGACCCGCTGCCAGACGTCCGGGTGCCGCTCCTTCATCCACGCGTACTGCTGGGCCTGCGAGCAGGCGAAGACGAACTCCGGGTACTCCTCCATCAGCGCGGTCACGTTGGAGAACGTGCGGGCGCACTTGCGGACGGTCTCCCGCAGCGGCCACAGCCAGGCCGAGTCGATGTGCGCGTGGCCGGCCGCGGTGACCTGGTGCGCGCTGGCGTTGGCCGGCCGGGACAGCACCTCGACCAGCTCGGCCCGGGCCAGCGCGGCAGTGCCGGGCACGTCCTGGAAGTCCAGCTGGTCCAGGGCGCGGTCCAGCGAGCGCTGGATGTCCCAGCGGCGCGGCTCCCGGTCCGGCAGCTCGTTCTTCAGGCTGCCCAGGACCTCGATGTCCAGCAGCAGGTCCCAGACGTCCCGGTTGAACACCGCCAGCTCGGCCCGCAGCACGTGGTAGATCGGCTCGGTGCCGGCCGTCTCCTTCAGGCCCAGCTCGGTCGGCTGGAACGGCACGATGTCCTGGATCACCGGGTTGGCCGCGGCCTCCACGTAGAACAGCACGTCCTCGCCGCCGGCGACACTCGTGCCGACCGGTAGGTGGGTGCTGCGCGGGGCCAGGCCCTTGATCGGCTTGCCCTCGGGCGTGTACGCCAGGCCCTCGCATTGGAAACCCGGGCCGGGATGGGTGAACCCGAGGTCCACCACCGCCTCCACGTGCCGGCCGGCCCACTCCGCCGGCACGGTGCCGGACATCCGGAACCAGCTCGTCGCCCACGGCGCGCCCCAGGCGTCGCCGACCTTGGCCGGCCCGTACTGCGCGGCCAGCGCCTCGGCGACCGGGACCGGCTCGCCGGGCGCGTGCCAGACCTCCAGGGTCAGCGGCACGGCCGCGCCGTAGACCTCCGGCCGGATGCGCTGGCGGACGGTCCTGGTCAGCCGCTCGTCGAGCAGGCTGCGATCATCGTGCATCGGTCGCTCCGTGTCCCCGTTAAAAGATCAACCCTTCACGGCGCCTTCCCCCACACCGCGGAAGAAGTACTTCTGCGCCGCCATGAACAGCAGCACCAGCGGCGCCACCGCGATCATCGTGCCAGCCGCGACGAGCCGCTGGTCGTTGACGAACGTCCCCTGCAGGTAACTCAGCCCGATCGTCAGCGTGTACTTGGCCGGATCGCTCAGCACGATCAGCGGCCACAGGAAGTCGTCCCAGCTGAACATGAACGAGAAGACCGCCACCACCACGATGGTGCCGCGGGCCGAGGGCAGGGCGATCCGGGTGAACCGCTGCCAGGCGTTTGCGCCGTCGATGACCGCGGCTTCCTCGACCGCCGAGGGCAGCGCCAGGAAGGCATTGCGCATCAACAGCACGTTCAGCGCGCCGATGGCCCCGGGCAGCACCACCGCGGCCAGCGTGTTGCTCAGGTGCAGCGAGCGCATCACCAGGAACAGGGCGATCATGATCGCCTCGAACGGGACGAGCAGGCTGGCCAGGAACACCGTGGTGGCCGCGGCCCGGAACCGGAACCGCAGCCGGGCCAGGGCGTAGCCGGCCATGCTCGCGCCCAGGCAGTTGAGCACCACGTTGGCCACCGCGACGATCAGCGAGTTCAGCGCGAACGACCAGATCGGCACCGCCTCGGCCACCCGGGCGTAGTTGCCGGGCGTGGGGTGCAGCGGGAAGAGCTGAGGGGGCGTCGAGTAGATGTCCTCGGTGACGCCCTTGAGCGAGGTCGACAGCTGCCACAGGAACGGGCCGACCGTGATCGCCAGGACCAGGAGCAGCAGGGCATAGCGGCCGATGGTCCGACTCACAGACCCTCCTCGCCAGCGCTCGTCGCGTCTGCGACCAAGGGCGCAGTGCTCGATGGCTCGCTCGCAAGCTCGCTCACAGGTCCTCCTGACGGTTGAGCCGGTTCGTGGCCAGCAGCAGCCCCAGCGTGAGCACGAACAGCACGACCGACAGCGCCGAGGAGTAGCCGAGGTCGCCGGTCAGCCCGGTGCCGACCTGCTGGATCAGCATCACCAGCGTGGTGTCCGCGCCGCCGGGGCCGCCGGCCGGGCCGGCCAGCAGGTACATCTCGGAGAACACCCGGAACGCCGCCACCGCGGACAGCACCGCCACCAGCACCATCGTCGGCCGCAGCGCTGGCAGCGTCACCGAGTACAGCCGCCGCCACCAACCGGCCCCGTCCACCTGCGCGGCCTCGTGCAGGTCTTTCGACACGGTTCCCAGCGCCGCCAGATAAATCACCATGTAGTAGCCGAGGCCCTTCCACACCGTCACCGTCATGGCGCTGACCAGCAGCAGCCACTGGTCGGTGAGGAACGGGATCGGCGTCTTCAGCCAGCCCAGCGCGCCCAGCACGTCGTTGATCAGGCCCCGGGTGTCCAGCATCCACGTCCAGATCAGGCCGACCACCACGATCGAGGCGATCACCGGCGTGAAGAAGGCCGTGCGGAAGAAGGTGATGCCCGGCAGCTTGCGCTCCACCAGCAACGCCAGAAGCAGCGGCAGGATGACCAACAGTGGCACCACACCGACGACGTACAGGGCGCTGTTGCCGACCGCGGTCCAGAACGCCGGATCCCGCACCATGCGCACGAAATTGTCGGCGCCGGTGAAGTGGCCGCCGCCGAGCACCTTGGCGTTGGTGAACGCCAGCACGACGGTGTTCAGGAACGGGAACAGACTGAAGCCGATCACCACAGCCAGGCCGGGCAGTAGGAACAGCCAGGGCGTGAACCAGCGCTGCTGAGCGATCCTCACCGGCCGGAGAACAGGCGGCCGCACTTCGCCGGGGTGCACTTCGGCAGCGGTCTTCACCGCTAGCCCGCCAGCAGCTTGTCGCACTGCGCCACGGTGTCGTCCAGCGCCTGCTTGGCCGAGGTCTTGCCCTGCATGGCGTCGGCCATCTTCTGCTGGAGCTGGGTGGTCATCTGGTCGCTCCACTGCACCGGCGTGTAGTTCACCGCCGTGGCCAGCTGCTTGGCCGCGGCCACCCGGACCCGACCCTCGTCGGTGCCGCCGTCGTTGGCGAAGTACGGGTCCGACATGGAGCCCTTGGTGCTGGGGAAGATGGCGGTCAGCTTGGCGAAGGCCATCTGGTTCTCGGCGTTGGTGACGAAGCGGGCGAAGGCCAGCGCCGTCGGCTTGTTCTTGCTGGCCGCCGACACCGACAGGCCCTGCACGTACATGTTGGCCTTGCCGGTGTTGGTGATGGTCTTGGTGATGCCGACGTTGGCGTACAGGCTGGGCGCGTTGGTCTTGAAGTTGGCCAGGTCGTAGGCCGAGCCCGGGGCCCAGGCGATCTGCTGGTTCATGAACTTGGTGCCGGCCCCGGTGTAGTTCGCGGTCAGCGCCTCGGGAATGAGCGCGCCGGCGTCGTAGAGCCGCTTGTACATCTCGACGAACTCGACGCCCTTGCTGTCGTTGAAGGTGAACTTGGTGCCGTCGCCGTTCAGCACGGTCACGCCGTAGAGGCCGAAGTCGGCGATCACCGGGGTCAGGCCCAGCATGGCGATCTGTTTGTTGCTGCGCTGGGCCATCACCAGCGCGGCGTTCTCCAGCTCGGCGTAGTTGGTCGGCGGGTGCTCCGGGTCCAGGCCGACCTGGCGGAACAGGGCCTTGTTGTAGAAGGTCGGGCCGGTGTTGAGGTACCAGGGGAAGCCGTAGGAGCCGCTCTGGCCGGACAGCTCGTAGGCGGCCCAGGAGTTGTCCAGGTAGTCCTTCCTGGCGTCCGGCACCGCGGTGTCGATGTTGACCAGAAGCTTCTTCCTGGCCAACGGATAGGACAGGTCCGGCGGCATGTTGACCACGTCGGGCAGGGTGCCGCCGGCGGCGTCGGCGGTGACCTTCTGCAGATAGCCGTCGGCCGGCTGGTCGATCCAGGTGATCTTGACCCCGGCGTGCTGCTTCTGGAACGCCGTGATCATGCCGTTGATGTAGTCGGTGTACTTCGGCTTGAGCGCCCAGGTCTGGAACTTGATCTCGCCGGTGACGTCCCCGGTGATCGGGCCGCTGGTGTCGCCGCCGCTGTCCGACGAGCCGCCGAGGCCGCAGCCGGTCACACCCAGCGCGGTCGTCGCCGCCACACCGACCAGGAAACCGCGCCTCGACAGGGGATTCGTCGGCATGACAACCGTCCAATACGTGTGCGCAGCGCCAGGGACGCGCACGAATTTGCCAAAGGCGCTCCCCTGTTGTCAACCATCGAATTTGTCCTGGTAGAAGCCTTGACATGTCATCGTCCGGGCCGGATCCTACCTTCGAGGTAAACCGGTTTAGCGACGCGGCTGAACCGGTTTAGCTGCTGCGCACGAGGCCGTTTGGAGCAGTCGTGAAACGACCGACGATCATGGACATCGCCCGGCGGGCGGGCGTGTCCAAGGGCGCGGTGTCGATGGCGCTCAACGGCCTGCCCGGCGTGTCCGAGGCGACCCGCAACCGGATCCTGGCGGTGGCCCGGGAGCTGGACTGGCATCCCAACAACGCGGCCCGGGCGCTGTCGGCGGCCCGCTCGGACGCCATCGGCCTGGTGCTGGCCCGGCCGGCCCGCACCCTGGGCGTGGAGCCGTTCTTCTTCCAGCTCATCTCCGGCCTGCAGGCCGCGCTCTCGCCGCGGCGGATCGCCCTGCTGCTACAGGTGGTCGAGGACCAGGCGGCCGAGATCGGCCTCTACCGGCAGTGGTGGTCGGAGCGCCGGGTGGACGCGGTGTTCCTGATCGACCTGCGGGTGAACGATCCTCGCGTCGCCCTGCTGGAGGAGCTGGGCCTGCCGGCGCTGGTGATCGGCGGCCCCGGCCACCACGGCGGGCTGCCGAGCGTGTGGGCCGACGACGCCCGGGCGATGACCCAGATCGTCGAGCACCTGGCGGGGCTCGGGCACCGCCGCATCGCCCGCGTCGCCGGGCTGCCCGACCTGCTGCACACCGAGCGCCGCACCGAGGCCTTCCACACCGCCGTCCACGCGCACGGCCTCGACGAGATCCCGATCATCATGACCGACTACTCCGGCGAGCAGGGCGCGGCCGCCACCCGAGAGCTGCTCGGATCGCCGCGGCCGCCGACGGCGATCGTCTACGACAACGACGTGATGGCGGTGGCCGGCGTCGCCGTCGCCACCGAACTGGGCGTCGCAGTGCCGGCCGCGCTCTCGGTCGTCGCCTGGGACGACTCGCCGCTGTGCCAGCTGCTGCATCCACCGCTGACCGCGCTCACGCGCGACACCTTCGCGTTCGGGGCCGCCGCCGCCCGCTCACTGCTGGCGGTGCTGGACGGCGGCGAGGGCGCCGACGTGGAAGACCATGTCCCCGTGCTGGTCCACCGGGAAAGCACGTCGACGCCCTCGATCGTCGAGTGAGGCGATCAGGCCTCCGCGGCCTGCCGCACGGGCGCGTTCACCCGGATCGCGGCGGACCGTCCGAGCATCCGATCAATGGACCAGATGCCGGGGCCGAGGAAAGCCAGCAGCAGAAACGCCCAGCAGAACTGCACCGAGGCCTCGCCGCCGTTGAGGATCGGGAAGAACGATTTCGGCATGTGCACGGTGAAGTAGGCGTAGGCCATCGAGCCCGAGCACAGCAGCGCGGCCACCCGGGTGAACAGCCCGATCAGCACCAGGGCGCCGCCCACCAGCTGGATCGCGGCCGCCCACCAGCCCGGCCAGGCGCCGAACGCCGACTGCTTGCCGCCGAACAGGCCGAAGATCGTGCCGGCGCCGTGACAGACGAAGAGCAGGCCGAGCACGATCCGATACAAGGATATAACATACTCTTTTCCTTGTTCAAAATAACGCATGGTCGCTCCAAGGGGACACAACGAAGGACAGGCGGTTGCCGCGATTCTGACGAGGAGTCGCGGACCACGGAAAGCCTTGACCGTTAACGTCAACGGACCGGAACTATGTTCAATTTACTACCTTGACACGCTCCGATCGACGTCGGCGATGATTGATCGAACCCCGCCTACCAGGCGAATCGTCAGCCCACCCCGGTGCACGGACACCATGACTCCGAGCAACCGCGGATCTTTTCTGGATCTTCTTCCCATCGCTTTCCAAGGGAATTCTGAGACGGCCCGATCCGCAGGTTGTGAACTAATCGGCCGACAACACCGCCGAACGGGTTAGGCCAACCGTCCGCGAGACAAACGGTCACTCCTGCGCGGCAACCTGCACTCTCGCGTTGCGGGCCGCCCCGGTGACCGCGACCATGACCGCGTGGTCGAACTGTTGACGCGCAACTGGTGGCTGGTGGCCCTGCGGGGCGCCCTGGCCGTGATCTTCGGCATCGTCACCCTGGCCTGGCCGGGCATGACCCTGCTCGCCCTGATCTTCCTCTGGGGCTTCTACGCTCTCGTCGACGGCGTCAGCTCGATCGCGCTCGGCGCGGCGGTGCGCGGGCACCGCTGGTCGAACGTGCTGATCGGCGTGGTCGGCGTGCTGGCCGGCCTGGTGGCGATCATGCTGCCGGGCGAGACCGCGGTGGTGCTGCTGGTGATCATCGCGATCTGGGCCATCGTGGCCGGCGTGGTCCAGGTCATCGCCGGCGTCGCGCTGCGGCGGGCCATGCCGCACGCCTGGTTCCTCATCGTGACCGGTGCGCTGACCCTGATCCTGGGCGTGGTGCTGCTGTTCAACCCGGGGGCCGGCGCGCTCGCCCTGGTCACCACGATCGGCGTGTTCGCGCTGATCTGGGGCGTCTCGCTGATCCTGATGGCCTTCCGGCTACGGGGCCTCCGCAACAGCGTGGTCGAGGGCGCTGCCTGAGCGGGCCGCCAGCCCGCGCGACCACACCGTCATCACGACGAGCACGATGATCGCCATCCACACGTAGGCGTTGCCGAAGACGCTGTTCCACAGGCCCCAGTACTGCCCGGGATCGCGCAGTTCCGGGGCCTGGTGGTACGGCGCCCACCAGAACAGGTAGAGCGCGAACGCCGTGAGCAGGCCCAGCCACCAGGACCGGGCCCGGACGGCCATGGCCACGCCCCACACCAGCGCCAGCGCCGCCCACACCCAGTGGTGTGCCCACGACACCGGCGACACCAGCAGCGAGAACACGCCGACCGCGAGCATGGCCGGCAGGTCCTGGCCGGCCAGCCGGGTGCGGCGCACGACCAGCCAGGTCAGCACCAGCACGGCCAGGCACAGCACCACCCAGAGCGGACCCTCCAGGTTGGCCGGCAGGCCGACCCGGGCCACCACGCCGCGCAGCGACTGGTTGTAGCTGAAGCCGAGGTTGCCGACCCGGTTGGTGTCGAAGAAGTCCTTGAACCAGTAGCTGACCGAGTCGCCGGGGGCCAGCGCGAAGCCGATCAGCCCGAAGCCGACGAAGCCGCCGACCGTGGTCAGCGCGGCCCGCCACTCCTTCTTGGCCACGAAGTACAGCACGAACGCGGCCGGGGTGAGCTTGATCGCGGCGGCCAGGCCGATCAGCAGGCCGCGCGGCCACCAGGGCTTGGCCACCAGGCAGTCGGCCACGATCAGGCCCAGCAGCAGGATGTTGACCTGACCGAAGGAGATCGTCTCGCGGACCGGCTCCAGCCAGGCCGCGCCGAGGGTGACCACCAGGGCCAGCACCGGGACCGGGAACCGGGCCAGCAGCCGGGCCGGGGCGACCCGCACCAGCACCGCGCGCAGGCACAGGAACAGCACCGCCAGCGTGGCCGTGGTGAACACGGCGATCGACACGGCCAGCGGCAGCACGGCCAGGCCGGCGAACAGCATCGCGGCCAGCGGCGGGTAGGTGAACTTGAGCAGGAAGCCGGCGAACGGCGTCTGCATCTCGGTCTGGTAGAGGTCCTGGCCGTGCCGGAAGGCGTCGCCGCCGCCGAGATAGACGTACAGGTCGGTGAAGTGGTGCTGGTTGTACGTCCCGATGTAGACCGTGCTGAGCGCGATCGCCACGACGAGCACCAGGGACGCGACCGTCCACAAGATCAACTCGCCGCGAGACCGGTGCACGGGCGTGGTGTTCGGCTCGGCGTCCACCGGTTCCCTTACGAGTCGGCCAGTCACGAAGGGCCAGCGTACCGGTGGTGCCCGACCCCAATCCCCCTAGGGCATGCGCCTGGGCCCGACTACGTAAAGTGGCACAACGGGTGCAGTCGGTCGAAATTCGAGGGTGATTCGGGTGACAGCCATCGCACGAATGCGCACGCGCAGGCTACCCTGTGCTTATGACGATGGCGCTCGAGACTGTGCTGGCCAAGGCGGGCCTGCGGGTGACCGCCGACGAGTTCCTCACCCTGGTCGAGGACGTGGCCAGGCGGCTCGCCCCGCCGCACCCCGAGCCGGCCGCCTACTTCACACCCGACCAGCGCGAGGCGCTCACCGAGGTCGGTCTGGACCTGGGCGGCCTGCGGGAGGACGACTTCGAGCCGCGAGCCCGCGAGCTGGCCGCCCGGACCGTGCTGTTCGACACCGCGCTCACCGTCGGCGAGGCCGCCGCGGTGCTCGACGTGGACACCAGCCGCATCCGGCACCGGCTGGCCGCCGGCCGGCTGGCCGGCTGGAAGGACCGCGGCAGCTGGCGGCTGCCGGCCTGGCAGTTCACCGACAACGGGGTGCTGCCCGGCCTGGAGGCGGTGCTCGCGGCCATGCCCGACGACCAGCCGCCGCTGGTGCTGGCCGGCTTCATGACCACGCCGCAGGAGGACCTGCTGGTCGGCGACGGTCCCGGCACGCCGCGGGCCTGGCTGCTGGCCGGCGGCGACCCGCGCCGCGTGGCCGCCCAGGCCTCGATGCTGGGCACGCCCGTCTGATCGAGAGGTCCCGACGCTCCGCGGGCGCCGAACCGATGCGTTCCGGCTGCCCGGGAGCGGGACCCGCGGGCTTCCACCGTCCCCTATCGAAACGACGTATCTGAATGGCTCGGCTTCCCACGCCGCCAGCACCCGCGGTGCTCCAGGCGCTACTGCGTCGCGCCGAGGATGTGGTGGCCGTGCACCGCGCGACCCGGCTTGTCCGCATCTTCACCGCCGGCGGCAGCCACCCGCAGCGCTGGAACTCCTTCCGCTACACCGGCCCGCTGCCGCACGCCCGGTTCGACCCGCACCCGGCCGGCCCGCCGGCCGACGACCCCGGGCACGGCGTGCTCTACTTCGGGCTGTCGGTGCGGACCAGCGTCGCCGAGGTCTACCAGGCCACCTCCACCGTGGACCGCAAGACCCGGCGGCCGCACCTGGTCGTGTTCCGGCCCAAGCGGACCCTGCGGCTGCTCGACCTGGCCGGCCTGTGGCCGACCAGGGCCGGCGCCTCCCAGGAGATCAGCAGCGGGCCCAAGGACCTCACCCAGGCCTGGGCGCGGACCATCCGCGCCGCCTACCCCGAGCTCGACGGCCTCTGGTACCGGTCGTCCATGGACGCCGGCGACCCGGCCATCTGCCTGTGGGACCCGCCCGGCGGCAACGCCATGCCCGACGCCCCGGACGTGCTGCTGCCGCTCGAGCACCCGGGCCTCGACCTGCCGCTGAGCCGGATCTGCGAGGAGCTGAACTACATCATGTTGGGCTGATCCTCAGCCGTAGGCGGGCCGTCGCCAGCCTGATGGGGGTCGAAACAACCGTTGGCGTCCTGGAAGAAACCTCCCGTAGCGGACCAGCCCCAAGCGGTGCTCGCCGACGACGTGCTCCTTCGACGCGCCGTCGTGGCGCCAGCCCAGATGGGCGTAGAAGGAGCGGGTCGCCCAGTCGTCCTCCAGCACCCAGAGCACCACGTAGCGGAAGCCCTGTCCGGCCAGGTGGTCCATGGCCGCGTCGTGCACCGTCCGGCCCGCGCCGGTGCCCTGGCAGCCGGGGTCGGCGTGCACCGACACCAGCTCGCCGGTGGGCAGGTCGGCGTGCAGGTCGTCGTCGTCGCGGGCTTCCCCGACGACACAGTAGGAGCCTATTTTCCCGTCGAGGTCCTCGGCGACGAAAACCCCGTCGGGGTCGGGCAGCCGCACCCATCGTCGCCAGCCGTTGAGGTGGCTCTCCGGCAGCATCCGGTCGAGCAACACGTCCGGCACCGTGCCGCGAGCGGCGTTTCGCCAGGATTCATGGTTGATCCTGGCCAGCTCGCGAACGTCACCGGAATCGGCCCGTCGCACCGTCCATGTCATGACGGGAGCCTGCCAAATCACCGGTCCTCGGGGCCAACGGATTCCCGGAGATGCCGGTCCCACCAGTCCAGCACCGCGTCGAACCGCTGCCGGCGGTGCCGGGGCCGGCCGGAGCGGGTCAGCTCGTGCCCCTCGCCGGGGAAAAGCAGCAGCTCGGTGGGGGTGCCGTTGCGCTTGAGGGCCACGAACAAGCGCTGGGCCTGCTCCAGCGGGCAGCGCCAGTCCTGCTCGGAGTGCACCACCGCGAACGGGATGGCGATCTTGTCGGCGTAGGTGAGCGGACTCACGGCCCGCTGGGTGTCCGGGTCCGGGCCGGCGTACACGTCGGCGAACCACCAGCCGATGTCGGAGGAGCCGGCGAACGAGTCCCAGGCGTTGACGGCGCGTTCGCTCCAGGCCGCCTTGAACCGGTGGCCGTGGTGGGCGGCCAGCCAGGTGGTCATGAAGCCGCCGTAGGAGCCGCCCATCACGCCGACCCGCTCGGCGTCGCACTCCGGCAGCTCGAGGGCGGCGTCCAGGAGCGCGAGCACGTCGTCGGCGTCCACCGAGCCCAGGTTGCCCAGCAGCGCCATGCCGTGGTCGTGGCCGTAGCCGGCCGAGCCGCGGGGGTTGGGCAGCACCACGGCGTAGCCGGCGGAGGCGTAGACCTGGGCCTCGTCGAACAGGCCCCAGCCGTAGGACGCGAACGGCCCGCCGTGCACGTTCAGGATCACGGGGTGAGGGCCGTCGCCCTCGGGCAGCGCGAGCCAGCCGTGCACCGGGTAGCCGTCGGGGGACGTGCCGTGGATCTCCCGCAGCGGCCGGATGCCGGCGGCGCGCAGGTCAGCGCTGAAGTCGGTACGCAGATCGGTGCCGACCAGCACGACCTCGCCGGCGCTGTCGGGCGTGGCGACGACCGCGGCGATCCGGCCGGCGTCCTCGGCGAACGCCTTGACCTCGGCGTGGTCGCCGGCGACCAGCTCCAGGTCGGCCAGCGGCGTCCGGTCGGCGTCGAGCGGGATGCGGCGCAGCTCCACCGCGCCCCGGTTGCGGACCAGCGCGAGCGCGCCGTCCTCGGTGACGACGAGGCTGCCGGCACTGTGGTCGCAGTCGACGGTGCCCGGATCGGTCAGCCGCCGCGGCGGCTGGGGTGCGGTGCCCGGCTCCCAAGGCGCGACCCACACGCCGCTGGGGATCGGCCCCGAGGCCAGGCCGCCGAACTCGGTGCCGACCAGGAAGACCTGGTCACGGTAGGCGGCGACCGTCCAGATGTTGCCCTCGCCGTGGACGGCGACAACGGCGGGGCCGCCGTCGGCCGGCACCGCGTACACCGAGTCGTGCAGCACGCGCTCGCCGGCGTCCTGCCGCGGCGCGATGGCCAGCACGTGCCGGCCGTCGGGGCTCCACACCGGCACCTCGAAGTCGACCGGGTCGTCGGTCAGCTGGCTGGGCTTGCCGTCCTCGACGTCCACCACGAAGACCTGCTGGAACCGGTCGCGGAGGAAACCGACGCCGTCAATCCGGTACCGCAGGTCGGTGATCCGCCGCGGTGCCTCGGCCTCCGGCGCGCCGTCGGCGCCGTAGCGGCCGGGCTCGGGCACCCGGGCCACGAAGGCGACACGGCCGGAGTCCGGGGCCCACACCGGGGTGCTGACCCCGCCGGGGAGGTCGGTCAGCCGACGGGCCTCGCCGCCGTCGGCCGGGATCACGTGCAGCTGGCGGTCCCGCACGAAGACGACCCAGCGGCCGTCCGGCGAGATCCGCGGCGAGGTGTCCCGGTCGCCCCTGGTCCACGGCTTCGGCCCAAGGTCCGTCGACACAGCGTCCGTCGGCACCCGGACCAGGCCACCCCGGTAGCTGTCGGTCTCCAGGTCGGGGTGGGCCACGTCGGTCAGCAGCAGATCGCCGCGCAGGGTGACGGAGCCGGGCACGCGCAGCAGCGCGACGTCTTCAGGGCGCACGCCGCCGAACCTACCCTTCGGGCGCCGCCGCCCGCGTCGACCGCCCTTACGCCGCCTCGGTGTTGGGCTCCGGCTTCCGGCTGAAGTGGGTCTTGATCAGGCTGGCCACCGTGGTCACCGCCAACACGCCGCCGATCACCGCCAGCGAGGTGCCGGTGCCGATCTCCCACACCGGCAGGCCCTCGCCGCCGTTGAGGAACGGCAGCTCGTTGTCGTGCAGGGCCTCCAGGATCAGCTTCAGGCCGATGAAGCCGAGCAGCACCGACAGCCCGATCGGCAGGTACACCAGCCGGTCCAGCAGGCCGCCGATGAGGAAGTACAGCTGGCGCAGGCCCATCAGCGCGAAGGCGTTGGCGGTGAACACCAGGTAGGGCTCCTTGGTGAGCCCGAAGATGGCCGGGATGGAGTCCAGCGCGAACAGCAGGTCGGTGGTGCCGATGGCGATCATCACGATCAGCATCGGGGTGACCATCCGGCGGCCGTTGTGCCGGACGAAGGACTTGGCGCCGTGGTAGCTGTCGGTGACCGGCAGGACCTTGCGGGAGATCCTGATCATCAGGTTCTCCTTGTACTCGTCGTCCTCGTGGGACTGGCCCTGGGAGCGGGCCATCTGCACGGCGGTGTAGATGAGGAACGCGCCGAACAGGTAGAAGACCGCGCTGAACTGGCTGATCACCACCGCGCCGACGCCGATGAACAGGCCGCGCATCACCAGCGCCAGCACCACGCCGACCAGCAGCACCCGGTGCTGGTGGATCTTCGGCACGGCGAACGCGGTCATGATGATCACGAAGACGAACAGGTTGTCCACCGACAGCGAGTACTCGGTGAGATAGCCGGCGATGAACTCGCCGGCCGGGGCCGACCCGGCGAACCACCACAGCCCGGCCGCGAAGGCCAGCGCGCACAGCACGTAGAACACGACCCAGCGGGCCGCCTCGCCGACCTTCACCGCGTGCGGGTGGCTGTCCACGATGATCAGGTCGAGGGCGAGCAGGGCGGCCAGTCCGCCGAGGGTGGCGATCCACAACCACAGTGGGACGATCATCTCTTTACCTCCGGTCCAGGGCATGCGCCACCGACCGGAGGTCTCTTCCGCAGACACCGAGACCGATGTCCACCGGCGGAACCGGGTGCTCCTCGTCGAACACCGTGCTGACGACGCCGCCGCGGGGGAATACTCCCCTCCAACGTCACACATTGTCCCCTATGACCACTGTCCGAGGCCAGCCAGGGCGCGGAACATCACAGCCAGCCACCTGCGACACAACCCGTGACCACATGTCTGCGAGGGCATGACACGATTCCCCCGTGATCCTCACGATCGCGGAGATCCACGTGCGGGCGGGCTGCGGTGCTGCCTTCGTCGCCGCCTCGCGCGGCGCGATCGCGCACATCCTGGCCAGCCCGGGCTGCCGGTCGGCCAAGCTGACCCGCAGCGTCGAGGATCCGTGCCGCTACCTGGTGATCACCGAGTGGGACTCGCTCGAGGCCCACACTCAGCAGTTCTACTACTCCGAGCATCTCGCGAACTGGCGCAGCGCGGTCAGCGAGTACTTCGACGACCCGCCGATGGTGGAGCACGTCAGCGAGGTGCTGGACGCCCGAGGAGACTCTTGACCAGCCGCAAATGGCCCGCGGTGGGGCTGGTGGTCCTGCTGCTGCTCGCCGTCGCCGGCGTGATGTGGGTCAACCGGCCGGCCCCGACCCCGACGGTCACGTCCCGGGACGTGCTGATCGACGTGGTCGACGGCCCGGACGGCGCCAAGCAGCCGATCCAGCTGGACGCCACCTTCTCCGTGCCGGAGACCACGCCCGCCCCGGCGGTGATCGTGTCGCCCGGCTTCGGCCAGACCAAGGCCGACCTGGTCGACGACGCGACCGACCTGGCCCGGCGCGGGTTCGCGGTGCTGGCCTACTCGGCCCGCGGCTTCGGCCGCAGCACCGGCCAGATCGCCCTGAACTCCCCCGACTACGAGGTCGAGGACGCCGACCAGCTGGTGCTGTGGCTGTCCCGGCAGCCCGAGGTGCAGCAGGACAAGCAGGACGACCCGCGGGTCGGCATCACCGGCGGCTCCTACGGCGGCGCGCTGGCCCTGATGGCCGCCGGCCTGGACAAGCAGAAGAAGATCGACGCGATCGCCCCGCTGATCACGTACAACGACCTCTCGACCGCCCTGCTGCCCAACGCGGCCAGCACGGCCTCGATCGGCGCCTCGACGCCGGCCGCGGGCGTCGAGGGCGACGACGGCGTGTTCAAGAAGGTGTGGGCCGGCAACCTGTTCGGCTCGGCACTGTCCGGCGTCCGGCCGGGGCCGGCGACCAGCGCGTGCGGGCGGTTCACCCAGGAGGTGTGCGACGCCTACACCCGGGTCGCCACCACCGGCCGGGCCGACCAGGCGACCGTGGACCTGCTGCGGCGCGACTCGCCGGTCAGCGTGGCCGACCAGATCACCGCGCCGACGCTGCTGGTGCAGGGCGAGCAGGACACCCTGTTCGGGCTGGACCAGGCCGACGCCACCGCCCGGCAGCTGGCCCGCAACGGCGTGCCGGTCAAGGTGTCCTGGTATCCGGGCGGCCACGACGGCGGGCCGCCGACCGACGCCGTGCGGTCCGAGGTGGCCGACTGGTTCACGTACTACCTGATGGGCGGCAAGTCCCCCAACCCCGGCACCGGCTTCTCCTACGACGTGCAGGGCACGATCCGGGCCCGCGGCGCGCCGACGCTGCGCACGGTCGCCGCCCCGGCCTACCCGGGCCTGCACAACGACGCCACCACCCGGCAGAAGGTGGCCCTGGCCGGGCCCCAGCAGCAGGTGGTCACGCCGCCGGGCGGCAGCCCGGCGTCCATCAGCAGCCTGCCGGGGGTGGGCACAGCGCTGCTCGGCGGCTCGTCGACGGCCTCGAGCCTGGCCGGCAACCTGGCCATCGACCTGCCCGGGCAGTCGGCGGTGTTCACCAGCGAGCCGCTGGGATCGTCGCTGACCATCGCCGGCACCACCTTCACCACGCTGCGCATCACCGGCGTCGGCGGGGGCGACACGGTGCTGTTCGCCAAGCTCTACGACGTCGGCCCGGACGGTCGGCGGACGCTGCCAGGGGCGGCGGTCGCTCCGTTCCGCGTGCAGCTGCCGGCCGACGGCTCGTCGGTGGACGTGAACGTCAGCCTGGCCGGGGTGGTGCGGCCGGTGGCCGCCGGGCATCGGCTGCAGCTGGTCGTCACCGCGACCGACCAGGCGTACGCGAACGAGACCACGCCGTCGGTGCGGACGGTCGCGCTCGCCGGCCCGATGGGGCTGGAGGTGCCGGTCGTCACCGGCGCCACCGCTTCGAGCAGCGGCATCCCGGCCGGCCCGGTGATCGGCATCGCGATCATCCTGGGGCTGGCGGTGCTGGCCGCGATCGTCGCCGCGCTGCGCCGGCGCGGCGGTGACGACGCCGACCCGGAGCTGGCCGACGTGCCGCTGGTGATCACCGGCCTGACCAAGTCGTACCCGGGCCGGCTGACCGCCGTGCGGGAGCTGTCGTTCCGGGTGGAGCACGGGCAGGTCCTCGGCCTGCTCGGCCCCAACGGCGCTGGCAAGACCACCACCCTGCGCATGTTGATGGGCCTGGTCCGGCCCACCGACGGCGAGATCCGGGTGTTCGGGCACCGGGTGCGGGCCGGCGCGCCGGTGCTGTCCCGGATCGGGTCGTTCGTGGAGGGCGCGGGCTTCCTGCCGCACCTGTCCGGCGCGGCCAACCTGGAGCTGTACTGGGCGGCGACCGGCCGGCCGCCGGAAGAAGCCCACCTGGAGCAGGCGCTGGAGATCGCCGGCCTCGGCGACGCGGTCCGCCGCCGGGTCCGCACCTACAGCCAGGGCATGCGGCAGCGGCTGGCCATCGCCCAGGCCATGCTCGGCCTGCCGGACCTGCTGGTGCTCGACGAGCCGACCAACGGGCTGGACCCGCCCCAGATCCACCAGATGCGCGACGTGCTGCGGCGGTACGCGGCGACCGGGCGGACCGTGGTGGTGTCCAGCCACCTGCTGTCCGAGGTCGAGCAGTCGTGCAGCCACGTCGTGGTGATGCACAAGGGCCGGCTGGTCGCGGCGGGTGCCGTCAACGACATCGTGGCCGGCGGCGGCGAGGCGACGTTCCGGGTCGACCGGGTCACCGACGCCGCCCGGGTGCTGCGCGACCTGAACGGCACCACCGGGGTCACCTCGGACGGCCAGCTGGTGCACGCCGACCTGGGCTCGACGGCCCGGTCGGCGGCGGTGGACGCGCTGGTCCGGGCGGGCATCGCGGTCGAGCAGGCGGGGCCGCGGCGGCGGCTGGAGGACGTGTTCCTGCGGCTGGTGGAGACCGGCGACAGCAGCGGAGGAAGCTGACATGGCCGACGAGCATGGGGTGCACACCGATCCGGCGGCGATCGCCGACCTGGTCGCCGCGGCCGAGACCGAGCACGCCCAGGTCCGGGCCGACGGCTCGGTCGCCGGCTACCGGGGTTCCCGCACGCTGCGGCTCGGCGTCGAGCTGCGCCGCCAACTGCGGCGGCGGCGCACCCAGTTCGCGCTGGGCTTCCTCGCGGTGCTGCCGTTCCTGCTGCTCATCGCGTTCAAGGCGGCCCCCAGCCAGGGCACCTCGAGGTCGGCGTCGTCGGCGTTCGTGGACCTGGCCACCTCCAGCGGCCTGAACTTCGCCGTCTTCGCGCTGTTCGCGTCGGCCAGCTTCCTGCTGGTGGTGGTGATCGCCCTGTTCTTCGGCGACACCGTGGCCAGCGAGGCGTCCTGGTCGAGCCTGAAGTACCTGCTGGCCGTCCCGGTGCCGAGGGGCCGGCTGCTGCGGCAGAAGGCCGTGGTGTCCGGGATCCTGTCGGTGTCGGGGCTGGTCGTGCTGCCGGCGATGGCGCTGGTGGTCGGCCTGATCTGGTACGGCAGCGGCGACCTGATCAGCACCACCGGCGAGTCCCTGGCCTTCGGCACCGGGATCGCCCGGCTGGCCATCGCCGTCGCCTATCTGGCCGTGTACCTGATCTGGATCGCCGGGCTGGCGCTGCTGCTGTCGGTGTCCACCGACGCCCCGCTGGGAGCGGTCGGCGGGGCGGTGATGGTGTCGATCGTGTCGCAGATCCTCGACTCCATCACCGCCCTCGGCGACCTGCGCGACTACCTGCCCACCCACTACGCGACGGCGTGGTCCGACCTGCTCAGCTCGGACGTCGACTGGGGCGACATGGTCCGCGGCTCGTTCTCGTCGCTGGCCTACGGCGCGGTGTTCGCGGTGCTGGCCGCGCGGCGGTTCGCCCGCAAGGACATCACGTCCTGACGCCGGCGCTAGCGTTTGCGGGCCAGGTAGGTGGCGCCGGCTGAGGCGGTGACCACGCACATGATGGCCAGCCACTGGGCCGGCCGCAGGCTCTCGCCGAGCACGAGCACGCCGGCCAGCGCGGCCACCGCCGGCTCCACGCTCATCAGCACGCCGAACAGGCGCGGCGGGATCTTGCGCAGCGCCTCCAGCTCCAGCGAGTACGGGATCACCGAGGACAGCAGGGCCACTCCGAGGCCGATGAGCAGGATGGTCGGGTTGAGCACCGACGAGCCGGCCTCGGCCACCCCGAACGGGGCGATCACCAGCGCGCCGACGGCCATGCCGATGGCCAGGCCCGAGCCGCCGGCGGTGTGCTCGCCCAGCTTGGCCCCGAGCAGGATGTAGCCGGCCCAGCACAGGGCCGCGGCCAGCGCGAACAGGATGCCCGGCAGCGAGGCGCCGCCGCCGAGGTCGGCCAGCAGGGCCACGCCGGCGGCGGCCAGCAGCGCCCACAGCACGTCCAGCCACCGGCGGGAGCCGGCCAGCGCGATCGACAGCGGCCCCAGGAACTCGATGGTCACCGCGATGCCCAGGGGTAACCGCTGCAGCGCCTCGTAGAAGGCGAGGTTCATCAGCCCCAGCACGGCGCCGTAGCCGAGCACGACCAGCCACTGCCGCCGGGACAGCCGCAGGCTGGGCCGCCACACCGCCAGCAGCACCACGGCGGCGAAGGCCAGCCGCACCCCGGCCGCGCCGGCCGCCCCGACCACCGGGAACAGGCCTTTGGCCAGGGCCGCGCCGAACTGGACGCTGATGATGCCGCCCAGCAGCAGACCGGTGGGCGGCACCGAGCCGAGCAGGCGGCCGGCGATCTCCCCCAGGCCACGCCGTCGGGGCAGCCGACCAGGGGTTCCGTCCACATAGACCATGACCATGCCTACAAAATAGGTGTGGGGACTGACAGTCCCGCTCACCGGAGCCTCACCCGGCCCGTGCGAGGCTGGTTTCGACCGAGATGAGAGCGAGGAGCCGCTGTTGCCGCGCCATCCCCAGTCTGGCCGGTCGCTCGGCGTGCTGGTCCCCGTCCTGCTGTTGACGGTCAGCGCCTGCGCGGTCGGCCCGTCGGTGCGCCCGGTGATCGCGGTCAACGACGGCGGCCAGACCAGCACCGGCAGCGCGCCCGCCCCGGCCGGCCAGCTGCCGCAGCTCGACAAGCCGCAGAACCCGTCGATCGCCTGGTCGGACTGCACGTCGGCGACCAAGCAGCGGATGCCGGAGACGGCCACGCCGCTGTCGTTCCAGTGCGGGCGGATCACCACCCCGCTGGACTCCCCCGACCAGCCCGGCATCGGCGACGTCTCGATCGCCGTGCTCAAGGCCGGCACCGGCCCGATCCCGCTGGCCGTGGTCAACGACGCGACCGGCGTGCCGGGCACGCTGTACGCGGCCCAGCTGGCCGCGAAGCTGCCGGCCGCGCTGCTCCAGACGTTCTCCCTGGTCGGCATGGACCGTCGTGGCACCGGCGCCTCCGACCCGGCCCAGTGCGTGCCGGGCTCGGCGCGGGCCCAGATCGTCGGCTACGACCCGAACGACAGCCAGCTCGACGACCTGCTGGCCGCGGCCAAGCGGGCCAGCCAGGAATGCGTGCTGGAGCTGGACGACCGGCTGCAGGCGCTGGACAGCTGGCGCACCGCCGAGGACCTCGACCAGTTGCGCGGCGCGCTGGGCGTGGACCGGCTCAACGCGATCGGGCACGGCGAGGGGTCGCGGGTGCTGACGCTGTACGCCGACCGGTACGGCAGCCACACCGGCCGGTTCGTGCTGGACGGCTCGCCCGACCCGATCCTGGACGCGCCGAGCGCGGCGCAGGCCGGGGCGATGGGCGCGGAGGCGACGTTCGACGCGTTCGCGACGGCGTGCCGGACCCGCGGCTGCTCACTCGGCGCGGACCCCAAACGGGCGCTGCTCTCGCTGCTGGACAAGCTGCGGCAGCACCCGAAGACCAGCCAGCTGTCGGCCGGCGAGGCCCTGCACGCGGTGCTGATGGGGCTGGCCGACCGGAGCGCCTGGCCGGCGCTGGGCGACGCGATCACCGCGGCCCTGGCCGGCACCATGGACCCGCTGAGCCAGTTCGTGGCGCCGCTGTCGACCGTGGTGGACGGCAACCCGCCACTGCTGGACACGCAGCTGATCACCGGCTGCAACGACGTGCAGACGCGGCTGCCTCCGGAGCAGATCAGCAGCATGGTGTCGGACTGGTCGAAGAAGGCCCCGCTGTTCGGCGGCCTGTTCGCGCAGCAGCTGCTGCTGTGCACCTCGTGGCCGGTGCCGGCGCAGCAGCTGCCGACCCCGAGCGGGCACAACGCGCCGCCGATCCTGGTGCTGAGCACCGCCGACGACCCGGTCACGCCGGAGGACGGCACTCAGCGCACCGCGCGCCAGCTCGCCTCGGGCGTGCTGGTGAGCTGGGAGGGCGGCGGGCACGGCGCTCTGGTGCAGTCGCCGTGCGCCACCGCCGCTGCGCAGCACTTCCTGGTCGACGCCCAGATCCCGACGGACGGCACCGCCTGCCCGCCGTGAGCGCCGATCCCCTGTCAGCTACAGCTGGAGCAGCATCCGCAGCCGGGGCCCGTGCAGCTTCCGCAGCAGCTGCAGCCACCCAGCTCAGGCGTCTTGTCGTCCATGAGGACCTCCCCGTAAATCGAACGGACCAGCAGGGATGACGTTATTTCCGGGCGCGGGCCCGGGAACACCGCTACGCGAGCGACCCATGGCTCACTCGAACGCGTAGCGCGATCGATTCACGGATAGCGATACGTGACCGAAAAAGAGTGGGGACTCCCCGAAAGGAATCCCCACTCTGTGCTATGGCCGTGGAATCAGCCGGCCAGCTCCTCGAGAGCCTTCTGCGCCGCCTCCAGCTCGGCGCGCAGCTGCTCGACCTTGGCGGTCTGCTGCTCGCGGGCCTGTTCGAGGATCGACTCGATGGACTCGGCCACCTCGGGGTGCAGGGCCTTCGCGGCCTGCCCGACGACGGCCGGCGTGACCGGCAGCGCCCGCAGGGCCTTCTTCTTGGCCGCGACCACGTCCACGGTCCAGTCGCCGTCGATGCTGCCGCTGATGGTGATGACCACGTCGGCGACGCGGGTCTTCTTGGCGGTGCTCGCCGCCGGGCGCGGCTTCTTGACCGGCGCCTCCTCCACGGCGGCGGTGTCGCCCGCGGCGACCTCCTCGGGCGTCTCGGTGGTGGTGTTCTCGATCTCCGACATTCTCTGCTCCATGGAGGGACGGGATACCGCTGGTGGGCCTGCTGGCGAACGCTTGCGTCCGGGCCGTTCGAGCGTCAGCTCGCCCGGCGAGAAGGACAGCTCATCGTGCGAGCCGGCCGGTCGGACCTGGATGAAGTCGCCTTCGACCGGGTCGTTGAGCCCGACCACCCTGGCCGAGCGGCCCGCCTCGACCCCGACCGCGTCGGCGGTGAACCACACGGTGGGCTCGCGGCCCCGGACGAGCTCGTCACGAAGGTGCTCGACGTCCTCGTCGGACAGCGAGCCTGGTTGCGCCATCTCAATTCTCCTCGATGCGTGCAGGGCTGGGCACCGGGGTGGCACACACCGTGACGACACGCGGCCGGCATGCTGCCGCCCGGCAACCTAGCAGTAGGGGCGGGCACCCCTGGGTCGGCTCCGTCCGGAAGGCGAGGCCGACGTTAGCACACGTGTTCGAAGACCTGCGATTATGACTCGCGCAGCCGGTACTCCCAGCCGAACTGGTCGGAGTGGTGCAGGTCGTAGTGGTGCTCGATCTTGGGCCCGTCGTGCAGGTGCACGTGGGTGATCGTCGGCCGGGCCTCGTCGATCGGCCGGCTCCAGATCTCCTCGCGGCCGTCGAGCGGGCCGCCGACGAAGCGGGCCACATACGGAATCGTCACGGCCGGCCCTCCTCGCGGCTCGTCGGGTTTGTCCCCCGCTCCATGGTAAACGGCCGACACCGTGTTGGAGAGGGCGATCACACTGACGTCTCAACACAATTTCCCCGCAGGTCATCGCCTGGAACGACGATGTTCCCCACTGTCAAGGGACGAGACGGACATGATACGCCTTCGTCCGCGCTTATTGTCCACAAAGGAATTGCAAGGCGGTGATTCAGTCCGAGCGGGCCTTGCTCGGCTGCACCCGCTTCGGTTCTCCGGCCATCTTCGGGTAATCCGGCGGATAGGGCATCTCGCCCCGGTCGTCGGCCGCGTACCAGTCCAGCAGCGTCTCGAGGCCGTGTGCCGCGTCGTCGATGCCCGCCAGCGCGTCGCCGTGCTCGGCCAGCCAGCCCGGCGCGGTCAGCACGTCGAAGTCGTTCGGGTCGATGCTCGGCAGGTTCTCCCAGGTCAGCGGCATCGACACCGTCGCGCGCGGGGTGCCCCGCACCGACCAGGCCGAGGCGATCGTGCGATCCCGGGCCGCCTGGTTGTAGTCGAGGAACACCCGCTCGCCGCGCTCCTCCTTCCACCAGGCCGTCGTCGCCCGGTCGGGGATCCGCCGCTCCACCTCGCGGCCCAGCGCGATCACCGCGTGCCGGACGTCGATGAAGTCCCACTCCGGGCGGATCCGGGCCAGCACGTGGATGCCGCGCCCGCCCGAGGTCTTCGGAAAGGATCGGATGCCCAGCTCGTCGAGGACCTCCCTGAGGACCAGCGCCACCCGCACCGCGTCCGCGAAGTCCGTGCCCGGCTGCGGATCCAGGTCGATGCGCAACTCGTCCGGGTGGTCGACGTCCGGCCGCCGCACCGGCCACGGGTGGAAGTCGAAGGTGCCCAGATTCGCCGCCCAGGCCAGCACCGCCGGCTCCGTCGGACACACCTCGTCGGCCGTGCGCCCCGAGGGGAAGGTGATCTTCGCCGTCTGCACCCACTCCGGCGCGCCCTTGGGGATTCGCTTGGCGTAGAAGGCTTCCCCGGTCACACCGTCCACATAGCGCTTGAGCGTGGTCGGGCGCTCACCGATGGCCCGCAACAGCGGCTCCGCCACCGCCAGGTAGTACTCCACCACCTGTCGCTTGGTGATGCCGCGCTCCGGGAAGTACACCTTGCTCGGGCTCGACACCCGGACGGTGCGCTCGCCCACCTGCAACTCGATCGCCTCGGCCACCGCAGCACGATCTCACGGCTCAGGCGATTTCACGACCGCTCCGTGCTTCGCGTCCAGCGTCGCCAGCAGCGCCTCCAGGGCCAACTCGAAGCTGTCGTTGTCCACCGCCTCCGCGTGCTGCCGCAACAGGTGCGCCTGGTTCAGATGCGGGTACCGCTCCACGTACAGCTGGGCGTCGTCGGAAAAGCCGGCGGCGAAGGAACTCGTGGCGGCGCCGATGACGACGTACTTCACGGCCGCGCCGATCATCGTCGCCTCCCGGGGCGGCCAGCCGGCGCCGACCAGGCCGCCGTGGACGGCGTCGGCCATGCGCAGGGAGGCGTCACGGCGCTCGGGGCCGCGGGCGACGAACGGAACCATGTTGGGGTGCTCGGCCAGCACCGCCCGGTAGGAGCGGGCCCAGCGGACCAGGCCCTCGCGCCAGCCGTCGGTGAAGCCGCCGACGTCGACCCGGCTGATGATCTCGTTGGCCACGTCGTTGAGCAGGTCCTCCTTGGTGGCCACGTGGCTGTACAGGGACGCGGCCTGCACGCCGAGCCCGGCCGCCAGCTTGCGCATGGACAGCGCGTCCATGCCGTCGCGGTCGACCAGCGCCAGCGCCGCCGCGCGGATGCGCGCCGGGCTGAGGATCGGGGTGTGCGGTCTTGGCATCGGCACCTCCTGGGCGTACATTAAAACTAACAGTGTTCGGTTTAGACAGGGGACTGGCGTGGACTTCTCACTCAGCGACGAGCAGCGGGAGATCAGGGACTGGGTGCGCACCTTCGTGCGCAAGGAGGTCATGCCGCTGGAGCCCGAGGTGCTGCGGCGGGAACGCGCCGGGCAGCCGGGTCTGGACGCCGAGGAGCTCCGCGCACTGCAGCTCAAGGCCAAGGAAGCCGGATTCTGGGGTGTGCTGACGCCCGAGGAGTACGGCGGCATGGGCCTGGACGCCGTCACCGCCGCCCTGATCGAGGCCGAGCTGGGCCGCTCCTTCGTGCCGTTCTCGTTGGGCGGCAAGGCCGACAACATCCTCTTCCACGCCAACGCCGAGCAGCGGGAGCGCTACCTGCTGCCGACCATCGCCGGCGACCGCAAGTCGTGCTTCGCGATCACCGAGCCCGGCGCCGGCTCGGACGCCCGCAACATCCGCACCACGGCCCGCAAGGACGGCGCCGAGTGGGTGATCAACGGCGAGAAGACGTTCATCACCGGCGGCAACGAGGCCGACTTCGTGATGGTCTTCGCCGTCACGGACAAGGACAAAGGAGCCGACGGCGGCGTCACCTGCTTCCTGGCCGACCGGGACATGGGCTGGAAGTCCGAGTACATCGACACCATGGGCGAGTGGGGCCCGGCCGCACTGATCTTCGAAGACGTGCGGGTGCCCGAGGAGAACATCCTGGGCGAGGTCGGGCAGGGCTTCCGGCTGGCCATGCAGTGGATCGGGCAGGGCCGCTACCTGCTGCCGGCGCGGGCCATCGGCGCCACCGAGCGGCTGGTCGAGATGGCCATCGAGCAGGCCAAGACCCGGGTCACCTTCGGGCAGCCCATCGCCGAGCGGCAGGCCATCCAGTGGATGCTGGCCGACTCCGCCGTGGAGATCGAGGCCCTGCGCTGGCTGGTGCTGCACGCCGCGTGGCAGGTCGACCAGGGCGTGGACTCCCGGCAGGCCCAGTCCATGGCCAAGCTGTACGGCGGCGTCAAGGCCAACGAGATCGTCGACCGGGTGCTGCAGATCCACGGCGGCATGGGCTACACCCGTGAGCTGCCCGTCGAGCGGTGGTACCGGGAGCTGCGGCTGCTGCGCATCTACGAGGGCACCGACGAGATCCAGCGCCGGACCATCGCCCGCAACCTGCTCAAGGGGCACGCCAAGGTCGGCGGCTACCTCGGGTGATCGACTTCGGCATCCTGGGCCGCGTCGAAGGTCCGTGGCGCAAGTCGTGGACCTCCGACGACGCCCTGCGTTACGCCGTCGGCGTCGGCGCCTCGGAACTGGCCTTCGCCACCGAGAACTCCACCGGCGTCGCCCAGCAGGCGTTGCCCACGATGGCGTTGGCGCTGACCCATTTCACCGAGCCCGAGCAGGTCTTCGGCGACGTCGACAAGTCACTGATCCTGCACGCCGAACAGTCCCTGACGCTACACCGGCCGCTGCCCGTGGCCGGTTCCGTCGAAGTTCGCCGTCAGGTCACCGACATCTTCGACAAGGGCTCCGGTGCGCTCATCGTCAGCCGGGTCGACGCCATCGACGCCTCGTCCGGCGAGCCCGCCTTTTCCGCCGTGTCATCGGCTTTCCTCCGTGGCGAGGGCGGTTTCGGCGGTTCCCGGGGCCCTTCTTCCCGGGTGTCCACACCGGACCGCTCCCCCGATTCCCGTTCGGAATTCGCCACCGCCGCGAACCAGGCGTTGGTCTATCGCCTCTCCGGCGACCGCAATCCCCTGCACAGCGACCCCGTTTTCGCCGCCCAGGGTGGTTTGAAGCGGCCCATCCTGCACGGGCTGTGCACCTACGGCATCACCTGCCGACTGCTCATCGGCGCCTTCGCCGCCGGCGACGCCCATCGGGTGACCGGCATGTCCGGTCGCTTCACCGCCCCCGTCATTCCCGGTGACATGCTGGTGGTCGAGGCTTGGCGGGACCTGGACGACATCGCCTTCCGCACCAGCACCGCCGGCGGGACCGTCGTCATCGACGGCGGGCTGCTGTCGCTGACCCGGTGAGGTTCGTCTCGTATCCACACGCTCCCTCGGCGCTCCCTGCTGGTGATTACGGCCTGGCTGGGTGATTTCGCACCTCACCCCGTGCGCGGACCGCTACCATCGATCTGCGCTGCGTCACCTCTGGGGAACCGATATTCGGTGACCGGCGTCGGAGTTCCGGTGGCCGGCGAGTCGTCGCCACCGTCACTCCGCTGGGGTGCTGCGGCACGAGGGGAAGAGATGGGCGACCAGGCAAACGGGCAGGCGCAGACGCCGCCACACGCGGTGAAGGGCGTGGGCCGCAGCGAAGCGGTCCAGGCCCTCGCCAACCACGTCTTCGGCGGGCTGCCACCCTCCGGCGGCAAGTTCACCATGGCCCCCGACCAGCTCAACGACACCATCAAGCAGTGGAACGACCTGCTCGATCAACTGCAAACAGATGCCCGTAGAGGCCAAGGCATGGTGGGTCTAAGCGCTGCTGGAAGTCCGCTCGACCAGGTTGGACAGGCTTTTGTCAACGCCGCGAACGCGTCCGGCATCGCTTACCTCAAGGCCAACAAGGCTCAGCAGGACTTCGTCACCGAGTACATCACCAAGTTGACGGCGGTACGAGACGGTCACGTGCAAGCCGACCAAGACGGTGCCGACCACCTCAAGAAGGCGTGAGGAATTGCCAGTGCGTCACCACACCTTGAAGATCGGCCTCGTCGCCACGACGGCGGCGCTCGCGGTGGTCACAGCCGCGTGCTCGACGCCGACTGTCAGTGGCACGCCGACGCCGCAGTCCGGCAGCGCGCCAGCCGACGGCAAGTTGCCTTCTGGCGCACCGCACGTGGCGAACCCGCTCGACACAACGCGAGCCCAGGCCGCACCGTGCAGCGTGTTGACCCAAGCACAGATCTCGTCGCTCGGAATTGTCGCTACCGGCAAACCGGATGATTCCGTGAACGGCCCAGCTTGCGATTGGCACGACACTTCAGCGGTTCCTACACCCATCAGCGTCGGCAGCGGGTTCATTTCCAAGAGCACCGGCGGCCTAAGCTCACTGTACGTCCAGGCCGAATCGCTCAAGAAGAACGGCGGATACTTCGAGCCGATTGACCCGATCCAAGGGTATCCAGTTGTGCTGTACTCCCTGGTCGATGATCGAAAGGCTAAGTTGAATGCCGTATGCAATCTAGGGGTTGGCGTGAGTGACGCGTTGCAGTTCACCGTTACCGTCAGTGTCACAAATCCCTCGCAACAGCATGACCCGTGCACGATCGCCAAGACGGCCGCCGACATGGAGATCACGACCATCAAGGGAGGGGCGTAATGGGTGGACTAGGGCCGGGTGACATCCACAGCGCCCTGACGCAGGGGCCGGGTACCAGCAGTTTTCAAGATGCGCGGGCGGCCTCTACTTCGCTGGCGCAGAGCCATCAGGACCGTGAGAACCAGGCTTTGGCGTTGGTCATGAAGATGGGTGCGGCGTGGACGGGGGATGCGTCGGAGGCGGCGCGGGCCGGAGCTGCCCCGTTGTTGCAGGCGTTTCGGGACGGGCAGCAGGCGTTGAGCACTCATCAGGATCTGATGGGGCGGCAGACGGACTCGTTCGGGGTGGCCAAGACGAGTGTGCACGACGTGCCGAACGAGCCGCCGTCGGCGTCGTTCGGGGACATGGTGAGCGACGTGAGCGGGGTGAGCGTGTTCACCGGGGGCGGCTACCTGAACAAGCTGCAGGACTGGTCGGACAAGGCCAACGCCAACGTCGCGGCGTACGGCAGCTACGCGAACGCCAGCACGTACAACCAGAGCAACATGCCGCACGAGTACGGCGACCCGAGTGGATCGGCCTCGGACGTCGCGGTGGCCCAGCAGCAGCCGGGGCCGGGCGGCCATGGTCCGGGCGGCACGGGCGAGATCAGCGGACCCGGTGGCACAGGAAGCACGACGCACCCGGCCTCGCACTACAGCGGCGGCCCGGGCCCATCGGCGTGGACGCCGTCCGATGTCGGCAACCCGGGACCGGGAACGGGCGGACTGCCGAGCCCGGGCGGTACTCCGGGCTACGGGAGCGGACCGACGAACACCCAGGGCTGGCCGGGCGCACCGTCCGCGCCGGGCACCGGTGCCGGCGGCTGGCCGACGCCCGGTAGCGGTGGCCAGGGCTGGGGCTCTGGAGGCGCCAGCGGCGGCTTCCCGGGAACGGGTGGCGTGCCGTTCGGCATGCCCGGAGGCGGCGGGTTCGACGGCGGAACGGCCGGTGGTGGCACGGGAGGCGGGGGTGCACGAGGCCTCCGAGCCGGCGGCATGGCCGGAACGGGAGCTGGTGGCGCGGCGGCGGCCGAGAGCCAGACGGGCCCCGGGGCCCGCGCCGGCGCGGGCGGTCCCGGCGGGAGCGGTCCGGGCGCGGCGATGGCGGCGGGCAGGCCGGGAGCGCCTGGGGCGCCGGGCGCCGGCGGCATGGCCGGCGGCGGTCGGGGCGGCCGGAAGGAGGAGGACCAGGAGCACACGTCGGCGGCCTACCTGGAGGACGACTACTCCGACGAGCTCATCGGCGAACTCCCCCGCACCGCGCCAACGGTGATCGGCCTGGACTGACGACCACAAGATCGGAACCAACTGGGGGTTGGCGTGCTACGAGAGCGCGTCGAGTTGTCCATGGACGCGCTGAGGGCGTTCTGGCGCTGGGAAGGCCACGACCGCATGCCGGCGGTGCTGGTGTCCACAGTGGAATGGCTGGACGAGGACGGCCGCCGCGAGGCCGACCGGCGGGTGTTGGCCGAGCTGGCCGACCGGGGCCTGCTCGCCGGCGGCACGGTGGCCAAGGAGGTGCGCGCCACCTTCCACACGCTGACCCGGCCCGAGATCGAGGTGTTCGGCTGGATCAGCACTCCACAGAGGACCCTGGGCGTGCTGGCCGCGGGCAGCGGCGGGGAGGCAGTGCTGATGGTGCGCTCGGGTGACACGGCCCAGGTGTCGCCGGTGCGCCCCGACGACGTGGCCGAGGTGGTGGTCGCGCAACTCCCGGCGGTGCAGCCCGCCCACGGCCGATCGGTGAACGTGTCCGAGACGGACTTCACCGGGGCGCAAGCCGACAGCGAAGAGGGATTCGGCGGATTCGGCAACCAGCACGAGTCGCCCGACACGAGGGCGTTGAAAGCCTTGTTCAAGCAGCCGGTGCTGGGCATCAGCCAGTTCTGGACGTCGGCCCGCGGCGCCGACGGGCGGCTCCGGCGAGCGGAAACCCCGATCACCGTGCGGGACACGGCCGAGGGCCGCTGGCTCACGCAGACCACGACGGCGTCCGGTCGGCGCTGGGTGATCGCCGCCCCGGCCGGCCCGCAACTGGTGACGAGCAAGCTGTACGAAGTGTTGCGCGGCCTCGGCTGAGCCCGCAGGCCGCTGACCGGTGTGCCACCACGGCCAGCTGACGCTACTCACCGTCGTTCGGTGGGGGCCGCATCCTCGGGTTCGGCCAAGCGTTCCTGCAGGCGAGCGTGCCGAAACTGATACACGCCACCAGCCTGTCGCAGCACGCCGCGCCGGTGCGCGTCGACGAGGAAACCCGTCAAGCGCCACGGCAGACGATTTCGCAACGCCAGCCATGACCGATGGAGCTGGAAAACGCCCCAGGCCCTTGAGAGCACGGCGAGGTAGCCGACCGTCGACGCGAATGCCACACCGTACGCGAGGCCAAGCGCCACTTTGTTCGTTATGGGCCCGCCGTAGGCGGAGGCGGCGGTAAGCCCCGACACGACGCCGGCGGCGACTCCGTACACGACGCCGGCCATCCTCCCGTACTGCAGGTTGGCCAGGATGCCGATCCCTGTCGCCGTGCCCAGGCCGGCCAGCACCGCCTGGATGGTGTCCAGTTCGAGATCGGGTGTGAACGCGTAGACCAAGCCGGCGAGGAACCCGAAGTCCACCCCCAGCACGACGCCGAACGTGACGGCGGCCCGGCGTTCATGTCTCAGCGTGATGGCCGGGGACGACACCTTCGTGGCATCGGTCGGGACGCTCCACCACGCGTGGGAGGCGAGCGTGCACCCGCCCACCAACCCGGTCACGGAGGCGATCGCGTAATCCAGCCCGAAGGCACACCCCAGCACGAAGTGGACGGCAAAGCCCACCATGAACCGGGCGACGAAACGTTTCGCGGTACCCCGGAACCTCAGTTCGGCGTGCGAGGGTCGAGGCGTGTGACCGAGGACGTGCCCCACGCCGACAGCCACGCCGGCCCCGACGCCGTAGGCTACGGCGCCGATCCACCCATCAGCGACGAATCCCGCGGCAGCGGCGATCAGGCCGGAGGAGAGCCCGGCGAGCAGCCCCTGGGTCCTCGGCCGCACCGCCTTGGCCAGTTCCCACCACGCCAGGTCGCGCGTGTCGAGCCCGTTCAGGTGGCACGCAAGGAATCTCAGCCACTCGCGGGCCTGTTCCAGTCGATACCGCCGCTCGGGTTGCTGCGAATACGCCGCCGTGACAAAGGAATCCAGCAGATGTCGCTCCACCGCGGCCTGGCTGGCGAACCTGGCGGTGTCGAGCAGCTCACGCGGATCGGTGGCGGTGGGCGTGTACACCTTGCGGGCCAACGCGACCATCAGGGGACTGGCCAGCGCCCGCGCCAGCGGCACGTCGGGCTCGGCCCGGATCGCCGCCAGCACCGGCCGCCAGCGGCGTGGCGCCGACGGCCCCGCGGAGCACAGAAACCGCCTGGCCTCAACAAGACCCACCGGCTCGATCTCCAACACCAACGCCCGACTCAAGGCGAGGCCGCCTCGTTCGACCGCCGCGGCGTACTCGTCGGTCCGGCAGGTCAACACCAGGGGATGACCACCGCTGACCACACGGTCGACGGCGTCGATCGCGGCGACGTGCAGCGCCACCGGTATCTCGTCCAGGCCGTCGATGACCGGCACGATCCACCCCTCGGTGACCAGCCTGGTCGCGGCCCCCGGCCCGTAGGTGGACTCGTCCCCCAGCGCCGGGTATTCGTCAAGCAGTCGGCGAACCAGCCAGCTGTGGACGTGCTCATCGGGATTCCAGGACGACGCCGACAACAGCACCGGCACCGGCTCACCCGCCACGGGATTGTCGAGCAACGCCAAAACGAACAGCAACGCCAGCACCGTCTTGCCGGCGCCCGGCTCGCCGAGTATCACCAGCTGACGGGCCGGCAGCGCGCGGAACACCTCGACCAGATCGCGCCAGTCACCCTGTGTCCGCAGCACGGAGTTGTCGCCTTCACCCAGCACCGTCGCGAGATCGGCGGACACTTCCCGATCCGTCACCGACCATCGCACGCGCAACGGCTCCGGCCGCCGCAACGAACGCCAGCCCGCTTCCTCGGTCCATTGGTGACGGACCGCCTCCGCCAGCGCCTTGGCCGCTAGCGCCAGCGGATCGGTGTCGTCCTCCCGTGCACGGCCGTGCACATGCAGGTGCACAGCGCCAATCGTGCCGGCCTGTATCACGTTGTCCGCGGTGCCGGCGAACTCGTTGCGCACTTCGGGCCGGCCACGATCACCGTCGTCGTCAGAAGAGCGTTGCCCCACCGCTCCCCCTCGCACGGATCTATGCCCTCACATTATTCGATCCCGGCGCCCGGTCAATCGCCACCACGGGCGACGCGACGGCGTGAGGTGTCCCTGTGCCACCAACCAAAGCCCGAACTGCTCGGCGTCCTGCCGCGCCCGCAGGCCGACGGTCTTCGGATGGCCGGCGGCGTACTCGGCGAACAGCACACCGAACCGGTCGCCGAGCTCGGCGGCGAGATCCGGCCGCAGATGCCAGGTGACGCGGCTGCGCTTGGACAGCAAGGCATGCGCCTGCGCACGGATCCGGTTGTCGTCGAAGCCGTCGGGCGCGGGCGCGCCGGCCAGCAGGGCCCGCAACAACGAGGCCTGCTGGGCGGCGAGCCGGTCGCGGCTCACTGCGCTGAATGATTCGCTCGCAAGCTTGCTCATGCCAGCACGGCGCGGACGGCCGCGAGCTCGGCGGCGAGCTCCTCGTCGGAGGGGTAGTCGTCGTCCCGTTCGAGCAGCACACCGGGCGGGTCGACGCGGGCGCAGAGGTCTCCGAGCAGGTCGAGCACGGCGTCGGGCATCGCGTGGGCGTGGGTGTCGTGGTAGAGGCCGTCGCGTTCGACGCCGCCGGCGACATGCACGTAAGCCAGGCGCTCCAAGGGAAGCGTGGCCAGGAACGCGGCGGGATCGGTGCCGATGTTCCGCGCGTTGGCGTGGAGATTGGCGACGTCCACGAGCAGCCGGCAGTCGGTGCGCTCGACCAGCTCGGCCAGGAACTGGCCCTCGGTCAGCTCCGCGCCGGGCCAGTCGATCAGCGCCGCCACGTTCTCCAGCGCCAGCGGCACCGGCAGTTCCTGTTGCGCCTCAAGAACATTGGCCACGAGCACGTCGAGGGCCTCCCACGTCCGCGGCAACGGCATCAGGTGCCCGGCATCGAGGCCGCCGGCCCGCACGAAGCAGACGTGATCGCTGACCAGCGGCGCGTCCAACGCCTGCCCGACGGCGGCCAGGTGCGCGACCCGGGCCATGTCCAGCGGCTCGGCCCCACCGAGCGACAGGGACACGGCGTGCGGTAGCACCGGCACGCCGCGTTCCCTGAGCAGCCGCAACGACTCCGGCAGGTCACCGGGGGCGATGTTCTCGGCGACGACCTCGACGAAGTCCACATCGGACAGTCGCTCGACGGTCAGGTCGATCTCCGGCCGCCACCCGATGCCGACCCCGAGTCGCGGGGACGAGGTCACCCGCCGCATCCGCCACCTCCCCCACCGCCGCCACAGCCACCGCCTCCACCGCCACCACAGCCGCCCCCGCCTCCACCGCCGCAGCCGCCTCCTCCGAAGAAGAAGCCGCCAGCAGCCGCCCCGGTCCCGGTGCCGGTACGGCTCGGCCGGCGGCGAGGTGCCGAGGACCGTTGCAGCGCGACGGCGATCCGGGGGTCCGGGTACTTGTGCACGCCGCGGAGGGCGACGGCGGTGGCGGCGTCGATCACCGGCGCGCGCCGGAACTCCCGCAGGGCCCGGTCTCCGGCGAAGGTGCGCAGGTGCCGGCCGCGCCGGAAGTTCAGCATGGCGATAACGAGCACGACCGTCCCCACCAGCGACACGGTCAGCAGGCCGATGGCCCGGCCAAGGAGGAAGCCGTTGCCCCACCGGACGACCCCGATCAGCAGCACGAGCAGCACCGGCAGGGTCGAGCCGAAGCGGAACCGCGCGGCGATGTGCGGCCGCACGATCAGGCCCAGCTCGGCCAGGTCGTGGCCGGCGTTCGCCAGCGCGGGCCGGGTCCGCAGGTAGCCGGTGATGTCGACGAGCGAGTGGCTGGTCGTCACCCGCGCCAGGACCTGGGCGCCGACCGCGCTGGGCCGTGCGGCGGCCCCGGTGGCGCGCAGCAGGCCGCTGCTCTCGATCCGCAGCGCGCCGGCCGCCAGCAGTTCGGCGACGGCGGTCTCGACCGCCCGCTGCGGGCCGGCGGCGAGAAAGCCGATCTCCACCGCTGTCGGCCGGAGGAAATGATGTGCGCCGGCCGACAATTTCGGCAGAAATCGGATCACGACGGCCAGCGCGACCGCGCAGCCGAGACCGATTAAATACCATTCCAGGAACTGCTCACCGGTCAGTCCCCAAGGCTGTTCGCCCATTCCCCACCCCCGTACCCCGACCATGGTCGAGACGCACCGGACATGCGTAGTGCACCGAGGTCACCGGGCGCCGCGGCCGACCCCCAGCCAGCCGCGGAGCCCGGCGACACCCCCGGTCCCGCCGACTCCTCCCCAGGTGTCGGCGGCGTTGACGTCGTCGCCCCTCCGCCTTTTCACGGCATCGGGTGCGCATCATGGTGGGCGCGCGTAAAAGCGCGGACAAGGCCTCTTGAGGAAGGCTTAGGGTCGGTCGGTCAGGCTTCGTCCGTCTGGGGGACGAGGCGAAGAGAAATGCTGTTGATGCAATACCTCTGGTCGGTCGGGGTGGCGTAGCCCTCGCCCTCGAACACGTGCCCGAGGTGGCTGTGGCAGGTGGCGCAGATGACCTCGACGCGCACCATGCCCAGGGTCCGGTCCTCGCGCAGGATAACGCGGTCGCCGGCCAGCGGCGAGAAGAACGACGGCCAGCCGCAGTGCGAGTCGAACTTGGTGTCGCTGCGGAACAGCTCGGTCCCGCAGGCGCGGCACTCGTAGACGCCGGTGGTCTTGGTGTCGGTGTACTCGCCGACCCACGGCCGCTCGGTGCCGGCCTCGCGCAGAACGGCGTACTCCTGCGGGGTCAGCTCGGCCCGCCATTCCTGCTCGGACTTGACGACCTTGGGGGTGGCTCCGACGACTGGTTCCATGCCTAAGAGTTTATGGATCCGGTCAGGCCGAAACCATTACGAAAGCGGGACGTAGCTCACCCACACGCACGCCGTGCCCGAGCACGGGGACATCGGCCACCGCGGCGACCGCGGCGACGTCCACGCCCAGCCGGCGCAGCGCGGCGACCAGCACCACCGGCCGGGCCCGGCTCGACCCGTCGGCGATCTTGACGGCGACCGCCGAGCCGTCCGGCAGGCCGATGCCGTAGACGCCCTCGGCGCCGTCCTTGGCGACCGCGCCGGGCAGGCCGCGCATCAGCTCGGTGACGTCACGGCCGGTGCCGCCGACCCACTCGGGGTGCTGGCTCATCGCGCGGGCGACGCGATGCTCGGGAGTGCCAGCAGGGGCGGCGGCAAGCCGGCCGAACGCGCGGGCCAGGCCGCTCAGCGAGATCGCGAACAGCGGGGCCCCGCAGCCGTCGACGCCGGTGGCGCCCACGGGCTCGCCGGCCAAGTCCTCCAGGGCGGCGCGGGCGGCCAACTGGAGGGGGTGGTCGGCATCCAGGTAGTTCTCCGTCGGCCAGCCGTTGGCGACGCAGGTCGCGAGCATCGCCGCGTGCTTGCCGGAGCAGTTCATGTAGATCGGGGCCTTGCCGCCGCCGGCGGCGAGCACGTCGTGCTGGGCCTGCTCACCCAGCGGCAGGTCGGCGGTGCACTGCAGGTCGTGCTCGGTGAGGCCGGCGCCGGCCAGGATGCGGCGCACGCCGTCGATGTGGAACGGCTCGCCGGAGTGGCTGGCGCAGGCCAGGGCCAGCAGCTCACCGTCGAGGTCGAGACCGGCGCGCACCATGGCCAGCGCCTGGAACGGCTTGTTGGACGAGCGCGGGAAGGTCAGGTCGTCGGGCTGCCCGACGCCGAACACCTGCTTGCCGTCGCTGTTGACCGCGACGACCGAGCCGTGGTGCACCGATTCGAGGAAGTCACCCCGCCACACCTCCGCGACGAGCTCGTGCATACCGGCCTCCTCAACTCGACAGCAACTGACAACTGTCGACAGTTAACAACTTGCTCGTGGGCGTTGTAAAGGCGGATGTTCATCACATGAGCGTCGAGCTGCCCGTGCACACCAGCTTGGCCGGCCAAACCGTGACGCTGCTGCGCGAGCTGGTGCTGACCGGCGAGATCGCCGCCGGGGAGCGGGTCAACGAGGTCGGCCTGGCCCAGCGGCTCGGCATCAGCCGCGGCCCGCTGCGGGAAGCCATCCGGCACCTGGCCAGTGAGGGTCTGCTGGTTCTCACGCCCAACCGCGGCGCGCACGTCCCCGTCACCGACGACACCGGCGTGCACGCCCTGTTCGAGCTCCGCTCCGCCCTGGAGTGCGCCGCCGCCCGGCTGGCCGCCGAGCGTCGCACCGACGCCGACCTGACGCGGATGCGGGAGGTCAGCGCCGCGTCCCGGGCCGCCTTCACCACCGGCGAGTTCCCGTACCGGCTCGATCTCGCCTTCCACAAGGCGCTGCTCGACGCCGCCCGCAGCCCCCTGGTCGCCGAGCAGGTCCGTCTCGCCCAGCAGCGGGTGATCCTGCTGCGCGCGGCCAAGGAGGTCGCCTTCTCCCACGAGCGGGCCTCCATGGACGACCACGACACCCTCATCGAGGCCCTCACCGACCACGACGGCGACCGCGCCGCCCAGGTCATGGCCACCCATCTGGACCGCGTCCGCGACCAGCTGCTCACCGGTCGGTAGCCGCGGTTTCTCCTTGCCCCGAAGGTGTTTCGCACCGGTGCGGGCCGACCGCGCGGCGATAGACGCGCCAGCCGATCAGCATGCCGAGCGCCTGCACGAAAGGTCCGAGCACGTCCACCGTGCCCAGGGCGACGGTCTGGCCGGACAGGAACAGCGAGAGCCGGATCGTCAGCAGCACCAGGCTCAACCCGTATGCGGCCAGGGTGCCCAGGGTGAACGCCCGGCGGCGCACCGCGCACCGGCGCCACCCGGTGCCCTCGCCGGTGACCATCGCCATCACCAGGCCCAGCAGCGGCCAGCCGAGCAGCAACAGCACCGGCGTCACCACGGCCATCAGGCTTTCCACCGTGAGGCCGGGCAGATAGAAGTTGACAGCCTGGTCGGTGCCGGCGGCCAGCGCCCCCGCGACGCCGACCACGCCGATGACCGTCAGGGCCCGCCATACGGATTCGCGGCGCGCCAGCCGATAGGCCGCGACCCCGATGCCTACGGCCAGCGCGATCGGCAGCGCGATGCCGATCCGGTGCGTGAGGGCGAAACTCACGGTGTAGCCGAAGGCCGGCGTCACGTCGATCACCAGGCCGCGCAGCCGATCACGAGCAGCGCTCAGAACAACCTCGGCGTCCTCGGCCGCCATGCCGCTCCCATCAGGTTCGTCAGTCTCGTCCGGTGCCACGGTCCACCGAACCGAACCGCGCTGACCTTCCCTGGACAGGAAGCTGACAATCGCCTGACAAGAGTTGCCGCGGTCACCACCAGGCGGCTGGATCGCCCCCAGGCGTCCGTGGGCCGTGCGACCAGTATGGCGGCGCGGCGCTGAGCGTGCCCGGCACCTTGACGTGGGTGAACTCGCCGGTGGTGGTCAGCAGGTCCGACACCTCGGGCTCGCTGCCCGGAATCGCGGTGCGGCCCAACGAATCCAGCCACAACCCCGTCCGAGCCAACGACACCGAGACCCGCCACGAGCCGCCATCGACCGCCCGCCGCCGCAACGCCGTGATCACGCCCCAGGCCGCCAACCAGCCCGAGCCGTGGTCGAGGGCTTGGGCCGGCAGCGATCGCGGGGTGCCGTTGTCGTCGGCGATGCCGGACACCATCTGCACCAGGCTGTCGAAGCCGCGCCGGCCACCCCACGGACCGGTCGTCCCGTACGCCGACACGTCCACGGCGATGATCCCGGGACGGAGGGCGGCCAGTTCCTCCGGCCCGAAACCGTGACGGGCCAAGGCACCGTGCCGGTAGGACTGCACGAACACATCGGCCTCGGCGACCAACTCCCGCAGCCGCCGGCGGTCCTCGGCAATCCGAAGGTCCAGCCAGCACGAGCGTTTGCCGAACGAAGTGTCCCGCAGCGTCGCCGCCATCACCGGGCGGTGCGCGGCGGCGACGTGCAGGACGTCAGCCCCGTGTGCGGCCAGGGTTCGACCGCACACGGGACCGGCGATGACGTGGGTCAGGTCGAGGACCCGGACGCCCGACAGGGGGCGAGCGGCAGACGGCAGCACAACCGTTGGCGCGTCGGCAAAGCGTTCCAACTGAACGACGGGCAGCCGCTCCAGCAACCGAGCCTGGGGATGAGCGAGCCACTGCTCCCGGGCCCGCAACGCGCCGGCGGCCCCACCGCCTTGCTGCACAAGGCTTTCCACATCGACGGCGGCCAACGAGCGGATCCGTTCGGCCACGGATTCGCGAGAATCCAAGGCCCCCAAGGCATCCACGGCGGCCCGTCGCAGGTGCGGATAGTTGCACTGGAGACGGACCCAGCCGTCGGCGGCCTCGTAGTCGCCGGACAGCGGCGACATGTCGCCGGAAACCAGGCCGTTGACCCGCAGGTGCCGCTCGCTGCGAAAGGCGACGGCCGCCGCCCGGACGTCCACGGCGACGGCACTGTCCACACCGGACCGTTCCCGCAGCAGCCCGGCGGCGGCCAAGGTGGTGGCGCCGACGCAGGTCGCCGCCAACTCCCCCACCTTGAACCGGCCGGGCAGCACGGGATCGGACCCGGTGACGGTCACCCCCGTGAGGTCGAGCATCAGATGTCGGGGGTGATCCGCATGGCCACCGAGGGCTTCGGGTCGGAGCCGTCGACGAAGGTCCCGCCGCTGACCAGCCAGCCCTCGGCGCCGTCGAGCAGCTTGCTGGTGGCCTCGGCGGCCTCGGCGCACCAGGCGGCGCCGTGGCCGTTGGTGGCCTCGGCGCCGGGGGCGCCGGCGGCGAGCCAGTCGCGGTACGCGGGCAGGTACGCCTCACGCATGCTGATGTGGCCGTCGTCGGGGGCCACGAGGTTGCGCTGGAGCATGCGCATGGCGATGGTGTAGCGCTCGACCCAGTGCTTGGGGAAGTCGAACGCCAGCAAGGCCTGCCCGGCGGCCGCGCCCTTGTCGTCGATGCGCTTGATGGTGTCGGGCGGCATGGTCAGGTTGAAGCCGCCCTCGCCGTCGGTCAGCTTGATCTGCTGAATCCGGTCGCTGAACCCGGGCAGTCGAGCCTGCATGGTGTCGTGCCAGTTCAGCCCGGCCGACAGGATCGCCCCGAGATAGCCCAGCAGCCCGGGCCGGTCGTCCTCGCGGGTCGGGTCCACGGGCGGCTGGTCGCCGGCTGAGGACGGCACCTTGGGCCCGAAGTACAGGCCGAACGTGGGCCGGGTGGGCAGCCACGAGTCGAAGAACTGGATCGGGAAGTTGCTGGAGATGCCGCCGTCGGCGAACCAGTGACGGGCCACCGTCGAGCCGTCGACCGTCCACAGTGGAACGGCGGACAGCAGCACCGGGAAGGTCAGGCTGATCCGGGTGGCCACCAACACCGGCAGGTCGTCGCTGGGCAGCGTGCGCAGCTCGCCGGCCCCGGGATAGACCACCGGGCTGATCCGGCCCAGGTGGTCGAGGATCGCGGCCGGGAACAGCCGCCGCCACTCGTCCAGGCTGAACAGGTAGTGCACGTCGGAGTAGGCGGCGTTGGGCAGCCGCACCGGCCGCCCGCCGGTGACGTCGGTGGTCATCAGCTGCAGGTTGATGCCCTTGGCCTTCAGGTCGGCGAAGGTCAGCGGGTCGGCGACGTCCTTGCCGGCGACGATCTGGATCTGCCGATGCAGCCAGTCGGCCAGCGCCTCAGGGTCGCGCGGGCGCTGCTGGTGCCCGACGCACATGCCGTAGTAGTTGTCGGGCAGGCCGCGCACCAGCCGCACCACCGACCACGCCAGCGCCAGGGTCAGCCCCAGCGCGCCGGTGATCAGCATGCCCACCACGAACACGATCCAGCCCTCGACGCCGATGCCGCCCAGGGTGCCGCCGGCGCTGGACACCAGCAGCCAGCCGAGCCCGAACGCCACGGCGATCGACAGCAGCCACGGCAGGAACAGCCACCGCAGCAGACCCCACAGGTAGGTGATGGCCTTCGCGCCGGCAGTGCGCTTGGCCTGGGCCGCGAGCAGGATCCGGAACACCGGCTCGGCCTGCTTGCTCGGCCGGAACTGCTCGACGATCAGGCCGGGCTGCCGCAACTGCTCGCGCAACGACTCCAGCCGCTCGAAGCCGCCGCTGTCGCGGGCGTACTCGGCGGCGGCGGTCACCGCGGCCGCCATCGCGCCGGCCGAGGCCCCGCCGATGGAGCGGAACCGGAACTGCTTGTACAACTCGAGCACCGCCGCCGGATAGGCGACTCCGCTGGTGATTCCACCCTGCATCACCAGGTCGCACTCGGTCGGATGCGCCGGGATCCCCCCGGGATTGGTCATGACCGACACCTCGCTAAGCCGTTCGCACCAAGGCTAGTGATCTTGCGCGTCGGACAGAAGAGGGGCCGGCGAGGTGGCTGGATACCGGAGCCGGCGTCCAGCCACCCATCCGTCACGGAAGACTGGCCACGAGCTCGGCGGCCGGGACCCGGGTGCCGGTGTAGAACGGGATCTCCACGCGCACGTGCCGGCGGGCCTCGGTGTCGCGCAGGTGGCGCATCAGATCGACGATCCGGTGCAGGTCATCGGCCTCGAAGGCGAGGATCCACTCGTAGTCGCCCAGCGCGAACGAGGCGACGGTGTTGGCCCGGACGTCGGTGTAGTCGCGGGCCTGCTTGCCGTGGTCGGCCAGCATGCGGCGACGGTCCTCGTCCGGCAGCAGGTACCACTCGTAGGACCGCACGAAGGGGTACACGCTGAGGTACTTCTTGGGCTCCTCGCCGGCCAGGAACGCCGGGATGTGGCTCTTGTTGAACTCGGCCGGCCGGTGCAGCGCGACCTGGCTCCACACCGGCGTCGACGCCCGGCCGACGGCGGTGGTGCGGCGGAAGTTCGCGTAGGCGGCCTGCACCTGCTCGATCTCCTCGGCGTGCCACCAGATCATGTAGTCGGCGTCGGCGCGCAGGCCGGAGACGTCGTACACGCCCCGCACCACGACGCCCTTGCTCTCCAGCGAGTCCAGGTACTCCTGGGCCTCGGCGCCCGCCGGCCCGCGGTCCTCGGCGAGCCGTCCGGGTTCGGCGCGGAACACCGACCACATGGTGTAGCGGATGGTGTCGTTCAACTCGTTGTAGTTCAAGCGGGCCATGAACCCATAGTCCCACCGGAGCCGCGGTGCCTGCCCAGGAGGTGGGCAGCGACACGGGCGGCGGCGGCCTGCGAGGTGGCGATGCACGCCGGCACGCCCACGCCGTGCAGGGTCGCGCCGGCCACGGCCAGGCCCGGCAGGTCGGCCACGGCGGTCTCGATCGCGTTGACCCGGTCCAGGTGCCCGACCCCGTACTGCGGCAGCCCACCGCCCCAGCGCGTGACCACGGAGTCGATCGGCGCGACGGTGACACCGGTGAGCTCGGCCAGGTCGGCCCGCACGCCGCGGACCAGGTCCTCGTCGTCGGCCTGGAGCGCGGCGGCCTCGCCGGCCTTGCCGACCGAGCCCCGGATGACCAGGGTGTCCTGGCCGTCCAGGTGCGCCCACTTGCGGCTGGAGTACGTGAAGGCCTTGGCGGTGAACTTCGAGCCGTCGGCCCACTGGTCGTCGCCGGCGATGAGCACGCCGGAGTTCTGCGGCAGCGCCACGTCGGCCGGCAGCACGAGCGAGACGACGGCCATCGACGCCAGCTCGACGCCGCCGAACGCGACCGAGGCCACCGGGGCGACGCCGGCCAGCAGCTTGGCGGCGGCCGGTGCGGGCACGGCCAGCACCACGCCGTCGACGTCGAGCGCGTGCTCGCCGAACTCCACGGTCCAGCCGGCCTCGCGGCGGCGCAGCCGGCGGACCGGCCGCCCGAACTCGATGGTGGCGTCGGCGAGCTTGGCCAGCCGGTCGGTCAGCGAGCCGAGGCCGTCCCGCAGGGTGCCGAACACCGGCGGCCGCTTGGCCCCCTGCTGCGGCGGCGCGGTCACCAGCGAGGCCGCGGCGGAGATCAGTGAGCCCGCGCCGCGGTCCAGGGCGCCGGCCAGCGGGGCCATGGTGGCGCGCAGGCTCAGGCCGTCGGCGTGCCCGGCGTAGACGCCGCCGAGCAGCGGATCCACCAGGCGGTTGGTGACCTCGGGGCCGAACCGCTCGCGCAGCAGCTTGCCGACCGAGACGTCCTCGCCGTCCAGGTGGATCGGCGGCAGGGCCGGCTCGTGGGCCACCCGCGCCACCGCGTCGTCGGACAGCACGCCACGCACGGCGTCGGCCGAGGCCGGCACGCCCTGGAAGGTGTGCCCGGGCAGCGGGTTGATCCGCCCGCCGGCCCGCACGGTCGCCCGCGCCTCGGTGGGGTGCACCAGGTCGTCGCCGAGGCCGATCTCGTTGATCAGCTCGGTGGCCTCGCCGCGGCGGGCCAGGAAGGCCTCCGCGCCGACGTCGTAGGACCGGCCGCCCAGCTCCACGGTGCGGAGCTTGCCGCCGACGCGGTCCGTCTGCTCGATGACGGTGATGGTGGCCAGCGGCCCGAGCAGCTTGCGCAGCCGGTAGGCGGCGGCGAGGCCGGACACACCGCCCCCGACGACGGCGACATGGGGCTCGGTCATGACAGCGAATGCACCAGTTCTGTCACTCGGGTGACGACCTCGGGATCGGTCTCCGGCAGCACGCCGTGGCCGAGGTTGAAGATGTGCCCGCCGGCCGCCTTGCCCTCGGCGGCGATCCGGCGCACCTCCTTCTCCAGCACCGGCCAGTCCGCGAACAGCAGCGCCGGGTCCAGGTTGCCCTGCACGACCGGGGCCGGACCGTCGGGCTGGGCGGCGGTCAGCCGTCGCACGGCCTCGTCCAGCGGGATCCGCCAGTCCACGCCGACCACGTCGGCCCCGGCGTCGCGCATGGCCACCAGCAGCTCGCCGGTGCCGACGCCGAAGTGGATCCGCGGCACGCCGGCGTCGCGCAGGCTGTCGAAGACCCGGGTGGAGTGCGGCAGCACGTATTCGCGGTAGTCGCGCTCGGACAGCGCGCCCGCCCACGAGTCGAACAGCTGCACGGCGTCCACGCCGGCCTCGACCTGCACCCGCAGGAACTCCTGGGTGATGCCGGCCAGCTTGCCCAGCAGCGCGTGCCACACGTCCGGCGCGCTGTGCATCAGGGCCTTGGTGCGCTCGTGGTTCTTGCTGGGCCCGCCTTCGATCATGTACGAGGCGAGCGTGAACGGCGCCCCGGCGAAGCCGATCAGCGGCGTCGAGCCGAGCGAGGCGGTCAGCAGCCTGATCGTCTCGGCCACCGGGGCCACCTGCTCGGCGGCCAGCTCGGGCAGCGCGTCCACGTCGGCCTTGGCGCGCACCGGGTTGGCCACCACCGGGCCGACGCCGCCGACGATCTCCACGCCGACGCCGGCCGCGTACAGCGGGACGACGATGTCGCTGAACAGGATGGCCGCGTCCACGCCGTGCCGGCGCACCGGCTGCATGGTGATCTCGCAGGCCAGGTCGGGAGTCAGGCACGACTCGAGCATCGCGATGCCCTCGCGCGCCTTCCGGTACTCCGGCAGGGACCGACCGGCCTGCCGCATGAACCAGACGGGGGTCCGCGACGGCATGCCGCCCCGGGCCGCGACCAGCAGGGGAGCGTCTGAGAGGTCGCGGCGGGCCGAGACCGGAGCAGTGTTCGTCATGGCCGTTCCATCGTGCCACGCGGCCGGATTGCTTTGTCACGGAGTCGTCTCGCGCGTGCGGAACGCGTGCGGAATCCGTCGTGTCGTGCGGGACTTCGGCGCGCGATTGCCCGTAAGGTCACTGGATGTGACCGGGATGTCGGAGGAGCCAGCGCTGTTCCGGCAGGCAGTGGAAGCGCTCAGGTCGGTGCGTCCTCGACCGGAGGTCGAACTGGCCGAGGTCCGTGCGCCACAGCGGCTGGCGCCGTGGTCGTTCGCCTTCAGCGCGGAAGCCAGCGGGCCTGCCGACGAGATAGCCACCGGGAAGTTGGTGCTGCTGCACGACCCGGCGGCCGAGGACGCCTGGGGCGGGGTGCTGCGGGTGGTCGCGTTCATCCGGGCCGAGCTGGACGCCGAGCTGGCGTCGGATCCGCTGCTGCCGGCGGTGGCCTGGTCCTGGCTGACCGACGCGCTGGAGGGCTCGGCGGCCAAGTGGACGGCGCTGGGCGGCACCGTCACCCAGAACTCGTCGGCCCGCTTCGGCGACATCTCCGGCCCGGCCCGCACCGACGACCTGGAGCTGCGCGCCTCGTGGACGGCGACCGACGCGGAGCTGACCGCGCACGGCGAGGCCTTCTGCGAGCTGCTGTCCAGCACGGTCGGCCTGCCGCCGGTCGGGGTCACGCTCTTCAGCCAGCGCCAGTCCAGCCTCTGACCCCCATTTTTCCGCTGGGAAGGGGGCTTTCCTTGCGTTGAACGCAGGGAAAGCCCCCTTCCCAGCATGGGTTGTGGCGTGCACGTGCAGCGCCCATAGGCCGTCAGGGCCCCGTGGCGCGCTGAATTTGCCCGTTTGCCATCACACGATCGGGTGAAGTTTGCGGCTGAACTGTTCAGCCGCCCGGAGCACACGCAGCGTGTTCGCGCCGGCGAGCTTCGTGCACTCCTGCTCGCTCCAGCCACGCTCCAGCAACTCCGTGAACAGGCGCGGATAACAGGAGACGTCCGCCAGGCCTTCGGGCAGCTCGGGCACGCCGTCGTAGTCGCCACACAGCCCGATGTGGTCGATGCCGGCGACCTCGCGGGCGTGCTCCAGATGCGCGACCACGTCGTCCACCGTGACCTTCGGCCGCGGCCCGCCGCCGGTCCAGCCCTCGGCGAACTTGCCGCGTTCGGCCAGGTCGTTGTGGTCGGCGCCGGCCGCCGTCATGGCCTCGCGGAGCTTCGCGTCCCACTCGGCGTAGGGCTGCGACACGAACCTCGGCACGAATGTGACCATGCACACACCACCCTTGGCCGCCATCTCGGCCAGCACGTCGTCGGGAACGTTGCGGGGGTGGTCGGCGACCGCGCGGCAGGAGGAGTGGCTGAAGATGACCGGCGCCTCGCTGACCGCCAGCGCGTCGCGCATGGTCGACGGCGCGACGTGCGACAGGTCGACCAGCATGCCCAGCCGGTTCATCTCGCGCACCACGTCACGGCCGAAGTCGGTGAGCCCGTCGTGGGCGGGTTCGTCGGTCGCCGAATCGGCCCAGTCGGTGTTGTTGTTGTGCGTCAGCGTCATATAGCGGACACCCAGTCGGTGCAGCGCCCGCAGCGCGCCGAGCGAGTTGTTGATGCTGTGGCCGCCCTCGGCGCCGAGCAGCGAGGCGATCCGGCCGGCGGCGAAGGCGGCTTCCGCGTCGTCAACCGTCAGCGCCAGCTGAAGATGCTCCGGATAGCGGTTGACCAGCTCATACACGACTTCGATCTGCTCCAGCGTGGCCGTGACCGCGCTGTGACCGGCGAGCCGACAGGGCACGTACACCGACCAGAACTGCATGGTCAGCGCCCCTTCGCGGAGCCGGACCAGGTCGGTGTGCAGATCCGTGCGCCGAACCGTCAGGTCGGCCTGGGCCCAGTCGGCCGACCAGCCCCTTCCACCGGCCAGTTCGCGCAGCGCCCACGGCAGGTCGTTGTGGCCATCCGCCAGTTGGACCCGCCGCAGTAGGGCGTTTGCACGTGCAGCAGCACGGCCATCTGCGCGTTCCGAGCCGATCGTCACGACCGCAACTCCTTCATGTCGTTATGAAGCGTTCTCGCGTTAGCCATCTCGCCAGGAGTCCCTCGATCGTGCGACAAACCTGGCCGCCAGTCACAACTCGATCGGGACAGATACCCATTTGATCGTCCCGCTGACCCGCTTGGGCGGCTACGCTGCTGCCGTCGACACCACTTTCGGTCGATCAGTGGCGCGGCTGATTGGACGAAAGTCCCGGTGCCGGTCGGGGGGCACGACCGACTCCAGGGAGGTAGTGACGTGGCTGCCGTCGGCTTAGGTCAGGCCGTTCGTACCACGCCAGCCGGCTCGTTGCCGGCGAACATGGTCCCGCACCCGCGGGAAGAGCTGTTTTCAGTGCTGGTGGTTGACGACCACCCACTGTTGAGGGAGGCGATAGCCGCTCGGCTTACCCAGATGGGTGCCGGCACAGTGCACGAGGCCGCATCGGTGGCCGAGGCGAGGGCGCGTGCCCTGGCCACGGGGCCGTGCGACCTGGCGATCCTTGATCTCGGGCTGCCCGACGGAAGCGGCATCGACCTGGTCACGGAACTCCGTGCTCAGGGTTGGCCGCGCATCGTGGTGCTCGCGTCCTCCGACGACCCCTATGCGGTCCGCTCGGCCTTCCAGGCAGGCGCCCAGGCGTACCTGCTGAAGTCCGCGTCGCCGATGGTGGTCACCGACGGAGTGCGCCGAGTTCTCGACGGTGGCGTCTACGCGGACCCGAGTGTGGCCCCGGTCCTCGCTGCGGGAACCCGGGTGCCCGGAACCGACAACACGCCGCGGGAGCTGTCCGCACGTGAGGTCGAGGTGCTCCAGCTGGTCGCCGATGGCCAGTCCAACAAGGAGATCGGCGAGGCTCTGAACCTGTCCGCGCTCACGGTGAAGTCTCACCTGTCGCGGATCGGCCGGAAGCTGGGCACCGGGGATCGCGCTCAGATGGTGGCGTTGGCCATGCGGGCCGGCGTGATCCGCTGAGTACGGAAATACGGATGCAAGACGACGCGAAGACCGAGCAGAACGTGATCCACGCCCGCGCGGGGCGTCGAGGACGTAGGGTCTTCCGCCGTGGATGCACCCTGCTCTGAACCAAAGGACCCGACCGGAGAAACCCCGGTGCTGCTGACCGAACCCGCTGAGGGGGTTCCGCCAGTGGTCTCCGATCCGGCAACGCTGCGGCGCGCGGCCGCAACGCTGGCGGACGGGACGGGTCCGGTGGCGGTGGACACCGAAAGGGCATCGGGCTACCGCTACTCGCAGCGCGCCTACCTGGTGCAGCTGCGTCGAGAGCAGGCAGGCACCGTGCTGGTCGATCCGGTCGCGCTCAGCGGCCGGATCGACCCGCTGGTGGACGCCATCGCCGACACCGAGTGGGTGTTGCACGCGGCGTCCCAGGATCTGCCGTGTCTGGCCGAGCTCGGCCTGCGACCGGCAACCCTGTTCGACACCGAACTGGCCGGCCGGCTGGCCGGCTTCGACCGGGTCGCCCTGGGCTCGATGGTGGAGCGCCTGCTCGGCTACCACCTGGAGAAGGGCCACGGGGCCGCCGACTGGTCGCGCCGCCCGCTGCCGCAGGACTGGTTGACCTACGCGGCTCTCGACGTGGAGCTGCTGGTCCCGCTGCGCAACGTGCTGGAGGACGAGCTGCGTGAGCAGGGCAAGCTGGAGTGGGCCCTGCAGGAGTTCGAGGCGGTGCGCACCGCGCCGCCGGCCAAGCCGCGGGCCGAGCCGTGGCGGCGCACGTCCGGCATCCACCGGCTGCGCAATCCCCGCCAGCTGGCCGCCGTGCGGGCGCTGTGGGAGGCCCGGGACGGGCTGGCCCGCCAGCGGGACATCGCCCCCGGCCGGGTGCTGCCGGACAGCGCGATCATCGACGCCGCCGTGACCGATCCGGCGACCGAGGCCGATCTGCTGGCGCTGCCGGTGTTCCGCGGCCGTTCCCAGCGGCGCACCGTGAAGGTGTGGGCGGACGCCCTGGTCAAGGCCCGGTCGCTGAACCGCAAGGAGCTGCCGGAGGTCTCCCCCGCGCACGACGGCCCGCCGCCGCCCAACCGCTGGGCCGACCGCGACCCGGACGCCGCCGCCCGGCTGGCCGCGGCGCGGGCGGCGCTGACCTCCATCGCCGAGAGCCTGAAGCTGCCGGTGGAGAACCTGCTGCTGCCCGACCTGGTGCGGCGCACCTGCTGGGAGCCGCCGGCCGACCTCGATCCGACCGCGGTGGCCGAGGTGCTGGCCGCCGGACACGCCCGGCCGTGGCAGGTCGAGCTCACCGCCGAGCCGCTCAGCAAGTCGCTGCGGGCTGCGGCAGCATGAGATCGACCACCCTGCTGGTTACCGGCCAGTAACTCCGACTAGAGTTCGGGTTACCGGCCGGTAGTGACCCCGGTCGACCCGTACTCAGAGCTGAGGAGGAGCACGCCGTGGCCGCACCAGTAGCGCCGATGACGGAACGGGCCGTGCGCAACGTGGTCTTCGTCGACGGCGTCCGCACGCCGTTCGGCAAGGCGGGCCCGAAGGGCATCTACGCCGAGACCCGCGCGGACGACCTCGTCGTCAAGGTGATCCGCGAGCTGCTGCGCCGGCACCCGGAGCTCCCCCCGGAGCGGGTGGACGAGGTCGCCATCGCGGCCACCACCCAGATCGGCGACCAGGGCCTGACCATCGGGCGGACCGCCGCGCTGCTGGCCGGCCTGCCCAAGTCGGTGCCCGGCTACGCCATCGACCGGATGTGCGCCGGCGCCATGACCGCCGTGACCACCGCGGCCGGCGGCATCGCCTTCGGCGCCTACGACGTGGTCATCGCCGGCGGTGTCGAGCACATGGGCCGGCACCCGATGGGCGAGGGCGTCGACCCCAACCCGCGCTTCCTGGCCGACCGCCTGGTGGACACCTCCGCGCTGGTCATGGGCCAGACCGCGGAGAACCTGCACGACCGGTTCCCGGGCATCACCAAGGACCGGGCCGACGCGTTCGCCGCCGCCTCCCAGGCCAAGTACGACGCCGCCGTGAAGGCCGGCAAGATCGGCCCCGAGTTCGTCTCGGTCGCCACCCGCTCCGCGGACAAGGGCTGGGGCCTGGCCACCGCCGACGAGCCGCCGCGTCCGGGCACCACCGTCGAGGACCTGGCCACGCTGAAGACGCCGTTCCGCCCGCACGGTCGGGTGACCGCCGGCAACGCCGCCGGTCTCAACGACGGCGCCACCGGCTGCCTGCTGGCCGACGAGGAGACCGCCCGCGAGCTGGGTCTGCCGGTGGCCATGCGGCTGGTCGGCTACGCCTTCGCCGGCGTCGAGCCCGAGGTGATGGGGGTCGGCCCGGTGCCGGCCACCGAGAAGGCGCTGGCCCGCACCGGCCTGAGCATCTCCGACATCGGCCTGTTCGAGGTCAACGAGGCCTTCGCCGTGCAGGTGCTGGCCTTCCTCGACCACTTCGGCATCGCCGACGACGACCCGCGGGTCAACCAGTGGGGCGGCGCCATCGCCACCGGCCACCCGCTGGCGTCCTCCGGCGTGCGGCTGATGACGCAGCTGGCCCACCAGTTCGCCGAGCGGCCCGACGTCCGCTACGGCATCACCACCATGTGCATCGGCATCGGCATGGGCGGCACCGTGATCTGGGAGAACCCGCACTTCGAGGGAGGCGACAAGTGATCACCGCTGAGCAGGCCGCGCAGGCCTTCCCGGACGAGGTCGTCACCAAGGCCGTCACCCGTCTGGTTCCGGTGCCGGGGCTGGCCAAGCCGGTCGCCCTGATCACCATCGACAACGGGCACGACCACACCCGGCCGTCCACCTTCGGACCGCAGAGCCTGGTCAGCCTGAACGCCGCGCTGGACGAGGCGCTGGCCGCCGAGCCGGCCGCCATCGCCGTGACCGGCAAGCCGTTCGTGTTCGCCGTCGGCGCCGACCTGTCCGGGGTCGAGCAGCTGTCCTCGCCGGAGCTGGCCCGCCAGATCGCCCAGACCGGGCACGACGTGTTCCGCCGGTTCACCGAGTCGACGATCCCGACCTTCGCCTTCGTCAACGGCGCGGTCATGGGCGGCGGCCTGGAGCTGGCGCTGTCCTGCCACTACCGGACCCTGGTGTCCAACGCCGCCGCGATCGCCTTCCCCGAGGTGTTCCTGGGCCTGTTCCCGGGCTGGGGCGGCACGCAGCTGCTGCCCAACCTGATCGGCGCGGACGCGGCCGTGACGGTGATCATCGAGAACGCCCTGAACCAGAACAAGATGCTCAAGCCGGCGCAGGCGGCCGGGCTCGGCATCTTCGACGTGGTCTTCGACTCCGCCGACTACCTGGAGCAGTCGCTGGCGTGGCTGGCCAAGGTCGTCAACGGGGACGTCAAGGTGGAGCGCAAGGACGTCGACCGGGGCGAGGCGTGGGACGCCGCCCTGGCCCGTGGCCGGGCGTTCGTCGAGGCCAAGACCCATGGCGCCTCGCCGGGCGCCACGAAGGCCCTTGAGCTGCTGGAACTGGCTCGTGGCAACGACCTCGACGCCGGCTACGCCGCCGAGACCGACGGGCTCGCCGAGCTGCTCATGACCGATGAGCTGCGCACCGGCCTGTACTCGTTCAACCTGGTGCAGAAGCGGGCCCGCAAGCCCGCGGGCGCGCCGGACAAGTCCCTGGCCCGACCGGTCACCAAGGTCGGCATCGTCGGCGCCGGCCTGATGGCCAGCCAGCTGGCGCTGCTGTTCGCGCGGCAGCTCAAGGTGCCCGTCGTGCTCACCGACGTCGACCAGGCGCGGGTGGACAAGGGCGTCGGCTACGTGCACGGCGAGATCGACAAGCTGCTCGGTAAGAAGCGCCTGTCCCCCGACGCCGCCAACCGCCTCAAGGCTCTGGTCAGCGGCTCCCTGGACAAGGCCGCCTTCGCCGACGCCGACTTCGTCATCGAGGCCGTGTTCGAGGAGCTGTCGGTCAAGCAGCAGGTGTTCGCCGAGGTCGAGGAGCACGTCTCGGCCGAGTGCGTGCTGGCCACCAACACCTCGTCGCTGTCCATCACCGAGATGGCCTCGAAGCTCTCGCACCCCGAGCGGGTCGTCGGTTTCCACTTCTTCAACCCCGTCGCCGTGCTGCCGCTGCTGGAGATCGTGCGCGGCGAGCAGACCGACGACGCCACGCTGGCCACCGCGTTCGCGGTCGGCAAGCAGCTCAAGAAGTCCAGCGTGCTGGTCAAGGACGCGCCCGCGTTCGTCGTCAACCGCCTGCTCACCCGCTTCCTGGGCGAGGTCATCCGGGCCGTCGACGAGGGCACCCCGTTCGAGGTCGCCGACAAGGCCCTCGATCCCCTGGGCCTGCCCATGAGCCCGCTGATCCTGCTGCAGCTCGTCGGCCCCGCCGTCGCCCTGCACGTCGCCGAGACGATGCACGCCGCGTTCCCGGACCGCTTCGGCGTCAGCGAGAACATGAAGCGCTTCGTCGCCGCCGGCAAGACCGCGGTCTACACCTGGGACGCCTCCGGCCAGCCCCAGGTCGACCCCGAGGTCGCCGCCCTGTGGCAGCCCGGCAGCACTCCGCTGACCGCCGAGCAGCTCCGCACCCGCGCCGAGGAGGCGCTGGCCCAGGAGATCCGCCTCATGCTCGACGAGGGCGTCGTCGCCGAGGCCCAGGACATCGACCTGTGCCTCATCCTCGGCGCCGGCTGGCCGTTCTGGCTCGGCGGCATCACCCCGTACCTGGACCGCGCCGGCGTCTCCGAACGCGTCACCGGCAAGCGTTTCCTGGCCCAGGGCGTGGCTTCGGTCCCCGCCTGATCCGTCGTCGGCAGGCTCCGGATCCCGAACCCCTGATCCGGGGCCTGCCGCCGAGAGAGCCAGTCGTCCCCCCACAGACGACGGGCTTTTTCCTTGTGGGTGGCGGGACCGCGACGGGCGGCGCAGGATGTCACGGTGATCCGGATCGGGACGTCGGGCTGGGTGTACCCGCCGTGGCGGGGCACGTTCTACCCGAAGGGCGTGGCGCAGAAGCGGGAGCTGGCGTATCTGGCCGGGCGGCTGAACTCGGTGGAGATCAACGGGACGTTCTACGGGCGGCAGCGGCCGGCGAGTTTTGTGGGATGGGCGGAGCAGACGCCGGCGGGGTTCGTGTTCGCGACCAAGGCGCCGAGGTTCATCACGCACATGAAGCGGCTCAAGGACACGGAGACGCCGGTGGCGAACTTCCTGGCGTCGGGGGTGTTGCGGCTGGAGGGAAAGCTGGGCCCGATCCTGTGGCAGCTGCCGGCGACGCTGCGGTTCGACGCGGAGGTGCTGGCGGAGTTCCTGGCTCTGCTGCCGCAAAGCACTGCGGCGGCGGCAAAACTCGGCGCACGGCACGACGACCGGATCGAGGACGACGAGGGGCTGCGGGTCGACGAGGACCGACCGCTGCGGCACGCCCTGGAGCCCCGGCACGTGAGCTTCCAGGACGAGAAGTGCCTACGGCTGCTGCGCGAGCACAACGTGGCCCTGGTGGTGGCCGACACGGCGAAGAAGTGGCCGTACTTCGAGGAGTTGACGGCCGACTTCGCCTATGCGCGCCTACACGGCGACGAGGAGCTGTACGTCAGCGGCTACACCGACGAGGCCCTGGACCGCTGGGCCAGGAAGGTCCGCAAGTGGCACCGCCGCGGCGACGTCCACGTCTACTTCGACAACGACGCCAAGGTGCGAGCCCCGATCGACGCGATGAGCCTGTCGAAGAGGCTCGGCATTGGATGACCTGATCGCGGCGGCTGGCTACAGGGCCGACGGGCCCGGGGTGGCCGTCGTGGTCCGTAACGGCAAGGGCGTCAGGGAGGTCGCGTCAGGGTTGGCGGGGCCGCACACGCCGTTCACCCCGACCACAGTGCCGTACCTCGCCTCGGTGTCCAAGCAGATGGTCGGGGTCTGCACGGCTTTGCTTGTGGTGCAAGGACTTATCGACGTCGAGTCGTGACTGCGCGAGTGGCTGCCGGAGCTGCCCGCATGGGCCGACAAGGTGCGGATCCGACACCTGATCCACCACACCGGCGGCCTGCCCGCTGACCCCGAACTCCAGGACCGCGTCGGCGAATCCCACTGGGACAGCCCGTCCGTGCTGCGGGCACTGGCCGACTGCACCGAACTTCGTTTCACGCCGGGCAGTCGGTACGAGTACTGCAATGCCGGCTATATCTGCCTGGTCGCGGCCATCGACCGCATCACGCCGTTCGCGGACCTGGCCCGGCGCGAGCTGTTCGAGCCGTTCGGCCTTACGCAGACCCGATTCTGCGCCGACACCCCGCCGGCCGACGCTGCGATTGGTTGTCCCACAACCGAAGGCGAATGGCCGCTACCGTTGAGCATCGGCGACGGCGGCGCGTGGTCCACCGCCGATGACCTGGGACGGTGGAACGACGCGCTACTGCCCGGCGGCGCCCTCGCCGACCGAGTGCGGGACCTGATCGGCGAACCCGGCCGGCTCGATGCCGGCGAACCGATCGACTACGCCTGGGGCGTAAGGGTCAGCCGGCTCGACGGCGTCCTCGTGCACAGCCACGGCGGCAGCTGGTCCGGCGGCTGGACCGCCAAGACAATCCGACTGCCCGAGCGCGGTGTCGGTGTCGCCGCCTTGTCCAACGACGGCGACGTGCCGCGGATGATCGACCTGACCGAGCGGGTCCTGCGGGTGGTCAGCCGTTGACGGTGACGCGGCAGACCGGGCGGGTGGTGGGGCGGGCCTCGTAGCGGCCGACGCCGACGAGGGCGGCGTGGCCGTCGATCTCGGCGACGACCTCGTCGGTGATCTCCACCTCGATCATGCGGGACACCGGGCGGGTGACCGAGGTGCCGGCGTACTGGGCGGTGACGACCATGCCGCCGAGGGTGGGCTTGAGCACGAGCTCCTCGGCCGGGCGGGCCGGGGCGGTGCCGTCGGTCCAGTTGACCGGCCCGAGCAGCCGGAGCTGGCGGACAGCGACGTCGCGGCCGGTCTCGCCGTGAGTGACGTAGACGCCGGGCTGGCGGGTCCGCACGAGGCGGCCGTGCTCGCCCTCGCCGTCGCCGGGGACGACGGCCGGCACGTTCCAGTAGGCGGCGCAGCGCTCGGCCGCCGGGGCCAGCGCGCGGTTGGTGGCGACGACCAGGTCGGCGGCGGGCACGGTGCCCAGTTCGCCAAGGCCCGGCACGGGGGTGACGTCGATGACCCGACCGCCGTGTCCCCGAACGACCTCGGCGATCGCGTCGCGGGTGGCCCGGCTTGTCTTGTCGAATCCACGGAGCACGGCGACCGCCTCGAACTCCGTCATACGCCTGATCGCCTCCACCAGAGCGCGCTGGTCACGACGGAGCTGCGGGGCGGGACGGGTCAGAAGAGTGGTTGCCACAACCATGTCTTACCCCCTTTGGCCCGGCCGTGAACACGTTCCCGGCGTGGGGTAGCTCACCGCCGGGTGAACCGCATTCACGGACGGGTGAACGGGACGGGAACCGCGGACGCGGACAGCCGCCGGGACAAGGCTCCTAGCAGGGGAAACGAACTGGGGAGGAGTCGGGCATGACAGTCCGAATGATGATCATCACGGCGGCCGTGGTGATCACCACAGCAACGGCGGGAACAGTGGCGCCGACGGCGGAAGCGACGGCGCGGCAGACGACGGCGGGAACCTCGGCGGACCGGCCGACGGCAGCGGGAACCGTGACGCAGCAACAAGCAGCGGAAGCGGTGACGGGGCGGAGCCTGGCTGGGTTGCTGCCGCCGAGACCGCGAGTCGGGTCGAAGCTCCAGGCCGGGCCGACCGACGCCAAATGCGACGCCGGCTCGTTTTGCGCGTGGAGCGGGGCCAACTTCACCGGCAAGGCGGCGCGACTGAACCTGCAGACGGCCAATCCCAACCAGTGCGTGCCGCTGCCCGAGGAGCTGGTGGCCAAGTCACTGGTCAACGCGATGACCAAGGACGTCTCGGTCTACGAGGGCGTGCGCTGCTCGACCGAGGCGGAGTTCACCACGTATCCCAAGGGCGGCGTGTACGTGCCGAATGCGCCATTTGTGGTACGGGCGATCCAGGTGTGGGAGTGACGCCCTTACTGTGGTGATCGTGAGCGTTGTGGTCGTCGGCGCCGGCATCGCCGGCCTGGCCTGTGCCCGTGTCCTGGTCGACGCCGGCATCGATGTCCGGGTGCTGGAGCGGACCCCGGTGGTCGGTGGCCGCCTGGCGACCCGCCGCTACGACGGCCGCCCGGCCGACATCGGGGCGGCCTACTTCACGGTGAGCGACCCGGATTTCGACGCGATGGTGCAGGGTTGGCGCGACGCCGGCCTGGCTCGCGAGTGGACCGACACGCTGGTCGCCTTCGAGGGCGGCCAGCGGGAGTCACGGCCGGGCCCGATGCGCTGGGCCGCGCCGCGCGGACTGCGCAGCCTGGCCGAGAACCTGGCGGACGGTCTGACGGTCAAGCTCCAGCACGCGGTGACGGCGGTGGAGCCGGGCCCGATGGTCGACGGCGTCCCGGTGGACGCGGTCGTGCTGGCGATGCCGGGCCCGCAGGCGCTGGCGGTGCTGGATCCGTGCCTGCGGGCGGCACGCGCGGCGGCGGACGGCCAGGACTGGCAGCCGTCGTTCGCGGTGACGTTGCGCTATCCCGAACGGACTTGGCCCGATTTCGGTGGCGCGTTCGTGAACGGCCACGAGGTGCTGACGTCCATCTGCGACGACGGCGACCGCCGCGGCGACGGCGAGCCGGTGCTGGTCGCGCACACGACGGCCGCCTACACGGCGGACCGGTTGGGCGCCCACGACCAGGTCATCGCCGAGGTGGAGGACGCTGTGGAGGCGGTGCTCGGACTGCCGGCGCGGCCGGTCACCGGCTACGCCCACCAGTGGCTGCACGCCCGCCCGGAATCGCCGTCCACCCAACCGTTCCACCTGGACGACGACAACATCGGGGTGTGCGGTGACGCGTGGGGGCCGTCTCGACTGCAGACGGCCTGGCTGTCCGGCACGGCATTAGGCCGCGCACTGGCCAGCCGGCTCGGCTAGCCCGGGAAACGATTCATGACCAATTCTCGGAATCCGTGACGCCTGGCCGCCGAACGGCGGTAGGGCGGTCACGGTGTTCTGCCCTGTCGGACGCCTTAACCCGCCATTGATATTACCGACGGGTAGGCACGCTCCAAGTATGTGTGAGTGGGCTCATAACCCACTCCACCACCTCCGTCCAGACTGGCCTGAGTGAGCCTCGACCTGCCGGCTGTCCACTCGGAATCGTTCCCGATAGCCGCTGCCCTATACCGGCTATAGCCGCCCGTCGACTTGACGCGAGGAATCCCCGCCAAATAATTTTCCGGTCGAACGCGGTGGCCCCGCGCGACCGGAGCTGGGGAGCTCCCCGGAAGGCCGCCCGTCCGATTCCGTTAAATTCTGTTAACACTTCGTGGGGGGCATTGTGACGCTCGTCAACATTGATGTCACGTTACGTGATGGCGGTTACCGCAACGGGTTCGGCTTCGACCTGGACTACGCCCGCACGCACGCCCGGCTGAGCGTCGCCGCCGGCTTCGACTGGGTCGAGATCGCCTACCGCAAGGGCTCGTTCAAGCCGACGCCGAACCTGGGCCTGACCGGCCGGGGCGACGACGACTACATCGCGGCGATCGCCGACGAGGTCGGCCCGCAGCACGTGGGCCTGATCCTGCACCCGCGCAACATCGACGACACCGACATCCCGGCCATGTACCACGCCGGCGCCCGCCTGCTGCGCGTCTGCGTCGCGGCCGGCGACCCGCAGCCCGCCTTCGACACGGTCCGCCGGGCCAAGGACACCGGGTTCACCACCTGCGTGAACCTGACCCGCGTCTCGCAGTTGCCGGCCCGCAAGGTCGTCGACCTGGCCGTGGACGCGACCGAGGCCGGTGCGGACGTGGTCTACCTGGCCGACTCCAACGGCAGCATGCTGCCGGCCCAGACCGCGCGGCTGACCACGCTGGTGAAGTCCGTGGCCAGCGCCGAGGTCGGCCTGCACGCGCACAACAACCTCGGGCTGGCGATGTCCAACGCGATGGCCGCCGTCGACGCCGGCGCGAGCTGGATGGACTCCTCGGTGCTGGGCATGGGCAAGGGCCCCGGCAATCTGGTGGCCGAGCAGTGGATCGCCTACCTGGACCGGACTTCCCGGGCCACCGGCTACGACCTGGGCACCGTGCTGCACCTGGCCGACCTGCTGGGCCGCAGCGTGCCCGAGTCGGCGCCGTCGCTGCCGCTGCCCGACCTGGTGCTCGGCCACTTCGACCTGTCGGTGGAGATGCGCGGCAGCATCGAGCACGACGACCACCGGCAGGCCGTGCACGCCGCCAAGTCGCTCGCCGCCGCGGGATGACGGACCCGCGTGCGCTTGGCCCAAATGTCGTTGGCCCAAGAGTCCTGGTTTGTGCCCCGGTGCTGCCGCACTGGGACGGGGGCCGGTTCTTCGGCCCCGTGATCCGCCGGCTCACCGAGCTGGGCTGCCGGATCGAGGTGGTCGACACGCTGTCGCGTTTGGACGATTCGGTGACCAGCGTGGCCGATCTGGCCGCACGCTGGGCAACCGAGGCCCAGGAAGCGGACTTGGTCGCCGGCAACGCACTCGGCGGCGCGGTTGTACAGGCGTTGCTGCCCACGCTCGACGCGGTGCCGGTGCTGCTGGTGTCCGCGCCGACCAAGGCCGACCACACACTGGCCAGCCGGCTGGCGTCCATCGTCGAGGCGGACGACCTCACTGCGTCGCTCCGAAGGCTGGCGGAACTCGTTGCACCGCAAGGCACTTCGGTGCCGACAACGCCGCCGGTCCCCGAGGACGAGACGGCCCGCCGACGGATCGCCGGCGGGATGCGGCTGCTGTACGACCTCGATCTGACAGCAAATGTCCTTTCCTACCAAGGTCCGCTGTCGCAGTTCGTCGGCGAGCGGTCCCAGCTGGTCACCGCCGAGCATGTGGTCGGCGAGGTCGTCGTGGTGCCCGGCGCGGGCATGCGGCCGCAGCACGACCGACCGGAGTTCGTCATCGATCACCTCGACCGGTTCGTAAAGGAGAACCTGAGCCGATGAAGACCATCGCAGTGCTGCCCGGGGACGGCATCGGCCCGGAGGTGGTCGACACGGTGCTGCCGGTCATCGACCGGATGGGGCTGCCGCTGGAGTTCCGGTTCGGCGAGGTCGGCTGGACGTCGTGGTGCGAGCACGGGGACGCGGTTCCGCCGCGGACCTGGAAGCTGCTCGACGAGACCGACACCTGCCTGCTCGGCGCGATCACCAGCAAGCCGGTGCGGGAGGCCGAGGCCGAACTGGCCGAGCACCTGCGCGGCACCGGCCTGTCCTACGTCTCGCCGGTCGTGCAGCTCCGGCAGCGGCTTTCCCTGTACGCCAACGTTCGCCCGGTGGCCGACGTGCGCGCCGACCGGTTCGCGTTCTCGGTGATCCGGGAGAACACCGAGGGCCTGTACGCGGGTCTGGACTTCCACGGCCTGACGCCGGCGCTGTGGGATGTCGTCAAGGAGCACCCGAACGCGGCGGCCTCCGGCCCAGAGGCGACCAGCGCCACCCTGCGCCTGCAGACCCGGTTCGGCGTGGATCGCCTGCTGCGCTTCGGTTTCGAGCACGCGCGGGCCAACGGCTACCGCCGGCTGACGCTGGCCGACAAGCCGAACGTGTTGCGGGCCAGCAGCAACGCGCTGCGCGGCCGGCTGGAGCTCATCGCGGCCGAGTACCCGGACGTCGAGCCGGAGATCCTGAACGTGGACGCGGTGGCGCTGTGGATGGTCCGCCGGCCCGAGCGGTTCGGCGTGGTCATCGCCGAGAACATGTTCGGCGACATCTTGTCCGACCTCGGCGCGGGCGTGATGGGTGGCCTGGGCCTGGCCCCGAGCGGCAACATCGGCGAGCACGGCAGCTACTTCGAGCCGGTGCACGGCAGCGCGCCGGCCATGGCCGGGCAGCACAAGGCCAACCCGATGGCGTTGTTCCTGACGGTGTCGCTGCTGCTGCGCCACCTGGAGTTGCCGCCCCCGGCCGAGCAGATCCGCGCGGCGGTGCGGGCGGTGGCCCGAGCCCGTCGCGCCGTCACCTACGACCTCGGCGGCACTGCCACCACGGAAGTCGCCACCGCAGCAGTGGAATCCGCGCTGGCCGGCGGCTCCGTCACCAAGCAGGCGTCGGTGATCGCGGTCGGCGACGAGCTGCTGAGCGGCAAGGTCAGCGACACCAACAGCACGGCCGTCAGCCGGATACTGGACGCCGCCGGCTACCAGGTGCGCAGTAGGGCGACCGTGGGCGACACGTTGGCCGACATCCAGGACAGCGTGCGGTCCCGCATCGGCGCGGACGACGTGATCGTGGTGCTCGGCGGTCTCGGCCCCACCTCCGACGACGTCACGAGGGACGCCGTGGCGTCGGCCTGCGACCGGCCGCTGGCGCACGACGAGACGGCCTGGCAGGCGGTGTGCCGACGGCTGGAGTCGTTCGGCCTGACCGTGCACGAGGACAACCGGCGGCAGGCGCTGTTCCCGGCCGGAAGTCGGTTGCTGCCCAACGAGAACGGTTCGGCCTGGGGCGCCCGGGTCGACCTGCCGGGCACGACCGTGCTGATGCTGCCCGGCCCGCCGAAGGAGTGCCTGCCGATGGCCGAGGCGGCGGTGGCCGAGCTGCCGGCCGGGCCCCGGCCGGAGGCCACGACCTGGCGGCTGCTGGGCGTGATCGAGGGCGACATCGCGGCCGACGTGGACGCCGCGCTGGCTCCGATCGCCGACCACGTAAGGGTTTCCTACCTGTGGAACTACCCGTACGTAGACGTCACGGTGACCAGGCCGGCCGACGGCCCGGAGCTGCCGGCGGACGTCGAGCACGTGCTCGGCCGGCACACCGTCAGCCGTTCCGGCCGGGACGCCTTGGCCGAGCTGGCCACAAAGTCGTTCAAAATGTCCACAGTGGACATGGAATTCGGCGGGGATCGGTTCCAGGTCAACGGAACCAGCGGCCCGGAGTTGGCGATCAGGGGCCGGTCGGCGTGGTCGGGCGGCCCGACCGAGTACTCCGGCACGCTCACGCTGACCGCCGAAGTGACCGTGCACGGGACCACGAGGACGTTTGAACTGGCCGTGCCCAAGCGCGGGCCGGAGGTGGCCGACTACGCCGCCGCCTTCTACGCGTGGAGTGCGGTCCGCGCGCTGGACGAGGGGGAACAGTGATCGACCAGGAGATCATCGACCGGCTGGCCAGGCTGGACACCGCCGCGGTGTCCGACGCGCTGGACAGCCTGGGCATCGCCGGCGTGCTCGCCGGCGTCGCCGCCCGGGTGCCGGGCAGCAAGACCTGCGGGCCGGCCCACACGGTGACATACCGGCCGGTCAGCGGCGACGGGCCGAAGTTCCGCAACGCCGCCAACTACCTGGACGACGTGCCGGCCGGCTCGGTCGTCGTGGTGGACAACGGCGGCAACACGTCCTGCACCAACTGGGGATCGCTGCTGACCGCGGTGGCCCAGGCCCGTGGCGTGCGCGGGACCGTGCTGCACGGCTCGGCCCGGGACATCGCCGAGGTCCGGGCGGCGGGCTACCCGCTGTTCAGCACCGGCGTGACCATGGTCAGCGGCAAGAACCGGGTGGAGCTCAGCGAAGTCGGGGCGGACGTCGACGTGCACGGCACGGTCGTGCGGCCCGGCGACGTGATCGTGGCCGACGACAGCGGCGCCCTGGTGGTGCCGGCCGAGCGTGCGGTTGAGGTGGTCGAGCGGGCCGAACGGGTCGAGGCCACCGAGCACCGGATCGCGGCCGCCGTCGCCGCCGGCAGCCGGCTGGACGAGGCGCGGGCGGCCCACGGCTACGCCACGCCCTGGCAGGCGCCGGTTCATGCCTGAGCCGCTGGCCCGGTTCGTCGACCTGCACCACCATGCCGGCTCCGACCTCTACCGTCGGCGCCGGTCGGTGCTGGCCACCGGCCGCCGCTACGCCGAACTGGGCGGCTGGGTGGTGGTCAAGAGCCACCTCGGGTCGACGGCCGCGGCCGCGTGGGAGGCCCGGCAGGAAGGCCTGCCGGTCTCCGGATCGGTGACGCTGAACGACATCGGCGGCGGGCTCGAGTCACGGACCGTGGAGCGGGCCGTGTTCGAGCACGGCGACGACGGGCCCCGGCTCATCGTCTACCTGCCCACGCTGGTCGGCGGACACGCGTCACGGCTCAACCGGGTGCCGTTCCACCCGCTGATGGACGTGCCTTCGTTGCATGGCAAGGGGATCCGCGAATCGCTGCCGGCGGTCCGGGAGATCCTTCGGGCCGCCCGGGACCTGCCGGTGGTCGTCGCCACCGGTCACGCCGACCGGGACGAGGTGCTGACGGTCGTGGACGAAGCCGTCGCGCTGGGGCTGGACCGGCTGCTGCTGACCCATCCCACGCATCCGATGTGCGGGCTGACCACCGCCGATCTCGGCGATCTGGCCGCCGTGCCCTCGGTGTACGTCGAACTGACAGCGCTGACCCGGCTGCTCGGCCAGCACGACGCCGAGCGGTTCGGCGAGGTGCTGCGGGCCCATCCCCGGCTGGTGCACAGCTCCGACCTCGGGCAGCCCGACCAGCCCGACGTCGACGACTGGCTGGAGCTGGCCGGGAAGTGGTTCGCCGAGGCCGGGCTGGGCCCCGGCCGGGTGGCCGCCATCACCGCCCACACCCCGTCAGAACTGCTTTCATAGCAAGGAAACCACGAACAGGAGAACCACCGTGCCGCTGATCCAGGTCAACCAGGTGATTGGCAAGACCGTCGGACAGAAGGCGGAGCTGATCCGCGAGCTGACCGAGACCTACGTCCGGGTGACCGGCGCCAAGCCGGAGTCGGTGTGGGTCACCATCGAGGAGACCAGCAAGGACAACTGGGGAGTCGGCGGCGAGACCATCGCCGCCCGCACCGCGAAGTGATCGGGGCGGGGCCGGCGGACTTCGGTCGGCCGGCCCCGCCTTCGGCCCAGCACCAGGGAGATCCGCTGCCCAAGCGCGCGAAGGGCCACGCCCCTCAGGCCGGCGTCGCCGCCGCGATCCGCCGCACGGTCGCGCCGTGGACACCCTCCCGCAGCGCGGCCAGGCCGAACCGCTCCCGGGGCACGTCGTCGCCGGCGATCGGGATCCAGACCAGCTGGGGATCCCCCTCAGCGGTGGACCGGGGTCGCAGGGCGACCAGGTTCGGCGCCGCCCGGAGAGTGTGGGTGAACAGTGCGTGCCGGTCGTTGTCGACGGTGTGCAGGCGGGGCCGCCAGCCGTGGCCGGCGAGCTCGGCCAGCAGGCCCTGGGCATAGCCGGGGGCGCGGCGGGCGTCGAACCAGAGCAGCCGCTGGTCGCGCAGATCGTCCCAGCCCAGCGTGGCCCGGCCGGCCAGTGGATGGTCGGCGTGCACGACCACACCGAGCTCCTGGTCGTCCATCCCGGCCACCTCGAACTCGTCGCCGTCCAGCGGCAGCCGCACGATCGCGAAATCGAGTTCGCCGGTTCTGAGCAGTTCCAGCTGACGACTGGAGCTCACCGCGGAGAACTGCGGAGAAACAGTTCTCCCCGAATTGGCGATGATGGCGTTCTCTATGTCTCCGAGCAATACCGGCGACACGCCCGCGCACACCCCGGCCCGCACCACCAGCGCGGCCGAGCCGGCCTCGGCCAGCACCTCGTCCAGCTCGGCCAGCATGCGCTCCACCCCGCGCCGGAACACCTCGCCGGCCGCGGTCAGCTCCACCCCGCGCGCGGTGCGGTTGAACAGCGTCAATCCCAGCCGGCGCTCCAACCGCTGGATCAGCTGGCTGAGGCTGGGCTGGGCGATGTTCAGCTCCTGCGAGGCGGTCAGGATCTTGCCGGTCCGCGCGACCATCAGGAAATATCTCAGGTGGCGGATTTCCAACCCGTCCAGCTCGTCCAATTCCCGCCCCCATGACCACGCCGAAGATCGGGCTATAGCCTAGCACTTATAGCCGGCATAGCGGCGCACGTCTTCGACGCGGCGGCATTTCGTCACTATCGTTGAGCCGATCCCGGCGCTTCCACAAAAGGAAGAATGCGCATGACCACGCAAGCAGCCCTGCCCGTCGACCGCACACCCGAGACCCGGCCGGCCCGTTCCCCGTTCGCGTTCTGGACCGTGACCGCGGCGATCGCGCTCGCCCTGGCGGCCAGCGGAACTCCCTCGCCGCTGTACGTCGACTACCAGGCGCGCTGGCACTTCTCAGCCGCGACGCTGACCGTCGTCTACGCGCTGTACGCGGGCGGCGTGGTCATCACCCTGCTGTTCGCCGGTGGCCTGTCCGACCGGATCGGCCGGCGGCCGGTGCTGATCGGCAGCGTGCTCGGCCTGCTGGCCAGCCTGGTCGTGTTCCTGCTGGCCGACAACACGGTCTGGCTGTGCGTCGCACGGCTGCTGCAGGGCCTGGCCACCGGCGTGTTCACCGGCGCCGCCAGCGCCGCGCTGACCGACCTGCACCCGCGCCGGGACAGCCGGATCGCCGCGCTGGTCAACAGCACCTCGACCTCGATGGGCATCGCCGTCGGCGCGGTGGCCTCCGGCGCGCTGGCGCAGTGGGCGCCGTGGCCGCTGGCCACGCCGTACGCGCTGCTGCTGGTGCTCGGGGCCGTGCTGCTGGTGGTGCTGGCCGTGAAGATCCCGGAGACCGTCGCCGCCCGGGAGCCGATCCGGGTCAGCACCGTGCTGCGGCCGCAGCGGATCGGCGTGCCGGCGTCGATGCGCAAGACCTTCCTCATCGGCTGCCTCGGCGTGCTGGCCGCGTGGTCGGTCGGCGGCCTGTACCTGGCGCTGGGCGGCAGCCTGGCCAAGGAGCTGCTGCACATCGACAACCACCTCGTCGCCGGCATCGTCATCCTGTCCGTGCAGGGCGTCGGCGGCCTGTCCCAGCTCGCGTTCACCCGGCTGTCCGGCCGTGACGCCGCAACCGTCGGCTGCGTGGCGCTGATCGCTGGCATGGCCCTGGTCGCCGCCTCGGTGTTCCTGACCAGCGCCGTGCTGTTCCTGGCCGGCGACGTGGTCACCGGCGTCGGCTTCGGGCTGGCCTTCATGGGCGGCACCCGCCTGGTCACCCAGGCCGCCCCGGCCGACCAGCGCGGCCAGGTGCTGGCCAGCTTCTTCGTGGTGGCCTACCTGGCGATCTCCGTGCCGGTGATCGCCGCCGGCGTGGTGTCCACCCGGATCGGCCTGTCGGCCACGTTCTACGTGTTCGCCGCCGTGATGGCCGTGGTCGCGCTGGTCACGTTGATCAGCACGCGGCTGTCCGCCCGGGACTGAATCCGCGCGCGCACCAGCCACGTCACTCCGTTCGGGGACGTCTGTTGCGTCGACCGGGTGAGCACCCGGAAGAATGATCTCATCATGCTCACCCCGGCCCGCCTCAAGCTCGCCCGACAGCGGCGTCAGCTGACCGCCGCGGCCCTCGCGCGAGAACTGGGTGTGAGCGCCCGGTCGGTGTCGGACTTCGAGCACGGCCGGCGGGCCCCGACGACCGACGAACTGGCCGCGCTGGCCCGGGTGCTGGGCTTTCCGGTCGAGTTCTTCACCGCCGCCGAGCCGGCCGAGCTGACCGAGGACGTGGTGTCGTTCCGGGCGCGGGCCAAGCTGCCGGCGCGGCGGCGGGCCGGCGCGCTGGCCGCCGGCCGGCTGGCGATCGAGTTCAACGCCTTCCTGGAGCGCCGTTTCCTGTTGCCGTCGGCCGACGTTCCCATGATCGCGGCCGGCGATCCGAGCGCCGCCGCCGACGCCGTGCGCGAGCACTGGGACCTCGGCTCCAAGCCGGCGCCCAATCTCGTGCACCTGCTGGAGGCCCACGGGGTCCGGGTCTTCTCCCTCGGCGTCGACCACACCGAGGTCGACGCCTTCTCGTTCTGGCACGACGCCGTGCCCTACGTCTTCCTCAACACCGCCAAGTCCGCCGAGGACGGCCGCTTCGACGCCGCCCACGAGCTCGGGCACCTGGTCCTGCACGGCGGCGACCGGCCGCTGGCCGGCGTCGACGTCGAGGCGGAGGCCGACGCCTTCGCCAGCGCCATGCTGATGCCCGATGTCGACGTGCTGACCTACGTGCCCGAGGATCCGTCCCGGGACCAGGTGCTGCGGGCCAGCCCGCGCTGGCGGGTGTCGCCGTTGGCCCTGACCCGGCGGCTGCGGGAACTGCGCCAGGTCGGCGACGACGTCTACCGGACCCTGTGCGCCGAGTTGGCCCGGGCGGACGCCGGCGGCGACGCGCGGGAGTCGTCCCAGCTGCTGGCCAAGGTGTTCCGGGCGCTGCGGGAACAGGGCGTCACCCCGCACGAGCTGGCCGCCGAGCTGCTGCTGAGCACCCAGGAGCTGAACAGCATCGTGTTCGGCCTGGTGGTCACCGCGCTGCCCGGCTCCGGCCTGCGGCTGCCCAGCGGGCGAGGTGCACACCTTCGGCTCGTGTGACCACCCTCGAGGGTCTATCCGTGTCCGCGGTGACGCCTTATGGTCGAGTGATCTTGTTCAGCCGGCGGAATGGGTGAAGTCATGGCGACGTGGGGCGACCTGGTCTCCTTTGTGCGCAGCGAATACCAGGTGATCGACCAGACGCCGGACGAGGTGAGCATCTACGTCCAGTTCGAGGACGAGCGCAGCCAGGTGATCTGGCTCAGCCACGAGGTGCTCGACGGCCGCGAGGACTGGGTGCAGATCGCCTCCCCGTGCGGGCTGGCGACCAAGGTCAACCTGCCCGCGCTGCTCAAGGAGGTCGGGCACACCACCGTCGTCGGCGGGGTGGCCATCATGGGCGAGCACGTCGTGCTCCGGCACGCGCTGCCGCTGTCCAACCTCGACATCAACGAGTTCGTCGATCCGCTCACCCTGCTCGCCGGCACCGTGGACACCCTGGAGGAGCAGTTCTCCGGCGGCGACGCGTTCTGATGGCCGGACGCCTGCTCGTCGGCGCGGCCGTCCTTGTGACGGTCGCCGCCTGCGCGGGCAGGCCAACCGCTGGCGCGCCCACCACAACGTCCACAGTGGACCCGGTGAGCGTGTGCGTGAACCAGATCGTGTACTGGGCCAAGGACATCCTCGGCAACGCCAAGGACTACGGCCTCGACTACCAGGAGATGGGCCTCGACGGCGACACGTACGAGGCCCTGAAGGCGCTGGTCGACCGGGCCCGCAAGACGCAGCCGCTGCCGCCGAACTGGTTGCCGGATCAGGCAAAAGCCGCCTGCATGAAGCTGCCCGCGCGGCCGACGAACACGACCACGGCCAAATACGGCTGGCCCTGACGGCCAGCCGTATCCGAAGGATCCGTCAGGCGCCGAGGTTGAAGGTGTCCGGGTCCGGGCCGGTGCGGTGGCCGCGCTCCAGGCCGGTGATCGCGGCCAGGTCGTCGCCGTCCAGCTCGAAGTCGAACACCGCGATGTTCTCGGCGATCCGCTTCGGGGTGACCGACTTCGGGATCACCACGTTGCCCAGCTGCAGGTGCCAGCGCAGGACGACCTGGGCCGGCGTCTTGCCGTGCTTGGCGGCGATGGCGGTGATCTCCGGGGCGTCGAGGACCTCGCCCTGGGCCAGCGGGCTCCAGGCCTCGGTGGCGATGCCGTGCTCGGTGTGGAAGGCCCGCAGCGTGGCCTGCTGCAGCGCGGGGTGCAGCTCAACCTGGTTGATCGACGGCAGGGTCAGGCCCTCGTCGAGCAGCCGGCGCAGGTGGCTGGGCTGGAAGTTGGAGACACCGATGGCGCGGATCCGGCCGTCGGCGTGCAGCTTCTCGAACGCCTTCCAGGTGTCGACGTACTTGTCGGCGGCCGGCACCGGCCAGTGGATCAGGTACAGGTCCAGCTGGTCCAGGCCGAGCTTGCCCATGCTGTCGTCGAAGGCCCGCAGGGTGCTGTCGTAGCCCTGGGCCGAGTTCCACAGCTTGGTGGTGATGAACAGCTCGTCGCGGGCGATGCCGGACGCCTTGATGGCCTCGCCGACGCCCCGCTCGTTGCCGTAGGCGGCCGCGGTGTCGATGCTGCGGTACCCGGCCTCCAGCGCCCGGGTGACGGCCTCGGTGGTCTCCTCGTCAGGCACCTGGAACACGCCGAACCCCAACTGCGGGATCTCGACGCCGTTGTTCAGCTTGATGGTGGGGACAAAAGGCATAGGAGACGCTTCCCTCGCACTTTCTCGATTCACGGTCACTGTGTGCAACACAGCGAGCGACGGCTGTTCTTCCACCATGAGAGCCAGGTCTCACCCCCGCAACTCGAGAAACCCGCGAGTCCCGCTCTCGAGCAAGCATGTGTCGAGTTCCGGAACTCGACATTCGGTTGCCTGAGAGCGGGACTCGCGAGGGGTGGGTCAGGTGTCGCGGCCGCTGGGGAGGCGGACGGTGACGGCGAGGCCGCCGCCGGGGACGGCGTCGGCGTGCACGGCGCCGCCATGGGCGACCACGGCGGCCCGCACGATGGACAGGCCGAGGCCGGTGCCGGTGCGGGCGGTGCGGTCGACGCCGCCGCGGCGGAACGGCTCGAAGAGCTCGGCCACCAGCTCGGGGGCGATGAGCTGGCCGCTGGAGCTGACCCGCAGCCGGGTCCACTCGGGATCGCTCTCGGTGGCGACCTCGATCCAGCCCCCGTCGACGTTGTGCCGGACGGCGTTCTCCAGCAGGTTGCCGGCCACCCGTTCGAGCAGGGCGGGGTCGCCGACGGTGGGGGCGGGCGGAGTGGCGAAGTTGGCCCGGACGCCCCGGGCGGCGGCCTCACGGCCGGCGGAGCGCCAGGCGCTGGCCACGACGGCGGCGACGTCGACGGGCTCGTGCACGGCCAAGCCGATGCCGTCGGTGCGAGCCAACAGCAGCAGGGCCTCCACCAGCTGCTCGGCCCGCAGGGCGGCGGTGCCGACGACGTCGGCCATCCGGCGCAGCTCCTCGACGTCGGCGTGCTGGTCGGAGAGCGTGACGTCGAGCTCAGTCCGGATCACGGCCAGCGGGGTACGCAGCTCGTGGCTGGCATTGGCCACGAAACGGCGCTGCGAGTCGAACGCGCCCTGGAGACGGTCGAGCATGGCGTCGAAGGTGTCGGCCAGCTCGGCGACTTCGTCGTCGGGCCCGTTGAGGGCGATGCGCTCGCCCAACGACTCGGCCGAGAGCCGCTGGGCGGTGCTGGTGACCTCGTGCAGCGGGCGCAGGGCCCGGCCGGTGAAGGTCCAGGCGAGCACGGCGGCGGCGATCAGCAGCAGCACGAAGGCGACGACGCCGGCGCTGAGCACCTGGGCCCGGGCGTGCTGCTCCAGCACCTCGCCGAGTTGGGCGGCGTCCACGGCGACGCCGTCGACGACGATCTTGCTGCTGGCCGGCAGCTGCGGCACGGCCCCGCGCACGACGAGGCCGACCAGCAGCCAGCCCAGCCACAGCAGCAGCGCGCTGACCGCGGCGACGATGACAACCGCGACGGTGGTGATGCGCAGCCTCAGCCCCGGGCCCCGCCGCCGGGGCGGGAGTCTGCCGGCGTCGGCCGCGCGCACGTCAACTTTCAGCAGGTCGGGCTCCCGAAGCCGAGTCCAGTGCCGTGCCGGCGACCCGGCCGGCGGCAGGCACACGGTAACCGGAGCCGACGACGGTCTCGATGATGCCCGGCTCCCCGAGCTTCTTGCGCAACGTCATGACGGTGACCCGCACGGTGGTGGTGAACGGGTCGGCGTTCTCGTCCCACACCCGTTCCAGCAGCTCCTCGCTGCTCACCACGGTGCCGCCGGCGGCCATCAGCACCTCCAGCACGCCGAACTCCTTGCGGGTCAGGTCGACCAGCTGCCCGGAGCGGGTGACGGTGCGCTTGGCCGGGTCCAGCTCGACGTCGGCGGCGACCAGCACCGGCGGCGTGGCCGGCGTGGCCCGCCGGGCCAGCGCCCGCACCCGGGCCACCAGCTCGGCGAACGCGAACGGCTTGGCCAGGTAGTCGTCCGCGCCCAGCGACAGGCCCTCGACCCGGTCCTCGATGGCCGAGCTGGCCGTGAGCATGATCACCCGGGTCAGCGCGCCCGACCGCACGATCTCCTGGCACAGCTCGTCACCCGACATCTTCGGCAGGTCGCGGTCGAGCACGACCACGTCGTACCGGGTGACGGTGACCTTCTCGTGGCCGGACTCGCCGTCGAAGGCGACGTCCACGGCCATACCCTCACGCCGCAGGCCCCGGGCGATCGCCTCGGCCAGCGGCTGTTCATCCTCGACTACCAGGATCCGCACCTCTCCACCGTGCCACAGCCCGGCAGGAGGTGCGGATTCGGTGTCAGTCAACCGCCGCGGCGGACCTAGCCGTGCTTGCGCTCCTCGGCGGGCACGTCGGCCGAGGCGGGCGCCGGCTCGCCGATCCGGCCGGCGACCCACTCGGTGACCCGCCGGGCCACGTCCTGGGCGGTCAGCCCGACCTGGGCCAGCACCTCGGACCGGGAGCCGTGCTCCAGGAACTGCTGCGGCACGGCCAGGTCCCGCATCGGCACGTCCACGCCGGCGTCGCGCAGCGCGGCGGCCAGCGCCCAGCCGAAGCCGCCGTGCCGGCCGTTGTCCTCGACGGTGACCACCAGGCGGTGCTCGGCGGCCATCTCGGCCAGCTCCTGGGGCACCGGCAGCAGCCACCGCGGGTCCACCACGGTGACGCCGATGCCCTGGTCGGCCAACCGCTGCGCGGCGGCCACGCCCAGCTCGCCAAAGGCGCCGACGGCCACGAGCAGCACGTCCGAGCCCGTGGAGCCGGCCGGCTTGCTGAGCACGTCCACGGCACCGACGCGCTCCAGGGCCGGCACGTGCTCGACCACCGCGCCCTTGGAGAAGCGCAGCGCGGACGGCCCGTCCTCGATCGCCAGCGACTCCCGGAACTCCTCACGCAGCGTGACGGCGTCCCGCGGCGCGGCGACCCGGATGCCGGGGATGATGCCGAGGATGGACAGGTCCCACATGCCGTTGTGGCTGGGGCCGTCGGAGCCGGTGATGCCGGCCCGGTCCAGCACCAGGGTGACGGCCTGGCGGTGCAGCGCCACGTCCATCAGCAGCTGATCGAAGGCCCGGTTGAGGAACGTCGAGTACAGCGCCACCACCGGGTGCAGCCCCGCCATGGCCATGCCGGCGGCCGAGGTCAGCGCGTGCTGCTCGGCGATGCCCACGTCGAAGCAGCGGTCCGGGTAGGCCTTGGCGAACTTCTCCAGGCCGGTCGGGCCGAGCATGGCCGCGGTGATGGCGACCACGTCCTTGCGCTCGGCGCCGGCCCGGACCAGCTCCTCGGCGAAGATCGAGGTCCACGAGGTGGTCTTCGGGCCGAGCGGCTTGCCGGTGACCGGGTCGATGGCGCCGGTCTGGTGCATCTGGTCGGCCGGGTCGTTCTCGGCCGGCGCGTAGCCGTTGCCCTTGCGGGTGACGGCGTGCACGATGACCGGCCCGTTGAACGCCTTGGCCCGGCGCAGCGCGGCCTCCAGGGCGACCAGGTCGTGGCCGTCGACCGGGCCGAGGTACTTCAGGCCCAGGTCCTCGAACATGGCCTGCGGGGCCAGCGCGTCCTTGATGCCGCGCTTGGCCGCGTGCAGCGCGGCGTAGACCGCCTGGCCGACCACGGGGGTGCGCTGCAGGGTGCGCTTGCCGCTCTCCAGGGCCCGCTCGTAGCCGGGCTGCAGGCGCAGCGCCGCCAGATGGTCGGCGAAGCCGCCGATGGTCGGCGAGTAGGACCGACCGTTGTCGTTGACCACGATGACCACCGGCCGGGTCGGGTCGGCGGCGATGTTGTTCAGCGCCTCCCAGCACATGCCGCCGGTGAGCGCGCCGTCGCCGACCACGGCGACCACGTGCCGCCGGCTGCCGGCCAGCTGGAACGCCTTGGCCATGCCGTCGGCGTAGGACAGCGCGGTGGAGGCGTGGCTGTTCTCGACGAAGTCGTGCGGGCTCTCGGCCCGGTTCGGGTAGCCGGACACGCCGCCGGTCTGCTTGAGCAGGTCGAAGCCGTCGGCCCGACCCGTGATGATCTTGTGCACGTAGCACTGGTGCCCGACGTCGTAGAGCAGCGCGTCGCTGGGCGAGTCGAACACCCGGTGCAGCGCGAGCGTCAGCTCCACGATGCCCAGGTTGGGTCCCAGGTGGCCGCCCGAGCGGGCCACCTTCTCGACCAAGAAGGACCGGATCTCAGTCGCGAGCTGCTCCAGCTCTCCCTGCTCCATCCGCTTCACATCAGTGGGTCCGTGCACGGATTCCAGCAGCGTCACCGCTTCACCTCGCCTTTTGGCGCCGGGGTCAATTCCTCGCCGTTTCCTGCGGAACGTGCCGCCGAAGCGGCGCGTGTCAGTCTACGGAGATCGTGGGATTCCACCTGTCGAGGTGGTGACGGAACGTACCGTCACCACCGGTGGCCCCTCGCCCGTCCAGCAGAGCCGGCGCCTCCACCGGCGGGTCGAGCCCCCGGTCGGGAAGACGTTCGGTGCGCGGAGCGGTTGGCAGTCTCCACACGATCACCACATAGGTGAGTCATTGCTCACTGTGTCTATGGCCCTGCCTCCGGCAGGGCGGCTCGGCCCCTTCGGGGCCACTGCCTCGCCCTTGCTGGATTTTTCGAGCGCCGCGTTGGCTTCGTGGTGGGGCAGGTCGGGTGGCGGCCCTCAAAAAATCCAGCAACCGTGCGAAGCAGCGGCGGGGCCGAGCACTCTGCTGAGTTGGCGGCCGGGGGCGGCTGTCCCCCGGCCGCGATGTCGAACTCGTCGAGAACTGCCATGCCGCCATCGTGGCACCGGAGCCTGACAGCCCCGATGCTCAATCCTGGCGGCAGGCCAGGAATTCCCGGTACGAGCGCGGCGGACGGCCGGTGACCCGCTCGACGGTGTCGGTCACACGATCCTCGAAACCGCCCCTGACCTGGAGTTCCACCTCCCCGAGGCCGGTCGCGAACTCGGGCGGTACACCCTGGGCGGTCAAGTGCGCAACGTACTGATCAACAGTGACCGGCACGTGCCGGGCGGGCCGGCCGGACTCGGTCAGCAGGGCGGCCAGGTCGGCGTAGCTCAGCGCCTCGGGACCGGTCAGCACGTAGTCGTCCGCGACGGGCTCGTCGGTGAGCAGCAGCTCCACGGCCACCGCGGCGATGTCGTCGGCGTCGACGAAGCCCAGCCGGGCGTCGCCGGTGGCGGTGATCATCTCCTGCCGCTCCCGGATGCCCACGGCCAGCCAGTGCTCGTTGACGACGTTCTGCATGAACCAGGACGGTCGCAGCACGGCCCACTCGGGCATCCGCCGCACGGCGTGCCGGATAAGGTCCAGGCCGGGGGTGCTCTCCGGGGTGACGTCGGAGCTGAGCAGCACGACCCGCCGCACGCCGGCGGCGACGGCGTCGGCAAGGAACCGGTCGAACTGCGGGCTCGGGTCGGCGACCCCGACCGGCGCGACCAGGTACACCCGGTCGACGCCGGCGACGACCGGCCCGTACGTGCCGGCGTCGTGCCAGTCGAAGGGAACGGCGGTGCTGCGGCTGACGGCCCGCACATCGGCGCCGCGGGCCCGGAGCTTGGCGGCGACGCGGCTGCCGGTGGTGCCGGTCGCGCCGGTGACGAGGATGGTCATCAGCCGTTCACCGCCCGCGCGGCGGCCACCGGGCTCCAGTAGTCGCGGTAGGACACGACAAGGTCGTCCCGAACAGTGATGACGGCCACATAGGACAGCTCGTACGGCTCCCCCGTGCTCACGGTGATGCCCTTGGCCGTGAACTCGGCCACGGCGATGGCCGGATCGGTGGTCTGGTGCAGCACGACGACCGGGAACTCGCGGATGTCGAGCCGCTCGGGGTAGCCGTCGAGGTAGGCGGTCAGGGCCGCCTTCCCGGCCACGCGGGACGGCTGCGGCGGCTCGGCGAACGGGAACTCGAGCACGGCGTCGTCGGCGAACAGGTCGAGGAAGCCAGCCATGTCCTTGGCCAGCAGCCGATCCAGTGCCCGGCGGATCAACTCGGTGGGTGACATGTCCACCACGGTCGGGCCGAGCGACGCTGGTAACCACGGACTGCTGGTCCGTGGCAGCGTCCCCCGAAAGGATGTCACCCTGAAGCCGTGGACAAGCAGCAGCTCGCCGGTTTCCTGCGCTCCCGCCGCGCCGCGATCCGGCCGGCGGACGTCGGCCTGCCCGACGGTCGGCGGCGCACCCCGGGCCTGCGCCGCGAGGAGGTCGCGGAGCGGGCGCACATGTCCGCCAACTACTACGAGCGGCTGGAGCAGGGCCGCGCCCCGCGACCATCGTCAGAGGTGCTGGCGGCGCTGGGCCGGGCGCTGGCGCTGACCGACGACGAGGGCGCGCACCTGGCGCGGATCGCCGGCCAGATGCCGCCGTCGCCGGGCACGCCGTCGACCACCGTGTCGGCCGGCGTCCAGCAGCTGCTGGACCGCGTCGGCCACCTGCCGGCGTATGTGCTGAGCGCCAAGTACGACGTGCTGGCCTGGAACCGGGCTGCCGCGCTGGCAATCACGGACTTCGCTGCACTACAGCCGCGAATGTGCAACGCGTTGCGGCTGGCCTTCAGCACCGACCTCTGCGTCGGCGACACCGAGCGGTTCGTCGGCCAGGCCGTGATCGACCTGCGCAAGGCGGCCGCCCGCTACCCGGCCGACCCGACGATCCCGGCGCTGATCGACGAGCTGGGGACCCGACACGGCGCGTTCGGCGCGTCCTGGGCTCGGGCCGACCACACCCTCCGCAAACGCTTTCGCCTGCCCAACGGCGTCGCTGTGGACCTGGACGCGCAGACCCTGCACGTGCCCGAGGACGACCAGCGCCTGGTGATCTACTCCGCCGAGCCCGGCACCCCGTCGGACGACGCCCTGCGCAGGCTCACTTCGTGAGCAGGGCTATGCACTCGACGTGGTGGGTCATGGGGAACGCGTCGAAGGCCCGCAGCCGCTCCAGCCGGTAGCCGTGCTCGGCGAAGCCGGCGACGTCACGGGCCAGCGCCGCCGGGTCGCACGCCACGTAGATCACCCGATCCGGCTCGCCGGCGGCGATGGCGTCCACCACGGCCTTGCCCGCGCCCTTGCGGGGCGGGTCCAGCACGACGACGGCCGGCCGGCCGGTCAGGGTCGTCTCCTCCACCAGCCCGGCCTTGAACCGCACCTGCGGCAGGTCGGCGAGGTTGCGACGGCCGTCGGCCACCGCCCCGCGGGCGGATTCCACCACCAGCACCGATCCGTCCGGCCCGACCTGCTCGGCCAGCACCGCCGCGAACAGGCCGGCCCCGCCGTAGAGGTCCCAGGCCGTGCCGCCGACCGGCGCCTGCGCCCACTCGCCGACGATCTCGGCGTACAGGTCGGCGGCCTCGGGGTGCACCTGCCAGAAGCCGTGCGCGTCGACCTGCCACTCCCGGCCGCCGGCCCGTTCCACGGCGACGCCGTCACCGGAGACCACCCGCGGCCGTCCCCGCTGCGGGCGCTCCACGATGTGCATCTGGCCCAGGGAGTCGGCGGTCAGCTCCAGCTCCGCGCCCCGGGTCCAGTGCCCACGAACCACGTCGTCGATGAGATCCGGGTCCGAGATGGTGCACCGCCGCACCGGCACGACCTTGTGGCTGCGGTGCGCCCGGAACCCGGCCCGGCCCTTGCCGTCGACGACCATGCGCAGCCGGGTCCGCCACTCGCCCAGGCCGCCGGGCAGCGCCTCGACCTCGACGTCCAGTTCCAGGCCAGCCAGCCGGCGCAGCTGCTCGGCGACGACCGCCGCCTTCAGCGACCGCTGGGCGTCGGCGGAGGCGTGCTGCCAGTCGCAGCCACCGCACCCGCCGGGATGGGCCAGCGCGCACGGCGGCTCCACCCGGTCGAGTGACGGAGCCAGCACCTCGACGGCATCCGCACGGCAGAACGAGCCGCCCTTGTCCTCGGTCACCTCGACGACGACCCGCTCCCCCGGCAGCGCGTGCCGGACGAACACCACGCGGCCCTCGGCCCGGGCCACGCAGTGGCCGCCGTGGGCCACCGGCCCGACCTCGACCTCAAGCCGACGCCCGGTCCAGGGCTGAGTCTGCGTCACGTCCTCGTCTTCCGCTTCTCGATCGGGGTGTCCAGGCCGCGGCGGATCTGGCCGGGCGAGACCACCCGGTTCGGCTCCCCCCGGTCCTTGGCCGAGGCCAGCTGCCACGGCACGCTGGTCACCATCACGCCCGGCTGGAACAGCAGCCGGCCCTTGAGCCGCAGCGCGCTCTGGTTGTGCAGCAGCTGCTCCCACCAGTGGCCGACCACGTACTCGGGCAGGAACACCGTCACCACGTCGCGGGGGTTGTCGGTGCGGACCCGCTTCACGTAGTCCAGCACCGGCTTGGTGATCTCCCGGTAGGGCGACTCGATCACCTTCAGCGGCGTCCTGAACGCCTGCCGGTCCCACTCGGCGACCAGGTCCCGGGTGTCGGCGTCGTCCACGTTGACGGTGACCGCCTCCAGCACGTCCGGCCGGGTGGCCTTGGCGTAGGACAGCGCCCGCAGCGTGGGCAGGTGCAGCTTGGACACCAGCACGATGGCGTGGTTGCGGGACGGCATGACCGCGTTGTCCCGCTCGGCCTCGGCCATCCGCAGCTCGGCCGCCACCGTGTCGTAGTGCTTGCGGATGGCGGTCATCAGGGCGAAGATCGCCGCCATCGCGGCGATGGCGATCCAGGCGCCGGCGGCGAACTTGGTGATCAGCACCACGATCAGCACCGCGCCGGTGCAGACCAGGCCGATCGTGTTGATCACCTGCGAGCGCCGCATCCGGGCCCGCACCGACTTGTCCTCCTCGGTGGCCAGCAGCCGGTTCCAGTGCCGGATCATGCCAGCCTGGCTGCACGTGAACGACACGAACACGCCCACGATGTACAGCTGGATCAGCCGGGTCACCTCGGCGTCGAACGCGACGATCAGCACCACCGCCAGCGCGGCCAGGAACAGGATGCCGTTGCTGAAGGCCAGCCGGTCGCCGCGGGTGTGCAGCTGGCGGGGCAGGTAGCGGTCCTGGGCCAGGATCGAGCCGAGCACCGGGAAGCCGTTGAACGCGGTGTTGGCCGCCAGCACCAGGATGATGCCGGTGACGAACGAGATGTAGTAGAAGGCCGGCGGGAAGTTGCTGAACACCGCGGCCGCGATCTGGGCCAGGATCGTCTTCTGCTGGTAGCCGGCGGGCGCCCCGATCAGCTGGGTCGCCGGGTCGTCGGCGAAGTTGACCTTGGTGAGGATGGCCAGGCTGATGATGCCGATCAGCATCACCACCGCGACCAGGCCCATCATCAGCAGCGTGGTCGCCGCGTTGCGGGACTTCGGCTTGCGGAAGGCCGGCACGCCGTTGCTGATCGCCTCCACGCCGGTCAGCGCGGCGCAGCCGGAGGAGAAGGACCGCAGGATCAGGAAGGCGAACGCGATGCCGGTCATGGACGTCTCGGCGTGCAGCTGGAAGCCGGCGCTCTCGGCCCGCAGGTCGGCGCCGGACAGGGCCCGCACCACGCCCCAGATCACCATGCCGATGACGCCGACCATGAAGCCGTAGGTCGGGATGGCGAAGGCCGCCCCCGACTCGCGGATGCCGCGCAGGTTCATGGCGGTCAGCAGGCCGATCACCAGCAGGCAGAACAGCACCTTGTGCTCGCCGATGAACGGCAGCGCCGAGCCGATGTTGGCGATGCCGGACGCGGTGGACACCGCCACCGTCAGGATGTAGTCGACCAGCAGCGCGCTGGCCACCGTCAGCCCGAAGTAGCGGCCGAGGTTGGTGGTGGCCACCTCGTAGTCGCCGCCGCCGCTGGGGTAGGCGTGCACGTTCTGCCGGTACGAGGCGACCACGACCAGCATGACCAGCGCCACCACGACGCCGATCCACGGCGCGAAGCTGTAGGCCGACAGGCCGGCCACGCTCAGCGTCAGGAAGATCTCCTCCGGGGCGTACGCCACCGAGGACAGCGCGTCGGACGCGAACACCGGCAGGGCGATCCGCTTGGGCAGCAGCGTGTGCGCCAGTCGGTCACTGCGGAAGGGTCGGCCGAGGACGAGCCGTTTGGCCGCGGTCGCAAGCTTGGACACAACGGCACAGCCTAGGCGAGGTCGTCACCGCATCGGAGCAGTCGTCGGTAGGTTGGGGAACAAACCGGTCCATTGGTGCATTGGGGGGTTGCGGGGGACCCTCGATTCCGCCGCCAGGTACCGTGCAGCCGCATCGCGGAGGAGGACGATTCGTGCACGTGGTGGTCATGGGCTGCGGCCGGGTGGGGGCTTCGCTGGCCAGGTCGCTGGAGCGCCTGGGCAACCAGGTCGCCGTCATCGACAAGAACGGCCAGGCCTTCCGACGGCTGGGCAGCGACTTCCACGGCCAGCAGGTCGTGGGCAACGGGTTCGACCGGCAGGTGCTGGTCGCCGCCGGCATCGAGCGGGCCGGCGCGTTGGCCGCCGTGTCCAGCGGGGACAACTCCAACATCATCGCCGCCCGGGTGGCCCGCGAGACGTTCGGCGTGCAGCACGTCGTCGCGCGGATCTACGACCCCAAGCGGGCGGCCGTCTACGAGCGGCTGGGCATCCCGACGGTGGCCACCGTGCCCTGGGCCACCGACCGCTTCCTGCGGATGCTGGTGCCCGAGGGCCAGGCCGCGGCCTGGCGGGACCCGTCAGGCTCGGTGGCGGTCCTGCCCCTGCCCGTGCACGAGGGCTGGGTCGGCCGCAAGATCGCCGAGCTGCAGGAGACCGTCGGCTGCCGGGTGGCGTTCATCATGCGCTTCGGCACCGGCGTGCTGCCCGAGCCCAGCACCGTCGTGCAGGCCGACGACGAGATCTACGTCGCCGCCCTGTCCGGCACCATCACCGAGATCACCGCGGCGGCGGGCCAGGCACCCGAGGAGAGCCACTGATGCGGATCGCGATCGCAGGCGCCGGCGCGGTCGGCCGGTCCATCGCCCAGGAGCTGCTCGGCAGCAACCACCAGGTGATGTTGATCGAGCGCGACCAGGCGCACTTCGAGCCGCCCACCGTCGAGCAGGCCGAGTGGGTGCACGCCGACGCGTGCGAGCTGTCCTCGCTGGAGGACGCCGGCCTGCAGATGTGCGACGTGGTCATCGCCGCCACCGGCGACGACAAGGTCAACCTGGTGGTGTCGCTGCTGGCCAAGACCGAGTTCGCGGTGCGCCGCGTGGTGGCCCGGGTCAACGACCCGGCCAACGAGTGGCTGTTCACCGAGGCCTGGGGCGTCGACGTGGCCGTGTCCACGCCGCGCATGCTGGCCGCCATGGTCGAGGAGGCCGTCAACATCGGCGACCTGGTGCGGCTGATGACGCTGCGGCAGGGCCAGGCCAACCTGGTGGAGATCACCCTGCCGCACGACACCACCCTGGCCGGGCAGGCCGTCGGCCAGCTCAACCTGCCCCGGGACGCGGCCCTGGTGACCATCCTGCGCGGCGGGCGGGTCATCGTGCCGCAGTCCGACGACCCGTTCGAGCAGGGCGACGAGCTGCTGTTCGTGGCGGCCGCCGACGTCGAGCACGAGATCAGGATCGCCCTGGGCCTGGACCAGTAGTCCGCAGAGTCATGAAGGGCCCCTTCCTGACGTTCAACGTCAGGAAGGGGCCCTTCATGACTGAAAAGGCGGGTCTTGCCTACGCTGGTTCCTCGGCGGGCTTGGGCTGCTCCTGCTCCACCGGGTCGGGCTGCTCCTCGGCCGCCAGCTGGGCCAGGCGCTTGTCGGCCTTGCGGACCGCCCAGACGGTGACGCCGATGGCGATGGCGGTCAGCGGGTAGCCCATGGCGATCCGGGCCACGCCCAGCAGGCCCACGTCGTTCTGGTCGTACAGCCACTGCTGGACCACGAACTTGGACCCGAACACCAGGATCCAGACCAGGGTCGCCACGTCGTAGTAGAGGCGGGCGGTGCGATCGGCGCGCCACTTGAAGCCCGAGTTGTTCAGCGTCGACCAGATCACGCCGGCCAGCGGCCAGCGCACCAGTGCCGAGATCAGGAACGCCGCGCAGTAGGCCAGGCTGCTCCAGATGCCGAAGGCGAAGAAGCCCTTGGCCGAGCCGGTGCGGATGGTGATGAAGGCGCACACGGCGATGCCCAGCAGGCCGGAGATGGCCGGCTGCAGCGGCTCGCGGCGGATCAGCCGCAGCAGCGCGATGGCCACCGCCACGCCGACCGCCGCCCACAGCGCGGCCTGCCAGTCGAACAGGTAGTTGGCCAGCACGAAGACCACGACCGGCACCGAGGAGTAGATCAGGCCGCTGATGCCGCCCATCTGCTCCAGCAGTGTCGGCATCGGCTTGTCGGACTTGTCCGGCTCATCCTCGGACTCGGCCCGCGGGGCCGGCTGTTCGCTCATGAAGTCGTCTGCAACTCGTAGTAGGGGTTGTAGAGAACCTTGCGGCCGTCGCGGACCGCGAGCCGACCCCGGGCCTTGAGGGTGCGCCCCGGTTCGATGCCCGCGATGCGGCGGCGACCGAGCCAGACTAGCGTCACACCCTCGGTGCCGTCGTACAGCTCGGCCTCCAGGGTCGCCGCCGCGTCGCGCGGGCACAGCTCCACGCTGCGCAGCCGGCCGAGCACGGTGACCTCCTCGCCGGACTGGCAGTCGCACGCCCGCTGCGCCCCGACGGCGTCGACCTCGCGCGACAGGTCGTCGGCGTCCAACTCGGTGACGTCGCTGGTCAGTCGGCGTACGAGACGGTTCCAGTAGCCGCCCCTTGAGCTCGCCATTTCTCCGCGCTCCTATGCGCCTTGTGGCCCCCACGCCGGGCCGTTCAACAGCCAGGGTAACCGCGCGGAGGCCCCCTCAACCGCCGCCGAAGCGGCAAGATCTGGCGTTGTGACCGACACGGCCGTCCTACTGCCCGGAACCGGATCGGATGACGTTTTCATCCGTTCGGTCTTCGCCGCCCCCCTGGCCGCCGCCGGGGTGACCCTGGTCGCCCCGGAACCGGTTCCAGGCCCGGATCTGGGCCGCCGGCACCTGCTGTCCCTCGACGCCGCCGTCACCTCCGCCGGACCCGTGCTGGCCGGCGGCATCTCCTTCGGGGCCCACCTGGCCGCCGAGTGGGCTTGCGCACACCCCTCCCGCTGCGCCGGACTGCTGCTGGCCCTGCCGGCCTGGCACGGCTCTCCCGCCGACTGCCCCGCCTCCGTCGCCGCCCGCTACTCCGCGTCCCTCGTCCAGCGCGACGGCCTCGAACCCACCCTGGCCGCCACCGACGTCTCCCCCTGGCTGGCCGCCGAACTCTCCCGCGCCTGGCGCCGCCACGGCCCCGGCCTGGTCGACTCGCTCCTCGCCGCCGCCGACCGCCCCGCTCCGACCCTGGCCCAGCTCGCGTCCCTCGACATCCCCGTCGGCATCGCCGCCGTCCGCGACGACCCCCTGCACCCCGCCACCGTCGCCGCCCAGTGGGCCGCCGCCATCCCCGGCGCCGAACTCCGCTCCCTGTCCTTCGCCGACTTCGGCGCCGACCGCTCCGCCCTGGGCCGAGCTGCCGTCGAGGCCTGGCAGGCGTCAGTCGCCGGGCGAGCTGCCGCGTGACGGCAGATCCTCCAGGCCATCCACTGCGCCGTGCAGCAGTTCGAGTGCTCGCGTGCCCGTGATCAGCGAATTCCCGTAGGCGGCGAGCACGGCACGCTTCCAGGCCGCGCCGGTGGTGCCGACGGTCAGGTCCTCCACGGGGACGGTGCCTAGCTGGGCAAGGAAGTCGCCCACTACCGGTGGAGTGGCAGCCAGCGACTGCTGCTCGACGGCGTCGATCAGCCCGAGGTCACCGGCTCGCTGCACGGCCAGATTCCAGGAGACGCGGTAGGTGCCGGCGACCCGAACCAGGGCCGGCCGGCGCCGGCTCGGGTCGCCGGGCCATTCCTGCCGCAGCGCCGACGCCGGCAGCAGCAGCGCCGCCGCGAACGCGTCGACGTTGTGGGCATCGCCGAAGAGGTGACGGCCGAGTTCACGCGCGGCCGCCGAGCGGCGATGTCCCGGATCGGCCTGACCACCGATGACGGCCGCGCCGACGCCGTCCAGCGTCATCGAGGCGCCGTCGGCCGCATGGTCGACGACAAGCAGATAGAGCCCGAACCGTTCGCAGACGTCCGCGAGCGCCGGCAACGGGCCGTCGATTTCGAGCTGGGCCCGTGCCTCCCGGGCCAGTGCCTCGGCCTCGGCCACACCGGTCGGGGGTGCGGCGGCCATGTGGATCTCTGGGGCACCGATCAGTCCGTGTTCGACCAGCCAGTGGACCGATGACGCGTGGTCCTTCAGGTCTGCCATAGGACGATCTTCTTGCATCCGGGGCGGCGAGAGCCAGCAGCCTGTCCCTTCAGGCGAGGCTGTCGGCCAGCTGCCGGAGCATGGGGGTGCTGGCGTCCTCCGCGCCCCGGCGGACCTGGGACATCAGCAGGAGCACGGCCATGGCCCGGGACCATTCGAAGGCCCGGTGCTCGTCGAGGACGTCCAGGGCGGCGATGCGGGCGCGGAGGGCGTCGACGGTGGCGACGTCGAGGAAGGCCCAGTCGACGACGTCGAGGTCGGGGTCGCCGAGGCAGGGCCGGGGGTCGATGGCGACGTGGCGGGAGCCAGCGGCCAGGACGTTGGCGGGGTGCAGGTCGCCGTGCACGAGGCGGACGACGGTGCCGGTGTCGGCGAGGCGGCGGGCGGCGGCGTGGGAGGCGGTCACCAGGGCCGGCGGCAGGCCGGGGTTGCGGCGCAGGGCCAGGTCGTACATGAAGTCGACGCGCTCGGCGACGGTGAGGAAGCCCGAGGTGGGCGCGGGGACGGAGCGGAGCTCGGCGAGCAGGCGGGCGGCGGGGCGCCAGTCGGCGAGCGGGGTGCCGGGCTCCAGGGCCTCGATGAGCAGGGCGCTGTCCTCGGCCGCGGAGTCGAGCACGGAGACGACGGCGGGACAGTCGGCCCAGGCCTGGAGGGCGGCCAGCTCGGTGGCGAAGACCTCGTGGTCGGGGGTGACCTTGAGGTAGGCGAAAGAGCCGTCGGACCGACGGCAGCGGAACGTGCACGAGGTGCTGCCGGTGCTCATCCTGGCCACCACCGACAGCCCCCACCGCGCGGCCAGCCGCTCGACCAGGGCCGCAACCCCGTCGAGCCACGGCTGGACGTCCGGACCGAAGCGCTGGCGGAGGCGCTCGGTCGTGTGGTCGGACAGCAAGGGTCAGCCCTGCTGCTGGGCCTGGATGTGCTGGGCGATGGCCGGCGGCAGCTCGACCGGCAGCGGCGTGCGCACCGGCTGCGGGGCGACGCCGCGGACCACGACGGTGCCCCGGACGACGTTGCGCAGCAGTTCGGAGGCCATCACGTTGTGCTCACCGGGCCCGGCGACCACGCCCCGCAGCATCCACCGCGGACCGTCGACGCCGATGAAGCGGAGCACCACGTTGTTGGCGGTGGCGGCCAGCTCGGTCCCCCACTCGCCGGCCTCCTTGATCACCCGTGCCCCGTCGCCGCGCAGCTGGGTGACCAGCTCCTCGGAGATCTCCGGCCACAGGCCGCCGGTCCGCGGCGCGGCGTAGGCGCTGACGGTGATCTGGCCGATGGGCGTCACCAGGTGCACGGCGCGGACCGGACCCGACGGGTCGACCTCGACCTGCAACTGCGCCCCTTCGGGCACCGGAACCCGCACCGAGCCCAGGTCGAGCCGGGACAGCCCGTCGGCGGGCTCGTCGGCCTCGTCGAACGGGCCGCTGGTCGCGGCCTCGACCTCGACGGGCTCCTCGGCCTCGTCGTAGTTCGGCACCCCCAGGCGGCCGGAGTCCTTGTTGACATGGTGCCGCCCGCGCTTGCCGCGCTTGCCGAACATTCCTCGTTACTCCTTCGTGCCTGTGAGCACCGCGTGCCCGCCGGTCGATCCGTAGCCGCCGACGCCGCGCTCGGACTCGGGCAGCTCGGCGACCTCCGTGAAGGCCACGTGCTCGACGCGCTGCACGACCAGCTGCGCGATCCGGTCGCCCCGGCGCAGCTGGATCGGCTCGCGGAGATCGTGGTTGATCAGGCACACCCGGATCTCGCCGCGGTAGCCCGCGTCGATGGTGCCGGGCGTGTTCACCACGCTCAGGCCCACCCGGGCGGCCAGCCCGGAGCGGGGGTGCACGAATCCGGCGTAACCCACCGGCAGCGCGATCGCCACACCGGTGCCGACCACGGCGCGCTCGCCGGGCTCGATGACCACGTCGGCGGTCGTCACAAGATCCACGCCGGCGTCGCCGGCGGTGGCATAGGACGGCACCGGAACGCCGGGATCGATTCGGGAGAGGAGGACCTGCACGCTGGACACGGCGCGTGACACTACCCTGGTGCCGTGACCGAGAGCGTGAGTGCGGTGGCAAAGACCAAGCCGGTGTTCGCGGAGCGGCTGTACGTGCCGTGGTGGGGCTGGCCGCTGCCGGTCGTCGCGGCCGTGCTGATGGCCGCCGAGGTGCACATGGGCTACCCCGGCGTGCGGGCATGGCTGCCCTACGTCATCACGATCCCGCTGGTGGTGGGCGTGATGCTGTGGCTGGGCCGGGCCACCGTGAAGGTCGTCGACGACGAGCTGTGGGTGGGCGACGCCCACGTGCCACTGCGCTTCATCGACGAGGTCGAGGTCATCCCGGCCAAGGCCAAGCGCAAGGCGCTCGGCCCGGACCTGGACCCCACCGCGTTCGTCTCGCACCGCGGCTGGGTCGGGCCGGTCCTCCGGGTCTACCTCAACGACCCGGCGGATCCGACCCCGTACTGGCTGTTCAGCGTCCGCAACGCGGACAAGCTGGCCGCCGTACTGCAGCACAACTGACCCCCAGAACGCCTGAGCCTCGCGCCGACGGCGCCGGGCGCCTCCCGCGCGCCGGCCGGTCGCGTTCGCTCAGGCGCAGTCCCGGCAGATCAACTGCCCGTTGTGCTCCTCGGCCAGTCGACTCCGGTGGTGCACCAGGAAACAGCTGGAACAGGTGAACTCGTCAGCCTGCTTCGGCAGCACCTTGACGGTAAGTTCCTCGTTCGACAGGTCGGCGCCTGGCAACTCGAAGTTCTCATCCGGTGCATCCACATCGACGTCGACCACGCCGGACTGCGTCTCGTTGCGCCGCGCCTTCAACTCCTCGAGGGAGTCCTCGGCCAGGTCGTCGTCCTGGCTCCGGCGCGGAGCGTCGTAGTCGGTCGCCATACTTCTTTCACCCCTGCAGTCAACATTCAGACTGTGTTCGTGCCGCTGGTCAACGTTCCAGGGCCCCTGTTTGTGCCCGCCGTCGGAAGTGACGGTGGTCTCGCTCCGTGCCGGCTGCCACCCAGTGATCGTTCATCGATTTTCAGCCGCACCCACAGTGGCCCGGAGCGGAGGGATGATAGCCCACTGCGCAAGGGTTCATGCACACACTCACCCATCCGTGGTCCTACCAGGCGGGATCGGCCCCGTTCACGGGGGAATTCCACCGGGAAACCCCTTGCCCGCGCGGCCCAGGCGTGATGCGATCGCCCCTGAGCTGTGCTGACGGTACGCGCACGGCCGATCGCGGGGCGCGATCGGGGGCGGCACCGCGACACGGACCGGACACGGACGACGGAGTCGACCGACGCCGGTCGGCCGTAACGCCTAGGCTGATCACAGGCGACGGTCCAGGTACAGGGGTGTGCACCACTTGCGACGCGTCGCGTCGGTCGGGGTCAAGGAGGGCGGGGACGTGACTGCGCCAGTCGGGGTCAGAGGGAAGGGGAAGCCGCTTTATCGCAAGCGGCGGCCGTGGCCCGCCCTCGTCCTGTTCATCATCCTGGTGGTCGTCGCGGGCTTCGTCTGGGTGAAGGTCATCAACACCGACGACGACGTGGACGCGGCCGTGCGCTGCAACGCCCCCGGGCCGCTGCCGGTCGGATCGGCCCCGCCGGCCACGCCCGCCCCCAAGCTGGGCGACGTGCTGTCCCACGACGCGCTGGACAAGACCGCGCCCGCCCCGGCCGCCCAGGTCCAGGTGCGGGTCTACAACGGCGGCGAGACCCGCAACCAGGCGGCGATCGTGAACTCCGCGGTGCTGCAGGCCGGCTTCGCCAGCGCCGGCGCCCCGGCGAGCGACCCGGTGTACCCGGCCAGCGACCTGAACTGCCGGGGCCAGATCCGGTTCGGCCCCAACGGCGCCGCCGGCGCCCGAACACTCAGCATTCTGGAGCCGTGCGCGGAGCTGGTCCGCGACGAGCGCCAGGACGGCACCGTCGACCTGGTCGTGGGCAAGAAGTACGACGAGTTCCGGGTCAACTCCAGCGCCAAGCAGGTGCTCCAGGAGCTGGCCACGTGGGCCCAGAAGCAGCCGCCGGCCCAGGGCGGGCAGCTGTCCCAGCCGACCGGCCAGGCCCCGGTGAGCATCGACCTCATCAACGCTGCCCGCGCTGTGCACTGTTAATCGGCGCCGCCTTCGGCGTCGCGGCTCGGCCCCCGGGTAGCCGATGCCTCGCCCTTGCTGGATTTCACCCGCCGCGTCGGCTTGGTGGTGGGTGAAATCCAGCAACCGTGCGAAGCATCGGCGGGGCCTCGCGATCCGTTGCCAAGGCAGGTCAGACCTTGCCGAAGCCGCTCTCCGCGAGGGCGGCCCTGAGCTGGTCGGCGATGCCGGGCGCGGCCGCGAACGTCGCCTCCGCGCCCAGGCCGTCATGGTCCTCGCCGGGGAACCGCACGACGGCGCCCGCCTCCTCGGCGATGAGCCCGCCGGCGGCCCAGTCCCAGCGGTGCAGGCCGTGCTCGACGTAGGCGTCCTCCCAGCCGGCCGCGACCGCGCACAGGTCCAGCGAGGCCGCCCCGCAGCGGCGGATGTCCCGCACCCGGCCCAGCATCCGGCCGATCGCCTCCGCCTGCCGCAGCCGCCGGGCGTGGTCGTAGGAGAAACCGGTCCCCAGCAGCGACAGCTCCAGCCGGGTGGTCGCGGCGGCGCGCAGCGGTTTGCCGTCCAGGAAGGCGCCGCCGCCCCGGGCGGCCGTCCAGACCCGGCCGGAGACCGGCTCGATCACCGCGCCGGCCACCGACACCCCGTCCAGCTGGGCCGCGATCGACACCGCGTACCAGGGGTGGCCGTAGAGGTAGTTGACGGTGCCGTCGATCGGGTCGACCACCCACACCAGGCCGTCCGTCGACGAGGTCCCGCCCTCCTCCTCGCCCAGCACGGGCTCGCCGGGGCGCAGTTGGGCCAAACGGTCGCGGACCAATTGTTCGGACGCGCGGTCCGCGGCGGTCACCACGTCGGTTTCACTGGACTTGGTGTCCACCTGGGTGACAGCGTGATCGCGGGCGTCGCGGACCAACTCGGCGGCCTCGGCCCCGACGGTGACGGCGATCCTGACGAGTTCCTCGGATTCAGCGGCTAGCACGCCGCCAACCGAACCACACACGTTAGGGTCTGCGCACACTCCCGAAGACCCGCTCTGGGTCGAGGACTGGCAGCGGACTGAATCGAGTAGGAAGGGTCCGACGGATGGGCACAACCCGCGGGTTCGGGATCGACATCGGTGGATCCGGCATCAAGGGCGGACTGGTCGACCTGGAGACCGGCGAGCTGGACGGCGAGCGACTGCGCATCGTCACGCCGCAGCCGTCCACCCCGGACGCGGTGGCCGACGTGGTCGCCGAGATCGTGGAGAAGTTCGGGTGGACCGGCCCCGTCGGGGTCACGCTGCCCTGCGTCGTCAAGCGCGGCGTCGCGCTGACCGCCGCCAACGTGGACAAGGGCTGGGTCGACACCGACGCGGCGGCCCTGTTCGCGCAGCGGCTCGGGCGGGCCGCCGACGACGTGGTCGTGCTCAACGACGCCGACGCCGCCGGCCTGGCCGAGGTCCGCTACGGCGCCGGCAAGGACCAGTCCGGCGTGGTGGTGCTGCTGACCTTCGGCACCGGCATCGGCAGCGCCGTGTTCCTCAACGGGCGGCTGCTGCCCAACACCGAGTTCGGCCACCTGGAGGTGGACGGGCACGACGCGGAGAAGCGGGCCGCGGCGTCGGTGAAGGAGGACAAGGACCTGTCGTGGGAGGAGTGGACCCACCGGGTCAGCCGCTACCTGCGCACGCTGGAGGACCTGATCTGGCCGGACCTGGTGATCGCCGGCGGCGGCGTCAGCAAGAAGGCCGACAAGTGGCTGCCGCTGCTCAAGGTGCGCACCAAGGTGGTCGCCGCCGCGCTGAAGAACGAGGCCGGCATCGTCGGCGCGGCCGCCGCGGCCACCCACGGGATCGGCCACTAGTGGTACCTCGAAAAAACTGACCGAATCGTGTTCCGGCGATCTACCTGCGGGAACACGGAAAAAGGGCCCGTCGGAGGCCGTGTGGCGGCAACGCGGCACGGCCTTCGTCGTTACAATGGAACAGCGCCCACGGTCAGCAACCGCCCGGGTGCTCCCCCGAAACCCCCTGGCGGCCGAGGTTCGCGCCCTTCGGCCTGCCGTGAAGGACCGTCGCGAAAGGGCGTACGTGGCAGCCGCAGAAACCGCAACCCGACGCTCCGCCACCCCCGCGAGCGCCGCCGCGAAGGCAAAGAAGCCGGTCGACGCCGAGGAGGCCGTGAAGGCCACCCCGGCGCGTGGTGCGGCCAAGACCGGCGCCGCGAAGACAGCGGCCAAGAAGCCGGCCGGCCCCCGGGCCGCCGCCGCCAAGAAGACAGCGACCGGCAAGGCCGCGCCGGCCAAGGCCAAGAAGGACGGCGACGGCGAGGAGCCGGATCTCGAGGGCGAGGTCGAGCTGGACGCGGCCGAACTCGAGGACGTCGTCGTCGAGGACGTCGTCGAGGAGCCGGACGAGGAGGAGACCAAGGACAGCTCCGACTTCGTCTGGGACGAGGAGGAGTCCGAGGCGCTCCGGCAGGCCCGCAAGGACGCCGAGCTCACCGCCTCCGCCGACTCCGTCCGCGCCTATCTCAAGCAGATCGGCAAGGTCGCCCTGCTCAACGCCGAGGAGGAGGTGGAGCTGGCCAAGCGGATCGAGGCCGGGCTCTACGCCGCCGAGCGGGTGCGCAAGGCCGAGGACGAGACCGAGAAGCTGCCCCCGCAGATGCGGCGGGACCTGCGCTGGATCGTGCGGGACGGCGAGCGGGCCAAGAACCACCTGCTGGAGGCCAACCTCCGACTCGTGGTGTCGCTGGCCAAGCGCTACACCGGCCGTGGCATGGCGTTCCTGGACCTGATCCAGGAGGGCAACCTGGGCCTGATCCGCGCGGTCGAGAAGTTCGACTACACCAAGGGCTACAAGTTCTCCACGTACGCCACGTGGTGGATCCGGCAGGCGATCACCCGGGCCATGGCCGACCAGGCCCGCACCATCCGCATCCCGGTGCACATGGTGGAAGTGATCAACAAGCTCGGCCGCATACAGCGCGAGCTGCTCCAGGACCTCGGCCGCGAGCCGACGCCGGAGGAGCTGGCCAAGGAGATGGACATCACACCGGAGAAGGTGCTGGAGATCCAGCAGTACGCCCGGGAGCCCATCTCGCTGGACCAGACCATCGGCGACGAGGGCGACAGCCAGCTCGGCGACTTCATCGAGGACTCCGAGGCCGTGGTGGCCGTGGACGCGGTGTCGTTCACGCTGCTGCAGGACCAGCTCCAGTCGGTGCTGGCGACGCTGTCCGAGCGGGAGGCGGGCGTGGTGCGGCTGCGCTTCGGCCTCACCGACGGCCAGCCCCGCACCCTGGACGAGATCGGCCAGGTCTACGGCGTGACCCGGGAGCGGATCCGCCAGATCGAGTCGAAGACGATGTCCAAGCTGCGTCACCCGTCCCGGTCCCAGGTGCTGCGGGACTACCTGGACTGAGCGGTCCCGGTTCGACTCGAACGCCCCGTTCGGCCCTTCGGCCGGACGGGGCGTTCGCCGTCCGGCCACTCCCCTAGATCCACTTGAGGTGGGGCGTTCACCTCGGCGATGGTCGTTCGTGGCCCCCAGTTGGCCCGTGGGACGCCGTCACGCCGTCTCGAGGGGCGCAAAACCGGGGGCGGGGGCTGGAGGGCTCACGGGGGCTGAAAACGGGGTGCGGGCGGTTGTTCGCCAGAAGCGAATCTTACGCTCTGTAGTGTGACTCATCCCACAACAGGGGTGGCGATACGAACCCGGTCGTGGTTCGCTGACGTAGCTTGAGTACCTGAGTTCGTTGCGGTGAGTCATGTTGGACCCGATCCGACGACAAAACGTAACCTCCTCGGGACCTGGCGAGGGCTCCGGCAACGGACCATCGACAGGGTGGGATGTCACGGAGTGTGGCTTGCTACATCCGGGTGCATCTCACGTGACGGGCGTCGCCACGACGGTCGGGAACACCGACGAGGCGCCGAACGTCTGCAAGAGTGATGGCAGCGAGCACCAGGAGACCGACGGGCGGCGACCCGGAGGCCGGTGGTCGCAGCTGTAGTAGGCACCGGAAGCACCCGGTGCCGGGACGGAGGGAGATTTCCATGACGACCTTGCTCACCCGCCCCGAGCTGACCGCTGTCGACCGCTGCGACCGGTGCGGCGCAGCCGCTCAGGTACGCGCCATTCTCCCGTCCGGAGGCGAGCTCCTGTTCTGCGGCCACCACGCCCGCGAGCACAACGCCAAGCTGCGTGAGCTCTCGGCCGAGATCCAGCAGGGCTGAGCCCACAGGGTCCGAACGGGGCAGACGAACCCAAATCCATAGGCGAACGAGAGGCGCGGGCCGGTGTGGGCCCGCGCCTCTTCGCTACCCCGACCAACCGTCATGAAGGGCCCCATCCTCACGTTCAACATGAGGATGGGGCCCTTCATGACACAAGTCGCTAGCCGGATAGGGCCTGTTGGAAGGCCAGCTCGGCGGCGCCGATGATCTTGGCTTCCTTGCCCAGTGGGGAGGCCACGATCTGGATGCCGCCGACGGCCCGGCTGACCAGGCTGCGCTCCCGCACGGTCTCGGCGGCCTCGTTGACGACGGCGTCGGGCAGGGCGGCCAGCAGGTCGCCCAGCACCACCAGCTGCGGCCCCAGCAGGTTGACGATGTTGATCAGGCCGATGCCCAGCCAGTCGGTGAACTCCCGAAGACGGCTCAGCGCCGCCTGGGGCTCGTCGGCCAGGGCACGCAGCTCGCCGACGACGGCCTCCCGCGGCGAGCTCTCGGGGATGCCCAGCGCCCGGCACAGGGCGTCCTCGCCGACCTCGGTCTCCCAGCAGCCCTGGCAGCCGCAGTAGCAGGGCCGCCCGTCGGGCCGCACGACCATGTGCCCGAGCTCGCCGACGTAACCCCCGCTGCCGCGCAGGGCGGCCCGCTCGGAGATGACCCCGCCGCCGACCCCGACGTCCACCGACACGAACACCATGTCGGCGGCCTCGGTGGCCACGCCGCGGGTGTGCTCGGCCAGCGCCCCGAGCTCGGCGTCGTTGCCGACCAGCACCGGCCGGTGCAGGGCGGCGGACAGCCGCTCCCCCACCGGCACGCCGGCCCAGTGCAGGTTGGGCGCCTCGTGCACGAAACCGTCCCGCCGGACGACGCCGGGCACCGACACGCCAACCCCGACCGGCTCGGACCCGATCCGCTCGGCCAGCCGACGGCCGGCGGTGCCGACCTTGGCCAGCAGGTCGTCGGGCGACCCGGCGCCCCGGGGCAGCGTCCAGCCCCGGGTGCCGAGCACCTCGCCGCCGAAGCCGACGGCGGCCACCGTGGTCTGCTCCACGCCGACGTCGACGGCCAGCACCCACAGCGACCGCGGCTGCGGCAGCACCAGCAGCGACGGCCGGCCGGCGCCGGTGCGCTTGGCCGAGACCTGCTCGACCACCACGCCGGCGTCGGCCAGGCCGTCCACCAGAGCCTTGATCGTGCTCCGGTTGAGCCCCAGCTCAGCGGCCAGTTCCGCCCTGGTGCACGGCCCGCCGACGTGCAGGCGGCGCAGCAGGGCGGTCCGGTTGTGCCTGCGGACCTCGTCGGGACGTGTACCCGCGGTTGGCGGACCGCTCACCGCACACCCCTTCGTGCCCCGTCGGAGCTGCTAGTGACCGGTCGCCTTGGCCCGCCGGCGCGACACCGCGTCGACGGTGGCGGCCAGCAGCAGCACCACGCCGGTGACGATGCTGACCACGGCGGCGGGCTGGCCGAGCAGGCCCAGGCCGTTGCTGACGATCGCGATCACGAAACCACCGATGATGGCGTTGGAGATCCGGCCCTTGCCGCCGAACAGCGACGTGCCGCCGATGACCGCGGCGCCGACGGCGAACAGCAGCACGTTGCCGCCACCGGCGTTCGGGTCGACCGAGCCGACCTTGGACGAGTAGACGATGGCGCCGACCGCGGACACGGTGGAGGCGATCACGAACACGCTCATCCGGATCTTGGGCACGTTGATGCCGGCGCGGCGGGCCGCCTCGGCGTTGCCGCCGACGGCGTAGATGTGCCGGCCGTACTTGGTCCGGTCCAGCACGAAGGTGCCGGCCACCAGCAGCACCAGGATGATCGGCACCACGTAGGGCACACCGGAGATGGTGACCCGGTCCGGGTTGGGCGAGCGGTTGAGCGTGAGCAGGTAGGTGGCCACCGCGCCGAGCACGACCACCGCGCCGACCTTGATCATCATCAGCGTGGTCGGCTGGGCCACCAGGCCGCGGCGGACCCGCCCGAAGTGCCGGAACAGCACCACGGCCGCGTAGCCGCCGGCGAAGATCACGAACAGGATCCAGCTGCCCAGGGTGTCCAGGTTGTTGTTGGCCACGCCGAACAGCACCGGGTCGTTGCTGATGGACAGCGTGCCGCCGTCGCCGATCAGCTTCAGGATCACGCCGCCCCAGGCCAGGAACAGCGCCAGGGTCACGACGAACGACGGGATGCCGATCTTGGAGATCATCACGCCGGTGAGGCAGCCGATGACCGTGCCGACACAGACCGCCAGCAGCATCTCGATCCACGGGTTGGCCGGCACCCCGAGCACCATCAGCAGCAGCGCGACCAGGGACAGCACGGCGCCGGGCCAGATGCGCTGCCAGACGGAGACCACGATGGCGATCACGCAGCCGACCGCGAACGCGTCGAAGACGGTGTCGCCCATGCCGGCCAGCAGGTTGCCGCCCTTGACGTAGTGCAGTGCCAGCACGGCGGCGGCGACGCCGGACCCGGTGCCGGCGGACAGGTCGATCTCGCCGAGCAGCAGCACGAACACCAGGCCCATCGAGATGATGGTGACGCCGGCGCTCTGCGCGAGCAGGTTGGCGATGTTGTTCAGGGTGAGGAACGAGCTGGACGCGGCGGCGAACACGATCACCAGCACGACCAGGCCGAACAGGGCCGGCAGCGAGCCGAGCTCGCCGCCGCGGACGCGGTCGACGTAGTCGCGCAGCGCCTGGGCGGTGGAACGCCGGGTGGTGTCGATGCCGAAGTCGGCGACGGCCTGCTCCTGCGCGGCCGGCTTCTGGTCCGACGGCGGGGCGGCGGCGGGTGTGTCAGTCATTTCGAAGCGATCCCTTGCAGTTCAGACCGTGGCGACTTCGGGCTTGGCCAGGCCGATGTCGCCGGACCGGCCGGCGGTGATCAGCTCGACGACCTGCGTGTTGGTCAGGCTCTTGGTCGGCAGCTGGGCGACCATGCGGCCGAGGTAGAGCGTCGCGACGTTGTCCGCGACCTCGAAGACGTCGTTCATGTTGTGGCTGATCAGCACCACACCCAGGCCCTGGTCGGCCAGCCGGCGCACCAGGTCGAGCACCTGGCGGGTCTGGGCCACGCCCAGCGCGGCGGTCGGCTCGTCCAGCAGCACGACCTTGCTGTCCCACAGCACGGCCTTGGCGATGGCGACGGTCTGCCGCTGGCCGCCGGACAGCGACGCGACCAGCGTGCGCACCGACTTGACCGTGCGCACCGACAGCGAGGCCAGCGTCTCGCGGGCGGCCTGCTCCATGTCGGACTCGTCGAGCATGCCGTACTTGCCGCGCTCGCGGCCGAGGAACATGTTCTGGACGATGTCGAGGTTGTCGCACAGCGCGAGGTCCTGGTAGACGACCTCGATGCCGTACGCGGCGGCCTCGCGCGGGCCGTTGATGTGCACCGGCTCGCCGTTGAACAGCACCTCACCGGAGTCGATGCCGTGGATGCCGGCGATGCACTTGACCACCGTGGACTTGCCGGCGCCGTTGTCGCCGACGAGCGCGGTCACCTCGCCGGGGCGGATCGCCAGGTTCACGTCGTGCAGCACGTGGACGGGCCCGAAGCTCTTGTTGATCCCGCGCAGTTCGAGGATCGGCTCGGTCATGGGGATGTACTCCAGACTGTCACTGCCCGCTCCCGTCGGCGGCGGGGGTGTCGGGCATGGGAAGCCGCCGCGGCCGGCCCGGGTCGGGGGTCCGGGGCGGCCGCGGCGGCGGCCTTGGGATGCGCCGTCAGCGGGTCAGTTGATGCCCGCGGCCGCGCAGAGCGGGGCCACGTCGCCGGTGCACACGTCTTCCTTCTTGACGGCGCCGGCCGCGATGACGTCCTTGACCTTGTCCTTGGTGATCGACTGCGGCGTCAGCAGCAGGGACTTGACCTGGCGCTTGGTCGTCGGGTCGGTCACCGTCTGGGTGGCGATCTTGTCGGCGTCCGCGGCGCTGTTCTTCAGCAGCGCGGTGGCCAGCTTGGCGGCCGCGTCGGCCTCCTGGTCGATCGGCTTGTACACGGTCATGTACTGGTCGCCGCGCAGGATGGCCTTGAGGCCGTCGGCGGTGGCGTCCTGGCCGGTGACCGGGACCTTGCCGTTGAGGCTGTTCTTCTTGAGGATGTTGATGACCGCGCCGGCCAGGCCGTCGTTGGCCGCGAGCACGCCGTCGACCTTGCCGCCGGCCGAGGTCAGGAACTGCTCGAAGACCTGGCCACCGGTCTGGTTGTCCCACTTGTCGATGAACTGGCTGTTGAGCAGCTTCAGCGTGCTGTTGTCGTACAGCGGCTTGAGGACCTGCTCCTGGCCGTCGTGGAACAGCGTGGCGTTGTTGTCGGTCGCCGCGCCCTCGATCTCGATGACGCTCGCGCCCTTCTTGTCCTTCAGCGAGTCGGCCAGGGCCTGGCCCTGGAGCTTGCCCACCTGGACGTTGTCGAAGGACACGTAGTAGTCGGCGCTGCCGCCGGCGTTGAGGCGGTCGTAGTCGATGACCGGCACGCCCTGGGCCTTGGCCTTCTGCTCCACCGCGGCGCCGACGGCGCCGGTGGTCGAGGCCAGGATCAGCACCTTGACGCCCTGGCTGAGCATCTGGTCGGCCAGCTGCGAGACCTTCTGGTCGTCACCCTGCGCGTTCTGGATGATCGGGTCGAAGCCCTGGGCCTTCAGCTTCTGCTCCAGCAGCGGGTGGTCGAAACCCTCCCAGCGGGCGGAGGTGGTGGTCTCCGGCAGGATCACGCCGACCTTGGCGCCGTTGCTGCTCGAGCTGCCAGCCGAGGTGCTGGCGCCGCCGCTCCCGGTGCTGCTGTTGGCTCCACACGCGGTGACCGCCAGCGCGAGCCCGGTGCTCGCGGCGAGCACGGCGAGAGTTCTGCTCCGCATCCGGCTGTTCCCTTCATCGTGGCGCGGGTCACTCCAGGAGCCCGCGAAAATGTTGTGGCGCAGAACATATGCCCCCGGAGCACCCGCCGAAAGTGGGGTGAAGCGGTTAAGTTCAGTTCTGCCGACACGATGCGGCAACGGCCCGGTAACCGGAAGGCCGCCGCTACACCGAAAGGCCGCCTGTCAACTACGCATTGTGACTAAATTGGGGTGAACGCACGGCGACGGCTTGCACGGTTGGCCGCCGGGCCTGCGTCAAAAGGATCACCGGTCCAACTACGGACAGGTATGAGAGCGCTACCAACTGCCCTGCCCCCATCCGGTCGTGCGGTCTAGACCACACGCCGGTGTGAGCCCGGAGTCACCGGGCGCGGGGTCACCAGGAGCGCAGCGTCGCGATGCGTTCCTCGAGCTGCTCGACCGACGCCATCGCGGTCGGCGGACCGCCGCAGTAGGCGCGCAGCTCGCTGTGGATCTTGCCGTGCGGCTTCTTGGTCCGGTGGTGGTGCATCGACACCAGGGTGTTCAGCTCGCGCCGCAGCTCGGCCAGCCGCTCCTGGGTGGTGCGGGCGCGGGCCGGCTGCTGGGCCACGGGCTCCGGCTCGGTCGCCTTGCGCGCGGACACGTCGGCCAGCTGCTTGGCCTGCCGCTGGCGCAGCAGCGTGCGCACCTGGTCGGGCTCCAGCAGGCCGGGCAGGCCCAGGTAGTCCTGCTCCTCCTCGGTGCCGACCATGGCCGCGGTGCCGAACGAGTTGCCGTCGAAGATCAACTGGTCCAGCTCGGCCGAGGCGCCCAGCGAGGTGTAGCCCTTCTCCTCCTCGCCGTCCTCGTCCTTGGTGCGGTTGGCGTCGGAGAGCAGCTCGTCGTCCCAGCCGTCCTTCTCCCGGTGGGGCTTGCCCAGCACGTGGTCGCGCTCGGCCTCCAGCTCGCTGGCCAGCTGGAGCAGCACCGGCACGCTGGGCAGGAACACGCTGGCCGTCTCGCCGGGCCGCCGGGACCGCACGAAGCGGCCGATCGCCTGGGCGAAGAACAGCGGCGTGGACGAGCTGGTGGCGTACACGCCGACGGCCAGCCGGGGCACGTCGACGCCCTCACTCACCATCCGGACCGCGACCAGCCAGCGGGCCGTGGTGGCCGAGTACTCGGCGATCCGGCCGGTGGCCTTGGGGTCGTCGGAGAGCACGACCGTCGGCGGCTCGCCGGTCAGCCGCGTGATGATCTCGGCGTAGGCCTTGGCCGACTCCTGGTCGGAGGCCAGCACCATGGCCCCGGCGTCCGGAATCGACTGGCGCACCTGGTTGAGCCGCTGGTCGGCGGCGCTGATCACGGCCGGCATCCACTCGCCGGTCGGGTCCAGCGCGGTCCGCCAGGCCCGGGCGGTCTGCTCCTGGGTCAGCGGTTCACCCAGTCGGGCGGTGAATTCCTCACCCGCACCGGTGCGCCAGCTGGCTTCACCCGAGTAGGCGAGGAACAGCACCGGCCGCACCACGCCGTCCCGCAGCGCGTCGGAGTACCCGTACGAGTGATCCGCGCGGCTGCGCATCTGGCCCGCGCCGTCGGGCTCGTAGTTGACGAACGGGATCGGGCTGTCGTCGCTGCGGAACGGGGTGCCGGTCAGGGCCAGCCGGCGCACCGCCGGCGTGAACGCCTCGCGGATCGCGTCGCCCCAGGACTTCGCGTCGCCGCCGTGGTGCACCTCGTCCAGGATCACCAGTGTCTTGCGGTTCTCGGTGCGTACCCGGTGCAGCGTCGGATGGGCCGCGACCTGGGCGTAGGTGACCGCGACGCCGTTGTAGTCGTTGGAGGTCTGCCCGGCCCCGTTGCGGAAGTTGGAGTCGATGGCGATGCCGGCCTCGGCCGCCGCCTTGGCCCACTGGTGCTTGAGGTGCTCGGTCGGCGTGACGATGGTGACCCGCTCCACCGTGCGGTCGGCCAGCAGCTCGGCGGCGACCCGCAGACCGAAGGTGGTCTTGCCGGCGCCGGGCGTGGCCACCGCGAGGAAGTCCTGCGGCTTGGTGGTCAGGTACCGGGTCAGCGCCCGGCGCTGCCAGGCCCGCAGCGGCCGGGCCGCGGTTGTCGTCGGGTTGAGGGTGTCCGTCAACGCCGTTCACCCTCCCTAGCTGCGACAACCTGCCGATGACGTGCGAATGCCCTCACGGTGGGGTTCCCTGAGGGCTGAGGGCAGCTTACCGAATCGGCCCCGGACGCACCGCTCGATGGGTTGTGCGGATGGCCACGAGATGACGTTTCGGGGGCCAGTCCGGCCAAAGATCCGGTGATGCCGCATGCTTTGGGGTGCCATGGGTCAGCAGCCTGAGCAGGACAGCGGCGCGGTCGCACCGGTCAAACGGGGGCCGTGGCGACTCGTGGTGCGCACGGTCACCAAGGCCTGGTTCGGCGACATCTTCTCCGAGGCCGCCGAGGCCGCGTTCTGGCAGACGCTGTCGCTGCCGCCGCTGCTGCTGGGTCTGCTCGGACTGCTCAGCTTCGTCGGCGACTGGTTCGGGCCGCAGCTCGTCACCGCCGTCGAGACCAAGATCCTTTCGTTCTGCCACAGCATATTCAGTCAGAACGTGGTGGACCAAATCATCGCCCCGACGCTGGTCGGCATCCTCACCGGCGCGCACACCGAGGTGGCCTCCATCGGCTTCCTGATCTCGCTGTGGGCCGGTTCGTCGGCGATGGCCTCGTTCGTGGACGCCATCACCGCGGCGTACGGGCAGCACGACGTGCGGCACCCGGTGTGGCAGCGGATCTTCGCGCTGTTCATGTACGTCGTCGGGCTGCTGCTGGCGGTGATCGGCCTGCCGGTGCTGGCGCTGGGGCCGGACCTGCTGGCCACCGTGGTGCCCGGGCAGTGGCGGCCGCTGGTGCAGCAGCTGCTGAGCACGTTCTACTACCCGGTGATGGCCGTGCTGCTGGTGCTGGCCCTGACCACGCTGTACAAGGTGGCGCTGCCGCGCAAGCTGCCGTGGCATCGGGGGCTGCCCGGAGCCGGGCTGGCGATGGTGATGTTCCTGCTGTCCAGCATCGGGCTGCGGCTCTACATCGGGTGGATCACCACCACCGGCTACACCTACGGCGCGCTGGCCACGCCCATCGCCTTCCTGCTGTTCACTTTCTTCCTCGGCATGGCCATCGTCGTCGGCGCGCACTTCAACAGCGCCATCGAGGAGCTGTGGCCAGCCAAGATGACCCGGCGGCAGCGGCGGCGCTGGCGCCGGCTGGAGCTGGAGCGGGCCGCGGTGCAGATCCGCGCCGGCGAGCAGGCCAAGCAGTGGCTCGACAGCCAGCCGGAGCAGGAGACCGCCGAGCTGAACAACGGGTCATCGGTGCTCAAGAACGTCACCGAGAAGTGGCAGGCCCCGTCGCCCGCCGACGTCAACGACACCGAGCAGTTGAAGCGTCCGTCGGCAGGGCGTCAGAGCAAGTAGCTACCTGCACGCCAACACACCGCGAGGCCCCGCCGATGCTTCGCCTGGTTGGCGGATTTCGGCCGCCGCCACCCTACGCACGCCCCGCCCGAGCCGGATGCGGCGGGCGAAATCCGGCAAGGGCGAGGCGTCGGCTACCCGGGGGCCGAGCCGCGACGCCGGAGGCGGCGCCATGTCACTGCTTCATGGCCTCGTAGATGCGCTTGCACTCGGGGCAGACCGGGGAGCCGGGCTTGGGCGACTTGGTGACCGGGAACACCTCGCCGCACAGGGCCACCACGTGCGTGCCCATCACGGCGCTCTCCGCGATCTTCTCCTTGCGCACGTAGTGGAACATCTTCGGCGTGTCGTCGCCGGTGGTGTCGGTGCCTTCCGGCCGGGTGTCGGTGTCGGGCAGCGTCTGGGTCATCGGGCTCACTCATTCATGATGCCTGATACACGCTGGACACTGGAACGGGAGACGATGGGTACACAACCGCAGGTCAGCCCAGAGGTAGCGGCCGCACTGAACGAGGGCCGGGCCGTCGTCGCGCTGGAGAGCACGATCCTGGCGCACGGGCTGCCGCCGGGCCGCAACCGGGAGGTCGCGGCCCGGGTGGAGCGGGTCGTGCGGGACGCGGGGGCGGTGCCGGCGACGATCGCGGTGCTGGACGGTCGCCCGGTCGTGGGCCTGGACGACAAGCAGCTGGACCGGGTGTGCGACCCGGCGGCGGGGCTGGTGAAGCTGTCCCGGCGGGACCTGGGCCCGGCGATCGGGCTGGGCCGGGACGGGGCGACGACGGTGGCCGGCACGGCGGCGCTGGCCGCGGCGGCGGGCATCGGGGTGTTCGCCACCGGCGGCCTCGGCGGGGTGCACCGGGGCGCCTCGGAGAGCTGGGACGTGTCGGCCGACCTGGGGGTGCTGGCCGAGACGCCGGTGCTGGTGGTCTGCTCGGGCGTGAAGTCGGTGCTGGACATCGGGGCGACGCTGGAGCTGCTGGAGACCAACTCGGTGCCGGTGCTGGGCTACCGCACGGACCGCTTCCCGGCGTTCTACCTGCGTGAATCGGACTTCGACGTGCCGTGGCGGGTGGACGACCCCAAGCAGGCGGCCGCGGCGGTGCGGGCGCACCGGGAGTACGCGCCGGGCCAGTCGGGCGTGTTGCTGGCCAACCCGGTGCCGGTGGAGCACGAGATGGACCGTGAGCTGCACGACCGGCTGCTGGCCGAGGGCCTGGAGCTGCTGGTCACGCGCAAGGTCCGCGGCAAGGACGTGACGCCGGTGCTGCTGGAGCACTTCCACACGGCCAGCGACGGCGTGAGCCTGGACACCAACGAGCAGCTGGTGCTGTCCAACGCCCGGGTGGCCGCCGAGGTGTCTGTTGAGCTGGGGCAGGCGGAGCTGGCCCGATGACGGTCATCGTGGTCGGCGACGCGGCGCTGGACGTCGTCGCCAAGCACCACAGCCCGATCGTGTGCGCCGGTGACTCGCGGGCGGACATCACCCTGGCGGTCGGCGGGGCCGGCGCGAACACGGCGGCCTGGCTGGCCTCGTTCGGCGTGGACACGGTGCTGGTCGGCCGGGTCGGCGACGACATGGGCGGCCGGCAGGTGCGGTCCGAACTGGAGACCGTCGGCGTGCGGTGCGCGCTGGCCGTCGACCCGTCCGCGCCGACCTGCTGCGTCGTCGTGCTCGTGGACGACGACGGGCAGCGCAGCATGCTGGCCGACCGGGGTGCGAACGCCCGGCTGGCCGGCTCGGACCTGACCGTCAACCTGTTGGAGACGGCCAGCCACCTGCACCTTTCGGGTTACGTGCTGCTAGACCCGAGGTCGCGGGAGGCCGGGCTGGAGATGTTGGCGGCGGCGCGCGGGGCGGGGCTCACCACCTCGGTGGATCCGCAGGCGGCGTTGCACATCACCCAGCAGGGGCCGATGTCGTTCCTGACCGCCGTCACCGGCGTCGACCTGCTGCTGCCCAACGCCGACGAGTTGGAGGCCCTGACCGGGTCCCGGGACCCGTCAGCGGCGGCGGGGCTGCTCGACCACGTCGGCGCGGTGGCTGTGACGACCGGACCCGACGGGGCCAGCTGGGTCGACCGGATCGGCCGCTGGGACGTGCCGGCGGTCCGGGCCACGTGCGTCGACTCCACCGGCGCCGGCGACGCCTTCGACGCCGGCCTGCTGGCGGCCTGGCTCAGCGGTCAGCCGCCGCTGGACGTGCTGCGGGCCGGGGTCGCGGCCGGCTCGGCGGCCGTGTCCCGGGTCGGGGCCCAGCCACAGCCCTGATGCTTCGACGGCCCGGCCCCACGGTGTACGCGGGTCGGGCCCGCCGATGTTTCGTCCGCTTGCCGGAGTTCGACCGCCGACTCCAGAGTGTGCGAGGCCCCGCCGGTGTTTCGCACGGTTGGCGGATTTCGGCCGCCGCCACCCGACGCACGCCCCACCCGAGCCGGATGCGGCGGCCGAAATCCGGCAAGGGCGAGACACCGGCTACCCGGGGGCCGAGCCGCGACGCCGAAGGCGGCGCCATATATTCAGCCCTCGATGGCGCGGGGCTGGGTCGGCGGCTTCGCGCCGTTCGGGGCGCTGTCGGTCGAGACCTCGCGCTCCAGGGCCCGGCGGGCCGCCTTCTCCGCGTTGTACCGGTTGATCTCTTCCTGCTTGCGCGGCGGCCGGTCGTTGGCGATCAGCACGGCCACCCACGGCAGCGGGATCGACAACACCAGGAACAGCAGGGCCAGCCACCACACGTGGATGAACACACAGGCCAGGATCAGGCAGGGCACGCGCAGCGACATCATGATCATGTATTTGCGCTTGCGAGCCTTGGCCTGCTCCTGGTACGACGGCGCGGCCTCGGTGATCAGAACCGGCGTGTCGTCCCGGTCAGAGCCCTTCACGACACCACCTCCTCCGGTAGATGCTAGACGCCCCCAAGGCCGTGCAAACATTTCGGTCGTGTTTTCCGACAAGTTCTGTGACCAGCTGCGGGACGCCTTCCGCGAGGCCCGCTACGAGCCGGACGCGGTCGTCGACCTGCTGGGCGCGCCAGCCCACGCGGCACTGGGCCGTGGCGAGCCGGAGCCGGCCCGGCGGGCCAGCGCCGACGGCGGTCCGCTCGGCACCCTGATCCGCGTGTTCCTGCTCGGCGACAGCGCGTCGCGGGCCGAGACCCAGGCGGCGCTCGGCGCGCTGTCGGTGGCCGACGCGGTGGCCGAGGGCCTGCTGCGCGAGGACAGCGGGAACCTCCGCGCCGACTTGGACGTTCGACCGTACGGAGACGATCAGGGTTCCTGGTGGGTGGTGTCCGACCAGGACTCCGATCTGCGCGGCGCACCCGTGAGCCCGGACCACGTGCTGGGCGTCGGACACGCGTCTCTGAGCCTTGCTCGCGCAACGGCCCGGCGGCCCGTGGAGACGTTGCTGGACCTGGGCACCGGCTGCGGTGTGCAGGCGCTGCACGCTGCCCGGCACGCCAACCGGATCACCGCCACCGACCTGTCCGAACGGGCGATTTCCCTTGCCTCCGCGACATTCCGGCTCAACGAGCTGGACGTGGAACTGGCCCGCGGCGAGTGGTTCCAGCCGGTCGCCGGCCGCCGCTTCGACCAGGTCGTGTGCAATCCCCCGTTCGTCGTCGGACCCGCGAGGGTCGACTACACCTACCGCGACTCCGGCCTGGCCGGCGACGACGCGAGTGCCTTGGTGGTGCGGCAGTTGCCGGCGTTCCTCAACGAGGGCGGCGTCGGCCAGCTGCTGGCGTCCTGGGTGCACCGCAAGGGTGAGGACTGGACCGACCGGGTCGCGTCCTGGCTGCCGCGCGGCGGCGTCGACGCCTGGTTCGTGCAGCGCGATGTGGCCGAACCCTCGCTGTACGTGGGCACTTGGCTGCGCGACGCCGGCATCGACCCGCGGTCGGCGGAGGGCCGAGCCAAGGCCACCGCGTGGCTGGACTGGTTCGAGGGCAACGATGTTCTCGGTGTCGGCTTCGGTTTCGTCACCCTGCGTCGAACCTCGGCGTCACACCCCGAGATCGTCTGCGAGGACCTGCGGCACGCCTTCGACGATCCGCTGGGGCCGGAGGCCGCGGCCTGGCTGGACCGGGTGAGTTGGTTGCGGCAGCACGGATCCGCCGAGGAACTGCTGGCCACGCGGTTCCTCGTGCCGCCGACCGTGATGCTGGAAGAGGTGTCGCAGCCGGGCGACGAGGGCTGGGAGTCGGTGGTGCGACGGCTGCACCGCACCGACGGACCCGGTTGGCAGCACGAGGTCGACGAGTTGGCGGCCGCGCTGCTCGCCGGCTGTCGCGGCGCGCTGCCGCTGGGTGACCTCCTGCACCTGCTGGCGTACGGGCACGGCCAGTCGGTCGACGACCTCGAACGCGCCGCGTTGCCGATCATGCGCGATCTGGTGCGGCACGGCATGGTTGTGCCGGGCACGAGCGAGCTTGCGAGCTCGTCATTCAACGCAGGGGCTGACCTTGCGCGTCCGGCGAGCGCCAGCGAGGCGGACGCGTGAGGTCAGTTGTCATGCGGGTGACAAAGGCGAGTGTCACCGTCGCCGGTGAGGTGGTCGGCGAGATCAAGGAGCCGGGTCTGTTGGTGTTACTGGGTATCACCCACTCGGATGGCGCCGACCAGGTCGACACCATGGCCCGCAAGCTGCACGAGCTGCGGATACTCGACGAGGAGCAATCCTGTGCCAGCACAGGGGCTCCGCTGCTCGTGGTGAGCCAGTTCACGCTGTACGGCGACACCAGGAAGGGCCGCCGTCCAACGTGGACGAAGGCCGCCCCCGGCTCGGTCGCCGAGCCGCTGGTGGACGCGGTCGTCGACGCGCTGCGTGCGCGGGGCGCCACCGTGGCCACCGGTCGGTTCGGCGCCGACATGGCGGTGGAAAGCGTGAACGACGGTCCGTTCACGGTGCTCGTCGAAGTGTGATGATTCCGGGTTTCCTGGCTTGGGAAACGTGTGCGCGGCCGATTCGGTTCAGTCGTCCAACATGGACTTCACGTTTCACCGGGACGGTTGCCCGCTGAACGGGTGGAGGTGGCTCTCTCTCAGGGAAACCTCAGGTTCTCAGGGCAACCGCTCGGGCCGTGGACACGTCATGAAGGGTGTGAGAACACGGGAACGATTTCGCGATCGCTCGCGTTTTCACCAGTGTCCAGCCAGCAAGCGCAAGGCATTCCCGACCCGGGTGCCTCGCCCGAAAGGCTCGCCGCGCAACGCAGCGCCGGTGTGTGACGCGACAACACACCAGCCCGCGACCGGGGAGGGAGCACCGTGACCATCCCACAGACCATCGACTCGCAGATCGGCCCCGAGGCCGATCTGGACGCCCAGGGGCCTGCCGCCGACCTCGTGCGCGTCTACCTGAACGGCATCGGCAAGACCAAGCTGCTGACCGCCGAGCAGGAGGTGGGGCTGGCTAAGAGGATCGAGGCCGGCGTGTTCGCCCGGCACATGCTCGAGACCGCCCGGGTGCTGGACGCCACCAGGAAGACCGAGCTCACCCAGCTCGTGCGGGACGGCGAGCGGGCCAAGAACCACCTGCTGGAGGCCAACCTCCGGCTCGTGGTGTCGCTGGCCAAGCGCTACACCGGGCGCGGCATGCCGCTGCTCGACCTGATCCAGGAGGGCAACCTCGGTCTGATCAGGGCCGTCGAGAAGTTCGACTACACCAAGGGCTTCAAGTTCTCCACGTACGCCACCTGGTGGATCCGGCAGGCCATCACGCGGGGCATGGCCGACCAGGGCCGCACTATCCGGCTGCCCGTCCACCTGGTGGAGCAGGTGAACAAGCTGGCCCGGATCAAGCGGGACCTGCACCAGCAGCTCGGCCGCGAGGCCACCCACGAGGAGCTCGCCAAGGAGTCGGGCATCGCCGAGGCGAAGATCGCCGACCTGCTCGACCACTCGCGTGACCCGGTGAGCCTGGACATGCCGGTCGGCACCGACGAGGACGCCCCGCTCGGCGACTTCATCGAGGACTCCGAGGCCACCGACGCCGAGAGCGCCGTCATCTCCAGCCTGCTGTCCGACGACCTGCGCCGCGTGCTGGCCACGCTGGACGAGCGCGAGCAGTCCGTCATCCGGCTGCGCTACGGCCTGGAGGACGGTCAGCCCCGCACCCTCGACCAGATCGGCAAGCGCTTCGGCCTGTCCCGCGAGCGGGTCCGCCAGATCGAGCGCGAGGTCATGTCCAAGCTCCGCCAGGGCGACCGCGCCGAGCGCCTGCGCGCCTACGCGAGTTAATGGCGCCGCCTTCGGCGTCGCGGCTCGGCCCCCAGGTAGCCGACGCCTCGCCCTTGCCGGATTTCGCCCGCCGCATCCAGCTCAGTGGTGGGGCGCGTCGGGTGGCGGCGGCCGAAATCCGCCAACCGTGCGAAGCACCGGCGGGGCCTCGCACTCCGGGTCACGGGTGCACGCCGGCTAACCCGAACAGCCGTCTTGACTTGTGATCTGTGTCACGGCACAGTTCACAGCGCACAACAGAAGCTTCGCGGTGCGAACCATCACCTGAGGTTCGTCACCGCATCCGACAGGAGGTCGGGGTGGCCGGGGGCCACCCCGGCCTTCTGATTTTTGTGATGTCGGCCGTCACACCGGGGATGGCGCTGGGCGTCTGTGCGGCGGCGGTAGCGTTGGGCGGGTTACCCGAGTTGCGTGCAAGGGAGCCCGCCGACGTGACCACCACCTCGTCGTTCCAGTACGTCGATCCGCTGCCCTTGGGCAAGGACACCGAAACCGAGTACCGACTGGTCAGCCCGGACGGGGTCCGGGTGCACGAGGTGGCGGGGCGTCGCTTCCTCGAAGTGGAGCCGGCGGCGCTGCGGCTGCTGGCCCGGGAGGCGATCCGGGACATCCAGCACCTGCTGCGGACCAGCCACCTGCGGCAGCTGCGGTCGATCATCGACGACCCGGAGGCCAGCGGGAACGACCGGTTCGTGGCCACCGACCTGCTGCGCAACGCCTGCGTGTCGGCCGGCGGGGTGCTGCCGATGTGCCAGGACACGGGCACGGCGATCGTGGTCGGCAAGCGCACGGAGACGGTGCTCACCGGCGGTGACGACGAGGCGGCGCTGTCGGAGGGCATCCACGACGCCTACCAGCAGCTCAACCTGCGCTACTCGCAGATGTCGCCGACGACGTTCTGGGACGAGAAGAACACCGGCACCAACCTGCCGGCCCAGATCGAGCTCTACCACAAGGCGGGCCAGGAGCCGGTCTACGAGTTCCTGTTCATGGCCAAGGGCGGCGGCAGCGCCAACAAGACGTTCCTGTACCAGGAGACCAAGGCGCTGCTGAACCCGACGCGGCTGGCCCGGTTCCTGGACGAGAAGCTGCGCTCCCTGGGCACGGCGGCCTGCCCGCCGTACCACCTGGCCATCGTGGTGGGCGGCACGTCGGCCGAGTACAACCTGAAGGTGGCCAAGCTGGCCTCGGCCCGCTACCTGGACAACCTGCCGACCGAGGGCTCGGCCGAGGGCCGCGCGTTCCGGGACACCGACCTGGAGCAGCAGGTCCTGGCCATGACCCGCGAGTTCGGCATCGGCGCGCAGTTCGGCGGCAAGTACTTCTGCCACGACGTGCGGGTCATCCGGCTCCCCCGGCACGGCGCGTCCTGCCCGGTCGGCATCGCCGTCTCCTGCTCGGCCGACCGCCAGGCCAAGGCCAAGATCACCGCGGACGGCGTGTTCCTGGAGCAGCTGGAGCACGACCCGGCCCAGTTCCTGCCCGAGGTGCACGACGAGCAGCTGTCCGACGACGTGGTCCGGATCGACCTCAACCAGCCGATGGACGAGATCCGCCGCACCCTGGCGGCGCTGCCGGTGAAGACCCGGCTGTCGCTGAGCGGTCCGTTGGTGGTGGCCCGCGACATCGCCCACGCCAAGATCAAGGAGCGGCTGGACGCCGGCGAGCCGATGCCGCAGTACCTGAAGGACCACCCGGTCTACTACGCCGGCCCGGCCAAGACGCCGGAGGGCTACGCCTCCGGCTCGTTCGGCCCGACCACGGCCGGCCGGATGGACTCCTACGTCGAGCAGTTCCAGGCGGCCGGCGGCTCGCTGGTGATGCTGGCCAAGGGCAACCGGTCCCGGCAGGTCACCGACGCCTGCCAGGCCCACGGCGGCTTCTACCTGGGCTCCATCGGCGGCCCGGCGGCCCGCCTGGCCAAGGACTGCATCCGCAAGGTCGAGGTCCTGGAGTACCCGGAGCTGGGCATGGAAGCGGTGTGGAAGATCGAGGTGGAGGACTTCCCGGCGTTCATCGTGGTGGACGACAAGGGCAACGACTTCTTCTCCGAGACGTCCGCGCCGACGCTGCAGATCTCCTTCCGCCGCTAGGGAAACCATGCCGAACCAGCCGGACCTGATCGCCCGCGCGCGGGCCAAGTGCGTGGGCGATCAGGGACTCGACGCGGCCCTGATGTACGGCTCGTTCGCCGCCGGTGAGGCCGATGAGCACAGCGACATCGAGTTCTGGCTGTTCTTCACGCCGCAGCGGCGGGCGGCGATCGATCCGGCGTCGTGGTGCGCGGACATCGCGCCGATCAGCCACGGACTGGTCAACGAGTTCGGCACCTACGTGGCGTTCTTCCCGGGGCTGGTGCGCGGCGAGTTCCACTTCGTGACGATCGCCGAAATCGCCACGGTGGCCGACTGGCCGGCCCGTGGGGCGGCGGTGGACCGGATGGTCGTGGTGGACCGCCGCGGGGCGCTCACGCCCGTGCTGGAGGCCCTGCCGCAGCGGTATACGCCGTCGGAGGCCATCACCCGGTATTGCGACCCGTTCGTGAACTGGCTGGTGCTGGCCCATCACCTGACGGCACGGGGTGAATTCCTGCGGGCCTGGGACGCGCTGGGGCATCTCCAGCGGCACCTGGTGTGGATGGCCCGCCTGGCCGAGAACGCCACCGAGCATTGGCTCACGCCGTCACGACGGGCCGAGGCGGAGTTGTCGGCCGAGGCCGTGGCGGGGCTGCGGGCGGCGACCACCGAGGCGACGCCGGAAGGATTGACTCGGGCGCTGCGGGCCGCGTCAGAACTGGGCCGGCGCTACTGGACGGTTCTCGCCGACCGACACGGCACCGCGCTGCCGACGGCGCTGTTCGACGAGCTGGATGCCGCACTGGGCAAGGGATAGCACCGCGCCGATGAGCAGCAACCAGTAGTAGCCGTCGGGGGTCTCGATCCGGCTCTGTGCCAACGGATTCGGCCCGGCGATGGCCGGCACGAAGCGAGCGGGGCCGTGGGTCAGCAGCAGCCACGCGAAGGCGGAGATGCACAGCGCGGCGGTGGCGGCGGTGTGCAGGCTCAGGAGCGGCCGCCGCGTGATCCACAACGTGCCAAGAGCACCGGCAGCGGCGAAAACCACGGCCAGGCCAATGGATGACGGCACTGGCGGCAGCACCACGACCAGGTCGAGCCACAGCAGCGAAGCGGCGAATCCCATTGCCAGCGCGGAGATGTGCGGCTTCCCAAACAGGAAAGCCGCCAGGTGGCAGGCAATCAGCGCGCCGAGCACCACAGCCTCGGCGGCGGAGGAGACGGGCCGGAGGACGGCGACCACCGCCATGCCGCACAGCAGCAGACATCCGAGCAAGCGCGCCATCGCCTGGCCTCCGAGTTGGGGTCCTCGTGCGGTCCCTGTCCGACCCCTGCCGCCGGGCAGGGACCGCACGAGGATATTCGGCGGCGGTGTGGCTAGTGTTGCGTCCCCGTCTGAGTGGTCAGCACGACCAACCTTCCGCCGAGTGGCGCATCGAGATGGGCCGCGATGGGGATGTTCCTGACGTAGAGCGGACAAACCCGGTGCATCTCGGCGACGCTGAGCACGGTGATGTCGACCTCGTCGGCGGTCTGCTTGGTGACCTGGGCGTTCACCTTCACGCAGCCGCCCTGCTCGGCCATCACCACCAGCGTCTTGCCGCCGTCCTGCTGCCACACGGTCTGCGGCACGTTCTCGGGGGCGGCGGAGTAGTTGACCTGGCTCGGCGGCACGGTCGGTCCGGTGGCCTGCACGGGCGGCGAGTCAGGCGGCGGGGGCGTCGAGGTCGGTGCCGACGGCGGGATCGCGCCGGAGGTGGTCGTGGGCGACGGTGTCGTCGTCGTGGTGGCGGTCGGTGAAGAGGAGCCGGCCGGCGCGGAGGCAGCGGTGTTGGTGGTGGCGACGGACCCGCACGCGGCGAACGCCACCAGCCCGGCGCCCGCGAGGCCGACGCCGAGCAGTCTTCTGAGGTAGGGGCGGCGCCCGGCCGGCTGGGGCGAGCCGGCCAGGCGCCCGGAGGTTGGCTCTGTCATGACCGCACCGTCCTCTGTTCCAGCACAACCTTGCGGTCGGCGAGTGGCTTGTCCAGCTGCACGGTCAGCTGCGTCAGCCGCAGCTCCTTGGTGCAGACCCGATTGGTGTCGGCGAGGTTGCGTGTCAGCAGCACGTGCACGGACGTGGCGTCCTGGGCGCTCAGCTCGGCCGACGAGTGCTCGCACCCGCCCTCCTCGCCCTGGACGGTCAGCACGGCGCCGTTGTCGTCCAGCTGGACGCGGGCGGGATAGCCGGCGGGCAGGTGGGAGGAGTCGATCTGGGCGGCGGGCACGTCACGCAGGCTGCCGCCCTGGCCGGCCGGGGCGATGCCGTTCCCGGTACTGCCGGGCTGGGTCGTCGTCTGGGTCTGGCCGCAGGCGCTTATCGCCAACACCAGCGCGCCCGCGCCAACCACCGTGGTCAGTACCTTCATGCCGGTTGGACGGAGTGACCACCTCGTTGGGTTGCATCCCCCAAATCGGATGGCGTCGAGGCTGTCGGGCGGCGATGATCCCGGGCGTGACCGTCGGTGTGAACGTGGTGATCGGCCTCGCGGTCCTGGCCCTGCTGCTCTACCGCCAGCTCCAGCCCCGCCGGGTGCGCGAGGACGGCGCACTGCGGCTGACGGTGATCCTGCTGGTGGTGGGAGTCATCCAGGCCTATCCGGTGGTGTCCAACCACCCGCCGACGACCATCGTGGTGCTGTTGCTGCTCGCCGGCCTGGTGTCGGGTGCGGTGTTCGGCACGCTCCGGGCGTACACCACGAAGCTCTGGATCAAGGACGAGGACGTCTGGCGGCAGGGGACCTGGCTGACGCTGGTGCTCTGGCTGGTCGCCGTCGGCCTGCACTTCGGCATCGACTACCTGTCCGAGCGGCAGGGCGCGCCGGCCGGCCTCGGCTCGTCGACGATCGTGCTCTACCTGGCGGTGACCCTGGGCATCCAGCGCTTCATCACCCAGCAGCGGGCCGTGAAGCTGCGGGCGACTGTTTAGAGATCCAGCAGCTGGATCGGGTCGAAGGCGACCGGGAACGGCTCGGCGATCTCGAAGGTGCCGCCGGTGTGGGCCACGGCGACCTCCTGGTACTCGCCGTCGGCCAGCCGGTAGAACCACAGGGTGGCGGTCTCGGTGCGCAGGTCGACCTCGCCCCGCAGGTAGTACGGGATGCCCTCGCGGGCGCACATGGCCGGCTTGTCCAGCCGGTCGCGCTGCCGGGACGAGGGCGACACGAACTCCCCCACCACGACGGCGTCGGCGGCCTGGGCCCAGGTGCTCATCACCGGCGAGCGCATCACCGTGATGTCGGGCTGGATCCACCGCTGCGCGGTCATCTGAAGGTTGACGGTCGTGTAGACGCGCAGGCCGACCTGCCGGGCCGGCGTCTTGAACAGGCCGCGTAGCTCGTCGGCGGCGTACACGTTCGGCCCCGCCTCGTACGGGCTCAAGATCAGGTTCCCGTCGACGCACTCGTACTTGCTCGGCAACAGCCCGGGGTCGGGGAGGTAGCGCTCGGCCAGCTCCGTCGTCCACATGCCGGCGAGCTCGACGAGCGGGTCGAACGAGACCGAAGCGGACATGTGGTCACCTCCCAGACAGCTCATGATACTGCCGCCCGGTGGCCGCCGAGCAATATCGGCGACCACCGGGGAGCTTGTCACAGCCGGCCGAGCGCGTCCTTGATCGCGTCCAGCCGGCCCTGGGAGGCCAGCCCGGGGTGGTACACGTGCAGTTCGGACGCGCCGGCGTCGATGTACTGCTGCCATTCGGCGGCCAGCGCCGCGCCGTCCACGGGGCGGGGCGGCAGCGCCAGCACGTACGCGGCGAGCGCCTTGTCGGTGATGCCCTGTAGCGCCTTCAGCACCGGCAGGGCGGCGTCGGGCCCCGGCCAGGCGGTGAAGGTCAGGGTGTCCACGTCGGCGTCGACCCCGCCGGCCACGGTGGCGAACGGGCCGGTGGCCCACTCGTCGGCCGCGGCGTGCGCGACGATCTTCGCGTCCGGCAGCGCCTCGCGCACGCGACCCACCAGAAGCTGCCGCAGGCCACGGGAAAGCCCGGTCCGCACACCGGAGACGGCGTCGGCCAGCTGCTCCCCCAGCGCCGCGCGGACGCTCTCGGCCCGGCCGTCGACCCCGGCCTTCACGGCCTGCCGGAGCTGCACCACGTCGATGCCGGCGTCGCCGTAAAGACCGACGCAGGCAACGCAGAAGCACAGGGACAACAGCTGCTGCTGCGCCGGCGACCAGTCGGTGCCGTCGGTCTTCTCGTGGTGCCCGCCGTGCATGAAGCCCAGTGGCCCGCAGGCCTCCAGCACCACACCGTCCAACGGTCCACTGTGGACAATCTCGTCAACCAGGGTTTCGCAGTACTCCACGACATCCGCCTGCGCCGGACACAGGGCGTACGGGTAGCGGTCGCCGAAGGCGTTCTGCACAGTCAGATCCGGGTTCGCATCCCCGAGCCGGCTGGAGTGCGTGAGCACGGTCCAGGCGTGCACCGGCAGGCCCACCGCGCGCAGCTTCTCCGCCGCCGCGCCGAACGAGTCACCGTCCACCCAGGACGGTGCGGCCGGCACAAGTCGCTTGCCCTGCCACGCTTCCGGCCGCACCGGCACGTACAAAGCCGCGTGCCGGGCGTCGATCATCCGGTGCCGCGGGTGCAGCGGGGTGGCAGCCCGCGTGGTGTGGTACGACGCCGCCAGGGCGACCGCGCCGACACCGAGGCCGGCGATCCGCTCGGCCGCGGCCTCGTCACCGACCAGGTCCCACGGGTAGGCGTGGGCGAGCGTGGTCACCACCGGGGGTTCTTCCTCTCGTACGACGGATCGACCCGCCGCATGTAACCCGTGTCGTCACGGGAGCGGATGTCGGTGTCCAGGAAACGTTGGTGCGCCACGGCCAGCGCGTCCCGATCGAGCTCGACCCCCAGGCCGGGCCCGCTCGGCACGGGCACCGCACCGTCCACGAAGGACAGTGCGCCCGGCTTCACGACGTCGTCGACGGCGTTCCACGGGTAGTGCGTGTCACAGGCGTAGCGCAGGTTCGGGGTGGCGGCGGCCAGGTGGGTCATCGCGGCCAGGCTGATGCCCAGGTGCGAGTTGGAGTGCATGGACAGCCCGATGCCGAAGGTCTCGCACAGCAGCGCCAGGCTGCGGGACCGGGTGAGCCCGCCCCAGTAGTGGTGGTCGGACAGCAGCACCTGGATGGCGTTCTGCCGGACCGCGGGAGCCAGGTGGTCGAAGGACACCACACACATGTTGGTGGCCAACGGGATCTCCACCCGGGCGGCCACCTCGGCCATGCCCTCGATGTCCGCCGTCGGGTCTTCGAGGTACTCCAGCACGCCGTCGAGCTGCTCGGCCACCTTGACCGAGGTGTCCGGCGTCCACACCGCGTTCGGGTCCAGCCGCAGCGGGTGGTCCGGGAACGCCTCGCGCAGCGCGCGGATGGCCTCGATCTCCTGCTCCGGCGGGAAGACTCCGCCCTTGAGCTTGATCGAGCCGAAGCCGTACTCGTCGATCAGCTTGCGGGCCTGGGCCACCACGCCGGCCGGGTCCAGGGCCTCGCCCCACTCGTCGGGCTCCTGACCGGGGTGGCCGGCCCACTTGTAGAACAGGTAGGCGCTGTACGGCACGGCGTCACGGACCTTGCCGCCCAGCAGGTCCACGACCGGCCGGTCCTGGTGCTTGCCCTGGATGTCCAGGCAGGCCACCTCGAACGGGGAGAAGACCCGGTCCACGGTGCCGATGCTGGACATCTGGCCGGTCAGGCCGTGCTGGTCGGAGCCGATCACGCCGCCCAGCGCCGCGGCGATCGCCGCGTGCATGCCGTTGAGGTCGTAGACGTCCAGTCCGATCAGGGACGGCACGACCTTGCGGGTGCGCTCCAGGTGCCCGGCGTCGCCGTAGGTCTCGCCGAGACCGCTGACACCCTCGTCGGTGTGGATCTCGACGATCGTGCGCAGGGCCAGCGGCTCGTGCACGCCGACGGAGTTCAGCAGCGGCGGATCGCGGAAGGCGATCGGGGTCAGGACGATCTCGGTGATCCTCATGAGGCGATCAGCTTCCGTCCGGCGTCGATGATCCGGTCCAGCTCGGCCAGGTGCTCCTCGGTCGGGTCCAGCAGCGGGGCCCGCACGCCGCCCACGTCCAGCCCACCGCGCACGACGGCCGCCTTGACCAGGGACACCGCGTAGCCCGGCACCTTGTCGCGTAGCTCGACCAGCGGCTTGTAGAAGCCGTGCAGCAGGGCGTTGACCCGCTCGGTGTCGCCGGCCGTGACGGCGTGGTAGAACGCCAGCGAGATCTCCGGCGCGAAGCAGAACACCGCGGAGCTGTAGAGCTCGACGCCGATGCCCCGGTAGGCCGGCACGGTCATCTCGGCCGTGGGCAGGCCGTTGAAGAACTGGAACGGCTTGTCCACGCTCTCCCGCACCGACAGCACGATGCGCTGCATCAGGTCCAGGTCGCCGAGGCCGTCCTTGAAGCCGATCACGTTGGGCAGTTTGGCCACCTCGACCGCGGCCTCCGGCGTGAACACGGCGTTGTTGCGCTGGTAGACGATCACCGGCAGGTCGGTGGAGTTGACCACCTCGGCGACGTAGCGGGCGACCCCGCCGGCCGGGCAGCCGACCAGGTACGGGGGCAGCAGCAGGAGGCCGTCGGCGCCGGCGCGCTTGGCGGCGGCGGCGAACTTGCGGGCCAGCGGGGCGGAGCCGCCGGCGCCGGCGAACACCGGCACCCGGCCGGCGGTGGCCTCGACGGCGACGCGCACCGCGCGCTCGAACTCGTCGGGCTCCAGGGCGTGGAACTCACCGGTGCCGCAGGCCACGAACACGCCGCCGGGTCCGGCGGCGACGCCGTGCTTGACGTGCTCGGCCAGCACGTCCTCCGCGACCTCCCCGTCCGGGGTGAACGGGGTCACCGGGAAGAACAGCACTCCATCCAGTTGCATTCCAGACCTCTCTGCGCCCTGTGCCGGCATCCGTGACGATCGTTGCTCGCGAAAACGTTTACACGCCAGGACGCGGTCTGCCCCTGACCCCAAGGGTGGGTACCCGCGAGGCGGTGCGTCGGGCACCGCCTCGCGGGTTGTGGGACTCAACGACACCGCCGCCGTTAGCCGTCGAGCCCACGCCTGTCGGGACCGCCATCAGGTGATCCATCACGGGGATGGGGCCCTGGCCGCGTCCGCGACCCCTGGCGCGGCCCGGCGGGCCGTCGACCTGGAGATCGGGGCTGCCATTGACCCTCTCCTCGTGGTTCACGTATCTGAATGCCGGTCGTACTTGTGAACGTTGGCACGGACTGTAAGAATCAGAACCACCGTGTGTCAAGGTCCTGGAGGCCGATCAGATGTCAGAGGCAGTCGACAACGCGGCCCCCACCAGGCCGGCAGCGGTGAAATCCGCGGATCGAACCGTGGAGCTGCTGGAGGTCATGTCCCGCTCGGAGCGCCAGCTCACGCTCACCGAGCTGCACAAGGAGCTCAGCTACCCCAAGTCCAGCCTGTACATGCTGCTCCAGACGCTGGTCAGCCGGGGCTGGGTGGAGGTGGACCCGCAGCGCGGCAGCTACGGCATCGGTGTGCGGGCGCTGCTGGTCGGCACGTCGTACCTGGACCACGACCCGGTCGTGCGCACCGCCATCCGGGTGATGGAGCAGGTGCGCCAGCAGATCAACGAGACCGTGCACCTGGCCCGCCTGGACGGCGCCGACGTGGTCTACCTGGCCAGCCGCGAGTCGGAGCACCACCTGCGCGTGGTGTCCCGCGTCGGCCGCCGGCTGCCGGCCCACGCCACCTCGCTGGGCAAGGCGATCCTGGCCGAGCGCAGCCGGGCCGAGGTGGACGGGCTGCTGCCGGAGCGGCTGGAGGCGCTGACCCCGAACACCGTGACCGACCGGGCCGAACTGCACGCCCAGCTGGCCCGCTTCCACGCCGAGGGGTACGCCCACGAGCGCGAGGAGAACACTCCCGGCCTCGGCTGCTTCGCCGTCGCGCTGCCCTACCGCAACCCGGTGATCGACGCGATGAGCTGCTCGGTGCCGCTGGGCCGACTGGACGCCGACCACGAGCGGCAGGTGGTGTCGGCGCTGCTGGCCGCCGCCCGGACCATCACCGAGGTCTTGCGTCAGTTCGGTCGCTGAGTACCGTTCTGAAGCAACTGTAAACGTTTGCAACATGGAGGCCACAACCCGTGACCGAACGCATCCTGATCACTGGCGCGGCCGGCGGCGTCGGCACCCTGATGCGGCCGAGACTCGCCGCACCCGGCCGGGTCCTGCGGCTGCTCGACATCGGCTCGCTGCCCGCCGCCGGCGACGGTGAGCACGTCGAGCTGCTCACCGCGTCCGTGACCGACCAGGCCGCGATGGACGCCGCCTGCGCCGGCGTCGACGCCGTCATCCACCTCGGCGGCCACAGCCTCGAACAGCCGTGGAAGGACATCCTCACGGTCAACATCGACGGCACCCACACCGTGCTGGAGGCCGCGCGGCGCAACGGCGTCAAGCGGGTCATCCTGGCCAGCTCCAACCACGCCGCCGGCTTCCAGCGCCGCGGCGCCGAGGACACGCCCGACTACGCGTTCCCGCGGCCCGACACCTACTACGGCGTCAGCAAGGTCGCCGTGGAGGCGTTAGGGGCGCTCTACGCCGACCGCTACGGCCTGGACGTGATCGCCATCCGGATCGGGTCCTGCTTCGAGAAGCCGCGGGATGTTCGCATGCTGTCCACCTGGCTGTCGCCGGACGACTGCGCCCGCATGCTGGAGGCCTGCCTGGCCACGCCCTCGCCCGGGTTCCGGGTGATCTGGGGCGTGTCCGACAACACCCGCCGGTGGGTGTCCCTGGACGAGGCGAAAGCGTTGGGATACCAGTCGGAAGACGACTCGGAGCGGTACGCCGAGGAGGTCATCGCCGAGCACGGCATGCCCGCGGCGGACGGCCCCGAGCTGAACTACGTTGGCGGCGTCTGGGTGACTTCCGCCTGGGACACCGCCGTCAAGGAGGCCGCTCAATGACCGCTGTGCAGGGCTACAACCCGCGCACCGGAGAAGCTTTCGGCGCACCGGTTCCGTCCACTTCGGACGCCGAGCTGGACGCCATCCTCGCCAAGGCCGTCGCTTCCGGTTGGTCGGCGACGACTTCCGAGGTTCGCGCCGAGGCCCTGGAGCGGGTCGCCGACGCGCTGGACGCCGAGTCCGAATTGCTGGTGTCCACCGCGGACAGTGAGACCGCGCTGGGCGTGCCGCGGCTATCCGGCGAGCTGAAGCGCACCACCAACCAGTTGCGGCTGTTCGCTTCCGTGCTGCGCGAGGGCAGCTACCTCGAAGCCACCATCGACACCGCGGACGCCAACACCGTGCCGCCGCGTCCCGAGCTGCGCCGCATCCTGCGGCCGATCGGGCCGGTCGCGGTGTTCGCCGCGAGCAACTTCCCGTTCGCCTTCTCGGTCGCCGGCGGCGACACCGCGTCCGCGCTGGCCGCCGGCTCGCCGGTGGTCGTCAAGGCGCACCCGTCGCACCCGACCACCTCGGTCGAGACCGCCCGGATCGTCGCCGCCGCGCTGCCCGAGGGCGTTTTCGGCATCGTGCACGGCATTCCGGTCGGCACCCGGCTGGTGCAGCACCCGGCGGTCAAGGCCGTCGGCTTCACCGGGTCCACCGGCGGCGGGCGGGCCCTGTTCGACCTGGCCAGCGGCCGGCCCGACCCGATCCCGTTCTACGGCGAGCTGGGCAGCGTCAACCCGACCGTGATCCTGCCGGGCGCGGCCACCGAGGAGACGGCTGCCGGATTCGCCGGCTCGCTCACCCTTGGCGTCGGCCAGTTCTGCACCAACCCGGGCCTGGTCTTCGCGCCGGCGGCCATGGTCGAGGCGCTGACCGCGGCCGTCGCCGGGACCACCGGCGGGCCGATGCTCAACGAGCGCATGCAGCACGGCTACCAGTCCGGTGTGGACACCCTGGCCGCCAGCGACCTGGTCGAGCTGGCCGCCACCGGCACCGATCCGGCGCAGGGCTTCAGCGTCGCGCCGAAGCTGTTCACCACCGAGCTGAAGACCTTCGCCGCCAACCAGGGCACGCTGAGCGAGGAGCACTTCGGGCCGGCCGGTGTGGTCGTCACCTACACCGATCCCGAGGAGCTGCTGGACGTTCTCCCGCAGCTGCCGGGCTCGTTGACCGCCACCGTGCACGCCTCCGGCGAGGAGCACGCGCTCGCCGGTCGCATCGGCGCGGCGTTGCAGTCGGTCGCCGGGCGGTTGATCTTCAACGCCTGGCCCACCGGCGTCGCCGTGGCGTGGGGCATGCAGCACGGCGGCCCGTGGCCGGCCACCACCAACGCGCTGTACACCTCGGTCGGCTCCACGGCCATCCGGCGGTGGCTGGTGCCGGTGACCTACCAGAGCTGGCCCGAGGAACTGCTGCCGCCGGAGCTCCAGGCCGGCAACCCGCTCAACATCCCCCGCCGCTTCGACGGCGTCCTGGGCTCGAAGTAGCCGCTTGTGTCGTGAAGGGCCCCATCCTGACGTTCAACGTCAGGATGGGGCCCTTCACGCGGGAAGGGGGTGCTCGGCATGCACCCGCTGGGGTAGCGCCAGGAGCGCAAGGAACGCCACCACCGCGCAGCCGACGATGTACCAGCTGATCCACGTGCTGGAGCCGGTGCTGGCCAGGACCGCGGTGGCGATCAGCGGGGCCGGGCCGCCGGCGATCACCGAGGCCAGCTGGTAGCCCAGGCCCGCGCCGGAGTAGCGCACGTTGGTGCCGAAGCTCTCGGCGATCAGCGCCGCCTGCGGGCCGTACTGCATGGCGTGCAGCACAAGGGAAATCACGATCCCCAGCAGGACGAGGCCGCCGACTTTGGTGTTGAGCAGCCCGAAGTACGGGAACGCGTACAGGCCGACGCAGACGATTCCGATGCCGTACATGAGCTTGCGGCCGATCCGGTCGGACAGCCAGCCGAACAGCGGCACGCAGACCACCCCGGCCGCCGCCGCGATCATCGTGTAGCCCAGCAGGTCGTCCTGGTTCAGCTGCAACTGCTTGGTGCCGTAGGTCAGCACGAACGTGATGAACAGGTAGAACGGCGCCTGCTCCGACATCCGCAGGAACGCCGAGCTCAGGATCTCCCTGGGGTGCTCGACGATCGCCCGCCAGACCGGCTGGCGCACCACCGCCTCCCGCTTCACCACCGTCTCGAACTGCGGCGACTCCAATACGCGGATTCGGACGTAGAGGCCGATGCCGATCAGGACGATCGACAGCAGGAACGGGATCCGCCAGGCCCACACCAGGAAGCCGGCACCCGACAGGCTCGACACCAGGCGGACCACACCGGTCGACAGCAGCAGGCCGATCGGCACGCCCAACTGGGGCAGGCTGGCCATCAGGCCGCGCTTGTTCTGGTCGCCCCATTCCATGGCCAGCAGGACCGAGCCGCCCCACTCCCCGCCCACCCCGATGCCCTGGGCGATGCGCAGGATGGTCAGCAGCACCGCCGCCGCCACGCCGATCGACTCCGCCGTCGGCAGGCAGCCGATCAGCAGCGTGCCGATGCCCATCGTCAGCAGAGTCCCGATCAGCGTGCCCTTGCGGCCGATCCGATCCCCGAAGTGGCCGAACAGCGCTGCGCCGATCGGCCGCGCCGCGAAGCCCACGAACTGCGTCCCGAACGCCGCCAGCACCCCCGCGAACGCGCTGCTGCCGGGGAAGAACAGCTTCGGGAAGATCAGCGCCGCCGCCGTGCCGTAGAGGAAGAAGTCGTACCACTCGATGGATGTGCCGACCGTGCTCGCGACCGCGGCGCGGAGCCGCTGGGTGCGGATGAGAGCCACGCCACTGTCACTCATGCGGACACCTTGGTCGCACCCTGTTGCCGTGTCAAGAACGTGTTAAACGGTCCAGGGTGGCGTAGCCGGCGGGTTCCCAGGTCGGCTTGCCGCCGGGCAGACCGAGGCGGCCGTTGCGGCCGATGGAGATCAGGACCAGGGCCCGCAAAACGGCCCAGCCGCGGGCCCGGGCGATGGTGGCCTCGTCGGCCCGCCCGTAGACGTCGAAGAACCGGTCGGCCGCACCGGCCGGCAGCAGGACCCAGGCGGCGGCCAGATCAGTGGCCGGATCACCGCCGCACATCTCGCCGAAGTCGATCACCCCGGCGAGCGTGCCGTCCCGGACGACCACGTTGGCCGGATGCAGATCAGCATGTAGCCAGACCGGCGCGCCGCTCCAGGCCGGTGCGGCCACGGCCTTCTCCCAGACTTCCCGGGCGCTGTCGGCGTACGGGTGGCCATCGATGAACTCGAACCAGCCGGCGGCCCCCGACTCGGTCAGCGGGCCACCGTGGGTGGGATTGACCGGGGCGTCGGCGGGCGCCGGTTCGTGCAGTGCGACAAGGAACTCCGCGAGAACCTCGGCCGAGTCGAGGCTGGTGATCGGCTCGTGGTCGGCCGGCACACCGTGCACCCATCGGGTGATCGTCCAGGCGTGGTCGAACAGGCTCGACGGTTCGCCGATCCGCACCGGAACCGGCGTCGGCAGTGGCAGGCGCTTTGCCAACTGCGGCAACCACTTCTGCTCAGCACGCAGCTGCTCGGGCGCACTTCCGGTGCGCGGCATGCGCACGCCCAGGTCCTCGCCGAGACGCCATTGCTGGTTGCCCCAACCCCCATCGACGTCTCGGAGTTCGAGGTCCGCGAGATCCGGATGCTGCTCCCGCAGCAAGGCCCGCACCAGGTCCTGGTCGTACCGGAAGTCACCCATGGGCGGGCACGCTAGCAAAGAACTCGATCGCGCCAGGACCCTTGTCCCCCTTAGCCTTGCCGGCATGGCGATGACGACCGTGCCCGGGAAGCACGTGGATATCAAGATGTGGACGCGGGCCGACGAGGTCGAACCCGCGGCGATGCAGCAGCTGCGCAACATCGCGTCGCTGCCCTGGGTGGTCAAGCACGTCGCCGTGATGCCCGACGTCCACCTGGGCAAGGGGGCGACGGTCGGCTCGGTGATCGCGATGAAGGACGCGGTCTCGCCGGCGGCGGTCGGCGTGGACATCGGCTGTGGCATGACTGCCGTGCGGACCTCGTTGACCGCCAACGACCTGCCGGGCGACCTGGCCGGCATCCGCTCGGAGATCGAGAAGGCGGTGCCGGTGGGCTTCGGGGCGCACCGGGACGCGGCGTTCGACGAGCGGGACGCGGGCGACTGGAAGCAGTTCTGGTCGCGGTTCGACGACCTGACGCCGGCGGTGAAGGCTCGCGCGGACCGGGCCGTCAACCAGTTGGGCACGCTCGGCGGCGGCAACCACTTCATCGAGGTCTGCCTGGACACGTCCAAGCGGGTCTGGGTGATGCTGCACTCCGGCTCGCGCAACATCGGCAACGAGCTGGCCCAGCACCACATCGGGGTGGCCCGCGGCCTGGCGCACAACGAGGAGCTGCCGGACCGGGAGCTCGCCGTGTTCCTGGCCGGCACGCCCGAGATGGCCGCCTACCGGCACGACCTGTACTGGGCCCAGGAGTACGCGCGCCGCAACCGCTCGGTGATGCTGCGCCTGATCAGCGACGTGCTGCGCAAGCGGTACAAGCACATCCGCTTCGACGAGCCGATCAGCTGCCACCACAACTACGTGGCCGAGGAGAAGCACTTCGGCGAGGACGTCCTGGTCACCCGCAAGGGCGCGATCCGCGCCGGCAACGGGGATCTGGGCATCATCCCGGGTTCCATGGGCACCGGCTCGTACATCGTGCGCGGCCTGGGCAACCCGGACTCCTTCGAGTCGGCCTCGCACGGCGCCGGCCGCCGGATGTCGCGCACCAAGGCCCGCAAGATGTTCAAGCGCACGGACCTGATCGAGCAGACCAAGGGCGTCGAGTGCCGCAAGGACACCGGCGTCATCGACGAGATTCCGTCGGCTTACAAGGACATCAACGAAGTGATCGCGAACCAGACGGACCTGGTCGAGATCGTGGCCAAGCTCAAGCAGGTCATCTGCGTGAAGGGTTGACACCCGGTCCGGTGATGCCGGTGTCGGCGATGCGGTAGACCGCCGGCATCGGCATCGCCTGGCTGAACGGCCAGTCGACCGGGACGCCGAGGTCGGCCAGGGCCCGAGCGACGAAGGTGCCGTGGCTGCCGATCACCACCGTGCCGGTGAACGAGCGGAGGATCGACACCGCCCGCTCGGTGAGCTGGTTGAGGCTTTCCCCACCGGGGCGGGCGAAATCCGGGTCGGCCCAGCTGGCCGCGTAGTGCCGGGCGTAGTCGGGAGTGGGCTCCAACCCGGAGTCCCATTCCCGAAGCGCGTGGTCGGTGCGCACCGGCAGCCCCAGCACGCGGGCCAACGGCTCGACCGTCTGCACGGCTCGCAGATACGGACTGGCGGCGATCAGGCTGGGCCCGATCGCCGCCAGCTCCGCAACCAGTCCTTCGGCCTGTGCACGGCCGTTCCCGGTCAGCGGCCGGTGATACTCATCGGGGCCGCCGACGGTCGGGATGACCGATTCGGCATGGCGGACCAGGACGATTTCCACCTCAAACCAGTACCACGCCCGCCGGCTCGGTGCTCAGACCCAGGGCGGTGGTGGCGACTACCTTCAACGACGCCGCGTCGATCTTGCTGACGGTGCTGGAGGCGTTGTTGGTGACCCAGACCTGGTCCTGGGTGGCGGTGATGCCGGTGGGGATGTGTCCCACCTGGACGGTCGCAACGACGGCCCGCTTGGCGGTGTCGATGACCGACACGGTGTCGGAGTTGGCGTTGGTGACGTAGGCGAACAGGCCGTCGGGCCGGCAGGCGACGTTCCACGGGGACTTGCCGACCTTCAGGGTGGCGGTCACCCGATGGGAACGTACGTCCATAATGGACACGCTGTCCTGCCAGGTGTTGGCCACGTAGACGTTGCGGCCGCCGGGGCAGGCGGTGACGCCGTGGGCCTTGGCGAGGCCGGGCAGCGAGGCCTTGACCTTGCGACTGTCGGCGTCGACGATCCACAGCCCGTCCTGGCACGACACGTACACCGTCGAGCTGTCGGCGCTGACGGTGACCTCCTGCGGCGCGAGGCCGACGGTGACGTCGCCGATCAGGGAGTTGGTCTTGGCGTTGATCACCGACAGGGACCTGGAGCCGCCGGGACCGGTGTCCGGACCGGTGTTGCACACGTAGAGCAGCCGGCCGTCGGGAGACATGGCGATGCCGTGCGGGAACAGGCCGACGGTGATGGAGCCGACGAAGCCGCCGGTGTAGGTGCTGAGCACGGACACCTTGTCGGCCCCGGACTCGGTGACGTACAGGCTCTGGCCGTCGGGGCTGGCGGCGATGCCGTACGGGTTGGTCGGACCCTCCACAGTGGACAGGAGCTTGCCGGTGCCGGAGTCCAGCACGGACACGCTGTAGGCGACGATCCCGGTGACGTAGGCCTTCTTGCGGGTGGGGGCGGCCTCGCCGGCGGCCTTGTTGCGGGCCAGCAGCTGCGTGCCGGGGAAGCTGGTGCCGGCCACGCCGGCCGGGAAGTCGGAGGCGTGCGTGGTGAGGGTCTCGTCGATCCGGCTGCGGGTGCCCTGGTGCGGCGGGGTCTGGTCGGCGCCGGGGATCTTGGCCGGCGGCAGGTGCTTGACGTTGTACTCGGCCTGCCACAGCGGGGCCTTGGTCGGCGGCAGCGGCGGCAGCGGCTTGGCCGAACTGCCGAAGCCCAGCGCGGAGGTGAGGTCGCCGAAGGTCTGGCGCCGCCAGTCGCTGATGTTGGTCTCGCGCACGCCGGTGATGGCCTCGATCAGGCGCAGCACCGAGGTGTGGTCGAACGGCTCGGTGGCCACGTAGCCGCCGCGCGTCCACGGCGAGACGATCGTGCACGGCACGCGGATGCCGGCCCCGATGGGCATGCCGTTGACGAACTCGTCCTTGGTGCCGGCCGGCGGCATCGGCGGGACCACGTGGTCGAACAGGCCGTCGTTCTCGTCGTAGTTCAGGATCACGACGGTCTTGGCCCACACGTCCGGATTCGCGGCGATGGCGTCCAGTTTGCTGGCCACGAAGTCGGCGCCGGCGGCCGGGATGTAGTCCGGGTGCTCGCACTGGGGCGAGGTCGGGATGATCCACGAGACGGTGGGCAGCCGGTCGTGCAGCGCGTCGTACTCGAACTGGTCGGCCGGCCCGATGGCCAGACCGTGTTGGTGCAGCGGGGAGTTCGGCCCGGCGTCCTGGTAGGTCTTGAAGAACTCCAGCGGGTTGCAGCCGTAGTCGTCCTCCTGCTGGTACACGTGCCAGCTGACACCGGCGGCGGTGAGCCGCTCGGGGTAGGTGGTCCACGTGTACGGGGACGGCACCACATTGCTGATGATCGGCCCGCCGTACTGGCCGGACGGGTCGATGGTGCCGCTCCAGTGATACAGCCGGTTGGGCCAGGTCGGCCCGAGCACGGAGCAGAAGTAGGCGTCGCAGACGGTGAAGTTCCGGGCCAGCGCCCACTGGAACGGGATGTCGTCCTCGGTGTAGTAGCCCATCGTGTAAGGGCCGTTGTTGTCGCCGTCGGCGGCCCGGTGCGCGGGTAACCAGTTGTCCATCTTGCCGCCGTTGACCGCCGAGTGCTGCACGGCGAAGGCGTGGCTGGTGGACGGGATGGCCTGCGCGCTGGTGCGCTGGGTGTCCAGGTGGAACGGCAGCAGGTAGCCGTCCGGGTTCTTGGGATCGGGCTGGTAGAACACGGACCGGCCGTTGGGCAGCGTGACCGCGTGCGGGTCGTCGAAGCCGCGGACGCCGGGCATGGTGCCGAAGTAGTGGTCGAAGGACCGGTTCTCCTGCATGAGCACGACGATGTGCTTGATGTCGCGCAGTGTTCCGGGATTGGTCGAGGTGGCGGCGAGCGCCTTCTGCAGGTTCGGCGGCAACACCGTCGCGAGCGCGGACGCGCCGGCGACGCCGGCCGCCGATCCGAGCAGGCGGCGGCGCGAGATCCCAGCCATCTGGTTCAGTCCTCCCGAATCTCACGGTCAGGCGCGCTCAGCAGACACCACGCGTCCACCGGCCGCAACGGTTCAGGGGGCGTTCGGGCGAATCATCCCCGGGAAGCCGGTCACCCCAAGAGGTCTAGACCTCCCTTGACATCAGGCGAATCGGACGTCACTCTGATCGAGCCGCCGATTAGTTAAGAAACTTTCCTAACAGGAGCGAGCGATGCGCGATCGATCCGGTCGGCTGGCGGCGGTGGCCGCTGCTGCCGCGACGATTTCCCTGTCCGTGCTGGTCTCCACGGCAGCTCCCGCCGCAGCCGCCGGCGAGAGCCACCCCTTCCCCACCCACGTCACGTACAAGACGGGCGTCATGCCGTCGGCCAGCCAGGCCGACCGGGACGCGGCCGTCAAGAAGCAGTACGACTCGTGGAAGAAGGCCTACCTGCGCTCGGCCTGCGGCGGCTACCTGATCTACGCCACCGGCGACGCGCCCAACAAGGGCACGGTGTCCGAGGCCCAGGGCTACGGCATGAACATCGTGCCGCTGATGGCCGGCTACGACACGAACGCCAAGGCGGAGTTCGACGGCCTGTGGAAGGTCGTCCAGGACCACCGCGACAGCCAGGGCATGATGGAGTGGAAGATCGACGGCAGCAGCTGCAAGTACGCCGACTCCGGCACGCCCGACGCGGCCACCGACGGCGACCTCGACGTCGGCTACGGCCTGATCCTGGCGGACAAGCAGTGGGGCGGCTACACCGCCGCGGCCCAGGACTGGCTGGCCAAGTTCTACAAGGCCAACGTCGCCTCCGACGGCCACCTCAAGTGCGAGGACGACGGCCCGACCACCGACACCCGGCCGTCCGACTTCATGCTCGACCACCTGCGGGCGTTCGCGGCCTACGACACCGCGCACGACTGGAACAAGGTCGTCACCCGCACCGAGGCCGTGATCCAGGAGTTCACCGCCAAGTACTCGCCGAGCGCCAACCTGCTGTCGGACTTCGTGGTGAGCGCGAACACCACCAGCCCGAAGCCGGCCCCGGCCAACTACCAGGAGAACCAGCCGGACAACATCGTCGGCTACAACTCGGTGCGCGTGCCGTGGCACATGGGCACCGACGCGCTGGTCTACGGCAGCTCGGTGGCCAAGACCGTGGCGACCAACGAGTCCAACAGCTACAAGGCCAAGGCCGGCGGCAACCCGGCCAAGATCTACCCGCACACCAAGCTGGACGGCACCCCGACCAACACCGGCGACCAGTGCGAGTGCGCCAACGACCCGGTGGGCGTGGCCGCGATGGCCGCCGGCGACCAGGCCTGGACCGACGCGCTGTGGAACTACCTGGCCACCAACCCCTACGGCGACACCTACTACGGCGAGACCATCAAGATGCTGGTCTACCTGGTGATGGCCGGCGACTACTGGACCCCGGCGTCCTGATTTCCCCCTCGGTCCACCTCCCCGACCCCTAGGGAGGTGGACCGATTCAGGCTTTTCGGCGACACTGTGCGCCCATGATGGGCGGCACGAACGCCGACCACGCGCTGCCGGTGATAGCCGAGGCGTGTGGTCTCGGCTTCAGCAGAGTCAAACCCCTCTCCGGCGAGCACGGGGCGGTGGAGGCGACGGTCGCCGGCCGCGGCCGGTACGTCGTGAAGTGGACGTGGCACCCGGACCTGTGGCCGTGCGAGGTGGCCGAGGTGACCGCCCGACTGCGCTCGCGGCGCTACCCGGCGCCGCGGGTGATCGCGGCCGACCGGCTCGACGGCATCGCCTTCTACGTTCAGGAGAAACTGCCCGGCGCGCCGTCGGACGAGCTGGACGTGGACCAGTTGGAACAGCTCATCGAACTGGTGGAGCTGCACGCCGGCGCCGCCCGCGGGCTGTCCTCCCACCGGGCCCTGCCGTGGGGCGAGCAGATCCACCGCGACCTGGCCGACCCCGCCCACTGGACGCCACGAAAACGCGCCCTGGCAGCACATTCGCCACGAGCCGCCGACCTCGTGCGCGACATCGAGCATCGGGCCGCGCGCCTGGACCTGTCCTGCCTGCCGGCCGACGACGTCGTGCACGGCGACTACGGGCTCGGCAACATGCTGTTCCGCGCCGGCGAGCTCTCCGGCGTCATCGACTGGGACGGCTGGCGCCCCGGCGACCGCCGCGCCGACCTCGTCACCCTGTGGTTCGCCCTGCGCATCGGCACCGACCAGACCCGCTCCTCCACCGAGCTGCGCCGCCACCTGCGCCGGGTCATGCCCCCGGAGCTGATGTGGGCCTACGCCGCGCACAACGTGCTGCGCACCCTGGGCTGGTTCGCCTTCCGCCACGGCGGCTGGCCCACCCCGACCTGGCTGGGGGCCAGCGAGCTGCTGCTCAAGACCGCCCTAGCGGCCTGACCGGATCCGGCCGGTCAGGACCGTCACCCGCACCTGCTCGACGTACGGCCCGTGCGGCTGGAGCACTTCGCCCAGCCGCATGGCGAAACCCGGGCGCTGCTCCGGGGCCGGCACGCGGTCGACGGGCAGTGCCGAGTAGACCCCGCCGACGATCTGCTCGACGCTGAGCTCGTCGGCGTAGTCGACGCTGACGACCGCCGGTTCGAGGCCGGCGGCGGTCAGGCTGTCGCGGTACCGCCGCTGGCTGGCGTCGTCGGTGCCGCAGGTGTTGGTCACCTTGCTGCCCAGCCAGTCCTCCAGATAGCCGCGCAGGGCCCGGGACCACGCCGTGTCCTGTTGCCACAACGGGGTTCCGTTGGTCACCACGGCCACACCACCACCGGGCCGCGCCAGGGAAGCCACCGCGTGGAACAGCTCCTCGTGGCGCATCCAGTGCAGCGCCTGTCCGACGGTCACCGCCCCCAGGCGTCCGCCGATCAGCCGGCCCAGCGCGGGAAGATCGGCATCGGATCCGATCATCCAGCTCACGTTGGCCACGCCGTTCGCCGCACTCCGGCCCCGCAGCAGCATGTCCGGCTCCGGATCCATGCCGACCACGGACCGCACGCGCTCGGCGATCGGCAAGGTCAGCTGGCCGGTTCCGCACCCCAGATCGACCACGACGTCATCGCTGGTCAGCTCGAACGCCGCCACCAGCGAGTCGATCACCGCTGGCGGGTAACCACGCCGGAACCGGTGGTAGAAGTCGGCCACCTCGCCACGAAATCCCAGGTCCATGCGGCCAGTCTGGGCGCTGCGAGCCGGGCCGTGCCGCCGGTTCTGCCCACAGCAGCGGCGGGCCGCCGCCAACCCCACAAGATCAAAGCGCGTTTCCTGACGTTCAACGTCAGGAATGCCCCTTTCCTGGCAAACACATCGGATGTAACCGTGTACATCTTGCCGAAACAAGCATCAGGGGTGAGGATTCACCCGATGTCCCGTCCGCCGCCGGGCCCTCCAACGAAGGAGCACGCATGACCAGGTGGCGGATCGGCGCTGCGCTGCTCACCGCGGCGGCAGCTCTGCTGGCGACCGGAAGCCAGGCGATCGCCGACGTCGATACCCATGGGGCCGCCTGGCCCCACCCCGTGACCATCGCGAAGACCCCGCCGATGGGCTGGAGCAGCTGGAGCTCGTTGCACGGCAACATCTCCGAGTCGATCATCGAGGCGCAGGCCAAGGTCCTGCACGACCAGCTCAAGGACCACGGCTACCAGTACGTCAACATCGACGCGGGCTGGACCGCCGGCGTCGACCAGTACGGCCGCAGCACGTGGGACACCACGAAGTTCCCCAACGGGATCGCGGCGGTGGCCAAGTACGTGCACGGGCTGGGCCTGAAGTTCGGCATCTACATGGTGCCGGGCATCCCGAAGGCGGCGGTGGACGCGAACTCGCCGATCAAGGGCACGCCCTACCACGTCAAGGACGTCATCGACCCGACGCAGCCGGGCAACACGGCGGCGGACAGCTCCGGCAAGCTGGACTTCACCAAGCCGGGGGCCGCGGCCTATGTGCAGTCGCAGGCGGATCTGCTGGCGTCGTGGGGAGTCGACTACATCAAGATGGACTTCGTCGGCCCGGGCGGCGGCCGGGTGGCCACCGACAACCGGACCGACATGCAGGTGTGGCGGAAGTCCTTGGACAACACCCGCCGCCCGATCCACCTGGAGCTGTCCAACTCGCTCAGCTTCGACAACGCCGCGGTGTGGCAGAAGTACAGCAACGGCTGGCGGATCGAGGGCGACATCGAGTGCTACTCGCACTGCGTCGGCCTGACCAACTGGGCGGTGCGCGCGTCGCTGCGCTGGGACGACGCGCCGAAGTGGGTGCCGTTCGCCGGCCCGGGCCACTGGAACGACCTGGACTCGCTGGAGATCGGCAACGGCGCGACCGACGGCCTGAGCGCCGACGAGAAGCAGTCGGTGATGACGCTGTGGGCGATCGAGTCCTCACCGCTGCTGCTGGGCACCGACCTGACCAAGCTGGTGCCCGAGGACGTCAAGATGATCACCAATGACGAGGTGATCGCGGTCGACCAGGCCGGCCACCCGGCGCACCCGGTGTCGCAGGCGAGCAAGCAGCAGGTGTGGGTGAGCGACAACCACAACGGCAGCTACACCGTGGCCCTGTTCAACCTCGGCGACGCGCCCGCGACGGTCACCGCGAACTGGACCGATCTAGCACCCCATCGCAGCATCGGGTTCATCCGGGATCTCTGGGCGCACAAGAATCTTGGCCTGGCGCGCGACCACCTCTCGGCGACCCTGGCGCCGCACGCGTCACGCCTGCTGACCGTGTGGCTCTGAGATACAAAGGCAATACCACGGGGCCCGCGTTCAGCGGGCCCCGTGGCGTTTCACGACCAACGTCGGGGGCCGAACGGAGTAGCCGGGCAACAGTCCAAGCATTGGTCTAGGCCAAAGCCTTGACACTTCCAGTGGTCTAGTCCACATTTCTGAACACCGGGCCCGGCGGAAAGAACACCATGCAGTGCCTTCGACGAGGAGGACATATGCAGCGAGCCAGACTCGCCGCGACTGCGTTGGCAGCGGTTGCCGTGGCGGGCGTCGCCGCGGCAGTGGCCGCCAACGCCAGCACGGCGCAGGTTCAGCCGGCCGCTTCCGCCGCCGCACTGAGCCCCAACGCGCAGAATCCCAACGCTCTGTCCAACAACTGGTACGCCTCGGCGCCGTACCTGATGCCGCAGAGCAACAACCCGCCGGACCCGACCGTCGTGATGGCGGCGACCGGGCAGAAGGCCTTCCAACTGGCCTTCATCCTCGCCCCCGACGGCGGCGGCTGCTCCCCCACCTGGGACGGCAAGAGCGCGGTCTCCTCCGACACCGCGGTCGCCGGCGTGATCAGCAAGATCCGCGGGGCCGGCGGCGACGTGTCGGTGTCGGTCGGCGGCTACGGCGGCACCAAGCTGGGCCAGACCTGCGGCACCGTGGCGGCCACCGCCGCGGCCTACCAGCAGGTGATCGACAAGTACTCGCTCAAGGCGATCGACTTCGACCTGGAAGAGCCGGAGTACGAGAACGACGCCGCGATGAACAACGAGCTGGGCGCGGCCAAGACCCTGCAGTCCAACAACCCCGGTCTGTTCGTCTCGGTGACCATGCCCGGCACCGCGGCCGGCACCGGCTGGTTCGGCACGCAGCTGCTGGACAAGTCCAAGTCCATCGGCTTCACCCCGAACAACTTCTCCATCATGCCGTTCGACGGCGGCTTCGCCGGCGGCTCGGCGCAGACCTCCGCGCTGGAGGCGCTGCACGGCCTGCTGGAGAGCCACATGGGCTGGGACAGCACCACGGCCTACGCGCACGAGGGCTTCTCGGGCATGAACGGCCACTCCGACAACGGCGAGGTCTTCACCCAGGCCGACTTCCAGACCGTGCTGGACTACGCGACCAGCCACGGCCTCGGCCGGTTCACCTTCTGGTCGGTCAACCGGGACCGGCAGTGCGGCGCCAGCACCGACAACGGGATCTGCAGCAACGTCACGCAGAACGACTGGGACTTCACGAAGTTCACCACGAAGTTCGCCGGCGCGACCCCGCCGCAGTCCCCGCCGCCCACCACGACCACGACGACCACGCCCGGCGGCGGCGGTAGCTGCACGGCGGCGGCGTGGAACGCGGCCACGGCCTACAGCGGCGGCGCTGTCGTGTCGTACAACGGTCACCAGTGGACCGCGAAGTGGTGGACCCAGGGCGAGGCGCCGAGCACCGGCGGCTCCGGCGTGTGGACCGACAACGGCGCGTGCACGGGTGGTGGCGGCGGAACCACCACCACGAACCCGCCGAGTGGCGGCAACTGCACAGCCGCGGCCTGGAACTCCGCCACGGCCTACAACGGCGGCGCGGTCGTGTCCTACAACGGCCACAGCTGGACCGCCAAGTGGTGGACCCAGGGCGACACCCCCGGCGCCAACAGCCAGAACGTGTGGACCGACAACGGCTCCTGCTGACCAGGCTTTCGCCGGCGGGTCGGTGAACCCCGAACCCGGCCCGCCGGCGAGTCTCAACCTCCCTTCGCAAGGAAGGCCCTGCAGATGAAGTTATCCGCGAGATCGGCCCTGATCGTCGCCGCGGCCGCGACCGTCGTGGTCGGCAGCATCACCGCTGTCGGCGCGAACGCGGCCCAGCAGCAGCCCCAGTCGGTGGCCGTCACCCCTGCGGCGGCGACCGCCGCGGCGTCCACCGGCGGCCTGCGCATCGCCTACTACGACCAGTGGTCGATCTACCAGAACGCGTACTACCCGAAGAACGTCGACGCGATCGCCAACAACCTCGACTACCTGATCTACGACTTCGAGAACATCGACCCGACCAACGGGACGTGTTTCGAGGCGACCAAGGCCAGCGACCCGGACCCGGGCGGCGAGAACGACCCGAACGCCGGTGACGGCGCCGGCGACTCGTTCGCCGACTACCAGAAGTCGTTCGGCTCGGACATCAGCGTGGACGGCACCGCGGACGCCTTCGGCATGCCGATCGTGGGCAACTTCCACCAGCTCCAGGAGCTGAAGAAGAAGCACCCGAACCTGAAGGTCGTGCTGTCGCTGGGCGGCTGGACGTACTCGAAGTACTTCTCCGACGTGGCGGCCAGCGACGCCTCCCGCAAGAAGTTCGTCAGCTCCTGCGTCGACATGTTCATCAAGGGCAACCTGCCCTCGCAGGGCGGCTACGGCGGCGCCGGCACCGCGGCCGGCATCTTCGACGGCTTCGACATCGACTGGGAGTACCCGGCCTCGACCGGCGGCCACCTGGGCAACCACACCAGCCCGAACGACACCGCCAACTACACCGCGCTGCTGGCCGAGTTCCGGTCCGAGCTGGACGCGTTGGGCGGCAAGCACTACTCGCTGTCCGCGGCCCTGCCCGGCGGCCAGGACAAGATCGCGAAGATCCAGACCGACAAGATCGGTCAGTACATGGACTTCGCCGACGCGATGACCTACGACATGCACGGCGCGTGGGACGCCACCGGTCCGACGAACTTCCAGGACCCGCTGTACTCCTCGCCGAGCGACCCGTCCGGCACGATCCCGCCGGGCACCGAGAAGTACACGATCGACAACGTGATCAAGGCGTACACCAAGGGCGACAGCGCCTACGGCATCCCCGGCGGCTTCCCGGCCAACAAGCTGACCCTGGGCATTCCGTTCTACTACCGGGGATGGACGGGCGTGCCGGCCGGCTCGAACCACGGCCTGTACCAGACGGCGACCGGCCCGTCGGCCGGCAAGACGTTGTCCGGCAACGTGCCCGGCGTGGCGATGTACAAGGAACTGTCCGGCGTCGTGGACAACCCGTCGGACACCTTCTACGACCCGACCACGCAGTCGGCCTGGTTCTACGACGGCACCAACTTCTACGGCGGCTCCTCGGCGCAGTCGATCAAGGCGCGGACCGACTACATCCACTGCAACGGCCTGGCCGGCGCGATGATGTTCTCGCTCTACGACCTCGACCCGGCCTCGACGCTGTTCAACGCGGTGGTCAACGGCCTCGGCGCCAGCACGCCGGGCTGCTCGACCCCGCCGACGTCGACCACGACGACCACCACCACGACGACGACCACGACCACCACCACGACCACCCCGCCCGGTAGCTGCACGGCGGCGGCGTGGAACGCGGCCACCGCGTACAGCGGCGGCGCTGTCGTGTCGTACAACGGTCACCAGTGGACCGCGAAGTGGTGGACCCAGGGCGAGGCGCCGAGCACCGGCGGCTCCGGCGTGTGGACCGACAACGGCCCCTGCGGCGGTGGCGGCACGACGACCACCAACCCGCCAGGCGGCGGCAACTGCACGGCCGCGGCCTGGAACTCCGCCACGGCCTACAACGGCGGCGCGGTGGTCTCGTACAACGGCCACAGCTGGACCGCCAAGTGGTGGACCCAGGGCGACGTGCCCGGGGCCAACAGCCAGAACGTGTGGACCGACAACGGAGCCTGCTGAGGTAATGGGGTAAGGGAAAGGGCCGGGGCGGCTGCCCCGGCCCTTTCTGCTTGCTCAGCCCTGTTTTTTGCTCAGTACGAGAACTGCTGCACCTGGTGGGCGTCGCCGGCGAACGTCCAGCCGGTCCGGGTGGCCGGATCGATCTGCACGCCGCGGCCGGGGCCCGCCCCGACCAGCCCGGTGGAGAAGTCCATGCCCCGCACCGTGCCGACCGCCTTGCCGGTGGCCAGGTCGACCACCACGACCTGGCTGGTCGCGTTGTTGTCGAAGATCAGACCGCCGACCGCGCCGAACTGCGGCACCGCGGGCGGCGTCTCGAACGCCACCAGAGCCAGGTGGTGCGCGCCGTCCACGGCCACGGTCAGCGACGGCTGCTGGCGAACCGCGACGCCGGCGCCGGGCTGGAGAGTGTCACCGGCGACCGGGATCAGGTTGGTGGTGCCGTTGATGTTGACGCTGAACGACCGGTAGGACAGCTGATACACGGTGTTCGTGCCCTCGTCGACGGCCATCGCCCCGGCGCAGCCGTCGGCCCGGTCGGCCGCGGTGACGGCGGCCGTGTCCAGGTCGACCCGGGCGACCAGGCCCGCGCCGCCGGCGAAGCAGATCAGGCCGCCGCCGGCCTTGGCCACGAACACCTGGCCCGTCCGCTGGTTCAGGTCGATCAGGAAGTACGTGCCGGCGGCCACGTTCTTGTCCGCGGCGATGGGCTGTCCGGCGGTGCCGGTGCCGAGGTCAACCGCCACCACGGCGTCGGCGTTGTCCCCGTTGTGGTGCAACAGGATCGCCGCCCGGTGCCGCGTGGTGTCGACCCGGCCGCCGATCGGCGTGTAGCCGGTGAGCGGGGCCGTGGCGGCGAGTTTGCCCGCCGGCACGTCGTAGACCTCCACAGCCGCGCCGTGCAGGACGGCCACCCGGTGCGTGGACGGGTCGACGCCGACAATCCGGAAACCGTTGCCAGTGGCCAAGTTCACGCCGTATTTGCCGGTGCTCGGGTCGTACCGGCGGACCGCCTGGTGGCCCTTGCCGTCATCGGTGACGACCACCGAGTCAGGGCCGTTGGCCGCGAAGTCCACCACCGCGGTGTTGTCCGGAGTGAGGCCGTCGTCCAGTTCCAGGAACGAGGTCGGGCTGGCCTGCCCCACCGGCCGGCCGTCCCGGTTGAGCGCGATGACCCGCACGTCGTACGAGTCCGAGAAGCCCAGGCCGAGCTTGGTCGCGTCGAGCTGCACGGATCCGTTGCGGCCCGGGAGTTTCCTGGTGCCGGCCGACGACCCGTCGACGCCGTCGTTGTCCGGCTGGGTGCCGTTGGCGTTGGTGACGGTGTTGAGGGCGTTGAACAACGTCGGGGCCGGCGAGGAGAACTCCAGCTCCGCCCCGGTGGCGCCAGGGATGTTGCGCACGTCGTAGTTCAGCGTGAACGTCGGCGCGGCCCGGTTCACGGCCAGCTGGTGCAAGCCGGTGTTGAAGGTGGGCGTGCTGGCCCGGTGGTCAGCGGTCCCGCCGTCGACCCGGATCGGGGCGAACTCGCCGTACACCGGCTTGAACGCGGTGGAATCCTGCACGAAGCCAATGCCGTAGAGGCCGCCGCCGTCGTCGAAGGCGCTGGCCGGAATCGTGACGTCGCCGGAGGTTCCGGTCAGCGCGACCGTGTACGCCGCCGAGAAGATGGGAGCGCTCAACGGGTTCCAGTGGCCGACCGTGGACACCACCAGCTGCGGCGACTTCACCGTGCGGACGCCGGTCAGGTCGTAGTGCACGGTGACCGGCGCGCCCAGCTTGACCGTGGCCGGGACGATCGGCGCAGTCGCCTCGGCGAAGGTGCCGTCGGTCGGGCCGACGGTCAGCGTCTTCTTGGCCGACGCCAACACCTTGTGGCCGTCGCGGACCTCGAAGGTCAGGTCCACGGTCCGGTCGGCCGTCGCCACCACCGGCAGACCGGCGGCCTGGAGCAACTGGGTCGGCGTGATCCGGACGGCCGGCCGGTCGGCGTGGAACTGCTTGCCGTTGACCGAAAGCACGTAGTCCAGCTTGCGGTTCGGCGCGCCGGTGACGTCCGCGCCGATGGTGATCGGCCCGACCAGGCCCTCGCCGGTGCCGTCGGTCTGGAGGTCGATCCGGTCCGGGTCGGTCGCCTCGGTGAAGTCGCCACCGAGGTTGCCGGTGGTCACCCGGTGCGCCACCGAGATCCGCTGGATCGTGGTCTTCCCTTGCGGCAGCAGGGAGTTCACCGCTGCCGTGATGTCGATCTGGTTTCCTACGTCGATCGGCCGGTCGGCCTGCGGCGGCGTAGCCACCGGGCGGCCGGTCTTCTGCAGCAGCCGCCGCACGTCGGCCGGGTCGAGGTGCTTGCCGGCGAGCTTGGCCGCCTGCAACACCACGGCCGAGGCCGCCGCCACCATCGGCGCGGAGGCCGAGGTGCCGCCGTTGAGGACCGTCGTCACCGACTGCGGGCCGCCGTTGTTCGGGTGCTCGAACGCCGGAATCCCGTCCCCGGGCGCGGAAACGTCGACGCGCTCGCCGAAGCCGGAGGAGTACAGTGTGCCGCCGTTGAAGCGGGTGGTGGCGAAGGTGCCGTTGGCCGACCCCGGCTGCGCCAGCGTGTCGTCCAGCGTGGTGGACCCGACCGCGATCGCGCCGCTGTCCAGCACCTTGGACGGGGTCGTGGAGTAGGCGTCGTCGTCGAGGTCAGTGGACTCGGATGCCTTGCGCGCCAAGTCGGTCGGCACGCTGCCGCCGTCCGGGCCGACCGCCGCCGGGGTGTAGAGCCGCGTGCCGTCGTTGGACGAGATCGTGACGACGATGTGGTAGTCGCGCACGATGGTCGACACCACCGACTGGAGGATCGGGTTGTCCTCCAGGTACCGCCCGGCGAAGCCGACCGTGTCCACGCCGAAGCCGAGGCTGGCGGTGATCACGTTGGGGCGCGGGTTCTGCCGGGCCGCGGCCAGCAGCGCCTCGGCGATGCCGTCGGAGCTGGCCTGCTGCGGCACCACCAGCCGGTACTGCGCGCCGGGCGCGATGCCGAGCAGGTCGGTCGCGCCGCTGCCGGTCGCCTCCGGGCGCTGCTTGTCGTGCGGCAGCGGGGCCATCACGGCGAAGTCCAGCAGCACCTCGCCCAGGCTCGGGTCCTCGCCGGTGGTGGTGCCCAGCGGGTCGACGCTGCTGCCGGTCGACACGTAGGTCGGGATCAGCGGCATGGACGGGATGTCCAGGTAGCGCTGGCCGTCCTTGACCACGGTGGTCTTGTCGGTCAGGTCGCCCACGCTGACGTTGGTGATGATCTGCCCGGCCCCGGGTAACTGGCCGGACCGGGCGCCGATCGTGTCGTACGCGCCGAGGGCGTCAACCCCGTTGGCGTTCAGGAAACTCTGCAGCGAGGACGTGACGCCGTAGTTGTCGGGGCCCTTGACCGGCAGGTGGCCGGCCCAGTTCGGCAGCGGGGCCGAGCCGGCCGTCATGCCGCTCACAGCCCGGTTCGGCTCGGCGAACCGCACGCCCGGCTGCTTGCGCAACTGCTGGGCCGCCTGCTCGGCGTCGCCGTCGACGTGGACCAGATACGTGTCCTGGCCGGTCGTCCGCGTCACCTGCGCGCCGAACTTCGGCGCGGCGGCACCGTCGGTGACCACGAGGACCGAGTCAGCCTTCGGTTCCGGCGGTGCCGCCGGTCTGCCGACGAGGTCGCCCAGGGGCGATGTTCCGGATTGGGTTGGTGGCGCCGCGGTCGCGGCGGCAGATGGACCGGCTGCGGTCAGGGCGAGGGCCGAAGCCGCCGCCGTGACCAGGACCAGACCGCGCAGCATGGTGCTCCCTTCGCGGGGGTGAGCCTGAGTGCCCGATGACCGTGGCGGCGGTCACGGGCAACATCGCAGGCTCATCCGTGAGGAAGCAACGTGAGTGCACTCACGATTGGTTGGAGGTCTCCCCATTTGTGCCGGGCTGACTCACGGCCGGCGCGGGTAACCGGCTGGCCGCGTTCAACGCCGCGACACCAGCCGCCGCCAGGGCCGCGACCACTGCGAACGCGTAAAAGCCCCACGGGTACACGATTCCGGCGGTGAGCAGCAGACCGCCCAGCAGCGGTCCGCAAATGGCCCCGATACGTCCGATGCCTGCCGTCCAGCCCAGTCCAGTAGCCCGGGCGTCGGCCGGATAGGCGCGAGTGGTGTAGGCGTACACCAGCACCTGGGCGCTGAACACGAACGCGCCGGACAGGAACACCGCCACGTAGAGCGCGACGCTGGGCAGCTTGATGCTCAGCAGCGCCAGCATCACCGTGGCCACCGCGAACCAGCCCAGTGTGGCCGGCTTGATGCCGATCCGGTCCGCGACCACGCCGGCCACCAGCAGGCCCGCGACGCCGCCGAAGTTCAGCGTCAGCAACAGGCCCAGTGACGCGCCGAGCGGGTAGCCCGCCTGCCGCATGATCTCCGGCAGCCAGGTGTTGAGGCCGTAGACCAGGATCAGCCCCATGAAGGAGGTCACCCAGAACGCGATCGTCACGCCGATCATGCGGCCCCGGAACAGCACCGCCAGCGCCGCCTTGACCGACGACTGGCGCCGCCGCGTCGGCGCGACCGAGTCCGGCAGGTGGCGGATCATCAGCGGCACCAGCACCAACGCCGGCAGCGCGCCCACCACGAACATGGCCTGCCAGCCCAGCGGGCCGATCAGCGCGATGCCCAGCAGGGCGGTGGCCATCGCGCCCACGTGGTAGCCGGTCATCACGGTGGTCGTCGCCGTGCTCGGCCGGCCGGTGCGCTCGTAGTGCTCGCTGACCAGGGTGATCGCCGTCGGCAGGCAGCCGCCGAGGCCGAGTCCGGCGACGAAGCGCAGCAGGCCGAACACCCACACCGACGGGGCCACCGCGCACAGCAGGGTGCAGACCGAGAACACCGTCACCGACACGATCATCGCCCGCCGTCGGCCCAGCACCTCGGTCACCGTGCCCAGCGCCAGCGCCCCGATCGTCATGCCGACCAGCCCGATCGTCGAGGCGAACGTCGCGTCCGCCGCCGACAGGTTCCACACGTGGCCGGCCAGCAGCACCGGCAGCACGGTGCCCAGCACGACCAGGTCGAAGCCGTCCAGCAGGACGGCCGACCAGCACAGCGGCAGCACCCAGCCGCGACTGGGTGCCTCGGTGGAAGTCACAGTGTCCTCCCGGTAGTCGCCGTTGACTCTGTTCGCATAGCGCACACCCATGCGTTTTGCGAACAGACTAGCGGGCATGCGTCAACCCGGACAGAAACTCACAGACTTCTCTGGGGATCAGGCCCGCAGCAACTGGTAGGCGGGCAGCTTGGCCGTGACGCCGTCACCGGCGGTGCGGAAGGTCAGCCGCCGCCACAGCCACGGGCCGACCTGGCTGGCGACCCAGCGGACCTGCTCGGCCGGGCCGACCACCGCCGGCACATGGGCCGGGATGCGGATCGCCGAGGGCGTGCCGGTCAGCAGGAAGGCCAGGAACTCGTCGGCGATCAGCTGGTGGCCGTAGGCGCTGGGGTGCAGGCGGTCCGTGCTCCAGATCGCCGGATCGGTCGGCGTGGAGCGGGCGAGGTCGAGGCACTGGACCCGGTGTTCCGCGGCGGCGTGCCGGATGGCGTCGTTGAGACGGCGGCCGCGGCGCACGAAGCTGGCCCGCATCTGGGCCGGCAGCGGCACGCCGATGCCCGGCTCGGGCAGCGTCGCGGTCAGCACGGTGGCGCCGGTGGCGGCCAGCTCACCGTAGATGGTGCTCAGGTCGCGGCGGAGGCGGCCGGCGTCGAACCGGGGCCGCAGCAGGTCGTTCATGCCGACGATGACGCTGGCCAGGTCGGGCGCGAGCGCCACGGCCGGCTGCAGCTGGGTGGCGAGCACCTGCGCGGTGGTCAGCCCGCGGATGGCGAGGTTGGCGTACTCCAGCTCGCCGCGCCGGCTGGCCAGGCCCTGCGCGAACCGGTCGGCCCAGCCACGCGGGCGACCGTCGTCGGCGAAGTCGCCGATGCCCTCGGTCAGGCTGTCGCCCAGCGCGACATAACGTCTCATGCGGCGACGGTACCCGGCTCAGGGTGAGCCAGGAGCAAACCTTTTGGCGTCCCAGCGGCCGTGCGCCTCCAGCATCTTGCGGCCGATGCGGGCCACCGCCGCGATGTCCTCGGCGTCCAATGTGGACTCAAAGTGGGAGTGCACCGCCTGCCAGTAGACCACCATGGTCGTGCCCTGGAGCACCCGCAGGCCCTCCTCGGTGAGCGTCGCGCACACCGTCCGCCGATTCCCCGGCAGCTGCACCCTAGCCACCCAGCCCCGCCGGACCAGCCGGTCCACCAGCCGGGTCACCCCGCTCGGGCTGATCCCCAGCAACTCCGCCAGCTCCGCCATGCTCAGCCGCTGCTCCTCGGCCGTCTTCAGCCGGTACAGCGCCGCGTGCTCGCTGAGCGTGCACCCGCAGTGCTCCTCCATGGTGGCGCTCAGCGCCTCCTCCACGGCCTGCACGCCCTGTTGCAGGTACAGCCACGCCAGCAGCGGGTCGGGATCGGCCATGACAACAGTTGAGGGGAGAACACTTCCGCTGTCAAATAAAGACTTGACCGAAGAATCTTTTCACGGTCAAGCTTTGCGCATGGAACCTTACCGACTGACAGTCGCCGTCACCGGAGCGTCGGGCACGCAGGGCGGGGCGACGGCCCGCGCGCTGCTCGAAGCCGGGCATCGAGTGCGGGCCCTGACCAGACGACCCGAGGCGGTCGACCTGCCGGGGGCGGAGGTGGTCGCCGCCGACTTCGACCAGCCGGAGTCGCTGGACCGGGCGTTCGACGGCGCGGACGCGGTCTTCCTGGTCACGACGCCGTTCGGCACGGATCTGGACACCGAGATCCGGCACGGCGTGGACGCGGTCGACGCGGCGGTGCGCGCCGGCGTGGGGCACATCGTGTACACCTCGGCGACGAACGCCGACCGCGGCACGGGAATCCCGCACTTCGACAGCAAATGGGTGGTGGAGCGGCATCTGGCCGACGTGTCCGAGGACTGGACGGTCATCGCCCCGGCGGCGTTCATGGACAACATCGCCGGCGGCTGGGCGATCCGGTCGCTCAAGCAGGGCCGGTTCTCGCTGCCGCTGTCGCCGGGCACGCCGCTCAAGCTGATCGCGGCGGCGGACATCGGCGCGTTCGCGGCGCTGGTGATCGGCCGCCGGGACGAGTTCCGCGGCCGCCGGGTCGACATCGCGTCCGACGAGCGCACGGGCCGGGAGATGGCCCGAGCCCTCGGCGCGGTCGTCGGGCGCGACATCCAGTACGACGCCGCGAACGTCGAGGACGTCGCCCGCTACTCCACCGATCTGGCCGCCATGTTCGACTATTTCGACCGGGTCGGCATGGACGTCGACATCACCCGGTTGCGCGCCGACCACCCCGAGATCGGGTGGCACAGCTTCGCCGACTGGGCCCGGCTCAACGCACCTCGACTGGCAGGCTCTCCACTGCCCGGCTGAGCCGGGTGAACTGCCAGGGAATCTGCCCCGCCGGCACCGCCAGCCGCAGCCGCGGGAACTCCCCGATCAGTCGCTCCAGCACGGTTTCGGCCAACACCCGGCCGAGCAGCGCGCCGATCCGGTACTGCATGCCGTGCCCGACGGTGCCGATGTCACGTCGATCCGACGGGCACTCGGCGCCGGCGAGCATCACGACCTCGCCGGCCGGAATCACCGTGTCGCCCAACCGAATCGGCGCGGTGGTGCAGCGGAAAGCGCCGACGTGCAAGGGATCGCTGCTCCCGACCAGATCCGCGACCAGATCCGGCAGCATGGTCGGCGCGTTGCGGGCCAGCGCCACCCGGTGCGGGCTGTCCAGCAGCGCCGACATGGCGTTGGCGACGAATCCGCCGGCGACCTCCGCGCCGCCGACCACCAACATCGCCACCAGGTTCAGCAACTCGTCGGCGGTGGTCTCGGCGGCGGCCAGCGCCGCCACGAGATCGCTGTCGGCGACGGCCCTGAGGTGGCGCGACAGCGACGAGCCGGCCTGTTCGTGGACGGCGAGCAGAATCTCCGTCCACGAACAGACCTTGTCCTCCACCGGCAGTCCGAGCAGGCCGCACGTGAGCAGGGTCGGCAGCGGCCGGGCGACCTCGGCGACGAGGTCCACCGACCGCTGGTGACGCAGCGGCGCGAGCAGTCGCCCGGCCAGTTCGGTGATCCGCGGCCGCAGGCGCTCGACCCGTTCCGGGGTGAACACCGCGGCCGCGAGGCGGCGCAGTCGGTTGGCGGATTCGGTGCGCAGCAACGGATCCGCCAACTCCAGGGGCAGCGCCCGCAGCGCCTGGCCGTCGATGCCGCCGCCGTCGATCACGTACGCGGCGGCCCGGGTGTCCCGACTCAGCCGCGGGTCGGACAGTCCGGCCCGCACGTCCCGATATCCGGTCACCAGCCACACTTTCGCGCCGCTGTGCGTCATCGTCGGCACGACCCGTGGTCCCCCGACTGTCGGCCGCTCACACATTCCCCGCGCACCCCCGTGCCGTTCGCGTCAAGTGTCGATGACACGAACACCACGGCCGATCGGTTCACTCCCGAACGAACTCGGCCATCCGGGTGGCGATGTCGGCCGGCGACGGCATGGTCGCGATCTCGGCGGCGACCTCGGCCGCGTTGACGCGGAACTTCTCCTCGTCGAGCAGCTGGCCGATCACCCGCGCGTCCAGCTCCGACTCCTCGACCTGGAGCCCGACACCGTGGTCGTGCACCGCGGTCGCGTTGATGTAGCGGTCCGCGCCGCTGGGCGCGACCAGCTGCGGCACGCCCATCGCCAGCGGCGTCATCGCGGTGCCGGCGCCGCCGTGGTGGATGAGCAGGGAACTGGTGGCCAGCAAGGAGTTCAGCGGCACCCAGCCGGCCGCGCGGACGTTCGGCGGCAGGGTGCCGAGGCCATCCAGGTCCACCTTGTCGCCCAGGGCCAGCACGAAGTCCGCGTCCACCTCCGGCGCGGCCGCGATGACCCGCTCGACCGGACCGAGTCCGTTCATCTGCGGCGCGACCGTGCCCAGCGTGACCGCGACCCGCGGCCGGTCGCCGACCTGGCCCAGCCACGACGGCTCGACCCCACCGCCGTTGTACGGCACGTACCGCATCGACCAGCCCTCCGGCTGGCCCGCGAGCATGCTCGGCGGCGCCACATCGACGTACGCACGGCGTTCCGGCAGCTCGACGCCGTGCTGCTCGAACTCGGCGGCCATGTGCTCACGGAACAGCTCCGGCACGCCGTCGGCGCGCACGAAGCCGAAGCCGTGGCCCACCCACGGCACGCCCAGCTTGGCCGCGGCGATCAGGCCGACGCCGCCCAGCGCGCCCTGGAGGATCACGTCCGGCCGGAACCGCTCGGCCGCCGCCAGCACACCGGGCAGCAGCGGCCGGCTCAGCACCGGCAGGAACTCGCCCATCTCACGGATGTCGGTCAGGCGGCGGTTGGCCATCGCCGCGAACCGCTCCGGGTGCTCCTCCCGGATCTTGGCGAACTGCTCCCGGATGTCCACGCCGGGCAGCACGTCGACCACCGGCAGGCCGGCGTCGGCCACCGCCAGCGCGTCACTCGACGTGGCGACCAGGACCTCGTGTCCGGCCGCGCGCAACGCCCAGGTCAACGGCACCATCGGGAAGACATGCCCCACACCGGGGGCCGAAACTACGAGAACACGCACGATGACTCCCCCATAGAGAACGAATCGTTTTCTATCCACAGGGTAGGCACGTACGTTAGAGAACGCAACGGACTCTAAGCGAACGGATTGGTGGCGTGGATCACCGCAAGGGGCCGCGACGGCGCGGCGACGAGCTCAACCAGGCGATCTTCACGGCGGCGCTGGCGGAGATGACCGAGGTCGGCTACCAGCGGCTGACCATGGAGCGCATCGCCGAGCGGGCCCGCACCAGCAAGGCGTCGCTGTACCGGCGCTGGCCCGGCCGGGCCGAGCTGATGATGGACGCCGTGCTGCACGCCTTCCCCACCGTCGACGACCTGCCCGACACCGGCGTCCTGCGCGACGACCTGCTCGCCGCCCTGCGGGCCATGGCCGCCGCCCTGCGCAGCCCGCTCGGCGTCGCCCTGCGTTCGGTCATCGCCGAGATCAACGCCGACGGCGAAGCCGTGCGGCGCCACCATGAGCGCTTCATCGAGCGCCGCAACAAGCTGATGCTCGACCTGCTCCGCCGCGCCGCCGCCCGCGGCGAAGTCCGCCCCGGCGCCCTCACCCCCCGCGTCGCCTCGGTCGGCCCCGCTCTCATGCGCGACCACTTCCTCGGCCAGCTCCCGCACCTCGAAGACGAGGCCGCCATCGACAAGACCATCATCGAGATCGTCGACGAGGTCGTGGTCCCCCTGGTCCGCGCGACGTGATCACGACCAGCTCGAACCGCGTGCCCGGTCGCTAGTTGCCGCAGCGGCGGATCACGTCGATCTGGGCCGGGTTGTAGAGATCGAGGGTGGCGTGGTCCACGGCCCGCTGCATGAAGCGGGGCCCGTGCGGGGCATCGGCCCAGGTCTCGGCGTCCATCGGCATGTCGGCGAAGAGCTTGGCGACAAAGGCCTTCATCCGCTCGGCCACGTCGATCCGGGTCTGCTCGTCGGCGTCGGGGGGCAGGTTGTCGAAGTCGGCGGTCACCGGATCGCCGGCGCCGGCGCGCATCCGCTCGGCGATGGCCTCGGCCACCTTGGGCGGGAAGACCTGGGCCATCACGACGACCATGGAGCGGTCGGCGGCGGTCAGGTCGGTGCCGCCGATCAGGTCGGCCAGCCGGGGCGGCAGGTCGGTGGGGACGGCCTGGCTCAGGATGACGGCGAGTTCGGCTCGGATGCGCCGCAGCCGCTCGATGGTGGCGGCCAGCTCGCCGTCGAGCACCCGCAGCGCCTCCTTGGGGTGCTCGTCGGCGTCCCCGAGGTCGGCGATCTGCGCGAGCGAGAGCCCGAGCCCGATCAGCCGCTTGATCCGCAGCACCCGCACCAGGTGCGCGACGCCGTAGCTCTTGTAGCCGTTGGCGCGGCGCTCGGGCTCGGCCAGCAGGCCGACGTCGTGGTAGTGCCGAACCGCCCGCACGGTGGTGCCGGCGAGTTCGGCGAGCTGGCTGGTGCTCCACCCCACGACTGACTGCTCCTCACCAAGTCACGACTGTGCCGTCGGGACTGAGTCAACCACGACGCCGAGCTGGCCCAGCAGCACGTGGACGTCGGAGTTGATCCAGTACTCGGCGATCAGGCCGTCGTGCACGCGCAGGATGTCGGTGCCGGTGAAGCTGATCGGGGCGCCGGCGGGGGCGGTCGCGCCGGGGAAGCCGCCGCCGTAGACGCCGGTGGCCAGCCAGCGGACCACTATGTACTGGCCGTCCTCGATCGGCCCGACCTCGACGGCGAACTCCAGTTCGCTGAACGGCGCGCGGGTCTGCTTGATCCATTCGACGAGGCCGTCCGGTCCGTCCACGGAGCCGCCGTCCATCAGGGCGGCGTGCACGGTGAAGTCGGGGGCGATGGCCCGGGAAACCGAGGTGTAGTCGCCGTTCCAGATGGCGATCCAGTCGTCGAGCAGCATGGCAATCTCCTAGTCGTGGTCGGGAATCCAGTGCCCGTGAATGCCGGCCGGGACCCGCTGGGGCAGGTCGACGGCGGCCACGGTGGTGAGGTCGGCGGCGTCCAGCACGAGCAGCTGGGACGTGTCGGTCAGGACGTCGCTGACGATGGTCAGCAGGTAGCCGTCGTCCTCGCGGGTCGCGCCGGTGGCTGAGGCGAACACGGCCTCGCCGGGCATGCGCCCGGGGCCGTGGGCGTGCAGCCGGCGCTCGCCGGTGGTGCTGTCGAACTTGACGGTGTGATAGCCGCTCAGCCCGGAGCCGGGGAAGCCGACGGCGTAGCTGTAGCGGTTGGGCGAGCCGGTGTGGTCGTCGTTGATCGCCGGGAATTCGGTGACCAGGTCGTCCAGCGGCTCCTCGACGACCTTGCCGCTCAACGGATCGAGGATCCAGCGGTGGAAGGTGCTGCCCACGCCGGGGGTGTCGCCGTAGCCGGGCGCGCCGACCCACCACTTCCACGACGTCTCCCAGGCGGCCCGGTCGAAGCGCGGGCTCTCCAGCACGACGCGGCCCAGCGAGTCCAGGTAGGAGTTGGCGACGTGCAGGATGGTCGCCGGGTCGTCGATGTCGAACCAGGTGACGGTCGCGTCCGGCCGGTGCCGGGGCAGCACGCCGATGCGGAACGGGGCGTCGTCGTGCCAGCGGTACGGGATGCCGGACCGCTCGGCCTCGTCGAAGACGACCGGCGGGCAGATGAACACGGCGTGCTCGCGGGTGATCGCGAAGTCGTGCATCAAAGAAGGGCCCGCGCCGTCGATCACCGTGCTGCGGGTGAGCTCACCCGAGGCGTCGGCCACGTGGTAGACGAGGTAGGGCGCGATCAGGCCGTACGAGAAGAAGTGCAGCTCGCCGGTGTGCGGATCGACCTTCGGGTGGGCGGTCATCGCGCTGGTCAGTTTGCCGCCGAAGTCGAACGGCCCGACGGTGTCGAGCTCCCCCGTCACCTCCCACGGCAGGTTGGCCTCCTGCAGCGCCAGGTAGCGGCCGCCGTGGAAGATGATGCTGGTGGCGGCCGCGCTGACCTCGAGTTCGGTGCCGGTGAACGGAACCCCGTCCAGGAACGGCGTTTTCACCCACCGGTTGCGGTACCACTCGGCTTTCCCGTTGGCCAGGCGGATGCCGTGCAGCATGCCCGCGCCCCGGAACCAGTGTGTGGGCGTCACGCCGGGCTTGGGGTTGTGGCCGTTGCGGAAGTAGCGGCCGTTCAGGTCGGACGGCAGCGTGCCGTGCACGGTCAACTCGAACGCGGTGTGTTCCTCGGGGGTCGGCGCGAAGTGGCCGGTGAGGTAGGGCGGTTCTGCCATGGCCCCAGCGTCACGGTTGGGAGCCCCGGCCCGCGTCGGTAGTTCTTGCCTATGTCCGCCATCAGCTGAACCGCTGCCGGCGTCGCCGGGACCGGTGCGACCATGGCCGCATGGCGGACATCCTTCAGTTCCACCGGACTCACGGCCCCGAGCCGGAGCCGCTGTGGCGCGAGCTGCTGGGCCGCAGCCTGCGCACCGCCCGTGAGGAACAGGGGGAACGGCTCGTCGACATCGCCGAGCGGGCCGGCATCTCGCCGCAGTACCTGTCGGAGATCGAGCGCGGCCGCAAGGAGCCGTCCAGCGAGATGATCGCCGCCGTCACCGGCGCGCTCGGCGTCGACCTGGCCCACCTGCTGGTCGAGATCGCCGGCGACGTCCGGCGGCTACGCGGCCTGGGCCGGGGTCCCGCCGTCCGTCGCCGTCCCACCGGCCCGGTGCTGCTGGCCGCCTGAGGTCACCGCTTCTCGATCACGCGGTCGGCCAGGCCGTAGGCCACCGCCCCGGCCGCGTCGAACACGCGGTCCCGGTCCGTGTCGTGGCGCAGCTGCTCGATCTCGTGGCCGGTGTGCTTGGACAGGATGCGCTCCAGCTGCGTGCGCACCCGGATCACCTCGTCCGCCTGGAGGATCAGGTCCGGGATCGTGCCGCGGCCCTGCGCCGCCGGCTGGTGCAGCACCACCCGGGTGTGCGGCAGCACGTAGCGACGGCCGGGGGCGCCGGCGGCCAGCAGCACCGCGCCGGTCGCCACCGCCTGGCCCACGCACAGCGTCGACACCGGGGCCTGCACGAAGCACATCGTGTCGTAGACCGCGAGCATCGCCGACGGGTCGCCGCCCTCGGAGTTGATGTAGAGGCTGATCTCCTGCTCCGGGTTCTCCGCGTCCAGGAACAGCAGCTGGGCGATCAGCGCGTTGGCCACCCCGGCGTCGATGCCCGTGCCCAGGTAGACGATGCGCTCGGAGAGCAGGTGCGAGTAGACGTCCATGATCCGCTCGCCGCCGGCGACCCGCGTGATCACGTTGGGAATGGTGTAGGTGCTCATGCGCTCGCCCCCAGTCCCAGCGCGTGCGAGCGCACCGGCACGATCTGTCCCAGGTCGTCGACGATGTGGTCGATGAAGCCGTACTCGCGGGCCTCGTCGGCGGTGAACCAGTGGTCGTGGCGGGAGTCCTCGAAGATCCGGTCCATCGGCTGACCCGTGTCCTCGGCGACGATGCCCAGCACCGTGTCCCGGGTGTAGCGCAGGTCGTCGGCCTGCACCTCCACCTCCACCGCCGAGCCCCCGATGCCCGCCGAACCCTGGTGCATCAGGATCCTGGCGTGCGGCAGCGCGAACCGCTTGCCCCGCGTGCCCGCCGACAGCAGGAACTGGCCCGCGCTGCACGCCAGCCCCAACGCCAGCGTCGCCACGTCGCACGGCACCAGCCGCATCACGTCCCGGATCGCCAGCATCGACGGCACCGACCCGCCCGGGGAGTGGATCCACAACGCGATGTCCTTGCGCGGATCCTCGCTCGCCAGCGCGAGCAGCTGGGTGGCCAGCACCGTGCCGTTGTCGTCGTCGAGGACGCCGTCCAGCACCAGCACCCGTTGGCTGTAGAACCGTTCTCGGAGCCGGTGATCGAACATCGGCTGCTTCTCGTCGTTCGCCATGCGGTCGACGATGCCGCCTCCGGGGCGGTTTCCGGCCGCCACGCTGCTGTCAGCAGATCAGCTCACGGCAGGAAGCTCCGCGACGTCGTGGTACACCGGGATGCCCCGTTCCCGCGCGATCCTCACGTCCTGGTCCGCGCCGTTGGAGTCGCCCGGCAGCCGCAACACCGCGTCGCAGTGTTGGAGCAGCCGTTCCGCGGTCGGGTACAGCACCTGGTCGGCGTGCACGCCCTCGGCCTCGGAGCCGCGCAGCACCGGCAGCGCCACCCACTCCCCGATCATCGGCACGTGGCCGGCGCGGAAGACCGGCCACGCGGCTTCCTCCAGCCGGGCCAGGTTGCGGGCCATCAACTCGGGGTCGTCGCCGGTGCCCGAACGGTAGGGGCCGGCGATCAGGATCATCATCGGTCTCGCCATACCGGGAGCGTACCGTGCATAATCACGGAAGAACAGGAAGGAGTGTGCAGATGCTGGTTGCGGAACGTCATGAGCTTCTGCTGGCGCAGCTCGCCGCCCAGGGCAAGGTGGTCGCCAAGGACATCGCCGCCGAACTCGCCATATCCGAGGACACCATCCGCCGTGACCTGCGCGAACTCGCATCAGTTGGCCTGTGCCAACGGGTGTACGGCGGCGCCCTGCCCGTCTCGCCGGCCGTCGCCGACTACGCCACCCGACAGACCGTGGCCCTGGACAGCAAGCAGCTCGTGGCGAAACGTGCACGATCGTTGATCGAACCCGGCATGACCGTGCTGATCGACGGCGGCACCACCGCGCTGGCGGTAGTGCAGGCCCTGGACCAGGAGTGCATGGTCATCACCCACAGCCCCACCATCGCCTGCGCCCTGCTCGACCGCCCCGCCGTCGACGTCTTCCTGCTCGGCGGCCGCCTGTTCCGGCACTCCGCTGTCACCTGCGGCGCCGCCACCGTCGAGGCCGCCCAGTCCGTGTCCGCCGACCTCTTCCTGCTCGGCGTCACCGGCGTGCACCCCGACGAGGGGCTCACCACCGGCGACGCCGAGGAGGCCGCCATGAAACGGGCCCTCGCCGCCCGCGCCGCCGACACCTACGTGCTGGCCAGCGCCGAGAAGATCGGCACCGCCTCCCGCTATCGCGTGCTCGCCGCGCGGGAGGTCGCCGGCATCATCACCGACGTCCCCGCCGATCACCCCGTGGTGCGCCGGCTACAGAACGACGATGTCACGGTGCTTCACGCCAGTTAGCCCTTGCAGGCGTCCACCTTCTGCTTGGCGTCGGCCACCGCCTTGGCCGCGTCGTCCGCCTTGGCCTTGACCTTGGCCTGGTCCTCCTGGGCCGCCTTCACCACCGAGATCGCGTCCGCCGACTTGGCGATCGCCTGCGCCGCGTCGGCCATCGCCTGCGCAGCCTTCGCCGCCGACGCCGCGTCACCCCCGGCCGCCGCCTGCGCCGCATCCGCGTCCGCGTTGGCCTTGGTCATCGCCGCGTCCGCCGTCGCCTGGTCGGCCTGCGCCTTGGCCACCTTGTCGTCCGCCGCCTTGAGATCGGCGTCCGCCGTCGTCTTCGCCGCCTCCGCCGCCGTCACCGCCCCCTGCTCGGGCGTGCACGACTTCGCCTCCGGCGACCCCCCACACGCCGCCGTCGCCAGCACTCCACCGAGCACGACCGCGAGCACCACCGAACGCATCAGGTCTTCCCCCCTGAACCAGTCAAAACCGTATCGACCGCCCACTCTACGGATACCGGACAACGGTATTTCCACCGGCACTTCCGTCGAAGATCCCCGTGGGCAGGTCACGGGTAGGGCTAAACCCACTCCGAAGGCACTGTTCAACACCATTGGGCCGACCAGGTCGGCTTCATAGCCTCATACCGAGGTTCGCGCCAGGCGGGCTGAGCGGCGGCCCATCTGGGGGACGAAGTGAGCAATCCTGACAGTCGCGGCTGTGCCGTCGCGTTGGACTCGGTGCGCAAGGTCTACGGCAAGGGCGGCAACGCCGTCGTCGCGCTCGCGGGCGTCACGGTCGCCTTCCAGCAAGGCACCTTCACGGCCGTGATGGGCCCGTCGGGCTCCGGCAAGAGCACCTTCCTGCACTGCGCCGCCGGCCTGGACGTGCCGACCTCGGGCTCGGTGGTGCTCGACGGCCAGGAGCTCAGCGGCATGAGCGAGACCAGGCTGACCACGTTGCGCCGGGACCGGATCGGCTTCATCTTCCAGCAGTTCAACCTGCTGCCCGCGCTGACGGTGTGGCAGAACGTGACGCTACCGCTGAAGCTGGCCGGTCGCCAGCCCGATCAACGCCTGGTGGACCACGTGATCGCCCGCGTCGGCCTCAGTGAACGCAAGGACCATCGGCCCGGTGAGCTCTCCGGCGGCCAGCAGCAGCGGGTGGCGATCGCGCGGGCCCTGGTGACCCGACCGGCGGTGATCTTCGGTGACGAGCCGACCGGCGCGCTGGACACCACCACGGCCCGCGAAGTGCTCGGGCTGCTGCGTGAATCGGTGCGCGCCGACGGGCAGACCGTGGTGATGGTGACCCATGATCCGGTCGCGGCCTCCTTCGCCGACCGGGTCGCCTTCCTCGCGGACGGCCAGTTCGTCGACGAGTTGGTCGGGCCGACCGCCGACGCCGTCGCCGAACGGATGACCAGGCTCGGCGCCTGGGCCGAGGCGGCCCGGCAGGCCAAGCTCGCGGGCGGGAGCGTCCGCTGATGTTCGACTTGGCTTTGCAGACCCTGCGCTTCCGCATCGGCGGCTTCGTGGCGACCTTCGTCGCGGTGTTCTTCGGCGCGGCCATCGTGATCGCCTGTGGCGGCCTGCTGGAGACCGGCATCCGCACCGATGTGCCGCCGCAGCGGCTGGCCGCGGCCGAGGTGGTGGTGGCGGGCAACCAGACCTACTCCGTCGGTGACAGTTCGACCAACTTCCCGGAGCGGGTCCGGGTGGACTCGGCGCTGCAGAGCAAGCTCAAGTCCGTGCTCGGGGTCGCCGGGGTGGTGGCCGACGTGTCGTTCCCGGCCGCGGTGCTGCGTGACAACCAGCCGGTCACCGGCACGGCCGTTTCACAGGGCCACAGCTGGGATTCCGCGCAGCTGCGGCCCTACAAGCTGAACGCGGGCTCGGCGCCGTCCGGTGCCGACCAGATCGTGCTGGACTCGACCGTCGCGAAGCTGGCGGGGGCCACGGTCGGCAGCCAGGTCCAGGTCGCCGTGAACGGCGCCGCCCGCGGCTATCAGGTGTCCGGCATCGTCGACGCCGGCAGCAGGCCGGCGTTGTTCTTCGCCGACGCCCAGGCCCAGCGGCTCTACGGCCACCCGGGCAAGGTGGACGAGTTCGGCGTGCTGGCCGCGCCCGGCACCGACGCCGACGATCTCGGCGAGCGAATCAGCGCGGTGCTGCCCGTGAAGTCGGCCGTCGCGCTGACCGGTGGCGACCGCGGGGTCGCCGAGTTCCCGGAGGCGGCGGCCAGCAGCGAGAACCTGATCGTCACGGCCGGGGTCTTCGGCGGCATGGCGATCGTGATCGCGCTGTTCGTGGTGGCCTCGACCCTGGGGCTCACCGTGCAACAGCGGTTGCGGGAGATGGCGTTGCTGCGCGCGATCGGCACCACCCCACGGCAGGTCCGCCAGATGGTCATCGGTGAGTCGATGGTGGTCGCCACGCTGGCCACCGCACTGGGCGTCGCCCCCGGGCTGTTCCTCGGTCAATGGCTGTTCGACCAGTTCGTGGCGCACGGCGTCGCCCCCGACGTCGTGCAGTTCCACCAGGGCTGGATTCCCGACGTGGCCGGGGTCGGGACCGCCCTGCTCACCGCGTTCAGCGCCGCGATGGTGGTCGCCTGGAAGGCCGCGAGCACGCGGCCGACCGAGGCGCTGGCCGAGGCGGCGCTGCCCACCCGATGGCTCAGCCCGCTGCGGCTGGCGCTGGCCCTGGTGTTCATCGCGATGGGCATCGCGTTGCCGATCATCACCGTCACCGTGATGGTCGGCCCGGTCGCCTCCGCGACCGCCGGCCCGACCTCACTGGTGTGGGCCATCGGGCTGGCGCTGCTGGCCCCCGGCATCACCAGGTTCCTCGTCTCGGTGTTGCAGGGCCCGCTGCGGCTGGTCACCGGGGTGGCCGGCTACCTGGCCACGCTCAACGCCAGGGCCAGGGTGATCAGGCTGGCCGCCGCGATCACCCCGATCATGCTGGCCACCGGCATCGCGCTGGCCAACCTGTACCAGCAGACCACGCAGGGCGCCGCCATCCAACAGGTCTACACCGCGAACCTGCGTGCCGACGTCGTGCTGGACTCCTCCATCGGCCTGCCGCCCGGCCTGGCCGACAAGGTCCGTGCGGTGCCCGGGGTGGCGGCCGCCTCGGCGCTGGTCGACAGCGGCGGCTGGGTGACCAAACCGAAGGACCACTCCGATCAGGAGACGCCGTGGGCACTGCGCGGCATCGACGCCAGTGGCGCCGCGCAGACCTTGGACGTGCCGGTGACCCAGGGCGCGCTGGCCGACCTGAGCGGCAACACCGTCGCGGTGCCCGACGGCCCCGCCGCCGACATGCACATCCAGCTCGGCGACACGATCACCATGCGGCTGGGCGACAATTCGCTGGCCGACCTGCGGGTGGTGGCTCTCGTGACCGGCAAGCGCGGCTTCGAGACCTTCTACCTGCCCGCCAGCCTGCTCGCCACGCACACCGCGCTCGGCCTGCCGACCCAGATCCTGGTCAAGGCCGCCCCCGGTGCGGACCCGACCGCCGCGCTGACCGCCTTGGCCGCGCAGAACCCCGGTGTGCGGGCCACCAGCGCCGCCGCTCTGCTCAGGGGCGCGTCCTCGGACGACTCCACCCAGTCCTGGACCAGCTACCTGCTGATCGCCGTGATCGTCGCCTACACCGCGATCTCGGTGGCCAACACCCTGGTGATGGCCACCGCGCGGCGGCGCAAGGAGTTCGGCCTGCAACGGCTCACTGGCTCGACCAAGTGGCAGGTGATGCGGATGATGGGCGTGGAGAGCGTCTTCGTCGCCGTCATCGGCATCGTGCTCGGCGCGCTGGTGTCGCTGACCACGCTGATCCCGTTCAGCATCACGATCGCCGGTTCGCTGCTGCCGTCGGGCCCGGTGCAGATCCTGCTCTGGGTGGTCGTCGCGGCCGTCGTGCTGACCTTCGTCGCCACCCTGGCCCCCGCCTGGGTCGCCCTTCGCCCCCGCCCCGCCGAGGCCGCAGCCTCGGTCGAGTGACGCGCGTCAGGTGAGCAGCCCGGGATTTCCGTGGGTGCCTCAACAGCAGAGGGCCCCGATCCGCAGCAACGGATCGGGGCCCTCAGCGTTCATCAACTCAGCTGTTTGCCCAGGGCCAGGACCTGTGCCGGGGTCAGCACATAGCTCCAGGTCTGGACGTTGCTGAGCTGGCCCGGGAAGAACGCCGTGTTCGTACCGCCGGCGAGCCCACGACCGATCGCGAGCACCCCGTTGGCCGCGAACGGCGTGGTGTCCTGGGCCGTGCCGGCGAGAGAGCCGTTGACGTAAAGCGCCAGCGCTCCGGTCGACGCGTTGTACGTGCCGGTCAGCTGGGTCCAGGTCCCGGGGGTCACAAAGACCGACGACTTGGCCTTCACCTGGGTGGACCCGGCGGCGTCACTGGTGTTCATCGTGAACGCCCACCGATCGTCGTCGGCGTCGTACTGCAACGCGAACGCGGAGTTCTGGCTGCCGTCCTGGCTGACGATGTCGGCGTCATGGTCGCCGCCATTGAACTTGACCCACGCGGAGACGCTGAAGCTGCCGGCGGTGTTCAGGACCGGCTCCGCCGTCGCCACCTGGGTCGTGGAACCGTCCAGTTGGAGGACCGTGCCGCGGTCGGCGTCGTTGGCCCAGGTGGTCGCGCCGGTAAGCGTCCCGTTGTGGACAGGAGGTGGGTCGCCGGCGTCGTCCTGCGGATACCAGGGCCCGGTGTGGTCGGCGCCATCGCTGATCAACGGGTTGCCGGGATCGGCCGTGCCGTCGTCGAGCTTCCAGGTGTCTGCGGGGCCGGTGTAGGCCATCGTGAGGGCCGCATAGCCGACATCGCTGAGATTCGCGTTGTCCCCGATGCTCACCCCGGGCTTCAGCGCCACCTTCCCGTCGCTGTCGGGCACGCCGATCCGGCTGTCGGGGTCGATGTAGTAGTAGCGGGCCAGCTGCACGCCGCTGAGATGGTCGTTGACGCCGTGGGAGTCGTTCGTGTCCGGTGCGCCGGCCCGCCTGGCCTCGACGTCACTGGTGCACGGATCGTTGACGGCCCCACCGCCACCGGCATAGCCGACACACGGGGTCAGACCGAACTGGATGACCGTGATCCCCGACTTGGTCAGCACCTTCAGCAGGGCGTCGAAGGCGTCGTTCAGCGGTCCCTGCTGCTGCCCGTGGAGCAGGTCCTCCAGACCCTCGTCGACGACGATGGTCGTCAGCCCCGGTTCGGACAGGAGATCGCGGTCCAGTCGGGACAGCACCGAAGGACCGCCGACCGCGCCGCCGTTGAAGGTCTGCGGGTTGTCGGTGAGGATCTCGTTCGACTCGATCCCGGCGCTGACCGTGCCGTAGGGCGTGGGCGCGGTCGGTTCGGCGGCGGTGAGGTTGGCCGCGACGTCGTTCTGCGAACCGGCGCTGGCGTTGGGCTGCCAGGCGTCGATCAGGCCATCGCCGAGCACAGCCGTCGTGCCGATCCCGTTGGTCGTCACGTCCAGACCGGTGAGCACGTTCGTGAACGCGCCGTTCGTACTGGTGAACGCCCCGCCAGGGTTGGTGGTCTGGTCCCCCGCCGCCAGGTACTCCCACGCCGTGTTCGCCCAGGTGTGTTCGACCAGCGCCGGCACCGAGTTCGACAGATGGAAAGTGACCAGCAAGTTCTGGTTCGCAGTCACAGTGAACGGCAGCGGATCGCTGTACGTCATGCCGCCGGCAGGCACCAGGAGTGGATTGCTCGCACTCACAGGTTTGCCACCGAATTTCGGCGCCTGCGGGCTGCCCGCCACCGCGTTCGGCGAATAGGTGACAGTCGACGCCGCGTGAGCGACCGCGACATTGTCGATGACGAGCTGGTTGGCGCCGAGCGCGTTGTCGAGTTTGATGCGCATCGTGTTGCCCGACAGCGACGGCTTCACCACGACACGGAAGGTCTCGTTCGAGTAGCCGTGTCCCTGGAGATTGAACTGTCCTTCGCTCGGGCTGGCCCACGAGCCGGTCCACGTCTGACCGCCGCCGGCGTCAGTCGTGTTGCGGAGCGTCATACCGAAGATGTGCAGCGTCTGACCCGAGCCGTCGGGGCTGACGCCGATGTCGGGCAGCGTGACCGACGTGATCTTGGCGCCGGCCGGGACCTTGACCGCCAGGGTGTAGATCTTCGGATTGGCAGTGGTGACCACGCCACCCGGTGTGCTCTGGTGGGGCAATGTGAGCGCCGCCATCGAGGTCGGCCCGGTGACCCAGTCCGGCACCTCCAGTGTGAAAGCCTGTGGATTCGCGCCGTCGAACCCGATGCTCCCAGTGCCGGCACACGGCGCCGCGATCTGCACACCGGAGAAGCAGTACGTACCGGCGACCGTGGCGCCCATCGGGGCAATCGGCGCCGCCGCCACCTGTGGCGCCGATGGCGAGACAGCCGGGACACCGAACTGGGCCTTGGTCGCGGTCGCAAGGAACATCAGGTAGCTGGTGCCCGTGCCGGGGGCGGTCGCCTGGTAGTCGACGGTCTGGTTGGCGGCCAGGATGTTGTCCGGCGCACCGCTGCCGAACTGGGGCAAGGTGAACGTGCCGCCGTTGACGCTCACCGTCTGTCCCGGCTTCCAGCCGGCGTCGGTCAGGTCGCTGGCCAGAAAACCGTTGGCGCCGTCGGCGTCGCCGACCTTGCCGCCACCACTGATCGCGGTGTTGCCGAACTTGGTGTTGGTCAGGCAGGCGGCGAAGTCACCACAGTGGACATTGGCGTCGCCACGGGCCTGGAACTGGAATGCCTGCTGCTCGGACAGGTCACCGGCGGGATCGATGGCGTAGGCGTACAGCGTGTGCGGCCCCGGGGTCTTCGGCTGGATCGGGATCGAAACGGTGGCGTAGATGGAGGCCGCTTCGGTCGGGCTGAGCGCGCGGGCGTACACCTGTGCGTCACTGATCTGGCCGGTGAAGAAGTTGCTCGCCGATCCGCCGCTGAGCTTGCTCGCGCCGATCGTCAACGGGCCCGGTGCGTTCCACGGCGTCGGGTTCGGGGCGGTGCCAGCGAGCTTCCCGTTGACGTAGAGGCTCATGGTGGACGTGATCACGTCGTAAACGCCAACCAGGTTCGTCCACGTGTTGAGCGTTGGCGGCGACGAGTCGCGCGCTGCCGGGTACGAGGCCGCGTTGGCGGAGTCGCTGCTGGGGCTCACGAACGCCCACGCGTTGAACGCCTTCGAGTACTGCAGGTAGAAACCGGACGCATTCGTCCCACCCTGACTCACCGCCGTGTAGAAGCCGTCGGTACTGGCGAGGTTCACCCAGGCCGAGACCGAATACGAGCCGGATGTGGTCAGCACGGGACCGTTGGTGGCGGCGTAGCCGGGACTCCCGTCAAGCCCCATGACCTTGCCGTGCGCCCCGCCGTCGGCCCACGAGGCACCACCGGTCAGCGTCGCGGTCTGGTTGCTACCACTGGCATCGGCGGCCGCGGTTCCGCTCCCATCGCTGAGCTTCCATTGGCCGGCCGGCGTAGCGGCGGCGCCACCGGTGAACGTCGTGATCTGCGCCGAGGCGGGAATGCCACCCGTTGCCAGGGGCTGGTCAAGGCTGTAGGCGATCGTGCTGCTGTTGGCTGACTGCCCTGAGACGGTGAATTTGCCGGTGTCGGCCGCGGTTCCGGTGCCGGTGTAGGTGGACTGCACCGTCGAGGTGGCCTTGATCTCGTCCGGGGTGAGCGCCCGGTTGTAGACCTGGACGTCGGACACGGATCCATTGACGAAGTTGGTCACACCGCCACCGGTCAGCTTGCTGGCACCGATCGACAGCGGACCGCCGGCCTGCCACGGAGTCGGATTCTTGGCGGTGGTCTTCGCGGCGACGCCGTTGATGTACAGCGTCATGGTGTTGGCGCCGCCGGTCGTGTCGAAGACGCCGATGAGGTTCGTCCACGTGTTCAGCACCGGCGGCTTGTCCCCGTAGGACGCAGGGTACGAGGCCGCGTTGGCGGAGTCGCTGCTGGGGCTCACGAACGCCCACGCGTTGAACGCCTTCGAGTACTGCAGGTAGAAACCGGACGCATTCGTCCCACCCTGACTCACCGCCGTGTAGAAGCCGTCGGTGCCGTTCAGCTTCACCCAGGCCGACACCGAGTAGGACGTCCTGGTGTCGGCCAGCACCGGGCCGCTGGTGGCCGCGTAGCCGTTGACGTTGTTGAAGGCGAGGGTGTTACCACGGGCCGGATCCTTCACCCAGACCGAGCCGCCGTTCAGCGTCATCGGGTGGCTGCCCGCCGAGTCTGCCGCGGTGGCGCCGGTGCCGTCGGCGAATGTCCAGCGCCCGGTCGGGTTCTTGGCGACGCCACCGACATTGCTGGTGCGGAAGGTGTCGTCCACCGACACGACGGGCTGTGGCGGCGCGGTCGGTTCGGCGATGTAGCTGCACACCGGGGACCAGCCGCTCGTCGCCTCGCCGTCGGTCACCTGCGCCTTCCAGTCCACCTGTTGGTCGTTGGACAGGCCGGCGACGAAGTCCGGCGGGAGAGCGAACGTGGCGTTGCTGCTGCTCGGTATCCCGTCCGCGCTGTATCCCGTGTGGACGTCACTGGTGCCGTCGACCCAGTACTGGTAGGTGACCTGGAGCGGATCGCCGTCGCGGTCGGAGGCATTGGCGTAGAGGATCGGCGGATTCTGGTCGATCGTCTTGCCGACGTAGGGGTACGGCTTGACCGTCGCGCACGCGGCGACGGCGTTCCCGTTGCGGACCGACATCTGCGACGGATCCGGTGTGTTGGGCGGGAAGTTGTACTCGATCTCCAGCGGCGGGTTGTCCGAGAACCGGCTGAAACCGGGTTGCGGGCCGCGGTTCGCCTCGTCGTCGTCATCCGAGAGCCGCACGGTGAAGGTGCCGTCGTGCTCGCCAGTGTTCTGCCGGATCGGGCCGGTGACGTCCAGACCGACCGAGCTCGACGTCGCCTTCGAGCAGAAGTCCGGGTTGTACGCCGCGCCGACGGGCTTGGTGTCCAGCAACGCGATGTCGTCCGGGCGGTGGTTCCACCGGGTGTAGTTGTGGATCCCGCCGGTCCAGCGGAGGTTGACGCTGGTGGCGACACAGGCCGCGGAGTACACCTTCGTCGCCTCGACCGTGGCGGAGTTGATGATCGCTCCCCACAGATTCTCCGAGATTTTCCACTGGTAGTAGGCGCGTTCGATGCCCGGACAGCCCTCGTCCGGCCAGCGGTTCACGCCCACACCGAGCTCGCCGAAGTCACCGGCCGCGCCGGCGTTGCCGAACAACGAGACGTCATTGCAGGGCGGCCCCTGCTTGACCTCGTCGTAGTCGGGTGTGCCGGGGTACACGCCGGGGTTGCTGGCATCGGCGTAGTGCCAGTTGAAGCTCGGGTCGATGTACACCGGGAACACCGTCGAGGACGCGGTGAGGAGCTGGTGATCCGGCGTCAGATCCAATGAGGACGACGACGCGTTCGTGTGCACCTTGGCGATGTGCGAGAGCACGCCGGCGTGGTTCGAATCGGCCGGGTCGGGCAGTGGAGCCTGTTTTCCCCTTGGGACCGTGGTGTTGGAGTCCCACATCATCGGCGCGGCCGCGGTGAGCGTGGCGTTCTCGTCGGCGCCGGTGACCGTGACGGTGTCGGCCGTGCCGGCGGCGAGCTTCCCACCGGACAACGACGTCGCCAGGTGCAGCTTGGCCAGCGCCGGATTCTTCGCCGCGGCGGCGTTCTTGACGATCAGAACCTCGGAGAAGCCACCGGTCGTGGTCGCGGCGACCTGGAGGTCCACACCGGGGAAGACCTCGCCGTAGGTCGCCACCGACCCGGAAACCTTGGGCTTGGGCAGCGGCGTCGGCCACGACACGGTGTAGGTCGTGCCGTGCGATGTCGTGGAGACGAGCGGACCGTTGCCACCGTTGGAGATCGTGGCGCTGCCGTATGCGGTTGCCGACGGAGCGAGGGCACCCTGCGCGTTCAGGTGGAGGCCGGTGCTGACCGGAACCCACTTGCCGTTCTGCTTGGTGCGCACCGGTTCCGGGTTTACGGTCAGCTGAAAGGAGCCTTTCGGCTCGGCCACCACCTGCTGGGTCTCGGTCGTCATCGCGTCGACCGTGACCGGTTTCCCGGTGGCGTGGGCCTGAGCCACCTCGGGCTGTGCCGCCTGCGGTTTCGTGGCGGCCGGTTTGGCCGCGGGATGCTGTGCGGTCTGGGACTTGGTAACCGGATCTCCGGACGCCTTCAGGGGTTTCGACGTACTGCTCGCATTGGTCGCCGGGGCGCCCGCGGCGGTGGGAACAACCGCCAGTCCGACAGTGAGGCTGATCGCGCTCGCCGTTGCGAGCAAACCGATTCTGGACACACGTCTGCCACCAACCATGGCAACGAACCCTTCCCCCTTCGGCGACACGGATGTCGCCGCCGAACTGCCCGCGCCGGCTGCCCCGGAGCGTCAGATCGAACCGTAGGTCGGGACAGGACCGCACGCAGCGACTGTTCGGGCGCAACCCACGCCCCCTCGATAGGCCGAACGGCCTCACAGATACGGATTTTTGACACCAAGCGACATCAACAGGACTTTTCCGAACACTTGCGTTCGCCCACCCCCCACCTGGTTGACTGCGTCCCGTCGGCCCGACCGGCGGGGGCGAAGTGGCCGATCCTTCACCTTCCAGCAGGTCTTCCTCCACAAAGGACGGTTACCAGTGACACGACCCAAAAGACGGAGACCCTTGCTCCTGGCCACACTCGTGGCGCTCGGCCTGGCCACCGTTGCCGCGCCGGCACAGGCCCACGTCGTGTCGTGGGGTCCAGGCACCTACATCGCCGCGCCGACTCCGACCCGGGTGCTCGACACGCGCGACGGCACCGGCGGGGTGTCATCCCCGTTGGGCAGCGGTGGTGAGCTGACCTTCCACATCGCGAACCTGCCGGCCAACACGGTTGCCGTGGTGCTCAACGTGACCGCGGTCGGGCCGTCCGCGGACGGATTCCTCACTGTCTACCAGGACGACTTCAGCCGCCCCGCGGCGTCCAGTGTGGACTTCTCCGCCGGGCAGACCACGGCAAATCTGGTCACTGTCGGCCTCACAAACGACGACGTCGAAATCTTCAACCACTTCGGCACCACTGACGTCCTCGCCGATCTGGAGGGCTATTACGTGTCGAGCGACGACGGAGCGGGCTTCACGACCACCGCTCCGACCCGGGTGCTCGACACGCGCGACGGCACGGGCCGGGGCGGACTGGCGGGGCCGGTCGGCTCCAACTCCACCATCTCGGTATCGGTGCCGGCGGTCCCGGTGGACGCGACCTCGATCGTGCTGAACCTGACTGCCACCGACGCCACCGCGGCCAGCACACTGACCGCCTACGCCACCGGCTCGCCGAGGCCGGCCACGTCGAACCTGAACTTCGCCGCCGGACAGACCATAGCCAATCTGACCGTGGTTCCGGTCAACAGCAGGAAGTTCTCCATCTGGAACACCGCCGGCACCGTCGACCTGGTCGCAGACCTGGTCGGCTACTACACATCCGCCGGGGCCGGACTCTTCACCGCTATCCCTCCGAGCCCGCTGTACGACACTCGTGACGGCACGGGCGCGCAGGGCAAGGTGGCGCCGCTGGGCCCGAACCAGACCGTGGCCGTGCCGCTCGACATGGCTTTCCTTCCGCCCGACGTGTCCGCTGTCGCGCTCCACCTCACGGTCACCAACGCCACCGCCACGAGTTTCCTCACGGTGTACCCGGACGACCCGAACAACCCGGACCGCCCCAACGCTTCGAACATCAACTTCACGCCGGGACAGCTCGTCTCCAACACGGTGATCGTGCCCGTGGTCAACGGCGCGGTCGACCTGTGGAACCAGACCGGGAACGTCGACGTCGTCGCCGATATGACCGGGTTCTACGAGTCGTTCACCCCCTAGACGATTTGATCCCTTTCGGGATCGTATGTCCGTCTTGCTTGGACTGTTGGGACGAACAGCTCCTGGCGTTTGCGTCCGAACAGCCGCTGTGTGGTGACTGTGAAATCCGATTAGCGTTCGACTGCCGCCCCCGTGAGTCACGGGGCGTGTGACGCAGAGGCAAGCCGAGCTTGCCTGACCTAGGGGGGTCGTGCTGTGGTGCGCGGTTGTGCTCTGCCCAGACGTAGATCGCCATGGTTCCTGGTGGTCGCGGTCGTGTCGGTCCTCGGTCTCGTCGCCGGAATCACCGATTCGGTGCCGCTACCGGTGTCGGCCGCGCCGATCGCCGACAGCGCCAAGCTGAAGCTGCCGCCGGAGAAGTCGGTTCCGGTCACACCGGTGGCCAGCCACTACAGCAAGCCGGCGCCGCCGACCAACTGGAAGCCGACGAAGACGACCATGCCCTCGGGCAGCGGCGACGTCACGATCGCCGCCTCGGTCAGCGCCAAGGCAGCGGCCCCGCAGACGGCTTCCGTGCCGGTGCGGCTGGGAAAGCCGGCGGCGAAGACGGCAGCCACGACCGCCACGACGGGTGGCACGGCACACGTCGCCGTGAAGCCCATGCCGGGTGGGCTGGACGGTGAGCTGATCACCGTTCAGCGCACCGACCAGACGCCAGGCCCGATCGACGCGAGTCTCACTCTCGACTACTCCTCGTTCCGTGACGCTGTCGGCGGCGACTGGGCGTCCCGCCTACGGCTGGTCCGACTGCCGGACTGCGTGGCAACGACACCGGACAAGCCCCAGTGCCTGACCGCGACGCCGCTCACCTCCACCAACGACGCGAAGGCTTTGACGGTGTCGGCTGATGTGACGCTGCCGGCCTCGAAAACGCCGATGGTGTTGGCTGCCACGGGATCGAGCACCGGCAACGGCAGCGGCGACTACAGCGCGACCTCGTTGAAGCCCTCCGGATCGTGGTCGGCCGGCGGCTCCTCGGACGCGTTCACGTGGAATTACACGATGGACACCCCGCCGGTGCCCGGTGGCCTGGAGCCGAATCTGGGACTGAGCTACGACTCCCAGTCAGCCGACGGCCTGACCTCCTCCACCAACAACCAGGCGTCCTGGGTCGGCGACGGCTGGTCCTACGAACCCGGGTTCATCGAGCGCTCCTACCAGTCCTGCCACCAGAACACCGACACCGCCACGCAGAACTGGGACTCCTGCTGGACCAACCTGAACACGCTGACCCTGTCGCTGGGCGGGCACACCTCGACGCTGGTGCCCGATGACGCTCACCCGGGCACCTATCGCCCCCAGGGCGACGACAACGAGAAGGTCACCTACTTGACCGGCGGGGCCAACACCGCCAACAACGGCGAGTACTGGGTGATCACGACCAGCGACGGCACCAAGTACTACTTCGGCCTCAACCACCTGCCCGGCTGGAAGGACAGCACCACCCCGGCCACGAACTCGGTGCAGACCGAGCCGGTGTTCGCGACCTCGGCGGTGAAGGACGACCCGCAGTCCTGCTACAAAGCGAACTTCGCCGACTCGTGGTGCCAGCAGGCCTACCGTTGGGACCTGGACTACGTCGTAGATCCGCACGGTGACACAGCGTCTTACTTCTACACCCCCGAGGTGGGCTACTACGCCCGCAACAAGGGCACGACCGCGGACACGCCCTACACTCGCGGCCAGTACCTCACCAAGATCCAGTACGGGCAGCGTGACGGCGCGGTGTACTCCACGCAGCCCGGCGGCCAGGTGGTGTTCACCTCGACGCCACGATGCGTGGAAGTCAACGCCGACCCCAGCGCGGCCAACGCCTGCAAACTGGACAACCTCAAGCCCGCCAACGCCGCCGACTGGCCCGACGTGCCGCAGGACCTGGTGTGCGCCAGCGGCGCGACCTGCCAGATCCAGTCGCCGACGTTCTTCTCCGAGTACCTGCTGACCAACGTCGAGACCGACGCCCTGGTCGGAGCGGCGGAGAAGCCGGTCGACTCGTGGAAGCTGGCCTACAGCTTCCCGCCGACCGGGTCCAATGTGAGCTCCTCACCTTGGCTGTACACGATCACCCGGCAGGGGCTGGACACCTCCAACAGCGGCGCGACCTCCAGCAGCGCGCTGCCGGTCATCCAGTTCGACGGAACGGGTATGGCCAACCGGGTCACGACCAACGGCGGCACCGGGCCGATCACCCGGCAGCGGCTCTCGAAGATCACCACCGAGACCGGCGAGATCATCAAGGTCGACTACCTCAACCCGGGATGCGACCCCAACGCGCTGCCCGTCCCCGAGCACAACCAGTCGCTGTGCTATCCCGTGTACTGGTCGCCGAACAACCAGCCGACGCCGATCGTGGACTGGTTCAACAAGTACGTCGTCAACACCGTCACCGTCACCGATCCCACCGGCGGCAACACCAACGACACGATCGAGACCCACTACACGCCGACCGGTCCCGCCTGGCACTACGACGACAGCCCGCTCACGCCCGCCACCCCGACCAACCAGCACACATGGAACGACTGGCGTGGCTTCTCAGGCATGACCACCAGCGTGGTCGGCCGAAGCCCCGATCCGACGACCAAGACGCAGTCCACCTACTTCCAGGGCATGAACGGCGACACCCTGCCGGGTAACGGATCTCGGCCCGCCACCGTGCAGGACTCCCGCGGGGACCCCGCGATCACCGACTCCGACCAGTTCGCCGGCATGACCTACGAGGTCCGAACCTTCAACGGCGACGCACTGGTCAGCGACACGGTCACTGACCCGTGGACGTCCGATCCGACGGCCACCCACACGCTGCCGGACTCACTGCACCTGCCGGCGCTGCAGGCCTTCCACACCGGCACCGCGGACACCAAGGTCTACACCCCGCTCGGGGACGGCAGCACCCGCAAGACCGAGACGGACAACAGCTTCGACCAGTACGGCCGGATCCACAAGGTCAATGACCTCGGCGACACGGCCACCGCCGACGACGACCTCTGCACCACCACCACCTACGCCGACAACGCCGACCACTCGAAGCTGGACTCGCCGTCCGAGGTGCTCGAGGTGTCGGCCAGCTGCGACAAGACCCCGGTCTTCCCCGACAACGCCGTCTCGGACAAGCGGATCTATTACGACAAGTCCACCACGCTGGGCGAACTGCCCGGCGCGGGTGACGCGACGAAGACCGAACAGGCCGGCTCGTACGACGCCCAGGGCAATCCGGTCTGGGTGGCCCAGTCCACGAACACCTTCGACCAGTACGGCCGGCCACTCACGGCGACCGACGCCGACAACCGAACCACCAAGACCGCCTACACCCCGACCGACGGAGCCGAGCCGACCGCGATGTCGGTCACGGATCCGAAGGGGCTCACGGCCGGCACCACCTTCGATCCGCTGCGCGACCTGCCACTGTCCACAACGGACGCGGCGAGCTACAAGACCACGGCCACCTACGACGCGCTGGGTCGCATCGTCACTGTCCGCAAGCCGGGCATCAACGGGATCGCCGTCAAGTACGCGTACACGGTCTCCAACCAGGGCCCGTCCACTGTCAGCACGCAGACCCTGAATGACGACGGCTCGTACCGGACAGCCGAGACCCTCTACGACTCGCTACTGCGCCAACGCGAAACCCAGACGCAGACGCCGGACAACTGGCGGGTCATCACCGACACGGTCTACAACAGCGACGGTTGGGTCTCCTACACCGCCAACCCCTATCTCAATTCCAGCCCCGTCGACGGCACGCTGGTGCAGGCCCAGGTCGCCGATGTTCCCTCGTCCACTGGAATCAGCTATGACGGCACCGGCCGCAAGACCCTGGCGGTCGCGTACGCGCAGGGCATCGAGACCTGGCGCACCACGTACTCCTACGGCGGCAACACCGTCACGACCACGCCGCCCGCCGGCACCGCGCCCAGCACCACGGTCGCCGATGCTCGCGGCCGGACCACCGACATCCTGCGCTACCACGCGGGTGTGACACCGGACCCGGTCAAGGCCGCCGCCTCGGACTATGACCGCACGCACTACACGTACTACCCGTCGGGCAAGCAGGCCAGCATCGTCGACCCGGCCGGCAACACCTGGTCGTACACCTACGACCTGATGGGCAACCAGCTCACCGTCAAGGACCCGGACTCAGGGACGACGACGAGCACCTACGACAACGCCGGGCTACTCGCCACAACCACGGACTCCCGTGGCAAGCAGGTCACCACGACCTACGACGAGGACGGCCGCAGGACCCACCTGTACGACACCACATCCACGTCAGTGCAGAGCCAAGCCAACATGCTCGCGGAGTGGACCTACGACTCGGTCAAACCCGGCTACCCCACCGGTTCGACGTCCTACTCCAACGGCGACGTCTACGCCAACCAGATCACCCTGTACAACGCGCTCGGCAAGCCGGCCAAGAGCAAGGTCACGCTGACCGGCGAGGGCACCACGCTGGCGCCGGCCGGCGGCTTCGTCACCACGTACAACTACACCGCGACCGGCAATCCCAGCTTCGACGACCTGCCCACCACCCCAGGTATGCCGGGCGGGATCGAGACCGTCACCTATGGCTATGACAACTTCGGCGAGCCGACATCGCTCAAGGGCGACAGCGACACCTTCTCCACCATCTACGTCAGCGCGCTCGGCTACAGCCGGCTCGGCCAGCCCGTCGCTTACCAGATGCCGATTCCCGGTGACACCGCACGGGTGCAGCTGACCTACGACAACCAGACCCAGGCGCTCACCGACATCAAGACCCAGACGGTCAACGGCCAGGCCGATCTCGACGAGCTCAGCTACTCGTTCTCCAACTCGTCCGTGTCGAAGGGAGCCGGCCTGCTCCTGTCCACACAGGACAAACAGGGCGGCGGGGTCACCGTCGACCAGCAGTGTTTCTCCTACGACTACGCGTCGCGGCTGGCCGGCGCCTGGAGCGCCCTCGACGACTGCTCGGCCACGCCCAAACCGAGCGCTTCCCCTACCGTCGGCGGCCCCAACCCCTACTGGCAGACCTGGACCTACAACGCCGCGGGCGACCGCGCGACGCAGACCGACCACGACGTCACCGGCAACACCGCCAACGACAACACGACCACCTACCACTACCCCACCGCCCAGCCCAACACTCTGGCCGACACCACCACCACCGGTCCCAACAGCGCGGCGCAGACCGCCTCCTACACCTACGACGCCGCCGGCAACACCAAGACCATCACCGGCGGCGCCACCGGCGACCAAGCCCTGGTCTGGGACACGCTCGGCCACTTGTCCACCGACACCACCGCCACCGGCGGCAGCTCGTACGTCTACGGCGCCGACGGCAACCTCGTCGTCCGCCGCGATCCGGGCCGGACCACCCTGTTCCTCGGCGACCAGCAGTTGGTGCTGGACACCAAGGCCAATGCCGTCACCACCACCCGCTACTACACCCTCGGCGGGCTGACCGTCGCCTCCCGCACCGGCAGCGGTCCCGTCCAGTACCTGATTCCCGACCGCCAGGGCACCGACCAACTGGCCATGGACGCCAACACCGGGGCCCTGACCAGCCGGCAGTTCCTGCCCTTCGGCCAGGCCCGCGGCGCCGCGGGCCTGTGGCCCGGCGGAGACAAGGGCTATGTCGGTGGCACCCCCGACGACGCCACCCAGCTCGAGAACCTCGGCGCCCGCGAGTACGACCCCGCCGACGGCCGCTTCCTGTCCCTCGACCCGATGCTGGAAGCCACTGATCCCAACCAGCTCAACGGCTACGACTACGCCGGCAACAACCCGGTCACCGGCAGCGATCCCAATGGTCTGCTGACCCACTGCCCCGACGACGACTGCTCGCACGGTCTCAACGGCGACCCGAGCCAGAAGGACGTCGACCCCATCGCGCCGGTGTGGGGCACCACGGGGTCGGACAACTGGTGCAACCCCTTCTGTGGCAACAAGACCATGAGCACGGACCCGATCAGGAAGGTCCCGCTCTGGCGCAAGATCAACCAGGCCATCCTGAACGAGGCGTGGAACGGCCGGCCGAAGCCCGTTTACACCTACTTCCCCGGCAAGACGCACGGGGAGTTCCCCGAGCCCGGGGGCGCTCCGGCCGACGTCGACCCGGCGGCGATGCTGGGTGGGATCGCCGGAATCGTCGCCGGAATCGCGGAGGCCACCGGCTGTGCGGCCGCCACCGAGGGATTCGGCCTGCTTGTCTGCGGTGGGAACGCCGTCAACACCGGGCTCAATGTCGCCACTTCTGTGTCCAACGGGCTCGCCCCCGTCCTACGTGGCTGCAACAGCTTCGCCGCGGACACACCGGTACTGATGGCCGACGGGTCCACAAAGCCGATCCAGGATGTGAAGGTCGGCGACGAGGTCACGGACAAGGCTCCTGGAAGTGCCGATACCGCGCATCACCGGGTCACCGCGATCCACGTCACCGACACCGACACCGACTTCGTGAGTCTTTCCGTTGGCACCGCCAACGGGGCGAAGACGATCACCGTCACCGCGCACCACCTGTTCTGGGACGCCACCACCCACCGCTGGACCGCCGCCGCCGACCTCAACCCCGGCGACCAGCTCGACACCGGCGACGCCGCGACCGCGACCGTCCGGTTCAGCTGGCGGTTCACCTCCAGTGTCCGGACCTACAACCTCACCGTCGCCGATCTGCACACGTACTATGTGACAGCTGGGACCACGCCACTCCTCGTCCACAACGACGAATGCAAGGTCAACCCCAAGCCCGGGCCGGCACCCGACGGCTCCACGCTCGAGCAGTACGCGGACGCGAATCGAGGCGCCAACCAAACCTCAACCCCCGACTTCGTCACGGAATACACGTCGCCATCCGGCCAGAGGTACTACGGTCGCACCTATCGCGTGGGAGACCCTGACACCAACGAAGAACTCAAGGAACTTCTCGACGACTGGGGCTGTCGCAGCACCTGCTCCGAGGTGAGCGCCGTCAATCAGGCCGAAAACGCCGAAGGAATCTACGCCATGCGCGGCGGAACGTTCAGGACCTTGAGAGTCAGACCATTGGGGTCACAGTTCCCGAGCGGAACCCCGGCCGATCCGTGTGAAAAATCATGCCAATCAATGATCAGGAGACTCGGTGGCAGGTTCAAATAGCCCCATCCTTGGCGATGACCCGAGTGTGGAGCGGGCGCTGCGCCAGGCCGGATGGACTCCCGGTCGGCGGATCGACGTCACCACGTGGATCAGCATGCTCGAGCAGGCCGGGTACGAAATGCACGACACGGCTCTGCGAGTGTGGGCCGAGTTCGGAAATCTCAGGATACGCAGTTCCGAAGGCTGCGACCCGCCCTCCAACCTGATGATCGACCCGGCGGACGGATGTATCGATTCGGTCGAGGAGTGCCGCACGCTCAGTGACAACCTGAGCATGCGGTACTTCCCTCTCGGCATGTGGTCGAATCAGTTCCGGTGCTACATCGGGGCCGACTCCAGTGTCGTCGCGGCCAGTGTGGACACGATCTGGCGACTCGGCCCGACTTTCGCCGACGCCCTGCACTACGTCGTCGAGGGAGACGAGACCAGCAGCCACGAGGAAATCGTGACATGGCTCCAGCCCGGTCCTCCCCGGCGCAAGAAGTAGCAGCGCGTCAGGACAGCAGGTCCGGGAGGTCGCGGACGGAGTCCAGGATATGGGTCGCGCCGGCCTCCTCGAACTCCGCACGGGTGGTGGCGCCGGTGAGGACGCCGGCGGAGACCGAAGCGCCGGAGCGGAGGCCGCTGAGGATGTCGGAGGGGGTGTCGCCGACGGCGGCGATGGAGCGCACGTCGGAGATGCCCAGGCGGAGGGCGGCGGTGAGGATCATGTCGGGGTAGGGGCGGCCCCGGCCCGCATCAGAAGGCGTGAGGGCGATGTCGGGGAGGGACTGCCAGCCCAGGGCGGCCAGGATGGCGTCCTGGGTGGGGCGGGAGAAGCCGGTGGTGAGGGCCACCTGGATGCCAGCGGCCTGGAGGGACTTGATGGCCTGCTCGGCACCGGGGATGGGCTCGCAGAGGCCCGCACCCACCAGACGGGAGTAGGCGGCCTCGAAGGCGGAATTGGCTTGCCGGGCTTCGGCTTCGGAAAGAATCGCCCGGAAGACGACGATCTTGGACTGGCCCATGGTGCGGCGGACGTGGTCCAGCATCACCGGGAATCGATCGTCCGAAGTGGACACTCCGACGGCGGCGATGGCCTCGGTGAAGGCCCGTTCGACCAGGCCGTCGTCGGCGACGGTGGTGCCGGCCATGTCCAGTGTTGCCAACGAGATCTTCACAGTCCGGCCTCCACGGCGGTGCGCTCGGCGATCGCCGGCGAGCAGGTCATGCCCCGGCCACCGGGTCCGGTGACCAGCCAGGCGTTGTCGGAAATCCGGGCCCGGTGCACGACGGCGGCAGGATCGGTGTGTTGGGCGTAGACACCGGCCCAGCGGCGTCGGATGGGCGACAAAGGCCGTCCCAGCAAGGATTCGGCGACGGAGACGAGGTGCTCATAGGGCGCGGAGTCGACGTCGAAGGTGAAGGGCTCCGCGTACTCGTGGGTGTCGCCGATGGTGAGGGAGCCGTCGAGCCGTTGCACGAGCAGCAGCTGCATCTTGTGCTCGGCGGGAACCGATGACTGCGGCTGATCAGCATTCAGAGCGTCCAGAGCCGAACCGCGATAGGCCGGGTAGTAGCGGAAGCTGTCGCCATCGGCGACGGAGGTGGTGAGCACGGTGTCCAGCGGATCGGTCTGCATCATCTGGAGCCGAACCCGCCGCACGGGCACCTCGCCGGCGATCTCCCGCACCAGGCCACCCAGGGCGGCTCCGGTGCACAAAAGAACGAGATCAGCCTCATGAGCGTCGCCGTGGTCGTCCCGCACGCCGTGAGGCAGCAGAGCCCGAACCTCCCGGCCGGGCAGCCAGGTGTAACGACCGGTGGCCAGTAGGTGTTGCCGCAGCGCGGGTTGCGCGACACGAGGCTCGACGGCGGCGTCCATTGAGCAGTGCAGGCCACCGAGGAACTCGCCGCCCAGCCCCGGATTCAAGGCACGAACCTCGTCGGGCGCCAACAGCTTCAGCCCCCGGTCGGCGGCATCGGGCCGCGAGACGACGTCAGACGCGACGGCCATCTCCAACGGGGTGCGCACAAGCGTGAGGGAGCCGTTGGCCCGGAAGCCGACTCCCGGGACCTGACGCCCGATCTCCGCCCAGAGCTCACGGGCCCGTCGAGCGGTGGCCAGTTCCTCGCCGGGAGCCCTACCGCCGACCCACACCAGCCCGAAGTTGCGCACGGAAGCGCCCCGGGCCTGCTGTTCCCGTTCGATCTGCACGACGTCGTGACCGCGGGAAACGGCCTGCCACGCGTGCATCGTCCCCAGCACGCCTCCACCGACCACCAGCACTCTCACGGCCACGACCGTAGCATGGACTAGAGCAGTTACCAATCCGTTACCTGTGGGCCAATCGAGGCCGGCCGACGCAAGACGGCAGAATCGTCGCCGTGATGTCCACCATTGAGCAGAGGATCGCCGACGAGCTCGGCGTGCGGGACGGGCAGGTGACCGCGGCCGTCGGCCTGCTCGACGGCGGTGCGACGGTGCCGTTCGTCGCCCGCTACCGCAAGGAAGCAACCGGCGGCCTGGACGACGCCCAGCTGCGCACCCTGGAAGAGCGCCTGCGCTACTTGCGCGAGCTGGAGGAGCGGCGCACCGCGATCCTGGAGTCGATCGCCGAGCAGGGCAAGCTGGACGACGCGCTGCGCGAGCAGATCATGTCCGCCGACTCCAAGGCGCGGCTGGAGGACATCTACCTGCCGTACAAGCCGAAGCGGCGGACCAAGGCGCAGATCGCCCGCGAGGCCGGCCTGGAGCCGCTGGCCGGCGGCCTGATCACCGACCCGACGCTGGACCCGCAGAGCACCGCCGCCGGCTACGTGGACGCCGAGAAGGGCGTCGCCGACGCGGCCGCCGCGCTGGAGGGCGCGCGGGCCATCCTGGTCGAGCGCTTCGGCGAGGACGCGGACCTGATCGGCGCGCTGCGCGAGCAGATGTGGACCCGGGGCAGCCTGGTGGCCAAGGTCCGTGAGGGCCAGCAGGAGGCCGGGGCCAAGTTCAGCGACTACTTCGACTTCGCCGAGCCGTTCACCAAGCTGCCCTCGCACCGCATCCTGGCCATGTTCCGCGGCGAGAAGGAGGAGGTCCTCGACCTCACCCTGGAGCCGGAGGAGCAGGTCGAGGGCCAGCCGTCCGACTACGAGGTGCGCATCGCCTCCCGGTTCGGCGTCGACAACCAGGGCCGCCCGGCCGACAAGTGGCTGTCCGACACCGTGCGCTGGGCCTGGCGCACCCGCATCCTGGTGCACCTGGGCGTGGACCTGCGGGCCCGGCTGCGGGCCGACGCCGAGGACGAGGCCGTGCGCGTGTTCGCGGCCAACCTGCGCGACCTGCTGCTGGCCGCGCCGGCCGGCACCCGCGCCACCATGGGCCTGGACCCGGGCTTCCGCACCGGCGTGAAGGTCGCGGTCGTGGACAGCACCGGCAAGGTGGTGGCCACCACCGCCATCCACCCGCACCAGCCGGCCAACCGCTGGGACGAGTCGCTGGCCACCCTGGCCAAGCTGTGCGAGCAGCACCAGGTCGAACTGATCTCGATCGGCAACGGCACCGCGTCCAGGGAGACCGACAAGCTGGCCGCCGACCTGATCAAGCTGCGGCCCGAGCTGAAGCTGACCAAGATCGTCGTCTCCGAGGCCGGCGCGTCGGTGTACTCCGCCTCTGCGTTCGCCTCCGCGGAACTGCCGGACATGGACGTGTCGCTGCGCGGCGCGGTGTCCATCGCCCGCCGGCTGCAGGACCCGCTGGCCGAGCTGGTCAAGATCGACCCGAAGTCCATCGGCGTCGGCCAGTACCAGCACGACCTGGCCGAGACCAAGCTGTCCCGGTCGTTGGACGCCGTGGTCGAGGACTGTGTGAACGCGGTCGGCGTGGACCTGAACACGGCCTCGGCCCCGCTGCTGACCCGGGTGTCGGGCATCGGCGCCGGGCTGGCCGAGAACATCGTGCAGCACCGCGAGGCCAACGGCCCGTTCCGGTCCCGCGAGGCCCTCAAGGGCGTGGCCCGGCTGGGCCCGAAGGCGTTCGAGCAGTGCGCGGGCTTCCTGCGCATCCCCGGCGGCGACGACCCGCTGGACTCCTCCAGCGTGCACCCCGAGGCCTACCCGGTGGTGCGCCGCATCCTGACCGCCAACAACCTGGCGCTGACCGAGCTGATCGGCAACGGCGCCAAGCTGAAGGCGATCAAGCCGGCGGAGTTCGTGGACGACACGTTCGGCCTGCCGACCGTCACCGACATCCTCCGGGAGCTGGAGAAGCCGGGCCGGGACCCGCGGCCGGCGTTCAAGACGGCGACCTTCGCCGACGGCGTGGAGAAGCTCGGCGACCTGAAGCAGGGCATGGTGCTGGAGGGCGTGGTCACCAACGTGGCGGCGTTCGGCGCGTTCATCGACATCGGCGTGCACCAGGACGGCCTCGTGCACGTGTCGGCGATGTCGCGCACCTTCGTCAAGGACCCGCGCGACGTCGTGAAGTCCGGTGACGTGGTGCGGGTGAAGGTGCTGGACGTGGACATCCCGCGCAAGCGGATCTCGCTGACGCTGCGCCTGGAGGACGAGCCGGAGCGCGGCGGCCCCCAGGGTAGGGACGGCCAGCAGGCCAGGGGTGGCGGTCAGCAGGGCGGCCAGCGCCGCCAGGACCAGAACCGCGGCGGTGGCGGCAACAAGCGCGGCGGCGGGGGTCAGCGACGCGAGGAGCGTCCGGCCAACGGCTCCATGGCGGATGCCTTGCGGCGCGCGGGTTTCGGCAAGTAGCGAGCAGGCGACGAGGCCCCGCTGTCACATCGGCAGCGGGGCCGAGTTGTGTTCGTGGGTGATCTCCCATCGGCCTTCGCGCCGCTGGAAGCCGACTGTGGCCCGAGTCCACATGTCGACAACTCCGCCGCTGCGCAGCGTGCCTGCGAGGTGCGCGAGGTAGTGCGCGAAGGCGATGTCCTCGCCGGTGACCACGGTCAGCTCGGCGATCTTGTAGTCGATCGGGCCGTCGTAGCCGTCCAGCCAGGAACGGACCCGCTCCTTCTCGGCATCGCGCCCCTCGGCGTGCAACGGCCCCAGCACGTCGTACAGGACGACGTCCGCGCTGTGCGGGGCGGCCAGCGCGGCGGCGTCCTTCTCGGCGACGGCCCGCACCCGGTCCCGGATGATCTCCTCCGGGCTCACGACAGCACCTCGGCCAGCGTGTCGAGCTGGGAGTTGGTGCCCTGCTCCCGCCACTCCGGCTGCTCCATGTCGTCCAGGTACGCACCCTGCTCGACCAGCACCAGCCGGGTGCCCGCGCCGTCGGCGATGAACTCGACGGTGGTCTGCGAGACCGTGGACAGCTTGTCGCCGTCGTGCAGCGTGGCGGAGTAGGCGATCCGCTCACCGTCGACGATGTCCCGGTAGGTGGCCTCGTACCGCAACTGCCCGCCGCTGGCGACCTCCGTGCCACCGATCCGGAAGTCGAGCGAGTGGTGGTGGCCGGGAGCAGTGAGCCAGCGACCCTTGAGCGCCGGGTCGGCCCAGGCCGCGAAGACCTTGGCCGGGGAGTGCGGATAGGTGCGGTCGATGGTGAACGTCGAGTGCTTGACGGTCATGTCGTTGTCTCCTCGTCGAGTACGTCGGCGAGCCGGTCCAGCTTCCGTTCCCAGGCGGTCCGGCGCTCGTGCAGCCAGTCCTCGGCGGCCCGCAGCCCGGCCGGGTCGATCCGGCAGGTGCGGACCCGGCCGACCTTCTCGGTGCGGACCAGCCCGCAGGCCTCCAGGGCCTGCAGGTGCTGCACGACGGCGGCGAGCGTGATCGGCAGCGGCGCCGCCAGCTCGCTCACCGAGGCCGGCCCTCGGGTCAGCCGCTCGACCAGACCCCGACGGGTCGGGTCGGCCAGCGCCTGGAACACCCGGTCCAGCTCATGGTTAAGCACACACTTGAGTATCACCGCCTCGAATACTCAAGTCAAGGCTTAACTATCAGCCCAAGATCAAGGCTCCGATCCTGACGTTGAACGTGAGGAAAGCCCCCTTCCTCACGATGAACGCGAGGAAGGGGGCTTTCCTGACAAGAAGGTGAGGCTTAGTTGGCGTCCTGGTCCAGCTGGGTCGCCGTCACGGCGTTGCCGACCTGGGTGCAGTCGTCGGCGGTGATGCCGGCGGTGCCCGCCTGGGCCAGCGCCTGGCAGGAGGAGTTCAGCGCGTCGCCCACGTCGTGGAAGGTGGCGCTGGGGGTGAGGGTGTTCTCCACGCCCCACCAGATCTGGATGGCCTTGGCCATGCCCAGGCCGCGCACGGTCTGGCCGTTGAAGGTGTCGCCGTCGGTGATCAGGTAGTCAGCCTTGTTGATCACGCCGTCGTTGATGTGCACGTCCGGGTTGTTGGTGTCCCAGCCGGGGCCGTTCACGCGGTCGGGCTGCGACTTCTTCGAGGCCGTCGGGTCCTGCATGTTGCGCACGGCGCCGATGGCGGAGCCGGCGCCCAGCTGCCAGCGGTTGGCTCCCTGCACGTTCGGGTCGTTCGCGGTGATGGCGATGAACTGGCCGAACACGTCGGACAGGCCCTCGTTGATGGAGTCGGCCTGGCCGCCCTGCAACCCGGAGGTGTGCTGGGTGACGCCGTGGGTCAGCTCGTGGCCGGTGATGTCGTCGGTGGTGACGCCCTCGCCGAAGGCCATCTGCTCGCCGTCCCAGAAGGCGTTGAGGAACGGGCAGTCCTCGCCCTGCACGCAGATCCGCACGGTGCCGCGCAGCGCCTTGCCGGTGCCGTCGTTGTAGTCCGCGCCGATCAGCGAGGTCAGGTCGACGCCGACCGCGCTCTGGTAGAAGTCCTGGGCGTTGCCGAAGAAGTTGTAGACGTTGTTGACGTCCTGGATCGACGAGGAGGCCCCGCCCTCCTTGCGGCTGAGCTTGAACGAGGTGCCGCAGCGAACCGAGTCGTTCGTGCCGGACACCACCTTGCGGTTGGCGTCGCAGACATCGCGGTTGACCGCCTCGCGGACCTCCGACCACGAGGTCAGCACCTGCTGCGAGCCGGCCTTCACAACCTCGGTCCACTTGTCCTCAATGGACGGACCATGCACGACGACCTGGTAGGTGGGCACGGCGACCGACTCACCGCGGGCGCCGCCCAGGGTGGCGTCGTACCAGTACGCCTTGGGGGCGTCGGCGGTCAGCTTGGTGGCCGGCAGGCCGCTGCGCTTGACGACGTCGGCGATGGCGGTGGCGGCAGCCCCCGCGTCGGTGGCCGGGAACTGGCCGGCGGTGCGCTTGGTGGTCTTGCCGTGCTTGGCGACGACGTTGCCGTGCTGGTCGAGCAGGTCGACCTGCTGGCCGCCGAACACCGGGACGCCGGCGATCGTCTGCTGGTAGCGGACCACGCTGCCGAACGGCATGGACTGCGCGGCCACCTGCTGCATGGCGGGCGCCGCCACGGCCGGGCCGGCCGTCACGGCCGCGCTGGCTGCCAGGGCCGCGACGGTCGCACCCGCGACCGCCGCGCCCGTGATAACTCGATTGCGTGACACTCACACACCTCCGCAGGGATCCAGTCACCGGAAGTGACTGAATGCGCAGTGTGCGTAATCCTCACGTGTGAGCGCCCCCTCCGAAAGTAGGAAGATCGCCCAACCACCGGGGGGAGCATTTTTGGCCTCTTGCCGCTATGGCCGGCCCGTCTGCCAGGCGGTGATCCGGCGGATGACCAGGATCGCCAGCACGGCGGCGGCGAGCTGGAGCGCGTCGCCGACCAGGCCCAGCCACGGCGTCCGGGTGCTGGCCAGCCGCAGCAGCAGGCTCAGCTGGTTGCTCAGCAAGAACGTCAGCCACCAGAACAGGACCAGGCCGTTGCCGGCGGCGGCGCGGTCGGGCGAGCTGGCCCGCCAGACGTCGATCACGTACTGGTACGGGAACCAGTACGAGACGATCGGGCAGATCCAGGCGCCGATCGCCCAGCCCTTGCCCAGCCGCTGGGTCTGCGGCCCGACCACCGCGTCCACATTGGACCGCACTCGCCACAGCCATGTGATGAACAGCACGGCGGCGACGATCGTCGCCAGGAAGCCGATGCTGACCATCCGCAGCTCCTGGCCGAACTGGCCGGTCAGGTTGGCGGCCGCCGACAGCACGTCGGTCACCGCCACCAGACCGATCAGCAGCGCGGCCGCGATGGCCAGGCCGCCGGGCGGCTTCGGCTGCGTGTAGCCGTAGTACCGGTACTCGGCCGGCATCGGCACGCCGAGCTGCGGCATGGCGCCATTCGGTTCCATCGGTGTTTCCCCCTTCGGGCCACGAGCCCCCCGACCCAAGTGGGAACAATACAGACAATCAGTCACATTTTCGCGCGACTGTGACGGACTGCCACGCACTGATCCTGCGGATCACCAGCACCAGGCCCACCGCGGCGACGACGTCGAGGGCGCAGGACAGCAGGGCCACGGAGTGGTCGGTGTCGTAGCGCTCGAACCGGGACACGATCCACGTCCCCAGCAGCGCCAGCCACCAGGTCAGCACCACCGCCTCGGTGGTGCTCTCCCGGTTCGGCGCGCTGGCCCGCCACACGTCCACGACGTACTGGTACGGGAACCAGAGGTTGACGATCGGCACCAACCAGCCGCCGATGCCCCAGCCCCGGCCCAGCCGCTGCGAGGCTCGCCCGGCGATCAGCTCCGCGTTGGCCCGCGCCCGCCACAGCCACACGATGAACACCGGCGCGGCCGTGACCAGGGCGAACGCGAAGACCACCGCCAGCAGCGCCGCCTTCGTGTCCTGCCCGGTCAGCTCGGCGGCGGTCTCCAGAATGTCGGCCAACCCCACCAGGCCGACCAGCAGCGCCGCTGCGATGCCCAGCCCGCCGACCGGCCGCCACTGCCGTTCCATGCTCGTCCCCCCAACGTCCGGACGGGAGTCTAGGCGGCGAGCGCCTGCCAGTCGCTGATTCGGCGCACGACCAGCAGCGCCAGCACGCCGGAGGCAAGGTCCAGCACGCAGGCGGCGACCAGCGGCGCGACGTCGACGAGGCCGGCCAGGCTGATGAACCGGGTGAACACCAACGACCCCAGGAAGGTCATCCACCACCACACGACCAGGCCGTCGTGGTGGTCGCCGAGTTTCGGCGCGCTGGCCCGCCACACGTCGACCACGACCTGGTACGGGAACCACAGGTTGACCACCGGGCAGAACCACGCGCCGATGACCCACTCCCGGGTCAGCCGCTGCCCGTGCGGGCCGACCAGCAGCTCCGCGTTGGCCCGGGCCCGCCACAGCCACATGATGAACGCGACGGCGGCGACCACCAGCGCGCCGGCGTTCACCCACAGCAGCACGTTGTCCAGCGCGGCCGCGCCGTTCACGTCGGCGACCGTCTCGGCCACGTCGGTGACGAGCACCAGCCCGATCAGCGCGGAGGCGGCGACGGCCCGGCCGCCGACCGGCTTCCAGTTCTTGGGCACACGCCGGCCGTGGACGGTCGGCACGGAGGTCTTGGTTCTGCTCACGGCTCTCCCTAAAAGTCCTGCCATCGACTTTAGGGAAAGGACGTCACAAATTCAGCTGCGTTATGAAGCTGAAACGGTCGCCGCGATAGAGAGAACGGACACGCTCCACCGGCACGCCGGCGTCGTCCCTGGTCACCCGGTGCAGCAACAGCATCGGCACCGCCGGATTGGTGCCGATGAGCAGCGCTTCCCGCGGGGTGGCGAGCACCGTCTCCACCCGTTCCTCGGCGTGTGCCAGCACGATACCGACCACCCCTGTCAAATAGGCGTACAAGGACGTGGCCGGATCGAACACGGACAACAGATCGGGAAAACGGCGAGCGGACAGATAGGTCGATTCCAGGCCGATCCGCTCCGAATCGGCCAGCAGCACCCGCTCGATGTGCAGGGCCGGGTCGCCGGGCGCGATGCCCAGGTCGGCGGCCAGCCGGTCGTCGGCGGCCACGTGCTCGCCGGTGACCAGGTAGCGGCTGGGCTCCACGCCCTGGCTGCGCATGCCCTCGGTGTAGCTGACCAGGGCCAGCGGCTGCACCAGCTTCGGCGGCGCGACGAACGTGCCGGCCCCCTGCCGGCGCACCAGCCGCCCCTCCAGCACGAGCTCGCTCACGGCCTGCCGGAACGTCACCCGCGAGACCTCGAACCGCTCGGCCAGCTCCCGCTCCGACGGCAGCGTCGCGCCCTCGCCCAACTCCTCGATCAGCCCCAGCAACCGCGACTTGACCGCGTAGTACCGCGGCACGCGGCCGTGCTCGGGAATGCCGGCGCGAACGGGCTCTCCTGCGCGGTGCGACGGCGTTGGCATGGTTCGCCAGCTTAGAGTGAGTCAGGTGGAGATCACCGAGGGGTTGCGGCGGGTCACCGAACTCGCCAGTCGCGAGAACTGGCTGGCTGTGCTGGTCACCTTGCGCGCCAACGGGAAACCGAGCGTTTCCGTGCTCAACGCGGCGGTAGTGCCGCATCCGGTCACCGGCGAGTCGGTGGTGGCCTTCGTGTCCCGCGGCAACACCGCGAAGCTGGCCAACCTGCGGACCAACGGCGAGGCCACGCTGGTGTTCCGGGCCGGCTGGGAATGGATCTCGGTGTCCGGGCCGACCGAGATCGCCGGCCCTGACGACGAGTTGCCCGGCGTCACCGACCTGCGGCAGCTGCTGCGGGACGTCTACCACGCGGCCGGCGGCCGACACGACGACCTGGACGAGTACGACCGGGTCATGGCCGAGGACCGGCGCGCGGCGGTGTTCGTGACGCCACAGCGGTTCGCCACCAATCCGTAACAGGTTTGCCGCAGTCAAAGACCCCGAGTTCCCAGGTTTGTGGGTCTCCAAGACCCACAAACCTGGGAACCGAGAGTCGGTAACCGACACAAACCCACTACTCCGTAGCCAACGGCCGCAGGCGGCGGGGGCCGGTGTCGGGCTGGGACGGCGGTTCGCCCACGGTGATCCGCGCCGAGCTCACGAACGCCCCCGCCGCCGAGGCCAACACCGGCTCCAGCACCAGTCGCCGCACCTCCGGCAGGTCCTCGGCCAGCGCGGACAGCCGCAGCGCCAGGTCCTCCAGCGCGGCCAGGTCGGCCGGCTCGCCGCCGCGGTAGCCGATCAGCAGCGGGGCCGCCTTCGGCGCGCGGACCAGCGCAGCCGCGTCCGTGTCGGTCATCGGCACGGCCCGGTAGGCGCGGTCGCCGAGCAGGTCGCTGACCACGCCGCCGAGCCCGAAGCTGACCAGCGTGCCGAACGACGGGTCGTCCTGTAGCCCCAATTGACAGGAGACCCCCTTCGGGGCCATTCGCTGCACGTACATCTCGGCCGAGCCGGACACTTCCAGCAGGTCTTGGTAGGCCACCCGGACCGCCTCGGCGCTGGCCAGATCCAGCCGCAGGCCAAGGAAATCGGTGCGGTGCCGCAGCTGCTCGCTGGTGGACTTGAGCACCACCGGGTAGCCCAGCTCGTCACACGCCCTGACGGCGTCGTCCACAGTGGACACTGTGCGGAACGGCACCACCTCGATGCCGTAACAAGCCAGCAGGGCAACGACTTCCTCGTCGGTCGAGGTCTTCAGGACAAGTTCCCGAGCCCGCTCGGTGTCGATGCCCTCGGGGCGGGTGAACTCGCCGCGCGGGCGGGACCGCCACTGCGCGTACCGAGTCGCCCGGGCCAACGCCGACACCGCCCGCTCCGGGCTCGGATACGACGGCACCGACCCCCGCGACGGCGACCCGTCCGGGCCGGGCACCGCCAGCTCGTCCGGCACGCCCTCGACGGCCAGGAACGTTGTCACCACAGGCTTTCCGGTGCCGGCCTCACGCAGCGACTTGGCGTAGTCGGCGGCCGGCATGGCGATCGGCGGCACGAACACCACCACCAGCGCGTCCACGTCCTCGCATCGAGCCGTCGACCGGACAGCCTCGGCGAACGCCTCGGGGCTGGCGTGCGCGCCGACGTCCACCGGCTCGCGGGCCAGCTCCAAACCCTGAGCCAGCAACGCATCCGCGGCCAGCAGCCCGATCGCCGTGGAGTTGCCGACGACCGCCACCCGCGGCCCCGCCGGCAGCGGCTGGTGGGCCAGCAGCAGCGCCGTGTCGAACAACTGCCCCAGCGACTCGACGCGGATCACGCCTGTCTGCTCGAACAGTGACTGAAGGCTGAGCTCGTCGAGCGCCACCGTGCCGGCCAGGCCTGGGTTCACCGCGTGCCGCCCCGTCTTCACGGCCACGATCGGCTTGCGCCGCCCCAGCCGCCGGGCCAGCCGGGCGAACTTGCGCGGATTGCCGAAGGACTCCAGGTACAGCAACACGACATCGGTCGCCGGATCGTCGGCCCAGTACTGCAACAGGTCGTTGCCGGAGACGTCCGCGCGGTTGCCGGCCGACACGAACGTGGACAGCCCCAGGCCACGCTCGGCGGCCGTGGCCAGAATCGCGATGCCCAACGCGCCGGACTGACAGAAGAAGCCGGTGCGGCCACGACCCGGCAGCTTCGGTGCCAGCGTCGCGTTCAACCGCACCTCGGGATCGGTGTTGACGACGCCGAGCGCGCTTGGCCCCACCACCCGCATCCCGTGCGCACGGGCCTGCGACACCAGCCGCCGCTCCGCCTCCGGATCCGGCACCGTCGACACCACCAGCAGCGCCTTCACGCCCTTGGCCAGGCAGGCGTCCAGCACGTCCTCGACGCCGGCGGCGGGAATCGCCACCACCGCCAGATCCACGTCGTCGGGGATGTCCAGCACCGAACTGTAGGCGCGGACCCCGCGCACCGACCGGTGCTCCGGGTTGACCGGGTACACCGGCCCGGCGAAATCGGCGACCAGCAGGTTGGTCAGCACCGCGTGCCCGATCTTGGCGTGATCCGTGGACGCCCCGATCAGCGCCACCGACCGCGGCGTGAGCAGGTTGCGCACGCTGCGCGCCTCCGCCGCCTGCTCACGGGCCCGCGCCACCGCCACGGACTGCTCGGTGGGGTCCAGCGCGAACTCCAGGTGCAGCGTGCCCTCCTCGAACGAGCGCGCGATCTGGTAGCCGGCGTCCCGGAACACTCGCACCATCTGGCTGTTCTCGGCCAGCACCTCGGCCACGAACCGGGTCAGGCCGCTCTCCCGCGCCGCCGCGGCCAGGTGCTCCAGCAGGATCGAGCCCAGCCCGCGACCCTGGTGCGCGTCCGCCACCACGAACGCCACCTCGGCCGAGTCGGTGCCGGCCAGCCGGTCGTAGCGGCCCACCGCGACGATGTCGTCGCCGAGCATCGCCACGAACGCCACCCGGTCACCGTGGTCGACCGTGCTGAACCGCTCCACATCGCGCTGGGGCATCCGCGGATACGGCCCGAAATAGCGGAAGTAGCGGGTGCGCTCGGACAGCCGGCCGTGGAAGGCCACCAGCCGGTCCGCGTCGTCCGGGGTGATCGGTCTCAGGTGGACGGTGCCGCCGTCGGACAGCACGACGTCGGCTTCCCAGTGCTTCGGGTAGTCGTACGGGTCCATCACTCAGTCTCTCGGGTCATCGGGATCGAGCCCGTGCAACGGGAACACCGCGCGGCGGGTGCCCAGCACCGCCATGTCCACCGGGTCGCCGCCACCCCCCGACCACGGCAGGAACGACGTGCCGCCGCCGTCGGTCATGTCCGGCACGCCCAGCCGCTGCCCCCAGTCGCCGGGCAGCTCGGTCTTCACCGGGATGTCGCGGTCCAGGGCCGTGGCCAGCAGGTGCGTCCACGACCGCGGCACCACGCGGCGTAGTTGGTAGCCGCCACCGCCCAGCGCCAGCCAGCGGCCGCCGTGCTCGATCGACAGCTCACGCAGGGCCATGTAGATCGCGCGGTGGCCGTCCACCGTCAACCCGAGGTGCGCCAGCGGGTCGTCCCGGTGCGTGTCCACACCGCACTGCGTCACCAGCACCTGCGGCCGGAACGCCCGCAGCATCGACGGCACCACCGCGTGGAAGGCGCGCAGCCAGTGCTCGTCGGTGGTCCCCGGGGGCAGCGGGAGGTTCACGGAAGTGCCGTATCCGTCGCCGGCGCCCAACTCGCGCGCGTAACCGGTGCCGGGCCACAGCGTCGCCGGATGCTGGTGCAGGGAGATCGTCAGCACCCGGGGGTCGTCGTAGAAGGCGACCTGCACGCCGTCGCCGTGGTGCACGTCCGTGTCGACGTAGGCCACCCGCTCCACGCCGCGGTCCAGCAGCCGATCGATCGCCGCCACGCAGTCGTTGTACACGCAGAAGCCGGCCGCCTCGTCCCGCATCGCGTGGTGCAGCCCGCCGCCGATGTTGACCACCCGGTCCGTCTCACCTGACAGCAGCAGCTCGGCGGCCGCCAGCGAGGAGCCCAACACCAGGCTGGCGGCCTCGTGCATGCCCGTGAACACGGGATTGTCGGCGGTGCCCAGGCCGTGCCCGACGCCGATCGCCGACTCCGGCGCCGCCTTCACCGCGGCGATGTACTCGGGCGAGTGAACCCGCAGCACCTCCTGCTCGGTTGCCGGCGCCGGGTGGAGCGGCTCCACCCCGTCCAACACGCCCAGCGCCCGCGCCAACCCCATGGTCAGGTCCAGGCGGACCGGGTTGAGCGGGTGGTCGGCCCCCATGTCGTAGCCCAGCAGAGTGTCGTCCCACACGACTCCGGCACGCTTGCCCATGACGACCAAGGTAGGCGCTCGACGCCGGGGTTGCCCGGGTGCGCCTGCCTGGTGGACTCTTGAGGGGTGAGTGAGGAACTGATCCGCCTGGATCTCGATGATTCCGGTGTCGGTGTCGACCTGCCCCGCCCGAATAATCAGAAGGACCAGGTGCAAGGGGTCCCCTACCGTCCCGTCGAGTTCCGGGACGACGATCTGCCTGCGGCGATGGAACGGGCCGCGGCCTGGCTGCGACAGGCGCAGGAATGGCTCGGCGAGCCGATCGACGTGATCGCCATCCATCTGGACTACGACGACACGCCCAGTGCGCCGTACTACGACGTGAAGCTGCTCTGCAACGAGGAGGACCTGGCCGGCGCGCCACTGGCCCTCCGCGAACGGGAGCAGACGCCCAAGTAGTCCGCCGAGCGCCCGTGGGCCGCCGCGGCCCACGGGCGTCACCTCAGCGGTCGCCGTGCACCGCGCGGTACACGGTGTCGCGCAGCGCGTTGGCGCGAGCGTCGGTCAGGGTTCGCTCCAGGTCCCGCAGCACCACCCGGAGCAGCACGTTCTTCTCGCCCGCGCGCAGCCCCAGCCGGTCCCGGGCGACCGGCGGCAGCAGCTCGCCCGCGGTCTCGGCGAGCACCCGCACCTCCTCGACGACGTGCGCGTCCGGGCCCAGCGCCTCCCGGACCGCCTCGCCCAACTGCTCGGCGTCCATGTCCTCGGCGACCGCCACCGACAGGTCGCGGCGGATCGGCGGCTGCGTGGAGACCGGTTGGTAGGGCCGCAGATCCAGCAGCTGGTTCGCGATCCGCGGCTCGGTGGAACGCAGCAGCCGGATGTCGTCGATTCCCTTGCGCAGCATGAGAAGACGGTCCAGGCCGAGGCCCATCGCCAGGCCCTGGCACAGCTCCGGGCGGGCCAGGCCGCACTCGCCGACCTCCACCCCGTTCACCCGGATCTCCTTGCCCCGCACGGTGTACGGATGATCGGACGGCTCCAGCGCGACCTTCGCACCGGGCACGGCGGCCTGCACCACGCTCTGCGCCATGTCACGCAAGTCGTTGTCCGACAAGCCTTTCCTGATCAGCCAGAGATCCAGTTGGTGCGGCTGGCCGACATGCTGGCGGTCGATGGCGTCACGGCGGTAACAGATGCCCGGGACGCTCAGCAGCGCTTCGTCGGCGATGCCTTGCAGCAACGGCGGAATCATCGCCGTGGTGTGCGCCCGCAGCATCAGGTCCGGCCTGAGGTAACGGGAATAGCGGGTGTCGCGGGCCACCGCGTCGGCCGGGTAGCCGAGCCGGTCGTAGTTGTCCGCCGTCGGCACCACGGGATTGCCGCGCCGCCGTTGCGCCGGCAGCCCGGCCCACTCCGACACGGCTTGCTCGATCTCGGCCAGCAGCAGCTGCATCGCGTGCGAGCCCTGGTTGGGATCGGTGAGGTCGCGCACGGACAGCGCCGCGCGCACCTGGTCGGCGGTCATCAGCTTCATGGCTTTGGTCCTGACGTGAGCTGGGAAGGTGGCCGCTAGCCCCCTCGGCTCCTCGGTCAGGACGCGCGACTCAACGCCCCCGGGTCACCGAGGGGCGTTGAAATCGCTGGCCGCTCACATCTCCATGGTCCTTCTACGGTCAACCAATTTCCACCGGGCGCTCCGGGTCGACGCACCAGTGCGACCACGACCCGGCGTACAGCGGCGCCGTCCCGAGGCCCGCCACCTCCAGCGCCAGCACCACCGAGGACGCCGTCACGCCCGACCCGCAGTACGCGCCGACCTGGCCCGGCTCGACCTTGAGCTCCGCGAACCGCTCGGCCAGCTCCGCCGGCGCACGCCAGCGGCCATCCGGTCCGATGTGACCGGAAAACGGGGCGTTCACCGCGCCCGGGATGTGCCCGGCCCGTGGGTCGATCGGCTCCACATCGCCGCGGTACCGCTCCGGCGCGCGGGCGTCCAGCAGCACGCCGGTGCGCGCCAGCTCCGCCGCCTCCTCGGCGCTGAGCACCGGCATGTGGCCCGGCGACACCTCGACGTCCCCCGGCTCCGGGGTCGGGACCTCGGTGCTGACCGGGCGGCCCTCCGCCGTCCAGGCCGCGTAACCGCCGTCCAGCACCGCCACCTGCTCGTGGCCGGCCCAGCGCAGCAGCCACCAGGCCCGGGCCGCGGTCGAGCCGTCGCCGGCGTCGTACGCCACGACCGGGTGATTTCGCCGCACGCCCGCGGCCCGCAGCGCCGCCCGCAGCCGCTGCGGCGCCGGCAGCGGATGCCGGCCGCCCTCGCCCGGCTCGTCGGCCAGGTCCCGGTCCAGGTCCACGAACACCGCGCCCGGCAGGTGGCCGGCCCGGTAGTCCTCGACGGCCGGCGGCCCGGCCAGCCGCCAGCGCACGTCCAGCAGCACCGGCGCCTCGGCGAGGCCGGCCAGCTCGGTGGGGGTGATCAAGGCACGCACCCCGCCATCCTGCCCGGTGGCGCTGGGCCACGACCAGGTAACCCGCCGCATACGGCACGGACTCTGTCGGTGCCACCCATTAATATTGACGCCACACGTGCGGGAACGGCTGTGGCGACCTCGCGACCCCTGAACCGGGGGGCGCGCCCACGCCGTCAACGAAGCGGAAGGAGGCGGCCCATGCCCACCCTGCGTCCGATCATCCTGCGCCCGATCACTCTGCGCCCGACATCCGTGCCGGGACTGTTCGTGCAGGGCCGCCGCCCGGCCGCCGGCCCCGCGCGCCCAGACCACCACAAACACCTGTTCCACAGCCTCCGACAGTCCTGGCCGCGCGTGCGGCCCGTTACCATCGGATCGGCTCCTGCCCGGCCTGAAGGCCGCAGCCTCCGCCGATTGGAGTCTTGGTGAACGACCTCATCGACACCACCGAGATGTACCTGCGCACCATCTACGAGCTCGAAGAAGAGGGTGTCGTCCCGCTGCGCGCCCGCATCGCCGAGCGACTGGCCCAGAGCGGGCCCACGGTCAGCCAGACGGTGGCCCGGATGGAACGCGACGGCCTGCTCGTCGTCGCCGGCGACCGCCACCTCGAGCTCACCGACGCCGGCCGCGAGCTGGCCATCGCCGTCATGCGCAAGCACCGGCTGGCCGAGCGGCTGCTGGTCGACGTCATCGGCCTGGAGTGGGAGCAGGTGCACGCCGAGGCCTGCCGCTGGGAGCACGTGATGAGCGAGGCCGTCGAGCGCAAGCTGGTGGCGCTGCTCGGGCACCCCACCACCTCGCCGTACGGAAACCCCATTCCCGGGCTGGACAAACTGGGCGAAGGCGGCAAGCCCGCCCCGTCCCCCGAGCCCGGCCTGGTCCGGGTCGACGAGGTCGCCCGCCGCGGCGGCGGCCAGGTCGAGGTCCGGCGCATCGCCGAACACGTGCAGATCGACGAGGAGCTGATGGCGGAGTTGAAGACGGTCGGCCTCATCCCCGGCAACACCGTGCAGGTGCAGGGCGGCCCCGCCGCCGCGGCGGTGGTCGAGGTGCACGGCCTCGGCGCCGTGGCCAAGATCGACGCCGCCGTCGCCCACGCCGTCCTGGTCACCGCACGGTGAGCCCGGTCTCCAAGGCTGAGAAGGCGTTCACCGAGCTGCACGGCCACGCCCCCGCGGGGGTGTGGTCCGCGCCGGGCCGGGTCAACCTCATCGGCGAGCACACCGACTACAACAACGGCTTCGTGGCCCCCTTCGCGCTGCCGCACCGGGCCGCCGTCGCCGCGTCGCCGCGGACCGACGGCGTGCTGACGGTGGCCACCCTCGGGGACGACGGCCAGCTCCAGGCCGCCGACCCCGTGGCCATCGCCGACCTCGCGCCCCGCACCATGTCCGGCTGGGCCGCCTACCCGGCCGGCGTGGCCTGGGTGCTGCGGGAGAACGGCTTCGAGCTGGCCGGGGCCGACCTCGTCGTCTCCGGCAACGTGCCCACCGGCGCCGGCCTGTCGTCCTCGCACGCCCTGGAGTGCGCCACCGCGCTGGCCCTGCTCGGCCTGTCCGGCCGCGAGGTCGACCAGCCCGGCTCGCCCACCCGGCCCGAGATCGCCCGGTTCGTGCAGCGCACCGAGAACGAGTTCGTCGGCGCCATGACCGGCCTGCTCGACCAGACCGCCTCCCTGTGCTGCGTCGCCGGGCACGTGCTGTTCCTCGACGTCCGCTCCGGCGAGTCCGAGCAGGTGCCGTTCGACGCCGAGGCCGCCGGGCTCGAGGTGCTCGTCATCGACACCCGGGCCAAGCACGCCCTCGTCGACTCCGGCTACGGCGACCGCCGCAGCGGCTGCGAACGCGCCGCCTCGCTGCTCGGCCTCCCGTCGCTGCGTGAGATCACCGATCTCGACGCCGCCCTCGCCCAGCTCCCCGCGGACCTCCAGCCGCTGGTCCGGCACGTCGTCACCGAGAACGCCCGGGTCCTGTCCGTCGTGGCCAAGCTCAAGTCCGGCCGCCTCGACGCCATCGGCCCCGAGCTCACCGCCTCCCACGTCAGCCTCCGCGACGACTACCGCGTCTCCTGCCTGGAGCTCGACGTCGCCGTCGACGCCGCCCTCTCCGCCGGCGCCCTCGGCTCCCGCATGATCGGCGGCGGCTTCGGCGGCTCCGCCATCGCCCTCATCCGCGCCGCCGACCGCCCCGCCGTCGAACAGGCCGTGCTCGACGCCTACGCTGCCCACTCCCTCAACCCGCCCCGCCTCTTCGCCGGCGTCCCCTCCCCCGGCGCCGGCCGGGACGAGTAGCCAGCGCTCCACCGCCCCTTCGACGCCTCTCCCCGCTCACAGCTTCGCCCGATACCGTCGGCACAGTCCCCACCCCGCCGCTATCGACCGCCGCCCACCTTCGACCCGGCTCCCGCGATCCGCGTCCGCACTCCGGCACGGCTCCCGCGTTCGTCGTACCGCCTTCGACCACCTGCCCCTCCCTGCGCCGTTCCCCACTTTTGACGGCTTCCACCCTCCTCCCTGCCTTCGATACGTTCCCCATCTGCCCTGTTCCTTCCCATCTGACACACCTGAATCGAGAGGCTGAGACGCGTGAAGCTGGTCGTCACCGGCGGAGCTGGCTATGTCGGAAGTGTGAGCGCCGCGCGGCTGGTGGAGGCCGGCCACGAGGTTGTGGTGGTGGACGACCTGTCCACCGGGCACGCCGACGCCGTCCCGGACGGGGTGCGCTTCGTCGAGGGCGACATCGCCGAGGTGGCCGGGCCGCTGCTGGCCGAGGGCTTCGACGGTGTGCTGCACTGCGCGGCCAAGTCCCTGGTCGGCGAGTCCATGCAGGACCCGGCCAAGTACTGGAACGGCAACGTGGTCACCTCGCTGCGGCTGCTGGAGGCGATGCGGGACAACGGCACCCAGCGGCTGGTGTTCTCCTCGACCGCCGCCACCTACGGCGAGCCCGAGCAGGTGCCGATCGTGGAGACCACGCCGACCCGGCCGACCAACACCTACGGCGCCACCAAGCTGGCCATCGACTACGCCATCACGTCGTTCGCCACCGCGCACGGCCTGGCCGGCATGAGCCTGCGCTACTTCAACGTGGCCGGCGCGTACGTGGCCCCGGAGGTCAAGCAGCTCGGCGAGCGGCACGCCGTGGAGACGCACCTGATCCCGATCGTGCTCCAGGTGGCGCTCGGCCAGCGCGAGAAGGTGCAGATGTACGGCGACGACTGGCCGACCGAGGACGGCACCTGCGTCCGCGACTACATCCACGTGCTCGACCTGGCCGAGGCGCACCTGCTGGCGATGGAGCACGCCAAGCCCGGCCGGCACGGCATCTACAACCTGGGCAGCGGCTTCGGCTTCTCGGTCAAGCAGGTGATCGACACCTGCCGGCAGGTCACCGGGCACGAGATCCCGGCCGAGGTGGCGCCGCGGCGGGCGGGGGACCCGGCCGTGCTCGTCGCCTCCAGCGAGCGGGCCCGGCAGGAACTGGGCTGGCAGCCCAAGCACGAGGACCTGGCGTCGATCGTCGGCGACGCGTGGGCGTTCGCCCGCGCCAGGCGGGGGGACTGAGGAATGACCGATTTCACCGATCTGGACGCCGTGGCCAAGCTGCCGCGGATCGGCTCGCTCGCGCTGTCTCCGGACGGCACGCGGCTGGTCGCCACCACCGCCGAGCTCGCGCCGGACGGCAAGAGCTGGCAGTCCGCACTGTGGGAGGTCGACCCGGCCGGCGCCCGGCCGGCGCGCCGGCTCACCCGGGCCGCCAAGGGCGAGTCGTCGCCCGTGTTCACGCCCGACGGCTCCGTGCTGTTCGTGAGCTCCCGAGCCAACGCCGAGGCCAAGCCCGGCGACGACAAGGAGACCTCGGCGCTGTGGCTGCTGCCGCCCGCCGGTGAGGCCCGGCAGGTGTACGCCCCTGCCGGCGGCGTCGCCGGCGTGTCCGTCGCCCGCGACGCGGGCACCCTCCTCGTCACCACCGCCGCGCTGCACGGCGCCGCCGTCGGCGACGAGGACAAGGAACGCCGCAAGGCCCGTGAGGACGCCGGCGTGACCGCGATCCTGCACGAGTCCTACCCCGTCCGGTACTGGGACCACGACCTCGGGCCAGACCGGCCGCGCATCGTCGTCGCCCCCGCCATCACCGGCGAGGAGCGGGTCACCGACGTCGTCGAGCTCACCCGCGACATCCCGCACCCCGTGTCCGGCGGTGTCGTCAGCCCCGACGGTCACTGGGTCGTCTACGAGGTGAGCGAGGAGATCTCCGCCGCGTACGGGCGTCGTGACCTGCTCCGGGTCGTGCGCGCCGACGGCACCGGCGACCGTGAGCTCGCCGGCGACCGCAGCCTCGGTGACGGGCCCGTGTACAGCTACTCGAACGCTGTCTTCCTGCCCGACTCCTCCGGCGTCATCGCCATCCGCGGCCTCGAGTCCACCGAGCAGGACTGCCCGCGCTACGACCTCGTGCTGATCACCCTGGCCGACGGCGCCGTGCGGCCGCTGACGGCCGACTTCCCCGACTGGGCCGAGGACCCCGCCGTCTCCCCCGACGGCCGGGTCGTCTACTTCCTCGCCAACCGCGACGGCCGTCGCCCCGTGTGGCGGCTCGACCTGGCGTCCGGCGAGATCACCCGGCTCACCGGCGAGGGGCACTACGGCGGGCTCCGCGTCGCCGCCGACGGCTCCGCCCTCTACGCGCTGCGGGACTCCATCGCGCACCCGCCGCAGCCCGTTCGGCTCGACCCCGTCGCCACCGAGCAGGATCCCGCCTTCCTGCCCGCCCCCGGCGTTGTCGAGTCGCTGCCCGGCACCCTCACCGAGGTCTCCACCACCGTCGCCGACGGTCGCACCGTCCGGGCCTGGCTCGCCGTGCCCGCCGGCGCCTCCGACTCGTCGCCCGCGCCCCTGGTCCTGTGGGTGCACGGCGGTCCCATGATGAGCTGGAACGGCTGGTCGTGGCGGTGGAACCCGTGGCTGCTGGTCGCTCGGGGCTACGCCATCCTGATGCCCGACCCCGCCCTGTCCACCGGCTACGGCCGCGACATGGTCCAGGCCGGCTGGGGCTCCTGGGGCGGCGCTCCCTACACCGACCTCATGGCCATCACCGACGTCACCGTGGAACGCCCCGACATCGACGAGGGCCGCACCGCTGCCATGGGTGGTTCCTTCGGCGGCTACATGGCCAACTGGATCGCCACCCAGACCGACCGCTTCGACGCCATCGTCACCCACGCGTCCCTGTGGAACCTGGACGCGTTCACCGGCACCACCGACTCGTCGTACTACTGGATGCGGGAGATGACCGATCCGCTCCGGTCCACCGAGCGCATCCTCGCCAACTCTCCCCACCTGCGGGTCGGCGACATCACCACCCCGATGCTCGTCATCCACGGCGACAAGGACTACCGCGTCCCCGTCGGCGAGGGCATCCGCCTCTACTTCGACCTCGTCCGTCACGGCGTGCCCGCGAAGTTCCTCTACTACCCCACCGAGAACCACTGGATCCTCACCCCGGGCAACTCCAAGGTCTGGTACGAGACCGTCCTCGCCTTCCTCGCCGAACACGTCCTCGGCGAGAAGTGGGACCGCCCCGCCCTGATCTGAGTCCCCCCGTCACAGGAAACGGCCCGCCGGCACCCCGGCGGGCCGTTTGCTTTGCGCCCCAACAACATCCCGCCGCCAGCCACCCCATCCCCACGGCACCACCCCGCCAGCGCAGCCCGATCCCGACAGCGCGGCCCCACCCCCCGACAGCGCAGCCCGATCCCAGTGGCGCTGTCCCCAACGGCGCGGCCCCACCCCCGACAGCGCAGCCCGCCGCCCGCCGGCTGTCCGGCCCCTCGGCCGCGCCGTCCGCGGTCGTCCCGATCCTTGACCGACACAGGCACCCTAGGCAAGAATGCGACTAGTCAATTTTATGACTAGGGAGGCCTACCGTGTCCACCAACCCAGCGACCGAGACCCGGGCCGCGGATTCCCCGAGCGCGGACACGCCGGCGGCCAGGGCGATCGCCCAGCTGCGCGCGGCGGTCGAGCAGGGCGACCACGCGGGAATCGTGGGCCTGTTCCGCGAGGACATCGTGTTCCACAGCCCGGTGAAGTTCCGGCCGTTCGAGGGCCTGCCGACCGTGGGCGCGCTGTTCGCGGTGCTGCTGCGCACGTTCGAGGACTTCCGCTACGTCGGCGAGCTGTCCGGCGACGTGGAGGGCGACGCGGAGTCGCGGGTGCTGGTGTTCCGTGCGAGGGTCGGCGACAAGCAGATCCACGGCATCGACATGATCCAGTTCGACGACCAGGGCAAGATCGCCACGTTCACGGTGATGGTGCGACCCCAGTCCGCGGCCATGGCGCTCAGCGAGGCAGTGTTCGCCGGTCTGGTCGCGGACGGCGTCGTGCCCGCCCCGCAAGGAGGTCAGCAGTGAAGCTCGGCTATCACACCGGGTACTGGTCGTCCGGGCCGCCGGCCGGCGTCGCCGAGGCCGTGATCGAGGCCGACCGCCTCGGTTTCGACTCGGTCTGGACCGCCGAGGCCTATGGCTCCGACGCGCTCACCCCGCTGGCCTGGTGGGGCGCGGCGACCAAGAACATCAAGCTGGCCACCAACATCATGCAGATGTCGGCCCGCACCCCGGCCGCCGCCGGCATGGCCGCGATCACCCTGGACCACCTGTCCGGCGGCCGCTTCGTGCTCGGCCTCGGCGCGTCCGGCCCGCAGGTCGTGGAGGGCTGGTACGGCCAGCCCTACCCCCGGCCGCTGGCCCGCACCCGCGAGTACATCGAGATCGTGCGCAAGGTCGCGGCCCGCGAGACCGTCGAGTACCAGGGCGAGTTCTTCCAGCTGCCGTATCCGGGCGGCACCGGCCTCGGCAAGCCGCTCAAGTCCACCGTGCACCCGCTGCGCGCCGAAATCCCGATCTTCCTCGCCGCCGAGGGCCCGAAGAACGTGGCCCTGGCCGCCGAGATCGCCGACGGCTGGCTGCCGCTGTTCTACTCGCCCAAGGTCGACGGCTTCTTCCGGACCGCCCTGGCCGAGGGCTTCGCCCGCCCCGGCGCCCGGCACACTCTCGACGACTTCGAGGTCGCCGCGAGCGTGCCGGTGCTGGTGCACGACGACGTGGAGCAGGCCGCGGACTTCATCCGTCCCATGCTCGCCCTCTACATCGGCGGCATGGGCGCGAAGGGCGCCAACTTCCACCGCGACGCCATCGCCCGTCTCGGCTACGAGGCCGAGTGCGACCGGATCCAGGACCTGTACCTGGCCGGCGACAAGAAGGCGGCGATCGCCGCCGTGCCCACCAGGATGGTCGAGGACCTGGCGCTGATCGGCCCCGCCGCCAAGATCCGCGACGAGTTGCCGGCCTGGGAGGAGACCGTGATCACCACCCTGCTGGTGCAGGGCGACGTGAACGCCGTGCGCAAGATCGCCGAACTGTTCTCCTGATCCACCACCGCCTTTCTCTCCAGTAACGGTCATCCCGGGGCCCGTCCACCGCTGGACGGGCCCCGGCCCGTCGCCGCCCACCGAGGAAGAGGCAACGGCGAGTGGTCGGCCGAGCCCGCGGCCGATGGACGGGCCCGCCTCCGAACCGAGCCACCACCACCAGGGCGGCGACCGCGATCCCGAGCAGTGACGGCGAAATCCCCCGCCGACCGATTCGACAGATCCCGCCGCCTCGAACCGAGCGCCCGCGGTTCGGTCGCCTTCGGATACACCGCCTCTCGAACAGACGTGACAAGGGAGGACCTGGGCGAGTCCCGGGCCCGACCAGAGACGGGTAGGCGACCGGGAGCCGGAATTCCTCTGCCGGTGGATCCGACCGGCAGAAGGCATCCCAGGGCAAACAACAGGCGATCCGAGGAACAATCACCTTGGGGTAGAGCATGTTGCGGACGGAACCAGCCGCGTGGCCAGCTCGTCTCGACAGCGGGGTGGGCTGGGACCCGCCTGACCAGGACGGGCCCCAGCTCTGGCCCGGCCCCCACGTGTCGGCTAGGGGGTGCCGACGCGGAGGACAGGACCACCTCTGCCGGTATGCACGACGACCGACAGAAGGCATTGCGACCGGACGGCCCAAGCGATGCGAGGAATGCTCACCGATTGCCGCCAGTGGTTTGGGGGCCGGGACCCGAGCTGGCGGGGGCGGGTCCCGGCCGGCCCCGTGCCGTTCGCGCGACCGGACGCGGTGTCGCAGCGTGCGCGGCTCGGGGCGGCACCTGCCGGGGGCCGGCCGGCAGGAGGTCGAAGGCTCAGGTGGACATGTCGGGCTCCTTGGTTACGTGGCCTGACCCGTCGATCGGGCAGGCGGATTCCTCCGTGATGCCAACGAGTTCGCCCGTTGGGGCAGCGAGTCCGCCTGCGAAGGGGTCAGGCTGTGCCGTCAGTCCGTTCGGCGGGTGGACAGGTCGGGCCTTGTCGGCGGGTCCTTCCGAGGGCCGAGTCGTCCCGCGTGGTCGGCGGGCTTCTGTGCTGTACCGCTGAGTCCATCGACTACCCGCCAGACCCCTTCGTCGTGCCGCTGGATTCCTCTGCTGTCCCAACGGGTTGCTCGGCAGGGTCGCCGGGCCCATCCATCTGGCCGGCGGGCTGCGTAGCCGGGTCGGCGGGGCCATCCGCTGGAGCGTCGGGCTCGTCCGCCACTTCGGCGGGCTCGGTGGTGATGTCGATGTGCGCGTCGATGGCGGCGTCGGTGAAGGACTGATGGAGCTGCGCGAGGGGCATGCCGTAGTCGATGGCGCCCTGGAGCAGGCCGGCGAGGTTGTGGTCGGGCTGCGAGTTGCGGGCCTGTTCAAGGGCGACATTGGCCAGGGCGCCGTCGCCCCGCAGGTAGGCGGAAGCGGCGAGCAGGGATGCGGCCTCGGCGCGTTCGGGCGGCGGAAGACAGCGAGCGAGCTCCAGCCAGAGTTTCTCGGCGGCGGCGTTGGTGGCGGCGTCGAGAATGAAGCCGAGACACGCGTCGCGGACCCGATGGTCGGACACAGCCAGGGCGAGCCGGACGAACTCCTCGTCGGTGGCCGGCAGGACTCCGGACTCGACGGCGGCGCGAACGACGGAGAGGTGTTCGGCGCTGGGTGTGCGGTCGGACCTGCTGGTGACGTCGAGCAGGCCGCTGAGCCGGATCATGCGGTCGGCATCGGGCGGTTCGAGGATCCGGGCGAGTTCGTCGCGGCTCTCGAAGGTGACGAGACCGGCGAGGGTCATCGCGGCCGCGCATTCTGTCTCGGCCGGATCTGGCACCTCGCCCTCGCAGTGATCGTGCAGGTAGCAACGCCAGGGCGCGCCGCCGACGGCGGCGGGCGTCCACAGGGCGTGCAGCACGGACATGCCGGCGGTGGTCATGGCGGCGACCGCCCGGCGCACGAGATCCCGGTGCCCCGGATCGCGGTCGGCGCACACCACCAGAACCACGGCGTGCTCGGCGTGGACCTGCCGTACAGGTCTCATCACACGTCCCACTACGGCGGCGTGGAGTTCCGGCGGCGGCAGGTCAACTCGCACGGTGTGGCTGATGATGCCGCCTTTGAGCGACACGACGAGGAACGAGTTGGCGGGGTGGAATCCCAACAGTGACGGGATCGCGGCGATCAGCGCGCCGGCGTCGGCGAGCTTGACGATCCGGTCCGGGTTGGGACGTGCGGCGGTGTCCATGAGGCCACCTTGCTCGCACGCGGGGAGGCGGCCGGGGCCGTGAAGATCGAGATGTGGACAAGTCGTGCCCTGTGGACAACTCGGGCGTTTTCGGGCGGATACGCCGGAGTATGTGCTACCGGCCGAGGTGACCGGTGGACGGACGGGATCTGTGCAGCTCAAGGCCAGTGTCGACGAGGTCGACGCGGGCCAGCGCGGCCACCTCCGAGAGCGGGATCCAGGCCGCCTTGTCGGTCGACCCGTCGATCTCGTCACGGAGTTCGCCGCCGACGATCCGCGCCTCGTAGACGACGCGCAGCGCGTGGAAATCCGTCTCGCCACCGAACCTCCGGGCGTACCGACGGCGCATGGTGTGCACGCCCAGCAGGCTCTGCACCTCGGCCTGGTAGCCGGTCTCCTCCTCGACCTCACGGCGCACCGCGTCGAACGGGTCCTCGCCGTGATCGATGCCGCCGCCGGGCAGCGTCCACAGTCGACCGTCCGGCCCCACCCACCGCGCCAGCAGCACCGCGCCGTCCCGCACGCAGACCGCGTACGCGGCGACCCTCAACCGCTCGTGTGCCATCCCGCCCTCCCGTTCTCCACCCACAGGTTGATATCGCATCAACCCGGCTCCCACCTGGGGACCGACGAAATCCACGTCGCTGAGGACGAATCTTTGACCAGTGCCGGAGCGGCACTGAGGAGATCAAGGAGAGGGCAAAATGTCCACGCTGGTGTTCATCCTGATCGGCGCGCTGGTGGTGCTGCGGGTCCTCGGCAAGCAGCTGGTGGGGTCGGTCGTCACGGCACGGTCGCTCGTGCTGATGCCGGCGATCCTGATCGTGATCGGGCTGGGCTCCGCGGCTTCGGCGATCAGCCTCGCCAAGCCCGGTGAGATCCTGTTCTTCCTGCTCGACGCGGTGATCGTGGTGGGGCTCGGCCTGGCCCGGGGCGCCAGCACCCGGCTCAGCGTCCGTGACGGCGGGCTGTTCCAGAAGGGCACCGCGCTGACGCTGGTGCTGTGGCTGGCCACGATCGCGATCCGCGTCGGCGCCGTCTTCCTCGGCCAGTCGCTGGGCGTGGCCGGCACGCTGACCACGGCGTCGGTCCTGCTGCTGTTCGGCGCCACCATCGCCGCCCAGAACGCGGTGATCTACTTCCGGGCGCAGCAGCAGCGGCTGCCGCTCACGGCGGCCGCGCCGCGCCGCTAGAACCTGCGATGATGACGACCATGTTCGACGATCAGGGCTTCGTACTCCCGGACCGGAGGTACGGGGCCCTGTCGCTGGTCCGGCTGATGCCGTCGGTGTTGGCGCTGACGCTGTTCCTGCCCCAGCGGTGGGTGCTGGCGGGCACCCCGGTCGCGGCGCAGGAGCTGCCGTGGCTGATCGCGCTGGTCCTGGTCGTCATCGCCGGCAACGTGATGCTGCTGCCGTTCTCGTGGGCGGCGCTGCGGTCGCCGTGGGTGTCGCAGCTCGGCCTGCTGGCCATCACGCTGGCCGCGGGCGGAATCCTGCTGCTGCACCCGAACGGCGTGGTGTACGCGCTGCCGTTCTGGACGGCGCGGCTGGCGGTCCGCTATCGCAGTCCCGGGCCGCTGAGCTACGTCGTGATCGGTCTGTCCATGGTCGGTGGGGCGATTCCGCAGCTCAAAGACTTCCAATGGCTGGCCGCGCTGGGCATCGCGCTCGGTGTGTTGGCGCTGGTGCTGCTCACGGCCAACCGGCAGGGCCGTGAAGAGCGCCTGGAACAGGCGGAGCTGCTGCTGGCCCGGCGACAGCAGGTGATCGAAGAGCACGCTCGCGCGGCGGCGCTGGCGGAGCGGGCGCGGATTGCCCGCGAGGTGCACGACGTGCTGGCGCACTCGCTGGCCGGCCTGTCCCTGACATTGCAGGGCACGCGGCTGATGCTGCAGCGGGACAACGCGTCGCAGGAGGTCATCGACCAGGTGACCAAGGCGCAGAAGCTGGCCGCGGACGGTCTCACCGAGGCGCGGCGGGCGGTCGCGGCGCTGCGTGACGACAAGGTGCCGGACGCGCGGGCGATCGCCGACCTGGTCACGGCGTTCCGGCTGGAGACGGGAGCGCCCGCGGAGCTGACCATCAGCGGAGAGCCGCGCGACCTGCCGGCGGACGCGGCGTCGGCGCTGTACCGCACGGCGCAGGAGGCGCTGACCAACGCGCGCAAGCACGCTCCGGGAGCGAGGGTGGACGCGGTGCTGGACTTCGAGAACGGCCGCACGGTGCTGACCGTCACCGATCATCCGGGGCGGCCGCCCGCGCACGCCACCAGCGGCGGCTACGGTCTGCTGGGGATGCGGGAACGCGCCGAGCTGATCGGCGGAGAACTGGAGACGGGACCGATGGAGGACGGGTGGCGGGTGCGCCTGGTGGTGCCGGCGTGAGCGATTTGCGAGTGGTGCTCGCGGACGACCAGACCGTGGTGCGCGAAGGCCTTGTGACGCTGCTGAAGCTGCTGCCAGGCGTGGAGGTCGTGGGCGCGGCAGCGGACGGTGAGCAGGCCGTGGCGCTGGTGGCGGAGCGGCGGCCCGACGTGTTGCTGGTGGACCTGCGCATGCCGCGGTGTGACGGCGTGGAGGCGACCCGGCGGGTGCGGTCGGAGTACCCAGAAACCGAGGTCGTCGTGCTCACGACGTACACCGACGACGACAGTGTGCTGTCGGCGTTGCAGGCGGGGGCGCGGGGGTTCCTGACCAAGGACGCGGACGCGGAGGCGATCGCGAGGGCGCTGCACGCCGCGGCGGCGGGGCAGTCGACGATAGACGGCGAGGTCCAGCGGCGGCTGGTGGCCGCGGCGATGAGCGGCGGCCAGCAGCCGAAGGCGGCGGAGCCGGTGGACGGGTTGACGCCGCGTGAGATCGACGTGCTGCGGCTGATCGCGGCGGGCCTGTCGAACACGGAGATCGCCCGCAGGCTGGTGGTGAGCGAGGCGACGGTGAAGACACACGTGAACCACCTGTTCGCCAAGGCCAACCTGCGGGACCGGGCACAAGCGGTTGCGTACGCGTACAAGACGGGCCTGGTGACGGACTGAGTGGACATCGAGGAGTTCGTCGCCGCCCTGCCGAAGGCTGAGCTGCACGTCCATCTCGTCGGGGCGGCGTCGCTGGACACGGTGCTGGAGCTGTCCCGCCGCCACCCGGAACGGCAGGTGCCGACGGAGCGGGCCGAGCTGGAGCGGTACTACGAGTTCCGGGACTTCCCGCACTTCATCACCGTCTACAGCGCGGTCAACAAGCTGGTCACCACGCCCGAGGACGTGCAGACGCTGCTGCTGGGCCTCGCCCGGGACCTCGCCGCCAACAACGTGCGGTACGCCGAGGTGACGGTGTCGGCGATCGCGCACTTCCCGTACGGCGTCTCCCCGGAGATGCTGTCCGAGGCGCTGGTCGCGGGTCGGAACAAGGCCCTCGCGGAGCACGGCGTCGAGCTGGCGTGGATCTTCGACGTGCCGATGCCGTCGGACCACCGCGACGGCTACAGCACCCTCGATTACGCGCTCGACCAGCGGCCGGAGGGCACGGTGGCCCTGGGGCTGGCGGGCTTGGAGGCACCGTTCCCGCGGGCCGGTTTCCGGGCGGCGTTCCAGGACGCGATCGCCGCCGGGCTGCACAGTGTGCCGCACGCCGGCGAGACGACCGGCCCGGAGGAGATCTGGGCGGCGCTGCGTGACCTGGGCGCGGAGCGACTCGGACACGCCGTCAGCGCGGTCAGCGACGAGAAGTTGCTCAAGCACCTCGCGGAGACAGGGATCCCGGTGGAGGTGTCGCTGACGTCGAACATCCGCACCCGGGCCGTGCCGTCGCTGGCCGAGCACCCGCTGCCGCGGCTGCTGGACGCGGGCGTGACGGTCACGCTGAACACCGACGACCCAGGCATGTTCGGCACCGACCTCAACCGCGAATACCGGCTGTGCCACGAGGTGTTCGGGCTCGGCCGGGCCGAACTGGCGGAGTTGGCGCGCAACGCGGCGCGGGCGGCGTTCTGCTCGGAGCAGACCCGGTCACGCCTGCTCAAGGACATCGACGCAGTCGCCGCTCAGGCCTCCTGAACGGCGTCGACACGGTCCAGCGCACGGCGGCCAACGACCAGCAGGGCAGCCAGCAGCACGACGGCGGCCACGACGGCCAGCCACGACCACTGCTGGTACGCCTCGCTCGCGCCGTAGCCGACGGCCACCCACACCAGGCCCCATGCCACTGCGGACGGCACATTCCATGGCAGGAACCGCCGGTAGGAGAGGCCGGCCGCGGCGGCGAACCGGGGCGTCAGGGTCCGTGCCCCGACGACCCACTGCCCGATGAGCACGGCGGAGCCGCCGGATCGGCACAGCACGGCCCGAGCCCGCCGGCCCTTGGACCCGGCGAGCCACCGGCTGCTGAGCGCCCCGGGCCGGTAGCGGCCGGCGGCGAACGACAGGTGGCTGCCGGCCACCGCGGCGACGGTGCCGACGGCGAGCGCCACCGGTAGCGGCACCACGCCGTTGTCGGAGAAGACTCCGAGAGTCAGCAGGGCGCTCGAGCCGGGCAGCACGACACCTATGACCAGGGCGGCCTCGGCGACCACCAGGACGGCGATGGCCAGCACGAACAGCGGCCCGGGCAGGCCGCTGAGCAGGTCAGCCAGCATCATCGCCCATGGTGGGCCGCCGGCAGACGTAGCTGATCGCGGGCGGCACGTTGGCCCACACCACCCGGGACACGATGACCTCGTCGAAGCTGCGGTCCAGCAGCGCGCGGAACTGCCGCGCCTGCTTCATGCCCAACGCGTGCACATACGCGAACGTGGTGAACGCGCCGGCGGGCGTCAGCACCGCGCCGACCTGGCGCAGGATGGCGCGTTGCAGGTCCTGCGGGAACAGCGCCCACGGCAGGCCGCTGATCACCGCGTCGACCTCCTCGACGCCACGGTCGGCAAGCAGCTTGCCCAGCTCGGCGGCGTCGCCGTGGATCACGTCCAGCCGCGGGTAGCTGGACCGCAGGTGCCCGACCAGGGTGCTGTCGAGTTCCACGGCCAGGTGCCGGCCGGCGGCCGGGATCCGGCGCTGAACGGCCCTCGTCGCCGACCCAGTGCCCGGCCCCAGTTCGACCACAGTCGGCGCGCCGGTGCTGGGCACGACGGTCGCCAGCAGGCCGGCGAGGGCTGGTCCGCTGGGCGCGATCGCGCCGACGGCGGCCGGCTGGCGGCGGACGGCCCCGAGGAAGACCCGAAGGTCGTGGAACGTGGTCATGCCGCCCATGGTGCCCGGTCCGGTGCTGGGCTCGCGTCAAACCCCGGTCGCTCGTCCGGTCGGCTGAGATCATCCTCAGGTTGGACCCCGGGAAAACCGGTCGCCAGAACCCGCTCGGTGATCCAGATTGGCCGCATGAGCGAACGGGGAACAGCGCTGGTGACGGGGGTCGGCCGCACGGTGGGCATCGGCGCGACAGTGGCCGTCGACCTGGCCCGGGCCGGCTGGGACGTCGCGATCAGCCACTGGCGGCCCTACGACGAGAAGATGCCGTGGGACGCCGAGCCCGACGCGCAGCGAGAACTGACCGATCGGATGACGGAGCTCGGCGCGCGGTCGGTGGCGATCGAGGCCGACCTGAGCGATCCGGCCGTGCCGGCCCGCCTGTTCGACGACGCCGAGCGGGCGCTGGGACCGGTCACAGCTCTCGTGATGTGTCACTGCGAGTCCGTCGACTCGGGGCTGCTCGACACTTCAGTTGTGAGTTTCGACCTCCATTTCGCGGTCAACGCCAGGGCGACCTGGCTGCTGGTCAAGGAGTTCGGGCAGCGGTTCCGCGGCGATCACGGCAGCGGCCGGATCCTGGCGTTCACCAGTGACCACACCGTCGACAACATGCCCTATGGGTCCAGCAAGGGCGCGCTGGACCGGATCACGTTGGCGGCGGCCAGGGAGCTGGCGCACCTGGGCGTGACGGCGAACGTGATCAACCCAGGGCCGATCGACACCGGTTGGATGACGCCGCAGCAGTTGTCCGAGGTCAAACGGGACACGCCGCTCGGCCGGGTCGGCACGCCTCAGGACTGCGCGAACCTGGTGACGTTCCTGTGCTCGCCGAAGGGTGGCTGGATCAACGGCCAGTTGCTCTACAGCAACGGCGGGATCAAATGACGACCGAACCAGTCGCTGAACGCGGCGTCCACGCGCCTGGCGTCGACCTCGGCGGCCAACGAGTGCTCCATGCCGGGAACGTCGATCAACTCAGCGTCCAGCGCCCGGGCGAGCTCACCCAGCGGCTCACGGAACTCAGGCTCGTCCAGGTCACCGCGGACGAGCAGCAAGGCGAGGTCGGGACGCCGCTTGGCGAGCTCGCCGACGCGGGCCACGAAGTCCAGCCGGGCCGCGGCGGCACGGGACTGGTCGGTCCAGGGATACGGTGTGCCGAACCACGTCGCCGCGCCGTCGGCGACGCGTTCCAGCTGGGCCACCGGATTCACCAGGGCTGCCGCGGTCACTTCGACGTCCTGCTCGGTGAGCACCTGCAACGCCACCGCACCGCCGGCGGAGCCGCCGAACAGACCGAGCGGCCCGGTGGTCGCCAGCCGAGAGCGCAAGGCGTGCAGCGCGGCCGGGAACTCGCCGGACGCGGCGCTGACGATCGGATCGATCAGCTTGAGCACATAGTCCTCGGCGGCCCGCCGGGTGATCTCCTGCTGCCCGCCGGCCGGCGCGCGTTCGCCGTGCTCGGGCAGTCCCAAGTAGACACGCCAGGCCGGCACGGAAGCCATCGGCACCGCGGCCGCCATCGCCGCCTCGCTGCGTGGCGGATCCATCAGGTGCCAGCCGACCACCAGCGGTGTGGTGTCGGTCGGTCGTTCGGGTGGACGGGCCAGGAACGGCACTCCGGCGGCCGTTCCGCGAATCATCTCGTTCATGCCCCCACCCTCGCAGAGGGGTCTGACATTTCCGCCGCGGTAGCCGTCCGGTCACCGCCCGGCGCGGTTCCTAAGAGCACCGTGAAATGACTCTGTCGGTTCCCGGTCGGCGGGGATTCGCGGCGGTCACACCCCGTTTGACCAGGCATGAAGCGTCTTCCGGCCACGTTGGCCCTGCTGTCGGCGACCGTCGCGGTCGTCATCGTGCTGCTGGCGTCGACACCGGTCACCGCGACGCTGGCCGCCGAACGTGAGCCGATCCCGACGCCCACGACGAACAGCACGACAACCACCACGACAACACCGCCGACCACGACGACGACACCGCCGCCGACAGTGCCGCCGGAGGACATCGGCCAGCTCGTGCTCAAGGCGATCGACAGCGTCTCGCCGGGCACCGAGGTCGGCGTGCTGGCCGTCGACACGCAGACCGGCCAGGCCGTGGCCAGCTACAACGCGAACGAGCCGATGTACACGGCGTCCGTGGTGAAGCTGCTCATCGCCATCGACCTGTTGCACAGCCAGAACTGGGCCCCGGACGCCGCCACGGCCGCCGAGCTGGAGCGGATGATCTCCTACAGCGACGACGACATCGCCGACTCGCTGTGGGACCAGGACGGCGGCAACTCGATCGTCACACGCATGGTGTCGCTGATCGGGCTGACCGGCACGCAGCCGCCGGACGACCCGTCGCAGTGGGGCGAGACGCTGATGTCCGCGCAGGACGTCGTCACGACCTACCAGTACATCCAGGACGACATCCCGACGCAGGCGCAGGACGTGCTGCTGACCGGCATGAGCAACGCCGCCGGCACCGCCGCCGACGGCTTCCAGCAGTACTTCGGCATCCCCGACGGCCTGCCCGGGACCACCTGGGCGATCAAGCAGGGCTGGATGCTGCTCATGTCGACGACAGTGCTCGACACCACCGGCATGGTCGGGCTGGGCCCGACGATGCCCTACGCGGTGGCGATCATGACCGAGTTGCCGGCCGGCACCTCGTGGGCGACCGGGAGCAATGCGGTCACCGCTGGCGCTGCCGCACTCAAGGCCGCCTTCACTGCGTGATCAGGTCCGCCGCCGTGACGCCGGACAGGGCACCGCGCAGCGTCGGGGCCGCTCGCACGAGCTGACGCGTGTACGGGTGCTCCGGTGTGCGGTAAACCCGTTCCACATCACCGATTTCGACCAGCTCGCCGGACTTCAGCACGGCCACCGTGTCGCAGACGTGCCGGATCACCGACAGGTCATGGGACACGAACACCAGGGTCAGCGCGAACTGGTCGACCAGGTCCGCCAACAGGTTCAGGATCTGCGCCCGCACGGACACGTCCAGCGCGCTGACCGGTTCGTCGGCCACCAGGACCTTCGGCCGGGGTGCCAGGGCCCGGGCCAGGGAGATGCGCTGCCGCTGCCCGCCGGAGAACTGGTGCGGGAAGCGACGACCGGCGTCCGCCGGCAGCCCGACCGCGGCGAGAACCTCGGCGACCCGCTCGCCCTGGCCGGGAATTCGTTGCGCCACAAGTGGTTCGGCGATGATGTCGCGAACCCGCATGCGGGGGTCGAGCGAGCCCATCGGGTCCTGGAACACGACCTGGAGATCACGTCGCAGGAAGGACAGCTGCCGCTCGGGGCGGCCGTCCACGCGTTGGCCGTCGAAGGTGACCGTCCCGGCGGTCGGCTGGTCGAGGCCGGCGATCAGCCGCACCAGCGTCGACTTTCCGGAGCCGGACTCGCCGACGACGCCGAACCGCCGGCCGGCCTCGACCTCGAACGACACGTCCCGCAGCGCGTGCACCTCGGCTCGCGGGCCGAACGGCGACGTCCGCGACCGGTGGTAGACGCGGCTCAGGTTCTCAATCCTGATCATTCCTCACCTCCGGCCGGGTGCCAGCACGCGTGCCCGTGGGCGGGTTCGCCGGACCAGGGCGGTTGCTCGCCGCACCGGTCGTCGGCACGAGGGCAGCGGGTGCGGAACACGCAGCCGCTGGGGAACTGCCCCGCGGCCGGGACGGCGCCGGCGATGGCGTGCAGGCGGCCACGCCCGTCGACCGCCTCCAGGTCGGAGGCGTCCAGCAAACCCTTGGTGTAGCGGTGTTTCGGCGTTGTCAGAACCTCGGCGACCGGGCCGGACTCCACGATCCGGCCGCCGTACATCACCAGCACGCGCTCGCAAACCGTTGCCACCACGGCGAGATCGTGCGTGATGAACAGCAGCGCGGCGCTCCTTTCCTTTACTCCCTTGATAATCAGGTCCAGCAGCTGAGCCTGGACCGTGACGTCGAGAGCAGTGGTAGGCTCGTCGCAGATGAGCACATCCGGGTCATTGGCGAGAGCGATGGCCAACAGCACGCGTTGCCGTTGCCCGCCGGAAAGTTGGTGTGGATAGGCCTTTCCCAGTTCAGCGACATCCCGCAGGCGCACCTGTTCCAGCAGCCGCAGGGCATCCCGGCGCGCGGCGGCCCGATCCCCGACCGCGCGGTGGATCAGCCGGGCTTCCGCCACCTGGTCGATGACCCGCATCGAGGGGTTCAGCGCGGTCATCGGCTCCTGGAACACCATCGCCAGTCGCGAGCCACGCAGCCGCGACAGCACGCTTTCCGGGGCCCCGACCAGGTCCTCCCGCACACCGTCGAGCCGAACCGAGCCGGCCGCGGTGACGTCGTCGGGCAGCAGCCCGAACACCGCCGACGCGGTCAGCGACTTGCCGGAGCCCGATTCTCCGATCAGGCCGACGCGCTCGCCGCCGCCCACCGTGAAGGAGACATCACTGACCAGTGGCAGTTCACCCGCCGCGACGCGCAGACCGTCAACCTTGAGCACGGCGGCCCTCCAACCGGGGGTCGAGGCGATCGCGTAGACCGTCGCCCAGCAACGTGAAGCCGAGCACCGCGACCGCGATCGCCACGCCCGGCACGATCAGCAGTCTCGGCTGGACGGCCAGGAGTTCCTGGGACTCCTGCAGCATGCGCCCCCAGGACGGCGTGGGCGGCTGGGTGCCGAGGCCCAGATAGGACAACGCGGCCTCGGCCAGCACGGCGATGCCGAACGACACCGAGCACTGCACGATGACCAGCCCGGCGATGTTGGGCAGCACGTGCCGCACCGAGATGGCCAGGCCGGTGCGGCCGGCCGAGCGGGCCGCCAGCACGTACTCCGTGTTCAGCACCTGCAACGCGGTGGCCCGGGCGAGCCGGGCGAACGACGGCACGGTGGCGATGCCGATGGCGATCATGGCCGTGAGCGTGCTCGCGCCGAACGCGGCGCCAAACATGATCGCCAGTAGCAGCGCCGGGAAGGCCAGCACGATGTCGTTGGCCCGCAACACGATCTCGCCGAGCCAGCGCGGGCCGGCGGCCGCGAACACGCCGAGCGGCGTGCCGACGAGCGCGGCCACGCCGACCGCGACGATGCCGACGTAGAGCGTGGTCCGCGCGCCGACCATGAGTTGGCTGACCAGGTCGCGGCCGAACCGGTCCGTGCCCAGCCAGTGGGCCCCGCTCGGGCCCTGCAGCCGCAGCGCCGCGTCGACAAGCGTCGGGTCGAACGGCGTCCACAGAAAGGAGACCAGCGCCGCCAGCACAATCAGGCCGACCAGCACGGCCCCGATCACGAGGTTCCTCACCGCGCCCTCCGCAGCCTCGGGTCGATGACCGTGTACAGCACATCGACGAGGAGGTTGACCACCAGCACCGCCGCCACCAGGACCATCACCACGTCCTGCACGACGATCAGGTCTCGGCTGCCGACGGCGTCCAGCAGCATGCTGCCCAGGCCGGGGACGACAAAAACCCGCTCCACCACGACCGCGCCGATCAGCAGGGTCGCCAACTGCAGGCCGAGCACCGTCACCACGGGCACCGCGGCGTTGCGAAGTCCGTGCCGTATCAGGGCTTGGGTGGGCTTGAGGCCCTTCGCCCGGGCGGTGCGCAGGTAGTCCTCGCGCAGGACGTCCAGCACGGCCGAGCGGACATAGCGGGTCAGCACCGCGGCCTGCACGAGCCCGAGCGACAGGGCCGGCAGCACCAGGCCTTTCAGGAACGCCACCGGATCAGCGTCCGGGGGTGTCCATCCGCCGGAAGGGAGGATGCGTAGCGACACGGCGAATATCTCCACCAGCACGATGCCGGCCAGGAAGGCGGGAATCGCCGCGCCCAGCTGGCTGAGGCCGGACACGACCGTGCCGGACGCCTTGCGGTGCTTGGCGGCGGCGAGCGTGCCCAGCGGGACGGCGACGAGCACCGCCACCACGGTGGCCGCGCCGACCAGCCACAGCGTGACCTCGAACCGGTCGAGCAGCTGCGGGCCGATCGCGTCGCCGGTCACGTAGGAGCGGCCGAAGTCCCCGGTGAACAGACCGCCGATCCAGTCGAAGTACTGGACCGGGAGCGGCCGGTCGATGCCGAACGCGTGCCGGGTCTGGGCGAGCAGCTCAGGCGTGGCGTTGACGCCCAGGGCGACCTGGGCCGGATCTCCGGGCAGCACAGCCATGAACGCGAACACCACGAAGGAGGCGACCGCCAATGTGAGCAGGAAGACGCCGGCCTTGCGGAGCAGTGCCATCACGACCTCCCCGGCACCGACGACGCGAGGACATCGGCCTTACCCAGCAGCCCCATCAGGACCTCCCCAGGACCGACAGGTCGAACGACTCGCCGACCTGGTTCGGAGGGATGCCGGTGATGCCCTTCTTGGCGACGATCAGGTTGGGTAGCAGGAAAAGCCAGTCGGCGGCGGCGTCGGCGTTGATCGTGCGGGCGACCTGCCTCATGTCGGCGATCTGCTGCTCGGGGGTGCCGGTGTCGGCGTCGGCCAGCAGCTGGGCGACGGCCGGGTTGTCGTAGCCCCAGTAGTACTTGGGGTTTCCGAACGTCACGATGTCGCGGGCCTCGACGTGGGCGACGATCGACATGTCGAAGTCGTGGCCGGTGAACACCTGCTTCAGCCAGACCGCGGGGAAGTCCAGCTCCTCGATGCTGACCGTGACGCCGATGGCGGCCAGCTGGGAGCGGATCACCTGGGCGGAGTCGACGGCGTACGGAAGATTGGGAATCCGGAGGCGGAGAGTGAGGTGTTGCTGGCCGGCGGCGGCGAGGAGCTGTCTCGCCTGGGCCGGGTCGTAGGGATAGACCGCGGACAGGTCCTCGTACCAGGGATCCGACGGCGGCACCATGCTGCCGATCAGCAGGCCCTTGCCGGCCCAGGCCGTGTCCAGCAGCGCCTTGCGGTCGATGCCGTAGGTCAGCGCCTGGCGGACCCGTTTGTCGTTGAGCGGGGCCTTGGCGTTGTTGAAGGACAGCACGACTTCGGCGGTGGTGGTGCCCTGGATGGTGGTGAACCGCTCGTCGCTGGCGAACTGGGCCAGCGAGTCCGGCGCCTGCACGGAGCTGATCACGTCGATGCCGTTGCTCAGCAGGGCGTTGTTCAGCGCGGTGGGATCCTGGAAGTACTTCAGGACCACCCGGCCGTATGCCGGTTTCGGGCCCCAGTAGCCGGGATTGGCCTTCAACACGATGGAGTCGCCGCGGTTGAAGCGGTCGAGCTGGTACGGGCCGGTGCCGATCGCAGTGGTGGCCAGGTTGCCGACGCCGTTCGGGGCGAACATCGCGCCGACGCGGCTGGCCATGGTGAAAAGCCAGCCGTTGCTGGGCTGCTTCAGCACCACGCGGGCATGCGTCGGTGAGACGGCCTCGACATGGTCGACCACGTCCATCTCGGATTTCAGCGAGATGGTCCAGTCGGTGTGGACCCGGTCGATGCTGAACTTGACCGTGTCGGCGGTGAACGGCTCGCCGTCGGTGAACGTCACGCCCGGGCGGAGCTGGAAGTCGTAGGTGCGGCGGTCCGGGCTGACCATCCAGGAGGTGGCCAGCTGGGGCACGATCGCGCCGTTGGCGTCGAGGCGGACCAGGCCCTGGTAGACGTTGTCCAGCAGGGCCTGCGGGATCGCCGCGCCGTCGGTGCGGGTGAAGTCGAGGTTGGCCGGCGGGGCCGTGAAGCCGATGGTGACCGAGTCGGCGCTCGGCGACGAGTACGCCGTCGAGCCCGCCGAGCAGCCGGCGAGGGCGGCGACCAGCACCAGGGCGAGCAGCGCGCGAAGCACGGTGATCACCCTAGCCAGGGGTGCGCCGCGATGTCCCGCCATGTGGGCGGGCGGGGCGTCAGATGGCGGTGCTCTCGCGGACCAGCAGGGTGTGGCGGGCTGTGACTTCGCGGGGCGGGCAGTCCAGGCCGTTGATCCGCTCCAGCAGCATGGTCACCGCGACCTCGGCGATCTGGGCCTTGTCGGGGGCGACGGTGGTCAGGGTGGGGGTGCTGAACCGGCCGTCCTCGATGTCGTCGACGCCGACGATGGCGACGTCGTTGGGCACCCGGAGCCCGGCGGTGAGCAGGGTGCGCAGGGCGCCGAGGGCGAGCAGGTCGTTGAAGCAGAAGACGGCGTCCGGCGGCTCGTCCAGCGACAGCAGCAGGCGCATGGCGGCGGCGCCGTCGGGGCGGTGATAGGACTCGGCCGGCACCACCAGCTCGGGGTCGTACTCGATGCCGGCGGCGGCGAGGGCGTCGCAGTAGCCGCGCAGGCGCACGCTGGCGGTGCCGGCGGCGGAGACGCGCTGGTCGCCGATGGCGGCGATGCGCCGCCGGCCGAGGGCGAGCAGGTGCTCGGTGGCCTCGCGGGCGGCGGCGACGTTGTCGATGGCGACGAGGTCGGCGGCGCCCGGCTGGACCTGCTCCCCCAGCAGCACCAGGGGCAGATCGGCGCGCAGCCCGACGAGGTATTCGGTGTCCAGGGCGAGGGGACTGATGATCAGGCCGTCGATGGTCCGGGACCGGGCCCCGGACGAGGTGAGCCGTTCCCGGTCGCCGCGGCCGTCGGTCTGGTCGATCAGCACCGACCAGGACTCCCGCTCGGCGGCCGCGATGACCTGCTCGGCCAGCTCGGCGAAGTACGGGATGCCCAGCTCGGGCAGGGCCAGCCCGACAATGCCGGACCGGCCGTAGCGCAGGTGGCGGGCGGTCAGGTTGGGCCGGTAGCCGAGCTGGTCGATGGCCTCGCGGACGCGGCTGCGGGTGGCCTCGCTGACGTGCCGATAGTCGTTGACCACGTTGGAGACGGTCTTGACCGAGACTCCAGCCAGTCTGGCCACGTCCTTCAGACTGGCGCCCACCCGCACCTCCTCCTGCCGAAACGCCATCTTCCCTGGTGCCCGACTGTACGGCTACTCTCGCGACAGGCCCGTTTACAACGTTGAAAACCGGGGGTCGAAAACCGAGGGACGGACGACCCAGGACGCAGGGGAACCAAGGGCTCAGGGAACGACGCAGGGAACCAGCGCAGAACAGCCGAGGCGCGGAGAACCAAGGAGCAGCAGACCTGGCGAGGGGCAACAGACCGAGCCAGGACAGCAGACCGAGGAGGCCGTCGTGGACCGTCGCACGTTCATCCTGGCCGGTGCGGCGCTGGCGACGGCGACCTGTTCGGGGGCCGTCGCCTGCTCGGGGCCGGCGGGCCTGGCGTACTGGAACCTGTTCAGCGGCGGCGACGGGGCCCGGATGACGGAGATGGTCGGTGCGATCGGCACCCGGCTGGACGCGGTCACCCTGGCCTGGGGCACTCCCTACTACACCAAGCTGGCGATGGCGGCGGCCGGCGGTCGTGCGCCGGATCTGGCGGTCCTGCACCTGTCCCGGCTGCCGGGGTTCGCGCCGCTGGGTCTGCTCGACCCGTTCGACGACGATCTGTTGGCCACGCACGGCCTGACCTCGGACCGGTTCCCGCCGGCGGTCTGGGACCGGGCCCGCCACAACGGCCGCGCCTACGCCGTGCCGCTGGACACCCATCCCCTGGTTCTCTTCTACAACACGGAACTGTGCGGCAAGGCGGGTCTGCTGCAAGACGGCAAGCTGAAGCCGATTCGGGGCGAGCGGCAACTGCTGGAGGCGTTCGGCAAGGCCGGGCTCGCGCTCGCGGCGGCACGGGACGTGAATCCGTGGCGGCTGTTCTGGACGCTGTACCGCCAGCAGAACGGTCAGGGCCTGCTCGACGAGGCCAAGGCGCTGACTGCCTTGCGGTTGCTCCAGAAGATCGGCGCCACCACCAGGTTCACGGACAACAACGCGGCGGTCGCGTTGTTCGGCAGTGGCCAGGCCGGCTTCTTCTGGAACGGCGAGTGGGAGCTGCCGACGTTCCAGGAGCAGCGCACGCCGTTCGACGTGGCGCCGTTCCCGCAGGTCTACGACCGGCCCGCGGTGCACGCCGACTCGCACTCGTTTGTCCTGCCGCACCAACGAGATCGGGATCCGGAACGGACCGGGCAATCCATCAGGGCCATCGCGGAGCTGGTCGGTCAGAGCCTCACCTGGGCCCGCGGCGGGCACATTCCCGCCTATCAGCCGGTCGCGGCCTCAGCTGCGTACCTGAACCTGTTGCCACAGGCCAGTTACCGGTCCGCGGCGGCCGAGGCCGAGCTGGATCCGCCGGTGTGGTTCGCCGGGGCGGCCTCGGACCTGCAGAGCTCGGCGGGCGCGACGATCGGGGCCGTGTTGGGCGGCACGATGTCGCCCGAAGCGGCGCTGGGTGACCTCAAGGCGACCTTGACCCGTCTGCAGAACACACCGAGGCCGTCATGAGGCGGTCGGGATTCTGGTTCGTGGCGCCGTTCCTCGTGCTCTACGCCGCCTTCCTGATCGTGCCGATGGTGATCGGGCTGGGCGCGAGCGTCACCGACGAGGGCATCACCGGCCATGCCGGCTTCGTCGGCGCGGCCAACTACGTGGAACTGTTCCAGGACCCGGCGGTCTGGAGCTCCCTCGGCCACACGCTGATCTTCACGGTGGTCAGCACGCCGGCGATCGTCCTGGTCGGCCTGGCCATGGCGCTGCTGGCCAACCGCGCGACGCCGGAGCGCTGGCTGTACCGGCTGGCGTTCTTCGCGCCGTACCTGCTGCCGGTGTCGGTGGTGGTGCTGATCTGGAGCTGGCTCTACCAGCCGGGATTCGGCCTGATCAACGACCTGCTGACCCGGCTGGGGCTCAAGGAGATCGGCTGGCTGTCCACCGACGGCATGGCGATGACGTCCATCGTCATCACGACCGTGTGGTGGACCGCCGGCTTCGGCTTCCTGCTCTATCTGGCGGCGTTGCAGGAGATCCCGAAACAGCTCTACGAAGCGTCGGCGCTGGACGGGGCGACGCCGTTCCAGCAGCTGCGCCGGATCACGCTGCCGCTGCTGTCCCGCACCCACCAGCTGGTGATCGTGTTGCAGATCCTGGCCTCGCTGAAGGTGTTCGACCAGATCTACCTGCTCAGCGGGCAGGGCGGCATCCCGGGGGTGCGCAGCATCGTGCAGTACATCTACGAGAGCGGCTTCACCCGGTTCCGCATCGGCTACGCCTCGGCCATCTCCTACGTCTTCTTCGCGCTGATCGCGGTGGTGGCGCTGCTGCATTTCCGGCTCACGGCATCGAAGGCCGAGCGATGAGGGCGGTGGCCGCCCTGCTGGCGGTGATCTGGCTGGTGCCGCTGGCGTGGGCGTTGGACACCGCGCTGAAACCCGAGTCGGAGACCACCCGGATCCCGGTGAGCTGGATCGTCGACGGCATGAGCCTGGACGCCTTCGGTCGGGCGTTGGGCGATGGCGCGCTGTTGGCCTGGCTGGGCAACAGCCTGCTGGTGGGGGTGGCCGTCACGGTGTTGACGGTGGTGGTGACGAGCCTGGCCGCCTATGGCCTGTCCCGGACGCGGTTCCGGGGTCGGGGCGTGGTGATGGCGCTGCTGGTGGCCGGGATCGTGATCCCGCCGCAGGTGCTGATCGTGCCGCTGTTCGCGGAGATCGTGGGGCTGGGCCTGGCCGACACGTACTGGGCGCTGATCCTCCCGCAGGTGGTGTTGCCGGCGATGGTGTACGTGTTGAAGAGGTTCTTCGACGGCGTGCCCAGGGAGCTGGAGGAGGCGGCGGTGATGGACGGCGCGGGGCGGCTGCGGGTGTACTGGAGCCTGATGCTGCCGCTGGCCCGGCCGGCGCTGGCCGCGGTGGCGATCTTCACCTTCGTCACGACGTGGAACAACTTCCTGTGGCCGTTCGTGGCCGTCAGCGACCCGCACCTGATGACCTTCCCGGTGGGGCTGGCGACCGTGCAGAGTTCCTACGGAGTCCGGTACGCCCAGGTGCTGGCGGCCGCGTTGCTGGGCGGGCTGCCGCTGGTGGCCCTGTTCCTGGCGTTCCAGCGGCAGCTGGTGACCGCGATCAAAGGATGACAACACGGTGCGACAGGCACGACTGACGCTCGACCCCGGCTTCGCCGTCGGCGAGGTGGACCCGCGGCTGTTCGGCTCGTTCGTGGAGCACATGGGCCGCTGCGTCTACACCGGCGTGTACGAGCCGGGGCACCCGGCCGCCGACGAGGACGGCTTCCGCGCCGACGTGCTGGAGCTGGTGCGCGAGCTGGGTGTGACGGTGGTCCGCTATCCCGGCGGCAACTTCGTCTCGGGCTACCGCTGGGAGGACGGGGTCGGGCCGCGCGGCGAGCGGCCGAGCCGGTTCGACCTGGCGTGGCGGCAGATCGAGACCAACGAGTTCGGGCTCAACGAGTTCATGCAGTGGTCGCGCAAGGCCGGCGTGGCACCGATGATGGCCGTCAACCTGGGCACGCGCGGCGTGCGGGAGGCCGCCGACCTGGTGGAGTACTGCAACTTCCCGGGCGGCACCATGCTCTCCGACCTGCGGGCCAAGCACGGTCACCCGGAGCCGCACGGAATTTCCCTGTGGTGCCTGGGAAACGAGCTGGACGGCCCGTGGCAGACCGGGCACAAGACCGCGCACGAGTACGGCCGGCTGGCCAACGAGACCGCGACCGCGATGCGCCGGGTCGACTCGAGCATCGAGCTGGTGGCGTGCGGGAGTTCGAACAGCGGGATGCCGACGTTCGGGTCGTGGGAGGCGACCGTTCTCGAGCACACCTACGACAACGTCGACTACATCTCACTGCACGCCTACTACGAGGAGCGCGACGGCGACCTCGGTAGTTTCCTGGCCAGCGCGGTGGACATGGACCGGTTCATCGACGCCGTGGTGGCCACGAGTGACCACGTCGGCGCGAAGCTGCGCAACCGCAAGCGGATCCGGCTGTCGTTCGATGAGTGGAACGTCTGGTACATGAGCCGGTTTCCCGGCGAGTTGAACCTGGCCGCCGAGCGGGTGCCGCGGCTGATCGAGGACAACTACCACGTCGCCGACGCCGTGGTGGTCGGCTCGCTGCTGATCACCCTGCTGCGGCACGCCGACCGGGTCGGCGTGGCGTGCCAGGCCCAGCTGGCCAACGTGATCGCGCCGATCCTCACCGAGCCCGGCGGCGGCTCGTGCCGGCAGACCATCTTCTATCCCTTCGCCCACGCCGCCCAGCACGCGCGGGGACGGGTGCTGCGGGTGGAGCCCGATTCGCCGCGCTACGACACGGCCCGGTTCGGCGACGTGCCGCTGCTGGAGGCCGTCGCCACTCAGGACGGCGACGAGGTGACTCTGTTCGCGGTGAACCGCTCGGTCGAGGAGTCGTTGGGCCTGACCGCGAATCTCCGTGCCCTGCCCGGACTTGAGGTGATCGAGCACGTGGTGTTGGCCGAGGACGACCGGTCGCTGACCAACACCGTCGCCGCACCGGACCGGGTGCGACCGCGCCGGGTCGACGGGGCGTCCATTGTGGACGGTGAATTGACCGCCGAGCTGCCGGCCCTGTCCTGGAACATGATCAGGCTGCGTCGAGCTCCGCGATGATTTGGTCAGTCGCCTGAAGAAGCCAGTCGGGGTCGCCGCCACGGCGGCCCCACTGCGCGGACTGGACGGCGCGGAGCAGGGACCAGCGGCGGGCTCGTTCGCGGTCGATGCCGGCGGCCTCGCAGTAGAGGTGGAGCCAGCGGAGGTGATCAGGGGCGAACAGCAGACGGGGGCTGTGGATCACGGTGAAGGCGTCGTAGGCGGGATCGCCGGCGCAGCCCTTGGGGTCGATGGCGAGCCAGGGTTCGCGCTCGCCGGACAACACGTTGGCGTCCCACAGGTCGCCGTGCACGAGGGTGTCGGGATGGTCGAGTTCCCGCACGGCGTCGAGGGCTCGTCGGGGAAGCGACCCGACGAACTCGGCCTCCCAGGCGGGAAACTGGTCACGCAGGCGGGGCAGCCCGGCCGGCGCGGGGATGGTCAGCCGGCGGGACAGCTGACCGAGGATGCCGACGGCTTGCTCGTCGTCGGCGACGGAGGCGAGGGTGTCGGGTCCGGCCTGTTCCAGCAGCATCGCGAAGCGGGCGTCGTCGCGGTCGAGGATGCGCACGGCGCCACGGCCCTGCCAGGCGGCGAAAGCGTCGGGCTGGTCGACGTTGCCGGGGTGCGGGAACGACACCTTGATGACCGCCGCAGGCCGCACCGGCACCACGATCCCGACGCTGCCGTGGGTGACCGGCCCGTCCGGCACGCGGGACCACCGTTGCAGCAGCTCGTCGACAATGGCCGGCAGCGAGGCGATCCACAACCGGCCGGCTTCGCCCTCACGGCGGACAGTCGATCGGGCGAAGCCGTCCGGAACTTCGATCATGCCTCGACGGTAGCGAACCGGGGGAAGAGAACTTCGGCGTTGCGGTGGTCGATGGCGTCGCGGTCGGCCGGGGTGAGGTCGGCGGTGTCCAGCAACTGGTTGAAGTACTCGCAGCCGACCCCGTTGGAATAGGGCCAGTCGCTGCCGTAGAGCACGTGGCCGGGGGCGGCGAATCCGGTGAGCAGCTTCAGCGTGTCGTGGCCGGTCGACAGGGCCGTGTCGAAGTAGAAGCGCTTGAGGTCGGCCATGATGGTCTCGGCGCTGAGCGGCGAGCCGAGCATGGGAACGGCCGTGACGAAGCGCTGCGCGGCGTAGGGCACGAACCCGCCGGCGTGGGACAGGATGATCCGGACCTGCTGGTGCCGTGCGAGCACTCCGGAGACGACCAGGTCGACGGCGGTGCGCGTGGTGTCGGCGGGGAAATCCACCACGGCGACGTTGATGCCGTCCAGCGGCGACAGCGCGGTGATCGTGGGGTGGATGAACACCACGGCCCGACGGCGGTCGAGTTCCGCCCAGACCGGCTCCCACCGGGAGTCGCCGAGGTAGACGCCGCCGCTGTTGGACATCATCACGACCCCGTCAGCGCCCAGGGTGTCGAAGGCGTACGCGATCTCGTCGAGCACGGCGGCGGGATCGCGGTCGGCCATCGGCAGGCTGGCGAACTGCCCGAACCGGCCCGGGTGGTCCTTGACCAGCTCGGCGGTGAACTCGTTGAGCTCGCGGGCCAGCCGGGGACCGCCGCCGTCGGCGATGGCGGGGACGCCCGGCGCGGACACCGACAGCACCGCCCCGGCGACCTGGTGGTCGTCCATCCAGGACAGTGCCGCCGACGCCGACCAGGCCGGCCTCGGCGTGGCCGCGAAGGGTTCGAAGGCCGGCGGGATCAGGTGATGGTGCACGTCAAGCCGTGTGGACATCGGTCCAACTCCTTAGCTTGCTAACCATTGCCGTGCTAATGTACTCCCATGAGCAAGACCGCAACCGTCGAGGAGCTGGCCGCGGCCGCGGACGCCCTCTACGCGGCCATGCGCCGCGGCCGCACCGCCGCCGTCGGGGAGGGCGCGCTGACGCTGGCCCAGGCCGACCTGCTCGATCCGCTGCTGGACCAGCAGTCCCTGCCGGTCAGCCAGCTCGCCCGGCTGGCCGGCGTCAGCCACCCGACGGCGACCCGGATGATCAAACAGCTGGAGACCAGGGACCTGGTCGAACGCCGGCGCGGCACCGAGGACGAACGGCTGGTCCTGGTCGCCCTCACCGACACCGGCCGGTCCCAGCTCCGCGCCGCCCGCGACCGCCTGCGCGAGGTGCAGAGCCGCACCCTCGGGCAGCTCTCCGCCGACGACCGCGGCCGCATCGCCGCCGACATCCACCGCCTCACCCGGCTGATCCGCGGCGAGGCACTGGGTCCCCTGTGACAGTCCCAAAAGTTGCGTGATCGTACTAGCGTCGCGGGCATGCCTACCGTGAAAGCGGCCGTCGTCCAGGCCTCGGCCCCGCTGTTCGACACGCCGGCGGCGTTATCCCGGGCCAAGGACCTGATCCGCCAGGCCAACGCGAACGTGGTGGTGCTGCCGGAGGCGTTCCTCGGCGGCTACCCGAAGGCCCTGGACTTCGACATCACGGTCGGCCGCCGCACCAACGCCGGCCGCGAGCTGTTCCGCCGTTACCACGCGGCGGCGATCGACGTGCCGGGGCCGGAGGTGGAATCCCTCGCCTCCCTCACCCGGGAACTGGGCTGTCACGCCGTGGTCGGCGCGGTCGAGCGCCAGGGCGGAACCCTGTACTGCGTGGCGCTGTTCTTCGGTCCCACCGGCTATCTCGGCCTGCACCGCAAGCTGATGCCGACGGCCGCGGAACGCTATCTGTGGGGCCAGGGCGACGGCTCCACGCTGCCGGTGATCGACACCGGCACGGCCCGGATCGGCGCGGCGATCTGCTGGGAGAACTACATGCCGCTGTTCCGGACCACCATGTACGCCAAGGGCGTCGACCTGTGGTGCGCGCCCACCGTGGACGATCGCGACCAGTGGCAGGCCAGCATGCGGCACATCGCGCTGGAGGGGCGGTGTTTCGTGTTGAGCGCCAACCAGTTCCTGCGCCGCGACGACCTGCCGCCGGACCTGCGCTTCGACACCATGGACCCGGTGCTGATCGGCGGCGGCTCGGTGATCGTGTCCCCGCTGGGCGAGGTGCTGGCCGGCCCGCTGCGCGACAGCGAGGGCATCCTCGCCGCCCAGCTGGACCTGGACGACCTGGCCCGCGCCCGCTTCGACTTCGACGTGGTCGGCCACTACGCCCGCGCGGACGTCTTCACCCTGCAAGTGGACGAGTCGTCCCGGAACGCGGTGAGCGCGGTGCGGTCGTCATGGCAAAGCTGATCTACTCGATGCTGATGTCGCTCGACGGCTACGTCGAGGACGCGGACGGCCGGTTCGGCTGGAGCGCGCCGTCCGAGGAGGTGCACTCGTTCGTCAACGAGCTGGCCACGCCGATCGGCACGTACCTCTACGGGCGGCGCATGTACGAGACGATGGTCTTCTGGGAGACCGTGCCCATGGAGCCCGACCAGCCGCGCTTCGCGCTCGACTGGGCCCGGCACTGGCAGGGCGCTGACAAGATCGTGTACTCCACGACGCTGTCCGAGCCGAGCAGTGCCCGGACCCGGATCGAGCGGGAGTTCCACCCCGACGCCGTCCGACGGCTCAAGGCCGAGTCGGACCGTGACATCGCCGTCGCCGGCCCGGCGCTCGCCGCGCGGGCGCTCAGCGCCGGCCTCGTGGACGAGTGCCACCTGCTCGTCTCGCCGGTCGTGGTCGGCGGCGGCAAGCGGTTCTTCCCCGACGGCGTCCGGCTGGACCTCGAACTGGTCGACGAGCGCCGGTTCACCGATGGCGTCGTCTTCCTCCGGTACGCCACCACCCGCTGAAAACGCCACATGTGCTCCACATTCGACTTCAGAACGCGACTGTGGAGCACATGTGGCGAAAAGGGGGCTAGGCCTGCGGCGGCTCGAAGGAGGGGCGCAGGGGCATGTGCGAGGTGGTGCCGTCCAGCTTCACACCGAGGATCTGGTGCAGCTGGATGTTGTTGACGTCGAAGCCCCACTGGCAGGCGGCCAGGTAGAGGCGCCAGATGCGGGCCTTGGGCAGACCCACCTCCTCGACGGCCTCGTCCCAGTGCTCGTCCAGGTTGGCGCACCAGCCGCCGAGGGTCTTGGCGTAGTGCTCCCGGATGTTCTCGGAGTGCCGGATCTCGAAGCCGGCGTCGTTCATCCGGGACATCAGGTAGCCCGGCCCCTCCAGCTCCCCGTCGGGGAAGATGTAGCGGGTGATGAAACCGCCGGCCTTGAACGGGAACTTGTCGCTGGGCCGGGTGATGCAGTGGTTGAGCAGCCGGCCGCCGTCGCGCAGCTTCGAGTACAGCGACGAGAAGTACGACGGCAGGTTGGCCCCGCCGATGTGCTCGGTCAGGCCGATGGAGCTGACCGCGTCGAACCCGCTCTCGGGCACGTCGCGGTAGTCCATGAACCGGACCTCGGCCAGGTCCTGCAGGCCCCGCTCGACGATGGCCTTCTGCGCCCACTCGGCCTGCGAGCGGGACAGGGTGACGCCCAGCGCCTTGACGCCGTAGTGCTCGGCGGCGTGCATGACCATGCCGCCCCAGCCGCAGCCGACGTCGAGCAGCCGCATGCCCTCGGTCAGCCCGAGCTTGCGGGCGACCAGGTCGTGCTTGGTGAACTGGGCGGTCTCCAGCGACGCGTCGGCGGTCGGGTACACCGCGCAGGTGTAGGCCATGGACGGCCCGAGCACCCACTCGTAGAACCGGTTGGACACGTCGTAGTGGTGCGAGATGGCCTGCGCGTCCCGGCTCTTGGAGTGCCGCCAGCCCTTGGGCCGGGCCTCCTGCGGCGGCGGGCTGACCGGCCACCAGAACCGGTGCTTGGCCAGCAGCCCGAGCAGCTCCAGCTTGGTCGGGTTGTCCAAGTGGCCCAACTCGATGTCGCCGAGCAGGTGGAAGGTGCGGTGCAGGTCGCCGACCACCTCCAGGTGCCCGGTCACATAGGCCCGGGCCAGCCCGAGCTCACCGGGCGCCGACGCCAGGTAGGACAGCGCGAACGGGGATCGGATCTCGATGCGGACCTCGGCGTCGGCCGGACCGCTCCGGCTGCCGTCGTAGGCGACGAACTCGATTCGGTCGTCCGCCTTGAGCGTCCGGCTGAACAGCTCCGCTAGCCGCATTCGCGGCCCCCTCTCTTCGTTACCCCCGCGGGTGCTAGCGCCCTCGGACACACTTGTCGTACAGGTCGGGCAGGCGGCCGGCGGGGTCGTAGTCCCGCTTGAGCCGCTGGTACGAGTCCCCGTTGTAGAACCGCCAGAACTCCTCCGGCGAGTAGAACGAGGTGGAGTACAGCGACTTGTGCCCGCCCAGCTCGGCGACCACCCGCTCGATGCGGCGGTTGTAGACGCCCTCCTCCTCGCCGAACCCGAGCCGCACGCCCGCCCAGAAGCCGACGTTGACGTAGAGCGTCTTGGGGTCCAGCGGGTACAGCGGCCACGGCCGGTCGTCGGTGACCTGGAGCGGGCACAGCCACACCGGGCTGATGCCGATCTCCTTGTCGAAGAAGTCCAGGAACTCGGGCAGCCGGTCCACCGGCACCTCGATGTCCTGGATCACCGGCTCGCTCGGATAACCGGTCAGCAGCGTCTCGACCCGGCGGCTCAGGCCGTAGCGGCGGTCGAGTGCGACGATCTTGCGGTAGACGTCGGAGCGCAGGTACTTGCGCGGCACCAGCCGGCGCACCCACGGGTCCTGCACGCCCAGCGCCGCCGAGCACCAGAACCAGTCGGTGTCCCAGCGCCACAGGTAGTCCCGCACGGTCAGGTAGTCGACCTGCTTGAACGGGATGGACTTGTAGTAGATCTGCTGGCCGGTGTAGTCGCTGGTGTGCGGGGCCGAGTCGACGAACTGGCCCAGGGTCAGGAACATCGCGCCGCGACTGAACACCGTGCCGTCGATGAAGTCGACAGGCTCGTCCCGGTACGACCGGTCGGTGCAGATCTGGGCGATGGCGGCGGCGCAGTCGTGGGAGGTCCCGAAGCGCACGTGCCGCAGCTTCACGAACGGCTTGACCGGCTGCAGGTCGATCTCCAGGCGCAGCGAGTAGCCGAGCGTGCCGTAGGAGTTGGGGAAGCCGGCGAACAGGGCCGCGTGCTCGTTGTCGGCCCGGGCGGTGACCACCTGGCCGTCGCCGGTGAGGATCTCCATCTCGCGCACCGACTCGTGCGGCAGGCCGTTGCGGAACGAGGAGGACTCGATGCCGAGGCCGGACACCGCGCCGCCGAGCGTGATGGTCTTGAGCTGGGGCACCACGTGCGGCATCAGGCCGTGCCGCAGGGTCGCGTCGGCCAGGTCCTCGTAGGTGGTCATGCCGCCGACCTGCGCGGTGCGGGTGGCCGGGTCCACGCTGAGCACCCGGTTGAACCGGCTCACGTCCAGGCCGGGATGCGCGTTGGCGTCGCGGAACCGGAACAGGTTGGAGGTCGGCTTGGCCAGCCGGACCGGGGTGCCGGGGGGTAGGGCGGCGTACTGCGCCCTCAGCGCCGCCACCTCGGCGTCGTGCTCACTGGAAACGGCCGTCCCACCTGCTTGGTTGCCCACGGCAACCGACTCTATTGGGCCGGGTGCTTCACGTCACGTCGGAATAACCCGATCCGTTGTCATCCTCGACACACGGGCGGCCGATCGGCTGGGCACGGACCGCGAAGTGAGCTGCGATACTCGACCGCATGATCGCGCTCAGTGAGATCGCCCCGACATTCGTGGATATGGCTCACCGGATCGTGTGGTGCACCGTGTCTACGGTGGACGGCGACAACCGGCCCCGCTCACGGGTGCTGCACCCGTTCTGGGAGTGGGACGGCACCCGCCTGACCGGCTGGATCGCCACCATGCGAACCGGCCCGAAGAAGGCTCACCTGGAGCACAGCGCGTTCACGGCCTGCAACTACTGGGCGCAGTCCCACGACACCTGTCTGGCCGAATGCCGGGCGAGCTGGGAGCAGGACCCGGCGGTCAAGGAGCGGGTGTGGCGGCTGTTCGCCGACGCTCCCGAGCCGCTCGGCTACGACCCGGCCGGCATCGGCGTTCCGGGCTGGGATGGCCCTTCGTCGCCGGCCTTCTCCGTGCTACGTCTGGATCCGTGGCGAGTGCGCGTGCTGACCGGCGAGCAACTGGCGACCGGCAAGAAGGCGGCGGTGTGGCGGGAGTGAGCAGGCTGCTGGTGTTCGGGCTGGCCGCCCTCGCGCTGGCCGGCTGTTCGTCCACGCCGGACCCGAACCCGGCGCCGGTCCGGCTGGACGACCTGAATCTGACGCCCTACCTGGACAAAGCCTGCTCGCTGTTCGACGCCGACCAGCTGGCCGACCTCGGCGTCGCCCAGGCGACCAGCGACCAGTCGACCAACGCCGGCTGCGTGCTGACACCGAAGGACCGGTCCGTGCCGGACATCGTCTTCGCGTTGCAGACCGGTCAGGCCGCGCCCAAGAGCACCGGGATGAAGATCGCCGGCTATCCGGCGCAGGAGCAACACACCGGGGTCTACTGCACCGTTCGGGTGGTTGTCGCGCCGAGTCAGCAGATCATGGCCAACGCACGCGGTGAGAACGACTGCCATTTGGCTGAAAGTGTTGCGACAACGGCCATCGCCTCGATCAAACGGCTGAGCCCGTGACCGCGTGTGGGGGATGATGGGACCGCTGTGGAGCCTCGACCGGAAGACCTCAACGCCTGGGTGAACGCGGGATTCGCCCGGGGGGAGGCGGCCGTCTGGCGCCGCTGGGGGTTCACGGTCGCGACCGCGCGGGCCTGGATCTCGGCCGGGGTGACCACGGGTTTGACCGCGGCGCAGTGGGCCATCGCCGGCGTCACGCCGGGCACGGTCGCGGGCTGGCGGGACGTCGGCATCAGCCCGGCCGACGCGGTGCGCTGGCACGAGTTCGGGGTTGGCCTGCGGGCCGCCGCCGAGTTCAGGGCCCGCGGCGTCAGCCCGGAGCAGGCGTGGTCGCAGCGCACCCACGGCACCGACAACCCGGCCGACCTCGAGGTGGTGCGGCGGTTCCGCGAGGCCGGCGTGGCCGGGCCGGTGCTCAGTTCGTACCTGCTGCGGCAGTGGCTGGACGAGCAGGCGCTGGAATGGGCCCGGCAGGGGGTGGACGCGGCCGACGCGATGGGCTGGCGGGAGCTGGGGCTGAGCGCGGCCGAGGGCGGCGAGCTGGCCCGGGCCGGCCGCCGGCCGGTGACCGAGCTGCGGGAGTGGTGGCGGGTCGGCATCCCGTTCGAGGAGGTCGCCGACTGGCTGGGCGCGGGGCTGGGGCCGGACGAGGCCGCCGGGCACCGGGCCAACGGGGTGACCGTCGAGCAGGCCGCGAGGCTGCGGGACCAGCGGCGGCGTCGACGGGAGCCGGAGCAGTAGCCCGGAGCGGCAACCCGGGAGCAAACAGCACTGCGAGAACCGAAGCACGACCGATCACGGGTCACCCTGCGAGTGGGTCCCCGGCAACTCTTTCGACTGACGGAACGACCCCTTCCAGCGCACATCACTTACCGTCATCACGGGGTGACGAGAAAGGTGATGTGCGGGTGGGGTCGATCGAACCCATGGTATCGGTGGCCGGCCGGCGCGTGCCGCTGGCCGAGTTCGTCGCCGACTGCCTCGATCCCGCCGGGGACGAGGAGCTGGTCGCGGCCCGGCTGACCTTCCTGGCCGGCGGGCTGGACGCGCTGCGCACCGCCGGCGCGCCGCGCTGGACCCAGGTGGGCCTGGCCGGCATCGCCGCCGGCCTGTATCCCGCGCTGCGGGACGCCGTGGAGCAGCTGCTCGCCGACGGCGAGATCACCGACTTCCTGTTCACGCACGGGACGCCGGGCATGCGGGTGCGGTTCGCCGCCGCGCCGGGCCGGGCCACCCAGGTGCGGGCCGAGGTGCGCCGGCTGGCCGCGCGCTGGCGGCGGCGCGGGCTGGTGGCCGAGGCGGTGCCCGGCGTGTACGAGCCGGAGGCGCACCTGTTCGGCGGCCCGGACTCGATGCGCCACGCCTACGAGCTGTTCACCGTCGACTCGGTGATCTGGCTGCGCCACCACAGCGATATCCGTGATCAGACGCCGGCCTGGATCGTCTCGCTGCGCATGCTGCGCGATGTCTTCGACGGGCTCCAGGTCTCGGACTGGGAGGACCGCGACGTGTGGGCCCGGGTGCGGGACATCGCCGGCGGCGAGCCGGGACCGGCCTCGGACGAGCTGGCCGGCTGGTGGGCCGGCGACGAGGAGCTGCTGGCCCGGCTGCCGGAGCCGACGCGGGAGCTGCTGGCGCTGCACCGGGCGCGGGTCACGCCAGTGCTGGAGCGGTGGCGCGCCGAGTACTTCACCACCGACCAGGCCCGGGTCGGGCCCCGCGAGGCGGCCGCGTACCACGTGGTCCAGCACTGGAACCGAGCGCTGCTCGGGTCGGCGCAGCAGGCGCGGATCCTGGACACCCTGGTCGGTCGCCGTGCCGGATGAGGCCTTGACGATCGGCGCCGGCGGCCTGCTGCGGGTCGCCGGCCTGCCGGCCCGGCTGTGGACCGCGGCCGGCAACCCCGAGCTGTTCACCCTGCTGCGGGAACGCACGTGTGAGCAGTCCTCGTACGCCCGTTTCGCCGACACGCTGGCCGGCCGGCTGGGCGCGGAGCTGGTGCCGCACCCGTACCTCGAACCCGAGGAGCGCGCGGAGCTGCTGGCCCTGCGCCGACTGCTGCACCGCGGCGAGCCGGTGCCGGAGCAGGACTGCTACCGGGTGGCCGGGGCGGTCGCCGGCCTGAACGCGGAGCTGGCCGACGACCTCACGCACGCCGGCGACTGGTCGACGGCCATGGTGGCCCGCCAGGTGGAGGCGGAGCAGGCGCTGGCGGCCGAACGTGAGCGTCTGTCCGATCTGCCGTGGCGGCTGGTGAACTCCTCGGACTTCGCGATGCGGGCCGTCACCGAGGCCGCGCCGGGCATGGTGGACGACATCAAGCGCCGCCTGTCGTTCGGCGAGACGTGGGACAGCAAACGCTTGCGGCACCGGTCCGACTACCTGCTGCGGGTGCTGGCCCGCGGCGCGGCCAAGCCGACGCCCCGGGACTGGCTCGGGCACGTGGCGCTGCTCGGCGTCGGCCGGCGGGCCGGTGCCTGGACGGCGGTGGGCGAGTCCGCGGCCAACCGGGTCACGGCCGTGCGCGGCGATCGCGCGCTGCCCGACCTGATCGGCTCGACCGTGACCCTGACCGGGCTGAACTGGGTCGAGGGCGACCACCTGTGCTGCTGGGTGGTGGATGCCGTGGACGCCGGGGCCATGCGGCGGGTGAAGGTCCGCCGCACGCCGGCGTTGGACGCCATCCGGCGCACGTTGTCGGTCGGCGCGTTGGAGGCCGACGAACTGGTGATGCGGCTGGCCCCGGACGCACCGGACGTGTTGCGCGGCTACCTGCGGCACCTGGCCGGACTCGGCGTGCTGGTCGTGTCCGCGCCGCCGAGCAGTGAGCTGACCGGTTGGGGGCCGACCGCGGCCGCGCCACCCAAGCCCGGCTTCGTCGACGTGTACCGCAAAGCCGGTGGCACGATGCCGACCGAAGCCGCCACCCGGCTGGAAAACCTGCTGGCCCAGGCCGGTCGGGTCGGCGCGGTGCTGGCCGGCGCGGCCGGACCCGCGCCCGAGCACCCGATTCTGGCGCTGGTCGGCCCGCAGCCGCGGCCGGTCACCGACGTGCTGGCCGAGTTCCTGGGCAAGCGCGAGGACTCCTTCGACCCGGCGCTGCACGTGTGGGACAGCGGCGTGCCGACACAGCGACCGGGCTGGCCGACGCCACCGTCCGATGTGGACACTCCGTACGGCCGGCTGCTCGCGCTGCTGGACACCGACGCGGACCAGGTCACGTTGACGCCGCAACTGCTTGACGCGATCGGCGCGCCGCCGGTGGCCAATTCGGCCTGGCCGGTGGACTGTCTGGTGCGGCCGATCGGCGTCGGCGGCGGTCACGGTGCGGTGCTGGAGGGCGCCGCGCCGGCCGGCGTGGTGGACGCCCGGTTCGTCGAAGCGCTTCGACATCTCCATGGCGAACTCCCCCATGTGACCGCCTATCGGACGTTTCTGGACGAGCTCGGCCGGCGCTGCGGGGCCGAGACGGTGGAGATCCTGGTGCCGCCGCAGGACCCGCAGGCGGCGGGCGCGGTGCGCCGGCCCCGCTACTGTCCGATGTGGACCGGCGACGCCGACTCGTCCGGCTACCAGCCGGCCGGCGGCCGTCACCTGCCGCTGGACCGGATCACCGTGCGCCGCGTCGGCGACCGGATCGTCGCCGAGGACACCGACGGGCCGGACGGCCTTGCCCTGTGGCCGATGTACCACTCGGCCCGAGCACCGCTCGCCCCGTGGGGCTTACTCGTGACCCTGCTGACCGCCGCCTCCCCGGTGCGCCGCCTGGCCGGGCCGGTGGCGCTGGGCAACCCGCTGGCCGCGCTGCCCGATCGCAATCGATTGCCACGCCTGGTTCTCGCCGGTGGGCTGGTGCTGTCCGGCGCCCAGTGGCGCATCGCCCGTGACCAGCTGCCGGCGACGGACTTGCCCTCGGGCGAACGGATCCGGGCCGTCGCCGCGCTGCGCATCGGCACCGGCATCCCGCGCTGGGTGTTCGCCCGCTCGCAGGGCGGCCACCAGCCGCGACCGGTGGACCTGGACTGCCTGTCGGCCGTGCGGGCACTGGACAAACTTCTGGCTGACGACCCGGAATCCGGGCTGGTGTTCGAGGAAATGCTGCCGGACCCGCACCATCTGCCGCTCCGCGACGCCGACGGGCACCCCGTCGCCGGTCAGCTGCTGGCCCGGCTGCCGGTGGAGGCCACGCCCGCGCGGCTCGCGGCACGCGCCATGCTGGCGTGGAACGGGGTCGTGACCGCCGAGCAAGAACGGGCACTCCCCCGACAGCGTGACAACGTGGACAGCGCGGTGCCGGTGTGACAGCGCCGACGGTCGTTCACTTTCAACAGCCATCCGAGCGAAACCTGACTCACCTCCGAACGGAATCGCCTGGTCAGAACGTAGAGACGGGCAACAACTCACAACACTTTCGGCGGTTGGGGTTTCAGCCGGCGACAAAGTAACGTAGAGTCGTAAACGGTGCGGTTCTAGTAACAACGATCATGCCCTAACCTTGGAGCCGGAACATCGCACCGCACAACCCAAGAACCCCCCGCTACTCCTCCCCCCGGTAGCGGGTTTCGCGAGACCCCCGTCCACCTCCCCCCTCTGGGACGGGGGTCTCGCCCTGTCCGGGGTAGGACAGCGGACGGTACGGACCCCGGGGCGGTGTCCACTCCCGGTGAGCTTGTTTCGGTGCGGTACGGACTTCCGCCGAATTCGCGGCGGCACGCGACCGCGCTGGTACGGACTTTCGGCGTCAGGCCGGCCGGGCCCCGAGTTGCCCGGCGGCCAGGCAGGTCCGGTTCCGCCCGCCGCGTTTGGCCGCGTACAGGGCGGTGTCGGCGATGCGTAACAGATCGTCCAGGTTGTGGCCGTGATCGGGGAACAGCGCCGCCCCGACCGACGCGGTCACGCGCACCACCGCCGTGTCGCCCTCGTCGCCGGTCACGGGCACGGACAGCCGCTCGACCGTGCGGCGGATGCGATCACCGGTGTGCAGCAACGAGGTCTGGCTGTGCACGCCCGGCACCAGGATGCTGAACTCCTCGCCGCCGAACCGGGCCACGAAGTCGAAGTCCGGCACCTCGGCCCGCAGCGCGTCGGCGACGGCCCGCAGCACGTCGTCGCCGGCGAGATGGCCGTAGCGGTCGTTGAGGTTCTTGAAGTGGTCCAGGTCGATGATCAGCAGCCCGACGCCCTCCTCGCGGCGGCCGGCCACCGCCAGCTCCTTGCGGGCCGCCTGGCGCCAGTGCACGGTGTTGGCCAGGCCCGTCTTCGCGTCCTGGCGGGCGTCGTTCTCGAACTGGCGGACCAGGATCGCCCGGTGCAGCACCACCGCCACCGGCACGCCGAACAGGATCACCAGCGGCGCGTGCGTGAGGGCGATGGAGACCAGCACGCCCAGGCACACCGTGGCCACGTCGATGGCGTTCAGCTCAAGATCGCCGACCAGGTCCACCAACCGGGGCCGGGAGGTGGTCAGCCCGATCGCGCCGCCGATCAGCACCACCTGCGACACCCAGTAGACGATGCTCGCCGCCGCCAGCACCGCCAACTCGGTCAGCGAGCCCGGCACGTCCGTCAACGGCGGCGGCCGGTGCCCCAACACCAGCAGCACCCCGCTCGCCGCGCACGCCGCCAGCGTGATCGACGCCGCCGAGAACCAGTTGCGGTGCGCCGCCCGGTCGAAGGCCAGCCAGCGCTGGCCCCGGGTCAGCACCACCATGCCCAGCACCAACAACGGCGGCAGGCAGCACACCGCCGCCACCAACCAGATCGACGTCAGGTCAACCTGTGGGCCGCCCGTTGTCACCCGGCGGACGCGCTCGATCCTTCGCGACGCCTGGAGATGCACCACCGCGCACGCCGCCAACACCCCGAACGCCAGCAGGTCCGCCTTGGTCACCCGGGCCGCCGACATCACCGCCAGCGCCGCCGCGACCGCCGCCGCCTCCACCGTCAGCACGTAGGCCACCGCCGGCGCCGGCAGCTGCCACAGCGGCCAGGAACGCACCCGCCACCAGCCGTCGCCCATCCCGCACACCGCCCCCAGTCGTGGTCCGGCCCGCACCCCCGACGCTAGCGGCGCAAGGCTGGCGGGACCCCAGATATCGACAACGGTGACCGGACGCCCGGTGAACCAGGGCACCTTCGCGCAGCCGCTTCACCCATCTGCATTACAAGATCAAAGCGCGTTTCCTGACGTTCAACGTCAGGAAGGGGGCTTTCCTGACACCAGACCGTGAGTTGGAAAACTCGACTCAGGGGTATTCTCGGGGCATGGCCCGTACCTGCTCGATCGCCAACGCCCTTGAGGTGATCGGCGAGCGCTGGACGCTGCTGGCACTGCGGGAGGTGCTGCTGGGGAACCGGCGGTTCGACCAGATCGTGCAGCAGACCGGGGCGAGCCGGGACATCCTGGCCACCCGGCTGCGCAAGCTCGTGGAGGTCGGGCTGCTGGAGCGCCGGCAGTACGAGCTGCACCCGCCGCGCTACGAGTACCACCTGACGGAGACGGGCCAGAGCCTGCACACGGTGCTGCTGACGCTGATGGACTGGGGCGACCGGCACGTCACGCAGGGCCCGCCGCCCACGGTCCTGGAGCACAGCTGCGGCGAGGTGCTGCGCCCCAAGGTCGTGTGCGAGCACTGCAACGAGCCGGTAGAACTGGGGGACAGCCGGGCGGTGCGGCTCGGCGGCCAGCCCGTCGAGAGGTGATCCATGCGCTTCGCCATCGCCACCCCGCAGTTCGCCGTCGACCCCCGCGAGGTGCGCCGGTTCCTGGTCCGGGCCGAGGAGCTGGGGTTCATCGGGGCGTGGACGCAGGAGCAGATCCTCGGCACCAAGCCGGTGATCAGCCCGCTCGAGCTGATGGCCTACGCGGCGGCCTGCACGGAGCGGATCCGGCTGGGCTGCGCGGTCTTCGTGACGCCGCTGCGCAACCCGGTGCACCTGGCCAAGAGCATCACCTCGCTGGACCAGCTCAGCGGTGGGCGGATCGACGTGGGCGTGGGCACCGGCGGCAAGTTCCGGCCGTTCGCCGCGTTCGACTCCGGCCCGGAGCACCTGGTCACCCGGTTCACCGAGGGCCTCGACCTGATGAAGCGGCTGTGGACCGAGCCCGCGGTCACCTTCGACGGCCAGTTCTGGCAGCTCGAAAACGCTGGCATGGAGCCGAAGCCGGTACAGCGGCCGCACCCGCCGGTGTGGTTCGGGGCCAACCACCCCAAGGCGGTGCGCCGGGCCGTGCGGCTCGGTGACGGCTTCATCGGGGCCGGCTCGTCGACCACCGCCCGGTTCGTCGACCAGGTGGCGATCGCCCGAGCGGCGATGGCCGAGCTCGGCCGCCCCGACTTCAAGATCGCCAAGCGGGTCTACCTGGCCGTCGACGACAACGCCGACCGGGCCAAGGCCCGCATCGGCGAAGCGCTCGGCCAGCTGTACGCCCACTTCGACCTCGGCGATCTGACCGAGGTCGCGGTCTACGGCACGCCCGACGACGTGGTCCGCGGCCTGCGCGAGGTCCGGGACGCCGGCGCGGAGTGGATCCTGCTCAACCCGATGTTCGACGAGCACGAGCAGATGGAGCGCCTGGCCGCCGAGGTCATCCCGCAACTCAGCTGAGCCAAGCCGCCACCTTTCGCCACATGTGGCCCACATTCGACTTCAGGAGTCGAATGTGGGCCACATGTGGCAGGAGAGGGGGCGTCAGCCGAGCTCCTTTATCTCCACGGCCGTCAAGCCCAGTTCTGCCAGGACTTCTGCGGTGTGCTCCCCCGAAAACGCTGGTGGGCCAGGGACATCCGACGGGGTGCGGTCGAAGCGTGGCGCGGGGGCGGGTTGCACGACGCCGGCCAGTTCGACGAAGTTCTCGCGGGCCTTGTTGTGCGGGTGGTGGGCGGCCTCGTCAGGGGCGAGCACCGGAGCCAGGCAGGCGTCGCTGCCGATGGCCAGGGCGGCCCATTCGTCCCGGGTGCGGCGGCGGACGGCGGCGGCGATCTGCTCCCGGAGAGCGGGCCAGTGGGCGGGATCGTGACGGTTGGCCGGCAACTGAGCCGGATCGAGCTCCAACAACACCACCAGTTCGGCGTAGAACTTCTCCTCCAGCGCGCCGACGGCCACGAACTTGTCGTCGGCGGTGACGTAGGTGTCGTAGTACGGCGCGCCGCCGTCGAGGAGATTTCCGCCGCGTGGCGCGGAAAGCGCGCCGGCGGCCTTGAGGCCGTAGAGGAAGGTGGAGACGAGGGCGGCCCCGTCGACCATGGCGGCGTCGATCACCTGGCCGAGGCCGGAGCGCTCGCGTTCGTACAGGGCGGCCAGGATTCCGGTGGCCATCAGAAGCCCGCCGCCGGCGAAGTCGCCGACCAGGTTGAGCGGCGGCACCGGCCGCCCCCCTTGCTGGCCAATGGGTTCCAGCGCACCGGCGAGGGCGATGTAGTCGATGTCGTGCCCGGCGGCCTCGGCCAGCGGACCGTGCTGGCCCCACCCGGTCATCCGGGCGTAGACCAGCCGCGGGTTGCGGGCCTGGCACTCGGCCGGCCCGATGCCGAGCCGTTCCGTGACACCGGGCCGAAATCCCTCGACCAGCACGTCGCTGCGCTCGACCAGCCGCAGCACGACGTCGATCGCGGCCGGCTTCTTCAGGTCCAGCGACACGGAGCGACGGCCGCGGGTCAACGGATCGTTGGGCATGGTCGGCGGCGCGCCGGGACGGTCGATGCGGATCACCTCCGCGCCCATGTCGGCCAGCACCATGCAACCGAACGGCCCCGGCGCCAGGCCGGCGAGCTCGATGACCCGGAGACCAGACAGCGGACCGCTCACAGCGACCGCCCGATGATTTCCTTCATGATCTCGTTGGTGCCGCCGTAGATCTTCTGCACCCGGGCGTCGGCCCAGATCCGGGCGATCGGGTACTCCTTCATGTAGCCGTAGCCGCCGAACAGCTGCAGGCAGCGGTCGGCGACCCGGCACAGCCGCTCGGTGGCCCACATCTTGGCCATGGCGGCGGTCGGCACGTCCAACTGGCCGACGAGGTGCCGCTGCACGCACTGGTCGATGAAGGCCCGGGTGACCGCGACCTCGGTGGCGCACTCGGCCAGCTCGAACTTCGTGTTCTGGAACTTGATCAGCTCCCGGCCGAAGGCCTGCCGCTGCTTGACGTAGTCCAGGGTCAGCTGCAGCGCCGTCTCCATGCCGGCGATGGCGGCCACGGCGATGATCAGGCGTTCCTGAGGCAGCTGCTGCATGAGCTGGACGAAGCCCTGGCCCTCCTGCTCGCCGAGCAGGTTGCCGACGGGCACCCGCACGTCGTCGAAGAACAGCTCGGAGGTGTCCTGCCCCTCCAGGCCCAGCTTGTCCAGCACCCGGCCGCGGCGGAAGCCCTCGACCTGCTGGGTCTCGACCACGATCAGGGAGATGCCGTGCGCGCCCTGGTCGGCGTCGGTCTTGGCGACCACGATGATCAGCTCGGCCTGGGCGCCGTTGGTGATGAACGTCTTGGCCCCGTTGATCACGTACTCGTCGCCGCTGCGCACCGCCCGGGTCCGCACCGACTGGAGGTCGGAGCCGGCGCCGGGCTCGCTCATCGCGACCGCCCCGACCAGCTCGCCGCTGGCCAGCTTGGGCAGCCAGCGGCGCTTCTGCTCCTCGCTGCCGTAGTTCAGCAGATAGTGGGCCACGATGCCGCTGTGCACGGTGTTGCCCCACGAGCTGTCCAGGGCCCGGGCCTGCTCCTCGATCAGCACGGCCTCGTGCGCGAAGGTGCCGCCTCCGCCGCCGTACTCCTCGGGGATGCTGATGCACACCAGGCCGAGCTCGCCGAACCGCCGCCACAGGTCGCGGTCCACCGAGTGCTGCTCGGCGAAGCGCTCCTGGTGCGGGGTCAACTCCTTGGCGAACACGTCCCTGGCCAGCCGGCGCAGCTGGTCGAGGTCTTCGGTCATCCAGGACGAGCGGTGCTGGGCCACGGGTTGACCTCCCAAAGAAACAATCAGGTCTGCCGGTAAACTTACCGGCAGCCTGGATTGTTTGTGAAGACCTCGCTAGCATCGGTCCGGTGACCAGGCCGAGACTGACCCAGCAGGAGCGCACCGAACGCACCCGTGAGCTGCTGCTGGACGCGACCGTCGACTGCCTGGTCGAGCTCGGCTACGCGCGCACCTCGACCAACGAGATCTGCCGCCGGGCCGGCGTGTCCCGGGGCGCCCAGCAGCACCACTTCGCCACCAAGGCGGACCTGATGGCGCACGCCATCGACCACCTGGTGACCAAGCTGGTGGCCAGCATGAGCGAGTACCCGGCGGCCTCGCTGCCCGGCCCGGACCGGGTCGCGATGGGCATCGACCTACTGTGGCAGGGCTACTCGGGCTCGCTGTCCACGGCCGTGATGGAGCTGTGGGTGGCCGCCCGCACCGATCCGGAGCTGCGGGCGGCGATGCACCCGATCGACAAGGCGCTGGCCCGCCGCACCGGGGAGCTGTTCCACGAGATGCTGGGCGACCAGGTGCCCCCGGACCAGCCCGACCTGCCACTGTGGCTGACCGTGAACCTGATCCGGGGCCTGGCCCTGGACGCCATGTTGGGCGGCGACCCGGCCCGCCGCGACCAGCTGCTCCAGGAGTGGAAGACGATCGCAGTGAAAACCTACGGCGCCTAACAGTCTGGGTGTCTCCAAGACCTACAAACAACCCGTCCGGTGGTCTTCAACCGCCACAAACCCCGGCCTGGTTTGTGGCGGTCGGCGACCCTCTGCGGCGGGGTTTGTAGGTCTTGGAGACCCACATACCTAGCAGTGGTGTCGCGGCGCGGTCAGCGTCGCGAGCAGGCGGGTGAGGACGTTGTTGTTGCTGGGCAGGGAGAAGTGGTCCACGCCGGGATTGTCGTTGAGCACGTAGCTGTGGCACTTCATTGCCGACCACACCCGGTTGGCGTTGTTGGTGATGTCCTCCTGGTTGCTGTCTCCGCTGGCCAGGATGAACTGACTCTGCTCGACCAACTGCCCAATCGTGAGGTTGGGCAGGGTCGCGCCGACAATGGTCGGCAGTCCGGAGCCCTTTTCCGCGGTCACGTCGACGTTCGGGAAATACTCGGGCGTGCGGAACTTGACGAATCCGATGTAGTACCGGGCGATCTGCTGCTCGGCGGTCAGCCCCGCGTCCTTCAGCAGCCGCGGCCAGTCCCGAGGGGTGTAGGCGCGGCCGGTCGAGGTGTCCTTGATGACGGTCTCCCGGTCGCCGAACACCGCCGGGTCGGACGCGCTCATGTAGGTCGACGGCGCGGTGAGGTACATCCGAGCGCTGCTCACGGCGTTGTCGACGGTCTTGGGATAGCCGAAGTCCGGCACGTTCAGTCCGGTGAACAGCACCGAGTACAGCAGCCCCTGGCCGGGGAAGTTGCCGGCCAACGGGGTGAAGCCGTGAATGTAGGTGTCGCGCCAGGCCGGACTCGTGTGTGTGAGCAGGTACTGCGCGTACAGGGGGCCGTTGGAGTGCCCGATCAGCTGCACCGGCGTGTTGCCGTTGTCGTGGTACGTCTGCTCGACCAACCGCTTGGCCCGGGCCAGGAAACCGCCCTGGTCGGGCGTGAGCCGCGCGTCGTAGCCGGCCACCCGGATGTCCTTGTCACGCTGGTAGCCCGCGGATTCCAGCGTCTTGTACAGCGTCTCGTAGAACGGGGCGCTGTCGGTCTTGCCGTAGTCGATGACGTTGACCGTGACGCCGGGCTGCTCCGAGAACCGCAGCGGCATCGGCTTGGCCGGATTCGGGTCGTAGCGCAGGGTTTCCAGCTCGTCCTGGCACACCTGGCTGAACGCGCTGGCCTGGGTGTTCTGGTACCAGTCCTGGAAAGTGCCCGAGCGCGGGCAGTACGGGTCGGTCGTCTGGCCGCGCACCGTCACCTGGAGCTTGGTGAGGTGGAACGCCGGGAACAGCACCACCGGCGTCCGACTCGGCGAGGAAGCCCCGGCCGTGCCGGGCAGCACGGCGAGCGCGACGGCGGCGGCCACCGCCGCGCGGATCAGGAACCTGGCGTTCATGCCGGCCAACATAGCGTCGGCCGGCCGGATCGACGGGGCTCAGTGGTTGACGGTGTAGGAAATGGTGGTCTGACCCAGCACGTGCGGACCGTCCGGCGTCACGACCGCACCGATCACGCCACCGTTGCCACTGGTCATCGACTGGTCGTAGGTGAACCGGAACCGCTCGGTCACGACCTTGCCCTTGGGCAGCGGCTGCTGGCCGGTGTACACGTGCAGGTAGTCCATGCCGCCGCCGACCAGCGCGTTGGGCACGTCGACCCACTGGCCGTGGACGGAGGTCTGCACGGTGCCCTTGGCCATCTTCAGCGGATTCGGCGCGCAGGAGCAGTGGTCCAGCGCGAACACGAAGCCGATGTTCGGGTAGGCGACCGGCGAGTTGTTGCACACGGTCACGTCCACCTCGACCGGCGCGCCGCCGACCCGCACCGAGCCGGGCGCGGGGCTCATGCTCACCTGCACCTGGTCGGCCTTCGGCACCCACTCGTACGGGTCGGCGGTCGGCACCGCGGCGTTGGCCGGGTTGACCTTGCAGCCACCGCTGGTGTCGGCGGCCGGGGTGGCCTTGGGGGCCGGCGTGCCGCTGGTCGTGGTCGGCGCGGGCGCGCTGGAGGCGGTGGTGGACAGCACCGGCGCGGACGTGTTCGTGGCCGCGACCGGCGTGGTGGCGGGCGAGCATGCCGCCAGCGCGGCGACACCCATTCCGATAATGGGAGCGGCGATGAGAGCGCGCTTGAACATGACCATTCCCCCTGCTGTGCGGTTAATTCCCCGTGGTGTCGCGTACACCGAGAAGACGCCCCCGCCGGGCGGCGGTTGCATCCGGTTCCCAAGATTTTTTTTGGGGGTAATTCCCTGAACGAACCGGAATTAGCGGAGCCGTCTTCTCCCCCGCCACACCGAGGCCAGCCGCTGCACGCCCTCCAGCACGGTGTCCGGGCCGGCGGCGAAGGACACCCGGACCCGGTCCAGCTGCCCGTCGGTGGCCGAGAACACCGAGCCCGGCGTGATCAGCACGCCGCCGCGGCGGGCGGCCTCGGCCATGGCCAGCGCGTTGCCCTCGGGCAGCCGCACCCACAGCGACGGGCCGCCGTCCGGCTCCACCCACGTCCAGTCGGGCAGGTGCCGGGCCAGCAGTTCCGACGTCCACTCATAGCCGGCGCGCAGCTGGCTGGCCCGGGCCCGACGGGCTCGGGGCACGTAGTCCAGCAGCCGCAGGGCGGCCAGCTGGCTCGGCACGGAGCTGCCCATGTCGGCCGACGAGCGGTAGGTGGCCAGCTGCTTCACGAAGTCCACAGTGGACCGGATCCAGCCGACCCGGATGCCGCCCCAGAAGAGCTTGGACAGCGAGCCGATGGTCAGCACCGGGGCGTCCGGCGCGAGCGCGGCGATCGAGGCCGGCGGCGGGCCGGCGAACATCGTGTCCACAGAGGACAGATCCTCGACCAGGGCGACACCGGTCTCGGCCACCGCGGCGGCGATCAGCTTGGCCGCCGCCGGGCGAACGGTCACCCCCACGGGATTGTGGACGGTCGGAACCAAGTAGAGCAGGCGCGGCCGGCGACTACGCAGCAGCCGCACCAGCACGTCGACGTCCACGCCGTCCTCGCGCAGCGGGATCGTGCGCAACCGGGCGCCCCGGTCCCGAAACGCGTCGAGCGCGCCCCAGTTGGTGGGATCCTCCACCAGCACCTCGTCGCCGGGCGCGAGCATCGCCGTGGCGATCAGTTGCAGCGCCTGCTGCGAGCCACTGGTCACCAGCACCTGATCCGGCGCGGAAATCAGGCCGTCCTCGGTGCAGTGCCGGGCCAGCGCGGCGCGCAGCGCGGGCAGGCCGGCGGGATGGTAGCCGTGACCCCGAACCCAGAGCCGCAGATCGGCCGGGCTGACCGAGCCGACCACTTCGGCGACCCAGTCCTGGCCGGGCAGGGCCGCGCTGGACAGATCGACGACGGAGCTGTCCGCCGTGCCGCTCAACGGATTGAGCCGGGTGGCGGAACCGGGCAGCCGGGGCTGGGACACACCGCGCACGCGGGTTCCGCTGCCCTGCCGTGAATCCAGTAAACCGAGCGAGCGCAGCGTCGTGTACGCCGTGACCAGAGTGCCGCGGCTGACCGCGAGTGTGCTTGCCAGCGCCCGTTCGGACGGCAGCAGCGTGCCCGGCGGCAGTTCGCCGGAGGAGATCAGCGCGGTCAGCGCGGTGGCGAGCTGCCGGTGCAGCGACTCGCGGGCGTCGGTGCACCAGCCGTCAAGCAGCCGGGCCAACGCGGCCTCGCCGATTCTGGGGTTGTCCACGAACGTCGTCCACTTTCACCGAATTGGACTCACCCAGGCGGCGACAATCGGGCGAGTCTTGACCATGACCGTATCGCTGCGCCGGAGGAGATGATCATGGAGTACACCGGTCCCGCCGAGACCGGGTCGTGAGCGGGTCCCGGCTGCGGCCGGCCGATCCCGGACTGCAACGGACCCTCAGGCAGGCCGCGTTGGGCTACGCGGCACATGGATGGCCGGTTGTGCCGGCCGCTTTTTTCGATGGCAAACGATACGCCTGTGTGCAAGCGGACTGCGTCGAGGACGGTCCGCATCCGGTGTGGCGGCTCTGGCAGGGCCGCGCCAGCACCGACCCCGACGTCGTGGCCAGCTGGTATCGGCTGTTCTCCTTCGCCGTCGCGCTGCCCACGGGCACGGTCTTCGACGTGGTTGAGATTCCCGAGCCAACCGCGATTCGCGTGCAGGGCGCACTGGTCGAGCACGGCACCCCGACACCGGTCGCGGTGTGGCGCGAACGCGGCGTGCGGCTGTTCTGGGTCGGTCCCGGACTTCCGGTCGACGACCGGCTGGCCGCGGTGAACGCGCGCATCCGCGGCGAGGGCGGCTGGGTCCCCGCGCCGCCGACGCCGACCAGACGCGGGCCGATGGTCTGGGCGCTGCCGCCGGAACAAGCGGAGTGGGCCGTACTCGCGCACGAGGACATGCTGAAGGCGTTGGACGCGGTGTCTTAGCCGCGCGTTCCGCGCGGGGCTCAGCCGCTCGTGACCGGCGCGGCCTCGCAACTCCAGAGCGAGAGAATCCTTACGCATTCAGTGAGCGACACCATCTGTCAACTACACGATTCGGTGCTCAAGTTCCCCAATCGTGACGCCGACGCCGCGCACTTGCCGTGACTGAACCCCCGATCGAATGATGTGGTGGCATCGAATTGGTAACCGTTCTGGCGGTGCTTTTCGACCGTGACCGGGACGTAGGTTCACTCGCCATGACCGCCCCCACCGGATGCCCCGTCACCCACGGCCACGCCCCCGAGCCGGCGCCGGCGGGCGACGTCAGGGCGCAGGCCGAGGAGTTCCTCCGCCTGTTCCACGGCGAGCACCCCAAGACCGGTCCGGTCGAGCCACGGCTGGCCCAGGTGCTGGCCGAGATCGACGAGACGGGCACCTACCGGCACACCGAGGGCGAACTGGCGTTCGGCGCGCGGGTGGCCTGGCGCAACAGCGCCCGCTGCATCGGCCGGCTGTACTGGCAGAGCCTGCGGGTGCGGGACATGCGCAAGGTCCGCGACGCGCGCACCGTGGCCGCGCAGTGCGTCGAGCACCTGCGTTCGGCCACCAACGGCGGCCGGATCCGGCCCACCGTCACGATTTTCGCGCCGGAGACGCCGACCAAGCCGGCGCCGCGGATCTGGAACGAGCAGCTGATCCGGTACGCCGGCTACTGGGACGCCGAGACCGGGGCCGTCATCGGCGACCCGCGGTACCAGGAGTTCACCGAGGAGGTGATCCGGCTCGGCTGGCAGCCGCCGGCCGCGAAGGGCCGGTTCGACGTGCTGCCGCTGGTGGTGGAGACCGCGGAGGATGGCGTCACGCTGCACGAGCTGCCGCAGGCGGTGATCCACGAGGTGGAGCTCAGCCACCCCGAGCACAACTGGTTCGCCGGCCTGGGCCTGCGCTGGCACGCGGTGCCGGCGATCAGCAACATGCGGCTGTCCATCGGCGGCGTCTCCTATCCGGCCGCGCCGTTCAACGGCTGGTACATGGGCACCGAGATCGGCGCCCGCAACCTGGCCGACGAGGACCGCTACGACCTGATCGGCCCGGTCGCCGAGCGGCTCGGGCTGGACACCTCGCACGACCAGACGCTGTGGCGGGACCGGGCGCTGGTCGAGCTGAACCGGGCGGTGCTGCACTCGTTCACCCGGGCCGAGGTGACGATCACCGACCACCACACCGAGTCCGCCCGCTTCCTCACCCACCTGCGCAAGGAGGAGGACGCCGGCCGCAGGTGCCCGGCCGACTGGAGCTGGATCGTGCCGCCGATGTCCGGCGCGCTCACCCCGGTGTTCCACCGCTACTACGACACCGACCAGTTGCGCCCCGAGTTCGTGCTCGACGACGACGCCAGCCGGCGCGGCACCACCGGCGCGCCCCGGGCCTTCCCCGAGCCGGTGGCCGCCGAGCCGAAGAAGCTGCCCCGGATCCGCCGGCTGAACTGGTTCACCCGCCGCACCCCGGTCCCCGTGCCCTGAGTTGTGTTCCGGCCGTCGAAGTCACTACCGTGATCGTCATCGCGGTTGAGAAACCAGCCGCAAGCTCCACGCGAGGCGCGGAAACGCGTCCGGGCTTGCTCGCTGGCGGCCGTTTGGTGTCCTCGCGCTGTGCAGACGACGGCGAGAGGTGCTGACAGTGTCAATTCCTGCTGGGGCGTCAATTCCTGCTGGGGCGAACAGACCGACAGCGGGGCGGGCGTGACCGTCGCGCCGCCATCCGAATCCGACCGACTGCGGGCCCGCATCACCGAGCTGGAGAACGAGCTCGGCGGGCTGCGCCGGGCGCTGCGCACCAGGACCGTGATCGCGCAGGCGACCGGGCTGCTCGCGGCCGTCGGGGAACACGCGCCGCAGCGGGGTTTCCGGCTGCTGGTGGACCTTTCCCAGCAGTACAACGTCAAACTGCACACGCTGGCCCGGCAGGTGGTGGACCTGGCCGCGGACCTGGGGCCCCGCCGGGCGGCCGCGCTGGTCGGGGCCGGACAGGGCCAGGAGCTGCTGGACGCCACCGGGTTACTCGTGCAGGCCCACCGCGACCTGGTGGCCGCCGAGGGCACGCCGGAGTGGGAACGTCGCCGGGACGACATGGTGACGGCCAGCAGACGCCTGTGCGAGCGCCTGCTGGCCGTGAAAACCGATAACTGATCCGGGCCTTCAACGCCAGAGACCGGCTCTAGAGCGAACTCGCCCCGCGCGGCACGCGCGGCAGAATTACGGCTTGGGGAGTGCGCAGCCCGCCTTGTTCAGGTTGATCGTGTTGCCGGTGTCGACGCAGGTGTTGATCAGGTACGTCTCCTCGGCGTAGCCGACGTTCTGGTGCACGGTGACGTTGCCGTTGGCGTCGACCTCACACGGGTTGTCCAGGGTGCAGCGCTCGCCGCTCTCGTTGATGGTGTTGTTCACCGCGACCACCGCGCCGGTGGACGCGTCGATCACCGGCGAGCCGGAGGTGCCGCCGATGACCTGGCAGCCGGGCTCGGTGTAGCGCACCGAGTCCTGCCACACCCAGTCGCTCTCGTGCAGCTCGTGCACGAAGCCGTCGATGTTGCAGGAGTAGATCTTCTTCCAGTAGCCGGAGACCACCCGGATCGACGCGCCCTGCGTGGGGTGGGTGTCGGACAGCGTCAGCGCCTTGATCCCGTACTGGGACTGGATCTGGGCGTACGTGCTGGTCAGCTGGTACAGCGTGATGTCGGTGTCGGTCATGGTGGCGTAGGCCAGCTTGCTGGCCCGCAGCGTGGCCACGGTGCTCTGGCCGTTGGCCGACAGCAGGCTGAAGGTGCGCGTGGACGACTGGTTGACCAGGACCTCGCCCGGGTCGAGGAAGCCGCCCTCGTAGCAGTGGCCGTTGGACAGCACCAGCGCCTTGTCGTTGACGCTGGCCGACGGCGGCTTCACCACCGAGCCGGAGCAGTTGCTGAGTTTCACCGTGCCCGTGAAGTCGACCGCGTTCGGCGCTGCCTGCGCGGTGGTCGGCAGCAGGGTCGTCGCCACTATCGCGACGGCGGCGAGGTACTTGAGCATGGGAGTTCCTCTCTCGCAGGGAACTCCACTTCAGCGTGCGCTGAGCGAACCTCGCTACCGTCGATCGGAGGTTTCCGCCAGGATCGCGTCGTTGAACGGCGGCCACACCTCGGTGGCCCACTGGTCGAACGGGCGGTCGGTGAGCGCGACCGCGGCCAACCGGTGGTCCGGATCCACCCAGAGGAAGGTGCCGGCCGCGCCGAAATGGCCGTAGGTGGCCGGGGAGTTGCCGTCCCCGGTCCAGTGCGGGCACTTGCGCGAGCGGATCTCGAACCCGAGGCCCCAGTCGTTGGGCCGCTGGTTGCCGAATCCGGGGAGCACGCCGTCGAGCCCGGGGAAGGCGACGCTGGTCGCCTCGGCCAACGTCTCGCGGGCGACCAGCGTCGGGTTCTGCAGTTCGGTCGCGAACCGGACCAGGTCCGCGCAGCTGGCCCGCGCGCCGGCGCCGGCCGAGCCGGTCAGCGCCGCCGTGCCCATGCCCAACGGCTCGAAGACGGCTTCCTTGAGGTACTGGGGAAACGGGATGCCGCTGGCCGCCTGGACGGTGTCGGCGAGCACTTCGAAGCCGGCGCTGGAGTAGACCCGGCGGGTGCCCGGGGCGGCGACCGTCTGGTGGTCGTCGAAGGCCAGGCCCGAGGTGTGGGCCAGCAGGTGGCGGATGGTCGCGCCGGGCGGGCCGGCCGGCTGGTCCAGCTCGACCGCCCCCTCCTCCACGGCGATCAGCGCCGCGTACGCGACCAGCGGCTTGGTCACCGAGGCCAGTGGGAAGACGTGGTCCGTCGGCCCGTACGTGCCCAGCACCGTGCCGCCGGCGTCGACAACGGCGACCGCCGCGTGCTCGGCCGACCAGGTGTCGATCATCGACAGCGACTTCACGACCCGGAGACTACTGGCCGAAGACGGAGTGCTTCGCCCACACGCCGGATTTCGAGCACCGCCAACACAGGAGAGTGCGAGGCCCCGCCGGTGTTTCGCCTGGTTGGCGGATTTCGCCCGCCGCACCCGACGCGCCCCACCGGGTAGCCGGATGCGGCGGGCGAAATCCGGCAAGGGCGAGGCATCGGCTACCCGGGGGCCGAGCCGCGACGCCGAAGGCGGCGCCAAAGACTCAGCACCGCCACTCGTACTGGTGCTCGGGACGGCCGGTCAGGCCGTAGCGCAGGCTCATGACCGCGGCGCCCTCCTGGGCCAGGGCGGCCAGATAGCGCTGGGCGGTGGCGCGGGCGATGCCCAGGCCGGCGGCGATCTCGGCGGCCGAGCAAGGGCCGTCGGCGGTGCGCAGGGCGTCGGACACGAGCTTGGCGGTCACCGGCGACTGGCCCTTCGGGGCGTGCGGGTGGTCGCCGTCGTGCAGGGTCCGCGCCGCGCGGTCGATGTCTTCCTGGGTGAGGGCGCGGCCGGCCGGCGACAACTGGTTGTGGAAGCGGGAGTACGCGGTCAGGCGCTCCCCTAGCTGCTCGGCGGTGAACGGCTTGACCAGATAGTTCAGGGCCCCGGCGGCAAAAGCGGCGCGGACCGAGGCCGCGTCGGAGACGGCGGTCAGCATGATCGTGTCGACCGAGATCTCGGCCAGCAGCTCCAGACCCGAGCGGTCCGGAAGGTAGGTGTCCAGCAGCACCAGATCCGGTCTCAGGTCGGCGATCAGGCTCAACGCCTCGGCGGCGGTGCGGGCCGAGCCGACGACCGTGAAGCCGGTGACCCGCTCGGTGAACGCGGCATGCACCTGGGCGACCCGGAAATCGTCCTCCACAACCAGAACACGGATCACGCCAGCACCTCCGGCAGGGTCGCGGCGAACACAGCGCCGTGGTCGGGGCCGCCCGGGTTGGTCAGCCGCACATCGCCGCCCAGCGCGCGGGCGGCCTGTCGGGTCAGGGCCAGGCCAAGACCATGGCCCGGGTCATCCTTTGTGGATACTCCTTCGAGAAACACCATGTCACGCAGGCGTTCCGGCACGCCGTCGCCGCTGTCGGCCACCGAGACGTGCAGGGTCGTCCCGTCGGCGACGAGGTCGATCTCGACCCGGGCGGGCCGGCGCGCACCCAGCCGGGCCGCCTCCACGGCGTTGTCCACCAGGTTGCCCAGCACGGTCGTGACCTCCAGCGGGGCGATCACCTTGGTCGGCACCCAGCTGGCCTCCCCGACCTCCAGCGTCACCCCCTTCTCCGCCGCCGCAACACTCTTCGCCGACACGAAGGCCTGCAAGTACGGATCGGGCACGCCACTCGGGCCCAGCGGCACCACCGGCGTGTCCGACAGTGCCTGGAGATAGTCGACTGCCTCGTTGTGGTGGCCGGTCTGCAACAGCCCGGACAGGGTGTGCAGCCGGTTGGCGAACTCGTGTTGCTGCGCCCGCAGGGCATCCGTGAGCCGGTGCACGGAATCCAGCTCCCGGGTCAGGGTCTCCAGGTCGGTCCGGTCCCTGATGGTCAGCACCGTGCCCAGGTCGATGTCGTCCCGCCGCACCGGGCGACACGTCGCCACCAACACCCGATCACCGGCCACGGCGATGAGGTTGTCCACCGCCGCGCCGTCCGAAACCGCCTCGCCGATACGGGCCGGCAGCTCCAAAGTGGACATCGGCGTGCCCGGAGACGGCGCGCTGCCAAGGAGACGGGCCGCCTCGTCGTTGCAGACCGACACCCGGCCGGCCGGATCCACGGCCAGCACGCCCTCGCCGATGCCGTGCAGCACGGCTTCCCGCTGCTGCACCAACTCCGACAGCTCATGCGGTTCCAGACCCAGGGTTCGCCGCTTCAGCAACCGATTCAACAGCGCCGAACCCGCCACGCCCAACGCCAACGCGCCGATCAGCCCGAGCACACACCACCCCAGCGCTCTCAGCAAAGCGTCCCAGATGGTGCTGGCGTCGAAGCCGACGCTCACCTCGCCGACGATGGCCCCGGTGTGGTCGCGCAGCGGGACCTTGCCCCGGGCCGAGTAGCCCAGCGTGCCCTCGTCCATGTTGGCGACCTCAGCGCCGGCCACGACTTGAGTGAAGTCGGTGCTGACCAACTCCCCCACCTCGTCCGGGTTGGGGTGCGCGTAGCGAATGCCCTTACGGTCGGTGACCACGACGAACAGCGCCCCGGTGCGGATCCGCACCGCCTCGGCGCGAATCTCCACCAGGCCGCTGGAATCGGCCGCGGCGACCGCGTCGCCGATGTCCGGGTTGGCCGCGACCGACTGGGCCACGGACAGCGCCCGCTGCTCGTACAGCTTGGTCAAGTTGTTGTACAGCAGCCACCCGACCAGGGCGAACCCCACTCCGACGACCAGCACGACCACGCCGATCTGAAGCAGCAGCACCTGCCGGGCGAACCGCATCCGGGGCGGCGCCATGCGCGGACCCTACGCCGCGAACCCCCGTGAGCAGAACGTGCGAAACACGGGAAACGCGCGATGGGCGAACAAGCGCGACAAGGGTTCGCACGGTGACGGCGGCCACTTACCGTCCTGCCGCAACAGAGAAGGAGCTGGCCAATGACGACCGGACCCGTCATCGAGTTACGCGCGGCGACCAAACGGTTTCGCGGCGCGACCGGCGGTGTGCACACCGCCGTCCGGGAACTGACCCTGTCCGTGCAGCCCGGTGAGTTCGTGGCCGTGGTCGGCCCCACCGGCTGCGGCAAGTCCACCACGCTGTCCCTGGTCTCCGGCCTCGAACCGCCCTCCAGCGGCGTCGCGCTGGTCCGCGGCGAGCCGGTGCTGGGCATTCCCGAGGGCATCGGCTACATGTTCCAGAACGACGCCGTGCAGCCGTGGCGGTCCGTGCTGGACAACGTGGCCGCCGGCCCGCGCTACCGCGGCGCCTCCAAGGCCACGGCCCGGGAACTGGCCCGGGTCTGGGTGGACAAGGTCGGCCTGGGCAAGTTCGCGGGCTACTACCCGCACCAGCTGTCCGGGGGCATGCGCAAGCGCGTGGCGCTGGCCGCGACCCTCGTGAACGAGCCGTCGATCCTGCTGATGGACGAGCCGTTCAGCGCGCTGGACGTGCAGACCCGGGCCCTGATGCAGGACGAACTGCTGCGCCTGTGGTCCGGCTCCAACGCCACTGGATCAATTCTCGACCCTGCCAGCAGGTCTTCGGTCATCTTCGTCACCCACGACCTCGACGAGGCCATTGCCTTGGCGGACAAGGTGATCGTGATGACCGCCAGCCCGGCGACCGTGAAGGCCGCCTTCGAGGTGAAGCTGCCGCGGCCGCGGCTGGTCGAGGAGATCCGGATGACGCCGGAGTTCCAGTCCGTGTACCGGGAGATCTGGGAATCGTTGCGGGAAGAGGTGGACAAGGCCCGTGAGCGCAGCAGTGTCGTTGCCAGCTGAGACCGTGCCGGCGCGAGAGCTCGCCAGCGCCGCCAGCGCACGGCGTAACCGCAAGCTCAAGGTGTGGTCGATCCGGGCCGCGCTGGTGGTGGCCTGGCTGGCCAGCTGGGAAATCGCCGCCACCTACTGGATCGACCCGTTCTTCTACTCCAAGCCCAGCCAGGTGTGGCTCAAGCTGGTGGACTGGTTCACCGTCGGCACCAGCCAGGGCTCGATCTGGACGAACATCGCCGCCACCATGGAGGAGGCCGTGATCGGCTTCCTGATCGGCGCGGCGGCCGGCATCGTGCTCGGCGTGCTGCTGGGCCGCAGCCCGCTGCTGTCGGACATCTGCGCGCCGTTCATCAAGGCGGTCAACGCCGTGCCCCGCATCGTGCTGGCGTCGCTGTTCGTGATCTGGTTCGGCCTCGGCATGCAGTCCAAGATCGCGACGGCGTTCATCCTGGTGTTCTTCGCCGTGTTCTTCAACGCCTTCCAGGGCGCCCGCGAGGTGGACCGCAACCTGATCAACAACGCCCGGGTGCTGGGCGCGAGCAGGTTCCAGGTGCTGATGACCATCGTGCTGCCCAGCGCCACCTCCTGGATCCTGGCCTCCCTGCACTCCGCCTTCGGCTTCGCCCTGATCGGCGCCGTGGTCGGTGAGGTCGTCGGCTCGGAGACCGGCCTCGGCCTGCTGATCGCCCGCTCCCAGGGCAACTTCGACACCCCCGGCATCTACGCCGGCATGATCGTCATCACCGTGCTGGCCCTGCTGGCCGAGGCGATCCTCACCGCGCTGGAGAAGCGGCTGCTCAAGTGGCGGCCGACCGCGGCGCACGAGCAAGGAGCCCAGATATGAACCTGCGTACCCCTGTCACGCTGGTCATCGCCGCGGCGACCGTGCTCAGCCTGGCCGCCTGCCGCGACTCGCGCACCGACTCCGCCGCCTCCGACCACCTGCGGATCATGGTTGGCGGCATCGACAAGGTGATCTACCTGCCGGCCAAGCTGGCTGACCAGCTCGGCTACTTCAAGGAGCAGGGCCTCACCGTCGACCTGGCCACCCAGCAGGCCGGCGTGAACGCGGAGAACTCCCTGATCTCCGGCGACGTGCAGGGCGTGGTCGGCTTCTACGACCACACCATCGACCTGCAGACCAAGGGCAAGTGCCTGACATCGGTGGTGCAGCTGGCCAACATTCCCGGCGAGGTCGAGATGGTGTCGCCCGCCCAGGCCGGCACGATCAAGTCGGCGGCCGACTTCAAGGGCCGCAAGCTGGGCGTGACCGACCTCGGCTCGTCCACCGACTTCCTCACCCAGTACCTGGCCCAGCAGCACGGGCTCAAGGCCGGCACCGACTTCTCGGAGGTGAAGGCCGGGGCCGGGTCGACTTTTGTCGCCTCGCTGGAAAACGGCCAAATTGACGCCGGCATGACCACCGACCCGACGGTGGCCCAGCTCACCGCCACCGGCAAGGGCAAGGTGCTGCTGGACATGCGCACCGAGGCCGGCACGAAGGCGGCGCTGGGCGGGCTGTACCCGGCCAGTTCGCTGTACATGTCGTGCGACTACGTCAACGCGCACAAACCGGTCGTGCAGAAGCTGGCCAACGCCCTGGTCAAGACCCTGCAATTCATCTCCACGCACTCCGGCGCGGAGATCGCCGCCAAGATGCCGGCCGACTACGCCGGCAGCGACAAGTCCCTGTACGAGAAGGCGATCGGGGACACGAAGTCGATGTTCAACGCGGATGGCAGGATGCCGGCGGACGGTGCCGCGAACGTGCTCACCGTGCTGAGTCAGTTCTCCCCCAACGTCAAGGGCAAGAAGGACAGCGTCCGGCTGACTGAGACGTACACCACGGAGTTCGTGGACCAGGTTAAGCCCTGATCCCTACAGCCCAGGGCTTGACCGGCCGACTAGCTTATTGAGGGTCGTGACGTACCAAGCGGTAACTCCGCTCGGGGCACAGTCGGCTCAACCCTGGGGTGCAAGGAGGATCGGTGGTACGCGCGTTGATGGCTTCGTCGGCCGTCGCGGTCGGTGCCTCGGCCATCGTCGGTGTGTTACTCGGCGCCTATCTGCACGAGCTCGACGCGAACGCGGCGACTCCGCCGCCCGCGGTCTCGTCCCTGCCGACCACGGTGAGCACCCAGGTGTCCACCGTGGTCGTCACGGTAACGCCGACGACCACGGCGACCAGCACCACCACGGCGACGCAGCAGGTGGACAGCCACCCACAGCAGACCACCACCAGGAACACGCCCACGACAACGAAGGCCACCCAGCCGCCGGTGCAGACGACCCAGCCCGCGCCGCCGCCGACCACCACGACCACGTGCTGGTTCCTCTGCGGCCACTGAGCCTCACGCGGCGGAAACCGGTCGGAAACAGCGGGCCGGCACGCTGGGTCACATGGGCACTTCCACTTGGCGACTACGGGTTCGGCTGGCCGACAGCCCGGGCGTGCTGGCCCGGTTGACCGTGCGACTGGCCGACCAGTACTGCAATGTGCTCGCGCTCACGGTGCTGCCGGTGCCGGACGGCGTGGTCGACGAGCTCGTGGTCACCGCGCCGGATCGGTTGCGGCCGGCTGATCTCGTGGCTCTGCTGGAGGCCGAGGGCGGTCGGGAGGTGTCGATCGCCGCCGCCTCGATGCACGACCTCGTCGACGAGCGGGCCGCCGCGCTGCGGGCCGTCGGCCGGGCGCTGGCCGAGCCGTCCGAGCTGGCGGCGTCGCTGCGTTCCGTGCTGGGCGCGGATTCCGTCACTCCGGTGACCCCAGGGCCGCAGATGACCGGCTGGGGCGTTTCCGCGCTCGACGGTCACCAGTTCGTGGTCAACCTTCCGGGTGGCAGCACGCTTCTCGTACGCAGAGCGTGGGCACCGTTCACCGACACCGAGCTGGCGCGGGCGTTCGCGTTGCTGGAAGTGCTGGGCTCGGCCGGACGTGAGGTCAGCGAGCCCCAGGCCGTGCTGACCACCGACGGCGCCGGTCTGGTGCTGCGCGTCGGCCGTCCCGCCGACGCCGACGACGTTGCCGCGCTGCACAAGCGCTGTTCGATGCGAACCCTGTTCACCCGCTACCACGCCGGCGTGCGGACCGTGCCGCGACGCTGGCTGCACCGCCTGCTGAGCCCGCCGCGCGGCATCACCGTGCTGGCCATGGCCGGCAGCGAGGTCGTCGCCGTCGGACAGCTGATCGGGATGTCGACCCCCGGGCTGGCCGAGGTGTCCCTGCTCGTCGAGGATGATTGGCAGCGGCGCGGCGTCGGCACGGCCCTGTTGTCCCATCTGGCTTCCGTCGCCCGCGGCGCCGGCTACGAAGAGCTTGTCGGGTGGTGCCTTCCGGCCGAGGACGCGCTCACCCGAACGGCCGCGCGGGCCGGTCTGAGCACACGACAGCGTGTGGAGGACGGGTTGCTCAGAGTGGCCGTTTCCGCGATCCGAACCGGTTCAGTTGCGCGTGTGAGCGCTTCCACGAATGACTTCAAGCGTTAAGCTCCTTGCCGAAAGCCGCCTCGTGCGAGAGCGGCTCGTGAGGAGCAGACGTGGTCGTGCACCGTCCCAACGACCGGCCGACCCTGGAGGACGTCGCGGCCCGCGCCGGGGTGTCCCGGGCGACCGCGTCCCGGGTGCTCAACGGCTCGCCGAAGGTGAGCCCGGCCGCGCTGGAGTCGGTCAACTCCGCGGTGCTCGAACTCGGCTACCAGCCCAACCAGGCCGCGCGCACCCTCGTCACCCGGCGCACCGGGGCCGTCGCCGTGCTCATCTCCGAGCCCCAGCCCAAGATATTCAACGACCCCCACTTCGCCGGCCTGGTCAAGTACTCCGCCATGGCCCTGGGCGCGCGGGACTCGCAGATGGTGCTCGTGCTCGTGCACACGCCCGAGGACCAGCTGCGGGCCCAGCGCTTCCTGGCCGGCGGGCACGTCGACGGGGCCCTGCTGTTCACCCCGCACCAGGACGACCCGCTGCCCCTGTCGGTGCGCAAGCTCCCGCTGCCCATCGTCTTCGGCGGCCGGCCGTGGGGCAGCCTGCGCGGGCTGCACACCGTCGACAACGACAACGAGAACGGCGCCGCCATGGCCACCCGGTACCTCATGGAACGGGGCTGCCGGCAGGTCGTCAGCGTCACCGGCCCCACCGACGAGCTCGCCGCCACCGACCGCCTCGCCGGCTTCCGCGCCGCCACCGGCGCCGCGTCCGATTCCCAGCTGGCCCAGATCACCGAGTGCGGCTTCTTCTCCCGTGAGGGCGGCGAACGCGCCATGACCGCGCTGTTGGCCCGGGTCCCCGACCTCGACGGCGTATTCGCCGCCAACGACCTGATGGCCGCCGGCGCCATGACCGCCCTGCGCGCCGCCGGCAAACGCGTGCCCCAGGACGTCGCCGTCGTCGGCTTCGACGACGACGAGTCCGTCGCCCCCCACACCGACCCGCCGCTCACCTCCGTCCGCCAGGACATCGGCCGCCAGGTCCAGTCCATGGTCGACCGCCTCTTCGCCCTCATCCGCGGCGAAGAACCCCGCCAGCGCCACCAACTCCTCCCCGTGGAGCTCGTGCACCGCCACTCGGCCTGAGTGATCTCGACGGGCAAAGCGGCTGCCTTCACGGCCTTTGAACGGCCGTAAAAACGGGCAGCCGGTTTGACATGCGAGCAGGCCACCTGGGGAAAGTATTCTTCGATAGCATCCTATAGCGACGTTGCTTGACGGTGACTCGGATCACATGAAGGCATCCTTTGCTGGTCTCGCACATCTTTATGTGCAACTAGGCAAACACGCCGGCAAATACACGAGCACTTGTTTCGAGGGGCGGATTGTGAACATCAACGCGAAGGTGATCCGGCGGGGCGCGACGGCGGTTGCGGCGGTGGCCGTGATGGGCGCGATGGGGGCGTGCTCGGCGAACGGGACGCTCACCGTCACGCCGGCGTCGCCGGGGGCCACGACCAGCAGCAGCGCGGCGGCCCAGGGCACGAATACCAGCGGCGGGGCAACGCAGGGCACGGACACCAAGGGCACGCCGGTGACCAACGGGCAGGGCTCGGGCGGCTCGGGCGGCCACCCGGCGTGCGCGAACATGAAGGTGTCGGACGTGTCGCCGGACGTGACCAACGGCGGCTCGCAGTGGAAGCTCCCGATCAAGCTGATCAACCAGGGCAGCACGGCCTGCACGGTGCAGGGCTTCCCGGGTGTCCGGCTGAACGGGGCGGACGGCACCACCTGGGACCTGGTCCGCACCGGCGACCCCATCACCCCGGTGCTGCTCGCCCCGGGCGAGTTCGCCATCGCCGACCTCACCTACCTCACGGCCGGCAGTGACGACGGCGGCAAGGGCTGGCACGTCTCCACGGTGTCGATCACGCCGCCCAACGGCACCAACACGCAGACCATCCCGTGGGCCGACAGCCTCGACCTGGTCAAGCAGGACGCCGCCACCCACCCGGGCACCTACATCGGCCCGGCCCACGCCGGCAGGTAACGACGTCGAATGCCGTGGGAATCGGGGGTTCCCACGGCATTCGACGTTTTTCTACACGGCGATGGCGGCCGGATGGCGCTGGGTGTTCTCGGTGACCATCAAAGGCAATTCCGGATAGTCGATGCCGAGACGGAGCATGAGCTCGGCGAAGGCCTCGTCAGTGCCGTCGGAGAACTGGGTGGCGAGCAGGCGAACGCCACGCAGGCCGGGGTGGCCGCCGCCGGTGACGCCGAGGGCGTCCTCGGCGGGAACGACGCGGGTGGGCCCGTAACAGGTGACGCCGTACCAGTTGACGGGTTCGGCGATGACGTCCAGGTCGCCGTCAAGGACCACGGAGTCCCAGGGGCCGAGCCACGCGGTGTCGGCGAGGACGTCGGCGGGGTAGCCACGGCCGAAGAGGGGGTCGAGGAAGAAGCGGTTGCGCAGGCCGTCGACCTTGCGGAAGGCGGTGGTGTGCGCGTGGTCGTCCCGGTCGACGAGCACGGTGGTGAGGTTCAGCACGATGGAAACCTCCTGCTCGGGGGCTCGGTCGCGAATCTCTGAGACCGCGAGGCCATGCCCGAGCAGGAGGTGGTGGGCGGAGCGCAGCGCGCCGACGGGGTCGTGGGGGAAGCCGAGGAAGGCGGCGCGGGAGGGCTCGTCGAGGGTGGTCCACAGCCGGACCCGGTCGCCGAGGGCGTCGTGCACGGCGGCGGTGTACTCGCCGAAGCGCAGGGCGGTGTCGCGGTCGGCCCAGCCGCCGGCCTCGTCGAGGGCCTGCGGCAGGTCCCACTGGTAGAGGGTGACGATCGGGGTGACGCCCTTGTCCAGCAACCGGTCCACGAGCCGGTCGTAGTAGGCGAGGCACGCCCGCGGCACGGGGCCGCGTCCGTCGGGCTGGACACCGGCCCAGGCCACCGGGAAGCGGTAGGCCGGCCGGCCGAAGCCGGCGAAGGTGTCCCAGCAGCCGTCGGCGGTGGCGGCGACCGTCCGGCTTCTGCCCATCGTCCGTCCTCCCTCGACAGCGAGCGGTGAGAGCGCTCTCACCTTGACCGTGACAGCGCTCACTGTCAAGGCGTTGACAAGTTTCCGCAGCTAGTCGCAACCGAGCCGGTACCATGACCGACGGTGACGAGAGGAGGTGGTCGTGGTGAGTAGCGACGGAAGTAGTAGCAGCTGTCCCACGGCCGCCCGGTACCCGTCTGTCTGATCCCCAGCCAGCGCACCGCGGGGCCTTCACCCACGCGCGCTGGGAGTCCCGTCATGACCAGGACGACGCAGGCCGTCGCCGCCACGCTCACCGAACTGTCCGCGATGGACGCCGCGATGCTGATCCGCCACCTCGGCGCCAGCCCGGCCGGCCTGACCACCCTCGAACGCAATGCCCGGCTGGCCCGGCACGGCCGCAACGAGGTCGCGGGCCGGAGCCCGCACTGGACGGCGCGGCTGCTGCGCGGCCTGCGCAGCCCGTTCGTCGGCCTGCTGCTGGGCCTGGACCTGGTGCTGGCGCTCACGGCCAACTACGCGGGCGCCGTCACGGTCGGCGTGATGGTCCTGGTCAGCGTCCTGCTCCGGATCACCCAGGAGTACCGCTCGGACCGGGCCGCCAAGCGCTTGCGGGACCTGGTCGCGACGACGGCGGTCGTGGCCAAGCGCGGAACCGGCTCGCCGCGCCGGTTCACCGAGCCGGCGGCCGCGGCGCTCGGCGCGGTCACCGCCGAGGTGCCGGTCGAAGAGCTGGTGCCCGGCGACGTCGTACACCTCAAGGCCGGTGACCTGGTGCCGGCCGACTGCCGGCTGCTCACCGCCAACAACCTCGTGGTCGAGCAGGCGACGCTGTCCGGGGAGTCGCTGCCGGTGCGCAAGACCGTGACGACCGACCGGATCGCCGGCAATGTGCTCGACTCGCCGGTGTTCTGTTTCCTCGGTTCCACGGTGGTCGGCGGTTCGGCGACGGCGGTGGTGGTCGGCACCGGCCGGTGCACCTACCTGGGCGCCATCGCCAGCCGCCTCACCGACCACGACCGTGACACCGACGCCGGGATGCGCTCGGTGAGCTGGACGCTGATCCGGTTCACGCTGGTGCTGGCGCCGATCGTGCTGCTGGTCAGCGGCCTCACCCACGGCGACTGGACGGAGGCGGCGCTGCTGGCGGTCTCGGTGGCCGTGGGCCTGACGCCGGAGATGCTGCCGGTGATCGTCGCCGCCAACCTGGCCAAGGGCGCGAGCGACCTGGCCAGGCAGCAGGTGATCGTGAAGCGGCTGCGGGCCGTGCACGAGTTCGGGCAGCTGGACGTGCTCTGCGTGGACAAGACCGGCACGCTCACCGACGACCGGATCGTGCTGGCCGACCACACCGACAACCGCACGCTCGAACTGGCCTACGTCAACGCCGCGCTGCAGACCGGACTGCGCAACCCGTTCGACCGCGCGGTGATCGACGCCGTCGAGCCGGACCACCGGCTCATCCTCGAGGCTGGCTGGCGGCTGGTCGACGAGCTGCCGTTCGACCACGAGCGCCGGCGCATGTCGGTGGTCGTCCGCGACACCGAGGGCCGGCACCTGCTGGTGACCAAGGGCGCGGTCGAACACGACGAGGCGGCGAACGGCACAAGGGTGCTCGGCGTGTGGTGCAAGGAGGTTGACGCCCGGCATATCTACCAGCTGGCCGACGAGGACGGCGCTGACCTGGTGGGCCACCTCTTCTTCCAGGACCCGCCGAAAGAGTCGGCGGCCCAGGCCGTCAAGCAGCTGCGCGAGCTGGGCATCGAGATCGTCGTCGTCACCGGCGACAACGAGCGGGTGGCCGGCAAGGTGTGCCGGGACATCGGCATTCCGGACGCCACCGTGCACGCCCGCGCCACGCCGGCCCGCAAGGCCGAGATCGTCCGGGAGTTGCGGGAAGCCGGCCACACGGTCGGTTTCCTCGGCGACGGCGTGAACGACGCGGCCGCGCTGCGCGAGGCCGACCTGGCCATCTCGGTCGGCGGCGCGCTGCCGGTCGCGCGGGACACCGCCGAGGTGATCCTGCTGCGCAAGGACCTCACCGTGCTGGCCGGCGGCGTGCTGGCCGGCCGCCGCACCTTCGCCAACACGATGAAGTACGTGAAGCTGACCGCCAGCTCCAACTTCGGCAACGTGCTCAGTGTGCTGGCGGCGGCCGTGCTGCTGCCGTTCCTGCCGATGCTGCCGGTCCAACTGCTCGTCCAGAACCTGATGTATGACATTGCTCAACTGGCGATCCCGTGGGATGGCGTGGATCGTGAGCAGGTGAGCTCCCCTCGCAAGTGGGCCGGCGGCGACCTCGCCCGGTTCATGCTGTTGGTCGGCCCGCTCAGTTCCGTGTTCGACCTCGCCCTGTTCGCCGCGATGGGCCACTTCGATCCCGCGACCTTCCAGACGGGATGGTTCGTCGAGGGTTTGCTGTCCCAGCTGCTGATCGTGCACGTGATCCGCACGCAGCGACTGCGCTCCCGGGCCAGCCTGCCGGTGCTGGCCGCGACCGCCGTCGTGGCGGCGATCGGCCTGGCGCTGCCGTTCACCGGGCTGTTCGGCCTGGTGGCGCTGCCCACCGGCTACTTCCCGTGGCTGGCCGCCGTCCTCGTCGGCTACTGCGCGCTGGTGCAGGCCGTGAAGTCCCGCTATGTCCGCAAGTTCGCCACCTGGCTGTGAGGAATTCTCGTGAACACCCTTGACATGGCCCTGCGCCTGCTGGCGGGCGTCGGACTCGGCTCGGCGATCGGCTTCGAGCGGCAGTACCGGGCCCGGATGGCCGGCCTGCGGACCAACGCGCTGGTCGCCGCGGGCGCGACCCTGTTCGTGCTGCTGTCCGGGTACGGCTTCGACGCCGTGCCCGGGCACGCCAGCGCCGACCCGACCCGGGTCGCCGCGCAGATCGTGTCCGGCATCGGCTTCCTCGGCGCCGGCGTGATCATGCGGGATGGCCTGAACGTGCGCGGCCTGAACACCGCGGCCACGCTGTGGTGCTCGGCCGCGGTCGGCGCGCTGGCCGGGGCCGGGCTGTTCGAGCCGGCGGTGGCCGGCACGGCGGTGGTGCTGGTGGCCAACGTGGCGCTGCGCTGGGTGGGCCGGGTGGTGGACCGCCGGCCGGCCTCGGGCGAGGAGACCACCACGGCGTACACCTTCATGGCCGTCACCAAGGACGACGCCGAGGCGCACATCCGGGCGCTGCTGGTGCAGTCCATGACCGGCACCTCGTTCCAGCTCCAGTCCGTGTCCAGCAAGAACAGCTCGGTCGAGGGCTACGTGGAGGTGCGCGCCGACCTGCTCACCGACAACCGCGACGACAAGCAGATGGAGTCGGCGGTGTCCCGGCTGAGCATGGAGCCCCAGGTGACCAGCGTCCGCTGGACGGCCCGGGCCACCCGTAACGGTGCTTCCCGGGACGACGACTGAGCCGCATTGGTAGGGTCACGCGTCGGCGGGGGCCGGCCTCGAGACGGGGGTACCTGTGGGACTGATCGATAAGATCAAGGGCGAGTTCATCGACATCATCGAGTGGACCGACGACAGTCGGGACACCATTGTCTGGCGGTTCCCCCGCTACGACAACGAGATCAAGATGAACGCGAAGCTGACGGTGCGCGAGTCGCAGGCGGCGGTGTTCGTCAACGAGGGCCAGATCGCCGACGCGTTCCCGCCCGGCATGTACACGCTGCAGACGCAGAACATGCCGATCCTGTCGACGCTCAAGGGCTGGAAGTACGGCTTCAACTCGCCGTTCAAGGCCGAGGTCTACTTCGTCAACACCCGGCAGTTCACCGACCTCAAGTGGGGCACGCAGAACCCGGTCATCCTGCGCGACCCCGAGTTCGGCATGGTGCGGCTGCGCGCCTTCGGCGCGTTCTCCATCCGGGTCATCGACCCGCCGGCCCTGCTGCGCGAGCTGGCCGGCACCGACCCGCAGTTCCGCACCGAGGAGGTCTCCGAGTACCTCCGCCAGATCATCGTCGGCCGGCTGGGCACCGCGCTGGCCACCTCCGGCGTGCCGATGCTGGACCTGGCCACCCAGCAGGGCTCGATCGGCGACCGGCTGGCCCAGGCGCTGAGCCAGGAGCTGGCCTCGGTCGGCATCGCGATCCCCAAGTTCGTCATCGAGAACATCTCGCTGCCGCCCGAGGTCGAGGCCGCGCTGGACAAGCGCACCCAGATGGGCATCGTCGGCGACCTGAACCAGTACACCCAGTTCCAGGCGGCCAACGCGATCCAGGACGCCGCCAACAACCCGGGCGGCGCGGGCGAGGGCCTGGGCGTCGGCCTGGGCATGGCGCTGGGCCAGCGGGTCGGGCAGCAGTTCCAGCAGCAGCAGCCCTATCCGCAGCAGGGTTACCCCCAGCAGCAGCCGGGTTACGGCACTCCGCCGCAGGGTTACCCCCAGCCGGGGTACCAGCAGCAGGCCCCGCCGCCGATGGCGCCGCCGCCGCTGCCGCAGCAGACCCAGTGGTACATCGGGGCGAACGGCCAGCAGGCCGGCCCGTTCGACCAGAACGGGCTGCAGCAGCAGGTCGCCGCGGGCGTGCTGACGCCGCAGTCCCTGGTGTGGCACCAGGGCATGGCGCAGTGGACGCCGGCCGCACAGGTGCCGGAGCTGACGCCGCTGTTCGGCGCCACCCCGCCGCCGCTGCCCCCGCAGGGGTGACCCGGTGACCGGACCCTTCACGCCCGGCGGGACGGTGTCCCCCAACGCCTTTCCGTGTGGCGGCTGCGGCGCGCGCGTCGAGTTCGCGCCCGGCACCACCGCCATGCGCTGCCCGTACTGCGGGTACGAGCAGCAGATCAGCCACGGCGACAAGCAGATCCAGGAGCACTCGTTAGCCGAGCTCGGCACGCTGTCCCGCAAGCCGGTCGCCCAGCTCGGCGCCTACGTCTACGTGTGCCAGCGCTGCGCGGCGCAGACCCAGAGCAACGACACCGCCACGCTGTGCCAGTTCTGCGGCAGTCCGCTGGTGCTGGATCCCAATGCCAGCGGGCAGATCGTGCCCGAGGCCGTGCTGCCGTTCATGCTGGACCGCAACGGCGTGCGCGAGTCGCTGCGCAAGTGGATCAACTCCCGCTGGTTCGCGCCGAACGCGCTGAAGAAGGTCAGCGAGGCGGAGTCCACCCGTGGCACCTACGTGCCGCACTGGACCTACGACTCGCAGACCTACTCCAGCTACTCCGGGGCCCGCGGCGAGCACTACTACGTCACCGAGCGGTTCACCAACAGCGACGGCAGGACCGAGACCCGGCAGGTGCAGAAGACCCGCTGGTACCCGGTTTCCGGTCAGGTCAGCCGGTTCTTCGACGACGTGCTGGTGCCGGCCAACACGGCCAACGTGCCGCCGGCCAAGGTGGACGCCATCGCGCCGTGGCCGCTGCCCGAGGCCGCCCCGTACGCCCCGCAGTACCTGGCCGGCTTCAACTCGCTGCGCTACGACGTCGAGCCGGAGGCCGGCCTGGACGAGGCCAAGCGGCGGATGGCCGGCGTCATCCACGACGACTGCCGGCGCGACATCGGCGGCGACGAGCAGCGGGTCGACGGCGTCAACACCAACTACACCGCCGTCACCTTCAAGCTGATGCTGCTGCCGATCTGGATCGCCTGCTACCTCTACGGCGGCAAGACCTGGCAGATCCTGGTCAACGGCCGCACCGGCGAGGTCAACGGCGAACGCCCGTACAGCAAGCTGAAGATCTTCTTCGCGGTGCTGGTGGCCATCCTCGTGCTGGTCGTGATCGCCTACTTCTGGCTGCACGGCCACAGCACCACAACCACCGTCCACAGCCCGACGACAACCCACCATCATTAGCGCGGGGCAGGTCCCCGCGCAAGCCCTTGATGTTGTGAAAGGACCATTCCTCTCATCCAACGAGAGGAATGGTCCTTTCCAACTATGGGGTCAGGGGCCGAGCAGGGTGGTGAGGCGGGTGGGTTCGGGGGCGTGGCAGCGGGCGTAGAGGTCGCGGGCCTCGCGCCAGTGCGGCTGGGCGGCGAGCGCGCCGACGGTGCCGCGTAAGGCGATTCCCAGTGTGCACAGGGTGGCGGCGACGCCGAGGCGGTCGCCGGACTGCCGCTGCACGGACAGGGCCTCGGTGGCCAACTCGGCGGCGCGAGAGGGCTGCGGCCCGCCGAGCGCGATGTCGGCCAGCACGGACAGCGCCCGCCCTTGCAGGGCAAGGTAACCGGCGTCCATGGCGATGCCGAGGGCGTGCTGCGCGTAGTCGGAGGCCAGCGTGAGTACGCCGTCGCACACCAGGTTGGCGGCCATGACGATCAGGGCCTCGCACTCGACGTGCCGCGCGCCGATGGCCCGCGCGAGGGTGAGGGCGCGCTCGCATTCCTCGGTGCCGCCAAGGATCGCGCCGAGCATCATCCGCCCGCACGCCTCCGTGCGCTGGTCCCCGAGGTCGACGCCGAACTCGACGGCGGCGTGGGCGGCGGCCAGCGCCTCGTCCCGCCGGCCGGCGGCGTGCTGGATCCCGGCGATGTACGCCTGCAACTGCGCTTCCTCGATCCGCGCGCCGATCTCATGGCAGCACGCCAATCCCGTGACGCAGCTGTCCAACGCCTCGTCGAGATCACCGCGCAGGCACAACGCCCCACCGAGGTAGACCAGCACCGCGCCCTCGCCACGGGGGTTGATCTCCCGCTGCACGGTCAGCGCCCGCCGATGGAAATCCACCGCCCGGTCGGCTTCGCCCCGCAGGTAGCAGACGATGCCGAGATTGGTCAGCGCCATCTCCTCGGTGTGCCGGTTGCCCAGCCGCAGCCCGATCCGCAGCGCCTGCTCGCAGTGCACGGCCGCCTGCTCCAACTCGCCGGTGGACATGGCGATCAGGCCGAGATTGTTGAGCACGGACGCCTGCCCGGAGAGCCATTCGGTCTCACGGCACAGATCCAGCGCCGCGGTGCACAGCTCGGTCGCCTCGCGGTACTGGTTCACGGCGTAGTGCGCGGTGCCGAGGCTGAACAGGGCGGCGGCCTTGGCCCGGGGGTCGCCGGTGGCCAGCGCGAGCGCGAGGCGGGCGGTGGCGAACCAGTCGGCGAATTCCCCGCCCTGGAACAGATATCCGCGGATGGCGTCGGCCAGCAGCCAGGCCCGCGTCCGCTGCCCGGCCCGCGCGGCATGGTGGATGGCGGCGATCAGGCTGGGCCGCTCCACGTCCAGCCAGGCCAGCGCGGACGCGAAGTCGTCGAACAGATCCTTGGTCGGCGGGGCCAGTTGCAGCATGTGCGGGTACAGCACGCCGACCGCCGCGCGGGCGTGCCGCAGGTACTCGTCGAGCAGCCGGCACAGCACACTTTCCCGCTCCTCGGCGCTGTCCTGCTCGTCGGCGCGGTCACGGGCGTAGTGCCGCAACAGGTCGTGGCAGGTGTAGCGGCCGAACACCGGCTGGTCGACCAGGTGCGCGGCGGCCAACTGGTCCAGCAGCCGGGCCGTCTCGCACGGGGTCGACTCGATCAGCACCGCCGCGGTCTGGGCACTGATGTCCGGTCCAGGGGCCAAACCCAAGCGGCGGAACAGTTCCTGGGCCTCCGGCTTCAGCCCGGAGTAGGACAGGTCGAACGCGGCCCGCACGGCGCTCTGCTCGTCGCCGTCGATCCGCAGCGACGTCAGCAGGTCGTTCTGGTCCAGGGTGGCGACGTAGTCGGAAATCGGCCGCGACGGGTGGTTCACCAGCTGGGCGGCAGTGATCCGCAGCGCCAGCGGCAGGTGCGCGCACGTGTCGGCCAGCTCCCGCGCGGAGTCCGGCTCGGCGTCGATCCGCTCGCCACCGATCATCCGACGCAGCAAGGAAAGCGCCTCGTCCGGGGACATCACGTCCAGCGCGAGCCGCTGGGCCGCGTCCAACGCGACCAGCCCGTCGAGGCGGTCCCGGCTGGTGATCACGACCTGGCACCGCGGGCCGGCCGGCAGCAGCGGCCGCACCTGCTCGGCGCTGACCGCGTTGTCCAGCAGCACCAACATCTTCCGGTCGGCCAGCAGCGAGCGGTACAGGCCGGCCGCCTCGGCCGGGTCCACCGGCACCTGGTCCGGCGGCACGCCGACGGCCCGCAGGAACTGGGACAGCGCCTGCAACGGCTGCACCGGCGGCCCGACCGAGTAGCCGTTGAGGTTGACGTAGAGCTGGCCGTCCGGGAACGTCGCCCGCGACCGGTGCCCCCACTGCACAGCCAGCGCTGTCTTGCCCACGCCGGCCGTACCGACCAGCAGCGTCACCGCGCCGGCCCGGTCCAGGGCCGCGAACTGGGCCTCGCGGCCGGTGAAGTCGCCGATGGCCGGCGGCAGCAGCGCCGGCGCGGTCATCGTCACCGCCGGCTGGCCGGCGCTGATCGTGAGGGCCGGGTCATTGCGCAGGACGGCCAGCTCCAGCCGGCTCAGCTCCTCGCCTGGGTCGATGCCCAGCTCCTCGGCCAGCACGGTCCGGGTCCGCCGTGACACGGCCAGCGCCCGGCTGCTCTGGCCGCCGCGGTGCAGCGCCAGCATCAGCTGCCCGACCAGGCGTTCCCGGGTCGGATGCTGGTCGGTCAGGGTGGTCAGCTCACCGAGCGTCTCCTGGTGCCGGCCCAGCCGCAGCAGCGTGTCGAACCGGTCCTCCTGGGCCACCAGCCGGGTCTCGGTGACCCCGCCGACCAGCTCCTCGACCACCTCCGGGTCGGCCGTGTCGACCAGCGCCGGCCCCCGCCACAGCGCCAGCGCCTCGTCCAGCTCGGCCAGCCGGGACTGGTCGTCAGCGGCGTCCCGGGAGCGGGTCAGCAGCTCCTGGAAGCGGTGCACGTCGATCAGCATCGGATCGGCCCGCAGCTGGTAGCCGGAACCCCGGGTGACGACCGTCAGGTCGGCGCCGGCCTCGGAGAGCAGGCCCCGGATGCTCGACACCGACACCCGAACCGCGTGTGAGGCCGTGCGGGGCGGCCGCACCGGCCATACCAGCTCGACCAGCCGGTCCACCGGGACCAGCCGGTTGACCTCGATCGCCAGCACCGCCAGCACCAGCCGGCGCTGCCGGGGACCGAGGTCGACGACTCTCTCCCCGATCCGCGCCTGCACCGGCCCGAGAAGCCGAATTTCCATGTGTCCCCCAGGACATTCCGCCGCTGGGAGACAGGAGCGCATCCCCTGTTCCTGGATACACGAATGGCGCTCGCCCCCGACGGACGAGCGCCACCCGGCTCTTGGAATTGGCTTCTAGGCTTCGGCCATGCCCGCGACGATGGACGTCCGGGCCGCCCGGCGGGCCGGGGCCAGCGCCGCCAGCACCGCGGCCAGCACCGCCGCCACCAGCAGCACACCCAGCTGGCCGCCCGGGATCGCCAGCCCCAGCTGGAGCTGCGGCGTGGAGATGGCCGTGATCAGCACCCAGGCGAACGCGCCGCCGAGCACCACGCCGAGCAGCGCGCCCATCACGCCCATCAGCACCGACTCGATCACCAGCATCAGCCGCAGCTGGCCCTTGGTCAGGCCCAGCGCCCGCAGCAGCGCCGACTCCCGGGTGCGCTCCAGCACCGACAGGCCCAGCGTGTTGGCGATGCCGAACAGGGCGATCACCACCGCCAGCCCGATCAGCGCCCACATCAGCGCCAGCAGGTTGTCGACCTGGCTGTTGAGCTGCTGCTTGGTCGCGGCCGCGCTGCTGACCTTGGCCACCGGCACGTTCGCGGTCGCCTGGTCCATCGCCGCCTGGCCGTCGCCCGGCGACACGCCCGGCTTGGTCTTGACCAGCACCTGGCTGTAGCCGACGACCTTGGGCGCGAGCGACGCGAAGGTGTCCAGCGTGACCAGGGCGTCGTCCAGGCCCTGCGAGTCGTAGACGGCCACGAGCTTGAGCATCTTGTTGCCGTCCGGCGTGCTGACCAGCACCTGGTCGCCCAGTTTGGCCCCGCCGACCGCCGACTTGTACAGCGCGACCGCGCCCGGGCCGAGCTGGCTCAGGTCGCCGCTGACCAGCGTCGGGTTGACCATGCTGCCCAGCGCTGACTGGTCGACGCCCATGACCTCCTGGTCGCCGGACTGGCCCACGGTCATCACCGTCTGGGCGCTGGCCGCGACCTGCCCGATCTGGGACACCGAGCGCAGCTGGCCGGGCAGCGTGGCCGGCAGCGGGTGGTCGTACACCGAGGACGTGACCACGAAGTCGGCCGGGAACCGCTGGTCCACCTGGGCGCTGGCGGCCTGCTTGCCGCTGGTGGCGACCACCGTCACCATCGTCACGATGGTCACGCCGATGATCAGCGCGGCCGTGGTGGCGGCGGTGCGCCGCGGGTTGCGGCCGGCGTTGACCGTGGCCAGCTTGGCCGGCACGCCGAACAGCAGCGCGGGGATCGCGCCGAGCACCTTGTTGATCGGGCCGACGATGAGCGGGCCCACCACGATCACGCCCAGCAGCATCACCATCGTGCCGCCGCCGACGACGAGCATCGCCGACATCTGGTCCAGCCCCATGCCCAGGCCGATCAGGCCGGCCCCGCCGAACAGCAGCACCGCGGCGCTGACGATGCGCCGGACGCCGGTGCGGCGGACCTCGTCGCGGCTGTCGGGCTGGCTGCGCAGGGCGGCCAGCGGGGCCACCTTGGTCGCCCGCAGCGCCGGCAGGGCCGCCGACGCCACCGTGACCAGGACGCCGACAGCGAAGGCCGCGAGCACCACGGTGCCGGTCATCGGGAGGCCGGTCGGAGCGGTCTCGCCGCCGCTGGCCAGGCTGACCGCCTGCTCCAGCAACGCGGCCAGGCCTACGCCGGCGCCGAGGCCGAGCACCGAGGCCACCAGGCCCATCACCAGGGCCTCCAGCAGCACGCTGCCGAACACCTGGCGGCGGTCGGCGCCCAGGCAGCGCAGCAGCGCCAGCTCACGGGTGCGCTGGGCGACCAGGATCGTGAACGTGTTGTAGATGACCATCGCCGCGACCACCAGCGAGATCAGCGCGAAGATCAGCATGATCTGGGTCAGGCCGCCGGAGCCCCGGGCCGCGTGGGTGAGCGTGTCCTGGGTGAAGGCGTCACCGGTCTGCACCGAGTAGGCCTTGCCCAGCTGGGCCGTGATCCGGTCGACCAGCTGCTGCTGGCTCACGCCCGGCGCCCCGGCCACCACGATCTGGTAGATGCCGGACTGCTTGCTCAGCGACTGCATCGCCGTCGACGTGAGCAGGACCTGGTAGTCGCTCAGCGACATCGTGTTGGCACCCTGGCTGTACGTGCCGACCACGGTCAGTGGCACGGCCTTGTCGCCGTCGGCCAGCACCGACACCTTCTGGCCGACGCCGATGCCGGTCGTCTTGGCCGTCCGCACGTCCAGCGCGATCTCGTTGTCCGCCTTGGGGAACGCCCCCGAGGCCAGGTCGAACTCCCGCAGCTGCGGCGTGCTCTCGATGGTGGAGACGAAGGCCGAGGCCGCCTTGCCGTTCGGCTTGACCAGCGGGATCTCCGTGGCGCCGCGGCCGTCCGCGCCGGCCACACCCGGGATCTTGCGGATCGCCTCGACCGTGTCCTGGCCCAGCTTGGCCTGGTTGGCGGTCGGCGTGTTCTCGGTCTCGTCGTCCCGGTTGATCGTGATCGACGCGTCGACGCCCTTGGTCTGGCGGGCGAGCTCGTCGTGCACCTGCTCGTTGAGGGCGTTGCCCAGGACCAGCGTGCCGCTGACGAAGGCGACGCCGAGGATGATCGCTATCGAGGACAGCACCATCCTCGCCGTGCGGGCGCGCAGACCCGCGAGCGTGGCCCGGAACATCACGCTCCCAGGTGCTTGAGGGCCGACAGCACGGAGTCGGCGGTGGGCTGGTTGATCTCGCCGGCGAGCCGGCCGTCGGCCAGCAGCACCACGCGGTCGGCGTAGGAGGCGGCCACCGGGTCGTGCGTCACCATGATCACCGTCTGGCCCAGCTTGCGCACCGACATGCGCAGGAAGTCCAGCACCTCCGCGCCCGAGCGGGAGTCCAGGTTGCCCGTCGGCTCGTCCGCGAACACCACTTCCGGCCGCGCCACCAGGGCCCGCGCGCACGCCACCCGCTGCTGCTGGCCGCCCGACAGCTCACTCGGCTTGTGGGTCAGGCGCTGGCGCAGGCCCACCGTGTCCACAATCGTGTCGTACCAGGCCTTGTCCGGCTTGCGGCCGGCCAACTCCAGGCCCAGCAGGATGTTCTGCTCCGCGGTCAGCGTCGGCAGCAGGTTGAACGACTGGAACACGAAGCCCACCCGGTCGCGGCGCAGCCGCGTCAGATCCCGGTCCGACAGCTTCGTGATGTCCGTCTGTCCGATGTAGACCTGGCCGTGGTCCACCGAGTCCAGGCCGGCCAGGCAGTGCATCAGCGTCGACTTGCCCGAGCCGGACGGCCCCATGATCGCCGTGAACTTCCCGGCCGCGAACGCCACGCTCACCCCGTCCAGGGCCCGCACCGCCGTGTCGCCCCGGCCGTAGACCTTCACCAGCTCGCGGGCCTGCACCGCGGTACGCAGCCCGACGTCGGACGCCACAGCAGACATTGTCGCTCCTCACCTGGAATTCGATGAGGCAGAACCTATGGTCGCCCGGGGTCCGCCAACATCCACTCGCGGGCGGGAAGCCACGTCGTCCCCGAGGCTGACGGACGTCATCCCCCAGGCGTACAACCCCCGGACCACCCGCACGTCGGTCCTGCCCGACCCGCCGGCGGACCTGGGAGACTTGCCGCCATGACGGAGATGTCCGAAGAGCGCAAGGCCGCGTTCCGGCTGGAGGTTCTCGCCACTGTCGTCCGGGCGGAGCTGGTGGCGGCGGGGTTGCCGGTGATGCCCGAGGACGACCCGCCAGGGACCGCCGGCGCGCTCGTGCGCGTGGATCGGCCGGACATGCGGGGTGTGCTGGTGGACTGGCAGTCGCACAGCGTGCTGATGGACGCGGCGCTGGAGGCCTGGGCTGAAGACCCGTTACAGGAGGGCGAGGAGACCGCGGCGTTCAAGCGGCTGAACGACGGCATCGGCGAGGCGATGCAGGAAGCCATGCGCAAGATCATGACCACCGCCGGGCTCGAGGTGGTCGACACGGACAACGACTACGCCCCGCACGAACTCCTGGTCACCCGCCTGCTCACGAAATCCCCTTGGCAGCAACGCCGTAGTGCGGCGCACGAGCGCCGTGGCGACCGAATGCGGGCGGCCTGGAACCAGCGCCACGAGGACGAGCGGCGCAAGCAGCAGGACTCCGACGGCCAGGCGTGATCTGACGTGGACCTGCTACGAGAGCGGATCGACGCCAGTGCTCAGGACTCCAGCAAGCCTCGGTCGTAGGCCGTGGCGACGGCTTCGGCGCGGCGGCTGGCGCCGAGTTTGGCCATGATGCGGGAGAGGTGGACGCTGACGGTCTTCTCGCTGATGTAGAGCTCTTCGCCGACCTCGCGGTTGGTGCGGCCCATGGCCACCAGCGCCAGCACGGAGCGTTCGCGAGGGGTGAGGAGGTCGACGGTGTCGCGGGGGACGGCGTCGCCGAGTTGGATGCGGCCACGGCGGGCGAGTTCGGCGATGGCGGTGCCGAGGGGGACGGCGCCGAGGCGGCCGGCGGACTCGGCGGCGAGGCGGAGTTGTCGGGCGGCGCCGTCTTTGTCGTCGTCGGCGAGCAGGGCGGCGGCGAGGCGCCAGCGGGCGAGGGCGCGTTCGTAGCCATGGCCGTAGCCGAAGGCGTCGACCACCTGCCGCCAGGCGGCGGGATCGCCGGTGCCGTCGTCAAGGCGGGTGATCTCGGCGGCCAGGCGCGCATGCCAGGCCCGGCCCTCGGGACCGAGTTTTCCGCTGCGGGGCCTGGACTTGGCGGCGACGAAGCCCAGCTCGGCGAGTCGCCGGGCGGAGTCGAGGGCTGCGGCCTCGGCGTCGGAGTCACGACGACGCCGAGCGCCCCGGGCGATGTCGGCGGCGGCGGAGACACCCAGGGCGGCGAGGCGAACCTCGCCGGTGAGGCCGGCCTGGAGGGCCTCAAGCGAGTCGATGCCGTCCTCGGCGGCGGCCAGAGCCAGGTCGAAACGGCCACGCCAGCTGTGCAACTCGACGGCGGCGGCGGTGCAGTTCAGGGGCAGCTGGTAGTCCCGCTGCCACTCGGGCCGCAGCCGGTGCAGCAGCTGCTCGGCGTGGTCAAGACGACCGGCGCCGACCTCGGTGGCCAGGCCGGAGGCGGCGACGATGGCGGTGCCGATGCTGGCCACGGGGTCGCCGGGCAGCCGGGCGGCCTCGGCGCTGCCGGCCCAGTCGCCAGCCACATAGCGGGCGGTCACCAGCAGCGCCCGCAGCTGGAAGCCCGAAGGGCCCCAGGACAGTCCGTTCTGCTCGGAGCGGCGCAGGCCCTCGGAGAAGACCTTCACGGCCTCGCCGATCAGGCCCTGCTCGTACCGGTTGACGCCGAGGTTGTACCAGGCCCGCAGCTCCACGGTGAGCGCGCCGGCCTCGATGGCCCGGTCCCGGGCGATGAGCAGCCGGGAGCACGCGTCGTCGACGAGGCCGTCCTTCTCGTCCATCAGGGCGATGGTGATCAGCGCGTCAGCCTCGGCGCTGCGCGAACCGGCGTGCATCGCGGTCCGCACCGCCTCCTCGGCGGCCTCCCGGGCCAGTGGCTCGCAGGTGGCGCGCAGCATGCGGGCCCGAACCGCCAGCACCCACGCCTTGTTCACCGAGTACGGCTCGTCCCGCACCAGCTGCCAGGCCCGGTCGATGACCTCGGCGGCCTCGTCCTCACGACCGTCCAAATTGACCAGTGCCAACGACAAGCGGCGCAGCGCCTCGATCTTCTCCTCGCCCTCGGCCACCCGCACGGTCTGGCGGGCGAAGGCGATGCCCCGCTCCAGCTCGCCGGCGCTGACCGCGAACATGCTGGCCAGCTTGGTCAGCTTCACCTCGTTGACGCCGGCGTGGGCCTCGGCGTCGGGCACGGCGGGCCATATCTTCAGGGCCTGCTCGGCGTAGTGCAGCGCCTCGCTCGGCGCGCCGGCCTCGTCAGCCTCCCGCGCGGCCTGCACGGAGGCCTGCAAAGCCTGTGGCAGGGCATGGCTTTCCATGCTGTGGTAGGCCAGTTTCGCCGCATTGCCACGGATTCCCGACTCGGAGGCGATCAGCTTGGCATACGCCGCGTGCAACCGGACCCGTTCGCCCGGCAGCAGGTCGGTGTAGATCGCCTCGCGCAGCAGGGCGTGCCGGAAGGCGTAGTGCTCGTCGGCGTCGATCGTCTGCAAAACGTTGTGCTGCACGGCTTCCCGCAGCGCGTCCTCCAGCTCCGGCGGCGCCATCGCGGCGACCTCGTGCAACCGCGCGTAGCGGACCCGACGGCCGCCGGCCGACGCCGCGCGCAGCACCTGTTGCGCCTGCGGGCTGAGGCGTTCGATCCGGGCCAGCAGCACATCGGCCAGCGCGGTCGGCACGCCCGGGTCGCAGTCGGCGGCGCTGGCCACCAGCTCCTCGGCGTAGAACGCGTTGCCCTCGGAGCGTTCGGCGATGCGCAGCACCTGCGCGTCGGTGAGGTCGTCCTCGGCCAGCGAGCGGACGAACAGGGTCGCGTCCTCGGGGCTGAACGGCGTCAGGTCCAGCCGCTCCACCGCGGACAGCCGCACCAGTTCGGCCAGCACCGGCCGCAGCGGGTGCCGGCGGTGCAGCTCGTCGGCGCGATAGGTGACGGTGACGAGCAGCCGCTGGGTGCTCAGCCGGGACAGCAGGAACGTCAACAGGTTGCGGGACGACGAGTCGGCCCAGTGCACGTCCTCGATCGTCAGCAGCACGGTCCGGTCGGCGGCCAGCTCGGCCAGCAGGCTGTGCACGGCGTCGAACAGCTGGAGCTGCCCCAGCTCCGCGTCGTCCTCACGGCTCGACGTCTGCACGGCCAGGTCGGGCAACAGCCGGGCCAGCGCCGGACGGCTGTGCAGGGCTTCCGGACAGTCGCCACGCAACTGCGCCAGCACATCGGCGAACGGCAGGTACGGCAGACCCGCCCCGGAGCCGACGCACCGCCCGGTCAGCACCAGCGCGCCGTCCCGTTCCGCGGTCGCGGCCAGGTCGGTCACCAGCCGCGTCTTGCCCACGCCGGCGTCCCCCGACATCAGCACCGCGGCGGCCCCGCCCTGCCCGGCCCGCACGAGGGCGGCACGCAGCCGGCCGATCTCGGCGCTGCGTGCCACCAGCGGAATTCCCGATCCCAGACGCGGCACGGTGGGCATATTCGCACACCTCAGGCGGCTCGGTGGGCGGCTTTCCCGTCATGCCCGTCACTCGACTCGTGCCAGTGGAACAGCCGCGACAGCCAGGTCGGGGACTCCTTCGCCGACACCGGCTGAGCCAGCTCACGGGCCCGCGCCTGCCGGTACTCGATCTCGGCCCGCAGCGACTCGGGGGCACTGAACTCCAACATCGTTTCCTCCTCAGCGTTTCCGACGAGAAGGAGATTCGTCCTGAGGGTGCGCGGCCGACATCGGGCGAACACCTACCCGCCCCCTTACCTGGCCGGGCCAAGACAGCCTGAGGGCCGAGTAAGGCCCCTCAGCATCACTCGCGAGTCCCGCTCTCAGGCAACTGAATGTCGAGTTCCGGAACTCGACACATGGTTGATCGAGAGCGGGACTCGCGAGGGTTCAGGCGGGGGTGCGGACGGAGACCCGGGCGCGGGCCAGGCGGGCGCGGACGGCGTCCGCCTCGGGGGCGCCGAGGTCGGTGAGCACGGACAGGGAGCGCTGCCAGTGCGGCAGGGCCGACTGGTCGCCGAGGAAGTCGAGCGCCTGGGCGATGCGGTCGTGGGCGATGCCCTGGTGGTAGACGCTGCTGGCCTCGACGGCCACCTCCAGCGACCGCTTGGCCGCGACGAGGGCATCCGTCCCCTGCCCGAGGGCGAGCAGGGAGGACACCAGGTCGCTGAGCCCGGCGGTCTCGCCGACGGCGTCGCCGAGCTCGCGGTAGATCGCCAGCGCGGCGGTGACCTGCTGCACGGCGTCGGTGTGCCGGCGCTCCCCCGCGTACAGCACGGCCAGGTTGTGCAGGTTGTTGGCCTCGGCGAACTGGGCGCCGGTGCGCTTGCTGATCTCGGCCGCCCGCAGGTACTGGGCCTCGGCCTCGTGGGCCCGGCCGGTGGACTGGAGGATGTTGGCGATCGAGGTGTACGCCCGCGCCTGCCACTCGCCGTGCCCCTGCCGCCGGCTCACGGAAAGCGCTTCCCGCTCGGCGTCGAGGGCTTCGTCGTAGCGCTCGTGCAGGGTCAGCGCGACGCCGAGGTTGTGCAGGGTGACGAACTGCGCCAGCGGATCCTTCAACCGCCGCACCACGGGCGTGGCGGCCTCGTGCGTGGCCAGCCACGAGTCGCGGTCGGCCAGCAGCCAGCACAGTCGGCTCAGCGTGTACGGCAGCTGCCACGCGTGCACCGGCCAGTCGTGCGTGACGGCGTACGCGGCGACGGCCAACAGGTTGACCCGCTCGGCCTCCAGCCACGCCATGGCGGTGGCGGCGGAATCGATCACGGGGATCTCCGCCGGCACCGACGAAGGCGATATCTCCACGGTGCCACGGGTGATCGGCAGCAGGCCGTCGGCCAGGTCGGCGCAGTACAGGTAGTAGTCGAGCATCCGGCCGGCCACGGCCCGTTGCTCGTCTTCGCTGAGCTCCTCGCCGGCCAGGGTCACGCTGTAGGCCCGTACGAGGTCGTGCGGCAGGTACCGGCCGAGCTCGACCACCGTGAGCAGGTGCGCGGCCTCCAACGAGTCCAACGCGCGCAGGGCGTCGCACAGCCGGACCTCGGCCAGCGCGGCGACCATGTGCGGGGTGATGTCGTGACCGGGGTGCATGCCCAGCAGCGCCAGCAGCCGCGCGGGCAACGGCGGCAGCGCGCGGCGTGAGGCGTCGAACGCCGACCGCACGGCACTCGCGCCGCCCTCCAACCCGAGCGCCGCCAAGCGCCCCTGCTCGTCGTCGAGCTCGGAGACGAGCGCGGCCACGGGCTGTCGTGGCGCGACGGCCAGCCGCGCGGCGGCGATGCGCAGCGCCAGCGGCAGGCGGTCGCACAGCGAGGCCAGCCGCGCCACCTGGGCCGGCTCCTCCCGCAGGCGGGCGCTGCCGGCGATCCGGCCGAGCAGGTTCACGGCCTCGTCGTCGTTGAGCATGTCGACGTCGAGCAGCTTGGCGTCGGCGTGTGCGACCAGCCCGTCCAGCCGCCGCCGGCTGGTCACCAGCACGCAGCAGCCGGAGCCGGCCAGCAGCGGCATCAGCTCGTCGGAGTTGCGGGCGTTGTCCAACATGACGATCATTCGGCGGTCCGAGACCATGGTCCGGAACAGCGCCGCGCGCTCGTCAACGGTGGACGGCACCTCACCGGCGGCCACCCCCAGCGCCCGCAGGAAGCGCCGCAGCACCTCGTTGGCGTCCAACGGGTCCCGCTGCGGGTCGTAGCCGTGCAGGTCGACGTGCAGCTGGCCGTCGGGGAAGTCGGCCCGCACCCGGTGCGCCCAGTGCACGGCCAGCGCGGTCTTGCCCACGCCGGCCGGGCCGGTGATCGCCACCACCAGGCCCGAGGGCGTCTCGGCCCGCAGTGCGTCCAGCCGGGCCAGCAGGTCCTGCCGGCCGACGAAGGTGGCCGTGTCCGGCGGCAGCTGCCCGGGCGCGGCCGCGGTGACCACGACCTGGGGCCGCTGCTCGGAGCCGGACAGGTCCTCCCCGGCCAGCACGGACTGGTGCAGGCGTTGCAGCTCCGGCCCCGGCTCCACGCCCAGCTCGTCGATCAGCACCTGGCGGGCGGTGCGGTAGGCGGCCAGCGCCTCGGCCTGCCGGCCGGTCTGGCACAGGGCCCGCATGGTCATGCCGTACAGGCGTTCCCGCAGCGGGTACTCGGCGACCAGTCGGCTCAGCTCGGCCACCACGTCGGCGCCGCGGCCCAGCTCCAGCCGGATGTCGGCGCGCTCCTCGATCACGGTGAGCCGCCGCTCCACCAGCCGGCTGCGCTCCACCTCGGCGAACAGGCCCGGCAACCCGCCCAGCGGGTCGCCGCGCCAGAGCCTCAGGGCAGCGTCCAGCTCCTCGGCGGCGCCGGCCAGGTCGCCGACGGCGCGCAGCCGGGCGGCAGCCGTGGTCCGGGTGTCGAACACGTCCAGGTCCACCCACGACGGGTCCAGTCTCAACCGGTAGCCGTCGCCGGAGGAGCGCAGCAGGTCGCCCTGCGCACGGCTGGCCCGGCTGGGCTCCAGCGCCCGGCGCAGGCCGGCCACGTAGGTGTGCACGACGTTGACGGCGCTGCTCGGGGCCTGTTCGCCCCACAGCGCGTCGATGATCTGGTCCCGGCCCACGACTGTGTTGCGCCCCAGCACCAGGACCGCGAACACGGTCCGCTGCTTGGGCGCCCCCAGCGCCACCTCCTGGCCGTCCCGGCTGGCGCGCAGCGCGCCCAGCACCTCGAACCACCAGGTCGATCCGTCTGACAAGCGATCAGCCCTCCATGCCGCCACGGTGCGGCGGTCGAAGCCTAATCGGGCCTCCAGACGTACTCCAGAGGTTGTGTGGACGGATCAGTAATCATTGTTACCAGTTCCACCCGATGGAACCAGCCGGAGCCCGCAAGCTCCCCACAGACGACGCGGGCCGATCGATGTGCAGAGGGCAACAGCCCGCGGCGGCGGAACATCGATCGGTTCGCGTCCCCCAGTGACCGGCCTCGGACGCGCGCCTTCGTCCGAGGCCGGTCCCATGCGCCGATGCGGGTCGGGTTCCCCCACGGCGCCGACGGCTCGCGCGGGCTCAGGTCCGCCGGAACCCGTCCCTGCTGGCGGTGGCCAGGAAGCGCCGCCAGCTCGACTCGCCGACCAGCAGCGAGCCGCCGGCCGGGTTCTTGGAGTCACGCACGGCGGTGTCCGCCCCGGCGAAGGCGATCTCCACGCAGCAGACGTCGCGGGGACCGCTGTAGCTGCTCTTGCGCCAGGTCAGGTCGGCCTGGGTTTCGATCACGACAGCACACTCCTTGGTTGCAGCCCCTCGCCCGCCTGCCGTACGGACCGGCCGGGGCCTAGTCGAATTGACTGGCCGCGTCCTCGATGAAGGCGACGGAGTCCTTGGGGCTCAGCCCCGCGGCGACCAGATGCCCCCACAGCATCGAGTAGTAGTCGACCTCATCGGCGTTCTCCTGGAACGTCCCGTCGACGGTGCCTTCGACGTAGACCACGTCGCGGTCGGCGGGGTCGGGGAATTCCATGATCACGAATGACGCGCCCATACCGGGGTACGAGCGGTGTGCGAAAGGGATCACCTGGAAGGTGACGTTCGGCCTGGTGGACAGGTCCACCAGGTGTTCCAGCTGGGTCCGCATCACGTCGGGGCCGCCGACCGGACGCCGCAGCACGCTCTCGTCGAGCACGAACGAGACCCGCGGCGGGTCCTCGCGCTCCAGGATCCGCTTGCGCGTCAAGCGCATCGTGATCCGACGTTCCGCCTCGTCCGGCGACATGTCCGGCGCGCCCTCGGCGATCAGGGCCCGGATGTAGGCCTCGCTCTGCGCGAGTCCGGGCACCAGCATCGCGTTGTAGGTGCGCAGGAGCGCCGCCTCGGCCTCGAAGCCGAGGAAGGCTCCGCGGCCGACGTCGCCGAAGGACTCCCACCAACCCTTGATCCGGGCCTCGCGGGCGATCTGCACGAGATACTCGCGCTGTTCCTCCGGCACCCCGTAGAGCAGCAGCATGTCGCGCACGTCCCGGGGCGTGACCCCGACCCGCAGCGTCTCGATGCGACTGATCTTCGACGGCGAGCACTCCAGTTTCTCGCCGACGTCCTCGATGGTCAGCCCGGCCGCCTCTCGCAGCCGGCGCAGCTCACTGGCGAGACGACGCTTGCGAACCGTGGGGCTCGGTTGCATGGTCACCTGTCAACCGCCTTTCGCACGAAACTCAGTGTGGAACGGGACTTGAGGGCCGGCAAAGGCCTGTCATCCAATCGTGTAGTGCAACTTGCAGAAAACCGTTGCCCGGTCGCAGGCTGCTAGCCAACACGCCGCTCCGGGGATGTCAAGCGGATGCCACCCACCAACCGTGGAAGGACCAAGGATGACCGAGTTCACCGGACGTCGTTGGGACATCGCCTGCCTGGACGCGCTGGACCGGAAGCGGCAGGTGCAGGTGTGGTCCGGACCCGGCCGGATCGTCATGATCTCACCGCCCGCCGAGACCTCCACCCTGTCCATCGCCGAGGCCAACCAGCTGCGCAAGAGCCTCGAGCGCGCCATCGAAGAGGCCACCGCCCTGCTCGTGAACAGGGCCGGGTGACCCGACCCCATGCCCACCAGCGTGTTCAGTCAACTCGACAAGTCCCTGCACGAGCATTTGTCCGACCTGATGCGACTGGCCGCCAAGGCTGACGACCGTACCGCGATCGGCCTGGCGCGGGCCGAGCTACCCCGCATGGTGACCGCCCTCAAGGCCCTGCTCGACGAGCACCAGCCCGACGAGAACGGCCGCTGTCCCACCTGCCGCACCCGCCGCTTCAGCCGGCGGCTGCCCTCGCCGTGCCGCGCCTACCTGGCCGCGCACCTGTGCCTGACGATCACCCGCGAGGAACAGCGGACGACCAGGGACGAGCAGCCGGCCGGCCGCCGTCACCTGCGCAGCGCCGGCTGAGGGTCCAGCCCCGGCGCTCGAGAAAACCCCACAGACGACGCGGACCCCGAGTCCGTGGTCGATCCGGGTGGCGCTTCACCCCGTACGCCCCCTCCCCCGCGCCACCCGGACCACACACGATCCCCGCCCCACTCCCAGACCATCGCCGGGCGGGGATCGTGTGTGTTTATCACCCGTTCGAGTGACCCTTTCGCCACATGTGGCGCACATGTGGCACTGGAAGCCACATGTGGACCACATGTGGCGAAAAAGCCGGGTGGAGGGTCAGCGACGTGAGGAATCCTCGGATGCCGCGACGCCGCTGATGTTCTTGATCACGTAGGTCGCGCCGTCCACGGTGTCGAGCAGGTCTCGCATCACCGCCCGCAGCGCCCTGCTCCGCGGATCGGGCCGCAGCAGCGCGACCTGGGCCATGGCCCAGTCCTGCACCCACTTCCCGACCGGATGCCGCTGTTCGTGATACGTGTCGAGCAGCCCCGCCGGCGCGGTGCCGCGAATCGTGTCGGCGAGCTTCCAGCCGAGATCGGCCGCGTCGCCGATGCCGAGGTTCATGCCCTGGCCGCCGTAGGGCGGGTGCACGTGGGCGGCATCGCCGGCCAGCAGCACCCGCCCCTGGCGGTACGTCGCCGCCTGGCGGGTCGCGTCGGTGGAACGGGAGCCGTAGTGCAGGCGCGTGATCGTCACCGGCCGACCGCTGATCTTGCGCAGGGTTTCCTGCACCAACTCGGCCGTCACGGGCACATCCCGTTCCACCGCACCGGAAACGTATTCAGTGGTGCCGACCAGGTGCGCGTCTCCGGGTAGCGGGCCGTGCACATAGAAGCCGGCGTCGCCGAATCCCTCGCTGGGCAGATCGCCCGCCAGCTCCACGATGGCCTGGATCGACACCTGTTCCGGCTCCACACCGGGAAAGTCGATGCCGGCAATGCGGCGCACCCGGCTGTGCGCGCCGTCGCAGCCGACCAGCCAGCCGGCCCGAATCTGTTCTGTACCAACATGAATCGTCACGCCGTTGTCGTCAGCCTCGAAGCCGGTCACCTCGGCCCCGTGCCGGATCTCGACCCCGAGTTCCCGCGCCCGATCGGCCAGCAGCTCCACCAGGTCCGCCCGGTACACGAAGCCGCCGCCGTTGACCGCGCGACCGACCCGCCGGATGTCCGGGTCCTCCTGATCGAGCAACCGGCTCTGGATGAACAGCAGCGAGAAGTGCCCGACGACGGCGGAGTCGCCGTCACCGTCCTTGCCCCACGGGTTGGGTGCCTTCTCCTGCGCCTCGCGCAGCGCTGCCCCCAGGCCACGCCGGTCGAGGTGCTCGACCGTGGGCACATTCATCGCCCGCATGCCCATCGGGCCGTCGGCCTCGCGCCGCTGCTGCGGCGTCAGCTTCTCCAGCACCAGCACGTCCAGGCCGGCCAGCCCCAGTTCGACGGCCAGCGTCATGCCGACCGGGCCGCCGCCCGCGATCACCACGTCCACAGTTCTCCCCCTTTAATCGAGAACATCGTTCGCGGTTTTCACGCTACCGAACTGGGTACAGTGTTCGCAATGAACGACTCGACGATCTGGGAGCGCCCCGAGCAGGGCGACCGCGGGCCTCGGCGGGCGCACAGCCGGGAGCGGATCGCCGTGACCGCGGTGGCCATCGCCGACGCCGAGGGCATCGAGTCGGTGTCGATGCGGCGAGTGGCCCGGGAGTTCCGCACCGGGGCCGCGTCGCTCTACCGCTACGTCGACAAGAAGGACGAGCTGTTCGACCTGATGCTCGACGCGGTGCTCGGCGAGGAATGGCTGACCCCGCACACCGGGGACTGGCGGCGGGACCTGCGTGAGATCGCGTACCGCGCCCGACGGCTGATCCTGCGGCACCCGTGGGCCGCGGCGCTCACCGCCGGCCGGCCGATCCTCGGACCGAACAGTCTGCACAGCACCGAGCACGCACTGGCCGCCCTCGACGGACTGCCGCTGGACGCCAACCAGTCGATGCTCGTCATCGAGACACTGCTGGCCTTCGTGCGCGGCCACACCATGAAGGAGGTGGCCGAGAGCGAGGCGGTCCGCCGCTCCGGCCAGGATTTCGCCCAGTACATCCAGGGTCAGGCCCGGTACGCGGAGACCGTCGTGGCCAGCGGCCTTTACCCGAGGCTCACTCGATACTGGGTGGAGGCGACCACCCCACACGCCCCGGACCGCGAGAACCTGGCTTTCGAACAGGGCCTGAGCAGCGTCATCAACGGATTCGCCACCCTGTTGCCGCAGCAGTGATCACGTTGCGTGGCAAGCAAACGGGCAAACATCACCAAACACTCATCCAAAAGAGCGTGATCGTCACCACTTCTCCGGTCAAGGCTGAGGGTAAAGTAATATTTACGTACCGTTGACCTCCCCAGGGGGTGACTCTCGGCATCATGGAGGTCACGGTCCATCGGCCACCGAGTTCTGGGGAGTCCCACCTTGTCCGTTTCCGAGTCACGCTCGAAGAAGGCGCATCCGGGCAACGAAGCCGACACCGGCCCGCCCACGGGTCTGCGGGCCGTGCTGCGCTACGACCTGCCCGCCTCCTTCGTGGTCTTCCTGGTGGCGGTCCCGCTGTCGCTGGGCATCGCCGCCGCCTCCGGCGCGCCGCTGATCGCCGGCCTGATCGCCGCGGTCGTCGGTGGTGTGCTGGGCGGCCTGCTCAGCGGGGCCCCGCTCCAGGTCGCCGGCCCGGCCGCCGGCCTGACGGTGATCGTCGCCGGCCTGGTCGCGCAGTTCGGCTGGGCCGCCACCGCCGCCATCACCGTGGGCGCCGGCCTGCTCCAGATCCTGCTCGGCCTGACCAGGGTCGGCCGCCTCGCGCTGTCGCTGTCGCCGGCCGTGGTGCACGGCATGCTGGCCGGCATCGGCGTCACCATCGCCGTCGGCCAGCTGCACGTCATGTTGGGCGGCTCCAACCAGGGCTCGGTCCTGGAGAACCTGGCCGGGCTGCCGGCCCAGATCCTCGGCCTGCACCCGGGCGCGCTGCTGGTCGGCGCGATCACCATCGCGGTGATGATGCTGTGGCCGAAGCTGCCCAAGGTCAACGTCGTGCCGGCCCCGCTGGTCGCGGTAGGCCTGGGCACGGCGGTGGCCGCCGGCTTCCAGCTCGACCTGGTCCGGGTGGCGCTGCCGTCGGACATCATCAACGAGGTCGTGCTGCCGCAACTGCCCAGCGGACCGGTGCTGGCGATCGTCGGCGGCGTGCTGACCGTGGCCCTGGTGGCCAGCGTGGAGTCGCTGCTGTCGGCGGTGGCCGTGGACAAGCTGCACGACGGCCCCCGCGCCAACCTGGACAAGGAGCTGGTCGCCCAGGGCGCGGCCAACATGGTGTCCGGCGCGCTCGGCGGCCTACCGGTGACCGGCGTGATCGTGCGCAGCTCCACCAACGTGGCCGCCGGCGCGAAAACCCGCTGGTCCACGGTTTTGCACGGCGTCTGGATGCTGCTGGCGGTGCTGCTGCTGGCCGGCGTGCTGCGGCAGATCCCGATGGCCGCGCTGGCCGCGGTGCTGGTGGTGATCGGCGTCAAGCTGGTCAGCGTCGCCCACATGAAGCAGCTGTGGCGGCACCGGGAGATGGTGGTGTACGCCGCGACCCTGCTCGGCGTGATCGCGTTCGGCCTGGTCGAGGGCGTGCTGGTCGGTCTGGCGGTAGCCCTGGTCCGGGCGTTCTACCGGCTCACGCACTCCACTGTGGACGTTCAGCGGGTGGACGGCCGCTGGTGGGTGACCGTGCGCGGCTCCCTGGTCTTCCTGGGCGCCGGCCGGCTGGTCCGTGAGCTGCGGGCGATCCCGTTGCGCGAGAGCGTGGTGCTGGAGCTGCACGTCGACTTCATGGACCACGGCGTGTTCGAGGTGATCAACGACTGGCGCGTCGGCTACGAGCGCACCGGCGGCAAGGTCCGCGTGGACGAGGTGCTGGACAGCTGGTACCACCGGGCCATCGGCGGCCGGCCGGCGCGGCGCAAGTCCATCCGCTCCACGGTGCCGCCGCGCTGGTTCGCCCCGTGGTCGCACTGGCAGCTGGCCGAGCCGGCCGACGTGCAGCTGCCGGCCCAGGCCGCGGAGGACGACCACCTCATCGCCGGCGTGCGGGCGTTCGACCAGCACGCCGCCGACCTGGTGCGGCCGTTCCTGAGCGAGCTGGCCGAGCACGGGCAGAAGCCCAAGCAGCTGTTCATCACCTGCTCGGACTCCCGGGTGCTGCCCAACATGTTCACCAGCAGCGGCCCCGGCGACCAGTTCAGCCTGCGCAACGTCGGCAACCTGGTGCCCGCCCACGGCGTGGACGCCTCGGTCGGCGCGGCCGTCGAGTACGCCGTGGACGTGTTGGCCGTGCAGGAGATCGTGGTCTGTGGGCACTCCGACTGCGGCGCCATGAAGGCCGTGCTGGCCCAGTCCGTGGGCGAGGGTTCCGCGCTGTACGACTGGCTGCGTTACGCCGAGCCCAGCCTGCTCCGGCTGGCCGCCACCGCCGGCGAGGACGCCGAGCTGCCGGCCAACGAGCGGCTGTGCCTGGCCAACATCGCGCAGCAGCTGGAGAACCTGCGCAGCTACCCCAACGTCGCCGCGGCCGTGGCGGCCGGCAAGGTCAAGCTGGTCGGCATGTACTTCGACATCGCCGCGGCCAAGGCCTTCCTGGTCGACCCCGACCGCCGGGCCCTGCGCGACATCACCGTGTGACCGAAGGGGGTTGGTGGGACGGCAGCCGCACGCCCACACCACCCCCGCGAGTCCCGCTCTCGGGCAACCATGATGCGAGTTCGCGAACTCGACATTCAGTTTCCTGAGAGCGGGACTCGCGCGACAACACGGATGGCGGCCGGGGTGGCGCGCCCCCCTGCCGCGCCACCCCGGTCACTGCCAGATCCTCAGATCAGGCCTTCGCGCACCGCGAAGGCCACCGCGTGCGAGCGGTTGCGCAGCTCGAACCGCACGGTCACGTCGTGCAGCAGGCTCTTGACCGTGCGCTCCGAGTAGCACAGCTTCTTGGCGATCTCCCGGGTGCTCAGGCCCTGGGCGATCAGCCGCAGCACGTCGGTCTCGCGGGCGGAGATGCCCGACAGCCGCAGCCCCCGCGGCTCGAGCACCTTGGTCTGCAGCCGGCCCACCCGGTCCAGCAGGCGGCCCAGCAGGTCCGGCGGCATCGAGCCCTCCCCGGCCCGGGCCGCGTTGACCAAGCGGACCAACGCGTCGGCGTCGATCTCGCCGCGCCGGGCCACCGCGCAGACCCCCGACTGCACGGCGGCCAGCACCTCGTTGTCGTCGATGTCACCGGCTACCAGCACGATGCGCCGGTAGCCACGGCCGCGCATGCGTCGAAGCAGCGCGGTCACCCGCTCGTCGAAGCGGTCCCCCACCGCGAGCACGACGGTCCGGGCCGGATCGGCCTGGGCGTCGTCGACGAGCTGGATCTCCGGTCGCCCGCGCAGCGCCATCACGATGCCACCACGCAGGATCGGGTCGGTCGCGCACACGAATACCGCGGTGCGAGTCATGGTGTTGAGCACGATTCCCCTGCCTCCCCATCAGGCACGTCCACGTTCGGCGCGCCGTGCACTCACGATGCCCTTTGGGGCTTCCCGAGCGCATGGGTGCACAGTCCCGACATCCCGGGAGGGCGTACCCAAATTTGGCCACTACCGGGTCATTTGGGTCACGGACCGGTCACGGTCGGGCCACCGCGCCGCAGGCGGTCGGACTGTTGGAGGCGGACAGTCTCATCGCGACTCGACCTAGCTGCGACTGCTGCCGGCGAGCAAGACTCAGAAAAGCGTGACGCCGCAGCCGCCGGGGAGCGGATGCGGCGTCACGCCGAGCGCACGGCCAGGCTCGTGCACAGACTACTCAAAACCGTCTAGCAGCTGTGCGTCCACGAGCACTCCAGGCTCGCCCGAGGGTCGGTCGCCTTGCCGGCGGTCTGGGACCGCGGGGCGAACTTCGGCGCGTGCGAAGTGTCGTTGGCCCCGTTGTACTGGGCCAGCCGGACCGCCACGGCGTCCTCGACGTCCTTCACCGAGCCGGGCACGAAGTTGTTGGACAGCAACGAGAACACCAGCTTCTCGCCGTCAGCGGCGGTGACGTAGCCGGACAGGGCGCTGACGCCGGTCTCCGAACCGGTCTTGGCGTGCACGTTGTTCGCGGCGGCGGTGCCGACCATCCGGTTGGCCAGCGTGCCGCCGATCGCCGGGTTGGTGTTGCCGGCCACCGGCAGCGCGTTGTACCAGGTCTGGAACCACGGCCGGGACTGGGCGTTGATCAGCAGCTGGGCGATCTCGGCCGGGCTGACGATGTCCATCCTGGACAGTCCGGAGCCGTCGAACTGGTTGTACTTGTTGTAGTCGATGCCCAGCGCGGCCAGCTTCGAGGTCAGCGCGTTGACGCCGGCGACGAAGCTGCCGGAGGCGAACCGCTGCACGCCGGCGGCCTTGGTCAGCGTCTCGGCGACCAGGTTGTCGCTCTGTTTGAACAACGGCGTCAGCAGCTGGCTGATGGGGGCCGAGGTGTGGCTGGCCACCGCTGTGGTGCCCGAGGGCATCTTCTGGAACGCGGTGGTGCCGGCGACCGACACGCCCGCGTCGGACAGGGCCTTGCCGAACAGCGACGCCACGAACCCGGTCGGGTTGTCCACCGACATCTGCTCGGTGGACGGGGCCGCGCCGGCAGCGATCGAGCCGCTGACGGTGATCGTGTTGGTGCCGTGCACGCGGTTCACCGACAGGCCCGTCGAAGTTCCGGTGGTCGCGGTGTTGTTGACGGTCAGGTAGGTGTTGGGCGGCGTCATGGTCACCACCGCCGGCTGGCCCTGCGCGCCGGGCGCGACCGTCACGTTCACCGAGCCCGAGGTGGAGTTGGCGTCCGGGGACACGGTCAGCGCCGACACCTGGGCGCTGTACCAGTACGGCTCGTCGTCCCAGGCCCAACCGGGGCCGAGCCGCACGCTGTCGTAGTACGAGTCGTCGGCGATCAGGTGGCCGGTGACGCTGGTGATGCCGGCCTGCTTCACCTGGGCCGCCATCGCCTGGTAGTCGGCGAGAGTGGTGCTCGGATCGCCGTAGCCCTTGAGGTACAGGTCGCCGTTGAGCGTGCCGTTCGACAGCGTGCCGGTGGACCGGACCAGGGTGTCGAACGTGTAGTCGGCGCCGAGCAGGTCCAGCGCCGTCGCCGAGGTCACCAGCTTCATGTTGGACGCCGGCACCATCAGGTTGTCGCCGAGGCGGGAGTACAGGGTGGCGCCGGTGTCGGCGTTGCGGACCACCAGGCCGGCCTGGCCGCCCGCGAGTTCGGGGTTGGCCAGCAGGGAGTCGAGATCCGTGCCGAGGGCCGAGGCGTTGGCCGAGCCCGCGCTGGCCGCCGCCGGCAGCGCGAGCAGCACGGCCGCGACACAGCCGATCGCGATATTGCGCGAAGAGGTTCTCACGATGTCCATGACGGCACACCACCGGTCGAAGTTGCAAACCGGGGCGGAAATGACCGGCTTTTCTGTCCGGGCGGCCCCATCGGCGTTGCGCTGACCGCCCCCCGAACCAATGTCCGAAAGGGCATTCTTCGTCATGAAGGGCCCCATCCTGACGTTCAACGTGAGGAAGGGGCCCTTCATGACGTTCGATGCCGGGAAGGTCAGGCGTCCTGCTCGGTGCGGTCGCCGCTCCACAGGGTGTGGAAGCTGGCCTCGCCCCGGTCGACCCGGCGGTAGGTGTGCGCGCCGAAGAAGTCCCGCAGGCCCTGGATCAGGGCCGCCGGCAGCCGCTCGGCCCGCAGCGCGTCGTAGTAGGACAGGGCCGAGGAGAAGCCCGGGGCCGGCACGCCGGCGCCGGTGGCCGCCACGACGACCCGCCGCCACGACTCCTGCGCCTTGATCACCGCGTCCGCGAAGTACTCGTCGACCAGCAGCGACGGCAGGTTGCCGTCCTTGTCGTAGGCCTCCTTGATCCGGTTGAGGAACCGGGCCCGGATGATGCAGCCGCCGCGCCAGATGGTGGCCATCGAGCCGAGGTCGATCTGCCAGCCGTAGGTGTCGGCGGCGGTGCGGATCTCGTCGAAGCCCTGGGCGTAGGCCACGACCTTGGAGGCGTACAGCGCCTGCCGGACGTCCTCGACGAACGCGTCGCGGTCGGCGATCGCCGGCTTGGCCGTCGGGCCGGGCAGCACCTTCTGCGCGGCGGCTCGCTGGCCGACGTGGCCGGACAGGGACCGGGCGAACACCGCCTCGGCGATGCCGGTGACCGGCACGCCCAGCTCCAGGGCCTCCTGCACGGTCCAGCGGCCGGTGCCCTTCTGCTCGGCCTGGTCGGCGATGATCTCCACGAACGGCTTGCCGGTGGCCGCGTCGACGTGCCCGAGCACCTCGGCGGTGATCTCCACCAGGTAGGACTCCAGGTCGCCGGTGTTCCAGCCGCGGAACACCTCGGCGATCTCGGCGGGGGTCATGCCGGCCACGTTGGTCAGCAGGTCGAACGCCTCGGCGATGAGCTGCATGTCGGCGTACTCGATGCCGTTGTGCACCATCTTCACGAAGTGGCCGGCGCCGTCCTCGCCGACGTGCGTGCAGCACGGCACGCCGTCGACCTGCGCCGCGATCGCCTCCAGCACGGGGCCGAGGTGCTGGTAGGACTCGGCCGAGCCACCGGGCATGATGCTCGGCCCGTTGAGCGCGCCCTCCTCGCCGCCGGAGATGCCGGTGCCGACGAAGTGCAGCCCGCGCTCGCGCAGCGCCTTCTCCCGGCGGCGGGTGTCGGCGAAGTGCGCGTTGCCGCCGTCGACGATCATGTCGCCGGGCTCCATCAGGTCGGCCAGCTCGTCGATCACCGCGTCGGTGGGGCCGCCGGCCTTGACCATGATGATCACCTGGCGCGGCTTCTGCAGCGACGCCACGAACTCGGCGGTCGTCTCGGCCGGCACGAACTCGCCCTCGGAGCCGTGCTGCTCGACCAAGGCCTTGGTGCGCGCGGACGACCGGTTGTGCACGGCGACCCGGAAACCGTGACGAGCGAGGTTGCGAGCCAGGTTGCTGCCCATCACGGCCAGGCCCGTGACGCCGATCCGAGCCTTCTCTTCAGTTGCCATGGGCCCAGCCTGCCCGCCCCGGCGCGCAAGTTCCACCCGGGGCGGCTAAATCGATCTCGTGGGCTTCCCGGACGTGTCCAGGCGCAGCAGCACAGCCAGCAACTGCTCGCGTTCGGCCGGGTCCAGCGTGCCGAACATCTCCTCGGCGGCGCCCCGCTTGGCCTCGTCGATACGGCTGACCAGCTGCCGGCCGGCCTCGGTGAGAGTGACCAGCATGGAGCGGCGGTCGCCGGGGTCGGGCCGGCGCAGCACCAGGCCCTGCTCCTCCAACCCGTCCACCACCGAGGTGGCCGAGCGGGGCACGATGTCGAGCCTGCCGGCCAGGTCGGCCATCCGGATCCCGTCGCCGGCCCGGGCGATCACGCCCAGGGCCCGGCCCTGGCCCGGGGTGAGGCCGAGCGGCGCGAGCTGGTGCATCCAGCAGCCGCGGATGCGCTTTGCCACATGCATCAGGGCATCCGCCAGGCGCGCGGTGGTGGCATCGGTCACGTGAACCTCCCGTTGCCGCACCCTTAATACTGACCTAGCCTCATTATATGACAGGCTCATCATTCACGACGCAGGCGCTGGTCGCGACCGATCGGCCCTCCCGCTACCTGGTGCAGCTCTGCAAGCACTTCGGCCACAAGATCCAGACCGTGTGGACCGAGCACGAGGGCGAGCTGCACTTCGACCTCGGCACCGCCCTGCTGCACGCCCAGGCCGACGGCCTGCGCATCACCGTCACCGCCGGCGACGCCGAGTCGCTGGCCCAGCTGGCCGACGTGGTCGAGCGGCACCTGGTTCGCTTCGGGAGCAAGGACGAGCTCGTGGTCGCCTGGACCTCGACGGGTCACGCCGCCTGACACTAGGGTTCGCCGACATGGAGCTGCCTGACTGGGTGCCGGCGACCATGGACGTCACCAAGCCGAGTCCCGCCCGGATGTACGACTACTACCTGGGCGGCACCCACAACTTCGAGGTCGACCGGGACGCCGCCGAGCGGGCCATCGCCGCGATGCCGTACACGATCCAAGGCGCCAGGGGGAACCGCGACTTCCTGCGGCGGGCGGTGCGGCTGCTCGTCGACTCCGGCATCCGGCAGCTGCTCGACCTCGGCTCGGGCATCCCCACCGTGGGCAACGTGCACGACGTCGCGCAGCGCCGGGACCCCACCACCCGCGTGGTGTACGTGGACATCGACCCGGTCGCGGTCGCGCACAGCAGCGCCATCCTGCGCAGCAACCCGCTGGCCGCCGTGGTGCAGGCCGACATGCGGGACGTGGACGCCGTGCTGGGCTGCCGCGAGGTGAAGGACCTGATCGACTTCTCCGAGCCGGTCGGCCTGATCATGGCCTCGGTGCTGCACTTCGTGCCGGACAGCAGCCGGCCGGCCGAGATCGTCGCCGGCTACCGGGAGGCCGTGCCGGCCGGCAGCCACCTGGCGCTGTCCCACATCGGCGCCGAGGAGCCGGACAACCGCAACAGCATGCTGGCCGACTTCAAGGCCGTGTACCAGAACACCACGAACCCGGTCGTGCTGCGCACCCGCCCGCAGATCCTGACCCTGTTCGAGGGCTTCGACCTGCTGGAGCCGGGCGTGGTGCTGGTGCACCAGTGGCGGCCCGACGCCGACCAGGAGGTGCCGGCCAAGCTGCCGCCGGGCTACGGGGGCGTCGGGGTCAAGAAGTAATGCTCAACCCCGTAGGCCCGAAACACCGGGTGTTCAACTAGGGTTCACCGAACTCCGCACGGCACCCCTTACCGTGCCGCTGAACCCCGCAGTCACCCCCGGAAGGCATTTGATGTCGGACCTGAGCTACGTCGAGGCCATCGCCGTCGGGCTGCTCCAGGGGGTGAGCGAGCTGTTCCCGGTCTCCAGCCTGGGACACAGCGTGCTGCTACCGGCGCTGGCCGGCGGCCAGTGGGCCAAGGACCTGAGCCTGAGCGGCAAGGAGACGCCGTACCTGGCCGTGCTGGTGGCCATGCACGTGGCCACCGCGCTGGCCCTGGTCGTCTTCTACTGGCGGGACTGGGTGCGCATCGTGCGCGGCCTGTGGACGTCCATCGTCAGCCGGAAGATCGAGAACGCCGAGCAGCGGCTGGGCTGGCTGCTGGTGGTCGGCACCATCCCGGTCGGCATCGCCGGCATCGCGCTGGACAGCCTGGTCCGCAACGTGCTGGGCAAACCGGTGCCGACCGCGCTGTTCCTGGCGTTGAACGGCCTGGTGCTGTTCGCCGTGGAACGCCTGCAGCGCCGGCGGAAGTCCACGGAGGAGTACGCGTCCCCGGACCAGACGATGGTCATCCCCAGCGCCGCGTTCGCGCCCGGCGACACCGCCCCGCTGCACGCCATCACCGCCGAGCCGCTGTCCGCCGACGAGGCGTCCGAGCGGCGGCTGTCCAAGCTGACGTGGAAGGAGACGGCGATGATCGGCGGGGCGCAGGCGCTGGCCCTGCTGCCCGGCATCAGCCGCTCCGGCATCACCATCGTCGCCGGCCTGACCCGCGGCCTGCGGCACGACGACGCCGCCCGGTTCGCCTTCCTGCTGGCCACCCCGGTCATCCTCGGCGCCGGCGTGCTCAAGATGCCGGAGCTGTTCCACCCCGAGGTCGTCGGCTCGCTCGGCCCGGCCCTGGTCGGCAGCCTGGTCGCCGGCGTCGCGGCCTACGTCTCGGCCCGCTTCCTGGCCTCCTACTTCGAGACCAAGACCCTCAACCCGTTCGCCATCTACTGCATGGTCGCGGGCCTGGGCTCCCTGGCCTACTTCCTCATCGCCGGCATCAACTGACACCCGCCAAAACTCGCGAGTCCCGCTCTCGGGCAACCATATGTCGAGTTTCGAACTCGACATTCAGTTGCCTGAGAGCGGGACTCGCGGGGTTCAGGGGAGGACTCGGAGGAGGCCTTCCTGGACGACGGTGGCGACGAGTTTGCCGTCGCGGGTGAAGAAGTGGCCGGTGGCCAGGCCCCGGGCGTTGGAGGCGCTGGGCGAGGTGCAGTCGTAGAGGAACCACTCGTCGGCCCGAAACGGGCGGTGGAACCACATCGCGTGGTCCAGGCTGGCCCCCTGCACCTGGTCGGTGCCCCAGTACACGCCGTGCCGGGCCAGGATCGAGTCCAGCAGCGTCATGTCCGAGGCGTAGGCCAGCACGCAGACGTGCAGCAGGTCGTCGTCGGGCAGCTTGCCGTCCGCCCGCATCCAGACCTGGTTGCGGGCCTCGTGCGGGCCGTTCTCCCGGGTGATCCACGGCGGGTCGGAGACGTAGCGCAGGTCGATCGGGCGCTGCCGCTCCCGGCCCAGCTTCACCGCGTCCGCGCCCAGCTGGGCGATCCGCTCGCCGAACGTGGGCAGCGACTCCGGGTCCGGCACCTGGGGCATCGGCTCGGCGTGGTCCATGCCCGGCTCGATCTTCTGGAACGAGGCCGACAGCGAGAAGATCGCCTTGCCGTGCTGCACCGCGATCACGCGGCGGGTGGTGAACGAGCGGCCGTCGCGAATGCGGTCCACCTCGTACACGATCGGCACGCGCGGGTCGCCGGGCCGGATGAAGTAGGCGTGCAGGGAGTGCACCTTGCGCTCCGACGGCACGGTGCGGCCGGCCGCCACCAGCGCCTGGCCGGCGACCTGGCCGCCGAACACCCGGACCGGGGAGTCGGCCGGGCTGACGCCGCGGAAGATGTTCTCCTCGATGCGCTCCAGGTCCAGCAGCGCGACCAGGCGGTCGAGCACCGGCTGCCCGTGCGGCACCCCGTCGAGCGTCAACGGCACCGACCCCGGAGCTTGGGTCGCTCCGGGGTCGGCCGCCGCGGCGCGAGCCGCTTCAGTCAATGGTCACTCCTAGGCGTGATCGTCCTCCCCCAGCCGGTGCACCCGGATGAGGTTGGTCGACCCTACGGTGCCGGGCGGCGAGCCGGCCACGATGACCACCAGGTCACCGGGCTGGTAGCGGCCGATGGACAGCATCGAGATGTCGACCTGTCGGACCATCTGGTCGGTGGAGTCCACCTTAGGCACCAGGAAGGTCTCCGTGCCCCAGGTGAGAGCAAGCTGACTGAGCACGTCCGGCTCCGGCGTGAAGGCCAGCAGCGGGAGGTGGGTGTGCAGCCGGGCCAGGCGGCGCACCGTGTCGCCGGACTGGGTGAACGCGACCAGGGCCTTGGCGTTCAGGCGCTCGCCGATGTCGCGGGCCGCGTAGGAGATGACGCCCCGCTTGGTGCGCGGCACGTGGGTCAGCGGCGGCACGACGGTGGACTCGCTCTCCACCGCCACGATGATCTTGGCCATCGTCTCCACGGACTCGATGGCGTAGCGGCCCACGCTGGTCTCGCCGGACAGCATCAGCGCGTCCGCGCCGTCCAGCACCGCGTTGGCCACGTCCGAGGCCTCGGCCCGGGTCGGCCGGGAGTTGGTGATCATCGAGTCCAGCATCTGGGTGGCCACGATGACCGGCTTGGCGTTCTCCCGGGAGATCTGGATGGCCCGCTTCTGCACCAGCGGCACCTGCTCCAGCGGCAGCTCCACGCCCAGGTCGCCACGGGCCACCATGACGCCGTCGAAGGCCAGCACGATGGCCTCGAGGTTGTCGACGGCCTCCGGCTTCTCGATCTTGGCGACCACCGGCAGCCGGCCCTTGCCCACCCGGTCCATCACCTGGTGCACCAGGTCGATGTCGGCCGGGGAGCGGACGAAGGACAGGGCGATGAAGTCGACGCCCAGGCTGAGGGCGAACTCCAGGTCCTCGATGTCCTTCTCGGACAGCGCCGGCACGGAGACGTCCATGCCGGGCAGCGACAGGCCCTTGTTGTTGCTGACCGGGCCGCCCTCGGTGACCTCGCAGACCACGTCCTGGCCCTCGACGGCGGTGACCACCAGGCCCACCTTGCCGTCGTCGACCAGCAGCCGGTCCCCGACGCGGGCGTCCTTGGCCAGGTTCTTGTAGGTGGTGGACACCCGGTCATGGGTGCCGGCGACGTCGTCGACGGTGACCCGCACGACGTCGCCCGTCCGCCACTCCACAGGGCCGCCCGCGAACGTGCCGAGGCGGATCTTGGGGCCCTGCAGGTCAGCCAGGATGCCGACCGCGCGGCCCGACTCGGCGGCGGTGGTCCGCACCAGGTCGTACACCTGCTTGTGGTCGGCGTGGCTGCCGTGGCTGAAGTTCATCCGGGCCACGTCCATGCCCGCCGCGACCAGGTCGCGCATCTTCTCCGGGGTGGACGTCGCTGGCCCGAGGGTACAGACGATCTTCGCTCGTCGGCTCACGTTCCAGCAGCTTAGACCGTCGTACTGGACCGATCCCGAACTACCCGGCGGTAATGTTGGGCAACCACCTAGAAATGACCCGGCAACCCGGATTTTTTCAGCGCACGGTCACGCCCTCATCACTCCTCGTTCACCGTTTCGTCGACGGCGGCGGCAACCTCGACCGGCTTGACGGCGCCCGAGCGCTCCGCGGCCAGCTCCTCCAGGCCGTACCGGGCGACGATCTCGGCGTCGCCCAGGTCGATCACCCGCAGGTCCTCCGCGGCCAGCCGCTCGTTCACCTGGTCGAAGTGGTCCCGGATGATCTGCTTCTCGGCGTCGTTGACCTTGCCGCGGTGCGGCTTGCCGGCGTGCTCCAGGCTGCCGTAGTTGATCTTCGGCTCGCCGGTGGCCTTGGCCCGGGCCGGCTTGGCGTAGGACTTCTTGGCCGCCTTGAGCACCACGTCCATCGGGTCGTCGGTGGCCAGCCGGTCGAACTCGGCCAGCGGCATCACCATCGTGCGCGACGCCTCGCCCGGGGCGTGCACCTCGAAGCTGACCACGTCGATGCCCTTGTCCTCGATGGCCGCCAGCTCGGCCGGGGCGGCCTCGATCTCCACCGGGCCGTCCAGCAGCGCCGGGTGCTGGGTGACGACGACCTTCACCAGCTCGCCGTCCTCGACGATCTTGCCGCTCAGGTCCGAGAACAGCACAACCTTCTGGCCCATGGCCGGTATTTCCTCTCGTCGGGGCGGGCGCGGACTAGGGGCGGAGTCTGCCACAGACGACCCGCCGACCCGGTCACGCGACACGCTGGCTTAGAACGGGTGTTCGAGTCTAGCGTGGATCCGGGTTGTCGCATTCCGGGCCGGAGGTTCGACGTATGGGCATGCAGACAGTCACGTCCAAGGACGGCACCTCGATCGCGTACTCGCTGGCCGGGCAGGGACCCGCCCTTGTGCTGGTCGGCGGCGCCTTCATGACCCGCCACTCCTTTGCTCCCCTGGCCGAGGCGCTGGCCCCCGAGTTCTCCGTCGTCGCCTACGACCGCCGGGGCCGGGGCGACAGCACCATCACCGCGCCCTACGCCGTCGACCGCGAACTCGAGGACCTCGCCGCCGTCCTCGACGCCGTCGGCGGCGCTTTCGTCCACGGCATGTCCTCCGGCGCCGCCCTCGCCTTCCTCGCCGCCGGTTCCGGCCTGCCCATCCAGCGCGTCTCCGGCATGGAGCCCCCGTACCGCCTACCCGACCACCCGCCCATCACCGCCGCCTACGGCGCCACCCTCGCCCGCCTCACCGAGGCCGGCCGCTTCGACGACGCCGTCGCCCACTTCATGGTCAACGGCGTCGGCCAGCCCCGCGAGGTCGTCGACCAGATGAAGGCCGACCCCTTCTGGCCCCAACTGGTCGCCCTCGCCCCCACCCTCGTGCACGACAACGCCGTCATGGCCGGCTACCGCCTGCCCGACCACCTCTCCCGGATCTCCGTCCCCGCCCTCGTCCTCAGCAGCACCGGCTCCTTCCCCTGGCTCCAGGAGGCCGCCGCTGCCACCGCAGCCGCCCTCCCCGCCGGCCGCCACCTCTCCCGCGACGGCAGCTTCCACGACCTCCCACCCGCCACCATCGCCACCGCCCTGACCGAGTTCTTCAAGGGCTGACTAGATCCCGGACCGCGGCCGCCACGTCGGCGAAGGGCAGGTCCGGGATCTCGTCCCAGCCGAACCACCGGTGCTCGGTGTTCTCCTCCGACAACGTGATCACGGCCTCGTCGGGGATGCGGCAGGTGAAGGCGATGCCGACGGTCGTCATGCCGGTGTCGCCGTAGACCGAGGCGTACGTGCCCACCGGTCGGAGGTCAAGGACCGGGCAGCCGATCTCCTCCCGGGCCTCACGGACGAGGTTCTGCTCCGCGGTCTCGCCGGCGGTGAGGAAACCGCCGACGGTGTCCCACGCCCCGACCGCCGGTGGCTGGGCGCGGCGGAGCAGAAGCATCGACCGGCCACGGCAGATCAGGCCGATGGTGGTGGGCAAGGGATTGTCGTACTTGCTGAAGCCGCAGTCCCCGCACGAGGCGTGCCGCTCGGGGCCTTCGCCGCTCAACACCAGGGACTTCCCGCAGCGGGGGCAGAATCTCCAGTCCTCCACCGGATCAGCAGACACCACCGCGCTGGGCGGCATCAAGCTAGTGGGCCAGCTTGCCGCCCCAGGAATCCTGGTGGCTGTCGGGATCGGCCTGCGTCGACCACCAGTGAGCCAGGCCGTAGTCGGAGCCACGGGCGACGACATCGATGCGGTTGTCGGGTCCCACCACCGCCGCGGGGGTGTCGGTGATCGTGCCGTGCCAGGGCTGCCGTTGATTAGGCGGGATTGGCGCCGTAGGTCCAGGAAACCTGCTCCAGGCCGCTTCCGTCGGCGCATTGCGCGAAGGCGATCTGCTCGATTCCCACCGCCACCACGCTGGGGGTGCCGACGACGCTCGGAGCGGGCCACACGTCATTGACGGGCGCCCCATCCGTGTCGTTCTGGTAGAAGTGCTGGAGGGTGCCGTTCTCGCCGGTGGCGAAGGCGTGCAACTGGTGGAGGGTGACCATCGTGGCCGGATCGCTGGTGATCGGGCCGCCCCACGACGTCTTGGTGACCGGATCGGTGTCACCGGCCCTGGTCCACCGGTACAGCAGGCCGTAGGAGTCGCGGGCGAAGACGTAGCGCTGGCCTTCGAAAGTCACCGCCGCCGGCCGTCCGACGAGCAGGCCGCCCCAGGTGTCCTGGTGGTGATCGCCGGTCTGGTCACGCCAGAAGTGCTGCATTCTGCTGTCGGCGCCTCGAACGAAAACCTGCACCTGATGGTTCCATTCGATGACGGTCGGATCGCCGGCTATCTGCCCGCCCCAGGATTCCTGCTCGTGATGGCCGTCGGTGACCACGATGTCCCGCAGGGTCCCGTCGGACGCACGGGCGAACACATCGATCTCGGTGTCGTCGATCAGCGCGACCGGGTCGCCGGCGATCCGAATGTCGTCCCACGACTCGACGCGCCGGCCGTCAGCTGCCGAAACGTAGTGCAGCAACGTGCCGTCGGCACTGCGCGCGAACACGTGGAGCGCATTGCCGAAATACACCGCCGGTGCCCCGGGAAGGGGGTTATCGGCCACCTGCGGGTGCGGAAAGAGCCCTTCCCAGATGGGAATCCGGAAGATGTAGACGGTGAGACCGGTGCAGGTGGTCAACAGTGTGATGACCAGGGCCAGGACGATCGCGCGGAGGCGGTCACCGATGTACACGGAACCGTGCACAGTCCGCGCCAGCACGGAATTGCGCACTTTGCCGGTGATGACGTGCTGCGCCTGCGACGGGGCCTGGTCGGGGTCCGGGCCGCTCTCGTCGTCCACCACGATCCTGCTTCCCTGTGCGGCCGCTCCGGCCCGCGTCCATCGGCGAACACCCCTCCGGAGCGGACTCCGCGCTCCAGTGTGATTCAGCCCTGGACCGCCGGCCAAGCCCGACACCCGGTCGGGCGGCCTTTTCACTCCGGGGAAATCACCGGCGGGCGCGCGAGTTCTCACTGACGCCGACGTGGTCGGCGGCCCATTCGTTGAACGGGCGGAGCTGGCGCCAGGCCTTGCGGACGCGGTCGAAGGAGCCGCGTTCGTGCAGGACGTCGTCGGGCTCCCAGAGCATCGAGGCATAGAGGGACTTGTGCCGCAGGAGGTCGATGCGGGGGTGGTCGAGCTCGTAGCCGCGGGGCTTGGTCTTGAGCTGCTCGCCCTTGATCACGAAGCCGGCCTTGGACAGCTTGGCGATGATCTTCTGCAGGGCCTCGCCGCGGCGGGAGTCGTCGATGGCGACGCGGAAGCGGGCGAGCTGGTCGGCCTCGAGGTGGAAGCAGCCGCCGCCGACCATGAGGCCCTCGGGACCGACCTGCACGTAGTACGCCCCGCCGCCCCGGCCCTGCTCGATGACACCGCCGCAGTGGGTCTTGTACGGGGTCTTCTCCTTGGAGAAGCGGACATCCCGGTACGGCCGGAATACCTTGGGCTCGCCCAGTCCACCGAACTCGGGCTCCAGCTCGGCGAGCAGGGCCTCCATGGGCGCCCGCACATCACCCTGGTAGAGGTGCTTGTTGGCGTCCCAGTAGACCTTGGAGTTGTCGGCCTCCAGGCCGTCGTAGAAGTCGATGGCGTGCTCGCCGAAGCCCGTGAACGTCACGGGCAAGACCATACGACCCACCCCTGACAGACCGGACGTCAGACGGCGTCGGCGAGAAACGCGAGGATCTCCGACCACGACTGCCGGGCAGCGGCGGCGTTGGCGGCGGAGGTGCCGCCGAAGTCCATGGTGATCCCGGGGCCGGGAGCCAGTGCGCCGAACGAGGAACACCGGTCGCGTCGGCTCCACTGGCGTCATGGACCACAGCAATCCGCGGGCGACACCGTCACCTCGACTGCCATGGTCCTAGCTCTGGTCACGGGGCGACGAGTTCGCCCTGCCGGGGATGAACGCGGCCATCAAATAGACCGCCGGTTCGATGGTGTGTCGATCCACGACAGCGAGCCCAAGCGACTGGAGCCTGTTCACGTCGCGAGTCACTGTCTTGTCACTACGTCCGGCGAACTGCTCGGCCAACTCCGGCGTGAGTCTGCGAACGGCGCTGAGCGGAGTCGGCCCGTCAGGCAGCGACAGCAGCAGCGTCCGCTGGCGGGCAGTCGCCTCGGTGTTGGGCAACGACTGGAACCGCTGGTACACGAAGTTGACCCACGAGACGCGAAGTTGTTGGCGCTGCACGAGTTCGATCTGCTCGCGGAGCAGATCCACGAAACCCTGCGCGGCGTAGCAGATGAAGCCGGTGACGTCGCCGTGGCGAGAGGCGTTGGAAAGTCTCCGGTAGTACTCGGACCGGGTGCGGTTGTAGTGGTCGGACAACAGATTCGCGGACAGCCACGGCACCAGGCCGCTGTTGGTCAGGATCGCGCATTCCAGCAACCGCGCGGTCCTGCCGTTCCCGTCGCCGAAGGGATGGATCCAGGCCAGGTACAGGTGGCTCAGCGTCGCGGCCAGGAAGGCACCGAAGAAGCGCACGTTGGGCGGTTGATCGTTGTGGCCTTCGGTGAGCTGCGCGATCCAGGCCACCAGTCGGTCCATCAGGTACGGCACGTCCCGCGGCGGCGCGCCACGGTAGTTGCCGACGACCACATTGGACACTGTGAAATCACCCGGCACGACGTGATCGTCGGTTTCGAGCTCAGCCAGCACCTGACGGTTCTGTTCCCTGATCCAGTCGACCGTGATGGCGGTGCCGCCGTGTCGGCTGTTGCGGTCGATGGCCCGCAGTGCCGCGACGACGTTTTCCACCTCCTGCTGGAGATACCGCTGCGAGGGTGGCAGCATGCGGCCGCCGTAGAGAATGTCGGTCACGTCTGTCTCGGACAGGGTGTTGCCCTCGATCGCCGTGGTGGCCAGCGCCCCCTTGGCCAGGTAGACCGCACCGAGCTCCTGCGCGACCCCGGGCGTCAGCGGGGTGCCGGTCAGATGCTGACACTTCGAGAACGCTTCCCCCAGACGGGCCCAGAGCTGAGCTTTCAGTTCAAAGTCGAGGCGGTAGTCGAAGGTCAGCCACGGGTGGCTGGTGAGGTAGTCGTGCTCCTGCGTCACACCACGATACTAGATTTCACCCCCCTGTTTTGTCCAAGTGATTGACCGGCGGAGTGTCCAGAAGGTTGACCAGGGTCTTGGGGGCGATCGCGCGGTAGGCGTCGGTGACGATCTCGGCGATCTCGGCCCAGTCCTGGGGCACGTCCAGGTATATCCCGAGCCAGCCCCGGTGTCCGACGTATGGCGGACGGAAGAAGCGCACGGGGTCGGCGGCGACCAGCTCGGCCTGGGCGCCGGGGGCGGCGGCGCACCAGAAGCCGACACGGTCGTCGTGGTGGTGGTCGCGGTAGGAGACGAAGTTCTTCTTGTCCCGCACGAACCACGCGGGCTCGCCGTGGCTGAGCCGCTCGGTGGTCTCGGGCAGGGCCAGGCACAGCCGTCGCAGTCGAGGGAGGGGTTCGGCCATGGCCGAAAGGGTAAGCACACACCCGTCGCCACGGGACAGCGGAACTCGTGGCGCAGACTGATCGCCACAGGAGAGGAGTAACCATGCGGATCGGCTTCACCCTGCCCCAGTACGGCCCGGTGGCGAACCGGCCGGCGGACATCACGAGGTTCGCGGCGGAGGCGGAACGGCTGGGCGCGGACGCGCTGTGGGTGGGCGACCGGCTGCTGCGGCCGCTGGGGCCGAAGATCGGCTACGGCATGAGCGGCCCGGGCCCGTTCCCGCCGGAGTTCGGGTCGGTGTTCGACCCGTTCACGGCGCTGACGCTGGCCGCCACCGTGACGAGCCGGGTCCGGCTGGGCACGAACGTGCTGAACGCGCCGTTCTACACGCCGCTGCCGCTGGCCCGCACCCTGACCTCGATCGACCGGGCCTCCGACGGCCGGCTGGTGGCGGGCTTCGGCGTCGGCTGGTCACCGGACGAGTTCGACGCGGTGGGCGTGCCGTTCGCCGAGCGCGGCCGGCGGCTGGACGAGATTCTGGACGTGCTGGACAAGGTCTGGACCGACGACGTGGTCGAGCACAACGGTCCACAGTGGAAGGTGCCGCCGAGCGAGATCGGCCACCGGCCGGCCAAGCGCCCGCCGGTGCAGCTGGGCGGCTTCGCGCCGGCGGCGCTGAGCCGGATCGGCCGCCGCGCGGACGGCTGGCTGGCGGCGGGCGCGCTGCCGGGCATGCTGAAGGCGGAGTACCTGAAGCCGCCGCTGGCGGCGATCCGCCAGGCCGCGCAGGAGGCGGGCCGCGACCCGTCGGCGATCGAGGTGGTGCTGCGGGTCAACCCCCAGCAGGGTGTGTCGGCCAAGGAGATCGCCGAGCAGACGCTGGCGGTGCACGAGGAGATCCGGTCTCACGGAGGCGTTCGTGGAGCTGTGCTACGTCGCCCCGGAGACCGATCACGCGCTCGAACTGGCGGCGGAGTTGCTGGGCCTGCTCAGGTGAGCCTGGCCAGCGCGGAGTCGAAGGCGTCGGGACCGATGTTGGCCCCGCCGTTGAACGGGTCCTGCAGCTGGTAGATGGCGAACAGCAGCAGTGTCATGGTCGCGGCCAGCACGCCGACGATGATCACGTGGGCGATCAGCTTGGGGCCGCCGAACAGGTAGGTGAAGATCATGGACAGGACGCTGCCGGCGATCATGGCGAACCAGGTCACCGCGTTGACCCCGCTGCCGTCGGCGGCGTCCAGCCGGTCCTGCCGGAACTGGTAGACCTGCCAGAGCTGGTTGGACGCCTCGGTCTTGCGGTCCTTGAGCCAGTCGTCGCCGTTGTCGGCGGCCTGGTCGATGGCCTCGTGGATCTGCGACAGGTACTGCGCGCCCGGGCCGGTGACCGGGTCGCCGGCCTGCATCTGCGGCCACTCCTGGTCGCGCACCGCGGTGGCGTACTTGCGGGCCAGGTCGTGCACCTGCACCCGGGTGGCCTCGGGGAACGAGTCGGCGGCCCAGGTGACCGCGACCAGGCTGTTGGCTTCCTGCTGGGCGTTGTCCTGGGCCGAGTTGACCGCGTCGAACAGCGAGATCAGCACGAACGCCACCAGCACGGCCTGCAGGCCGCCGACGATGACGAAGACGTTGCCGGCCGACTCGTTGTTCGAGGATCTCCCGTCGCCGGAGGTGAGTCGGTGTATCAGCACGGTGAGCGCGCCGGCGACAATCGCCACGCCGAGCACCCACACCAGCCCCTGCAGGTAGATGTCCATTCACTCTCCTATGTGCTGACAAGAGATTCAAGCACCGTTACCGTGGGGACCGTATCCGCCAACTCGCTGAAACAGGAAATCGGTGCCGCGTGATCAGGATTCTGCGCATGACGGGGGCTCTTTTACCCGTTCTAGCGATAACGGCGCTCTTTTCTCCCCGATCGGACGCGGTAACACCCACGGTGTGTGAGGCAATCCTGGTCCGTACGGGTGAGCATGGCGGTGGAACCACCCTTTCGAGGGTCGATCTTCCGAGTGGGGCCGAGACGGCGCTGTCGAGCTCGCCGAGCGAGTTGAACGCGTTGGGTTACGACGCGTCACAGGATCTGGTGTACGGCATCGGCCATCACGGTCACGTCGTGCGGATCACCCGATCGGGCGGAGTGACCGATCTCGGCTACCCGCACGGCGTGCCCCGGGACGACCTCGCGCTGGCCACCGCCGGCGCGGTGGTGGGCGGCGCGCTGGTGGTCCGGCTGGACGACCGGCTGTTCGCCATCGACGTCACCCCGTCGAGCAAGACGTACCTCAGCGTGACGCGGGTGGTGCGGATGCGGCCCGAGGCCGACGGCCTGGACGACTTCGCCGTCGACCCGGCCGACGGGCTGCTCTACGGCGTGAGTTCCATGCACGGGCCGCCGGTCGTGGTCAGCGTCGACCCGGGCAGCGGAGCCGTGCGCACCGTGGCCACCCCGGCCGGTCTGCCGCACGGCACCAGCTACGGCGCCGCGGTGATCGACTCGTCGCGCACGCTGTACGTCCTCGACAACGACGACGGCCATCGGAGCCGGTTGTTCGCCATCCCCCGCGGCGGTGCCGCCCGGGAGCTGGCGTCCGCGGCGCCGGTCGGTTCGTCGGACGCCGCCGGCTGTCTCGGCATGCCGACGCCGCCTCCCCCACCGCCACCTCCGCCTCCGGCGACGACCACCACCACGACACCGGTTCCGCCCCCGGCGCCGTCGAGTCCGGCGCCGCCACCGCCGTCACCCTCGCCGGCCCCCGTTGTGGTGCCTCCGCCGCCGCCCTCGCAACGGCCGGTAGTCACCCCGACGACGGCCAAGCCGTGGACGGCTCAGCAGGTCAAGCCGGTGGCCGCCGAGAATCACCAGGAACGCACCAAGCAGCGCCGTTGGGCGCTGGTCACGGTGCTTCTCCTGGTCGGCGGCGGGGCCGCGACGCACGCGGCCTCACGGGCCAGAGGACGCTAGCCCATTCCGTCTTTTCCGGTGCGTCGGCCGGCGTACCGGAAAAGAAGGGCATAGCGGCGGAAAATTCGTGGTGAATTCACCCGATCGCCGCGCGAGCGGGATGGAGAATGCGCTCCCGATATGGTCACGGACGCTTGGCGAAGAACTCCCGGGCCGATTCCAGTGACCAGCGCAGGACCCGCGCGACGCCGATGACCGGGATGACCACGTGAAACATCGGCGAGGACGACTCGTGCTCGCCCGAAACTCCCCTGGTAAAAGTCGTGCCGGGCGGAGATACCCGCCCGGCACGACCGAACCTAGACCACCGCCAGCGGCAGCAGGTTGGGCTGCACCGGGGAGGGCAGCTCGGAGGAGCCGGTGAGGAACTTGTCGACGGCGTTGGCCACGGAGCGGCCCTCGGCGATGGCCCACACCACCAGGGAAGCGCCGCGGTGGGCGTCGCCGCAGGCGAAGACGCCGGGGGCGGACGTCTGCCAGGCGGAGTCGACGGACAGGGTGCCGCGACCGGACAGGTCCAGGCCGAGACCGTCCAGCAGGGGCATGTGCTCGACGCCCTCGAAGCCGATGGCCAGCAGGACCATGTCGGCCGGGATGACCTCGACCTCGTCGGCCACGGGCTCGACGACACGGCGGCCGTCGGCGTCCCGGGTGACCCGGACCTGGCGCAGCTCGATGGACCGCACGTGCCCGTCGGAGTCGCCGACAAAGCGTTGCACGGCAACGGAGAACTTCCGCGAGCCGCCCTCGTCGTGGGCGGGGTAGTTGCGGATGAGCAGCGGCCAGGTCGGCCACGGGGACACCGAGAAGTCCTGAGTGGACGGTGGCTCCGGGTACTGGTCCAGCTGCACGACCGAAGCAGCGCCCTGGCGGTGGGCGGTGCCCAGGCAGTCGGCCGCGGTGTCGCCGCCGCCGATGATCACGACGTGCTTGCCGGCGGCGTCCACGGAGGTCGGCCCGTCTCCCTCGACGGCCCGGTTGGCCGGCACGAGGTGCTCCATGGCCAGGTGCACGCCGGCGAGCGAACGCCCGGGGATCTCCGTGGCGTCCCGACCCCGCAGGGCCCCGACGGCCAGCACCACGGCGTCGTAGCCGGCCCGCAGCTGCTCGATGGTCAGGTCGACGCCAACCTCGCAGCTGGTGACGAAGCGGGTGCCCTCGGCCCGCAGCTGCGCGAGCCGCCGGTCCAGCACCTTCTTCTCCATCTTGAACTCGGGAATGCCGTAGCGCAGCAGCCCGCCGAGCCGGTCGTCCCGCTCGTACACGGTGACGTCGTGCCCGGCCCGGGTCAGCTGCTGGGCGGCGGCCAGCCCGGCCGGCCCGGAGCCCACCACGGCGACCCGCTTGCCGGAGGCGACGGCGGCCTGGTGCGGCGCCACGGCGCCGTTCTCCCACGACACGTCGGCGATGGCCTGCTCGACCCGCTTGATGGCGACGGCGCCGCCGGCCTCGGGCGTGCCGGACAGCACGCACGCGGCCTCACACGGGGCCGGGCAGAGCCGGCCGGTGAACTCGGGGAAGTTGTTGGTGGCGTGCAGGCGGTCGCCCGCCTGCGTCCAGTCCCCGCGCCGCACCAGGTCGTTCCACTCCGGGATCAGGTTGCCCAGCGGGCAGCCGGCGGTGCCGGAGTGGCAGAACGGGATGCCGCAGTCCATGCAGCGGGACGCCTGGGTGCGCACCTGCTGCTCCCGCTCGGCGGCGGGCTGCTGGCTGTACACCTCGTGCCAGTCGTGCACACGCTCGGCGGCCGGCCGCTTGGGCGCCTCGGCCCGGGCGAACTTGAGAAAGCCGTTCGGGTCAGCCACGGGACGCCTCCATGATCGCCTCGTCGACGTCGCGGCCCTGGGCGCGGGCCAGTCGCATCGCCTCCAACACACGCTGGTAGTCGCTCGGCATCACCTTGGTGAAGCCGGCGGAGCGGCGCGGCCAGTCGCCCAGCAGCGACGCGGCCACCGCGGAGCCGGTGAGCCGGTGGTGGCGCTCCACGGTCTCGCGCAGCCACCGCAGGTCGTCGCCGTTGGGCCGCTGCAGCTCGACCATGTCGGCGTTGACCAGCATCGGGTCCAGTTCGAGCACATAGGCGATGCCGCCGGACATGCCGGCCGCCAGGTTGCGCCCGGTCGGCCCGAGCACCACGGCCCGGCCGCCGGTCATGTACTCGAAGGCGTGGTCGCCGACGCCCTCGGACACCGCGACCATGCCGGAGTTGCGCACACAGAACCGCTCACCGACCCGGCCGCGCAGGAATATCTCGCCGCCGGTCGCGCCGTAGCCGATCACGTTGCCGGCGATCACCTGCTGCTCGGCGGCGAACGGCGCGTCCTCGTGCGGGCGCACCACGATCCGCCCGCCGGACAGGCCCTTGCCGACGTAGTCGTTGGCGTCGCCGACCAGTTCCAGCGTCACACCCTTGGGCAGGAACGCGCCCAGGGACTGGCCGGCCGAGCCGGACAGCGCGACGTGGATGGTGTCCTCGGGCAGTCCGTCACCGCCGTAGCGACGCGTCACCTCGGAGCCGAGCAGGGTGCCGACGGTGCGGTTCACGTTGCGCACCGGCAGTTCCAGCCGCACCGGATGGGCGTCCTCCAGGGCGGCCTCGGCCAGCTGGATCAGCGTCCGGTCCAGGGCGTGCTCCAGGCCGTGGTCCTGGCCGCGCAGCCGCCGCCGGGCCGAGCCGTAGCGGGTCGCGGTCGGCACCTCGAACACCGGTGACAGGTCGAGGCCCTTGGCCTTCCAGTGCTCGACCGCCTCGTCGGTGTCCAGCAGCTCGGCGTGGCCGATGGCCTCGTCGAGGGTGTGGAACCCGAGCTCGGCAAGGAGTTCCCGGACTTCCTCGGCCACGAACTGGAAGTACTGCTCGACGAACTCCGGCTTGCCGGTGTAGCGCTTGCGCAGCACGGGGTTCTGCGTCGCGACGCCCACCGGGCAGGTGTCCAGGTGGCAGACGCGCATCATCACGCAGCCGGCGACCACCAGCGGCGCGGTGGCGAAGCCGTACTCCTCCGCGCCCAGCAGCGCGGCGATCACGACGTCCCGACCGGTCTTCATGGCCCCGTCCACCTGCACGGTGATCCGGTCCCGCAAACCGTTGAGCATCAACGTCTGCTGGGTCTCGGCCAGGCCGATCTCCCACGGCGTGCCGGCGTGCTTCAACGAGTTCAGCGGGGAGGCGCCGGTGCCGCCGTCGTGCCCGGAGATCAGCACCACGTCGGCGTGGGCCTTGGCCACGCCGGTCGCGACCGTGCCGACGCCGAGCTCGGAGACCAGCTTCACGTGGATGCGGGCCTGCTCGTTGGCGTTCTTCAGGTCGTGGATCAGCTGGGCCAGGTCCTCGATGGAGTAGATGTCGTGGTGCGGCGGCGGGGAGATCAGGCCGACGCCCGGCGTGGAGTGCCGGGTCCGCGCGATCCACGGGTACACCTTGTGCGCGGGCAGCTGGCCGCCCTCGCCGGGCTTCGCGCCCTGGGCCATCTTGATCTGGATGTCGTCGGCGTGCACCAGGTACTCGCTGGTGACGCCGAACCGGCCACTGGCGACCTGCTTGATCGCCGAGCGGCGCTCGGGGTCGTAGAGGCGCTCGGGGTCCTCGCCGCCCTCGCCGGTGTTGGACCGGCCGCCGAGCCGGTTCATGGCGATGGCCAGGGTCTCGTGAGCCTCGGACGAGATCGAGCCGTACGACATGGCGCCGGTGTTGAAGCGCTTGAGGATCGACTCGACCGGCTCGACCTCGGCCAGCGGCACCGGGGTGCGCTCGGAGGAGAACTTGAACAGGCCGCGCAGCCCGCCGCCCTCGCGGACCAGCCGCTCGACCTCGTCGGCGTACTGCTTGTACACCTCGGTCCGGCGGGTTTTTGTGGCGTGCTGCAACAGGAACACGGTCTCGGGCGTGAACAGGTGCAGCTCGCCCTCGCGGCGGTAGGCGTATTCGCCGCCGACCTCCAGCCGCCGGTGCGAGCGGTCGGTCGGGTTGTCCGGGTAGGCGCGGTGGTGCCGGACGGCGACCTCGGCGGCCAGCTCGTCCAGCCCGACGCCGCCGAGCTTGGAGTGGGTGCCGGTGAAGTACTCGTCCAGCAACGGGTCGGCGATGCCGACGGCCTCGAAGACCTGGGCCGCGGTGTAGGCGCCGACGGTGGAGATGCCCATCTTGGACATGATCTTCAGCACGCCCTTGACCAGGGCCGAGACATAGCGCCGGATGGCCACCCGCGGTTCGATGCCGCCGAGGGCGTTCTGGCTGATCAGGTCCTCGATCGTCTCGAAGGCCAGGTACGGGTTGACCGCGGCGGCGCCGTAACCCAGCAGCAGCGCCACGTGGTGGACCTCGCGGCAGTCGCCGGTCTCCACCACCAGGGCCACCCGCAGCCGCTCCTTGGTGCGGACCAGGTGGTGGTGCACCGCGGAAACCAGCAGCAGCGACGGGATCGGGGCCATCCGGTGGTCGGAATCCCGGTCCGACAACACAAGCGTGCGGGCGCCGGCGGCGATCGCCTCGGACGCCTGGCGGCGCACCCGCTCGATCGCGTCGGCCAGCGCCCGGCCGCCGCCGTCCACTTCGTACAGTCCGGAAAGGACGGTGCAGGCGAAGCCGGGCAGGTCCCCGTCGTCGTTGACGTGGATGAGCTTGGCCAGCTCGTCGTTGTCGATGACCGGATAGGGCAGGCCGATGTGCCGGCAGGAGGCCGGACCCGGGTCGAGCAGGTTCTGCTCGGGGCCCATCACCCGGGACACCGAGGTGACGATCTCCTCGCGGATGGCGTCCAGCGGCGGGTTGGTCACCTGCGCGAAGTTCTGCACGAAGTAGTCGTAGAGCAGCCGGGATCGCTTGGACAGCGCGGCGATCGGGGTGTCCGAGCCCATCGAGCCGATCGGCTCGGCGCCGTTCTCGGCCATCGGCGCGAGCAGGATGCGCAGCTCTTCCTCGGTGTAGCCGAAGGTGAGCTGGCGGCGCACCACGGACTCGTGGCTCTGCACCACGTGCTCACGGTCGGGCAGGTCGGCCAGCTCCAGCAGGCCGGCGTGCAGCCACTCGTCGTAGGGCAGCTTCTCCGACAGCCGGGCCTTCACCTCGTCGTCGTCGACGATGCGGCCGGCCATAGTGTCGACCAGGAACATGCGGCCGGGCTGCAGGCGGCCCTTGGCCACCACGCGGTGCGGCGGCAGATCGAGCACGCCGGCCTCGCTGGCCAGCACCACCCGGTCGTCGTCGGTGCGCCACCAGCGGGCCGGGCGCAGGCCGTTGCGGTCCAGCACCGCGCCGACCAGCGTGCCGTCGGTGAAGGTGACGCAGGCCGGGCCGTCCCACGGCTCCATCAGGCTGGCGTGGAACTGGTAGAAGGCGCGGCGCTTGGGGTCCATGGTGGCGTGGTTCTCCCACGCCTCCGGGATCATCATCAGCACCGCGTGCGGCAGCGACCGGCCGCCCAGGTGCAGCAACTCCAGGACCTCGTCCAGGGAGGCCGAGTCGGAGCCCTCGCCGTCGATGATCGGGAACAGCCGGGCCAGGTCGCCCGGGATGAGATCGCTGGCCAGCAGCGACTCCCGGGCCCGCATCCGGTTCCGGTTGCCGCGAATGGTGTTGATCTCACCGTTGTGCGCAACGTAGCGAAACGGGTGGGCCAGCGGCCACGACGGGAAGGTGTTGGTGGAGAACCGGCTGTGCACCAAGGCGATGGCGCTGGTTAGCCGCTCGTCGACCAGGTCGGGGAAGAACGCCGGCAGCTGGCCGGTGGTGAGCATGCCCTTGTACACCAGCGTGCGCGCGGACAGCGACGGGAAGTAGCTGCCGATGCCGGCGGCGACGGTGTCGCGCTCGGATCGCTTGCGCAGACAGAAGGTCAGCCGGTCCAGGTCCACATCGGACGGACGGTTGCCGTCGGCGTCGGCCAGGCCGGCCACCACCAGCATGGCGAAGTGCGGCATCACCGAGCGGGCGGTCGGGCCCACGTCGGCGGCGTCCGGGTCGACGGGCACGTCCCGCCAGCCCAACACTTCCAGGCTTTCCTCGCCCGCGATCCGCTCGATCAGCGCGACGGCCTCGGCCCGCTGCACGGGATCGGCCGGCAGGAACGCGATACCGGCGGCGTACTCGCCGGCCTTGGGCAGCGTGAACCCGCACACGTCGCGCAGCAGCGCGTCCGGCACCTGGAGCAGGATGCCCGCGCCGTCGCCGCTGGTCGGCTCGGCGCCGGCGGCCCCCCGGTGCTCCAGGTTGGCCAGCGCGGTCAGGGCATCCACCACGATGCCGTGCGACCGCCGCCCCTTGATGTCGGCCACCATGGCCACACCGCAGGCGTCCCGTTCCGCGCTCGGGTCGTACAGGCCCTGCGGGCCGGGAAGGGCGGAGAAGATCGTCACGACTCGAGACCTCCCTCGTCGTCCTTTTGCTTGCGCATCTCGGGACGACGGTGGCCCGTGGTTGACAAAACCTTAACAGTCACGAAACGTCGAGGCACCATCAAACGGGTGATCTCGAACCACGGTCCGTAACGATCTGGGCTACCCGGACGACATTGCCGCGGACATCAACCAGAAACTTCGGTTCGCGAAGCATAGCCGACACACAGCCGACATGCGCGCCTCGCGACCAGGCCGTATCGACGGTGATTCCAATCACAGCCGGTGGCCGCTTGATAGCGTCCGGTTGTGAACCGCACAATGCCCGCCCTCGTGGTGGCCGCCGCGCTGGCCCTGACCGGCTGCGCGACCCACAGCGAGCCCCCCACCAGCGCGAACCCGGCCGACTCGGCCTTCCCGGTGACGGTGACCCCGGCCGGCGGCAAGGCCGTGACGATCGCCGCCAAACCGGCTCGCATCGTGTCGCTGAGCCCCACGACCACCGAAGACCTGTTCGCCATCGGCGCCGGGTCGCAGGTCACGACGGTCGACAAGTACTCCGACTACCCCGCGTCGGCGCCGCGCGGCGACCTCGACTCGACCAAGCCCAGCGTCGAGGCGATCGCCGCGCACAAGCCGGACCTGGTGGCGGTCTCGGCCGACAGCAACGGCGTGGTGGCGGGGCTGACCCAGCTCAAGATCCCGGTGCTGGTGCTGCCCGCGGCCACCGCCGTGGACGGCGTGTACGAGCATATCTCGCTGCTGGGCAAGGCCACCGGGCACACCGCCGAGGCGGACAAGCTGGTCGGCGACATGAAGTCGCAGATCGCCGACGCGGTGGCCAAGGCTCCGAAGAAGTCGCTCACCTATTTCCACGAGATATCCCCGGACGGCTACACCGAGACCTCCAAGACCTTCATCGGCCAGGTCTACAGCCTGTTCGGGCTGCGCAACGTCGCCGACTCGGCCGGCGGCACCGGCGACTACCCGCAACTGTCGGCGGAGAAGGTGATCGCCGCCGACCCGGACCTGATCTTCCTGGCCGACACCACCTGCTGCCAGCAGAGCGCCGCCACCGTGGCCGCGCGTCCGGGCTGGTCGACGCTGCGGGCCGTGCACAACGGCAACGTCGTCGCACTGGACGACAGCGTCGCCTCCCGGTGGGGGCCGCGCGTGGTCGACCTGGTGAAGGCCGTCGCCGCGGCCGTCCAGAAGGCTTCCTGAGCCCGATGGCCAAGCCGACCCGGCTGGCCTGGTGGCACCTGCTCGTCGTCCTGGCGGCGCTGCTGGTCGTGGTTGTCGGCGCGGTGCTGCTGGGCGCGATCGACCTGGGCTGGTCGCGGGTGCTGGGCGAGGTGTGGGCCCAGCTGACCGGCGGCCTTTCGCCGTTGAGCGCGCAGGAATCGGCGATCCTGTGGCAGCTGCGGATGCCGCGGGTGGTGCTCGCCGGCCTGGTCGGGGCGGCGCTGGCCTGCGCCGGGGCGACGTTCCAGGGGGTGTTCCGCAATCCCCTGGCCGACCCGTACCTGCTGGGGGCGGCGGCCGGCGCCGGCATGGTGGTGACGATCCTGGTCGTGCTGACGCCGGGCGCGACCGCTTTCCTGCCGGCAGCGGCGTTCGTCGGAGCGCTCGGCGGCGTGGCCCTGACCTGGGGACTCGGTCGCTCCGCCGGGGCCGGCACGGCCACGCTGCTGCTGGCCGGCGTTGCCGTGGCGTCCTTCCTGACGGCCGTACAGACCTTCGTGCAGCAGCTGAACACCCTTACGCTGCAACAGGTCTACGGCTGGATCCTGGGTGGACTGTCCACCAGCGGCTGGGGCCAGGTGCTGTCCGTGCTGCCCTATCTGGCGGTCGCGCTGGTGGTCCTGTGCTCTTGTTCGGGCCTGCTGGATGTGCTGGCGCTGGGCGACGAGGAGGCGGCGTCGCTGGGCGTTCGGCCGGGACTGGTGCGGTTGGTGGTGCTGGGCGCGGCGTCGCTGGCCACGGCGGCGGCGGTATCGGCCAGTGGCTTGATCGGATTCGTGGGAATCGTTGTGCCGCACGTGATTCGGTTGCTGTTCGGGGCCAGCTACCGCGTTGTGGTTCCTTTGTCGTTGGCCGGCGGAGCCATTTTCCTCATCCTCGCCGACATCGTGGCCCGGACGGCGCTGGCCCCGGCGGAATTGCCGATCGGCGTCGTGACCGCGTTTACCGGCGCGCCGTTCTTCGTTCTTGTGCTCCGGAGGCGATCACCGTGACCGCGCTACGGCTGACCGCCGTGACCGCCGGCTATCGGGGCCGCCCGGTGGTTCGGGACGTGAGCGTGCACGTGCCGGCCGGCAGCTGGCTGGCCATCATCGGCCCGAACGGGGCCGGCAAGTCCACACTGTTGAAGGCGGCCGCCGGTCTGGTGCCGGCCACCGGCGAGGTGCTGCTGGGCGAGAAATCCGTTGCGGCGCTTGGACATCGCGAGCGGGCCCGGACCATCGGCTACGCCCCGCAGACGCCGTCGCTGCCGGACGGCCTGACCGTCACCGACTACGCCCTGCTGGGCCGGACCCCGCATCTCGGGCCGCTGGGCCGGGAGAGTCGTTCTGATCTGGAGGTCGTGTCCGGCGCGTTGGCCCGGCTCGACCTGTCGACGCTGGCCAACCGTCCACTGAGGACGTTGTCCGGCGGCGAGCGACAGCGGGCTGTGCTGGCTCGGGTGTTGGCCCAGCAGGCCGGCGTGCTGCTGCTGGACGAGCCGACGACCGGGTTGGACATCGGCCACGCCCAGTCGTTGCTGGAACTCGTCGACCGGCTGCGCAAGGCCGATGGCACCACGGTGATCAGCACCCTGCACGACCTCACGCTGGCCGCCCAGTACCCGGACCAGGTGCTGCTGCTGGACAACGGCGAGGTCGCGGCGGTCGGCACCCCGGCCGAGGTGCTGACCGCCGATCGCCTGTCCCGGCACTACGCGGCTTCGGTGACCGTGCTGACCGCCGAGGACGGCAGCCCGGTCGTCGCGCCGCGGCGGCACTGAGTCAGGGGTGGCCTCCGGACGAGGACAGGAGACCCGTCCGGAGACCACCCGGCGGCGCGGCCTCACCCGGATGAACCGGGCAATGCCGGATCGGGAAGGGCCGGCGCGCCGGGAAGGTCACCGGCACGCCGACCCCTGCTCAGGGGCGTGGGTCGCGGTCTCGGGGAACCACGGCCCACGCCGCCGCCTCGGCCGTGGCAGCGGCTCTCGGCGGCATTGCCCGGCTTTCCGGCCAGGCACACGCTTTTTCCTGGTATCGCTGACTTTCCGGTCGATCAGGCGGTGCCGATGCTCAGGCAGTCACGACCTGCTCGGCGGCGTCCCGCTCCACGTCGACCGTGGACGGGTTGTCCAGCACCTGCTTGAGCCGGTCCCGGTCCAGTTCGCCCTGCCAGCGGGCGATCACCAGGCTGCCCACGCCGCTGCCGATCACGTTGGTCAGCGCGCGGGCCTCGGACATGAAGCGGTCGATGCCGACGATCAACGCGATGCCCACGACCGGGATCACCGTGCCGAACGCGCTCAGCGAGGCGGCCAGCGTGACCAGGCCGGCGCCGGTGACACCGGCCGCGCCCTTGCTGGAGATCAGCATGAACAGCAGCAGCCCGATCTGGGTGCCGATGCCGATGTCGTGACCGGTGGCCTGCGCGATGAACAGCGCGCCCATGGTCAGGTAGATGCAGGTGCCGTCCAGGTTGAACGAGTAGCCGGTGGGCACGGTCAGGCCGACCACCGAGCGGCTCGCGCCGGCCGCCTCCAGCTTGGTCATCAGCCGCGGCAGCACCGTCTCGCTGGACGAGGTGCCCAGCACGATGAGCAGCTCGTCCTTGATGTAGCGCAGGAACTTGAAGATGTTGAAGCCGACCCAGCGGGCGATCAGCCCCAGCACCACCACGATGAACACCAGGCAGGTCAGGTAGAACGCCACCATCAGGAAGGCCAGGCTGCCCAGGATCTTGCTGCCGAACGCGCCGACCGTGTAGGCGATGCCGCCGAACGCGCCGATCGGGGCGACCCACATGACCGCCTTGATCACGCCGAACATGAGGGCCTGCAGCGACTCCAGCGCCCGCAGGATCGGCTTGCCGCGCTCACCGAGGCCGGACAGTCCGATCGCGACGAAGATGGCGACCACCAGCACCTGGATCAGCTGGGTGCCGGTGAAGGCGCCGACCAGCGAGCTCGGCACCAGGCTGAGGACGAAGTCGGTGACGCCCTCGCTGGCCTGTCCGGCCGCCTTGAGGGTGCTGTCGGCCGCCTTCGGGTCGACCGTCAGGTTCAGGCCGCTGCCCGGGTGCAGCACGTTCACCACGACCAGGCCGATGACCAGCGCGACCAGCGTCATGACGATGAAGTAGGCGATCGCCCGCAGCGCCAGGCCACCGGCCTTGGCCAGGTTGCCGAGGCTGGAGATGCCGACCACCACGGTCAGGAAGATGATCGGCGCGGTGACCATCCTGATCAGGTTCACGAACAGGTCGGCCAGCCATTTGGAGCCGGCGGCCGCGTGCGGGAACACCAGGCCGAACACGATGCCCAGCACGATCGCCGCGAGCACCCAGAAGTACAGCTGGCGGTACAGCGGTTTGCGGGCGGTGGTCGCCGTCGACATGCCCTCACTCCTTTATCGCCCGTACGTGGGAATTGCAGTGATCCTTGGCACACGGCGACCGCTCGGCAAGGTTGCATGCCGAAACTTTGGGTTCACCTGACGTTGACGACTACCCTTCCTGCCATGCTGGACCGGCGGGCGCTGCTGCGGGGGCTGGCCGCCGTGGGCGTCGGGTCCGTGGTGGCGGGCTGCTCCGGGCCCCAGGCCCCTGACCTGGCCCGGCTGGTGCTGCTGACCGGGCCGCCCGGGGCCGTGTTCCGGGAGATCGGGGCGTCCCTGGTGGCGGCGCTCAAGCCGCACCTGCCGCGCACCGTCCTGACCGCCCAGGAGACCGGGTCCTCGGTCGACAACCTGCGGCTGCTGGCCGACGGCACCGGGCAGCTGGGGTTCGCGTCGCTGGACGCCATCGAGAAGACCCGCACGTCGCCGGCCGGGCTCAGCGCCGTCGGGCGGCTCTACGACAGCTTCATGCACCTGGTCGTGCTCAAGGAATCGCCGATCCAGTCGTTCAAGGACATCGACGGCAAGCGGGTCTCACTGGGCGCGCCCGGATCCAGCACCGGGTTCACCGCCGACCGGCTGCTGGCCATGACCGGCGTTCGGCCCGTCGGGAGCCAGCTCTCCCAGACCGACGCCGCCAACGCCTTGGCCGCCGGCACCCTCGACGCGTTGCTGACCCTGACCGGCATCCCCACGCCGGCGATCACCGACCTGGCCCGCAAGCGACCGATCCGGCTCGTCGACCTCACCGCCGAGGCCAAGGCCCTCGCCGCCGCCTTCCCCGGTCCTTACGTGCCGGCCACCATTCCCACCACCACCTACAAGAACGTCGAGCCGTGCCAGACCGTCTCCGTGCCCAACCTGCTGCTGACCCGTGACGACCTCGGCGACGACGTCGTGCGGATCGTCACCGAGACCACCTTCACCGAGGTCGCCGCGTTCACCAAGGGGCATCCCGAGGCCAGCCACATCAACGTGCGCACCGGCATCGCCACCGGCATCGTGCCGCTGCACCCCGGGGCCGCCGGCTGGTTCCGGGACGTGAAGCGCTGAATGCTGCTCCTGCTGAACGGGCCACCCGGGGTCGGCAAGTCGACATTGGCCGCGCGGTACGTGGACGAGCATCCGTTGGCGCTGAACCTCGACATCGACGTGCTGCGCGGCCAACTCGGCCGGTGGCAGGATGATCCCGTCACCGCCGGCCTTGCGGCCCGGGCTCTGGCGTTGGCCGCCGCCCGCACGCATCTCGCGGCCGGCCACGACGTCGTCGTTCCCCAGTTCCTGGCCCGGGTCGAGTTCATCCTTCAGCTGGAGGCCCTGGCCGCCGAGGTCGGCGTCGACTTCGTCGAGGTGGTTCTGTTGGACAGCAAGGAGAACGTCCAGCGTCGGTTTCAGGCTCGCGACGACCCGGTGAAGCACACGGATCCGGCCGCGTTGTCCGCCATGCACGACCGGCTCCTGGCGTTGCTGGCCGACCGCCCGCGCGCCAGGATCGTCCACACCACCGGAATCCACGAAACCTACAACGCCCTCCGTCACACCCTGGGCCGTGGGACAGGGCGTCAGTAACCGAGACTCCACTGCTGGTTGGCGGCGGCATCGCAGGTCCCCTGGACTACATTCGCGCCATCCGCGACGCTGGCGTCCGCGACCTCCAGGCACTTCCGACTGTGCCGCGCCACCGCCAGGTAGCTGTTGTCGCCCACGTAGTAGAAGGACCACTGCTGGTTGGCGGCGGTGGCATCGCAGGTCCCCTGGACCACATTCGCGCCATCCGCGACGCTGGCGTCCGCAACCTCCAGACATTTCCCACTGTGCCGCGCCACCATCAGGTACCTGTTGTCGTCCAGATAGAGGAAGGACCACAGCTGGTTGGGGCTGCCATCACACGTCCGCTGATCCACATTCGCGCCGTCTTCGGTGCTGGCGTCCGCAACCTCCAGACACTTCACACTGTGCCGCGCCACAATGATGAACGTGTACGCCGGGCCGGCATGGCTCGGTGGAGTGGAGAATGCGGGACCGCCCACGGCCTGAGCGTCGGCCCGGGACGCCGCCGCCGGAAGGGCGAGCGCGACGGCAACGATCAGCACCGCGAGTAGGGCCTGCATCGATCTCGGTTCACGCATGTTCCCTCCGCCTTTCACATGCTGCCGTAGTAGGGATGCGCGGAGGGTTCCTCCGCGCATCCCTACTACGGTCGACGAGTCGGGCGGTGGTGGCGTGCCACCGTCGTAGGCACTGGCTGGTCAGGTTCTGGGCAGAGTCAGCAGACGGTGGCGGGCTGGGGCTTCAGCACGGACAGAACGAGTTCGCGGCGAACGGTGAAGCCGAGCGCCTCGTACAGCCGGATGGCGTTGGCGTTGGTCGCCGCGACGTGCAGGAAGGCGCGGTCGCCCTGGGCGGCGATGCCGGCGAGCAGCGCTCGGATGAGGGCGGTGCCGAGGCCCTGGCCCCGGTGTTCGGGGGACGTGCAGACGGCGCTGATCTCCACCCAGCCGGTCGGGCGCATGCGTTCGCCGGCCATCGCGGCGAGCTCGCCGTCGAGGCGAATACCCAGATAGGTGCCCATCTCGACGGTACGGGGCAGGAACGGGCCGGGCGCGGTGCGGCGGGCCAGGTCCAGCATCTCCGGGGCATCCGCCGCGGTGAGGCGGACGGCACGGGCATCGGGCGCGCCGACCAGGCCCGGCGGCGCGGTCATCTGCACGAGATCAAGCCGCCGGACGACAGTCCAGTTCGCCGGCGTCGGCTTGGGGAGATGCACGTACGCGGCAGTGCCGGAGCCCACCAGCGTGGCGGCGTCGTGCCAGTCCTGCTCAGTCGGGTCGTCAGGCAGTCCGATGAACGGCGCCACGTCGTCGAGATAGCGCAGGACCCGCCCCTGCCCCTTGGCCAGATGGCTGTGAGCGGGGTTGGAAAGCGAGGAGTACACCGGGTTGTCGAGCACACCGTCAGCATCACTCGGCCCCTATTATGAAGCAAATCGATGGAGCTCATCTCCAGATTGGCAGATTCGATGGGCGTGACCTTGCGTCAGCTGGCCGTGTTCGTGGCCATCGCCGACCACGGCGGCTTCGGCGCGGCCGCCACCGCGCTCGGTATGAGCCAGTCCTCGGCGTCGCACTCCCTCGCGTCGCTGGAATCGGCCGTGCACGGCGAACTCGTCCAGCGGACCGCCCCGGTCCGGCCGACCGCGCTGGGCGAGACGCTGCTCCCGCACGCCCGGGCCACGCTCGCCGCCGCCCGGGCCTTCGACGCCGCTGCCGCCGCACACACCAGCGCCGCCGTAGGCGGCACCGTCAACCTCTCCGTGCCACCGACCGTGGCCCGCGGCCTGCTGCCCGGGCTGCTGCGGCGCTGGCACGCCAACCGGCCGGACCTGGAGATCACCGTCTTCGAGGCCGTCGACGACGAAATCGCGCAGTGGCTGGAGAACGGCACCGTCGACGCCGCCTTCCTCATCGACCCCGATCCCCTGCCGCCCGGCGCCCGCCTCGTCGCCACCGACGACTACCAGGCCGTCGTCCGCACCGACCACCCGCTGGCCGGCGAGGAATCCATCGAGCTGGCCGACCTGCTGGAGGATCCCCTGCTGGTCCCCACCTCCGGCTTCGGGCCGCCGATCGCACGCCTGCATGCCATGGCCGGCCTGCCCTACCGACCGTCCCGCCTCATCCGCGAGCTGCTGACCCTGCTGTCCATGGTCGAGGCCGGTCTCGGCGTCGCGATCCTGCCCTCCCTGGCCGCGAGCATGCTCTCCGACGCCCTCACCCTGGTCCCGCTCCAGCCGCTGCTGGAACGCCAACTCGTGCTCACCGGCCCGACCACCCGCCCCTGGCATCCCGGCGTCACCACTCTCGTCACCCTGACCCCTGGGCTATGACGGCGTCCAAGCCGGGATTCGCGTCCTCCAAACGGAGTTCGCCGCCGGCGGCGGCCACGAGGTCGGCGCAGATGGACAGACCCAGGCCGGTGCCGGAGATGTTCTGGTGGCGCGGGGAACGCCAGAAGCGGTTGAGCGCCTGCTTGCGGTCCTCCTCGCTCAGGCCGATGCCGTTGTCGGCGACGTGCAGCTCACCGTCCACAAAGAACACTCGGACCTTGGTGGCGCCGGACAGGCGCGCGGCGTTGGCCACGAGTTCGTCGAGCACGCTGCCGTAGGAGACGGGAACCCGTTGCCCGGCAGGCACATCGGTCTCGACGGCGACGCGGAGGGCCTGCCACTTGGGCAGGTGGGTGGAGACCAGCAGGGCGAGGTCGACGGTCTCGGCGGCGGCGTCGAGGCGGGTGGCGGCCAGCAGGGCGTCGAGCACGTTGCCCATCTCCTGGGCCTCCTCGACGGCGATCTGGTGCGCTTCCTGGGCCGGCTCGGCCGAAGGCAGGTGCGGCTCCAGGTTGTCGACGGCCAACCGCAGGCTGGCCAAGGGATTGCGGAGCTGGTGGGAGGCGTCGGCGACGAAGTCGCGCTGCCGGCGCATGGCGGTGTTGACCACGTCGACCATGGTGTTGAAGGAAGTGCTGAGGCGGCGCAGCTCCGGCGGACCACCGACGTCGACGTGGGTGTCGACGAGCCCGCCGGCGATGGCGGCGGTGGCCTCGTCGAGCCGCCGCACGGGCCGCAGGATCCAGCGCGAGATGGGCCACGCGGCGGCGATGACGGCCAGCAGTGGCAACGCCCCCAGCACGGCCAGCCAACCCCACTGGGACAGGATGTCGGCCCGCAGTCGATCGGTCGGCGACACGGCGACGACGGCCGCCACGACTTCGCTGTCCCGCCCCACCGGCTCCACCACGACCAGCGGCGCGGTCTCCCACGGCAGCACCGCGGACGGCGGACTCGGCCGGTAGCCGGCGAAGGCGGCGCTCAGCCCGGCCATCACGGCCGGATCGGTCAGGTCGGGCCGCTGCGGCGAAGTCAGCACGACTTCGCCACCGGCGGCCACAACAGCGACCGGAATGCCGTACAGCTGGCCGTACCGATTGAGCTCGTCCCGCAACGCCGCCTGGCCGCCGGGCACGGCGGCGCTCTCGGCCAGCGCGGTCTGCGCCAGCGACGCGAAACGGCTCACGTCGGCCAGCCGGTCGAGGTACGTCGTCTGGGTCTCCCGCTCGGCCACGGCGTTGGCCAGCGGCACACCCAGCGCCGCGGCCAGCAGCAACAGCAGCGGGATCAGCACCAACAGCAGGCGGCGCAGCATCAGCCCACCAGGCGGTAGCCGACGCCCCGCACGGTCTCGATCCGCACCAGCCCGCCGAGTTTTCCGCGCAGCGCGGCCACATGCGTGTCCAACGTCCGCGTGGGCGCCTCGTACGAGGCCTGCCACACCTGGTCCATGATCAGGTCCCGGCTCACCACCTGCCCCGGCCGCGCGGCCAGCAGCGCCAGCAGGTCGAACTCCTTGCGGGTCAACGCCAGCTCGCGCCCCTGCACCGACACGGCCCGGGTGGCGCTGTCCAGCTTCAGCGGGCCGACCTCGACGGCCTCGGCGTCGGACACCTCGGCCCGGGCCTTGCGGGTGCGCCGCAGCACCGCCTCGATCCGGGCCAGCAGCTCGGCCGTGCCGAACGGCTTGACCACGTAGTCGTCGGCCCCGGCCCGCAGGCCCAGCACCCGGTCCCGCTCCTCGCCCCGGGCGGTCACGGCAATCACCGCAGTCCCGGAGTCGCGCAGCCGGCGCAGCACCTCCAGGCCGCTCCCGTCGGGCAGACCCATGTCGAGCAGCACCACGTCCACCGGCGGCGCGCTGACCGCGTCCGCCACCGTGCCCACCCGGTGCACGTCGTAGCCGGCGTGGCGCAGTGCCGTCACGAGGCCCCGCGCCACCCGGTCATCGTCCTCGACGACGAGGATCCGCATGGACAGCGATGGTATGCGGCCTCAGCTCTTGCGCTCGGCCGCCTCTTCGACCCGGGACTCTTCCGAGACCGACTCGTCGCCGGCGGTCTCGGTGTCCTCGGATTTCTCGACGGTCTCGGCCTTGTCCGCGGTCTCGGCGGGCTCCTCGTCGACCAGCTTCTCCGACGGTTCCGCCTTCTCGCCCTCGACCTCGCCGTCGACCACGTCGGCAGCCTCGCCGGCGGCGTCCGTCAGGCCGGCCTCGTGCGCCTCGCGGATGGCCACCAAGTCCTCACGCGGGCCGCGCTTGCGAGCCAGGATCACGTAGATCACCGCGCCGATGAACACGATCGCCGCCACGAAGACGTTGATCCGCACGCCGAACACCAGCGTGGCGGTGTCGTCGCGCATCAGCTCGATCCAGAACCGGCCGGCCGTGTAGGCGGCCACGTACAGGCCGAACGCGCGGCCGTGGCCCAGCCGGAACTTCTTGTCGGCCCACACCACCAGGATGGCCACGCCGATGTTCCACAACAGCTCGTAGAGGAACGTCGGGTGCACCAGCTTCTCGGGCGCGCCCTGGGCGATGCCGTTGATCGGGTCGGCCAGGCCGGTGCTCGGGTCGACCCGGTTGTAGATCTCCAGCGCCCACGGCACGTCGGTGACCCGGCCGTAGAGCTCCTGGTTGAAGTAGTTGCCGATGCGGCCGATGGCCTGGGCCAGCACGATGCCCGGCGCGATCGCGTCGGCCACCGCGGGCAGCGGCACGCCGCGCCGCCGGGCCCCGATCCACGCCCCGACGCCGCCCAGCGCGACGGCGCCCCAGATGCCGAGGCCGCCGTTCCACACCTCCAGCGCCCCGATCGGGTTGCCGCCCGGGCCGAAGTAGGTCCGCCAGTCGGTGGCCAGGTGGTACAGCCGGCCGCCGACCAGGCCGAACGGCACGGCCCAGACCGCCAGGTCGGTGATGAAGCCCTTCTCCCCGCCGCGGGCCTGCCAGCGGCGCTCACCCCACACGATCGCCACGATGATGCCGGCGATGATGCACAGCGCGTAGGCACGGATCGGTATGGGACCGAGGTGCCACACGCCCTGGGGCGGGCTGGGGAAGCTGGCCAGGATCAGGTTGTTCGGCACGCGCCCACCGTACTTGAGGCTGTGTGACGGCTGTGTCCGACCCAGGTCCGCATCAGGTCACAAAGCGGTGGCCACCGGGTTGCGCACGCCCTCGGCCAGCTCCTTGGCCAGTTCGGCCACCCCGGGCTCGCCGTCGGCCGAGCGGGTCACGAAGGCCGAGCCGACGATGACCGCGTCGGCGAACGCCGCGAGCTCGGCCGCCTGCGACCCGGACTTCACGCCCAGACCGACACCAACCGGCAGGTCGGTGTGCGCGCGGACCCGCCGCACCAGCTCCGGGGCCGCCGTGCCGACCGCGTCCCGCGCGCCGGTCACGCCCATCACCGACGTGGCGTACAGGAAGCCGCTGCTGGCGGCCGCGGTCATCGCGATGCGCTCCTCGGTGGAGGACGGCGCGACCAGGAAGATGCGGTTGAGGCCGTGGGCCTGCGAGGCCTCCATCCACTCCGCGGCCTCGTCCGGCACCAGGTCCGGCGTGATGATGCCCAGGCCGCCGGCCGCGGCCAGGTCACGGGAGAACCGGTCCACGCCGTAGTGGTAGATCGGGTTCCAGTAGCTCATCACCACGGCCTTGCCGCCGGCCGCCGACACGGCCTCGACGACCTCGAACACGTGCCGCAGCCGGAAACCTTCGGCCAGCGCCCGGTCGGCGGCGGCCTGGATGGTCGGGCCGTCCATCACCGGGTCCGAGTAGGGCACGCCCACCTCGACCAGGTCGCAGCCGCCGTCGATCATGGCCTTGAGCAGCGACTTGGAGCCCTCGACGGTGGGGAAGCCGGCCGGCAGGTAGCCGATCAGCGAGGAGCGTCCCTCGGCGAGCAGCGGCATCAGGACTCACTCTCCGGCACGAGGTTGAAGAACTTGTTGGCGGTGCCCATGTCCTTGTCGCCGCGGCCGGACAGGTTGACCAGGATGACGCCGTCCGGGCCGAGCTCACGGCCCAGCACCAGGGCGCCGGCCAGCGCGTGCGAGGACTCGATGGCCGGGATGATGCCCTCGGTGCGGGACAGCAGCATCATCGCGGCCATGGCCTCGGCGTCGGTCACCGGCCGGTACTCGGCGCGGCCGATGTCCTTGAGGTGCGAGTGCTCCGGGCCGACGCCCGGGTAGTCCAGGCCGGCCGAGATCGAGTACGCCTCGACGGTCTGGCCGTCCTCGTCCTGCAACAGGTACGAGCGGGCGCCGTGCAGCATGCCCGGAGTGCCCTCGGTCAGCGTCGCGCCGTGCTCGCCGGAGGAGATGCCGTGCCCGCCCGGCTCCAGCCCGACCAGCCGCACGTCGGGGTCGTCGAGGAAGCCGTGGAAGATGCCGATGGCGTTGGAACCGCCGCCCACGCAGGCCGCCACCACGTCGGGCAGCCGGCCGATCAGGTCCAGGCACTGCTGCCGGGCCTCGATGCCGATGATCCGGTGGAAGTTGCGGACCATCACCGGGAACGGGTGGCCGCCGGCGGCGGTGCCCAGCAGGTAGTGGGTGTCCTCGACGTTGGCCACCCAGTCCCGCAGCGCCTCGTTGATGGCGTCCTTGAGGGTGCGCGAGCCCGTCCTGACCGGGATCACCTCGGCCCCGAGCAGCCGCATCCGGGCCACGTTCAGGGCCTGCCGCTCGGTGTCGACCTCGCCCATGTAGATCACGCAGTCCAGGCCCATCAGCGCGCAGGCGGTGGCCGTGGCCACGCCGTGCTGGCCGGCGCCGGTCTCGGCGATGACCCGCTTCTTGCCCATGCGCTTGGTCAGCAGGGCCTGCCCGAGGACGTTGTTGATCTTGTGCGAGCCGGTGTGGTTGAGGTCCTCGCGCTTGAGCAGGATCCGCGCCCCGCCGGCGTGCTCGGCGAACCGCTTGGCCTCGGTCAGCAGCGACGGCCGGCCGGCGTAGTCCCGCAACAGCCGCTCGAACTCGTTCACGAACTCGGGGTCGAGGCGGGCCTTCTCGTACACCGCGGTCAGCTCGTCCATGGCGGCGATCAGCGCCTCCGGCATGAACCGGCCGCCGTACTCGCCGAAGTAGCCGCGCTGGTCGGGGTCGTGCTTGTCGGTCATGTCTCCCCAGGAGATCCGTGTTTAACGACTCGGCCGCGGGCACGCGGGGTGCGAGCCGGCGGTGACCAGCTGCGTCACGGCGGCCTTGGGATCGCCGCTGGTGATCAGGCTCTCGCCGACCAGCACCGAGTCCGCGCCGGCGCCGGCGTAGGTCATCAGGTCGCCGGGGCTGCGCACGCCGGACTCGGCCACCTTGTAGGTGTCGAACGGCAGACCGGGGGCCAGGCGGCTGAACATGTCCCGGTCCACCTCGAGTGTGTGCGGGTTGCGCGCGTTCACGTCGAGCACCTTGGCCCCGGCCTCCAGCGCGCGGTCGCACTCCTCGGCGTTGTGCACCTCGACCAGCGCGACCATGCCCAGCGACTCGACGCGGTCCAGCAGCGCCTCCAGGGCGTTCTGCTCCAACGCGGCCACCATCAGCAGCACCATGTCGGCGCCGTGCGCGCGGGCCTCGTGCACCTGGTACGGGCTGACGACGAAGTCCTTGCACAGCAAGGGAACGCTCACCGCGGCCCGGACCGCGGCCAGGTCGGCCAGCGAGCCGCCGAAGTGCCGCCGCTCGGTCAGCACGCTGATCACCCGCGCGCCCGCGGCCTGGTATTCCCTTGCCAGCTCGGCGGGATCGAGCACCGGGGCCAGTTCGCCGCGCGCCGGGCTACGCCGCTTGACCTCGGCGATGACGCCGATGCCGGGCGCGTTCAGAGCGGCCATCACGTCTCGCGGCGCCGGTGCCGCCTGCGAGCGCTCCTTGATGACCTCGAATGGGATTTCGGCCTGGCGCACGGCCAGGTCGGCGCGGACGCCGTCGATGATCGAGTCGAGCACGGTCACGCCAACTCCCCTTCCCGCCTCCACGATGCTAACCCCGTGAGGGATGCGGCACGTACGGCGGGTCACCGAAAGACCCCCTGGTAGTCAAGGCCCTATCCGGTAACAATCACGCCGCGTGCCGCTTCCGTCACTGATTGGCGGTGGGGTCCGAGCCGGCGTCCAACTGCTGCCAGAGCTCCCGATCCGGGTCGGCCACCCGCCTGGCCTGCGCCGGGGCCTGGTACTTGCCGCCGAGCCGGGGCATCCGGTGCCCGGACCGGACCAACAGGACACCGGCCAGCGTCACCGCCAGCCCGGCCAGCACCGCCAGGCCGTGGCCGACCGCGATCGTCACAAACGGGTAAGCGGCGGGGTGCGCGTCGAAGACCTCGCCGGCGCCGTCGAAGGCCAGCCAGATCGTGCCCACGCCGACCAGGAAGACCACGCCGCCGGCGATGCGCCGCACCAGGCCGCCGGTCGCCACCACGGCGGCGATCAGGGCCAGCGCGACCAGGGCCAGCGGCACCAGCCCGGTCTCCCGCTCCGCGCCGGTGAGCTTGGCGGTGACCACTCCGGTCAGCGGATCGCTGTGCTGCGACCAGGACCACGTCATCAGCGACGACACCCACAGCAGCAGCGAGGCCAGCGCCAGCAGCCCGACCACTGTCCAGAGTGGACGCCGGTCAGACATCGGCGGTCACCGACTCCCGGGCCGGCCGCAACGTCTCCGCGGTGGCGATGGCGGCCAGCACCGCCCGCGCCTTGTTCAGGCACTCGGTGTCCTCGGCCAGCGGGTTCGAGTCGGCCACGATGCCGGCGCCGGCCTGCACGTAGGCCACGCCGTCGCGGACCAGCGCGGTGCGGATGGCGATCGCGGTGTCGGCGTCGCCGGCGAAGTCCAGGTAGCCGACGATGCCGCCGTACAGGCCGCGCCGGGTCGGCTCCAGCTCCTCGATCAGCTCCATGGCCCGCGGCTTGGGCGCGCCGGACAGCGTGCCGGCCGGGAAGCAGGCGGCCATCGCGTCGAACGCGGTGCGGCCCTCGTCCAGCTCGCCGGTCACCGTGGACACGATGTGCATCACGTGGCTGTACCGCTCCACCTTGAAGAAGTCGACCACGTGCACCGAGCCCGGCTTGCAGACCCGGCCCAGGTCGTTGCGGCCCAGGTCGACCAGCATCAGGTGCTCGGCCCGCTCCTTGGCGTCGGCGAGCAGGTCCTTCTCCAGCAGCGCGTCCTCGTCGGCGTCGGCGCCGCGCCAGCGGGTGCCGGCGATGGGGTGCGAGGTGGCCTTGCCCTCCCGCACCGTCACCAGGGCCTCCGGGCTGGCGCCGACGATGTCGAAGCCGTCCAGCCGCAGCAGGTACATGTACGGGCTGGGGTTCGTGGTCCGCAGCACCCGGTAGACATCCAGGGCGTCGGCGGTGGTCTCCATCTCGAACCGCTGTGAGAGCACCACCTGGAACGCCTCGCCGGCGCGGATGGCCTCCTTGGCCGTCTCCACCGCCGCGCCGAACTCCTCGGTGGTGCGGCGGCGGCGCATCCGCACCTCGGCCGGCCGCAGCACCGACGCCGTCGGCGGGGCCTCGTGGGACAGGCCCTCGGTCATCGAGTCGAGCCGGCGCACCGCGTCGTCGTAGGCGGCGTCCACCCGCTCCGGGGAGTCGTCCCAGTTGACGGCGTTGGCGATCAGCGTGATGGAGCCCGAGTGGTGGTCCAGCGCGGCCAGGTCGGTGGCCAGCAGCATCACCATCTCGGGCAGGTTCAGGTCGTTCTCGGTCAGCTCGGGCAGCCGTTCCAGGCGGCGCACCGCGTCGTAGCCGACGAAGCCGACCATGCCGCCGGTCAGCGGCGGCAGGCCCGGCAGCGGATCGGTGCGCAGCGTCTCGATGGTCTCGCGCAGGGCCTGCATCGGGTCCCCGCCGCTGGGCAGGCCGACCGGCGGGGTGCCGGTCCAGGCCGCCTCCCCGTCGATCACGGTCAGCGCCGCCGCGCTGCGCACGCCGACGAAGGACCAGCGTGTCCAGGAGCTGCCGTTCTCGGCCGACTCGAACAGGAAGGTGCCCGGTCGGTCGGCGGCGAGCTTGCGGTACACCCCCACCGGCGTCTCGGCGTCCGCGAGCAGGCGGCGGACGACCGGGATGACCCTGCGCTGCGCCGCCAGCGCGCGGAACTCCTCGCGGCTGGGACTGACCTCCCCGAAGGCACTGACCATGACTGCCATTCTGGCCTATGGAGTTGACGCCCAGGGGACGCGGTCCTAGATTTCAATGGTTGTTGAAATAAGGAGTGCACGGTGACGGATCCGAAGCGGCGGGGCCGCCGCCCCGCCGGCGAGGACACCAAGGCGGCCCTGCTCGCGGCCGCCCGGGAGGTCTTCACCGAACAGGGCTTCGACGGGGCCACCGTACGCGCCATCGCCAGCCGGGCCGAAGTCGATCCGGCCATGGTCAACCACTGGTTCGGCGGCAAGCAGGGCCTGTTCGCGGCGGCCGTCGAGCTGCCGGTGACGCCCGAGTTCATCCGCGAGCGCGTCTTCGCCGCCGGCCCGCCCGGGGAGATCGCCGTGCGGGTCGTGCGCACCTTCATCACCACCTGGGACAACACCGGCGGCGGTGGCTTCGCCGCCCTTGTGCGCAGCGCCGCCACCCAGGAGTCCGCCGCCCAGATGCTGCGCGAGTTCATCAGCGTCGTGTTCGGCGGCGCCCTACGCGAACTCGACGTCGACCGGCCCGAGCTGCGCCTGGGCCTGTTCGGCTCGCAGATCGCCGGCCTCGGCCTGGCCCGCTACGTGATGCGGTTGGAGCCGATCGCCTCCGCCGATGTCGAGACCCTGGTGGCGACGATCGCTCCGACCCTGCAGCACTACCTCACCGGCGACCTGCCCGTGACCCAGCGCTGATCCACCGTGGACCGGATCACCGCTCGGCCAACAGGTGCGGATTGCCCGCGAGCGAGGCCACCATCGCGGCTCGGCTGGTCACGTCCAGCTTCGCGAACACCCGCCTCAGGTGCGTGGACACCGTGTAGAGGCTGATCGCCAGCGAATCGGCGATCGCGCGGTTGGTGTGCCCGAGCGCGACCAACTGCGCGATCTCTCGCTCGCGCGGGCTGAGCAGCCCGGCCACCCCGCCCGGTCTGACGTCGCGCGGCAGCAGCAGGCAGCGCATGCCCAGCTCCTCGCAGTCGAGCACCGGCCGGTCGGACGTCGGCGGACCGCCGATCTCGGCGACCCGGCGCACCAGCGCTCTGAGCAGGTTCTGCACCAGCTCATCCTGTCCGGGATCCTCGACCACCCGCGGAAACCGGACCTTGACGACGTTCCCGTCCCCTGGTGGCAGTCCCGAAACCGCCACCCCTTTGTTCCCCATGCACGGACCTCCGCTAGCCCTGCTCCCCCGTGACGGGTCCCCTCCCGCCTCGACAGGCAGCTGTCGTCCAGTGGAATCAAGGAAAGCGCAAACGGCCCACATGCGCATCGCCGAAATGTGTGACACACAGATGAACTAGGGGCTTCGTGTCGCACGGGTTCGTGCGACTACCGGCCGGCGGCCGGTCCGGGTGCACTCGGTGCCGCGGACGACCGCCCGCTGGGAGGAGCCTGACATGGCGCAGCTGGAGTTCGAGGAAGAACTCGAAGGCGAGTACGAGGAAGAGTTCGCCGACGAACTGGAGGCCCTGGTCGGCGAGGGGGAGTTCGAGCAGCTCGACGAGGGCGAGGCGTTCTCGCTCCGGGGCCTGCGCAGGGGTCTGCGTGGCGTCGGCCGGTTCGTGAAGCGGGGCGCGAAGGTGTTGCGTCCGCTGGCGAAGATCGCGGCCCCGATCGTGGGCAGCGCACTGGGCGGGCCGCTCGGCGGCATCGCCGGCGACGTGCTCGCCTCAGCTCTGGAAGGCGAATACGAGCAGGAGTACGAAAACCGGCCGCTGACCGCCGAGCACGCGCAGGCGGAGGCCTTGGCGGCGCAGGCCGCGCAGAGCGAATCCGAGGCCGAGGCCGAGGCCTTGGTGGGAGCGGCGGCGGCAACGTTGTTGTCCCGCCCGGAACGCAAGGCCCTGCGCGCGGTGCACGCGGACCTGGTGCGCGGTGCGGCCGTGCTGGCCGAGCTGCTGCACCGCCGGCACGAGACCCGGCCGTTCACCGGCGTGGTGCCGACGATCGTCGACCGCACCGCGCACACCCTCAGCCGTCACGTCCACAGTGGACGGAAGCTGAGCAGGCCGTTGGCCGCGAAGGTGATGGCCGCGCACACCCACAACGTGCTCGGCGACAGCCGGGACGCGCTGGTCCGGCACGTTCGCGGTGTGCGCAAGGCGGGCGCGATCGGCACGTACCCCGGCCCGCTGCGTTCCCCGGTGGTGCACGCCGGCCACCACGGCCACCGCCACGGCTCGACGGTCGAGGTCGTCACCCCGGTCCGGGTGCCGGCGCGCAACGGCCGGCCGGCACGGGTGGTGCGCGTGGTCAGCAAGGTTCCCGTGCCGTCGGGCGCGGTTCCCGCCGGTCGCACGGCGGTGGTCAGGACAGCAGACGAGCTGGGAGGACGAGCATGAGCCGCGGCTACCCCGCGATCGAGGGCGAACTGGAGTACGAGCTCAACGGCCACCACGAGCTGGAGCTCGAGGACGAGTTCGAGCAGCACGAGTTCGAGGGCGAGGGCGAGGAGGAGCTCGAACTGGAGGACGAGTACGGGCAGCACGAGTACGAGTCCCACGAGTACGAGCTCGAAGGGGAGTTCGAGGAGGAGGACGAGTTCCTCTACGAGGAGGAGGACGAGGGGGAGTTCGAGTTCGAGGACTTCGCCGACCCCAACTTCCGCGCCTCCCGGCTGGGCCTGGCGAGCGAGGCCGAGCTGATGGCGCACCTGGCCACCCGTGCCGCCGAGGCGGAGTCGGAGGCCGAGGCCGAGGCGTTCCTCGGCGGGCTGATCGGGGTCGCCGGCAAGTTGGCCGCCAAGGCCGCGCCGAAGCTGATGCGGGCCGTGGGCAAGCCGCTGGTCCGGGGCATCACCAAGATCGGCACCGACCTGTGGCGGAGTCCGCAGACTCGTTCGCTGATCAAGGCGCTGCCCTCGGTCGCCCTGAACACCGTGAAGGACCTGGCCCACCAGTACGCCGACGGCCAACAGATCACCGCCCGCGGGGCGGTCGGCTCGCTGCTGCGCAACGCCTCCCAGGTGTCGCCGGCGCACGGCCACCCGCGCTCGCGCCAGCACCACCACCGACAGCACCGCGCGCACGCGGCCCATCGCGCGCATGCGGCCCGCCGCGCCGTGCACGCCACCAACGTGCTCAACCACCGCTACCACTCGCGACCCGCCAGGGGGCACCGTGCTCGTCGCCGCTGAGCGCACGGTCACGCGGCCCGCCAATAGTGATCGGGGCGTCCGTGACTGGGTGCTCAGCCAGGCGCTGAACGTGGAGCGCCACCTGGCCGCGCTGCGGCCGTTCTCCGTCGACGAGTTCGGCGATCCGGCGACCGGTCCCAGTCGCGGGCACGTGGAGGCGGCCAACGCGCTGATCAGCACCCTGCGCCGGCCGCTGCGCACGGCGTCGGCGCAGGTCCGCGACGCCGCCGAGACCGCGCTGGCCCAGCCCGACCGGGCCGCCATGACCGAGCTGCTGCACCAGAAATCCCGCGCACAGGACTTCGTGCGGATGGTCGAGCAGGTGTGGGACTTCTACCTGGAGCTGTTCGGCCAGCGGCAGTCCGCGTTCGCGCCGTGGCTGGTGGCCTGCGACCGGATCGCGCTGGACTGCTACCAGTACGCGTACCTGGGCGTCGGCGTGGCCAAGCCGATCCCGGCGCCACCACCGTTCAGCTACCTGCGCACGGGTTTCTCGCCGGCGACGTTCCGGCGCGGCGTCCGGCTGAGCAAGATCGGCCGGCAGCTCAACCCCTTTCCGCTGATCCAGCTGCCGTACCACCGGATGGTCAACCCGTGGACGCTGGGCGCGGTGCTGCACGAAGTCAGCCACAACCTGCAGAACGACCTCGGGCTGCAGCGGGTGATCCCGGTGGGCGTCGCCCGGCGGCTGCTCGCCGACGGACTGCCGAAGTCGGTCGCGTCCACCTGGACCAGGTGGAACCGCGAGACCTTCGCGGACATGTCCGGTCTGCTGCTCGGCGGCCCGGCCTTCGTCGGCTCGCTGTTCGACGTGATCGGGCGCAACCGCGGGCAGGCGCTGCGCTACTCGCCCGGCGGCGTGCACCCGACCCCGTACCTGCGGGCCAAGCTCTCGGTGGAGTTGTTGCGCCGCATGGGTTTCACCGAGGACTCACGGCGGTACGACCGGCTGTGGCGGACGATGTACCCGGACACCAGGGGCAGCAGCATGCCGGAAGCGCTGCTGCGCACCGCCGACCGCGCGGTGCCGCTGGTGGTGGACACCATGTGCCACACCCGCTACCCGTCACTGGGCAACCGGACGCTGGCCGCGGTGCTCCGGTTCGAGCACAAGGAACAGGCGATGATCGAGGAGGCGGCCGGCCGGCTGGCCCGCGGCGTCGACCCCGGGGTGGTGCCGGAGCGGTTCCTGATCGGCGCGGTGCGTCTCGCGCTGGACCGCAGGCTGGCCGGCCCGGACGTGTTGACCAGGAACTTCTTCGGCGAGCTCGGCAGGCGATCGCGTTGACGTACCAGGGATGGAGTGGGAATGACCAGCACTGAGGACCGGCCGCCGCAGCCGCCGCCGACCGACATCGACACCGCGTACCCGATCCTGACCCGCGAGGTGTCCACCGCGACGCCGACCAGCCGGTCCGACGGCCCGGTCGGCGACCAGGCCGCGCAGGCGATCAGCGACGTGCTCGGCTGGAAGTGGCGCAACGGTGACACCAACGGCTTCGTCGCCGCGCTGACCGGCAGCTTCGCCCTGTCCAAAGTGGAGGGACACACCGAGGCGAAGTGGACGCCGCGCGGCTACGCGGTGCAGGCCGACCTGGGCGCGGTCACCGGCGCGCAGGCGTCGCTGGCGGCGCGGGCGCGCACGGCCGTGAAGGACTCCGGCGAGCTGTTGGACTCCCTGACGCCGCTGCGGGTGGACTTCAACAAGGAGGTCGCGGAGGGCTTCCGCGCGCTCGTCCACCACGACCTGGAGGAGCTGCGCAAGGAGTTCGAGAGCCCGCTGATCCGGGTGCCGCGGGTGGACCAGATCTTCCAGCTGCTGCTGTTCGTCAGCGACCAGCCCGCGCCGTCCGCCGTGGGCGGTGGCGGCGGCCCGGTGACGATCGACCCGGACACCGTGGGTGGGCACCTCGGCATGGTGCGCGACGCGTTCGGGCTGGTCCCGGACCTGGTCGACTCGGTCGGCGACGAGCGCGTGCAGACCTCGTACATCACCATCGTGGACTGGGTGGCGTCGTTGTACTACAGCTGGCAGGCGCAGCGCGGCAAGATCGACCCGTTCACGCTGCCGCCCGGCAGCCAGGGCTACTTCGGGCCGGCGCTGGTCGCGCTGTCCCAGCTGCTCGCGGCGACCGCGAGCCAGGTCGACGAGCTGACCGACGCGTTCGACTCGGTGCTGATCAACGCGGGCGAACGCGAGGTGCTGCGCGTGCCGATCCCGGGCGGCGGCACCATGCCGCTGGGCGGGCTGCTGCGCTGGATCTCCGACTTCGCCACCACCGAGGGCCAGCAGTTCATCACCAGCGCCGGCAAGGACGGCGTGGACAGCGCCTTCACCCAGGTGGTGAAGCAGCTGGTGTCGATCGTGGTGCTGCTGCCCACCGCGCCCGGTGGCCAGCCGGCGCTGCCGCCCGGCTTCTACAGCAGGCGGGTGCAGATCGGCATCGACTCGCTCATCGACGACCTCAACGAGGTCGTGTCGGTGGCGGCGCCGGTGCGCCACCCGGACGACAACGGGTCGGCGTCGCTACGCGCGGTCCGGCCGAGCCGCGCCCTGCCGTCCACAGTAGACACCTCCGCGCCGGTCCAGACGCGGCGGCAGTCCGAACCGGACGCGTGAGGAGGACAAGATGGGCACCGAGAAGGACTATCGCGATCTGTTCGACCGGGTCGCCGCGCTGCGCGAGCAGGTCGCCGACAAGCTGGGCGACCGGCTCACCAGCAACCCGCAGCTGGGCGACGCCATCCTCAAGCAGATCGACGGCATGCTGGAGCAGGTCGACGCGGCCGAGCGGGCGCAGCCGCCCACCCCGGACGGCGGCCTGGCCGGCATGGTCGGCATCGGCCCGGACGCGGCGGCGGACCTGGGCCAGACCCGGATGCCGCGCGGCGTCGAGGCGTACGACGAGAGCGTCGCGTCCGAGCGCATCATCGCCGTCGGCGACCTGTACTACCTGTACCAGCACGAGCGGATCGGGGTGTTCCGCGTGGTGCAGAAGCTCCAGGAGCTGTTCCAGGGCGGCGCGATCCGGCTGTCCGACGGGCCCGGCGCGTTCGGGCTGTACCGGTTCGACCGCCGGGACGTGCTGCGCTACACCAAGAAGGACCGGATCGCCGCGTACCGCCGGATCCTGGGCTACGGCCGGGGCGCCGGCGCGGCCAACTCGCGGCCGAACGTGGACTTCCACCGGCTGTTCGTGCACCTGAACAACCAGGTCGCGCTGTTCTGGCGGGACAAGCGGATCTCCGACGTGATCAGGGCGCGGGCCTACGACCCGAGCTTCGGCTCCATCGCGATCGTCCGCCGGGCCGGCCTCGACCTGCGCAACAACCTGAAGTTCACCTCGTACGGCCACCTCAACGTGCTGCGCGTGGAGGTCATGCAGCTGCTGGAGGAGGCGTTCCGCATCCTCAACGCGCCGGACGTCAAGGAGCTGTTCGGCGCCGCGAACGCGTGGGACGTGGTGGACGAGGTCCTGATCCGCTACTTCGACGAGCGGCTCGTCACCTCGCCCCGGCAGCGGATGGGGGTCACCGGCCGGCAGGTGCTGCGCTGGCTGGCCGCGCCGCACATCCTGGAGTCGACGCGGTCCGAGTTCGAGGCGCTGCTGCTGGAGATCGCCGAACCCGCCGAGGAGTGGATCACCTCCGCGCAGTCGATGCGGCTGGCCGAGCGGACCGAGGTGGAGCGGGTGCTGCCCTGGGACGCGCACCGCCCGGTCGGCGTCGCCGCGCCGCATCAGGGCGGCCAGTTCAAGGGCGGCCCGCGCACGCACGCGTTCGCCAAGCGCGGCGGGCTCGGGGTTTACAAGGGAAGCGGGGTGCCGGCGGTCGTCAACGGCGCCCGCCGGTGAAAGCCGCGCTGGCGTACGCGCATCGGAATCGAGGCCGGTTCGTCGAGGAGATCGCCGAGCTGGCGGCGATTCCGAGCGTGAGCTCGGACCGCCCGCAGGCGCGCCGGGCCGCGACATGGCTCGCGGCCCGGCTGCGGCGTGCCGGGCTCGGCGTGCGAATCGTTGACACACCGGGGAATCCCCTGGTGGTCGGTGGTTGGGGCCGGCGGCCGGACCGGCCGACGGTGGTGCTGTACGGGCACTACGACGTCCGCCCCGCCGGGGATCTCCGGCAGTGGCGGACGCCGCCGTTCCAGCCAGTTGTCCACAATGGATTCATGCTGGGGCGCGGCGTTTCCGACGACAAGGGCCAACTGCTCGCGCATGTGGCCGCCGTGGAGAGCTGGCTGCGCGGCGGCGGGACATTGCCGGTGAACGTCCGGTTGCTGTTGGACGGCGAGGAGGAGGTCGGAAGTCCCCACCTGGCCGGCTTTCTCGACCGCTGGGGTGTGACGCCGTCGGTGGCGGTGATCAGCGACACCGCCATGCACAGCCCTTCGGTGCCGGCGCTGACCGTGTCGCTGCGGGGTGTCGTGCGGCTGGCCGTCACGGTTCGCCGGCCCGGCACCGACCTGCACTCCGGCACCTACGGCGGCCGGGTTGTGGATCCTGGCCGGCAGTTGTGCCGGCTGATCGCTTCGCTGCGTGTTCACGGCACGTCGATGACGATCTCCAGGTTGCGGGCCGGTCGCGGCGACGGTGTGCTGGCCGCCGAGGCCTCTGCCCGCTTGGAGTTCCGTCTCTCCCCGGGTGTCTCTCCCGACGCCGTGATCCGTTCACTGCGTCGGTCGGTCGCCGGTGTCGAGGGCGCGTCCGCCCGTGTTGTCCTTGCGCGACCACCGGTCCGCGTCCCGCGCACCGGCTGGGCCATCGACGCCGCTCGTGTCGCGAGCCGGCACGGATTCGGCCACGAGCCGGTGTTTCAGGGCTCCGGCGGCGGCATCGCGGCCGCCGGCCTGTTCGCCGACCGCGGCATTCCCGTGCTGCTGCTCGGCTTCGCGGTGCCCGACAACCGCATGCACGCCCCGAACGAGCGCCTGTCCCTGGCCGCCTTCGCCCGCTCCGTCGACACCTGCATAGCCCTGCTACCAGCCCTGGCAGATCGCCGGCCTCCAGCACCACCTCACCGGCAAGCTGCCCGTCTAACGCCCGCTCTCAGTCCAAGAGACCGCTCGGCCGCGCCGGTGCCTGGACTGTCGCCGGATTTCGATCGCCGCACCCGACGCAACCCACCACGTGCGCCGACGCGGCGATCGAAATCCGGCTAAGGAAGGCACCGGTCACGAGCGGCCGAGCCCGCCCCGCCGGAGGCGGGGCCAAGAATACTGCCGGCGTCGAAACAGGTTCGGTCGCCGGTGTGGCAGGCCCCGCCTTCCTGGTCGACCACCAGCAGCACGGTGTCACCGTCGCAGTCCAGCCGCACTTCGTGCACACGCTGGGTGTGGCCCGAGGTCTCGCCCTTGATCCACTGCTGGTTGCGGCTGCGGGAGAAGTACGTCGCCTCGCGGGTGGTCAGCGTCCGGTGCAGCGCCGCGTCGTCCATCCACGCCACCATCAGCACCTCGCCGGTGCCGCGCTGCTGCGCCACCGCGCACACCAGCCCGTCGGCGTTTCGCTTGAGCCGCTTGGCGATCTCGGGGTCGAGCGTGTCGGTCATGTCGTGCTTCCCATGTGTCGTCGGGCCGGCAGGGTGATCTGGAGAACCAGCGCGTACACGTGCGCCGCGGCCAGCACGCCCGACAGCACCGCCAGCCACACGTCGCTGGCCAGCAGCGCGAACGAGGCCTGCAGCAGCGCCACCAGCACCGTCCACAGCAGGGCCGGGAAGCGCACCGGCCGCACCCCGGCCAGCAGGCCCGCCCCCAGCCCCAGGCTGATCACCGCGACCGGGGCCGGCAGGATGAGCGACCCCAGGTCCCCGGCCTGGATGCCGAGCACCAGAAACGTCAGCAGGAACACGAGTCCGCCGCCGGCCAGCACCAGCGACGCGATCTTGATCTCCAGCGGGGCCGAGGACCCGGGCAGCACCTGCTTCACCGGACCACCACTCCCGCGCCGCGCAGCTCGTCCTTCACCTCGCCGATGCTGAGCGCGCCGAAGTGGAACACGCTCGCCGCCAGCACCGCGTCCGCGCCCGCCTCGACCGCCGGCGGGAAGTGGTCCACCTGGCCGGCGCCGCCGCTGGCGATCAGCGGCACGCCCACCATGGCTCGCACCATGCGGATCAGCTCCAGGTCGAAGCCGGCCTTCGTGCCGTCAGCGTCCATCGAGTTCAGCAGGATCTCGCCGACCCCCAGCTCCTCGCCGCGAGCCGCCCACTCCACCGCGTCGATGCCCGTGCCCCGGCGGCCGCCGTGCGTGGTCACCTCGAAGCCCGACGGCGTCGGCTGCCCGTCTGCCGGCACCCGCCGCGCGTCCACCGACAGCACGATGCACTGCGCCCCGAACCGCTGCGACGCCTCGCGGAGCAGCTCCGGGCGGGCGATCGCCGCCGTGTTGATGCTGACCTTGTCCGCCCCGGCCCGCAGCAGCCGGTCCACGTCCTCCGGGGCCCGCACCCCGCCGCCCACCGTGAGCGGGATGAACACCTGCTCGGCGGTGCGGCGGACCACGTCGTAGGTGGTCTCCCGGTCCGACGACGAGGCCGTCACGTCCAGGAATGTCAGCTCGTCCGCGCCCGCCGCGTCGTAGGCGGCCGCCAGCTCCACCGGGTCGCCCGCGTCACGCAGGTCGGTGAAGTTGACGCCTTTGACCACACGGCCCCGGTCGACGTCGAGACAGGGGATGACACGGACTGCGACTGGCATGAGCCCAGCCTACGGCCCGGTGAGCAGATGACGCAGGTAGCGGTCCGGGTCGGCGAGGAACTCCCGGGTCAGCCGCACCGGCAGCGCCGTGTCGAAGTCCACCGGCTCCACCGCGCCGTCCTCCCCCACCTCCAGGATCGCCGCCCCCGGCAGCGACAGCAGGACCGGCGAGTGCGTGGCCACGATCAGCTGGCAGCCCTGCACCACCAGCTCCGCCATCCTCGCCACCAGCGCCAGGCAGCCCCGCACCGACAGCGCCGCCTCCGGCTCGTCCAGGATGTACAGCCCGTTCGGACCGAAGCGATGGGTCACCAGGTCCAGAAAGGACTCCCCGTGCGACCGCTCGTGCGGCGAATGCCCGCCGTAGTGCCGGATCGACTTCTCGCCCAGCCGCTCGATCTCCGTCGCCACGTTGTAGTACGACTCCGCCCGCAGGAAGAACCCCGTGCGCGGCTTGCTGATCCCCCTGGTCAGCGTCAGATAGTCCCCCAGCGACGACTCCGACGCCCTCGTCGCGAACCGGAAGTCCTGGCTGCCGCCCTCCGGGTTGAAGCCCGCCGCCACCGCGACGGCCTCCACCAGCGTCGACTTGCCTGCCCCGTTCTCCCCGATCAGGAACGTCGCGCCGGGCTTGAGGTCCAGGCCGTCCGATGTGGACAGCCACCGCACCACCGGCAGCGTGAAGGGGTAACGACCGGTCGACGGCTCGTCCAGCCGAACCCGGCGAATGAACAGACCGGCCACGCCTCCACCTTACGTGGTGAGCTCGTCCAGACGGTCCAGGTGAATGCGCAACGGGAACGGCACCGACGTGACGAACTCGCCGGTGACACCGCCGTTGTCCTGATAGCCGAACTCACCCGCGAGGTGGCAGTCGATCAGCGATACAGGATCGTTGAGGTCGATGATCCAGTAGTACGGAATGCCAGCGTCGGCGTATTCGCCGCGCTTGGTGATGTTGTCCATGCGGACCGACCCGGGCGACACGATCTCCACGGCGAGCAGCACTTCGGAGGCACGAACCAACCTGCCCTCCCTCTGCGCACGGCGCGCGGTCTCCAACTCGATGACAATCAGATCGGGGCAGCGGGCGTTACCAGGGGCATCCGGCGGGCGAAGCTCCAGATTGACCTCCATCTCCGCATACGCGCGCAGATTGCCGGCCAGCTGCGGCTTCATCTGGTCACCAAGCTCCCCCAACGCCGACACATGCAGCGGCCGCGGTCTCGGGCTCATCACGAGTGAGCCCTCCTGGAGTTCCCAGCGGTGTTCGGTGTCTTCGGGCAGGCGTTCATACTCGGCAATCGTCATCGGGTGATCGAACTCGGGCGACGATGGCCAGCCCTGAGGCAACGCGGTCACAGCAACTCCTCACGTCTGGTCGAAGTCTTCCACACACCAGCCACTCAATCCCCCGTTCGAGCCGGGTGACCCACTCTCGTGTCGGCTGAATCGCGAGTTCCGGTCCGCTACCGTGACGGAACGTGGCAATCACCGAGGTGGACCGCCTGTCGGCGGGGAAGTACCTGTTGCTGACCACGTTCCGCAAGGACGGCACGCCGATGCCGTCCCCGGTGTGGGTGACCCGGGACGACGACCGGCTGCTGGTGTGGACGGCGGCGAACTCGGGCAAGGTGAAGCGGATCCGCCGCGACGGGCATGTGGAGCTCGCGCCGTGCGACGTGCGGGGCACGCCGACGGGGGCGTCGGTGACGGGCACGGCCCAACTGTTGGACGAGGTGGGCACGGCCACCGCCCGGCGCCTGATCGCGAAGAAGTATCCGCTGACCGGACGGCTGCTGATCCTCGGCAGCGCGGTGCGCCGGGGCGCGAGGGGCACGGTGGGCATCGCGATCGAGCCGTCAACCAACAGTTGACGTGAACCCAAAAGTCAACCTACAGTTGACGGCATGACGCAACCACGACTCGACGACATGATCAATCTGGTCACCCGGCTACACCCGGCGGGCGACCCCCTGGAGCGGCTGTCCGAGGCGGTGCTGCAGGCCGACCATCTCGGGGAGCTGTCCGACCACCTGGTCGGGCACTTCGTGGACCAGGCCCGCCGGGCCGGCGCGACCTGGACGGACATCGGGCGCAGCATGGGGGTGAGCAAGCAGGCGGCGCAGAAACGCTTCGTGCCCAAGGAAGAGCCGATGGACTGGGGCCCGTTCAGCCGGTTCACCGACCTCGCTCGCCAGGTGGTGGTCGGGGCCCGCGACGAGGCCAAGGCCGCCGGCCACCGCTACATCGGCACCGAGCACGTGCTGCTCGGCCTGATCGCCACGCCGAAGGGGCTGGCCGCGAAGGCGCTGATCGCGCAGGGCATCACCGAGGAGCAGATCCGCGCGGCGGTGAAGGTCGCCGCGCCCCACACCGACGAGAAGATCACCGACGAGATCCCCTTCACGCCGCGGGTGCGCAAGGTGCTGGAGCTCGCCGTGCGCGAGGCGCTGCGGCTCACGCACAACTTCGTCGGCACCGAACACCTGCTGCTCGGCCTGATCGCCGAGGGCGACGGCGTCGGCCCGCAGGTGCTGACCGGGCTCGGTCTGAACGCCGAGGAGCTGGAGCGCTGGATCCTGACGAAGTTCAGCGAACTGCAGCGAGAGCGTCGGGGAGAGTGAACGCGCCGGCGTAGAGGGCCTTGCCGACGATCGCGCCCTCGACGCCGTCCGCGGCCAGCCCGGCCAGCGCGACCAGATCGTCCACACTGGACACACCGCCGGAGGCGATCACCGGGGCGTCGGTCCGGTCGCACACCGCCCGCAGCAGCTCCAGGTTGGGGCCGCGCAGGGTGCCGTCCTTGCTCACGTCGGTCACCACGTACCGGGAGCAGCCGTCCCGGTCCAGCCGGTCCAGCACGTCCCACAGATCGCCGCCGTCGCTGGTCCAGCCGCGGGCGGCCAGCCGGTGGCCCTGCTCGGTGATCCGCACGTCCAGCCCCACCGCCACCTTGTCGCCGTGCTCGGCGATCGCCTTGGCGCACCACTGCGGGTTCTCCAGCGCGGCGGTGCCCAGGTTGACCCGGGTGCAGCCGGTGGACAGGGCGGCGGCCAGCGACTCGTCGTCGCGGATGCCGCCGGACAGCTCCACCTTCACGTCCAGCTTGCCGACCACCCCGGCCAGCAGCTCACGGTTGGAACCGCGGCCGAACGCGGCGTCGAGGTCGACGAGATGGATCCACTCGGCGCCGTCGTTCTGCCACGCGAGCGCGGCCTCCAGCGGGTCGCCGTAGGAGGTCTCGGTGCCGGCCTCGCCCTGGACCAGCCGGACGGCCTTGCCGTCGGCGACATCGACGGCGGGGAGCAGGTAAAACGTCACGGCGGCAGCCTATCGCGTCGAGCTGAGCCAGTTCTCCAGCAGGTGCGCGCCGGCGTCGCCGGACTTCTCCGGGTGGAACTGGGTGGCGCACAGCGCGCCGTTCTCCACCGCGGCCACGAAGTCCTCGCCGTGGTTGGCCCACGTCACCAGCGGCGCCCGCAGGGTGCTGTCCGGCACCAGCTCCCACTTGCGCACGCCGTAGGAGTGCACGAAGTAGAACCGGGCGTCGTCATCGAGGCCGTCGAACAGCACGGAGCCCTCGGCGGCGCGCACGGTGTTCCAGCCCATGTGCGGCAGCACGTCCGCGTGCAGTCGCTCCACGGTGCCCGGCCACTCGCCGCAGCCGGCCGACTCGATGCCGTGCTCGACGCCGCGCTCGAACAGGATCTGCATGCCGACGCAGATGCCCAGCACCGGCCGGCCGCCGGCCAGCCGCTCGCCGATGATCCGGCCGCCGCGAACGGCGTCCAGGCCTGTCATGCACGCCGCGTACGCGCCGACTCCGGGCACGACGAGGGCGTCCGCGGCCAGCGCGGCCCGATGGTCGGCGGTCACCTCCACATCGGCGCCGACGCGGCGCAGCGCCCGCTCGGCGGAGCGGAGGTTGCCTGATCCGTAATCCAGCACGACTACCCGGGTCACGGGGTCCAGCTTAATGGGCCCATCGAACGTGATCTACGTCACGCTACGGAACGTGTTCCCGCCGGCAGGCCAACCATTCGGGCGGCTCGTCCGTCTAACGGGCTATGCCCGGTGTCGTACCGTAGCCGGCTGCTGCTGCCGTCGAGAACGTCGAAGGACTTCCCTGTGACTCAGCTGGCCACCGCTAGCCCGTCCGAGAGCACCCAGCAGTCGATGCCGCTCAGCGGTCGGTTGCCCTCGCTCACCGGCCTGCGCTGGGTGGCCGCCTTCCTGGTGTTCGGCATGCACGTGCGCAACTTCGGCTTCTTCGGCCCCGGCCCGGCGGCCAACGTGATGGCCACCGTGTTCCAGGCCGGCGGCACCGGCGTCTCGTTCTTCTTCATCCTGTCCGGCTTCGTGCTGATGTGGTCGTCCCGGCCCAAGGACACCGCGCTCGGCTTCCTGCGCCGCCGGGTCGCCCGCATCTACCCGGTGCACCTGGTCTGCGTGCTGGCCGCGCTGCTGCTGGCGGTGACCATCGGCTCCGAGATGACGCCGGGCGCGGGACCGCTGCTGGCCAACGTGTTCCTGCTGCACTCGTGGTGGCCGGACTACAACTACTACCAAAGCCTCGACCCGGTCAGCTGGTCGCTGGTCTGCGAGCTGCTGTTCTACGTCTCGTTCCCGCTGTTCGGGCGGCTGGCCCGACACCTGCAGGCCCGTGGCGCGGCGGTGTTCGCGGTGGCCAGCGCGGTGGCGGTGGTCGCGGTCCCGGTGGCCATCACCGTGCACCCGATCTCGTGGCCGATCTACTTCTTCCCGCTGGCCCGGCTGGGCGAGTTCACCCTCGGCATCGCGCTGGCCCGGCTGGTGATGCTGGGCCGCTGGCGTGGCCCCGGCCTCGACGTCGCGCTGGCCGTCACCCTGATCGGCTACTTCGTGGTGCCGGCGCTGCCCAACGCGTTCGGCAACACCTTCTGCACGCTGCTCGGCTTCAGCCTGCTCATCCCGGCCGCCGCGACGGCCGACATCCGCGGCACCCACTCAGTGTGGCGCAAGCCGGCGATGGAGCGGCTCGGCGAGTGGTCGTTCTCGTTCTACATGGTGCACGTGCTGGTGCTCGGCGCCGTGAAGACGCTGCTGCCCGGCACGATCTCGCTCAGCGCGCCGGCCGGGCTGGTGGTCGTGTTGGCGATGTTCGGCGTGAGCCTGGGCCTGGCCTGGGCGCTGTTCACGTTCGTCGAGACGCCGGGCCGCAAGTTCATCACCGGCGGCCGCCGGAAGCCGGTTAGGACGGCGCCATCCCCTGCGTGACCGGCACGACCGGCAGCACGGTGTTCAGCGGGGCCTCCCGCACCACCTTGTGGCTGGCGTCGGCCGGCAGCTTGGCCAGCCACGCGTCGGCGTGACCGGCGTCCACCAGCGACGCCACCTGGGCCACGTCGTCCCGGCCCGCCGCGGTGAACAGCGCCGCCAGCGCCTGCGGGCCGCCCGACGACCAGTCCTGCACCCGGTCGAGCATCGCCTGGTCGGCGGCGTCCAGCGTCTCACCGAACCGGCGGGCCACCGCGTCGTGCCGGCTGCGCTGGTCCCGCTTGTCGCTGTGCAGCAGGAACATGCCGCGCAGCAGCAGCCGGGCCGCCGGGCCGCTCGGGTTGGTCGCCTGCAACAGCGTCAGCACCTCGCGGTGCGCGCCCCAGGCCCAGCCGTACAGGGCCTTGTCGTAGATCGGGTGCGCCGTGACCGCGCGGTCGTCCCAGCGCACCGCCAGCGCCCGCTGGCCGATCCGCAGGCAGGTGCGGGCCAGCGCCACCGCGCGCGGAAAGCGCGCCGCCGGCGCGGGCAGCACCACGGTGCCGGAGCCGACCGGGACCAGCACCGCCGGCCCCTCGCCCTCCTCGTGCAGCCGCATCTGCAGCTTCGCGGTCGGCACGGGCGTCCAGATGAGCGTCCTCGCGGTCACGGAAGCAGAGTATTCGTGCCCTGTGTTCGGTATGGGGCGAGGCTGCCTGTAAACCACCCTCGCGACCGCCGTGTCGATCGATGCGGCCGAACGGGCGCACGACCCTGGCCGATGGATACGGCCGAGAGGGCGTCCGGCTGATCGGGTGACCATCATTTGGGCTGTTCCACTTGCTGCTAGCGTGGCTTCGATGTCTTCGGCGGAGCGGTGTTGCGCGGTCTGCGGGAAGGTGCTCGCCGACCAGCAGCGCGTGCGCTACTGCTCCAACGCCTGCCGGCAGCGGGCCTACCGGAAGCGGGCGACCACGGCCACGCGGGCCACCATTCCGGCGGCGGCAAACTCCGACATTCCGGGCGCGTTGCCGGCGCTGGTGGACAGCTTCGTCGGCCGCCGGCCCGAGATCGAGCGGCTGACCCACCTGCTCGGGCAGCGCCGGCTGATCACGCTGGTCGGTCCGGCCGGCGTCGGCAAGACCCGGCTGGCGCTGGAAGTCGCCGGCCGGCTGCCGCAGCCGGCGGTGCTGGTCGAACTGGACAGCCTCGACGACGGCGACCGCGTCACCCAGGTGGTGGCCGGGGCGTTCGGCGTGCGCGAACTCCCGGGCCGGACCATCTCGGAAGCCCTGTTCACGACGCTGCGCGGCGCCCGCGCGCTGCTCGTCCTGGACAACTGCGAGCACCTGGTCGACGCCACCGCCCAGTTCGTGGACCTGGCGCTGCGCCGCTGCCGCGGCCTGCGGGTGCTGGCCACCAGCAGGGAAGCGCTGGCCATCCCGGGCGAGCTGGTGTTCTCCCTCGACGGCCTGCCGCTGCCCAGCGGCGAGTCGGACCCGATGCGCAGCGACGCGGTGCGGCTGTTCGTCGACCGGGCCCGCGAGCGGGACCAGGACTTCGCGCTCGACGACGACACCCTAGGCCAGATCGCCGCCGTGTGCGCCGAGCTGGACGGCAGCCCGCTGGCCATCGAGCTCGCCGCGCACCGGATCCCGATGCTCTCGGTGGACGTCATCCACGCCCGGCTGGCCGGCCGGTTCGAGCTGTTGACAACGGCCCACCGGACGGGGAAAGCACGTCAGCGCAGCCTTCGGCAGGCCATCGACTGGAGCCACCAGCTGCTCGGACCGGACGAGCAGGTCGTGTTCCGCCGGTTGTCGGTGCTCAGCGGCACGTTCGACCTGGACACCGCGATCGCGGTCTGCGCCGACGACGAGTTCCGCCCGGAGCAGGTGTTCGAGCTGGCCTTCCGGCTGCAGGCCGGCTCGCTGATCACCACGGCGGGCTCGTCGAGGCTGCGCATGCTGGAGTCCATCCGGTTGTACGCGCGGCAGCGCCTGGACGCCTCCCCGGACGGGACCGCCACCCACGACCGGTTGACGAGCTGGCTGACCGAGTTGGCCCAGCCGCTGGTCGGGGCGCCTGTGTGGTTCCCGCTGGCGGCGCAGCGCCGATTGGAGGGATTGATCGACAACTTGCTGGTGGCGGTGCGCTGGACCGCGTCGACCGACGACGAGCGCAACGCGGTGCTCACCGTGGCCACCGTCCGCTGCTGGATGCCCAAGGGCTTCCTCACCGAGGGCCGCAAGCTGCTGCGGGCCGCGCTGGACCTGGTGCACGTCCGGCCGGAGCACCGCTGCCTGCTGCTCACCTACGCCGGCTACCTGGCGACCGTGCAGGGCGACACCCACGAGGGCGTCACCTACCTCGCCGAGGCGCTGGCGCTGGCCCGCACCACCGGCGACCCGGTGCCGCTGATCAGCGCGCTGTACACCATGGGCGCGGTCTGTCAGGCCACCGAGCGGCTGGCCGACGCCGAGGAGCGGTTCACCGAGGCGTTGCGGCTGGCCGAGGGGCTACGGGACGAGACCGCCGTCGCCATGATGCTGGAGCGGCTGGCGCTGACCGCGCACTGGAAGAGCGAGCTGGACCGGGCCGACGAGCTGATCACCGGTGCGCTGCGCCGGCTGCGGGCCGGGCCCGTCTGCCACGGCATGAGCCTCGCGCTGCACACTGCCGGCACCATCGCGCTGCGCCGCGGACAACTCGCCGCCGCCGAGGAGTTCTTCGGGGACAGCCTGCGCAACGCGCCGGCCAGCTGGCTCGAGGTGCCGTTCGCGCTGGAGGGCCTGGCCATGGCCGCCGGGCGGCGAGGCGACGGCGAGCGAGCCATCCGCCTGTTCTGCGCGGCCCGCAACATCCGCGGCGGCGACCGCCTCTACGCCGAGCCCGCTTGGCGTCGGCAGGTCGAAGGCAGCCTGGGCGACTGGGGTGTGCCCGATGACGATGAGATCGCCCGCATCGCCGGCGAGGTCAGCCGTCTCAACCGCGAGCAGGTCGTGGCCTACGCCCTGCACGACGTCTGGACCGCGCCGTCGGGGTCGGCCGGGCAGCGCCTCGGCGAGGACGAGCAGGAGGTGGCCACGCTGGTCGCCGCCGGGCTCACCAACCCCGAGATCGCGGCTCGGCTGGGCGTGAGCGTGCGGACCGTGGCCTATCGGCTGCATCGGATCCGGACCAAGCTGGGCCTGCGGACCCGGCAGGATGTGGTGGCCTGGGGCGACCCGGCCCGTTCGACGCCACCGGAGGAGACCTCGGTCAGTCCCTGACCGGGAGGGATCATCGCCCGCGCCTGGTGGCGGCGGAAGCCACCGAAGGCGCTTGCCCTGGATTGCTGACGGAATGCGCTTGCCCGGGCTGTCGGCCGGGCCTGGGGCGCTCGCACCGGTGGGCGGCGGACGCCACCGGAATGCGTTTTCCCGTCAGGCGCTGACCAGGCGGGCGTTGTGCGCGAGGATCGCGGCCTGCACGCGGTTGTCGCAGCTGAGCTTGGTGAGCAGACGGCTGACATGGGCCTTGACCGCGCCCTCGCTCAGGTAGAGCTTGCGGGCGATCTGGAGGTTGCCCATGCCCTGCGCGAGCAGGCCGAGGACCTCCCGCTCACGGCCGGTGAGATGGCCGACCAGGCTCCGGGCCCGCTCGACCGGCTCGGGGTCGATGTCGACGATCCGCTCCAGCACACGCCGGGTGATGGCCGGCGACAGCATCGCCTCGCCGGCGGCCACCGCGCGCACGGCCGCGACCAGTTCACGCGGACTGCCGTCCTTGAGCAGGAAGCCGGTGGCGCCCGCGCGCAGCGCCCGGCGGATGTGGCTGTCGTCGGCGAGCGAGGTCAGCAGCACCACCGCCGTGCCCGGGGACAGCCCTCTGACCTGCTCGGTTGCGGCGAGCCCGTCCAGTCCGGGCATCCGCACGTCCATCAGCAGCACCCGGGGGTGGTGCTTGCGCACGAGTTCGACCGCGCCCGACCCGCTGGCGGCCTCGGCCACGACCCGCACGTCCGGCGCCTGTTCGAGGACACGGCGGATGCCGCCGCGCACCAGCGCCTCGGAGTCGACGACTCCCACGGTGATCGGTTGGTTCATGGCCCCGATTGTGGGGGTCGGCGGGCCGAATGAAAACCGTTGCGTAACGGTTTGCAGGGCTGCACGTAACGCGGAACCGGGTCCGCCGCCGATACGACTCTAAGGTCCCGCCCGACCGGTCAACCGGTGAACTGGTCGGAAGATACGGCGGCCGCCGGCCATCGTGTCCGCCCGACGACGCCCGCCGCCGATGACTGTCATCGGGCCAGGCCCCCCACCATCCCGATCATCCGCCGCCCGCCGCTGGAACGGGCCGGCGCGTGGTCGGCGATCCGCTCGGCTTCCCTCGGTCGCTCGCGGACGCCGCCGAACGGGCCGCCTGGACGGGCGAGCAGGGCTCGCTTCTGGACGCGGTCGATGGTCGCGGGCCGGGGTGGACACCGCCTCGAAGGGTCGCCCGGTCGACGGAGTGGACGCGCCGAATCCGGGCCGGGACCGACCGGCGGTGCACGGGGTGAGGCGGATGCAGCGAGTGGTGCTGGTGATGCGCACGGTGGTGAAACCCGTTCGGCCGACCGGAATCCGGCGTGGGCGGGCGGGGGAGTGCGCGTTCGAGTTAACTCCAGGTTAGGCTCAACGGGTGGTGAAACTCCCCGACTGGCTGTCCATCGGACAGGTGGCCGAACGCAGCGGAGTCGCGCAGACGGCGCTGCGGTTCTACGAGGAACGAGGCCTGATCGTGGCCGAGCGGACGGCGGGCAACCAGCGCCGGTATCCACGCTCGGTGCTGCGCCGGCTGGCGTTCATCCGCTCGGCGCAGCGGGTGGGTCTCAGCCTCGAGGACATCGGCGCGGCGCTGGCGACACTGCCCGAGCAGCGCACCCCGACCAAGGCCGACTGGGCCCGGCTGTCGCGGGAGTGGAAGGCCGAGCTCGACGCCAGAATCGACTCCCTGCAACGACTTCGGGACAAGTTGGAGGGCTGCGTCGGCTGCGGCTGCCTGTCGATGCGGATGTGCTCGCTGTTCAATGCCGACGATCGGATGTCCGACTACGGTCCGGGTGCGCCCCGCCTGCGCGCTGCGGCCGAGGGGGGTATCGACTGAGTGTCGCCGGTCGGCGCAGGGTGATCACCGTTGCGCCATAAGGATGCAGCTGTCCGCGCCGGCTTGAAGCGGGTGTCGGGCAGTCGCAGACTGGACACGTGAAGGTCATCTCGGACGCCGAAGTGCGTGCCACCCTGCTCGCCGGGGCGGCTGTCCGAGTTTCCCGAGACGCCCTCGTGGACGCCCACCGCGGCACCCTCAAGGCCCCGCCGCGCGCCGGGATTGACGTCGGCTCAACGGAACTCGTGTTCACCGCCGGCGGAAACTCTTCAGGAACCGTGGGATTCCGGTGCTACGGACTGTGGCCCGGGCATGCTGACCAGCTGGTCGCGGTGTGGGACGACAAGGGCTCGCTGCGCGGAGTGGTGGTCGGCACCGCGCTCGGCGCGCTGCGCACCGGCGCGCTCGGCGGAGCCGCCGTCGACGCGCTGGCCAAGCCCGACGCCTCGGTGTGCGCGGTCATCGGCTCCGGCACGCAGTCGTGGGCGCAGCTGTGGGGCGCCTGCGCGGTGCGGACGTTCAGCGAGGTGCGGGTCAGCTCGCCGACCCCGGAGAACCGGGCCAAGTTCGCCGCGCGGGCCCGTGACGAGCTCGGCCTGAACGCGGTCGACCTGGCCGACTCGGTCGAAGCCGTGCGGGACGCCGACGTCGTGCTGGTGGCCACCAAGTCGACCAAGCCGGTGCTGCCGGCGACCGCGTTCGCCCCCGGCTGCCACGTGAACACCATCGGCCCCAAGCTGCGCGGCGCCAGCGAGCTGCCGCCGGAGCTGGCCAGCGTGGCCGCCATCGTGGCCAGCGACTCCCCCGCCCAGGCCGCCGCCTACGGCAACCCGTTCTTCACCGGCCGCAAGCTGGCCCACCTGGGCGGCATCATCGCCGGCGAGCTGCCCGGCCGGATCAGCGAGGGCCAGATCACCCTGTACTGCTCGACCGGCCTGGCCGGGGCCGACGTGCTGCTGGCCGACCACGTGCTGAGCGAACTGGACCTGGCGGCCTGACCCGAATTCCCTGGACGCCGGCCCCTCCCCCGCGCACACTTGCCGGACATGAACGAGAAAGACACGATCCGCGTTTCCAAGCGGCTGGCGCGACATCTCAGACACGCGCCCGAGGAGATCGGCATCCAGCTCACCGCGGACGGCTGGACCGAGGTCGACCCGTTGCTGGCCGCGCTGGGCATCAGCCGCGAGCAGCTGGACCACGTGGTGGCCACCAACGACAAGCGCCGCTACGCCTTCGACGACACCGGCACCCGGATCCGGGCCAGCCAAGGCCATTCCGTGCCGGTGGAGCTGAACCTGCCGGCGGCGACGCCCCCGGACACGCTGTACCACGGCACGGTCGCCCGGTTCCTGGACGCGATCATGGCCGAGGGACTGCGGCCGATGAGCCGGCACGACGTCCACCTGTCGCCGGATGTCGCCACGGCGATCAGGGTGGGGTCACGCCGTGGCAAAGCGGTCGTGCTGGCTGTCGACGCCAAGGCGCTTCACGCCGACGGGCACGTGTTCCGGTTGAGTGCCAACGGAGTCTGGCTCACTGCCCACGTGCCCGCCCGCTACCTCAGTTCGACATGAACCACGCGACCGCGCCGCCGGCGGCCAGCAGGGCGAGCACGCCCAGCACGGCGGCGGCGATCCTGGAGGCCTGCTTCCACATCGTGTAGACGCCGCCGATCAGGAAGCCGGCCACGGCCAGCAGCGCGATGGCGATGTACTGGTGCTGGGTCATCACAGCACCCCCTTCGTGGAGGGCACGCCCGACACCCGCGGGTCGGGCTCGGTGGCGGCCCGCAGCGCGCGGGCGATCGCCTTGTACTCGGCCTCGGTGATGTGGTGCGGGTCCCGGCCGTGGATCACCCGCACGTGCAGGGCGATCTGGGCGTGGAAGGCCAGCGACTCGAACACGTGCCGGTTGAGCACGGTCGCGTAGTTGTTGCCGACGGTGAAGGACTCCATCGACTCGGGCTCGCCGACGTGCACGCAGTACGGCCGGCCGCTGGCGTCGATCGCGGCGTGGGCCAGGGTCTCGTCCATCGGGATCCAGCAGTCGCCGAACCGCCGGATGCCGGCCTTGTCGCCCAGTGCCTGGCGGATCGCCTGGCCGAGCACGATGGCCACGTCCTCCACGGTGTGGTGGGCGTCGATGTGCACGTCGCCGGTGGCCCGCACCACCAGGTCGAAACTGCCGTGCACGCCGAAGGCGGTCAGCATGTGGTCGTAGAACGGCACACCGGTGTCGATCTCGACCTTGCCCGAGCCGTCGAGGTCGATCTCGACCAGCACGGACGATTCCTTGGTGGCGCGCTCAACGCGCCCGATCCGGGTCACCTGGAAATCTCCTTGCTGGCAGCCAGAAACGCGTCGTTCTCGTCGGGCGTCCCGATGCTGACCCTGAGGTGGTTGGCGATGCCGACGTCCCGGATCAGCACGCCACGGTCCAAATAGGACTGCCAGGCGGCCCGGGCGTCGTCGAACCGTCCGAACAGGACGAAGTTGGCGTCGCTGGGCACGACCTGGAATCCCATGCCGGCCAGGGCGTCCACCACGCGGTGGCGCTCGGCGACCAGCTTGGCCACCGAGGCCAGTGTCTGCTCGCCGTGCCGCAGCGCGGCCAGCGCGGCGGCCTGGGTCAGCGACGCCAGGTGGTAGGGCAGCCGCACCAGCTGCAACGCGTCCACCAGGGCGGGCGCGGCGGCCAGGTAGCCCAGCCGGCCGCCGGCGAAGGCGAACGCCTTGCTCATGGTCCGCGTGACCACCAGCTTGTCGGCGAATTCCTCAAGCAGGCCAAGGGTGCTGGCGTGCTCGTTGAACTCCGCGTACGCCTCGTCGATCACCACGATGCCCGGCGTGACGGCGATCAGCGCCCGCAGCTGGTCCAGCGGGATGGCCTGGCCGGTCGGGTTGTTCGGGCTGGTGATGAACACCATGTCCGGCGCGCGTTCCACGATGATGCGCGCCGCTTCCTCGGTGTCCAGCGAGAAGTCGGCCCGACGCGGCGTGGGCACCCAGTCGGTGCGGGTGCCGGCGGCGATGATCGGGTGCATCGAGTACGACGGCTCGAAGCCCAGGGCGCTGCGGCCGGGTCCGCCGAAGGCCTGCAGCAGCTGCTGGAGGATCTCGTTGGAGCCGTTGGCGGCCCACACGTTGGCCACCGTCACCGGCACGCCGGTGGAGGAGGCCAGGTAGGCGGCCAGTTCCGTGCGCAGGGCGATCGCGTCGCGGTCCGGGTAGCGGTGCAGCGTCGCCGCCACCTCGGCCGCCGCCGCGGCCACGTCGGCGACCAGCTCCGGGGGCGGCGGATACGGGTTCTCGTTGGTGTTCAGGCGGATCGGCACGTCCAGCTGTGGCGCCCCGTAGGGCGTGCGGCCACGCAGGTCGTCGCGCAGCGGCAGGTCGGCGAGCTGGACCCGCGCGCCAATGGGATCGGTCATTCAGGCGTCCTTGAAACGGGCGGTGACGGCTTGGCCGTGTGCGGGCAGGTCCTCGGCGTTGGCCAGCGCGACCACCTTGTCGGCGACGTCGCGCAACGCGTCCTCGGTGTAGTCGATGACGTGGATGCCGCGCAGGAAGGTCTGCACGGACAGGCCCGAGGAATGGCGGGCGCAGCCGCCGGTGGGCAGCACGTGGTTGGAGCCGGCGCAGTAGTCGCCGAGCGAGACGGGGGCGTAGGCGCCGACGAAGATCGCGCCGGCGTTGCGGACCCGGGCCGCGACCGCGCGGGAGTCGGCGGTCTGGATCTCCAGGTGCTCGGCGGCGTACGCGTCGACCACCTTCAGCCCTTCATCCACAGTGGACACCAGGATGCAGCCGGACTGCCGGCCCGCCAGCGCTTCCGCCACGCGGGCGCTGTGCTTGGTCGCGCCGACCTGCTTGTGCAGCTCGACGTCGACCGCGTCGGCCAGTTCCTCGGAGTCCGTGACCAGCACGCTGGCCGCCAGCGTGTCGTGCTCGGCCTGGCTGATCAGGTCGGCCGCCACGTGCGCCGGGTCGGCCGTGCCGTCGGCCAGGATGGCGATCTCGGTCGGGCCGGCCTCGGAGTCGATGCCCAGCTGGCCGCGCAGCAGCCGCTTGGCCGCCGTCATGTAGATGTTGCCCGGACCGGTGACCATGTCCACCGCTTCGAGCTCCGCGCCGTCGGTGTCCACGCCGCCGTAGGCGAGCAGCGCGATCGCCTGCGCCCCGCCGACCGCCCACACCTCCTCGACGTCCAGCAGCGCCGCCGCGGCCAGGATCGTCGGGTGCGGCAGGCCCCCGTGCTCGGCCTGCGGCGGCGAGCACACCACCAGCGAGCCCACGCCCGCCGTCTGCGCCGGCACCACGTTCATCACCACGCTCGACGGGTACACCGCCAGGCCGCCCGGCGCGTACAGGCCGACCCGGCCCACCGGCACCCAGCGCTCGGTGACCGTGCCGCCCGGCACCACCTCGGTCGTCTTGTCGGTGCGCCGCTGGTCGGCGTGCACCTTGCGAGCGCGGGCGATCGACTCCTCCAGCGCCGCCCTGACCTTCGGGTCCAGCTCGTCCAGGGCCTGCCTGATCCTGTCCCGCGGCACCCGGACCGACGCCGGCTTGATCCGGTCGAACCGCTCCGCGAACTCCAGCACCGCCGGCACGCCCCGCTCGCGCACCGCCTCCACGATCGGCCGCACCTGATGCAGCACCACGTCCACGTCGACCTCGGCGCGCGGCAGCGTGGCGCGCAGGTGGGCCGGGGACGGGACGTGACCACGCAGGTCGGTGCGATTGAGCATGGCCATCAGGGTACCGAGCCGAGTTGTCAAGTTTTCCGGCACCGGGCCCGCGTCACAGGCGGAGGGATCCCACGTGCACTCCAGTCTCCACATACGCCGCCAGTTGGCCCACCAGTTCGCGCAGCCGCCTCTCTCGCCACTCGGCCACCGTCGGATTGACCGACCGCGCCAGATAGTTCACGACGACCAGGTCACGTAGGGCCAGGTAGTCGGTGAATTCCGCCATGGCGGGCAGGGGACGTTGGGACGCGTAGCCCTCGAGAAATCGGTGCGCAAACGTTTGGTAGCCGCTTGGCTCGGACCGGTCCAGGCGAGCGACGGAGTCGAGGAAGGCGGCGATGTCGAGAAGGTCGTGACCCCAGCCGCAATCCTCGAAATCGATGACGGCCAGTTCGCCCCGTCGCGAACAGAGGAAGTTGCCGCGGTGGAGGTCGCCGTGGATCAGGATCTCGCGACCGGTTTCCGCTGGAGCCCCGCTGCCGATTCGACGTGCCGCGGCGGTCAGCACCCCAGCGGCGTCGTCGCCCAGGACGCGGTCGACTTCGGGGAGGTTGTCGGACAGGGCGGCGGTGATGGACTGGAAGGTCATTACCGGGCGAATGAAGGTGACATCGGGAGTGAAGCCATCCGCCTGGGCGTGGACGGTTGCGACAATACGGCCGTAGTCGGCGGCCAGTGGCGTGTCGTAGGTGATTCGGGGAACCCTGCCGTCGAGCCAGGTTGTCATGACAACAACGGCCGGGAAGTCGGGCAGTTCGACCACCCATTCACCGGCCGATGGCATCAGCGGAACCGGACGGCGAATCTCCGAGAGCCGGGCCAGCCAGCGCATTTCGGAAGCGATATGCGCCGAGGAGAGATCCGGTCGGGTCGAGAGGCGGAGGAAGAACTTTCCCGACGGGCTGGTGAGCTGGTAGATGCCGTTCAGCTCGTACTGGACGAGGCGGAGCCGGCCAGGCGGGAGGTCGAAGGCGGACAGGCCGGTCAGGGCGGCGGCGCGGAGCAGCCGGAGCTGGCGGGGACGGGAGAGGGTGGCGAACCGGCTCAGCGGGCGGTCCACAGTTCGACGTTCCACCACGGACCCCAGGCCAGCGGCCCGTGCACGGACGGCTCGGTGATCGCCACGGAGCCGGACCAGTTGTCGTGCACGGCGTAGGTGTGGGTGACGAAGGCCAGGGTGACCAGGCCGGGGTCGCCGATGTAGGCCCGCTGGGCGGCGCGGAAGGCAGTGGCGCGGGCGGCTGGGTCGGTGGCCTTGTGGGCGTTGTCCAGGGCGGCGTCGACGGCGGAGTCGCTGTAGCCGGTGGTGTTGTCGGCGCCGCCGGTGTGCAGCACGGACCGCACGGCCAGATCGGGGTCGAAGGGGTTGCCGCCGGAGACGACCTGGGCGGTGTCGGGGCCGCCGCCGGCGACCGCGGTGACGTCGAAGCCGACGGCCCGGAGCTGGGTGGCAAACGCTTGCGCGATGGCCTTGCGGTCCAGGTCGCCGGCCGGGTAGCCGACGGAGAAGGCGGCCCGCACGCCGCCGTGGGAGCGGATGCCGTCGGGGCCGGCGACCCAGCCGGCCTGGTCCAGGATGCGGCCGGCGGCGGCGCGGTCGAAGCGATAGGTGGCCGCGGGATCCACGAACTCGGGCAGCGAGTCGGGCATCGGGGTGTAGGCGGGCGTGCCCTTGCCCCCGAGGGCGGTGCCGATCAGATCCTTGCGGTCGACGGCGAAGTTCAGGGCCAGCCGCACGGCCCGGTCGCCGGTGACGGGACCGGCCGGCAGGGACACGGCCCGGTAGTCGGCGCTGTCCTCGGTGACCATCTTGACGTTGTCGAACTTGGCCACGGCGACGGCCTGCTGCTGCGGCACCTCGATGCCGTCGAAGTCGCCGGCCTTCATGCGGGCGATGCGGGAGGCGTCGTCCGGCACGAAGACCACGGTCATCTTCACGATCTTGGGCGGCACGCCGTAGTAGTGCTTGTTCGGGCTCAGCACCACCTGCTTGCCCTTGTCCCAGGCGGTCACCGTGTAGGCCCCGGTGCCGGGCGGCCGCGGATCGGTCGGCGCGGCGGTGTGCGGGATGATGCCGAGCACCAGCCGGGTCGGGAACGACGGGAACGGGAACGACAGGTCGAAGCGCACGGTCAGGTCGTCCACGGCGACCGCGCCGGCCAGCATGTCGAAGTCGGGCCGCAGCGGGGACTTCACGGCCGGGTTGAGCACGGCGTTGTACTCGGCGGCCACGTCGGCGGCGGTGAGCGGGCTGCCGTCGGCGAAGTGGACCCGCTGGTGCAGCTTCACCGTCCACGACTTGCCGTCCGGCGACGGCAGCGGCATGTCCGTGGCCAGCAGCGGCCGTAGCGAGCGGCCGGCGTTGTAGGTGAGCAGCCCGTCGTACATCCGCGACGACCCGTACGGCGCGAAGCCCTGCACCGGGTTCAGGCTGGCTGGCTCGGTGGAGGCGGCCACGGTGATGGTGGTGTTGTCGTCGACTGTCCCGCCCGACCGGCTCGGCGCCGGGTCGCCGGTGCACGCCGCCACGACCACGGCGGCGGTGAGCAGGCAGACGGAGAGCAGGAGTCGACGCAGCACAGCCCCCGACAGTATCTCTGCCGCGCGTTCCGCGCGGGACGAGGTCGCTCTAAGCCGGTCTCTTCGCCTTGGCCGAGAAAATCGCTGGACAGATGCGATTTTCTCGGCCCGCGGCTCCAGAGACCGGCGCGACCTCGTGTCAGACCAACTGACGTCTGCCTGAGGGGCCTCACACGGACCGTGACGGCCACCGCTCCGGGCAGGGATCGTCGGCGAACCAGCGCAGCCAGCCCGCGACCTGCCGCAGCCGCGAGTGCGACGACGCTACATGTCGAGACCCAGGTCCAAGGCCGGGGACGAGTGCGTGAGGCCGCCGACCGACAGATAGTCGACGCAGGTCTCCGCGTACGCCCGGGCAACGTCCAAGGTCAGGCCGCCGGAGGCCTCCAGCAGGGTGCCGGCGCCGGCGGCCTTGGTGCGGCGGAAGGCCTCGGCGCACTGCTCAGGGGTGAAGTTGTCCAGCAGCACCAGTTCGGCGCTGGCGGCCAGGGCCTCGTCGAGCTGGTCCAGGGTGTCGACCTCGACCTCGCACGTCAGCGTGGGCGCATAGGCCCGCGCGGCGGCGAGGGCAGCGGTGACGGAGCCGGCGGCCTGGACGTGGTTGTCCTTGATGAGGATGGCGTCGCCGAGGCCGAGCCGGTGGTTGACGCCGCCGCCGCAGCGCACGGCGTACTTCTGCAGCAGCCGCAGGCCGGGCAGGGTCTTGCGGGAATCCCTTACCGCGCAACCGGTTCCCTCGATGGCGGTGACCCAGGCGGCGGTGGCGGTGGCGATGCCGGACAGGTGGGTCAACAGGTTCAGCGCGGTCCGCTCGGCGGTGACGAGGCCGCGGACCGGGCCCCGCACCACCAGGGCGGGCGAGCCGGCGTCCAGTCGTGAACCGTCCTCGACCTTGGACACGAGCTCGTAGTCGGTGACCTCGTCGAGCACGGCCAGCGCGGCCGGCACGCCGGCGATCACACCGGGCTTGCGCGGCGTGAAGCTGGCGACGGCCACGGCGTCGGCCGGCACGGTGGCCAGCGTGGTGGCGTCCGGACCGTAGCGAAGGTCCTCCTCCAGCGCGGTCTTGATGACTCGGCGGAGATCGTCAACATCGATGTCTTTGGATCTGATAGTCACGCCACACCCCCAAGAACGGGACGCTCGAACAGGAAGGGCCGCCCGGCGGCGTCCAGCCGCACCGGGACGGACCGCTGCCACAGGGCGTCGTTGCGGTTCGGATAGTCGGTGCGGACGTGGCAGCCGCGCGACTCGGTGCGCTCGGCGGCCACGGTCAGCAGGATCTCGGCGGCCATGGTCAGGGCCGCGTCCTCGACGCTCTCCCGCGTCCGCAGTGGACGGACGACGGTCGACTTCTCCAGCACGGCGGCGGCCGCGGCCAGACCGTCCACGGTGCGACCGATCGCCGCATGCCGGGACATGGTGCGCTGCAACACATCCCGCTCGGTCACGGCCGACGCCAGCGAGCCCAGCAGCTCCGCCTTGCGCGGGTCCCCGAGCAGGCCGCTGGCCCGGTCGTGGGCAACCGCGCGGGCGGCCCGGGCGCCGACGACCAGGCCTTCCAGCAGACTGTTGGAGGCCAACCGGTTCGCGCCGTGCAGACCGGACCGAGCGACCTCGCCGGCGGCGTACAGGCCGGGCACGGCCGTCCGCCCGTCAACGGTCGCGACCACGCCGCCGCACGAGAAATGAGCCGCCGGGGCAACGGGAATCGGGTCCACGGCCGGGTCGACGCCGATGGCCGCACAGGCCGCGAAGACGGTCGGGAATCGCTTGCGGAAGGCCGCTCCCGCCAGATGCGTTGCGTCCAGGAACACGTGATCCGTGCCGGTCTCGTTCATCCGGCGGGTGATCGCCGCCGACACCACGTCGCGAGGAGCCAGGTCGGCCAACGGATGCACGCCGACCATCACGCGGGAACCGTTGGCGTCGACCAGAACCGCGCCCTCGCCGCGCACGGCCTCAGTCACCAGCGGGCATCGCCCACGGGCGCCGGAACCCGTGTACAGCACGGTCGGGTGGAACTGCACGAACTCCAGGTCGGCCACGGTGGCGCCGGCGCGCAGGGCCAACGCGAGGCCGTCGGCGGTGGCGACCTCGGGGTTCGAGGTCACCTGGTACATCTGCCCGACGCCCCCGGTGGCCAGCAGCACGGCCGGCGCACGCAGCACGCCCGGCACGCCATCTCCGTCCAGCACAAGCAATCCGGCCACCGCACCCGACGGCGTACGCAGCGCCTCCACGGCAACGTGGTTGTCCAACATGGCGATCCGGCCGTCACGGGCTTGCGCCAGCAGGGCACGCTCGACCTCGGCCCCGGTCGCGTCGCCGCCGGCGTGCACAACACGGAACGCCGTGTGCCCGCCTTCCCGGGTACGCGCCAGCTTGCCGTCCTCCCCCTGGTCGAACACCGCGCCCCACCGGCGCAAGCGCTCCACCGCCGCCGGACCGTCGGCGATGATCGCCGCGACCGCCGACGAGTCGCACAGGCCCGCGCCGGCGGTCAGAGTGTCGGCGACGTGCCGGTCGACGGTGTCGCCCTCCTCGTGCTCACCGGGCAGCACCACGGCCACCCCGCCCTGGGCCCAACGGGTGTTCCCGTCCCCCAGCGCCGCCTTGGTGACGACCAGGACCCGCAGGCCGAGGGCGTGCGCGTCCAGCGCGGCGGTCAGGCCGGCCACGCCCGAGCCGACGACCACGAGGTCGGCGTCGGCCTCCCAGCGGGGCCTCACTCCGCACCGCCGGGCTGGCCGATCTCGATCATCCGCTGCACCGAGGCCCGGGCCCGCGAGGCCGTGTCGGCGTCCACGAACACCTCGTCGGCCTGGTCGCGCAGGCAGCGCAGCAGCGCCGCGGGCGTGATCATCTTCATGTACCGGCAGGACGCCCGGTCGTTGACCGCCTGGAAGTCGATCTCCGGCGCGGCCTTGCGCAGCTGGTGCAGCATGCCCACCTCGGTGGCCACCAGCACGCTGCGGGCGTTGGTGGCGCGGGCCGCGGTCAGCATGTCGCCGGTGGACAGGATCTTCACCTTGTCCGCCGGCACCGCGCCCTCGCCGGCCAGGTACAGCGCCGAGGTGGCGCAGCCGCACTCGGGGTGGATGAACAGGTCCGCCTCCGGGTTGGCAGCCGCCCGGTCGGCCAGCTCGGGGCCGTTGATGCCGGCGTGCACATGGCACTCGCCGGCCCAGATGTGCAGGTTGTCCCGGCCGGTCACGCGGCGCACGTGCGCGCCGAGGAACTGGTCCGGGCAGAACAGCACCTCGCGGTCAGCCGGGATGGAGGCGACCACGTCCACCGCGTTCGAGGACGTGCAGCAGATGTCGGTCTCGGCCTTCACCTCGGCGGTCGTGTTCACGTAGGAGACGACCACCGCCCCCGGGTGCTCGGCCTTCCACTCCCGCAGCTGCGCGCCGGTGATGGAGTCGGCCAGCGAGCAGCCGGCCCGGGCGTCCGGGATGAGCACCCGCTTGTCCGGGCTGAGGATCTTCGCCGTCTCGGCCATGAAGTGCACGCCGCAGAAGACGATCGTGGACGCGCTGCTGCTGGCCGCGATGCGGCTCAGGGCCAGCGAGTCGCCGGTGTGGTCGGCGATGTCCTGGATCTCGGGCAACTGGTAGTTGTGCGCGAGCAGGACGGCGTCGTGCTGGTCGGCCAGCCGCCGGACCTCCTCCCGCCAGGCGGCGTCCGGCCGGACCCCGGTCCAGCCGTCCTCGGTCCGCTCCAACTGCGCGGTAGCGGCCATGGTTCCTCCTCCGTTTGCGGTCCCCCGGTTTTCGCCTTACAATCGAAAACGTGCCAGATCCTATCAGCCAACCGGGGTTAACAGGCAATGAAGTACTGGCAGCAGTGCTCCAGGTGAGGCGGGAATCACTCCAGGTCCTGCTCTGGCGGCGCGCTCAGGAACCGCACGCCCACCGCTGGTCACTGCCCGGTGGGCGGCTGCGCGACGACGAGGACGTGGAGGCGTCGATCCGCCGGCAGCTCGCCGAGAAGGTGGACGTCAGGAAACTGGCACATGTCGAGCAGCTGGCCGTGTTCAGCGCGCCGGACCGGGTGCCGGGCGGCCGGATCGTGGCCAGCGCCTTCCTCGGGCTGATCCCCTGCGACGTCGACCCCGAGGTGCCCGAGGACACCGCGTGGCACCCGGTGGACGACCTGCCCGACACCGCCTTCGACCACGACGCCATCGTGCGGCGGGCGCAGAGCCGGCTGCGGGCCAAGCTGTCGTACACCAATCTCGGCTTCGGGCTGGCGCCGCCGGAGTTCACCATCTCCGCGCTGCGCGAGCTGTACTCGGCGGCGCTGGGCTACCGCGTCGCCGCGACCAACCTGCAGCGCGTGCTGTCCCGGCGGGGCCTGCTGGAGGCGACTGGTCACACCTCGCCGCCGGGGCCGTCCGGAGGCCGCCCAGCTGCGCTGTTCCGGTTCACCGGGCACGGCATGCTCGTGACCGATCCATTCGCCGTGCTGCGACCACCCAGCAAGGGGTCCGGCTCCGACGTACGGTAGACGGCGTGGCCGAGACGCTCCCGATCTTCCCGCTGGGCACCGTGCTGCTGCCCGGGGCGTCCCTGCCGTTGCACATCTTCGAACCGCGCTACCGGCAGCTCACCGTCGACCTGGTGACCGGCGCGGTGACCGGGCGCAGCTTCGGCGTGGTGGCGATCAGACAGGGCTGGTTCACCGACGTGGACGAGCTTTCCCAATTGCACGAGGTCGGCTGCTCGGCGACGCTGCGCCAGGTCAACCGGCTGCCCGACGGCCGGTTCGACATCGTCACCCGCGGCGAGCGCCGGTTTCGCCTGCTGGACCTGGATTCCGGCAGCGCGCCGTACCTGCTGGGCAGCGTGGAATGGCTGCCCGACGCGGAAGTCGCGCCGGCCAGCGTCTCCGCCGCGCCGCAGCTGACCGAGTCGGCGCGGGCCGCGCATCGCCGCTACTGCAACGCCGCCTGGCACCGTGAGGACTGGAACGAGCCGGAGATCGGCGCGGACACCGGCACGCTGGCGCACCTGCTGGCCGCCGACTGCCTGCTCACCATCGAGGACCGCCAGGGCCTGCTGGAGGAGCGCAACCCGCTGCGACGCCTGCGGATGGTGCGCCGGGTGCTCAACCGCGAGACCGGCATCCTGCGTGAGCTGCGGGCCATCCCGGCGGCGCTGTCGGAGTTCAGCATCAAGCCCAGCACGAACTGACCCTGACGTTATGAACGGACCGTTCCTCCACTCCCGGTGGAGGAACGGTCCGTTCCAAACGCAAGGGTTGACAAGGCCAGGCGGCCACCCGACGGCACTCCGGGAAGTGCTCGCCCGCGCCGCTGCCTGCCGGCAGCACAGGAGAGTGCTCGGCCGCGCCGCTGCCTGGACCGTCGCCGGATTTCACCCGCCGCCACCCAACGCAACCCACCACCCAAGCCGATGCGGCGGGTTAAATCCGGCCAGGGAAGGCAGCGGTCACGAGCGGCCGAGCCGCGACGCCGAAGGCGGCGCCAACAACACAGCGACGCCATCGCCGGTGCCGCACAACGACTGTTCGCTGTGAACGGCGGAACTCTGCTGCGGGCGCTGGCCTACGGGGCCATCGCCATCGCGGTGCTCGTGGTGTGCATCTACGGCTACCAGTTCATGCTGCTGATCAACAAGATCGCCGTTGTCCTGGGTAGCGCGATCATGTTGCTGGGCATCGTCGCCTTCGCCGGCTCCTTCGACCCCAGCTACGCCGGCACCGGCCACTACGCCCTCGGCTCGTTCTGGCCCACCTGGATCCTGGCCGCGCTGACCGTGATGGCCAACCCCATCTCCTTCGGCGCATTCCTCGGCGACTGGTCCCGCTACATCCCCAGCACCCACAGCCGCCGATCCCTGCTCGCCGCGCCGTTCCTGGCCCAGCTGGCCACCCTGCTGCCGTTCACGTTCGGCATCGCCACCGCCACCCTCGTGCCCGACGCCGGTGACTACATCAACGGCCTGACCGCGACTTCCCCGCTCTGGTACGCGATTCCGCTGATCCTGGTGGCGCTCATCGGCGGCCTGTCCACCGGCACCACCTCGCTGTACGGCACCGGGCTCGACTTCAGCTCCATCTTCGTGCGGCTCACCCGGGTGCAGGCCACGATCCTGATCGGCACGCTCTCGGTGGCCTTCATCTTCGTCGGCAACTTCGTGCTGGACATGGTGTCCAGCATCAACGCCTTCGCCACCCTGATCGTGCTGTGCACCTCGCCGTGGATGGTGATCATGATGATCGGCTTCGTGCAACGGCGCGGCCACTACGACGTCGAGGACCTGCAAGTCTTCAACCAGGGCCGGCAAGGCGGCCGCTACTGGTACCGCCGCGGGGTGAACTGGCGGGCGATGGCGGCCTGGATCCCCGCCACCGCGCTCGGCCTGCTGACGGCGAACACGCCGGTCATCGTCGGCCCGCTGCACGACATCGCCGGCGGCGTCGACGTCAGCCTGGTCTGCACCCTGTGCACCGCGGCCGTCGCCTACCCGATCCTGACCAGGCTCTTCCCCGAGCCCGCAGAGGTTTTCGGCTGAGCGTTCAGCCCAGGCGGCGGCCCAGGTCGTCCATGCCGTTCCAGGCGGTCATCGTGCCGTAGGCCAGGGCAGTGGCCAGCGGCTGGGCCAGGATGACCCAGCTGGACTCCAGCACCGGGGCCTGGTCGAAGACGGTGTGGTTGGCGGGCGTGCCGGGCAGCGCGTAGTGGCCGCCGGCCCAGGACACGCCGACCTTCATCGCCAGCCACGCGCCCAGCGCGGAGCCGAGCACGGCGGCGATCATGATCACCGGGCCGCGGCGTTCCCGCAGCAGCCAGACCACACCGCCGACGACCAGGCCCATGCCCAGGCCGAGCAGCACGAAGAGGATCAGGTCGTCGAACCGGTGGTAGCTCTCGTCCAGCAACGGGATCTGCTGGCCGTCGACCATGATCACCCGCTGCGCCGGGGCCAGGATCGACCACAGCCAGCCGACCAGCAGCCCGGTCAGGGCCACCGTGGACAGCACGCTGACCGCCGGCAGCAGGTCCCGCTTGACCACCACGCGGGGGCGTCTGGCCGCCGGCAGCATGGCCATGATCGCGGCCACCGACGGCACGTCGGCGGGAACCCCGTCGGCGGCCGACGCCGGCTCCGGATCCTTCTCCGTCACCGGCGGGATGCGCATCGGCTCGGCCCGCTCGCCCGCTTGCTCCGACATCCTGGTGACCCTAGTCGACCGACGGTGACGTCGACGTTCGCTCGCCGTGTCGGCTGCACCGGGCCACCCATCCGGCTGGCGTCACCTGGACCACCATGCGCCGGCCGCAGTCCGCGCAGAACCGCGGCGGGTCGATCGAGGCCAGCATGACAGCGCAGTGCCCGTGGTCGCCCTCGGCGGCGGCCTTGCCGCAGCGGGCGCAGAATTCGGCGTTCACGTCCACCTTCTACAGCGTCTGGTTCAACGCCTTGACCGGCATCTTCAGCTCGTCCAGCATCTCCAGGTCCTGGGCGGCGGGCCGGCCCAGGTTGGTCAGGTAGTTGCCGACGATGATCGCGTTGATGCCGCCCAGCATGCCCTGCTTGGTGCCGAGGTCGCCGAAGGTCAGCTCACGGCCGCCGGAGAAGCGCAGCAGCGGCCGCGGCATGGCCAGCCGGAACGCGGCCACGGTGCGCAGCGCGTCGCGGCCCTCGACCACCTCGTACTGCTCGTACGGGGTGCCCGGCTGCGGGATCAGGAAGTTCATCGTGCACTCGTCCGGGCCCAGCTCGGCCAGCTGCGCGGCGAACTCGGCCCGCTGCTCGACCGACTCGCCCATGCCGATGATGCCGCCGCAGCAGACCTCCATGCCGGCCTCGCGGATCATGCGCAGGGTCTCCCAGCGCTCCTCCCACGTGTGCGTGGTGACCACGTTCGGGAAGTGCGAGCGGGCGGTCTCCAGGTTGTGGTTGTAGCGGTGCACGCCCATCGCCACCAGCTCGTCGACCTGCTCCTGCGTGAGCATGCCCAGCGAGCAGGCGATCTGGATGTCGTTGCCGTCCGCGCGAATGGCCTTGATGCCCTCGCGGACCTGCGACATCAGCCGGGCGTCCGGGCCGCGCACGGCGGCCACGATGCAGAACTCGGTGGCGCCGGTCTCCCGCGTCTCCCGGGCCGAGCGCACCAGCCCCGGAATGTCCAGCCAGGCCGAGCGGACCGGTGACGGGAAGCGGCCGGACTGGGAGCAGAAGTGGCAGTCCTCGGGGCAGCCGCCGGTCTTCAGGCTGATGATGCCCTCGACCTCGACGTCCGGCCCGCACCAGCGCATCCGCACCTCGTGGGCCAGCCCCAGCAGCTCCTCCAGCCGGTCGTCGCCGAGGCGGAGCACCTCGAGGATCTGCTCCTGGGACAGCCCTTCACCGCGCTCCAGCACCTGCTCACGGGCGACGGCGATGATGTCGGTGTCCACGGCGGTCACAGGCGGCTCTCCTCCAGTTGGGGTCGGGTGCAGTCTGCCGCACGCGACCTCGCAGTCTCGTGTTACGAGGCTCACGCCGTGAACTGCTCGGCGAACACGTCCGGGTCGAACGTGCCGCCGAGCCACGGTGACATGCCGGCCCTCGCGACCTCAAGAAAGTCTGCGGGGTCCAGTAGTCCCGCGCCCTGGGGCAGCGCCCCGAGCAGCGGACCGCCGGCCGCCTCGGGCAGGTCCACCAGGTTGCACAGGGAGGCCAGGTCCGGCTCGGACGGCCAGCTGCCGATCACCACGCCCGCGCACTCGACGCCCCGTCGCAGCAGCACCTCGGCGGTCAGCGCGGTGTGGTTGAGGGTGCCCAGGCCGGCCTCGGACACGATCAGCACGATGGCGTTGAGCGCCCAGGCCACGTCGGCCAGGGTCGCGCCCTCGTCGTCGAACCGGACGAGCAGCCCGCCCGCGCCCTCGACCAGCACCAGGTCGTGCTCGGCGGCCAGCTCCGCCACCACCGAGGCGATCTCCCCGGGGTGCACCTGCGGCAGCTCGGCCCGGGCGGCCGCGGTGGCCGGGGCCAGCGGCTCGGGGTAGCGGCGCAGCTCCTTGGTCGTGATCTTGCCGGCGAACCGGGCGACCTCGTCCAGGTCACCGGGCTCGTGCGGGCCGACGCCCGTCTGGGCCGGCTTGACCACGGCGACCCGCTGGCCGCTGTCCACCGCCAGCGCCGCACAGGCCGCGGTGACCATGGTCTTGCCGACGCCGGTGCCGGTGCCGGTGATCACGAGGATGTTCACGACCCATCAGGTTAGTGGCTGGGCCGGGGTCGGGCTCAGCCGACCGTCGCGGCCGCAATGATGGCGTTGCACACCTGAGACAGGTCGTCGTCCCCGATCACGTACGGCGGCATGGTGTAGATGAGGTCGTTGAACGGCCGCAGCCACACGCCGTGGTCGACGGCTGCCTTGCTCGCGGCGGCCATGTCGACCGGGTGGTCGAGCTGCACGGCGCCGATCGCGCCGAACACCCGCACGTCGGCGACCCCGGGCAGGTCACGGGCGGCCTCCAGTTGGTGCAGGCCGGTCTCGATGCGCTTGATCTCGCCCTGCCAGTCCTGCCCGAGCAGCAGGTCGATCGAGGCGTTGGCGACGGCCGAGGACAGCGGGTTGCCCATGAAGGTCGGGCCGTGGGCCAGCACCGGCACCTCGCCACGGGAGATGCCCTCGGCCACGCGGGACGTGCACAGCGCGGCCGACATCGTCATGTAGCCGCCGGTCAGGGCCTTTCCGAGGCACATCACGTCGGGGCTGACGCCGGCGTGGTCGGCGGCGAACAGCTCGCCGGTGCGGCCGAAGCCGGTCGCGATCTCGTCGAAGACCAGCAGCACGTCGTTGGCCAGCGTGACCTCCCGCAGCACGTGCAGGTAGCGGGGGTCGTGGAAGCGCATGCCGCCGGCGTTCTGCACCACCGGCTCGACGACCACGGCGGCCAGCTCGTCGGCGTGCTGCTCAACCAGGTCCACGAGGTGCTGCACGTAGTCGTGCTCGAACTCGCGCGGCGGCGGATCGGCGAACACCTGCTGCGGGAGCACGCCGGTCCACAGGGAGTGCATGCCGCCCTCGGGGTCGCACACGCTCATCGGGTGGAAGGTGTCGCCGTGGTAGCCGCGCCGCCAGGTCAGCAGCCGGGTCTTGCCGGACCGGCCCAGCGACCGCCAGTACTGGAGGCACATCTTGATCGCCACCTCGACCGACACCGAGCCGGAGTCAGCCAGGAACACGTGTCGCAACGGCTCGGGGGTGATCTCCACAAGCTTGGTGGCCAGCCGCACGGCCGGCTCGTGGGTGAGCCCGCCGAACATGACGTGGCTCATCCGCCCCAACTGGTCCCGCACAGCCTCGTCGAGCACCGGATGCCGGTAACCGTGGATGGCCGACCACCACGAGGCCATGCCGTCGATCAGTTCCCGCCCGTCGGCCAGCCGCAGCCGCACCCCCTCGGCGTCGGTCACCACGAGCGGATCGATCTGGCCGGGCATCGGGCCGTAGGGATGCCAGACGTGGGCGCGGTCCAGGGCGATGAGCTCGTCGGGGGTCACGGCGAGGACCCTAACCCGGGCGGACCAGTCCGGTCTCGTACGCGAACACCACCGCCTGCGCGCGGTCGCGCAGGCCCAGTTTCGGCAGGATCCGGCTGACGTGCGTCTTGACGGTCGAGTGGGCCAGGTGCAGCCGGCCGGCGATCTCCGCGTTGGTCCGGCCGGCCGCCAGTTCGATCAGGACCTCCCGTTCCCGGGCGGTGAGCAGGTCGAGTGAGCCAGGGAACGACGGCCGCTCTCTGGCCAGCGCCTGCGCGACGGCGTGCTCGCGATCCTTGAGCACCTGCGCCCGACGCGTTCGCATGACAACGCCCAGCACCGCCGCGGCGACGGCGGCGATGGTCAGACTCGTTGCGGCGACGAGGAATCCGCCCCAGCTGAGGGCGTACGCGATGATGCCGGCCTCCAGGACCGCGGCGGCGGCGAACAGCCAGCGCAGGGCGCGGTGCGCGCCGACGGTGTAGACCGCCACCAGCAGCGCGATGTCCGCCGGCAGCCTGAAGTCGAGCAGCAGCTGGACAAAGGCGGCGCTGGCGACCAGGCCGAACACCAGGACCGGCGCCTGCCGGCGCCAGGCCAGCGGGGCCATCAGCGCGACCTGCAACGGCCACGCGTCGTGCACCAGGGCGAAGGTCGCCAGGAAGAGCGCGGCGGCAAGCAGGGCATCCGCCGCCACGGTTCGGTTCACGCCGCCAAAACTAGGCTGGACCAGCTGAGAAAGCGCTGAGCTACATCTCGGGATATAGGGCGAACTTACCTCTCCAGACAGACGCGACCAGGGCGGTTGCCGGCCTAGCGTTCGACCCGTGATGACACTTCTCACCGCGGCGGCGATGGTCGCCGCGACCGCCACGGGCATTCACCTGCCCGCGCCGACCGGACCGTTTCCGGTCGGCAGCAGCATCTTGCACCTCGTCGACCAAAGTCGGCCGGACATCTGGGAGCCGGCGAACCCCCGCGAGTTGATGGTCAGCCTCTACTACCCGGCGTTCCCCGGCGGACAACCCGTCCCCTACGCCTCGGCAGCCGAGACCCAGCTTCTCGTGCAGGCCCAGGGGTTGCCGGCCGCCGACGCCCAGGCCTTCGCCGACACCACGACGAACAGCCACGCCCAGGCCCCGCCGCTGCCCGGCCGACATCCGCTGGTGCTGCTCTCCCCCGGCCTCGGCGCGCCGCGCTACACCATGACGACCCTCGCCGAGGAGTTGGCCAGCCATGGCTACGTGGTCGCGTCCATCGATCACGCCTACGAGTCCGCCGGCACCCTCTTCCCCGACAACCGCATGCTGACGTGTGTCGCCTGCGCGGCAACCGATCTCCGTCCGCTGGTGCTCAACCGGGCCGAGGACGCCTCGTTCGTCGTCGACCAGCTGACCGCCCGGTTACCCGGCCTCATCGACCCCGACCGGATCGGGATGGCCGGCCACTCCATCGGCGGCGCCAGCGCCCTGGCCGCGATGGAGGCCGATCCACGGATCAAGGCCGGCGTCGACATGGACGGGGCGTTCCACGTCGACGCGCCGAACGGCATGAGCCGCCCGTTCCTCATGCTCGGCAACGCCGACCACGGCCCCGGCGGCGCCGACACGACCTGGGACCAGGTCTGGCCGCAGCTCGACGGCTGGAAGCGCTGGCTCACCGTCGCCGGCTCCAACCACCTGTCGTTCACCGACGCCCCCACCCTGCTGTCCCAGCTCGGCACCCCGATGCCTGGTCTGCCGGCGGACCGGTCCATCGCCATCACCCGGGACTACGTCACCGCCTTCTTCGACCAGACGTTGCGGCACCGGCCGGAGACGATCCTGGACGGGCCGACGGCGGCGAATCCGGAGGTGACATTCAACCCTTGAGCCGGGCCAGCAGCGCGGCCCCGTCCGGAGTACCCAGTCCCGTGCACGGGTCCCAGCCCGGTGACGCCGGATAGCCCTGGTTGTCGCCGGCGGTCACGTCCCGGAAGCCGGCCGTGCGCCGGCCAGGCTGAGAGTCCTTGTACAGCAACGGTTGCAGCAGGCCAAGGGGCCGGCCCAACTGCTGGGCCAGGCGGGCCACCAGGGCGGCCCAGAGCGGGGCGACGGCGCTGGTGCCGCCGGCGGGCGACATTTTCCCGTGCACCAGAATGGAATACCCGGTCCGTGGATCGGCGACACCGGCGACATCGGGCACGCCGCGACCGGAATCCGGGGCGCCACAAGTGGACTGGTAGTCGGGGCGGGGGAAGAAGACGCTGACCCCGCCGCCGGTGGCGTTCTTGCCGGCGCCGTTGTTCCACACGGTCTCACTGTCGATCACGCCGGTCGAGGGGTCGGCGTGCAGCGTGGTTCCGCCGCAGGACAACACATGCGGGCTCGACGCCGGGAAGTCGACGTGCCGCTGGCCGTCGGTCTGCTCGTCGCTGGCGCCCCAGTCGCCGCTGGAGACGATCACGGTGACGCCGAGGGCGGCGGCATCGGCGAAGGCGTCGTCGAGGGCCTTGCGGGTCTGCTCGGTCCACAGGTTCTCGGCCCCGCCCCAGCTGATGCTGACCGCCACCGGGGTGGGCGTGGCGTGCACGGCGGCGCCGACGGCGTCGACGAAGCCCTGGTCGGTGTTGGGCGCGAAGTAGACGACCTGCCGCACCTCGGGCGCGAGCCCGCCGATCACCTCGATGTCGAGCAGCACCTCGTCGTCGGCAGGCGTGTTCGGCGCGTTCACGCCGTCGTCCACCGCGACCGTGCGCACCGACACCGGCCCGACGCTGATGTCCTGGAAGTACTGGGACAGGTCGGCATCCGTGTAGCCGCCGCCGAGTTCGATCACCGCGATGGTCTGGTCGGCGCCGGCCACCGCGGCCGGGAAACCGTAGATCTTGCCGAGTTGAGGAGGCGTATAGGAAATCTGGGGCGCGTCGGCGTCGGCCCGGGGCCGGCGGACCTGTGGGCGGTCGTCCAGCCCGAGCACTGCCTGCACCACACCGTCCAGTTCGGCCGGCACCTCCAGTGCCCCGACCCGGCGCCGGTGGTGGGTGTCCCCGACCAGTGCGACACCGAACGCCCGGTTCAGCGCGGCCAGATCACCGCGCACGGTCAGCCGCCGCGAACCGAGGTCCTCGGCGACCACTTCCACTCCGAGTCCACTGAGGACGGTGCGAACCCGCTGCACATCGCCGGGATCTGCCCCGTAGCGGTCGACGAAGTCCTGCCGGCCGATTGTCGACGGTCCGAACACGAGACCGGCCGGCAGCTCGGCCCGCCGTCGCAACACCACTGTCGCGGTGATCACGGTGGCGGGATCGAGCGTGCCGGCCGGCCCGGCGCCCTGGGCCGCCGGACGAGTGCTGCCTACTAGTGGAACTCGTGCTGGCATGCCCTCGATAGCTACAGGACGACCGGCAGCTTCTCAAGTCCGTGGATGAGGATGCTGATCCGCCACTGGAGCTCGGCGGCCGACGCCGCGAGCTTCATGTCGGGGAAGGCCTTGAGCAGGCCGCGGAAGGCGATCTCGCCCTCCAGCCGGGCCAGCGGCGCGCCCAGGCAGTAGTGGATGCCGTGGCCGAAGGCCAGGTGCCCGCCCACCGGCCGGGTGATGTCGAGCTGGTCGGCGTGCTCGAAGTGGTTCTCGTCGCGGTTGGCCGAGCCCAGGCCGACCAGCACCATCGACTCGGCCGGGATGGTCACCTCGCCCAGCACCACCGGCTCGGTGGTGAACCGGAACGTGGACATATTGACCGGGCTGCGGAAGCGCAGGAACTCGTCGACCGCGCTGGCCATCAGCGACGGGTCGGCCTGGAGCAGGGCCAGCTGCTCCGGGTTGGTCAACAGGGCCAGCATGCCGTTGCCGATCAGGTTGACCGTGGTCTCGTGCCCGGCGACCAGCAGCAGGAACGCCATGGACACCAGTTCCTGCTCGCTGAACCGGTCGCTGTCCTCGCTGGTCTCGATCAGCGCCGACAGCAGGTCCTCGCCCGGGTTGGCCCGCTTGGCGGCGATCAGCTTGGCGAAGTAGCCGGCCATCCACTGGCCGGCCTGCTGGGTCTCCTCCGGACCCGAGCTGGCGATCAGCGTGTTGGAGGCGCGGCGGAACTGCTCGCGGTCCTCGTCGTCCACGCCCAGCAGCTCGCTGATCACGGTGATCGGCAGCGGGAAGGCGAACACGTCCAGCAGGTCGACCTCGTCACCGGCGGACAGCTTGCCCAGCAGCTCGGCGGTGATCTCCTCGATGCGCGGCCGCATCTGCTCGATGCGGCGGGCGGTGAAGGCCTTGGTCACCAGCCGGCGCAGCCGGGTGTGGTCCGGCGGGTCCATCGACAGCATGTGCGCGCTCAGGTCGGGAGCGAACTCCCGGGCCTCGGCGCCGGTGGTCTTGTTCTTGGCCATGGCCTCGCGCATACCGGCGCTGTTCTTCTGCACGGTCGGGTCGGCCAGCACCGCCTTGGCCTCCTCGTACCGGCTGACGATCCAGACCCGGAAGCCGTTGGGCGTGACGACCGCCCGGGCCGGGGTGTCGGCTCGTAACTCGGCCTGGAAGGACTGTGGGTCCTGGAAGAACTCCGGCGTGAACAACTCGGCGGGCGCCGTCTCGGTGCCTGTCATGGGGCTCTCCCCTCACGTGCCATGTAATCGGTGTTAACCAATGATAGGTTAACCCCGTTTACATCCAGTCTGCCCACGGGGTCCCCCGGGCGCATCCATTATCGATGAATGTGCCCGGGGTCACAGGCCCTTCAGCCCAGGCAACCCGGTCCCAACAGGGCCTTGAGGTCGCCCATCAGTGAGGGTGACGGCTCCACCCGCAGCGCGTCGTCCAGCCGCAGCATGGTGCCGCGCCGGCCGTTCATCAGGTTCAGGTGCACCTCGGTGGAGCCGGGGTGCGACTTGAGCACGTCCTTGAGCTGGGCCACCAGCGGCCGGGTGCACTTGGCCGCGTGCATGGTCAGCTTCACCGGCATGCCGCTGGCCGCCATCTCCAGGTCCGGCAGGGCCAGGTCGTTGGCGATCAGCGAGATCCGGTCGTCCCGCTTGGCGATGCGCGCCTTGACCAGCACGATCGCGTCCTCGGCCAGGCTCATGCCGACCACCGAGTACGTCTTCGGGAAGAACAGCACCTCGATGCCGCCGGCCAGGTCCTCCAGCTGGGCCGACGCCCACGAGTCGCCGGACTTGTTGATCCGCCGGGTCACCGACGCCAGGATGCCGCCCACGGTCACCTGGGCCCCGTCGGACAGGTTGCCTTCCAGGATGGTGGCGATCGCCGTGTCCGACTGGGCCTCCAGCACCCGCTCCACGCCGTTGAGCGGGTGGCCGGACACGTACAGGCCCAGCATCTCCCGCTCCAGGGTCAGCTGGTGCTTGGAGTCCCACTGCTCGTCGGGCACCTTCACGTCGAAGACGCCGCCGGCGTTGTCCTCGCCGTCGTCCCCGCCGCCGAACAGGTCGAACTGACCGACCGCCTCCGCCTTCTTGGTGTCCATGATCGCGTCGACGGCCTCGATGTGCACCATGTGCAGGCCCTTGCGCGGGTGGCCGAGCGAGTCGAACGCGCCGGCCTTGATCAGGGATTCGATGACCTTCTTGTTGCAGGCGTTGGCGTCCACCTTGCGCAGGTAGTCGGAGAAGTCGACAAACGCGCCCTTGGCGCCGCGGGCGGCCACGATCGAGTCGACCACGTTCGCGCCGACGTTGCGGATGGCGCCCAGGCCGAACCGGATGCTGTCGCCGACCGGCGCGAACTCGCGCATCGAGTCGTTGACGTCCGGCGGCAGCACGACGATGCCCATCTTGCGGCACTCGGCCAGGTAGATGGCGGCCTTGTCCTTGTCGTCGCCGACCGAGGTGAGCAGGCCGGCCATGTACTCGGCCGGGTAGTTGGCCTTGAGGTAGGCGGTCCAGTACGACACCAGGCCGTACGCGGCCGAGTGCGCCTTGTTGAAGGCGTAGTCGGCGAACGGGACCAGGATCTCCCACAGGGTCTTGACGGCGTCGGCCGGGTAGCCGTTGTCCAGCATGCCCTTCTCGAAGCCGGCGAACTCCTTGTCCAGGATCTCCTTCTTCTTCTTGCCCATCGCGCGGCGCAGCAGGTCGGCCTGTCCCAGCGTGTAGCCGGCCAGCTTCTGCGCGATGGCCATGACCTGCTCCTGGTACACGATCAGGCCGTAGGTGCCGCCGAGGATGTCCTCCAGCGCCTCGGCCAGCGCCGGGTGGATCGGCGTGATCTCCTGCTGCTTGTTCTTGCGCAGCGCGTAGTTCGTGTGCGACTTGGCGCCCATCGGGCCCGGCCGGTACAGCGCGCCGACGGCGGAGATGTCCTCGAAGTTGTCCGGGCGCATCAGGCGCAGCAGATCCCGCATGGGGCCGCCGTCCAGCTGGAACACGCCCAGCGTGTCGCCCCGGCCCAGCAGCTCGTAGGTCTTCTTGTCGTCCAGCGCCAGCTGGTCCAGGTCGGGCGGCGTCTTCCCGTTGAGCTTGATGTTCTTCATCGTGTCGTCGATGACGGTCAGGTTGCGCAGGCCCAGGAAGTCCATCTTGAGCAGGCCGAGCGTCTCGCAGGTCGGGTAGTCGAACTGCGTGATGATCGAGCCGTCCTGCGGCCGCTTCCACACCGGGATGTGGTCGGTCAGCGTCTCCGCGGACATGATCACCGCGCAGGCGTGCACGCCGGCGTTGCGGATCAGGCCCTCCAGGCCGCGACCGGTGTCGATGATCTCCTTGACCTGCGGGTCCTGCTCGTACAGGGCGCGGATCTCGGTGGCCTCGGCGTAGCGCTTGTGCTGCGGGTCGAACAGGCCGTTGAGCGGGATGTCCTTGGCCATCACGGCCGGCGGGTAGGCCTTGGAGATCCGGTCGGCCACCGCGTAGCCGGGCTGGCCGTAGAGCACGCGGGCCGAGTCCTTGATCGCCGCCTTGGCCTTGATGGTGCCGAAGGTGATCACCTGGGCGACCTTGTCCTCGCCCCACTTCTCGGTCACGTACCGGATGACGTCGCCGCGCCGGCGCTCGTCGAAGTCGATGTCGATGTCGGGGGGGCTGACCCGGTCCGGGTTGAGGAACCGCTCGAAGATCAGGCCGTGGGCCAGCGGGTCCAGGTCGGTGATGCCCATCGCGTAGGCGATCAGCGCGCCCGCGGCCGAGCCCCGGCCCGGGCCGACCCGGATGCCGTTGTTCTTGGCCCACATGATGAAGTCGGCGACCACCAGGAAGTAGGCCGGGAAGCCCATCTGCAGGATGACGCCGATCTCGAACTCCACCTGCTTGCGGTGGGTCTCGTCCACGCCGTTCGGGAAGCGCCGCTCCATGCCGGCCCAGACCTGCTGCTTGAAGTACTCGTCCTCGGTCATGCCCTCGGGGATCGGGAACCGCGGCATCAGGTTGTGGAACTCGAACATGCCGGTGGTGTCGACCTTCTCGGCCACCAGCAGGGTGTTGCGGCAGCCCTCCTGCCAGGGGTCCGAGGAGTCGATCGCGCGCATCTCGTCCGGCGACTTCAGGTAGTAGCCGGTGCCGTCGAACTTGAAGCGGGTCGGGTCCTGCAGCGTCTTGCCGGTCTGCACGCACAGCAGCACGCCGTGCGCGTCCCGGTCGGTGTCGTAGGTGTAGTGCGAGTCGTTGGTCACCACGAACGGCAGGTTCAGCTGCCGGGCCACCTTGACCAGCCCGTCACGGACCCGGCTCTCGATCTCGATGCCGTGGTCCATCAGCTCCACGAAGAAGTTGCCCTCGCCGTAGATGTCCTTCCAGTCGGAGGCCGCCTGCAGCGCCTCCTTCTCCTGGCCCAGCCGCAGCCGGGTCTGCACCTCGCCCGACGGGCAGCCCGTGGTGGCCATCAGCCCCTTGGTGTTCTGGGCGATCAGCTCGCGGTCCATCCGCGGCCACTTGCCCAGCTGGCCGTCGATCGAGGCGTAGCTGGAGGCCCGCATCAGGTTGTGCAGGCCCTCCTTGCTGGCCGCCCAGATCGTCTGGTGCGTGTAGGCGCCGCTGGCCGACACGTCGTCGTTCTTCTGGTGCGGCTCACCCCAGGTGACCCGCTTCTTCTCGTGTCGGGAGCCCGGCGCCATGTACGCCTCGATGCCGACGATCGGCTTGATCCCGGCGGCGGTGGCCTGCCTGAAGAAGTCGTAGGCCCCGTACATGTTGCCGTGATCGGTGATCGCGGCCGCCGGCATGCCCAACCGATCGCACTCGGTGAACATGTCCTTGAGCTTGGCGGCCCCGTCGAGCATCGAGTACTCGGTGTGCACGTGCAGGTGCACGAACGAGTCGGACATAGGTGACGGCCTCCCCTGGCATACAGCGACGAGCACCGCCCATCATGCCCCCCGCGCGCGGCGATCGGAAAACGCCATGCCGACCGCCCCGGCGAGGTCGGAAAAACCCTGCTGGCACAAACATGTTCGGCCACACCGGCGAACGCGCGGAACCAGGTCAGGAAGTTCACCCGGGCGAGCTTCCGCCATGTGACACAGAGTCACCTAGCCGAACGCCATGTGACAGAATCGGCGCCGGCTTTCCCGGGTCGTCTGGGGGCAGGCCCCCTTCCGCCGCGGGCGGCCCCGGGCGAGGCTGCGCGCCATGGACGAAGACCTGCTCTGGATCTTGGACGAGAAGGCCAACCACAACGAGGTCTCGCTCGACGAGCTGTGGGCCATGTCCGAGCCCCACAACCACAACCAGGTCGCCGGTGAGCGTCGCTGAGTTGCTGGCCACGGCCCGCAGCCGGTTCGACGAGGGGCGGGCGGTGGAGGCGGTGGAGCCGGCGCGACGGGCGTTGACGAAGGTGGAGCCGGAGTCGGCGCGGGCGGCGAACATCCACGTGGCGCTGAGCGCGATCCACGAGCGGCTGTCCCGGTACGACGAGGCGGAGCACCACGCCCGCCGGGCGGTGGAGCTGACGGATCTGCCGCCGCACGGGCGGTTGAGGGTGCACGCGCTGGCGAGCCTGGCGCTGATGGCCCGGATCAGGGGACGCCTGGAGGAAGCGGAAGGGCTCTACCTGGCGGCGCTGGCAATCGCGGAGGAGGACACTGCGAGCCTGTTGTGCGGCCTGGGCGTGGTGCACAAGTACGCGGGCCGCTACGACGACGCGGAGCGGGTCTACCGGGACGCGCTGGCGCTGATCGGCCCGGACGAGCCGGCGGCGGCGTCGGTGTGGCACAACCTGGGCGGCATCGAGCATTCCCGGGGCCGGCACGAGGACGGGGAGCCGCACGCGCGGAGGTCGGTGGAGCTGCGGCAGCGGACGCACGGCCCGGATCACCCGGCAGTGGCGGCGGACCGGGCGGCGCTGGCGTCGCTGCTGGTGGGCCAGCGCCGCTTCGACGAGGCGGAAGTGCTGTACCGGCAAGCGTTAGCGGTGTTCGAGCGGGTCTACCCGGCCGACCACTACGACGTGGCGGTCACGTGCAACGACCTCGGCACGCTGCTGGCCGCCCGCGGCGACGAGGCCGAGGCGCGCCGGTACTACCAGCGCGCCATCGACATCAAGCGGCGGATTCTCGGACCCGGTCACGCCGACACGGCGCTCACGGTGCGGAACCTTGCCGCACTGGGGAACTGAGCGGCACCAGCACCGGCCCGGTGGTCTGACACACCTGCCCACACGAGGATTCCAGCGTGCAGCACAGGGAACACACCGCCCCGCCGTGGTGCACGCAGTCGACGACGTCCGGCAGCTCGTACGGGTCCTCGCACACCACGCAGACGTGCGTCACGGTGAGGTCGGCGGCGCCGGATTCGGGGCCGGACACCAGGTTCGGCCGCGCGAGGTAGTAGCGGCCGCCGGTCAGCTTGGCCGTCACCGGCACGGCGACCATGGCCAGCGCGAGCGCGATGAACGGGCTCCAGGCGGCGGCGATCGGCCCGAACGCGCCGAAGTAGGCGACCACCGACACCACCGAGGCCAGCACCATCGAGCCGAAGCCGACCGGGTTCACGGCGTACAGGTAGGCCCGCTTGAACTCGACGTACGGCGGGCTCCAGCCCAGCGGCTTGCAGATCACCAGGTCGGCGACGACGGCCCCGATCCACGCGATGGCCACGTTGGAGTAGAAGCCGAGAATGTTGTTCAGGAAGGCGAAGGCCCCGAACTCCATCAACGCCAACGCGATGCCGCAGTTGACCAGCACGTACCAGGCCCGCCCGGGATGCCGGTGCAGCACCCGGGAGAAGAAGTTGGCGAACGACAGCGAGCCGGAGTAGGCGTTGGTGGTGTTGATCTTGATCTGGGAGACGACCACGAACAGCGCCGCCAGCGGCAGGGTCACGGCGCCCAGGGCCGGCCGCACGGCTTCCACGTAAGGGGCGATCGGCTCCAGGACGGCGGACTGTCCGATCGCCCCCAACGCGCAGAACGCCAGGAAAGCGCCGCCGAGCTGCTTCAGCGCCCCCAGCACCACCCAGCCGGGCCCGGCGGCGATCACGGCCGCCCACCAGGCCCGCCGGTTGGCCTCGGTCTTGGCCGGCATGAACCGCAGGTAGTCGGCCTGCTCGCCGATCTGCCCGATCAGCGACAGCGCCACGCCCGCGCCCAGCCCGACCCCGGTCAGCGACAGGCCGCCGCCGAACGACGTGAACTGGCCGAACTTCTCGGGATGCGTGGCCAGCACGACGACGAACGGCAGCACCAGCCCGGCGATCCACACCGGCTGGGTCCACACCTGCATCTTGGCCAGCGCCCGCATGCCGAACAGCACGAACGGCAGCACGATCAGCGTGGTCAGCAGGTAGCCGAGCGCCAGGGGTAAGCCGAAGGCCAGCTGGAAGGCCTGGGCCATGATCGACCCCTCCAGCGAGAAGAAGATCACCGTGAAGCTGGCGTAGATCAGCGAGGTCAGGGTCGACCCGAAGTAGCCGAAGCCGGCCCCTCGGGTCAGCAGGTCCATGTCCACGCCGTAGCGGGCGCAGGCGGTGGCGATCGGGATGCCGGTCAGGAAGATCACCACCGCCGCGATGCCGATGGCCAGCGCGGCCGACGAGAAGCCGTGCAGCATCACGATGCTGGCCCCGATGGCGAAGTCGGCGAGGTAGGCGATGCCGCCCAGCGCGGTGCTCGCCACCGCGAACGGGGACCAGCGGCGGAAGGCGTTGGCCGCGTAGCGCAGCGAGTAGTCCTCGCTGTCCTCGTTGGCCGCCAGCCAGGCGTAGCGGCGCTTGGGCCCGGTCTTCTCAGCGGTGACGGTCATGGCTGCGACGGTAGGAAGCGCCCTTTACGTCCACGTTCCGGCGCTGTTACCCCACCTGGGCAGGTGATCTTCGCGGTCCGGGCGCACCGGGACGGACGACGCGCCGGCCGACCGGGTAGCGTGCCAGGCGTGGCTGTGCCGGATCCTGTCGATTTCCGCCTGCTCTCGCTGATCGCCGAGCTGGGTCGGGCCGCTGTGCACGACGTCGCCGCGCGGCTGGGCATGGACCCGCGGGAGGCGGCGGCGCGGCTCGTCGCGCTGTCCGCGCAGGGCATGCCGCTGCTGGTCGGCGTGGAGTGCGACCCCAACGGGATCCGGGCCGCGCTGGCCGCCGCGAGCCGGCCGCAGCAGCAGTGGCCCGCGTACCCGCAGCAGCAACAGCAGCCGCAGTACGCCGCGCCGCAGCAGCAGATGCCGCCCCAGTACCAGCAGCAGCACCCCCAGCCGCAGTACGCTCCGCCGCCCCAGTACGCCGCGCCGCCGCAGAGCGTGCCGTTCCCGGTGCAGCAACCAGTGCAGCCGCCGCCGGTTTCCCCGCAAGCCCAGGCGCAGCCCCAACCTCAGGCCGCCGGCGGCACGTGGGGTCCGCCGCAGACGGCCGCGTGGGCCCGTGGCGACCAGCAGACGGTCAAGGCCGAGCCGGTGCCGCCGCCCAAGCTCACCGTCGGCTCCACGCAGCAGACCGTGGGCCTGGAGGGCGAGCAGCTGTCCATCCAGCTGGTCGAGGTCGTCGACCCGGCCGACTTCCTGTTCACCGCGGCCGGCTACCGGCTCCAGGAGGGCGAGCGGGCGGTGGTCGTGCACACGGAGCTGACCAACCGCGGCACGGTGCCGTTCTCCTCGCTGCCCGACCTGTACCTGCTGCTGGTGGCCACCGACGGCCAGACCGTCTCCAAGGCCCCGGTGTCGCTGTCCTCCCGGCCGCCGCACCGCATCGGCGTGCAGCCGGGCGAGACCGCCGGCGGGCACACCGTCTACGTGCTGCCGGACTCCACGGAGCTCACCTCGGTGCGCTGGAGCCCGCGCCCCGACGACCCCCAGCACTCCCTCACCTGGGAGATCGAGGCCTAGCCTCCTGACTCCCACCCCCGTTTTCCGCCACATGTGGTCCACATGTGGCGCTGGACGTCGAATGTGCGCCACATGTGGCGAAAAAGCGGGGGCAGCTGTCGGCGCGGGGGTGTCAGCTCTCGGCGCGGATACGCTCCAGGGCGATGCGCAGGTCGTCCGGGTACTGGCTCTCGAACGTCACCCACTCGCCGTCGGCCGGGTGGTGGAACGACAGCGTCTTGGCCTGCAGCCACTGCCGGGTCAGGTCGAGGCGCTTGGCCAGCACCGGGTCCGCCCCGTAGGTCAGGTCGCCGACGCACGGGTGGCGCAGCGCGGAGAAGTGCACACGGATCTGGTGGGTGCGGCCCGTCTCCAGGTGCACCTCCAGCAGCGACGCGGCCCGGAACGCCTCCAGCATCTCGTAGTGCGTGACGCTGGGGCGGCCGCCGGCGACGACGGCCCACTTGTAGTCGTGCTTGGGGTGTCGGTCGATCGGCGCGTCGATGGTGCCGCGCGTCGGATCGGGGTGCCCCTGCACGAGAGCGTGGTAGACCTTGTCCACGGTGCGTTCCTTGAACGCCCGCTTCAGCACGGTGTAGGCGTGCTCGCTCTTGGCCACGACCATCACGCCGGTGGTGCCGGCGTCCAGCCGGTGCACGACGCCCTGCCGCTCGGCCGCGCCCGAGGTGGAGATCCGGATGCCGGCGGCGGCCAGGCCGCCGACCACGGTCGGGCCGGTCCAGCCGGGACTGGGGTGCACGGCCACGCCGACCGGCTTGTCCACCACCACGACGTCGTCGTCCTCGTGCAGGATGACCAGTCCCTCGACCGGCACGGCCTGCACGGTGACCGGCTGCGCGGGCGCCGGCAGCGTCACCTCCAGCCACGACCCGGCGATGAGCCGGTCGGACTTGCCGACGGCGCGGCCGTCGACGACCACGTCGCCGGAGTCGGCGAGGGTGGCGACGGTGGTGCGGGACAGGCCGAGCAGCTTGGACAGGCCGGCGTCCACGCGCATGCCGTCGAGGCCGTCGGGCACGGGCAGCTCGCGCAGGTCACTCACTGGTCTTGGCCTCCCGCGTCGAGCGGCCGTCGTAGTCCCGGCCGAGGATCGCCATCAGCACGATCAGCGCACCGCCCACGCAGATCGCCGAGTCGGCGAAGTTGAACACCGGGAAGTACTGGGCGTTCGGCCCGAACACGGAGATGAAGTCGACGACGTGGCCCTGCAGCGCGCCGGGGGCCCGGAAGATCCGGTCCAGCAGGTTGCCGAGGGCGCCGCCGAACACGAAGCCGAGCCCGACGGCCCAGCCCCGCGAGCGCAGCCGCGGCGCCACCCAGATGATCGCGGCCAGCACGCCGACGCAGATCACGCTGAACACCCAGGTCATGCCGGTGACCCCGAGCGAGAACGCGGCGTACGGGTTGCGGATCACGTCCAGGTAGACCAGGCCGCCGGCCAGCGAGACCGGCGGCTTGCCCTCCAGGTTGGCCACGACCAGGGCCTTGGTGACGATGTCCAGCGCCAGCGCCACGACGGCGGCCGTCACCAGCAGGCCGATCCGGCGGGGCAGCAGCCGCTGCGCCGCGACCGGTTCGGTGTTGGGCTCGGTGCTCACACCACCCATTGTCCCTCAGGCCCGGACCGGCTCAAACTCGCACCTCAGGCGGCGACGAAGGGCGGCAGCGGGCGGTTGTCGTCCGCGGGCACCCAGCGGCCGTCCTCCTGCACGTATGTCCACTTCGGTCCCTCGGTGACCAGCCGGCGCAGCGCCCCGACGAGGCGGTCCACGTGCTCGGTGGTGCTGCCGAGACCGAGGCTCGCGCGCAGCGCCCGCTGCTCGGTGGCGTCCACGCGGTCCAGCAGCCGACGAGTGGCCACGTGCGCGCAGAACGCGCCGTCACGCACGCCGATGCCGTACTCGGCGGACAGCGCGGCGGCGATCAGGCCGGCCTCGTGGCCGTGGATGGTGAAGCTGACGACGCCGACCCGGTCCTGATTGCCGTGGAAGATGCTCAGCTCGTGCAGGCCCGGGATGGTGCGCAGGCCCTCGCGCAGGCGGATCAGCAGCGCCTGCTCATGGGCCACGATGCGGTCCCAGCCGTGGCGGGTGATCGTGTCGCACGCGGCGGCGAGGGCGTGCACGCCGACCACGTTGGGGGAGCCGGCCTCGTGCCGCTCCGGCACCGCCGACCACGACACGCCGAGGTGGTCGCCCCAGTCCACAACGTTCTTGGTGGCGCCGCCGCCGACCAGGTACGGCTCGGCCGCCGCCAGCCAGTCGGCGCGGCCGATGAGCGCGCCGGAGCCGTAGGGGGCGTAGAGCTTGTGGCCGGACAGCACCACGTAGTCCACGTCCAGGGCCTTGATGTCTACGGGCCGGTGCGGCGCCAGCTGCGCGGCGTCCAGCACGACGCGCGCCCCGAAGCGGCGGGCCACCGCCGCCAGCTCGGCCACCGGCCACAGCTCACCCGTCACGTTGGACGCGCCGGTGACGACCACCAGCCGCGGGCCCTCCGGGCACAGCTTCAGCGCCGCCTCCAGCGCCGGCACCGCCGCGGCCGGCGACTCCGGCGTCTGCACGCGACGGACGTTCGGGCCGCGCCACGGCAGCAGCGCCGCGTGGTGCTCGGTGTCGAACAGCACCACGGAAGTGCGGCGCGGCAACGACTTCGCCAGCAGGTTGAGCGAGTCGGTGGTGTTGCGGGTGAACACGACCGTGTCCGTGGAGCGCGCCCCCACGAAGCGGCGCAACGTGTCCCGGGCCTGCTCGTAGACCTTTGTGGACACCTGCGAGGCGAAACCCGCGCCACGGTGCACACTCGCGTACCAGGGCAGCAGTTCGTCGACGGCGTCGCGGACCTGCTCCAGACACGGCGCGCTGGCCGCGTGGTCGAGGTTGGCGTACTGCACGCGCTCGCCGGTCACCAGCGGCACCTGGAGCCGGGAGCCGACCACGGCCGGCACGGTGGGGATGTCGGCGGATTCGCTGCGGGCCGGCGGGATCGCGATGGTCACAGGGGTGCTCCTCGGGTCAGGGACCCGCCTGGAGTGGGTCCGCGCTTGCCCGGTCGCCTGGTGCGACGGGCCTGGTCCTCACCCGGGGCACCCCACCGCGGAGGAGGGTTGCCGGCCAGCTAGCCGGGGCTTGACGCTGGCACTCATGACCTAACGGGATTCACCGTAACCGACGGTGTGCGGTCCGGTCGAGGGTCCTTCCACATCGTGAGAGGGCTCACTAACGAGTGATTTCGTTCCCGGAGGGGTGACGGGCCGGTCTTTTTCCGGCCGTGCCGGCGCAGACTCGGCGGCGCACCACGTGTGGCCGTCCGCTGGGAGGTAGTCATGTTCCGCGAGCTCGACGACGAGCTCAACCGGCATCTGTCGATGCTGGCCGACCTCGCCCGCGACCCCGACGACAGCCTGGTCAGCAGCGTCACCCGCAGCCAGCTCCCGCGCGTCGTCGACGCCGTGGCCACCCTGCTCGGCGAGCACTCCCCCGACGCCGCCGGCCGCTGCGGCACCTGCCGCCCCGACCACTGGTGGCAGCCCCGCCCCACCTTCCCCTGCCCGGCCTACCTGGCCGTGCACCGCGCCCTGTTCGCCGGCACCCTCTCCTGAACCCCCGCGAGTCCCGCTCTGGGGCAACTGAATGTCGAGTTTCGAACTCGACATTCAGTTGTCTGAGCGCGGGACTCGCGGGAATCAGTCGGTGCCCGACTCGCCCTTCCACTTGGCGAAGCGGCCGGCGCGGTCCACGGCCCGGATGCGGCGCTCGGTAGCGTCCCGGGCGGTCTCGGTGGCGACCACCAGCAGCTGGTCCTCCTCCTGGAGCCGGGTGGTGGGCGTGGGCGTGAAGCCGGCGTCGTCGCGGACGATGAGGCTGATCGACGCGCCGGTGGGCAGGCGCAGCTCGGAGAGGTAGACGCCGTGCAGCTTGGACCCGGTCTGCACCTTCACCTGGATCAGCTCGGCCCCCAGGGTGTCCAGCGGGGCGGAGTCGACCTCGATCTCCTGGGCGTCGGTGGAGCCCTTGACCAGGCCCAGCCAGCGGGCGATCAGGGGCAGCGTCCCGCCCTGCACGAGGGTCAGCACGACGACGAGCACGAAGACGACGTCGACCAGGTGTTGCGCGCCGGGAACGCCGTTGGTCAGGGGAATCAGGGCGAGCACGATGGGCACCGCGCCGCGAAGTCCGGACCAGGACAGGAAGACCTGCTCCCGCCACTTCACCCGGAACGGCGTCACGGACAGGAACACCGACAGCGGCCGGGCCAGCAGGAGCAGCACGGCGCCGGCGACCAGGGCCGGAACCAGGGCGCTGAGCAGCCGTTGGGGCGAGGCGAACAGTCCCAGTAAGACGAACAGCCCGATCTGGGCCAGCCAGCCCAGGCCCTCGGCGAAGGACAGGGTGTCGGATCGGTGTGGCAGCCGGGAATTGCCCAGCACCAGGCCGGTCACGTAGGTGGCGAGCAGGCCCGAGGCGTGCAGGATGTCGCCGGCGGCGTAGGCCAGCACGCACATGGCGACCGTGGCCACCGGATACAGACCGGTGGCCGGCAGCGCGGCCCGCCGCAGGCCCATGGCGCCGAGCCAGCCGACGATCGCGCCGACGGCGGCGCCGGCGCCCAGCTCGTAGACGACCAGCAGCGGCGTGGTCCAGCCCACCGGGTCGGCGGCCACGAGCAGGACAACGGCGATGAACACGGGCGCGTCGTTGAGGCCGGATTCCAGTTCCAACGCGCCGACGAGCCGCTTGCTGACGCCGACTCCGCGCAGCACGCTGAACACGGCGGCGGCGTCGGTCGAGGACAGCACCGCGCCCCACAGCAGGGCGGTCCGCCAATCCAGGCCCAGCAGCAGGTGCAGTGCCTCGCCGGTGACGGCGATGCTGACCAGCACGGCCACAGTGGACAGTGTGATTCCCAGTCCCAGCGACCTTTTCACGTTCGACCACCGCGTGGTCAGCCCGCCCTCGGCCAGAATGAGGACCAGCGCCGCGATGCCGAGCGACTGGGTGAGCTCGGCGTTGTCGAACCGGATGCCGAAACCGCCCTCGCCGATCAGCAGGCCGATGCCGAGATAGAGCAGCAGTGAGGGCAGGCCGAGACGAACGGAGAGACGGACAGCGACCACGGAGAGCAACAGCACCAGCGCGCCAATACCAAGCGCAGTCGATAGATTGGCCATCCCACCTCCCGGATGTCACCTGTCCGCATGAACATTGTGCGTGACGATCACGGAAATGTACTAATCGACCACTTTGGATGTCCATAATGGACAGTGTGAACCCAGTGCTACACTAGAAGTTCGCGCAACCGCTCGAAAGCGTCCGGCAGTTCCACGATCTTGTCGCGACTGCGCTCCCCGGACACGATCACCACATCCTGCCGGCGGATGCCGAATGCGCCGGCCAGAGCCTTGCGCACAGCCTCGTTGGCCTTGCCTTCCACCGCCGGCGCGGCGACGGCCACCACCAGCGCCCCGTCACCCCACACACCGCCGACGGAGTCCCGGCGTGCGCCCGGTTTTACGCGTACAGCGAACCTCATTGGGCAATCATGAGCCGAAAGGCGCTGCGCGCGTACGCCACCGGATCGCCGATCGTCACGCCGCGGCGGTCGACCTGCACATGACCGAGCAGGAAGGTGTGCATCTGCAGGGCCCGCACCCGGGCGGTGTCCTCGTCGAAGCCCATCAACACCAGCCGGGAGGCCAGCAGTTCCAGCCGGCCCTCGCTCAGCCGCCGCATCGCCGCCGCCACCTGCGGGTCGTCGGTCGCGGCGATCATGGCGAACTCGACGTCGTTCTCCGGGCGGTCCACGATCACCCGGCTGAAGATCAGCCACAGCTGCTCGTCCGGCGGCCGCTCGACCGCCGCGAACGCTGCCATGCCGGTGGCGATGTCACCGGTCCAGCGGTCCAGCGCGGCCTGCAGCAACGCCTCGCGACTGGGGAAATGCCAGTAGGCGCTGCCCTTGGTCGCCCCCAGCCGCTGCGCGAGCGGCTCCACGGCCAACGCCCCCACGCCGCGCTCGGCGATCATCTCGAGGGCGGCGGCGACCCAATCATCCTTCGTCCGGCGCTTCCCGGCCACGGTTCCATACGCTACCGTATGGAATTGTTCCGTACGGCAGCGTATGGAGCAGGGTGAGGGAAACGTGCTGGGCCCAGGCAACGAGGCACTGTGCCGTGGCGACCCCGGTGCCATGGGGGTGACCGGGGTCGCCACCCTCACCTCAGGCCTTGGCCACCAGCACGGTGACCTCGCCGCCGTCGCCGACGGCCCCACTCACACCGTTGTCCACCGGCCCGTAGGCCACCGCGTCGGCCAGGGTCTCCGCGGCCAGGAACGCCTCGTGCACCCGCACCGCGGCGGCCACGTCCTCGGCCGCCGACACGGTCAGCGTGATCCGGTCCGACACGTCCAGGCCGGCGTCGCGCCGGGCCTGCTGCACCACGCGGACCACGTCCCGGGCCACGCCCTCGGCCGCCAGCTCGTCGGTGACGGCCGTGTCCAGCACGACCAAGCCGGCCCCGCCGGGCAGCGCCGCGGTCGCGGCCGGGTCGGTGGCCACCAGCCGCTGCTCGTACTCACCGGGCAGCAGGTCGATGCCGGCCGCGGACACCGAGCCGTCCTCGGCGGTGGTCCACTCGCCCGCCTTCACGGCCTTGATCACCTTCTGCACGGCCGCGCCCAGCCGCGGCCCGCAGGCTCGGGCGTTCACGGTCAGCTGGAACTGCCCGTGGGCCGCCACGTCGGTGGTCAGCTCGACCGCCTTCACGTTGACCTCGTCGCCGATCAGGCCGACGAACGGCCGCAGCGCCTCGGCGTCCGGCGTGGCCACCACCAGCTTGGCCAGCGGCAGCCGCACCCGCAGCTTGTTGGCCTTGCGCAGGGACAACGCCGCCGAGCAGACCTGCCGCACCTCGTCCATCGCCGACACCAGCGCCGCGTCGGCCGGCACCTCGTCGGGCTTGGGGAAGTCGGCCAGGTGCACCGACCGACCGCCGGTCAGGCCGCGCCACACCGACTCCGTGGTCAGCGGCAGCAGCGGGGCCGCCACCCGGCTCACCAGCTCCAGCACGGTGTGCAGGGTGTCGACGGCGTCCTGCTCGCCGGCCCAGAACCGGTCCCGGGAGCGCCGCACATACCAGTTGGTCAGGACCTCCAGGAAGTCCCGCACCGCGAAGCACGCGCCGGCCAGGTCGTAGTTGTCCAGCGCGCCGGTCACCTCGACCACCAGGTCGTGGGTCTTGGCCAGCACGTACCGGTCGAGCACGTGCTCGCTGTCCACCCGCCACGTGCCCTGCGTGCCGGCCGCGTTGGCGTACAGCGCGAGGAAGTACCACGAGTTCCACAGCGGCAGCACGGCCTGGCGCACCGAGTCGCGGATGCCCCGCTCGGTGACGACCAGGTTGCCGCCGCGCAGGATCGGGCTGGACATCAGGAACCAGCGCATGGCGTCCGAGCCGTCGCGCTCGAACACCTCGTTGACGTCCGGGTAGTTGTTCAGCGACTTGGACATCTTCTGGCCGTCGTCGCCGAGCACGATGCCGTGCGCGATGCAGTTGCGGAACGCCGGCCGGTCGAACAGGGCCGTGGCCAGCACGTGCATGTTGTAGAACCAGCCGCGGGTCTGCGCGCTGTACTCGACGATGAAGTCGCCGGGGTAGTGGTGCTCGAACCAGTCGGTGTTCTCGAACGGGTAGTGCACCTGGGCGAACGGCATCGAGCCGGACTCGAACCAGCAGTCCAGCACCTCGGGCACCCGGCGCATGGTCGACTTGCCGGTCGGGTCGTCCGGGTTGGGCCGGGTCAGCTCGTCGATGGTCGGCCGGTGCAGGTCCGCCGGCCGCACGCCGAAGTCCCGCGCCAGCTCGTCCAGCGAGCCGTAGACGTCGGTGCGCGGGTAGGCCGGGTCGTCGGACATCCACACCGGGATCGGCGAGCCCCAGAACCGGTTGCGGGAGATGTTCCAGTCCCGGGCGTTGGCCAGCCACTTGCCCATCTGGCCGTCCCGCACGTGGTCGGGCACCCAGTTGATCTCCTGGTTGAGCTCGACCATGCGGTCCCGGAACTTGGTCACCGCGACGAACCAGGAGGACACCGCCCGCTGGATCAGCGGCGTGTCGCAGCGCCAGCAGTGCGGGTAGGAGTGGTCGTAGGTCTCGTGCCGCAGCAGCACGCCCCGCTCGCGCAGGTCCTTGATGATCGGCTTGTTGGCCTCGAACACCTGGAGTTCGGCGTACGGCGGGATTTCGGCGGTGAACCGGCCGCGGGCGTCCACCGGCACGACGGGCTCGATGTCCGCGGCGTCGGTGACGACCTTGTCCTCCTCACCGAAGGCCGGCGCGATGTGCACCAGGCCGGTGCCGTCCTCGGTGGTGACGTAGTCGGCGGCCAGGATCTGGTGCGCGTTCGGGCGGCCGGCGAAGAAGTCGAACACCGGCGTGTAGCGGCGGCCCAGCAGGTCCGTGCCCTTGAACCGGGCCAGCACCGTCGGCTCCTCGCCCAGTTCGCGGGCGTAGGCGCGGACGCGGGCCTCGGCCAGCACGTACTTCTCGCCGTTGGCCTCGACCGTCACGTAGTCGACGTCCGGGTGCACGGCGATGGCCAGGTTGGACGGCAGCGTCCACGGCGTGGTGGTCCAGATCAGGGCCAGCTCACCGGATTCGAGCCGCATGCCGACCGTGACCGCCGGGTCCTGCCGGTCGCGGTAGGTGTCGTCCATGCGGGTCTCGGAGTTGGACAGCGGCGTCTCGCAGCGCCAGCAGTACCAGAGGACGCGGAAGCCCTCGTAGACCAGACCCTTGTCCCACAGGGTCTTGAAGGCCCACATGACGCTTTCCATGTAGTCCAGGTCGAGCGTCTTGTAGTCGTTGTCGAAGTCCACCCAGCGGGCCTGCCGGGTCACGTAGTCGCGCCACTCGGAGGTGTAGCGCAGCACCGAGGTGCGGCAGGCCTCGTTGAACTTGTCCACGCCGAGCGCCTCGATCTCCGCCTTGGAGGAGATGCCCAGCTCCTTCTCGGCCCGGACCTCGGCCGGCAGGCCGTGGCAGTCCCAGCCGAAGCGCCGCTCCACGTGGTGGCCGCGCATCGCCTGGTAGCGCGGGACGACGTCCTTGGCGTAGCCGGTCAGCAGGTGGCCGTAGTGCGGCAGGCCGTTGGCGAAGGGCGGGCCGTCGTAGAAGACGAACTCGTTGGCGCCGTTCTCACCGGCCGGGCGGTTGTCCACGCTGGCCTGGAAGGTGCGGTCCCGACCCCAGTAGTCCAGGACCGCGGTCTCCAGCTTGGGGAACGACGGCTGCGCCGGCACGCCGCCGTCGGTGAAGGATTCGAGTGGGTAGGCCATCGGTGCTGCTCCTCGCGGTCCCGTCGTCCGTCGTTCGTGACGGGGACGACGCACCTGGCCAGGCGCACCGCGGTACCACCCCGATTGCCGCCAGCGAGGTGGCGGCCACTCGTTTGCGGGCTGTGACGGGCCCACCCGTCCGGTTCTACTGGGGCCTCGCGGCCTGTTCTTCCGGAGACTCCCCGGTGATGGCCGGATCGACGCCTGCTGTGTCAAGAGTAACGCGGCCCGACAAATCACCTCGCGACCACCCGCCCCCGTTGCCACATGTGGTCCACATGTGGCGCTGGGAGTCGAATGTGCGCCACATGTGGCCAAAAGTGCCGGGTACAGGGGCGGCGCGAGAGGGGTCAGTCGGTGGCGCTTCTGGTCGCCGCCGCCAGCGTGGCGTCAGGGGTGCAGACGGCGCAGGGGGTGAAGCCCAGTTGCCGGGCCTCGTTGACCGGCAGCGGGATGACCGGGCGCTCGCCGAGCCAGCCGCAGGCGGCGAGGTGGTAGCGGGGCCGCTCGTCGAGCACCAGCACCTCGTCGGTCAGCTCCGAGACGACCAGCGCGTCGGCCGCGTCGGTGTCCTCCTCCGCGGGTTCCTGCTGATCATCACGATTCGTGCCGATCCGGACACCCCCGGTGGCAGGGCTGTCAAGATCACCTGTAGCCTGCGATTCTCCCGGTCCACCCTCGTCTTCCTGGGGGTCCGCATCAGATTCGTCGTCTCCGCCGTCGACGATCGGCTCGGCGGCAGCAGCTGTCCCACCGGCGGCCGGGCGCGCCTGTGCGCGACGCCGGCGCTGCCAGTCCAGCAGCAGCACCACGGCGCCGACGACGCTGAGCGCGACCGAACCCCACGCCCAGTAGGTCTGGGTGGACACGAGCGCGACGACCAGCAGCGCGAACGCACCCAGCACACAGAGCAGCACGACGTAGAGCAGCCCGGAAGACCTTCCGGGGCCACTCGACGACGCAGCGTTGTTCGACGACACGCAGCGACCCTACGGCACCGCACGGCCGTTCACGGTGGAACGACGCGGGCCGGTGTCGGCAGGTTGACACGTGCCATCGCCGGCAGACCCCAACAGCAGGTCTGCCTTCAGAGAGTCGTCAGACCCTCAGCCAGCCTCAGCCCGCGCGCCGAACGTGTAGCCACCGCTCTGACGGCCCTCGGAGGGCGCGGCAGAAGTGCGGTCGTTCAGCTCGGCCAGCTGCGACTCGAGCAGGCTCTTGAGTCGGGTCCGGTACTCGCGCTCCATCGTGCGGAGCATGTCGATCTTCTTCTCCAGCGCGTTCTTCTCCTGGGTGATGTTGCCCATCACCTCGGCGTGCTTGCGCTGCGCGTCGCGGTCCAGGGCCGCGGCCTTCTCCCGGGCGTTGCGCTCCAGGGTCTCGGACCGGGTCCGGGCGTCGTTGAGCATGGTCTCGGCGCGGGTGCGCGCCTCGTTGACCATGGTGTCGGCCTTCGCCCGCGCCTCGGAAAGCAGCTGCTCGGACTTGGTGCGGGCCTCGGCCAGCATCGAATCCGCCTCGCCCTTGGCCTCACCGGTGAGCCGGTCGGCCATCTCCTGGGCGAGACCCAGGACCTTGGCCGCCTGCACGTGGTGGTCGCCACCAGGCGTGGTCTGCTCCATCACCGACGGCGGCGGAACGGAAGCGAGGCGACGGGGTTCCTCGCGGCCGGGCATGGGGCCGGAGCCGACCTTGCTCCGGGCGTCGTCCAGGTCGGCGCGCGCGGCCTCCAGCTGGGAGTCCAGCTGCTCAACCTGCGCGCGCAGGTCGGAGTTCTCCTCGATCAGGCGGGCCAGCTCGCCCTCAACCAGGTCGAGGAAGGCGTCAACCTCGTCCTCGTTGTAGCCCCGCTTCCCGATAGGAGGCTTGCTGAACGCGACGTTGTGCACGTCAGCGGGGGTCAACGGCATCAGATCACCTCACGGCAGTCACGACCGGTACAGGTCCAGGATCCCCGTCACCTGGGCTGCGTCAGCCGCATCAGTATGTACGCGTCAGTTGCATCAGTATGTACACGACCAGGAACACGACCATAATCGATAGGTCCAGCCCGACGCCCCCGATTCGTACCATCGGTATCACGCGACGGGCCAACCGGACCGGAGGGTCTGTCACTGTGTAGATGGTCTCCAGCGTGACCGCAACCCCTCCCGCCGGCCGCCACTCCCGGGAGAACGCCCGGACGTACTCCACGACCAGGCGTGCCGAGAGCAGCAGCCAGAAGAAGAACAGCACGTAGTAGACGACCACCAAGACCGGTTGCACGCCACCACTGTGCCATCACTCATGACTTGGGGAGGAAGCCACCCTCCGCGAGGCGCCTCCGGTCCTCGGCGGTCACGTCGGTGTTGGGCGGTGAGAGAAGGAACACCTTGTTGGTGACCTTGTCCATGCTGCCCCGCAGCGCGAAGGCCAGCCCGGCGGCGAAGTCGACCAGCCGCTTGGCGTCCGCGTTGTCCATGTCGGTCAGGTTGATGATCACCGGCGTGCCGTCCCGGTAGTGCTCGCCGATGGTCCGCGCCTCGGTGTAGCTGCGCGGATGCAGGGTGATGATCTTGGCCAAGGGGTGTGCCACCGGATCCTGGGCCGGCCGCAGGCGCGTGACCGGCTCGTGCTTGGGCTCGACCGCGAGCGCGCCGTGGGTCGGCGCCTCGGTCGCCCAGCTGCGGCGGCCGCGCGGCCGGTCCTCGGGCAGCTCGTAGCCGTCCTCGTCGTAGTCGGCGCGGTAGGACGAGCGGGCCGACAGCGTGCTGCTGCCACCCGTGCGTCGCCGACCGCTCGAGTACCGATCGTAGTCGCCCTCGGCAGCGGAACGATCATCGCGGGTCCGGTCGTAGTCGTCCCGGTAGTCCGCGACGTAGCGGCCGTCCTCGTCGTAGCCGTCCAGGTCGTCGGCCGGCACCATCCCGAAGTAGGCCTTCAGCTTCTGAAGCGCACTCATGCCAGCCCAGCCCTTCCTCCGCGACTCCCCGACGAACACTGGACGCGCGACGACGCGCCCGGGTTCCCCGCCGCCTACGGCGAGGCTAGCCCTCTGTACCCCAACAGGCCCGTTCCGACACGCACGCACGTCGAACCCTGCCCGATCGCCACCGCCAGGTCTCCGCTCATCCCGGCGGACAGCTCGACCGCCGTCGGATGATCGGACCGAACCCGGTCGGCCGCCTTGGACAAGAGCTCGAACGCCGCCCGTGGATCCATGGACAATGGTGCGACTCCCATCACACCGCGCAAGATCAGTTCACCCGATCGGCCGATCTCGTCGGCCAGCTCGAGTAGACCCGACAACGGAACGCCACCACGCTCCGGGTCCCCGTCCAGGCTGGCCTGGATCAGCACGCTGAGCGGCTCGGTGCGGCTCCCCCTGGTGCGGGCCCCCGCGGCGGCCTTCGCGAGCGCAGCGGCGAGCCTGGGCGAGTCCACGGACTGGACCTCGTCGGCCCATCCCACGATCGAGCGAGCCTTGTTGCGCTGCATCCGACCCACCATGTGCCACCGGACGGGTGTGTCGGGCAGCGCCAAGGCCACCTCGGCGGCCTTCGGGGCGGCCTCCTGGTCCCGGTTCTCGGCGAAGTCGGTGACGCCCAGCCCGGCCAGCAGGATCGCGTCCGAGGCCGGGAAGGTCTTGGTCACGGCCAGCAGCTTCACCTCATCGGGACTGCGGCCGGCGGCCCGACACGCGTCGGCGATCTGCTCCCGGACGTCGGCCAGGCCGGCCTCGAGCTGGGCCCGGCGCTCCTCGGTCATGCCTCGATCCAGGTCACGGCGGCCAGCCGGCCGGTCTTGCCGTCGCGGCGGTGGCTGAACAGGGTCTTGTCCTCGACCGTGCAGCGCGGGTCCACGCCGATCTTGGCCACGCCCAGGCCGGCCAGCTGGTTCCACAGCCCGGCCCGCAGGTCCAGGGCCGGCGTGCCCTTGCGGGACTTGGTCGCGCTGCCCGGCAGGTGCGCCTCCACGTCGTCACGCATGGCGGCCGGCACCTCGTAGCACTCGCCGCAGACGCTGGGTCCGAGCAGCACCTCGATCTGGTCCGCCTTGGCCCCAGCCTCGACCATCGCCGCCACCGTCGCCGGCACCACGCCGACCCGGGCCCCCACCCGACCCGCGTGCACCGCCGCGACCACGCCGTTGTCGGCGTCGGCCAGCAGCACCGGCACGCAGTCGGCGACCAGCGCCACCAGCGCCAGGCCCGGCTGGTTGGTGACCAGGCCGTCGGTGGCCTCCGCCGGCTTGGCCCGCGGCCCGTCCACGGTGGTGACGGTCCGGCCGTGCACCTGCTCCATCCACACCAGGCGGTCAGCGGTCAGGCCGATGCCCTCGGCCAGGCGCTGCCGGTTGGCCCGCACCGCCGACGGTTCGTCGCCGACGTGATCACCCAGGTTGAACGACTCGTAGGGGGCCGCGGACCGACCGCCGGCCCGGGTCGTGACGACTCGACGAACGCGCATGCGCCCATTCTCCCTACCCCGGCGGTTCCCCATCTGAGTGGCTCATTTGACCCCGAACACGCACGTGAGTGGCTCACTTGACGGCAAAGTCAAGTGAGCCACTCAGGTGGGGAGGGGGTGGGGTCAGCGCCGCATGAAGGGCGGGACGTCCACCTCGTCGTCGGGGTCCTCCGGCAGCGGCACGGCCCGCGACGGCAGCGAGCCGCGGTGCTCCGTGGAGGACTGGTAGCCGTTGCCGGGCCGGCTCACCGGCGGCAGGCCGGAGCCCTGGGAACTCGGCTGCTGGTAGCCGGAGTTGGACGGCGGCACCGAGGTGTAGCCGTTGGACGGCGGCGGGGTCGGCGTGTGCGGCTGCTGCTGGATGTGCGGCTGCTGCTGCACCGGCTGCTGCTGCGGGGCCGGCGTGCTCAGCTGCCCGGACTCGGCGACGGCGGTGGCCGTGCTGGGCCTCGAGGGCGAGGTCAGCGCGGTCGGCTCCAGCTTCTTGTGGGTGGGGCCGCCGCTGTCGAAGCCCGCCGCGATCACCGTGACCCGCACCTCGTCGCCGAGGGAGTCGTCGATCACCGTGCCGAAGATGATGTTGGCGTCCGGGTGCGCGGCCTCCTGGACCAGCGACGCGGACTCGTTGATCTCGAACAGGCCCAGGTCGGAGCCGCCGGCGATGGCCAGCAGCACACCGTGGGCGCCGTCCATGGACGCCTCCAGCAGCGGCGAGTTGATCGCCTTCTGCGCGGCCTGCACCGCCCGCCCCTCGCCGCGGGCCGAGCCGATGCCCATCAGCGCGCTGCCGGCGCCGGACATGACGCTCTTCACGTCGGCGAAGTCCAGGTTGATCAGACCGGGGGTGGTGATCAGGTCGGTGATGCCCTGGACACCGGACAGCAGCACCTCGTCCGCGGAGCGGAAGGCGTCCATCAGGCTCACGCCGACGTCGCCGAGCTGCAGCAGCCGGTCGTTGGGGATCACGATCAGCGTGTCGCACTCGTTGCGCAGCTGGGTGATGCCGTCCTCGGCCTGCTTGGCCCGGCGCTTGCCCTCGAAGCTGAACGGCCGGGTGACCACGCCGATGGTGAGCGCGCCGAGCTTGCGGGCGATGGAGGCGACCACCGGCGCGCCGCCGGTGCCCGTGCCGCCGCCCTCGCCGGCGGTCACGAAGACCATGTCGGCCCCCTTGAGGACCTCCTCGATCTCCTCCCGGTGGTCCTCGGCGGCCTTGTGCCCGACTTCGGGGTTGGCGCCCGCGCCGAGGCCGCGGGTCAGCTCGCGGCCGATGTCGAGCTTGACGTCCGCGTCGGACATCAGCAGCGCCTGCGCGTCGGTGTTCACCGCGATGAACTCGACGCCCTTGAGCCCGACCTCGATCATGCGGTTGACGGCGTTGACGCCGCCGCCGCCGATGCCGACGACCTTGATCACCGCGAGGTAGTTGTGCGGGGGCGTCATCGGATCCGCCTTCCTGATCGTGGTACTCGAGCTCTCGTCCTGCGGTGGTCACCTTCCCGTCCTGGCCGCCCCCGGCCAGGCTCCGGTCAAACCCTCGACCTCAACCAGAGGCTTCAAGTTATGTCAACCCCGACATTGGGGTGGACGGTATGCACCACAGGTGCGACGGTCCAGCAGCCACGCCGAACACGGACCCAGGTCTTCGACGGCCGAGGTGTCGGCCGCCCCTCAATCAGGCATGTCCCCGAGTGCGGCATCCACGCCGAACCACGCACTGCAGAGCGTAGTCTGTGCGACCCGCGCCCGTGTGCCGCGGGGCGAGGTCCGGACAGTTCCCGGACATCGGGGCAGCACTTGTGGAACAAGCCGCGGCGGCGCCTTGACGTAGATCACCTCACCGCCGGCCACGGTCACGGTGGGTAGCCAGTACGGTGGGGTCGTGCCTGGTCCCGTGCGTGTCTGTCCCGAGTGCGGCCGACGGTTCGAGTTCGCCGATCCGGCGTGGCGCTGCTGCGGCGCGCCGATGCGGCTGGCCGCGCCGCCCGCGGCCCCCGTGCCGCTGGCCGAGCTGGCCGGCCGGCCCCTGACCACCTGGCGCTACGCCGAGGCCCTGGGCGTGCCGGCGGAACTGTGGCGGTTGGCCACGCTGGGTGAGGGGATCACTCCGCTGCTGGCGGCCGGCGACGGCATCTCCGTCAAGGTCGAGTATGCGAGCCCGACCTTGTCGTTCAAGGACCGCGGCGTGGTGCTGCTGCTGGCCCAGGCGCTGGCCGCCGGGGCCTCGCGGGTGATCGCCGACTCCAGCGGCAACGCCGGCACCGCTGTGGCCGCCTACTCGGCGCGGGTCGGGCTGCCGGCCGAGGTCTTCGTGCCCGAGCACACCTCGCCGAAGAAGATCGCGCAGGTCAGGGCGCACGGCGCCATGATCAACCTGGTGCCCGGCAACCGGGAGGCGACCGCCGCCGCGGCTGTGGCGGCCGTCGAGCGGGGCGGGTCGTTCTACGCCAGCCACGTCTACAACCCGGTGTTCCACCTGGGCACGGCGACCTACGCCTTCGAGGTGTGGGAGCAGCTGGGCGGGCGGCTGCCGGACACCTTCGTGCTGCCGGTGGGCAACGGGACTTTGGTGCTCGGAGTCACCCGAGCGGTGGCAGGGTTGCTGGCGGCCGGGCGGATCCCGAAGGCCCCGCGGATCGTGGCCGTACAGGCAGCCAACTGTGCACCGTTGACTGCCGCTTGGCGCGCGGGTTCCCCGACGCCGCTGCCGGTGGCCGCGGAGCCGACCATCGCCGAGGGCATCGCCATCGCCGCCCCGGCCCGTGGCGCGGAAATCCTCGCCGCCGTCGACGATTTCGCCACCGTGACCGAAGAGCAGCTGCTGGCCGGCCGGACCGAGCTGGCCCGAAAGGGTTGGTACGTCGAGGACACCGCCGCGGTGTGCTGGGCCGCGGCCCGTGCCGCCGCCGGCTCGTGGGGCGAGGTGGTCGTGCCCCTGTCCGGCGCCGGCCTGAAAACCGGCTGGACCGCATAACCCCGCGAGTCCCGCTCTGGAGCACACGAAATACAGGTTCCGAACGTGTCCGAAACCTGTATTTCGGTTGCCCGAGAGCGGGACTCGCGAAGGTCAGGGGTTGGAGATGGTGGCTAGCTGGGGGCTGGAGACGTCGTAAACCTTGCCGGGCTGGCTCATCAGGGCGGTGAGGACGCCGGCCTTGCGGGTGGAGTCGGCGGAGCCGCCCCAGCGGACCTGGCGGCCGGCGGAGAGGGCCAGCACCACCGAGTTGGGCGACTTGGCCGACACCGACAGGACCTCGGCGCGAACCTTGTCGGGCACGGCCATCAGGACCTGGACCACCGCGACGGCGGTCGGATCGGTGGGGTCGGCGCGCGGCAGCTCCAGCTCGGGCAGGCCGGCCGGCGCGGACGCGACGGTGGCGAAGTCCTTGGCGGTGTGGTCGACGAGGTGCGCGCCGTCCGGGGCCTTGATCACGCCGACGGCCACCCGCTCGGCGACGTCGATGCGCACGGTGCCGGGCCACGAGCGGGACACGTTGACCGAGGCGACCCGGTTGATCTGGGCGACCCGGTCGCGGATGGCCGCCAGGTTGATGGTCAGCATCGGCGAGCCGGAGTTCACCGCGGCGGCGTCGAGGACCTGCTTCTGGTTCAGGTCCTTGGTGCCCAGCACCTGCACCGACCGCACGCCCAGCAGCGGCGTGAAGTAGACGCCGTACAGCAGGCCGAGGGTGCCGAGGACCAGGACCAGGGCGACCACGCGCCGCCGCATGATCTTGGCCCGGCTCGGGCCGCGACGCCGGGAGCGGCCCCGCTCGACCCGCCGGGCGCGGGCGGAGATGGGTCGCTCGGAGGAGGGCCGCCCAGAACCGGATCGTTCGGCGTCCGACCGGGTCGAACGGTCGGCGGCACGACCGGAGGCGGGCCGGTCCGAACGAGATCGCTCAGCATCGGACCGGCCTGAGCCGCCGCGAGCCGAGGAGGACCGAGTCACGCCGGAGCGCTCCGAGACACGTCGCGCAGCGCCGGAACGGTCCGCGGAACCCGAGCGCTCGGAGGCCGACCGGGCCGAGTCCGACCGGCCCACGCCGGACCGCTGCGACGCGGACCGGTCCGAAGCAGTCCGGTCGGAACCGGACCGCTCGCGGGCCGGCCGCTCGGGCGGCCCCGCCTCCTCGGTCAACGCGCCTCCCCAGTCACAGAGCCGAAATCACAGAGCCGGATGCCGGCTTCACGGGGCCGGGGTCACGGCGGCGAGGATCTCGGGACCGAGCATGGTCACGTCACCCGCCCCCATGGTCAGCACCAGGTCGCCCGGCTTGACCAGGCCGGCGATCAGGGCCGGCACCCGGTCGAACGAGGGCTCGTAGTGCACGGCCCCGTCGGGCAGGGTCACGGCGTCGGCGACCAGCGCCCCGGTGACGCCGGGCATGGGGCTCTCCCGCGCGCCGTAGACGTCCAGCACGACCACCTCGTCGGCCAGGCCGAGGGCCTCGCCGAACTGGGCCGAGAACTCCCGCGTCCGCGAGTACAGGTGCGGCTGGAAGATCACCAGTAGCCGACCGTCGCCGGCCACCGGGCGGGCCCCGCGCAGGGCGGCAGCGACCTCGGTGGGGTGGTGGGCGTAGTCGTCGTACAGGCGCACCCCGCCGGTCTTGCCCTTGAACTCGAACCGCCGCCGCACGCCGCCGAAGGCGGCCAACCCGGCCAGCAGCCCGTCCAGGGGGGCGCCGAGTTCGAGCCCGGCCAGCAGGGCGCCGACCGCGTTGGCGGCCATGTGCGCGCCGGGCACGGCGGTCCGCACCTCGACCCGCTCCCCCTCGATCTCCACGACGGCGAGCCCGCCGGTCTCCACCGGCTGGTACGAGAGGATCCGCGCGTCCGGGCCGTCAGCGCCGTAGCGCCGGACCCGCACGCCGAGCTTCTCGGCCCGGTCGGCCAGCGCGGCCGAGCCGGGGTCGTCGGAACAGGCGATGAGCACGCCGTCGGGCTCGATACGCTGCACGAAGGCGTCGAAGACGCCGACGTAGGCCTCGACCGTGCCGTGGTGGTCCAGGTGGTCGGCCTCGACGTTGGTGACCACGGCGACCGTCGGCTCGAACACCAGGAACGAGCCGTCGCTCTCGTCGGCCTCGGCCACGAACACGTCGCCGGTGCCGTGGTGGGCGTTGGCCCCGGACTCGTTGAGGTCGCCGCCGATGGCGAACGACGGGTCGAGCCCGCAGTGCTGCAAGGCCACCGTGAGCATCGAGGTGGTGGAGGTCTTGCCGTGCGTGCCGGCGATGCAGGCCGCGCGCCGCCCCACCATCAGCGAGGCCAGCGCCTGTGACCGGTGCAGCACGGTGATGCCGCGGGCCTTGGCTTCGACCAGCTCCGGGTTGTCCGGCTTGATGGCGCTGGACACCACCAGCGTCTCGGCGTCGCCCAGGTGCTCGGCGGCGTGGCCCAGCTCGATGCGCGCCCCCTGCGCCCGCAGCGCGAGCACGGTGCGCGAGTCCTTGGCGTCCGACCCGGACACTTCGACCCCGCGGGCCAGCAGGATGCGGGCGATGCCGCTCATGCCGGCGCCGCCGATGCCGACGAAGTGGATCGGCGGCTTCACTTGTTCACCACGGACAGCACCATCTGGGCCAGCACGTCGGCGGCCACCCGGTGGCCGCCGTTGCGGGCGGCGTTGCTCATCACGGCCAGCCGGGTGCGATCCCCGACCAGCGGCAGTACCTCGTCCACGACCCGCTCCGGGGTGAGTTCGTCGTCGGGGATGAGCAGGCCGCCGCCGGACTCCACGATCGGGAGGGCGTTGAAGCGCTGCTCGCCGTTGCCGATCGGCAGCGGCACGAACACCGCCGGCAGCCCGACCGCGGACACCTCGGCCACGGTCATCGCGCCGGAACGGCACAGCATCAGGTCGGCCGCCGCGTAGGCGAGGTCCATCCGCTCCACGTACGGCACCGCGACGTACGGCGGCGCGCCCGGGACGTCCTGCACCACGAGCGTGTTCTTGGGGCCGTGCGCGTGTAGCACGCTCACGCCGGCCCGCGCGAACGCGGCGGCGGAGTTGGACACGGCGTTGTTCAGCGTCCGGGCGCCCTGCGAGCCGCCGGACACGAACAGCACCGGCGCGGTCGGGTGCAGCCCGAAGTACTGGCGGGCCTGGGCCCGCAGCGCGGCGCGGTCCATGGAGGTGATGGAGTAGCGCAGCGGGATGCCGATGATCTGGGCGTCGGGCAGGCCGGAGTTGGGCACCGCGGCGGCCACCTTGGCGGCGAACTTGGCGCCGACCTTGTTGGCCAGGCCGGCCATCGCGTTGGCCTCGTGCACCACGATCGGCACCCGGCCGCGGGCGGCCAGGTAGGCCGGCAGCGACACGTAGCCGCCGAAGCCGACCACCACGTCGGCGCCGACCCGGTCCAGCACCGCCCGGGTCTGCTTGATCGCCTCCCGCACCTTCAGCGGCATCTTGAGCAGGTCGGGCGTGGGCTTACGGGGCATCGGCACCGGCGGGATCATCTCCAGCGGGTAGCCCCGGGCCGGCACGATCTTGCTCTCCAGGCCGCGCGCCGTGCCCAGCGCGACCACCCGGGCGTCGGGGCGGGCCCGCATCACGGCGTCGGCCAGCGCCAACGCCGGCTCGATGTGGCCGGCGGTCCCGCCGCCCGCGACGACAACGCAGGGGCCCATCCGGTCTGGGGCGGTCAACGCCGTCCTCCTTCTGTCGAACGTCCGTGGCCGGAGCGCCAGGCGCTGCGCCGTCGATACTCGGTCGGCGGCGCAGAGCGGTGCACCCGTCGCCGCTCCTCGGGCGAGGGCGCGGCGGCCCGGCTGCCACCGGTGCGCCCGGTGGCGCGCGGGGAGCTCCCGCGCGGCGGTGTCGATGGTCGCACCGGCTTGCGCCGGGCTGGCGGCCGGTACGGTTCAGGCGCCGGCAGCCGCAGCAGCCCACCGACCCGGCCGGGGCCGAGGGAGCGCAGCGCCGCCACCGCGTCCGGCTCGTTGCGGGCGCAGTTGGCGAGGATCCCGAACGCCATCATGGTTATCACGATTGACGTGCCACCCGCCGAGATCAGCGGCAATGTGATACCCGTGACGGGAAGCAACCCGATCACGTAGCCGATGTTGATGGCGGCCTGGCCGACCACCCACGCGGTCAGCGCGGCGGCCACCAGCCGGATCCACGGGTCGGTGTTGCGGGCGGCGATACGCAGGCCGACCACGGCCAGCATGCCGAACAGGCCCAGCACCACCAGCGCGCCGATGAAGCCCAGCTCCTCGCCGATGAGCGCGAAGATGAAGTCGTTCTGGACGTTGGACAGATAGTTGAACTTGGACGGCCCCTGGCCGAGGCCGCGGCCGAACAGGCCGCCGTCGGCCAGCGCGTACAGCGCCTGCAGCGGCTGCTGGCCGGCGCCGAGCGGGTCCGAGCCGGGGTTGAGGAACACCAGCAGCCGGGTGTTGCGGTAGCCGCTGCCGAGGGAGGACACGACCACCGCGGCGGCCGCGCTGCCCAGCACCACGGCGAACAGCCGCATCGGCGCGCCGACGTACCAGAGCAGGGCCAGCAGCACGATGCCCAGGCTGACGGTGCTGCCCAGGTCGGGCTGGAGCATGATCAGCGCGAACAGCACCATGGACACCGGCACCAGCGGCACCAGCAGGTGCCGGTACTGGCTGAGCAGGGCCCGCTTGGTCACGAGCACGTGCGCGCCCCACAGGGCCAGCGCCACCTTGGCCAACTCGACCGGCTGGAACGACAGCGAGCCGAGGGTGAACCAGGAGTGCTCGCGGCCGTTGGCACCGGAGCCGAGCGGCGTCAGCACCAGCGCCAACAGCGCGCCGGAGATCAGCAGCAGGGTGGGGCTGAACTGGCGCAGCCAACGCAGCGGGACACGCAGCCCGAGGTAGAAGCCGATCAGGCCGAGCGCGTCCAGCAGCATCGGCTTGCCGAAGCTGGACAGCGTGGTCTTCTGCGCGTCCTGCACCGCCGACGCGGACAGCACCATCACCAGGCCGATCACCGCGAGCAGGCCGAACACGGCCAGCAGCAGGTGGAACGACGCGAGCGGGCGGCCCAGCCATGCGGTCAGGCCCTGCCGCAGCGAGGAGACCAGGCTCGTGCTCCGCGTGCGGCGCGCGGCCCGCTCCTTGGCCGGCGTGGTTGTCATGTGGGCAGGCCGAGACGGGTCAGCACCGCGTCGGCGAACGCGCGTCCCCGGTGTCCGTAGTCGGTGAACATGTCCATGGACGCCGCCGCCGGTGCCAGCAGCACGACATCACCCGGACGTGCCATTGCGCCCGCCAGCTCGACCGCACTCGTCATGGCCCCATCGTCTCCCGCGGTCACGGAGCGGACCGGGACATCCGGCGCGTGTCGCGCCAGCGCGGCGGCGATCACGTCCCGGTCCTGCCCGATCAGCACCACGCCGGCCAGCCGGGGCGCGGCCTCGGCCACCAGCTCGTCCACGGAGGCGCCCTTGAGCAGGCCGCCGGCGATCCACACCACGCGGTCGTGGGCCCGGATCGAGGCGGCGGCCGCGTGCGGGTTGGTCGCCTTCGAGTCGTTCACGTAGGTCACGCCGGCCAGCTCCGCGACCACCGCGGCGCGGTGGGCCGCCGGCCGGTAGCCACGCAGCCCGTCGGCCACGGCCGCTGCCGGCACGCCGTAGGCCCGCGCCACCGCCGCCGCCACCAGGGCGTCGGTCAGCCCGGGCGGGCCACCGGGGGTGACGTCGGTTATGGAGACCAGGTCTTCGTCGCCGAAGGCGCGGTCGACCAGCTTGCCGCCTTCGAGCCCGAGCTGGTCGTCGATCGGCTCGTCCAGCGTGACGCCGACCTTGCGCGGCGCCGGCGAGTTCACCAGCAGCTTGGCCACGTACGGGTCGTCGACGCCGCCGATGGCCACCTCGCCGGTCAGCGCCCGGGCCTTGGCCTGCGCGTACGCCTCCAGCGAGCCGTGCCAGTCCAGGTGGTCCTCGGCGATGTTGAGCAGCGCCCCCGCGGCCGGGCGCACCGATGGGGCCCAGTGCAGCTGGAAGCTGGACAGTTCCACGGCCAGCACCTCGGGGGCACTCTCCAGCGCCTCCAGCACCGGCAGCCCGATGTTGCCGCAGGCGATCGCGTGGACGCCGGCCGCCTTGAGGATCGACTCCAGCATGCCCACGGTGGTGGTCTTGCCGTTGGTGCCGGTGACGACCAGCCAAGCCGGCGGCGTCGCCATCCGCTGGCACGTCCGCCAGGCCAGCTCCACGTCGCCGATGACCTCGATGCCGGCCTCGGCCGCCGCCACCAGCAGCGGCGCGGTCGGCTTCCAGCCCGGCGCGGTCACCACCAGGTCGGTGCCGGCCGGCGGCTCGGTCAGGCCGACCGCCAGCTCCACCCCCGGCCCGGCCAGCTTGGCCAGCCGGTCCGCGTTGCCGTCGGTGACCGTCACGTGCGCCCCGTCGGCCAGCAGTGCGCGCACCACCGAGGGGCCGGTGACCCCGGCCCCGGCGACCAGGACCCGCATGCCGTCGCTCATCTGCCCTCGGTCATCCACTCAGACTCAGCCAGTCGCTGTAGAACAGCCCGAGGCCGAACATGCAGCAGATGCCGCCCAACAGCCAGAATCTGATGATCACCGTGGTTTCGGCCCAGCCGGCGAGCTCGAAGTGGTGGTGGAAGGGGGCCATCCGGAACAGTCGTCGCCGGGTGGTGCGGAACGCCGCGATCTGGCTGCTGACCGAGACCACCTCGACCACGAACAGGCCGCCGATGATGATCATGAGCAGCTCGGTGCGGGTGACCATGGACAGGCCGGCGACCAGGCCGCCCAGCGCCAGCGAGCCGGTGTCGCCCATGAAGATCTTGGCCGGGGCCGCGTTCCACCACAGGAAGCCGATGCAGCCGGCCATCGCCGAGGCCGCCACCAGGGCCACGTCCAGCGGGTCGCGCACGATGTAGCAGCCCAGCGAGGTCACCGTGGCGCAGTTCCAGCGGAACTGCCAGAACGAGATGATCACGTACGAGCCGAGCACCATCGCCGAGGTGCCGGCGGCCAGGCCGTCGGCGCCGTCGGTCAGGTTGACCGCGTTGGACCAGGCGCTGACCACGGCGTAGCAGAAGACGACGAAGCCGACGGTGCCGAAGGAGATCACCGACACGTCGCGCACGAAGGACAGGTTCACCGAGGCCGGGGTGATGCCGTCCCGGTTGGCGAACTGGACCGCCAGCAACGCGAAGGTGATGGTGGCGACGAACTGCCCGACCAGCTTGGCCGTGGCGTTGAGGCCCAGGTTGCGCTGCTTGCGGATCTTGATGAAGTCGTCCAGGAAGCCGACCAGGCCCAGCGCCGAGGTCAGGAACAGGATCAGCAGACCGGTGATGCTGATCGGCACGTCGGCCTGGGTCGAGCTGCGGGCCATGTAGCTGTACAGGTGGGAGACCAGGTAGCCGGCCCACATCGCGACCAGGATGGCGACGCCGCCCATGGTGGGCGTGCCACGCTTCTTCTGGTGGCTCTGCGGACCCTCCTCCCGGATCTCCTGGCCGAAGCCCTGCCGGGAGAAGACCCGGATCAGGTACGGCGTGAGCAGGATGGACACGACCAGCGCGACGGCGGCCGCGACCAGGATGTTCTTCATGTGTTGAGCAGCTCCTCGGCGACCCGCCACAGGGCCTCGGACTTGGACGCCTTGACCAGCACGACGTCACCGGCTTGCAACTCGTCACGCAGCAGGGCCACGGCCGCGTCGACGTCCGGCACCAGCACCGACTCTTCTCCCCAAGAGCCTTCCAGATGGGCGCCCTGGTGCATCGGCCGGGCCGCCTCGCCGATCACGACCAGCCGGTTGATGTCCAGCCGCACGGCCAGCCGGCCGATCTCGTCGTGCGCGCTCACGTGGGAGTCGCCGAGCTCGGCCATCTTGCCCAGCACGGCCCAGGAGCGGCGCTGGCCGCCGCCCGCGCGGGCCATCGTGGCCAGGCTCTTCAGCGCCGCCCGGACCGACTCGGGGTTGGCGTTGTACGCGTCGTCGACGACGGTCACGCCGTCGGCCCGGGTCCGGACGTCCATGCGGTGCTCGGACGCCCGCTGCGCGTTGGTCAGCCACTGCGCGGCCTGCTCGACGGTAGCCCCCAACTCCAGGGCGACCGCGACGGCGGACAGCGAGTTGCCGACCTGGTGCGCGCCGTGCACGGCCAGCTTCACGTCGGCCTCGCCCTGCGGCGTGACCAGCCGGTAGCTGGCGCGGGCCTGGTCGTCGAGCGTGATGTCGGTGGCCCTGATGTCGGCCTTTCCCAGAGAATCAGACTCCGTCTCGCCGACCAGGACCACGCGGGCCTTCGTCCGGCTGGCCATGGCGGCGACCAGCGGATCGTCGGCGTTGAGCACGGCCAGGCCGTCCTCGGGCAGGGCCTCGACCAGTTCGCCCTTGGTCTGGGCGATGCCCTCCCGGGAGCCGAACTCGCTGATGTGCGCGGTCCCGACGTTGAGCACCACACCGATACGGGGCGGGGCCACCTCGCACAGCTTGGCGATGTGGCCCAGGCCCCGGGCGGACATCTCCAGCACCAGGTACTTGGTGTCCTGGTCGGCCCGCAGCACCGTCCACGGGTGGCCGAGCTCGTTGTTGAACGAGCCGGGCGGCGCGACGGTCGTGCCCAGCGGGGCCAGCACCTGGCCGATCAGGTCCTTGGTCGAGGTCTTGCCGGACGAGCCGGTGACGCCGACGATCGTCAGGTCGGGCAGGCGGTCCGCGACGTGCCGCGCGAGCCGGGCCAGGCCGGCGAGCACCGCCGCGCCGGAGCCGTCCTTGTCGCTGCTGAGCACGAAGGCGCGGGCGTTGCCGTCGGTGACCGGCGGCACGATCACCGCCGGCGCGTCGACCTCTCGGGCGGCCAGCACGCCGGCCGCGCCCTGCTCAACGGCCTGGGCCGCCAGGTCGTGGCCGTCCACGCGGGCGCCGGGCAGCGCGATGTACAGGCCGCCCTTGGTCATCGCGCGGGTGTCGAACTCCACGGTGCCGGTGATCTTTACGTCCCCGGTTTGCCCAGAGTTGTCAGGACTGTGCAGGCGGCCGCCGACCACGTCGGCGATCTCGCGCAGGGTCAGCTCGATCACCGGGCCACCTCCGCGATGGCCGCGGTCAGCTCGTCCCGATCGGAGAATGGGTGGATCACTCCTGCGACCTCCTGGCCGGTCTCGTGTCCCTTGCCGGCGACGATCACCACGTCGCCGGGGCGGGCCTGCCCGACGGCGTGCCGGATGGCCGCGCGGCGGTCGGCGATCTCCACCACCGTGTCCCGCCGGTCGGCCGGCACGCCGGCGAGCATCTGCGCCCTGATGTCAGACGCGTTCTCGCTGCGAGGGTTGTCGTCTGTGACGATCGTCAGGTCGGCGCGCACCGCCGCCGCCTCGCCCATCAGCGGGCGCTTGGCCGCGTCGCGGTCGCCGCCGCAGCCCAGCACCACGAGCACCCGGCCCTCGGCCCGGGCCCGCACGGCGTCCAGGGCCAGCGCCACCGCCGCCGGCTTGTGCGAGTAGTCGACCACCGCGGTGAAGTCCTGGCCGAGGTCGACCCGCTCCATCCGGCCCGGCACCTGCACCTTGGCCAGGCCGGCGACGATCGCCTTCTCGTCCACGCCGATCGCGTCCAGCACGGCGATCGCCGTCAGCGCGTTGGCCACGTTGTAGGAGCCGGCCAGCAGGATCTCCACCGCCAGCTTGCGGCCGTGCCCGTGCGCGTAGAACGTCTGCGAGCCCGAGCGCGAGACCACGATGTCGCTGGCTGTCCAGGTCGCGTCATGCGCGGTGGACACGGTGATCGTGGCCGGCTTGACCAGCCGGTCGCCCCAGGGCGTGTCGGTGCAGACGACCTCCACCTCGGCCCGGCCGTCGAACAGCCGCGCCTTGGTCTGGAAGTAGTCCTCCAGGTCCGGGTGGAAGTCCAGGTGGTCCTGGGACAGGTTGGTGAAGGCGCCCGCCGCGTAGTGCGTGCCGCCGACCCGGCCCAGCGCCAGGGCGTGGCTCGACACCTCCATCGGCACGTGCGTGACGCTCTTCTCCAGCATCACCGCGAACAGCGCCTGCAGGTCCGGGGCCTCGGGGGTGGTCAGCGCGCTCTCGATCCGCTCGCCGGCGACGCGCAGCTCCACGCCACCGATCAGGCCCGTGCTCAGGCCGGCCGCCGCCAGGCCCGCCTCCAGCATGTACGTCGTGGTCGTCTTGCCCGACGTGCCCGTGACGCCCAGCACCTTCAGCCGCTGCGACGGGTTGCCGTACACCGTGGACGCCGCCGCGCCGAGAACCGCTCGGGGGTCGTCGTGCACCAGCAGCGGAACGTCCTTGAGGGACTCTCGCTCCGCGCCGGCCGGGTCCGTCAGCACCGCGACCGCGCCGGCGCGCAGCGCCTCGTGGGCGAAGTCCGCCCCGTGGGCCCGTGAGCCCGGCAGCGCGGCGTACAGGTCGCCCGGACGCACGTGCTGGGCGCGCAGTGTCACGCCCGTGACGGGCTGAGCGCTCTCGGCGTGGTCCAGCCGCGCCCCGATGGCCGCGGCCAGCCGCTCGGGCGCGGTCGGCTCAATCTTGCTCGGGCGGGGCGGGGCGATGGCGACCTTGCCCGGTAGTGAGTTGGCAGGCACGCGCGGAAGGCTACTGTGCTTTTTGCCGCGCGTTCCGCGCGGGGCTCGGCCCCTTCAGGGCCGACGCCTCGCCCTTGCTGAATTTCGCCCGCCGCGTCGGCTCAGGTGGGTGGGCGCGTTGGGTGGCGGCGGCCGAAATCCAGCAACCGTGCGAAGCGTCGGCGGGGCCGCGCACTCTCCTGCGTTGGCGGCTCAGGGTACGCGCCAGCACGCGAATCGGGTGGCGGCTGGGGAAAGGCGCGTTCACAACACTTAGGCCGGTACCCCGGAGAGCGCTCGGCCCCGCCGGTGCCTGGAGCGGTTGCCGGATTTCGAACGCCGCCACCTGACGCACCCCACCGCCCAAGCCGACGCGGCGCTCGAAATCCGGCAAGCGAAGGCACCGGGTCCGAGGGGCCGAGCCGCGACGCCGAAGGCGGCGCCAAAGACTCAGCCCTGGGCCGGCTTGATGTTGCCGTTGTGGCGGAACACGTTGCCCGGGTCGTAGGCGGCCTTGACGCGGGCCAGCCGCTCGTACTTCACCGGACCGTAGGCGACCTTGACCCGGTCCTGCTCGTAGTCGGCCATGAAGTTCACGTAGCCGCCGGTGTTGCTGGCGTGCGGCAGCAGCTTCTCCCAGTAGGCACGCACCCACGCGCGGTCGGCGGCCAGCAGCTCGGGGGCCGCGCAGATGGCGGTGATGCCGACGGCGAAGCGGGGGCTCCGCGTGCCGCCGAAGGCGGTGGCGTGGTCGGGCACGTCGGCATAGGCGCCGGCGATGAGCGCGATCGGGGTGGCCGACAGCGGCGAGGCCTTGCCCGGCAGGTTGGCCACCAGCACGTCGATCAGCCCGTCGGTGAGGTCCTCGGCGTAGACCGACTTCTCGTACGCGTAGTTGCCGCGGTACCCGATGCCGTCGAGCATCTTCTGCAACCCGGTGTAGGGCAACGGGGTCACCAGCTCGAACAGCGGCGGCAGCGTGTCCCGGACCCGCTGGGCCAGCTCGGAAAAGGCCTCGGTGCCGTCGAAACCGGCCAGCAGCACCGAGTAGCCGAGCTTGCCGTGGTGTTCGGCCGGCACGAACGGGGCCGGCGGCGCGGTCATGCCGACGACCATCATGCCGCCGCCGTTCAGCGTCGGCGCGAAGTCGCGGGCCAGCCTCAGAGCCTGCGTCCCGCGCTCGATCTCGAAGAAGAACAGGCCCACGTCGACCAACGGGCCGACCGGGTGCAGCCGGTACTCGAACTCCGTGACCACACCGAAGTTCCCGCCACCGCCCCGCAACGCCCAGAACAGGTCGGGGTGCGAGTCGGTGGAGGCCCGCACCACCCGGCCGTCGGCCAGCACCACCTCGGCCGAGATCAGGTTGTCCACCGCCAGGCCGTGTTTCCCGGTCAGCCAACCGAATCCGCCGCCAAGGGTGAGGCCGCCGATGCCGGTGTCGCTGTACGTCCCGGCCGGCACCGCCAGACCGTGGGCCTGCGTGGCCGCGTCGAGGTCGGCGTTGGTGGCGCCGCCGCCGACTCGCGCAGTCCGCGCCTCAGGGTCGACGTGCACGGTGCGCAGGCCACTCAGGTCGATCATCAGGGCCCCGTCGGCGACCGCCGCGCCGCCCATGTTGTGCCCGCCGCCGCGGACTGTGACGTCCAGGCCGTTGGCCTGGGCGTAGGCCAGGCAGCCGGCCACGTCGGCGGGACCGGTGACCTGAGCGATGATCGCCGGCTTGCGGTCGATCTCCCCGTTCCAGACCCGGCGGGCCTCGTCGTAGCCCGGGTCGCCGGGAACCAGCTGCGGGCACGTCACATCGGTGATGAGCGGCATGGCCGACATTGTCGCGCTGAACCGTCACGGCGGCGTCACGCGTAGCAACTGGCGGACGATCTCCCCACGACAGAAGGGAATTCCATCGTGTTCGACGATGCCAACAACTGGTGAGGTCTAACGGCGGCGGCGGGCCTGGTACCAGGTCAGGCCCGCCACCGTCGCGACCAGTGTGCCGGTGACACCGGCACCGGACAACACCGCCGGGGCCCCGAACGCCTCCGCGCACACGCCCGCGAGCAGCAGGCCCGTGCCCTGTGCGGTCCGCAACGCCGTCACCGCCAGGCCGAAAGCCTGGCCACGGCCGTGATCCGGCACCGACTGCACGAACGCCGAGCGGGCGACCATGTGGTAGGCGGAGCCGATGCCGGACACGACCAACAACACGATCATCACCGGCACCGAGGGACGGAAAGCCGCCAGCACCAAGGGAAGGCTGGCCAGCACGGCCAGCGGGCCGAGCAGTCTGAGCCGGCGGCCCGGCAGCAGGCGGCTGATCGCCCACATGCCGACGATCGCACCGGCCGGGCCGGCCGCCAGCAGCAGGCCGACCGCGCCGTCCGAGCCCGTCACGGCGACCGAGTACGGCACCGCCAGCGCCTCGATCGTCACGTAGAAACCGGCGACACAGGCCAGCAGCACCAGGGCCCGCAGCTTCGGCGTCGTCCACACCGTCACCGCCCCCGTCACCAGGGACGGCCACCACGGCTGCACCGGGTCGCGCACCGTCGGGAACGCCGGCACCGGGCGGTCGTGCACGCCCAGGCGGACGATCACCGCCGACACCAGGAACGTCGCCGCGTCGATCTGCAGGCCACGGTCCGGGCCCGTGGCCACGACCACCAGGCCGCCCACCGCGAAACCCAGCACCTGGGCCAGCTGGTCCACCATGTCGGCCGCGCCCGTGCCCAGCACGTAGCGGTCGCCCCGCAGCACCTGGGCCAGCGTCGCCGCCCGTGCCGCGCTGAACGGCGCCCCCAGCGCGTGCACACCAACCAGGAGGGCACACAGCAGCGGCAGCGGCACCCCCGGCAACGCCATCAGCGCCACCAGAATCGCTCGGGCCAGATCCGTCGCCACCATCACCGTTCGGCGCGGATAGCGGTCCGCGATGCCGGCCAGCAGCGGCCCCGCGAACAGGTCCGGCAGGTATGTCAGGGCGTAGGCCAGGGCGGTCAGGCTCGGCGACTGCGTGCGGTCGAACACCAGCACCGACAGCGCCACCCGGGCGAACTGGTCGCCGAGCACCGACAGCAGCTGGGCCGCGAACAGGGCACGGAACTCCCGCAGGGCGAAGACGTCCGAGTAGCGGGCCGCTTGCTGCTCGCAGACCATTCGCACCTCCCCGAGTCCGGCATTCCCTTCTACCTGACGCCCCGTCAACGAGCCGACGCCTGTCACCCGAAGAGCCCAGCCCTCGTTCCTACGATGCTACGACGCTGATAGCATCAGCCGTGCTGATCGCCACCCCCACGCTGGACGACGAGGACCGGCGGGTGCTCGCCGAGATCGCCTCCCACCAGCAGAAACTCCGCCACCAGGTGCGGGACCACCGCAAGTGGGAGGGGCAGCTGCGGCGCGGCCTGGTGGCCAACGCCATCAAGGGCTCCAACTCCATCGAGGGCGTCAACGTCAGCGCGCAGGACGCATCCGCGCTGGTAGAGGGCCAGGACATGTCGGCCGACGTCGACGATCAGACCAGGCGCGCGGTGGAGGGCTACTGCGACGCGCTCACCTGGGTACAGCAGTCGGCCGACATGAAGAACTTCAGCTATCACGAAATGCTGCTCAGCGCGTTGCACTTCATGATCCAGAAATCCGAGCTCCGCAAGTGGCCCGGCCGCTATCGCGAGGGCGGCATCTGGGTGACCGGATCGGACCCTCTCACCCCGTCCTACACCGGCCCTGATCATGACCTGGTGCCACAGCTTATGGCGGAGCTGGTCGACTGGCTGAACACCGGCGACCTGGACACACCGGCGCTGGTGCGGGCCTCGATGGCTCATCTGAACCTGGTGAGCATTCATCCTTGGCGGGACGGCAACGGCCGTACCTCGCGCTGCCTGCACACCCTCGTGCTGGCCCAGGACCGGGCGTTGGCACCGGAGTTCTCCTCCATCGAGGAGTGGCTCGGCGACGGCGTGAACACCCAGGACTACTATCGCGCCTTGCGATCCACCCGCTCATCCTGGCGGCCCGAAGTCACCGACGCTCATCAGTGGATGCGGTTCTGCCTGCGGGCGCACCATCTCCAGGCACAGACCGTGCAGCGGCGGGTGGACCGTGCGTCGATGCTCTGGGGCGCTCTGGAGGCCGTCGTCGTGGAGCACGAACTTGACGAGCGCATGGTCTCCGGCCTCTATGCCGCCGCCGTCGGCGAGCTACGGCGCGCCACGTACGCACAGGACGAGGACCTGACCCGGGACCAGTCTGTTCGCGACCTCCAGCGGCTGCGCAAGCGCGGCCTGATTCAGTCCGTCGGCCACGCCCGGACGCAGCGCTACGTGGCCGACGGGGAAATCGCCGAGATCAATGAGGCGATCATCGGCCAGCTCCGCCGCCCGCTGGAGGAGCCCTACGGCAGCTGACACTCCCCCTCTTTTCGGCTCTTCGTACTGATGTGTGGGTGGGTATGCCCAGGTAGCAGAAGGGCACGCCGGTGCAGCGTCTAGGTTTCTGAGCTGTCGAGGAACAGAAACTGCATAGACGGAGAACGACGTGCCCTCTACCAGGGTATGGGGTCGGCTGCTGGGCTTGCCCACCGCGGTCGTGGAGACAGTCGCGTTCGACGAGCACGAGCAGGTGTTCGTCGCTTCGGTCCGAGCCCGCAGGCGTGATCGTGGCCGATGCGGGATCTGCCAGCGCCGCTGCCCCGGGTACGACACCGGGCAGGGACGACGCCGATGGCGGGCGCTGGACCTGGGGACCGTGCGCGCGGTCGTGGAAGCCGACGCGCCCCGGGTGGCCTGTGCCGAGCATGGCGTCGTGGTCGCCGCGGTGCCCTGGGCCCGTCACGGCGCCGGACACACCCGGGCCTTCGACGACACCGTGGCCTGGCTGGCCACCACCTGCTCGAAGACCACGGTGCGGCAGCTGATGCGGATCGCCTGGCCCACCGTCGGCTCGATCATCACCCGGGTCCGGGCCGACATCGACGCCGAGGTGGACCGGCTGGCGGGGTTGCGTCGGATCGGGATCGACGAGATCAGTTACAAGAAAGGCCACAAGTACCTCACCATCGTTGTCGATCACGACACCGGGCGGCTGGTCTGGGCCGCGCCCGGCAACGACAAACAGACATTGACCCAGTTCTTCACGCTGCTGGGGCCCGCGCGCTGCGCGCAGATCACCCATGTGTCCGCGGACGCCGCGGCCTGGATCGCCCGCGTGGTCGAACAGCGCTGCCCGACCGCGATCCGCTGCGCCGACCCGTTCCACGTGGTCAAGTGGGCCACTGACGCGTTGGACGCGGTGCGGCGCCAAGCGTGGAACGCCCTGCGTCGCAGTCCGGGTGGCAGTGGTCGGGATCGCCGGGGCCGCGCCGCGTCGGCCGGGGCGGCGCGAGGGCTCAAACGAGCACGGTGGGCGCTGTGGAAGAACCCGGAGAACCTCACCGACAAGCAGCAGGTCACGCTGGACTGGATCGCCAAGGCCGACCCCCGGCTCTATCGGGCCTACCTGCTCAAGGAAGGACTCCGGTACGTCTTCGCCGTCGGCGGCCAGGACGGCAAGCACGCCTTGACGCGGTGGCTGTCCTGGGCCGCCCGGTGCCGGATACCGGAGTTCGTCAAGCTCGGACGCACGATCCGGACCGAACTCGCCGCCATCCACGCCAGCCTCGATCACGGACTGTCCAACGCCCTGATCGAGTCCACCAACACCAAGATCCGCCTGCTCACCCGGATGGCCTTCGGCTTCAAACGCCCCGAAGCTCTGATCTCGCTGGCACTGCTCGCTCTGGGTGGTTACCGACCGACCCTGCCAGGCCGGTAACCACCCACACATCCCTACCAAGAGCCGAAAAAACGGGGGTGGGGCTACGGCAGCTGGAGTTGGACGACCGGGGCGGGGGTGGCCGACATCGGGATCTGGAAGTGCTGGACCAGGTAGGTGCCGAACTGGTGGAACAGCGGGGCGGCCGAGGTGCCGGCCTGCAGGCCGTAGGTGGGCTTGTCCAGCATGATGCCGACGACCAGGCGGGGGTTGTCGGCGGGCAGGATGCCGGCGAAGGTGATCCAGTACTTGGTCTGGCTGTAGGCCCCGCCCAGGGCCGGGTCGGGCTGCTGGGCGGTGCCGGTCTTGCCGGACAGCTGGTAGCCGGCCAGGGCGGCCGGGTAGCCGGTGCCGTTCTGCAGGTAGTCCTTGGGGTCCTTCTGCATGACGGCCCGCATCATGTCCCGCACGGTCTTCGCGGTCTGCGGGCTGACCACGGGCACCGGATCGGGCTTGGGGGTGGGCACGACGGTGCCGTCGGGCTTGGTGACGGACTTGATGATCCGCGGCGGCACCCGCACCCCGTCGTTGGCGATGGCCTGGTACATCCCGGTCATCTGCAGCAGGGTCATGGACAGGCCCTGGCCGATGGGCAGGTTGGCGAAGGTGGAGCCGGACCAGGTGCTGCGCGGGGGCACCGAGCCGCCGCTCTCGCCGGGCAGTCCGACGCCGGTCTTCTGCCCGAGCCCGAACTTGGTGAGCAGGTCGACGAAGCGGTCCTCGCCGATCTTCTGCGCCACTTCGAGGGTGCCGATGTTGGAGGACTTGGCGATCACGCCGGCCATGGTCATCTTCACGTCGCCGTGCGCCCACGCGTCGGTGACGGTGCGGTCGGCCAGCTTGAACGACGCCGGCACGTCGATGACGCTGTCGGGCTGCTCGACGCCGTACTCGATGGCCCCGGCGGCGGTGACGACCTTGCCGACCGACCCGGGCTCGAAGGGGGTGGAGACGGCGGCGTTGCCGAGCTGGTCGTTGGACGTGACGTCGTTGAACTTGTTGGGGTTGAAGCCGTTGGTGACGGCCATCGCGTACAGCTCGCCGGTCTTGGCGTCCATCACGACCATGCTGGCGTCGGCGGCCCCGCTGGCCTTCTGGTACGAGTCCAGCATCTGCTGGGCCTGGTACTGCACGTCGGCGTCGATGGTCAGCTGCACGTTGGAGCCGGGCACCGCCGGCGTGCTGTCCCGGACGGTGCCGGGCAGCTGGAGGTCGTTGTTGTTGTTGGCGGTGTCGACGGTGGACACGCCGTTGGTGCCCTTGAGGGTGTCGTCGAGCGAGTTCTCCAGCCCGGCCAGGCCCACCGGCGCCTTGGCGTCCACGCCCCACTGGGCGTAGCCGACGATGTTGGACCCGACCGCCCCGTCCGGGTACACCCGCTGCTGCTGGGCGATGGGGGTGATCTCGGCGTACCGCTTGGTGATCGCGGTGGCCTCGACCGGGGTGGCCTGGGTGGTCAGCTCCACGTAGGGCTTGGCGGCGGACCGGATCTTGGTCAGCAGGTCGGCCGTCGTGGTCTGGTCGCCGACCTGCTGGTGGATGAAGTCGGCCATGCCCTGGGTGTAGGCGTCGTAGGTGTCGCCGTGGCCGAGTTCCTTGTAGAACGCGGCGTTCTTGGGATCGTCCCAGTTGGCCTTGAGCTGCTTGGGGTCGATCGACAGCAGCCGGGTCTCCACGCTGAACGCCAGCTGGGTGCCGTTGCGGTCGAGGATCTGCCCGCGCAGCGCCTGGGTGGTGGTCAGGGTGGCCCGCTGCCGCTCGGCGGCGGCCGACAGCTCGGCGGCCTGCACGCCCTGCACCTGCACCAGCCGCACGCCGGCGATGACCAGCACGGCGACCATCAGCAGCCGGCTCAGCACGATCCGCTTGGGGTGGTTGCCGACGCCGGCCGGCGCGCCGAGGCGCGACTTGCGGCCGGCCGGTCGCGGCGCCGGCCCCCCGCTGCGGACGACGGGGCGGGGACGCGTGGCTGGACGCCCGCCGGTGGTGCGGTTGGCGGGCATCTAGTGGCCTCCTCCTGAGGCAGGCGGCTGGCTGGTGGACGAGTTGGTGGTGGAGCTGTTGGCCGGCGGAGTCGAGGTGGATGACGAAGGTGGCGGCGTGGTGGTCGTGGTCGCGGCGGTCGGGCTGCCGGTCAGGCTCACCGAGCCATCCGGGTTGACCTTGAGCCGCCCCGGGTCGGGCGCCGGCACCATGCCCAGCTTGCGGGCCTGGTCGTAGAGCACCTCGGGCGACTCGCCCTTGGCCACGTCGGCCTTGAGCTGCTCCACCCGGCTGGTCAGGTCCGTGGTCTTCTTCCTGGCGTCCTCGAGCCGGTACGAGTCGGCGACCGCGGACAACGACAGGAACAGCGTCACCACCACGCCGGCCGCCAGCAGCCCCATCACCAGCAGCACGAACGGGGTGCGCGAGGCCACCTTCAGCCCGGCGGCCTGGTTCGCCCACGGCCACCGCTGCTTGCGGCTGGCCTTGCGGGCGTACGCGCGCTGGGCGGCGGTGGTCCGGCCGCGGGTGGCCCGGGTGCCGGGCTGCGCCGGATCGCGCTCGATCTTGCGTTCGCTGTCCCGGCCCTTCCGGCGGGTCGTGGTGTTGGGCGACGGCGCGCCCACGGGTGCGGGTGCGCTCATGACGCCCTCCGGATCCGTTCCGCGGCACGCAGCCGCACGGACGCCGACCGCGGGTTGTCGGCGATCTCCTGCTCACCCGCCTGCTCCGCGCCGCGGGTGACCAGCTTCAGCTCCGGGCCGTGCCCGGGCAGTTCCACCGGCAGGTCGAGCGGACTGGTCGACACCGACAGCTCGGTGAGGGCCCGCTTCACCAGCCGGTCCTCCAGCGAGTGGTACGACTCGACGACGATGCGGCCGCCGACAACCAACGCCGACAGCGCGGCCGGGACGGCCCGCCGCAGCACCTCCAGCTCGCCGTTGACCTCGATGCGCAGCGCCTGGAAGGTGCGCTTGGCCGGGTGCCCGCCGGTGCGCTTGCTGGCCGCCGGGATCACGTCGTGCAGCAGCTGCACCAGCCGCGGGCTGGTGGTGAACGGCTCCTTGGCCCGCTCGGCCACGATGGCCTTGGCGATCTTGCCGGCGAACCGCTCCTCGCCGTACTCGCGCAGGATCCGGGCCAGGTCGGCGAACGGGTAGCTGTTGAGCACATCGGCGGCGGTCTGCCCGGTGGTCGGGTCCATCCGCATGTCCAGCGGCGCGTCCTGGGCGTAGGCGAAGCCGCGCTCGGCCACGTCCAGCTGGAGCGAGGAGACGCCGAGGTCGAACAGAACACCGTTCACTTCAGCCACACCCTGCTGAACCAACACCGCTGGCAACTCGTCGTACACGGCATGGACAAGACGCACCCGGTCGCCGAACTCGGCCAGGCGCCGTCCGGCCAGGGACAGCGCCTCGGGATCGCGGTCCAGCCCGATCAGGGTGAGCTGTGGGTAGGCCGACAGCAGCGCGTGCGAATGGCCGCCCAGGCCGAGCGTGCAGTCCACCAGCACGGACGGCTGGCCGGACAGCGCGGGCGCGAACAGCTCCACGATGCGGTCGAGCAGGACGGGCACATGCTTGGCCCTTGGCTGGTCGGACATGTCGGTCACGGCCAACCCCCTTCCACCCGCGGCTGCCGCTCACTCCCCTTTCATCGGTTATGGGTCGAGCCTTGCCGGCTTCGGATGCAGTCAGGTCCCCGCCCGCCCGTCGAACCTGGCGCCGGGGAAGGTGCGCCAGGGCCGATAGCCGAGCGGACCGAGGCCAAACGGCACCCGGGTCGGTCATGACCCATTTCTCAGAACAGTCCGGGAAGAACCTCCTCCCGGGCCTGCGCGTAGTCGTCCTCGTGCTCGTCCAGGTAGCGCTGCCAGGCCTGCGCGTCCCAGATCTCCAGGCGGGTGATCGCGCCGATCACCACGCAGTCCTTGGCCAGCCCGGCGTAGCGGCGCAGTTCGGGGACGATGGTGACGCGTCCCTGGCCGTCCGGCCGCTGCTCGTCGGTGCCCGCGAACAGATAGCGCTGGTACGCCCGGACCGCCTCGTTGGTCAGGGGAGCCTCCGCCACTTTGCGGGCCATCTGCTCGAACTCCGCGCGCGGGAACACGTAGAGGCAGTGGTCCTGGCCCTTGGTGACCATGAGACCCCCTGCGAGCGCGTCCCGAAACTTCGCCGGCAGCGTCAGCCGACCCTTGTCATCCAGCTTGGGGGTGTGCGTGCCGAGGAACACCTCACGCCCACCTCCAACCCGAACCAAGTCCCCGGGCAGGGACCGGACCGGCGATGGGACCCCCGTTCGCCCCACCGGCCGCCACACTACCCCACTTTCCGCCACAGTCAACGCCGACAGGCCCGCCGGAATTCGTTTTTCTCGACGGTTTTCGCAGGTAGGAGCGGTGGGGGCCGGAGTGGGGCGGGATCGGGCTCACTCCACCCGGCGACACCCCCGATGATCGTCCGGACCCCCTCCCGGGACCCTTCGGCCGGCTCCGGTGGGGCGGAGTGGGGGATCCCGGGGGGGCGGGTCGGCGGGCGATTGCGCGGATTCCTTGGGGGCCTTCGCCGCGATTTGACACACTGCAAAGAACGCTGATGCCACGCGAGACCCTCGCGGTGGCCTTTGGAGGGCGAAGTTGACGTCGAGTACCCCGCCGACCACGCAGGCCCCCGGCCCCGCCGGCGCGCCGGAGCCGCCGCAGTCGGCGCTCGGCCGGCTGCACGACACCGCGCAGCGGATCGCGGCCAACGTCGAGCACGTGCTGGTGGGCAAACCCGAGGTGGTGCGGGTCGCGCTGGTCACGCTGCTGGCCGAGGGCCACCTGCTGGTCGAGGACGTGCCCGGGGTGGGCAAGACCTCGCTGGCCAAGGCGCTGGCCCGGTCCATCGACTGCACGGTCAGCCGCGTGCAGTTCACGCCGGACCTGCTGCCCAGCGACATCACCGGCGTCTCCATCTTCAACCGCAACACCAGCGACTTCGAGTTCCGCCCGGGTCCGGTGTTCGCCAACATCGTGGTCGGCGACGAGATCAACCGCGCCTCCCCCAAGACCCAGTCGGCGCTGCTGGAGTGCATGGAGGAGCACCAGGTCACCATCGACGGGCAGACCTACGCGCTGGGCTCCCCGTTCATGGTCATCGCCACCCAGAACCCGATCGAGATGGAGGGCACCTACGCCCTGCCCGAGGCCCAGCGGGACCGCTTCACCTGCCGGGTGTCCATCGGCTACCCGGACCCGCAGGCCGAGCTGGCCATGGTCGACGAGCACGCCGGCCGGGACCCGCTGGAGGACCTGCGCCCGGTGTCGGACGCCGAGCAGATCAAGCAGCTGGTGGCGGCGGTCCGCTCGGTGCACCTGTCGCCGGAGATCAAGCGGTACGCCGTCGAACTGGTCTCGGCCACCCGCCGGCTGCCGGAGCTGCGGCTGGGCGCCTCGCCGCGGTCGACGCTGCACCTGGTGCGGGCCGCGCGGGCGCAGGCGGCGCTGGCCGGCCGCGAGTTCGTGGTGCCGGACGACGTGCACGCGGTCGCGGTGCCGGTGCTGGCCCACCGCCTGGTGTTGACCGCTGAGGCGCTGGCCTCGCGGCGCTCGCCGGCCGACCTGATCCGCAGCGTGCTGCAGCGCGTGGTGATACCGCACGGCGGCAACGGCCAGGTCGCCCAACCCGTGTCCGGCCCCAACGGGCGCTGGCTGCGGCAAGGGCATTGATGAAGGTGCTCTCCGGACTGACGACCCGCGGACGCTGCCTGATGGCGGCGGGCCTGGCCGCGGCCGTCTGCTCCATGGTGCTCAACGAGCGCGACCTGCTGCGCATCGCCGTGTTCGTGGTGGCGCTGCCGGTGCTGGCCGCGCTGCTCACGTCGCGTTCCCGGGTCGGGTTGTCGGCCACCCGGTACGTGCTGCCGGACCGGGTGCCGGTCGGCGGCACCGCCGAGGTCCGCGTCGACATCCGCAGCGACGGCCGGCTGCCCACCGGCGGCCTGCTGCTGGAGGACGGCGTGCCGTACGCGCTGGGCAGCCGGCCCCGCTTCGTGCTGGAGCGGTTGCCGCGCCACCACCTCGTCCCGCTGCGCTACCAGCTGCGGCCGGTGCTGCGCGGGGTCCAGCACGTGGGCCCGCTGCTGGGGCGCATCACCGATCCGTTCGGCATGGCCGAGTTCGACCGCGAGCTGGCCGGCAGCACCCGCCTGGTCGTGGTGCCCCGCGTGCACGGCCTGACCGGGCTGCCCGGCGGCGCCGGCATGGGCGCGGGCGAGGAGGGCGCGGTGCGGCTGCGTTCCGGCCAGGGCGAGGACGACGCCGTGGTGCGGCAGTACCGGCACGGCGACGACCTGCGCAAGGTGCACTGGCGGTCCTCGGCCCGCCGGGACGAGCTGATGGTGCGGCTGGAGGAGAAGCCGTGGCGCGGCGGCACCACCGTGCTGCTCGACCACCGCTCGGCCGCGCACCGCGGCACCGGCCCGACCAGCAGTCTGGAGTGGGCCATCTCGATGACCGCCAGCATCTGCCTGCACCTGCACCGGCACGGCCACCAGGTGCGGCTGGTCACCGAGGACGGCAAGGTGCTCGCCGGCGGCTTCGCCGACGCCGGGCACAGCGACGTGGTGGTGCTGGACGCGCTGGCCGCGCTGCACCCGTCGCACCACCGGGACCTGGTGTGCGGCGGCGACCCCGGCAACGGGCAGGAGCTGATCGCCGTGCTCGGCGCGGCCAACCCGGCGGCGGCCAGTGAGCTGATGCGGCACCGACCGCGCGTCACGCGCAGCCTGGCGGTGCTGCTGGACGTCACGGCCTGGGCGCCGGGCGCGGACGCCACCGCGGCCACCGAACTGACCGACGCCGTCCGGCTGTTGCGCGGCTCCGGCTGGGGCGTGGTGATCGCCAAGCCGGACGTGCCGATGGGCGTGGTGTGGTCCGAGCTGTGCCGGGCCGGCACCCGGGGCGGCGCGATCACCATGGCCGAAGGGGGAATCGCCTGATGACCGCATCGGACGTGCGGCCGCCGCGGCACCGGGCCCAACCGTCGGTCCCGCCGCCCGAGCCGATCTGGACGCTGCCGACCACGCCGATCGCCGCCGGCTTCGCCGTGCTGTGCGCGGCCACGGCGCTGTCCGGCGTGGTGCAGGGCACGGTGTGGCTGTTCTACCTGCTGATCGCCATCGGCATGATCGTCGGCACCGGCATGCTGCTGCGGCAGCTGCGCATGCAGCCGCCGGTGATCGCGCTGGGCGAGCTGTTCGTGCTGCTGTGCCTGCTGACGATGTCGTTCAGCACCAACGGGATCCTGCTCATCCTGCCCGGGCCGGCGGCGCTGCGCGACCTGGCCGAGGTGCTGGGCAAGTCGGTCACCGCGGTGCAGACCGAGGTCCCGCCGGTGCCGGCCGACCCGCCCATCCTGTGCCTGATCGTGGTGGCCATCGGCCTGGTCACGGTGGTCGTGGACATGCTGACCGTGGAGGCCAAGGCGCCGGCCGCCTCCGGCCTGGTGCTGCTGTGCGTGTACGCGGTGCCGGCGTCGCTGGCCGACGAGATGCTGCCGTGGTGGAGCTTCGTGCTCGGCGCGGCCGCGTTCGCCGGACTGCTGGCCGTCGACGGCCGGCAGAAGCACAAGGCGTGGCGGGGCCGGCGCAGCGGGGCGATCGGCTCCACCCAGAACCCACCCAGCCACGAGGCCACCGGCGTGGTGATCGTCTCCATCGTGCTGGCCCTGATCGTCGGCGGCAGCTTCACCGTGATCGGCACCGTCGGCCGGCTGCCCGGCGGCGGGTCCGGCGGCGAGGGCGGCGGGCCGTTCGGGCTCAAGCCGTACACGAAGCTCGAAGGCCTGCTCAGCAGCCAGAGCAACCAGGAGCTGTTCCGGGTCACCGGCCTGAAGGACACCGACTACCTGCGGCTGGTCACGCTGGACAAGTTCGTGGACAACGACGGCTGGCAGGTCGGCGCGCCGATCGCCGACGGCGACCAGGTCGGCCGGCACGACCTGGCCACCGACAGCGCCATCGGCGGCCCGGTGACCACGATCAACATCCAGCCCAACCAGTTCACCGACCAGTGGGCCCCGGTGTTCGGCCGGCCGGTGTCGGTGCAGGGGCTGGGCTCGGACTGGCGCTGGGACCCGACCGCGCAGACCCTGTGGGCCCCCGGCACCCAGCAGTTCGGCACCTACGTCGAGCGGGCCCAGCTGACTATGCCCAGCCAGGACCAGCTGCGGTCCGAGGGCATCGTCGACGACACCCAGGTCGACCCGCGCTATCGGGCGCCGGTACAGGTGGACCAGCAGGTCAAGACCCTGATCCGGCAGGTGACCGGCAACCAGGGCACCACCTTCGACAAGGTGCGGGCCCTGACCCTGTTCCTCAACAGCGGCGAGAACGGCTTCAGCTACAGCCTGGACGCCACGCCCAAGAACCCGAACGTGCCCCGGCTGGACGACTTCCTGTTCAACAGCAAGAAGGGGTTCTGCGAGCAGTACGCGTCGGCGCTGGCCGCGATGACCCGGTCGATGGGCATCCCGACCCGGGTGGCCATCGGCTTCACGCCGGGCGTGTCGGTCAACGGCGACCCGAACGTGCGGACCATCACCGGCGGGGACGCGCACGCCTGGGTCGAGATCCACTTCCCGGACTACGGCTGGGTGCGGTTCGACCCGACGCCGGCCGGCAGCCGGGTGGTGGCGCCGCCGTACATGTCGGACACCAGCACGTCCAACAGCAACAACACCGGGCCCAGCACCTCCGGCTCGTCCGGGCCGACCACCAGCACCGCCACGCGCTCCGTCGTGCCGACGGCCACCGCCCCGACCAGCACGCAGAACGACGCGAGCACGTCGGTGCTCAACCCGACCGCGCCGCCCCTGTGGTTGATGGCGGTGCTGTTCCTGGTCGCGCTCGCGGTGTCCATCCTGCTCGGCCTGTTCGGACGGAAGCTGTCCGCCGGCGCCCCGACCCGGTTGAAGCTGCCGCGTTGGCTGCTGCCCCAGTGGCTGCTACCGGCGGCGGTTGGGGCCTGGGCGGTGGTGGTGCTGCTGCTCGCGTCGTACGTGTCGTGGTGGCTCACCGCGTTGCTGGCAGTGGTGCTGGTCTGCGTGGCCCCGGCGGCGATCCGCGCCTGGCGCCGACGTGTCCGGCTGCACCTGATCGCCGCGCTCGGGGCCGACGCCGCCAACGCCGCGTGGGCCGAGGTGCTGGCCGAGTCCGTGGACCGCGGCACGCCGGTGTCCGCGACCGAGACCGTCCGGGCCACCGGGCGGCGGCTGGCCCGTGAGCACGAACTGGACGAGCCCGGCCGGGAGGCGCTGCGTCAGGTCATCACCGCCGTCGAGGGCTCGTGGTACGGCGGCCGGGAGTCGGCCGACCCGTCGCTGGTGTCGGCGGTGTCCGAACTGCGGGCCAGCCTGCACCGGACCGCGCCGCTCGGCTTCCTGGCCCGGGTGCTGCCCCGCTCGGTGGTCAACCGGCGCTAGCGCTTGCGCCCCAGTCCCGCGTAGATGGCCTCGGACGACCCGGGGCCGTCCACGCGGTCGGGCCAGTTCGAGGCCAGCACCAGGCCCGGCGAGGCCAGGTCGAAGCCGTCGAAGAAGGTCAGCACCTCGGCGTGCGGGCGGGCCTGGAACGGCGAGCCGATGCCGGCCATGTGCTTGGCGAAGGCCGCCACCTCTTCCGGACGCAGGTCCTCGGTCAGGTGGGTCAGCGCGACCATGCTGCCGGGGACCATCGCGTCCCGGTAGCCGCCGATCACCGCGGCCGGGTCCTGCTCGTCCAGGATGAAGTGCGGCAGGGCCGTCATGAACACCCCGACCGGGCGGGTCAGGTCCAGGGTCTCGCGCACGGCGGCGGAGCCGAGCACCCGGTGCACATGGCACACGTCTGCGGTGAGGACCTGTACCCCGGGCTTGCCGCGCAGGGTGAGGGTGCAGTGCGCGGTGGCCACCTCGTCCCGGTCGACGTAGACCACCCGGCCGTCGGGGGCCAGCTCGTGCACGCTACCGGCGGCGAGCACCCCGCAGCCGAGGTCGAGGAACTGGTCGATGCCGTGGCCGAGCATGTGCAGGGTGGCCTCGCGCAGGAACCGGCGGCTGGCGATGGCCGCGGCCCGGATGCCCGGGGCGTCGCGCAGCACCTCGTCGGCCAGTGTCCGGTCGGACTGGAAGTTGTTGCCACCACCGAGCATGACGTCGTACAGCCGGGCGTCGGAGGGCCCGTCCTGGCCCGGCCGTCGCGCCGAATTGGTCACCGCGTACCCCGTGTTCTAGCGAATTGCTCAGGATAGGACCGCTATGCCCGGGCAGGATCCCCTGTCACCGTATCGGGGACGGACGTTGCGTCGACAGCAGGTGCACCTGCTGTGATTGTCGGCGGGCTGCCGGCGAGAGAGGGGACCATCCCATGGGAGTTCAGCGGTTCTTGGGCATGGGCGTGATCGTCGGCGCCGCCGTGGGCGCGATGCTGGCGATGCAGCCGGCGCAAGCCCAGGCTCGGGCCGCCACCCCCATCCCGGCCGGCTCGAAGTACGTGGCGCTGGGCAGTTCCTTCGCCGCCGGCCCGGGCATCCCGCCGAGCGAGCCCGGCGGTCCGGCCGCCTGCGGACGTTCCTCCCGCAACTACGCCAACCTGGTCGCCGGGCACCTCGGCCTGGCCCTGACCGACGCCACGTGCAGCGGGGCCACCACCGCCAACGTGCTCACCACCTCGCAGGCCGGGCAGCCGCCGCAGATCCAGGCCGTCACCGCCGACACCCGACTGGTGACCATGACCATCGGCGGCAACGACGTGGACTACCTGGGCAGCCTTGACAGCTACTCCTGCCAGGACAGCGGCCACACCTCGTGCGGCACCGTCGACCAGGCGGCGATCACCGCGGGCCTCAAGACCGTCGGCTCCCGCATCGCCGCGGTGATCGACGCCGTGCGGGCGCGGGCCCCGCAGGCCCGGGTGGTCGTCGTGGACTACCAGACGATCCTGCCCGTCACCGGGCCGTTGTGCACCGGCGTCCCGATGTCCGACGCGCACCTCGCCTTCGAACGCAACCTGCGTGTCCAGCTCGACGCCGCCACCCGGTCCGCCGCCGCCGACCGCCACGCCACCCTGGTCGACGTCGCTACGGCCAGCGTGTCGCACAACGCCTGCTCGACCACCCCGTGGATCGAGAAGTACGTGGTGCCAACGGGAATCGCGTCGTATCACCCCAAGCCGGCCGGTATGGCCGCCATCGCCACGATGGTCGAGGGCCGGCTCAGCTAGCGGCGATGTGGTCGGCGATGCGCTTGGCCAGCTCCGGCGCCAGCTGGCGCGGGACGCTGTGCCCCATGCCGGGGATGATCTCCAGCTCGGCGCCGGGGACGGCCGCGGCGATTGCCTTGCCGCCGCTCACATCGCACATGCGGTCGGCATCGCCGTGGATCACCAAGGTCGGAGTGGTCACGTCGGGCAGCCGGGACGTGATGTCGCCGGCGGACACCTGGGCGACGGCGTGGCGCATCATCGCCTCCGGGTCGTAGCCCCGGTCGTAGTAGCTGCCGGCCATCTTCGCGACCTCGGCCGGATCCTGGGGGAAGGCCCCGGAGCCGAAGATCGGCAGGGCGTGGACGTACCAGTCGACATAGCCGGCCCGGTCCTGCGGCTGCGGTCCCAGCTCCCCGAACAGCGCCATGTCGGCCTGCCCCACGGCCGGGTCACCGGTGGTGGACATCAGCACCGTCAGGGAGCGGACCCGCGCCGGATGCTCGATTGTCGTGAGCTGGGCGATGAAGCCGCCCATCGAGGCCCCGACCAGGTGGGCGCGGTCGACGCCGAGCACGTCCAGCAGCCCCACGGTGTCGTCGACCATGTCGTTGAGGGTGTACGAGGCGCTGCTGAGGTCCCCCTTCAGCGCCGCCATCACATCGGCCTTGGGGCCGTCGTGGAAGTGCGTGGACCGGCCGGCGTCCCGATTGTCGAACCGGATCACGTGCAGGCCATGGCCGGCCAGCTCCCGGCAGAAGACCTCCGGCCAGCTGATCATCTGGGCGTTGGCCCCCATGATCAGCAGCACCGCCGGGTCAGCTGGCTCCCCGAACCGCTCGTAGCAGACCTGGATCCGGGCCGGGCCGACGTTCTGAACCAGCTGCTCCACCACTACCTCCGCGAGTCACGCGCTGGGACACGGCGAATGTAGGTCTCGGGCACACCCGAATGTCACCTGCGCGTCGTTGTCGCCCCCAAAGGGCACAACCGCCGGGAACGCTCAAGGGCCCCCTCGGGGGAGGAGGCCCTTGAAGCGGGTGGGGAGTCGAAGGGATGTGTCGGGGTCACTCCTCTTCGAAGCGCTTGCGGAAACGATCTTCCATGCGCTGCGCGAAGCCGGAGCGGTGTGGGGTGCCGCCGGACTGGCCGGAAGCCTCGGCGGAGCCGCCTTTGGTCAGTGTTGTCAGTGTCAGCAGAGCACCGATGAACATGACCAGGAAGCCAAGCACGCTGACGATGGGGATGCTGGCGAGCTTGAGCGGCACGATCACACCGAATACGAGCAAAGCCACACCAACAAGGAAGGCGACGATGCCGTACAGCCGACGCCGTCGGGACGGCCGGCGGAGACGAGCACCACGCACAGTGGAGGCGAACTTCGGGTCCTCAGCGTAGAGCGCACGCTCGATCTGGTCGAGCAGTCGCTGCTCGTGCTCGGAGAGTGGCATGACTCCTCCTCCGGCACAGTGGGGTCGCGGGCGCCAGGGTCTCGGTTGCCGCCGAGACCGGCGGACACCCGCTTTGGGGCGTCACCGTCCAGGATACGATCCGCGAGGCTTGTCCACTAGCCGGTCGGGCCGCCAGAACCGGTGGCGTCAGGCACGATCATCCACTAGGGGTAGCCGACGGCGTCCGCTCCGGCGACCCGGACGGCGGTCCGCCGCCCCGCAGCCATCGCGGCGCGGCCATCAGCGCACCCGCTCCCACCAGCGCCAACATCGCCAGCAGCACGATCATGCCCGGGCTCGGCGGCGCCGGGTCGCCGGTCGACGGCGGATTGTCGCGGCCGGAGTAGGTGGCGGGAAGACCCGTGCCCGGGTGCGGCGATCCGGGCAGCGTCAGGATGTATCTCTGTGTTACCGAGGCCGGCAGCGTGACGGCACCCTTCCGCCCTTCGAGGGATTGTTCGTACGGCCGGGTGGCGCGGTCCGGTGGCGCGACGGCCGGGGCCGCCACCAGCGCCGCCGCGACGGCGGTGGCCGCGAGTGCGTGCACGGGTCTCGACCTCCTGGCGGGGAGACTCAGTTCGGTGGCGCGCCGGTCGCGGGGTGCAGGGCACCGCGACCGGCGGCTGCCGATGACTGTGCGTGACCTCACAGTCGCGGACAAGAGTGTCCGGTGACCGGGCGGAGCGTTCCCCGACGATCAGGGCCTTCCGCCGTGGAGCGCGGCCACCTACGGTGAACATTCACACCCCGTTCACACCCTGCGAACGCCCCCGGACGGATGAGCACCGAGCCGACACCGACGCCCCCCGGGCCAGAACTCGACGCCAGCCTCGTCGAGGCCCTGCGCTACGGCCCGTTCCCGCGGGCCCTGCGCACCGCCATCGCCCACCGCGGCCTGTCGCTGGCCCGACTCGGTGCGCACCTGGACCGGATGGGCGTGCACGTCGGGCAGTCCACCCTCAGCTACTGGCAGCGCGGCCTGCGCCATCCCGAGGTGCCGCGCGCCCTCACCGCCTTACGGGCCCTGGAGCGCGTGCTGGCCCTGCCGCCGGATTCGCTGGTCGTGCTCGTCGGCCCCCGCGCCCGGCCGACGGCCGACCGGCAGGCGGTCGGCTCCTTCGTCGAGTTCGGCTCGCTCTGGTCCGGATCCGCCGCGCTGCTGAGCGAACTGGACGTGCCGCCCGAGGCCACCCAGTGCAACGGGGAGCTGAGCATGCTCTCCGTGCACGACATGATCACGATCGACCAGCGCCGCTCGCAGCGCTCGTCGACGAGCCGGATGGTCGTGCAGGCCACCACCTCCGGACCGGACCGCTACATCGCGATGTATCACACCGACGACGGCAGTTCGGTCGACAACTGCGTGCTGCGCACCGCCGAGGGCTGCCGGACCGGGCGGATCCGGCGGCACGCCGAGTCGTCCACGATGGTCGCCGAGCTGCTGTTCGACCGCCGGCTCACCGAGGGCGAGCGGCACGTCTTCTGCTTCAGCCTGCACGACGAGCCGGCGCGGCCGACGCCCGGCACCAACCGCACCTTCCGTGAGCCCTCCGGCGAGTACCTGTTGCAGATCGCCTTCCACCGCAAGGCGATGCCGGCCCGCTGCACCAGCTACTTCCGGCTGCGGGACGACTCCGAGCCCACCCAGTCCGAGGACCTGGTGTGCGGCATCGGCGGCGTGGCGAGCGCCTACTTTCCTGCGGTCGGACGCGGTCTTGCCGGCATCGCGGTGGATTGGGACTAGGGCCGTTCAGCCCTTGACGATGATCACCGGGTCGATAGGTTCCGTGGCATTCCCGTTGAACGCCAAGGACCTTAACGAATGCGGACGAGACTCATCGTCGGCGCGGCGGCAGCCGCCCTGCTGATCATCGGCGGGGCGGTGTGGCTGTTCTCGTCGCCGCGCCAGATCGCCGGCACCTCCATCGCCGGCGCCGCCGGGCCACCGATCACCGGCGACGCCACCTACGTCACCACGACCACCACCGTCACGCCGACCACCACTTCGGCAGCGGCCACCACCACGGCGACCACCACCGGCAAACCGGCCACCACCACGGCCGCCACCGGTCAGTCGCCGGCCGCTCCCCCACCGGCCCGGGCCCCGCAGCAGCCGTCGAACCCGAACACTGCCGGTCAGATCACCTTCTACGGGGCCGCTGACAACGATCCCCCCGGCAGCCGCGAGATCGCGTTCCCGACCGTGCTGCACGGCCAGGCCGGCGGCGCCGGCACCTTCGAGGACCCCACCACCTTCGCCGCCCAGCAGGGCCACTTCGCCCCCGGCACCAAGATCTACGTGCCCGACGTGCAGCGCTACTTCATCCTCGAGGACACCTGCGCCGACTGCGCCGGCTCGCACATCGACCTGTGGACCGGCGCCGCCACCGACCGCGGCCTTGTCCGCTGCGAGGACTCGTTGACCCGCAACGGTTCCCGGCCCTACCAGGTCAATCCCCCGGCCGGCCTGCCGGTGTCGGCGGGCGAGCTGTACCACAACGGCCGCTGCTACCACGGATAAAGCGGTGGGGTCGACCGACTCGGTCGACCCCACCGCTGCTGTATTTCCCCGCCCGCCAGCTATCCGCCCAGCCGGGCCTCCTCTCCTTTTCCTCTCTTACTCGATGTTGATCTTGAACGTGGCCGTCGTGTTCTTCACGTCCTGCGCGTTGTCGCACAGCCGCAGGCCGTGGAAGGTCACCGAGCCGACGGCCGGGCCCTGGCCGGGCTCGGGGAGTTCGTTGGCCCACAGGCCGAAGCCGGACTTGGCCTGGAAGGCGTCGCCGGACAGGTGGGCGCCGCTGATGGTGACGCGGTCGAACTCGGTGTCGGCGATCGGGTAGGCCGCCTGTCCGTTGACGTAGTCGGTCTGGAACATGATGCCGCTGTAGGTCGGGTCGACGATGTCCACATCGGACACCCGGATGGCCTGGAACTTGTTGGTGGCGGAGAAGACCCAGATCGCCGGGAAGGTCTGCGCACCCCAGAAGTGCCCGCCTGAGCGTACGACCGAGAAGTTGTGCAGGGCGGTGGTGTCCGGGCCGAAGTCCCGCATGGTGACGCCGAAGTTCAGCGAGCTGATGGTCACACCGCTGCCGGCCAGGGTGTCGGCTACGACAACGTCCTGGAACGAGTTGGCCTGACCGCCGTAGACGGCGACGCCGGCGGCCCGCCACGGGGTGAGCGCGGTGAGGTGCTCGAACAGGTTGTCCCGCTGGTCGCCGTTGTGCAGGTCGGTGGCGGCCCACAGCGCGAAGCTGTCGTCACCGGTGCTGCGGGCCTCGTCGTTGACCACGTGGTTGCCGGTGCTGCCGTTGGTCAGGTTGATGCCGTCGGCCATCAGGTCCCGCGCCCGCGAGTTGGACACGGCGAGGTTGTGCACGTTGGTGCCCCACACCATGACCACGGAGTGCTCGACCCAGACGTTGTCGATCGACAGATCCGACACGTTGGCCAGGTCGAAGACGCGGCCCTGGCCATCCAGGCGGGTGTCGTAGTCGCCGAAGTAGGAGAAGCCGGCGAAGCTGGACCCGTTGGCGGAGCTGTCGATCCGGAAGCCGACGTCCACGTTCTTCTTGTCCTGTGGGGCCAGGAACCGGGTGAACCACGGGCCGGCGCCGACGATCTTCACGGCGCTGCCGGTGACGGTGAACTTGTCGGTGGTCCGGTAGTCGCCGGCCGGCAGGTAGACGCCGGTGTAGGCGCCGGTGATGTCGGCGCGGACCTTGTCCAGCGCGGCCTGCACGTCCTGCTGGGTGAAGCCGGCGGGCGTGACGAGATGCGCCGGGTCGGGGTTGGCGACCAGGGTGGCCAGCTCCAGGCTGACGAAGTCGATGGCGAAGGTGCCGGTGTTGGCGGCGTCCTTCTGGAGCCGGATCTTACTGCCGGCCGGCACCGTGGTGCCCAGCAACAGGTTCGCCTCGTCGTAGATGTGCCGCGCCGGGCCGGCGGCCGGGTCGTTGCTCGGCGACGCCTCGGGCCCGTAGAGCCAGACGTACTTGGGGTCCAGGGTGACCGGCTTGAGGAACCGGCCGTTGACGTAGACGTCCAAAGTGGACGCTGGGCCGTCGGGCACGGAGAACCGGGTGACCAGGGTGTTCGTCGACTCCTTGGTGGTGAACTCCACCGACGCGCCGGTCTGGTTCAGGGTCACGGCCTCGCGGCCGGACGCCTCGCCGGCCAGGTCGCCGATCGTCCGATCAGGACCGACAACCGCCGCCCCACCACGCAGAACCCCGTTCTCCGCCTCATACGTGTGGTACGGCATCGCCGCGCCGCGGCCGACGTAGAGGTCCTGGCTGGACACGTTGTTGGCCCGTTTGATGGCGACTTCGTTGGCGTCGTTGGAGAGTTCGGTCTTCACGGTGTAGCGGCCGTCGGCGGCGGCCCGCCAGGTGCCGAGCTTGACCGTGGCCGAGGCGCCGGGGGCCAACGCCCCGATCCGCACACCGACGAGCACCGTCTGGAGCCGGCCGGTGTAGGTGTCGGTGATCGTGGCCTTGACCGTGTGAGCGCCGGCCGCGGACGGCCGCGTGCCCTGGTTGCGCAGTGTGGCAACGAAGTTGACCGGGTCGCCGGCCGACGGCTCGTCCGGCGTCGGGCTGACCGTGGCGACCAGATCCGAGCTGGCGACCGGGCTGATGGTCAGCGGAGTCGGGTCGGCGAAGGAGTTGTTGACCTCATTGGCCTCGATGATCCGGTTGGCCTCGTCAACCTTGGCGGTCAGTTGGTACGGCCCGGCGTCGTGACGTCCGATGTTCGCCGAGACGGTGGCCGACGCGCCGATGGCCAGCGGCCCGACCTGGCCGGTGCCGACCTTGGTCGTGCCCAGGTAGAAGCCGACGTTGGTGCTGGCGCTGGTGGCCAACTGCCCGATGTTCTGGACGGTGGCGCTGACCGTCACGTTGTCGGTCTCGGACGGCGTGCCCGGCGTCCAGGCCGCGCCGGTGATCGTCAGGTCGGGGTTGGGCGAGGGGGTGCCGAACACGCCGAACTCGGAGATCTGACCGCCGCCGGAGCCGGTGTTGCCGGTGATCTTCAGCTGCACGTCGGCCACGCGGGCGGTCACCGGGATGGTCACGGTGTTGCCGGTGGCCGGGTCGAAGACGTAGGGGGTGCTGGCCACGAGGCTGGTGAAGCCGCTGGCGTCCTGGTCGCGGCCGAGCACCTCGATGGTCTGGGTGCGGGCGCCCCAGTCGGTGGACGGGTTGAGCCGCAACACGATCGACGTCACGTCGGCGTTGGAGCCGAGCGAGACGGTGAGCGTGTTGGGGAAGCTGTCGCCGGCGGCCTCCCAGTAGGTGGTCGGGTCGCCGTCGTCGGCGTTGCTGGCGGCGAAGTTGCCGACCACCGAGGAAGCGGTGATCGGCTTGCCGAGGGCGAGGTTGGTGGCGTCCGCCGGGACAGCTCTGTTGACGGCCGGGAACGCGGCCGGACCGCTCGCGATGAGCAGTCCGGCCGCGATCAGCGCGGGCAACACTCTTCTCAGGAGCATCAAGGGGGCCAATCTGCCGAATTTGCGGCTGGTTGGCGCTAATCCTGCGTCATGATGTCAATAACTTGCAGGATCCGGACCCCGTTCGACGGCAGGGTGTGCCCCTTTTGCCATGCTCAGCCCCGCGCCATGGCGAACACGTGCAGCGACGGTGTACCGGCCGTGGCCGCGCCGCTCACCGCCGGTAGCCGGATCGACGCCGTGGTCTTGCCGGCCTGCAACGGCACACCGACGTAGAAGACATCCGCCTTGCCCTGATAGGTCGTGTTGCCCTGGCGGTTCTGGTACGCGGCCTCGACCGCCACGTCACCGGCGCCGCCGAACCAGTCGGAGCTGGACAGCGTGAAGTCCTGGGTGCTGCCGTCGGTGTAGGTGACCGTGCCGGTGCCGCTGGCCGGACCATAGCTCGCGGTGACCAGGAATCCCACCGTGTTGCCGGATCCGCCCAGGGTGATCGTCTGTCCATTTGCGACGGTGTTGTCCGACGAGCCGGTGCCGGCCTGCGACGGCCACGTGAAGGTCAGGCCGCCATGGCTGACCGTGCCGCCGGCACGTGCGCCGGCATTGGCCAGCGCGGTCGCGGACATGCTGGCCCCGCCACCGTCGAGGTTGCCGGGGCTGGTGTTGTTGTCCGCGGTGACGCCGACGTTGTTGTACGTGGCGGACAACGAGTTCGCCACGGCCGCCTTGTCCAGGCCGATCTGCACCGGCCCGAAGTGCTTGGCCGAGGTCGCCGCCGTACCGGTGACCTGCGCGAACGGCAGCTGCGTGAACGGCGCGGCAGTCTTTTCGATCAGGTACTTGTGCCCCTGGGCGGTGTTGACGGTGAACTGCCCGGCGGTGGTCGGCGCGACCACGGTCGCCCCAGTGTTGGCGTCGATCACCTCCACCGACTGCCCGGACCACGGGCTGCGAACAGCCATCGCGGCGTTGCCGCCGGCCTCCAGCACCACCGTCACCGGCGTGCCGCCGCGCACCTGCACGTCGACCTTGCTGTTGTTCTGCACGGAAACCGTGCCGTCGCCGTCCCAGTCCGACGGCCACGCCGGGGCGATCCGCAGCAGGCCGTCGTAGTCCTGGGCCAGCGCCTCGTTCATGCTGGCCGCGACGATGCCGGTCTCCTCGTTGTACGGCTCGTCGCCGACGGTGCCGAACAGGCTGGCCATGCCCGACGGGTAGAGCTGGTACTTCTTGACGTTGTTGACCAGGTTGTTCTTGACCTCGCCGGCCAGATCCAGCCGGGCCGCGTACAGGGCGTCGTAGTCCCAGTCGGCGTTGTTCTGGAACTGCCGGGCGGTGTAGGAGCGCTTGGCCAGATCGGTCAGCGAGCCGGAGTTGTCGCCGATCACGCCGTACGAGAAGGTCGCCTCCAGGTCCAGGTTCTCGCCGTTGTTCAGCTGGGCCGCCGGCTGGGTGGAGTAGGCGATCACGTCCTGGCCGCCGGCGTCGTCCGCGGCGGTGAGCACCTGCTTGTGCGTGGCGGCGTCGGTGCGCGGCAGCGGCGGGATCTTCTGTTGCGCCGCTTGGAGTTGCGTCACCAGGGCCGAGTCGGTGTTCAGCGTCTGCGCCGCCGAGACGACCACCGGGAACAACGCCTGCATGGCCAGGATGTCGGTGACCGGGTCGGTGACGTTCCACTGCGTCTCATGGGCGTTGGCCGTGGTGTGCAGCTTGCCGTCGCTGCCGACCTTGGCGTACGACAACAGGAACTGCGCCGCCGCCTTCATCAGCGGATAGCCGTTCTGCAGGAAGGACTGACTGCGGTTCTGCAGGTAGGTCTGCCAGATCCACAGGCTCACCTCGGCGCCGGTGGACAGGTTGAGCGAGTTGTACGACGGCGCGATGGTCGAGTCACAGGAGGCGTTGCTGGCCGCGCTGCCACCGCCGTAGTAGCCGTTTCCGTTGAAGCGCATGGTTTCCGGCACGCACGCCCCGGTCGTGCCCGGGACGTGGGCCTGCGTCCAGTTCTGAATGTTGGCCAGGTTCGACGTGTACAGGTTGAAGTAGCTGGTGTTCAGCGCGGGCACGCCCGAGCTGAGGTTGGCCGCCAGTTGCATGCGCAGGTTCCAGAACCAGTAGTCGGCCGGCACCCAGTCCTGCGTGTCCTTGGAGAACGCGAACAGGTCGGCCACGCCGGCCTGTGTGCCCGGGTACTGGCCGCGGTTGAGGCTGGCCTCCTGGTACAGGTATATCGTCCGCAGGTTCTCCAGGTACTGCCCGGAACCGTCGGCCGAATTGGCCTCGATCAGGTTGGCCCCGGACCAGAAGTCGTGCCACCAGTTCAGATGATTGGTGTCCACTGTAGACGCCGTCGCGTCGTTGCCGAGCAGCGCCGCCGCGGTGCTCTGGGCGTTGCCGCCAGTCCAGTGGGGCACGCCCACGACCACCCGAAACGTGCCGTCGGCGTTGGGATTGAAGGTGGTTCGCACGGTCTGGCCGTCCACCACCGCCGAGTTGACGTTGCGGCCGCCGGCCGTCACCGCGAGCAGGCTGCCGAAGGTCTGGCCGGTGCCGCCGGTCGGGTTGTCCACCCAGGTCTCGGCCAGCGTGCCGATCGCACCGCTGGCCTGGGCCTGCGGCGACCGGCCCGACCACAGGTTTCCTTGGGCGGTCTGCGTGCTGTTCGGGTCCGCGCCCGAGACGTCGACCACCAGCTCGTCCTTGTCGGCCCGCAGGTAGACGCGGGCGGTCAGGCCGCCGCCGGTCTCGGTGAGCACGCCGTCGTAGAGGTCGAGGTGCGCCGCGAAGTCCGCGGCCGCGGTCAGCTTGGACAGACCTGGGATCGTCACCTGGCCCGGTGATTTGCGGTCCGGGAACGTGTCGTCGCGGTTGAGCTGCGCCGTGAATCCGTTGGCCGCCCACACCGCCGCCCCGGCGGTGCCGTTGCCCAGCGGCAGGGACTGGGTCGCCGCCGTGTTCGGCGCGCCGAGCACGATGTTGGAGCGGCTGACGACCGCGTGGCGGTCGATCTGGAAGGCGCCGTTCTGCCACGCCGTGGTCAGCGCGGCCGCGTCGGCGGTAGGGGTTGCGAGGCCGGCTACGGTCAGGGTGGTCGCCACGAAGGCGACTCGTAAGCGGCTGCTGGTGGACACCGTGTCTCCCTTGACAGGTGGAACAGCAATCATCGGACGTATGATGTAAGCCGCAATTAGTGGACAACAAGCCGCAAGGACCTGTCAACGCCTCAGTCCTGACCGATCAAGCTGGAGGGGCCGTCAGCGTTTGCGGGGGCGGCGCTTCTGCCAGCTCCGGCCGATGTGGTCGTCCATCGCCTGCGCGGCGCCCTCCGGGTCCTGGGCGATCAGGCGCTCGTAGATGGCCCGGTGCTCGCGGTTGGACTGCTCGAAGTCGGCCAGGGTGGGCTCGCCGATGTAGCGCAGGCTGCGGAACGCCTCCTCGTTCACGGTCCTGATCACGGCGCGGGCCAGGCGGTTGCCGGAGGCGGCCATGATCTCGTCGTGGAACTCCAGGTCGGCGCGGTAGAAGCGGGAGGCGTCGGCGGTCTCGTCGGTGACGTGCCGCAGGGCGGTGCCGATGCGGCGCAGGTGCTCGGCGTCGGCCCGCTCGGCGGCCTGGCCGGCCATCTGCGACTCCAGCGCCCGGCGCACGTTGACCAGGTCGGACAAAATCGCCAGCTCGGCGTCGTGTCGGATGCTCGCGGCCAGGACCACCGGGTCGAGCAGGTCCCAGTCCTCGGTGTCGCGCACGGTGGTGCCCTGGCCCTGCTGCACCTTGACCAGCCGCATGCCCTCCAGCGACTTGACGGCTTCCCGGATCACGGTGCGGCTGACCGAGAACATCTCGCACAGCACCGGCTCGATGGGCAGCGCGCTGCCGGGCGAGATCTCGCCGCCGACGATCCGGTCGACCAGGTCCTCGACCACGGCGGTGGCCAGTCGCCGGGGCCGGCGCGGCCACCCCGGCAGCGGTTGCGCCGCCTGCTCGTCCAGGCTCACAGGAGTCCGTTTCGTCCGGGGGCTGTCCGGCCGATCCTACCCTTGACGACATTCATAGTACGAATTATGTTGCCGCCGTGCGCATCACCGACGTGGAGTCGTTCCGCATCCCGCTCCCCGGCGCGAAGCCCGCCTTCGGGTGGCGGCGGGGCCTGCTGGGCTCCAGCCCGGACGGCGAGGCGTCGGTCCTGCGCGTCAGCACCGACGAGGGGGTCTCCGGCGTGGCGCTGGCGACCCGCGCAGGCATGGCGGCGGCGGTCGAGGACATCGTGGCGCGGGTCCTGCTCGAGGCCCTGACCGGCCAGGATCCGTTGCAGCGCGAGTGGTTGTGGCACCTGGTGTGGGAGCTGGACCGCACCGAGGAGTTTCCGCTGCCGGTGCTCGGTCTGGTCGACACCGCGCTGTGGGATCTGGCCGGGCGACTGAGCGGCCAGCCGGTGTGGCAGGTCCTCGGAGGTTTCCGGACCAAGATCCCCGCGTACGCCTCCACGGTCACGTTCCGTGACGTCGACGAGTACCTGGACGTCGCCACCCAGTGCCTGGAGCTGGGCTATCAGGCGATCAAGCTGCACGCCTGGGGCGACGCCCGCAAGGACGCGGAGCTGGGGCACAAGCTGCGCGCGCACGTCGGCGACGACGTGCCGCTGATGTACGACGGCTCGGCCGGCTTCGACCTGCCGGACGCGACGTATCTGGGGCAGGCCCTGCACGACGCCGGTTTCCTCTGGTACGAGGAGCCGATGCGCGAGTTCAGCGTCACCGCCTACCGACACCTGGCCCGATCGGTGCGGATTCCCTTGCTGGTGGCGGAAACCTCGGACGGCGCGCACATGAACACCGCCGCCATCGTTTCCGACAACGCAGCATCGCCGCCGGCGCGGCCACCTTCGGCGTGCGGGCCAGCGCGACGATGCGCGGCGGCATCACCGGGGCGATGCGGACCGCGCACCTGGCCGACTCGTTCCGGCTGCGCGCGGAGGTGCTCGGCGACGAGATCCCGAGCCGACACCTGGCCATGGCCATCTCCAACACCACCTACTACGAGTCGCTGATAACCGCGAACCCGGTGCGTCCCAAGGCAGAGGTCGACGCCGAGGGATTCGTGCACGCGCCCACCGGGCCGGGCATCGCGCTGCCGGCCGGGCTGGACTACCCGGCCGCCCTGGAGCCGTACGTCGAGGTGCTTACAGAGAGGTAAGACCCTATGCGCACTTCACCTCTTACCATCGCAGTGCTGGCCATCGCGCTGTGCGTGGCCGGTTGCAGCCGCAGCACCGTCCACAGCGACCAGTCGGCACTCGCCCCAGGGCAGGTGAAGGTAGCGCTCGTGCCCGGCGGCCCGCACCCGTACTTCCAGCCCTGGAAGGCCGCGCTGCAACAGGCCAAGACCGACTTCAAGCTGGGCGACACCACGTTCAACGAGACCTCGGCCTGGAACCAGACCACCCAGAACTCGGTGCTGAAGTCGTTGGCGGCGCAGGGTTTCAACGCCTTCGGCGTGTTCGGGGTGTCCCCCGACACGATCAACTCGACGTTCAGCGACCTGCGCAAGCAGGGCTTCCACCTGGCGTCGCTGGGCTCCTGCCCGGCCGGCGACACCGACAACGCCGACTTCTGCCTGGCCACCGACGTGCAACAAGCGGCGTACAAGGCGGCCAAGTCGGCGATCGAGGCGATGGGCGGCAGCGGCAACCTGGTGCACCTGACCGGGAACAAGACCGACTCCAACACCACCCGCCGGATCCAGGGCGTGCAGCAGGCCATCGACGAGACCGGCGGCAAGGTCAAGCTGCTCCAGACCGTCACCGACATCGACACCGACCTGCAGACCGCGCAGAAGGCGGTGGCCGACCTGATCGCGGCCAAGGGCGCCCAGATCAACGGCATCGTCACCACCGCGTACAACCCGGCGGTGGCCTCGGCGGCCGCGGTGAAGGCGGCGCGGTTGAATATTGCTGGGCTGCCGGTGAAGGTGGTGGCCATCGACGACGACCCGACCATTCTCGGCGACATCAAGGACGGCTCGGTCACCGCCTCGGTGGTGCAGAATCCGGTCGGCCAGGCCTATGTCGGCTCGTACGCACTGACCAAACTGGCCGGTGGCTGCACCATGAAGACCTCGGGCCAGGTGATCGACTCCGGCTCGTTCGTGGTCACCAAGGACAACGTGGCCAGCTACGACACGCAGCGGCAGCAGGAGACAGCCCAGCTGCGCAAGGACTTCGACGACAAGTACCTCACCTGCCCCAAGGCGTGAACATGAGGCGTGGCATCCCCGGCCGTGTTATCCCTTTTTGGGCAAATCCCCGCATCGGCCTGCTGGTCGTGATCGTCGTGCTGGTCGCGGTGTTCACCGCGCTGCGGCCGGCCTTCCTCGACGTCAACCTGACGATCGTGCCCATGCAGTCCGACCTCACGGTTTTTGTCGTGGTCGGACTGGCCCAGCTGGCCGTGTTGTCGCTGGGGCACATGAACCTGGCTGTCGGGCGGATGGCCGCCGTGTCGGCCTTCGCCTCCGGCTGGGCCTACGACAAGCTCGACGTCCCCCTGCCCGTCGGGCTGCTCATCGGCCTCGCGGTCGGCGCCCTCGTCGGGGCGGCCGCCGGCTGGACCATCGCCGCCACCGGCGTGAACTCCTTCGTGGTCACCCTGGCCCTCGACTTCGCCCTGATCGGCCTGGTTTCCCTGCTGTACAGCACGTTCAGCGACGGTGTCGCGTTCCACGTCTCCCCTGCCGGCATGGACATCCTGCGCGGCGACACCTTCGCCGACTACTGCATGGGCGACCTGTGCGGACCGCCGATTCCCCTGGTGGTGCCGATCGCCCTGGTGGCGGCGGTCCTGGTCGGCGTGTTGTTCCGGAACTCCCGGCTGGGTCGGGAGATCCTGATGACCGGCTCCAACCTCCAGGCGGCCAAGCTGTCCGGCATCCCGACCAACCGCCGCGTCATCCAGGCTCACATGCTGTCCGGTTTGTTGGCCGCCCTGGCCGGATTCCTGTTGGCTGTCAACAACGGCGCGTTCTCGGCCGACATCGGCGGCTCGTTCCTGCTGCCGTCGTTCCTGGGCCCGGTGCTGGGCGGCACGCTGCTGGCCGGCGGCGCGGTGAGCGTGCTCGGCGCCGTGTTCGGCGCGGCGCTGACCGAGGTGATCCAGACGGGGTTGAACCTCCTCCAGTTCGAGGTGGAGAAGTTCAAGATATACATCGGGATCGTGCTGCTGGTGGCGCTGTCGCTGGATCGGCTGCGGCACGTGTTGGCGGAATGGAGAAACACCGCCGCGCCGAGACCGGCGGCCGATCCCATGGCGGTTGAGCAGCAGGGTGGTGCGGCATGACTGCCCTTCGCCAGAAAATCTCCGTCCGTTCCACCGAATTCACGCTTGCTGTGCTGGCGGTCGCCGCGTTCGTGGTCCTGGCCCTCACCACGCGCGGCAGCGTCCTGCACGCCGACACCCTGACCGCCATCTTCCAGTTCCTGGCCGTGCCCATGGTGATCGGCCTGGCGCAGATGGTGGTGCTGGGGGTGGGCCAGATGAACCTCAGCGTCGGTGTGGTGACCGGGTTCTGCGCGATGGTCACCGCCTGGCTGATGGTCGATGTGGGCCTGCCGGCGTGGCTGGCGGTCATCGCGGGCATGGTCACCGGCTCGGCCATCGGGCTGGCGAACGGGCTGATCGTGGTGCTGACCAGGATCAACGGCTTCATCGTCACGCTGGCGACCATGACGATCATCGACGGCCTGCGCTACGGCGTGCACGGAACCGCCACCTACCAGGGGTATTCGCCGGGTCTGGTGCGGCTGGGGCAGGCCTCGGTCCTGGGCGTGCCGACGGTGTTCCTGTTCGCGGTGCTGGTGGCGATCGCGGTGGCGGTGTTCTTCCGGCGGATGGCCCTCGGCCGCCAGTTGCTGGCCAGCGGCGGGAATCCGCTGGCGGCAAGGCTTTCCGGGGTGTCGAACGACCGGTCGCTGGTGCTGGCCCACCTGCTGTCGGGGCTGCTGGCCGGCGTGGCGGGCGTGATCGTGGTGGCGCTGAGCGGATCGGTGAACGCGACCATCGGCGACGACCTGCTGCTGCCCAGCTTCGCGGCGCCGATCATCGGCGGGGTGGCGCTGGCCGGCGGCGTGGTGAGCGTGGTCGGCACCTGCCTGGCGGCGCTGATCGTGCGGCTGGTGGACGTGGCCCAGGCGCAGTACTCGATCAACCCGGACTGGGTGGACCTGATCGTCGGCGCGGTGGTGCTGGGCGCGGTCCTGATCACGCAACTCCGTGGGAGGGCGGCGAAATGACCGTGACCGCGGAGAAGCTGGTCAAGGTGTTCCCGGGCGTGCGGGCCCTGGACGAGGCCACGCTGCGGCTGTCCCCCGGCACCGTGCACGCGCTGCTCGGCGAGAACGGGGCCGGCAAGAGCACCCTGATCAAGATCATGACCGGCGTGCTGCGACCGGACGGCGGCCGCATCGTGCTGGCCGACGGAACCGAAGCGCACTTCTCCGGCCCGCACGACGCTCAGCGGGCCGGAATCGGTGTGGTGCACCAGGAACGGAACCTGATCCCGGCGTTCTCGGTGGCGGAGAACATCGCCCTGCAGGCCGTGCCGCGGAAGTTCGGCTTCGTGGACCGCAACGCCATGCGCGCGCTGGCCGAGAAGTGCCTGGGCCAGTTGGACGTTCGGCTGGACGTGGACCGGCCGGTCGCCGAGTTGTCGGTGGCGCAGATGCAGCTGGTGGAGATCGCCAAGGCGCTGGCGGTGGATTCGCAGGTGCTGCTGCTCGACGAGCCGACGGCCTCGCTGACCTCGGACGAGTCCGACCGGCTGTTCGCGGTGATGCGAGCACTGCGGGACCAGGGGCACGCCATCGTGCTGGTCAGCCACAAGCTCGACGAGGTGTTCGCGATCGCCGACACGGTGACCGTGCTGCGCGACGGCCGCAGCGTCGCCGAAGCCCAGCCCCTGACCGACTTCCGTACCGACGACATCGTCAACTTGATGGTCGGCCGCGCGCACGCCGTGCTGGAACTGGACCGCAAGCCGGTCGACCGGACCACCGCGCCGGCGCTGGAACTCGACACCATCAGCACCGACCAAGGCCATCGCGACGTGTCGCTGGCGGTCCGGCCCGGTGAGATCGTCGGCCTGTACGGGCTGGTCGGCGCGGGCCGCAGCGAGCTGGCCCGGGCCGTGCTCGGACTGGACAAGATCACCGCCGGCTCGATCCGCGTGCACGGCGAGCGGGTCCGGATCCGGGACGTCGGCGAGGCGCTGCGCCGCCACCGCATGGGCTACGTCACCGAGAACCGCAAGGAGGAGGGTGTCTTCCTGGAGCAGCCGATCAGCCGCAACATCGCCGTGACGGTGTGGCGGCGGCTGGCCCGTCTCGGCCTGGTCCGCGCCCGCGACGAGAACGCGCTGGTGGCGACCTACCAGGAACGGCTGGGCATGCGGCTGTCCGGGCCCGGGCAGCTGGCCGGGCAGCTCTCCGGCGGCAACCAGCAGAAGGTCAGCCTGGCCAAGTGGCTGGCCGCGGACTGCGACATCCTGGTCATCGACGAGCCGACCGTCGGCATCGACGTGCGCACCAAGGCCGCCTTCCACGAGCTGATCGTCGGCCTGGCCGGCGACGGCCTGGCCATCCTGCTGATCTCCTCCGACCTGCCGGAGATGGTCACCCTGGCCGACCGCGTGCTGGTCATGCGCGACCACCAGCTGGTCGGCGAGGTGGACAACGACCACAGCTATGAGCGCACGTCACAGGCGGTGGGCCGGCTGCTCCACAGCACTGGACGCATAAGTTAAGCAAGGCTAACCTCACCCCGAGCGAACATGGGTCGCAGAACAGGGGGGTGGGGCGTTGACCGCCGACACCGAACGCCAGGGGCCGTCAACGACCGACACCCTCACCCGGACCGAGGCCGCACGGGTGTCCGCGGCCCGCGGCAGCCGGTTCCGGCGTTGGTTACGCCGGCGGCCGGTGCGGCGGGCAATGGTGCTCACGCACCGCTGGACTTCGTTGGTGCTGGGCCTTTTCCTGGTGATCGAGACGACCAGCGGCGCGATCCTGCTGTACCGGGCCGAATACTTCCGCGCCACGCACGCCGAGCTCTACCAGCACACCGACGGCCCGGCCCCGATCAGTCTGAGCCAGGCCCGGGACCTGGTGCGCCAGGCGCACCCCGACTTCACGCCGGCCTGGGTGAGCAACGACCAGGGCATCATCGCCGTCGGCGACCCCACGTTCACCTACATCTACGCCGTCGACCCCGGCACCGGCCACCTCAACGGCTACGCCAACATCAACGACGGTTTCATGGGCCTGATGGCCAACATCCACGACTGCGCCCTGACCTGCCCCACCGACGCCGGCTACGTGGCCTGGATGGCCACGCCGATCCTCGGACAGACACTCGGCGGAATCCTCTTGGTGGTGCTGGGTTTGCTGATGGTCCTGCTGGCGATCACCGGCCTCATCACGTGGTGGCCCGGGTTCCGGCGGTTCTCCCACGGCTTCCGGGTCCGGCTCCATCGCGGCCGGTTCGCCCGGGACTACGACCTGCACAACGTGATCGGCCTGGTCGCCGTGCCGTTCGTGCTGATGTGGGGCGTCACCGGCGCGGCGTTCGAACTGCCGGCCGTGGAGAACGCCTGGCTGGCCATCACCGGCGGCACCTCCGTGGACGCCAATCGATACACGTTCACACCCGATCCCGCTGCCGCGAATGCCGCCGACATCGGCCTCGACCAAGCGGTTTCCACCGCGTTGCAACGTCATCCCGGCGACATCCGCTACGTCAGCCTGCCGAACGAGGACTCCGCCTACTACGGCGTGTCCATCTCCGGCTCCTACGCCCCGTACAACGCGCGAGCCTTCTTCGGTGGCGATGTCTTCGTCTACGTGGACGCCCAGGACGCCGCCCAGGCGTCCGTTGTGGACGGTGGCAACGCCGAACCGCTGGCCAACACGTTCTACGAGAAGGTGTTCGAGCCCGCACACTTCGGCTGGCTGGTCAACGGCTGGTGGCGGATCATCTGGGTGGTGCTGGGCCTGACCCCGCTGGCCCTGATGATCACTGGCCTGTCCACCTGGCTGTTCCGCGCCGGAACCAAGCGTCGCCGCCGGGCCAAGGCGTGATCGAGCCCCTGGCCTTCGCCACCACGGCCATCTGCGCGCTGTTGGCCCTGGCCTGCCTGCTGTTCGCCGCCCGCTACAACTTCGCTCGCGTGCTGCCCTACCTGGCGGCGATCGAAGTGGCCATGGTCGTGCAGACAATCGCCATCGTCATCGCCCGTCTCAGCGGCCACCAGCCTCGGGAGTCCGGCGAGAACTGGGCGTACGTGGTGACGTCACTGGTGGTGCTGCCGCTGATCGCCCCGCTGGCGCGGCGATCCCGATGGTGGGCGGCGGTGATCCTGGCTGTGGCCCTGGTGGTCGAGGCGATCGTGGTGATCAGGTTGCAGACCACCTGGCGGCGCTGACTACGCCGGCACCAGTTCCCGCTGCTTGCGGCGCGGCCGGGTGAGGAACCGCCGGCACGGCGTCTCCACGTACTCGTACAGCACCCAGGCCAGGCCCAGCGACACCGCGAAGATCCCGGCCACCACGAACAACTCGGCGGTGCTGCCCCGCTGCACGAGTGCCGGGAAGACGCGCCGCGCCACCCTGATCACCATCAGATGGATCATGTAGAAGGCGAACGACAGCTCTCCGAGTCGGACCATCGTCCGGGACCGCCAGAACGACGGGTCCTCGCGCAGGTCGGCCACGGCCGCGGCCGGGATGAGCACACCGATGCCGACCAGAGTGGCCACCGAGTAGCCGTACTGCCCGGGCCACACCGGCACCAGGAAGTAGCTGATCAGCATCACCGCCACCGCGATCTCCAGCCGCGGCCCGCGCCAACTGCCCAGCGCGACGAGGCGGGCCAGGGCGACACCGAGCGTGAACTCGCCGAGCCGGGCCGCCGGGAAGGACTGCAGGAACGACAACGACGGCTGGGCCACCGCTGGCAGCACCACCAGCACCACGCTGACCAGCGCGAACACTGTGGTGCCACGGGTCTGGAGCCGCCGGACCAGCAGGCCCCACACCGGGAACGTGAGATAGAAGAACGCCTCACAGGCCAGCGTCCAGCTGACCGTGTTCAACGACTGGTTCTGGCCCGGGATCCACGAGTGCACCAGGAACACGTTGGCCAGGAAGCTGCCGATGCTGGGCACCCCGTAGAAGTTGTCCGGGCGGACCAACTGCCCGAGGGTGACGCCGAGTAGCACCGCTAACAGCGCCGTGACCAGGTGCACCGGGTAGACCCGGGCCAGCCGACGCCGCCAGAACCGCAACGGGCTGTCACCGGGCCGGGCCGACCACATCAGCACGAAGCCGGACAACACGAAGAAGAACGACACCCCCACGTCACCCGCGCTGAACAGCAGCGTGGCGATCTTCGAGCCGGCGGCGACCGGCGAGAGCATCGAGGTGACCACGATATGCAGGCAGAACACCAGAAACGCGGCGGCCCAGCGCATTCCGGTCAGGGACGGAAGGTCGGCTCGGGTGGCTGTCACGGGTGTGCGTACGCCTCTCCAACGGGTGACAGGGCCCCGCCAACATACGTCACGTCTCCGATGACTCATCACGCAGTGTGCGCGAGGGTTGAACTCCTGGTGTCCCCTCGTTGAACGGATCTCGACATGACGCACAACTCGGCTACTGCCCGTAGCCCATACGAGAGCCATGACAGCTGGAATCTCGTGGCCCGCGGGGAGACACCGACCCAGCGGCTCGACCGCAACTACGCGGAGTTGCTGCAGGAGATCCGCGTCGCCCAGACCGGCGTGCAGCTGCTGCTGGCCTTCCTGCTGTCCCTGGCGTTCACGCCCCGCTTCGCCTCGCTGGGCCAGTTCGACCGCTCCGCCTTCGTCGCCAGCCTCGTCCTCGGCGCCGCCGCCACCGCCCTGCTCATCGCCCCCGCGCCCGTGCACCGCCTCGTGTTCCAGCACCGCCTCAAGCGCCAGCTCGTCCACCTCACCAGCGGCTTGGCCCTGTGCGGCCTGGTCCTGCTGATGCTGTCCCTGTCCTCCGCGCTCATGATGATCCTCGACGTCGTGCTCGGGCAGGAGTGGGCCGGCATGCTCACCGCCGGCATCGTCAGCTGGTTCGTCCTGTGGTGGTACATCGTGCCGCTGTGGCTGCGCTGGTGCCGGGGCCAGTCCCCCAGGGTCCGCAAGCGCCCCGTGCACGCCGGTCCGCCCCATCCCCGCCCCGGCGACACCCGCCCCGAGGCCCACCCAGCCCAGCGCCCCCAGCCCCGCGACGCCGAGCCCGCTGCGCACCCGCGCTCCCGCGACCGGGGTTCCGTGCCTCAGCCACATTCCCGCGACACCGGTTCCACCCAACGTTCGCACTCGCGCAACGAAGGCTCCGTCCCTCAGCCGCGTTCGCACGACACCGGGCTCACCCAGTATTCGCACTCCCACGACGGCGGTTCCGTGCCCCAGCCGCGCTCGCACGACACCGGGCCCACCCAACACCCGCGTTCGCGTGACACGGGTTCAACGCAGCAGCCGCGTTCCCGTGACGAGGGTTCCGTGCCGCGGCCACGCCTCGGCGATGCTCGCTCGGACTCCGGCGACCACCGCCGTCCCGGCAACCGTTCCGCCTGAAATCCCCCACCCGCCTCGGGGGGGCGTCCCCAGACCCAGTCTACCGGCCGCTGGCCCCGGGCACGCCCGCGAAGCGAGCCCTGTGGATGGACGGGCGATTGTCCACAAGCCACCTGAATCCGCTTGCCCGAAACCCCGACACGCGCGTTGGCCGAGTGGCGCGGCTCGGCCTCCGGCGCGATGTTCGGGCGGGCGGAGCCGGCGTCGGCCGGGCCACCTCCTCGGCCCGGCCGGCACCGGCCTTGGTGGGCTCAGCCGGAGGCGGCCTGACGCAGGCCGGCTTCCCGGGCGATGTCGGTGCGGGTGCGGACCTGAAGCTTGGCCAGGATGTGCGAGACGTGCGTGGTCACGGTGCGCCGGGACACGAACAGCCGCTCGGCGATCTGGGGGTTGGACAGCCCAGCCACGACCAGCTGCGCCACCGTCGCCTCGGCCGGGGTGAGGCTGTCCCACCCGGTCTTGGCCCGGCGGTGCTTGACCTTCGGCCCGCGCCGCAGCCCCAACCCCCGCAGTGCCGCCTGCGCCCGCGCCAGCTGCCACTCGGCCCCGAGCTCGGCGTACAGGTCCAACGCCCGCGACGCCGCCGCCCGCGCCGAGCTTGACTGTCCGTTGTGGACAAACGCCGCCGCGGCCGCCTCCAACGCCTTGGCCCGGGCCAGCGGCAAACCGCACTCCCGATAGACGGTGGCCGCCCGCAGCAGCTCCTCGCCGTCACCGGCAACGAGCCCACGGCAGTACGCGGCAGCGGCAATCCGGTGCCGCACCTCGGAATCCGCCGCCAGGCCCACGACTCGGCTGGTTGTTACCCGCGCGGTGTCAAGATCGCCGTCAGCCACCGCGAGCCGGACGATCTCCGGCAGTAGGTCGTCGTAGTCGGCGGTCATGCTCAACGCCGCCAGCGCTTCGCTGAGCTGGCCGGCCTGCTCCAGCTCCAAGCTGTTGACCAGCGCGAGGTGCAGCACGGGGTGTTTGCCCACCTGGGCCGCCCGCGCGACGGCCAGATGCCGTCCAGCCGCGACGTGATCGCCACGGTGCAGATGGATCAGGGCGGCGATGCTGTGGTCGGAGGCGGCGACGACCGGATTCCGCAGCTCGTCGGCGAGCATGTCCACATCGACCAGCACGTCATCCCACCGGCAGCAGTCGTACGTCATCTGCACGAGGGCGCTCTGCGCCTGCGCCATACGAACTGTGTTGCCGACGTGCTCGGCCAGCTGACGGACATCTCGCGCGGCGGCCACCGCCTCGTCGTAGCGGTCGACGCAGCACAGGGTGACCGCGCGATTGACGCGCAGCAGCAGGCTCAGCTCCGCGGTGCCACCGTCCCGGCCGATCGCCCGCACGGCGTGGTCCAACAGGTCCAGCGCATCTGCCATCTTGTTGCGCACCATGAGCACGATGCTGCGGACGTGCAGCGACCAGCCGACCGCCCACTCGTCTGCGGGCGCGGCGTCGGCGGCGTCCAGCGCGGCCTTCTCAGCGGCGTCCAGTTCACCCAGATCCCAGTGCGCCCTCGCAGTGAGCACGAGCAACCGGGCCCGCACCCGCCCGGTGGTGTTCGGATCCGCCAACGCGTGGTCCAGTTCGACGAGCGACTGCGCGACGCGACCGCTCATGCTGCGGCATTGCAGCAAGATGTGGTGCAGCCACACGATCTGCACCGGGTCCACGGACAACGCGAGCGCTCGGGTGGCCACCTGCTCGGCTTCGTCGAAGTCACCCGTGCGGTAGAGGGCGTCGCCGAACCGGCTGGCCAGCGACAACCGCCGGGTGTCCCAACTCGGCGTGGCGAGCACTCGGCGAAGCAGGTCCACCGCCGCGGACGGGGACTGGCCGATCAGCGCACCCGCGTTGTCGCACAACCAGTCCACGGTCCACTCGTCGGCGTCGGAGGCGACCAGCAGCTGCTTGGCGACGCGTTCGACCGGCGACCCGGCGTTGGACAACAGTCGTGCGGCCTCCAGATGCCAGGCCGCACGCACCGGTTGCGACATCCGTTCGTACAGGGCGGATCGCACCAGCGCGTGCCGGAACGACAGGCCGTCGCCGGACTCGACCAGCACACCGGCCGCCGTCGCCTGGTCGAGTGCGGGAAGCAGGTCGACAACCGAGCGGCCGAGCACGACGCTCAGGTCCGCGACCGAGAACACGACACCGAGCAGAGTGGCCGCGCGCAGCACATGCCGGGTCTGCTCGGACAGGAAGTCCATCCGGTGGTCGATCGCCGCGGCCAGCGAGCCCGGGCGAGTCGCGCCTTCGGCCACCGCGCTGACGAGTTCCGTCGCGTACAAAGGATTTCCGGCCGCCCCCTCGGCGTGACGGAGCAACTCGTCCGAGGGCTGCGTGCCGACCAGTTGCGCGACCAGCTCACCGATCGCGTCCGCAGGCAGTGGACCCAGGCTGATCTGGCCGTCGTCGCCGAGTTGCCGCCACAGCGCCGACAGGTCGTCGCGGACCGGGACCGGTCGCAGCGTGCCGATCAGCAGCAGCGGCAACTGGTCCACCAGCTTCACCAGTCGGCTGAACACCGCGACGGTGACCTTGTCGGCCCACTGGAGGTCGTCCAGCGCCAGCACCGCCGGTCCGTCGGAGCACAACTCCTCGACCATGCCCAGCACCCGCTCGGCCGCGACCGCCGACGGGTCGGCCACGGTCGGGATCTCGCCTCGCAGCAGCCGCAGCACCGCCTGGCCCTCGTCGGAACGCTCCGCGCGCAGCGCCTCGAGCAGAGGCAACAGCGGCAGCAACCGGCCGAGTTCATCGCCCGCGCCCCAGTGCACACGGCAGCCGTTTTCCAGGGCAGCGTCGCACACCGCGCGCAACAGGGTGGTCTTGCCAATGCCGGGTTCGCCGTCGACGAGCGCCGTGCCGCCCCGACCACCGGCGAGTTCACGGACTCGGACGGTCAGCCGGGCCAGTTCACGACTCCGCCCGATCAGCATGCCGGCCAGAATACAACAAAAACGACAGTTGAACAAGGGATTTCATTTATTCGAACTATTCTAGGTGAACACCGAGCGAAATAATTGCGATCGATTGTTCATTCGCCGCTGGTTCGGGCGTCACACGTCGACTGTCACCCTAGGTGTTGAATCGCGCACCACCTGTGTACTGATGAGTAATCACCACGGAGGAACAATGCGCTTCGCCCTGGCCGTCATGGCCTTCGCGCTCGCCATTTTCGCAGGTGCCGGCGCTGTCGCCAGCGCAGCCACGACGCAGACGACCAACGGTTCGGCCACCCCGGCCGCCGGCCAGCCGTACAACTAAACCGCTAATTCATCCCCCGTTCTTTCTGAGTTGTTCGTCCCAGCAATGAGGCTGGACGCACGGCCGCGCCGCCGAATCGGGAACGTGCCGAGTCGGCGGCCTGGTCTGCTTCCCGCCAGCCCCGCTCCGGGGCGTCGATGAACAGCTGTTCGCCGATCTCGGATGCCTGCGCCAATTGCTCGACTCGTACGCCGATCAGCCGAACGGCGCCATACGGAACGTTCTCGGTCAGCAGTTTCGCGGCGGCTTGATAGACCTCCTGGGTGACATCGGTGGCCACCGGCAGGGTCCTCGACCGGGTGATCGTGGTGAAATCCTCGAAACGCACCTTGATCGACACGGTCCGACCCCGCAGCCCCCGGGCCCGCAGCGTGGTCGCGGTCCGCTCGGACAGCCGCAGCAGCTCCCGCTTCAGCAGTTCCCGGTCGTGGTGGTCGACGTCGAACGTCTCCTCCGCGCCGATCGACTTCTCCGCCGACTCCGGCACCACCGGCCGCGAGTCGAGCCCCTTGGCCAGCGCGTACAGGTGATCGGCGGCGGCATTGCCGACCACCCGCCGAAGCCGGGCCGGCGGCGCGGCCGCCACGTCGCCGACGGTGCGCATGTCGATGCGCTCCAACGCCTCCGCGGTGCGGCCGCCGACGCCCCACAGCGCCGACACCGGCAGCGGGTGCAGGAACTCCAGCGACTGCTCCTTCGGCACCACCACCATGCCGTCCGGCTTGGCCAGGCCCGAGGCCAGCTTGGCGACGAACTTCGTGGCCGCCACCCCGACCGAGCAGTTCACGCCGGTCCGCTCCAGCACGTCGGCCCGCAGTTGTGCGCCGATCCGGGACGGCGTGGTGCGCAGCCGCCGCAGCGCGCCGGACACGTCCAGGAACGCCTCGTCCAGGCTGAGCGGCTCGACCAGCGGCGTGATCTCCCGGAACAGGTTCATGACGGTCCGGGACGCCTCGGTGTAGAGGGCGAAGGTGGGCGGGATGAACACCGCGTGCGGGCACAGCCGGCGAGCCCTCGTGGTCGGCATCGCCGAGCGCACGCCGTAGCCGCGGGCGATGTAGTTGGCCGAGGACACCACGCCCCGGTTGCCGGTGCCGCCCACGATCACCGGCTTGTCCCTGAGCTCCGGCCGCTCCCGGATCTCCACCGACGCGTAGAAGGCGTCCATGTCGACGTGCAGGATCGGGCAGCCGGCGTCGTCCGGCCACACGGTGTCCGACACCCGGAACCGCTCCACCAGGCCGCGGGGCAGGTTGCCACTGCGCCCCATGCGTCCCCCTCGATCACACGTTCGACTCGGTCGGGCCGAGTCTAGCGTCAGGGACTGACAAAACCGCAGCTCGTAACTGTGAGTGCCGCCAGTCGTTTGGCGGAGTGTCACCCGTGAGGGCGACACGAGACGATCCAGTCCCAGAATGTGACGCGAGTCACCTAGGAGGCGGAATGTCCCCCTGCGGCAGAACCCGATTCCTCGCAGTTCTCGCGCTGGCCGCCGCCGCGCTCGTACCCCTGTCCTTCGCGGCGCCTGTCGCCCAGGCCGCCCCGCTGCTGTCCGGTGGCCTGGTCGACCTCGGCTGCGCCACGAGCCACGCCCACTTCCACTGCCTGGGCAAGGCGATCAAGTCGCCCAACGGCCCCGGCCCGATGACCGTCACCAACCCCGTGGGCCTCGCGCCCGCCGACATCCAGTCCGCCTACGGCCTGACCAACCTGCACGCCAACGGCCGCACCGTGGCCATCGTGGACGCCATGGACGCGCCGACCGCCGAGGCCGACCTGGCCGTGTTCCGCAGCAAGCGCGGCCTGGCCCCGTGCACCACGGCCAACGGCTGCTTCAAGAAGGTGAACCAGAACGGGGCGGCCAGCCCGCTGCCGGCCGGCGACTACGGCTGGGCCGAGGAGATCAGCCTTGACCTGGACGCCGTCTCCTCCGCCTGCCCCGACTGCCACATCCTGTTGGTGGAAGCCAACTCCGCGGACACCGACCCGCTGATGACCGCCGTGGACACCGCTGCGGCGACCCCGGGCGTGGTGGCGATCTCGAACAGCTACGGCGGCGCCGAGGACGGCACCATCACGGCCGCTGACGCGCACCTGAACCACCCGGGCATCGCCGTCACCGCGTCCTCCGGCGACTCCGGCTACGGCGTCAGCTGGCCGGCGTCCTCGCCGTACGTCACCGCCGTCGGCGGCACCACGCTCACCAAGGCCGCCGGCACCCCGCGCGGCTGGACCGAGAAGGCGTGGTCCGGGGCCGGCAGCGGCTGCTCGGCGATCGAGCCCAAGCCGGCCTGGCAGCATGACACCGGGTGCGCCATGCGGACCGTCGCCGACGTCTCCGCGGACGCCGACCCGGCGTCCGGCCTGGGCATCTACGACACCTACAACAGCTGCGGCACGAGCTCGTTCTGCGATTTCCTGATCGCACTGGGCCTGGCCCAGGGCGCGGACGGCTGGGTGCAGGTGGGCGGCACCAGCCTGTCCTCGCCGATCATCGCCAGCGTCTACGCGCTGGCTGGCAACTCGGTCACCTCCGGCTCGTACCCGTACGCGCACACGTCCGGGCTGAACGACGTGACCACCGGCTCCAACGGCAGCTGCGGCGGCACCTACCTGTGCACCGCCGGGGCCGGCTACGACGGGCCGACCGGGCTGGGCACCCCCAACGGGGTCACCGGCTTCTGATTTCCCTTGGGCGGCGGGATGTTCACCGCATCCCGCCGCCCAGGTCAGGGCCGGCGGGCGAGGGCGTGCAGGCGAGAGGCGACGTCGCGGAGCGGGGGCTGGGTGGCGGCGGCGACCTCGAGCTGGGCGAGGGCCTCGGCGGCGCCGGGGCTGCCCTCCAGGACGGCGCCGGGCACGAGGTCGGCGACGACGCCGTAGCCCTGGAGGAGCTCGACGTCGAGGCCGGCGCCGCTGAGGGCGGAGCGGAGGCTGTCCACGTCGAAGCGGCGCTGGAGGGGGTCGCCGGGCAGCTGGCCGTCGGGGTCGTCGAGCAGCTGGCGGGCGTCGACGAGGCGGCCGGCGAGGACGCGGTTGATCAGGGCGGCGTAGCGGTTGGCGACCAGGACCGACACGGCCCCGCCGGGGGTGGCGGCGCCGGCGAGCTGGGCGAGGGCAGCGCGGAGGTCGTCGACGACTTCCAGGACGCCGTGCCCGAGCACGAGGTCGGCGCCGCCGGCGGGCACGAGGTCGGCGAGGGCGTCGGTGTCGCCCTGGACTGCGGTGACGAGGTCGGCGACACCGGCCTCGACGGCCCGGCGCTGGAGCGTGGCCAGGGCGTTGGGGCTGGGATCGACCACCGTGACCAGGCAACCGGCGGCGGCCAGGGGCACGGCCCACACGCCGGAGCCACCGCCCACGTCCAGCACACGGGGCGGCTCGGTGTGCCGGCGGCGGACCGCAGCCAGCTCGGTGTCGAGCGCCAAGCGGACGGCATCGGGTCGCATGGGCCCGAGTCTATGGGTGTGCCGGTGTCGTGATCTGCGCGGCTTGTCTGAGACCGTAGGCTGCCCGTGTGCATACGGTTGCGGTGTTGAGCCTCAAGGGCGGTGTCGGCAAGACCACGGTTGCCCTGGGCCTGGCCTCGGCGGCGCTGCGCCGGGGTGTTCGCACCCTGGTGGTGGACCTGGACCCGCAGTGCAACTCGACAGCCACGCTGGAACCGGCCGAGACCGAGGCCACCCTGTTCCACGTGCTGCAGAAGCCGACGCCCGACACAGTGCGCAAGGCCATCGCCCCCAGCGGCTGGGGCGAGGGCGTGGACGTGCTGGTCGGCGCGGAGGAGGTGGAGGGGCTCAACCACCCGGACCCCGGCACCAACAAGCTCAGCCGGCTGGAGAAGGCCCTGTCCACGGTGCACGACATGCTGGAGGAGGACGAGCAGCCCTACCAGCTGGTGCTGTTGGACTGCCCGCCCTCGCTGGGCCAGCTGACCCGTTCGGCGCTGGTCGCGGCCGACCGGGCGCTGTTGGTGACCGAGCCGACGATGTTCGCGGTGTCGGGCGTGCAGCGGGCGTTCGAGGCGGTGCAGGCGGAGCGGGAGGAGCACAACCCGGAGCTGCAGCCGCTGGGCGTGGTGGTGAACCGGGTGCGGCCGCGCTCGCACGAGCACCAGTTCCGGATCGACGAGCTGCGGGACATCTTCGGCCCGCTGGTGATGCCGGTGGCGCTGCCCGACCGGCTGGCCGTGCAGCAGGCGCAGGGCGCGTGCATGCCGATCCACATGTGGAACACGCCGGGCGCCCGCGAGGTGGCGCTGGCGTTCAATTTGCTGCTGGCCCGGGTGTTGCGGTCCAGCCGGCGCAGAACCCGCTCGGTGTTCGCGCAGGCCGAGGAGGAGGCCCCCGAGGTCGCAGAGACCGAGGTGGAGGAGACCGAGGTGGAGCAGACCCAGGCCGAGCCGGCGGCTCCCGAGCCCGGTCCGGTCGGCCGGCCGCAGTTCATGGAACCGCACCTGCCCTGATGCCCGAGGGCGACACGGTTTTCCTCACCGCGCACCGGCTGCACGATGCGTTGGCCGGCAAGGCGTTGACGCGCGGGGAGATCCGCCACCCCTCACTGTCCACTATGGACCTCGCCGGCCGAGAGGTCGCCGAGGTCGGCTCGGTGGGCAAGCACATCTTCACGCGCCTGCGTGACGGCGTCAGCCTGCACAGCCATCTGCGCATGGACGGCAGCTGGCACCTGTACCGTCCCGGCGAGCACTGGCGTCGCCCGACCCACCAGATCCGCGCCATTCTGTCCACTTCGGACCGTTCCGCCGTCGGTTTTCTCCTGCACGACTTGGAGTTGCTGCCGACCGCCAAGGAGTCCCGGCTCGTCGGCCACCTCGGGCCGGACCTGCTGCACCCGTCCTGGGACGCCGAGATGGCCGCCGAGGCCGTCCGGCGGCTGACCACCGAGCCGAGCCGCCAACTGGGCCTCGCACTGCTCGACCAGCGCGTGATGGCCGGGGTCGGCAATCTCTACAAGGCCGAGGTCTGCTTCCTGCTCGGCGTCTCCCCGTGGTCGCCGGTGTCCGCCACCGATCCGGCCCGCGCCGTCGAAATCAGTCACAAGTTGTTGCTACGTAACGCATGGCACCCGGAGCAGTCCACCACCGGCGAGCTGGCCCGAGGTCGGCAGCACTGGGTGTACGAGCGGCAGGGCAAGCGCTGTCTGCGCTGCGGCCAGGCCGTCGTGCGGGCCATGCAGGGCAGCGGCGTGCAGCAGCGGCCGACCTGGTACTGCCCACGCTGCCAACCCGGCCCGACTTCCTAGCAACTGCTCCGCTCGGGTGGCGATCAGGGCCACACGGGACTTCACCACCCCGGACCGGCCAGCACTGCTACCGTGAGGCCGATTGTCGTGAGGAGGCGTGGCATGGATCCGATCCTGGTCTCGATAGCCGGCGCGGTGGCCAAAGAGGTCGTGCCCGCCGGTGCGAAAGCTCTCGGCCAACTCGTGCAGCGGGTGAAAGAGAAGTTCGCCAACGACCGCAACGCCGAGCTCGTGCTGGCGTCCGCGCGGAAGGCCCCGGACAACGAGGCAGTCGTCGACATGCTGGCTCAGGTGCTGGACAACGCCGAGCAGGCGGATCCCGGGTTCGGCGCCGAACTGCGCACGCTGTGGGAGACGGCCAGGGCGGAGATCACGGTCACCAACGGCGGCGACGTCATCACCAACACCTTCACCGGCAACGTGACCGGGACCATGTTCCAGGTGGGCAAGATCAAGGGCGGCATTCACGACCACCGGCCCTGACCGACGTGGTCGAACCACCCTGGGTGCGGGTGCCCGTCGGCCCGCACGCGCCGACCTGGCGCACCGTGGCCGCCCAACGCCAGGTGCTGGCCGTCGTGCACAACGTCACGGCGCTGACCCGGCTGCTGGACGTGCTCGCGGTGTTCGAGGCGGATCCACGGGTGCAGGTGGTGTTCACCTGGACGCGGTCCTCGCCGTTCATCGACGGCGTGCCGGCGGCGATCGCCGCTGTGGGCGGCGTTTTCGTGCCGTGGGAACAGGCCGTGCAGCTGCCGTTCGATCTCGCGATCTCCGCCAGCCAGGGCGGTGACCTGCACGAACTGCTGGCCCCATTGGTCATCGTCGGCCACGGAACTGGCTACAATAAATACTCGCCCCGAAAAGCGAAAAGCGAAAAGCGAAAAGCGAAAAGCGACTCGCGACGTGCGGGGGCGACCGCCGGGCCGGGCGAAGTGCGGTCGACGGGAGACAAGAACTCGATCGGGCCGAGCAGCGGGGGCGAGACGTCGACCGGGCTGGACGCCGAGCGATGGCCGCGAGCCTCGTTCGGCCTGGGCGCGGAGCAGTTGCTGCGGGACGGCGAGCCCATCGCCGAGGCGTTCGTGCTCACCCACGACGAGCAGCTGGCCCGGCTCGCCCGATCCTGCCCGCCGGCGGTGGAAAACGCCGTGGTGGCCGGGGATCCGTGCTTCGACCGACTGCTGGCCAGCCGGCCCTGGCGGGCGGCCTACCGGGCGGCCCTCGGCGTCGGTGACGGCCAGCGGCTGGTCGTGATCAGCTCGACCTGGGGCGTCAACTCGCTGTTCGGGGCCCGGCCGGAGCTGTTCTCCCGGATCGTCGCGGAGCTCCCGGTCGACTCGCACCGGGTGGTCGCCGTGCTGCACCCGAACATCTGGCACGGCCACGGCGCCTGGCAGGTCCGCAGCTGGCTGGCGGAGGCGATGCGGTCCGGGTTGATGGTGGTGCCGCCGATGGACGGCTGGCGGGCGGCCCTGGTCGCCGCAGACTGCGTGCTCGGCGACCATGGCTCGACCACGTTCTACGGGGCCGCGCTGGGGATTCCGGTGCTGCTGGGCCAGTTTCCCGAGGATGCCGTCGACCCGTCCTCGCCGGTCGGTCAGCTCGGGGCAGTCGCTCCCGCGCTGGCCGACGACATTCCGGCGGCGGCGCAGGTCGACGCGGCGATCCGGCGGCCGGTGGACTTCGGCGCGGTGACCGAGCTGACCACCTCCCACCCCGGCAAGGCGTTGCTGCGCCTACGATCCGTCTGCTACGACATTCTCGACATCGACGAGCCGGCGCGCGAACCGGCCGTGCTGGCAGTTCCCCCGCCGGCGCCGGTCGAGCCCTATCCCACCGATGGCGCGCTCGTCGTGCAGGCCGTCGTCGAGGGCGACACCGTGCACGTCACTCGGCTGCCCGCGGCCGTCACGCTCGGCACCAAATGGGAGCCCGCCGACTCCCACCTCGTCGCCTTCGAGTCCTCAATGGACACTCACTGGGTCAACCTGGCCGATGTGGTCATCGGTTCCGGCCGGCACCCGGGCGCGCGGGTCGTCGCCGAGATCGACGGAACCGCCTGCGTAGCCGACGTTCGCGACGCCGGCACGGTCCGCCTGACCGGCCCGGACCCGACGGTGCTGGCCTCGGCCGCGTACGCCTGGCACCTCGCCGGCCGCCCCCTGTCGGAGCTGGCCGCGGCGCGGGTGACCGTCAGCTGAGGTCGTCGACCCGTTGCCGGGCAACGGGTTCGCGCGGATGCTCCAACACGTGCAGGATGGCGTGCGCCTTCCGGGCCTCGGCCAGCGCCGCTTCCCGGTCGCCCAACTGCTCGTGGGCCTGGCTGAGCAGGCCGCGGACAACGGCCTCCTGGAACATCCGGCGCCTCGCCACCATCACCTGGAGCGCACGTTCGAGCTCGGCGGCGGCTCTGGCCGGCTCGCCGGTCCGCAGGAACGTCTCGCCGATGCTGGTCAGCACCCGGGCCTCGTTGTACTGATCGCCCACGCCCTGCATGTGCTTCAGCGCCTCGCCGAGACCGGCGAACGCCTCGTCGTAGCGGCCCAGCGCGGACAGGAAGCGGGCCCGATGGTGGCCGAGCAGCGCCCGCTGCTGGTCCTGGGAGGCCAGCGGAATCGCCCGTTCGACGCAGTCCAGCGCCGCCGCGAACTCGCCGAGACTGTAGTGCGCCAACGCCAGCGACTCCAGGTCGGTGGCCAGTCCCTGGTGGTGGTCGGCCGGCTCCACCGCGACCGCCGCGGCGAACTCCTCCCTGGCAGTGGCGAAATCGTCCAGCTCGTAGTGGCGGAACCCGAGCTGGCAATGCATCCGCGCCTCGGCCCGGGGATCCTCCCGCCGCCGCGCCGCCCGGACCGCGACCTCGTTGACGGTCTTCCAGTCGGTGTACAGTTTGCGGCCGAAGTGCAGGCCCCACAACGCTTCCGCCAGCGCCAGCACCGCATCGTCCATTTCGGACTCGTACGCCGCGGTCACCACCTGCACGAAGTTGGCGCGGTCCGGCTCCAGCAGGTCCATCGCCTCGGCCTCGTCGCCCGCGAAGGCCGGCACGTCCCGGTACCGCTCGCTCAGCCGCCACCGCCGTGGCGAGATCACCTTGTCCGCGGCGATCGCCCGATCCACGTACCACCACACCATGGCTTGCAGCGCTTCCAACTGCTCGGCCGCACTGTCGGTGCGGTGCAGCTGCTGCAGGGCGTGCCCGAGGGCGAGCGGGTTGAACGAGTAGCGGTCGCCGTGCGCGGCCCGCAGCAGGTTCGCGTCCTCCAACGTGTCAAGCAGGTCCTCGCCGTCGGGATCCAGCGCCCCGGCCAGCTCGCCGGCGAAGTCGGCGCCGGGATGCATGGCCAGCAGCCGGTACAGACGCGCCGCCGCGGGCGGCAGACTCTGGTACGACACTTCGAAGATCGCCCTGCCTTCCCTGGCCAACAGCTTGAGCACAGCACTGCCATCCGACAGTTTGCGCTCCGCCTGGCGTTCCGTCAGCCGGTTGTCGGCGATCACCCGGCCGAGCACCGACAGTGCCTCCGGCAGCCGGCCGCACACCTTGATCAGCTTCGCGTTGCGCACCCCCAGCAGCTCGTAGGCGTGCTCGTCGTCGAACTCGGCCAGCGGCACTGGCAGCAGGCCGAGGCCGCTCAGCGGCCGGTGGCTGGTGACCACGACCCGGCTCTCGCCGCCGGGCAACAGATTCTCCACCTGCGCGGCGGTCACGGCGTCGTCCAGCAGCAGTCCCACCGGGTTGGCCTCGGTGACCGTGCGGAACAGCCCGACCTTGCCGGTCAGCGTGCGGGGCAGGTTGAAACCCTTGACCCCCAGCAGGATCAGCAGATCCTCCAGCACCAGCTCCGGGTCGGTGGCACCGAGCGTGGCATGCAGCAGGCGGCCCTCCGGGCGGAACAGCAGCCGCCGGGCCAGCCAGGTCTTACCCACACCGGGCGAGCCGTAGAGCACGATCCCCGGGGCGTCGCCGTAATCGCGCACCTGGTCGCGCCGGTCGACCAGCGGCTCCGGCGCGGTAAACATGCGGGGGACCGGCGCTTCCTCGCCCGTGTTCACGTAGAGGTCGCGGCATTGGACGATGTAGTCGGCGCGGCCACTGAACTCGTTGTGCACTCCCCCGGTCACGACGATCTAGGCTACTCCGGGCGTCGGCTGCGTCACACCACCGGTGGTCGCTGTCCGTGCACGGCCCGTGACCAGGCACGATAGGGGTCGTGGTGTACAAGCAGCTGGTGCGCAGGACGTTGTTCCGGTTCGGCGGGGGCGACCCCGAAGTGGCCCACGAGCGCACGATGGGCGTGCTGCGGCGGGTCGCCGGGATGCCGCCGGTGCTCTCGGCGCTCCGGGCCCGGTACGGCGTGGTCGCGCCGCGCACGGTGTTCGGCGTGCACTTCCCCAACCCGGTCGGGCTGGCCGCCGGCATGGACAAGGACGGCGTCGCCCTGCCCGCGTGGCCGGCGCTGGGCTTCGGCTTCGTCGAGGTCGGCACGGTCACCCGGCACGCCCAGCCCGGCAACGACCGGCCGCGGCTGTTCCGGCTGCCCGACAGTGAAGCCGTGATCAACCGGATGGGCTTCAACAACCGGGGCGCGCAAGCGCTTGCCGATCGGCTGTCCCGGCTCGGGCCGCTGAGCGTGCCGCTGGGCATCAGCCTCGGCAAGTCCAAGGTCACGCCGGTGGAACGGGCCGTCGAGGACTACCGGCACTCGATGCGGGTGCTCGGCCCGCACGGCGACTACTTCGCCGTGAACATCAGCTCCCCCAACACCCCCGGCCTACGCTCGCTGCAGGACCGGGCCGCGCTCAACGAGCTGCTGGCCGGCGTGCAGGAGGAGAACGAGGGCAACCGGCCGCTGCTGGTCAAGATCGCCCCCGACCTGACCGACAGCGCCATCGGAGAGCTGCTGGAGGTCTGCGGCGAGCACGAGATCAGCGGCGTGATCGCCACCAACACCACCCTCGGCCGCGACGGCCTCGCCCCCGCCGACCAGGCCAAGGCCGCGCAGGCCGGCGGCCTGTCCGGACGCCCCCTGGCCGGCCGGGCGCTGGAGGTGGTTCGCCTGGTGCACAAGGAAACCGGCGGCCGCCTGCCGATCATCGGAGTCGGCGGCATCTTCGACCCCGACTCGGCCCAGCGCATGATCGACGCCGGCGCGGACCTCGTGCAGGTCTACACCGGCTTCATCTACGAGGGCCCCGGCCTGATCCGCCGCATCAACCGCTCCCTGCGCTGAGCTCCCACAGCTGCGTGAAAGGACCATTTCGCACGTTGAACGCGTGGAATGGTCCTTTCCAAACAACAAGGGCTTGACAAACGCGTGTGGCGCCTGCCCCGGGAGAATCGGGCAGGCGCCACACGTGTGTCGAGCTACTAGATCAGGCCCAGGAAGAGCAGGCCGTTGGGCGTGCCCACGCCGGTGACGTTGTCGTAGCCACGGGTGGTCTGGATGGTCTGGCCCGTGTGGTTGAACGAGCGGACCGTGCGGATGAAGCCGTTGGCGTCGTCGATGCCGTTGGCGTAGTCCACGCGGACCTCACCGGCGCCGGTGACCGGCTTGACGTCGCTCACCGCGGGGGTGTGCGCCAGCGCCTTGTACAGCCACGGGTTGATGAACCCGTGCCGGCCGCCGAGCTGGTCGGCGACGGCCATCAGACCGGCCATCAGCGGCGACGCGAGCGACGTGCCGCCGATGCGGTACTCGCTGTACTTCACGGTGCCGTCGGGGAAGGTCTGGTGCAGGCCGATCAGCATGCCGGTGGTCGGGTCGGCGTCCATGGAGATGTCCGGCACGACGCGGCCGCGGTTGTTGCCGGTCTGGTTCTGCTTGGCCAGCGCGTCCGGCACGACACCCTTCTGGTAGTTGGGCTCCGGGAACAGCACCGAGGTGCCGCCGCCCGCGCCGTACAGCCAGGCGCCCGGGGCGGCCGGGCTCCACGCGCCGCTGGTGAGCGTGGACTTGCCGGTGGACCAGCCGGTCTCCAGCGTCTTGCGGCCGTCCTTGCCGATGCCCAGGCTGGTGCCGCCGACGGCGGTCACCCACGGGCTGGAGGCGGAGAAGTCCGCGGACGGGGCCGGCAGGCGGTGGCTCTCGTCACCGTTGTCGCCGGAGGAGAAGTACACGCCGATGCCCTCGGCCGCCGCCTGGATGGCGATGGTCTGGAACGCCTGCACCTCGTCGGCCGGGATGTCCTCGCCGGTGTCGCCGTAGGAGTTGGAGACGATCTGGGCCAGGTTCTTGGCCACGATCGTGTTCAGCGCCTTGTCCAGACCCACGTCGGAGCAGTCGGCACCGCCCACGTAGAGGATCTTCGCGGCCGGGGCCATGGCGTGCACTGCCTCGACGTCCAGGCTCTGCTCGCCGTACCAGCCGGAGGCGTCGCACTGCGAGGGGTCCTCGGAGCCCGGCGTCGGCGGGTAGACGATCTGGCTGTACTGGCCCTTGGTCAGCGGGTGCGACGGGTCGTGCCGCTGGGCGTACTCGGCCGCGTCGGCGTACAGCGTCGGCGAGGCGAAGGCGTCCACGATGGCGACGGTCACGCCGCGGCCGTCGAGGCCGGCGCGGGCGGCCAGGTCGAGCTGGCTGGCCGAGCGCAGCTGGGACGGGGTGTAGCCGCAGACCGCGTACGGCAGCTGCTGGCCGCCGTAGGCCGGGTCGGTGGTGTCGGTCTTCTGGCCGAAGTAGTCCGAGCACGGACCGGCGTTGACGAACGCGGCCGGCGGCGGGGCCACCGCCGGGGACGTCGCCTTCGGCTGGGCGACCGCGTCGGGCGTGGCGTCGCCGGCCGCGCCCACGTGGGACGGCTTGAGCAGCGCGGCGGCCTGGTCGATGTTGATCACGCCGGAGACGTACTGCGCGACCGTGGCCGGAACCGTCAGGTTGCGGTCCTGGGAGCGCAGGGTCTGGCCCTTGACCTTGTACTCGCCCAGGGTGACGCCGAACGCCTTCTGCACCTGGTCGACGGTGCCGGAGGCCTCGACGTAGGCGTTGTTGGCCGGCACCTCGCCGGCGGCGAAGCCGGCCTGGGTCAGCCAGTTGCGCACCGCGGCGACCGCGCCCGCGGTCGGCGCGAAGCGGGAGCGCACCTGGTCGGTGCTGAGGAACTTGCGGTAGGACGGGCTGCTCGGGTCGGACACGGCGTTGGCCGCCGCCTCGAGACCGGCCTGGTCGGCCAGCTTCAGGTAGACCCGGAAGGTCAGCTTGCTCGCCGTGTCGGCGTCGCCGACCTTGGCGTTCGGGCTGGCCCAGGTCGGGTGCGAGTCCGGGATGGCGGACTGGCCGGCCGCGGCGGCGGACGGCACGAGGCTGGCCATGCCAGCCCCGGTCATCGCCAGCGCGAGCAGCAGCGCAGGTGTTCTTCGCACGAATTCGGCCCCTTCTGAAGTCCCCGCGACAAACAGTCACGGAGGTAGATTTCAGCCCCCGACAGGGAATGGGTCCCGCAGCCCTCCCCCTCGGGTAGCAGGAAGGCTAACCCTGAGCAGAAGCTGAGGAAACAGGGAGATTTTCAATGTGATCGGTGTTTTTAACAGAACCGATCACACTTGGCGACGGGCCGTGTGCAGCGTTCGGAGCAGGGGATGCCCGACCACGATGAGCAGTGAGCCCCAGGCGATGCCACCCAACGCGACGCCGCCGATCGGCACGGTGAGGTTGCCGACCCCGGCCACCAGCGCCGCCCCCGCGATCATCAGATTGACCGGGTTGAGCAGGTCGACACGATTGTCCAGCCAGATCCGCACACCGACCAAGGCGATCAGTCCGTACAGCAGCAACATCGCGCCGCCGAGAACTCCGGTCGGCATCGTGTTGAGCAGCGTGCCGAATTTCGGGCAGAAAGACAGCCCGATCGCGCACACCGCGGCCACCGCGTAGGCGGCGGTCGAGTAGACCCTGGTGGCGGTCATCACGCCGATGTTCTCGGCGTAGGTCGTGGTGCCGGAGCCGCCGCCGACGCCGGCCAGCGCGGTGGACAGTCCGTTGGCGATCAGCGCGTCGCCGACGTTGCCGTCCAGGTTGCGGCCGGTCACCGCGGCGACCGCCTTGACGTGGCCGACGTTCTCCGCGACCAGCACCACCACGACCGGCAGCACGGTGAGCACCACGTTGGGACGCAGCTCCGGCGCGGTCAGCTGGGGGAAGCCGAACCAGGCGGCGTTGGCGAGAGCGTCGAGGCGGTCCGAGTCGATGCCGCCGAACAGCGCCGCGGCCAGCCAGCCGGAGAGCATGCCGACCAGCACCGAGGCCCGGGACAGCAGGCCGCGGCCGAGCACCCCGCAGAGCAGGATGACCGCCAGCGTGAACACCGCCAGCCCGGGCTGGCTCTGGAAGTTGTGGGTGGCCGTCGGGGCCAGGTTGAGCCCGATCAGCATCACCACCGCGCCGGTGACCACCGGCGGCATCAGCGACTCCAGCAGCCGCACGCCCAGCGCCTTGACCGCGATGCCCACGAACACCAGCAGCACGCCGACCGCGAGCACGCCGCCGAGCTGCGCCGGCAGGCCCTCCAGCCGGGAGGCGGCCAGCGGCGAGATGAACGCGAACGAGGAGCCCAGGTAGCTGGGGATCCGGTTGCGGGTGACCAGCAGGAACAGCAGCGTGCCGAGACCGGAGAACAGCAGTGTGGTGGCCACCGGGAAACCGGTGCTGGCCGGGACCAGTACGGTGGCGCCGAACATGGCCGCGACGTGCTGGAGGCCGAACCCGGCGGTCAGCGGCCAGCTCAGCCGCTCCTCGGGGGCCACCACCTCGCCGTCCGTCACACGGCGACCGTCGCCGTGCACGGTCCACAACGCCACGTCCGACCTCCCCGAAAGGTCCGGCTTGCCCAAGGGCCTGGCTGCACTGCCTCGCACGATCCTGCCACGCCGGGTAGCGGTCTCGGCTAGATAACAAAGTGATAATCACACGTTTGCTCGAAGAATCTCCACCGCCCCCCACGCTGCGCCGCCGGATCTGTCACATGGAGTCATAGATCGCGAGATCGTGTCGGCTAAGCGCCCGAACGGCGCAATGGTTCAGCCCCGGTCGGCGGAGCCGGTTCGGGCAGCACGTCCGCCCGAGCGAAGATCAGCCGGGCAGTCGGAGCTGGGCCGACAGGGCAAGCAGGCCCCGCCCGCCGGCTGACGTCATGAAGGGCCCCTTCCTGACGTTGAACGCGAGGAAGGGGCCCTTCATGCGGGAAAGGGGCAGCTCAGGAGAGGCTGTCGGGGCCGGCGAGTTCGCGGAGCGCCGAGGCCAGGCCAGAGAGGCGGTCGCTGGCGTCGAGCAGGGCCTCGTTGGGGGAGGCGGAGCTGCTGGCGATGACGGCCTGGCCGGCGGTGCCGATGAGGGCGACGTAGCCGTCCAAGCCCTCGTTGAGCCGGCGGCTGAGTTCGACGACGCCCTGGTCGAGGGGGCCGCGCTGGGAAAGCGGCGCGATGGAGCGGGCCCGTTCCACGGCCGACAGCTGGGCGGCGACGGCGCGCAGCGCGGTGGCGGCCTCGGTGGCGGACTCCTGGGCGTGGGCCAGCGACTCGGCCGGCAGCGGGGCGAGCCCGCCGGGCCGCGGCGTGCCGAGCTGGACGAGCAGCTCGGCCAGGCTGGCCTCGGCCTCGGCCAGCCGGCGCATGGGCTCCCGGGCGGCGGACCCGGCCGGGGGCAGCCGCACCGGCGGCGGCAGGGCCGCGGGCAGCGGCTGGCGGTGCAGCTCGACCAGCTTGCGCACGGACCCGGTGGTGCAGAACAGGAACGCGGCGGTGACCGCCATCGCGGTGAAGCCGCCGATGGTGCTGAACAGCTCGGCATGCACGGCGTCGACGCCGACCCACGCGCCGGTCAGCACGGTGGCGCCGGACCAGGCGATGGTCGCCTTCTTGGCCCGGCGACGGCGGCGCAGCAGCCGGGCGCGCGGATCGCGCCAGCCGTGCACCTTGTTGCGGACGGTGTCGGCGACCGGGCCGCGCAGCTGTTCGCTCACGGACTGGCCGAGCTTGATCAGCTCGCCCAGGTCGCGCCTGCGCGGTCCGGCCGCCATCGCCCTACTCCCCCGTGTTCAGCCTCAGGACTGCTTCTCCTGCGCGACCCGCTGCGCGATCTCGGCCTGGATGTTGGCCGCCGGGGTGGCGGCCGGCGCGGACGCGCCACTGGTGACCTCGCCGGCCACCGAGCCGCCGCGCAGCGAGGCGCGGATCTGCTCCAGCCGGGCGTTGCCGGCCATCTCGGTGGTGGACGCCTGGACCTCCAGCATGCGGCCCTGCACCGAGTTGCTGGCCAGTTCGGCCGAGCCGAGGGCGGTCGAGTACCGCTTCTCGATCTTGTCCCGGACCTCGTCCAGCGACGGCACGTTGCCGGGGGCGGCCAGCTCGCTCATCTGGTTGAGCGACTTGGACACCTGCTCCTGCATCTTGGCCTGCTCCAGCTGGCTGAGCAGCTTGGTCCGCTCGGCCAGCTTCTGCTGCAGCATCATCGAGTTGCGCTCGACGGCCGTCTTGGCCTGCGAGGCGGCCTGCAGGGCCTGGTCGTGCAGGGTCTTGAGGTCCTCGATGTTCTGCTCGGCGGTGACCAGCTGGGTGGCGAAGGACTGCGCGGCCTGCTCGAACTGGGTCGCCTTGGCCTCGTCGCCCTTGGACCGGGACTCGTCGGCCAGCACCAGCGACTGCCGGGCCGACGCCTGGAGCTTCTCCACCTCGCCCAGCTGCCGGTTCAGCTTCATCTCCAGCTGCCGCTGGTTGCCGATCACCGCGGCGGCCTGCTGGGACAGCGCCTGGTGCTGCTTCTGAGCCTCCTCGATGGCCTGTTGGATCTGCACCTTCGGATCGGCGTTCTCGTCAATCTTGGCGGAGAACGCCGCCATCAGGTACTTCCAAGCCTTCACGAAAGGGTTGGCCATCTCCTCCGCCTGCCTTCTGCTAACTCCTGGATGTGCGAGAACGCCGCGACCAGGCCAACGAGCCGGTGGCGGTGCGGGTTCCATCGTGTCAGGTGAGCTGGGCCGCTACCACCGACACCACCGAATATCAGGGTCGCCCCTGAGCGGTAATGTCCGGCAGTCGAGCCGCCAGCACCCGCACCTCGGCCAGGTTGGCCCGCAGTTCGACCAGCTCAACGCCCGGAACCGGGCCGACGACGTGCTGCGAATCACGAACTCGTTCCAACCCGGTGACGCACGCGTGCATGCGCGTCGTCAGGGCGTCCCTGGTCGCCCTGAGTCGCTCCACGGTAGCCAGCCGATCACACACCGCGCGGTGGGCGGCGCTCAGCTCCGAGCCGCCGCCCGCGTCGGCGGCCAGCCTGGTGGCCAACTGGTCTCGGGTCCGGCGCAGCCGAGAGGCGCGCAGCGCCGCCAGTGCGCGGCTGATCGTCTCGACCTCGGCCGCGGCGGCGCGCAGCTCGGCCAGCACGTCCTCGGCGTCGTCGCGGCACGGGCGGCCGCTCAGCTCGCCGACCGCGAGTTCGGCGCGGTCCACCCAGACGACGTCGTGCGGGCGCTCCCGGATCGGCGGGCCCGTCCGGGCGACGGGCCTGCGCCTGGTCAGCACCAGCAACGATCCGGCGGCGATGGCCAGCAGCACGAGCACCGCCAGCAACGCCACCAGCTCGAACTCGTCCAGGGTGGAGCGCCTCCTCCCGTTCCTAGGCGGCGACCACGACCTCTCCCCGCGGCGGGGTGAGGGTGGGCAGCCGGTGCGTGAGCGCCGGCTGGAGCCGGATGTCGCTGAGCTGGTCGCCGACCGACTCGCCGAGCAGCCGGCCGCCCTCGTAGGGGGCGCCCGCCGTCTCGCGCGGCTTGGCGGCGTCCTGCGCGGTGGGCGCGTTCGCGACCGCGGCCAGCGCGCTCATGTCGGAGGCGACTGTGTGCAGCAGATCGGCCATGGGCAGGTCCAGTGCGTCGCAGATGGCCGCCAGCAACTCGCTGGAGGCTTCCTTGCGGCCGCGTTCCACCTCGGACAGGTAGCCCAGGCTGACCCGTGCGGAGCGGGACACCTCACGCAGCGTGCGGTGTTGAGTGGTGCGAGTGTGGCGAAGCCGATCACCGATCGCCTCGCGAAGCAGCACTGTCATCGCGCGCCTCCTTCCAGCCGGGCCCGTACCGACCACGTTACCCAGACGGCACCCCCGGTGGCACCGACTTCTCGCCTCGTACGCCCAAGGCGAACGAGTGAATCAACCCGGATGTTCCCTGGCGCCCGGTGACCAGGCAAGATCCCCGGCAGGGCGTTGACCTGGGCTTGAGCCGCTCCAGGACAGCATCCTCCCGATCTTGGAACGCGTCACGGGGGCCACGGGTTCACCACCCCATCGAGCGGCTTGCCACACTTTGAGACAGCCGATCCGGGCACGTTTGGCTACCCGCGGTTCACCCCAGGCGGTGACGAAGCAGCTCCAGCACCGCGGTCACGCTGCCCTCGCGGACCTGATTCCGGCTCCCGGTCAGGGCCAGCCGGCGCACCTCGACCCCGGGCGGGCCGGCCACCGCCACGTACACCGTGCCGGGGGCGACGCCGTCCTGCGGGTCCGGGCCGGCGACGCCGGTCAGGCCCAGGCCCCAGGTCGCCGCGCAGCGCTCCCGCGCCCCGGCGGCGAGCTGGGCGGCGACGTCCGGGTGCACCGCCCCGTGCTCGGCCAGCAGTCCCCCGTCGACGCCGGCGAGCTTGGCCTTCAGTTCGGTCGCGTACACGATCAGGCCGCCCCGCAGCACCGCGCTCGCCCCCGGCACCGAGGCCAGCTCGGCGGCCACCAGGCCGGCCGTCAGCGACTCCGCCGTCGCCACCGTCTGCCGCAACTCGCGCAGCCGGGCCACCAGGTCCGCCGTCACGGCGCTCCCGCGACCGAGCGGCGGGCCACGGCGCGCAGCCGGAAGGCCCTGACCACGTAGTCCACGCCGGTCACCACGGTGAGCAGCACCGCGACGCCCATCGTCACCCAGCGCACGAACAGCAGCCACGGCGGCAGCGGCAGCAGGTAGAAGCCGATCGCCACGATCTGCATCAGCGTCTTGGCCTTGCCGCCGCGGCTGGCCGGGATGACGCCGTGCCGGATCACCCAGAACCTCAGCAGAGTCACGCCCAGCTCGCGGACCGCGATCACGATCGTCACCCACCACGGCAGGTCGCCCAGGATGGACAGCCCGACCAGGGCGGAGCCGGTCAGCGCCTTGTCGGCGATCGGGTCGGCGATCTTGCCGAAGTCGGTGACCAGGCCGCGCTTGCGGGCCAGGTCGCCGTCGATCCGGTCGGTGATCGAGGCGATCACGAACAGGCCGAACGCGACCATCCGCCACAGCAGGTCCACGCCGCCGCCGGTGAACAGCGCCAGCAGGAAGAACGGCACGATGACCAGCCGCGACACCGTCAACACGTTGGCGATGTTGAGCAGCGGCACGGCTCTGGGCTCGTCGGCGCTGTGCTCGCCGGCCGTGGGTGAGCTCATCGTGGCAGCACTTCGATCGGACGAACGATGAGGTCCACCCCCTCGCTGTCGATGACCTCGGCCCGCACCAGGTCGCCGACCTTCAGGCCTTCGGCCTCGACGACCACGCACTCGCCGTCGACCTCGGGCGCCTGGTGGGCGGCCCGGCCGACGCAGTCGCTGTCCTCATCTTCCTCGTGCTCGACGAGCACCACCACCTGCTGGCCGATCCGGTCCTCGGCCCGCTGGGTGGTCAGCTCCTCGACCAGCGCCGAGAACCGGGCCACCCGCTCCGCGACGGTGTCCGCGTCCAGCTTGCCGTCCAGGGTGAGGGCCTCGGTGCCGTCCTCGTCGGAGTAGCCGAACACGCCCACCGCGTCCAGCCGGCCCTCGGTCAGGAAGCGCTCCAGCTCCTTGAGGTCGTCCTCGGTCTCGCCGGGGAAGCCCACGATCACGTTGGTGCGGATGCCGGCGGTGGGGCTCAGCTCCCGGATCTGCTCGATCAGCGCCAGGAACGAGTCGGTGGAGCCGAAGCGGCGCATCCGGCGCAGCACCGCCTCGCTGGAGTGCTGGAAGGACAGGTCGAAGTAGTCCGCGACGCCCGGTGTCGTCGCGATCGCCTTGACCAGGCCCGGGCGGGTCTCGGCCGGCTGCAGGTAGGAGACCCGGACCCGGTCGATGCCCGGCACCTGCGCCAGCTGCGGGATCAGCGTCTCCAGCGCCCGGACGTCGCCCAGGTCCTTGCCGTACGAGGTCGAGTTCTCGCTCACCAGGAACAGCTCGCGGACGCCCTGCGTGGCCAGCCAGGCCGCCTCGCCCAGGATGTCCTCCGCGCTACGGGAGACGAAGGCGCCGCGGAAGCTCGGGATCGCGCAGAACGAGCAGCGCCGGTCGCAGCCCGAGGCGATCTTCAGCGGGGCCACCGGGGCGTTGTCCAGGCGGGTGCGTAGCACCTGCGGGCCCCAGGCCGTGCCGTGGCCGGGCAGCGCCACCTCGGGGGCCTTCTGCGGCCGCTGCACAGGGCTGATCGGCAGCAGCGTGCGGCGGTCCACCGGCTTGTGCGAGTCCAGCTTGCGGCCGGCCAGCACGTCGTCCAGCCGCTCACCCAGGTTCGGGTAGTGGTCGAAGCCCAGCACCGCGTCGGCCTCCGGCAGGCTCTCGGCCAGCTCCGCGCCGTAGCGCTCGGCCAGGCAGCCCACCGCCACCACCTTCGCCCCGGAATCCGAGGCCGCCAGCAGCGTGTCCACCGAGTCCTTCTTGGCCGACTCCACGAACCCGCACGTGTTCACCAGCACGACGTCCGCGCCGCCCTCGTCCGGGTCGACCAGCTGCCAGCCGTCGGCCGTCAGCCGCCCGGCCATCTCCTCGGAGTCGACCTCATTGCGGGCACAACCGAGGGTGAGCAGGGCGACACGGCGGGACGTGGAGGGGGAAGACACGTGCTTCAGGGTATCCGCCCGCGGCCGTGCTTCAGCCCGGGAGGACCTGCCGGACCAGTTTCCACACTCCTGTGGACGGGTTCCGACCATGATCCCGCCCACTCGGATCCAGCCGCTCCGCCCGCTCGACCGCGACGGCCACCCCCGGCTTGTACTGCGCGAAGTCGACACGAGACTTGTCATAGCCCGGAACGTGTTTGATCAACTTCGGTAGCAGTTGCTTGTAGCTCGAGCAGACGCCGCGGTGATCGGTGAAGTGAAGCAGCAGCCACAGTTCGAAGCACGGGTTGGACACCACCAGCCGCACCCCCAGCTCGTCCGCCAGCCGGGCGGCCTTCGCGATGTCGAACTCGTCCGCGTCCACGACGCACCACATCTCGTCGTAGTCGCTGCCGATGCGTTTGGCATGCCGGACGAGTTGGTCGGGCGCGACACCTTTGGCGATCACCGTCACCCGGACCGCCGAATTCCGTCGAGACCTCCTCAGCCCGTCGAAATAGTCCAGCTCGGTCCGGGTGCCACCGCACATGATCAGGATCTGACGGCGCTGCTGAGGCGTGGTGTTGCCGTCCCTGGCTGTGTCACGACGCACGGCGGCTCGGCGCTGCGTCGGCGAACTGCCACTCGTTCAGCTCCGGCACGCCGTCGTAGCTGCCGAAGAGGTAGCGCCGTTGCGTGTTCTCCCCCTTGCGCGGGCGGAAGGCCGACAGCGCGGAGAGCCGGCTCACCCCGTCGACTCCCTTCTCCACGAACCACACCTGATCGCGCCGGAGCACTTCCTCTCCGGGCTCGACACCGAGCATCGCCGTGCCGAGCAGCGTGGCGTCGTGCGTGATCAGCACGAGCTGCGCCCGACGGGAATTCGTCGCCGGCTTCTGGAACAGCCGGATCACCTGGGCCGTCAGCAGCGGGTGCAGGTTGGTGTCGATCTCATCCAGCACCAGGGTCCGCCCCTCGTCCAGCGCTTCGAGCACGGCGGGGATCAACAGCACCCAGTCCCTCGTCCCGCCCGCCTGCTCGTCGAACGAGAGCGCCCTGGAACCGCCCGAATGCGTGAACCACAGCTCCTCGCTGATCGGCAGGGCCGGGCCGCCTTCCCGCACGAGGGCGTCTCTCAGCAACGCCTCGGCTCGGGACCGGGGTGCCACCTCGACGCCGACGATGCCCATGTCCGCGTGGCGAACCAGGTCCACCAGACGATCTCGCTCGTCCGACTGAAGCACCCGGGCCACCCGGTCGAGGTCCTGCCGCCGCACACCTCGGGACCGGAAGGCCAGCTTCTCCGTCAGGAACCGGTGGACCGGCAGCACCTGGCCCACGTTGGACTGCGCGGCGACGCTCAGGAAGAGCGCGTTCGGCCGCACCAGCGCCTTGAGCACGTCCAGCTTTCCCCGCAGGTCGCCGACCGTGCTGCCGACCTTGATGCCGCCGGCCTCGCGCTCGAAGACGACCCGCTTGCGCTTCTCCGGATAGCTGTGGAGCCATTCCTCCCGCACGACCCGGTCGTCCACGACGAATCCGTACGTGTGGCGCACGCCCTCGGCGATGAACTCCGCGACGAAGCCCGACGGCTGTTCGGCCGCTTCCGGCGTGAGCTTGAACGGCTGGCGCGGCACGCCGCCGTCCGGCGACCAGCGGCCGAACGAGTCGCGCACCGCGGACGCCATGAACTCCAGCGCGCCGAACAGATTGGACTTGCCGGACGCGTTCGCGCCGTAGACCGCCGCCACGGGGACCGCCGGCTCGTCCCCGTAGACCGGCGTCAGCGCCAACTCCTGCTCGTCCCGGATCGACCGGTGGTTGAGCACCCGAAAGCTCCGAAGCACCTCTGACACCTCCCTGAAGAAATCTTCAGGCTCTTTCATGCAGAAAATCCGCGCGATGTGGCTCGAAGCTTAGCAGAGGCGCGGGTCAGGGCTCCTTTGATTTGTCGCCGGCGCCGGGCGCCTCGGAAATGTCGACATCTCGACACAGCAGTGGCGGGCCCCGACCGGGGCCCGCCACTGGGGAACAACGCCGCGGTCAGCTGACCGACTGGACGATCACCGAGGAGCGGCCGACGACGGTGCCGTCGGCGAGGACCAGGGTGAGCTCGCCGCGGAGCACACGGCCGGGGCCGGGCTGGGCGCCGGCGGTGACGGCGCCGGAGACGGTCCACGAGCTGCCGGACGGGCGGGCGGCGTTGGCGTCGGTGACGGTCACGCTGCCCAGCGACGGGGCGAGATAGGTGTCGCTGTAGTCGTAGGCGGTGGTGCCGGCCGGCACGTCGTAGCCGTCGATCTCCACGCGCCAGTGGCCCGCGGCGGGGTTGGCGATGGTGACCTGCTCCTCGGCGGTGGAGCCGCCGCTGGTGCCGGCCTGCACGCAGGGTCCGCCGGTGCAGTCGTAGACGACCATGTCGAGGTCGGCGCCGCGATCGGCGGGGTTGCCGATCTTGGCGGTGAACGAGGTGGCCCCGGCCGGCACGGTCACGTCGAACGTCTGGGCGGCGCCCTTGGCGATGGTCGGCCGGGTCACGGCCGAACTGCCCAGCGGCCCGCCGGCCAGCCGGCCGGTGATGGCGGCGAGCTGGTTGGACACGCTGTAGCTACGGGCCACCGGGCTGCCCAGCGGAGCCGAGGCGATGGTGTCGGTCTCGGGGCTGATCTTGGTGCCGATCAGCGAGGTGGTCAGCGTGAACGGGATGGTCGCGGCGTCGGAGGTGCGCCGCGCCTCGACGGCGATCTCCCACACGCCCGGCATCGGGTTGACGACCGTGCGGCTGGTCGCCGAGCCACCGGCGCATCCGGCGCCGGCGTCGGGCAGGTAGCAGTTGGTGGAGGTGTTGGAGTCCAGCGGAACACCGGTCGGGTCGTTGCGCAGGAACCGGATCTGCCCGGTGCTCGCGCCCAGGTCGACCTTGAGCGCGGACGCGCCGGCCGGCACCCGGACGAACACGCTGGAGCTCTCGTTGCGGCTGGCGCTGCCCTTGTGGCTCAGCGAATAACCGTTGGCGGCGGTGAAGTCCTTGACCGCGACCACGGTGTTCATGGTGAGCAGAGTGGTGCCGGCGACGCGGAGCAGCGCGGAGTGCACGCCATCGCCCTTCGGATCGACCTTCACGTCGAAGGTCACCGGCTTGTTCAGCGGCAACACCACGGATCCGGCGGAGCGGAAGGTGCCGTCGTTGCCGGTCCACTGCACGTCGTAGCGGGTGTTCCGGTTGGGGCCGGAGGTCCGGGTCAGCGTGTAGGTCCGGGTGTAGGACTTGCCGCTGGTCACGCCCTCGCGGTCGTAGATGCCGACGCCCTGGCCCGGCGTCTTGAGCTGGCCGGCGAGCACGGTGTTCACCGGCACGCTCGCGGTCACCGACACCGGCGAGACGTTGTCCTGCAAGCGGTGGAAGGCTGCGGAGACGTCCATCAGGCCCGCGCCCTGCTCGTACGCGCCGACACCGGGCACGAACTTCGCCGTGGACTTGATCGCCTCACGCAGCGCGGCGACCGGCGGCCGCTGCCCGTGGTGAGTCGCCTTGTACGCGCTGATCAGCAGGGCCGCCGCGCCGGTGGCCTGCGGGGACGCCATCGAGGTGCCGTTGAACATGGCGTACCCGCTGGGCAGCGGGTAGGTGCCGGCGACCGGGCCGCCAGGCTGCCAGCCGGGGATGGTGGAGATCGCCGAGCCGGGGGCGACGATGTCCGGCTTGAAGCCGCCGTCCTCACGCGGGCCGCGCGAGGAGAACGGGTGCAGGCCCTGCTTGGCCGCCGTGACCGAGCCGTAGTTGGACAGCCAGGTGGCATCGGTGATGTACGAGCCGACGCTGATGGCGTCGGTGGCCACTGACGGGTCGCCGACGGTGTTGGCCCCGGCGCCGCTGTTGCCGGCGGAGATGAACAGCTGCACGTTGTACTGCGCGATGGTCCGGTTGTAGAGGTCGGCGCGGGCGTTGTTGCCGTCGTTGAGGGCCGGCAGGCCGCCGATGGAGATGTTGATCGTGTCGGCGCCGTTGCGGGCGGCGTAGAGCAGCCCGTCGACCAGGCCGCTGGCGGTGCAGGAAGCCGAGGTCAGGCACACCTTGACCGCCATCAGCTTGGCGCCGGGGGCCGCGCCGGCCATCTTGCCGCCGAACAGCGAGTTGCCGGCGACGATGCCGGAGACGTGGGTGCCGTGGGCCGCGCCGGCGATGCCGATGTTGACCAGGGCGGTGCCGCCGTTGTCGTAGACCGAGCGGTCGGTCTGCACCACGAAGGGCACCGGGCCCAGGTGGCCGACGTCCTGGTGGACCTTGTAGTCGATCATCGGGGCGTTGTTGGTGAAGTCGCCGTCCCCGTCGGTGTCGACGCGGACCTCCTTGGTGGTGACGTCCTGCAGCACGCCGAAGGAGTCGACCTTGTCGCCGTCCCGGTTGAGGTCGCCGGCCAGCTCGCCGGCGGCCAGGTCGCCGGCGGTCTCGGCCAGCGTGCCGACGGTGTACGGGCCGCCGGTGGCCGGCGCGGTCCAGGTGCGGCCGCCGGCGGTGAACTTGCCGGTGTAGCGGGTCTTGGACATGGCGACCCAGGTGCCGTCGCCGGAGTCGGTGGAGTTCGCGTTGTACCAGTCGACGATCTTGCGCTCGCCCGTCGTGGTCCTGGCCAGCGCCGGGGTGTCCAGGTCGATGCCGGAGTCGAGGACCGCGACGGTGGTGCCACGGCCGTCCCACTGCGGCACCTGCTGCGCGAACTGCGCGGCGCCGGTGTCCCCGGTCGGCATGTACGGGTTGACGCGCGGGGTGTCCTTGCCCGGCGGCTTCTGCGGCAGCGGCGCGCTCGTGCCCTCCGGCTTCGGGTCGTCCTGCTTGATCAGGCCGTCCACGTCCACGGATTTCACGGCGCCGAGCTCGGCTGCCTTCTCGGCCTTGGCCCGCGGCACCTCGACCTTGATGTAGTCCACGTCCTTGGCGGCGGTCTGCACCACGCCGCCCAGGTCGCGCAGCTGCTGGGCCGCCTGGTCGGTGCGGCCGGGCTCGGCGGCGACCACCAGCGTCACGGTCGGCTTGCCGGCCCGCTCGGCCTCGGCGAGCAGCTCGCGGTCGTGCTTGTCCAGCTGTTTGGCCGAGCTCGGCTGGCGGGGGGCGTCCTCGGCGCTGGCAGCAGGGGTGGCCAACGCGAAGGCGCTCGCACCGAGCACGCCGGCCAGCGCGATGGCACCGGCCCGGCGTCTGAGGTGTGCGGTCACGGGGAAGTCCCTTTCCTGGGGAACAAACGCCCCAGAAGCACACCTTTCCTGTCAGACCGTCACAATCGGACATAAAGAGCATCTTCCGCCGATCGTCGTGAACCGGTCGGCCGAATGGTGCCCGTCGTGAGGTGCTTTTGCCTCACCCCGGCAGGTCGACGGCGTGCAGCGTCTGCAACTCCTCGTCCGGCAGGGCGTCAAGATCGACGTCGGGTCCGGCCAGCCGCACGGCCTGGCGGGCGACGGTCCGTTCCAGCAGGCCCCGAGCGGAGCGGCCGTTGGCGAAGCCGACGCCCCGGTCGATGGCGGCGACGGCGGCGGGCAGGGCAGTCCGCAGGTCGTCGGAGAGCAGGTAGCTCTGGCTCTTGGCCATCACCTCGAAGATGCCCACCAGCTCCTCGTCGGTGTAGTCCGGGAAGTCCACGGTGGCGCCGAACCGGGACCGCAGGCCGGAGTTGGCGTCCAGGAAGCGGTCCATGTCGGCGGGATAGCCTGCGGCGATCACCAGCAGGTCGTCGCGGTGGTTCTCCATCTGCACCAGGATCTCGGCGATGGCCTCCGGCCCGTAGTCGTGCTCACTGCCGTTGGCCAGCGTGTACGCCTCGTCGATGAACAGCACGCCGCCGATCGCCTTCTCGCACACGGCCCGGGTCTTGCCGGCGGTCTGCCCGAGGTACTCGGCGATCAGGTCGGGGCGGCCGGTCTCCACCAGGTGCCCGGACGACAGCACGCCGAGCTCACGGAACAGCTGGGCGATCAGCCGGGCCACGGTCGTCTTGGCGGTGCCGGGATTGCCGGTGAAGACCAGGTGCCGGCTGCGGGCCGCGACCTTGAGCCCGGCGGACCGGCGACGAGCGTCGACCCGAGTCTCGGCGACGAGCGTGCGCACCTGTTCCTTCACCGGGGCGAGGCCGATCATGCCGTCCAGCTCGGCCAGCAGCTCGGCCAGGCCGCGCCGCCGGCCGCCGTCGCCCTGCTGCACACCACTGTCCTCGGGCGCGGGCAAGTCGTCGGCCACCAAGGTGTTCAGCGCCGACGGCTCGATGTCGCCGGCCGCGGCCAGCCGCCCGGACTGCTTGGTGATGGTGGCCTCCAGCAGCTGGCGCGCCGACCGGCCGTTGGCGAAGCCGCGCCCGCGCGGGATGCGGGTGATCCGCTGCGGCAGCGCGGCGACGAGGTCCTCGGCCAGCTGGTAGCCCTGGCCCCCGGCCATCGCCGTGAAGATCCGGGCCAGCTCCTCGTTGCTGTAGTCGGGGAACTCGACGCGGTTGGCGAAGCGGGACCGGAGGCCGGGATTGGCCTCCATGAACTCGTCCATCTCCTTGGGGTAGCCGGCGGCGATGACGATCAGGTCGTCGCGGTGGTTCTCCATCTGCACCAACAGCTCCGCGACCGCCTCCGGGGCGAAGTCCTTCTCCCCGTTGGTGATCAGCGTGTACGCCTCGTCGATGAACAGGATGCCGCCCATGGCGCTCTCGCAGACGGCGCGGGTCTTCGGCGCGGTCTGGCCGATGTACTCGGCGACGAGGTCGGAGCGCTGCGTCTCGACGACGTGCCCGCCGCTGACCACCCCGAGCTCCCGGTAGATCTGCGCGATCAGCCGGGCCACGGTCGTCTTGGCGGTGCCGGGATTGCCGGTGAACACCAAGTGGCGGCTGCGTTCCGCGGTTTTCATGCCGGCCGCGCGCCGCTTGCTGTCGATGTCCATCTCGGCGACCATCGCCTTCACCCGCTGCTTCACGGGTTCCAGCCCGATCATGGCGTCCAGTTCGGACAGCAGCTCCGGCAGCGTCTTGCGCCGGCCGCCGCTTCCCTGCGCCACCCCGGCTTCGTCCGGCGCGGGCAGGTCGGCGGCGGTCAGCGCGTTCAGCGTCGCCGCGTCCGCCCGGCCGATTCCGGCCAGCCGCGCCGACTGCTGGGTGAGCGTCGCCTCCAGCAGCTGCCGGGCCGATCGCCCGTTGGCGAAGCCGCGGCCGCGCGGGATGAGGCGGATCCGGTCGGGCAGGGCCGCGACCAGGTCGTCCGCGGTGGTGTAGCCCTGGCCCTGGGCCATCGCCAGGAAGATCCTGGCCAGTTCCTCGTTGCTGTAGTCCGGGAACTCGACCCGGTTGGCGAACCGCGACCGCAGGCCCGGGTTGGTCTCCATGAACCCGTCCATCAGCTTCGGGTAGCCGGCGACGATCACGATCATGTCGGCGCGGTGGTTCTCCATCTGCACCAACAGCTCCGCCACGGCCTCGGCGCCGAAGTCGCCCTGCTCGCCGGTCAGCGTGTACGCCTCGTCGATGAACAGGATGCCGCCCAGCGCGTCCTCGCAGACGGCCCGTGTCTTGGGCGCGGTGGCACCGGTGTGCTCGGCGACCAGATCCGACCGCTGGGCCTCGATCACGTGTCCGGACGTGACCACGCCGAGCTCGCGGTAGATCTCGCCGATCAACCGGGCCACCGTGGTCTTGGCGGTGCCGGGATTTCCGGTGAACACCAGATGCCGGCTGCGGGCCGACACCGGCAGCCCCTGGGCCCGGCGCTGCTTGTCGACGTCCATCTCGGCGACCATCGCGCGGACCCGCCGCTTCACCGGCTCCAGGCCGATCATACCGTCCAATTCGGACAGCAGATCCGGCAGGCTGCGCTGCGCCCCGCCGGCGCCCATGCGCACACCGATGTCGCCGGGCGCCGGAATGTCGTTGGCCACCAACATGTTCAGCGAGGAGACGTCGGAGTTCGGGTCGGCCGCCAGCCGCGCCGACTGCCGGCTGATCGTCGCCTCCAGCAGCTGCCGCGCCGACCGGCCGTTGGCGAAGCCCTTGCCGCGGCTGATCCGGCTCATCCGCACCGGCAGCCCGGCCAACAGGTCCGGCCCCAGCTCGTAGCCCTGGGACTTGGCCATCAGCTGGAAGATCCGGCCCAGTTCCTCGTTGCTGTAGTCGGGGAACTCGATCCGGGTCTGGAACCGCGAGCGCAGGCCCGGGTTGGAGTCCAGGAACGTGCTCATCTCACGCGGGTAGCCGGCGACGATGACGATCAGGTCGTCGCGGTGGTTCTCCATCTGCGCCAGCAGCTCGGCGACCGCCTCGGGGCCGTAGTCCTCGTCGCCGCCCTGCACCAGGTTGTAGGCCTCGTCGATGAACAGCACGCCGCCGTAGGCCTGCTCGATCAGCTTGCGGGTCTTGCCGGACGTCTCGCCGATGTACTCGCCGACCAGATCGGCCCGCATGCACTCGACCAGCTGCCCGCCGGCCAGCACGCCCAGCTCCCGGTACAGCTCGGCGATGACCCGGGCCATCGTGGTCTTGGCGGTGCCGGGATTGCCCGTGAACACCAAGTGCCGGCTGCGCTGTGGGATCGGCATGCCGGCCGCCCGGCGGCGCTCGTCCACCTGCAACTCGGACACGAGGTTGTTGACCTGGCTTTTCACCGAGTCCAGGCCGACCATGGCGTTCAGCTCGTTGAGCAGTTCGGCGGCGGACTTCCGGCCGTCGCCGCTGGCCGCCTGCCGCAGTTCCGCCAGGTCGGCGACGTCGATGCGGACCAGGCCGGGCATGACGCTGCGCATGATCGCGCTCTGACAGGCCGTCTCCAGCAGGGCCTCGACCCGCCGGGCTCCGACCATCGTGCGGTGCGCACGGCCGCCGGTGACCAGATCGGCCAGGCCGGCGCGGGCCTGCGGCGTCATCGACGCCTGCCGTTCCCCGGCCAGCACGTCCAGCAGGACCTCGGCCGCCGACCGCTGCTCGAAGTCCGGCAGGTGGTAGACCAGCGCCCGCTGGGCGACCGCCGGCGCGGCGTCGGTCAGCTGCTTGAGGAAGGCCGGGCTGCCGGCCAGCACCAGGACGGCGCACTCGTCCTGGTCGTGCGCGACCTCCACGATGATGTCGATCATGCTGGCCCGGTCGCCGGCGTCGGCCAGCAGCGCGTCGGCGTTCTCGATCATCAGGACCGGCGTCTTCTGGTACGCCGCGCTGATCGCCGCCCGCACCACCGCTTCGAGTGGTTTCTCCTGCTCCTTGGCCGACAGGATCAGGCTGGCCGCGGTCTTGATCACCGGGTCCGGCTCGCTGATGGCGTCGGTCGCCTTCATGAACGGGGCGAACGAGCGCACCAACCGCCGCTGGCCGCTGTGCTGCTGGCCGACCAGCAGGATGATCGGGTTGGCCTGGCCCGCGGTGTTCTCGGCGTGGCGGATGCCGTCCGCCCACAGGATCACCCGCTTGGCCTTGTCGAAGAAGGCCGCCACCGCCTCGCCGGTGCGCACGAAGTGGCCGCCGCCGTACAGCGCCTCGGCCACCGCGACCGGGCCCTGCTGCTGCGGCAGCGGCGGGGGTCCCTGCTGCGGCAGCGGGGGCGGCGACTGCGGCTGCGCGGGCTGCATCGGCTGCGGGAAGGGCTGCGCGGCCGGCTGCGGGAAGGGCTGTGGCTGCGCGGGGAACTGCTGCGATGGGAACTGTTGGGCCGGGAACGGCTGGGACACCGGCTGCTGCGTCGGAAACGGCTGTGACACCGGGGCCTGGGGGTACTGCGGCTGCGCCGGGAACGGCTGCTGCTGCGGGGTTTCCGGGTAGAGCGAGCCCGGCTGCGGCACCGACTGGGGCGCGGGCTGTTGTGGGAAGGCCTGCTGCGGCATCGGCTGCTGGGGCATGGGCTGCTGGGGCATGGGCTGGCCGCCGGGCAGCTGGGCCGGCCGGGCCGTGGCACGGAAGGCCGGGTCCGGCGGCGGGGCCATCGGCCGCCACTGGCCGACGCCGCGCCACCACAGCCACGGCTGGCCCGGATTGAGCAGCCACCACGCGCCGTCCGGCGTGGTCAGCACCGTCGTGCGCCCCATCGAGGCCCCGCGCTCGGCCTCCGCGAACGGGTCCCAACCCGCGCCGGTCATCGCTCCCCCTCCGCTGACTGGGTCTGCCTGGCAGCTTACGGCGGCCCTCGTTCACCGGGGCGCTGGCGTGCAAGGTGCAACGGATAGGTTTACGCACGTGGACAACGTTGCAGTGCGCCGGGCTCGAATCGCCGACGTGCGCGCCATCAAGGCGCTCGTGGATCACTACGCGGGCAAGGTCTTGCTGACAAAACAGTTGGTTACGCTGTTCGAGTCCGTGCAGGAGTTCTGGGTCGCCGAGCTGGACGGCAAGGTGGTCGGCTGCGGGGCGCTGCACGTGCTGTGGGAGGACCTGGCCGAGATCCGCACCGTCGCCGTCGACCCGCTGGCCGCCGGGCGGGGCGTCGGGCACGCCATCGTCGGGCAGCTCGTGTCGCTGGCCCGGGAGCTGGGGCTGTCCCGGATCTTCGTGCTCACCTTCGAGACCCGGTTCTTCAGCCGGCACGGCTTCGTGGAGATCGAGGGCACCCCGGTGTCGCCCGAGGTCTACGACGAGATGCTGCGCTCGTTCGACGAGGGCGTGGCCGAGTTCCTCGATCTCACCTACGTGAAGCCGAACACACTGGGCAACACCCGAATGCTGCTCCAACTCTTCTAGTTGCGACTAGAAGAGTATTGACTGACCAAGTCGTGGCGCGCGAGGATTGTCTCGTGTCCGTGGAGGAGCTCGCCGCCGAGGTCGGCCTGCCGACCAGCACGATCCGCATGTACCAGACCAAGGGTCTGCTGCACGCCCCACGCCGCGTGGGCCGGACCGCGCGCTACGACGTCAGCCATGTGCAGCGGATCAGACTCGTGCAGCGCCTCCAGGACCGCGGCTTCTCGCTGCCGGCCATCGCGCAGCTGATCGAAGCGCGGGACCGCGGCGACTCCGTCGCCGACGTGCTCGGGCTGGCGCCCTACGGTCCCGAGGACTGGATTCCCATCGGCATCAACGAGATCCGGTCCCTGGTGTCGGTGCGGGAGCTGCGGCCCTCCCTGCTGCGCAAGGCCACCCAGATGGGCCTGGTCAAGTGGCGGCACGGGCGGCCCCACACCCGTCGCTGGGCCCTGGAGAGCGGCGCCCGCCTCTGCCAGCTCACCATCGGGCCGCAGGAGGTGCTCAGCCAGTACGAACGCCTGCGGGAGACCACCGACCGGGTCGCCGCCGACTTCGTCGACGTGTTCGAGCGGCACCTGTGGCCCGCCATCGCCGACACCAGCGGCCAGGCCGACCAGCTCGACAAGGTCCGGTCGCTGCTGATCGAGCTCACCAGCACCGCCGAGAGCGTCGTCGTCGGGGCGCTGCGGGAGTCCATCCGCGACGCCACCGAGCAGTTCGCGTACAAGCACGGCCTGCTCGAGGACGATCCGGCCTGGCTGCGGGAACCGGTGCCCAGCCTGGCCGAGCGCCTCACCGAGCCCGGTGGTGAGGAGCCGGACATCGAAGGATTCCTTGCGGGGGAGGAATAACCGGCTGGGTGCGTCGTCACCAGGGGGGACGGCGCACCCAGCCGCTAGTCTGCTCGGATGGCCAGCGGTGGCAGCGAGAACTCGATCACCGGCGACGTGTCCGGCTCGGTCGTGGCCCATGTCGTGCACGGCGATGTCACGCTCAACTACCACGCCGGACCTCCGTCGGACCCGACTCCGGCCGAGCCATGGGCCAAGCTGGTGCACTGCTCCAAGGTGTGGTGTGACGGCCAGGACCGGACTGCTGCCGTCGCCGTCGCGACGCATCTGGCTTCACTGCACCAGGACCTGCCCGCGGACCCGTGGCTCGACCGCGGCCTGGCCGACCGCTTCGCCAAGCGGGTCAGCTGGCTGGCCGGCAAGGTCGAGATCGAGTTCGGCGCCGCCGAGGCCACCCTGCTGTCCTTGATCCCCTTGCTGCACCAGGTGTTGTGGACCCGCGCCGCTGTCGACCGCTTGGACGGCCCGCCCCCGGAGTTCTACCGCGACCACAGCCGCCTGGCCGCCCGGATGGACGGCCACGACGAGGTCCGCTGGTGGCTGTTCCACCGCTGGCTGTGGCTCCAGGCCGAAGTCCTCAGGCCCGAGTCCATCGCCGTGCTGCTCACCGACGTCCCGGTGCCGCCCGTGCTCACCGCCGCCCGCGTCAGCAGCCTGCTCCAGGGCCTTCGGCTGGAGCCCAACGTCTTGTGCGGCAAGCAACGCATGGTGGAGCTGCGGCAGCGGGAAACCCTGTTCGGCGGCACCGACGCCGAGGAACACGTCCGCACCCCGCTGCTCGGCCTGCTGCTGGCCGTCGCCTACAGCATGTCCATTGACACCACCGGTTTGTCCGACATCATCGTCTGGCACACCCCTGTGGACTTCGAGGGCCTGCACTCCACCATCGCCGACGCCTCATGGGCCTTCCGGGCCGACTGTCCCGTGCTGTCCGCCACCTGCCACCACGCCTCCGTCGTCGAGGCCCTTCGCGAGCACACCGTCCGTCTCGACGCTCTGCTCCACGCCGTCCGCCAGGCCGCCGACGAGCACCCCGTCCTCGCTCCCCTGCGCTCCCTCCCCGAACGCGCCAGCAGCGACGACGTCCGTCCCTCCACCGGTCCCGACGGCAAGCCCGTCTTCTCCGGCTGGTCTCGCTTCCGTATGGACGAGCAGCGGGTGCAGGAACTCCTCATGGGCGAGCAGCTCTACCGCGACCGCTCCCTCGCCATTCGTGAGCTGTACCAGAACGCCCTCGACGCTTGCCGCTACCGCCGGGCTCGCGAGGAGTACCTCCGCCGCACCACCGACCGTGCCTCCGCCTGGTCCGGCCTCATCAGCTTCTCCCAGGGCATCGACCCTTCCGGCCGGCCCTACCTCGACTGCACCGACAACGGCGTCGGCATGGGCATCCCCGAACTCACCGGCGTCTTCGCCCAGGCCGGCGCCCGCTTCGCCGATTTGGCGGAGTTCCGCGACGAACAGGTCGACTGGTCGCGGTTGGATCCTCCCGTCGAGCTCTACCCCAACAGCCGCTTCGGCATCGGGGTTCTGAGCTACTTCATGCTGGCGGATGAAATCACCATCACCACCTGCCGCATGTCCCGCAAAACCGGCCTGCCTGGTCCGAAACTCGAAGTCGCCATCACTGGCCCCGGCCACCTGTTCGAGGTCAAGGAGATCGCCGCCCAAGGCACCCCCGGCACCACGGTGCGCCTCCATCTGCGCGCCGGAATCCAGGAATCCTGCGTCGAGACGCTGCGCCGCCTGCTGGCCATCGCCGAATTCGACACCGCCGCACGACACGGCCGGCTCGCTCTCCGCTGGCGAGCGGGAGAGTTCAAGCCTTCCCAAGGCCTTGGCCCCAACAGTTACAGCGGATACGGCGAAACCGTCACGAGCTCGACCGGCCAGGTTTTCTGGTGCGAATACGGCGGCGGTCCGCTTGTCGACGGCCTGCACACGGAGATCAAAGGAAGCCACCGGCCGAACTACAAGCCACGGGGTGCTCTGGTGAATCTGACCGGACCGACCGCGCCCCGGTTGTCCGTCGACCGAACAATCATCCTGGACGACGTGGTGGCCGCGGTCACCGAACTACAGCGGTCGGCGATACCGGACCTGCTCGGGGCGAACACGGTACTAACGTACAAGTGGCTGTCCACATTGGGTTTCGAGAACCCGACGCTGGCGGACATGATCGTCGACCAGTCACCGCGTCACCGCTGCTTTCCCGCCGACGCGTCACTGCTCGCCACCGAGCCGACACGGACTGGGCAACAAAGGCTGGATGGCTCCAGCCCTCTAAATCACATCTTACTGTGGCGACTGCTCGCCACGGACGACGCCGGTGATCTCGCGGAGCTCGTGCCCGAGCTCACTGACGCCCGGCGACTGCTCGCCCCGATGCCGTCGGACGTGAGCCTGTTGTGCAGCCATGGGGGATTCGCGTACAGCTGGGCTTCGGCCGAGGAAAACACCGCGCCCGGCCACGTGTTTTCCGTCGCCGCCCAAGCGGGGATGTCTCCGCAGGAAGCCGCCCACCGCCTCATCCAACTCGGTGTCGACGGCATCGACGTCAGCTGCTATCCAGCCGATCGCCAGCGATCGTACGAGACCGAAATGGTCTTGCTCAGCCGCCACGGTGACGGCCGATCACCTTGGTGCGAGCGCGGGGAAACCGTGCCAGGCCTGAGAATTCGCACTCTGTCGGCACAACACCACATCTCCGTCACTGAAGCGGCCCGCATGCTGTCGTCCTACGGGCTCATCGCCGGTCCACAACCAGAAATCGTCGAACAGGGCTACCCATCGCTGCGCGATCTGGTTCGTGCGGCGATCGATGCTGACGCCCACCCTCGCCAGCTCACCCGAGACACCCCGCCCAATCTGCTCGACCAGGGGTGGGACACCGTGAGCCCCGCAGTTCGGGAAGGCATCACCCCCATACCGGTCGGTGCTGTTCTCTCCCTGGCCGAACAGCTGTGCCAGCCGGCCGGACTGGTCGCCGCGCAGATCGCCGAGTTGGGTCTGGTGCCCCCGGATCTGCCGGTGAAACCCTCCACGGAAGACATCATGCTGGTCAGCACCCGGCTCGACGGCCTTGCGCCGTGGCTGGACATTCGGCGGCCGGTTCGGCTGCACCACCTCATCAAGGCTCACGCCGTGCTGAACCTGTCGCCGTTCTGGGTCGCCGACCGACTGACCCAGCTCGGCTTCACCGCACCCTCCGAGAACCTGCCCTACTACCCGGAGCTCCGCGACCTCACGTTGCTCCGAGTGTCCGACGGCGGCAAGTTCCTGGACCCGGACCAGCCGGTGCCGTTGGCACATCTCGTGTCGGTCAGCCGACAGCTGGGCCAGCACATCACGCAGGTCGCCGACCGGCTCCGCGAGCTGGGCATGATCGTGCCGGATCTGGGGACGATGATCCGGGAAGCGCTGGCCAAGGTGCCGGTGGAGAAGTAGCTACTCCTCCTCGTCACCGTCGTCGTCGGGCATGCCGCCGCCGCGGATGGTGAACAGGACGCCTTCCAGTTCGTCGGGCTTGATCAACACCTCGCGGGCCTTGGAGCCTTCGGAGGGGCCGACGACGCCGCGGGTCTCCAGGAGGTCCATGAGGCGGCCGGCCTTGGCGAAGCCGACGCGGAGTTTGCGTTGCAGCATCGAGGTGGAGCCGAACTGGCTGGTGACGATGAGTTCGGTGGCCTGGAGCAGGAGGTCGAGGTCGTCGCCGATGTCGGCGTCGATCTCCTTCTTCTCGCCGGCCTTGGCCGAGGTGACGCCGTCGGTGTAGTCGGGCTGGGCCTGCTCACGGGTGAAGCCGACGATGGTGTTGATCTCGTCGTCGCCGACATAGGCGCCCTGGATGCGGACCGGCTTGGCCGCGCCCATGGGCAGGAACAGACCATCGCCCATGCCGATGAGCTTCTCGGCGCCGGGCTGGTCGAGGATGACCCGGGAGTCGGTCAGCGACGAGGTGGCGAAGGCCAGGCGGGACGGGACATTGGTCTTGATCAGACCCGTGACGACGTCGACGGAGGGGCGCTGGGTGGCCAGCACGAGGTGGATGCCGGCGGCGCGGGCCTTCTGGGTGATGCGGACGATGGCGTCCTCGACGTCACGGGGGGCGGTCATCATGAGGTCGGCGAGCTCGTCGACGATGGCCAGGATGTAGGGCCGCGGCCGGTATTCACGCTCGGAGCCGGGGGGCGCGGTGATCTCGCCGGACTTGACCTTGCGGTTGAAGTCGTCGATGTGCCGGACCTTGTTGACCTGCATGTCCTGATACCGCTGCTCCATCTCCTCCACCAGCCAGGCCAGCGCGGCGGCGGCCTTCTTGGGCTGGGTGATGATGGGCGTGATCAGGTGCGGAATGCCCTCGTACGGCGTGAGCTCGACCATCTTCGGGTCGATCAGGATCATCCGGCACTCGTCGGGGGTGGCCCGGGCCAGCAGCGACACCAGCATGGAGTTGACGAAGCTGGACTTGCCGGAGCCGGTGGAGCCGGCGACGAGCAGGTGCGGCATCTTCGCCAGGTTGGCGGTGACGAAGTGCCCCTCGATGTCCTTGCCCAGGCCGACAACCAGCGGATGCTGGTCGGCGGTGGTGGACGGAGCGCGCAGCACGTCGCCGAGCCGGACCATCTCCCGGTCGCTGTTGGGCACCTCGATGCCGACGGCCGACTTGCCGGGGATGGGCGCCAACAGCCGCACGTTGTCGGTGGCGGCGGCGTAGGCGATGTTCTTGGTCAGGGCGGTGATCTTCTCGACCTTCACACCGGGACCGAGCTCGACCTCGTACCGGGTGACGGTCGGCCCACGGGTGAAGCCGGTGACCTGGGCGTCGATGGAGAACTGCTCCAGCACGCCGGTGATGGCCTCGATCATGGAGTCGTTGGCCCGGCTGCGGGCCTTGGGCGGGTCGCCGTCCTGGAGCATGTCCAGCGACGGCAAGGTGTAGTCGCCGTCGACGGCCCGCGGCGCGGCCGGCTTCGCCGCGGCAGCGGCGGGGGCCTTGCGGGGCTTGGGCGCGGGACGAACCGGCTCCGGTTCCGGCTCTTCCTCGGTCGGCAGCTCCAGCTGCTTGGGCGCTTCGACGTCGGCGGCCTGGCGGCGGCGTGAGGGCCGGCGCAGCCGCACCGCGGAGCTGTCCTTCTCGGTGACGTCCTCAGTGGACGTGGCCTCCGACGCCGACGGAGACGGCCGCCCGGAAGCGGACTGGTCGGCCAGGGTGCGAAGGCGGTTCGGCACGTCGCGGACGGGAGTGCCGGTGAGCAGCAGCACGCCGTAGACGGCGACCAGCCCGAGCAGCGGCGCGGCGACCCAGCCGGTGAGGCCCTGGGCCAGGAAGTGCCCGGCGAGCCACCCGATGGCCCCGCCGGCATCGCCACTGTCCGACGCGAGCTCGGGCGCGCCCAGGAACAGGTGCAGCAGGCCGAGCACCGACACCCCGAGCAGGATCATGCCGAAGACGATCCGAGGCCGGGCCTCGGGCAGCGGCTCGGAGCGCATCAGCACGATGCCGATGAACAGCAGCACGAACGGCAGCACGTAGGCGGCGGCGCCGATGACACTGCGCACGGCAATGTCCAGCCAGCCGCCGACAGGCCCGCCGGCGTGCCACCAGACACCGGCGGCGAAGATCACGCCGAGCCCGATCAGCACCATCGCCAGGCCGTCGCGGCGGTGCGCGGGATCGAGCTCCTTGGTGCGGCCGACGGCCCGGGCCAGCCCGCCGACGCCCTTGGCCACGAAGCCCCAGCTGGCCTTGGCCGGCGCGGAGCCGCCCCGCTTGGACGACGTCGCCTTGCCCCGGGGCTTGGTCGCGGGGCGGGGCTTGGACGTGCTCCTGCCACGCGTGGAGCTCCGCTTCGAAGTCGTCGTCCGGCCGGCCATGCCCCTACGGTAGCCCTTTCACTTCCGTCACATACGTCACGCCGGGACAAGTCGCTGATCAACACTGGCCCGGTGACGACCGCCCGACTCCGCGCCACCGTGGCCAGCCTGCTGTCCGCCATCGCCTTCGGCTTCTCCGGCCTGCCGGCCAAGGTCGCCTACGACGCCGGCTTCACGCCGTTGCAGGTCACGGCGGTGCGCATCGTGTTGACGGCGATCGTGCTGCTCGCCTTCGTCGTGCCGTTCACCGGCCTGCCCAAGCTGGGTTCGTGGCGGCTGGTGCTGGGCTACGCGGTGCTCGGCGTGATCGGCAGCCCGTTGCTGTACTTCGTGGCGGTGTCGCGGATCCCGGTCGGCGTGGCGATGGTGCTGGAGTTCCTGGCCCCGGTGCTGGTGGCGCTGTGGATCCGGTTCGTGCGGCGGACCCGGCTGCCGGCGTCGATGTGGTGGGGTACGGCGCTGGCCCTGATCGGCCTGGCGATGATCGCCCAGCTCTTCAACGGCGTCAGCTTCGACCTGGTCGGCACGCTCGCCGGCCTCGGCGCGGCCGTCGGCACGGCGGCGTACTACCTGCTCGGCGAGCATGCCGCCAAGGACGGCGACCCGATGGCCCTGACCACCGGCGGCATGGTCGTCGGCGCGGTGCTGATCAGCATCGTCAGCCCGCCGTGGACGCTGCCCTGGCACGCCATGACCACGCCGACGGCGCTGGGCCCGGTGTGGCTGGGTCTGGCGCTGTTGGCCCTGGTCAGCACCGCTTTCGCCTACGTCGCCGGCATCCTGGCGCTGCGGCACCTGCCGTCGGCGGCGGCCTCCGTGCTGGGTCTGGTGGAGCCGCTGGTCGCCACGCTGGCGGCCTGGCTGATCCTCGGCCAGGTGCTCAACGTCGTGCAGATCGTCGGCGCGGTGGTGCTGCTGGCCGGCGCCGCCATCGTGCAGGTCGCCTCCGGCCGTCGCATCGAACCCGACACCCCTCCAACGCTGTGAAGGGGGCATTCCTGGCGTTGAGCGCTAGGAATGCCCCCTTCCGAGCAGGATCAGACCGGGATGACCGTGGGGATGATCATCGGGCGGCGGCGGTAGGACTCGGCGACCCAGCGGCCGACGACCCGGCGCACAGCCTGGGCGATGCGGTGGGTGTCGGTGATGCCCTCCGCCTCGGTCCGGGACAGTTCCATCTCCACCAGCGGCACGACCTGGTCCAGCGCCTTGGGGTCGTCGGAGAAGCCCCGGCCGGAGATGGTCGGCGGGGCGACGGCCCGGCCGGTGGCGGTGTCCACGGCGACGGTGATGCTGATGAAGCCGCCTTCGCCCAAGATGAGCCGGTCGGACAGGGTGGACTCGCCGACGTCGCCGACGGACAGGCCGTCCACGTAGACGTGCCCGACCTCGACCCGGCCGGAGATGGCGGCCTTGCCGTCGACCAGGTCGACGACCACGCCGTCCTCGGCGATGACCACCTGCTCGGCGGCCACTCCGGTGCGGATGGCCAGCTCGGCGTTGGCCCGCAGGTGCTTCCACTCGCCGTGCACCGGCATGACGTTGCTGGGCCGCACTGCGTTGTACAGGAACAGCAGCTCGCCGGCGGCGGCGTGGCCGGACACGTGCACCTTGGCGTTGCCCTGGTGCACCACGTGCGCGCCCAGCCGGACCAGGCCGTTGACCACGCCGAACACGGCGGTCTCGTTGCCGGGGATCATGGAGCTGGCCAGCACCACGGTGTCGCCGGAGCGGATGGAGATCTGCCGGTGCTCGCCGCGGGCCATCCGGGACAGCGCCGACAGCGGCTCGCCCTGCGACCCGGTCGAGACGAACAACACCTCGTCCTCGGGCATCAGCATGGCCTGGTCCAGGTCGACCAGCAGCCCGTCGGGCACGTGCAGCAGCCCCAGCTCGGCGGCGATGCCCATGTTGCGAACCATGGACCGGCCGACCAGCGCGACCCGGCGGCCGTGCTTCACGGCGACGTCCAGGATCTGCTGCACCCGGTGCACGTGGCTGGCGAAGCAGGCCACGATCACCCGCTGCGTCGCCTTGCGGATCACCTGGTCCAGCACCGGCCCGATCTCACGCTCGGGGGTGACGAAGCCGGGCACCTCGGCGTTGGTGGAGTCGACCAGGAACAGGTCCACGCCCTCGTCGCCGAGCCGGTGGAAGCCGGCCAGGTCGGTCAGCCGGCCGTCCAGCGGCAGCTGGTCCAGCTTGATGTCGCCGGTGTGCAGCACCAGGCCGGCCGCGGTGCGGATGGCGATCGCGATGGCGTCCGGGATGGAGTGGTTGACCGCGAAGTACTCCAGCTCGAACGGCCCGTGCTGGGTGCGCTCGCCCTCGGTCACCTCGACCAGCCGCGGCGTGAGCCGGTGCTCCTTGCACTTGGCGGCCAGCAGCGCCAGCGTGAACTTGGAGCCGATCACCGGCACGTCGGGCCGGTTGCGCAGCAGGAACGGCGCGGCGCCGATGTGGTCCTCGTGGCCGTGCGTGAGGACGATGGCCTCGATGTCGTCGAGCCGGTCCTCGATGGCCCGGAAGTCGGGCAGGATCAGGTCGACACCGGGCTGCATGTCCTCGGGGAACAGCACGCCGCAGTCCACGATGAGCAGCCGGCCGGCGTGCTCGAACACGGTCATGTTGCGGCCGACCTCGCCGATGCCGCCCAGGGCGACGATGCGCAGGCCGCCGTCGGCCAGCGGCGGCGGGTTGTTCGAGGGTCGCGAAGGAATGATCACATCGGTCACGCGGCCACCTCCAGGCCGACGCCGCGCAGCACGGCGGCGAGAGTCTCGGTCTGCTCCGACGTCGCGGCCGGCAGCGGCAGCCGCGGCTCGCCGACCTCCAGGCCGGTCAGCCGCAGCGCGGTCTTGGCGAAGATCACGCCGCCGCCGATGGCGCCCATGGCGCGGTGCAGCGGCAGCAGTTCGGTGTGCACGGCCCGGGCGACGGCCAGGTCGCCGGCGTCGACGGCGTCCACCATGGCCCGCAGCCGGTCGCCCACGACGTGCCCGATCACGCTGACCATGCCGACCGCCCCCAGAGCGAGCCAGGCCAGGTTCAGCGGGTCGTCACCGGAGTAGTAGGCGAGGTCGGTGCCGGCCATGACCTCGCTGCCGGCCAGCAGGTCGCCCTTGGCGTCCTTCACGGCCACGATCCTGGGGTGCTCGGCCAGCCGGCGCAGCGTGTCGACCTCGATCGGCACGATCGTGCGCGGCGGGATGTCATAGAGCATCACCGGCAGGCCGGTGGCGTCGGCCACCGCCGTGAAGTGCGCGTACACGCCGGCCTGGGGCGGCCGCGAGTAGTACGGCGTCACGGTCAGCACGCCGTGCGCGCCGGCCTTCTCGATCATCTGCACCTGGCGCACCGAGTGCGCGGTGTCGTAGCTGCCGGCGCCGGAGACCACGGTCGCGCGGTCGCCGACCGCGTCCACCACGGCCCGGACCAGCTCGACCTTCTCGCTCTCGGTGGTGGTCGGCGACTCGCCGGTGGTGCCGTTCACCACGATGCCGTCATGGCCCCGGTCCACCAGGCGGTTCGCCAGCTCCTGGGCTTTGTCCAGGTCGAGTCCGCCATCCCGGTCGAACGGCGTGATCATGGCGGTGAGCACCCGGCCGAAGGGCGGTCTCGGTGCTGTGGTGGAACTCCCGGTCATGGCGATGACGCTACCGGAGACCCGCCCACGACCAGGACATGGAGGTCAGATGCCCGCAAGCGCGCGGACCGCGAGGCCCCGCCGCCGCACAGAAGAGTGCGAGCCCCGGCACCGATGTATCGCCCGCACGCCGGATTCGGACACCGCTAACACAAGAGAGCGCGAGGCCCCGCCGATGCTTCGCCTGGTTGGCGGATTTCGCCCGCCGCCACCCACGCGCCCCACCACCCAAGCCGGATGCGGCGGGCGAAATCCGGCAAGGGCGAGGCATCGGCCCCCAAAGGGGCCGAGCCCGCCCTGCCGGAGGCGGGGCAGAAAACTCAGATGCCTCGGTTGAGGCCTTTGACCCGTGCCACGGCCGACTGCTCGCCGTCGAACTCCAGGCGGACCTGGTCCCGGCCGGACAGGAACAGCACCAGTTCGCCGGGCTCGCCGGTGATGGTGACGGTGTTCGGGCCGCGCTTGGCCGCCACCTCGCTGCCGTTGGGCCGGCGCAGCACCACGCCGACCGGGCTGTTGCGGAAGGTGAGCTTGCTGCTGCGGGACAGCATCTTCCACAGGGCGGCGTCGCGGACCGGCTCGGGCGCCCGCGGCTCCCAGTCGGGCTGGGCCCGGCGCAGGTCCTCCAGGTGCACGAACAGCTCGACGGTGTTGGCCAGCTCATCGAAGCCGGGGATGCCGAACGGGGACAGCTTCGGCGGCCCGCTGCGGACCAGGTCGACGAGCTTGGGCCACGGCTTGGCGGCGTAGGAGTCCTGCACGCGCTGGGTGTGCGGGGCGAACGCCTTGATCATGATGCCGGGCGAGGCGTCGATCCGACGTTCCCGCACGGCCAGGTGCGCGGCCAGGTCGCGGGCGTTCCAGCCCTCGCACAGGGTCGGCGCGTCCGGGCCCAGGTCCTCGAACGCCTCGCAGATCAGCCGGCGCTCCTCGCTCGCGACACCCACGGCTCAGCCCTCCGTGACGAACGGGCTGGAGGCCACCTCGGTGCCGTCGGGCAGGGTGGAGATGGTGAAGTCCTCGAACACGTTGCCCGCGGCCGTCTTCAGCTGGCGCAGGCACTCGATGGCCAGCGCGCGGATCTCGACGTCGGCCGCCTCGCTGGCGCGCATCGCGATGAAGTGCCGCCAGGCCCGGTAGTTGCCGGTGACCACGATGCGGGTCTCGGTGGCGTTGGGCAGCACCGCGCGGGCCGCCTGCCGGGCCTGCTTGCGGCGCAGCGTGCCGCTGGGCACGTCGGCGAACTTCTTCTCCAGGCCTTCCAGCAGCTCGGTGTACGCCTTGACGCTGGCCTCGGCGGCGGCCAGGAACTTGGCGTGCAGCTCCGGGTCCTCGGCGATGACGTCGGGCTCGACCATCGCGGCGTCCCGCTCGGGCACGTAGCGCTGGGACAGCTGCGAGTAGGAGAAGTGCCGGTGCCGGATCAGCTCGTGGGTCAGCGACCGGGACAGGCCCGACAGGTAGAAGCTGACCGAGCCGTGCTCCAGCACGGACAGGTGGCCGATCTCGATGATGTGCCGGATGTAGCCGGCGTTGGTCGCGGTCGCCGGGTTCGGCTTGGACCAGGACTGGTAGCACGCGCGGCCGGCGAACTCGGCCAGCGCCTGGCCACCGTCCTCGTCGGTCGTCCACGGCACGTCCGCCGGCGGGAAGAACTCCGTCTTGGCGATGAGCTGCACCTTCAGCGGCACCGTCTCGGTCACGAGCCTTGTCTCCTACTCCACGGGCGGTTCTCCCGAGCGTAGACGACCGGGGCCGTGACATCATGGCGACACCACCAATGACGCCATCACCCTTGACTGACGTCAAGGGTGATGTCATCGTGGCGTCATGGATCTCACGCCGTACATCGCAACGTTGCGCGAGGACCTCACGACCGCCGCCGCAGCCGGGGACGACCAGACCCGACGCACCGCAGCCGTGCTGTCCGCCGCGCTGGAGCCGGCCGTCCGGCTGGCCATCATGAACGCGCTGTCCGACCTCGCCGCCGAGGTCACCGCGTCGCTCGACGACCACGTCGTCAGCCTGCGGCTGGACGGCCGGGACGTGCAGGTGGTGGTCACCGCCACCGCTCCGTCCGACGAGCCCGGTGCCGACGAGGAGGAGCCGGCCGCCGCCTTCGTGGGCGACCCGCAGGGCGACATCAGCCGCATCACCGTGCGCCTGATCGAGGAGCTCAAGGCCAAGGCCGAGCAGGCCGCGGCCGCGCAGGGACAGTCGCTGAACGCCTTCGTGTCGCAGGCCGTGCAGGGGGCGCTGAACAACCAGCGCCGCGGCGGGCACGGGCGGGGCCGCAACCGCGGCGGCCAGTGGTGGGACGGGAACCAGAACTGGGGCGGCCGCGGCGGGGACCGCGGCTGGCCGGGGTGGAACGACCAGGGCGGCCCGGGTCAAGGTGGCTCTGGGCAGGGACGTGGCGGCGGCCATGGCGGCTCCCGCGTCAGCGGCTGGGTCGAGGGCTGAGGGGTGGAGACGATGACCGAGAACGTGCCCGGCGACACCGGGCTCGTCCGCGAGGAAGAGTTCGAGGCGACCGGTCCGATCGAGATCGACGTCGCCGTCGGGGCCGGCCGGATCGAGGTGCGGCTGTCCGACCGGTCGGGCGTGCGGGTCGCCGTGCGCCACGACGACGACGCCGCCGACCAGTGGGTGCCCGGCCTGTCCGGGCTGCTCAACTGGGTCAACGGGCAGTTCGGCACGGGCACCGAGACCTCGCCCGACGACGCCGTGCGGCAGACCCGCGTCGACCTGACCGGCAGCCGGCTGGTCGTGCGCACGCCCAAGCCGCTGCCCATGCGCGGGGTGCCGCTGGCGATCGTCATCGAGGCGCCCAACGGCTCGCACGTGGAGTCCAAGAGCGGGTCCGCGTCCCTGGTCACCACCGGGTCGGCCGGGCGGCTCAACGTCATCAGCGGCACCGGTGACGTCAGCGTCGACCGCGCCGACGGCGTCGCCAGCGTCAACAGCGGCTCCGCCGCCGTCCGGCTCGGCCCGATGATGGGCGGCGTGCGGGTGAAGTCCGGCTCCGGGGACATCGAGGTGTCGTCCGTGGGCGGCCGCAGCGCCCTGTTCACCGGCTCCGGCGACGTGTGGCTGGGGGCCGTGCAGGCTGACGTCATGGTGCGCACCGGCACCGGTGACATCACCGTGGCCGACGCCGCCTGCGGCGCCATCGAACTCGTCACCGGGAGCGGGGAACTGCGGGTCGCCGTGCGGTCCGGCACCGCCGCCATGGTCGACCTCGTGTCGCACGCCGGTCAGGCCCGCAGCGAGCTGGACGTGTCGAACACGCCGCCCAGCAAGGAGTCCAAGCTCACTGTTCGGGGCCGCACCGGCTCCGGCAACGCCGTCATCACCACCGCGGTCGGCTGATTCGGGGTCGGTGTCCGCGTCTCGTCGGGGGGAGGCGGGCGCCGCGCGTCGGCCCTCGGCTCGGGGCCGCCCACGGAGGGGATGGGCGGGCCCGGGCCGGGCCGTTCCCGGAAATGGCTCCGCCCCCGGCGATGGCTCGGGGGCGGAGAAGCAGACCGGGGTGGAGAAATAGCCACAGCCTCGGGGTCGTCCATGAAAGATGGGCGGCCCCGAGGCTGTGTCTCCCCTCCCCCTACGCCGTCATCGTCGCACAGGAGGATTCCCCGTCACCAGGGATTTCACCCCCAGAGAACCGGCAAGTTTTTCCCGCCCGCGCCAAGACGGCCGGCCGGGAAATCCACCCGATGGGGATCAGACCAGGGCCCCGAGGCGAGACGCCAGATCACCCCGCTTTCCGACGATCACGCCGTCAAGACCGAGCCAGTCGGCCATCAGGCGCAGCTCGGCGGCGAGCTCGTGGGCGACCCGGGCGTGGTCGACGCCGGGCTCGGCGAAGGCGCCGGGCACCCGGAGCACGCCGGCGGCGCGGTCGGCCTTGAGGTCGACCCGGGCCACGAGGTCCTCGCCGAGCAGGAACGGGAACACGTAGTAGCCGTGCACGCGCTTGGCCTCGGGCACGTAGATCTCGATCCGGTAGAAGAAGTCGAACAGCCGCTCGGTCCGGCTCCGCTCCCAGATCAGCGGATCGAACGGGCAGAGCAAGGCCCGGGCTTCTACCCGCCGAGGGGTGCGGACGTCGACGTGCCGATACGCCTGGTGCCGCCAGCCCTCGACGGTGACGGGCTCCAGCACGCCTTCCGCCACCAACTCGGCGACGGCCTGCTGCGACCGCTGTGGCTTGAGCCGGTAGTAGTCCCGCAGGTCGGGCTCGGTGGCGACGCCGAGCGCGGCGGCGGACTTGGCGATGAGCTGCCGGGAGGCGTCCTCGGCCGACACCTCGGGCGCGGCCAGCACCTCGGGCGGCAGCACCCGCTCGGTGATGTCGTAGTGCCGCTCGAAGCCGCGCCGGGTGCCGGTGGTCAGCTCGCCGGTGGCGAACAGGTACTCGCAGGCCCGCTTCACGTCGGACCGGTGCCACCAACCACCCGGCGTCCGCTCGCGCTCGACCTTCAGCCCCATCTGCTCCTCCAGCGCGCCGGCGGTGATCGGGCCGAGCTCCTTCACCGCCGTCAGCACCTCCTCGGCCAGGTGGTGCCCGCCCGAGCTCTGCCAGTACTTGCTGGGGTGCTCCTTGTGCTGACGCATCCGCCACCGCAGCAGCGGCCAGTCCGCCACCGGCACGAGGCTCGCCTCGTGCGCCCAGTACTCGACCAGCAGCCGGGGCTTGCGGGCGCTGTGCGACCACGCCGCCTCCTCCAGCAGACTCACCGGATAGCCGCCGAGGCGGCTGAACATCGGGACGTAGTGCGCGCGCACCGCGACGTTCACGGAGTCGAGCTGGATCAGCTGGGTCCTGGCGAGCACCGCTTGTAGGTGTCGCCTGGTCACCGCGCCGGACGGCCGGGGCTGGGCGAACCCCTGCGCGGCGAGGACGGTCCGCCGGGCCGCCAGAGAAGACATGTTGAGCACGAAACTGATGCTGCCACGCACCCCTGACAAAACCGGACCGATAGGTTCTCCGCGTGGCTGAAGCGTCTGTACGACCTGCCGTCCCCGCCGACGTCGAGGAGATCGCCCGGATCCAGCGCGACACCTGGCGCGCCGCCTACGCGGAGCTGGTGCCCGAGGAGGTCCTGGCCGGCCTGGACAACGTGGCGGCGGTCCGCGAGCTGGTGGAGCAGGCCACGGCGGCGGTGCTGGTGGCGACCGAAGGCGAGTGGACGGTGGGCTTCTGCGTGGCCGGCCTGGCCCCGGACAGCGAGGTCGCCGAGGCTGACGGCACGTTGCCGCCGGACGCGGCGACGACGGGCCTGGTGGCGACGCTGCTGGTGGAGCCCCGCTGGGGCCGCCGGGGTCATGGCGGGCGGCTGCTCGCGGCGGCGGCGGAGACGCTGCGGAGCCAGGGCGCGACCAGGGGCGTGAGCTGGGTGCCGGAGGCGGACCGCGCGTCGCTGGCGTTCTACGCCTCGGCCGGCTGGCCGACCGACGGCGTGGTGCGGACGCTGGACGCCGGCGGCCGGCCGCTGCGGGAGGCCCGGGTGACCGGCTCTCTGGATCTGAAACTGATCAGTTCCTGAGCCAGGAACAACCTTTCAGGCGTGAGCGGAGTCGTACCCCCCGACCAGATCGGGCTTGGGGAAGGACATCCGAGTGCGCCTCATCGACTACCCCCGCCGGCACAAGCGGGGCGTGCGCCGGTGGCTGCCCTCGTGGAAGCTGGTGCTGGGGACCTCGGCGACGTTCGCGGTGCTGCTGGTGGCCGGCTTCTTCGTGGCGCTGGCCCAGACCGAGATCCCCAAGCCCAACGAGGACGCGGTGCAGCAGGCCACGATCTTCACCTACGCCGACGCGTCCACCCAGATCAGCCACATCGGCACCAACCGCCGGCCGGTCACCTTCGACCAGATTCCCCTGGTGGTGCGCCAGGCCGTGCTGGCGGCCGAGGACCGCACCTTCTACAGCGACCCGGGCGTCTCCCCGCTGGGACTGCTGCGGGCCCTGAAGAACGACCTGACCAGCAGCGGCGACGGCAACCTGCAGGGCGGCTCGACGATCACCCAGCAGTTCGTCAAGAACTACTACCTCACCCAGCAGCAGACGCTGTCGCGCAAGCTCAGCGAGGTGATGGTGGCGATCAAGCTGGACCAGGAGAAGTCCAAGGACTCCATCCTCACCGACTACCTGAACACCATCTACTTCGCCCGCGGCGCCTACGGCATCGAGTCCGCCTCGCTGGCCTACTTCGGCCAGAGCGTCTCGCAGCTGACCGATCCGGCCAAGGCCGCCTACATCGCCGCGGTCATCCAGTCGCCGTACTACTACGCGACCGCCGACAAGGACCCGAAGGCGGCGAAAGCCTTGCAGGAGCGGTGGAACTACGTGCTGGACGGCATGGTCGGCGAACACGAGCTGTCGGCCCAGCAGCGGGCGACGCTGACCTTCCCGACGCCGGTCAAGTACGAGCCAGACGACATGGGCGGTATGAACGGCTACATGGTCGACGCGGCCATGCAGAACCTGGACCGCATGCACGCGCAGGACCCCACCGTGCCGGACTCCAACACGGTGGCCCAGGGCGGCTACACCGTGGTGACCACGTTCCGCCAGGACTACATGCAGGCGGCCAAGAAGGCCGTCGACGACCGGATGTCCACTTTGGACCCGAACAAGCCCGCCGACCGCAACGTGCACATCGGCATGGCCTCAGTGGACGACAAAACGGGAGCGGTGCTCGGTTTCTACGGCGGCCCCGACTACCTCAAGCAGGGCTTCAACGACGCGTTCTCGGCTGCCGGCCCGCTTGGCGACGACGTGGAGGGCGTGCTGGGCAAGGTGGTGCCGGCCAACCACTACCAGGACGCCGGCATCGACTACATCCCCGGCACCAGGGCGCTGGCCACGACACCGCTGCGGGCCGCGGCGGCGATGAGCTCGATGTCCAGCTACCAGTACAACCAGCCCTTCGAGGTCTCCGAGATCATGCAGCACGGCGTGGTGGTCTGGCGGGCCCAGCCGCAGACCCAGAACTTCTGGGGCGACGAGAGCACGATCGCGCCGGTCCGGCAGGTGACGCCGTTCAAGAGCTCGCTGCGCGGCGCGGACGTGCCCAAGTGGTGGGCCTGGTCGATGCTGGACTACAACGGCGTGACCACGGCGGCCAACATGTTCGCCACCCCGCCGGACGGCAAGGGCAACCGCGCGCTGCTGGGCATGACCGGCGGTTATGAGGCGAACCTGGACCAGGCGCTCTACAACTACATCGGCGCTATCCGAAAGTAGTACCCAGGGTGGACTTAAGCCCACCGGAGATGGGCCCGTAGCACGACTCCGCCGCCACCGCCGCTCCGGTAGCCTCGTTCTGGTCAGAGATCATCCGACCGGGGGAGGGAAGCCGCCATGCTGATGTGGCTGGCGATCTCCCTCGGGGTGGCGGTCGGCTCGGCGCTGTGCCCCCTGGTCAGCGTGGAGCTGTTCCTGATCGCGATGGTCGCCGACGGGCACCACCCGCCGATCGCCTGCTGGATCCTCGGCGCGGTGGTGGCGGTCGGCCAGGTGGTCGGCAAACTGCTCTACTTCTTCGCCGCCCGCGGCCACATCAAGCTGCCGACCTGGTTGCAGCCCAAGCAGAAGTCGAGCCGGCAGACGTGGTGGACCACCGCCTGGGCGCGGATCAGCACCTGGTTCACCGCCCTGCAGGCCCGGTGTGAGCGTCATCCGAAGCTGATGATCGCCACCACCGGCGTGAGCTCCGTGGTCGGCATGCCCCCGTTCATGGCGACCACGGTCCTCGCCGGTGTGGCCCGGATGTCGGTGATCGCCTTCGTGGCGGTCACGCTGGCCGGCCGGTTCATCCGGTTCACCGCACTGGCAGCGTCACCGAACCTGCTGACCCACGTGCTGCCCCACTTCGTGTGATCAGGTCCTGGATGCCGACGACGGCGGCGCCCCGGGCCCACTCGTCGAACGGCAGCGGCCGCACCACCAGCTCGCACGCCGCCGCCGCGCCGAAGGCCTGCGCTGCCAGCGCCTGCCGGATCTGCTCGGCGTACAGGTCGTAGCCGCCGACGGCCTCGCCGGTGAGCACGATCCGCTCCGGCCCGACCAGGTTGGCCACCGCGGCCAGCGCCAGCCCGAGGGCCCGGCCGGCCCGTTCGAACACGGCGTGCACGGCCGGGTCGCCGGCCCGGCCCAGTTCGATCGCCTCCGGCATGGTCAGGTGGCGCCCGACCACCGCGGCACAGCCGGCCAGCACCACCCGGTCGGCGGCCAGCGCCTCCACGCAGCCCCGGCCGCCGCAGTAGCACTCGGGTCCGTCCACGTCGATGGCCACATGGCCGAGCTCGCCGGCCGGCAGCAGCACGTCGTTGACCACCAGCCCGCAGCCGATGCCGGTGCCCGCGGTGACCAGCGCGAACGAGGACACGCCGATGCCGGCGCCGAACCAGTGCTCGGCCACGGTCAGCGCCCGGACGTCGTTCTCGATCAGCGTCGGCAGCCCGGTGGCCGCCGAGACCAGATCGGCCAGCGGCACGTCGCGCCAGTTCAGGAACGGCGAGAAGCGGACCATGCCGGTGTCCCGCAGCACGTCGCCGGCCAGTGAGACGCCGAGGCAGGCCACCTCGTACCCGGCGGCCAGGTGGCAGGCGACCTCGGCGATCACCCCGACCACGTCGGCGACGGACGTCGAGGCCAGCGGCCGGTGCACGACGTCCCTGGTGCCGCCGCACAGGTCGGTGCGCACCGCGATGACCTCGTCGGCGGTGAGCTTCACACCGAGGAAAAACGCCCGGTCAGCGACCACCTGCACGGGCATCGCCGGCCGGCCGAGCCGGGCGGGCAGGCGCTCGTCGGGGCGCTCGGTGAGGTAGCCGGCGTCCACCAGCGGGCGCACCGCCTTGGTCACCGCCGCCGGCGACAGGCCGGTGCGCGCGGTGACCTCGACCCGTGAGATCGGGCCGTGCCGCAGCACCACGGCGAACACCTGAACCGCAGCCGGCACGACGTTGACCATAGCAAACATTATTTCCTTCAGAAATTAACGATCTTGACACCCGGCCGGCGCCGGAGTTTGCTGCCACCAACCCGTCGCCGCCGTGAGTTGAAGCCCCCAATCGATGCGGAGTGCACTGCCCATGCGCCGTTCTCGCTTGATCGTTCTGCTCGCCGCCCTGTGCACCGTGCTCGCGGGGTTCGCACCCGCCCAAGCAGCGAGAACGCCCGGCAAACCGGTGGCGAACACACCGTACCTGGGGTGGAGCAGCTGGAGCCTCCAGTCGACGAAGTACCCGGGCGTGAACACCCAGGGCGACTACAGCTGGCTGACCGAGCAGCACGTGCTCCAGCAGGCCCAGGTGATGGCGACCAAGCTCAAGTCGCACGGCTATGAGTACGTCAACATCGACGCCGGCTGGTGGCGCAAGTGGGACTGGACGCCCGAGTACGACCAGTACGCCCGGCCGCTGACCGACACCGCCCGCTTCCCCGACGGCATGGCCGCCACCGCCCGCAAGATCCACTCCATGGGCCTCAAGGTCGGCATCTACATGCCGGTGGGCATGGAGAAGGAGGCCTACAACGGCGGCAACTCGCCGATCTACGGCGCGCCCGGCTGCCACACCCGTGACGTGGTCTACTCGGACCTGCGCACCACCAACGGCTGGGACAGCTCGTACAAGCTGAACTTCGATAACCCCTGCGCCGGCAAGTGGATCGACTCCATCGCGCAGATGTTCGCCAAGTGGGGCGTGGACTTCCTCAAGCTGGACGGCGTCGGCCCCGGCTCGGACAAGTCCGGCCCCAACTACGACAACACCGCCGACGTGGCCGCGTGGTCCAAGGCCCTGGTCCGCACCGGTCGCAACATCCAGTTCCTGGTGTCCTGGTCGCTCAACCACGACAACATCGACACCTGGCAGCGCTACACCAACGGCTGGCGGGTCGACACCGACGTCGAGTGCTACTGCGACACCCTGGTCACCTGGCAGAACTCCCTGGTCAAGCGCTTCGACGACGTTGTGCCGTGGGTCGACGACGCCGGCCGCGGCGGCTGGAACAACCTCGACTCGCTCGACGTCGGCGTCGGCTCGATGGACGGCCTCACCAACGACGAGCGGCAGCTCTACATGACCTTCTGGGCCATCGAGGCCGCCCCGCTCTACACCGGCGACGACCTGACCAAGCTGGACTCCTACGGCCTTTCACTGCTCACCAACGACGAGGTCATCGCCATCGACCAGGCCGGCCGCGTGGCCAAGCCCGTCGTCGCGCACACCCCGCAGCAGACCTGGTGGATGCGCAACGCCGACGGCTCCTACACCGTCGCTCTGTTCAACCTGGACACCTCGCCCGCCGCCGTGACCGCCAACTGGTCCGACTTCGGCTTCCATGGCAAGGCGACCGTGCGCGACGTGTGGTCGAACCAGCAACTCGGCAAGTACACCGACTCGTTCAGCACCACCCTGGCCCCGCACTCGGCGAAGCTGCTGAAGGTCTGGCGCTGATCAGACCCCCGCGAGTCCCGCCCTCAGGCAACTGAATGTCGAGTTCCGAACTCGACACATGATTGCCCGAGAGCGGGACTCGCGGGGGCTAGGAAGTTTTGAGGCCGACGCCGCCGTAGAAGAGGAAGCGCTCGGGGTGGTCCTCGACCTCGCCCTCGTCGGGGCGCCACTCGGGGACGTAGACCGCGCCCGGCTCGACCATCTCGAAGTCGCCGAACAGGGCGGAGATCTGGGCGCGGGAGCGGTTGAAGGCGGTGTTGGTGCTCTTCGAGTAGAGGTTCACCAACCCCTCCTCCTGCTCCTTGGGCCGGTGGTCGCCGGTGGCGTGGCTGATGGCCAGCATGCTGCCGGGGGCGAGCTTGGCGCGGTAGCGCTCGATGAGCGGCCCGAGGTCGGCGGGTTCGGGCACGAAATGCAGGACGGCCAGCATCAGCAGCAACACGGGCTGGTCAAAGTCGATCATGTCGCGGACGGTCGCGTGGCTGAGGACCTCACCGGGCGAGCGGAGGTCGGCGTCGATCACCATGGCCTGGGGCACGTCGGCCAGCATCAGCTCGCTGTGGGCGACGGCGACGGCCTCGTTGTCCACGTAGACGGTGCGGCTGTCCGGACTGACCTGCAGGGCGATCTCGTGCACGTTGCCCGCGGTCGGAATGCCCGAGCCGATGTCCAGGAACTGGCGGATGCCCTGCTCGGCCGCGAAGGTCACGACCCGGCGCAGGAACTTGCGGTTGGCCCGGCTGGAGACCGTGACCCCCGGCAGCACCTGCTCGGCGCGCCGGGCGAACTCCCGGTCAGCGGCGAAGTTGTGCCCTCCGCCGAGAAAAGCGTCGTACACGCGTGCGGCACTCGGCTTGGTGACGTCGACCTCGGCCGGTACCCAACTCCGTAATCCCACAGCTGCCCCACGACTCTCTGCCCCCGGTAGACCTTACCGGAGATTCCGCCCTCAGCCACCTAGCTCGATCGCCTTGCGCATGGCCTCCCGCGCCCGGCCCCGGTCACCGGCCACGTCGTACGCGTGGGCCAGCCGGAACCACGCCCGCCAGTCCTCGGGGGACTGTTCCACCTCGACTCGTTGCCGAGCGAACCACTCATCGGCGGCGTCCCGGTCGACCCGGCCGGACGGCCGGCGCGGCAGCCCGGAGGTGTCGGGCAGGCCGCCCTCCGCCTCCAGCCGCTTGGCCAGCCGGTTGATCTTGATCCCGTTCTGCCACTGCACGACGACGTACCAGACGCCGATCAGCGGCAGGGCCAGGACGGCGACGCCCAGGCCGACACCGACGACGCCGCCGGCCTGGATCAGCAGCACGGCCCGGTCGGCGAGCAGCACGAAGTAGACGACCAGCGCGGCCGTCAGGGCGATCGCCGTCCACAGAGCCCTCATAACCGTGCCCTCATAGCCCGAGCAGCGAGTCCAGGCCGACGGTCAGCCCCGGCAACGTGGGCACGGTGCGCACGGCCAGCAGCACACCCGGCATGAACGACAGGCGGTCCATCGAGTCGTGCCGGATGGTCAGCGTCTCGCCCTCGCTGCCGAACAGCACCTCCTGGTGCGCGATCAGGCCGGACAGCCGGATCGAGTGCACCCGCACGTCGTCCACCAGCGCGCCGCGGGCCCCGTCGATCTCCTGGCTGGTGGCGTCCGGGCTGGCCGGCAGACCGGCCTCGGCCCGGGCTTCGGCGATCAGCTGCGCGGTGCGCGCGGCGGTGCCCGAGGGGGCGTCCGCCTTGCGCGGGTGGTGCAGCTCGATGACCTCGACGGACTCGTAGTACTTGGCCGCCAGCTGGGAGAACTTCATGGTCAGCACCGCGCCGATGGCGAAGTTCGGGGCGATCAGCACGCCGAGGCCGGGCGAGACGTCCAGCCAGCGGCGCAGCGTCGCCAGCCGCTCCTCGGTGAAGCCGGTGGTGCCGACCACGCAGTGGATGCCCGCGTGCACCGCGAACTCGAGGTTGCCCATCACCACGTCGGGGTGGGTGAAGTCGACGACCACCTCGGCACCCGCGTCGGTCAGCCCCTCCAGCTTGTCCCCCTGGTCGAGGGCGGCCACCAGCTCGGTGTCGGCCGCCCGCTCGACGGCGTTGCAGACCTCGGCGCCCATCTTGCCCTTGGCCCCGAGCACGCCAACGCGAAGAGTCACTTGATCACCTCATGCACCTCGGAGGGCAGGTCGTCACGGTGATCGTAGGGTCCGACCACGGACCCCGAGACGGGGCGTCGCAGCAGCTCCTTGGCCAGCACCGCGACCTGTTCCTCGGTGACCTCGTCGATCTTGGCCAGGGTCTGCTCCACGGTCAGGTGGTCGCCGTAGTTCAGCTCGCCCTTGCCGATGCGGGACATCCGGGAGCTGGTGTCCTCCAGGCCCAGCACCAGACCACCGCGCAGCTGGCCCTTGCCGCGGGCCACCTCGGCCGCGCTCAGGCCGCCCGAGGCCACGTCGTCGAGCACACCGCGGACCACGCCGGCGACCTCGCCCAGCTTGTCCGGGGTGCAGCCGGCGTACACGCAGAGGTTGCCGGTGTCGGCGTACGCGGCCGTGGACGAATACACCTGGTAGGCCAAGCCCCGGCGCTCGCGGACCTCCTGGAACAGCCGCGAGCTCATGCCGCCGCCCAGCGCCGCGTTGAGCACGCCCAGCACGAACCGGCGGTCGTCGTGCCGGTCCAGGCCGCGCATGCCCAGCATCAGGTGGGCCTGCTCGGTGTCGTCGGGGCACAGCACCAGCTCACGGCGCACCGGAATGCGGGCCCGGCCGGCGCGCGGCACAGCCGGCGCGACCTCGCCCTTGAGCCGGTCGCCCAGCAGCTTGCGGGTCAGCCGCAGCACCTGCGCGTGCTCCACGTTGCCGGCCACGGCCAGCACCATGCGCGGCAGCGTGTAGCGCTTCTTGTAGAAGTTGAACAGCGCGTCCCGGCTCATCGCCCCGATGGACTGCTCGGTGCCCAGCACCGGCCGGCCCAGCGGGTGAACGCCCATCAGGGCCTCGCAGAACGCCTCGTGCAGCAGGTCCTCGGGGTCGTCGTCGCGCATGGCGATCTCTTCCAGCACGACGCTGCGCTCGGTCTCCATGTCCCGCTCGGCGCAGACCGCGTGGAACACCACGTCGCTGACCAGGTCCAGGGCCAGCGGCAGGTCCTCGTCCAGCACGTGCGCGTAGAAGCAGGTGTGCTCCTTGGAGGTGAACGCGTTCAGCTCGCCGCCGACCGCGTCGATCTCCTCGGAGATGCCGGCCGAGGTGCGCCGATCGGTGCCCTTGAACAGCAGGTGCTCCAGGTAGTGCGCGGCGCCGGCGACCGGCGGCAGCTCGTCCCGGGACCCGACGTTGACCCAGATGCCCACCGACGCCGAGCGCACGCCGGGGATCTGCTCGGTGACCACGCGCAGGCCACCCGGCAGCACACTGCGCCGGACCGCGCCGCCGCCGGCGGTGCGCTCCAGGGTCAGCGTGCTGCCCGGACGTTGCAGATAGCCAGGACGGCCGCGGGAAACCCCCGCGGCCGTCCTCGTGGTGCGTGCGCTCACTGGGCGGCCGGCTCCGACTGCTCGGTGGCGGGGGCGGCGTCGGTGGACGCGGCGGCCGCCTCGTCCTCCTCCTTGACCAGCACCAGGCTGATCTTGCCGCGGTTGTCGATGTCGGCGATCTCCACGCGGAGCTTGTCGCCGACCTTGACGACGTCCTCGACCTTGGCGATGCGCTTGCCGTTGCCCAGCTTGGAGATGTGCACCAGGCCGTCACGGCCGGGCAGCAGCGAGACGAACGCGCCGAAGGCGGCGGTCTTGACGACCGTGCCCAGGAAGCGCTCGCCCACCTTGGGCAGCTGCGGGTTGGCGATCGCGTTGATCAGGCCGATGGCCGCCTCGGCGGACGGGCCGTCGGCCGCGCCGACATAGATCGTGCCGTCGTCCTCGATGGAGATGTCGGCGCCGGTCTGCTCGGTGATCGAGTTGATCATCTTGCCCTTGGGGCCGATGACCTCGCCGATCTTGTCGACCGGGATGTTGATCGCGGTGACCCGCGGCGCGAACGGGGACATCTCGTCCGGCCGGTCGATGGCCTCCTCGATGACCTCGAGAATGGTCAGCCGGGCGTCGCGGGCCTGGCCCAGCGCCATGGCCAGCACCTCGGACGGGATGCCGTCCAGCTTGGTGTCCAGCTGCAGCGCGGTCACGAAGTCCTTGGTGCCGGCGACCTTGAAGTCCATGTCGCCGAACGCGTCCTCGGCGCCCAGGATGTCGGTCAGCGCGACGTAGCGGGTCTCGCCGTCGACCTCGTCGGACACCAGGCCCATGGCGATGCCGGCGACCGGGGCCTTCAGCGGCACACCGGCGTTGAGCAGCGACATGGTGGAGGCGCAGACCGAGCCCATCGAGGTGGAGCCGTTGGAGCCCAGCGCCTCGGAGACCTGGCGGATCGCGTACGGGAACTCGTCCCGCTTGGGCAGCACCGGCACCAGCGCCCGCTCGGCCAGCGCGCCGTGGCCGATCTCGCGCCGCTTGGGCGAGCCAACCCGGCCGGTCTCACCGGTGGAGAAGGGCGGGAAGTTGTAGTGGTGCAGGTAGCGCTTGTGCGTCTCCGGGGACAGCGAGTCGATCTGCTGCTCCATGCGCAGCATGTTCAGCGTGGTGACACCCAGGATCTGGGTCTCGCCCCGCTCGAACAGCGCCGAGCCGTGAGCCCGCGGGATCAGCGCGACCTCGGCCGACAGCTGCCGGATGTCGGTCAGGCCACGGCCGTCGATGCGGATCTTGTCCCGCAGCACGCGCTGGCGGACCAGCTTCTTGGTCAGCGACCGGAACGCGGCGCCGATCTCCTTCTCGCGGCCCTCGAACTGCTCGGCCAGCTTCTCCAGCGCCGAGGCCTTGACCTCGTCCAACCGGGACTCGCGCTCCTGCTTGCCGGCGATGGTCAGCGCCTGGGCCAGCTCGTCGGTCACCGCGGCGGCCACGGCCTCGAAGGCGTCGGCCTGGTAGGGCAGGTACTGCGGGAACTCGGCGGTCGGCTTGGCGGCCTTCTCGGCCAGTTCCTGCTGGGCCACGCACAGCGCGCGGATGAACGGCTTCGCGGCCTCCAGGCCGGAGGCGACGACCTGCTCGTTGGGCGCCTGGGCGCCCGCGCCGACCAGGTCGATCACGTGCTCGGTGGCCTCGGCCTCGACCATCATGATGGCGACGTCGTCACCGACGATGCGGCCGGCGACCACCATGTCGAAGGTGGCCCGCTCCAGCAGCTCGTAGGTCGGGAAGGCGACCCACTGGCCGTCGATCAGGGCGACGCGCACGCCGCCGATCGGGCCGGAGAACGGCAGGCCGGCCAGCTGGGTGGAGGCGGACGCGGCGTTGATCGCGACCACGTCGTACAGGTCGGCCGGGTTCAGGCTCTGCACGGTGATGACGACCTGGATCTCGTTGCGCAGGCCGTCCACGAAGGACGGGCGCAGCGGGCGGTCGATCAGCCGGCAGGTGAGGATGGCGTCGGTGGAGGGACGGCCCTCGCGGCGGAAGAAGGCGCCGGGGATGCGGCCGACGGCGTACATCCGCTCCTCGACGTCCACCGTCAGCGGGAAGAAGTCGAACTGGTCCTTCGGGTGCTTGGACGCCGTGGTGGCGCTCAGCAGCATGGTCTCGTCGTCCAGGTAGGCGACGGCGCTGCCGGCGGCCTGGCGGGCCAGCCGACCTGTCTCGAAGCGCACCGTGCGCTTGCCGAACACGCCGTTGTCGATCACGGCGGTGGTCTCGTGGACCTCGAAATCGGTCATGTAGTTGGTTCTCCTCGTCAACCGGGAGACACCCGCGGTCCCTGGCGACGAGGCCGGTCTTCGATCGAAGTCCGCGGGATGCTCCCGGGGACCACTACCGAGGACCGGCGTACCCGTACTCGCCGTGCGCCGCTGGCGCCTGTCCCGTTGTTCTCTTGTCTTGGTTACTTGCGGAGAGGGGGAGCGACCGGTGGCCGCTCCCCCTCGCTGCTCATCGACGCAGGCCGAGCCGCTGGATCAGCGACCGGTAACGCTCGATGTCGGTCTTGGTCAGGTAGTTCAGCAGCCGGCGGCGGCGGCCGACCATCAGCAGCAGGCCACGACGGGAGTGGTGGTCGTGCTTGTGGAAACGCAGGTGCTCGGTGAGGTCGCTGATGCGCTTGCTCAGCAGCGCGATCTGGGCCTCGGGAGATCCGGTGTCCCCATCCTTCAAGCCGTACTCGGCGAGAATGGTCTTCTTCTGCTCGGTGGACAGTGCCACTGGTGTTCGCTCTTTCCTGTCGCGGTCGTCCCGTGAGGCCCCCTGGAGAGGGGTTGTCGGTACCGGCCGCCACGGACCGCAGCCGGACCCAAACACCGAGGTTAGCAGGTGTTCACGGGGGGCCGCGCAGCAGCACCGCGTCGAGGGCCGGATAGCGGTACCCGTTCGGGGTCCGCTCGCTTCCCATGAGCACCAGCTCGCTCGACGTCCACCAAGGACCTTTGTAACCCAGAAGTGGGACAGCGTCGATCGATTTGTCTCGCCCCCAGGCCACGGTCAGGTGCGGGATGAAGTCGTGCCGCTCGACGTGGCCGGGCGCGTGGCCCCGGACCGCGGCGGCCGCCGCGGTCAGCGCCTCGTCGGCCTCCACGCCGATCCACAGCACGTCGCCGAAGGTGCCGGCGGAGGCCAGCCGCAGCCGGATCGGGCTCAGGCCGGCGGCTCGCTCCCGCAGCCAGGCGGCGCGGGCCACCGGGTCGTCGCCGTCCCCGTGGAAGCAGAGTGTGATGTGCCACAGGTGCTGGGGAGTCCAGGTGGGACCGTCGACTGTGGCCAGTGCGGCGGCGAGATGCTCGGTCGCGGCGGCGTCGGGGACGAGCGCGGTGAAGAGCCTCAAACCTGGGGGAATGCCGCGCGGCGCAGGAGCTCGGCGAGCCAGGGGTGGGCGTCACGGACCGTGTCGGCGGCGCGGGTCAGCTCCTCCGGGCGGGCCACCCGGCGCAGGGCCTGCACGGCGGCGACGTCGGCGCGGCCGTCGTGCACGGGCAGGGCGTCGCGGTCCACGGTGGGGCGGGACTCCCGCACGTCGTCGAGCGCCTGCTGGATGGCCGGGCGGTCGCCGGCGGCCACGCCGGGGGTGAGGATCTTGCGCTCGAGCATGATCAGCCGGGCCAGCACGGCCGGGTTGCCGATCTTGGCCCGGCGGCCGCTCATCACCTGGCTCAGCATCGGCGCGCTGATGCCCAGCACGTCGGCCAGGTAGGCCTGGGAGATGTCGAACGCCACCACGAGGCGGCGCACCCGGTCGCCGAGCGGCTCGCCGTACCACTCACGTTGCAGCGCCAGGTTGCGCTGGACGATCTTGTGGTCCTCCAAGGGTCCCCCTTGCCCGCCGACAATGTCCGGTTTGCATTCGCACGCGGGCCGATCGTAGCTGATGGCGCGGGGTGGGACGGGCCGTTTCAGGCCAGCAGCCGGCGGGCCTGTTCCACGTCGGCCCGCATCTGCACGACAAGATCGTCGCTGGAGCTGAACTTCAGCTGGCCGCGCAGCCGGGCCACGAAGTCCAGCGCCACCCGCTGGCCGTAGAAGTCCTCGTTGACGTCCATCACGAACGCCTCCACCCGGCGCTCCCGGCCGGAGAAGGTCGGGTTGGTGCCCACCGACACCGCCGCCTCGCGCACCTTGCCGCCCTGGATGAAGCGGCACGCGTAGACGCCGTCGGCCGGCACCGCGGCGAACTTCGGGGTGGACAGGTTGGCCGTCGGGAAGCCGAGGTCGCGGCCCCGGCCGTCGCCGCGCACGACGATGCCCTCCAGCCGGTGCGGACGGCCCAGCGCGTGCTCGGCCGCCACCACGTCGCCGGCGTCGATGCAGGCCCGGATGTAGGTCGAGGAGTAGATCAGGTGGTCCTCGGTGACCAGGCTCTCCCCCTCGGCCGTGAAGCCGAAGCGGCTGCCCAGCGCCCGCAGCAGGTCGACGTCGCCCTGTGCGCCCTTGCCGAAGGTGAAGTTCTCCCCCACCACCACCGCCGCCACGTGCAGCTGCTCCACCAGCAGCTCGTGCACGAAGGCGTCGGCCGGCATCCGGGACAGCTCCGGGGTGAACGGCAGCACGCAGAACACGTCCACGCCGAGCTCCTCGACCAGCTCGGCCCGGCGCTGCAGGGTGGTCAGCTGGGCCGGGTGGCTGCCCGGGCGGACCACCTCGGACGGGTGTGGGTCGAACGTCATCAGCACGCTCGGCAGCTCCCGCTTCGCGGCCAGCTCCACCGCCCGGTTGATGAGTTCCCGGTGGCCGCGGTGCACGCCGTCGAACACGCCGATGGTCAGCACACAGCGACCCCAGCCGCTCGGAAGATGATCGAGTCCACGCCACCGTTGCACTGTGTGAGATTAGCGCCGCCTTCGGCGGCGCGGCGCAGCCGCTCTGATCCGGTGCCTTCGCTTGCCGGATTTCGCCCGCCGCGTCGGCCCCCGTAGTGGGGCGCGTCGGGTGGCGGCGGACGAAATCCGCCAACCACTCCAGGCACCGGCGCGGCTGCGCGCTCTCCAGGTCCGAGACTCAATCCACTGCGAGAACCACCAAGGGCTTTGCCACACCTTCGGTGTCCACGGCCAACGCCAGCGCCCGGCCGTCAGGGCCGAAGACCCCGTACGGGCCGTCGATGCCGGCAGCCGGCAGCTTGCGGCCGTGGGACAGGGCCGCCGCCGAGGGCAGGTCGATGTCGTGTCGCGGGAAGGCGGTGTTCACGGCGTCGGCGAGGTCCAGGGACAGCGCGGGCTCCTCCTCCAGCTGCTCCAGGGTCCGGGCGGTGCGCAGGTCGAACGGGCCGACCCGGGTGCGGCGCAGCGCCACCAGGTGGCCGCCGACGCCCAGCCGCCGGCCCAGGTCCCGGGCCAGGGCCCGGACGTAGGTGCCGGAGGAGCACTCGACCATGACGTCCAGCTCGGTCGCGGTCTCGTCGCGACGGACCAGCAAAAGGTCGAACCGGCTGACGGTGACCGGCCGGGCGGCGAGCTCGACCTCCTCGCCGGCCCGCACCCGGGCGTAGGCCCGCTTGCCGTCCACCTTGACGGCGCTGACCGAGCTGGGCACCTGCTGGATGTCGCCGGTGAGCTCGGCGATGCCGGCCCGCACCTCGCCCTCGTCCACCGCCGACCCGTCGGCCTCGAAGGTGATCTCGCCCTGGGCATCGTCGGTGGTGGTGGCCGCGCCGAGCCGGATGGTGGCCAGGTAGGCCTTGGTGTCCATGGCCAGGTGCCCCAGCAGCTTGGTGGCCCGCTCGACGCCCAGCACCAGCACGCCGGTCGCCATCGGGTCCAGCGTGCCGGCGTGGCCGACCTTGCGGGTGCCCAGGATGCGGCGGGCCCGGGCGACGACGTCGTGCGAGGTCAGCCCGGCGGGCTTGTCCACGACGACCAGGCCGGCGTTGGCCGTGGTGCCGGGGGTGCGCTGGCGGTTCTGCGGGCGGCGATGGCGAAGCGGTTGTGACACAGCGAAATATTGTGTCACGCCGCGACGGGCTCGATGACGTCGTCCCACCGCCGGCGGCGCAACCGCACCGGCACTTCCTCACCGCGGGCGGCGGCGTGCAGCACGATGGCGCGGGCCCGCCGCCACCAGATCGCCACCCGCCAGGTGCCCAGCGCCTGCACCGCCAGGATCGCCAGGAAAGCGACCCGGAAGGCGTTCTGCTCGCCGAGACTGTCGGCCAGACCGAGCAGCACGCCCACGGCCAGCGCGGCGATGGTGGTGGCGACGAAGCCGCCGACGTTGACCACGCCGGTCGCGGTGCTGACGATCCGGTTCGGGTTGTAGTCCTTGGCCAGCGCGAAGCCGACCGACGACGCGGGGCCGCCGAGGGCGAACAGCACGAAGGCGATCACCAGCAGCCACAACGGGATCCGGCCCGGCAGGGCCAGCAGCAGCGTCCACAGCACGCCCGAGGTGACCAGGTAGGCGGCGGCCAGCGGGACCCGCAGCTCGGGGTTGCGGCTGATCAGCGTGCCGACCATCGGGCTGAAGATCAGGCCGCCGATCACCAGCAGGCTCAGCACGGAGCCGGCGGTCTCCACGGACAGCCCCTGGGCCTGCACCAGGTACGGCACACCCCACAGCAGGCCGAGCGTGGTCGGCGCGACCATGGTGCTGAAGTGCACCCAGAACCCGAGGCGGGTGCCGGGGGTCCGCCAGGAGCTGGCGATGCTGCGCACGACCTCGCGCGGCGTGACCCGCTCGACCACCGGCGCGGGCACGCCGCGGGGCAGGTCGCGCAGGCGGGTCGCGGCGATCATGGCGTACGCCGCGGTGGCGGCGCCGGCGACCAGGAAGGTCAGTGTCCAGCCGGCGTTGTGCAGCGCGAGGGTGAGCGGCACCGTGGCGGCGAGGTTGCCGGCCGAGCCGATCATGGCCGACAGCGACATGACCACGGCGTACTGGCGGGCCGGGAAGTGCCCGCCGATCAGGCGCAGCACGCTGATCCAGGTCATGGCGTCGCCGAGGCCGAGCACGGCCCGGGCGACCAGGCCCAGCGGGTAGCTGTCGGCGACCGCGAACAGCACCTGGCCCAGGCCCATGAACACGGCCGCGGCGGCGAGCAGCTTGCGCGGGCCGAAGCGGTCCACCAGCAGGCCGGTGGGCACCTGCATGGCGGCGTACACGAACACCTGCAGCACGGTGAACGTGCTGAGCGCGGCGGGGCCGACGCCGAACCGGTCGGCGGCGGCCAGGCCGGCCACGCCGAGCGAGGATCGGTGGAAGACGGCGAAGAGGTAGACGACGACGGCGGTGATCCAGACCACCCAGGCTTGACGGGTGGCGCGCGAGGCCGGCACGGCTGTCCTTCCGGGGGATGCAGAGGTAGGAGGTCCACACCTTTAATCCGCGCGCGCGTACCCACTGTTAACCGCTTCAGACGTGCACTCCGTCACACGCCGGTGACGGCCCACCGCCCCGATTTCGTCCGCAGCACAACGGCGATCAGCCGCAGCACCATGAAGGCCGACAAACCGGCCCAAATGCCGAGCAGCCCCCAGTGGAACGCCAGCGACAGCCACACCAGCGGCACGAAGCCGACCAGCGCCGTGGCCACCGTCGCCGTGCGCAGGAAGGCCGCGTCGCCGGCACCGAGCAGCACGCCGTCCAGGGCGAACACCACGCCGGCGATCGGTTGCAGCAGCACGAAAAGCCACCAGGCGTGCGGGATCTCGGCCAGCACGCCGGGCGCGGAGGTGAACAGCCGCGGAAGGACGTCGTACAGCGCGCCGAACACCACCGACAGCGCCGCCCCGAACACCAGGCCGTAGCGGGTCACCTGCCAGGCCAGGGACTTCGCCTCGTCGTCACGGCCCGCGCCCAGCGCCGCCCCGACCAGCGACTGCGCGGCGATGGCCAGCGAATCCAGCACCAGGGCCAGGAAGTTCCACAACTGCAACACGATCTGGTGCGCCCCGACCGCGTCGGCGGAGGTGCGCGAGGCCACCGACAGCGCGGAGATGAAGGACAGCTGGAACGCCAGCGTGCGGATCACCAGGTCGCGGCCGAGGCCCAGCTGCGCCTTGATCAAGTGCGGCACCGGCTTCAGCGGCACCTTCTCCTTCACCAGCGCCGTCACGAACAGCGTGGCCGCCACCGTTTGCGCGAACACATTGGCCACGGCCGAACCCTCCAGGCCCCAGCCGAGGGCGTAGACCAGGATCGGGTTCAGCACCACCGAAAGCCCGTTGCCCAGCAGCACGTACACCAGCGGGCGCCTGGTGTCCTGGACGCCGCGCATCCAGCCGTTGCCGGCCATGGTGATCAGCACCATCGGCGCGCCGAACAGGGCGATGCGCAGCCAGCTCACGCCGGCGTCGGCGATGGGTCCCTTGCCCGCCAACAGATCCGCCACTGGCGTGGCCAGCAGCTGGCCCAGGATCAACACCGCCAGGCCGACGCCGACAGCCAGCCAGGTGGCCTGCACGCCCTCCTCGACGGCGTCGCCCCGGCGGCCCGCGCCGTGCAGACGGGCGGTTCGCGATGTGGTGCCGTAGGAGAGGAAGGTCAGCGCGCTGGAGACCTGGGAGAACAACAGGCCGCCCAGGGCCAGGCCGGCCAGTGGCAGCGCGCCGAGGTGGCCGACCACCGCCGTGTCGACGAGCACGTACAGCGGCTCGGCCGCGAGCACACCAAGGGCCGGAACGGCCAGGGAGAACACCTGTCGAGCCGAGCCCGCACGCACCGTCACCAGCACAATGTGCACCGAGCGTCCCTCGGCACGCGAATTATGTGATGGCACTTACGGATCCGTTGTCCCAGTATGTGGCCATGCGCATGCACGCCGACGAGATCGACACCGACCCCGGCCTGGTCCGGCGGCTGCTCGCCGCCCAGTTCCCGCGCTGGGCCGATCTTGCCGTCGAACGCGTCGAATCCGCCGGCACCGACAACGCCATGTACCGCGTCGGCACCGAGCTGGCGGTCCGCCTGCCGCGCATTCCGCGCACGGTCGACTACCTGCGCCGCGAACAGCACTGGCCCACGGTCCTGGCCCCGCAGTTGCCGGTCGAGGTGCCGGTGCCGGTCGCGCTGGGTGAGCCCGGCGACGGCTTTCCACTGCCGTGGACCGTCCTGCGCTGGATCCCCGGCAGCAACCCGGTCGTGGGCCGGCTTGCCGACCCCGAGGCTCTGGCCCTCGACTTGGCCGAGTTCGTCCAGGCCCTGCGCAAGATCGACCCCACCGGCGGTCCGGAACAGCAGCGTGGCGTGCCGCTCAGCACCCCCGGCCGCGATTCCGCCACCCGTGAGGCCATCGCCCAGCTGCACGACGACATCGACACCTCGCGGGCCCTGGCCATCTGGGACCGCGCCATCGCGTTGCCCGAGCCTCCCGGCGTCTTCTGGTCCCACGGCGACCTCGCCCCCGGCAACGTCCTCGTCCGGGACGGCCGCCTCTCCGCCGTGATCGACTTCGGTGGGGCCGGCGTCGGCGACCCCACCGTCGACCTCGTCATCGCCTGGAACCTGTTGCCGCCCAACGCCCGCCAGGTCTTCCGCACCGCCTTGGACGTCGACGACGACACCTGGGAACGCGGCCGCGCGTGGGCCATGTCCATCGCCCTGATCCAGCTGCCCTACTACCGTGACACCAATCCCGGGCTGGTGGCCCTGTCCCGGCACGTGCTGGCCGAGGTGCTGGCGTGAAACCCGTGACCACACAACGGCTTTCGCTGCACCGGGTGAGCATGGACGACCTGGACGAGTTCCTCGCCCTGCACGCCGCGCAGAGCACCCGGTCGCCCGCGATGATCACCCAGCTGCTGCGGGACTTCTGCGCGGTCTGGGACAGCGGCGAGCACGGCTACTGGAAGATCGTGTTCGGCGATCGGGTCGCCGGCTTCGGCGGCGTGAAGCCGAGAACGTGGCGCGGGCGGCCGGTGTGGAACCTGTACTACCGGATCTGGCCGGACCTGCAAGGCAAAGGCATCGCCACGGAGATGGCCGGCAAGGCCATCGCCGTGGCGGCCGAGCTGCACCCGGACTGGCCGGTGCTGGTGGAGACCCGCCCCGACAACGCGGCGGCGATCAAAGTCGCCGAGGGCGTCGGGATGACCAGGCATCCCGACGCCGACGGCTGGGCGGTGCTGCTGACCTAGCGGCCTTCAAGGGACTTCACGTTGCTGCCGAAGCTCCAGCCCTTCGAGCCGTCCCAGTTGACCGACCACGTCATCAGGCCCTTGATGCCGCTGACGCTCTTGTAGGCCTGGGAGACCAGGCTGGTGGACATGTAGCCGCCGCCGGCGCCGGCCTGCGCGGGCAGGCCCGGGACCTGCTTGTCGTAGGGAACCTTGATGGTGGTGCCCTGCACGACCAGGCCGTTGTTCAGGCACTGGGTCTGCACGGTGAAGCCCTGCACGGTGCCGGCCTGGTAGGAGTCGCCGGAGCAGCCGTACATGCTGCCGTTGTAGTACTGCATGTTCAGCCACCACAGGCGGCCGTTGTCGGCGTACTTCTTGATGATCGGCAGGTACGCGCCCCAGATGGAGCCGTAGGTGATGCTGCCGCCGGTGACGTAGGCGGTCTCCGGGGCCATGGTCAGGCCGAAGTTCGACGGCATCTGGGCCAGCACGCCGTCGATGATCCGGATCAGGTTGGACTGCGAGGCCGACAGCGACTTGATGTTGCCGCTGTTGGTCAGGCCGGTCTCGATGTCGATGTCGATGCCGTCGAAGTTGTACTGCTTGAGGATCGGCACGATGGTGCTGACGAACTTGTCGGCCACCGCCGACGAGCTCAGGTCGATGCCGGCGGCCGCGCCGCCGATGGACAGCAGCAGGGTCGCCCCGGCCGCCTTGGCCGCGCAGTTGTCGGCCGGCGTGCCGACCTTCACGCCGGCGTCCATGCCGTCCTGCCACAGCGCCGTGCCGTCCGAGCGGATCACCGGGAAGGCCTCGTTGATCACGTTGTAGCCGTGCTGCGCGATCCGGCTGTCGGTGACCGGTATCCAGCCCAGGCCCGGGTGCACGCCGTTGGCCGCCCCGTCCCAGTTCTCCCAGTAGCCCTGCAGCACCTTGCCGGCGGGCCGGGACTTCACCGCACACGTGTCCGCCTGGGGCGATGCGGGGTTCGCCTGGGCGGACGCCAGACCGAGCGCCGGGACGGCTAGCGCGGCGGCGAGAACTGCCGTCAGGGACCGCGATATCCGACCGAACATGGCCAGCTCCCATCGTCGAGTAATGGCGGCGGCCGGACTGCCGACGATACCCCCGAGCGGTCAGGTGGTCTAGACCAGATTCGGACATTCACCCCCGGCCGACAACACGGCCAGGCCCCAGCTCCCGGAGGCCGACGCATCGCCGCCGCAGCCACATGTGCGCCACATTCGACTCCCAGCGCCACATGTGGACCACATGTGGCGAAAAGTGGCGGCGGGCCGGGGCCCGGGTGGCGGTGGGGGTCAGGTGGCGGCGGGGGCGGTGGCGAGGGCGTCGCGGATGCCGGCGATGACCTCGTCGGCGGTGCCGCGGCCGGTGAAGCCGGCGGCCAGGCGGTGACCGCCGCCGCCGAAGCGGACGGCCACCGAGCGCACGTCGAGGCGGCCGACGGCGCGCAGGGAGACGGTCCAGTCGCCGGTGGGGGTTTCCTTGAGCACGGCGGCGACTTCGGCCTCGGCGGTGGAGCGCACGACGTCGATGACGCTCTCGACTTCCTCGGACCGCACGCCGGCAGAGTCGGTCTGGCGCACGATGGCATGCACGAAACCCAGTCCCTGGGCGGCATCGGGCTCCAGCCGGGCGGCGCCGAGCACGGCGGCGAGCATGCCCAGCCAGGCGAACGGATGGCTGTCCATCAGGCCCCGGATCAGGGCGGCGCCGTCCACCCCGGCCTCCAGCAGCCGAGCGGCCAGGCGGTGGGTCTCGGGCTTGGCGAAGCGGAACGACACGGTGTCGGTGGCGACGCCGGCGTACAGGCAGCGGGCGATGGGCTCGTCGATCTCGACGGCGAGGGCGTCCAGCAGCCGGGCCACGATCACCGCGGTGGCCTCGGCCCGGTCGTCGACCAGGTTGTGCGAGCCGTACCGGGTGTTGGAGACGTGGTGGTCGACCACGAGCGACACCGGGGCCGCGGCGACCCGGTCGCCGAGCGGACCGAGCCGGTCGACGCTGCCGGTGTCCAAGGCGACCAGCAGGTCCGAACGCGGAGGGACGTCAGTCGCGGGCACGAACAGGCCGGCGGAGTCCAGGGATCGCAGCGAGGCCGGGATCTCGGCGGGGTAGCCGAACGAGACACGGACGGTCGCCCCACGCCGTTGCAGGGCCAAGCCCAGCGCGAGGGCGCTGCCCAGGGCGTCGGCGTCGGGGTTGACGTGGGCCAGCAGCGTGACATCGGACGCCGCGGCCAGCAGGGCCGCGGCGTCCGCGACATCGACCTGATCGGATGCGCTCACACCGGCAAGCTACGTCACTCCGAGTCGGACTCCACCTCGCGGGGAGCCTTGTACGGGTCGGCCTCGCCGGCCGGCTGCGCGCCGGAGGCCAGCTGGGCCACCTCGGCGTCCGACTCGCGGGCCTTGGCCAGCAGCTCCTCGATCCGCTTGGAGTCGGTCGGCACGGTGTCGGCGACGAAGGCCAGGGTCGGCGTGAACCGCACCCCGGTCTGCTGCCCCACCATGGTCCGCAGCACACCGGACGCGCTGGTCAGCGCGGCGGTGACGGCGGCGTGGTCCGGAGCGGACTCCAGGTTGTCGCCGAGCACGGTGTAGTACACGGTCGCGTCGTGCAGGTCCGGGGTGACCCGGGCGTCGGTGATGGTGACCCGGGCCAGCCGGGGGTCCTTCACCTCGTGTTCCAGCGCGGACGCCACGATCTGGGCGATCCGCTTGGCGAGCCTGCGGGCGCGGGCCTGGTCGGCCACGGCGCTCCTCCTCATGAGTAGTGACAGAAACTAGTCGTCCTCGGGTCCCAGCAACCGCTGGCGCGCGGACAGGACCTGGAGCTCGGGACGCGAGGACACCAGCCGCTCGCACGCGTCGAGCACGTCTCGGACGTGCCCCGCGTCGGCGGCGACCACCGACACCCCGACCAGGGCGCGGCGGTGCAGGTCCAGGTGACCGGCCTCGGCGACCGAGACCTCGTACTTGCGCCGGATCTCGGCCAGCACCGGCCGGACCACGGAGCGCTTCTCCTTGAGCGAGTGGACGTCGCCGAGCAGCACGTCCATCTCGAGGGCACCGACGAACATGGGCATCACCGTGGGCGGACGCCGAACGGGGCCGGCCGACAGCCGGCCCCGTTGGCGCCACTTGTTCAGTTGCGGGGCTTCTCCCGCATCTCGTACGTCTCGACGATGTCATCGACCCGCAGGTCGCTGTAGTTGCCGAGGGTGAGACCGCACTCGAAGCCCTCGCGGACCTCGGTCACGTCGTCCTTGAAGCGACGCAGCGAGGTGAGGGTCAGGCTCTCCTGGATCACGACGTTGTCGCGGATCAGGCGGGCCTTCGAGTTGCGCTTGAGCTCGCCGGACATCACCAGGCAGCCCGCGATCGTGCCGACCTTGGAGGACTTGAAGACGTCGCGCACCTCGGCCCGGCCGAGCTGCACCTCCTCGTACTCCGGCTTGAGCATGCCCTTGAGGGCCTGCTCGATCTCGTCGATCGCCTGGTAGATGACCGTGTAGTACCGAACCTCGACGCCCTCGCGGTTGGCGAGCTCGGTGGCGCGGCCCTCGGCCCGGACGTTGAAGCCCAGGACGATGGTGTTGTCCGTCGCGGTGGCGAGGTTGATGTCGCTCTCCGTGACACCACCGACGCCGCGGTGCACCACGTGCAGCTCGACGTCGTCGCCGACCTCGATGTTCAACAGGGCCGCTTCCAGCGCCTCGACGGTGCCGGAGTTGTCGCCCTTGATGACCAGGTTGAGCTGGCTGGTCTCCTTCAGCGCGGCGTCCAGGTCCTCCAGGCTGACGCGCTTGCGGCGGGACGCGTTGAGGGCGTTGCGGGTGCGGGCCTGGCGGCGCTCGGCGATCTGCCGGGCCACCCGGTCCTCCTCCACGACCAGGAAGGTGTCGCCGGCCCCGGGCACCGAGGTCAGACCGATCACCTGCACCGGACGCGAGGGCAGCGCCTCGATGACGTCCTCGTTGTGCTCGTCGACCATGCGCCGGACGCGCCCGTAGGCGTCGCCGGCGACGATCGAGTCGCCCACCCGCAGCGTGCCGCGCTGCACCAGGACCGTGGCCACCGGGCCGCGGCCGCGGTCCAGGTGGGCCTCGATCGCGACGCCCTGGGCCTCCATGTTGGGGTTGGCCCGCAGGTCGAGCGCGGCGTCCGCGGTCAGCAGGATCGCCTCCAGCAGCTGGTCGATGTGCAGACCCTGCTTGGCCGAGATGTCGACGAACATGGTGTCGCCGCCGTACTCCTCGGCCACCAGGTTGTACTCGGTCAGCTGCTGGCGGATCTTCTGCGGGTTCGCGCCTTCCTTGTCGATCTTGTTCACCGCGACCACGATCGGCGCGTTGGCCGCCTGGGCGTGGTTGATCGCCTCCACCGTCTGCGGCATGACACCGTCGTCAGCGGCGACGACGATGACCGCGATGTCGGTGGAGTTGGCGCCACGGGCACGCATGGCGGTGAACGCCTCGTGACCCGGGGTGTCGATGAAGGTGATCAGCCGCGGCTGGCCCTCCAGCGAGGTCTCGACCTGGTAGGCGCCGATGTGCTGGGTGATGCCGCCGGCCTCGCCCTCGTGCACGTTGGCCTTGCGGATGGTGTCCAGCAGTCGGGTCTTACCGTGGTCGACGTGACCCATGACGGTCACCACCGGCGGCCGGATCACGAGGTCGTCCTCGCCACCGGCGTCCTCGCCGTAGGTGATGTCGAAGGTCTCCAGCAGCTCGCGGTCCTCCTCCTCGGGGGAGACCACGTTGACCACGTAGTTCATCTCCGAGCCCAGGAGTTCCAGGATCTCGTCGGAGACGGACTGGGTCGCGGTGACCATCTCACCGAGGTGGAACAGCACCTGCACCAACGCCGCCGGGTTCGCGTTGATCTTCTCCGCGAAGTCGGTCAGCGACGCGCCGCGCGGCAGCCGGATGGCCTCGCCGTTGCCCTTGGGCAGACGGACGCCGCCGACGCTGGGCGCCTGCATGTTGTCGAACTCTTGCCGCTTCTGGCGCTTCGACTTGCGGCCACGACGCGCGGGACCACCCGGACGGCCGAACGCGCCCGCGGCGCCGCCGCGACCGCCGGGACCACCCGGACGACCACCGCCACCGCCACCGCGGAAGCCACCGCCGCCGGCCGGAGCGCCGCCGCCACCGCCACCGGGACGGAAGCCGCCACCGCCGCCACCGCCCCCACCGGGACGGAAGCCGCCGCCACCGCCGCCGCCCCCACCGGGGCCACCGCGGAAGCCACCGCCACCGCCGCCGCCACCCTGGCCGCCGCGGAAGCCGCCACCGCCGCCGCCCCCACCGGGACCGCCACGGAAGCCACCGCCGCCGCCACCGGGGCCACGGCCGCCGCCACCCGGACCGCCGCCGGGACGACCGCCACCACCGGCCGGACGGGCCGGTCGGGGCGGCATCATGCCGGGGTTGGGCCGAGGCGGCATGTTGCCCGGAGTCGGGCGGGGACCACGGTCGCCACCGCGGTCGCCGGCCGGACGGTCGCCACGCGGGGCGCGGTCGGGCCGGCCGTCACCGGGACGCGGCCGGTCGCCGCCGCCCTGTGCGGGCGGGCCGGGACGGGGCCCAGCCGGCCGCGGCGCGGGCGCGTTGGAGCCCACACCGAACGGGTTGTTGCCGGGCCGCGGCGCGCGCGGACCGGGCTTGGGGCCCTGCTGGCGCGGCGGCACGGTGCCGCCGTCCTGCGCCGGCCGAGGGCCGGGACGCGGGCCGGGCTTGGCGCCCGGGCCCTGCTGCTGGGGCCTGGACTGCTGGGGCCGGGACGGAGCCTGCGGGCTCGCCGACGCGGCGGCCGGGGCCTGCTGCTGCGGAGCCGGCGCGGGGGCCGGGCTGGACAGCTGGGGCTGCGTCGGAGGCTTCGGAGCCTGCTGCTGCGGAGCCTGGGCCTGCGGGGCCGGGGTCTGCGGCGCGGCCGGAGCCGGGGCGGCCGACGCGGCGGCCGGGGTCTCCTGCTGGGCCGGGCGCGGGCCGGGGCGCGGCCCCGGACGCGGGCCGGGCATCGCCGGACGCTGGCCGGGCATGCCCGGCTTGGGAGTGGGCGCGCTCTGCGGCGCGGAACCGGACCCGGCGGGGGCCGGGCTGGTCTTGGCGGGCGGCGGACCAGGGCGCGGGCCGGGCTTCGGCGCGCCTCCCCTGGACTTGGTGTCGCCCTTCTCGTAGGCGTCCCGCAGCCGGCGGGCCACCGGGGCCTCCACGGTGGAGGACGCGGACTTGACGTACTCGCCCTGTTCGGCGAGCTTGTTCAGCACTTCCTTGCTCGTGACGCCGAGCTCCTTCGCGAGCTCGTGCACTCGGGCCTTGCCTGCCACTGCTCTCCTCGTCTAGGGAGGCCGGGCGGCAAGTACCCGCTCGACCTCGTCCTATCGTCGCGCGATCATGTCTTCAGCTTCACGGCTGACTCATGACGGGTCGACCTGCTTCCTCTACTCATTCGCCGCGGGGGGTTCCCGCGGCATTGCTCCCCAGCTGCACCGACTCGATGTGAGCGGTGAGGACAGCGAGATCGAGCGCCCCTTGGACCCGGAGGGCCCGTGGAAACGCCCGACGACGCTCGGCGGCTCGCAGGCATGCCGGATCGGGATGCATCCACGCGCCCCGACCGGCCAGCCTGCGCCTCGGATCCGGGACCACGGTCTCGTCCCTGACCACCGCGCGCAGCAGCTCGGAGTCCGACGCCTTGGCGCGGCACCCCACGCACGTCCGGACGGGGCCGGTGATCAGGGGTTCCGGTTCTCGACGACGAACCACCAGTGATTCTATCCCCTCGGACTCACTCTGCCGAACCGGATACCTGTCCGGTCGGCGCGACCACCTCGGCATCGCTGCGGATGTCGATGCGCCAGCCGGTCAGCCGAGCCGCCAGCCGGGCGTTCTGGCCCTCCTTGCCGATGGCCAGGGAGAGCTGGAAGTCCGGCACCACGACCCGGGCGGTCTTGGCTCGCTCGTCGAGCACCCGCACCGAGACAACCTTGGCCGGGGACAGGGCATTCCCGACGAAGGTGGCCGAGTCCTCGGAGAAGTCGATGATGTCGATCTTCTCGCCGGCCAGCTCGCTCATCACGTTGCGGACCCGGGCGCCCATCGGGCCGATGCACGCGCCCTTGGCGTTCACGCCGGCCACCGTGGACCGGACCGCGATCTTGGAACGGTGACCCGCCTCACGTGCCACCGCCGGGATCTCCACCGTGCCGTCGGCGATCTCGGGCACCTCCAGCGCGAACAGCCGCCGCACCAGGTTGGGGTGGGTCCGGGACAGGGTGATCTGCGGGCCGCGGGCGCCGCGGGACACGCCGACCACGTAGCACTTGATCCGCTCGCCGTGCTCGTAGCGCTCGCCGGGCACCTGCTCGGCCGGCGGCAGCACGCCCTCGGTGTCACCCACCTGGACCACGACCATGCCGCGCGAGTTGGCGCGGGCGTCGCGCTGCACCACGCCGGCGATGATCTCGCCCTCCTTGGCCGCGAACTCGCCGAAGGTGCGCTCGTGCTCGGCGTCGCGCAGGCGCTGCAGGATGACCTGGCGGGCGGTGGTGGCCGCGATCCGGCCGAAGCCCTCCGGGGTGTCGTCCCACTCCTCGTTGACCACGCCGTCCGGCCCGATGTCCTGGGCCAGCACCCGGACCAGGCCGGTCTTGCGGTCGATGTCCACCCGGGCGTGCGCGATGTGGCCGTCGGTGTGCTTGTAGGCGGTCAGCAGCGCGGTCTCGATGGCCTCGATGACGGTCTCGAAGGGGATGTCCTTGTCCCGCTCGATCGCCCGGAGGGCGGCGATGTCGACGTTCATTCGGACTCCTCCTGACAGCCGCGCTCCAACAGCGCCAACTCCTCGACCGGCGGCTGCCGGAACTCCACTTCCACCACGGCCCGCTCGACGGAACCGTGCGCGACCTCCCGCAGCTGGCCGTCGACCAGCAGCTGGACCGTCTCGTCGGTGACCTTGCCGACCCGGCCGAGGAACTCGACGCCGTCGGCCTGGCGCACCTTGACCAGCCGGAACTTGGCCCGCCGCCAGTGGCGGGGCTGGGTCAGCGGCCGGTCGGTGCCGGGCGAGGTCACCTCGAGCGTGTACGGGCCGGCGAGCACGTGGTCGTGCTCGTCGAGCGCGGCGGCCACCACCCGGCTGGCCTCGGCGATCTCGTCCAGGCCGACGCCCTCCTCGCCGTCGACGACCACCTTGACCAGACGGCGACGTCCAGCCTGCTGCACGTCGAGCAGCTCAAGGTCGAAGCCGATCGCCGAGACGGCCTCCCGGACGACCGGTTCGAGCTGCGCGGTTATCTCCCCGCGCGGCGCGCTGGACACGTTCTCACTCCCCTGGTCGCTGTGTTGCTGCTGTCACCACGCGGACGTGACGACATCGACCGGCGACTTGCTCACCGGTCGTGGTCGCCAAGCGTATCTCGTCACTGAGCCGTCCAGACGCACGCGGACCGGAGTGGGTCGGGTGATTGCTGGCAAGATGACTCACCGTGACCCCTCTGCTCGGCCGCCGGGCCCTGTTGCGCCTCGGCGCGCTCGCGGTCCTCGCCGCGCCCGCCGTCACCGCGTGCACGTCGGAGCCGTCCGCCCCGCCGCCCCCGGACCCGCTGGCCGAGCTGGCCGACGCCGCCGCCGCGGACGCCGCCACGGCCCGCGGACTGGCCGCCCAGTACCCGGCGCTGACGGCCAAGTTCCAGCTGGTCGCCACCAACCGGGACGCCCAGGCCGTCGCGCTCCGCAAGGAGATCGACCGGGCCACGCCGCCGCCCAGCACCTCCTCGTCCGCCGCCCCGAGTACCCCTCAGGCGGCCACCTATCCCAACCAGGCGGCCGCCGTGGCCGGCATGATCGCCTCGCTGGCCGCCGCCCAGGACAAGGCCACCCAGGTGGCGCTGGCCGCGCCGACCTATCGTGCCGGGCTGGTCGGCTCCGTCGTCGCCGGCTGCGCGTGCCTGAAGGAGCTGCTCTCGTGAGCCTGCCGCCCGAGACCGTCGACGCCCTGCAGCGGGCGCTGGCTGCCGAACACGCCGCGATCTGGGTCTACGGCCTGGCCGGAGCCTTCCTGCCGGCCGCGTCGGGCGCCGCCCTGACCAAGGGCGCCGAGGTCCACACCGTCCGCCGCGACGCCACCATCACGACCCTGAAGAGCGCCGGCGCCACGCCCAAGTCCGCCGAACCGGGCTACGGCACGCCGCAGCCGCTGACCAACCAGTCCTCGGCGTTCACGCTGCTGGTGGCGGCCGAGACCGACACGGTGTCGGCCTGGCGGTCGGTGCTGGAGAACACGTCCGATTCGGGGGTCCGCAAGACCGCCCTGGACGCGCTGACCGACGCCGCCGTGCGGGCGATGACCTGGCGCCAGTCCGGCGGCCAGACCCCGTCGACGCCACCGCTGCCCGGCCAGAGTTGACCGCGACATGCCGCGCGTTCCGCGCGGGGCGAGGCCGCTCGTGACCGGTGCCTTCCTTAGCCGGATTTCGCCCGCCGCATCCGGCTGAGGCGGTGGGCGCGCCGGGTGGCGGCGGCCGAAATCCGGCGACAGTCCAGGCACCGGCGCGGCCTCGCACTCTCCTGCGTTGGCGGCCCGCTACTTGCCGGCGAGGCGGAGGGCGTCGGTGCTGATGTCCTTGAGGGCCGGCTTGTCCTGGTGGCCGTCGACGAACGCGGTCAGCGTGATCGTGGTGACGCTGCCGTTGGTGGTCGACGCGTAGCCGCCGTCCTGGATCTGGGCGGTGGTCGGCAGGTTCGCCGCGGTCACGCCGCCGTCCTTGACCAAGTCGTTCAGGTTGCCGGTCTGGTCGCCGTTGGTCAGCTGTCTGAGCTGTTCGGCGTCGGCGCCGTTGCCCATCTTGACGTCCACCACCGACACCACGGCCGTGGTCCCGCCGGACACCGTCGTCGAGTACAGCGACCGGACCAACTGCTGGCACGGGTGCTGCTGGAGGAACGTCTGGGTCTTGCCGAAGGCGTGGGTGGCGCAGTTGGCGTCGGTGGCCGGCCCGGCGACCCGGGTGAAGGTGTACTTGCCGGCGACGGTGTTGTTCTGGGCCGAGGCGGCCGAGGCCACACCGGCCACGTGCGAGGGCTGCACGGCCCAGAAGATCAGGCCCGACAGCACCGCCACGCCGACCAGCCCCAGGCCCTGGAGCAGCAGCTTGTTGCGCTTCTCGGGCGGCATCGAGCCCCCGCCGCTCGGCTGCGGCGGGTCGTAGAACTCCGGCGGCAGCTGGAACGGCGAGGTGTCAGACGGCCCGGCCGTCGTGGGGGCGGCCCGCCAGGTCGCCTGATCTTGGGGGTACGACTCCGACACACCAGCACCGTAACGGGTGACCGATTCCGACACGATTCGGATGGCAACATCACGATCTGTCACCGAATCAGGATCCGCTCCAGCAGGTCGACGTCCTCCTCGGTGTTGCTCAGGCAGAACGACAGCCGCACCCGGCCGGCCCGCACCGCGTGCCGGACGCCGGCGGCGGACAGCCGGTCGGCGTCCGCGTCGACGGAGACGATGGCCGAGTCGCCCGGCGGCCGGCCGAGCCGGTCCAGGAAAAGGTTGGCCAGGCCGATGTTGTGGTCGCGGACGGCGGCCAGGTCCAGCGAGGCCAGCCAGGGCAGTGAGACGGCCGCGCCGACATGGGAGAACCAGACCGGCGAGAGGTCGAACCGGCGGGCGTCGGCGGCCAGCCGCAGCGGCAGGCCGTAGACGGTCTGCCAGGGCTGCTCGCCGGCGTACCAGTTGGCGTTGATCGGCACGGCTCGGTCCACCACGTTCGGGTGAACCGCCATCCAGGCGGTGCCACGGGGACTCATCAGCCACTTGTAGCCGGCGCCGACCACGTAGTCGGCCCAGCGCAGGTCGCCCAGCGGCAGCCAGCCCAGGGCCTGGGTCACGTCCAGCAGCACGGTCACACCCTCGCTGTTGCGGCGCACGGCGTCGAGGTCGAGCCGCCGACCGTCGCTGGACTGCACGACACTGGCCGCCAGCACGTCGTGGTCGCGCATCGCGTCCGGGATCTCCTCCAGCGGCACCTCGGTGACCTTGACCCCACGCTGCCCATGCGCCGCGAACGGGAAGGGGACGCTGGTGAAGTCGCCGGCCGGCACGAGCACGCGAGCGCCGTCCGGGACGGCCGCGGCGGCGATGCCCACCAGCTGCGAGACGCTGGCCCCGATGGCCACCAGGGACGGATCGGTGCCGACCAGCGCCGCGAAGGCGGCCCTCGCGGCGGCCACCGGCTCGTCGAAGGCCGTGGACACGTCGGCCCCGCTCCGCCACCGGCGCACCGCCGCCTCCACCGCGTCGGCCACAGCCGTCGGCGGCACGCCGATGCTGGCGGTGTTGTGATAGCCGGCGGGGATGTCGAAGGTCTGGCCGAAGGCTTCGCGCATTCCACCAAGCTACGGCTCCCGACACGCGGAGAGTGCGAGGTCGCGCCGGTCACGAGCTACCTCGCCCCGCGCGGCACGCGCGGAGAAAGTACGTTCACGTGCCGTGCGAAGTGTCGAAATTACGATCAGGACCGGATCGGCCGAGGTGGTGTACGACCTGACCGGCGACTGCGAGCGATTTCTCGCCGATGAGGGGGCCGTGGACGGGTTGCTGCATGTCTGGGTGCCGCACGCGACGGCGGGCCTGGCGGTGCTGGAAACCGGGGCCGGCAGCGACGACGACCTGTTGGCCGCGCTCGCCCGGGTGCTGCCCCATGACGAGACGTGGCGGCACCGTCACGGCACGCCAGGACACGGGCGCGACCACGTTCTACCTGCGTTTCTGCCGCCGTACGCGACGATCCCGGTGCTGGCCGGCCGGCTGGCGCTGGGCACCTGGCAGTCGATCTGCCTGGTCGACACCAACGTGGACAATCCGGTCCGAAACGTCCGGTTCTCCATGCTCCGGGGTTGATCCCCTTCGGCCATCTCCCCCATACGAGGGTGATACGAATCACGCGAACATGCAGAATTGTCCCGCGGAATTCGCATTGCCGGTTAACCCTGCCTTTTCGTCTCTTGCCCGAAACGACCCTGGACTGGCACTCTTGACGCCGATGTTCAATCCCGTACCCCACCCTGATGAGGTGCCGTGACCGGCCGGCGCGAACGCACGCGGGGGACAGCGGAGGACCCTGGCCGAGCCACGCTGGTCGGCCGCGCCGATGCCCTGCGCCTGGTGGACAAGACGCTCGACCGCGCCGGCAAGGGCACGTTCCAGCTGTTGGAGCTGGTCGGGGAGCCCGGGGTGGGCAAGTCGCGGCTGCTGGCCGAGGCGGTGTCGGCGGCCCGCGGCCGGGCGATGCTGACGCTGCTGGGCCGGGCCTCGGAGTTCGAGCGGGACGCCCCGCTGGCGGCCATCGCCGACGCGCTGGACGACCACCTGGAGACGTTGCCGGAACGGCAGCTGACCCGCCTGTCCGAGGGCGAGCGGCGGCTGCTGGGTTCGGTGTTCGCCGGCATCGGCGCGGACGTGCCGGCCGAGGCGCCCGACCGCTACCGGCTGTTCCGAGCGGTGCGGGGCCTGCTGGAGCTGCTGGCCGAGTCCGGCGGCCTGGTGCTGGTGCTGGATGACGTGCACTGGGCCGACGAGAGCTCGGTGGAGCTGCTGGACCACCTGCTGCGGCACGCGCCGCGCGGCCGGATCGTGGTGGCGGTGGCCTACCGTCCGGGCCAGGCCTCGCCGCAGCTGTCGGCCGCGCTGGGGCTGGCCCAGCCGGCGCGGCGGGTACGGGTGGACGTCTCGCCGCTGACCGAGCAGGAGACCGAGGAGCTGCTGGGGCCGGAGGTGAACCGGACCCGCCGGCAGTGGCTGTACGAGGCCAGCGGCGGCAACCCGTTCTACCTGGAGGCCTTGTCCCGGATGAACAACGGCCGGGTGCCGGCGCCGCGGGACACGGCCAGCGAGGCCTTCGCGTCGATGACCGCCGAGGTGCCGGACGCGGTCCGCGCCGCCCTGCTGCTGGAGCTGACCAGCCTGAGCGCGCACGGGCAGTTGGTGGCCAAGGCCGCCGCCGTGGTCGGTGACGAGTTCGAGCCGGCGGCGGTGGCCGCGGCCGGGGAGATCGCGGAGTCGGACGCGCTGACCGCGCTGGACGAGCTGGTGGCCCGGGACGTGGTGCGGCCGGACGCCGCCCGGTTCCGGTTCCGGCATCCGCTGGTGCGGCACGCGGCGTACGCGTCGGCCAAGGCCGGCTGGCGGATGGGTGCGCACGGCCGGGCGGCGCACTTCCTGCGCGGCAAGGGCGCGCAGCCGCAGATGCTGGCCCACCACGTGGTGAACTCGGCCCCGTTCGGCGACCTGGTGTCGGTGAGCGAGCTGGCCTCGGCGGCGCAGGCGGTGGTGTCCCGCGCGCCGGCGACGGCCGCGCACTGGCTGGGCAACGCGCTGCGGCTGCTGCCGGAGAACGAGGCGACCCGGCCGACGCGGTGCAATCTGCTGCTGGCGCTGGCCAACGCCCAGCTGAGCAGCGGCCAGCTCAGCGGCGGCCGGGAGACCGCCCGCGAGGCGCTGGCGCTGCTGCCGGTCGAGGACCTGGCGCGCCGGGCCGTCGCGGCCCGGCTGTGCGCCACGATGGAGCGGATGCTGGGCTCGCGGGAGGCCGCCAAGGCGGTCCTGCTGGCTGAGCTGCGCAAGCTGCCCAACCCGCTGGTGGTCGAGGCCGCGCCGCTGTACCTGCGGCTGGCCGTGGAGTACATCGGCACCGGCGAGGCCGCCGAGTGCGCGCGGATGCTGGCCGAGATGGCCAAGCTGGACCACCTGGACCCGGCGACCGCGTTCGCCACCGCGGCGCTGGGCGTGATGCCGGCCTACATCACCGGCGACATCCCGGGCGCGCTGGACCTGCTGGACGAGGTCGACCGGCTGATGTCCCAGCTGACGGTGCCGGAGATCGCGCCGTGGATGGACATCACCGCGTGGCTGTGCTGGGCCGAGATGATGGTCGGCCGGCACGCGCCGGCGCTGACCCGGCTGGAGCGGGCCATCGAGATCGCCCGGGCCACCGGGCAGCAGTTCGTGCTGGCCTACCTGCTGGCGGCCAAGGCCTTCGCACTGGGCCGGCTGGGCCGGCTGGCCGAGGCCCAGCCGATCGCTGAGGAGGCGTGCGACATCGCGCGGCTGGTCGGCGCCCCCGAGGCGCAGACGATGGCGCTGACCGCGCAGTCGCTGGTGCTGGCCTGGTCGGGCGAGTACCCGGCGGCGCTGAAGGCGGCCAGTGAGAGCGCGCGGAACAACCAGCAGCCGAGCAAGGTGTACTGGTCGGTGCTGTCCGGCTGTGCCCGCAGCCTGGTGCTGATCTACTCCCGCGACCTGGAGGCCGGCCGGCCCGCGGTGCTGGCCGCGTGCGAGGAGTTCGAGTCCGAGGGCGTGCGCGACGAGACACTGCTGCTGATCTGCCTGGAGGCGATGGCCCACGCCGAGGCCATCGCCGGCAATCCGAGCGCCGCGCTGCCGCTGGTCGACCGGGCCGACGCGATCCGGCACCCCGACCACGAGGTCAACGTGGCGGTCGCCGACCTGATCCGGGCCCACGCGCTGAGCGTGGCCGACCCGGCGGCCTCGGCCAAACTGGCCCTCCAGTCGGCCGAGACGCTGGCCGGCCTGGACTACCGGCTGGAAGAGGGCCGGGCGCGGCTGCGGGCCGGGCAGAGCCTGGCCACCTCCGGCGACCGGGCCGCCGGCCTCAAGCAGCTGGCCACGGCGGCGGAGCTGTTCGCCACGGCCGGGGCACGAGGGCTGCACGCCCAGGCCGCCGAGGCCCAGCGCCGGCTCGGCCAGCGGGTGCCGGTGCCGCGGGCCGGCCGCCGGCAGGAGCTGCCGTTCGGGCTGTCGCAACGGGAGTTCGAGGTGGCGCGGCTGGTCGTGGACGGCCGGACCAACGCCCAGATCGCCGAGCGGCTGTCGCTGAGCCTGCGGACCGTGGAGACCCACCTGACCCGCATCTTCAGCAAGACCGGGGTGCCGGCCCGCGGCGGCCTGGGCCGGGTGCTCGGGCCGTATCTCGACCAGAGCTGACCGACCTCGGTAACTGACCGACCTCCGTCAAAATCGGTCACGCTGCGGACATGGGCCGACACCAGGGCGTACCTCGTTCAGCCCCAGCTCACGGCCGTCGAACACCGAATGTCGTGGTTTACCACGATGGAAAATCGGATGCTGGTCCGTCAGGGTGACGGTCGACCATCCACCTAGTCGCTGGGGGGCGCGATGAACCGAGAGATTCCGCTGTACACCCTCAACGGGGTGCGCGACGCGGACGTGAGCGTTCACCCGGTGACGACGACTGACGGCCTTGGCCTGAACCTGACCCGCTTCCGCCGGGAGACCACCGACGACGTGGTGCTGCTGGTGCACGGCCTGACCTCGTCGATGGACATGTTCGTCATGCCGGAGCACCGCAACCTGGTCACCCACCTGCTGGACAACGGGTTCGGCGAGGTCTGGGCGCTGGACTCCCGGATGAGCAACCGGCTGCCGTACAACAAGTCGGCGCACCGCTTCACCCTCGACGACCTCGCCCGGCACGACTACCCCGCGGCCCTCACCGAGCTCCGCCGCCACGTCGGGGGGCGGCGGATCCACGTGGTCGCGCACTGCCTCGGCTCCGTGTCCTTCCTGATGAGCCTGTTCGGCGGGTCGATCGGGGACATCGCGAGCATGGTGTGCAACAGCGTCGGCCTCACGCCGCGAGTGCCGCTGTGGTCGACCGTGCGCCTGGTCGCCGGCCCGGACGTCATCGAGTACGGGCTGAACCAGCCCTACCTGGACCCGCAGTGGTCCAGCGGGCCGGCGTTCACCACCGGCTGGGCGGTGTCCAAGCTGATGTCGGTGCTGCACCCGGAGTGCGCGGTGCCGGCCTGCCACATGCTCAGCGCGATGTGGGGCAGCGGCTGGCCGGCCATGTACGAGCACCGCAACCTGCTGCCGGTCACCCACCAGCGGATCGGCGACATCTGCCAGGCCAGCGGGGTCAACTACGACCGGCACGTGCGCAAGATGATCTTCGCCGGGCACGCCGTGGCCTACGACACCGGCGAGGACTACACCGCCGACCTCGGCTCCGTGACCACCCCGCTGCTGCTGCTCACCGGCACCCACAACCGGGTGTTCATCGACTCCCAGCAGGTGTTCCACCGCCGGCTGGAGGAGGCCGCGCCCGGCCGGCACGAGCTGCGAGCGCTGCCCGGCTACGGGCACCTGGACCCGTTCATCGGCCGGCACGTCGACCTCGAGGTGTTCCCCCACATCGTGGACTTCCTGAAGCGGGCGGCCGGCTGATGGGCGGCCCGCGGGGATCTGTGGTGGAGACCGCCGACGTGGTGGTCGTGGGCTCCGGCTTCGGCGGCTCGGTCGCCGCGCACCGGCTGGCCGACGCCGGGCTGTCGGTGGTCGTGCTGGAGCGCGGCCGGGCCTGGCCGCCCAACAGCTTCGCCCGCACGCCCGAGGAGATGCGGCACAACTTCTGGAACCCCGAGCAGGCCGACTACGGGCTGTTCGACGTGCTGGAGTTCCGCGGCTTCGACTCGGTGGTCTCGGCCGGGCTCGGCGGCGGGTCGCTGATCTACGCGAACGTGTTGCTGCGCAAGGACGAGCGCTGGTTCGTCCAGGATTCGGAGCTGCCCGGCGGCGGGTACGAGACGTGGCCGGTCACCCGCGAGGACCTGGACCCGCACTACGACACCGTCGAGGCGATGCTCACGCCGAGCCGCTACCCGTTCGACGACCCGCAGTTCGCCGGCGTGCCCAAGACCGAGGCGTTCCAGGAGGCCGCGGCCGCGCTGGGGCTGGACTACCAGCTGCCGCCGCTGGCCGTGGCCTTCGCGCCCAAGCCGGGCGCCCAGCCGGGCATCGCGCTGCCGATCATCGAGCCGTCCTACGGCAACCTGCACGGGCAGCCCCGGCGGACCTGCCGGCTGTGCGGCGAGTGCGACTTCGGCTGCAACGACGGCGCCAAGAACAGCCTCGACCACACCTACCTGTCCGCGGCCAAGGCGGCCGGCGCCGACCTGCGCACCATGTGCGAGGTGCAGGCCATCCGCCCCGGCGGCCCCGGCTACCAGGTCCGCTACCTGCTGCACGCCATGGACGGCAGCTCGGTGTCCAAGCGCATCGACTGCGAGCGCCTGGTGCTGGCCGCCGGCTCGTTCGGCACCACCCGGCTGCTGCTGGGCAACCGGGCCCACCTGCCCGGGCTGAGCGCGGCCCTGGGCACCCGGTTCAGCGGCAACGGCGACATGCTGTCGTTCGCGCTGCACGCCCGCCGTGACGGCCGGCCGCGCCCGATGCACGCCAGCCGCGGCCCGGTGATCACCAGCACCATCCGCGTGCCCGACGAGCTGGACGAGGGCGGCGGCATCGGTCGTGGCTTCTACATCCAGGACTCCGGCTACCCGGTGATCCTGGACTGGCTGGTGCAGAACATGGACGTGCGCGGGGACCTGTCCCGGCTGGCCGGCTTCAGCATGAACCGGCTGCGGGCGGCGCTGCGCTGGGCCGGCCCGGACCACCTTGAGCACGGCATCGGCCAGCTGATCGGCAGCGGCTCGCTGTCCAACTGCTCGCTGCCGCTGCTGGGCATGGGCCGGGACGTGCCCGACGGCGTGATGCGGCTGCGCGACGGCGAGCTGGACGTGTCCTGGACGACCGCGACCAGCCGGGACTACATCGACCGGGTTCGGGACACGATGCGGGCCATCACCGGCGCGCTGGGCGGGGAGTACCTGGACAACCCGCTGTGGTTCCGCAAACGGTTGGCGGTTGCCCATCCGCTCGGCGGCGCGCCGATCGGCCGCCACCCGGGCGAGGGAGTCTGCGACTCTTATGGGGAGGTGTTCGGGCACCCGGGGCTGTACGTCGCCGACGGGGCCGCGATGCCCGGACCGGTCGGCGCGAACCCGTCGCTGACGATTGCGGCGATGGCCGACCGTCTCTGCGATCATCTGTTGCTCACGCGTGGCATGTCGGGGAGGTCTGCTACGCGTGGTGGTCGGCGTCGTTCAGGGGGAACGACGCAGGCCACACCGGCGGCACCGGCCCGTCTCAGCGGGGGTCGGACCGGTGCAGCCGCCCTCTCGTTCACCGAGGAGATGGCCGGCCAGGTCACCCTCGGTGAACGAGAGGGGCAAACTTCGCTGCGGATCCGCGTGACCGTGGCGATCGAGGACATGGACGCCTTCCTGGCCGACCCGCGGCACGAGGCTCGCGCCCGGGGCTTCGTCGACTGCCCGGCGCTGGGCGGACGGCTGCTGGTGTCCACCGGGCGGGTCGAGCTGATGGTGACCGGGGAGGGCGGTGGCCGTCGCCGGATGCGCTACCGGCTGCCGTTCACCGACGGCGGCGGCCGTGAGCTGGTGTTGAGCGGGCACAAGGAGCTGCGGGCCGGGGCGCCGACGGCGATCTGGCCGGACACCACCACCCTGCACACGAAGGTGTTGTCGGACGGCGTCGTGCTCGGGGCCGGCGAGCTGCGGCTGGGGCGGATGGCCTTCCTGCGGGAGTTGACCACCATCCGGGCCAGTGGGCGGTCCGCGCTGGAGCGGTTCGGCACGTTCTTCCTGGGCTCGCTGTGGCAGGTCTACCGCCCGAGGCTGACGTCGTGAGCATCGCCCTGGTGCTGTCCGGCGGCGGGGCCTGCGCGGCGTACTTCGGCGCAGGCGTGGCCCAGGGCCTGGCCGACGAGGGGCTGCGGCCGACCGTGCTGTCCGGCACCTCCGCCGGCGGGCTGAACGCCGGGCTGCTGGCCGCCGGCGTGTCGCCGGCGCAGCTGGTGGAGCTGTGGATCTCCGTGCAGGGGCACGACGTGTACAAGCCGCGACTGGACCTGTGGCGGCTGCTGCGGCCGGCCGGCCTGGTGCGGCTGCCCACCAGCGACTTGATGGGGTACGCGCTGGACTCCGTCGGCTGGACGTGGCTTCTGGACACCGCCCCGGCCCGGCGGACCTTGACCACCGTGCTCGGCGGGGAACGGCTGCGGATCACGCCTGACGTTCAGGTCGTGGTCGCCGCCGTGGAGGAGTGCAGCGGCGAGGTCGTGCACTTCACCAACTCCGCGCCGGCCGGCTCCGGTTTCACCGAGGTGCCGCTGACCGTCGACCACCTGATGGCCGGGGCCGCCGCGCCGATCCTGTTCCCGCCGGTGGAGATCGACGGCCGCCGCTACGTGGACGCCGGCATGGTCGCCAACACGCCGTTGCAGCCGGCCCTGGCCTACCAGCCGGACACCGTCGTGGTCGTGACCTCCTCGTGCGGGCGGCAGGCCGGCACGCCCGCCTCGCTCGGCGACGCGCTCGGGCTGGCCTTCGAGAACGTGGCCCGGTTCGCCGTGCTGCGGGATTACGAGCACACCAGGGAGGTCGGCGAGCTTCGGCCGGGCAGCGGGCCCCGGCTGGTGCTGGTCGAGCCCACCGATGAGTTCGAGGTGTCCGGCTTCGCCCGGTTCGACCCGGACGTAGCCAGGACCGTCGTCGCGCACGGCCGGGAACGGGCCCGCGCGGCGTTGGCCACCGTCACCTCAGGGGGATAATCATGACCGCGTTCTCGACGTCACGGTGGCCCCTGTCCGCCGCGCAGGACGGGATCTTCTCGGCGCACCAGGCGGATTCCGGCGGCGCCGCGCACAACGTCGCCGAGTACGTCGACATCGCCGGGCCGGTGGACCCCGACCGGTTCGCGGCCGCCACCCGACAGGCCGTGGCCGAGGCCGAGGCCCTGCACATGCGGTTCGCCGTGGTCGGCTCGCATCCGTGCCAGGACGTCGTCTCCGTGCGGCCGTGGCGCCTGGAGACCGTCTACCTCTCCGCCGACGCCGACCCCGTCGCGGCCGCCTTCGCGTGGATGCGGGCCGACCTCGCCAACGCCGTGAACCTCTTCGACGGGCCCCTGTTCCGACAGGCCCTGCTCGTCCTGGGCCCGGACCGGTTCTTCTGGTACCACCGCAGCCACCGAATCGCACTGGACCGCTACGGGCTGTTTCTGTTGGACCGCAGGGTTTCCGAGCTGTACAACGGCGTGGCCGGCGAACCGTTCGACCCCTTACGACCCGTGGTCGACGAGGACGCCGCCTACGCCCTGTCGGCCGGCTGGCGGAGCGACCGCCGCTTCTGGCTCGACCGCTTCGCCGACGCGCCCGTGCCCGTCAGCCTCGCCGAGGGCACCGCTCCCCCGTCCGCCGGCGCACTTCGCCGCACCGTCTCCCTGCCCCGCACCGCCCTCGAGGACTGGGTCGAGGTCGCCGGCCGATGTCACACCAGCTGGTCCGCCGTCGTCATCGCCGCCGTCGCCGCGTATCTGCGGCACGTCACCGGCACCTCCGAGGTCGTCCTGGGCCTGCCCCGCATGTGCCGCCGCCGCACCGCCGCCCTCAACGTGCCGTGCTCGACCTCCAACACCATGCCCCTGCGGGTCCTCACCCCACCCGGCGCCTCCCTGGCCGAACTCGCCGGCGACGTCGCCGAGGAGGTCAAGGTCTGCCAGCCGCACGAGCGCTACCGCTCCGACCTCCTGCGCCAGGAACTCCACGTGCCACGCCTGTTCGGGCCCGTCGTCGACATCAACCCCATCAGCTACGAGCTCTCCTTCAACGGCCACCCCGCCGTCGCCACCACCCTGTCCTCCGGTCCCGTCGAGGACCTCACCATCACCGTCCACGGCGGACAGGCCGGCGCCGGCCCCCGCATCGACTTCGACGCCAACCCCGCCCTCTACTCCGCCGACGACCTCACCGTGCACCAGCAGGCCTTTTTGGACCTGCTGGAGACGGCCCCGGCTTTTGCCTGATGTCATGAAGGGCCCCATCCTCTCGTTGAACGTCAGGATCGGTCCCTCGATCTTGGTCAGTCACCACCCGTCTTGCGCATCACCACATTCGAGGACGGGCCGTAGTAGTACGCCCGGACCCGGTAGGACGCCTGCTTCTCGTCCGGCAGGGTGATCAGCGCGAAGGAGTTGATGTTCTTGTCTACGACGGCGACGACGGAGTAGTCGGGGGCGCCGGCGGGTTTGTCCTCGACGAGGTAGCCCTCCTCGTCGCTGGCGTTGTCGGTCCAGGTGAGCTGGATGCCGTTGGACTGAAGGACTTTCGCCTTCAGGTCGGTGGGGGCGGCGGCCGGATCGGCGGAGTGGATGGAGTGGGTGACGGAAGGGCCGCCGGGGAGGGTGGCAGGGGCGGGCCAGTCCTTGGTGTCGTTGCCGGCGGAGCCACCGGGGACGGCGACGGCGACGGAGTTCGACGCGGGACCGTAGTAGGGGCGGAGGCGGTAGTAGAAGGAGGTCTGGGGCATCAGGGACGGATGGACGTAGTCGGACTGCCCCAGGGGCATGAACTGGAGCGTCGTCCACGGACCGTCGGCGGCGGTGGCGAACTCCAGGATCCGCCCGGCAGCGGCCGGATCGGCTCCGGTCCAGGTCAACCGGATGTCCACGGGCGAGGTCATGGTGGCAGCCAACACGGTGCCGGGGGCGGCCGCGGTGGAGCAGGCGGTCAGCGCCGCCCCGACGACGGCGCAGCAGAGCGCGAATGCACGGTTCACGGGTTGCCTCGGCGGGAGAAGGGGGACCGCCCGCCCGTCCGGGGCGGGCGGCCGAGGGCTCACTTCGTCCAGAACTTGACGTTGCTCCAGGTCACGGAGATCGGCCCCTGGCCGCTCGCCGTGCGGTAGGCGCCGATCTTGTCGTAGTAGCTGCCGCTGGGGCTGGAGACGGTGTTCTTGAGCGACCCGTTGATGTAGGTGCGGTGCGAGGTTCCGACCTGGTTGACGGTATTCACCCGCACCGAGGTGCCGACGGTGGCGCCACTGGAAATGGTGGCCCCGCCCTCGACGTCGTACAGCCGCCCACCGGCCTCGACGGCAAGCAGGAAGTACGGCCCACTGCCGCCGAACGTCTGCTTCAGACTGATCCGACTGCCACCCATGCTGTTAATTTTGAAATAGCCCTCGAACTGGTGGGTGCCACCGCTGTAGGTGTCGTAGCGGCGCTCGGCGCGCTGCTCGCCGCTGGAGTTCGAGCAGGTCAGCTTGAACGTCGACCCGCTGACCGAGCCGCAGCCGACCTGCTGGACCTTGTAGCCGGGACTCCACGTCTTCCAGGTGCCGCTTTCCACCTGGGCATACGCGTTCGGCGCCAGAACGAGCAGGGATGCGGCGGCGAGAATTCCGCCGAGCATGCGAATCCTTCGAGACACGCACGTCCTCCTCAACCCGGATCCGCTCGCAATTCGTCAGGGTCGAGCGGAACCACGGGAAAGTGGTTTTCGGCGGAGGCGAAACGAGTGTAAGCGCTATCACGTCGGCCCGACAAGACCCGCCGGTAAACACCGCCACCACCTGGGCGGCCGGTCACGGTAATCTCGGTGGGTGCTGGTCCTGCTCCCCCCGTCCGAGACGAAGTCCGACGGCGGCGCCGGCGGCCCGCTCGATCTGGACGCGCTGTCCTTCCCCGAGCTGACGCCGCTGCGCCGCAAGCTGGCGGACGCCCTGGTCACGCTGGCCGGGGACGTGCCGGCGAGCCTGCGGGCACTGGAGCTGTCGGAGCGCCAGCACCACGAGGTGCACCGCAACGCGGCCCTGCTGACTTCGCCGACAGCGCCGGCGCTGTCGCGGTACACGGGCGTGCTCTACGACGCACTGGACCAGAAAAGCCTTACCAAGACGGAGAAGTCCCGCGCGGACGGCCGCCTGGGGGTGGCCTCGGCGCTGTTCGGCGTGGTGCGCGCGGGCGACCCGATCCCGGCCTACCGGCTGTCCGGCGGCAGCACGCTGCCCGGGGTGGGCGCGCTGGGGGCGCTGTGGCGGCCGGAGCTGGAGCCGGTGCTCAGGGCGGCCGACGAGCTGGTGGTGGACATGCGCTCGGGCGCCTACGCCGCACTGGCCCGGGTGCCGGCGGCGGTCGTGGTGAAGGTGATCATGCCCAACGGGAAGACGGTCAGCCACCACAACAAGGCCTACAAGGGCCGCCTGGCCCGGGTGCTGGCGACGGCCCAGCGGGAGCCGTCGACGGTCGCCGGACTGGTGCGCACCGGGACCGCCGCGGGCCTTATCATCCGACAGACCGGCGACCGTGCGGTTGACCTCGTGGTGATGGACTAGTCCGGGCTACAGTCGTCTGATTCACGGCTGGAGAGGCGTCATGACGGGCGATGAGGGGCAGGGTGGGGCGCTGTACCCCGGCCTGGCGGACCTCGCGCGGCAGTGGACCAGCTCGGTCCTGCCGACCAGCAACGTGCCGCTGTCCCGCGGCGAGCTCCAGGTCATCCTCACCGGCTTCGCCGAGCTGCTGACCAGCGCGCTGAGCGCGGAGCAGTTCGACCACACCCAGGCGGCCGAGGTGGGCCGCGGCCTGGTGGCCACCCAGCTGGTCGGCCCGAAGGCGCTGGACGCCACCATCCGGGTGCTGGGCCGGGAACTTCGGCCGGCCGCGGCCGACGACGACCGGCTGGTCGACCTGCTGGGCGCGGTCGCCGCCGGTTACGTGGACGCCCTGCGCGAGCACATCTTCCAGCAGCAGGAGACCCTGAAGAAGGCGGTGTTCCGGGCCCGGGACGCGGCCGAGAAGGCGTTGCGGGCCAGCGAGCGCCGGTTTCGCACGGTGTTCACCGAGTCGGTGGTCGGCATCGCGATCGGCGACATCCAGGGCCACATCGTCAGCTCCAACCTGGCCATGCAGGAGATGCTCGGCTACAGCGCCGACGAGCTGCGCCAGCGCACGCCGTACGACCTGATGCCGCGCAAGGACGCCGAGGAGGTCTCGGCGGCCTACCGCAAGCTGATCGCCGGCGCGTTCACCTCGCTGCGCTCCGAGCAGCAGATGCTGCGCAGTGACGGTGAGCCGGTCTGGGTGCACATCGCGGTCACCCTGATCAAGGACGAGAACGGCCAGCCGGACTACCCGGTGGTGATGATCGAGGACATCTCCGACCTGCACCTGCTGCAGGACCGCTGGTCCCACCAGGTGGCCCACGACCCGCTGACCAACCTGCACAACCGGGCGCTGTTCGTGTCCAAGGTGGAGACCGCGGTCGGCGGGCTGGCCCCGGGCGAGCGGATCGGGCTGGCCTGTTTCGGCATCGACGGCATGTCGGTGATCAACGCTGGTGTGTCCGACCAGGTCGGCGACAAGATCCTCAAGACCGCCGCGGACCGGCTGCGGGCCGTGGTCGATGACGACACGGGCCTGCTCGGCCGGGTCGACGGCGACCGGTTCGCGCTGCTGGCGGTGCGGTCCACCACCCAGACGATGATCGACACGGTGGAGCAGGCGATGGCCCGCATCTCCGAGCCGATCGCCGCCGGCGGCCGCGAGTACTCGGTCACGGCCAGTGTCGGCGTCGTGGAGCGGGCGGCCGCCGGCGCGGACCCGGCCCAGCTGCTGGCCGACGCCGAGCTGGCCATGCACTGGGCCAAGCAGGACGGCCGGGCCCAGTGGACGCTGTTCGAGGCCGACCGGGGCAGCCGCCAGCGCCGCGACTTCGTGCTGGCCGCGCAGCTGCCGGCGGCTCTGCGCGACGGCCAGTTCACCGTGGAGTTCGAGTCGGTGGCGCGGATCGGCGACCGCGGCCTGGCCGGCCTCTCGGTGGTCGTCTCCTGGGACCATCCGGACCAGGGCATCCTGTCGGCCAAGGACTTCCTGCACCTGGCCGAGCGCACCGGGCACATCCTGCCGCTGGGCAGCTGGGTCCTGCGGCAGGCCTGCGACCAGGCGAAGGCATGGCACGACGAGCACGGCGACCTGACGCCGCAGGTGTCGGTGGCGTTGGCCAACCGGATGGTCGGCGACCAGGACCTGGCGGCGCTGCTGCTGGCCGTGCTGGACGCCAGCGGCGCGCGGGCCGACCAGCTGACTCTCGAGGTGGACCACAGCATGCTGTGGGATGCCGACGGCGATCCGGCCGAGGTGCTGACCGTGCTCAGCGACATGGGGTTTCGCGTGCTGGTCAGCGGCATGACCGCGAGCTGCTGCCCGCACGGCTTCACCGACCTGCCGGTGCACGGCATCAAGCTGGCCCCGGAGTTCGTGGCCACCCTCGGCGAGGACGACAAGCCGGACCCGGCGGCCGAGCGGGCCATCGGCGGCGTGGTGTCCGCGGCCCAGCTGGCCGAGCTGCCGGTGTACGCGGTCGGCGTGCACCACGAGCGGCACGCGGCCGCGCTGCGCGAGCTGGGCGTGGAATTCGCCCAGGGCGACCACTTCGGGCCGCCCTCGCTGCCCTACGAGGTGGAGCCGATGATCATCGCCGGCACGGTGGACCCGGACTGGTGACACCCGGTCCGGTGATGCCGGCGGCGCGCTGTCGTCACTACGATTCGCCCGTCGATCAAGGAAGAGGTGGCGCTGTGGTGGACCGGCCGGACTGGGCTCCCAAGGGTGTCGACACGGAGAAGGCCAGCGCGGCCCGGTTGTACGACTTCTACCTGGGCGGCAGCTACAACTTCGAGGTGGACCGCGAGCTCGGCCGCAAGGTCGCCGAGGTCGCCCCGGGCGTCTACGACTTCGCGCTGCTCAACCGGGCCTTCCTGCGCCGGGCGGTGCGCTACTTCCAGAGCCAGGGCATCGACCAGTTCCTGGACATCGGCTCGGGCATCCCGACCGCCGGCAACGTGCACGAGGTCGCCCAGAAGGCCAACCCGGACGCCCGCGTGGTCTACGTGGACAACGAGCCGGTCGCCGCGGCGCACAGCGAGCTGCTGCTGGAGGGCAACCCGAACGCGGTGGCCATCGAGGCCGACCTGCGCGACCCCGACCACATCCTGCACCACGAGAAGACCCGGCGGCTGCTGGACTTCAGCCGTCCGATCGGGCTGCTGACGGTCGCCGTCTACCACTTCATCCCGGACTCCGACGACCCGCTGGGACTGCTCGCGCGCTACCGCGCCGCGCTGCCCAGCGGCAGCTACGTCGCGCTGTCACACGTGACCACGGACGTGATGAGCACGCAGATCGAGCAGCTGATCGGCCTGTACCGCAACAGCCAGAACCCGGTGATCGCGCGGACCAAGGCGCAGTTCACCGCCATGTTCGACGGATTCGACCTGGTGGAGCCGGGAGTGGTGTTCACGCCGGAGTGGCGCCCGGAGTCCCCGGAGGACGCCGGCGAGCACCCGGAGGAGGCCGCGGTGTACGCGGCGGTGGGGCGCAGGCCGTAAATCGGTTGCCCGGTTGTCCAGGTCGGCGGCATGATGCCGCCGACCTGATTTGTGTCCAGCGTGGATCGACCCGGAGGAGGTGCCCTGTGGCAACGACTGTCGTCTGGGGCGTGGCCTGCACCCGTCCCGGCGTCCCGCTGAGGTCCGCGTAGCGAGAACTCTCTCGGTGGGGCGTCTTCCCAGTACTTTCTCGAGGAGACCTCACCAGTGCGCGAGCACGATTTCGACTTTTCCATGCCCGACAGTGTCAATTTCTCTGAACGGCGCCGCGGCAAGCGCCGGTTCGACGACGACGAGCCCCGTCCCGCCCGCCGCGGCCGGCTGACCGAGGAGGCCAGGGGGCTGCTCGACCAGCAGCGCACCGAGGCGGAGGCGGGCGATCCGCTGCCCGACGGTGCGGACCGCTGGTCCACCTGGGGCACCGGCGATCTGGGGCCGGAACCCCGGCCGGACTGGGTGATCACCGACGCGGCCGCGGTGGACCACGAGCTGGGGCCGGTGAAAACCGGCAAGGAGGCCGACGTGCACCTGGTGCGCCGGTCGCTGCCCGGCTCGGGCCGGGCCACGCTGCTGGCGGCCAAGCGGTACCGCAGCAACGACCACCGGATGTTCCACCGTGACGCCGGCTACCTGGAGGGCCGCCGGATGCGGCGGTCCCGCGAGATGCGGGCGATCGAGACGCGGACCACGTTCGGCCGCAACCTGATCGCCGAGCAGTGGGCCGTCGCCGAGTTCGCCGCCCTGTGTCGCCTGTGGACGGTCGGCGCCCCGGTGCCGTACCCGGTGCAGCGCACCGGCACGGAGCTGCTGCTGGAGTTCCTCGGCGACCCCGATGGGGCGGCCGCGCCCCGGCTGGCCCAACTCCGGCCGGTCGGTCCGCACCTGCGGGAGCTGTGGTTCCAACTGGTCGACGCGCTGCGGGCGCTGGCCTCGATGGGCCTGGCCCACGGCGACCTGTCCGCGTACAACCTGCTGGTGCACGACGGCCGGCTGATGCTGATCGACCTGCCCCAGGTGGTCGACGTGGTGGCCAACCCGAACGGCGCGGAGTTCCTGGCCCGGGACGTGCGCAACATCACGTCCTGGTTCACGTCCCGGGGGCTGCCGGCCGAGCTGGCCGACGTCGAGGAGCTGACGGCGGATCTTCTGGCCGAGGCGGGAATGATCTGACCGGCCCAGCGGTTGTGGGGTGTGGTCGTACGAAGAAACGGCCACACCCTGGTAACCCGCATCACTGGCCGGCTGGAGCTGGCCGTCCCGATGATCAGATATAGTTGTCGAGCACCGCTGTGGCGCGAAGCCACGCGCCCACCTGATCGCGGTGCGCCCCACCCAACCATCGGCGCAGACCTTGTCGCGCCGGGCCCGTCCTTGTGAATCACCGCGGCTTCGCGCGGCGCCTCCCCGTGACGTGCCAACGTTCCGGAAGGTTATTTGTGCCCGCACCATCGTCCGACCGCCGTTACGGCAACTCTTCTTCCCGCGGCGGCAACGGCGGTTACCGTCGGCGTCCGAACCGTCGCAGCAGCAAGCCCGTCGAGGCCTACCAGCCGATCATCGCCGAGGACATCCCGTCCACCCTGCCCGAGGGCCCGCTGCCGACGTTCGAGGAGCTGGGGCTGGCCAAGCCCCTGCTGGACGCGCTGACCGCCAACGGCATCACCGAGCCGTTCCCGATCCAGGCCGCCACCCTGCCCGACACCATGGCCGGCCGCGACGTGCTCGGCCGCGGCCAGACCGGCTCCGGCAAGACCCTGGCCTTCGGCCTGGCCCTGCTCAGCCGGCTCAACGGCGGCCACGCCAAGCCGCTGCACCCCCGGGCCATCGTGCTCGTCCCCACCCGTGAGCTGGCCATGCAGGTCAGCGACGCCCTCACCCCGTACGCGCGGGCGCTGGGCCTGTGGTGCCGCACCGTCGTCGGCGGCACCTCGTTCACCCGTCAGGCCGACCAGCTGCGCCGCGGCGTCGACCTGCTGATCGCCACCCCCGGCCGGCTGTCCGACCACGTGCGGCAGGGCACCTGTGTGCTGTCCGACGTGGAGTTCACCGCGCTGGACGAGGCCGACCAGATGGCCGACATGGGCTTCATGCCGCAGGTCCGGGCGATCCTGGACCTGGTCGCCCCGGGCGGGCAGAAGCTGCTGTTCTCGGCCACCCTGGACCGGGACGTGGACAAACTGGTCCGCGAGTACCTGGACAACCCGGTCGTGCACTCGGTGTCGCCGCCCACCGGCAGCGTCACCACCATGGAGCACCACCTGCTGATGGTCTCCAACGACGACAAGCCGGACGTGATCAACGAGGTGGCCGCCCGCGAGGGCCGCACGATCATGTTCGTGCGCACCAAGCACCACGTGGACCGGCTGGCCAAGAAGCTGCGCTCGATCGGCGTGCACGCCGGCGCGCTGCACGGCGGCAAGGCCCAGAACGCCCGCACCCGGGTGCTCAACGAGTTCCGGGACGGCACCACCCCGGTGCTGGTCGCCACCGACGTCGCCGCCCGCGGCATCCACGTCGACGACGTCAGCCTGGTCGTGCACGTCGACCCGCCGGCCGACCCCAAGGACTACCTGCACCGGGCCGGCCGCACCGCCCGCGCCGGGCAGTCCGGCACCGTCGTCACCCTGGTCACCCACGACCAGCGGCGCGCGGTGCACGGCCTGACCTCGCGGGCCGGCGTCAAGCCGACCAGCACCAACGTGCGCCCCGGCGACGAGGAGCTGATCCGCATCACCGGCGCCCGCGTGCCCAGCGGCGAGCCGGTGCCGGAGTTCGTGCCGAAGAAGCGCACCCCGCGCCCGGCCGGCGTCGGCGGCGGCGGCGGTCAGCGCCGCAGCTGGGGCGACCGCGGCGAGCGGTCCTCCGCCGAGCGTGGCGGCCGCAGCTGGGGTGAGCGTCGCCACGGCGGCGAGCGCGGCAGCCGCGGCGAGCACGGTCACGGCGGCCCGCGCGGCGAGGGTCGCAGCTATGGCGGCGAGCGCCGCCGCAGCTACAACCACTGAGCTAGCACCCGCTAAACCCCCGCGAGTCCCGCTCTCGGGCAGCCATGTGTCGAGTTCCGAAACTCGACATTCAGTTGCCTGAGAGCGGGACTCGCGGCTTTTCAGGTGAGGTGGTCGCCGAGGGCGGCTACGGGGCCGATGACGACGATGGCCGGGGGGCGGATCTCGTCGGCGGTGACGCGGTCGGCGACGTCGGACAGGACCGTGCGGAGGACCCGCTGGGAGCGGGTGGTGCCCTCCTGGATCACGGCGACGGGGGTGTCGGCGGGGCGGCCGGCGAGCAGGGCGTCGGCGAAGGCGCGGATCCGCTCCACGGCCATGAGCAGCACCAACGTGCCGCGAAGCCGGGCCAGGGCTGGCCAGTCGACCAGGGAGCGCGGGTCGTCGGGGGCGACGTGGCCGGAGACGACCACGACCTCGTGGGCCACGCCCCGGTGCGTCACGGGCACGCCGGCGACGGCGGGCACGCCGAAGGCGCTGGTCACGCCGGGCACGATGGTCACCGGGACGCCGGCCTCGGCGCAGGCCAGCAGCTCCTCGAAGCCCCGACCGAACAGGTACGGGTCGCCGCCCTTGAGCCGGACCACGAACTTGCCGGCCTTGGCCTCCTCGATCAGCGTCGAGTTGATCACGTCCTGGCTGGCCGCCCGCCCGTACGGGATCTTGGCGGCGTCCACGACCCGAACGTTCGGCGGCAGCTCGTCCAGCAGTTGCATGGGGCCGAGCCGGTCGACCACGACGACGTCGGCCAGCGACAGCAGCCGACGGCCCCGCACGGTGATCAGCTCGGGATCGCCGGGACCGCCGCCGACCAGGGCGACGCCGCCCTCCCGGGGCTTCTCGGGGAGATCGGCCACGGACCCGGTGCGCAGCGCGGTGAGCACGCCGTCGCGCACGGCGGCGGAGCGCCGGGGCTGCCCGCCGGACAGCACACCGACCAGCAGGCCGTCGTGCTCGCCGACGGCCGGCGTGACGGCGCTGCCCTGGTTGCCGGCGTCGGACCGCACGCAGAAGATCCGGCGGCGCTCGGCCTCGGCGGCGACGGCCTCGTTGACCTCGGTGACCTGGGTGCAGGTGACGACGTACCAGGCAGCGTCGAGGTCGCCGTCGGCGTACGGCCGCTGGTGCCAGGTCAGCTCGCCGGCGTCGGCCATGCCCTGCACGGCCGGGGTGACGTGCGGCGCGATCACCTCGACGGCGGCGCCGGACGCGACCAGCCGGGGCAGCCGGCGCTGTGCCACGGTGCCACCACCGACGACGACCACGCGTCGTCCGGTGAGGTCGAGTCCGACCAGGTAGTGCTGCTCAACGGACATGGCTGTCAGCCTGCCATGCGTCGACCAGCGCGTTGACCACGGAACCGGCGATGGCCGCCCCGCCCCGCTCGGTGGCCGAGCTGGCCGCCGGCAGCCCGGAGCGCCGCAGCGCCGCCTTGGCGTCGACCGAGCCGACGAAGCCGACCGGGATGCCGATCACCAGCGCCGGCCGCAGCTCACCGACGGAAGCCAGCCGCAGCACCTCCTGCAACGCGGTCGGCGCGTTGCCGACGGCCCACACCGCGCCGTCGGGAAAAGCCTTGGCCGCCAACCGAATTCCGGCGGCGGACCGGGTCGTGCCCGCGGCCTTGGCCAGCTCGGCGACGCCGGGCAGGTCCAGCCCGATCACGGCCTCGCGGGGCGCGACGGCGGCGGCGAGCATGCGCACGTCCACGATCAGCGGCCCGCCCGTCCCGAGGGCGTCCCGGCCGGCGGCCAGGGCCGCCTCGTCCAACACCAGGTCCCCGAGCCAGGTCGGGTCGGCCGTGGTGAGCATCACCCGCTCCACGACGGCGCGGGTCAGCGGCGGCAGGTGCCCGGTGTCCACCCGGGACCGCAGTACTGCGAGCTGGTCGGTCACACAGCCCAGGATTTCACGACGATCAGGACTTCACGACAATGTGGGCGGCCCGGGGGTGGTTGAAGCAGGAAGCGCCGACTGTGCCGTAGCCCTCACGGATGTACACCGTGCCGGCGTGCTCGATGGAGCCGTCGGCGCAGGTGACGTCCATCGAGAACGTCCCGGTGCCGCGGCACCAGCCGGTGGCCGAGGTGGCGTCGATCCGGGTGCCGCAGTCGTGCAGTCCAGTGGCCCCCCAAGCCATCTCGGTGGAGCCCACTCCGGCGGAGGCCAGCATCAGGGCGGCGACCATCAGCGTCCTCACTCCGCCTCCATCTCCACGAGCTTGCGCTCGCCGGTGGGCTCGGGCGCCGGCTCGGCGGCGGCCCGCGCGAACAGGCTGGGCCGCATCACGAACACCACGGCGGTGATCGCCGCACCGGCCACGAAGGACACCAGGCACAGCACGAACATCTGGCCGAACAACCACATCATCAGGCACTCCTGGTCTTGTCCACGACCACGCCGTTGCCGAACAGCCGCTGCAACAGCTTGGCGGTGTTGGACTTGTGCTGGGCGTCGGGCAGCACGCCCTCCATCACCACCTGACCGTCCACAACGGACACCTTGACGTCCGCGCCCGGCTCCAGCGTCAGCACGGAGACCAGGGCGGCGGCCGCGGTGGTGGTCATCGCGAAGTCGGTGCCGGGGCTGGTCGAGGTGTGGTCCACCAGCGGGCGGCCGTGCGCGTACTCCCCGACCACGTGCAGGAACTGCTTGCGCCAGGTGTCCTGCTGCGTGGTGCCGGCGATCACGACCTGCTTGTCGTCCACCGAGATGGTCAACGGCCCCAGCGCCGGCTCACGGGCACCGACCGTCCGCACGCCGGGCAGCGCCTGCACGGTCTTCTCGGCGTCGGGGATCCGCTCGAACGGCACCCCGACCAATGTCACGTCCCGGCCGCTCACCACCACCGTGCCGTTGCCGGCCAAGGCTTTGGTCGACTCGGCGGAGATCTGCCGCTCGATGTCGCCGCCCTGCACCACCAGGCCGACCAGGGCCAGCACGGCGGGGACGGCGACGGCGGACGTCAGCCAGTACCGGGTCCAGGGGCGCACAGTCCGTGTTTACCGTCGACCGGACGCCGCCGGGCCCAGGCTGGCCGACAGTTCACCCGGCCGTGCGACGCTACGGCCGGATCCGCGCCGCCGCCACAGTGACGTTGTCGCTCTTGGCCTTGGGCACCACGAGTTCCACCGCCCGGCCCTCGGCCATCTGGGTCGCCGCGTGCAGCGCGGCCGCCTCGGCCACGCTGGGGGTGCCGGTCTCCCGCTGCACCACCGGGCTCGGGTTGGGCACGGCCACCGTGGACAGCGTCTCGGCCGGATAGGTGAGCAGCTCCGGCGGGTCCTCACCGACGCTGCCCTGGCCGTGCCAGAAGTTCCAGTCCTCCAGGGCCTGGAGCACGCCGGCCTCATGGGCCTTCAGGTCGATGCTGGCGAACGCCCGCACCGCCCGCAGGTCCAGCCCGAAGTCCCACTCCAGCATGGACAGCACCGAGGTGACCTCGTCGCCGGACACGCCCTTGGACGCGCCCAGGCCGACCACCAGGGTGCGCGGCACGATGCGCAGGATCTCGCCGTCGGTCACGTGGCCGCCGACCCGGTCGTCGATCACGACCGTCCACCGCGCGCCGCCGCCGGCCTGGCCGACGTTGTCGGGCATCGACGGCAGCTCAAAGCCCATCGGGTTGAGCAGCCGGATCGGCTCCCCGTTGAGCATGGCCGCCGCGCACTCGGCGATGTCACCGTCCACAGTGGCGTCGAGCTGGTCGACCAGCTGCTCCAGCACCGTGTCGCCGGTGTTGTCGCTGCCGGCGGACTGCACCATGGTCACACCGAGCACCTCGGCGATCCGGTCGGCCAGCGCGTTCGCGCCGCCGGAGCTGCCGCCAGCCAGCACCACGACAAAGCCCTCGGTGACGCAGACGACCGCGGGCGAGGACTCGTCCTGCACCAGCATCGGGGCGATGGTCCGGACCGCCGCGCCGGTCGGCATCAGCAGCACGGCCGAACCCATCCGGTTCCACATCCGGTGCACGGCCTGGTGCACCGGGCCGTCGGCGACCACGGTGTCCCGGCCGAGCCGCGCCGACAGCTCGACGGCGACCTGGCGCTGCTCCTCGTCGATGGCGAACAACCCGATCATGACCGCACTCCCCACACCACCGTCACCGGGTTGACGGCCGACAACCGGCTCGACCCGTCGGGCAGGTCGGCCAGCCGGGAGGCCGACAGCTGCACGCCCTCGACCCGGTAACCGCTGTCCCGCAACGCGTCCCGCGCCGGCGCGACCCGGTCCACCGCCGCCAGCGACACCACGATCCGCGGCGCGCCGACGCTGGCCGCCGCCCGCACCACCTTGGTCCCGCCGCCGCCGACGAAGATCGCGTCGGGCAGGGGCAGGCCGTGCACCGCGGCCAGGAACTCCGCCTCCACCACCCGCACGTCCACGCCGTGCGTGGTGACGTTGGCGATGATTCGCACGCACTGCACCGGATCCCGCTCCACCGCGACCACCGCCGCGCCGAACCGAGCGCACTCCACCGCCACCGAGCCGGATCCCGCGCCCACGTCCCAGATCAGGGTGCCGGGCGCGGGCGCGAGCCGGGCCAGCGCCACCGCGCGGACCTCGGCCTTGGTCACCATGCCGTCGCGGTGCGCGAACTCGTCCTCCGACAGCGCCCAGCCGGCCGTGCCGGGCAACGGCTCGCCGCCGGCCAGCCAGCCGCGCGGCGCGACGGTGTCCGGATCAGCAAGGCACAGCACGACATTCGGCTCGCGCCAGGTCCGCTTCGCGGCGTCGGCGGCGTCCACAGTGGACACGACCTCGTCGCCGCCGATGTCCTCGGCCACGACCAGGGTCCGCCGCCAGCCGCCCAGCCCGGCGCCCAGCTCCGCCGGCCCCGCACCGGGCGCGGTGAGCACCGCGACCGCCGGCCGGGCCCGGCAGACGTTGAGCGCCTGCCGCAGTCCACGGCCGTGCGCGCTGACCACGGTGATGTCGTCCCACGGCCGGCCGACCAGCGCGGCCAGCCGCTGCACGCTGGACGGGGCCGGCACCACCTGCGGCCGAATTCCCTTGTCCCGCAACGCCCTGAGCACCCCGAAGTAGCCGGGGTCGCCGGAGGCGAGCACCACCGCCGGCCCATGCTCGGCGGTATGCGCGGCCAGCGCCTCCAGGGCCTTGCCCAGCGCCCCCAGCTCGATGGTGGTGGCCCCGTTGCGGACGTGCAGATCCAGGTGCCGACGACCGCCGACGACCAGGGTCGCCTTGTCCAGCAGTGCCTCGCCGCCCGGCGGCAGCGCGGCCCCGTCCACCCCGATCACGGTGATCGTCATCAGTTCACCCGCTCTTGCGTGTCCTCTTCGCCTGCGTGTTACGTGCCTTGGCCGCCGGCTTGGCCGCCGAGGGCTTGTCTGGCCCAAGCTTGTCAGCACGGGCGGTGGTCCGCGGCGGCTGCTTGATCGCGGCCGGGGAGACGGCCACCTTCTCCGGCTCGGGGGCCGGCATGTCCAGCGTCGTCTGGTCGACGTCGGGCTTGGCCACGGTCTTCGGTGCCGCCGGCGCCTTGGTCCGGGCGTCGGCCTGCCAGCTGTGCACGGCCCGCCACGCGGCCTGCGAGGTCTCCCCCGTGGACTGCGCCGGCACTTCGCTGCGGGCCGCGGCGATGCGGTTGGTGCGGCCGGCCCGCGCCGACCACGACGTGCGGCGGGCGGCGCGCTCGCCGGTCGGCTCCGCGGCCTCCTCCACCGGCTCGGCCGCGTTCTCGGCGCGGCGGTAGCGGGCCTTGGTGCCCGGGGCCATCGCCTTGCCGACCAGGAACAGCGTGTGCCGCCACAGCTTGCGCTGCTTGACGGTCGCCTCCAGCTCGCCGAGCGTGGTGTTCAGCAGCAGCTCGTCCGGCCAGGTCGTCTTGTACGCGACCACGACCGGGGTGTCCTCGGCGTAGCCGCCCTCGGTCAGCTCCTCGACCAGCTGCCCGGTGCGGGCGGCGGCGACAAAAACACCCAGGGTCGCGCCGTGCCCGGCGAACGCCCGGATCTGGGTGGCGTCGGGCAGCGCGGTGGCGTCCACCCGGGTCAGGATCAGCGACTGGTCGCTGTCGGTCAGCTCGCGGCCGACCGCGGACACCGCCGCCGACACCGGCGACACGCCCGGCACAATCTCCGTCTCCACGCCGATCCGCCGGCAGGCGTCCACCTGGTCCCGCACCGCGCCCCACAGCACCGGGTCGCCGGTGATCATCCGGACCACCTTGAGCCGATCCCGCGCGGCCCGGCGGAACAGCTCCACCAGATCGTCGGAGGCGGCCCGGGACAGGTCGATCAGCTCCGCGTCCTCGCGCACGTGTTCGCGAACGCACTCGGCGTCCACCAGGCTCGGGGCCCAGACGACCACGTCGGCGTCGGCCAGCCGGCGCGCGCCGCGCAACGTGATCAGATCGGCGGCGCCCGGACCCGCGCCGACGAAAGACACCAAGCCCGACTTCACAGTTGCTCCCCTCTTCCGCCACGGGGCGGAAGGATCACCACGGTGGACAAGTACGGCGCAGCAACCGACCCGTCCACTTCAGACAGGGGGAGCACCCGTGCCTGCTGTGTGCCGAGATGCTCGGCGTACACCGAGCGGTCCAGCGCCCCGGCGGCTTCGATCTCGGCGCGCAGCTCGTCGAGTCGTCGTCCGCCCTTGTAGGCGACGACCGTACCGCCACCCCGCAAGGCGGCCCGCAGCCCGGTCACCTCTCGGGTCACGGGCACCAGCGTGAGCGACTCGGCGCCCTCCACCAGATGGAGTCCGGCGGCGCTGGCGGCCGCCTGCATCGCGGTGATTCCGGGGCTGAGGACCACTTCCACCTCGGGCAGCAACCGCCGAACGGTGGCCGCCAGATAGGTGAAGGTGGAGTAGATCGTCGGGTCGCCGATGGTGGCGAACACCGCGCTGCCACCGGTTTCGCGCAGGTGGTCGGCGACCGCGTGCCCGGCGGCGTCCCACAGTTCGTTACGACGTTGTTGTGAACCGCGCACGTCGTCGTTCAGCGCGAACACCAGTCGTGCCACCGGGGCGTCGGCCGGCAGGTGCGCGCGGACCACGGCCTCGGACCGACCCTCCTCGTCCGGCGACATGACCGGCACGAAGACCTTGCTCGCCGCCTGGAGCTCCCGGAGTCCGGCCAGCGTGAGCAGTTCCGGGTCGCCGGGCCCGACACCGAGTCCGACCAGTCTCACTTCGTGCACCTTTCGACGAACCGGCGGATGGCCTGCGGGGCGGCGGCCGGGTGGGTGTGCAGGTAGGACGCGTGCACGCCGCCGTGCACGAATCCCTCGGGCTCCGCGCCGCGCCAGCGCCAGGCCGGCTGGACGCCGTGCCGGGGCGTGACGGCCGTGCGGTGGAACTCGTGGCCGGTCACCCGGTCCCCGATCGAGTGCAATGTTGACTCGACCGGGGCTAGAGCATCCCGGTAGCCGAGGGTGAGTCGGGAAGTCATGGCCGCGGTGGCGTCGAGCACCCCACACATGGGACGACCGTCCAACTCCTTGGCCAGATAGAGCAGCCCGCCGCATTCGGCGTGCACGGGCGCGCCGGCACGGGCCAGGTCGGCGACTTCCCGGCGCAGCGAGTCGTTGGCCGACAGCTCGGCGGCGTGCTGCTCGGGAAAGCCGCCCGGCAGCACCAGTCCGGCGGTGCGGTCGGGGAGTTCCTTGTCCCGCAACGGATCCACCACGGCCACCTGGGCACCGGCGGCGGCCAGCAACTCCACGTGTTCGGCGTACCCGAAGGTGAAGGCCGATCCCCCGGCCACGGCGACGACCGGATTTCCCCGCACCGGCTCGACCTCCGGCCGCCACGGCTCGGCGGTCACTTCCGGCGCGGTGGCGGCCAGGGCGCTGATGGCATCGAGGTCCACGCTGGCGGCCACGGCGTCAGCCATCGCCTCAACTGCTTGCACAGCAACGGATCCGTGCTCGGCTGCGGTAACGAGGCCGAGATGTCGGGAGGGGACGGCCAACCCGTCGGATCGGCGGATCACCCCCAGCACGTCCAGGCCGATCTCACCGCACGCGTCAGTGAGCACTTCCTCGTGCCGCTCGGAGCCGACCTGGTTGAGGATCACCCCGGCCAGCCGGATCTTGGCGTCGTAGCTGCGAAATCCGTGCAGCAGCGCGGCCAGGCTGCGGCCCTGCCCCCGGCCGTCGACCACCAGCACCACGGGGGCTTGCAGCAGCGCGGCGACATGGGCGGTGGAGCCGAAGCTCACCGAAGACCCGCTTGCGGGGTCGAGCATCGATCCGGTGCCGATGCGGCCGTCGAACAGGCCCATCACGCCCTCGATCACGGCGATGTCCGCGCCCCGGGAGCCGTGCCGGAACAGCGGGGCGATGCGCTCCTCGCCGACCAGCACCGGGTCCAGGTTGCGGCCGGGCCGGTCAGCGGCCAGCGCGTGGTAGCCCGGGTCGATGTAGTCCGGGCCGACCTTGAACGGGGCCACCTTGGTTCGGGCACCCCGACCGCCCCGCTTGCGCAGGGCGGCCATCAACCCGGTGGCCACCGTGGTCTTGCCGCTGCCCGAGGACGGGGCCGCGATCACCAGCCTGGCTACCACTCGATCCCCCGCTGGCCCTTCTGGCCGGCGTCCATCGGATGCTTGACCTTGGTCATCTCCACCACCAGGTCGGCCGCGTCCACCAATGCCTTCGGGGCGTCCCGGCCGGTGATCACCACGTGTTGGAAGCCGGGCCGGTCGCGCAGCGTGGACACCACCTCGTCGACGTCGATCCAGCCCCACTTCAGCGGGTACGTGAACTCGTCGAGCACGTAGAGGCCGTGCTCCTCGGCGGCCAGCCGGCGCGCGATCTCCCGCCAGCCCTCCAGCGCCGCTGCGGCGTGGTCCTCGTCAGTTCCCGGCTTGCGGGTCCACGACCAGCCCTCGCCCATCTTGTGCCACTGCACCGGCCCGCCCTGGCCGGTGCGCTCGTGCACCTCGCCCAGCGCCCGGAACGCGGCTTCCTCCCCGACCTTCCACTTCGCCGACTTCACGAACTGGAATACGCCGATGGACCAGCCCTGGTTCCAGCCGCGCAGGGCCAATCCGAAGGCGGCGGTGGACTTGCCCTTCATCACGCCGGTGTGCACGACCGTCAGCGGCCGGTTGCGGCGCTGCTTGGTGGTCAGACCGTCGGCCGGGACGACTTCCGGCTTTCCCTGTGGCATGTCAGGCCGCCCTCGTCGCTCGCACCACACCGGCCATCTGCTCGGCCGACAACTGCTCCAGCCGCAGGCACACGCCGCCCAGGGCGGAGGCCAGCTTGTCGGCGAGGCCGAGCCGCACCGGCCCGTGCTCGCAGTCCACCACCACCGCGGCGACGCCGTCGGCCGCGAGCATCGCCGCCGCCTTGAGCGAATCCTGCACGGGGTCGTGGCCCGGGCGCGCGGAGGTGGCGCGGCCGTCGGTGACGACGACCAGCAGCGGCCGCCGCCGCGGGTCCCGTAGCCGCTCGACCGTCAACACCTTGTGGGCCTTCAGCAGTCCGTCGGCCAGCGGTGTGCGGCCGCCGGTGCGCAACTGGCGCAGCCGCGCCACGGCAGCGTCTACGGAGGACGTCGGCGGCAGCGCGACCTGCGCGTCGGTGCCGCGGAACGTCACCACGCCGACCTTGTCCCGGCGCTGGTAGGCGTCCCGCAGCAGGGACAGCACCGCGCCGCTGACCGCCGACATACGCTGCCGCGCGGCCATCGAGCCGGAGGCGTCGACGGCGAACAGGACGAGGTTGCCCTCCTTGCCCTCGCGCACGGCCAGCCGCAGGTCCTCGCCCTTGAGCCGCAGGCCCGCGCCGTCACGGCCGCGAGCGCGCTGGTGCGGGGCAGCGGCCGTCACCGTGCCGACGAGGTGCAGACCGTGGCCGTCCACAGTGGATGAACGGACCGTGCGGCCGCTGTGCGCCCGCGCACGGGAGCGCCGGCCCGGCGCACCCTCGCCAACGCCGGGCACCTGCAACAGGCGGGCCTTGAACGCCGGCGACGGGGCGGACGGGGCCTGCTCCTTGGGGGCCTTGCCCTCGCCCTGCTGCTGTTGCGATTGTTGTTGCGGTGCCTCGGAATCCGGTGGAGTCTCGCCGCCGTCCGGGTCGTCGTCGGGGTCGTCGTCGAGCTCCGCCGCCGCTTGTTGCATGGCGTCCTGGAGCTGCTGCTCGTCCATGCCAGGCTCGTCGAACGGGTCGCGCCGGCGGCGGTGCGGCAGCGCGAGCCGGACCGCGACCTCCACGTCCTCCTCCGTCACGGTGTTCGCGCCGCGCCACACGCAGTGCGCGGTGGCCGTACGCGCGACCACCAGGTCGGCCCGCATGCCGTCCACCTCGAACGCCGCGCAGACGGCGGCGATCCGGCGCAGCTCCGTGTCCGGCAGCACCGCGCTCGCCAGCTCCGCCCGCGCCTTCACGATGCGTGCGGCCAGCTCCGCGTCGGCCTCGGCCCAGTCGGCGGCGAAGCCCGCGGGGTCGGCCTCGTAGGCCAGCCGGCGGCGGATGACCTCCGTGCGCGTCGCCACGTCACGTGAGGCCAGCACCTGCACCGTGAGGCCGAAGCGGTCCAGCAGCTGCGGCCGCAGCTCGCCTTCCTCGGGGTTCATCGTGCCCACGAGCAGGAACGACGCTGCGTGCGACACCGACACGCCCTCGCGCTCCACGTGCGCACGCCCCATCGCCGCGGCGTCCAGCAGCAGGTCCACGAGGTGGTCGTGCAGGAGGTTGACCTCGTCCACGTACAGCACACCGCGATGCGCCGCGGCCAGCAGGCCCGGCTGGTACGCGCGTACGCCCTCGGTCAGCGCCCGCTCCAGGTCCAGCGAGCCGACGAGGCGGTCCTCGGTGGCCCCCACCGGCAGCTCCACCAGCCGCGACGGCCGGCGATCGCTGGCTGTTCCGTCTGACCTGGACGCATGCGGGCCGTCCGGGCAGTCGGGGTCGGGGTTGGCCGGGTCGCAGCCGAAGCGGCAGCCCGGCACGACGTCCAGGTCCGGCAGCAGTGCGGCCAGCGCCCGCACGATCGTCGACTTGGCGGTGCCCTTCTCGCCGCGCACGAGCACGCCGCCGATCGCCGGGTGCACAGCGTTCAGCAGTAGCGAGAGCCGCAGGTCTTCGTGCCCAACGACGGCAGAGAACGGGAAGCGAGGCGCCATGCCAGGTCCTTCCTCGGGTGTCCACGCCCGGGTCGGTCGGACGAGGGGCCGAGTTCCTGGCTCCCGGGCAGCGGCACTGAAGAACCGCGGCCAGGTCACAGTGGCGGGACCGTCCCGGACTCGCACCGGGTTCCTCGCGCACACCTCGCTGTCGGCGGGCAGTCTAGTTGGATCCCCGCCGGCAGCGAGGTGCCGAATCAGCCGTTGAGCAGGGCGTGGGCCAAGTCCGTGAGGGTGCTCACACCGGCCGTGGGCCCGTCCGGCGTCGTAGTCGTCACGGACCGGTCGACGCCCAGCACGCCGGCGATGATCGCCGTCTCACCGACCATGGCCGCCTTGCGCGGGTGGTAGGGGGCGGCGGCCAGCAGGTCGAGCGACTGCCCCTGGATCCACGCGTTGCCGCCGGCGCACGCGTCGTGCCCGAGCGACGGCCCGTACGTGTCGACGAAGGTCGCGCCGACGGCCCTGGCCGCGTTGGACGCCGCCGTGTTGAGGGCCCGTTCGATGCTGTCCAGGTACGCGTAGTCGCCGTCGGCGAACGGCAGCACGTCCGGGCAGGTGCCGGTGGCCGGCGCGATCCGCGGGTAGCCGATGACCAGCACCTTGGCGTGCGGGGACCGCTGGTGGATGCCCTGCGCCACCGCGGTCACCTTGGTCTGGGTGTCGGCGATGTCGGCCAGCAGGGTGTCCTGGCCGTTCACGGTGAAGTGCGCCTTGCACGGCGCGCCGTGCGGATCCGAGGCGCGCAGCCCAGGGCAGGTGCCGACGACGGTGCCGAACACGCTGTCGTCGTTGCCGCCGATGCCGACCGTGACGAGGTCGGTGTTCGCGCGCAGGGCGTTGAACTGCGGCGGGTTCGTGCCGAACAGCGGCACGCTCTGCGACTTGGTCATGTTGGTGGTGTCCGCGCCGCCGCAGCTGACGTCGGTGAAGCTGCTGACGTGCAGGGTGGCGGCGAGCAGCGACGGATAGTTGTTGGTGGAGCGCCCGCACCCGATCGGGTTCAGGCGCATGAACGGGATGAACGGTCCGGAGGTGTACGAGTCGCCGAGGGCGACGTAGCGGGCGTAACCGGGCGTGGCCGCGGCGGCGGCGCCCGTGCCTACGGTGACCAGGGATGTGACGACGACAACCGCGGCTGTGAGCAGGCGGCGCAGGGTCATGGCTCCTCCACGCTGAGCAGCAAAGCGACCGCCCAGTGTGGTTCGAACAGGTCAGCGCCGGTCAATCACCCAACACGCTCGACGTGAGGGCCCGCACGTTCACCCTGAGTGTCTCCTCGCCGCCCGGCACCACCATCTCGCTGCGCATGCTGCCGACGATCACCTTGGCCAGGAACTGCGCGTCGGACTCCGGCCGGACCTCGGCGATCAGCACCGCCAGCTGGTCCAGCCAGGGCGGCGGCCCGACGCAGTCGGACTTCTCCATGGTGGCCATCAGCGGCCGCAGCCGCAGCACGATCAGCTCGAACATCTCGTCGACCAGCCGCAGCGCCCGCTCCCGGGCCGGCACCGACTCGTCCGTGGCCCGCGCCCGCGCCCCCTGCCACCACGCCTCGGTCCGCTCGCCGACCACCGCCCGGATCAGGCCGTCCCGATCGCCGAAGCGCCGGAACAGCGTGCCCTTGCCGACGCTCGCGGCGGTGGCGATGGCGTCCATCGACACCCCTGGTCCGTGATGGCAGAACAGGTCGCCGGCGACCTCGAGGATCACGTTGTGGTTGCGCGCGGCGTCGACTCGCATGTGCGTATTGTGCCTCTTGACATAACCGGACCGACGGTCCGTAGGATGTGTCCCACAAACGGACCGCTGGTCCGATCCTAGTGCGCAGGGGGCTCCCATGAAGGCAGTGCGTCACCACCGGTTCGGGCCGCCCGAGGTGCTGGTGTTGGAGGAGGTACCGGACCCGGCGCCCGGCCCCGGCCAGTTGCTGGTTCGGGTGGCGGCGGCCGGGATCAACTACGCGGACGTGCTGATGCGCGGGGACGCGGGGCCGTCGGCGCGGTTCCGACCCGTGATCGAGCTGCCGGTGACGCCCGGCCTGGAGGTCGCCGGCACGGTGCTGTCCGCCGGGCCGGACACCGACACCGCCCTGGTCGGTCGGAAGGTGACGGCCTTCGTGCCCAACGGCGGCTACGCCGAGCTGGCGCTGGTGCCGGCCGCCGGGGCGGTGCCCGTGCCGGAGGGCCTCGACGACAACCGGGCGCTGGCCCTGTTGAGCCAGGGCGCGACCGCCGTCGGCGTGATCGACGCGGCGGCGCTCACCGCCGAGGACACGGTGCTGGTGGAGGCGGCCGGCGGCGGCATCGGCTCGCTGCTGGTGCAGCTGGCGGTCGCTGCCGGAGCCACCGTGGTCGCCGCCGCCAGCAGCGAGGCCAAGCTGGACGTCGCCCGCCGGTTCGGGGCCCACCGGGTCGTGAACTACAGCGAAGCCGACTGGGCCGGCCAGGTCGGGCCGGTCACCGTCGTGCTGGAGACCGTCGGCGGCAAGACCGCCACCGAGGCGCTACAGCTGCTTTCCGGCCCCCGCCCGCGGATCGTGCTGTACGGCTTCGCCTCCGGCACGCCGGCCGAGTACACCGCCGCGGACCTGTTCGCCGCCGGGGCGACGCTGATCCCGTTCAGCCTGGGTCGCAACCCCGAGCTGTTGCCGGACCTCAACCGCCGGGCCCTCGACCTCGGCACCGCCGGCCGGCTCTCGCCGGTGATCGGGGACGTCCGGCCGCTGGCCGAGGCGGCCGCGGCCCACCGCTCCTTCGAAGACCGCACCGCCGTCGGCAAGATCATCCTCACGCCTTGAGTCAGCGCTGGTCGGCGACCACGGCCAACGCCGGGTGGGCCGGCGGGGTCAGGCCGTCCACGGTGATGCCGCCGTGCTGGATCAGCGGGGCGTGCGCGTTGGCCGCCGCCGGGAAGCTCAGCGTCGGCGCGGACACCTTGTCCAGGCGGGCGCGCTGCTCCTCGGTGAGCGTCACGTCCAGGGCGGCGACGTTGGCGGTGAACTGGTCCAGGGTGCGGGCGCCGATGATCGTGGAGGTGACGCCCGGCCGGCCCTGCACCCAGGCCAGGGCCACCGCCGCCGCGCTGACGCCGAGCTCCGCGGCGACCTCGTTCACGGCGTCGATCACCACGTACTCCTCGGCGGTCGGCGGCTGGAAGTAGCCGTTGTTGCCGCGGGCCGTGGTGGTCGGCTTCGAGCTGGCGTACTTGCCGGACAGGAAGCCGTTCTTGAGCGGGCTCCACGGCAGCACGCCGATGCCGAGGTGCTGCGCGGCCGGGATCAGCTCACCCTCGGAGGTCCGCTCCAGCAGCGAGTACTCCAGCTGCATGGCGGTGATCGGCACCCACGACCGGAACTTCGCGGTGACCGACGCCTCGGCGACCTTCCAGGCCGGCAGGTCCGACAGGCCGACGTAGCGGATCTTGCCGGCGGTCACCAGGTCGTCCAGGGTGCGCATGGTCTCCTCGATCGGCACCCGCGGATCGAAGTTGTGCACCCAGTACAGGTCGATGTAGTCGGTTCGCAGGCGCCGCAGGGAGTCCTCCAGCTGCCGCATGATCCCCTTGCGCCCGACGCCGCCGCCGTTGGGGTCGCCGGGACGGAGATTGCCGAAGAACTTGGTGGCCAGCACCACGCCGTCCCGAACCCCCGGGTGGGCGGCGAAGTAGTCGCCGATGATCCGCTCGGAGTGGCCGGCGGTGTAGATGTTGGCCGTGTCTATGGAGTTTCCACCCCGGTCGAGGTAGGCGGCGAGGATGTCGGCCGACACCTCGGGGCTGCTGCCCCAGCCGAAGTCCTCGCCGAAGGTCATGGTGCCCAGGGTGAAGGGGCTGACCCGCAGGCCGGACTGTCCGAGGGTGACGTACGAGTCCAGCGACATGACACACGCTCCCGTTGTCTGATCCAATCACTTGCACTTTCCATTCCAGCAGCGGTTGCCCATGGCTCCTAGACCGATCAGCTCCGGACGTTGCACGATCTGCTCAAGTTTGCTGCTATGGAGATGTGCGGACCACGTTGCGCGAACTGACCGACCGGATCACCCGGCTACATGCGAGGACCACTCGGCCGGTGTGGATCGAGGGCATGACGGTGCACGTCACCACCTCCACCGCGAACGGATCCGGCGGTGTCATGCGGCCGGTGCTGGCCCTGGTCGCCCAGGGCGCGAAGCAGACCACCCTGGCCGACCGGGTCTACGAGTACCGGGCCGGGCAGTACCTGGTGGCCTCGGTCGACCTGCCGGTGCTGGGCCGGATCACCGAGGCCAGCCCGGCCCGGCCGTTCGTGGCCATGGGCCTGCCGCTGCGCAAGTCGGTGATCACCGAGCTGCTGCTGGAGACCGGCGGCGGGGCCGGCGACGACGGTCTGGACAGCGGCATCGGCACCGCTGACGCCGACGAGGAGCTGCTGGACGCGGTGGTCCGGCTGCTGCGGCTGTTCGACCGGCCCCAGGACTTCGCCGTGCTGGGGCCCGGGGTGGAGCGGGAGATCCACTGGCGGCTGATGAACGGCCCGCACGGGGCGGCCATCCGCCGCATCGGCATGGAGGACAGCCGGGTCTCGCTGGTCGGCAAGGCCACCCAGTGGATCGCCCGCCACTTCGACCGGACCATCCGCATCGCCGACCTGGCCGACGAGGTGGGGGTCAGCGTGGCCACCCTGAACCGGCACTTCCGCGCGGTGACGGCGATGAGCCCGTTGCAGTACCAGAAGCAGCTGCGCCTGCAGCAGGCCCGGCTGCGGCTGATCGCCGAGCCCGAGGACGTGGCGGCCGTGGGCTACGCCGTCGGGTACGAGAGCCCGTCGCAGTTCAGCCGGGAGTACCGGCGCATGTTCGGAGAGCCGCCGGGCCGGGACGTGTCGCGGATCTCCGAGGTGGTGGTTGAGGTCGGGGCCTAGGCCTGATGCGAGACTGCTGCGCGTGACGCCCAGCAACCCTGACGCAGTGTTCGACTGGATCGACGCCCGGGCTCAGGCCCGGCAGGAGGCCGGACTGGCGCGTCAGCTCCGTCCCCGCGCGGCCGGTTGGGACGCCCTGGACCTGGCCAGCAACGACTACCTGGGGCTGTCCCGGGACAAGCGGGTGGCGGGGGCGGCCGCGGCGGCGGCGCTGAAGTGGGGCGCGGGGTCGACCGGGTCACGCCTGGTGACCGGGTCCACCGAGCTGCACACCGAGCTGGAGCTGGAGCTGGCGTCCTTCTGCGGCATGCAGGCGGCCCTGGTGTTCTCCTCCGGGTTCATGGCCAACCTGGCCGCGGTGGCCGCGCTGACCGGCCCGGGCACGGCCATCGTGGCCGACAAGCTGATCCACGCCTCGCTGATCGACGGGACCCGGCTGTCCAAGGCCGACGTCGCCGTGATGGGGCACTGCGACGTGGCCGCCGTGACCAAGGCGCTGGCCACCCGCAAGCACGAGCGGGCGCTGGTGGTCACCGACTCCGTGTTCTCGGTGGACGGCGACCTGGCCCCGTTGTCCGAGCTGTCCGAGTCCTGCGGCAAGCACAACGCGGCGCTGCTGGTCGACGACGCGCACGGCTTCGGGGTGATCGGTGACGAGGGCAAGGGCGCGGTGCACGACGCCGGCCTGGCCGGTGCGCCCAACGTCGTCATGACGGTGACGCTGTCCAAGTCCCTGGGCGCCCAGGGCGGGGCCATCCTCGGCCCCCGCCGGGTGATCAAGCACATGATCGACAGTGCCCGCAGTTTCATCTTCGACACCGGCCTGGCCCCCGGCAGCGCCGCCGCCGCGCTCACGGCTCTGCGGGTGCTGAAGGAAGAGCCGCAGCTGGCCGGGCAGGCCCGGCAGAACGCCCTGGAGCTCACCGACCGGCTGACCGCCGCCGGCCTGCGGGTCAGCACCCCCACCGCCGCCGTGGTGTCGGTGCAGGCGCCGTCCCCGGAGGCCGCCGTGACGTGGGCCAACGACTGCCGCACGGCCGGCGTGGTCGTCGGCTGCTTCCGCCCGCCGTCGGTGCCGGACCAGATCTCCCGCCTGCGGCTGACCGCCCGGGCCGACCTGTCCACCGCCGACCTGGACCGCGCGGTCGACGTGATCACCCGGACGGCACCGGGGCGCTGACTAGGTCGTCAGGCAGAGTTCGGCGTAGTCGCCGACGAAGCTCGCGCACCACCGGGCACCGGCCGCGTGGTCACCCTTCCAGGCGACGCTGTACTCGCCGGGCCCGACCCGCACCATGCCGGTGAAGTTGTCGGGGCCCCACACCGAGAACGCCGCGCCACCGGTCGGCAACGCGGCGGTGCCGCGCATACCGACCTCGACGACGTCACAGCTGAGCAGGGCTCGCTTCACGCTCAGCTCGAAGTAGGCGTTCGAGACGGAGTCGGGGCGACAGCCGATCGCGGCCTGCGCCGGCGGGGCGACGGTGCACAAGACCACGCCGGCGATCACCGTCGACACGGCCAGGAGTCTGCGTGGCATGGGGTCCTCCGTGAACTCGGCGTTTCGAATCCACGGATCGACGCTAGTCAGCGGCAAACACCGCAGGTATCACACGACCGATCGGACTCTTCCGAGTGACCCTCACCCAGACCGACGCATGGTGATGTGCGGGATGCCGTCCTCCACGAACTCCTCGCCCTGCTCGACATAGCCGTAGCGGGCGTAGAAGGCCTTCACCTCGACCTGGGCGTCCAGCACGCTCGGCGCGGAGCCGACCTCGGCCACCACGGCCTCCATCAGACGGCCGGACAGGCCGTTGCCCCGGGCGTTGGCGGCGGTGCAGACGCGGCCGATCCGGAACTCGCCGCCACTGTCCTCCAGCAGGCGGAGCGTGGCCAGCACCCGGCCCTCGTCGTCGGCGAGCCAGAAGTGCCGGGTGCCGGGCTCCAGGTCACGGCCGTCGAGCTCCGGGTACGGGCACTTCTGCTCGACGACGAAGATGTCGGTCCGCAGCCGCAGCAGGTCGTACAGCTGGGCCGGCGTGAGATCGGCGGCCCAGGCGCGGTGCAGGGTGGCGTGCAGCGTCATGCCCCCGTCGTATCACGCGCCCAGCTGGGCCGACACCTCGTCGCGGTAGTTGACCAGCCGGGTGTACACGCCGGGCTTGCCGGCGCGGGCGCAGCCGTCGCCCCAGGACACCACGCCCACCAGCCGACCGTCGACGACCATCGGCCCGCCGGAGTCGCCGGCGCACGCGTCGCGGCCGCCCTGCGGGTAGCCGGCGCACACCATGCTGCCGGCGTCGAAGTCGGACTCCTCGCTGGCGCACGTCTGGTCGGACACCACCGGCACCTGCACCGACTTCAGCGTCGGTGACGGCGGGGCGGTCTCGCCGACCCGGCCCCACCCGAGCACCGTCGCGACCACGCCGGGCTGGTAGCCGGAGGTGTCGCCGTCGGCGACGAGCGGCAGCGTCCGGTAGGCCACGGACCGCGTCAGCGTCAGCACGGCGACGTCGTGCCCGGTGCCGACGTCGCGGAAGCTCGGGTCGGCCCACACCGAGGTGACCCGCAGCTGCTGGCCGTCCCGGGTGCGCAGGTCGGTGCGGCCGGCCACGACCCGCAGCGAGGACGGCGACTTGGTGGTCATGCCGCCGGTGGCCAGCGCCTGGGTCACGCAGTGCGCGGCGGTGACGACCTTGGTCGGGGCGACCAGCGTGCCGCCGCAGAAGAACTGGCTGCTGTCGGTGGTGATCGCGACCACCCACGGCGTCGTGGTGGTGCTGGCGTCGTCGCCGCCGACGATCCGCGGCGACGCTGTGCCAGAGGGGGCCGTCGCCGCGTAGGCGGGGGTGGCGAGCAGCAGCAGCGAGGCGAGGACGGCGGCCGACCGCCGGACATGGGCCAAAGAGCATCGACTTGGCACGGCGAGCACTCCTACGGGGACGGGGAGGCCACAGACCGTAGCCGATCAGCAACGACGGGTGGAGCGCGATCGAGATCACTCACCCGAACGTGTCAGGGCCGTAAATCTTCCCGTTAAGATCCCATAAGTACGAAGAATCATCCGTCAGCGCGCCTGACGACGGGCGTTTGTTCTGCTACGCCCCGCTTGGACCGGAGTTTTGCCGTGACGTTCGACACCAGCACCCTGCCCGCCTTCCTGCTCGCCAGCCTGGTCGTGGTCATCACGCCCGGCATGGACGCGTTCCTGCTGCTCAGGACGTCTTTGCGGGCGGGCACCAGGGCCGGCCTGCGGGCGTTGGCCGGCGTGCACACGGCCAGCGCGGTGCAGATCGCCCTGGTCGCCTCCGGCCTGGGCGCGCTGCTCGCCGGTTACCCCGCGTTGCTCCAGGTGCTGCGCTGGCTCGGGGCCGCCTACCTGGCCTTCCTCGCCGCGCAGATCGTGCGCGGGCTGATCAGGCCCCGCCCGGCCGAGTCGGACGAACCGGTCGTCGTGGCCCATCCGTTCCGGCAGGGCTTCCTGTCCAACCTGATGAACCCGAAGATGCTGCTGTTCTCCCTGGCGTTCCTGCCGCAATTCATCGGATCGGGTGACGCCGTGCTCCAGCTCGGGGTGCTCGGCGCGCTGTTCCTGGTGCTGGCCGCGTGCTGGGAGGCGACCATCGTGCTGGCCGCCGGCCGCATGTCCCGCCGGCTGAAGCGCCGCGGCGTGACCACCGCCCTGGACGCCGTCTCGGCCGCCGCGTTCCTGACCATCTCGGTCGGGCTGGTGCTGGCCTAGCCGCAGAGCGAGATCGTGTTCCCGGCGCCGTCCACGCACGGGATGTGGCCGTAGTTCTGCATCGCGGTCTTGGCCGTGTCGCCGGTCATGAAGGTCAGGAACGTGGAGATCAGCGAGCCTTCGGCCGGGATCCCGTAGCTGTAGAAGTACTCCACCGTCCAGAACGGGTACTGGTTGTTCTTCACCGACTGCGGGTCCGGCCCGTAGCCGTTCAGTTGCACCTGCTGCACGTTCTGGTACTTCGTGGTCTCGGCGCTGGAGGTGGCCGACATCTCGGCGTAGCCGATGGCCCCCGGGTTGGCGTTGACCTGGCCGAGCACGTCGCCGGTGGACTGCATCTCGCACCGGGTCGCCGGCGAGGCCGGCAGCCCGGGATCGCGGTCCACGCAGTTGTACGAGTCGGCGGGCGGCTCCGGGGCGTTGTCCAGCAGCTTGCGGTCGAAGGTGCTGCGGGTGCCGGAGTCCGTGCCGCGGCTGACGATGGCGATCGGCAGGTTCGCGCCGCCGACCGCCGACCAGTTGACCACCTGCCCGCTGTAGATCTGGCGCAGCTGGTCGGCGGTGAGCGAGTGCACGCCGGCCGCCTTGTTCACCACCACCGAGAAGATGATCACCGCGATGGCGTGCGGCACCAGCTGCTCGTTGCCGGACTCGGCCCCGTCGGACATGGCCAGCTGGCCGGTCCGCACCTTCACGTTGTCCCGGCCGTTGGTCGCCAGGTCCAGCACGCCCTGGTGGCTGCCGGTGGGATGGCCGGTCGGGTTCACCGACACCGTCGCGCCTGGGCAGGCCGCGTGGTAGCTGGTGGCGACGTCGGTCTCGGCCTGCTGGAACGCGGTCGACCCGGACACGACCAGCGCGCCGTTCGCGCAGGCCGCCGCGGGCGTCGGGACCGGGGGCGGGATGAGCACCAGCGCCAGCACCACGATCAGCAGGAAGACGGTGGCCAGCGTGCCGGACACCAGGGCCAGCCGGGTCGCGCTGGTCGGGCCGATGCCGGCGGTCTCCCGCAGCAGGCCCTCCTTCTTGCCGTTGATCAGCTCCGCCGCGCCCTTGACCCCGTGGTCCTGCCCTTCCAGCAGCACCACCATGCGGAAGCGCACGCCCTGGTTGAAGTTCATCCTCGGTAACTTCAGCCAGTTGTCCCCGGCCTCGCTCGCGTCGAAGGTGAGCACTTCCTCGCCGGGCAGCGGCGTGTTGTCCGGGCCGCTGCCCAGCAGCGCGTTGCGCAGCCCCTCGTCCACGTCGCTGAGTTCGACGCCGACGACCTTGCGCTCGCCAAAGGTGAGCACCGCCGGCCGGACGTAGTCGTCGGGTCCGATGGTCAGGCCGCTGTCGTTGCTCACCCGCACCACGACCACGCTGGCCTCGTGCACGTCGCGGGTCCGGCCGTCCTGGGTCCGCCGGACCACCAGCCGGGCCTGGTTGTGCTGGAGGTTCTGGCGCAGCGGCGGGGAGTCGATCGGCTTGTCCAGGTGCACGCGGTAGCTGATCCACCGGTGTGGGCTCGGCCACAGCACCCGGATGGTGTTGATCACGGCGGTGATGCCGGTGACGGCCGAGACGATCGCCGGGATCACCACCGACCAGACGTACACGGACACGTCGTGAACTCCCTGCGCGAGGGCGTCGGTGAGCGACGATCATGGCTCTTCGCGCTCGCGCGGGCCGACCTGTTCACGGCAAGTTCGGCCTGGATTCGCCCGGTGTTGGGCGTGAACGACCGCGACGCCCGCCCCCGGTGCGGGGACGGGCGCCACGGCCTCCGGTCAGCCGGTCAGCTCGGCTTCGATCGCCGGCTCGTACGCGGCGACCCTGGTGTAGACGCCGTAGTAGCCGGGTCGGGCACAGCCCTCGCCGAACGACGTGATGCCCACCAGCTCGCCGTTCATCTCCAACGGTCCGCCGGAGTCGCCCTGACAGCTGTCGACGCCGCCCTGCGGATAGCCCGCGCACACCATCGCCGTGGCGCGGTACTCCGAGTACGACTTCGCACAGTCGGCGTCCGAGGCCAGCGGCACCGACGCCCGCATCAGGTACTGCGACACCGGGCCCGACTCCTTGGTCCGGCCCCAGCCGAGGACCGTGGCCATGGCGTTGGGCTGGTAGAGCGACGCGTCCTTGGCCAGCGGCAGCGGCGGCACGTTCACCGGGCGGCTCAACGTGATCACCGCGAAGTCCGACCCGCCGGTCGGGTCGCCCCGATAGTTCGGCGACGTCCACACCGACGTGGCCGTGACGGCCCGGCCGGCGGTGGTGGACTTGTCCTCACGGCCGACGACCACCCGCAGGTTGTCCGCGCGCTCGTCGGTCATGCAGTGCGCCGCGGTGAGCACCTTGGTGGCCGCGACCACGGTGCCGCCGCAGAACTGGAACCCGGTCGCGTCCGTCAGGTAGACGGCCCACGGGAACTCCACGATGCTCGCCCGTTCGCCGCCGACGATGCGGGGGGAAGCGACCGCCGGAGCGGCGGCGGCGAGGGCGACTAAGACGGCGGCCACCACGGCGAAGCGGCTTGACCTGGAGATTCGCATACCAGCAACGGAACCGTTGGATCCGTGTGTGGACAAGCAAAACAACTCGGCGGGGTGTCACACGAAAGGCGTTGACGGCCCCTCGTGACCGGGTCTACCTTGACTCGTGACCGGATAAGAAATCTGGTCACGAGTCAAGGGGGTCGGGCATGCCCGGGCGGGACGACGAGCGCGGCGAGCGGATCCTGGACGCCGCCGCCGAGCTGGTCCTGCGCTGGGGCTACAAGCGCGTGACCATCGAGGACGTCGCCAAGCACGCCGGCATCGGCAAAGGCACCGTCTACCTGCACTTCCGCAACCGCGCCGAGCTGTTCCTGAGCGTGCTGGTGCGGGAGTCGGTGGCGATGACCGCCGACATGCTGGACGCGCTGCGGCGGGATCCGGTGATGATGCTGCCGGCCGAGCAGGCGCAGATGGTCTACCTGGGCCTGATGAAGCGGCCGCTGCTGCGGGCCATGTTCGTCCGGGACGTGGATCTGCTGGGCGACCTGGCCGTGGATCCGGCCATGCAGCCGCTGCGCCGGGTGAAGGTCGACCTGTTCGGGGACCTGTTCCAGGTGCTGCGCGAGCACGGGCTGGTCCGCACCGACCGGGACCTGGAGGGCCAGCGCTTCCTGCTGACCGCCGTGCAGACCGGGTTCTACCTGGCCCGGCCGGTGCTGGGACAGCTCGGCGAGGAGCACGACGACCAGGCCACGGCCGAGCTGCTGGCCCACACCATCCGCGAGGCGCTGCACACGCCCGGCCCGCCCGATCCCGAGGTGCTCGCGGCGCTCGCGCCCAAGGTGACGGCGATGTTCGCCGACTTCCACGCGGCGCTGGCCGCCACGGTCCACGGCACACCGCCGCGCGACTGACCCACAACAAGAGGTTCAGCTAGGGGGAATCATGACCACCACGGCCAAACCCACTCTTCAGGACTTCCTCGACTTCATCGAGGGGCACCGCAAGCAGGGGCAGGTCGTCTACTCCGAGAAGCAGCAGACCTGGCTGGTGCTCGGCCACCCCGAGGTCAACGAGGTGCTGTCGGAGCCGCACGTGTTCGGCTCCGACATGTCCGAGTTGGTGCCGCTGCAGGAGGAGATGGCCCTGTTCCAGAAGGGCAACTTCATCTCGATGGACGACCCGCGGCACCGGCAGCTGCGGGGCATGGTCAGCCAGGCGTTCACGCCCAAGTTCGTGGCCGGCATGGAGCCGGCGATCCACGACCTGACCGTCGAGCTGCTCGACGCCGCCGGCAACGACTTCGACCTGGTCGACGCGCTGGCCTACCCGCTGCCGGTGATCGTCATCGCCAACCTGCTCGGCATCCCGACCTCGGACCAGCCGGTGTTCCGGCGCTGGGCCGACACCCTGCTGGACCGGGACGTCCCGCAGGACAAGCCGCTCGACGAGATCCGCGCCGAGGCGCTGGCCGCGGTCACGCCGGTGATGCGCGAGATGAACGAGTACTTCCGCGACTTCATCAAGGACCGCCGCCGCAACCCGGGCGACGACCTGACCAGCAAGCTCACCCTGGTCGAGGAGGAGGGCAAGCGGCTGGACGACGAGGAGATCATCGGCTTCGTGGGCCTGCTGCTGCTGGCCGGCCACATCACCACCACCGCCACCCTCGGCAACAGCATCCTCACGTTCCATGAGAACCAGGACGCCATCGCCGAGGTCCGCCGGGACCTGTCGCTGCTGCCGGCGGCGATCGAGGAGGTGCTGCGGCTGCGCACCCCGTTCCCGCGGGTGGCACGCGTCACCAAGCAGGAGACGCGGCTGGGCGGGGTCACCATCCCGGAGAAGCAGTTCGTGCTGCCGTTCCTGACCGCGGCCAACCGGGACGCGCGGGTGTTCCCGAACCCGAACCAGTTCGACCTGCACCGCGACCCGAACCACCACGCGACGTTCGGCAAGGGCATCCACTTCTGCCTGGGCGCGCCGCTGGCCCGGCTGGAGGCAAGGGTGGCGCTGAAGATCATGCTGGAGCGCTACGCCGACATCCAGGTCGACGAGGAGAAGGTCGAGGAGCGCAACCCGTTCGCCATGGTGGCCGTGACCAAGCTGCCACTCGTGGTGCGGCCGGTCTGACCAGTTCGTGGCCGATACTGTCGGCGTGGAACGCGATGTGCTCGGTGAGGACTACGAGGTACTGACGCTGCCGCTCGGCGCACTGCCGGCCGGTACCGGACCAGGAGGCGACAACGTCGCCCACCTGGTCCGGTACCGCCCTGAGAAGCACGGGGCCGAGAAGGCGGTCAACGGGGCCCTGCTCTACGTGCACGGCTTCACCGACTACTTCTTCCAGAAGCACGTCGCCGAGCACTTCGCCGCCCTTGGCTACGACTTCTACGCCGTGGACCTGCGGGCCTACGGCCGGTCGCTGCAGCCGGGGCAGCTGCCCAACTTCGTCACCGACCTGAGCTACCACTTCGAGGAGCTCGACGCGGCGGCCCGCATCATCCACGACGAGGACGGCCACAGCCGGCTGACCGTGATGGGCCACTCCACCGGCGGCCTGATCGCCATCATGTGGGCCCACGAGCGCCGTGACGACAACGTGCTGGACGCGCTGGTGCTCAACAGCCCATGGGTGGATCTGGCCGAGAACTGGTTCCTGCGCACCATCGGCACCCGGGCGGTGGACCTGCTGGGCAAGGTCAGCCCGACCGCCGTGGTGCAGAAGGGGCTGGAGAGCCCCTACGGCCTGAGCCTGCACCGGGACGACAACGGCGAGTGGGAGTTCAACACCGACTGGAAGCCCACCAGCGGCTTCCCGGTGCGGGCCGGCTGGCTGCGCACGATCCGGCGCAACCACGCCCGGCTGCACCGGGGGCTGGACGTGCGGGTGCCGGTGCTGCTGCTGCGGTCCTCGCACAGCCTGCTCAAGGGCAAGGCCTGGACGCCGGAGGCGATGCGGGCCGACACCGTGCTGGACGTCGAGCACATGGCCAGGTGGGCGGCCAAGATCGGGCCGCAGGTCACGGTGGTGGCCATCGAGGGCGGCATGCACGACCTGTTCCTGTCCGCGCCGGCGGTGCGGGAGCGGGCCCTGGCCGAAATCGACAGCTGGTTGGCGGGTCTGCATCCGGGGGACCGGCTCGTAGAGTGATGGCCATGAGCACGGGACCCAAGCTGCGCGTCGCGCTGGAGGACATCCCCGCGTACCTGCCGGGCAAGCCGGCGGTCGGCGGGGACGGTGCTCCGGCGTTCAAGCTCTCCTCGAACGAGAACCCCAACCAGCCGCTGCCCAGCGTGCTGGCGGCGATGGAGCGGGCGCTGCGCGGCTTCAACCGCTACCCGGACATGGGCTGCTCGCAGCTCATCCCGGCGATCGCGGCCCGGCTGGGCGTGCCCGAGTCGCACGTGGCCACCGGCACCGGCGGCGTCGGCGTGATCCAGCAGGTCATCCAGGTGGTCTGCGACGACCGCGACGAGGTGGTCTACCCGTGGCGGTCGTTCGAGGCGTACCCGATCGTCACGCAGATGGTCGGCGCCCGGTCGGTGCAGGTGCCGCTCACCCCGGACGAGCACCACGACCTGGACGCGATGGCGGCGGCGATCACCGACCGGACCCGGCTGGTGATCCTGTGCAACCCCAACAACCCCACCGGCACCGCGATCCGGCGGGCCGAGCTGGAGTCGTTCCTGGACCGGGTGCCCGGCGACGTGCTGGTGCTGATCGACGAGGCGTACCGGGAGTTCGTCCGCGACCCCGAGGTGCCCGACGGCCTGGAGATCTACCGGGACCGGCCGAACGTGGTGCTGCTGCGCACCTTCTCCAAGGCCTACGGCCTGGCCGGGCTGCGCGTCGGCTATGCCGTCGCGCACGAGCCGGTGGCCACGGCGCTGCGCAAGGTGGCCGTGCCGTTCGGGGTCAGCCAGCTGGCCCAGGACGCCGCCATCGCGTCGCTGGCCGCCGAGGCCGAGCTGTTCGAACGGGTGGAGCACATCACCAAGGAGCGCGGCCGGGTGCTGGACGCGCTGCGCGACCAGGGCTGGCCGGTGCCGGCCGCCGAGGGCAACTTCGTGTGGCTGCGGCTGGGCGAGCGGACCATGGACTTCGCGGCGCGGGCGCAGGCCGCCGGCGTGGTGGTGCGGCCGTTCGCCGGCGAGGGCGCGCGGATCTCCATAGGCGAGCCCGAGGGCAACGACCTGTTCCTCGGAGTCGCCGAAGCCTTCCGATCTTGATCTGTCACGCTGGTCCCCATGCTCGCTCGTCTCGGTGCGCTGATCGGCGCGTTCCTGCTGGCACTGCCGGCCGCCGGCCAGGCGGCGCCGGTGGCGCCGGCGCCCGCCATCAAGTGGATCACTGAGGCCTCCGCGACACTGGACCACTGGTACGACGCCGCCGACGGGCGGTACCGCACCACGAACTGGTGGAACTCGGCCAACGCGCTGCGGGCCCAGCTGGTGGCGTCGGCCTTGCTGGGCAACAACCTCGGGCCCGAGCGGGCCGCCAACACCTACAACCAGAACATCGGCAACTGGTTCCGCAACGACTACTACGACGACGAGGGCTGGTGGGGCCTGACCTGGGTGCAGGCCTACGACCAGACCGGCGAGCGGAAGTACCTGGTGCTGGCCGAGTCCCTGTTCACCGACATGGCCGGCGGCTGGGACCTGCACTGCGGCGGCGGCATCTGGTGGTCCCGGGACCGTAATTACAAGAATGCGATTCCCAACGAGCTGTTCCTGTCGCTGGCCGCCGCGCTGGCGCTGCGCACCGACGGGCCGGCCGCGGCCAACTACAAGCAGTGGGCGCTGCTGGAGTGGGACTGGTTCGCGCACACCGGGATGATCAATGCTCAGGGACTGGTCAACGACGGCCTGACCGAGGACTGCAAGAACAACGGCCGCACCACGTGGACCTACAACCAGGGTGTGGTGCTGGGCGGGCTGGCCGACCTGTACCGGCTGACCGGGGACCGCAGCCTGCTGGCCGCGGCCGGCTCGCTGGCCACGGCGGCGATGACCAAGCTTTCGGATGCGAACGGTGTGCTGCGCGAGCCGTGCGAGGCGATGCACTGCGATGTGGACCAGACCCAGTTCAAGGGGATCTTCGTGCGCAACCTGGTGGCGCTCAACGAGGTCCAGCCGTCCAGCGTCTACACCGCCTTCGCCGTGCGCAACGCCCTGGCCGTGTGGAAGTCGCGCAACCACAGCAACCAGCTCGGTCTGTTCTGGAGTGGACCGTTCGACGTGGCCGACGCCAGCCGGCAGAGCTCGGCGCTGGACTGCCTCAACTCGGCCATGCAGTTGAGTTGAGTTGATCCGCCAGTCAATTCTGGCTCTACTGAACTGATTTCCGCGTCAGTGCACGATGAGCCGCGGTCGGTTCACGATCGCCCGCGTCAGTTCACGATGGGCTGTGTCAGCGTGTCGACGGTGTCCGGCGGCGGCGACTCGGCGCTGCGCTGCGCCGGAACCGGTGTCGGCTCGGCCCGGTTGATCACCACGACGTTGGCCATCGGATCGACCTGCTCGTTGAGCATCGGCGACAGCGAGCGGGCCACCGCCTTGAGCCGGCGAAGTCGGCGCGCCGCCAGGAAACCGATGAACCGCGGCGAGGTCAGCCACCAGCCCAGCAGCAGGGCGGCCGCGGCGGTCGCGGCCAGCACCATCAACTCCACCCGCACGGCGCACCCCCTTCCCCAGCGACGGACGACCGGAGCGCTATCTGGTACGGCGTCCGGCGTCCGCGGGTTCACCGCCACCGTGCGGCGGCGGCGAACTCGCGTCGGCGTCTCCTGTCATTAAAGGACCTTCCGGGCCGAAATGCCCGCGAAGTCACCGGTCTGGGGTCAAACGGCGAGGATTATTCCTCCAACTGGCCTTCCAGCTCCAGATAGACCGTGCGCAGTTGGTCGAGAATGGTCTCGTCCGGTTGCGACCACAGTCCCCGATCGGCTGCTTCCAGCAGGCGCTCCGTCACGCCGCGCAATGCCCAGGGGTTGGACTTGCGCATGAAGTCCTGGACTTCCTTGTCAAAGACGTACGATTCGGCAAGTTGAGCGTACATCCAGTCGTCGACGACACCGGCAGTCGCGTCGAATCCGAACAGGTAGTCCACAGTGGCCGCCAACTCGAAGGCCCCCTTGTAACCATGTCGACGCATGGCCGATATCCAACGGGGGTTGACAACGCGGGCCCGAAACACGCGCTTGGTCTCCTCGCCGAGCGTGCGGGTGCGCACCGCGTGCGGCACCGCCGAGTCGCCGACGTAGGCCGCCGGGTTGTCGCCGGTGAGCGAGCGCACCATCGCGACCATGCCGCCGTGGTACTGGAAATAGTCGTCCGAGTCGGCGATGTCGTGCTCGCGGGTGTCCACGTTCTTGGCCGCCACCTGGATCCGGCGGTAGGCCGTCTCCATGTCGCCGCGGGCCTGCGCGCCGTCCAGGCCCCGGCCGTAGGCGTAGCCGCCCCAGGTGGCGTAGACCTCGGCCAGATCGGCGTCGTCGCGCCAGTTCCGGGAGTCGATCAGCGGTAGCAGGCCGGCGCCGTACGCGCCCGGCTTGGAGCCGAAGATCCTGGTGGTGGCGCGGCGCTCGTCGCCATGTTCTTCCAAGTCCCGGCGGAAGTGGGCGGCCACGTAGTTGTCCTCGTCGGACTCATCCAGCCGGGCCACCGCGGCGATGGCGTCGTCCAGCACCGCGACCACGTGCGGGAAGGCGTCCCGGAAGAAGCCGGAGATACGCACCACCACGTCGATCCGCGGCCGGCCCAGCTCGGCCACCGGCACGATCTCGAAGCCGGTCACGCGGCGGGACGCGTCGTCCCACACCGGCCTGGCGCCCAGCAGCCACAGCAGTTCCGCGATGTCGTCGCCCTGCGTCCGCATCGCCGAGGTGCCCCACACCGTCAGGCCGACGCTGCGCGGCCACTCCCCGGTGTCCGCACGATGCCGGGCCAGCAACGAATCGGCCAGCGCGGAGCCGACGTCGAACGCGTTGCGGGACGGAATCGCCTTGGGGTCGACGGAATAGAAGTTGCGGCCAGTGGGCAGCACCGACACCAGGCCGCGGGTCGGCGAGCCGGACGGGCCGGGCTCGATGAACCGGCCGTCCAGCGCCCGCAGCACGTTGCGGATCTCGTCGGTGGTCCGGGCCAGCCGCGGCGCCACCTCGTCCCGGGCGAAGCCGAGCACCTTCTCCACGCTCTCGACCCGTTGCCCCAGCACGGTTTCCACGATCCCGTCGGTGGCCCAACCGTTGTCGTGCACGGCCGTCACCAGCCGGCGGGCCAGCTCCTCCAACAGGTCCACCACGTCCGCGCCGGTCTGGGCCGGGCCATCGACCAGTTCGGACAGTCCGGTGGTGGCCTCGACGCGGACGCCCGGGTCAGCCAGCAGCGCCTCCTCGTCCAGTCCGAAGTGGACGGCCAGCGCGGCCCGCAGCCCGGTGATGGCCCCGACCTTGCCGCCGAACACCTGCCGGGCCCGCAGCACGGCCAGCACGTCGTTGACCAGCTCCTCACCCTCCGGCGCCCGGCCGAGGATGTGCAGGCCGTCCCGGATCTGCACATCCTTGATCTCGCAGAGGTAGCCGTCGATGTGCATGACGAAGTCGTCGAAGTCCTCCTCGCCGGGGACCTCGGCCTGGTGCAGGTCGTGGTGCAGCTTGGCGCTGGTGACCAGTTCCCAGATCTGGCCGCGCACGGTGGCCAGCTTGGTCGGGTCCAGCGCCTGCACGGTGGCGTACTCGTCGAGCAGCTGCTCCAGCTTGGCCATGTCGCCGTAGGTGTCGGCGCGGGCCATCGGCGGGATCATGTGGTCCACCACAGTGGCGTGCGCGCGGCGCTTGGCCTGCGTGCCCTCGCCCGGGTCGTTCACGATGAACGGGTAGATCATCGGCAGGCTGCCGAGCACCGCGTCCGGCGCGCAGTCGTCGGCCAGGCCCAAACCCTTGCCCGGCAGCCACTCCAGCGTGCCGTGCTTGCCCAGGTGCAGCACCGCGTGCGCGCCGAACTCGTGCTCCAGCCAGCGGTAGGCGGCCAGGTACTGGTGCGAGGGCGGCAGGTTCGGGTCGTGGTAGATGGCCACCGGGTTCTCGCCGAAGCCACGCGGCGGCTGGATCATCAGCATCACGTTGCCGAACCGCAACGAAGCCACGTAGATCTCGTCGTCGGTGACGTAGAGCTGGCCCGGCGCGGCGCCCCAGTGCTCGGTGACGCCGTCCCGGAAGGACTGCGGCTGCGCGTCGAACCAGGTCCGGTAGGTGGCGGCCGGGATCTTGATGGCCGCGCCGGACATCTGCTCCTCGGTCAGCCAGTCCACGTCGTGCCCGCCGGCCGCGATCAGCCGGTGGATGAGCGTGTCACCGTCCAGAGTGGACACGTCGAGGCCGCCGAGGTCGTAGCCCTGCTCGGCCATGCGGCGCAACAGGATCACCGCCGAGGCCGGCGTGTCCAGGCCGACCGCGTTGCCCACCCGGGCGTGCTTCGTCGGGTAGGACGACAGCACGATCGCGACCTTCTTGTCCTGGTTGGCCAGATGGCGCAGCTTGGCCAGCCCCACCGCCGTGCCGGCGACGCGGGCGGCCCGCTCCGCGTCGGCCACGTACACGGGGATGCCGTCCGGGCCGTTCTCCTTAAAGGAGAAGGGAACCCCGATCAGCCGGCCGTCGAACTCCGGGATCGCCACCTGCATCGCCGCGTCCATCGGCGTCAGCGCCGCGTCCGAGGCCTGCCACGTCGCCCGTGAGGACGTGAGACAGAGCCCCTGCAGAACCGGGATGTCCAGCTGCGCCAACGCGCCCGCGTCCCAGGCATCCTCGTCGCCACCGGCGCTGGCGTCCGCCGCCACCGCCCCGCCGGCCGCCAGTACCGTGGCCACCACCGCGTCGCAGCGACCCAGCACCTCCAGCAGGCCCTCCGACTCGTCGCCGGCCAGGCCGCGCAGGGAGCCGCAGAACACCGGCAGCACGTTGGCCCCGGCCGCCTCCACCGCGTCGGCCAGCGTGTCCACGAACGCCGTGTTCCCGGCCAGCGCGTGCGCCCGGTAGAAGACGATGCCCACCGTCGGCTTGCCGTCCTCGTGCCCGCGCTGGCCGTGCACGCCGTAGACCGGGGTGCGCACCGGCGGCTCGAAGCCCTCGCCGGTCAGCAGCACTGTGTCGGACAGGAAGCTGGCCAGCTGCCCCAGGTTGGCCGGGCCACCCTCGACCAGGTAGGCAAGCGCTTGCGTGGCCACGCCGGCCGGCACCGTGGAGGCCGCCATCAGCTCCGCGTCCGGCGTCGCCTCACCGCCGAGGCACACCACCGGCCGACCGCTGGCCAGCACGGCGTCCAGGCCCTCCTCCCAGGCCCGCCGGCCGCCCAACAGCCGCACGATCACCAGGTCGGCGGTCTGGAGCAGCCCCGGCAGCTCCTCGACCTCCAGCCGGGCCGGGTTGCCCACCGTGTAGCCGGCGCCGCTGGCCCTGGCCGCCAGGAGGTCCGTGTCTGCCGTCGAGAGCAGCAGGACGCGCGAAGTCATCAGCCGTACCCTCCTCGGGGTCCCGCGCCCCGGGTAGAGACATCACGGCCGGTGGTGGAGTGTCTGGCTTTCACAGTGGCGCGACCGCCCCGGACTCCCACCGGGTTCCTCGCTCCCACCGCCGTCTGGTCGGTTGAGTTTATGCGGCCAACCGATGCTTGGAATGCTCCCTTCCTCACGTTGAACGTCAGGAAAGGCGCTTTCACAACGGTCAGGGCTTGCGCCCGACGCCGCCATACGATAAGTGCACCTTGCCCTCGTGCTCCTCGCTCCACTCCGAGCGCCACTGGCGCACCGGCACCACGCCCGGCGGCAGCAGGTCCAGGCCGGTGAAGAACTTGGCCACCTCGCCATAGGGCCGCGGGCGCAGCTGGGCGCTGATCTGCCGGTAGATGCCCTCGACCTGGCTCACCGCCCCCAGCTGGTCCTCCGGCACGAAGTCGACGGTCGCGTGGGACAGGGCCAGGTAGCTGCCCGGGGCCAGCGCGTCGTGGTACGCCTCGACCAGGCCCTGGGGGTCGTCGGCGTCGGGCAGGTAGTGCAGCACGGCGATGGCCACCAGCCCGACCGGCCGGGAGAAGTCGATCATTTCGCGGACCTCGGGCAGGTCCAGCACCGAGTCGGGGTGGCGCAGGTCCGCCCGCACCGAGGTGACCAGCGGGTTGGCGCCGAGAATGGTCCGGCTGTGGGCGACCGCGATGGGCTCGTTGTCCACGTAGACCACGCGGGCCTCGGGGGCCAGCCGGTGGGCGATCTCGTGCACGTTGCCCACGGTCGGAATGCCGGAGCCGAGGTCGAGGAACTGGTCGACGCCGGCCTCGACCAGCGCGGTGACGGCCCGGCGCAGGAACGACCGGCTGGCCCGCATGCCGTTGGCCACCTCGGGCATGGCCTGCGCGGCCTGCTTGGCGGCCCGCCGGTCCACCGCGAAGTTGTGCGCCCCGCCCAGGAAGTAGTCCAGGATCCGGGCCGGGTTCGGGCGGTCCAGGTCGACGTCGGCCGGTATCCACCGAGGACGGTGCATCGGCGCGACCCCTTCCCCCGAATTCACCCGATCGTGTTAATGGTGCGGGTGGGGTTGCCCACTGTCCACCTCGCCCGGGTCACGAACGAGCAGGCATTTCATCGTGTCGCAGCGCGTTGCACCCGATGGCCCAACCCGCACGGGCACGGTTGGCGGTCACGCACGGTGACAAATGCTGATCGCCATCAGCGAACGCAAGTTCGGGAACACATCCAAGCTCCAGTTGGTTGAGCCAATACGACTCAACCTTGGAGGAAGACGTGAGCGAAACACTGGCACTCCCGGTGCTCCCGCTGGACGACGTGGTCGTGCTGCCCGGCATGGTGGTGCCGGTCAAGCTCGCCGACGCGGAGATCCGCGCCGCCGTCGAGGCCGCGCAGGCCGGCGACACCGGGTCGAAGGTGCTGCTGGTGCCCCGGTTGGAGGGCAAGTACGCGAAGGTGGGCACGCTGGGGGTGATCACCCAGATCGGCCGGCTCCCCGGCGGTGAGCGCGCGGCCGTGGTCCGCGGCACCGACCGCGTGCGGATCGGCACCGGCACGACCGGCCCCGGCGCGGCCCTGTGGGTGCAGGCCGAGGTCCAGGACGAGCCGCCGGTCGACGACGCGACCCGCGAGCTGGCCAAGGAGTACCGCACCCTGGTCACCTCGATCCTGCAGCAGCGGGGCGCGTGGCAGGTGGTGGACTCGGTCCAGGGCGTCGACGACCCGTCGGCACTGGCCGACCTGGCCGGCTACGCCTCCTACATCACCGACGAGCAGAAGATCTGGCTGCTGGAGACCGTGGACGTCCGCGAGCGGCTGGAGAAGCTGCTGGCCTGGGGCCGTGAGCACATGGCCGAGCTGGACGTGGCCGAGACGATCCGCAAGGACGTCAAGGAGGGCATGGAGAAGCAGCAGCGGGAGTTCCTGCTGCGCCAGCAGCTGGCGGCGATCCGCAAGGAACTCGCCGAGCTGGACGGCAAGCCGGCGTCCGAGGAGCAGGACTACCGGGCCCGGGTCGAGGCGGCCACGCTGCCGGAGAAGGTGCACGAGGCCGCGATGGCCGAGGTGGACAAGCTGGAGCGCACCTCCGAGCAGTCCCCCGAGGTCAGCTGGATCCGCACCTGGCTGGACACGGTGCTGGACATCCCGTGGAACGAGCGCACCGAGGACGCCTACGACATCAAGGGCGCGCGGGCGGTGCTGGACGCCGACCACGCGGGCCTGGACGACGTGAAGGAACGGATCATCGAGCACCTGGCGGTGCGGCGTCGCCGTGAGGACAAGGGCCTCGGTGTTGTCGGCGGCCGGCGCAGCGGCGCCGTGCTCGCCCTGGTCGGCCCGCCCGGTGTCGGCAAGACGTCGCTGGGCGAGTCGGTCGCGCGGGCCATGGGCCGCAAGTTCGTCCGGGTGGCGCTGGGTGGCGTCCGGGACGAGGCCGAGATCCGCGGCCACCGGCGCACCTACGTCGGCGCGCTGCCCGGCCGTATCGTGCGGGCCATCAAGGAGGCCGGCTCGATGAACCCGGTCGTGCTGCTGGACGAGGTCGACAAGGTCGGCTCCGACTACCGCGGCGACCCGACGGCGGCCCTGCTGGAGGTGCTGGACCCGGCGCAGAACCACACGTTCCGGGACCACTACCTGGAGGTCGAGCTGGACCTGTCGGACGTGGTGTTCCTGGCCACGGCCAACGTGCTGGAGTCCATCCCCGGCCCGCTGCTGGACCGCATGGAGCTGGTCCGGCTGGACGGCTACACCGAGGACGAGAAGGTCACCATCGCGCGTGACCACCTGCTGGCCCGCCAGCTGGAGCGGGCCGGTCTGACCACCGAGGACGTCACCGTCAAGGACGACGCGCTGCGTCGGCTGGCCGCGGAGTACACCCGGGAGGCCGGGGTCCGCGACCTGGAGCGGTCGATCGCCCGCGTGCTGCGCAAGGCGGCCGTGGACGACTCGAAGCTGCCGCTGACGGTGGGCGCCGACAACCTGCCGGACTTCCTCGGCCGGCCGCGGCACACCCCGGAGTCGGCCGAGCGCACGGCGGTGCCGGGCGTGGCCACCGGTCTCGCGGTCACCGGCGTCGGCGGCGACGTGCTGTTCGTCGAGGCCTCGCTGGCCGACCCGGAGACGGGTTCGACCGGGGTGTCGCTGACCGGGCAGTTGGGCGACGTGATGAAGGAGTCGGCGCACATCGCGCTGAGCTACCTCCGTTCGCACGGGGCCGAGCTGGAACTGCCGGTCGGCGACCTGAAGGACCGCGGCGTGCACGTCCACGTGCCGGCCGGCGCGGTGCCGAAGGACGGCCCGAGCGCCGGTGTCACGATGACCACGGCCCTGGCGTCGCTGCTGTCCGGTCGACCCGTCCGCTCGGACGTGGCGATGACCGGCGAGGTGTCGCTGACCGGTCGGGTGCTGCCCATCGGCGGCGTCAAGCAGAAGCTGCTGGCGGCGCACCGGGCAGGCATCACCACTGTGTTGCTGCCCAAGCGGAACGAGCCGGACCTGGACGACGTGCCGGCCTCGGTCCGGGAGCAGCTGGAGGTGCACCTGGTGGCGGATGTCCGGGAGGTGCTGGGCATCGCGCTCCAGCCGGTCAACGCGCCGGCGCTGAGCGTCTGAGCTAACTGAATGCCGCGTGGCCCGCGTCTCCTCCGCGGGCCACGCGGCTTTCTATGCCCGCCAACACACAGCGCAGTCCAAAGGCGAATTGCTCGTCGTAGCTGAGGTCCTCGGCCTCGATCATCCGGCGCAGCAGGGCGGGGTAGGCTCCGCTGTCCACGACGACCTCCCGCACATACGGGGAGACCGCCGCGCGGAACTCGTCCTTGTTCATTCCGCTGCGGCGCACGGCTTCCAGCTCCGACAGCTCGGCCAGCACGGCCCCGTGCACGTAGTTCGAGACGACGCCCAGCAACGCCGCGGCGACCGTGACGTCCTCGGTCGCACCGGCGGCGGCCAGCATCGCGAAGTTGGCCGTGCGCAAGGCATTCGGCCCCAGCGGAGCCCGGCCGCCCAGCTCCGTGGCCAGCCAGGGATGGCGCAGCATCGTCTCCCGCATGCCCTCGGCGATCAGCGTCAGGTCGGCCTGCCAGTCGCCGGACGGCTGCGCGGGCAGCTCGCGCTCGCCCTGCACGGCGTCGACCATCAGCTCCAGCAGTTCGTCCTTGTTCGTGACGTAGCGGTAGAGCGAGGTGGTTCCGGTGCCAGCCTCAGTCGCCACCCGGCGCATGGTCAGCGCCGGTGTGCCCTCGGCGTCGGCGATCCCGATCGCGACGGCGACGATCTGCTCGACGCTCAGCGCCTGGCGGCGGCGCTGCTCGGCCAGTCGCGTCCAGACCAGCGTGAAGTCCCGGGGCATGGCGCCCAGCCTACTAAGTGGGTACAGTGTTCCCAAGACGGGAACGTCGTTCCCATTCTGGAGGGGGCTCACATGGAGGTAGTGATCGTCGGCGGCGGCACGGTCGGCCTGTGCACCGCCGTGTTCCTGGCCCGACAGGGTGTTTCGGTGCGGGTGCTGGAACGCCGGCCCACCGTGTCGGACCATCCGCGGGCCTTCGGCCTGAACCCGCGGTCGGCGGAAATCGCGCGGCAGGCCGGCATGACGTTCGAGGACGACAACCTGATGCGTGGAGTCGCCACCGGGCCGAGCCTGGCCGAGCTGACCCCGCTCACCGGCCGGATCGAGCTGCCCGAGATCGGGCCGGCGAGGCTGGGCCACTGCCCGCAGGACCGTCTCGACCGGTCGGCGCTGGCGCTGGCCCGGGAACTCGGCGCGCGGGTCGACTTCGGCAAGGAAGTCGTTGGCGTGTCGGACACCGTGCTCACCACCGCCGACGGCGAAACCGTCGAGGCGGACTACGTGATCGCCGCCGATGGGGCGCGCAGCCGGGTCCGGGAGCTGCTCGGCATCGGGACCACCGGCCCCGGCGTGCTCGGCAACCACATGCTCAACGTGCTGTTCCGGGCCCCGATGCCGGCACCCAAGTACTCGATGTCCGTGCTGCGCAACGAGAACGCGTCGGGGATCCTGATGAACGTCGACGCCGGCGACCGGTGGATCTTCCATGTGCCCGGCGGCGATCCGGCCCAGTCGGCCGAGGAGTTCCAGCGGCTCATCCGGGCCGCCACCGGTCTGCCCGACCTGGACGTCGAAGTGATCAACATGCTGCCCTGGGCATCCACCGCCTGGGTGGCGGAGAAGTTCCGGCACGGCAACGTGTTCCTCATCGGCGACGCCGCCCATGTGGTGCCGCCGACCGGCGGCTTCGGACTGAACTCGGGCGTCGCCGACGGCCACAACCTGGCCTGGAAGCTCGCCGCCGGCGGCGACGCGCTGCTCGACACGTACGACATGGAACGCCGGCCGGTGGCCCAGTTCACCATGGAGCAGAGCCTGATCCGCGGCGAGCACCGGGAACTGCACTGGGATCTCAGTCCCGCCCGGGCCGCCGACCGGGCGGCCGTCGGCATGGCCAACGCTCTCGTGGTGATAGCCGGCTACCGCTACGACTCCCCCGCCGTCATCGGCGCGGAACCGGTGCCGTCACTGGAGGATCTCACCCTCGACGGCACCCCCGGCAGCCGCATGCCGCACCTCTGGGTGACCCCGGGAACGTCCACATTGGACCTTGTCGACGGCTTCACCCTGCTGACCGGGACCAAGGCCGACGGCTGGCTCGCCGCCGCGGCCGAGGTCGGCATCCCGGCGCACGCCGTCGACAGCTGGGCCGACGCCGCCGGCATCGACGAGAACGGCGCCGTCCTGGTCCGCCCTGACGGCTTCGTCGGCTGGCGCACCGCAGGCGAGGGCTCCGCCCTCGACCTCCGGCAAGCCCACAACCACCTGCTCTGCCGCTAACCCCCGCGAGTCCCGCTCTCGGGCAACCGAAATACGAGTTCGGAATTCGACACATGGCTGCCTGAGAGCGGGACTCGCGGGGCTTGGGTCAGCTGGCCTTGGTGGCCAGCTCCGGGTAGTCGACGTCGGTCAGCTGCACCGAGACGTCCCACAGCTTGCCGGCCAGGTCCTGGTCGTAGGCCGCCTTGATGTAGCGCTGCACCACCGGAAACCCGCGGGAACCGCCGAAGGCGTGCGGGCCGTAGTACTGGCCGCCCTGCGCGCCCGGGTCCACCGCCGCACGCAGCGCCGGCAGCGCGCCGCGGGCGGCCGGCTGGCCGAGGATCGGCGTGATGATCCGCATGATCACCGCGTACAGGCCGCCCCCGCCCAGCTGCGGGCCGCTGTACTGGAGGTCCGTCGCCGCGTAGCCCGGGTGCGCGCCGACGCTGAGCACGTCCGCACCCGCCGCCCGCAGCCGGCGGTCCAGCTCCACCGTGAAGATCGCGTTGGCCAGCTTCGACTGGGAGTAGGCCGTGTTCGCGCCGTAGCGCCGCTCGGACTGCAGGTCGGCCAGGTTGATCCGACCCATCTGGTGCATCGTGCTGCTCAGCGTCACGACCCGGCTGCCCGGCTTGCTCAGCAGCCCCGGCAGCAGCAGGCCGGTCAGCGCGAAGTGGCCCAGGTGGTTGGTGCCGAACTGGAGCTCGAAGCCCTGCCTGGTGGTCTCCCGGCGGGGCACCGCCATCACGCCCGCGTTGTTCAGCAGCAGGTCCAACGACGGCAGCTCGGCCGCCAGCTTGCGCACCGAGTCCAGGTCAGCCAGATCCAGCGACACCAGCTCCAGGTTCTCCGCCGGGGCCAGCTGGCGGAGCTTCACCATCGCCGCCTCCCCGCGCTGCGGGTTGCGGGCCGCCACGTAGACGTGCGCGCCGTGCTTGGCCAGTTGCAGCGCCTCGTGGAAGCCGAGGCCCGCATTGGCGCCGGTGACCAGCGCCGTCCGTCCGGTCTGGTCGGGGATGTCGGCTTCGGTCCAGTGCTGTGCCATGGCGTGTCTCCGGATATCGGGGCCGTTTGAGGCCAGTATGGCACTGAGTGTCAGCTGTGTCATCCGATGCCCTCGGTTACACTCAGAGACATGACGGAGGGGTTGCGGGCACGGGCCCGGCTGGCCATGCGCACCGAGATCGCCGAGACCGCCTTCGCCCTGTTCTGCCAGCGTGGCTTCGAGCAGACCACCGTCGACGAGATCGCCGAAGCCGCCGGCCTGTCCCGCCGCAGCTTCTTCCGCTACTTCCCCAGCAAGGAAGACACCGTCTTCGGCCTGCTCTACGACCTCGGCGAAGAACTCGCCGCCGCCGTCTCCGCACGGCCTGCGTCCGAACCTCCGTGGACCGCCCTGCGCGCCGCCTGCTCCGTGCTGCTCACCCCCATGCTGCACCGCACCGACGACGCCATGGCCCTCATGCGCCTCATCAACGACACCCCCTCGTTGCGCGCCCGCCACCAGGACAAGCAGGACCGCTGGCGCGGCCTGCTCATCCACGCCCTCACCGCCCGCTCCGTCCCCCCGCTCCAGGCCGACGTCCTGGCCAGCTCCGCCCTCGCCATCTTCGACGTCGTCTGCCGCCAGTGGCTCGCCGTGGGCCCCACCGCCGAGCCCGCCAAACTCATGGACGAGGTCTTCGACTTGTTGACAACCACGACCTGATCACCGGTTGTCCACATGTCGATCTTCTTCAAAACCAGAAGCCCCGCTGCTCGATAGACTGGCAGCGGGGCCGGCCCCCAGGGACGGGCGGGGGTTGTTGTTCAGGCGAGGAAGTCCGGCAGCGGGACCGGGGTGAGGCCGTCCTGCTTGGCGCGCTTAATGAAGGCCGTGAAGTCCTCGACGAAGGTCTTGCGGAAGTGCATCAGCACGATATCGCCGGCCTTGAGCTTGTTGCCGGCCTGGAACTGCACGACACCGTCGTTGACGGCGGCGGTCCACAGGACGACGGCCTTGAGGCCGCAGTCGGCGGCGGCCCGCTGGGTGTCGGCGTTGTAGTTGCCGAACGGCGGGCGGAACAGGGTGGGGCGCGTGCCGAAGGCCTTGACGAAGTCGTCGGAGTCGTCGCAGATCTCCTTCTTCTGCGCGGCGTACGACATCTTGGCCAGGTTGGGGTGGGTCACGGTGTGGTTGCCGATGACCAGGTTGTCCTGGTCCTGCAACTGCTTGAAGTACTCTTCGTGCCCGCGCACGTACTGCTGGTTGAGGAACAGCGTGGGCCGCGCGCCGGAGTCCTTGATCAGTTGCAGGGCATGGGGATCCTGCACGGCGCCGTCGTCGATGGTGATGAACACGTACGGCTTGCCGGCGGTGTCGATGTGGCGGACGACCGGAGCCTTGCCACCGACGGTGGCGGGCGCGTGGGCCTGGACGGTGCCGAACGGGTAGGGCTGTTCGGCCGACGGCAGCGGCGCGACGGTGGTGGTGCTACTGGGCGGAGTCGGACTGCTACTGGTGGTGTCAGGAGTCATGCCCGCGACGGAACGCTCGGTGCCGGCTTCACAGCCGGTAAGCAGGGAACCCGCGACAATGGCCGCGACTGCGACAATCCAGGCACGCATGTACAGAACCTTCCGCCCCGTTAGTGAGCATCACTCGAACCAGTGACGCACGGTTGGGTGACAAGGTTGCACGATGTGGCGAATTGCTCCGGACTAGGGTTGCCGTGACAACCCCGCGTCACGGAGGCCACACCATGAGTCTCGACCGCCCCGTCAAGCCGGACCCCTACGAGCTGTTGCCCGCCGCCGGCACGTTCGAGGTCACCTCCAAGGACGTCACGGACGGCCATACGTTGCCCAACGCCCAGGTGTTCAACGGCTTCGGCGTCAGCGGCGACAACGTCTCACCGCAGCTGAGCTGGTCCGGTTTCCCCGCGGAGACCAAGAGCTTCGTGGTGACCTGCTACGACCCGGACGCCCCCACCCCGTCCGGCTTCTGGCACTGGCTGGTGGTGAACATCCCGGCCTCGGTCACCGAGCTGCCCACCGGCGCCGGGGCCGGCGACGACTCGCTGCCGGCCGGCGCGTTCCACACCCGCACCGACTTCGGCACCGCCAACTACGGCGGCGCGGCTCCGCCCCAGGGCGACCAGGTGCACCGCTACTACTTCGTGGTGCACGCGGTGGACGTCGAGCAGCTGGAGGTCACGCCGGACGCCTCGCCCGCGTTCGTCAGCTTCAACCTGGCCTTCCACACCCTGGCCCGCGCGATCATCACGCCGGTCTACTCGCACTGACGATTCCATTACACCGAGGGTGGCCGTGGGAATCCCGCGGCCACCCTTCCTGTTTGATGGGTACGTGCGGCACTTCGACTTGGTGGTAATCGGCACCGGATCCGGCAACTCGATCGTCGACGAGCGCTTCGCCGACTGGGACGTGGCGATCGTCGAGAAGGGCGTGTTCGGCGGCACGTGCCTGAACGTGGGGTGCATCCCCACCAAGATGTTCGTGCACACCGCGGACGTCGCGGCCACGCCGAAGGGCGCGGCCCGGCTCGGGGTGGACGAGCAGCTGCTGGGGGTGCGCTGGCCCGAGATCCGGGACCGGGTGTTCGGCCGGATCGACCCGATCGCCGCCGGCGGCCGGCGCTGGCGCAAGGAGGGCAACGCCAACGTCACCGTGTACGAGGGCCAGGCCCACTTCGTCGGCCCCAAGACTCTCGACACGGGAACGGGCGAAACGATCACCGCCGACCGGTTCGTGATCGCCGCCGGCTCGCGGCCGATCGTGCCGGACGTGGCCGGCATCGAGGAGGTTGGCTTCCTCACCAACGAGGACGTGATGCGCCTCGACGAGCTGCCCCGCCGGATGATCGTGCTGGGCAGCGGTTTCGTGGCCACCGAGTTCGCCCACGTGTTCTCCTCCTTCGGCGTCGAGGTCACGGTCGTGGCCCGCTCCGGCGCGCTGCTGCGGGCCGAGGACGAGGACGTGTCGGCCCGGTTCACCGAGCTGGCGTCGAAGAAGTGGGACGTGCGCCTGAACGCCAAGGCAGTCCGCGTCGAACGTGTCGAAGACGGCACGATCCGCCTGCACCTGGAAACCCCGCGTGGCGCGGAGGTCGTCGAGGGTGACGTGTTGCTGGCCGCGGTCGGCCGAACACCCAACGGCGATCTGCTCAACGTCGAGGCGACCGGCGTCACGGTGGAAACCGACGGCCGGGTCGTGGTCGACGAGAAGCAGCGGACCGTGGTCGACGGCATCTGGGCGCTCGGCGACGTGAGCTCGCAGCACCAGCTCAAGCACGTGGCCAACCACGAGGCCCGGATCGTGCAGCACAACCTGCTGCACCCGGACGAGCCGATCGACGCCGACCACCGCTTCGTGCCGCACGGCGTGTTCTCCTCGCCGCAGATCGGCGCGGTCGGCCTCACCGAGCAGGAAGCCCGCGAGCGTGGCCTCCGATACGTGACGGCCAGCCAGGACTACGCCGACATCGCCTACGGCTGGGCCATGGAGGACACCACCGGCTTCGCCAAGCTGATCGCCGACCCGGCCACCGGTCAACTGCTCGGCGCGCACATCATCGGCCCGCAGGCCCCGACCCTGATCCAGGTGATCATCCAGGCCATGAGCTTCGGCATCAGCGCCCGGGAACTGGCCCGCGGTCAGTACTGGATCCACCCGGCCATGCCCGAGCTCCTCGAGAACGCCCTCCTGAAGCTCCCCCTGGACTGAGTCTTTGCCGCGCGTTCCGCGCGGGGCGAGGCCGCTCGTGACCGGTGCCTTCCTTGGCCGGATTTAGATCGCCGCGTCGGCGTTGGGTGGTGGGGCGCGTCGGGTGCGGCGATCGAAATCCGGCGACAGTCCAGGCACCGGCGCGGCCTCGCGACACTCAGATGTACCGCGGGCGGCCGATGATGGCGCCGAGGGTGGCCTGGGCGGCGAGGATGCCCAGCACCAGGATCAGCGGCACCGTCCACGAGCCGAGCCAGCCGTAGACCAGGCCGGCCAGGAACGGGCCCCAGGCGGCGATCAGGTAGCCGAAGCCCTGGGACATGCCGGACAGCTGCGTGGTCTCGGCCGATGTCCGGGTGCGCAGCGCCATCATGGTCAGCACCACCGGGAAGATCGACATGCCGGCGCCGAGCAGCAGCGCCCACAGCAGCGGCACGGCGGTCGGCGCCAGCAGCAGGCCGAGCACGCCCAGCACCGGCAGCACGGTCAGGCCGATCATCACCCAGGACTGGGACCGCAGCCGGGCCGCGAGCGTCGGCACGACCAGGTTCAGCGGCACCGAGACGACCATGGTGACGCCCAGCAGCACCCCGGCGGCGTCCCGGTCGATGCCGGCGGCGCGCAGGATCTCCGGCAGCCAGCCCATGATCACGTACGCGTAGGTCGACTGCACCGCGAACAGCACGGTGAACACCCAGGCCATCGGCACCCGCAGCAGGTTGCGCGGGGTGTGCTGGGTGCGGCCTTCGGTGACGACCTCGGTGTCCTTACGGGCGCCGATCAGCCACACCGCCAGCGCCAGCGCGGCCGGAATGGCCCACGCGGCCAAGGCCGGTCGCCAGCCGCCGGCGGCGGTCTCCAGCGGCGGGGTGGCCGCCGCGGCGATGGCGCTGCCGGCGGCCATGGACGCGCTGTAGAACCCGGTGATGAGCCCCAGTCGGTTCGGGAAGGATTCCTTCACCACCACCGGCACCAGCACGTTGCACACGGCGATGCCGGCGCAGGCGACGAACGTGCCGCCCAGCAGCAGCCCCGGACCGGCCAGCACCCGGACGCCGAGGCCGACGGTGAGCACGCCCAGGGCGACGGCGATGGCCGGGCCGCCGCCGAGCTTGCGGGCCAGCCAGGGCGAGAGCAGGGCCGCTAAGCCGAAGCAGATGGACGGGGCGGCGGTCACCGCGCTCGCCCATGCGGACGTGGCCGTGAGCCCATGCTGGACGTCGCCGAGCACCGAGGACAGACTGGTCACGGAGATGCGGAGGTTGGCCGCCGCCAGCGTGACCGCAACCGCCAGCAGGGTGGTTCCGGCCAGCACGGCGTGTCGCGAGCGCGGCGTCGTTGCCGGCTCAAGCAAATGCGCTGTCTGCTTGCTTCGGATGGCACTCTGGTCGGCTGACGGAGTTCGGTCCGGCGCGCGATGCTGGGTCGTCACTGTCACACTATGACAAACGTAGGATGTCCGGACGAGAGGATGACCCCGTGCCGTTGGCCACTACTCGCCGAACTGGCCTCGTGGACCAGGTAATCGAGCAGATGCGAAAGGCGATCTCGTCCGGGGAGTGGCCCGTCGGCCAGCGCATACCCGCCGAGCCCGAACTGGTCAGCGCCCTGGGCGTGGGCCGCAACACGGTCCGCGAGGCGGTCCGCGCGCTGGCCCACGCCGGCCTGCTGGAGGTCCGCCAGGGCGACGGCACCTTTGTTCGGGCGACGAGCGAACTGTCCGGCGCGGTACGCCGTTTGGTCGGCGACGAACTGCGCGAGGTGCTGGAGGTGCGCCGCACCCTGGAGGTGGAGGGCGCGCGGCTGGCCGCCAAGCACCGAACACCCGACGAGGTGGCCGCGCTGGAGTCGCTGCTGGCCGAGCGCAACCGGGCCGCCGCCGAGGAGGCGTGGGAGGCGATGATCGAGAAGGACACCGCCTTCCACCTGCTGATCGTGCAGACCTCGCACAACGCGCTGCTGACCGAGCTGCACCGCGGCCTGACCGAGGTGGTGCGGGCCAGCGTGGCCGCGACGGTGAACATCTCCCCCCGCGAGTCCGGGCAGATCTCGCACGACGGCATCCTGGACGCGGTGCGGGCCGGCGACCCCGATCGGGCCGCCCGCGAGGCCGGCTCGTTCCTCGACGAGCTGCTGGAGCGGCACACCGCCGAACGGGCCTGACCGGCGAGGTCCTACGATCGGGCGCGCAAGGGCAATGATCGTGCCGTAGACCTGCTTATGTGAGGTTCTCGATGGACGTCCGCAGTTCCAGCCTGTCCCGCCGGGCCGCGCTGACCGGTCTGGGTGGGGTGGCCCTGCTTGCCGCGGCGGCCTGCTCCCCGAGCAAGGAGGCGACCTCGACGCTGCCGGCCGGCCAGGCGCCGCCGGTGCCCACGAGCGACCCGAGCGCGTCGATCGCCGAGCAGCGCAAGATTATCGACGGCCTGGACAAGCAGATCATCGAGCTGCTCAAGCAGCGGGGTGCGGCGGCCGCGACGGTGCAGAAGATCCGCACCTCGACCGGCGGCCAGCAGACCGACACCTCCCGCGAGCAGGAGGTCATCTCCACCTACACGACCGGCCTCGGGGCCAACGGCGCCTCGGTGGCCAAGGCCATCATCGGCGCCGACGGCGGCACCTCGGCCAGCGGCTCGGCCACGGCGACCAGCACCACCGCCACGTCGACGTCCCACTGAGGCACCTAGTCGAGCGCAGGAGCCCCCGGCGGCAGCACAGGCAGCCCGCCGGGGGCTCCTCGCTCGATCAGGGCCAGTAGCGCGTCGGTGTCGAGGTGTTCCTCGACCAGGTCGCCGAGCAGGTCCAACTGGGCCTCCCGGGCGGCCGCGAACGAAAAGTCGGGCGCGGCCCGGAAGCCGTCGCGGCCGGCCGTGGCCGCCGCCCAGCGCAGGAACTCGCGACGGAAGCCGTCGTTCTCCAGCAGGCCGTGCCAGTGGGTGCCGAGCACCGGGCCGTCCACGACGCCCTCCACGTCGCCATCGGACAGTTCGATCAGGCCGTCCAGCCGGGCCGCCCGGCGGACCACCCGGCCGTGGTGGATCTCATAGCCGGTGACCGCGTGGCCGAACGCCTTGCCGGCCGGCCGGGTCAGGGTCTTGTCCGGGGCGAACGCGATCTCGGTGTCCAGAAGTCCGAGTCCCGGCACGTCGCCCGCGCCGGACTCGACGTCGTCGGCAATGGTCTGGGCCAACATCTGGAAGCCGCCGCAGACGCCCAGCAGCGGCAGTCCGCGCCGCGCATGCAATCGAACAGCATCGGCCAATCCGGTGCGCCGCAACCAGTCCAAATCGGACACCGTCGCCTTGGATCCCGGCAGCACGACCAGATCCGCGTCGGCAAGGCGTGAGGGCTCGGTCACGAAGCGCACCGAAACCCCGGGTTCGCCGGCCAGTGCCTCCATGTCGGTGGCGTTGGAGATGCGAGGCAACCGCACAACCGCCACCCGCAGCCACTGGCCGCCCACCGGCGGGGCCGGACGGCCGATCACACCATCGGCCACATAGGACAGCGAGTCCTCGGCGTCGAGCCAGAGATCATCGCGCCACGGCAGCACTCCGTACACCGGACGGCCGGTCAGGCCGCGCAGCTGGCGCAGGCCCGGCTCCAGCAGGGCCGGGTCGCCGCGGAACTTGTTCACGACAAATCCGGCAATCAGGGCCTGGTCGGCCGGCTCCAGCAAGGCCACTGTGCCGAAGAGATGGGCGAAGACCCCGCCCCGGTCGATGTCGCCAACCACCAGAACTGGCAGGTTCGCGGCCCGCGCGAGCCCCATGTTGGCGATGTCGGTGGCCCGCAGATTGATCTCAGTGGGTGAACCTGCGCCTTCACAGATAACGGCATCAAACTCCATTCGGAGGTCCGCAAGGGCCGTTTGGGCGATCACGGACAGCTCACGTTTCCGGTCCCGATAGGACATCGCGCTGACCTCGCCGACCGCCTTGCCCAGCACCACCACCTGCGAGCTGCGGTCGCCGCCGGGCTTGAGCAGCACCGGGTTGAAGCGGACGCTGGGCTCCAGCCCGCAGGCCGCCGCCTGCACCGCCTGGGCCCGGCCGATCTCGCCGCCCTCGATGGTGACGGCCGAGTTGTTGGACATGTTCTGCGCCTTGAACGGGGCCACGCGCACGCCCTGGCGGGCCAGCCAGCGGCAGATGCCGGCGGCCAGCACGCTCTTGCCGGCGTCGGATGTGGTGCCGGCGACAAGCAGTGCGCCCAAAGTTCCCTCCCCGGTTCGGTTCACTGCCATCATCCACTCCATGCCTGCCGTTGTTCTCGTCCACAGTCCCTATCTCGGCCCGGCGAGCCTGCGCCCGCTGGCCGATGCCCTGGCGGCGGGCGGCATCGAGTCGTGTCTGGTCGACCTGCGTGTCACGGTCAGCGCGGCGCCGGTGCACCAGCGGCTGATCGGCGCTTTCGCCGACGCCATGGACGAAGTGGAGCTGGCCGAGCCGGCCGTGCTGGTCGGACACAGCGGGGCCGGCCCGCTGCTGCCGGCGTTCGCCGCCGAGCTGGACGAGATGGTGGCCGGCCTGGTGTACGTGGACGCCGAGCTGCCCACGCCCGGCCGCAGCTTCCGGGAGCTGCATCCCGGCCGGTTCGCCAAGCTGCGGGCCTCGGCCCGGGAGGGCCAGCTGCCGCGTTGGTCAGACTGGTTCACGCCGAACCCGTTGGCAGAGCTCGTTTCCGACGACGCGCTGCGGGCCGAGATGACCGACGAGGAGCCGGAGGTGGCGGTCGAGTTCCTCAAGGAGCAGCGGCCGTCGGCGGAATGGGACGGCCCCAGCGGCTACCTGCTGCTGACCGACGCCTACGCCGAACATGCCGCCGCGGCAAGGGAACTGGGCTGGCCCGTGCGTGAGCTGGCGTCCAACCACCTGGCCCCGGCCACCGACCCGGACCCCGTCGCCGCCGCTTTGACCGACCTGGTTGGCGACCTAGAATAGGTGACAGCCGTCATCTAACAGGAGGTGCGCCATGGGTCGTGTGTCACAGGCGCAGGCGCAGGAGAACCGGGCTCGGGTGGTCGCCGCCGCCTCCCGGCTGTTCCGGGAGCAGGGCACCGATGTCAGCGTCGCGGACGTGATGAAGGCCGTCGGGCTGACCCATGGCGGCTTCTACAAACAGTTCGCCTCCAAGGAAGCCCTTGTCGCCGAGGCCACCACTCTCGCCTTCGACGAGCAGCGTGAACTCCGGGCCCGCCAGGACGAGGCCCATGCCGGCCGGCGCGAGGACGCCCGCCAGGGCCTCATCGACTGGTACCTGTCCGCCGAGCACCGCGACTGCCCCGCCGACGGCTGCCCCTCCGCCGGCCTGGCCGCCGACATGGCCCGCGACGACGACGCGCAGACCCGCCACATCTACGCCGATGGCGTGCGGGAGTTCGCGGACTGGCTTGCCACGGAAGGAAAGGACGACGGCCTGGCCCGCCTCGCCACCCTCGCCGGCGCCATCCTGCTCGCCCGCGCCACCGAGGGCACCCCGCTGTCCGACGAGTTCCTGACCGCCGCCCGCCAGGCCCTCTGACCACACACCCCTCTCCCCACCTGAGTGGCTCACTTGCCGCACAAGCCAAGTGAGCCACTCAGGCCGGATCGACTCCTGCCGCCCACCGAGACACCCCTCACACCCCACCTTCCCTCTTGTCTCAATTAGATGTCATCCATAATCTAATCACGAGACCTGAGGAGGCCCGACCATGACCAGCTACGTGACCGCCGAGACGCGGACCGTGCCCGCCGGCAACGGGGTGGACTACGCCTACCGGAGCGTGGGCGAAGGAACGCCTTTGGTGCTGCTGCAACACTTCCGCGGCAACCTGGACAACTGGGACCCGGCGCTGGTGGACGCGCTCGCGCCGGCCCGCCGGGTGATCACCTTCGACAACACCGGAGTGGGGGCGACGACGGGCCGCACGCCGAACACGGTGGCGGCGATGGCCGACGACGCGGTGGAGTTCATCGACGCGCTGGGCCTGGAGCGGGTGGACCTGCTCGGCTTCTCCCTGGGCAGCTTCGTGGCCCAGGAGATCGCCCTGCACCGCCCGGATCTGGTCAACCGGATCGTGCTGGCCTCCTCGGCGCCGCGGGGCGCGAGCGGCATGCACGGCTGGCACCCGGACGTCATCGGCGCGGTGGGCGGCCGCGAGACCTCGGCCGAGCAGTACCTCGGGGTCTTTTTCGCCGGCACGCCAACGAGTCTGACCGCCGGCCAGGAGGCGGCGGGCCGCATCTTCGGTGGGCGGACGGAGAACCGCGACACCGCCACCAACTGGCAGACCCGCCAGGCCCAGTACGACGCCGTGACCCAGTGGGGCATCCCCGACCACGCCGGACTCCAACGCCTGCAAGCGATCACGCAGCCGGTGTTCGTCGCCAACGGCGACAGCGACCCGATGATCCCGCCGCGCTACTCCCACCTGCTGGCCGGCCTGCTGCCCGACGCCCGGATCAAGATCTACCCGGACGCCGCGCACGGCTTCCTTTTCCAGCACCACAAGGAGTTCGCCGCCGACGTGGCGGAGTTCCTCGCCGCCTGAGCGCCGACGCATGTGAGTGGCTCATGTGACTTCCAAAGGTCACATGAGCCACTCACGTGAGCGGAAGAAGCAGGAGCCTCAGGGCAGGGTGAGGATCTCCGCGCCGGTGTCGGTCACCACGATGGTGTGCTCGAACTGGGCCGTCCACTTGCGGTCCTTGGTGGTGACCGTCCAGTTGTCGGGCCAGATGTCGTACTCGATGGTGCCGAGGTTGATCATCGGCTCGATGGTGAAGGTCATGCCCGGCTCCAGCTCGGTGGTGACGCTGGGCTCGTCGTAGTGCAGCACCACCAGGCCGCTGTGGAAGGAGCGGCCGATGCCGTGCCCGGTGAAGTCGCGCACGACGCCGTAGCCGAAGCGGTTGGCGTAGGACTCGATGACCCGGCCGACCACGTTGAGCTGCCGCCCGGGCCGCACGGCCTTGATGGCCCGCATGGTCGCCTCGTGGGTGCGCTCGACCAGCAGCCGGGCCTCCTCGCTGACCTCGCCGGCCAGGAAGGTGGCGTTGGTGTCGCCGTGCACGCCGCCGATGAAGGCGGTCACGTCGATGTTGACGATGTCCCCGTCCTCGATCACGGTCGAGTCCGGGATGCCGTGGCAGATCACCTCGTTCAGCGAGGTGCAGCACGACTTGGGGAAGTTGCGGTAGCCCAGCGTCGACGGGTACGCGTCGTGGTCGCACAGGAACTCGTGCACCACGGCGTCGATGTGGTCGGTGGTGACGCCGGGGGCGACCGCCTTGCCGCCCTCCTGCAACGCCTGCGCGGCCAGCTTGCTGGCCACCCGCATCGCCTCGATGATCTCCGGCGGCTGCACCCACGGGTCGGTGCTGCGGGTGGGCGCCGGCTTGTCCACGTACTCCGGACGCGGAATGTGGCTGGGCACGGGTCGCCGGGGAGTCAACTCACCGGGCTTGAGAGCGGCACGCACGGGCATGCCCACCACCCTACGACCTGGCCCCCGCACCGGGCGCAGGGAAGGGGGCTTTCCCTGCGCCCAATGCAGGGAAAGCCCCCTGCCCAGCAGTCGGTCTTCTCACTTCACCGCGCGCAGGAAGTTGCCGGCGGCGACCACGGCCGGCGTGGAGCTGTCCGCGCCGACCAGCAGCACCGCGAACGCCAGGTCGCCGCGGTAGCCGACGAACCAGCCGTGCGAGTGGGTGCCGTCGCCGAACTCGGCGGTGCCGGTCTTGCCGGCCACGTCGGGAATGTCCTTGATGGCCCGGGCGGTGCCGTCGGTCACCACGGCCCGCATCATCTGCCGCATCGAGTCCAGCACCGGCCCCGGCACCGGCTGCTGGGCCGGCGTGTTGACCTTGGTCTCGGAGCCGCGGATCAGCACCGGCGTCGGGATCGAGCCCTTCACCACGGTCCCGGCCACCAGCGCCATGCCGAACGGGCTGACCTGGTCCTTGCCCTGGCCGAAGCCGTCCGAGGCGCGCTCCAGGGTGGACGCCGGCACCGGCACCGACCCGGTCAGCGTGGTCACGCCGGGCACCGTGAAGTCGGCCCCGATGCCCATCTGCTTGGCCGTGTCGGCCAGCTGCTGGCTGGTCAGCTGGTCGGCGGCGAGCTGAGAGAACGTCGTGTTGCAGGACTGGGCGAACGCGGTGCGCAGCGGCACCGTGCCCAGGTCGAACTGGTTCTCGTTGGGGATCACGCGGCCGTCGATGGTGATCTTGCCGGGGCAGGGTTGCGGAGTGTCCACAGTGACCTTGCCGGCCTCCAGCGCCGAAATGCCCGTGACGATCTTGAACGTGGAGCCGGGCGGGAACTGGCCGGTCAGCGCGATCAGGCCCTGCGCGTCGGCCGGCCCGTTCTGGGCCACGGCCAGGACCTCGCCGGTGGACGGCTGCAGCGCCACGATCGCCGCCGCCTGCGGCACGGTGGCCAGTGCGGCCTGGGCCGCGGCCTGGTCGGCGGTGCCGATCGTGGTGGTCAGCGACTGCGCGGCCGTCGGCTCCTTGCCGGCCAGCTCGGTGACCACGTTGCCGGCCGCGTCCTCGGTGACGACCTTCCACCCGCCCGCGCCCGCGACCTGGGCGTTGACCGCGGCCTTGAGGCTGGACAGGAACTGCGGGCCCAGCGACTTGTTCTGGGCCACCAGCTGGTTGCTGGTGGGGAAGGTCACGCCGGGCAGGTCGTGGATCTGCGCCTTGACCGTCTGGTAGTCGGCGTCGCGCAGGTTGAAGACGTTGTACGCCTGGCCGTCCGGTGTCTTGGTGGCGCCGTCCACGATGGACTGCGCGGTGATGGTGTTGTCGAACTTGTTCAGCGCCGCGGCCAGCGCGGTGGCCACAGCGTTCAGGTCGCCGGCCTGCTTGCGGTCCAGCGAGATGCTGATCACCGGGGTCGGCGCGAGCAGCGGCGCGCCGTCGCGGTCCAGCACCGGGGCCGGGTCGGGCAGCAGCGTCTGCAGCACCAGCGACTGCTGCGCGGACAGCTTCGGGTGCACGTCCTCGGGCTGCCAGTGCACCTTCCAGTCGCCGCTGGACTGAGTCATGGCCAGCGAGCCCTGGTAGGTCCAGGCCCGGTCCTTGCCGAGCTGCCAGCTCGCGTTGAACGGCACGGTGGCGTTGTCGCCGTTGGGCGGCTGCGAGGCGGTCGCGGCCAGCGTCACCCCGGTCGGCTTGAGGGCCGTGCGCACCTTGTCCAGCAGCGCCTTGGACGCGTTGGCGTCGTCGGTGAGCTGCGCCGCCGCGGCGGTGTCGCCCTTGGCGAAGTCGGCGAGGAAGTTCTTGGCGATGTCGTCCTGGCTCGGCTTCGACTCGAACAGTCCGCACGCCCCCAGCGGTAGGACCAGTGCGAACGCGATCGCCAGCGGCAGCTTTCTCGGCACGGCCGCAGTATGCCAACCGACCCCGGCAAATTCGCGTGATTTGGCCGTTCGACTCTCAGAACAACACCGTGGCGTACCGGCCGACCTCCGAGAAGCCGATCCGGCGATAGGCCGCCCGCGCGGGCGCGTTGAACCCGTTGACGTAGAGGCTGGCCGTGCGGCCCAGGCCGCGCACCAGCCGGTCGGCCACCGCCGCCGTGCCGCTCGCACCCAGGCCCTGGCCACGGCGGTCCGGGCGCACCCACACACCCTGGATCTGGCCCACCGACGCCGACAGCGCACCGATCTCGGCCTTGTAGACGACCTGGCCGGCCTCGAACCGGGCGAACGCGCGGCCGCCGGCGATCAGCTCCGCGACCCGGGCCCGGTAGCCCGCGCCGCCGTCGTCCAGCCGCGGGTCGACGCCCACCTCCTCGGTGAACATGGCCACCGCGGCCGGCAGGTAGATGTCCAGCTCGTCCTGCCGGACCGGGCGGACCAGCGGGTCCGGGGTGACCGTGGGGCCGCCGCGCATGGCCAGCAGCGGCTGGTGCGGCCGCACCTCGCGGGCCGGACCCCACACCGGTTCCAACTCCTGCCACAGCCCCATCACCAGGTCGGCCGGGCCGACCAGGGAGGAGCACATGCGGTGGCGGCGCAGCGCGCGGTCGGCGAAATGCCGCAGCGCGGCGCGATTGCCGGACAGCGGGATCAGGTTCGGGCCGGAGAAGCACAGGCCGGTCAGCTTGCCGTTGCGGGCCGGGCGGCCCTCCATGCCCCACAGCTCGCCGCCCAGCCGCCACGGGTCCGCGCCGGCCACCTCCACGCGCGCGGCGACCATGCAGGACGCGACCGGGTCCTCGGCGAGGACTGCGCGCACCGCCGACACGTCACGGTCGTCGAGCACCCGTGCCCCGGCAAGCCTCAACACGCTTCCCAGCCTGCCAGATAACGCAGGCAACCTGCGCGCATGAGCACCCACTTAGCGGATCTTAGGCACCGGGGCAGACGACACGGGCGACGCCCTGCGGCGCCGCCCGTGTGATCGAGCGAACTCAGGATGCGGTGACGACCGGTGACGCGCCGTCCACCGGCTCCATGTCCTCGGCGATGCGCATGGCCTCCTCGATCAGGGTCTCCACGATCTGGTGCTCCGGCACCGTCTTGACGACCTGGCCCTTGACGAAGATCTGCCCCTTGCCGTTGCCCGAGGCCACACCCAGGTCGGCCTCGCGGGCCTCCCCCGGACCGTTGACCACACACCCCATCACCGCGACCCGCAGCGGCACCTCCATGCCCTCCAGACCGGCGGTGACCTCCTCGGCCAGCTTGTAGACGTCCACCTGCGCGCGGCCGCACGACGGGCAGGACACGATCTCCAGCTTGCGGGGACGCAGGTTGAGCGACTGCAGGATCTGCGTGCCGACCTTGATCTCCTCCACCGGCGGCGCCGACAGCGACACGCGGATGGTGTCGCCGATGCCCTGGCGCAGCAGCGCCCCGAACGCCACCGCGGACTTGATCGTGCCCTGGAACGCCGGGCCGGCCTCGGTCACCCCCAGGTGCAGCGGGTAGTCGCAGGACTCGGCCAACAGCTCGTAGGCCCGCACCATGACCACCGGGTCGTTGTGCTTGACCGAGATCTTGATGTCGTGGAAGTCGTGCTCGGCGAACAGCGACGCCTCCCACAACGCCGACTCGACCAGCGCCTCCGGGGTGGCCTTGCCGTGCTTCTGCAGCAGCCGCGGGTCCAGCGAGCCGGCGTTGACGCCGATGCGGATCGGCGTGCCGTGGTCCTTGGCCGCCTGCGCGATCTCGCGGACCTTGTCGTCGAACTTCTTGATGTTGCCCGGGTTCACCCGGACCGCGGCGCAGCCGGCCTCGATCGCGGCGAACACGTACTTGGGCTGGAAGTGGATGTCGGCGATGACCGGGATCGAGGACTTCTTCGCGATCGCCGGCAGCGCGTCGGCGTCGTCCTGGGACGGGCACGCCACCCGCACGATGTCGCAGCCGGCCGCGGTCAGCTCCGCGATCTGCTGCAGGGTGGCGTTCACGTCGGCGGTGAGCGTGGTGGTCATGGACTGGACCGAGACGGGGAAGTCACTGCCGACGCCGACCGAGCCGACGTGCAGCTGCCGGGTCCGCCGCCGCTCGCTCAGTACGGGAGGAGGCGTCGCAGGCATACCAAGGCTGACAACCATGCTGATCCATTCAGATCGACGGGGCCTTCTACGCCTACAACTTACCGTCTGAACGGTCCAGCAGGCGCACCACGGCTACGTGACGCTACGAACGGACACGTAGCGTCACCACCAGTTCGACCCAGCGTTTACAGATGAATCGGATTCACAATGTCCGCGGTGATGGCCAACAGGGTGTACGCGCCACCCACCAGCACCAGCAGATAGGTCAGCGGCAGCAACTTCATGTAGTCGACCGGGGCGCCGGCCGGCTTGCCCCGCCACTTGCGCACCGCGTCCCGCACCCGCTCGTACAGGTTGACCGCGATGTGCCCGCCGTCCAGCGGCAGCAGCGGCAGCAGGTTGAACACGCCGACGAAGAAGTTCAGGTTGGCCAACAGGATCACGAAGAACCACCACAGCCCGAGATCGGCCGCCTGGCCGCCGATCAGGCTGGCGCCGACCACGCTGACCGGGGCGTTCGGGTCGCGCTGGCCGCCGCCGATGGCGTTGATCAGCGCCGGGATCTTCGTGGGCAGCGCCTTGAGGCCCTCCCACACGTTGCCGAACAGCTGCCCGGTGAACTCCCCGGTCGCGCCGAAGGCGGCGATCGCGCCGTAGGTGATGGTGCTGGACGGCGACATGCCGATCGCGCCCACCGGCCCGGTCGGGTCGTTGGCGCCCAGCGGCTTGGTCGGGTCCAGGATGCGCTGCACGGTGGCCACGTCCACGGACAGCGTCAGCTGCTGGCCGCCCCGGTCGACCACGAAGGGCGTCGGGCCCTTGGCGTCACGGGTGACGTTCACCATGTCGTTGTAGGTCGGCGTGGCCTTGCCGGCGACCGACAGGATCTGGTCGCCGGGCTGCAGGCCGGCGGCCTTGGCCGGGGCCGGGTCGCTCGCCGTGCAGGGGCTGTAGTTGCCGGTGGCCGGATCCTGGGTGGCCTGCGCGCACTGGCTGATCTGGCCGACGATCGGCAGGTTCTGGGTGTTGGGCAGGCCCAGCGTGACCGCCGCCACGTACAGCACGATCAGGCCGATCATGAAGTGCGTGATCGAGCCGGCGGCCAGCACGATGACCCGCTTCCAGGTCTTCTGCCGGTAGAAGGCGCGCGGCGCGTCCTCCGGCGCGACCTCGTCCAGCGCGGTCATGCCGACGATCTCGCAGAAGCCGCCGGCCGGGATGACCTTGAAGCCGTACTCGGTCTCGCCGCGTTTGAACGACCAGATCTTCGGGCCGAAGCCGATGAAGTACCGGGTCACCTTCATGCCGAAGGCCTTGGCCGTCAGCAGATGGCCGAACTCGTGCAGGGCGACGGAGATGCCGATGCCCAGCGCGAACAGCACCACACCCAGGACGTACAGCACCTTATCTAGTCCCTTCCCGAACCGACCGGCCGCGCGACCAGCTCGCGCGCTCGCGCGCGGGCCCAGTCCTCGGCAGCCAGCACCTCGGCCACATCGGCGGGTTCCCCGCGCCACTGGTCGGCTTCGGTGAGCACCCGGTCAACAGTGTCCACGATGGAAGTGAAGGCAGCGTTGCCCGCCAGGAAGGCGGCCACCGACTCCTCGTTGGCCGCGTTGTAGATCGCCGGCAGGCAGCCGCCGGTCCGACCGGCCGAACGGGCCAGCTCCACCGCCGGGAACGTCTCGTTGTCCAGCGGCTCGAAGGTCCAACTGGCCGGGCTGGACCAGTCGCAGGCCTTGGCCGCGCCGGCGACCCGGGCCGGCCAGCCCAGGGCCAGCGAGATCGGCAGCCGCATGTCCGGCGGGGAGGCCTGGGCCAGCGTCGAGCCGTCCACGAAGGTGACCATGGAGTGGATGATCGACTGGGGGTGCACGACCACGTCGATGCGGTCGTAGGGCACGTCGAACAGCAGGTGGGCCTCGATCAGCTCCAGGCCCTTGTTGATCAGGGTGGCCGAGTTGATGGTGATCACCGGGCCCATCGCCCAGGTCGGGTGGGCCATCGCCTTCTCGACCGTCACGTCGGCGAGGTCGGCGCGCTTGCGGCCGCGGAACGGGCCGCCGGAGGCCGTCAGCACCAGGCGGGCGACCTCCTGTTCGGAGCCGCCGCGCAGGCACTGGGCCAGCGCCGAATGCTCGGAGTCCACCGGCACCAACTGGCCCGGCTTGGCCGCCTTGAGCACCAGCGCGCCGCCGGCGATCAGCGACTCCTTGTTGGCCAGGGCCAGCCGGGCGCCGGTGGCCAGGGCCTTGAGCGAGGGCTGCAGGCCCTGCGAGCCGGGCAGGCCGTTGAGCACGACGTCGACCGGTGTGGAGTCGATCAGCTCCTCGTTGGACTGCGGGCCGGCCAGCAGGCGGGGCAGCCGGAACTCGCCCTTGTCGTAGCCGCGGCGCTGGGCCTCGGCGTACAGGGCGAGCTGCACGTCCTCCACCGCCGTCGCCCTGGTCACCGCGACCGCCTCGACGCCGTGGTCGAGGGCCTGGCGGGCCAGCAGGGTCGGGTCGGAGCCGCCGGCGGAGATGCCGGCCAGGTGGAAGCGGTCTCGGTTGGCGGCGATGACGTCAAGGGCCTGGGTGCCGATCGAGCCGGTCGAGCCGAGCACGAGCACCCGCGGGTTCGCGGTGTCCATCACGACCATTCTCGCCGATTCCGGGCGGTCGGGAACAGCACAGTCGGATGATAACGAGTTGGTAAAAGGTGCGTGATGATCGTCCGCCGGGGTACATCTGTGTGGCGTACGGACCGGACAGACCGGCCGTGAGTAAAGGAGCGTGACCCTGTGGGCATCATCGCGTGGATCGTGCTCGGCCTGATCGTCGGCATCATCGCCAAGGCGATCATGCCCGGCCGCGACGGCGGCGGCATCATCCTGACCGCGGTGCTCGGCATCGTCGGCGGCTTCCTCGGCGGCTTCATCGGCCGGACCCTGTTCAACGTCAACCTCGGCGGCTTCTTCGACCTGCGCACCTGGCTGCTGGCCATCCTCGGCGCGGTCATCGTGCTGGGCGTGTTCCGACTGCTGCGCGGCAACCGGTCGCGCTCCTAGTCCCTCGCCGGACGGCGTGCCCGGCGGGCCACCCGCCTGGGCGCGCCGTCACCCCCGTATGCGACCATGGAGGGCGTTCGGACCCTCGTCAGACCAGGAGCGATCGTGGCGTCTTCGGAGTTGGAGAAGCGTCCGGGGAGCGTCGTCGACCCGCACGACGAGCCGTCGGTGGAGTGGGGCTGGCACGGCACCTTCCCCAAGGGCATCCGGATCGCCGGCTGGCTGACCGCCGTGGCCATGCTGCTGATGCTGATCGGCAACCACCGCGGGCACATCGAGGACATCTACCTCATCGCCACCGCCGCGGTGATCGTGATCGCGCTCATCGTCGACCGCATCCGCAGCCGCACCGCCTGGCGTCGCTGACCATCCCTTGGGATGGGCGGATGCGTGCTTGCGCATGCGCTGATTGGTTCAGTTCACTGACGCGATGGGCGTGACGTCGTTTGAGGCCTTCTGGCCCACCCGGCGCGTCCGTCTGTTCGACGAAGCCTGTCACTAGGCCGCGCCCCACCTGTCGTGGGCGCGGCCTACGTGTGTCTCTGTCTCCTTTTCGAGCAAAGGACCACAGGTATGTCCGTCACCGATGAACTGCTCGCCAACAACGCCGCCTACGCCTCAACCTTCACCGGGCCACTGCCCCTGCCGCCGGCCAAGCACATCGCCGTCGTCGCCTGCATGGACGCCCGGCTCAACGTCTACGCCCTGCTCGGCCTGGCCGAGGGCGAGGCGCACGTCATCCGCAACGCCGGCGGCGTCGTCACCGAGGACGAGATCCGCTCCCTGGCCATCAGCCAGCGCCTGCTCGGCACCCGGGAGATCATCCTCATCCACCACACCGACTGCGGCATGCTCACCTTCACCGACGACGAGTTCAGGGCCGGCATCCAGACCGAGACCGGCATCAAGCCCACCTGGGCAGCTGAGGCCTTCCCCGACCTCGACGCCGACGTCCGCCAGTCCGTCGCCCGCATCAAGGCCAGCCCCTTCGTCCCCCACACCGACCAGGTCCGCGGCTTCGTCTTCGACGTCGCCACCGGCCGGCTCACCGAGGTCGTCTGAGCTGTCCACTTCGGACATGAGCCGTACTCAGATGCGGCTCATGTCCTTGTGCTCCAGGGATCCAGCACCATCACGCTGGGATAGCCGGCGAGTGTCTCTCCTCCGGCAGCGGACACGGCACTTGCCGAACCAGTTCACGCAGGTCAGAGCATCATGTGACCCCATCCCCGCCGACATGACACCGAAGATGTTCGGTGTTCGGTATTGACATGACACCGAACATTTACGACCATCGGGCTGTGCCCACCGATCCGCGAACCGCGCTGGACGCCGCCATAGTGGCGTTTGCGGCAGTAGGCATCAATGCCACACCGCCAGCGGCATCCGATCCTCAAGCCGACCTGGTGCTTGATGTTCACGGAACACCGCTGGCCGTGAACATCAAGGTCGTCGCGACCGCCACGCCGGAGATCGTGGCCAAATGGCTTCGCACACCGCCGGTTGCCTCATCAGACCACGGCCCAGCATGCCTGGTCATCGCCGACCGGGTTGTCTCCGGCGCTCGGCAGCTCTTGACCGACAGCGGCTGGGGCTGGCTCGACCTGCGTGGGCATCTACGTCTGTCCAGCCCGGGTGTGCACATCGACACCAAGGTGCCCGCGACGTCTCAGCCCATGCGACCCTCGCGAGTGTTCGCCGGCAAGGTGACGCTTGAGGTCGCAGCGTCCCTACTGCTTGTTCCCGACCGACCTGCCTCGATTCGCGGACTCGCCCGCGAGCTCAGTCGGTCTCCGAGCAGCATCTCCGCCGCGGTCTCCGCATTGCAGAACGCGCAACTGGTCGACGATCGACATCTCCCGGTCGTACCCGATTTGTTCTGGGAAACGGCCGATGCGTGGCGGCCGGCCACGATCGCAGTCAGCAGAATTGACCTGCTCCATGATCCGGCGATCACCGGAGTCCTACGCACGGCCTGGGACGACGTGGTTGGCAGCAGCGGCTGGGCGCTCACCGACACGCTGGCCGCAGCCGCCTACGGCGCACCGGCGGGAGTCCGCGCCGACTATCCGCCGGACTTCTACGTCCCGGACGAGGCGATAGCTCATAGAGCCGCGACCATGCTCGGCGTTCCCACATCGGAAGCGGCCCGCGGCGCGACCCTGCACATAGCACCGGTACGCCAGGTGTGCGCAACCCGCCGGCCAGCCCGAGACGCCGCGACACGCTGGCCGCTGGCTCATCCGCTGTTCGTCGCGCTCGACCTGGCAGCCGACCCTGGCCGTGGCCGCGAGATTCTGGACGGCTGGACGCCACCTGCGGACGTGACCCGTGTCTGGTGATCCGCCCACACGGGTTGACCTGTTCGGACAGGTCACACTCGCGCTTCTGCAAGCGATTCCCGAGGTCGAGTATCGGTTGGGCCGACCCGTCACGCTCGTCGGCGGCCTGGCTGTGCTCTCTCGCCTCGGCACGGCCGCCCACCGCGTCACCACTGACGTCGACACCGTGAACCGACGCGCAGATGGCGAACGAGGCCAGTTGGAGGTCCTACTCGCCAGCGGCGCGACTGCGATCGACGGTGCCGGGGCAATGATCACCACTGAGTCCGGCGAAGTCCGAATCGACGTTCTCGAGATCAGCGAACGGGAACTCGCCGAGCTGTCGGAGGATCCTACGGACCGGCTCTACGCTCTCGCTCACGACTGGGCTCTCAGGACAGCGACACCACTCCAGATCCGCGCCGCCGCGGGTGGAACGGCCTTCGAACACTCCGTCAAGGTGGCCGAACCGGGGCCACTCATAGCCACGAAGCTCCAAGCATTGCCGAACCGCTCGAAAACCAAGGAAGCCACGGATATCCTCGACATCATCCGGCTCGCTCTCGACCCACAGACCGGTCCCGCGATTCGCAGGCAGTTGGCATTTTCCGACAGTCAGTTGAGGCATGACGCCGCCCTGCACGTCCAGGCCTGGTTCGTCGACAACGCCAGCCGGACGCTACGCCTCGTTCGAACAACCCCGGCAGGCGCCGACACTGCGTCCGACACCGTCGCTCTCGTCGGGGAACTGCTACTCGCCAGTCTGCGGTAATCGCCGCCTCAGAACCTCAACCCTCGGCGGCGAGTTGGCCGCAGGCGGCGGCAATCTCCTGGCCACGGGTGTCGCGCACGGTGCACTCCACGCCCTGATCCTTGACCCGCTGCACGAACTCGTCCTGCACGGGCTTCGGGGAGGCGTCCCACTTCGAACCCGGGGTGGGGTTGAGCGGGATCAGGTTGACGTGCGCGTACTGGCCCAGGTGCTTGTGCAGCTTCTTGCCGAGCATGTCGGCGCGCCAGCCCTGGTCGTTCACGTCGCGGATGAGGGCGTACTCGATGGACACCCGGCGGCCGGTCTTGTCGGCGTAGCCGCGAGCGGCCTGCAAAACCTCCGACACCTTCCACCTGGTGTTGACGGGGACGAGAGTGTCGCGAAGCTCGTCATCGGGGGTGTGCAGGGAGACGGCCAGCCGAACGTGCAGGCCCTCCTCGGTCAGCTTCCGAATCGCCGGCACGAGCCCGACGGTCGACACGGTGACGGAGCGCTGTGAGATACCGAGGCCGTCGGGGGCGGGGTCGCAGATGCGGTGCACGGCGTCGATCACCCGCTTGTAGTTCGCGAGCGGCTCACCCATACCCATGAACACGATGTTCGACAGGCGGCCGGGACCGCCGGGCAGCTCGCCGTCGCGCATGGCGGCGGCCGCGGCCCGGACCTGGTCGACGATCTCGGCGGTGGACAGGTTGCGGGTGAGCCCGCCCTGCCCGGTGGCGCAGAAGGGGCAGGCCATGCCGCAGCCGGCCTGGCTGGAGATGCACAGGGTGGCCCGGTCGGGATAGCGCATGAGCACGCTCTCCAGCAGCGTCCCGTCGTGCGCCCGCCACAGCGTCTTGCGGGTGGTGCCGTCGTCGCAGCTGAGCTTGCGCACCTCGGTGAGCAGGCTCGGCATCAGCTGGCCGACGAGCCGTTCCCGCGTGGCGGCCGGGATGTCGGTCATCTCGGCCGGGTCGACGGTCAGCCGGGAGAAGTAGTGGTTGGACAGCTGCTTGGCCCGGAACGGCTTCTCCCCCAGGTCGGCGACGGCCTGGGCGCGTTCGGTCGCGGACATGTCGGCCAGGTGCCGGGGCGGCATGGCGCGACGAGGGGCATCGAAGACAAGGGGGAGCGCAGTCATAACCCACCCATTCTCCCACGCCAGCGAACGTGACACGGGTCACACTATCGGCCGTTGTATCGCGATATGTCAGCGATATATCGTTAGCGTCGTCAGAACGACACACCACCCCGAAGGGAGCGCATCATGCGCAGGCATCACTCTCACTTCCAGCACGAACACGGGTTCGGCACGCTGCCGGGCTTCCCGCACCACACCCCGCCGCAGCGGCCGGAGCCGCCGATGGGCCCGATGCCCTTCGCGGCGGGCGGCCCCTGGCCGGGCGCGCTCGGCGCGATGGCCGGCTTCCGCGGCGGTCGTCGCGGCGGCCGCCGGCAGCGCCGTGGCAACGTCCGCGCGGCGGTGCTCGCCCTGCTGGCCGAGCGTCCCATGCACGGCTACGAGATGATCCAGGAACTCGGCGAGCGCACGAACGGCGTCTGGCGACCCAGCCCCGGCTCGGTCTACCCGACGCTGCAGATGCTCGACGACGAGGGCCTGATCATCGCGGACGCGGCCAGCGGCAAGAAGCTGTTCACGCTCACCGAGTCCGGCCGGGCCGAGGCGGCCAAGCTGGGCGAGGCCAAGCCGTGGGCGGACGCGGTCGGCGAGGCCGACGAGGTCCGCGAGCTGCACACCGCCCTGCGGCAGCTGTTCATGGCCGTGGAGCAGATCACCCAGGCCGGCACCGAGGACCAGAAGTCCCGCGCCGTCGACGCCATCAACGAGGCCAAGCGCCGGGTCTACGGCCTGCTCGCCGAGGACGTCGACGACGATGACACTGAGTCGATTTGATCGGCGATGTAATCACAACAGGATGATCCCGGTCGGTTTGCGCCGCACGTGCAGCCGATAGCCGACCGGGATCTCCGTGCCGGCCGTCTCCGCGATGGCCCGCTCGGCCACCTTGGCCGCGAACTCGATACGCAGCACGGCTTCCAGGTCGGCTCGCCGCTCGAACCGCCACACCGTGGCGATCCGCACGGTGCTGAATCCCTGTTCGTCGAAGAACCGTTGCACCGCAACGGGATCGTAGCCACGGACGTCATCGCACAGCCACCGTCCGTACGGCGGCGCGGCGCCGTCGAGGTCGACGATCGCCAGGGCGCCGCCCGGCCGTAACACCCGATCCGCCTCGGTCAGCCCGGGTTCACAGCCGGGCCCGAAGAAGTAGGCCGTCCGCGCGTGCACCAGATCCGCGCAGCCGTCCGACAGCGGTAGTCGCTGAGCGCCGCCCTCATGCACTCGAATGTTGTCCACGTCACGCGTGCGCGCCTTGGCCCGTTCCACCAACGGCGGGTGCGGCTCCACGCCCGTGACACTCGCGGCGTCCTGGGCGAACACCGGCAGATGGAAGCCGTCGCCACAGCCGACGTCCACGACGTCGAGCCCGCGCCAATCACACTCGGCGCGCAGCGCCCGCCAGATCTCACCGGTGCTGTCCTGAGCGCGGTTCTCCACCGCGTACAGCTCGGGCCACTGCCAGATGTTGGGGCTGGGAAGCACGTGCACGGCTGTCAGTCTGGCCCTCATCCGCGCCGCGAGCTGCGGCACCCACGTCATCCCCATGGCACAAGCCAATCATGTGGCGGCTTGCCATGGGGATGATGCTGTGTCAACTATTGACTACACGCCGTGAACACGCGAGGAGGTGCGCCATGCCGCACACCAACGGCCTCCTCTCCGGAACCCCGTGCTGGGTCGGCCTCGACAGCACGGATCCGCCCGCCAGCCGCGACTTCTACGCCGCGCTGCTCGGCTGGCGGTACACAGTGGACCAACGCGGGGGCGCCCTCGCCCACGTCGGCCCGGACGCGGTGGCCGCCGGCATCGATCCCGGGCGACGCCACGAATGGCGGCTGCACCTGGCCATCCGCAATCCCTGGATAGCCGCCGAACGGGTGCGCCAACACGGGGGCCGGGTGGTGCGCGGCCCGCTGGAGGGCCGCACCGTGATCGCCGAGGACCCCAGCGGCGGCCTGATCGCGCTGAGCGCGCCGAGACCGGATGTCACACTGGCGTACGGGATTCCGGGTTGCTTCGAGTGGGCCGATCTGAACACGCGGGACGGCCAGTTGGCGGACAAGTTCTTCCGCGGCCTGTTCGGCTACAGCCAGGGCCAGGTCGGCGACGGCGTCGACCTGGACTACACCGTCTGGTGGCTCAACGGCGAAGCCGTGCTGGGCCGATACCGGATGGGCCAGGAGTTCCCCGCCAGCACTCCGCCGCACTGGATGGTGTTCTTCCAGGTCACCGACACCGACGAAGCGGCCCGCTGCGCCCGCCGGCAGGCGGGAACCGTTGTGGTGGAACCCTTCGACTCCGCCTACGGCCGGGTCGCCGTGCTGACCGACCCGCAGGGCGCCACGTTCTCGGTGATCGAGCCGGCCGAGGAGGTGGAGGAACCGGTCGACCCGTACGACGACTAGGCCAGCAGCTGGTCGCGCCCATGGTCGACGGCCCAGGCCAGGGCGCCCCGCATCGGGGCGGCGTCGCCGAATTCGCCGGCCGCGACCCGCATCGGGGCCGGCGTCGCGCCGTCCAGCGCGGCCCGGATGTGCGGCAGGATCTCGGGATGGCCGCCCAGCGGCCCGCCGAACAGGACCAGTTCGGGGTCGAACACCGTGCACGCCGAGGCGACCGCCCGGCCGATCGCGGCCCCGAACGCCTGCTTGTCGCCGGCCAGCACGGTCGGCACGTCGATCGCCGGCGGCGTGCCGAATCCCTGACGCAGCAAGGCATCCGTCAGCGTGACGTCGTTGTCGTCCTTGAGGTAGCCGATTTCGCCGGCCAGTCCGTGGGCGCCGCGGACGAGCTGGTCGCCGAGGCAGAGGCTCATGCCGATGCCCGCCCCCACGTGCACGTAGGCGAAGCTGGCGGCCTCCTTCGCCGCGCCCTCACGCCGTTCGGCCAGCGCCGCCCAGTTGACGTCGTTGTCCACCACCAACGGCGCGTCGACGACGTCGTCGAGGCGGACGAAGCCTTCGGGGAACGGCGATCCCGACAGCGGGATCACCGCCCGGGTCGCCGGGTCGACCGGGTTGGCGACCGACACCGCCACCGCCCGCAGCGGACCGGGGGCCTCGATGCCGGCGATGGTCGTGCGGACCTTGTCGGCCAGGTCGCCCCCCGGCTCGGCCCGCCGCTCGGCGATCGCCGTCTGCCGCAGGTCGTAGGCCATGACGTGCACGCCGAACTGGTTCAGTTCGAGCGCGATGACGTGCCCGGTGTCGGCGCCCAGCTCGTAGAAGGTGGCGATCCGCCCGCGCTGGCCGGTCTCCCGTGACCCGGTCGCGGTCAGCAGCCCGGCCGCTTCCAGCCGGCGGACCGATTCGGAGATGGTCGGTCGGGAGATGCCGGTACGGTCGGCCAGGTCGACGCGGGTCACCCGGCCGTGGGCGAAGACGTCGGCCAGCACGGCCCGGTCGGTCAGCTCCCGCAGCATCTTCAGGCGCGGTAGCGGCCGGGCGGCGGCGTCTTGTGGCTGGCTGGCGATGGGGCTACCGTAGCAAAGCGTTCTAGTTAGGAGTCCTAATCAAAAGGAGCCGCCGTGGTCACCGCCCTGCCCGCCGACGTCCGCGCTGCCATCCGGGACACCAAGGCCCGGCTCCGCCGGCAGATCGGCGACGTCGCCGGCCTGTTCGCTGAGGTCGAGAAGGCGATGCTGGAAGAGGTGCACGCCGTCACGAGCGCCGGCGCCGCCGCGTTCCCCGTCGTCCAGTACGACGACGTCGCCGCCGGCACCGTCCCCACGACGGTCATGGACGCCATCCGCCGCCGTGGCTGCGCCGTCGTGCGCGGCACCTTTCCCCGTGCGCAGGCCGAATCCTGGGACGCCGAACTGGCGGATTATCTGGCCCGCAACAACTTCGCCGGCACCTATGCCGGCCCCGCCGACGACGTGTTCGGCGGCCTGTCGTCCAGCAAGCCGCAGATCTACCCCATCTACTGGTCCAGGCCCCAGCTGCAGGCTCGGCAGTCCGACCGGATGACCACCGTGCGGACGTTCCTGAACTCCTTCTGGCGCAACGAATCCGAGGGCCGCGTCTGGTTCGATCCCGCTCGGGACACCGGATACCCCGACCGGATCCGCCGCCGTGAGCCCGGCTCGTCGTCCAAGGGCCTGTCCGCGCACACCGACTCCGGCTCGGTCGAACGGTGGCTGCTGCCGGCCTACCAACGGGTTTTCCGGCACGTCCTCGCCGGCCGCTGGTCCTCCTACGATCCCTGGGATGCCGCCCACCGCACCGAGGTCGACGAGTTCGAGTCCACGGTCATGTGCTCCGCGTTCCGGACCTTCCAGGGCTGGACCGCGCTGTCCGACATGCGGCCCACCGACGGCGTGCTGCACGTCGTGCCCATTCCGTCCGCCATGGCCTACCTGCTGCTTCGGGCGCTCCAGGACGACGTCGCCGAGGACGATCTCTGCGGCGCCGCCAACGGCCGTGTCCTCGCCGTCACCGAGCAGTGGCATTCCCTCCTGCTGCCCGCCCTCACGCCCATCCCGGCCGTCGAGCCCGGCGACACCGTCTGGTGGCACTGCGACGTCATCCACTCCGTCGCCGACGTCAGCGACCAACAGCGCTGGGGCAACGTCATGTACATCCCCGCCGCCCCGCTCTGCGAGAAGAACGCCCGCTACGCCGCCGACTGCGGCCGTCACTTCCTGACCGGCACCAGCCCCGGCGACTTCGCCGCCGAGGACTACGAGGCGGCATGGCCCGACCGCGCCACCCTCGCCGACCTCACCGACACCGGCCGCGCCCAGCTAGGCCTCTAAGCAGCCCCCACCACTCCCGGGGGGCGACCCCAGACTCAGCCTACCCGCCCAACACCGTAGTCGATCTTGCACATGGGCCACCTGTGGACAACTCGAGCCCTGTGCACAACTGCCGTCACGCGGGAATGAACGTCCGCAGCAGCAGCCAGGCCACCACCGCCGAGGGCAGCAGCGAGTCCATCCGGTCCATCAGACCGCCGTGACCGGGCAGCAGATTGCCCATGTCCTTGATGCCAAGGTCCCGCTTGATCAGCGACTCCACCAGGTCCCCGACCGTGGAGGTGATCACCAGCGCCGCGCCGAGCAGCACGCCCTGCCACCACTGGCCGTGCAGCAGCAGGGTCACCGACAGGGCCGAGCCCACCATGCCAGTGAGCATCGAGCCGGCGAAGCCCTCCCACGACTTCTTCGGGCTGATCAGCGGGGCCATCGGGTGCTTGCCGAACAGCACACCGGCCGCGTAGCCGCCGGTGTCCGAGCAGACCACGCCGATCAGGAAGCACAGCGCCCGGTACACGCCGTCGTCGGGCACCACCAGCATGGCCGCGAACGACGCGAACAGCGGCACGTAGGAGGCCACGAAGATGGTCGCGGTCACGTCCCGCACGTAGCCGTCCACGCCCTCCCGGAACCGCCACACCAGGCAGGCCAGGATGGTCACCACGAACGCGGCCAGCAGGCCGACCCGCTCGAACGGCCACGACAGCCACACCATGGCCTGTCCGCCGACGAGCACCGGCACCAGGGCGACATTGATGCCGCCGGCCCGGCGCAGCGCACCGGCCAGCTCGACCGTGGAGATCGCGACCGCGACGGCCACGATCCCCACGAACAGCTTCGGCACGGTGAACAGGCACGTCAGGATGACCGCGCCCAAGCCGACACCGACCCCGATCGCGGCCCACAGGTTGCGGCCCGCCCGCGAGGACTTTGCCGGCGGCTGGTCGCCGGAGTCGCCCGCGGACGCGTCCTGGTCGTCCCGCCGGCCCCGTGTGGTCGTCACGTCCGTGAACTTCTTTCCTGCCGGCCGGTCGGTCAGACCTCCAGCAGCTCGGCTTCCTTGTTCTTGACGAGCACGTCGACCTGGCCGACGTACTTGTCGGTGAGGTTCTGCAGTTCCTTCTCGGCCCGCGCGACCTCGTCCTCGCCGGCCTCGCCGTCCTTGGCGATGCGGTCCAGCTCCTCCTTGGCCTTGCGGCGGATGTTGCGCACCGCGACCTTGGAGTCCTCGCCCTTGCTCTTGGCCACCTTGACCATCTCCCGGCGGCGTTCCTCGGTCAGCGCCGGGATCAGCACGCGGATGATCGAGCCGTCGTTGCTCGGGTTCACGCCCAGGTCGGAGTCGCGGATCGCCTTCTCGATCTCCTTGAGCTGGCTGACGTCGTACGGCTTGACGACCGCCATCCGGGCCTCGGGAATGGTGATGCCGGCGAGCTGGTTGAGCGGCGTCAGCGAGCCGTAGTAGTCGACGTGGATGCCCTGGAACATGGTGGCGGTGGCACGCCCGGTGCGGACCGAGGCGAGATGGTCCTTGGCCACGGACACCGCGGTTTCCATCTTCTCCTCGGCGTCGAGAAGGGTCTCGTCGATCACGGCTGCTCCTTAACGATGCTGCTGGCCGGTTGTGACTTTGCCGGTGCTCACGATCCCAGCGTCAGGCCGAGGGCCTGTCGTCAGGGGTGCTCACCACGGTGCCGATCCTCTCACCGCGCACCGCGCGGGCGATGTTCCCCTCGGTGAGCAGGTTGAACACGATGATCGGCATGTTGTTGTCCTTGCACAGCGCGAACGCCGTCGCGTCGGCGACCTCGAGGCCGCGCTCGAGCACCTCCTGGTGGGAGATGGTCTCGAACTTGCTCGCGTTCGGGTTGCGCCGGGGGTCGGAGTCGTAGACGCCGTCGACGGCCTTGGCCATCAGCACCACGTCGCAGCCGATCTCCAGGGCCCGCTGGGCGGCGGCGGTGTCGGTGGAGAAGTACGGCATGCCGACGCCGGCGGCGAAGATCACCACACGGCCCTTCTCCAGGTGCCGCTCGGCCCGCCGCGGGATGTACGGCTCGGCGACCTGCCCCATGGTGATGGCGGTCTGCACCCGGGTGTCAATGCCCTGCTTCTCCAGGAAGTCCTGCAGCGCCAGGCAGTTCATGACGGTGCCGAGCATCGCCATGTAGTCCGCGCGGTCCCGGTCCATGCCGCGCTGGCTGAGCTCGGCGCCGCGGAAGAAGTTGCCGCCGCCGATGACCACGGCCACCTGTGTGCCGCCGCGGACCACGTCCGCGATCTGGCTGGACACGGTGTGCACCACGTCGGGGTCGACGCCGACGGCGCCCCCGCCGAACATCTCGCCGCCCAGCTTCAGCAGCACCCGGCGGTAGCCGTCACCGCCGCCGGCCGTGGCGTCCTTGGTCGATCGGTCCTGGGTCAACGACATCGAAGCTCGCTTTCCTCTCGTCGTCCGCTGTGGTCCTGGCGTGCGAAAGCGGGGCCGCCACGTACTGTGGCAGACCCCGCCTGCGCCGGGCCTCAGCCCTGGCCCACCTCGAAGCGAGCGAAGCGAGTCACGGTGACCCCGGCCTCGTCCAGCAGGGCCTTCACGGTCTTCTTCGACTCCTGCACCGACGGCTGCTCCAGCAGCACGACGTCCTTGTAGAAACCGTTGACCCGACCCTCGACGATCTTGGGCAGGGCCGCTTCCGGCTTGCCCTCCTCGCGGGCCGTGGCCTCGGCGATGCCGCGCTCGTGCTCGACGATGTCGGCCGGCACCTCGTCACGGGTGACGTACTTGGCCTTCATCGCGGCGACCTGCATGCCGACGCCCTTGACCGCGTCACCGTCCGGGCCGGTGAACTCGATCAGCACGCCGACGGCCGGCGGCAGGTCGGCGGAGCGACGGTGCAGGTAGATGCTGGTCTGGCCGTCGAAGACGACGACCTTGGCCAGCTCCAGCTTCTCGCCGATCTTGGCCGACAGCGCCTGCACGGCGTCCGCGACGGTGCCCTCGCCCAGCTTGGCGACGGTCAGCGCGGCCACGTCGGTGGCGCCGGAGTCCTTGGCGGCGGCCACGATCTTGGCGGCCAGCTCCTGGAACTCCTCGTTCTTGGCGACGAAGTCGGTCTCGCACTGGAGCTCGATCATCACGCCGGCGTCGGCGGCGACCAGGCCGTTGGCGGTGGCCCGACCGGCCCGCTTGCCGACGTCCTTGGCGCCCTTGATACGCAGGATCTCGACGGCCTTGTCGAAGTCGCCGTCGCTCTCCTCAAGAGCCCTCTTGCAGTCCATCATGCCGGAGCCGGTGAGCTCGCGGAGTCGCTTCACGTCGGCCGCGGTGTAGTTCGCCATCGTGCGGTGTCCGTTTCCTTCTGCGGGTGCGCGCGGGTAGTGCGGTGGGCACACGCCCGCCCGCGCTGGGTGGCGCGGGCGGGCGGGTCGCCGGTCAGGACTGGGCGGTGACCTCGGTCGCGGCGGCGGCCGGGGCCTCGGCGGCGGCCGGGGCGGCTTCGGCGTTCGCGCCGACCAGGAGCTCCTGCTCCCACTCGGCCAGCGGCTCCTCGGCCGAACCCGGCTTGTCGGCGGCCTGGGTGCGAGCGCCCGAGCGGGCGATCAGGCCGGCGGCGGCGGCCTCGGCGACCACCTTGGTGAGCAGCGTCGCGGAGCGGATGGCGTCGTCGTTGCCCGGGATCGGGTAGTCGACCTCGTCCGGGTCGCAGTTGGTGTCCAGGATGGCCACGACCGGGATGTTCAGCTTGCGCGCCTCGCCGACGGCGATGTGCTCCTTCTTGGTGTCCACGATCCACACGGCGCTGGGCACCTTGGACATGTCGCGGATACCGCCGAGGGTCTTCTCCAGCTTGTCCTTCTCACGGGTGAGCATCAGGATCTCCTTCTTGGTGAGACCCTGGAAGCCGCCCGTCTGCTCCATCGACTCCAGCTCCTTGAGCCGCTGGAGGCGCTTGTGCACGGTGGTGAAGTTGGTGAGCATGCCGCCCAGCCAGCGCTGGTTCACGTACGGCATGCCGACCCGCAGCGCTTCCTGCGCGATCGCTTCCTGCGCCTGCTTCTTGGTGCCGACGAACAGGATGGAGCCGCCGTGCGCGACGGTCTCCTTGACGAACTCGTAGGCGCGGTCGATGTACGACAGCGTCTGCTGGAGGTCGATGATGTAGATGCCGTTGCGCTCGGTGAAGATGAAGCGCTTCATCTTCGGGTTCCAGCGCCGGGTCTGGTGCCCGAAGTGGACGCCGCTGTCGAGCAGCTGCCTCATGGTGACGACGGCCATGGCCGGTTGCACCTCTTGGTGTCGTGCGCGCCGGGGTGGCGCGCGGTTCGGTTGACGCAACGGGTCGGGTGACCCAGTGCCCTGGTGCCTGGCCACCGCCCGAACCCGCCGGCCGCGCTCACCTCTCGGGAGCGCCGCCTTCGGGACCGCCGGACGGCGTGCCCCTATTGATCAGGGGCAAGCGCTGGCACGCGAAGTCGACCCGCGATACACAGGTCGCGGCAGAAGTGTACGCCCGAACCCCCCGAACGCCCGAATCGGGCTCCCACTTGTCCACAGCCCCCGCCGCCCGGACCCCGTTGTCCACAAGTGGATCATCGCCCGTGGTCAGACCCGCCCCGCCCGGTCGACGCTGGCCCCATGCCCACCGCACTCGTCCTCGCGTCGCTCCTCCTGACTCTGGTCGTCCAGGCCTGGCCACCCGCACCGGCCGCCCTGGCCACCGCGCCGGCCGACCGGCCCCAATCATCGATCGCCCCCACCATCACCCGCCCCTCCCGGCCACCCATTTCCCCCGCCGCGATCGCTTTTCTCACCGCGCTGCCCTTTCCCGCCGCTCACCTTCTCCTGCCGCTCCCGGTCATCCGGGCCAAGCCGCCGCCCGCGACCACCCGCTATGACTGGCCGCTGGCCCCGCCGCATCCGGTGCTGCGCCCGTTCCAGCGGCCGAGCAGCCCCTACGGCCCGGGCCATCGCGGCGTCGACCTGGGCGCGGACGCCGGTCAGCCGGTGCTGGCGGCGGCCGACGGAGTGGTTTCCTTCGCCGGCTCGGTGGCAACCCGAGGCGTGGTGGCGGTGGCGCACGCGGGCGGCCTGCGCACCACCTACGAGCCGGTGCAGCCGGAGGTGACGGCCGGCCAGCGGGTCCGGCGGGGCGAGGAGGTGGGGCGGCTGATGCCTGGTCACGAGGAAGGCGCGGCGGCCTGCCTGCGCAGCGCTTGTCTGCACTGGGGCGCACTGCGGGGCAATGAATATCTGGATCCGTTGGGGCTGTTGTCGACGCAGCGCGTTCGACTGTTGCCATGGCGTGAACCGCCGCCTGAGGAAGTCGCCTGAATGCGCTGTCGAATTCCTGTCGGTTGCCGCCCAATTCACCCAAATCGGTCGCACACAGGAGGTTCTTAATCTGCTCCTAGGAGACTCACATCGATCAAGTCAAGAATCGATCTGGTCATCCCACTTCGTGAGGAGGCCGCATGGCAGTGGTGTCCCGCCTACTGGCCGCCCGGGCACTGGAGCGGCCCGCGTCGGCCGCGTTCGTCGTCGGCGCGGACGGTAGGTCGCTCACCTGGTCGGAGCTGGCGTGCCAGGCCGAGAACTGGCGTGCGGCCAGTCGTGCGCTGCCGCAGCGGGCCCGCGTCGGGCTCGTCGCGGCCGATCCGCTCGCGTTCACCGCCGCCTATCTCGGCGCGCTCGCGGCCGGGCTGACGGCTGTGCCGCTCGACCCCCGGCTCACCGCGTCGGAACTGTCCAATTCGGTCGCCCGGCTTCGTGTCGACGTGTTGGCCACCGACACCCCGGACCTATTCGACGCCGACCCGGAAATGTGGTCGCTCACCGATTCCGGCCCGATTACGGTCCGATCGGCAACGGTGTCCTCTCGCCCCAGCGACGGCGCGGCACGGCGACCGGCGGTATTGCTGGCCAGTTCCGGCACTACCGGCGCGCCGAAGGGCATTCCGCTGTCCGAATGGCAGCTGATGCACGCCGCGCGACGGGTCGCCCGGCACCACGGCTTCGGCCCCGACCAACGCGGCTACACCCCGCTGCCGCTGTTCCACGTGAACGCACAGGTGATGGGGCTGCTGGCGAACGTGGTCAGCGGCGCGTCGCTGGTAGTGGACCGCCGGTTCGACGTGAACGCGTACTGGGAACGTGTCGAGCAGTGGCACCCGACCTGGCTGAACACGGTGCCCGCGATCCTGACCTCCCTGGCGTCGGCGCCCGCGCCGAGCGAGGGCGTCGTGCGCGGCATCCGATTCGCGCGCTCCGCCTCCGCGCCGCTGCCGGAGCACACGTTGCGCGCGTTCACCGAGCACACCGGCATCGGTGTGCTGGAGACGTACGGCATGACCGAGGCAGCCGGGCAGATCACCGCCAACCCGGTCGAGGCGGCCGCCCGCCGTATCGGCTCGGTCGGCCTGCCGGTCGGCATCGGGCTCACGGTGCTCGACCAGGACGGCCGCCCGGCCGCGCCCGGGCAAGAGGGCATGGTCGCACTGCGCGGCCGACAGGTGGTCAGCCACTACCTCGACCTGTCCGCCGACGTCCCTGAGCGGGCCCGGCTGGCCCGGGACGCCAGCGGCTGGCTGCTCACCGGCGACCTCGGCACCCGTGACGAGGCCGGCTTCGTGCGGCTGGCCGGCCGCGCGGACGACGTGATCAACCGGGGCGGCGAGAAGATCCACCCGCTCGAGATCGAGAACGTGCTGCTCGGGCACCCGGCGGTGCGGTCCGCCGCGGTCGTCGGCGCCCCGCACGACCGGCTCGGCCAGGTGGCCGTCGCGTTCGTCACCGCCCATCCCGGGGCGCACGCCGACGGTCTCGCCCGCGACCTGCGCGAGCTCTGCGAGCGGGAGCTGACCCGGTACAAGCGGCCGACCACCATCGAGGTGACCGGGCAGCTGCCCACCGGGCCCACCGGCAAGGTGCTGCGCCGCGCCCTGCGGGTCGAGCTGGCGACCGCGGGCGGGGCGCGATGACGCCGTCGCCGTCGAACAACGATTCCGAGTCCAGGAGGCAGCGCATGAGCAGGGGTTTGCCCGGCACCACCATGATGATCGACCCCGGACTGCCGACCGGCGCGTTCGCCGACGTCATCGACAGCCACGGCCACCTGGTCGACCTGGTCAAGTTCGGCTGGGGCACCGCGCTGGTGACCAAGGACATCGACCGCAAGGCCGCCGTGCTGCGCGCGGCCGGCATCGACTTCTACTTCGGCGGCACCCTGTTCGAGCACGCCGTGTGGACCGACCAGCTGCCCGACTACCTGGCGCTGGTCGAGCGCACCGGGGCCACCCACATCGAGGTCTCCAACGGCACCATCCCGCTGGACCAGCGCAGCAAGGCCGACTACGTGCGGCGGATGTCGGCCCACCGGCCCGTGCTGTCCGAGGTCGGCTACAAGGACGCCGACCGGTCCGCGCTGCTCACCCCGGCCGACTGGGTGGAGGCGCTGCGCGAGGACCTGGACGCCGGCGCCGTCACGGTGATCACCGAGGCACGGGAGAGCGGCCGCAGCGGCATCGCCAGGGCCGACGGGCACATGCGGGAGGACGTGCTCGGCGCCGTGCTGGACGCGCTCGACCCCGGCCTGATCATGTTCGAGGCCCCGACCAAGGACCTCCAGGTCGAGCTCATCCGCACCGTCGGGCCGCACGTCAACCTCGGCAACATCGCCACCCACGACGTGGTCGGCGTCGAGACGCTGCGCCGGGGCCTGCGCGGCGACACCCTGCTCAGCCTCACGACCGGGGCCGTGCCCGCAGCCCGGTCGATGTCCCACTCGAACTGACCACGCGGCGAAGGAACCACGAGAATGCGCAACCAGTACGACGCCTGCCACATCGCCGTCCCCGCCCGCGACCTGGACGAGGCGCTGGAGTACTACGTCTTCGGCCTCGGCGCCAAGCTGGCCCGGCGCTACGACGACCGGATCACCCTGGACTTCTTCGGCGACCAGCTCGTCTGCCACCTCTGCGACGACGTGCCGGCCGAGGCCGTCGCCTATCCGCGCCACTTCGGCGTCAGCTTCGCCGCCGCCGAGGACTTCGACCGCCTGGTACGGCTGGTCGAGCACCGCAAGCTGCGGGTGCTGTCCGGTCCGTCGATCCGCTTCGAGGGCACCGCCGAGCAGCACCGCACCCTGTTCCTGGCCGACCCGTCCAACAACGTGATCGAGTTCAAGAACTACGACGATCCCCGCATGCAGTACTGATGACCGACGTGACCCTCGAACGCCCCGTCCCCGGGCCCTCCGATCACGCCACGCCGGAGCCTTTCGACCACCCCACGCCGGGGCCATCCGATCACCACACGCTGGAGCCAGCCATTCGTCCCGCATCTGGGCCGTCCGTCCTGCACCTGGTCCGGCACGGCGAGAGCACCTGGAACCTGGCCGGCCGCATCCAGGGCCAGTCGGCTCAGGCCGGCGGCCTCACCGCTGCCGGCCGGGCGCAGGCCCATCTCACCGCCGACCTCCTCGCCGGACGTCCCACCCGGCCTGCCGCCATCATCGCCAGCGACCTGATCCGGGCCCGGGAGACCGCCGAGATCATCGCCACGCGTCTCGGCCTACCGCTGGAGTTCGACTCCGAGCTCCGGGAACAGCAGCTCGGCGAGCTGGAGGGCCAACGCCTCGACTCCCCCTTCGCCGACGACCCCACCGCCCAGCACTCCGTCGACCGACTGTGGCGTGAGCCCTTCCGCCGCCCCTCCGGCGGCGAGAGCATCGCCGACATGTACGCCCGGGTGCACCGCGCCCTCCGCCACCACGCCGTTTCCCGCCCCGGCGTGGAGATCGTCCTGGTCACCCACGGCGGTCCCGTCCGCATGGCCTCCGCCCCAGAGCCACCCACCCCCGGCGTACCCGTTCCTCGCGTCGGCGTCGACAACGCCTCGATCACCTCGATCACCGTCCCCTGACCAGAACCGGGGTCGGCGAACGCCACGACCAGTGGCATCGCCGCCCCCGGTCAACGGCATGCCGCCAGCGGGGACGCCGGAGGTGTGATCGGGCCGGAGCACGGCCGTGAGCTGACCGAAGTCAGCTGAGCAGTGCGGGCGGTGGGGACATCCATCCCAGCTGTCCGGTTCGGCGCGGGTCAGCTCTCGGACTGTTCGGCGAGCTTGGTGCGCAGGCGCAGGACGGCGCGGGTGTGCAGCTGGCAGACGCGGGACTCGGTGACGCCGAGAACGCGGCCGATCTCGGCCAGGGTGAGGTTCTCGAAGTAGTACAGGGTCACCACGATGCGGTCCCGCTCGGCCAGCTGGGCGATGGCGTCGGCCAGCTGGCGGCGGCTGTCCTGGTCGACGAGGCTGGCAACGGGGTCCTCGGCGTAGTCGTCGGGCAGGGTCTCCGCGAGGGAGGCGGTGCCACGGCCGGCGGCGATGAGCTCGTCGAGGGCGACGACGCTGGTGAGCTGGAGCTGGGCGTAGAGCTCCCGCAGCTCACTGATGGTGATCGACAGCTCGTTGGCCAGCTCGGAGTCGGTGGGGGTGCGCTGGAGGCGGCCGCCGAGGCGCTCCAGGGCGCGTTCGACGTCGCGGGCGCGGCTGCGCACGGAGCGCGGCACCCAGTCCTGGGAGCGCAGGTCGTCGAGGATGGCGCCGCGGATGCGCTGCATGGCGTAGGTCTCGAACTTCAGGCCCCGCTCGGGCTCGAACTTCTCGATCGCGTCGACCAGGCCGAAGATCCCGGACTGGATCAGGTCGCCGACGTCGACGTGCGCGGGCAGGCCGGTGCCGACCCGGCCGGCGACGTACTTGACCAGCGGGGCGTAGTGCAGCACGAGCCGGTCCCGCAGCTCCTGCGCCCGGCTGCCGCCGTAGCTGCGCCACAGCGCGACGATGCCCGCCTCGACGTCGTCGGCCGTGCGCTGATCACCGGGGAGGACCCCGTCTGGCTGACCCGCACCGTACGAGCCCCGCGAGCCACCGGCGGCCGGGCCGTGGCTGCCGTTGCGCATCGCTGTCGTCTCCGGGGCGCGTGTCTCCAGGGAGGGCACGGTTGCCGTGCGGGAACCTCCCCCGGCGTCCTCAGGAACGGGGGTGGGTTCGCTCATGGATCGCCTTAAGCCGTTCGACGGTGACGTGGGTGTAGAGCTGCGTGGTGGCTAGCGTAGCGTGACCGAGAAGCTCTTGGACGGTTCGCAGGTCCGCGCCGCCCTCCAGCAGGTGCGTCGCGGCGGAGTGCCTTAGGCCGTGCGGACCTGTGTCGACTGCTCCGGGTACCGCACCGACCGCGCCGTGCACGATCTTGCGGGCCGTCCGCTGATCCAGCCGGCCGCCTCGCGCGCCCAGCAGCAAAGCGACCGGCGAACCCGGCCTGACCAGGGCGGATCGCCCCTCGTCGAGCCACCGGCGCAACGCCCGCTCGGCCGGTGCGCCGAACGGCACGACCCGCTCGCGGCCACCTTTGCCCAGCACACGAATCACTCGGCTGGAGTAGTCCACATCGCCCAGGTCCAACCCGCATAGTTCGGACACCCGGACACCGGTGGCGTAGAGCAGCTCCAACAGAGCTTGGTCACGCAGAGCGACGGCCGCGCCTTCCGCGGCCCCGCTCTCGGCGGCGGACAGCATCGCCGCCGCCTGGTCCTTGCGCAGCACCCCGGGCAGCGTCCGATGCGGCCGCGGCGCCATCAGCAGCTGCCCCGGATCCGTCGCCAGGTGCCCACGCCGCCGCGCCCAGGCCGTGAACGTCCGAGCCGCCGCCGACCGCCTGGCCAGCGTCGACCGGCTCGCCCCGGCGGCCCGCAGGCCACTCAGCCACCCGCGCAGGGCAGCGAGGTCGATGTCGGCCACCCGGACCGGCAGCGGCTGGTCATCCACGCCGTCTCCGCCGTCGCCATGGTCGCCGCCGGCGGTCACACCGACAGGTGCCTGTGCCTCGGTGGCGGTGTGGCCGGCGGCGTCCGCCTGGGTGGGCGGGGCCAGATGTCCCAGCAGGGACACCACATCGCCGAGGTAGGCGCGCACGGTGTGCTCGGAGAGGTTGCGCTCCAGCCGGAGGTGCCGCTCGTAGTCCGCGAGCACCGCCTCGACGTCAGCGGGCAGCCGTTGGCGGAGCCGAATCAGCTCCTGCGCCGCCGGCCGTCGTGAAGAGGGCATCGAACGCGTGTCACATCCCCGCGAGCGGCGAACAGGCGCGCGGCCTCAGCGCGGCGGCCCGCTCGATTCCGTGATGTCCACCCGTGCGGATGACCCTCGTGTGACGACACATAGCCCAACACGGTGCGCCGCAACCCGTTCGTGGTCAAGCATCGCCACACCCGTTGGAGTGGCCTCTGCCCGTTCATCCCTGTCCGCGACACCACCCCGCTTCACACTTTTGGACTAGCCCCAACATTTCCAGCTCCGGCAGCAACGCTCTGACCCGCGACAATGGGACGCCGGAACCGACGGCGATGCGCTCGGCGCTCACACCACCCCGAGACGGCAACTCCTCGTGCACGCGCAGCATCACCCGATCGAGACCATCGGTGGAGCGCGGGGGTTCATCCGATCGAGTAGTTGCGTCCACACCAATTCGTCCGGCATCCGCCATCACGTCGGCCACGGTGCACACCGCCGTCGCACCGGCCGTGCGCAACAGGTCGTGGCACCCCACCGACATCGCCGACGTCACCGGTCCGGGCACCGCCATCAGCGGCCGCCCGAGCGCACTTGTTGTCGCGGCGGTGTTTCTCGAACCGCTTCGACGACCCGCCTCCACCACGACAGTGCCCGCCGCCAGCGCGGCGATGAGCCGATTCCGCACCAGGAAACGATGCCTGGCCGGCCGCGTGCCCGGCGGATACTCGCTGACCACGGCCCCGCTCACGGCGATCCGGGCCAGCAGCTCGGTGTGGCCCGCCGGATAGGCCACATCGACGCCGCAGGCCAACACCGCGACCGTGGACCCCTTGGCCCCCAACGCTCCGCGATGCGCGTAGCCGTCGATCCCATACGCAGCACCGGAAACGACGGTCACCGACCGCTCGGCCAGGCCGTAGGCGAGATCGGCGGCGACATGCTCGCCATAGCCGGTCGACGCCCTCGCGCCGATCACCGCCACTGCCTCCTCGACGAGCTCGTCGAGTCGGGCAGAACCCCGCACCCACAGCCCCAGCGGCCCCGTCATGCCGGGCACGCCCCGGGCCGCCGCGTTGGTGAGGGCCAGCAGCGGCCAGGCCGGCCACTCCTCGTCCTCCGGAATGACCAGGCGGGCCTGCCTGGTCGCCGCCTCCGCCATGTCCCTCTCGGCGAAGTCCAGGTGCCGACGCGCGGCCGTCTCGTCCTCGGCCGCCTTGCCGGCCCGCACCAGCTCAGCCGCTCGCACCGGCCCCAAGTCCGCCACCAGCGACACCACCTCGGGCGCCGGCGGCTCCGCGACCCGGAGCAGATAAGCCCTGGCCAAGCGGATCTCGTCGGTGGTCACGCCGCTCTCCGGTCCCGGAACTCCAGGGCGGCCGCGACATCGTCGCTGTCCGGGCAGTCCTTCTCGGCCAGGTCCGCCAGCGTCCAGGCGATCCGGATGCACCGGTCCGCCCCTCGCGCGCTGACGAACCCCGATTCGAGGCCGCGATCAAGCAGACGGACCGCCTTAGCCGGCAACTGGAAGTAGCGTCGCAGCTCTGGACCAGGCACCTCGGCATTGGTCCGCCAACCGTGTTCGGCCCACCGCTCCGCGGCCCGCGTGCGAGCCTTGGCGACCCGTTCGCGCACCGTTGCGGTGGTCTCCGGTGGCCCGAGACCACCAGCCTCCATGGCCGTAATGGGCCTCATCCGGGTGCGGATATCGATCCGGTCCAGCAACGGACCGGACAACCGCGAGAAGTACTTGCGGCGCTCGATCGGCGAGCACCTGCAGTCGACATCCCGAGGCGGTGCGCATGGGCACGGGTTCGTCGCCAGCACCAACTGAAACCGGGCCGGATACCGGGCGACACCATCACGTCGGGCAAGGCGTATCTCGCCTTCCTCGATCGCGGTCCGCAACGCCTCCATATGCGGCGCTTTGTACTCGCAAGCCTCGTCGAGGAAAAGCACCCCTCGATGGGCTTTGCTGATCGCACCAGGACGGGCCATACCGACGCCACCGCCCACGAGCGCGGCGACGGACGCCGAGTGGTGCGGGGCGATGAACGGCGGCAGCGTCACCAGCGGCACATCGGCGGACAGTGCGCCGACGATCGAGTGGATGACCGTCACCTCCAGCGCCTCATCGGGCGTGAGCGATGGCAACAGTCCCACGAGGCGTTCGGCCAGCATCGTCTTTCCGGTGCCTGGCGGGCCCACGAGCAGCATGTTGTGCGCACCGGCGGCGGCGACCTCCAGCGCCCACCGGGCTTCGGGCTGGCCTACGACGTCGACCAGGTCGGGCACTTCACCCCTGGCGACCAAACCGGGCGGCCCTGGCTCAATCAGCGCCGATTCATCGCCCTTGAACCACGCCAGGACGTCGGTCAGGTGGACAGCGCCACGCGTCTCCACGCCGTCGACGAGTGCCGCCTCGGCGAGCGTCTCCACCGGCACGACGGCGTGCTTCAAGCCGGACCGCTTCGCGGCCAGCAGCCGGGGCAGCACCCCGCGCACGGGACGGATGCGGCCGTCCAGGGCCAACTCGCCGATCAGGACCGTGCCGCCGAGCATGGTCTGTGGCACGCTCCCGGCACCGGCCAGCACCGCGCAGGCCAGCCCCAGGTCGTAGCCGGAGCCGCCCTTGGGCAGGTCGGCCGGCGACAGCGCCAGCGTGACCTGGTCCGGCCATTCCAGTCCGGAGTTGCGGACCGCGGCCCGCACGCGGTCCTTGGCCTCGTTCAGCGCCGAGTCCGGCAGCCCCAACAGCTGCACCTTGGGCTTGCCCTGGCCGACGTCCGCCTCGATCTCCACCGGCTGGCCGTCCACACCGAGCAGGGCGACCGACCAGGTCCGTGACAGCGGCATCAGAACGCACCCCGCAGGTGCTCCAACCGCGCCGGACCATGGCCCGGCCACAGGATGGAGATCAGGTCGAACCGGGTGTCGCAGTAGGCCACGTTGTGCGCGGCCCGCCATCGGTGGGTGAGCCGGCGGATCCGGGTCGCCTTCTCGTAGTCGACCGCCTCCGCCGGCTTGCCGTAGGTGGTGCTGGAGCGGGTCTTCACCTCGCACACCACGAGCCGGCCGCCGTCGGTGGCGACGATGTCCAGCTCACCCTCGGGACATCGCCAGTTCCTGGACAGCACGACCAAGCCCTGCTCCTCCAGGAAGAGGGTCGCCAGTTCCTCGCCCAGCCGGCCCAGCTCGGCAGGGCTCGGCGTGGTGCTGCATCGCTCGCGGGTCATGCGTCGACAGTGCGCCGAACGCCGCAGCGACTGCCAGGCCGTTCGCCGCCGCTGTGGACAAGTCGGGAGTTGTCCACAGGCCATCCCCAACGGGGCCCACAGGGGCGAAGGTTGTGGTTGGCTGGCCGGGGACCTGCGTGCCCAGGGCGGACAGCTGGGGCGTGTGGGGAATTGACTCGCAACGAAAGGGGCCTTCGCCGCACCGAGTGCGGCGAAGGCCCCTTTCGTCGAACCAGGGTGCCGGTCGGCTCCTAGGTGGCGGGACCGCCACCGGCTCCGAACGGGCCGTCTTCGGGGAGGCGCAGGTCGGGCTTGTCCAACTCCTCCACGTTGACGTCCTTGAAGGTGATCACCCGGACGTTCTTGACGAACCGGGCCGGGCGGTACATGTCCCAGACCCAGGCGTCGGACATCCGCACCTCGAAGTACACCTCGCCCTCGGCGTTGCGCACCTGCACGTCGACGGCGTTGGCCAGGTAGAACCGGCGCTCGGTCTCCACCACGTAGGAGAACTGACCGACGATGTCGCGGTACTCCTTGTAGAGCTGAAGCTCCATCTCGGTCTCGTACTTCTCGAGATCCTCCGCGCTCATCGGACCCGCGTCCCTCCTCGTCGTGAGCCAGGTACCCCGACCTCCGGGGACGCTCCATTCTGAACCACCCGGCGGGCCACCTCGTGCGGAGGGCACATGTTGTGCAGCCGCCCCGCCGCGGCGACGTTCACGTACGACCACCGGTGCTCGGCGGTCGGCCCGTGCTCGTTGAGCGCGGCCGTGTGGTCGGCGGTGCAGTAGCCCTTGTGCACGTCAAAGCCATAACACGGCAGGTCGCCGTGCAATTCCGTCATGATCCGGTCCCGGGTCACCTTGGCCAGCACCGACGCCGCGGCGACGCAGGCGACCACCTGGTCACCCTTGATCACTGCGGTGCTGGGGGCGGTCAGGCCCGGAACCTTGAAACCATCGACCAGAACATAACCCGGATGGGTGGTGAGCTGCGCCACTGCCCGCCGCATGCCCTCGATGTTGGCGACGTGCACGCCGATCCGGTCGACCTCGGCCGGCGGGATCACGACCACGGCGAAGTCCAGCGCCCGGGCCAGCACGAGGTCGTACATCCGATCCCGCGCGGCCTCGGTGAGCAGCTTGGAGTCGGTCAGCCCCTCCAGCTTCCGGGCGTCGCCCGGCCGCAGCACGCACGACGCGACCACCAGCGGCCCGGCGCACGCGCCCCGGCCAGCCTCGTCGACCCCGGCCACGGGCCCTAACCCACGCCGGTCCAGCGCCGACTGCAGAGCCCAGTTCCCCGTGCTGCTCCGGATGACCGCCCGCTGCGGCCGGAGCACGTCGCCCGCGACTACCACCTCAGCGGTCGCCCCGGGCGAACAGTCCGAACAGCCGGCGCCGCACCCGCCGCCCGACCCACACGGTCGGGAACGCGGCGGCCATGCCGATACCCAGCGGCAGCCCCTGCTGCCAGGCGGGCGCGTGCAGCGCGGACGCCTCGGCCTGCGGGTTGACGGTCGTCACGGCCCCCCACCGGGTCGGCGGCAGCACGATCAGCCGCGCCTTGCCGATCACGTTGGACACCGGCACCGTGCCGGCCAGCAGGTCGCCGTGGCCCTGGAACCGCGAGTCGTCGGAGTTGTTGCGGTTGTCGCCCATCACCCACAGCTTGCCGTCGGGCACCTTGACCGGCCCGAACGTCGGCTGGGTGGGCGGATAGTCCGGCCGCCAGTAGATGTACGACTCGTTGATCGGCTTGCCGTCCACCACGACCTTGTTGTCCTGGCAGCACGACACCGTCTGCCCGCCGACCGCGATGACCCGCTTGATCAGGTCGTACTCGTTGGGCGGGAACAGCGAGATGGCCGACCCGACGTTCTCGATGGCGCTCACGATCGGGTTGTCCGACTGCTGCGACTGGAACTCGCTCTTGTCCCAGTTGTCCGGCGCCTTGAACACGACCACGTCACCCGGCTGAACGCTGGTGAAGTCGTAGGTCAGCTTGTCGACGAGCACCCGGTCGTCGGTGCAGCCGGCGCAGCCGACGAGGGTCATCTCCATCGACTCGGAGGGGATGACGTAGACGCGCGCCAGGAACGTCTGGATCAGGATCGTCAGCACCAGAGCGGTGACGATCAGGATCGGCAGTTCCTTCCAGAACGAGCGCTTCTTCTCGGGCTTGCGCTGCCGGCGGGTGCGCGCGGTGCTGGCGCCGTCGAGAAGACGCGGTTCCGACTCGGCCTGCTCGGACTCGGAAGCGGAAGTCGTCTTGGGTTCCTCCGGCTCCGGGTTGCTCTGCGGATTCTGCGAGGGCACGACGTCGGTCACCGGGCCAGGTTACGCTAGCGCTGGTGGGGTCCAGGTACAGCAGGCCGTACGGTCCCCTACACGGGTAGTAGCGAATCCGCCCAATTCCGGCGTCGCCACCACAGCAGCGCCAGGCCACCGGCGGCGACCTGCGGATCGTGGTCGGAGATGAAGCCCCAGCGCCCCGGCGGCAGCACGATCACCCGGGCCTTGCCGATCACGTCGCTCACGCCGATGGTGCCGTTCACCCCGCCGCCCCCCTGGAAGCGCGAGTCCAGCGAGTTCAGGCGGCTGTCACCCATCACGAACAGCCGGCCGGCCGGCACCTTCACCGGCGCGAAGTCGGCCATCTTGGGCGGCTGCCCCGGCACGTAGTAGATGTACGGCTCGTCCAGCGGCTTGCCGTCGACCAGCACCCGGTTGCGCGGGTCGCAGCACTGGATGGTCTGCCCGCCGACCGCGATCACCCGCTTGACAAAGTCGCGCTCGTCGATCTGGGCCAGCCCGACCAGCGAGCCCAGGCCCTGCAGCGCCTGCACGACGGGATTGTCGGAGTGCTCGGAGGTGAAGTCGTTGTGCGTCCAAGCCTCGGGGCCGCGGAACACCACGACGTCGCCGGGCGACGGGTCGCGGAACCGGTAGGTGATCTTGTCGACCAGCACGCGGTCGTCGGTGCAGCCCGTGCAGCCGTGCAGCGTCTGCTCCATGGAGCCGGACGGGATGACGTAGACCTTGGCCAGGAAGGTCTGGATGAGGACGGTCAGCACGAGGGCGATCCCGATCAGGATCACCGTCTCCTTGACGAAGGAGCCGACGCGGCTACGGCCCTTGCCGCCATCTTGCGATGGGGGCAAGGGCCGTTCCACGTCGTCGCGCTCGTCCCGGGACTCGTCAGTGCTCACCGGGGCGGTACGAGGATCAGATCAGGAGTTGGCCGGGACCGCGTCCCGCTTCTCCTTGATCTTGGCGGCCTTGCCGCGCAGGTCGCGCAGGTAGTACAGCTTGGCCCGGCGCACGTCGCCGCGGGTCACGCGCTCGATCTTGGCGATGTTCGGGGAGTGCACCGGGAAGGTGCGCTCGACGCCGACGCCGAACGAGATCTTGCGGACGGTGAAGGTCTCGCGGATGCCGCCGTTCTGCCGGCGGATCACGACGCCCTGGAACACCTGGACCCGCTCGCGGGAGCCCTCGATGACGCGGACGTGGACCTTCAGGGTGTCGCCCGGGCGGAAGTCCGGGATGTCGGAACGCAGCGACTGAGCGTCCAGAGCGTCCAGGGTGTTCATCGGTGGTCCGTCCTCGTCCTTCGGGTGTCTGTCGTACAACCCCCGCGAAGCGCACGGACGAACTCCACTGCCGGAATCCGGGTGCTGGTCCTGCCTGGGGGCCTTGCCCAACTGGCGCACGCCGGCAACGTCCAAACTCAACGTCCAGCCGGGTGCAGCAACCTGTCCAGTGTGCCAGACGGGTGTCGGCGAGCCCAAATCGGGGGGTTGGGGATCAGTTGTGGTCCGGGTCGCGCAGGCGGTCCAGCAGCGCCCGGTCATGTTTGTCGAGCTGGTCGTCGGCCAGCCGGTCGAGCAGCTCCGGCCGACGCCGGTAGGTGCGCTCCAGCGCCTGGTCGCGACGCCACCGGTCGATCAGCTTGTGGTTGCCCGAGCGCAGCACGTCGGGCACGGCCAGGCCGCGCCAGACCTCGGGCCGGGTGTAGCTGGGGCCCTCCAGCAGGCCGTCGGAGAACGAGTCCTGCTCGGCCGACTGCGGATTGCCCAGCACGCCGGGCAGCAGCCGGGCCACGGCCTCGACCATGACCAGCACCGCGACCTCGCCGCCGACCAGCACGTAGTCGCCGATGGAGACCTCGTCGACCTGCATCCGGCCGGCGGAGTCGTCGACGACCCGCTGGTCGATGCCCTCGTAGCGGCCGCAGGCGAAGGCCAGCCGCGGCAGCGTCGCGTACTCGCGGGCCAGTTCCTGGGTGAACGGCCGGCCGGCCGGCGTGGGCACGATCAGCCGCGGCAGCGCGCCGTCGGCGTCCGGCCCGCACACCGCGTCCAGCGCCTCACCCCAGACCTGGGGCTTCATCACCATGCCCGGGCCGCCGCCGTACGGGCTGTCGTCCACGGCCTTGTGCACGTCGTGGGTGTAGTCCCGCAGGTCGTGCACGTCGACGCTGATGAGCTTCTTGTCGATGGCCTTGCCCAGCAGCGCGGCCCGCAGCGGCTCGAGGTACTCGGGAAAGATGGTCAGAACGTCGATCCGCATCAGGCGTCCAGCAGCCCCTCGGGCGGGTCCACGACCACGCGGCCGCCCGCGACGTCCACTGTGGGCACGATGTCGGCGACGAACGGAATCAGGGCCTCGCCGCCGTCGGGCAGCCGCACGGACAGCAGGTCGCTGGCCGCCGTGTGCAGCACCTCGGCGACCACACCGATCTTGTTGCCCTGGACGTCCACGACCTCGAGCCCTTCCAGCTCGTGGTCGTAGAACTCCTCGGGATCGTCGGAGGGCGCGATGTCGGCGGCGTCCACCACCAGCAGCAGGCCGCGCATCGCCTCGGCCGCGTCGCGACCGGCGACGCCCTCGAACGTCACCAGCAGCCGCCCGGTGTGAGGCCGGGCGGCTGCGATGGTGACGGTTCCGGACGCGCCGTCCCGCGCACGGGTCGCCAGCACGGCGCCCGGCGCGAACCGCTCCTCCGGGGAGTCGGTGCGCACGTCCACGACGAGCTCGCCGCGAATGCCGTGCGGCTTGACGACCCGTCCGACGACGCGAACGTCGGGACTGCTCAACGGTCGGTGTCCACCACGTCCACGCGCACGCCGCGACCGCCGATGCCGGCCATCACGGTGCGCAGCGCGGTCGCGGTCCGACCGCCCCGCCCGATCACCTTGCCGAGGTCGTCCGGGTGGACGTGCACCTCGAGGGTGCGACCGCGGCGGGTGGTCAGCAGGTTGACCCGAACATCGTCAGGGTGGTCGACGATGCCCCGGACGAGGTGCTCGAGCGCGTCCGCGAGCAAACTCACGCCTCGCCGCCCTCGGACTTCTCCTCAGCGGCGGCCTCGTCCTTGGACTCGGCCTTCTTGGCGGACGCCTTCTTCTTCGGCGTGGTGGCCTCGGTCGTGGGCTCCTCGCCCGCGGCGGCCAGCGCGGCGTTGAACAGCGCCTGCTTGTCCGGCTTCGGCTCGGCGTGCTTGAGCGTGCCCTCGGCGCCCGGCAGGCCCTTGAACTTCTGCCAGTCGCCGGTGATCTCCAGGATGCGCTGCACAGGCTCGGTCGGCTGCGCGCCGACGCCCAGCCAGTACTGCGCCCGCTCGGTGTCGACCTCGATGAAGCTGGGCTCCTGCAGCGGGTGGTACTTGCCGATCGTCTCGATCGCCTTGCCGCTCCGGCGGGCGCGCGAGTCGGCGACAATGATCCGGTACTGGGGCTGGCGGATCTTGCCGAGCCGCTGCAGCTTGATCTTGACGGCCACGGGTGGTGGTACTCCTCAGGCTCTCGTTGCTCCGGGTCGAGCACAGCAGACCGCGTGGGGACACGATCGTCGCGCTCAGGTTTCAGGACGCCACGGCACAGCGAGAGGGACCGGCAATGGCGGACAGCCGTCCATTCTGCCAGACGAGGACGTGGCGACACCAATCGCCCCCTGCCGGAACTCGACACATAGTTGCCCGAGAGCGGGACTCGCGGGGTCTCAGTGCCAGAGGCCCAGGGACATCAGCAGGATGCCTACCGCCGGGACGAAGTTGTTGATCTGGTGCGCCACGATGCTGGCCGGCAGACGGCCGGTGACCAGGCGTGCCCAGCCGATGGGGATGGCGATGACCAGCAGCAGCGAGGTGCGCAGCGGCTCCAGGTGGCTGACCGCGAAGATCGCGGTGCTCAGCACGAGGGCGGCCCAGCGGCTCCACTGCAGCCGCTCGATGGCGCCCCAGAGCAGACCGCGGAAAATCAGCTCCTCGCAGGCCGGGCCGATCAGCCAGGTGTAGAGGAACATCACGATGCCCAGCGCCAGCGGCAGCGGCTGGGCGTCGACCACGGAGGCCAGCGCCGAGGTGGGGTCGAGCTTGCCGACGGTCTTGGCCCAGACCGCGGCGGCGATGGCGGTCAGCACCAGCCCGGCCAGGCCGAGCTTGAGGCCGGCCCGCACGTCCGGCCAGCTCCACTGCAACCGCAGGTCGATCGTCGGGCCGTTGCCACGCAGCAGGGTGGCCAGCACGGCGACGCCGGCGGCGAGCATGGTGGGCAGCGCGGTCACCACGACAATCACGACCGGCGGGATGGGCTCGTCGGAAACCGGGCCGGAGGCCGCGACCAGGAACACCGCGGACAGGATCAGCACCAGCTCGGCGAGCACGAAGGCGCCGAACCCCCATCTGTGCGACGGGGGCACCTCGACCTGCGTTGTGGGTGGGGTCACCGGGCCTCCTCGGTCCGACGGCTGACGAGCGTAGTCAACGTTCGGTCAGGTCGCCGCGAGTGTGACGATCCCGGGCAGCAAGTTGTTGGTGGCGTGGGCGACCATGCTCGCGCCGATCCGCCCGGTGACCAGCCGGGCCGCCCCGATTGCGACGCCCTGTGCGAACAGCGACGCCAGCCGGCTCGGGTCCAGGTGCAGGAAGGCGAAGATCAGCGCGGTGAGCGCGAGGATCGTCAGCCGCGGCACCTGGTAGCGCTCCAGCGCGCCCCAGAGCGCCCCGCGCACCAGCAGTTCCTCGGTAACGGGCGCGCCGATCACCAGGAACGCGACGTAGCCGATGAGCCAGGCGTCGACGTGGCTGGTGATCGGCGAGGCCTGCGGCGGGATGACCTGCGCGACCACCATCGCGATGATCAGGCCGACCACGACGGACGCCACGCCGCAGACCAGACCGACCAGCACGTCCCGCCGGGTGGGCAGGAAGCCGAAGTCGGCCAGCACGCCACGGCCGCGGCGGCGGGAGAACCACCACGGCACCAGGCCCAGGAACAGGTTGGCGACCAGCGGCACGACCAGGCGTGCGCCGGAGCGGGGTCCGCTCGGCGCCGGCAGGAAGCCGACGATCACCAGCGACACCAGGTAGTACAGCCCGAAGCCGAGCAGGAACGCGGTCAGTCCCCAGGCCAGGTCGGTCGGCGGATGCTGTTGCCGCTGCTCGTCCACCGCACTCCCCGCCTCGCTAGCGAACCACCCGTCCGCGCAGCATGATCATGGACGGATCACGCAGCACCTGGAGATCATCTCGTGGGTCGTCGGCGAATACCAGCAGGTCAGCGGGTGATCCCTCAGTCAGGCCGGGCCAGCCCAGCCAGGACCGGGCGGCCCAGGAGGCCGCGCCGAGCGCCTGTTCCCGACTCATCCCGGCCTCGTGCAGGGCGACCACCTCGTCGACCAGCCGGCCGTGCTTGATGCCGCCGCCGGCGTCGGTGCCGGCGTAGACCTGAACTCCGGCCTCCACCGCGCTGCTCACCGTCTGTCGCACCCGGGCGTGCAGATCGCGCATGTGGGCGGCGTACACGGGGTACCTCTCGGCACCGTCCGCGATGGACGGGAACAGCTCGATGTTGATCAGGGTCGGCACCAGGGCGGTGCCGTGGCTGGCCATCTCGGCGATGGTGTCGTCGGTCAGGCCGGTGCCGTGCTCGATGCAGTCGATGCCAGCGTTGATCAGACCGGGCAGCGCGTCCTCGCCGAACGTGTGCGCGGTGACCTTGACCCCGGCGTCGTGCGCGACCGCGACGGCCTCCTTGAGCACCTCGTCCGGCCAGAGCGGGGCCAGGTCACCGAGGTCACGGTCGATCCAGTCGCCGACCAGCTTCACCCAGCCGTCGCCGTCGGCCGCCTGCTCGGCCACCGCGGCCGGCAGCAACGACGGGTCGGCCAGCTCGACGCCGATGTGCCGGATGTAGCGCTTGGGCCGGGCCAGGTGCCGGCCGGCGCGGATGATCCGGGGCAGGTCGAGCCGTTCCTGCAGCGGCCGGTTGTCGATCGGCACACCGCAGTCGCGGATCAGCAGCGTGCCGTTGTCCCGGTCCAACTCGGCCTGCTCGACGGCCTCCTCCAGGGAGGTGCCGCCGTCCGGGCCGAGGCCGACGTGGCAGTGCGCGTCGACCATGCCGGGCAACAGGAAGCCACCGTCCACGATGGTCTCCGCGCCCGGCACCGGCTTCGTGCGCACCCGCCCGTTGACGACCCACAGGTCGCGTTCCTCGCCGTCCGGGAGGACGACGCCGCGCAGGTGGAAGCCGCTCACTGCGGCACCTCGCTAGCGCTCGGTGTCCGCATTCGCGGACGCTCTGTGCTGAACGATTCGCTCGCAAGCTCGCTCATTGGTCCTTGCCGAACTTGAACTTCTTCGGGTCGAAGCCGGGCGGCAGCTGGTCCAGGCCGGCCAGGCCGGGCGGCAACTCCTGCAGGCCGGGCGGCAGGTTGGACAGGTCGGGCATGCCGGCGGGCAGACCGCCCGGCAGACCGGGGAAGCCGCCGCGCATCTTCGGCGGGGTCGGGCCGCGGTTGCCCTTGCCCTTCTTCCCCTTCTTGCCCTTGCGGCTGCCGCCGCCCCCGCCACCGGGGAAGCCGAACCGGCCGGCCATCTGCTTCATCATCTTGCGGGCCTCGAAGAAGCGGGTGACCAGGTCGTTCACCTCGCTGACGGACACGCCCGAGCCCTTGGAGATGCGCAGCCGGCGGGAGCCGTTGATGATCTTCGGGTCGGCCCGCTCGGCCGGCGTCATGCCGCGGATGATGGCCTGCAGCCGGTCCAGCTTGCGCTCGTCGAAGTTGGCCAGCTGGTCCTTCATCTGGCCGGCGCCGGGCAGCATGCCCAGCAGGTTGGCGATCGGGCCCATCTTGCGGACCGCGAGCATCTGCTCGAGGAAGTCCTCCAGCGTGAGCTCGCCGGTGCCCAGCTTGGCCGCGGTGGCCTGGGCCTTCTCCTGGTCGAAGTGCTGCTCGGCCTGCTCGATCAGGGTGAGCAGGTCGCCCATGCCCAGGATCCGGCTGGCCATCCGGTCCGGGTGGAAGACGTCGAAGTCGTCCTGCTTCTCGCCGTTGGAGGCGAACATGATCGGCTGGCCGGTGACCTCGCGCACGGACAGCGCGGCGCCACCGCGGGCGTCGCCGTCGAGCTTGGTCAGCACCACGCCGGTGAAGCCGACGCCGTCGCGGAAGGCCTCGGCGGTGGTCACCGCGTCCTGGCCGATCATCGCGTCGACCACGAACAGCACCTCGTCGGGCTGCACGGCGGCCTTGATGTCGGCGGCCTGCCGCATCAGCTCCTCGTCGATGCCCAGCCGGCCGGCGGTGTCGACCACCACCACGTCGTGCTGGGCCCGCTTGGCCTCGTCCACACCGGCCTTGGCGACCTGCACCGGGTCGCCGACGCCGTTGCCCGGCTCCGGCGCGAACACCGGCACGCCGGCGCGCTCGCCGACCACCTGCAGCTGGGTGACGGCGTTGGGGCGCTGCAGGTCGCAGGCGACCAGCAGCGGGGTGTGGCCCTGCTTGCGCAGCCAGGCCGCGAGCTTGCCGGCCAGGGTGGTCTTACCGGCGCCCTGGAGGCCGGCGAGCATGATCACGGTGGGCGGCGTCTTGGCCAGGTTGAGCCGGCGGGTCTCGCCGCCGAGGATGCCGATCAGCTCCTCGTTGACGATCTTGACGACCTGCTGGGCCGGGTTCAGCGCGCCGGAGACCTCCGCGCCCTTGGCCCGCTCCTTGACGCCCGCGATGAACGTGCGCACCACCGGCAGGGCGACGTCCGCCTCGAGCAGGGCGATCCGGATCTCCCGGCAGGTGGCGTCGATGTCCGCGTCGGTGAGGCGGCCCTTGCCACGAAGGTTCGCCAGCACCGACGAGAGCCGGTCAGAAAGGGTGTCGAACACAGTCCGCACGACCTCGCAACTAGACGGTGGTGTTGCGTCGAGGGTAGCTGGACAGGTACCCACCAGTCTCATGAGCGCCACGATGCCGGCCGGACGGCTCAACCTCCGCACCCTCGAGTTCGCCGTCGAGGAGGTGCCGGTGCCCACTCCCGGGCGGGGCGAAGTGCTGGTGAAGGTGGAGGCCGCGGGCGTGTGCCTGTCCGACATCCACCTCATCGACGGCTCGCTGCGGCTGCCCGGCAACGAGCTGGAGAAGGTCACCCTGGGGCACGAGGTCGCCGGCACGATCGCCGAACTGGGCGAAGGGGTGCCGGACGTGTTCGCCGAGGGGCAGCGGGTGCTGCTGCTGGCCGGCATGGCCTGCGGCAAGTGCGCCAACTGCGTGCGGCGGCGGCCCGGCTGTCTGCACGGGCTGACCCGTGGCGTCGAGTTCGACGGCGGTTGGGCCCACTACACGCTGGCGCGCATGGAGACCGTCTATCCCATCCCCGACAGCCTGCCCATCGAACAGGCCGCCATCATCCCCGACGCCGTCTCCACGCCATACGCCGCGATCACCCACACCGCCGGTCTGCGCCCAGCGCAGTCCGCCGGCATCTGGGGCGTCGGCGGTCTCGGCGCTCACGGCGTGCAGCTGCTGCGCTTCGCCGGCGCCGCCCCCATCGTCGCCGTCGACCCCCTGCCCCACGCCCGTGAACGCGCCCTCAAGCTCGGCGCCGACGTCGCCCTCGACCCCATGGCCGCCGACTTCCGCCAGCAGGTCCTCGCCGCCACCGACGGCCGTGGCCTCGACTACGCCTTCGACTTCGCCGGCGTGCCCGCCGTGCGCACCCAGGCCGACAGCGTCCTCGCCCGTGATGGCGCACTGGTGCTCGTCGGCCTCTCCGGGCAGGCCCTCAGCATCCCCAACGACACCGCCTTCAGCGCCGGCCGCCACCGCGTCCTCGGCCACTACGGTGGCCTGCCCGTGCACCTCGAGGAGCTCATCAAGCTCGCCGGCCACGGCCGCCTCGACTTCTCCGCCTCCATCAGCGGCCGCCTCAGGTTCGAGGACGCCGCCGAGGCCGTCCGCCAGCTGGCGGAGAAGGTCAACGACCCGATCCGCCTGGTACTCACGCCGGACGGCGTGTAGAGAAGGAAGGCGTGCCGGTAGGGGGATTTCGCACACTGCTGTCCGGCGAGCAATGGTCCACGTTGCTCGCCGCGGGCAGCCCTCGTCGCTACCGCCCGGGTGACACGCTGGTGCGGCAGGGCGATCCGGGCGGCTTCCTGTTGGTGCTGCAGGCGGGCCGGGTGCAGGTGCTGCGGACCGAGGCCGACGGCAGCCGGCTGCTGTTGGAGGTCCGCGCGGCCGGGGACCTGATCGGCGAGATGGCCGCGCGGGATTCCGGGGTGCGCAACGCGACCGTGGTGGCGGTCGACGAGTGCTTCGCCCGGCAGCTCCCGATTCCCGTGTTCGAACGGCTGCCGGCGGCCGCGCTGCTGTCCGACTACATCGTCAGCAAGATCAACCAGCACCTGCCGGTGCGAGTGCAGCTGGCGCACTTCAGGCCGACTCAGAAGGTGGCCCGGCTGTTCGCCGAACTGGTCGCGCTCGCCGGCCCGGAGCTCACCGACCCCCGGCGAATTCCGCTGTCCCAGCAGGAAGTCGCGGACGCGCTCGGGCTGTCGCGAAGCAAGGTGGCGGCAGTGGTCGCCGACCTGAGGACCGAGGGTGTGCTCGGCCCCGGCCCGAAGTTGACCGTGCTCGACCGGGACGCGCTGCTGCGCCACACCTCAACTGTGAGCTGAGCCACATTCCAGGTGTCCACGCGTGGACACCGGCCTCCGGCCATCCGGCGGAAAGTCGACGGCACCGCAGTCAAGGAGGCCAGAGACATGCCCGCCCAGCACACCATCGCCCTGCCGCCCTACCGCGCGATGCTCGTGGTCGATCTGAAGGACTTCAGCGGCAACGCCGCCGCCGACCAGGGCCGGATCGGCGCGGACATCCCGGTGCTGCTGCGCGACACGTTCCAGCGCATGGGGCATGGCTATCTGCACGCCGAGGCGAAGTTCCTCGACCACACCGGGGACGGCTACGCGATGGGCTTCCGCCCACGCGCGCTGCCCGCCCTGCTCGACCTGTTCCCCGCCACACTGCAGGCGGAGCTGGCCGACCGCGCCAAGCGGGCCGGCACTCGCCCGCAGCGGATGCGGGTGAGCATCACCGTCGGTCCGCTGACCGACAAGGCGGGCACCTCGATCCGCGACGGCCAGGGGGCGGCGCGGATCGAGGTGCACCGCCTGCTCGACGCCAAGCCGGTGCGCGACCTGCTCACCCGGTCCAACCCCGAGGTGACGCTGGTGGCCACGATCATCTCGGCCCGCGTGTACGAAGACGTCGTCATGGGCGGCTACTGCCAGCTCAGCGCCGAGAGCTTCGTCCCGGCTCCGGTCGAGGTGAAGTCGTACCAGGGCAAGGCCTATCTGCACGTGCCGGTGCCGTCCGGTGACCTGCTGGTCAACGGCTTCGCGCCGCAGCAGCCGGTCATGGAACCGGCTGCCGAGCCGGAATCGGCGGCGTCGGTGCGGATCGGCGACGTCGACCGCAACAGCGGCGTGGTCATCGGCACGAACACCGGCGGCTTCACATTCGGCGGCCAACGATGACCGAGACGGTGGAGATCGGCGACGTCGACCGCAACAGCGGCGTCGTCATCGGCAGCAGCACGCTGTCCGTCGAGACGATGAACCTGCTCCAGATCACCGGCCAGCAGACCGCCATGCGGGTACGCGCCCGGCAGTGGTTCTCCCCGCACCGCCTGACCGAACTGGCAGCCTGCTTCGTGGAGCCGGCGGGCTTCGCCCAGGCGCTGGCGGTGTTGGGGAGCAAGCAATCGGTGCTGCTGGCCGGTCCCGCGGGCACCGGCCGGACCACCGCCGCGGCCATGCTGCTGCACCGGATCGGCGGCGCGGGCCGGATCCGGCAGCTGGACGTGAACCTGAGCGACGACGAGCAGCCGGTGCTCGACGTCGAGCAGGTACGCCGGGAGGAGTCGCTGCTGCTGGACTTGTCCACAATGGACATGCCGGATTTCCTTCGGGTGGCCGCGGAACTGGGGCCGTTGCTGAGCCGGGCCACCGAGGTCGGCAGCCGGCTGGCCGTGGTGCTGCCGGACTACGAGCGGCAGGTTCCGGAGGCCGTGCCACGGGGGTTGCGGGTGGAGCTGATGCTCACACCGCAGCTGGCCCAACAAGTCTTCGAGCACCACCTTCGGGTGCACGGTGTGGCGGCCGGCGCGGCGAATCCGGCCCTGGCGGCGATGTTCGCCACGCCTCGAGCCGGTGAGCTGGCCGAACTCGCCGACCTCATCGCCAGGTCGGAGGCAATGGCCTGGTCTGAGGCGCTGGCGACGGCGTTGGACGAGTTGTCCAACCGATCCGCCGAGCTGACGGAGATGTTCGCCAAGCACCCGGACGCGGCCTGGCGGAGCCTGCTCGTGGCGGTGGCGCTGGTGGACGGCGGGCCGGCGGACGCGGCGTTCGAGGCGGACCGGGAACTGTTGCGGCTGCTGGAGTTTCCCGACTCCGAAGAGCATCCCCTGGCCCGCTCCGGGCTCACCGCGCGGCTCGCCGACGTCGGGGCCGAGATCGCCGACGGCCGGGTGCGGTTCACCTTGCCTCGCTACGGCGACGCCGTGTTGACCTACGTGTGGCGCAACTTTCCCGGCCTGCGGCCGAAGCTGGCCGGTTGGGTGCAGCGCGTGCCGCGCCTGCCGCGAACCGGCATGGCCGACGGCGACCGGGCCGCGGTGGCGGAGCGGTTCCTCGACCTCTCGTTGCGGCACGGCGGTGTGAACGATGTCCTTGCCACGGTCCGCGACTGGGCGACCGGCGACTCGCGGACCACTGCCCTGGCAGTGCAGACGTTAGGCGCTGCGGTGGTGGACAGCCGCTACGGCTGGCGGGTCCGTGGCCGCGTCTACGACTGGGCTCGCGACCCGGGCCTGCCGCCGCGGCTGGCCGGCGTGCTGATCACCGTGTGCGAGAACGTGTTGTGGCCGGTGTATCCCTCGGTGGCGATGGTCCGGCTGCATCTGCTGACCGCCCATCGTGACGACACCGTCGGCCATGCGGCGATCGACGCCCTGCTGCGGCTGGCCGACGACCCGCAGACACGAAACTTGGTGCTGGAGCGGGTCGCGGCGCAGCTGTACGACGGCGATCCCGGCCGGGACGTCGAACTGCTCGGCCGGCTGGTCGACCCAGGCCAACCGCTGCCGAACCGGGATCTGGTGACGGTCGCCTGGCACGGGGCGCTGATCCGGCCCGAGGTCGAGCCACTGGTGCGGGCGTGGCTGGCCGTCGGCACCGAGGACGTGCTGGATGTGCTGGTCGACGCGTGTGACGGCGGCATCGAGCGGCTGGCCCGGCTGCGGGGCATGGCGGCGGCCTGGGCACGGGAGGAACCAGCTGGTCGGCGACGCGTCGGCCTGATGCTCGACACGAGGATCGACTCGGCGATGGACCTGGCGCGGACCGCGCCGGGCCGGGAGGGGTGACGTCATGTTGCGGGAACTGCTCGCACTGCTGTTTCGGCCGCGGGAGGTGCCGCCGGTGCAGCAGGTCAGGATCGACGACCAGGGCCTGCGCAGTGCGACCGCGGGCTACGACTTCCGGTTCTCCTGCGTCGTCTTCTACCAGGAACAACTGCGGCCCGGCACGCATCCGAGCGTCTACGGAGTCGCTCGGCAGTCGGTGGTCCAGCACGCGTTGGAGCTGGCGGCCCGCGCGGAGCTGGTCGACCACGTGAACTTCCAGAATCAGCTCGCGGCGGAGCTGGGCGTGCCACGGTACGAGCTGAACGGGGCGCTGCGGGTCTGGGCCGCCGAGGTCGTCGCCGTGCCGGCGGAGGCCGATCTCCAGGCCGTGCGGCGACAGCGGGAACTGGAGCGGAACCTGCTGGAGTGGCAGCACCAGAAGGAGATGGAGCGCCGCGAGCGGGACTTCGTCGCCGAGATGCTGCGCGAGCCGCAGCGGGCGGTGGCCTGGTGGCTGTCGCGCAACCCGCAGCAGGTGGCGCAGGCGGTCGACATGATCGAGCCGCTGGCCCGGCTCAGCGCCACGATCCACGGGCGGCCGGCTGCTCCGCCGGTCCTCTCGCCGGGTGATCAGCTGCTGGCGGCGAGCGAACGGCTGTTCGCACCGTTGGACGAGTGGAATCGGGCCCTGCTCGGCGATCAGCTGGCCAAGACCCTGGTCGCTTTCGGCCACGTCGAGCTGGCCGAGCGCCTGCGCACCCAGCTCGACGCCCCCGGTCTGGCCGGCTGACGTGCGTGAAAGGACCATTTCGCTCGTTCAACGAGAGGAATGGTCCTTTCCGAACGTCAGGGGGTTGACAGGGGCGGGTCAGCCTTTGGCGGCGGCCACGACGGCGCGTTCGATGGCGCGGCGGCGGGCGGGGTCGAGGTCCTCGCCGTCGTGGGGGACGAGGCAGAAGGAGTCGACGACGGTGCCGCCGAGGGTGGCGACCTTGGCCCAGCGGACGTCGAGCTTGTTGGCCTCCAGGGTGGCGGCGACGGTGTGGAGCAGGCCGATGCGGTCGGCGGCGCGGAGCTCCATGACGATGGCGCCGGAGGCCTCGTCGTCGAACCAGAGGACGCGAGGGGGTGGGGCGTCGGTGGGCGGGCCGCCGTAGTCGCGTTCCTTGGCGGAGAGGCGTTCGGACAGGGGGAGTTCGCCGGCGATGGAGCGGGTGAGCTGCTCGCGGATGAGACCGGGGTCGGGGAGGGAGCCGAAGCGCGGCGACACGGAGAAGATGTCGACGGCGACGGCGGAATCGCTGCGCAGGACGGCGGAGTGGACCTCAAGGGAGTTGAGGGCCAGCACGCCGGCAGCCCGGGACAGGAGGCCGGGGCGGTCGGGGGCGACGACGGTGACGGTGGCGGACGAGCGGTCCTCGGTGATGAGCACGTCGGGCTTGCCGGACAGGGACACCTTCTGGGCCAAGGCCTGTTGGGAGGCGTCCAAGGGCTCGGGCCGAGGCGAGGGCTCGCCGGCCATGGCGGAGCGGCAGCGCCGGACGAGGTCGGCGATGAGCCCGGCCTTCCAGTCGGTCCACACGCCGGGACCGGTGGCCAGCGAATCGGCCTCGGCCAAGGCGTGCAACAGCTCCAGCAGCACGGGGTCGCCGCCGAGGGTCTCGACGACCCGGGCGACGGTGGCGTCGTCCTCGACGTCACGGCGGGTCGCGGTGTGCGGCAGCAACAAGTGGTGCCGAACGGCGGCGGACAGCAGCTGGACGTCGTTGGGCCACAGGCCCAGGCGCTCGCCGATCTGGGTGGCGAGGGCGGCCCCGACCTCGGAATGGTCGGCGTCCCGGCCCTTGCCGATGTCGTGCAGCAAAGCGGCCAGCAGCAGGAGATCCGGCCGGGAGACGGTGGTGGCCAGGCGGGCGGCGTGGGCGGTGGCCTGCACGAGGTGCCGGTCGACGGTCCACGTGTGCGCGAGGTCCCGCGGCGGTAGATCCCGAACGGCGCCCCACTCGGGGAACAGCCGCCCCCACAGGCCGGTCCGGTCGTAGGCCTCGACAACGTCGATCAGCCCAGGACCGGTGCCCAACAAGGAAAGCAGCTCGTCACGGGCCTCACGGGGCCAAGGCTTGCGCAGCTCCGGCGAGGAGTCGGCGAGCCGGCTCAGGGTGCCGGGGGCGATGGGACTGTTGGTACGGGCGGCAGAGCCGGCGACGCGGAGCAGCAGCCCGGGGTCGCGGCTGGGCACGGCGTCCCGAGCCAGGGCGACCTCGTTGCCGTGGAGGACAACGCCGTCGTCCAAGGGCCGCCGGGCCGGGCCACGACGCAAAGCCGACCGCCCGAACGCGCCGATTCCCTTGCGAGGCGCGGCAGCCCGGGCCGAACGCAGGGCGACGTCGACGGCGTACACGACGGTCCGTCCGGCCGAGGACAGGGCCCGGGCGAGCCCGAACCGGTCGCCCATGGACAAAGCAGCGGCGACCTCGTCACCCTCCTGGGCATGCAGCACGTCACGCGGTTTTCCACTGGCCCGCCGCAATTCGGTGCGCACGTCGAGCAGCAGCTCACGGGCCTGCTCGACCTCGGTCCCGGGACGGTCGATCACCTGCGCGACGGCCAGGGCGTCCACGAGTTGCACATCCCGCAGCCCACCACGACCGTGCTTGAGGTCGGGCTCCACCCGGTGCGCCACCTCGCCGGACGCCGCCCACCGCCGCTTGGCCTGGTCGGCGAGCTCGTCGAGGCGGTCCCGGATGCCGGCCCGCCACTGCTGCCGGGCCGAGTGGATCAGGCGGTCGGCGACCTCCTGGTCACCGGCCAGGAACCGGGCTTCGAGCAGGCCCAGGGCCACCCGCAGGTCGCTGCCGGCCACCCGCAGCGCCTCGCCGACGGTCCGCACCGAGTGGTCCAGCCCGATGCCGGAGTTCCACAGCGGATACCACAGCTTCTCGGCCACCGACTCGATGTCCTTGCGTCCGTTGTGGACGAGAACGAGGTCGAGGTCCGAGCCCGGCACCAGTTCCCGCCGGCCCAGCGCGCCGACGGCCACCAGGGCGGCCCCCGCGCCCACGCCGGACGTGCCGGCGTGGGCGGTGAGCCAGAACTCGTGCAGGTCGACCAGCGCCTCGCGCAAGGCGTCCGCCGGCAACCGGCGGTGACCCGGTGCGGGCTTGAGCAACAAGTCCCGTGCCCGCACCAGGTCGTCCGCAGTGACAGCCCCCAGGTCCGTCATCAGTCACCTCACAGTGCGTCGTTGCCGCGTTCCCCGGTCCGCACCCTGACCACGGTCTCCACCGGCACGACCCAGACCTTGCCGTCGCCGATCTTGCCGGTGCGGGACGCCTCGACCACGGCGTCCACCACCTTGTCCACGGTCAGGTCGTCGACCAGCACCTCGACCCGCAGCTTGGGCACGAAGTCCACGGCGTACTCGGCGCCGCGGTAGACCTCGGTGTGGCCCTTCTGCCGGCCGAAGCCCTGCACCTCGCTGACCGTCATGCCCAGCACGCCCAGCCGTTCCAGCGACGCCTTGACGTCGTCCAGCACGAACGGCTTGATGATCGCCGTCACCAGCTTCATGACTTGCTTCCCTCCAGGACCGTGCTCGTGCCGGAAACCTTGCCAACACCGCGACCGGCGCCCACGAAGCCGCCGAGTTCGTAGGCGGTCTCCGCGTGCTCGCTCTCGTCGATGCCGGTGACCTCGGCCTCGGCGTCGACCCGGAACCCGATCGTCTTCTTGATGATCCAGCCGATGATGAAGGTCAGCACGAACGAGTAGGCCAGCACGGAGAACGCGCCGATGGCCTGCTTGCCCAACTGGGCGAACCCGCCGCCGTAGAACAGGCCGTCGGCGCCGCCCGAGTTCACGCTGGTGGTGCCGAAGAAGCCGATCAGCAGGGTGCCGATGATGCCGCCGACCAGGTGCACGCCGACCACGTCGAGGGAGTCGTCGAAGCCGAGGCGGAACTTCAGGCCGACGGCCAGGGCGCAGACCACGCCGGCGATCAGGCCGATGGCCGCGGCGCCGAGCGGGCTGACGAAGGCACAGGCCGGGGTGATGGCGACCAGGCCGGCCACGGCGCCGGAGGCCGCGCCGAGGGTGGTGGGCTTGCCGTCACGGAACTGCTCGGTGATCAGCCAGCCGAGCACGGCGGCGGCGGTGGCCACGGTGGTCGTGGTGAAGGCGACGGAGGCCAGGTCGCTGGCGGCCAGCGCGGAGCCGGCGTTGAAGCCGTACCAGCCGAACCACAGCAGGCTGGCGCCCAGCAGCACGAACGGCACGTTGTGCGGACGCATCGGCTCCTTGGGCCAGCCCTTGCGGCGGCCCAGAAGCAGGGCCAGGGCCAGGCCCGCGGCACCCGCGTTGATATGGACCGCGGTGCCGCCGGCGAAGTCGAGTGCCTTGATCCGGTTGGCCAGCCAGCCGCCGAGAGTGGAGCCGTCGGCCGAGTCGAAGGCGAACACCCAGTGCGCGACCGGGAAGTAGACGACGGTGACCCAGACGATCAGGAAGACCACCCAGGACCAGAACTTGGTGCGGTCGGCGATCGCGCCGGAGATCAGCGCCGGGGTGATCACCGCGAACATCAGCTGGAACATGACGAACGCCAGCACCGGGATCTGATGATCCTTCGGTCCGGTCAGCTGGCCGACCGTGCCGGCCAGGCCGGAGTTGTCGAAGTTGCCGACCAGCCCGGCGAACGCGTCGTTGCCGAACGCCTCGCTGTAGCCGTACAGCATCCACAGCACGGTCACCACGGCGAGCGCGATGAAGTTCAGCATGAGCATGTTCAGCACGCTCTTGGAGCGGACCATGCCGCCGTAGAAGAACGCGAGTCCCGGTGTCATCAGCATGACCAGCGCGGCGCTGGCCAACACCCAGGCGGTGTCTCCTGTGTTCACATCGTCCTCCCGTGCGGGCGCCAGTTGCACGGAAGCATCGACAGCGGCTGTTTCACCGGGTTTCGTCCCATGTTTCGCCGACGTGAACTGTCGGCGGTCCGGTGTTAACAGGGCATTTCGAAGGCCTTACCCGCCCGGTTTCGGTGACGCTCGGTCAATGGGTGGGCGGCTGTGCGTCGCCCGATCTGGTGGCGACTTCAGACCGTGACCGACTCGGTCGGCGCACCCCGCACCGCACGGTGGCGACGGGTGATCATCGTGACCACGGCCAGCACCACCACGTTGGCCACCAGCGCGACCACGCCGGTGTTGAGGTCCTTCAGCGGCTGTGGCAGCCATGGCGCCAGGTTGTTGAGGGTCGCTCCGCTGATCGTGAACGCGGCGACGACGGCCACCCCGACCACGATGCCGGCCGCCGCCCCGGCGGTGGTGACCACGCGCCGCTTGCACAGGCTGAGCACCATCGACGGGAACAGCTGGGTGACCAGCGAGTAGCCCATCAGCAGCAGCGAGACGATGGTGTCGCCGCCGTTGAACGTGAAGTACAGGGCGACCACCGCGACCACCGGCACCAGGATCTTGGCCAGCAGGCCGACCTGCCGGTCGGTGGTGTCCGGCCGGGCCACCCGGTAGATGTTCTTGGCCAGCATCGTCGCCGAGGTCATCAGGATCAGCGAGCCGGGCACCAGGGCGGTCAGCACGCCCGCGCCGCCGACCACGCCGACGAACCACGGGTCGAAGGTCTTGGTGGTGATCCGCAGCAGCGACAGGTCGCCGTCGCTGCCCTTCAGGCCGGGCACCACCAGCACGGCGGCGAAGCCGGCGAAGAACACGAACAACAGGATCAGCTGGTAGAGCGGCAGCACGACCGCGTTGCGCCGGAACACCCGCTCGTCGCGGGCGGTGTAGACGGCGCTGAACGAGTGCGGCCACATGTAGAAGCCGAACGCCGACAGCAGCACCGTGGACACGAACCAGCTGGGGCTCATGCCCTTGGCCGGCAGCGTGAGGAAGCCGGGCTTGGCCGCGTCGATGGCGTGGAACATCTGGCTGAAGCCGCCGAAGTAGTGCACCGGCAGGTAGATGCCCAGAAACACCACGACCACCAGGATCAGGACGTCCTTGAGCGCGGCGGTCCAGGCCGAGCCGCGCACGCCGGAGATCGTCACGTAGGCCGCGAGCACCACGGTACCGGCGATGATCGACCACGCGTAGGGGATGCGGCCGCCGGAGGTCTCGGACACGATGCTGCCCAGACCCCTGAGCTGGAGCACCAGGTAGGGCACCAGCGCCACCACGCCGACCAGCGACACCAGCACGCCCAGGCCCGGGCTGTCGAACTTGGCCGTGTAGAAGTCGGCCTGCGACAACAGGTTCTTGCGCTTGGCGTAGCGCCACACGGTCGGCAGCAGCCAGTACGACATGACGAAGGCCAGCGAGCCGTAGCAGAGGATGTAGAAGGCGGGGCCGCCCTTGCCGTAGGCCCAGCCGGAGCCGCCGAGGAAGGTGAAGGTCGTGTAGATCTCGCCGGCCATCAGCAGGAACACGAAGATCGAGCCGAAGCCTCGGCCGCCGACCGACCACTGCTCCAGGTTCATGTCGTGGCCGCGGCGGGCCTGCAGCGCCAGCGCCACCGCGACCAGCACGGTGGCCGCGACCACCAGCAGCGCGGTCACTCGCCGCTCCGGTTGGCCGGGTCGAGTTTGTAGATCACGGCCAGCACCACGGTGGTGAGCACGACACAGGCCACCATCCAGAACAGGATGAACGGCAGGCCGAGCACGTACGGCTCGGTCCGGTCGGCGAAGAACGCGCCGCCGAGCATGCCCAGCACGGGCAGCGCGGCCAGCAGGTGGCGCAGTCGCATGGAGCCCCTCCCCAGCCCGGCAATTCCGCGATGCGGAATCCGATTACCAGGTTTGACGCGAATCCAACGTCGCGCACAGACGGTGTGTCAAGACCCGTCCACGGGCCGTCACCCCGCCGAAACGCGCCCGCCCCAATGCCGGGAAGGGGGCTTTCCCTGCGTTCATGCAAGGAAAGCCCCCTCCCCAGCGAAAACAGGGAGGCGGGAGAGGGTCAGCCCAGGAGGGCGTCGACGAAGGCGGCGGGCTCGAAGGGAGCCAGGTCGTCGGGGCCCTCGCCCAGGCCGACCAGCTTCACCGGGACGCCGAGTTCGCGCTGCACCCGGAAGACGATGCCCCCCTTGGCGGTGCCGTCCAGCTTGGTCAGCACGACGCCGGTCACATCGACGACCTCGGCGAACACCCGGGCCTGGGTCAGGCCGTTCTGGCCGGTGGTGGCGTCCAGCACCAGCAGCACCTCGTCGACCGGGGCCTGCTTCTCCACCACCCGCTTGACCTTGCCCAGCTCGTCCATCAGGCCGGTCTTGGTGTGCAGCCGGCCGGCGGTGTCGACCAGCACGGCGTCGACCTTCGAGTCCACGCCCTGCTTGACGGCGTCGAAGGCGACTGCCGCGGGGTCGGCGCCTTCGCGACCCCGCACGATGTCCGCACCGACCCGGGAACCCCAGGTGGCCAGCTGCTCGGCGGCGGCGGCGCGGAAGGTGTCGGCGGCGCCGAGCAGCACGGTCCGACCGTCGGCCACGAGCACCCGGGCCAGCTTGCCGGTGGTGGTGGTCTTGCCGGTGCCGTTCACGCCGACGACCAGCAGCACGGCCGGCTTGCCGTCGTCGGGCAGCGCCCGCACGGCCCGGTTCATCTCCGGGTGCAGGGAGTCGATCAGCACCTCACGCAGCAGCGCCCGCGCCTGGTCGGCGTCGCGCACGCCCTGGGCGACGATCTTCGTCCGCAGCGTGCCGACGATCTCGGCCGAGGTGGCCGCGCCCAGGTCGGCCATCAGCAGCTGGTCCTCGATGTCGGTCCAGGAGTCCTCGTCGAGGTCGCCGGCGCCGAGCAGGCCGAGCAGGCTCTTGCCGAACATGGTCTGGGACCGGGCCAGCCGGCCGCGCAGCCGCTGCATGCGGCCGGCGGTGGGCTCGATCTCGTCCAGCTCGGGTTCCGGCTCCGGCTCAGGTTCGGGGGCCGACTCCGGCTCGGGTTCGGCAACCGCCTCGGGTTCGGGCAGGTCGACGTCGACCAGGGTGCGGCGCTCGGAGTCGCGCGGCACGGAGGCGTCGTCGCCGACGCCGGGCTGGCCGTCGACCTCGGTGCGGTCGGCCACCGGATGCTCGACCGGCTCGACTGTGGCTGCGCCGCCGCCGGTGGAGAGGGTGAAGCCGCCGCCGGCTTGGTAGCCGCCGGACTTGGGCTTCTCCAGCTCCTCCTTCTTCTTGGTCATGTCGATCCGGCGGCGCCGGGCCAGCACCAGCCCGACCACCAGGGCGACGAGCAGCACCGCCAGCACGACGACGCCGATCAGGAGCAGCATGTCCGGGGTCAACACCGTCACATCCTCGCATCCCAGCTTCGGCCAACATCTAACGCATCGGCGTCTGATTTGGTAAAAAAACACCCATGAAGGTGCTCGGCCTGATCTCCGGCACGTCGATGGACGGGATCGACACGGCCGTGGCCGACCTGCGCCTGGCCGGCGACACCGTCGTGCTGACCCCGCTGCACGCGACCGGAAGCCCTTACCCGGAGCGCGTGCACGCGGAGCTGCTGGCCGCGCTGCCGCCGAACGACTGCACCGCGGCCAAGATGTGCCAGCTGGACACCTGGGTGGGGCAGGCGTTCGCCAAGGCGGCCACGCAAACGCTTGCCAACCACCCGGACCTGGAGCTCGTCGCCTCGCTGGGGCAGACCATCTACCACTGGGTCGAGGGCGACCGGTGCGAGGGCACGCTCCAGCTCGGCCAGCCGGCGTGGATCGCCGAAGCCACCGGGCTGCCCACCGTCGCCGACCTCCGCGCCCGCGACGTGGCCCGCGGCGGCCACGGCGCGCCGCTGGCGGCGATCCTGGACGCGCTGTGGCTCGGCGGCCGCGACGACCGGACCTGGGTCGGCCTGAACCTGGGCGGCATCGCCAACATCACCGTCGTCGCACCGGGCCGCGCACCGATCGCGTACGACACCGGCCCGGGCAACGCCCTGCTGGATCTCACCGCCCGCCGGGTCGGGCAGCACCAGGACGAGAACGGCGAGCTCGCCGCCGACGGCACGGTCCAACACGACCTGTTGAAGCTGCTGCTGCTGGAGCCCTACTACGCGCGGCCGGCCCCGAAGTCGACCGGCAAGGAGCTGTTCCACGTCGGCTATCTCGACGGCACCGAGCACCGGGCCGTGGAGGACGTGCTGGCCACGCTGGTCGAGCTGACCGCCATCACGATCGCTGACGCCTGCCACACGCACGGCGCTAACGTGGTCGTGGCCTCCGGCGGCGGCGTGCGGAATCCGGTCCTGATGCGGGCGCTGGAACGACGACTCGCCCCGGCGGAGCTGCGCGTGAGCGACGACTTCGGGCTGCCGAGCGACGCCAAGGAGGGTTATCTGACGGCGTTGCTCGGCTTCCTGACCTGGCAGGGCGTGCCGGCCAACGGCCGGCTGCTCGGCTCCGTGACACCCGGCCGCGGGCCGCTGCGCCCGCCGCCCCCGCCCGACATCCCGGTGACGAAGCTACGCGTGGAGGCCCCTGATGCATCCCGTTGACCTGGTCATCATCGTTCTCTACCTGCTGGCCATGCCGGTGGTCGGCCTGCTGCTGCGCGGCAAGCAGCGCACCGGCGCGGATTTCTTCGTCGGCGGCCGCAACCTGCCGTGGTGGGCGGTGTGCCTGTCGGTGGTGGCCACCGAGACCTCGACCCTCACGGTGATCAGCACGCCGGGCCTGGTGTGGGGCACCGGCTTCACCTATCTCCAGCTGGCCCTGGGCTACATCATCGGCCGCGTCCTGGTGTCGATCATCCTGCTTCCCCGCTACTTCAAGGGAAACCTGGTCACCGCCTACGCCTTCCTGGGCCAGCGCTTCGGCACCGCCGCGCAGGGCGTGGCCTCGCTGGCGTTCGTCGTGACGCGGCTGCTGGCCGAGGGCGTGCGGCTGTTCGCCGGGGCGATCCCGATCCAGGCCATCCTGGCCAGCTACGGGATCCACACCGCCTACTGGCACATCGTGCTCGGACTGACCGTGCTCACGGTGATCTACACCTACGTCGGCGGCGTGCGGTCGGTGGTGTGGGTGGACGTCGTGCAGCTGGCCCTCTACCTCGGCGGCGCGCTGGTGGCCGTCGGCGTCCTGGCTTCACGGCTGCCCGGCGACTGGCTGTCGGTCGCCGCGGCCGGGAACCGCTTGCAGTTCTTCGACTTCACGTCCAACCCGCTGTTCAGCCAGTACGCGTTCGTGACGGCGATCGTCGGCGGCGCGGTGTTCGCGATGGCCTCGCACGGCACGGATCAGCTGATCGTGCAACGACTCCTGGCCACCCGGAGCCTGCGTGACGGGCAGAAGGCGCTGATCGGCAGCGGCATCATCGTGTTCGTCCAGTTCGGACTGTTCCTGCTGGTCGGGGCCGGTCTGTGGGTGCTCTACCACGGCGCGACGCCGGCCTCGCTGGGGCTGACCAACACCGACGGCTTCTTCTCCAAGTTCATCGTGGAGGATCTGCCGGTCGGCGTGGCCGGGCTGCTGATCGCCGGCATCCTCGCGTCCACCATGGGCGCGCTGGCCTCGGCGCTGAACGCGCTGTCCACGTCCACGGTCAGCGATCTGTACCAACGGTTCCGGAAACAGCCGCTACCGGAGGAGTCGGCGCTGCGGCACGGCCGGATCTGGACCCTGGTGTGGGCGGCGGTGTTCGTGGTGTTCGGCTCGATGTTCTCCAGCACCACCGGCCCGGTGATCGAGCTCGGACTGGGCATCACCGGCTACACCTACGGCGCGCTGCTCGGGTCGTTCGTGTTGGGGCTGCTGGTGAAACGGGCGTCGCAGGCCGACGCGGTGGCCGCCTTCCTGGTCACCGTCGCGGCCATGGCGGTCATCGTGTCGCTGAAGTTCACCGTCGGCGGCAAGTCGGTCGGGCTGGCCTTCCCCTGGTACACGCTGACCGGCGTGCTGATCACGCTGCTGGTCGGTGGCCTGCTGTCGCTTCGGCATCGGGCTCCGGCGCTGACGTCGGTCGGCTGACCAGCCAACCCAGGGCGGCGGCCAGCAGCTGGAGGCCGCCGACCAGGGCGATCACGCCGGCCACGCCGAGCGCCGGCAGCGCCGGGCCGACCAGCACCGCCCCCAACGAGAACGCGCCGATCTTGAGGCTGGCGCCGGTGGTGCCGACCTGGCTGAGCAGCTCAGGCGGGCTGTAGCGCTGGCGGGCGGACAGCAGGGCCGGGAACTGCGGCCCCATGGCGAGTCCGGCGACCAGTGCGAGCACCAGCAGCACCGGGAAGTTGCCGGCCAGGGACCAGCCACCGAGCACGACACCGTAGGCCGCGACCGAGACAAGCACGGTGCGCCAACGGTGTTGGAGCCGCATCAGGGCAACATTGGTGATCACGCAGCCGATCTCGAACACCGTGAGCAGGAAACCGGCCGGGTCCTGGCCGACACCCAGTTGCTCGGTCCGCAGCGGCAGAACGACCAGCAGCAGCCCCATCGAGCCCCAGGACATCGTCGTCGCCAGCGTGACGGCGCGCAGTTGTGGCGTGTGGACGATGTGCCGCAGGCCGGTCAGCACCGGCTGCCGTCCGTGCGGGTTCGGCGGCACCGGGGCGACGAAGGCCAGCGCGACGATGCTGCCGACGGCCGCGGCCGCGATGGCCAGGACCGATCCGGTCGGGGTGATCAGCCGGGCCAGCACGCCGGCGACGGCCGGCCCGGCCATGGCCGCCGCGCTGAACGACAGCGAATCCCGGGAATTGGCCCAGGTCAACCGATCCGGGCCGGCCAGGCCCGGCACCATCGCCGAGAAACCGGCGCTGGTCATAGGGAGCGCCAGCCCGGCAAGCACGGCCAGCGGCGGCGCGGCCCAGCCCGGCGCGAGCACGATTCCGACCATGGCCACGGCCAGGGCGAGTTGGTTGGCCGCCAGCACGGCCCGACGGTGCCGTGTGCCGTCCAACCAGGACCCGAGCAACGGGCCGGTGAGCATCGACGGCAGCGAGTAGGCGGCGACCGTGACGCCGGTCAGCGCGGGATTTCCGGTGCGGGCCAACATGAACAGGGGGATCGCGACAGCGACCATCTCATCGCCGAGGCGGGCCAGCGTGGCTGCGGTGTAGTACGCCCTCACGGAGCCTGTGTACTGCTGATGACGCAGTTGCGGCCAGCGCTTTTCGCCCGGTACAGCGCGGTGTCGGCGGCCAGCAGCAGCTTCTCCAGCGTGTCACCGGCGGCCGGGTGCACGGCGATGCCGATGGAGACGGTCAGGCCCTCGACGTCGGCGTGCATGCCGTCCAGCGGCACGGTGACCGCCATGGCGGCGATGGCCAGGCGGATCCGCTCGCCCACGGTGACCGCGCCCGGCTCGGTGGCCCCGGGCAGCAGGATGGCGAACTCCTCGCCGCCGAAGCGGCCGACCACGTCGTAGTCGCGGACCTGGCCGCGCAGGGTGTCGGCGACGGCCTTCAGCACCACGTCGCCGGCCACATGGCCGTAGGTGTCGTTCACCCGTTTGAAGTAGTCGAGGTCGGCCATCAGTACGCCGAAAGTTCTATTCTCGCGTATCGATCTGGAGTATTCGCGTTGTGCGGAATCATGCCATGCAAGTGCATTAAGCAATCCCGTTTTGTCGTCGGTGCTCGCCGCGACTTCCAACTGTTTGACTAGGACACTGCGATGCAACATCAACAGCGGCGGCAGCACGAGGAGCACGAGCACCGACTGGTAGACCAATGCGAGGGCGGCCAGACCACCGAGACACAGCGTTACCGTTTCGAGCGCGTTGTCGCTCCAGGTGCCGAACAACGCCTGTCTCGACCGTTTACGTCCGTACAGGTAAATGCCGGCAGCGGCCAAGCAGGCGTTGGCTGATTCGAACACCAGAGCGGCCGTCAACACGATCGCGGCGGCCCGCCAGGTCGAGGGCGGGCCGACGTCGAGCGGCCCGAGACCGGTCACGCGCAGCACCGCCGACGCGGCGAGACACGACAGCACCGCCCACGCGGTGCTCACCGCCACCCGATGCGGCGGCCGGGCCCGCACGTGCCGCCAGACCCGGATCCACAGGTGCAGGTACAGCAGCGCGGCCAGCAGCGAGACCACCGCCGGCGAGAGCAGCACCGCGCCGGCCAGCAGCCAGACCGAGGTCATGTTGATGTGCGTCTCGCCGGACATCCAGCGCCGCATCCGCTCGATCCGGGCCGACAACTCGGCCTGCCCGACGCCGAGCACCAGCAGCACGGCCAGCCAGACCAAATCCATTAGGCGCTGTGGAAACAGCACGAGGTCCGATATCGGCAGCGCGACGGCGGCAAACTCGCAACTGAGTGCGAATGCCAGCCAGCCGGGCGACTGCTTCCACACGTCCCAGTTCGAGATCGTGCCCCTCACGACACGAAATCGTGCGATACTCGTGCGCAGCGCGATACCGAGAAGTGCCATAATAGAACTCGACACCCCCTCCAGTTCGACCGCTCCGCATCGACAACCACCCGACGTGTCTGCCGTCAGCGTAGTCGGCCGTACGTCCCGCGTACCTCGAGGAGGCGACCTACCATGGCGACTCGCGAAGGCTGAGCTCCGTATTCTCGCGCAGACGGCGGCCCACCACCCGCCCCCGGCGGTCGGAAATCCACCCCGTCTTCGTTCACGCTCCGTCACCATGAAGCAGGTCGGCGGCCGCCCCTGCCTCGGGCGCCCCGAGTTCGCCCAGCACCTGCGCCGCTCGTTCCCATGCCCGCCTGGCCGCCCCGGTCGCGCCCAGCGCCCGGTGCCCCCGACCCGCCGTGAGCAGGGATCTGCCCTCGACGAGGCGCTGGCCCGTCCGCGCGGCCAGCGCCGCGGCCGCTTCGGCGCGACCGACGGCCGGGCCCGACTCCCCAGACGCCAACTGAATCTCCGCCATCACGTGCAGGGTCGCCGCCTCGGCGCAGCGCATCGTCGCCGCGTCGCCGATGTCCAGCGCCTGGGTGGCGTGGGCCAATGCCGAGGCCAGCTCACCCAGAGCCAGCTTGGTCCGGGCCAGGCCGAGTTGTGACTGAAGCTCGCCGTTGCCGAAACCGATGCCCCGGCTGAGCTGCAGGGCCTCTCCGTGTCGCGGCAGCGCCTGCTCCGGCCGGCCGGCGGCCAGATCCAGCGCGCCCAGGGTGTTCAGCGCGTTCACGGTCGCGCCGCGAGCCCCGGCGCGCACCGCGAGCCGGTGCGACACCTCGGCCTCGCGCCGGGCGATCTCGTACTGGCCGGTGTCCAGGTGCACCCCCGCGCACGTGTCCAGCACGTCGAACTCGTCCTCGCCGCCGACCGTACGGCGGATCCGCAGCGACTCTCCTGCCTGCTCGATCGCTTCGGCGTAGCGGCCGAGCTCGCGGTAGGTGTTGGCCATGTTGTTGCGCACCAAGGCCTCGCCGACCGGCGAGGCGATCTGCCGGTAGCACTCCAGGGCCTGCTCCAGGAACGTCACCGACTCGTCGAAGTGGCCCAGGTCGAAGTAGATATAGCCGAGCCGGGCCAGGGTCTTGGCCTCGGTCTCCACCGCGCCGGCCGCGCGGGCCAGCGACAGCGCGTCGGTCGCGTTGGGCGCGGCCCGCTCCGTGACGCCCAACTCCGCGTGCGTGGCCGCCAGGGCGCTCAGCGCGGCCGCCTCGCCGGCGGTGGCCCCGGACTCGCGAAACAGCTCGACGGCCTGCTCCAGGTGGTCCAGGGCCGGCCGGGTCTGGCCGAGGTCGGCGTGGGCGGTGGCCAGGCAGTAGTTCGCGGCGGCCTCGCCGAAGACGTCGCCGAGCCGGGCGGCCAGCCGACGGGCGGCCTGGGCGGTGGCCACGGCGTCGGCCGAATGCCGCTGGGTGACCAGGAACCGGCTGATCACGACGGCCAGCTGCCAGCCCATCGGCAGGCCGGCCTCGGCGGCGTCGCGAACCAGCGCGACCAGATTGGCCCGCTCGTCCCCGAGCCAGTTCCTCGCGACGTCGCGATCGGACGGCCGGCACACCGGCGTCTGGTCCGCGGTCGGCGGCAGGCCGATGTCGAACGGCGGCGCGAGGCCCACCAGCTCGACCGCCGCGACGGCGGTGTGCAGATAGCTGTCCCGCAGCCGCGTCAGCGCCGGTGCGCGTTCCTCCTCGGTGACCAGGCGGCCGGCGTGGCGGCGGACCAGGTCGGGCAGGTGGAAGCGTTCTGCGTCGTGCTGGTCGATCAGGTGCGCCCGGTCGAGAACACCCAGCAGGGCAAGGGCCTCGCCGCCAGTGACACCGCCGGCCGCCGCGGCCGCGAGGATGCCGAACTCCAGGATCGGGATCTGCCCGAGCAACCGCAGCAGCCGCCGGGCCTCCGGCGGCAGCGCCTCGTAGGCGAGGTCGAAGGTCGCGTGCATCGCCGCTTCTTCGTCGCTCTCGACCGCGAGCGAGGTCAGCAGGTCGCTCTTGCGCAGCCGGCGGACGTAATCGGCGACGCCGGTCGTGATGGTGCCAGCGGCGATGCGCAGCGCCTGCGGCAGATGCGCGCACAGCGTGGCCAGTTCGGCGACCGCCGCCGGCTCGGCCCGCACCGCCCGCTGACCGAGCAGCGCGGCCAGCAGTGCGGAGGAATCGTTGGCAGTCAGCACATCCAGGCTCAGCGGGCTCGCGCCCTGGAGCACGATCAGGCCGCGCAGGGCGTTCCGGCTGGTGATCAGGACCGCGCAGCCGGGCTCGCCGGGCAGCAGCGGCCGCACCTGGTCCGGCGTGGCCGCGTTGTCCAGCACCAGCAACACCCGCTTGCCGGCCAGTTGCGAGCGGTAGAGCGAGATCTGCTCGTCCTCGTCGGCCGGCACCTGCTTCGGCGCGACCCCCAGCGCCTGCAGCAGCCGGGGCAGCACCTCGGCCGGCGTGAGCGGATGCGCGGGTTCCTGCCCCCGCAGGTGCACGAACAGCTGGCCGTCCGGGAACCTCGGTCTCAGCTCGCCGGCGGCCCGCACCGCCAGCGCGGTCTTGCCCACGCCGGCCGGGCCAGACAGCGTCACCACGGGGACGGCCAGGTCCAGCTGCGCCGGCACGAGCAACGCCGTCAGGCGGGCCAGTTCCGCCTCCCGGCCGACGGACTCCGCGTCGTGGGCCGGCATCCGGAACACCGGCGCCTGCGAGCTGATGCTCGGCTGCGGCGGGGCCAGCTTCGGGTCGCTGGTCAGGATCGACTGGTGCAGATCACGCAGCTCGGCGCTGGGCTCCACCGCCAGTTCCTCGGCCAGCAGCCGGCGCACCTGGTGGTAGATCGTCAACGCCTCGGCCTGGCGGTCGGCCCGGTACAGGGCCAGCATCAGCTGCCCCCAGAACCGCTCCCGCAGCGGGTTGGCCGTGGTCAGCGTCCGCAGCTCGGTGACCAGCTCCTGGTGGCGGCCCAGCGTCAGCTGCGCGTCCAGGCGCAGCTCCGCCGCATGCAACCGGCGCTCGTCCAGCGCCACCGCCTCGTTCTGCCGCAGCCGCGCACTCGGCACGTCCGCCAGCGCCGGTCCCCGCCACAGCGCCAGGCCCTCGCTGAGCAGGTCCACCGCCCGGCCCGGCCGCGACGTCCGGGCCAGCGCCAGCAGCTGGTCGAAGCGGCCCGCGTCCACGTCCTCCGGCGGCACGTCCACCCGGTAGCCGTCGGTCACCGTCGTGATCAGATCCGGCACGCCGATCGCCTGCCGCAGCCGCATCACGTAGGCCCGCAGCGTGGTGCGGGCCCCGTCCGGCGGGTCCTCGTCCCACAGGTTGTCGATCAGCTCCTGCGCGCCGACCGTGCGCCCGGTGTGCAGCAGCAGGGTGGCGAGCACGATCCGGTGCTTGCCCGCCCGCACCGGCGACGGCACGCCGTCGCGCACCAACTCGACCGGCCCCAGCAGACGGAACCGTATCTTGGCCGCGCGTTCCGCGCGGAGTCTCGGCCCCGCGGAGTCAGGTGAGGACGCGCTACCCACGGAACATGAGGGTAGGGCGTCATTCGCCGCGAGCGGGAATCAGGACTCGGGGGTCTGGTCCTCGGGCTGGACGTCGGCTTCCGGCACGGCATCGGCCGCGGGCTCCGGCTCAGCCATGGTCGCTTCCGCCGGCGGCTCGACCTCGGCGGCGGCTTCCGAGGCGACGTCGGCTGCTTCGGCCAGCGGTTCAGCCTCGCCCGGGGCCTCCGGGGCATCGGCCACTGCCGCGGCAGTGTCGTCGGCTGCCGGGGCGTCCACCACGGTCGGGGCGGGCTTGTCGGGGGCCTTCTCCATCTTGCCGCCACGCAGGCGCTGGGAGATCACCGCGCTGATGCCGTCGCCGCGCATGGACACGCCGTAGAGCGCGTCGGCGATCTCCATCGTCGGCTTCTGGTGGGTGATGATCAGCAGCTGGGACTTCTCCCGCAGCTGCTCGAACAGGGAGATCAGGCGGCGCAGGTTGGTGTCGTCCAGCGCGGCCTCGACCTCGTCCATGACGTAGAAGGGCGAGGGGCGGGCCCGGAAGATGGCCACCAGCATGGCCACCGCCGCCAACGACTTCTCGCCGCCGGACAGCAGGGACAGGCGCTTGACCTTCTTGCCCGGCGGGCGGGCCTCCAGCTCGATGCCGGTGGTGAGCATGTCCTCGGGCTCGGTCAGCACGAGCTTGCCCTCGCCGCCGGGGAACAGCACCTTGAACACGACCTCGAACTCGCGGGCCACGTCCCAGTAGGCCTCGGTGAAGACCTCGAGGATCTTGTCGTCGACCTCCTTGACCACGGTCAGCAGGTCGCGCCGGGTGGCCTTGAGGTCCTCCAGCTGGGTGGAGAGGAACTTGTAGCGCTCCTCCAGGGCGGCGAACTCCTCCAGCGCCAGCGGGTTGACCTTGCCCAGCTGGGCCAGGTCGCGCTCGGCCCGCTTGGCCCGCCGGGCCTGCACGTCCCGGTTGTACGGCATCGGCTGCGGGGCGGTGACCTGCTCGCCCTGCTCCTTGGCCGCCTCGTACTCGGCCAGCTCGGTGGGCGTGGGCGGCACCATCACGTCCGGCCCGTACTCGGCGACCAGGTCGTCGAGGCCGATGCCGTACTCGTCGGCGATCTTGGTTTCCAGCTGCTCCAGCCGCAGCCGCTGCTCGGCCCGCACCACCTCGTCACGGTGCACGGCGTCGGTCAGTTTCTCCAGCTCGGTGGTCAGCTCGCGGACCCGCCCGCGAACGGTGCCGAGGGCGGCTTCCCGGTCGGCCCGGCGAGCCTGGGCGGCGTCCCGATCGGCGGCGGCGCGGTGCAGCGACGAAGCGATCCGCTGCAGGGCGGTCTCACCGCCGGCGACGACGGCGTTGGCGACGGCGGCCCCGCGAACCCGCGCGGCCCGGGCCCGCTCGGCCCGTTCGCGAGCTTCCCGCTCGGCGCGGGCGGCCCGGCGCAGCTGCTCGGCCTTGCCCTGCAACGCTCGTGCCCGCTCCTCGGCGGTGCGCAGCGACAGCCGGGCGTCCATCTCGGCCTGGCGGGCGTGGTTGAGCTGGTTGGCGGCCTCGTCCCGCTCGGCGGTGTCGGGCTCTTCCTCGACGGCCTCTTCCTGCACGGCCGCGAGCCGTTCCTCCAGCTCGGCCAGCTGGCCGACGGCGTTCTCACGGGCCTGCTCCAGCTTGACCCGCTGGCTCCCGATCCGCTCCACCTCGGCCTCGGCCGACCGGACGGCCGCCTTGAGCCGGTTGATCCGCTCGCCGGACCGGGCCCGGCGGACCTTGGCCTCGTTGAGCTGGTCCTTGAGCTCGCCGACCTCGTTGCGCCGGGTCTGCTGCTCGGCGCGGGCCCCGGCCAGCGCGGCGCTGGCGTGCTCCAGCGCCCGCTCGGCGGCGGCCAGCTTGTCCTGCGCCTCGTCGACGGCGGCCTGCACCTCGATGGTGCTCTGCGCCCGCCCCGAGCCGCCGATGGCCCAGTCGGCGCCGAGCACGTCACCCTCGCGGGTGGCGGCACGCAGCCCCATGGCGACGAGTTGCCGTGCGGAGGCGAGGTCGTCGACGACGGCCAGTTTCTCCAGGGCCCGTTCCACGGCCGGCCGCAGCGCCTCCGGGGCCCGCACCAGCTCGACGGCCCACCGCGCACCTGGTGGCAGCATCGGCCAGGTCGACCGGTCCGGCACCGGGCCGCCGGCGCCGATGAGCAGGCCGGCGCGACCGGAGTCGGAGGACCGCAGCAACTCCAGGGCGGCGACGGCGTCCGAACCGCCGTTGACGGCAATGGCGTCGGCCACCGGGCCGAGCGCCGCCGCGAGCGCCACCTCGGCGCCGGCCTCGACAGTCAGCAGCGCGGCGACGGAGCCGAGCAGGCCCGGCAGCCGGTCGCCGGCCGCGAGCAGCGCCCCGGCGCCGTCCTTGCGGGTGAGTCCCAGGGACAGCGCGTCGACGCGCGCCTTCCAGGACGAGATCTCCTTGTCGGCCGACCGCTCGGCCTTGACCAGCTCCTCGACCCGGGCCCGGGCGGCCTTCTCGGCCTCGATGGCCTGGGCGTGCCGCTCCTCGACCCCGGCGTCGCCCTCGTCCTCGGTGCCGGTGACCTCCTGCTCCTCGGCCAGCTCGACCCGGGCGATCTCGGCCCGCTCGCCGGCCTCGGCCAGCGAGGTGGACAGCCGCTCGATCTCCTCCGCGGACGCGTTGTTCTTGCTGCGCAGCGCCTCGACCTGGCCGGTGAGCCGGGCCAGGCCCTCCCGCCGGTCGGCGATCAGCCGGACCGCGGCCAGGTGCGCCTTCTCGGCGGCGGTGACCATGCGCTCCAGCTCGGCCCGGCGCTCGTTGCTCTCGGCCAGCACGATCCGGGCCTCGGTGACGGCCTCGTTGAGCTCCGCCTCCCGCTCCGCGGTCTGCTCGGCCTCGGCCTCCAGCTCCTCCGGGTCACGGCCGCCCCGGGACGCCTCCGGCGCGGCCGACAGGTGCCGGGCGCGCTCCATGGCCAGCCGCACGGTGCCGCGCAGCCGTTCCTCCAGCGCGGACAGCCGGTACCAGGTGTCCTGGGCCTGCTGCAGGATCGGCGCGTCCTCGGCGACCAGCTGCTCCAGCTCGGACTGCTTGGCCGAGGCCTGTTGCAGCAGCTGCTCCACCTCGGTGCGCCGGGCCCGGGCCGCCGCCTCGTCGGCCTCGTCCCGGTGCAGCTCGCCGCGCTGGGTGACCAGGTCGTCGGCGTGCAGGCGCAGCCGGGAGTCGCGCAGGTCGGCCTGCACCGCCTGGGCCTTGCGGGCGATCTCGGCCTGCTTGCCCAGCGGCTTGAGCTGGCGGCGCAGCTCGGCGGTCAGGTCGGTCAACCGGGTCAGGTTGGCCTGCATGGCGTCCAGCTTGCGGAGCGCCTTCTCCTTGCGCTTGCGGTGTTTGAGGACGCCGGCCGCCTCCTCGACGAAGGCGCGGCGCTCCTCGGGCTTGGACTCCAGGATGGCCGACAGCTGGCCCTGGCCGACGATGACGTGCATCTCGCGGCCGATGCCGGAGTCGGACAGCAGCTCCTGGATGTCCAGCAGGCGGCAGGAGTTCCCGTTGATCTCGTACTCGGTGGCGCCCTCGCGGAACATCCGGCGGGTGATCGACACCTCGGTGTAGTCGATCGGCAGCGCGCCGTCGGAGTTGTCGATGGTCAGCGTCACCTCGGCCCGGCCGAGCGGGGCGCGGCCGGCGGTGCCGGCGAAGATGACGTCCTCCATCTTGCCGCCGCGCAGGCCCTTGGCGCTGCCCTCGCCCATCACCCAGCGCAGCGCGTCCAGCACGTTGGACTTGCCGGAGCCGTTGGGGCCGACCACACAGGTGATGCCCGGCTCGAAGCGCAGCGTCGTGGCCGAGGCGAAGGACTTGAAGCCCTTCAGCGTCAGGCTCTTGAGGTGCACGTCAGCACGCCTTCGTCGGTGGTTGGTCCGGCCGGGTTATCGGCAGAGGGTACCCGGCGTGCGGCCGGACCAGTCGCACGCTGGGCCGAACGGTGAAGAATGAACTGACCCGGGCCAATTGTGGGTAACTTCTTGACGGCCACGGTGGCCGGAGTCACGGTATGCGGTGTCCCGGCTACTCAGGAAGAGTCCCGCATGCCCAGAACCCCCGCCGTGCTGGCGATGGCGTCCAGCGTAGCGCTCCTGCTGCCGTTGGCCGGCCCGGCCTCCGCGGCCCCCGCGCTCCCCTCCGACCGACAGCAGGCCTACGCCGCCGCGGCCGCCGAGTTCGGCGTCCCGGCCGAGGTGCTGCTCGGCGTGTCGTACATGGAATCGCAGTGGAACACCTACGGCGGCACACCCAGCGTGGCCGCCGGCTACGGGCCCATGCACCTCACCGACTTCGCCGCCGCGAACACCTTGCGGGGCACCGAGTTCGACGGTGACGACGCCCGCGGCGACGACAGCCGCCCGGCGCTGCACCCGGCCCCCGCGCCGACTGGCGTGCCGGCGGCGGCGCTCCAGACGGTCCAGCAGGCCGCCGAGCTGGCCGGCACCACGGCCGCCGCCGTGCGCGGCGACGTCACCCAGAACATCCGCGCCGGGGCCGCACTGCTCGCCTCGTACCAGAAGCTGCCCTCGGTCCAGCGGCACAGCGGCGGTGCCGGCGACTGGTACGCGGCCGTGGCGAAGTACAGCGGCGCCACCGACAGCGGCTCGGCGGCCGACTTCGCCGACGAGGTTTTCCAGACCATCCAACAGGGTGTGACGCGAACCACAGACGACGGCCAGCTGGTCACGCTGCGTGCCGACGCCTCGGTCCAGCCGAACACTGCCCAACTGGCCGGGCTGCACCTGACGCCGACCAACTCCAGCGGCGCCGAGTGCCCCCGCGGGCTGTCCTGCGAGCTCGACCCGGCCGCCTACGCCCAGTACGGGCCCGGCCCGGACGACTACGGCAACTACGACACGTCCAACCGGCCGGCCACGCAGAAGATCGACTACATCGTCATCCACGACACCGAGGCCACCTGGGACACCACGCTCAAACTGATCCAGGACCCCAAGTACGTCAGCTGGAACTACACGATCCGGTCCCAGGACGGGCACGTGGACCAGCACGTGCTGGCCAAGAACGTGGCCTGGCACGCGGGCAACTGGTACGTCAACTCCCGGTCCATCGGCGTCGAGCACGAGGGCTTCCTGGCCCAGTCCGGCTGGTACACCGAGGCGATGTACCGCTCGTCGGCCAAGCTGATCCGCTACCTGGCCGCCAAGTACCAGATTCCCCTTGACCGCCAGCACATTCTCGGCCACGACAACGTGCCCGGCATCAGCGGGCCGGCCGTTCCCGCCCAGCACACCGACCCCGGCCCCTACTGGGACTGGGACCACTACTTCACGCTGCTGGGCGCGCCGCGGCTGCCGTCGCTGCCCGTGCCGCCGTTCGGCATGCTGACCATCCACCCCGACATGGCCACCAACAACGTGCCGTACACCGGCTGCGTCACGGCGGGAACGCCCTGCCCGGCAAGGGGTTCCAGCGAGGTCATCCTGCACTCGCAGCCCAGTGACTCGTCGCCGCTGCTGACCGACCTCGGCCTGCACCCCACCGGCACGCCGCAGACCATGGACGTCAACGACGTCGGCAGCCGGGCGTCCGAGGGCCAGCAGTACGCCATCGCCGACCGCCAGGGCGGCTGGGTCGCCATCTGGTACCTCGGCCAGAAGGGCTGGTTCCACGCCAGGGACGCCGTGTTCGCCGCCGGCCTGGTGGTGACTCCCAAGCCCGGCAAGGCATCCGTGCCGATCTACGGCCGGGCCTACCCGGAGGCGTCGGCCTATCCGGCCGGTGTGACGCCGCAGCCGATCGTGCCGATGCCCTACACCCTGGGCGCGGGCCAGAGCTACGTGTTCGGCGGCTCCGCCGCGGCGCAGTACCTGCCCACGGTGTGGGACCCGACCGGCACGGTGAACAAGCCGATCATCGGCAAGACGCGGTACTACGAGATCCAGTACGGCCACCGCATCGAGTACGTCAACGCCGACGACGTGCAGCTGGTCCCGGCGCTGTAGGACTCACACGCGCGAGGTCGCGCCGGTCTCTGGAGCCGCGGGCCGGGGAAATCGCGTCTTTTCAGCGATTTTCCCGGCCAAGGCGAAGAGACCGGCTTGGAGCGACCTCGCCCCGCGCGGAACGCGCGGCACGGAAAGGCCGGCCTCTGGCTGAGGCCGGCCTTTTCCCTTACCCGTCAGGCTTTCGGGGTCAGGTCCACGAGGAACTTCTGGTCCACCGTCACCACGTCCATCCGGTCGATGTCGGCCAGGTTGAACGAGGTGGCCGCCGGGACCGTGCTCTCGGTCTCCGTCCCGTTGCGCCACCAGCCGGCGCTCTGGGTCTGGCCGTTCTTGTTGTGCACCAACAGCTGGCACACCTGGCCGGCCGGCAGGTTGGACACCTTGAGGTTGATCTGGGTGCCCCAGCCCTTGGTCAGCATGTCCGCGCTGGCCGCGACCTTGCTGGTCTGGTCGGTGGCCTGCCAGACCGCGTTCGGCTGCTCGGCGACCGGCGTGCTGGTCAGCGAGCGCTGCACGAACACGGCGCTCACCGCCACCGCCGCCACCAGAACCGCGGCCATGGCGAAGAAGTTGCGCCTGCTGTTGCGCTTGTCGGTGTCCTTGCGGCGCCGGCTGGCCGGCCCCTTGGACTGCGGGCCCTTGGACTGCGGACCCGACTGCGGCGCCGGCGGTTCCGGCCGTTGCGGGGCCGCGGGCCGCTGGGGCGGCCGCGGCTGCTCCGGCACCAGATGCCGGCCCAGGTTCGGGTCCGGCATCCGGCCCGTGTCCGGCATGCGGTTCTGGTTCATCGGCCGCGGCCGGGGCAGCGGCATGGACGGGTGCTCGGGCAGGCCGGGATCGCCTGGTGGCCCGAGTGAACTCGGGTCCAGGTCGAACCCGTCGATGTCCTCCAAGTCGGCCAAGGAGATCCGCCCCAGCAGCCCCGGCAACGGCGAGAACCGCACCAGTTCCTGCTGGCAGAACGGACATCCGGCGAGATGGCGCTCCATCTGCGAGCGCTCCCCCGGTTCGAGGGAGCCAAGCACGTAGACGCCAAGGGATACTGAGTGCTGGCAACTCATAGCTCGGTCACCCCCCGCTCCTCCAACGCTCCCCGAAGCGCGCGCAACGCGTAGAAGCAGCGCGACTTGACCGTGCCCGCGGGGACGCCCAGCACGGTTGCAGCCTCGGACACGGTCCGACGGCAGTAGTACAGCTCCACGATGACCTGGCGATGGTCATGACTGAGCGACCGCATCGCCTCGGCAATCTGCCAGGCCTGCAATACGTGATCCAGTTCGTCGGAGCCCGACGGGAGCTCATCGGTCTCCAGCGGAACCTCGGGTGCTCTGGCCTCCTTGCGACGGTGGCCAGAGATGATGAGGTTGCGCGCGACCGTGTACAGCCACGGGCCGGCCTGCTCGGGTTCCAGCGAGTCTGAGTGCTTCCACGCGCGCAGCAACGTCTCCTGCACGATGTCCTCGGCGTACTGGTAATCGCCGCGCACCGCCCTGAGCACGTAGCCCAGTAGCGGCCGCCGGTAGCGGCCGTACAGCTGCCGTGCCAACTCGTCACTACGCTTCGCGCTCTGACCCACGAACGTCCAATACGGGGCCGGGTCGTGGGCGGTTCAGCGTTCTTCAAAACCTTTTTGGACACCCCTGGCCTCCGACCACCGCTCGACGACCAACTCCACACGTCCAGGGGTGGTGTCGGAGTTCAACGCCGCGAGCAACTTCTCGCAGGCAGATCGCGGTCCCTCGGCCACCACCTGCACGCGGCCGTCGGCCAGGTTGGTGGCCGCGCCGTCCAGTCCGAGCTCCAGCGCGCGGCTGCGGGTCCACCACCGGAAGCCGACTCCCTGCACACGACCGTGCACCCAGGCGGTGAGGCGGACCGGGGACCCGTCGAAATCCGTCATCTGACAATGATCCCGCGCACCGCCTCCCACCTGCCCGGAAGGGGGCGTGCCGGACGTCGTACCCCGTTCGCCCGCCCGAGTGTCACCCATTAGTGGTACGGTCGCGCGCCGTGAGCCCCCGAAGCAGACGACCGGCCACCGCCGGCATGCTCGTCGGACTGACCCTCGGCGCCGTGTGCGCCGGTGGCGCGTCGGTCGCCGTCGGGCCCGCGACCCTGACCGGTGTGCTCCTCGGCCAGTCGAGTCCGCTCAACCCGGCGTCGCCCGCGGTGACGCAGCAGCTGGGCAACGCCGCCGGCCACGAGCAGAACGACCGCCTGGCCACCACGACCGCCGACGCGCCCGCGAGCACCACGACCGCGGTGCCGACGACGACGGCCACCAGCACGACCACGGCGACGAGCACCACCACGACCACCTCGCAGCCGCCGACCAGCACCACCGCGGCCCCGACCACGACGGCCGCCAAGCCGCCGGCCGACACCAGCGCGACCGCCCGGGTGCTGACGCTGGTCAACCAGGCGCGGGCCAGTGCTGGCTGCCAGCCGCTGGCCGAGGACAAGCGCCTCGACCGGGCCGCCCAGGGCCACAGCGACGACATGTCGGCGCACAGCTACTTCTCGCACACCTCGCAGGACGGCCGGACCTTCGTCGACCGCGAGCAGCAGACCGGCTACCCCAGCCCCGGCGGCGAGAACATCGCCGAGGGCTACACCAGCGCGGACGCGGTGATGGACGGCTGGATGCACTCCGACGGGCACCGGCGCAACATCCTGGACTGCAGCTTCGCCACGATCGGGATCGGCGTGACCACCAAGGGGTGGTACTGGGTGCAGGACTTCGGCAGGTAGCCGCGTGCACTCCCGCTTCGTCACCGGATCGCGTGACGCCCGTACTGAGTGCTTTTCGCGACGGCCGACACGACCCGTATTCTCTGGCCGGGGCGGTAACGAGGAGGTCACGTGAGCGAGCTTGCGAGCGAGCGATCGAACACAGTAGCGGTGCTCGCGCTGCCGACGAAGGAGGCAGCGTGAGCTCATCCGAGCGGGCTTTGCTGAGCCCGCCCAAGCGGAGCGGCGCACCACGGCAGTCGACCAAGGTCCTGATGGCTGCGGCCGGGGTCGTGGTGGCGACCGTGTTCGCCTCGGTGGCCGCCATGGCCGCCGGCCAGGGCGCGCCCGCCCAGTCGTCCCCCCACCAGAACGTGGATCCCGCGTCGCAGCAGTTCGGCGGGTCGACCGGGACGTCCGACACCGACGGCTCGACCACCGGCGGCGACACCAGCTCCAGCGCGTCGAGCAGCAGCAGCACGTCGAAGCCCAAGACGAGCACCAGCGCGTCGAAGACCAGCACCACCACGACCACCCCGAACCAGGGCGGCAGCAACCCGCCCCCCGGCACCGAGACGATCCCGACGCACACGGATCCGCCGTCGACCACAACCACGACGACGACCACCACAACCACCACTACGCCGCCAACCTCGACTACGACGTCGCCCAAGCCGACTACCTGAGCAGGCAGCGACCTGCTCAGGCGGCGAGCTCGCCGCGGGCGAAGACGCTCGTGCGGCGGGCCAGCGAGACCGCGTGGTCGGCGAAGCGCTCGTAGTTCTGGCTGAGCACGGTGGCGTCCACCGCCACGGCGACACCGTGCGGCCAGTCCTCGCGGGTGACCGCGGCGAACACCGCGCGGTGCAGGTCGTCCATCACGTCGTCGCTGGCGTCCAGGAAGCCGACCAGCTCCGGGTCGCCGGTGCGGATCACCTGCTCCGCGGTGTTGGCCAGGGTGATCGCCAGCTGGCCCATGTCCGCGAACGGCAGACGCAGCTCGTCGGGCAGCACGTGCGCCGGATGCCGCCGACGGGCCGCGCGGGCGATGTGCAGCGCGAGCTCCCCCATGCGCTCCAACGTGTCCACCGCGTGCACGGCCGCGAGCACCACGCGCAGATCGGTGGCGACCAGCAGCTGTTCCTCGCACGCCGACCGGGATCTGGCCAGCGCGGCGTCACCCGTGATGACTTTCTCGGCCAGCGTCAGATCGGCGTCCAACAGCGCGACGCTCGCGCGTTGCATGGCCTCTCCGACCTGGCGGCACAGGTCGGCCAACTGGTCGAGCCGACGGTGCTTGACCTTGCCCACCCGGCCGAGGGTATCCGCGCGTCAACGGAACCGGACGCCACGGCGCAAAACCCTGACGCGACCCGAACGCGCGGTGCCGGGCCGACCGCTGGCGGACGGCCGGCCCGGGTCCAGCTCATCACCGGAACGGGTGATGAATCTTCACGCGGCTCCGCCGCTGTTGGCGATCCACTGGGCGCCGGTCTGCCTTGCCTGCTTGCGGGCCTCCAGCAAGGCGGAGATGACCAGATCGACCTCCTCCTCGGAGAGGAACGCGACCTCGCCCGGGGGCGCCTGCAGCACCACCTTGTCGCCAGCAGACCACACGCGCAGGGCCCGGCGCTTCTTGCCGAACCCGAGACAGGACACCTCGTGGCCCTCTGGTGAGCTCATGGCCAACTCCTCCCTGCGAGAGGCTGGTCGTCGCGGCCGGGATTCTGGGGGTAGCCGCACCTCTCGCACGATCACGTAGAACATAGATGTACGCACCGCAGTTGTTACGCACTCTATCCGTGGACTTTGCGTCCGAACGGGTGATGTTGTGTCATCAATCGGGACAAGTTGTCACCATTTGTAAAGGTCATGCCCCGGTCAACTACATGACCGTCCGCTGTCGATCGCCCATCCGGCGTCACCCCACCGCCCCCGACTCCATTCGGCCGCCCACCTCTCCCCAGTAATACTGTCTAGTCTGTCCAGACAGCACCTGGGGCGGGAGGGCCAATGAGAGACCGGCGATGGCAGCTCCAGGAGGCCAAGCAGCGGTTCAGCGAGCTGATCAGGTTCGTGGAGAGCGAGGGCCCGCAGATCGTGACCCGGCACGGAGAGGAGATAGCAGTGGTCGTCGACATCGCGGACTGGCGCCGGGTCAGCGGGGCCAGCGACACGGACTTCAAGTTCTTCCTGCGGTTCGGGTCGACAGTGGACGAAGAACTCAAGGCAGAGCTGGAGACCGAGCGCAGCGGCGTGCCGGCCCGGGTCGTCGACTTCGAGGCGGACACGTGACCGACTACCTGCTCGACACCACCGTGGTGTCGGAGATCCGCCGCCGGCGGCCACATCCCGCGGTGCTCAGCTGGTACGCCGACGTCCCTGCGGAGAAGCTGTTCCTCAGCGTGCTCGTGGTCGGCGAGCTCCGGCAGGCCGTCGACCGGCTGGGGCGGCGCGATCCCGTGCAGGCGGCCAGGTTCGAGGACTGGCTCACGCAGCTCGTCACCGTCTACGAGGACCGCGTCGTGCCGATCACCGCGGAGATCGCCGAGACGTGGGGCCGGCTGAACGTGCCGGACCCGGTGCCGGTCGTCGACGGCCTACTCGCGGCCACCGCCCTGGTCAGGAATTGGACGCTGGTCACCCGCAACACCGCCGACGTTGCCGGGACCGGTGTCCGGCTGCTCAACCCCTTCGAGTACGAGGCTCACGTTTCGAAGCGGTAGCCCATGCCGGGTTCGGTGAGCAGGTGCCGGGGGCGGGACGGCTCGGGCTCCAGCTTGCGGCGCAGCTGGGCCAGATACACGCGCAGGTAGTGGGACTCGGTGGCGTACTGCGGGCCCCAGACGTCCTGGAGGAGCTGCTTCTGGGCGACGAGGCGGCCACGGTTGCGGACGAGGACTTCCAGCACGCCCCACTCGGTGGGGGTGAGGTGCACCTCCTGGCCGTTGCGGTGGACCTTCTTGGCGGCCAGGTCGACGGTGAACGACGCGGTCTCGACGACGGCCTCCTCGCCGTCGGCGGAGGAGGATGCGGAGCGGCGGACGGCGGCCCGGAGGCGGGCCAGCAGCTCGTCCATGCCGAAGGGCTTGGTCACGTAGTCGTCGGCGCCGGCGTCGAGGGCCTCGACCTTGTCGGAGGAGTCGGTGCGGGCCGAGAGCACGAGGATGGGCACGGTGGTCCAGCCCCGCAGCCCGGCGATGACGTCGGTGCCGTCCAGGTCGGGCAGGCCCAGGTCGAGCACGACGACGTCGGGCTTGGCCTCGGCGGCGGCGCGCAGGGCGCTGGCGCCGTCGTGGGCGGTCAGGACCTGGTATCCCCGGGCGGACAGGTTGATCCGCAGCGCCCGCACGATCTGCGGCTCGTCGTCGACAACCAGCACCTTGGTCATGCGCGTTCCTCCTTGGCCGGCAACGAGATCACCACGGTGAGGCCGCCTCCCGGCGTGTCCTCGGCGGCTATCGTGCCGCCCATCGCCTCGGTGAATCCCCTCGCCACGCTCAACCCCAGACCGACCCCGCTGGTCGCGTCCCGGTCCCCCAGCCGCTGGAACGGCTGGAACAGCGCGTCGCCGGTGCCCTTGGGCAGTCCCCGCCCCCGGTCCACCACGCGCAGTTCGACCTGCGCGGCGTGCGTGCTGGCCCGGACCTCGACCGCGGGCTCGCCGTTCACGCTGCTCCCCGGCCTGCCGTGGCGCAACGCGTTGTCGATCACGTTCGCGACCACCCGTTCGAGCAAGCCGGCGTCGGCCAGCACCAACGGCAGCCGCTCGTCCACGTCCACCAGCACGTTGCGGCGGTCGTCGACACCGGACAGGGCCAGCGCCACGATCTCGTAGTACGCCACGGGCCGCAGCTGGGGCTGCACGGCTCCGGTGGCCAGCCGGGACGAGTCGAGCAGGTTGTCCACCAGCCCGGCCAGCCGGTCGGCCGATTCCTCCACGGTGGCCAGCAGTTCGCCGGTGTCCTCTTCGGACAGATGCAGCTCCGGGTCGCGCAGGCTGCCGGCGGCGGCCTTGATGGAGGTCAGCGGCGTGCGCAGATCGTGCCCGACGGCGGACAGCAGCGCGGTCCGCAGCTCGGTGGTCTCGGCCCGGCGCTGCGCATCGGCGGTCTGCGCGGCCATCCGCTGCTGCCGCAAGGCCAGCAGCGCCTGCCCGGCGGCGGCCTCCAGGGCCCGGCGGTCGGCGGCCTCCAGCGCCCGGCCCCGCAATGCCAGGTGCACCTCGGGCGTCACGGGAACGTCCACATCGGCCTCGTCGGGATCGTCGCACGGCGTCGGCCCGACGCAGGCGACCCGCTCCCACTTGCCGTGCTTGTGCTCCAGCAGCGCCACGGAGGTGAGCCCGAAGTTCTCGCGCACCTTCTCCAGCAACCGCACCAGCGGATACGGGCTGGTGAGCACGGTCCGCGCGTAGGAGGCCAGCAATGCGGCCTCGGTACGGGCCCGCGCCGCCTGCTCGGCCCGGCGCGCGGCCCGGTCCACCACCAGCGCCACCATCACCGCGACCACCACCATGGCGATCAGGGTGATCACGTTCTCGCCGTCGGCGACGGTCAGCGAGTACAGCGGCGGTGTGAAGAAGAAGTTGAGCAGCCCGGCCGACAGCGCGGCGGCGACCACCGCCGGCCCGACCCCGCCGACCAGGGCGACGATCACCGTGGCCAGGAAGTAGTCCACGGTGTCGGTGGACACGGTGATGGTGCCGTGCAGCAGCACGCCGATGCCGGTGGCCAGGAACGGCAGCAGCAGCGACAGTGCCCAGCCCATGATCTTGCGTTGTGGGGCCAGCGGGCTGCGGCCGAACTTCCACTTGAAGGCCCGCTTGGCCTCGCTGTGGGTGACCATGTGCACGTCGATCGGCCCGGAATCCTGCACGGTAGTCGCGCCGATGCCCTCCTCGAACAGCCGCGCGACCCGCGACCGCCGGGAGGTGCCCAGCACCAGCTGGGTGGCGTTGACGCCGCGGGCGAAGTCCAGCAGCGCGGTCGGCACGTCGTCGCCGACCACGGTGTGGAAGGTCGCGCCGACGTCGTCGGCCAGCCGCCGGTACTTGGCGACCTTGTCGGCCGGCGCGCCCCGCAGCCCGTCGCCGCGCAGGATGTGCAGCACGAGCAGTTCGGCCCCGGACCGGGTGGCGATGCGCCGGGCCCGCCGGATCAGCGTCTCGCTCTCCGGCCCGGCGGTGATCGCCACCACCACCCGCTCGCGGGTCTCCCAGGTCTCGGTGATCTTCTGCTCGGACCGGTACCGCTGCAGCGCCACGTCCACCTGGTCGGCCACCCACAGCAGCGCCAGCTCGCGCAGCGCGGTGAGGTTGCCGACCCGGAAGTAGTTGCCCAGCGCGGCATCGATCTTGCGGGCCGGGTAGACGTTGCCGTGCGCGAGCCGGCGGCGCAGCGCCTCCGGCGTGATGTCGACCAGCTCGATCTGCTCGGCCGAGCGCACGAACTGGTCGGGCACGGTCTCGTGCTGGGGGACCCCGGTGATGCGCTCGACGACGTCGTTGAGGCTCTCCAGGTGCTGCACGTTGACCGTGGACAGCACGTCGACGCCGGCCTCCAGCAGCTCCTCGATGTCCTGCCAGCGCTTCTCGTTGCGCGAGCCGGGCACGTTGGTGTGGGCCAGCTCGTCGACCAGCGCGACCTCCGGCTTGCGGGCCAGGATCGCGTCGACGTCCATCTCCTCGAAGTCCAGGCCCCGGTGGGTCAGGTGCCGGCGCGGCACGATCTCCAGGCCCTCGACCAACTGCGCGGTCTTCTCCCGGCCGTGGGTCTCGACGAGCCCGACGACCACATCGGTGCCGCGGTCGGCGCGGCGGCGCGCCTCCCCGAGCATCGCGAAGGTCTTGCCGACCCCCGGCGCTGCCCCGAGGTAGATGCGCAGCTCGCCGCGCCGCGGTTTCTCCGGTTGCACGTGCTTCAGTCTGCCCTAGGCCGAGGTTTCCGCAGCTCAGTGCTTCGCTGCCTGCACGGCCAGGTTCAACGCCAGCACGTTGACGCCTCGCTCCCCGAGGAAGCCGGCGCCCCGGCCGCTGGTGTTGTCGTCGACGATCTTCGTCACCTGGTCGACCGACAGCCCGGTCACCCGGGCCACCCGGGCGATCTGCAGCTTCGCGTAGTCCGGGCTGATCGCCGGGTCCAGGCCGGAGGCGGACGCGGTCACCGCGTCGGCCGGCACCTGGTCCACCGACACGCCCTCGCGCTTGGCGATCTCCGCCTTGCGCGCCTTGATCTGGGCCACCAGCACCGGGTTGTCGGCCGACAGGTTGGACGGGGACGAGGTGGCCGCGTCGTTGTCGGCCAGGCCGAGCTTGGTGTTGTCGGTGGCCGAGAAGTCCGACGCGGTGGCCGACGGGCGGGTGTGGAAGTACGGGTCGTTGTTCGGGTCCTTGGCCACCGGGTTGAGCCCGATCAGCGAGGACCCGACCGGCTGGCCGTCCACCGAGACGATGGAGCCATTGGCCTGTGCCGACAGTCCCGGGATCTGCCCGACACCCCACACCGCCAGGGGATACACGATCCCCAACAGCAGGGTCATCAGGAGCACCATCCGGAGTCCGGCGGCAGTCTGCTTGAACAGTCCTGAACGCACGGCGATCACCCGATTCCAGGGATGAGACGGATCACGAGGTCGATGAGCCAGATGCCGATGAACGGCGTGATGATGCCGCCGACGCCGTAGATCAGCAGGTTGCGGCGCAGCAGGCTGGACGCGCTGGACGGCCGGTACCGCACGCCCCGCAGGGCCAGCGGGATCAGCAGCACGATGATCAGCGCGTTGAAGATGACCGCGGACAGGATGGCCGAGGTCGGGGTGGCCAGGTGCATGATGTTCAGCCGGCCGAGGCCCGGGTAGATGGCCGCGAACATGGCCGGCAGGATGGCGAAGTACTTGGCCAGGTCGTTGGCGATGCTGAAGGTGGTCAGCGCGCCCCGGGTGATCAGCAGCTGCTTGCCGATCTCCACGATCTCGATCAGCTTGGTCGGGTCCGAGTCGAGGTCGACCATGTTGCCGGCCTCCTTGGCGGCCGACGTGCCGGTGTTCATGGCCACGCCGACGTCGGCCTGGGCCAGCGCGGGCGCGTCGTTGGTGCCGTCACCGGTCATCGCGACGAGCTTGCCGCCCTCCTGCTCCTTGCGGATCAGGGCCATCTTGTCCTCGGGCTTGGCCTCGGCCAGGAAGTCGTCCACGCCGGCCTCGGCGGCGATGGCCCGCGCGGTCAGCGGGTTGTCGCCGGTGATCATCACGGTCTTGATGCCCATGGCGCGCAGCTCGTCGAAGCGCTCCTTCATGCCCGGCTTGACCACATCGGACAGTCGGATCACGCCACGCACGACGGCCACGCCGCCAGACAGTTCAGCGCAGACCAGCGGCGTGCCGCCGTCCTGGCTGATCTGGTCGACGACCTCGTGCACCTGCTCGGGCACCTGGCCGTTGTGCTCCAGCACCCAGGCCCGCACCGAGCTGGCCGCGCCCTTGCGCACCTGCCGGCCGTCGATGTCGATGCCGGACATCCGGGTCTGCGCGGTGAACGGCACGAACTCGGCCGACTTCTCCGCCGTGTTGGGCTCGGCCGCGAGGCCGAACTCGCCCGCGCACAGCTCGACGATGCTGCGGCCCTCGGGCGTGCCGTCGGCCAGGCTGGACAGCCGGGCCGCGGCGGCCAGGTCGTCCTTTGTGGACGATCCGACCGGGATCAGCTCGGTGGCCCGCCGGTTGCCGAAGGTGATGGTGCCGGTCTTGTCCAGCAGCAGCGTGTCCACGTCGCCGGCGGCCTCGACCGCGCGGCCGGACATGGCCAGCACGTTGCGCTGCACCAACCGGTCCATGCCGGCGATGCCGATCGCCGACAGCAGCGCGCCGATCGTCGTCGGGATCAGGCAGACCAACAACGCGGTCAGCACGATCACCGACTGCGGGCTGCCGGAGTAGATGGCCATCGGCTGCAACGCGACCACCGCGAGCAGGAAGATGATCGTCAGCACCGCGAGCAGGATGGTCAGTGCGATCTCGTTCGGCGTCTTCTGCCGAGAGGCGCCTTCCACCAACGCGATCATCCGGTCCACGAAGGACTCGCCCGGCCTGGTCGTGATCTTCACGACGATCCGGTCGGACAGCACCGTGGTGCCGCCGGTGACCGCCGAGCGGTCGCCGCCGGACTCCCGGATCACCGGGGCCGACTCACCGGTGATGGCCGACTCGTCGACGGTCGCGATGCCCTCGATCACGTCGCCGTCGCCCGGGATGACCTCGCCGGCCTCGACGACCACCAGGTCGCCGATGGTCAGCTCGGTGCCGGGCACCCGCTCCTCGGAGCCGTCCTCACGCAGACGCCGTGCGACCGACTCCTTCTTTGTGCGGCGCAACGACTCCGCCTGCGCCTTGCCTCGGCCCTCGGCGACCGCCTCAGCCAGGTTGGCGAACAGCACGGTGAACCACAGCCACAGCGTGGCCACGATGGAGAACACCGTCGGGTTGGTGACGGCGAACACCGTGGACAGCGCCGACCCGACCCAGACCACGAACATGACCGGGTTCTTCATCTGGTGGCGCGGGTTGAGTTTGCGCAGCGCGTCGGGCAGCGAACTGACCAGCTGGCGCGGGTTGAAGGCGCCGGCCTGGAGCTTGCGCCCAGCGTTCTCCGCGTGGTGGCGGTCCACCTCCTCCACGGAACGCTGCGACTTGTCGGTGGTGATGCTCATGACATGGCCTCCGCGATGGGACCGAGCGCGAGCGCGGGCACGAAGGTCAGCGCGGCGACGAGGAGTACGGTGCCGGCCACCATGGACGCGAACAGCGGTCCGCTGGTGGGCAGGGTGCCGGCCGACGGCGGGATCTTCTTCTGGGCGGCCAGGCCGCCGGCGAGGCAGAGCACGGCCAGGATCGGGATGAACCGGCCGAACGCCATGGCCACGCCCAGCGTGGACTCGAACCAGTCGTTGGTCACGGTGAGACCGCCGAAGGCGCTGCCGTTGTTGTTGGACGCCGAGGCGTAGGCGTAGAGCACCTCGGACAGGCCGTGCGCGCCGGGGTTGGTGAGTGCGGCGCCGGTGCTGGGCAGCACCACGGCGATGCCGGCGAGCACCAGCACCAGGGTCGGCATGGCCAGCATGGCGATGGACGCCATGGTGACTTCCTTGCGGCCCAGCTTCTTGCCCAGGTACTCGGGCGTGCGGCCGACCATCAGCCCGGCGAGGAACACCGCGACGATGGCGAACACCAGAATGCTGTAGATACCCGTGCCGGTGCCGCCCGGCGAGATCTCGCTGAACAGCATGTTCAGCATCGCGCCGCCGCCGCCGAGTCCGGAGAGGCTGTCGTGGGCCGCGTTGACCGCGCCGGTCGAGGTGCCGGTCGTCGAGTCGGCGAACAGGGCCGAGGCGGGGATGCCGAACCGGGTTTCCTTGCCCTCCATGCCACTGCCGGCCAACAGAGCCGCCGGGCCGTTCGGGTGCGCCTCGGCCCACCAGATCACCGCGAGCATGCCGCCCCACAGCAGCGCCATCACCGACAGGATGGTGTAGCCCTGCTTCTTGTCCGCCACCATCACGCCGAAGGTGCGGGTGAGGCTGACCGGGATCACCAGCAGCAGGAAGATCTCGATGAGGTTGGTCCAGGCATTGGGGTTCTCGAACGGGTGGGCCGAGTTGGCGTTGAAGATGCCGCCGCCGTTGGTGCCCAGCTCCTTGATGGCCTCCTGGCTGGCCGTCGGGGCCAGCGCGATGGTGTGCTGCGCGCCGTCGAGCGTGGTGACCGTGATGCCGCCGGACAGGCTGTCCACCACGCCCAGTCCGATCAGGACGATCGCGAACACGAACGAGAGCGGCAGCAGGATCCGGATCACCGTGCGGGTCAGGTCCACCCACAGGTTGCCGATCCGGTCGGTGCCGGCCCGCATGAAGCCGCGGATCAGCGCGACCGCGACGCAGATGCCGATCGCCGCCGACGCGAAGTTCTGCACGGTCAGGCCGGCCATCTGCACCAGGTGGCCGTAGGCCTGCTCCGGCACGTAGGACTGCCAGTTGGTGTTGGTGACGAAGCTGATCGCGGTGTTGAAGGCGGTGGCCGGGTTGATCTCCGGCCGGCCCAGCCCCAGCGGCAGGATGGTCTGCAGGCGCTGCAACAGGTACAGCACCACGACCGAGACGAAGGAGAAGCCGATCACGCCGTAGGCGTAGGTGGTCCAGCGCTGGTCGGACTCCGCGTCGACGCGCACCACCTTGTACAGCGCGCGTTCCACCCGCCAGTGCTTCGCGCTCAGGTAGGCGCGAGCCATGTAGTCGCCCAACGGCTTGTAGACCGCCGCGAGCGCGGCTATCAGCAGCGCGACCTGAAGCAGGCCGGCAACAGTGTCGTTCATGTCAGAACTTCTCCGGCTTGATCAGAGCGACGAACAGGTAGACAAGCAACAGCAGGGCGAGCACGCCGCCGAGGACGTTCGCCACCAGACCGGCCCCGTCCATCACAGCCGCTCCAATCCACGCAACATGAGCGCGAGCACTCCGAAGACGCCGATGACCAGCACGGCGTAGGCCAGGTCGGCCATGACGCGCCGCTCCCCTCACCTCTGCGGTCACCCCCGTGGCAACCGCGATCGCGAGAAGCCTGCATCCACGCCCACCTCGCGCGATGTCGCCTGATGGTGTCTTGACGGCCGCATACGCGGCATTGACGCGAAATTGACGCGGCCGGTGAGCCAGGTCTCCACCCGATCGGGCGATGAATACGCGGAGCGTGACCGCTTCGGCCGAGGATTCCTCGGCTAAAGCCCGGGTCAGCGCCGTGATCGGGTCGTTATGGATGTCAAGATGGTCACGGACGGTGTCCGTATCCGAACGGTCAGCGTTCGGATCGGGTGACGTGCGCGGCGACCTGGGTTCGGTTGTTGACGCCCAGTTTGTTCATGATGCTGCGCAGGTGCGTCTGCACGGTTCGGGTGCCTAGGAACAACTTCGCGGCGATCTGAGGATTCGTCAGCCCCGCCGCGACCAACTCGGCCACCTCCCGCTCGCGGGCGGTCAGCTCGGACGCGGGCGTCACCGAGCGCATCGGCAGGCCCTTGGCCGGCACCACCCGTCGGAAACCGAGCTCGGCCCCCTCGGCCAGGGCCGCCTCGAACGCCCGCTCGCCCAGCGCCGTCCGCAGCGTGGCCATGGCCTGCTCATGCCCCAGGGTCAGCGGCCCCGGCGAGTAGAACCGCAGGCCCATCTCCGCCCACAGCCGGCCACTCGCCCCCATCAGCACCGCGCCCCGGCTGTGGTGGCCGGCCGCGGTGTAGGCCCAGGCCAGTGTCTCCACCGTCCAGCCGAGGCCCCACATGTCGTCGATCTGCTGGAACCGCCGCACCGCGTCCTCGACCATCGTGATCGCCCGCTCCGGATCGGTGGCCAGGTGCAGCGACCCGGCGGCCCACAGGGCGCTGGCCAGCGTGTGCTCGGCCCCCGCCCGCTCAGCCCGGGCCACCAGCTCCGCGCCGATGGCCTCGGGCGAGCTGAGGTCGAACGCCAGCCACGCGTCGGCGCTGAACGCCTCGCCGCGGGACCCGACCCGCTCGAACAGGGCCCGCGCCCGGGTCAGGTCCGCGACCATCGTCGCGCGGTCGACGTCCACCACCCAGGCCCGAATTCCCCTGGCCAGCAACGTGGTCGCGTCGGCCAGGTCGTCGCCGGTGTCGTGGATCAGCTCCGGCACGGGGGCGCGGTCGCCCAGGAACACTGCGATCATCGTCAGCCAGGCAGCGCCCATCGCCCGCAGCGGCGTCGGCTGCGGCTCGCCTGCGGCCATCGCCACCCGCACCCACCGCATGCCCTCGGCCAGGCCGCCGACCACGTACCAGGCGTGCGAGCGCAACAGCGAGACCGCCATGTCCAGCGCGGCGGCCGACTGACCGGGAGTGCGCAGGCTCCAGTCCATCGAGGCCAGCGTGTTGGGCAACTCCGCGCGGATCCGCTCCAGCCAGCGCAGCTCGTCCGGACTGAACCAGTGGGTGGCGGCGTCGCGGGCCAGCCGCTGGAAGTAGTCGCGGTGCCGACGACGTATCGCCTCCGGATCGTCCAGCTCGGCCAGCCGCCGCAGGCCGTACTCGCGGATGGTCTCCAACATCCGGTACCGGACCCGGCCGTCACGGTGCTCGCTGGTCAGCAGCGACCGCTCGGCCAGGCCGGCCAGTGCGGGCAGCACCTCCCCCAGCGGCAACTGCTCGTCGGCGCACACCTGCTCGGCGGCGGCCAGGTCGAGATCCCCGGCGAACACCGACAGCCGCGCCCACAGCAGCCGCTGGTGCCCGGTGCACAGCTGGTGGCTCCAGTCCAGCGCGGCCGCCAGGCCGGTGAGCAGCCGGAACCGGTCGTCGAGCCGTTCCAGCAAGGTGGTCAGCCCGATGGACCTCAGCTGAGCCGCGGCCAGCTCGATGGCCAGGGGCAGCCCTTCGAGCCGCTGGCACAACCGCATCGCCGTGTCCCGGTCGCCCGCCGTCGGCTCGAAGCCCGGCATCGCCGCCCGCGCTCGGTCGATCAGCAGCGTGACGGCCTCGCCACCCAGCGGCCGCAGCTCGACGACGTGTTCGCCGGCCAGACCCAGCGGCTGCCGGCTGGTGGCCACCACCCGCAGCCCGGCCGCGGCGGCCAGCATCGCCCGCACGATCGGGCCGGCCACGTCGACCAGGTGCTCGCAGTTGTCCAGCACCAGCAGCACCCGCCGGTCGCGGACGTGGTCCAGCAGGAAGTCGATGCCGGTGCGGGTGGAGTGGTCGTGCACACCCAGGCCCTTGGCGATGGTCCCGATCACCAGCCGCGCGTCGGCGTCGCGGTGCAGCGTGGCCAGATCCACCCACCACGCGCCGTCCTTGAACGACCGCCGCAGTTCGTGGGCCAGCCGGAGGCTGACTCGGGTCTTGCCGACGCCGCCGACGCCGGTCACCGTCACCAGGTGGGCTGAGGACAGCAGGCGGCGCATCGCGGCGAGATCGTCACGCCGCCCGACAAACGAGCTGATCTCGGTTGGTAGCGATCCTCCCGCCATGGGCCAACCCTAGTTCGTCGGCCGGCTACGCCATCGCCTACGCCATCGCGCGGATGCCGCTGCTCGGCCCGACCGGGCAGGCTGGTCAACGGGAGGGGTGACGGATGGTCCACTCGCCGAGCGCTGGGTGGGCCATCTCCTCCCCAGCGCGCTGCGACGGCGTCTCACGGCGGCGGGGATATCCTGGCGGTCCGACATGACCGGTTCCTGGAGGACTGCCGTGACCATCGACCACCAGGTGAGCCGGCAACAGTCGCTCCAGCTGCTGATCTCCCTGCACCGGCTGATGCGCACCATCAGGCAGGCGGCGCCGACCGGGCTCTACCCGACCCAGCTGATCGTACTGTCCCAGCTGTTGCAGAACGGTCCGATGCGGGTCGGCGAGCTGGCCGTGCAGGTGCCGTGCTCGCAGCCGACCGCCACCACCATGGTCAGCACCCTGGAGCAGATGGGCCTGGTGGCCCGCGAGCCCGATCCGTCCGACGGGCGGGCGATCCAGGTGACGCTGACCGACCTGGGCCGGGACACCATCATCTCGCTCGCCCACGGCGAGGCCGAGGTCATCGCCCAGCGCCTCGGCGAGCTGACCCCCGAGGAGGCGGCCCAGGTGCTGGCGGTCCAGCCGCTGCTGGACCGCCTGTCCGGCCTGCGCTCCGCCGACCAGAGCGTGTCGCGGTTCGCCCCTCAGAACCCGACGAAGTAGTAGAGCGCCGCCGAGGCGACCAGCGCGTTGGCCGGCACCACCAGCCACAGCGCCCGGCGGTCGGTCCGGCTGTAGTGGCCGACCATGATCGAGATGATCGCCGCCGGCACGCCCAGGATGACCAGTCCGACAATGCCGCCGCGGGCGACCGCCACCACCGGCAGCACCCGGATCAGCCACCAGGCCGGCTGCAGGCTGTAGACGTAGGCCAGGACCTTTCCCAGCATCGTCGACTCGTCCGGCGTCAGGTACGGCGTGAGGGCCTTGACCGTCGGCAGTTGCGCGACCGCGTCCACGCCGGCCCGGCCCCGGGTCAGCATCGGCAGCGAGATCGCCAGGCCGACCAGGCCGGTCAGCAGGAAGAACGGCGTCGTGTGGCCACTGCGCATCGAGGCGCCGAGCAGCAGCGCGCTGGCCGTGGCGACGATCAGGCCGGCCAGCGCCAGCACCTCGACGCCGTCGCCGCGGGGCTGCTTGATCTGCTGGGTCGGCTGCTCCGGCTCGGGCGGCGGCGGGTAGCCGGCCGCCGAGCGCAGCTCCGCGGCATAGGCCTCGGGCGTGCCCAGCCGCAGCTCCAACTGGTCATCGCCGTGCTCCCGGGCCAGCTCCCGGACGTGCTCCTCGGTGTCCTCCAGCAGCTCGTCCACCTCGGCCGGGGGCAGGTCGGACAGGGCGGCCCGCATCCTGGTCAGGAAGCGCTCAGTAGTTGATCCATCGTCTTCGCGAACGTCCGCCACGTCCTGCACGACTCCTCCAGTCGAACGCGTCCCGACTCGCTGACGCGGTAGTACTTGCGGTGCGGTCCCTCCTCGCTCGGCACGACGTAGGAGGTGAGCAGGTCGGCCTGGTAGAGCCGGCGCAGCGTGCCGTACACGGAGGCGTCGGCCACCTCGTCCAGCCCGCTCTGCCGCAGCCGTCTCAACACGTCGTAGCCGTAGCCGTCCTCCTCCCGGAGCACGGCCAGGACCGCGAGGTCCAGGACGCCCTTGAGCAGCTGGCTGGTGTCCAAAACCGAACCTCCCGGTGATGCGCTGGCCACACTATTCCGCAATGTGCACTACTGCGCAACCCGGGGATCCCCCTAGGGGACACCCCCAGCATCAGATGTGGGGGTTCCTCGGCATGGGCTGGCACCTGGGGCAGGAGTAGGAGGAACGGTTCATGAAGGGGTCGCGGCGGATGACGCTGCCGCAGCGGCGGCAGGGCTCGCCCTCCTGGCCGTAGACCGCGAGCGCGCGGTCGAAGTAGCCGGACTGGCCGTTCACGTTGACGTACAAGGCGTCGAAGGAGGTGCCGCCGGCGGCCAGCGCCTCGGTCATCACGTCGGCGGCGTGCGACAGCAGCTCGCCGGCCTGAGCCCTGGTCAGCTTCTCGGTGGGCCGGGCCCAGTGCAACTTGGCGCGCCACAGGGACTCGTCGGCGTAGATGTTGCCCACCCCGGACACCAGGGTCTGGTCGAGCAGGGCTCGCTTCACGCCGGTTCGCTTGCGCCGCAGCGCGGTCACCGCGGCGTCCGGGTCGAACGCCGGGTCCATCGGGTCGCGGGCGATGTGCGCGACCGGGACCGGCAGCGCGGCGCCGTCCACCTCGACCAGGTCGGCCATGGCCAGGCCGCCGAACGTGCGCTGGTCGACGAAGCGCAGCTCCGGCCCGCCGTCGGCGAAGCGCAGCCGGACCCGCAGGTGCTTCTCGTCGGCGATGCCCTCGGGCTGCACCAGCATCTGGCCGCTCATGCCGAGATGGGCCAGGATCGCCTCGGCCCCGTCCAGCTCCAGCCACAGGTACTTGCCACGCCGGCGGGCCGCGACCACGTCCCGCCCGGCCAGCCGGTCGGCGAAGTCGACCGGGCCGAGCTCGTGCCGGCGGGTCGCCCGCGGGTGCAGCACCTCGACGGCGGTGATCCGCCGGCCGGTGACGTGCGAGTCCAGTCCCCGGCGGACAACCTCGACCTCGGGCAGCTCAGGCATCGGCCCACCCCTCTCCGGCATGGACAACACATGCTCGGAAGGGGGCATTCCTGGCGTTGAACGCTAGGAATGCCCCCTTCCGAGCACCACTGGACAGTGGTGGGTGGAGAACCCTGGTCAGCCTTCGGCGGCGGCCGGCGGCGGGATCTCCGACTTGAGCGTCGTGTACGCGGCCTCGGCCGCCTTCTGCTCGGCTTCCTTCTTGGTGCGGCCACCGCCGCTGCCCAGGCCCCGCCCGCCGACGTACACCGTGGCGGTGAACTCCTTGCGGTGGTCCGGGCCCTCGTCGTCGACCCGGTACTCGGGCACGCCGAGTCCCTGCGCGGCGGTCAGCTCCTGCAGGCTGGTCTTCCAGTCCAGGCCGGCGCCCTTGAGCGGGGCGGCGGCCAGCAGCGGGTCGAACAGCCGGTGCACCAGGCCGCGGGCCACGTCGATGCCATGGGCCAGGTAGACGGCGCCGATCATCGCCTCGAGCCCGTCGGCCAGGATGCTGGCCTTGTCCCGACCGCCGGTCAACTCCTCGCCGCGCCCCAACAGCAGGTGCGCGCCGAGGCCGCCGGGGCCGAGGTCACGGGCGACGCCGGCCAGCGCCATCATGTTCACCACGCTCGCCCGCAGTTTCGCCAGCTGCCCCTCGGGCAGATCCGGGTGCCTGCGGTAGAGGTGGTCCGTCACCACGAGTCCGAGGACGGCGTCGCCGAGGAATTCGAGACGCTCGTTCGGCGGCAGGCCGCCGTTCTCGTACGCGTAGGACCTGTGAGTGAGGGCCAACACGAGAAGCTCGGCGTCCAACTGGACACCGAGCGCCTCAAGCAGCGGGGCCCGATCCGGTGCCGGACCCCGTGATCCCTTACCTCCCACTGCGCTCTTCACTTCTCGCCGGGAGGCGGCGGTCAGGAGGCCGGCTGGACGACCTGGCGGCCGTCGTACTGACCGCAGGCCGGGCACGCGATGTGCGGCAGCTTCGGCTGACGGCAGGCGCGGTTGGAGCACGCCACCAGGGTGGGGGCCACGGCCTTCCACTGCGAACGGCGCGAACGGGTGTTGGAGCGGGACATCTTCCGCTTCGGGACGGCCACGACTAGCTCTCCTCCTCGGTCCCGCCGAACTTCTCCTTGAGAGCAGCCCAGCGAGGATCAATCGTCTCATGTGCGTGGTCGGGGCCCAGTTCGGCCCACTTGACGCCGCACTCGGCGCACAGTCCACGACAGTCCGGCGAGCACAGCGGAACCTGCGGCAGCGCGAGCACCACCGCGTCGCGCACCACGGGTTCCAGGTCGATCAGATCGTCGACGAGGCGTGACACCTCGTCCTCGTCCGTGGTCGCCTCGGTCGCGCTGTCCGGATAGGCGAACAGCTCGGTGAAGCGGACCTCGACCGTGCCGGAAAGCGGGTCAAGACACCGCGAGCACTCACCGACGGTCGCCGCGGTCGCGGTCCCGGTGGCGAGGACGCCCTCCACTACCGACTCGACCAGCAGGTCCAGCACGACATCGCTGCCCACCTCGACCCCGATGACCTCGGGAAAGCCGAAACCCTCCGGCGCCGGAGCCACTCGGTGGTAGCTGCGGCTGGAGCCGGGTCGGCGACCGATGTCCCTGGTGTCGATGACCCAGGGTCCAGCGGTCTGCTGCTGAGGGCGCGCGTGTGATCGTTGCTTAGGCATGGTGGTTGTGTCGCTGGTGGGGTGACTTACCGTTTCCAGCCGGTCAAGCGTACTCAAGAAGGTGGCCGGAAGGAAAATCAGCAGGTGAGAGGGGGTAAATCAATCCCTGGCGTAGTCGAACGGGGCCGCCGAGGCGGCGCTGCTGGACATCGGGGCCCGCAGGCTGGCCCGGCCCTTGCCCACCGTGCGCAGGGTGTGGGCCAGCAGATCCTCGAAGTCGGCCAGCTTGGCGTCGACGTAGGCGTCGCACTCGCCGCGCAGCCGGTTGGCCTCGCCGCTGGCGGCGTCCAGCACACGCGCGGACTCGGCGTGGGCGGCCTGCACGACCTCGGTCTGCTGGACCATCCGGTGCTGCTCGTTGCGGCCGTCCTCGACGGCCCGCTCGTAGGAGGCGCGGCCGGCCTGGACCATGCGGTCGGCCTCGGCTCGGGCCCGGCCGGTCAGGTCCTCGAACTCGTGCCGGCCGGCGGCGGCGACCCGCTCGGCCTCGTTCTCGGCCTCGGCCACCATCCGCTCGGCGTGGGCGCGGGCGTCGGCGACCAGGCGCTCGGCCTCAGCACGAGCCTCGGCCACCATCCGCTCGGCCTCCTCGCGGGCCTTGCCGACGCCGGTCTCGCTCTCGTGCTGGGCCTTGGAGATCATGCTGTCGCGGTGGTCGAGCACGTCCTGGGCGTCGTCCAGCTCGCGCGGAATCGCGTCCCGGATGTCGTCGAGCAGTTCGAGTAGGTCGCCACGGGGCACGACGCAGCCGGAGGTCATCGGCACGCCGCGCGCTTCCTCGACAATCGTGACGAGTTCGTCGAGGGCCTCGAACACCCGGTACACGTCGCACTCCTCTTGGGCTATACGGCTGGCAGTCTCCAGTCTGCCCGCTCGACCCGCCCTAGGCGGGGAGATTCGCTGGCGTGTCCGACGCCCGACCCGATCGGCCGGGCGCCGGGGACGGCTCACTTACTGATGTTGACCAGCGAGAACGAGGCGTAGTGGTCGCCGGTGTAGAAGTACTCGCCGGCCGAGCCCGTGATCATCCGGCGGGCGCCGCGGGTGGACGCGCCCGGCGTGGGCACCGTGTACTCGTGGTAGTAACCCGAGGAGCACAGCGGCAGGATGTGCTCGTCGTTGCGGAAGACCACACCGTCGTTCTTCGGGTACGGGAACGGCCCGCCCTGCTTGATCAGCTTGACCGTGGTCGTGGCCTGCGCCGGCAGGCTGGACAGGTTGACCTTCTTGTAGCTGCTGGTGTTGCCGCAGGCGACCTGCGCGGCCGCTGGGTGGGCGACCGGCGCGGCGACGCTGACCGTGGCCAGGCCGAGGACGCCGACCACGGCGAGGGCGAGGGCCAGCAGGGCCTTCACGGCCCGTGACGTGAGGTAGCTCATACCGGCAACGTAACGCGATCAGGTGATCACCAATAGGAGCCAACCTGAACCCACGGTTGACAGTTGGGGCCGGACCGGACGCGAAGGCCGCGAGGCCGTGCTCAGGCCCGCTCGGCCAACCGCTTCATCAACCGGTCGTGCACCAGGTCGGGCAGCAGATGGGCCACGTCCCCCTTGTACGTGGCCACCTCCTTGATCAGCGAGCTGGACATGAAGCTGTGGACCGGGTTGGTCGGCATGAACAGGGTCTCCACCCCGGTCAGCTGGTGGTTCATCTGGGCCATCTGGAGCTCGTAGTCGAAGTCGCTGACCGCGCGCAGGCCCTTCACGATCGCCTTGATGTCGTTGGCCCGGCAGTAGTCCACGAGCAGCCCCTGCCAGGAGTCCACCCGCACGTTGGGCAGGTGCCCGGTGACCTCGCGGATCATGTCGACCCGTTCCTCGACGGTGAACAGGGTCTTCTTGTTCTTGTTGACCGCCACCAGGACGACCAGCTCGTCGAAGACGTCGGCGGCCCGGCTGACGATGTCCAGGTGGCCGTTGTGCACCGGGTCGTAGGTGCCGGAGGAAACCGCACGCCTCATGGGCGGACCGTAACAGGGATGCCGCCGGCTCACCGCGTGGCAGCGATCACGGCCCAGCAGTGACGACAGCCCAGTGCAGCGTGGTCTCCCCGTACTTCTTGCTCCGCGTCGGCTCCACACCGTCCGGCCAGCGCGGATCCTCGCCGCGGGTGGACCGCTCCACCACCAGCGTCGCCTCCCGCGCGGCCCAGGCCAGCACGGCCGTCAGCACGTCGGCGAGCTCCGGCTCCCCCAGCGCGTACGGCGGGTCGACGAACACCAGGTCGTAGCGGTCGGCCGGCGTGGTGGCCAGCACCGACTGCACGGTGCCGTGCCGCACGTCGGCGCCGAGCAGACCCAGCGCCTTGGTGTTGCGGCGGAGGATGTCGGCGGCCCGGCGGTCGGACTCCACGAACGTCGCCTTCGCCGCACCCCGCGACAGCGCCTCCAGCCCCAGCGCGCCGGAACCGGCGTACAGGTCGAGCACCAGCGCGCCGTCCAGGCCGACGGCCGCCTCCAGCGCGCTGAACAGTGCCTCCCGCACACGGTCGGAGGTCGGCCGGGTGCCGCTGGGCGGCACCTCCAGCCGACGTCCTCCGGCCGCGCCGGCCACGATCCTGGTCACGGCACCATCCTGCCGGAACCCGCAATTCGGTGTGACGGAGAGCGTGACTCGCGGGGGTTCAGCGGTGGTTGCGGCGGAAGAGGCCGAGCTTGCTGGCGATGCGGGCGAGGCCGACGCCCAGGGCGATGGTGAGCCACCAGGTGATCACCACGTGCCGCCACGCCGAGGCCGGGTCCTCGCCACTGGAGCCGGCGGCCGCCGCCACGGTGAGGCCGACCGACACCACCAGCAGGAACACCAGAACCAGGCCGCCGAACACGAGGATCCCCATCGCCCGGCCCGCCGCCTTGGCCGCCACCGGCGCCGCCGGGATCGGCGTGGGCGCGGGCGGCGCCGGGCGCTGCGGGATCCGGTCCGCCGGCCGGGCCGGCTGCCAGACCATGCGCTCCGGGCCTATCCGCTCGTCGATGCCGGCGATGGTCTCCGCCGCCACGTCGTGCAGGTTCGGCTCGATGCTGACGCTGACGCCGTCCGCGCCGATCAGCCGCCGCGCACCGTCCGGCCAGCACTGCATCAACACGCAGTCCACGTAGAGCACGGTCAGCGCCCCGTACGGGGACACCATGCTCACGCCCTCCTGCCCGAGGACCAGGGTGAGGTCCTTGTTCTGCAGGGACGGGAAGTCGCCGCCGGTGGTCGCCGCGTCCGACCACATCGGGGCCTCGGCGAAGCCGGCCCAGTCGGCCCGACTGTCCCGGGGGACCTGCAACAGCAGGCTGTCCAGGGTCTGCTCGGCCACCTCGCGCAGGTCGTCGACGGTGACCGCGGCCAGTTCGCCGCGGAAGTCCCGGAGCGAGGTCCGGGTTCGCCCGTACAGCAGGTCCACCGCCTCGGTGAACAGCATCGCCCGGATCGCTCCGGGCCGGTCGATGGCGCTGGTCGCCTTGTCCCGCACCACTTCCAGCTCGTCGGCGTCGATGCGGCCGTAGCGGAACGCGGCCAGCACGTCGATCAGCCCGCCCAGCACCGCGTCCTGCTTCTCCGGCAGCGCGTCGGCCAGCCCGGTGATGGTGGCGGCGTCGGCGTCCCTCGGCGCGTACGACGTAGCGACCGCGTAGGAGTTGCCGTCCTCGGTGCGCAGCGCCCGGTACAGGGCCCGCTCCAACACCAGCGCGAACAGGGAAGCCCGCGCGGAGCGTTCCACCACGGCGCTGAAGGTGATCTTGCCGCCGCCCTCGGCGAAGTACGCCGGCGTGGTCGCCAGCGCCGAGGTCAGCGGCGGCAGCGGGTGCTGGATACCGGAGGGCAGCGTCAGCTCCAGGCCGGCCGGCGCGTCCCCGGCGATCCACAGCACCGCGTTGTCCCGGGTGAACCGGGTCGCCGCCCAGTTCCGCACGTCGTCCTCAGCGATCGCCTCCAGGCCCCACTCCGGGTAACCGGCCGCGCCGAAGCCGACCGCGCCGTAGCGCCAGACCAGCAGCGGATCGTGCGGGCGGCTGGCCTGCTCGGTGCGCAGGATCGTCTTCTCGGTGGCCATCCGGTCCAGCGGCAGGTCCCGCAGCGAGTCGCAGACGCTGGTCAGGTAGCCCACCACGGCCTGGTCGCTGCCGCTGGTGAAGAAGTGCGTGGTGGTCAGGCCGGTGGCCGCGTTGGCGTCGTGCTCGATCAGGCCGTGCCGGTGCAGCGCCAGGTGCTCGACCAGGTGCGTGATGCCCCGTCGGGACAGCGGCTCGTCCGCGCAGCCGACCCGGAACACCAGCCCGGCGGTCAGCGGGCCGTCGCTCGGGGCGATCAGGGTCCGGATGCCGCAGACCTCGGTCTCCTTGATCACTTCGCACCGCCGAAGGCCTTGTCGCGCAGGAAGGTGAAGCCCGCGGCCGGATCCGCGTACAGCTGCTGCCACGGGTACTCGCTGGCCACTTCGTCGCCGAGCGGCCGGAAGCACGCCGCGGCCCGCTCCCGGTCGCCGATCTTGCCGAACAGGGCGGCGAAGACCCCGTAGGCCTGCGGCCAGTGGTAGCCGCCGAAGAAGTCCGGGTGCAGCACCGACTTCTCGGCCGCGGCGATGATCTCCTGTTGCACCGCCGAACGTCTCAGGTAGGCGGTCTGCTCCTCGCCGTCGAGCTCCCAGTAGTGCTCCAGGTGCGCCTCGCCGACGACCGCCGGGCTGAGCGAGCCCGCCGGCGCGTTGTCCATGCACTGCCTGGTGAAGGTGTGCAGCGCCGCCCAGGAACCACTCCACTTCGGGCACAGCTGCTGCACCAGCTGGCTCTGCGCGGCGAAACTGTGCGGGGCGAACCGCGCCAGCCGGTCATAGCGGCGACGGGCCTCGCTCTGCCCTACTTCCAGTCCACGCGCGCTCCGGAGCCGGAACGACCAGGCCACGACGTCGCTCGGGTCCTCGGCGGTCAGCCCCAACAGGATCGGCTCCGCCTTGCACAGCTGCTCGCGCATGCCCGCGAACTGGTCGTGGCTGACGTACTGGGCCCGCTTGGCCGAGCGGATCTCCCAGGCCTTCGAGATGTAGCGGGCCCCGAGCAGCCGCCGGGCCAGCGGCGAGGGCGGCAGCTGCTCGAGGAACTCCTCCGCGCCGACCACGTCGGCGACGACTTTGACCGCGTAGGCGGTCATGTCCGGGTCGGACAGGCCGGCGAAGAACAGCTCGATCGCCGTCCAGTCGGCCGCGCGCACCGATTCGCGCAGCTCGACCAGTTCCGGGAAGGCCGCCGCCTGGTCGAACCGGCGGGCCGAGGGCGTGATCACCAGCGAGACAATAGATGAAAATGCTTCATCTACCGACGGACTCCCCGGAACCAGAGCAGCGCGAGCGGCGCGACCATGATCACCACCAGCGCCCAGAACGCGATTCGGCGCCGGCGGTGTCGGCCACGACCCAGGCGGCCGCGGCGACGTCGAATCTCGGGGATGTCACCCGCGGGACAATAGGTGACCTGGGGTTACTGGCGTACCGGATAGGGCAGCGAGGACGCCGGTTGGGCGGGCAGGGTCGTCGAGTGGGCGTGCAGCGCCGCCCCGACCGCCCGCAGGATCGGCGCCAGCACGGCCAGCCGGTCCGGGTCGTCGGTGGCGCACTCGGTGATCCCGGCCCCGATGATCGGCCGGATCGCCGCCACCGCCCGGATCGCGTCCACCAGCTCGCTGATCAGCAGCCCGCCCGGCACCGGGCAGGTCACGTCGGCGAACTCGCTGGGGTCCAGCACGTCGAGGTCGATGTGCAGATAGAACTGCGGGGCCCGGGAGGCGATCACCGCGTCGAGCACCCACGAGGTGTCGTAGCCGCGCTCGATCGGCACGTGCCGGACCAGCCCGCGGTCGACCATGGCCTGCTCGCCCGGGTCGAGGGTGCGGGCGCCGGCCAGCACCACGCGGCGGGACACCACCGGGGTGTCGAGCACGAAGTCGCGGTCGCCCTCGCCGAAGGCGTGGCGTAAGGCCATGCCGTGGTACGCGCCCGACGGCGAGGTCGCCGGCGTGTTGAGATCACCGTGCGCGTCGAACCACAACACCCCCAGCGCCGGCCCGAAACGCTTGCGGGCAAAGCCGAGCGGCACGGTCTCCACGCCGCAGTCGCCGCCGATGGTCAGCACCGGACCACTGGCATGTCGCAGCGACTGCGCCTGAAAGCCCCGGTTTGCCAACAGCACTTCGCGATTGTGGATGCCGCCGACCAGCGTGGACGTGCCGGCGCGCACGGGAACTCTTCGCACGTCCAGACCGAGCACCCGGCCGGCCAGGTCGGCGAGCGCCTGGCAGCCGGTCGGCAACCACGGGGACTTCGGGACAACCGCGCCCTGTCGCTGGGCCACGGCCTGTAACTCCAGCACGAATCACACCTAACCAGCGACCGGGATCGCGTTGCTAGCCGGCAACACGGGGAACATCGGTTCACTCTACCGGCTGACGCATCACGGCGCAGTGAAGAAAATCGTCCACAGTGGACAGACGAGTGCCCCCGGCCGCGAACGGCTCGGGGGCACCCGGATGTCAGGACAGGACGATCAGCAGATCGCCGCCTTCCACCTGCTGCTGCGGGGAGATGGCCAGGCGCCCCACCGTGCCCGCCTTCGGCGCGGTGATCGCCGCCTCCATCTTCATCGCCTCGATCGTGGCCACCGTCTGCCCGGCCGAGACGCTGTCACCCTCGGCGACCGCCATCGTGACCACTCCCGCGAACGGCGCAGCGACGTGGTTGCTGTTGCCGCGGTCGGCCTTCTCGGCGGCCGGCACGTCGGCGGCCACCGAGCGGTCCCGCACCTGGATCGGCCGCAGCTGTCCATTGAGGACGGCCATGACGGTCCGCATGCCACGCTCGTCGGCCTCGCCGATGGCCTCCAGCGTGATCAGCAGCCGCACGCCGCGGCCGAGATCCACCGAGTACTCCTCGCCCGGCCGCAGGCCGTACAGCCAGTCCTTGCTGCGCAGCACGCTGGTGTCGCCGTAGGCGTCGCGGTGTTGGAGGAACTCCCTGGTCGGCGCCGGGAACAGCAGCCGGTTCAGGGTCGCCCGCCGGTCGTTGGCCAAGCCCTCGACGTCGTCCTCGGACAGCTCGGCCACACCCTTCGGGGCGGCCCGGCCGGACAGCGCCTTGGTGCGGAACGGCTCGGGCCAGCCTCCGGGCGGGTCGCCCAGCTCGCCGTGCAGGAAGCCGATCACCGAGTCCGGGATGTCGAACCGGCCCGGGTCGGCCTCGAACTCGGCCGGGTCCACGCCGGCGCCGACCAGGTGCAGCGCCAGGTCGCCGACGACCTTGGAGGACGGCGTGACCTTGACCAGGCGGCCCAGCATCCGGTCGGCCGCCGCGTAGGTGGCCTCGATGTCCTCGAACCGGTCGCCCAGCCCCAGCGCGATCGCCTGCTGGCGCAGGTTGGACAGCTGCCCGCCGGGGATCTCGTGGTGGTACACGCGGCCGGTCGGCGACGGCAGGCCCGCCTCGAACGGCGCGTACACCTTGCGCACGACCTCCCAGTACGGCTCCAGGTCGCCCACTGCCTGCAGGTCCAGCCCGGTGGTGCGGGCCGAGTGGTCGGTGGCGGCCACGATCGCCGACAGCGACGGCTGCGAGGTGGTGCCGGAGACCGAGGCGGTGGCGCCGTCGATGGCGTCCACCCCGGCCTGGATGGCCGCCAGATAGGTGGCCAGCTGCCCGCCCGCGGTGTCGTGGGTGTGCAGGTGCACCGGCAGGTCGAACTCCTTGCGCAGCGCCGTGACCAGGCGCGCGGCCGCCGGCGGGCGCAGCAGGCCGGCCATGTCCTTGATCGCCAGCACGTGCGCGCCGGCCCCGACGATCTGCTCGGCCAGCTTCAGGTAGTAGTCCAGGGTGTAGAGCTGCTCACCCGGGTCGGACAGGTCGGCGGTATAGCAGAGCGACACCTCGGCGACGGACTTGCCGGTCTCCCGCACCGCCTCGATCGCCGGCCGCATCTGCTCGATGTCGTTGAGGGCGTCGAAGATGCGGAAGATGTCGATGCCGGTCTCGGTCGCCTCCTCCACGAACGCCCGCGTGACCGCCTCGGGATACGGCGTGTAGCCCACGGTGTTCCGACCGCGCAGCAGCATCTGCAGACACAGGTTCGGCACCGCCTCGCGCAGCGCCGCCAGCCGCTCCCACGGGTCCTCGGCCAGGAAGCGCAGCGCCACGTCGTACGTCGCGCCGCCCCAGCACTCCAGCGACAGCAGCTGCGGGTTCATCCGCGCCACGTACGGCGCGACCTGCACCAGGTCCTTGGTCCGGACCCGGGTGGCCAGCAGCGACTGGTGCGCGTCGCGGAAGGTGGTGTCGGTGACCAGCACACCCGGCTCGTTGCGCAGCCAGGCCGCGAAGCCCTCCGGCCCCAGCTCGGTCAGCCGCTGCTTCGAGCCGGCGGGCGGCTCGGTGGACAGATCCAGCTTGGGCAGCTTGTTCCACGGGTCGATCACCGCCGGCCGCGCGCCGTTGGGCTTGTTCACCGTGACGTCGGCGAGGTAGGTCAGCAGCTTCGTGCCGCGGTCGGCCGACTGCCGGGCGGTCAGCAGCTCCGGCCGCTCCTCGATGAACGCCGTGGTGACCTTGCCGGCCCGGAAGTCCGGGTCGTCCAGCACGGCCTGCAGGAACGGGATGTTCGTGGAGACGCCGCGGATGCGGAACTCGGCGACCGCGCGCCGGGCCCGGGCCACCGCCGCCTCGAACGACCGGCCGCGGCAGGTCAGCTTGACCAGCATGGAGTCGAAGTGCGCGCCGACCGTGCTGCCGGCGCCGATCGCGCCGCCGTCCAGCCGGATGCCCGAGCCGCCGGGCGAGCGGTAGGCGCTGATCACGCCGGTGTCCGGGCGGAACCCGTTCACCGGGTCCTCGGTGGTGATCCGGCACTGCAGGGCGTTGCCGCGCAGGTAGATCGCGCTCTGGCTCAGGCCCAGGTCGCCCAGCGTCTCGCCGGACGCGATACGCAGCTGGGACTGCACCAGGTCGACGTCGGTGACCTCCTCGGTCACCGTGTGCTCGACCTGGATGCGCGGGTTCATCTCGATGAAGACGTGGTTGCCGCGCTGGTCGAGCAGGAACTCCACGGTGCCGGCGTTGCGGTAGCCGATCTGCTTGGCGAAGGCCACCGCGTCGGCGCAGATCTTGTCCCGGACCAGCGGGTCCAGGTTCGGCGCCGGGGCCAGCTCGATCACCTTCTGGTGCCGCCGCTGCACCGAGCAGTCGCGTTCGTAGAGGTGGATCACGTTGCCGACGCCGTCGGCCAGGATCTGCACCTCGATGTGCCGGGGCTGCACCACGGCTTGTTCGAGGAACACGGTCGGGTCGCCGAAGGCCGACTCCGCCTCCCGCATCGCCGCCTCGATCGACTCGCGCAGCTGGCCCGGCTCCAGCACCCGGCGCATGCCGCGCCCGCCGCCGCCGGCCACCGCCTTGACGAAGATCGGGAAGCCGACCTCGTCGGCCGCCGCCAGCAGCGCGTCCACGTCGCTGGAGGGCTCCGAGGACTTCAGCGTGGGCAGCCCCGCCGCCTTGGCCGCGGCGATGGCCCGGGCCTTGTTGCCGGTCAGCTCCAGCACCTCGGTCGGCGGGCCGACGAAGGTGATGCCGGCCGCCGCGCAGGCCGCCGACAGCTCCGGGTTCTCCGACAGGAAGCCGTAGCCGGGGTAGATCGCGTCCGCCCCGGCCTTGCGGGCCGCCTCGACGATCTCGTCCACCGAGAGGTAGGCCCGCACCGGGTGGCCGGGCTCGCCGATCTCGTAGGCCTCATCGGCCTTGAGCCGGTGCAGCGAGTTACGATCCTCGTAGGGGAACACCGCCACGGTTCCGGCGCCCAGCTCGTAGGCGGCGCGGAATGCGCGGATGGCGATCTCGCCGCGGTTGGCGACGAGCACCTTGCGAAACATCAGGCGTTCCTCCCGTTTTCCTGGGATCCGTCCAGCTCGGCACGCTACCGTGGCTTTCCATTCATGTGGGAGAACCATCCCGCGTGATGGACATAACGGAACGCGATCGGCGTGAGCGGGGTCACGCTTCAGGCTCTAGCCTGCGCTGATGCCCAGTGACGAGCTCTCGACCGAGCGTGACGTCAGCGCCGCGTCGACCGTCAGCAATCCCATATTCACCGGCCGTCCCCTGATTGGCCCAGTGACCGACACAGACTCCGCACCTGTGTCACAGTCAGTCATCAACCGCCGCTGGAACCCGCGGGAGCTCGCGCTCACCGTGCTGTTCCTGGCCCCCGCGGTCGTCGGGCTCGGCGCCTTCGTGGTCTTCCCGCTGTTCCAGGCGGTCTACCTGGCCACCATGGGCAGCGACATCCTCGGCAACCCCACCCGGTTCGTGGGCCTGCAGCACTTCCAGGAGCTGTTCACGCCCGAGTTCGGCGCGGTGCTGGCCCGCACCGCCGGATTCACCCTGATGGTCGTGGTCGCCGGCGTGCTGCTGCCACTCGCCCTGGCCGTGCCGCTGAGCCAGCGGCTGCCCGGCATGCGGATCTTCCGCACCCTGTTCACGCTGCCCTTCGCCTACTCCGCCTCGGCCGCCTCGGTGGTGTGGCTGCTCATGCTCAACCCGGCCATGTCCCCGGTGAACTGGCTGCTGCAACTGGTCGGCGTGAGCGCGCCGGGCTGGACCACCGACTCGGGCTGGGCGCTGGTCACCGTGGCCGGTGTGACGGTGTGGATGGTGTCCGGCTTCAACCTGTTGGTGCTGGCCGCCGGCCTGGCCGGCCTGGACGAGCAGGTGCTGGAGGCGGCCCGCATCGACGGCGCGTCGGGCGTCCGCCACTTCACCGGCATCGTGCTGCCGATGATCTCGCCCAGCGTGTTCTTCGTGATCGTCACGACCACGCTGACCGCGCTGCAGAGCCTGGGCCAGCCCCAGGTGATGACCGACGGCGGGCCCAACGGGGCGACCAGCACGCTGGTCTACTCGATCTTCAACCAGGCGTTCCACAACAACAACAGCAACTACGGCCTGGCCAGCGCCCAGGGCCTGGTGCTGCTGGTCGTCGGCGTGCTGCTGGCCGCGGTGCAGTTCGGCGTCATCGAGAGGCGGGTGCACTACCGGTGAGCCGGCTGAACCGACCTGGTCGCGTGACCAGCACCTTCACCTACGTCTGGCTCGTGGCGGCGGCGGTCGTGCTGCTGTTCCCGGTGCTGCTGACCGTGCTCGGCGGCTTCCTGCCGTCGGTGGACCTGCTGCGCCAGCCGCCCAACCTGCTGGGCCACTACACCGTGGACAGCTATCTCGGCGCGCTTCGGCAGACGGTGGTGCCGTTGCTGCCGGCGTTCGGCAACTCGCTGTTCGTCGGCCTGGTCATCATGGGCGCGCACCTGGTGACCTCGTGCCTGGCCGCGTACGCGCTGGTGTTCCTGCGGACCCCGCTGCGCAAGCCGCTGTTCTGGCTGTTCCTGGCCACGATCATGGTGCCGTACGAGGCGATCGTGGTGCCCAACGCGCTGTTCGTGCGCAGCCTGGGCATCGGCGACAGCGCGGTCGCCCTGGTGCTTCCGTTCCTGGCCAACGGATTCGGCGTGTTCCTGCTGCGGCAGGCGTTCCTGCAGTTCCCGGGCGAGCTGCGGGACGCGGCCACCATCGACGGCTGCGGGCACTTCCGCTTCCTGTTCACGATTCTGCTGCCTGGTTGCCGGCCGGCCATCGCCGCGCTGGCCGTCTGGTCGTTCCTGCAGGGCTGGAACATGTACTTCTGGCCCCTGATCATCTCGTCCACCAACAACTCGCTGAACACCCTGCAGACCGCGGTGTTCGCCCTGCGCAGCAACGACAGCGCCGATCCGGGCCTGTTGCTGGCCGGCATCACGATCACGCTGCTGCCGACCCTGCTGCTTGTCCTGTTCGGCCAGCGCTGGCTGGTCCGCGGCTTCACGGCCGGGGCCGTGAAGTGACCTATCAAGGGAGAACTCAGGTGCGTACCAAGTTGGGGCTGGTGGCCGTGGCGGTCGCCGCGGCCACCGCCGTCACCGCGTGCAGCTCGGCCGCGAGCTCCGGCTCCTCGTCGAGCGGCGGCGGCGACCTGTCCGCGCCGGCCGCCAGCGCACTGGACGGCAAGGGCGAAACCGACATCACGTTCTGGCACGCGATGACCGGCACCAACGGCGAGACGCTGAAGAAGCTCACCGACAAGTTCAACGCGGCCAACCAGGGCAAGATCAAGGTCACGCTGGCCTTCAAGAACAACTACGACGACACGCTGTCGGCGTACAAGAACGCGCTCAAGGGCGGCGAGCTGCCCGACCTGCTCCAGGTGTACGACATCGGCACCCAGTTCATGATCGACTCCAAGGCCACCGTGCCGGCCCAGTCGTTCATCGACGTCGACAAGTACGACGTGAGCGACATCCAGCCCAACATCGCCGGCTACTACTCGGTCGGCGGCAAGCTGTACTCGATGCCGTTCAACACCTCGATGCCGCTGCTGTACATCAACAAGGACGCCTTCACCAAGGCCGGCCTGGACCCGAACAAGCCGCCGACCACGCTGGACGAGATCAAGGCCGACGCCGAGAAGCTGACCGTCAAGGACGCCAGCGGCAACGTCAGCCAGTACGGCTTCGGGGCCTCGCTCTACGGCTGGTTCCTGGAGCAGTGGACCGCCGTGGCCGGCGCCCAGTACTGCAATCCGGACAACGGCCGCAACGGCCGGGCCACCGACGTCAACTTCGCCACCGACAACAACGTCAAGCTGCTGACCTGGTGGAAGTCCATGGTCGACCAGGGCCTGGCGCTGAAGCTGGACAGCGACACCAAGAACGGCGACTCGGCCTTCGTGGCCGGCAAGGACGCCATCACCCTGGAGTCCACCGGCTCGCTGGGCGACTTCACCAAGGCCGGCTTCCAGGTCGGCACCGGCTTCTACCCGAAGATCAACGCCACCGACAACGCCGGCCCGATCATCGGCGGCGCGTCGCTGTGGATCGTCGGCAAGGGCAAGGACGACGCCCACAAGCGCGCGTCCTGGGAGTTCGTGAAGTTCCTGGAGAGCAAGGACTCCCAGGCCACCTGGCACACCTCCACCGGCTACTTCCCGGTCAGCAAGGCCGCGCTGGACACCGACGTGGACAAGCAGTGGGTGGCCAGCAAGCCGCAGTTCCAGACGGCGATCACCCAGCTGAACAACACCAAGCTGAGCACCGCCACCCAGGGCTGCCTGTTCGGTGTGATGCCGCAGGTGCGCAAGGCGGCCGAGAACGCCATGCAGGCCGCGGTCCTGCAGGGCAAGGACCCCAAGCAGGCCCTCACCGACGCGGCCTCGTCCCTGGCCCAGCCCATCAAGGACTACAACGACTCGGTGAAGTGACCCGGAACGGGACTCGTCGGCGGCAGCACCCCCACCCCCGGCGAGTCCCGCTCTCAAGCAAGCGAGTCCCGCTCTCAGGCAACCATGCGTCGAGTTCCGAACTCGACATTCAGTTGCCCGAGAGCGGGACTCGCGGGTTTCAGTGGGAGAGCTGCTCGATCTGGCGGATCTTGTTCATCGCGTCCAGGGCCGCCACCTTGTAGGACTCGGCCAGGGTCGGGTAGTTGAACACCGCGTCGACCAGGTAGTCGACCGTGCCGCCGCAGCCCATCACCGCCTGCCCGATGTGCACCAGCTCGGTGGCCCCGGTGCCGAACACGTGCACGCCCAGCAGCGACCGGTCCTCCGGCGACACCAGCAGCTTGAGCACGCCGTAGGAGTCGCCGATGATCTGGCCGCGGGCCAGCTCCCGGTACCGGGACACGCCGACCTCGAACGGGATGCGCTCGCTGGTCAGCTGGTCCTCGGTCTTCCCGATGAAGCTGATCTCCGGAATGGTGTAGATGCCGATCGGCTGCAGCGAGGACATCGCCTGCACCGGCTCGCCGCACGCGTGGTACGCCGCCAGCCGGCCCTGCTCCATCGACGTCGCGGCCAGCGCCGGAAAGCCGATCACGTCGCCGACCGCGTAGATGTGCGGCACCGAGGTGCGGAAGTACTCGTCCACCTCGATGCGGCCGCGCTTGTCGGCGGCCAGGCCGGCCTTGTCCAGTTGCAGCGTCTCGGTCATGCCCTGCCGGCCGGCCGAGTACATGACCACCTCGGCCGGGATCTTCTTGCCGCTCTCCAGCACGGCGATCGCGCCGCGCTCGTGCCGCTCCACCGCGGCCACCGTCTCCCGGAACCGGAACGTCACGGCCAGGTCCCGCAGGTGGTACTTGAGCGCCTCGACGACCTCGCCGTCGCAGAAGTCCAGCATCCGCTCCCGCGACTCGACCACGGTGACCTTGGTGCCCAGCGCCGCGAACATCGACGCGTACTCGATGCCGATCACGCCGGCCCCGACCACGATCATCGACTGCGGCACCCGCTCCAGGGCCAGGATGCCGTCCGAGTCGATGATGGTGCTGCCGTCGAAGTCCACAGTGGACGGTCGCGCCGGCGCGGTGCCGGTGGCGATCACGATCTTGTCGGCGCTGACCGTCAGCTCCCGGCCGCTGCCGTCGACCACCTCCACGGTGTGCTCGTCCACGAAGTGCCCCATGCCGGGCAGCATCGCGACGTGGTTGCGGGTGAGCTGACTGCGGATCACCTCCACCTCGCGGCCGATCACATGGTTGGTGCGGGCCAGCAGGTCGGAGACGGTGATGTCCTCCTTGACCTGGTAGCTCGCGCCGTACATCTCGCGCTGGTTGAGTCCGGTCAGGTAGAGAACCGCCTCCCGCAGTGTCTTGGACGGGATCGTGCCGGTCTGGATGCACACCCCGCCCACCATGTCCCGCCGCTCCACGACGGCGGCCTTCCTGCCGAGCTTGGCCGTCGCGATGGCGGCCTTCTGCCCGCCGGGGCCGGACCCCAGCACCAGCACATCGAAGTCGCGCACGCGGCAAGTCTGCCCCTTGACAGCGCAAGCTAACGCCATTAGCTTTTTGGCTACACCAATTAGCTAGGAGGCAGTGATGAACACCCGGTACCTCGACGTGAACGGCGGGCGGATCGCGTACGACGAGCAGGGCCCGGCCGACGGCCAACTCGTGCTCTGCCTGCACGGATTGGGCGAAACGCGCCGGACCTACCGGTTCCTGGCGCCGCTACTGGCGGCGGCCGGATACCGAGTCGTGACCACCGACATGCGGGGCTGCGGCGAGTCCTCGGCCCAGTTCACCGACTACAGCCCGGAAACCGTCGGCGCCGACGCGGTCGCGCTGTTGCGCCACCTGGGCCGGCCGGCGGTCCTGATCGGACACTCCTACACCGGGGCCTCGGCCGTGTGGGTCGCCACCGAGACGCCGGAGCTGATCCGCGGCGTGGTGCTGCTCGACTCGTTCGTGCGGGACGCGAAGATGAACCCGGTCGTGGCCCAGCTGGCCAAGCTCATCAGCCGCAGCGCCGCGCTGTGGGGCATGTACTACAAGACCCTCTACCCGGTGCGGAAGCCGGCCGACTTCGACGCCTACGTCGCCGAGCTGAAGGCGTCGCTGCGCCGGCCGGGGCACCTGGCCGCGCTCACCGCGATGATGGGCGGCTCGCGGGCCGACAGCGCCGCCCGGGTGTCCAAGGTGATCGCCCCGGCGCTGGTTGTCATGGGCACCAAGGACTCCGACTTCCCCGACCCGGCCGCCGAGGCGCGCTGGATCGCCGACACCCTCGGCGGCCCGGCCCGGATTGAGATGATCGACGGCGCCGGCCACTACCCGATGGCCGACAGCGTCGACGCCACCGCCGACGTGATCACCGCATTCCTCAAGGAGGTCTGACATGCCCAGGGTCGGCCTGTCCCCCGACGCGGTCGTCGACGCCGCCGTCGCCGTGATCGACGCCGACGGCCCCGACGCGCTCAGCCTGGCCGCCGTGGCCAGCCGGACCGGCGTCGCCACCCCGTCGCTGTACAAGCACGTGTCCAGCCTGGACGCGCTGCGCGGGCTGGTGCAGCTGCGGGTGCTCACCGAACTGGGGGACGCGCTGGCCGAGGCGGTGCTGGGCCGCAGCACCGACGACGCGCTGCGGGCGTTGATGGACACCTATCGGGACTACGCCGTCACGCACCCCAACCGGTACACCGCGCTGCCACAGCACACGCGCCCCGAGCCGGAGCTGGCGGCGGCCAGCAACCGAGTGATCGAGGTGGTCTTCGCCGTGCTGCGCGGCTACGGGCTCGAGGGCTCCGCCGTCATCCACGCCACTCGGTGCGTGCGGGCCGCCATGCACGGCTTCGCGTCGCTGCAGATCTCCGGCGGCTTCCGGCTGGCCGAGGAAATCGACGAGAGCCACCGACTGCTGGTGGACCTGGTCGCCGCCGGCCTGCGGCCCTGAACCCGTTGCCAGCACAGGCGAAGGCGCACTACGTTCGGATCCGAATTCTGGCCCCTACCCGTCAAAGTCGTGAACCAAACCACTCGTTTGGGTCTTTTCCCCGACATGGTGAGGCGAACGTCACGTTTCAAGGTCATCTAGCCCCTAACATCGGTTTTTCGGCCGCTGAAGGGAGCACTGCATGGCCACTTCATCGGACTTCCCCGGCATCACCCGGCGCGGCGCGCTACGCACCGCTGGAGCGCTGGCCGCCGCCCTGCCGGTGGTCGCCGCCGGAACCGGCGTCGCGTTCGCCAAGCCGCCGCCGCTGCCCATCGGTCCAGCCATTCCCCCGGGCCGATCGGTCACCCTCACCCCGATCGTGTCCCAGGACCAGTTCCCGGTCGGCGCGCTGTGGCCGCCGCCGCCGAGCCAGACCACCCAGGCCCGGTTGCAGGAGATGAAGGACGCCGGCATCAACTTCTTCATCACCGGCAACTACCTGGACGACGGCTACATCGTCACCCGCGCGCTCGGCTTGGCCGATGCCATCGGCGGCCTGCACGTCATCGTGCGCGACGACCACGACATCGCCAACATGGCCTACTGGTTCACCATCACCGACGACCGGTCGGTGCCGATGTCCATCAGCACCAGCGACGCCGTCGTGATGGCCAACCGCGCCTTCGGCACCTACGCCTCGCACCCGTCCTTCGCCGGCTTCTCCCTGTTGGAGGACACCGAACCCTGGTCGTACGACCGGCTCAACGCCACCGTCACCGCGCTGCGCGCCGCCAATCCGTACTACCTGCGCTACAGCAACCTGCCGCCCGGCACCGGCGCCGGCTACCAGGCCAACGTCGTCCAGTACGCCGGCAGGGTCGGCGCCCAGATGCTGTCGTTCGACCGGTATCCCATGCTGGCCGACGGCTCCAACGATCCCGACTACGTCAACAACTGGGCCGACATGCGCACCGCCGCCGCCCAGATCGGGCTGCCGGTGTGGGGCTACATCCAGACCTGCGGCTTCGACGGGCACCGCTCGCCCAGCTACAACGACATCGCCTGGCAGGTCAACACCAGCCTCGCCTACGGGGCCAGGGGCGTGCAGTACTTCACCTACTGGACCCCGACTCCCGAGCGGGGCGGCAACTTCCAGCCGGCGATGATCGACCCGCTCGGCCGCAGGACCCAGCACTACTACGACGTGCAGGACATCAACACCGGCACGCTGGCCGGGCTCGGCAACAAGCTGCGGGCCATGACCTCGGAATCCGTCACCCACGCCAACGAGTCCGCGGCCCCGGCCCGCGCCGTCCGCTTCGGCCCCGACAACTACGTCACCGAGACCTCCGGCAGCGCCGTGGTCCTCAGCCGCTTCGTGGACAAGGCCGGCGACCGCTGGCTGCTGGTCGTCAACCGCTCCCACACCGCCGCCGCCAAGGCCACCGTGCGCCTGCGCTCCTCCTCGGTGGCCCGGGTCAACCAGTTCGACGCCAGGACCCGCAAGCTATCGGCCCAGCGCGACGCCGGCGGGCTCTCGGTGTCCCTGCGCCCCGGCGCGTCCACGCTGTACCAGCTGAGCAAGCACTGACCTCCGGGCTGGCCCACACCGAGCCGGGTGTGGGTCAGCTCTTCTCCAGGTATTCGGCCCGGCCGGCGTCCACCACCTCGCGCACCATCTGCGCGAGGCCGGGGTGCTCGGCCAGGTCGGGGTCGTCGCCGACGACGGACTGGGCCTCCTGCCGGGCCTCCTCGATGACGTCGAGGTCGTCGAGCAGGGACAGCATCTTCAGGCCGGACTTCACGCCGGACTGGGCGGCGCCCAGGATGTCGCCCTCGCGGCGCAGCTCCAGGTCCATCTGGGCCAGCTCGAAGCCGTCGAGGGTGTCGGCGACAGCCTGCAGCCGCTGCATGGTGGCGGTGCCGACGGGCACCTCGGAGACCAGCAGGCACAGGCCGGCGGCGCTGCCCCGGCCGACCCGGCCGCGCAGCTGGTGCAGCTGGCTGACGCCGAAGCGGTCCGCGTCCATGATCACCATGACGGTGGCGTTCGGCACGTTCACGCCGACCTCGATCACCGTGGTGGCCACCAGCACCTGCACGTCGCCGGCGGCGAAGGCGCGCATCACGGCGTCCTTGTCCTCGGGCGGCATCTTGCCGTGCAGCATCTCCACCCGCAGGCCCTTGAGCGCGCCGCCGGCCAGCTTGGGCAGCACGTCCATGACGGCCAGCGGCGGCCGTTGGTCGGAGCCGCCCTTGGGCTCGGCGTCCTCGTCGTCGCCGATACGCGGGCACACCACGTAGGCCTGGTGGCCGGCGGCGACCTCCTCGCGGATCCGCTCCCAGGCCCGGCCCAGCCACGCCGGCTTCTCCGCGACCGGCACCACCGAGCTGGTGATCGGCGACCGGCCCTGCGGCAGCTCACGCAGCGCCGACACCTCAAGATCGCCGTAGACCGTCATGGCGACCGTGCGCGGGATCGGCGTCGCGGTCATGACCAGCACGTGCGGGCTGACGCCCTCCCCCGACTTGCCGCGCAGCGCGTCCCGCTGCTCCACGCCGAACCGGTGCTGCTCGTCGACGACGACAAAACCCAGCTCCGCGAACGACACCTTGTCCTGGATCAGGGCGTGCGTGCCGACCACGATGCCGGCCGCGCCGGACGCGATGTCCAGCATCGCCTGCCGGCGTTGGGCGGTGTTCATCGAGCCGGTCAGCAGCACCACCCGGGTCGCCTGGTCCGGCGCGCCCAGTTCGCCGGCCGTCGCCAGGTCCCCGAGCATGTCCCGCAGCGAGCGGGCGTGCTGGGCCGCCAGCACTTCGGTCGGGGCCAGCATCGCCGCCTGCTTGCCGGCGTCCACCACCTGGAGCATGCCGCGCAGCGCCACCAGCGTCTTGCCCGAGCCGACCTCGCCCTGCAGCAGCCGGTTCATCGGGTGCGTGCCGCCGAGCTCGTCGGCGATCACCTCGCCGATCTCGCGCTGGCCGTTGGTCAGCTGGAACGGCAGCCGCCGGTCGAACTCGTCCAGCAGGCCCTCGTGCCGCCGCGGGCTCGGCCGGGCCGGCCGGGCCGCCGCCGACTTGCGGCGCTGGGCCAGGGCCAGCTGGATCGACAGCGCCTCGTCCCACTTCAGCCGGCGCCTCGCCTCGTCGATCATCTCCTGGCTGTCCGGCAGGTGGATCAGCTTGAGCGCCGACATCAGGTCGAGCAGGTTGTGCCGCTTGATCAGCTCGCCCGGCAGCGGGTCGACCACGCCGTCCCACACGGCGATGACCTGTTCCACGCAGCGGGCGATGCTCCACGTCGGCAGGCCGTGCACCGCCGGGTAGACCGGGATCAGCCTGCGGGCGAAGGACGCCGCCGCCTGCTCGTCGTCCTGGTCGTCGAGCAGCTGGAACTCGGGGTGGGCCAGCTGCATGGTCTTGTTGAACTTGCTGACCTTGCCGGCGAACAGGCCGCGCTTGCCCGGCACCAGCTTGTTCAGGTCCCGGATCTTCTGGCTGAAGAACACCAGGCTCAGCGGCCGCGTGCCGTCGGTGACGGTCACCTCGGTCATCGTGCCGCGGCGGGTGCGCATCGGCTTCTTGACCACCTTGGCCACATCCGCCAGCACCGTGACGTGCTCGTCCAGCTCCAGGCTCGCGATCGAGGTCAGGCGGCCGCGCTCGTCGTAGCGGCGCGGGTAGTGCCGCAGCAGGTCGCCGACCGTGCTCAGGCCCAGCCCTTCCGCCAGGGCGTCCGCGGTCTTGCGGCCCAGCAGCGGTTCCAGGGAGTCGTCGATGGCAGTCATCGGGTGCTATTCAACCCCGTACCCCTGACAACGCTAATCTGGCCGCCCGTCGAACCCGAGGAGTAGCCAGATGCCGCGCCCCAGCGTCGAGGCCGAGCGACGGGCGCAGATCCTCCGCGCCACCTGTCAGGTCATCGCCGAGGCCGGTCTGCGCAACATGCGGATCTCCGACGTCGCTCGGTTGGCCGGGGTGTCCGGCGGGACCGTGCACTACTACTTCGACACCAAGCAGGACCTGGCCCGGGCCGCCTTCGAGGACTGCTTCGAGCGTTCCCTGGAACGCCGCCGCTGGCTGCTCGACTCCCGGGCCGACGCCCTGACCCGCCTGCGCCAGATCGTCGACTCCTACGTGCCCGGCACGCCCGAAACCATCGAGGCCTGGCGGGTCTGGGTCGAGCTCTGGGCCGAAAGCGCCCGCTCCCCCCGCCTGCGTGAGCTCAACGAGCGCCTCTACGGCGACTGGCGGCGCATCGTCGCCGACATCATCCGCGACGGCCAGACCCGCGGCCAGCTCGCCGACGGCGATCCGCTGGAGCTGGCCAACATGCTCGTCGGCATGATCGACGGCCTCGCCGTGCAGGTCCTGGCCGGCTCCCACAGCCTCACCGCCGGCCGGATGCGCACCACCTGCCTGGCCTTCGTCGACACCGTGCTGGCCGGTGAGCGCTCACGCCGCTGAGCCGAACTTGGCGTCGATGTCACGGACGGCCAGGTCGGCGATGCGGGCGGCGGCGGCGCGGGGGGTGATGGCGGCGCTGTCGGCCTCGCCCAGGACGGCGGCGACCAGGCGGCGCATGGCGGCGCGGATCTTGGTGAAGGCGCTGTCGGAGTCGGGCTGGACGTCACCGAACAGGGTCCACCACCACCAGGTGCTGCTGGCCGAGTTGGCGACGACGTCGGGGATGACGATGGCTCCCCGCTGCACGAGCCGGCGCTCGGCCTCGGGCAGCACCGGCATGTTGGCGGCCTCGACGACCACCCTGGCCCGCACCTGGTCGACGTTGCGCTCGTCGACGGCGTACGAGAAGGCGGCGGGCACGAGGACCTCGGCGTCGACGTCGAGCCAGTGGTCACCGGATAAGAGGTGGTCACCGGGGGCGAGGTCGTCGCGGTCGAAGGTGCCGTGGGAGTCCCGACCGCGCAGCAGGCGTTCGACGTCGAGACCGTCCTGGTTGGCCACGATGCCCTTCACGTCGGCGATGCCGACGACCCGCACCCCGGCCTCGGCGAGGAACCGGGCGCTGGCGCCGCCGATGGCGCCGAAGCCCTGGACAAACGCCCGCACACCGGCGGCGGGCAGGGCGAGCCGGTCAAGGGCGGCCAGGGCGGCCTCGGCGACACCGCAGCCGCCGACGAGCTCGTCGAGCTTGATGCCACCGACCTGGACCTGGGAAGCCTTGCGCAGCCGGGCCCGCGCGGCCCGCTCGTCGTCCAGCAGCGGGTAGACCGCCTGGATCGACGAGGAGAAGCCGAGTTCGGCGAGCACCTTGTCGATCGTGGACTGTCGCAGCCCGAGATCCTCGCCCATGGTCCAGAACCGCTCGACGTAGGGCCGCATCGCGGTCAGGTACCGCCGCAGCACGTCGGTCGCCCGCGGGTCGTAGGGATCCCAGTCGATGCCGCCTTTCGCGCCGCCCAACGGGATGTAGCGACCGGACGGGTCGTAGTTCAGCGCCTCCCGCACGGACGTGCCGGCGGCCAGCCCGCGCACCTCGTCCAGGGTGCAGCCCGCCCGCATCCGCAGCCCGCCACTGCTCACGCCGCGCACCAGCCGGTCGATCACGAGATAGCCGTGGCAGCCGGTCACGGGGTCGGTCCAGGTGACCTGAAGGTAGGGTTCGCGCACCTGGCCACCTCCTCGCTGGTGACGTGCGGATATGCAGGTACCGCACAGTTGACCCGACAGCTGACTGATGTGTCAATCAACGCACTCCGACCGCAACCGAGGCGTCAGCTGCCAGACACCAAAGCGAGGCCACGGGTGGTGAGGCGGCGGCGACAATACGTGCCCGCACACCCCCGACGGTCGCGCACAGTGATCACACAATGACCCATTGAGTCCACTGTGGACAATCCGAAGAGAACCGTCCACACAGGACTATTCGACGCCGATGAGCGCCACCGTCTCGGCCTGGCCGCCGGGATATCCGGTCACTTCCGCCTCGGGATGGCTCAGCCGCAGGTGCCGGCCCAGCTCCTCGTCCAGGCCGGCCGGCGCGTCCGCCCCGGCGAAGACGGTGACCAACTCGCCGCCGGCGTCCAGCATCCGGTCGACCAGCCGGCAGGCGGCGGCGACCAGATCGGCCGGCGCGGGCTCGATGAGCACCACCTCGCCGTCGATCAGGCCGAGCGCGTCCCCCGGCTGGCAGCGGCCGACCCAGGTGATGGCCTCGCGCCGGGCGATGACCAGCTCGCCCCGCCGGGTCGCGGCGGCGGCCTCGGCCATCGCGACGACGTCGTCGCCGGACCGCCGGCTCGGATCGTGCACGGCCAGCGCGGCCAGGCCCTGCACCGGCGACACGGTCGGCACGACCACGACGTCACGGCCGTCGCCCTCGGCCCGCTCGGCCGCCTCGGCGACCAGGCCGGCCAGCGTGCTGTCGTTGGGCAGCACCACAACCTGGGCCGCGCCGGTCTCGGCCAGCACGTCGAGCAGATCGGTGACGGCCGGCTCACGCCCGGGCCGCCGTTCGAGCACGGTCGCCCCCTCGGCCCGGAACAGCTCGGCGGCCCCGTCACCAGCCACGATGGCGACCACGGCCCGATCCCGCTCGAAGCGGGCCTTCTGGTCGGCGAAGCGGGTGACGGTGATCCGGTGCGGACGGCCGTTCTCGATGCCGGCCTCGATCGCCGCGCCGATGTCGTCGCAGTGCACGTGGACCGACCACAGCCCGTGCCCGTCGCCGGCCACCACCACGCTGTCGCCGAGCTCGGCCAGCCGGTCCCGCAGCACCGGCTCGTCGGCCAGACCGTCGAGCAGGTACATCACCTCGTACTCGAACCCGCTGCTCTCGTGGACCAAGGCGGCCTTGGCCGCACTCATCAGGGGCAGGTCGTGTTCGACGTCGCGTTCGACGCGCTCCGCGACCACCATCGCCAACGAGTCGAGCAGCACCAGCAGGCCCCGGCCGCCGGCGTCCACCACGCCGCGTTCGGCCAGCACGGCCAGTTGGCGCGGGGTGTCCGCAAGCGCTTGCGCGGCGGCCTTCACCGCCGCGGTCGCCACCTCGTCCAGCAGGTCGGAGCCACAGTCCTCGGCGGCGTCGGCAGCGGCCGTGAGCACGGACAACACGGTGCCGACGGCCGGCTTCGACACGGCGGCGGTGGCCAGTTCGTCGGCCCGGCGCAGCGCCGACCGCAGCGCGGCCCCGCTGACCGTGCGAGCGCCCTCCCAGCTCTCGGCCAGCCCGCGCAGCACCTGCGAGAGGATCACGCCCGAGTTGCCGCGGGCCCCCGCCACCGCCCCCTTGGCCAGGGCCGACACCGCCGTGCCAACGGCGTCGGCCGGGTCGCGGACCAGGGCGTCCAGCGCCGACCGCATGGTGTGCAGCAGGTTCGTGCCGGTGTCCCCGTCGGCGACCGGGAACACGTTGATCCGGTCGATCGCCTCGCGGTCCGCGTCCAGGGCGCGCACGACGGCCGCCGCCCACCGGCGGACCGCGTCGGCATCCAGCGCCTGAAGCACGTCCGGCCCCTCCTCTCCCAGCCCTCCGCGGCGAGGGTAGCGGGGCCGGTTTGGAGCGGCGCCGGATCACCGGTTACCCTGTCCAGGTTGCTCTGGTCCGTGATTGGCCCGGATCAGCGCGTCCGTACCGGTGGCAACGATCGGTCGGATGCCACCTGAGGACTCGTAATTACTTGAAGGAGTGTCTGACATGGCTGCCGTCTGCGACGTCTGCGGCAAGGGGCCGGGCTTCGGCATGTCGGTCTCGCACTCGCACCGCCGGACCAACCGTCGGTGGAACCCGAACATCCAGTCGGTGCGCGCCAAGGTCGCGCCCGGCCAGCGTGCCCGGGTCAACGTGTGCACCTCCTGCCTGAAGGCGGGCAAGGTCGTCCGCGGCTGAGACCGAGAGTCAGACAGGCCGGGGAGGACTTCGTCCTCCCCGGTCTGTCTTCTGTGTTCGACTAAGGGCGGCAGGCCGGGGAAGACTTCATCCTCCCCGGCCTGTCTTCTGTGTTCGACTAAGGGCGGGCCGAAAGGCCGCGTGGGACCTTGTCCCGCGCGGCCTTTCGCTGTGTCTGTCGATGCGCGGCGCCTGCACGGCAAAGGGCCGAGGGATGTCGGTCCCTCGGCCCTTTGTCGCGTCCTGATCAGGCCACCAACGCGGGTTCCGGACCGAGCGCGGTGGTCCGGGCGAAGCGTTGGGCCAGCCAGGCGCAGACCATGAGCTGGATCTGGTGGAACAGCATCAGCGGCAGCACGATCAGGCCGACGCTCTGCCCGGCGAACAGCACGCTGGCCATCGGCAGGCCGCTGGCCAGGGACTTCTTCGAGCCGCAGAACATGATCGTGATCCGGTCCTCGCGGGAGAAGCCGAGCGCCTTCGGCCCGAACCAGGTGACCGCCAGCACCAGCGCCAGCAGCACCAGGTTCACACCGACCAGCACCAGCAGGCTCGTCACCGAGAGCTGGCCCCAGATACCGGCCACCACGCCCTCACTGAACGCGGTGTAGACGACCAGCAGCACCGAACCGCGGTCGACCAGCCCCAGTACTGCCTTGTGCCGGGCGACAAAGCCGGCCAGCCAGCGCCGGGACAGCTGCCCCAGCACGAACGGCAGCAGCAGCTGCACCATGATGTCGCCGACCGCGCCGGCCGAGAAGCCGCCGCCGTTGGTGGTGAGCAGCGCGCCGACCAGCAGCGGCGTGAGCACGATGCCCACCAGGTTGGAGAACGAGGCACTGCAGATCGCCGCCGACACGTTGCCGCGGGCGATCGACGTGAACGCGATCGACGACTGCACCGTCGACGGCAGGCAGCAGACGTAGAGCAGGCCGATGTAGAGGTCCGGCGAGATCACGCCCGGCACCAGCACCCTCAGCGCCAGCCCGAGCAGCGGGAACAACACAAACGTCGCGGCGAACACGATGCCGTGCAGCCGCCAGTGCTTGATGCCGGCCAACGCCTCGCGTGGCGACAGGCGGATGCCGTACAGGAAGAACAGCAGGCCGATCGCCACCGTCGTCGCGTTGCCGAACACCGGTACCCACAGTCCCCGCGCCGGCAGCAGGGACGCGAGGGCGACGGTGCCCAGGATGGCCACGATGTAGGGGTCGATTCGACGCATGCCCCCAGCATCGCCGCCGCCCGGCCATTCGGAAACACGCTAACCGCTCTGACTGTGTTCACGAAACGCGATAGCGGCCGCACTGATGTCTTTGGGCGAGGTCGCACAATGGACGCCATGTGCCGAAGCATCAAGACCCTGCGCCCGCCGTTCACCGACCACGTCACCGACGCCGACGTCCGCGCCGCCGCCCTCCAGTACGTCCGCAAACTCTCCGGCTTCCGCCAGCCCGCCGCCCACAACGCCGCCGCCTTCAACCAGGCCGTCGAAGCCGTCGCCGCCGCGACCGCGGAACTGTTGTCGTCCCTGGAGGTTCGCGGCCCGCACTAACCGCGCTTCAACCTCCGCACCGCGACCAGCACCACCAGTGCACAGAAGACGAGCGCGAACGGCACTCCTGATGGGCCGCCATCGGTGCTGGGCTGCGGCTGCTGACCAAGGCCGGTGATCCCCGCCCCGCCGAAGATGACGATGACGCAGATGAGTGCCGGCGCGCCCGATGAGTCGAGACGTTTGAACGCGAGCCGGTCCAAAGACGCCAGCATGAACATGCCCAGCGACAGATCACTGTGGCGGCGCGTGACCAACCACCACATCAGCCCAGTCAAACCCACGATCGCCAAGCCGATCACTAGGCTGGCCAGGCGCGCCCCGACCGAGCCGTCTCCGACGACGCTCATGGCGATGCCGCCGGGAACCACGGCCAACAAGAAGATCGGCGCGAAACTGAGCAGCCACTCGCCGACCGCGCGCGGCCACTTCCGCCGGGCGCGGACGGGCACGGCATGCGAGACGGCTGCTGGCATGGCCGGCGGCGGGATGAAAGGCTGCGACCGGGCCGGCGGTGTCGGGGCCGTGCCGTGGTAGTGAAAGTGGTTGTGGATGCCTCCGGCGACGTCTCCCGTCTGGAACAGCGCGCCGTGCACTTCGCCGGTCACCTGGTTGTCGGTGCCGTAGTTCAGCCGCCGGGCGTCTTCGCCAGACGGCCCCGGTCTTCCACTGGTCATGCCAGTGCAGGGTACGCCGGAAAGCACTACTTCTTGTGGGATCGGCGCACCACCCGCAAGATGCTCAGCGCCGCGATGTCGGTGAACAGCAGGGCGAGCACGATGCCGTCGCGCTGGGGATAGCCGTCCCAGAGTGACGGCGGCCAGGCCAGCACGGCGGCGGTCAGGAGCAGGGTCAGGACGGCGAGGGCGGCCAAAGCCGGCGACTGGGCGTCGCGGAGGACCTTTGGGGTGCAGCGCTCGATCAGCTGCTTGCGGCGGGACAGGACCGCGAGCAAGACGAACGGGGCCAGCGCGGCGAGTACCGCGAGCACCCGAAACAGCAAGGACTGGTGGTACACGACCAAGATCGAGGCGAGGCTGCCGAACAGGACGGCGACGATCAGGTGCGGCACGAACGGGAGGAGTTGCCGGATCGGACTCTGCGGCGGCTCGGGCCGCGGTGCCAACTCGGGTTGCGGTGTCGGCACGGGCGGCGGTGTCGGGGCCGGCGGGGTGACGACGTTGAGGTTTTCGACGTGGACGATATTCCCGTGCACGTCCCGAATCTGGTACACCGTGCCGGAGTTGTCGCCGTCGACCTGGTTCTTCGTCTCCCCCGACTCCGGTGACGCCTCCTCCGCCTCCGGTAATTCCTCCTCCAGCTCCGGTAACTCCTCCTCGGTCACGGCAGCTTCCAGTCGATGGGTTGCGCGCCCTGGCGGGCGAGCAGGTCGTTGGCGCGGCTGAACGGGCGGGAGCCGAAGAAGCCGCGGTCCGCCGACATGGGGCTGGGGTGGGCGGACTCGATGCACGGCACGCCCGAAAGGAGCGGGGCGAGGCTGCGGGCGTTGCTGCCCCAGAGGATGGCGACCAGCGGGGTCCGGCGGGCGTGCAGGGCGCGGATGGCCTGCTCGGTGACTTCCTCCCAGCCCTTGCCCTTGTGCGAGTTGGGCCGGCCGGGGGCGACGGTGAGGGACCGGTTGAGCAGCAGCACACCCTGCTCGGCCCACGGCGACAGATCGCCGTTGGACGGCCGCGGCAGGCCCAGGTCGGACTCCATCTCGGTGTAGATGTTGGCCAGGCTGCGGGGAACGGGCCGCACCTCGGGCGCGACGGAGAAGCTGAGGCCGACGGCGTGGCCGGGGGTGGGGTACGGGTCCTGGCCGACGATGAGCACCCGCACGTCGGCGAAGGGCTGCTTGAAGGCCCGCAGCACGTTCTCGCCGGCCGGCAGGTAGGTGCGGCCGGCAGCCACCTCGGACCGTAGGAAATCGCCCATCGTGGCGATGCGCTCGGCGACGGGGGCCAGCGCCTCCGCCCAGCCGGTTTCGACAACTTCGGTCAACGGACGGGTAACCATGGCCCGAACTGTATCGGCCGCCACCGACACTTCCGGCAGCAGTGACGCCACATGCGCTTCCTATGTGGCATCAGACGCCACATAGGAAGCGCATGTGGGGAAAAGGGAGTGGGCCGGGTGGGCGGACCGTGGCCAGGACAGGACCCCGAGGACCGCCCACCCGACTTCAGGCGCTGGCGAGCGCGACGGCCTCCTTGCGGGCGCCGTACCGTCGCGCGAGCCAAGCGCACACCATGAGCTGCAACTGATGGAAGAGCATCAGCGGCAGGACGGCCAAGCCGACGGTGGCCGCGGGGAACAGCACCGTTCCCATGGGCAGACCGCTGGCCAGGGACTTCTTGGAACCGCAGAAGACGATGGCGATCTCGTCCTCGGTGCAGAACTTCAGCCGCCGGGCGGCGAAGGTGGTCACGACCATGACAACAGCCAGCAGCACGGCGTTGACGACCAACAGGACCGCCAGCGACACCCACGAGAGCCGTCCCCAGATGCCGGCGACGACGCCCTCGCTGAAGGCGGCGTAGACGACCAACAGGATGGATCCCCGGTCCACGTAGCCGAGCACCTTCTTGTGCTTGGTGATGAAGCCGCCGATCCACCGCCGCAGCAGCTGACCGGCGATGAAGGGCGCCAGCAGCTGCACCATGATGTCGCGGATGGCGCCGAAGGAGACGCCGCCGGCACCGGTGAACAGGAACAGCGTGACCAGCAGCGGCGTGAGCACGATGCCGATCAGGTTGGAGAACGAGGCGCTGCAGATCGCGGCGGCGACGTTGCCGCGGGCGATCGAGGTGAACGCGATCGAGGACTGCACGGTGGAGGGCAGGCAGCACAGGAACATCAGCCCGGTCCACAGCTCCGGGGTCAGCGCCCACGGCACCAGCAGCCGACACAGCAGGCCCAGCAACGGAAACAGGACGAACGTGGCCAGGAAGACCAGGCCGTGCAGCCGCCAGTGCTTGAGGCCGTCGATCGCCTCACGGGTGGAAAGCCTTGCCCCGTAAAGGAAAAACAGCAGGCCGATGGCGATCGTCGTCGCGTGGCCGAAGCCGGTGGCCACCGCCCCGCTCGCCGGGAGCAGCGAGGCGACGGCCACCGTCACCAGCAGTGCGACGATGTAGGGATCAACCCGCAACCGGGACACTGACGCGGTCCTGCTTGGCGTGGTGCCGGGAGATGTTGCGCTCCATGAGCTCGATGGAGGCGGCCACGCCGACGTCGCCGTCCTTCACCTCGGGCAGCCGGCCGTCGTTGGCCCGCAACTCCAGCAGCGCGTTGTCGATGGCGGTGTGCGCGGCGAACAGGCACGGCGTGGAGTAGATCGCCACGTTGACGCCGAGGTCCTCCAGCTCGCTCAGCGACAGCCGCGGCGACTTGCCGCCGGCGATCTGGTTGAACAGCAGCGGCTTGTCGCCGATCACGTCGCGCACCTTGGTGATCCAGTCGACGCTGCGCACGCCGTCGACCAGCAGCACGTCGGCGTCGGTCTGGGCCAGCGCCTCGGCCCGGCGCAGGATCTCCGACTCCTCCGTGGCGTCGGTGCGGGCGACGACCACCAGGTCGCGGCGGGTCTCCAGGACCAGGTTGAGCTTCTCCAGATACTCCTCCAACGGGAGGATCTGCTTGCCGTCGACGTGGCCGCAGCGGCGCGGCCGCTTCTGGTCCTCCAGGATCACGCCGGAGGCGCCGATGCGCTCCAGGTTCTCCACCACGTGGCAGGCGACCTCGGGGTCGACGTAGCCGTCGTCGATGTCCACGAGCAGGTGCTGCTGGGGAAAGGCCAGCCGCAGCCGCTGCACGAAGTTGACCATGTCGGGCCACGCGATGAACCCGATGTCCGGGAGTCCGTAGTAGGACGCCGCGAAACCGAATCCGGAGATGAACATGCCGCCATAGTGCTGTGCGGCCAACGACGCGGAGAACATGTCGAACACGCCGATGAGCGGCGTGATGCTGTCGCCCTGAATGTCGCGGCGCAGAGCGCTGCCGTAGGTCATGCGTAAACCCCTTTGAATGAGCGAAGACGTCTCATTGCCCCACAGTGAGATGCATTCGAACCGCGAAGGTCAAGAGAACATTACCTTGACCGTCCATCACGACGGTAGTGACCCAAGATCGGGACTACCAGCGTCCAATCGGGCAAAACTCGCACATGAGCGTCACTCACAGTAGCTAGTCGCCACTCTTATGCAGTAACGATCAACCCGTCGCTACCAGCAGGCGAAGCCGCTCAATGGGCTACAGTAAAATCTTGGTAAAACGTATGAGTGAGGTGGAACACCGATTGGACTCATCGGGTTCCGGGGATCACCTGGTCGGCGACGTCGCCAATCCGATACCCACGGTAAAACGCGCCCGATCGGCGTTACCATCGTCCGACCGAGTGACTCTCATGTCTACTCAGAGTGTCAGCGGAGCCGACCACTCACTCGGGTGAGCACAACGGCCGGCCAATCTGCGCCGTAAAGAAGTATTTCGACGTCACCGGGCGCTGCCGGATCCATACGCCACTTCTGCCGGACCGCCACCAGCGAGGCCAGCGGCCGGGTGGCCAGCCGGCGCGCGGACCATGGCAGCCGGGCGTGGGCCAGCAGGGCGCCGTCGTCGGGATCGGCCAACACGACACGGGTCCAGTCGCCGCGCACCGGCAGCAGCCGCACGTCCGTCCAATCAGGACCGTCCTGCAGCCACTTGACCGCCGTCGAGGTCTTGCCCCGCAGTCGCAGCGGGGCCAGCACCGGAGCCGTCGGGCCGGGAGCCTGGAACACGTGGCCGAACTGTCGCGGGCGCAAGAACTTGCGGCCCTTCGGCTGATACGGCAGTGACAACGGCAGCACCTGCTCGTTGCCGTCGAGCACGAGCACGCAGTGCTGCCCGTGGTCGACGTCGCCGAGCAGCATCGCCGGCGCGGGCTCGCCGTCCACCCGCAGGCCACCGAGGTCGATGCCCTCGGGCACGCCGAACAGCTGGTTCACCGGACCGCCCTGCTCGGGACCGACGGAGATCTCCGGCATCGCCGGGCCGCCCGGGCTGTACCAGCGCATCTGGGCGTACACCCGGCGCTGCGGCTCGCGGTGCGCCACCAGGGAGATCAGCTCGTTGCGGCGGGGCTCGCGGGCGCTGTCGCCGCGGATCAGGGACAGGCCGGCCGCGCCGAGCGCGGCCGCCGAACCGACCAGCACCAGCCACAACGGCAGCCAGCCGGCCGCCACGGTGATCACCACGGACCCGACAACGCGTAACCACATGGGCACCCGGGAGTGGGTAATCGGCGGCGGCGCGTCAAATCGCGCCGGCAACACCAGCTCATCTGGTAACGCGTCGTCCTCGGCGGCGGCCACAACGCCCCTTTCCAGTGTCCCCCGGAAGGGTACTAGTCGAGGCGGCGAAGACCGTGGCGATACGCCCGCGCGTTGCCGACATAGAGTTCGACAATTCCCTTGGTCATGTCCTCGGGCACCTCGTGCCCCTCCCGGACGCGGGCCGGCACGCCCAGCGCCATCGACCGCGCGGGCACCACGCCGCCGAACGAGACCACCGCGCCGGCCCCGACCACCGCGCCGCCGCCGATGACGGAACCGTTGAGCACCACCGAACCCGAGGCGATCAGGCAGCCGTCCCCGACGGTCGCGCCCTCCACGTGCGCGTTGTGCCCGAGCACGCAGTCCGAGCCGATGATCGTCGGGTGGACCTGGGTGCAGTGCAGCACCGTGCCGTCCTGGACGCTGGTGCGCTCGCCGACGGTGATCGTGCCGTAGTCGCCGCGCAGCACGGCCCCCGGCCACACCGAGGAGTCGGCGCCGATGGTCACCGCGCCGATGACGGTGGCGTCGGGATGGACGTAGGCATCCGGGTGAATGGTGGGGGTCTTGTCACCCAATGCGTAGATCGCCACGGGCGGTTTCCTTTGCTGCCAGGGGTTCTTTGCGGCCAGAGGTCAACGCCAGTGCTCCCATCCCGAGGTGCCCTCGTACGGCCGGCCGTCCACGGTCACCCCGGCGCCGCGGCGCACGGTGCCGATGGTGGCCCAGCCGTCGGGCACGTCGGCCGGCTCGGGGAAGGTGGCGGCCAGGGCGTGGTCCTCGCCGCCGGTGAGCACCCAGTGGCGCGGGTTGGCGCCGAGCGCCGAGCCGACGTCGATCAGCCGCTGGTGCACCGGGAGCAGATCGGTGCGGATGTCGATCGCCACGCCCGAGGCCTCGGCGATGTGTCCGACATCACTGAGCAGTCCGTCGGAAATGTCCAGCATCGCCGACGCGCCCGCCTCGGCCGCCTGCGGCCCGGCCGCGTACGGCGGCTCCGGGGCCTGCTGCGCGCCGACGATGGCCACCGGCGACCGGAAGCCGCGGCCGAGCACCGCCAGCCCGGCGGCCGCCCAACCGAGCCTTCCACACACCGCCAGCACGTCGCCGGGGGCCGCGCCGGACCGGGTCACGGGGGCCAGTCCACGCATGTCGCCGAGGGCTGTAATGGAGATCACCAGGGTCGGGCAGCCGACCATGTCGCCACCGACCACCCCGGCGCCGGCCCGCCGGGCCTCGTCCCACAGCCCGTTGGTGATGCCGTCGACCAACGCGGCGGGCGTGTCGGCCGGGCAGGCCATGCCGACCAGCAGCGCCGTCGGGGTCGCGCCCATGGCCGCCACATCGGCCAGGTTCACCGCCGCCGCCTTGCGTCCGACCTGCTCGGGAGTCGACCAGTCGAGTCGGAAGTGAACACCCTCGACGAGCACGTCCGTGCTGGCCACCACCCGACCGTCGGGGGCGGCCACCACCGCGGCGTCGTCGCCGGGGCCGAGCAGGGTCGAGGAGGGCTGGGCGCGGCCGCGCGTGACCCTCCTGATGAGACCGAACTCACCCACTCCGGCGACCGTGTCCGCGTCTGGGGGCGGCTCCGGGCGCAAGATTGCCTCCGATCATGAGCAGTCGGAACCCCGACTGAGGTACGTTCTGGCCACGTTCCTACCCCGTGCCGGCTGATCGAGACGAAGGGGCGCGCCGTGGTCCACGCGTACATCCTGATCCAAACCGAGGTCGGAAAGGCGGCTGCGGTGGCAGCTGAGATCTCCGGCATACCCGGCGTCACCACGGCGGAGGACGTCACCGGCCCCTACGACGTGATCGTGCGCGCCGACGCCGACACCGTCGACCAGCTGGGACAGCTGGTGGTGGCCCGGATCCAGAACGTGGAGGGCATCACCCGGACCCTGACGTGTCCGGTCGTGCACCTGTGATGGAGTAGCGGGGTGAGCGTCACCCCGTCCAAGCCCGTGCTGGCCGCCGCGATCGGCCTGCCGGCGCTGCTCGCCGTCGTCGTGGCGGCGTTCGGCGTGATCGGCGGGTCGGCCGCGGCGCCGCCGCCGGCCCCCGGCGACGACAAGACCGGCCCACTGGCGCTGGTCAGCATCGACGCGCCGGACGCGGGCTCCAAGGCGTGCGACGACCTGGTCAAGGCGTTGCCGTCGCAGATCACCGACGCCGGGCAGCAGGTGCCGCGGCGCGAGTTGGCCAAGCCCGCGCCGCCGGCCACGGTGGCCTGGGGCGACTCCCAGCACGAGCCGATCGTGCTGCGCTGCGGCATGGGCCGGCCGCCCGAGCTGACCCAGACCGCCCAGCTCGGCACCGTGAACGACGTCCAGTGGCTGGACGTGGTCGGCGATGCCGGGACGTTGACGCACTACGTCGTGGACCGCTCGGTGTACGTCGCGCTGACCGAGTCCAAGGACGCCGGCACCGGGCCGGTGCAGGAGGTGTCGGCGGCGGTCAAGAAGGCCCTGCCGGCGCAGCCGGTCGCGCCCAACCCGGGCTGAGCCCGTACCGCGTCCCCGCCCCACCTAGGGGCGCTCACGGATGTTCGCCACCCGGCCGCGCCGCAGTGTTGGTGGCATGACGGCAAAGAGATGGCGACAACTGGCGCTATGGCTGCACGTTGTGTCGGGGGTGGGCTGGATGGCCCAGGCGCTGGCCCTGTTCAGCCTCATCACCTTCGGGCTGGCCGAGCCCGGTCAGGCGCCGGCGGCGATGGCCATGGCCGGCCGGATCGACATGACCCTGTTGGCGCAGATGGCCAACGTGTCCACGTTCACGGGCTTCATGCTGGCCGCCGCGACCGCGTGGGGCTTCTTCCGGCACTGGTGGGTGCTGGCCAAGTTCCTGATCTCCACCGCCCAGCTGTACATCGGGATCTTCGTGCTGTCGCCGACCCTGCGTGCTGGTGAGGCGTCGCCGGCGATGGCGGTCGGGGCGGCGCTGATGGCGAGCGCGATCGCCTTCCAGGCCTGGCTTTCCGTGGCCAAGCCATGGGGACGCACGCCGCTGTACAAGAAGGGGCCGACCGCGCCGGCGTGGGTGTTCGCGGCGACGACGCTGATCCCGTTGGCCGATCTGGTGATCGGCTACACGCTGGGTTTCCCGCTGCCGGCGCTGAGCGCGCTGTTCCTCGTCGGCTACGTGGCCAGCAGGTCGATGAGCGGTGGCAAGACGCTGATCAGCTGGTCCCGAGAGCAAGCGGTGTAGCCGATGGCCACGCCGTGCCAGCGAGGCGGTCCGGCGTGGCGACGCTCCAGCCCGTCGACCCGGACCCCGATCCGAGCGGCCCTCCGGACCACCTCCCGTTCCCGCTCCACCGACGGCAACAGCACCACCACGTGCGAGCCGGCGTCATCGCCGAGCACCGGAATCCCCGCCGCGCGAAGGCTTTCCACCACGAGCACCCGACGCTCGGACAGCTCCCGCCGCAGCCGGCGCAGGTGTCGGCCGAGGTCTCCGTTGCGGGCCAACTCGACCAGCACCCGCTGCCCCGACGGCGCGGGACCGATGCCGGTCAGCTCGCGATAGGCCAGCACCGCGCCGGCCACCTGCGGCGGCGCGACCAACCAGCCGGCGCCGAGTGTCGGGGTGAGGATCTTGCTGGTGGTGCCCAGGTGCACCACCACGTCCGGGGCCAGCGCGGCCAGCAGCGGCAGCGGGGCCACGTCGTAGCGGAGCTCGCCATCGTAGTCGTCCTCGATGATCAGCCAGCCCTCGCGGCGGGCCCGTTCCACCAGGGCGACGCGGCGGGCCGCCGGCAGCCGGCTGCCCAACGGGTACTGGTGGGCCGGCGAGCAGTAGACGGCCTTGATGCCGGACGGGATCTGCTCGACGAGGATGCCGTCGCGGTCCAGGGCCGCGGGCAGCACGTTGATGCCGCCGGCTTTGAACGCCTCGACCGCCCGCAGGTAGCCGGGTTCCTCGACGGCGACGGTGTCTCCGGGCCGGAACACGCTGATCGCCATCTCGGCGACGGCCGCGCTGGTGCCGCTGGTGGCCAGCACCGCCTCGGTCGCGAGCCCTCCTCGGATCGTCAGACCCCGATGCCGCAACAGGTGTTCGGCCACCGCCTCGCGGTACTCGGGCAGCCCCGGCGGATGGTGGCTCACCAGCGGGTCGGCGTCCGCGGCCGACCGCCACGCCCGACGCCACGCGGCCCGGTCCAGCCCACCGACCCACGGCCGGCCCAGCTCCAGGGAGACGACCTCCGGCTCGGGCCCGGCGGCGCGAGCCCGGTCGACCGGCTCCGGCGAGGTGCCGGGCGGCGTGGTCGTGACGTAGGTGCCGGAGCCGTGCCGGCCGGCGATCCAGCCTTCGGCCAACAGCTGGTCGTACGCCGCCGAGGTGACGGTCCGGCTGACCTTGAGGTGGCTGGCCAGTGTTCGGGTGGACGGCAGCCGGTCGCCGGCCCGCAGCTGGCCCGCGGCCGCCGCCGCGCGCAGGGCGTCGGCCAGCTGCACGGCCAGCGGCGTGCGGGCCTCCCGGTCCAGCCTGATCAGCAGCGCGTCGTCCGAGTCCGACAAAGTGGCCTTCTCAAATCGGGAAGTAGTGGCACTTCCATAATGCCACTTGCCGGCCGATGCTGGTGGACGTGAGCCGAACTCCACTGTCACCGACACCACGAACCGTCGTCAACCGGCACAGCGAACGCGCCGCCACGGATCGCGCGGCGTTGGACGACGTGCTCGACTCCGGCCTGATCTGCCACCTCGGCGTGCTGTTCGACGGCGCGCCGGTCGTGCTGCCCACCGGCTACGGCCGCGACGGCGACACCCTCTACCTGCACGGATCCACCGGCACACGGAGCATGACCGCCGGCCCGGTGTGCGTCACCGTGACCATTGTGGACGGCATCGTCTACGCGCGGTCGGTCATGCACCACTCGATGAACTACCGCAGCGCCGTGGTGCACGGAACCACCCGCCGGGTGGACGACCCCGAGGAGAAGCTGCGCGGGCTGCAGGCCGTCACCGAGCACCTCGCGCCTGGATCCTGGGACCACGCGCGGCTGCCCAACAAGAAGGAACTGGCGGCCACCGTCGTGCTCGCGCTGGACCTCACCGAGGCGTCGGTGAAGATCCGCGCCAAGGGACCGGTCGACGAGGACTTCGACATCGAGGCCAACACCGCGTGGGCCGGCGTGCTGCCGCTGAGCAGCCAGTGGGGCGTGCCCGAGTCGGACTCCCCGTTGCCCGTGCCGGAGCACGTGCTCAAGCGGTGATCCGCAACAAGGGACCGGTCGACGAGGACTTCGACATCGAGGCCAACATCGCGTGGGCCGGCGTGCTGCCACTGAGCAGCCAGTGGGGCGTGCCCGAATCAGACCCCTCGCTCGCCCGTGCCGGAGCACGTGCTCAAGCGGTGACCGGACCCGCCACCGGGTCGAAGCGGTAGGGCGTCATCCGCTGCCGGGTCGGGCCGAACACGTGGATGCTCACCGCGGGGTCATCGCCCTCGTTGCGCATCTGGTGCACGTAGTTCGGCCCGAACACCCGGGACAAGCCGGCACGCAGCACGTGCAGCGCCTGGCCGGCGTGTCCGGGCCGGCCGACGAGCTCGGTGAGCACGCCGTGCACCACGGTGAACGCGCCTTCGGCGCCGCCGTGGTCGTGCAGTTCCGCGCCCTGGCCGGGCAGCCAGCTCATCAGCCACACCTCGTGGGTGGGCGTGCGCTGGACCAGCGCGGTCCAGCGCTCTATCGGGTCGTACCGCAGCAGGTGTGCCCAGCTCGCGCGGTCGGCGACGACCTCACGCAGGATCTTGGTGGGCTGCTGCGGCGCGGTGCGGGCAGCCGACAGCACGGTGTTTTCCGGAACGGCGAACATGATGGACTTGTCTTCCTGGTGGGTGCGAACGACGGCGCGGACCTGTCACCGAGGAAGACACAGCGCGCCACAGACCCGGCAGAGGTCGATGTGACCCCGCCGTTCGGTCATGGCACGCAGCAACATGGTCGCTATTGAAGCGGCACCGCCAGCGCCCGGTCAAGCGCACCCACCACGTCCTGTACCAGATCGTGGGAATCCTCCAGACCGGCCGAGAACCGGACCATCCCCTCGGACACCGGGTCGCCCCACTGGGCCCGCCGGTCGGCGGTGCTGTGCAGGCCGCCGAAGCTGGTCGCCGCCGACACCAGGGCACTGGCCCCGACGAACCTCGTCACCAGTTCGGCCGAGGCCAGCTCGAACGTGAAGACGCCGCCGAAGCGGCGCATCTGCCGGGACGCGATGGCGTAGGACGGATCGTCGGGCGACCCGGGCCAGCGCACAGTGGCCACCCCCTCGTGCCCACGCAGCTTGGCCACCAGAGCCTCGGCGTTCTCGGCCTGCCGGGCCAGCCGGACGTCCAGCGTGCCCAGCCCGCGGTGCACCATCCACGTCTCGAACGGACCGGGAATCGCGCCGCTGACCGTGCGCTGCCGCTGCAACTCCTGCCACAGCGCCTCATCCGTCACGGTGACGTGTCCGAAAAGGACATCGCTGTGCCCGGCCAGAGCCTTGGTGTCGCTGGCCACCGACACGTCCGCGCCGAGTTCCAGCGGCCGCTGGCCCAGCGGCGTCGCCGTGGTGTTGTCCACGGCCACCAGCGCGCCGGCGGCGTGCGCCAGCTCGGCGACCGCCTTGATGTCGCAGACGTCCAGCCCCGGGTTGGACGGCGATTCCAGCAGCACCAACCGGGCCCCGGCCACCACGTCCGCGGTCCACGGGCCGGTGGTCGGCACCTCGCGCACCCGAACGTCCAGCCCGGCAAGGAAGGTGCGGACCAGGTAGTAGCCATCCGATGGCACGATGAGCACATCACCGGGCGACAGCAGCGTCCGCAGCATGGTGGTGATCGCCGCCATGCCCGACGGGAACACCGTGCACAGACCGCCGTCCAGCGCGCCGATCGCCGACTCCAGCGCCCGCCAGGTCGGATTGCCGGCGCGGCCGTAGAAGTCGTCCGCACCGAGGTGATACGGGGCGGCGAGCACCGGGCCGCCCAGGAAGGGTTGCCCAGCAACGGGTCCGTCCGAACCCGAGTGCACGCAGCGGGTTCCGTCGCCCCATTCGGTCATGAACCTTCCACCTTCCGTCACCGCTCCGCCTTCTGGGCCCGCCCCAGCAGTTCCGCGGCCATGCGACGCGGGTCGAGTCCGTCGTGGCAGACCCGGCGCACCCCGTCGGTGATCGGCATGTCGACCCCGTGCTTCGCGCCCAGATCCTGGATGGAGGAACAGGACTTCACGCCTTCGGCGACCTGCCCGTGCGTGGCTTCCTGGGCCTGCGCCAGCGTTTCCCCCTTGCCCAGCCGCTCGCCGAAGCTGCGGTTGCGGGACAGCGGCGAAGCACAGGTGGCGACCAGGTCGCCGAGGCCGGCCAGACCCGCGAACGTCAGCGGATCCGCGCCGAGCGCCGCGCCCAGGCGAGCGGTTTCCGCCAGCCCGCGCGTGATCAGCGACGCCATCGTGTTGTCGCCGAAGCCCAGCCCGTGGGCGATGCCGCAGGCCAGCGCGATCACGTTCTTGCACGCGCCGCCGAGCTCGCAGCCGACGACGTCGGTGATGGTGTACGGCCGGAAGTACCCGTTGGCGCTCGCGCGCTGGACCGCCACCGCCCGCTCGTGATCCGTGCACGCGATGACGGTCGCGGTCGGCTGCTGCGCGGCGATCTCCCGGGCCAGGTTCGGCCCCGACACCACGGCCACCTGCTCGGCCGGCACCTGCGCGACCTCGGCCACCACTTCGCTCATCCGCTTGCCGGAGCCCAGTTCGATGCCCTTGGCCAGGCTGACCAGCGTAGCCCCGGCCGGCAGCAGCTCCCGCCACGCGGCCAGGTTCGCCCGCAGGGTCTGGCTGGGCACCGCGAGCACCACGGCCTCGGCGCCGTCCAGCGCCAGCAGCGGATCGGCGGTGGCGCGCAGCGTCTCCGGCAGCCGGATGCCCGGCAGGTAGCCGGTGTTCAGCTTCTGGCCGGTGATCTCGTCGGCCACCTCCGGCCGGCGCGCCCACAGCACGACGTCGCGGCCCGCGTCGGCCAGCACCTTGGCGAACGTGGTGCCCCACGACCCGGCCCCCAGCACCGCGATGCGCTGCAGCTCCATCTCACTCCCCGTTCTGCTTGGCCTTGGCCGGGGGGTAGAAGCCGTCCGGCGCCTGCTCGCCGCGCGCCTGCGCCACCAACTCCTTGACCCGTTCCATCAACAGGTCGGTCACCTCGCGCAGCACCTGCGCGGTGACCGGCTGGTCCCGGTAGGCCGACAGGTCGATCGGCTCGCCCAGGATCGAGGTGACGGTCTTGCGCGGGAACGGCCGGAACTTCTTGCTGTACCCGTCGTAGAGGTCGCGGGTGCCCCAGCGGGCGGCCGGGATCACCGGGACGTTGTTGGCCAGCGCCAGCCGGGCCACGCCGGTGCGGGGGGCCATCGGCCAGCCGTCCGGGTCCTTGGTGATCGTGCCCTCCGGGTAGATCACCAGCAGCTTGCCCTGCTCCAGGGCCTCGTTGGCGACATCGAGGCTCTCCTTGGCCGCGCGCAGGGTCTCCCGGGCGTCACCGCCGCGGTAGACCGGCACCTGGCCGGCCCCGACCAGGACCTTGCCCAGCACCGGGACCTTCCACAGCGAGGCCTTGGCCATGAAGCGCGGCACCCGGTCGTTGTTGTGCACGAGGATGGCGTCGAACACCGGGTCGAGATGCGACACGTGGTTCATCACCAGCAGCGCGCCGCCGTGCCGGGGCAGCTTCGGCCCCTTGTTCACCCGGCGCGCCAGCAGCTTCACCGTCGGATAGAGGACGATGGCGCACAGCCTGATCCATGGCCCGCCCTTCTCCTTGCGCATCCGCACTCCCTCGCCGTTCGTTTTCGTCGGGCCGAGTCTGCATGATGGAGATGTGCGGAGCTACCTCGACCTCGTGGTGCCGGTGAAGCGGCTGGAGCGGGCCAAGTCCCGGCTGGTCGGGGCGGCCGACGGCGGCATCGGCGACCAGCGGGCGCACGCGGACCTGGTGGTGGCCCTGGCGCTGGACACCATCACCGCCGCGGCCGGCGCGGACGGCGTCGGGGACGTGGTGGTCGTCACGTCCGACCCCATGCTGACGGCGGTGCTGCGGGCCGAGGGGATTCGGTGCGTGCCCGAGGCCGAGCCTGGCCTGAACGAGGCGTACCGGCACGGGGCCTCGATGCTGGGCCGGCACGTCGGGGCGCTGCAGGCGGATCTGCCGGCGCTGCGGTCGGCGGAGCTGGCCGCCGCCATCGCGGCCGCGGACGGCAAGCGGGCCTTCGTGCCCGACCGCCAGGGCACCGGCACCACGCTGCTGATCTCCGCCCCCGGCGAGCCGCTGGACCCGCGCTTCGGCGTCGGGTCGGCGCAGGCGCACCGGGCCTCCGGGGCGGTCGAGCTCATCGGCGACTGGCCGTCGCTGCGCTGCGACGTCGACACCGAGGCCGACCTCTCGATCGCCGCCGGGCTCGGTCTGGGGCCGCGCACCGCGCAGCGGTTCCGGCTCTCGGCGTGATCCACAGTGGACCGCGCTAGGCTGGTCGACATGGATTCGGCCGCCATGGAGCAGGCCACCGTGCACACCTCGCACGCGGACGGGTCGGCGACCGTGCTCAAGGACAACGGTCTGCTGGTCGACGTGCCCGCGGCGGCGGTCGCGGCCGGCGGCTGGCGCTCGCCGCGGCCCGGCCAGCGCGTGACGCTGCACCGGCAGAACGGTGTGATCACGCAGATGCGGCCGCCGTCGTAGCTCTGGGTGTTCACCGTGTCGTTCCTCGCGAGCAGCGCCTTTTCGGCCGCTCTGGGGAACAATGGCGACCGTGCGTACGGAAACCAACGACGAGGCCACGGCCGAGCAGACCAAGCCCGCCACCGCCAAGGCGCGGCAGCCACGAGCGACCCCCAGGCGGACGAGCACCCGTACCACCGCGGCCACCGCCAAGGCCGCGGCGGAGACGCCGGCGCCCAGCCGGCGACGCAGCACAGCGAAGGCGGAACCCGAACCCGCGGCCAAGACCCGCGCCACCCGTGCCCGTGCCGCGAAGGCCACGCCGGCCGCGAAGCCGGTAGCCGCCAAGAGCACGGAACCGGCGGCCGCCAAGCCGACCCGCACCACTCGCGGCCGCGCTACCAAGGCGGCCCCCGTCGCGGCCAACGCGACCGAGGCCACCACGGCGACGGAGACCGCGAACCCCACGCGGAGCCGGTCCAGGACCGCGGCCGCGAAGACCGCCGCCCCCAAGACCGCCGCTCCCAGGACAGCCGCGAAGCCGAAGGCAGCACCCAAGCCCCGGACGCCGCGCACCCGTGCCGCCGCCACCAAGGCGGAATCCGTTCCGCTGGTCGATGCCAAGACCGCCGTCGTGACGCCGGTTCCGCCGGCTGAACGCACCCGGCTGCCGCGCACCGACGCCCCGGCGCACCGGGTCAGCACGCCGCCGGCCGTGACGGCCAAGGAGATCGAGACCGACCTGCCCGACGACCGGTACTTCAACCGGGAGCTGTCGTGGCTGGACTTCAACGCCCGCGTGCTGGCGCTGGCCGAGGACGCCTCGCAGCCGCTGCTGGAGCGGGCCAAGTTCCTGGCCATCTTCGCGTCGAACCTGGACGAGTTCTACATGGTGCGGGTCGCCGGCCTCAAGCGCCGCGAGGAGACCGGCCTGACCGTGCGCAGCGCCGACGGTCTCACACCGAGCGAACAGCTCAGCCGGATCGCCGCCCGCACCCAGGAACTGGTCGACCAGCACGCCAAGGCGTTCCTCAACGAGATCCGCCCGGGGCTGGAGCAGCACGGTGTGCGCATCGTGTCCTGGCAGGACCTTGAGGAGAACGACCAGCTGCGGCTGTCCAACTACTTCAGCGAGCAGGTCTTCCCGGTGCTGACCCCGCTCGCGGTGGACCCGGCGCACCCCTTTCCTTATATCTCTGGGCTGTCGCTGAACCTGGCCGTCACCGTGCGCTCGCCCGAGGGCGGCCCGGAGCAGTTCGCCCGCGTGAAGGTGCCGGACAACGTGCCGCGGCTGATCCGGGTCGAGGCCGACCGCCGCAGCGGCACCGCCACCTTCCTGCCGCTGGAGGAGCTGATCGCCGCGCACCTGGGCGAGCTGTTCGCCGGCATGGACATCATCGAGTGCCACGTCTTCCGCATCACCCGCAACGCCGACCTGGAGGTCGAGGAGGACCAGGACGAGGACCTGCTCAAGGCCCTGGAACGGGAACTGGCCCGCCGCCGGTTCGGCCCGCCGGTGCGCCTGGAGGTCGGCGACGACATGACCGACCACGTGCTTCGCCTGCTGCTGCGGGAGATGGACGTGGAGCCGGACGAGGTCGTGGAGGTGCCGGGTTTACTGGACCTGTCGTGCCTGTGGCAGGTGTACGGCGTGGACCGCAAGGAGCTCAAGGACCCGCCGTTCGTGCCGGCCACCCATCCGGCGTTCGCCGACCGCGAGACGCCGCGCAGCGTGTTCGCCACGCTGCGGGACGGGGACGTGCTGGTGCACCACCCGTACGACTCCTTCTCCACCAGCGTGCAGCGGTTCATCGAGCAGGCCGCGGCCGACCCGAACGTGCTGGCCATCAAGCAGACCCTGTACCGCACCTCGGGTGACTCGCCGATCGTGGACGCGCTGATGGACGCGGCCGAGGCCGGCAAGCAGGTGGTGGCGCTGGTCGAACTCAAGGCGCGGTTCGACGAGGAGGCCAACATCAAGTGGGCCCGGGCGCTGGAGAAGGCCGGCGTGCACGTGGTCTACGGCCTGGTGGGCCTCAAGACGCACTGCAAGACGGCGCTGGTGATCCGCCAGGAGGGCTCGTCCATCAAGCGCTACTGCCACATCGGCACCGGCAACTACAACCCGAAGACCGCGCGGCTGTACGAGGACGTCGGCATCCTAACCGCGGAGCCGACGATCGGCGCCGACCTCACCGATCTGTTCAACGTGCTGACCGGCTATGCCCGGCAGGACAACTACCGCAGCCTGATGGTCGCGCCCTACGGCGTGCGGCGGGGCATCGTGCGGCGGATCGAGCAGGAGATCGAGCACGCGCGGGCCGGTCGCCGGTCGGGCATCCGCATCAAGGTGAACTCGCTCGTGGACGAACAGGTCATCGACGCCCTGTACCGCGCCTCGCAGGCCGGCGTGCCGGTCGAGGTCGTGGTGCGCGGCATCTGCGCGCTCAAGCCGGGTGTGCCGGGCCTGTCGGAGAACATCACCGTGCGGTCGATCCTGGGACGTTTCCTGGAGCACTCGCGGCTGTTCCGGTTCGCCGGTTCGGACGAACTGTGGATCGGCAGCGCCGACATGATGCACCGCAATCTGGACCGCCGGGTCGAGGTGCTGGTGAAGGTGACCGACCCGAAACTGGTCGCCCAGTTGGACAGTGTGCTGGATTCGACGATGGATCCGGCCACTCGCTGCTGGGTGCTGCAGGCCAGTGGCAACTGGGATCCGTCCCCGGCGGACGGTTCCCGGGTTCGCGATCACCAGGTGGAACTGATGAAACTGCACAGCGCGAAGGAACAGCAGGTGTGACTATCGCAGCCGCCGGCGCCGTTGTCTGGCGTCCCTCCAGTGTGACCGGGCAGATCGAAGTCGCCGTGGTGCATCGACCACGATATGACGATTGGTCACTGCCCAAGGGAAAATTGGACGCTGACGAAACGGAGCCGGCGGCCGCGGTTCGGGAAGTGCTGGAGGAGACCGGCTTCTCGATCGTGTTGGGCCGCCGCTTGCCATCGGCCGAATACCGCGTGGACGGCAAGGCGAAGGTCGTCCACTACTTCGCGGCGCGTTACGTCGATGGCGACTTCGCGGCCAACGACGAGGTCGACCGGTTGAAATGGGTGGCCCCCGATGCCGCCGGGGATCTGCTGTCGTATGGGCATGACCAGGTCGTGCTGGCCGAATTCACCGCCCTGCCAGCGCGTTTGAGCACGTTGCTGCTGGTCCGGCACGCCAAGGCCGGCAAGCGCGAGGAGTGGGACGGCGACGACGACCGGCGGCCGCTGAGCCCGGCCGGGCGGCGGCAGGCCGACGGCGTGGCCCGGATTCTGCCCCTGTTCGGGGCTGATCGCGTCCATGCGGCCCCCAGGACGCGGTGCGTGGACACGGTGGCCAGGCTGGGCATGGAGATCCGCAGCGAGCCGCTGCTGTCCGAGGAGGGCTACTGGGTGAGCCCGTCGGCCGGGGTGGCCCGGCTGCTGGACATCGTGGCCGCTGGCGGCACTCCGGTGGTGAGCAGCCAGGGTGGCGTCATTCCCGACGTCATCGCCCGGCTGGCCGACATGAACGGCCTGCGGCTGGCCGAGATCGCCAGCAAGAAGGGCAGCTTCTGGGTGCTGTCGTTCCGGCCGCCGACCGCCGACCGGGAGCCGCGCCTGGTCGCCGCCGACTACTTTCCCAGCCCGCTCCCGAAACCCTCCGGCCGCTGACCAGGTTCGCGGGTCTCCAAGACCCACAAACCCCAGGTGTTGGTGTCTCCAAGACCCGCAAACCCCACCGGTTGTGGTCTTGGAGACCCACAAACCCCTGGCCACAGCTGGGTTTTCCCTACTCCTCAACCCCCATAACGTGATCAGGGGCCCGTGCTGGATGCACAGGCCCCGGGGTCTGGGGTGTCCCCAGAAAAGCCGCGAGCGAGGTCTGCGCGCTAGCGCAGACCTCGCTCACTCGCGAGTTCACGAACTCGGTACGCGCGGGTCGGGCACCGGGTTCGCGGTGGTTCTCACAGCAACTCGCCCGGCCGAGCGGGTGACTCGGCCGCGCGGGGTCACTTCTTGGCGGCAGCGGCCTTCTTCGGCGCGGCCTTCTTGGCGGCCGGGGTGGCCTTCTTCGGCGCGGCCTTGGCGGCGGCCGGCTTCGCGGCAGCGGTCGTGGTCGCGGCCGCGGCGGCCGTCTTGGCGGCAGCGGTGGTGCGCTTCGGCGCGGCCTTCCGCGTGGTGGCGGGCTTCGCGGCAGCGGCGGCGGCCGGCTTGGCGGCAGCCGTGCGACGCGTGGTGGCCGGCTTGGCGGCGGCGGTCGCCGTCGTCTTGGCGGCAGCGGTGCGGCGCGTGGTGGCCGGCTTGGCGGCAGCGGCGGTGGTGCTGGCGGCAGCGGCCCGCGTGGTGGCGGCCGGCTTGGCGGCAGTGACCTTCGGCAGCTTCTTGGCGCCGCTGATGACGTCCTTGAACGTCGTGCCAGCGCGGAAAGCGGGAACGTTGGTCTTCTTGACCTTCACGGTCTCGCCGGTGCGCGGGTTGCGCGCGGTGCGCGCGGCCCGGGCCCGCTTCTCGAACACACCGAAGCCCGTGACGTTGACCTTCTCGCCCTTGTGGACGGTGCGCACGACGATGTCGACGATGCCGTCGACGGCCGAGCTCGCGGCCTTCTTGTCGCCGAGACGCTCGGCCAGAGCCTCAATGAGTTGGGCCTTGTTCACTTCAGTCCCTCCCAGGACACTATCGGCCCTGTAGTTGGGCCACTTCTCGCACACGGTAAGCCAACGCGCCAAGAATTTCCACGCGCCACGCCCATTTTTTTGTTGCTGGCGCGTTGGATCCGCCCCACCGGGGGACATAAGCCCGGTTTTCGAAGCGGCGAGGGAGGGAGGATGGGGCCGCCGGAAACCCTTCCGGCGGCCCCGTGTTCAGCCCGCCGCGACGGGGTTCGTTGTGGGCAGCCAAGTTGGCCGGCCGCCCTCGAATTCCCCGATCGCGTCGACGTTTCGCAAGGTCAGGCCGATATCGTCGAGCCCTTCCAGCAGACGCCAACGGGTGTAGTCGTCGATCTGGAAGGGGGCCGAGAAGTCCTTGGCGCGGACCGTCTTCGCGGTCAGGTCGACGGTGACCTCGGTGCCGGGCTCGTTCTCCAGCAGCTTCCACAACAGTTCGATGTCGGACTGCTCACACTGCGCGGCCACGAGGCCCTGCTTGCCGGAGTTGCCCCGGAAGATGTCGGCGAACCGGGACGACAGCACCACCCGGAAGCCGTAGTCCATCAGCGCCCAGACGGCGTGCTCGCGGGACGAGCCGGTGCCGAAGTCGGGGCCGGCGACCAGAACACTGCCGCCGCGGAAGGGCTCCTGGTTGAGGATGAAGTTCTCGTCGGCCCGCCAGGCCGCGAACAGGCCGTCCTCGAAGCCGGTGCGGGTGACGCGCTTCAGATAGACGGCGGGGATGATCTGGTCGGTGTCCACGTTGGACCGGCGCAGCGGGACGCCGACCCCGGTGTGGCTGGTGAAGGGTTCCATCGGTCTACTCCCCTGCTTTCTCAGTCCAGGTCGGCCGGCGACGACAGCGTGCCGCGCACCGCGGTGGCCGCGGCGACCAGCGGCGACACCAGATGGGTGCGGCCGCCCTTGCCCTGGCGGCCCTCGAAGTTGCGGTTGGAGGTGGACGCGCTGCGCTCGCCCGGCTTGAGCTGATCGGGGTTCATGCCAAGGCACATGGAGCAGCCCGCGGACCGCCACTCGGCGCCGGCCGCGGTGAAGACCTGGTCCAGTCCCTCGGACTCGGCCTGCGCGCGCACCCGCATCGAACCGGGCACCACCAGCATGCGTACGTCCGAGGCGACCTTGCGGCCCTTGAGAACCGCCGCCGCCGCGCGGAGGTCCTCGATGCGCCCATTGGTGCAGGAGCCGAGGAAGACGGTGTCCACGTGGATCTCACGCAGCGGCGTGCCCGGCTCCAGGCCCATGTACGCCAGCGCCTTCTCGGCCGCCACCTTCGCGTTCTCGTCGCCGATGTCCTCGGGGTCGGGCACGCGGTCGCCGAGCGGCAGGCCCTGCCCCGGGTTCGTGCCCCACGTGACGAACGGGGTCAGCGTGTCCGCGTCGATGTCCACCTCGACGTCGAACTCCGCGTCCGCGTCGGTGCCCAGGGTTCGCCAGTACTCGACCGCGGTGTCCCAGTCCGCGCCCCGCGGCGCGTGCTGGCGGCCCTTGATGTAGTCGAAGGTCGTGTCGTCCGGCGCGATCATGCCGGCGCGGGCGCCCGCCTCGATCGACATGTTGCAGACGGTCATCCGGGCTTCCATGGACATCGCCTCGATGGCCTCGCCGCGGTACTCCAGGATGTAGCCCTGCCCGCCGCCGGTGCCGATCTTCGCGATCACCGCCAGGATCACGTCCTTGGCCGTCACGCCGGGCCGCAGCGTGCCGTTGACGTTGATCGCCATCGTCTTGAACGGCTTGAGCGGCAGCGTCTGCGTGGCGAGCACGTGCTCCACCTCGGAGGTGCCGATGCCGAAGGCGATCGAGCCGAACGCGCCGTGCGTGGAGGTGTGGCTGTCGCCGCAGACCACGGTCATGCCCGGCTGGGTCAGGCCCAGCTGCGGGCCCACCACGTGCACGATGCCCTGTTCCGCGTCACCCATCGGGTGCAGCCGCACCCCGAACTCCGCGCAGTTGCGGCGAAGCGTCTCCACCTGGGTGCGGGACACCGGGTCGGCGATGGGAAGTTCGATGTCCACCGTAGGAACGTTGTGGTCCTCGGTGGCGATCGTCAGATCGGGCCGGCGTACCCGCCGGCCGGCGAGCCGCAGCCCGTCGAACGCCTGCGGGCTGGTGACTTCGTGCACCAGGTGCAGGTCGATGTAGATGAGGTCTGGTTCGGCTCCGTCGCCCTTGCGCACCAGGTGCGCGTCCCAGACTTTCTCCGCGAGCGTGCGGCCCATGGTCTCCTCCCCCTTCGGGGATGTCGGTGTCAGATCGGGGTTCTCACATGCTGAGCGACTGGACTTCCCACATGTCGGGAAGCTAATATCGCGACGTGGGACAGCATAGCGGGATCGGCGTTCTGGACAAGGCGGTGGCGGTGCTCAGCGCCGTGGCCAAGGACCCTTGCGGCTTGGCCGAGTTGTGCAATCGGACTGGCCTTCCGCGCGCCACCGCGCACCGCCTCGCCGTAGGCCTGGAGGTGCATCGCTTGCTGCGCCGCGGTTCCGACGGCCGCTGGCGCCCCGGCGCCGCCCTGGCCGAGTTGGCCGGCGGCGCCACCGACCCTCTTCTGGACGCCGCTTCCTCAGTCCTGCCGCGCCTGCGCGACATCACCGGCGAAAGCGTCCAGCTCTATCGCCGCGACGGCATGCAACGCATCTGCGTCGCCGCCGCCGAGCCCCCGAGTGGCCTCCGCGACACCGTCCCCGTCGGCGCCCGCCTCCCCATGACCGCCGGCAGCGGTGCAAAAGTTCTCGCGGCTTGGGCAGATTCCCCCACCCAACGCGCCCTCCTGACCGACGCCCTCTTCGGCGAACGCACCCTCCTGGAAGTCCGTCGCCGCGGCTGGGCCCAATCGGTCGGCGAACGCGAACCCGGCGTCGCTTCCGTCTCCGCCCCCGTTCGCGACTCCTCCGGCACAGTCATCGCCGCCGTCTCTGTCTCCGGCCCCGTGGACCGCATAGGCCGCCGCCCTGGCGGTCGCTGGGCGGCAGACCTCCTAGCCGCCGCCGAAGCCCTCCAAAACCGCCTCTGACCCCACGCGCCTCCCGACGCTCAAGGGGAGCCGCCGCGCATCCCTTTGAGTGATGCTCGAATACCCAGCTGACCCCGAACTGGAATCTCAGCTGCCCGAGAACGGGACTCGCCATGCCCCAAAGCGGAACTCGCCGTGCCCAAAGCGCGACTCGCCGATGGTCAGCTCTCCCACCCCACGCACCCACCGCAGGGCGAGCGAAGCGAAGCCTGACCGAGCGGCGATGGCGAGCGCAGCGAGCCGAGCCCGAAGGGGGGTCCAGGGGGGCGAAGCCCCTCCTGGCTTGGGGTCTGGGGCGAGAGCCCCAGAGGACAATGCGAAAAGATCCCTGTGTGGCCTCGCCACACAGGGATCTCCCGATCTTGTAGCCCCGACGGGATTCGAACCCGCGCTACCGCCTTGAGAGGGCGGCGTCCTAGGCCGCTAGACGACGGGGCCAGGACTTCGTTTTCTTGCTTGGAGGTACCCTAGCACATCGCTTTGGGTGCCTCGCGCTGGGGTACCAGGACTCGAACCTAGACTAACTGAACCAGAATCAGTCGTGCTGCCAATTACACCATACCCCATTGGCATTCTGGATCAGCTTTGGTGTTCCCGGCCGCTGTCCGCCCTGCCGGAATGAATACTAGACCATGGTTGGCCTGATCGTGAAATCGCCCCCACCGGGGTGCTGATCGCGCAGGTCAGAGGCCGTCGGCGAGCTCGCAGACGAGCAGCTCGGGCAGGTCGGCGAGGCTGTTGATGGTCCACACGCCGTCGGGCGCCGTCTCGTCGCTGAGGCCGTCGCGGTTGAGCCAGACGCCGTGCATGCCGGCGTCGCGGGCGCCGATGGCGTCGAGGTCGAGCCGGTCGCCGACGTGAACGGTCTCGGTGGGCAGCACGTCGAGGTCGAGGCAGGCCGTGTGGAATATCACCGGGTCGGGTTTGGCGACACCCAGTTCACCTGCGATGACGACCCGGTCGAAGAATTCGGACAGGCCGACGGCGGCGATCTTGGCGCGTTGCCGGGGACCGGAGGCGTTGGTCACGGCGGCGATCTTGATGCCGCTTTCGCGGAGCCAGTCGAGCAGCGGCAGGGTGTCGTCGAACACCCGCCAGGACCGTTCCATGACGGCGAGCCGGCTGTCTTCGCGGCGGCGCACCTCGGCGTCGTCGAGGTGTTCGCCGAGCACGGCGAAGAAGGCCTTGGTGCGCTCCCAGCGCATGGTGTCGTAGTCGAACTCGCCGGAGATGGCCCGGGCGACGTGCTCGTCGGTGGTGCGCTGCCAGGCGGGCCACGCCTCGTCGTGTCCGACAAGGGCGGTCAACGCGGTTCTCGCCGATCCATCGTAGTCAATCAGCGTGTCGTCGATGTCCAGGCAAACGGCACGGATTTCGACGGCGGCGCGGGTGGTGAATGCGGAGAGAACTGGCGTCACCAGGAGAGGCTAGGTGTGGATCCCTTGTCCGCGATTCGGCTAACAAGGTGAAGCTGCCCCTTGTTGGCGGTCACTCTCCGCCGTCTTCCGATTCCGCTGCGCGTGCGGCACGGCTCGTTTCCTTTGGCCCGGCAACGGGTTTGTCCGACTCGTGGCACATCGGTGACGGGGTGCGACCGGACGGGCGTGCGAGGCGTCACGTCTGCCTCTTCGGGTGAACCGGGTTGACGGGACCGGCCACCAGGAGCACTCTTCAGCTATTCAACAAGTGTTGAAAAGAGGGATGGCGATGGAACGCACGACCTGCTGCGTGGTGGGTGGCGGACCGGCCGGCATGATGCTGGGCCTGCTGTTGGCCCGGGCCGGAGTGGACGTGACGGTGCTGGAGAAGCACGGCGACTTCCTGCGGGACTTCCGCGGCGACACCGTGCACGCCTCGACGCTGCGACTGCTGGACGAACTGGGCCTGGCCGAGAAGTTCGCCAAGGTGCCGCACCAACTGCTCACGAAGATGGCCCTGCCGCTGGGGCCGCGGGACAACGTCGCGGTGGACCTGACCGCGCTTCCCGGCCCGCACAAGCACATCGCGATGGTGCCGCAGTGGGACTTCCTCGACATGCTGGCCGACGCCGCGGCCCAGGAGCCCACCTTCCACCTGCGGATGAACACCGAGGCGACCGGCCTGACCATGAGGGACGGCCGCGTCACCGGGATCACCTACCGCACCCGGGACGGCGAGACCGGTGAGATCGCCGCCGACCTCACCGTCGCCTGCGACGGCCGCCGCTCGATCCTGCGCAGCGCCCTGGGGCTGGGCATCCACAGCTGGCGGGTGCCGATGGACTGCTGGTGGCTGCGGGTGCCGCGGCACGAGGGCGACCCCAGCGGCGCCGGCGGCGTCATCGGCCGCAAGCGCATGCTGGTCTACCTCGACCGCGGCGACTACTTCCAGCTCGCCTTCCTGATCGAGAAGGGCTCGGACGCACGCTGGCGGGAGGCCGGTCTCCAGTCGTTCCGGGACAGCCTGGTCGATATCGCGCCGTGGCTGGCCGACCGGGTCGACACCATCGAGTCGCTGGACGAGGCCAAGCTGCTGGACGTCAAACTGGACCGGCTGACCAAGTGGTACAGCGACGGCCTGCTGTGCATCGGCGACGCCGCGCACGCCATGTCGCCGGTCGGCGGCGTCGGCATCAACCTGGCCGTGCAGGATGCCGTTGCCGCGGCCCGGATCCTGGCCGCGCCGCTGCGCCGAGGAACCGTCACGACTGAGGACCTGGCCAAGGTGCAGCGCCGTCGTGGGCCCGCCACCAGCGTCACCCAGGGCTTGCAGCGGCTCATGCACGCCAACGCCGTCGCCCCCGCCCTGAGCGGCAAGCTCGACCTCAACCAGCGGACCCCGCTCGCGCTACGGCTGGCCCAGCGGTTCCCGAAGCTGACTCTGATTCCCGGCTATCTGATCGCGATCGGCTTCCGCCCCGAGCACGCCCCAGAATTCGCACAGCGCTGACCGCTCTGGTCACTATCGGCCGCGCGGGACTCAATCACCCGCGCGGCGGCTACCTGGGCACGCGTCCACTCAGGACCATTGCCACCACCTGGGCGCGGTCCTTTGCGCCCAGTTTGCGCAGAATCGCCTTCACGTGGGTTTTCACCGTGTCCGTGCTGATGAACAGGTGATGGGCGATGGTCTGGTTGTCCAGGCCTTTGATCATCTCGGCCAGCACGTCGAACTCACGGGCCGACAGCTGGGGCAGCACGGCGTGCGGCGGCAGGTCGGCGGACAGCTGCACCTGGCCGCCCAGGCGCGGGTCGAGCACGTGGGTGGCGCCACCGAGGACCTCGTTGAACACCGCCAGCAGTTCCCGCATCGGCGTCGTCTTGAGCATGTAGCCGGCGGCGCCCTGGTTCAGCGCCGCCTTGGCCCACTCGGGGCTGTCCATGTCGCTGACCACCATCGTGACCGCCGACGGGCGCTGCGCCCGCGCATCGCGGACCGTACGCAGCGCGCCCGCACCCGGCACCGCCAGATCCGTCACGACGAGGTCGACGAGCAGGCCCCGCAGACAGCGCAGCGCCTCGGACGAGGTGTGCGCCACACCCACCACCCGAAAGCGCTGGGTGCGCTGCAAGCAGACGCGCAGGCCCTCGGTGATCAGCTGAGAGGCGTCGACCAGCAGCACCCTTGCGGGGTCGGGGACCACCATGCGATCACCTCCGCTGCGCTGCGGCCAACCGGTCGGGCCTGATTGCTGACCTCACTGGTTTCGCAATCGGCTCAACGCGGGATAGCACGCCATGGTTCAGCAGCGGAAGCCGCCGAAGGGCCGGTCAGCGCGAAGTTGCGCCGACCGGCCCTTCGATCGTGGGCCAACGCGACTAGATGCCGGCGACCTTGTTGGTGAGTGTGCCGATCCCCTCGATGGACACCGAGACGGTCTGCCCGTCGGTCATCGGGCCCACGCCGGCCGGGGTGCCGGTCAGCACCACGTCGCCCGGCAGCAGGGTCATGCCGGCCGTGATCCACTCCAGGATCTCGCCGACGCCGTGCAGCAGGTCGCTGGTGTTGCCGTCCTGCTTGAGCTCGCCGTCCAGCTCGGTGCGCAGCTCCAGGTTCGACGGGTCCAGGTTGGTCTCGATCCACGGGCCGAGCGGGCAGAACGTGTCGTGCCCCTTGCCCCGCGTCCACTGGCCGTCGGCCTTCTGCTGCTCGCGGGCCGTGACATCGTTGGCGATGGTGTAGCCCAGGATGGCCGAGCCCGCGTTCTCCGCCTTGAGCCGGCGCACCGGCAGGCCGCCGATGACCACCGCCAGCTCGCCCTCGAAGTCCACCCGCCCCAGGTCCCTGGGCACCTCGATGGTCGCGTCCGGCCCGATCACCGACGTCGACGGCTTCATGAAGATGACCGGGTCGGCCGGCGGCTCCCCGCCCATCTCCCGGGCGTGGTCGGCGTAGTTCTTGCCGATGCACACCACCTTGGACGGGCGGATCGGGGCCAGCAGCTGGACCGAGGCCAGCGGCCAGGTCCGCCCGGTGAACTTCGGGTCCTCGAACACCGAGGTCGACAGTTCCGCAGCGATCAGGCTGTCCGGCTCGCCGCCGATGGCGACGAAGGACGCCCCTTCAGAATGTGAGATCCGAGCGAAACGCATGGTGCAGAGCTTATGCCGCGCGGGCCACGCCGGGCTCGGCCCGTTGGGGCCGATGCCTCACACTCTCCTGCCCTGGACTGCTCAAGCCAGGGCCTTCACCCGCATCGCCTTGTGAGCCAGGGCGTCGCACAGGGCCAGCCAGCTGGCCTCGACGATGTTGTCGTGCACGCCGACCGTGGTCCACTCGTGCTCGCCGTCGGTGGACTCCACCAGCACCCGGGTGGTGGCGTCGGTGCCCGGGTGATCGGTCAGGATGCGCACCTTGTAGTCGGCCAGCTCCACACTGTCCATCCAGGACAGATGGGGCCGCAGTGCCTGCCGCAGCGCGGCGTCCAGGGCGTGCACCGGCCCGGTGCCCTCGGCGGTGGCGATGACCCGCTCGCCGCCGACGTGCACCTTGACGGTGGCCTCGGACACGATCACGCCGTCCTGCCGGTGATCCAGCAGCACCCGGTAGGACTCCAGGACGAACGGCGGCTCGTCCACTTCGGACAGCTCGTTGCGCAGCAACAGCTCCAGCGAGGCGTCGGCGGCCTCGAAGGACCAGCCCCTGGCCTCCAGGTCCTTGACCTTGCGCACCGCGTTGCCCACCGCGTCCGGCCGACCGGCCAGGTCGAGCCCGAGCTCTCGTCCCTTGAGCTCCAGACTCGCCCGGCCGGCCATCTCGGTGACCAGGACCCGCATGCCGTTGCCGACGGTGGCCGGATCGATGTGGTTGTACAGATCCGGATCCACCTTGATCGCGCTCGCGTGCAGCCCCGCCTTGTGGGCGAAGGCCGAAGCCCCGACATAGGCCTGGTGGGTCTCGGGGGCGATGTTCGCGATCTCGGCGAGGGCATGGGACACACGGGTCAGCTCGGCGACGGATTCGGCGGGTATCACCGGCATCCCGAGCTTGGTCACGAGGTTCCCGAGGACGGCGAACAGGTCGGCGTTGCCGGCCCGCTCGCCGTAGCCGTTGGCGGTGCACTGCACGTGGGTCGCGCCGGCCTGCACCGCGGCGATGGTGTTGGCCACCGCGCAGGACGTGTCGTCCTGGCAGTGGATGCCGACCCGCAGCCCGGTGCGGGCCATCACCTCGGTGACTGTCTGCCCGAGCCCGACCGGGAGCTGGCCGCCGTTGGTGTCGCACAGCACCACCACGTCGGCCCCGGCCTCGCCGGCCGCCCGCAGCACACGCAGCGAGCACTCCGGGTCGTAGGCGTAGCCGTCGAAGAAGTGCTCCGCGTCGAGGAACACGCGGCGGCCGTTGGCCACCAGGTACCGGACGGTGTCCGCGACCATGGCGCAGTTCTCGTCGACGTCGGTGCGCAGCGCCCGCTCGATGTGCCGGCGGTCGGACTTGGCCACCAGGGTGACCACCGGGGCCTGTGAGTCCAGCAGGGCCTGCACCTGCGCGTCGTCCTCGACTTTCACGCCGGCCTTGCGGGTCGAGCCGAACGCCACCAGCACCGCGTGCTTGAGCTCCAGCTCGCCGGCGGCCGCGCGGGCGAAGAACTCCGTGTCCTTGGGCAGGGCGCCGGGCCAGCCGCCCTCGATGAAGCCGACACCGAGGCCGTCCAGCAGGCGGGCGACCGCGAGCTTGTCCGTGACCGAATAGGTGATGCCCTCGCGCTGGGCGCCGTCCCGCAGGGTGGTGTCGAAGACGTGGAAGCCGTCGCCGAGCGGCGTGCCGGCCGGGGTGGTCCTGCTCAACGGTCTACTCCTTGCCAGAAGGTGACGTGGCCCAGAAAAGCAAAAAGACCCCCTGCGGAAGCAAGAGGTCTGCGCGCCGGGTGCCTCGAGGGGCACTGTCCCGGCGCGCTACGAAATGATGATCACGGTGTGGAGAGCCACACCGGCATGGTGCCACACCTGCCCCCGTCCGACCAAGGCTCGGACGAAAGTTCCCACCAGTCGGGAATTTTCACCGAGTCAGCCCATGACCGGTCCACCTGACCAAGATTGGACTGGTCCAATTTCGCGATTGGTAGCAGCCTTGTCGTAGCCGCCTTCGTCGAAGGGAGAAGGCTGCGTGGTCACTGTTGTCCTGCTGGGCGCGCCCAACGCCGAGGGAGCCGAGTACGCCTGGCTGATGGACCGCGTCCGCGTCGGGGGCTGCGAGCCGGTCGCCCTGGACGGCGCCTCGGCCGCCGACGTCCTCGTCAAGCTGCACGAACAGGGCCGGTTGCACGGCGTGCTGGCCGTCGGCGGGCCCACCGGCGGCTCCCCCGCCTTCGCCGCCTTACGGGCACTGCCCATCGGTGTGCCCAAGCTCCTGGTCACCGCCCGGGACCACAACACCCACGGTGGCGTCACCGACCTCACCACCATGCACTCCGTCGTCGACATCGACGGCATCGACCAGGTGTCCGAACGCATCCTGGACAACGCCGCCGCCGCCATCACCGGAATGGCCCGCAGCTACCACGCCGGACGGCACAACCCCACCCGGCACCACCGGCCACTGGTCGCCACCACCGTGCCCGCCACCCGGCCGCAACTGGAGCACTGGGGCTACGCCGTCGTCGTCGTGCCCGACAGCCGTCCCCTCCCGTCCCTTGTGGACAGCGGCTTCCTGGCCGGCGTCATCTCCACCGACGCCACCGCCGCCTACACCGTCCCCCACGTCGTCTGCGACGACGCCGCCTACGCCCCCGAAGCCGCCGACGACCTCCACCACATCATCACCGGCGGCTCGTGACCCCGCGAGTCCCGCTCTGAGGCAAGCGAATGTGGAGTTCCGGGCGGACAACGCCGCCGGACACCTGTATTTCGTGTGCCTGAGAGCGGGACTCGCCGGAAAGCAGTGTGCCCCCGGCTCGGAGGGAGCCAGGGGCACACGGGATGGAGCGTGGGTCAGGCGGTGGTGCGGGTGTTGGAGGAGACCAGGGCCGCGAGGCGGTCGCCGATGGCGTAGGTGGCACCGGGCGAGGCGTGGTCGCGGGTGGCGAGGTCGAAGGCGACGGAGGCCTCGATGCGCCGGGCGGCCTCGTGCTCGCCGAGGTGGTCGAGCATCAGGGCCACCGACAGCACGGCGGCGGTGGGGTCGGCGATGCCCTGGCCGGCGATGTCGGGGGCGGAGCCGTGCACGGGCTCGAACATGCTGGGGTTGCGGCGGGTCACGTCGAGGTTGCCGCTGGCGGCCAGGCCGATGCCACCGGTGACGGCGGCGGCCAGGTCGGTGAGGATGTCGCCGAACAGGTTGTCGGTGACGATCACGTCGAACCGGCCCGGGTCGGTGACCATGTGGATGGTGGCGGAGTCGACGTGCTGGTAGTTGACGGTCACGTCGGGGTGCAGCAGCGACACCTCCTCCACGACCCGGGACCACAGCGAGCCGGCGTGGGTGAGCACGTTGGTCTTGTGCACGAGGGTCAGGTGCTTGCGGGGCCGCGCCGCGGCGCGGTCGAAGGCGTCGCGGACGACCCGGTCGACGCCGAACGAGGTGTTGATGCTGACCTCGGTGGCGATCTCGTGCGGGGTGTCCTTGCGCAGCAGGCCGCCGTTGCCGGCGTACAGGCCCTCGGTGCCCTCGCGCACCACGACCATGTCGATGTCGGGCGGGTCGGCGATCGGGCTGCGCACGCCCGGGTACAGCCGAGCCGGCCTCAGGTTCACATGGTGGTCGAGTTCGAACCGGAGCCGCAGCAGCAGCCCCCGCTCCAGGATCCCGCTGGGCACCGACGGGTCGCCGACCGCGCCGAGCAGGATCGCGTCGTGCTGGCGCAGCTCGCCGAGCACTGACTCCGGCAGCAGCTCCCCGGTGGCGTGCCACCGCGCCGCACCAAGGTCGTACCGGGTGATCTCCGCCGTCGGAACCACCTCGCCGAGCACCTTCAGCGCCTCGGCCACTACCTCGGGCCCGATCCCGTCACCTGGGATCACCGCGAGCCGCATCCACACACCTCCCGGAGTTCGGTCCCATCACGGGACCATCCATCTCTCGCGTGAGGCTACCCGTACTTCCCCTACTAATCGGAGTCCGAACACGCTTCTGGGGTGATCTCTCCCGAAGTGCGGGACACCCGGATGGCGCAATCGCCACCCATACGGGTGACACGGGCCCCCTGACCGGCCCCAACTTGCGGTGAAGGGGTCCTTCCCGACGTCGAACGCCAGGAAGGACCCCTTCCGCCCAAAACGGTCAGATCAGCGAGATGGACCGCACGGTGTGCGCGCCCACGGCGGCGCCGATCGGCTCCAGCACGCCGGCGTTCACCGCGCGGTCGGCGCGCAGCAGCATGACGGCGTCGGAGCCGTCCTTGGTCTGCGAGATCTGGGCCGCCTCGATGTTCACGCCGGCCTCGCCGAGCAGGGTGCCGACGGTGCCCATGACGCCCGGCCGGTCCTGGTACTCCAGCAGCACCAGCTCGCCGGCGGCCCGCAGGTCGAAGCCGCGCCCGTTGACCTCGACGAGCTTCTCCACGGCGTCCAGGCCGGACAGCGTGCCGGACACCCGCAGCGCGGTCCCGTCGGGCAGGGCGGCGCTCACGGTGACCAGGCTGCGGTGGTTGGCGCTCTCCGGCTCCTTGACCAGGTTCACGCTCACGCCCAACGTCTCGGCCAGGGCCGGCGCGTTCACGAACGTGACCTGCTCCTCGACGATGCCGGAGAACACGCCGCGCAGCGCGGCCAGCGGCAGCACCGAGACGTCCTCGTTGGACAGTTCGCCGCGGACGGTCACGGTCACCGAGGCCGGGGCCTTGCCGGCCAGCGCCGACAGCACCACGCCCAGCTTCTGCACCAGCGGCAGGTACGGGCGGACCTCGTCGTTGACGACGCCGCCGCTGGCCACGTTCACCGCGTCCGGCACGAAGTCGCCGCGCAGGGCCAGCCGCACCGAGCGGGCCACGTCGGTGCCGGCCCGGTCCTGGGCCTCGGCGGTGGACGCGCCCAGGTGCGGGGTGACGACCACGTTGGGCAGCTCGAACAGCGGCGAGGCGGTGGTCGGCTCGGTCTCGAAGACGTCGATGCCGGCGCCGCCGACGTGACCGTCGCGAATGGACTCGGCCAGCGCCGTCTCGTCGACCAGGCCGCCGCGGGCGGCGTTGACGATGATGACGCCCTTCTTGGCCCGCGCCAGCTGCTCCTTGCCGATCAGGCCCTTGGTCTCCGGGGTCTTGGGCAGGTGGATGGAGATGGCGTCGGCCCGCTCCAGCAGCTCGTCCAGGCTCACCAACTCGATGCCGAGTTGGGCGGCACGGGCCGGGGCGACGTACGGGTCGTAGGCGATCAGCTCAGTGCCGAAGGCGGCCAGGCGGGCCGCGAACAGCTGGCCGATCTTGCCGAGGCCGACCACGCCGACGGTCTTGCCGGACAGCTCCACGCCCGAGTACGAGCTGCGCTTCCAGGCGCCGCCGCGCAGGCTGGCCGAGGCCTCGGGGATACGGCGGGCGACCGCCAGCAGCAGGCCGACCGCGTGCTCGGCGGCCGAGGTGATGTTGGAGGTGGGCGCGTTGACCACGAGCACGCCGTGCTTGGTGGCCGCCGGCACCTCGACGTTGTCCAGGCCGACACCGGCGCGGGCGACCACCTTGAGCTTGCTGGTGGCCTCGAACACCTCGGCGTTCACCTGCGTGGCCGAGCGGACCAGCAGCGCGTCCGCGTCGGCGACTGCGGACAGCAGCGCCGGGCGGTCGGTGCCGTCGACGTGGCGTATCTCCACCTCGTCCCCGAACACCTCGATGACGGAGGGCGCGAGCTTCTCGGCGATCAGGACGACGGGACGACTGGCATTGGTCACGACACAGCTCCAGGTTTCGGCGCGCGACAGTCTGAGGACGGCCCACCGGCACGACGCTGTGCTGGACCCTCGTCGCATCCTACGAGTTGGCCGTCTAGTTGGATGCGCGAATGTTAACCCTGGTGTAACTACCAGGGTTCGCCTGGAACTACCAGGGTTCGTCGAACTCGCCGTCCCTGGCCCCCTTGACGAAGGCGTCCCACTCCGCGGGAGTGAACACCAGGACCGGGCCCGTCGGCTGGGCCGAATTGCGCATCGCCACATAGGTCACGCCGTCACTGTGCGGCACGAACGCCACCTCGACGTGCTCTGTCCCACCGTCATCGCCACCGGCAGCGCCGTCGCCCTCGCCCCGCTGCCAGCGCGCGGCGGACAGGTCCAGGCTGCCCCGGACGTTGGCCTTGTCGTCGTAGATCGGCGCAGCCTCGTCGCTCATGCCGGCAGAGTAACGGCATACTCCGGACGGCGTGCACGCGTCCGATCCGGGCGCACAGCCGCAGTAACGCCGGCGGGATCAACGGCCAGCCGGCCCCGATCGTGCGGACGCTCCTTGCCAGTGAGGCGAACCGGGGTCAGCGAACCGTGGTCGTCGGCCCCCGTATGCGGCCGGGTAGCCAGCGGTAGCCGCCCTGCTCGGGGCAGCCCGTCGGACGAGACGTCGGCGGCGTTGGTGTCGACCATCTGGGCGATGGTGTCCCGGTCAGTTCGCCGGTCGCCGGCGTAGCCGAACTCCTTGTGCCGGCAAGGATCGTTCACCTCGACCCGACCGTCCACACCGGACGGATGGCACTCGATGTCGGTGCTCAGCTGCACGGGCAGGTCGCGCCGGCAGGCCAGCGCGGCGTCCCGGACGGCCATGATGTGCCGCGGCTTGATGTTGCCCAGCGCGCTGCGCGGGCCTTCGGGCGCAAGGGTTCGGTGACCGGACGACGCACGGCAACGCAGGTGATGCCGGGCACACCCTTGCGGGGCATCAAGTCCAGGTCACGGCCGGGATCACGGCCCCGCGACACCCGAGCGGCCGCCCCGGACTGGGCCGCTCGGGGCGGATCCCTGGGCCATCCGGATGGATTCCGCCCCGGACAAGCGAAACGGCCGCGGGGCAAGACGCCCCGCGGCCGCTTCCGGCAACCAGGAAGATCAGGCCGTCTCGGTGATCGGACGGTCCACCCAGGACATCAGGCCGCGCAGCTTCTTGCCGACCTCCTCGATCGGGTGCGCCGCGCCCTCGTTCTGCAGCTTGGTGAAGTTCGGGCGGCCGGCCTCGTCCTCGCCCACCCACTCGCGCGCGAAGGTGCCGTCCTGGATCTCGCCCAGGATCTTGCGCATCTCCTCCTTGACCGCCGGCGTGACCACGCGCGGGCCGCGGGTCAGGTCGCCGTACTCGGCGGTGTCGGAGATCGAGTAGCGCATCTTCGCGATGCCGCCCTCGTACATCAGGTCGACGATCAGCTTGAGCTCGTGCAGCACCTCGAAGTAGGCGATCTCCGGGGCGTAGCCGGCCTCGGTGAGCACCTCGAACCCGGTCTGCACCAGCGCGGAGGCGCCGCCGCAGAGCACGGCCTGCTCGCCGAACAGGTCGGTCTCGGTCTCCTCGGTGAACGTCGTCTTGATGACGCCGGCCCGCGCGCCGCCGATGCCCTTGGCGTAGGACAGGGCCAGCGCCTGCGCGCCGCCGGTGGCGTCCTGCTCCACCGCGATCAGGCAGGGCACGCCCTTGCCGTCCACGAACTGGCGGCGCACCAGGTGGCCCGGGCCCTTCGGCGCGACCATCGCGACGTCCACGTTGGACGGCGGGGTGATCAGGCCGTAGCGGATGTTGAAGCCGTGCCCGAAGAAGATCGCGTCGCCGTCCTTCAGGTTCGGCGCGATGTCGTCGGCGTAGATCTTGCGCTGCTTGGTGTCCGGAGCCAGGATCATGATCAGGTCGGCTTCGGCGGCGGCCTCGGCCGGGGTGAGCACCCGCAGGCCCTCCTCCTCGGCCTTCGCCCGCGACTTCGAGCCCTCCGGCAGGCCGATGCGCACGTCCACACCGGAGTCGCGCAGGCTCAGCGCGTGGGCGTGGCCCTGGCTGCCGTAGCCGATGACGGCCACCTTGCGGCCCTGGATGATGCCGAGGTCGGCGTCGTCGTCGTAGAAGATCTCGACAGTCATGACTTTCCTCAGGTTCCTTCCGAACAGTGCTGATTTTTTGGCTGAACTCAGCGGGCCGCAGTGGCGGTGATGGACCGGGCGCCGCGTCCGATGGCGACCATGCCGGACTGCACCATCTCACGCAGACCGTAGGGCTCCAACATCCGCAGCAGCGCGTCGAGCTTGTCGCCCGTCCCGGTTGCCTCGATGGTCAGCGCCTCGGGCGAGACGTCGACCACCTTGGCCCGGAACAGCTGCACCGTCTCCAGCACCTGGCTGCGCACGGTGGCGTCGGCGCGGACCTTGACCAGCAGCAGCTCCCGCTGCACGGCCGTGGTCGGCTCCAACTCGACGATCTTGATGACGTTGATCAGCTTGTTCAGCTGCTTGGTGACCTGCTCCAGCGGCAGCTCGTCGACGCCGACGACGATGGTCATGCGGGAGATGTCCGGGTGCTCGGTCGGGCCGACCGCGAGCGACTCGATGTTGAAGCCACGCCGGGAGAACAGACCGGCGACGCGGGCGAGGACACCGGGCTTGTTCTCGACCAGGACGCTGAGAGTGTGCTTGGTCATGGTCATCCCCGCCCCTCGCTAGCGCTCGGTGCGGCGCTGACGTTCGTCGCTGTGTTGAATGATTCGCTCGCAAGCTCGCTCATTAGACGTCCTCGTCGAACAGCGGGCGGATGCCGCGCGCGGCCATGATCTCGTCGTTGCCGGTGCCGGCGGCCACCATCGGCCACACCTGCGCGTCCTTGCCGACCACGAAGTCGATCACGACCGGGCGGTCGTTGATCTCCATCGCCTGCTGGATGGTGGCGTCCACGTCCTCCCGGCTCTCGCAACGCAGGCCGGCGCAGCCCAGCGCCTCGGCCAGCATCTTGAAGTCGGGGATGCGGTGCTTGTGGGTGCCCAGGTCGGTGTGCGAGTAGCGCTCGGCGTAGAACAGCGTCTGCCACTGCCGGACCATGCCCAGGTTGCCGTTGTTGATCACGGCGACCTTGATCGGCGCGCCCTCGATGGCGCAGGTGGCCAGCTCCTGGTTGGTCATCTGGAAGCAGCCGTCGCCGTCGATGGCCCAGACGACCTTGTCCGGCGCGCCGAACTTCGCGCCCATGGCCGCCGGCACCGCGAAGCCCATCGTGCCCAGACCGCCGGAGTTGATCCAGGTGGCCGGCTTCTCGTACTTGATGAACTGCGCGGCCCACATCTGGTGCTGCCCGACGCCGGCGGTGTAGATGGCGTCCGGGCCGGCGATCTGGCCGATCCGCTCGATCACGAACTGCGGCGACAGCGAGCCGTCGGACGGCCAGTCGTAGCCCAGCGGGTAGGTCTCCTGCCAGCCGCGGGTGTCGGTGACCCAGGACGTGAGGTCGGCGGTCGAGGTGTGCTCCCGCTCGGCCTTCACCGCGGCGATCAGGTCGCCGAGGATCTCCTTGCAGTCGCCCACGATCGGCACGTCCGCGCGGCGGTTCTTGGAGATCTCGGCCGGGTCGATGTCAGCGTGCACGACCTGGGCGTCCGGCGCGAACGAGCTGAGCTGGCCGGTGACCCGGTCGTCGAAGCGGGTGCCCAGGGCGATCAGCAGGTCGGCCTTCTGCATGGCGGCGACCGCGGCGACCGTGCCGTGCATGCCGGGCATGCCCAGGTGCTGCGGGTGCGAGTCGGGGAACGCGCCGCGGGCCATCAGCGTGGTCACGACGGGAATCCCGGTCAGCTCGGCCAGCTCGCGCAGCTCGGCGGTGGCCCCGGACTTGATGATGCCGCCGCCGACGTAGAGCACCGGCCGGTGCGCGGCGGTGATCAGCTTCGCCGCCTCGCGGACCTGCTTGCCGTGCGGGCGCGTGGTCGGGCGGTAGCCCGGCAGGCGCATCTCCGGCGGCCAGGAGAAGGAGGTGGTCTCCTGCAGCACGTCCTTGGGGATGTCGACCAGGACCGGGCCGGGTCGGCCGGTGCTGGCGATGTGGAACGCCTCGGCGATCGCCCGCGGGATCTCCGCCGGGTCGGTCACCAGGACGTTGTGCTTGGTGATCGGCATGGTGATGCCGCAGATGTCGGCTTCCTGGAACGCGTCGGTGCCGATCAGCGCCCGGCTCTGCTGGCCGGTGATGGCGACCACCGGAACCGAGTCCATGTAGGCGTCGGCCAGCGGGGTGACCAGGTTGGTCGCGCCCGGGCCGGAGGTGGCCATGCACACGCCGACCTTGCCGGTGGCCTGCGCGTAGCCGGTGGCCGCGTGGCCCGCACCCTGCTCGTGGCGGACCAGCACGTGACGCAGGGACGTGGAGTCGAGCAGCGCGTCGTAGGCCGGCATGATCGTGCCGCCGGGAATGCCGAACACGACCTCGCAACCGACGGCCTCGAGCGAGCGGACGAGCGAGGCGGAGCCGGTCACGCGGACCGGGGCGCCGCCGGGCGGCGCCGGTTTCGGGGGCGGGCCGGGGCGCGGGGGTGTCGCGCCGGGGACCGGGGCTTGTCGCGAGGGTGCGCTGGTCATCGGGGCTGCCTCGGGGTCGGTGGTCCTGCGGAAAGTAGGTGGTCCAACAAAAGCCACAAGCATGAAAAAACCCCCGGCCAACCACGGGAAAACGTGGTCGAACGAGGGTCGCGCGCCGACGCGGACTCGGTGGCCCTAGGCGTCGGCGCGCCTCGGAAGTACGAGGCCGGTGTTGCGCAGCATACTTCGGACGGTACTGCCGGTTCGGGCGCAGCGTCAACTCTGCGGGAAAACGCTCCCGGATGGTGGAACGAAAAACCCAGGTGCGAGGATCCTGCGCTGAGGGAGCTTGCGACCTCAGCCATCAAACCCTGCGAGGTCTCGGTCGGCGAGACCTGCCGAGCGTAGCGAGGGAGATCTCGTTGACCGAGTCCGCCAATCCCTCAGTCCAACGGGTGATATTCCGGGTGCCGACCATCGGGCTGCTCCCGGTGGGTCTGCTCGCCATCTGCGAGACGCCGGTGGTGACCACCGCCGGGCCGGCGTTCGCCGTGCTGTACCTGGTTCCGATCCTGCTCGCGGTGTGGATCGTGCGCACCAGGACGGTCGTGGACGGCGAGCAGTTGCGCACCCGCAGCCTGTTCGGTGCGCGCACCCTGTCGTGGGCCGAGGTCCGCTCGCTCAAGCTTCCCCGTCGCGGCTGGGTGAACGCGGTGCTGGCCGACGACGAGCTGGCCCCGCTGCCCGGCGTGCGCACCCGGCATCTGCCGATGCTGGCGGCGGTCTCGGGCGGGCGGCTGTCCGATCCGAACGCCGCCGCCGAGGACGCGGAGTAACCTGGTTCGCGAGCCGCGACCCGGTCCACGTCAACTTTTCCGCAAGGCCAATTCGTTTTTGGAGGAGCAGTGCCCCAGCTGCGCTCCCGCACCACGACCCACGGACGCAACGCCGCGGGCGCCCGCGCGCTCTGGCGGGCCACCGGCATGACCGACAGCGACTTCGGCAAGCCGATCGTGGCGATCGCCAACTCCTACACCCAGTTCGTGCCGGGCCATGTGCACCTGCGCGACCTCGGCGACATCGTGGCCGAGGGCGTGCGCGCGGCCGGCGGTGTGCCCCGGGAGTTCCACACCATCGCCGTCGACGACGGCATCGCGATGGGCCACGGCGGCATGCTCTACTCGCTGCCCTCCCGCGAGATCATCGCCGACTCGGTGGAGTACATGGTCAACGCACACCAGGCCGACGCGCTGGTGTGCATCTCCAACTGCGACAAGATCACCCCCGGCATGCTCAACGCCGCGCTGCGGCTGAACATCCCGGTGGTCTTCGTCTCCGGCGGCCCGATGGAGGCCGGCAAGGCGGTGGTGGTCGGCGGCGTGGCCCAGGCCCCGACCGACCTGATCACCGCCATCTCGGCGTCGGCCAACCAGGCCGTGGACGCCGACGGGCTGGCCGTCGTCGAGCGCTCGGCCTGCCCCACCTGCGGCTCGTGCTCGGGCATGTTCACCGCCAACTCGATGAACTGCCTCACCGAAGCGCTGGGCCTGTCGCTGCCCGGCAACGGCTCCACGCTGGCCACGCACGCGGCCCGGCGGTCGCTGTTCGAGAAGGCCGGCACCACGGTCGTCGAGCTGTGCAGGCGCTGGTACGAGCAGGACGACGAGTCAGCGCTGCCGCGCTCCATCGCCAACCGCAAGGCGTTCGAGAACGCGATGGCCCTGGACATGGCCATGGGCGGCTCCACCAACACCGTGCTGCACATCCTCGCCGCCGCCAACGAGGGCGAGATCGACTTCACGCTGGCCGACATCGACGCGATCGGCCGCCGCGTGCCCTGCCTGTCCAAGGTGGCGCCGAACTCCGACTACCACATGGAGGACGTGCACCGGGCCGGCGGCATTCCCGCGCTGCTGGGCGAACTCTGGCGGGGCGGACTGCTCAACGAGGACGTGCACACGGTGCACAGCCCCTCGCTGGCGCAGTGGCTGTCCACTTGGGACGTTCGCGCCGAGTCGCCGTCGGCCGAGGCCACCGAGCTGTTCCACGCCGCGCCAGGCGGAGTCCGCACCACGCAGGCGTTCTCGACCGACGCGCGGTGGTCCTCGCTGGACACCGACGCCGAGGGTGGCTGCATCCGCGACGTCGCGCACGCGTACACAAAGGACGGTGGCCTCGCGGTGCTGCGCGGCAACCTGTCCGTGGACGGCGCGGTGATCAAGTCCGCCGGCATCGAGGAAGAGCTGTGGCGCTTCCAGGGGCCGGCGCGGGTGGTGGAGAGCCAGGAGGAGGCCGTCTCGGTCATCCTCAACAAGGAGATCCAGCCCGGCGAGGTCATCGTGGTCCGCTACGAGGGCCCGGCCGGCGGCCCCGGCATGCAGGAGATGCTGCACCCCACCGCGTTCCTCAAGGGCTCGGGCCTCGGCAAGAAGTGCGCGCTGATCACCGACGGCCGGTTCTCCGGCGGCTCCTCGGGCATCTCCGTCGGGCACGTCTCGCCGGAGGCCGCCCACGGCGGCATGATCGGGCTGGTCGAGAACGGCGACCAGATCCTGATCGACGTGCACGAGCGCAAGCTGGAGCTGCTGGTCGACGAGGCGGTGTTGGCCGAGCGCCGGGCCAAGATGGAGTCCAGCGAGCGACCGTGGCAGCCGCGCGACCGCCAGCGCCCGGTGACCCTGGCCCTGCGCGCCTACGCCAAGCTCACCACCTCCGCCGCCACCGGCGCCGTCCGCGACCCCGGTCTCTGACGCCCCACCCCGCTCCGTAGTCGCCGCTTCGTTTGGAAGGGGGCATTCCTGGCGTTGAACGCCAGGAATGCCCCCTTCCCAGCATCGGAGTCACTTCCAGGGGCGGGGATCGGTCACCAGGAGTGACCAGATCTCGGAGTCGTGGCGGCGGCCGCCGAACAGGTAGGACTCGCGCAGCACACCGTCCAGGCTCATGCCCAGCCGCTTGGCCGTCGCCTTGCTGCGCTCGTTGGCCGGCATGGTGATCCACTCGATGCGGTGCATGCCGCGCACGTCGAAGGCCCAGTCGATCATCAGCTGGGCCGCCTTGGTGATCAGGCCGTGGCCCTGGGCGTGCGGGGCCAGCCAGACGCCGAGCTCGCAGTTGCCAGCGGCCACGTCGAACTGCGGGAACAGGATCGCCCCGACCAGCTCGCCGCGCAGCCGGATGCCCAGCAGCCGGCCGGCGCCGTTGGCCTGGCGCTCGGCGTAGCGCTGCAACAGCTGCCGCGCGCTCTCCGTGTCGGTCACCGTGTGGGCGAGCGGGATCCATGGCGCCAGGTGCTCGCGGTGCCGGTCGATGTGATCGGCGAACTCCTCGGCCTGCCAGGGTTCGAGCGAGGTCAGTTCGGCATCCGGGGCCAGCGGCAGCGACAGCATGGGTCAGTTATCTCAGCAGCAGCTGCAGCGCGGCAACCGCGATAACGGCCAGCGAGAACAGCGAGGTGCCGTAGCCGAGGGCGTGTCGGTACCAGGGCGTCGGGCGGTCCAGCGAGATCCGGCCGGGCCCGGCGAACAGCACCGCGAACGCCGCGCCGGACAGCGACGCGGCCAACTCGTAGGCCGACAGGCCGCCGTTCCACTGCAGGATGATCGTGTTGCCCACCACCACCAGCACGGCCGCCGCCGCGAGCGGCGTGAACAGGCCCAGGACCAGCAGCACCGCACCGCCCAGCTCGGCGTAGCCCAGCGCCGGGGCGAGGATGTCGGTGTACTTGAAACCGGCCTGCTGCAAGGACTTCGTGAAGTCGCCGAGGCCGTGGCCACCGAACAGGCCGAACACCCGCTGCGCCCCGTGCACGCCAACCAGGCCGCCGAGCATCAGCCGCAGGGCCAGCAGCCCCAAGTCCGCGCCGCCGTGCCAGGCCGCTACCGGCCGTGTCGGCTCTTGGTGGGCGACTGTGCTGTCGTAGCCGGTCTCTTCGTCGTCCTCGTAGTGGTGCAACCCCGTGTCGTAGGTGCTCATCGCCGGCAATGTAGGCAACCTTCGGCCGCCGGACGACCGCCGAACAGAGCAGCTAGACGTGCGCTATTTGCTGGAGCAGGGCGATCAAGCGCTCGCGGTCCGCTGCCGACACGTCGGCCAGCAGGTGGTCGTCGGCCTCGGCGATCAGCCGATCGAAGCCGTCCAGCGCGCGGCTGCCGGCCTCACTGATCGTGACGATGTTGCGCCGGCGGTCGGCGGGGTCCGGCTCGCGGGTCACGTAGCCGTCGCCCTGCAGGTCGTTGAGCACGGCGACCATGTCGCTGCGGTCCAGGCTCAGGCGGCGGCCGATGTCGGCCTGGGACTGCGCGCCGTACTCGGCCAGCGCGGCCAGCACCGCGTAATGCCACTTGCGGATGCCCGCCGCCGCCAGCCGCTCCTGGGCGTGCTGGTGACCTCGCTGCGCCGCGCGGCCGAGCAGCCAGACCACGGTGCCGCTGAGCCGGTGCGGATCGGACATGGCGTCACGGTACCCCGCACGCTATTGTTGGCCACGCCAACGTTGGCGCTACCAACAAAAAGGGGTGGATGATCGTGCGACTCGTTCGCTTGCACGCTTATGGCGGTCCCGAGGTGCTCCAGGTCGACGAGGTCCCGACGCCGGAGCCGGGGCCGGGCCAGGTGCTGGTGCGGCCCGAGGTGATCGCCGTGAACTTCGCCGACACCAAGATCCGGGCCGGTGCCGACGGAATCTTCACTCGGCCGCTGCCCTACAGCCCAACCGGCGAAGTGGTCGGCGCTGTCACCGCCGTCGGGCCCGGGGTGGAATCCTTCGCCGTCGGCGACCGGGTCGCGGCCCTTGTCGGCGAGGGCGCCTATGCGGACTTCGTGGCCGTGGACACCGCATGGGCGGCCTTGGTGCCACCGGGCATGGACGCCGCGTCGGCCACCGTGCTGCCCATGCTCGGGCCGGTCGCGTTGCGGGTGCTACGCATGGGCCGGCTCGCCGCCGGCGAGACCGTGCTGGTGCAGTCGGCCGCCGGCGGCGTCGGGCATCTCGCCGTCCAGCTGGCGAAAGTGTTGGGGGCCAAGGTGGTCGGCGTTGTCGGCTCCGCAACGAAGGCGGACTTCGTTCGCTCCCTCGGCGCCGACGAGGTCGTGACCACCGATGCCGAATGGCCCACCGGTGTCGACGTGGTCGTGGACGCCGTCGGCGGCTCGTCCCTGTTGCGCGGGCTGGATTCCCTCGCGCCGCTGGGCCGGGCCGTGATGTACGGGGCGGCCAGCGGTGAGATCCCGGACGTGCCGTCACGCAGCTTCTTCGGCCTGCGTTCCCTCACCGGCTTCGGTATGTTGGCCTGGCGGGAATCCCGGCCCGACGACGCCCGCGCCGACGTCGCCGAGGTGACGCGGCTGGTCGCCGACGGCCAACTCCGCGTCGCCCAGCACGCCACGTTCGCCTTGACTGACGCGGCCAAGGCCCACCAGGTCATGGACGAGCGCGCCAACCTCGGCCGGGTGCTGCTGGTCCCCTAGTACTCGCCGTGCACGAGATTGTGCGGCTGCTCGCCCCGGATGAAGCGGGCCACCTCGGCGGCGGCGATGCCGTAGGCCCGCTTCTCCCGGCCGGTGCAGCTGCCGGCCACGTGCGGGGTGAGCAGCAGGCCGTCCACGCTCCACAGTGGATGGCCGGGAGGGAGCGGCTCCGGGTCGGTGACGTCGAGCGCCGCCCGGAGCCGACCGCGCTGCAACTCGGCCACCAACGCGTCGGTGTCGACCACCGGACCGCGGGCGGCGTTGACCAGGATCGCGCCGTCGGCCATGCGGGACAGGAACTCGGCGTCGACCATCCCGGAAGTGTCGGACGTGAGTGGTACCACTAGGACGACCGCGTCGTGCGAGCCGAGCAGCCCGGGCAACTCGTCCTCCCCGCGCACCCCGTCCCGCGCGGTGCGGCCGACCAGCGTGGTCGTCACGTCGAACGGCTCCAGCCGCCGCACCAGCTGGGTGCCGAGATCGCCGGCGCCGACGATCAGCACCCGCTTGTCCTGCAGCGTGTCGGTGACCTGGAAGTCCCAGCGCCCGGCCCGCTGCGCGTCCAGGAAGAAGGGCAGGTGACGGTAGAAGGACAACAGCACACCGACGACCCACTCCGCGGTGCTGCCCCCATGGGCGCCCCGGCAGGTCGACAGCGCCACCCCGTCGGGCAGCCGGCCGAGCCACACCTCGGCCCCGGCGCTGAGCAGCTGCACCAGCCGCAGCTTGGGCAGCTTGTCGACCAGCGGGACGGCCCGCTTGCCGGCCAGGAACGGCGGGATCAGCACCTCGGCCGCGGCCGCCTCGGCCGGCAGCTCGCCCTCGACGTCGTAGCGGACCGGGCGGACGCCGGTCAGCTCGGACAGCGCCGCCAGCGCGTGCTCGTCGGGCACCAACACGGTGATCGGGTCGTGATCGGTCACGCCCTGACACTAGTCGCCGGCGACGCTCACCTGGGGTTCACGTGGGCGCGCTTACGCTCGGGCATCATGCGGAGTGCGAGCCGGGTAGTGGCCACATCGGTGGCGCTCGGCCTGCTGGTGGCCGGTTGCGCCAGCTTCCCCGACCAGTCCAACGGCGCCAACGTGCAGAACTGGCAGCCGCAGCCCCGGCTGACCGAGGCCCCGGGGCCGCAGCCCAGCGCGCCGGGCGGCTCGGACGCCGGCGGCGGGGGCGGCACGATCCCCGGCCCGAACGGCACACCGAAGTCGGTGCCGCCGCCGCAGGGCTGCACCGACTTCGACCAGAACGTGATCGGCACCTGCATGGCGCCGCTGGCCGCCGTGGCCGCGCTGCCGGGCGGGGCCACCGGCCTGGCCGCCGAGCGCAGCACCGGGCGGGTGCTGGCGGTGCAGCGCGGCTCCGACCCGAAGCCGGTGGCCACCATCGCCGTGGACGCGTCCACCGACGGCGGGCTGACCGGCCTGGCCCTGTCGCCGACGTACCAGCAGGACCAGCTGGTGTACGCCTATGTGACAACGGCCACCGACAACCGGGTCATGCGCTTCGCGGTCGGCGACACGCCCAAGCCGGTGCTCACCGGCATTCCCAAGGGGCCGGCCCACAACCGCGGCGTGCTGGCCGTCGACCACAGCGGCGCGCTGCTGGTCGCCACCGGCGACGCCGGCAATGCGGCCGCCGCCGCCGACCCGAACTCGCTGGCCGGCAAGGTGCTGCGCATCGACGGGCTCGGCAAGCCGGCCGCCGGCAACCCCAACCCCAACTCGGCCGTGGTCGCCGGCGGGCTGCAGGACCCCGGCGGCATGTGCACCGCCGCCGACGGCAGCTCGGCCTGGGTCACCGACCAGACCGACATCGCCGACCAGCTGTACCGGATCACCCCCGGCCAGCCCCAGCTGGGCAGCCCGGCCTGGTCGTGGCCGGACAAGCCCGGCGTGGCCGGCTGCGCCGCGTTCACCGACGAGATCAGCGTCTCCACCGTGCGCAAGCCCGGCCTGCAGGTGCTGGCGCTGGCCAAGACCGGCGGCTTCAACGGCAAGCCCAGCACCATCATGGACGGCCAGGACGGCTACGGCCTGATCGGCTCGATGGACGTCATCGACCAGAACACGCTGCTGGTCGGCACCGTGAACAAGGACGGCGGCAAGCCGGTGTCCAGTGACGACCGGGCGATCATCATCCCCAAGCCCAACGGCGGCCAGCCCAAGGATTAGCAGTAACATGGCGCCGCCTTCGGCGTCGCGGCTCGGCCCCCGGGTAGCCGATGCCTCGCCCTTGCCGAATTTCGCCCGCCGCATCCGGCTCGGGTGGCGGGGCGCGTCGGGTGGCGGCGGGCGAAATCCGCCAACCGTGCGAAGCACCGGCGGGGCCTCGTACTCTCCTGTGTTGGCGGTCATCGCTAGGCAGCGAAAGGGGGCCTCCCGGCGATCTGGGAGGCCCCCTTCCTGGCACCAGCCGTCAGCTACAGCGCTCGATGATGAGCTCGCGGACCCGCTTGGCGTCGGCCTGGCCCTTGGTGGCCTTCATGACCGCGCCGACGATGGCGCCGGCGGCGGCGACCTTGCCGCTGCGGATCTTCTCGGCCACGTCGGGCTGGGCGGCCAGGGCCTCGTCGACGGCGGCGGTCAGGGCCGAGTCGTCGGAGACGACCTTGAGGCCCCGCTGCTCCACGACCTGGTCCGGCTCGCCCTCGCCGGCGAGCACACCGTCGACGACGGCGCGGGCCAGCTTGTTGGTGAGGCTGCCGTCCGCGACCAGCGCCGACACCCGGGCCACCTGGGCCGGGGTGATGGGCAGCTCGGCCAACTCCTTGTTCAGGACCTTGGCCTGCTGCGACAGGTAGGACACCCACCACGACCGGGCGTCGTCCGGCTTGGCGCCGGCGTCGACGGTGGCCGCGACCAGGTCCAGCGCGTCGGCGTTGACCAGGTCCCGCAGCTCCAGGTCGGTCAGGCCCCACTCCTGCTGGATGGTCTTGCGCCGCACCCACGGCGGCTCGGGGAGGCTGGCCCGCAGCTCCTCCACCCACTCCCGGGACGGCGCGATCGGCACCAGGTCGGGCTCGGGGAAGTAGCGGTAGTCCTCGGCGGTCTCCTTGACGCGGCCGGCCCTCGTGGTCGCGGTGGACTCGTCGAAGTGCCGGGTCTCCTGACGGATCGTGCCGCCGCCGGCCAGCACCGCCGCGTGCCGGGTCATCTCGTAGCGCACGGCCCGCTCGACCGAGCGCAGCGAGTTGACGTTCTTGGTCTCGGTGCGGGTGCCGAACTCGGTGGTCCCCTTGGGCATCAGCGACACGTTGGCGTCGCAGCGCAGGGAGCCCTGGTCCATCCGCACGTCGGAGACGTCGAGGCCGCGCAGCAGGTCCCGCAGCGCGGCGACGTAGGCCCGGGCCACCTCGGGGGCGCGCTCACCGGTGCCGACCAGCGGCTTGGTGACGATCTCGATCAGCGGCACGCCGGCCCGGTTGTAGTCCAGCAGCGAGTAGTCGGCGCCGTGGATGCGGCCGGTGGCCCCGCCCACGTGCAGCGACTTGCCGGTGTCCTCCTCCATGTGCGCCCGCTCGATGTCCACCCGGAAGGTGCTGCCGTCGTCCAGCTCGACGTCGAGGTAGCCGTTGAAGGCGATCGGCTCGTCGTACTGCGAGGTCTGGAAGTTCTTCGGCATGTCCGGGTAGAAGTAGTTCTTCCGGGCGAACCGGCACCACTCGGCGATCTCGCAGTTCAGCGCCAGGCCGATGCGCATCGCCGACTCGATGGCCTTGCCGTTGACCGCCGGCAGCGCGCCGGGCATGCCCAGGCACACCGGGCACACGTGGGTGTTGGGCTCGCCGCCGAACACATTGGCGCAGCCGCAGAACATCTTGGTGTTGGTGTTGAGCTCGACGTGCACCTCGAGCCCGAGCACGGGGTCGTAGCGCTCGAGGACCTCGTCGTAGTCCATCACCTCGGCAATGGCGGTCACTCTTCGCCGTCCTTTCGTGCCCCACGGATCGCCAGCGCCCCACCGGTGACCGCGACCAGCACGCTGGCGATCGCGTTGACCAGGGACAGCTTGTCGCCCTTCTGCAGCGCCTTGCGGGCCTGCGCGCCGGCCGCGACCACGCCGATCGCCGAGCCGATGACCGAGATGGCCAGGCGGGCCTTGTTCATCGAGCTGTTCATCGCTGGATCGCCTCCAGTTCGGGCACGCGGTTGATCAGCGGGCCGCCCTGGGCGGCGTCGCGGGCGACCTCGTACGCGGCGGCCACCCGGTACATCCGCTCGTCGGCCAGCGCGGGCGCCATCACCTGGAGGCCGACCGGCAGGCCGGTGTCCGCGGCCAGGCCGCACGGCACGCTCATCGCGGCGTTGCCGGCCATGTTGGACGGGATGGTGCACAGGTCGTTCAGGTACATCGCCAGCGGGTCGTCGATCCGCTCGCCGATCTTGAACGCCGTCGTCGGCGTCGTCGGCGCGACCAGCACGTCCACCTGCTCGAACGCGGCTGCGAAGTCACGCGAGATGAGCGTGCGGACCTTCTGGGCCGAGCCGTAGTAGGCGTCGTAGTAGCCGGCCGACAGCGCGTACGTGCCGAGGATGATGCGCCGCTTCACCTCGGGGCCGAAGCCGGCCTCGCGGGTCAGTGACATGACCTGCTCGGCCGACAGCTCCCCGTCGCCGGAGACGCGCAGGCCGTAGCGCATGGCGTCGAAGCGGGCCAGGTTGGACGAGGCCTCGCTCGGCGCGATCAGGTAGTAGGCGCCCAGGGCGTACTTGAAGTGCGGGCAGGACACCTCGACGACCTCGGCGCCCAGCTCGCGCAGCTGCTGCACGGCGGCGTCGAAGGAGTCGATCACGCCCTGCTGGTAGCCCTCGCCGCGGAACTCCCGGACCACGCCGACCTTGACGCCCGTCAGGTCGCCGGTCGCGCCCTGGCGGGCGGCCTCGACGACCGGGCGCACCGGCGCGTTGATGGAGGTGGAGTCCATCGGGTCGTAGCCGGCGATCACCTCGTGCAGCAGCGCGGCGTCCAGCACCGTGCGGGCGCAGGGACCGGCCTGGTCCAGCGACGAGGAGAAGGCCACCAGGCCGTAGCGGGACACCGTGCCGTAGGTCGGCTTGGCGCCGACGGTGCCGGTGACCGCGCCGGGCTGGCGGATCGAGCCGCCGGTGTCGGTGCCGATGGCCAGCGGCGCCTCGAACGCGGCCAGCGAGGCCGACGAGCCGCCGCCCGAGCCGCCGGGGATGCGCTCCAGGTCCCACGGGTTGTGGGTCGGGCCGTAGGCCGAGTTCTCGGTGGAGGAGCCCATCGCGAACTCGTCCATGTTGGTCTTGCCGAGGATCACCACGCCGGCGGCGCGCAGCCGCGCCGTGACGGTGGCGTCGTAGGGCGGCAGCCAGTTCTCCAGGATCTTGGAGCCGACCGTGGTGGGCTCGTCGACCGTGGTCAGCACGTCCTTGAGGGCCAGCGGCACGCCGGCCAGCGGCGAGGCCACCTCGCCGACGGCGATCTGCTCGTCGACCTGGGCCGCGGCGGCCAGCGCGCCCTCGGTGTTGACGTGCAGGAAGGCGTGCACCGCGCCGTCGACCTCGGCGATCCGGTCCAGGTGGGCCTGCGCCACCTCGACCGCCGAGACCTCACGCTTGTGGATCTTGTCCGCCAGATCGGCGGCGGACAGCCTGATCAGGTCGCTCATTGCTCCTCCCCCAGGATGCGGGGCACGCGGAAGCGGCCCTCCTCGGCGGCCGGCGCGCCGGACAGCGCCTGCTGCTGGGTCAGGCACGGGCGGACGACGTCCTCACGGAAGACGTTGGTCAGCGGCACGGCATGCGAGGTCGGCGGCACGTCCTGCTGGGAAACCTCGCCGACCTGGGCCACCGCGTTCAGGATGGTGTCGAGCTGGCCGGCGAACAGGTCCAGCTCGTCGTCTGTCACGGCCAACCTGGCCAGCCGGGCGAGGTGCGCCACCTCGTCTCGGGAGATGCTGGGCATGCGGAGGTGCTCCTCCAAGCGTGAGCGGGGCTAACGAGCATGACCAATCGAGTCTAGGACGCGTGTGCGCGCAGCTCCGAACGGGTATCACGGGCGGTGCGATTTCCCGGCACTCGGACGACGATCCTCATCCGCGCCGCCGGTCTGCGACAATCGGCGGCCGGGTGCGGGCGGCGAGGTCCCGCGCATCGAGCCAAGACATGGAGGCGTTCCGCGGTGTCCTTCCTGATCCGGGTCCAGCTCCCGGACCGACCCGGCACGCTGGGCGCGGTGGCGTCCGCGCTCGGCGAGATCGGGGCTGACATCCTCAGCGTGGACGTGGTGGAGCGCTCCCCCGGCCTGGCCATCGACGACCTGGTCGTGGAGCTGCCCTCCGGCCGGCTGCCGGACGCGCTGATCACCGCCGCCGAGTCCATCGAGGGCGTCGAGGTCGACGCCGTCCGCCCGTACGCCGGCGTGCTCAACACCCACCGCGAGCTGGAGCTGGTCGAGGAGATCGCCGCCCAGCCCGACCAGGGGCTGGCGATCTTCGCCGAGGGCGTGCCGCGCATCGTGCGGGCCGGCTGGGCCCTGGTCATCACCCACGACGGCGACGGCGTGCACCGGATCGCCGCCAGCACCGCCGCGCCCGAGACCCGGATGGTCTCGGTGCCGTGGATGCCGCTGCCCCGGGCCACCATCCTCGACGGCGAGGAGGACTGGGTGCCCGAGACCTGGCAGGAGCTGGGCACCGAGCTGGCCGCCACGCCCTTGGGCAAGCCCGAGCGGGTGCTGCTGGTGGGCCGGCCCGGCGGTCCCATGTTCCGGGCGGCCGAGCTGGCCCGCCTGGCCCACCTGGCCGGCATCGTCTCGGTGGTCCTGCCGGACTGACCGGTTGTCGTCCCGGGCCGCGACGTGCTCGCCGCGATCAACTCCGCCGACGAGCTCGCCGTGATCCACCCCGACGGCACCCCACCATCGCCCTGACCGCGGTCTGTCCAACCCCGACTTCCGCGGCCGTGCGCGGGAAGTCCCGAACTCGCCGATCACCCGGTTCTGAGCATCGCTCGCACCGTCGCGACCAGGTCGGCGTTGCCGAGGGCCGAGGTTCCGTCGGGTCGGCACAGGGTGTCCTCCAGGCCGATCCGGGTGGACAGCCCGAGCCGCACGGCCTCACCGAGCACGGGCCACGCGTCGTTGTCCTGGCCGTGCAACAGGATCGGCAGCTCGGTCCAGGAAAGGGCCGCCAGCAAGGAGTCCGGCCGGTCGCCGGGCTGGACTTCGGCCAGGACCCGGACGGCGCCGGGTGGGATTCCGTTGGCGCGCAAGGTCTGTGCCGCCGGCACGTGGAAGACGCCGAGCTCGATCCCGATGCCGGCGGCGTGCAGGGCGGCGCAGACCTCCCGCCATCCGTCCTCGTGCACGTTCACGGAAGCGGTGTCGGGCCGGCCGGCGGCGAGGCCCGCCCAGCCGGCGACGAGTTCGGCGCGGCGCACCGGATCGGGCTGGATCCACGCCCCTGTGGTCACGCCGATCTCCACGCCGGGCACGGCGGCCCGGATCACCGAGACGGCGGTGGCCACCTCGGGTCCGGCCAGCACCTCCAGCCCGGCCGCATCACGCGGATGCACGTGCAGCGCGGTCACGCCGAACTCGGCCACCGCGGCGGCGTCGGCGGCCAACTCCTGGGGCGTGACCGGCAGCGCGGGATGCGCTTCCCGCGGCCGATCCCCGTTCAGACAGGCTTGCAGCATTCCTCGACCGTGCCCTGACTGGGCCGCAACGGCAACGGGACCAATTCATTCGATCGAGCTAAGACCACGCGGTTGGGGGACAACGGCTTGGACTGACCGCGACTCCTCCAGTACGTTCCGGAGCGGCCAGGGCATGGGCTCGGCCCGAAGCGAGGAGACGTGATGCGCGGCCATCACCGGGTGCACCCCGAGGCAGCACTCGCCGTGTCAGCCGGCATCACCGGCATCACCTTCGCGGCGGTGGTCGCGGTGATGGCGGTCCAGCACGCCAGCGACCAGGCGACCGACGTGCGCAACGCCGGCCAGACGCCGGCGCCCACGCCGACCACCACCACGACGACGCCCACCCAGCAGCCGCCGACCACAATCATCGTGCAGCAGCCCGCGCCGCAGACGAAGGTCCTGGTGGTGACCAAGGAGGTGCCGGCCCCGCCGGTCGCCACCACCACGCCGCCGAAGTCCACGCCGCAGCCGCGGGATTTGCTTCCCTCGACCACGACGCGTGACCCCTACGGCCAGCTGATGACCGAGTGGCCGTCCATGGCCGGCAACGTCTTCGACCTGTTCGTCCGCTGACGGTTTCAGCGGACGAACAGGTTTCCCGCGTCCGCCAAGACCTCCCGCGTCGACCGAGATTCCCTCAGCCGCCTAGGCTTCCTCCCCCGCTCCGGCTTCTCCCTCCGCCGAGGCTTCCTCTTCCGCCCCGATGGTGGCCACCTCGGTCGCCGCGTCCGGCCCCTGAGCCAGCAGCACCCGAAAGCCGTCCTCGTCCAGCACCGGCACCTTGAGCTGGACGGCCTTGTCGTGCTTGGTTCCCGGGCTCTCGCCGACCACCACGAACGAGGTCTTCTTCGACACCGAGCCGACGGCCTTGCCGCCGCGCACGATGATCGCCTCCTTGGCCTCGTCCCGCGAGAAGTTCGGCAGCGTGCCGGTGACGACGATGGACAGGCCCTCCAGCACACGCGGCGTCGAGGAGTCCTGTTCCTCCTCCATACGCACGCCCGCGGCGCGCCACTTCTCGATGATGTCGCGGCGCCACTCCCACTCGTGCCATTCCAGCACGGCCGCCGCGATGGTCGGGCCGACACCGTCGGCCGCGGCCAGTTCCTCCTCGCTGGCCGCGAAGATCCGGTCCACGGAGCCGAACGTGACCGCGAGCGCCCGGGCCGCGGACGGGCCGACGTGGCGGATGGACAGCGACACCAGCACCCGCCACAGGTCCCGGTCCTTGGCCGCGTCCAGGTTGGCCAGCAGCCGCTCGCCGTTGGCCGACAGCTTGTAGCCCAGCTCGGACTTCTTGTCCTGGGCCCGGAACAGCTCGGTCCGCAGCAGCTGCTCCTCATCGAGGTCGAACACGTCGCCCTCGTCCTCGATGACGCCGGCCTCCAGCAGCGCGGTCGCTGCCTCGTAGCCGAGCACCTCGATGTCCAGCGCCTTGCGGCTGGCCAGGTAGAACAGCCGCTCCCGTAGCTGGGCCGGGCAGGCCTGCTGGTTGGGGCAGCGGATGTCGGCGTCGCCCTCCTTCTCGTAGCGCAGCGTCGTGCCGCACTCCGGGCAGTCCGTCGGCATCACGAACTCGTAGGCGTCGTCCGGACGGACGTCGATCACCGGCCCGAGCACCTCGGGGATGACGTCGCCGGCCTTGCGGATGACGATCGTGTCGCCGATCCACACGCCCTTGCGCTTGACCTCGGACGCGTTGTGCAGCGTCGCCCGCGCCACCGTGGAACCGGCCACCAGCACCGGCTCGGTCACCGCGTACGGCGTGACCCGGCCGGTGCGGCCCACGCCGACCTGGATGTCCAGCAGCTTGGTGGTGGCCTCCTCCGGCGCGTACTTGTAGGCGATCGCCCAGCGCGGGGCCCGGGACGTGGAGCCGAGACGACGTTGCAGCGCCACCTCGTCCACCTTGACCACGATGCCGTCGATCTCGTGCACGGCGTCGTGCCGGTGCTCGCCCCAGTACGCGATGTGCGCCTCGACCTCGCCGATGCCCTTGACCAGCTTGGTGTGCGGCGACACCGGCAGGCCCCATGCCGCCAGCGCCCGGTAGGCGTCGGACTGGCGCTGCGGCTCGAAGCCCTCGCGCTTGCCCAGGCCGTGGCAGATGAAGCGCAGCGGTCGGCTCGCGGTGATCTTCGGGTCCTTCTGGCGCAGCGAGCCGGCCGCCGAGTTGCGCGGGTTGGCGAACGGCGGCTTGCCCGCCTCGACTAGGCCAGCGTTGAGCTCCTCGAAGTCCTCCACCCGGAAGAACACCTCGCCGCGCACCTCGACCAGCTTCGGCGTCGGGAACTCGGCCGTGCCGGTCAGCCGCTCCGGGATGTCCTTGATCGTGCGGACGTTGAGCGTCACGTCCTCGCCGGTGCGGCCGTCGCCGCGGGTCAGCGCCCGCACCAGCCGGCCGTCCTCATAGAGCAGGTTCAGCGCGAGGCCGTCGATCTTGAGCTCGCACAGGAAGTGCGAGTCCTCGCCGATCTCCTTGTGCACCCGGTCGGCCCAGGCCCGCAGGTCCTCGTAGTTGAAGACGTTGTCCAGGCTGAGCAGCCGCTCCAGGTGGTCCACCGCGGTGAAGTCGGTGGAGAAGGCGCCGCCCACCCGCTGCGTCGGCGAGTCCGGCGTGACCAGGCTCGGATGCTTGTCCTCGATGCCCTGCAGCTCCCGCAGCAGCACGTCGAACTCGCCGTCGGCGATCGTCGGCGAGTCCAGGACGTAGTAGCGGAACTGGTGTCCGCGGATCTGCTCGGCGAGCTCGCCGTAGTGCGCGCGAACCTCGTCGGGAACGTCTTCGGTGCTGGTCACGGGCCTAGATTAGCGCCGACCCCTGACAGTTCCGACGCACCGCGGGCCGCGCCGGAGGAGGTCGCCCAGTGGGGTGGCGGCCGGTCGAACCCCGCCCCTCGAAGAGGCCTGTCCCCGTCGCTTCACCGGCCGCGAGACTCGCTTCGCCGCAACGCCGACCTCACCCAGCGACCGCCGGTCAGGCCTCGCCGCTCGGGGTGGTGTGCTCCATGGGATTGCCGTCGGCGTCCTGGCCGGCCAGCCCGCGCACGATGGTCCGCAGCTCCAGCAGCGTGATGCCGTGCTCGGGGGCGATCTCGGCGGCCTCCACCCGGCGCAGCCGCTCTGCGGCGAGCCGCTCGCCGAGGGTGGCGTCCAAGGGCAGGAAGGTCATCGCGGTGCGGGCCTCGTCGGTCAGCGAGGCCAACTGCGGATGGTGCACGGCCACGTCGACCACGCCCGCGTCCCGGTCGACCTGGGCCACCACCCGCACGTCGGCCAGCCGCAGCCGGTGCTCGCCGATGTTGACGGTGACCTCGGTCGGGTCCGGCACCGGCGGCACCGAGTCGTGGTACTCCCAGATCATGTCCTCCGACGGCGCGGCCCGCTGCCACGCGTCGGTGTAGGGCCGCAGGTCGGGGCGCTCCTGGCCGGTGACGACCAGGGCGTAGACGGCACGCTGGCCGCGTTCCACCGAGAAGTGCAGATCGGGGTGGATCGCCGCGACCTCCTCGCACAGCAGACGCTCGATCCGTTTCGGCTCGCTGTCGCCGAGCGCGGAGTTGATCTGGGGCAGCAGCTCGTGCCAACGCTCCCAGAACCGCTCGGCCCGGGCCCGCGGGTTCTCGGTGGCCGGCTCCAGCCACTCCGCCACCTGCTCGGAGTCTGGCTCGACGGGCGCGGTGTCGTGCTCGGCGTGACGGCGCCGCCACGGGAACCACTTCATCCCGTCATTGTCCGCCCCGGCGGCCCGTTGTCTGCCCTGCTGGGGCCGTTCGGACCAGTGAATGCGGCCATCCGCGACCCGATCGCGCCGATACGTGAACTACATTCACATTGCTCACCGGCCGGCAACTGCCGCAACGGCAGCCTTGCAGACGGCGGAGGCCTGGTCGATGCCGGTCTGCTCGTCCGGCTGCGAGCTGGACAGGAACGCCACCACGTAGGTGTGGCCGCCGTGGCTGACCTGGCCAATGCTGTTGATCGCCCACAGGTCGTTGTCGGAGTCGACGGGCAGCCAGCCGTTCTTCAGCGCCGGCGTGGTGCCGGCGTCGGCCGCCGCCGACACGCCCCACACCTGGTCCGGCTCGATCTGATGCATCAAGTTCGCGGCATACGCGCGAGCCGAGGCCCTCAGCAGCGACTTCGACGAGGTGAGCACGTTCATCAAGGTCAACTGGTCGGCCACCGTCGTGGTGGTCAGACCCCAGTAGTCGTCCGCGCCCGGCACGGTGTTGCGCAGGCCGAACGCGGTGTTGGCGGTGGCCATGCCGGCGGCGCTGCCCACGTCGTCCCACAGCGTGGTGGCCGCGTCGTTGTCGCTGGCCTCGATCATCTTGGTGGCGGCGGCGTCCTCGTCGTCGGTGAGTGGCGTGCCCTGCTGCTGCGCCTGGTACAGCAGCACGGCGAGGATGTCGGCCTTGACGATGCTGGCCGTGTCGTACGTCTCGGCGGCGTTGAAGCCGGCGGTCACGCCGGTGTCCTGGTTGAGCACGGCGACGGAGAAGTCGCCGGTCTTGTTGGCGCTCAGCGGGCCCATCGCCGTGGCCAGCGCCTGGGTGGGGTCGGCCGCGGGCACCGAGGTGGCGTCGACGGAGGTGGTCGGCTTGGGCGTCGTCGTGCTGGTCAGCGTGTTCGTGGCCGCGGCCGAGCGGGCCTGGGGCTGCGCGTCGCCGGACACCGTGGACGCGGCGACGTCACCGTCCACGCCGACGACAACGGCAGCCAGCCCGGCGCCGGCAACCACGGCCGCGAGCATCACAAGCACTCGGTGGCGCGTCCACGCCGGCCCGGAATTTCGACCCATGCGGCAAGCCTCGGGTATCCACCTGCGGAGAAGCTGAAGAGGAGACCGTGAAGACCTTAAGAGTTGCCTGTCCGGATTGCCAGGGTGCGATCGGGCCGACAGGTGAACCAATTCATATCCGGGCAGCTCACAGCATATCTTGATGCCGTTCACAGGCATTGTTGCAACAGGATGAATCGCCCGCCGCGGTGAGTGTGATGATCAAGATGAACCGGCGTTGGGCGTGATCAGGCCGCTTTCGTAGGCGGCGACCACCAGTTGCGCGCGGTCCCGCGCGGCGAGTTTGGCGAGCAGGTGGCTGACGTGTGTTTTGACGGTCCCGACCCCCAGGTACAGCCGGCCGGCGATCTCCGCGTTGGACAGGCCGCGGCCGACCAGCCGCAGCACGTCCACCTCGCGCTCGGTGACGCCGGTCAGCGTCGGCCGCGGCAGCTCCGGGGTCCGGCCGAACTCCTCGATCAGCCGGCGGGTGACCGAGGGCGCCAGCAGCGCGTCGCCCCCGGCGACGACACGGATCGCGGCCAGCAGCTCGGCCGGCGGCGTGTCCTTGAGCAGGAAGCCGCTGGCCCCGGCCCGCAGCGCGGCGAACACGTACTTGTCCAGGTCGAACATAGTCAGCACCAACACCTTGCTGGCCAGCTCGGCACAGATCCGGCGAGTGGCCTCCACCCCGTCCAGCACGGGCATCCGGATGTCCATCAGCACCACGTCCGGCCGGTGTCGCCGGGCCAGCTCGATCGCCTCCTCGCCGTTCTCGGCCTCGCCGACCGTCACCAGGCCCGGGTCCTTGTCGATGAGCGTCCGGAAGCTGCCGCGCAGCAACGCCTGATCGTCGGCGACGAGCACGCTAGTCATAGGAAAGCCTTGCCGACACGGCAAACCCGCCGCCCGGGCGCGGGCCCGCGGTCAACACACCGTCGAACATCGCGACCCGCTCCCGCATGCCTCGCAGCCCGCTCTGGCGGCCCTGATCGGCGATGTCCACCCGCACCTCGGTCTCGGTGACGTCGACCAGCACCTGGCAGCTGGTCGGGGCGGCGTGCTTGACGACGTTGGTCAGCGCCTCCTGCACGATCCGGTAGACGGCGAGGTCGACGCCGTCCGGCAGCGGCCCACCACGCACGTCCACGCTCACTTCGACCCCCATTTCCCGGGCCATGTCGGCCAGTTCCGCCAGCTCGGCCAGTCCCGGCGCGGGCCGCAACGGCTCCTCGGCCCGCAGCACGCCCAGCATCCGCCGCATCTCCGCCAGCGCATCGCGGCTGGTGGACTCGATCACCCGCATCGCGTCCGGCGCCGATTCGGGCACGTGGTTGGCGACGCCGGCCTTCACCGCGATGACGCCCAGGCTGTGCGCCACCACGTCGTGCAGCTCGCGGGCGATCCGCAGCCGCTCCTCCACCACCGCCTGCCCGACGAGTTGCTCGGCGTAGCAACGACTTCTGCGCACGGCCCGGCCGATCGCCCACGCCCCGCCGAGCACCAGCGCGCCGAACAGCACGGTGCCGACACTGGAGAACGTCCAGAATGGACCGGTCACGCCGCGCCCGACCACCGCGCCGGTCCCACCGAGCACGATAACCGCCAGCACCGACAGCCAGCGCCGGCCGGTCTCGGCCGCCACCGTGTACAGACAGAAGGCCGCCGCCAGGAACGGATCCACGATGGTGCCGAGCAGCACCGAGAGCCACGTCATGGTGAGCACGAGCGCGAACACCGGCAGCGGCCACAACCGGCGCAGCCCCGCCGGCAGCACGGTCCCGGCCAGCATCAGCACCCGCAGCCACACCGGAGCCGGCGCGTTCATGCCGGTGGCCGCCAACAGCAGCACGATGTAGGCGACCGCGATCCCGCAGTCCCCCAGCACGAGCCGTCGTCGTGAGCCCACGTCCGCCACGCTAGTGGACCCGTGCCGACCCCACATCTGTCCAGAGACAGAGATGCGAACACGTCGCCAGGCAGACGCGGACCCAGGCCCGCCCCCGGCATGGTCGCAGCATGAAATCGCTGATCCTGGCACTCACCGCAGTCACAGTGCCCCTCACGCCGGCGGCGCAACCGGCGCTGGACTGGGGGCCGTGCGACAACGGCATGGAATGCGCCACCATCACGGTGCCGCTGGACTGGCAGCACCCCGACGGCCGCGAGGTCACGCTCGCGTTGGGACGGTTGAAGGCGATCGGCCCCTCGCAGGGCACGGTGCTGGTGAACTACGGCGGTCCCGGCGCGCCGGGCGTCAAGGTCATGGGCAGCGGCGTGCTGTCGCCGGGCACGCAGCCGTTCGAGCAGCTGCGGCAGCACATGGACATCGTCACCTGGGACCCGCGTGGCTACGGTCTCGGCGGCGCGAGCACACCGACGATGGACTGGTCGTGCCTCAACTCGCTGCCGCACAAAGGAATGCCGACACCACCGACCTCCAGCGCCGGGTTCGCCCAGCTGGCGGCGTCCAACGCGGCCGTCGCGAACGCCTGCCGCGCACAGGATCCGGCCCTGTTCGACCACATGGACACGCTGGCCAACGTCCGCGACATGGACGCCATCCGGCAGGCGCTGGGACGGTCCCGGCTCAACCTCTACATGGGTTCGTACGGCGGCGTGTACGGCCAGACCTACGCCGATCTGTACCCGGACCGCGTCCGCACGATGGTGATCGACGGCAGCGGTGACCACAGCGGCGACTTCGACCGTGCCCAGGACGCCATCGCCCGGGACAACGTCCTCCGATTACGGCGGTTCTCGGACTGGTGCGCCGCTGAGACCACCTGCGCCCTACACGGCCAGGACGTGCCGAAGGTCGCGGCCGCGGCGCTTGACGACTGGGCTTCGAAGGTGGCCATGTCCGGCCGGCTGATCCGCGGCGACCGCAAGGACTTCCCACAGCTGGCCACCGACCTGGCCAAGGCCCAGCACGGCGACAAGTCGGCGTTTCCCGATCCCGGCATGGGTTATCCGGTGTCCGAATGCCATGAGTGGCCAGCACCGCGCAGCTTCGCCGAGCTGACGGCGACCACCGCCAGGCTGGCCCGCGTCGACCCGGTGCTCGGCGCGGCCGGCACGATGATCGCCTTCACCCTGGCGTGTGTGAGCTGGCCCGGCACCGTGGACAACCCGCCACGGCCGCTGCCACGCGGACTGCCGCCCCTGCTCGCGGTCGGCACCTGGGACGACTTCCCGGCGACCGACCGGGTGGTGTCCCGGGTGCCGGGCAGCGGATTCGTCTCGCACGACGGCGGTGGCCACGAGCTCTACGCCACCGGCAATGCCTGCGTGATCGCGTTGGTGGACAAGTACTTCCTCACCGGGGTGCCGCCGAAGGCCGTGTGCTGACACGACGAGAGGCCGCCCGACCTGGGGACCGGGCGGCCTCTCTTCCCTGCCGTCAGCCTGCCGCAGTCAGGCTGAACGCGAGCGCGGCGGTCGAGGTGAAGTCGATCGCCGGCTCCGAGCTCTGCCAGGTGCGCACGTCGTCCATGTAGCGCGACGTGCTGGAGTCGTAGGTCTTGAAGGAGGAGACGCCACAGGACTTGCCGCCGTCGGGCAGGCTGTCGATGCTGTTGAACAGGCTGGCCTTGTTGGGGCCGTTCACCACCGCGCCGACCGCCACCTTGGTGCCGCCGGTGAGACTGCCGGCCAGGTTGGCCACCTGGTGCTGCATGCAGTCCGGGAAGGTGCTGCCGACGCCGACCACCAGCGAGGTGCCCCAGGCGTTGGAGCCGAGGGTGAAGTCGCGCTGCTGGGTGGCGAACGCGTCGTAGTCGTGCTTGCCGGTCAGCTGGCCGTAGAGCAGGGCCGTGGCGACGAAGCCGAAGCTGTGGCTGGCCACGTCGAAGTCGGTGACCGAAGCACCCGTGCGGAACGGGCTCTTGGCCGCCTCGGCGACACCGTCGGACAGCTGCCGGGCCAGGTCGCCGGTCAGCTGAGCCTCGGTCACGTCCAGCTTCGGGGCGTTGGGCTGGCGCAGCAACTTGATCAGGTCGGCGTGGCCGAGCGCGCTGGTGTCGTAGACGTTGAGCGTGCCCTGGTCGCTACTGGCCAGGTATGCCTTGGCCCACTTGCCGGCGTCGGTGGCCCAGCCGCCGGCGCGGTTGTCCCCGAGCGCGGTGCCGGCCAGGGACAGCTCCGTCGCGCCGAGTTCCAGATCGTCCAGATAGGAGGATTCCGGGTAGTAGCCGTGCGGGTAGGCCGAAACGATGCTGCCGCCCGCGGTGTCGGCCAGGCCGTAGATCGCCGCCGCTGTGCTGAGGTACTGGGTCGCCTTCGCCTTGTCGGCGCCGGCCAGGTTCTGGGCCGCCACCGCGAAGGCCGCCGCCACCCGGCCGGCCAGGTTCGGGCTGATCTTCTGTCCGGCCTTGTTGGCCGCGAAGACCGGGCGGTACTTGATGTAGTAGTTCTCGTCGCCGGCCTTCACGTTCAGCTTGTCGTCGGCCTCCGGCAGCCGCCACACGTCGTGGTCGCCGACGAAGTTCTCCTTGCTGCTGCCGCCGCCGACGCCGACCTGCGCGTAGAGCACGCCGTTCTTGGCGTCCCACATCTTGCTCAGGAAGTCCAGGCCGTACTGGGCCTCCGCGTTCAGCGAGGCGCTCGGGCGGGCCCGCTGCGACAGCAGCAGGTTGGTCACCGCGTACGAGGTCGTCTCGGTGAACTTCAGGAAGTCGCCCGCGTCGAACCAGCCGCCCGAGGCGTCGATCTTCGCCCCGGTCTTGGACATCTTGCTGCTGATCGTGTCGTCGCCGGTGAAGGTCGGCACGGCGTAGACCGACGCCGTCTTGTCGGTCAGGTGGCTCGGCTTGCGGTTGAGCACGCCTGGGATCACGTCCGAGCCGTCCCGCTGCACCTGGAAGAACTTCACCACGTCGTCGGCCACCGGCGCGAACAGCGCCGCCGACGTGTCCACCTTGAACTTCGGCGACACCGTCGAGCCGACCTTGATCTGGTACGTGCCCGCCGTCTTCAGGGCCGTGATGTCGATCGGGTAGACCGCCGCGTAGGCCGTGCTCCACTTGCCCGTGCTCGCGCCCACCTTGCCGCTCAGCACCGACTTGCCGGAGGCGTCCACCACCGAGAACGACGCCCCCGCGCTCGACGTCGTGCCCATCAGGTACGCGGCCTTCGCCTCCCCGGTCGCGTAGCCGACCTGGTCCACCCTGATCTGCGCCGTCGTGGCCGCGTGGGCCGGCACGGCGAAGCTCACCGACGCCACCGCGGCCAGCACCGCGATCGCTGTTGTTCCAACTCTCATGGGGTCCTCCGGTGCAGGGCCGGCGGCGGCGGAGCCCAAAACAGTAAAGAAAGTTTCCTAATTTGTTGGAATGAAAGCTACGTCACACTTCACCCCGAGGTCAAGGGATCTTCCGGCCCAACCCCACCTGAATCGAATCGGCTCCCGCGGCCAGCCCATTCCGGAAAGGCCCAGCCGACGAACGGAAATACGCGCCGGCAGCCCCACCCGCGCAAACTCACACCCCCACCCAACCCGGGGGGCGACCCCGCTGCCAGCCTACTCGGGGGAGCTTGCGGATGATCTTGTGAGCGGGGTGGGTGTGGATAACGCGGGGGCTGTGGACAAGCGGGAAAGGCGCAGGTCACCAGGTCTCGGGCGGCTCCGCGAAGGCCTTGCCGAGGTCGCGGGACAGAGACATGGCGCGGCGGGCCCAGGTGTGGTCGGCGGCGGCGAGGCCGCAGGCAGGGGTGGGCACGGCACGTTCGGTCAGCAGAGAGCGGGCGAAGCCGAGCTTGGAGACCAGCTCGAAGGCGGGCTGAGCGACGGCCTTGAGGGTGACCGGCTGGGCGGGGGCGGTGGTGGGCACGAGGCCGAGGAACAGCGTGGCGCCGTCGTCCCAGGTCTCGCCGATCTCGTCGAGGACGGCGGCGGAGGCCTGACTGAGGAGGGTGAGGTCGAAGGCGAGGGCGTCGGCGCCGGAGGAACGGATCAGGCGCAGCGGCGGCTTGTCGGCGCAGCAGTGCACGACGACCGGCTGCCCGCTGGCACGGCGAGAGGCCTCGATGACGGTGCCGAGAAGTTCCCGAACCTCGGGCTCGGGGAAGGGAGCCACGAAGCCGAGCTTGGACGGGGTGGGCAGCATGCCCCGGAGCACGGACGGCAGCATGGGCTCGTCCAATTGCACTACAACGTTCGCACCGGTCCGCTTGGCGACCTCGGCGACGTGGGCGGCGATGCCCTCGGACAGGGAGGCGGCGAACTCCCGAAGGGCGCCGGGGTCGGTGAGCACACGATGGCCCCGAGGCAGCTCGACCAGCGAAGCCAGCGTCCAGGGACCGGTGACCTGGACCTTGACCACGGCGGGCTTGGCGTCCTCGACGGCGTCCTGGAAGGCGTCGAGGTCGAAGCGCAGCAGGTCGACGGCCCGCCGGTGGTCACGGCCGGGGCGGGCGGCGACCCGGTAGCCGGAGGGCACGACCTCGACGGAGAGGTCGACCAACAGGCCGGCGGCCCGGCCGATCATGTCGGCGCCGACGCCCCGGCCCGGCAGCTCGGCCAGGTGGGGCAGGTCGGACAGCTCGCCGGCGACGACCCGGTTGGCCTCGCCGGGATCGGTCCCGGGCAGGGAGCCGATGCCGGTCGCGGCGGCCTGCGGCCAAGGTGTGTTCTGCACAGTTCACCAGTCTTTCGTCTTCTGGGGAACTCCCCGAAAAAGGTCTAGACCCATTGACGTTGTGGTCTAGGCCACTTACGGTCTGGGTACGACGTGAACCCACCGGGCCGTCCGCCGCGTAGAGCGGAGGGTCGTCCCCAGTGGGCGGCAGCCGTGGTGTGGGAGCGTGACGCGCCCTCGCTCCCACACCACCCCGCTGTCCGTCTCTCCGCACCCCTGCCGCAGAGAGGCTCCACGACCATGCGCTCCTCCATCCTGCTCGCCGCCGCCCTGATGATCACATCGGTGGCGGTGTTCGCCGCGCCCGCACAGGCGGCGACGGCCTTCCCCGCATGCCAGCACTTCTACACGGGTCCGATCCCGGACCGCCCGGTGACCGGCGGACACGGCCCGGGAACCCTGGTGCCGCCGGTCAACGTCAGCGGCCGACTCCCGGCGCCGTCGGGCGTCAGCGGCGGAGTCTCCGGCACCTCGGTGACCTTCACCTTCAACCGGGTGCCGGGCGCGGTGGCCTACCGGGCCTTCCGCAACGGCCAGGCCCTGCAGTGGATCAGCGACTGGGGCCAGCCGACGCTGACGGTCACCGACGCGAGTCCTTGCCAGAACGCCAACTACCAGCTCTACGCGATGAGCGACGCCAGCGGCTCGGAGCCGTCCATCGGGCAGATCTCCACCTCCTACCGGGTGGGCGCCGACAACAAGCTGGCCGCGTGGTCCCTGCCCAAGGGCACGGTGCTCAACTACCGCGTCACCTCGTACAACGACGCCGGCCAGACGGCCCTGGGCTACAACGCCGGCCCCGGCTTCTGCGCGGTCGACGCCCGGAACATCCCCTGGGGCACCAGGTTCACGGTCCCGGGCTACGGCAGCTGCTACGCGGCCGACATCGGCAGCTGGATCAAGGACGACATCGTGGACGTGTGGCTGCCGGGCAGCCAGGCCAACGACTGGGGCATCCAGCAGCTGAACCTCGTGGTGAGCTGACACCGCTCGGGGTTTGCGTGTCTCCAAGACACCCAAACGCCGGATCTCGGCATCGCTGACTGCCCCGAACCCGGCCGGGTTTGTGGCGGTCAGCGGTCGCTGGTCAGCGGGTTTGTAGGTCTTGGAGACACCCGAACGCTAGGAGCCGAACAGGCGGGTGAGGGCTTCGCGGGCGGCGGCGTCCTGGGCGGCGATGCCGTTGAGGACTTCGGCGAACACGGCCAGCCACTCGTCCACGCCGACCTGGCGCCGGCTGATCACCACGCCGCGAACCACCTGCCGGATCTCGGCTTCGACGCCGCCGTGCTTGGCGGCGCGCAGCTCCAGGTGCCGGTCGGGGGTCCGCACGACGACGGAGGTGGCCGGCCCGCCGCGACCGAAGAGCCCGCGTTTGCGTTCCACCTCGACCATGCCGTCGGGCAGCGCGTCGCCGAGGGTCTCGGTGAGCACACGGGTGTACGACTCGACGTCGGCCCGGTCGGCCTTGAGGGCGGCGACGACGAGGTGGGTGTCCCACATGTTGTCGGCCATCAGTCCACCAACGGCAGCACGAGCTGCGGCTTGGCGATGGTGTGGTCGGCCCGCAGCGGCTTGACGGCGGTGCCGATGGCGAAGAACTCGGTGGTGTGCCCGCCCCACCGGTGCGGCAGCGACAGCAGCTGCACGCCGACGATGCCCTCGGCCTGCAACGCCTCGGCCTCGGCCTGCATCCGGCTCATGGCCAGCTCCCGGGCGTCGTAGAGGGCCTCGGTGAACTGCGGGATCTCCACGTTCTGCCCGACGTTGCCCAGCGCCTGCCAGAACCGCTGGTGGGCGACGTGGTAGACGCAGGTGCCCATCACCATGCCCAGCGGGGCGTAGCCGGCCTGCACCAGCGTCCAGAAGTCCTGCCCGGACAGGTCGGAGGTGAACGGCTTGCCGGTGTTGTTGCGCCACTGCCCGGGCTCGTCGGCCTTGACCGCGGTGCCGACGGCGATGAACTCGGCCAGGTCGCTGCCGAACTCCTTGAACTCGATCTCCAGCCGCACCCCGACGATGCCGTCGGCGCCGAGCACGTCGGCCTCGGCCTCCATCCGGGTCATGGCCAGCTCCCGGGCGTGGTACATGGCGTTGGACAGCACCTCCAGCTCCTGGTTCTTGCTCCACCGACCGAACTGGAAGCCGACGTGGTAGATGCTGGAGCCGAGCACCATGCCCAGCGGCCGGAACCCGGCCTCCCGCACCAGCAGGAACTCGTTGACGCTCAGGTCCGAGGTGAACAGCGAGGTCTGCTGGCCGGGTTTCATCTCGGCCAGGCGACGCATCGCGTCCTCGGGAATCCCGTCGACGGTGGTCACAACTCACTCCCCCTGCCGGCGCAGCGGCATGACGGTCAGCGTGCGGGCCGGACCGGGCCCGTGCGGGTGGAACTGGGCGATGGCGGTGCCGTAGACGACGGCGAGGGCGGCCATGAGGCGTTCGCCGGGCTCCCATGTGGACAGTGCCATGTCGGACACGATGCCGCCGTCGGCGTTGGCCGATCTCACCATGTCGTGGAACCGGCGGCGGGCGTCGGCCCGGACCTTGTTGATCAGCGCGGTGTACAGGTCGACCTCGGTGTTGCCGGCGTAGAACGAGGTCTGCAGCTGGACGCCGTAGCCGGTGAAGATGGTGTGGGCGGCGCCGGCCCATTCGACGTGCACCGGGACCCAGCCGCTCTGCATCAGCTTGGCCACGTCGCTGCCGGACAGGTCGGTGGTGAACAGCGACCGCGGCCGGACGCCCGCCTGAGCCCGCACGGCCGTGCCCATGGCCAGGAACTCCTCGCCGCCGCCCAGCCCGTTGGTGCTCAGCCGGATGTCGACGACGCCGTCGGCGCCGAGGGCCTTGGCTTCCTCGCGCAGCCGGGCCAGGGCGGTGGCGTAGCCGGTGTTCAGGGCGTCCAGGAAGGGCTGGGCGATGTTGCCGATGTTGTAGCTCGGCGCGTACGTCTGGTAGCGCGGCACCATGCTCTGGACGACGCAGCCCATCACCTCGCCGACCGGCTCCAGGCCGACGGCCTTGATGCCGGCCGCCGAGGAGGCGGACAGCAGCGAGGTCCGCACGCCGGAACGCGCGGCTCGGGCCAGTCGTTCGACGGCGGCCGGGGGCAACCCGTGCATCGTTGACCTCCTCGTCTACCCACCATCGTGTCACTGCCGGGCGTGAGGGCAACGTGATCCAGCAGACTGACGCGATGCTGATCGTGTCGGATGTCCTTGTTGCGCTGGTCGCCCTGATTCACGTCTACATCCTGGTCCTGGAGATGTTCCTCTGGACGGCGCCGCGGACCCGGGCCGCCTTCGGCGTGTCGGCCGAGCTGGCCGAGCAGACCAAGGCCCTGGCGGCCAACCAGGGCCTCTACAACGGCTTCCTGGCCGCCGGCCTGATCTGGGGGCTGATCGGCAGCCGGCCGGCGGAGATCTTCTTCCTGGCCTGCGTGATCGTGGCCGGCATCTACGGCGCGATCACCGCCACCAGGCGCATCCTGTTCGTGCAGGTGCTGCCGGGGGCACTGGCCCTGCTGTTCGTTCTGCTGGCCGGTTGACCTCGTTCGGCGCTGGCACACCCGGCCCGCTCCGGCGATACTGCCGGAACACGATGAGGGGGTGGCGGGGCGTTGCTGGTGCGGCCGGCGCAGTGGGCCATCCGCCGGCTGCCGCCCGGCCTGATCGCCTTCACCCTGCTGGTCGAGCTGGTGGCGGTGGTGCTGCCGTTCCTCTTACCCGGGCGGCCCCCGACCAGCGGCGACTGGCTGCGCTTCGGGGTGCTGCTGGTGGTCGGGGTGGCGCAGGCCGAGCTGTCCCGGCGCACCGAGCGGCAGCGCCGCTTCCTGGCCAGCACTGTGCACGTGAACATGACCTCGGTGTGGCTGTTCGCCGGGGCGGTGGACCTGCCGATGGGGCTGGCGGTCGCCCTGACGGTGCTGGTCTTCGGCCACCTGTGGGAACGGATCTGGCGGCAGCTGGAGAGCCGGCCCGCGCACCGGGTGATCTACACCGCCACCACGGCGGTGCTGTCGGTGCTGCCGGTGCGGCCGGTGATCTCCGCGGCGACCGCCGGGCTGCCGTTCCTCGACCCTGACCTGCGCCGCCTGGTCGCCATCATGGCGGCCATGGCCGTGTTCTTCGCGACCAACAGCGTGCTGGTGACGATCGCGCTGAAACTGCGCTATCCGGACCTGACCGTCCGCGAGCTGTTCGGCGGCTGGGACGTCAACGCCCTGGAGCTGGCCACGCTGTGCCTGGGCGCCCTGACCGCGATCGTGCTGATGGCCCACGTCTATCTGGTGCCGCTGGTGGTGCTGCCGATCGTGGTGCTGCACCGGGGTGTCCTGATGCGACAGTTCCAGGAGGCGGCCACCACCGACCACAAGACGGGCGTGCTCAACTCGGTGGCCTGGCACGACGCCGCCGCCCGGGAACTGGACCGGGGCGCCGAGTTCGGCGTGCTGATGATCGACCTGGACCACTTCAAGCGGATCAACGACACGCACGGGCACCTGGTGGGCGACACGGTGCTGCGCGAGGTCGCGGACACCGTGTGCGACCAGGTCCGCGAGGTGGACGCGGTGGGCCGGTTCGGCGGCGAGGAGTTCGTGGTGCTGTTACCGGGGGCCGCGCTGCCAGATGCGATCCGGGTGGCAGAACGGATCCGGACCGCGATCGCGGACCTGACCGTCTCCGAGGGCAGCGCGGCCGTCTCCGCGCTCTCGGCGTCCATCGGCGTGTCCGTGCACCCGACCGCCGGGGCGGTGCTGGAGCAGGTGTTGCTGGCTGCCGACAACGCCTTGTACGAAGCCAAACGCGGCGGCCGCAACCGCGTGGTCAGCCTGCTCGACCCGGCGTGAGCAGCCCGACCAGCTCGGCCACCAGGCGCGGCGGCCGCTTGCGGTGCACGACGAAGATCTCCCGCGCCGGCTTGGCGCCGGACAGCACCCGCACGGCCAGCCGCTCGCAGTCCACGTCCCCGAGCACGGTCACCGGCACCAGCGAGATGCCCAGGCCGGCCGCGACCAGGGCCAGCGTCACCTCGTAGTCCCGCGTCTCGTACGCCACGTGCGGGCGGATTCCGGCCTGCTCGGCCAAAAACTCCAGGCAGACCCGGTTGGGAATGCCGTGCGCGCCGGAAATCCAGTCCTCGTCCTGGAGATCCCGCAGGGTGATCTTGCCGTCGGCCTTGGGGTGACCGGCCGGCAGCACCACCCGCAGCGGGTCGGCCAGCAGCCGGCTGCGGTGCAAACCGTTGTCCGGCGGCAGAGTTCCGCCCGGATATCGGTGCGTGATCAGCACGTCCAGGTCGCGCGAGGTGACCAGGCCGTAGCCGTCGGGCGGCTCCATGTCCACGAGGGACAGACGGGCCCGCGGGTGCCGTTCCCGCAGCGCGGCAAGGGCTTCCGGCACGAGCACCTTGCCGGCCGAGGAGAAGGTGCCGATGGCCAAGGACTCCGGCTCGGCCTCGATGGCGGCCCGCACGGCCCGTTCGGCGTCGCGCAGCTCCCCGAGCACGCGTTCGCCGTGTCGCAACAGGACCTCGCCCTGTCTGGTCAGGGTGACGCCGGTCGGGCCGCGCTCCACCAGCCGGCAGCCCAGTTCCCGTTCCAGCTTGGCCAGTTGCTGCGACAGCGCCGACGGTGTGAACGCCAGCCGGGCGGCCGCCGCGGTGATCGAGCCGGCGTGGCCGATCTCCACCAGCACACGCAGCCGGGCCGGGTCGAGCATTAAGCGCTCCTAAAGTCGGCTCTGAAATCCTCGCTGGCGATTATGGCCCCGGCGGGTCAGGGTAGCGACATGACTACGTTCGCTGGCCTGCCGACCGCCGCCGACGTCACCACCGCGGCCAAGACGATCCGCCCCCACGCGCGGCGCACGCCGATCATGCGGGTCTCCCGGCACGGCCGGCCGATGCTGCTGAAGCTCGAACATCTCCAGCTCAGTGGCTCGTTCAAACTGCGCGGCGCGGTCAACGCCCTGTCCCGGGGCGAGCGGCCGGCTCGGGTTGTCACGGCCTCGGGCGGCAATCACGGGCTGGCCGTGGCCACCGCCGCACGGCTGCTCGACGTCCCGGCGACGGTGTACGTGCCGGAGTCGGCGCCCGAGTCCAAGACCCGCCGGATCGAGGCCGCCGGGGCCAAGCTGGTCCGGCATGGGGCGACCTACGCCGAGGCCGCGAAGGCGGCCATGGGTGCGGTGACGGGACAAGAGCGCTACTTGCCGGCCTACGACCACCCGGACGTGATCGCCGGTCAGGGCACCATGGGCGCCGAAATCGTCGCCGACGTGCCCGAGGTGGACGCCGTGTTCGTCGCCGTCGGCGGTGGCGGGCTGGCCGCCGGCACCGCGCTGTCGATCGGCGACCGGACAACCGTCGCGGTGGAACCGGAGGGCTGCAACGCCTTGCAGGCCGCACTGGCCGCCGGCCGGCCCGTGGACACCGAGGTGCGCAACTCCGTCGCGTCCTCCGCCCTCGGCGCGACCCGGGTCGGCGACCTGCCGTTCGCCATCCTCAACTCGCCGCGCACCCGGTCCGTCCTGGTCAGCGACCCGGAAATCATTGCCGCACAAGAACTTCTGTGGGAGGAGTATCGACTGGCGGTCGAGCCCGCGGCCGCGGCGCCGCTCGCGGCCTGGCTCGCCGACCGGGTGCCGGCGCAGTTGCCGTGCATCGTGCTGTGCGGCGCCAACAGCGCGTGGACTACTGCACCGTGACCGTCACGGTGAAGCTCTGCAAGGACTTGCAGCTCATGCCGCCCGGCGGCGTCGAGGGGCATACCGGCCGGCTGGCCGTGAGCTTGGCGGTTCCCTTGTGCCGAGCCACGAAGTCGGCCTGGGTGCCGCTGATCGGCGGCGAACCGGTCAACAGCAGCACGTCCACCGCGTCGGAGTCGCTGACGATGGCCGACCAGTGGCCCTTGCCGTCGTCCGGCAGCTTCACGGAGAACTTCGAGCCGACCATCGCGCAGACGCTGTGACCGTTGTCCGCCATGGAGATCTCCCCCGGCGGCTGGCAGGCGGCGGGGGTCTGGGCCGGCGGTGACCCTGGCTGCACACGCGAGCCACAGCCGGCGACGAAAATCGCTGAAACCGCTAGAACCACAAAGGCTGCTCGCATGTCTCCAGGACGATGCGAGCAGCCTCGGTGGTTGCATCAGGCAGCGGTTGCGGCTACTTGAGCGTTCCAGCCGTCAGACCGGCCTGCACCTGCCGCTGGAAGATGACGTACACCACCAGCATCGGCAGCATGGCGATCGTCATGCCGGCGAACAGGCCCGACCAGTCGGACTTGTAGCCCTGGGCGACGGCCAGGTTGAGCAGGCCCTCCGCGAGCACCGAGTGGTCGGTGTCGAAGCTGGACTGCGGCTGCAGCAGCACCAGCGGCAGCAAGTACTGGTTCCACTGGCCGATCACGTTGAAGATGCCGATGCTGATCAGGCCCGGGCGGGCCATCGGCAGCATCACCTTGGCGAACAGCGTCCCGTGCCCCGCCCCGTCCAGCAGCCCGGCCTCGGCGATCTCGGTGGGCAGCGTGCGGAAGAAGGAGTGCAGGAAGAACACGGTGAACGGCAGCGAGAACGCCACGTACACCAGGATCAGCCCCAGGTAGGAGTTGAGCCCGAGGTACGGCCCGATCACCGGGATGTTGCCCATGTTGCCGACGATCTTGAACAGCGGCACCAGGGCCAGGAAGATCGGCAGCGTCAGGCCGGCGACAAACGCGTAGTAGATGACGCGGTTGCCCGGGAACGAGTAGCGCGCCAGCACGTAGGCCGCCATCGAGCCGACCACCATGGTGATGGTGACGCCGCCGGCCAGCACGATCACCGTGTTCAGGAAGAACGTGCCGATGTGGCCGGTGGTCCAGGCCCGGGCGAAGTTGTCCCACTGCGGCGACGCCGGCAGCGTCCACGGGCTGGTCAGGATCTCCTTGTCCGTCTTGAACGAGGACATCACCGCCCACAGCAGCGGCAGCACCACCATCGCCGCCCACAGCAGCAGGAAGCCCTGGGAGAAGAAGTTCACCACGCCGAACTGCCCGCGTGGCGGCTTCGCCGCCGGCTCGGGCCCCGGTTCGTCCGCGGTGGCCGGCACGGTGGCCATGGCCGCGATTGCCCTTGGCATGTGTCAGCCTCCCTCAGAACTCGATGCGGTCGCGTCGGGTGATCCGCAGCTGCACGATGGCCAACAGCAGCGAGAACACCGCCAGCGCCACACCCATGGAGCAGGCAAGACCGAACTTGCCCTGGGTGAACGCGGTCCGGTACAGCACGTTGGAGATCAGCTCGCTGGCGTGGTTGGGACCGCCGCCGCCCGACTCCGGGGTCAGACCGGTGACCAGGGCGAAGCCGTCCAGCGCGATGAAGCCCAGGTACACCCAGGCCACCGAGATGTTCTCCCACAGCAGCGGCAGCGTGATGCGGAAGAACGTCGGCCCCCGGCTGGCCCCGTCCAGCAGCGCCGCCTCGTAGATCTCCTTCGGGATCGACTGCATGGCCGCCGAGAACAGCACCATGTAGAAGCCGACCCCGCTCCACACCATCACCGCGAGCAGGCACCACAGCACCAGCGTCGGGCTGTTGAACCACTGCACCGGCTGGTTCGGGTCCACCAGGCCGACCGCGATCAGCAGCGCGTTGAGCAGGCCGCGCCCGTCGGTGCGGAACACCGCCTGGAACAGCACCACGATGATGGCGACCGAGAGCACCTGGGGGAAGAACAGCACGATCTTGTACACGCCGGAGCCGCGGACACCTCTGATGCCCGCGCTGTCCCCGCGCCCACCGACGTTGAGCATGAACGCGAGGAACAGCGCGAGCAGGATCGTCACCAGCGGCATCAGCAGCAACAGGAACGCGTTGTGCAGGATCGCGCTCAGGAAAATGTCGTCCTGGAAGATCCGCACGTAGTTGTCGATGCCGATGAAGTTCTGGGTGTCGGTCAGGCCGCCCCAGTCGGTGAACGAGTAGAAGATCGTCTGCACGAAGGGCGAGACGACGTACACCACGTACAGCACGACCGGGACGACCAGGAAGCCCGCGACGAAGGGCAGACGGCGAAATTTCATCAGTTACTTGTCCCGGTGGAACTTCTCGATGGAGCTGTCGGCGGCGACCTTGTCCGCGGCCGCCTGGACCTTGTCGATCCACTGGTCGGCGGTGAACCGGCCGGCCATCAGCTCGCCGGTGGCCGCCTGCCACTCGTTGATCAGGGTCGGGTACCAGTCGGTGACCGAGCGGTAGGTCACCAGGTTCGTGCCGGCCGCCTGCACGGCCTTGTTGGCCGAGGTCAGCGCGGTCGAGGTGGTCACGCTGTCGGCGGAGCCCTTGACGATGGACAGCGAGCTGGTGACCTTGGCGAAGTTGGTGGCCGCGTCCTTGCTCAGCATCACCCGCAGGAACTCCAGGCCGCCGGCCTGGTTCTTGGCCTTCGCCGGCACCACGAACGGCTCGCCGGCCTCGGCCCGCAGCGTGCCGTAGGGCAGCTTGTCCGAGGAGGTGAGGTCGGGCATCGGGATCAGGGTCAGCTCGGTGCCCTGGGGGATGGTCTTGCGCATCTCGTTCTCGAACCAGCTGCCGACCGGGATGAAGGCGGCCTTGCCGTCCAGGAACGCCTGCTGCGACTCGATGTGCGTCATGCCCTCGGCGCCGGGCAGCACCCAGCCGTTGTGCACCATCTCCAGCACCGCGTTGAGCGAGGCCTTGACCGCGTCCACCCGCCAGGCGTTGGGCTTGAGGTTGTCGATGTCGATCAGGACCTGGTTGCCGCCGGCCTTGCCGATCCAGTCCATGATCGGCACGCCCTGGTAGTACGGGTACTTGCCAGCGTGCACCCACGGCGCGATGCCGGCGGCCTTGATCTGCGGGGCCAGCGTCTTGAACTCGTCCCAGGTCTTGGGCGGGGTCCAGCCCTTGGCGTCGAACAGCTTCTTGTTGTACCAGATGCCGTACACCGTGTAGCTGTAGTTGAGCAGGTACACCTTGTTGTTGTACGTGCCGATGTTCAGCACGCCCGGCAGCAGCGTGTCGCGGACCTTCACGTTCGGGTCGTCGTAGCTGGGGGCGTCCAGCAGCTGCCCGAGGTCGGTCAGCGCGTTGCTGTTGACCAGCGTGCCGGGCTTGATCTGGTTGTCACCGGAGTCGTCGATCACGTCCGGCGGGGTGCCGTTGGCGAAGCGGGGCTGGAGCTGGTCGGAGATCTTCTGGGTGGTGGACAGCGCGGCCTTCGACTTGGGGAACGCCTTGGTGTACAGGTTGAGGTCGTACTGGGCGTAGTCCTTGCCGAAGCCGCCGTCGAAGAGGACCACGTCCAGCGGGGCGTCTTCGACCACGCCGAACGGGTTGGTCGTGCTCTTGGCCCCGGTCTGGGCGGGACCGGTGCCCCCGCCACCGGCGCAGGCGCTGAGCACGCCGGCCGCGGGGCCGGCCAGCACCGCCAGGGCCGCGGCACGCTGCAGCAGCTGGCGACGTGAGAATTCGGAACCCGATGGGTTTGGCATTGGATCTTCCCCCTGCTGGTCAGGTGGACGGTTGTCCCTGGTTGAACCGGCCCCGACCCGGTCCAGACCAGTGACCGTAACGCTCCTCACACTTCGACGGGAGGACCTTCCGGCGGTGACCTACACATCGTGACGCTCTCGTGTCCGATGGTCTCTCGACGCGTCCGTTCGGCGGATGAAGCGAACGTTTGCGACTTTTTCGTCGCGGGAGGGCGGTCCGTGCGTGTTGGATGGGGTGCATGGAGTCGGACGAGGAGTGGATCGCACGGCTGCGGCGCACGGCCCTTCGGGACGCCGAGGAGATCGCGCCCAGACCGTCCTTCCCCGTGTTCGGCCTGTCCGAACCGGAGCTCGGGCTCGGCGTGCTCACGTCGCTGTCCGACTCCTCGGCCGAGGAGATCACCCTCGCCTACGGCGACCCGCTGGCCCAGGGCGGCCCGCACCTGTCGATCAACACCGCGCTGCCGGTCGACGACGAGACTGCCGGGGCGCTGCGCCGGATGCTCGACGACGAGCACAACCGGATCGTCGACCACGCCGGCGTCGAGGACCCCGACGACGGTGAGCCCGCGGAGCTGTCCGACACCATCACCACCGTCGACGGGGTCGAGCTGACCGGGCCCATCTACCGGGAGGGTCCGCTGTGGACCGCCCGGTTCACCGTCTCCGACGTCGTCGTCACCGTCGTCGCCCGCGGCGTCGCCCCCACCTCGCTGCGCCTGGCCACCGTCGGCGACCTGCGGCCGTACCTCGAACGGCGCGGCGAGTGGATCGCCCGCCTCATCGAGGCCCACCGCCGCCGTCCCACACCCGACCTGCCCGCCGCCGCCGGCCTCGACGTGTACCGCTCCCTGATCGGAGAACTCCTCGGCTTTCAGTCCCGGCACCGCCTCGCCGCCCGCGAGGGCCGCCTGCCCCGCCGCCGTGTCGGCGACGGCCGCCTCTACGGGCCCATGTGGCAACGCGCCGTGCGGGAACTCGAACGCTCCGGCCGCCTCAGCCGCGAGGCCGCCAACCGCACCGTCACCTCCATGGTCAACCAGCTCACCCGCCTCGCCGAGCGCGCCGACTGGTTCGCCGACACCCGTCTCGCCGACCTCGCCGTCGACGAGACCATCCGCTACGCCGTCCTCGGTCAGCCCGTCTCCAGCCGCGACGCCCAGCTGGCGTGGGAACGGGTCACCCTGGACGGCCGTCCCGAGGACACCAAGGTGTGGCTGGAGACCTGGGACAAGTGGGCCACAGCCTGATTCGGTGAAGCCCGAGGACATCGCCGAGACCGCCTGGACCCGGTATCGGTGGCGCAAGGTCAACACCGTGCACGACCAGGCCACCGAGTGCGCCGGCGAGGTCAGGCACCACACGTACCGGTTCTACATGCCGGATTCGCCACGGTACGAACGATGTGTGGGGCTGGGCTGGTGTTCCCGGTGCCGGCGGTGGCAGGCGACCATGGTGCACGTGCCGCGTGCGGTCGACCTGCCGGATCCCTTGGCCGGTCTCGACCCCGACCAACGCGACCGGCTCCGTCGCAGTGAGTACGCCCTCGTGCGCCACCTGGACCGTGTCGACCGCCGCAACGCCAAGCCCTGACCAGCGAACGTCACCACTGCGGAATCCCGGGGACACTCGCCCACACCGACGGCCCGAGGCGACCGCCCGACTCCAAACCCCCACCCACCCGGGGGCCGGCCCCGCTGCCAGTCTACCCGCGGCGGCGTCTAGATGATCTTGTGCGAGGTCGGCCTGTGGACAGGTTGGCCCCTGTGGACAAGGCGGTCCACCAGGTCCAACACCGGGGCGCCGCCATCTTCGTCCTGAATCTGGTCACGGAGTTGACGGCTGCGGGTGCGGTAGGACGGATTGTCGATGGCCGCGCGGATGGCGGCGGCCAGGCGGTCGACGGTCAGCTTCGGCAACCGGATCGAAGCCGGGGAGGCGCCCAGCTGCACCAGGCGGCGGCCCCAGAAGTGCTGGTCGACGATGACGGGAGTGGTCACGGCGGGCACACCGGCCCAGAGGCCGGCGGCGGTGGTGCCGGCGCCGCCGTGGTGGACGAGGGTGGCCATCTGGGGAAAGAGCCAGTCGAAGTCGACGTTGCCGATGCCGAGCACGTCGTCGCCGGAGACGGGCAGGCCGGAGACGACGGCCCGGACGCCGGCCTTGCGGGCGGCGGCGACGGTGAGCTCGATGAGACGGTCGGAGCGACTCAAAGCGCCGCTGCCGTAACCGAAGTAGACGGGAGGCTCGCCGGAGTCGAGGAAGTCTCGCAACTCGGCCGTGGGCTCCCAGTCGGGTTGCAGCGGCGGCCACCAGTAACCGGCGATGTCGAGCCCGGGGCGCCAGTCGGACGGTCGGGCAACGACGTGCTGACTGAAGCCGTAGAGGATGGGCCAACGCTGTTCGTGCTGTTCCCGGCGGATGGCGCTCAGACTCGTCGGAGCGAGACCCAGGTCGCGCCGAAGGTCGTTGAGCCCGGCCAGGAAGATCCGCTCGCCCTGCATGGCGATCGTGTGGACGAGGCGGTTGCCCCAGCGCCCCAGCGACGGCATGGGCAGCGGGGCGGGCGGGAAGTCGCCGGTCGGGGCGGTCGGCAGCAGGAACAGGCCGGCGGTCGGAATCCCCAGCCCCAGGCCCACGTGATACGCGGGCAGCGCCGCGCCGAAGCCGGTGAGCAGGAGGTCGGCGTCCTCGGTGGCCTCGACCAGCGCCGGACCGACCTCGCGCAGGCCCTCGACCAGGGTCGGGATGATGCCCTTGCGCGTACGGCGCGAATGCCCCTTGTCGAAGTACTGCTGGAATTCCTCGCTCTGCGCCCCGGCCTCCGGATCGCCGGGCAGCGGCCGGAACTCCAGACCGGCGTTGGCGACAAGATCCGCGTACGGCGCCTGGGCGGCGATCACCACCCGATGGCCGGCCCGTCGCAGACGTGGCCCGAGGCCGCAGAACGGCGCGACATCCCCCTGGGTGCCTAACGCGGCGATGACCACAGTGCTCATGGTTCCCCCTTGCTGGTAGCCAAATCGAAGATCGTGACGATTTCCTCGCAGTAGCCGATCACGTCGAATTCCTTGTCACGCGAGAGAAGCAGCACCGCGCCGTCGATGGACTGCCGCAGCGCGGTGGCCATCGGCACGATCGGGAAGTCGCGGAACTCCCCGGTCCGCTGCCCGAGATCGAGAATCGCCGCCGGGTCGAGGGCGGCGAGGTCCTCGGCCGGCGGGTTGGCCGTGATCGAATCGAACATCACCTGGTCCAGCCGTTTGCCCTCGGGCGAGCGGTAGCTGGTCCACATGCTGAGCATGGCCAGCGCGTTGTTGGGCCGGCTCGCGATGGACGCGCCGTTGGCACGGGTGTAGGCCGCCAATTTGCCCTGGGCGGTGGACTCGGCCTGGATGGGCGGCACCATGTCCAGCGCCCCGGCCAGGAACACCTCCAGCACCAACGACTTCACCAGCTCGTCCTTGCCGGCGAAGTGGTACAGCACCACGCTCTTGGCCACCCCGGCCCGCTCGGCGATCTTGCTCAGCGAAGCCTGCGGGTAGCCGACCTCCGCGACCAGGTCGATCGCGCACGCCACCAACTGCGTCCGCCTCGCCTGCTCGGTGAAGGTCCGACCGCTCGATTCATCTTTCGACCGCACGGTCAGATCATAGATCGAGCGGTCGAGAGCCGCAATCGCCTTGCCGCCACCGTCCCACCGCAGTACCGTTCGTTCAGAATGTTCTGAACGATGCGAATAGCGAGAACAATGTCCCCGGAAGAGGCGGAGCTGGTCGATCGGCTCGGACTGCTCATGGAGACCCTGGGCGCGCCGCGCACGATGGGGCGGATCTATGGGTGGCTGATGGTCTGCGACCCGCCGCACCAGTCGCTGACGGAGCTGGCGGCGGAGCTCAACGCGAGCAAGGCGTCGATCAGCACGATGATCCGGCCGATGCAGGAGGGCGGCCTGGTCGAGCGGCTGCCGTCGGCGGCCCGGCAGCACTACTACCGGCTCGCCCCGGGCGGCTTCACCCGCCTGCTCCAGGTCCAGTTCGGCCGGATGCAGGCCGGCGTGGACGCGGCCGAGTTCGGGTTGTCGGTGATCGGCGAGGACCGCCCGGAGCAGCGCGAGCGGCTGAAGGACTTCGGGGATTTCTGCCGATTCTCGGCGACGGAGGTCGCCAGCGACTTCATCCGGCGGTGGGACAACTACCGCGCGGCGAACAGGGGTGAGCGATGAAGACCGGCCGGGTCGACCTCAGAGACGTGCAGTCCACGATGCTGGTGACGCTGTACCTCAGGGCGTTGGAGAGCCGCGACGCCAACCCGATTCTCGGCGACCGGTTCGCGGCCGATGCGGTGCGGCGGATCGACTACGACTGGACGAGGCTGAGCAAACGGTCGGTCACCAACAGCCGGTACGGGGTCGCGCTGCGCGGCCGGCAGCTCGACGACTGGGCCGCCGACTTCCTCAGCCGTCACCCGGACGCCACGGTGCTGCACATGGCGTGCGGCCTGGACAGCCGGGCCTTTCGGCTCGACCCGCCGGCCGGGGTGCGCTGGTTCGACGTCGACCTGCCCGACGTGATCGAGCTGCGCCGCAAGCTCTACGACGAGTCCGGCAACTACCGGATGATCGCCTCCTCGGTCACGGACAGCGCATGGCTGGACGAGATCCCCACCGACAAGCCGGGGCTGATCATCGCCGAGGGCCTGCTGATGTACCTGCGCGAGAACGAGGTGCGGGAGCTGCTCAAGCGGCTCACCGACCACTTCCCCAGCGGCGAGCTGATCTTCGACGGGGTGGCGCCGTGGATGGCCAAGGCCACGCAGCTGCTGAAGAAGAACTTCGGCCGCTGGTACGGCGACTACCCGGCGTACTGGACGCCGATGCGCGACGAGTCGGACGTGGAGCGCTGGAACCCACGGCTGCGCCTGCGCGAACACGTCGCCCTCGTGTCGCGGTACGAGCGGATCCCCGACCCGGGCCTGCGCCGGATGTACGGGCTGGGCTCTCGGTTCGGGTGGTTCCGCAACTTCCTGCGGGTGTTCCGCGCGGAGTTCTGAGCCACCAACTCATGCGGGGAAGGACGCCTTACCTGCATTGGGGTGGATCTCAGTCGAGGTGGAAGACCTCGTCGAGGGGCTTCATGGCCTCGTCGGGGCGGGAACCGTCCAGGGCGACGAAGAACTCGGCCATCTCGGCCTGCCAGCGGGCGTTGACCTCGCGGGCCTCCATGCCGGCGCGGGCGGCGTCGAAGTCGTCGGTCTCCAGGTAGCCGACGAGCAGGCCGTCGGGGGCGAGGAACAGGGAGTAGTTGCCCCAGCCGGTTTCCCGCAGGGCGTCGCGCATCTCGGGCCAGACGGAGGCGTGCCGTTCGCGGTACTCGTCGAGGCGGTCGGGCCGCACCCGCAGCAGGAAGCAGATCCGGCGCATCAGCGGGTCCCGGTGATGGTGGCGCTGGCCAGCACGACGTCGTCCCGGTACAGCACGACGGCCTGACCGGGGGCAACGCCACGAAGGGGTTCCCGCAGGGTGACCTGTACGGAGCCGTCGACGACCTCGGCGACGGCGGGGGCGATGCCGCCGTGGGCCCGAACCTGGGCGGTGCACTCCACCAGGCCGTCCCAGTCGACGTGGACGACCGGTTGGGCGGCCTCGATCCCGGTGACAGCAAGCTTTTCGGCCGAGCCGACGCGGACGGTGCCGCTGACCGGCTCCAGGGCCAGCACGTAGCGGGGCCGGCCGTCGGGGGCGGGGGCGTCGATGCCGAGCCCGTGCCGCTGCCCGACGGTGAAGCCGTGCACGCCGGTGTGCCGACCCAGCACGGCGCCGGTCTCGGCGTCGACCAGGTCGCCGGCCTGCTCGCCGAGCCGCTTGGTGAGGAACGACCGGGTGTCGCCGTCGGGGATGAAGCAGATGTCGTGGCTGTCGGGCTTGGCCGCGACGGCCAGGCCGCGCTCGGCGGCCTCGACGCGGACCTGCTCCTTGACGGTGTCGCCGAGCGGGAACATGGCATGCGCCAACTGATCCTCGGTCAGCGAGGCCAGCACGTAGGACTGGTCCTTGCCGTCGTCGACGGACCGGCGCAGCTCCGGCCGGCCGTCCACAGTGGACAGCTGGGCGTAGTGCCCGGTGCAGACGGCGTCGAAGCCGAGCGCGATGGCCTTGTCCAGCAGGGCCTCGAACTTGATCTTCTCGTTGCACCGCAGGCACGGGTTGGGCGTGCGCCCGGCCGCGTACTCGGCGACGAAGTCCTCGATCACGTCCTCGGTGAAGCGCTCGGCGAAATCCCAGACGTAGAAGGGAATTCCGAGCACGTCGGCGGCCCGCCGGGCGTCGTTGGCGTCCTCAAGGGTGCAGCAGCCGCGGGCCCCGGTGCGCAGCGTGCCGGGCTTGGCCGACAGCGCCAGGTGCACGCCGACCACCTCATGTCCGGCCTCGACCGCCCGCGCCGCGGCCACGGCGGAGTCCACGCCGCCGCTCATCGCCGCCAGTACCCGCATGCTCACATCCTCACCCTGGAAGCCGACCGCCGTCGCAGACCGGCGATGCCGGCGTTGCGGGCCCGTTCCACCGCCGGCCCGATCGCCTCGGCCAGCGCGGCGACGTCCTCGGCGGTCGACGTGTGGCCGAGCGAGAACCGCAGCGAGCCGCGGGCGGCCGCGGGCTCGACGCCCATGGCCAGCAGCACGTGGCTGGGCTGCGCGACGCCGGCCGTGCAGGCGGAGCCGGTGGAGCACTCGATGCCCTTGGCGTCCAACAACATCAGCAGGCTGTCGCCCTCGCAGCCGGGGAACGTGAAGTGCGCGTTGCCGGGCAGCCGGTCCACCGGATCGCCGTTCAGCACGGCGTCCGGCACGGCCTTGCGCACGGCGGCGACCAGCTCGTCCCGCAGCGCCCGCACCCGCGCCGAGTCATCCTCGACGGAAGCCCGCACCGCGGCGGCCAGGCCGACGATCGCCGGCACGTTCAACGTCCCCGAGTGCACGTCGCGTTCCTGCCCACCGCCGTGCAGCAGGGGCGTGCACTTGACGTCCCGCCTGAGCAGCAGGGCTCCGATCCCGTACGGGCCGCCGAGCTTGTGGCCGGTCAGCGTCAGCGCGGACGCCCCGGACTCGGCGAAGTTCACCGGCACCGACCCGACCGCCTGCACGGCGTCGGTGTGCAGCGGCACGCCCGCCGCGGCGGCGACCTCGGCCAGCTCGCGGATCGGGTTGACGGTGCCGACCTCGTTGTTGGCCCACATGACCGTCACCAGACCGACACTGTCGTCCAAAGCGTCCGACAGCACCTCAGAAGTGACCCGGCCGCCGGAGTCGACCTCCAGCCAGCCCACGGTGTCCTCGCCGAGCCACTGCACGGCGTCCAGCACCGCGTGGTGCTCCACGGTCGAGGCCAGCACGCGCGGCTTGTCCCGAGCCCAGTAGATGCCCTTGACGGCCAGGTTGTCGCTCTCCGTGCCGCCGGCGGTGAAGATCACCTCGGACGGGCGGGCCCCCAGCGCGTCGGCGATGTCCTCCCGGGCCTCCTCGACGGCACGCCGGGCCCGGCGGCCGGAGGTGTGCAGCGACGAGGCGTTGCCCAGGGTGGACAACGCCTCGGTCATCGCCGCCACTGCCTGCGGGAGCATGGGAGTGGTGGCGGCATGGTCGAGATAAGCCATCGCAGGGCTAAGGGTAGCCCGTCCGCGTGACGGTTCACGAATGGCTTGCAGCCCGACGGCTCAACACCAGCGCCCCGAACAGGGTGCACGCGGCCAGCACGGCGTTGAGCGGCGACCAGCCCAGCGTCGGCCCCAGCTGTGCCACCAGCACGCCGCCCAGCCCCACGAACAGGGACTGCCCGAACAGGTCGGACAGCTGCAGCGCGGCCGAGTTGAAGCCGCGGTCCTCCTCCGGCGACAGCTTCAGCACCAGCACCGACACGCTGGACACGGCCAGCCCCATGCCCATGCCGGCGAACACCCAGGCCGCCGCGGCCAGCCACGGCGGCCCCCACACGGGTGCGACGAACGTCACCAGCACCAGCCCCAGCGTGATCAGCAGGAAGCCCCGCCGCATCAGCAGCGGCCGGGCCAGGTCCGGGTGCCGCCCCTGCCACCAGGACGCGGCCGACCAGCCCAGCGCCGAGATGGTCAGCGGCACGCCGGCCAGCGCCGGCGAGAAGCCGTGCACCTGCTGCAACACCAGCGGCAGGAAGATCTGGCTGCCGAAGAACGCGCCGGACAGCAGGCTGCGGGCCAGGATCACGCTGGGCAGGCCGGCCCGCACGACCAGGGTGCCCTTGGGCAGCAGCACCCGCAGCGCCGGCACCACCACGGCCAGGCCCACCAGCACGACGACCAGGCCGACCAGGTCCGGGTGGTCGCCGGCCCAGCTCAGCACGGCCAGCCCGACCGCGGCGGCCACGGCGGCCAGCGGCAGGCCGCGGCGGCGTTGGCCGGTCTCCGAGGGCACGAACGCCGGCAGCCGGCGCAGCACGATCACCACCAGCGCCCAGCCGATCAGCACCAGCGGGGCCAGCCCCAGGAAGATCCACCGCCAGTTCAGGTACTGGGTGACCAGGCCGGCGATCGTCGGCCCGACCAGCGACGGCACGACCCAGGCGGCGGACAGCGCGCCGAACGCGACCGGCCGGTCCCGCTCCGGGAACACCATCGCGATCATCACGTACAGCGCGACGACCTGGGCCCCGCCGCCGATGCCCTGCAACGCGCGGCCGACCAGCAGCTGCGCCATCTCCTGCGAGGTGCCGGCGACCACCAGGCCCAGCGCGAACAGCAGCGGGCCGATCATCAGCACCGCCGCCGGCCCGCGGCGGTCGCACAACCGGCCGCCCAGCACGTTCCCGACCACCTCGGTGGCCAGGAACATGGTGAACGGCCAGGAGTACAGCGATTCCCCGTGCAGGTCGTGCACGAGCGTGGGCAACGCCGTGCTCACACCCATCTGCTCGAACGCGGCCAGCGTCACCAACAACAACAAGCCAGTAGTGGCTGCTCGACGATCCGGCGCCCACAGCGCGCTCGGCTTCCTCGCCGTCCCCTCCGCAACACTCACCTTGATACTGTGCAACCTCAGGCGCGCTGGAAGTCCAGTTCTTTGTGCAAAGCAACTGTCGTTCCGAGCGCTTCGGCCACGTCGGCCTCGGCAATGAGAGCCAGATCACGCCGGTTGTCGGCGCGGCCGGGGGCGATCTCGGGCAGCACGTGCACCTCGACGACCAGGCCGCGCAGCCGCAGCACCCGGCGCATCGCGGTGACCAGGTCCTCGGTGCCGACGAACGCCGCTGGACGGGCGGTCGTGCCGTCGGCCACGCGGTAGCGCAGCGCCACCGGGCGGACCGGCACACCGGCGTCCAGGGCGGCCTGGAACAGCGCCGGGCGGAACCGGCCGGAGGAGATGCCGCACCAGGTGGTGCCCTCCGGGTTGGTGCCGATGGCCAGGCCGTTGCGCAGCGCCTCGCCCAGCTCCGACACCGTCTCCGGCAGCCTGGTCAGCCGCTCCCGGTCGATGAACACCGAGCCGGCGGCGGAGATCAGCTTGCCCAGCAGCGGCCAGCCCTTGATGTCGAGCTTGGCCACCATGGCCATCGGCTGCACGGCGTTGAGCGTCAGCGAGTCCAGCCAGGACACGTGGTTGCTGACCACCAGCACACCACGGCCGGGCGTGGCCTGGAACCTGGCGTCACCGTGCACCTCGACACGCACCCCGAAGGCCCGCACCAGGCTGGCGAACCAGCGACGGATCGCGTGCCGGGTGTTGGACCGCAGCACCGGCTTGGCCACCACGATCAGCAGGCCGCTGAGCAGCACCACAAGCGCGGTCAGCACCCGCAGCATCACCCGAACGATCGACACCCGGCGGAACGTGCCGCCGGTGACGCAGCTCGTGTCGCACGGGGAGTTCGGCATCCACGCGTGCGCGCTCATGCGGTCTGCCCCAGGAAGAACTTGAGGTAGCGCTGGTCGACCCGGTCCATGGACAGCAGCACGAACAGGTCGGCGACGCCGAAGTCCGGGTCGTGGGCGGGGCGGCCGCAGACCCAGGTGCCCAGCCGCAGGTAGCCCTTGAGCAGCGGCGGCAGCACCGTGCGCGACGGTGCCTCGACCGACTCCGGGTTCCACGGGTTGAGCGGCGTGACCCGGAACTCCTCGGGCGAGAGGTGCTTGGCCGCGACGGCGTTCCACACGCCCGCGGCGTACGAGCCGCCGTCGGCCAACGGCACGGAGGCGCAGCCGGCCAGCCACTTGTGGCCGGACAGCAGCATGTAGCGGGCGATGCCGGCCCAGACCAGGCCGACCACCGAGCCGTTGCGGTGGTCCGGGTGCACGCAGGAGCGGCCGGTCTCGACCAGCGCCGGGCGCAGGTCGGAAAGATTGCGGAGATCGAACTCGGTCTCGCTGTAGAGGCCGCCGTCGGCGTACTCCGGCGGCAGCATCCGATACGTGCCGACGATCTCGCCGGTCTCGTCCTCACGGACGACCAGGTGATCGCAACGGTCGTCGAACTCGTCGGCGTCGACGCCCTCGGCGATGGAATGCAGGGTGGCGCCCATTTCCTCGGCGAACACCAGGTGCCGCAGCCGCTGGGCGGCCCGCACCTCCTCGTTGTCGCGTGCCACGAGCAGCGAGTAACGGGGCGTGCCCGGAGCCGTTTCCGGGCTGCTGACCAGCAGTTGCGACCGCGTCATGGCATCTGGTCTACCCGGCGTGACCCGTACTGCGAAGGGTATGTCCGTTTACGCGAAAATGACGCTTGAGCTAATTGCCGGCCGACGTGAATTTAGCGTTAAGTGGATATGAATCACGGGGGTCTGGGGGCTGTCCCCCAGATATAACAACGGGCGACGTGGTCCGCGCTTTCCGCGGACACACGTCGCCCGAGCTCGTCCGGTGCCCATGTTAATGGGAACCGCCCCCGTACTCAAAAACGGTCAGCCCTTGCGCTTCTGCACTTCCTCGGTGAGCTGCGGCGCGACCTTGAACAGGTCGCCGACCACACCGAAGTCGGCGATCTCGAAGATCGGCGCCTCCGCGTCCTTGTTGACCGCGATGATCGTCTTCGAGGTCTGCATGCCGGCCCGGTGCTGGATGGCGCCGGAGATGCCCAGCGCGATGTACAGCTGCGGGGACACCGTCTTGCCGGTCTGGCCGACCTGGAACTGGTGCGGGTAGTAGCCGGAGTCCACCGCCGCGCGGGATGCGCCGACCGCGCCGCCCAGGGCGTCGGCCAGGGCCTCGACCACGGCGAAGTTCTCCGCGCTGGCCACACCGCGGCCACCGGAGACGACCACCGAGGCCTCGGTCAGCTCGGGGCGGTCGCCACCGGCCAGCGGCTCACGGCCGGTGATGGTGACGACGGCGCTGCCGGCCGGCACCGCCACGGTCTCCTCGGCCGCCGCGCCCTCGGCGTTCTCGGCCTCGACCGCGCCCGGACGCAGCGAGATCACCGGCACGCCCTTGGTGGCCTGCGCCTTGACGTTGTACGCGCCGCCGAAGATGGACTGGCCGACGGTGCCGTCGCCGTTGACCTCGGTGGCGTCGACCAGCACGCCGGAGCCGACGCGGATGGCCAGCCGGCCGGCGATCTCCTTGCCGCGGGCGGTCGCGGCGACCAGGACGGCCGCCGGGGCGGCCGAGCCGACCAGCGCGGCCAGCACGTCCACCTCGGGGGTGACCAGCTGGTTGGCGGCGTCGTCGGACTCGGCGACGTACACCTTGGCGGCGCCGTGCGCGGCCAGGGCGTCCTTCAGCTTGGCCGCGGTGCCGGGGGCGCCGACGACGACCGCGCTGGCCTCGCCGAGGCGGCGGCCCGCGGTGAGCAGCTCGTGGGTGACCTTCTTGACCTCGCCGTCGACGTGGTCGACGAGGACCAGGACCTCTGCCATGTCTGTTTCCTCCTCGTCAGTTCGTCAGATCAGCTTCTGGCCGACGAGGTACTCGGCGACCTTCGTGCCGCCGTCGCCCTCGTCCTCGACGCGCTGGCCGGCCGAGCGCGGCGGCTTCGGCGCGGACTCCAGCACCTTGCTCCAGGAGCCTTCGATGCCCAGCTCAGCGGCGTCGACGCCGAGGTCGGCCACGGTCAGCGTGGTCACCGGCTTCTTCTTGGCCGCCATGATGCCCTTGAACGAGGGGTAGCGCGGCTCGTTGATCTTCTCGTTGACGCTGATCACCGCGGGCAGCGCGGCGGTCAGGTGCAGCACGCCTTCGTCGGTCTCACGCTCGACCTTGACGCTGGAGCCGTCCACCTCGACCTTGCGGGCGTGGGTCAGCGCCGGCAGGCCCAGCAGCTCGGCGACCATCGCCGGCACCGCGCCGACGCGGCCGTCGGTGGCCTCGTTGCCGGCCAGCACCAGGTCGACGCCCTCGATCGTGCCGACGGCCTTAGCCAGCACCTTGGCGGTGGCGATCGCGTCCGAGCCGTGCAGCGCCTCGTCGCTGACGTGGACGGCCTTGTCGGCGCCCATGGACAGCGCCTTGCGGATGGCGTCGGTGGCGCGGTCCGGGCCGACGCTGACGACGGTGACCTCGCCGCCGTGCGCGGACTGGAGCTGCAGCGCTTCTTCGACGGCGCGCTCGTTGATCTCGTCGAGCACCGCGTCAGCCGACTCCCGGTCCAGGGTGTGGTCGGAGTCGGCGAGCTTGCGCTCGGAGTAGGTGTCAGGCACCTGCTTGACCAGGACGACGATGTTCATCGGTCTCCTTCGACCTCCTGAGCGCTGGGGTGTTCAACCACCAGAATGTTACCGGCGGGTAGCACAGGCGCAAACGCGGGCAAGCACTCCGGTGGCGTGAGAGTTCTCACGCGCATCCTCGCACTACACGGGCACGCGTGGGCACCGACGGTGCGGCCGATTGGTCGTCACCCATATGCAGGCATGCGTCAGCCCGGATAGCCTGCTGGCCCATGAGGCGTCGTGTAGCCGTCGTGACCGACTCCAGCGCCTGTCTGCCGCCGCAACTGGCCACTACATCGGGAGTGGCCGTTGTTCAGTTACAGCTTCAGGTGGGAGATCGGTTCGACGAGGAGGCGTGGGTCGCGCCAGAGGATTTGATCAAGGCCATGCAGGCCGGGAGCTCGGTGTCCACCTCGCCCCCGGATCCCGGCGCGTTCTTCTGGACCTACCAGGACGCCGCCGCGCAGGGCGTGGACGCAGTGGTGTCGCTGCACATCTCGGAGAAGTTGTCGCAGACCTGCGAGGTGGCCAGACAGGCGGCCGCCCAGGCCAGCGTGCCGGTGCACGTCGTGGACACCTCGGCGATAAGCATGAGTCTCGGCTACGCCGCGCTGGCCGCCGCTCAGGCCGCCGGGGCCGGCTGGGACGTTCGACAGGTGATCGCCGCCGCCCAGCGGCGATACTCCACCGGCACCGAGCTGATCTACGTGGACACCCTGGAGTACCTGCGCAAGGGTGGGCGGATCGGGGCCGCGCAGGCGCTGCTGGGCACCGCCCTGTCGATGAAGCCCCTGCTGACCGTGAAGAACGGCCAGGTGGCGCCGTCCGGCCGCGCGATGGGCACCGACCGTGCCATCAAGAAGCTGGTCGACGCCGCCGTGAAGCGGGCTGGCAACGACCAGGTCGACGTGGCCGTGCAGCACTACGGCCCGGACGAGCGGGCCGTCACCCTGCTGGACACCCTCAAGAAGCGGATCCCCCGCGCCCGCAACTTCGTGCTCACCCAGGCCAGCTCCGCGGTCTTCGCGCACCTCGGCCCGGGAGCGATCGGCGTGACGGTGTCGCCGGTCTAGGCGCCAGGCATTACCCTCCCGGGGAATTCGGTGCCACGGGGGGAATCTGTAATGCGCACACGTGTGCTCGGTCTTGTTCTGGCACTGGCAGCTCTGGGGGGCTGTCAGTCCACGCCGTCGGCCTCGGAGCCGACGCCGACGACAACGACGTCGTGGACTCCGACGCCCTCGCCCGTGATCACACCGAGGCCCCACGCCGGCACGCCGCACAAGACGGTTCTCCTCCGCCCGGTGGTGGCCACCCCCGCCGCGGGCGGCTCCGGGACGCCGATCACGGATTTCGATCGAGCCCTCAATGTCCGCCGGGCTCCAGGCATCAACTACGACCCCGCCGCGCGGCAGGCCGCCCTCGCCGGCACCGACTGCACCAAGCGGACCCGCTCAACGGACACGATCTCCAGGCCCTGCCGCTTGCCGCGTGCAACGACTATGGCCTGGTGTACCTGCTCGCGCAGGCGCTCCTGGATGGCAAGTCGATCGACCACGCCGGCTACCAGCACGTCTCCGGCGACGAGTGGAACCTCATCCTGACGTTCACACCCGAGGGCCTGAAGACCTGGACCGCCTACTGCACGTCCCACCCCTCCGAACTCGCGCTCGTGGTGGACGGCCACGTCCAGGTCAACATCCCGGTCACCAACACGATGGACCACGACATCAAGGTCTTCTGCACCGGGCAACAGGCCCGCGACCTGGCCGCCATGATCAACAACCACTGAGTCAGCGGTTGTCGATGACCGCCGCCACCTGCCGGGCGTCGTCCTCCTTGCCGAAGGTGAACTCGAGCGTGCCGGCGGTATTCGCGTCCAACCCCGTCGCGGCCACCGTCTCGCCGTCGAACAGCATCATCAGCAGCACGTTCGCGTTCTTCGGCGCGGTGTCGACCATGATCTTCCCGCCGGCCGGGGTGAGGGTGACCGTCACGTCCCAGCGGTCCGGCAACGGGCCGCCCGGGCCGTAGGTGGCGTTGGCGATCATGCTGCCGTCGAGCAGGACCCGGTCGAGCAGCTCCATGAACTCCGTGCCGCCGCAGGTGGCCAGCGGCAGGTTCGGATCGTCCTTGCCCTGCAACGGGTCGGCGTGGTCGCAGTCCAGGCTGGCCGCCGCCCGTTCCTGGGCCGCCCGGTCCGAGACCAGCGCCGGGTCCTGGCGGATCTGCGCGGCCGACTTCGGGTCGCGGGCCGGGTTCGGGTTGGACGTGGCCGGGATGTTCACGGCGTCGTGGTTGGCGTCGTGGATCTGCATCCGGAACCGCACCGTGTGATGCGGGGTGCTGGCGTCCGGCTTCGGCGTGGTCCGCGGCGGCGGCGTGGTCGTCCGCACCGGTTTTCGGGACGTGGTCGTGGCTGTCGTCGTGGACTCGGCGCTCGGGCTCGGGCCGCCCTGGCAGCCCGCGACGACAACCATCGCGGCAATGATCAACAACAGTCGGACACGCATGGCGAATCCCCCTTGTGAGGCGTTTCGCCGCGGTGGTCCGGGCCGTTACTCAGGTGGCGACCCAGTACCGCCGAATGCCGTCGCCCCGGAACTCCAGCTCGCCCCCGTTGGCCTCGATCACCTTCCGCGAGGCCACGTTGTCCTCGTCGCACGTGATCAACACCTGGGCCAGCCTCCGCTCTCTGGCCTTCGGCAGCACCGCCGCCAGCATCGCCGTGGCGTGCCCCTGCCGCCGGGCCGTCGGCCGCACGTCGTAGCCCACGTGGCCGCCTTTCTTGCGCAGGCTCTCCGTCAGCTCGTGCCGCAGCGCGATCCGGCCCAGGTAGGTCGTGCCCTCGCACCACCACCAGGTCGTGCCCCGAACCTTTCCCGGCGGTGGCGTCCGGACCGCCTTCGCGTTCAGGTCCGCCGCGTAGGCCTCGAACCCCTCCGCCGTCTCCCAGCGGCCGTCCCGGATCTCGTCGCCCACCATCGACTGGTCATGCTCCTGCCCGCGCCCCTCGGCCTGGAACTCCCGCATCGCCTCGACGAACGAGGCCCGCAGCTCGACTCCCGGCAGCACCAGACGTGGCATGCGCACCAGTGCAGCAGGACGATGGCGGCCATGCATCCGAATAACAGCGAGGCCATCTTCGACTGCCGGCCGAACCTGCTGGTCGACAGCGTCGCCGCCAGCCTGCGGTTCTACGTCCAGGTGCTGGGCTTCCGGGCGGGGTGGCGGTGGTCGGACGCCGAGGGCCGGTTCCTGATCGACGACGAGCCCGACCAGCCCGGGACGGCGATCGTGGGCCGGGACGCGGTGCAGATCATCCTGACCCAGAAGCCCGGGGAGCACACCACCTGGCTGCACCTCGACGTGCACACCGCCGACCAGGTCGACGCCCTGTTCCAGGAGTGGACCGACCGCGGCGCGCGGGTGGCGGAGCCGCCGGTGGTGCGGCCGTGGGGCAACTACGAGATGCGCCTGCACGATCCCGACGGCAACGTGCTCCGGGTCAGCGCGCCGGCTACCGGCAGGTAGGGTTCGCGGGGTGACAGCCGAGCCGCTGCCCCTGACCGGGGAACGAACAGTCCCGGGCATCCCGGAGGAGAACTACTGGTTCCGCCGGCACGAGGCGGCCTACCTGGCCCTGGCCCCGCACTGCGCGGGGGCGACGGTGCTGGAGGCGGGGTGCGGCGAAGGCTACGGCGCGGACCTGCTGGCGGGGGTGGCTCGCCGAGTGCTGGCGCTGGACTACGACCGGTTGACGGCGGAGCACGTGCGCCGGACCTACCCCAGGGTGCACACGGTCCGGGGCAACCTGGCGACGCTGCCGCTGGCCGACGCGACGGTGGACGTGGTGGCGAATCTCCAGGTGATCGAGCACCTGTGGGACCAGCACGGCTTCCTGGTCGAGTGCCGGCGGGTGCTGCGGCCGGGCGGGCGGCTGTTGGTGACGACACCGAACCGGATCACGTTCTCACCGGGGCGGGACACGCCGCTGAATCCGTTCCACACCAGGGAACTCGCACCGTCCGAATTGGACGAACTGCTGCGGGAGGCCGGGTTCGAGGTGGCGAGCCTGGCAGGGCTGCGACACGGGCCGGGCATCGACGAGACGATCATCGAGCGGCAGGTCGAGGTGGTGCTGGGCGACGGCGGCTGGCCGGATGACCTGCTGACCGAGGTGACAGCGGTGACGGCGGACGACTTCGTGATCACCGGGGACGACGTGGACGGCAGCCTGGACCTGGTCGCGGTGGCGGTGAAGCGGTGACCGAGGAGGGGACCTTCTGCCTGGTGGTGCACAGCCACCTGCCCTGGCTGGCCCACCACGGCTCCTGGCCGGTCGGCGAGGAATGGCTCTACCAGGCCTGGGCGCACTCCTACCTGCCGGTGGTGGACCTGCTGGAACGCTATGCGGCGCAAGGAAAGCACGACGTGCTGACGCTGGGCGTCACGCCGGTGCTGGCGGCGCAGCTGGACGATCCCTACTGCCTGCGAGCCTTCCACGACTGGCTGGGCAACTGGCAGCTGCGGGCGGACTTCGCGGCGACCCGGTGGACAGATCCGCTGCTGAAGGACCTCGCGGCGGCGGAGCACCGGGCGTCGGCCAAGGCACTGAACGACTTCGAAACCAAGTGGCGGCACGGGTTCTCGCCGGTGCTGCGCCGGCTGGTCGACTCCGGTGTGATCGAACTGCTCGGCGGCCCGGCGACACATCCCTTCCAGCCGCTGCTGGACGAGCGGATCCGCCGGTTCGCGCTGAACACCGGGCTGGCCGACACCGAGCACCGCATCGGCACGCGCCCAGCGGGCATCTGGGCCCCGGAGTGCGGCTATTCCCCTGGCATGGAACAGGGTTACGCCGAGGCCGGCGTGCAACGGTTCCTTGTGGACGGTCCGGCCCTGCACGGCGACACCTCGGCCGCGCACCCGGTCGGCGACAGCGACGTGGTCTGCTTCGGCCGGGACCTTGAGGTGACGTACCGGGTCTGGTCACCGAAGGCCGGCTACCCGGGCGACGCCGTCTACCGTGACTTCCACACCTACGACCACCCGTCCGGCCTGAAGCCGTCGCGGGTCACCGGAAAGAACGTGCCGCCGGAGCAGAAACGGCCGTACGAGCCCGAATTGGCGGCCGTCGCCGTGCAGAAGCACGCCGCCGACTTCGTGGACACGGTGGTGCGCAGGCTGCGTTCGCTGCCGAAGCCGGGCCTGGTGGTCGCCGCCTACGACACCGAGCTGTTCGGGCACTGGTGGCACGAAGGGCCGGCGTGGCTGGACGCGGTGCTGACGGCGTTGCCGGAAGCCGGCGTCCGGGTGACCACGCTGCGGGGCGCTCTGGAGGCCGGGCACCTGGGCGCACCGGTGGAGCTGCCGGCGTCGTCCTGGGGGTCGGGCAAGGACTGGCGGGTCTGGGACGGCGAGCAGGTGCAGGACATGGTCGACGCCAACGCCCGGTTGCAGCGGACCCTGCTGGACACGTTACGCCCCAGCGATGTCCGCGACCCGGTGGCCGACCAGCTGCTGCGAGAGGCGCTGCTGGCGCTGTCCAGCGACTGGGCGTTCATGGTCACCAAGGACTCGGCGGCCGACTACGCCCGGCACCGCGCGTCAAGCCATGCCGACGGGTTTTCCCACCTGGCGGACCTGATTCGCCTTGGCGCACGGGACAAAGCGGTCGATGTCGCCGCCGAGCTGCGCGTTCGGGACGGCTTGTTCGGGACTCTAGACGCAAGAGGGTGTTGACAACCCGACGTCGCCGCTAGGTTCACCGTTCGTGTCGAATCCCGCACGTACGGTTCTGATCGCCGCCCTCGTCGCGGCGACGCTGCCCGCCACCGGAGCGGCCGCGGTCGCCGTGACGCCCATGACCCCGTTGCAGCACACCGCGGTCCAGCCCGCGCCGCTGCCCACCGACCAGTGCCTGGCCCAGCTCAAGACGCACTGCTACTCGCCGCAGCAGCTACAGGCCGCCTACGACGTGAACCCCTTGTATGCCAAGGGAATCACCGGCAAGGGCCGGACGATCGTGATCGTCGACTCGTTCGGCTCGCCGACCGTCCAGCACGACCTGGAGGTGTTCGACAAGCAGTTCGGGCTGCCCGACACCCCGGTCGAGGTGCTCGAGTGGGGCGAGGTGCCGCCGTTCGACCCGACGAACGCCGACCAGAACGGCTGGGCCGGCGAGAGCACGCTGGACGTCGAGGCCGCGCACGCCGTCGCCCCCGGCGCGAAGATCGTGCTGGTCGAGACCGGGATCGCCGAGACCGACGGCCCGGTCGGCGTGCCGGAGATGATGAGCGCGGTCAACCACCTGGTCAACGCCGGCGAGGGCGATGTCGTGTCGATGAGCTGGGGCACCGGCGAGCGGCACTTCCCCGGCTACGACGTCGGCGACTACACCTCGCTGACCACGCTGCGCTACGCCTTCCAGAACGCCGCCAGGCACGGCGTGACGTTGGCCGCCAGCTCCGGCGACGGCGGCGGCGCGAAGGCCGGCACCGGCGGGTTCTGGCCCTCGTCCGACCCGCTCGTCACGGCCATCGGCGGCACCCACCTCGACCTGGACAACTCGGGCAAGCGGCTGTCCCCCGACAGCGCCTGGACCGGCAGCGGCGGCTACGTCTCGCAGGTCTTCGACCGGCCCGCCTACCAGAACAGCGTCAAGTCCGTGGTCGGCGCCAAGCGCGGCACCCCCGACGTCAGCATGGACGCCGACCCCGACGGCGGCCTGTGGATCTACTCCAGCTACGACCCGAAGGCCCCCGGCTGGTGGCTCGGCGGCGGCACCAGTCAGGCCTCGCCGCTGTTCGCCGGTGTGGTGGCACTGGCCGACCAGGCCATCGGACACCGGCTCGGCCAGATCGACAACGACCTCTACCGGCTGAACGCGCAGCACGCCAAGGGCATCGTGGACGTCACCGCCGGCAACACGGGCAGCACCGGATACCCGGCCGGTCCGGGCTACGACCAGGCCACTGGCGTCGGCACCCTCGACGCGGCCAAGTTCATCGCCGAGTTGCGCTGAGGAGGCCCACCCATGTCCAGAGTCTCGCGTGTCGCACTGGTGGCCGCGCTGGCCGTCGCCGTGCTGCCGGTCAGCGGCCCGGTCGCCGCCGCGATCACCGTCGCCCCGCTGAAGCCGTTGGCCGACGTCGGTTTCCAGCCGGCGCCGCTGCCCACCAGCGAATGCGTGGCCAAGTTCCAGACGCACTGCTACTCGCCGGCCCAGCTGCGGTCGGCATATGACCTCGATCCCTTGCACAGCAAGGGAATCACCGGCAAGGGTCGGACCATCGTGCTGCTGGAGGCGTTCGGCTCGCCGACCGTGCAGCACGACCTGGACGTGTTCGACAAGCAGTTCGGGCTGCCCGACACGCAGGTCGACGTGTTCAAGTGGGGCAACGTCCCGCCGTTCGACCCGACCAATGACGACCAGGTCGGCTGGGCTCAGGAGACCGCGCTCGACGTCGAGGCCGCGCACACGGTCGCCCCCGGCGCGAAGATCGTGGTCGCCGAGACCGCCGTGGACCAGACCAATGACGGCGTCGGCGTGCCGGAGATGATGAGCGCGCTGAACCATCTGGTGAACCAGGGCGGCGTCGACGCCGTGTCGATGAGCTGGGGCGCCCGGGAGGCGCACTTCCCCGGCTACGACCTCGGCGACTACACCGCGCTGACCAGCCTGCGCTACGCCTTCCAGAACGCCGTCAACCACGGCGCCACCCTCGCCGCCAGCTCCGGCGACGGCGGCGGCATCCCGAACGTCGGCGGCTTCTGGCCGGCCTCCGACCCGCTCGTCACGGCCGTCGGCGGCACCCACCTCAACCTGGACGACGCCGGCAAGCGGCTGACCGTGGACAGCGCCTGGATCGGCAGCGGCGGCTACCGGTCGAAGGTGTTCCAGCGCCCCGCGTACCAGAACGGGGTGAAGTCGGTGGTCGGCGCGACCCGTGGCACGCCGGACATCAGCCTCGACGCCGATCCCGACGGCGGCCTGTGGATCTACACCAGCTTCGCGCCGGCCCAGACCGGCTGGTGGCCCGGCGGCGGCACCAGCCAGTCGGCTCCGATGTTCGCCGGCCTGGTCACCCTGGCCGCCCAGGCCGCGGGGCACCGGTTCGGCGTGATCGACAACGACATCTACCGCCTCTACGCCGAACACGCCCGCGGCCTGGTCGACATCACCGTCGGCAACACCGCCGACACCGCCGCCACGCCCGAGTCCACCGGTTTCGACGCCGTGCCCGGCTATGACCAGGCCACCGGCGTCGGCACCGTGGACGCCGCGAAGTTCGTCGCCGACCTGGTCCACCTGCACTAGAACACGTTTCAACGACGTGCGCCGCGGTTCCGGGGCTACCGCCGAGTAGCCCCGGGGCCGGGCATGGCAGGATCACCAGGTCATGCGGATCCTGATGCTGTCCTGGGAGTACCCGCCGGTCGTGGTCGGCGGGCTGGGCCGGCACGTCCACGCGCTGGCCCGCAAACTCGGCGAGCAGGGCCACGACGTGGTGGTGCTGTGCCGGCAGCCCACTGGCAGCGACGCGAGCACCAACCCGACCTCGGACTTCGCGTCCGACGGGGTGCGGGTGATCAGGATCGCCGAGGACCCGCCGCACCTGGTGTTCGAGCGCGACCTGGTGGCGTGGACGCTGGCCATGGGGCACGGCATGGTGCGCGAGGGCCTGCGGCTGCTGCGCAGCTGGCAGCCGGACGTCGTGCACGCCCACGACTGGCTGGTGACCCATCCGGCCGTGGCGCTGAGCGAGACGGCCGGGGTGCCGCTGGTGGCCACCATCCACGCCACCGAGGCCGGCCGGCACAGCGGCTGGCTGTCGCAGCCGCTGAACCAGCAGGTGCACTCCGTGGAGTGGTGGCTGGCCAACCGGGCCGACAGCCTGATCACCTGCTCCGCCGCGATGCGGGCCGAGGTGACGCACCTGTTCGACGTCGATCCCGACACGATCACCGTGCTGCACAACGGGATCGAGCCCCGACGCTGGCGGGTCCGGCCCGCCGACGTCGCCGCCGCCCGTGACCGGCACGGCTCGCCGAACGCGCCGCTGCTGCTGTTCTTCGGCCGCCTGGAGTGGGAGAAGGGCGTCCAGGACCTGATCGCTGGCCTGGCCCGGATCCGCCGCAGCCACCCCGGCGCGAGGCTGGTCGTGGCCGGCACCGGCAGCCACGACCAGTGGCTTGCCGACCAGGCCCGCAAACACCGGGTGCTGCGGGCCGTCGAGTTCGCCGGCCACCTCTCCGACCGTGAACTGGCGGCCGTGCTCGCCGCCGCCGACGCCGTCGTGCTGCCCAGCCGCTACGAGCCCTTCGGCATCGTCGCCCTGGAGGCCGCCGCCGCCGGCACTCCCCTGGTCGCCTCCACCGCCGGCGGCCTCGGCGAGGTCGTCGTGGACGGCAAGACCGGCTCCTCGTTCGCCCCCGCCGACGTCGACGGCCTCACCGCCGCCGTCCGCGGCGTCCTCAACGACCCCGACGCCGCCCAGCGCCGCGCCCGCGCCGCCAAGGCCCGCCTGGGCACCGACTTCGACTGGGGCCGCATCGCCGAGGGCACCGTGGCCGTCTACACCGCAGCCGAGATCCGCGACCACGGCGTCCTCGCCCGCCCCAAGATCGCCACCGGCAACGCCTTTCACTAAAAACCGCGAGTCCCGCTCTCGGGCAACTGAATGTCGAGTTCCGGCAGTCCGAAACTCGACACATGGTTGCCTGAGCGCGGGACTCGCGAGTTTTAGGGGGTGTCGGTCAGGGCCTGCTTCAACGCTTCGTCGGCCTTGCGGGCCATGTCGGCGACGGCGGCGCGGCGGTCGGCGTCGGCGTCGTAGTCGGCCCGGCGGTCGCGGACGACGCGGGCGGGGGTGCCGACGGCGATGGCGTAGTCGGGGATGTCGCCACGGGCGACGGCGTGGGCGCCGAGCACGCAGCCGCGGCCGATGCGGGTGCCCCGCAGCACGGTGGTCTTCACGCCGAGCCAGCAGTCGGGACCGATCCGCACCGGTGTCTTGACGATGCCCTGGTCCTTGATGGGCATGGTGATGTCGGCCACCACATGATCGAAGTCGCAGACGTAGACCCAGTCGGCGACCAGGGTGGCCGCGCCGATCTCGACGTCCAGGTAGCAGTTGACGGTGTTGTCCTTGCCGAACACGACCTTGTCGCCGATGCGCAGCGAGCCCTCGTGGCAGCGGATCGAGTTGCCGTCGCCGATGTGCACCCAGCGGCCGACCTCGAGCCGGCCGTAGCCGGGCCGGCAGTGCAGCTCCACGTTCTTGCCCAGGAACACCATGCCCCGCAGCACCACGTGCGGGTTGGCCAGCCGGAACTTGAACAGCCGCCAGTACCGCACGAGGTACCACGGTGTGTAGGCCCGGTTGCGCAGCATCCACCGCAGCGACGCCATGGTGAGGAAGCGGGCCTGCTCGGGGTCGCGCCTTCGGGCGCGGCGCCGCGAAGCCAGCGATGCGCCCCACATGCTCGTCATAGGCTGCACACTATGACGCCGCTGATCATCGACACCGACCCGGGCATCGACGACGCCTTCGCCATCGCGCTGACCGCCGCCAGCCCCGAGGTCGACCTGCTCGCGGTGACCACCGTCTTCGGCAACGTGGGCCTGGAGAACACGACCGCCAACGCGTTGCGGCTGCTGGAGCTGTGCGGACGCCCGGACGTGCCGGTGGCAGCCGGGGCGGACCGGCCGCTGGTGCACCCGACCCCGCACCGCGCCAGCGAGGTGCACGGCGGCGACGGCTTGTCCGGGGCGGCGGACACGCTGCCCAAGGCGTCCAAGGACGTCGACGGCCGGCACGCCGTGGCGCTGATGGCGGACCTGCTGCGCACGGCCACCGAGCCGGTCACGATCGCCCCGATCGGACCGATGACCAACGTCGCCCTGCTGCTGGCGCTGCACCCGGAGCTGAAGCCGAAGATCGGCCGCATCGTGGCGATGGGCGGCAGCGCCAAGGGCGGCAACACGACCGCGGCGGCCGAGTTCAACATCTGGAGCGACCCCGAGGCCGCGCACCGCGTGCTGGCCGAGGAGGACGTGCCGACCGTGCTGGTGCCGCTGGACCTGACCCACCGCTGCGCAGTCGACGCCACGTGGCTGGAGCGTCTGGCCGCCGGCGGCACGGTGGCTCGCGGCCTGCACGCTCTCACACCGTCCTACCGGGCCACCTACCGACGCGTGCTCGGCATCGACGGCATGGTGCTGCACGACGCGATCGCCCTGGCCGAGGCCATCTCGCCCGGCATCCTGCGCACCACTGCCTGCCCGGTCGAGGTCGACACCTCGCACGGCCCCGGCCGCGGGGCGACGATCGTCGACCAGCGCCGAGGCCGGAACTCGCATCGGCGGCTCGTGGACGTGGCCCTCGATGCCGACGTCACCGAGCTCGGGGAGTTCGTGCTCAGTCGCGTCCTGCGCTGAGGGCCAGGTCCAACGCCGCCGCGCAGTGCAGCGTGGTGGTCGGGAACACCGGCACGTCCAGGTGTTCCTGGCTCACGCTGAGCTCCAACTCGGTGCAGCCGAGCACGATGCCCTCGGCGTCCAGGCCCCGGGCGATGGCCAGCAGCTCGTCCCGGGACGACGCCTCGACCCGCCCGACGCACAGCTCGTCGTAGATGATCCGCTGCACAGCGGCCCGCCCGGCTTCGTCCGGGACCACCGTCTCGACCCCGTGCGCGGCCAGCCGGTCGCGGTAGAAGGCCTGCTCCATCGTGTACTTGGTGGCCAGCAGCCCGACCCGGGTCAGGCCGGCCTCCAGCACCGCGGCGGCGGTGACGTCCCCGAGATGCAGCACGGGGATCGTCACCGCCGCGGCGACCTGGTCGTAGACCTTGTGCATGGTGTTGGTGGCAATGAGCGCGAACGCCGCGCCCGCCGCCTCCAGCGACCGAGCCTCCTGCGCCAGTGCCTCGCCGGCCGCGGCCCAGTCGCCGTCGGCCTGCATCCGCTCGATCGGCGCGAAGTCCACGGTCGCGACCCGCAGCCGGGCCGAGTGCAGCCCGCCGAGACGGTCCCGCACGCCCTCGTTGAGCAGCCGCAGGTACTGCGCCGTCGACTCCCAGCTCATGCCGCCGATGACCCCGATGAGTTCCATCACGGCAGGTAGTACATCGGGTTGGGCAGCTTGACCGGCCGCTCGGCGTGGCCGCCGTTGAGGTCGCTGAACTGGTCCCCCAGGTTGAGCACGATGTCGTTGCCCTGGGACTCGATGTACGCCCTGGTCAACGACTTGTACTGGGTCGTGGTGCAGGTCGGCGCGCACGAGGACAGGTAAGCCGGCCACTGGCCCTCGGGCTTGAGGAACGCGCCGGCCGGCGCCGGGTAGCCGTCCTTGGCCAGGTCGGCCAGGGTGGCCGCGCGCTGGTGCTCGGGCCGGCCGGTGAGGAAGAAGACCTGCACGCCGTGCTGGAAGGCCCACTGGGCCAGCTCCAGCGTCGGCTTGATGGCCGGGAACTGCCCATTGTTGATCCACTGCTCGGCGACGGCCGGGTTGTAGGCGAACTGCTGCGCCACCTCGTAGCCGAACGTGGTCTCGGACGTGTCGTCCACGTCCAGCACGATCGCCGGGTGCTGGACCCGCTGGGCGAGCCGGCGGGCCAGGAACGACTTGCCGTCGGCCACGGCCTGCGCCGTCTGCCGGGCCCACTGCCCGGTCGGCGACGGTTGGTGCACGCCGTTCGCGTCCACGGTGTCGCCGTAGTAGGCCTTCACGTCGTTCTCGACCTGGCCGATGTTGGCCGGCTCACGGCCGAAGTCGGGGGACTGCCGCGAGCCGAGGGCAACGCCCCCGCCCGCGAGCAGTCCCACCGCCACGACCACCAGCGCGGTGTTCGCCCACCTGGCCACGGGACTCCAATCACAGGGTGCAACGAAGTCCCGAACCTACCCCGGCTACTGGGCGTTGGTCCCCGCGACCATCGGCTTGATCTGCAACGGCGTCTGGTTGGGCACGTGGGCCGAGCAGCCCTGCACGCCGCCGGACAGCGGCACGAACACGGCGGCGGTGTTGTTCGGCGGGTAGACCCGCAGTCCCCGCACGCTCACCGGCTTGCACTGCGACGCGTCGTACACGCCGACGTTGGCGACGCTCAGCGCGGCCGAGGCGGCCTGGCCGGGCTGCAGCGTGATCGTCGGCGCGCTCGCCGACACCCGGGTGGCCGGGTCGCCGACCTGGTGCCCGTCGTCACCGGCCACAAAGGACACACCGGGGTAGGCCGCGATGGTGCACGGCTTGGCGCCGGCGTTGGTGAACACGATCGGGATGAACTGGTGCCCGGCGCCCGCGTTGCCGTCGCCGGCGGTGACCTTCAGGTTGGCGCTGATGCACTGGCCGTTGGCCGCGCTCGCACCGCCGGAGCCGTCGCCGCCCGCGCCGGACGCGGTGTTCGTGCCGGTGTCCGTGCTGCTGGTGGCCGGCGCGGAGCTGGCCGTGCTGGTGGCCGTCGTCGACGAGGGCGTGGTCGAGGTGTTGGACGACGCGTTGGTGGAGCTCGGGCTGCCGCAGGCCGCGGTGAGCAGTCCCACCGCCATCACGCCCGCGACCGCCACGATGCCGAAAGACCTGGTCATGGACTTCGCCTCCAGTCGCACTCAGCGTTTCGAGTACCCGATCAGAGGACGTGTGACACCTCAGGTGGTTGCGTGCGCCCGGCAGAGCACCGCCGTCGGGGTGTGACCGATCCTCGTCAGCACGACGGTCGCCTCGGCGTCACCGGCCAGCTTCAATCGGGGCCGCAGCGTGTTCGGGTCAACGTTAAGCCCTCGGACGAGGATCTCCAGTCGCCCGATCCGGTGGCGTCGCAGCACCGCGCGCAGCGCCTTCTCACTGTAGTGGCCGTGCTCGATCACCTGGAAGGCCCGGATTCCCGGCGGCGGCGTGTCGCCGGTCAGGTAGGCGATGTGCGGGTCCAGCTGGGTCAGACCGTGCCGGGCCGCGTAGTGGCGGACAAGACCGGCTCGCACCACCGCCCCGTCCGGGTCCACGATCCAGGCGCCGACGGCCGTGACCGGGCAGTCGTCCGGCTCGTCGAAGGTGATCGTCCACTCGGGACCGTTCGTGCGCAGAACCGTTGCCCGTCTTGCCGTCGTGGCCAGCGACCCGGTCCACAGACAGGCCTCTCGCACCTGGCCGTCCAGTGAGACCAGCTCGATCTCGTCGGCCCAGGGCGCGGCGTCGAAGTCCATGCCCGGCGAGCACTTCACGGCCAGCTCCCGGCCGCGGTAGGCGTCGACGAGGTCGTCCAGCGGCGGCACCAGGTCGGCGGCGCGCCACTTGCGCTGCCCCGAGGTGTCCCGCCGCGCCGGGTCGGCGACCACGACCGTGTTCGCAGTGGACGGTCGCAAGGCGTCTGCTCGAATCAGCAGCGGATCGACACCGGCGACGGATGCGTTGTGGCGGGCCATCTTCAGCCGCACAGCGTCCACATCGGACCCAACGCACCGATTGGCCACCCTGGCCACCACGGTCAGGTCGGCGCCGATCGAGCACGTCACGTCGTGCACGTCGCGGTCACGCAGCCGCCGGGCCCGGTGTTCGGCCACGAGCGACGGCGTCGCCTGTTGCAGGGCGGCGTCGGTGAACAGCCATTCGTCCACACCGGACAGTTTGGCCACGGACTTTCGGCGCAGCACAGCCGTTTCCAGCACGGCGGCGGCGAAATCCGGCACGATCTTGCGGGCCGTGGCCACGTCGGCCAGGCGCGAGGCGGCGGTCAGGGGCAGCGCGCCGACCTCGGCCAGCGCGGCCCGACCCGCCGCCGACGTCAGGAAAGCGACGTCGGCGGCGGAGAACTCATACCCCACCCGGCTTGGTCCCGGTCACCAGCACGTTGTAGAACAGCTCCCGCGGCATCACCTTGGACAGCAGGTTCTCGTCCAGCCAGGACAGCCGCTGCCAGGTCTTGTAGGCGAACATCGCCCAGCCCCAGCCCAGCTTCTCACGCGGCACCGCCGCCTCAAAGGTGCGCACCGGCCAACCGAACAGCGCCGCCGACAGCTCCTCGGTGACCGCCTTGACGTTGCGGGCGCCGGCGGCCCGGGCGGTGCGCTCCAGCTCCAGCGGATCGAACGTGTGAATGTCGACGACCGCCTCCAGGGCCGCCGCGCGGGAGGACTCGTCCAGTTCCTCCTGCGGCCGCCGCCACGAGTTCAGCGGCTCGAACTTGGTCACGTTGGTGGTCAGCCACCAGGTGATCTGCCCGAGCTTGCGGGCGTAGAAGTCGCCGATCTTGGTCGGCTCGCCGGCGAACACGAAGCGCCCGCCCGGCTTGAGCACCCGCAGCACCTCGGCCAGCGCGGCCTGCACGTCCGGAATGTGGTGCAGCACCGCGTGCCCCACCACCAGGTCGAAGGTGTTGTCCTCGTACGGGATGCGCTCGGCGTCGGCGACCCGGCCGTCCACGTCCAGGCCCAGGTTCTCGGCGTTGCGCAGCGCCACCTGCACCATGCCCGGCGACAGGTCGGTCACCGAGCCCTTCTGGGCCACCCCGCCCTGCATCAGGTTCAGCAGGAAGAACCCGGTGCCGCTGCCCAGCTCCAGCGCTCGGCCGTAGGGCCAGCCGCGGTCGCCGGCCACCATCCGGAACCGGTCGGTGGCGTAGTCGATGCAGCGCTGGTCGTAGGAGATGGACCACTTCTCGTCGTAGGTGCCCGCCTCCCAGTCGTGGTAGAGCACGTTGGCCAGCTTGGGGTCGTCCCAGGCGGCCTGCACCTGCTCCTCGGTGGCGTGCGGGTTGGGGGCCGGGTCCTGCACGTCACTTGCCACTGAACTTCGCCTTCCCCGGGCCGTTCTCGATGAATGACTGCATGCCGGCCGCCTGGTCCTCGGTGGCGAACAGGGCCGCGAACAGGTGGCTCTCCAGCTTCAGGCCGCTGGCCAGGTCCCCGTCCAGGCCGCCGTCGATGGCCGCCTTGGCCGCCGCCAGCGCCCGGGCCGGGCCCTCGGCGAACTGGGACGCCCAGCGCTTGGCCGCCTCGAACACGTCGTCCGGCGCGACGACCTCGTCCACCATGCCGATGGCCAGCGCCTCGTCGGCGGCCACGAACCGGCCGGTGTAGATCAGGTCCTTGGCCTTGCTCGGGCCGACCAGCCGGGCCAGCCGCTGGGTGCCGCCCATGCCCGGGATGATGCCGAGCAGGATCTCCGGCTGGCCCACCTTGGCGTTGTCGCCGGCGATCCGGCGGTCGCAGCACAGGGCCAGCTCGAAGCCGCCGCCCAGGGCGTAGCCGGTGATCGCGGCCACCGTGGGCTTGGGGATCTCGGCCACCGCGCCGACCGCCGAGGACAGCTGCTGGGCCCGCTCGGCCATCTCGACGTAGGAGAGCGTGGCCATCTCCTTGATGTCCGCGCCGGCCGCGAACACCTTCTGCCCGCCGTAGACGATCACCGCGCGCACGTCCTCGCGCCGCGACGCCTCGGCCGAGGCGGCCCGGATCTCCTCCTGGACCTGCATGTTCAGCGCGTTCATCGGCGGCCGCTCCAGGCGGATGACCCCGATCCCGCCGTCCACCTCTAGCCGGACGAACTCAGCCATCTGTCCTCCTCGACTCCAGGCCTCGCAGGCTACCCGCCGGTAGCACCCCACGTTTGGAAAGGACCATTCCTCTCGTTCAACGCGCGGAAACGCGCTTTCACGCACCAGAGCCGGTGCGGCGGCGGGCGAAGTAGCGGTCGCCGACCTTGTCCAGCTCCAGGTCCTGGCCGAAGGCCGCGGACAGGTTCGGGGCGGTGATCACGTCGTCGACCAGGCCCTGGGCCACGATGCCGCCCTCGCGCAGCAGCAGCGCGTGGGTGAAGCCCGGCGGGATCTCCTCGACGTGGTGGGTGACCAGCACCATCGCCGGCGCGTCCGGGTCGAAGGCGAACTCCGACAGGCGGGCCACCAGGTCCTCGCGGCCGCCCAGGTCCAGGCCGGCCGCCGGCTCGTCCAGCAGCAGCATCTCGGGGTCGGTCATCAGGGCCCGGGAGATCAGCGTGCGCTTGCGCTCGCCCTCCGACAGCGTGCCGAACATGCGGTCGGCCAGGTGCTTGATGCCCAGCGCGGCCAGCAGCTCCTCGGCCCGGCCGGTGTCCATGCTGTCGTACTGCTCACGCCAGCGGCCGATGACGCCGTAGCCCGCGCTGACGACGACGTCCACCACCTTCTCCTCGGGCGGCACCCGGCCGGCCAGCGCGGCCGAGCAGACGCCGATGCGGGTGCGCAGCTCGAACACGTCGGTGCGGCCCAGCTTCTCGCCGAGCACGTGCACCGCCCCCGTGGTCGGGTGCATCTCGGCGCCGGCCAGGCGCAGCAGGGTGGTCTTGCCGGCCCCGTTCGGGCCCAGCACCACCCACCGCTCGTCCAGCTCGACCCGCCAGTCGATGCCGCGCACCAGGGTGGTCCTGCCGCGCCGCACGCTGACCTTCTCCATCGCCACGACGAGATCGACATCCGCACTGATCGGCTCGGTCACCGGTCCATTGTTCACAACCCACCCGTCGTGGCCTGGCACCGGGGCACCCGGTCGGGGAAGATCGCGATGTGGTTGCCAACCCTGCCCCGGACCCGATGATGCTGGCCGGACGCCCCTTCCCCCTCGGGTCGCACCCCGAGGCCGGCGGGGTGCGCTTCGCCGTCGCCTCCTCCACGGCCGAGGCGGTGGAGGTGTGCTTGGTCGACAACGGGCAGGAGAAGCGCGTTGAGCTCACGGAACGCACCTTCGGGGTGTGGCACGGCGTGGTGCACGGCGTGCTGCCCGGACAGCAGTACGGCTACCGCGTGCACGGTCCGTACGATCCGGCACGTGGCCTTCGCCACAATCCGGCCAAGCTGCTGGTCGACCCCTACGCGAAACGCATCACCGGCGGTCTGACCAACCTCGAGGCGGCGCTGGGCTACGTCGACAACGCTACGACCGGGCCGGCCTCCACGGTGGATTCGCTGGGCAGCGTGCCGCTGTCGGTCGTCACCTCGCCCGGCGGGCCGGACACCGGCGTGAAGCCCGAGGTGCCGTTCGAGGAGTCCGTGTTCTACGAGCTGCACGTGCGCGGCTACACCAAGCGGCACCGCGACGTGCCCGAGCACCTGCGGGGCACCTACCTGGGGCTGGCCCATCCGTCCGTGGTCGAGCACCTGGTGCGGCTGGGCGTCACCGCCGTCGAGCTGATGCCCGTACACACCTTTGTGGACGAGCCGTCGCTGATGACCGCCGACCGCCACAACTACTGGGGATACTCGCCGCTCGGCTTCTTCGCCCCCTACGCCGGCTACGCCAGCGAGCCCGGGCGCGAGGTCGAGGAGTTCCGCACCATGGTGGCGTCGCTGCACGCCGCCGGCATCGAGGTCGTCGTCGACGTGGTGTTCAACCACACCTGCGAGTCCGGCTTCGAGGGGCCCACGCTGAGCTTCCGCGGTCTGGACGCCCCGGCGTACTACGCGCACGGCGACGGCGGCCGGGGGCTGGACATCACCGGCTGCGGCAACACCTTGGACGCCGGGTCGCCGACCGTGGTGCGGCTGGTCACCGACTCCCTGCGGTACTGGGCCGGTGAGCTGGGCGTGGACGGCTTCCGCTTCGACCTCGCCTCCGTGCTGGGGCGGCCCGGGGCCGGTCCGTTCGATCCCAACGCCGCGCTGCTGACCGCCATCGCCTGCGACCCGCTGCTGGCCAGCTGCAAGCTGATCGCCGAGCCCTGGGACGCCACCGGCGACGGCTACCGGGTCGGCGCGTTCGGCGTGCAGTGGGCCGAGTGGAACGGGCGCTACCGGGACACCGTCCGCGACTTCTGGCGCGGGGCCGTGGGCGTGCGCGATCTCGCCTACCGGCTGACCGGCTCCAGCGACCTCTACTCCGACGACGGCCGGCGGCCGTGGGCGTCGATCAACTTCATCACCGCGCACGACGGTTTCACCCTGCGCGACATGGTCTCGTACAACGACAAGCACAACGAGACCAACGGCGAGGACAACCGGGACGGCACCAACGACAACCGGTCCTGGAACTGCGGGGCCGAGGGCGAGACGTCCGAACCCGACGTGCTCGCGCTGCGGGCCCGCCAGGCCCGCAACCTCATGTCCAGCCTGCTGCTGTCCATGGGCACCCCCATGATCACCGCCGGCGACGAGATGTGGCGGACCCAGGACGGCAACAACAACGCGTACAACCAGGACAACGAGATGTCCTGGGTGGACTGGGACCTGTCCGCCGACGCCTCCTCGCTGCTCGAGTTCACCGGACGGCTCGTGGCGCTGCGGGCCGCCTCCCCCGCGCTGCGGCAGCCCCAGTTCTTCGACGGCCGCATCACTCCCAGCGGCGAGCCCGACCTGGTGTGGCTGCGCCCCGACGGGGCCGAGATGGCCGAGACCGACTGGTTCGACGACGACCGCCGCACCCTCGGCGTCTGGATCGACGGCGCCAACTGCCTGTCCCGCACCAAATCCGGCGAGCTCGTCTCCGACCATTCGTGGCTCATCGTCCTGCACGCCGGCGGCGACCCCTGCGCCTTCACTCTGCCCCCGGCCGAGTTCGGCCCGCTGTTCGAGCCCATGCTGGACAGCGGAACCCCTGATGGCACCCCGGTCGACCAGACCCCTTTGGCCTCGGGCAGCCAGATCCAGCTCCCCGGCCGCACCACGTTGCTGCTTCGGGCACCCCGCAACAGCAAGTGACCGGGGTCAGCTCAGCCGCACCGGGAGGGTGTGGAGCCGGCTGCCCATGATCGATCCCGGTGCGCTGTGGCGTAAGGCTTTGAGCGGCGTGGTGAGCCGGGCGTGCGGGTAGGCGTCACGGACGGTCTCGGCCAACGCCCGGAGTTCGAGCCGGGCCAGTTGGGAGCCCAGGCAGTAATGCGGGCCGGCGCCGAAGGTGAGGTCACTGACAGCGTTGATCCCCCGAATGTCGATGAGCACCGGGGAATTGGCCGGCAGCCGGACACCGGCCAGATCGACCTCGACCGTTGTGAAGCGCCAAAGCGTGAACGGCGCCGGCGGATGCTCGCGGAGAGTTTCCCGCACCAGTTCGTCATTGTCGCGGGGCGCTGCGGGATCGCCGAGCAGGCGGGCCAGCAGGAAGCCCACCGTCAGATCAGTCGTGAGCTGTCCGGCGAACAGCAGCGTGAAAACCTGGTATTCGAGGTCCTTCCGTGTGCTGTCCGGCGGCATGCGCCGGGCCAGTTCGGCCGCCAGTCCGTCGGCGTTCTCCAACGCGGCTTGGGCCAAAGTGGCAAAGGCCGCCATGGCTCGGCCCACGTTGGCCGGGTAGTCGACGTGCATCAGCCGGCAGGCGCTCATCACCGTGTCCACCTGGTCGTCCGGAATGCCGAGCAGGTCGCACAGGATCGTCAGCGGATACCTCGTGGTGAAGTCCTCGACCAGGTCGACCTCACCCGGCCCTAAGCGGGCCAGGAGCCGTTCTGCCCTGGCCTTCATCCGTGGGTAGGCCGCCTGCATCCTCGCCGCGCTGAACAACGGCGCCAGTGCGCGCCGCAGGCGTGCGTGCGGCTCGCCGTCCAGCGTCGTCACCGACATCTGCTCCGCCGCACTCGGCTCCAGGCCCGCCGTGGCCCGATTCCAACTCGGCGGGGCCAGCGCCGGGTCCTTGGCGAAGCGCCCGTCGGCCAGGACCTCTCGGGCCAGGTCGGCCTCCGTGACGATCCACATCGGCCCACCCGCCGGGGCCTGCGTCCGGACCACGACGCCGGCCTCTCCCAGCCTCGGATCGGGGGCGTTGGCTTCGGTGGAGAACGGGCAGCTGACCGTGGGGGCGTCCGACATCGGCAGGCCTTCCTCGTATCGGGATGCCTCCGACATTAACTGCGTAACGCAGCTACTGCAAGACGCAGAGACTGTTCGACGCAGTAGGCTGTCGTGATGGCGGAGTCGCACGAAGTCCTTCGGGCCATTGCCCGGTGGCAGATCCCGGTCATCCAGCTGAACGGCATGATCGCCGAGCACCTGGGCCTGAACTGGACCGATCTCCAGGCCCTTTACGTGCTGGCCAACCAGGGGCCCGCCACCGCCGGCGAGCTCGCCCGGCGCGTCACCCTCACCAGTGGCTCCGCCTCACGGATGATCGAACGCCTCGTCCAGGCCGGCTACGTCCGCCGCGTGCCCGACCCCCACGACCGCCGCCGCGTCCTCATCGAGCCCGACCCCGAGGCCGTCCACCGCGTCGGCAGCCTCTACGAACGCCTCAACGCCAGCCACCTCCGCGACCTCTCCCACCTCGACGACACCGAGCTCTCGGCCCTGCTCCGCTTCATCACCGCCGCCACCGAGCGAACCGAGGAGGAGATCCAGCGCTTCCCCCAGTGACTCCCCGCACTCGGCCCGCCATGGGAGCCTGAGCGGCGTGTCGGACAGCGAGGATGCTCGGAGGTTCTTGGCTTCGCTCCAGGTCGGCGACGTCTGTTCGGGCACCGTCACGTCGGTCGCCCGTCACCGCCAGTGGGCGGTGACTCTCGACGACTTCCCCACGCGCCCGCTGGGGATGGTCGGCCGTTGGAGCAGAGCTGGTCTCCGTCTCCGAAGGTGGCGGTCGGCGACCGCGTCACCGCCGGAGTCGTCGCCGTCGACATGGACCGCGAGGAGGCTCGGCTGTCGCTTGCCCCGGCCGAGAACCCGAAACTGTGGGCTTTTCTCAGCCGACGCCGTCCTGGCGAGGTTCTGTCCGGCGTGGTCGCGGCCATCGAACGGTTCGGCGTGTTCGTGGCGCTGGATGACGGTCCCAGCCACCCGCTGTTTCCCGGCGTCGGCTTCATCACGATCCCCGAGCTGTCCTGGGGCCGCATCGACTCCGCCGCTGATGTCGTCCAAGTCGGGCAGCGGATCGCGTGCGAGTTCCTCCAGTTCGACACGTACAACGGCGAGGCCCACCTGTCCCTGCGGGCATTGCGGCCCGACCCGTTCCAGGCCTTCGCCGAAACCGTCGCCGTAGGCCAGACCTTGCGCGGGCCGGTCACGAAGCTGGTTCCTTTCGGCGTGTTCGTCCGCGTTGCCGACGGCATGGCAGGGCTGGTCCACAGCAAAGAGCTGACCTCGCCCACCGACGACGTCCTGCGGATCGGTGACGAGATCACGGTGGCGGTCACCGAAATCGACCGAGCGCAACGTCGACTGGCCCTGTCTCAGCGGCCGGCACGCCCAGACACCACCACAAGCCGACACTCACATTCCGCCACCCCGGGCACCCACAGCCCCACCCACCCTGGGGGCTGACCCCGTTTCAGCCTATCGGCGGTACCCCGAAGTTGACCTTGAACGGGGACAGCCTGTGGACAACCGGGAAAGCTGCCCACAGGCTGTGGATGGATCAGAGTTGGCCCAGGTAGAAGGGCACTCCCTGGTCGTCGACGCAGTCCGAGGTGATGCCGTAGGGCATCTGCACGGGGTCGGTGGCGGTGCCGCCTGCGGAGCGGACGCGGGCGACGGCGGCGGAGACGTCGGTGACGACGTACATGGGCAGGACGGCGGCCTCAGCGTGACCGCCCTGCAGGCCGAAGCCGAGGGCGGGGCCCTGGACCTGCCAGCCGTCGGCGACGCGGCCGGGGGTGAAGGTCCAGCCGAAGACGGAGCCGTAGAACGCCCGGGCGGAGGCGGAATCGCGGACGTGCATGGTGAAGTAGACGATCTCGCCCTGAGCGAAGGTGGACGGCTGCGGCCCGGGCGAGGAGAGGTGCAGGGCGAAGGGCAGGCCCTGGTTGTCGACGCACTGGGCGCTGAGACCGTACGGCTCCTCGACGGCATCGCCGGCAGTGCCACCGGCGGCCCGGACGCGGGCGATGGCGGCGTCCATGTCGGTGACGGCGTGGCTGAGGAAGGTGGTGCGCCGGGAATCCGACCACAGCCCGAGGTGCTGCCCCAGCCCCTCGACGCGTCGGTGGTCGGCGGAGATCCGCCAACCCAGGACGGAACCGTAGAAGGCGGCGGCACGGGCGGCGTCGGGCGACCACAGGGACGCGTAGACGACATCGCCCTGAACGGCGGTGACAGGCATAGAACCTCCAGACATGGGACGGACAAATGCGGCCTCGAGCAGGGCACGCAGACCGGCGGCGAACCGCGGGTCGGGATCGACGGGAACCACCGGCTCGAGCAGGTCCTCGAACGGATCGGTCATCGGGTGCCCTCCTCACGGCTCTGGTAGTGGGCCCGAAAAGCGCCGCGGGCCCGGACGAGCAGGGCCTCGGTGGCGTGCACGGTCCGCCCGAGGCAGCGAGCGACCTCGGGCACGGGCAGGCCGTCGAGATAGCGCAGGGTGAGCACCGACCGGTGCGGGGCGGACAGCGAAGCCAGAACCTCCCGAGCCAGCAAGGCATCCAGCCGCTCATCCCACGGGTCCTCGGGCTCGCAGGCGAGTCCGCCGAGGACGCGGAGGCCACGGCGTTCGCGTTCGGCCCGCCGCCAGTGGTCGACGAGCTTGTGCCGGGCGATGCCGATCAGCCAACTAGTGCTGACCTCGGTCGCCTTGCCGCGACGGCAGGAATCCATGGCCGCCAGGAAGACCTCGGTGGTGAGGTCCTCGGCCACCGGCCGCTGCCCGCAGCGGGCCAGCAGGTAGCCGTAGACCTGGGGCAGCGCCTGTTCGTACAGGTCGAGCAGGGTGAGCCCCGGGTCCGGCCGCACCCCGGACGGTTGGTTCATGCCTACTCATCGTTCCGGCTCCCCGAACTCCGACGGAAAAAACCACCCTTCACGGGGAGCGACCATTCGCGTACAGCCAGCGCACGATGCTGGCGCCCTCTGACACGATGACGCCATGCAGCAGCCGTGGGGCACCGACCCCGAGCTTCGCGACCAGCTGGTCTCGCGGTTCGTGGAGTGGGCCGAGCACCGCCGGGCGCAGCCGGTGGAGCACGTCGAGGACGCCATCCTGGCGCTGGACTGGAGCAGCCTCGGCCCGAACGACAGCGCCTTCCGCTGGACGGTCCGCGACGTCGAGCGGTTCCTGCTGGAGTACCTGCCGGACCGGCTGAACCTGCCGGAGACGGTGTGCGCGAGCGGGGCGCCGACGCTGGGCCTGCTGGTGGAGTTCCTGGCCGCCAGGGGCATGTTGTCGCCGGACAGCGACCATCCGGACGACATCGTCGAGCGGTGCGAGGGGGTGTTGGAGGCGGCGGAGCACCGGTCGTCCTACGACGTGCGGGCCAAGGCGCTGATGCACCACGTGCGCGGCGACGAGGAACTGACGTTCGCCGAGCTGGTGTCCCGGGTGCGCACGATGCCGGCCGACGAGGTGGCCAAGGCGCTGGTGGGGATCGAGCGGCGCACAGTGGGCCCGCTGCGGCTGCCAAACGAGCGGGAGCAGTGGTTCGCGGCGGAGCGGGCGCCGGTGTTCGTGTGGTTCGCGCAGCTGCGGCAGGCGTGCGGCGAGGACGGCATCGAGCTGGTGGACAAGCGCGAGCTGCCGGCGGAGCTCGCGCTGGTGCTCGGCGTGGACGCCACGGAGCTGCCGCGGGTGCTGGCGTGGGCGCTGGCGGCTGGTGCCGTGCGGCGGTTGAAGGGCCGCCTGGTGCAGGTGGCGGCGTGGCGCAAGGTCGAGAAGCATTCGCTGAACCTGATCCGCAAGGTCTTCGAGGCGCACCCGAAGCTGCCCGGCCGCAGCCTGGTGCAGCTGAGCGTCGAACTGGTGCAGGCGGCGGTGGCGCGCCGGTCGCTGGACCTGGCCGAGTTGCCGGTGTCCAGCGAGGTCGTGGACTTCCTGATGGACAGCGGCCTGATGTTCGCGCTGGGCAGCGAGGCCCGGCTGACGGCCTGCGGCATGCCGATCCTGGTGGACCTGGCCGAGCGCAACGGGCTGCTGGTGCGGGTGCTGCCGGATCCGTTGTGGGCCACGGTGGACGAGCTGATCGACGCCGTCGCGGCGGCCGGCGACGAGTGGGCCGAGGACGTGCGGGAGTGGAGCCTCGGCGAGCCGGACCAGCACAACCCGCGCGCGTTGATCAGCCGCATCGCGACCCCGGACCGGCCGACAGCCGAGGTGATGGTGGCGATCCGGACCTGCGGCGAGGTGTTCGGCGACCGGGCCACGGTGCCGCCGGTGCGGCTGCTGCTGGGCGGCCCGCACGACGGCCCGGCGCTGCTGTGGTTGTTGCGGCACAAGGCGTTGGACGAGGGCGACGTGCCGGCGGTGCGGGTCGCGGACGCGAATGTCGTTGAGCTGTCGGGACTGTTGGACGCCGGCGGGGTGTCGCGGGTGCTGGACGCGGTGGCCGAGCACGGCGACACGGCCCAGACCATCGAGTTCCTGAACCTGGTGTGGCGGTCGGATCATCCCAGGACGTGCGAGGTGCTGCTGGTGACGGCCGAGCACTACGGCGACGAGACGGTGGCCGCCCACGCCCGGAAACTGGCCGAGCGCCACCGCGGCTGGCACACCCGCGGCTAACCCGAACCCCCGCGAGTCCCGCTCTGGAGCAACCGAAAAGCAGGTTCCGGCATTGTCCGAAACCTGCTTTTCGGTTGTCTGAGAACGGGACTCGCGGGGAGGTGGGAAGCGTCGGTGATCGACAGAATTTCACCAGGTGGAAGCGGGTGCCGGGCCCTGGCCGGACATGCCAACATGGAGACATGATTCGGCGGCGAACGACTTGGTCAGACCTCGTGGTCGACCTCGTTCGCGTGGCGTCCTGCGGGTGTACCGGGACGCGACGCAGCCGCTGATCGCCCACGTCACAAGCGAGCCGCCGGCCCGTCGCGTACGCACACGCCCGTCCCAGCGCCGCGACACCTGGAGTAGCCGTGACCCTCGCCTTCGACCTCGACGTCCATCCCGACCTCGACCAACCGCTGCTGCGGGACCTGATCCAGCCCGACCGTCCGCTGTGGACGCCGTCGCAGCTACGGGACCTGACCAGCACGTTGGCCACGGAGCTGACCACGCCGCTGCTGGGCGTGCTGCGGTTCGAGGAGCAGCAGCGCTGGTGGGCACGGCTGGCGCTGACCGGCGGCGTGGAGGTCTGGCTGCTGTCGTGGCTGCCGGGACAGGGCACGCATCCGCACGACCACGGCGGCGCGGCGGGCTCGTTCACGGTGCTCAAGGGCGAACTGACCGAGGACTACCGCTACCCCGGCGGCCCGATCCGGAGCATGCGGCGCGAACTGGGCGCCGCCGTCGGCTTCAGCGGCGGCCGGGCCCATCAGGTGCGTAACTTGGGTGTCGCCCCGGCGGCGAGCGTGCACGCCTACTCGCCGCCGCTGCTGCCGACCCGCGAATACGCCAGCCTGGAGGACGTGAAGTGACCGTCGACGACTACCTCGACCAGGCCCGCGCCGAGTTGGAGCGGGTGACCCCGGCCGAGGCCGACCGGTTGCGCCGCGAGGGTGCGCTGCTGGTCGACATCCGTCCCATCGCCGACCGGGCCGCCGAGGGCGAGATCCCCGGCTCGGTGCCGGTGGAACGGATCCACCTGGAGTGGCGGCTGGACCCGAGCAGCGACCACCGGCTGCCGCAGGTCGACCGGGACACGAAGGTGATCGTGCTCTGCAACGAGGGCTACGCGTCCAGTCTGGCCGCGCGGGATCTGCACCGCCTGGGCCTGAAGACGGCGACCGACCTGGAGGGCGGCTTCCGGGCGTGGGCGGCGGCCGGGCTGCCGGTGGTGGCCGGCGGCCGGCCGGCGGTGCCGTAGCGGCATCACGGCGGGCGGTCGTGGCCGAGCAGCGGACAGCTGTCCCTACTGCGGACGGTCTTCCTCGGAGAAGCGGTTGTCCCGGATGGTGCTGCCGTAGGCCGGCGGGTAGCCGTACTTGCGGAGCTTGGCGTCGTTGGCCTCGGAGGCGTAGCTGAGCGAGTAGTACAGGCCGACGATCAGGCCTAGGGCCAGCGCCATCAGGATGATGTAGAGCGGCCCGCCGAACTGGGACAGCACCGCGAACAGGATCGCCAGCGGGATGAGCAGCCGTAGGAAGGTGCGCAACAGGTGGCGGACCAGCCAGGTCTTGCTGATCACGTCCTTGAGCACCCACTCGCGGTAGCCCTGCGGCAGACGTCCGCCGAGGGAGTACCACAGCCACAGTGCGGGGTTGGGACGCTTGACGGCCATGGGTGAACTTTAGGCGCGTTCGACCGGTCGGCCGGAACCGCCCGGTAGGGGGTAGCGTCTGTAGGTTTCGTGCCCCGTGTACGCCCCTGGACGGTGCTGGCCATCGCCGCGCTGATCGTCGTCGCCGCGCTGGAGCGCGCCCCGGCGCCGGTCCTGGTGGCGCTGCCGGGCCTGCTGGTGGGTGCCCTGATCGGGCTGGCGGCGATGCAGCTGGGGGTACTGGCCGGCGGCCTGGCCCTGCGACCGAGGATGCCTCGCGTTGTGATCGGCGTGGGGCCTCGGCTACGCGACTGGTCGTCCCCCGGTCGGACGATCACACTACGGGCGGTGCCGATCATGCTGTCGGTGACGATCGGCCCGGGCCGGGCCCCGGTGCGGCCCCGGGTGTGGGGCACCTACCTGGTGTCGACGATCTTCGGCCTGGCCGTGACGGCCACGCTGATCGTGGTCGAGTCGGGCCCGTTCTGGCTGGGCGCGGCGGTCGGCTGCACGGCGGCGGTGATCTACGTGCTGCTGCCGCGCCGGGACACGGCCGTGACCTCGACGGGCTGGGTGCTGCTGCACTATCTGCGGCTGGATCCCCGGGAGGCGGCCGAGATCGACGCGGCGCCACTGGTCGCGGCGGTGACCAGGGCGGTGCAGGCCGGCGACCTGCCGGCGGCGCAGGCGGCGTGCGACGCGCTGGCCGAGATCCAGCCGGACGGCCAGTCGTCGACCATGGCCCGGGTGATCGTGCTGGAGGCGCACGGCCGCTACGCCGAAGCGTTGCAGCTGGTGCTGGGCATGCTCACCGAGCCGGGACTGCCGGAGCGGGACTTCGCGCTGATCTCCGCCGGGCTGGCCGGACTGGCCGCGGCGGCGGTGGAGGCGGAGCAGCTGGAGCCGGAGCTGGGCCTGGGCTGGGCCGAGCGGGCCATCACCGACGCCGAGCAGCTGGCCTACCCCTCGTACAAGCTGAACGGGGCCAAGGCGCTGGTGGAAGTGTTGCGCGGCAACGTGTCCGTGGCGATCACCCTGGCCAACACGGCCATCGAGCTGGGTAACGACGCCCTGGGCCGGGCCGACGACCTGGCCACGCTGGCCCGGGCCCACATGGCCGCCGGCGACAACGCCACCGCCCGGCTGACCCTGGTCGAGGCCGAGCGCATCGCGCCCTGGTGGCCCCGGGTCGCCCGCATCCGCGCCCGCCTCGACATCTCCTGAACGCATGTGAGTGGCCCACTTGACCTCAGGAGCCAAGTGAGCCACTCAGGTAGCTGAAAAAAGCGGCCCACCTGACCGGAGCCAGGTGGGCCGCTGACGGTGAGCGCGCTGCTCAGGTGCCGGGGATGGTCGGCGGTGCCGGCACGCCACCGGGCGGGGCGGGCAGACCACCGGGCGGGGTTGGCAGGCCACCGGGCACGGGCAGCTTGATCGGCAGGCAGTTGTCGGTGTTGAACTTGGTGATCGCGGTGCCGATCGCGGTCGTCGCGGCGGTGATGCCGGCCGGGTCCGGCGGCGTCTTGAGCACGGCGGCGAGCAGGCCGAACAGCGCCGCGCCCATGCCCTGCAGATCGTTGAGGCAGGCCTGCGGATCCTGGATCCGGGCCGGCGCGGCGGGCAGCTGGAGGCAGCCGGCCTTCTGCAGCGCGACCAGCTCATTGATCATGTCACCGACGATGCCCTGCACCTTGGCGGTGTCCGGCGGCGTGGCGGCGATGGCGGCCATGAAGTTCGACATCGACGTGGTCAACGCCTTGACTTCGGGGGTGTCGGCGGTGCACGCGGCGCGAGGCGCCGGCGGCGCGGACCGGGACACGGGGGCCGCGGAGGCTGTGCCTACGGTGGCGGCGACCATCGCCAGTGCCGGCACGACGACCAGCAGTTTCCTGAGCATGAATGACGTCCTCTCCTGCTTTCCCTCCAACCAGGAGAACACGAGGGGAATTCGGCACGCGCCAATTCCACCCGCGGCTGGTTGAACACGAAAAACGTGCAGCCGGATCCGACCGTATCCGGGTGATGCGTCAGCACCGGGCCCTGCGAACACAGTAAGCACGTTTCGCCCGGTAGGGCCCGCTGAGCGGCGGTGATTCACCAATACGAGCGAGATCACGAGTGGCGGTCGGCGACCGGATCTATATTCCGCAGAGGGGGCCTCGTGAGTAAGGAGCGCTCGACCATGCCGATCGCCATTACCGGCGCGACCGGGCTGCTGGGCACCCGGTTGCTGGAGATCCTCGCGGAACGGCACGACTCGGTGATCCTGCTGAGTCGTCCCGGCGGCATTCCGGCCCGCGAGCGGATCGTGCGCTACCTGCGCGCCAGCGGCCGCCCGGAGGAGGCGATCGCCGCGATCGCCGCCCGCCTGCGCACGGTGGTGGTGGAGCTGGAGCGGCCGATGCTGGGCCTGACCCAGCAGCGGTTCCGGGCGCTGGCCGACGAGCTGGACGAGATCTGGCACTGCGCGGCGTCCATCGACCTCAACTCCGACCCGCAGCGGCTGCACCTGACCAACACGGTCGGCACGCGGCGGATCATCGAGCTGGCCGAGGCGGGCGCCCGCCGGCCGATGCTGCACCACGTGAGCAGCATCGGGGTGGCCGGCCGCAAGCCGGTCGGCCGGATCTACGAGGCCGACCTGGACGACTCGTACGGCTTCACCACCCGCTACGAGGAGTCCAAGTTCCAGGCCGAGGTCGCGGTCCGGGAGTGGTCGGCCCGCACCGGCCGGCCCGCGGTCGTGCACCGCCCCTCGGTGCTGGTCACCGACCAGCGGCCGCACCCGCACCTGCCCACCCACCCGCTGCTGACCGGCATGCAGCTGACCCGCAAGCTGGTCAACACCCTGGCGATGACCGGCGAGAGCCGGGAGCGGCTGGTCGTGCGCATCCCCGGCGACCCGCACGCGCTGATCAACATGCTGCCGGTGGAGGAGGCGGCGCGGCTGATGGTGGAGGTCGCCGACCGGCCGCCGGTGTCCCGAGTGGACACCTATCACATCGTGCATCCCCGGGACGTCCAGGTTTCCCTGATCGCCGACGTCTTCGAGGAGCTGTTCGAGGACGTCCTGCCGATCACCTGGCGGTTCGTGCCGAGCGCCCCGCAGCAGCCGGCGCCGTGGGAGTCGATGGTCTACCAGACGATGGGCACGTTCATGCCGTTCATGTCCTACCGGCGGCGGTTCGACGACCTGGGCCTGCGCCACCTGGGCCTGACCGGCGACTTCACCCCGCCGGTGGACCGCGACTACCTCATGCGCACCTTCGGCAGCGAGCGCTACACCCTCACCGCCTAGCACCCCCGCCTCCCCGGGCCCACCCGCCCGCGCACCCACCCAAATTTTTGCCACATGTGGACCACATTCGACTTCTGGAGTCGAATGTGGTCCACATGTGGTTTCAAGGGGGTGGTTAGAGGGCGAGTTGGTCGAGGAGGTGGTCGCCGAGGGCGGCGGGGGTGGGGTGGGTCCAGACGGCGGTGGCCGGGATCTTCAGGGCCAGGTCGGCCTCCAGCTGGTTGCGGAGTTGCAGTGCCGTCAGGGAGTCGAAGCCGAGGTTGGTCAGCGGCACGTCGGCCTCGACGCTGGCCGAGCTGAGTCCGAGGATGACTCGGATCTGGTCGGCCAGGTAGCCGATCATGAACTTGCGGCGGTCCTCCTCCGGCAGGGCGGCCAGCTCGGCGCGCACCTTGCCGCCGGAGGCGGGGGTGTCGCCCTGGGCCGACCGGGGCATGGCGGCGAAGAACGACGACTCCATGGCCGAGGGCAGCATGCCGAACCACTGGTCGGCCTCGAAGGCGAAGACGCCGGTGCGCACGCGTTCGTGGTCGAGCAGGGTGGTCAGCGCGTCGACACCGTCCTTTGTCGACAAAGTGCTGAATCCACGATCCTTGAAGCCGGTGGCCCGGCCGGCCTCGCCCCAGGCGCCCCAGTTCACCGACAGCGCCGGCAGCCCACGGTGGTGCCGCCACTGGGCGAACGCGTCCAGCCAGGCGTTGGCGGCGGCGTAGTTGGCCTGCCCGGGGTTGCCGAACATGGAGGCGCCAGAGGAGAACAGCACGAACCAGTCCAGGTCATGACCGGCCGACGCCTCGTGCAGGTGCCAGGCGCCGTCGACCTTGGGCCGCCAGACCTGCTCCACCCGGGAGCGGTCGAGGTTGAGCACCATGCCGTCGTCGAGCACGGCGGCGGCGTGCAGGATGCCCCTCAGTCGGAACGGACCGCAGGCCTCGACGAGACGCGAAGCCGTGTCGCCCGTGGACACGTCACCGCGGACCACCTCGACCTGGGTGCCAGCGGCGCGGAGCCCGGCGATGACCTCCTCGGTGTGCACGGAAGGAGTGGACCGGCCGTTCAGCACGAGCCGGCCGGCGCCCAGGCCGCCGAGCCACTTGGCCATCTCCAGGCCCAGCCCGCCGAGACCACCGGTGATCACGTAGGCACCGTCGGAATGAGCGATGGGCACGATGCCTTCGGGCACCACAGCCACCGCCGACCCGGTCTCCGGCACGGTCAGCACGAGTTTGCCGACGTGCTTGGCCGCAGCCATCAGCCGGAACGCGTCGGCGGCCTGGTCCAACGGGAACTCCATGCGCGGCAACGCGTCCAGCCGGCCGGCGGTGAGCTCCTCGGCCACCTCGCCCAACAGCGTGCGGGCCAGGTCGGGCTTGGTGCGCAGCACCAGGTCCAGGTCGACGCTGCTGACGGTGATGTTGCGCTTGAACGGGGACATGCCGAGCTTGGTGTCGGCGTAGATGTCCCGCTTGCCGAGCTCGATGAACCGGCCGCCCACGGACAGCACGTCCAGGCCGGCGCGCAGGGCCGGCCCGGCCAGGGAGTTCAGCACGACGTCGACGCCGCGGCCGTCGGTGGCGGCCATGGTCTGCGGCACGAAGTCGAGCGACCGCGAGTCCATCACGTGCTCGATGCCGAGTTCCCTCAGGTAGGCGCGTTTCTCCGAGCTGCCGGCGGTGGCCAGGATCTCCGCGCCGCGGCTGCGAGCGATGGCGATGGCGGCCAGGCCGAGGCCGCCGGTGGCGGAGTGGATCAGCACCCGCTCGCCGGGGTTGAGCCGGGCCAGGTGCACCAGTGAGTACCAGGCCGTCAGGTACACGGCCGGCACCACGGCGGCCTCGGCCGCGGTCATGCCCACGGGGATCGCGGCGACCAGGTCGGCCGGCGTGGTCACGTAGGTCGCGAACGAGCCGTTGGCCAGCGTGAACACCCGGTCGCCGGGCTGCAATCCAGTCACGCCGGGACCGACCCGGCTGACGATGCCGGCGCAGTCGCCGCCGAGCGGCGGCTGTGAGCCGTCCGACGTCGGGTAGAGACCCATGGCCAGCAGCACGTCACGGAAGTTCAGCGCGCCGGCCAGGACCTGGATCTCCACCTCGCCGGCCGCCGGCTCCCGCCGTGGCCGCACGACAAGGCCCATGGTGTCGAGATTCCCCGGCCGGGCCAGGTCGAGCGCGAAGCCATCGCATCCATAGTGGACGGTACGACGTGGCCGGAACTGCCAGGTGCCGTCGTGCAGCGGGGCCTTCACCAGCCGGGCCGCGAGGCGCTCCCCACCGCGCCAGGCGACCTCGTCCTCGGGCGCGTCGGCGAGAAGTTCCCGCGCCAGCACGGAAGCCGAATCGTCGGCGGACGGATCGAGGTCGACGAGGGTGAGGCGGAGCTCGGCGTGCTCGTAGCCGGCGACGCGGCCGATGCCGCGCAGGGCCGCCTGCGCGAGGTTGATGTCCTCGTCGGTGGTCACCGCCTGTCCGCCCTGCGTGACGACCCACAGCCGCGCGTCGCCGGCCTCGCGGATCACGTCGATCAGGTCGACGACCTGGTCCATACCGTCGGCATTCGACGGCAGCACGACAACTCCGGTGACCGGTCCGTCGGACGGCACCAGCGCGGCCAGGTCCGAGGCCAGCGGTCCGTCGCCGATGATCCGCCAGTTCCCCTCAGGCGCGGCGGCCTCCGGCAGCGGCGCGGACTGCCAGGTGATCTCGTGGAACAGCGGGTCCAGCCGACGCGGCCCGAGCTCCCGCTCCGGCGACACGAGTCGGATGTCTTGCGCCTCAACAAGAACCGTGCCATCGGCGTCCAGCAGACGGATCCAGCCCAGGGCCGAGGAGCCGTCGCTCTCGTCGAGCACGGCCTGCCCCTCGCACCACACGCCGCGAGCCGGATCGCCGAACACCCGCAGCGATGCCACGTCGGCCGGTAGCAGCCGGGGCGCACCGGCCGGGCGGCCCTTGATCCGCGCGGCCCCCAGCGCTTGCAGGCAGGTGTCGAAAAGCACCGGGTGGAACCGGAAACCCCGGGCGCTGGCCCGAGCGGCGGCCGGCACCTTGACCTTGCCCAGCACGGTGCCGCCGTCCACGTCCTCGACGCGCAGCTCGGTCAGGCCGGCGAAGGCGGGCCCGTGGAAGTAGCCGTCGGCCCGCAGGCCGGCGTAGAACTCGGGCAGGTCCTCGACAACCGTGTGCGCGGCAACGAGTTCCGGCAGCACGGTCGGGGCCATCGGCGTCCGCGACTCGATCCGCCGGACCTCGCCGCTGGCGTGGGTGACCCAGTTCAGGCCGTCCTCGGTGCTGGTCAGCACGGCCACCGAGGCCCGGTCCGGCGCGAGCGAAGTGAGCACGGTGGACACTTCGACGTGCTCGCCCAGCGGCAGCAGCCGGTCGAACCGCAGGTCCGAGACGTCCACCAGCTCAGCCGGCACGCCGAAGTACTCGGAGCCGGCGGCCAGCACCATCTCGCTGAAACCCGCGCCCGGCAACACGATCGCGTCGTCCACGGCGTGATCGGCCAGCCACGGCAGCACGGCCGTGCCCAGATCGGCCTGCCACACGTGGCGGCCGTCGCCCTCGGGCAGCTTGACGTGCACACCCAGCAGCGGATGGGTGTCCGCGCCGCCGGCAACCTGCTGGTCCGGATGCGGCAGCGGCAGGTCGATCCAGTGCCGCTTGCGGTCCCAGGTCAGTGTCGGCACGTCGACCAGCCGGCCCTGCCCGTAGGCCCGGGACCAGTCGATCGGGGTGCCGGCGCAGTACAGGGCGCCGAGCTGGATGCCGAAGAAGTCCGACGAGCAGTCACGCTTGATGCTCGGCAGCACAACGGCTTCCGGCAGCGTCTCACTCATCGGGTAGGTCGTGACGGGGTGCGGCGACACCTCCACGAACACGCCGTAGCCGTCCTCGCCGGCGGCCTGCACGGCGTTGGCGAACCGCACCTGGTTGCGCAGGTTCGCGGCCCAGTACTCGGCGTCGAACCGGAACTCGGCCCGGGCGTCCTCCAGCACCGTCGAGTACACGGGAACGTTGGGCGGCAACGGCTTCAGGCCGGCCAGCTCGGTCCGGATCTCGTCCAGCAGCGGGTCCATGTGGGTGGAGTGGGCGGCGATGTCCACGGCCACCAGCCGGGCCATCTGCCCCTGCTCCTGCCACACCGAGACCAGCCGCTCCACCTCGGCGGTGTCGCCGGAGACCACAGTGGACCGTGGCGAGGACTGCACGGCGACGGTGACGGAAGTGCCGGCCAGGTCCAGGTCCTCGGCCGGCAGGTCGACCGACGCCATGGTGCCCAGGCCGGAGGCCCGCTTCATCAGCGCCGACCGGCGGCAGATCACCAGCACGCCGTCGGCCAGCGACAGCCCGCCGGCCACGACCGCGGCGGCGGTCTCCCCCATCGAGTGCCCGATCACGGCGGCCGGCTCGACGCCGACGGACCGCCACATCCTTGCCAGGCCGACCTGCATCGCGAACAGGGTGGGCTGGATCTTGTCGATCTCGGCCGACATCTCCGGCGCGCACATCACGTCGGTCACCGAGAAGCCGGCCTCGGCCAGCACCAGCGGCTCGATCTCGGCGATGGCCGCGGCGAACTCGGGCTCCTCGGCCAGCAGCCGGCGGCCCATGCCGTGCCACTGCGAGCCCTGGCCGGAGAACACCCAGACGCTGCCCTTGGCGGCGGCGGTCCTGGCGGTGGTGCAGGTGACCTGCGGCTGCGGCTCGCCGTCGGCGAAGCCCTCCAGGCAGGTGGCCAACTCGTCGACTGACCGGGCCGTCACGGCGAGCCGGGCCAGGTTGTGCGAGCGGCGGACGGCGTGCGTGTGTGCGACGTCGGCGAGCGCAACGTACCCAGAGGAATCGACACTGTCGCGCAACCATTCCGCCAGCCGGCTGGCGGCGGTGCCCAGCACCTCGAACGAAGTGGCGGACAGCGGGACCATCGTCGGGCGGCCGGTCTCCGGTGTTCGCCCCGATGTTCGCATCGAGGAAATATGGGCGGGAGCCTGCTCGACGATCACGTGCGAGTTCGTGCCGCCGACGCCGAAGGAGGAGACGGCGGCCATCCGGGGCGCGTCCGACACCGGCCACGGCGTGACCTCGGTCGGCACGAAGAACCTGGTGTCCTCGGGGTGGATCTGCGGGTTCCAGCCGGTGAAGTTCAGCGTCGGCGGGACCACACCGTGCCGCAGGCTGAGCACGGTCTTGATCAGACCGGAGACGCCGGCGGCGGCCTCGGTGTGACCGAGGTTGGACTTCACGCCGCCGAGCGCGCAGCGGTCCCGGCCGGCGCCGTAGACCGTGCGCATCGAGTCGAACTCGATCGGGTCGCCGACCGGCGTGCCGGCACCGTGGGTCTCGATCAGGCCCAGCAGCCCCGGGTCCACTCCGGACTTCTCCACGGCCTCGAAGAACAACGCCCGCTGCGCGTCGGCGGACGGCGCGGTCAGGCCCTGCGAGCGGCCGTCCTGGTTGACGGCGGTCGCGCGGATCACCGCCAGCACCTCGTCGCCGTCGGCCTCGGCGTCGACCAGCCGCTTGAGCACGACCATGCCCGCGCCCTCGCCGCGGACGAAGCCGTCGGCCCCGGCGTCGAACGGGTGGCAGCGGCCGGTCGGCGACAGCATGCCCCACTTCGAGTAGCTGATCGGCGTCTCCGGATTGATCATCAGGTTGATGCCGGAGGCCAGCGCCAGGTCGGACTCGTCGGCGGCCAGGCTCTGGCAGGCCAGGTGCAGCGCCACCAGCGAGGACGAGCAGGCGGTGTCCACCGCGACGCTGGGGCCGTTCAGCCCGAGCAGGTAGGAGATCCGGCCGACCGCGGTGGAGTGGCCGTTGCCGGTCATCATGTACGCGTCGATGTCCTCGTACCGGCCGGCCAGCCGGCCGATGTACTCGGAGTGGCACATGCCGGCGAACACGCCGGTGCGGCTGCCGGCCAGCTCCCGTGGCGGCAGCCCGGCCCGCTCCAGCGCCTCCCAGGCCAGCTCGATCATCAGCCGGTGCTGCGGGTCCATCGTCGTCGCCTCACGCGGCGAGATGCCGAAGAACGAGGCGTCGAAGCCGGTGATGTCGTCGAAGTAGCCGGCCCAGCGGGAGGTGCACCGGCCGGGCACGTCCACGTCCGGGTCGTAGAAGGCGTCCACGTCCCAGCGGCCGTGCGGGCCCTCGCGGATGACGTCGCGGCCCTGCACGAGCAGTTGCCAGAAACGCTCCGGTGAATCGATCCCACCCGGGTACCTACAGGACATGCCGATGACGGCAATCGGTTCACGCGCGAGCTCCACCACGCCGGTCACTCCCTACCAGGAATTGGCACGACCGGCCGTGGCGAATAAAGCGAATCCAATTCGGACGGCCATGCGTTGTCCGTTCAGCCGAGCATGAGCCGAGGTTGCGCGCGCAACAACCGCAACTTGCCAAGATCACCCGACAGGGGGCCGGTCAGCGCAGGTCAACTTGCGGGAAACCGGTCCCGGACGGACAGTGGGCGTCGTGGGAACACAGAACTCCACGCTGTATGTGGCCGACGTGCGCAAGGCGTTCGGTCGCCGGCAGGTGCTCGACCGCGTGGACTTCACCCTGGAGCGTGGCGAGCTGGCCGGAATCGTCGGTGAAAACGGCGCCGGCAAGACCACTCTGCTCCGAATTCTGGCCGGCGAACTGAAACCGGACCACGGATGGGTCATACCGCGAGGTAGGCTCGGTTACTGCCCGCAACGAACCGTGCTGAACGACTCGCTGACCGTCGCCCAGCACCTGCGCTACTTCCAGCGGGCTTACCAGCTCGACGACCTGCACCGGGCCCACGAGCTGGTGGAGCGGCTGAACTTCACCCAGTACCGGGCCAGCCGGGTCAGGGCCCTGTCCGGGGGCACCCGGCAGAAGCTGAACCTGGTCATCGCGCTGATGCACGACCCGTCGGTGGTGCTGCTGGACGAGCCGTACCAGGGCTTCGACTGGGAGACCTACCTGCACTTCTGGGAGCTGGCCGGGCAGCTGCGCGACGCCGGCCGGTCGCTGCTGGTGATCTCCCACCTCAGCCACGACATCGACCGCCTGGACACCGGGTACCGGCTGGCCAACGGGGTCGTCACACCGATGCCAGTGGAGGCGCACGCTCGATGAGCATCGGCCGCAGGTTCTACCGCACGGCGACCGGGTTCGAGCTGATCGAGCACGCCCGCAACCGGCTGGCGATCGTGATGGTCGGCGTGTTTATCCCGGTCTGGATCACGCTGATCCGGTTCATGATGCCGGACCGGCCGCTGCCCTTCCGCTACCGCGGCACCGGCGAGCAGCTGCTGCTCAACGGGCAGCATCTGACCTTCGTCTCCGGCGGGCTGAACGCGGCCACCCTGATCGTAGGGTTCCTCATGTTCAGCGTGACCCACCGGTCGGGGCCGTTCGACCGGCGGCTGGTCGCGGCCGGATATCCCCGCCCGCACCTGCTGGCGGCCAAGGTGACGGCGCTGTTCGCCAGCTCGGTGATCGTCGGCGTCTACACCACGGCGGTGGTGTGCTTCTACTGGCGGCCCGAGCAGCTGTGGCTGTTCGGGCTGGCCATGTTCACCTCGGCGCTGACCTACGGCGGCATCGGCATCGTGCTGGGCACGGTGCTGCGCGGCGAGCTGGAGGGCATGTTCGCCATCATCATGATCAGCCTGATCGACGTCGGCCTGGAGTCGCCGGTGGTCAACGCCGGCTCGGACAACGACCTGGTGCGCTTCCTGCCGATGTACGGCTCGATGCAGGCCGGCGTCGGCGCCGGGTTCACCAGGTCGGTGCCGTGGGACCAGATGGCCGCGGTGCCGACGTGGTGGGCGTCCTGCGCACTGGTCGGCCTGGTGGCCTTCCACGTGCGGACCCGGGTCTACACCCGATCGGGTCGTGCGGTGACCGCGGACATGGTCGCCTCGGTGCCGATCCCCCGGCCGGCCGCGCCCGGCGAGGCCGTGCACGTCACGGTGCGGGTGTGCGGGGAGTCCTGCGTGGCCACCGATCACATGCCGCTGTACCAGGGGCTGGCCGTGCTGGCGGCGCTGTCCGCGGAGCAGGCCGCCGACCGGGCCGACCAGAACGTCTACCCGCTGAGCATCAAGCGGGGCTGAGCTCGGGCGGGCGTCTCCTCGCACCAGGGAAGCGAGGAGCCGCCCGCCCGTGTTTTTGCCGCGCGTTCCGCGCGGGAGCGAGGTCGCTCGAACCCGGTGCCTTCCCTGGCCGGATTTCGATCGCCCGCATCCGGCTTGGATGGTGGGTTGCGCCGGGTGGCGGCCGATCGAAATCCGGCTGCGGTCCAGGCACCGGCGCGACCTCGCGTAGGTTGCCGGGTTAGGCGAGGATCACTCGGCCTAGTTCGGCGGGGGTGGCCAGGAGCTCGTGGTGCGGGAGGACGCGGACCGTGTAGCCGACCGCGCCGACGTGGGGCAGGGCCAGCTCGGCCTGGTACGAGCCGTCGGCATCGGGGGCCATGGTCGCGGTGACCACCTGGGAGAGTTCACCCGAATCGGCGACACGGCCGAGGACGGCCTGCACCTCGACGTCCGAGGGGGACAGCCCGTTCAGGTCGACCCGGGCCCGGACGGTGACCGGCTGGCCGACCACCGGGGCCTGCGCGCCGTTGACCGACAGGTCGGTGTAGGTCACCTGCACCCGGTTCCAGGCGGCGCGGATGCGGGCCTTGTAGACGGCCAGCTCCTTGGCCCCCTGGAACGAGTTGGCCCGCACCGCGGTCGCCGACGAGCCGGCCGGCGCGTAGTAGGTCTCGACGTACTCCTTGACCATGCGGTCGGCCTGCAGCTGCGGGCCCATCTCGGTCAGCGTGTGCCGGACCAGCGACATCCAGCGGGTCGGCACGCCGTCCGCGCCACAGTCGTAGAACAGCGGCGCGACCTGGGCCTGGACCAGCTCGTAGAGGGCGGCCGCCTCCAGGTCGTCGCGGCGGTTGGGGTCGGGCACGCCGTCGGCGGTGGGGATGGCCCAGCCGTTCTTGCCGTCGTAGAACTCGTCCCACCAACCGTCCCGGATGGACAGGTTCAGGCCGCCGTTCAGGGCCGCCTTCATGCCCGAGGTGCCGCAGGCCTCCAGCGGCCGCATCGGGTTGTTCAGCCAGACGTCGCAGCCCCAGTACAGGTAGCGGGCCATCGACATGTCGTAGTCGGGCAGGAACACGATGCGATGCCGCACGCCGGCGTCGTCGGCGAACTTGACCACCTGCTGGATCAGCGCCTTGCCGCCGTCGTCGGCCGGGTGCGACTTGCCGGCCACCACCAGCTGCACCGGCCGCTCCGGGTGCAGCAGCAGGGCCCGCAGCCGCTCCGGGTCGCGCAGCATCAGGGTCAGCCGCTTGTACGTCGGCACGCGGCGGGCGAAGCCGACCGTGAGCACGTCCGGGTCGAACACCGACTCGGTCCAGCCCAGCTCCAGGGCCGACGCCCCGCGCTGCAGCCACGAGACGCGGACCCGGCGGCGGACCTCGTCCACCAGCTTGGCCCGCAGGCCGCAGCGCAGCTCCCACAGCACGGAGTCGGTCAGCTGCTCGGGCTCCAGCGTGGTCATCTCCGGGGCGGCCCAGGTGTGGCCGTGCACGCCGTTGGTGACCGAGCCGATCGGCACCTCGTCGGCGTCGAAGCCCTGCCACAGGCCGCCGAACATGCCCCGGCTGACCTCGCCGTGCAGGCGGGACACGCCGTTGGCCCGCTGGGCCAGCCGCAGGCCCATGTGGGCCATGTTGAACAGGCCCGGGTTCTCCTCGGCGCCCAGCGCCAGCACCCGCTCGATCGGCACGCCCGGCAGCAGCCGGTCGCCGCCGAAGTAGTGCTGCACCAGGTCCACCGGGAAGCGGTCGATGCCGGCCGGGACCGGGGTGTGGGTGGTGAACACGGTGCCGGCCCGGATCGCGCCCAGCGCCTGGTCGAACTCCAGGCCCTGGCCGGTGACCAGCTCGCGGATGCGCTCCAGGCCGAGGAAGCCGGCGTGGCCCTCGTTGGTGTGGAACACCTCGGGCTGGTGCGTGCCGGTCAGCTCGCAGTACACCCGGACCGCCCGCACGCCGCCGATGCCGGCCAGGATCTCCTGCCGGATGCGGTGGTCCTGGTCGCCGCCGTAGAGCCGGTCGGTGACGCCGCGCAGGTCGTCGTCGTTCTCGTCGACGTTGGAGTCGAGCAGCAGCAGCGGCACCCGGCCGACCTGGGCCTTCCAGATCCGCGCGTGCAGGGTGCGGTCGCCGGGCACCCGCACCCGCACCTGGACCGGCGTGCCGGCGGCGTCGGTCACCAGCTCCAGCGGCAGCCCGCGGGGGTCGAGCACCGGGTAGTGCTCCTCCTGCCAGCCGTCCAGCGACAGCGACTGGCGGAAGTAGCCGGAGCGGTAGAGCAGGCCGACGCCGATCAGCGGCACGCCCAGGTCCGAAGCGGCCTTGAGGTGGTCGCCGGCCAGCACGCCCAGGCCGCCCGAGTAGTTGGGCAGCGCCTCGGTGACGCCGAACTCCATCGAGAAGTAGCCGATGGTCGCCGGCAGCTCCGTCTGCTCGCCCTGGCGCTGGTACCAGCGCGGAGCGGTGAGGTACTGGTCCAGGTCGTCGGCGGTGGACCGCAGCCGGGCCAGGAAGGCCTCGTCGGCGGCCAGCCGCTCCAGGTGCGACGCCGGGATGTCGCGCAGCAGGGCCAGCGGGTCGTTGCCGGCGCGCTGCCACGCCTGCGGGTCGACCGCGGCGAACAGCTCCTGTGTCGGCGGGTGCCACGTCCAGCGCAGGTTGGTCGCCAGGCGGCCGAGCGCGGCGAGCGGCTCGGGCAGACTGGCGCGGACGGTGAACCGGCGGAGAGCTCTCACAGCGCGCGACCCTATAACCGCCCCCCGGCGTCACTGCAACTTTCCAGACCATTCTGCAAATATTTGCAGTGCTTATGGCGCCGCCTTCGGCGTCGCGGCTCGGCCCCCGGGTAGCCGATGCCTCGCACTCTTCTGAGCTGGGCATGGCCACCAGTGGTGAGATCACTAGAAGCTCTGCCGGCGGCGGTCGACGTGGCCCGCCGAACATGAAGAGTTCTCCAAGCTGGGCCTGGTGATCAAGCCCGGCGCCGGTTCTCGATCACCGGCGCGGGGATCCGAGGTCACAAAGGATCACCCGGTGGTTTAGGACCGGGCCGACCAAGGCACACTATGGACGGGTGGCGGCGACCTAGGGGCGTGGGCGATGAGTGGACGTTTGGGCATCGACGACATCACCCCGGTGGTCAGTTGCGGCCGGTATGCCGCGAAAGCCGTTGTGGGCGAACACATTCCGGTCGGCGCGACGGTGTGGCGGGAGGGCCACGACGCGGTCGCCGCGACGGTGACGTGGAAGGGCCCCAACGACAAGGTGGCCCGGCAGACCCGAATGGTCGAGTACGGCATCGGCCTGGACCGCTTCGCCGCGACCGTGGTGCCCGACGCCGAGGGCGCGTGGACGTTCCGGATCGACGCCTGGAGCGACCCGTGGGCCACCTGGCGCTCGGCGGTGGAGAAGAAACTGGCCGCCGGCCAGGGATCCGCCGAGCTGGCCAACGACCTGGAGCTCGGCGCGCGGCTGGTCGAACGGGTGGGCAAGCGCCCGGATCGCCGTAACGACAAGGACTTGCTACTCGGAGTGGCCGCCGGGTTGCGCGACGGTGAACGGCCGCTGCCGGACCGGGTCGGCCCGGCGCTGGCCGCCGAGATCGACACGATCATGCGCGAGTTCCCGGTGCGAGAACTGCTCACCCGGGGCAAGGTCAACAAGATCTGGGTGGACCGGCCGCGGGCGCTGTACGGCTCCTGGTACGAGTTCTTCCCCCGTTCCACCGGCGGCTGGGACGAGACCGGCAAGCCGGTGCACGGCACGTTCGTCACCGCCGCCCGCGAGTTGGACCGGGTCGCGGAGATGGGCTTCGACGTGGTCTACCTGCCGCCGATCCACCCGGTCGGGCGGGTGAACCGCAAGGGCCCCAACAACACCCTGACCGCCGGTCCGGACGATGTGGGCTCGCCGTGGGCGATCGGCTCGGTCGACGGCGGTCACGACGCGGTGGCCCCGGAGCTGGGCACGCTGGCCGACTTCAAGGGTTTCGTGCACCGGGCCGACGAGCTGGGTCTGGAGGTGGCGCTGGACTTCGCGTTGCAGTGCGCGCCGGACCACCCGTGGGTGGCCGAGCACCCGGAGTGGTTCACCACGCTGCCGGACGGCACGATCGCCTACGCGGAGAACCCGCCCAAGAAGTACCAGGACATCTACCCGCTCAACTTCGACAACGAGCCGCGCAGCCTGTACGCGGAGATCAACCGGGTGATCACGCACTGGATCGAGCTGGGGGTGCGGATCTTCCGGGTGGACAACCCGCACACCAAGCCGCCGGACTTCTGGCACTGGCTGATCTGGGAGGTCAAGCGGCGCTATCCGGACGTGCTGTTCCTGGCCGAGGCGTTCACCCGCCCGGCGCGGCAGTACGGTCTGGCCAAGCTCGGCTTCACCCAGTCCTACACCTACTTCACGTGGCGCACCGGCAAGCAGGAGCTGATCGACTTCATGGTCGACTGGCTGGCGCACGCCGACGAGGGCCGGCCCAACCTGTTCGTGAACACCCCGGACATCCTGCACGAGTCGTTGCAGCACGGCGGGCCGTCGATGTTCGCCACCCGGGCCGCGCTGGCCGCGACGCTGTCGCCGACCTGGGGCGTGTACTCGGGTTACGAGCTCTACGAGCACGAGCCGGTGCGGCAGGGCTCGGAGGAGTATCTGGACTCGGAGAAGTACCAGCTGCGGCCGCGTGACTATCACACGGCGCTGTTGGACGGCCGGTCGTTGGAGCCGTGGCTGGCCAAGCTGAACCAGGTCCGCAAGGCGCATCCGGCGTTGCGGCAGTTGCGCGGTCTGCATTTCCACCACGTCGACAACGACGCCCTGATCGCCTACAGCAAGACGGACCCGGCCACCGGGGACACCGTTCTTGTTGTGGTCACTCTCGACCCGAACAACGCCCAACAGGGCACGCTCTGGTTGGATCTGCCCGAGCTGGGCTTGGACTGGCACGAGCGGATCTCCGCTCACGACGAGGTCACGGGCGACACCTGGGACTGGGGTCAGGCCAATTTCGTCCGACTCGAGCCCTGGCGTGCCGTCGCGCACGTCATCAGTATTCATCGCAAGTAGCCGACCAGCACGAATAACGCGACTCCGCCCGGGGTAGTCCCCCGTGGCGGGGCTAGCCGACCATGGACGAGGGGTGGTGGCGACGATGCCGGACGCTCCCCAGCCCGGGACTGTCGAGACCCTGGGGAACGAGTTCACCGAGGACGGCCACCTCGTTGAGCCGAGCAGCGACGACTTCGGCACGGCCAGACTGGCGCCCAAGGAACCCGAGTGGTACAAGAGCGCCGTCTTCTACGAGGTGCTGGTGCGCGCCTTCGCCGACTCCAACGGCGACGGCACCGGGGACCTGCGCGGTCTGGCCGAGAAGCTGGACTACCTGGAATGGCTGGGCGTGGACTGCCTGTGGCTGCCCCCGTTCTACGCCTCCCCGCTGCGCGACGGCGGGTACGACATCAGCGACTTCCGCCAGGTGCTGCCCGAGTTCGGCACCGTCGACGACTTCGTCTACCTGCTCGACCAGGCCCACCGGCGGGGCATCCGGGTGATCACCGATCTGGTGCTCAACCACACCTCGGACGCGCACGCCTGGTTCCAGGCCTCCCGCACCGACCCGCAGGGCCCCTACGGCGACTTCTACGTGTGGAGCGACGACGACTCCCGCTACGCCGACGCGCGCATCATCTTCGTGGACACCGAGACGTCCAACTGGACCTTCGACCCGGTGCGCGGCCAGTTCTACTGGCACCGCTTCTTCAGCCACCAGCCGGACCTCAACTACGAGAACCCCGAGGTCCAGGAGGCGATGATCGACGTCCTGCGGTTCTGGCTGGACCTGGGCATCGACGGCTTCCGGCTGGACGCCGTGCCCTACCTCTTCGAGGAGGAGGGCACCAACTGCGAGAACCTGCCGCGCACGCACGAGTTCCTGCGCCGCTGCCGCAAGGTGGTGGACGTGGAGTACCCGGGGCGGGTGCTGCTGGCCGAGGCCAACCAGTGGCCGGCCGACGTGGTGGAGTACTTCGGCGACCCGGACGCCGGCGGCGACGAGTGCCACATGGCCTTCCACTTCCCGCTGATGCCGCGGCTGTTCATGGCGGTGCGCCGGGAGTCCCGGTTCCCGATCTCGGAGATCCTCGCCCAGACCCCGGAGATCCCCTCCGGCGCCCAGTGGGGCATCTTCCTGCGCAACCACGACGAGTTGACGCTGGAGATGGTCACCGACGAGGAACGCGACTACATGTACGCGGAGTACGCCAAGGACCCGCGGATGAAGGCCAACATCGGCATCCGCCGCCGGCTGGCCCCCTTGTTGGACAACGACCGCAACCAGCAGGAGCTGTTCACCGCGATGCTGCTGTCGCTGCCGGGCTCGCCGGTGCTGTACTACGGCGACGAGATCGGCATGGGCGACAACATCTGGCTGGGCGACCGGGACGCGGTGCGCACCCCGATGCAGTGGACCCCGGACCGCAACGCCGGCTTCTCCCGCTGCGACCCCAACCGGATCTACCTGCCGGTGATCGCCGACGCCACCTACGGCTACCAGGGCATCAACGTCGAGGCGCAGATCAACAACACCTCCTCGCTGCTGAACTGGACCCGCCGCATGCTCGAAGTCCGCTCCGCGCACAAGGGCTTCGGCTTTGGCACGTTCACCGAGCTGGGTTCGTCCAACCCGTCGATGCTGTCCTATCTGCGGCGCTGGAACGACGACGTGCTGCTGTGCGTGAACAACCTGTCCCGGTTCCCGCAGCCGGTGGAGCTCGACCTGTCGGAATACCGCGGGCTGGTGCCGCTGGAGCTGACCGGCGGGGTGCGGTTCCCGGCCATCGGCGAGCTGCCGTACCTGCTGACGCTGCCGGGGCATGGCTTCTACTGGTTCCAACTGGTGCCGGAGACCGAGGGCGGGGAGGCACCGTGACCGAACTGAGCCCACTGGCCGACGCCCTGCTGGAGTGGCTGCCGCGGCAGCGCTGGTTCGGCGGCAAGAACCGGGATCTGTCCGAGATCTCCACCCGGGACGCCGTCACGCTGCTGGACGGGGACCCGAAGCTGGTGCACGCCGTGCTGAGCACTCCTGACGGGGAGTACCAGCTGCTGGTCGGCCGCCGCCGGGAGTTGCCCGAGCACCTCGGGCACGCCAGGATCGGCGAGGTGGACGGGCACGTCTACTACGAGGCGGTGTACGACACCGAGCTGATGGGCCACCTGTTGACGCTGATCGCCCAGGACACCTGGACCGACGGCATCCACTTCGCGCCCGAGCCCGGCGCCGTGGTCGTGCCCAACCAGCGGGCCAAGCCGGTCAGCGCCGAGCAGTCCAACACCTCGGTGGTCTACGGCGGCGACTACATCCTCAAGCTGTTCCGCCGCGTGGTGGCCGGCCCGAACCCGGATCTCCAGCTGCACCGCGCGTTGCAGGCGGTCGGCTCCAGGCACATCGCCCGGCCGCTGGGCGCGATCACCGACGAGTTCGTGGTGCTGGGCATCCTGCAGGAGTTCCTGCAGGGCGCGGTCGAGGGCTGGGCGATGGCCACCGCCTCGGTGCGGGACCTGATGGCCGAGGCCGACCTGCACGCGGCCGAGGTCGGCGGGGACTTCGCCGGCGAGGCGTTCCGGCTCGGGCAGTCGGTGGCCGAGGTGCACGCCGACCTGCGCAAGGCCCTGGGCAGCGGGCAGGAGGGGCCGGAGCGGCTGTACGAGGCCGTGCAGGCCATGCACCGCCGGCTGGACGCCGTGCTGGCCGAGGTGCCGGAGCTGGCGCCGTACGAGTCGGCCTTACGAGCCGTGTTCGAGCAGGCGCGTAGCGGGCGGTCGCTGGTCGACGTGCAGTTCATCCACGGCGACCTGCACCTGGGCCAGGTGCTGCGGACCGCGACCGGCTGGAAGCTGATCGACTTCGAGGGCGAGCCGGCGGCGCCGCTGGCCGAGCGCAACGCCCTGCGCTCGCCGCTGCGGGACGTGGCCGGCATGCTGCGGTCGTTCGACTACGCCGCGCAGCAGCTGTTGGTCGGCCAGAAGGGAATTGACCAGTCGGCCGACCACCAGCTGGAGGTGCGGGCCCGGGAGTGGACCGCACGCAACCGCGAGGCGTTCTGCGATGGTTACGCGGAGGTCGGCGACGACCCCCGCGCGCAGGGGCCGCTGCTACGCGCGCTGGAACTGGACAAAGCCGTGTACGAGGTCGCCTACGAGCACGGGAACCGGCCGGACTGGCTGACCGTGCCGCTGGCGTCCATCGCGAGGATCACCGCCGGAGAGGACTGACAGTCGTGACGAGCATCGCACCGGCCAAGGACGAGGTGGACCGGCTGCTCGGGGGTGCGCACCACGATCCGCACTCCATCCTGGGGGCGCACCCGCACCCCGGCGGCACCGTGATGCGGGCGCTGCGCATCGGCGCCCGCTCGGTGTCGGTGCTCGTCGGCGACAAGCGGTTCGAGCTGGACCCGGTCGAGGGTGGCCTGTTCGCCGGTCTGGTGCCGGAGCCGCCGAGCGACTACCGGTACGAGGTCGACTACGGCGACGGCAACGTCGTGCTGGCCGACGACCCGTACCGCTGGCTACCCACCGTCGGCGAGCTGGACCTGCACCTGATCGGCGAGGGCCGGCACGAGCGGCTGTGGGAGGTGCTGGGCGCGCATCCGCACCGCTACGACACCCCCGGCGGGCCGGTGGACGGCACGTCGTTCGCGGTGTGGGCCCCGACCGCGCAGGGCGTGCGGGTGTGCGGCGACTTCGACGGCTGGGACGGCCGCGGCACGCCGATGCGCTCGCTGGGCGGGTCCGGCGTGTGGGAGCTGTTCCTGCCGGAGGTGCCGCGGGGCACCAAGTACAAGTTCCGGCTGCTGGGCAAGGACGGGGCGTGGCACGAGAAGGCCGACCCGATGGCCTTCGCCACCGAGGTCCCGCCGGCCACCGCGTCCGTGGTGTACGAGTCCTCCTACGAGTGGTCCGACGAGGGCTGGCTGGCCGAGCGTGAGGCCAGCGACTGGTCCAAGCGCCCGATCAGCGCCTACGAGGTGCACATCGGCTCGTGGCGGCAGGGCCTGAACTACCGGGAGCTGGCCGAGCAGCTGGCCGACTACGTGGTGGAGACCGGCTTCACCCACGTCGAGCTGCTGCCGGTGGCCGGGCACCCGTTCGCCGGGTCGTGGGGCTACCAGGTCACCTCGTACTACGCCCCGACGCCGCGCTTCGGCACCCCCGACGAGTTCCGGCACTTCGTGGACCACCTGCACCAGCGGGGCATCGGCGTGATCGTGGACTGGGTGCCGGCGCACTTCCCGCGCGACGAGTGGGCGCTGGCCCGGTTCGACGGCAGCCCGCTGTACGAGCACGCCGACCCGCGCCGGGGCGAGCAGCCCGACTGGGGCACCTACGTGTTCGACTTCGGGCGCAACGAGGTCCGCAACTTCCTGGTGGCCAACGCCCTGTACTGGATCGAGGAGTTCCACGTCGACGGGCTGCGGGTCGACGCCGTGGCCTCGATGCTGTACCTGGACTACTCGCGGCCCGAGGGGCAGTGGTTGCCCAATGTGCACGGCGGCCGGGAGAACCTGGACGCCGTGCAGTTCCTGCAGGAGCTCAACGCCACCGTGTACCGGCGGCACCCCGGCATCATGATGATCGCCGAGGAGTCCACCGCATGGCCCGGCGTCACCCGGCCGACCCATCTGGGCGGGCTGGGTTTCGGCTTCAAGTGGAACATGGGCTGGATGCACGACACGCTCCGGTACCTGTCGCACGATCCGGTGCACCGCTCGTACCACCACAACGAGATGACCTTCTCGCTGATGTACGCGTGGAGCGAGAACTTCGTGCTGCCGCTGTCGCACGACGAGGTGGTGCACGGCAAGGGCTCGCTGTGGGGCCGGATGCCCGGCGACAACTGGAACAAGGCGGCCGGGCTGCGTTCGCTGCTGGCCTTCATGTGGGCCCACCCGGGCAAGCAGCTGCTGTTCATGGGCGGCGAGTTCGGGCAGATCGACGAGTGGTCGGAGAAGCGGTCGCTGGACTGGCCGCTGCTGGACGAGCCGCTGCACGCCGGGGTCAAGCGGCTGGTCGGCGATCTCAACGCGGCCTACCGGGAGTCGCCGGCACTGTACACATTGGACACTTCGCCGGACGGCTTCTCCTGGATCGACGCCAACGACTCGGCCGGCAACGTGCTGTCCTTCCTGCGTCAGGGCGAGGACGGCTCGATGCTGGCCTGTGTGGCCAACTTCTCCGGCTCGCCGCACCAGGACTACCGGATCGGCCTGCCGTCCACCGGCCACTGGCGCGAGGTCGTCAACACCGACGCGGAGGCGTACGGCGGCTCCGGCTGGGGCAACCAGGGCGAGATCGTCGCCGGGGCCAAGCCCTGGCACGGCCGCCCGGCCTCAGCGGTGGTGCAGCTGCCGCCGGCCGGCGTGATCTGGCTGGCCCCCGAGGCCTGACAGTCTGGGTGTCTCCAAGACCCACAAACCCAGGTCGTAGAGGTCTTCAACCGCCACAAACCCAGTAGCCGGGAGCTGGGTTTGTGGCGGTTGAAGACCCGGACCGGTGGGGTTTGGTGGTCTTGGAGACACACAAACGGCCCGAGACCTGGCTCCTGGGACCAGGTTTCGGGCCGTTTCGGGTGAACGGGAACGGGTCAGCCGACCTTCTGGATCAGCGCGTGGCGGATCAGGAACTTGCCCTGCTCGTGGACCTTGTTGAAGGCGTCGTTGTCGAGCAGCACGCAGCTGCCGGAGGTGGACGTCACCGGGACGGTGATGGACTGGTTGTTGTCCAGGTTGGTCACCTTGAGCATGGTGCCCTTGGGGAACTGGTTGCTGGACGCGGAGACGCCGGGCTGGCCGGACGTGGTCACCGTGGAGCCCTTGCACACCTGGTTGGCCGCGGTGCCGGTGGCCGTGCCGGAGCCGGTGTTGGTGTCGGTCGGGTTGGCGGTCGTGGTGTCGGTCGGGGCGGCGGTGTCGGTGCCGCCGTTGCCGTTGCCGCAGCCGTTGTTGCCGCCGTTGTTCATGCCGCCATTGCCCATGCCGTTGCCCATACCGTTGTCGGTCGTGGTCGCCGGGGGCGCGGTGGTGTCGGTGCCCATGCCGCCACCGTTGTAACCGCCCATGTTCCCGTTGCCCATGCCGTTGTCGGTGGTGGTGGTCGGCGGGGCGGTGGTGGTGTCGGTGCCCATGCCACCGTTACCCATACCGTTGCCGTTGCCCATACCGTTGTTGCCGCCGTTGTTCATGCCGCCGTTGCCCATGCCGTTGCCCATACCGTTGTCGGTCGTGGTCGCCGGGGGCGTGTTCGTGTCGGTGGCCGTCGGACAGCCGTTGCCGGAACCGTTTCCGTTCTGATCGCAGCCGGCTGCCTTGAGCCGCTGCTCGATCTGGGCCACCACGGCCTCACGGTTCTTGATGCGCGCGGCGGACTGGGCGTCAGGGTGCGCCTTCTGCTGCGCGATGAAGTTCAGGTTGTTCTGCAGCGCGGTCTGCAACCCGTTGCAGTTCTCGCCGCTGCCCTTCTTGCTCGCGTCGGCCGAGGCGGTGACGTTGTTGGTGCAGCCGGCCGCCTGCCGGCGCTGCTGGATCTGGTCGACCACGGCCTGGCGGTTGGCGATGTTGGCCGCGGACACCGCGGTGGGGTTGGCCTTCTGCTGCGCGATGAAGTTCAGGTTGTTCTGCAAAGCCTGGTCGAGGCCCTGACAGTTCTCGGTCGCCGCGTGGCTGGTGCCCGAGATGATCGCGAATCCACCTCCCAGCACGACGGCGACGCCCAGCACCGCAGCCGTGCCGAGGATCATGGCACGTTTGCGACTGGGACTCATATCGGCAATCCAGGACATTGCGGCGTCTCCTGTCGTCGTTATGGTCTGAACCACGTTCGCAGGAGTACTACCGACGAAACCGTCGAACGGTTCATCTCCCGGTACCATCCGTTCACGTGCATGAGATCGCGGTCTTCAGCGGCAGCGCCCATCCCGAACTCGCGTCCGACATCTGCGCGCACCTCGGTGTTCCACTACGCCCGGTGCGGGTCGAACGGTTCGCCAACGACTGCGTCGAGGTTCAGCTCCAGGCCAACTGCCGGGAGCGGGACGTGTTCCTGATCCAGCCACTGGTGCCCCCGACCCAGGAGAACCTGGTCGAGCTCCTGCTGATGCTGGACGCCGCGCGCGGCGCCTCGGCCGCCCGCACCACGGTGGTGATGACGCACTACGCGTACGCGCGCAGTGACAAGAAGGACATGCCCCGCGTCTCGATCGGCGGCCGGCTGGTGGCCGACCTGCTGGTGACCGCCGGGGCCAGCCGGGTGCTGACCATGACCCTGCACTCGCCGCAGGTCCACGGCTTCTTCAGCGTCCCGGTGGACCACCTGCACGCGCTGCGGGAGCTGGCCGCCCACTTCCGCGGCTACGACCTGGCCAACGCCGTGGTGGTCTCCCCCGACCTGGGCAACGCCAAGCCGGCGGCCGCGTTCGCCCGGCTGTTGGGCGTGGGCGTGGCCGCCGGGGCCAAGCAGCGCTTCTCCGACGACCGGGTCAGCATCAGCTCGATCATCGGCGAGGTGGCCGGCAAGGACGTGATCGTGCTGGACGACGAGATCGCCCGCGGCAGCACCGTGGTCGAGCTGGTCGAGCGGCTGCACGAGCTGGGCGTGGCCTCGATCCGGGTGGCCTGCACGCACGGCCTGTTCGCCGACGGCGCGATCAAGCGCATCGGCGACCTGCCCGGCGTGAAGGAGATCGTCTGCACCGACACCGTGCCGATCCCGCCGCAGAAGCGCACCCCCAAGCTGACCGTGCTGTCCATCGCGCCGGCGATGGCCGAGGCGATCCGGCGAATCCACAACGGAGAGTCGGTCAGCGCCCTGTTCGACGCCTAGTTACGGGGGTTAACCGGTTACCCGGCGCGGCCGCCGGTCCGTACGCTCGGTCACGTGATGGGGAGCCTGCACGCGCTGCTGCTGCGCCCGCTGGGCGAAGCTCGGACGTGGCGGGCCACCCTGCACCTGCTCGGCGGCGTCTACTGGGCCGCGGCCAACATGATCGTGCTGGTGCTCGGCGTGACCGTGACGCTGGCCCCGATCCCGGCGCTGATCGCGCTCGGCCACGTGCTCGGCTCGGTCGGCTTCGACACCCCGGCCGCCGGCTGGCTGGTGATCGTGCTGCTGCTGATGATCGTGCCGGCCGGGGTGCTGGGTTTCATGGGCACCGCGTACGCGCTGGAGGGCTGCGCGCGGCTGGAGATCAGTTGGTACCGCTCGGTGCACGGCATCGACATCCCGCTGTCGCTCCAGCTGCCGCCGCCGCGCGGGCCGCTGCTGCCGCTGTTCGCCAAGCTGGCCCGCAACCTGCTGCTCTGGCGGCTGATGGCCTACCAGGTGGTGCGGCTCCCGGTGGCGCTGTTCGCCGGCGCGCTGACCGCGTTCGCCTGGGTGTTCCCGCTGACGGTGGTGATCGTCGCCGGGTACTTCTTCATCGGCTTCACGGTGGCCTCGCTGACCAGGCCGGGTATGAACTCCGGTCGCGCGTGGGACAGCGCGCCGGTGATGCTGCTGGCCCTGCTGGTGCCGATCGTGCCGTACCTGGTGCGCTGGATGTTCAGCTGGCACACCGCGCTGGCCCGCCGGTACCTGGGCCAGTTGTCGGCCGACCAGCTCGCGGCCCGGGTGTACGAGGTGGAGCAGCGCCGTGAGGACGCCATGGCCGCGGCCGAGACCGAGCGCCGGCGCATCGAGCGGGACCTGCACGACGGCGCGCAGCAGCAGCTGGTGGCGCTGGCGATGCTGTTGGGCCGGGCCAAGCGCAAGTACGACACCGACCCCGAGGCCACCCGGGCGCTGCTGGAGGAGGCCCACCGCGGCGCCAAGGAGGCGATCGTCGAGCTGCGCGAGCTGACCCGGGGGCTGAGCCCGCCGGTGCTGGCCGACCGCGGCCTGGACGCGGCGCTGTCCGCGCTGGCCGCCCGCTCCCAGGTGCCGGTGTCCATCGACTACGAGATGGAGCGGCGGGCCGGCCGCACCGCCGAGTCCATCGCCTACTTCATGATCGCCGAGTCGTTGACCAACATCGTCAAGCACGCGCGGGCCTCCCGGGCCTGGGTGGTCGTGCGGCGGGCCGGGGCGCTGCTGCGGGTGGAGGTCGGCGACGACGGCGTCGGCGGGGCCGTCCTGGCCGGCGGCTCCGGGCTGACCGGCCTGGCCGACCGGGCCGCCGGTGTGGACGGCACCCTGACCGTGACCAGCCCGGCCGGTGGGCCGACGACAGTGAGCCTGGAGCTGCCGTGCGAATCGTGATTGCCGAGGACGCCGTGCTGCTGCGGCACGGCCTGACCCTGCTGCTGGCCGAGAACGGCCACGAGGTCGTGGACGCCGTGGACGACGGCGAGAAGCTGCTGCGGACCGTCGCCGAGAACCGGCCCGACGTGGCCGTGGTCGACGTGCGGATGCCGCCCACGCACAGCGACGAGGGGCTGCGGGCCGCCCTGGTGATCCGCCAGCAGTGGCCGGCCACCGGGGTGCTGGTGCTGTCCCAGTACGTCGAGGAGCGCTATGCCTCCGACCTGATCACCGGCGAGCTCAACGGCGTCGGCTACCTGCTCAAGGACCGGGTCGCCGACGTGGAGGAGTTCCTGTCGGCGCTGGACCGGGTGGGAGCCGGCGGCACCGTGTTCGACCCCGAGGTGGTGTCGCAGATCCTGGCCCGCAGCCGGCGGCAGGACCCCCTGGCCGCCCTGACGCCCCGGGAGCGGGAGGCCTTCAGCCTGATGGCCGAGGGGCGGTCCAACTCCGGCATCGCCGAGGGGCTGGTGATCACCGAGGGCGCGGTGGAGAAGTACGTGGCCAGCATCTTCCACAAGCTCGGGCTGCCCAAGACCAGCACCGAGCACCGCCGCGTGCTGGCCGTGCTGCGCTACCTGGACAGCTGAGTTACCAGGGGCTCTGCGACCGCAGCAGGTCGAGCAGGGTCCTCGCGAACGCCGCCTCGTCGTTGACACCCGGCAGCGGGACGTAACCGAAGTGGTTGCCGGGAAAGATCACCATCGGCGCCTTGATCACGTCGGCGACGGCCTCGGCGGTGCGGAACGGGATCGTGCCCACGACCTGCTTGCCCGCCGCCATCACCACCTTGACCTCGCCGTCCCGGATCGCGGAGAGGTCGGGCCGCCAGCCGAGGTAGGTGCCCATCTTGGTGTCCACCTGGAACTGCCCGCCGGCGGCCACCAGCATCGCCTCGGGCACCGGGCCGAGCACGCCGGTCAGCCGCATGAACCGGACGCCGGAGTCGGGCTGGCCGACCAGATCGTCGAACTGCTGGAGCAGCTCGTCCGCGTCGGGCAGCAGCGAGACCATCGGCGGCTCGTGGGCGATGAGCAGGCCGACCCGCTCCGGATGCCGCGCCACCAGGTCGAGGGCCGCCAGCGCGCCGGCGCTGCTGGCGAAGACCGCCGCCTTCTTCGCGCCGAGATCGGCCAGCACCTGGGCCGCCTCGTCCGCGCGCTCGGCGGGCCCGCCTTCGCGCTGCGTGTATGTGACCACTGTGTACTGCTCGGCGAGGATGTCCAACACCGCGTCGTAGCTGTCCCCGTTGCCGCCGCCCCCGTGCATCAGCAGCAGCAAGGGACCGTCGCCGCGAGTCTTCATGTCCATCATGACCCCCCTTGTTGGACAACAGTACTCGGCGTCGTCGGGCAGACTGGGCGAGTGCGTGGATCTGTTCGGCGGTCCGGCGGCGTGCTCGCCGCCCTGCTGGCCGTGCTCGCGGTGGCCGGCTGCACCAGCGTGGCCGGCGTCGCCGAACCCGAGACCGCCGACCCCGTGCTCGTCGGCGACGGCGTGGCCCCGACCTTCGTGCAGGGCACCGACAACGGCACCACCGACCGGATCGCCGCCTCCACCATCACCGACGTGCAGGCGTTCTGGAAACAGAACTTCCCCGCTGTGTTCACCAAGCAGTGGCGGGACGTCACCGGCGGCGTCTACTCCGTCGACACCACCTCCGACAAGGGCAAGGCCCCGCCGTGCGCCGACAACGCGTCCGACATCGAGGGCAACGCCTTCTACTGTCCCGCCAAGGATTCCGTGGCCTGGGACCGGTCCGCGCTGCTGCCCGTGCTGCGCGACCAGTTCGGCGACGCCGCCGTGGTTGTCGTGCTGGCCCACGAGATGGGCCATGCCGTGCAGAACCGGACCGCGCCCACCCCCGACATGGAACGGGCCGATCCCGACCGGTATCCGACGATCCTCATCGAGACCATGGCCGACTGCTACTCCGGCGCCTTCGTCCGGTCCGTCGTCGACGGCAAGGCCCCGGACCTGCGGATCAACGCCAAGCAACTGGACAAGGCCATCGCCGCGCTGGCCACCTTCCGCGACCCCGTCGGCACCGGCGCCGACGACGAGGGCGCGCACGGCGACGCCTTCGACCGCGTGTCCGCCTTCCAGGACGGCTACCAGCAGGGGCCCAAGCTGTGCGCCGGCATGACCGTCGACAACCGGCAGTTCACCCAGCGGGCCTTCAGCAACCTCGGCGACAAGCAGCGCGGCGGCAACCTCCCGCTGCCCGAACTCGTCAACTCCCTCGTCCCCGACCTCAACACCTACTTCGGCCAGCTCTTCGGTCCCAAGTGGTCCCAGCCCAAGCTCACCCAAACCGACAACGCCGCCTCCTGCCCCGGTGGGGATCAGGGGCCCGTGGCCTACTGTCCGGCCACCAAGACCGTGCTCCTGGCCACCAAGGGCACCCTGGCCACCCTGGTGTCCAACATCGGCGACTACGCCGCCGGCACCCTCATCGCCACCCGCTACGCGTTGGCCGCCCTGTCCTCCCTCGGGCAGCCCGTCGACACCCCCGCCGCCGGCAAGGCCGCCGTCTGCCTCGCCGGCGCCTACACCTCGTCGGTCCTCACCGGCCGGCGGCCCGGTCTCCAGCTCTCCCCCGGCGACCTCGACAAGGCCGTCGGCGTGCTCCTGTCGTACGACTACGGCTCCCGCGGCACCGCCGGCACCGGCATCCCCATCGGCTTCGACCGCGTCCTGGCCTTCCGCTCCGGCTTCACCACCGGCACCAAGGCCTGCGGCGTCTGACTTCCGTGTCCGTTTTCATCAAGACCGGTCCCGTTGCTGTTGCCTAACGTCCTCGGCATGACACCTCAGTTCGCCGTCATCGGTCTGGTCGTCGACGACATGGCCAAGACCCTCGCCTTCTACCGCCGGCTCGGTCTGGACATCCCCGCCTCCGCCGACTCCGAGCCCCACGTCGCCGCTTCGCTTCCCGGCGGCCTGCAGATCATGTGGGACACCGTCGACACCGTGCGCTCCTTCGACCCCACCTGGGCCCCGCCCACCGGCTCTCCCCGGGCCGGCCTCGCCTTCCGCTGCCCCACCCCGTCCGACGTCGACCGCCTCTACCGCGAGCTGGCCGACTTCGGTCACAAGGAGCCGTGGGACGCCTTCTGGGGCCAGCGCTACGCCGTCCTCCACGACCCCGACGGCACCGGCGTGGACCTGTTCTGCCCGTTGGAGGGTTGAGGTCAGGTGGTCTGCGCCCGCCTCGTGAGCAGGGTGGACACTCGGTAGCTGGCGTAGAGCGAAGCCACGAGCGTCACCACCAGCAACGCGCCGAGGGCGAGGACGCCGCCGTCCACCGCCGGCGCGGGCGGGCCGCCGGCCTGGGTGCGGGCCGAGCCCGTCAGGAACGGCACGATGGTCAGCACGGCCAGGCCCAACACCGTCTCCACGGCCACGACCGTCGGGAAATGCCGCAGTGTCAAGGCAAAGCCCCGGCCGAGATCCCCCTCGGCATGGGCCCGGGCGATACGCGGCGTGAGCGCGAGCTGGTTGTAGGCGCCGGCCGCGACCATGGCGGCCACGATGATCAGCTTCACCAGCAGGAACCGGCCATAGGTGGTGGTGAACAGCTGGCCGACCGTGCCCACGTGCCGCCAGGCGAGCCAGACGCCGGAGGCCACCACCGCGCCGACCGAGACCAGGGCCACCGAACTGAACCGCTGCCACATCCGCGCCCAGCACAGCCCGGCCCGCTCGCCGAACCCTCGGGCGCGACCCACCACCGCCAGCCCGAACAGGCCGCCGAGCCAGGCGCAGGCGCCGAGGATGTGGACCTGCGTGAGCCAGCTGTTCAGCTGCGTGTCGACGGTCTGCCCCGCCCAGGTCGTCGGCAGCGCCAGCACCACCGTCCCGAGCACCGCCAGCGGGAGCACCGTGGCCGTGACCAGGGTCGGCCGATCCCAGACGAACAACGTGAGCAGCGCGATCGCCGCCAGCGCGTAGCAGATGTTCTGGATCAGGGTGAGCGTCCCCGACGACACCCAGGCCCCGTGTGGGCCCGGCACGGTGAGGAACGACCAGATCCGGCTCGGGGCCAACGCCTCGCCGAACGTCACCCCCTTGACGCCTCGGGCCACCCGGCCCGCCAGCTGGAGGTAGGCCGCCACCAGCAGCAACGGTCCGCACCAGGCCAGTAATCGCACCGTCGCCCGGTGCGCCGCCCCTCGGTCAGCGACATCCACATCGGACCTCAGCACCGGGCGAACCACCGCCAGGTACACCAGCGCCCCGCCGATCACCGCCGCCAGCGCGGCGAAGTACGCCACCTCGCTGACCACCCGCCACCAGGCCGGCATCGCCGCCTCGGCCGGGGCCGCCGCCATCACAAGAAGGGTCACAAGCCGGTTAGGTTAGGCTTAGCTAAATCACTGGCGCAAGTGCCGGCCGGCCATCACCCAGCACCGACTCCGTCGGGCTGCCCCGGCCGTCACCGCACGTCGACCTGGACCAAGTAGGGGCCGTACTCGTTCTCCGGGTCGTAGGCGCGCAGTCCCGCCGAGCACAGGATTCCGATGATCGCCGCCTGCATGTGTCGCTTCACCGCACCGGAGTGGATCAGGCTGGGATCGTTCGCCCGATGCGGCAGGGTCATCGCCGCGGCGTTGAGGGCCTGCTCGTCCACGTCCCCCACCGGCAGTCCCAACGCGGCCCTGACCAGGCTTTGATCGGGGCACCATTGCACGAACACGCCGCCGCCGTCCGTCTCCTCCGCCCGGTCCACGGCAACCTCGGCACCGGCGACCTGCTCGTCATCAGCGGAATGTCGCCGCGCCGGCAACCCGGCCCGCCTCAGCTCGGCACAGACGCGGTCCGCGAGTTCGTCCCGTCGGGTGAGCACCTCGTCGGACGCGATTCGGATGCCGAAGTCTGACGGGCCGAAGTCGAACGGATCGGCCGAGTCGGCCATGGTTGTCTCCATGTCGGGTAGCTGTCGGCCACCGGCTGGTGCTGTGTCAGGACGCTCGCATCCGCGTGAGGGACACGCCGGCCAGCGCCTTCACCTCTCGTGACAAGTGGGCCTGGTCGGCGTAGCCGGCGTTGGCGGCCACCTCGGCGGGCGGCATGCCGCCGGTGGCCAGCGCCAGCGCGTGTTCCATCCGCAGCACCCGGGCCAGCGTCTTGGGTCCGTAGCCGAAGGCGGCCAGGCTCCTTCGCAGCAGCTGCCGCTCGCTGAGGCCGACCTCATGCGCCACAACGGAAATCGCGCGCCCGGCGCGGAGTCCGGCGACCACCGCGGCGGTGATCGGGTCGACCTCGATACGCGGCCGGGCGATGTCGAGCAGCGCCGCCGTACGGTCGGACGCCCCGGAAACCCGGGCCGTCAGGCCGTCAACCAAACGCTGCGGCCAGATGTGGTCCAGCCGGACCCGGCTGTCCCGCAGCTCGTGGGCCGGCACGCCGAACACCGACGGCCCGGTGCCCGGCATGAACCTCAGCCCCGCGTAGACCCGGCCGGCCGGGCTGGTCATCTCCTGCGCGACGGTGTCGGGTCCGGCGACCAGCAGGTGGCCGTCGGACCAGATCAGGTCCAGGCAGCCGTCGGGCAGGATGCGGTGCGTCTGCGGCTCGTCCACCACCCGACTCCACGCCACCGCCCCGGCCAGACCCGTTGCCCATTCCCGATACACCACCGTCACTCCCGCGAAGTTGCCTTGCCCCAAGCCTTCCGCGCGTCCTCACCCAACACGAGGCGCACGCCCATCCCCGGCAGGGACGGCAATGCCGCCCAGTGGGTGACCTGCTCGTCACTGGGACGGCCGTAGGGCAGCCGGACGACGCCGTCCGAGTCCACGAAGCAGTCGCGGTGCTCCGTCCCGTCCTCGCTGACGTAGTGCCTGGCGAAACGCATCGGCAGCACGATCCAGAAGTCCTCGCCAGGCCCGGTTCCGTCCTCGGGCGGGTAGGTCCCCGACGTCGCCCCCGCCACCGGCATGCCGTCCCCCGGCAGCCCGTCGCGCACGTCCACCCACTCCACCACCACGTCCATGCCCGCTCCTCCTCGTCGAAGGCCAGCATGCCACCGCGGTCTGACAGTTTCAGGCCGTCCACGTCGACGGAGTTGGTAGACAGAGGCAGTGAACCGCTACTACCACCTCTGCTTCGTCGTGCGGGACATCGAGCGGGCGACCGCGGATCTCACGCGCACGCTGGGCGTGACCTGGAGTCCGGTCCGGTCCGGCACGCTCGGGGACTGGAACTACAGCATCGTGTTCTCCGTCGAAGGACCGCCGTTCTTCGAGGTGATCCAGGGCGATGCCGGCAGTCCGTGGGACGCGGCCGAGGGTTCGCGCTTCGACCACATCGGCTACTGGTCCGGGGACGTCACGCGGGACAAGCAGCTCCTGGCGACCCGGGGCGCGCCGGTCGAGTTCGACTCGTGCCCCTACGGCCGTTCGTTCACCTACCACCGCCTGGACAGCATCGGCGCGCGAGTCGAGTTGGTCGATGTCACGGCACAGGAGGGATTTCTCGCCACCTGGGCTCCAGGTGCGACTCCGATGCCGGTGCTCGATCTCGACGAGCTGTGACCTGATGGGCCAAACAGGCTGAGCGATGCTCGCGTGCCGCCGGGGGAAAGCCTTTGGCTCAGCCAGCCGGTTGGCACAACCCGCTACACGCCAACAGAAACCCCGCTCAGGTCGCCACGATCTTGGCGCCGGGGATGGTGAGGACGCCGCCGGACTGGTCGACGTTGGTCACGGTGACGTTCTCGAAGGTGACCTCGGACGGCGTGATCAGCGGCGGGCTGGTGGCGGTGTAGTCGATGGGCAGCCGGATCGGGATCGGGCCGAGGTTGACGACGGCGGTGCCCTTGATCTCGGCGGTGAGCATGGTGACCACGCCGCCGCCGGAGGTGGTGAGGGTGGAGGTGCTGCCGGGGGCGGCGGTGGTGACGATCTTGTGGCCGCCGCCGTTGTCGGCGGTCTGCACGAGGTTCTTGATGTCCACCTCGGTGGCGGTGAACTTGAGGACCTTGATGGTCTTGGCGCCGACGGTCGTGCTGACGACGCCGAGGTACTTGAGGCCGGCCATCTTGATGGAGGGCGATGCCAGCGTCCACACCCGCGTCCCCGCCGGCAGGGCGGGCGGGGACGGGGTGACGGTGGTGGTGCTGGTCGTCGCCGAGGTGGAGCCGGTGGTGGTGCTGGTGGCCGTCGCGCTGCTCGACGACGACGGCGACGTGGTCGAGGTGGGCGCGACGGTGGTCGTGGTGCTGGTGGCCGGGGCGGACGGCGTGGTCACCGAGGTCGTGGCCGGCGACGGGTCGGCGAGGGCAGGGGTGGGCGCGCCGACGCCGTGCACGGTCAGGGCGGCGAGCAGCACGAGGGCGACGGCGGCGGGCGGCACGGCCTTGGCGGCCTTGCGCTTGCGGACCTTGGGGGTCCACGCCATCGCCAGGGCGGAGCCGATCATGCCGAGCAGCGTGCCAGCGATGAAGCCGCCGAGATTGGTGGTGACCAGGGCGACCAGCGCCAGGATCAGCGCCGCGATGCCGGCGGCCAGCCGGAACTGCGGGCGCAGCCACATGCTCAGCGCGCAGACCACCAGCAGGGTGCCGATCAACGCGCCGGACAGGCCGCCGACGGTCTGGATGGACAGCGCCATGGCGCCGAGCTGGAACGAGGCGAACGGCGGGAAGATGATGATCAGTCCGGACAGCAGCAGGAACAGGCCTGCCCAGAACGGACGGCTGCGCCGCCATCGGCCGAACGCGCGCCACGCCCTGCCGACTACGGAACCGGCCACGTGCGAACTCCCTTCCAAGCACGACTGCGGCAGCACCCGGGGGACAGTGCTGCCGCAGTCGCAGGTGATCGAACTACTTGATGCACTGGTTGTTGCCGGAGGCGATACGCAGGCTCATGCCCTTGAAGGCGATGGTCTGCGCCGAGGTGCCCCAGGCAACCTGCTTCAGGTTGTCGATCGTGATGTGGCTGGCCTGCATGCCGAAGTCGCCCGGCCGGCCCTGCACGCCGATCGGACCGCCGCTGACCTGGCTGGCGTCCACGCCGATCTCGGGGTTGGTCAGCGTGAAGTCGCCGTCCACCTGCGCGACGTCGACGAGCATGTTCTCGGCGTGCATGCCCTTGCCGCCGTCGGCCGTGATCCGCAGCGTGAGGTCGCCGAGGATGGGCATGTTCGGCATGAACACCGACTGGCAGAAGTTGTCCAGATCGGCGCTCTTGAAGGCGTTCTCCGCCACCGGGTGCAGCGCGTTCGGGCTGGCCGCGACCCCGCCGAACTGGACGAATCCGGTGCCGTCGAGGTGGCTCGAGGTCACCTCGAAGCTGCTGCCGGACACCGCGAACGACGCGGCGAACGCGCCCTGGGACACACCGACGAGCAGGCCACCGGCCAGCACGCCGCCCACCGCGAACGTGCCGGCGAAGCGCAGCCACCGGGTGCGGCCCCGGACGGGCTCGACCGCGGGTTCGACCTCGTCGCCGAACTCGACGTCGTCGGCTTCGCGCATGGCTTTCTCCCTTCCAACAGGCGAAGTACCCGTCGGTAACTTCGTGACGAGACTCACGCGCTACAGTGGCCAGCACAAGCGATCGGTGCCCGCTGGAGCAGAATTCACCCCCCAGAGTGAGATATTTTCACGTTCCGATCACGGCTGAAACGCGTCGCCAACCGCCGGACAGACGGGCCACTACGCCAGTAGGGTGCTCGCGGCGAAGCAAAAGGCGGCAAGGGGAAACACGGGAATGAGCACGGCAGGTCGACGTCTCGGGTCGACGGTTTTCGCTTTGGTGGCCGCGATCGCGCTGCTGAGCAACTGCTCGGCGAAGGTGGCCGGCACGGCGTCCCCGCTGGGGCAGCTGGATCCCGGCTCGGCCGGCGGAATGCCGGTCAACACCGGCCAGTCGGGCCCGCGCCCGGGCGTGCCGGACGCGACGCTGCCGGTGGTCAACACCGACCACGGTGAGATGGACCGGTTGGCGGTCAACACCATCTCCGACGTGGACGACTACTGGACCGACCAGCTGCCCAAGGTGTTCGGGCGCCAGTTCCAGCCGGCCGCCACGCTCACCTCCTACGACTCCGACGGCGCCAACGTGCGGGTCTGCGCGGGCCGGGAGAACACGGCGGGCGTGGTCAACGCCTTCTACTGCAACCTGGACAACAGCGTGTCCTGGGATCGCGGCGAACTGCTGCCGACGCTGGTGCAGAACTTCGGCCCGCTGGCGGTGACGATGGTGCTGGCCCACGAGATGGGCCACGCGATCCAGACCCAGCTGGGCCCGTTGTCCGGCGTGAACAACGCGACGCCCAGCATTGTCCTTGAGCAACAAGCGGATTGTTATGCCGGTTCCTTCATGCGCTCCGTCGCCGAGGGCAAGGCAAAGCATTTCCAGATGTCCACCGGCGACGGCCTGAACAAGGTGTTGGCCACCACCTTCTTCGTGCGCGACGACCCGGGCAGCTCCTTCAAGGGCAAGTCGGCCCACGGCAACGCCTTCGACCGGGTCTTCGCCTTCCAGACCGGCTTCACCGACGGCCCCAAGCGCTGCGCCCAGATCGACGTCAACGAGATCAACAGCCGGATCACCGAGACGGCCTTCCGCAACGACGAGGACGCCAGCCAGAACGGCAACGTGCCGATCACCGTGGCCAACCTCCAGATCGTGGCCAAGGCCCTGGGCGACGTGTTCGCCAAGGCGGCGCCGCCGAAGCTGGTGACCCCGCTGGCCACGTGCGCCGACGCCAAGACCACCTCGCCGACCGCCTACTGCCCGGCCACCGACACCGTCTCGATGGACGTGGCCAAGCTGAAGGTGATCGGCACGCCCACCAAGAAGGGCGGCGGCATCGGCGACTTCGCCGCCTTCGGCGAGGTGGCCAGCCGATACGTGCTGTCCGTGCAGAAGGCGGCCAACCTGCCGCTGGACGACGCCAACACCGGCCTGCGCACCGCCTGCCTGGTCGGCTCCTGGGGCGCATCCATGAAAAAGGAGACCGACCAGCTGGTGCTCAGCGCCGGCGACCTGGACGAGGCGGTGGCCGAGCTGCTGGCCCCGAACAGCCTGATCGCGGCCGACGTCAACGGGAAGCCGGCCGCGTCGGGCTTCGCCCGGGTGGAGGCGTTCCGGATCGGTTTCCTCCAGGGCGCCGGCACCTGCACGCAGCAGTTCGGGAACTGATCAGGCCGAGGCGTTCCAGTCCCACTCGCGGGCCAGCCGGATCAGCTCCGAGCGCCGCCGGCTGCCCAGCTTCTCCCGGATGTTCTCTAGGTGCCGGTTGACGGTGCGGACGGCGACGCCGAGCTCCTCGGCGATCTCCCGGTTGTCGTAGCCGCGGGCCAGGCAGCCCAGCACCTCGCGCTCCCGGCTGGTCAGCGCCGAGCGGTGCTGGAACTCGCCGACCAGCCGGGCGGCGAGCTCGGGCGGCAGCACCGGGCCGTCCAGCACGGCCAGCACCGCGGCGGTGAGCTCGGCGGTGGTCGCCGATTTGCTCACGTAGCCGTGCGCGCCGGCCTTCAGCGCGGCCAGCACCTCGCCCGGTGAGGCCTGGGACAGCACGAGCACTCTGGCCTGGGGTCGGACGCGGGCCAGATGCTCGATCAGGTCCATGCCCTGTTCGTCGCCTAGTCGCAGGTCCACCAGCACCACGTGGACGAGTTCCACGTCGAGCACGCGGCAGGCCATGGCCTGGTTGTCGGCCTCGCCGACCACGGTCAGGCCGGGGTGCTGGTCCAGGCTGGCCCGGATGCCGGCCCTGGTCACGGGGTGGTCCTCGACCACGAGGACACGAACGGTCGAGGTCATCGGTGCTGTTGTCACGGTCCACTCCTCAGTTCCAGCCGCACCTCGGTCCCCCGACCGGGGCGGCTCCGGATGGTGACGCTGCCGCCCAGCCGCTCCAGCCGGGCGCGGACGCTGACCGAGAGCCCGAGCCGGCCGGAGGCGGTCAGGTCGGACTCGTGGTACTCGAAGCCGACGCCGTCGTCCCGCACGTCGACCGTGATGACGGCGCCGTCGTCCAGCACCGAGATCCAGACGTGCTCGGCCGAGGCGTGCTTGACCACGTTGCCGAGCAGTTCGTTGACCGCGGCCGCCAGCTCGGTGGCGACCTCGGCCGGCACCGAGATGTGGCCGCTGTCGACCAGCCGGACCGGCCACTGGTGGTAGCCGCCGGCCACCTCGGCGATGGCCTCGACCAGGGACCGGGCACCGGCCGGAGTGCTGTCCTGCTCGGCCAGCACCAGCCGGCGCAGGCTGGCCTCCTGCCGGCCCACGTCGGCCATCAGGCCCCGCAGCTCGGCCCGGGTGACGTTGCCGCGGTCGGCGAGGTCGCCGCCGAGCTTGCGGATCTGGCCGAGGCGCTGCAGCACGTCGTCGTGGATGTGGGCGGCGATCCGCTCCCGTTCCCGCAGGCCGGCCACCACGGCCCGGCCCTCGGCCAGCCGCAGCGAGACCCGCTCGAACTGGCTGGTGGCGATGCCGACCGCGCCGCCGAGCACGACGTAGGCCAGCGCGCTGCCGACCAGGCTCAGCTGGTCCAGGAAGCCGGCGTCGAACAGCGAGGAGCCGTTGAGGTAGTAGCTCACCGGCAGGCACAACGCGACGGCGACGCCGGCGAACACGCCGCCCCGCACGCCGTGGACGGTGGCCCAGGCGGCGATCGCGGCCATCGGATAGGCCCCGGCGAAGGTGGGGTGATCGGTCAGCAGCTGGCCCTGCGGCCCGATCCAGCCGGAGACCAGCAGCACCAGGATCGCCAGCAGCAGGTCCACGGCCAGCACGCGGTCGGTGCGGCGCACGGCGGCCACGGTCAGCCAGGCGGTCCAGCCCAGCATCGCGCCCAGGGTCAGCACGGCCAGCGCGACCCGCTGCTCCAGCACCTGCCCGCTGAGCAGCGCGACGACGGCGGTCCACCCGACGGTGAGCCACCGGAAACTGAGAATCAGCAGCATCGGCGCGGGGTGGGCCCGCGTCACGCCACCGTCGGCCATGCGACGACCCCCATCGCCGGTTTTCCTACCTACTCTGGAGCATCGAGCCCTACCGTGGATACACGTGAGGACGGGGGAACTTACCGACATAGTCGGCGTCCAGGTTGCTTGGTGGCAACTCGGATTTCGTGGCCGCCGGGACGTGCTGGGGCGGGCCAGGTACGGCGGAACCGGTTTGGGCGACGAAGTCGGTCGCGCCTGGGCGATGCAGGTCCTGCTCGCGCCCTGGTGGTGGCGGGCCGCCCGGGCGGCCGCGGCGGCCGGCGCCGCGCTGCTGGTGGTGGTCATCGCGGAGACCGGCCTGCTGACCGAGATCCGCGACGCCACCGTGGCCGTGCTGTTCACGGTGCTGTTGGCGTTCGCCGTGACGGCGGTGATCACTTGGCGGCAGACCCGATGGGCCCGGGTGATCGCCGGGCCGGCCGGCGAGCACGCCCGGCCGGAGTCGGTGGTGATACGCAAGTTGCAACTGACCGTGGCGGTCCTGCTGGCCGTCGCCGCCCTGGCGCTGTTCCTGCAGTCCGCCGCCGTGACGACCGCCGACGACGTGAACTGCCGGATCCAGCCGACCGACCCCCGCTTCTACGCGATGGCCAAGAACAGCGGGGTCGCCGCCGCCGGCGTCGGCCTGTGTGCCATGGACTACCCCGTCACCGAGAAGGACGGCACCGCCTGGATCAAGGAGGCCAACGGCACCTACCTGTACTGGTTCCCGGTTCTCGGCGCGGACATCTCGATGCCTCCGGCCATGCGCGACGCCTGGCTGCGGTACCACGACACGCTCGGCCAGCCGGTGGACTCCGACCGGCTGGACGGCGACGCCACCTACATCAACTTCGCCCGGGGATACATTCTGGAACGCCCCGACCAGCCGCCGGACGTCGAACCCGGCCGGTACCAGCCGGTGGCCAAGCCCGAAGCCTGCACGGATCCGAGCCGGCCGTGCATCACGAGCGCGAGCCAGCAGCCCGACGGGACCATCCAGCTGACCTGGCGATACCCGACCAGGGCCGACGCGTTCAACGTCAGCTACTGGGTGATCGGCCAGCGCGGCACCACCAGCTACGAGACGGCGGCCCCGCACTTCGTCCTGCCTGACCCAGTGCCCGGCGTGACCTACGGCTTCCGGGTGCAGGCCTGTCAGAAGCACTTCCTGGCCCGGTCGACCTGCACCCGGAACTCCAACTCGGTGGCCGTGACCACCACCCGTTAGAACAGGGCGCTGGCCAGGTTGCGGCGGGCGGCGGCGACCCGGGGGTCGTCGCTCGGGAACAGCTCGAACAGGCCGACCAGGTGCTGGCGCACCCGGTCCCGGTCCTCGCCGAAGGTGCGGCGCACGGTGTCCACCAGTCGGGTGAAAGCGGCCTCCACCTGGTTGGCGGCGATCTGCGCGTCGGCGGCGGTCAGCTGGGCCTCGACGTTGTCCGGGTCGCTGTCGGCGGCGGCCACCGAGGACGGGTCGGCGGCCTCGGCCCGGGCGGTGAAGCGGACCTGGGCCAGCGCGGCCTTGGCGTCGGCGTTGGCCGGCTCGGCGTCGAGGATCTCCTGGTAAGCGGCCTCGGCGGCGTCGTAGTCACCCTGCTCGAAGGCGTCCTCGGCAGCGGTGAACCGCGGGTCCTCGGGCTCCTCGTACGGCTCGCCGGCGGTGGCGCCCTGCTCGGCCACCCGGATGCCGGGCAGCTTGTCGCGCAGCGCGTCCAGCAGGGAGTCCAGCCACTTGCGGATCTCCGGCTCGGGCAGCGCGCCGGCGAAGGCGTCGATCGGCTGGCCGCCCGCGATGGCCACGATGGTCGGGATGGACTGCACGCCGAACAGCTGAGCGATGCGCGGGTTGGTGTCCACGTCGACGGTGGCCAGCACCCAAGAGCCGCCGGCGGCCTGGGCCAGCCGCTCCAGCACCGGGGACAGCTGCTTGCACGGCCCGCACCACTCGGCCCACAGGTCCACGATCACCGGGACCTGCATGGACCGCTCGACCACGTCGGTCTGGAAGCTGGCCTCGGTGACGGCGAAAACGAAGTCGCCGGCGGGCTGTTCGCCGCCGCCGGCGGGGGCCGCGGACGGGGCCGGCTGCCGGCTCACCGCGTCGGCCTTCGCCTTCAGACCGGACAGGTCGACGGCGCCGGACAGCGCCGCGGACAGAGCTGCGCTCTGGCGGGGATTTGGCCTTGTCACGGTTCCATCCTGGCACGAACCGGGCGACGGTTGCCCACGAGTCCGGCTGACAGGACACTGTCCACACATTGTGACCGGTCGGGACACAGGGGGTGGCCATGGTCGCCGGTGGCGAGGACGTCCCCGCCCGGTTGGAGCGGCTGCCCGCCTCCGCCTGGCACCTGCGGGTTCGCTGGCTGATCGGCGCGGTCACCTTCTTCGAGGGCTTCGACCAGCTGGCCATCGCGTACACGCTGCCGTCGCTGAGCGCCGAGTGGGGCCTGAGCGGCGGTCAGCAGGCGCTGGCCATCACCAGCGGCTCGGTCGGCATGCTGCTCGGCGCGCTGGTGTCGGGGGTGCTGGCCGACCGGGTCGGCCGGGTCAACGTGGTGGTGATCTCGCTGGCGGTGACCGCCCTGTCCTGCGTGGGGCTGGCCATCTCGCCGGGCTACGTGTCCTTCGTGGCGCTGCGCTTCGTGCAGGGACTGGGCATCGGCGGCGAGGTGCCGGCGGCCGCGACCTACATCGGCGAGCTGGCCCAGTCCGAGCAGCGTGGCCGTTTCGTGCTGCTGTACGAACTGGTGTTCCCGGCCGGCCTGACCGCGGTGGCGGTGGTGGCCGCGTGGGTCGTGCCGGCGCTCGGCTGGCGCTGGGTGTACGGCATCGGGGTGCTGCCCGCTCTGTTGGTCGGGCCGATCCTGCGCTGGGTGCCCGAGTCGCCGCGCTGGCTGGCCGCCTCCGGACGGGGCGAGCGGGCCATGGGCGTGATGGAGCGGATCGAACGGGCCGTGCAGCGCTCCACTGGCCGGCCGCTGCCGCCGGTCGTGGCCATCACCCGGGCCCCCTCGGTGCGCCGCCGCTACCTGCGGCGCACCGTGATCGTCGGCCTGCTGTGGCTGCTTAGCTACTTCGCCAACTACGGCATCGCCACCTGGCTGCCGACCATCTACACCAGTGCTTTCGACTTACCGGTGTCGACGGCGCTGGCGTACAGCGTGGCGACCTCGGTGGCCGGGCTGATCGGCGCCGTGGCCGTGGCCCTGCTGGTCGACCGCATCGGCCGGCGCGCCTGCCTGGCCGGCGGCAGCGCCCTGGCCGCGGTGACCTTCGGCGTCCTGGCCCTGCTGGGCGCGAACTCCGCCCTGGAGCTGCTGGTGTTGTCGGCCGTCGGCGCGCTCTTCGTGTTCGGCGTCAACCTCGGGCTGTATCTCTACGCCCCCGAGCTCTATCCCACGCCCATGCGTGCCGCCGGGGCCAGCCTCGGCGGTGTGTGGAACCGCCTGGGCGTGATCGCCGGCCCGCTGGTGGTCGGGGCGTTCGCCGCCGGCCTCGGCCTGCCCTCGGCGTTCCTCGTGCTCGGCGTGGCCATGCTGGCCGCCGCCGTCACCGCCTTCCTGTCCGAGGAGACCCGCGGCCGCACCCTGGAGGAAATCTCCCCCTGAACCCCGCGAGTCCCACAGTGTCAAGCCCCGAGTGCTTGGAAAGGACCATTCCTCTCGTCCAACGTCAGGAATGGTCCTTTCACTCAGCATCAGGCGTAGGTGCCGTGGCCCTCGACGACCAGGCCGTCGCGGAGGCGGAGCACCTCGCTGACCTCGCCGCCGGCCTGGTTCCGATAGTTGATCACCAGCACCGCCACGCCGGCCCGCACGCCGAGCACCTCGAAATGGAGGTCGGGGATCCGGCGCAGGCCCTCGGCGTAGTACGCCCGCAGCGCCGGCTTGCCGTGCAGGACGCCGGACTCGTCGCCGGTGAACGAGGCCACCAGCGGCGAGCTCCACTCGACGTCGTCGGCGAAATGCGCCAGGAGCCGGTCGAGATCGTGCGCGTTCCACGCCTCGACCCACTCGGTCGCGAACCTCTCGGCGAACTGCCGCTCCACGGTCACTCCTCCGCGATCGCGGCCAGGTCCAGGGCCATCGGGTGCGGCTTGATCACGCCGACGCCGGCGGCGACGATCCGGCGCAGGAAACCGGTCATCAGCACAGCCAGCCGCTCGGTGCCGGCGTTGCCGAGCACCTGCCACGGCAGCTCGGCGGCGTCGTCGGTGCGGGTCTCGACGTCGTGCCGGGCGCGGGAGCCGTCGGCGGTGATGCGGTTCTCCTTGTCCAGCAGCCCACGTTCGCGCAGCCGGCGCTGGGCGGCGGCCCAGTCGTCGAGGTTCCAGCCGCGCCAGTGCTCCCAGCCCTCCTGGTCGGCGGTGTCCCGGTCAGCGGCGAACGCGACGAGCGTCTCGACGGGATCGAGGCCGGCGGCCACCAGCGCGGAGACATGGCCGTCGCCACGGGACTCACGCAGGATGGTGGTGGCGTGCCACAGCACCAGATGCGGCGGGTCAGGCCACGGCAGCGCCACGTTGGCGGCGGCCAGCGGCCGGCCGCCGATCGGGGTGGCGAGCGCGGCCCGCTGGGCCAGCTGCGAGGCCTCGATCATGTCGTCGCTCAGGACGTCGTCCCCGAGGATCGCCCGCAGACCGGCGTCCACACCAGCCAGCCGGGCTTCCAGGAACTGCTCAGGAGTGGCGATGGTCCACGCGGTCGGGATGGACCGGGCGACCCGTTCCAGCTTGAAGTTGTAGAAGATGGCGGCGATGATCTCCGGCGACACCGGGCCGAGCGGGGCGGCCCGCAGCCCGAAGTAGCCCATCCAGCCGCCGCGACAGCCCAGCGCGTCGGTCGCGGCCCGCGCCTCCGGCGCGAAATAGGTGACGCCGTGGTAGGGCTCGTACAGCTTCCACATCCGCCGCGCGCTCATGACAGATAGCTCTCCACCCGTTCCACCTTCGCGTGTAGCTGATCAGTGTGTCCGGGGCGGATATCCGCCTTGAGCACCAGCGAAACCCTCGGCGCGTGCGCCTGCACGGCCCGCACGGCCCGCTTGACCACGTCCATCAGCTCGTCCCAGTCATCGCCTTCGATGGTGGTGAACATGCTGGTGGTCTCGTTGGGCAGCCCGGACTCCCGGACCACCCGCACGGCGTCGGCGACCGCCTCCGCGACGCTGTCGGACTCGCCACCGAGCGGCGACACACTGAACGCGACCAGCATCGGCCCTCCCTGTCATGGATGCCGGTCAGTCAACCCGCAACGCGGCGGTCCGGCAACAAGCCGTGATCACCGCCGCCCGAACTGCTAGCGTCGACAGCCATGGCCAACCAACCGTTGCCGTTCGACCCGATCGCCCGCGCCGCGGGCACCTGGGAGGAGCGGGTCGGCCCGTCCGGGGCGATGGCAGCGGTCACCAGCGTGATGCGGGTGCAGCAGATCCTCCAGTCCACGGTGGACGCGGCGCTGCGGCCGCACGGGCTGACCTTCGCCCGGTTCGAGGCATTGGTGCTGTTGACGTTCTCGCGACGGGGCAGCCTGCCGATGCGGGTGATGGGCGAACGGCTGCAGCTGCACCCGACCAGCGTCACCAACATCGTGGACCGACTGGAGGCCGACGGTCTGGTCAAGCGGACCCCGCACCCGTCGGACCGGCGCACCACCCTGGTGGAGATCAGCGCGGCCGGCCGCGAGCTGTGCGAGACGGCGACCAAGGCGGTGGTCGAGGTCAACCTCGGCCTGCGCGGGCTGACCGACCGGCAGACCGAGCAGCTGACCGACCTGCTGGCCAAGGTGCGCAAGGCCGCCGGCGACTTCGGCGACTGATTTCGCCGGTTCGCGGGGCAACCTCACATATGCCGCCCACGTCTCCTTAGCACAGAAGCAATTCACTACCTGTCGGGGGACAAACCATGGTGAAGAAGAGCACGCTGGTCGGCGCGGTCGTGGCGGTCGGGGCCGTGGGGGCCCTGCTGGCGCCGACGGCAATGGCGACCACCGCCACCACCACCGCGCCGGCCAGCACCACGACCACCGCGCCGACGACCACGACCGCGCCGGCCGAGAACCCGTTGTGGATCAAGGTGACGCCGCAGTCCGCCCGTGTCGGCGACACGGTGCACGTCGACGTCCGCTGCTGGGCGCCGTCGCTGCCCTCCACCTCGGCGCTCGACATCGCCCGGCACGGCACGACGCTCAGCGGCAGCAGCGACAAGGACGAGGTGCTGCGCTTCGACGCCACCGTGCAGAACGTGCCGGCCGGCGTCTACAAGGTCGGCGTGGACTGCCTTGACGGCCCGAACATGACCTCGACCGGCAAGGCGACGGCCACGTTCACCGTGCTGCCCAAGGGCCAGGTGACCAAGAAGCCGGTGGGCGCGCCGCAGACCGGCGGCGGCTTCACCGCCACGCGGCTCGTCGGCTGAGGTCAGTTGACGGCTGGGGTCAGTTGATCGCGACCGCCCGCTCGGCCAGCCGGCCGGTGCGGGAGGCCCAGCGCTCGAACACCACCGAGCCGAACGGCGGGATACTGGCCACCAGGGCCCACACCGTGGTGCGGTTGTCCCAGCCCAGCGCCCGCCGGGCCAGCAGCGACAGCACCACGTAGGCGATGAACACCACGCCGTGCACCGAGCCGAAGATGTGCACGCCGATGGCGTTGCCCATGGCGTACTTGAAGAACATGCCGATCAGCAGGCCGGCCCAGGAGATCGCCTCGGCCACCGCCACGGCGCGGAACCGCCCGGATGGGGTCTCGAACATGGCACCCAGTGTGGGGCGTGAGCGGGCTCACGCCCCACGCGGGGTTGCGAGGCCGCGCCGATGCCTGGAGCCGCGGGCCGGGAAAATCGCCCTCTGACAGACCTCGCCTCAAACAGCCCGCGATTTTTCCGGCCAAGGCGAAGGCATCGGCTCAGCGCGACCGAGCCGCGCGCGGAACGCGCGCCATGTTAACTGTCCTCCCAGCTGAAGACTCGGGATGCCGCGAATCCCACCACGATGGTGAAGGCGACCAGCACCGCCGAGGGCGTGGCCAGCGCCTCGATTCCCTTGCCCCGCACCAGAACATCGACCATGCCGTCGTTGAGATGCCGTAGCGGCAGCACTTCCGAGACGGTCTGCAGCCACTGCGGGGCGTTCTGCAGCGGGAAGAACGTGCCGGACAGGAAGGCCATCGGCAGCACGATCACGTTGGTGATGCCGGTCGCCGCCTCCTCGGACTTGGCGATGGAGCCGACCAGCCCGCCGATGGCGAAGAACGACAGCGAGCCCAGGATCAGCAGCGGCAGGGCCAGCCACCACTGGCCGGCCAGCTTCAGGCCGAACACCGGCGTCATCGCCACTGCGACGAACAGGATCGCCTGCAGCACCGAGGTTCCGATGGTCACCAGCAGCCGGGACGAGATCACCGTGCCGGTGCCGACCGGGGCCAGCCGGATGCGCCGCAGCACCTGCTTCTTGCGCCAGTTCACCAGGGTCAGCGACGAGCCGAAGATCGCCGAGGTGGCCAGGCCCCAGGACAGGATGCCCGGCGTGAGGTACTGGATCGGGGTCAGCGAGGAGTCCTCCACCTGCTGCGAGTCCAGGTTGACCACCGGCGGCTTGCCGCTGGCCCGCACGTTCACGGCGTCCACGACCGAGCGGATCACCGCCTGCACCGTGCCGGCCTGCACGCTGTCGCTGGCCGCGTAGCGGAGCTGGACATCGTTGCCCCGCACGGAGATCGCCGCCGGCACGTCGCCGTTCCTCACGGCCTGAACGCCCTGGTCGAACGAGTCGACCCGCTGGAAGTCCACGATGCCGGTGCTGCCCAGCGCGGTGAGCACCGGGCCGTCGCCGACCACGTCGATCTTGGTCTTGTTGGACGAGCCGCCGCCGAAGATCAGGCCGAAGATCACCAGGAACATCAGCGGCATCAGGAAGGTGAAGAACAGCGCCACCCGTTCACGGAAGAAGCCCTTGAACATGGCCACCGACAGGCTCTTGAACGCTGTCATGATGCCGCCTCCACGGTAAAGAGCATGTCGGCGGTCATGCCCGGTACTCCCTTCCGGTCAGCTCAAGGAACACGTCCTCCAGCGTCGCCCCGCGGACCTGAAGTCCCTCCAGCGCGCCCCGTTCGGCCAATGTGGACAGCAGTTTGGCCGGGTTCCGGGTGGACAGTCGCAGCGAGACCTCGTCGTCGCTGGCCTCATCCACGCCGGCCAGAGTTTTGGCCTCCGCCAACGGAATGATGCCCCGCTCGATCATCACGTGGGTCGGCGCGTCCAGACCGCGCACCAGCGTCGCCGGCGCGTCCATGGCCAGGATCTTGCCCTTGTCCATGATGGCCGTGCGGTCGCAGAGGATCTCCGCCTCGTCCAGGTAGTGCGTGGTGTAGACGATCGTCTTGCCGCGCTCCTGGATGGCCCGCAGCACGTCCCACAGGTTGCGCCGGGCCTGCGGGTCCAGCGCCGCCGTCGGCTCGTCCAGGAACACGATGTCCGGGTCGTGGGCCAGCGCGCAGGCGATCGACAGCCGCTGCCGCTGCCCGCCCGACAGCTTGTTCTCCCGGGTGTTCGCCTTGTCGGCCAGGCCGACCAGCTCCAGCATGTCCGCCGCCGTGCCCGTGCTCACCCCGTACAGCGAGGCGAACGTCTCCAGCTGCTCGCGGGCCGTCAGCTTCTCGAAGAACGACGACGCCTGCAGCTGCACCCCGATCCGCGGCAGCAGCTTCGTGTTGCGCGGCCACGGGTTCTCCCCGAACAGCCGCACGCTGCCCTCGTCGGGCTTGCGCAGCCCCTCGATGATCTCCAGCGTGGTCGTCTTGCCCGCCCCGTTGGGACCGAGAATCCCGAAGAACTCCCCCTCGCCGACGGTGAACGACACCCCGTCGACCGCCCACAGGTCGCCGTACCGCTTGCGCAGCCCCTCGGCGACGATCGTGCTCCCCTTGCTCATGGCCGGAACGGTAAGTGCCCCGGGATGCCCCGGCGCGCTTTCCACACAAGACCGGAGATTTGTCAGGGTCCCCATTAGACCGATCGGGTGCACCCTCCAGGAAGAGCTGGGACAGCACCCCACGATGCGCTATCGGTTGAGGACAGCACGTAGACCATTCGAACGGCAGGTTCCATGTCAGGCAGACGTGTCGCGCTGCTCATCGTGACCGACACCTATCTCGACGTCAGCTTCCGAGCCTTGCGGGCGCCGCAGGCGGACGGCACTGCGCTGGCCGAGGTGCTCAGCGACCCGCAGATCGGCGGCTTCACCGTCGAGACGCTGGTCAACCGGCCGGCCGACGAGGTGAAGCGGCGCGTACACCGGCTGTTCAGGGAAGCCGGCCGCGACGACACAGTGCTGTGCTACGTGTCCGGGCACGGCATCAAGGACGAGCCCGGACGGCTGCACCTGGCCACCACCGACACGGAACGGGACGCGATCGCCATCACCGCACTCGCCGCCACCCAACTCAGAGAGATGATCGACTCCAGCCGGGCCCGACAAACCGTGCTCTGGTTGGACTGCTGCTACTCCGGGGCGTTTCCCGCCGGTCGGTCGGCGAAATCGGGGGATACCGTTGACGTTGTCGACCAACTGGCCGCGCACTCGGGCCGCGGTTGCGCCGTGATGACCGCGTCCACCGCCATCCAGTACTCATTCGAGGGCGACGCCGACCCCCGCGCCACCGGCCCCACCCGGTCCTCCGTGTTCACTGCCGCCATCGTCCAAGGTCTGCGCACCGGAGCCGCCGACCTCAACTCCGACGGCATCATCGACGCCAGCGAGCTCTACCAGTACGTGTACGACGAGGTTAAGCGCAGCACCCCCGAGCAGACACCGACACGCAACGATCAGGTGGTCGGCGACCTGCACATCGCCCGATCCAATCGCGGCCTACCGCTGGATCCGAGCCTGCCGCTGGATATCCGGCAGAGCCTGAGCAGCGCCAGCCCTCGAATCAGAGCGGCAGGCATCGTGGATCTGGCCGAGCTGGCCGACGACGGCAACAAGGTCGCTCGGGACACGTTGACCCGATTGGTTGGTCACGGCGACCAGCACCTGGCACAGCTCGCACGATATGTCCTGAACCGTACTCCATCCGCAGCTGCCCGAACGGCGACTCCGAAACCGGATGAGCCGCGGCAGAACTCTCAGGTGATGAGCACCGACGACTGGCCGATCCAGCCGCTTCGGGGCGATCCGCCGCTGACGTTGTTCAGAGGCAAGCGGGTTATCGAGCTGCCGCAGAGCATTGAGGTGGACCGATTCGGCCAACCGGACGGCAACCTGACTTACGCCGCTGGCACGCCTTTCCCGCAGCGCTCGCTGGTGCCGGAGTGGGTGGCACGGCCATACCACGTGTATCGGCTTGAACAACCCGTGCAGGCCCTGACCGGCGCGGCCATACCGTGGTTCGGGCAGCCGGGTGGTGGCACCGCTTATCTGTTGCCCAAGTCCGTCAAGGAATTGTTGTCGGACGGCACACTGGTCGAGGTCCGGCCAGGCACGCCGCCTCCGACAGGACAGTGAGGCGGGCTGGTCGCCGGATTGCCGGAGACCAACCCGCCTCGGTCACTCACGAAGCCGCCGCCACGTCCTTCGCGAGCGTTCTGGACGTGCTCAGCCCAGCGCGATGCTGAACACGTGGAAAGTGCCGCCCTGGATGGTGCCCGGCAGGGTGATGCTCTTGACCTGCTTGCCGGCCTGCAGGGCGATGGGGGCGGTGGCGAAGAGGAAGACGTTGAGCTGCTGGGAGGTGCCGCCGCCGGCATTGCGGTACGGCATGGAGACGACGGTCCGGTTCCCGTACGCCACCGGCGCGCCGCCACCGCCCAGGGCCCAGTCGGACAAGCCGACGGAGGCGGTCTGGGTGGTGCCGTCGGTGTAGGTGACGGTCAGGTTGCCGGAGGCGTTGCCGTTGCCGGCGCTGCCGAGCAGGGACAGCTGGGTGGCCCCGGCCGGCCCGTCGACGTTGATGGTCTGGCCGCCGGCGTTGACGTTGTCGAGCTCGCCGACGGGGACGTTGGGCCACACGAACTTCAGCCCGTCGGAGTCGGTGACGGTCGAGCCGGGGTTCACGCCCTTGGCGGCCAGGGCGTTGCGGGAGTAGCTCCAGCCGCCGCCGTCGTAGTTGCCGATCTGCTGGTTGTCGTCGGGTGAGGTGCCGACGTTGTTGTAGGTGGCCCGGAGACTGCCGGGCTGGGCCACCAGCACGGCCAGGGTGGAGCCGTTGATGGCGGTTCCGTTGGCGGTGTAGGAGATCGGGATGTTGTAGGTCTGCTCGGCGGTGCCGGCCGCGACCGAGATCGTCACCGGAGCGCTGGCCTTACCACCGGGATCGGTGGTGAGGTCACCGGAGGACGGGGTGATGGTCAGCCCGGCCGGCGCGGTGGCGGTCCAGTGGACCTTGCTGCCCTGCCCGGAGAGGTCCTGCACGCCGACGTTGGCGGTGGCGGTGCCGCCGCCCGGCGCGACGACCCGGGACGGATCGACGAAGGTGCTCTGGTTGACGGCCCCGTCGGTGAACGACGGCGGCGCGTCGGCGTGGTCCGCGCCCCAACTGGTGTTCGGCGTGGACGACAGCGAGAAGTCCAGCGTGCCACCGGTGTTGACGAACGACTCGGGCAGCCACGGCTTGGTCCACGCCTGGCCGTTGAGCTTCAGCGAACTGATGTACGGCGTCGAGGTGGACGCGCCCGGGGCGTTGATGGTGATCTTCTGGCCGCCCGGCCGGGTGATCACGGCGCTGGTGAACTCCGGCGTGTTGAGGGTCATCTCGGCGCGGCCCGGGATCTCCGGGTACATGCCCAGCGAGGCCCACACGTACCAGGACGACATCTCACCCAGGTCGTCGTTGCCGACCAGGCCGTTGGGCCCGGCCTTCCAGATCTGCTGGCGGATCTGGTTGACCAGCGCCTGCGCCTTGTAGGGCTGCCCGCTGAAGTCGTAGATCCACGGCGTCTCCAGCGTGGGCTCGTTGCCCAGGAACGCGTGCGGGTCGCTGGGGCCGGCGTTGAGCTTGGTGAAGAAGTCGTCCAGCCGCTTGTTCACGGCGTCGTCGCCGCCCAGCGCGGTGATCAGGCCGCTGTAGTTGTACGGCACCATCCACGTGTACTGCGAGCCGTTGCCCTCGGTGTAGCCGCCGGGGTCGGCCGGGTTGAACGGGCTGCCGAACGAGCCGTTGGCGCTGCGCGGCTGGAGGTAGCCGGTGGCCGGGTTGTACAGGTTCTGCCAGTTCTGGGCCCGCTTGATGAAGGTGTTGTACGTGGCCGAGTCGCCGAGCCGGCGGGCCAGCTGCGCGATGGAGAAGTCGGCGCTGGTGTACTCCAGGGTGTCGGAGGCGACGCCGGGCACGTAGCCGAGCTTCAGGTAGTTGGCCAGGCCGGGCCGCTCGTCGTAGCCGACGGTCGGCTGGGTCGCGCCCCGCTCCATCAGCAGCAGCGCCTGGTTGGCGTCGAAGTTCTTGGCCCCGAAGGCATACGCCGTGGACACGATGATGTGGTACGGGTCGCCGTTCATCACGCCGGTGTAGTCGTTGGCGACCGTCCAGCGGTCCCAGGACCCGCCCTGCGCGGCGAACTGCACCATCGAGTTGGCGATGTCCGAGGTCTCGTTCGGCGCCAGCAGAGCCAGTAGCTGGGTCTCGGATCTGTAGATGTCCCAACCCGAGAAGTTGGTGTATATCGCGTGTCCCTTGGCGGCCTTGTGGATCTGGCCGTCGAAGCCCGGGTACTGCCCGTCCGAGTCGGAGAACACGTTGGGCTGCAACAGGGAGTGGTACAGCGCGGTGTAGAAGATGGTCTTCTGGTCGTTGGTCCCGCCGGTCACCGCGATCTGGTTGAGCCGGCTGTTCCACGCCGCCCGGGCCGCCGCGGAGACCTGGTCGAAGGTTTTGTTCGGGTTCTCCGCCTTGATGTTGCCCTTGGCCCCGTCGACCGACACGAAGGAGACGCCGACCTTCACGTTGACGGTCGGGGACTTCGTGTTGTCGAAGGTGACGTACGCGCCGCTGCCGGGCCCGGAAACCGTGGTGTCCTGGGGCTTCACCGACTGCGACTTGACGTCGGCCTTGGCCTTGGCCGCCGTGGGGTCGGCCGTGTTGGGGGCGCTGGTCACCGGGGCCTTGGGCTCGGACATGCCGCGCTCGGTGTCCTTGCCGGGCGTGACGGCGCCGTTGTGCCAGGTGCCGGTGCTGGCGAAGTTCTGGTCGAACTGGGCGTAGAAGTACACCCGGTAGTGGTCGCTGGCCCCGCAGAAGTGGCCGCTGGCCGCGTAGCCGCTGATGTAGTTCTTGCCGATGGTGACCGAGGCGTCGTCGGTGCCCATGATCGAGCCGGAGACGTTGACCAGCAGCGTGGACGTCGGCCCGACCGGCCAGGTGAAGCGGCCGGCGCCGGTGCGCTGGGTGGTGCTCAGCTCCACCTTGGCCCCGTTGTCCAGGTTCACCCCGTAGGAGCCGGCGGTCACCTTCTCGTTGCTGTGCGAGAAGGTGGAGATGTACTTCATCGGGTTGGCCGCGGGCGAGTCGGTGATGTCGCCGACCACCGGCATGAACGGGATGTCCTGGTAGGTGTCACAGCCCGCGCCGGACAGGTGGGTCAGGCTGAAGCCCTTGATCCGGTTGTCCTGGTAGTAGTACCCGCCGTGCTGGAGGGTGACGGTGTCCGGGCTCCACTGCACCATGCCGAACGGCACGTCCGCGCCCGGGTAGGTGTTGGCGGCCCCGCCGCCGGTGCCCATGTCGGCGTCACCGGGCTGGGTTCCGATGTAGGGATCAACCCACTGGGCAAGATCCTGGGCCTTCGGCGTGGGCGCGGCCGTCGCGGCGGTGGCCATGAACGGCGACACCACCATCGCCAGCGCCGTGCCGATCACGGCCGCGGCGCGCCAGCGCCGTCTCGGGACTCCGAACATCTTGGCGGTCGCCTCCCGTGGCTCGAACGCACGTTCGTCGAGCGGCAGGCGTGACAACCTTGTCGCGACGCCCGGCAGGTCCGCTCGACCCGGGGCAACACTGCGGAGCGTGTTGGTTCTGCGTCAAGACGTCATCTGCCAGCCTGTCTGCTTCCGGACAACGACATGCCGCCGTATGCAGCAACAACGGACATTAACAGTGTGAACAGCGAAAACGGGCCGGATGACGGTGCGCCCCGCTCTTTGTTCTTGACCGGTTCACAACCATTGACAAGCCGTGTGTGGATCCGGTGAGATCGCGCCATCATGACAACGTTGTCGAGCCTCGGTCCACGACGGGTCCGCCGCGCCACCATGAGCGACGTGGCGAGGCTGGCCGGGGTCAGCATCAAAACGGTCTCCCGGGTGGTCAACGACGAGCCGGGAGTGCATCCCGCCACCGCCGAGCGCGTGCTGGCGGCCATCGACCAACTCGGGTTCCGCCGCAACCTGGGCGCCCGCAACCTGCGCCGCGGTTCGTCCACCGGCACCATCGGCATGGTCCTGGAGGACGTCGGCAACCCCTTCTACTCCGGCATCACCCGGGCCGTCGAGGAAGTCGCGCGACAGTACGGCCGACAGGTGCTGACCGGCTCGTCCGACGAGGACCCGGGCCGCGAGCGCGAGCTGGCCCTGGAGTTCTGCGCCCGCCGGGTGGACGGCATGCTCGTGGTGCCGGCCGGCATGCAGCACGGTTACCTGGTGCCGGAGATGCGCGCCGGCATGCCGGTGGTGTTCCTGGACCGGCCGGCCGGCGACGTCGTCGCCGACACCGTGCTGGTGGACAACATCGGCGGCACCGTGCTCGCCGTGCGCCACCTGGCCGCGCACGGCCACAACCGCATCGCCTTCCTCGGCGACGCCCCGGACATCTTCACCGCCAACGAGCGGCTGCGCGGCTTCCGCGAGGGCTGCGTGCGCGCCGGCATCCGCTACGACGAGGACCTGGTGGCGATGGGCCCGCACGACGAGCGGGGCATCGCCGAGGTGCTGCGCCGCATCGGCGAGCACCGCCAGCCGGCCACCGCCGTGGTCGCCGGCAACAACCGGATCACCGTGCACTTGTTGCGGGTGCTGGCCGGCAGACCCAACCGCCCCGCCCTGGTCGGCTTCGACGACTTCGAGCTGGCCGACCTGATCGACCCGCCGGTGACAGTGATCGCGCACGACGCGAGCGCTATCGGCAAGGCCGCCGCCGAACTGCTGTTCTCCCGCCTCGACGGGGACACCTCCCCGCCGCGGCGGGTCGTGCTACCGGTGCGTTTGGTACCCCGTGGATCAGGAGAAATGCGACCGTGAGTGATGTTTTGCGGCCCGTCCGGTTGGCCGCCAACCAGCCCCGGCAGTTCTACCGGGGCGGCGCGGCGATCGCCGAGCTGCGCGGCCTGGCGGCCACCGCCGACTTCGGCCCCGAGGACTGGGTCGGTTCGATCACCACCCAGTTCGGCAAGCAGGCGGGTCTGTCGCCGCTGCCCGACGGCACTCTGCTGCGGGACGCGGTGGCGGCCGACCCGACCGCCTGGCTGGGGGCGGAGCACGTCGCCGAGTACGGGGCGGACACGGCGTTACTGGTGAAGCTGCTGGACGCGGGCCAGCGGCTGCCGGTGCACTACCACCCGACCGACGCGTTCGCGGCCGACCACCTGAACTGCCGGCACGGCAAGACCGAGGCCTGGATCGTGGTCGGCACCACCGGCCCGAACCCAACCGTCCACATCGGATTCAAGGCCGACGCCGACCCGGCCGTGGTCGACAACTGGGTGACCACTCAGGACCGCAAGGCCATGCTGGACGCGCTGAACACAGTGCCGGTCAAGGCCGGCGACACGGTGTTCATCCCGGCCGGCCTGCCGCACGCCATCGGCGAGGGCGTGTTCATCGTCGAGCTCCAGCAGCCGACCGACTTCTCCATCACCATCGAGTGGCAGGGCTTCCTGGACGGGCCGGACTCCTGGCACCTGGGTCTCGGCCAGGCCACCGCGTTGCGGGCGCTGGACTTCTCCGGCTGGGACGCGGGCCGGCTGGACACGATCGTCAAGCACACCGCCGAGCGCCGCGAGCCGGTCGTGGACCTGTTGCCCAACAGCGACTTCTTCCGCGCCCAGCGGCTGCACGCCGACTCCGCGGTCGAGCTGGCCCCGTCCTTCGCCGTGCTGGTCGCGTTGGAGGGCGAGGGCCGGCTGCACGTCGAGGGCGGCGACCCGATCGCCGTGCGGCGCGGGGACACGTTCGTGGTGCCCCACTCGGCCGGATCGTCCAAGTTGGACGGTGGAGTGGTCGCCGTCCGGTGTCTACCCCCGGAGGTGCGCACGTGAGCACGCCGCTGCTGGAGGCGAAGTCGCTCGTCAAGCACTACGGCAGCGTCGAAGCGCTGCGTGGGGCCTCGTTCGCGGTGTCCGCGGGCGAGGTCGTCTCGCTGATCGGCGACAACGGCGCCGGCAAGTCCACGTTCATCAAGTGCCTGTCCGGCGCGGAGCAGCCCGACTCGGGCCAGATCCTGTTGGACGGCAAGGAGATCCACCTGGACTCGCCGACCGTCGCCCGCTCGCTGGGCATCGAGACGGTGTACCAGGACCTGGCCGTCGCGCCCGACCTGGACCCGGCGGCCAACCTGTACCTGGGCCGGGAGATCAAGCGCAAGGGCCTGCTCGGCGCGCTCGGCATGCTGGACAAGGCCGAGATGCGCCGGCGGGCCAGTGAGGAGTTCTCCCGGCTGGGCGTCACGCTGCAGAGCGTGGACGTGCCGATCGGGGCACTGTCCGGCGGGCAGCGGCAGAGCGTGGCCGTGGCCCGGTCGGTGGTGTGGGCCAGCAAGGTCGTGTTCATGGACGAGCCGACCGCCGCGCTCGGCGTGGTGCAGCGGGAGCGGGTGCTGGACGTGATCCGCAAGGTCCGGGACCAGGGCATCGGCGTGGTGCTGATCAGCCACAACATGCCCGAGGTGCTGTCGGTGTCGGACCGCGTCGAGGTGCTGCGGCTGGGCAAGCGGGTGGCCCGGTTCAAGGCGTCCGAGGCGTCGTTGGAGGACCTCGTCGGCGCGATGACCGGCGCGCTGATGCAGGAGGACGCATCGTGAGCACAGTGACCGAACAAGCCCCGAAGCAGGAGCAGCGCTCGCTGGCCAAGCGGTTGGCCGGCGCGAACACGCTGTGGATCGGGCTGGTCCTGCTGGCGGTGATCGTCGTGTTCGGCGCCATCAACCCGACCGGGGTCCTGAACCTGTTCAACTTCCAGCAGCTGCTGATCGAGACCGCGGTGCTGCTGGTCTTGTCGGTCGGCATGACGTTCGTGATCGTCACGTCCGGTATCGACCTGTCCGTCGGCTCGGTGCTGGTCTTCTCCGGCGTCACGTCGGCCCTGACCATGAACGCGATGTGCGGCGGCGACTCCACCAACGGCGGCTGGGGTGTGGTCATCGTCGGCGGCATCGTCGCGATCGTCAGCGGCTGCGCGTGGGGTGTACTCAACGGGCTACTCATCGCTAAGGCCAAGATCCCGCCGCTGATCGTGACGCTCGGCTCGTTCGGCGCCGCGCTCGGCGCCGCCGAGCTGCTCACCGGCGGTTCCGACGTGCGCAGCGTGCCGGACACCCTGCGGGACTCGCTGGGCTTCGGCACCCTGCTCGGCGGAGTCCCGACCATGGTGATCTTCGCGGCGCTGGTGACCGCGATCGGCGCCTGGCTGCTGAGCACCACTCGCTTCGGCCGCTACACGTACGCCATCGGTTCGAACGAGGTGGCCGCGCAGCGCACCGGCATCAGCGTGACCCGGCACCTGGTGCTGGTGTACGTGCTGGCCGGCGGCCTGTCCGGGCTGGCCGGCTTCATGTCGCTGGCCCACTTCACCACCACCACGTTGACCAGCCACAGCACGGACAACCTGAACGCGATCGCCGGCGTGGTGCTCGGTGGCACCAGTGTCTTCGGTGGCGTGGGGTCGGTCATCGGCACGGTGATCGGCGTTTTCATCCCGGCGGTGCTCAGCAAGGGCCTCACCATCATCCAGGTGAACCAGTTCTGGCAGCCCATCGCGGTCGCGATCGTGCTGGTGGCGGCCGTCTGGTTCGACCAGACCCGCCGCAAGGCACGCAACCAGCGCTGACTGGCAAGGAAAGGTCTATCAACGATGACAGACACCAGAAGGATCACCGGCCTCGCCGCGCTGGCGGCCGTGTCGCTGCTCGCCACGGCGTGCGCCGGGCAGGTCGGACAGTCCTCCGGATCGTCCTCTTCGGACAACAAGAGCCTGGTGCTGATCCCGGGCATCACCGCCGAGCCGTTCTACATCTCCATGCAGTGCGGGGCCGAGGCCGAGGCGAAGGCCAAGGGCTACACCATCAAGACCCAGGCCCCGCAGAAGTTCGACCCGGCCGACCAGACGCCGATCGTCACCGGCGTGCTGGCCAACAAGCCGGCGGCGGTGCTGATCGCGCCCACCGACGACAAGGCCATGGCCGCTCCGATGAAGCAGCTCAAGGACGCGGGCGTGAAGGTCGTCGAGGTCGACACCTCCTTGCAGGACACCTCCATCTCGGCGTCGTCCATCTCCTCCAACAATGAGCAGGGCGGCAAACTGGCCGCCGACACGCTCGCCAAGCTCGTCGGTGACAAGAAGGGCTCGGTGCTGGTGCTCAACACCACCGCCGGCACCTCCACCACCGACGCTCGGGAGAAGGGCTTCAAGGAGGAGATCGCCAAGTACCCGAACCTCAGCTACGTCGGGCAGCAGTACACCGACAACGACGCCGCCCAGTCGGCGTCCAAGGTGACGGCGACCCTGTCCAGCACGCCCGACCTGATCGGCATCTTCGCCACCAACCTGAACACCGGCGAGGGCGCGGCCACCGGTCTGCGCACCGCCGGCAAGACCGGCGCGGTCAACCTGGTCGGCTTCGACGCCAGCCCCAAGGAGGTCAGCGACCTCAAGGACGGCAGCTTCCAGGCGCTGATCGCCCAGGACCCGGCGACCATCGGCAAGGACGGCGTGGACCAGGCGGTCGCCTCGCTGACCGGCGGTTCGGTGACCCGCAACATCGCCACCGACCTGGTGTCGATCACCAAGGACAACATGGACCAGCAGTCCAAGTACTTCTACAAGTCCAGCTGCTCCTGACCCAGGTGGCTTTCAGCTGAACAGTCCCGGTGAGGGGTCGGATTCCGGCCCCTCACCGGCTATTTTCCCTCTGTGCTGACCAAGCTGCTGCTGACCGGCGCGCTGGTGCTGGGTGTGAACCCGCCGGCCGCTCCCGTCGAGGTGCTGGCCCCGGGGGTCGAGGTCTGGTCCGTGACGCTGGGCCAGGGCACCGGCCACAACAGCTGGACCGTCACCGTGGCCGTGCCGAGCTCCAGCCAGGACCCGGATGCCCCGCCGGCGGCCCTGGGCACCCAGGATCATGCGCAGGCCCTGGTGCAAGCCTTGTCCGCCAAGGGTTTCGCCGCCCGGGCCGAGGAAGTCGACTGGCCGGCGTTCGCGGATTCGCCGCGCGGGGCGCTGGGCTGGCGGGTTCGGGTCGGGTCGTTCTCCTCGCAGGCCGCGGCCGCTTCGACCGCAGCTGCGATGAAGGCGGCGGGCTTCACCGTCACCACCGAGTGGACCGGCCAGGACGGCCCGCAGTCGCAGGGCCCGGAGCACGTCAAGGTCGCCGTCGTCGACCCACGGCGGTTCACCGGCCAGGTCGTCGCCACCCACGGCCCGTCGGCCACCGGCCGCCGCACCACCTCGTCGCTGGCCGCCGCGGCCGGGGCGCTGGTCGGCGTGAACGGCGGGTTCTTCGTCATCGACCCGGCCGACGGCATCCCGGGTGAGGCCGCGGGGCTCGGCGTCTACGACGGCCAACTCCAGAGCGAGGCCACCGACGGCCGGGTCGAACTGGCCCTCGGTCAGCGGCCGTCGATCGGCAGCCTGCGGACCCAGGTCACCGTGAACGGCATGACCGTCAACGGCGTCAACCGAAAGCCCGGCATCATCCGCAACTGCGGCGAGCCCGGCGACCAGCCGACGTCCAAGCCGTTGCACGACACCACCTGCGCCAATCCCAACGAGCTGGTGCTGTTCACGCCCCAACTCGGCACGTCGACGCCCGCCGGCGATGGCGTGCAGGCCGTGCTCGACGCACACGGCGTTGTGACGGCGTTGCAGCCCCGGGGTGGGGATGTGCCGGCGAATGGCCATGTGCTGCAAGGCATCGGGACCGGGGCCGCGTGGCTTTCCGCCCACGCCCAGCCCGGTGCCAAGCTGCGCCTCGACTCTCGGGTCGTGGACCAGCGCGGGCGAACCGTTCAAGCCCAAGGGGTTCTGAACGGCGGCCCGTGGCTGGTGCGCGACGGCCGCGTGTCGGTGGATGCCGTGGCCGACGGCGTTTCCCACCCCGGCGATCCCTCGTACCTCTACGGCTGGGCCATCAAGCGCAACCCCCGCACCATGGTCGGCCTCGACCGCTCGGGGCGTCTGATCATCGTGACCGTGGACGGCCGGCAGCCCGGCTACAGCGAGGGATTCTCCGTGCTGGAAGGCGCTCGGATGCTCGCCGGCCTGGGTGCGGTCCAGGCCATGAACCTCGACGGCGGCGGCTCAACTGCCATGGCTGTCAACGGAAAGCTCGTCACCTCCCCGTCCGACGCCACCGGCGAACGCCCCATCGGCGACGCCCTCCTCATCCTCCCCCACTAACCCCCGCGAGTCCCGCTTAGCGTCACACCGAAATGCGGTTGTGGGCAGAAACTCTTCTGCCCACAACCCGGCACTCAGCTTCCCCAACGTCACCGGCGACCGAAGGTTGGGCTGGAGCAGGGTGCCGCTCGCGACCAGGATCCCCAGCCCCGACCAGCGAGGGGCCAGGTGGGCGAATAGCGCCACCGCGTGCCACAGCGGGCCGGGTCGCACCTGGGTCGACAGCCAGATCGCCGCCACGAGCAGAATTGTGGTGGTCGCCGCGGTCAGGAGTGTCGCGTAACCCCTTGTCACGCCGGGCGCCAGCACGAGTTGATCGGAATCGTTCACATCTGACCGGGCCCACACCCCTTTTGTTCGCTTCCGGGTCACTGACCAGCACCGGAACGGCCGCGAAACCTGCTGCCCCGACAAGGGAAAGCCCGTGCCCGCCCCGGTACGCACACGGGCTTCCGCAGCATCAACACGCCGATTGTCCACAGTGGACTGGCGTGCCCGAAACCTACATTCGGTGTGTCTGAAGCGTGAGTCACGGGGTCTGCCGGGGTGCTAGCGGCGGGATTTGGTGGCGGTGCGGGCGGCCTTGTGGGCGCGGTCGGCGGCCTCGCCGGCCTTCTTGGCGGCGGCCCGGGCCCGCCGCACCGAACCGGATCCCTTGGGCTCCAACGCTTTCAGGCTCGCCTCCAGCGCCGTCAGCAGGTCCCCCGAGCCGTTGGGCTGGATCGGCACCTCTGGCCGGATCACCTCGTTGCCGGCGGCCTTGGCCTCGATCAGCTCGTCCAGGGCCTCGCGGTACGCGTCGGCGTGCTCGGCCGGATCGAAGTCCCGGGTCAGGCAGTCGATCAACGCGGTGGCGGCCTTGAGCTCCGGCAGCCGGACGTCCACGTCCTCGTCCAGGAAGGGAAAGTCCGGGGTGCGGATCTCGTTGGGCCACACCATCGTCTCCAGCACGAGCACGCCGTCGCGGACCCGCACCACGCCCATGGTCTCCCGCTGCCGGAAGGCCACCTTGATCACCGCGACCTTGCCCGACCGGCGCAGCGCCTCGGCGAACAGGACGTACGGGCGGACGCCGTTGGTGTCGGGCTCCAGGTAGTAGCCGCGGGACAGGCACAGCGAGTCGATCTGCTCGGGCGGGGCGAAGGCGTGCACGGCGATGGTGCGCAGCGTCGGCACCGGCAGCGTGGCCAGATCCTCGTCGGTGATCAGCACGACGTCCCCGCCGCCGGTCTCCGCGGCCCGCCCCACCTCGGCCGCCGGCACCTCGGCGCCGTCGATCTCACAGTGCCGGGTCAGCCGGATCCGTCCGCCGTCGACGGCGTGCACCTGGCGCAGCCCGAGCCCATGCTCCTCAGTCGCCTTGTACGCCTTGACGGGAATGCTCACGAGCCCGAATCCGATGCTGCCCTTCCAGAAGCTGCGCACAGTCGACCCCTCCTCGACGGCTGGCCACGTCAACAACGGCGGGGGAAGCACCTCGGTGGCGCTCGAAAACGCTTGCGGTCCAGGGTAATCGGCGAAAACGACGGCGTTGCTGCTACGAACGGGTGTCGCCGTCGGCGAGACTTTCCAGCAGCGGCAAGGACTCGTCGAGAGCATCCGCCGTAGCGTCGGCGGCGTCGGACGCAGCACACAGTACTTCGGCCAGCGCAGTCACCGCCGCCGACAGGTCGATGACCCCTGCGCCACCTGCCGGGCCACCATCCGCGTGACGGGCCAGGTTGCCCAGCGCGACCGCCAGTTGCCGCTGGGCCCGCGCCAGCACCGGCACGATCGCCTGCACGTCGTCCATGCCGTTGAACTCGGCCCCGGCCAACTCGGCCGCGCACGACTTGAGGTGGGCTGCCGCCACCGTCGCGGGCAGGATCGGAGCACTGGTCACCCGCGACATCCTGCCACCGCCGGTTGGATCAAGCTCGCCGACTCACCGACACCACCCCCGCCACCAGACCGGTCCACCACCACCCACCCAGCGCCATTCGCACCAGCAAACGCCACATGTGCGCCACAGTCGACTCCCAGAGCTACATGTGGACCACATGTGGCGAAAAAAGGGAGGGGCGGGGTCAGGGGGTGGAGAGGCCGGCGATGAGGTCGTCGGCGGCGGCGTAGGGGTCGACTTCGCCGGCGGCGACGCGTTTGGCCAGCTGGCTCAGGGCGGTGCCGCCGCGAAGGTCGCCGATGCGGGAACGCAGGTGGGCCAACGCGATGGCCTCGACCTCGGCGGCGGCGCGGGCCTGTCGGCGCTGCTCCAGCTCACCCCGGTCGACCAGCCACTGGTGGTGCTTGTCGATGGCCTCCACCAGCTCGTCCAGGCCCTCGCCCTGAGCGGCGACGGCCCGCACCACTGGTGGCCGCCAGCTGGGGCCGAGCCGTTCGCGGCGGGCCAGCGACAGTCCGTGCTTGAGCTCCCGGACGGTCCGATCGGCGCCGTCCCGGTCGGCCTTGTTCACCACGAAAACGTCGGCGATCTCCAGGATGCCGGCCTTGGCCGCCTGGATGCCGTCGCCCATGCCCGGCGCGACCAGCACCAGCGTGGTGTCGGCCAGCCCGGCCACCTCGACCTCGGACTGCCCGACGCCGACGGTCTCGATCAGCACCACGTCGCAGCCGGCGGCGTCGAGCACCCGCAGCGCCTGCGGCGTGGCCCAGGACAGCCCGCCGAGATGCCCGCGGCTGGCCATCGACCGGATGAACACGCCGGCGTCGGTGGCGTGCTCCTGCATCCGCACCCGGTCGCCGAGCAGCGCCCCGCCGGAGAACGGCGAGGACGGGTCCACGGCCAGCACGCCGACGCGAAGTTCCTTGCGCCGCAACGCGGTCACCAGCTGGGAGGTCATCGTCGACTTGCCGACGCCGGGCGCGCCGGTGAGGCCGACCACCCACGCCCGGCCGGTGTGCGGGCCGAGCGCGGCGGCCACTTCCCGCAGGTGCGGGCTGGCGTCCTCGACGAGCGAGATCAGCCGCGCGACCGCCCGCGGCTCGCCCGACCTGGCCCGAGAGACCAGGTCGGGCACGTCGACGGTTCGGGTCACTAGTTCTTGGGCACGCGAACGATCAACGCGTCACCCTGGCCGCCGCCACCGCACAGCGCGGCCGCGCCGACCCCGCCGCCGCGGCGCTTGAGCTCCAGCGCCAGGTGCAGCGCGATACGGGCGCCGGACATGCCGATCGGGTGACCCAGCGCGATGGCGCCGCCGTTCACGTTGACCTTGTCCTCGGACAGGCCGAGCTTGCGGGCCGACACCACGCCGACCGCGGCGAAGGCCTCGTTGATCTCGACCAGGTCCAGGTCGGCCGGGTCGATGCCCTCCTTGGCGCAGGCCTTGCGAATGGCGTTGGACGGCTGCTCGTGCAGGCTGGCGTCGGGGCCGGCGACCACGCCGTGCGCGCCGATCTCGGCCAGCCAGCTCAGGCCCAGCTCCTCGGCCTTGGCCTTGCTCATCACCACGACCGCGGCGGCGCCGTCGGAGATCTGCGAGGCGGAGCCGGCGGTGATGGTGCCGTCGGAGGCGAACGCCGGCCGCAGCTTGGCCAGCGTCTCCACGGTGGTGTCGCCGCGCACGCCCTCGTCGGTGCTGAACAGCACCGGGTCGCCCTTGCGCTGCGGGATCGCCACCGGCACGACCTCGTCGTCGAAGACGCCGTTGCGGGCCGCCTCGGCCGCGCGCTGGTGCGAGCGGGCCGAGAACGCGTCCTGCTCCTCGCGGGTCAGGCCGTAGCGGGAGTTGTACTTCTCGGTGGACGAGCCCATCGCGACCTGGTCGAACGCGCAGAACAGGCCGTCGTAGGCCATGTGGTCCTGCAGCGTGACGTCGCCGTACTTGAAGCCGGCACGGGACTTGGGCAGCAGGTGCGGGGCCTGGGTCATGGACTCCTGGCCGCCGGCCACCACGATGTCGAACTCGCCGGCCCGGATCAGCTGGTCGGCCAGGGCGATCGCGTCGATGCCGGACAGGCACACCTTGTTGATGGTCAGCGCGGGCACGTCCATCGGGATGCCGGCGGCCACCGCGGCCTGCCGGGCCGGGATCTGGCCGGCGCCCGCGGTCAGAACCTGACCCATGATCACGTATTCGACCTGGTCGGGTCGGACCCCGGCTCGTTCCAGCGCGCCCTTGATGGCGACGCCACCGAGTTGGGCTCCGGAGAAGTCCTTGAGCGAGCCGAGCAGTCGTCCCATCGGGGTGCGGGCCCCCGCGACGATGACGGAACCGGACACGACAGCCTCCAGCGGCGATGCGGGCGGTTGGTCTTGTGGACCATACCGGCCGGTAGCTTTGCGCGCGGCTGTGAGTAGCCGCACAACCAGCATGACTAGTGATAACGGGATTTGAGGCTACTACCCTGCGGTGGCATGACTCTGCGCGCTGAACTGGGCGACCTCGTGACCGCCATCGACCACGTCGGCATCGCGGTGCCGGACCTGGACGCCGCGATCGCCTTCCACCGGGAGACCTTCGGGCTCGAAGTCGCCCACGAGGAGGTCAACGAGGAGCAGGGCGTGCGGGAGGCGATGCTGCGGGCCCCCGGCGACACCACGGGCGCGGCCATCCAGCTGCTCGCGCCGTCGCGGCCGGACTCCACCATCGCCAAGTTCCTCGACCGCAGCGGTCCTGGCCTGCAGCAGCTGGCGCTGCGGGTGACCGATGTGGACGCCGCCTGCGACGCGTTGCGGGCCAAGGGACTGCGGGTGCTGTTCGAGAAGCCCAAGCGCGGCACCTCCGACAGCCGGGTGAACTTCGTGCACCCCAAGGACGCCGGCGGCGTGCTGGTCGAGCTGGTGCAGCCGGCCGAGGGGCATTGATTCAGAAACCCCTGACCCGTAACCGATTCAGAGCAGCCCGGACCGCATCGCCGCCGCCACGGCGTGCGGCCGGTTGCGCAGGCCCAGGCGACGTTGCAGCATCTCGATCACGTTCTTCACGGCGCGTTCGCTGATGCCGAGCCGGCGGCCGATCTGCCCGGAGTCCAAGCCCTCGGCCAGCAGCCGCACCACGTCCAGCTCGCGGTCGGCCATGCCCGAGGCGACCAGACCCCGTGGCCGCAGCACGTCCCGCTGCACCTGGGCGATCTGGCCCAGCAGCTGCCCGAGCAGCGTCGGCGGCAGCTGGCCCTGGCCGGCCGCGGCGGCGAACACCGCGCGGGCCAGTCGCTCGGGCGTGGCGGCCGCGATCGGCAGCACGCCGACCACGCCCCGTTCCACCAACGGCAGCACGTCCACGTCACGTAGCTGACTGGTCACCAGCACGACCCTGGTCGGCTCCGTCTCGGCGACGCGGCGGAGCAGGGCCAGCGTGCGGCCGCTGACCGCGGGCACGCACACCACCAGCACGTCCGGCCGCGGCCGCTGGCCGTGGCGCACGACCGTGAGGTCGGGGCGGCCGTCGAGACAGCCGAGCACCCCGCCGAGCGTGATCGGATCCTCGGCGTGGGCCGCGACCACCAGTCGATTCACGGAAATCACCTCGACGGCGAGCGTAGGCAGCGAACTCGCCGGCCCGGCCGGCGCTGACCCGATCATTCCGCGACCGGCCTGGAATTCCGTGGCCCGGCGGTCGAAAGGGAAAGGCGAACATCCCACCCGATCGGGTGGACTCACGGAGCGCCGGCGCCCAGGGCGAGAGCGTCGGCGATGAAGGCCAGCTCCCGTTCCATCGTCACCCGGCCGGGATCGGGCTCGGTCTCGTGGCGGGCCACCGAGTGCTGGTAGCTGACCGCCAGCGCCAGCAGCTCGGCCGCGCTGTCCACGTCGGCCTCGCACTGGACCTCGCTGCCGGCCGCCATGATCACCTTGCGGATCAGCGCGACCAGGTGCCGGAACCGGCCCTGCAACGCGTCCCGAACGGTGTGGTGGGTGTCGGCCTCGCGGTAGAGCAGGCTGCTCAGCACCAGCGACTCCTGCCGGCGGCGGTCCAGCTCGGCCAGCAGCCGGCGCAGGCTGCCGGCCACGTCGTCGGCCACGACCACCCCGGACAGGTCGAGGCGCTCGTCGGGCAACCGCTCGACGAGCGCCACAAGGAGATCCGGCTTGCGTTTGAAGTAGTAGTGCACGAGCCCCTTGGGCACGCCGGCCCGCTCGGCGATCCTGGAGGTGGGGGTGGCCTCGAACCCGGTCTCGGCGAACAGTTCCTCCGCCGCCGTCAGGATTCGTTCCCTGGCCGGCATCTCCGCCACCCGCACCTCACCACATCGTCAGTGTGATCCAGCCAGTCCGCGGTGCGCGGACGTCGCCACCGGCAGGGCCACCGCGCCCGCGAGCACGGTCAGCACGCCGCCGATCCAGGAGACCCAGGACGCGCCGGACATCGCGGTGTAGCCCATCACCCAGGGTGCCACGAACAGCAGCACGCCGAGGACGATCTGCACCCACTCGCCGGCCACCAGGCTGGGGGACGCCAGCGACCACAGCCCGTCGAGCACGACGAGCACGCCGAGGACGATCATCGTCCACGCCGCGGCCGCGGAGGTCGTCACCACGATCGGCGAGAGCGCCACCAGCGCACCGATCACGACCTCGGTCCAGTCCTGCCACCTAGTCCATGACTTGGCCATTTGAACCCCTCCACATCCTCGTGGGATGCACTGATCATGCGCCTTGATTGGCCGGCCGGTCAAGAACTGTGACCGCGTAGACATCTGGTCTCCGACCTGCGACTACCTCGAACTGTCAGGGCCGCGTCGTACCGTGCCGTATGCGGAAAATCGTGTTCTCGCTGTCGACGTCCCTGGACGGCTTCTTCGAGGGGCCGGACCGCGAGATCGACTGGTCCCTCGCCGACGACGAGCTGCTGGCCCACATGAACGACCAGTTCCGGGACGCGAGCGCGTTCCTGACCGGCCGCATCACCCACGAGCTGATGGCCGCGGCCTGGTCGGGTGTCGCCGACGACCCGGACGCGACGCCGCTGATGGCCGATTTCGCCTCGATCTGGGTGCCGAAGCCGAAATACGTCTTCTCCCGGACCGTCGACCACGCCGAGTGCAACGCCACCGTCAAACGGGAGGTGGTCGTCGAGGAGATCCGGGAACTGCAGCGGCAGCCCGGCGGGGACATGGTGGTCGGCGGCCCCGATCTGGCCCGGACCTTCCGCGACCTGGACCTGATCGACGAGTACTGGATCTACGTGCACCCGGTCCTCATCGGCCGCGGCCACCCCATGTTCCAGCCCACCGACGCCCGCTCCAGCCTGACACTCGCCGACACGCGGAGCTTCGGCAACGGGGTGGTCCGGCTGCGCTACACACGCTGACGGGTGAACCGGGCCACATCCGTAGTTCTGGATCGTTACTCGTGGGTAACCTGCCTCCAACCTGCGATCGGACCCATCGAGGCCCCGGAGGCACCGCCGTGCAGAAGATCCTTGACGCCATCCTCGCCGACGAGCTCGACGCGCTCGCCCACCTGCCCGTCCCGGAGACATACCGGGGCGTGACCGTGCACGCCGACGAGGTCGAGATCTTCGACGGCCTGGCCACCGCCGACAAGGACCCGCGCCGCTCGCTGCACCTGGACGAGGTGCCCACCCCGGAGCTGGGCCCCGGCGAGGCCCTGGTCGCGGTGATGGCCAGCGCCATCAACTACAACACCGTGTGGACCTCGATCTTCGAGCCGCTGTCCACCTTCGGCTTCCTCAAGCGCTACGGCAAGACGTCGCCGCTGGCCTCCCGGCACGACCAGCCCTACCACGTGGTCGGCTCCGACCTGGCCGGCGTTGTGCTGCGCACCGGGCCCGGCGTGCAGGCCTGGAAGCCGGGCGACGAGGTGGTCGCGCACTGCCTGTCGGTCGAGCTGGAAAGCCCGGACGGGCACAACGACACCATGCTCGACCCGGAGCAGCGGATCTGGGGCTTCGAGACCAACTTCGGCGGGCTGGCCGAGCTGGCGCTGGTCAAGACCAACCAGCTGATGCCCAAGCCCCGCCACCTGACCTGGGAGGAGGCCGCCTCCCCGGGGCTGGTCAACTCCACCGCCTACCGGCAGTTGGTGTCCACCAACGGCGCCAATATGAAGCAGGGCGACACGGTGCTGATCTGGGGCGCCTCCGGCGGGCTGGGCTCCTACGCCACGCAGTTCGCGCTCAACGGCGGGGCGATCCCGGTGTGCGTGGTCTCCAGCGAGGAGAAGGCCGAGCTCTGCCGGCGCATGGGCGCGGAGCTGATCATCAACCGCAGCGCCGAGGGCTACCGGTTCTGGAAGGACGAGCACGAGCAGGACCCCAAGGAGTGGAAGCGGTTCGGGGCCAAGATCCGCGAGCTGACCGGCGGCGACGACCCCGACATCGTGTTCGAGCACCCCGGCCGGGAGACCTTCGGGGCCAGTGTGTACGTGGCCCGCAAGGGCGGCACCATCGTGACCTGCGCGTCCACCAGCGGCTTCCTGCACAGCTACGACAACCGGTACCTGTGGATGAACCTCAAGCGGATCATCGGCTCGCACTTCGCCAACTACCGCGAGGCGTGGGAGGCCAACCGCTTGATCGCCAAGGGGAAGATCCATCCCACACTGTCCAAGGTGTACACACTGGCCGAGACCGGCCAGGCCGCCCGGGACGTGCAGAGCAACGCGCACCAGGGCAAGGTCGGCGTGCTGTGCCTGGCCCCGGCCGAGGGTCTCGGCGTGCGCGACGGCGAGCTGCGGGCGCGGCATCTGTCCGACATCAACCGGTTCCGAGGTGTGTGAGCTGTTTTCCGGCCTCCGTCGTGCACACCGGCATCACCCGTACCGGTAGCGTGGTCCCATGGCCCTTGGCAGCGACCGTGATCTCGTCCCGTTGGGAACCGGCTTCGACGTCGTCAAGCGCGGTTACGACAAAGCCCAGGTGGAGGACCACCTGGAACGGCTGGACGCCGACCTGAAGCTGCTGGCCGCCGACCGGGATGCCGCCGTGTCGCAGGCCAACGACCTGGCCCGGCAGCTGGAGAAGGCCCGGTCGGAGATCGACGACCTGCGCGGACAGGTGGACCGGCTGTCGCTGCCGCCGACCACGTTGGAGGGCCTGAGCGAGCGACTGCAGCGAATGCTGAAGCTCGCCCAGGAGGAGGCCAACGAGACCAAGGCCCGCGCCGAGGCCGAGGCCGGGCACATCCGGGTCCGGGCCGAGGAGGAGGGCGCGGCGCTGCGGGCCCGGTACGAGCAGATGATGCGCGACCTCGACGCGCGGCGGGCCGCCATGGAGACCGAGCACAAGGGTGTCATGGAGGCCGCCCACACCGAGGCCAAGCGCATCACCGACGAGTCGGCCGCCCGGCGTGACGAGGCCGACGAGGCCGCCGCCCAGGTGCGGACCAAGGCCGACACCGACTCCCTGGCCAAGCGGACCCAGGTCGAGGAGGACTTCGAGATCGCCATGGCCTCGCGGCGCACCGACGCCATGCGGGCCCTGGCCGAGCAGGAGGCCGCCAGCAAGAACGAGGCCGAGAAGCGGGTCCGGGAGGCGACGGAGGAGGCCAACCGCCGCCGCCACGACTCCATCGCCGAGGCCACCGCCCGGCTCCAGGAGGCCACCGACGAGGCCCACCGCCGTGTCCGCGAGGCCACCGAGGAATCCGCCCGCCGCGTCGGCGAGGCCACCCGCCGCGTCGACCACCTCCGTGGTCTGCGCAACCGCATCGCCGGCCAGCTCACCGAGGCCCGCGGCCTGATCGTCGCCGCCGCACCCATGCTGGAGCGGCTGCCCGAGGAGAAGACCGCCGACGAGTCCCCGACCGTGCAGGTCAAGGTGCCCGAAGGCGGCATCCCCGCCCCGGGCTCGGCTCAGGGTCAGGCGGCGCAGGGTCAGCCGACTGGCACTCCGGCCACGCAGGGCCAGCCCGCTCAGGGGCAGCCCGCCCAGGGCAACGCCGCTCCGGCCCAGGCCACTGGCGCTCCCGCTGGTCAGGCTTCGGCTGTGCAACCGCAGCCCGCAGCCGCGCAGGCCCAGGCCGCGCAGGGACAGCCGGCGCAGGGACAGCCGGTCCAGGGCAAGGCCACTCCCGCCCAGGCGAGCGGGCAGCCCCAGGCCACTGGCGCTCCGGCGGCCGGTCAGGCTGCTCCGGCTCCTGCCGCACCGCTGACCGCCACCAACCCGGCCGCTCAGGCGGGAGGCCGGCCGGCGACGCCGCAGAACCAGGTCACGCAGCCCGTGCAGCAGGTCCCGGCCAAGCCCGCGGCCCCGCGCCCGGGTCGTCCGCAGGCCAAGCAGCCGGCGAAGCAGCAGCCGCAGCAAGCCAAGCAGCAGCCGGCCCAACAGCAGCCCGCCGGCAAGGACGCGGAGCAGACCAAGAAGATCCAGCGGCCGACCCCGCCGCGCCAGTCCGCCAAGCGCTGAGCCACAACCGACCCGACCAGCCCAGGACCTCGCCAGGTCCTGGGCTGGTTGTCGTTTCAGTCCACGAAACCCTGTTCCGCCAACCAATCCAGGACCACCGCGGCGAACGCCTCGGGGTCTTCGACCGGCGGCAGGTGCCCGCAACCCGCCAACTCCACAACGCGAGCGCCGGGCACCGAAACCGCGCCGGGGGCCATCAAGGCGTCCTCGGCGCCTCGTACGACGAGGGTCGGCGCGGTCACGCCGGCCAACAGCTCCGTCGAATCGGGGCGGGCGGCCATGGCTCGTTGGGCTCGGGCGACGACGGATCCGGGCTGGGAGTCGATGAGAGCACGCAGCGTGGCCAGCACCTCAGGTCGGGCGGTGGGGGCGACGAGGTTGGGGAGCATGGCCTCGGCCAGCCAGCCGGCGACGCCCTCGGACTCGGCGCGGGCGGCGATGGCGAGCCGGTTGTCCCGAGCCTCGGGGGTGTCGGCGGCGGACTTGGTGTCGACGAAAAGCAGGCCGGCGACCTGGGCGGGAGCCTTGCGGAGGATGGCCATGGCCAGGTAGCCGCCCATGGAGCAGCCGCCGAGCACGAAGGGCTCGTCACCCAGGTCAGCGAGCAGGGTGTCGGCGGCGGCGTCCAGGCTGGGCGGCCCGTCGCCGAGGTCGGGCGTGACCAGCCGCAAACGTTTGGCGAACGGCTCGCGAATGCCGTCCCACATTCGGGCGTCGAGGGGGAATGCGTGCAACAGGACCAACCTCATGCCCGCCGACGCTACTGTGGACGGTCGTGGCTGACCATCCGCTCATCCTGCTGACCGGGACCTCCGCCGCCGGCAAGACCACCGTGGGCCGCCTGCTGGCCGACGCGCTGCCGGCGAGCGCCTTCGTCGAGGGCGACGCCGTGCGGACCATGATCCGCAACGGCCGGGCCGACATGACCCCGGAGCCGACACCCGAGGCGCTGCGCCAGCTGGCGCTGCGGTACCGGCAGACCGCGCTGCTGGCCGACTCCTTTCACGAGGCCGGATTCGCCACGGTGGTCGAGGACGTCATCATCGGCCGCCACCTGGTGGAGTTCGTCCGCTCGCTGAAGGCCCGGCCGTTGCACGTGGTGGTGCTCGTGCCGGACGAACCGACGGTGCGGCGGCGCGAGGCGGAGCGGGGCAAGATCGCCTACGACGACGTGTGGACGCCGGCCGCGCTCAACGCCGTGGTGCACCGGGACACCCCGCGCATCGGCCTGTGGCTGGACACCTCCACCCAGACCGCCCAGGAGACGGTCGAACAGGTACTGAAGCGGCTCCCGGAAAGCCGCATCGAGCACCTGTGACCGTTGCCCGACGTGGTTCGGCGCAGGCTCGCCCAGGTTCCGGCTGTCCGGCGCGGAGTTCAGGCGGTGAACACCGTCGGCAGCGGGACCGGGACCGCGGGCGCGACCGTGGCCACGATGGCGTCCAGCACCGCCTCGGTGTAGCCGACGAACAGGTGCTTCGCCCCGGCGAACTCCTGGATCCGGGCCTGCGGGATCACGGCGAACCGCTCACGGGCCGCGGCCGGGCGGAGGTAGTCGTCGAACTCCGGGACCAGGCAGACCAGCGGCTTGTCGGTGCCGGCCCAGGCCGTCAGGTCCTCGGGCCCGCTGAAGCGCAGCGGCGGGGAGATCAACACCGCCCCTTCGACGTCGGACGGGCAGCCGTGCCGCAGCGCCAGGTCCGTGCCGAACGACCAGCCCACCAGCCACACGTCGGGCAGGTTCCGGGCCTTCGCGAAGTCCAGCGCCGACGCCACATCCAGGCGCTCGGCGTCGCCGTTGTCGAACGTGCCCTCGCTGCGGCCCGCGTCGCTGGCCGTGCCCCGGGTGTTGAAGCGCAGCACCGCGATGTCGGCCAACGCCGGCAGCCGGTTGGCGGCCTTGCGGTACAGGTGCGAGTCCATCATGCCGCCGTGGGTCGGCAGCGGGTGCAGGCAGATCACCGTCGCCCTCGGCGCCGCCTCCGCCGGCAGCGCCAGCTCCCCCACCAGCCGCAACCCGTCCGCCGTGGTCAACGTGATCGGCTCACGTCGGGCCGGCAACACCGTGTTGCCGCGAATCTCCGTCACCGAAAAATCGTGCCAGCCCGGCGGGTCCGGGACCGCACAATGCCGGCATGACCTCGACCACGCTGTGGTGGTCGACCAGCCCCGCCGAGCTGAGTTCCGCTGGTCACCAGCGCCGGGAGGTCGGTCTTCGACGGCCCCGGCTGTTCCAGCACGCGGTGTGCCAGTGCCGGCGGTCTTCCACGCCGCCGAAGTCCTCGGCCGGCCAGGCCACCACGTGCGGTGTGCCCGGGCGGATCTCGTGGTCGCAGCCCGGACACCGGTACGTCTTGTCGGAGCCGCCGACCGGCCGGACGTTCCAGTCGCCGTCCGGACCCGACTCCGTCCTGGCCCAGCCGAACGTTGACGGGCGCGGCTCGTCGTCACCCTTCGGGCGCTGGGGGCGGTTTCGGCGGGGCACGGGTCACCAGGCTATCCGGCGACCCTCCCGGTGCCCGACAATGGCCCCATGCCGATCTACGAGTTCCGGTGCCGCGAGTGTGGCGACACGTTCGAGGTGAACCGGCCCATGAGCAGCGCCTCCGACCCGGCCGGCTGTCCCGCCGGGCACGATGACACCGTCAAGCTGCTCACGACGGTCGGTGTGAACACCGGGGCGGCGGCTCCGGCGGGTGGCGGCGGGTGTTGCGGTGGGGGATGTTGCGGGGGTTAGTGGCTTGGGTCTTTTGGGGCGCGGCAGGGGTTCGACGGGTCCGGTTTGGCGGGGATTGGATTTTGGGTTAGCTCCGGGTGGATTTTGCGTGGAGCCTCTGGGCGATGGCAATCGAGGCAATCATCGGGCAGGCTGCGCCTGCCTCGATTCGCCGGACGAGCGTACGCCATCGCCCCCCTCCACGCAAAATCCACCCTCCGAGGTTAGAGGGGGCGGTGGCTGGATTTGCGGGGTTAGGTTTGCGATTATGCATGAAACTCGAATTCACCCGTTAGTGAATCGAGTTCGATCTTTGAGTGGCGTATTCTGGAGGCATGGAAGAACTCACCCGAGAGTTGGAGAGTGGAGAGCCTTGCGGGGCTCTGCTGGATCTGCTCATGGGTGTGGATCTCAACGCTCTGACCGCCGATCAGCAGGTGACGGCGTTCATTGTGGCGCGGAAGATCAAAGCCTTCGTCGATCACGTGCAGCTGTCCATTCTGAGCGGCGTCGAGGACACTGCCGAGCTGGCGATGGCCATCCATGAGCCGGAGCAGTCGGTGGTACGGCAGAAGCGCGGCAGTGAGGTGTTGGACCGGTTGCCTCGGCTGTCGGAGCTGCTGCGGCGGGGAGAGTTGGACCTGCGGCGGCTGGAGACCGTGGACGAGCGGATCGTCAACCTGCCCAACCCCGCCATGATCGCCGAGGTCGAAGACGAACTAGTCGGGGTGGCTTCGGGGCTGACCCGCACGCAGCTCGCCCGGCGGACCACCGCCCTGGTCGCGAAGGTCGACCCCACCGGCTACGACCAGCGCCGTCTGAAGGCCAAGCAGGACCGTCGGGTCGAGTTCACGCCGCTACCCGACGGCATGGCGCAACTGAGGATCACCCTCACCGCACTCGACGCCCGCCAGGTCTACGACGTCCTCACCCAGGACGCCCGGGCCCTGGTCAAAGACGACCGCACCACCGACCAGAAACGCGCCGACGCCTTCCTGGACCGCTTCCTGGGCTACGGCGTCGACCGCAAGGTCAAGGTGCACGTCACCATCTCCCTGGAGACCCTGATGGGCCTGACCGAGGACCCGGGCTTGCTCGACGGCTACGGGCCGATCGCCGCCGACTCGGCCCGCGAGCTGGCCATGCACGCCCCCTGGCGCGGACTCCTGCTGGACCAGTACCGCCGGGCTTCCGAACTGAGTACCGACACCTACCGCCCCACCGCACGCATCAAGGAATTCGCCGAACTCAACGCCGGTGGAGTCTGCTCCGCCCCCGGCTGCACCACCCCCATCCAAGAACTCGACCACACCATCCCCTGGCCCGCCGGCGACACCAACGCCACCCAACTCAAGGGCTACTGCGCCCATCACCACCACCTCAAACACGGCAACCACATCGTGACTCTGGACCAGGACGGGACCCTGCACTGGACCACCCCACTAGGCCGCCACTACACCACTCAACCCCACCAATACTGACCCCCGCCCCACCCGTTCTTTGACAACTCCACAGCGAAACGAACCAAGGGAAACCAAAGCCCGAAAACCCCAAAAACCTGAACCCTAACCCCTCATTCCAACCACACCATCCCTCGACCTCAAGCCTCCCCCACCCCTCTCTCCCCTCCAAAGCCGCCCTAAAAGCAACACCCCACCCAACCGCAACCAACCCACCCACCCCAGCCCCCACCTAACCCGCCCTAACACCACCCAAACCGAGCCAACCTCCCCCACCGGCCCGCAACCCCACCACAGCCTCCGCCAGCTATTCACGATCCCCAAAAACCGGCCGAGCCAACCGAGCCTCAATCTCGTTCAACATCTCGTCCGACGTCCGCTGCGACGCCAACGCGATCAAATGCCCCCGGACGTATTCCTCAACCGATTGCCCAGCGGCGCGGGCCCGAGCCTGGATGGTGTCGTAGGCCCGGGGCGGCAACCCAGTGATGCGCATGATCGTCACGCGCAGAGGGTAGCGAAGCGTCACCCGGTGTAGTCGCGGAACCCCTGGCCGGTCTTACGACCCAACCGCCCAGCGGTGACCAGATGTTCGAGCAGCGGCGCGGGCGCGAACCCAGCCTCGCGGAACTCCAGGTACAACGTGCGCTCGATCGCCAGCGAGACGTCCAACCCCACCACATCGAGCAGTTCGAACGGCCCCATCGGCAACCCGCAGCCGACCTTCATCGCGGTGTCGATGTCGTCGGCCTCGGCGTAGTGCGCCTCAAGCATCTTCACGGCGTCGTTGAGGTACGGAAACAGCAGCGCGTTGACGATGAACCCGGCCCTGTCGCCACAGTGCACAGGCTCCTTGCGCAACCGAGTGCACACCGCATGGGCTGTGGCGACAACATCAGGCGAGGTGGCGATCGTCGACACGATCTCGACGAGCTTCATCACCTGCGCCGGGTTGAAGAAGTGCAGCCCGATCACATCAGCAGGCCGCGACGTGGCGGCGGCGCATTCGATGACCGGCAACGAAGAAGTCGTGGTGGCGAGCACGGCCCCCGGCTTGCACACCTCGTCCAGCGCCCTGAAAACCGCCTGCTTCACGGAAAGTTCCTCGGCGACCGCCTCGATCACCAGATCACAGTCGGCCAGCGCCTCGAAGTCGACTGTGGTGTGGATGCGCCCCAACGCCGCATCCCGGTCGGCCTCCGCCAACTTTCCTTTCGACACAGCCTTGTCCAGCGACTTCCGAATCTTCCCCAGCGCGGCCTCGGCCTTGTCCGCACCACGGGCCCGCAGCACGACATCGTTCCCGGCCTTGGCGAAAACCTCGACGATGCCGGTGGCCATGGTGCCGGTGCCGATCACGCCGACCCGGCGCACCTCCCGCGGGGAACCGCCAACTACCGCCGACACAGCGGAATCCGCAACCACCACAGGCGAATCCGCAGCCTCGTAGGTGTAGAAACCCCGCCCGGACTTACGACCCAGCAACCCAGCGGTGATCATCTGCTTGAGGATGGGCGCCGGCGCGTGCAGGCGGTTGCGGGACTGGTGGTACATCGTGTCGAGGATCTCGTACGCGGTGTCCAGACCGATCAAGTCCAGCAGCGCCAACGGTCCCATCGGATAGCCGCAGCCGTAGCGCATCGCGGCGTCGAGGTCTTCCCTTGTGGCGTAACGACTCTCGTACATCCGCACGGCGTGGTTGAGGTAGCCGAACAGCAGCGCGTTGGCGATGAAGCCGGCCCGGTCGCCGATCACCACCGGCGTTTTTCCCAGCCCGTCGAGGAAAGCGACGGCGTCGTCGACGACGTCGTGCTCGGTGACGACGGTGCGCACCACCTCGACCAGCTTGAGCACCGGCGCGGGGTTGAAGAAGTGCAGCCCCAGCACCTTGCCCGGTCGCCCGGTGTGCACGCTGATCTCGGTGATGGACAGCGACGAGGTGTTGGACGCGAGGATCACCTCGGGCCGCACGATCTTGTCCAGCTGCGCGAAGACCTCAGCCTTGAGCGCCAGGTTCTCCGGCACGGCCTCGATCACCAGGTCGACCTCGGCCAGCCCGGAAAGGCTTGTGGTGCAGGAGATTCGGCCCAGCAGCTCGGCCCGGCCGGCCTCGTCGAGCTTGCCGCCGCTGACCGCGCGGGCGGTGGAGTGCTCGATGTGCCCGCGCCCCTTGGCGATCGCGGCCTCGTCGACCTCGACCGCTACCACGCGTAGCCCGCTGCGCGCGCACACCTCCGCGATGCCGGCACCCATGGTGCCCAGACCCACAATCCCGACGGTGGAAATTTCGCGCGTCACGGCGGACCTCCGGCGCTCGTCGAAGCGGCGTCACTGGCTTGCTACGCGTCAGTAACATCCGAGCTTGGCGGAGATACTGCCATGGCGCGACCGCTCATCCGGGTGAGCTTCGCCACCGAATCGTGCAAGTTGGGGCCGGCGCCGGGAACGCACCACCCAGGATCGACACGCCCCGGCGCCGACGACTCAGGTGGACATGACCGCGGACACGATGATGTTGTCCACGTAGTTGCCGCTCGACTTGTCGAACGCGCCGCCGCAGGTGATCAGCCGCAGCTCGCGCTGCGTGGACGGCCCGTACACGGCCTGGGTCGGGAACTGGTTCTTGGGGATCTGCTGCACCTGGCGCACCACGAAGTTCAGCACCTGCCCGCCCTGCTCGGTCACCTTGGCCACGTCGCCGGGCTTGAGGTCGCGCAGTCGGTTGAAGACGCCGAGCTGCCCGCCGCCGTCCACGTGCCCGAGGATCACGGCCTTGCCGAGCTCGCCCGGCCGGACGCCGAACTTGTACCAGCCGGCCTGCAGCGGCTCGTTGACCGGCGGCACCTGGACGGTCTTGTCCGCGTTCAGTCCAAGTTGGACCAACGAGGAGTGAGCGTTGATCGCGTCCACGTCCACCCGCACCGGCAGGCTGGGCCGGGTCCCGTTGTCGGCGGCCGGCGGGGCCTGTTGCACCGACGAGGACGGGGCGACGGCCGTCTGCTGGCCGGTCACCCCCGGAGCCGACGAGGTCAGCGCCGTGTTCTGGGGCGAGCCGGAGTGGATGATCCCGAACGCGAACGCGGTCAGCGCGACCACCACGGCCAGCGCACCAGCGATGATGTACGCGGTGCGCCGGCCGGACGATCCCCCGTCCCGATGGGGGTTGGGGATGTGCAGTGTCGGCTCCATGCCCTGCCCTCAGCCGCGCTGGACGGCGAGCCGGCGGCGGCGGTTCACCGCGACCCCGACGCCGGCGCCGGCGATCAGCACGATGCCGCCGAGTTCGGCCAATCCGAGCATCCCGGAACCGGTGTCGGACGGCCCTTCGCCACCGGTCTGGGGCGCGCCGCTGGGGTAGACCATGGTGGTCGAAGTGCCCACGGTGGTCGATGTCGTGGTGTTGGTCGTCGTGGTGTTCGTGGTGGTGCCACCACCACCGCCACCGCGGTTGCCGTTGTCCACGTCGATCGAGACGGAGATCTTCTGGTCACCGCAGCGGAAGGAGATGTCGAACCGGCCCGACTTCACGTCGCTGCGGACTCGGGCGGTGGCCTGGAGGTTGAAGTCGTTGCGGCCGGTCCTGACCCATTCCTTGACGTTGTCGAGCGCGGCCGAGACGGCGATGTCGGCGCGGTTGGAGTTGCACTTGGCGTCGAGCTTGATCATGTCGCCGCCGTGGTAGGAACGCTGCGACGGCTCGATCCGCAGCGACGCGTTCCCGTTGTTCCGGTCGTTGCCGGTGTCGGCGTACGCGACCGGCGCCACCGCGACGAGCGTGAGCGCGGCGAGCGCCGCGCCCGCGGCGACCACCCGAGTGACAACCATGAGCAGTCCTTCCTGAAAAGCACTGAGCCGGCCGGTCGGTCGAGCTGCCAGTGACGATCGCCGCCAACTACGCCGCCAGCCGCTCGGACGGTTCAGTGCGTTTCCGGACTACTCCTCGAACTCGATCTCCACCAGCTTGCTGATCCGGCGCAGCGCCTCCGCCGCGTCCGGCCCGTCGGCCACCACCTTGATCGTGTCACCGCCCCGCGCCGACAGGCCCATCAGCGCCAGCACGCTGCGGGCGTCGGCCTGCTGGCCGTTGTGACAGACGGTCACGTCGGCCTTGAGGCTGGCGATCGTGCGCACCAGCAGCGCGGCCGGCCGGGCGTGCAGGCCGACCTCGTTGCGCAACACCAGTTCGACGCTTTCGCCGGCGGCCGGCGGGGCCTGCTCGCCGAACTCCGGCGTCCGCTCGCCGGCGGCCCGGGCCACGGCGGCGAGGTCGCCACCACCCTGCGCGGCGACGGCCGCCGCGACCGCGCCCTCCACCACCGGGGCGTCCACCACCACCGCGTGCAACGGATTCGCATGCGCCTCCACGACCAGGTCGGCGATCATCCGGGCGCTGCCCAGGTCGTAGAGCAGCACCGCGCCGTCGCCGGAGTCAGCCCGCTCCAGCGCGGTGAGCACCCGGTCGAAATCGGTTCCGAGCGAACCGTCCTCCATGCCTCCCGCGGCCCGGATCGCCACACCCGGAGCCATCTGCCCGGCCAGCTCGGCCACGCCCTCGGCCAGTCGGACGCTGTGCGAGACGATCACCAGTCCGACGGTCATGACGCGGCCGCCGAATCAGCCAGCGATCGCAGCAACAACGCCGTCGACCGAGCGCCCGGGTCCAGGTGCCCGGCCGACCGCTCGCCGAGGTAGGAGGCCCGCCCCTTGCGTGCCACCAACGGAATCGTCGACTCCGCACCGGCTTCGGCGGCGGCCGCGGCGGCCGCCAGCACCTCCGCCACCGACTTGTCCTTGACGGCCTCAGCCGCCTCGACCGCCGGTCGGAGAGCGTCGACCATCGTCTTGTCGCCGACCTCCGCCTTGCCCCTCGCAACCACACCGTCCAATGCGGCCCGCAGCGCGACGGCAACCGAGGATCCGTCGACTTCTTCCAGATCCGTTGCCGCGCGTAGGAAAGCCGTGCCGTACAACGGGCCGGAGGCACCACCGACCTTCGAAATCAACGTCTTCGCCACCAGCTTCAGCACCGCCGCCGGACTGCCCACTTCGGACGAGTCCAGGGCCGTCACCACAAAACCGAAGCCACGCTTGAGGTTCTCGCCGTGGTCGCCGTCGCCGATCGCCCGGTCCAGGTCGACCAGCTCGTCCCGGTGCTCGGCGACCACCGCCGCCATCGCCCGCACCGCCGACGCCACATCCGCAGTCGAGCAGCCCATCGTCACATCCCCCAACGCAGCGCCGCGGTGCGCACCGGCGCGTCCCACAGCTCGGCCAACTCGTCGTCCAGCTTCAGCAGCGTCACGCTCATGCCCTGCATCTCCAGGCTTGTCACATACGGGCCGACGAGTCGGCGTTCCACGACAATTCCCTTCTCCGCCAACAGCTTCTCGGCGATGCCGTGGGCCAGGTACAGCTCCACCAGCGGCGTGCCGCCCATCGAGTTGGTGAACAGCAGCACCCGGTCGCCGGCGGCGAAGGGCAGGTCCGCCAGCACCGGGTCGAGCAGCCGGCGCACCAGGTCGTCGGCCGGTTCCATCTTCCTCCGCTCGCGGCCGGGCTCGCCGTGGATGCCGATGCCCAGCTCGTACTCGTCGTCGGCCAGCTCGAAGCTCGGCTGCCCGACATGCGGCACCGTGCACGGGGTCAGGGCCAACCCGAGTGACCGGACGTTGGCCACCACCTTGCGGGCCAAGGCTTCGCACCGGTCGAGGTCCGCGCCCTGCTCCGCCGCCGCGCCAACGATCTTCTCCAGCAACAGGGTTCCGGCCACGCCGCGTCGACCGGCCGTGTACAGCGAGTCCTTCACGGCCACGTCGTCGTCGATCACCACCGTGCGCACGTCCACGTCGTCCATGCCGACGAGCTCCGCCGCGGTCTCGAAGTTCAGCACGTCGCCGGTGTAGTTCTTGACGATCAGCAGCACGCCGGCGCCGCCGTTGACCTGGTCGGCCGCGGCCTGCACCTGATCCGGCGTCGGCGAGGTGAACACCGCCCCCGGGCACGCGGCGTCCAACATGCCCGTGCCGACGAAGCCGCCGTGCATCGGCTCGTGGCCGGCGCCGCCGCCGGAGATGATCGCCACCTTGCCCTGGACCGGCGCGTCGGCGCGCCACACCACGGCTGGATCCCGTTGCACCCGTAGCAGGTCCGGATGGGCCAACGCCATGCCCTGCAAGGCCTCATCGACCACTGTGGACGGGTCGTTGATGATCTTCTTCATCGCGGTGTCCCCTCGCTGCGGCAACCGTCCGGCCCGCCCTTCCTACCCCCGCGAACACATCACACGCCAGCCCGAAATTGCAAGGGTAGGCTCACCTAACATGAGATCCAAGGGAATTGCCGTGCTGGTCGCGGTCGCGCTCACCATGACCGCCTGCGGGCAGGCCCCGTCCTCGGACGGCCGCTCCGAGGTGGCGCAGGGCGGCCCCGGCTTCCTCGACGCCGGCGCCCGCACCGCCAAGTACGGCACGGACGCGCTGCCCGGCGTGTTCCCGCGCACCATCACGCACGCCATGGGCAAGACCACGCTGGACCACAAGCCGACCCGGGTCGTCGTGCTCGACACCGGCGAGCTGGACAACGTGGTGGCGCTCGGCGTGCAGCCCGTCGGCGTGGCCTTTCCCGACGGCTCCCCGGACATGCCGTCCTACATCGGCGACAAGGCCGGCAGGCCGGCCAACGTCGGCAGCACCAACTCGCTCAACCTGGAGGCCATCGCCGCGCTCAAGCCGGACCTGATCCTCGGCTCCAAGCTGCGCGCCGAGAAGCAGTACCCGCTGCTGGCCAAGATCGCGCCCACGGTGTTCTCCGAACGTCCCGGCTACACCTGGAAGAGCGACTTCCGGCTCAACTCGGCCGCGCTGGGCAGCACCGACCAGGCCGACAAGCTGATCGGCGACTACGAGGCCGCGGCCAAGCAGCTCGGCACGGACGCGCAGGCCAAACTGGGCAAGCTGCCGGTGATCTCCATGCTGCGCTTCATGCCCGGCCGGATCCGGCTCTACGCCGCCAAGTCCTTCGTCGGCACCGTGCTGGCCGACACCGGCCTGCCGGTGACCGAGTCCGGCAAGGTCAACGACCTGGCCGTGGAGGTCAGCGCCGAGCAGATCGGCAAGGCCGACGCCGACTGGATCCTCTACGGCACCTACGGCGACCCCGGCAAGACGGGCCAGGCCGGCGTGCTCGGCGGCCCGCTGTGGCCGACGCTGACCGCCGTGAAGGCCGGCCACGCCAAGCCCGTCGCCGACGAGACCTGGTACCTCGGCCTCGGCGTCCTGGCCGCCAGCTCCGTCCTCAAGGACCTCCGCTCGACCCTCCAGGCCTGAGGTCTCCAAGACCTACAAACCTCGTTCTCAGCGGTCTCCAACAGCAGCAAACCCCAGCCTCGGATAGACCAACCGCCCCAGACCCGACAGGGTTTGGGGCGGTTGGCGACTTCTCAGAGGCGGGTTTGTAGGTCTTGGAGACCCAGAAACGTCACTTGCGGCCGTAGCGGAGTTTGACGATGGCCAGCAGCTGGCGGACGGTGCCGGCGCCGCGGGTGAACGACATGGGGTTGAGCAGCCCCTTGAACTTGCGCCGGGCCACCGCCTGCGGGCGGGCGAACTCGCGCAGGCCGTCCTCGCCGTGGATGCGGCCGAAGCCGGAGTCGCCGACGCCGCCGAAGGGCAGCGACGGGATGGCCGCGAACGCCACCACGCCGTTGATCGACACCATGCCGGCCTTCAGCCGGCGGGCCAGCTCCTCGCCGCGGGCCTTGGAGAACACGGTGCCGCCGAGGCCGTACTTGCCGGCGTTGGCCAGCCGGATCGCCTCGTCCACGTCGCGTACCCGGTTGATGGTGACGGTCGGCCCGAAGGTCTCCTCGGTGATCGCCGTCGAGTCCTCCGGCACGTCGGCCAGCACCACCGGCTCGACGAACGGCGGCCGCACCGACTCGACCCCGCCGACCAGGGCCTTCGCACCCTTGTCGAGGGCGTCCTGCACGTGCCCGCGAATGATGTCGACCTGGGACGGCATGGTGATCGGCCCGAGGTCGGCCCCGGGGTCGCCGCCCGGCCGGAGCTTGGCCGCGAGCTTGCGCACGGCGGCGGTGAACTCGTCGGCCACGTCCTCGTGCACGTACACCCGCTCGACGCCGATGCAGGTCTGGCCGGCGTTGGACATCGCGCCCCACACCGCCGCGTCGGCGGCCAGCGACACGTCGGCGTCGTAGTCGACGATCAGCGCGTCCTTGCCGCCGCACTCCACCAGAACCGGCGTCAGCGACTCGGCGCAGGCCGCCATCACGCGCTTGCCGGTCGCGGTCGAGCCGGTGAAGGCCAGCTTGTCCACACCGGACCGACACAGCGCCGAGCCGGTCTCGCCGAAGCCGGTGACCACGCTGAGCACCGGGTGCTCGGGCACGATCTCGGCCAGCGTGTCGGCCAGCCAGGTGCCGACACCGGGCGTCAGCTCCGAAGGCTTGAACACCACGGTGTTGCCGGCTGCCAGCGCGTAGGCGATGGAACCCATCGGCGTGAACGCCGGGTAGTTCCACGGCCCGATCACACCGACCACGCCGACCGGCAGGTACTCCAGGGTGGCGGACTGGTTGGACATCAGCAGCCCGGCCGGCACGCGGCGCTTGCGCAGCACACGCTCGGCGTTGCGGGCGGCCCAGTGCAGGTGGTCGATGACGAGCACCATCTCCAGCTTGGCGTCCGCGGCCGGCTTGCCGGTCTCGGCGCTGATCAGGCCGGCCGCCTCGTCCAGCCGCTTGACCAGCAGCCGCCGCCAGGCGTCCAGCCGCTCCTTGCGGCCGGCGAAACCCAGCTCCTGCCACCAGTTGACGGCCCGCCGGGCCTGCGCCACCGCGTCGGCGACCTGTTTGGCGCTGTGGATCGGGTGGTGGGCGACGACCTCTCCGGTGCGCGGGTCCAGTGAGGCGAACCGCCCGTCACCCGAGGTGGTCACCGCACTGCTCTCCGGCGCTGTCTGAGTCATCGACCCTCCCGGCATTGGGCACTCAGCTTGTTACTGAAGAGTACGCAAGGGGACCCGTCCCCGTCAGCACCCATTCTCCCGGCGATGTCGCGCCGCCGGGAGAGTGAATCAGGATTTGGGCAGCTTGGTCGTGACGATCTTGCCCGCGGCGACGGCGCGACCGCAGGTGTCGACCCCCGGCGTCTTCTGCCCGTTGCCCACGTAGACCGTGACGACCTCGCCCTGGCTGCCCGAGATCGGGCGGTCGGCCCACTGCACCGTGCACGACGGGTAGGACGTCGAGCTGTCGGACTGGTAGGCGGTGACGCCGCCCAGGTCGACCGGCGTCGGCGGCTTGTCGAAGCCGGGCACGGCCGGGTTGCCGGCGATCTTGGCGTAGATCTCCAGGGTGATCCCGTTCTGCCGCCAGGCGCAGTCGTGCAGCGACTCGGAGTCCAGCCGTGCCTGGGGCCCGACCAGCGCGGCGACCGTCGCCTGGTCGACCAGCGTGCACGGATCGACGGCGGCCATCACGCTGCCGCCGGCCGGCAGCTGCGGCGGGGCGGTGCGGATCCGGGCGATCACCGCGGTCAGCGCCTGCTTGCCGATGCCGCACGGGTCGCCGCCCTTGGCGTCGACGCGGACCACGACGGCCCGGCTCGGCGCGTCCTGGGTGACGGCCTTCTCCGTGCAGCTCGCGTCCTGCTTGGCCGCCAGCACCCGCAGGCCGGCCAGCGCGAGCGCGTCGTGGTCCAGCTCGGGCACGGCGTCGCCGAGCGTGACCGAAACCGTCACCTGCTGCCCGTTCACGGTGACGCCCGCGTGGCACCCCTGGAAGGCATCGCCCGAGGGCTGGCCGCTGGGAGTGCCGATGTCGCCGAGCAGCCTCGCGTCGAGCAGCCCGCACGGGTCGACCGCACGCAGCTTCGCCTCGGTGAGTGCCGGGTCCACCGGCCCCGCGTCGGCGCCGCTGGTCGGGGCGGCGACGGTGGTGCGCGCGGACACCGAGCGGGTCGTGTCGACACCGGAGGAACAGGCCGTGAGCACGACGGCGGCCGCGAACACGGCGCAGGCGAGGCGGAGCACGGGTGCACGGTAGCGACCTGCGGCGATCCGTGTGACCTGAATCCCGTGATCGGTCTCACCGAGAGTTTCGGGAACGATTCAGAAGATCAACACGTCATACCCAGTGCAAGGTTCGAGAGACAGACCCGGAAGGGGACAGCAGTGATCAAGGTTCTGCGCAAGCAGGCCCGCAAGGCGGCTCGTCGGTTCGACGCGTGGACCGTGGAGGCGTTCAACCCGGTGTACCCGCACCGGCACAGCGGCCGGCGCTGAAGTTTCCCTCAGCACCGACCGCCGTTGGTAGATCAGTTCTCGCCGGCGCCAGTGGCGTCGTCGGCGGGCTCGGTCTCCGTCACCACGATGGGACGCAGCCGGGCCCACAGGGCGAAGGCGATGCCCACCAGGAGCATCACGATCCCGCCCCACAGGTTGATGTTGATGCCGTCGGACTTGTCCAGTCCGGCCTGGCTGGTGAAACCGATGCCCATCACGGTCAGCACCGCGCCGTAGACCACGAACAGCAGGGCCAGCACGTAGCGGAGGTCGAACAGCCCCGCGCGCTGCTTCTTCACAGGCTCGCTCATCGGAGTGTTTCCTCCCTCACCAGAAGATGATGTTCAGGACGGCCGCCAGCGCCAGCACGCCGACGCCCAGCACGACCGGCTTGCGGTACCAACCGGCGTTCTCGCCGGTGTCGGAGTGCTTGAGGCTGTCCCGCGGCGTCAGCGACCACACCAGCCCGACCAGCTCCGAGTCCGGCTTGGGCGCGGTCACCAGCGTGACCAGCACGCTGACCACGATGTCCATGATGAACGCCGCGCTGGCCGCCACGAAGCTGGCGCCCTGGCCGGACAGCGTCAGCGCGCCGGTCCGGTTGAGGACGTCGATGGTGACCGCGGACAGCGTGCCGACGATCAGGCCGACACCGCCGGCCATCGGCGACATGCGCTTCCAGAACATGCCCAGCAGGAAGGTCGCGAACAGCGGCGCGTTGAAGAAGCCGAACAACGTCTGGAGGTAGTCCATGATGTTGTTGAACTGCCCGGCGATGAACGCGGTGCCGATCGCGATGACGCAGCCGACGATCGTGATCGTCCGGCCGACCCGCAGGTAGTACTCGTCCGGCTTGTTCTTGACGACGTAGGTCTGCCACAGGTCGTAGGTGAAGACCGTGTTGAACGAGCTGACGCTGGCCGCCATGCCGGCCATGAACGCCGCGACCAGGCCGGTGATGGCCACGCCCAGCATGCCGTTGGGCAGCAGGTCGCGGATCAGCAGCTCGATGGTGTTGTTGTAGGTCACGCCGTTCTGCAGCGTGCCGCCGCTGGCCTTGAACGCGGCCAGCTCGGGCGAGATCACCGCGGCGATCATGCCCGGGATGAAGATCAGCAGCACGATCAGCGTCTTCGGGTACGCGCCGATCAGCGGCGTGCGCCGGGCCGCCGACATGCTCTTGGCCGACAGCGCCCGCTGGACCTCGGCGAAGTTCGTGGTCCAGTAACCGAAGGACAACACGAAGCCGAGGCCGAACACCAGGCCGATGACCGAGAGCACGCTGTTGGAGATGCCGGTCAGGTTGGAGCCGGGCCAGGAGTGCAGCTCGGCGGCGGCGTCGGAGTTGGCCGCGGTGATCTTGGCGACCAGGCCGTTCCAGCCGCCCACCTTGTACAGGCCGACGATGGTCAGCGGCAGCAGCATCGCGACGATCACGAAGAACTGCATGACCTCGTTGTAGATGGCCGCGGACAGGCCGCCCAGCGTGGTGTACGCCAGCACGACCGCGGCCGCGACGATGATCGCCACCCAGGTCGGCCAGCCCAGCAGCAGGTTGATCACGGTGGCCAGCGCGAACAGGTTGACGCCGGCGATCAGCACCTGGGCCAGCGCGAAGCTGAGGCTGTTGACCAGGTGGGCGAACCGGCCGAAGCGGCGGAGCAGGAACTCCGGCACGCTTCGCACCTTGGAGCCGTAGTAGAAGGGCATCATCACCAGGCCGAGGAAGACCATGGCCGGGATGGCGCCGATCCAGTAGTAGTGCACCGTCGGCACGCCGTACTGCGCGCCGTTGGCGGTCATGCCGAAGATCTCGACCGCGCCCAGGTTCGCCGAGATGAAGGCCAGGCCCGTGACCCAGGCCGGCATCGACCGGCCGGACAGGAAGAAGTCCAGGCTGGAGGACACCGAGCGGCGGGCCAGCGCGCCGATGCCCAGGACCAGGACGAAGTAGAAGCCGAGTAGGACGTAGTCCACGGGTCCGGCGTCCAGCCGGAGGTTCGCGTCCGCAAGGACGGTCACCGGCCCCACCTCCACACATCGAACAGCACCGAACAGCATTCACCACCATGTGGCGGAAGCGAACGTTACCGCACAGTCAAGTGGCGGTGAACAGGTCGAAACCCAGCTGTTGTATTTGTTGGAAAGTCACACTAAATGACCATGGGTGTACCCGCACGGCGACACCCGGTCACGAGTCGATCACAGCTCGCGGCGGAGCAGCTCCGCGACCTGGTCAAGATCACTCCGGGTAGCCGCCCGAGCGCCGCCGTGCAGCGCGAACCCGTCCTCGAGCATGCGCGGGATCACGTGCAGGTGGACGTGAAAGACGGTCTGTCCGGCCGCCCGGCCGTCCGCCAGCACCAGGTTGACGCCGTCGGGCCGCAGACTCCGCCGGATCCGCGCGGCCAGCCGCTGCGCCAACGGGAACATCAGGGCGCCCGTCTCCTCCGGCAGCTCCGCCAGGTTCGTCGCGTGCCGCTTGGGCGCTATGAGCAGGTGGCCCCGATTGACCGGCATCAGGTCGCAGAAGGCGATCAGGTGCTCGTCCTCGTGCACCACACTGGCCGGCGCGACACCGGACACAATGGCACAGAACACGCAATTCGGGTCCACAGTGGACGCCTTTCCGGCAGTGACAGACTGGAGGCCGTGCCGGAGCCTCTCACGTTGGTCACCGCCCTCACGTCGTGGACGGCCGACCCGGTGTCCCTGCTGGTGCTGGTGTTGCTCGGCGGTTGGTACGGCCGGTCCGTGCGCCGCCACGGCCACTGGCCCCGGGCCCGGGTGATCGCCTTCTACGCCGCGGGCCTCGGTGTCTACGCCATCGCCACCCTGTCCAGCATCGGCGTCTACGCCGACACCCTGTTCTTCATGCGGGCCGCGCAGATCATCCTGCTGCTCATGGTCGTTCCGTTGGGCCTGGCGCTGGGCGCCCCGTTCACCCTGCTCCGCGACACCGGACCTGGCTGGCTCGTCTCGCCGCTGCGTTCCTTGCTGCACGGGCCTTTCGGGAAGGTCATCGCCTTTCCCGCCACCGCCTCCGCGCTGCTCATCGCCACGCCGTGGCTGCTCTACTTCACCGACTGGTACCCGACCGTGCTCCGCAACGGCGTGGTCGACGAGCTCACCCGCCTGGCCCTGCTCCTGATCGGTCTTGTTTACTTTTGGAGCCGTTTGCAGCTCGACCCCGTGCCGCGGCGCTTCCACCACCTGGTGTCCGTCTGGATCACCCTGGCCGAGGTCGTCTGCGACGCCGCCCTGGGCCTGACCCTCTGGTTCTCCGGCCACATCGTCGCCGAGTCCTACTACCAGGCCCTCGGCCGCACCTGGGGCCCCGACCTGCGGCTGGACCAGACCTTCGGCGCCGGCGTGCTCTGGATCGTCGGCGACCTGGCCGGCCTGCCCTTCCTCGGCGCGCTGGTCAACCGCATGACCAAGGAGGACGCCAAGCAGGCCAAGGAGATCGACCGCGTGCTGGACGAGCGGGAGGAGGCCGGCGAGGACTCCACCCGCCCCTGGTGGGAGTCGGACCCGACGCTGTCCGAACGCTTCCGCCGCGGCTGACTCACTTTCCGAGGCTGCCGCAACGGCCGGACACTTGCGCCACTGTTCCGCCCGGCCGACCGGCCCCTGCCTTCCTCTCGGCCGCGCTTTCCTTCTCTCCCGCGGAGTTCCCGCCCGATGGAGGGTTGTTCGAGCGGGAACCCACGGGCCGCCGGTCAGCCGGGGTTGTTCACCGCCTGCTCGGCGTCCGGTAGGTAGTCCTTGTAGGCGCCGCTCTCCCAGGTGGACCACTGGTCCCAGGCCGTGCCCTGGCTGGAGATGTCGTAGGCCGCCTTGGCGTTCTCGGTCGGGTCGAACGCCTGCTGCTCGCTCACCTCGGGGTGCCAGTAGTCGTTGATCTGCCACAGGCCGCGGTCCCGGGTGCAGTTCTCGTTGACCAGCAATGCCTTGGTGAAGCCGCTGCTCTCGGCCAGGGCCACCGCCACCGCGTCGACCAGGCCGTCGCCGGTGAACCCGGTGTCCTTGGCCAACTTCGCCAGCTGCTTGGCCGACAGCTGGTCGCCCTCGCTCTTGCTCACCGACTTGCAGGTCTTGTGCTCGACCGGCGCCGATGCCTGCACCGAGGCCGGCGGCGCCGCCGCCCCCGGCACCATGCCTGCGAGCACCGACGCCGCCGTGATGGCGGCCAGCCGGGACAGCGCTTCAATCACCTCGGGCTCCGAACTGCCGACGGGAATGTGAACACGTCCAGCTATGCCAACGTTTCACCGGCCCCGCCAGCATCCTGTCCCGATTCGGACGGAAACCCCTGACCACGCAACCAAAACCGCTGGACCACCTAGTGAATGAGTCCCGGTTGCCCCGTCGCACAATTGTTGCACAACCACGACATCCGGGTCACTCAATCGTCAGTGGCGGGCATTTCCCGGTCGCACGGAGTCATCCGAGACGGGAATCGATCCACGCGGTGACGCGGGACAGCGCCGGGGCTGCGAGTGGGGTGCCGAGATTGGTGAAGGCGTGTGGGCAGCTGGGCCAGATGTCGAGGTCGGCCTGGTTGTGGGCGAGCTGCCAGCGGGCGGCGAGGAAGGCGGAGTCGTCGACGAGGGGGTCGAGTTCGCCGGCGGTGAGGAGGGCCGGGGGCAGGCCGTGGAGATCGGCGAACAGGGGCGAGAAGGAGGGGTCGCGGAGGCGGGCCGGGGAGCAGCCGGGAAGGGCGATGGCGACAACGCTGTCGAGGGTGCGGCGGCCGAGGACGAGGGTGGAGTCGTCGGCGGCGCGGGCGCTGGGGGTGTGGGAGAGGTCGAAGACGCCGCTGTCGAGGTGAATGCCGACGACGCGGGAGAAGCCGGGTTCGGACCGGAGCCGGAGGAGGGTGGCGGCGGAGAGGTGGGCGCCGGCGGAAATGCCGCCCAGCAACAGTTTCTGGCCCTGGTACTGAGAAATCGTCCAGCGGGCGGCGGCGAGGCAGTCCTCGATCTGGTCGGGCAGGGTCACGTCGGGCACGAGGCGGTACTCGGGGCTGACGACGACGAGATTGCTGGCGCGGGCGAGGGTGTCGTTGACGGCGTCGTCGTCCTCGGGCCGGCCGGCGGCGAAGCCGCCGCCGTGGATGCGAAGCAGCACGCCGCGGGGCTCGCCGGCGGGAACGAAGATCCGCAGGCGGATTTCGCCGGCGGGGCCAGGGATTCGACGTTCGACGGGGCTTAGCTCGGTGGCGGGTGGCGGGGGCGAGCTGATCAGGCGCAGGGTGGCCAGGCCCTCCTCAGTGCGTACGTCCGGATGCGGCGCGGCGGCGAGAATCTTGTTGGCGGCCAACTGTTCCGCGAGCAGACCGGGGTCCACGGAGATCATCGCCGCACCTCGCTCAGGGGGTCGATGTCGGCAGCGGTGGCGGTGTCATGGTCGGTGGAAACGCTGAGGTCACGCCACTTCGCGTCCTCGGCGGCCCGAGTCTGGGCGGCCAGGGCGGCGTACTGCACGGCGTCGCTGCCCAGCAGCAGGCGAACTGGCGGCTCGGGGAGATCGGCCACCTGCAACACAACCTGTGCGACCTTCACCGGATCGCCGGCCGGCTGGAGGTCGGTGCTGCCGAACATGGCGGCCAGGGCGCCGACAGTCGGCTGGTACGGCGGGCTGATCGGCGGCACGGCCATCGAGGAGCCGGCCCAGTCGGTGCGCATGCCGCCGGGCTCCAGCACAGTCACCTTGATCCCCAGCGGCGCGACCTCCTGGGCCAGCACCTCGGAGAAGCCGCCGACGGCCCACTTTGCCGCCTGGTAAGCGGAAAGTCCGGGCGTCGCGGTCCGCCCGCCGAGCGAGGAGACCTGGATGACGTGCCCGCTCCCCTGCGCCCGCAGCACGGGCAGGGCCGCCTTGCTCACGTTGACCACGCCGAGCAGGTTGGTGTCCAGCTGGGCCCGAAAGTCCGCGGCCGTGATGTCCTCGACCGACGCCAGGTTGGCGTAGCCGGCGTTGTTGACCACCACGTCCAGCCGGCCGAATGCGTCCACGGCCGCGCCGACCGCGCGCTGGGCGCCCTCGGCGTCGGCGACGTCCAGCGCGATCGGCAGCACGCGATCGCCGTACTGCTCGACCAGATCGGTCAACTGCTCCGGGCGGCGCGCGGTGGCGGCCACCCGGTGCCCGGCGGCCAGGGCCGCCAGCACGATTTCCCGGCCCAGTCCCCGAGAACTACCCGTGACGAGAAAGACCTTGGACATGACCACCCCTTATTGAGTGAACGTTCATTTGATACTTGGAACGCTAGCTCCACCCGGAATCACAGTCAAGTGAACGTTCATTCAATAGTGTCGAGCATCACGACCGGAGCAACGCGACCCCCGGACGGAGCAGTGGACACGACCCCGTCCGGCAGCGGAGTGCGGTCGACATGATCCGATCGGCTATGCCTGCTGTGACTGGGTTACGGCTGATCGGCGGCTGGGTATCTGATCCAATAGGGCGCACTGCGCGTATGACTCGCTGTCCCGACACCGTGAGGAGCCCATGGCCGACTACGGCATCGATGTCAGCGGCTACAACACGATCACCAACTGGTCGCAGGTCCGCGGCGGCGGCAACGCTTGGACCTGGACGAAGGCGACCCAGGGCGACTACTACACCAATCCGCTGTTCGCCGGGCAGTTCGCCGGATCGGCGGCGGCCGGGCTGATCACCGGGGCGTACCACTTCCCGGACCCGAACGTCAGCGCGGCGGCCAACGTGAGCCACTTCGTGTCGGTGGCGGCCCCGCTGGGCGCGTTCCACGGCGGCGCGATGCTGCCGATGCTGGACCTGGAGGACTCGCCGACCGACGGGATCACCTGGAATGCCAGCAGTGTCAACGGATTCGTGCCGGCCTTCCGGGACGCCCTGCGCGCGGCGACCGGCCAACGGAAGCTGTGCGTGTACGCCCCGCAGAGCTGGTGGGCCAGCGGCATGATGCGCCCCGGCGACTGGGCCGACGGCGACATCTACCTGTGCGCGGCCCGGTACGGCGTGAACCCGGGCGACGTTGGCTGGTCACATCCGCGACTGGCCGTGCACCAGTACACCAACGCCGCGCCGACCCCCGGTTCGGCGCGCCCCACCGACCGCAGTGTCACCGTCGGCGCCTTCGACGCCGCCGCCCTGACCATCGGAGAGGACGAAGAGATGGCTGGCTTCTGGTTCATCGGCAACACCGAGACCGGGGACGTGGCGCTGCTCTACCCCAACGGCGACTTCGTCGGCGTCGACGGCAGCAACTGGAGCGCGGTCGTCGCGGCCAACCAGGTGCCCAAACTGGACGTTCCGCCGGGCGTCTGGAACGACATGGTGGGCCGGCGCAAGGCCGAGCTGGAATTCCTGGGCGGCGTGATCACCGGCAAGCAGCCGTCGGCCACGCCGCCGGCGACCCAGAACGGGCAGTGACTCAGAACAGCCGGAACTCGTCGGAGTCGGTACCCTTGAGCGCCTCGTAGTCCAGCGTCACACAGCGAATGCCGCGGTCCTCGGCCAACACCCGGGCCTGCGGCTTGATCTGCTGCGCGGCGAACACGCCCTTCACCGGGGCCAGCAGCGGGTCGCGGTTGAGCAGCTCCAGGTACCGGGTCAGCTGCTCGACCCCGTCGATCTCCCCGCGCCGCTTGATCTCCACGGCCACCGACACGCCCTCGGCGTCCCGGCACATCAGGTCCACCGGCCCGATCGCCGTCGGGAACTCGCGGCGCACCAACGACCAGCCGTCGCCGAGGGTGTGCACGTGCTCGGCCAGCAGCACCTGGAGGTGCGCCTCGACGCCGTCCTTGACCAGGCCCGGCTCGATGCCCAGCTCGTGCTTGGAGTCGTGCATGACCTCCTCGAGCGAGATCACCAGCTTCTCGCCGGCCTTGTTCTGCACGGTCCACACGCCCGGGTCCTCGATCAGCCAGCACGGCGGGCTCATCCAGTTCAGCGGCTTGTAGGCGCGGTCGTCGGAGTGCACCGACACCGAGCCGTCGGCCTTGATGAGCAGCAGCCGGTTGGCCATCGGCAGGTGGGCGGTCAGCCTGCCGACGTAGTCGACCTGGCACCGCGCGATCACAAGACGCACCCGGCCCAAAGTACTGGGCGATCCACCGCGGACGCCGCCGGGGTCGGGCCCGCGCCCCCGTCAATCGGGATGACCTGCGCGTATCGGTACCGTCGCCGCCGCCAGCGCCAGCGCCCAGGACTCTTGCCTCCAGCACAGGAGACCGCTCGGCCCCGCCGGTGCTTCGCACGGTTGCCGGATTTCGCCCGCCGCCACCCGACGTGCCCCACCACCTGGCCGGATGCGGCGGGCGAAATCCGGCAAGGGCGAGGCATCGGCTACCCGGGGGCCGAGCCGCCCCGCCGAAGGCGGGGCAAAATCAACACTGTGGAAATGCTCAGTTCTCGTGAGGTGTACCGCAACGCCTGGATGACCGTCCGCGAGGACGACATCCGTCGCCCGGACGGCTCGGCCGGCATCTACGGCGTGGTCGACAAGCCCAACTACGCCCTGGTCATCCCGCTGGACGGGGACCGGCTGCACCTGGTCGAGCAGTTCCGCTACCCGCTGGGGCTGCGGCGCTGGGAGTTCTGCCAGGGCACCGCGCCGGGGCTGGCCGACATGGAGGCCAAGGCGCTGGCCGCCCGGGAGCTGCGCGAGGAGACCGGGCTGCGCGCCAGCGAGCTCGTGGAGCTGGGCGTTCTCGACGTGGCCCCGGGCATGGCCAGCCAACGCGGCACGGTGTTCCTGGCCACCGGCCTGACCGAGGGCCACGCGGAGCGGGAGGTGGAGGAGCAGGACATGCGCACGGCGTGGTTCACCCGCGCCGAGTTCGAGGCGATGATCGCCCGCGGCGAGATCACCGACGCGCAGTCGGTCGCCGCGTACACGCTGCTGCTCCTGCACGAGGCCCGTCAGTCGAGGTCAGCTACGTAACTCGCGTTTCGCTTTAAGCTTTGCTACATGATGGACGTGCGGCGGCTGGTGCTGCTCCGGGATTTGGCCGAGTACCAGACGGTGACGGCGGTCGCCGACGTGCACCATGTGACGGCTTCCGCGGTGTCGCAACAGTTGCGGGCACTGGAGGCCGAGGTCGGCAAGCCGCTGCTGCTGCGCGAGGGCCGGACCGTGCGGCTGACCTCGGCCGGGCGGGCGCTGGCGCGACGGTGCGAGGACGTGCTGGCGGCGCTGGAACGGGCGTCGGCCGAGGTCAACGAGCTGGCCGGGACCATCGACGGCGAGTTGGCGGTGGGCTGCTTCACCAGTGGCTTTCCCGCCGTGGCCATGCCGATGGCCGAGACCCTGCTGGCGCGGCACCCGCAGCTGCGGTTCCGGTTCCAGGAGGCCGAGCCGGAGGAGACGATCCCGCTGCTGCGGCAGCGGCGGCTCGATCTCGTGGTCGCGTATCGGTATCAGCACCTGGGCACGGAGTTGCCGCCCGGGCTGGTCAGCCTGCCGGTGTGCGACGACCCGTTCCTGATCTGCGTGCCCGAGCGGCTTCGGCACGTCGTCGAGGCGGAAGGCCTGGCCGCGCTGCGGGAACAGCCGTGGGTGACGTTCCCGGTCGGCAGTTGCCGGGAGGCGAACGTGCACGCCGCTCGCACCGCCGGTTTCACGCCGGAGCAGGCCCACCTCACCGCCAGCATTCCCGTGGCGCTGGACATGGTCGCCGCGGGGCTGGGCGTGACGATGATGCCCGCCATGGCCGCTCGCAACGCCCCGCCCGGCGTCGCCCTGCTGCCGACCGACGGACTGCACCGGAAGATCGAGGTCGTGGTCCGGGCCGGCACCGAACGCCAGCCGCTGATTAATGCCGCGCTGGAGGCGCTGGCCACGCCCTAGGCTGGCCGGCATGGACTGGCTTGACTGGCACTCCGACTACGACCAGCCGGATTCCTCGCTGGCACAACGTCTTCACGCCGTTCAGACGCAGATCCGAGCCGTGTTGGACGACGCCCCCGCCGGCCCGATCACCGCGCTGAGCGTGTGCGCCGGGCAGGGCCGTGACCTGATCGAGGTGCTGGCCGACCATCCCCGCCGCGGTGACGTGAAGGCGCGCCTGGTGGAGCTGGACGCACGCAACACCGCCTTCGCTTCCTCCGCCGCTGCCGGCCTGGACGTCGAAGTCGTCACCGGCGACGCCTCGCTCACCGCCAACTACCGCGGCATCGCCCCCGCCGACCTCGTGCTGATGTGCGGCGTCTTCGGCAACATCACCGAGGACGACATCCAACGCACCGTCGACACCTGCCGCCAGCTCACCGCTCACCACGGCACCGTCATCTGGACCCGTGGCCGCACCGCCCCCGACCTCCTCCCCCAGGTCTGCACCTGGTTCGAGGAACGGGACTTCGAGCGGGTGTGGGTGTCCGACCCCGCCGTCAACTACGGCGTCGGCGTGCACCGCTACCGCGGCGAACCGTTGCCGCTCAAGGACTCCAGCATGTTCACGTTCATCGGCTGGGACGTGCTCAAGGCCGCCGGCCGCTCACATGGATGACCGGGCCGGACCCCTGGCCGCCACCAGGAATCCGGCCCGGCCTGCTCAGGAGCCGTACACCTGGAACTCCGACACCTGGCCGGCGGGCCAGCCGTCGTTGCCGGTGAAGTTGAGCCGCAGGTAGCGCTGGCTCGTGGCCGGCACGGAGATGGTGACGGTGTTGCCGGTGGCCGGATCGAAGCGGTAGCCGGCGGAACCGACGACCGTGCTGAACGAGCTACCGTTGGTGGAACCCAGTACTGACAAGGTTTCCGTGCGGGCGGACCAGGCAGTGGCGGGTGGCAGGGTGAGGACGATGCGCCGTACGGAGGTGGCGGAGCCGAGGTCGACCTGGAGCCACTGCGGGAAGGCGTTGTTGGCGCTTTCCCAGTAGCTGCTGGTGTTGTTGTCGTTGGCGTTGCCCGGCCCGTACACCTGGGTGGAGCTGCTGGCGGTCATGGCCTTGCCCAACGAGAGGTTGCCGCTCGGCGGCGTGGTGGTGGTCGTGGTGGTCGTCGTTGTAGTGGTGGTCGTGGTGGTCGTCGTTGTAGTGGTGGTCGTGGTCGGCGGCGGGTTGCCGCCGCCGGGGTAGGTGTAGACGGGCGCGGGCCACGGGCCGCAGAAGGGAGTCGAGGGGTACCAACCGGAATTGCCGCCGCCGTCGGAGATGGTGAACCCGGTGCCGAGGCAGCTGTAGATCGGGTTGGGCGCGCCCACGTGGGCGGCGGTGACGTTGCTGAAGCTGGCGGAGCCGCCGGCCTGTAGCTGGAGCACAAAGGTGCCGGTGCCGTCGATGGTGACGTTGCTGAAGTGCACGTTGCTCACCGTGGAGCCCTCGACGGTCTGGATCGCCTCGTACGAGCTGTCGAGCAGGTTGGAGTCGGTGACGTTGATCGTGCCGTTCAGCGCCCCCTGCTGGGCGTCGAACCAGATGGCGCCGACGCCGAACTGCCAGTTGGGGTCGAGCACGCCGGCCCGCAGGGTTGTGTTGCGTGCCAACGTGGTTGTGCCCGAGACCGCCACCGCGTTGAACCGGTTGGCGACGTGGATGCCGCCGCCCTGGGTCTGGGTGTCGGACACGACGTTGTCGGTGACGCTGTTGTCGTGCCCGCCGTAGATGGCGATGTTGTTGGCCAGCATGGGTAACTCGACGGTGTTGAAGGAGAACGTGTTGTCATGGTCGGCGTTGACCTCCGACCACATGGCCAGCCCGTCGTCGCCGAGGTTGCGCAGGAAGTTGTTGGTGACGGTGACGTGGCTGATGCCGTCGTGCAGGTTGAGGCCGTCGGCGGTGGTGTCCAGGATCCGGTTGTTGGACACCGTCAGTCCGTCGAACGGCCCGTCCAGCCACAGGCCGACCTTGACGTGCTGGATCCACAGGTCGGACACGACCGAGCCGCCGCCGAGCGCGCCGCCGACGCCATTGACCTGGTCACAGTCGTTGCGCTCGGTGACCTCGCCCATGATCGCGAAGTCGTAGAGCTTGACGTTGCTGCTGACGCCGGAGTTGCCGCCCTGGCCGCAACTGTTGGGCTCGCCGAGCCCGAACACGCCGACCCGGTTGCCGTGCAGCACGGAGTACCACGGGCCGGCGCCCTGGATCGTCACGTTGTTGACGGTCAGGTGCTGGTTGACCGTGTAGGTGCCCTGCGGCACGTACAGGACCTTGCCCTGTGACGACGCCGCGGCGATGGCCGTGACGAAGGCGCTGCCGGAGTCGGCCGCGCCGCTCGGGTCGGCGCCGTAGGAGGTGACCGACAGCGAGTTGGCCGGCTGGGCCATCGGCGCGCCGACGTTCTCGAAGTCGGCGGTGTCCAGCGTGACGGCGACCGAGGCGGCGTCAAGCTGGAACTTCACCTTGGTGCCGGCGGCCAGCGTGCTGCCGAACATGGTCCGCACGTCGTCGTACATGTGGTGCTGGTTGCCCGCGCCGGGGTCGTTGGTGAACGGGTAGCCGCCGTAGTACCAGCTGTACTTGTTGGTCAGGCTCAGGTCCTGGCTCTTGGACCCGTTGACGTAGACCGCGATGGGCGTGGTGTACGCCGCGCCGCCGGCCGCGTCGGGCACGGAGTAGTGCAGCGTCACGGCGTTGGCTGCGGCGGTGAGGGTGAACTCGACATAGCGGCTGTTGCCCGACAGGGTGACGGCCTTTCGCCCGGACGCCTCACCGGCCAGGGTGCCGGCCGCGCGGGAGGGGCCGATGACCGTGCCGTTGGTCGCCGCCGACTCGGCCTCGTATTCGGTGAAGGGGACCGTGGCTCCCCGGCCGCCGGTGGCCGCGGCCGCCGAGGGCGCGACGTGCGGGGCAGCCAGGGCGAGTCCGACGAGCGTGGCGACGCCGAGGCCGGCCGCCGCCAGTCGCAGGGATAAGGGACGCAGGGATCGCGCAGACATCGTCGTCTCCACTTCGGCTCAGGATGCCGGTGTGACGGCCACCATAAGAAGACGAGACGACCAACTGCAATATCTGTATCGGAAAGTTGAAAACTTTCTACCGGTTAACGCAAGTATGCGACAGTAGTGCAAACGCGCGCCATCGGACGACCGTCCGGCCGCCTAGGGACACGGTCTACCTCCGCAAGAACGCGCGCAACACCCCTCGCGGATGGCAGGCGGGGCGTGGATGGGCGGGCATCCGAACCACCCACCCGAACCGGTAACTCGCTTGCCCCAGAGCGGGACTCGCGGGCCTACCAGCAGGTGTTCAGCTCGACCAGACAGCCCGGCGCTTCTCCAGGAACGCCGCCATGCCCTCACGGGCGTCGGGCAGCTGGGACGCCGCCGCCATGACTTCCAGGGCCAGCGCGTAGGCGTCCGCCTCCGGCCGATCGAGCTGCGCGTACAGGGTCCGCTTCCCCAGCGCCTTGCTGGCCCGACTCCCCCGAGTCGCCCGGGCCAGCAACTCATCAACCGCCGCATCCAACGCATCGTCAGGCACGACCCGGTTGACCAACCCCCACTCCAAGGCTGTGGCAGCGTCGATCGGGTCGCCGGTCAGGGCCAGCTCCATCAGCCGCTTGCGGCCGACGGCTCGGGCCACCGGCACGGCCGGGGTGTGGCAGAACCAGCCGCCGTTGCCGCCGGGCAGGGCGAAGCCGGCCGACGCGACGGCCACGGCCAGATCACAGGAGGCGACGAGCTGACAGCCGGCGGCGGTGGCCAGGCCGTGCACGCGGGCGACGACCACCTGCGGGGCGGACTGCAGGGCCCGCATCAGCTCGGTGCACAGGGTCAGCAGCTCGCGGACGCCGAGCAGGTCGCGGGCGGCGACGTCGCCGAAGTCGTGGCCGGCGGAGAAGACGGGGCCGGCGGCGGCCAGCACGAGACCGGTGGCGTCGGAGGCGGCCACCGAGCGGACGGCGTCCAGCAGCTCGCCGAGATGGTCGGCGGACAGCGAATTGCGCCGGGATGGGCGGTTCATGGTGATCCGTGCCGTCGCCCCGGCCTGATCGAGCAGGATGTGCTGGTAGGAGGCCATGTCCTCACGCTGCCACATCCGAACCGACATTCACAGCGAGTCACCCGGCGCGTGCGCAGCGCATTCCGACAAAATCGTTCGAGCGCCATTGGTCGACGAATTCAGAAGTGCGATCGGACCATTGAGGGACGGACCGGGCGCGGCGGCGACGGTCGTCACCCTCTGTCGACAAGTTGGACCGAGCACCAAAGCTTGTACGTCCGAACGGGTTAGGCTCGCTTAGGCCAGGCAGGCTACCTCGGCGGCCGCCTGTCCGCCATTTCAATCACAATCGCGCCACGGACGCGTGCGAAATCTGGCGTCACTCAGCCTTTGGTAAGAGAGTCTGCTGAACTCGTGGGAACTGGTGAGTTCCCAACGGGAGCAATTGGTTGTGCGCACGCCGAAGGCAGGGGTGAGACGATGACGGCGCCCATGGATGTTCCGGGCGACGCGGTCCAGGCTGAGCCTGAGGCCGTGCTGGCCGGGATGGGCAAGGCGATCGAGGGCCGGTCGCTGCGGCAGATCGCCTGGATGCGGCTGCGGCGGGACAAGGTCGCGATGGCCGGTGGCGTCGTGGTCGTGCTCCTGGTCGTCGCCGCGGCGGTGGCCTTCGTGCTGGACCGGGTGTTCGGCGTCATCCCCACCACCACGTTCAACCAGTCGCTGATCGACCCGGACCTGCAGATCCCGAAGGGCGCGTTCGGCGGCATCAGCGCCGATCACCCGCTCGGCGTGGAGCCGGTCAACGGCCGCGACCTGCTGGCCCGCATCTTCGCCGGTTCCTGGGTGTCGCTGCTGATCGCGTTCCTGTCCACGGTGATGTCGGTGGTCATCGGCACCGTGATGGGCGTGATCGCCGGCTTCTTCGGCGGCTGGGTGGACACGCTGATCAGCCGGCTGATGGACGTGTTCCTGGCGTTCCCGCTGCTGCTGTTCGCGCTGGCGCTGGCCGGCGTGGTGCCGGACAACGCGTTCGGCCTGTCCGGCGACGCGCTGCGCATCGCCCTGCTGATCTTCATCATCGGCTTCTTCAACTGGTCCTACATCGGCCGCATCATCCGGGGCCAGACGCTGTCGCTGCGCGAGCGCGAGTTCGTGGACGCGGCGCGCAGCCTCGGCGCGCGGGCGCCGCACATCCTGTTCCGGGAGCTGCTGCCCAACCTGGCCGCGCCGATCCTGGTGTACTCCACGCTGCTGATCCCGACCAACGTGCTGTTCGAGTCGGCGCTGTCGTTCCTGGGCGTCGGCGTCCGACCGCCGACCCCGACCTGGGGCGGCATGCTCTCCGACGCGACGCAGTACTACCAGATCGACCCCGAGTTCATGCTCGTGCCCGGTCTGGCGATCTTCATCACCGTGTTGGCGTTCAACCTGTTCGGCGACGGTCTGCGCGACGCGCTCGACCCACGTGCCCGGTGACGAACCAAGCTCTGCACCCAGTCTGGAATGCAGGTTCGAGAAAGATGAGGGGTTGACCAGATCATGAAGAGAAAGCGGATCATGGCGGCGGTCGCCGCCGCCTCCGCGCTCGCCGTGGGCCTGACCGCCTGCAGCGGCGGCGGCTCCGGCTCGTCCAGCTCCGGCAGCGGCACCGCCACCTACAACGCCGCCATCGGCAAGGTGTTCAACCCCTCGGACACCAAGGGCGGCACCCTCCGGATGGCCAACTCCGGCGACTGGGACTCGCTCGACCCGGCCGACATGTACTACGGCTACGAGTGGAACTTCGCCCGCCTGACCGGCCGCAGCCTGGTCACCTTCGCCTCCGCCCCCGGCCAGGAGGGCACCAAGCTGGTGCCGGACCTGGCGACCTCGCTGGGCCAGTCCAGCGACGGCGGCAAGACCTGGACCTACAAGCTGCGCTCGGGCGTGAAGTTCGAGGACGGCAGCACGGTCACCTCCAAGGACGTCAAGTACGCGGTCGAGCGGTCGCTGGACAAGACCGTCTTCCCCGACGGCCCCACGTACTTCAACGACTTCCTCGACCTGCAGGGCTACACCACGCCCTACAGCGACCCGACGCCGGACAAGCTGGGCCTCAAGGCCATCGAGACGCCGGACGACTCGACGATCGTCTTCCACCTGAAGACGGCGTTCTCCGGCTTCGACTACTTCGCCGCGCTGCCCTCGACCATGCCGGTCCAGCAGGCCAAGGACACCGGCGCCGACTACAAGAAGCACGTGGTCTCCACCGGTCCGTACAAGTTCGCCGAGAACAACCTGAGCAAGAACTTCACGCTGGTCCGCAACGACCAGTGGGACCCGAAGACCGACCCGTTCCGCAAGGCGCTGCCGGACCAGATCACGGTCCAGCTCAACGTCAACGCCGATGACATCGACTCCCGGCTGCTGGCCGGCGACCTCGACGTGGACATCGCCGGCACCGGCGTGCAGGCCGCGGCCCAGGGCAAGATCCTGGCCAACCCGCAGCAGAAGGCCGACGCGGACAACCCGGTCAGCGACCGGCTCTGGTACGCCGGCATCAACGGCGACGTGGCCCCGCTGGACAACATCCACTGCCGCAACGCGGTCGAGTACGCCGCGGACAAGACGTCCTACCAGGCCGCGTACGGCGGCCCGACCAGCGGCGGCGACATCGCCACCCACCTGCTGCCGCCGCCCACCCAGGGCTCGGAGAACTTCGACCCGTTCCCGTCGCCCAACAACGCCGGCGACGTGGACAAGGCCAAGCAGGAACTGCAGGCCTGTGGCCAGCCCAACGGCTTCAGCACCAACATCTCCTACCGGGCCGAGCGTCCGAAGGAGAAGAACGCGGCCGAGGCGCTGCAGCAGTCGCTGTCCAAGGTCGGCATCAAGCTGACGATCAAGCCGTTCCCGCAGGGCGACTACTTCAAGCTCTACGCGGGCAAGCCGGACTACGCCAAGAACAACGGCCTGGGCATCATGCTCACCGGCTGGCAGGGCGACTGGACGGACGGCTTCGGCTTCCTCAAGCAGATCGTGGACAGCCGCGTCATCCGGGCCACCGGCGGCAACACCAACCTGACGGTCAAGGACCCGGCCGTGGACGCGCTGATCGACAAGGCGACCACCACCGCCGACACCGACGCCCGCAACAAGGCGTGGGTGGACGTGGACAAGAAGGTCATGTCGGACGCGTACATCCTGCCGGGCATCTTCGCCAAGGCCCTGCTGTACCGCCCGAAGAACCTGACCAACGTGTTCGTCAACGACGCGTACGGCATGTACGACTACCTCGCGCTCGGCGTGAAGAAGTAGCCGGAAGGTAGGTGAAGGCGTAAGGCGCCCGGCCGCCGTCGTCCGACGACGGCGGCCGGGCCGCCATCAGCCGTCCCGGTGTTCGCATATCTGATTCGTCGCCTGATCGGGGCGATCGTGATGCTGTTCATCGTCAGCATCGCGGTCTTCCTGATCTTCTTCCTGCTGCCGCGCATCGGCGGCGCGACCGCGGACGACCTCGCGTCCCGCTACGTCGGCAAGACCGCCGACGTGACGCAGATCCACGCGATGGCGGTCAAGCTCGGCTTCACCGACCCGCTCTACGTGCAGTACGGCCGGTTCCTGTCGGGCATCTTCGTCGGCACCGACTACAACACCGGTCCGACCACGGTGCACTGCCCGGCGCCGTGCCTTGGCTACTCGTTCCTGCAGCAGCAGCCGGTGCTGCCGGACCTGCTCGACCGCTTCCCGGTGACCCTGTCGCTGGCCGTCGGCGGCGCGATCGTGTGGCTGGCCTTCGGTGTCTCCGCCGGCGTGATCTCCGCGCTGCGCAAGGGCAGCGTGTTCGACCGGACGGCGATGGGCATCGCGCTGGCCGGCGTGTCGCTGCCGATCTTCTTCACCGGTCTGCTGGCGCTGAACATCTTCAGCTACACCCTGGGCTGGTTCCCGCCGGGCGGCAGCTACACCGAGTTCACCGAGAACCCGGCGCTGTGGGCCTACGACCTGGCGCTGCCCTGGCTGACGCTGGCCTTCCTCAACGCCGCCGCGTACGCCCGGCTGACCCGGGCCGGCATGCTGGAGACGATGGGCGAGGACTTCATCCGGACCGCGCGGGCCAAGGGCCTGCCGGAGAGCACGGTGGTGGTCCGGCACGGCCTGCGGGCCGCGCTGACCCCGATCACCACCATCTTCGGCCTGGACATCGGCATCCTGCTGGGCAGCTCGATCCTGACCGAGAAGACCTACTCGCTCAACGGCCTGGGCCAGTACGCGCTGCAGGCGATCACCCAGAACGACCTGCCGAAGGTGCTGGGCGTGACCCTGCTGGCCGCCACCTTCGTCATCGTGGCCAACCTGGTGGTGGACGTGCTGTACGTGGTCATCGATCCGAGGGTGCGTATCTAGTGACCGCCGACGTACTTCTCTCCGCGGAGGCGGAATCATGACCGAGCAATGGGAACCGCCCCAGCAGCGGAGCTTCCTTGAGGTCAACGACCTCCGGGTGCACTTCAACACCGACGACGGCGTCGTGAAGTCGGTGGACGGGCTGTCGTTCAAGCTGGAGCGCGGCAAGACGCTGGGCATCGTCGGCGAGTCCGGCTCCGGCAAGAGCGTGAGCAGCATGGCCCTGATGGGACTGCAGCGCTACGCCAAGGCGAAGATGTCCGGTGAGATCTGGCTGGACGGCGAGGAGCTGCTGACCGCCGACGACGACCACGTGCGGTCGTTGCGGGGCAAGAAGATGGCGATGATCTTCCAGGATCCGCTGTCGGCGATGCACCCGTTCTACACGGTCGGGCAGCAGATCATCGAGGCCTACCGGATCCACCACAAGGTGACCAAGCAGGTGGCCCGCAAGCACGCCATCGAGATGCTGGACCGGGTGGGCATCCCGCAGCCGAACTCGCGGGTGGACGACTACCCGCACCAGTTCTCCGGCGGCATGCGGCAGCGGGCCATGATCGCGATGGCGCTGTGCTGCGACCCGGAGCTGCTGATCGCCGACGAGCCGACCACCGCGCTGGACGTCACCGTGCAGGCCCAGATCCTGGACCTGATCAAGGACCTGCAGCAGGAGTTCGGCTCCGCGGTCATCATCATCACCCACGACCTGGGCGTGGTGGCCGAGCTGGCCGACGACATCATGGTGATGTACGCGGGGCGGTCGGTGGAGCAGGGCAGCGCGCGCGAGGTGTTCCACACGCCGCAGCACCCCTACACCTGGGGACTGCTGTCCTCGATGCCGCGGCTGGACCGGGACCGCTCCGAGCGGCTGCTGCCGATCAAGGGCACGCCGCCCAGCCTGATCAACGTGCCCAGCGGGTGCGCGTTCCACCCGCGCTGCGCGTACAAGGACCTGGCCGGCGACGCCACCACCTCGGTGGTGCCCGAGCTGGAGGACGTCGGCGGCGGCCACCGGGTGGCCTGCCATCTCGGCGTCGACCAGCGGCTGCGGATCTGGACCAACGAGATCCAGCCGAAACTCTAGGAAGATGGAGACCACTGTGGACAGTCTGTTGACGGTTTCGGGGCTGCGCAAGCACTTCCCGATCCGCCGGGGACTGCTGCGCCGGCAGGTCGGCGCGGTCAAGGCCGTCGACGGACTCGAGTTCTCGGTGCGGACCGGCGAGACCCTGTCCCTGGTCGGCGAGTCCGGCTGCGGCAAGACCACCACCGGCCGGCTGTTGACCCGGCTGCTCGAGCCGACCGACGGCAAGATCGTCTTCGAGGGACGGGACATCACGCACCTGTCCAACTCGGCGATGCGGCCGCTGCGCCGCGACGTGCAGATGATCTTCCAGGACCCGTACTCGTCGCTGAACCCGCGGCACAACGTGGGCACCATCATCGGGGCCCCGTTCAAGCTGCAGAAGGTGGCGACACCGCAGGGCGTGAAGAAGGCCGTGCAGGAGCTGCTGGAGCTGGTCGGGCTCAACCCCGAGCACTACAACCGGTACCCGCACGAGTTCTCCGGCGGCCAGCGCCAGCGCATCGGCATCGCCCGGACGCTGGCGCTCAAGCCCAAGCTGATCGTGGCCGACGAGCCGGTGTCCGCGCTGGACGTGTCGATCCAGGCCCAGGTGATCAACCTGCTGGAGGACCTGCAGGGCGAGCTGGACCTGACCTACGTGATGATCGCGCACGACCTGTCGGTGGTGCGGCACGTGTCGGACCGGGTCGCGGTGATGTACCTCGGCAAGATCATGGAGATCGCCGACCGGACCTCGCTGTACGAGCGGCCGATGCACCCGTACACGGTGGCCCTGCTGTCGGCCGTGCCGACGCCGGACCCCGACAACAAGGGCAAGCGGGAGCGCATCCGGCTGGTCGGCGACGTGCCCAGTCCGATCAACCCGCCGCCGGCCTGCCGGTTCCACACCCGGTGCTGGAAGGCCCAGGACAAGTGCAAGACGGTGGAGCCGCCGCTGGTGGAGCTGGCCCCGGGCCAGCAGGTGGCCTGCCACTTCCCGGAGAACGTCCCGGCGAGCTCCGAGAAGGCCACCGCCGCGGCCGAGTAGCCACGGCACGAAAGAACCCCCGCGAGACGCGCTCGCGGGGGTTCTTTCGTGTCCACCCCCGCGAGTCCCGCTCTCAGGCACGTGAAACACGAGTTTCAAGCCGGGCCGAAACCCGTATTTCGCTTGCCCCAGAGCGGGACTCGCGGGGGTTTGCCGGGTCGAGGTTGCCCGTTCGGACGGGCTGCGGGCATCGGCGGCACGATCCCCTCCACCGCCTCATACCCGATCTGACCTGCGCATATCATGGCCCGCACGGCCAAGAGAACACCCCAAGGTAACCGTGGTCACAGCGTCTCAAACTTGATTGTGCACGATGTAATCGCCTACTGTTCTTCTCATCGAGCCCGACCCACGAAGGAGCCACCGAGATGCGCATCAAGGCCACCATCGCCCGCACCCTGGCCGTCGGCGCCGTCCTGGCCACGACGGCGGCGCTGTCCCTGGCCCCGTCCTCCTCGGCCACGCCGGCGACGCCCGACAACCACGGCCCCAAGCCCACCGTGGTCCTGGTGCACGGCGCCTTCGCCGACGCCTCCAGCTGGAACGGGGAGATCACCGACCTGGAACGCCGCGGCTACCCGGTGATCGCGGCAGCCAACCCGCTGCGCGGCGTCGCCTCCGACGCAGCGTCCATCCGGGCCCTGGTCGAGAGCGTCAAGGGCCCGGTCATCCTGGTCGGCCACTCCTACGGCGGCCAGGTCATCAGCACCGCCGCCCTGAACGAGCCCAACGTGAAGGCCCTGGTCTACGTGGCCGCGTTCCTCCCCGAGAAGGGCGAGAGCGCGCTGGGGCTGACCAACAAGTTCCCGGGCAGCACGCTCGGCGACACCCTGCAGACAGTGGCCCTGCCCGACGGCAACACCGACCTGTACGTGAAGCAGGACCTGTTCCCGAAGCAGTTCGCCGCCGACGTCCCGCTGGCCCAGGCCAAGCTGATGGCCGCCACCCAGCGGCCGGTCGCCCAGGCGGCGCTGACCGAGGCCTTGGGCGAGCCGGCCTGGCACACCATCCCGTCCTGGTCGATCATCCCGACCGCCGACAAGAACATCCCGGTGCAGGCCCAGGAGTTCATGGCGCAGCGGGCCCACGCCCACACCGTCGAGATCAAGGGCGCCTCGCACGCCGTCCTGGTCTCGCACCCCCAGGCCGTCACCGCCCAGATCATCGCCGCCGCCACCGCCACCGTCCGCTGACGACCTGTCAAGCCTCTGATGCTTGGAAAGGACCATTCCTGACGTTCAACGTCAGGAATGGTCCTTTCACAACGTTCAGAGGGCGTGGGCTTCGCGGATGACGTTGACGATCTCGTCCATGATCTGGGTCAGCTCGTAGTCCTTGGGCGTGAACACCCGGGCCACGCCGCGTTCGGCCAGCGCGGCGGCGTCCTCCGGCGGGATGATGCCGCCGACGATCACCGGCACGTCACCGGCTCCGGCGGCCCGCAGGCCCTGCACCACCGCCGGCACGACCTCCAGGTGCGAGCCGGACAGCACGGACAGGCCGACGATGTGCACGTCCTCCTGCACGGCGGCGGCCACGATCTGTGCCGGCGTCAGCCGAATCCCTTGGTACACAACCTCGAAGCCGACGTCACGGGCCCGCACGGCGATCTGCTCGGCCCCGTTGGAGTGGCCGTCGAGGCCGGGCTTGCCGACCAGAATGCGCAGCCGCTCGCCGATCTGCCGGCCGGTCTGCTGCACCCGTTCCCGCACGGCGGCGATCGCCGAGCCGGCCTCACCGACCGTGGCGGCGGCGGAAACCCCGGTCGGGGCCCGGTACTCGCCGAAGGCCTCACGCAGCGCGGCGGCCCACTCCCCGGTCGTCACGCCGGCCCGGGCGCAGGCCAGGCTGGCCTCCATCAGGTTCTCGTCGGTCTTGGCGGCGTCCCGCAGCGCGATCAGCGACGCCTCGGCCGCGGCGTTGTCCCGCGACTCCCGCCAGCGCGCCAGCGCCTCGACGGCCTGCTTCTCCACCGCCGGGTCGATGGTCTCAATGGCCTTGGCCCCCTCGGCCTGCAACGGCGACGGCTCGCTGGTGTCGAACCTGTTCACGCCGACGATCACGTCCTCGCCGGCCTCCAGCCGCCGCCGGCGCTCGGCCAGCGAGCTCACCAGCGAGGACTTCATGTAGCCGGTCTCCACGGCGGCCACCGCGCCGCCCATGGCCTGCACCCGGTCGATCTCCTCGCGGGCCCCAGCCAGCAGTTCGTCCACCTTGGCCTGCACCACGTGCGAGCCGTCGAAGATGTCCTCGTACTCCAGCAGATCGGTCTCGTAGGCCAGCACCTGCTGCATGCGCAGCGCCCACTGCTGGTCCCACGGCCGGGGCAGGCCCAGCGCCTCGTTCCACGCCGGCAGCTGGATCGCGCGAGCCCGCGCGTTGCGCGACAGCGACACCGCCAGCATCTCCAGCACGATGCGCTGCACGTTGTTCTCCGGCTGCGCCTCAGTCAGGCCCAGCGAGTTGACCTGCACGCCGTAGCGGAACCGGCGCTGCTTCGGGTCGGCGATGCCGTACCGGTCGCGGGTCACCTCGTCCCACAGCACGGCGAAGGCCCGCATCTTGCACATCTCCTCGACGAACCGCACACCGGCGTTGACGAAGAAGGAGATGCGGGCCACCACGTCGCCCATGCGCTCGGGCGGCACCTGCCCGGAGTCGCGCACCGCGTCCAGCACGGCGATCGCCGTGCACATCGCGTAGGCGATCTCCTGCACCGGCGTGGCCCCGGCCTCCTGCAGGTGGTACGAGCAGACGTTGATCGGGTTCCACTTCGGCACGTTGGCCACGGTCCAGGCGACCATGTCGGTGATCAGCCGCAGGCTCGGCCCGGGCGGGAACACGTAGGTGCCGCGGGACAGGTACTCCTTGATGATGTCGTTCTGGGTGGTGCCGGCCAGCTTCGCGACGTCGGCGCCGTCCTCGCGGGCCACGCTCACGTACAGCGCCAGCAGCCACATCGCGGTGGCGTTGATGGTCATCGACGTGTTGGCGTCGGCCAGCGGGATCTGGTCGAACAGCTGCCGCATGTCGCCGATGTGCGCGATGGGCACGCCGACCTTGCCGACCTCGCCGCGGGCCAGCTCGTGGTCGGAGTCGTAGCCGGTCTGGGTCGGCAGGTCGAAAGCCACCGACAGGCCGGTCTGGCCCTTGGCCAGGTTGCGCCGGTACAGGGCGTTGGACGCGGCCGCCGACGAATGGCCGGCGTAGGTGCGCATCACCCACGGGCGATCGCGTTCGCGGTCGGTCGGGTACGGCACTGGGCCACCTCCGGTCACGGCGTCGTGTCCGGTCAGCGTACTGGCCAGTAACCTTGATCTACCTGGTGGAATTGCTCACACGATCGGTTTAGATGACTGTTACGCCTGCTCAGCCACCCGCTGGATGTTCGCCCCGAGGCGCTGCATGTTCTCCACGAACTGCGGGTAGCCGCGGTCGATGTGGAAAACATCCCAGACATCGGTCACCCCGTCGGCGCACAGCCCGCCGAGCACCAGGCCGACGCCGGCGCGGATGTCGGAGGCCCACACCGGGGCCGCGGACAGCCGCTCCAGGCCGCGCACCACGGCGTGATGGCCGTCGGTGCGGGCGTCGGCCCCCATCCGCACCATCTCCTCGATGAAGCGGAACCGGGACTCGAACAGGTTCTCGGTGATCATCGACGTGCCGTCGGCCACCGCGGCCATGGCGATGGCGAACGGCTGCAGGTCGGTGGCGAAGCCCGGGTAGGGCAGGGTGACGAAGTCGACCGCCTTGGGCCGCTCGTCCATCACCACCCGGAAGCCGTCCTCGACCAGCGAGACGTCGGCCCCGGCCATGCGCAGCTTCTCCAGCACCAGGTCCAGGTGGTGCGGGTCGACACCGCGGACGGTGATGTCGCCACGGGTGATCGCGGCGGCGAAGCCCCAGGTGGCGCCCACGATGCGGTCGCCGATGACCCGGTGCTCGGTCGGCTCCAGCCGGTCGACGCCGTGCACGGTCAGGGTGGAGGTGCCGGCGCCCTCGATCTTCGCGCCCATCTGCGTGAGCATCGTGCACAGGTCGGAGATCTCCGGCTCACGCGCGGCGTTGTCGATCACCGTGGTGCCGCTGGCCAGCACCGCGGCCATCAGGATATTCTCGGTGGCGCCCATGCTCGGGAAGTCCAGCCAGATCTGCGCGCCCCGCAGCTCGTCGGCCTCGGCCACCACGTTGCCGTGCTCGATGGTGCTGGACGCGCCGAGCTGGCGCAGGCCGCTCTGGTGCATGTCCAGCGGGCGCTGGCCGATCGCGTCGCCGCCGGGCAGCGCCACCACGGCCCGCTTGCAGCGGCCGACCAGCGGGCCCAGCACGCAGACCGAGGCCCGCAGCTTGCCCACTGACGGCGAGGTCGCCTCGTGGTTGAGCTCGGCCGGCGTGGTGATGGTGACCGTCGCGCCGTCCACCTCGACCGCACAGCCCAAGTCCCGCAACACATCCGCCATCAGCGGCACGTCGAGGATCTCCGGGCAGTTGGTGAGCGTGGTGGTGCCCTCGGCCAGCAGGGCCGCCGCCATCAGCTTGAGCACGCTGTTCTTGGCGCCGACCACGTCCACCGTGCCGACCAGCCGTGCCCCGCCCTCGACCCTGAAGTGCTCGCTCAACCTGTATCTCCTAGCGTTTCGACCCGGCCGGAGCCGTCGACCATCGTACGGAAACGGGAAAGGCTCTATGGTCCGGGTATGTCCGTGCACCTGACCCGCATCTACACCCGCGTCGGCGACGACGGCACGACCGCCCTCGGCGACTTCTCCCGGGTGCCCAAGACCTCCCCGCGGCTGGCCGCCTACGCCGACGTCGACGAGACCAACGCGGCCATCGGGGTGGCCATCGCACTCGGTCAGTTGCCCGAGGACCTCTCCGGGTTGCTCCGCAAGATCCAGAACGACCTTTTCGACGTCGGGGCCGACCTCTGCACCCCGATTGTTCCCGACCCGAAGTATCCGCCGCTGCGGGTCACCCAGGCCTACATCGACCGGCTGGAAGGCTGGTGCGACGAGCACAACGCCGACCTGCCGGCGCTGAAGTCGTTCATTCTCAACGGCGGCACGCCCGGGGCGGCGCTGCTGCACCAGGCCCGCACCATCACCCGCCGGGCCGAACGGGCCACCTGGGCCCTGCTGGAGGCCGAGGCGGAGCAGACCAACGTGCTGGCCGCCAAGTACCTCAACCGCCTGTCCGACCTGCTGTTCATCCTGGCCCGGGTGGCCAACCCCGACGGCGATGTCCTCTGGCAGCCCGGCGGCAACGCCTGAGAAACACCGCCTGAAAAACACGCGAGTCCCGCTCTCGGGCAACCGAATGTCGAGTTCCGAAACTCGCATCATGGTTGTCTGAGAGCGGGACTCGCGGGGGTTCAGCTGGCCCAGGGGATGATGCTGCCTGGGGGGCTTGATTCCAGCCAGGACAGGAAGCCGGTCATGGCGTCCACGCCCATGGCGATCTCCACGGTGCCGTCGGGGCCGTGGCAGCTGATCACCATGGCCCCCAGGGGCATCGAATAGGTCTCCGCGCCGGTGGGCTCGCGGCGGGCGTCGATCTCCAGGCCGTCACGGCGGATCACCTTGTCCGGACCCGTCCGCACGGACAGCACCCGGTACCAGACGAACTCGTCACCGCGGTAGCGGCCCACACCCAGCTGCCAGCCCCGGCCGCTGTCGTCCTTGCGGCCGCGCACGGCCACGTGCACGCCACCGGCGCGCAACAGCCGAAGCCGGCGCCAGGCCAGCAGGCCCAGCCCCCCGGCCGTGACGACCAGGACCACTGCCACGATCCAAGTCATCTCCACGGCCCCGCCCGTCAGCCCGGCTCAGACCGTCTGGCCCGCAGCGCGCAGCTGGCCGGCTGCTCTGGTCCGCTCCGCCTCGTCGTCGCTGTCCAGCCCCGCTCGGGCCGCCGCGACGTCGATCTCGTCGGCTAGCTCCGCGGTCTCGGCGAGAATGCTCACGCCGCGCTCGCTGATGGACAGGAAGCCGCCGTGCACGGCGGCGCGCACTACCTCGCCGTCGGTGGTGCGGATCTCGACGGCGTGGCCGTCGACCAGCTGGCCGAGCAGCGGGATGTGGCGAGGCAGGATGCCGATCTCGCCCTCGATCGTCCGCGCCAGCACCATCGTGGCCTGGCCCGACCACAGACGACGCTCGACGGCGACCAACTCGACGGACATCTCGGCCACGTTCATCTCCTTCGTCGACCTCGAGGACCGATTCTATCGGTTACGGAATGCGTACGGGCCACGCCTTCACCGCAAGGCCCGTGGTGAACGCGGTGGGGGTGCCGGCTGTGCCCATGCAGCAGCCGGCACCCCCACCGCCAAGGCTCACTTACCGGTGAGCTCCTTGTACTTCTTCTCCAGGTCCTCGAGGCCGCCGCACATGAAGAACGCCTGCTCGGGGTAGTGGTCGAAGTCACCCTTGGCGATCCTGTCGAACGCCTCGATGGTCTCCTTGAGCGGCACGGTCGAGCCGGGCTGACCGGTGAACTGCTCGGCGGAGTACATGTTCTGCGACAGGAAGCGCTCGATGCGCCGGGCCCGCTGCACCGTCACCTTGTCCTCTTCCGACAGCTCGTCGATGCCGAGGATGGCGATGATGTCCTGCAGGTCCTTGTACTTCTGCAGCAGCCGGACGACCTCGCGGGCGACCCGGTAGTGCTCCTCGCCGACGATCTGCGGGTTGAGGATCGTCGAGGTGGACACCAGCGGGTCCACGGCGGGGAAGATGCCCTTGGAGAACACCACGCGGGAAAGCTCGGTGGTGGCGTCCAGGTGGGCGAACGTGGTGGCCGGCGCCGGGTCGGTGTAGTCGTCGGCGGGCACGTAAATCGCCTGCATCGAGGTGATCGACCGGCCACGGGTCGAGGTGATGCGCTCCTGGAGCTCGCCCATCTCGTCGGCCAGAGTCGGCTGGTAACCCACGGCGGAGGGCATGCGGCCCAGCAGCGTGGACACCTCGGAGCCGGCCTGGGTGAACCGGAAGATGTTGTCGACGAACAGCAGCACGTCCTGGTTCTGCACATCGCGGAAGTACTCCGCCATGGTCAGCGCGGACAGCGCGACGCGCAGCCGGGTGCCCGGCGGCTCGTCCATCTGACCGAAGACCAGGGCGGTGTCGTTGATGACGCCGTCCTCGGTCATCTCCAGGATCAGGTCGTTGCCCTCACGGGTGCGCTCGCCGACGCCGGCGAACACCGAGGTGCCACCGAAGTTCCGGGCGACACGGATGATCATCTCCTTGATGAGCACCGTCTTGCCCACGCCGGCGCCGCCGAACAGACCGATCTTGCCACCCTGCACGTACGGGGTGAGCAAGTCGATGATCTTGAGGCCGGTCTCCAGCATTTCGGTGCGGCCCTCAAGGGCGTCGAACGCCGGGGCCTTGCGGTGGATGCCCCAGTGCTCGGCGTCCTTGGCGTGGCCGGGCACGTCCAGGCACTCGCCCAGGGCGTTGAACACGTGGCCCTTGACGATGTCGCCGACCGGAACCGAGATCGACTTGCCGGTGTCGGTCACGGCGTGGCCGCGGACCAGACCGTCGGTGGGCTGCATCGAGATGGTGCGGACCAGGCCGTCACCCAGGTGCTGGGCGACCTCCAGGGTCAGCAGCCGGTTGATGCCGGCGGTGTCGACCTGCACGTGGAGGGCGTTGAACAGCTCGGGCACCGCGCCGCGCGGGAACTCGACGTCGACGACGGCGCCGAGGACGCGAGCGATGCGGCCGGTGGAGCTGGCGGTTGCGGTAGTCATCTCACTCATCACTTCCTGCGGCTGCGAGGGCGTTGGCGCCACCGACGATCTCGCTGATCTCCTGGGTGATCTGGGCCTGGCGGGCCGCGTTGGCCTGGCGGCTGTAGTCGCGGAGCAGGTCGTTCGCGTTGTCCGTGGCCGCCTTCATCGCGCGCTGGCGGGAGGCCAGCTCGGATGCCGCCGCCTCCATCAGCGCCGAGAACAGGCGCGTGTTGATGTACTTCGGCAACAGCGCGCCGAGCAGCTGCTCGGCCTCGGGCTCGAACTCGTACGAGGTGCGCGACGTGGTCGGCTCCTCGGCGTACTCGACCTCGAGCGGCGCGACCTGCTTGGCCACCGGGCTCTGCGTCAGCATGGACTTGAACTCGGTGTACACCACGTGCACCTCGTCCACGCCCTCCTCGGACATGAACGACTCGACCAGGGCCGAGCCGGCCTCCGCGGCGGTGGCGTAATCGGGCTGGTCGGACGTGCCGAACCAGGCCCCGGCCAACTCGCGGTTGCGGAAGCCGTAGTACGCCATGCCCTTGCGGCCGGTCACGTACAGCACCGGGGTCTTGCCCTGCTCGCGCAGCAGCGACTGGAGCTCCTCGGCGCGCTTGAGCACCGAGGAGTTGTAGGCGCCGCACATGCCCTTGTCACTGGTCACCACGAGCACCGCGGCCCGCTTCGGCTCCGGCCGGGCCACCAGCAGCGGGTGGTCCAGCGTGGAGACGTTGGCGAGCTCGGTCAGCGCGCGGGTGATCTCGTCGGCGTACGGCCGGGCGGCGACCATCCGCTGCTGCGCCTTGGGCAGGCGCGAGGTGGCGATCAGCTCGTAGGCACGAGTGATCTTCTGGGTCGACTTGACCGCCCGGATCTTCTGCCGAAGAACTCGAAGCTCAGCTGCCATGGCGCGTCACTTCTTCGGAGCGGGCCGGTTGACCTGCACGGACTCGTGGCCGACCTCGTCGGCGTCCATCGCGTCCGCCGGGTGCTCGACCACGGACGAGCCGTCGGAGGCGGTGAAGCCCTTCTTGAAGGTCGCGATGGCCTTCACCAGACGCTCGTCGGTCTCGTCCGAGAGGTCCTTGGTGTCGCGGATGTCGGCGAGGATGCCGGCCTCGTTGTGCCGCAGGTGCTCGAGGAAGTCCGTCTCGAAGCGGCGGATGTCCTCCAGCGGCACCGAGTCCAGGTGGCCACGGGTGCCCAGGTAGATGGACGCGACCTGCTCCTCGACCGCGAACGGGCTGTAGGCGGGCTGCTTGAGCAGCTCGTACAGCCGGGCGCCGCGGGCCAGCTGGGCCTTGGACACGTCGTCCAGGTCGGACGCGAAGGCGGAGAACGCCTCCAGCTCCCGGTACTGGGACAGGTCCAGCCGCAGCGAGCCGGCGACCTTGCGCATGGCCTTGATCTGGGCCGAGCCGCCGACCCGGGAGACCGACACACCGACGTTGACCGCCGGGCGCTGACCCTGGTTGAACAGGTCGGACTCCAGGAAGCACTGGCCGTCGGTGATGGAGATGACGTTGGTCGGGATGTAGGCCGAGATGTCGTTGGCCTTCGTCTCGATGATCGGCAGACCGGTCATCGAGCCCGCGCCCAGCTCGTCGGACAGCTTCGCGCAGCGCTCCAGCAGGCGGGAGTGCAAGTAGAAGACGTCGCCCGGGTAGGCCTCGCGGCCCGGTGGACGGCGCAGCAGCAGGGAGATGGCCCGGTAGGCCTCTGCCTGCTTGGTCAGGTCGTCGAACACGATCAGGACGTGCTTGCCCTGGTACATCCAGTGCTGGCCGATGGCCGAGCCGGTGTACGGGGCCAGCCACTTGAAGCCGGCCGGGTCGGACGCCGGGGCGGCGACGATGGTGGTGTACTCCAGCGCGCCCGCGTCCTCCAGCGCCGTCTTCACGGCGGCGATGGTGGAGCCCTTCTGGCCGACGGCGACGTACACGCAGCGCACCTGCTGCTTGGGGTCGCCGCTCTCCCAGGCCTTCTTCTGGTTGATGATCGTGTCGACGCAGACCGTGGTCTTGCCGGTCTTGCGGTCGCCGATGATCAGCTGCCGCTGGCCCCGGCCGATCGGCGTCTGCGAGTCGATCGCCTTGATGCCGGTCTGCAGCGGCTCCTTGACCGGCTGGCGCTCCATCACGGTCGCGGCCTGCAGCTCCAGGACGCGCTCGTCGTCGGCGACGATGTCGCCGAGGCCGTCGATCGGCTGGCCGAGCGGGTTGACCACGCGGCCGAGGAAGCCGTCGCCGACCGGCACGGACAGCACCTTGCCGGTCCGCTTGACCTCCTGGCCCTCCTCGATCGACTCGTAGCCGCCGAGGATGACCGCGCCGATCTCACGCACGTCCAGGTTGAGCGCGACACCGAGGATGCCGCCCGGGAACTCCAGCAGCTCGTTGGTCACAGCGGAAGGCAGGCCCTCGACAAAGGCGATGCCATCACCCGTCGCGGTGACGGTGCCGACCTCTTCCCGGTTGACGTCCGGGGAGTAGCTGGAGACGTAGTTCTCGATCGCACTGCGGATCTCGTCCGACGAGATCGTCAGCTCCGCCATGTCGTTCCTGCTCTCACTTCGCTCTGGGCATATCTAACGTTTGGGAGCCGACTCAGCCGGCCAGTTCACGTCGCAGCAGGTCGAGCTGGCCGGCGACGCTGCCGTCGATGACCTCGTCCCCGACCCTGACCACGAGTCCGCCACGCACCGTCGGGTCGACCTCGACGTGCGGCACGACCTGACGGCCGTAGACCCGCGCGAGGGCGGTGGCCAGCCGGTCCACCTGCGCGGCGGTCAGCTCGACGGCCGACCGCACGTAGGCGACGGAGCGCTCGCGACGCCGGGCGGCGACCGCGGTGAGCTCCTCCAGGCCGGCGACGATGTCGCGGCCGCGAGGCGTGGTCACCAGCTGGCGCACCAAGATCTCGGTGACCGGCTCGACCTTGCCGGCGAGCAGCGTGTCCACCAGCGCGGCCTTGCCCGCGGCGTTGCCGCCGGAGGCCCCGAGCACCTGCGCCAGCTCGGTCTGGGCCGCGATGATCCGGCCCAGCCGGAACAGCTCGTCCTCGACCGCGTCCAGCCGGTTGCTCCGCTCGGCACGCACCAGCAGCGCGGTGCGGGCCAGCGACTCCAGGCCGTCCAGCAGCTCGCGGGCGCTGGACCAGCGGGCCGTGACGGCCGCGGACAGCACCTTGAGCGTGCCGTCGCCGACCTTGCTGCCGAGCAGCCCGCGCACCAGAGCCTCGCGGGCCTGCGGCTCGGACGCCGGGTCCGAGACCGCGCGACGCAGCGCGTGCTCCTCGACCAGCAGCCGGACGACCGCGAACAGCTCCTCGCCCAGGGTCACCAGACCCTGGTCGTCGGCGCCGTCGATGACGTCCAGCAGCCGCAGCTCGGCCGCCGCGAGCGCCTCACGACTTGCGGCGTGCATCAGCTCTCTCCCTTGGTCGCGACCAGCGACGGCTCGGCGGCCTCGGCCCGGGCGGACATCGCGTCCAGCTCGTCCAGGAACCGGTCGACGGTGGCGCTGCGGGCGCCGGCGTCGGCCAGATGCTCCTCGACCAGGCGGTTGGCCACCTCGACCGACCGCTGACCGAGGTAGGCGTGCAGCTCGCGCATCAGGTGCTGACGGCGGTTGGCGAGCTCTTCCTCGCCCCGCTGCCGGATCCGCTCGACCTCGCGGTCGGCCTGCACCCGCATCTCCTCGACGATCCGCTGCGCGTCCGCACGCGCGTTGTCGCGGATCTTCGCGGCCTCCTCGCGGGCCTCGACCAGCGCGTCGGCGTACTTCGCCTCGGCGACGGCCAGCCGCTTCTCGGTCTCGGCGGCCCGCTCGATCTGGCCGCGGATGGTCTCCTGCTGAGCCTTCATCGCCTTGCGCGCCGGCGGCACGATGTACCGCACGACGAAGAAGACGATGATCGCGAACGCGAAGAGCTCAGCGATGTACTCGGCCACGCCCATCAGCCGTTCCCCTCCAGCTCGCCGAGAATGCGGTCCACATTGGCGTTGCTGCGCGCCGCCGGGGCGAGATCGCCGCCGACGACCCGCCCGGCCAGGGCCGTGGACAGCTCACCGACGTGCGTGCGCAGCTCGGCGACGACCTGGGCGCGCTGGGCGGCCAACTGCTCATCGCCGCGCTGCACGATCTGGTCGGCCTCGGCCTGCGCCCGCTGCCGCATGTCGTCCAGGATGCGCTGGCCCTCGGCCCGCGCGGTGTCCCGGATCGACGCGGACTCGGCACGGGCCTCGGCCAACGCCTCGTTGTACTTCGCCTCGGCCTGCTCGAAGCGCTCCGCAGCCGCACGCGACTGCTCGGCCTCCTTGCGGACCATGTCCTCGCGGTCCTTCAGCGCCTTCTGCACCGGCGGCAGCACAAAGCGCCAAATGACCAGCAGGACGATGGCGAAGATGATGAGCTCGCCGATGAAGGTGCCGTTGGGAATGAGGAAGTTGTCCCCAGCCGCGAGAACCTTGTCATGCATGGAGATCAGGCCCCGCTACCCGGCTGGGAGAACACGATCAGTGCCATGAAGGCGAGGTTGATGAAGTACGCGGCCTCGACCAGACCGACGGTGATGAAGAACGGGAGGAACAGGCGGCCCTGGGCCTCCGGCTGCCGAGCCACACCGGCGATGAACTGGCTACCAGCGATACCGTCACCGATACCGGCGCCGATCGCGCCACCACCGAGGATGAGACCGCCACCGATGTAGGCACCAGCCGCGATGATGGCCTGGTTGATGTCAGCCATGACTCTCCTAATCCGATATTTCTTTGACGCCTGTGGTGAATGTCAGACTAAGCCAAGCGGGTCTAGCTGTCGGAATCAGTGGTGCTCCTCCGGCAGTTCCGTCGCCTGGCCGAAGTAGAGGATGGTCAGCAAGGCGAAGATGAACGCCTGGATAAGCCCGACGAACAGGTCGAAGAGCTTCCAGATGACGTTCGGCGCCCAGAGGATGTAGGACGGGAACATCGCCATGATCAGGGACACCATGATGGTGCCGCCGAAGACGTTGCCGAAAAGTCGCAGCGAGAGCGAGATCGGCTTGGCGAGCTCCTCGACGATGTTGATCGGAGCCAGGAACGTGACGTGGCCCTTGGCCAGCTGCACCAGGTGACGGCCGGCGCCGCGGCGACGCGCGCCGGCGACGTGGAACCACACGAACACCAGCAGCGCGAGCGCGTAGGTGAAGTTGGCGTCCGAGGCCGGCGGCGGCACGATGTCGTGCCCGCCGATCTGCACCGGCAGCACGGCCAGCCAGTTGGCCACCAGGATGTACAGGAACAGCGACATGGCCAGCGGCACCACGTAGGGCGCGATCTTGAGGCCGATGATGTTGTCGACCTGCTGGCGCACCGCGCCGGTGATCGTCTCGAAGAACAGCTGGACGCCCCCGGGCACGCCGGCGGTGATCTTCGCCCGCAGGGTGAACGCGAGGACGATCAGGACCGCGGCGGCGATCGCGCTGGCCAGCAACGTGTCACCGTTGAACGTCATGCCGAACAGTTCGAAACGGAACAGGTGCTGCCCGATCTCGATCTGCGACGCGGCCAGATTCTGCGTCGTCATTGCTGGCGAAGCCCCTTCACTGCCGATGCCGAGGTGCTGGCGATCATGATGAGCTGGAAGACCGCGAGACCGAGGAAGATGCCGATGCCGTCCGGCCGCACCAGGAAGAAGAGCCCGATGGCGAGCGCGGTGATGATGGCGAGCCGGCCGAGGGCCGAGATCGCCAGGCCCCTCTTGCTCGGGTTCTCGGTGATGGTCGCCTTGGCGACCGAACGCTGGACGAGGCGGGTGTTCAGCAGACCGAGCCCGAGGCCGACGACACCGAAGACCCCCATCAGGATGTGGCCCAGCAGACCCGACACCACCAGTGCCAGAACTCCCATGGCCGCTGACATCAGCAGCGGACGACGCAGATCGACTATCCGCTGGACGTGGATGGGAGTGGGCGACGCAGCTTCCCCGGCTGACATGCTTTACCCCTCGAACCTCATTGTTTCAGGAACTTACGAAGCGTGGCATAGGCGAAAATCCAGGCGCTGGCGATGCCTATAGCCAAGCCGATGAAGACGAAGACCGGAACGGTGTGCAGGACGGAATCCAACCACCATCCGAGTCCCACTCCGCCGACAACCAGGACCACGACCGTGGAGCCGATACCGATCAGGCTCGCCACGCTCGGGCGACCGCTGGGCTGTTTGGCGGACATGACAGGACGGCTGTCGCTATCCGGCGATGCGCGCGGAGAGATGACGGTCAGTCAAGGGCAGCTCCTCGTCGTAGCGGCGCCGTCCGAGCTTTGTGTCGGCCGTGACCTCGGATCTCCGTACGGTCACTGGGTCGGCAGGTCCCCGTCGTTCGGAGACACGGCGAACGCTACCACAGGGTACGGACGCCACTGCCACGGGCCCTCAGAGACGGGCTCGTGGTGCGTCCAGCGAGTCTGCAACCCCAAGGACTATACGCGCGCAGGCAAGCTGGGGTTCGTTAATTCCGTGGGCAGTCTTGACAATTCGCCCGATATGGACCTAGTTGCCGCGTGCGGCGGCGCGGGCCGCCTTGAGCCGCGGCACCGCCGAGACGCCCAGCGCGAGCAGCAGACCTGCGGCGACGCCGAACACCACCACCTCCACCGGGGCGAAGGCCAGCGCCACCGCGCCGAACGCGAGCAGCCCGGCCCACAGGTAGATCAGCAGCACCGCCCGCCGCTGGGAGTGCCCGATCTCCAGGAACCGGTGGTGCAGGTGCATCTTGTCGGCGCTGCCGATGCTCATGCCCTTCCGGGTGCGCCGGATGATCGCCATGATCAGGTCCAGCAGCGGCACGAACAGCACGGCCGCCACCACGATCAGCGGGGTCAGCAGGGCGATCAGGTCCCGCGGGTCGGCCACCGAGTAGTTCAGGTCGCCGGCCTGCGAGGTGCTGGCCGCGGCCAGCATCAGGCCGATCAGCATGGAGCCCGAGTCGCCCATGAATATCTTGGCCGGGTTGAAGTTGTGCGGTAGGAAGCCCAGACAGGCGCCGGCCAGCGCGGCCGAGATGAGGGCCGGCGGGTACAGGTGCGCGTCGCCGCCGCGCTGGTCGAGCAGCCCCAGGGAGAAGGCACAGGTGGCCGCGGCCGCGATGAAGCCGATGCCGGCGGCCAGGCCGTCCAGACCGTCCACGAAGTTCATCGCGTTGATCATCGTGACGGTCAGCAGCATGGTCAGCAGCGTGCCCTGGCTCGGGCCCAGCACCAGGACCGAGCCGTAGCTGCCGTTCAGGCCGTCCCACGGCACCCAGAAGGCCAGCCACTGCACGCCGAACACCACCAGGATGCCGGCCGCGGTGACCTGGCCGGCCAGCTTGGTCAGCGAGTCCAGCTCGAACCGGTCGTCGATCGCGCCGACCAGCGTGATCAGCAGGCCGGCCAGCACCACTCCCCACGGCGCCAGCGAGTACGTGTACGCGACCCGCAGCACCGGCAGCTGGTGGGCCAGCAGCATCGCCGCCAGCACACCCGCGTACATGGCCAGGCCGCCCATCTTCGGGATCGGCGTGACGTGCACGTCGCGGGCGCGCGGGGCGTGCGCCGCGCCCAGCCGGATGGCGATCACCCGGACCAGCCCGGTCAGCAGGAACGTCACCGCGGCGGCGGTGAGCCCGACGAGGAGGTACTCCCGGACGGGCAGCAGGCCGGCGGCCGGGGTTGGCAGCTGAGTACCCACGGCGTGCTGTCGCTCCTTGTGTTCGCTGCAAGGGGAAAAGAGGCGACTACAACGCTACCGCCATCCGTGTGGTGCCTGGCCCCGGGGCTAGTTGATCACTTGCCCACGACGTCCTCGCCCAGCACCTCGTTCAGCTCGGCGATGGTGACCGCGCCTTCCCGCAGCACCAACGGCTTCGCGCCGGTGAGGTCCAGGATGGTCGAGGCGACGCCCTTGTCCGCGGTACCGCCGTCCAGATACACCGCCACCGACTCGGCCAGCTGCGACTGGGCGTCGGCCGCCGTCGTCGCCGGCGCGTGGCCGCTGCGGTTGGCGCTGGACACCGCCATCGGGCCGACCTCGCGCAGCAGCTCGATCGCCACCGGGTGCAGCGGCATGCGCAGCATCACCGTGCCACGGGTCTCGCCCAGGTCCCAGTTCAGCGACGGGGCGTGGTTGAGCACGAGCGACAGGCCGCCCGGCCAGAACGCCTCGATCAGCTGGCGGGCCTGAGTCGGCACGGAGAAGACCAGGCCGTCGATGGTCGTCCAGGACCCGACCAGCACCGGGATCGGCATGTCCGGCCCGCGGCCCTTGGCCTCCAGCAGCGAGCGCACCGCCGCCGCGTCGAACGCGTCGCAGCCGATGCCGTAGAGGGTGTCCGTGGGCAGCACCACCAGACGGCCGGAGCGGACCGCGCCCGCTGCCGCGGCCAGCCCCGCCTCGCGGCTGTCCTGTCGGGAACAGTCATAAACAGTGCTCACGGCAAAGGATCGTCGCAGAGCCCCCACTCCGCCTTCCGCCCGGGGCGGCCTCACCCACCCCCGCCTCGAAGCCACATGTGGCCCACATTCGACTCCCAGCGCCACATGTGGACCACATGTGGCAAAAAAGCGGGAGGGGGTGTGCGGCTATCGGGAGAGGGCGCGGAGTTGCCAGCGCTGCCGCCGATACGTGTACACCGCGTAGAACACCGCGGCCGCGCCGATCACCAGTCCGGCCACGACCAGCGGCCAGCTGTCCAGCAGTCCACCCAGGACGATCGGCAATACCCCGAACAGCAGCGCCACCCCACCGAGGAAGCCGGCGTTGCGGGGCGCGGTCCAGATCCACTCCTGACCGGACCGCACCTCCTCCAGCAGGGCCCGCGCGGCGGCCAGCAGCTCGACGTCGTCGGTCCCGGAGACGGCGACCCGACCGGCCAGCTCCTCGCACTGCGCCAGCTGCTTGGCGTCGCCGATGAGCAGCCGCCCATCACCGGTCTCGGTCCGCACCTCCACGGTGCGGGCCAGCAGCGCCACGGCCAGGTAGTAGCCAATGACCGGATCGCCCTTGCGGGTGCGGGCCAGCACGTCCAGCTCGGCGACGGCGGTCTCGGCCTGGCCGGTCGCCGCCCGCACCAGGGCCAGGCCCAGCACGGCCAGGATGGACAGCGGCGCCACCACCAGGGCCCGCTGGAACTGGGACTCGGCGGTGGCCCAGTCCCGCCGGGCCACGGCCACGTCGCCCAGCGCCACGTAGTCGTTGCCGTCGCCGCGGATGCGGCAGGCCTCCTCGAACAGCGGCTGGGCCCGGGCCAGGTCACCGGCCTCCAGGGCCTGCCAGCCCTGCGCGAACGGGTCCTCCGGACGCGAGGACCGCAGCCCGGCCGGCACCAGCCACCACTTGGTGGAGATGTCCTTCCACTCCCGGCCGGCCTGCCACTCGTTGCCCATCCGCGACCCTCGCTCAGTAGGCTTGGTTCGGCTCGCATTCTTCCGGACGGGGAGGGCCGTGCGCACTCCACTACAGCTGGCGCTGGTCGCGGCGGTCGGCTACCTGGTCGCGGGCAGCCTGCTCGGGGTGGCCCTGCTGGCCTCGCACGGCAGCACCGTGGTCGCCGGCGACGCGGCCGCCGCCCCGATGGCCTCGACCCCGGCCCCGACCGGCCCACCGTCGGGATTTCAGCAGGTCAGCGGCCCGTCGGGGCTGACAACCGTGATCCCGGACGGGTGGCAGGTCAGCACCATCCGCAACGGCTTCCAGGCCGACGACCCGCACAACGGCGGGGCCAACGGCCGCTTCGTGCGCTACCAGGGCGTGGCCGGCGAGGCCGACCTGTTCACCTGGCTGACCGCCTACGAGAAGCAGTCCTGGTCCACCCAACCGGGTTACCAGCGGGTCCAGATGAACCAGCAGAAGTTCCAGAACAGCCCGGCCGTGCTGTGGGAGTTCACCTACAGCCTGAACGGCGAGCCGCGGCACGTGAAGATCCTGTACTGGAACGCCAACGGCACCCAGTACGACGTCTACGCCTCGGCCCCGGCGACCGGCTGGGCCCAGACCTCCCCCATCTTCGACGCGATGGTGGGCGGCTCAGCGGTGCACTAGCTCCTCCGCGCAGTCACAAATCTTGGTCGGCCGGCAAGGTCCTGGTGCTCCACCACGTCGGTCAGCACGCGCCGGGACGCGAGCAGCGCCGGCACCGAATCGCCGTGTGTGTCGTCGTGCTCGATGGCCACCCCGCCGCCGGGCGCCAGCAGCCGGGCGGCCAGCGCCACCACGTGCCGGATGACGTCGAGACCGTCCACACCGGAGAACACCGCCTGCGCGGGATCGTGCTCGGCGACCTCCGGCTGCACCACGGTTCCCGTTGGCACATAAGGGGGATTGCACAGCACGAGATCGACGGCACCGTCCATTTCGGACAGCACGCCGGGCGCGGTGACGTCAGCGGCATGCAGTCGGATCGGGGTGTCGCCGGCGGCGGCCCGCTTGTCGGCATTGCGCCGGGCCCAGGCCAGGGCCGACCGGTCCAGCTCCACCGCGTGCACGACGGCGTCGGGTCGGGAATGGGCCACGGCCAAGGCCAACGCGGCCGAACCGGTGCACAGGTCGACCACCAGTGGGTTGGAGCCAGCAAATTGGGCGCGGCCTTGCAGCTGCGCCAATCCCCACTCCAGCAGCAGCTCGGTCTCCGGCCGTGGCACGAAAACCCCGGGCCCGACGTCCACAGTGATCGGTCCCAGCGGCGCCCAGCCCAGCAGGTGCTGCAACGGAATCCGCTTGGCCCGCTGGTGCACCAGCTTGCCGATGCCCTCCACCACCTGCGGGTCGACCAGCGGCACCAGCGGCAGCTTCATCCGCTCCACGCCGACCACGTGGGCGGCGATCTCCTCGGCGTCGAACCGCGCGCTGTCGATGCCGGCCGCGGACAGGATCCGTTCCGCGTCGAGAATGGCCAGCCGCAGCGGCTGTCGGTGCCGGACGTCAGCCATTGCTGCCCACCGCGGCCAGCCGCTCGGCCCGGTCGGCCTCGGCCAGCGCGTCCAGCAGCGGGTCGAGCTCGCCGGTCAGCACCTGGTCCAGGTTGTGGGCCTTGAAGTTGATGCGGTGGTCGGAGATGCGGTTCTCCGGGAAGTTGTACGTGCGGATCCGCTCCGAGCGGTCCACCGTGCGGACCTGGCTGCGGCGGTTCGCCGACGCCTCCTGCTGCGCCTTCTCCTCGGCCAGCGCCTGCAGCCGGGACTGCAACACCTCCATGGCGCGGGCCTTGTTCTGCAGCTGCGACCGCTCGTTCTGGCAGGACACCACGATGCCGGTGGGCAGGTGGGTGATGCGCACCGCCGAGTCGGTGGTGTTGACGCTCTGGCCGCCGTGCCCGGAGGAGCGGAACACGTCCACCCGCAGGTCCTTCTCGTCGATCTCGATCTCGACGTCCTCGACCTCGGGGTAGACCAGCACGCCGGCGGCCGAGGTGTGGATGCGGCCCTGCGACTCGGTCACCGGCACCCGCTGCACGCGGTGCACGCCGCCCTCGAACTTCAGTCGCGACCACACGCCGTCGATGTCGCTGCCCTTGGACTTGATGACCAGCGTGGCGTCCTTGTAGCCGCCCAGGTCCGAGTCGGTGGCGTCGAGCATCTCGGCCTTCCAGCCGTGCTTCTCGGCGTAGCGCAGGTACATCCGCACCAGGTCGGAGGCGAACAGCGCCGACTCCTCGCCGCCCTCGCCCGACTTGACCTCCATCACGATGTCGGACGCGTCGTGCGGGTCGCGCGGCAGCAGCAGCTCGGTCAGCTTCTGCTCCAGCTCGGGGATCCGCGCCCGCAGCTCGTCGGCCTCGGCGGCGAACGCCGGGTCCTCGCCCGCCAGCTCCTCGGCCGCGCTGATGTCGTTGCGCACCTGCTCCAGCTCACGGATCGTGCGCGCCACCGGCGTCAGCTCGGCGTAGCGGCGTCCGAGCTTGCGCGCCGTCGCCTGATCGGCGTGCACCGAGGGGTCGGCGAGCCGCTCCTCCAGCTCGCGGTACTCGGACAGCAGCGCCTCAAGGGCCTCAGGGACGGGTCTGGTCACACTCCCTAGTTTGCCTAACGGCCGGAGCTCCCACCCGATCGGGCCAGCGCGACCGCCTCCAGCTGGGAGCCGACCTCCAGCTTGGCCAGGATGGAGCGGATCTGGCTGCGCACCGTGGCCACCGACACGACGAACTCCTCGGCCACCTTGGCGGCCCGCTGACCTGCGGCAAGACGGTCCAGCACCTCCCGTTCCCGGGCGGTCAGCCGGTCCAGCAGACGGGTCCGGTCGCGGTCGCCGCGGTTGAGCTCGACCAGCTCACGGCGCTCCCGCTCGGACAGCGTGGACCGGCCCGCGGCCGCGGCGACGGCGGCCTGTAAGAGCTCCTCGAACGGCGCGGCCTTGGACACCCAGCCGATCGCCCCGGCCACCACCGCGGCGGCGATCCGGTTGCGGCTGGACGATCCGGTCACCACCAGCACCTGCCAGCCCATCGCCTTCAGCGGCAGCACCAGGTCGGCGCCGTCCACGTCCAGGCCGAGGTCCATGTCCAGCAGCACGATGCCGCGCTCCTCGCCGGCCTGCGCCTCGGCGATGATCGCCGCCTCGGATGTGACCGGGCAGCGCTTGGCCGGGATGCCCTGGGCGCGCAGCGCCAACACCAGTGAGGTGGCCACGATCGCATGATCGTCGATCACCAGAACGGGTGGTCGCATCAGCGGCCCGCGGGCACGGCGAGGGCGGCGACGGTGCCGTGCCCGTCGGCGGCCGGCCGCAGCGACAGCGATCCGCCGGACGCGCCGACCAGCTGCTGGCTCAGGTGCAGCCCGAGGCCGCTGCCACCGCGGGAGCGGTCGTGCACACCGCGCCGGAACACCTTGCCGCGCACTTCCGGGGCCAGGCCGGGGCCGTCGTCACGCACCTCGACCTGCACGTTGCGGCCGTCGGCCCGGGCGCTGACCAGCACCTTGGCCCCCGGCGCGTGCCGCTCGCAGTTGGCCAGCAGATTGGTCACGACCTGGGCGAACGCGTCGGCCGGCATCGTGGTGCGCAGGCCCGGCTCCACATCCAGCTCCACGTCCAGGCCGTTGGTGCGGCGCAGGGTGACGATGCGGGTCAGCACCGGGTCCACCTCGCAGCCCGGCGGCTCGGCCCGCTGGTCGAGCAGGTTGCGCAGGCGGCCGATCTCCTCGCGGACGGCCTCCCCGAGCAGTGCACGGTCGTCGCCGCCGGCGTGGTTGAGCACGTGGGTCATGCCGTCCAGGCCGGCCAGCACGTTGTGCAGCTCGTGGTCCAGCTCAGCAATGCGGTCCACCCGCAGCTGCGAGGTGTGGAACCGCTCGCGCAGCCGGCGGGCCAGGGCCGCGCACATGATCACCGCGCCGCACAACCGCAGGCTGGCCCCGCCCAGGCCCATGTTGCCGGTCTCGCGCAGCACCTGGGCCACGAAGACCACCACCATGCCGGCGCCGAGGCCGTAGGCCATCGGCACCCGGTTGCGGACGCCGTAGCCGATGTAGGCCAGCGTCACGACCAGCCACAGCGCCACCGAGAACCGGTCCAGCGTGCCGTCCGCGGCCAGCGCGTCCAGCGGCGGGACCGTCATGACCACCATCGCCAGCGCGACCGCCACCACGATGCCGAGCAGGCCGCCGGGCCAGCCCCTGGTCCAGGACGGCTGGCCGGGCACCAGGGCGCAGGCCATCAGCACCAGGAAGATCAGTCCGCCGCTGGTGCGCAGCAGGCCCATCAGGTGCTGCGTGCCGGGCGTGGTGAAGGCGATGACCGTGGTGGGAAGCACAACTGCGGCGTAGACCGTTACGGCGGCGGCCAGGCCGCCGATACCTCTGCTGTCGTCGATTCTGGCCAGCATGTAGGCCAGCACGACGCCGCACGCGGTGATACCGGCCACCGCCACGACCAGCAGCAGCTGGCCGGACTGGTCCGGGATCACGGTGCGGGCCGGCGAGAGGTTGACCGCGATGGTCGCGAGCACCGCGACCGTCGCCGGGATGCGGACCGCGGGTATGCGTGCCAACCAAGCCTGCCCTGTCATGCGCAGCCCCCTGCCCACAACGTCGGCGCGGCCGTGGGAGATCGGCCGCCTTGATGATGCTTCAACCAACCGGCCTATCGACCGCGCCCCCGGACGTGTTATCCGGATTACGGGCACGAATCTCGGTCACCGAGAAGTCGGACATCCGGTTGGTTGGCAACGACGGATACCCAATTTTGACGATGAGCCGGCCGGACCGCCGGGGGCAGTCTAGTCGTGTCGAACCGCACCGGGGTCCGGGAGAGCCCCCGGTGCGGCGATGGAAGACCGTGGCGGCGTCGGTAGCCCCCAGCCGGCGCCGCCACGGCGCACCACTCATTCCCAGCAGTACCGCAGTGCACACGCGCCCGTTCCTTGGGCGGGTAGGACCCGACGCAACCCCCAGACGCCGGGTCGAGGCACAACGCGAGAGGGCCCCGCAGCCAGTCGGCTACGGGGCCCTCTCGACGCTCGGGGGTCTGGGGGTGTCCCCCAGAGAGGCAGGCAGGCGACGCGGTCCGCGCTTTCCGCGGACACACGCCGCCCGAGCCTGTGGTTATCGCAACTTCACTTCTTGCGCTTGCCGTAGCGAGCCTCGAAGCGGGCGACGCGACCACCGGTGTCCAGGATCTTCTGCTTGCCCGTGTAGAACGGGTGGCAGTTGGAGCAGACCTCGACGTGGATCGCACCGGAGGTCTTGGTGCTGTGGGTCGTGAAGGTGTTGCCGCAACCGCAGGTCACGGACGTCTCCACGTACTCCGGGTGAATGCCGGCCCTCATGTGCTTGCTTCCTCTCATCGGCGGCCGCCGGGTCCCCTTGGCTGGTGCTGGGGTGAACCGGAGCCTGACTCGACCATCCATTCTGCCAGATGGCCCGACACCTGGATAAACAGGCCGCCCCACTGGTTTGTTCCCCGTCGACCACTCGCCGCACGGCACGGCCCGCCGAGCGCTGCGACGAGCCTTCCGGCGACCTCACCCACCCGCCGAACGGCCTATTCGCCACACTGTGCCGCGTGTCATGCGCCCTGGACGCCTGTTCGCCGCCGCGGCCACTGCCGCTGGCGGTGTGGCTGACCGTGCCCGTGCTGTTCACGGCCACGGTGCTCGGCCTGCTCGGGGCCGCTTGCCTGACGCTGGGTGTGGGCGACGGCACGCAGCCGCTGTCGGCGCCGGTGTTCGGGGCGGCGGCCGCGGTGACGGCGGCGCTGCACTCGGGGGTGCCGTGGGGGCGGCGGTCCCAGCTGCGCCGGATCGCCCGCTGGTACCCGGCGTTGGTGCTGGCCAGCGGCATCGCGCTGAGCTGGCTGACCGTGCCCGACCTGGTGGCGATCGTGATCGGCGGCCCGGCGGCGGCCGCGGCGGTGGCGCTGTGCGTGTGGGAGCACCAACTTTCGGCTGACCTCGGGGCGTGACCCGGCGTTCCCGTTTCCGGTCACGGCAACGACCGATGACGTGACTCCGGTCACGAACCTAGCGTTGCGTCCACCTCGCCAAGATCTCACTTCCTGAGGGGACAAGCCGTGAACAGTTTTCTGAAAACCGCGGCCAAGGCCGTGTTAGCCGTCACCCTGTCGGTCGCCGTCGTGGGCGCCGTCCCGGTGGCCGAGGCGGCCGCGGCGCCGGCCGTCGTCGCCGCGCCCATGTCGGCCGGCGACGGCACGCCGGCCGGGGCCGTCGCCTGGTACCAGGCGCACAACGGCAGCACCGCCTACCAGGGCTACTGCGAGAAGGCCGCGGAGAACGCCTACGGCACCACCGGCGTGTGGGCCTCGGCCAACGCCCACTGGAACGGCGCGTCCCCCAAGCACGCGGGCGACCGCAACCCGCCGCTGGGCGCGTTCGTCTACTGGAACATCAGCGCCTACGGCCACGTCGGCATCTCCGACGGCGCCGGCGGCTTCTGGGCCTCCAGCGTCAACGGCCGGATCGGCCACGTCACCAAGGCCATGGGCGGCTACGACTACTTCAACAACTACCGGGGCTGGACCCCGCCGGCCCGCCCGCACCAGTGAGCCCGTGGGACCACGTCCCACTCCCGGGGATCCGCTGAGCCCCCCGCACGGGGTCCCCACCCGATAGGAAGGGGCCCTTCCTGACGTTGAACGTCAGGAAGGGCCCCTTCACCGCTGTTCAGGCGATGATCAGTTGTCGTCGCCGTTGCTGCCCGGCGTGGTCTTGGCCACCTGCATCAGGAACTCGATGTTGGTGCGGCTCTTGCGCAGCCGGTCCAGCAGCAGGTCGATGGCCTGCTGGCTGTCCAGGGCGTGCAGCACGCGGCGCAGCTTGTGCATCACGGCCAGCTCGTCCGGCGGGAGCAGCAGCTCCTCCTTGCGGGTGCCGGACGGGTCGACGTCGACGGCGGGGAAGACCCGCTTGTCGGCGATGCGCCGGTCCAGCTTGAGCTCGGCGTTGCCGGTGCCCTTGAACTCCTCGAAGATGACCGTGTCCATGGTCGACCCGGTCTCCACCAGCGCGGTCGCGAAGATGGTCAGCGAGCCGCCACCCTCGATGTTGCGCGCCGCGCCGAGGAAGCGCTTCGGCGGGTACAGCGCGGTGGAGTCGACACCACCGGACAGGATGCGGCCGGAGGCCGGCGCGGCCAGGTTGTACGCGCGGCCCAGACGGGTGATCGAGTCCAGCAGCACGACCACGTCGTGGCCCATCTCCACCAGGCGCTTGGCCCGCTCGATGGACAGCTCGGCCACGGAGGTGTGGTCGCCCGGCGGGCGGTCGAAGGTGGAGGCGATGACCTCGCCCTTCACCGACCGCTGCATGTCGGTGACCTCTTCCGGACGCTCGTCCACCAGGACGACCATCAGGTGGCACTCCGGGTTGTTGGTGGTGATCGCGTTGGCGATCGACTGGAGCACCGAGGTCTTGCCGGCCTTGGGCGGGGACACGATCAGCGCGCGCTGGCCCTTGCCGACCGGCATCACCAGATCGATGACACGGGTGGTGAGGATGTGCGGCTCGGTCTCCAGGCGCAGGCGCTCGTTCGGGTAGAGCGGCGTGAGCTTGGTGAACTCCGGCCGGTTGCGCACCTGGTCGGGCTCGAGGCCGTTGATGGTGTCCACCCGGACCAGGGGGTTGAACTTCTGCCGCTGCTGCTCGCCCTCGCGGGGCTGGCGCACCGCGCCGGTGATGTTGTCGCCGCGGCGCAGGCCGTGCTTGCGCACCAGCGACAGCGACACGTAGACGTCGTTCGGGCCGGCCAGGTAGCCGGAGGTGCGCACGAAGGCGTAGTTCTCCAGCACGTCCAGGATGCCGGCGACCGGCAGCAGCACGTCGTCGTCGCGGACCTCGGTGTCGCCACCGCCGCCGCCCTGGCCGCGCTCGGCGCCGTCGCGGCCGCGCCGGCGGTCGCGGAACCGACGCCCGCGGCGGCCGCCGCGCTCGTCGTCGTCGTCCTGCTGGCGGTTGTCCGGCCGGTTGTTCTGCTGGCGGTCGCCCCGGTCACCGCGGTCGTTGCGGTCGCCCCGGTCGTTGCGGTCGCCGCGGTCACGCTGGCGGTCGCCCCGGTCGCGCTGCTCGTTGCGCTCGCCCCGCTCACGCTGCTCGCCGCGGTCGCCCTGCTGGCGGTCCTGGCGCTCCGGCCGCTCCTGGCGCTCGCCCTGCTGCGGGCGGTCGCCGGCCGGCTGGGCGGCGGACTGCTGCTGGTCGGAGCTGTCGGGGGCGCCGGCCGGACGGCCGGCGGCGCGACGACGCCGGTTGTTGCGGCGGCCGCCCTCCTCCTCGCCCTGACGGGCCGCGGGCGCGGTCTCCGCAGGCGCTGCCTCAGCAGCGGGGGCGGGCGCGGCGGCGGCCTCGACCGGAGCGGCCTCAGCCTTGGCCTCGGCGGCCTTCTCCTTCTTGCCGTCGGCGGCGCGGGCGGGCTTCTCAGCGGTGCGGCGGGCCGGCTTGGACGCGGTGACACCGGTCAGCGGCAGCTCGGCGGTCTCGGCGCGGCCGCCGGAGGACCCCTGGCGCTCCTTGATCGCGGCGATCAGGTCGCCCTTGCGCATGCCCGCGGTGCCGCTGATGTTGAGTTGACCGGCGAGCTCGCGCAGTTCCGCGAGCACCATGCCGGACAGTCCTGCGCGGCGCTTCGTGGTGGTCAGCGGGGTCTCCTTGGATTCGATACGGGGGGCAGGAGCCGAGTCCTGCTGGGAACCCGGCGCGGCGGACACCGCGTCGCTGCCCAAGAGATCGGTGTTGCTCACACATGTCCTTCCTGACCGGTCCGAGCCTCCTACTTGGACCAGCTGCGCCGTCCCGAAAGCTGAACGGCGCGGGTGCCCGCGAGCGGGCGAAACGCCGCGAACACGGGACTTGTCGGTCACCACAGCGGCCGGGTATCCCGCCAGACGTCGACTGGACGTTCCGATCGGGAGATGCGTACCGGGACGAGTGCCCGGGCACGACACCGGCGCCCGTGCGCTCGGTGACTGATCTACCCTGAGGGTAGACGGCACGCCGGCATGGTGCAACAACTGGTCCCCGGCGTGGCGTACTCGTGGCAACAGCCGCGACCAGGACTTTGTGCCGAAATCAACCGATCGGCCGAACCTGTACGCCGTCCCGGTCGATTTTCAGCCGGCGGGCCTGGAAGCTGGTCAGATCCACCTCGGCCGGCACCTCCTGATCCCCGCTGACCAGCGTGAACACCGTGGGGCCGGCACCGGACACAGTGGCCGGCAGGCCGGCCGCGCGCAGCGCTTCGACAACACGGATCGTGTCCGGCCAGGCCGGTTCGCGGTACCCCTGGTGCAGTCGATCCGCCGTGGCGGGCAAAAGGAGTTCCGGCGCGGTGGTCACCGCGTGCACCGCCAGCGCCGCCCGCCCGGCCGCGAACGCGGCGTCGGCGTGCGGCACCTGGGCCGGCAGCAGGCCGCGCGTGGTCTTGGTGGACGACTCGGTGGCCGGGATGAACACCATCGCCGCCAGGTCGGGGTGCGGTTCGAGCCGAACGGCTCGGAAGCACTGCCCCTTCTCCCCCTCGGCCCAGGCCAGCACCAGGCCGCCGAGCAGGCTGGCCGCGGCGTTGTCGGCATGCCCCTCGAATTCCGAGGCCAGCTGCAACGCCCGGTCATCCAACGTCTTGCCGGCCAGCGCGTAGCCGGCGGCCACGCCCGCGACCACCGCCGCGGCCGACGAGCCGAGACCGCGGGAGTGTGGGATCGTGTTGCGGCACCGGACAACCAGCCCATCCGGAACGCCGTCGACAGCCCGGATCGCCCGCACCAGCAGGTGATCCTCGTCGAGCGGCACCTGCCCGGCGCCCTCGCCCTCGACGTGCACTTGCAGCCCGGACTCGGCCACCTCCACGGTGACCTCGTCGTACAGGCCGAGCGCCAGGCCCAGTGCGTCGAACCCGGAGCCCAGATTGGCGGTGGAGGCCGGAACCCGGACGTGAACCGCCCTCACACCAGCTCCAGGGCGTGCGCCACCGCACCGGGCTCCACCGGCAGCACCTCGAACGCCGGCATGTCCTTCAGCGCGGTGTCCGGATCCTTCAGCCCGTGACCGGTCACGGTGCACACCACCGTGGAACCCTTGGGCAGCCGGCCATCCGCGGCCGTCAGCAGCAGCCCGGCCACGCTGGCGGCGGAGGCGGGCTCCACGAACACGCCCTCCCGCGAGGCCAGCAACCGGTACGCGGCAAGGATCTGGTCGTCGGTGACAGCGTCGATCAAGCCGTCCGACTCGTTACGGGCGGACACCGCACCGTCCCAGGACGCGGGATCGCCGATGCGGATCGCGGTGGCGATGGTCTCCGGGTGGCGCACCGGACTGCCCTGCACCAGTGGCGCCGCGCCGGCCGCCTGGAAGCCGAACATCCTTGGCGCGGCGGCAATCACGCCGTCCTTCGCGTACTCGGTGTAACCCTTCCAGTACGCGGTGATGTTGCCGGCGTTGCCCACCGGCAGCAGGTGCACGTCCGGCGCCTGGCCGAGCACGTCGCACACCTCGAAGGCGGCCGTCTTCTGGCCGTCGATGCGGATCGGGTTCACCGAGTTCACCAGGGAGATCGGGAACTCGGCGGCGGTCTTGCGGGCCAGCTCCAGGCAGTCGTCGAAGTTGCCGTCCACCTGGAGGATGCGGCAGCCGTGCATGACCGCCTGGGCCAGCTTGCCCAGCGCGATCTTGCCGCTGGGCACCAGAACCGCGCAGGTGAGCCCGGCCTTGGCGGCGTAGGCCGCGGCCGAGGCGGAGGTGTTGCCGGTGGAGGCGCAGATGACCGCCTTGGAACCCTGCGACACGGCCAGGCTGATCGCCGCCGTCATGCCGCGGTCCTTGAAGGATCCGGTCGGGTTCGCGCCCTCCACCTTCAGGAAGACACGGTTGCCGGTCAACTCGGACAGGTGCTTGGCTTCGACGAGCGGCGTGCCGCCCTCGTGCAGGGTGACGATCTCGGCGTCGGCCGGCAGTGGGATCCGGTCCCGGTACGCGGCGATGATCCCGGGCCATCCGGGCCTGATCGACGTCCCTTGGGCCGCTGTGATCATGACTCTTCCCCTTCGACCCGCATCACGCTGACGACCTCACGCACCACCGGCAGCCCGGCGATCTTGTCCACCGTGCCGCGCAGCGCCGCGTCGGACGCGGCGTGCGTGACGACCACCAGGCTCGCGTCCACCGGACGGCCTTCCTGGCGCACCACGGCGATGCTCACGTCGTGCTCGGCGAACACCGCGGCGACCTGCGACAGCACGCCCGGCCGGTCGGCCACGTCCAGGCTGATGTGGTAGCGGGTGCTGGCCTGGCCCATCGGCCGGACCGGCAGCTCCGCGTACGCCGACTCGCGCGGGCCCCGCCCGCCGGCGACGATGTTGCGCGCCACCGCGACCAGGTCGCCGAGCACCGCGCTGGCCGTCGGCGCGCCGCCCGCGCCCTGGCCGTAGAACATCAGCTGGCCGGCCGCGTCGGCCTCGACGAACACCGCGTTGAACGCGCCGCCGACCGAGGCCAGCGGGTGGCTGTTGGGGATCATCGCCGGATGCACACGGACGGCCACGGACTCGACGCCCTCCGCGTCGGTGACCCGCTCGCAGATGGCCAGCAGCTTCACCGTGCGGCCCAGTCCCCGGGCGGCCGCGATGTCGGCCGAGGTGACCGCGGAGATGCCCTCACGGTGCACGTCCCCGGCGGTGACCCGGGTGTGGAAGGCCAGCGAGGCCAGGATCGCCGCCTTGGACGCGGCGTCGAAGCCGTCCACGTCCGCGGTCGGGTCCGCCTCCGCGTAGCCGAGACGGCTGGCCTCCTCCAGCGTCTCGGCGTAGCCGGCGCCGGTGGCCGACATCGCCGACAGGATGAAGTTGGTGGTGCCGTTGACAATGCCCATCACACGGTTGATCCGGTCCCCGGCAAGGGACTCGCGCAGCGGGCGCAGCAACGGGATGGCCCCGGCCACCGAGGCCTCGAAGTAGATGTCCGCGCCGGAGGCGTCGGCCGCCGCGTACAGCTCGGGGCCGTGCTCGGCCAGCAGCGCCTTGTTGGCCGTGACCACGGACTTGCCGGCGTTGAGCGCTTTCAGCAGCAGCGAGCGCACCGGCTCGATGCCGCCGATCACCTCGACGACAACGTCCACATCGGACTCGACGAGCGAGTCGGCGTCAGTGGTCAGCAGCTCGGCCGGCACCTCGCGGTGCTTGTTGGGCCGGCGCACCGCGATGCCGGTCAGCTCGACGGGCGCCCCGATCCTGGCCGCGAAGTCCTCCGCCTGGTCGGTGAGCAGCCGTGCCACCTCGGTGCCGACGGTGCCGCAGCCGAGCATCGCGACCTTGATGGGTTTCACGACTATGCCTCCAGGCGGAACAGGTCGTCCTCGGTCTCCCTGCGCAGCAACAGCCGGCTCTGGCCGTCCTTGACGGCGACGACCGCCGGACGGGGCAACCGGTTGTAGCCGTTGGCCATGGCGTAGCAGTAGGCGCCGGTCCCGGCCAGCGCGAGCAGGTCGCCGGGGGCGATGTCGCCGGGCAGCCAGCAGTCGCGCACCACGACGTCGCCGGACTCGCAGTGCTTGCCCACCACGCGGGACAGCGTGGCCGGCACGTCCTCGTCGACGCGGCGGGACACCAGCCGGCAGTCGTAGACCGCGTCGTACAGGGCGGTGCGGATGTTGTCGCTCATGCCGCCGTCGACGCTGACGTAGCGGCGGCCGGTGCCGCCGCCGAGCACAACGTCCTTGGTGGTGCCGACTTCGTACACCGTGACAGTGCCGGGGCCGGCGATGGCCCGGCCCGGCTCCACGGCCACGCGCGGCACCGGCAGTCCCTCGTTGTCGCACTCCTTGCGCACGATCTGGCGCAGCTGCTCGGCCAGCTGCCCGACCGGCGGCGGGTCGTCGTCGGCCATGTAGGCGATGCCGAGCCCGCCACCGAGGTCCACAGTGGTCAGATCGGCCAGCGCGTCGTCGCCATGTTCCTTGTGCAGCCGGGAAAGCAGACCGATCACCCGGTGCGCGGCGATCTCGAAGCCGTCGGCGTCGTAGATCTGCGAGCCGATGTGGCTGTGCAGGCCGACGAGCTTGAGCCCCTCGGCCTTGAGCACCCGGCGGGCCGCCTCGGCGGCGTCGCCACCGGCCAGCGAGAAGCCGAACTTCTGGTCCTCGTGCGCGGTGGCGATGAACTCGTGGGTGTGGGCCTCGACGCCGACCGTCACGCGGATCAGCACCGGCTGCCGCACCCCGCGGCCGCGGGCGATCTCGTCCAGGCGGGCGATCTCCAGGAACGAGTCCAGCACCACCACGCCGACACCGGCGTCCACCGCCATGGCCAGCTCGGCCGAGGACTTGTTGTTGCCGTGCAAGGCGATCCGCTCCGGCGGGAACTCCGCGCGCAGCGCGATGGCCAGCTCGCCGCCGCTGCACACGTCCAGCCCCAGGCCCTCCTGCGCGACCCAGCGGGCGATCTCCACGGACAGGAAGGCCTTGGACGCGTAGTGCACCAGCGCCGGGTCGCCGAACGCCTCGGCGTGCGTGCGGCAGCGGGTGCGGAAGTCGTCCTCGTCGACCACGAACAGCGGCGTGCCGTACTGCTCGGCCAGCTCCCGCACGTCCACGCCGGCCAGCTCGACCACGCCGTCCGCGCGGCGGCTGGTGTTCAGCGGCCACACGTTGGCCGGCAACGTGTCCATCTCGTCCGAAGTGGACGGTCGGGTTCCTGCGGTGTTCGCCGGCACCAACACGTCGGCGTGACGTGGGCCGGCGGGGTGTGCGCGCATCGCGGCTACATCCGTTCCGGGGCGGAGACACCGAGCAGGGCCAACCCGTTGCGCAGCACCTGCTGCGTGGCGCGGTAGAGGTGCAGCTGCGGGACCGCCCGCGGCGACACCTCCTCGTCGCCCTTGGGCAGGACCCTGGCCGTGTCCGGGTCGTCCTTGTCGTCGTAGTACTTGTGGAAGGCGCCGGCGAGGCCTTCCAGGTACCGCGCCACCCGGTGGGGCTCGCGCAGTTCGGCCGCCGAGGCGACGACCTTCGGGAACTCGCCGAGGGTGCGGATCAGCGCACCCTCCTTGTCCATGGTCAGCAGGGTCAGGTCGGCGTCGGCGACGTCGCCGAGCTCGATCTTCAGGTCGGCCGCGTTCTCCAGCACCCGGGCGATGCGGGCGTGCGCGTACTGCACGTAGTAGACCGGGTTCTCGGCGGTGGTCTTGCGCAGCACGTCGAGGTCGATGTCCACGGCGGAGTCCACGGAGGACCGGATCAGCGAGTACCGGGCCGCGTCCACGCCGACCGCGTCGACCAGGTCCTCCAGCGTGATCACCGTGCCGGCCCGCTTGCTCATCCGCACCGGCTTGCCGTCGGCGACCAGGTTCACCAGCTGGCCGATCAGCACCTCGACGGTGTTCGGGTCGTCGCCCAGCGCCGCCGCGGCCGCCTTGAGCCGGCCGATGTAGCCGTGGTGGTCCGCGCCCAGCATGTAGATGCACAGGTCGAAGCCGCGGTCCCGCTTGTCCTTGAAGTACGCGATGTCACCGGCGATGTAGGCCGGCGCGCCGTCGCTCTTGATGACGACCCGGTCCTTGTCGTCGCCGAAGTCCTTGGACCGGATCCACCAGGCGCCGTCCTCCTCGTAGAGGTCGCCAGAGGCCTTGAGCTGCGCGACGGCCCGGTCCACGGCCCCGGACTCGTGCAGCGAGTTCTCGTGGAAGTAGACGTCGAAGTCGGTGCCGAAGTCGTGCAGGCTCTGCTTGATCTCGTCGAACATCAGGTTCACGCCGGTGCGCCGGAACGTCTCGTCCCGCTCGGCCTCGGGCAGCGACAGCGCGCTGGGCTCCCGCTTGATCACCTCGGCCGCGATGTCGGCGATGTAGCCGCCGCCGTAGCCGTCGGCCGGGGCCGGCTCGCCCTTGGCCGCGGCCACCAGCGAGCGCACGAACCGGTCGATCTGCGCGCCGGCGTCGTTGAAGTAGTACTCCCGGGTCACCGCGGCGCCCTCGGCCTCCAGGACCCGGCCCAGGGCGTCGCCGACCGCGGCCCACCGGGTGCCGCCCAGGTGCACCGGGCCGGTCGGGTTGGCCGAGACGAACTCGAGGTTGATCTTCTTGCCGGCCAGCAGCTCGTTGTGGCCGTAGGCCGCGCCGGCGGTCAGCGCCTCGCGCACGATCGCGCCCTGCGCGTCGGCGTCCAGCCGCAGGTTGAGGAAGCCCGGCCCGGCGACGTCCACCGCGGCCACGCCGTCCTGCTTGGTCAGGGCCTCGGCCAGCCAGCCGGCGAAGTCCCGGGGGTTCACCCCGAGCTTCTTGGACACCTGCAGGGCCAGGTTGGTGGCGTAGTCGCCGTGCTCCGGGTTGCGGGGTCGCTCCACTGTCACCTCGGCCGGAAGCACGCCGGTGTCGAGGCCTCGGGAGGTGAGGACGTCGACGGCGGCGGAACGGACAAGATCGGCGAGAGCGGCTGGAGTCACCCCGGCAGTCTAGGAGAGCGTATTCGCAGCTCGCGATGGGGTTATTCACAGACCGAGGGGTGGAACGGCCCTGGTCCCGACGCCGTGACCGGATCGGGGTCTGACGGAATTCTCATCCCCGGTCCCTACACTGGCCGCCGAAGGTCTGGACCGGTGTGGTCCAGCTCACGATGCCAAGGGCGGGGAGATGGCCGGCGGGAAGAAGAAGGGTGGCGGCGGCAGCAAGAAGAACGCCGTCAACGCGGCGCGCGGACAGGTGGTGGGCGGCAAGGGCAAGCCCTGGGGCACCATCATCGCCGTCGTCGTCGTGCTGTTGCTGGCCATCGGCGTGTTCGGGTACGCCTATGCGCAGATCAGCGCCAAGAACGAGGCCCAGGCCGCGCTGGCGCAGTGGCAGCCCAGCGACAGCAACAAGGACCCGTCGACCAAGATCCCGGGTGTCGTGGTCAAGGACTACAAGTCCGGCCAGCACGTGCAGCCCACCCAGCGGGTGGCCTACGACCAGTCGCCGCCCTTCGGCGGCCCGCACGACGGCTTCTGGGCCGACTGCGACGGCATCGTCTACCAGAACGCGGTGCGCAGCGAGAACATGGTGCACGCCCTGGAGCACGGCACCGTGTGGATCGCCTACAACCCCGACAAGATCAAGGGCGACGACCTCAACACGCTCAAGCTCAAGGTGCAGGGCAAGCAGTTCATGATGCTGTCCCCGTACCCGGGCCTGGACAAGGCGGTCTCGCTGCAGTCGTGGGGCCACCAGCTCAAGGTGGACAGCGCCGGCGACCCGCGCATCGACGAGTTCATCTCCGCGCTGCGCACCAACCAGTACGAGTACCCCGAGGTCGGCGCCAGCTGTGACGCGCTGGGCCCGGGCCAGTTCGACCCGCAGAACCCGCCGCCGTTCGACCCGTCCAAGCCGGGCCCGGACGCGGTGCCGATGACCGGCTCCGGCTCGCAGAGCGCCACCAACGAGCAGCAGCCGGCCGGCATGCCCGCCTCCGGCGCCGCCCCGACCAGCCCGTCCAAGTGATGACCGAGACCGACGAACTCGACGAGGTCGCGGAGGAGGAGCTGCCCAGCGGCCCCGTCTCCGCGACCACGCGGGTGCTGGTGCTGGCCGCCGCCGCGGTGGCCATCCTGCTGCTCGGCGCGGCCGTCGGGCTGCTGATCAAGCTGCCCGGCAGCGGCGACGGGTCGGGCAGCCCCGGCCCCGGCTCGGTCGAGGTCGGCTTCGCCCAGGACATGTCCCTGCACCACGAGCAGGCCGTGACCATGGCCAACTGGGCCCGCGACCACACCCAGGACCCGCAGATCCGGCAGCTGGCCTTCGACATCCAGTCCACCCAGGAGGACCAGTCCGGACGGATGCGAGGCTGGCTCATGCTGTGGGGCCAGCCCGAGCAGTCCCCGACCGGGCGGTACATGGCGTGGATGGCCGGGCCCAGCGACGGTATGGCCGGCATGCCCGGCATGAACGGCAACCAGATGCCGTCCAACGGGGTCGACCACATGCCCGGCTACGCCAGCGGCGACGAGATCTCCAAGCTCCAGTCGCTGACCGGGCCGGACATGGACGCCTACTTCCTGCAGCTGATGATGCGCCATCACCTCGGCGGCGCGCCGATGGCCCAGTTCGCCGCCGCGCACGCCACCGTGCCCGCGGTGCGTGTGCTGGCCGAGAACATGCTGAAGTCGCAGGACTCCGAGGTCGAGCTGATGAAGCAGATGATGGCGGCCAAGAACATCCAGCCGCTGCCGATGAACTGACCCGCCTTGATGCTGGGAAGGGGGCATTCCTGGCGTTGAACGCCAGGAATGCCCCCTTCCCAGCACAACAACAGGGGCCGCCCTGCCCGGGGCGGCCCCTGTTGTGCGTCTGTGTGGGGTGAGACGTTCAGGGAGCGGGCGAAAGCGGCGCGGCGGACCGCTCCCTGAACGTGAGGTGGACCTGACCCCCGTCTCGGCCTGCCTCGTATTTATCCCCTTGTGCGACCCTTTTCCCTCCCGAGGAGGTGTTGCTCACGCTATGCCACCAAACCTCGGGTCGGATTCCGCCAAACGAGTGAAACGTTCAAACTAGGCGTTCACACCGCTGCGCTGTGTTACCAGATTCTCGCCACGACGCTCGAACACGATGTCCTGGGCGCCGCGCAGGCCGGTGGCGATGGCGCCGGTCAGGACCGCGTTCTCGCCCAGCTCGCCGGGGCAGATCCGGGGCGCCATCGGGCTGATCTCGTGCAGCGCCTTCTCCAGCGGCTCCACCAGCAGGTCGGTGTTGGACCCGATGCCACCGACCAGCAGCACCACCTCCGGGTCGATCACCGCCGACACCGAGGCCACCAGGAAGGCCAGCTTCACCGCCTCCTGCTCGACCACCGCCAGCGCACCGGCGTCGCCTTGCCGGGCCAGCTGGAACACTTCACGGGCCGAGCCGGCGTTGCGCACGCCGTGCTCACGGGCCAGCTTCACCACCGAGTTCGCGGCGGCGGCCTGCTCCAACATGCCCGGTGTGGACGGCGTCCAGCCCTCCGACTCCGCGTCCACCCAGCCATAGGGCAGGTAGCCCACCTCGCCTGCGGCCCCGTGCGCGCCGCGGAACAGCTGCCCATCGACCACGATGCCCATGCCGATGCCGGTGCCCACGTTCACGCAGACGAAAACGTCCACGCCACGGGCCGCGCCCTGGTCCCGCTCGCCCACCGCGGCCAGGTTGGCATCGTTCTCCACCACCAGGTTCGGGCCCAACACCGCTTCCAGCTCGTCCAGCAGGCCGCGACGGCCCCAGCCGGGCAGGTTCGGCGCGTAGTGCAGCATCCGGCCGCGGCGGTCCGGCACGCCCGGGCTGCCGACGACCGTCAGCACCACATCGGGCAGTTGCAGGCCGGCCTGGCCGACCACGCCGGTGGCCATCTCGTGCACCGTGCGCACCAGGGCGCTGGCCGAGCGACAGCGGTTGGGTTCGTCCACTTTGGCCACGACCGTGCCGGCCAGGTCGGCCACCGCCAGCCGGATGCGGCCGCGGCCGATGTCGATGCCCAGCACGTGCCCGGCCGCCGGGTCGGCCTCGTAGAGCACCGCCGACCGGCCGGGGCCGGCGCTGGTGCGCCCCGCCTCCCGAACCAGTCCGTCCTGCTCCAGGTCGAGCAGCGCCTGCCCGACCGTCGGCTTGGACAGTCCGGTGTCCCTGGCCAGGCTCGGCCTGGTCGCGGCGCCGCCGCCACGCAGCCGGTCCAGCACGATCCGCTGGTTGAGCTCCCGCATGCTCGCGGGCGTGCCGACCTGTGGCGCCCTCACACCGCTTGCCTCCGTGTCCAGGGGCCAAGGCCCCGCCGACCTCCCATAGTAGGAGTTGACCGGATCAATGGAGGTGAGCCGCCAGGGCGCGGCGCAGACCAGCGAAGGCCGGGAAGACATCGACCCGGGTACCGGCGCTGTCCGACCGACCGAAGGTCACGATGGTCCAGACCAGCTCACGGCCGAGTCCGGCCGTGTAGACCACGGCCGCGCAGTCCACACAGGAGGCCACCGCGGCCACCGGCGCGAGCGCCAGGGGATGGTCGTCGGCGACCGCCTCCACCAGCTGTTTCTCCAGGTCGACCCGCTGGTCGTCGGACGCGATCCGCCACGACTCCGGGAATAGGCCGGACGGCGTCACGCGGCTCAGTCTCCCGCAAGATCAGGTCACGACTTCGTCGGCAGTCACCGTCGGCGTGTTCCCCATCACCTGGTCTATATGTTAAGAACCTTTCCTAATTCGACCAGGGAGGTGGGGCGTGGCTTCGGACACGCAACAGGTGGGCCTCGAACGCAAGATCGGGCCATGGCAAGCGACCGCCATCAACATGACCCAGATGTGCGGCGTCGGGCCGTTCCTGACGATCCCGATCATGGTCGCGGACGTCGGCGGTCCACAGGCGGTGTTCGGCTGGGTCATCGGCGCGATCATCGCGCTGGCCGACGGCCTGATCTGGGCCGAGCTCGGGGCCTCGCTGCCGGGCGCCGGCGGCACCTACATCTATCTGCGGGAGGCGTTCCAGTACCGGACCGGGCGGCTGATGCCGTTCCTGTTCGTGTGGACCGCGATCCTCTACATCCCGCTGATCATGTCCACCGGCGTGATCGGCCTGGTGCAGTACCTCGGCGCGCTGTGGCCGGCGGTGGTGGACAGCAGCGGCAACGTGAACACGTTCGGCCACATCGTGGGCATCGTGATCACCGCGGTCGTCGTCGCCATGCTGTACCGCAAGATCGGTGACACCACCCGGATCACCACCGTGTTCTTCGGCGTGATGCTGGTCAGCATGTTCGCCGTGATCATCGCCGCGTACAGCCACTTCAACGGCGCGATGGCCTTCACCTACGCGCCGGGCACGTTCGCCGCGGGCGGGCCGTTCTTCATGGGCCTCGGCGCCGGACTCGTGCTCTCGGTGTACGACTACCTCGGCTACAACACCAGCGCGTACCTGGGCGGCGAGGTGCGCGAGCCGGGCAAGACGCTGCCGCGCTCGATCATCCTGTCCATCGTCGGCATCATGTGCCTGTACCTGCTGCTCCAGGTCGGCATCCTCGGCGTGCTGCCCTGGCAGGACGTGGCCAAGTCCACCTCGGTCGCCACCCTGGCCGTGTCCACCGCGTGGGGCTCGACGGCCGCCGACATCGTGACCGTGCTCATCGTGGTGACCGCTTTCGCCTCGGTGTTCGCCGGTCTGCTGGCCGGCTCCCGGGTGCCCTACGAGGGCGCCCGCGACAAGCTGTTCCTTCCCCAGTTCGCCAAGCTGCACCCCAAGGGGCACTTCCCCACCGTCGGCCTGCTGGTGATGGGCGTCATCACCGCCGTCGGCTCGCTGTTCACGCTGACCACCGTGATCAACATGCTCACCACGGTCATCGTGCTGGTCCAGGCGCTGGCCCAGGCCGCGGCCCTGGTGGTGCTGCGGCGGCGGCAGCCGAACCTGAACCGTCCGTACAAGATGTGGCTGTTCCCGGTGCCGCTGATCATCGCCGTGGTCGGCTGGATCTACCTGTACTTCTCCACCGACTGGCTGTCCATCGGCCTGTCCGTCGCCTGGGTGGTCGTCGGCGTCGTGGCGTTCCTGATCTGGGCCCGGGTCGAGCGGATCTGGCCGTTCGGGCCGAAGGAGATCACGGAGGCGTACCTCACGACATCGACGTCAGGCGCGTGAGCTCCGCGTCGATGTCCACCCACAGGTGCTCGTTGCCGGGCATGACGACCTCGTAGGTCTCGTCCAGGAACTCCGCCAGGTCCTCCGCCGGGGCCTCGAAGACCGCCTGACCCGACGGCGAGCGCAGCTCCACCACGACCATCTCGACATCGCTGTCCGACGGCCTGATCCGGATGTCGCCCTCACCGGCGTCGCCGATCAGGCCGTCGGCCAGCAGGTCCCGGGCGAAGGCCCACTCCACGCAGTCGTCCCGGCCCGGGCGGAAGGCCGCCACCACCGCGAACGGGTCCAGCGTGTCGTAGCGCAGCTCCACCTCCAGCGGCACCAGGAAGTCGTGCGCGGCCAGGAAGCCGAAGTCGACCCTCGACGTGATCACCTTGCGGTCGTTGCCCATCATGTCCGTCCCCTTCGCTCTCTCACGTCTTCACCCGTGACAGAGGTGGGACGCAGCACCGCTGGGATACCCACGCAGTTTTCACAGAAGACACCCGAACGGGTGCCGCTACCAAGTCAGGTCGCGGCACTTCCCGGTGGCCTCACGAGGCTCGACCTGGACCGTCGCGTGCTCCAGCGAGTAGTCGTCGGCCAGCAGTTTCTGGGCCCTGACCAGCACATCCGCCGGCACCGCGGTGGGGGCCACCGCGAGGTGGGCGGAGGCCACCTCCATGCCCGATGTGAGGGTCCACACATGCACGTCATGAGCCTCGGTCACGCCGTCCAGAGCGGTGAGATCGACTCGTAGCTGCTCCACGTCCACCCTTTCGGGGGCGTGCTGGAACAGGATGCGCAGGGCCCTCTTGGCCAGGCCCCAGGTGCGGGGCAGCACGAACAGGCCGATGGCCACCGCGATGACCGGGTCCGCGTAGCGCCAGCCGGTCGTCAGCGTGATCAGACCACTGATCAGGACGCCCACCGAGCCGATCAGGTCCGACAGCACCTCCAGATAGGCGCCGCGCAGGTTCAGGCTCTCCTTCGCCCCTTCGCGCAGCAGCAGGAAGGCCGTCGCGTTGATCGCCAGCCCCACAACCGCCGTCAGCACCACCGGCAGTCCCGGCACCTCCGGCGGGGCCGTGAACCGCTCGATGGCCTCGTACAACACGTAACCCGCCACCGCGAACAGCAGCACCGCGTTCGCGAGCGCCGCCAGCACCTCCGCCCGGTACATGCCGAACGTTCGGTTCTGGTTCGCCTTGTTCCTGGCCGCCAGCATCACCGCCGCCAGGGCCAGCCCGATGCCCACCACATCGGTCACCATGTGCGCCGCGTCCGAGACCAGCGCCAGCGACCCCGTGGCCACCCCCACGGTGACCTCGACCGCCAGGAACGTCGCCCCCAACCCCAGGGCCGCCCACAACCGGCCCACGTGCTTCCCCGACGCGCTGCCGTGCCCGTGTCCGTGCCCCATAACGCCCTGTCCCTTCCACTTCGCTCACCGCGAACATATAGCGACATGCGCATAAGTTCAATATGGTTAGCCTAACTTTCCCCCGAAAATTCCGTCATCCCCCTCGTTCCCCTGTGGCCTCCACCACAACGATCACCCACCCCCGCCCCGACCGCCCCATCGCCCGCGCCACCCCAACCCCCTGACCAGCGACTTTCCCCACCGCCACGGCCTATCGCCCCAGGACGACAGCCCGTGCAAAACCCCTCCACCCCGTGCTGTAAGCTTCTCCCCAGTTGAGCAACGGGCCCCCGTAGCTCAGGGGATAGAGCACCGCCCTCCGGAGGCGGGTGCGCAGGTTCGAATCCTGCCGGGGGCACTCGACAGACACCCACGAAAACGGCCCTTGACCAGCGCGAACGCGGTCAAGGGCCTTCTTCGTGTGTCCGGCCATGTCCGGCCAACACCGGCCGTTGGCGGGCATCTGTGCCGAATACGTGCCGACGTTTTCGTCTACTTGGGACGGTGACCACGTGCGGCTCGGACCCGTCGCTGTGCAGCTGTTCGACTGGTCCACTACCACCGCACCTGGTGCGGGTCGGCTATAGCCCGCTGCTCCCAGCCCTCGCGACCGTCACGGCAGATGCCGACGCGGGGGCAGCGCTGTTCGCTGTGAAGGCGGGCGGCTTCTTGGAGTTGGCGCGGATGGGAATCCCACTGCTGTCTATCAAGGCTGAGCGCTCGAAGGGATCCGCGCGGTCCTGCCTCCGCCCATTGCCGCTGTCGGCGCGGCCCCTACGTGCCGCCGCCCGCCGTCGCTAGGGTCATGGCTCGTGTGAGAAGCCTTCCGCGGGGACCTGACCCAGCTCGGCCAATAACTGGCCAGCATGTGCGCCGCCGCCGCGACCGCGATGCGGCAAGCCACCGGCGCGCTGTTGGAAGCAGACCTCAGCCTGGCCGAGCACGTTCTCGCCACTGACGCCGCACCCGACGCCAAGCGCACCGAATGCGAAGAACACGCGTACTCGCTGCTGGCCCTGCAAGCCCCGGTCGCCCGCGACCTGCGGATCGTGCTCGCCGCCACGTACGGCGCGGAGAAGATCGAGCGCATGGGCGACCTGGCCGCACACATCGCCGACAACGCTCGCTTCGCCCACCCCAATCACGCCGTGCCCGCCGAGCTTCGCGACACCGTCGCCCAGCTCGGTGACATCGCCGCCGGCATGGCCGACCGGCTCGCCACGTTCGTCACCGCTCCGGCGGCGGGATCATTCGCCGAGCTGGAAGACATCGACATGACCGTCGACCAGCTGCACGCGGGCATGCTCGCGCAGATCAGCGCCGCGGATTTCGTCCACGGCCCGCAGGTCGCGGCGAACCTGGCCCTGATCGTTCGGTTCTACGAACGAGGGTAAGCAGGATGACCTTCTCGATGCGAACTGTCGGCGAGCGGGCTTCCACAGGTCGTTGACTACATCCGACGGAAGCTGACCGCCGGCGATGGTCGCTCACGGTCGCTGCGGTTGCTGCACTTCTCTGCTGTACAACAGCGCCGCGACCACCGCCGGCCGAGCAGAGGCTAAAACTCTAGTATCGGGTCAACCACCTTATCCCATCAAGTACATGCAGCACCGCCACAGGGTGGCTTATCTACACTAGATAGAATTCTTGGTTTGCCGCACCAGGAGAACAGATCCACTGCTGCAGAATCACACTATCGTTCGACGACCAGTTGGGGACATCTATACACTTCCCGCTAGCCTTGTTGACCACCCGATAGCTTCCACCGGTGGCCGACTGAAACTGCCATTGCTGGTTATCGTAACCCAAGCAGTACCATTGAAGCAGCGGTACGCCGTTGTCAAGCCAGCCGCCCTGAGGCGTAATGCACTTATGGCTGTGCTGCCCCTCAATCTCATAGTAGCCGTTACCCATGTCGGCGAAGAAAAACTTCTGCGCCGGATGGTTATGGCAGTGGTACTGCTGGATCCAGGCACCCGCATCGTACGAGTCGTCTCGGACGTCCACGCAACTACCACTGTTCCGATTATGCATTTCGGCCCAGAAGGAACCGAGCACCCGAGCCCGAACCTGCCCTTGCGCCACATCTGCGCCGTACGCCGCGCCGACACTCGGAGCCATAATCAACCCCATAAACGCCAACACTGCCACAGCAACCAGTAGACAGGAAATCCGCATACGCTTCTTCATGTCCACTCCCATATCATGCTTCAGGCTTTAGTAAACTCGCATCTCAAACGCTTTAGTAAACTCGCATCTCAAACGCTGCCACGGTAGTCCTAAAGTAGCAGCAGTTGCGCAACCCGGCGCTTTTAGCGTACTACCACTCTCACCCCAAGGCTTGACCGGTTTGCGACAATGACAGGTTCACACCGATCGGCAATCTTGCATGCACAAACACATTATTCAGAAAAGAAGCCGTCATCGCCCAACATCTTCCGCCACCCCTCATAGTCTGCAATGTTTGCAAACGAGAACATTCACTACGAACGGTCACAGTTGATCGTTTGTCGTTAGTTGATAAGGAAAAAGTGCGGAGATGATCTCACCCCATGAGCCACACATGGGAAACGATCATCTCCGGCAAATTCAAGTAGGGCGTTACCCCGATACCCTGCCCACCCGGCACAACCTCGCCTTGCTCCAACAGACCAGCAAGGACTCGAACTGATCTCTGTCAGCACTTTCTCTGCTCGCGCGTTTCCCCAAGTTGCCGAGGGCATCCACTGGGTTCCGCCCTTCCCGGACCCGACATCATGTTCGTGGTGATGGGCATCGTGTCGGCCGTCGAGCAATTACTCGGCTGACACCCGTCGGCTAGGCGGCGCGAGCCTGCGCCGGCCTGGCCTCGTATGGGACTCCGTCGCGCACAGGGCCCACCGGGGTACTCTACAAACACACATGAAGACGGTCCTTGACCAGCCCAAGCGCGGTCAAGGACGGCCTTCATGTATCCGGCCGTGCTCGACGGCCAACGGCCGTTGGTGGGTATCTGCGCCGAACACATTCCGACGTTCTCATCTAATCCGGCCGGTGCCCCAGAGCGGCCTGCACTCGCTGCTGAGCAGCGACAGCGCCGCCGTCCAGACACTTCGCGTAGATCTTGAGTAGCACCTCGACCGAGTGCCCCGCCCACTCAGCCACGTCGGTAGCCGGCACACCGGCGTTCAGCCACGTGGACACCGCCGCGTGCCGCAGGTCGTACGGCGACTTTGCCAGCGGTCCCGCCACCGCCTGCTCGGTGAACACCGCTGCACGCGCCCTCTACCAGGCACGGACGATAGTCAGCTTCGGCAACTCCTCCTTGTTGCGCTCCCCCACGAACAGCCTGCCGTCCGGGCCAGTGCCGAACTCCTCGATGTGGGCGTGCAGCAACGCTGTCAGCTACGGCGGGCATGGCACGGTGCGGGTCTCCCCGACCGCTCGCTGTTTGAGCTGCCGTTGGTCGCGGTTGGCGCCGCTGTCGGTCCACCCCTTTCCGGCGTACGGCTCAGCCCGTTCGAGGTGCAACTCTCCCCAGCCCTCAGCCGGCAGGGACAGGTTGTGCTTCGCCAAGCCAACCGCCTCCTCCGGTCGCAAGGCGGCGAAGTACAGGCAGCCGAAAAACGCCACCATGCGTCGGCCGACACGTCCCTGATCAGCGACCGCGTTGAGCAGCGTTCGGGCCTGCACGGGATTGGCCACAGCGCGCTTGTCGACCACCTGCACGGTCTTCGGCGCAGTCCACTTCAGCGCCGGAATCGGGTTGCTGTCGAGTAGCTTCCGCTCGACGGCGTACTCCGCGGCTGTGTTGAGAATCTTCCGGCGACGGCTCACCACGCTTGGCGCGGCTGGCTTGCCGTCAAGTCGGACCGTCAGCCCGTCCAGCAGCGACCGCAGTACTTCAGGTTTGGCCAGCGCCGAGACTGGCAGCGAGTTTCGCTCCACCCACCTGAGTACTACTCGAACATTGGCCGGACAGTCCTCACTGTCGCGCTTGTTGGTGTTGAACCCCCACCGGCACAACGCGGATCGGATCACCTTGTCGTCAGGCTTGCCCTTGGTCGTGATGAACATGAACGGCGCAACCACGGTCAGAGCCTCTGCATGGGTACGGCGCGTGGTTGCTGCGACGCGCGGCCACTTCATGTCAACGAAGGCACAAGCGAACTCATACCACGACATGGTGTTGTTGGCCCGCTGCATGGAAACCGGGAGACCTGAGACGACGTCGAACGCCTCACCCTTGCGGGCGGCAGAAACCAGATCGGACCGAAAGCTCTCCGCGAGTGCCGACGTCTTGAACGGCTCCTTGAACTGGTTGCCCGCAAACCTGAGCAATGGTCATTTGCCGCTTGGCCTGTGCAGGCTGGCGCGGTGCAGGAATCGCAGACACGGTTGTCTTACCCCCGGTGGTGATCGGCGGTGGTGATTGGCCGTCGGGCGCTGCGGTCCCGTCACGGGAACCGCGATCGCGCCCGGGAGGGGGAGCCGTCCCAAGCGTCCCAAGCGTCCCAGTGCAGGTCAGAGCGGGACGGCTTGCTTTTTGGGACGCTTTGAAGCGTCCCAACCGCCGATCAGCGGGACGGCTTGAGCCGTCCCATGCGGTGAAGCCGTCCCGCACCTGACCAGGCACGGGACGCTTGGGACGGCTGGGACGCCTTACCCCTCGGGGTTGGCGTCCTCGGTGGGCGGAGCGGGGCAGTAACGGAGCCAGGCGTCGGCGAAGTCAACGCGCCGGAACCCCTTGGCCTGCGTCCCGTCCGGAAAACGGATGTTGGCGGACCGGATGTCGTACTCCCCAAGCATCCGGCCCAACTTGGCCGCGGTCAGTCCCTTCTCCGAGTACTCGCACCACGGTGCCTCGGGGTTGGAGTTGAGTTGGCACAACACGTAGGCGGTGGACAGTTCCTCGTGGCCGGCGAAGATCATTCGGATGTCAGCGAGAAGCCGGGCGGACTTCGCTGCCTGCGTGCTGCTTTCGGCCTCGGCCGTCAGCACCAGCACCGCCGTGCGAGCGCGGTCGGGCCAATCAGCGCCGGCGTGGTCGGCGACCACGACCAGCGGCTCCCACGTGTCGGCAGCCCGGTCCTCCACCGGCATCGGCGGTTCGGCCCGTTCCAGCGTGGGCAGGTCCGCCCGCAGCCACTCGGACACGCGTTGCCGCAGGGATTGCAGCAACGGCCCGTCCCGCCGACGCCGGTAGGGCGACACTGTTTCGCCGGGAGCGCGGCGTCGCATTCGGACGATGACGGCGCGGTCTTCGATGGTGTCGGGCATGGCGCCGATGCCGGCGAGTGCGGCCATGGCGAACGTCGGCAGCTTCTCGACCCGGTTGGCGGCGGCGTCGTACCGGACGGTGGGCCGGTTGCGCTGGTGCCCCGCGTTAAGCAGCCCTCGCAACCCTTCGTTGCCGTCTGCCTTGGGACCGAAGATGGTGTCGGCCTCGTCGACCAGCAGCGTCGGCGGATCCTCCGTCACCGATCGGTAGATGGCGGCCTCGGAGGAATTGACGGTGATGAACGGGTCGTGACAGGTGACCTCGACCACGTCCAACAAACGGCTTTTGCCGCACCGTTTTTCCGGTGCCCGGATGACCAACCGCGGGGCGTGCGGCCAGGCGGGTTGGGCGTGCGTGGCAGCGATCCACAACGTGACGGCGTCGGCGGTCTCGTCGTTGGGCAGGATCACGTACTTCTTCAACGCGGCCCGCAACTCGTTCAGCAGCGCCGCGCCGTCAACGCTGCCGTTTTGTGGTGTCACGACGTGTCCTTCTGTTCAATCTGTACACCAGTCATGCGGCACCCCGTTGCTCGAACAGCCCGGCCTGCACCGGCGCAGGCTGTTCAGCGGGAGTAGCGCGGGGGCGGTTGCTGCCGATGCGCAGGCCGTTGGTGATGGTGCGGCGGACTTCCCGCTCGGTGCACCGGCATGGCCCAGACACCATCTGCGCCGCGGCTTCGTAGAGGGCGAGTTCGGCTGTAGTCGCAGGGAGCATCCTGGCTCCGAGGAGTTGCCCGAGTGCGATGGATGCCGTGAACAGCACGCTGGTGTGGTTGGTTGGCTGCGCCTTAGCGACCCGTTCGCACTCGCCAGTGATTGCGGCGTCGACGTAGTTCGGCAACCTCGCAGAGACGCGTACAGGCGCTGCTGTGGTGGCCACCATGGGCCTGGGAGCAAGCCGCTTAGCCAACCACCCCGGCAACTCTGCCGGGTCGGTGTTCTCGGTGACCGTGTACGGGCCGTCCGAGGTGGTCGATCCGGCAGCGACGACGTAGCCGCCGTGCGCGCGGGTGTCGACCTTCCAGCCGAGCCCGGTGCCGGCCTCGCCACCGGTGTTGCGCAGCTGCGTGCCGGGCGGGGCGGTGAAGTACAGGTGCGACCCGCCGCGGGCGGTGCTGACCGCGTAGGTCTCCCACGGCACCGGTTGCCCAGCCTGCTCACAGACGGCGGTGAACACGTCGTGCCCGTCGACGACCCCCTCCCGGTTCCAGCCATCCGGGGGCACCTCGGACGGTGACTTGCGGGTGTCGAGGTCGACCACGACCAGCCCGGACGGCCCGGTAGCCAGACTGATGTTGAACGTCCTCGCCGACCAGCAGCGGTGGATGATGTCGGGGTCGGTGGTGGCGCGCTGCTCCCAGCCCTGGTGTCCGTCGGCGCAGGCGTCGGTACCGGGGCAGGTGCGCAGGCCATGCAGCGCGGGCAGTTTGCTGCCGGGGCGCAACGGAAAGACACGCCGGCCCCTCGCGGCGGCTGCCAACGCGGCTGCCAACAGGTGGTTGTCGTTCACACGCGGCCCTCCCTCGGTTGCAACGCAGGGGTTTCAAGCCCCTGTGTGAGGTGGTGAAACGGCAAGTGGGGCACAGTCCACAACGGACCACGCCCCGCGGTGTCGACACCGCACGCGCTTCGGTCGCGGGCGAAGCACACCCGACAGATGAACGCGGCAGTGTTCGACGGTGACGCTGTGGCCCTGCTCGTGCAGCGGTGCGGCGAGTAGTTCGACCAGGGCGACCGAGCTTCACCGAACTAAAATCGGATCGTCGCAGAGGTTGACCTGTTAATACTTGCCGCGTCCAGCGTGGCCAGCCAGCGCGTACGCCGCGCCAAGATCACTTACTCGTTTGACGCAGTAAAGTTGGTCGTCTGGGACGTGCACTCTACGATTCGGAATGCCAGTCGTGGTGCGGACACAGCAACCCGGCTTCTATTCACACGCCTGGTCGTACACAAGTAACCATTCGGCGCTATCAATACTCCCGTCTAGGCATCATACAATGGGAGCATTCGACCAATACGACAACTGTCCAGATCTTAGCTACACAAGAACGGGGGCCGGATGAATCAGGCCGTAGTAGCGCTCATAGGAGCAGCTATTGGTGCGCTCACCGTACTTGCGGGCAGCGTGATAACCAATACCGTCTCCTTGAGAAACGAACGGTCAAGGCGCAAGGAGGCCAGGCTTGTAGCATCTACCCAAGCGATACGCGAACATGCAGCAGTGGCCTTTGCGGAGATCTTCGTTGTCCAGCACGCAATAAACTGGATCACATGGCTTGCAAAACATGATCCGGCCGCGGTAGATAATACCGCCATCAAGGCATACGACGACGAGGTCCACAAGTCCCTCCCTAAAGTTCTCGGGGCGATGACGATTGTGGCCAGCCTAGACCTTAGTGTATACGATAAATTGTTGCCGGTATACGAGTATATCTATCGGCTCGACGATAGGGTTGCCATCGCGCTGCGGGGACTTACGGCCAACCGAGAGCAAGCTGTTCGTGAGCTTCAGGACTGTTTGACCGAAATAACCCAGATAGAGCGCCGACTCCCGCGCCAGGTCGCAGACATAATGACCATGGAGGCCCGTCTGCGGCCTTGCAAGTGACGGCTGTGTGCACCGCTCGGACTCTACTCAGCATGTTTCTGGTCAGCGGCCAGGCTCGCGATGTTTCTGGTCAGCGGCCAAGCTCGCGGCGGCGGTCGGTGCGGATGTCGTGGCGGACGCGGGTGAACGCGTTGTGGATGCGGCGTCCGAGTCGGAGCACGCGGCCGGTGCCGTTGCAGCCGCGGCACAGCCGGATGCCGCCCATCCCGCGGTAGCCGCCGGTCCCGCCACACCGCTTGTGCGGCTTGAACGGGAACCACGCACACGCCACGACGTAACGCAGCGTGAGCAGCAGGACTGCGAGTGGGATGACGGTGTCGACCAGCGTCGACGGGGTCACAAATGCCTCCCAGAGGGTGTTTGGGGCCGTGTTCGGCCGGTGCTGCTAGGAACTAGGGCACTGATCAGGGGTTGTTTGAGGCGCTAGCGCCCACCGCGGCCGGCCGCCGGAGGGGCGTCGACGCCCGGGTCAGTCACCATCCGTGATGGCTCCGGTGATGTCGTCGCGGGTGATGCCACGGCGGTTGGCACCCTTGCCGGTGGCCGAGTCGGTGCCCCACACCTGCCCAGTGCGCACCCCGTAGGGCTTGAGCGTGGCGGCGAGCTGCGCAGCCATGGCCTTGGACTCCTGTTCCGCCCACGGCCCGTAGACCGATGGCCGCAACTCCGCCAGGCGGGAGACGACGGTCTCCGACCACAGCTTGTCCTCATCCGCACCGAAGATGCTGGCGATGTCGGCAAGTAGGGTGCTGCCCTCAACGTCGTCCACTTCGGCATCAAGACCGGCCGCGTAGCCGCCTCAGCACTGGCCAGCTGGGCAATACCCCGAAAAGATCCTGGATCATCCAGTGGTCTTCGTGACATGGACCGACGCTCATGACTATGCCGAGTGGGCGGGCAAGGCTTTGCCGACAAGCCAACAATGGGAGAAGACTGCACGCGGAACTCGCGGGGCGGTCTACCCATGGGGTGATCAGCCAACTCCCGCAAAATGCAACGTCAGGGAGATCGGGGTCGGTAGCACCACCCCCGGTGACCGGTATCAAAGCGGCATCAGCCCATATGGCGCGTATGACATGTGCGGCAACGTGTGGGAGTGGTGTTCGTCCGAGACTACGCCCGGCAGGTACGAACTCAAGGGGGGCGCGTGGACAAGCCCGTTCAGCAGGGCCACGCCATCCTCGTTCAATGATGCCGCCGCAAGCATGTGCGATGACGACACTGGCTTTCGCTGCGTCACGCCTGCTGACAGCTTGGAACGGCTGCTGGGCATCTAACAAGCGGGCAGCCCTACCTTTTACGACTCCAGCGGCGGGACGCCGGTGTGTACGGCGATCATGTCGCAGACCGACCGGTACATCTGCCAGCCGTCCCGCGCCTCGACGTCTTTCAGGTAGTCGTTCGCGCCAGACACGTCCCCGACAGACAGGAAGCCGAGGCAGAAGTGGAAGTGCGTCAGCGCCCGGTTCGCGCGCTGCTGCTGCTCCGTCTCCTGTTGGCCGGTGGTCATCATTGCCCCCCATCGGGGGAGCAGAACCCGGTGGGCGCGGCGGCCGGGGAACTCACCGCGTCCACCGGAGTCTGGGACCGACCGTGCCGACCGAGTGCAGGCGGGGTCGGCACGGCCGGGGTCGGGGTGTCGCGGTGCAGCAGACGGCCTAGCCAGCCCGGCCGCCGGTGTCGGTGAACGTTGAGCCGTTGGTCCAAGTCCCGCAACGACTCGCGGGCTGCAAGGAACGCGGCGCACCGGGCGCAGTGTGGGCCGGGCAGGGTCTCCATCGTTGCGAGCGTGATCACCGCGCCGCACACGGCTTCCGGCTCCGGACGGTTGTCGTAGAACTGCTCGTCCGTGACGGCATGGTCGATCCGGTCCGTGCTCGTGAGCCAGGTCGTGAACAGCTCGGTCATGACGTGCCTCCGCGATACTCGACGCTTGCCGACTCTGAGCCATTTGACACAACTACATAAGCAATCCTAGCAATCATCTCCGATGTCCACCCGACTGGACGACAGTTGCCGGCGATTGGACCAGGTTGAATGGTCCAGAATGACCAACCCGAGCAATCTGGAGGACAACCGTGCAGCTCACCCACATCGCGACAGAGTCCGGCAAGTCAGGCTGCCCCTCGTTCTTCGCCACCGACCGTGGCACCTACGTCGTGCAGGGCTGGCGGATCGACGACGCTGACGCGCTTGCGACGCTCCAGGAACGAGGTCTGCCCGACCATGAGACCGCCATCGAGATCCCTGCCGCGCTGGTGCAGCGCATCCGCGAGTCGGGCTGATGACACAGCTGGACCGAGCCCACTTCCAGACGCTGTTCGACCAGTTCCGGCACTCGGCCTGGCGGCTGGAGATCCAAGGCTGGTACGACGAACCCGACGAAGGTCCTCTCCTCGCGCAGTGGCTCCAGGATGGCGACCAGACACCAACCCTGGCGTGGTTCGCCGACTGGCCCGAACGCATCGCCGAACACGCCAAGCAGGGCAAGCGGTACAGCCGTGTGCGGGTGCTGACCAACCCGCTCACCGACTACCTCCGGTGGCAGCTGGGCATCATCACCGCACCTGCCATCAGCGCTGGCGAGGACATCCGCGTGATGCCGGCGGACGTCGCCGCCAGGCTGCCACTGAGGACGGCCGACTTCTGGATGTTCGATAACGAACGCGTCGCTGTGCTGGAGTTCGAGCATGGCGCGGTCACGGGCGCCCAACTCCTCGACGATCCGCGAGCAGTCGAGCCATTCCACGCAATCCGAGCAACCGCATGGGATCATGCGGTGCGGTTCGAGGAGTACAGCCAGACCAGATCGTGATCGAGGAGAGCATTGACCAGCAGCTTCGAGTCCCTCCGCCTGGAGTTCGGCGACAGGCTGCGCCGTCTGCGTGAACAGGCCGGGTTGGACGGCAAAGATCTTGCCGCCCGGCTCGGCTGGCAGGCGTCAAAGGTCAGCAAGATTGAGCGCGGCAAGCAGACAGCCACCGACTCGGACCTGGTCGACATCCTCGACGCGTTGGCGGTGCCGGATGCCGAGGCTGAGCAGCTACGGCAACAGTTACGCGACCTACGCCTGAAGCAACTCGCCTGGCGACGTCAACTCCGCGCCGGCCACCGCGACCGCCAGCGTCAGGACCTCGTCGACGAGCAGACCGCGCACACGATCCGGATCGTCGACATCATGGCGGTACCCGGCGTGCTGCAAACCGCGGACTACGCGCGGGCGATCTTCGCAACCCAGGCCGACCTGCTTGAGGTGCCTGTCAGCGACATCGACGAGGCGGTCGCCGTGCGGATGCAGCGGCAGCACGTGCTCTACGACTCGTCCAAGACGATCGACATCCTGATCGCCGAGGCCACGCTCATGCACCCGGTATGCACGCCGGCGCAGATGGTGGCTCAAGTCGACCGGCTTGTGTCGGCAACAAGCCTGCCGGGCGTGCGCGTCGGACTGCTGCCGGCGTATCGACCGCTGCCGCACTTGCTGCCACACGGCTTCTGGATCGTCGATGACGTCGTGAGCATCGAGAAGGTCACGGGTGAGGCACGGGAGACTGATCCCGAACAAGTCGAGATCTACGGCAAGTTGACGGACCGCCTGTGGAGTGCCGCCGTCGCAGGAGACAAGGCGCGAGCGCTGCTCCTCTCCTGCGGCCAGCGTTGGACCGAACTCGCACGCTAGCAACGGCGACTTAAGGCGCTGGCTCGTCTACGGCACAACGGTCGATATATGAGTACCACTCGACTTTATACGGAAGCACGGCTGGTTAACTGTCAGCACTTCTCCGTCGACTCTTTTTCCGGAGAACCTGAAGGCTCTTAATGACTGAATCGGACAAATCGCCACCCTGTGCTAGGACCATATCTTCGGCAGCGGCAGCCAACTCTTCAAAAGGTCCTTCAATGCTCGCAAGCCACCTTGCCGGGGACGATGCAACAAGTTTTATGTACTCCTCTACAACCGTCCTCCGCTCATCACCCCTAGATTGATTCAAAGCAAATCCAACAACTCCATAAAGATCCTCGAAAGACCGTTGTCCCTTAGCTGGCTTCAACGACCACGCAGCCTTCTGTCGGAGCAAGGTAAGTGTGGTGGGAGCACCAAGCAAACGCACCATACCTGGCCCACTTCTTCCAGCCAGCGTCTCTACAAGAAGACGAATCCAATCAAAAGTGCCACATTGACCGGAAAGATCGAGTAAGCATAGCACGGCTGAACGCGATCGACTGGCAATTGCCCACACGTCAGCCAAAGGGCCTAGCAAAGCAGCTGCTTCGTCTACCCCAATACCACAAGCAAGCATTTCATAACGCAGTTCCGCAACGATTTGCGATCGCTTTTCAGGCGACATATCACGAAGGAAGTCCAACAAATCTGCGCCTAGAGTACTCTCTTTGCGAGAGCTTACATTTAAGGGAAAGTAAGTGCGCTGTTCGCGACACTGAGAAATCAGGTCTGCCACAACCATTGGCCGTTCAGAAACGAGAGATTCAACAAATCCACTATCGTTAGGCGTTCGAAAAAAGGAACCATCAAAAGCTAACAGCTTCCGAACAAGCTCTGCGTTTATAAGCGCAATCTCGTCACGATTCATCATCCGACTAGTTCTACGGTCAGGCTTGGGTGCGGCATTCCGTAGGATCAAATTACTTGCCGTTCTCACATTGTTAAGCTCCTCTGACAAATGTTCGATTCCGCCATTTTCGGCACGCCTTCTAAGCACAGAACGGGCCTCAATCTCGCACCGAAAGTCAGATCCTGGAACTCCATGAAGACTTGCAAGATAATCCAATGACGGAGAGGCGTAGGGCTCGACGTCCTGGAGCGCCCATCCCGTCAATGCGGTCAATTGATCGTCACCGATCGCTTGACCCAATTCAAACAAACCCCACAGAGTCGCCCTCGCAAGGCCGAGGCCGATTGGATCCTTCACATGAATCAACACGCCGTCTTCGTCTACTTTCGCACTCAGGACCGCCGCCAGTCCCATGAGATTTTCTCGCCCAAGCCCAGCCCGCCAGAGATCGACGAGACTCAACCATGGATTTGGTGACAGGTCCGAACTTAGCCGACTAAGGACCACGCGAAACGGCCCACCGATTACACATCGAAGTAAGACCAAGTTCAGCGTATAAGTTGCAATATTTCTTAATGCCGCTGCCCGCGGGAATGGCGCATCCCCACCTAGCAACATAGTCGGCAATTCGGCGTCAGACAACACTCGCTGAAGTTGGGCGTATAGCAGCACTTCAAAGGCGGCAACAAAGCTAGGCATATCACTTATGCGGCGACCACTCCATTGTCGCATCATTTGCAAGACCATCGGCCGACTAAACAGTGGCGTGACCATCAAGGTGGCGAACCATGTGCGCGGCAAACCATCCCGACTATCTAGAAGCTGCTGCAAAGTACTACCGAGGGCTGGCTGTGCTCGCATCAATGCGACCGGATCGACCTGCTCCGACACGGTTGCAAGCATCCATTCAGCAGCCAAGAACTCGCCAAATGTGTTATGTAGAAACTCGTACGCTGCCGAGGTGGCGGACGCTTTATTGGTCCCGCCGCGCAATTTAGAGCGCGACTCATGCACGAAGAAGAAGCTTCCCAATAGCAGTTCCGCTTGGCTGAGCGGAACTCCTGAATTGAGCTTGACGTCCCGGGTGACCCTAAAATACTCGAGGTCAACCTGCAGGTCATCCTTGCTAATATGCAACGCACGCCGGTTGAACATGCCAATCGCAGCAACGCCTAGCCGCTTGAGGTCATCGGCAATCAGGGTATTCCGATCGCTGATCGGCAGCGCACGAAACTGCTCATCCTTAAATCTCTCGCGCGAGATGAATCGTAGAAGTAGGCTGTTATATAGCGCCGTTTGATCGATATCTTGCTCGCGAGAGAGGCGATTGCCTTCCGAATCGTAAAGTGCGAGCATAAGCAGGAGCAAGGGTTGTCGAGCTAGATGTTCTACCTCACGACTCTTTGGCAAGACAAGCGGACTCACACCACGAGATTGGAAATACGGAGAGTTGACTCTATTCCAGATATCGATCCAACTAGACTGCCGTGCTACATCGAATTCTTCCAGGCGAATTATCGTGGTGTCAATCGGGACATCAACCTTGTCAATTAGCGTTACTCGGCTGGTCACAATCACGCGCACTGGGCGACCTTGTACCTGCTCCCGGTGCTGAAACCTAGCCACTTGTTTGAGGTAGTTGCCAAACACCTTCCCACTTGCCTGCAACAACTCGTCATATCCATCTAAGACCACCAGCGGCGGACGACTACAGCTAGCCGACAAGGAAGCCCAGTTAACATCGTGCCCGGTATCAACGCGGATCTGCTCTTCAATCTGATCCTGAATATCGGAGTCAGGGTTGACGTCGCGCAGCTTGACGCGAACCGGATGATACTCGCCGGACGCCAACCGTGCCGTCAATATCTCTGTGAGAAGTGATTTCCCCGACCCTGGCTGCCCCAGGATCAAAAGTGGTGTATCCAGGCTGTATGGGCTCGCAAGATACGACAGTATGTAGGCGCCTATGTCATCCCGCAATGACTGCACTTCCCACATATTTTCGTCTTCTAGTTGTTTTCCGCGACTGTACCTGAGCGGACGAAACGCTTGTGGAACAAAGATCTCAGACTTCTTTGGATACTGAAGGTCCACGCCGTCCGCACTGGAATACGTGTCGTCGATTACAGGCTCATCTATAGTCGCACCATAAGAGAGACCAAGCCCGCTCAGTACATCATTCAGACTATTCGGAACGGTGCGAGCCAGGATCTCGCCTAGTGATGAAAGCCCAACGTCGATACCACTCTGTTGCGTGGCTAACATTTCGATAGCCATCCGCACGTCTGTAGCAATATTTTCAATGTCACGTCGGGTGAGCCTATGCTCCTCAAGGTTTGCCCAAGCGGAGAACTCGGGAAATTTCACACACAGGGCCAAGTATTGACCTCTGTAGAGCTCTAAGGCCTGTTCGGGAAGTTCTCGAATCTCGGCCATAATTCGATCCCGCGTGACCTCATTGGCGTCGTCCCAAACCGACAATTCACGCAGTAGCTTTAGCAGTGCGCCAGCCATGTCGTTATAAAGTGGAAGCAACTGCTCCGCACTCTTTTCAATCGGCTCGTTAGGATGTGGCAGCTCAATCCGATACTGAGCAAATCCAGCGATGTCGCCTGACGTGACCGCCTGTAGAGCGTCGTTGGTTAGCCACACTCGGTCCTCTGGGCTCAAGGCACCGCGGATCTCCGGAAGGACGCGGTCAACCGCTTCGAAGAACGCCGTATAGCAGCTTAGGCAGTACGCGCTAAACAACAGGTCATGCCGGGTTAGCTGGTCGTCGGCTACACGTCCAGTCATTTTGCGGATCAGCAACTTGCCGGCTTTCACTAGCTCGTTCTTGGCGCCAAACAAGCCGAATACCGACGCTGCGGGAACGCCCAGCACGGCCGGCGAGAGCACCATCAATGCTCCAGACAGCGCGTCCAATGCGTCGACGACCTCACTGTCGGAGGGGCCGGCCTTGAGCATCCTGCACAGCTCATTGAACGTTAGATCCGTTTTCAAGCGCCATCGCCTTCCTCGATCCTGGTTCAGTGAAGCTGATCGAGTAGAACTGGCCTTCCGTTACAGGTAGCTGGTGCTGTGGACGCGTCCGTGCTGAGCAGTAGATCAGCCCATCCGACGGGCTTACCCAACTGACGTCCGAGGCCACCTGCCGGATCTGTGGACCAGTACGCCTGCGACGACAGTAGAACCTGCACTTCAGTTGCCCTGCACTCACGCACAGTTCGCTGTTTCTGCTGGTCAGGCGCACGCCAATGTCCTGGGAGTCAAGTAGACTGGTTCGCGGCTAGCCTCGTAGGTAGGCTCGCCGCTGACTTCACAGCGGCCCAGTCGCGCTGAGGCAGGCTTGTGGGAAACCGCAGGAGGTCATGCCTCGGCCGCGGCCGGTGCGGTGGTAGCTAGCGCCTGCCTCGCCTTCGTGGTCCTCGTCATCAAGGAATTCAAGATCCGGATGTGGTCAAAGAGGTTCGGGGAGGCGGTAGAGCCTATGACTAAGATCATCACGTCTGCAGATAAGGCGGCATCGCTCGGCCGAGATATCAACTTGGCGCAGCTGCGATGGGGGCGCAGCTGCGGAGCGTGACGCAGGTGGTCGGCGAGATGCTGCGCCGGCTGCCCGAGCCTGGCGAGACCGACCAGCCCGAGCGGTGACCAGTTTGCACCGCGCGGTCAATCAGCGGGGCGGCGCCAAGCGGCCGACGAGTACCGTAAGATCATCTCCACACTTTTCCCTCACCAAACGATGAAAAACGTCACCTGCTGACCGTCCGCAGTGGACGTTCTCGTTTGCGAACGAAGCAGGCTGTGAGGCGTGGCGGAAGTTGTTGCGAGACAACGGCAAACCAGACCATAAATCTGTCAGGTTAGTTGTTAGAGCCCGTCCCGGAGCGTACGTAGCGGAACTACCACCGAAGGGGACGGCCGTGAGCACCTAGCGTGAACCGTTGCAGACGCTCAGGTGGTCGCGCAAGCCCTCCAGTCTGACGCCCCGATGCCCGGGGCCCGGCGAAGCCGCTGAGTTCCTACGCGACGTAGACCGCCTCGTTCGCCAGTTGACCCGCGCCAGGATCGGGATCGGGCGTACCGGTCAACGCTGCCGGAGGACGTTCTCGCTGGGTTCCGATCGGCGGTCCAGCACATGCAGGCCGCCTCGCTCACACCAGTGGCAGACACGCTTGGCCGGTAGGCGGCTAGTCGTGTTCTCGCGTGTTGTGCTGCGCATCGTCGGCGGCACAGTGACACACTGTCTGTGTGACCTTGGGCTCCGAGGATGTGGCAGCGCTGATGGTGCCCACGCACGCCCTCGTCGATGCGCTCGCCGGCCTGTCGTCAGATCAACTCGCGACCGTGTTGGTCCTGGCTGGCGCGTTGGCAGCGACGGGCCTCGCCGCCCCCGTTAAGCGGGCGCTGCGCATGCTTGATCTTCAAAAAAACTCTGCAAAGGGCCCATTCCCTAAGGTCTAGTCGCCGGTCAATAGGCCCCCTTCAGGCGTGCTTGAGGTGCGGTTCGACACAGGTGCCTTCCTCAGCAGGCCTGGCAGTTGAGGGCCAGGTGGGATGGTGTTGCGCGGGGTTGTCGGTGTCGGGGCGGGCTAGCGCCAGCGCTGTGCCGAATGTGTGCCGAACGGGCTAGGTCCCCCACGGGTCTGATCGCATACGTCCTGGTCACCTGCGTGCGGCGGGTGACGGGCCTACCGCCCTCCGGAGGCGGGTGCGCAGGTTCGAATCCTGCCGGGGGCACACAAAACGTGGGCAACATCAACGTCTGAGCGGCTGGTACTCGAAGACACCTTACGGGGTGTGAGTGTCAGCCGTTTCTGGTGTTGGCTACCTGCGCAAGCGCTCTCCGTCGGCGCTTCGAGCGGCATCAGCTGGCGTGACCGAAAGGCGCAGCTCCAGCTGCGCGAGTCGTGACACGCCCGCCGGATAGCAGCGCTTGCCGATCAGCAATGCGACAACGGCTCCGATGTAGGCCAGCGGCGCCAGTCGCAGTGCTGCCAACAGTCCGAGACGGTCGGCCAGGACGCCGACAACGAAGGGTCCCGAGGCCATTCCGAGCAGGTTGTTGGCCAGGGTGAGTGCTCCGAAGCCGGCGGCCCGGACGGAGTCGTGGGCGAGGTGGGCGACCATGGCGGTCGCCGGGCCGGACGCACCGGCCGAGAAGAACGCGCCTGCTCCGAGCAGAACGAGTTGGAGCCCACCAGCGTCGAGGGTGAAGCCGACGATGAGCAGCGCCGCCGCGAGCAGGCTGTAGGAGATGGCCGTAGTCCACTTGCGCGTTGGTCGCTCGTGGCTGAGGCGGTCGGTGATGACGCCGCAGACGATCATGCCAGCGCCGGTGAGCAGCACGAAGACCGCGGCGAGCGCGCCGGCCCGGTCCAGAGGCATGGCGTAGTAGCGATTGAGGAAGCTGGGCGTCCAGGCCAGCAGGACCGCGGCGACGAACAGCTGTAGGCCGCTGCCGAGGTAGACGCAGTTCACCGCCGCGACGGAAAACAGGCTGGAGACTGGTGCACGACGTCCGGCGATCGTTGTCGCCTCACCGCTGGTCGCGGTCGTATCACCGTGCTGGTACCGATCCACCTTTGCCTGGGTGACGAACACCCAGAACAGTACGGCCAGAAGTAGCCCGAAGATCGCCATGGCAGCGAACGAGCAGCGCCAGCCCAGGTGCACGGCGATGGCGCCACCGAGCGCGAGACCGATCGTCGAGCCGAAGGAACCACCGGCCATGAACGCACCACTGAGCGAAGCACGACGGTGGGATGGGAACACGCCGAGCACCACCGCGATGCCCACACTGCCGTATGCCGCCTCACCCACTCCGGTGAGGACACGCCCGCCGAGCAGTTGGCCGTAGTCAGAGGCGTCGGCACACAGCAGGGTCGCGGCGCTCCAGGTGATCGCCATCAGCACCAGGCTCCTGACCCGCCCCCACCGATCCGCCAACAGGGACAGCGGAAAGGTGAGCAGCCCGACCACCAACGCGACGACGCTGTTGAGGACGGCGAGCCGGGAGTCGGGCAGCGCCCATTCTTCCTTCAGCAAGGGGAAAACCACGTTGAGGGCCTGCCGCGACATGTGGTCCGACAACAGCAGTGCGAACGTCAGGCCGAACACGAGCCACGGGGAGATCGTTCGCCCTCCCGTCACGGAGACGGGGTGCTCGGCAGCATCAGCTTGAGGTTCCATGGCGGCTCCCAGACGGGCCAGGACGTCATCGGCGCGAAGCCTCGCCCTGATCATCCTCAGTGGACAGTGGCATCAGGCGTGGTGGGTGAAGCCGACCTGCCCCGGTCGTCGGTTCGCCGCGAACCCGGCCTTGGCCAAAGTTTCGTTGGTGTCGGTGTACCGCACGCCGATCTTGTAGATCTCGAAGGCTTCCTTGCCGTTGGCCACCTCGCGGCCGAGTTCGCCGGCGATGCGCACCAACTGCTCGACCTGCTGGACCGAAGTCGTCCGCTGGCCCTTCCTGCCCCACAGCGTGTCCTCGTTGCCGCAGCGGGCGTGCAGACCCATGGCGATCGCCATGGTGTTGATCGGCAGGACACTGCGCATGAGGGTTTCCAGTGTGAGCACCGCGCCGTCCGGGACGCGGCGAATGAACTCCATCATGTTGTACGGGCTGGGGCCATCGAATCCGCCTCCGATGCCGACCCAGGTCAGCACGAGTGGGCCGGTGTAGACGCCTCGCCGGATCAGACGCTCGACGGTTTCGAGCTGCGCGGTGGTGGCCAACTGGAAATGCGGCTGGATGCCGGTGGCTTGCAGCCGCCCGAGGTGTTCTTCGACCCAGCTCGGGCCGGCCGGCACGACCATCTCGCGGTATGCCTTCGCCACCGCCGGTCGGGTGAACGACGTGCCCGCGATGTCGTCAGCTGTCATCAGCTCCGTGATGTTCATCAGGCTGGTGTTGACGGCGATGGTCACCTGGTCGGGTGCCGGATCCAGCGCGGCCAGCAGGTGGCGGGCCTCGTCGCCGAGCCACCTGGCCTCCGCCCCGTCGTGTTCCGGTGCGAACGAGATCGAGCCGCCGACCTGCAGGATCATGTCCGGGACGGCCTGGCGCAGCCGCCAGATCAACTCGTTGAACCTCGACAGTCGCTTGGAGCCCGTGCCGTCGAGTTCCCGGACGTGGATGTGTAGCACGGTGGCGCCGGCGTTGTAGCAGTCGACGGCCTGCTGGACATGCTGGTCCATGGTGAGCGGCAGGTCTTCCGGGAAGTCGGCGGGTTCCCATTCAGGCCCGTAGGGAGCGGCCGTGATGACCAGCTTCTCCTGGTTCTCAGGAAACAGTGAGTCGTCGAGGAAATGCATAACTTACCCCAATCGCCGGAGAGAATTAGTCAAACCGGACGTCAGAATGGTTGGTCGCCCATGATTCCGGCCCGCTCCATCTTGCGGACGGCAGGCCAGTAGTCCTGGACCGCGTAGTGCTGCGTCGACCTGTTGTCCCAGATCGCGACGCTGTTCTTGGCCCAGCGCCAGCGGACCTGGTATTCCGGGACCGAGGCCTGGGCGATCAGGTAGTTGAGCAGGTTGCTGCCGCCGGGGGCGTAGTCAATGCCGTAGCGGACGTTCTCCCGGGTGTGGAAGTTGACGAGATGCGTGGCGAACCCGTTGACGAAGAGTATCTTTTCCCCGGTTTCCGGATGGGTGCGCACGACCGGGTGCTCCGCGTCGGGAAAGCGTTCCTTCAGCCGGTGTCGTTGATCCATCGGCATCTCGGCACCGAACGTGGCCTCGATGCTGTGCCTGGCCCGTAGCCCGTCGATCCGCGTCCTGACGTGGTCGGGCAGCTTCGCGTAGGCCTCGGCCATGTTCACCCAGATGGTGTCGCCACCGACCTCGGGTGTCTCCACACAGCGCAGCACGCATCCCATTGGCGGCTTCTCCCGCCAGGTGGCGTCGCAGTGGTAGGCGTTCTCGTAGTGCTCGGCCGGACTGTCGAGGTCCTTGTAGATCCGGACCAGGCCGGGATGTTCCGGATCGCTGTCGGCGACCGGGTGGTCTTCGAGCTCGCCGAAACGCCGTGCGAAGGCCACGTGTTCGGCGCGGCTGATGTCCTGATCGCGCAGGAACAGGACCTTGTACTGGAGCAGCAGTGCCTTCAGCTCGACGAACAGCGCGTCTTCCCGGACCACGTCCGCGAGGTTCACGCCGACCAGCTCGGCGCCGATGGAGCGGGTGAGCGGTTCGAATCTGATCGCCGACCCGGCGGGGGCCGAGCGCGTCAGCTCACTGGTGTTGGTCATGAGACTTCCTCGGATCGGGTTTTCTGCCGTGGTCACAGCGAGAAGACGGACGAGCCGACGCTGCGGCCCGCCTCCAGGTCGCGGTGAGCCCGCACGGCATCGGTCAGGGCGTAGCGCTGGTTGATGTCGATCTTGATGCGGCCCGACTCGACATGGCCGAAGAGCTCTGCCGACAGCTCCGAGCGCTCCACGGGGTCGGCGATGTAGTCGGCGAGCGCCGGCCGGGTCACGAACAGCGATCCCTTGACGGCGAGCTGCCTGGCGTCGATCGGTGGGATCAGCCCGGACGCGGTTCCGAAGCACACCAGCAGGCCGCGCCGGGCGAGCGAATCGAGGGAGGCCAGGAAAGTCGACCGCCCGATGCTGTCGAACACGACTGGCACACCGGCGCCACCGGTGAGTTCACGGACCCGTCCGGCCACGTCCTCGCGTGGATAGACCACCGCGTGGTCGCACCCGTGGGCACGCGCTATCTCAGCCTTCTCCTCCGTCGACACCGTGCCGATCACCGTGAGGCCCAGAAGTTTCGCCCACTGCGTGACGATCAGGCCGACGCCACCGGCCGCCGCGTGCAGCAGGACGGTGTCTCCGGCCTTCAGCGGGTGGATCCGGCGGAGCAGGTAGGCCGCGGTCAGCCCGCGCATGGTCATCGCAGCGGCAGTGTCGAAGCCGATCGTGTCCGGGAGCGCGATCAGTGACGCGGCGGGCATCACGCGCTCGGTGCTGTAGGCCCCAAGTGGGCTGCCGGTGTAGGTGACGCGATCGCCCTCCCGCACGTGGGCCACCCCTGGTCCGACGGCCTCGACCACACCGGCCGCTGCCACGCCCATGCCTGCGGGCAGCTCCACCGGGTAGAGGCCGGAGCGGAAGTACGTGTCGGCGAAGTTCAGTCCGACCGCCTCATGGCGGACGCGGGCCTGGCCCGGACCCGGATCGCCGACCTCGACGGTTTCCCATCGCATGACCTCCGGGCCACCCGTTTCGTAGTAGCGAACCGCGTTTGCCACGGCGTTCTCCTCGAATTTCTTGGCGTGTGGCGCGCATCGGACACGTACAGCACCGACGGTAGGCGGCATCGAGGTCCGATACTTATCCTGAGGTGACAGCCGAGTATTCAATCCGGGACACGGTCATGAAAGCCCTCGCCCGCTACGCCGCGTTGAACGGCTATATCGAGGTCAGCCAGTTGGCCGGTATCGACCCGGCACCGTTGATGAGATGCGTCGGTCTCGACCCGCCCAGCCTGGGCCTTCCGGATCGCTGGATTCCCGCCGTGGCGATCGCCCGGCTCCTCGAGCAGTCAGCGGCGACGTCCGGCCGCGAGGACTTCGGTCTGAAACTGGCCGAACGTCGACGTTTGGCCAACCTCGGCCCGCTGAGCCTGGTCGTCCGCGAGGAGCCAGATCTCCGCGGCGCCCTCGGCACGCTGGTCCGCCACGAGAACATGTACAACGAGGCGCTGCGAATGCGCTTGTCGGTCACGAACGGGCTGGCCACTGTGCGCGTCGGCTTCGACTTCGGTGAACCCGCGGAGTCCAGGCAGGCGACCGAGCTCGCGGTGGGCACGCTCCACCGGCTGCTGCGCGATTTCCTTGGCACCCAGTGGCAGCCGCTCGCCGTCTGCTTCACCCACCGGGCGCCGGCGGACCCGAGCGCCCATCGAAGGTTCTTTGGCCCCGCGCTCAGGTTCGAGCACGAATTCAACGGGATCGTGTGCTATGAAGCCGATCTTGACACGCCGAACAGGACATCGGACCCGCAGTTGCGCACCTACGCGCGACAGTTCCTCGACTCCCTCGGATTCCCAGCGGAAACGACGACCCTGGATCGGGTCCGGGAACTCATCGAGCTTCTGCTGCCGACTGGTCGATGCTCCGTCGAGCAGGTGGCCCGCAGCCTCGGCGTCGACCGCAGAACCGTCCACCGGCGCCTCACCGACGAGAACGAGACGTTTTCGTCGGTGTTGAACTCGGTGCGGGCCGGACTGGCCGAACAGATGGTGGGCGGCCGACGTCACTCCCTGACCGAGATCGCCACCCTCCTGTCCTTCTCCTCATCGAGCAACTTCTCCCGCTGGTTCCGGGGACGGTTCGGGTGCAGCCCAAGCCGGTGGCGCGCCGAAAAGAGCGCACACTCTTCGGGCGAACCGCCACCGCACAACGATGAAGGGTGACCGCAGTGCAGTACGTCCTGGCCTCCGTTGCACCGTCCACAGTGGAGGATTGGCAGCGCGCACTGGAAGATCTGCCGTGGCTGGATTTTCGAGTCGGCGCCGGATCGGCTGTGTCCCACGACTGTGACGCCCAGATCGTGAAGTTCCACCTCGCGCATGACCGGTACGGCGGCACTCCCGAGGTGGGCAGGTCCCAGGTGCTGGCCAACACGCGCGGTGACGGTTCGCCGGCGATCATCGTCGCGACTCCGCCCTTCGCCGGCGGCCCCGAGATCACCGATCCGGGGGAACTCGCGGAGCGGACGCACTTCACCTTCGCCAGCTGCTTCAACGAGATCACCCGGCTGAACACGACCAACCCCGGCGCCGTCACCAGGGTGCTCATCCACATCGAGGGCCTCGGCTTGGCGGAGACCGGCCGCGAGCCGAGCATCATCGGCCTGCGGCGGGCCTTGGCGCAGCAGACGGGGAGCACACCATGGAACGACTGACCCAGGAGGAAATGATCGCACTGGTCGAGCGCGTCATCCGCCACGGGGGTGACGAGGACCAGATCAGCGAATGGCTCGACCAGCTCGCACGGGGCATCCCCAACCCCCACATCGGCGACCTGATCTTCTGGCCCGCCAAGGGCGAGGAGGACCTCACTGCCGAGCAGATCGTGGACAAGGCCATGCAGTACCGTCCGTTCGCGCTCTGAGGCGTCGAGTTCCACCGGAAGGACAGTGATGACAACACAACCCGACTCGGTGACGGCTCTCGTCGAGTGGCTCGGCTCGTCGGGGTTCGAGCTCACCGGGGAGAACCGGGGCGGGATGGGCGGCGTGCAGCTGATCTACCAGGGTGCGCTCGACGGGGTCGCGGCGACGGTCGAGATCGAGGTGGAGACCGGGTTCTGGCAGGCGCTGCTGAAGTTCGAGGGCATGGCCAAGGGCCGCATTCCCGACGTGTGGGCCGCCTACCTCGACGGCGCCGAGGTGAACGACCACGACATCGACTACGAGGCGGAGTTCATCCGCGAACGCGGGGCCGAGGCCGCGGCGGCATGGCGACGGGACCCGGCGGCCGACCAGAAGCTGGCCGAGCTCGGGCTGGCCTACATGTGGCAGGTGCAGGAGAAGATCCGCGAGGAGCTGGAGGGCCCGTAGCGGTCAGAACTCGTCGGCCGAGGTGAGTTCCTGCTCCAGGGTGTCGGCGCGGGCGACGAGGAGTTCGAGGGGGCGGGCGAACTCGTCGAGGACGCTGAGGTCCTCCAGCGGGGCGGAGTGCTTGAGGAGGGCGACACCGTCGACCACGGCGGCGGCGCCGATGGTGGACTGGCCGGCGAGTTCGAGCAGGCGGCGCAGGTCGATGGCGTCGGCGTGGCCGACGGGCGAGGAGATCTCGAACCACTCGGCGCCGTCGAGGTCGGGGACGTGGTGCACGGCGACCTGCTGGGTGCGGTCACCGGCGCACTCGAGGCGGAAGCGCAGCCACGAGCCGGTGTCCTCCAGCACCTCGTGCCGGGTCCGGACATAGTTGATCACGTCGGTCCAGGTGGTCACTCGTCTCGCCTTTCACTGCCGAGCGGCCGAGCCGCTGAGCGGAACGCCGTGACGAGCATGCCATGTCGGGCTGGGTCGCCAGGCCCGAATCGCCGGACGGTCATCGGTGGACGAGCCCCAGCAGCAGGGTGGTGAGGGCCTGCTGGGTGGGGTCGCGGTCGGCGCCGTTGGCGATCATGAGGGCGGACTCGATGACGGCGCTGAGGACGAGTTGGGCCAGGGCCTCGGTGGACGACGTCGCGACGAGGCCGTCGGCGGCCGCGGCGGAGAGCTTGGCGGTGATCAGGCGCAGGCCGTGGCGGGCCTCGATCTCCCGCCAGCGGGACCAGCCGAGCACGGCGGGGGCGTCGGTGAGGGCGATGCGCAGGACCTCGGGCCGCTGGCAGATGTCGAGGAAGCGGGTGACGCCGGCGGCCATGGCGGAGAGGTGGTCGGCGGCGTCGGCGAAGACGGCGGAGATCTCGTCGGAGATCTCCCCCTCCAACTGCTCGAACACGTCCTCGAACAGGGCCTGTTTGTCGGCGTAGTGGTGGTAGAGGGCCCCGCGGGTGACGCCGGCGGCCCGGACGATCTCGTCGGTGGACACGGCGGAGTAGCCGCGGGAGGCGAACAGCGTCCGGGCGGCGGTGGTGAGGGCGGACCGGGTGGAGCGGGTGCGCTCCTCCTGGCTACGTCGTGGCACCGAGAAAGTTCACCACGAGCCGGGCAAGCGCTTGCGGCTGGTCCTCGGACACGAACGTGTAAGAGTCTTCGATCAACTCGAGTCGGGCGTCGGGCAGCACGGCGGCCAGCCGTCGGGCGAGGGAGATCGGGAACAGCTTTTCCTCACGGGCCCAGGCCAACAGCACGGGGCGATCGAAGTCGCCGAGCCGGGAGGCGGCGGCGAGGGTGTATCGGTTGTGCACGCCAGCGACGAACCGGCGAAGGTCGGCCCGCACCTCGGGACTGATCCGGCTGGGCATCAAGTACGAGTCGATGACGTCGGCCGGCGGGTTCCGTTTGGCGACCCAGCCGAAAGTCAGGGGCAGTCGGTGCAGGGCCCGCAGCCGCAGCGCCTGCACGAGCAGCCAGGTGGCACCGGGGATGCGCACGAATCGGGGCAGTGGGGCGAACACCGAGGGGAAAAAGGCCTCGAAGCAGTCGCACGGGGTGAGCACGACCCGCCCGATGCGCGCCGGATGATCGGCCATCACCAGTTGGGTGATCGCCCCGCCGGTGTCGTTGGCGATGAGGGTGACGTCGCGAAGATCCAGCCGGTCCAGGAACTCGGCGATGAGCGCCGCGACGCCGGGCGGGCTGAGGTCGGCGCGGGGCATGGGGACGGAGTGGGCGCCGAGGGGCCAGTCGGGCACCAGGCACCGATAGCCGGCGCCGGCCACGACCGGCACGACCTTGCGCCACAGGTCGCCGTTGACCAGCAATCCGTGCACGAAAACGACGGGCGGACCAGAGCCGACCTCCTGGTAGCGGAGTCGGCCGCCGCTGAGTTCGATGTCCACGCCGCAAACATACATACAGCCGGTATGTATGTCCAGGTGACCGGCCCTCACAATCGGGGGCTTTCGGGCGACTGTGAGCAGGACCCCTGACCAGACGGCCCATATGCGGGGCTGTCATTGCGTAGGTTTAGGGCACACCGCCGATCATCCCGAGGGGGCGACGTGGAGACCGGGACCGACCACCACCAGCCGAGACTGGCCCGGCATCTCAAAATGGCCGAGGTCTACGCAGATCAGACCCTGTCCCAGCGCTTCGCCAGCGACCTGAACCACCTGCTGGCCGAGGCCAAGACCACGCCCCGGGTGCCGACGACCGACTGGGACGAGTGGATCGGCGGGGTCACCCACTCACTGGGGCCGTCGCTCACGGACATGGTGTTCCCGTCCACGTCGCCCAGCGCGCCGGTGATCCCGCCGAACCAGCGGCACCTGTGGCGCAACCGGCTCAAGGTCATGCGGGAGGCGGTGACGACGGAGCCGCACCCCTGGCCGGAGCTGCGCATGACGGTGGCGCGGCTGTACCTGGACCTGCTGGCAGCGGGCGTCTGGGAGTCGGGCGAGGAGTGGCGGCCGGAGCTGCGGGACGTGGTGTCCACGCTCCCCCTGAACGACGGCGAGGCGGTCCCGGGGCAACTGGAGTCGTACCTCAGCTCCCTGATCGCGGTGGGTCTGGCCCTGCTGTGCCAGGAGGCGGACCTGTTCGGCAGCGGTCCGAACGACGCGATCGCCAAGTCGGCGTGGGACAAGGCGGCCGAGGTGGCGGCGTTCGCGGAGGCGGAGCAGGCCGAGCGCTACCTGTACCACCCGGACCAGCCCTACGCCCGGGTGGTGACCCGCACCGATGTGGACTGGGTGATCGAACTGGCCGTGGACTCGGCCGACGATCCGCACGCGGAGCTGCGGGCGGCGTTCGAGAGCGCGGGCCTGGAGGTGGACCTGATCGACGGGGTCTGGGTCTCCAAGGGCACGTTCAGGAACCCGCGCCGCGCGGCCGCCCGGATCGCCACCCTGGTCGGCGGCAACTGCGTGACCATGGCCTACAACGACAAGCGGGCCAGCGTGATCATCCGCAACGGCCGCGAGGTCGTGGTGGCCGACTCGACCGCGCCCCGCTGGCGCTACTACCGGCTGACCACGCTGGCCACGCCGGAGTCACTGCTGGGTGACGCCGAGGGTCTGCCGCCGACCCGGGAGAACGACCCGTTCCGGCCGCTCCCGGAGCGGGTCAAGGGCCTGTTCGAGGCGGCCGGCGTGAACTCGCAGCACATCCTGGTGCTGTTCGACAGCTTCCGGCCGCGGCTGCGTTAACCCAACAGCCGGATCGGGGCGCCGGCGGCGAAAGCGTCGATGTCCTCGACCGCCTCGACGAAGTACCGGGAGTAGTTGCCGTAGGTCACGTAGCCGAGATGGGGCGTGGCCAGCACGGTGGGCAGTGTCCGAAGTGGATGGTCGGCCGGCAGGGGTTCGAGGTCGAAGACGTCGAGCCCCGCCCCGGCCAGACGGCCGGCGCTCAGCGCCGAGACCAGCGCGTCGGTGTCCACGATCGCCGCCCGCGAGGTGTTGACCAGCAAGGATGACGGCTTCATGGCGGCCAGAGCCGCAGCGTCGACCAGACCGCGGGTGCGGTCGCTCAGGGCCAGGTGCACGGACACGACATCGCTCGCGGCCATGAGGTCCGGCAAAGAGGGCGCCAACGAGGCACCCACGGCCTCGCAGCGTTCGGATGTCAGGTTCTGGCTCCACGCCTGCACTTCCATGCCGAAGGCGCGGGCGATCGTGGCGACCCGGGTGCCGATCTTGCCCAAGCCGATCAGCCCGAGGGTGGCCCCGGCGAGGTCGGTGCCGATGGTGCTCTGCCAGGGCCCGCCGGCGCGGAACGCGACGTTCTCCGGCACGAGGTGCCGGCACAGCCCGAGGATGAGCGCCCAGGTCAGCTCGACCGGCGGCTCGGATCGGCTGGCCGTCCCGCACACCGTGACGCCATGGGAAGCCGCGGCCGTGAGGTCGATGGCGGCGTTGCGCATTCCGGACGTGATCAGCAGCCGCAGCCGGGGCAGGCGGGCCAACAGCGTTGCCGGAAAGGGCGTCCGCTCCCGCATGATCACGACCACGTCGAAGTCGGCCAGCGCGGCCGCCACTTCGTCCTCCGAAGCCATGTGCTCGCGGAAGACGGTGAGCTCGACGCGACTCCAGTCGGCCAGCGACCGCGCCGCGTCCTGGTAGTCGTCGAGGACGGCACAGCGCAACATCAGGAGACCTCCGAGAGCCGGTACTGGTTGGGCGACTGGCCGAACAGCCGCTTGAACGCGTGGGAGAAGGCGAACGGGGACTCGTAGCCGACCTGCCGGGCGATGGCCGACAGGGGCGCGTCGGAGTCGCGGAGCAGGCGGGCGGCCCGGGTCATCCGCCACCAGGTCAGGTAGGCCATCGGCGGTTGGCCGACGAACGTGGCGAACCGCCGGGCCAGGGTGGCCCGGGATTGTCCGACCAGGGTGGCGAGTTCGGGCACGGTCCACGGCCGGGCCGGGTCGTCGTGGATGGCGCGCAGCGCGCCCGCCACCGCGGGATCGGCGAGCGCCAGGGACCAGCCCGTGCCGGGGTTGTCCTCCAGCCAAGCCCGCAGCATGTAGGCGAGAAGCAGATCCAGCAGGCCCGACACGACGGCGTCCCGCCCCGAGCGGTCGGCCTCGACCTCGCCGCCGAGCAGGTCGATGGCCGCCCGCAGCTCCGGATGCCGGCCGACGGTCGCGGGCAGGTGGATGATCTCGGGCAGCTCGCTGAGCAGTGGATGTGACCGGGACCGGTCGAGCCGGTACTTGCCGCAGAGCAGTTCGGTGCCGTCGCCGGCCAGCGAGTGCGCGCTGCCGTGCGGAAGCAGCACCACATCCCCTACGCCGAGCCGCACGGGCTCGCCGAAGTCGCTGAGCAGCGAGCAGTTTCCCCGTAGCAGCACGTGAAAGCCGGCGCCCTCATAGGCGTCGAACGGCAGCTGCCACCGGATGTCCACCGAGGTGCGGCTGGACGACGGCCGCCCGGTGCGCAGCACGGTGATCACATCACTCACCACGTCCATACGGTGAGCGTATCAAGCATGCGATCGACCATTGCAAGCATTGGAACGCTCACCCGCGAGCGCAAGACTGAACGCCATGGACACCATCAAGCTGGGGGACGTCGAGATCACCAGGGTCGTCGAGCGGCACGGCGGCTTCGGACCACTGCACACGCTCGTGCCGGGCACACCGGACCCCGCGCCGGGCTGGCTCGTCCCCGACCACCACGACCCGGCGACCGGCGTCATGATCGCCGCCGCGCAGACCTGGGTGCTGCGCAGCGCCGGTCGCACCATCCTGGTCGACACCGGCGTCGGAAACGACCGGGTGCGCCCCAATCCGCTGTTCAACGGCTGGCAGACGGACTTCCTGGAGCGGCTGACCGACATCGTGGATCCGGGCGACGTGGACGTCGTGGTCAACACCCACGTGCACGCCGATCACGTCGGCTGGAACACCCACAACCTCGGCGGCGAGTGGACGCCGACCTTCCCCAACGCCGCCTACCTCATCCCCCGTGCCGACGAGGAGCACTTCCGCGGCTCGGCCGTGCACGACGACAGTGTGGCCCCGATCCTCGCCGCCGGCCTGGCCACGTTGTGGGACACCAGCTTCCGCATCGACGAGAACCTCGAACTGGAGGCCGCGCCCGGGCACACGCCGGGCTCGGCGCTGCTGCGGCTGCGGTCCGGGACCGACCGGGCGGTGTTCGTCGGCGACATGGTGCACAGCCCGTACCAGCTCACGGATCCGTTGTGCAACAGCATGTTCTGCCTGGACCAGGGACAGGCGCGGGCCACCCGCCGCCGGGTGCTGGGCCGGGCCGCGGACGAGCGTGAACTCGTCGTGCCGGCGCACTTCGCCGGACACGGGGCGGTCGAGGTCAAGGAGAACGGCGACGGTTTCGCCATCAGCGGCTGGGCTGGGTTTCAGTCCATCAGTTCCTGAGCCACGATGTAGCCGGAGCCGCCGCTGATGCCGTGGCCGGGCCAGGTGGCCGCGCCGACCATGTAGAGGTTGGGCACCACGGTGCGGTGGCTGGGCTGGCCGGGCAGCGGGCTGAACAGGTAGCTCTGGGCCAGGTCGTGGCTGCCGCCGAACGGATCGCCCGGCCCGCAGTTGGGGTTGAACGCGGCCAGCTCGCGCGGGCTGATCAGGTACCGATCCAGGATGATGTCGTGCAGACCCGGCACGTGCTTGGCGGCCTCGTCGATCACCCGGTCGGCGAAGGCGTTCTTGACGTCCTCGGTCCAGCCGTCTGAACCGACAGGGATCCGGTCGGCGGCGTCGCCGGACACAGCCGTTGGCACCTCGAGCATTTGCAGCCGGGCCACGGCCCGGCCGGGCGGGCAGCGCGAAGGGTCCAATGTGGACGGAGTGTCCCAGGAGATCGTCGGCTCCACCGGCAGCAAACCACGCAGGGCTTCGTTGGTTGCACGGGAGATCGCGTTCAGGCCGCCGGTCAGATGCGGCTGTCCGGCATGCATCAGCCGCTCGTCGTGGAACCGCGCGGGCCCGGACAACGCCAGGTGGACCTGGAACGCGCCGAGTCCGTAGCGATAGTCCTTGGCCTGCTTGCGAAGCGCGGGCGGGGTGACGCCGTGCCCGTGGTCCAGCAGCTTCAAGTACAGCTGGTCCGGGTTGACGGAGGCGACCACGGCCCGCCGGACGGGCACGACCTCGTCGTCGGCGGTACGCACGCCGACGGCGTGCCCGTCCTTGACCAGAACCTGTTTCACCCACTGTCCACACTGGACGCGACCGCCGTGCCGCTCGATCAGTTTGACCAGCGCCTTGACCAGTTCCTCGCTGCCACCACGGGGAATCGGCATGCCGGCCATGGTGATCGCGGCCAGCACCAGCACGGTCCAGGTGCCGCTGTTGGCGTCGTCCACGGCCCGGCCGAGGTGCGTCGCCCACGGCGCGAGCATGGCGTGCAGCTCGGGTGAGCGGAACCGCTGCTGCAGCAAGGCCCGCGCGCTCAACGTGAACATGTGCGCGAAGTCGGAGAAGCCGCCGTCCGAGGTGTGCATCAGGCTCTGGATCGCGACGGCCGAACTGGGTGCGGTGAGGTCGGCCGAGCACAGCGCGAACACGGTCTCGATGGCCGGCCCGAACTCCTGGAACAACTCGGCCAGCGAGTCCCCGTCACCGGGCGAGAGCCGGTTGAACTCGACGATGTTCTCGTCCAGGTCGGTCGACACCACGGAGCTGCGGCCGCCGGGCAGCGAGACACCGGTCGGATACCGGGTGTTGAGGTACTCCAGGTCCAGCTCGGCCCGTAGGTCCGCGTAGGCCGGACCGGCGACGAACAGCGGATGCGCCGCGGAGAAGTTGTCGTGACGGAAGCCGGGCAACGTCAGCTCGTCGGTGCGCACCAGGCCACCGGGGCGGTCGTTGCCCTCCAGCACCAGCACGCCCCAGCCGGCCCGGGCCAGGTAGGCGGCGGTGATCAGCGCGTTGTGGCCGCTGCCGACGACAACCGCGTCGTATCCCTGCATTCCCGAATCATGACCGCCGCCAAGGCCGCCGGACAACAGTGGATCGCGTGCTGTTTCGGTGACACGACGGTGACGGCAAGGGTCCGCGCCGGGCCATGCAGGGGTGGCCCGGCGCGGGGGTCTCGCGGATCAGAAGCCGTACACGGTGAAGGTGAACGTGGTGCTGCCCGAGGTGCCGTTGGCCTCGGCCGCGGTCACCGTCACCGAGTAGGTGCCGGCCGTGGTCGGCGTGCCGGTGATCGCACCGGACGCGCTGATCTTCAGGCCGGGCGGCAGACCGGTGGCGGAGAAGGTCAGCGCGCCGCCGTCACTGGCCGTCGCGCTGATCTGGACGGTCTGGAACAGCGGGTATCCCGTGAATCCCCACTGGTTCCCGGGATTGGTCACGGTCACCGTGCCGGTGGGCGGGGTGCCGACCGTCCACTTGAAGCTGGTGTTGCCGGACGCCTGCGTGTCGTCGGTGACGGTGACGGTCACGTTCGAGACGCCCTGGGTGGTCGCGGTGCCGGAGATGACGCCGGTGCCCGCATCGATCGACAACCCGGCCGGCAGGCCGCTGGCCGCGTAGCTGAGCTTGGCCGACGACGAGGAGTCAGTGGCCTTGATCGGCAGGTTCACGCTGCCGTTGACGGCCGTGGTCTGGTCGCCGGGGTTGGTCACCGTGACGGTGTTGCCGGTGCTGGAGCCGTTGAGGGCGTTGAACAACTTGGTGCCGTCGTACGATCCCCAACCGGTGGTCTCGTCGTAGCCGGGGCCGGCCTTGAAGTCGCCGTTGTTGCCAGTGGTGATGTCATGGAAGGTGTTGCCCTTGAGGCCGTAGATGGCCTGGTTGCCGGCGCCCAGCTTGGCCTTGGCCTTCTGGTTGTACAGCGCGGCCCAGCCGGCCCACATCGGTGCGGCGCAACTGGTTCCGCCGTAGACCTGCCACTGCCCGCCGGTGTAGACCGAGTAGCCGGTGTTCGGGTCGCCGTCGCTGGCCACGTCGGGCACGGTCCGCTTGCCGTTCACGCCGGTCTGCCAGCTCGGGGCGCCGAACACCGTGGACACGCCGCCGCCGGTCGAGCCGATGGAGTTGTTCCACACGGTCTCGGAGCCGTAGGAGTTGTTGCTGCCGACGGTGAGCGTGGTGCCGCCGACTCCCGTGACGTTCGGGGAAGACGCCGGGAAGTCGACGGCGACCACGCTCGGTCCGGAGTTGCTGCGCGTGCAGTCCTTGGAGCCGTTGTCGCCGGAGGCGGCGAAGAAGCTCTGCCCCTGCGCAGCGCCCTGCTTGAAAGCGTTGTCGACGCTGGTCATCGTGGACGGGGTGCTGTCCTGCTCGCATTCGCCCCAGGAGATCGAGACCACCTGGGCCTTGTTCTCCTTGACGATCTGGTTGGCCATGTCGAGCTCGCCGGCGTCGGTGTTGGGCGCCTCGTAGACCAGGGTCGCGGCCTTGGGGGCCATCGCCTGCACGATCTCGATGTCCAGGCTGACTTCGGGCTGGCCCTGGCCGGGGCTGGAGTCGTAGTTGGCGCCGTCCACCGAGACCGTGGCCGGGGCCGAGGAGCTCAGGCCGAACTGCTGGTCGTAGGTGGAGATGTCGGACTGCTTGTAGCCGTCGAACTCCCACAGCGCCACGGTCTGGCCGGTGCCGTCGGCGCCGATGCCGTTGGTGTCGTAGATCGACCGCAGCGCGGCCGGCCCGAGCCCGGACGGGGCCGCCGGCTGGGCCGCGTGGTTCTGGACGGGGTGGTGCTGGACGGTGTAGCTGTTCAGGCCGGACACGCCCTGCACCAGACCGGCGATGCTGGCCGGCAGCACCGGATTCCGGTCGTTGGCGAAGAACTGCCTGCCGCCACGGTCGTACACGCCCAGCGGCGTGGCGAACGCGGCGGTGACCTGGGCCGCGGTGCCGGTGGCGTCCACGGCCTGGCCGTTGATCCCGGTGACCTTCAGCCCCCTGGCCTGGAGGTAGGCGCTTACCTGGTCGAAGGCCTGGCGCGTGGGCCCGAACCGGTCGGCGAACTGGGACGGCGTGAGGTAGTGGCCGTAGTTGGACGAATGCGGGTCGGCGACGTCGGCCAGGAACCGGTCCAGACCGGCGGTGTCGCGCAGCTTGAGCGACACCGCCACATTCAGCTGTTTTCCGGTCGGCAGGTCGCCGACGCGGTGGCTGACGCCGACGGCCGGGCTGATGTCGCCGGTGAGCGCGACCTGCGGCTCGGCGGCGGAGGCGGGGCCGGCGAGCGCGGGCAGGGCGAGCGCCAGGGGCGCGGCGAGCAGGATCGCCACGCGTGAAATATGTTTCACGTCTTCTCCACTAGGCAGGGAAATTAAGTGTTAACGAGAGGCGTGGAATTGTTGCCGACGCAGTACACGGCCGCGCGCGCCGCGATGTCAAGGGCCCATTGAAGGGTTGGCAATCGCGCTTTTGGTCCGCGATAATCGGGCGCGATGACGCAACGCCGCGACTTCGCGCCCGCCCTGCACGGTGCGATCACCGCCAGCGGACTGACCCTGGACCGCATCGTCCACCGGCTCGCTGAGCGGGGATTCACGCTGAGCACGGCCACGCTCAGCTACTGGTCCCGGGGGCGCAGCCGACCCGAGCGCCCGGAGTCACTGGAGGCGCTGACCGCGCTCGAGGAGATCCTGCGGGTGCCCGACGGATCGCTGCGGGAGCTGCTCGGCGACCGGGTGCGCCGCGGCCGCGGCAACGCCCGGCCGGTGCCCTCCGGCCAGCTCTGGGGCCACTTCGGCCAGGCCGTCGAGGACCTGATGTCGCAGGTCCAGCGGCCGGCCGAGCATCGCCGGGTGCTCAGCTACCACGAGCGCTACGACATGGACGCCACCGGCGCGGAGACCTACTGCCGGGTGATCGCGGTGCTGGAGGCGGTCACCGAGCGGGCCAAGCACATGATCACCGTCTACCGCGACGACACCCGGGGCGGGCAGCTGCCGACGGTGGTGCCGATGGCCGGGGTGCGGCTGGGCCGGGTCGGCGTCGACGAGGACCAGCATCTGCTGGCCGCCGAACTCTGGTTCGACCAGAACCTGCGCAAGGGTGAGCGAACCGTTGTCGAATACGGGCTGGATTTTGTTCCCGGCGGCAACCGGTCGGTGATGTGCGAACGACGATTCGCGGCCCCGATCCGGCAGTACGTGCTGGAGGTGTCCTTTCGCTCGGAAGCGGTTCCGCGCTACTTTCGGGCCACTTCTGAACCGACACAGGGCGGCGCAACGACGTCGATGGAGCTCACCGCCGACGGCCGCAACACGGTCCGCGCGGTGTGGCTGGACCAACCGGCCGGGGCCTATCGGATCGAGTGGGAGTGGGACCGATGAGTTCGGCCCCCGGCCGTCGTTACAGCTCACATGACAGCCCTACTCGAACCGTGGCAAGCTGCCTCGACAGTGGACCGGGACACCTTCAGTGAGCTGACGGCACGCCATCGCCGCGAGCTCCACGTGCACTGCTACCGGCTGCTCGGCTCCTTCGAGGACGCCGACGACCTGGTGCAGGAGACGTTCCTGCGGGCCTGGCGGGCCCGCGCCGAGGTGCGCGACGACGGTCTGCGGGCCTGGCTGTACAAGATCGCCACCAACGCCTGCCTGGACGCCATCCGCAGCCGCAAGCGCCGGGCCCCCTACCTCCAGCCCTATCCCGACACGCTGCTCGACGAGCTGTCGCCGGACCAGGTCGTGGTCGAGCGGGAGAGCATCGAGCTGGCGTTCCTGGCCGCGATCCAGCTGCTGCCGCCGCGGCAGCGGGCGGTGCTGTTGCTGCGTGACGTGCTCGACTGGTCGGCGGCCGAGACCGCGCGGCTGCTCGACCTCACGGTGCCGGCGGCGAACAGCGCGTTGCAGCGGGCCCGGACGACGCTGCGCGGCACGCAGTGGACGCCGGCCAAACCCAGCGGCGACGAGCAGGCCCTGCTGGCCGACATGATCGAGGCCCACCACCACGCCGACGTGGACCATTTCGTGCGGCTGGTGCGTGAGGACATCCGCGTGCACATGCCACCGGAGCCCCTGCGCTACCAGGGCGTCGAGTCGATGCGGCCGCTGTTCGACATCGCCTTCGGGCCCGAGGGCATGGGCGACTGGCGGCTGCTGCCGACCTCGGTCAACCGCACCCCGGCCGCCGCCAGCTATCTGCGCCGGCCCGGGGAGGTCGGCTTCCGACCGTTCAAACTGGACGTCTTCCGCATGGTCGACGGCCTGGTGACGCAGATCCACGTGTTCGACGCCCGCATGTTCGACGACCTCGGCCTGCCGAAGGAGCTTGGTGACGATGCCTGAGTCGATGAGTGCCGCCCGCCAGCGGGAATTCCTCAGCGAAGGGTCCCGCACGGCCATCCTGGTGACCGTGCGGGCCTCGGGCCAGCCGCACGCCGTGCCGGTCTGGTACGCCCTCGACGGCGAGGACGTCGTGCTGTTCACCGGCGGCGACAGCGTCAAGGGCAAGGCGATGCGGGCCAATCCCCGGGTGACGCTGGTGGTCGACGACGACCAGCCGCCGTACGCCTTCGTCTCGGTCGAGGGCACTGCCGAGATCTCCGAGGACCCGGCCGAGCTGCGCCGCTGTGCCATCCTGATCTCCGAGCGCTACCTGCCGCCGGAGCAGGCCGCCCAGTTCGTCGACTACGGCTCCGGTCCCGGCAACATCCTGGTGCGGATCAAGGCCAGCCGCGTCATCGCCCAGGACCGCGTCGCCGGCTGATGCCCGGAAGGGGGCGTTAGCCGCAGGCGGCGGCGCGGTTCAGCAACAGGGTCCGCTCGCGTTCGTTGCGGGTCAGCGACGCCGCCCGCTCGAACTCCGCCCGCGCCTCGGCGTGCCGGCCCAGTTTCACCAGGAAGTCGCCGCGCACGCTGGGCAGCAGGTGGTAGTTCTGCATGGCCGGGAAGGCCATCAGCTGGTCCAGCAGGGCCAGCCCGGTCTCCGGCCCGAAAGCCATGGACAGCGCCACCGCGCGGTTCAGCTCGACCACCGGGGACGGCATCGCCTCGGCCAGATGCTCGTACAGCCAGGCGATCCGTTCCCAGTCGGTGTCGTCGAAGCGCCGGGCCCGGGCGTGACAGGCGGCGATGGCGGCCTGCAAAACGTACGGGCCGGGCTTGTCGTCGATCAGCGCCTCGGCCTGCTCCAGCGCGGCCAGCCCGCGGCGGATCAGCAGTTGGTCCCAGCGGGCCCGGTTCTGGTCGGCCAGCAGGATCGGCTCGCCACCGGGGCCGGTGCGGGCGGCGGCCCGGGAGGCCTGGATCTCCATCAGCGCGACCAGGCCGTGCACCTCGGGCTCGCGCGGGGCCAGCCGGGCCAGGATCCGGCCCAGCCGCAAGGCGTCCTCGCACAGCGCCGGCCGCATCCAGTCATCGCCGGCGGTGGCCGAGTAACCCTCGTTGAAGATCAGGTAGACGACCTCCAGCACCGAGGAGAGCCGGGCCGCCAACTCCTCGCCCTGCGGCACCTCGAACGGCACCTTGGCCTTGGCCAGAGTCTTCTTGGCCCGCACGATCCGTTGCGCCACAGTCGGTTCCGGCACCAGGAACGCCCGGGCGATCTCGTCGGTGGCCAGGCCGCCGAGCAGCCGCAGCGTCAGCGCCGCGCGGGCCTCCGTGGACAGCACCGGGTGGCAGGCCACGAACACCAGGCGCAGCAGGTCGTCGCCGATGCCGTCGTCCTCGGCGACCAGCGCGCCGATGTCCGGGGTGGATTCCTCCAGATCCCGGCCGACCTCCTCGACCTTGCGTTTGAACGTCTCGTTGCGCCGGATCTGGTCGATGGCCCGGCGCTTGGCCGTGGTCATCAGCCACGCCCCGGGATTGTTCGGCACACCCTCGGCCGGCCACTGCTCCAGGGCCGCGACCAGCGCGTCCTGCGCCAGCTCCTCGGCCGCACCGACATCGCGGACGAGCCTGGTCAGCCCGGCGACCAGCCGAGGCGACTCGATCCGCCAGACAGCCTCGATCGCGCGATGGGTGTCGGTAGGCACGGCCCACAGTATCTACGTCGCGCGCGCCGAGCGGGCATGTTTGTCCTGGCCGGGAAGATCGAGTGATCTTCCCGGCCCGCGGTTGTCCTGCTCAGCGGTGCTGCTCGGCCGCCCGGGCCCGCAGCTCCTCCACCGCAGCCTGCCGCTCCGGCGTGAAGTTCTCGCCGAAGTCCTCGGCCTCGAAGACCCGCCGGATCTCGATGTTGGTCTGCCCGTTGGGCGTCGGGCACGGGCAGCGCCGGAACCGCTCGACACACTCCTCCAGCGACTTCATCTCGACCAGCCAGAAGCCGGCGATCAGCTCCTTGGTCTCGGTGAACGGCCCGTCCACCACGGTCTTCTTGTCGCCGTCGAAGTAGATCCGGGCGCCCTTGGCGCTGGACTGCAGGCCGTCGGCGGCCAGCAGCACGCCGGCGTCCACCAGCTCCTCGTTGAACTTGCCCATGCACTCGAACTCCTCGGGCGTGGGCAGCACGCCGGCTTCGCTCTCCGCGCTGGCCTTGACGATCACCATGAAGCGCATCGCTGTCTCCTCAGGTCAGGGTGCCTTCTCACCTACGCGTCGATCGGCGGTCGGCCCGCTCGACACCCTGCCAGAAGTTTTTTCCGCGAACGTGTCGGTGGCCGTGACCAGGGCATGTCGCATGCCGGGGGCGGAGAGGCTGTGGCCCTCGTCCGGCACCATGATCAGCTCGGCCTGCGGCAGGGCCTGGGCCAGCAGCCACGGTGTGCCGACGAGGTTGCCCAGGTCGAGCACCCCCTGCACGAACACGGTCGGGATGTCCCTGAGCCGGCCGGCGTTGGCCAGCACCTCGTCCGGGTCGATGAAGTGGTCCTGACTCCAGTAGTGGGTGACCAGCCGGGCGAAGGCGTAGGCGAACTTCTCGTCCTCCTCGTACATGGCGCGGGGCGGCGCGTACGGGAGCATCGCGTCCTCCCAGTCGCACCAGGCGCGCGTGGCCCGGTCGCGCACGGCGGAGTCCGGGTCGTTGAGCAGCTTCGAGTAGCCGGCCGCGGTGTTGTCGCGTTCGTCCTCGGGCAGCAGTGCCACGAACTTCTCGTACGCCTGCGGGAACATGCCGCCGAGGCCGCGGGTCAGCAGTTCGACGTCGTCGCGACGGCCGGTGGCCAGGCCCATCTGCACCAGCTCGGTCACCCGGTCCGGGTGCCGCTCGGCGTAGACGAGGCTCAGCACGCACCCCCAGGAGCCGCCGAACAGCATCCAGCGGTCGATGCCGAGGTGCTCGCGCAGCAGCTCCATGTCGGCGATCAGGTGGTCGGTGGTGTTGGCCGACAGGTCGACGGCCGGGTCGCTCGCGTTGGGCAGGCTGCGGCCGCAGTTGCGTTGGTCGAACAGCACTATTCGGTAGCGCTCGGGATCGAAGTAGCGGCGGGAGTTGGGGCTGCAGCCGCTGCCGGGGCCGCCGTGCACCGACAGCACCGGCTTGCCGTCCGGGTTGCCGCAGGTCTCCCAGTACATGAGGTTGCCGTCGCCGACGTCCAGCCGGCCGTGCTCGTAGGGCTCGATGTCCGGGTAGCGGTCACGCATGGGTCTCCCCCTCGCTCAGTTACAACAGCGCTGTTACATTAGCACTGTTATATTGACCGGGTGACGGGACCGGGATTGGGCACACGACTGCGCCACCTCATCGAGCTGCTGGACGGCGACGTCGCGGTCGTCGAGGAGGAGCTGGGCCTGACCGGGTTCCGGCCGCGCTACGCGCCGTTCCTGCGCACGCTGGCGGCGCTCGGCCCGAGCTCGATCCGCGACCTGGCCGCGGCGGTGGAGGTCACCCACTCGGCGGCAAGCCAGACAGTCGCGCAGATGGACCGTCAAGGATTGGTATCACTGTCGCCGGGAACCGATGCGCGGCAACGGATCGTGGACCTCACCGCCCGAACGCGGGAGCTGCTGCCCAAGATGGAGCAGGCGTGGCAGGCCGCGGAGGCCGCCGGGCGGGAGCTGGACGCGGAGCTGCCGTACCCACTGTCCGAAGTGGTCATCGCGGCCACGGAAGCGTTGCAGCGCAGGCCTCACCGCGACCGAATCCGAAGCTACCTGTAGGAGTTGCGATTGGCGTTGATCTGCTCGCGGTTGGCCATCGCCCACTCGGCGAGCGCGATCACCAGCGGCACCAACGTCTTTCCCAGTTCGGTCACCTCGTACTCGACGCGCGGCGGCACCTCGGCATAGGCGGTGCGGGAGACCAGGCCGTCCTCGACGAGGTGCTTCAACGTCAGCGTGAGCATGCGCTGCGAGATGCCGGCGATCGCCTTCTCCAGCTCGCCGAAGCGCATCGGCCCCTCGCGCAGGGTGCCGACGACCAGCAGGCTCCACTTGTCGCCGATCCGGTCCAGCACCTCGCGGACCGCGCCGCCGTCCTTGATCGGCGGCGGACAGTTGCCCTTGCCTGTGACCTGCGTCATAGTCGAGCCGCCTTTCCTGGACACATACATCGGTGTGCCTTTTGCAGCGCCGTCCATGCGGACAGACCATGAGGCTACGCACAAGGGGTAAGGATTGGGGAGTCCCGTGAACATCGCACTGTGGGTCGCGCAAGTTCTGCTCGCATTGGTCTACCTCGCCGCGGGCGGCATCAAGGTGGCCCAGCCGCGCGAGCGACTCGCGGCATCCGGCAACTTCAACTGGATGGAGGACAGCTCGGACGCCGGCGTGAAGGCGATCGGCGCAGTCGAGGTGCTCGGCGCGGCGGGTCTGATCCTGCCCCAACTGACCGGAATCGCCCCGATTCTGACGCCGATCGCCGCCATCGGCCTGGTCGTCGTGCAGGTCGGCGCGATCCGAGTCCACCTCACCCGAAACGAGCGGCAACCGTTGCCCGCCAACGTAATTCTGCTACTGCTGGCCACCTTCGTCGCGGTCGGCCGTTTCCTCGGCTGACCCGATCCATTAACAAAAGGCCGCCGGCTAACCGGCGGCCTTTTGTCTGTCACCGACACGTCAATAGCTCTCACCCATTCGGGGGCATTTCCCGCCCTTGGGGAACTCATTGACAAGTTACTCCGAACGCAGCATCATCTTGCGCATGATGCGCGGGGTCTATCTGACCATTCGCCGGCATGTCGACCTGCAACGGCAGGCGAGCGACCTCTGTCTCGGCCGCTGAGGCCATCTCACATTCCTCGGACTCCGACATAGTCGGGAGCCGTTGAAAGCGCTTGCCCGAACACCGCCTCCGGTGTCCGGTCGGACAGTCACGCGCATTTTCTCCTGTGACGAATAGGGAGCACACAACACATGTCAGTGAATTCGCCCGGCCGACGACGGACGAGGGTGGCCGGCGCGGCGGCGGTTCTCGCCGCGGCCGCCGTCGTCTTCCCGGCCGCGGGCACATCCGCCTACGCCGACGTCCAGGTCAGCACCGAGCACGTCACCGGCTCGGACGGCAAGGACTACTCGGTGACCAACCACCTGGTGCCGCAGTACGTGGCCAAGGCCAACACCCGCAAGGAATGGCTGCTGGTCTGGGCCGGCGACGAGAACATCGCCGACACCCTGGTGCCCGACATCAAGAACCTGCCGGGCACGCTCGGCGGCGGCCTGACCAAGGTGCGCAACGCCCTGCCAGGACCGGACTTCCTCGCGGTCATCGACGCCACCAAGGGCTCGCCCGACTACGGCAAGGTGGTCAACACCGCCACCGTCGGCCCGCTGGTGGAGAACGAGCCGCACCACATGCAGTACGTGTGGCACAAGGGCGACACCATCTACGCCGGCGCGCTGTTCGCCGCGGCCACCTACGCGTTCGACGTGACCTCGCTGCCCCAGCTCAAGCTCAAGGGCATCAGCCTGCCCAGCCAGACGCTGGGCGGCTCGGTGCCGGACGCGTACTGGACGCTCAAGGACGGCACCGCCTACGGCACCTACATGGGCGGGCCGGTGGTGCCCGGCCCGTACGTGTACGGCGACGGCTCGACGGTGATCGGCAACGGCTTCGCCGGCAGCCCGGGCGAGGTGATCCACTTCGACCAGAACGGCAAGGTGCTGTCCCAGTCGCCGGCCGACACCCCGCAGGGCGACGACCCCAAGCTGTGCGACAACCTGCCGCAGCTGGGCAGCCCGACCTGCGCCAACCCGCACGGCATCCAGGCCCGCGAGGACCTGAACACGATGATCACCAGCGACTACGCCGAGCCACGCAACATCATCCTGGACCCGGTCAAGCAGCCCTCGCCCTACCTGCGCCGGCCGACCATCCGGACCTGGGACATCTCCGACCGCAACAACCCGAAGCTACGGGCGGTCAGCTACCTGCCGGACGGCCCGCGGGCCAACCCGGCCGACCCGCTGCACTCGGAGAGCCGGGCGGCGATGGAGAACACCGTCACCAACCAGCCCGGGCACAAGGGCGCGTTCGCCCAGACCATGCAGGGCGGCGCCATCTTCTACACGCCCGACATCACCGCGGCCCAGCCGCACTGGCGTGAGGTGTTCGACGACGGCACCGCCACCAAGGCCTTCAATCCCAACGCGACCGAGGCCAACGGCGGCGGGACCAACGGCGGCTGGGTGCAGGTCAGCCCGGACGACCACTACCTGTACCACGCGGTGATCGGCCGGCCCAAGGGCACGCTGTCGGCCGACGACCCCGGCACGGTCGGCGGTGTGTACACATTGGACATCCGCAAGCTGTTGTCCGACGGTGACAACTACACCTGCACCATCGACACCATCGCCAAGGCCCAGAACGGCGGCGGCGCCGACTGCCCGACCCTGGTCGGCGCGGCGGCGATCAACCCGGGCACGCCGGGCCAGGGTCCGCACTGGGGCACGTACGACAACTTCCAGATCGGCGCGGACGGCTACTACCACGAGACCGACAACCCCGACCGGGTCGCGGTGTCGGACTACTTCGTGGCGCGGTCCGGCATCGACGGCGACCACAAGGTCAACATGGTGGACATCGGGCCGGACGGCAAGCTGACCGTCGACACCTCGTTCCGTGACGAGTACACGGGGCAGGTCGGCATCAACTTCAACCGGAAGTCCTGGCCGCACGGGGACTTCGGCAACGCCAAGCCGCACTCCGAGCTGTTTGTCGTGGCCGACGCCGACGTGAAGTAGCGGACGCGGGTGGCGCCGCCCCGACCGCGGCGCCACCCGCCCTAGGTGAAGCGGGATCCCCTGTGAACATGACCGACATGGGCACGGACCTGCCGGCATCCGGTGTGCCGGCCGCCGTGCTGCTGCTCAGGATCGTGCTGCTGCTGGCCAGCGCGACCGTCGCCGGCATCGGGTTGTTGCGGCCGGCCGTGGCCGCCACGCCGCGCGGCACCGTTGTCATCGCATGGATCGCGGCCGCCGTCACGGCTGTGGCCGACGTGATTTCCCTGCTGTGGCTGGACACCAACCTGGCATTCGCCATCGGGCAGCTGCTGCTGGCCGTCGCGGTGCCGGCGACGCTGCGCTGGCGCACGCCGGCCACGTACCTCGGTTTCGGCCTGCTGGTGGTGCTGATCTCCGAGATCTCCCTGAGCCACATGGGGATCGAGTTCCTGGCCGACACCGGCTACACCGTCGGCGTGGTCGCCTGGCTGGGGCTGACGCTGATCCCGCCCGCGCCGGCCGGTCGGCTGCGGCCCAAGCCGGTGGCGTTGACGCTGGCCATCGTGCTCGCGCTGGCCGGCGTGCTGCAGATCGCCGTGTCCGGGATCGGCTTCGACCGCCGGCTCTACGACACCGGCTTCGGGCTGGCGCTGCTCTTGGTGGCACTGCTGCCGATAGTCGTCACCGTATTGACTCTTGCCCTGCCCGTGCCGCGGCTCTACCCCGTCGGCGCGCTGCTGGTGGTGATCGCCTACGTGGCGTGGGCCGCGCTGGGCGCGATTCCCCGGCCGACCGACCTGCCCACTCCGGGCGTGCCGCTGCTCGGTGATGCTTCCGGTGCACCGGTTCTGGTCGCCCCGCAACGCCCTGGCCGCAACCTCGTCCACCTGCCGGACGCGGCGACCGTCAACGGCGTGAAAGCCGTGGCCCGGCCCGGCATGAACGGCACCTGGGCGGAGATCGACCTGCCACCGGGCCGCAGCACTTTGCAGGTCTTTCGTGACGGCAAGGATTCCACGCTGGCCGTGGACACCGGCTCTGGTGCCACCGCTCGTGCCGTCGACCCCGAGTGCGCCAACGCCGCGCTGGGCGGTCTGATCGGCGGCAGCCGGCTCGCCCTCACCTCGTGCCCCAGCGACTCCTTGTCCACAGAGGACACCGATTCTGTCCACAAGCTTGTGGACTACTTGAAGGGCCGGAAGATCCCCGCCGTCACGGTCGTCGGCGACGGCTCGGCCCGGGCCAAGGCCGCCGAGGAAGTCGTGCGGCAGGCCGGCATCCCGGTCTCCGACACCGAACAGCCCAACAGCGCCCTGGTCGTGGTGGCCGGCTGGTCCGACGCGGCCACCGAACTGGCCAAGGTCGCCGTCGAGCAGACCCAGAAGCCGACCTACGTCTACGGTGTGTACCTCGCCCCCTGGCTGCTCACCGCCCCGCTGCTGAAGTCCGTGGTCAGCTCGGCCATTCCGCTGCACTTCGACCCCCGTGATCCGCGGACCCTGGCCTACACCGTCGCGCTGTCCAACGCCTTCCCCGGCGAGACCGGCACCATCGGCGGCCTCGACCAGTGGCTCGCCGCCCAGGGCCAGCAGACCGAGCCGGCCGTGCGGCTGTACGCGTCGGCACAGGTCGACGCCATGCCCATGGACAGCACCATGGACGGGATGGAGATGGCCTACCCCGGCCAGTGGGTGCCCAACGGCACCATCGTCCCGATCTCGGGACCGCTGTCGTGACCGATCGCTGGAACCTGCTCTCCACTCCCCTTTTCCCTTCCCCTGCCCCGAGTCGTTAGGAGGGACGATGTCTGTCGCCAACGAGAGACTGCCCGTGGTGGCGGTCGAAGCGCCGTCGGCCAGATCCGGTGTGATCGTCGTCGGCACCGCGCTGGCCGCCATCCTCGGCTTCGCCGTCTACCACGCGGCGGGCTGGAAGCTGGCCCTGCTGTACGTGGTCGGGCTGGCGCTCGGCCTGGTGTTGTTTCACTCCCGCTTCGGTTTCACCTCGGCCTGGCGGCAGATCGTCGCGGTCGGCCAGGGTGCGGCGATCCGGGCCCACATGCTGATGCTGGCCGTCGCGGTGCTGTTGTTCGCGGTGATCCTCCAGTCCGGCTTCGGACTTTCCGGCGCACCGCAGGGAATCGTGCTGCCGGCGAGCATCGGGGTGGCGCTCGGGGCGTTCATCTTCGGCGTGGGCATGCAGATCGGCGGCTCCTGCGCGTCCGGCACGCTGTTCGCGGTCGGCAGCGGGCAGACGGCGATCCTGTACACCCTGGGTGGATTCATCCTGGGGTCGATCGGCAGCGCCTTCGCCGCGACCTGGATCGGCTACCTCCAGTCGCTCGGCCCGACCGTGTCACTGGCCAGCACGCCGCTGGGGTACGGCGGCGGCGTGCTGTTCTCGTTCCTCATCATCGGCGCGATCGCGGCCGGTTCCCTGCTGCTGCAACGACGTCGCAACCCACCGCCGATCGAGCCAGCTCCCGTGGCCCGGGGCTGGACGCGGGTGCTGCGCGGCGCGTGGCCGCTGTGGGTGGGCGCGATCCTGCTGGCCGTGCTCAACGCCGTGACGCTGTTCATCTCCGGCAGCCCGTGGGGAATCACCGCCGCGTTCGCCTTGTGGGGTGCGAAGTTCCTTGGTTGGATAGGGATCGACATCTCCAGCGCTCCCTATTGGACGATCCCGAAGAACGCCGCCGCCCTGCATGCCTCGGTGCTCGCCGACCGCGTGTCGGTGATGGACTTCGGCATCATGCTCGGGGCCCTGATCGCCTCCGCCCTGGCCGGCGCGTTCGTGCTGCACCGGGCCGTGCCGTGGAAGATGGCGGTCGGCGCGGTCATCGGCGGTGTGCTGATGGGCTTCGGCGCGCGGATGGCCGGCGGCTGCAACATCGGCGCCTACTTCTCCGGCGTGGCCTCGTTCAGCCTGCACGGCTGGCTGTGGGGCGCCGCCGCCATCGTCGGCACCTACGTCGGCGTGCCCCTGCGGCCGCTGTTCGGCCTCGGCAATCCCAAGCCCACCGATTCCGTCTGCTGAAAGGAAACCCGTGAAGAAGGTCCTCACCGTCGGGCTGCTGTCCGCCGCCCTGCTCGCCGCCGGCGCCGGCGTCGCGAGCGCCGACACCCTGCCCATCTGGGCCTTGCCCGGCCTGGACGTCGGCTCGGTGCTCGGCCCGACCGTGCCCGTGCCCACTCAGGTGCTCGCCCCCGTCGACGGCCTGCTGAAGCTCATCAGCGGCTGAGAAGGAAAGGAATCCCCCATGCGCAAGACTCTCGTCACCGGCGCGCTGGTCGCCGCCGCCCTGATCGGCGCGGCCGCGCCGGCGATGGCCGACGGCGTGACCGTGGTCGACCAGCCGGACACCAGCAGTCTCAACAACATCTGGACCTTCGACCCGCTGGGCGTGCCGGTGTTCGGCGCGGTGCAGTCGGTCTCCCAGGTGTTCGGCCGCCTGTTCTGAGGCGATTGCCCGACCGTTCCTGAGTTTCCGCGGAAAGACCCACCGTGGCCCGGCCCGTCGTCCCGCCGGGCCACGGTCCTCTCCGCCCCCCTGATTGGAGCCCTGCGTTGTCTCGTCGTGCCTCGACCGGTCTGGTCGCGCTGGCCGGCGTGCTGGCCGTGACCTGTGCGGCCAGCACGACCCCGCCGGCCGCGCTGGTCGCCGCCCAGCCGGCCGCTGCCAACGTGCCGGATCGCATTGTGCCGCCGGCACATTCGCCCACCGCGCCACACAAGCGTCCCGACGTGCAGGTCGTCTATCCCGATCACGTCGTGCCGTACAAGCCGATCCCGACCGTCGTCGACAGCCGGATTCCCGCCGTGCTGCTGGCCGCCTACCAGCAGGCCGCCGGCCGTGTGCCGGGGTGCCATCTGCGCTGGCAGGTGCTCGCTGGCATCGGGAAAGTCGAGTCCAATCACGCCCGTAGCGGCCAGGTCGATGCCCGTGGCACCGTCACCGAGCCGATCTTCGGTCCCGAACTGGCCGACGGCGACCATGCCGTTGGGCCCATGCAGTTCCTGCCGTCCACCTGGGCCAAGTGGGGCGTCGACGCCAACCACGACGGCACCGCCGACCCGCAGAACGTCTGGGACGCCACCGCTTCCGCCGCCGACTACCTGTGCGCCGACGGCCGTGACCTGGCCCTGAACGGCGACCTCGTCAACGCCATCCTCAGCTACAACCATGACGGCGCCTACCTGGCCGACGTCTTCCAGTGGATCACCGCTTACTCCGGTGGCGTGAGCGTAATCCCGGCCGTTGCCGCGCCGCCGGTTGCCACAACCACCACAACGCCACCCACCACGACCACTTCACCTCCTACTACGACAACCACCACGCCACCGACCACGACCACCACGACTCCACCGCCGAACGTGGTCGGAGCGGTGGTGGGTGGGCTGCTCAGCGATGTGGGGTCGTTGCTGGGAAAGAAGTGACCCACCGCCGCAGCGCCTCGGTCATTCCCGCATCCCCGGCCCACGCCACATAGCCGTCCGGCCGGATCAGCATTTGCTCCTCCCCGGGCAGCCATTCGGCGCCGTCGAGCGGCGCGGGGCCGACGTAGACCCACCGTCCGCCCCTCAGCCGCTCGGCGAGCCCGGGCCAGGCCGGCGCATAGTGGCCGATCGCCGGATGCTCCCCGGGTTCGTAGTGCACGTCGAGCCCGGCCAGCATCGAGACCAGGTGCCGATTGGTCTCGTCCAGCAGCATCAACTCCGTGCACAGCTCGCGCAGCGGGTCGAACCTCGGGTCCGGGTCCATCAGCACGACCTGGGCGCGGGCGTTGCGGAGCACGCGTTCGCCGACCGGGTGCCGCTCAGCGTGATACGTGTCGAGCAGCCCGTCGGCGGCGGTGCCGTTGATCGTCGCGGCGAGCTTCCAGCCCAGGTTGACGGCGTCCTGCAGGCCGAGGTTGAGCCCTTGGCCGCCGGCCGGGAAGTGCACGTGCGCGGCGTCGCCGACGAGCAGCACCTGGCCCTTGCGGTAGCTGACCGCCTGCCGGCAGGCGTCGCCGAAGCGGGACAGCCAACGGGGATCACGCATCGGTACCGGCCGGCCGAGAATTCGCTCCACTGTGGACTGAAGTTCGCCCAGGCTGAGCGGGGCATCCCGGTCCGCGTGCGGGCCGTCGAAGGTGAAGGCGAAGACGCGGCCGACGCCGTCGGGGCGGATCATGCCGACGACCCAGCCACGGTCCGTGCGGTGCCAACCGAAGGGAATCGCCCCCGGGTCCTCGACCGTCACGTCGCCGAGCAGCGCTGCGACAGTGGCGTCGGTGCCGGCGAAATCGATGCCGGCGAGCTTGCGAACCGTACTCCGGCCGCCGTCCGCGCCGACCACGAACTTCGCGGCGATCCGTTGCCCAGCAGCGGTTTCCACCACTGCCTCGGCGAGCCCGACCACCTCTTCGCCCCGTCTGATGTCCGCGCCGAGGGCGATGGCGTGGTCCAGCAGGATCCGCTCGGTCTCGGCCTGCGGGACGCCCAGCATCATCGGCACGTCGACCTCTACAGCGTCACGGTCCAGCACGGCCAGCCCACCGAACTGGGCCCGGCCACGCGTCGGCCGGGTCCCGGCCACCGGCTGGAACCGGGCCAGCAGGCCTCTTCGGTCCAAGGTCTGGATCGTCCTGGCGTGCAGGGCATTCGCCTTGGACAGCCCGGCCGGCCGGGTCAGCCGTTCCAGCACGACCACGCCGATCCCCTGTAGGCGCAGCTCCGCCGCCAGCATCGCCCCGACCGGCCCGGCCCCGACAATCACCACATCCGTAGTCTCTAACACCGTTAGAGACGGTACCCGAACAGTGTTAGGGTGACAACCGTGGATCGGGACACCGTGCTGGCCACCGCGCTGCGACTGCTGGACGAGGTCGGCCTGGACGGCCTGTCCATGCGCCGGCTCGCGGACGCCCTCGACATCAAGGCGCCCACGCTGTACTGGCATTTCGCCGACAAACGGGCCCTGCTCGACGCCCTGTCGGCTGAGATCGCCGCCGCGGCCATGGACCCGGTCGAGCATCCGCTCCCCGGCCAGGCCTGGCCAGAGTGGCTGGCCGATCGCGCCCGCGCCTTCCGCCGTGGGCTCCTGGCTCACCGCGACGGCGCTCGCCTGCATGCCGGCACCGTCCCCCGGGCCGGCGACACGACTTCATTACAGCGGCTGGTCGAGATGATGATCGCCGACGGCCTGAGCCAGGAGGACACTCTCGGCACCGTGCTGGCCGTCAGCCGGTACACCGTCGGCTGCGTCATCGAGGAGCAACAGGCCACCGAGCCGCTACCCGATGCCGACCGCCACTTCGAACACGGACTTCGCGTGCTACTCCTTGGTGCGCAACAGGATTCCCTCAGCTAGGGCGATGGCGTGGGCCTGTCCCGGGCATTCGTGAGTGCCGGCCCCGAAGGGGTGGCCGTCGAGACTGACCAACACCACCTCGCCGTCGCGAACCCGGCGGGTGGTGCGCAGCGGCTGGTCGTCGCGGAGGGTCTCGTCGATCGTGGCGTGGTTGCGGGCCTTGGCCACCAAGGCAGTAGTGGCGTCACAACTCTGCACCAGCAGGCTGATCCGGGCGGCGGTCAGTTCATCGGTGACGCCGCCGAAGGCGTCGACCAGGCGAGCGACAGCCCGGTCGGCGGCCTCGTCGGCGACAGTGTGCGGGTGGTACGCCCGGGCGACGTCGGCGACGGCCTCGCCGGCGTCGATGCCCATGGCTTGGGCCAGCACTTCGGCTGCGGTGCAAGAAGTTTCGGCCGCTCGGCGGCGTAGCTCGGCGGGGTCGATCTTCGCGAGTTCGGCCACGGCGAGGGCCCGCCGGCGGCGGTGGTCGGGGCCGGAGCTGAACCGGGCGACCATGGCCCGCAGCCAGGCCACGGTCGGCACGGGCTGCGGCACGGGCAGTTCCAGATCCATGGCGAAAACCCTAGCGCCGCAACAGTTCGGCCGCGGCCGAAGCGTCAGCGGCGGTAGGCCTCGGCCAGCGCGGCGAAGACTTCCTTGGGCACCAGACCCTCTTCGGTCACCCGCATCACGCCGTAGGCGGCCATGTCCAGGTCATACCGGGGATCGGGGTTGTACGGCGCGTTGTAGGAGGCGAAGGTGAACCACAGCGCGGTGTCCACACCGACTTCCTCGAAGATCGCCAGATGGTCCCGCAGGTAGCGCACCTGCTCCTGCTCGTCGCGCACGTAGTCGCCGTTGAGCCGGGGCGGATCGGCCTTGTCGTCGACGATGGCCCAGCCCGCGCCGCCACGGTCGCCGGCCCCGGCGTACGTGCAGCAGCCGAACTCGGTGATAGCGAGGGGCTTGCCCCACTTCGTCCGCGTGGCGAGCTGGTCGCGGAAGGTGGCGGCGTTCTCCTTGTCCCGGTAGCCGTCGACCGACACGATGTCGAACGGCGTCCAGTCGATGTCCTCCCACAACCCGGACGCGTAAGTGATCTTGCCGCCGAACCGCTCCCGGACGGCCGCGGCCGCCTGCGCCAGAAAGGCCTTGATCTTCTCCGGGGCGGTGGCGAAGGCGGCGTACGTCTCCGGCTTGCCGTTCATGACGCCGTCCAGGCGGGCGTACACGTTGTCACCGGGCAGGAAACCCTTGGCGAACAGGCTGACCTCGCAGCCGAGGACCAGCACGACCTCGGCACCGTTCAGGCGCACCTGCTCGGCCTTCGTGGCGCAGTCCACGAACAGCGGCAGCATCTCCTCCGACGTCAGGTCGCAAGGGAACGGCGCGAACCACACCTCCAGTCCGAACTCGGCCGCGATCGCGGCCGCCTGGGCGATCCGCTCCGGGTCCGCGCCGCTGATCCGGACCGTCGTGCAGTGCAGCTCCTCGGCGATGACCCGCATCTCCCGCCGCACGTCGGCGAGGTCGAACACCGGCCGGCTGAGCTCGTCGCCCGGCTCGAAACCGGTGTCGTAGTTGATTCCCCTGGCTCGCATGGCATCGAGTCTGACACCGGCGTCCGCACGGCGACCACGACAGATGTCATGGCCTCGACACGACAATCCACATCGGACAGTCAGACGACCGCGCTGCGCCGCTCCAGCTGCACCACGTCCCGCCACCGGCCGTCCCGGAACCGGCCGATCCGCTCGGTGACGCCGACGATCCGGAAGCCCAGCTTCTCGTGCAGGCCGAGGCTGGCGGTGTTCTCCGGGAAGATGCCGGCCCGCAGCGTCCAGATGCCGGCCGCCTCGGTGCTGGCGATCATGCAGTTCAGCAGCGCCCGCCCGACACCCCGGCCGCGGCCGTCGGGACGCACGTACACGCTCTCGCTCACCACCCCGGCGTACACCGCCCGGCTGGACGTCGGCGAGCAGGCGACCCAGCCCAGCACCCGATCCCCGTCGAGCGCGACGAAACGGTGCCCCGGCAGGTGGCCGGCGTCGAAGTCGGCCCAGCTCGGCGCGGCCGTCTCGAAGGTCGCGTTGCCAGTGTCGATGCCCTGCTGGTAGATCTCCAACACGGCGTCCGCGTGAGCGGGCAGCATCGGCGTGACGGCCATCATGACCGGGACGCTACCCCAATCGGGCGACGTATCCTCGCCAGTTGTGACCAGGGCGAGAACTGCCGGGCTGGCGGTGGTGCTGGGCAGTCTGTCGGCGTTCGCGCCCCTGTCCATCGACATGTACCTGCCGGCCTTTCCGGCGATGGCGCGGGAGCTGACCGCGACACCGTCGGACATCCAACTGACGCTGACCGCGTGCACCATCGGTCTGGCCGTGGGCCAGCTGATCGCCGGCCCGCTCTCCGACCGGCTCGGCCGCCGTGGACCGCTGCTGGTCGGGCTGGTGATCTACCTCGTCGCCTCCGTGGCCTGCGTCGCCGCGCCGTCCGCGCTGACGCTGACCGTGCTGCGGCTGGTGCAGGGCATGGGCGGCGCGGCCGGCATCGTGATCGCCCGGGCCGTCGCCCGTGACCTGTTCGAGGGCCGCGAGCTGGCCAAGTTCTTCTCCCTGCTGATGCTGGTGAACAGCCTCGGCCCGGTCGTCGCGCCGGCGCTGGGCGCGGTCGTGCTGCACTGGACCACCTGGCGCGGGGTATTTGTGGTGCTGTCGGCGATCGGGCTGCTTCTTCTGGTGCTGGTCACGCTGACGCTGGCCGAGTCGCTGCCCCGGGAACGCCGTCACCGCGGTCGCCTGTCCATCGGCTCCCTGCTGGCCGACCGAGTTTTCGTCGGCTACGCCCTGTCCTGCGCCCTCGCCTTCGCCGCCCTGTTCGCGTACATCTCCGGCTCCTCGTTCGTGCTTCAGGACACCTACGGCCTGTCCGCGCCGCTGTTCAGCCTGGTGTTCGGCGTGAACTCGCTGGCCATCATGGCCGCCAGCCAGGTCAACAGCTGGCTGCTGGGCCGCTTCTCCCCACGCCGGCTGCTCGCCGCCGGACTGGCCGGCACCGTACTCAGCGCTGTCGCCTTCCTACTCTCCGTGCTCACTGGCCTCGGCCTGCCCGGCGTGCTGCCCTCACTGTTCGTGCTGGCCGCCTCCGTCGGCATGGTCTTCCCCAACGCCACCGCTCTGGCCATGAGCGACCATCCCGACAAAGCCGGCAACGCCTCCGCCCTGCTCGGCACCGCCCAGTTCCTCATCGGCGGCGTCGCCGCCCCGCTGGCCAGCTCCGCCGTATCCATGGGCGTCGTCATGGCCGCCGTCGCCGTCTTTGCCGTGCTGGCCTTCCTGCTGCTCACCCGGGCCCGCTCCTTGGCCACTGCGGCCCAGATCACCCGTTCGCCCTAGTGCCTGCCCGGAACCACCCGCCCCCGACCTGCGTCGAAGTCCCATCGATGACGGACAGTCACCAGCGTCACGGCAGGTGGAGCTTGAGTCGCCTTGCTGAGGGATTCACCCGCGCCGCGGTGCACGGTCGGCTAGCCTAAGTGGCGGGTACGGGGAAGCTAGGTGGGGACGGGGACGATGGCAGGTCAGATCGACGTTGGCGGCGGCTACAGCATCGACATCGACGATGCCAAGAAGTTCACCGACGCCCTCCAGGCGCAGCTGGACCAGCTGCAAATCGCGCAGGCGCAGGCCAACCGTGAGCTTGTCGTCTTCCCGCCTGGCCATGACGACTACAGTGCGGCCTGGGCCAACTCGGCCAACCAAATGGTCACGCAGCACGCGACGTGGAATCAGGGCAAGCAGCAAGAGCTCGCCGACCTGATCAAGAAGGTCAACGCTGTGGTGGAGCAGTACAAGCAGACCGAACACGACAACACATTGAGGGCCTGACACGTGCGATCGAAGACCACGCTCACCGTGACCATCCTCAGCGGCGTCGCCGCTCTGGCCCTCGCCGGCTGCAACAACAATCCGGGTGGGACCGCCGGCCCGACCACGGGTGCGTCCACAACAACCGCGACGAGCAGCGCCGACACTGTTTCGAACCCACTGGACACGACCAAGCTCCAGCAGAATCTGTGCGGCGGTCTGACGCCTGCACAGTTGGCGCCATACATGGGTCAGGTGCGAACCACCAGCCCCGTTAACCAGTCCGATTACGCCGGGTGCGACCTTCTGCCGGCCGACAGCGGCATGGCGACTGTCTCAATCAATGTTTACCCGAACCTCGGACCCAGCGCCATGATCGCCAGTAACGGCAATTTTCCCTACGCCAAGAACATTGCCCCCATCGAGGGCTACACTGCCCGCAACACAGGCCTAAAGAACCCACCTAACGGCGAGTGCTCAACGAGCGCCGCTGTCTCGAGCCACGCGACGGTCGAGGTTTCGGTCCAGTGGGCGGACAAGAGCTCCCAGTATTACAACAATCCGTGCACCGTATCTGATGCGCTCACACCACTGTTGCTCGACAACATCAAGGCGTCGAGGTGATCCCATGAGTGGAAACGGACAAGGAAACGGCTACACGTTCACGCCGCTCTGCCGGGCCGGCCAGGGAACGATTTACCAGCAGTTCCACGAAGGCGTCAAAGGCGACGGGCCTATTCACCAAAACGCAACAGGGTTCCAAGGCCTCTCACAGAAATACGGTGAGATGCAGACAGCCTTCAAGACGGCGTTGGGCAACATCAAGACGACCTACACCGGGTCCGCCGCGGACAGCATGCAGAGCGCCTTTGATCCGCTGGTCAAGGGGATGGGCGACGGCCAGACGATGTCGCAGCAAGCGTCAACCGCGCTGACGAACCAGGCCGGCCAATTCACCACGGCACAGAGTAAGATCAACAACACTGTGCCGGTGCCGGACCAGCCCTGGTACGGGGACTACGTGCCGTGGAACACCGACCACGATGACGCGGTCGACAAGAACAACAGCATCAACAACGCCAATGCCGCGGCGTACTCGGCGTACGGCAAGTCGACCACGTCGAATGTGCAGACGTTCCCCGGGTTCACCGACAACGACACGATGAACGCCAACAGCATCAGCCTGTCCAGCAACCAGGTGGGGCCGGTCGGCAACGGCTCCGGCGGGTACAGCGGTTCGGGTACCGGCGGCGGCGGGGGCTACTCCTCCCACAACGTCGGAGGCACGGGCGGCGGTGGCGGGGGCTCCTACCAGTCGGGCACGAACCCTGGCGGCGGGCAATACAACCCCGGCGGCATCGGCGCTGACGGCAACGGCCAGTACGTGCCGCCTCCCGGCCCGTCGAGCACCAACCTCCAGGGTGCCGGCGGTGGCGGCGGCTACCCGACAGGCGGCGGCTCCTGGTCGTACCCAGGCGGGGGTAGCGGCGGCGACGGGAGTGGCGGCGGTGGGTTCGGCGGTGGCTTTCCGGTCGGAGGCGGTGGCTTCGGCGGCGGTGGCGGGGGCAGCTACGGCGGGAGTGGCGGCGGCAGTGCCGGAAGCTACGGCAGTGCCCGAGGTGCCATGGGTTCCGGGTCCACGGCGGGTGCCGGGGCGAAGCCGGGTGCCGGGGCGGCGGCGGGCATGGGTGCAGGCGAGGAGGGTGGCCGCATGGGCTCCGGCATGGCCGGCGCACGGGGTGCGGCCGGCGCGAACAGCGGCATGATGGGCGGCGGCCAGGGCCGGGGTGGCAAGAAGGAAGAGGACGGCGAGCACAAGTCGGCCGCCTACCTGGTCACCGAGGAAGACGAGATCGTGGGGGACCTCCCGGCGACATTGCCGCCGGGTGGGGTGATTGGGGGCTGAAGCAGTGCTCAGGGCACCGGTGAGCGTCTCGAAGGACGCGTGGGAAGCGGTGCGCCAGCGGCACGGCATCGAGGAGCAGCACGCGACGCTGGCCGTGCCGCTCCCGGACGTGACGCTGGCCGACTACCCGGCCTGGGAGCGGCGGGCCTACGACGAGTTGGCCCGCATCGGCATGGCCAACGGCATGAGCGCGCACCCGGACCTGGTGGCGACGATGGCCCTGCTGGCCCGGCCGCCGCTGCAGCTGTACGGCAGCGTCGGCTACCACAACCGGGTCACGGTCGGCGCGGTGGCGGCCAGCGACGGCCGGTCGGCGGTGCTGGCCGTGCTGGACGACCGCGCGCTGCACCTGCGGCCGATCGCGCCGGACAAGCTGGCAGAGGCGGCGGTCGGCCTGCTGCCGCCGGCGCCGCCCGGGCGCGGCCAGTCGATCAGCATCTCGCTGGCGGCGGCCAACCGGGTCGGCACCGGCCAGCCGGCCGCGTCGAGCTACGACGACGAGCCGCAGAGCTGGCTGCAGTCCGGCACCGACCAGGACCCGCCCGAGGAGCGCGCGTTGCAGCGGCTGCTGGCCGAGCCCCGGCTGGGCGGCGGTCGGCTGTACGCGGCCGCCCGGGACGGCATGGGCCGGCACCGCCGCAGCGAGAATCCAATGACTTACATGGACTTCGAGTCGGGCCGCTGGCTGTTCCAGCACAAGCCCGGCGCGGGCGGCGAGCAGTGGCTGATCGTCCGGCCGGCCACCCCGGAGTCCCTGGTCGCCGGGGCGAACGACCTGCTCGGGGAGATCACCGCCCGGGTCTGAGTCTCCTCACACCGGAGTCAGCTCGGACACCAGCCACTGGCCGTCCTGCCGCTGCAGGGTGGCCCGCACCCGGGCACCGTCCACTCGGGACGACGGGTCGGCCCCGGTCTGCGTGACCTGGTCGAGAAACACCAGCAGCACCACGCGATTCGGCTCGGCGCTGACCACGGACGTGCCGGCGACGGTGGTCTTGGTGACGATCTGCTGTTTCTGGGCGGCCGGGGCGACAACCTTGGTGCTCAGCTCGGCGAACTGATCGCGAAACGCCCCGGTGGTGCCGGCCCGCGCGCCGGCCAGATCCTTGTCCAACGTGTGGTAGTCGTACGACAGCAGCTGCGGCAACCGGGTCTGTGCCGCGTCGACGGCCGACTGCCGAGCCGAGTCCACTTCGGACGCAGCCTCAACCCGTTGGTACAAAAGGAAGGTCGCGGCGCACAGGCCGAGAACCGCCGCCGCGGCCACCCCCAGAAGAAAGCGCTGTACGAACCTCACGGCACGAACTCCAGATCCGAGACCAGCCAGCGGTCCCCGTCGTGTTGCAGCTGCATCTTCATCCGGTACTGGCGCTGTTCCCCACTGGGAGCATCGGCGTTCTGCACGGTCGCGGACACGGCGGCCAGCACGGTGACGGTGTCCCCGTCGACGCTGCTCACGCCGGCCTCGGCCACGGATCCCCTGGAGGTCACCGAGGCCTGCTGCACGACCTTGCGGAACACGTCGGCCTGTTGGGCGAACTGGTCCTTGAACGAGCCGGTGGCCACGTCCAGCAGCCGGTTCACATCGCCCTGCGCGGTGTCCTTGCTGACGGTGGTGAGGTCGACGGCGACCTGCCGGGCGACCTGGAGCGCCGACTCGCGGTTGACCTCGTCGGCGTTGGCGTCGGTCAGCTTGAGCAGCAACAGGGTCGCGACGGCGACGAGTGCGGCCGCCAGCACCATGGCGGCGGCCGGCAGGATCCGGCGCCGCCACGGCCTCACTTCACGAACAACTTCTGCCATGCGGGCTCCTTTTCTTGGCATTGCTCGGGACTCGCGCCCCGTCGGCCAGGGGCGTTCAGGCACGGCGTGTTCCGCGCACCTCGAACGATCCGTGGATCAGCCGGCCCGACCTTGCAGTACAGGTCGCTCGGCGCGGCGATGTCCTTGGTGTCGCTGGGATCCCGCCGCTGCGGGTTGGGCAGGAACCCGGTGGTGCACGGCGGCGGGTCGTTGATGTTGAGCCGCAGCGTGGCGGCGATGTCCCCGTTGTGCCGCAGCAACATGTTCTGGATGAGGGCGACGGTCGCCGGATAGTCGGAGAGGAACTGCTCGACGCCGGGCAGATAGGTGCGGACGACCTGGCCGGTGGCGATCATGTTGCCCAGCAGCATGGGCAGCGTCGGCCGGAGCCGATCCTGCAAGCTCAGCACCTGGTCGTCGAAGCCGGGCACGGTGCCGAGCAGGCGGCGCAGGTCGTCGTCGCTGAGCCGGAGCTGGTCGGTGAACGAGGCCAGATCCCTGGTGTACGAACGGATCTGGCCGTCGAGGTCGTGCTGGGTGTCGAGGAACGGCCCGAGCTGGGTGATCAGACCGGTGGTCGGTCCGATGTCGACCGCGACGTTGTGCACCAGCAGCGAAGCCTGGTTCAGCAGTTGCCCCAGATCGTCGTGCGAGCCCTGGAACGCCGTGGTCACCTCGGCCAGCACGGTCCGGAGCTGGTCGGTCGGCACCGCCTTTGCCAACGAGTCCACACTGGACAGCAGCGCGTCGGTCGGCGTCATCGGCTTGGTCCGGCCGGCGGGAATCGTGGTGCCGTCCACGGCCATCTCGGTGAGAGAGCCGGTCGGCGACAGGTCGACGTACTGCTCGCCGATCGCCGAGGTGCTGTGGATCTCGGCCCGCAGCGCGGCCGGCACGGGCTGGTCCAGCGACAGCCCGACCGCCACGCCGTCGGTGCCGAGATCCATCGAGGTCACCTTGCCGACCTGCACGCCCAGGTAGGTCACCTCCGCGCCGGCGTACAACCCCGAGGCATCGGCGAAGTCGGCGGTGACGGTGTACTTGCCGCCGGTCAGGCCGAGATAGTCGACGGCGATCACCGACACGGCGAACACCGTCAGCGCCGAGAAGGCGGCGAGCTGGATGCGGACCAGGCGGCTGAACATCAGCGGCCGCCCAGCGGGGCCAGCAGCGGATTGACGGCCTGCAACGAGAGGTCGACCGAGGCGTACACGTTGACGAAGTCGCCGCGAAAGCTGTTGTTGAACGTGGACAACGGAAACAGCAGGGTGCCGGCGACGTCGAACGAGCGGGGCAACGAGTCACCGGCGGCGACGAGATTGGCCAGGATCGGTTGGAGATCACGCAGGTTGCCGTCGAGATCGTCCTGGGTGTGGTCGATGACTTTGGTGGCGGCATCGGAGAACGACGTCAGCGCGGTCAGAGCCGACGTCAAGGTGGTCCGCTGTTGGTTGAGCAACGTGACGCCGGGGGTGACGTGATCGAGCGCCTGGGCGAGCTGATCCCGTTGCGTGGCCAGGGGTTTGCTCAGGTTGTCCAGGGCGTCGATGGTCGCGACGATGGCGGCCTTCTGTTGGTCGACCGAGGTCGTGAAGGTGCGCAGCTTGTCCAGCAGGTCGCGGGTCACCTGTTCCCGGCCGCCCAGGGCCTTGTCGACCTCGGTGTAGATCGTCCGCAGGTTCTCCAGGCCGCCGCCGTTGAGCCACAACGACAATCCGGCCAGCAGCTCCTCGGTCTCCGGGTAGCGATCGGTCCGGCCCAGCGGGATCAGGTCGCCGCCGTGCAGCTGTCCCTGCGGGTCGGACGGCCGGTCCAGCTCGACGTACTCGGCCCCCAGCAGGCTTTTCTGGCCGATCTTGGCGATGGCGTTGGCCGGCAGTCGCACGCCGTCGCCCAGTTCCAGGGTCAGCCGGGCGTGCCAGCCGTCCAGGCGCACGTCGCTGACCCGGCCGACGGTGACGTCGTCGACCTTGACCTCGGAGTTCGGCACCAGGTTGGCGACGTTGGTGAACTCAGCCTGCACGGAGTACGTGTCGCGTGCACACGCCGTCAAACCCACCACAGCGGCCAGCGCCAGCAGGATTCTCATCGGCCACCGCCAAGCAACAGCGTGGGCAGGTTCGGTGGGTTCAACGCCACCGGCACGGTGTTCATGTTCAGCAGGCGCAGCAACGGATCCAGTGTCTGACGGCACTGATCGGGCGTGCCACCGAGAGAGAACAGCGTGACGCACGTGAACCCGGCGAGATCCTGGGTGTTGTTGATGGTCAGCCGGGCCTGGATGCTGTTCGTGGCCGGGTCGAACATGGCCAGCGTGTCGGCGAGCGTGGTCGGGGCCTGGTGCAGGATCTCGGCCAGCTGGGCCCGGTCGTCGGCGAGGATCTTGGTCACGTCGGCCAGCTGCCCGACGGTCGCGCCGAGCCGGTCCCCGTGGTGGGCCACGAAGTCCGCGACGTCGGCGGTGGCCCGGTCCAGGGCCTGTAGGGCCGCCGCCAGCTGGGATTTGTTGTCGTCGACCAGCTTGGCGATGGCCGTCAGCTGCGCGCTGAACTCGCGGACCTGGGCGTCGGCGCCGTTCAGCGCGGTGACTAGGACCTGGAGGTTGGTGATGGTGCCGAAAAGGTCCTTGCTGCCGGCGGCCAGCGTGCTCGCGGCCCTGGCGAGCTCGGTGATCGTCTTCCGGATCGAGCCGCCGTTGCCCCGCAGGTTGGCGGCCGCGGTGTCGATCGCGTTGGGCAGGGAACCGTTCTGCGCCAGCGCGGTGGACAGCCTGGTCAGCTGGTCCTTCAGCTCGTCCCACTCCACCGGCACCGCGGTCCGGTCCTTCGGCACCACCGCGCCGTCAGCCAGCTGCGCCCCGCCGGTGTACGCCGGCGTGAGCTGCACGAAGCGACCGCTGATCACGCTGGGCGTGACGATGACTGCCTTGGCACTGGCCGGCACCGGCCGGTCGTAGCCGATGCCGACGGCGACCTGATCGCCATCGGGCCGCACCGAAGTGACCTCGCCGATCCGCACGCCGAGCACCCGCACGTCGTCGCCGGGATGCAGGTTGACCGCCCGCGTGAACTCCAGGGTCGCGGTCCGCTGCCCGCCCGGGTTCAGCACGACGTACGCCGTCGAGGCCAACAGGGCCACCACGACCGCGGCCACGGTCAGCCGGTGCAGGTTCACTTTCCTCCCCTGGCCAGCAGTTCCGGCAGCAGCGGCACCAGGTTGGTGGGCACCAGGTTGCCGACCTGGGTGTCCACGAACGGCCCGGAGCCGACGGCCTCGCCGATCTCCCGCACCAGTGGCCCGGTCCGGTCGAGCACCTGGCCCAGCTGGGCCCGGTGCTGTCGCAGCACGGTCAACAGGTCGTCGAGCTGCTTCAGGGACGGATCCAGCTGGGCCTTGTTGTCCGCGACCAACCCGCTGAGTTGGTCCGACACCGCGACGGAATTGGTCAGCAGGGACCGGATCGCCGCCCCGCGCTGGTTCAGCGAGGCCAGCAGCGATGAGCCCTGGGCCAGGATCTTGACCAGCTGGTCGTCGCGCTGGGCCAGCACGCCGCTGACATTGTCCGCGTGCACCAACAGATCCCGCAGCGTGGCGTCCCGTGAGCTGACGGTCTCGGACAGCCGGCTCAGCCCGTCCAATACTGCCTTCACCTGCGGCGGCGTGTCCTTGAACGTGTCGGACAAGGTGTCCAGTGCGCTGGCCACCTTGCCGGTGTCTACTTGGGACACATTCGAGGTGACGTCCGACAGCGCTTCGGTGACGTCGTAGGGAACGGTGGTTCGGCTGAGCGGGATCCGTCGCAGATCGCCCGACCCGGCCGGGGTCAACGCGAGTTCCTTGCGCCCCAACGCCGTCTCGGCCTTGATCGCCGCGCTGGTGTCGCCGCCGAGCCGGACGTTGTTGTCGGTCAGGGAGAACGTGACATCGACCCGGTCGCCGTCGAGGTCGACGCCGTCGACGGACCCCACCTTGAGCCCGGACACCACCACCGGGTCACCGCCGGTCAGGCCGCCCACCTCGGCGAACTCGGCGGTGAACTGCCGGCCGCCGATGACCCGCGGCGCCATGAACGCGCCGACCACCACGGTAACCAGCACAACGGTGCCGATCACGCCCAGCTTGACCGGATCTCGTTCGGCGAAGGTCTTCGTCATGCCGCCCTCACTTCGTCGGCCGGCAGCGGGCGATGCCGCTGCGCAGTGCGATCGGATCCGTCAGCTTGATGCCCAGGCCACACAGATAGACGTTGAAGTAGCCGCCCCAGGCCGCGCCGCGACTCAGCCGCTGATAGGCGTCGGGCAGCTCGGCCAGCGCGGCGATGATGCTGTCCTTGTTGGCGTTCAAGGTGTTCGCCAGCTGGCCGAGGCGGCCGATGTCGTCGTGCAGCGGCGGCCGGACGATGTTGAGCAGCGCGGCGGTCTTGCCGGTCAAGGCATCGATGTGCGTGACGGCGTCGCCGATTTGGTCCCGGTCGGCGTCCAGACCGCTCACCAGCTGCTGCAACTGCGTGATCAGCTGCCCCAGCTCGCCGGTGTTCACCTTGCCCAGCGCGGCGTCCAGGTTGGTGATGAGGTCGCCGATCACCCGGTCCCGGTCGGCCAGTGCGGACGTCACCGACGCCAGCGCGGCCAGCAAATCGTCGATGGTGCCGCCCTCACCCTGTAACACGGTGACCAGTTCGCCGGAGACCCGGTTGACCTGGTCCGGGGACAGCGCCGCCAGCAACGGCTTGAAGCCGTTGAACAACGCGTCCAGGTCGAGGGCCGGCATGGTCTGCCCGACAGGAATCGTGCCGTCGGGCGACATCCGGGGGCCATCGCCGGCGGTGAGCTCCAGGTAGCGGTCGCCGACCAGGTTCTTGTACTTCACGGCGGCGTGCGTGCCGGTGGTCAGCTCGACCGTCCGCTGTGCCGAGAAGGTGACCAGCACCCGGTCTCCGTCCGATATGGACAGTTCGCCGACGGTGCCGACCCGGATGCCGGCCACCCGGACCTCGTCGCCGGCCACGAGATTGGACGCGTCGGCGAAGATCGCGTGGTAGTCGTCGGCCGGGCCGCTCGACGCGCCGCCGGACAGCGTCACGCCGACCAGCGCCGCGGCGGCGACGCTGACCAGTAAGAACACCAGGAACTTCACCGCGGCCCGGCCATTCCGTGGCAGCTGGGCCCGGTGCCCGGATGGATCTGCGGCAGGTCCTGGGGATACCGGTACGGCTGCGCGCCGGGGCCGACCGTGATGTCCACGTGCAGGCCGCTGTCCTGGTTGCGGCTCAACAGCTCCCGGTTGAGGTCGAGACCACGGAACAGGCAGGGGAACATGGTCGCGTAGCCGGCGAGCAGGTCGGCGGTGGGACGGCTGATCCGCAGCGCCTCGGTCAGCGGCTGGTCGACGCCGCCGAGGAAGTCGGCCCCCTGGTTGCCGAACTTGGTCAGGGACAGCAGGAATCCGGCCAGTTGCCCGGCGGCGAGGGTGTCGCTGGTGACGCCGAGGTTGTCGCCGATGCGAATCGCGTCCGGCACCACCGCCGCATACGTGTCGAGTACCGACGGCGCCTTGGCCAGGTCGTCCCCCAACGCCGGCAAGCTGGAGTTCAGCTGGGCCAGGTAGCCGTCGAGGTCCGCGGCCAGCAGCCCGAGCTTGTCCCCGTTGCCCCGCAACGCGTCCGCGACAGCGGTCAGCGCCAGGTTGAACCGACTGGGCTCGATCGCGTTCAACTGCCCCAACAGGTGCTCGAAGGTTTCGTTGATCTCGACCGCGACCCGGCTGCTGGCGATCACCGCGCCGGCCTTGATCGGCGACGCGGGCCCGGCCGGCCGGACCAACTCGATGTACTTGGCCCCGAAGATGGTCAGCGGCACGACATTGGCGGTGACGTCCGCCGGCACCTTGTCCACCAGCGCCGGATCGAGGCCGACACCGAGCTCCGCGCCGTCGGCGGTGGGCGTGACAGTGCGGACCGTGCCGACGGTGACGCCGAGAACCTTCACCTCGGCCCCGGTGTCCATCAGCAGCCCGGCCCGGTTGGCCAGCACGGTAACCGGCACGAACCGGTCCAGCGCGCCCTCGAACTGCGCGGCGACCAGCGCCGACGCCGCCAGCACAGCGACGACGAACGCGGCCCCCAGCGCGGTGTGCCGGTTCATCCGGCGATGTGCACGGTCGCGGCGTTGCCGAACACGCTGAAGTCGACGGCCATGTCCACCAGCAGCACCGCGACCAGCGACGTCCGCACGGCCTTGCCGACCGCGATGCCGACACCGGCCGGGCCGCCGCGCGCGGTGAAGCCGTGATAGCAGTGCACTGACATGACCACCACCGACATCAGCAGCGCCTTGGCGAACGCCCAGAACAGGTCCGTGGGATTGAGAAAGATGTCGAAGTAGTGCTGGTAGGTGCCGGAGGGCTGGCCGAAGCCGACGGTGACGACCAGCTTGGTCGCGGTGAACGAGGTCAGCACGGCCAGCGCGAACAGCGGCACGATGGCCAGCAGCCCGGCCAGGATGCGGGTGCCGACCAGGAACGGCAGCGACGGAATGGCCATCACCTCCAGCGCGTCGATCTCCTCGCTGACTCGCATCGCCCCCAGCTGCGCGGTGAAGCCGGCGCCGACCGTCGCGGTCAGGGCGATGCCGGCGACCAGCGGCGCGGCCTCCCGCGTGTTGGCGTAGGAGGAGAGAAACCCGGCCAGCGCACCGCCGCCGATGTCGGACAACGCGGCGTAACCCTGGAGGCCGACCTCCACACCGACCGCCGCTGTCATGAACGCCACAACGGCCGCGGTGCCGCCGATCACGGCCAGCCCGCCGGTGCCCAGCGAGGTCTCGGCCAGCAGCCGGAACACTTCCCGCCGGTACCGGCGCAGCGCGTTCGGCAGTGTGGCGTACACGCGGCCGTGGAATTCCAGTTGGCGGCCGATCGAACCCAGCATCGTCAGCTCCTCAGGAACAACGCGGTGATCAGACTGTTGGCCAGGAACAACAACAGGAAACCGCACACGACGGTCTGGTTGACGGCGTCGCCGACGCCTTTCGGGCCGCCCTTGGCCGTCAGTCCGAGGTGGCACGCGACCAGCCCGGCCAGCAGCCCGAACACCGCGCTCTTGAATTCGCTGACGATGAAGTCCTTCGGGCCGGTGAGCAGTGTGAGGTTGGCAGCGAACAGCCCCGGGCTGGCGTGTTGGACGTACACCGAGAAGACGTAGCCGGCCAGCAGGCCGACCAGGGTGACCATGCCGTTGAGGCACAGCGCGACCACCGTCGCGGCCAACACCCGCGGCACCACCAGCCGGTGCACGGGGTGCAGGCCCAGCGCCTGGACCGCGTCGATCTCCTCCCGGATCCGCCGCGCGCCCAGGTCGGCGCAGATCGCCGTGGCCCCCGAGCCGGCCACCACCAGGGCGCTGACCAGCGGCGCGATCTCCCGCACCACGCCGAGGCCGGCGCCCGCGCCGGACAGGTCCGCACCGCCGAGCTCGATCAGCAGCTGGTTGAGCTGGAACACCGTGATGACGCAGAACGGGATCGACATCAGCAGCGTCGGGGCCAGGCAGACACCGGCGATGAACCAGGCCTGGCGCAGGAATTCGCGGGTCTGGAAAGGGCGGCGGAACGCGAACCGGACCGAGTCGAGCGAGGTGGCGTAGAAACCGCCGATCGCGGCGGCCGGTTTGCGCAGCACGACGCCTCCCTTCCCGAGGCCGTCGACTTGTATACTCCAGACCCGAATTGGTGAGGGGTATTCAGTCTTCGGCGCTCCCGTTGTCGACACAGCGTTTTCTATTCGTCGCTCGAAGTGGTGAGCCGTCGTTCCGCCGTGGCGTGGCTACCGTTCGGCGCAGCACATTCGGTGCCCGGGACCGGTTCAGTCGGTTACCGTCGCCGCGTGCGCACGCTGCTGGTCGACAACTACGACTCGTTCACCCACAACCTGGCCCACTACCTGGCCGAGGTCAGCGGGTGCGCGCCGGCCGTGCTGCGCAACGACGACCCGGCGCTGACCCCGGGGCTGCTGGCCGAGTTCGACAACGTGGTGGTCTCCCCCGGGCCCGGCACCCCGGAGCACGAGACCGACCTGGGCCTGGCCCGCGAGCTCATCGACCGCTGCGACCGGCCGCTGCTCGGCGTCTGCCTCGGCCACCAGGCGATCGCCCACCAGCACGGCGCGAAGGTCCGGCGGGCCGACGAGCCCCGGCACGGGCGGACCTCGCCGGTCGAGCACGGCGGCACCGGCCTGTTCGCCGGGCTGCCGTCGCCGTTCCGGGCCGTGCGCTACCACTCGCTGGCCGTCACCGACCTGCCGGAAGAGTTGCTGGCCATGGCCTGGACGCCGGACGGTGTGCTGATGGGGCTGCGGCACCGGACAAGACCGTTGTGGGGCGTGCAGTTCCATCCGGAGTCGATCCGCACCGAGCACGGTCACCAGCTGCTGCGCAACTTCGTCGACCTGACGCCGGCGCGGCCGCGGCCGGTGATCACGACCGGCCGTGATGCTTCGACCGAAGCCGGGCTGGCACCCAGCACCAGGCCCGCCGAGCCGGTTCCCGTTCACGTGCGCCGAATGCCCACCAGCCACGACCCGGAAGTCGTGTTCGACCAGCTGTTCCGGCCCGCGGAGAACGCCTTCTGGTTGGACAGCAACGGGATCGACCGCTTCTCCATCATGGGCTCGGCTTCGCGGCGCGTCACGGCCACCGACGGGTCCTTCTTCGACTGGCTGGCCGGCGAGCTCGGCACGGTGCGGGCGGTCGCGGACGTGCCGTTCGACTTCACCCTGGGGTGGATCGGATATCTCGGCTACGAGCTGAAGTCCGAGTGCGGCGGCGATGCCGTGCACGAGTCGCCCTACCCGGACGCGGCGATGATGTTCGCCGACCACGCGGTGGTGTTCGACCACGCCGAGGACACAACCTATGTGCTGGCCCTGGATCCGGCGAAGCTGTCACTGCTGGACGCGGTGTCCCGTGTGGACATGCCAACGGCCGAGGCGTGTGCGCCGGCCCCGATCTCGTTGCGGCACAACCGGGGGCAGTACTTCGACGCCGTGACCGCCTGCCAGCAGGCGATCGTGGAGGGAGAGACGTACGAGGTCAACCTCACCAACCGGATCACCGTCGAGGCCGACGTGGATCCCTGGCCGGCCTACCGGTTCCTGCGGCGGACCAGCCCGGCCCCGTTCGGCGCGCTGCTGAAGTTCGGCGACCTGCACGTGCTCAGCACGTCACCGGAGCGGTTCCTGCGCATCGACGCCGACGGCGTGGTGGAGTCCAAGCCCATCAAGGGAACCCGGCCACGCGGGCAGTCCCCTGGCCGGGATGCCGAGCTGAGGGAGGAACTGCGCACCAGCGAGAAGGACCGGTCGGAGAGCTTGATGATCGTCGACCTGGTGCGCAACGATCTGGCCCGGGTGGCCGAGGTCGGCAGCGTCCGGGTGACGTCGCTGTTCGACGTGGAGAGCTACGCGACCGTGCACCAACTGGTGTCGACGATCACCGCGCGGCTGCGGCCGGACGCGTCGCCGGTGGACTGCGTACGGGCGGCGTTCCCGCCCGGCTCGATGACCGGCGCGCCGAAGATCCGCACCATGAAGATCATCGACCGGCTGGAGGGCAGCGCGCGGGGCGTGTACTCCGGGGCCGTCGGCTACTTCTCGCTCAACGGCGCTGTCGACCTCAGCGTGGTGATCCGCACCGCTGTGGTCACGCCCGGCCAAGTCGACTACGGCGTCGGCGGCGCGGTCGTGGCACTGTCCGATCCGGACGATGAGTACGAGGAAACCGCCGTCAAGGCAACGCCTCTGCTGGGCCTGTTCCAGGCGGAGTTCCCCGATCGGGTGATCTAGCCCGCGCGGAAAGTGCTTCACGGGTCAACCATGGGGCGGTCCGATTATCGCCTCCCACCCCAGAGGTCAACGATGCCCAAGACCGTAGTCGGGATCATCGCCGCCACCCTGGTCGCCGCCGTGCTCGGCGTCGCAGGCGTGAGCACAGCCGCCGCCCAGTCCAGTAATCCCACCCTGGCCCAACAGGTTCAGCAGGGCCGGGACCGCCTCGCCGCGGCCTGGCAGGCCCAGGACGTCGCCGCGCTGAAGACGGCCGTCTCCGAGCTCAACCCCGTGCTGGCCGCCGCGCACGGCGGGCGGGACGCGCTGAGCCCCGACGCCGCCATGTACCTCGCCCGCGCCGAGCAGCAGCGCGACCAGCTCGCCACCGCCCTGTACGCGCCGCAGCCCCGCAGCGGCATCCTCGACTCGGTGACCGGCCTGGTCAGCGGCCTGCTCGACTCGCTGTCCAACCTGCTCAGCAACCTGCTCGGCGGCGGTGGCGGCCACGACAGCGGCAGTGGCGGGACCGGCGGCAACAACGGTGGTGGCGGCAGCAAGCCGACCACCCCGGCGCCGACCGGCGAGACCATGCCGGCCGCGGCGTGAGAGCTCGGGTGGGGTCTGCCCCGTCTCGCCGGCCGACCCCACCTGCCGCCGCCCGGACTCGCCTTGAACAGGATCACCCAGCACCAGGGCGACGAGCGCAGGCCGGCGGCGCACCCCCAGCTTGCGGTACACCGAGGTCAGGTAGCCCTCGACCGTCTTGGGCCGGAGGAACAACCGCCGGGCGATCTCGTCGTTGGTCAGCCCCTCGACCGCGGCCTGCGCGACCTCCCGTTCCCGGCCGGTCAGCGCGGACAGCGCGGCCCGGGGCCGAGGCAACCGCGCCCCCAACCGCCGCTGCGCGTTCACTACCATGGCAACCAATTCGGCCGCGCCGCACGACTCGGCGAGATGCTTGGCCACTCCCAACAGGTGCCGGGCCTGATCCGGCTCGGGGCCGCCGATCAGCTCCACCGCCGCCGCCAGGTAGGCCCTCGCCACGTTCTCACGACACGACATCGCCATACACCCCAGTGCTACCGGTGGACCATCACCTGTTCGTCACCCCGCAGTTCAGGCGACCTCCTGCCGGCACAGCGCGAGTCGGGCCGACAGTTCCTCCCGATCAGCGCCGGGCAGCTCCAGCGCCCGGGTGTAGTCAGCGGCGGCCAACCCGTCTTCGCCCATGGCCTGATAGGCGAACCCACGGTTGTACAACAGATCCGGGTCCTCGCCAGCAGCCAGCGCAGCAGTGAGATCGTCCACGGCAGCCTGGTGTTCGCCGTTCTCGTACCGCAGCAACGCCCGGTTGGCCAGCGCCGTCACCAGAGCGGGGTCCACCCGGAGCGCGGCGTCGAAGTCCGCAAGTGCGCGGTCGGCGTCACCGGCCTCCGCGGCGAGCAGGCCTCGCACCGCCAGCAGGTCCGCGCAGTCCGGGTGGTGGCCCAGCCCGTCAGTGACCTGCCGGGCGGCCCCGTCCAGATCGCCCGTCTCCAGCAGGGTGGTGGCCAGGTTGATGCGGGCCTCCAGCTGAGTGGGCTCCAGCTCCAGCGCGTAGGCGAAGTCGGCGATCGCCGCGGCCGTGTCACCCATGGAAAAGTAGAGGTTGGCTCGGTTGTAGTACAGCTCGGCGAACGGGGGCGTGATGCTGGCCGCGTGGTTGTAGTCGGCGAGCGCGGCCTCATCCTGGCCGCGGCGGTGCTGGACCCCGGCCCGGTCGATGTAGTACTCGGCGTAGTTCGGGTCGATCTTGATGACCCAGTCCAGCTCGGCCAGCGACGCGTCCAGGTCGCCGAGCATGTTGTAGACCTGGGCCCGGTTGTGCCGCAGCACCGACCGGTGCAGCAGGTGCCGGTCCGGGGCCAGTTCCCGGTCGAGCCGGTCGGCGCCCTCGACGAGCAGGCGTAGCGCCTCCTCGGGATTGCCCAGGTGCATCTCGACCAGGGCGAGCCCGTTGCGGTTGAACACGCTGTTGAACGTCCGCAGCTCGGGGTCCTCGATCATCTCGGCGATGGCGATGGAGGTGTTGATGTGCGCCTTGGCCGTCACGTGGTCGCGCTGCTCGCGCGGGCGGAACCTGGTGTACAGCATGGCCAACGCGTACGCGGAGGCCATGTGCACCTTCCAGTCTGCACGCAGGCCCCGCAGCTCGACGTAGATCGCCTCGGCCTCGTCGACCCGGTCCAGCAGGGCCAGGGCCGTGGTCGCCTTGGTGCTGATCTGCCAGTACAGCTCCGGCCGGGCTTCGGGGTCGATGAGCGCCCGGCCACGCATCGCCATGTCCAGCACGGCGTGGTAGTAGCCCATGTCCAGGCAGTAGTTGACCGCTGCCATCAGGGCATCGGCCCCTGCGCCGGCCGGGTCGCTGCCGTGTTCCCGGTGGTACGGAATGGGCCCCAGCCGCAACGTCTGCTCGCCGCGTCGATCGAGCTCGTCGGCGCGGGCGTCGTGCAGTGCGGCCCGCAGCTCGGGGTCGGCCTGCTCATAGGCCGCCAATTCGTTGGCGTCGCACGAGGTTCCGTCGGAGTCGATGTAGGCGCGGACCAACTCGTCGTGACCGCGCGAGCCGGTGGCCGGCCGTTGCGAAGGCGGATCCAGCATCACGGTCAGCGCGGGGCAGGCCCGGCGGGTCAGGATCTCCAGGAACTCCTGGTCCGTGGGATCGGCCTCGGCCATGGCGCCGAAGCGCAGCTCCGCGCCGCCCCGCAGATTCGTGTAGTCGTTGACGAACTCGGCCAGCCCGTTGGCGATTCGCCTGGTGCGCAACGGATTGTAGAACCGGGTCCGCTCCTTGGGCACGGCCAGCGAGGTCAGCGTGCCCGGGGCCGCGCCGATGAGGTCGACCAGTTCCGGGGCCACCGACAGGATCTCGATCACGTGCGAGCGAACCAGCCGCGGGTCGCGCTCGAAGGTCTCGGGCACGATGGCGCGCATCAGGTTGCCCGCCGCGGTGTAGGGCCCGCGCCGCGCCCGGTGGCCGTCGACGTGCACTGTGTTCTGGGACATGGCAACCTCCAGTTCAGGCCGGCACGAGCGCGCGGCGCCGCCGGTCCCTGATCGAGACGGTGATCAGCAGGCCGATCTGGAGCAGGACCAGGGCCAGCGAGACCGCGGCGTCCCAGAAGGCGCCGTCGATCACCAGGCCGTGCCCCATCCGGCCGATCAGCCGCTGGGCGAAGACAGTGAACACGGGGATCACCCCGAATAGCGTGACCGCGATGACGCAGACATAGCCGGCCAGCATGAACGGCGCGTACCAGCGGGCGGTGGCGCGGTCCCGCTCGGTCCACTGGGATTCGTCCACCGGCGCGGCGGTCCGACCCAGCAGGCGCGAGAACCGGTTGCGCAGCAACGCTCTCGTCGCGCCGTGCAGGTCGGTGCACTCCAGCGCGGTGACGAAGACGAAGTACAGGTCGGTGCGCAGGAACAGGTAGAACTGCCAGGCGAGCCGGAGCAGTGTGCTGTAGGCCAGGGCCAGCGCGAGCCGGCCGACCCAGGAGCTGTCGGCGGCGGCGATCAGCGTGAGCACCGACGTGAACAGCAGGTCGCCGACCATGCCGGCCAGAAACGGCAGGTAGCGCTGTCGCCGGGGCACGCCGTGCAGACCGACCAGGGTCGTCTCGAAGACGAAGTAGACCAGTCGCCGGCCGACACCGAGCCTGGTCGGCAGGCCAAGGCGGCGGCCGGCCAACACGTGCAGCGACTCGTGCAGGAAGATGCCGGGCAGCTGGCCGATCGCGAGCACGACCTGCACCAGGACCAGGGAATCGCTGAAGAACACGCTCTCCGGCCGGGGCAGCAGCCGCGGCTGCGCCACCACGGACGCCACGGCGGCGGCCACCACCGCCGCGTACAGGATCCAGGCCAGGGGCGAGAACGCCCACCGCCCCAGCCGCCGCAGCGGAACCTCGGCCCGGACCGCCTCGGTCTCGCCGCCGGTGCGGACGAAACCCAGTTCCCGCAACGTGTCCACGAAGTCGTCGATGTCCACCGACTCGCCGTAGGTGAGCCGGTACCAGTCGGCGGCGGCCGCCGGCTCCTCGCCGTCCTGCAGACGCCTGAGCAGGGCGACGCCGTCGGCCGGCAGCACCACGAAGTCGTCGGTCTCCGGGCGGCCGACCAGGAACTCGTCGTGCTCGGGGAGGATGGTGAGGTCGTAGAGGTCCAGCGACGGTCCGGGCATGGTCAGGTCCCCTCGTGGCCGGCGAAACGCCGGGTGCGCCGTGGCGCACCCGGCGCGTCAGGTCAGGCGCAGTTCGTGTACGCCTGCGCCGGGCTGGTGAGCGTGACCGGGGTGGTCCGGCGAACCGCGATCTTCTTCATGACTTGGCCCTCCTCGTGACTCTCACGTCGGCGCCGGGTCGGCGCCGAAGTCGATCGTGCTGGCGACGCCGGCCCGTAGCATCCGGGTTTTCCCGGGCGACGGCGGTTGTGCCCGATCGGGCGGAACCCGCTGGGAAGCAAGACAAAAGGGCCATTCCTCCCGTTTGATCGAGAGGAATGGCCCTGGCCGGTGAAGTTGAGCAGGCCTCAGCTCTGCGGGCCGGACATCAGGGCGAAGACAGCGCCCTGCGGGTCCTGAATGACGGCCATCCGGCCGAACGGCGTGTCCTTGGGCTCGCTGACCACCGCCGCGTCTTTGCTGTCGGCGATCGCCGCGGTGGCGTCTGTGTCGGCGACGGCGAAGTACACCCGCCAGTCCGGCTGGGCGTCCGGCACGGTGAAGATGCCGCCGACGTCCCGTCCGTCGACCCGGAACGTGGTGTAGTCCATGCCCGGCATGGGATCGGCGATCTCCACCCCGAACACGTCGGCGTAGAAGGCCCGGGCCCGGGCGGCGTCGGGCGTGGACAACTCGTTCCAGATCCAGGTGCCGGGCTCGTTGACCAGCCGCGAGCCGATGTGCCGGCCGGGTTCCCACACGCCGAACACGCCGCCGGTCGGATCGGCGGCGATGACCATCTTGCCCTCGCCCATCACGTCGATCACCTCGGTCATGGCCCGCCCGCCGTGCTCGACGATGGCCTTGTGGGTGGCCGCGGCGTCGTCAGCCTTGAGGTAGGTGGTCCACGCGACCGGCGTCTCGCCCTGGTCCGGCATCTGCTGCATCAGCCCGGCGACGCTGTGCCCGCCGAGCAGCGCCTGCGTGTAGTGGCCGGTCTCCGGCGGTCCGACGAAGTACTCCCAGCCGAACAGCGCCGTGTAGAACTCCTTGCTGGCATTGACATCCGTGCTGGACAGGTCGATCCAGCACGGCACCCCCCGCGCGTACTCGCTCGCCTCGGGCATGGCGTCCTCCGCTTCGGCTACCGACGAGGCCCCACACTCTGCCAGCCGGCCGGCCCGGCGGTGTCAGCGAACCTGACGAGGTGACGGGATCGAGCGGTCCCGTTGACGCCCCGTATCCACCTCCCACCGTCGTCATGTCAGTATTGACATGTCACTGTCCACGTGTCACCTTTGGGATATGAGCGAACAGTCACCGAGCTACCTGGCCGGACACCTGGCGCCGGTCCCCGACGAGATCGAGGCGCTGGACCTGCAGGTCACCGGCGCGCTCCCGACCGAGCTGACCGGCCGCTACTTCCGCAACGGCCCCAACCCGAAGCCGGGCCAGGACAGCGGCCACTGGTTCACCGGCGACGGCATGATCCACGGCGTTCGCCTGAACCAGGGCCGCGCCGAGTGGTACCGCAACCGCTGGGTGCAGACCAGGCGGTTGGAGGGCGCGTCCTACCTTCGCCCGGACGGCACCCGCGACCTGGCCGCCGGCGCGGCCAACACGTCGGTGATCGAGCACGGCGGCCGGATCTTCGCGCTGATGGAGACCAGCTTCCCGTACGAGATGAGCCCCGACCTGGACACGCTCGGCCCGTGCGACTTCGACGGCCGGCTCACCACCGGCATGACCGCGCACCCCAAGGAGGACCCGGAGACCGGTGAGCTGCACCTGTTCGACTACGGGTTCCAGCCGCCGTTCCTGACCTACCACCGGCTCTCGGCCGACGGCCAGCTGATCACCAACTTCCCGGTGCAGGTGCCGGGGCCGACGATGATGCACGACTTCGCCATCACCCGGAACCACGTGGTGTGGCTGGACCTGCCGGTGGTGTTCGACCTGGACCTGGTCGGACGGGGCATGCCGTACCAGTGGAGCGACCAGTACACGTCACGGATCGGCTTGATGGGCAAGGACAATCCGATCGTCCAGTGGTTCGACGTGGAGCCGTGCTACGTCTTCCACGTGGGCAACGCCCGTGAGGACGAGCAGGGCCGGGTCGTGCTGGACGCCATCCGCTACAGCCGCGAGGCCTGGTTCGCCAGCTGGTCCCACATCGGCGGCACGGCCCCGCGCGCCGAGCAGGCCGCCGCGCTGGCCGTGAGCAAGCTGCACCGCTGGATCCTCGACCCGGCCACCGGCAAGGTCACCGAGCAGGAGCTGGACGACGGCGCCGCCGAGTTCCCGACCGTGGACGACCGGCGGGTCGGGCTGCCCAACCGCTACCTGTACGCGGTCGACCAGAGCGCCATCGTCAAGTACGACACCGACCGCGGCGTGGTGGCCCGACATGAACTCGGCGAGAACTGGCGCGCCGGCGAAGCGGTGTTCGTTCCCGCCGAGGACTCCAGCGGGGAGGATGAGGGCTGGCTGCTGTCGATCGCCACCAACACCGATCCGACTGTCGCCTCCCAACTACTCGTGCACGACGCCACCGACCTGGCCGCCAAACCGGTCGCGGCGGTGTTGCTGCCCCGTCGGGTGCCGGCCGGCTTCCACGGGTCCTGGATTCCGGACGGAGAACTCACGCGATGACGGAGAAGACCGATGCCCCCGGCGTGGCAACGATGCTCAGATCGCTGCTGGTGGACGTCGGCGTGCCCGCGCTGGCCTACTTCGTGGCGCACTGGCTGGGGGCCAGCGACTTCGTGGCGCTGCTGACCGGTTCGGTCATCGCGCTGCTGCGCACGCTGTTCGTGGCGGTGAAGGACCGCAAGTTCCAGCTGTTCTCGGCGTTCATGGTCGGCGTGTTCACTGTCGGCCTGGTGCTGTCCTTCGCCACCGGCGACGCCCGCTTCCTGCTCGTCAAGGAATCGGCCGGCACCTTCGTCGCCGGCGTCGCCTTCCTGGTCAGCTGCCTGTTCGGCAAGCCGCTCATCTACTTCGCGGCGCTGCGCATGCAGCCCGGCCGGGAGGCCGAGTTCGGCCAGCAGTGGCAGGAGAACGCCGGCTTCCGCCGGACCTTCTTCACGCTGTCCGTGGTCTGGGGCGCCGGGCTGGTGCTCGAGGCACTGCTGCGGGTTCCGCTGGTGTTCCTCCTGCCGATCGAGGTCATGGTCACCGTGTCGACGGTGATGCTGGTCGCCGCGTTCGTGCTGCTGGCCGTGTGGACCAGGTGGTACGTCGGTCGCGTGCGGGCCAAGTTCGCCGCCGCTCAGGGCGAGCTCGCGTCCGACTAGTCCGCCGCGAAGACCGCGCGGTGCCAGATCGCGGTCAGCGTGTCCACCAGCTCGTCCTGGCCGAGTGCGCCGGCGTTGTGCGAGATGACGTGCTCGGTCATGCCCACCAGCATGGTGGCCAGCGCGTGCGCGGAGGGCGGTCCCGCCGGGGCCGCCCCCGTCTCACGACCGCGTTCGATCATGTCCACCGTGGCCGCGACCAGCCGGCCGGTCATGTCGGCCATGAACTCCTTGGCCTCCGGCGGGGCGTCCGGGCTGTCCGCCGCCATCAGCACCGCGCCGTGCTCGTGCCACATCTTCACCGCCAGCCCGATGCTCTGCCGCACGGTCTTGCGCATGTCCGACTGGGGCTCCAGCCAGCACTCGACGACCTGCGTGACCAGGTCGTCGGAGACCCGGGCCAGCAGCGCCAGCAGCATCGCCTGCCGGGACTCGAAGTAGAAGTAGAAGCTCGACCGGGAGATGCCGGCGCCCCGGGCCAGCTCCTCGATGCCGATCTCGGCCAGCGGCTTGACCGCCAGCAGCCGCTCCGCCGTCTCCAGCAGCGCTTCCTGCTTGCGGTCCCCCTTGCTGGGGCCTCGACGGCGGGTGGGTGCGGACACCACGCGATCGTACCGTCCGGGTCATTTTCGACAGCGTGTCGATTTTTCTCGTCACGCTGTTGACGCGGCGTGGGAGCGGGGCCACAGTGGTGTCATGACGTTGACCGTTGACCAGACGCCGTTCGGCTTCGACCCCCTGCGGCCCGGTTTCCGGGACGACCCGTACTCCGTCTACCGGCGGCAGCGCGAGACCGATCCGGTGCACCACAGCCCGCTGGGCATGTGGACGCTGACCCGCCACGCCGACTGCGAGGCGGCGCTGCGGGACCAGAAACTCGGGCACGGCGAGGGCATGAACGGCCGCATCGACCACCTGTCGTTCCTCACCCTCAACCCGCCCGACCACACCCGGTTGCGCGGCCTGGTCAGCCGGGCCTTCACCCCGAAGGTCATCCGCGAGCTGCGGCCGCGGATCCAGCAGCGGGTCTCCGAGCTGCTGGATCCGCTGCGCGGGGCCGGTGAGTTCGACCTGATCGACGCGTTCGCCTATCCGCTGCCGGTGATGGTGATCAGCGAGCTGATCGGCGTGCCGGTCGAGGACCAGCGCCGGTTCAGCGGCTGGTCCGAGGAGATGGCCCGGGGCATCGACCCCGACTTCCTGCAGACGCCCGAGCAGCTGGTCCGGCGGGACCAGGCCAAGCTCGAGTTCGACAACTACTTCCGCGAACTCATCGCCGCCCGCCGCGGCCACCCCGCCGACGACCTGCTGACCGACCTGCTGACCGGCCTGATCGCCGCCGAGCAGGACGGCGACAAGCTCGACGAGCAGGAGCTGCTGGACATCCTCGCCCTGCTGCTCGTCGCCGGGCACGAAACCACCGTCAACCTCATCGGCAACGGTGCCCTCGCCCTGCTGCGCAACCCGTCCCAGCTGGCGTTCCTGCGCGAGCACCCCGACCAAGCCCCCGCCGCCACTGATGAGCTGCTCCGCTACGACCCCCCCGTGCAGTTCGTCTCCCGGATCGCCCTGGCCGACACCGAGGTCGCCGGCCACCACGTCGCCGCCGGCGAGATCGTCTCCATGGTCCTCGGCGCCGCCAACCGCGACCCCGAGGCGTTCCCCGACCCCGACCGCCTCGACCTCACCCGCCAGTCCGGCCGGCTCGTGTCCTTCGGCCAGGGCATCCACTTCTGCCTCGGCGCTCCCCTGGCCGGCATGGAGGGCCAGCTCGCCCTGGCCGGCCTCGCCGCCCTGCCCGACCTGACGCTGGTCGACGACCGCCCGCCCTACCGCGACCACTTCATCCTGCGCGGCGTCTCGACGCTACGGGTTCGGGCCTGAGGAAATCGGGCTTCGCAAACCTGAAGAGGGCGAGGCATCGGCTACCCCGGGGGCCGAGCCCGCGCGGAACGCGCGGCATCAAAGTGGTCTATACCTTGACAGTCCGCCCGGGGCTGTATCCAATGGGTTTCCGCCGCCATGTCCCGGTCCCCGGCTCGGGAGGACACCCAGTCATGTCAACAATCCCCCGGCGGCTGGTCGTTGCGGCCGCCGCCCTCACCATGCTCGGGTCCGCGGCGGCGTCCGCCGAGGCGGCGCCGGTGAAGCCGAAGGCGGTGCCGTACGCCAGTGTGGTGCCGGCCCCGGCGTCGGCCACCCAAGCGAGCTCGACGTTCACGCTGGCCAGCGGGGCGCGAATCGCGGCCAGCGGCCAGGCGGCGTCAGTTGGCGACTACCTGGCCGGCGTGCTGCGGCCGGCGACCGGCTTCGCACTGCCGGTGGACAAGTCGTTCGTGGCGCACGCGGTGGACCCGATCCAGCTGCTGATCGCACCGGACGCTTCCCTCGGCGACGAGGGCTACCAGCTGACGGTGAACGCCGGCTCGGTGGTGCTGACGGCGAACAAGCCGGCGGGCCTGTTCGAGGGCGTGCAGACGCTGCGGCAGCTGCTGCCGGCGAGCATCGACGCCAACACCACGCAGCCGGGCCCGTGGACGATCCAGGGCGGCAAGATCACCGACCACCCGCGCTTCGCCTACCGCGGCGCGATGCTGGACGTGGCCCGCCACTTCTTCGGCGTGGACACGGTCAAGACCTACATCGACGAGATCGCCCGCTACAAGGTCAACACCCTGCACCTGCACCTGACCGACGACCAGGGTTGGCGGCTGCAGATCAACAGCTGGCCGAAGCTGGCCACCTACGGCGGCAGCACCGAGGTCGGCGGGGGCGCGGGCGGCTACTACACGCAGGCCCAGTACAAGGACATCGTGGCCTATGCGGCCAGCCGGTACATCACGATCATCCCCGAGGTCGACATGCCGGGCCACACCAACGCGGCCCTGGCCTCATACGCGGAGCTGAACTGCAACGGCGTCGCCCCGCCGCTCTACACCGGCACCGACGTGGGCTTCAGCACGCTCTGTGTCGGCAAGGACGTCACCTACAAGTTCCTGGACGACGTGATCGGCGAGCTCGCGGCGCTGACCCCCGGCCCCTACATCCACATCGGCGGCGACGAGTCGAAGTCCACCAGCGACGCCGACTACAAGACGTTTGTCGCCAAGGTGCAGCAGATCGTGGCCAACCACGGCAAGACCGCGATCGGCTGGCACGACATCAGCAAGGCGGCGCTGCTGCCCTCGACTATCGGGCAGTACTGGGACACCACGCCGACCAACGCCAGCGTCCAGGCGGCGGCCAAGAAGGGCACGCACTTCATCCTGTCCCCGGCCAACCTGGCCTACCTGGACATGAAGTACACCGAGCAGACGCCGCTGGGCCAGGACTGGGCTGGCCTGATCGAGGCCAAGGACGCCTACAGCTGGGATCCCGGCAAGTACCTGACCGGCGTGAACTCCTCCCAGGTGAACGGCGTCGAAGGTCCACTGTGGACGGAGACCATCGTCCGGCTGGCCGACATCCAGTACATGGCCTTCCCGCGCCTGGCCGAGCTGGCCGAGCTGGGCTGGTCGCAGGCGGCCTCGCACGACTGGAACACGTTCAAGACGCGGCTGGCCGCGCAGGGACCGCGGTGGAAGGCGCAGGGCGTGAACTTCTACGCCTCGCCGCAGGTGCCGTGGGCCAAGTAACCGGCTCCCGAAACGGCCGGCCGGGGTCGCCCCGGCCGGCCGTTTCGCGCCCAGGGCGCGTCCATGCCCAGGCGCACATGGCATCGCCTCGTGGAGTCGGCACGCTGGTCCAGCGGGTGGTGAGCCGGAGGGGAGCTCACCACCCGCCGCACGCCCGCACGTACTCGTGGAAACGGCCGACCGGGGCGAATCCCAGTCGGCCGTACCAGTTCTGGGGCCAGTCGTCGCCGTCCGCGAACAGGAACACCGTGTCGCAGCCCCGGGCCCGCCGCAGCGCCTCCCGCATCACCGCCGTCGAATAGCCACGGCCGCGATACGCCGGCAGCGTCGTGACGTACTCGATCTGCGCGATGGCCTGGCGCCGATAGAAATCCGCCCGCGACACCGGTTCGCCGTCCTGGCGGACGGCCAGGAAGTGCACCTCGTCGGCCCCCTTGTGCCGCTCCCGCACCCTCGTGGCCAGCTGCCCCACCTCGTCCTCCGGCAGCTCCGGCTCGTCGGCCCGCCACTCCTTGCGCAGCATCTCGACCATCACCGGCAGCTCCAGCGACTCCACCGGGACCGCCGGCGCCGGCGACGTCTCCCCCTCGAACCGCATCGCCACCAACGGATGCGGCCGGTAGCCGGCCGCCAACGCCGATCCCTCGAACGCCCGGCCCGCCTCGTCGTCAAGGAACACGATCACCCGGTAGTCGAGGTCCCGCATCACCTCGTCGGCCGCCGCCAGCAGCTCCGCCGGCTCCACCGTCTCTCGGACCAGGATCCGATTGTTGTTGTACGAGACGGGAAAGTCCCGATGCCGCACCGCCACTCCGCCCGGCACCGGGATCACCTCGGAGGCCTGCCGGCAGGCGAAGGCCACCAGGAAGTCCACAATGTCGTCCGGGGTGCGCATCCGGCCACGGTAGCGACGCGGATCCGGTGGCGTCCGTGATCGAGCCGACGGCGGCCCTATGGGGCAACCGATACCCAGTTGACGATCAGCACGTCGACCCGCCGCTGGTCGGCGAGCAGCAGGTAGGTGACCAGGCCGGGACCGCCGCCGAAGACCAACTGGTAGAGGCCACCATCCGGGTTGTCGGCGTTCAGCGGCTCACCTCGCTCGGGCACCAGCGCAAGAACCTTGAACGCGTCAGCCAGCGCCCCAGCGCGGTCGGCGGCAGGGCCCTGATCTGGGCACGCGCGTTCGGGTCGATGTCGAGCTCGTAGGACATGGAACGGAACCGTCAGATGCCCAGTTCAGCCTTAAGGTCGTCCCACGAGACGCTGCCCTCGCGGGGAGTTCGCGTCCGCTGGGCCTCGATCATCGCCTTGACGGCGTCGGCATCCGTGTCGGTCTGCCACGCCACCCGCCGCCACACCCGCAGGACATGGTGCAGCTCGTCCAGGCTGAGCGTCCGCCGCGCCGAGGTGAGCGCCGCGGCGTAGGCGGCGTCGAACTCGGCGGCATGCTCGGATAGCAGCGCGGCGCGGATCGCGGCCGGGGAGCCGAACCTGGCCGCCGCTTCCTCGTCACCGGCCCACTCTGAACGCGTCTCGACGGCCCGGTCGGCGAACCGGTCGGGCTCCGGGGCATGCGTCGGAGAAGCCATGCAGCCACGATAACGCCGACCAGTAATGACCGGTAGCGACCAACACTGACCAGTAGCGATCAACACCCGATCAGGGAGAGACCCAACTCACATTCCGGGCGGTATGTGATACATGCAGGCCGGATTGATTGTTACTTGGGGCGGCGCTACCTTCGACGTGATGCCCGAGTCAGGAGGCGCCACAGCCATGAGCACCGAAGCTTTTGTGTTCGACGCGGTCCGGACCCCGCGGGGGAAGGGCAAGCAGAACGGGTCGCTGCACGAGGTCAAGCCCGTATCCCTGCTCGTCGGCCTGATCGACGAGCTGCGCACCCGCAACCCGAACCTCGACCCGGCCCGCATCGACGACGTGGTGCTGGGCTGCGTGACCCCGGTCGGCGACCAGGGGGCCGACATCGCCAAGACGGCGGCGCTGGCCGCGGGCCTGCCGAACACGGTGGCCGGCGTGCAGCTGAACCGGTTCTGCGCCTCGGGCCTGGAGGCGGTGAACATCGCGGCGCAGAAGGTGCGGTCGGGCTGGGACGACCTGATCCTGGCCGGCGGCGTGGAGGCGATGTCCCGGGTGCCGATGGGCTCGGACGGCGGCGCCTGGGCGATGGACCCGGAGACGGCCTACGACACGAGCTTCGTGCCGCAGGGCATCGGGGCCGACCTGATCGCCTCGATCGAGGGCTTCTCCCGCGAGGACGTGGACGCCTACGCGCTGGAGTCGCAGGCCCGCGCGGCCAAGGCGCAGAGCAACGGCTACTTCGACCGCTCGGTGGTGCCGGTCCGCGACCGCAACGGCCTGACGGTGCTGGACCGCGACGAGTTCATCCGCCCGCAGTCGACGATGGAGGGCCTCGGCGAGCTGAAGCCGTCCTTCGCCACGATCGGCGAGATGGGCGGCTTCGACGCGGTGGCGCTGCAGAAGTACCACTGGGTGGAGCGCATCAACCACGTGCACACGCCCGGCAACTCCTCGGGCATCGTGGACGGCGCGGCCCTGGTGGCGATCGGCAGCGAGCAGATCGGCCAGGAGTTCGGCCTCACCCCGCGGGCCCGCATCGTGGCCACCGCGGTCAGCGGCGCGGACCCGACGATCATGCTGACCGGCCCGGCCCCGGCCTGCCGCAAGGCGCTGGCCAAGGCCAACCTCACGGTCGACGACATCGACCTGGTCGAGATGAACGAGGCCTTCGCCGCGGTGGTGCTGCGCTTCATGCGCGACATGGACATCCCGTGGGAGAAGGTCAACGTCAACGGCGGCGCGATCGCCCTGGGCCACCCGCTGGGCGCGACCGGCGCGATGATCCTCGGCACGATCGTGGACGAGTTGGAGCGGCGGGAGCTGCGCCGCGGAATGGTCACCCTGTGCATCGGCGGCGGCATGGGCCTCGCCACCATCGTCGAGCGCGTCTGAGGGACGAGGTCATGAGCGAGTACTTCAAGTGGGACAAGGACTCCGACGGCATCGTCACGCTGACGATGGACGCGCCCGGCCAGTCCGCGAACACCATGAACCAGGAGTTCACGGACGCGGTCACGCAGGTCGTGGAGCGGCTGCGCCGCGAGCGTGACGACATCACCGGCGTGGTGGTGGCCTCGGCCAAGAAGACGTTCTTCGCCGGCGGCGACCTGAACGACCTGCGCCAGGTCACGCCGGCCGACGGCGAGCGCTTCATGGCCACGCTGACCAGCACCAAGGCGGCGCTGCGGGGCCTGGAGACGCTGGGCCGGCCGGTCGTGGCGGCGCTGAACGGCTCGGCGCTGGGCGGCGGCCTGGAGATCGCGCTGTCCTGCCACCACCGGGTCGCGCTGGACAACCCCAAGTCCCGCTTCGGTTTCCCCGAGGTGACGCTGGGCCTGCTGCCCGGCGCCGGCGGCGTGGTGCGCACGGTCCGCATGCTCGGCATCGCCGACGCGCTGCTGAAGCTGCTGCTGCAGGGCCAGCAGCTGGCCCCGGCCGCGGCCAAGGAGACCGGCATCGTCGACGAGGTCGTGGCGACGCCGGAGGAGATGGTGTCGCGGGCCAAGCAGTGGATCAAGGACAACCCGGAGGCCGTGCAGCCCTGGGACGTCAAGGGCTACAAGATCCCCGGCGGCACGCCGTCGGTGCCGAAGTTCGCCGCCAACCTGCCGGCCTTCCCGGCCAACCTGCGCAAGCAGCTCAAGGGCGCGCCGATGCCGGCGCCGAAGGCGATCCTGTCGGCCGCGGTCGAGGGCAGCCAGGTCGACTTCGAGAACGCGCTGCGCATCGAGTCCCGCTACATGCTCCAGCTCTCGGCCGGCCAGGTCTCGAAGAACATGATCAAGGCGTTCTTCTTCGACCTGCAGAGCATCAACAAGGGCGGCAGCCGGCCGCAGGGCGTGCCGCAGTACACGGCCAAGAAGGTCGCGGTGCTGGGCGCCGGCATGATGGGCGCGGGCATCGCCTACTCCGCGGCCCGCTCCGGCATGCAGGTGGTGCTCAAGGACGTCTCGGCCGAGGCGGCCGAGAAGGGCAGGAACTACTCGGTCGGCCTGCTGGACAAGGCCGTGAGCCGGGGCAAGCTGACCACCGAGAAGCGGGACGAGATCCTGGCCCGCATCACGCCCACCGCGGACGTCGCCGACCTGGCCGGCTGCGACCTGGTGATCGAGGCGGTGTTCGAGAACACCGAGCTCAAGCACCAGGTGTTCGCCGAGATCGAGAACGTGGTCGAGCCGGACGCGCTGCTGTGCTCCAACACCTCGACGCTGCCGATCACCGGCCTGGCCGAGGGGGTGAAGCGGCAGGCCGACTTCGTGGGCCTGCACTTCTTCTCGCCGGTGGACAAGATGCCGCTGGTGGAGATCATCCGTGGCGCCAACACCAGCGACGAGGCGCTGGCCAAGGCGTTCGACGTGGTGCTGCAGCTGAAGAAGACGCCGATCGTGGTCAACGACAGTCGCGGCTTCTTCACCAGCCGCGTCATCGGCACGTTCATCAACGAGGGCGTGGCCATGCTGGGCGAGGGCCTGCCGGCCGCGTCTATCGAGCAGGCCAGCACCCAGGCCGGCTACCCGGCGCCGGTGCTGTCGCTGATGGACGAGCTGACGCTGACCCTGCCGCGCAAGATCCGCGACGAGTCCCGCAAGGCGGTCGAGGCGGCCGGCGGCACCTGGGTCTCGCACCCGGCCGAGCAGGTCATCGACCGCATGGTGGTGGAGTTCGACCGCGGCGGCCGCGCCTACGGCAAGGGCTTCTACGAGTACGCCGACGGCAAGCGCGCCGGCCTCTGGTCCGGCCTGGCCGAGCACTTCGGCAGTGCCTTTGCAGGTGGGCCGGGCATCATCCGCGATGGCGACAATATTCCGTTCCAGGACATGAAGGAGCGGATGCTGTTCGCGGAGGCCATCGAGACGGTGAAGTGCGTAGAGGAGGGCGTGATCACCGCCGTCGCCGACGCCAACATCGGCTCCATCTTCGGCATCGGCTTCCCGGCCTGGACCGGTGGTGTGCTCCAGTACATCAACGGCTACGAGGGCGGCCTGAACGGTTTCATCGCCCGGGCCGAGGAACTGGCCCAGCGCTACGGCGACCGCTTCACCCCGCCGGAGCTGCTGCGCAAGAAGGCCGCCGCCGGCGAGACCTTCGAGTAGCCAACCGCGTCTGTCCACGTTGTACACCTGTCCGGTTCAGACTTGGCCCCAGTGGCCAAGTCTGAACCGCGGGTGAAGGATTGGCGACACGATGGTCTGCCGGTAGTCTGCCCTTCGCCGGGGGTTCAACGTCGCTCCCGACACTGCACTGCACCACAACGCGGTGAAGGGGCAGCACATGAGACGGCTGGGGATTCTCTTAGGCAGCTTGGCGATCGTGCTCGCGGGCGCGCCGGCGGTCGCGGCGACCGGCAGCGGCAACCTGATCGTCGGCGGGGACGCCGAGGCGGGCTACTGCACGACCGACTGGCACGCGGCGACGACCATGCCCGGCTGGACGGTGGCCACCGGCAGCCCGGATGTCGTCTGCTACTCGGCGGGTTCGTTCGGACATCCGGTGAATCCCGCGCCGGGCAAGGCTTTCCTCGCCCCCGGCGACCAGGGTGACAGCGCGATGTCGCAGACCGTCGACGTTTCCTCCGCGGCGACGGCGATCGACGGCGGCGGCGTCACCTACGACCTGTCCGGCTGGCTCGGCGGCTGGACCACCTATGCCGGCTACGCCGTGGTCTCCGCGCAGTTCCTGGACGGCTCCGCGCACCAACTCGGGGCCACGGCACAGCTTCCGACCGTCAGCGAGTCCGATCGCGGCGGCCAGACGGAGTTCCTGGCCCGCGACACCACCGGCGCCGTGCCGGCCGGCACGCGGTCGATCCTCGTGCAGGTGTGGTTCCTCAACAGCACCGGGGAATCCGGCTACGCCGACAATCTCTCGCTGACGCTGTCGACCCCGGTGCGCCAGCCGGTGCTGACCCCGCCGCCGAGCCAGGTTCCCGGCTACGACCACGTGTTCACGGTCATGATGGAGAACACGAACTACTCGGCGATCATGGGCGACGCCGCGGACACGCCGTACCTGCGCAGCCTGATGGCGCAGGGCACGACGATGGCGAACTACCGCGCCGTCTACCACCCCAGCGACGAGAACTACCTGGCCATCGCCGGCGGCGACACGTACGCGAACGGCGCCACCTACTTCCCGAACATCAACGACCCCAACAAGAATCTCGGTGACGAGCTCGAAAGCGCCGGCAAGAGCTGGAAGGCGTACGAGCAGGGCATGGGAACTCCCTGCAACACCACCACGCAGTACGACAAGTACTACGAGCCGGACGACGCGCCGTTCATCAACTACACCGACGTGAGCGGCAACTCGGCCCGGTGCCAGGCCCATCTGTTCGACACCAACCAGCTCGCCACCGACCTGGCCAGCGCCTCGACCACGCCGGCTTTCTCCTGGCTGGCGGCCGACGACTACTACGACGGCGAGGCCTCGGGCAACGGCAGCGCCACCAGCCTGAAGGTCCAGGACGGCTGGCTGAAGCAGACCCTCGACCCGATCCTGCACTCGCCGGCGTGGACCACGCAGCGCTCGCTGCTGGTCGTCACCTGGGACGAGAACGAGTCCGGCGCCGGCAACCAGGTCGCCACGATCGTCGTCGGCTCGCAGGGCACGGTCGCGGCCGGCCGGGTCAGCAACACCCGCTACGACCACTACAGCGCGGGACGCACCATCGAGGCGGCGCTGGGCCTGCCCGCGATCACCGCCAACGACCGGTACGCCACGCCGCTCAACGACGCCTTCGCCACCCCGACCGGCGGCAGCACGCTGACCGCCGGCGCACCGGGCACCTTCCAGTACTCGACGCCGGCCGCCACGGTCAGCGCCAAGAACTGGATCGGCATCTACCCGGTCGGCGTGGTGCCGGGCCAGCAGGCGGCGACGACCTGGCAGTACGCGCCCAACGCCAGCGGCTCGCTGACCTTCAACCCGGGCAAGGGTTCCTGGGCCGCCTGGTACTGCTACAACGACGGTTACACCGTCCTCGCCGGCCCAACCCCCTTCACCATCAGCTGAAACCGGTAATTCAATTGCCTGAGAGCGGGACTCGCGGAAACCCCGCGAGTCCCGCTCTCAGGCACTTATATGTCGAGTTCCGCGAAGCTGCTGATCTTGGGATGCCGGCCCACGTCCGGGGAGTCGTCCTCGGGCCGGGAGACGCCGATGGTGTGCCAGCCCGCCTCGGCAGCGGCGTCCAGCTCCGCCGCCACGTCGGACAGGAACGTCAGCTCCCCCGGCTCCACGCCGATGGACTTCGCGATCGCCTGGTACGAGGCGACTTCCCGCTTCGGCCCGGCCGACACCGTGTCGTAGTGCCCGCAGAAGTGGCCGAGCAGGTCGCCGTGTTGGGTGTGCCGGAACCACAACCGTTGCGCCAGCTCGGATCCCGACGAGTACACGTACACCGGCACACCCTCGGCCGACCACCGCGCCAGCACCGGCGGCACGTCGTCGTACACGTGCGCGGTGAGCTCGCCGGAGGCGTAGCCCTCGGCCCAGATCAAGCCCTGCAATGTCTTCAGCGGCGTGGCTTTGACGTCCGCGTCGATCCAGCCGACCAGGATCCGGGCCGCCTCGTCCGGATCCTCGGCCACCTCCCGCACCACCTCCGCCGCCTCAGGCCGGCGTACCCACTCCCGCACACGCGACCGCGAGTAAGGGAACAGCACGTCGTGCACATGGGCGATGGCGCTGGTGGTGCCCTCGATGTCGGTGACGATCACACCAACTCGTCCAGGGTCGGCATCCGGGACGAGATGCCGTCCCCGGTGAAGCCCGCGACCCAGCCGTCCTCCTCCTGGAAGAACCGGATCGCGCAGAACTCCGGCTGCGAGCCCATGTCGAACCAGTGCGTGGTGCCGGCCGGCACCGACATCAGGTCGCCGCGCTCGCACACCACGGCGTACACCTTGCCGGCCAGGTGCAGGTAGAAGCAGCCCTTGCCCTCGACGAAAAAGCGGACCTCGTCCTCGTCGTGGGTGTGCTCGTTGAGGAACTTCTCCCGCGCGCCCTTGGCCTTGGCCGGCCACTCCGGGTCGTCCGAGGGCTTCATCCGGACCACGTCGACCAGCCGGTAGTCGCCGGCCTTGGACACCTTCTCCACGTCGGCCTGGTAGGCCGCCAGCACCTCGTCCTGGCCGGCGGTGTCGGACAGCTCGACGGTGTCCCACTGCTCGAGGGTGATGTTGAACGGAGCCAGCTCGGCGGTGATCGTCGCGAGGTCGGTGGTGCGCAGCAACACCTCGTCGCGGTCGCCGTCGGCCATGACCTGCAGCAACGTCATCGAAGTTCTCCTAGTTCGTGAGCAGGTGCAGCCGGCAGAGGGCCTCGATGCACTCCACCCGGTTGCGGGCGATCTCCAGGGTAGGTCCCCAGGCGGTGACGCCGTGGTGGCCGATCAGCAGCACCGGCACTGAGCCGTCGACCTGCTCCCCGATCTCGGCGGCGATGCGCGGCACGTCCGACCAGTTGGTGAACACCGGCACGGTCAGCGAGCTGGGGTCGGCGACGCCGAAGCCCTTGATGATCTCGAAATCGGTGAAGCGGACCGAGTTCTCCCCGGCGGCCATCGCCTTGGCCGCCACCGCCGTCGCGTACGGCGGATGGGCGTGCACCACCGCACCGCAGTCCGCGAACGCCTTGTAGATGGCGGCGTGGATGGACGTCTCGGCGGACGGCTTCGGGCCGGAGATCCGCTCCCCGGTCTCGGCCTCCACCACCACGACGTCGGCCGGGGTCAGCTCGCCCTTGCTGCGGCCGCTGGCGGTGATCAGCGCCTGGGAGCCGATACGCACCGACAGGTTGCCGGCGGTGCCGTCCAGCCAGCCGCGCTGGTAGAGGCCGCGGGCGATCTCGGCCAGCTGCCCGGCCGGCCGCTGCGGCCACACCCGGTCCTCGGTGACGATCGCCGTCACGAGGTCGTTGGGCGTGACGTCGAAGGCGGGGTTGAACACCGGCGTGTCTGGCAGCGCCACCCGGTGCCCGTGGAAGGCGATCACCTCGTCGGCGTGCCGCTGCTCGATGACGATCTGCGAACCGTCCGAAATGGACTCGTCCACAGTGGACTCTGGTGCCACCACCACGAACGGGATGCCGCTACGGGCCGCGGCCACGGCCAGCGAGTAGGTGCCGACCTTGTTGGCCACGTCGCCGCTGGCGGTGATCCGGTCCGCGCCGACCATCACCACGTCCACCAGGCCGGCGGCGATCGCGGCCGGGCCGGCGGAGTCCACGCACAGCCGGAACGGGATGCCGGCCTGGGTCAGCTCCCACGCCGTCAGCCGCGCGCCCTGCAGCAGCGGCCGGGTCTCGCCGGCCAGCACCTCTTCGACCAGGCCACGCGCGGCCAGTTCCTTGATGCCGCCCAGCGCGGTGCCGACGGCCACGGTGGCCAGCGCGCCGGTGTTGCAGTGGGTGAGGATCCGCAGCGGGCGACGGCTGGTCAGGCCGAGCACGGCGTCGGCGGCCCGGGCCGCCATCGCGTGATTGGTCCGCTCGTCCTCCTCCAGCATGGCCAGCGCCTCGTCCAGCACGGCCCGCGCACCGCCGGGGAGTTTCGTCAGCACCCGGCGCACGGCCCAGCTGAGGTTGACCGCGGTCGGCCGCGCGTTGGCGATGCGCTCGGCGTCCTCCCGTACGGACTGGTCATCACCGTCGCTGAGCTGCGCCGACAGCGCCACCGCGAGCGCACCGGCCACGCCGATCGCGGGCGCGCCGCGAATGGCCAGCCGCTTGATGGCGTCGATGACCTCGTCGGGTGTCGTCAGGCGCAGCACGGTCCGCTCGTGCGGCAGCGCGCACTGGTCCACGGCCACGACGGCGGCTCCGTCCCAGGCCAGCGTCCGCTCCAATGGTCCCCCTAGGGCCGACGGTGCAAAACGTTCCCAGTCTGCACGTTCATCGGCCGCGGTGTTAGCCGTCTTCCAGCTGACGGGAGGCCTTGACGGCGGTCACCAACCGTGTCGGCTGTGCTCATGCGCCGCGTGCCGCGGCGAGGATCAGGGTCGACACGAACGGGGCATCCACCCGCGCGTGCCGTACCCCGATTCTGGCCGTGACCTGCGGTCGAGGGCTCAAGAAAGACCCTGAGCCAACCCGGAGAGCGACCGCCACTCGGCGACGGGCAGCGGGTCGCTGAGGATCTGGATGCACACGTGGTCGGCGCCGCCGTCGAGGTGCTGCTGGAGCCGGTCGCCGATGACGTTCTCGTCGCCGATGGCCACGGTGGCGTCCACGATCCGGTCGCTGCCGCCGTCGGCGAAGTCGGCGTCGGTGAAGCCGAGCGTGCGCAGGCTGTTCGTGTAGTTCGGCAGCTGGAAGTACAGCTTGAGATGGTCGCGGGCGATCTCGCGCCCCTTGGCCACGTCGGTGGTCAGCACCGCCTTGAGCTCCGGCGCCAGCAGCGGGCCGGTGCCGAGGATCTCGCGGGCCCGGGCGGTGTGCTCGGGCGTGACGAGGTAGGGGTGCGCGCCGGCGGCCTCCTGGGCCGACAGCTCCAGCATCTTGGGCCCGAGGGCGGCGAGCACGCGTTCCTGCTTCGGGTGGCCGGCCGCGTTCAGCCCGGCCAGGTAGTCACGCATGGCCGAAAACGGCTTGGCGTAGTTCTTCACCAGTGGGGCGTGGCTGGCGCCGAGACCCAGCAGGAAGCGGCCGTTGAACTTCTCGTTGGCCGCCTTGGACTGCGCGGCCACGTCGGCGGCCTCGTGCTGCCAGATGTTGAGGATGCCGGTGGCCACGGTGAGCCGCGTGGTCGCCGCGAGCACGTTCTCGGCCCGCGCCACCGACGGGCTGCCGCCGATCCAGATCGCGCCGTAGCCCAGCTCGTCCAGCTCGGCCGCGGCCTCGCGGGACCTCGGCACGTCATCGGCGATGTCGTGCCCCCAGATGCCTACCCGTCCCAGTTCCACAGCTCACCCTTCCGGTCGACTTGTACGACCAGAATCGTACAACCGTCGGCCGGCGTCCGCCACGAGGACCGCCAGGGCCAGCCAGACCAGGCCGAACCCGATCCACCGGGTGGCGTTCATCTGCTCGTGGTCGATCAGGATGCCGACCAGGAACTGGAAAACCGGAGCCAGGTACTGCACCAGCCCCAGCGTCGACAGCGGCAGCCGGATCGCCGACGCGCCGAAGCACAGCAGCGGCACCACCGTGATCAGGCCCGCGCCGACCAGCAGCAGCGAATGGCCGGCGCCGTGACCGAGGAACGTGCCGACGCCGATCACCTCGATCACCACCAGGTACGCCGTGGCCGGCACGAACAGGACCGCCGTCTCGGCCGCCAGGCCCTCGATGGCCGGCAGGTTGACCCGCTTCTTCAAGAAGCCGTAGGTCGCGAACGCGACAGCCAGGATGAGCGCGATCCACGGCGGCCGGCCGTAACCGACCGTGAGCACGCCGACCGCGACCACGCCGATGCCGACCGCGACCCACTGGGCGGGGCCCAGCCGCTCACGCAGCACCACCACGCCGAGGGCGATGGTCAGCAGCGGGTTGATGAAGTAGCCGAGCGAGGTCTCCACCACGTCGCCGGCGTTCACGCCGTAGATGTAGGTGCCCCAGTTGACGGCGATGGCCACCGCCGCCAGCGCGAGCATGCCGAGCCGCGCCGGCTGCCGCAGCAGCTGGCCGACCCAGGCCCAGCGCCGGCGCACCAACAGCACGACCACCAGCAGGACCAGCGACCAGACCATGCGGTGGGCCAGGATCTCCACCGCGCCGGCCGGTTCCAGAATGGGGAAGTAGAGCGGGAACAGGCCCCACATGCCGTAGGCGGCGATCGCGAGCCACAGGCCCTCCCGGGACCGGTCGGCCGGGGCAGGGTTGTCGACCTGGGTTGACTGGGAAACGGCCACGATGTCAGCTAACCCCGGGCCACACCGAACTTCTATTTACTATTTCTGCACGGCTCTTGAAGTTTTGCTACAAGGTCTGACGCTGCGTGACCGGTGCCCTCACACCGACGGGCTAGTGACGGTGGCCACCCGTCGCCAGGATCCTGAGCCGATGGCCGACCTCATCGAGCTTTCCGCCGAGTTCACCGACCGGCTCGGTCCGACCGAGCAGGTGCGCGCCGTGCTCTCCGGCCCCACCGGCACGCTGGTCGTCACCGACTTCCGGGTGCTGGCCGCGGGCTCGCACATCCCGCTGACCGAGGTCGTGTCGGTGGCCACCGCCGGCAACTCGATGTCCGGCGGCGCGCTGTCGATCCGGGCCGAGCACCTGGAGCTGCGCTGCACCGGCGTGCCCTTCGAGCAGGCGCAGCGCTTCGCCGCCGCGGTGCGCAGCGGGCTGGCCCGGGTGCAGGCCGCGGCCTGGATGCCCACTCAGCGCGGGAACTGATCCAGTAGCTGCCGGCGGTAGCCGATCGGCGAGGTTCCGTACACCGCGCGGAACAGCCGGCTCACGTGCGTCGGATCGAGCACGCCCCAGCGGGCGGCGATCGCCGCCACCGGCACGGTCGCCTGCCCGGGGTCGGCGAGATCGTCGCGGATCCGTTGCAGGCGGCGGGTTCTGATCAGCGCGGCGATCGTGGTGCCGCTGCCGGCGAACAGCTTGTGCAGGTACCGCTGGGAAATGCCGTGCACCTGGGCGATCATCTCGACCGACAGGTCCGGGTCGCCCAGGTTGGCCTCGCAGTAGGCAACCACCCGCTCCCGCATGGACGTTCGCGGATCGGTCAGCCGGGCGTCGCCGGTGAAAACCTTTCCCAGCAGTGAAAGCAGCGCGTCGGCCAGCTGCGTGCCGCCCTCGGCGACGGTGGCGTCGAGATCCTCGGCCAGGCCGTTGAGCATGCCGGCGACCACTCGGCGCAGGCCGGCGTCGGTCTCGGTCGGCCGCGCGATCGCCTGCCGCAGCGCCGATGCCTGACCGGCCAGCCGATCCCGTGGCACGCCGACCACAACCGTCCGGTAGGTGGTGCCGTAGACCAGGCCGTACGGGCGGGTGGTGTCGTACACGACGAGGTCGCCGGGGTTGACCACGGTGTGCCGGCCGTCCTGGCCCAGCATGCAGGATCCGCTCAGGTGCAGGGAGAACTTGTACAGCTCGGGGTCGGACGACGTGATCAGCCGCTGCGGACGCCAGACGCCGCCCGGGTTTCCGGTGATGTCGGCCACCAGCAGGCCGCCCGCTGTCGCGTACCGGATGCCACCGTCGAAGTCGAAGTCCTCGGTGGTCAACCGGAGCGGGGCGAAGGCCGCCGACGCGGCCTGCTGCATGGCTTCCAGGCGCTCATTGCGCTGCACTTGCGCGACGCTAGCGATCCGTGCGGGCGATGGCGATGTGACATGCGCCCGATGGCGAGGCGAGGTCGGCGTCCGCTCCTACCGTTTGCCACCATGACCGGCCCGTTCATCTGGTGGCACAGCCGCTACGACGACCAGGTGCACGCCTTCCCTCTGGCGCAGATAACCCAAGTGGGACAAGGCGTTCTGGCCGCTCGCTGCGACCACACCGCGCACCGCGACCTGATCATCGACAGTGCCGACGGCATGCGCTGCTTCCGCTGCGTGCTGCTCGTCAGCTGCCCCGAATCCCCCGCCCGGGCTACCCCTATCAGGTGGATCTAGCGGTCCAATACGGTGGCCAACGCGCCCAGCAGCGCCCACGTCGGCTCCTCCGGCGGTTCGACCGCCCGCCACGCGACGACGCCGTCCGGCCGGACCAGGCTCGCCCCCGACGCGCCGATTCCGTACCGGGCAAGGAACTCCTCGCCGCCGACGGTGCGGGTGCGCACCGCGACGCCGAACCGGGCGGTGACGTCGGCGGCGACCTCGGACCAGAATCCCCCGTTCGGCCCGCACAGCAAAACGAAACCGTCGCCGAACAGGTCCACGGTGGACAGCCGCTCCCCCTCGCTCGGCAACCACACGTGCGGCGCCCGGAATCCGGGGCGGCCCGACGGCCGGTGCGGATCCTCGGCGTCGGCCGGATCCTCGTCCTCGGTCACGACCGCGTCAGAGCGGTAGCGGAACCCGAGCGTGAGCTCGGCCGCGCGCTGCTGCTCGGTGGTGGTGTCGTCGGTGTCGGCCCCGGGTCCGCGGCTGGCCGCCAGCCGCAACGCCTCGGCCACCACCCGCTCGGCGATCGGCCGCCGCTCGGCGTCGTAGGTGTCCAGCAGTCCCGGCCCGGCCGTGTCGTCGAGCACCGCAGCCAGTTTCCACGCCAGGTCGTAGGCGTCGCCGATCGCCGTGTTGCCGCCGAAGCCGCCGCTGGGCGGCGTGACCTTGGCCGCGTCGCCGGCCAGCAGCACGCGCCCCTCCCGGAACCGGTCCGCCACCAGAGCCGCCATCTCCCACGGCCGCACGGCCCGGATGTCGGGCTGGAGGTCCGGCCGCTCGGTGACCAGCCGGATCAGCTCCGTGCAGCGCTCCGGCGTGAAGTCATCCACCGACTGCCCGGCCGCCGGGTCGTAGCCGACGCTGAGCAGGTGCCGGTGGTAGGCGCCGTCGACAGTGATGAACACGCCGTTCACGTGCTCGTTGTGCAGCACGTGCAGCGTCGGCTGCTGGTCGGCCAGGTCCCCGAGGTCGGCGTCGAAGATGATGCTGGCGTTGTGCCCGAGGCTGCCCGGGCCGTGCCGGCCAATGCCCAGCGCCGCACGCACCGCGCTGCGATTGCCGTCCGCGGCGACGAGATAGTCGGCCCGCACCTGGCTGGTCCAGCCGTCGTGGTCGCGGACCTCGGCCGTCACCCCGTCCTCGTCCTGGGTGAACGACACCAGCTCCGTGTCGAAGCGGAGCTGCGCGCCCAGCTTCTCGGCGTGCTGGCGCAGCAGCGGCTCCAGCTTGTCCTGGCCGGCCGTGCCCATGCTGGCCGGCGACAACGTGCCCGCGTCCGTGGTGTCGGTCTCGGAGATCTCCTCGTGGAAGGTCGGCCCTGGCAGCGTGCCCGCGATCCTGACCCGGAACACACTCGTGCCCGGCTCCGGCGTCGGCACGTCGCGGGCCACCCCGCCGAAGCCCAGCAGCTCCATGGTGCGCTGGTTCTGGCCCACCGCCCTCGGGAAGATCGACGTCTCCGAACGCCGCTCCACCAGCAGCACGTCCACGCCCCGCCGGGCCAGGAACACCGCGCTGGACAGCCCGGCCAGCCCCGCGCCGACCACCAGCACCGACACCCGCTCACCCATGACCGCTCCCCCCGAAAAGCAACTCAACGGGGAGACAACTTAGATGCCGAGATATTCAGCGGTCAAGGGATTTAGGCGGAGGCGGTTGGGCGACGGCCAGTTCCCTACTTGAGTGGCTCACTTGACTTGAGGACCAAGCGAGCCACTCATGTGGTCCCCCAGAGTCATATGAGCCACTCAGGTGGGACAGCAGGTGATCAGCGCCGGGGCAGCACCCGGGCGGCCAGGGCGCCGACGGGATCGGGCAGATCACGGGCCGCCGAGGCCTTGGTGGGATCGGGCAGGGCGTGGCCGGGGCAGGTCACGTCGGCCGCGGGCACCGCGCCGGTGAGCAGGTAGGCGGTGACGTTGGTGTCCACGCAGGCGTTGTGCACCCACGGCTCGTTGTAGACGCCGTGCGAGCCGCCGCCCTGCTCAATGATCATCCGGGAGCTGGGCAGCAGCTGGTGGGTGCGCAGCGCGCCCTGGTACGGGGTGGCGGCGTCGAGGGTGCCCTGGACCATCATGATCGGCGGCAGGCCGGCGCCGGTGATGCGCGGCGCGGACGGCTGGGGCAGCGGCCAGAACGCGCACGGCAGGTTCATCCAGGCGTTGGCCCAGGTCTCGATGGGCGCCTGCTTGGCGACGGCGATGTTGTCGTTGTTCCAGACCGACCAGCTCCGCGGCCACCGGGCGTCGTTGCACTCGACGGCGGTGTAGACGGCGTTGCTGTTCTCGCCGTCGGCGGTGGCCGGGTTGTTGTCCTTTGTGTACGTGACGAGCGCGGTGGCGTCGCCCTTGACCACGTAGTCGCTCAGCGCCCGGGCGTTGCTGACCCAGTTGATGTCGTAGTACCCGGAGTTGACGACCACGGAGTCGAGCTCGGCCGGCCCGACCGGACCGGCCGGTTTCGCGGCCAGCGACGAACGGGCCTTGAGGTAGTTGGCGTACACGGCGTCGTGACCGGCGCCGAGGTGGAACACGCTGTCGTAGCGGCCGATCCAGTCGAACCAGATGTCGGACCGCTTCTGGAAGGCGATGTCCTGGTCGAGGTTGGCCTGGTACCACACGCTGGACGGGTCGGCGTTGATGTTGCTGTCCAGCACCATCCGCCGCACCCGCTGCGGGAACAGCTGCCCGTACACGGCGCCGAGGTAGGTCCCGTACGACACACCGAAGTAGTTGATCTGGGACTCGCCCAGCGCCACACGGATGGAGTCCATGTCCCGCGCGGTGTTCAGGGTGTTGACGTACGGCAGCTCGGCCCCGGACCGGGTGGCGCAACCGTTCGCATAGGACCTGGCCCGCTTGATGAACGGGACCTTGTCGGCCTCCGTGGCGGGATTGGGGTCGGCCGCCGGGGTGGCGAAGAAGGACGGGTCGACGCAGCTGATCGGGCTGCTCTTGCCGACGCCACGGGGATCGAAGCCGATGAAGTCGTAGGCGGCGCGCACGCTGGCCGGCACGGCGCCGGCGGCGAACAGGCCGCTGCCGCCGGGACCGCCGGGGTTGAACAGGATCACGCCCTGTCGCGTGCCGGTGGCCTTGAACCGGGAGACAGCGATGGTGATCTTGGCGCCGGCCGGCCGCGAATAGTCCAGGGGCACGCTGATGGTGCCGCACTCGTACCGCGGCTGCCCCTCGCAGACGTGGGTGAACACCTTGTCGGACGCGGCGGGCCGCGGCTCGGAGGTCGGTGTCCCGGCTGCCGCCGGCGCCGCGCCGGCCACCAGGGCAACAACAGCACAGACGCCCGCCAGGGTCGATTTCACGGTGAGGTCCCCTCGCTTTCCCACGACCGACGGAGCAGTTCACCGCGAACCGGGTCCACCACCCCAGCCCGACCGGCCATGCGTTACGAAAGCGTTATCCCCGATCGGGTCATTTTCGTGTTGGGGTGCACCCATGCTGGTGCTCCGCTGCTCGCCGACCAATCCGCGAGTGCTGTCCGTGATCGTCCTGATGGGACTGTTGTCCCTCGCCACCCTGGTCGCCGGATTCACGTCGATCGGCTCGCTCGGCCCCCTGCAGATCGTGGTGTGGCTGCTGATCGTGGCCGTGTTCGCCCTGATCCCGCCGGCCTACCTCCGGCGCACCCGGCTTGAGCTGGACGACCGCCAGCTGCGGGTGCACGTGCTGATCGGCCCGTCCAGCAAGGTGGACCGGGACCGGATCAGGGCGGTCACCATGGCCCGCCGGGGCACGCACTTCGTGCTCGACGCCGACGGCCGCCGGCTCACCGCGTTCCGGGACCTGTGGTCCTACCAGCAGTTGGAAGGGTTGCGTGAAAAGCTTCACGCCGATCTGGTGGAGTAGTTGAGATAATCGACCGGTGACCGACGACGGACTCGGCTGGTACGGGGTGCGCTGCGTGTTCCGGTGGACCAACCACGCGAACCAGCCGTATGAAGAGCGGATCACCTTGTGGCGCGCGGCCTCCGCCGCGCAGGCGGTCGAGCTCGCCGGCCGGGAGGCCCGCGACTACGCCCGCGACAACGGCGTCGAGCACCTCCGCTTCGCCCAGGCCTACGCGCTGTCGGAGGACCGGATCACCCAGGGCACCGAGGTCTTCTCCCTGTTACGGGACAGCGACCTCAAGCCGGAGCCCTACCTGGACACCCACTTCGACACCGGCAAGGAACACTGAGTTTTTGGCGCCGCCTTCGGCGTCGCGGCCCGGCCCCCGGGTAGCCGACGCCTCGCACTCTCCTGCGTTGACGGCGCCAAAGACTTAATTCACGCAGGTGATGCCGTCGGCGGTGATCGTGTCACTGCTGGCGGGGGCCGAGGTGGTGGCCGCACCGGTGGGGGCGAGGGCGTAGGCGGCGGGGCCGGTGAAGCCTTCGGAGCCGGGGCCGTTGTAGCGGGTGGACAGGAAGACCCGCACGTGGCCGGCGGGGACGGTGTTGTCCTCCTCGGTGTCGTAGCCGCCGCCGAGCGCGGTGGACACCTTCTGCGCGTTGGCAGCGCCGCCGCTGGGGTAGCGGATGACCGACTGGGAGCGCGGGGTCGCGACGTCGGTGTCACCCTCGGTGAAGCCCTTGGCCACCAGCGCGTTCATCACGCTGCTGGCCAGGCCGGACTTGCCGTTGGCGTTGCGCACCTCGACGGTGATGCCGTTGCCGGTGGCGGAGCTGCCGCTGGTCGGCGCGGTGCTGCTGGGGGTGATCCCGGTCAGCTGCTGCACGAACGCCTTGACCTGCGAGGGAATCACCTCGACGGCCTGGCCGTCGCTGGGCGTCGGCAGGTCGGGGCGGCCGGTGGGAATGGTCTGGAAGTGCAGCCCGCCGCCGGTCATGCCCTTGAGCTGGCTGGCGAAGCCGAGCAGATCCCAGCCCTGGTCGAGCACGACGGCGTTCTTGATGGCGCCGATCAGGCTGCTCAGCTTGGCCGGGTTGGTCATGGTGCCGCCGGACAGCACGGTGCTGGCCAAGCCGGCCATGAACACCTGCTGCCGCTTGATCCGGTCCAGGTCGCCGTTGGGCAGTTCGTGCCGCTGCCGCACGAACTTCAGCGCGTCCACGCCCGAGATGGTCTGTTCGCCGGCCTGGAAGTTGGCCCCGGAGAAGCTGTCCTTGGTCGCCTGCTTCAGACACACCTTGACGCCGCCGATGGCCTGGGTGATCTCGCTGAAGCCGAACAGGTTGATCTCGGCGTAGTGGTCGATACTGGCCCCGGTGAGCTGCTCGATGGTGGCGATCAGCTCCTTGCGCCCGGCCGACTGGGACTGCTGGGTGATCTGCTTCTGGTCGGTGACGCCCTTGTTGCGCAGGTCCGAGGCGGTGTCGTTCATGGCCCGGGCGTACGCCGAATTGATCTTGTGGGTGCCGTAGCCGCCGGGGATGTCGACGTAGGAGTCGCGCGGGATGGACAGCAGCGCGGCCGGCTTGCTGGTGTCGTTGGGGATGTGCACCAGGATCAGCGTGTCGGTGTTCAGCTCGCCGTCGTCGCCGCCGGCGTTGAGCTGGGCCAGCAGCTTCGGGTCAAGCGGATTGCCGTGCGCGTCGGTCCGGCTGTCCAGGCCGACCAGCAGCACGTCGATCGCGCCGTCGGCCGGCTTCTCGGCCTGGATCACGTTGTCGGTGGCCAGGCCGGTGTTCAGGCTGTCCAGCGTCGTCCAGGCGTAGCCGGTGAGCACCAGCACGATGGTGGACGTCAGCGCGAGCGCGGTCATGCCGGCCCGCTTGGCGACGGTGTTGCGGTTGAACATGCCGCCGGCGGACGGGCGGGCAGGCGGCTTCTCGGCCGCGGACTTGGCCGGCGCCGACTTCGCCTGTCCCGGCTTGGCCTGTCCCGGCTTCGACTGGACCGATTTCGACTGGGCCGATGTGGACGGTGCTGTCTTCGACTGAGCAGGCTTCGGCTGAGCCGAACCAGGCTGGGCTGAACCAGGCTGGGCCGAACCGGATTGGCCCACACCAGGCTGAGCCGGCCGCTGCTGAGCAGGCCTCGGCCCCGGCTGCTGACCGCCCGGCCTCGGGGCCGGACGCGGCGGGGGCTGCTGCCCGGACGGACGCGGCGGTGGCTGCAGGCGGGGCGGACCGGGCTGGCGGGGCGGCTGCGGACGCCCGCCCGAGGGTCCGGGGCGTCGGGGCGGCTCGTTCTCGAAACTACCGTCCACGGGCGTCCACCTCCCGGCGATCGTCAGGGCTCACCCCTGGCCGCACAACTTAAGGATTTTTTCGATGCCGGCGCTCCATCGCCCAGCGATGTCCGGCCGTACGGTAGCCCAGTTCGCCCACGTGCCCGGACACCAGGGGGCACGAACGGCGGTTGATGACCTAGCGTGTCGGTTCTAGCATCCTGCGTGACAACGGCTGGTCCCACCCGGGAACGCGCACCCAGCACCCGCGTCTAAGGAGTGCCGATGCGCAGATTCGCAAGTGTGTTCGTGGTCGCGCTGGCCGCTTTGTCGGTCTTCACCCTGCCGGCCGCCGCCGCGCCGGACACCGGTTGGCACCGCAAGGCCCCGCCGCTGGCCACGCCGTGGACCGACCAGGTCGGCCCGGACAACGCGCTGCCCGAGTACCCGCGTCCGCAGCTGGTCCGGCGGGACTGGCTCAGCCTCAACGGGGTCTGGCAGTTCGGCACCACGGCGCCGGACGGACATTCGCTGCCGGAACGGATTCTCGTGCCGTATCCGGTGGAATCCGCCCTGTCCGGGATCATGCGACACGAAAGCTCCATGTGGTACCGACGCACCTTCACCGTGCCGCAGTCCTGGCACGGGCAGCGTGTGGTGCTCAACTTCGGCGCGGTCGACTACCAGGCCACGGTCTGGGTCAACGGCCGCCAGCTGGCCACCCACCAGGGCGGCTACGACGCGTTCAGCGTGGACGTGACCGACGCGCTGACCCGGCAGGGTGATCAGGAGCTGGTGGTCGGCGTGCAGGACCCGACCGAGGACGGCGGCCAGCCGATCGGCAAGCAGCGCGCCCACCCGGTCAACAACATCGTGTACACGCCGTCGTCGGGCATCTGGCAGTCGGTGTGGCTGGAGCCGGTCCCCACGACCCACGTGACCGCGCTGGACTCGGTTCCCGATCTGACCACGAACTCGCTCAAGCTGACCGTGCACACCACCGGCGTGCAGGGCCAGCAGGTCGAGATCGTGACCAGTGATCACGGCCGGACCGTCGCGCGCACCACCGGCAAGGCCGACACGCAGCTGACCGTGCCGATCCCGCATCCGCACCTGTGGAGCCCGGACGACCCGTTCCTCTACGACCTGTCCGTGCGGGTGGCCGGCGGCGACAAGGTCACCAGCTACTTCGGCATGCGCTCGGTCTCGATCGGCAAGGGGCCGGACGGCAAGCTGCGCACACTGCTCAACGGCCAGTTCGTGTTCAGCCTGGGCACCCTGGACCAGGGCTTCTGGCCGGACGGGATCTACACCGCCCCAACGGATTCCGCACTGCGCTTCGACCTGGCCCAGCAGAAGTCGTTGGGGTTCAACACGGTTCGCAAGCACATCAAGGTGGAGCCGGACCGCTGGTACTACTGGGCCGACCGGCTGGGCCTGATGGTGTGGCAGGACATGCCGTCGATGAACGCGGACTTCAGCTCGAACGTGCCGAGCACGCCGCGCCCGACCCCGGCGGCCGAGCAGGAGTTCACGACCGAGCTGCACAGCATGGTCACCCAGCACGTCAGCCACCCGTCGATCGTGGAGTGGGTGCCGTTCAACGAGGGCTGGGGCGAGTTCGACCCGGCCGGGATCACCGACCAGGTCAAGGCCTGGGATCCCAGCCGGCTGGTGAACAACAACAGCGGTCTGAACTGCTGCTACTCCTTCGACGGCGGCAACGGCGACGTCTACGACAACCACGCCTACGTCGGCCCCGGCAACCCGGTGCCGACCGACACCCGGGCCGCGGTGGACGGCGAGTTCGGCGGGCTCGGGCTGAAGGTCACGGGCCACGAGTGGCAGCCGGGCAAGGGCACCAGCTACGAGATGGAGCCGGACGCCGCCACCCTGACCAGCCGCTACGTGCAGATCCTCAACCAGGTCAAGGACTGCGAGGTGAAGTGCGGGCTGTCGGCGGCGATCTACACCCAGGCCACCGACGTGGAGAACGAGGTCAACGGCCTGTTCACCTACGACCGCAAGGTGCTCAAGCCGGACGCGGCCCAGATCCGGGCGGTGAACGAGGCGGTGATCGCCGCCTCCGGCCAGGCCACGCACCCGACTCCCCCGCCGCCGGGCACACCCGGGCTGACCGGCGTCGGCGCCTGGCAGCTGGACGGCGTCTCCGACGACTCCTCGGGCCACGGCCACTCGGTGGCGCTGCAGAACGGTCCTATTTGGATTCCCGGTCACTCCGGGCAGGCGCTGGAGTTCAACGGCACCAACCAGTGGGCCGACACCGGAGCGTCCATTCTGGACACCAGCACCAACTACTCGGTGGCCGCCTGGGTGCGACTGGACAAGACCGGGCGATTCGCCACGGCGGTCAGCCAGGACCGGTCCGACGGCGTGAGCGAGTTCTTCCTCCAGTACTCGGCCCAGGACAACAAGTTCGCGTTCAGCACGCCGACGATCCGCGCGCTGGGGCCGACCCCGCAGGCGGGCGTCTGGTACCACCTGGTCGGCGTCTACGACTCGGTGTCCTCGCAGATCAGCCTGTACGTGAACGGGCAGCTCGCCGGCTCCGCGCCGTACTGCCCGGGGCACCCGGCGACCGGCCATACGGTCATCGGACGGGCCCTCTACAACAACGCGCAGGTGGATTTCTGGGCTGGTGCGCTGGACCAGGTGCATGTCTATGATCGCGCTCTCACGGCAGCCGAGATCGATCAGCTGTACCGGTCGGACACCTGATCGGACAAACCTTGCGTGACCGCTTGACAGCGAAACGAAGCTTTCCGTTAGTTTGATCCGAAGCGGGGTAGGAGGGTGATGACGATGAAGTCTTCCCTTGGGGCGGCCGCAGCGGTGGTCGCGCTGCTGGTGGTCACCGGGTGCGCGAACCCGGAGAGCAGTGGCGGCGGCGGGTCCACACCGACCAGCGGCGGCGGCCAGCAGACCGCGTCCAACGCGGCCGGCCCCACCTGCACGATCGACGCCTACGGCGCCAACAAGGTGGACTTCAGCAAGGCGGTCATCGGCTTCTCCCAGTCCGAGGCCGAGGCCAACCCGTTCCGGATCACCGAGACCCAGTCGATCACCGACGAGGCCCAGAAGCAGGGCGTGCAGCTGCTCAAGCGCAACGCCAACTCCAACCTGAGCCAGCAGATCTCCGACATCCAGGGTCTGCTGGCCCAGGGCGCGAACCTGCTCATCGTGGCCCCGCTCAACTCCGAGGGCCTGGAGCCGGCGCTGCAGGCGGCCAGAGACAAGAAGGTCCCGGTGGTGACCATCGACCGCAAGCTGTCCTCGGCCACCGCCTGCAAGGACTACCTCACGTTCATCGGCTCGGACTTCGTGACCCAGGGCAAGCGGGCCGCGACCCAGCTGGTGAAGGCCACCAACGGCAGCGCCAAGGTGGCCATCCTGCTCGGCGCCACCGGCAACAACGTGACCACCGACCGCACCAGCGGCTTCACCGACTATCTCAAGGCCAACGCCCCGAACGTGCAGGTCGTCGCCCAGCAGACCGGCGACTTCACCCGGGAGAAGGGCCAGTCGGTCACCGAGCAGCTGCTGCAGGCCCACCCGGAGATCACCGCGATCTACGCCGAGAACGACGAGATGGCCCTGGGCGCGGTCACCGCGATCAGCGGCGCCGGCAAGAAGCCCGGCACCGACATCAAGGTGTTCTCCGTGGACGGCACCCGCAACGTGGTCCAGGGCATCGTCGCCGGCCAGGTCAACGGGGACGTCGAGTCCAACCCGCGGTTCGGCCCGCTGGCCCTGTCCACGCTGAAGGACTTCCTGGCCGGCAAGCCGATCCCGCAGACGATCACCATCCAGGACAAGGAGTACGACAGCTCCAACGCCGCCGCTCAGGTCGGCAACGCCTACTGAGCTTGTGCCGCGCGTTCCGCGCGGGGCGAGGCCGCTCGTGACCGGTGCCTTCCCTGGCCGGATTTAACCCGCCGCGTCGGCTTGAGTGGGTGGTTGAGTTGGGTGGCGGCGGGTGAAATCCGGCGACGGTCCAGGCACCGGCGCGGCCTCGCGAAGGTTGGCGACGGACCAGGCCCCCGGCGCGGCCTCGCGGGCGTGCTGGTGATGACGCAGTTGAATAGTGCCCGGCCGCCCGATCGGCAGTGCGCGCCGATCGGGCGGTCGCCTTCTCAAAGGAGGTCGCCAGTTGCTGCAAGCGGTCGGCGTGAACAAGCACTTCGCCGGCGTGCAGGCGCTGCGGGAGGTGGACTTCGAGCTGCGCCCCGGCCAGGTGCACACGCTGGTCGGCGAGAACGGCGCGGGCAAGTCCACCCTGATCAAGGTGCTCACCGGCGTGTACCAGCCGGACGGCGGCCAGCTGCTGCTGGACGGCGAGCCGGTGTCCTTCGGCCGGCCGCTGGACGCGCAGGCGGCCGGCATCAGCACGGTGTACCAGGAGGTCAACCTGGTGCCCTCGATGTCGGTGGCGCAGAACCTGTTCCTGGGTCACGAGCCCCGCAACCGACTGCGGCTCATCGACTTCGCGGCGATGCAGGCCCAGGCCCGGGAGCTGCTCTCGGAACTGGGCATCAACGTGGACCCGCGGCGGCAGCTGCGCACGCTCGGCCTGGGCGTGCAGCAGATGATCGCGGTGGCCCGGTCGGTGCGGGCCCGGGCCAAGGTCGTGATCATGGACGAGCCAAGCTCGTCGCTGGAACCCCGTGAGGTGGAAACGCTTTTCGAGGTAATCCGCCGGCTGCACGAGCGCGACGTGGCCATTCTCTACGTCAGCCATCGGCTGGAGGAGCTGTACCAGATCTGCGACACGGTCACGGTGCTGCGTGACGGCCAGGTCGTCCATAGTGGACCGCTGGCCGAGATCGGCCGGCTGGAGCTGGTGGCGACCATGTTGGGCCGCACCCTGTCCAGCGAGAGCGACCGCACGGCGTTCGTCGGCGAGCACGACAGCGCCGAACGGACCGTGTTGCGCGGCAAGGGTTTGCGTCGCCGGACGGTGCTGGAGGGTGTCGACCTGACGGTGCATCCGGGCGAGGTCGTCGGGCTCGGCGGGCTGTTGGGCTCGGGCCGCACCGAGACGATGAAGGCCCTGGTCGGCCTGCAACCGCTGGACGAGGGCGAGATCGAAGTGGCCGGCAAGCGGATCCGCGCCGGCTCCACGCCGGCGGCCATCCGGGCCGGCCTGGTGCTGGTGCCGGAGGACCGCAAGGCCGAGGGCATCATCCCCAACCTCTCCGTGCGGGAGAACATCGTGCTGGCCGCGCTGCCCCGGCTGTCGGTCGCCGGCATTGTCTCCAAACGAAAACAGCGCGAGATCGTGGACACGTTCATGCGCCGCCTGCGGATCAAGGCGGCCAGCCCCGAGCAGCGGGTGAGCGAGCTGTCCGGCGGCAACCAGCAGAAGGTGATGCTGGCCCGGTGGCTGGCCATGAGCCCGAAGGTGCTGCTGCTGGACGAGCCCACCCGTGGCATCGACGTCGGCGCCAAGGCCGAGGTGCAGGCGCTGGTGGACGAGTTGGCCTCGCAGGGGCTGGGCATCGTGATGGTGTCCAGCGACCTGGAGGAGTTGGTCGAGGGCGCGGACCGGGTGGTCGTGCTGCGGGAGGGGGCGTCGGTGGCCGAGCTGACCGGCGACCAGGTGAGCGTGGACGGCGTGATGGCGGTGATCGCCGATGAGCACTAGCACCCTGTTGCGGCGCACCGCGATCCGCGACTACGGCGTGTACCTGGCGCTGCTGGTGCTGATCGTGGTCAACGTCGTGATCACGCCGAACTTCCTGACCGGCGACAACCTGCGCACCCAACTGGTGCAGGTGGTGCCGACGCTGGTGGTAGCCCTGGGCATGGCCCTGGTGATCGGCACCGAGGGCATCGACCTGTCGGTCGGCTCGGTGATGGCGATCGCCGCCGCGCTGCTGCCGCTCTATCTCGGCTACGGCGTGGTGGCGTCGATCCTGGTCTGCCTGTTGGCCGGCGCGCTGGCCGGCCTGTTGAGCGGATCACTGGTCACATTCGCCGGCGTGCAGCCGATTGTCGCGACACTGGCGCTGTTGGTGGGTGGTCGAGGACTGGCGCTGGTGATCGCCGACGGGCAGCTGAAGCAGCTGTACAACCCGGATCTGCTGGCGCTGGGATCGTCCTCGGTGATTGGCATTCCGCTGACCGTGCTGGTCGCGCTGGCGTTGGTGATCGTGGTGGCGCTGCTGGTGGAGCGCACGACCTTCGGCCGGCAACTGGTGGCGGTCGGCGGCAACCGCCGGGCCGCGGAGTTCGCCGGCCTGCCGGTGAAGCGCACGCTGCTCACGGTCTACGTGCTGTCCGGGGTGTTCGCGGCGATCGCCGGCGTGCTGGCCAGCGCCCGGCTCACCGCCAGCGACCCGTCCAGCCTGGGCCTGCTGATCGAGCTGTCGGCGATCACCGCGGTGGTGGTCGGCGGCACGCCGCTGACCGGCGGCCGGGTCCGGGTGGTCGGCACCGTGGCCGGCGCGCTGCTGATGCAGCTGATCGCGGCCACGCTGATCAAGCACGACGTGCCCGCCTCGGTGACCCAGATGTTGGAGGCCGCGTTGATCGCCGCCGCCGTTCTCCTGCAACGCGAGAGGAGGAACGGGAAGTGATCGCGAGGATCCAACGGCAGGGCGCGCTGGTCGTCCTGGTCATCCTGCTGGCCGCCGGCGGCCTGATGTTCCGCACCTTCCTCACCGCGTACACGCTGGGCAATCTGGCCGTGCAGGCCAGCTTCCTGGCGATGATCGCCCTCGGCATGACGCTGGTGATCATCAGCGGTGGCATCGACCTGTCGGTCGGCTCGGTGTACGCGCTGGCCGGTGTGCTGGCGGCGTACGGGTCGACGAAGTGGGGCGTGGCCGGCGCGCTGATCCTGCCGCTGGTGGCCAGCGGCCTGATCGGACTGGTGCAGGGCACGCTGATCGCCCGCTGGCGGATGGCGCCGTTCATCGTGACGCTGTGCGGGCAGCTGTTCGCCCGCGGCCTGTTGCAGCTGATCACCAGCGAGGGCTCGACCACCTACCTGGTGCCGGCCGGCTCGGCATTCCGCTGGCTCGGCGACGGCACCGTGCTGGTGGTCATCGCGGTGCTGGCCTACCTGGTCGGAGGCGTTGTGCTGCAACGCTCACCGTTCGGCATGCGGCTGTTCGCGGTGGGCGGCAACGAGGACGCGGCCTCGCTGATGGGGTTGCCGGTGGCCCGCACCAAGATCAGTGTCTACGTGCTGTCCGGGCTGCTGGCCGGTTTCGCCGGGGTGATGTCGGCCGCCCAGCTGGGATCCGGGGTCACGGTGATCGGCATCGGGCTGGAGCTGAACGCGATCGCCGCGGTGGTGATCGGCGGCACCATGCTCACCGGCGGCAGCGGCGCGGTCAGCGGCACGCTGGCCGGCGTGGCGCTGCTGTTCGTGATCCAGGAGCTGATCAACCAGCTCGGCCGGTTCAACTCGAACATGCAGGCCGTGGTCAGCGGCGCGGTGCTGGTGGTGGTCGTGGTGATCCAGACCCTGCTCTCCCGGGCCCGGAAGTAACCGAAATTGTTTCGAGATCGGCCGGAATCAGCCGCGCAGCAGCATCAGTTCGATCGGGTCCACCCGATCGAAATTGGCGCTCGCGGAACGGCCGAGCTCGTCGGCCAGCGTCTGCTCGCCACGGCCGGCGGCCCGCAGCGCCTCGGCCGCCAGGGCCAGGCCGTTGAGCAGCTCGATGCGGCTCTCGGCGGTGCCCTGGTCTTCGGGCACGACTTCGTCGAGCAGCAGGTCAACCACGAGATCGGCGGCGTCGGCAGCCTCGTGGAAGGTGGTCGCCATCACAGGACTCCCTCAGAAATGACCGGAGCCCCGCACGGGGGTGAGCGGGGCTCCGGCACGAGGCCCGCCGTTCAGGGGGGAGGGAACGGCGGGGGTCTTGGTACGCATTCCACGATACGACCGTTCGGCTGTCCTGAGGCCAAACCATGGAGTAAATCACTGTGACCCCGCTCGCGCCTCAGTTGGCCGTCCACATTGAGAGATCGGCTGACGGGGTCCAGGCTTGCGTGATGGGGTAGTCACGCACAGTGCGCCAAAGGAAAGGGGTAGGCGTGAACCACGCGTACAACCGGCGGGGATTCCTGGGAATGGCGGGCGGCGTCACCGCGGCCGGGCTGCTCGCGGCCTGCGGCACCAACACCGGTCGCGGCAGCAGCGGCGGCGACACAATTGAGCAGTGGTACCACGCCTACGGCGAGGCCGGCGTGCAGCAGGCGGTCGAGCGCTACGCCAAGGCGTACGACAAGGCGACCGTGCACGTCCAGTGGAACCCGGGCGACTACGACTCCAAGATCGCCAGCGCGCTGGCCGCCAGCAACGGTCCCGACGTGTTCGAGTCCACGCTGCGGGTGGACATGGTGCGCAGCAAGCAAATCGTGTCGGTGGACGATCTGCTCGGCGACGCCCGCAGCGACTTCACCGAGTCGGTGCTGGCCAGCCACACCGTGGACGGGCAGGTCTACGGCATTCCGCAGGCGGTGGACATGCAGATGCTGTTCTACCGCAAGAGTTTGCTGGCCAGGGCCGGCGTGCAGCCGCCGAGCAGCGTGGACGAGCTGATCGACGCCGCCCACAAGCTCACCACCAACAAGGTGAAGGGCCTGTTCCTGGGCAACGACGGCGGTGTCGGCGTGCTCGCCGGGCCGCTGCTGTGGTCGGCCGGCCTGGACTACCTCACGCCCGACCACAAGGTCGGCTTCGACGACCCGCTGGCCGTCGAGTCGGTGGGCAAGCTGCGGCAACTGTTCACCAGCAACAGCCTGCTGCTCGGCGCGCCGGCCGACTGGTCCGACCCGTCGGCGTTCGTGCAGGGCCTGACCGCCATGCAGTGGACGGGACTGTGGACGGTGCCGGCCGTGCAGAAGGCCCTGGGCGACGACTTCGGCGTGCTGCCGTGGCCGGCGCTGAACGGGGCCGGCAAGGCCTCCGTGCCGTTCGGCGCGTACGGATCGATGGTCAACGCCAAGAGCAAGAAGATCGACGCGGCCAAGGCCTACGTGCAGTGGCTGTGGATCCAGCGCGGCGACTACCAGCAGGACTTCGACCTCAGCTACGGCTTCCACATCCCGGCCCGCAAGAGCATCGCGGCCAAGGCCGACAAGCTGAAGTCCGGCCCGGCCGCCGACGCCGTGCGCTTCGTGCAGGACCTCGGCAAGCCGCAGAACCCGCCGCCGTGGACGGCCAAGATGCAGCTGGCGATGAGCGACGCCCTGAACAAGATCGTGCGCAGCGGCGGCGACGCGACATCCGAGCTCAAGACCGCGTCGGCTTCCGTGCAGACCGAGCTGAAGCGGCTCTACGGATGAGGAAGCAGCGCCTTCTCCGCGCGTTCCGCGCGGGTGCGGATCGCTCCAAGCCGATGCCTTCGCCTGGTCTGGAAAAATCGCTGAACAGACGCGATTTTTCCAGCCTGCGGCTCCAGGCATCGGCGCGATCCGCGGCGTTCTGGCTGTTCGTGGGCCCGTTTCTCATCGGGTTGCTGATCTTCAGCTACATCCCGATCGGCTGGAGCGCCTACCTCAGCTTCTTCGACGCGCAGGGCACGGTCACCCCGGACACCTTCGTCGGCTTCCAGAACTACGCCGACATGCTGTCCGGGCCGTTCGCCCAGAGCCTGCTGACCTTCAGCGTGTTCGCGGTGTTCATCGTGCCGCTGACCTTCGCGCTGGCGCTGGGCCTGGCGGTCGCGGTGAACCGGATCCGGTTCGCCCGCGCCTTCTTCCGCTCGGTGTTCTTCCTGCCCACCGCCTGCTCGTACGTGGTGGCGGCGATGGTGTGGAAGCTGTCGCTGTTCAGCGGCGTCCGGTTCGGGCTGGCCAACACCGTGCTGGACTGGTTCGGCCAGGACCCGGTGGCCTGGCTGTCCAATCCGGACCCGCCCTGGTACTGGGTGGTGCTGGTGACCGCCCGGCTGTGGCTGCAGGTCGGCTTCTACATGATCCTGTTCATCGCCGGCCTGCAGCGCATCCCGGACTCGCTGTACGAGGCGGCCTACGTGGACGGGGCCAAGCCGGGCTGGCAGGTGTTCCGGCACATCACCTTCCCGCAGCTGCGGCCCACCTCCATCGCGGTGCTGCTGCTCAGCCTGATCGCGGCGTACCAGGCGTTCGACGAGTTCTACAACCTGCTCGGCACCGCCCGCGGCTATCCCGACTTCGGCCGGCCGCCGCTGGTCTACCTGTACTACCTGGCCCTCGGGCAGACCCAGGACTACGGGCACGGCAGCGCCGGCGCGCTGATCCTGGCCCTGCTGATCGCCCTGGTGACGCTGTTGCAGGGCCGGCTGCTCGGCCTCGGACGACAGGAGGCGTGAGGATGGACAACCGACCGGTCGGCCTGCGCCCCGGCGTCGTCGGCACGACCCTGCGCTACGCCGCGTTGACCGTGGCGGCGCTGGTGTTCCTGCTGCCGTTCTACCTGATCGTCCGCAATGGACTGTCCACAGAGGCCGACATCACCTCGCCGGAGTGGTCTCTGTTCCCCAGTTCCCTGCACTGGGAGAACATCACCGAGCTGTTCACCGACCCGAGCGTGCCGATGGCCCACGCGCTGTGGAACTCGCTGGTGATCGCCGTGCTGCAAACCGCCGGCCAGCTGCTGCTGGGCTCGCTGTGCGGCTACGGTCTGGCCCGCATCCCGTACCGGCACGCGAACAAGGTCTTCTACCTGATCGTGGCCACGCTGATGGTGCCCGCCGCCGTCACCTTCGTGCCCAGCTTCGTGCTGGTGTCCTCGCTGGGCTGGGTCAGCTCGCTGCGGGGCCTGGTCATCCCGGGCCTGTTCGCCGGCTTCACCGCGTTCATGTTCCGGCAGTACTTCCTGTCGTTCCCGCGTGAGCTGGAGGAGGCGGCGCGGATCGACGGCCTCGGCTACTGGGGCACGTTCTGGCGGATCGTCGTGCCCAACTCCGGCGGCTTCTTCGCCGCCGTCGCGGTGATTCAGTTCATCGGCAGCTGGAACTCCTTCCTTTGGCCGCTGGTGATCGGCCAGGACGAGGACGCGTGGACCGTCCAGGTGGCCATGTCCACGTTCCTCACCGCACAGAACGTGAACATCCATGAACTTTTTGTGGCCGCCGCCATCGCGATCCTGCCGCTGGTGCTGGTTTTCGTGATCTTGCAGCGGTTCCTGGTCCGTGGCGTGGCCGAGACCGGCATCAAGGGCTGACCGTGGCAGAGTAGGAACCAGCGCGCATCAACCAGCAGCGGGCCACGAGGGCCGGTGGACACGATGACGATGGGGATCGACTCTCCTGAGACGGTGGCGGCCGCCTTCGACCGGGTCCGCCGTGAGCGGCCGGACCAGCCGATCGTCACCTACGTCAAGGACGACGGCACGGACGACGCGACGTTGACGGCCGGGCAGCTCGGCGACCAGGCCGACCGCGTGCTGGCCGAGTTGGCCGCCCGGGGTCTGCAAGCCGGCGACCGCGCCCTGCTGGTCTACCTGCCGTCACCGGACTTCGCCATCGCCCTGCTCGGCTGCCTGGCCGCCGGCGTGGTGCCGGTGCCGGTGGCGCCGCCCAACCCGTTCACCATGCGGCACGATCTGGAGGCTTTCGGCGCGGTCGCGGCCAGCTCCGGGGCGCGGGCGGTGCTCACCCACGGCGCGTACGACCGGATCCGCACCACGGTCGGCGCCGGGCAGGCTTGGCCGTCGGTGCCGTGGTACCGCACCGACCGGGACCGGCCGGAGGCCGAGCGCGAGACCTCGTGGCACCAACCGTCCACACTGGACGAACCGGCGCTGCTCACCTACACCTCGGGCTCCACCGGCTCCCCGCGCGGAGTCCTGCTCTCGCACCGGAACCTGCACGCCGAGCTGGCTCAGAACCGGGTCGACACCGACCTGCGCGGGCCGGACACCCGCGCGGTGTCGTGGCTGCCACACTTCCACGACCAGGGCCTGATCTCCATGACGCTGGGCGCGCTGGTCGGCAGCGGGCACGTGTACATGATGTCCCCCTTGGCTTTCCTGCACCGGCCGACGGTGTGGTTCGACGTGCTGTCCCGGGTCGGCGCCACCCACACCGCCGCGCCGAACTTCGCCTACGACCTGATCGTGCGCAAGACCACCGAACAGCAGCGCGCAGCCTGGGACCTGTCCGCGCTGCGGGTGGCCATGTGCGCGGCCGAGCCGATCCGAGCCTCCACAGTGGACGCTTTCGTGAAGGCGTTCGCGGTGTCCGGGTTGGCGCCGCACGCGTTCTACCCCGCGTACGGACTGGCCGAGCACACCGGCAGCATCAGCATGGGCGGGCGGCAGGTGCTCCGCGTCGACCGGGACGCCCTCGACGGCAACTGGGTGGTGCCGGTCGCCGAGGGGTCAGTGGCCCGCAGCGCCCGGTACGTCGGCTGCGGCGCGGTGACCAAGCCCGGCGCCACCGTGCTGATCGTCAACCCGGAAACCCGGCTGCCATGCGCGCCCAGCCGGGTCGGCGAGATCTGGGTGGACGGGCCGAGCAAGGCGCTGGGCTACTACGGGCTGCAGGCGGAGACGCAGGCCACGTTCCGGGCCGCGCTGGCCGACGACGAGTCGGCCGAGTACCTGCGTACCGGCGACCTGGGATTTCTGCGCGAAGGGGAACTCTTCGTCACCGGGCGGCTCAAGGACCTGATCATCGTGCACGGCCTGAACCACTATCCCCAGGACATCGAGGACAGCGTGCGCGGCTGTCACGCGGCGGTCCGGGCCGGCGGCGTCGCCGCGTTCGCGGTCACCACCGGGGAGGACGAGCCCACCGGCGAACGCCTGGTGCTGTTCGTTGAGCTGCGACAACGCCGTCCCAGCGAGGCCCTGGCCGACGAGGTGGTGCGGGCCGTACGGCGGGCCGTCTACGGCGATCACCGGCTGGCGGTGCCCACGGTGGTGCTGGGGCTCAGCGGTCTGGTACGCAAGACCACCAGTGGCAAGGTGCGCCGGCAGGCGTGCCGCGAGGCGTACGAATCGGGGCTCGTGCACGGCGAGCTGACCACCATCGGCGTCTCCATGCTGCACTAGTGTCACTCGGTCAGGTAAGCATCGGGAGGCGGGCAGATGGAGCGGCCGACGTGGGCGCCCGGCGAGGTCGATCTGGAACGGCCCAGCGCCGCCCGGGTCTACGACTACTACCTCGGCGGTTACCACAACCTCGCCGTCGACCGCGAGTTCGCCGAGCAGGCCATGCTGGCCATGCCCGAGCTGCCGCTGATCATGCGCACCAACCGGGCCTTCCTGCGGCGCTCCGTGCGCCACCTGGTGGCCCGGGGCATCCGGCAGTTCCTCGACCTCGGCTCCGGCATTCCCACCGTCGGCAACGTGCACGAGATCGCCCAGGCCGCCGCCCCCGGGTGCCGGGTCGTGTACGTGGACAAGGACCCCGTCGCCGTCGCCCACAGCCAGGTCATGCTGGAGGGCAACCAGAACGCCGCCGTGCTGCTGGCCGACATGCGTGACTACGAGTCCGTGCTGGCCTCCGACGCCGTCGCCGGGCTGCTTGACTTCACCGAGCCCGTCGCCGTGCTGATGTTCGCCGTGCTGCACTTCGTCGACAGCGACGAGCACGCCCGTCAGAGCGTGCGCGGCTACCTCGACGCCGCGGCGTCCGGCAGCTACCTCGTCGTGTCCCACGGCACCCACGAGTACGTCGGGGAGCGGGGCAAGCAGGTGGAGCGGCTCTACACCCGCACCGACAACCCGTTCTACCCGCGCAACCAGGCCCAGGTCAGCTCCCTGGCCGACGGCCTGGAGCTGGTCGAGCCCGGGGTGGTGTACCTGCCGTCCTGGCACCCGGACTCGCCCGAAGAGGTGGAGGACCACCCGGAGCGGTCCAGCACATACGCCATGGTCGCCCGCAAGCCCTGACCCCACCGCCCGCCCCACCCCCCGCTTTTCTGCCACATGTGGTCCACATGTGGCGCTGGGAGTCGAATGTGCGCCACATGTGGCGAGAGCGGGCGGCTGGAAACCGACATTCGGTGTGTCGCTGGGCGGGACTCGCGGGGATGTCCGAAACCTGCATTTGGTGTGTCTGAGAGCGGGACTCGCGAGGGTCAGGCTGACTGGCGGTAGTGGGCCGGGCGGTACTCGGCCATCAGGCGCTCCAGCTTGTCCAGGGCTCGGCTGGCCGTGGACTTCACCGCGCCCTGCGAGATGCTGGTGGCGCGGGCGATCTCGGCCTCGGTCATGCCGCCGTAGTAGCGGAGCACCAGCACCTCGCGCTGCCGCGGCGCCAACTGGGCCAACGCGTCCATCACGGCCTGCTGGTCGGTGGTCAGCATGGCCAGCGACTCGGCCGAGCGGGCCGGCACCTCGTGCGGCGGCACGTAGTCGCGGGCGCGCTTGCGGCGGCGGAGCATCGACCGGCTGCCGTTGACCACGGCCGCCGACAGGTAGGCCGCGGCCGCGGACTCGTCACGCAGGCCGCCCCAGTTGCGGTGCAGGGCCGCGAACGCGTCCTGGACGACGTCCTCGGCGCTGGCCATGTCATCGACCAGCTTGCGAGCCAGCCCGAGCAGTCGCACGCGGTGCTGCCGGTAGAGGTCTTCCAGCGTCAGCGGCTTGGAGGCGGTGGGCACGGACCTGAGCTGCGTTTGCTGCATGGCCCAAACGATGTCCGACGGTTGTCCGCGTCCCATGGTGGCTGTGTCACAGGACTGTCACAGAGACCGACGACAAGATCACAGCCCGGCGGCTGAACCAGCGGGCTCGATCGGCGTTACCGCAGGTGAGCCGAACTCAGTGACCTGGGGTGGGACGCCGCGGCGGTTGACGGCCGGTGCCACGGAAGTCCGGCCAGTACTCGAAGTGCCACCATTCGTTGTCATATGTGCGGTAGAGGCCGAAGCGGTCGCCGTGGTGCTCCAGCCAGCGGGCGCCCTCGGTGGGCCGGATGTCCAGGGCCCGACCGCTCACATGTGAGGACTCCTCGGGAGGCAGCACCCAGTGCCGGGCGGCCGACACCGAGCCGTGTCTGCGCAGCGCCTCATCGAACATTTCCCGCTGCTCGGCGTACATTCGGTGGCCGGAGGTGAGGCCGATGAGCTGCGCGTCGTGCCACAGCGCGGAGTAGCGCGCGGCGATGAACGCCGCCCGGGTGCCGGGGGTGAGCCCGCTGAGGTCCTCGAACGGGTACCGCACCCGGAACGCCCACTCGCAGGCCCGTTCACGCACCCGCCCGCCTCTGGTGACCAGCGCGGCCAGCGGCAGGAGCAGGGTCGCGACCACGACCGTCAGGTGGCGGTAGGCGTGGTCCCGGCGACGGTCCGGCACCTGCTCGGCCAACAACTGCTTGCCCACGCGTGGCACGAACGTCACTCCTTGGTCCTGGACACGTCATGGTTTCGCTACAAGAGCCCGTCGCGGGGGCTGACGACCAGCGTCCCCGCGACCATAACCGAATAATCTTCGATCGTGTCCAGGGTGCTGTTGATAGAGGATGACCGCGCGGTGCGCGAGGGCTTGCAACTGGCCCTGCGCCGGCAGGGTCACACGATCCACGCCGCCGAGTCCGGTGAGGAAGGTCTCACCCGGCTGCGGGCCGACGCGCCCGACATCGTGGTGCTCGACCTGATGCTGCCGGGCATCGACGGCTTCGAGGTGTGCCGGCGGATCCGGGCCACCGGCGACATCCCGATCATCATGCTGACCGCGCGCAGCGACGACTTCGACATCGTCGGCGGCCTGGAGGCCGGCGCCGACGACTACGTGGTCAAGCCGGTGCAGCCGCGGGTGCTGGACGCCCGCATCCGCGCGGTGCTGCGGCGCACTGGCGCCGAACGCTCCGAGCAGGAGAAGCACGGAAAACTGGTCATCGACCGAGCGGCGCTGGTGATCAGCAAGGACGGCGGGCCGATCAGCCTCACGCCGACCGAGCTGCGGCTGCTGCTGGAGCTGTCCGGCACGCCGGGCCGGGTGCTGACCCGCCAGCAGCTGCTGGAGGCGGTCTGGGAGCACGACTACCTGGGCGACTCCCGCCTGGTCGACGCGTGCGTGCAGCGGCTGCGGTCCAAGATCGAGGACAACCCGGCCGACCCGATCTACGTGCAGACCGTGCGCGGCTTCGGCTACCGGTTCGGACCGGTATGAGTCGCCTGCGCCGGTTCATGGGAGTGGCGTGGGGCCTGAGGCCACGCCTGGTCGTGGCTTTCGTGCTGATCGCGGCGATCAGCGCGGCCGCGGCCGCCGGCGCCAGCTATGTCACGGCCCGTCGCACGATCGAGAGCGACGCCACCAACGCGATCGTGCTGCCGATGATCGACCGGGTGAACTCCTACGCCCACTACCGGATGCCGCCCAGCCAGGAGGTGCTGGACTCCGTCGCGGCCGCCGCCGGCGGCGCCTCGCTGGCCGTCTACCAGGACATGCACTCCCGCAACAGCAGCCTGACCCTGGCCGACATCACGCCCGACATCCGCGACGCGATGCGCACCGGCAATTCGGTTGTCTGGCAGCGTGTCGACCACAACGGCACCCCCGAGATGATCATCGGCATCCCGATGCTGGCCTGGCAGACCGACGCCACCTGGAAGGCCTCCGGCCTCGAGGTCTACGCCATGGTCAACCTGACCGATCAGCAGAACGCGGTGCGGGACCTGGCCAACAGCGCCTGGCTCTACGGCTCGCTGGCGGCGCTGTTCGCGCTGATCGTCGCCCTGCTGGCGGCTCGGGGCGTGCTGCGCCCGGTGCGCCAGCTCGGGCTGACCGCCCGCCGGCTGGGCGAGGGCGACCTGTCGGCCCGGCTCACCGTCCGCGGCAACGACGAGATGGCCGAACTGTCCCGTACGTTCAACAACACCGCCGCCGCGCTGGAGCACTACGTGGGCGAGCTGCGTCGGATGGAGGCCGACGCGCGGCGCTTCGTCGCCGACGTCTCGCACGAGCTACGCACGCCGCTGGCCGCGATGACCGCCGTCACCGACGTGCTCGACGAGGAGGCCCCGCAGCTCGGCGACGACGCCGGCCAGGCGGCCCGGCTGGTCAGCCAGGAGACCCGCAAGCTGACCCGGCTGGTCGAGGACCTGATGGAGGTGTCCCGGTTCGACGCCGGCGCGGCCAAGCTGGCGCTGGACGACATCGACGTGGCCGCCGCGATCGCGGCGACGCTGCGGGCCCGGGGCTGGCTGGGCAAGGTCGAGGCCGAGCTGCCGGCCGGTGTGATCGCCCGGCTGGATCCGCGCCGGCTGGACGTGATCGTGGCCAACCTGGTCGGCAACGCCCTCAAGCACGGCGCGCCGCCGGTGGGTCTGCGGCTGTGGGCCGACCACAACTGGGTCGAGGTGCGGGTCGCGGACAACGGCCCCGGTCTCGCCCCCGAGGTGCTGCCGCACGTGTTCGACCGGTTCTACAAGGCCGAGTTCGCCCGGACCCGGTCCGAGGGCAGCGGCCTCGGCCTGGCCATCGCCTGGGAGAACGCGCGCCTGCACAGCGCCGGCCAGCTGCATGGCAGTCTGGAGGCGGCCAACCGTCCGGAAGGAGGCGCGGTGTTCACCCTCCGCCTGCCCCGAGTCGCCGGCGAGGAGCCGGCATGACCAGGCGCAACGGGCTGGTCAGCACGCTGGCGCTGCTGGTGGCCGGCGCGATCGTGGGGACCATGGTGGTGTCCTGCGGCATCCGGCCGAGCACGGTGATCCGCGGCCAGGAGGCGCCGCACGGCACCGTGACCAGCCTGATCGTGTACCTGTTGCAGCACGGCTCGCTGCGTGCGGTGAGCCGCCCGCTGCCGCCGACGCCGTCGAAGGACTCGACGTACTACAACATCCCGTACCCGGGCGTGCAGGATGCGCTGAACGCGCTGATGGCCGGCCCCACCGCGGCCGAGACCGCCGGCGGTCTGACCAGCGAACTGCCGTCCACCGGCGCTGGCGCCTACATGCTGTCGGGCGAGTCCAACGTCTACCAGGTCTACATCAAGACGCCCGACGGCGGGCCCATCAGCCAGCACGCCGTGGACCAGGTGGTCTGCACGGTGGCCGCCGCGTTCACGAGCACCGGCTACCGGTCGGAGGAAAACACCGTCCAGGTGCAGGTGCTCGACTCGAAGGGCGCGAGGCGGTCGCCGCAGACCTGCCCGATGACCCCGTAACCTGGAGGTCGTGCCGAAGATCACCGGCAGGTCGTTGGGCGAACACCGGGAGAGAACCCGGGAGCGGATCTTCACGGCGCTGTCGACACTGATGTACCAACGCGGCTTCGACGCCATCTCGCTGGCCGACATCGCCGCGGCCGCCGAGGTGGGCCGCACCGCGATGTACAACTACTTCCCCGACAAGGAAACCCTGCTGCTGGCCTACGCCGAGCACGTCACCGAGCAGTACATGGCCGAGCTGGTGGCGGCGCTGGCCGGGGTGCGGGATCCGGTGGACGGGCTGGCCACCTACGTGCGCAGCCAGCTGCGCCACGTGGCCCGCAACCACCTGCCGCCCGGCACCGCGCTGCGGTCGCTGATGTCCGAGCAGAGCTACCGGCACATGGTCGAGCACGTCAGCGCGCTGGAGCTGATCCTGCGCGGCATCCTGGTGTCCGGGATGCGGGAGGGGCTGCTGCCCGAGGACGACGTGGAGACCCTGGTCGGGCTGGTCACCGCCTGCATCAGCGGCCGGACCGTGGCCGAGCTGTCCGGGGCCGAGCTGGACCACGCCGTGGAGTCGACCGTCCGGTTCGTGCTGCGCGGCGTAGGGGCCGTTTATGACGACTTGTCGTCACAATCTTGACGACACGGCGTCGGCATCACCAGACTCGAGGACGTGACCTTCTCCGCGGCTCTCCGTGCCGGCACGATGGCCGACCACCAGGTCGCCAACGGCGCCGAATTCGTGCGTGTCCTGTTCGACCAGCGGCTCAGCCTCGCCGGCTTCGCCGCGCTCGTGGCTCAGCACTACTTCATCTACCAGGTGCTCGAAGAGGCCGCCGACGCCATGGCCGGTGACCCGGTCGCCGGCCCGTTCGCGAGCCCCGAGCTGCGCCGGCTGCCGGCGCTGGAACAGGACCTGGCTCACCTGTACGGCCCCGAGTGGGCCTCGATCGTGGAGCCGGGCCCGGCCACCGTGGCCTACACCGACCGCCTGCGCGAGGTCGCGTTCGACTGGCCCGGCGGCTTCGTCGCGCACCACTACACCCGCTACCTCGGCGACATCTCCGGCGGCCAGGCCGTGGGCGCGGTGACCGAGCGCCAGCACGGCATCGTGGACCACGCCGGCACCCGGTTCTACGTCTTCGACCAGATCCCCGACCGCAAGGCCTTCAAGGCCCGCTACCACGAACTGCTCAACACCGCGCCGTGGGACGAGGCGGAGCGGGAGCGGGTCATCGAGGAGTCGCGGATCGCCTACCGGCACAACTCCGCCGTCTTCACCGACCTGGAGCGCCACCTCCCCCAGTACCTGCTCGCCTCCTGACCGTCAACCCCCAGACGTCAGGAAAGGACCATTCCTCTCATCCAACGAGAGGAATGGTCCTTTCCCAGCATCTAGGTAATGCGGGTGATTACCTCAGGCTGCTTTTGGGTGCGGGCGGTAGCTGTCCACGTATTCCTGGCCGGTCAGCTCCAGGATGGCGTACATGATCTCGTCGGTGACCGCGCGGTGGATCATGGTCGACTCGCCCATGCCCTCGTAGCGGGAGAAGTCCAGCGGCTTGCCGAAGCGCACGGTCATCGGGCGGATGCGCGGCATGCCCTTGCCGTTCTTCTGCACCTTGTCGGTGCCGATCAGGCCGACCGGCACCACCGGGGCGCCGGTGGCCAGCGCGATCCGGGCCACGCCGGCGTGCCCGCGGTAGAGGCGGCCGTCCAGGGAGCGGGTGCCCTCCGGGTAGATGGCGAACGCGCCCCCGTTGTTGAGCACCTCCTCCGCGGTGTCCAGGGCCGCCCGCGCGGCGCGGCCGCTGCCGCGCTGCACCGGGATGTGCCCCAGGCCGCCGAAGAAGCCGCGCATCAGCGCGCCCTTCACGCCCTTGCCCTCGAAGTACTCGGCCTTGGCCAGGAAGTTCACCCGACGGGGCACGACCATGGGGATGACGATGCTGTCCACGAACGCCAGGTGGTTGCTCGCAAGCATCACCGGACCGGTGGCCGGGATGTTCTCCAGGCCCTCGACGTTGGGGCGGTAGACCGCCTGTCCTAGCCGTCCCGCCACCCGTTTCATGAACCAGTACAGCAAAACCCGACCTCCGCGCCGCCCAAGATGCCTCGTGGATTTTGTCACGTACAACGCTTGAGTCGGCATCCCCGTGCCAGTGCTGTCCGTCACGGGGTACCCCAGTACCGGTGCCCGAACCCCCAGAGACCGAGCAAACCGGCAACCGGTCCGCCCCGTTCGGCGTAGCCTCCGGTCACAACCACTTGGCGAAGGGTGGTCGGGCGACATGGGCCACTGGGATCCCGGGCACGAGCGGCTGCTCTACTTCTTCCTCGGCCTGGTCATCGCGTTCGTGCTGATCAGGATCAGCGTGCGGCTGATCAGGGCCAAGGTGCGCTGGTGGCCGGGCAACGTGACCCCCGGCGGCATGCACATCCACCACGTGGTGTTCGGCGTCGTGGCCATGATGCTCGGCGGCGTGATCGGCCTGGCCCTGCCCGACGACGCCGGCGACTGGCGGCTGTGGTCGGCGGCCCTGTTCGGCGTCGGCACGGCGCTGGTGCTCGACGAGTTCGCGCTCATCCTGCACCTGCGGGACGTGTACTGGACACACGCCGGCCGGCTGTCGGTGGACGCGGTGTTCCTGGCCGTCGGGGTGACCGGGCTGTTGCTGCTCGGGGCCAAGCCACTGGACTACGGCCTGCTGCCCGACTTCGGCCTGCCGCCGCACGTGGCCGGCGTGCTGATCGCGCTGATCGACCTGGGGTTCGCGGTGGTCGCCCTGCTCAAGGGCAAGATCTGGACCGGGCTGCTTGGCCTGCTGCTGCCGCCGCTGGCCGAGATCGGCGCGATGCGGCTGGCCCGCCCGAACTCGCCGTGGGCCCGCTGGCGCTACCGGCCCGGCTCGTGGGAGCAGACAACCGCGATCCGGCGGGAGGCCCGCTACCGGCAGCCGCTGATCCTGGCCAAGATCCGGTTCCAGGAGTTCATCTCGGGCCGGCACGACCTGCCCGAGGCCGAGACCACCGCCGGCAACAATCATGAAAATGCTTCAGAAAAGGCCGTGACCGGGCAATAACGGCCGCGGATTGGCCAGCTGGCTACTCGCGGAATGTCCGATGGACGGATGCGGCTGGCCGGCTGAACAGTGGCGTGACCGGCCCGGAAAAGGCCGACGCCCCCGCACGGGGGTGAGCGGGGGCGTCGGGGTAACCCGCCATGTCGAGGGGGGAGGAACACGGCGGGAGTTCGGTTGTGACCTCACTGTAGTACCCGGCTTCGGTCGCCCGAAACCCTTAGGGTGTTGCCAATTGTAGTCGATCGACTACAGGCCCAGTTCGCGGGCGATCAGCATGCGCTGGACCTCGCTGGTGCCCTCGCCGATCTCCAGGATCTTGGCGTCCCGGTAGAACCGCCCGACCGGGTACTCGTTCATGAAGCCGTAGCCGCCGAAGATCTGGGTCGCGTCCCGGGAGTTGTCCATGGCCGCGTTGGACGAGGCCAGCTTGGCGATGGAGGCCTCGCGCTTGAAGGGCTCGCCGCGCAGCATCTTGTCGGCGGCGTGGTAGTAGGCCAGCCGGGCGGTGTGCACCCGGGCCTCCATGTCGGCGATCTTGAACTGGATGGCCTGGTAGGTGCCGATCTTGTGGCCGAAGGCCTCGCGCTCGCGCACGTAGCGCAGGCACTCGTCGACGCAGCCCTGGGCCAGGCCGACGCCGAGGGCGGCGATGGCGATCCGGCCCTCGTCGAGGATGCGCAGGAACTGGGCGTAACCGCGGCCGCGCTCGCCGAGCAGGTTCTCGGCCGGCACCCGGACGTCGCTGAAGGACAGCTCCCGGGTGTCGGAGCAGTTCCAGCCGACCTTGGAGTACTTCTTGGACACCGTGAAGCCGGGCGTCCCGGACGGCACGATGATCGAGGAGATCTCCTTGCCGCCGTCGGCCTTCTGCCCGGTCACGGCGGTGACCGTGACGGCGGCGGTGATGTCGGTGCCCGAGTTGGTGATGAAGCACTTGGACCCGTTGATCACCCAGCTGTCGCCGTCCAGCTTGGCGGTGGTGCGGGTGGCGCCGGCGTCGGAGCCGCCGCCGGCCTCGGTCAGGCCGAAACCGGCCAGCGCCTCGCCGGAGGTCAGCTTCGGCAGCCACTGCCGCTTCTGCTCCTCGGTGCCGAACCGGTAGATCGGCATCGCGCCGAGCGAGATGCCGGCCTCCAGCGTGACCGCGACCGAGGAGTCGACCCGGGCCAGCTCCTCCAGGGTCAGGCAGAGGGCGAAGTAGTCGCCGCCCATGCCGCCGTGCTCCTCGGGGAACGGCAGGCCGAACAGGCCCATGCGGCCCATCTTGGCCACGATCTCGTACGGGAACTCCTCGCGCTCGTAGAGGTCGCCGATGACCGGCGCGACCTCCTGGCGGGCGAAATCCTCGACGGTCTTGCGCAACGCCTCGTGCTCGGGGCTGATCCTGGTGTCCATGTCCGTCACTCCTGTAGGGGTGCAACCACCGCGAGTTGCTGGCCCAGCCGAACCTGTTGGCCCGCGTGCACGGCAAGCTCCGCGACCGCGCCGTCGATGGGCGCGACGACCGTGTGTTCCATCTTCATGGCCTCGACGACCAGCAGCGGCTGGCCGGCGGTGACCCGTTCGCCGGCGGCGACCTTGAGCAGCAGCACCGTGCCGGGCATCGGGCTGCTGACCGCACCGCCGGCCGCGCCGGCCCCACCCTTGCGGGACAGCTGTTCCGGCTCCCGCAACGGCCAGTTGCCGATCCAGGTGATCTCGCCGTCCCGGGCGTGCCGGTACGACCTGGTCACGCCCCCGCTGCGCACGTAGAGGCGGTTGCCCTCGTGCCAGGCGCTGGCCGCGATCGGCTCGCCGTCGCCGACGACAACTTCCGCGCTGGCGGCCCGGCCGCGCAGCCGGACTCGCACCGGCTCGTCGCCGGGCGCGCCGACCAGCCAGGACGTCCACGCCGGCTGGCCGACCCGCCACCCGCCGGGAATGTCCCACGGGTCAACGGTCTCGCCGCGCGGCTCCAGCGCCAGGGCCCGCTCCAGGGCCGCCGCGACGAGCACGTCCTCGGGCATCGGGTTGGCCACCAGGGCGTCGAGCTTGCGCTCCACCAGGCCGGTGTCGAGCCGGCCGGCGACCACGTCCTCGTCGGCCAGCAGCGCCCGCAGGAACGGGATGTTCGTGGTGACACCGAGAACCGTCACGTCGCCGAGGGCCGACCGGAGCTTGCGCAGCGCATCGTCGCGGGTGGACGCATACGCGATGTGCTTGGCCAGCATGGGGTCGTAGTCGCTACCGACGACCGAGCCCTCGAAAACGCCGGAGTCGATACGAATCCGGTCCGACGGTTCCTCCAACGCCAGCAAAGTGCCGCCGGTGGGCAGGAAGCCGTGGGCCGGGTCCTCGGCGTAGATGCGCGCCTCGACGGCGTGCCCGGTCAACCGGATGTCTTCCTGGGTAAGGGAAAGCTTCTCCCCCGCCGCGACCCGCAGCTGCTGCTCGACCAGGTCTACGCCGGTCACCAGCTCGGTCACCGGGTGCTCGACCTGCAGCCGCGTGTTCATCTCCATGAAGAAGAACTCGTCGGGCCGGTCGGCGGAGACAATGAACTCGACGGTGCCGGCGCCGGTGTAGCCGACCGAGGCGGCGGCGTCGGCGGCGGACTTCCCCATGCGCGCACGGGTTTCGTCATCCAGCAGTGGAGACGGGGCCTCTTCGATGATCTTCTGGTGCCGGCGTTGCAGGCTGCATTCCCGCTCGCCCAGGTGCAGCACCGTGCCGTGGGCGTCGGCCAGCACCTGGATCTCGATGTGCCGGGGGTTCAGCACGAAGCGCTCGGCCAGCAGCGTGTCGTCGCCGAAGGAGTTGCGCGCCTCGCGCTGGGCCGACTCGATGGCCGCCGGGAGTTCGTCGAGCGAGTGCACCAGCCGCATGCCCTTGCCGCCACCGCCGGCGGACGGCTTGAGCAGCACCGGAAAGCCGATCTCGGCCACCGCGTGCTCGATGTCCGCGCCGAACGCGCCCGGCACCACCGGAACGCCGGCCGCGGTCACGGTCTGCTTGGCCCGGATCTTGTCGCCCATGGCGTCGATCGCCGCCGGCGGCGGGCCTACGAACACCAGCCCGGCCTCGGCGCAGGCCCGCGCGAACGCGGCGTTCTCAGCCAGGAAGCCATATCCGGGGTGCACGGCCTGCGCCCCGGTCTTCAGCGCCGCGTCGATGATCCGCTCGATCGACAGGTAGCTCTCCCGGGCAGCGGCCGGCCCGATGCGCACGGCCACATCGGCCTCGTGCACGTGCCGGGCGCCCTCGTCGGCGTCGCTGTGCACGGCGACGCTGCGAATTCCCATGCGCCGCAACGTCTGCGTGACGCGGACGGCGATCTCGCCGCGGTTGGCCACCAGGACTGTGTCGAACATCGAAGACCTGCTTGCAGGGTCGAGCATCATCACAGTCACATCCTGAAGACGCCGTAGCGGACGGGAGGCAGCGGCTCGTTGGCCGCGGCGGACAGGGCCAGACCGAGCACGGTCCGGGTGTCCTTGGGGTCGATCACGCCGTCGTCCCACAGCCGGGCGGTCGAGTAGTACGGGTTGCCCTGGCTCTCGTACTGGTCCCGGATCGGCTGCTTGAACGCCTCTTCGTCCTGCACGGACCAGTCATCGCCCAGCTGGTCGCGGCGCACGGTGGCCAGCACCGACGCGGCCTGCTCGCCGCCCATCACCGAGATCCGCGCGTTGGGCCACATCCACAGGAACCGCGGCGAGTAGGCCCGGCCGCACATCGAGTAGTTGCCGGCCCCGAACGAGCCGCCGATGACCACGGTGAACTTGGGCACCCGGGCGCAGGCCACCGCGGTGACCATCTTGGCCCCGTGCTTGGCGATGCCGGCCGCCTCGTACTCGCGGCCGACCATGAAGCCGGAGATGTTCTGCAGGAACACCAGCGGGACGCCGCGCTGGTCGCACAGCTCGATGAAGTGCGCGCCCTTGACCGCGGACTCGCCGAACAGGATGCCGTTGTTGGCCACGATGCCGACCGGGTGGCCGTGGATCCGGGCGAAGCCGGTGACCAGGGTCGTGCCGTACTCGGCCTTGAACTCGGCGAACCGGCTGCCGTCGACGATCCGGGCGATGACCTCGCGCACGTCGTACGGGGTGCGGGTGTCGATCGGGACCACGCCGTAGAGCTGGTCGGGGTCGACCGCCGGCGCCTCGGTCGGCTCGACCTCCCATGGCCGCTGGACCCGGGGCCCGAAGGTGCTGACGATCTGGCGCATGATGCGCAGCGCGTGCGCGTCGTCATCGGCCAGGTGGTCGGTGACGCCCGAGGTGCGCGAGTGCAGCTCACCGCCGCCCAGCTCCTCGGCCGTGACGATCTCGCCGGTGGCCGCCTTCACCAGCGGCGGGCCGCCCAGGAAGATCGTGCCCTGGCCGCGCACGATGATCGCCTCGTCGCTCATCGCCGGCACGTAGGCGCCGCCCGCGGTGCACGAGCCCAGCACGGCGGCGATCTGCGGGATGCCGCGAGCCGACATGGTGGCCTGGTTGTAGAAGATCCGGCCGAAGTGCTCGCGGTCCGGGAACACGTCGTCCTGCCGGGGCAGGAACGCGCCGCCCGAGTCCACCAGGTACAGGCACGGAAGATTGTTGTGCAGCGCCACTTCCTGGGCGCGCAGGTGCTTCTTGACGGTGACCGGGTAGTAGGTGCCGCCCTTGACCGTCGCGTCGTTGGCCACGATCACGCACTCGCGGCCCTCGACCCGGCCGACGCCGGTGATGATGCCGGCGGCCGGGGCCTGGTCGTCGTACATGCCGCCGGCGGCCAGCGGGGACAGCTCCAGGAACGGCGAGCCCGGGTCGAGCAGGTGGTCCACCCGGTCCCGGGGCAGCAGCTTGCCGCGTTCCACATGCCGGATCCGCGACTTCTCGGGGCCGCCCAGCGCGGTCTCAGCCAGCGTGGCCCGCAGCTGCGCGACCAGCTCGGCATGCTCCTTGGCGTTACGCTGATAGCCCGGATCGGTCGGATCCGCGGCGCTGGCCAGTGCCGGCGCGACCATGACGCTCCTCAGCTGTTAGCGACCGTTAACCCCGACCTCCAGGTTAACGGTCGCTAACAGCTTCGTCCAGTCAGGTCACTCAGCCGGTCGCGGCGGTCAGCGCCGGCAGGTAGCCGCCGCTGTAGCCGCTCGCGTTCGGGTGGTAGGAGTTGACCACCGGCCAGGTCACGCTGTTCAGCCACCAGGTGGACGAGCAGATGCCGTGGCCGTCGAAGCGCGAGCGGACGTCGACGAACTGGAAGCCGTGCCGGCCGGCCGCGGCCGAGATGGCCGAGTCCAGGGTGTCCGCGCCGCTGTTGATGTAGCCGCGGGCGGTGTCGCTCAGGCCCACGCTGCACGAGCCGCCGAGCTGGTAGAAGTGCGGGTAGCCGACCACATAGACCGTCGCGTTCGGAGCATGGCTGCTGATGGCGTTGTAGGCGTTGTCCAGCAGGCCGGGCAGGGTCGTGTTGACGTAGTTCTTGGCGTTGTTGACCGCGGTGTTGCAGCCCGAGTCGCCGCCGACGATGCAGGACTCCATGACGCTGCTGAAGCCGGCGTCGTTGCCGCCGATGGTCACCGTGACCATGGTGTTGGCCGAGCTCAGCGAGCCGACCTGACTGTTGATCACATCCCCGGTCTTCGCCCCGGAGCAGGCGACGTTGGTGAATGCGGACACCGAGTGCGCGGCCGCCCACAGGCTCGGATAGCCCTTGCTGCTGCGGTCGCAGCTGTTGTCGTACGAGCTCTGCGTGCCGACACCGGACGCGTAGGAGTCGCCGACGGCGGCATAGTTGACTGCGGCCGGCGCCGCGTGGGCGACGGCCGTTGTGGACAGTGCGGCCGCGACGGCGACCGCGAGGCAGGGGAGGGCACGAGACAGGCGCATGGCAGGGGAGCCTCTCCGTTGAGGTGTGCCGAGACCGGATAATCGTTGCAGCAACAAGGTTTCGGCCGGAAGAGTTTCGTCAATAGTTGATGACATATTCGCCTTTTGAGCACGAAATCCGCCCGGTCACTCGCCCGTTCGATACCGCGGTTAGCGTTCGTTAACTCGCTCGACTACCATCGGTCGGGTGCCGTTCGCCGAGCCGACCGCGCCGCCGACCCGGCGCCAGCAGATCCTCGCCGCCGCCGCGGAGCTGTTCGCCCGGCACGGCTTCCACGGCGTCGGCATCAACGACATCGGCGCCGCCGTCGGCATCTCCGGCCCGGCCCTGTACCGGCACTTCCGCAGCAAGGACTCCGTGCTCGGCGAGATGCTGACCTCGATCAGCGAGGTGCTGCTGGCCGGGGCCCAGAGCCGGGTCCGCGAGGCCGCCGACCCGGCCGAATCGATCCGGGTGCTGATCCGCTGGCAGGTCGACTTCGCCCTGGACAATCCGGCGCTGATCACCGTGCAGGAGCGGGACCTCGGCAACCTCGCCGACGCCGACCGCCAGCGCGTGCGCACCCTGCAGCGCCGCTACGTCGAGGTCTGGGTCAGCACCATCCGCCGGGCCCGTCCCGAGGTCGGCGAGCCGGCGGCCCGGGCCGGCGCGCACGCCCTCTTCGGGTTGATCAACTCCACCCCGCACTCCGCCCACCTGGACCGGGACCAGATGGCCGACCTGCTGGCCGCCATGGCCTACGCCGCGGTGCACGCCATCAGCTAGCCGGCGGGCCATCGCCTGAGCGGTCATCACTTGGTCGGGTTCAGCATGCGGTCGTTGAACAGCTGCCGCATGTCGTTGAGGTTGTGCGACTCCGCGTCCTCCATGAGCACGGCGATCTCGGCGTCGGCCTCGCCGGCCGCCTTCGCGCGCGGCAGCATGACGCTCTCGTAGGCGCGGACACCCTCGTCGAGGTTGTCGTGGGCGGCGATGGCGGCGGCCAGGTCGCTGCCGTCGACCAGGGCCAGGTTGGCGCCGATGCCGTGCGGCGGCAGCAGATGCGCGGCGTCGCCGAGCAACGTGACCCCGGGGACGTGGTCCCAGGAGTGGCCGACCGGCAGCACGTAGAGCGGGCGGTTGACGAAGCCGCCGTCGTTGTGGCGGATGAGGTTGAGCACGCTGTCGTGCCAGCCCTCGAAGCGAGCCAGCAGGTACTGGCGCACCGCCTCGGTGTCGGCCATGTCGATGCCGGCCTCGCCGGCCCAGTCGAGGGCGATGTCCTCCAGCTCGGCGTACACGCGGACGTGACCGCCGCTGTTGCGCTGGGCGGCCAGCATCCCGGAACTGCCGGCTCCGACGACCAGGTTGCCGGGACCGATCAGCGCGGCCAGCTCGGGGTGGCGGTTGTCGACGTCGTCCAGGTACGTCTCGACCAGGGCGACGCCGGTGTAGATCGGGGTGGCGTCCGAGACGGCCGGGCGGGTCCGCGACCACGCGCCGTCCGCGCCGACCACGAGGTCGAACTGCTCGGACGTGCCATCTGTGAACCTCACCGTGGCGATGCCGTCCTCGGCGGTGACGCCCTCGATCGGACTGCCCCAGCGGACGGTGTCGGGCTTGAGGGAGTTCAGCAGCAGCTCGCGGAGCTGGCCGCGGTCGATCTCCGGGGCGTAGTACTCGTCGTCGCCGGGCTGCTCGTGGTTGACCAGCTCGGCGGTGCGCGCGTTGACCATGCGCACTTCCTGCGCGTCGGCGCGGGCCACCGCGCGGAACTGCTCGTAGAGGCCGATGGCGCGCATCGCCTCCTGGCCGGTGGGGGCGTGCAGGTCGAGCATGCCGCCCTGCCAGCGGGCGAACGCGGACGCCTCGCGCTCGAAGACGGTGACCTCGAAACCGTTGTTCTGGAGGCCGCGGGCGGCGGCCAGGCCGCCGGGGCCGGCGCCGATGACGGCGATACGGGGAGAGCTCATGGTTGCTGTCCTTCCTGGTTGGGGCTTGCTCCACCAGAAAAACACAGCCACTCAAAAAGTGCAACGACTCAATCTTTTGAGTCGTTGCACCCTTGGCGTACGATGGGCGCATGGAACAGCTCGGGCGCCGCGAGCGCAAGAAGGCCCAGACCCGCCAGGCCCTGGCCGACGCCGCCCTGGAGCTGTTCGCCGCGCGCGGCTACGACCAGGTCAGCGTCAAGGAGGTGGCCGACGCGGCCGACGTGTCGGTGACCACCCTGTTCAAGTACTTCCCCACCAAGGAGGCCCTGGTCTTCGACCTGGACGAGGACGTCGAGGCGGCGCTGGTGGCCTCGGTTCGCGACCGCGCCGGCAAGTCCGTCCCGCAGGCCCTGCGGGAGCACCTGTGGCAGCGGATGTGCGAGCGCCCGACCGACCCGGAGATCAGCGCGTTCGCGCAAGTGGTCGCGCAGACCCCGGTGCTGGGCGAGTACGCCGACCGCATGTGGCGGCGGCACGAGACCGCCCTGGCCCACGCCATCGCCGCCGAGGTGGGCGCGCCCGAGGACGACATCCGCTGCGCCGCCCTGGCCCGGTTCGCCCTGGAAGCCGGCCAGCTGGCGCACCGGCACGGTGACAATCCGGATCTGCTCGTGCCGATCTTCGACCTGCTCGAGAACGGCTGGCCCTACTAGAGTCCACGTGCGTTCTTCCACCGGGAACTGGAGGAACAGCGTCGCCGACATCGTGTCCGTGACCGGCTCGACCCTGCGGATCTGGCTCACCGTCATTCTCGCCACGAGAGGGTCAAGGCCCGCCTAGACTCGGCCGGGTGGCGGATTTCGAGCGGCACCGGCCGCGCCTGTTCGCGGTGGCCTACCGCCTGCTCGGCTCGGCCGCCGAGGCCGAAGACGCCGTGCAGGACACCTATCTGCGCTGGCACGCGGCCGATCACGACGAGATCCACGAGCCGGCGGCCTGGCTGACCAAGGTCCTCACCAACCTGTGCCTGAACCGGCTGACCTCGGCGCGGGCCCGCCGCGAGAGCTACATCGGCCCCTGGCTGCCGGAACCGGTGCTGACCGCGCACACCCCGCTGGACACGGCCGAGTTGCGTGAGTCCGTGACGATGGCCTTCCTGCTGCTGCTCGAACGCCTCACCCCGGCCGAGCGGGCGGTTTTCGTGCTGCGCGAGGCCTTCGAGTACAGCCACCACGAGATCGCCGACGTGCTCGACCTGACCGAGGCCAACTGCCAGCAGCTCTACCACCGGGCCAAGCAGCGGGTGGCCCAGGACCGGCAGCGGTTCGACGCCGACGGCGCGGAGAAGCTGCGCATCACCAACAACTTCCTGGTCGCCGCGCGCAGCGGCAACATGGCGGCGCTGGAGGGCATGCTGGCCGAGGACGTGGTGGCCTGGTCGGACGGCGGCGGCAAGGTGACCGCGGCCCGCAAGCCGATCCGCGGCCGCGACCGGGTGGCGCCCTTCCTGCGCTGGCTGTCCGACAGTGTGGACGGCCTGGACGTGCGGGTGCTCGAAGTCAACGGCGAACCCGGCATCGTGGCGCTGGTCCACGGCGAGCCGGTGGCGGCCATCGGCCTCCAGATCACGAACGGCCTGGTCACGGAGTTCCGCGCGGTCGCCAACCCGGACAAGCTGGCCCACCTCGGGCGGCAGGTGACGCAGCACACATAGCCGACCTGTCAGGGATCGCGCGGCTGTCCGGTTCAAGTCCCGTCACCACAAGTGAAGGGACTACGGACATGACGAACATCGTGGTCATCGGCGCCGGCTACGCGGGCCTCACCACGGCGACCAGGCTGGCCAAGCGGACCGCCGCGAAGGTCACGCTGGTCAACGCCGCGCCGGACTTCGTCGAGCGGGTCCGGCTGCACCAGCTGTCGGCCGGCGAGCAGCTGCGGCCCACCCCGTTGGCGGAGTCGGTGCGGGGCAAGGGAATCGACCTGGTCATCGGCCGGGTGCGGGCGATCGACCCGGCCGGCAAACAGATCGACGTGGACGGCCGCACCATCGGCTACGACACGCTGGTCTACGCGCTCGGCAGCGTCGCCGACGACCACGGCGTGCCGGGCGTGGCCGAGAACGCGGTCCCGGTCGGCGGCCTCGCCGACGCCGTCAAGCTGCTGAAACTGCTGCCGGCCAAGGGAACCGTGACGATCGTCGGCGCCGGCCTGACCGCGATCGAGACGGCGACCGAGCTGGCCGAGACGCATCCGGGCCTGCACATCAGGATGGTCGCCGGGCACGCGCCGGGCAGCCGGCTGTCGGACAACGCCCGCACGCATCTGGGCAGGGTGTTCCGCCGGCTGGGCATCGAGGTTCGGGCCGGGGCCCGGGTGGCCAAGGTGTTGGCCGACAGCGTGGTGCTGACCGACGGCGACGAGCTGCCGACCGATCTCACCGTGTGGGCGACGGGATTCGGCGTGCCGCGGCTGGCGGCCGAGGCCGGCATCCGGACCGACCACAGTGGACGGATCGTGGTCGACGAGACGCAGCGCTCGGTCTCGCACCCCGACATCTACGCGGTCGGCGACAGCGCGCTCGTCCGGGTCAACGGCGAGGAGCTGCGGATGGCCTGCGCCACCGGAATCCCGATGGGGACTTATGCCGTCAAGGCGATCGCCGCCCGGCTGGGCGGTCACGAGCCCCGGCCGTTCACCTACCGCTACTACACGCAGTGCATCAGCCTCGGCCGCAAGGACGGCCTGATCCAGGTGGTCGACGCCATGGACCGTCCACAGCGGACGGTCGTGACCGGGCGGCTGGCCGCGCTGGTGAAGGAGGGCATCGTGCGCGGCGCCCGCTGGTACGCCAACCGCTGACACAGATACCCTGCCGGGACTTCCTCGCCGTCAAGAAGCGCACGTTCCCGGGAGAGGTGTCGATCGGTGCCAGCCCTAAACCAGCCGGAGGAGCGCCATCTGGGCTCGCTCGTCGACCTGCGCGACGCCGAGTCCATCGCGCTGCTCGATTCGCGACACGGCGACATCGGCCCGGCCTTCGTGGACATCGAACCGCTCGCCTTGTTCGACGCGGAGTGGGACGACCTGCGCCTCGACGCGGACATGCTCGGTGACTCGCTCAGGTTCGAGGTGGCTGCCCACTGGGAGTCCGGTCCGGCGGATCCCCCGTTCGCCGGCGAGTACCGGGTGCCTTCTCCCATGGAGATCCTGAGCCAGGGGCGGATGCCGTCGTCCGACATGCTCGAAACGGAGTTCCAGCGGTCGTTCGCCGCCCAGCTGCGTCACATCGACAACGCCTACGAATCGAGCAGAGGCTTCATGACGTTCCTGCGGATGGTTCCCGGGGCATCGCCGCTGGAGGTCTGGTTCTCGGACCTCGCCGGGACGGGCGCGGCCCCTTACCCGCCGGGTTACGTGAAACTCGACCTGACGTTCACGAAGTACGTCGAGACGCTGCTGCTGACCAAGGGCCTACACGGCTGGCAGTACCTCTTCGCGGACGTGTCCCTCACCGACCCTGCCCTGCAACACGTCACCGAAGGGCTGCGCAACGGGTTGAACGCCTTGCCGGACATCTTCCCCGGCCTGGACTACGCGCCTCTGGCGCGTCGCCTGGCGGCGCGCCTGTGAGCGCCCGCGCAGTCCTGGCCATCGCACAAGATCGGCCCCTCACCGGCGGAAGCTGGTGAGGGGCCGACTGTTTGCGGTCATGCGGTGGCGACGGCCGCCTTGCGGGCCCGCACCGCGGCGTTGCTGCCCGGCAGCCACACGACGACCAGGGCGGCGAGCAGACTGATGGCGGTGATGGCGTCGAACACCTTGAGCAGGGTGGGATCCAGGTCAGCCAGGTCGCGCGCGGCCAGCAGGGCGCCGATCACGGCGAACACGGTCAGCAGGATCCGGGCCCAGTTGCGGGCGGCGAGCACCAGGCCGGCGGACACCAGCGCGATGACGCCGATGCCCAGCCAGAGAACCGCCCGGCTGTTGAACGAGTCAACGGCGAGCGGCACCAGGTCGTCGGCGGTGACGAGGCCGCCCGCGGCCGCGTCGCCGCCGTCCGACTGCAGGTAGTCCTGCGCCGCGGACCGAATCAGGTCCTGGCCGTTGACCAGGACCAGAACGCCCCACAGCAGCGCGCTGAGCGCACCGACCAGTCCGAGCACACCGGCGACCGTCAGCATGCGGGAGCGGGGCGCGCCGGTGGAACCGTACGAACTCACTTCTGTCGAACTCCTCAGATCAGCAATAGATTCGAGCGCAACGCAGCCTTCCGCCAGTCACCTGGCCTCGTCCACCGGTTTGGCGTGACCATCTGGAGATTTCTTCAACTGGATCCGAGATCACTTTCAACCGCGCTAGGCTGCCCGGCATCCGTCACGAACCCAGAAAGCGAGTACCGCGAGATGCCCGCGCCCGGTCCGCTCCGACCACCGTCGGTCAACGTGCTCAGCCGGCTCCAGTACAGTTCGCCCGCCTTCCTGGACACCACGTTCGACCAGCTCCGCACGCTGATCACGGTGGCCGAGACCGGCACCGCACTGGCCGCGGCCCGGGCGCTGGGCCGCGACCAGTCGAGCGTGCAGAAACAACTCGACACCCTGAACCGCAATTTCGGCGATTTATGCGGCGAACCCCTCGTACTCAAACAGGGACGGGGCCGCGACATGCTGTTCACCGATACCGGAAAAGCCCTGGTCGAACGGGCCCGAACGACATTGGGCGATTGGCTGGACGCAATTCACGAATGCCGCCGCCAACTGGGCGGCACGCTCACCGTCGGCGCGACCAGGTACACCCTGGGCTATCTGGCGCGGGCCGGCGAGGTCGTGGCCGAGGAGTTCGGCGCCCGCGGCATCGAGCTGAACGTGGTCCACGTGCGCACCAAGGACCTGCTCGGCCGGCTGCTGGCCAAGGACGTCGACCTGGTCTGCGGCAGCGTCGTCACCAACAACTCCCTCGACGCCTTCGACATCATGGAGTGGCGCCGCAGCGGGCTCGCGCTGCTGACCAATCTGGACTTCTGCCAGATCGGCGACACCGCCACCACGAGCGAACTGCCCACCCTGCCGCTCGTCGTGCCGGTCAGCGGCGCGATCACCGACTTCGTACGCGGCTGGTTCGGCGCCGACTACCGCAGCCGGCTGGACATCGTCGCCGAGATCGACTCCGCTCAGTACGGGTTCGAGCTGCTGCGCTCCGGCCTGGTGCGGGCGTGCATGCTGGTGACCCGGGGTCTGGGCGAGGCCGTCGACGAGGGGCGGCTCGAAGGCACGTCCGGGCTGCGCCGCGTCGAGCTGGTCGACGACCTCGAGCCCCGGCTGGAGCTGCTGGTCGGCGTGTTCGCCCGCCGCGACGAGCGATCATCCTATTCGGACAGTCATCCGCTCAACCTGTTGTGGGAGGCCCTGAAGCCCGCTGACTAGGACACCTCGACCGACCAGCGTTCCTCGATGCGGCCGAACCGCCACACCGCCAGCGCCACCAGCCAGGTGACCACGAACAGGCCGACGATCACGTAGCCGACCACGTTCAGGTCGAGGGTGCTGATCCAGCCCAGGATCCCGGTGCTGACGTCGAGCTTCTCGGCCAGCAGCTGGAGCAGCTCGATCAGGCCGATCACCAGGGCGACCACGACGGACAGGCCGGTGACGGTGATGTTGTAGAAGACCTTGCGCACCGGCTTGGCGAAGGCCCAGCCGTAGGCGAAGTTCATGAAGCAGCCGTCGATCGAGTCGAACAGGCTCATGCCGGCGGCGAACAGCACCGGCAGCGTCAGAATCGCGTACCAGGGCAAGGAGAACGCGGCGGCGCCGCCGGCCAGGACGAGCAGCGACACCTCGGTCGCGGTGTCGAAGCCGAGGCCGAACAGCAGGCCGGTCGGGTACATCTGCCACGGCCGGCTGATCGCCTTGGTCAGGCCACGCAGGATGCGGTTCATGAAACCGCGCTCGTCCAGCCGGCGCTCCAGCTCGGCCTCGTCGAACTCGCCGCCGCGCATCTTGCGGAACACCTTGATGATGTGGGCCATCACCACCAGGTTGATGATCCCGATGAGCACCAGGAAGGTCCCGGAGACGAGCGTGCCGACCAGGCCAGTCCAGTTGTGCAGACCCGAGCGGTCGTCGGAGACCTCGCCGGCCAGCGCCCGCACGCCCAGCGCCAGCAACACGCACAGGCCGAACACGACGCTGGAATGGCCCAGGGAGAACCAGAATCCGACCGACAGCGGTCGCCGGCCCTCGGACATCAGCTTCCGCGTGGTGTTGTCGATGGCCGCGATGTGGTCGGCGTCGAAGGCGTGCCGCAGGCCGAGCGTGTAGGCGGTCAGGCCGAGCCCGACGCCGAAGACCTGGCCGTTGCCGATCTGGTAGTTGGCCGGGGAGATGAGGAAGATCAGGGAACCCCAGCCGATCACGTGCAGGGCCAGCACGAAGGCGGACATGCCGCCGATGCTGGCCCACTCCGCGCGGCTGAGCGCGCGGGTGCGATCGGGACGCAGGGTGTCCACCATGTCGCCGCCTCTTCCGGGCTAGGGGATGCAACAGGCAGATTGTGGTACTTGCAACCCACTGGCGACAGCGCTGATCAGCGGAGAATTCTCACATCGGGTGGCCCGGCGCGGCGTTACCGGACCACAGCGTCACCGCGACATCACGGCGAGTAGCACTTATGGGTGCTGGTGTTGAAGATCGGCGTCGTGTCCACGGTCAGGTTGGACGCCGGGTTGACGATCACCGAGCCGCTGCGCGTCAGCTTGTCCTCACACGACAGGATGGCCGAGTTGGTCGAGTTGCCGGCCCACAGGTCGATGTGCCGCTTTCCGCTGTTCCAGTCGGAAATGCAGGCGGCGCAGCTGTCCTCCATGATGAAGTACTTCTTCAGGTAGGAGTAGTAGACCCGGGTGCCGGGAGCCAGCTCCGACGAGCTGGTCGCGAACGTGACCGGGTTGCTGTACGTGCCGACGCCACCGGCCTGCGAGTGGATCTGCGGGTAGGCGATGTCGGCGCTGCCGGGCGGGTCGTTGTCCAGCGCCCCGTAGAGCGTCACGTACATGGTGTACGTGGTGCTGTGTGGTGTCGCAGCGGCCTGAGCAGGGGCGGCTCCCGCGACGATGAGCAAGCCGATGCCGAGCAGGGCGACCAGCAGCTTGCTTTTCATGCACACCTCCTCGATTCACATATATGTTAGGAAAGTTCCCTAACCCTTCCGAGGGTAGGAGCGCTCTCCCACAGCGAGAAGACCCGGATCGTTCACAGTTATCCGGCCCGTCACGCCCTCGATCGCGAAAATTCTTCAGATTCAGGCCCGGGACTGGTACGTCTGTGCGCGGCCGTCCACCGACGAAGGGTTGCGCACATGGGTAGGAAGACGCTGGCCGCCGCGCTGGCCGTGGCGCTCGCCGTGATCGTGCCGGGGATCGCGCACGCCGACACCGGGGCCTGGGTGATCCAGGGCTCCGACCACGCCCGGGCGCTGGACGAGAGCCAGGGCCTGGCCACGGTCGTGCGGCCGAACACCAGCTTCATCCAGTACACCGGCCTGTCCACGATCCCGATCGCCGACTCGGTCAAGGGCTGGAACCATGTCGGCGACCCGGGTTCGCGGCTGGGCTACTACATCGAGCCGTACCAGAGCGACAACAACGGGGCCAAGATGTTCCGCGTGCAGGCCCCCGACGGCAGCTGGTCGGAGTACACGCACAAGCTGGAGTCCTGGGAGGCGTTGAACAACTCGTTCGCCGCCGTCTCGCCGGACGGGCAATGGCTGGTGTCCGGCGAGTGGGGCACGATGGACCGCCTGCTGGTGTACCCGATGCCCGGCGTCCGGTTCACCACGCCGAGCCAGAACCTGCCGTACGGCTTCGCGATCCGCCCGGACCACCCGATCAACAACATCCAGGGTTGCGACTTCACCTCGCCGACGCAGCTGCTGTGCTCCTCGGACGACTCGGACGGCACGCTCTACGGCATGACGAAGCCGTTGCTGCAACTGGATCTGAGCGGTCCCCTCGGCGGTTCCGACGTGACGGCCCACGTGAGCGCTCTCGGCCAGCTGCCGCTGCAGAGCTCGTGCACCGGCAACTTCGAGGTCGAGGGCATGGACTACGACATGCGCGACGGCACCCTGCGCGTGGTCGTGATGTCGCCCGGATTCTGCGTGCTCACCGACTCGAAGACCTGGCGTTTCAAGCACTCCTGAACCCGGACGGCCGATTGGATCACCGCCGGTCCCGGTTGTGTTGCAAGATGGGCCGGTGGACCCACAGGATCCGGAACGACGACAGCGCATGGTCAGCACGGCCGGCGAGGCGCTCGCCGCCGCCCAGGCGGGCGACGACGGCGCCGCGATCAGCCTGCTGACCACCTTCGTCGACACATCGCCGGCCGGCGACGTGGACGGCAAGGAACTCGTGCTGATGCTGTTCCGCGAGTGCAGCGAGATGGTCGCCGCGCTCGGCTCCGGCGGCGCCACCCCGGTCAAGATGCAGGTCTACGACGCCGACGGCCAAGAGGTCTCCATCGACGACGCCGACCCGCCGGTGCGCACCGCGGTCCGCACCCTGCTCGCCGAGGTGCACGGCGACCAGGACGCGGCCCGCGCCCAGATCGACATCGCGCTGAGCACCGCCGCCCCCAGCGAGGTGGCGGCGGTGGTCATGCAGGCCCTGCGCTGGACCATCCGGCTGGCCACCGAGTGCGCCAACCGGGACCTCCCGGTGGCCGGCTGGATCGCCGAATCCCTCGACTGAGTTTTTGGCGCCGCCTCCAGCAGCGCGGCTCGGCCGCTCGTGACCGCTGCCTTCCCTAGCCGGATTTAACCCGCCGCATCGGCTTGGGTGGTGGGTTGCGTCGGGTGGCGGCGGGTGAAATCCGGCGACGGTCCAGGCAGCGGCGCGGCCGAGCACTCTCCTGCGTCGATGGCATTCAGACCATGTCGCGGGTCATCATGTGTTCCCGATCAAGGGTTGGATCTGCATGGCGTCGTGCAGGTCGGCGGCCAGGTCCAGCAGCACCTTGCGGGTCTCGGCGACCTCGGACCGTAGGTCCTCGATCTGGGACCAGGCGCGCTCGTGCACGACGACGCTGGCGCCGGGCTGGCGGGTGGCCTCCCACTCAGCCAGCGCGGGGTGCCACTTGGTGAGCAGCGGCCGCAGCACGGTGTTGACCATCTCGACCGCGATGCCGGCGAAGGTGACGCCGCCGGCGCGGCCGCGCGGGGCCAGCTCGGGACCGTACTTGCGCAGGATGTCGCGAGTGCACGCGAACAGCGAATAAATGCTGTTCAGCTCCTCGCGCACGATTCCGGCCCCCGGTTTTTGTTCCACGGTCGTAATCCTGGTCGCGAGCTCGACATACAGCTCCCAGGCGGCCTCGCGTTCTATCGGTGACGGTGTCCACACACCGCTCACCCGGGTTCGGTGACTCACGGAGAAGCTCCTCCACTCAATGGCCCCGGTGCGGCCGATCGATAACCGTCCGATTCCCGTTGCTCGGGAATGGGCGTGACCGGGCCGATGCGGGGTGGAGAGGACGGACTGGGCAGATTGTTGATCTCGTCATTGCGGGCGCGCTCCCGGATCCGCTCGATCTCCGCGAGGTAGCGGCGACGGCGCTCGGCGTCGGTGGCGCCGAGCTGTTCGGGGTCGTCGACGAGCTTGCGGACCAGGGTGTAGACGCTGGACTCGTGCAGGCGGTACTTGCCGTAGTTCTCCTCGGCCTTGAACGTCCTGTGCAGGCCGAACACCACCGCGCCGAACACCGACAGGGCCTGCACCAGCAGCCGCGAGCCGTCCCCGTCGGTGACGTAGGGGATCAGGAACGGCAGCGACAGCGAGATCAGCACGGTCCAGCCGACCGCGTAGTAGTGGGCCGCCCCGTACAGCCAGGCCCGGTGCTGCCAGACCCGCAGCACCGGCACCGTGCGCCGGTAGTGCGCCGCGGCCCAGTCGCGCAGTTCGGGCCCGATCAGGTCGGCGTCCGCGAACGGTCCGTCCACGCCGCCGCCGGCGTTGGGGACCGAGAATTTCGGTTTCATGTAGGCCGCAATCGCGACCGCGCTGGATATAGCCAGAACGGTCACGCCACAAAGCCCGACAACCCACGGGTCGACCACCACGCACCCATCCCATAACGGTGTCAAGTGCGGGAGCGTAGCCCAGCACAACTGTCGTGCCCAGCGGCACGGAACGCAGCCGAATCCCGTTTTCACGCCGACGTGGACAATCAGTGATCCGGCCCCGGCGAACGGTGGAGGACTGCCGACAGCAGGTCGACGACCGAACGTGACAACGCTTCATGATCCATCACTGGCGGTAGCGCCACCCCGTGAATTATGGCAACCAGGTGGCTTGCGATTCACCCGTCCGTCAGGCTCGACACTGTCCCCCATCGGAGTTAACCGGAGGAGGTCGGGACGAGATGGCCTGGGATGTGTTCCTCAGCTACTGCCGGTCGGACACCACGCCGGCCGAGGCGCTGGCGGCCGAGCTGCGGGCGCGGGGGCTGCGGGTGTTCCAGGACGAGGTCGGCGTGCACCGCTTCGACTCGGTGTCCCGGACGATCATGGCCGAGCTGGGCCGGTCCCGGCTGCTGCTGGCCTACTACTCGCACGCCTACCCCACCCGCCGCGCCTGCCAGCAGGAGCTCATCACGGCTTTCCTTGCCGGGCAACGGGAAGGCGACCCGCTGCGGCGAGTGCTGGTGGTCAACCCGGAGCGCGGCACCGGACACATCGAGCCGATCGAGCTGCGGGACGCCCGGTTCTGGAGCCCGTCGGCCGAGCTGCGACACCTCACCGAGGCCGTCACCCGCAAGATCGACGAGCTGCCGACGCCGATCGGCCGCGTGGACCACGGCCGCGCCCCGCTGTGGCTGCCGGCCCCGGGCCACCGGCCGCCGCCCCGGTTCGTCGGCCGCACCGCCGAACTGTGGCGGCTGCACTCGGCGCTGCATCCCCAGTCGGCGACGCTGACTGAGGGCGGCGGCGAGCCGGTCGCCGTCGTGCACGGCGTCGGCGGCATCGGCACGTCTTCGTTGGTCGCCGAGTACGCACGGCAGTTCGGCGCGACCTTCCCCGGCGGCGTCTTCTGGCTGTCGGCCGCCGATCCGTGGCCGGAGCAGCTGGCCGCGATCGCCGATGCCCTCGGCCCCGACGGCGTCGGTCACGCGGCCGATCGGGTGGCGTTGGCGCTGGACGCCCGCCGGCAACCCAGCCTCTGGGTGGTCGACGGCGTGCCGGCCGGGCTCGACCTGGACGAGGTCCGCCGGCTGCTGTCCCCGCACCCCTCGGCGGCCAGCGTCCTCACCACCACCGACGGCAGCTACGCCGAGCTCGGCACCGGGGTATCGATCCAGGAACTCCCGGCGGCACAAGCGGTTCGGCTCATCCTCAACCAGGTCGACGCGCTGGCCCCGGGCGACCGCGAGTCGGCCCACAAGCTGGTGGACGTGGTCGGCGGGCATCCCGGCGCGCTGCTGGACCTGGCCGGCTCGGCCCGCTCGGCCGGTCTGGACTCGGTGCGGCGGCGGCTGTTCTCCCGGGACTGGCCGGTGCTGGACAGCACCGCGAAGCGGCTGCTGGCCGAGGTCGACGCGGCCGGCGACGCCGGGTTGGACGTGCTGCGCGCGGTGGCGGCGTTCGCGCCGGAGCCGATGCCGTTACCCGTTCTGGATGGACTTGGCCCGGTCGGGCTGGCGGTGGACCGGCTGGCCCGGCAGTCTGTGGTGCGGCTGGTCGATGGAGGCGCGCTGGAGGTGCCGGCGGTGGTCGCACACGTGATCCGGCACAACGATCCCGATCCGGCGCGGCACAACGAGATCAGCGCCGCCGCGCTGACGGCTCGCCGCGTGCGCGACGACTTCGCCGTGGACGACCGCGAGCGGGCGGCGGCCTTCCGGGTCCAGGTCGAGCTGGCGCACCGGGTTCCGGTGCGGCCGCTGGGCGGCGGCGGTCTGCGGGAGGCGATCTCCTCGCTGCACAGCATCTTCTCGTTCACCCGGGAGCAGCTGCGGGAGTGCGGCCCGGATTCCTCGCAGCGGTTCGGCGAGGTGGCGGAGCGGCTGATGGAGGAGGTGCTGCGGCCCTTCCTGTCCGAGTGGCACCCGGCGCTGCGGCGCTTCGAGGACCGGACGCAGTTCGACGACACGGCCTGGGATCCGACCGCCGAACTGCGCAACGCCCTCGACGGGCTGCGGGAACCGCTGCTGGCCGTGATCCGTGATCTCAGCCGGATCAGCGGCAACCCCCACGGCACCCGCTACCTGTGAGGTTTGAGTGTCTCCAAGACATCCAAACCCTCACCGGTGGCACCGCTAACCGCCCCAAACCTCGCCAGTGTTTGAGGCGGTTACAGACCACGTCCGGGCGGGTTTGTAGGTCTTGGAGACACCCAAATCTTGGGGGAGGAGGTCCTGGACCATGGCGGCGATCTGCTCGGTCTCGATCAGGAACGCGTCGTGCCCGTACGGGGAGTCGATCACCCGCACGGCGTCCGCGCCGGGGATGCCGTCGGCCAGTTCTCGCTGCTGTGCCAACGGATAGAGCCGGTCAGTGGTCACGCCGCCGACGACCGTCCGGGCTGTCACCCGGCGCAGCGCCGCCTGGACGCCACCCCGGTCGCGGCCGACGTCGTGCGAGTTCATCGCCTCGGCCAGCACCACGTAGCTGCCGGCGTCGAAGCGCCGCACCAGCTTCTCGGCGTGATGGTCCAAATAGGACTCGACCGTGAACCGGCCGTCGCCCTGCGGATCACGGCCGAACCGGGACGACAGCTCCTCCTCGCTCCGGTACGTGATGTGCGCGATCCGGCGGGCGATGCCGAGCCCCCGATGCGGCCCGTCCCCCGGCTTCGCGTCGTGGTAGTCCCCGCCGCGCCAGCCCGGATCGGACCGGATCGCATGCAGCTGCGGATACGTCCACGCGATCTGATCCGCTGACGACTGCGCCGGGGAAGCCAGCAGCAGCAACGACTCCACCCGATCCGGCGCGGTCACGGCCCATTCCACCGCGCGCATCCCGCCCATCGAGCCGCCGACCACGGCGGCCCAGCGGTCGATGCCCAGCGCGTCGGCCAGCGCCACCTCAGCTGCGACCTGGTCCCGTACGGTCAACGCGGGAAACCGGCTGCCCCAGGGCTTTCCGTCGGGGGCGGGCGACGATGGCCCGGTGCTCCCCTGGCAGCCGCCCAACACGTTGGGGGCCACCACGAAGTACCGGGCCGGGTCGATGACTCCGGGCTGCACCAGGGAATCCCACCAGCCCGCGGTCGGATGACCCGGCCCGGCCGGACCGGCGACATGGCTGTCGCCGGTCAGCGCGTGCAACACGAGGACGGCGTTGGACCGGTCCGGGGCAGGAGTTCCCCACGTCTCGTAGGCGAGTTGGACGGCGGGCAGCTCGCCACCGCGCTCCAGCGGCAGCGGGCGGTCCAGCCGCACCCACTGCCGCCGGCCGGGCGGATCGGCCTCCCGCCACGCACCGGTGGCGGGAGGCGTGGCATCCATCAGAGCGCTGCCTTCGCGGCCCGGAACCCGGCTTCGAGATCCGCCTTCAGGTCCTCGATGCCCTCCAGGCCGACCGACAGCCGCACCAGGCCCGGCGTCACGCCGGTGACCGCCTGCTCCTCGGGCGTCAGCTGCGAGTGGGTGGTGCTGGCTGGGTGCACGATCAGGCTTCGCACGTCACCGATGTTAGCCAGCTGGCTGAACAGTTCGGTGCCGTCCACGAAGGCCCGCCCCGCCTCCGCTCCGCCGCGCAGCTCAAGGGACACGATCGCGCCCGCGCCACCGGGGAGGTACTTCTGCGCCGCGTTGTACCAAGGGCTGGAGGGCAGGCCCGCGTAGTGCACGGTCTCCACCTCGTCGCGCTGTTCCAGCCACTCGGCCAGCGCCTTGGCGTTGGCCACGTGCCGCTCGATGCGCAACGACAGCGTCTCGATGCCCTGCAGGATGAGGAAGCTGTTCTGCGGCGCGATCGCCGCACCGGTGTCCCGCAGCAGCTGCACCCGCAGCTTCGCCGCGTACGCCCCGTGCCCGAGGACCGGCCAGTACTGAAGGCCGTGATAACTCGGGTCCGGCTCGTTGTAGTCCGCGAACCGGTCCGCGTGCGCGCCGAAGTCGAACTTGCCGCCGTCGACCACCACACCGGCGATGGCGGTGCCGTGGCCGCCGAGGAACTTGGTCGCCGAGTGCACCACGATGTCCGCGCCGTGCTCCAGCGGCCGCACCAGGTACGGCGTGGGCACCGTGTTGTCCACGACCAGCGGCACGCCGACCTCGTGCGCGACCCCGGCCACCGCCTCGATGTCCAGCACGTTGCTGCGTGGGTTGCCCAGCGTCTCGGCGAAGAACAGCTTGGTGTTGGGCCGGACCGCGGCCCGCCACTCGTCGAGGTTGTCCGGGTCGGCCACGAAGCTGACCTCGATGCCCAGCTTCGGCAGCGTGTAGTGGAACAGGTTGTAGGTGCCGCCGTAGAGCGAGGCGCTGGACACGAAGTGGTCGCCGGCGCTGGCCAGGTTGAGGATCGCCGCCGTCTCGGCCGCCTGGCCGGAGGCGAAGGCCACCGCCGCGACGCCGCCCTCCAGCGCGGCGATCCGCTGCTCCAGCACGTCCTGGGTGGGGTTGTTGATGCGGGTGTAGATGTTGCCGGCCTCGGCCAGGCTGAACAGGGCGGCCGCGTGGGCCGTATCCCTGAAGACGTAGGAGGTGGTCTGGTAGATGGGTGTCGCGCGGGCGCCGGTGGCCGGGTCGGGGGCCGCGCCGGCGTGGATCTGTCGGGTCTCGAAGGACCAGGCGGAGGCGTCAGAGGGCATGGCTGTGCTCCAAACAGAGGTGTGAAGGGTGCGTGAGAAACCGAATTCAGACCGACACGCGACACGCCATGCTGGTGACGCGCACGTAGTCCACGTGCCGGCGGGACACCAGGAGGGCCATGCGCCCGACCGTAGACCGGCCATGTTCACCCGAGAAGGCCCGTTCACTCAGTGGGACGAAAGGGGAGTAGGTTTACGTCATGGCGCCGGCCGAGAACCGAGACATCACCCAGTCGATTCCCAGCTTCACGGTCGCCATGCGTGGCTATGACCGTATGGAGGTCGAGACACACCTCAAGCGGATCACCTCGGAGGTGCGGCTGTTCGCCGCCGACCGGGACGCCGCGCTGCGGCAGGCCGACGAGCTGGCCAAGCAGCTCGACCAGGCCCGGGCCCGGATCGAGGAGCTCAAGGGCCACTTGGACCAGGCCCGGCAGGCCCCGCAGCCGGCCGCCCCCGAGCCCGTCGCGCAGGACACGCCCGACCAGGCCAAGCGCAAGCTCCAGCTGGCCGAGGCCGCCGCCGCCGAGACGCACGCGCGGGCCGAGGCCGCCGCCGAGACCACGTGGGCGCACGCCGAGTCGGCCGCCACCAAGCTGCGTGAGCGGTACCAGACCCTGCTGTCCGACCTGGACAAGCAGCAGGCCGAGATCATCGGCGAGCACCAGAACCTGATGGAGAAGGCCCGCAACGAGGCCGCCGAGCTGACCACCGTCGCCGTGCAGCGGCGCAAGGAGCTCGACGAGCAGGCCGAGAACCGGCGCCGCCAGATCGAGGCCGACTTCACCCAGGAGATGGCCGACAAGCGCAAGGCCGCGCTGGACGCCCTGGCTCAGGAAGAGGCCGCCCGCAAGGCCGAAGTCGACCAGCGGCTCACCGCCGCGGTCGCCGACGCCGACGCCCGGATCAACCGCAGCAACCAGGAAGCGGCCCGGATGCGGGACTACCGCGAGCGCATCGCCGACCAGCTCCGCTCGGCCACCGGCCTGCTCAACGACGCCGGCTCCCTCCTGGAGCCGCTCCCCGAGGAGCGCCCCCAGTCCTGACTTCTGTCATGAAGGGCCCCATCCTCACGTTCAACGTCAGGATGGGGCCCTTCATGACGTTGAAGGTCAGGGTCTGGCGGGGTCAGGAACGTTGCAGGCGTAGTGGCGCGGAGCCTTCGTCCAGCACCAGCAGGAAGTCGTCGAGGTCCTCGTGCGCGCCGGCCGGCACGCTCGGCTGGGCCAGCGCGAGCAGCTGCACGGCCAGCCCGGTCAGTCCGGCGGCGTCGCCGACGACCCTGACCTGTCCGTCCGCGCTGACCGAGACTGTCAGCCGGTAGTTCTCCGGCCAGGATGCGACCAGGCCGATGCCGTGGTCGTAGGACGGGATCTCCAGCTGCACCTTAGCCACATCGACCTCCGGTCGGTGAACCTGGCACACCCGCCGCCCGCTGTCCATAAACAAGGCCGCCCCTAGATCGTCTCGTGACACCCTTGTCACCAAAGTCTCTCTTGAACTAAGATACTTATAGTTCGAGATTGGAGGGGGGATCATGAACACGACACGCGTGCGGGTGTTGGTGGTGGGGGCCGGACTTGCCGGTGGGTCAACCGCGATGTTCCTGGCCGACCGGGGGATCGATGTGCTCGTGGTCGAGCGGCACCCGGGAACCGCCCTGCATCCCAAGGCCGCCGGCCAGCATCCCCGCACCATGGAACTGCTGCGCACCACCGGCGTCGCCGAGCGGGTGCTGGCTGCCGACAACAAACCGTTGCAGATCAAGGTCGCCACCACCGCCCGCGGCGAGGTGCTCAAGACCATCCTCGGCGACGCCCCGCGCCCCCGGGGCGAGGTCTCGCCGATGAAGCCGGGCATGGCCACGCAGATCCAGCTGGAGCCGATGCTGCTGGACGTGGCTCGCGAGAACGGCGCACGGATCCAGTTCGACACCGAGCTCGTGTCCTTCGAACAGGACATGCTCGGCGTCACCGCGCAACTGGTGCACCGGCCGACCGGCACGCTCAGCCAGGTCCGCGCCGACTACCTGGTCGCCGCCGATGGTCACCGCAGTCCGATCCGCGAACGGCTCGGCATCGGCCGGCACGGCTGGGGCAGCCTCAGCCACCAGGCCGGCATCGTCTTCGACGCGGACCCGCGGCGGCTCGCCGACATCGCCGACTCGCTGTACTTCCTGTGGCATCCGGAGTTCACCGGCTTCTTCGGCACCGCGCACGTCCCGGGCCGGTTCATCTTCGGCGTCGAGTACGACCCGGCGCGCGGCCAGTCGTTCGAGGACTTCACGCCGCAGCGCTGCGTCGAGCTGATCCGGCTGGGGCTCGACGACCCGGAGCTGGAACCGCGGATCCGCACCGTGCAGGCCTGGGAGATGGCTGCCCGGGTCGCCGACACGTTCCGCCGCGGACGGGTTTTCCTGGCCGGCGACGCGGCCAAGGTGACGCCACCGACCGGCGGCCTCGGCGGCAACACGGCTATCGGCGACGGTTTCGACCTGGCCTGGAAGCTGGCCGCGGTGCTCACCGGGCAGGCCGGCCCGGGACTGCTGGACAGCTACGACCCCGAGCGGCGCACGGTGGCCGAACTTGTGGTCGCCGACTCACTGGCCAACTACCTGGAACGCACGCCGGCCCGAACGGACGAGCGCTCGTGGCCGAAACCGTTGGGCCATCTGGAGGTCGTGTTCGGTGTTCGGCAGCGGTCCGACGCCGTGCTGATCGACGACGAGGACCCGGCGGCGGTCGAGGACCCGCGCAAGCCCAGTGGCCGCCCCGGCTTCCGGGCCCCGCACGTGCCACTGGTCCGCAACGGCACGACAGTGTCCACAGTGGACTTCTTCGGTCGGGACTGGGTGCTGCTCACCGGAACCGAGGGCGGCGTCTGGCACCAGGCGGCCAAGCACGTCGCTGACCGGCTCGGCATCGTGGTTCGCACGGTCGGTCTCGGGCCCGACCTCACCGACCCGGACGACCGCCTGGTCGACGTGTACGGCATCGGACACGGCGGGGCGAGCCTGGTGCGGCCGGACGGCGTCGTGGCCTGGCGTACGGACTTCGAGGTGGCCGACGCCGCCGGCACGCTTCAGACCGTGCTCACGAGGCTGCTGGCCCGGGTGCCGAGCGACGCAATCCCAGCAGGCACAGGGCGCTGATCAGCCCGCCCAGCATGAGATAGAGCGCGATCGGCCACGACTTCGCGTGGTCGACGGTGAGCAGGGCGGTGGCCACCAGCGGGGACAGGCCACCGCCCAGCGTCGCGCCGAGCTGGTAGCTGAACGCCGCGCCGGAGTAGCGCAGCCGCGGCTCGAACAGCACCGCGTAGTAGGCGGCCATCGGGCCGAACAGGATGCCGGATCCCGCGTAGGCCAGGGCCAGCGCCAGGATCAGCAGCCCGGCCGAGCCGGTGTCGATCAGCCAGAACAGCGGCAACGCGAACAGCACGATGAACACCGCGCCGGTCAGCATCACCGGCGTGCGGCCGACCCGGTCGGCGATCCGGCAGGCCACCAGGATCGACACCACCTGCGCCGCGCCGCCGACCAGGCTCGCGGTCAGCACCTGCTGCTGCGGCAGGTGGTGCACGGCGGTCCAGTAGTTCAGCACGAACGTGACCAGCACGAAGATGAAGGCGTTGAAACCCAAGTTCACGCCGACGCCCAGCAACACCTTGCGCCACGAGGTGTGCAGCACCTCGGCCAGCGGCACCCGGGTGATCTGCTGCGCCGCGCGCAACTCCTTGAACGCCGGGCTCTCCTCGATGCCGACCCGCATGTAGACGCCCACCGCCACCAGCAGCAGGCTGGCCAGGAACGGGATCCGCCAGCCCCAGTTCAGGAACGCGTCCCCGGACACCGCCGTGGACAGCGAGAACATGGCCGTGCCGATGAAAAGTCCCAGCGGTGAGCCGAGGAACGTCCAACCGCCGTACCAGGTCCGGTGCCGCTCGGGCGCGTGCTCGACGACCATCAGCGCCGCCCCGCTCTGCTCGCCACCAAGGAAGAACCCTTGCAGCAGACGGAGAACCAGCAGCAGCACCGGCGCGGCCAGACCGGCTGTGGCGTAGCTGGGAAGCAGGCCGATCAGCGCCGTGCACAGGCCGGTCATGGTCAGCGTGAGCACCAGCATCGGGCGCCGGCCCAGCCGGTCGCCGAAGTGCCCGATGACCGCCGCGCCCAGGGGTCTGACCAGGAAGCCGACCCCGAAGGTGGCGAAGGCCAGCAGCGTGCTGACCGTCTGGTTGCCGGCTGGGAAGAACAGCTTCGGCAGCACCACCGCGGACGCGGTGCCGTAGATGAGAAAGTCGTAGAGTTCGATGGTGGTGCCGGTCGCGCTGGCCAGCGCGACCTTGCGGACCGACGAGCCCTGCACCTGGTCAATCGATCGAGTCACGGCAGCCTCCCTGAGTCACGACATAGGACCACAAATGGGTGAAGCCGGCCACACGTTCTGGTGGAGCACTCGGTTTTACCTCGTTCGTCTGCACGAACAGCGCAAAAGTAGGCAACCATGCCCCTTCCCCGAGTCCTCGCCGGTGCGGCCGCCCTCTGTGCGGCGGCCGTCTGCGTGACCGCCGTCCCCGCCGCGGCCGCCCTGCCCTCCGCATTGACCCTGACCGCCACCACCAACGGCTTCGCGCCGCACGTCGTCGAACTGACCTGCGACCCCGACGGCGGCACCCACCCCGACGCCCAGACCGCGTGCATGCAGCTCAGCCAGGTCGACGGCGACCTGGCCAACATGCCCGCCACCCAGACCCACATCTTCTGCCCGATGATCTTCCAGCCGATCACGGTGACCGCGACCGGCCTGTGGCGCGGGCGGACAGTGCGGTTCCAGGACCAGTACACCAACGGCTGCGAACGGGACAACCGAACCGGGATGCTGTTCCGGTTCTGACAGTGGTCGGGGCTCCCGATTTCCATCGGGAGCCCCGCGACACAGATCACATCAGCCGTTCCTGAGGAACGGTTACGACCTTCCTTACAGAATGCTGTGAAACTCAGTCAGTCAGGCCCCACGGCGCGGACGGCCCGTTCGACTTGACCGGCGCGACCGTGAAGTCCGGTCGGTCGCCAGCCCGGCAGAGCACCGCCTCGCCGCCCGCCGGCAGGTCGATCTGGATCGTGGTGGCGTCGAGTTCCCTGAACCGCAGCGGCCGGCCGTGCTGGTCGCGAACCGCCACCTGGCCCGGGATCCCATGTCGGACCACACACGGAGCGCCAACTTCGCTGCGCAGCCGCACCCATCGCGTCACGCCCTGCTGACGCGAGGCGCTGAGCAGGAACGCGCCCTGGGTGCGGAAGTTGTCGATCGTGACGTCGGCCCAGGAGTCCGGGATCGCCGGGAACACCCGGATGATCCCGTGCCAGCTCTGGCAGATCATGTCGTGCATCGACTGGGACGCCGACAGCGGCGTCTCGATCACCGGACCGGACTCCTTGTACATGGTGTTGGCCTGCACGTAGAGGCGCAGCAGGTCGGCCAGGTACTGGGCGGAGTCGTTGCCGCGCCCCATCTGCGCCGCGAACGAGGCCGCGCCGGTGTAGCTGTAGCCCTGCAACGCGCCCTTGAAGCTGATCCAGTGGTTGACCGAGGTCTGGATCAGGTTCCGGCTCTCCGGCTGCTCCCAGTTCACCAGGTACAGCGGATAGACCGACAGCATGTGCGAGTAGTGCCGGTGGGACATGGCGAACGGCTGGCCCGCCCCGATCATGAAGCCGTTGTCGTCCACCGGATACGGCGTCAGGTTGGCCAGGACGTCCCGCCACTTGGCGGCCAGCGGATCGTTGACGTGCAGGATCTGCGCGCTGTCCAGCAGGGTCTGGCAGCCCCAGCGCAGCAGGGCCAGGTCGTAGTTGGTGTCCGGGGTGTCGACGCCGTACTCCGGGGAGAACGTCTTCGGCAGGTGCAGCTTGCCGTCGCTGCCCGGCGTGAGGAAGTGCAGGTAGTAGTTGACCGCCTTGCGCAGCAACGGGAACACCGTGTTCCGCAACAGGCCGGTGTCCATGGTGTGCCGGTAGGTCAGCCACACGTTGTGCAGCGCCCAGGTCAGGTTGCCGATCTCCGGCGTGGGCGGGTCCTGGCCGGGGATGCCGGCGGTGGCCCCGTTGACCAGGGTGATGTCCGTGGTGCGGCAGATGGCCGCCGAATCCTGGTCGTACGGCGCGGCGACCTGCTTGGTCAGGTTGTCGCGGAACTGGCCCAGGGCCCGGGTCAGGGAGTCCAGTTCGAGGTGGTTGGAGCCGTGGATCAGCCAGTACTCCAACTGCACGTTGAGGTTCCACCAGGTCGCCGGCCACGGCGTCGACTCCAGCCAGGGGCCGGTCGTGGCCATCACCGGGGCCGCTCTCCTGGTGGCCGAGGCGACCTTGTAGAGCTGGATCCAGTAGAAGCTCTGCAGCCGGCCGTCCGGCACGGACAGGAAACTCTGCCGGTAGAAGGCATTCCACCAGGCTCGGTGGTCCCAGGCCAGCGTGTCGAGGGAGTTGCCCGCCGCTGAGCGCACGGCGTGCAGCGCTCGGCCGCCGGCCGTCTTGTCGGGGTTCGACCAGGCCACCGTGGCGTACAGGGTTCTGGTCGTGCCCCTGGCCGTCTCCTGGTACGCCGTGACATGCTCGCCGCCGGACAGCAGCGGCTGGGTCACCAGGGTGGCCGGGCCGCTGGTCTGCGTGGTGGGCTGGGGGTTGGGCAGGTAGCCGTCCGGGGCCGGCTTGTTGAACTTCGGGTCGGTGCGGGGGCTGACCGCGTCGGCCGGGTGGAACACCCAGCGGAACTTGGCCTCGCCGTCGCTCGGCTTGGCCTGGACCACAAGCGTCGATCGTCCATTGTGGATGATCGCGCGGATGGCGATGCTGCCGGCCGTGGTGGTGATGGTGCCGGCCAGCTCGGCGTCGTAGAGGCTCAGCCGCCAGTCGACCGCGGTGATCGTGCCCTGCGGCTCCAGGGTGAACCAGCCGATCGGGAGGCGGGCCAGGCCGTAGAGGGAGCCGAACTCGGGGCGATGGTCCTGGACCTCGCTGTGCTGCACGTTGAACCGGATGGCGTTGGCGCCCGGCTCCGCGTAAATGCCCGAGCCGAGGAAGCCGTTGCCCAGAAAGGGGCCGTCGTACCAGTTCTTCGGCAGGCGCTGCCAGACCAGGTCGCTGCCGGCGAGGAAGGACCGCCAGTTCAGGCCGGTGCTCGCGTCGACATCGGCCGCGTTCGCGTCGGCCGCGTTCGCCACCCCCGCCAACGTCGGCGCCGCCAGCAGCGCGCCGCCCGCAGCCAGCAGGGTTCTCCGGGACAGCTCGCTCATGTCGGCCCCTTCACTTCCTCGTGAAAACCTATACATCGGAGCTCTGCCGCCGACCGTAGGCAGCCGTTGGCGGGCCGTCAAGACTTCTGTCCAGGTCACGGGCCACTGTCATCGGAGGAGTCGATCGTGGCAACAATGATCTTCATGCGCATCATCGGCCTGGTCACCGGCCTGCTTGTCCTGCTTGTCCTGCTGGCAGCCCCCGCTTCCGCCTCGGATATCAAGCCCGGCGTCGGCGACTCGTTCAACGGATCCAGCGGCGTGCTCACGGGCAACAACACCATGCTGCTCACCGACCTGCCGGTGCAGCTGCCCGGCAACGGCATCAGCCTGCTCGGCTCCGGCCGCGGCGGCGACGCCGACTGACGACACCCCGTTGACGCCACCCCTACTATGTAAACGTTTCCAGCCCCCGCCGCCGCGCCGACACCCCTGGAGGTTGTGGTGGCATCACGTTCCCGGTGGTCGCTCGCGATCGCCTGTTCCCTCGTCGCCGGGGCCCTGCTCCCGACGGCGGCCTCGGCGGCGCCCGCCGCCTGCGCGGAGGAAGCCCCCATCCGGGCCGCCGCCGACCACTGGATCGCCGGCAACGCCAAGCCCGCGGACTCCACCTGGTTCAACTCGCTGTACATCAAGGGCGACATCGAGGCGTACAAGCTGACCGGCGACGCCAAGTACCTCAACTACGCCACCGCGTGGGCCGCCCACAACAAGTGGAAGCTGCCCACCGGCACGCCCAACCTGGACGGTCCCGAGGCCTCCCAGGAGTACATCGACCTCTACCAGCTCGACCCCAAGCACCCGGCTTCCGACATCGCCGACGCCAAGGCCTATGTCGACAAGGAGGCCAAGAAGGTCGAGGGCGGCCAGTCCTCCGACATGTCCTATGTGGACGCCGTGCGGCTCGGCGCCCTGTCCGCGTTCGCCTACTTCGGCGGCAACACGAACATCGACGCCATGGCCAAGCTGTTCGCCTATCCCGAGAGCCACATCTACGACAGCAAGAACGCCCTGTGGTGGCGGGACTCCCGCTGGGTCGGCACCACCCAGCACTGGTCCCGCGGCAACGGTTGGATCGTCGCCGCCCTCACCGACACCATCGCCTACCTGCCCGCCGGCGACGCCCACCGAGCCCACTACATCTCCTTGCTGCAGGCCATGTTCGCCAAGCTCAAGGCCACCCAGCAGGCCGGCGGCTACTGGACCGCCGACGTCGACCACCCGGCCGCCTACCCCGCGCCGGAGTCCAGCGGCACCTCGCTGTTCACCTACGGTCTGGCCAAGGCCATCCAGGCCGGCTACCTCGACGCGGCCACGTACACCCCGGTCGTGCAGAAGGCCTGGGGCTGGCTGAAGGGCACCGCCCTGCGGTCCAACGGTGTTGTCGGCTACGTGCAGGGTCCGTCCTCGCACCCGTCCCAGTACCAGCCCATCAGCCCCACCGCCACCAGCAACTACGGCGTCGGCGTGTTTCTCATGGCCGGCGTCGAGGCGGCCAAGCTGACCCCCGGCTGCTCGGCCAAGTTCTGACCCTCGTCCGCCCGTTCGGCCTCGGCCGAACGGGCGGATTCCCTTCTACTGAGCCAGTTCCTCGCAGAGCCGGGGCACCGCCGTCCCGATCGGCTCCGTGATCTTCTCCGCCGCCATGTCGTCGTACGGCGTCGGATCGCGGTTCACGATCACCAGCCGGGCCCCCGCCCGCACCGCCACCGCGCACAACGCCGCCGCCGGCTCCACCTGCAACGAACTCCCAACCGCCAGGAACACCTCACTCGCCGCCGCGATGTTCCTGGCGTGGCCGATGACCTCCGGGTCCAGGTGCTCGCCTAACAGCGTCACCCCCAGCTTGAGAATCCCCTTGCAGCTGGGGCACTTCTTGTCGCCGTCGAGGATTTCCTCGGTGCTGTGTCGGCTCTCGCACTGGACACACACCGTCCGGTGCATGCTTCCGTGCAGCTCCAACACCTTCCGCTCCGGCGTCCCGGCTTTCTGGTGTAGGCCGTCCACGTTCTGCGTCAACACCCGCACGTTCGCCAGCTTCGCGATCGCCCGGTGCGCCTCGTTCGGCTCCGCCCGCCAGGCCGGGTGTCCCTCATACCGCCGCCAGAACTCCCCGCGCGTCCGCTCGTCCCCCATGAAGTTCTGGTACGTGAAGAGCTCCTGCGCCCTCGGGTCCTTCGTCCACTCCCCCTGCGGGCCGCGGTAGTCCGGAATCCCCGAGTCCGTCGAGATCCCCGCCCCCGTCAACACCGCGATCCTGGTCATGCCCCCAGCCTAGGTTCCGCTCGCAAGCGTATTTGCCCACTTCCTCAACGGTGTGTCCGCCGCGCGCTCGCAGTACCTCCGGAACTGCTCCCGCACTTCCTCCGCCCTGATCCCCCCGTGCATCTCCGGCGCCCGGTACCACCCCATGCCCGCCCCCGGCTCCCAGCTCGCGGCAATCCTCGCCGCCCCATCCCCCGGCGAGCTCAGGCCGTAACAGATCTCCCTGACCCCCAACGACATCGCCGCCCCCAGACACATCAGGCACGGCTCCAGATTCACCGCCAGCCTCAGCGACCCCTTCACCTGCTGGCCGTCCGCCTCGATCATCGCCAACAGATCCGCGTGCTTCAGCCGGCCGACGCTGTCCCTGGTGAACGCCCTGCCCACCACCTCATCGCCCGCGAACACCACCGCCCCGATCGGCAGTTCCCCCTGCCTAATCCCCTCTTCCGCCACTTCCATCGCCGCCCACACCATCTCGTCCGATGTCATGCGCCGACCGCCGTCAGCACTCGATGACGTTGACGGCGAGGCCGCCGCGAGCCGTCTCCTTGTACTTGTCCTTCATGTCACGGCCGGTTTCGCGCATGGTTTTGATGACCTTGTCGAGGGAGACGAAGTGGGCTCCGTCGCCGCGCAGGGCCATCCGGGCGGCGGTGATGGCCTTGATGGAGGCGAGGGCGTTGCGTTCGATGCAGGGGATCTGGACGAGGCCGCCGATGGGGTCGCAGGTGAGGCCGAGGTTGTGCTCCATGGCGATCTCCGCCGCGTTCTCGACCTGCTCGGGGGTGCCGCCGAGGACTTCGGCGAGGCCGGCGGCGGCCATGGAGCAGGCGGAGCCGACCTCGCCCTGGCAGCCGACCTCGGCGCCGGAGATGGAGGCGTTCTCCTTGAACAGGACGCCGATGGCGCCGGCGGTGAGCAGGAAGCGGACGACGCCGTCGTCGGAGGCGCCGGGGACGAAGCGGGAGTAGTAGTGCAGGACGGCGGGCACGATGCCGGCGGCGCCGTTGGTGGGGGCGGTGACGACGCGGCCGCCGGCGGCGTTCTCCTCGTTGACGGCCAGGGCGAAGAGCGTCACCCAGTCCATGACCCGCAGCGGATCGGTGGCGAAGTGCTCGGCGGCCAGGGTTCGGCGGAGGTCGGCGGCCCGGCGGCGGACCTTGAGACCGCCGGGGAGGGTGCCCTCGACGGTGCAGCCCCGCTCCACGCACTCCTGCATGACGTGCCAGATGTGCAGCAGACCCGAGCGAACCTCGGACTCGGGACGCCACGACAACTCGTTGGCCAGCATGACGTCGCTGATGGACACGCCGGATTCCCGAGTCCGGGCAAGGAGTTCGTCACCCGAGAGGAACGGATGGGCCAGCGGGGTGGAGTCCTGCTTGATGCGGTCGGTGCCGCTGGCGGTCTCGTCGACGATGAAGCCGCCGCCGACCGAGTAGTAGACGGCGGAGTCCAGCTCGGCGCCGTCGGCGGTGTACGCGGCGAAGCTCATGCCGTTGGGGTGCAAGGGAAGCGCCTTGCGGCGGTGCATGATCAGGTCGGTGTCCTCGACGAAGTCGATCTCACGGGAGCCGCCGAGCAGCAGCCGGGAGACGGCTCGGATCCGGGCGACGCGGTCGTCGGCGTCGGTGGGATCGCACAGCTCGGGCTGCGAACCCTCCAGGCCGAGCATCACGGCCTTGGGGCTGCCGTGCCCGTGCCCGGTGGCGCCGAGGGAGCCGAAGAGCTCGACGTGCACGCGGGCGACGGCGTCGAACCGGCCGCCGGCGCGCAGGCGCGAGACGAACATGCAGGCGGCCCGCATCGGGCCCACGGTGTGCGAGCTGGACGGGCCGATCCCCACCGAGAACAGATCGAAAACGCTGATGGCCATGGCGGACTCCACGGTTGTGCCGAAGTTGAGGCTCCCCCTCTGTCATGGGACCTGAGAGCTTCGCCGTCACGACCGCGACAGCTTGCACCGTGGGTGGCATGCACGACCGCGCACGCTGCTTTCCAGAGTCGCCTCGCCCGGCCGGTCTGGTTGCCTGAGAGTGTGCGGGGAGGCTTGCTCCTTCGGCGCCCCGGTGAAATCCGAGGGCTCTCCCGACCGGGCTGTGTGCCGTCGGCACGCGGCCTGTGTGGAATTGTTGCCCTCACTGTAAACGACGCAGGGAGCGGCTGATGCGGTTCGGCGCCAACTACACGCCCAGCAAGCACTGGTGGCACACCTGGCTGGACTTCGAGCCGGACTCGATCCGCCGGGACCTGGACCAGCTGGCCGGTCTCGGCCTGGACCACGTGCGGGTGTTCCCGATCTGGTCGGTGTTCCAGCCCAACCGCGGCGTGGTCCGGGAGAAGGCGGTGCAGCAGCTGCTGGAGCTGGTCCGCATGGGCGCGCGGGCCGGCCTCGACGTGACGGTGGACGGCATCCAGGGCCACCTGTCCAGCTTCGACTTCTACCCCTCCTGGACGCAGACCTGGCACCACCGCAACGTGTTCACCGATCCGGACGTGTTGGAGGGCCAGATCCTGTTGCTACGCACGCTGGCCACGGCGCTGCGCGGGGAGCCGAACTTCCTGGGAATGACGCTCGGCAACGAGATGAACAATCTGGTGGCGCACAACCCGTGCACGCCGGCCGAGGTGGACGTGTGGCTGGACCGGCTGCTGGAAGCGGTCTACGCGGCCGACCCGGACCACCCGCACTGTCATTCGGCCTTCGACGACGCCTGGTACGTCGACGACCACCCGTTCACGCCGCTGGCCAGCGCGACCAAGGGCGCCATGACCACGGTCCACCCCTGGGTCTTCAGCCTGAACGCGGCCCGTCGTTACGGTCCGCAGTCGACGGAGATCCACCACCTGGCCGAGTACGGCACCGAGCTGGCCCGCTCCTACGGCACGCCGGACCGGGTGATCTGGGTGCAGGAGGTGGGCGCGCCGGCCCCGCACATCCCGGTGGAGCACGCCGTGGAGTACGCGGAGCAAACGATTGGCAACGTCGCGACCTGCAAGAACATCTGGGGTCTCACCTGGTGGTGCTCGCACGACGTGAACCGGAAGTTCGTCGACTACCCGGAGCTGGAGTACGGACTGGGCCTGTTCGACTCCGACGGCAACGCGAAGCCGCTGGCCAAGGCCATCCAGCGGGCCATTCACTCAGAGTTGCCGAAGCCGGTGGACCGCACGACGGCGCTGCTCTTCGACGGCAAGCGCAGCGACTCCGGCCCGGGCGGCGCGTTCTTCGAGGCCTGGATGCGACTGGCGAAAACCGGCCAGCGTCCGGCGATCGTCCAGGAGACGAGCCCCGAGTACCTGGCGGCCCGGGGCGTGACCGAGGTCTTGACAGTGTGAGCCCGACCACCCCAGGATCACAGTCATCCGATGACTAACCGCGTCAGGCCCCGGTCCGCCGCATAAACCACCCGACACATCGGATCTGTTCCGTCGCCGGGCGGCCCGACGCAGGAGGGCTCGATGACGACCTTCCCCCGACGGACCGCCCTGGGCCTGGCCCTGGGCGCGACCGTGCTCGCGACGATCAACGGCACGGGGACCGCCTTCGCGGCGTCCGACGCACCGAATCCGGTCCCCGTCCCGCTGGACGGCCTGTTCGACAACGACGGCATCGACACCGCCACCACCCACGACGGCAACTTCGACGGCTCCGGCTACACCTTCCCGGCCGAGGGCTTACCCAGCGGCCAGGTCACCGTGGACGGCGTCCCGTTCACGTTCCCGTCCGCCACCGGCAAGAACAACATCGTCGCGATGGGCCAGCAGATCCCGCTGCCCCAGGGCCGCTACGTCACGGCGCTGTTCCTCACCGCCTGCTCGTACGGCGCGACCGGCGGCACCGCGACCATCCACTACGCCGACGGCAGCACCAGCGAGGCCCAGCTCGGCGGCGCCGACTGGTACTCCGGCAGCGGCCAGCTCGTCGCCCCGTTCCGCTACACGCCGGGCGGCCGCACCGACCAGAGCCCGGTGTCGATCAGCACCTCCCAGGTCTGGATCGACCCGAACCGGGACGCGGTGGCGATCACCCTGCCGACCACCAGCCCGGCCGTCGAGGGCAAGTCCAGCCTGCACATCTTCGCCCTCAGCCTCCAACCGGTCGTCACCGGCAAGGCGGTCACGCTGCGCGGCACGAAGTCGACCACCAGCCTGCTCACCGACGCCGGTCCGCAGGTCGTCGAGGCGACGCTGGTCAACCTCGGCACCGAGTGGATCACCCCGCAGGACCGGCTCACGATCTCCGTCGACGTCCAGGGCGGCCGGACGGTCATGCCGGCCACCGTGGACTGGCTCGCGCCGGGCGACGAGGCCAAGGTCCGCATCGGCATCCGCAAGAACCAGAACACCGACGACGGCACCACCGTCACCGGCAGCGTCACCGCGAAGTCCACAAAGGACATACTGGCCAGCGCCAGCGCACCGATCCTGTTGGGCGTGCCCGACTATCAGCCGGCCGACACGTCGCTGAACACGCACCAGGCCCCGTACTGGTTCCAGGACGCCAAGTTCGGCATCTTCATCCACTGGGGCGTCTACTCCGTGCCGGCCTGGTCGCCGCCGGGCAAGCAGTACGCGGAGTGGTACTGGAACTGGATGCAGGACCCGAGCAACGCCGTCTACGACTACCACCGCCAGACCTACGGCCAGAACGTCAACTACGACGACTTCATCCCGCAGTTCAAGGCCGAGAAGTGGAATCCGCTGGACTGGCTGAACCTGTTCGTCGAGGCCGGAGCCCGCTACTACGTGCTGACCTCCAAGCACCACGAGGGTTTCGCGCTCTGGGACTCCAAGGTCTCCGGCCGCACGGCGGCCAAGCTGGGCCCCAAGCGGGATCTGATCAAGGCCCTGTTCGACGCGTCGCGGAAGCACACTCCCCAGCTGCGCAACGGTTTGTACTTCTCGATGCCCGAGTGGTTCAACCCGGACAACCCGTGGATGGGCCACCCGCCACGCAATCCGTACACGGGCGCGGCGGTGCCCTACACCGGCTACGCCAGTGGCCGTGACTTCGTGCAGGACTACCAGCTGCCGCAGATGTTGGAGCTGGTGCACGGCTACGACCCGGACGTGATCTGGTGCGACATCGGCGGCGTGAACGACAGCCGGCGGCTGATGGCCGAGTACTTCAACAACGCCAAGGACCGGCCACGGCCCAAGGACGTGACGATCAACGACCGGTCGGGCATCGCGGTGCACGACTTCACCACGCCGGAGTACACCACCTATCCGAACACCGTGGTGGCCAAGTGGGAGGCCAGCCGGGGCCTGGACCCGCGCAGTTACGGCTACAACCGCGCCACCCCGGACGACATGTACATGACGGCCGAGGAGGTGGTGCACACGCTGGTCGACATCGTCAGCAAGAACGGCAACTTCCTGCTGGACATCGGCCCGCGGGCGGACGGCACCATCCCGGAGATCATGCAGACCCGGCTGCGGCAGACCGGCGCGTGGCTGAAGGTCAACGGCGAGTCGATCTACGACACGTCCTACTGGTCGCGGCAGGCGCAGCTGGGCGACCTGCGGTTCACGACCAAGCGTGACGCCTTCTACATCACCTCGCTGACCGCGCCGGGCAGCAAGCTGACGGTCAGTGCCCCGGTGCCGATCCGGCCGGGCGACAAGGTGACGATGCTGGGCTACCCGCAACCGTTGACCTGGACCACAACCGGCGGCTCGCTGGTGGTCGACGTGCCGCCGGCGGCGAAGGCCGCGGGTCAGTACGCCTGGGTGTTCAAGATCAGTAGGCGCTGACCCGGTTTCGTCCCCCTGGCGCTCGCGTCAGGGGGACGAACCACAGGCGGGAGTCCAAGTCAGAGGAGGTTCACCGAGAAGTTGAGGGTGGTGCCCGTCACCCGGTAGGCGGCCGTGGCCCCACCCTCACAGAACTGCACGCGCGGGCCGCTGTTCGTGGTGCCGAGGATGGCGTGCACCTCGGGCCAGATCTCGACACCGTCCCTGATTCCGTAGATATTGAAGTCGATGGTCCGCTCCTGACCGACAGGATAGTTGTCGGTGGACGGCGTGGACAGACCGGTGGAAATCTTCCCGGTCCAGTTCATGACGAACGCGGCGCTGTTGACGACCGAAATCTTCTCATAACAGGGAGTCTTGGCGGCTCCCGTACCCGGATTGTCGAGCACGCCGGCCATCGCCGCGCCCTGTGGGGCGACGAACAGGATTCCCAGCAGAACGATGAACAGGGCGGACAGGGCGCGCGTACCCCGGAGGAAGGCCTTCACAATCTTTCTCCTTTCACAATGGTCAAGCGATATACCCGTGCAAGGCCGGCCCGTGTCGACACCCCGTGATCCACAGGAAGCCTCGTCCAAGGATTGCCGCCCCGTCGGCCCTGATAAAAGAGGCCACATGATTGGCCGCCCAGCAAATGTGAATGATCTTCTGCCGTTTCCGCTCGTCGGACATGAACAGTGGCGGCGGGGGTGGCACGATGGCGCGGTGGTGACCGTGCAGGGTGTTGTCGACCGGGTGGGGCCGACGATGTTGCGCGCCGTGCACGCGGCGTCGGCCCCGCAGAGCGTCACCGACGTGGTGATCGCCGAGCCGGGCCGGCGCAGCGTGATCGCGGCCGGCGACCTGGTGCTGGGCGTGGCGGTCGGCGGCCGGAAGGACGCGGTCGACCTGGTCAGGCACTCCCGGGGAGCGGCGGGTGTGCTGCTGAAGCAGCCGCAGGCCGGCGACGGGGAGGTGCTCAGCGCCGCCCGGGAAGCGGAGATCGCCGTCGTCGAGGTGCGACAGGAGGCGGCCTGGGCCCAGCTGGTGTGGCTGCTGCGCGCGGTGCTCGACGCGGCCGCCGACGACGAGTCGGACGGCGACGTGGAGCAGTTCGGCGACCTGTTCCGGCTGGCCGACGCGGTGGCGGCGGTGATCGACGCGCCGGTGACGATCGAGGACGCCAACTCCCGGGTGCTGGCCTACTCCTCCCGCCAGGACCGCACCGACCCGGCCCGGGTGTCCACGATCATGGGCCGCCGGGTGCCGGACGACGTGCTGGCCCGGTTCCGCAGCCGGGGCGTGTTCCGGCAGCTCAGCAAGGGCCGGTCGGTGATCTTCGTGCCGGCCCAGCGGGACGGCACGCTGCCGCGGCTGATCGTGCCGATCCGGATGGGCGGCGAGCTGCTGGGCTCGATGTGGGCGGTGGTCGACGGCGAGGTCAGCGACGAGCGCTCGGCGGCCTTCGCCGACACCGGACCGGTGGTGGCGCTGCACCTGCTCCGCCGCCGGGCCCGGGTGGACGCCGAGCGAATGCGCTCGGCCGAGCTGGTACAGGCTGTGCTGGCCGGCGCCGCCGACAGCCGGGCCGCGGCGGCCGAGCTGGGCCTGGACGAGCAGCCGCACCGGGTGATCGCGATCGACGCGGCCAGCGAGGACGCCGCCGACGCCGAGGGCGTTCGCCTCGCGCTGTGGGAGCGGATGACCCGCGGCGTCGGCCGCCGGCCAGCGGTCGCGGACCTGCACGGCGTGCTCTACGCCGTCGTCCCGGACAAGGGCTGGGGTCCGCTGCGGGAAGTGCTGGCCGCCGGCGAACCCCTGGTCGCCGCCGGTGGGCCGGTCGACATCTCGGAACTGCCGCTGTCCCGGTCCCAGGCCGACGAGACGTTGCGGCTGCTGCGCACCGGCCTGGCGGCACGCAAGCTGGCCAACTACGAGGAGGTGTGGCCGGCGCTGGCGCTGCACCGGGTCGCCGCCGCCTCGAACGCCTCCGGGGTGGCCGAGCTGGGGCCGCTCGCCGAGCTCAAGGACCTGGACCTGGACACGCTGTACCAGTGGCTGCGCCATCCCGGCGATCCCCGCGAGGCGAGCCGGGCGCTGCGGATCCACCCCAACACGTTCCGGTACCGGATGAAGAAGATCGGCGAGCTGGTGGACCTGGACGACCCGGATGTGCGGCTCGCTCTACTGGCCCAGCTGATCACGCTGAAGTGGGTGTGAAGGCAGCTCGGTAGGCCTGCGGGCTGGTGCCGACGATCCGCTTGAAGTGCTCACGGAACGCTGTCGGGGAACCGAATCCGGTGCGAATGGCGATCCGCTCCACCGGTTCGTCGGTCGCCTCCAACAGGTGTTGCGCACGACGGACCCGGGCGCGGTGCAGCCAGCGCAGCGGCGAGGTGCCGGTCTGCTCACGGAATCGGCGGTTCAGCGTGCGGCTACTCATCCCCGCCTGCGCGGCGATCTCGTCCAACGTGAGGTCACGCCCCGAGTTCTCCTCCATCCACGCCAACAACTTCTCCAACTCGTTGCCCCGCGGCACGGGTGGTAGGTCGTGCACGATGAACTGCGCCTGGCCGCCCTCGCGTTCCAGCGGCATCACCGACAGCCGAGCGGCGTCGGCGGCAGCGGCGGAACCGTGGTCCCGGCGGATCATGTGCAGGCAGAGGTCGAGCCCGGCGGCCGCGCCGGCGGAAGTCAGGAGTTGTCCGTTGTCGACGTACAAAACGTCCGGGTCGACGTCGATCAGCGGATAGCGCGCGGCCAACTCCGCGGCCCCGACCCAGTGCGTGGTGGCCCGCAGGCCGTCGAGCAGGCCGGTGGTGGCGAGGATGAACGCGCCGGAACAGATCGACGCCAGCCGGGCGCCCCGCGCGGCCGCGTCCCGAAGCGCCTCGACGACATCGAGCGGCACGTCGAACGACTCGGTCCCGGGCAGCATGATCGTGTCCGCGTCCCGAAGCCCCTCCAGCCCCCACCGCACACGCAGCGTGAACAGCCCGGCGTCGATCTCCGGCTCGGTGCCGCAGATCCGGACCTGGTAGCCGGGGGTGCGCCGGAACACCTCGATCGGCGTGGCCAGATCGAACGGGATGACGCCCGGCAGGGCCAGCACGGCGACGGTGTGCATGCCACCCACGGTAGCTGGCCAGAATCCGTCGACACCTGGCGATCCAGCCACTGTCTCAGTGAGCGAATGATGAGGCTGAATAAGCGGACCCACCGACAAGGGAGGACCCGGCCGCCGTGACCAAGATCCTGCTCACCATCCACATCATCGCCGTGATCATCGCCATCGGCCCGGTCGCGGTGGCCGCCAGCATGTTCCCCCCGGCCGCCCGCAAGGCCCTGGCCAGCGGAGACGAGGCCGACAAGGCGACGCTGCGGCTGCTCAACCGGATCTGCAAGGTGTACGCGCTGGTCTCCATCGCGGTGCCGGTGTTCGGCTTCGCCACCGCCGGCATCATGGGCGTCACCGGCAATCTGTGGATCATCGTCTCGATCGTGCTGACCGGGATCGCCGCGCTGGTGCTGGGTCTGCTGGTGCTGCCCTACCAGCAGCGGGTGCTGGACGGCACGCCGACGCCGCCGGCCCAGCTGGCCATGTACACCGGCGTGTTCAACCTGCTGTGGGCCGCCGTCACGGTCGTGATGATCTTCCGTCCGGGCTCCAGCCTGCACGACTGAGAGGTCTAGACCTAGAGACTGATTGTGCCTCCAGCACAACTAGTCAGTCTCCCAGTACGTCCGGGCGCACGATGACAGCCCCGGTTGGCGTAGCCCACCGTGGGAAGCAACACACCAGCCGTGCGCCCGGAAAGGATCCAACATCGTGCGGATCGCCGTTCCCAGCGAGATCAAGAACCACGAGTACCGCGTCGCGTTGACGCCGGCCGGCGCCCACGAGCTGGTCAGCCGCGGCCACGACGTGTTCGTGCAGGCCGGGGCCGGTGTCGGCTCCTCCATTCCGGATGAGGACTACCTCGCCGCCGGCGCCAAGGTGCTGGCCACGGCCGACGACGTGTGGGCCGAGGGCGAGCTGGTGCTCAAGGTCAAGGAGCCGATCGCCCCCGAGTACGCGAAGCTCCGCGCCGGCCAGACCCTGTTCACCTACCTGCACCTGGCCGCCGACCGGCCGCTCACCGACGCCCTGATCGCGTCGGGCACCACGGCGATCGCGTACGAGACAGTGCAGACCGCGAACGGCGCGCTGCCGCTGCTGGCCCCGATGTCCGAGGTCGCCGGCCGGCTGTCCGCGCAGGTCGGGGCCTACTCCCTGATGCGGCCCTCCGGCGGCCGCGGCGTGCTGCCCGGCGGCGTGCCCGGCGTGCGACCGGCCCGCGTCGTGGTCATCGGCGGCGGCGTGGCCGGCGTGAACGCGGCCACCATCGCCGCCGGCATGGGCTCCGACGTGGAGATCCTGGACACCAACGTGGACCGGCTGCGCCAGATCGACCGCGAGTTCCACGGCCGGATCCGCACCGTCACCTCCAACCGCTACGCGCTGGAGCAGGCCGTGCTGGAGGCCGACCTGGTGATCGGCGCGGTGCTGGTGGCCGGCGCGAAGGCGCCGAAGCTGGTCAGCAACGAGCTAGTGTCGCGGATGAAGCCGGGCTCGGTGCTGGTCGACATCTCCATCGACCAGGGCGGCTGCTTCGAGGACTCGCGGCCGACCACGCACGACGACCCGACCTACAAGGTGCACAACTCGGTGTTCTACTGCGTGGCCAACATGCCGGGCGCGGTGCCGAACACCTCGACCTACGCGCTGACCAACGTGACCCTGCCCTACGCGGTCGCGCTGGCCGACAAGGGCTGGGAGCAGGCGCTGCGGGCCGACAGGGCGCTGGCGCTGGGCCTGAACGTGCACGACAACAAGCTGGTCAACGAGCCCGTCGCGGTCGCGCACGGGCTCCCGCACACCCCGCTGAGCGAAGTGGTCACCAACTGAGCGTAGCTCGGCATTTCCCGAACAGGCCGGTCGTGCGAACAGCACGGCCGGCCTGTCGTCTGTGGATAAACAGTTGAAGAACCCCTCATATCGTCGGTTCCCTCGAAAGTGTTACACGTCTACCGTCGGTGACGACTTGGCACGAACCCTGTCTCGCACCAAGGAGTCACCACATGTCACGACGTTTCCGCGCACTCGCGCTGGCCGCGGCGCCGCTTCCGCTGCTCGCGGCGGCCGCGCTGGCCGGACCGGCGGTCGCGCAGACCCAGCCGCTGGTTTCCGTCCCCGGTAACACATCTCCGGCACTTTCGCACAGCGAGCGACACGGCGCGGTCGACGCCGACACCAAGATGTCCGTCTCCGTCTCACTGAAACTGCGCAACAGCAGCGAACTGGACAAACTGATCGCGGACACGAGCAACCCTCACTCGCCGCAGCACGGCAAGTTCATCACTCCGGCCCAGTTCAACGACCGGTTCGCGCCGACCCAGTCCAGTGTGGACAGTGTGTCGAACTTCCTGCGCGGCCAGGGCCTGACCGTGGCCAAGGTGAGCGCGAACCGCCAGGTCGTCACCGTGGACGGCACCGCCGCCCAGCTCCAGCACGCCTTCGGCACCTCGCTGGGCCGCTACACCGACACCGCCGAGCACCGCGACTTCTACGCCAACGACAGCGCCCCCAAGCTGCCGGCCGACGTCGCGTCGGTGGTGCAGGGTGTCGTCGGCCTGGACAACCACGCTGTGATGCACAAGAACTCCGTGTCCCACAAGGCGGCCGCGCCCTCCGGCTTCACCCCGGACCAGCTGCACGGCGTCTACGACACCGGCTCGCTGGGCAGCGGCTCCGGCCAGACCGTGGCGCTGTGGGAGTTCGACGGCTACCAGACGGCCAACATCTCGGCCTACGACAAGCAGTTCAACCTGAGCTCGTCGGCGCCGAAGACCGTGTCGGTGGACAACGCCAACTACGACTCGCAGCCGGGCCAGGGCCAGGGCGAGGTCGAGCTGGACATCGAGATCGTGCAGGCGATGGCCCAGGGCGCGTCGACGCTGGTCTACGAGGCGCCCAACAGCGACCAGGGCGAGATCGACATGGCCAACCAGATCGCCACCGACAACAAGGTCTCGGTGGTCTCGATCTCCTGGGGCTCGTGCGAGCCGGACACCACCGACTCGGCGATCACCGGCACCAGCAACGCCATCAAGCAGGCCACCGCCGAGGGCATCAGCTTCTTCTCCGCCTCCGGTGACGACGGCTCGAAGGACTGCACCCGCAGCTCCACCGGCGGCAGCGTGGACGCCGTCGACTACCCCGCCTCCGACCCGAACGTGACCGGTGTCGGCGGCACGCACCTCACCGCCAGCGGCAACAGCTACGGCTCCGAGTCGGCGTGGGACGGCTCCGGCGGCGGCACCTCCGCCAAGTTCGACGCCCCCAGCTACCAGCAGGGCGTCAACGGCAAGCGCACCGTGCCGGACGTGTCCTCCGACGCCGACCCGAACACCGGCTACGCCATCTACTCGGCCGGCAGCTGGCAGGTCTACGGCGGCACCAGCTGCGCCGCCCCTATGTGGGCCGGCTTCGCCGCGCTGGTCGGCAAGAAGCTCGGTGCGGCCAACCAGGCGCTGTACGGCGCCAAGGGCACCGGCTTCCACGACGTGACCTCGGGCAGCAACGGCAGCTTCCAGGCCGGCCAGGGCTACGACCAGGTCACCGGCTGGGGCTCCTACGACGGCGCCAAGCTCGCCGCCGCCCTGAAGGGCTGACCCCGCCTTTACCGTTTGGAAAGGACCATTCCTGACGTTGGACGTCAGGAATGGTCCTTTCACAACGTCAAGGGGTTGACGGAATCGGGTCGTGACGGTAGAGGGTTGGGGCGAGCGGGCGGCGGGTCAGCCGACGAAGCCGGCCAGGCGCTCCACCACCTCCACCGGCGACGGCATGGCGTGCAGTTCATCGCGTACGCGGACGGCGTTGGCCCGCCACGTGTCGTCGGTGAGCAGTCGCTCGATCAACGCGACGTCCACGTCGGCGACGGTGGCCCGCTGGCCAAGACCGTTGGCCTGCACGGTGTCCGCGTTGATGAACTGGTCCGCGGCTTGTGGCACAACGATCTGCGGGATGCCGGCCTCCACAGTGGTCATCGTGGTGCCGGCGCCGCCGTGGTGGATGGCGGCGTCGCACGAGGACAGCATCACGCCGAGCGGCAGGTAGCCCACCACGCGGACGTTGCCCGGAAGCTCGCCCAGCGAGGACGTGTCCACGTTGCCGAGCGCCAGCACGAACTCCGCGTCCACCTTGCTGGCCGCGGCGACGATCGGCTCCACGATGCCCAGGCCGAACGCCGGCACCACGGTGCCGAGCGTGATCAGCACGCGGCGGCGTTCCGGCTTGTCCAGCAACCACTCCGGCACCACCGAGCCGCCGTTGTACGGCACGTACCGCATCGGCCACACCTGGTCCGGCACCGCCGCCGATCCCCGCACGCTCGGCGGCGTGACGTCGAGCCGCACCGCCGGGGCCGGGGCCTCGGCGACGCCGTGCCGCTCGAAGTGCTCGTGCAGTTCCCCGTAGGTGACGTTCCGCAGGTCCAGCCGGCCGCGGTCCTGGCCCATGCCCAGATTGAGCATCACCAGCGGCACGCCCAGCTTGCCGGCGGCCAGTTGCCCGGCGGCCTGCATCGGCGTGTGCACGATGACGTCCGGCTGCCACTTCTCGGCCACCCGGACTACGGTCTCCAACGTCGGCTCGGAGACCTTGGCGAACATCCGCAGGGCCATCTCCATGGACCGGCCCAGGTCGTCGCGCGCGGCGGCCATCTGCTCGCGCAGCCTGCCGCCGACGGTGCTGAAGATCTGCATGTAGTCCGTGCCCGGCGACGCGTCCACGACCTGTAGGCCGGCCTGGGCGATCGCGTCCACGAAACCGCCGGACGCGTACAGCACCTCGTGTCCGGCGGCGCGGGCCGCGTGTGCGAACGAGATGGTCGGCAGGATGTGTCCCATCCCGGGGGACGTGGTGATCAGAATGCGCATGACTGGCTCCTCCCTGTGCCAGCCATTTAACTCTTCAACTAAGAGTTCTGTCCACCGAAATTCTTAGTCAGTCGATCGGCCACCTCGGCCGGAGACGGCATGGCATGCATCTCGGCCCGGATCCGCGCCGCGTTCAACCCCAGCGACCCGTCGGCGAGCAGCCGCTCGACCAGCTCGGCGTCCAACTGCTCGTCAGTCACGTTGAGGCCGCAGCCGGCGGCGGCGACCGCGGCGGCGTTGGCCGGCCCATCGGCGCCCTGCGGCACCACGATCTGCGGCACGCCGGCGTCCAGCGCGGTCAGCGTGGTGCCGGCCCCGCCGTGGTGGACGACGGCAGTGCTGCTGGCCAGCAACGGACCGAGCGGCACGTAGCCGACCAGGCGCACGTTGTCCGGCCGGTCCCGCAACGACGAGGTGTCGACGCCGGACCCCATCGCCACCACGAACTCGGCGTCGACCTTCTCCGCCGCCGCGACGATCCGCTCCACCGGCCCGATGCCAGTCATCATCGGCGCGACCGTACCCAGGGTGACGGTGATCCGCGGCCGCCCCGGCCGTCCGGTCAGCCAGCCCGGCAGCTGCCCGCCGCCGTTGTACGGCACGTACCGCATGGACCAGCCGTCCGGCGCCGGCTTCATGCTCGGCGGCGTGACGTCCAGGAACACGTCCGGCTCGGGCAGCTGGTCGACGCCGAAGCGCCGGAAGATGTCGAGCTGCATGACGCCGAAGTGGGCCATGACCTGACTGTTGTGGGAGACGCCGATCGAGTGCGACACCGACGCGGCCCCGGCGGCCCGGGCCGCCAGCAGGCCGATGACGTTCATCGCCTCGTAGACGACCACGTCCGGCCGCCAGTCCCGGGCCAGCTCCACCAGGCCGTCGACCATGCCCTCGGCCAGGCCGTGGAACAGCCGGAACGCCGGGTGGTCGCGCAGGTCGCCGGGGTTGTCGTCGAACCGACGCCCGCGGGTCGTGCTGCGGAACGCCTCGCCGACGTTGTCGCTGACCAGCTTGCGCATGTCCAAGCCGGGAGCGACGTCGTAGGAGTGCAGGCCGGTGGTCTGGACTGCGGCCATGTCCCCCGCGGTGGCGAACAGCACGTCGTGGCCAGCCGCGCGCAGCGCCCACGCGGTCGTGACCAGCGGGAAGAGGTGGCCGTGCCCGGAGATGGCGGTGACGAGGACGCGCATGGCCTCAGCCCGCCAACTCGACGAGTCGGGACACGAGGTCGGCCGGCGCCGGCCGGGCGGCGATCTCGGCCTTGACCTCGGCGGCCGCGGTGGCCAGCGAGGCGTCGGTCAGCAGCCGGACCAGGTCGTCCGCGCCGACCGGAGACACCTCCGTGTCGACCTCGAAGCCGGCGCCGCGCTTGGCCACTTCGTGGGCGTTGTTGAACTGGTCCGCGCCCTGCGGCACGACCAGCTGCGGCACGCCCATGGCCAGCGACGTCATGGTGGAGCCGGAGCCGCCGTGGTGAATGATCGCGGCGCTGGTGGCCAGCAACGCGTTCAGCGGCGTGTAGGGCACCGGGCGCACGTTGTCCGGCAGCGCGCCGAGCTGCTCGGCCTCGGTGTCGTCCAGCGTGACCACAAACTCTGCGTCGAGGCCGCCGGCCACGTCGGCGAGCCACTGCAACGGGCCGAGCCCGACGAAGCCGGGAATCACCGTGCCCAGCGTGACGATCACCCGTGGCCGGTCCGGCCGGTGCAGCAGCCAGTCCGGCAGCTGGCCACCGCCGTTGAACGGCACGTACCGCATCGCCCAACCCGGGTTGGGCGTGCCCATGCTCGGCGGCGCCACGTTGAGCAGGGCATGCCGAGCGGGCGGACCGTCCACGCCGTGTCGGCCGTAAGTGTCGGCAATGGCTTCGGCGAGCTGCACGAACCGGGTCTCGGAGCTGTGCAGTCCGTACGCCTGCTCGACCGCGGGCACGCCCAACTTGGCCGCGGCCAGCGGGCCGGCGGCTTCCATCGGCGAGTGCACCACCAGGTCGGGCCGCCACTCGTCGGCGATCGCCACCACGGTGTCGGCGACGACGTCGGACTGCGGGGCGAACAGCCGCACGCCGAGGTTCATCAGCTGCTCGGCGTCGCCGCTACGGGACGCGTCGCGGATCATCTTCTGGATCGCCTTGATGTCCACGCCGTCGCGGACCTGATCAATCAGCCGGGCAAACGTCTCGGGCGGCTGGGTCTCCACCACGTGCAGTCCGGACGCGGCCAGCATCGGCACGTGCTGCGCGTTGCGGCCGGCCATGGCCAGCAGCACCTCGTGGCCCGCGGCGCGCAGCGCCCAGGAGATCGACACCATCGGCAGCATGTGGCCGAGACCCGGCGAAGCCGTGACCAACACCCTCATCAGAACCCCCTGCAACAAAAGAGATGGGATATACCCACAATTTAGCGGGCAAGGGAAGGTCACGTCGAGGAGATCGGGGCAGCGAGAGGAGATCGGGCTAGTGAGCCGGGTCACGGCCTGAGAACATGGAAGAGCGGCCCGCTCAACCAGCCTGGGGGTCACTGGGAGCGGGCCGCCAAGAACAGCTTAGGGTCTCGGACCCCGATTTGCCTCATGTTTGGACCAGATCCGTCGAAAAAATCTTGTTTGCCGCCACTCGAACGGGTGAACGAGCGTGCGAACGGGTGAAACCCTGCCTCGCAGACTGTGTGAGCTGCCCCGATCGGCCGATGTGTGACGGGTGTGTGCCGCCAGCCCTGCTCACCTGCACGTGGCACCCCGTGGAGCCTGACGGAGATGTCTGATGAGTGAACCCCGTTGGTGGGTGGACTGCCGGGACCCGTTCGGCCGGGACCGGGCCATGACCGTGCTCGTCGAGCCCGACCGCGTGGTGCTGGTCGCGCCGCCCGGCGAGACCGCCGTGCTGTCCCCGCAGCAAACCCGGCGGCTGCACCTCGCCCTGGACCGGGCCGCCGGCAGCCTGAGACAGACCGACGTCGGCCCGACCGAGCTGGATCCGGGCCGGGCCGACACCGGCCTGGCCCAGGCGAGCCGGACCGACGTGGGCCTGGCCGAATGAGCGCCGTCGACGACGGAATGCGGCGGGCCGTGCTGCGCCGACTCGCCGCCCTCGACCAGGCCGCCGAGCAGACCAGCGCCGGCACACTGGCCCCGCTGGCGCGGGCCGAGCTGCAGCGGCTGGCCGACGGCTGGCGGCTGCTGTTGGAGGTGCACACCGCCGACGAGGACGGCCGCTGCCGGGCCTGCCCGGGCCGGCTGCGCAAGCGGCGCTGGCCGTGCAAGGTGTGGCTGCTGGCCCACCAGCACCTGATCGGCGAGGGCACCCCGCCGCCCCGGCCCAGCGGTGGCGGGATGCGATCCCTGTTCCGCCGCGGCGGGCGGCACAGCAAGCAGGCCGACGGCACCGCCGTGCAGGGCGTGCGCACCCGGCCGCTGCCCACGGCCGCCCGGCCGACCATGGCACTGCCGCCCGAGGTGCCGTCGGAGATGACCGTGGAGTTCCCGGTGCTGCCGGCGCTGCCGCCGGCTCCGGTGTACGCGGCGGTCGAGCCGCCGCCGACCATGCCGCCGGCGATCGCCAGCTCCGGGCCGTTCGCCACCGTGCACATCGTCGACGACCCGACCTGGCCGGCCCCCGGCGAGTACGCGGACCAGCCGGACGCCCCGGCGCTGGCCCGACTGGACCCGATCGTCGCGTTCGGTGGCGTGCTGCCGGCCCTGCCGGCGGCCCCCGAGCCGGATCCGACCGCGCCGCTGGTGGACGAGACGCTGGTGGACGAGACGCTGGTGGACAAGACGGTGGTGGACGGGCCGGTGGTGGACGAGACACTGGTGGACGCGGTGGTGCCGCCCCGGTTCGAGCTGCTCGGCGAGCCGGACGCGGAGACCGAGGAGATGCGCCGGGTGCTGGAGGACTACTGGCAGGAGTCGCCGGCCACGAAGTGATCCCGATGCGGGGAAGGGGGCTTTCCCTGCGAAGATGGGGCCGGTGAGCTGGCTGACGGCACCGGGACACCTGCTGGTCTCCGACCTGGACGGCACGCTGCTGCGGTCCGACACGTCGCTGTCCGACGCCGCCCGCGACGGGCTCAACGCCCTGGTCGCGGCCGGCGTCGTGGTGACCGTGGCCAGCGCCCGCAGCACCGCCGCGATGCGGCCCATGCTGCCGGGCGTCGACCTGCGGCTGCCGGTGATCGAGCACAACGGGGCGTACATCTCCGACCTGCGCACCGGCGAGCACCTGGTCACCAACGCGCTGGACGCGGCGATCGCCGGCAAGGCCGTCGAGCTGCTCGGCGATCCCATCGTGACCAGCTGGGACGGCACGCGGGACCGGGTGCACCACGGCACGGACCTCAACACCGGCGCCGGCTGGTTCATCGCCGAGAAGCGCCGCTACGCCGACCCCCGGCTGACCGAGACCGCCGACCTGCGCGCGGTCGCCGGCCAGGAACAGGTCGTCATGCTCTGTTCTTACGTGCCGGACGAGGACGCGTCGTCGGTCGCCGCGGCCGTGCAGGACGCCGTCGGCGAGGGCGCGCGGGTGTGGGCGGCGCTGAACTACTACAGCCCGGGCTGGTCCGAGGTCGTGGTGCAGAGCCCACTGGCCACCAAGGGCGCTGCCATCCTGGAGCTGCGGCAGCGGCTGGGCCTGGCCGGCGAGATCACCGTGTGCGGCGACCACCTCAACGACCTGCCCATGTTCGCCGTCGCCGACCGCCGCGTCGCACCGGCCAACGCCCAGCCCGAGGTCCGGGCGGCGGCCTCGGTGGTGACCGGGGCCAACGACGATGACGGCGTCGTCACATATCTGTTGGAACAGCTGGCGATCCGGCGGCGCGAAGCCGACGAATAGGGTATGACCGGGACACCCGAACGCTCCGCTACCGGGAGGAACACGTGCACGACGGCAGTGGCCGCATCGTGGTGCAGGGCCTGAGCAAGCAGTTCGGGCCGATCATCGCGGTCAACAACCTCAGCTTCACCGTGGAACCGGGCTCGGTCACCGGCTTCCTCGGGCCGAACGGGGCCGGCAAGACCACCACCCTGCGCATGCTGCTGGGTCTGGTGCGGCCGACCGCCGGCGCCTCGACGATCAACGGCCTGCCGTTCGAGCAGCTCGGCAACCCCGGCCGGGTGGTCGGCGCCGTGCTGGAGGCCCAGGGCTTCCACCCGAGCCGGACCGCCCGCAACCACCTGCGCGTGTACGCGGCCGCCATGGGCGTGCCCGACCAGCGGGCCGACCAGGTGCTGGAGCTGGTTGGGCTGGCCGAGGCCGGCCGGCGGGCCGCGGGCGGCTTCTCGCTGGGCATGAAGCAGCGGCTGGCGCTGGCCACCGCGCTGCTCGGCGACCCCCAGGTGCTGGTGCTCGACGAGCCGGCCAACGGCCTCGACCCAGAGGGCATCGCCTGGCTGCGGGCCTTCCTGCAGTCCTTCGCCCGCACCGGCCGGACCGTGCTGATCTCCAGCCACCTGCTGGCCGAGATCGAGCAGACCGTGGACCAGGTCGTGATCATCAGCCGCGGCCAGACCGTCTACTACGGGTCGCTGGACTACCTGCGCCAGTCCCAGCAGAGCCGGGTCCTCGTGCAGGCCGCCGACCCCCAGACGCTGGTCGCCAAGCTGCAGGAGGCCGGCGTCAACGCCATCGAGCCGACCCCGGACGGCCGGCTGGCGATCACCGGCGTGGACCGCAAGACCGTGGCCGACGTGGCCATGGCCGCCGGCATCGCGCTGTACGACATCCAGCAGGAGAACGTCGACCTGGAGCAGCTGTTCTTCCGGCTGACCCAGGGCCAGTACACCGGCCAGCAGGCCGCCTACGGCGCCCCGCCCGGCTACGGTCCGCCGCCCGGCGCCGGTGGCTACGGCCCGCCGTCCCAGGGGTACGCCCTTCCCCAGGGCACGCCGGGTTACGCCGGCACTCCCCCACAGGGCTACGCCCAGCCGGGCACGCCGCCCCAGGGCTACGCGCCCGCGGCCGATCCCCAGCAGTACCAACAGCCTCCGGGTTACGCGCCTGCCGCCGACCCGCAGCAGTACCAGCAGCCGCCGGGCTATGCGCCCCAGCAGCCCGGCCAGCAGTACGGCGGCCAGCCCTACGCCCCGCCGCAGGACCAGCCGCAGGCGGCCACGCCGCCGGAGCAGCCGCCGGGTGGCGGTTGGGGAGGTAACGCCTGATGGGCCGGCTCATCTCCGCCGAGTTCCGCAAGATCCTGACCACCAAGATGTGGTGGGCGCTGCTGATCCCGACCGTCGCGCTGGCGGCGCTGTGGAGCATCGCCGGCAACCTGCTGATCGGGTTGGTGCTCGACTCGATCAACCGCTCGGTGGTGACCAGCGAGCTGCGGCTGAACTTCAACAACCTGCCGTGGTCCACGCTGATCTTCGCGCGCACCGTGAACATCACCGCGCTGTTCCCGATCGTGTTCGGCGCGCTGGCGCTGTCCAGCGAGATCAACCGGCGGACCATCACCACCAGCTACCTGACCGCGCCCAACCGGGGCAGCCTGCTCGGCGCCAAGCTGATCACCTACGCGGTCTGGGGCCTCGGCTTCGGCGTCGTGATCACCGGCGTGGCCAGCATCGGCACGCTCATCGCGTCCCGGCCCGAGCAGCTGCCCGACGCCATCAGCTGGCTGGAGATCGCCGGGTCCGGGATCCTGTCCTGCATGCTCTGGACGCTGCTGGCCATGGGCGTCGGGGCGCTGTTCGGCAGCCCGATCGCGTCGATCATCTCGCTGCTGCTCTACACGCTGCTGGTGGAGAACCTGATCGGCACGCTGCTGCCGTACAACTGGCCCGGCATCCTGATCAACGGCTCCGCCGACGGCCTCACCGGCTCGGTGGCCTCCCAGCTGGTGGTGGACAAGGTCGCCAGCATCAGCCCGTTCATCAGCGGCGACGCCCAGCAGCTGTTCTCCGACCTCATCCGCGCCGGCGCCGGCGCCCGGGGCGCCTTCGACTGGTGGATCAGCGGCCTCATCTTCGCCGGCTGGACCGCCGTGTTCGCCGTCGGCGGCTGGTTCATGAGCCGCCAACGCGACATCACCTGACACGCCCTCCCCCTCCCCTTTTTTCGCCACATGTGCGCCACAGTCGACTCCCGTGGCCACATGTGGTCCACATGTGGCGAAAGGCGAGGGGGCAACGAGCCCTCATGATCTTGTGCGGGCACCGTAAGTTACTTCTGTGTCCGAACAAACGGGTTGGGTGCGGCGGCTGGCGGCCGCCTGCTGGCGGCATCCGGTCATAGTGGTGCTGTCGCTGGGCGCGGCGGTGTTGGGGGTGGGCCAGCAGGCGGTGGCGCCGCTGGTGGTCCGGCTGGCCGTGGACGACGCAGTGTCCGGCACAACGAACCGCCTGGGCTGGCTGATCACCGCGCTGGTCGGCATCGAGCTGCTGACCTTCGTGACCGCCTTCTTACGTCGCTACCTTGGCGGCCGCCTGGCCCTGGACGTGCAGCACGACCTGCGGGGCCAGGTGTTCGCGGCGGTGCAGCGGCTGGACGGCGGCAAGCAGGACGAGCTGCGCACGGGACAGGTGGTGTCCCGCTCGATCAGCGACCTGAACCAGGTGCAGGGCCTGATCTCGATGGTGCCGTACGCGCTGGGCAACATCGCCTTCGTCGTGGTGGCGGTCGGGGCAATGCTGTGGCTGTCGCCGTCGCTCACGGTGATCGCGCTGATCGTGGTGCCGGCGGTGGTGTACGTCGCGCTGCGCAGCCGCCGCACGCTGTTCTCGGCCACCTGGCACGCGCAGCAGCAGGCCGCCGACGTCGCGCAGCACGTCGAGGAGACGGTCACCGGCGTGCGCGTGGTGAAGGGCTTCGGCCAGGAGACCCGGGAGATCGCCGGCCTGGAGCGCCGGGCCCGCAAGCTGTTCTCGCTGCGGATGCGGGCCGCGGGCCTGACCTCCCGGCCGACGGCGACGCTGGGCGCGATGCCGCTGTTCGGTCAGATCGCGGTGCTGGGTCTGGGCGGCTGGCTGGCCATGAACGGCCAGGTCACGCTGGGCACTTTCCTCGCGTTCGCCAGCTACGTGACCGGGCTGATGGGCCCGGCCCGCTTCCTCGCCGCGGCGATGGTGACGGCGCAGGTGACCAAGGCCAGCGTGAACCGGGTCGACGAGCTGATCGACTCGCAGCCGGACGTCCGCGACGGCGCCAAGGAGGTGCCCGACGGCCCGCTGGCGGTCGAGTTGGACGACATCACCTTCGGGTACGCGCGCAGTGAACCGGTACTGGCTCACGTGAGCCTGACGGTCGAGCCGGGCGAGACGCTGGCGCTGGTGGGCACTGCCGGGTCCGGCAAGTCGACCGTGTCACTGCTCCTACCCCGGTTCTACGACGTGCACGCGGGCGCGATTCGGGTTGGCGGCGTCGACGTCCGAAACCTGCGCCTGCACTCGTTGCGCAACTCCGTCGGGGTGGTGTTCGAGGAGGCGTTCCTGTTCTCGGACACGATTCGCGGCAACATCGCCTACGGCCGTCCCGACGCCACTGACGTTGAGGTGGAAGAGGCTGCGCGAGCGGCCGAGGCGCACGAGTTCATCACCGCGCTGCCGGACGGCTACGAAACCAAGGTCGGCGAGCGCGGCCTGACGCTGTCCGGTGGTCAGCGCCAACGCATCGCCTTGGCCCGAGCCCTGCTGTCGGCTCCACGCGTGCTCGTGCTGGACGACGCCACGTCGGCGGTCGACGCCGTCACCGAGGCGGCCATCCACGACACGCTCAAGGCCGTCACCGCGCAGCGCACCACGTTGTTGGTCGCACACCGGCGTTCCACGCTCGCGCTGGCCGACCGCATCGCGGTGCTCGACGGCGGTCGGGTCGTGGACGTCGGCACCGAGGAAGAACTGAACGAGCGCTGCACGCTGTTCCGTGAACTGCTCGCCGGGCCCGGTGAGGCGATCGAGGACGTGACCGCGCCGAGCGACGTCGCGTCGGCGCAACTGTGGCCGGAGGTGGCACCGGAAGAGCCGGACCAGCCGGACCTGGTGCCGCTGCCCGAGGCCACCGAACAACCTCGCCTGAGCCCCGACTCCGGTGCCACGGATCGCAAGTTCGGTCTCGTGTCGCTGTTGCGGCCCGTGCGCTGGGCCCTGTTGTTGGTGGGTCTGTTGGTGACAGTCGACGCGCTGAGTTCGATGGCGCTGCCGGCGCTGGTGCAGTACGGCGTCGACAACGGCGTGACCCGTGGCGTAGTGGGCGTGCTGTGGGTGGCAACGGGACTGGGCGTGGGCATCGTCCTGGTCGGCTGGCTGAACATGCGTATGGAGACAGTGCTGACCGCCCGGGTCGGTGAGCGTCTCCTGTACGTGCTGCGGGTGCGCAGTTTCGCCCACCTGCAGCGGCTCGGCCTCGACTACTACGAGCGCGAGCTCGCCGGCCGGATCATGACCCGGATGACCACCGACGTCGACGCGCTGTCGACGTTCCTCCAGACCGGGCTGGTGACGGCGGCAGTGAGCGGGCTGACCATCGTGGGCATCGCGGTGGCGCTGCTGGTCACCGACGTCGGGCTGGCCCTGGTGTCGATGGCGGCGATCCCGATCCTGGCTGTGGCGACGTACTTCTTCCGCAAGGCCTCCTCGGAGGCGTACGCCCAGGCGCGTGAGCGGGTCAGCGTGGTGAACGCCGACTTGCAGGAGAACGTGTCCGGGCTTCGCGTCACGCAGGCGTTCACGCGTGAGCAGTACTCGGCGCGTGAGTTCGGGGAGCGCAGCCTGGCCTACCGGACCTCACGTCTGCGGGCCCAGCGCTACATCGCGGTGTACTTCCCTTTCGTGGCACTGCTTTCCGGCGTGGCCCAGGCGGCGGTGCTGGCGGTCGGCGCGTACCGCGTGGCCGGCGGCGATCTGAGCGCCGGCGCGCTGTTGGCGTTCCAGCTGTACCTGGGGCTGTTCTTCGCGCCGGTGCAGCAGCTGTCCGGTGTGTTCGACGGCTACCAGCAGGCGATGGTCGGCCTGAAGCGCATCGGCGAGCTGCTCAACACACCGTCGTCGATCGTGCTGCCGCCCCGGCCCGTGCCGGTTCCGTCGACACTGCGGGGCGAGATCGAGCTGCGTGACGTCACCTTCCGCTATGCCGGCGCGTCGGCCCCGGCGCTGGATCGCGTGAGCCTGCACGTCCGTGCCGGTGAGACCGTCGCGCTCGTCGGCCGCACCGGCGCTGGCAAGTCCACACTCGTGAAACTGGTGGCGCGGTTCTACGACGTGACCGACGGCGTCGTGCTCGTGGACGGCGTCGACGTCCGTGACTACGACCTGGACAGCTACCGAGGCCGGCTCGGAGTCGTGCCGCAGGAGGCACACCTGTTCGTCGGCGACGTCGCTGACAACGTTCGCTACGGCCGTCCCACCGCGAGTCGCGACGACGTCACCGCTGCCGTGCGCGCAGTCGGCGCTCTGCGTCAGGTCGCCGGTCTGCAACATGCGATGCACCAGCAGGTCGGTGAACGCGGCCAGGCCCTCTCCGCCGGCCAGCGGCAGCTGGTGGCGTTGGCCCGTGCCGAACTGGTGGACCCGGCCGTCCTGTTGCTCGACGAGGCCACCGCCGCCCTCGATCCCGCCACCGAGGCCACCGTGCTGGCCGCCAGCGAACGCCTCGCCGGCCGCCGCACCACGTTTGTCGTCGCGCACCGGCTCGCCACCGCGGCTCGCGCCGACCGGATCGTGGTCCTGGAACAGGGCCGCATCGTCGAACAGGGCACCCACACCGAGCTGTTGGAGGCCAACGGCCGCTACGCCGAGATGTGGCACACCGGTACCCACCTCGACGACGCGGCCTGAAACTCGTGGTTCAGCTGCCTGAAAGCGGGACTCGCGGAAGATCCCGGGGAACCCCGGCGAGTCCCGCTCTCGGGCAGCCATGTGTCGAGTTCAGATCACTCGAAAGTGCACGTGCGGGAGGGCGAGGCAGGTCGAAACGTGCTTCCGGACACAATCATTCCCCGTGCAAGTGCACGACTGAAACGATCCAGTTCCCTAAGCCATGCTCAACACCGCCGGTCACAGCCTTGCAACGATGCGACAATCTGTATTGATCATGTGATCCACCTGACGTTGTGCCCGCTCGGCTGTGTGTGAAGCGACCCACGCGGAGTACTAGCCTTGCTGGCGGAGTGAGTCAGTACCACTAGCGAGATAGATAGAGGCGAGCGCCAGCCGTGTCCAGCTCTAGCTCTGCGTCGCAGTTCGGCCCGAACGAGTGGCTGGTCGAGGAGATGTACGACCAGTTCCTCGCCGACCCGTCATCCGTCGACCCGGCATGGCATGACTTCTTCGCCGACTACAAGGCGACGCAGCGCACGGCCGCCGGCAGCACCGCGGTCAACGGCACCACCGCCGCCACGGCGACCGCGACGGCGACCACCACCGCACCCCCGGCCGCGCCGCCGGCGCCGGCCGCCCCGGCCAACGGCCACGTCGCCACCCCGCCGGCTCCGGCCGCCGCCTCCACCCCGGCGCAGACCACGCTGCCGAGCACCAAGCCGACTCCGGCCGCCTCCGCCACCGCCGCCCCCGTGAAGCCGGCCGCCGGCTCCGAGGTGAAGGTGCTGCGCGGCGCCGCCGCGGCGATCGCCCGCAACATGGACGCCTCGCTCACCGTGCCCACCGCGACCAGCGTGCGCGCGGTCCCGGCCAAGCTGCTCGCCGACAACCGCATCGTCATCAACAACCATCTGAAGCGGACCCGCGGCGGCAAGGTCTCCTTCACCCACGTCATCGGGTACGCGCTGGTCAAGGCGATCGAGTCGTACCCGAACATGAACAACTCCTACGGCGTGGTCGACGGCAAGCCCTCGGTCATCACCCCGGAGCACGTGAACCTGGGCCTGGCCATCGACCTGCCCGGCAAGAACGGCCAGCGCTCGCTGGTGGTGGCGGCCATCAAGAACTGCGAGACGATGACGTTCACGCAGTTCTGGCAGGCCTACGAGGACCTGATCCGCAAGGCCCGCAGCGGCGGCCTGACCGCGGACGACTTCGCCGGCAGCACCGTCCAGCTGACCAACCCGGGCACCATCGGCACCAACCACTCGGTGCCGCGGCTGACCGCCGGCCAGGGCGCGATCGTCGGCGTCGGCGCGATGGAGTACCCGGCGCACTTCCAGGGCACCAGCGAGAAGGCCCTGGTGGAGATGGGCGTCAGCAAGATCATGACGCTCACCTCGACCTACGACCACCGCATCATCCAGGGCGCCGAGTCGGGCGAGTTCCTGCGCCGCATCCACCAGCTGCTGCTGGGCGAGGACGGCTTCTACGACGACATCTTCACCTCGCTGCGGCTGCCCTACGAGCCGATCCGCTGGGTGGAGGACCTGCCCGAGGGCTCGGTCGACAAGACCGCCCGGGTGATCGAGCTGATCGACGCGTTCCGCTCGCGCGGCCACCTGATGGCCGACACCGACCCGCTGAACTACCGGCAGCGCCGGCACGAGGACCTGGACGTGCTCTCGCACGGCCTGACCCTGTGGGACCTGGACCGCGAGTTCGCCGTGGGCGGCTTCGCCGGCCAGGAGAAGATGAAGCTGCGCGACATCCTGGGCGTGCTGCGCAACTCCTACTGCCGCACCGTCGGCGTCGAGTACACCCACATCCTGGAGCCGGCCGAGCGCCGCTGGCTGCAGGAGCGGGTCGAGGTCGTGCACGACAAGCCGCCGGCAACCGTGCAGAAGTACATCCTGTCCAAGCTGAACGCGGCCGAAGCCTTCGAGACGTTCCTGCAGACCAAGTACGTCGGTCAGCGGCGGTTCTCGCTGGAGGGCGGCGAGACGCTGATCCCGCTGCTGGACGCGGTGCTGGACAAGGCGGCCGAGCACGAGCTGGACGAGGTCGTCATCGGCATGCCGCACCGCGGCCGGCTCAACGTGCTGGCCAACATCGTGGGCAAGCCGATCTCCCAGATCTTCCGCGAGTTCGAGGGCAACCTGGACCCGGGCCAGGCCCACGGCTCCGGCGACGTGAAGTACCACCTGGGCGCCGAGGGCAAGTACTTCCGGATGTTCGGCGACGGCGAGACCAAGGTGTCGCTGGCCTCCAACCCGTCCCATCTGGAGGCTGTGGACCCGGTGCTGGAGGGCATCGTCCGGGCCAAGCAGGACCTGCTGGACAAGGGCGGCGAGGGCTACACCGTGCTGCCGGTGGCGATGCACGGCGACGCCGCGTTCGCCGGCCAGGGCGTGGTGGCCGAGACGCTGAACCTGGCCCTGCTGCGCGGCTACCGCACCGGCGGCACCGTGCACGTGGTGGTGAACAACCAGGTCGGCTTCACCACCAACCCGGAGCACTCGCGCTCCTCCAAGTACTGCACCGACGTGGCCAAGATGATCGGCGCGCCGGTCTTCCACGTGAACGGCGACGACCCGGAGGCCTGCTACTGGGTGGCCAAGCTGGCCGTCGAGTACCGCGAGGCGTTCCACAAGGACGTCGTCATCGACATGATCTGCTACCGCCGCCGCGGCCACAACGAGGGCGACGACCCGTCGATGACCCAGCCGGCGATGTACGACATCATCGACACCAAGCGCTCGGTCCGGAAGACCTACACCGAGTCCCTGATCGGCCGCGGCGACATCTCCGTCGAGGAGGCCGAGAAGGCGCTGCGCGACTACGCCAGCCAGCTCGAGCACGTCTTCAACGAGGTGCGGGAGCTGGAGAAGCACCCGATCAAGCCGACCAACTCGGTCGAGTCCGAGCAGCAGGTGCCGGCCAAGGTGCCGACCGCGGTCAGCGCCGAGACGGTGGCCCGCATCGGCCAGGCCCAGGTCGACCTGCCCGAGGGCTTCAACGCCCACCCGCGGGTCAAGCCGGTGCTGGAGCGCCGGGCCCAGATGGCCCACGAGGGCGGCATCGACTGGGGCTTCGGCGAGCTGCTGGCGTTCGGCTCGCTGGTGATGGAGGGCAAGACGGTCCGGCTGTCCGGCCAGGACTCCCAGCGCGGCACCTTCGGCCAGCGGCACTCGGTGGTCATCGACCGCAAGACCAGCGCCGAGTACACGCCGATCCAGCACCTGGCCGACAACCAGGGCAAGTTCATGGTCTACGACTCGGCGCTGTCGGAGTTCGCGGCCGTCGGCTTCGAGTACGGCTACTCGGTGGCCAACCCGGACGCGCTGGTGCTGTGGGAGGCGCAGTTCGGCGACTTCGTCAACGGCGCCCAGTCGATCATCGACGAGTTCATCTCCTCCGGCGAGGCCAAGTGGGGCCAGCGCGGCAACGTTGTGCTGCTGCTGCCGCACGGCCTGGAGGGCCAGGGTCCCGACCACAGCTCCGGCCGCATCGAGCGGTTCCTGCAGCTGTGCGCCGAGGGCTCGATGACCGTCGCCGTGCCGTCCACCCCGGCCAACTACTTCCACCTGTTGCGCCGGCACGCGCTGGACGGGGTGAAGCGGCCGATGATCGTCTTCACGCCGAAGTCCATGCTGCGCCTCAAGGCCGCCGCCAGCGCCGTCGAGGACTTCACGACCGGCCGCTTCATGTCGGTCATCGACGACCCGACGCAGCCCAGCCCGGAGCAGGTCGACCGGCTGCTGCTGTGCAGCGGCAAGATCTACTACGAGCTGGCCGCCGAGAAGGAGAAGCGCGGCGCGAACAACGTGGCCATCGCCCGTATCGAGCAGCTCTACCCGCTGCCCGAGCGCAAGCTGAAGGCCGTGCTGGACCGGTACTCGAACGTCAAGGACATCCGCTGGGTGCAGGAGGAGCCGGCCAACCAGGGCGCGTGGCCGCACCTGGGTCTGGTGATCCCCGAGGCGCTGCCGCAGGTGCAGGGCAAGCTGACCCGCGTGTCCCGCCGGCCGATGGCCGCCCCGGCCTCCGGCTTCAGCAAGGTGCACGAGGTCGAGCAGCGGGCCGTGGTCACCAAGGCCTTCGAGTGACGCTGTAGTTTTCTTCACGCCGTAGTTCTCAACGGCCGGGCTCCCCGTGGGGCCCGGCCGTTGTCGTAGGAGGAAAGACCATGTACTTCACCGACCGTGGCATCGAGGAGCTGGAGGAGCGGCGCGGCGAGGAGGAGGTCACCCTGGCCTGGCTCGCCGACCGGCTGCGCGCCTTCGTCGACCTCAACCCCGAGTTCGAGAACGCCGTCGAGCGCCTGGCCACCTTCCTGGCCCGCGACGACTCCGACGACATCGACGACTGAGGACCCCCGCGAGTCCCGCTCTCCGGCACACCGAATGCACGTTTCGCGCACTCTGGACGAACCACCAGCAAAGTGACCATGCCCGGCCAAGTCAAGGTCGAAATACCCGTATATCTGCCCGCGTGGGTGGCAACGCTCCGGACAGGGCATCGCCACCCACGCAGAACAGCAACTAGGAGCGAGGCCTAGTATCGAGCTGCCACCACCAGCCGCCACAACTGCGTGCGGATGTCTTGTGCAACCCGCTCGCAACACCAGGGGATACGGCGATCTCACTATCCCGACTGTTGAGCTATCTGCGCAAACTGTCGATCAACACGCGCAGCAACAGTTGGCTGTCACCTAGAGTGATCGCGCGACCGTAGAGCCCGGCTACCCCGAACCGCCCATTACCGCTAACCGCCTGGCGAGTCGATCGTGCTCGGCTCATGCTAATGAACACCACCTTCTCGCCACGGCATTGCGCAGTATTGCAAGTGTCGCCCCCAGGCCGACGCTGGCACCGGCACCCGCCGGCCTAGCAGACGGGCCTAGCTGGCCGGCCGGCCGTCACCACCAGCCGTGACCGTGACCGTCACCGTCGCAGCAGCCCCAGCCGTGCCAACTGGTCCACCAGCCGCCCCAACTGCCCCAACCGTGTCCCCACATTGAACATCACTCCATTCTCTCTCAAGTTTCACAGGATTCGAACAACGTTCGACACGAACAGTCATCGGGTAGCTGCACGCGAACGAACGCCCGCCTTTTTCACACCAAACGGACCTGTTGCAGATTGAAAGGTTGCTCTACGTCGCACCAACCAGTTTCAACCTGTTTTGAACCACGCCTCGCATTGACCTGGAATGCAGGCAGCCGCCCCGGCGACAAGGACGGACAGATCGGGGGCGTGTGACGGTTCTGGTCAGCCGTGTCGCGCCTTTCGTTGAGTGATAGAGCAGGCGTCCCAACTGTATGGAGAAAGTTGGCGACCGCGCAGAGGCCACCTGGCCGGCCCCCCGTCGCACGGGTCGCGATCCGCCGAGAATGAATACCCGAGGTTCAGGCTGGAGGTCGGCTTTGGTTATGCCTAGAGGCCGACCAGGTGGCCCCTCCGTGTCCGCCCGCCTTCCCATTACTGTTAACTTGCGCGCCCCATCGGGTCAACGAAAGGAACGGTCGCACTTTCGTGTGCGGAGGTCGCCGATCTTGGTGCGAGCATGCGGTGAGGTTGCGACGCGAGGGTGGGGTTGGGGCACGTTCGACTGGTTCTGCACAAGATTCTCGAAAGGAATGCTGCTCGTATGGGTATTCGTGCTTCTGTCCCTGCCGCCGTGCTGGCTGTCTGCGGAACGTGCCTGCTCGGTGTCACCGGGCCTGCCACCGCCGCCACCGCCGCGGGCCCGGTCGATACGCGAGCGGTCATCGTCGGGCTCGGCGATCAACCGCGGGCCACGCCACCGGGCCAGTTCGCTCCCCAGGTCACGCCGGACCTGCTCCAGGCCCTGACCGAGCGTCAACGAGTCTCTCCCGCCTCCCCTGCCGACACCAAGAAGGACGCGCAGAAATTCGACGCCGACCTCGCGCGTCTCCGTCAGGCCGTGCAAGGTACCGACAAGGCAGCCGCCACCGCAGCGCTGAAAGACATCATCGAGGACGCGAAGGCCCTCATGGCCGACATCGGGCAGGGCCCCTGATGTCCAAGCCGTCCTGAGCGATGCCTCGTAACTGATCTTCAGATCCCCCGGAAGCTCATGTGGCATCAGGGCGGCGGGAGGTAGCTCTCGGGCAGGGCGAGCCGGTACGACTGAGGGGTGAACTCTCTGCGCGTCCTGGTCACCAACGACGACGGCATCGACTCCCCCGGCCTGATCGCGCTGGCACGCTGCGCGGTGGAACTGGGGCACGAAACGATCATCGCGGCGCCTCGGTTCGAGGCCAGCGGCACCGGGGCCGGGCTGACGGCTTCGGACGGGAATCGGCGGGCGGCGATCCAGCGGCGGATGCTGCCGGAGCTGCCGGAGGTCGAGGCCTACGCGGTGGAGGCGCACCCGGGGCTGATCGCGATGATCGGCTGCCGCGGCACCTTCGGCGGGCAGCCGGACCTGGTGCTGTCGGGCATCAACTTCGGCGCGAACATCGGCCGGGCGCTGATCCACTCGGGCACGGTCGGGGCGGCGCTGACGGCGCACGTCAACGGGGTGACGGCGCTGGCGGTGTCGCTGGACGTGCCCTGGAACCCGCCGGGCACGGCGCTCTGGGACGTCGTCGCCCCGTACGTGAAGGACGTGCTGGGCTTCATCGAGCCCGGCACGGTGCTCAACCTGAACGTGCCCAACCGCCCGGACCCGGGCCCGCTGCGCTGGGCGACGCTGACCGGGTACGGCCGGGTGCAGAGCCGGGTCACCCACCAGGACGACGACGTGATCGAGCTGACCACCATCGTGCTGGACCACGAGGTGGAGCCGGGGTCGGACGCGGCGCTGCTGGAGGCGGGCTACGCCACCGTCACCGAGCTGCGGTCGGTCAGCGCTGTCGAACGCCCGCGCGCCACACCGCCCAGGTGAGCGGAACACCGGGCCGGTAGGCGAGGTGCGTGGTGGACGGCGCGTCGAGCACGTGCACGTCCGCCCGCGCACCGGGCCGCAGCACACCGATGTCGTCCCGGCGCAGGGCCAGCGCGCCGCCGAGCGTGGCGGCGCGCACGGCCTGCTCGACGGTCATCCGCATCTGCAGCACAGCGGTCGCCACGCAGAACGCCATCGAGGACGTGTACGAGGAGCCGGGGTTGCAGTTGGACGCCAGCGCGACGGTGACGCCGGCGTCGAGCAGGGCTCGCACCTCGGGCAGCGGCTGCCTGGTGGACAGGTCGCACGCGGGCAGCAGCGTGGCGACGGTGTCGGAGTCGGCGAGCGCGGCGACGTCGGCCGGCGTCAGGTAGGTGCAGTGGTCGACACTCGCGGCATCCATCTCCACAGCCAGCCGCACGCCGGGGCCGGGGCCGAGCTGGTTGCCGTGCACCCGCAGCCCGAGCCCCTTCTTGCCGGCGGCGGTGAGCACCGCCCGCGACTGGTCCTCGTCGAACGCGCCGGTCTCGCAGAAGACATCCGCCCAGGTCACGTGGGGTGCGACGGCGTCGAGCATAGGCCCGCACACAAGGTCGACATACTCGTCGGCGCTCGTGCCCGGCGGCACCAGGTGCGCGCCGAGGAAGGTGACCTCGTCGGCGTGCTGGCCGGCCAGCACGGCCGAACGGAGCTCGTCGGCGACGGTCAGGCCGTAGCCGGTCTTGGTCTCGATGTACGTGGTGCCCTGGGAAACAGCCTCGGCGACGTGCTTGCGGAGGCCGGCGGCAAGCTGCTCGTCGCTGGCGGCCCGGGTGGCGTCCACAGTGACGGCGATGCCGCCGGCGGCATAGGGCTGGCCGGACATCCGGGCCCCGAACTCGGCGGTCCGGTCGCCGGCGAAGACCAGGTGGGTGTGGCTGTCCACCCAGCCCGGCAGCACCGCCCGGCCCTCGACGTCCACACGCGAGTCGGCGGCCGGGGCGTCGGCGGCGGCTCCGACCCAGGCGACGCGGTCGTCCTCCAGCACCAGGGCGGCGTCGGTCAGCTTGCCCAGCGCGCCGTCGTTGGTGGTCAACTCGGCGATGCCGGTGATAACTACTGCCGCCACAGTTCCCCCATCACGTCCGCCAGTGCAGGCCCTACCTCGCCTAGCGTCGCATGACGGCCCTGGGTGCCGACAACCCTCCCATCGACTATTACCGTGTCCACATCGGACGAATCGGCCGCAAGCAGAACTTGTTCCGGTCGGCTACCCGCCGTTCGTACTGAATCCAGCCGAATCGCCACCAGGTCGGCCCGCGCGCCGACGGCGATGCGGCCGGCGTCGGGCCAGCCGAGGCAGGCGTGACCGGCGGAGGTCGCGGCGACGAGCAGCTCCTCGGGGCTGAACCGGCCGCGCTGCCCGGTCCGCAGCCGCTCGCCGTGTTCCAGGGCCCGGGTCTCGACCAGCGGATCGATCACGACATGTTGGTCGCTGCCAAGGGAAAGCGGGCTGCCGGCGTCGACGAGCTCCCGGGCCGGGCCGATGCCGTCGGCCAGGTCGGCCTCGGTGGTCGGGCAGAAGCAGGCCGTGGTGGTGGACCCACCGAGCAGCGCACGGTCGTGCTCGGTGAGATGGGTGGCGTGCACGGCGGTGGTCCGCGGCGCCAGGACGCCGGCCTCGGCCAGCAGCTCGGTCGGCGTTTTGCCGTACGCGGCAAGGCAAGCCTCATTCTCCGCCGGCTGTTCGGAGAGGTGGACGTGCAGCGGCCCGTCGAACGCGCCGACGTCGGCCAGCTGCTCGCGGGGCACGCCACGCACGGAGTGGATGGCCGCGCCGACCCGCATCACGTTGTCCGACTTCAGCGCGGAAACCCGGGTCGCCCAACGGGTCGCGTCGCCGTCACTGAAGCGCAGCTGGGTGCCGGTCAGCTCGGCGCCGATTCCGCCGGCCACGTAACAGGTGTCGAGCAGCGTGATGCGGATGCCGGCGGTGGCGGCGGCTTCCCGCAGCACGTGACCCATCTCGTTCGGGTCGGCGTACGGGGTGCCACCGGGGCCGTGGTGCAGGTAGTGGAACTCGCCGACGCACGAGATGCCGGCGACGGCCATCTCCGCGTAGACGGCGGTGGCCAGCTTCAGGTAGCTCTCCGGCGTCAGCCGCTCGGCCAGCTGGTACATCGCCTGCCGCCAGGTCCAGAACGTGCCGCCATCGGCGTGGGTGCGGCCGCGCAGCGCGCGGTGGAACGCGTGCGAGTGCGCGTTGGCGAATCCGGGCAGCACGATTCCGTTGAGGCGCTGAGCATCTGCCGGCGGTTCGTCCGAAGTGGACACGTCAGTGATGTGACCGTCGTCGCCGACGTGCACGAGCACGCCGGCGACCACTCCGTCGGGCAGCCAGGCCCGCTCACACCAGTAGATCACGACGCCAGATGCTCCAACGTCGTTGCCAGCGCGACCACCCCGGCCTCACAGTCCGCCGGCTCCGCGTACTCCTCGGGCGCGTGACTGACACCGGTCGGGTTGCGCACGAACAACATCGCGGTCGGCACCCGGCCGGCCAGGATGCCGGCGTCGTGCCCGGCACCGGTCGGCAGCGCCGGCACTCCACCGAGCACAGTGGACAGATCGTCGCGAAGAACCTCGTCGAACACCACGGTGTCGCCGTAGGACTCCTGCGTGATCTGAACCTCACAGCCTTCCTCGGCGGCCGCGATCCGTGCCATGGCCTGGATGTCCGCGACGACCGACCTCGTGGTGGCGTCGTCCGCGGCCCGGGCGTCCAGCCAGACGCTGACCTCGGACGGGATCACGTTGGTACCGCCGGGAATCGGCACGAGCCGCCCCACGGTCGCCCGCGCGCCGTCGACCGCCGACTTGCGGGCGGCCAGCACCAGCGACGCCGCCGGCACCATCGGGTCCCGCCGGTCGGTCATCAGCGTTGCCCCGGCGTGGTTTCCCTCGCCGGTGAAGGTGAACCGCCACCGGCCGTGGGCCAGGATCGACGACGCGACGCCGACCGGAACGGTGAGCCCACGGCCCTGTTCCACGTGCAGCTCGACGAAGCAGCCGATGCGCGCCAACGCTTCCTCGTCCGGCCCGAGCGTTGACGGGTCGGAGCCGGCCGCGCGAATCGCATCAGCCAGCGATATGCCGTCCGGGTCGGTCAAGGCCCGCGCCTTGTCGGGGTCGATGGCGCCGGTCATCAGCCGGGAGCCGAGGCAGGGCACGCCGAACCGGCCGCCCTCCTCCTCCACGAAGACCACCACGGCGATCGGCTTGCGGGGCACGAAGCCCTTGGCCCGCAACACATCGACCGCGGCCAGCGACGACACCACGCCCAGCGGGCCGTCGAACGCGCCGCCACCGGGCACGGAGTCCAGGTGGCTGCCGGTGATCACGGCGTCCGGGCCGGGGTTTCCCCACCACGCCCAGATGTTGCCGTTGCGGTCGGTCTCCACGTCCAGATCCCGACGAACGGCCTCGGCGACGAACCACTCGCGCAGCTCCAGCTCGACCCGGTCGAACCCGTGGCGGGAGTACCCGCCGCGGGTCCGGTCCGCGCCGACGTCGGCGATCGCGGCCAGCAGGCCGGTAGCCGTCATCAGTTGGCCCTCATCGGGATCTTGACGCCCTTCTCCTGCGCCACCTCGTCGGCCAGCGCGTAGCCGGCGTCCACGTGCCGCAGCACGCCCATGCCCGGGTCGTTGGTCAGCACCCGCTCGATCTTCTGGCCGGCCAGCACGGTGCCGTCGGCCACGGTGACCTGGCCGGCGTGGATGGACCGGCCGATGCCGACACCGCCGCCGTGGTGGATGGACACCCAGGTCGCGCCGGAGGCGGTGTTGACCAGAGCGTTGAGCAGCGGCCAGTCGGCGATGGCGTCCGAGCCGTCGGCCATGCCCTCGGTCTCCCGGTACGGGGACGCGACCGAGCCGCAGTCGAGGTGGTCGCGGCCGATGACCACGGGTGCGGACAGCTCGCCGCTGGCCACCATCTCGTTGAAGCGCAGGCCGGCCAGGTGCCGCTCGCCGTAGCCCAGCCAGCAGATGCGGGCCGGAAGCCCTTGGAAGGCAACGCGTTCGCCGGCCATCCGGATCCACCGCTTGAGCGGCTCGTTGTCCGGGAACAGCTCCAGGATCGCCTTGTCGGTGGCCGCGATGTCGGCCGGGTCGCCGGACAGCGCCGCCCAGCGGAAGGGGCCCTTGCCCTCGCAGAACAGCGGCCGGATGTAGGCCGGCACGAAGCCGGGGAACTCGAAGGCCCGCTCGAAGCCGCCGAGCTTGGCCTCGCCGCGCAGCGAGTTGCCGTAGTCGAAGACCTCGGCGCCGCCGTCCTGGAAACCGACCATGGCCGCCACGTGCTGGGCCATCGAGGCCCGCGCCCGGTCGGTGAACTCCTCCGGCTTCTTGGCCGCGTAGTCGTGCCAGTCGTCCAGGTCGACGCCGATCGGCAGGTACGACAGCGGGTCGTGGGCCGAGGTCTGGTCGGTGACGATGTCGATCTCGACGCCCCGGCGCAGCAGCTCCGGCAGCACCTCGGCGGCGTTGCCGACCAGGCCGACCGACAGCGCCTTGCGCTCCTTCTTCGCGGTCTCCACGCGGCGGATCGCGTCGTCCAGGTCGGTGGCGACCTCGTCCAGGTACCGGTGCTCGACCCGGCGCTGGGCGCGCACGGGGTCGACGTCGATGCACAGCGCCACACCGTCGTTCATGGTGACGGCCAGCGGCTGTGCGCCGCCCATGCCACCGAGGCCGGCGGTGACGGTCAGCGTGCCGGCAAGGGTGCCGCCGAAGCGCTTGTTGGCCACGGCCGCGAAGGTCTCGTAGGTGCCCTGGAGGATGCCCTGGGTGCCGATGTAGATCCACGAGCCGGCGGTCATCTGGCCGTACATGGTCAGGCCGGCGGCCTCCAGGCGGCGGAACTCGGGCCAGTTGGCCCAGTCCGGCACCAGGTTGGAGTTGGCGATCAGCACCCGCGGCGCCCACTCGTGGGTGCGCAGCACACCGACCGGGCGGCCGGACTGCACCAGTAGCGTCTCGTCCTCGCCCAGCGTGGTCAGCTCGCGGGAGATGGCGTGGAAGCTCGGCCAGTCGCGGGCGGCCTTGCCGGTGCCGCCGTAGACCACCAGGTCCTCGGGCCGCTCGGCTACCTCCGGGTCCAGGTTGTTGTGCAGCATCCGCAGCGGGGCCTCGGTCTGCCAGCTGCGCGCGGTCAGCTGGGTGCCCCGCGCGGCCCGAATCGGCTCGGTCATCAGGAGTTCTCCTCGACGGTGCGCGCGATCAGTCCACTTCGGACGAGCGCTTCGGTGGCCGCGATCTCCGGGGCCAGGTGGCGGTCGGGTCCGGGGCCCTGGACGTGCTCCCGGAGCAGCGCGACGACGGCCGCGGTGGCCGGTGCCGGCTTGAGCGGGGCGCGCATGTCCAGCGCGCGGGCCGCGGTGAGCAGTTCGATGGACAGCACGGTGGTCAGGCCGTCGACGGCCTTGCGCAGCTTGCGGGCCGCGGACCAGCCCATCGAGACGTGGTCCTCCTGCATGGCGCTGGACGGGATGGAGTCCACGCTGGCCGGCACGGCCAGCCGCTTGAGCTCGGACACCACCGCGGCCTGGGTGTAGTGGGCGATCATGTGGCCGGAGTCCACGCCCGGGTCGTCGGCCAGGAACGGCGGCAGGCCGTGCGAGCGGGCCACGTCCAGCATCCGGTCGGTGCGGCGCTCGGCCATGCTGGCCACGTCCGCGACCGGAATGGCCAGGAAGTCCAGCACGTACGCCACCGGCGCGCCGTGGAAGTTTCCGTTGGACTCGACCCGGCCGTCAGCCAGCACGGCCGGGTTGTCGATCGCGGAGTCCAGCTCGCGGTCGGCCACCAGCTCGGCGTGGGCCAGGGTGTCGCGGGCCGCGCCGTGCACCTGCGGCGAGCAGCGCAGCGAGTACGCGTCCTGCACGCGGGTGCAGTCCGGGCCGCGGTGGCTCGCCATGATCTCCGAGCCGGCCAGGATCTTGGTCATGCGAGCCGCCGACCGGGCCTGGCCGGGGTGCGGGCGCAGCGCCTGCAGGTCGGGGGCGAACACGCGGTCGGTGCCCAGCAGGGCCTCCACGCTCATCGCCGCGGTCAGGTCGGCGATGTCCAGCAGCCTGGCCAGGTCGGTGATCGCCAGCACCAGCATGCCGAGCATGCCGTCGGTGCCGTTGATCATGGCCAGGCCCTCCTTCTCGGCCAGCGCCACCGGCTCGATGCCGGCCTCGGCCAGGGCCTCGGCCGCGTCCTTCAGCGTGCCGTCGGCATCGCGGACCTGCCCCTCGCCGATCAGGGCCAAGGCGACCGAGGACAGCGGCGCCAGGTCGCCGGAACAGCCGAGCGAGCCGTACTCGTGCACGATCGGCGTGATGCCGGCGTTGAGCATCCGGACCATCGCGTCCACAGTGGACGGCCGGACGCCGGTGTGGCCGGTGGCCAGCGTGCGCAGCCGCAGCAGGGCCAGCGCGCGGATCACCTCACGCTCCACCTCGGGGCCCGCGCCGGCGGCGTGCGAGCGGATCAGCGAGCGTTGCAGCTGGGCGCGCCGGTCCGGCGGGATGTGCCGGACGGCGAGCGCCCCGAAGCCGGTCGACACGCCGTAGGTGGGCGTGGTCGCGTTGGCCAGCTCCTCGATGTGCGCCCGGGCCGTGGTGACGGCCTCGACCGCGGCCGGTTCCAGCTCGACCGCCACGCCGTCGCGGGCGACCGCGACGACCTCGTCACGCGACAGCGGCTTCGCGCCGAGCTGCACTGACTCCGGGTGTGCCATGTGCACCATCACAGCTCCTACCAGCGGGTTGCACGAGTCCAGGACGCGTGACACCGTCTGGGATACCAGACGTGCCCCGGTGGGGTCGATGAGGTGATCCATGGTGAGCAGCAGTGACGTGCCGGCCCTGCGCCGCGGCCTGGCGGTGCTGCGCCTGCTGTCCACCCGGCCCGGCCCGATGTCCGCCGCCGTGATCGCCCGCGAGCTGGATCTGCCCAGGTCGACGACCTATCACCTGCTGGCCGAGCTGTCCGACGCCGGCTTCGTGACCCACCTGCCGGAGGAACGCCGCTACGGGCTCGGAGTCGCGGCTTTCGAACTCGGCTCGGCGTACCTGCGCCACGATCCACTCGAGCGACTCGCTCGCCCGCTGCTCCGGCGGCTCGTCGACCGGACCGAGACCACGGCCCATCTCGGGGTTCTGCACGGCGCCGAGGCCCTGTACCTGCTGCGGGAACAGCCCCGCCAGCCCAACACCCTGGTCTCCGACGTCGGCGTACGGCTGCCGGCCCACCTGCCGGCTTCCGGGCGCGCGATGCTGGCGTTCCTGCTGCCGGCCCAGGTCCGGGCGCTGTTTCCGGGAACGGGGAGCTTTGTCGACCGCACCGGCCGCGGGCCTCGGGACCTGCCGTCCCTGCGCCGGCTCCTGTCGTCGGAACGGCAGCGCGGCTGGTTCGTCGAGGACGGTTTCGTGACCGCGGACTTCGCCTCGGTGGCGGCCCCGGTCTTCGACCACGGTGGCCGCCCCATCGCCGCCATCAGCACCACCTTCCGGCACGTCTGCACAGCACCCGATTCACCTGGGGCAAACGCTTGCGGCCTGGACTGGCCGGAGGTGGCCGCCGAAGTACGCCGGTCAGCCGAGGAACTCACCCTGAGAATCGGCGGCCACAAATAGCGCGAGTCCCGCTCTCAGGCAGCCATGAAACCGGTTCATGGCGTCCCGAGAGCGGGACTCGCGAGGAATGGGTCAGAGGCCGGCGGAGGCCAGCCAGTCGGCGGCGACCTTGGCGGGGTCCGGCTTGTCCGGGGCGCCGAGCTTGCCGTTCAGGTCGACCAGGGTCTTGGTGTCGAGCTTGGCCGAGATGGCGTTGAGGGTCTTCTTCACCGTGTCGCTGGCCTTGCTGGTGTTGATCAGCGGCAGCACGTTCTGGGCGGCGAAGTTGAACTTCGGGTCGGCCAGCACCACCCAGCCGTTGTTGGTGATGGTCGGGTCGGTGGTGAACATGTCCGCGGCCTGGATGCTGCCCTGCTTCAGGGCGGCGACGGTCAGGGTGCTGCCGGCGTCCAGGGACTTGAAGTCCTTGAACGTGCAGTTGTAGTTCTTCAGCAGGCCCGGCACGCCGTCCGGCCGCTTCTGGAACTCCGGCGCGGCGCCGAGCACCAGGTCGCCGCAGTGCGGGGCCAGGTCGGCGATGGACTTGGCGTTGTACTTGTCGGCCGTCTCCTTGGTGACGACGACGGCGTCCTTGTCCTCGGCGGCCGACTTGTCCAGCACGGACAGGCCGCTGGGCAGCGCCTTGGGCAGGGCCGCGTAGACGTCGTCGGCGCTGGTGGCGGTCGCGCTCTTGTCGAAGTACTGGAGCAGCGTGCCGGAGTACTCGGGGATCAGGTCGATGGAGCCGTCCTTCAGCGCCGGGATGTAGGTCTCCCGGCTGCCGATGTTCAGCTTCTTGCTGACCTTCACGCCGGCCTTGGTCAGCGCGGCCGCGTAGATCTCGGCCAGCAGCTGGCTCTCGGCGAAGTTGGCCGACCCGATGGTGATCGTGTCGGACGGGGACTGGGATCCGCTGTTGCCACCGGCGAGGGGGTCGCTACCGGAGCCCCCACCACCACACGCGGTCAGGCCGAGCGCCGCCACCAGGACGGTGACCAGGCCGGCTACGGTTCGCTTCATTTCTGGATTCCTCCACTCGTCCTCACCGGGCGCAGCCCGGGTGAGACAACCAGCCGTTGCACGCCGGTGAGCACCAGCTCGACCAGCACCGCGAGCACGGCGACCAGGATCGCGCCGCCGGCCATCTGCGGATAGTCGTGCTGTGCGAGGCCGTCGAACACGTAGCGGCCGAGGCCGCCGAGGCCGACGTAGGCGGCGACGGTCGCGGTGGCCACCACCTGCAGCGCGGCGCTGCGCACGCCGCCGAAGATCAGCGGCAGGGCGTTGGGGATCTCGACCTGGAACAGGACCTCGCGCTCGGTCATGCCCACGCCCCGGGCCGCGTCCACCACAACCGGCTCGACGGCCTGGATGCCGGCGTAGGCGCCGGCCATGATCGGCGGGATGGCCAGCAGGGTGAGCGCGGCGATCGGCGGCACCAGCCCGATGCCGGCCAGCAGCACCACCAGCGTCAGCACGCCGACGGTGGGCAGCGCCCGCAGCACGTTGGCCGCGCCGACCAGCACGAAGCCGCCGCGGTTGGTGTGTCCGACCAGCGCCCCCAGCGGGAAGCCGATCACGATGGCGATCAGCAGGGCCAGCGCGGTGTAGCCGAGGTGCTCGACCAGCCGGGCCGGCACGCCGGTGGAGCCGGTCCAGTTGGTCGGATCGAACAGCCAGCTCGTCAGCAGGTTCACGGCCTACCTCCCCACCCTGGTCCACGGCGTCACGAGCCGCCCGATCAGCTGCAGGAGCACGTCCGCGACCAGGGCCAGCACCAGCGTCGCGATGATGCCGGCGACGATCTCGGTGACGATCTGGCGCTGGAAGCCCTCGGTGAACAGCTGCCCGTAGCCGGCGATGCCGATCAGCGCGCCCACGCTGACCAGGCTGATGTTGGACACCATGGCGACCCGCAGGCCGGCCACGACGACCGGGATGGCCAGCGGGAACTCCACCCCGACGAAGCGCCGGACCGGCCGGTAGCCGATCGCGGTGGCGGCGGCGACGATCGTCGGCGGCACCGCGGACAGCGCGTCGGCGATGGAGCGGACCAGCAGCGCCACCGTGTACACGCTGAGCGTGATGATCACGTTGATCGGGTCCAGCGTCTTGGTGCTGATCAGCGCGGGCAGGATGACGATCAGCGCCAGCGACGGGATGGTGTAGAGCAGGCCGCTCACGGTGAGCAGCACGGCCCGCGCCGGCCGCCACCGGCTGGCCGCCCAGCCCAGCGGAATGGCGATGATCAGGCCGATCACCACCGGCAGCACCGACAGGTAGACGTGCGTCACCGTGAGGTCGCCGAGCAACCCCAGGTGGTCGAACACCCACGTCATTGCGGGACCTCGCCGGCGGTGCGCGCCGCCGCCAGCGCCCGCAGCACCTCGTCGGCGGTGACCGAGCCGACCAGCGCGCCGTCGGCGTCGACCGCGACGCCCAGCGCCGACGGCGAGCTGAGCGCCGCGTCCAGGGCGCTGCGCAGCGAGCCGTGCTCGGTGTCGTAGAGGGAACCGCCGGCCAGCACCAGATCCGCGGCCACCGCCGCCGAATCGTCCACACTGGACAGATGATCGGCGGAAAGCCAGCCGCACGGGTGGTTTCGCTCGTCCACGACGACGACCCAGCCGTCCCGCAGCGCCGCCCGCGCCTGCGCGACGGTGGCGCCGAGGCGAACGCCGGACAGCTCGCCGATGCCCAGCCCGGACGCGGCCAGGAAGCCCAGCGCCCGGTAGCCGCGGTCGCGGCCGACGAAGTTGGCCACGAACTCGTCGGCCGGCCGGGCCAGCAGCTCGGCGGGCGTGTCGTACTGGGCCAGGATGCCGCCGGTGCGGAACACCGCGACCTTGTCACCCAGCTTGATCGCCTCGTCGATGTCGTGAGTGACGAAGACGATCGTCTTGTCCAGTTCGCCCTGCAGTCGCAGCAGCTCGTCCTGCAGGCCCTCGCGGACCACCGGGTCGACCGCGCTGAACGGCTCGTCCATCAGCAGGATCGGCGGGTCCACGGCGAGCGCGCGGGCCACGCCCACGCGCTGCTGCTGGCCGCCGGACAGCTGCGCCGGATAGCGGCGGCCCATGGCGGCCGGCAGGCCCACCGTCTCCAGCAGCTCCTCGGCCCGCTTGCGGGCCTTGGCCCGGTTCCAGCCGGCCAGCAGCGGCACGGTGGCGATGTTGTCCAGCACGGTCCGGTGCGGGAACAGGCCGGCCTGTTGGATCACGTAGCCGATGCCCTGCCGCAGCAGCGGCGGGTCCGACTGGCGCACGTCCTTGCCGTCGACCAGGATCGAGCCCGAGGTGGCCTCGATCATGCGGTTGATCATGCGCAGGGAGGTCGTCTTGCCGCAGCCCGATGGTCCGACGAACACCGTGATCCGGCCAGGATCCACGGTCAGGTCCAGTTCGTCGACGGCGACGGTGCCGTCATCGAACCGCTTGGTCACGGCCTGGAACTCGATCACCCGAGATCCCTCCGGTCGTCGCGGTAGTGCGCACGACAGTAGACGCTGCCACTGACAACGGCACTCCGTTCCAATATGTGCGAACCAGTAGGCTTACCCGATTGTGACCCCACTGGACCAGGCCCGCGCGCTGATTTCCGGCCACGGAGCGCGCACCGAACCGGCACGCCGCGTGATCAGCCTGCTGTGCGGCGGCCCGCACACGCTGGCCGAACTGGTTCGCGAGTCGGCCGTGCCACGGCGCGGGGTCGAGGAGTTGCTGTCCGCGCTGGACGGTGACCTGGTGCGAAACCGTGACACATATGAGATCCGCGCCGACGCCGTCGCCTCGTACACCGAGGCTTTCGCCGTTCCCCAGCACAGGCAGCCGGATCTGGCGCTGATCCGTTCCGATGTGGACACCGTGCCGCCGCCGCTGGCCGCCCTCGACCACGTGCAGGCCACCCCGGAGACGGTGGCGCGGCGGGCGAGTTGGCTGAACGAGCAGTATGAACTGTCCGGACGTACCGTGCTGTGCCTCGGCGACCACGACCTGACCTCGTTGGCGGTGGCCGCGGTCAACCCGGACGTGACGGTGATCGTGGTCGACCTGGACGACCGCGTGCTGGCCCACATCGACAACCGCGCCCGCGAGCGCGGGCTGAACATCCGCTGCCTGCACGCGGATCTGCGCTTCGGGCTGCCGCCGGCCGTCACCGAATCGTCAGACCTGGTGTTCAGCGATCCGCCCTACACGCCCGAAGGCATGGCGTTGTTCGCCGGCCGCGGCGTGGAGGCGCTGCGCGACACCGGATCGGGCCGCCTGCTGCTGGCCTACGGCTTCAGCGACCGGACGCCCGCGCTGGGCCAGAAGGTGCAGCAGGAACTGCTCGGCATCGGGCTTGCCTTCGAGGCGATCCTGCCGGGTTTCCACCGGTTCGACGGGGCACAGGCCATCGGCAGCGCCGCCGACCTCTACGTGTGTCAGGCGACCAGCCGCGGCCGCAAGGCGGCCCAGCGCACCGGCATCTACACCCACGGTCCACAGTCGATCGAATCAACGTCCACTGTGGACAAGTCCGCACTGCTGGCCTTCACCGGCGATTCCGCTGTGCGGCAACCGGATTGGAGCGAGCCGAGCTCCGGGCGTTCGCTCACGGTCGACGCCTCGACCGACCCGGGCCCGTGGCTGCTGCGGATTCTGTTGGCGTGCAACGCCGAGAAGCTGTCGGTGTTGGTGCCCAACAACCATGCGGACGTCCGCGACGAGCGCGGCCAGAAGTCACTGTCCACTGTGGTCGCTTCCAAGTACCGGCTGCGTTTCCACCGCAGCACCCCGGACGGCAAGCACGCGGTCGTGGTCGCCACCCGCGTCGGCGCCGGTCTGCTGGACCGCGTGCACGGCAAGCTCGGCAATGCGTTGCGGGAGGCCATGATCGCCGAGTCCGGCGGCACGTTGACCAAGCGGGAGGCCAGGGAACTGGTCGCGGCGAGGATCCCCGGCGAGACCGACCTGCGGCTGATCGACCTGCCGCGGCACCGGATCGAGGCGGTCCTGAACGTGTAACTCGGTTGCCCGAGAGCGGGACTCGCGGGGGTTCAGCCGGCGCGGGGGACGTGGAGCGGGCCCAGGGCCAGGACCGCCCGGAATTCGCGGGGCGGCACCGGGCGGGAGAACAGCCAGCCCTGGTAGGCGTCGACGCCGACGCCGTGCAGCACGTGGAACTGGGTCGCGGTCTCCACGCCCTCGGCGACGCAGCTGCGGCCCATCGCCCGGGCCATGTCCACCACCGCGCGGGCCACCGCGAAGTCGGACGGGTCGCTGCCGACGCCGGACACGAACCGCCGGTCGACCTTGATGATCTGCGCCGGCAGGTCCTTGAGCCGGGCCAGCGAGGAGTAGCCGGTGCCGAAGTCGTCCACGGCGAACCGGACGCCCTTCTCCACCAGGATGTCCATCTGCTGCATGGTCTTGCACGGCAGGTCGACCAGGGCCGTCTCGACCAGCTCCAGCACCACCCGGTCCCAGGCGATGCCGGACTCGGCCACGGCATTGGACACCGCGTCCACGAAGTCGGGGTCGCCTGGAACAAGCCCGGAAAGGTTTACAGCGACCGCGACCGGCTTGCCGTTCGGAACCGGCCAGGAAGCCGCTTCCCGCAACGCCGTGCGCAGCACCCACCGGTCCAGCTCACGCATCATGTCGCCCTGCTCGGCCACCGGCAGGAACGCGTCCGGGGCCAGCAGCCCGCGGTCCGGATGCGGCCAGCGGACCAGCGCCTCCGCTGTCTGCACGGTGCCGTCCACGCCCACCACCGGCTGGAAGTGCAGCGTCAGCCCGTCCTTGGCCAGCGCCTCACGCAGCTGGCCCTCCAGGTGCACCTGCCGGTCGGCCGAGGCGATCAGCGCCGCCGAGGCCAGCGACACCCGCCCGGCACCCCGTCGTTTGGCCTCGAACATCGCGGCGTCGGCGAAGCGCAGCAGGTCGACGCCGGTGGACCGAGAGCCGTTGGGCACCGCCGCGCCGATCGAGGCCGACACCCGCACCAGCTGCCCGTGCACCGGCACCGCCGCCCGCAGCAGGCTGGCCACCCGGGTGCCGAGCGCGTCCACACCGCCGGCCGCGTCGATGTCGTCGCAGATGATCACGTACTCGTCGCCGGACATCCGGGCCGCCGTGCAGCCGGCCGGGAGCCCGCCCTCCAGCCGCCGGGCCAGCGCCACCAGCAGCTCGTCGCCCGCGTCGTGGCCGAGCGAGTCGTTGACCCGCTTGAAGTTGTCGATGTCGCAGAACAGCACGGCGATCTTGTCGGCGTGCTCGCCGGCCAGCAGCCGGGACAGCGTCTCCTTGACCGCGGCCCGGTTGGGCAGCCCGGTCAGCTCGTCGTGGTTGGCCTGGTGCCGCAGAGCTTCCGCGACCCGGCGGCGCTCGGTGATGTCCTGGAACACCACCAGCCAGAACCGCCGGCCGTCGTCCTGCACGGAGATCGCGATGTGCAGCTCGCAGTACACCAGCTCGCCGTCCGGACGGAGCAGGATGCGTTGCGGCACCTTGAATCCGCCCTCGCGCTCGGCCGTCAGGCGAGCCGCCGAGGACAGCCAGCCGACCGGCTCGTCGGGGTGGGTGATGCTGGTCGCGGTCATGCCGCGCAGCTGTTCCAGGTCGATGCCCAGCAGGTCGCACAGCGCGTCGTTGGCGTCGACCAGCCGTTCGGCCTCGTCGAACAGGCCGATGCCGACCGGCGTCACCGCGACCAGGTCGGTGAAGCGCTGGCTGGACAGCTTCATCCGGGCCTCGGCGGTGCGCTGCGCGGTGACGTCCTGCGCGGTGCCGACCAGCACCGGGCCAGTGCCCTGCACCGACGCGCCGTGGCAGCGCAGCACCCGCACCGCGCCGTCCGGACGGATGATCCGGTGCTCGCACTCCACCGGTTCGCGATTGACGGCCAGCTGCTGCCACAGCTCGTCCACCCAGCCGCGGTCCTCGGGGTGCACGAGGCTCATGTAGCGCTGGTAGGTGGCGCGCTCCTGGTCGTCCACGCCCAGCAGCTCGCACATCATGCCGGACCAGACGCAGTCGTCGGTGGCGGTGTTCCACTCCCAGGTGCCCAGGCTGGCCACCCGCTGCGCGTCGGACAGCCGGCGGCGCTCGTCGCGCAGGTCCCGCTCCAGCGCCCGCTGCTCGGTCACGTCCTGGATGGTGCCCAGCAGCTGCTCCACCTTGCCGTTGGCCGACAGCTGGGCCCGGGCGCGACAGATGTACACCCGGTCGGCGGAGTCGCGCAGCTCCACCTCCAGCGGCTCGTCGGTCTGGGCGGTGCGCAGCTTCTCGATCATCTCGGCGACCAGCTGCTGGTCGTCCGGGTGCACGCCCGGCATGAAGCTCTCGTCCGAGCCGGAGCCGCCGAGCTGCTCGTACATCTCCCGCAGCACCTCGCTGCGGTAGGTGGAGCCGGTCTGCACGTCCAGCGTCCAGCTGCCGATGCGGGCGATCCGCTGGGCCTCGACCAGCCGGGCCCGCTCGTGGGCCAGCTCGGTGTTGCTGGTCTTCAGCTCGGTGATGTCCCGGATGTAGCCGGTGACCAGGCCCAGCCGCCCGTCCGCGCCGACCGTCGACCGGGCCTCGCCGCGCAGCCAGCGCACGTCGCCGTCGGGCCGCTTGATGCGGTACTCGATGTCTATGGGCTCGCCGGAGAACTGGTGGTTGGCCCAGTAGTCGCGGACCATCTCCAGGTCGTCGGAGTGCACCAGGTCCAGCACGGCCTGCGCGCCCGGCTCCACCGAGCCGCGCTCGATGCCCAGGATCTCGTAGTGGCTGTCCGACCACACCGTCTTGTCGGTCGCCGGGTCGAACTCCCAGGACGCGATGCCGGCGACGTGCTGCACGTCGGTCAGCCGGCGCTGCTCCTCGCGCAGCTCCGCGGCCGCCGAGGCCAGATCGGAGACGTCGACCAGGACCACGGTGTGCAACCCGGTGCCGGGCACCGGCGTCTGCACCACACGGACCGGCAGCTCGCTGCCGTCCACCCGGCGCAGCCGCAGGTCGGGCTCGTTGCCGAGCAGCAGGGTGCGCAGGGCCACACCGCCGAGGCGGTCCGGGTCGGGTTCGCCGATCATCGCCGCCGCGGACGCGTTGGCCTGCATGACCACGCCCTTGGGGTCCACACGCAGTGTCGGCGGCTCGGGCAAGGTCAGGCCGCCCAGCTCGACCGGGCCGCGACGGGCGTTGCGGGCACCACCGAGGGAGACAGGTGGTCCCCCCTGCCCGCTGCGCTCAGCCACGGCTCCGCCCTTCCGCGTCGGCCACCGGGGCGGCGTTGGTGGGCCAAGCCGGCGACTGCATCACAGTGCGCCGGGGGTGCGTCGGTCGCGACGCACCCCCGGGGAGCACCTGACGCCAGCGACGGTATCGCGTCCACCGCAGAACTCACAGCCGTCCCCGCCAATATCCTGGCGACGTATGAAAAAAGCGGATCGGCCGACCGAGCGGGTCCGCGTCCGCGGCTTACGCTACTCCATCTGCCGCAGCGGCGGCCGCGACCGCCCGCGCGACCTCGACGGACACCCTCGGGTCCAGCGCACTGGGCACGATCCGGTCCGCCGCCAGCTCGTCCGTGGCGACCTGGAAGATCGCCTCGGCCGCGGCCAGCTTCATGTTCTCGGTGATCCGGCGGGCCCCCGAGTCCAGCGCGCCCCGGAACACACCCGGGAAGGCCAGCACGTTGTTGATCTGGTTGGGGAAGTCGCTGCGGCCGGTGGCCACCACCGCGGCGTGCCGGGCGGCGACGGCCGGGTGGATCTCCGGGTCCGGGTTGGACAGCGCGAACACGATGCCCTTCGGCGCCATGGTCGCGATCAGCTCCTCCGGCACCGTCGAGCCGGACAGGCCCAGGAACACGTCCGCGTCGCGCAGCGCCTCGGCGACGCCGCCGCGCAGGCCGGAGCCGTTGGTGCGGCCGGCCAGCTCGCGCTTGACCGGGTTCAGGTCGTCCCGGTCGGCGTGCACGATGCCGCGCGAGTCGAGCACCGTCACCTCGCCCACACCGCCGGCCAGCAGGATGTTCGCGCAGGCCACGCCGGACGCGCCGGCGCCGGCCACGACCACGCGCAGGTCCGCGGGGTTGCGGTCGAGCACGGTGGTGGCGCCGCGCAGCGCGGCCAGCACCACGATCGCGGTGCCGTGCTGGTCGTCGTGCATGACCGGGCAGTCCAGCGCCTCGATCAGCTTGGCCTCGAGCTCGAAGCAGCGCGGGGCGGAGATGTCCTCCAGGTTCACCGCGCCGAACGACGGGCGCAGGCGGACCAGCGTCTCCACGATCTCGTCGACGTTCGTGGTGCTCAGCACCAGCGGGATGGAGTCCAGTCCGCCGAACTTCTTGAACAGGGCGGACTTGCCCTCCATGACGGGCAGCGACGCGCTCGGACCGATGTCGCCGAGGCCCAGTACCGCGGTCCCGTCGCTGACCACCGCGACCAGGCGGTGGGCCCAGGTGTACCGGGCGGCGAGCGCGGGGTCCTCGGCGATGGCGCGGCTCACGCGCGCCACCCCGGGTGTGTAGGCGATCGAGAGCGCCTTCGGGTCGGCCAGCGGGGCCGTCACGTCGGTGCCCAGCTTGCCGCCCTCATGGGCGGCGAATATCTCGGTGTCGGTCAGTTCGGCGGCGGATTCGTTCACAGCGGTCACGGCGTCCCTCATCTGTGACACGGCATTGTGGCGGGCGCGTGTGTCGCGACCGGCGCTGTCGCGTCGGTCACTGCACGCCTTGCAGTCGGTCGACCACTCGCGTTCCGGGTATCGAAACCATGGTCGAAGCGACGCTGGGGTTGGCACAGTGTGACAGCCGATCACCGGTCTGTCTGCGGCGGGGATCACATTCTTTGCGCAGCTCAGAGGCGGTTTACCAAGACGTCCGTACGAATTGTTGCACTGACCGGTCAGTTTTCGCAGGCAGTTCGGTTCACGATCGGTCAAGCGACTAACCTGGCCCACCATGCAGGTTCGCGAGCTCGACATCGCAGGTTCTTGGGAGTTCACCCCGCCGGCCTTTCCCGATCACCGGGGTATGTTCGCCGCGCCGTTCCAGGGGGAGGCGTTCGTCGAGGCCGTCGGCTACCCGCTGCGGCTGGCCCAGACCAACCACAGCGTGTCCCGCCGGGGCACCATCCGCGGCGTGCACTTCGCCGACGTCCCGCCCAGCCAGGCCAAGTACGTCTACTGCCCGGCCGGCGCGCTGCTCGACGTGGTCGTCGACATCCGGGTCGGCTCGCCCACCTTCGGCCGGTGGGAGGCCGTCGAGCTCAACGCGGAGAAGTTCAACGCCATCTACATCTCCGAGGGCCTCGGGCACTCGTTCATGGCGCTGACCGACGACACCGCGATGGCCTACATCTGCTCCGAGCCGTTCAACCCGAGCGGCGAGCACGGCATCACGCCGATGGACCCCGCGCTCGGGCTGCCGTGGGCGGCCGACATCGAGCCGATCTTGTCCGAGAAGGACCTGGCCGCCCCCACCCTGGCCGAGGCGGAGGCGTCCGGCCTGCTGCCCAGCTACGCCGACTGCATGGCCTACCAGGACAAGCTGCGCGCTGTCGTCAGGTGAGCCGTCCCGGGCGTGGCCACAGCCGGAACGTGGCCACGCCCAGCACCTGCGCCGGGCCCAGCTCCCTGGAGTCCGTCGAGGCGAACTGGTTGTCGCCGAGCACGTGCCACTGCTGGCCGACCCCCTGCTGGCCGACCCGCTCCACCGCGCGCTTGACCGACAGCTGATCCGGTCGCGCCGCCCAGCGGACCAGCACGATCGCCCCCGGCGCCGGCTCGCGCCGGAAGCTGACCAGCAGCACGTCCCCGTCCCGCAGCGTCGGCGCCATCGACGGGCCGCGCACCCGCAGCCTGCGCAGCGGCCAACGATCTATTCCCACCGGTGCCAACGATCACCTCCGCCTGCCCGCTCCGGCCGTCCGGAGTAGGGTTCCGCACGTCGGAGCATTCACTGTCAGGGAGGACCCATGCGACTGCTGTCGCGCATCCTCGGCCCGCGCCTCGAGGCGACGGCGCACTGCGACCTTCCGTGCGGCGTCTACGACCCGGCCCAGGCCCGGATCGAGGCCGAGTCGGTCAAGGCGATCCAGGAGAAGTACCAGGGCAACGAGGACCCCGAGTTCCGCGCCCGCGCGATCGCGATCAAGGAACAGCGCGCCGAGCTGGTCAAGCACCACCTCTGGGTGCTGTGGACCGACTACTTCAAGGCCCCGCACTTCGAGAAGTACCCGGAGCTGCACACCCTGTTCAACAAGGCCACCAAGGCCGCCGGCGCCGCCGGCGCCAAGGGCTCCATGGACCCGGCCAAGGGCCAGGAGCTGCTCGACCTGATCGCCGAGATCGACAAGATCTTCTGGGAGACCAAGCAGGCCTGAGGTCGACGGCCTGAAAACGACGCTGACCAGCGAAGACGCGTTTCGTTGGTCAGCGTCGTTTTTCGTCTGCGTCCCGGTGGACGGCGTGGCGGCGAGAACTACGACTTCTGGTCGGGCAGCCCATGGCCGGAGGCCCGGTGAAGGTCACCCCGCTCAAGGGCGTTCTGGGCGGAGCGCGCCGCGAGGATGGGCAGGAAGTTGTGCACCTGGGCGTGGCCGGCAAGCCTCTGGTAGGCGGCCGCTACGGCTTGATGCGCCACTTCGTAGCTGACCCCGTCAGCCATCCGCCGTACCACTTCCTTCGCGGCCTGATCGAGCTGCGCGCCAAGCTCGGCGTGCAACGTCCCAGGGTCGCGTCCCTCGTGGTCATCAAGCCGGTCAGTCATGGTGGCCTCCGTTGGTGAACGAGTCCCGGCGTGTCGATAGCTCTTCGTCGCTCGGACTCGTTACTGACGAAGCAAGCGAACGATCCACCCGCCCTGGCCACCGTGACCGCGCAGCTCACGCCCACCAGGCCCGGCCCCGGCAACTCGGCGGTTCCTCGTCCGGTCGGCGCTGACGATCTAGGCTGGCGGGGTGACGACGGTCTGGATGCGCTACCTGTCCGGGGCGGACATCGACTCGCTCGGCATCACCGACGCGGACATCGTGGCTGCCGTGGAGGACGTGCTCGCCGATCACGGGAACGGGCGCGTGGTGTTCGAGCCGCGGACCCACCTGGTGCCGGACAACGGCGGGCGGGGGCACTTCAACGTGCTGCGCGGGAGCCTGACCGACAAGGGCGTCAGCGGCGTGAAGGTGGTCGGGGACTTCGTCTCGAACTACGAGCGCGGCCTGCCCAGCGAGATGGCGCTGATCAGCCTGTTCGACCCGGAGACGGGCATGCCGAAGGCCATCGTGGACGGCACGATGATCACGGAGGCGAGAACCGGGGCGATGACGGCGGTGGGGGCGAAGCACCTGGCCCGCCGGGACGCCAAGGTGCTGGGGCACGTGGGGGCACGCGGCACGGCCTGGTGGAACGTGGTGCTGCTGGACTCGGTGTTCGACTTCGCGGAGATCCGGGTGACCAGCCGCCGGCCGGAGTCGCGGGAGCCGTTCGCGGAGCGGCTGACGGAGCGGCTGGGCAAGCCGGTGACGGTGTGCACGACGTGGGAGGAGACGCTCGACGGCGCGGACGTGCTGGTCGAGGCGTCCCGGCTGACGGAACCGGAGCCGTTGCTGCGCAAGGAGTTTCTGCGGCCGGGGAGTTTCCTCGTGCCGTACGGGACGATCAGCGCGCTGGCCCTGGACCTGCTCGACGACGTGGACAAGATCGTCGTGGACAACTGGCGCGAATCCCGGTCGGGCAATCCGAGGTTCGGGGCGTTGCGCCCGCACCTGAACGCCGGCCTGCTCACCGAGGACCGGATCCACGCGGAGATCGGGGACATCGTCGCGGGCCACAAGCCGGGGCGGGAGAGCGAAACGGAGCGCACGCTGTTCTGGCACCGCGGACTGTCCACAACGGACTTGGCCGTGGCTCGGATGATCCTGCACCGAGCCGAGGCGAAGGACGTCGGCACGATGTTGCCGTACCGGTGAGGGACATGGACATCCTGGCCGTCGCCAGGGGCCAGCGGGTCGAGCTCGGCCCGCTGGACGACGTCGCCGCGAACCGCCGGGCGATGCTGGCCGCCCTGGAGGCTGCCGACAAGCCGGTCTACGGCGTCAACACCGGCATGGGCCGGCTGGCCGGCGTCGCCCTGGACGCGGAGCAACAGGCGGCGCACCAACGGAATCTGCTGATCGGACGGGCGGTCGGCGGCCCGCCGTGGCTGCCGGAGCCGGACGTCCGGGCGCTGCTGGCGGTGAAGCTCCAGGGCCTGCTCGCGCCGACCACGGCCGCCAGCCCCGAACTCGTGAAGTTCCTGGCCGACCGGCTCGACGACGGGTTCGTGCCGGCCGTGCCCCGGTCGGCGCTGGGCAGCGCCGGTGAGATCATCCCGCTGTCTCATGCCTTCCAGACGTTCGTCGGTGTCGGCACGGTGCTGGACGACGGCGTCGAGAAGCCGGCGGCCGACGCCCTCAAGCGCCGCAAGGTGAAGCCGTTTCCGTTGGGGCCCAAGGAGGGTGCGAGCCTGATCCAGGGCTCGCCGCTGGCCCTTATGCACGCATTCATGCGTGGCTCCGATGCCATGCAGGCCGTGGAGCTCCAGACGCTGGCCGCCGCCATGGCTGTCGACGTGCTGGGCGCTCCCCGCTCGATCTACCACCCGGCGCTGGCCGGCCCCGATACCGTGCTCGCCGCCGTGCTCGACGACATCCGTTCCCGCACAACGGATTCCGCCACCCGCTCCGATCTCGTGCAGGCCCCGGTGTCGTTCCGGGTCGCTCCGCAGGCCATCGCCCACGCCCAGCGCACCCTCGACGATCTCGCCGTCGCACGGGACCTTCTCCTGGCCGCGCCAACGGATTCCCCGTCGTTCCTGGACGGCCGCTTCACCTCGACCGCCGGCTACCACGCCGTCACCGTGGGCCTGCGCCTGGACGCCGTCACCGCCGCGCTCACCCACCTGGCCGAGATCAGCGTGCAACGCCTGCACCGGTTGCTGGACAGCCAGTTCACCGGGCTCAACGCCCAGCTGGCGGTCGATCCCGGGCCGCAGGCCGGCCTGTCGCCGATCCACAAGCGGGCCGCTGGCGAGCTGCACGAGATCCGCCGGCTGGCCGCGCCGGCCACGCTCGGCTCCCTCGACACCTCCGCCGGTCAGGAGGACGTGCAGGCCCATGCCTGGGCCGCCGGTGAGCAGTTGCGGGCGGTCATCGACCATCTGCTGTCCATCACCGCCTGCGAGCTCATCGGCATCGCCCAGGCCCACCACCTGCGCGGCCTGCCCGGCGCGCCCCGGCTGCGCAGCGCCTACGCCTGGATCGCCGAGTCGGTGCCGCCCGTCCTCGTCGACCGGCCCCTCGGCGTCGACGTCCAACGCCTCCGGGACAAATTCGCCGCCGACCGGTGAACCGCGCCGCCCCGCGTGCGTCCAATGGGCATCGAGTTCACTCAGACGGAGGAACCATGGGGCGATGGCTGCCCGCCGTGCTCGGTGTCCTGCTGCTGTCCGCCTGCGGCGCCGGGCCCACGCACGCCCTACCGCCGACGATGGCCCCCTATGTCCCGCCGGTGGACTGCGGCACCTTCGCCATCCCCGGCGGCCAGCGGGACCTGGTCTCCCCGGCCATGCCGGCCGGCACCGCCGCCTGCGACGAAGCCTTCAAGGTCCTGACCTCGTACTACCGCGACGCGCCGCGCCTGGCCCAGGGCACCGCCCGCCGCCTGGTCGTCAGCGGCTGGACCTGTGAGGCCGACATCGACGACCACAACATGAACCAGGTCGGCTGCGACAAGAACGGTTTGGCGTTCGTCACCCAGCGCGTCCGGGCCTGAGCCGTGCGGGCCCGCCGAAGGAGTTGCCGGTCCGGCGGGCTCGCACGGTTCGCCGATCAGGCGATGGCGCGCCAGATGGCGGACCAGTGGGCGACCACGCCGGCCACGTCGGCGTCGAGCCGCTTGTCGCTGCGGCGGCGGGAGGGCAACAACAGCTTTCCGCGCCGTACATCGAGAATCGCCGGCACGCCGTCGGGCAGCACCTGGTCCATCACGGATCGCATCATGTGCAACGGCACGGCGGCGGCTTCGGGCAGCAGTTCCGGTTCCTTCATGTACAGCTGCACGGCCAGCTTCGGGCCCTTGGCCGGCCGCAGACCGAGCTGCGGGACGACGTCGAAGACCGCGTCGGACCCGACCCAGGTGCCGGCGCCGACGGACACCAGGCTGCCGGCAAAACCCTCATGCCAGTGCAGGAAACCCTTTTGCAGCTCGACGAAGTGCGCGTGCTTGGCGGGATCCTCGACCTTGGCCACGGCCAGTTCCAACACGGCCTCCGGGGCCGGATCGGCCAGCGCGCGGCGGATCGCCGCGACCATCGGACCGTAGTAGGCCCACGGCTGGCGTCCCTCGTCCAGGTACATCCGCCGCTGTCCGGCCACGATCCTGGTCTGCGAACCGGGCGCGCAGTTGGCGAAGTCCACCACAACCCCGAGTTTTGGATGACGCACCGACGACACCGTCCTCTCCCCTGGACTACCTCCAAATTTTACCTCATCCAGGCCAATTGTTCGATCGCCTGTTCGACGCAGTGCGATGGGTCACACGACCTGCCGGGAGGGCGGCACGCGGCTACGATCCGCAAGGTGGCAGACGTTTACGTCATCAGGCACGGGGAAACCGAGTGGTCGATCACCGGCCAGCACACCGGTCGCACCGACGTTCCGCTCACCGCGCGCGGCGAGCAGCAGGCCAGAAAGGCCGGGGCGGTGCTCGCTGAACTGCGCGGCACCACGGTCCCGCCCAGACTGGTGCTCGCCAGCCCGCGCACCCGCGCCAAACGCACCGCCGAGTTGGCCGGCCTCAACGTGGACGAGGTGACCCAGGACCTCGCCGAGTGGGACTACGGCGACTACGAAGGCCTTACCACGGAACAGATCCGTGAGAAGGAGCCAGACTGGACGGTGTGGACGCACGAGATCCCGAACGGGGAGACGGCCAAGGAGGTCGGCGACCGCGCGGACGCCGTGCTGGCCCGGGCCCGTGAGGAGCTGCACCGCGGCGACGTGGTGCTGATCGGCCACGGCCACTTCAGCCGCGTGCTGGTGGTCCGCTGGCTCGGCCTGGACCCGGCCGCCGGCGTGCGAATCGGGTTGGACCCGGCCGGCATCTCGGTGTTGGGTGACGAGCGAGGTCAGGCGCAGATCCGTCGCCTGAACGTGCCACCCCTGGGGGAGATGCGATGATCCGCCGCGTCCGCGAGTCCGATGTCGACGCCGTCGTGCAGCTGGTGCACGACCTCGCCGCATACGAGCGGGCGCCGCAGGAGTGCCACCTGACGGCCGAGCAGCTGCGCGCCGCGCTGTTCGGCCCGTCACCGGCCCTGTTCGGCCACGTGGCCGAGGCGGACGGCGAAGTGGTGGGAATGTCCTTGTGGTTCCTCAGCTTCTCCACCTGGACCGGGGTGCACGGCCTGTACCTGGAGGACCTGTTCGTCCGGCCCGAGCACCGCGGCGGCGGCCACGGCCGGGGGCTGTTCCTGGCCCTGGCCAAGGAATGCGCCGACCGCGGGCTCGGCCGGTTCGAGTGGTCGGTGCTGGACTGGAACCAGCCGGCGATCGACTTCTACGAGGCTATGGGCGCCACCCGGGTCACCGATTGGTACCGCTATCGGCTCGCCGACGAGGCGCTGGCCAAGGCGGCAGCGCGGGCCTAGGGCACCTGCGAGCCGTCCTTGGCGATGCCCATCGCCCACAGCCGCGAGGGCTCCAGGAACAGCAGCAGCACGAGCACGGCCGCGCAGTAGGCGGTGAACAGGATGTCCACCGGCAGCGAGTCGACCGGGTTGAAGCCCCACCAGATGCCGCCGACCACCAGCAGCTGCAGGAACACGGCGGCGTTGCGGGCGCCGCGCCGGCCCTGCCACAGCAGCACGCCGGGCAGCCCGCAGGCGATGGCGATCACCACGAAGATGCCGGCCTCGCCGTAGGCCAGGTTGGCCGGCACACCGCCGATTCCGTGCACGAGGGCGACCACGGCGACCGCGAGCGCGGCCAGCCCCTGGACCGCGACCATCACACCGGCGGCGCGCACGGCTCCGGGAGCGTCGTTTTCGCGTGACAACGGGCACCTTCCTCGACCGGCGACCTGCGCACATCACGATCCGTGCGCACCGTCGATCGTAGGCCACCCGGACGGCCGGTCCCGCGGCGCCGACGCACGGGGGAGGATTCTCGTGTTGTCGTCGAGCAGACGGGTCGTCTGGGTGCACTCGCTGACAACGCGGACGGCGAGTTGGAAGGAGACCTGCCTCACTTTCGATGAGCGTTGACCACCGCTACGGGGCTCGACGGCCGGTCGAGGGTCACGGTCTGTCTTACCCTGCTGGTGTGCGTGCCCTTCTCGTGGTCAACCCGCAGGCGACGGCCACCTCCGCCGCCGGACGGGACGTGCTGGCCCACGCGTTGGCCAGCGACGTGCGGCTGGAGATCGTCGAGACCAGCTACCGGGGGCACGCGGCCGACGCCGCGGCGCGCGCCGTGGCGGACGGTTTCGACCTGGTGGTGGCTCACGGCGGTGACGGCACCGTCAACGAGGTGGTCAACGGCCTGCTCTCACAGTGCCCGGACCCGGTGGACGGCCCCTCGCTGGGCGTCGTGCCCGGCGGCTCGGCCAACGTGTTCGCCCGCGCGCTCGGACTGCCGCGTGACCCGGTGGAAGCCACCCACCGACTGCTGCTGGCCATCGAGTCCGGCAGCCGGCGGCAGGTGGGGCTGGGCCTGGCCGAACCGGCCGGCGCCGACAGCCGCTGGTTCACGTTCAACGCCGGTCTGGGCTGGGACGCCGACGTGGTCGCCGAGGTGGAGCGCCGGCGGGACAAGACCGCCAGCCCGCTGCTGTACGCCTCGATCGCGCTGGCCAACTACCTCCAGCAGATGCTCACCGCCACCGACCTGCGGATCGAACTGCCCGACGGCACCCGGGAGACGACCCGGCTGGCCTTCGTCTCGAACACCGACCCGTGGACCTATCTGGGCGGCAAGCCGATCCACATGAACCCGGACTGCTCGTTCGACGGCGGCCTGGGCCTGTTCGCGCTGCGCAGCCTGGCCCCGCCGACCATCGCGCGCACCCTGTCGCAGATCCTGCTGCCGCTGGGACCACCCTCCGGGGGGAATTTGCTGCGGCTGGACGATGTTGCCGAGATCAGGGTGACCGCCGAACGGCCGGTGCGGCTCCAGGTGGACGGCGACGACCTGGGTGAACACCGTGAGGTAAAGTTCTCGTCAGTGCCGAAGGCGCTGCGAGTGGCGGTTTGACCTGCGGACTCGTGCTGCGTTCGTGACCGGAGCGTAATAAGCTGGTCGCCGGACCACGACCTTCGGCATCATGGCTGGTCACGGACCGGCACCAGAGGTGACGCGCGCCGATCTTTCGGGTGAGTTCTCTCACCGAGACGGATCCGACCTCTTGACATCCCCGAAGTTCGTGAAAGCATTCACAAGCACCCCGACGACCGCTGACGACAACAGCGCGCTCGTAGCGCGCTTAGCGAGGAGCTAGAGAAATGGACTGGCGCCACCGCGCGGCCTGCCGTGACGAGGACCCCGAGCTGTTCTTCCCCGTTGGGAACAGCGGTCCGGCGTTGCTGCAGATCGCCGAGGCGAAGACCGTCTGCCGCCGCTGCCCGGTGGTGTCCGGTTGCCTGTCGTGGGCACTGGAGAGCGGGCAGGATGCCGGCGTGTGGGGCGGGATGAGCGAGGACGAGAGGCGTGCGCTCAAGCGTCGCAACGCCCGTACCCGTGCTCGCAGCAACGCCTGACGAAGCATTTCTTTTTCGATTTCTCTCATCGTGCCAGGGGCCTGGAACCTTCCCCCGAGGTTCTAGGCCCCTAGTACGTTCAATCCGATTTCACGCATCGACCCGGACGCCGCTGTGATCGTCTAGCGGCTCCGCCGCGGTGTTGGATCTAGCGGCTCCGCCGCAGGGGCACCCGCAGCACAGCCTCGGTGCCCTTCACGTCACGCCGGCGCAGCGACAGCGAGCCCCGCAGCTCGGACTCCACCAGCGTGCGCACGATCTGCAGGCCCAGCCGCTCGGTCCGCTCCAGCGAGAAGCCGGGCGGCAGGCCTCGACCCTCGTCCGACACCACCACGTCCAGGTACTTGGCCGAGCGCTCCGCACGCACCACGACCTCGCCCTTCTCGCCGGCCGGGTAGGCGTGCTCCAGCGCGTTCTGCACCAGCTCGGTGAGCACCATGACCAGCGGCGTGGCCAGCTCCGCCGACACCACGCCCAGCTTGCCCTCCTTGCGGACCGCGATCCCGCTCTCCGCCGTCGCCACGTCCGACAGCATCGGGAACACCTGGTCCAGCACGTCGTCCAGGTTGGCCCGCTCGTCCACCGACATGGACAGCGTCTCGTGCACCAGCGCGATCGAGGTCACCCGGCGCACCGACTCCTGGAGCACGTCCCGGGCCTCGGCGTTGTTCGTGCGCCGAGCCTGCAGCCGCAGCAGCGCCGCGACCGTCTGCAGGTTGTTCTTCACGCGATGGTGGATCTCGCGGATGGTGGCGTCCTTGGACAGCAGCGCGCGGTCCCGGCGCTTCACCTCGGTGACGTCGCGCACCAGCACCAGCGCGCCGGCCGCCTTGCCCAGCGGGCGCAGCGGCAGCGCCCGGAACAGCACCGCCGCACCGCGCCGCGACTCCGCCTCGATGCGCATGCTCGGATTGCCGTCCAGCGCCGTCCGGATCCGCTGCGCCACCTCGGTCGCGTCGAACGGGTCGGCCACCAGCGACCGGGTCAGCGGGGCCAGGTGCGCGCCGACCAGGTCGGCGGCGTGGCCCATGCGGTGGTAGGCGGACAGCGCGTTGGGACTGGCGAACACCACCGCGCCCGCGCTGTCGATGCGGATCAGCCCGTCGCCCACCCGCGGGCTGGTGTGCACGTCGGCCGACGGCTCGATGGCCGGGAAGGTGCCGTCCGAGATCATCTGGCACAGGTCGGCCGCGCTGCCCAGGTAGGCGATCTCCAGCGGGCTCGGCACCCGGGGCACCGCCAGGTTGGTGTCGCGGGACAGCACCGCGATCGTCTCGCCGCCGAAGCGCACCGGGATGGTCTCCCGGCGCACCGGCACGCCCGAGTGCCAGCGCGGGTCCTCCTCGCGGCAGATCCGGCCCTCGACCAGGGCTCGGCGCAGCTGCGGGTGATCGGCCGGGGTGACCGTGCTGCCCACCATGTCGTCGGGGTGGGACGTCGGCCCCGTGGTCGGCCGGGCCTGGGCCACGCACAGGTACTCGCAGTCCGGGCTCTGGTGCTCGCCCAGCGGCACCCAGAGCACGAAGTCGGCGAAGGCCAGGTCCGACAGCAGCTGCCACTCGGCCGCCACCATCTGCAGGTGGTCGACGGCGGCGCCGGGCAGGCCGGTGTGCTCGGCGAGCAGGTCGGTGAGTGTGGACACGACGCCGACGCTAGTCGGTCCGGTTACTCCACGGCGGTCTCTACTCCATGATGGCCGCTACTCCACTACGGCGATGAGGTCGCCTTCCTGCACAACATCACCTTCGGCGACCGCGACCCTGGTCACCCGGCCGGCGTGGTGGGCGACCGCCGGGATCTCCATCTTCATCGACTCCAGGATGACGATCTCCGCGCCGTCCTGCACGGAGTCGCCCTCGTGGGCCACGACCTTGCTCACGTTGGCCACCATCTCTGCCCGGATCTCCTCGGTCATGCGGTCATGCAACCACGGATTCGGCGGCCCGCCACCGGCGTGCGACAATCGGGGGACAGCTGTACTCGCCCAAAGTCGGGCACTGCCTCAAGGAGACACTCATGTCGAAGCGTGCTCGCAAGCGCCGCGACCGCAAGAAGGGCGGCGCCAACCACGGGAAGCGGCCCAACGCCTGAGACCCGTGCGTTGAACGCACGAAGGCCCCGGTGACCTGGTCACCGGGGCCTTCAACGTCTTCGGGCCTACTGCTGCTGCTCGGCTTCGGCCTTGGCCGTGGCCCGCTCCAGCACCTTCTCCTTGATGCACGCGCGCAGCCGGTCCTTGAACTCGGCCGAGGCGTGGTCGCCGCCGCACTTGCGGGCCAGCAGGATCTTCAGGTGCTCCTCGATGCCGTACTGCTCCAGGCACGGGCTGCACTCGTCCAGGTGCTGGCGCAGGATCTCGCGCTGGCGCTGGTCGCACTCGTTGTCCAGGAACGCCCAGACCTCGGCGATCACCTCGGAGCAGCCGGCCTTCTTGGTCACGTCGATGTTGATCTCGACGTTGAGTTCGTCGGAGCTCACGACCCCGTCACCTCCCGCTCGCGGGAGGAGCGCAGGAAGCCCCGGTCCCGGGCGACGTCGGTGAGCAGGTCCTTGAGCTGGCGGCGGCCGCGATGCAGGCGGGACATGACGGTCCCGATCGGGGTGCCCATGATCTCGGCGATCTCCTTGTAGGCGAAGCCCTCGACGTCAGCGAGGTAGACCGCGATGCGGAACTCCTCGGGCAGCTGTTGCAACGCCTGCTTGACGTCGTCGTCGGGGAGCCGGTCCATGGCCTCCACCTCGGCCGAGCGCAGGCCCTGCGAGGTGTGGCTCTCGGCGGCCGCGATCTGCCAGTCGGTGATCTCGTCCGCGGAGGTCTGGATCGGCTGCCGCTGCTTGCGCCGATAGCCGTTGATGTAGGTGTTCGTCAGGATGCGGTACAGCCAGGCCTTGAGGTTCGTCCCGCTGGTGAAGGACTCGAAGGCGCTGTAGGCCTTCAGATAGGTCTCCTGGACCAGGTCCTCGGCGTCCGCGGGGTTGCGCGTCATGCGCAGGGCGGCCGAGTACAGCTGGTCGAGCAACGGCATCGCGTCGCGCTCGAAGCGCGCCGCCCGCTGCTCGGCAGTCTCGTTGACCTGGGTGTCGTTCTCGTTGACCTGGGCGGAGCTACCCGGCACCTGGCTCCCTCCCCGCCGGCGGAGCCGGGCGGACGCTGTCGACGCTCCCCGTGCGGGAAGCGTGTCGTTCGCCCCTGAGGATACGCGTCGGGCCGTGGAGCGGCCGAGCACAGCGCTTGAAGTTGCCACGTCCCCTTCAACACACCTGCCCCCATGGTCATTCCGGGGTGAGAGCCGCGTCATAAGGTCTGCGGTCATGGCGGGACAGGGAACCCCGGCGACCGCGCTGCTGGCCAAGCGCAAGGTGCCGTACACGCTGCACAGCTACGACCACGACTCCCGGCACGAGTCCTACGGCCTGGAGGCCGCCGAGGCTCTGGGCCTCGACCCCGCCCGGGTGTTCAAGACACTCGTCGCCGAGGTCGACGGCGCCCTCGCCGTCGGTGTCGTCCCCGTCACCGGCCAGCTGGACCTCAAGGCCCTCGCCGCCGCCCTCAAGGGCAAGAAGGCCCGCATGGCCGAGGTCGCCGCCGCCGAGCGGGCCACCGGCTACGTCGCCGGCGGCATCTCCCCGCTGGGCCAGAAGAAGCGCCTCCCAGTGGTCATCGACGCCTCCGCAACCGCCTTCGAGACCGTCTTCTGCTCCGCCGGCCGCCGAGGGCTGGAGGTCGAGCTCGCGCCGTCAGCCCTGGCCGAGCTCACCGGCGCTGTAGTGGCCCCGATCGCGGGGTGAGTCCGCTCGACGATGTCGCGCTACGGAAGAGAGCAGGCCAGATGCGGACACTCAGATTCATCCAGCACATCTCGCTCGACGGCGTGATCCAGCAGACCGCCGACGAGAACGACTTTCCGCACAGCGAATGGACCGTGCCCTATCGGACTCCCGCCGGCCGGGACGCCGTCGCGGCCCTGTACGGCGAGAACTTCGACCTGGTGCTCGGCCGTCGCACCTACGACATGTGGTCGGACACGTGGCCGACGGCGCCGAGCAGCCCGATGGCGGACCGTCTCAACGCGGCGAGGAAATACGTCGTCACCCACCGTCCGGACAGTCTCGAATGGGGCCCGGTCGAGAGCCTCGGCACGGACGTCGTCGAGGGCGTTTGCCGGATCAAGGCGCAGGACGGCCCGGGCCTCGTCCTCTCGGGCAGCTCCACCCTGACCTCGACGCTGCTCGAACACGGGCTCGCGGACGAGGTCGTGCTGATCGTCTATCCGGTGCTGCTGGGCACGGGCAAGCGCCTGTTCGCGGACGGAACCCCGGCCCGGTCACTCGAGTTCGTCAGCACGACGACAACCTCGACCGGCGTCATGCTCACCACGTACCGCTCGACCCGCTAGGCCTCACCAAGGCCGTCGAGGGTGTGGAGGACTCGGTTCAGCCACTCCTCAACGGCCTTGGTCACGCCGTTGACGTCGGCCTTCAGGGAGTGGTCGCCGGCCAGCACGACGACCTCGCGGTGGTGGGCGGCAGCAGGCATGCCGAACGGATCCCGGGAGCCCTGGACGACGAGGGTGGGCACTTCGACGCCGTCGAGCTCGGGGAGGCGGGTCTTGTCGGGCTTGCCGGGCGGGTGGACGGGGAACGCCAGGCAGAGGACGGCGACGGCCTGGCCGTCGGCGCTGGTGCGGCAGGCGACCCGAGCGCCGCTGGAGCGGCCGCCGAACAGCAGCGGCAGGCCCTCGAACCAGCGCTGGCCGAGCTCCTCGGCGACGGCCAGCCAGGCGGTGTCGAGCTGGCGAGCGGGGGCGGGGGCCCGCCGGCCGGCGACGCGGTAGGGCTGCTCGACCAGGGCCACATGGACGCCTGCGGCGGTGGCGGCGCGGGTGGCGGCGACGAGGTCGGGGGCCTGCACACCGCCGCCGGCACCATGCCCGAGCAACAGGGCGGCCCGGCTCTCGGCGGCGCAATGCAGCTCGGCCCGGGCCGGGCCGAACGGCGTCTCCACGACGGTGCTGGTCATGACTGCTCGAACAGGGACAGCTCGGTGACCTCGGGCTGCGGCTCGGCCCGCACCAGCAGCTCGGGCCCGTTGTTGCGGATGCTGTTCACGGCGGTCGACACGGGCCGCAGCTCGAACCGCGACACGATCTCCTGGGACGGCTTGAGCAGCTCGGCGACGTCGTCACTGCCCTTGTCGGGGGCGAGCCACTGCTCGAACGACTCGCGGGGCAGCACCAGCGGCATCCGCTCGTGGATCTCGGCCAGCGGCCCGAAGGCGTCGGTGGTGAGCACGGCGCAGGTGACCAGCCACGGCGAGTCCGGCTCGTTGGGGTCCCGCCAGGCGGTCCACAGCCCGGCCATGGCCAGGCTGGAGTCGTCGGGGTTGGTGATGTAGAACGGCTCCTTCGCGCCGCCGTCGCGCTTCCACTCGAACCAGCCGTCGGCCGGCAGGATGCAGCGCCGCCGGGCCATCGAGTCCCGGTAGGCCGGCTTGGTCGCCGCGGTCTCGGACCGGGCGTTGATCATCTTCACGCCCACGTTGCGGTCCTTGGACCAGGTCGGGACCAGCCCCCAGCGCATCACCCGGATGCTGCGCACCACGGCGTCCGGATCGGGCTTGCCCTCCTCGTCACGAGGATGCCGCGCCACGATCGCGAGCACCGGCTTCGTCGGCGCGACGTTGTAGTCCGCGCCCGGCGCCTCCGCCTCGGTCGCGTCCAGCGCGTCGAACTCGACGGCCAGCGTCGCCGGGTCCTTCGTGGAGGCATACCTGCCGCACACCCCTGACCACCTCCGAATCCATCGTCGCACGTCACGGCCCCCGAGGGGGAACACGAGCCGCCGAGTAGGGAATCATCACCCCCATGACGCAGCCGTGGCCCACCCCGTCCGTCACCGAGCCCGTGCGCGCGACCGTGCCCGTGCCCGGTTCCAAGTCGATCACCAATCGTGCCCTGTTGCTCGCGGCGCTCGCCGACGGCCCCTCGACTGTGCACCTGCCGCTGCGCAGCCGCGACACGCAGCTGATGGCGGCGGCACTGCGCTCGCTGGGCGTGCGCGTGGCCGACGGCAACCAGGGATCCTGGGAGGTCACGCCCGGTCGGCTGCGCGGCGACGCGGACCTGGACTGCGGCCTGGCCGGCACGGTGATGCGCTTCGTGCCGCCGGCCGCGGCGCTGGCCGACGGCGATGTCCGCTTCGACGGTGACGAGCAGGCCCGGGTGCGGCCGATGAACACCGTCCTGGACGCGCTGCGCACGCTCGGCGTGGCCGTCGACGGCGACCGGCTGCCGTTCACACTGCACGGCAACGGTGAGGTGCGCGGCGGCAGCGTCACCATCGACGCCTCGGGGTCCTCGCAGTTCGTCTCCGCGCTGCTGCTGTCCGGCGCCCGCTACGAGCAGGGCGTCACCGTGCTGCACGACGGCAAGCCGGTGCCGTCGCTGCCGCACATCGAGATGACCATCGAGATGCTGCGGGCCGTGGGCGTCGAGGTGGACGACAGCGAGCCGAACCGGTGGGCGGTCGCACCGGGGCCCATCCAGGCCCGGGACTGGCGCATCGAGCCGGACCTGTCCAACGCGGCCGCCTTCCTGGCCGCCGCAGCCGTCACCGGCGGCAGCCTCACCGTGCCGGACTGGCCGCTGGTCACCACCCAGCCCGGTGACGCCATGCGCGACATCCTGGAGCAGATGGGCTGCGGGGTGTCGCTGTCGGACAACGGCCTCACCGTCACCGGTCCGCAGCGCCTCAAGGGCATCGACATCGACCTGCACGACTTCTCCGAGCTGACGCCGACCGTGGCGGCGATGGCCGTGCTGGCCGACAGCCCCACCCAGATCCGCGGCGTCGCGCACATCCGCGGCCACGAGACCGATCGGCTGGCCGCGCTGACGGCGGAGATCCGCGGCATCGGCGGCGACGCCGACGAGACCGAGGACGGCCTGGTCATCCGGCCCTCGGCGCCGACGGGCGGCCTCTGGCACGCCTACGCCGACCACCGGATGGCCACCGCCGGCGCCATCATCGGCCTCAAGGTGCCGGGCGTGTCGGTCGACGACATCAAGACCACCACCAAGACCATCCCGGACTTCCCAGGAATGTGGGCGGCCATGCTCCAGCTGGCGGAGCGGGTGTGACCCGCGGCGACTGGCGTCGGCTCGACGAGTCCGACGTCAGAGTCCGGCCCGGCAAGGGGTCGCGGCCGCGCAGCAAGAAGCGGCCCGACCACGCCGACGCCGAGTCGGGCATGGTGGTCGGCGTCGACCGCGGCCGCTGGACGATCGCGCTGGACGGCGACCCGGACAGCAAGGTGACCGCCATGCGGGCCCGCGAGATGGGCCGCACCTCGGTGGTCATCGGCGACGAGGTCGACCTGGTCGGCGACACCTCGGGCCAGCCGGACACGCTGGCCCGCATCGTGCGCCGCCAGCCCCGCAGCAGCGTGCTGAGACGCACCGCCGACGACACCGACCCGTACGAGCGGGTCGTGGTGGCCAACGCCGAGCAGCTGGTCATCGTCTCGGCACTGGCCGACCCGCCGCCGCGCACCGGCTTCATCGACCGCTGCCTGGTCGCCGCGTACGCCGGCGGCCTGACCCCGGTGCTGTGCCTGACCAAGTCCGACCTGGCCCCGCCGGACGAGATCCTCGGCGTCTACGCCGAGCTCGACCTGCCGGTGGTCGTCACCCGATCGGATCGGGAACCCAACACCCTCGCCGAGCGTCTTGACGGTCGGGTGTCCGCGCTGATCGGCCACTCCGGCGTCGGAAAGTCGACGCTGGTGAACAAGCTGGTGCCGGCGGCCGAGCGGGCCACCGGCGTGGTCAGCGGCGTCGGCAAGGGCCGGCACACCTCGACGTCGGCGGTGGCGTTCCCGCTGCCGGCCGGCGGCTGGGTGGTGGACACCCCGGGCATCCGGTCGTTCGGGCTGGCGCACATCACGCCCGACGACATCGTGGCGGCGTTCCCCGGCATGGCCGAGGCCGCCGAGGAGTGCCCGTCCGGCTGCGGGCACCTGGGCCCGCCGGAGGACCCGGACTGCATGTTGGACACGGTCGTCGCCGAGGGGCTGGCGACCGAGGGACGCCTGCGCTCGCTGCGTAGGCTGCTGGCCTCGCGGGCGGGGCTGGCCGAGGAGTAGTAGGTAGTGGTGGAAGAGGAGAAGCTGGCGAAGGTGCTGGTGGCGGTGCGGGACAGCGCCCGCTACGCCAGCGTCGCCGACGACACGGTGCGCCGCATCGCGACCGCGTCGCTGGCCGCGGCGCGCGGCGATGTCCCCGACGCGGTGAAGCGCACCAAGCGCGGGCTGCACGAGATCTTCGGCGCGTACCTGCCGAGCACGCCCCGGTACGAGAAGATGCTCGGCCTGCTGCGCGAGGCCGAGGGCCGCGACCAGATCCGGGACGTGCTGTCCCGGACGATGTCCTCGCACGCCTCCACCAAGGAGCGGCTGCCCATCCTGGACGAGTTCTACGGCGCCATCTTCGAGCGGCTGCCGCAGCCGCCGAAGGTGATCGCCGACCTGGCCTGCGGCATGAACCCGCTGACCGTCGAGTGGATGCCGGTCGGCGAGGACGTGCTGTACCGGGCCTCGGACATCGACAGCCGGCTGATGGCGTTCCTGGACGAGGCGCTGACCGTGCTGGGCGTGCCGCACGAGGTCGCCGTGCACGACCTGCTGACCGGCCCGGATCCCGCGCCGGCTGACGTGACCATGCTGCTCAAGGCCGTGCCGTGCATCGAGACGCAGCAGAAGCAGCTGGGCTGGGGCCTGATCGACGCCATCAACTCGCCGGTGGTCGTGGTCAGCTTCCCGACCAAGTCGCTCGGGCAGCGCTCCAAGGGCATGTACCGGACCTACTCCAGCGGCTTCGCCGCGCACGCCGAGGGCCGGCCGTGGCAGGTCGACGAGCTGGAGTTCGGCAACGAACTGGTTTACGTGGTTCAGAAGTGATCGCCAGGATCGCCGTCGCCGCCGTCGCCCTGGTCGGTCTGTCGGCGTGCTCGTCGAGCCTCGACGGAGCCGCCGCGTCCGATCCGGCGGTCGCGCCGCCCGCGCAGGCCGCGCTGCCCGACCTGTCCAAGGCGGTGACCGCGAAGCTGGCCGGCAAGGGCTCCGCGAGGTTCACCGTGGACTCCACCACCGAACTGCTCGCCGCCAAGTCCGTGACCTCGGTGACTGGCGCGTTCCGCCGTGACGACCAGGGCCTGTGGCTGACGGCCACGCTCACGGTGAAGTCCCCGGACGCCAGCACGATGTCGTTCGTGCTCACGCCCAGCGCCGTCTACGTGCGGCTGCCGGCCGACCAGAAGCTACCGCCGGACAAGCCCTGGGTGCGGGCCACCGACGGCGGCTCCGACGCGTTCTCGCAGGAGTTCGCCCCGCTGTTCGCTTCGCTGAAGCAGTCCACCCTGTCGCCTTTGGCGGTGCCGCTCGACGCCTCGTCGACCACCGTCACCGGCACGGATGTGCAGCCCGTGGGCGTGGTGCCGGCGCGGCACTACACCCTGCGCACCGACCTGGCCGCCATGGCCAAGACGCTGCCCGACGGGCCGTTGAAGGACACGACACTGCTGGAGGCCAAGCTCGGCCCCATGGTCGACGAGCTCTGGGTCGGCAACGGCAACGTGCCGCTGAAGTCGGAGTCCAAGCTGGACGTGTCCGCCACCACCGGCACACTCACCGTCAGCCGCACCTATTCCGGCTGGGGCCAACCCGTCGACGTTCCCGTCCCACCCGACACCCAACTCTCCCCGCCACCCGCCGGCAGCTGATGTCAGGAATGCTCCTTTCCTCACGTTCAACGTCAGGAATGCTCCTTTCCTGACGTTGAACGTGCGAAAGCGTCCTTTCACTCAGGCCATGTGCGGGTAGCCGTGGGTGGTCGGCGGGACCAGGGTCTCCTTGACCGAGCGCGGGCTCGTCCAGCGGGTCAGGTTCAGGATCGAGCCCGCCTTGTCGTTCGTGCCCGAGGACCGGCTGCCGCCGAACGGCTGCTGCCCCACGACCGCCCCGGTGGGCTTGTCGTTGACGTAGAAGTTGCCGGCCGAGAAGCGCAGCGCCCGGTGTGCCTGCTCGATCACCGCGCGGTCGGTGGCGAACACGGCGCCGGTCAGCGCGTACGGCGTCGAGGTGTCGACCAGTTCCAGCACCGAGGCGAAGTCGGCGTCCTCGTAGACGTGCACGGACAGAATCGGCCCGAAGTACTCGGTGGTGAACACGTCGTGCCGCGGATCCTCGCCGACCAGCACCGTCGGCTGCACGAAGTAGCCGACGCGGTCGTCGGCGACGCCGCCGACCAGGATGTCGACCAGCCGCTCGTTGCGAACCCGTTCGAACAGCTCGCTGTGCTTGCCGAACGCCCGCGAGTCGATGACGGCGCCGCCGAAGTGGGAGAAGTCAGTGACGTCGCCGAAGCTGAGGCCGCGCGTCACGTCCGCGAGCTGTTCGCGGACCCCGCCGTCCCACAGCGACCGGGCGATGTAGGCGCGTGAGGCCGCCGAGCACTTCTGGCCCTGGTACTCGAACGCGCCCCGGACCAGGGCCGTGACCAGCGCGTCGGGGTCGGCCGACGGATGCGCGACGACGAAGTCCTTGCCGCCGGTCTCGCCGACGATGCGCGGATAGGACCAGTAGTGGTCGAGGTTGTCGGCCATGGTCCGCCACAGCCGCTTGAACGTGGCGGTCGAGCCGGTGAAGTGCAGGCCGGCGAAGTCCCGGTCGGCCAGCGCCACCTCGCTGACCGCGGCGCCGTCGCCGGTGACCATGTTGACCACACCCGGCGGCAGCCCGGCCGCCTCCAGCAGCTGCATGGTGAAGTGCGCGGCCAGCTGCTGCGTCGGCGACGGCTTCCACACCACGGTGTTGCCCATCAGCGCCGGTGACATCGGCAGGTTGCCGGCGATGGCGGTGAAGTTGAACGGCGTGATCGCCACGACGAAGCCGTCCAGCGGGCGGTGGTCGAACCGGTTCCACACGCCGGGGCTGGACTTCGGCTGCTCGGCGATCAGCTGCCGAGCGAAGGCCGCGTTGAACCGGAAGAAGTCGATCAGCTCGCAGGCCGAGTCGATCTCCGCCTGCTGCACCGACTTGGACTGGCCGAGGATCGTCGCGGCGTTGAGCGTGTCCCGCCACGGGCCGGCGAGCAGGTCGGCGGCGCGCAGCAGAATCGCGGCGCGCTCGTCGAACGGCAGTTCACGCCAAGCGGGCGCGGCGTCCTTGGCCGCCTGCACGGCATCGGCGACGTCGTCCTTGCTGGCCTGCGCGGTCACCCCCAGCACGTGGGCGTGATCGTGCGGCTGGACCACGTCGACCGGCTCGCCGGCGGCCATCCGCCGGCGACCGCCGATCGTCATGGTCAGTTCGTGCCGGCTGCCTTCGAGCTCGGCGACGCGGCGCTGGAGCGACTCGCGTTCGGCGCTGCCGGGGGCGTAGGAGCGAACCGGCTCGTTGTACGGCTGGGGTACCGAGGTGACCGCGTCCATGGACCCATCACATCAGCTCCAGCAGGAATGGCAACTCCTGCGGCGCGTACCAGGCCAGGGCGTGGTCCTCGGCGCTGCCCACGGTGAACTCGGCGTCCGGGTCGCCCAGGTCGGCCGCGTCGACCACGGCCGAGGCCGCCCGCACCGCCGGCTCGGCTTCGGCGGTGTCCACGTGCACGGAGGCGATCATCTTCATGGTCACCGTGCCCGGCACCTTGACCACCGAGTAGTCCAGGTCCGGCCGCAGCTTCACGTCGTCGACGTCGGCGGCGATCACCGCCCGGCGCGGCAGTGCCTCCGGGTTCTCCGACAGCTCGGCGGCCAGCAGCCGTAGCGAGGCGCGGGCCGCGTCCAGCATCGCGATGTACTCCATGTCCTCGGTGTCGCCCGAGGCGTAGGACTCACGCAGCGCCGGGGTGAGCGCGAACGCGGTTCCGCCAACCGGCCGGAACTCCTCGTCGGACACCAACTGGCGCAGCAAACCGAGTGTGGCGGGCAGGAACACCCTCATGACGTGGCCACCGTTCCGACGAGTTCTTCCAACGACTCCTCGACCATGCCGGCCACGACGTCCACATCGGACATCGCGTCCCGGTCCGCGTTCAGTCCGAAGTAGACACCTCCGTCGTAGGAGGTGACCCCGATGGACAGCGCCTGGTTCTTGGCCAGCGGCACGATCGGGAACATCTCGATCATCTTCGCACCGGCCGCGTACAGCGGGACCTGCGGGCCCGGCACGTTGGTCACCACCACGTTGAAGATGCGGCGGGAGAACGAGCTGGCCGCGCGCGCCCCTAACGCGTGCAGCGTGGGCGGCGTGATGCCGCCGACCCGGACCAGGGTGTCGGCGGCGACCGACTGGCCGGACTCCTTGTGCGCGCGCATCGCGTGGCTGATGTGGTGCAGCCGCACCACCGGGTTCGGCTCGCCCACCGGCAGGTCCACCAGGTACGCCTGCACCTTGCTGCCGACGCCGTTCTCCGAGTCGGTGTCACGGACCGACAGCGGCACCAGCGCGCGGATCGTCGCGTACGAGTTGACCGCCTCACCACGGGACAGCAGCCAGTTCCGCAGCGCGCCCGACACCGTGGCCAGCACCGCGTCGTTGACCGTGCCGCCGTGGGCCTTGCGGACCGCGCGGAAGTCGTCCAGCTTGGTCTGGGCCGTCGCGAACCGCCGCTGGTGCGAGATGCGGACGTTCAGCGGACTGCCCGGCGCCGGGCGCGCCGCCGCCTTCACCGCCGACACCACGCCGGTGACCGCCTCTGCCACCTTCTGCACCGTCGCCGCCGCGTCCAACGCCGCCGACCGGGCGTTCTCCACCAGCTCGCCGGGCCGCTGCACCATCTCGGCCACCGCGTCGAAGATCAGCTGCGGCGCGCCCGGCTCCGGCTGCGGCATCCACAGGTTCTCCGCCGGCGGCCGCGGCGTGGCCGACACGTCCAGGATCACCTGGCCCAGCTCGACCGCGCCGATGCCGTCCACCATGGCGTGGTGGGTCTTGGTGATCACCGCGATCCGGTTCCGCTCCAGGCCCTCCACCAGGTAGGTCTCCCAAAGCGGGCGGGTGTGGTCCAGGGGCCGGGACATCAGGCGGGCCGCCAGGTCGTTGAGCTGCTCGTCGCTGCCCGGCTTGGGCAGCGCGGAGCGGCGCACGTGATAGGTGACGTCGAAGTCGGGGTCGTCCGCCCAGACCGGGCGGGCCAGCCGGCCCGGCACCTGGACCACTTTCTGCCGGTAGCGGGGCACCAGCGACAGCCGCTGCTCGATCAGCGCGACCAGGCCGTCGTAGTCGAAGCCGGTCCGGGGCTTGCGAAAGACCGCGATCCCGCCGACGTGCATCGGGGTCGTCTGGTCTTCCAGGTACAGGAACGACGCGTCCAGCGCCGAGAGGCGGTCCGGCATGGTGCCGATCCTGGCACATCCCCACCGCTGTGCCATCCTGCTTGGCGTGCGTGAGGTCCCCGATGTCGACAATGTCTCCCCCAAGGATCGGTTCGTCACCGTCTACGGGCGCAAGCCGGTCCTGGAGGCATTGGCCGACGACGGTCTGTCCGTCGACAAGGTCGTGCTCGCCGACAGCGCCCGCGGGCCGGCCGCCCGGGAGATCCTCGACGCCGCCCGGGCCCGGGGCGTCCAGGTCCAGCGGGCGTCCGCGCAGCGGGTGAAGGTGCTCGCCGGCAACGGCAAGCAGGACCAGGGCGTGCTGGCCGACGTCGTCGCTCCCCGGATGCGGACGTTGGCTGCCGCGCTGGGTGATCGCCGTCCGCCGACGTCCGTGCTGCTGCTCGACGGGATCACCACCCCCGCCAACGTCGGCATGATCCTGCGCACCGCCACCGCCGCCGGTCTCGACGGCATCGTCGTGCCGCGCAAGGGCGTGGCCACCATCGATCCCCTCGTCGTGAAGGCTTCCGCCGGCGTCGCCTTCACCGCCCCCGTGCTCCGCTGCTACACCGCCGAGGAAGCCGCCGGCCTGCTGCGCTCCGCCGGCTACACCCTCGTCGCCATGGACGCCGGCGCCCGGCACACCGTGTTCACCGCCGACTTCCCCGCCAAGGTCGCCTTCGTGCTCGGCAGCGAGACCTCCGGCGTCACCGACGGCGTGCGCCCCCTGATCAACCGCTGGGTCTCCATCCCCATGTCCGGCGGCGTCGAGTCGTTGAACGTCGCCAGCGCCGCCGCCGTCCTCTGCTTCGAACTCGTCAGGCGGTCTCGACCCGATAGTCGATGATCCGGCTCCCCCGGCAGGTGGCCGTGGATCCGTTCGCCCCGGCCAGCGGTCCCCGCACCGTCCAGCCTCCCTGCGGCTTGCCCGGATCCCCGCACTGCGCGATGACCCGGTAGACCGGCATCGGGCACACTGCCGTCACCGACTGCCCGTGCGCCGTCGTCGCGAAGGTGAACGTGCAGGCCAGCACCAGTGCGTCCATGCCTGCGGACGCTAGCGGCGACGGCCGCCCGCTCCCGATTCGTTCCCCCGACCGAGGGACCGAGTTATCCACAGCCACCCCGCTACCAAGATCGTCCACCGTGGTGCGCGGGTAGACTGAGCCTGGGCACGCCCCCCGGGAGTGGTGGGTGGTGGGTCTTTATCGCCGGGCATAGTGAGCGATAATCACGCCCTTGCTCGTTGACACGCAGCCCGTCAGCTCCAGCTCCGCCATCGGCGCGGGGCCGTCGAACAGCCGCGTGCCGCTGCCCAGGGTCAGCGGGTGGATGAGCAGCGTGTACGTGTCGATCAGCCCGGCGGCGTGCAGACTCCGCACCAGCGACGCGCTGCCGTTGATGGCCAGGTCGTTGCCGGGCTGGGCCTTCAGCTCGGCCACGGTCTGCACGGCGTCGCCGCGCAGCAGGACGGAGTTCTGCCACGCGTCGGCGTCCGGCAGGCTCCGCGACACGACGTACTTGGTGGCGGCGTTCATGAGCGTGGTGTACGGGTTGCCGTCGGTGGCACGCCCCCAGGCGGCGGTGAAGTCCTGCCAGGTCCGCCGCCCGAACAGCAGGTCGCCGGCCTTGGCCATGCCCTGGCCGAGTTCGCGCAGCATGACCTCATCGTTGTACCGAGGTCCCCAGCCGCCGTGCCTGAAGCCGCCGCGAGTGTCCTCGTCGGCACGCCCTAGGCCCTGCACGACGCCGTCGAGGGTGACGAACATGGTGGCCGTGATGGAACGCATGGTCGGTCCTTCCGGTGTGGACCGCGGGTGTGCGGCCCGGTCACCAGCTACACGAACGACCTCAGGCGAAATCGACACCGAGCAGGGTGCTGAGCTCGGCCAGGGTGGACGGCACGGAGGTGTGGTGCACGCCGACCAAGCCGGCGGTGACGGCGCCGCGGATGTTGACGGCGAGGTCGTCGACGAAGACGCACTCCCCCGGCGCCAGGCCGAGTCGGGAGACGGTGAGCCGGTAGATCTCGGTGTCGGGCTTGGCCACGCCGACGTCGCCGGAGAAGACGAGCACGTCGAAAAGCCGCTCCAGCCAAGGGATCGGCTCGCCGGGACCGTCCGCGTTGGACAGCAGCGCGGTGCGGATGCCGGCCCGGCGGGCGGCGAGCACGGCGCCGATCAGCGGGGGCTCGGCGGCGGCGTCGGGGCCGCGGTCGGTGAGCACACCGCCGAAGTCGACGACTAGTCCCTTCATCACCCCATCAGGCTACGGCGGTCCGCCGGTGTCCGATATGCGGCTCTGTCGGGCCATGGGGGAGCGAGAAAACGGGGGCTTCATTGGCTCAGCCATGGCGTATGACCACGATCGCGGAACCGATCGTGCTGCGGGCACTGCCCGACTATGAACCGAAACCCGGCCCGCCGCCGCGACCGACCCACCTCGCCCGGCGCCGGCTGCGGGTGGTGGCCGACCCGCCGCCGGCGTCGCCGCCGGTCGGCGAGGTGCCGCCGGCGGTGGCCAGCCGCATCCGCAACCTGATCAACCAGGTGCTGGAGGCGATCGACGGCCGACGCCCGGTGGTCCAGCTCCGCCAGCAGTTCACGCCGACGGCCTACGGATCGATCGAGACCAGGGCCCGCGGTCGGACCACGACGCACCGGAGCCGGCTGCGCAGCCTGCACGCCCAACAGCCGGTAGAGGGCATCGTGGAGGCGTGCGGGATCGCGGAGATCGACACCCGGCTGCGGGCGCTGGCCGCCCAGTTCGAGGTGCGGGAACCGTTGCGCTGCAACGTGTTCCGGGTGCTGTAAAGAAGAACGGGGCGGACCTTCGAAAGGTCCGCCCCGTTCTCGCGTTCAGACGTCAGCGACGCGGGCGCTTGCGGTCCTGCTTGGACTGCGACCGAGCCGCGGCGCGGCGTTCACGACGGGTGCCGGCGCCATCGCCGTCGGCCTTGTCCTGACGGGAGTCCGCGTCGCCGTCCTCGTTCGGACCGCTGTAGGACAGCCGCTGCTGCTCGTGCTGCCCCAGGCCCTTGCCCCGCAGCGCCGGCGGCACCTGGCTGCCGGGCGCGGGCTGCGGCGGGGCCGGCGGCGCGGCCACCGCACCCTGCTGCTGGGCCTGCGCGACGGCGATCTGCGGCACATCGGCCGCGGCGACCTGCACGGGCTCCGGCTCGGCCGCCTCGACCTGGAGGTTGAACAGGAAGCCGATGGTCTCCTCCTTGAGGCCCTCCAACATGCCGTTGAACATGTCGAAGCCCTCGCGCTGGTACTCGACCAGCGGGTCGCGCTGGGCCATGGCCCGCAGGCCGATGCCCTCCTTGAGGTAGTCCATCTCGTAGAGGTGCTCGCGCCACTTGCGGTCCAGCACCGACAGCACGACGCGGCGCTCCAGCTCGCGCATGGCGCCCTCGCCGACCTTGCCGTCGATGTCGGTCTCGCGGCCGGAGTAGGCGGACCGGGCGTCGTCGAGCACGGCTTCCAGCAGCCGCTCACCGGTCAGGTCCTCGGACTCGTCCTCGGTCAGCTCATCCCAGCTCAGCGACACCGGGTACAGCGTCTTGAGCGCGGTCCACAGCTTCTCGTGGTCCCAGTCCTCCGAGTAGCCGCCCTCGGTGGCCCCGTTGACGTACGCGGTGACCACGTCGGTGATCATCTGCTCCACGTTGTCGTGCAGGTCCTCGCCCTCGAGCACGAGGCGGCGCTCGGCGTAGATCACCTTGCGCTGCTGGTTCATCACCTCGTCGTACTTGAGCACGTTCTTGCGGATCTCGAAGTTCTGCTGCTCGACCTGGGTCTGCGCGCTGCGGATGGCCCGCGTGACCATCTTGTGCTCGATCGGCACGTCGTCCGGCACCCGCAGCCGGTTCATCACGACCTCGACCATGGAGGCGTTGAACCGCCGCATCAGCTCGTCACCCAGCGACAGGTAGAACCGGGACTCGCCCGGGTCGCCCTGACGGCCAGAACGGCCGCGCAGCTGGTTGTCGATGCGCCGCGACTCGTGCCGCTCGGTGCCCAGCACGTACAGGCCGCCGGCCTCGCGCACCTCGTCGGCCTCGGCCTTGACCTGCGCCTTGGCGTCCTCGAGCGTGGCCGCGAAGGCGGCGCGCCACTCGTCCGGGGTCTCGTCCGGGTCCAGGCCGCGGGCCCGCAGGTCCTCCTCGGCGATGGACTCCGGGTTGCCGCCGAGCATGATGTCGGTGCCTCGACCGGCCATGTTGGTGGCCACGGTGACCGCGCCCTTGTGGCCGGCCTGGGCGACGAACAACGCCTCCTTGGCGTGGTTCTTCGCGTTCAGCACGTTGTGCGGGATGCCCCGCTTGACCAGCAGCTTCGACAGGTACTCGGACCGCTCGACGCTGGTGGTGCCGATCAGGACCGGCTGGCCCTTCTCGTGCCGCTCGGCGATGTCGTCGGCGACCGCCTCGAACTTGGCCTCCTCGGTCTTGTAGACCAGGTCCGGCATGTCGCGGCGGATCATCGGCTTGTTGGTCGGGATCGGCACCACGCCGATCTTGTACGTCTGGTGGAACTCGGCCGCCTCGGTCTCGGCGGTGCCGGTCATGCCGCCGAGCTTGTCGTAGAGCCGGAAGAAGTTCTGCAGCGTGATCGTGGCCAGCGTCTGGTTCTCGGCCTTGATCTCGACGCCTTCCTTGGCCTCGATCGCCTGGTGCATGCCCTCGTTGTAGCGGCGGCCGGCCAGCACGCGGCCGGTGAACTCGTCGACGATGAGCACCTCGCCGTCGCGCACCAGGTAGTCCTTGTCGCGCTTGTACAGCTCCTTGGCCTTGAGCGCGTTGTTCAGGTAGCCGACCAGCGGGCTGTTCGCGGCCTCGTACAGGTTGTCGATGCCGAGCTGGTCCTCGATGAAGGTCACGCCGGCCTCGGTGACGCCGACCGTGCGCTTGCGCTCGTCCACCTCGTAGTGGGTCTCGTTGCGCATCATCGGCGCGAGCCGGGCGAACTCCTGGTACCAGCGCGAGGACTGGTCGGCCGGGCCGGAGATGATCAGCGGCGTGCGGGCCTCGTCGATCAGGATCGAGTCCACCTCGTCGACGATGGCGTAGTTGTGGCCGCGCTGGACGCACTCGTCCAGGGTCCACGCCATGTTGTCGCGCAGGTAGTCGAAGCCGAACTCGTTGTTGGTGCCGTAGGTGATGTCCGCGTTGTACGCCTCGCGCCGCTGCTCGGGCGTCATGTCGGCGATGATCACGCCGACCTTCAGGCCCAGGAAGCGGTGGATGCGGCCCATCCACTCGGCGTCGCGCTTGGCCAGGTAGTCGTTGGTGGTGATGACGTGCACGCCGTCACCCGCCAGGGCGTTGAGGTAGGCCGGCAGCACACAGGTCAGGGTCTTGCCCTCACCGGTGCGCATCTCGGAGATGTGCCCGAGGTGCAGCGCCGCGCCGCCCATCAGCTGCACGTCGTAGTGGCGCTGGCCGATCACCCGCTTGGCCGCCTCGCGGGTCACCGCGAAGGCCTCCGGCAGCAGCTCGTCCAGGCTCTCGCCGTCGGCATAGCGTTGGCGGAACTCGTCGGTCCTGGCCCGCAGCTCATCGTCGGAAAGGTCGACGACGTCCTCTTCGAGAGAGTTGATGAGCTTCGCGATGTTGCGCAGGCGCTTGAGGATCTTGCCTTCGCCGGCGCGAAGCAATCGGGACAGGACCATCCGGGGGACCTCGCTCGTCGGGTTCTCGTCACGCGCCCTGGGTGCGGACGCCCTTTTCCGTCATCGTAGGCGGACCGACCGTCAGCAGGTAACGGCCGGCCCCCAGTACAACGTGGGAGCCGGCCGTCGAGGTTCCCGGGTGCGTGTCAGCCCAGCCTGATCACGCCGTAGTCGAATCCCTTCCTGCGGTAGACGACGCTCGCACACTGCTTGTCGGCGTCGTGGAAGAGGTAGAAGTCGTGTCCGACCAGCTCCATCTCGTAGAGGGCCTGGTCGACGGTCATCGGCTTGGCTGGATGCTCCTTCTCGCGGACGATCTGCCCCGGAAGCGACTCGTCGACGGCGGCCTCGTCCCACCGCTGGGCCGGCACTTCGGCCAGGCCCGGGTCGTAGGCGGGCGCCATCTCCAACACGGCTGTCGCGGCGGTCTGCGCGACACCGTCGTCGATGGGGGAAGCCAGGGCGCCGATAGCGCCAGTGGCCTCGGCGACCGACGCGGGACTGCGACGGCCGTAGTGCACGCGGCGACGATCATGCATCTTGCGCAGCCGGTTCTCCAGCTTGTTCACCGCGCAGTCGAGCGCTCCGTAGAAGTCGCCGGCGCATGCCTCGGCACGCACCACGGGGCCCCGCCCCTTGGCTGTGATCTCGACCCGCTGGCAGTTCTTGGACTGCCGGCGGTTGGGCTCGTGGAACAGTTCCACGTCGAATCGGATGACCTTCTTGTCGTAGCGCTCAAGACGGGCCAGCTTGTCGGCCACGTGCACCCGGTAGTGATCGGGCACCTCGACGTTGCGGCCCTTCACGACGATGTCCATACACGACCTCCCTCGCTGCTGCGAGAACATCAATGCTGGGGATGGTGTTCGGCGCCGGGTGGTGACCGAGGCGGCTCAGATGCCGCTGCTCGCCGGCGCCAGGGTCATGGGCTGTTCGCCTCCTCCCCGCGGGCCGGAATGCTTGATAGCGGAGCACGTTAGCCCCGGATTCGCCGTTGCGACAGACCCCGTTGCTGGAGAGTTCAGGTCACCACGTTCCGTGACCGATCGAGTCGCGGGCACGGGCCGGGAACGCGCCCAGGGCACGGAGCGCACCGAACGGGTGGGCCACGCTTCACTCCGACGGCGCAGGACCCATGCCGGCCGAGGTCGCCAACCTACTGCGGCGAACGGGCTGAGCAAGGGCCTCATATCGGGGCAACGTGCCAGTCCAGCTCGGGGTTCCCGGTCACGTGTGCGAGCCGCCGCCACCGCATCGGGTCGCCCCGATGGTGGTAGTCGCGGTACGCGACCGGCCAGCGACGGCGATCTTCGCGTGACCGGCCGGAACCGGGGACAGTGATCGAGTCCCCCGGACCAAGTTCACCCATGTGGGTGGTATCGGGTGATCACCCGTACCGAAGGTCGTGGCCAGAAACCCAACATTCGCTTCACGCGCACCCCCAGGTCGCGGTGTGAGGTTCTCTCACTCATGCGAAGACTCTTCAGGTTTGAGGCGATACCCGAACTCACGGGTAATAAACACGGGCCGCCGGGACTGCCAGGTTCGGGGTGCATGGTGGGGCCCATGACGACGAAACTGCTCGATCTTGTCCTGCCGGTCCGCTGCGTCGGCTGCCGAACGAATGGTCGGTTGTGGTGCGAGTCCTGCGCGACCGAATTCGGCGGCCCGTCGCCGGTCCGCCGGCCCACCATCTCGGCCGGCCCGCCGGCCTACGCCCTGGCCGGTTATCGCGGCCCCGCCCGAGACGCGGTGCTGGCGTACAAGGAGCGCGGCCGGCGCGAGCTGGCCCAGCCGCTGGGGGTCGCCGTGGCCAAGGCCCTGCCATGGGTGCCCGAAGCGCGGCCCGGCCCGGACGGCGTCTGGTGGCTGGTGCCGGCCCCGTCGCGGCGGCGGACCTCCCGGCTGCGGGGCGGCGAGCACATGACCAACCTGGCCCGCTGGTGCGCCACCGAGCTGGCCAGGTCCGGTCATGGCGTCGCGGTGGCCCCGGTGCTGGAGCTGGCCCCCTCGGCCACCGACTCCGTCGGGCTGGACCCGACCGCCCGCGCCGCCAACCTGGCCGGCCGGGTACGCCTGCGACCTCGGGCCGCGCCGCCCCGCGGCAGCCCCGTCGTCCTACTCGACGACGTCATCACCACCGGCGCCACCGCCGCCGCGTGCCACCAGGTGCTCACCGCCGCCGGCTTGGAGGTCACGGCAATAGTCGCGCTGACCAGCACGGACTAACCAACCCACCGCCAACCAACCTACCGATCCTGGCGCCAACTCGGGAGAGTGCGAGGCCCCGCCGGTGCTTCGCCCGGTTGGCGGATTTCGCCCGCCGCCACCCACGCGCCCCACCACCCAGGCCGGATGCGGCGGGCGAAATCCGGCAAGGGCGAGGCATCGGCTACCCGGGGGCCGAGCCGCGACGCCGAAGGCGGCGCCAAAAGCACAGCTCAGCCTGGGTAGAAGGGCACGGCGGTGGAGCCGTGGCGGACGTTGATGCCTTGCACCCGCCACACCGAGTTCGAGTCCGAGGAGGTCCACATGCCGCCGGCGTCCACCACGATCACCGGGCGGCTGGGGGCGGCGGTGACGGCGGTGACCGGGGCGGTCAGGTTGGCCGCGTTGTAGCGGTTGAACACCGGGTCGCCGTCGGCGGCGACCTGGATGATCGGCGATTCCTGGGAGGAGGTGGCCACCACGAGCTGATCCTGGAGCAGCCAGTCGACGCCGACCACGCTGGTCAGCGTGTCGGGCAGCAGGACGCGGGGCGAGCGCAGGGCCACGGTGTCCGAGTTGGGGGTGCGGACGACCGCGCAGACGATGAGCTGCGAGTTCGCGATGACGGCGGCCCGGGTGCCGTCCCGGGACAGCCGCAGGTCGGTGATGGGGCCGAACGCGCTCAGGTCGTTGGCGTTGACCGGGTGGGGCACCCAGGTGCCTTCGGCCGACTTGACGACGCGGGCGACCCGGCTGCCGTCGGCGACGGTCCACACTTCGTTGCTGGCGTCGGTCGCGGAGTCGGCGGAGACCCAGGTGGGTCTGGTCAGGGTGCCGGCGGTCAGGTCGACCACCGGCGCGAGCTGGGTGAGGCCGCCGACCCGCAGCTGTGCGCTGCCGCTGTCCTTGCTGACGGTGGCCAGCTCGCTGCCGTCGATGGACTGGGCGGCGGTCAGCACGGTGTAGGAGCCGTTGCCGGCCGGCCCGTTCAGCGGCTTGCCGTCGAGCTGCTTGATCAGACCGTCCTGCACGAGCAGGCCGGGCAGGTCGGGGCTGGGGCTGGTGCCGATGTCGTAGGCCGGCAGGTCGCCGATCCGCCAGTCCAGGCGGTCCGGGGACAGCGCGGTGCCGTCCTGCTCGATGCGGATGCGGCTGTTGGTGACGACGGCCAGTGACTGCACGACCTGGGCGATGACCAGCTTCACGTTGGCCGCGGAGAGGTCGCCGACCCGGCTGAGGTTGACCAGCACCGCCCCGTCGCCGGCCTCGACGCCGCCGGACTGCAGCACGGCGTCGGAGCTCAGCGCGCTGGTGAGCGCGCCCTGCATGGCGTCGGACGGTCCGGCCAGCAGCAGGTCGATCACCCGCGCCGGCAGGCCGTTGCTGGGCTGGGCCAGGATGTAGCGCAGGTCGGGCACCAGCACCCGCTTCTGCGGGTCCAGGAAGTACACCTTGACCTGCCGGTACAGCTCGTTGAACCGGTCCAGCGTCATGTACACGCCCGGCGGCGGCGTGCTGATCCGCCACTGGCCGTCCTGCTTGTCGACGGGCAGGGTCAGCGCGGCCGGCGTGGACTGCGGCACGAACGCCGCGTCGGCGCCCAACCGGCCGATGATCTGCATGCTGACCTGCACCGTGGCGTGGTCGGGCTTGGTCTGCTCGGGCAGCGTGTTGAAGGTGTCCTGGATGATCGTGATCGACGAGCCGGGCTGCCACTTCGGCTGCGCGGCCTTGGTCAGGTAGGTCCGGCCGGCGGCGTAGCTGGAGCTCGAGTCGGCGTTGGCGTTCAGGAACGCCCGCACCAGGTCGGCCGGCTGCAGGTCCAGCGGTGGCTCCGGGGCGGGCGCTGTCTTGCCGCCCCCGTCGCCGGCGGCGACGCCCTGCGCCGGGGTCTCGTCCGGGATGGCGGCGCAGCCCGCGACCGTGGCCAGCGCCGTGAGCAGCACGATCAGCAGCAGCGCCGGTCGGGACCGCCGGATCACCGGACCTCCCCAGCGGACTTCGAGTTCGCGAACGTGGACTCGGACGCGGTGGGTGTGGCCGACTCGGCGGCGCCCGGCCCGACCGGCCCGCCGTCGGGCTCGGCGGGCAGCGGGTAGAGGCGGGACTCCGAGGCGCGTGACGGGAACGGCATCGGCGGCGGGGTGGGAGGCACCCCGTCCAGCTCGGGGTCGTGGCCGATCTCGCCGGGTTCGACGGCCGGGGAGGCGTCGGCGGACTGCCAGGTGACGGCCGGCTCCTCGGCCGCCGGCTCGTCGAGGACCGCCGGCTCGTCCAGGGCCACGGACTCGGCGGGCTGCCAGGCGATCTCCTCGACCTCGGCGTCGGCCTCGATCTCGGCGATGACGAGGGGGGTTTCCTCAGCCTCGGCCGGTTCACGGACGGGCGGTTCCTCGTCGGGCGGCAGGGTAAGCGGGCTGTCGGTGAGTTCCTGCCCCTGGTGGCGCGGCAGGGTGAGCCGGAAGCAGGCGCCCTGGCCGCGCTCGCCCCAGGCCTCCAGCCAGCCGCCGTGCAGCCGGGCGTCCTCGACGCTGATGGCCAGGCCGAGACCGGTGCCTCCGGTGCGGCGGTTGCGGGACGGGTCGGCCCGCCAGAAGCGGTTGAACACCAGCTCGGCCTCGCCCTCACGCAGACCGACGCCGAAGTCCCGGACGACGATGGCCACGGCGTGCTCGTCGGCGGCGACGCGGACCCGCACGGGCAGGCCTTCGCCGTGGTCGACGGCGTTGTTGAGCAGGTTGCGCAGCACACGCTCGACCCGCCGGGCGTCGATCTCAGCCGGCACCTCGGCGTCGGGCATGTAGGTCTCGACGGCACTGCCGGAGCTGGCGGCGACCGGCCCGACGGCGGCGACGGCACGTTCCACGACACCGCGCACGTCGACCAGGTCGGCGGTGAGCTCGTCGACGCCGGCGTCCAGGCGGCTGATCTCCAGCAGGTCGCCGAGCAGCGCCTCGAACCGGTCCAGCTCGTCGACCAGCAGTTCGGTGGAGCGGGCCAGGCCGGACGGGAACTGCTCCCGGGAGGCGTGCAGCACGTCGGCGGCCATCCGCACGGTGGTCAGCGGCGTGCGCAGCTCGTGCGACACGTCGGAGGTGAACCGCCGCTGCAGCAGGCCGAACTCCTCCAGCTGCCGGATCTGGGCCTGGATGCTCTCGGCCATCTCGTTGTACGACTCGGCCAGCCGGGCCACGTCGTCCTCGCCGACCACCGGCATCCGGTCGTCCAGCTTGCCGTCGGCGAAGCGCTCGGCCACCTCGGCGGCCTGCCGCACCGGGCGGACCACCTGCCGGGTGACCAGGTTGGTGATGCCGGCCAGCAACAGCAGCAGCACGACGCCGGCGACGATCAGGGTGTTCTGCACGACCTCGGTGGTGTGCTGCTCGGCGGTCAGCGGGAACAGCAGGTACAGCTGCACCGGGTGGTTGGCGCTGGGCACCTGGGCGCCGACCATGAGCATCGTGGTCGACACGCCGTCCCGGGACACGGTGTGGATCCGGGTGGCGATCTCATCGTTCTGCACGAACCGCTTGAGGTCGTCCGGGACGTCCCCGTAGTGCGCGGTGGCGGTGACGTTGCCGGCGGAGTCCTTGGTGCGGGCGTCGGCCAGGATCGGCTCGAACGCGCCGGCCGACGAGCCGTCGATGTTCGGGGAGCCGCTGCTGGTCAGCGAGTTGAGGGCGGCGTTGAAACGGGTGATCAGGCTGTCCGGCCCCGGGCTGACCCCGACCAGCTGGTGCTGCACGGCCGTGACGCTGGCCTTGATCTGCGCGGTCGCGGCGCTCGTCTTGCTGCTCAGCATCTGGTCGGTGATCTGCGACTGGAGCACCATGCCCAGCACGAAGACGACGGCCGAGGACAGCGCGAGGGTGCTGACCACCACCCGCAGCTGCAACGACCGCCGCCACAGCTCGCTGGCCTGCTGCCAGCGCTCCCGCACCACGGCCGGTGCCTCCTGCACCCACCGGGTCACCGGCCTGGTGTCCACCCGCATCGGTCAGGCCCCGATCACGGAGGACCCGCCTTGTACCCCACGCCACGCACGGTGAGCACCACCTCGGGGTGCTCCGGGTCTTTCTCGACCTTGGAGCGCAGCCGCTGGACGTGCACGTTCACCAGCCGGGTGTCGGCCGCGTGCCGGTAGCCCCACACCTGCTCCAGCAGCACCTCGCGGGTGAACACCTGGCGCGGCTTGCGGGCCAGCGCGACCAGCAGGTCGAACTCCAGCGGGGTGAGCTGGATGGCCTGCCCCTCCCGGGTGACCTCGTGGCCGGGCACGTCGATGGCCAGGTCGCCGATGGCCAGCACCTCGGCCGGCTCCGACTCGGTGCGCCGCAGCCGGGTGCGGATGCGGGCCACCAGCTCCTTGGGCTTGAACGGCTTGACCACGTAGTCGTCGGCGCCGGACTCCAGGCCCAGCACGATGTCGACGGTGTCGCTCTTGGCCGTGAGCATCACGATCGGCACGCCGGACTCGGCCCGGATCGCCTTGCACACGTCGATGCCGTTCATCCCGGGCAGCATCAGGTCGAGCAGCACCAGGTCCGGTTTGAGCTCACGAAGCGCCGGCAGCGCCCGCGCGCCGTCGGCGACGACTGCGGTGTCGAACCCCTCACCGCGCAGCACGATGGTGAGCATCTCCGCCAGGGCCGGGTCGTCATCGACCACCAGGACGCGTGCCTTCATGCCTACCATCGTCGCACTGCTGGCCTGGCGGCCGCGCGCACCCCAGCGATCAACACTCCGGTCACCACCGGCAGCGATCGGTCCGTTGCGCTCCGCCGCACTGCTCCAGCGCTCGGTCATGCGCCATCACCCACCCTCGTCCCCGTCGGGTTCACGAGCTACAGCGTGTAACGCTCACGGTTTGTTACCGACGTTATAGTTGAATATTGAACAAGGGAGGCAGCGATGGCGATCCGCCGGCTCAACCACGCGGTGCTGTACGTGCGTGACACCTCGCGCAGCGTCGCCTTCTACACCGAGGTGCTCGGCTTCCGAGTGGTGCACCAGTTCCCGGGCGCCGCGTTCCTGCAGGCTCCGGACTCCGACAACGACCACGACCTGGGCCTGTTCCAGGTCGGCCCGGACGCCAAGCCGTCCGGCGCGGGCCGCGACACCGTCGGCCTGTACCACCTGGCCTGGTCCGTGACCACGCTCAAGGACCTGGCCGAGCACGCCGACCGGCTCCGTGAGGCGGGTGCGCTGGTCGGCGCGTCCGATCATGTGACGACCAAGGCGCTGTACGCCAAGGACCCCGACGGCATCGAGTTCGAGGTGTCCTGGCTGGTGCCGCTGGACCGGGTCACCGACGCGATGAAGCAGGCCTCGGGCACCGGGCCGCTCGACCTGGACGCGGAGATCGAACGCTGGGGCGGCGACCTGGTCGGGGCGCTCTAGAGAAGCCCTCGCTACGCCAGCAGCTGCTCGGCCAGCGCGCTGAAGTCCGCGCCGCCGACGCCGTCCACGACGGTCCACGGGGCGAGCCAGCCGGTGTCGACGAACTGGTCGTACACCACGGCGCAGCGGGCCTGGAGGCCGTCGTCGGTCTCGTAGCTGTCCCGCTGCCGCTCCGTCTGCTCACGGCCGGCGGCGCGCTGGGCCGCGACCTCGACCGGAACCCGCAGCAGCAGCTGGCGGTCGGGCAGCGGCAGCTCGAAGCGCCCGACCTCAAGGTCATGAACCCAGCGCACGAAATCGCCGTTTACATCCTCGTGCAGCCGAGCCGCCCCGTACGCCGCGTTGGACGCGATGTAGCGGTCCAGCAGCACGACGTCGTGCTCGGCCAGCGCCTCGGCGATCACCGGCTTGGCCGCCTGGCGGTCCAGCGCGAACAGCACGGCCATGCCGTGCACGGACTTCACCAGGTCGCCGAGCCGCAGGTACATGGCGTCGCGCACCAGGTCGGCGTGCACGTCCTCGCCGTAGCGCGGGAAGGCGATCCGAGTCGCGGTCGCACCCCGCTTGTCCAGTTCGGCGGTCAGCGCGTCGGACAGCGTCCGCTTGCCCGCGCCGTCAAGTCCTTCGATCACGACCAGCCTCGCCACGGGTGCCCACCCTACGGACTTAACCGATCGGGTGATGAAACGGCCCAGGTTGGACGGGACTCTGACGCCGAGGCAACCTATCGTGTTCGTACCCGCGCCAGACGTAGCCGCAGATGGGAAGGGCCGTGGGCGGAGTCGACTACTACGAGTTGCTGGAAGTCAAGCCTGGCGCCTCTCAGGCGGAGATCAAGTCTGCCCACCGTTCGCTGGTGAAGGTGCTGCACCCGGACGCCGGCGGCAGCCAGATCATGTTCCGGCTGGTGCAGGAGGCGTACGAGACGCTGTCCGACCCGGCCAAGCGCGCCGCCTACGACCAGCGGCGTTCCCTCGGCGTGCCCGAGCAGCGGCGGCCGCGGCCGCCGACGCCGCCGGAATGGGAGGCCTGGGAGGAGTTCCAGGAGGAGGCCGCCTACGCCGAGCGGGAGGAGCGGCCGCCGGAACCGCCGCCCCAGCCGGCCGGCTTCCCGTCCGGCCTGCGGGCCATCCCGACCGACACGATCCCCTGGTGGCAGCGGGTCAACCCGGACTCGAAGGTGCACTGGCGGCCCGGTTTCGGCTGGGCCCAGCGCTGGTTCTTCACCGTGGCCGCGGTGTGGACCGCGCTGCTGGCCGCCACCGTGGTGCCGATGCTGGCCGGCGGCTTCTCCGTCGTCGCGGTGGTGATGATCGTGCCCATCGTGTACGTCGCGGTGACCATCGCCGGCAAGGCGACGCCGAAGTTCCTGGCCGTGATCACCTACATCTGGGCCGCCGGCATGGCGGCGCTGGGCATCTACGCCCTGTCCGCCGGCGCGCTGTCCGGGATCGCCGTGGTGCTGCTGGCCGCGGGCGTGTTCGCGCTGCCGCCGCTGGGCCGCTGGTACCTGTCCTCCCGGGTGACCGAGCGGATCTTCACCCTCGACTTCCGCACGTTCAACCTGTTCGGCGCGCCGGGCACCCGGCTGCTGCCGTCCGAGGACGAGCCGGTCAAGGACTGCACCCGCGGCGAGTGGATGACGCTGGACCTGCTGTCCGGCTACCTGGGCCAGATCCCGGCCGCGCGCATCTTCCACGGCCTGGCCTGGCCCGGTTCCTCGAAGGCCGAGGTCGACCATGCCGTGCTGTGCGGGCGCAAGCTGCTGCTGATCGAGTCGAAGATCTGGCCGGCCGGGCACTACACCAGCGACGGCGACGGCGACCTGCTGCGCGACGGCGAGAGCTTCGACGGCGGCTCGCTGCGGCTCGCGCGAACCGTCGCCGCGTACCAGATGCTGCTGCCCAAGGTGCAGGTCGAGGGCATCGTGCTGGTGCACACCCCCGAGCCCGGCCTGGTGACGTGCCGGATGCCGGACACCATGCCGATCGAGGTGGTCAGCCCCGAGACGTTCGTGTGCCACATCGGCGGCCGGCTCGCGGACGAGCCGGCCGTGATCGAACGCGATGTGTTCCTGACGCTGTTGGACCAGGTCAAGGCGTAACATGGCGCCGCCTCCGGCGTCGCGGCTCGGCCCCTCGGACCCGCTGCCTCGCCCTTGCTGGATTTTTCGAGCGCCGCGTCGGCTGGGTGGTGGGGCGCGTCGAGTGGCGGCCCTCAAAAAATCCAGCAACCGTGCGAAGCAGCGGCGGGGCCGAGCGACTCCGTGGCGACGGCGGCCGTTATGGCGTAGTGGCGGGGCATTGACGGACCGCGAGGATGTCCGGCCCGACGACCGTGAGGTGCGCCGACGCGATGGTTTCGGCGCTGGCGTCGCCGGAGCCGTCGGAGGAGATCCGGAAGTCGGACTGGCCGTTCTCGCGGTGGGCGAACTTGGCGTCCTTGACGGTGACGGTGACGTCCTGCCACGTGCCGGTGCCGGTCTTGGTGACGCGCTGGGCGTCGACATAGGACTGGTTCACCGAGTCGTACTGGAGAACGAACGTGTCGGTGCCGGTGTCCAGGTACCGCACGGTGATCGTGGCGTTGTACGGGCCGGTGCCGGGGATGGCGCGTTGGTCGGCCTGGAAGTACATGTACCGGTAGTCGCCCCAGTCGTGGGCACGCACCATGCGCCGGGCCGAGACTCCGTTGACGGTCACTGGAGCGGTCGCGCCGTCGTTGGCGTACTCGATCTGGGTGAGCCCACAGTCGGTGTTGGTCGCGCCGAGCGTGCTGCACGCGGTGGTGGTGTGGTCGGTGCCCGCGACGGCGAAGTAGGCGGTGGCGCGCTGCTTGTGACCGAAGTCGACGGACACCGGGTAGAGGCCGTTCGCGGTGGCCTGAATCGTCACGGGCACGCTTGCCGTCCCGTTGGCCGGCACCACAAGCTGCCCCCGCGTCAACGACGCGGACGCGCCCGGGGGCACGGTCAGCGTCCACGGCACGGTCACCGGTTCGCCGGTCTGGTTCCGTGCGCCAACTTGGAACGTGTTGCCGGTCGAGGCGCCGAGCGGGGTCACGTAGCCGATCGCCGGCGCCTCACCGTCCCGATAGGACTTCGGCGGCGCGGCGGTCCACCCGGTGCCGTCGCCGAGCCGGTACTGCACGTGCCCGCCCCAGGCCAGCAGGTCGGACGGCAGCCCGGTCCGGTTCCACGGCACGCCGTTGACCGACAGGCCCTGGATGTGCGGACCGGCGCCCTGAGTGTCGATCACAATCCGCCGCCCGGCGCCGGTGCGGATCTCGACGTGCGGGAACAGCGGCGTGTTCACGGCCAGGTCGGTGGCGCCGGGCGTGACCGGGTACAGGCCGAGCGCCGACCACACGTACCAGGCGGACTGCGCGCCGAGATCGTCGTTGCCGGGCTCGCCGTCGGGCGTCGCCGCGAACAGCTCCGACTGCACCCGCCGCACCACGTCCTGGGTCTTCCAGGGCTGGCCGAGGTAGTCGTACGTCCACGGCACGCTGAACATGGGCTCGTTGCCGGCCCAGTAGTACGGCTCGACCGGGCCGACGTTGAGCTTGGTGAACAGGTCGTCCAGGCGCTTGATCGCGGCGTCCCGGCCGCCGACCGCGCCGATCAGGCCGGCCAGGTTCTGCGGCACCATCCACGTGTACTGGGCGGCGTTGCCCTCGGCGAAGCCGGTGGGCGCGAACTGGCCGGGCGGCGGTGGCACGAGCACCGGCCCGGCCGGGTAGGCGCCGTCGGAACCGTGCGGCCGGACGTAGCCGGTGGTCGGATCGAAGACGTGCTGCCAGTTCTGGCCGCGGGTCGCGAAAGTCGCCGCTGTGTCGTCGTCGCCGAGGGCCGCGGCGAACTGACCGATGGCGAAGTCGTCGATGGCGTACTCCTCGGTCATCGACACGTTCTCGTTGTCGGCCGAGGGCACGTAGCCGAGTTGCTGGTAGGCCACGACGTTGGGCCGCTCCTCGTAGCCCCAGCCCACGGTGCCGTCCTTGGTCGCGCCCTTGACCAGCTGGGCCAGCGCCTTGCCGGCGTCGAAGTCCCGGGCCCCGAAGGCGTACGCGCCGGCGATGATCGGGGCGACCGAGTCGCCGTTCATCACCCCGGACTCGTCGTTGTAGACCGGCCACTTGGGCAGCCAGCCGTACTGGTCGGCGTCGTTGACCAGGGACTGCATCATGTCGGAGGTCTCGTCCGGGGCGAGCGTGGCCAGCAGCGGGATCTCGCAGCGGTAGATGTCCCAGCCGGAGAAGTTGGCGTACTGGGTGCGGCCGCCGGTGTTGTGCACCTTGCCGTCGAAGCCGGTGTAGCCGCCGTCCACGTCGTTGAACGTCACCGGGTACTGGAGCGAGTGGTACAGCGCCGCATAGAACGTTTTCATCAGGTCGGTCCGCCCGCCGCCGATGGCGATCCGACCGAGGTAGGACGCCCAGCGGGCCTTCGTGGCGGCCTGCATGCCGGCGAAGTCCCACGCGGGCGCGTCGGCGGCCAGGTTCTTTGCCGCGCCGTCAACCGAGACGAAGGAGATGGCCACCTTGGCCCGCAGCGTCGCGTCCTTGCTGGTGTCGAAGTCGAGGGTCGCTCCGACCTGTGGACCGGCGATCTGTGGACCGGCCAGTCCACGGGCCTTCTCGTCCGGCGCGACGACGTTGGGCACCGCTGCCGAGCTGCCGCTCCACGAGGCCTTGGCGGTGAACGGCCGGTCAAAGGTGATCATGTAGTGGACGGTGTACTTGTTGCCCTGGCCGCAGAATCCGCCCGAGGTGGCCGAGCCGGTGACGGTGTGGTCGTCCGGGAAGGCGACGCTGGCGTCGGTGTCGCCGTTGAGGCTGCCGCCGGCCTTGACCAGCACGTGCGCGGGGGCGTTGGCCGGGAACGTGAACCGCCCCTGCCCGGCCCGCTGCGCGGTGGTCAGCTCGGTGCGCACGCCGCCCGCGGTCACCGTGTAGTAGCCGGGTGAGGCCTGCTCACCTGCGTGCGTGAACGGCTCCTGCAGCGACCACGGCGTCGCGCCGACGTCGCCGCTGACCGGCAGGATCGGCACGTCGCCGAACTGGCGGCAGCCGACCGAGGCGTGGGTGAGGCTGAAGCCCTTGATGGTCTTGTCCTCATAGGAGTACCCGGCGTAGTGGTCGGCGGTGTCCGGGCTCCACTGGAGCATGCCGAACGGCGTGCTCGGGCCGGGGAAGTTGTTGATCTCACCGACGGCCGCGCCGGCGGAACCGGTCCCGATCATCGGATCGGTCAGGGCGACCGGGTCGGCGAGCGGCGGTTGGCCAGCGAGCGCGGGCGGCGCGAGCAGCACCAGCGCGAGCAGGGTGACGACCAGTGGGCGCATCAGACCCCCAAGACGGTGACAACGTTGACAGCGTCCTCAGCAGTGTCGGGCAGCTGTCGTGAACCCGACAAGTGATCGTCAAAAACTGGTCCGGGCACCCGCAAGAGACGCACCGCAGAGGTCGCTCGGAGGGGTCGCTATCAATCACCAAAACGAGTGACTACTCTAACGTCCACTTCAGACACGGCAGGCCGGGAGATGGGTGGTGCCGCGTTGGCCGGGGAAAGCCTGGACGCACCGAGTGAAAAAGTGCACCCGACTGGCGGACTGCCGCCCACGCTAGCGACTGCGCTGCGTGACGGGCCGTTTCATCAGGCCCTACACCAGGCGATCACCTACCGCGGCCTGCCGCTGGCCCGGCTGCGGGCGGCACTGGACGAGGCCGGCACCCACATCGGACAGTCCACGCTCAGCTACTGGCAGCGCGGCCTGCGCCGGCCCGAGATGCCCCGCGCCACCGAGGCCGTGCTGGCGCTGGAGCAGGTGCTGGACCTGCCGTCCAACTCGCTGCTGGGGCTGATCGAGCCGATGGGCGAGCACTCCGGGCGGTCCACCAGCCTGGCCGCCGAGGAGTTCGAGGCCGATCTGCGCAACGGGCTGCTCGACGTGCTCGCGCTGCACGAGGTCGTGACCGTCAACGCCGCGCGGACCCGGCGCTCGGTGCTGAGCCGGCTCGTCGTGCGGGGCAGCGCCGACGGCGCGGACCGCTACCTGGCACTGCACCCCGCCGACGAGCAGGGCCAGGTCGAGCACTCCGCCGTGCACACCGGCGAGGGCTGCCGCGCCGGCCGCATGCGCAAGCGCGGGCCGGACGGCTCGGTGGCCTTCGAGCTGCTGTTCGACCGCCGGTTACGGCCCGGCGAGATGCACGTGTTCAGCTACACGGTGATCGACACCGCCGTCGGCCAGACCGGCGGCCACCTGCGCCGCTTCCCCGCCCCCGCCGGCAACTACCTGCTCCAACTGCGCTTCCATCGGGGCGTGCTGCCGGTGCGCTGCTTCCGTGAGCAGCACGGCGACGCCATCGTGCACGAGGAGCTCAGCTATGGCCTGGACGGCGTGGTGAGCGCCTACTTCGAACCCGTCAGCTGCGACCGCGCCGGCATCACCGTGCACTGGGGCGCGCCCTGAACGTGCTGAAGGGGCCCTTCCTGACGTCGAACGCCAGGAAGGGCCCCTTCACAACACAGGGCCCGCCGTCACAGGAGACCGCGAGGCCCCGCCGATGCTTCGCCCGGGGCGAGGCATCGGCCCCCGAAGGGGCCGAGCCCCGCGCGGAACGCGCGGCGAGAACTCAATAGCGGTAGGCGTTGGGCTTGAACGGGCCCTCGACGTCCACGCCGATGTACTCGGCCTGCTCCTTGGTGAGCTTGGTCAGCTCGCCGCCCAGGGCCTCCAGGTGGATCTTGGCCACCTTCTCGTCGAGGTTCTTGGGCAGGACGTAGACCTCGTTGTCGTACTCCTTGTACTTCGTGAACAGCTCGACCTGGGCGATCGTCTGGTTGGAGAAGGAGTTCGACATCACGAAGCTGGGGTGGCCGGTGGCGTTGCCCAGGTTGAGCAGCCGGCCCTCGGACAGCACGATGATCGACTTGCCGTTGGGGAAGACCCACTCGTCGACCTGCGGCTTGATGTTGATCTTGCGGATGCCCGGGACCTTGGCCAGGCCGGCCATGTCCAGCTCGTTGTCGAAGTGGCCGATGTTGCCCAGGATGGCCAGGTGCTTCATGTCGGCCATGTGGTGGGCCATCACCACGTCCTTGTTGCCGGTGGTGGTGATGACGATGTCGGCGATCGGCAGCACCGTCTCCAGCTTGGCCACCTGGTAGCCGTCCATCGCGGCCTGCAGCGCGCAGATCGGGTCGATCTCGGTGACGATCACCCGGGCGCCCTGGCCGGCCAGCGACTCGGCCGCGCCCTTGCCCACGTCGCCGTAGCCGCAGACGACCGCGACCTTGCCGCCGATGAGCACGTCGGTGCCGCGGTTGATGCCGTCGATCAGCGAGTGCCGGATGCCGTACTTGTTGTCGAACTTCGACTTCGTCACCGAGTCGTTGACGTTGATCGCCGGGAACAGCAGCTCACCGGCGGCGGCCATCTGGGTCAGCCGCAGCACGCCGGTGGTGGTCTCCTCGGTCACGCCGCGGATGCTCTTGCCGATCTTCGTCCACTTCTGGGCGTCGGCGTCGAGGCTGTTGCGCAGGACCTCGAGGATGACCTTCCACTCCTCGGCGTCGTCCTCCTCGGGCTGCGGCACCACGCCGGCCGCCTCGTACTGGGTGCCCTTGTGCACCAGCAGCGTGGCGTCGCCGCCGTCGTCGAGCAGCATGTTCGGGCCCTGGCCGTCCGGCCAGGTCAGCATCTGCTCGGTGCACCACCAGTACTCGGGCAGGGTCTCGCCCTTCCAGGCGAACACCGGCACGCCCTTGGGCTCCTCCTCGGTCCCGTGCGGGCCGACCACGATCGCCGACGCCGCGTGGTCCTGGGTGGAGAAGATGTTGCACGAGGCCCAGCGCACCTCGGCGCCCAGCGCGACCAGTGTCTCGATCAACACGGCGGTCTGCACGGTCATGTGCAGCGAGCCGGAGATCCGCGCGCCCTTGAGCGGGTAGACCTCCGAGTACTCGCGGCGCAGCGCCATCAGGCCGGGCATCTCGTGCTCGGCCAGCCGGATCTCCTTGCGGCCGAACTCGGCCAGCGACAGGTCCGCGACGGCGAAGTCGACGCCATTGCGGGTTTGCAGCTTCGGCGGGGCGATCGCCGTCATCGTGGAGTCCTCCAGAACCAGTGGGTCGTCGGCCATGCACACTAGTCGGTCCGCCACGCCGGAGCGCTGGGTCACGGGTCAATGACTACTGAATGGCCCAGTATGGCCCGGTGCTTATCGCAGGACCCGACACCCGTGTCATCGAATTGCGGGTGCACGGTGTTATGGGGACCACACCGGAGTCACTGGTCGACGCGGTTGTCGCCGTGGACGTCGCGGGCGACGGCGTGGGCCGTCTCGTGCGCCCGGCCGACCGGTTGCGCAGACCCGCGCCGGGGCCGGTGCTGCAGGCCGGCGGCCGGCCGGTGCCGCGCACCGTCGAGGGCTACCTGTGGAGCGCCATGACGTCGGGCGGCTTCGCCAAGGCGGCCTGGGCGCTGCTGCTGCCGTTCTCGCTGGCCAACATGGCGCACTGGATGCTGCCGCCGACGGGCCGGGTGCTCGGCGGCACGCTGCGGTCCCTGGTGCGGCTGGCGGCGCTGGTGCTCACCATGCTGTTGGTGACGCAGTTGACGGTGGTGAGCCTCGACCTGGTCGCCGGGCAGTGGCTGGACCAGTTCGAGCATCTGCGGCCGTGGCGCGGGCCGATCGGGCTGGCACCGGTGCTGCTCGTGGTGGCGGTGCTGCACAAGCTGTCGGCCATCGACTGGAAGGTGTACGGGGTGCAGCCGGCGCCGCGCGGTGGCCTGCTTCCCGGGGCGCAGATCGCCGCCGATCCGGACGCGCCCGCGCTGCATGTGTTGCACGCCACAGCGGGGCTCGCCTGCGCGGCGCTGCTCGCGGTCGGCGGGCCGTTCGCGCCGTCGTCGGACGGCGTGACCGTGGTGTGGGTGGCCGCCTGGGTGCTGATCGCGGCCAGTGTGCTGATCACGCTGTTGTTGGACGCGCCGACCGAGGGCCGCTGGTTCAAGCCGTGGCCGCGGCGGATTCTGGTCGTGTTGACCATTCTGGAGGTCGTCGCCGCGGCGGCGCTCACACCGATGCCCAGCGGCGGGCGGCATTTGCCCGGCACCAATCCGACCGTCGAATCAATCGCCGCGGTGCTCGCGGTGACGTGCGTTCTGTTCGGGCTGGTGCTGATTCCGGCGGCCTTGCTGGCCCGCGGTTGTTGGTCGGCGCTGCCGGGCTCGCAGCGGCCGTGGGCCGGCGGCTGGATGGCCGCCCCGGTGCTGGTGATCGCTTCGCTGCTGGGCGGCGGATTCGGCGCGGGCGTCGGGATCACGGTGCAGCAGGCGCTGCGGGACAACACGTTGCAGCTGCCACCCGGATATCGTTACGTGACAACACTGTGGGGCGTGGCCGCGGTGCTGGCGGTGGTGGTCGGGTTGATCGGCGCGGCCGTGCTGGTGCTGCCGCGAGGGGCGAAGCCGGTGGAGATCGACCTGCTGCATCCGGGAAAGCCGGAGGCCGCGAAGCGAGCCGCCCAGGCGTGGCGGATCGCCCGGTTGAAGCGCAACCACGCGCACCACATCGTCCTGGTCGCCGCGGGCGTACTGGCGGCCGGCACTGTGGTGTCGTTCCTGATGCAGGTGCGCGGCGTCGTCCTGCCGTGGTGGGCACAGCCGTTGCCGGGCATCGGAATCACCGCGCTTGGCGCGTTCGCCATCGGCGCGCTGCGGCAGGTCTACGTGGCCTCGAAGTCGCCGCAAGCCGCGCGACAGCTGGGTTTACTGAACGACATCGCCGGATTCTGGCCGCGTGAGGCGCATCCGCTGGTGCCGCCGTGCTACGCGCTGAAGGCGATCCCGGAACTCGTTGCGCGGGCTCGGGAACACCTGGCCGAGCCGGGGGCCCGGGTGGTACTCGCCGGCTACAGCCAGGGCAGCCTGCTCGCCGCCGTCGCGGCGGCCCGGCTGCTGGATTCACTGCCGGCGCACGAACGTGAACGCGTCGGGCTGGTGACGGCGGGATCGCCGCTGCAATGGGCGTACCAGCGGGCCTTTCCCGCTGTCGTGTCGCACGATTCGCTGGTGGAGCTGTCGAGGGCGATGGGTGGCCGGTGGCGCGCGGTGTGCCGGGGCACCGACGCGATCGGCGGCGGCGTGACGACCTGGGAACGGCAGGCGTTCGACGGGCAGTTGCTCGGTGTCGGCTACGAGGGTGCCCTACCAGCCGCCGAGCCCAGCGAGCATGGCGCGCTGGTGCTCGGCGGCGACCACTGGCTGCCCGATCCGCAGCACGGCCCGATCGCCGGACGTCGTTGGCGCCCAGGCATTCTGGGTCACAACGACTACACGTCCGATCCGGAGTGGGACCGCGCGATCGCCGCCGCTGCCGGCCTGGACACCGCCGAGGAACCGCTGACGCTGTGGAACTTCAAGCGCTGAAGTGGTTTTCCAGCAAGGCATCCGCTGTCGCCACGTGGCCGGCGTCGGCCAGCAGACCGGCCGGCGCCAGCACATAGCGGCCGTCCACGATGATCTCTGCGTTGCGCAACACCGGCCGTAGCACGGGATCCGCGCGCAGTCGGTCCTCGATGGCTTGCAAGCGCTCTGGTGTCGCGTGCCGGAACACGCCGCCGGACAGGACAAGCAGGCCCGCCCCCTTCGGACCGAGCTGACCGTCGACCAGCCTCAGGTGGCGTCGGGTCGCGAGGATCGCCGCGAGCGCGGCCAGCGCCGCGTCCACGTCGCGGCCGTGGTCGTCGCCGGGAATCCAGTCCACGGCGGCTGCTCGGCGGCGCGCTTCCTCCTGGAGATCTCCTTGCGGCTCAAGGCGTTCCACCTCGGCCTCGGCCACGATTCCTGGGGCCGACCAGCGCATGCCGAGATCACCCTCGACCGTGCGACGGTCGGCCGGCAGCGCCACCGTGCGCTCCATGACGTTCTCGTCCACAGTGGACACGGCCGAGTAGACGTCCGTCGTCGCGCCGCCCACGTCGACCACCATCACCGCGCCCGCCTCACGCTTGGCCAGGATCGCCGCCAGGCGGGAGACGCCGATGAGGACCGCGTCCGGCGTCACCGCCCGCACGAGACTGCGGAAGGTGTTGCCTTTGGACAGTCCCTTGCCGCCGATCACGTGCCGCAGGAACAGTTCCCGGATCGCCGCCCGCGCCGGGCCGGGGGCCAGCTCGCCGACGTCCGGCAGCACGTTGTCGGTGGCCACCACGGTGCGGCCGGTCGCGTGCAGCAGCGCCTCCGCTTCGGCCCGGGCGTCGGCGTTGCCGGCCAACACGATCGGCGGCCGCAGCCGGTTGGCCGCGATGCGCCTGGCGTTGTGCAGCAGCACACTGCGGTCCCCGCCGTCGGTGCCGCCGGCCAGCAGCACCAGATCCGGCTCAGTGGCGCGAAGTTCACGAATCGCCGCGCCATCCAGTTGCCCCGCAACAACATGCACGATCTTGGCGCCGGCCGACAGCGCCACCCGGTAGCCGGCTTCCGCGCTCACCAACCGTTCCTGACCCACCACGGCCAGCCGCAGGCCCCCGCCCGCGCTGGAACAGGCCAGCACCGGCGCACCTTGAGCCTCCAAACGGGTGGTGACGGAGGCGATTCCAGTCAACACTTCCGGCGGAGTGGTGGGATGTTGCGCCGTCCCCAGCAAAGTGCCGTCGGCGGCGACCAGGGCGCCCTTCGTCCAGGTCGAACCGATGTCCAGGCACAGCAGCGTGCTCATAACAGACAAGCTACGTTGTGCCCGCGCACTGGCGTGAAAGCGGGCGCTGCCTCATTCTGTGTGTGGAAGATCACCTTCCCCACCGAGGGAGGTCAGCCATGCTCGCCGAACGCCAACCCACCTGGACATTGCAGATCGGGGTCCGACCGGACGTCCGAACCGCCCTATTCCTGCGGGACGCGCTCGCGCTGAGCGTGCCCGACGACCCCTATCCGCCGACCGACCCGTGGGTGCCGGTGCTGCCCGCGCCCGGGGTGGACCGCGCGGCCGTCGAGTCCGAATGGCTGCACTGGTTCGACGGCATCCTCGAGGGCATGCCCATCAGCGACGACCGCTGGATGGCCCGCTGGCCGGCGGTGTGCCGGGCGCTGGGCGCGCTCATCGAGCCCATCCGGCAGTGGGACGCCCAGCTGACCCGGCACGAGCTGCGGCACGGCCGGCACCGGGACAGCTCCCGGATGTGGATCACCGACCTGGTCGCCGACGTCGGCACGGAGCTGGAGCGCGCCGTCCGGCCGTTCCACCTGATGATCACCGAGCTGCCGGTGCGCGGGCAGTTCTGGATGCGGCGCGGGTTCAACCAGGTGCTGGCCTCCCCCGCGCTCATCGACAACACCGCCGCGTTCAGCTGGGCGCTGCGGCCGGTGCTGCGGGAGATCGCCTGACCAAGGCCGTGCGGCCGGCCGAGCGCGTCGGCCGGCCGCTCGGTCACACCCTCGTCCTGGCCTCGGCGGCCAGGGCCGACTTGCGGTAGCCGTACGCGAAGTAGACGACAACGCCGAGGGCCATCCAGATCACGAACCGGACCCAGGTGAAGACGGCCAGGTTCAGCATCAGCCACAGGCAGGCCACGACCGCCAGCACCGGGACCACCGGCACCAGCGGCGTGCGGAAGCCGCGCGGCAGGTCCGGGCGGGTGCGGCGCAGGACGACCACGCCGATGGAGACGAGCACGAAGGCGAACAGCGTGCCGACGTTGACCATCTCCTCCAACTCGCCGGAGGGGAAGAAGCCACCGGCGATGACCACCGCGATGACAACCAGGATGGTGGACCGCACCGGCGTGCCGTGCTTGCCGGTCCTGGCCAGGCCCCGGGGAATCAGGCCGTCGCGGCCCATGGCGAACAGGACCCGGGTCTGACCGAGCAGCAGGACCATGACAACGGTGGTCAGGCCGGCCAGCGCGCCGACGGCGATGACGGCGGCGGCCCAGTGCACGCCGTTGTCGGCGAAGGCGGTGGCCAGGGTCTTCTTCACGCCGTCAGCACCGGTGGCGAGCTTGGTGTACGGCTCCATGCCGGTCACCACCAGGGACACGGCGACGTACAGCACGGTGACGATGCCCAGCGAGCCGAGGATGCCCCGCGGCACGTTGCGCTGGGGGTTGCGCGTCTCCTCGGCGGTGGTGGCCACGATGTCGAAGCCGATGAACGCGAAGAACAGCACCGACGCGGCGGCCAGCAGGCCGAAGACGCCGAAGGAGCTGGACTGGCCGCCGGCGATCAGCGAGAACAGGGACTGGTTCAGCGAACCCGACGAGGCCGGCTGCGCGGGCGGGATGAACGGCGTGTAGTTGGCCGCCTTGATGTAGCCGATGCCCACGACGATCACCAGCAGCACCACGGCCACCTTGATGGCGGTGATGACCTGGCTGAACCGGGACGACAGCTTGGTGCCGACGGCCAGCAGCGTGCCCAGCACGAGCACGATCAGCACGGTGCCCCAGTCGAAGTCGACCGGCCCGATCGGCACGATGGTCGGCACGTCCAGGCCGAACAGGCCCAGCACCTGCGACAGGTAGGCCGACCAGCCCTTGGCCACCACGGCGGCGGCCAGCGCGAACTCCAGCACCAGGTCCCAGCCGATGATCCAGGCCACGAACTCGCCGAAGGTGGCGTACGAGAACGTGTACGCGGACCCGGCCACCGGCACGGTCGAGGCGAACTCGGCGTAGCACAGGGCGGCCAGCCCGCAGGCGATGGCGGCGATGACGAACGCGATCACCACCGACGGCCCGGCGACGTTGCCAGCGGTGCTGGCGGTCACCGTGAAGATGCCGGCCCCGATCACCACGGCCACGCCGAACACGGTCAGATCCCAGGCGGTGAGATCCTTGCGGAGCTTGGTGTCCGGCTCGTCGGTGTCGGCGATCGACTGCTCGATCGACTTGGTCCGCCACAGGCCGCTGCCCGCCATACGCCCTCCCAGTGCGTCGACGTCTTTGTCGGATTCAGACCCTACCGAGCGGTCCTATCAAGATCGGGCTCCAGGTAGATCAGACGGGCCGCCGGCACCGCGGATCGCACCCGAATCTCCGCCTCGTCGATGGACCGGGCCACCTCGGCGACCGTGGCGGCGCCGGCGAACGCGATCTTGGCGGCGACCAGGATCTCCTCCGGCCCCAGGTACTGGGTGCGGATGTGGATCACCCGCTCCACGTTGCCGCCCTCCAACTCCCGCACGATGGCGGCCAGCACCTCGGGCCCGGCCCCCTCGCCGATGAGCAGGCTCTTCATCTCGATGATCAGCACGACGGCGATCACGCCCAGCAGCGCGCCGATGGCGATGGTGGCGACGCCGTCCCACACCGGGTTGCCGGTCACCAGCGACAGCACCACGCCGAGCAGCGCGAACACCAGGCCGAACAGGGCTCCGGTGTCCTCCAGCAGCACGACCGGCAGCTCGGGCACCTTGGCCTGGCGGATGAACTGCCACCAGCTGGCGTCGCCGCGCAGCTCCCGCGACTCGGCCATGGCGGTGCGGAAGCTGTAGCCCTCCAGCGCCACGGCGACCAGCAGGATGATCACGGCGACGAGCGGGTACGACAGCGGCTCGGGCTCCTCCACCTTGTGGATGCCCTCGTACATGGCGAACAGCGCGCCGAGGGTGAACAGCAGCAGGGCCACCACGAACGAGTAGAAGTACCGGTCACGGCCGTAGCCGAACGGATGCTCGGCGTCGGCCTTGCGCTGCGAGGTCCGCCTGCCGAGCAGCAGCAGCCCCTGGTTGGCGGTGTCGGCGATCGAGTGCACGCCCTCGGCGAGCATCGACGACGACCCCGTCACGGCGAATCCGACGAACTTCGCGACCGCGATGCCGGCGTTGGCGCTCAGCGCGGCGACAATGGCTTTGGTACCGCCCCCTGCTGACATGGGACGAAACCCTAATTGGTGGACGAATCGACTCCGGCGGTGGCCCGGAACACCGAGGCCGGACGGCTTGTCGGCACGACGTCCACGGCCGGGTCGGCGGCGGCCAGCCAGGCCGACTCGCCTTTGCCCAGCGGCAGCTCGACGCCGTCGGGACGACGCAGCGTGACCGCCCCGTCGATGCAGATCAGGATCTGCGGTCCCGAGTGGTCGATCCGGACCGGTTCGTCCGAGCCGGCGTTCCACTCCAGCCGCGACAGCTCGAACTCGGGCGCCGGCGTCCGGTAGACGAAGTCGTGCGGGGCGAGGACGTCACCGGTCTGCACCGGCATCTGCCCGTAGGAGAAGTCCAGCACCCGCAGCAACTCGGGCACGTCCACGTGCTTGGGGGTGAGCCCGCAGCGCAGCACGTTGTCGGAGTTGGCCAGGATCTCGATGCCGGTGCCGCGCAGGTAGGCGTGCGGGTTGCCGGCCGGCAGGAAGATCGCCTCCCCCGGCTTGAGCACGATCCGGTTGAGCAGCACCGCGGCCAGCACGCCGGCGTCGCCCGGATAGGCCTCGCCCAGCTCCAGCACGGTCCGGCACTCCAGGTCGAACTCGCCGTGCTCCTTGACCTGCCGCACGCACGCGTCCAGCACCTGCGGCAGCAGCTGGTCCAGGGCCTGCTGCGGCAGCGTGATCCACGTCGTGAACAGCGCCCGCAGGCCGTCGGAATCCGGCTGCCCGGCCAGCAGCTCGGTGTAGTGGTCCAGGCCCTGCGCGTCCAGCCCGCGCAGCAGGCGGACGGTGCGCGCGGGGTCGGCGAACCCGGCCAGGGCGTGGAACTCGGTCAGCGCGCAGATCAGCTCGGGCTTGGCCGTCGGGTCCGGATAGTTGCGGTTCTTGGCGTCGCGCGGGATGCCGGCGGCCTCCTCGCGGGCGAAGCCCTCGGCGGCCTGCGCGGCCGACGGATGGGCCTGCAGGCTCAGCGGCTCGTCGGCGGCCAGCACCTTGAGCAGGAACGGCAGCCGGCCGCCCCAGCGCGCGGCCAGCGGCTGCCCGAGCTGCCCGTCCGGGTCGGCGGCCAGCACGTCGAGCAGGGACCGCTCGTCACCGTCGGCGTCGACCAGGTGCGAGGGCCCGCCGGGATGCGCCCCCATCCACAGCTCGGCCTCGGGGTGCGGCGCCGGCACGGGCTTGCCGAGCAGCTCGGCGATCGCGGTGCGCGAGCCCCAGGCATAGGGGCGCACCGCGTTGTGCAGCAACTCCACTCGTCGTCACTCCCTCATACGGCGGCCGGGGCGTAGTACCCGGGGCCGCCGATGGTGCCGGCCGCGAGCCCCAGGTAGAGGGCGGCCAGCTCGAAACGCAGGGCAAGCACCGCGGCGCAGGTGGCGTCGCCGCCGGAGACCTCGTCCAGCCGGATCACGTCCGCGCCGGCCAGCGTCGCCTCGGCCGCGCGCCGGGTGGCCTCGGCGGCGTCGCCGCGGCCGACGGCCAGCAGCAGCACCCGGGGCTGGGTGGGCTGCTCGTCGTCCGGGTCGGCGAACAGGTCGCCGCCGGAGCTGGACTGCACGGCGGCGCGGTGCAGGGCCGCGCGGCCGATCGCCTGCTGGTAGCCGGCCACGTCGCTGACCAGGCCGGCGTGGCTGGCCAGCACGAAGGCGGCGTGCCAGGCCACGGCGGTGGCCGCCGGGTCCAGGCCCCACAGCAGCGGCGTGCGGTCGGCGACGCGCAGCGCCAGGCTCTTGGCCGGGTTGACGAAGGACTCGTGCATCGGGTGGTCGCGCTCGGCCTCGCGGTCCAGCTCGTCGGCCAGTTCGACGAGATCGGCGCGCAGCAGCCCGAGCGCCCCGACCACGACCAGGCCGGCGGCCAGGGCGCGGGCGAAGCCGAAACCGGTCGGCACCGGCACCCGGGGCGGCAGCAGCAGGCCACGGCCGGCGGCCGCGGCGGCCACCGGGCCGTCCGGCGGAGCCGTCACGATCACACGGGCCCCCCGCCGGGTGGCCCGGTCCAGGGACTCGGCCAGCACCACGTCGCCGGGGTCGTCGGTGTGGGCGATGACCATGTCCAGCGCGCCGATCCAGCTCGGCACGGCCTCGGCCAGCACCACCGGCACCGGGCAGGCCGTGGTCAGCAGCGCGGCCAGCAGCTGGGAGGCGGCCACGCCGATGCCGGGCCGGGTGACCAGCACCAGGGCCCGGGGACGGTCCTCGGCCAGCCGCGCGACGCCGGCCTCCTCGGTGGCCTCGGCGATGGCCCGCACCTGTGCGCCGGCCATCGCCGCCGCACGCAGCAGCCCGCCGCTGTCGATGTCGGCCAGCCGAGACGGATCGTCGAGCAGGGTGTCGTCGAGCACGTCAGCTCACCCGGCCAGGCCGCCCGGCGGCGGCACCGCCTCGTCCAGCAACAGCACCGGGATGCCGTCCTGGACCGGGTAGCCGCGGCCGCACTCGGTGCAGGTGAGCATGTCCGCGTCGGCGTCGTCCACGGTGCCGGGGCGCAGCGGCGCGTGGTCGGGCGACGGGCAGCGCAGGATCTCCAGCAGCTGTGGGTCGAGCTGAACGGCCATCGGGTTCCTCCCTGGGGAAAGTCTCAGCGCCGGACGATGGCCAGCACCTCGTCGCGCAGCGCGGCGACCGCGTCGGCGTCGGGTGCCTCCACGTTCAGCCGCAGCAGCGGCTCCGTGTTGGACGCGCGCAGGTTGAACCAGCGGCCGTCGCCCAGGTCGACGGTAAGCCCGTCCATCTCGTCGAAGCTCACGCCTTCGCGGCCGGCGAACGCGGCCCGCACCGCCTCGGTCGAGGCGGCCTGGTCGGCCACCGTGGAGTTGATCTCGCCGGACGCCTCGTAGCGGCAGAACTCGGCGGTCAGCTCGGCCAGGGACCCGTCCTGCTCGCCCAGCGCGGCCAGCACGTGCATGGCGGCCAGCATGCCGGTGTCGGCCCGCCAGAAGTCCCGGAAGTAGTAGTGGGCCGAGTGCTCGCCGCCGAAGATGGCGTCGGTCTCGGCCATGCGCTGCTTGATGAACGAGTGCCCGACGCGGGTGCGCACCGGCTTGCCGCCGCGCTCCAGCACGATCTCCGGCACGCAGCGGGAGGTGATCAGGTTGTGGATGACCGTGGCCCCGGGCTCCTTGGCCAGCTCACGGCTGGCGACCAGGGCGGTCACCGCGCTCGGCGAGACCGGGTTGCCGTCGGCGTCGACCACGAAGCAGCGGTCGGCGTCGCCGTCGAAGGCCAGGCCGGCGTCCGCGCCCACCTCCACGACCTTGCGCTGCAGGTCGACCAGGTTGGCCGGGTCCAGCGGGTTGGCCTCGTGGTTGGGAAAGTTGCCGTCCAGCTCGAAGTACATCGGCACGACCTCGATCGGCAGCCCGGCGAACACCTCGGGCACCGTGTGGCCGCCCATGCCGTTGCCGGCGTCGACGGCGATCTTCAGCGGCCGGATGCCGCTCAGGTCGACCAGTTCCCGCAGGTAGGCGGCGTAGTCGGCGAGCATGTCGCGCTGGGTGACAGTGCCCTGGCGACCCTGCGCCGCCGGCACGCCCTGCTGCGCCCAGTCCCGGATCTCGGCCAGGCCGCTGTCCTGGCCCACCGGCGCCGCGCCGGCCCGGCACAGCTTGATGCCGTTGTACTTGGCCGGGTTGTGGCTGGCGGTGAACATCGCGCCGGGCAGCTGGAGCTTGCCGGAGGCGAAGTACAGCATGTCGGTGCTGGCCAGCCCGATGGACACGACGTCGACACCCTGGCTGGTCACGCCCTCGGCGAACGCGCCGGACAGCTCCGGCGAGGAGTCGCGCATGTCGTGCCCGATCACCACCGACGGCCCGCCGACGAGCTTGGCGAACGCCGCGCCCAGCGCACGGGCGACGGCGGCGTCCAACTGCTCGCCGACCACCCCACGGATGTCGTAGGCCTTGACGATCGCAGACAGGTCCGGCACGCCTTCTCCCGGGTAGCTCGGATGGGACGCTGCCAGCCTACCGGCGTGTTCAGTCCTCGATCGGGTCGGGCAACACCCGCAGGTGCCCGCGTCGATGCGCCCCCATGGAGGGGTCGATCGGGTCGACCCGATCCACCGGCCGGTCGACCCGGCCGGCCTCCCGCACCGCCTCCGCCAGGGCCGTCAGGTCGTCGACCGACGGCTCGGGAGCGGCGAACTCACCCCCATGCCTGACGACCTCCCAGCCGCGGGGCACCGTGAGCCGCATGGCGTGCTCCTCGCACAGGTCGTAACTGTGCGGTTCGGAGTAGGTGGCCAGGGGTCCGACGACCGCGGTGGAGTCCGCATAGGCGTAGGTGAGCGTGGCGACTGCCGGGTTCGTACACCCGGTTCGCGAGCACCGCCTCACGCTCCGCACGATCGCTGACGATAGCGCTTCCCACTCTTGGCGGCGTGCAGGCACGCGGGTGACACGCGCCCGCGTACGCTGACTGGCCGTGGTGATGGCCAGAGGATCCAGGCGTCGGGGACGCCGCAGTCGCGACCGGCACGGCCGTGGCCTGCGCGGACCGCTCTATCCGGCGACCCTGCCGGCGGCGCGCAGCCGGGCCGAGCGGTTCGACGCGCTCGTGATCGAGGCGCTCGAGCCGATCGAGGCCCGCTGGCGGACCGAGCTGACCCAGCTCGACGTGGCCGTGGACGACGTGCCCGAGGTGCACGTCGGCCCGGACGACGAGCTGAGCTGGGAGGACGGCGTCGTCGACGACGGCAACGTGCCGCTGGCCAGACTGGTGCCGGCCGGGGTCGACCGACGCGGTGTGCCGACGCGAGCACGCATCGTGTTGTACCGCCGGCCGCTGGAGGCCCGGGCCAAGGACGGGGCCGATCTCGCCGATCTCGTCCACGATGTCCTGGTCGAGCAGATCGCCAGCTATCTCGGGCTCGATCCGGACGTCATCGACGGGGATTAAGAACCTCCTGAAATTGTCATGAAAGGCCCCTTCACCGCGTTCAACGTCAGGAAATGGCCCTTCATGACGACGGCCGGCGACTGGGAATGGCTGTCAGCACCGTGAACAGGAGGAAGGCGGCCTGGACCAGCAGGAGGAGGCTGCGCAGGGTGCCGGGCTGGTCCACGGTCACGTCGGCGGCGGTGGTGGGCACCGGGACGGCGATCAGGTGGCCCCAGGCCCGGACGGTGGCCGCCGGGCGGCCGTTGACGGTGGCCCGCCAGCCGGGCTCGTCCTCGGCGGCCAGCACGAGCAGCCGGCCGCTGGGTCCGTCGGAGACCCGTACGGCGATGTCCGGCGGCGCGGCGTCCACCGGCGCGATGCCGGGCGCGCCCAGCTCCGTGGGCGGCACGCCCCCGGTGACGGCCTTCTGAGCCTGCTGCGGAGCCAGCAGCACGACGTGGCCGTTGGCCAGCTGCACGCGGACCACGGGCCGGCCGTCGGACATCGGCGGCGAGGCGGTCGCGAGGTCGCCGACGGAGTCGTGCAGCCGCCCGGCGGCCGCGGCGTCAGGCAGCACCAGGTAGCTCACGCCGTCGACAGCTAGCTGCGCGACGGCGGCCTTGGCGGCGTCATGGTCGGTCCCGATCAGGTCCGCACCGAGCTTGGCCAGCCGCTCGGCCGCTCCTGGCACCGGCTCCAGGTCGTCATCGCCGTAGCCGGCGAGGCCCCCGGCGGTCAGCCGAGTCGGCCGGCCGTCGTGGGCCAGTTCCAGCACCGTCTCGTTGGTCGTCGCCAGCTCGCTGGCGATCGCCGGCACGAACCGGGGGTCGCCGCCGGCGTGCAGCGGCCCCTGCCGGCCGGCGATCAGCGCGCTGGCGGCCAGCAGCCCGACCACCACCACGGCGGCGCTGACCGAGGAGAAGCGCAGGTGCGGGATCTCCCACACGACCGGGGCCGGCACGCACGCGCCGAGCACCACCAGCAGCAGCCCGGCGCCGACCACGAGCATCGGCGCGCCGGTCCACACCTGCTGGCTCCACAGGTACCCCACCACCACCGCGCCGCCGACCGCGATCACCAGGCCGGGCAGCACGTTCCGGTTGGCCCGCAGCACCGCCGCGCTGACCGCGGCCACGACCACGAACGCCCCGATCACCGGCAGGGCCCCTGGGCCGCCCGGGTCAAGGGTGACCAGCCGGGTCAGCCCCTCCGGTTCGTCGGGCAGTCGCGCGCCGACGCCGTGCAGCAGCACATCGGGGTGCTGCAACACGACCGCCGGCCACGGCAGCAGCAAAGCCAGCGGCAGCAACACGATCCCGAACAACGCGAGCACCCGTCGGTGCCCGGGCACGGCGACGAAGCCGATCAGGATGCCGACCAGCACCAGCAGGTGGATCAGCGGCGAGAACGCGCCGATCGCCGCGAGGCCCAGCGACGTGCTGGCCACCGTGGCCACCCAGGTGCCGGGAGCGTTGCCCCGCAACAAAGTTGCCGCCCCGGCAAGCACGAGCGGCAGCAGCAGGTGCACGACGACCACATCCAGCCGGCCTTGCGACACGGCCGTCGCAGCCGCCGGCAGCAGGGCGTACACGGCGGCGATCAGCGCGCGAATCGGCCGGGCGACCCGCATTCGCCGCGTCGCCAGGTACGCCGCGACACCGGCCAACGGCAGGTCGCCGAACAACAACACGGCCACCGCCGACTGCGATCCGCCCAGCACCGCGCCGAGACTTCCCAGCACTGCCAACGCTGCCGGCGCCGGTGCGGCGGTGCCGCCGGCCACCGGATGCCAGGTGGCCAGATACGCCGACCAGGTCGCGGCCAGATCCCGCACGGGTAGCAGCCGACCGCCGACCAGATCGACGCCGAGACGATCGAAATTGACGATCACGCCGAGCAGCGACAGCGCGACGAACATCCACAGCGCCGGCGACAGCAGCAGCTGCCGGATCACCTCGCCCCGGTCGACCTCGACGAGCATCAGGTCGGCCAGCGGGTTGGGCTCCTCCTCGCCGCGTCGCCGCGGGGACGGCCGCGGTCGCGGGCTCGGCCGCATCCCCGGCGGCGCCTGCGCGGCCACCGGCACCATCACCGTCGGCGGTCGCCGCAGTCCGGCCGGGCCACGCCGCTTGCCCCGCAGCGCGCCGGCCGGCAACGCCTGCGGCCCGACCGGAAGCTTGGTGTTGCGGCTGTCGTCGGGATCGAGCCATTCCGTGCGCGGGGTTTCCGGCGTGGGCAGCCGTCCGAGCACCGCGTCGGCCTGGACCCGCCGGCGGACCAGCACGGCCAGGCCGCTGCGGAAGGCGTTGCGCAACCGGGTCAGGCGGCTGGTGAACAGTCCGCGCACGCTTCTTTGCCCAGCGACAGAAATCGGCCGCCGCTCGGCCCGGGCGGCCAGCAGCCGTCCCCGTCCGCTGAGCAGATAGCGGATCGCGCCGAGTTCCGCCCGTGCGTCCGATCCCCGGCGCAGCACCAGGAACCCCAAGGCGCGCAACAGGCACAGCAGTATTAGACGCGGGAGTCCAATCAGGAAGGACGGCAGCGCGCAGTTGACCAGAAAGGTCCGCACGCCGTGCGCCCGCTCCACGCCACGCAGGAACGGGCCGGGCGGCGCGGCCAGTGCGTCCAGCCTACGCTCGCCGGCACTGGCCGCGCGGGCGTGCCGCAGCCGGGCCGTCGGCACGGACAGCACCAGACTGCCGGCTTTGTTTGCCCGCCAACCGAAATCCAGGTCGTCGCCGAACATCGGCAGCACCGGGTCGTAGCCGCCGAGCCGGTCCCACAGCTCGCGGGAAATCAGTGAGCCGGCCGAGCTCACGGCCAGGGATTCGGTGCTCTGCTCGAAAAACCGGCCCTGGGCGCTCTCCAGCGCGGCCAGTCCGGTCTGCCGATGACCGGATGAGTCGGTGGACAATCCGGCCGCCACCACGATGTTCGGGTCGTTCCAGTCCAGGCCGAGCGGGCCGAGCACGCCCGCGGCCGGCGACATCTCGGCCGCCGCCAGCAGCGCGGCCAGGCAGTCCGGCTCCGGCGCGCTGTCGTCGTGCAGCAGCCACAGCCACCGCCCGGGGTCGCCCCACCGCTGCACCGCGTGCTCGACGGCCGCCCGCACCGCGTCCCCGTAACCGGTTCCACGGGACAGGGTCAGCACACCGTCCAGCACCGGCTTGTCACCGGATGCGGCCTCCGCCAACAACTTCGGCGTCCGGTCGTGCGAGCCGGTGTCCACCGCGATCACGTGTCGCGGCCGCGGCATCGAGCGCCGCAGCGCCGACAGCGCCAGCCGCAGCCACGGCTCGCCGTTGTGGCACACGAGCACCGCGAGCACCGGCGCTGTGCGCAACACCGGCTGGGCCTTACCGGGCAACTGGCCACTCCCATCGTCGGCGCGTCGAGCACACCGTACGACCGATCATCGGGCCAGTTGCCCGGAGGGTTGCGCCGCTTACGCGGGCCTCTTCTTCAGCTTCCGGCGTTCCCGTTCGGACAGCCCGCCCCAGATGCCGAAGCGCTCGTCATGGGCCAGCGCGTACTCGAGACACTCCGAGCGCACCTCGCAGCCCTGACAGATCCGCTTGGCCTCCCGGGTGGATCCGCCCTTCTCCGGGAAGAACGCCTCGGGATCGGTCTGCGCGCACAGGGCGCGCTCCTGCCACTCCTGCTCTTCGTCGTCGCCGTCGAACACCCCGTCCAGCACCGTGAAATCCCTCTCACCGGATTCCAGCAGGCCGAACTCGCGCACGGGCGCGCCGATGTTGACGATCTCGGCCGCTTCCACGACGCGGCCTCCTTCGATTTCCATGTCCGTCCGCCTCCTCGCCTTCCGCACTCCCCGGTTGGCGGACACCACCCACCGCCCCCTCGACGGTGAATGACACCAATGTGATTACACCCGTGTCGTTGCAAGGGGTCAAGCGAAGTACTTACGTCGGGGGACACCGTCACGCAGGGCGAACAGCCGTTGTCACCTGGTCATACCGCAAGTCGTCACCCTCGGCCACCGGGCACACTGGTCGCTGTGAACCGATCATCGGTCCGACCGAGCCCCCTGTTCCTCGGCCTGCTGGGCGTCACAGTCATCGGTGCGGTGCTGTGCGCGCTGCCGGCGGCCGACCCGTACACCGGCAGCATCCCCCTGCTCACCGCCGGCGTGGTGCTGTTCGTCATCGGCGGCTGGGTCGTTTCCCTGTGCCTGCACGAGTTCGGCCACGCACTGGTGGCCTACCGCGGTGGCGACCACGAGGTCCGGCAGCGCGGCTACCTGACCCTCGACCCGCGCCACTACACCGATCCAGTGCTGAGCATCGTGCTCCCGCTGGTGTTCCTGATCATCGGAGGTCTGCCGCTGCCCGGCGGCGCCGTGCTCATCAACCACTGGGCGCTGCGGTCGAAACCTGTCGAATCCCTGGTTTCCCTGGCCGGCCCGCTGTTCAATCTGGTGATCGGCCTGGTGCTCAGCACGGTCGTCGCGGTCGCGCCGCTGCCGCTCGGCCTCCAGTTCGCCTTCTCGTACCTGGCGTTCCTCCAGGTGCTGACCTTCTTCTTCAACATCCTGCCGGTGCCGGGCTTCGACGGTTTCGGCGTGATCACGCCGTGGCTGTCGCGCGAGGCCCAGGCCGTCGCGCTGAAGGTTCGGCCGTGGGCGCCGCTGGTGCTGTTCCTGCTGCTGTTCGGCGTTCCCCAGGTCAGCGCGGTGTTCCTGAACATCGGCTACTGGCTGTTCGGCCTGATCGGCGGCAACGACACGCTCTCCGACATCGGCGGCGGCCTGTTCCGGTTCTGGACCCGCTGAGGTTTCACCCGCACGCGTGAAAGGATTGCGCCCTGTGAAGGTCGTGGTATTGGTCGGCGGCGTCGGCGGGGCCCGGTTCCTGCTGGGAGTGAAGGCCGCGCTGCCCGAAGGGGCAGAGATCACCGCATTGGTGAACACCGGGGACGACGTGTGGCTGCACGGGCTGCGCATCTGTCCGGATCTGGACACCTGCATGTACACCCTGGGCGGCGGCATCGACCGCGAGCGGGGCTGGGGGCTGTCCGGGGAGACCTGGCGGGTCAAGGAGGAACTGGCCGCCTACGGTGCGGAGGCGCCGTGGTTCGGGCTGGGCGACCGGGACATCGCCACCCACCTGGTGCGGACCCGCATGCTGCGCGCGGGCTATCCGCTCTCGGCGGTCACCGAGGCGCTGTGCACGCGCTGGCAGCCCGGCGTGCGGCTGCTGCCGATGACCGACGACCAGGTGGAGACCCACGTCGTGGTGGACGTGCCCGGCTCCGAGGACGAGCGGCGGGCGATCCACTTCCAGGAGTGGTGGATCCGGTACCACGCCGAGCTGCCGGCGCACTCGATCGTGCCGGTCGGGGCGGACGAGGCCAAGCCAGCCCCGGGCGTGCTGGACGCCATCGCCGCCGCCGACGCGGTGCTGCTGGCGCCGTCCAACCCGGTGGTCAGCGTGGGCACCGTGTTGTCGATTCCCGGTGTGCGCGAAGCGGTTCGACAGACTTCGGCCGGCGTGGTCGGCATCTCGCCGATCATCGGCGACAAACCGGTGCGCGGCATGGCCGACGCGTGCCTGACCGCCATCGGCGTGGAGACCAGCGCCGAGGCCGTCGGCCGGCACTACGGCTCCCGCAAGGCCGACGGCGTGCTGGACGGTTGGCTGATCGCCCCGGAGGACAAGGCCGTCGTGGACGGCGTGGCCGTGCGCAACGTGCCGCTGCTGATGTCCGATGTGGACGCCACCGCGGACATGGTGCGCGCGGCGCTGGAGCTGGCCGGGGTGTCCCTCGGCTGAGACGGAACGCGCGGCGGCCCGGCGGGCCGCCGCGCACCCGGCTACTGCTTGACCAACGTGGCCACCTGGATGTGCGGCCAGTTGATCCCCAGGAAGTCCAGCATCACCTGCTGGGTGTACTGCAGCTGCATGAACGTCCCGGTGCCGTCCTCGGTCTGCACCTTCTCGATCCAGAAGATCGCGCTCATGCTGACCGCGTTGGCGTTCTTGACCACGAACGGGATGTTCTGGATGCCACCGGCGCTGCCGCCGATCTCGGTGGTGGTGCTGATGATCAGCACGGTGGTCTCGAGGATCTTCTGCTTGCTGATCGCCTCGGTCAGCACCACGTTCGGGTTGGCGATCGCACCGTGCGGAATGCCGTGCGGCAGCCGGGTCTTGGTGAACGGGTCGAGATAGGGCCCGGTCACCTTCTGGCCGGTGTTGGGCCCGGTGGAGAACGTCGGCGTCGAGTCGACCGGCGCGATCTGCGGCGGCCCCGGCACCAGCAGTGACGAGCCCTGCGCGAGCAGCGCGTCGCCGTGCGGGATGGTGGCCATGCGGACCACGCTGGCCGGCGCGACCGGATCGGTGGTCGCCGGAATGTTCAGCCACATCCCCGGCTCCAGGTGCAGCGCCCCGTTGGTCGCCGCGTCACTGACCTGCTGGAGATAGTGCACGCCCTGGAAGAAGATGTCGTCCTGGCCGCTGCCCCGGTTCGGGATCGGCGCGCCGATCGGCGTGAAGGACAATGTCTCCCGGGTCGCGTTGAGCTCCAGGAAAAACGGCTTGTTGTCGTGCTGGTCCGGACGCGAGATCAGGTTGAAGCCGTCGCCGACCCAGGTGCCCGGCAGTTCCAGCAGCGGGCCGAGATCCGGACCGGCGTCGGCCACGGGCGCGCTCGCCCGAAAAACAGTTTCCACTTTCACTTCCCCCTTGAATTGGTGCGATGGTGCTTTGTGTGACGACGGCGCGGTCACTCCCCGGCGACGCGCGCGTCTTGCCGAACCCTCGTCATCACGACGAGGCAGGCGGCGAGCAGGATGATGTCCTTCAGCACGTACTGGCCGGCCAGCGTCGGCGCGTGGTCCGGTCCGCTGAACAGCTCGCCCGGGAACAGCAGCACCGGGGACAGGATCGCGATCGCCCACGCGGTGAGCGGATACACGAGGTAGCGCAGTCCCCGGCCGGTGATCAGCGACAGGCCGAGCAGGCTCTCGACCGTCGCGAAGGCCGGCAGTGCCACCTGGTCCGGCACCAGTCCGAGGGACAGGATCCGGTTGACGTGCAACACCAGGTCCTGCGCCGGACTGAGGCCGGAGAAGTATTTGAGAAACCCGAATCCGAAGATCACCAAACCCAGCGTGACGCGGAGCAGCGGAAAGCTGTACCGCACCAGCCAGTCGTCCACCCTTTTCCGGCGCGGCGCCGGTGGTTCCGGTTTCGTCGCGCTACGCAGTGCCCCCATGGACTTTCCCCCTCGTCCCCCGACATCTAACAAGACGTCCGAGAAGCCCGATGGATGCACATCGCGGCGCTATTCACACTTTCGGTGCGTTTGTTGGCAGCCACTACACCCGACAGGTACAATCCCATCGACACACGCCGTAATATTCCCTCTCCCGATGTGGGCAGCGCCGCAGCGGAGGGATGCGCGTCGGCGTGGCAGGATACGGCGCGTGACCATCGCTGGCGTTTCGCACGATCACCGAGCCGGGAGCCGACGTTGACCGATCACGCCAAGGGCTCCGTCGAGCTGCTGCCGGTGCCGGGGCTGCCCGAGTTCCGGCCCGGCGACGACCTGGCCGCCGCCGTCGCCGGGGCCGCGCCGTGGCTGCGCGACGGCGACGTCGTGGTGGTCACCAGCAAGGTCGTGTCCAAAGTGGAGGGTCAGCTGGTGCCGGCCCCGGACGACCCGGAGCAGCGCGACGCCCGCCGCCGGGAGCTGGTGGTCTCCGAGTCGGTGCGGGTGCTGGCTCGGGTCAAGAACACGCTGATCACGCAGAACCGGCTCGGCATCGTGCAGGCCGCGTCCGGGGTGGACAACTCCAACGTGTCCCAGGCCGAGATCGCGCTGCTGCCGCTGGACCCGGACGCCTCGGCCCGGAAGCTGCGGGCGGAACTGCGTGCGCGGCTCGGTGTCGAGGTGGCCGTGGTGATCACCGACACGATGGGCCGGGCCTGGCGGGTCGGGCAGACCGACGCCGCCATCGGCGCGTCCGGGCTGACCGTGGTCCGCAGTTACGCCGGCGAGGTGGACGCCCAGGGCAACGAGCTCGTGGTGACCGAGGTCGCGGTGGCCGACGAGATCGCCGCCGCCGCGGACCTGGTCAAGGGCAAGCTGGGCGCGGTGCCGGTGGCCGTGGTGCGGGGATTGTCCCTGGTGGACAACGGCTCAGGAGCGAGTGACCTGAACCGGCCGGTCGAGCAGGACCTGTTCCGCTTGGGCACCAACGAATCCATCGCCCAGGGCCGGCGGGAGGCCGTGCTGCTGCGGCGTTCCGTGCGCAGCTTCTCCGGCGAGCCGGTGGGCGAAGACGTGTTGCGCCAGGTGATCGGCGTTGCGCTGACGGCCCCCGCGCCGCACCACACGCATCCCGTGCGGTTCGTGTGGGTGCGGGACCGGGCCCGGCGGACCAAGCTGCTGGAGGCCATGCGCGACCAGTGGCGCGCCGATCTCCGGGCCGACGGCTGGGACGAGCCCCGCATCGAACGGCGCATCGCCCGCGGCGACCTGCTGTGGGGCGCCACCGAACTGGTGCTGCCGTTCATGGTCATGGACGGCGCGCACGACTACCCGGACCCGTTGCGGCAGGCCGCCGAGCGCACCATGTTCACCGTGGCCGGCGGGGCCGCCGTGCAGGGTCTGCTGGTCGCTCTGGCCGCCGAGGACCTGGCCTCGTGCTGGGTTTCGTCGACCATCTTCTGCCCCGACATCGTGCGGGCCGTGCTGGACCTGCCAGCCGACTGGTCGCCGCTCGGCGCCGTCGCCGTCGGGCATCCCGCCGACGGTGTCGTCGGGCCTCGGCCGCCCGCGCCGACCGAACTGGGATTGGTGGAGCTGTGAGCCTGCATGCCGACGCCGTGTCGACGCTGACCGGCTGGAGGCCCGGCACCGAGCCACAGGAGGCGCTGCGGCAGGCGTTCCTGGGCTTCCTGGCCGCGCGTGAGGACGCCTGCCAGCGATCGTGCGAGCCCGGGCACATCACCGCCTCCGCGCTCGTGCTCGACGCCACCGCCGAGAACGTGCTGCTGACCCTGCACCCCAGGGTCGGACGGTGGCTCCAGCTCGGCGGCCACTGCGAGCCGTCCGATGCCACCTTGGTCGACGCCGCCCTCCGAGAGGCCACCGAGGAGTCCGGCATCCGTGGGCTGCGCATCGAGTCCACGCCGCTGCACGTCGACGTGCACGCCATCACCTGCTCGCTCGGCAAGCCCACGCGCCACTTCGACGTGCGATTCCTGGTCCGTGCCCCGGTCGGCGCGAAGCCCGTGCGCAGCGCCGAGTCCGTGGACCTCCAATGGTGGCCCGTCGAGGCGCTGCCGTCCAACGTCGACACCGTGCCCGAACTAGTGGACCTGGCGCTGTCCCGCTACCGCTAGATCGCCCGGTAGTCCCTCGCCGCATAGCGCGGCGCGAACCGGGGCTTCCTGAACCCAGACGCCTCGATGTAGCGGACCGCGCGCTGGCGCTGCGGCCGGTACGGCTCAAGCACCTCGAGCATGCCGTCGTCGTCCAGCGCGTGGCCCACCAGCGCCCAGCCCACCACGCTCGGGATGTGGAAGTCGCCCACGCTCACCTCGTCCGGGTCGCCCCAGGCCCGCTGCGCCACTTCCGCCGTCGTCCACACTCCGATGCCCGGGATCAGCCGCAGCTTCTCCTTGCTCGTCAACGCATGCGCGGCCGCCGCCGCGTTCAGCAGCGTCCTGCGCCGCTGGCCGTCCACGCCCGCCTTGTGCCACTCCCAGTCCTTGACCGACAGGATCGCCCTCGGCGTCGGCGGCACCCTCATCCCCAGCGGCACCGGCCCCGGGGCCGGTTCTCCGTGCCTACGACACAGATCCCGCCACGACCTCCGGGCTTCGTACCCCGTCACCTTCTGCTCCAGGATCGCCGGCACCAGGCTGTCCCACACCCGGTCCGTCGCCCCCAGCCGCAATCCCGGCAGCCTTCGCCGCGTCTCCTCGATCAGCGGGTGGTGCGCCTGGAACGCCTCCGGCTCGTCCTCCGCCCCCAGCAGCCTCGGCACGCCCTCCAGCAGCTCCTCGGCCCCTTCACCCCAGGCCTGCGCCACCACCTCGCCGCCCTGCCGGGCCAGCCGTAGCGATCCCGCCCCCGACGCCGCATTGCCCGTCAGCCACAACGCCCCGTCCGGCCCCGTCTGCATCGCCGGATCCCCTGCCCCACGCCGCAGAGGCCCCACCACCACACCGATGTCCAGCGGGTAGTCGGGCCTCCAGCGGCGGGTCAGAGCTTCCACTCCGATCGTCACCCGACACCTTCCGGCACGAGCTGGTCAGCCCTCAACATCTGGCCTGCGGTGAGGACCTTCTTCCGCAGGAAGTCCCTGTGCACCGGGCCTGGTGAACCCAGAACTGTCTTCCCACCCACGCTTCGGACCGCGAGAATCTCCCGGCTGTCGACACCGGGCACGTCGAGCAAGTCTGAGCTGTGCGTGGCGAGGAGAACCTGGTGTCGGTCGACTCCGTCACGAAACGCGTCCATAAGCGCTCCGGCAGCGGCCGGGTGCAAGCCCTTCTCCGGGTTCTCGATGGCGACTGGCGCGGTTCCGTCGAACAACGCGACAAGCACACCGACAGCGTGCAAGGTCCCGGTGGACATCGCCGACGGAGTGAACCCGGCGACGGAAACACCCGCGGCGACCAGTCGCAGGTAGTCGTCGACACGCCGGCTGGCCTCCGGATCCGTCCGCTCGATCCTGGCGACCGCGCCAGCGATGTTGGAGCCGTCCGGCAACAGCCGGTCACCATCGTTCGACCAGTGCGGGGCGGCCATACGCGATGGGACCAGCGTGAAGACCTGGATCCGGGCCAGCATCTCGGCGAGATCCGGCGGGGCGTTGCCGCACCCGGAGACATCCGGCGGGGCGTTGCCGCACCCGGAGACATCCGGTGTGCGCCAGCTCTCCTCGCGCAGCTCGAACCCGTCCTCGCCGGACGGCGCGACGACGATCCCATACGAGTACGGCCGATCGCCGAGCCGAGCCTCGACGGTGATCTCCACCTCGCCCTGTCCGAACCGGCTGACCTTGCCAAACCCGCCGCGCTCCCGGAAGGCGTTCTCCAGGTTGGTGTTCAGGGCATCCGCGACGAACTGCAAGGCGTCGAGGAAGTTGCTCTTGCCGGAGCCGTTGGGGCCTACGAGCAAGGTGAGCGGGCCGAGTTCGACATCACACGACTCGATGCTCTTGTAGTTGCGCAGGCGGACCCGCGTGATGTCGAACCGAGGGGCCATGGCTTTACGCGTCCGTGGAGAAGCGGACGGAAGTGTCGGGGAGGTGGATGCCGGGCCAGACGCGGGCGCCGTTGAGGAGCTCGCAGTGGGCGCCGACGACGGCGTCGTCACCGATGACGACGTCACGCAGGACGGTGCCGGTGCCGACGACGGCGCGGGCACCGACCAGGGAGGAGGAGACGGTGGCGCCGGAGCGGATGACGGAGCCGTCGAAGAGCACCGAGCCGTCGACGACGGCGCCGGCCTCGACGACGCAGCCGGCGCCGATGGTGGAGCCGCCACGGACCACAGCCGAGGGGTCGACGGTGGCGCCGTCGATGATGACGGCCTCGCCGGGGGCGCCGGGGAGGGCGGCGGAGGGGGCGATGCCGCGGACGAGGTCGGCGGAGCCCTGCACGAACGCCCCGGGGGTGCCGAGGTCGAGCCAGTACGAGGTGTCGACGTGCCCCTGGAGCCGGTGGCCGGAGGCCAGCAGGCCGGGGAAGGTCTCCCGTTCGACGGACACCCGGCGGCCGGTGGGAATGGTCATCAGGGTCTCGCGCCGGAAGACGTAGCAGCCGGCGTTGATCTGGTCGGTCGGCGGGTTGTCGGTCTTCTCCAGGAACGCGGTGACCCGGCCCTCGGCGTCGGTGGGCACGCAGCCGAAGGCCCGCGGGTCGGGCACCTTGACCAGGTGCAGGGTGACGTCGGCGTTGTTGTCCCGGTGGGTGCCGACCACGCCGGCCAGGTCCACCCCGGAGAGGATGTCGCCGTTGAAGACCATGACGTCGTCCTCGCGCAGCCGGTCGCCGACGTTGCGGATGCCGCCGCCGGTGTCGAGCGGCTCCTCCTCGACGACGTACTCCAACTCCAGCCCGAGCCGGGACCCGTCGCCGAAGTACTCGCTGAACACCTCGGCCTTGTACGAGGTGCCGAGCACGACGTGCGTGATGCCCACGGCCCGGATCCGGGACAGCAGGTGCGTGAGGAACGGCACCCCCGCGGTGGGCAGCATGGGCTTGGGTGCCGACAGGGTCAGCGGGCGCAGTCTGGTGCCCTTCCCGCCGACGAGAACGACGGCGTCGACCCTGCTGACCTGCGGTCCTTGGCTGGACGACATGCCGGGTTTCCTCCTCCACTGACGCGGGCGCGACCGAGGGAATACTCTTGCACGTGGCGGATCGATCGGGCATGGGACCCGGTGGCCGGCACGCCGAAGGTAGGAGATGTCGGGAGATGGACCCCCGCGACCGGGCCGAGGCGGCCCTCGCCCGAGCCAGCGCCCGCAATCGGTGGGCGGTGACGCCGAACAACGCGACGTCGCCGATGGACGCCAAGCCCACGGTGCAGATCCCCCGGGTGGTGGTGAACGCGGCCGACCCGCGTGAGCAGGACCCGGACACCACGGTCGTGCTGCCGGGCTCGGTGGCGGCCGGACAGGTGCCGGTGCCGCCGCAGCAGGGGCAGACCCAGCAACTCCCACAGGCCCAGCAGATCCAGCCGACCCAACCGGTGCCGGCGGGGCAACAGTCGCAGCCACTGCCGCACGTGCAGCCCACGCAGCAGATCCCGGCAGCGCAACAGTCGCAACCGCTCCCGCACGTGCAGCCGACCCAGCAGATCCCAGCGGCCCAACAGTCCCAGCCGCTCCCGCACGTGCAGCCCACGCAGCAGATCCCAGCGGCCCAACAGTCCCAGCCACTGCCGCACGTCCAGCGGCCCCCGCAGCAGCCCCAGCAGGCTCCTCAGCAGCAGGCTCCGCAGGGACAGAACTCGGAGCAGCCGACCAAGCAGCTGCCGGGCATCATCCCGACGACCCAGCAGACCCCGGGCCGCCGCATCTCGCTGAGCGACCGCCTCAGTGGGGCGCTGCCGGAGAACGACCAGCCCTGAGCTCCAGCTTGAGCCGCAGCGCCAGCCCGGCCTTGATGGCCAGCCGCAGCGGCGCGGCCCACGGCCCCCGGTTGCGCTCGGACATGTACTTGTACGCGCTGGTGTGGTGCGCGGCCAGCATGCGCTCGGAGGCCCGCGCCGTGGCGTGCCCGCCGAGGTGCACGACCTCGGCCGAGGGCACGTACACGTTCAGCCAGCCGGCTCGCCCGAGCCGGTCGCCGAGGTCGACGTCCTCGAAGTACATGAAGTAGCTGGAGTCGAAGCCGTCGACGGAGTCGAAGGCGTCGCGGCGCAGCAGCAGGCACGAGCCGGACAGCCACCCTGCCGGGCGCTCGGTCACGGAGGTGTCCTGCTGCCGGTACTCGCGGCTCCACGGGTTGCTGGGCCACAGCCGCGCGAACACGGCGTGCCCGAGCCCACGCCCCAGCGACGGCAGCAGCCGCGCGGACGGGTACACGCGGCCGTCGGGCTCGCGAATGAGCGGCCCGAACGAGCCACCGCGCGGCCAGCGGGACGCGGCCTCGATGAGCAGGTCCAGCGAGCCGGCGCCCCACTCGATGTCCGGGTTGACGATGACGATCCAGCCGACGTCGTCGGGCAGCTCGGCGACACCGCGGTTGGCGGCGCCGCCGTAGCCGAGGTTGCCGCCGGTGCGCACCAGGCGCACCTCGTCCCGCTCGGCGGCGGCCTTCTCCGGCGAGCCGTCGGTGGAGCCGTTGTCCGCGAGGATCACGGTGACGGCGCGCGTGGTGGCCTTGGCCAGCGTGTCGAGGAACCGGTCGAGCACCTCACCCGGGGAGTAGGTGATGGTCACGACCGCGAGTTCGTCGCCATAGGTCTTCGGTCCGGGCTGCGTCACGCCGGATGAGACTAGTGGCGGGCGCGGTGGGCCAGGACAGCCGCCCGCCCGTAGGCCTCCCGATGCCGGCTGGCGGACGCCGCCCACGAGAACTCCTTGGCCCGCAACTGCGCGGCCGCGGCCAGCGACGAGCGGCGCGCGGGGTCGTCGAGCAGCTCGGTGAGCCCGGCGGCGATGTCGCCGGCGCCGACGCCGCAGTACGCCACGGTGTCGCCACCGACCTCGGGCAGGCTGAGCCGCCGCGTGGTGAGCACGCACGCGCCGCTGGCCATGGCCTCCAGCACGGGCAGCCCGAAACCCTCGCCGAGGCTGGGATAGGCCACGACGACGGCGCCGCCGAGGAAGCCGGACAGCTGCTCGAACGGCAGGTAGCCGGCGCGGATGACCCGGATGCGGTGCGGCACGGCGTCCAGGGCGCTCTCCACCTGCGTGTCCCACCCGGGCTGACCGGCGAGCACGAGTGCCGGCGGGTTGGCGCGCCCCTGACAGGCGCGGGCGAAACCACGGATGAGCGCGGGCACGTTCTTGCGCGGCTCCAGCGCGCCGAGGAACGCCACGTACGGGGTGTCCTGGAGGTCGAGGGCCGTGCGCACGGCCTGCACCTCCTCCGGCGACGGCGGGTGGAAGCGATCGCCTTCGACGCCGTGGTGCGCGACCTGGAGCACGCGGCGGTCGGCGTTGGCCACGCGCGTGAGCTCGTTGGCGGTGGCGCGGCTGGGCACCACGCACACGGTCGCGCGGGACAGCGACATCCGCGTCCACGTGCGGAAGAACCGGGCCTTGACCGACGAGTGCAGCACGGGGTCGGTGAAGAAGGTGGCGTCGTGCAGCGTGACGACGGAGCCGACCGGGCCGGCCAGCGGCATCGTGTAGTGCGGCGAGTGCACGACGTCGACGTCGAGGGCTCGCGCGAGCCGCGGCAGCGCGCCCTGTTCCCACATCAGGCGCGCGGTGCGCGCGGCGACCGACTCCGGGGCGGGCACGATCCGCGCGCTCGGCGCGAACTGCGCGTACAGGGCCGCGTCACGCGGCTGGCAGACCACGCTGAGCCGGGTCCCGTCGGCGTCCAACGCGGCCGTCAGCGAGTCGACATACCTTCCGACGCCGCCGCGGTCGGCCGGCACGGCCGTGGCGTCGATCAACACGCTGGGGTCGAGACGGTGCACCGGAGCAGACTACGGCGACCGTGATGATCATTACCGACGAATGGACTAACTGTGCGTGCCCAGGCCTAGGTGCACTGCCCACACCGACTCGGCCGCCGTGCGCCAGGTGAATTCCGCGGCCCGGGCTCGTCCGCGGACCACCGCGGCGCGGGCCGCGGCCGGGTCGTCGATTACCGTGCGCAATGCCGCGACCAGCGATTTCGGGTCGCCCCGGCGGCTGCTGAAACCGGCGCCGCCGGCCACCTCGACCAGGGCCGGCGCATCCGAGTGGACCACCGGCACGCCCGCCGCCATGGCCTCCAGCAGGGGCAGACCGAAGCCCTCGGCCCGGCTCGGGAGCGCCAGCAGGGTCGCCCGATGGAGGACGACAGCCAGCTCGGCGTCGGTCAGCGACCCCAGAGATCTCACCCGTTCGGAGGACACGTCGACCTGGCCCCAACCGGTCGCACCGACCAGCAGGACAGGCAGGTGGGGCGCTTCGGGCCGGTCCATGGCAGCGATCAGCACGTCGATGCCCTTGCGTGGCTCAAGCGTGCCAACCGCGAGCACGTACCGCGGCGGCAGCTCCAGGCGCCGGGCCACGGAGTCGGCATCGGACGGCTCCACGGTCAGCGCCGCCGGCACACCGTGACCGACCACACGCACCGGGGCGGAGCCGGCGACATGCTCGGCGAGCTCCTTCGCGACGGTCTCGGTCGGCACCACGATCCCGCCAGCCCTGCGCATGAGCCTGGACACCATCGTGCGATGCCATTGCGCGCCGTGCGGCGTGAGCGTCTCCGGGTGCGTCCACGGCACCGCGTCATGGACCGTGGCGACGAGTGTGCGTCCGCGCTTGACCACGGTCGGCGAAAGCGGCGTTGGCGCGTGCACGGCGTCGCCGCCGGGCCACAGCGGCACACCTCGCTGCCACAGTCGGGCCAGAACCGGTCGTGGCACCGGCAGCATGCGCGGTCCCTCCACGCCGTCGATCTGCGCCGGGCTCGGGTCCGCACACCGCGCCACGACGCCCGTGACAGTCCAGCCGGCCGGTGCGGTCGCGGCCAGCGCGGCGGTGAGTTCCCTGGTGTAGCGGCCGGTGCCACCGGGCACGGGGGCGAGCAGCTGATCGGTCAGCACCACGAGTTCGGGCACGCCCAAGGGTGACATGTACCGTCTGCGGCCGTGGCTGAAGCCCGTTCGACCGTCGTGGTGGTGACCTGGCGCGGCCGGGCGCACATCCGCGAGTGCCTGGACGCCCTGGCCGCGCAGGACCGCGCGTCGCGGGTGCTGGTTGTGGACAACGCCTCCGACGACGGCACCGCCGAACTGCTCGCCGGCCACGATGTGCTCCGGCTGCCGCGCAATCGCGGCTACGCGGGCGCGTTGGCGGCGGCGCTGCCACGCGTCGACACGGAGTTCGTGGCCTGGCTCAACGACGACGCCGCGCCGAACCCGTCGTGGATCGCCACGCTGGAGGACGCGTTGGACAGCCACGGTGACGTGGCGGCGGTGACGTCGTCGTTGGAGCTGCCGGATGGCTCCGTGCAGTCGGTCGGCGTGCGGTTGACGGCCGACGGGCACGGCGCGGACACGGCGTTGGCTGGGCGCGAGGTGTTCGGCTTCTGCGGCGGCGCGGTGTTGATGCGCACGGCGGCGCTGCGGTCGGTCGGCGGCGTGCCGGCCGGGTTCTTCTGCTACTACGAGGACACCGACACGTCGTGGCGGCTGCGGCTGCGCGGTTGGCGGGTGATCTCCGTGCCGGCGCGGGTGGTGCACCGGCACGGGGCGAGCAGCCGGCTCGGGTCGTCGAAGTTCCACCACTGGAACGAGCGCAACCGGCTGCTGATGCTCGTGCGCTGCGCGCCGCTGCTGGTGGTGCTCGAACAGCTGGCCCGGTTCGTCGCGATCACAGCCGTGCTGCCGTTCCGGAAGCCCGCGCCGGGGGCGAACTTCCGGATGCCGCTGCGGTTGGCGGTGCTGGCCGATGTGGCGTGGCGACTGCCCGCCTCGCTCGTCGCCCGGGCCCGGATCTCGGCCACGGCCCGAGTTCGTCGGCGCGAGTTGTGGCGCACCTGGGCCGGTCGCTAGCGCAGCGAGTCCAGGATCGCCGCCACTTCCGCGGCCTTGGTCATCACGCCGAAGTGGGACGCCACCACGTCGTGCACGTCGAACCGGCCGGCGTCGCTGATCATCCTGTTCTGCAACGCCAACGGGATCGCACGGTCCTGCGTGAACCGCACGTAGGTGCGCGGCACCCGGCCGCCGGTCGCCGGCTGCAGCGAGCAGTCGGACAGGCTCACCCCGTACGGCTCGTCCGGCTGCAACCCGCCGATCGCCGCCCGCAGCTGCGCGTCCGTGCCGTCGGCCAGGTACGCCTCACGCAGCAGCGCCAACACATCCGGGTCGTTGGTACGCCAGTTGAACCGGTTGGCCAGCACCACCGCGCCGTCCGCGGTGGGCGGGAACTTCAGCATCAGGCTGTCGGCGTTTTCCTTGCTCTCGAAGGCATCCTTCACCGTCTTGAGCACCGTGCAGCAGTAGCCGGACACATACACCGCGCGCCGCACCAGTTGTGGGGCCGCGTTGCAGACCGCGCTGACGGTCGCGCCGCCGAGGCTGTGCCCGACGAGGATCGCCGGCCCGATCCGCCGCAGCACCGACACCACGCGGTTCACGTTGTCCTGCAACGAGATGCCGGCAATGGGCGACACCTCGGCAGTCATCGCGGACAGGTCCTGCGGGGCCTGGAACCAGGTCGGGAAGAAGCCCTCCGCGCCGTGACCGGGTAAGTCCACCGCCATCGCGGTGCGGCCACGCTGTATCAGCTCGTTCACCAGCTGGAGGTAGGCGCCGCCGCTGCCGTGCGAGCCGTGCACGATCAGCAGCGGCGGCTCCCGGTGACTCGTCGCGGCCGAAGCCGATGGCGAGGCCACGATGCCGGCGCCGGCCGCGGCGGTCACGCCCGCGGCCAGGCCGAGCAGCTGCCGGCGGTTCACGCCGCCGCCTTCTTGCCGATCTGAGCCCGCACCGACGGCTGCATGGCCGAGATGAACAGGCCGACCAGCACCAGCGCCTGCGCGCCCATCAGGATCTCCATCCAGACCGGGAACTGGCCGAGGCTGATGGCCCAGGCCAGGCCGAGCGAACCGATCACCGAGATGACCACCACGCGAATGTAGGTGGCGCGGCTGCCGGAGCGCAGCTTCCGGGCGATGCCCACGTAGATGAGCGAGACCAGCGACACGGCCACCGGCCGGATCCAGGTTGTGTTCTCGAACACGCTGTAGGCCGCCGCGCTGCCGTGCGCCTGGTAGGCGACCAACGATCCGTAGAAGACGAAGGTCAGGGCCGCCTGCAGCAGCGCGAGTCCCAGATTGACGTACAGCAGGTTGATCACCCTGGTCATGACCTCTCCTTTGCTTGATCGAGCCGCTTTTTGCTCGACTGAGCAAAATGTAGCTTGGGCAAGCATGAGGGGCAATCGGGGTTTACCCTGATCTCGGCGCGCACAGGTCCGTAAGGCAGGCTTGTGGCCTTCACGTACGGAGGGAGACCAGCGTGTCGGAGGGGGTAACCCAGCCCTCGGTGTCGGTTGTCGTCGTCAACTACCGCGGCCTCGAGGACACCCTGACCTGCCTGCACGCGCTGCGCACAGAGCTGGACTACCCACCGGAACGGCTGCAGCTGGTCTGCGTCGACAACAACTCCGGCGACGGCAGCGCCGAGCGGCTGCGGGCCGAGCCGGGCGTGACCTTCGTCGAGGCCCCCGACAACCTGGGTTTCGCCGGCGGCTGCAACCTGGGCGTGCGGCACGCGACCGGCGAGGTGCTGGCCTTCCTCAACAACGACGCCCGGCCGCACGCCGACTGGGTCGCCGCCGCTGTCGAGACGCTGCGGGCGCAGCCGACCGTGGGCGCGGTGGCCAGCAAGGTGCTGGACTGGGACGGCAAGCTGATCGACTTCGTGGACGGCGGCCTGACCTGGTTCGGCATGGGCTACAAGCGGCACGCCGGCCAGCCCGACGACGGCAGCCACGAGGTGGCCCGGGACGTGCTGTTCGGCACCGGCTCGGCGCTGTTCGTGCGGGCCGACCTGTTCCGCGCGCTCGGCGGCTTCGACGAGCGCTTCTTCATGTTCTACGAGGACGTGGACCTGGGCTGGCGGCTGAACCTGCGCGGCTGGCGGGTGCGCTACGAGCCGCGGTCGCTGGCCTACCACCGCCACCACGCGTCGATGTCCGACGTGGACTCCTCGCGCGAGCACTTCCTGTTGGAGCGCAACGCGCTCGCCGCGATGTACAAGAATCTCTCCGACGAGACGCTGGCCAAGGCGATGCCGGCCGCGATGGCGCTGGCGGTCCGCCGGGCCACCGCCCGCGGCGAGATCGACGCCACCCAGCTGGAGATCACCAAGCGGCCGGCCGACCGGGCCGAGGACGCGAAACCCGTTGCCGTGCCTCGGGAAACGCTGGCCGGCCTGCTGGCCATCGACCAGTTCGTCGAGCTGCTGCCGTCGCTGGCCGAGTCCCGTAAAACCGAGCAGGCGGCCCGGGTGCGCACCGACGCCGACCTGGTTCCGTTGATGCGCAAGGCAATGGAGCCGGCTTACCCGCTGCCCCGCTACCTGGCCGCGCACGAGGCGCTGGTCGACGCGTTCGGCCTGACGGAGCCGTTCGGCCGGCCGCGGCGGGTCCTGGTGATCACCGGCGACGCGCTGTCCGAGCAGATGGCCGGCCCGGCCATCCGGGCCTGGCACATGGCCGAGACCCTGGCCGGCGAGCACGACGTGCGGCTGGTCTCCGTGAACAAGCGCTGCGATCCGCCGGCGGCGGCCTTCCCGGTCGCCCAGTCGACGGTCCGCGGCCTGCTCGACCACGTCGACTGGGCCGACGTGATCGTGCTGCAGGGGCACGTGCTGGAGATGGTGCAGAGCCTGAAGAACCCGCGGTCGACCAAGATCGTGGTCTGCGACGTCTACGACCCGATGCACCTGGAGCTGTTGGAGCAGGCCAAGGGCGGCAACGACGAGAAGCGGCTCAAGGACGTCGCCGGCGTCACCACCGTGCTCAACAACCAGCTGGAGCGGGGCGACTTCTTCCTGTGCGCCTCCGACCGGCAGCGGCACTTCTGGCTGGGCCACCTGGCCGCGCTGGGCCGGCTCACCCCGCAGGTCTACGACGCCGACCCGACCACGCGCTCACTGATCGCCGAGGTCCCGTTCGGCCTGCCGGCCAAGCCCGCGCAACGCACCGCCCCGGCGATCAAGGGCGTGGTGGACGGCATCTCCGCGCAGGACAAGGTGATCGTCTGGGGCGGCGGCGTCTACAACTGGTTCGACCCGCTGACCCTGGTGCACGCCGTGGACAAGCTGCGGGCCCGGCACGACAACGTGCGGCTGTTCTTCATGGGCATGCGCCACCCCAACCCGGAGGTGCCCGACATGGGCATCGCCGGCCGCACCCGCAGCCTCGCCGCCCGGCTCGGCCTGGCCGGCACGCACGTGTTCTTCAACGAGCAGTGGGTGCCCTACGCCGACCGGCAGAACTGGCTGCTGGACGGCGACTGCGGCGTGACCACGCACTTCGAGCACGTGGAGACCACGTTCGCGTTCCGCACCCGCGTGCTGGACTACCTGTGGGCCGGGCTGCCGATCGTGACCACCGACGGCGACTCGTTCGCCGACCTGATCCGGCGGGAGCGGCTGGGCGTCGTGGTGTCGCCGGAGGACCCCGGTGAACTGTCCGAGGCGTTGGAACGTGTGCTCTTCGACCAGGATTTCGCGGACGGGTGTCGGGAGCGGATTGCGGTGGTGCGGGAGCGGTTCACGTGGGACGTCGTGCTGGCGCCGCTGGTGGAGTTCTGCCGCTCGCCGCGCCCGGCGGCCGATCGGCTGGTCTCGGCCGGCCCGCTGGTGCGGCAGGAGCCGCTGGGCACGGTCGGCACGCTGCGCCGGGACCTGGGGCTGGTGCGGGAGTACCTCGACGCCGGTGGACCCACCGAGCTGGTCAGACGGGCGGCCGGCCGGGTGAAGCGGCTGACCATGGGGCCGCCGCGTGGCTGACCGGCTCAAGGTGCTGCTGGACGGCACGCCGCTGCTCGGGCAGCGCACGGGTATCGGCCGCTACACCGCGGCGCTGGCCGAGGAGCTGGCCTCCATGCCGGACGAGGTGGACGTGCGCGCCGTGGCGTACACGTTCCGCGGCTGGCGCGGGCTGCGTTCCGCGCTGCCGCATGGGGTTCGGGCCCGGGGCATGCCCGTGCCGGCCCGGCTGCTGCGCAAGTCCTGGCTCAAGTCCTCGTTCCCGCCGGTGGAGATCTACGCCGGGCTCGCGGACGTGGTGCACGGCACCAACTTCGTACTGCCGCCGGCCCTGTTCGCCGGCGGCGTGATGACCGTGCACGATCTGGACTTCCTCGACGCCGTCGGCGAGTTGCCGCCCAGCGACCGGGAACTTCCCGAGCTGGTGCGGAAGTGCGCCCGGCGGGCGGCCGTCGTGTGCACGCCGACGCAGGCCGTGGCGAACGTCGTCACCGAGCGCCTCGGCGTGCCGGCCAACCGGATCGTGGTCACGCCACTCGGCGTCGACCCGGCTTGGTTCGCCGCCCGGCCGCCCGGCGATTCCCTTGCCGCACGGTTGAATCTGCCGTCCGAGTACCTGCTCTTCGTCGGCGCCGACGGTCCCCGCAAGGGCCTGCCGACCCTGCTGGCGGCGCACGCCGCCACACCGTCGCTGCCGCCGCTGCTGCTGGTCGGGCCGGGGCATCGGGCCGACGGCGACCGGGTGCGCACCGCCGGCTATCTGTCCGATGTGGACCTTCGCAGCGTCGTGGCCGGCGCGGCGGCGCTGGTGCTGCCGTCCCGGGACGAGGGATTCGGGCTGCCGGTGCTGGAAGCCTTGGCCTGCAACGTGCCCGTGGTCTGCTCCGACGTGCCGGCGCTGCGCGAGGTCGCCGGCGACCTGGCCCACCTGGTGCCGGTGGGCGACGCGGAAGCCCTTGGCGCGGCGCTGGTCTCCGCCCTGGAGGACCCGCCGACCCCCGACGTCTTCGCCGCCCGCCGCGCCCACGCCTCAGCCTTCACCTGGCGCAACTGCGCCGAACGCACCCTCGACGCCTACCACAAGGCCCGCGCCTGAGCAACTCCAGAACGTTGTGAAAGGACCATTCCTAACGTTCAATGTCAGGAATGGTCCTTTCCAAACATCAAATCAGGGGCGGAGCTGGGGGCCTACGGTGGCGAAAGCCGCTGACAGGGCCTCTCGCCACGGGCGGAGCGGGGTCAGGCCGGCCTCGGCCCAGGCCGCACCGGACAGCACGGAGTACGCCGGCCGCGGTGCGGGCCGCGGGAAGTCGGCCGTGGTGCACGGCTGCAGCCGGTCCGGGTCCGCACCGAGCTCCTCGAAGATGGCCCGGGTGAAGCCGTACCAAGTGGTCTCCCCGGCGTTGGTGCCGTGCAGCACCCGCTGCGCCGGCGGGGTGTCGCCGACGACGGCCCCGGCCAGCTCCAGCAGCCCGGCGGCGAGGTCGGCCGACCAGGTCGGCGAGCCGCGCTGGTCGTCGACCACGGACAGGGTCTCCCGCTGTCCTTCCAGCTTGGCCATGGTCTTGACGAAGTTGCCGCCGGTCGCGCCGTACACCCACGCCGTACGGATCACCCACGTCTGCTCGCCGGCGCCCAGCACTTCCTGCTCGCCGGCCAGCTTGCTCTTGCCGTACACCGACTTCGGCCCGGTCGGGTCACTCGGCTCGTAGGGCCGCGTGCCGTCGCCGGGGAAGACGTAGTCGGTGGACACGTGCAGCATCGGCACGCCGTTGGCCACCGCAGCCTTGGCCAGCTGCCCGGCCCCGGTGGCGTTGATCGCGAACGCCCGGTCGGGCTCGCTCTCGGCGGCGTCCACGGCGGTGTGCGCGGAGGCGTTGACCAGCACCGGCCGCAGGCCGGCGTCCAGCGCCGCGAGGGCGAAGGACGACACGGCGTCGTCGACCGCGCCGACGTCGGTCACGTCGAGCTCGGCCGAGCCGGGGGCGTGCAGCAGCCCGACCTGGTCGGCCAGCGCGGCGAGGTCACTGCCCAGCTGACCGCGGCCGCCGGGCACCAGCAGTGCGAGACGGGTCACCGGATCAGCCGGCCGACAGGGCGGCGCGGGCCTTGAGCGGCTCCCACCAGTCGCGGTTCTCCTTGTACCAGGCCACGGTGTCGGCCAGGCCCTGCTCGAACGGCACCTGCGGGGCGTAGCCCAGCTCGGTGGAGATCTTGGTGATGTCCACCGAGTAGCGGCGGTCGTGGCCCTTGCGGTCGGCGACCTTCTCCACGTAGCTCCAGTCGCGGCCGGTGGCCTCGAGCAGCTTCTCGGTGAGCTCCTTGTTGGTGAGCTCGGTGCCGCCGCCGATGTTGTAGATCTCGCCCGCCCGCCCCTTCTCGGCGACCAGCTGGATGCCGCGGCAGTGGTCGTCGACGTGCAGCCAGTCACGCACGTTGAGGCCGTCCCCGTACAGCGGCACCTTCTTGCCGTCGATCAGGTTGGTGACGAACAGCGGGATGACCTTCTCGGGGAAGTGGTAGGTCCCGTAGTTGTTGGAGCAGCGCGTGATGCACACCGGCAGGCCGTGCGTGCGGAAGTAGGAACGGGCGATCAGGTCCGAGCCGGCCTTGGCCGCCGAGTACGGCGAGTTCGGCTCCAGCGGGAAGGTCTCGGGCCAGGAGCCCTCGTCGATGGTGCCGTAGACCTCGTCGGTGGAGATGTGCACGAACTTGCCGACGCCGGCCTCCAGCGCGCCCTGCAGCAGCGTCTGTGTCCCCAGCACGTTGGTCAGCACGAAGTCGGCCGAACCCAGGATCGAGCGGTCGACGTGGGACTCGGCGGCGAAGTGCACGACCAGGTCGGTGCCGGCCATGAGCTTGCCGACCAGCTCGGCGTCGCAGATGTCGCCGCGGACGAAGCGCAGTCGCGGGCTGTCGGCGACCGGGGCGAGGTTCGCCTCGTTGCCGGCGTAGGTCAGCTTGTCCAGCACGACGACCTCGGCGTCGGCGTAGGCCGGGTAGTGACCGCCGAGCACCTTGCGCACGTAGTTGGACCCGATGAAGCCGGCCCCGCCTGTGACCAGGATTCGCATGCCGACCACAGTACAAGGGGCCGTTCGAGGGCCATTACTAGGTACATCTCAGCGACTGAGATTCTTTGCATCTGTGACACATCCACCCGACCGTGGGCGGTTCACGGCGAGCCGACGCAGGTCGGGCTAATGTCGATCTACGGCGTTGGGGAGGGTCGCGATGCGTGAGCCGGCGGGCAGATCACGGGCGGCAGTGGCCGGCACGGTCACCGGTCGGACGCTCGCCGCGCTGCTGTCCGCGGCGGTCCTCGCGGCCAGTGGCTACGGCTGGGTCGAGCTGAACAAGGTCCGCAACGGGATCACCACCACCGACGTGATCGAGACCCACCAGCCCGCCGCCGGCGCCACCACGACCACCGCACCGGTGCCCGGCCTGGACGGTCCCCAGGACATCCTCGTCGTCGGCCTGGACAGCCGTACCGACGCCCAGGGCAACCAGCTGCCACAGGCCGTGCTCGACCAGCTGCACGCCGGTTCCAACGACGGCGAGCTGAACACCGACACCATGATCCTGCTGCACATCCCGGCCGACGGCCGCAGCGCGGTGGCGATCTCCTTCCCCCGCGACTCGTACGTGCAGATCGCCGGCGGCTACGGCAAGCACAAGCTCAACTCCGCGTACGCCTACGCCCGCAACGACGCGTACTCCACGCTGTCGGCGCAGGGTGTGAAGGGCACGGACCTGGAGCAGCAGGCCGCCGTCGCCGGCCGGAAGAACCTGATCAAGACCATCGAGAACCTGACCGGCGGGGCGATCACGATCAACCGCTACGCCGAGGTCAACCTGGCCAGTTTCTACGAGATCAGCCAGGCCGTCGGCGGCGTGACCGTGTGCCTGAACCAGCCGGCCAAGGAGTCCAAATCGGGCATCAACCTGCCGGCCGGGCAGCAGGTGATCAGCGGCGCGCAGGCGCTGGCCTTCGTCCGGCAGCGCTACGACCTGCCGCGCGGCGACCTGGACCGGATCGTGCGGCAGCAGGCGTTCCTGGCCGGCATGGCGCAGCAGGTGCTGTCGGCCGACACGCTGGCCAGCCCGACCAAGCTGAACGCGCTGATCGACGCGGTCAAGAAGTCGGTGGTGATCAGCTCCGGCTGGGACCTGTTGACGTTCATGCAGCAGATGCAGGGCATCGCCGCCGGCAGCGTGCACTTCGAGACCATTCCCACCGGCCAGAACGTGATGTCGTCCGAAGGGCAGTCGGTCACCCTGGTCGACCCGGACTCGGTGCATGCCTTCGTGACCGGCCTGATCGGCCCGGCGAAGTCCACCACCGGCCCGACCACCACCACCGGCGCGACAACTCCCGGCAATGACCGGATCACCGTGGACATGCGGGACGGTTCGGGTGCGCCCAATCTCGGCGCCTCCGTCCTGGACGAGCTCGTCAACGACGGGTTCGTGCGCGGCGAGAGCCTGACCATCGCCACCCAGCCCACGACGGCCGTGCACTACGGCTCGGGGGCGTCGGCCCAGGCCGACAAGGTCGCGGGCGCGCTCGGCGGCAAGGTCGTCACCGAGCCCGACGCGGCGGTGCCGGCCGGACACGTCCGGGTGTATCTGGGCCAGGACTACAGCGGGCCGGGCGCGCAGGGTTTCCGCATGGCTCCGCGGTACGTGATCCCCACGACGACGCCGACGAGTGCGTCCATAACGGCCGGAGGCGTGCCCTGCGTCAATTAGGCTGACCAGATGGGCAGCCGTGGACGCAGAATCGCACTCGTGTGCGGTCGCACGGTTGTCGCGTTGGCTTCATCCGTGGTGATCGCCGCGACCGCCGTCGCCCACAACGCGCACGACCAGGTGCAGCAGGGCATGACCACCACACCGGTGCTGTCCCAGGTGGCCACCGCGACCGACGCGCCGCCCAAGGACGACGGGGCCACCGACATCCTGCTCGTCGGCGACGACCGGCGGACCGATCTGAACGGCAATCCGCTGCCGGCCTCGATCCTGCGCCAGCTGCGCACCGAGGCCAACGACGGCTTCAGCACCGACACCCTGATCCTGTTGCGGATTCCCAGGAACGGGGGCAAGAGCTACGCGGTGTCGATCCCCCGGGACACCGAGGTGCCGATCCCCGGCTTTCGCACCGACAAGATCAACGCCGCCTACGGCGCGGTGAAGTACCTTACGGCGCAACGGTTGCGGGCCGCCGGCGAGCATGACAGCGCCCAGGTCGAACGGGATTCCGACGCCGCCGGCCGGCAGGCCCTGGTGTCGAGCGTGCAATCCCTGACCGGGCTGACCGTCGACCACTACGCCGAGGTCAGCCTGTACGGGTTCTACCTGCTCAGCAAGGCCATCGGCGGCGTGCCCGTGTGCCTGCTGCACGCGACCAGCGATGCCAACTCCGGGGCAAACTTCCCGGCCGGCCCGCAGACCGTCTCCGGCGGCAACGCGCTGTCGTTCGTGCGGCAGCGGGACAACCTGCCGCACGGCGACCTGGACCGGATCGTCCGGCAGCAGACGTTCCTGGCCTCCGCGGCCAAGAAGGTGCTGTCCGCCGGCACGCTGCTCGACCCCGACCGGCTGTCCGCGCTGACCGTCGCCGTGCAGAAGTCCGTGGTGATCGACCAGGGCTGGGACGTGCTGGGCTTCGTGCAGCAGGCGCAGAGCCTGACCGGCGGCAACGTCGAGTTCGTCACCATTCCCGTGGTCAACCCCAACGGCCGCAACGACCGCGGGCAGAGCATCGTGGTGGTCGATCCGGCGGCCGTGAAGAGGTTCGTCGCCGGGTTGGCCTCGCCGTCCGGCTTCACCTCGGGCGGCCCGCTGCGGCTGAACGCCGCCGCCCCTGCCTCAGACCCGATCACCATCAACGGGACCCGCTGCGTCAACTAGGCATACTGTGTCAATTAAGCTCGGCCCTATGAGCGTCACCGCCCGCCTGTTCGCCCCGCTGCTCTCCGCCCCGGCCACGCCGCTGATCACGCATTACGACGACGTGCTGGGCAGCCGGATCGAACTGTCCCGGGCCACCGTGGCCAACTGGGCCGCCAAGACGGCCAACTGGCTGCGGGACGAGCTCGACGTCGAGGTCGGCAGCCCCGTTTCCGTTGCCCTGCCGTCACATTGGCAGACCGTCGGCGTGTTGCTCGGGGCCTGGTGGTGTGGGGCCCACGTCGTCGCCGATCCCGCCGGCGCCACGGTCGCCTTCATCGGCCCCGACGGCTCCGCCCCCGGCGCTGAGTCCGTCGCCGTCGTGGCGCTGGACCCGTTGGGGCGTGGGCTTTCCGGCGAGGCCCCTGACGGTGGGCTCGACTACCTCGTCGAGTCCCGCATCTTCGGCGACGACTTCATCGCCTACGACCAGGTTCCCGGCGACGCCCCGGCCTTCCACGGCTTCACTGTGGACGACCTGATCTCCCTGGCCGCCACCCGGGCTTCAGCTCTGAACATCGGCGCAGGAGACCGTGTTCTGTCCACTCTGGACTGGTCTACTTCGGACGGTCTCACCGACGGTCTGCTGTCGGTGTTGTCGGCCGGTGCTTCCCTGGTGCAGTGCAGCAACGTCGATGTCGCCGCCCTGCCCAAGCGCCGTGAGTCCGAGCGCACCACGGTGGAGCTGCTCAGGCCGTGACCGCCTGCGGTGCCGCACTCTTCTCCTTGGCACGGAACAGAATCCGGTCCAGGCTGTAGGCGCCGCCGGCGAACCCGGCCAGCAGGCCACCCGCCAGCAGGGCCAGCTCCAACTGCCCACCGGTCGGGGCGATCAGCGGCTCGCCCAGCTTGGCGAACACGAACGCGCCGGCCATGTCGATCGCCATCAGCACGCCCACGATCGGCAGGCCGATGCCCAGGATCAGGGCCGCGCCGCCGAACAGCTCCACCGCCGCCGCGAACACCGCCGACACGCCCGGCAGCGGCACGCCCATCTGCGCGAAGCTCGCCGTCGCGCCGCCGATGCCGTACTCGAAGAACTTCTGCCAGCCGTGCATGACCATGATCACGCCGACGACAACGCGGGCCAGCAAGCCGGCGATGTTGCGCCCGTGTTCCACAGTGGACTCCCTACGAGTTGGTGACGATCCCTCGCAGCCATGGCACCAGCGCCGTCAGTCCCCTTGCAACGTTCAGCGGATGACTCTGATGAACCTTGGAGGACACCCTGAGTCAACGCCCAACATCTCGCAGGGCCGTTCACCAAGCGGCGAGGAGGTCGTCCGGGGTCATGACCGTCACCGGGCCGCCCCCGCCACCGCTTCGGGCGACCGCGAGCAAGGGCGTGCCGTCGTCCGCGCCGGGCAACTGGGAGCGGTGCACGACCAGCTTGGCCAGGTCGTGGTCGTCGAAAGGCCGGTTCTCCAACCACTTGACGGAGCCGACGAAGGTGATTCGCTTCGCGACCGGCCCCCGGTCCGCGCCCACGATGTCGATCTCCGGGTCATTGGTGCGCGTCCAGTATCCGCCGATCACGGCGGTGTCCTCCGGCAACGGGCCGCCCACGGTTCGCCGTAGGCTCTCCCGCACGACAGGCTCGATCGCCCGACCCCGCCACGACGTCCACGACTTCTGGACACGCGCCAGGACGAGGTCACCCCGGCCGCGCTCGATCTCCGGCAGGTGCGGGCCGAGAAACGCCAGCCAGAAACGCAGATAGGGATCGACGACGGTGTATCGAGTCTCCTTCGACGCATGCGTCGACAGTGGCGTGGCGGCGTCGACCATCCGTTTCGAGGCCAGCAGCTGCAACGCACGCGCCAGCGTGGCCCTTGGCATGTCGCCGGACGCACGTGCGATCAGCGTGAAGGTCCGTTCGCCCGAACCAATCGCGGCGAGCACGCGACGCGCATTGGCCTCGGACGGGAACTCCGCGGCCAGCGACCGCTCACCGCTGACGAGCAAAGCGGACGTCGGATCGCCCACCGTCTCGGTGAGGTAGTCCCACACCGACCCGCCACGCGGCCACTCGTCGAGCACCAGCGGGAGGCCGCCCGACACAAGGTAGGCGTCGAACGCCTCCGCGGCGGGAAGCTCCAGCATCGTCGCGACGTCGGCCGGACTGAGCGGCGGCACCACCATCTCGGTGGCGCGCTGGTGGAACGGACGCCCATAATCGTTGAGCGCCTCCATCATCGCCAGATCCGAGCCGATGCACAGCAACAGAACCGGGTACCGGGACAGCTCCCGGTCGAACAACTTCTGCAGCGTTCCCTCAAAGCCCGGGTCGGTCGCGATGAGGTACGGCATCTCGTCAAGCACGACCACGCTCGGTCGATCATCGGGCAGAGCACTGGCAAGCAACCGCAGCGCCGCTTCCCACGTCCGTGGCGCCTGGGCGTCGAAGACCGCCGCACCCGGCAGATCCGACGCCGCACCGGCGGCCGCGAACAACTCCAGATCGATGTCGACCGATGGCTGCGCCGAGGCGGTGAAGAACAGGGACGGCACGTGGGCCCGGTCGATGAATTCCTCGGCGAGCCGCGACTTGCCGACCCGTCGCCGGCCACGCATCAGCACCGCTCGCCCGGGACGCCCCGCGCGACCTCCATCGGCCGTCCGACGCAACATGCGGTCGAGCTGCTTCAGCTCTCGATCCCGGCCGACGAACCCGTCCACTGCGCCACCAAGGCTCTCATGGATGATAGTTTCACCAGTGAGAGTATCATTTGCGAGACTCTGCTGCGAGGTGCCGTGAAGCGACGCCCGCCTCGGTCGTCCGGGACCGGGGCGGGCGCCACGTCTGATGGGTCGGGGTCAGCCGCGCAGCAGGGCGCGGGACATAACGACGCGCTGGATCTGGTTGGTGCCCTCGTAGATCTGGGTGATCTTGGCGTCGCGCATCATGCGCTCGACCGGGAAGTCACGGGTGTAGCCGGCGCCACCGAACAGCTGCACGGCGTCGGTGGTGACCTCCATCGCGACGTCGGAGGCGTAGCACTTGGCGGCGGCGGTGATGAAGCCGATGTTGGGCTCACCCCGCTCGGCCTTGGCCGCGGCGACGTAGACCATGTGCCGGGCGGCCTCGATCTTCATGGCCATGTCGGCCAGCATGAACTGCACGCCCTGGAAGTCGGCGATGGCCTTGCCGAACTGCTTGCGCTCCTTGACGTACCCGATGGCGGCCTCAAGCGCGCCCTGCGCGATGCCCACGGCCTGGGCGCCGATGGTGGGCCGGGTGTGGTCGAGGGTCCGCAGCGCGGTCTTGAGACCGGTGCCGGGCTCGCCGATGATCCGGTCCGCCGGAATCGAGCAGTCCTCGAAGTAGATCTCCCGGGTGGGCGAGCCCTTGATGCCGAGCTTGCGCTCCTTGGTCCCCACCGAGAAGCCCGGGTCGTCCTTGTGCACCACGAAGGCCGAGATGCCGTTGGACGGCTTGGCGGCGTCGGGGTCGGTCACGGCCATCACGGTGTACCAGCTGGACTCGCCGGCGTTGGTGATCCAGCACTTGGTGCCGTTGAGCACCCAGTGGTCGCCGTCCAGCCGCGCCCGGGTCTTCATGGACGCGGTGTCGCTGCCGGCCTCGCGCTCGCTCAGCGCGTACGAGGCCATGGCCTCGCCGCTGGCGATCGAGGGCAGCACCTGACGCTTCAGCTCGTCGGAGGCGGCCAGGATGATCGGCATGGTGCCGAGCTTGTTCACGGCCGGGATCAGCGAGGACGAGGCGCAGACCCGCGCGACCTCCTCGATGACGATGCAGGTGGCGACCGAGTCGGCCCCCTGCCCGTCGTACTCCTCGGGCACGTGCACGGCCGCGAAGCCGGACTTGACCAGCGCGTCCAACGCCTCGCGGGGGAACCGCTCCTGGTCGTCGACCTCGGCCGCGAACGGCGCGATCTCCTTGTCCGCCAGGGCCCGAATCGCCTGTCGCAGCTCCTCGTGCTCCTCGGCCAACTGATAGGTGCCGAAGTCCGGGTTCACCGCACGCCTCCTGTTACCAACGAGTAGCAACGTTGCTGACGTGCATGTTAGCGGTCATTCACCTAGCTGCGCCTGTGCCTTGCGTCGCAGCGCGTCGTCCTTCTCCAGCACGAGCTGCTCCAGGGCGGCCTGGAAGGTGGCCATCCGGGCCTGCAGGGCGGGGTCGGCGGCGGCCAGGATGCGCACCGCGAGCAGCCCGGCGTTGCGCGCCCCGCCCACGGACACGGTGGCCACCGGCACCCCGGCCGGCATCTGCACGATGGACAGCAGCGAATCCATCCCATCGAGGTACTTCAGCGGCACCGGCACGCCGATCACCGGCAGCACGGTCGCCGAGGCCACCATGCCCGGCAGGTGGGCGGCCCCGCCGGCGCCGGCGATGATCACCTGGAGGCCGCGGCCGGCGGCGTCGCGGGCGTAGTCGAGCATGCGCTGCGGCGTCCGGTGCGCGGACACGACGCTGACCTCGTAAGGCACGTCGAACTCGGCCAGCGCCTGCGTGGCCGCCTCCATGACGGGCCAGTCCGAGTCGCTGCCCATGATCACGCCAACCAGCGCCACCGCTACTTACCTCCGTGGATGTCGTACCCGTCGGCCCACTCGGCCTCGGCCAGCCAGCCGGCGGCCAGCGTCGCCCGCCGCCGGCACTCGGTCATGTCGTCGCCGAGCACGGTCACGTGCCCGACCTTGCGGCCCGGCCGCTCGGCCTTGCCGTACAGGTGCACGTGCACGTCGCGGAACCGCGCGAACAGGTGGTGCAGCCGCTCGTCCACGCCCATCTTCGGGGCGGCGGCCGCACCGAGCACGTTGGCCATCACCGCGGCCGGGGCGACGTTGTCGGTAGCGCCCAGCGGGTAGTCGAGCACGGCCCGCAGGTGCTGCTCGAACTGCGAGGTCCGGGCGCCCTCGATGGTCCAGTGCCCGGAGTTGTGCGGGCGCATCGCCAGCTCGTTGACGATCACGCCGTCCCGGGTGTCGAACAGCTCGACGGCCAGCACGCCGACCACGCCGAGCGCGTCGGCGACCTTGAGCGCCAGCTCCTGGGCGGCCTCGGACTCCTCGACCGGCACGTCCGGCGCGGGCGCGAGCACCTCGACGCAGATGCCGTCGGCCTGCACGGTCTGTACCAGCGGCCAGCTCGCGCCCTGCCCGAACGGAGACCGGGCGACCAGCGCGGCGAACTCACGGCGCATCGGCACGCACTGCTCCACCAGCAGCGGCGTGCCGGCCTCCAGCAACTCCGGCACCACGTTGTGGGCGCTCTGCGGCTGGTTCAGCATCCACACGCCCCGGCCGTCGTAGCCGCCGCGGGCCGCCTTGAGCACACACGGCCAGCCGTGCGCACCGCCGAAGGCCAGCACGTCGCCGACCGACCGGACCTCGGCGAACGGCGGGATCGGCAGCTCCAGCTCGGCCAACTTGCGGCGCATCACCAGCTTGTCCTGGGCGTGCACCAGCGCCTCGGGCCCCGGGAACACCTTCACACCCTCGGCGACCAGGGTGCGCAGGTGCTCGGTGGGCACGTGCTCGTGGTCGAAGGTGAGCACGTCGCAGCCGGCGGCGAAATCGCGCAGCGCCCGCAGGTCGGTGTGGTGGCCGAGCATGACGTCCGGGGTGACCAGCGGCGCCGGCTCATCGGCTGTGACCGAGAGCACACGCAGCGCCTGGCCGAGCGGTATCGCGGCTTGGTGCGTCATCCTGGCGAGCTGGCCGCCGCCCACCATGCCGACGACGGGGAGACCGGTGCGAGAGTCCACGGTTGGGTCAGCTTACCGGGTCGCACGCCGCACCAACGCCCAGGCCACTCCGGCGCACACCGCGGTCAGCACCGCGTAGCTGATCACCTCCGTCCACTGGAACGTCGCCGTCTGCTCGACCGTCTCGAAGACCGCCGACACGGAGGTCACCCCGTGCCGCGTCAGACACGGCCCGTCGTAGCAGCCGGCCGGCACCTGGACCGGCTGACTGGCGCTGTCCAGATAGGAGAGACCGCCGTAGTACGCCTGGTCGGGGTCCGGCGAGTTCGCGGTGACCGGCACGGTCGTCCGCACCGGCGCCAGCCAGTGCACGACCGTGCTGGCGATCGCGACCCGGACGGCGGCGAACGCCACCAGCGTGATCCCCATCGCCGGGAGGATCCGCCGCGTGGCCATCCCGACGGCCAGGCCCAGCGCGAATCCGAACAGCGTGTACATGACCTGGGTCGGCGGCCAGAACTCCAGGGCGCGGGAGTCGTTCATGGCGAACGTACCGCCGGGGCTGGCCTTCATCGCCTGGACCAGCTGCCAACTGGCAACGGCGAGCACGGCCGACAGCACCACGGCCGCCGCGCCGAGCACCGCCACCTTGCCGACCAGCCAGCGCATCGGCGTCACGTCCTGCGACCACGCCAGCAGGTAGGTGCGCTGCTCGTACTCCCGGGCCAGCAGCGGCGCCGCCCAGAACACCGCGATCAGTCCGCCCAGTGCCGGCTGGGCGAAGTAGAGCGAGGTGTACGAGAAGGCCAACCGGTCGCCCATGGCCCCGGCCGCACCGAGCCAGCAGTCGAGCACGGAACAGGCGGCGTTCACCTCGACCACGCCCTGCCACAGCCACAGCAGCAGGGCGCTGAGGACAACGGTCAGCACCAGCGCGCCCACCAGCGCGGCCCGGTGCTGCCGCCACGTGATCCAGACCATCAGGACGCCGTCCTTCCGCGCAGCAGCAGCCATGCAGCGGCGAACACCGCCGCCGCGAGCGCGACGTAGATGCCGAGCTCCAACAACCGCACGTCCGGGATCCGGTTCACCGGTTCAATGTCGAGGTACCGGTGCGCGACACCGAGGGCCGGACATTGTCCCCTGCTGTTCACGCAGTCGCTCGGCAGTTCCTGCATGGGCAACACGTTGCCCGCCTGATCCAGGTAGCCGGAGCCGGCCGCGATCGATCCCGTCGGTGACGGTGAATCGTCGAGCAGCCGCACCGGCGGAACCAGGTGCGGCCGAACGAGAACGGCGAGCACGAAACGCAGCACCACATAGCCGACGAGCGTGATTCCCGTGGCCAGCAAGGAGTTCCGCACCAGCACGCCGACGAGCACGCCCAGACCGAACCCGAAGATCACGGTCATCAGCTGAAGCGGCAGCCACAGGTCGTAGTCGAACGGGCCGACCGCGGGCACCGGGTACAGAGCGCTCACCAGCTTGGCCTGCAACAGATTCGCGACCAGGTTCACGCCGATGGTCAGGACCACCAGCGGCACCAGCAGCTGCCCGACCCGGACCGCGAGCCAGCGCGTGGCCGGGCGTTCCCGCGACCACACCAGCAGATATGTGCGTTGCTCGTATTCACGGGCCACCATCGGCGCACCCAAGAACACCGCCACCACCGTGGCGAAAGCAGGCGGGCCCAGCTCCAGCAGCGTCCTCGCGGCGTTCATGTCGGACGAGTCGTGTGCGTTGAGCAGCAGTGCCACCAACGCGAACACGACGACCAGTGCCGCCGCGCTGAGCAGCGAGGCCCGCTCGATGCGCCAGGTCAGCCAGGTCACGCCGCCACCGTCCGCGTGTTCTCCAGTGTGGCCAGCACCAGGTCTTCCAGTGTGGCCGGACGGGTGGTCCACGGCTCGGTCACCGGTTCCGCCGCGCGCACCAGGAACGTGGACTGGCTCCCGACGTGGCTCGCGTGAACCACTTCGCCCGGCACCGGCGGCTGCTCCGAGCGTGGGCCGGCGTAGTTGCGGTGCTCGGCCAGCAGTTCGTCCACGTCGCCGGACAACACCAGCCGGCCGTCGGCGAGCAGCAGCAGGTGGTCCGCGACCCCGCCGAGCTCAGCCACCACGTGGGTGGACAGCAGCACGGTCATGTCGGTGTCCACGACCGCGGCCAGCAGTTCCTTGACGACCTCACGGCGGGCCAGCGGATCCAGGTTGGCCAGCGGCTCGTCCAGCAGCAGCGCCGACGGCCGGGAGCCGATCGCCACCGCGAACGCCACCTGCGCCTGCTGGCCGCTGGACAGCTTGCCGCAGACCCGGTCCAGCGGGACGTCGAAGCGGGCCAGCCAGTCCAGGGCGCGCCGCTGGTCCCAGACCCGGTTCAGCTTCGAACCCAGCGTCAGCATGTCCCGCACGCTGAAGTGCCGGTACAGCGGCTTGTCCTGGGCCACGAACGCGATCCGGCTGTCGGCGCCGGGCAGCCGCACACTCCCCTCGGTCGGCGGCAACAGGCCGGCGAGCACGCTGAGCAGCGTGGTCTTGCCGGCGCCGTTCACACCGACGAGTGCGGACACCCGACCGGCCGGCAACTCGAACGAGCAGTCGCGCAGCGCCGCTTTCCGGCCGTAGCGCTTGCCGAGCCCCTGCACGGCGAGCGCGATCCCCTCAGTCATTGACCTTCTCCCCTTCCAGGGCCGTGCGCAGCAGGGCGTAGACGTCCTCGTTCTCCAGCCCCGCCGCCCGGGCGCTGGCCAGCCACTCGACCAGCTCGCCGTAGAGCCGGCCGAGAGCTTCGCGGTCGCCGGTGCCCAGGCCCGCCTTCACGAACGTGCCCGCCCCCTGCCGGGCCTCCACCAAGCCGGCGAACTCCAGCTCGCGGTAGGCCTTCAGCACGGTGTTCGGGTTGACCCCGCTGGTGGCGACCACCTCGCGCACCGTCGGCAGCCGGTCGCCCGGCGTCAGCCAGCCCAGCCGCAGGGCCTCGCGCACCTGCTGGGCCAGCTGGAGATAGGCCGGCACGCCGCTGCCCCGGTCCACCCGGAACTCGACCACGTGGCATTCCCCTCGCCCCAAATTGTGTCACTCATGTAAGACACTAGCACAGTGACACAATCCTTCGGGCACGGAAAAGCGCGAGGGATCCCGGACAGGGATCCCTCGCGCTGGGGAAACAGGGCCACGCAGCCGGACGTGACAGGGATCAGCCAGGGATCAGACGCCCGGCCGCGCGGGGGTCTCAGCCGCCCAGGTGGGCGAGCAGCTCACAGGCCTCGAGATGGCACTCCGGCAACATCTCGGGCCACACGGTCGGCGTGCCGACCTCGTGCAGATGGGGGTCGACGGTCAGGCGGCGGGCGAGTAACCAGCGGACTCTGGCCAGCCGAGTGTTCATCCGGCCGTCACGGCGAGCCAACACGCCGGCCACGGACGGGCCGATCAGCGAGACGGTCTCGCCGCCGGGGAACACCTCGCGCAGCACCTGCGCCACCAGCACCATCGCCACCGAGCGGGTCCAGCCCTCGACCGCGGACAGGTCGAGGCCGACCAGGAACAGCACGTGGTCGTCGGCGGCCTCGTCGCGGTACACCTCGCCAAGCCGGGTGCGCAGATAGCAACTGGTGGTCATGCCGGTCATGGCGTCGACGGCCTCGCGCGTGCCGAGCTGGTCGGCGGCGGCGTCGGCCCAGCCGAGCGCGGTGGCCCGCATCAGCTTGGACGGGGTCGCGTCGGGGTCGGCGGAGACCAGCGCCTCCTCGGATGTGAGCACGGCGTGCAACGCGGCGAGGTCGAGCAGCGTCTCGTCCAGCCCGGCGCCGGCAGCCGCGCGGGCCCGGCCCAGCGTCGGCGCCATCTGCAGCAGGTCGGCCCCGGTCACCACCGCCGCGCACACCTCGTCGACCTCGGCCAACGCCCAGTCGCTGGGGAACGGCCACCCGGACGCCAGGCTCGCGGAGCGCCACCGGGACCGCAGTGTGCACAGCGCGTCACGGTGATCGCCTCGGCCGATCAGTGACGAGGCAGCATCGCGCGCAACCACTCGCCGCGCTCCTCTCTACTCCAGTCGGGTCGCCTCTCGACCCGATGATGTGACGGCGCGCGAACACGGGTATGACGCCGTTCTGCTCACCCGAACTGGTTGCCGGCGTGACGTCGGGCACGGTGTTCCGTCAGACTGTGTGCCCTCAGCAGGGATGGAAGGGGGGACCTGTGGCGACAGCTCCTCTGGATGCGCCTGGTCCCAGCGACGCGGAGCTGATCGACTCGGTCCGTGGCGGGAACACGGCCGCGTACGGCTCGCTGTACGAGCGGCACGTCGGCGCCGCGTACAACCTGGCCCGCCAGCTGACCAGGTCCACCGCCGAGGCGGACGACCTGGTCGCGGAGGCGTTCGCCAAGGTGCTGGACACGCTGCGCGACGGCCGCGGCCCGGACTCGGCGTTCCGCGCCTACCTGCTGACCGCGCTGCGGCACACCGCGTACGACAAGACGCGCCGGGACCGCAAGCTGGAGCTGGCCGAGGACGTCACCGAAGTGGCCAGCCCCGAGGCCATCAGCGTGCAGTTCAGCGACACCGCCGTGTCCGGGCTGGAGCGCTCGCTTGCCGCGAAGGCGTTCGCCCGGCTGCCCGAGCGCTGGCAGGCGGTGCTGTGGCACACCGAGATCGAGGGCCTGTCCCCCGCGGACGTCGCACCGATCCTGGGTCTGACCGCGAACGGCGTGTCGGCGCTGGCGTACCGGGCCCGCGAGGGCCTGCGGCAGGCGTACCTCCAGGTGCACCTCGCGGAGAGCACCGCCGACCGGTGCCGGGCCACGGTCGACCGGCTGGGCGCGTGGACGCGTGGCGGCCTGTCGAAGCGTGAGACGGCTCAGGTCGAGACCCACCTGGACGAGTGCGAGCGGTGCCGGGCGCTGGCCGCCGAGCTCGCCGACGTGAACGGCGCGCTGCGTGCCGTCGTCGCCCCGCTGGTGCTCGGCATCGGCGCTGCGGGCTACCTCGCCACCATCGGCGCCTCCACGGCCAAGGCCGCGACTGTCGTCGCTGCCGGCACGGCCGCCGGCGCAGCAGGTGGCGCGGCCGGCGCGGCGAGCTCCGTGCCGCGGCAGATGATCGGCGTCGGCGCCTCCGCGGCCGCTCTGGCCGTGGTCGTCGCGCTCGCGTTGACCGCCGGGCAGACCAAGCCCGTCACCGCTACCGCCGCGCCGCCACCGCCGCCCCCGGCCACGACGGCGCCCGCTTCGCCGACGTCCCCTCCGTCTCAGACTCAGACCACCCCGACGCCGACGCCCAGCACCACTACTCCCTCGTCGCCGCCCCCAGCCACGCCGCCGCCGAGCACGACAACCACGACGACTCCCGCGCCGAAGGCGGACCTGATCCCCTCGGTGCCGGGCCAGCCGATCAGCCTCGTGCCCGGCGGGCCGGCCGTTGAGCTGCCGGTGACCGTGACCAACAACGGCAATGGCACGTCCGAGCCAGTGACCGCCGCGTTGAACCTGCCCAACGGCGTCACCGCCGCGCCCGGCGGCTCGCAGTCGTTCGCCCAACGGGACCTGCTCGCCGCCGACGGCAAGCAGACCGTCAGCTGCACCGGCGGCACCGGCACGATCAGCTGCACCACCGGCGTCGGACTGGCCCCGGGCGAGTCCGTGACCTTCCGGTTCGAGCTGAGCGCCGGCCCGGACGCCACCGGCGGCCAGATCACCGGCTCGATCATGGCCGGCGGCGGCATGGCCATCCAGCTGACCAGCGTCGACGTGCAGGTGCAGCAGGTCGACGACCTCGACCTGAGCGCGCGGGTGTGGCGGCACGACTACTGGACGCCGAGGGTCGACGTCTCGGTGACTAACCGCAGCTCGCACGCCGGCGCCGCCACCGTGACCGTGAACGCGCCGCGCGACGGCTGGCTGTTCACGCTCGCGCCGTCGTGCCACCAGGACGGCGAGCAGATCAACTGCAAGTTCGATCTGGACCGGGGACAGACCGTCCGGTTCGGCGTGTGGGTGTTCCGCTGGCACCACCGCGACGACGCCCTGACGATCGCCGCCTCGCTGGGCAGCGCCCACAAGGTGATCGAGGTGCCGCTGGACTGCGACCCGAGCGGCGGCGACCTGCCGCCGCTGCCGCTGCCGGGCGTGCCGGTGACCACACCGACCACCACCCCGCTGCCGACGATCCCGTCGACCACCACATCGAAGACGCCGGCTCCGCCGACGACGACCACGCCGCCGCCCGCGCGGACGACCACCCCCAAGCCGCCCGAGACCACCACTACCCCGCCACCGGTCGAGACCACGACCACGCCGCCGCCATCGACAACGAGCCCGTCGCCGAGCACGCCGCCGCCTGGGCCCCGCGATCCCGGCGGGCTGTGCCTGCCGCTGCTCGACCCGCGGTGGCCATTCTGTTAAATGGCCCCGCCTCCGGCGGGGCGGCTCGGCCCCCGGGTAGCCGCTGCCTCGCCCTGCTGGATTTTTCGAGCGCCGCATGGCTGAGTGGGGAGTGCGTCGGGTGGCGGCCCTTGCCCTTCTCATTCCGACAGCTCAGCGACAGCCAGCCCAAACGACGTCAATTCGGGCACTGAGGGTGACCGGATGAACCCTCTCAGGCGGCTGTCCGTAGACTGCCGGAGTGTCGAGCGTTGTGCGGTTCGTGTTCAAGCTCTTCCCGGCGCCTCTGCGCGCGTTCATCGTCAAGCACCGCGAACTGGTGCGTTTCGCGGTCGTTGGCGGCACCACCTTCGTGATCACGAACGTGGTCTGGTTCGGTCTCAAGCTGACCGTGCTCGACACCAAGCCGATCACCGCCCAGGCGATCGGCATCGTCGTCGCCACCATCGTGTCCTACGTGCTCAGCCGTGAGTGGTCGTTCCAGACCCGCGGCGGCCGTGAGGGACACCACGAGGCGGCCCTGTTCTTCCTGGTCAGCGCCATCTGCGTGGGCATCAACCTGCTGCCGACGCTGGTGTCGCGCTACCTGTTCGGGCTCCAGGTGCCCGCGGTCAGCATGCCCGTGCAGGAGCTGTCCGACTTCTTCTTCGGCTCCATCATCGGCACCCTGATCGCGATGGTGTTCCGCTGGTGGGCGCTGAAGAAGTTCGTGTTCCCGGCCGCCGACGTGCGGCCCGAGCGGTCCGGCAGCGTCGCCCGGCTGCGGGCCGTCAAGGACGACGAGAACGGGCAGTCGTCGCAGGTCGCGTAGCCCGGTCGGGCGGACACCCGCGGTTTTCGTCCCTACACTCGGCGGAGTGTCCGTAGGCGAGAACCTCATCAGGCGGGTGCCGGAGCCGTTCCGGTCGTACGCGCTCAAGCACCGCGAGCTGGTGAAGTTCGCCGTTGTCGGCGGGACGTGCTTCGTCATCGACACGGTGATCTTCCTGGCGCTCAAGACCACCGTGCTGGCGACGCACCCGGTGACCGCCAAGATCATCGCGACCCTGATCGCGACCATCGTGTCGTACATCCTGAACCGGGAGTGGTCCTTCCGGACCCGCGGCGGCCGCGAGCGCCCCCACGAGGCCGCCCTGTTCTTCCTGGTCAGCGGCATCGGCGTGGCCCTCAACTCGGTGCCGCTGTGGGTCTCCCGCTACGTCCTGCTGCTGGACCACAACCACCTCAGCCCGCTCGGCGTCCAGGTCGCCGACTTCATCAGCGCCCAGATCGTCGGCACCCTGCTCGCCATGATCTTCCGCTGGTGGGCCTTCAAGAAGTTCGTGTTCCCCGACGCCAACGCCCGCCCCCGCCTCGTCAAGGACTGACGGCGTCAAGGGTGGTAATCTCCTTCGTGGGAGTCCGGTGCCGCGGGTGCCGGGCGAGACGCAGAGCCAGGTGACCTGGGGCAGACCGGGAGCCTGGCTCTACGCATTTCCACAGCCGGTGTCGATGGCGATCTCGTAGAGGCAGTCCTCCAGCAGTGTCCGCGGTGCCTGCACGCCAAGGCGGTGGCTCCGCACGGCACCGGCTACCACGTCCGCCGCCCACAGCAACGGTTCCCTCGCGGCGAACTCGTGCTCGATCCGGAAGTCGGCGGACGCCGGCAGGGCGTACCGGGCGCCGGTGACCGTCCGGACATCACGGCGATTGAGTTCCCGTTCCCGGGCCTCCATCAGCAGTCGGCTGACGCCCAGACCGTGCAGCTCGACAACCAGCCGGATCAGGCACGCCGCGCGAGCCCGTTCCTGACGCCGCTGCGGAACCGGCGTGCCGACCGTGACCACGTGGAAGCCCTCCACCGAGGCCAGGCGCTTGGCCGAATCCTCTTGCTGCCTCGGATCCATCTCGTTCCAGTGCAGCTTGTGCGTCCTGCGGGCGCCGCGAAGTTCCAGCATGAGCTCGCGCACCTCGTCGTGGATGGCGGGTGGGAACACGGCGGCGGCGAGCACGTAGAAGCCACGGACGGGGTCCTCCTGGAAGGACTCGTCCACGAACGCGGTGAGCGCGACAGCCACCAGATGAGGCTAAACGGACTATCCGACAACATCTTTCGGGCCAATCCGCTCAAGTCGCCGGATCTGCCTGAAACCGCATTTCGGTGTGACGGAGAGCGGGACTCGCCGGGGTCAGCGGGGGCCGGGGTCGGCGCGCCAGCCTACGCCGGCGAGGACGTCGTCGGATTTGGGGACGGGCAGGAAGATCACGAAGGTGGCGGGGCGGGCGGTGGCGAGCTGCATGCGGCCGCCGTCGGCGTCGACGAGGGCCCGAGCGAGGGCGAGGCCGACGCCGGTAGAGCCGTGGCCGGAGACGCCGCGTTCGAAGATGTGGCTGGCGAGCTCGTCGGGGACGCCGGAGCCGTTGTCGGTGACCTCGATGACGGCAGTGCCCTCGCTGTTGCGGGCGCTCACCGTGACGGTGCCGCCGCCGTGCTGGAGGGCGTTGTCGAGCAGCACCCCGATGGCCTCCCGGAGGCGGGCGGGGGTGGCGCGGACGATGAGGGTGTCGGGCACCTTCATGCGAAGCGCCCGACCGTCGGCCCGCAGCCGTTGCCGCCACTCCTCGACGATGCCGGGCAGCTCGATGGCGAGGTCGAGAGGCTCGGCGCCGAGGGCGCGGGCGGCCCGGGCGGCCGCGAGCAGTTCATCGAGCACCTCGGCGAGCCGGTCGGCCTGTTCGAGTGCGGCGCCGGCCTCGGCGGCGGTCTCCTGCTCGGGGTGCATGGCCAGCGCTTCGAGCCGCAGCTGGAGGGCGGTCAGGCGGCTGCGCAGCTGATGGGAGACGTCGCCGACGAGTTCACGTTCCCTGGTGACGAGCTGGGCCAGCGCGGCGGCGGAGGTGTCGAGCGCCTCGGCGAGGGCGTCGAGCTCCTGCACGCCGTGCCGACGAGTGTCGGGGCGGAAGTCGCCGTCACCGAGGCGGGTGGCTCGCTCGGCGACACGCTGGAGTGGCTCGGCGAGCCGGCGCGCGGTGAGCGTGGCGACGACGGTGCCGATGCTGACCGACAGCACGAGCAGGAGCATCACCAGCCCGCCCTCGCTGAGCTGGCTGCTGCGCATGTTGGCGTCCGGGATGGCCAGCTCGACGGAGCCGCGCGGCACGGTGCTGGCCGACGCGGAGACGGTGCCGCCGCTGATGGCCGAGCCCAGCGAGCTGACCTTGCCGAACTGGTCGACCACCTTGAGGTAGCCCTGGCGCGGCACGGCGGGCCGGACCAGTTCGAGATTGAGCGCCTGTCCCCGGGCGTACTGGTCGTCGATCTGGTCGGCGATGCGGCTGGCGGTCTCCTGCTGTTGGGTCCGCACGGTGTTCTCGACCAGCAGCACGGTGGTGTACACCAGCGGCCCGCCGAGGGCCAGGCCCGTGACGGCGACCGCGAGCAGGATCGCCTGCAGGATCTTCTTGCGCATCGGCTACTCGGAGTTGAAGCGGAACCCGACCCCGCGCACGGTCGCGATCCGGCGTTCGGCCGCCTTGGGCGAGCCGTCGCCGAGCTTGCGGCGCAGCCACGACATGTGCATGTCGAGGGTCTTGCTGCTCTTCAGCTCGGGCCCGCTCCACACGTCGGACAGGATGTCCTCGCGGGTCACGACCTGGCCGGCGTGCTGCATGAGCACGCGCAGCAGCTCGAACTCCTTGTTGGCCAGCTGGAGCTCCCGCCCGTCCACGGTGACCCGGCGCGCGGCCAGGTCCATGCGCACGCCGTTGACCTCGACGGTGCCCGGCGCCCGGCGGCGCAGCAGCGCGCGGATCCGGGCCAGCAGCTCGGCCAGCCGGAACGGCTTGGCCACGTAGTCGTCGGCGCCGGCGTCCAGGCCGACGACGAAGTCCACCTCGTCGGCGCGGGCGGTCAGCATCAGCACCGGCACGCTGCGCCCACCCGAGCGCAGCCGGCGGCAGACCTCCAGGCCGTCCATGCCGGGCAGCCCGAGGTCCAGCACGAGCAGGTCGACGCCGCCCACGGTGGCCGCGTCCAGGGCGGCCGGACCGTCGCCGACTACGTGCACGGCGTAGCCCTCACGGTGCAGGGCACGCGACAGCGGATCGGCGATCGCCGGGTCGTCCTCGGCCAGCAGTACCACGCTCACGCCCCTCAGCCTAGGCGTGACAACATCCAACCCGTGTCAACCATTGGTGCCGACTTGGCCTTGGCGTTGCGGCTGGCGGACGCGGCCGACGCGATAACACTGTCCCGGTTCCGGGCCCGCGACCTGCGGGTGGAGCGCAAACCGGACCGAACGCCGGTCACCGACGCCGACGTCGCGGTCGAGGACGCGGTGCGCGAGATCCTCGCCGCCGAGCGCCCCGACGACGCGATCATGGGCGAGGAGCGCGGCGGCACGGCCGGACCTGGGCGAACGTGGGTGCTGGATCCGATCGACGGCACCAAGAACTTCCTACGCGGGGTGCCGGTGTGGGGCACCCTGGTCGCGCTCGTCGTGGACGGCCAGCCCCAGGTCGGCCTGTGCAGCGCGCCCGCGCTGACCCGCCGCTGGTGGGCCGCCGCGGGCGAGGGGGCCTGGACCTCCGACCCGCTCACCGAGCCGCGACGGATCTCCGTCTCGGGCGTGTCGGCCATGGCGGACGCCTACCTGACCACGACCGATCTCGGCGCGTGGACCACCTACCACTCGCGCGAGGCGTACCTGCGGCTGGCCGACGCCTGCTGGGAGAGCCGGGCGTTCGGCGACTTCTGGTCGCACTGCCTGGTCGCCGAGGGCGTCATGGACATCGCCGCCGAGGCCATCGTCAACCCGTGGGACGTCGCGTTCGCCCAGATCCTCGTCACCGAGGCCGGCGGCCGGTTCACCGACCTGACCGGCAAGCCCGACTACACCGCCGGCTCGGCGCTGAGCACCAACAGCCACCTGCACGACGAGGCGCTGCGGCTGGTGGCCCGCTAGGTCACGCCTGCGGAGCCGGCGCCTGTTCGGGCGCCGGCTGCGCGGGAGCGGCGGCTTGATCAGCGGCCGCCGGAGCCGGCGCAGCCGACGGCTCAGCCGGTGTCGGGAGCACGCCGACGGCGCCGCGGGCGACCTGGGCCCAGGTGAGGCGGCCGAACAGGTAGTGGCAGGCGACCTGCTCGTTGGTGAAGCGGGCCCAGTCGTAGCGGTTGCCCTGCTCGCGCCAGAACACCTCCCAGGTGACGGCGTTGTCCTCGGCGGCGGGCTCCTCGCGCAGCAGACACCAGGCGTTGTCGGACTCGGTGCCGACGGAGACGACCTCGGCGGGCACCCCCACGGTCTCCAGCCAGGTGGTGATGGACTCGGCGTTCATGCGACAACCTCCAGGTAGCCGAGCGCGACGAGGTCGGCGGCGGGGTAGACGGAGCGGTAGCGGACACCGCCGCCGGACTGGCCGAACCAGGCGGCGCTGATGGTCTGCCACATCGGGAGCGGGGCGAGCACCTTGTAACGCCGGTAGCCGGCGTCGAGGTGCTCGGGCGGCAGGGAGCGCTGCGCATAGGGGGTGCCGTCGACCCCGAAGACACGGCCTTCGGGTGTGCCGAAACGGTCGATCACGGCCCCAGGTTTGAGGACGACGGCCTCGCCGGCGTCGCAGCCTCCCTCGGGGAACAGCTCCCCGGGCGGCCACGCGTACTCGGCCCGGCGCTCCTCGGTGCCGGGGCGGACCAGGAACCGGCGGTCCCAGTCACGCTCGTTCTCGCCGCCGAGGGGGTCGTAGCCCTCGGCGAGCCCGCTCTCCTCGCCGGTACGGGATGCGGGCGCCTCGGTGTCGGCGGCCCCGAGCCGCTGAATCAGGCCGGACTCGGGATGGTCGTGCGGCTGGAACCGCAGGCCGGCGGCGTAGTCGACCTCGGCGGGCGGCGGCGGCAGCTGGCGCGCGGGCCGCGAGCTGGGGGTCGGCATGTGGCCGATGGGGAACATGTAGACCATGAACAGGCCGGGCGCGATGGTCGGCCGCTTCACCACGGGCTTGACCACGGACCGCGGGTCGTCGATGAAGACGCCGGCGACGTCACCGGGCGCCGGACGACGCGTGGCGTTCACGATCGCGGCGGCGCCGGCCCCCGGCGCGCCGCTGCCAGGCTGCTGCGCGAACGGCTGTCCGGCACCAGGCTGTCCGGCACCAGGCTGGCCAACACCGGGCTGACCCGCGCCGAACTGACCGGCACCAGGTTGACCGGCACCGGGCTGGCCGACCGGACCGACGCCCCCGGCGACAGCCCCACCGGCCACACCTCCACCGGGACCGACACCGCCGGCACCGGGCCCGCCAGCACCAGCTCCACCGGCGAACGGACCGACAGCCGAAGCCCCGGGCTGCCCTGGCGCACCCGGCACCCCGGGTTGACCGAAGGCCGGGGGCATCGACCCGCGCGGCCCCGGCATACCCGGCACCGAGCCGACCGGCCCGGACCCGATGGGCGCGGGGTTGTCCACGGCCGGCGGCGTCCAGTAGGTGCCGCCACCGCTGGGCGGCGGCTGATAGACGGGGGCCTCCGGCGCGGGCGGCGGCGTGTACACCGGGGCTGCCGACTGCACGGTGGTCGACTGCGGCACATGCGGCGCGACGTGCACGGGCCCGGTCGGCGTGGGATCGGAGTAGACGGGAGGCGGCGAGTAGCCACCACCGCCGCCACCGCTGTAACCACCATGAGAGCCGTAGTCCGGCGACGCGGCGGCGTTGATGACGTGCTGCGGCACCGGACCGGTCGGCGCGTCGGCCCCCGGCGCTGCGCCGGCGGGCTGGGCGCCGCCGACCGGGAACTGGCCGGTCGGACCGTCGTGGCCGAGGAAGTTGTCCTGGGAACCCGGCAGCACCGGCAGGCCGGTCTTCGGATCGATCACCTGACCGGTCGTTTTGTCGACATATTGACCGGTTGTCGGGTCCACCGCGACCTGCGACGACGACCCGCCCAGCAGGTTGTCGACGTCCGGCAGCCCCGTGGACAGCCCGAGCAGCCCACCGTTCGGCCCGACGACCTGGTGGGTGCCGTCGAAGGCGGCCGGCGCGTCGGCGGTGACGGTCGGCGTGGTCAACGTCGACGGGTTCACCGCGTCGGTGAGGCCGCCGAGGATGCCGTTGATGTCGGAGCCGGCCCCGGACAACAGGGTGTTCAGACCGGCCTTGGACAGGGAGCCGGGCGTGGCGTTGGCCGCCCCGCTCTGCTGCGACACGGCCGTCAGCTTGCGGACGATCTCCACCTTGGCCGCGCCGATCTTCTGCGCGGCCTGCTCCAGCCGGTCGGCGGCGGCCAGACAGCCCTGCACGGCCTGCGTGAACCTGGCGTTCTCGCCGTTCACGAACTTGCCCCAGTACCGGTCGGCGGCGTCGGCGGCTTTTCCGTCCATCGCGCCGAGCGCGTCGCTGGCGGTCTTGTCGGCGTCCTTGGCCAGCGTCGTCAGCTTGGCGGCGGCGGTGCGCCACGCCTGCGCGGCGTTGTGCATCGCGGTCTCGTCGGCCTGCGGCCACTGCACGCCGACCTGCCCGGCGATCTCGGCCAGGTCGGTCGGCAGGGTGATCCCCATCGGTGGTGCTTCCCCTCAGTCCGCGAAGTCAGTCCGAGCGTCCGGTGGCGATGGCCTGGTCGGCCGACCGGTGGATGTGGGCGTGGTCGGCCAGCCGGCCACCGACGTCGGTCAGCTGCCCGGGCAGGGCCTTGACCAGCTCGAACGTCGCCTCGGCGGCGTCGGTGTAGCCGCTGGCGAAGCTCTGGCCCACTTGGTCGGTCCCCCAGCACTGGCCGGCGGCGTCCAGCGCGTCGGACAGCTCCTTGAAGATGGCCTGCGCGGTGTCGGACAGCCCGTCGAGCTGGCTGGCCCGATCCAGCACGAGGTCGACATCGGTGCTGAAGCCCCCGGTGTTCACGCGTGCCTCCCATCGGTCAGCCAGCTGCGGTTCTCGAAACTGTCGTCTTCCCGGGGCCGGCGCGCATGCCGACCCGGCTGTGGCTCGGGCTCGATCTCCGTGTCACTCAGGTCGGCCCGGCCGTTGAGCACGGCGTCCGGATCCGAGCCGGCCGGCAGCACCGGCGCCAGCTGGTCGTGCATGCGTCTGGTCGCCCCCGCGACCGCGACATCGGTGGTGCGGACGATCAGGTCGGCCAGCTCGGACGGCCGCAGCCGCTGGTAGGCGCGGTCGTCGATGACGAGGTCGATGAGCGTGCCTCTGGGACCCACGGTCACCGTGACCAGCTCGTCGTGGCTCGTCGCGGTCTCCCGGATCGAGGCCATGCCGCGCTGCACGGCGACCAGCTGCTCGCGGCTGCGCCGGTAGTCGGCCATGAGCTGGTCTACCTCGGCCTGGTGGTCAACTGGCACCCCGGTACCTCCAGCATGGTGGGCACGTCAGAGGGTCGGACGCGCGTTCCCCACGTTCGGTTCCACTCGATCGGGTAGGAATGAGCTGTGATCGCTTTCGAGGACCTGCCCGCCGGCCGCGTGGTCGAGCTGGGCAGCACCACCGTGGACCGGGACGAGATGCTCGCCTTCGCGGCCCGGTTCGACCCGCAGCCGTTCCACCTCGACGAGGAGGCCGGCAAGAACTCGGTGCTCGGCGGCCTGTGCGCGTCCGGCTGGTTCACCATGGGCCTGTGGATGCGCGCGTACGTGGACACCGTGCTGGCCGACTCCACCTCGCAGGGCTCGCCCGGCGGCAAGGACCTGCTCTGGCCGGCCCCGGTGTTCCCCGGCGACAAGCTGGACTTCTCGCTGGAGGTGCTGTCGGCGCGGCTGTCCAGGAGCCGCCCGAACCTGGGCCTGGTGGAGATCCGCGCGCAGGCCGACCGGGACGGGCAGCCGGTGCTGCGGTCCACGTTCACCGGCATGTTCGGCACGAGGGGCTAGCACCCCATGCGGTGGCTGCACCTGGTGACAGCCGTGGCGGTGACAGCGGGCACGGTCCTGTGCCCGCCCGACCCCACGGCGCCGCTTCGACAGCTGGCCCGGGACCTGGTCGCCGCCGGCGCCCCCGGGGTGATCGTGCGGGTGGACGACGGGCACGGGCGTCCGGCGGAGATCGCCGAGCAGGCCGACTGGACCAAAGAGGATCACCGGCTCGCGGCCGGGGACGAGTTCCGCATGGGGTCCAACACCAAGACCATGATGGCCACACTGGTGTTGCAACTGGTCGCCGACGGCCGGCTCGCGCTGACCGATCCGGTGCGGAAGTGGTTGCCGGACAAGGTTCCCAACGGTCAGGCGATCACCTTACGCATGCTGCTGAACCACACCAGCGGCCTGTACGACTACACCAACGACCCCGCGCTGCTGCCGTCGATCCTCGGCCGCGACCCGCACCCGTGGACGAATCAGGAGCTGCTCGCCGTCGGGGTGCAGCACCCGCCGCTCTTTCCGCCAGGGACACAGTGGTCCTACAGCAACACGAACTACGTCGCGATCGGCGCGGTCCTGGAACGGGCCACCGGGAAGAGCGTGGCCGACCTGGTGCGGGATCGAATCACGCGGCCGCTCGGCCTCCAGCACACGTACTTCGCCACCGACGGCTCATGGTCCGGCCCGCATGTGCGCGGCTACGAGCCGGATGCCGCCCACCTGCCGCCGGAGATGCCGGCCGACATCGGAACCATCGTCGGGCCGCGGCACGACGGTCACGTGGACGTCTCCGACAACAACGTGCGCTGGGGCGGGGCTGCGGGCGCGGTGGTGTCGACCGCCTCGGACTGGGCCCGGTTCTACGCGGCATTGATGTCCGGGAAGCTGCTGCCCGCCGCCCAGCTCGCGCAGATGCGTGACACCGTACCGGTTTTCCCCGATCAGCCCGACGGTCCCGGCTACGGGCTGGGCATCGAGACCGGAACCACCCCGTGCGGCACGGTCTGGGAACACGATGGCGGCGTGCCCGGCTACTTGAGTGCCAACTTCACCGACAGCGCCGGCGATCGCACGGGGTCGGTGTTGATTTCCACGGAACTGTTCAGTGAGTTCGACGCCGAGCCAAAGCTCGCCGCCGCAAGCAAAGCGCTGTCGAACGCCGCGATCTGCGCCATGTTCGACAAGCCAGTCAAGGCAAACCAGAACTGACGGCCTCGTGCACTGCACGGGCCAGTGCGGCACCGACGCGGGAACGGGGCCCGCCGTACGGCTCGACCGGCCCGAAAGTGGGGCACAGTAAGACAACCGCGTCGGTGGCGGTGCCGGTGCCTTCGACGCCGGCCTCGAACAGGGCCTGGGACTTGGCCTCGGTCACGGTGGCGACGGCGTTGACCAGAGCGGCCGGGCTTAACCGCACGGGTAACCGGCAGACCGCGTTGATGGTGCCGATGCGCTCCCCGGCGGCGTCCGGCGCGGCGGCCCACGTCGGCACGCTGATCCCGGTGGTGACCTCGGCGGTGACTCCGCGCTCGGTCACCGAGACGACCTTGCGCACGTCGACCGCGGTGAGCAGGCCGGTGCCGGGACCGGTGAGCTTCAGCTCGGCGGCGATCTCCGCGACGTGCCGGTCGGGGTCAAGCCGGTCGTAGCCGTGCGGCACGGTCGCGTTGAGCACCCAGCCGCGTTCGCCGACGCCGCCGCCGTAGGGCGCGGAGGAGATGGCCAGCCGGGGCCGGTCGAACCGCCACACCAACACGGGTGACGACTCGACGTAGGTGATGATCACCGGAGGTCTCGGCGCACCAGGGCGCGCTTGATGCCGCGCCGGCCGATCAGCTCGAACCCGGCGTCCAGGAACATCGTCAGCGTGCCGTGGTACAGGGTGCTGACCTGCTTGTGCTCGCCTTCGAGCCCGGGTGCGGGTGTCCCGCGAGACACTGTGGTGGGATAGCCCTCGATGCAGCGGGCCCCGTGCTCGGCCGCGTAGGTCACGGCGGCGTCGAGCAGCGAGCGCGTGATGCCCGTGCCGCGGGCCGTGCGGTGCACGAAGAAACACGTCACGGACCAGACGTCGGACAGGTCTTCACGGGGATCGGGCGGGGCGGCGACCGCGGACCGGTCCAGGCGGATGTGCGCGAGCCGGGGCGCGACGGCGGCCCAGCCGACGGCCTTGCCGCCGGCGTCCAGAGCCAGCAGCCCGACCGGCTCACCCGAGCCGACCAGCTCGCCGAGCGCCTGCCGGTTCGGCTCCCCCTTGTTGCGCTTGAAGTCGTTGGCCGTGCGCCGGAACCACATGCACCAGCAGCCGCTGGCCCCGCCCTGCGGACCGAGCAGCTCCTGCAGGGCGGGCCAGGTCTGCTCGGTCAGGGCGACGACCGTGGCGTCGACTCCGGTGCCGGCACTCATCCGGCCAGGGCCCGCACGACCCCGGACGGGCTCGGCCGTCCCAGCCGCTCCGCCATCCACGCGCTGGTGGCTACCAGCTTGTCCAGGTCGACTCCGTGCTCGATGCCTAGGCCGTCCAGCATCCACACCAGGTCCTCGGTGGCGAGGTTGCCGGTCGCCGACTCGGCGTACGGGCAGCCGCCGAGGCCGCCGGCCGAGGAGTCCACTGTGGTCACGCCGAGACGCAGTGCCGCCAACGTGTTGGACAGCGCCTGCCCGTACGTGTCGTGGAAGTGCACGGCCAGGTTGTCGACGGTCGGGAAACCGCCGACGACCGCCTCCACCTGCCCGGGGGTCGCGACGCCGATGGTGTCGCCGAGGGACAGCTGCGAGCAGCCCATGTCCAGCAGCCGGGTCCCCACCGACACCACCTGCGCCGGCTCGACGTGCCCCTCCCAGGGGTCGCCGAAGCACATCGACACGTACGCCCGGACGTCCAGTCCTTCCTTGCGGGCCCGCGTGACGACCGGCTCGAACATGGCGAACTGCTCGTCGAGGGTCCGGTTCAGGTTCTTGTTGGCGAACGTCTCGGTGGCGCTGCCGAAGATGGCGATGTGCCGCACACCCGCGGCCAGCGCCCGGTCCAGCCCGCGCTCGTTGGGCACGAGCACCGGATACGACACGCCGTCACGCTGCTTGAGCCCGGCCAGCAACTGCTCGGCGTCGGCCAGCTGGGGCACCCACTTCGGGTGCACGAAGCTGGTCGCCTCCAGCACCGACAGGCCGGACTCGGCCAGCCGGTCCAGGAACTCCAGCTTCACCTCGACGTCCACGACCGACGACTCGTTCTGCAGGCCGTCGCGCGCGCCGACCTCCCAGATCGTGACCCGCGCCGGCAGCCCGGATCCGGGCACGGTGCTGGGCAGGCCGACCGATCGGGCGCTCACCGCTCGCTCCGCGAGTGGCCGGGGTGGAAGTCGTCGTCGGGGTCGTCGTTGATCTCCCGGTAGAGCAGCGAGTGCACCCGCTCCACGTTGGGGATGTCGTCGAACTCCAGCGGCTCGTCCGAGGCCGACTCGACGATTAGGGTGCCCGCGCCGACCAGCCGGTCGAACAGGCCGTGCCGGAACTGCACGCTGTTGATCCGCGACATCGGGATGTCGATGCCGGTCCGGGTGAGCACGCCCTCGCGCACCATCACCCGGTGGGTGGTGAGCACGAAGTGGGTGGTCCGCCACCGGATCAGCGGGCCGAGCACGACCCAGATGATCACGATCAGGGCGACGACGCCGATCGCGATCCAGGCGTAGAGATGCCAGTCCTGGCTGCTGACCAGCGCCGCGAGATAGGCGCCGGCGCCGATGGTGACCAGGAAGGTCACGATCGGCCAGAACAGCATCTTCCAGTGCGGGTGCTTGTGGATCACGACGTGCTCGTCCTGGCCGAGCAGGTCGTCTGGGTAGGCCACGGCGATTCCTCCCGAAGCTGGTGACCTCGCCACGGTACCGGTGGTCAGCCGGCGGCTGATCGCAGGTGCACCACGTCACCAGCGTGGACGCTGCGCCGGGCGCCGTCGTCGGTGCGGACCACGAGCTGCCCGTCGACGTCGACCTCCACCGCCGTGCCGACCAGCTCGCGGTCGCCGGGCAGCTCGATCCGCACCCGCAGGCCCAAAGTCGAGCAGTGCTTGCGGTACTCGGCGTGCAGCCCGGAGGCGATCGGGTCGCCGTGCTCCTGCCGCCACGCGTCGTCCAGTTCGGCCAGGTTGGTCAGCAGCTGGATAGCGATTTCCGTACGGTCCGTGGTGGACGCGTCCTGCTGTTCGAGGGACGTCGCCGGCAGGCCGCCCGCCCCCGGCGGCACGTCACCCGGCAGCGCCGCGACGTTCAGGCCCATGCCCAGCACCACGCCGTCGTCGGCCTCGGCCAGCACGCCCGCGCACTTGGACCCGTTCGCGAGCAGGTCGTTCGGCCACTTCAGCGCGGCGTCCACGCCGAGGCCGGTGACCGTGCGGGCCAGGGCGACGCCGGCCAGCAGCGTGATCCACGGGATCCGCTGCGGTGGGACGTCGGGGCGCAGCAGCACGCTCACGTACAGGCCGGTGTGCGGCGGCGACACCCAGGTGCGGGCCCGGCGACCCTGGCCAGCGGTCTGCTCCTCGGCGAACAACACGGTCCGGTCCGCGGCGCCGGCTCGGGCGGCCACTCGGAGGTCCGCGTTGGTGGAACCGGTGCTCGCGACGACGTCGACCTGCGCGTACGGGCCGGTCAAGGCGGCCCGGAGCCGGTTCACGTCCAGGGGTTCACGCACAGTTGCCCAGCGTAATCTGTTCGGATCTCGACATCCGTTTGCCGGAGAGCGGGACTCGCGCGAGGCCGCCGCCGATGCCTGGACCGCGGGCTTAGCTCGATCGAGTCTTTCCATCGATCGAGCTAAGCCAAGGGAAGGCATCGGCCTGGTGGGCGGCCTCGCCGCGCGCGGAACGCGCGCCATCGGCGCAGTGATGTGGGCTACGTGTCAGTAACCTGCGTCGACAGCGTGGTTAGAGTGCGTTCGCATGAGCAGTGCGACCGAGCCCGTGGGTGTCGCTCCAACGACGGAGCCGGACATTCACACCACCGCCGGCAAGCTGGCCGACCTCTACCGCCGCAACGACGAGGCGGTGCACGCCGGCTCCGCGCGTGCCATCGAGAAGCAGCACGCCAAGGGCAAGCTCACCGCCCGGGAGCGGATCGACCTGCTGCTCGACCCCGGCTCGTTCATCGAGCTGGACGAACACGCCCGCCACCGGTCCACCAACTTCGGCCAGGAGCGCAACCGGCCCTACGGCGACGGCGTGGTCACCGGCTACGGCACCGTCGACGGCCGCCGGGTCTGCGTGTTCAGCCAGGACGTGACCATCTTCGGCGGCTCGCTGGGCGAGGTCTACGGCGAGAAGATCGTCAAGATCATGGACCTGGCCATGAAGACCGGCAGCCCGGTGGTCGGCATCAACGAGGGCGGCGGCGCACGGATCCAGGAGGGCGTGGTCTCGCTCGGCCTGTACGGCGAGATCTTCCGGCGCAACACCCACGCCTCCGGGGTGATCCCGCAGATCTCGCTGATCATGGGCTCGGCCGCCGGCGGCCACGTGTACTCGCCGGCGCTGACCGACTTCACCGTGATGGTGGACAAGACCTCGCACATGTTCATCACCGGCCCGGACGTGATCAAGACGGTCACCGGCGAGGACGTGGGCTTCGAGGAGCTGGGCGGCGGCCGCACGCACAACACCAAGTCCGGCAACGCGCACTACCTCGGCTCCGACGAGCAGGACGCGATCGCCTACGTCAAGGAACTGCTGTCCTACCTGCCGTCCAACAACCTGGCCGAGCCGCCGGTGTTCCCGGGCCTGGTCGAGGACGGCTCGGTGGCCGACACGCTCACCGACACCGACCGCGAGCTGGACACGCTGATCCCGGACTCGGCCAACCAGCCCTACGACATCCACGAGGTGATCTCCCGGGTCGTCGACGACGGCGAGTTCCTGGAGGTGCACCAGCTGTTCGCGCCGAACATCGTGGTCGGCTTCGGCCGGGTCGAGGGGCACGCGGTCGGCGTGGTGGCCAACCAGCCCACCCAGTTCGCCGGCTGCCTGGACATCGACGCCAGCGAGAAGGCGGCCCGGTTCGTGCGGACCTGCGACGCCTTCAACATCCCGGTGCTGACCTTCGTGGACGTGCCGGGCTTCCTGCCGGGCACCGACCAGGAGTGGAACGGCATCATCCGGCGCGGCGCGAAGCTGATCTACGCCTACGCCGAGGCCACGGTCCCGCTGGTCACCGTGATCACCCGCAAGGCCTATGGCGGCGCCTACGACGTGATGGGCTCCAAGCACCTGGGCGCGGACCTCAACCTGGCCTGGCCGACCGCGCAGATCGCGGTGATGGGCGCGCAGGGCGCGGCCAACATCGTGCACCGGCGCACGCTGGCCGAGGCCAAGGAGCGCGGCGAGGACGTGGAGGCGTTGCGGGCCAAGCTGATCCAGGAGTACGAGGACACGCTCTGCAATCCGTACCAGGCGGCCGAGCGCGGCTACGTGGACTCGGTGATCCCACCCTCCCACACCCGCGGCTACGTGGCCCGCGCGCTGCGCACGCTGCGGGAGAAGCGGGAAGCCCTGCCGCCCAAGAAGCATGGGAACATCCCGCTGTGAGCGACGAATCCCGCCCGCTGCTGCGTGTCGTCCGGGGCAATCCGGACGACACCGAACTCGCCGTGCTGACCGCGGTGGTCAGCGCGCTGGCCGCCGCTCCGGTCAGCACGGACGAACCCGTGGCCCGGTCCCGTTGGGGCGCACCGCAACTGCGGCAGCAGCTGCGTCCGGGCCCCGGCGCGTGGCAGTTCTCCGGACGGTAACCAGAGACCCGCCTATCGGCTCTACTCCCCGGGTTCGACGGGTTTCTAACGTCATTCCGGTGAAGGTGACACGGTTATCCTCCCTGCTGACCGTCCTCGTCGCCGGGCTTGCTTTGGTGCTCGTCCCGGCGAACGCCGGCGCCGCCCCGCACGACGGCGGCAGCCAGCCGACCTACTCCTACGCCAACGCCATCCGCGAGACGGCGTGGGTCGACACCGGACTGAAGGACCCAAGCGGCAAGGCGGTCCGGGTCGCCGCGGACATCATCCGGCCCTCGGAGCTGAGCTCCGGCGTGCCGGTGATCATGGACGCCAGCCCGTACTACTCCTGCTGCGGGCGCGGCAACGAGTCGCAGGTCAAGGAGTACGACTCGGCCGGCAACACGACGCTGTTCCCGCTGTACTACGACAACTACTTCGTGCCCCGCGGCTACGCGGTGGTGCTGGTCGACCTGGCCGGCACCAACCGGTCCAACGGCTGCGTGGACATCGGCGGCCCGTCGGACGTCACCTCGGCCAAGGCGGTGATCGACTGGCTGAACGGCCGGGCCACCGCCTACACCACCTCGACCGGGTCGACCACCAAGAAGGCCAGCTGGACCAGCGGCAATGTCGGCATGATCGGCAAGTCCTACGACGGCACGATCGCCAACGGGGTGGCCGCGACCGGCGTCGCCGGGCTGAAGACGATCGTGCCGATCTCGGCGATCTCCTCCTGGTACGACTACTACCGGGCCAACGGCGCCGACCTGACCGCCGGCCAGCCGTCCGGTCTGGCCAGCACGGTGGAGAACTCGGCGGCGCAGAGCGGCTGCGGCAGCGTGCAGTCGGCCACCGACGCCGGGTCGCCGACCAACGGCAACTACACGGCCTGGTGGAACCAGCGCAACTACTACGCGCAGGCCGCCAACGTGCACGCCAGCGTGTTCATCGCGCACGGCGTGGAGGACACCAACGTCAAGCCGATCAACTTCGGCCAGTGGTGGGACGCCCTTGCCGCGCACGGTGTCGAGCGCAAGATCTGGCTCTCGCAGACCAGCCACGTGGACCCGTTCGACTACCGGCGCGCCGCGTGGGTCGACACCCTGCACCAGTGGTTCGACCACTACCTGATGGGCGTCGACAACGGCGTTCAGAACGGCCCGCAGCTCTCGGTCGAGCGCACGCCCGACAACTGGGTGGACGCGGCCAGCTACCCGGAGACGTCCACGGCGACGTCGCTGAACCTGAGCGCCACCACCACGAACGGCCTCGGCAAGCTCGGCAGCACCGCGCCCACGGCCGGCGCCGTCGAGTCGTTCACCGACACTCCGAGCCAGAGCGAGACCAACTGGGAGACCAACCCCGACTCCGCCAGCAGCGCCCGGGTGGTGTTCAGCAGCGGCACGCTCGCCTCGCCGGTGACGGTGTCCGGCACCAGCACGATCACCGTGACTGCGTCGTCCTCCGCGAGCAGCGGCCAGGTCTCGGCGGTGCTGGTGGACCTCGGGCCGGAGACCGTGCGCAACTTCGACGGGCAGGAGGAGGGCATCACCACGCTCACCACCCGCACCTGCTTCGGCTCCGGCAACTCGATCGACACCGGCTGCTTCCTCGACACCAAGGCCGACACGACCAACGTGAACGCCGAGGTGATCGCCCGCGGCTGGGCCGACCTCGGCCACTACGCGTCGCTGAACAGCAAGGCCACGCTGACGCCGGGCAAGTCGTACACGATGACGTTCAAGCTGGCCCCGACCGACCACCAGTTGGCGGCCGGGCACCGGCTGGCGCTGATCGTCGGCGGCACCGACAACGGGTACATCACCGCCGGCAGCGCCAAGCCGAAGATCACGCTGGACCTGACCAAGACCTCCATCCAGGTCCCCTTGGTCGGATCCCTCCCCTAACCACCAAGGTTTGAGCGTCTCCAAGACACCCAAACCCACTCCAGGAACATCGCTGACCGCTACAGACCCTCGCCGGGTTTGTAGCGGTCAGCGACCACTCCCAGGCCCGTTTGTAGGTCTTGGAGACACCCAAATAGGGTTCGCAGCCGTGCGACTCGTGCTCGGCTCCCAGTCCCCCGCCCGCCTCAACGTGCTGCGCGCCGCCGGCATCGACCCGGTGGTCCGGGTGTCCGGCGTCGACGAGGACGCGGTGGCGGCGGCGCTCACCGATCCCCGTCCCGACGAACTCGTCACCGCGCTGGCCGAGGCCAAGGCGCACGCCGTCGTCGCGGCGCTGGCCGGGGAGCTGCCCGACGCCGTGGTCATCGGCTGCGACTCGATGCTGTCCATCAACGGCCGGATGGTCGGCAAGCCGGGCACCCCCGAGGTGGCGCGGGCGCGCTGGCAGGAGATGGCCGGCAAGACCGGCGAACTGCTCACCGGCCACGTCCTGCTGCGGCTCGCCGACGGCGCCGTGGACCGGGTCGCCCGCGGCGCGGAGACCACCACCGTCCGCTTCGGCACGCCTTCGGATGCCGAACTGGAGGCGTACATCAAGACCGGCGAGCCGCTGGCGGTGGCCGGCGGGTTCACTCTGGACGGCATGGGCGGCTGGTTCGTCGACGGCATCGACGGCGACCACTCCAGCGTGATCGGCATCAGCCTGCCGCTGACCCGCCGGCTGCTGGCCGAGGTCGGCGTCAGCGTGGTCGACCTGTGGACGGCCTCATGACGGGCAGCCTCATGACGGGCAGGCGGACAGCTTCGAGGCGTCCGGCGCGACCTCCGGCCAGCCGGGCAGCTGCGGCGGCGTCGCGTACGTGACGGTGCACCCGATCGGGTCACCCATCAGCTGGAACACGGCCACCGCGATCTTGGTGCACGAGGCGGGCGGATCGTCGCTGCAGCGGCGCTGCGTTGTCACCACATCGGGTGTTCCGTCGCCGTCGACGTCCCGCAGCGCGAGGTAGCCGGCGTCCGAGCTGAACGGGATCGGCGTCTGCCGCCACGCGCCGGCGTCGTCGGTGTAGACCTCGCCGATCAGGTCGGTGTTGTCGCCGTCCGGGCCCTGCAGCAGGCAGGCGGAGGTCTTGCCCTCCTCGCACGTGATCGAGTGCTGGGTGACCGTGCCGATCTGGGAGCTGAACATCACCGCGCCCCGGTCGGAGGTGATGCGCAGCCGCGCGAAGTGCCCCTTGCCGTCGGCCAGCAGCTCGACCGTCTCCTTGAACTGGGGCATCGCGACGCTGGTCAGCTTCACGCACTCGACCTGGCCGCACAGCTGCGCCGGACCGGTCGACGGGTTCGGCCCCGGCGCGCTGGGCGCCGGCTGTCTCGCCGCGGTCTCCCGCAGCTGGCGCAGCACCAGGGTCGCGCCGAGCGTAGCGGCCAGCACCAGCACCGCGACCACAACAGCGACGAACACCGGTTTCGCCGTCTTCGTCATGTGCTGGCACCTCCTCCGCTCCCAGGACGAGTCTGCACGTCAAACCGGGTTACCCGCTCGTCACGTGGTGAGGATGGTCTCCCCCCGTGCGCGGCCGGTCATCCGTAGACTCCAGCGAAACCCGCGCGTTCCGCTGGAGTCGTACGAGGAGGTATGGCGTGCCAGAGTCGGCCGCAGACCTGGGCCCCATCACGCTGCACAAGGTCCTGGTCGCCAACCGTGGCGAGATCGCGGTCCGAGTGATCCGCGCCTGTCGGGACGCCGGCCTGGCCAGCGTCGCCGTCTACGCGGACCCGGACCGGGACGCGCCGTTCGCGCGGATGGCCGACGAGGCCTTCGCCCTCGGCGGCAGCACCCCCGGCGAGAGCTACCTCGTCATCGACAAGCTGCTGGACGTGGCCAAGCGGGCCGGCGCGGACGCCGTGCACCCCGGCTACGGCTTCCTGTCCGAGAACGCCGACTTCGCCCAGGCCGTGCTCGACGCCGGGCTGACCTGGATCGGCCCGTCGCCGCAGTCCATCCGCGACCTCGGCGACAAGGTCACCGCCCGGCACATCGCCATGCGGGCCGGCGCGCCGCTGGTGCCCGGCACCAAGGACCCGGTCAACGGGCCGGACGAGGTAGTCGCCTTCGCCCAGGAGCACGGGTTGCCGGTGGCGATCAAGGCGGCGTTCGGCGGCGGTGGCCGCGGCCTGAAGGTGGCCCGCACGCTGGAGGAGATCCCCGAGCTGTTCGACTCCGCCGTCCGCGAGGCTGTCACGGCGTTCGGGCGCGGGGAGTGCTTCGTGGAGCGCTACCTGGACAAGCCCCGGCACGTCGAGGCCCAGGTGGTGGCCGACAAGCACGGCAACGTCATCGTGGTCGGCACCCGCGACTGCTCACTGCAGCGCCGGCACCAGAAGCTGGTGGAGGAGGCCCCCGCGCCGTTCCTCACCGACGAGCAGCGGGCCCGGATCCACAGCAGCGCCAAGGCGATCTGCGCCGAGGCCGGCTACTACGGCGCCGGCACCGTGGAGTACCTCGTCGGCCTGGACGGGTCGATCTCCTTCCTGGAGGTCAACACCCGGCTCCAGGTGGAGCACCCGGTCAGCGAGGAGACCTCCGGCATCGACCTGGTGCTGGAGCAGTTCCGTATCGCCGCCAACGAGAAGCTGCGCTTCACCGAGGACCCGACCCCACGCGGCCACTCCATCGAGTTCCGGATCAACGGCGAGGACGCCGGCCGCAACTTCCTGCCCGCGCCCGGTGTCGTGACCACGTTCGTCGAGCCGGCCGGCCCCGGTGTGCGGGTCGACGCCGGCGTGCGGTCCGGGGACGTGATCGGCGGCCAGTTCGACTCGCTGCTGGCCAAGCTCATCGTCACCGGTGAGACCCGGCAGCAGGCGCTGGCCCGCGCGCGTCGTGCCCTGGACGAGATGGTGGTCGAGGGCATGGCCACCGTGCTGCCGTTCCACCGGGCGGTCGTGCGCGACCCGGCGTTCACCGCCGAGGACGGCTTCACCGTGCACACCCGGTGGATCGAGACCGAGTTCGACAACACCATCCCGCCCTTCACCGACCCGGCCGTCGCCGAGGAGGAGGACGGCGAGCGCCAGACCGTGGTGGTCGAGGTCGGCGGTCGCCGGCTGGAGGTGTCGCTGCCCGGCAACTTGGCCGCCGCCGGCGCGGCCGCGCCGGCGGCGGCCAAGGCCAAGCCCCGCAAGCGGGCCGGCAAGAGCGCCGCCGCGGTGTCCGGCGACGCCGTCGCCGCGCCGATGCAGGGCACCATCGTCAAGGTCGCCGTGGCCGACGGGCAGTCGGTCGAGGCCGGCGAGCTGCTGGTGGTGCTGGAGGCCATGAAGATGGAGAACCCGGTGACCGCGCACAAGGCCGGCACCGTCACCGGGCTCGCGGCCACTCCGGGCGAAACGGTCACGCAGGGCACCGTGCTGCTGGAGATCAAGGACTGAACCTGACGGATGTCATGACAGGGGACCGTGGGTGCGCCGTACGATTGGTGGCGTGAACGAGTCCCCTGACATGCGGATCGGTGACACCGAGCGCGAGCAGGCGCTGGCCGCGCTCGGGGAGCACATGAGCGCCGGTCGGCTGAACATCGACGAATACGGCGAGCGCTCGGCCAAGGTGACGGCCGCGCGCACCCACAGCGAGCTCATGGAGCTGTTCACCGACCTGCCGGCCCCGAAGCCCGGGGCCGCACCGAAGCCGCAGCCGGCGGCTGCCCCGCAGCCGCCGGCCACCGTGCCCGGCGCCCCGGTGGAGAAGCGGAGCAACGCCCCGCGCATCTCCATGGCGGCCGTCGCCGCGGCCAGCTGGCCGGTGGCCATCGGCATCGGCCTGATCACCAGGCAGTGGGAGGTCATCGCGGTCCCAGTGCTGCTCAGCTGGTTCATGGGCGCGCTGTTCGGCGGCCGCCGGCGCGATGAAGAACGGGAGCAGGACCAGCGCCACCGTGACCAGTGGCGGCAGGCCCGGCACCAGATGCGTGACGAGATGCACCGCCAGCGCCGGGAACTGCGTGGCCGCGACTGAGTCCACAGTGGACGGAATGTTGCTCGTGCTGCCCGAGCGGGACGAGGCCGAGGCGTTGGCCGCCGAGCTGGCGCGGCTGGGCTGGCAGCCGTGCGCCGTGCACAAGGAGCTCCTGGCCGGCGAGGACGACGCCGAGGACGCCGACTGGCTCGTCGAGTTGGCCACCGCGCCGGACGGCACGCCGGCCGCGGCGCACGCGGATTTCCTGACCGAGCTGGCCGACCGCGCCGACGGGTTCGTGACCAGCATCAACTAGCGTGGCCGCCGTGGAACCGGTGGAGATCAACGCGGGCAGGTACTACCTGCGGCAGCTGCGGGCTGACGACCGGATCGACGACCGGCCGTCGATCCTGGACGCGTTCACCGACCCGGTCAGCCGTCGCTGGATCAGCCATCGGATCGTGGACCTGGCCGGGGCCGGCGACTACGTCGCGCTGCGGGCCAAGCAGTGGACCGACGACGAGCGCTGCTCGTGGGCGGTCGCCGACCAGAACACCGGCGAGCTGCTCGGCGAGGTCGGGCTCAAGGATCTGGATCTCGCCATCGGCTCGGCCGCGGCGGCCTGTTGGGCCGCACCCCGGCACCGCAACCGCGGCGTGGTCAGCGAGGGCCTGGCCGCCGCGATCCGGTTCGGGGCCGGCGCGCTCGGTCTGCTCCGGGTCGACTATCTGTTCCAGGACGGCAACGAGCCGTCCCGACGCGTGGCCGAGAAGTGCGGCTTCGGCTACCACCGCACCATCGACGAGTGCGGGTCCAAGGTGCACGTCTGGACCCGGTCGCTAGTCTGACCGGCCATGCGACTCGCGCTGCTCCTGCTGTCCGCGGCGGCGGCCCTCGCGGGCTGTTCCGTGTTCCCGGTCTCCGAGGCCAGCCAGACGCACTCCGACTCCAGCTCACCGGCCGCCCCCGCGACCACCACGACCACAAAGCTCACGCTGCCGCCCCGGCCGCGGGAGATCCGGTTGGACAAGGTCAACCCGTGCACCATCCTGACCAAGGACCAGCGGGCGGCGCTGAGCCTGGACACCACGCCGTCGCCGTATACCGACACCCAGCTGAAGGCCCGCGCGTGCACCATCCGGGGGACCTACAGCGGCCAGGTCGCGCGGCTCGCGCTCGTCACCGACGAGGGCGCGGAGCTGTGGATCTCCGACGAGGCCCAGAACACGGCCAAGGTGATCGCGGTCGCCGGCTTCCCGGCGCTGGAGGTCCGCACCCCCGGTTTGGACACGCTCTGTAACGTCGAGGTGGACGTGGCCCAGGGTGAATTCCTGGACGTGCTGTTCCGCGACGGCGGCGGAGCGGCCCCCATCCCCCAAGATGATCTTTGCCTTGGCGCGCAAAGAGTCGCTGAAGCAGCCATGTCCAGCCTGTCCGGCGGACACTGATGGCGGCTTGACAGACCCTGCGGGGTGGATGTCACCCTAGCTACTCCCCATCGTCACGCACGGTCGCTAGAGTGTGGGCACCCAACCCCCGGAGGTCACTCGTGCCGCAGCGGACCACGACCCCCGACCCCGCCGCGATCGCCTCCGGCGGCTTCCGGGTGGACCCGGCCGCCATCCCCGGCTTGCGCAAGGTGTTCACCACCGCGCTGGTGAAGCTGGACAAGCAGATCGAGATGGCCGTCTCGGACGTGCGGATCCGGCCCTGGGCCGGCGACCCCGTCAGCCAGCAGGCCGCGACCGACTTCAACGACCACACCCTGGGCGTGGACTCCGCGCTGGACGCGCTGCAGGCCTACCAGCGGCAGCTCAAGGGCGCGCTGGACGCGTTGACGCAGGTCGAGCTGGGGTACCACGCCGTCGAGCAGGACAACACGACGCTGATCCAGCAGGGTGGCTGCTGATGTCCGGCGACGTGCGCTGGCGGGGATACACCCACCAGGAGCTGTACGACGCGATCAACTCCGGCCCCGGCGCGGCCGCGTCCGCCGACCCGGCCGCGCGCTGGGACGCCATCTCCGGCGCGCTGTCCGAGATCAGCGGCGACCTGACCAACGGCATCGGGGCCGCGCACGAGCACTGGACCGGGGCCGCCGCCGAGTCCGCGCTGGGCGGCATCGCCCAGCTGGCGCGGTGGGCCCACGACGCGCACGCCAACGCCGATTCGGTGCGGGCCGGCGCCGAGGCCCAGGCCGACTACGTCACGCAGGCCCGGGCCGACATGCCGGTGCCGGTCAAGGCGCCCGAGCCCGGGCCGGCCGGCTGGCTCGGCGGGCTGGTGTCGCTGTTCACCGGGCAGCTCGACGCCGAGGTCATCGAGGCCGCCCAGGACGCCGCCGCGACGCGGGCGTTCGAGGTGATGAGCACCTACGAGCACAACACCGCCGCCAACACCGGCTCGCTGCGGGCCTTCGACGCCGTGCCCGTCGTCACCGCCTCCCGGCCCGTGGTGCCGAGCCAGCGCGGGTACTGACTTTGCCTATCACCCTGTCCGAGCTGGAGTTCGACGTGCTCTGGGAGCACCTCCGGCTGGCCGAGATGCCACTGGCCGTCAAGGTCGCGTCCCCCGGCAAGACCCATGTCGAGCGGGATGCCGTCGCCAAGACCGTGTGGGACTCGCTCGCCGAACGGGGGCTCGTCGGCGGCGCCCGCGGCATCGACCAGGACCTGGTCGACCTGCTGGGTCTGCTCGACCGCTCCGACTACGAGCTCGACGCCCGGCTCTGGCTCGACGGCGGCGTGCGGGCCCTGGTCGCCGCCAAGGGCCACGACGCCGTGCTCGCCCGGCTCGCCGACGGCGAGCTGACCCTGAACCCGGTCGAGATCTCGTCGCTGCCTCGCGCGGCGATGTCCCTGCTGCCCGAGCTGGCCGCCGGTCCCGGCTACTCCATCACCGTTCCCAGCGCCGAGCTCGACTCCGCCGCCGCCGAGGCCGAGACCGCCGACGAGCTCGGCTGGATCCTCCGCGACCACGGCGTCTCCCCCGACGAGGCCGACGAGCTCGCCGCCATGGTCGGCAACGTCCGCCGCCGCGGCCAGTTCGGCGCCGCCGCCCGCGACCAGTACGGCCGCCGCCACCGCCCCGACCGCGTCATCGGCTTCTTCGACACCCCGCGCGGCCGCTACGTCCAGCTCCGCCGGGCCAAATCCAACGCCGTCGCCTGGAGCACCATCGCCCCCGCCGACGACCGCCGCCTCAGCCAGCACATCGCCGACCTGCTCAGCGACGCCGCGAGCATGACTCTCTGACCCCGCTCACCCACCCCCTCTTTCCGCCACATGTGCGCCACATTCGACTCCAGTCCCCACATGTGGCCCACATGTGGGGAAAACGTGGGGGGTGGCGGTTGGGCGAGGGGGTGGCGGTCAGCTGACCGGGTCGCGGAGGTCGCGGGCCTCGGGGGCGCTGATGCGGCGGGCGTCGGCGGCCTCGTCGTCGGGCTCGGACTGGGAGTCCCGCTCGGCCCGCACCCGGGCGGTGTAGACCTCGACCTCGCGGGCGATGCGGGCCTCGTCCCAGCCCAGGACGCCGGCCATGAGGCGGGCGACCTGCTCGGCGCAGTCGACGCCGCGGTGCGGGTACTCGATGGAGATCCGGGTCCGCCGGGTGAGGGCGTCCTCCAGGTGCAGCGCGCCCTCGTGGGAGGCGGCGTAGACGATCTCGACCTGGAGGTAGTCGGGGGCGGCGGGCAGGGGGCGCAGCAGCTCGGGGTCGCCGTCGGCGGCGTCGAGCACCTCGTGCACAAGCGAGCCGTAGCGGTCGAGCAGGTGCCGCACGCGGTAGGGGTGCAGCCCGTGCCGGGTGGCGAGCTGGTCGGCCTGGTTGACGAGGGCGTAGTAGCCGTCGGCGCCGAGCAGCGGAACCTTGTCGGTGATGGAGGGCTGCAACCGGCCGGTGAGGTCGGCCCCGGCGGCGTCGACGGCGTCGGCGGCCATCACGCGGTACGTCGTGTACTTGCCGCCGGCGATGGCGACCAGGCCGGGGGCGACCCGGGCGACGGCGTGCTCGCGGGACAGCTTGGACGTGGACTCGTTCTCCCCGGCCAGCAGCGGCCGCAGCCCGGCGTAGACGCCCTCGATGTCGTCGTGCGTGAGCGGCGTGGCCAGCACGGTGTTGACGTGGTTGAGGATGTAGTCGATGTCGGCCTTGGTGGCGGCCGGGTGGGCCAGGTCGAGCTTCCAGTCGGTGTCGGTGGTGCCGACGATCCAGTGGTTGCGCCACGGGATCACGAACAGCACGGACTTCTCGGTGCGCAGGATGAGCCCGGACTCGGCGACGATCCGGTCCCGCGGCACCACGATGTGCACGCCCTTGCTGGCCCGCACCCGGAACCGGCCGCGGCTGCCGGACAGCCGCTGCAACTCGTCGGTCCACACGCCGGTGCAGTTGATCACGACGTTGGCCTTGACCTCGGTCTCCCGGCCGTCCTCGACGTCACGCACGCGCACGCCGGAGATCCGGTCGGCCTCCCGCAGGAAGCCGGTGACCTGGGTGGAGGTCCGCACCACGGCGCCGTAGTGGGCGGCGGTGCGGCCGACGGTCATGGTGTGCCGGGCGTCGTCGGACTGCGCGTCGTAGTAGCGGATGCCGCCGATCAGCGCGGACCGCTTGAGCGCCGGGAACATGCGCAGCGCGCCGGCCCGGGTCAGGTGCTTCTGCCCGGGCACCGAGCGGGCGCCGCCCATGGTGTCGTACATCAGCAGGCCGGCCGCGGTGTAGGGGCGCTCCCACAGCCGGTGGCTGAGCGGGTAGAGGAAGCTCACCGGCTTGACCAGGTGCGGCGCGATCCGGGTGAGCATCAGCTCCCGTTCCCGCAGCGCCTCGCGCACCAGGCCGAACTCCAACTGCTCCAGGTAGCGCAGGCCGCCGTGGAACAGCTTGCTGGACCGGCTGGACGTGCCGGACGCCAGGTCGCGGGCCTCGACGAGGGCCACCCGCAGGCCACGGGTCGCGGCGTCCAGCGCGGTGCCGGCGCCGACCACGCCGCCGCCGACCACCACGACGTCGAAGGTCTCCGAAGCCAGGCGCTGCCAGTCCCGCTCCCGTTCCTCGGTGCCGAGCCGCCCGGTCTCGGCCGAGGCTCGCGTCGGTGTCGTTGGGGCTGCTGCTGGTTTCCGGGTGGCCACGCCACTCGCCTCCCGCCTGTTGGCTGCCTGGTTCCGACGGATCATCACGCTACCTGCAACCGCACCGGGTCGGGCAGTGGAGCGGCCGGGGCGGGCAGTGGTGCCGTTGGGCCATGGACAGCACCCGTACCGCTAAGTAACGTCCGATCTCCCGTTCCAACGGCGTCGACGGGCGCGGAGGTGTGTATGGGCTATGGCGCGATCTTCGTCTGGGAGACGATCGGCACCGCGCTGCTGATCCTGCTGGGCACCGGTGTGGTGGCCAACGCTGTGCTGAAGAACACCAATGGCAACAACGGCGGCACGCTGTTCATCAACGTGGGGTGGGCCTTCGCGGTCTTCACCGGCGCGAGTGTCGCCAATCCGAGTGGCGCTCACCTCAATCCCGCGGTGACCCTCGGCCTGGCCATCGCCGACAAGGTCAGCTGGGACAAGGTCCCGTTCTACTTCGCCGGCCAGATGGTCGGCGCGATCATCGGCGCGATGCTGTGCTGGGCGACCTACAAGCTCCAGTTCGACAAGCACGACGAGCCGCAGAACACGCTCGGCATCTTCTCCACGGCGCCGCGTGTCGCGGGCACGGCGTGGAACCTGGTGACCGAGATCATCGGCACCTTCGTGCTGCTCATCTGGATCCTGGAGAGCCCGACCGTGAAGACCGGCACCGACGGCGTGCCGCAGTTCGGCAACTCGGCGCTGGGCTACGCCGGCGTCGCGTTCGTGGTGCTGGTCATCGGCACCTCGCTCGGCGGCCCCACCGGCTACGCCATCAACCCGGCCCGCGACCTGGGCCCGCGCATCGCGTACGCGTTCCTGATGCCGATCAAGGGCAAGGGCGACGGCAACTGGGGCTACTCCTGGGTGCCGGTCGTCGGCCCGCTGGTCGGCGGCGCGCTCGCCGCCCTGCTCTCGCTGGCCCTGCCCGCATCCTGAAGTCCGGAAAGGCGAATTCATGTCCTCCTATGTGGCCGCCATCGACCAGGGCACGACCTCGACCCGCTGCATGATCTTCGACCACTCCGGCCGGGTGGTCGCGGTCGACCAGAAGGAGCACCGGCAGATCTTCCCGAAGGCCGGCTGGGTCGAGCACGACCCCGAGGAGGTGTGGACCAACACCAGAGAGGTCGCCGCCGGCGCCGTGGCCAAGGCCGACCTGCATGTCAGCGACATCGTCGCGGTGGGCATCACCAACCAGCGCGAGACCGCCGTGGTGTGGGACCGGACCACCGGCAAGCCGGTGTACAACGCGATCGTCTGGCAGGACACCCGCACCCAGGCCATCGTCGACGAGCTCGGCGGGGACGTCGGCGCGGACCGGTACAAGACGAGGACCGGCCTGCCGCTGGCCACCTACTTCTCCGGGCCGAAGATCCGCTGGATCCTCGACAACGTCGAGGGCGCGCGGGCCAGGGCCGAGGCCGGCGACCTCGTGTTCGGCAACATGGACACCTGGGTGCTGTGGAACATGACCGGCGGCGTCGACGGCGGCGTGCACGTCACCGACCCGACCAACGCCTCCCGCACCCTGTTGATGGACCTGGACACGCTGTCCTGGGACGCCGAGATCGCCGCGGACATGGGCATCCCGCTGTCCATGCTGCCGGAGATCCGGTCCTCGTCCGAGGAGTACGGCAAGGTGCGCGAGCGGGGCGCGCTGGCCGGCGTGCCGATCGCCGGCATCCTCGGCGACCAGCAGGCGGCCACCTTCGGGCAGGCCTGCCTGTCCCCCGGCGAGGCCAAGAACACCTACGGCACCGGCAACTTCGTGCTGCTCAACACCGGCACCGAGAAGGTGCTCAGCGAGAACGGGCTGCTCACCACGGTCTGCTACAAGATCGGCTCGAACGACACGGTGTACGCGCTGGAGGGCTCCATCGCCGTCACCGGCTCGCTCGTGCAGTGGATCCGCGACAACCTCGGCATGATCAGCTCGGCCGCCGAGATCGAGGAGCACGCCCGCGCCGTGGAGGACAACGGCGGCTGCTACTTCGTGCCCGCCTTCTCCGGCCTGTTCGCCCCGTACTGGCGGGCCGACGCCCGCGGCGCGATCGTCGGTCTCACCCGCTTCGTCAACAAGGGCCACCTCGCCCGCGCCGTCCTGGAGGCCACCGCCTTCCAGACCCGCGAGGTCATCGACGCCATGAACGCCGACTCGGGCGTGCCCCTGACGTCGTTGAAGGTCGACGGCGGCATGGTCGTCAACGAGCTGCTGATGCAGTTCCAGTCCGACATCCTCGGCGTGCCGGTGATCCGGCCCGTCGTCGCCGAGACCACCGCGCTGGGCGCCGCCTACGCGGCCGGCCTGGCCGTCGGCTTCTGGAAGAGCGAGGACGACATCCGCCAGAACTGGGCCAAGGACAAGGAGTGGACCCCGGCGATGGACGAGGACCGGCGGGCCTCGGAGTACGCGAACTGGAAGAAGGCCGTCACCAAGACCTTCGACTGGGTGGACTGATTTCCGGCTGAGGGGTCGGCCTGCGGCCGGCCCCTCACGCCTTGTCCAGCGTGGCGAACACGATCACGTTGTCCACGTAGCTGTGCGCCTTGGCGTCGAACGCGCCACCGCAGGTGATGACCCGCAGGTCGGCGGTGCTGGTGTCGCCGTAGACGGCATCGGTCGGGAAGCTGTCCTTGCGGTCCAGCTCGACCTTCTGCACGGTGAACGTCGCGGTGCGGCCGTCCTGGCGCGCGACCGAGACCTTGTCGCCGGCGGCGAGCTCGTGCAGGCGGAAGAAGATGCCGGCCTGCTTGTTGCCGTCGACGTGGCCGAGGATGACGGCCGGCCCGATCTCACCGGGCGTCGGGCCCTCCTTGTACCAGCCGGCCTGCATCGGCGTGCTGACCGGCGGCACCTCGATGGTCTGGTCGGCGTTCAGGCCGAGCGGCACCAGCGACGAGTGCGCGCCGATCTTGGCGATGTCCACCGACACCGGGGTGGACGCCGGCAGCGACGGCGAGGCTGGCGCGTTGGCTGCCGTGGCCGCGCCGGTGGCGGTCGTGGTGCCGGTGGTCTGGACAGCCGACGGCGGCTGGGCGGCGCCGCAGGCGCCGGTGAGCAGGCCGCCGGCCAGCACCAGGCCGACGAGGATCTTCTTCATCTCATGCTCCAGGTGTTGGTCGCGCCGCCGTGGATTTCGTGCACCCCTGCAAAACGAAAGCCGCGACGGCGCGACCGCTGATGGGCGTGCCCATCGCCGTGGAGACGTAAACCGGCGACGGTGGGGTTGCCTGGGTCGGCGAACTTCTTCGGACGGGTCAGGCGAAGACGGTCGCCGTGCCACCGCCGCCGGTCTGCGGCGCGCCCACCGGCGTCTTGGTCACCTGCTTGCCCGGCACCGTGAAGGTGGCGCTGATCGACCTGTTTCCGCAGGTCATCGTCAGCTTGTACGCGCCCGCCCCGACGCCCGGCTTGAGCTTCGCCTTGGCGAACACGTTGGACGTCACGGCCATCACGTCGGCGTTGTAGGTGTAGCCGTCGAAGGTGAGCGCCGACGAGGAGAACACGCCCTTGTCGCCGGGGCAGTTGCCGTAGGCGACGTTACCCTCGGTGAACTGGTAGACGTTCGCACGGCCGGGCAGGGCGGCGGTGTCGGCGTTGAGCTGCACGAAGAGCTCGCCCTGCGCCGGCGGCGGGGTCGTCGTGGTGGTCGTGGTGGACGCGGACGCGATGGGCGCGACAGCGAGCAGGGCGGCGACGGCGACGGCGCCGCCAATGACGGTCTTGGCGAGCATGACTGGGCTCCCCCCGATGGTTTCCGATTCGAACGACGAGAAGACGTCGCCCGATCGGGCAGGGTTGCCGCTGGTCACGGGCAACCTTTCGGGGGTTCGCGCGTCGCGCTCAGTCCAGGTCGTCGTGCCGCATCAGCTGGCGGCCGGCGTCGGTGATCGAGCCGGACAGCGACGGGTAGACCGAGAACGTGTGGGCCAGGTGCTCGACGGTGAGCTGGTTCTGCACGGCCAGCGCGATCGGCAGGATCAGCTCGCTGGCCGACGGGGCCACCACCACGCCGCCGATGACCACGCCGGTGGCCGGCCGGCAGAACAGCTTCACGAAGCCGCGGCGCAGGCCCTCCATCTTGGCCCGCGGGTTGGTGGCCAGCGGCAGCATGATCGTGCGGGCCGGCACCTCGCCGGAGTCGATCGCCTGCTGGCTGATGCCGACGGTGGCGATCTCCGGGTTGGTGAACACGTTCGCGGCGACGGTCTTCAACCGGATCGGCTGCACGCCCTCGCCGAGCGCGTGCCACATCGCGATGCGGCCCTGCATGGCGGCGACCGAGGCGAGCATCAGCACACCGGTGCAGTCGCCGGCCGCGTACACGCCGCTGACCGAGGTGCGGGACACCCGGTCCACCGGGATGAAGCCGCCCTTGGCCGGCTCGATGCCGATCCGGTCCAGGCCGATGTCGGTGGTGTTGGGCACCGAGCCGACGGTCATCAGGGCGTGGCTTCCCTCGACCGTGCGACCGTCCTCCAGGTAGACCTTCACGCCCTTCTCGGTGCGCTCCACCCGGGAGGCGCGGCCGTGCTTGGCCATCTCGCTGCCGCGCTCGGTGAACACGTCCTCCAGCACTGCGGCCGCGTCGGCGTCCTCGTGCGGCAGCACCCGGTCCCGGCTGGACACCAGCGTGACCTTGACGCCGATCTCGGTGTAGGCGGACGCGAACTCGGCGCCGGTGACGCCGGAGCCGATCACGATCAGGTGCTCGGGCAGCTCGGTGAGGTCGTAGATCTGCCGCCAGTCCAGGATGCGCTCGCCGTCGGGCACCGCGCCCGGCAGCACGCGCGGCGTGGCGCCGGTGGCGATCAGCACCACGTCGGCCGGCAGCACCTCGGTGCCGCCGTCGGCGGTGTGGGCTACGACACGGTGCTGGGCCAGGCCGGGCGCGTCGTCGCAGAACCGGGCGGTGCCGGTGATGATGCGCACACCCTCGCGCTGGAGCTTGGCCCGCACGTCCGCGGACTGGGCCAGGGCCAGGCCCTTCACCCGTCCGTGCACGACGGGCACGTCCACCGCCGCGTCCGCGTTCTCGGTGCGAATGCCCAGCTCACCGGCGTTGCGGAAGGCCGAGCGGGCACCGGCGGAGGCGATGTAGGTCTTGGACGGCACGCAGTCGTAGAGCACGCAGGCGCCACCGAGGCCGTCCCGCTCGACCACGGTCACGTCGGCCCCGTGCGGCGCGGCGACCAGCGCCGCCTCGTAGCCGGCCGGGCCACCGCCCATGATCACGATCCGGGTCACCGGGTTCCTCCCAATACACCTGACGCGGGCGGTTAGAACTTACATCCTCACGCGCCGTGTGCTCGGCGTCCCGACTCCTGATCACATCGGTCGCTAGGCTGTCGGTCGTGCCGCTCTACGCCGCGTACGGCTCCAACATGGATCCGAACCAGATGATGGAGCGAGCCCCGCACTCCCCGATGGCGGGGACCGGGTGGCTCGCCGGTTGGCGCCTGTCCTTCGGCGGCGAGGATCTCGGCTGGGAGGGCTCGCTCGCGACTATCGTCGAGGACCCGGACTCGCAGGTCTTCGTCGTGCTGTACGACGTCAGCCCCCGGGACGAGGCCAGGCTGGACCGCTGGGAGGGCTCCCTCGGCCTCTACAAGAAGATCCGCCTGCGGGCCCAGACCCTCGAGGGCACCGTCGTGGCGTGGCTCTACGTCCTGGACGCCTACGAGGGCGGCCTCCCCTCGGCCCGCTACCTCGGCGTGGTCGCCGACGCCGCCGAAGCCGCCGGCGCCCCCGACGACTACGTCAACGACCTCCGCACCCGCCCCTGCCGAGGCATCACCGGCTAACCCCCGCGAGTCCCGCTCTCAGGCAACTATGCGTCGAGTTCGGAACGCGTCGCGGATCTCATCGATCAGACGGCGCGGGGTCATCAGATCGGCGACAGCCGCCCGGATGACGATCCAGCCGCGCCTGGCGAGATCCTCGTCCCTGAGTCGGTCGCGTTCCTGGCGTTCCGCGTGGGCGGCATAGCCGTCGTACTCGACCGCGATGCGGAATTCGGGCCAGGCGAAGTCGAGCCGGTACAGTTCCCGGCCGTCGATCGTCGTGATCGAATGCTGCGGAGTGGCCAGCGGCAGGTCGTGGTCGTAGAAAGTCAGCACGAGCTGGCTTTCGAACGGTGATTCCGGCAGTCCGGTCGCGAGATTGAGCAGAACCCCGGCCCGCTTCTGGCCGCGCGGGTCCTTGCGCTCACGGATCCGCCGAAGAACCAACTCTCGAAAGCCCGCTCGTCCCGCGTCGGGGAGCCGGGCGAGCATCTGGTCCGCGCAGGCCAGCGCCGCCGGCTGATATCCCCTGCACAGCAGGTCAGCCAGGACCATGTCGGGCACGAGCACCCGAAGACCCGAGACCTCGGCGACATCATCCTCATCGACGAAGGCGCCGTTGTGGATGGCCAGGCCCTGGCTCTGGTAGAGGCGGCGCGAATAGGGCACGAGAATGTCGATCGGCGCGGTATTGGCGGCTGTGCAACCGTAGAGCCGAGCGGCAGTATGTCGGGTCAGAACGGCGTCGTCACCGGCGAAGAGCAGACCCGCCGCCGCCCGAGTCTCAAGATCCGCGATGCGCTCCCGCACCACAAGCACTCGGCGGTGCGATGCCACAAGCCGGCCCTCGCGAATGGCCGCGCGAAGATCGGACAGGCCGATGGCGGCCTCGAGTTCGGGCCGCCGGTATGCGCCGTGCAATCCGTCAGGAAGTTCGGTCACGGATCCACGGTGCAACCGGCGGCCATCGACCGACAGCCCCCGTCCACAGCCTGTGGATAACTCCGCCAGGCTGTGGACAACTTGACTCGAACCTGTATTTCAGTTGCCCGAGAGCGGGACTCGCGGGGGTTAGGCGAGGGCGGTTAGGGCGGCGTGGACCATGACGCGGACGCCGACCAGGAGGGCGCGTTCGTCGAGGATGAAGGTCGGCTGGTGGAGGTCGTACTGGCGGCCCTCGCCGGACCAGACGCCCAGGCGGGCGAAGGAGCCGGAGACGTGCTCCAGGTACCAGCCGAAGTCCTCGCCGCCGGACGACTGCTCGGTGCCGGCCAGGGCGTCCTCGCCGAGGGCGGCCTCGATGCCGGCGCGCAGCACGGCGGTGCTCTCGGCGTCGTTGACCACGGGCGGCACGCCGCGGCGGTGCTCCAGCTCGAAGCCGACACCGGTGGGCCACAGGAGGGACTGCACGAGGTCCTTGACCAGCGGCTCCAGCTCGTTCCACACGTGGTGGTCGCCGGTGCGCAGGGTGCCGCGCAGCAGGCCGTCCTGCGGCACCGCGTTGGCGGCCTGGCCGGCGTGCACGGCGCCCCAGGTCAGCACGGTGCCGGACCGCGGGTCGACGCGGCGGTTGAGCAGCGCCGGCAGGCCGGTGATCACGGTGCCGAGGGCGTGCACGAGGTCGGCGGTCAGGTGCGGCCGCGAGGTGTGCCCGCCGGGCGAGGTGAGCTTGAGTTCGAGCAGGTCGGCGGCGGAGGTGATGGCGCCGACCCGGGTGCCGATGCGGCCGACCTCCAGCCGCGGGTCGCAGTGCAGGCCGAAGATCCGCTCCACGCCGTCGAGCGCGCCGGCGGCGATCACGTCGAGCGCGCCGCCGGGCATGGACTCCTCGGCCGGCTGGAAGATCAGCCGGACCCGGCCGGGCAGCTCCGGCGCGGAGGCCAGGGCCAGCGCCGCGCCGAGCAGCACGGCCGTGTGGGCGTCGTGGCCGCAGGCGTGGCAGGCGCCCTCGTTCGTGGACGAGAAGGGCAGGCCGGTGTCCTCGGTCAGCGGCAGCGCGTCGATGTCGGCCCGCAGCGCCACGCAGCGCTCGCCGGAGCCGATGTCGCAGATCAGGCCCGTGCCGCCGGGCAGCACCGTGGGGTGCAGGCCGACGGACCTGAGCACCCCGGCCAGCAGCTCGGTGGTGTCGTGCTCCTGCCGGGAGACCTCGGGGTGGGCGTGGATGTGCCGCCGCCACGCCACGACGTCGGCCGCACCCGATGTCAGCCACTCGTCGAGCCAGGCCGGGCCGCGCCCGGCGCCCAAATCCGCCACGTCGGACATGCTGACCCCGGAATCGGTGATCAGCACGTCGGATCCTTCGTCGTGCCGGCGGCCGCCGCCCTCTCTGGGCAGTTCCGGCCGCGAGTCCAGCACGGTCACGCCGCACCTCCAGCGCGGGCCACGCGGCTACCGGCGCCGGCCAGCAACCGTTCCCGCTGAGCGGGATCGGTCGCGGCGGCCACCGCTGTCCACGCCAGCGCGAGCGCGCCGTCCAACACGGCACGGTCCCCGCTCGGCGTGGCACAGGCGGCGGCGAACTCCGGCTGGTGGTTCACCGCGTCTCCGCAGTCGATCGCGATTGATGGGTGGATACCGGGCAACGCTCGGGTGACGTTGCCCATGTCGGTGCTGCCGGTCAGGCGAAGCAGCTCGTCGGAAGGACTCATCGGCGCACGGCCGAGTTCCGTCACGGCCTCGCGGTACGCGGAGGCCAGCCAGGGGTCCGGCGCCAGCTCCGCGTACACGGCCGAGATCTCCTTGACCTCGTGCGTGCACCCGGTGCCGACGGCGCCGGCGGTGAAGCAGCCCTGAATCCGGTCGACCAGGCGCTGCAACGACGAATAGTTTTCCGCACGCAGGTAGAACTGGGCAGAGGCCACTGCGGGCACGATGTTGGGCGCGGCGCCGCCGTGCGTCACGATGCCGTGCACCATCTGCTTCGGCTCCAGGTGCTGCCTGAGCAGCCCGATGGCGACCTGTGCGATGGTCAGCGCGTCGGCCGCGTTCACGCCCAACTCCGGAGCGGCGGCCGCGTGCGATGCCCGGCCGGTGTACTCGACCTCGAGGTCGGTGATGGCCAGCGAGGGCGACGCGACCGCCTCGTACGGCGCCGGGTGCACCATCATCGCCAACGCGACGTCGTCGAACACGCCGCGTTCCAACAGTTGGACCTTGCCACCGCCGGACTCCTCGGCCGGAGTGCCCACGAGCTTGACCGTCACACCCAGATCGTCCGCCACGTCGCGCAGCGCGATGGCGGCCCCGGTGGACGCGGCCGCGATGATGTTGTGGCCGCAGGCGTGGCCGACCTCGGGCAGCGCGTCGTACTCGGCGCACAGGCCGATGACCAGGTCGCCGCTGCCGTAGGTGGCGGTGAAGGCGGTGTCCAGGCCGGCGACGCCCCGCTCCACCTGGAAGCCCTCGCGCTCGGCGAGGTCGGCGACCTTCGCGGCGCTGCGGTGCTCGCGGTAGGCCAGCTCGGGCTCGGCGTGGATGCTCCGGGAGAGGCTCACCAGGGCATCCGAGTACCGCTCAACGGATGAACGGCAGGTCGCCTTCGGGTGGCTCACCCAGACAATCCTGCACCAAGCGTGCTAGTGACTCGCTTAACTTTCGTCCCTTCAGGGCCAGCCGGCACCGATATTGCGACGAACGGTGCAGTGCGGCCCCGGAAGTTATGCCTGGCTGTAGCCACCCCCGGGCCGATGATCATGAAATCGTCGGCGGACGGTCAGCTGTCCCACATCGTGGGAATTCGGATCAGCCGCTCTTCTGCCGCTTCTTGCGCGTCCGCCGGCCGTACCAGACGACCGCGGCCAGCACGACCGCGATCACGCCGAGGATCAGCCGCTGCCGGGCGTCGTCGCCAAGGCCCGCGTTCTGCGGCGGGTTCAGCGACGGTCCGGGCGGCGGTGTGTCGGTCTGCGCCACGGCGGTGCCCGCGAACCACACGCTGAACATCAGCATGGTGACGAACGTGGTCACCCGGGCCATGAACCGCCTCCTCGCCTATTGATCACCTAGCCTACGGGCCCGTGGAGCTGCGCGACAGCCGCCGTGTAGGCGGTGCGCACCGCGGCGCCGCCGTCGGTGGCGGCCAGTCCCTCGCCATGGACCCGCCAGTCCGGCGGCTCCGCCGCGCCGGACAGCGCCCACGCCGCCTGCCGGGCCGCGCCCAACGCCACGTACTCAGCGGGCTCGGGCACCTCGACCGGCGCGTCGAACAGCCCGGACGCGACCGCCTGCACAGCCGCCGACCGCGCCGCCCCACCGATGAGCAGTACCCGCCGGGCCTGCACGCCAACCCGGCGCAGCTCGGCGAGCCCGTCGGCCAGGCCGCACAGCATGCCCTCGACCGCGGATCGCGCCACGTTCTCCGGGGTGAGGTTGCCGCGCCGGATCCCGGTCAGCGTGCCCGAGGCGTCCGGCAGGTTGGGCGTCCGCTCGCCGTCCAGGTAGGGCACGAACACCAGGCCGCCGGATCCCGGCTCGGCCCGCAGCGCCAACTCGTCCAGGCCGGCGAGATCGGTGCCGAGCAGCGTCGCGGTCGTGGTCAGCACCCGCGCGGCGTTGAGCGTGCAGACGAGCGGCAGGTAGCGGCCAGTGGCGTCGCAGAAACCGGCGACGAACCCGGTCGGATCGGCGCTGCCCTGCTCGGTGACGGCGAAGACCGTGCCGGAGGTGCCCAGCGACACGACGACATCACCAGGCCCGGCGTTGAGGCCGAGGGCGGCGCCCATGTTGTCCCCGGTGCCGGCCGCCACCAGGGTGCCCTCCTTGGTGCGGCCGCCGGCCTCGGCCGGGCCCAGCAGCCGGGGCAGCGCGGGAGCGCGGCCGCCGAAGGCATCGGACAGCAGGTCGGGCAGCCATTCGCCGGCACGAGGCGAGAAGTAGCCGGTGCCGGACGCGTCGCCACGGTCGGTCGCCGGCTCCGTGCCTGGCTCGGACAGCGTCCAGCTCACCCAGTCGTGCGGCAGCAGCACGCGGGCCACCCGGTCCGCGGCCTCGGGCTCGTGCTCGGCCAGCCAGGCCAGTTTCGTCACGGTGAAGCTCGGCACCGGCACCGATCCGGTCAGTTCGGCCAACCGGTAGGCGCCGTGTTTGTGCACGAGCTGCTCGGTTTCGGCCGCCGACCTCGTGTCGTTCCACAGCAGCGCCGGCCGCACCGGCTCGCCGTCGGCGTCCACGGTCACCATGCCGTGCTGCTGTCCGGCGACCGCGATGGCGGCGATCGGCCCCGGCACGTTCGCGCGGGCCGCCGACATCGCGCGCGTGCAGGCCACCTGCCACGCGTGCGGGTCGACCTCGGTGCCTTCGGGATGCGGCGACCGGCCCTCGCCCAGCACACGGCCGGTCTCGGCCTCGACCACCAGCGCTTTTGTCGACTGCGTTGACGAGTCGACACCGATCACCAAGGTCACGTCCCCGATCCAACCTGAGCGGCGGTCCGGGCGGAAGACGTCAGCGGCGCTCGCCGCCGTACACCGAGGCGGCGATCGCGGCCTCCACGGCCGCGAGCACCTCGGTCGCCGCCGGCGGCATCGGCTTGGCCGCGCGGTCCAGCCACGACCGCAGCATCCGCCGGTCCACCTGCGGCTCGCACACGTCGTCCAGGCCGAGCTGCCAGGCCAGTAGCGCGAGGCTCACGTTGTAGACGTCCGGGCCGGTCGGCCCCAGCACCGCGGCCCGGATCTCGGTCAGGCCGGCCGCCGCGACCAGCACGTCGGTCGGCGGGTAGCGGTGCGTGCGGCGGAGCAGGGCCCGCTCGCTGATCCGGGTGACCAGGCCGGCGTCGGCGAGCTGGTCCACGACCATGTCCACGACCGTCGGCCGCAGGTGGTCGATCCACTCCCGCAGCGGGTAGCCGACCGGCTCGGCGGCGATCTCCGCCAGCACCGCGACCGACGCTCGATCACCGTGACCGCTTTTCCCCGTGGCCTCGGGGCCACCGTCGTTGACCGATATCCGCCCGGTGAACAATAGGTCACAAAAAATTGCACCGATCAAACAGATCTCCAGTGACGGCCGCGCCACCTGCGGCTTTCCCGTGAACTCGTCGTGCGCGAGGAAGAAGAGGGCCTCCACCAGCGGCGGACGGGAGTTCGCAGGGGCCACGACGGGCAAAACTAGCGGCTAGGAGAACCGGTGTCGAATGGCTACCATCGGCCGCCGTTGGTGGGATGTCTGCCCTGGGGAGAAACGTCGGTGGCTACCAGAACACCGCTGCGCGAACGCGGCCTTGCCCGGCCACGCCTTGGCGTAGTGCAAATTCTGTTCTTCGTCGTCGGCGCGTCCGGACCGCTGTACGCGATCGCCGGCGGCGTGACCGCGACCTACGCGGTGACCGGCATCGTCGGCGTGCCGCTGTCGTTCGTGCTGCTGGCCCCGGTGCTGGCGCTGTTCGCCGTCGGCTACGCCGCGATGAGCCGGTACATCACCGGGGCCGGCGCGTTCTACCCGTACGTCGTGAACGGCCTCGGCCGCTCCAGCGGTGTCGCCATCTCGTTCGTCGCGCTCGTCGCGTACAACGCCATCCAGATCAGCGTGTACGGCCTGTTCGGCTGGTCGCTGTCGAACTGGCTGAACCCGCTGCTCGGACTGGACACGCCGTGGTGGCTGTGGGCGATCGTGTGCGCGCTGGTCGTCGGCGGGCTCGGTGTGCTGCGGGTGGACCTGAACGCCAAGGTGCTCGGGGTGCTGCTCCTGCTGGAGTGCGCCGTGATCGTGGTGACGGACGTGGCACTGCTCGGCTCGCCCGCCGGCGGCGGTGCGCCGTCACTGACGCCGCTCGCGCCGAGCAGCCTGTTCACGACCGGCGTCGGCGCCGTGTTCGCGTTCTCGATCGCCGTGTTCACCGGCTTCGAGGGCGCGGCGACCTACAGCGAAGAGGTGCGTGATCCTCGCAAGACAGTCGCCCGCGCGACGTACCTCGCGGTGCTGCTGACCGCCGTGCTGTACACCGTGTCGGCGCTCGCGATGGCTGACGCGGCCGGCGCGGCGCAAATCGTCGGCGCCGCCCAGTCGCAGGGGCCGGGTCTGTTGTTCGGCTTGAACGCGCAGCGGCTCGGGAACATGTTCTCCGACGTCGCCTACGTGCTGTTCCTGACCAGCCAGTTCGCGTCGCTGCTGAGCTTCCACAACGCGATCGCCCGCTACTTCTTCGCGCTCGGACGCGAGGGCGTGCTGCCGGAGATGCTGGCGCGCACCAACCGCCGCACCGGCGCGCCGGCCGCGGGCTCGCTGCTGCAGACCGCGCTCGGCCTGGTCGTGGTGACGGTTTTCGCGATCGCCGGCCGGGATCCGTTCACCGAACTGTTCAGCTGGCTGGGCACGATGGCCTCGGCGGGCGTGGTCTTCGTGCTGGCCGCCGTGTCCGTGTCGGTGATCGGCTTCTTCCGCCGGCGTGAGCACGACGAGCCGGTGTGGCGGCACACCGTCGCGCCCGCCCTGGCCGCGGTGGGCCTGCTGGTGGTGCTGGTGCTGATCATCTGGAACTTCGACGTGCTGCTGGGCACGGCCGGCGACTCGCCGCTGCGCTGGATCCTGCCCGGCATCCTGCTGCTGGCCGCCGTGGCCGGCTTCCTGCGCGGCTCGGTGCTGCGCAGCCGCAACCCCGAGGTGTACGCCGGCATCGGAAAGGCGCAGTGATGGACGACGTGGTCCGGCCGGCGTCCCGGTCCGAAGTGGACGTTGTCGCCCGGGTGCTCGCCGAGGCGTTCCAGGACGATCCGGTGAGCATGTGGGTGTTCCCCGGCGACGAGCGGCGACGCGAGGTGCAGCCGGCGTTCTTCCGGGCGTTCACCGAGGCCGCCTTCGCCGACGGCGAGGTGTACCTGGCGCACGACCACACCGCCGCGTCGCTGTGGTTCCGCTCCGAGGGCGGCGAGAGCCCCGAGGAGTTCATGGCGCGGTTCGCCTTCCTCGACCCGGACGACCTCGACCGGTTCACCGTCCTCAGTGAACTGATGGCCGCCAGCTCCGCGCACTCTCAGCCGCATCTGCACTGGCAGTTCTGCGGGCTTCTGCCGTCGGCGCAACGCAAGGGTGTCGGCAGCGCGATCGCGCGGCAGCACTTCCGCCGACTCGACGCCGAGGGCGTCGCGTGTTCCGGCGAGGCCAGTTCAGCCCGTAGCGCCCGCCTGTGGCGGCGGCACGGCTTCGTCGACAGCGGCGAGCCGTTCGCGCCGCCCGGCGGGCCGCAGATGTTCCCGATCTGGCGGGAGCCGCAGGGTTAGCGCAACGCCGCCAGGGTTCGCCCGCGGTCGCCGACGACACTGACCACCAGCTCGGTGACGCCGGCGTCCGCGAGGCGCTGGATCTCCTGCCGCACAACCTTTTCGTCGCCGAGGATGGCCGTCTCCACGACGCTCGTCAGGCCCTGGCGGGCGAGGTGCTTGTGGTAGTTGGGCAGCTTCTTCACCGGCCCGAAGCCGGCGGCCAACTGCTGCCGCAGCGCATCCGCGTCATCGGTGACGCCGACCTGGGCCAGCGACACGATTTCCTTGTCGTGCAAGCGAGGCACGACCAACTCGGCGACGCCCTTGGCGGTGGTCCAGACGAGGATCGTGCCGTCGGCCAACTCGTCGGCGATGCCCAGCATGACCGGCCCCAGCGCCGACAACAGCAGCTTCGGCCGGGTCACGCCGACGAGGCCGGTGGTGTCGTCCAACAGCGGACGCAGCCGGGTCAGGTAGTCGCGGACGTGCGCCGCCGGCTTGTCATAGCTGATGCCGAAGCGCTCCTCCATCGGAGCCTTGTGGCCCGGTCCGACGCCGAGGACGAACCTGTTGCCGGTCGCGGCCTGGGCGCTCAGCGCCGCCAACGCCAACGCCTGCGGGTGACGCGGGTAGGTCAGCGTCACCGCCGTGCCCACCTCGATGCCCGGCACCCGCGCGCCGATCAACGCCGCCAGCTGGACTGGGTCCCAGCCGACCGTCTCGTTCACGTAGGCGGTGTCCACCGCGGCCTCCGCCGCCTCGGCCACCAGGTCGTCCAGCGTGCGGCCGACGCTGTGCACAAGCAGTCCGATTCGCATGTCTCCCCCTGAAGATGAACCATAGATTCCGCTTACGTGCCGATGCTAACCTAAGGTGAATCCGAGATTCCACTTCTTGGGAGGGGCTTGTGCGGGCCGACGCGCGGCGCAACCGCGAGCTGATCGTGCGCGCCGCCATCAAGGTCTTCACGACCGCCGGCGAGTGCGTGTCCATGGAGGACATCGCCCGCGCCGCCGGGCTCGGCGTCGGCACCCTCTACCGGCACTTCCCCGACCGCGCGGCGCTGCTCGCCCTCATCAGCTGCGACGTCGTCAGCCGCCTCACCGCCGGGCTGGAGGCCGCGCCCGCTGACCTGCCCCGCTGGGACGTCCTGCTCGACTACGTGCGCGCGGCCGTGCTGGAGCCCTTCGCCATGCTCAAGGCGGTGCCCATCGAGGACCCCGTCGTCGCCCAGCCGGTCGCGCGGTTGCACGAGGCTCTGCACCAGGTCATCAAGGGCGCCCAGGACGAGGGCTCGCTGCGCGCCGATGTCGAGCCGGCGGCCGTCATCGAACTGCTGTCGCTGGTCGTCTGCCGCCCCGGAGCCAGCGCCGAGGACGCGCTGGCGAAGGTGGTCCTGGCCGGCCTGCGGGCCTGAAACACTGGTCAGACACGGCTCGTGGAGAATGGCCGCATGGCCACGCCGGAATCCCCGTCGAACGACCGATCCCGCGTGATCGCCGGTCGCTACCGGCTCGAACACGTGCTGGGCAACGGGTCGATGGGCACGGTGTGGGCGGCCTACGACGAGTTCCTCCAACGCAAGGTCGCGGTGAAGGAAGTGCTGCTGCCGCCGGGCATCCCGGCCGGTGAGGCGGACGCGCTGCGGGAACGCACGCTGCGGGAGGCCCGGGCCATCGCGGTGCTGTCGCACCCGAACGTGGTCACGCTGCACGACATCGCGCGCCAGGACGGCGAGCCGTTCGTGGTGATGGAACTGGTGCCCTCGCGCAGCCTCGCGGAGGTGGTCCGCCAGCAGGGCCCGCTGAACACGCAGCAGACCGCGGCGGTCGCCGACGCGGTGGCGGCGGGTCTGGAGGCGGCGCACCGAGCCGGCATCACGCACCGGGACGTGAAGCCGGGCAACGTGCTGGTCGGCGACAGCGGCCAGATCAAGCTCACCGACTTCGGCATCGCCCGCAACGTCGCCGAGAACACCATGACCAGCACCGGCATCATGCTGGGCTCGCCGGCCTACATCGCGCCGGAGGTGGCCTCCGGCCAGGAGGTGACGCCGGCGGCCGACCTGTGGAGCCTGGGCGCGACGCTGTTCGCGGTGGTCGAGGGCGTGCCGCCGTACGACGCTGACGACGACCCGCTGGCCACGGTCACCGAGGTGGTGCACGGCGACGTGCCGCGGGCCGCCGCGGCCGGTGCGCTGGAACCGGTGATCGCCGGCCTGATGGTGAAGGACCCGGGCGGCCGGATGTCGCTGGCCGAGGTTCGCCGCCGGCTGCGGCCGCTGCTGGCGGAGCCCGGCACGGTGCTGTTCCCGGTGCCGAACCCGGATGCCCCGCCGGTGGCGCCGCCGCCCAAGCCGAAGCGCCCCGCCGGCTCGCTGTCCGAGCAGTTCGCGCCGCCGAAGGCGCCGGTCGCGCCGACGGACACGCCGCTGGCCAACGACCCGGGTCCGCTGCCGTTCATGGTGACCGACCCGCCGCTGCCCCAGCAGCCGCCGCGGCCGCGCAAGCGCCGCGGCAAGCTCGGCACGGCGGTGTTGGCGCTGGTCGCGGCGATGATCGTGGTGCTGTCGATGAGCGGCGGCTTCGTGCTGACCCGCTTCCTCGGCGGCCAGGCGCTGTTGCCGCCGGCCGTCGCCTTCGGCAGCACGCCGACCTCGCAGCCGACGTCGACCAGCACCACCCCGATATCGACCACGCCGGCCCAGGGCAGCGCCGTGACCGCCACTGGCCAGGCCGGCGGCAACTTCACCGTGGACGTGCCGGAGGACTGGCAGCAGTTCAAGCAGACCCGCGACGCCACCGACTCGCTGCCCAAGCGGGCGCAGGTGTTCTTCATCAGCCCGGACGGCTCGCGGGAGCTGTCCGTGCAGCGCTTCCCCCAGTTCACCAAGGTCGACGCCTACCTGACCGCGGTGGAGGCGCTGCCGAAGGTGAACATGCAGCGGATCGTGTCCATCACGGTGCCCGGCTTCTCCCAGGCCCAGCAGTTCGACTACTCGCAGGACACCGGCGGTTCCGCCCCGCCGTCCACGGTCGCGATGGTGCTGGTCAAGGGCAACGACCTGTGGGTGGTCGGGGTGAAAGCCCCGGTCGACGACCCGGTGGCCAAGGTCCTGTTCGACCAGATCTACCAGCACTTCCAGGTGACCGGCTAAGGGTGATTTAGGCTCGCCCGCGTGACCGGTATCAGCGAAGACCCCATTTCCCCCAACGCGCTGGCGACCGCCGCCGCGGCGGCGCTCGTCGAGCGCACCGGCGTCGCCCAGCACGATGTCGCCGTGGTGCTCGGCTCCGGCTGGCGGCCGGCCGCCGACGTGATCGGCGAGGCCGAGCACGAGGTGCCGATGCCGGAGCTGCCGGGCTTCCGCGCGCCGACCGCGGTCGGGCACGGCGGCACGATCCGTTCGCTGCAGGTCGGCGACAACCGCGTCCTGGTCATGCTCGGCCGCACCCACCTGTACGAGGGCTTCGGCATCGACCCGGTGGTGCACAACGTGCGCACCGCGACCGCCGCGGGCGTGCGCACGATCATCCTCACCAACGCGGCCGGTGGGCTGCGCCAGGGCATGAGCGTCGGGCAGCCGGTGCTGATCAGCGACCACATCAACATGACGGCCAAGTCGCCGCTGGTCGGGGCCCGGTTCGTGGACCTGACCGACCTGTACTCGTCGCGACTGCGGGACGTGGCCCGCGGCATCCGCCCCGATCTGGAGGAGGGCGTGTACGCGGCGATGCCCGGCCCGCACTTCGAGACGCCGGCCGAGATCCGGATGCTGCGCACCATGGGCGCGGACCTGGTCGGCATGTCGACGGTGCTGGAGGCCATCGCGGCGCGGGCGGCCGGCGCGGAGGTGTTCGGCCTGTCGCTGGTGACGAACCTGGCCGCCGGCATCACCGGCGAGCCGCTCAACCACGAGGAGGTCCTGGAGGCCGGCCGGCTCGCCGCCACCGACATGGGCACCCTGCTGCGTGACCTGGTGGGGAAGGCATGAGTTTGGCGCCGGCGCTGCGGGACGCCACGTTCCGGTGGATCGCCGACGACCCCGACCAGGACGCCCGAGCCGAGTTGCAGGGTGTTCTGGCGCGGGCGATCGCCGGTGACCAGGCTGCCGTCGACGAGCTCACCGACCGGATGGCCGGGCCGCTGACGTTCGGCACCGCCGGGCTGCGCGGACCGGTTCGCGCCGGTGCGAACGGCATGAACGAGGCGGTGGTCGTGCGGACCACCGCCGGCCTCGCGGACTGGCTGCAGCGCAATGGCCACGGCGGCGGTGTTGTGGTCGTCGGCCGGGACGCGCGGCACGGCTCGGAGTTGTTCCACCGAGCCGCCGCCGGCGTGCTGGCCGCGGCCGGGTTCGACGTGCGGGTGCTGGACGGGCCGTTGCCGACGCCCGTCACGGCATTCCTGGTGCGGGAGTTGAACGCGGTTGCCGGGGTGCAGATCACGGCGTCGCACAACCCGCCGGCAGACAATGGCTACAAGCTGTACATCGAGCACGGCGCCCAGATCGTGCCGCCGACCGACCGCCAGATCGAGGCGGCCATCGCCCAGGTGCCGGCCGCCGTGTCAGTGCCGCGTTCGCAGACCTGGACGACTGTGTCCGCCGACGAGGTCGCCGCGTACGTGAGGCGGGCCGCGAGCCTGCCCACCGGCGGAGTGCGGACGCTGCGCGTGGCCGCGACGCCGATGCACGGCGTCGGCGCCGCGACGCTGGCCGAGGTGCTGGCCGCGGCCGAGTTCACCGACGTGCACTTCGTGGCTCAGCAGCAGGATCCGGACCCGGACTTCCCGACGGTGTCGTTCCCGAACCCGGAGGAGCCGGGCGCGACGGACCTGCTGCTGGCGCTGGCCGCCGAGGTCGACGCCGACCTGGCGATCGCCCTCGATCCGGACGCCGACCGGTGCGCGCTGGGCGTGCGGGAACGGGACGGGTCGTGGCGCATGCTGCGCGGCGACGAGACCGGAGTGCTGCTCGGCGAGCACGTGCTGTCCACAATGGACGCGACCGGCGCGCTGGTGGCGACCACGATCGTGTCGTCCTCGCTGCTGTCCAAGATCGCGGCCGCGCACGGCGCCCGCTACGACGAGACGCTGACCGGCTTCAAGTGGCTCGTGCGAGCCGGCGACGGCGCTGGCACCGGTCTGGTCTACGCGTACGAGGAAGCGCTCGGCCACTGCGTCGACCCGGACTACGTGCGGGACAAGGACGGGATCTCGGCCGCGGTGCTGGCCTGCGACCTGGCCGCCGGGCTGAAGGCGGAGGGCCGGACGCCGCTGGACGTGCTCGACGACCTGGCCGTCGCGCACGGTCTGCACCTGACCGACCAGGTTTCGCTGCGGGTGACCGAGCTGAGCCGAATCGGCGAGCTGATGGCGAAGCTGCGCACCGATCCGCCGACGTCACTGGCGGGCGGCTCGGTGAGCGCCGAGGACCTGCGGCCGCGGGCCGACGTGCTGGCCCTGCGCGGCGAGGGGGTCCGGGTGTTGATCCGGCCGTCGGGCACCGAGCCGAAGCTCAAGGCCTATCTGGAGATCGTGGAACCGGTGCCGGACCGGGACGGGCTGGCCGCCGCGCGGCAGCGTGCCGTGGCACGGCTGGCCACACTGCGGGGCGAGGTGTCAGCCCTGTTCGAGTGACCGGCTCAGGACGACGCCGCGATGACCAGTGAGACCACCGCGACCGCCAGAAAAACGGCGGCCAGCACGTAGGGGAGGTTGCCCGGTCCCGACACCGGTCGGGGCCGGCTCTCCGTCATGCCGGCGACGGCCGCGCGGCCGAACGCGTAGGCGAGGGAGCACAGGCACAGTCCGAAGGCGAGCAGGACCGTGTTGGCCGAGTAGGGGGTGTGGTCGATGCCGGGCCACAGCGACAGGACCACCAGCGGTGCACCGATCAGGCCGATGCCTACGGCCAGCCAGCCCGCGTAGACCACACGCTTGCGCCGGCTGCCGGACAGGAGAGTTGAGGTGACGTCCACAGTTCTTCCATCTATACCAGCGTTTCCTCTAGGGAAGACGGCCGGGGTACCGGTCCGGTTGCCTCCGTTTCGCGCGGTTTTTCCTTGACGCGTCGGCACATTCGCTCACCACACTCCGTCACCCGCACCGATCGGGTCCGTCCGGAATCGTGCTGGCAGCACGGTTCTCCGGCCCCTGTGCGGCTACGCACCGTCGACCGGTTGCGGTGACGCGGACCGCTCGGCATCGTCGTAGGGGTGCCCCGACTGCTGATCGTGCACCACACTCCCTCGCCCAATCTCCAGGCGATGTTCGAGGCGACTGTGGCCGGAGCCACAACGCCCGAGATCGAGGGCGTCGAGGTCGTGCGCAAACCCGCGCTCGCCGCCACCGCCGTCGACGTGCTGGCGGCCGACGGCGTCCTCCTCGGCACCCCGGCCTCACTGGGGTACATGTCGGGCGCGTTGAAGGTGTTCTTCGATCTCGTCTACTACCCGTGCCTGGACGCGACGCAGGGTCGCCCGTACGGCTTGTACGTGCACGGCAACAGCGACATGTCCGGCGCCGTGCGCAGCGTGGAGGGCATCACCAAGGGACTGGGCTGGACACGCGTCACCGAGCACGTGCTGGTCACGGCGACACCGTCGAAGGAGGACCTACAGGCGTGCTGGGAGCTCGGGGCGACGGTGGCCGCCGGCCTGATGGCATGACAAAGCCGCCGGCCGTGTGATGGCCGGCGGCTTCTGTGTCAGGTCACTTGCCGATCGAGCCCATCCGCGCCTCGGGGTAGCGCGCGCCGGCGACGGCGTCCAGCGGGACGGCGGCCTCGATGGCGGCGAGGTCGTCGGCGGTCAGCGCGAGCGCGGCCGCGGCGACGTTCTCCTCCAGGTACTTGATCCGCTTGGTGCCCGGGATCGGCACCACGTCCTGGCCGCGGTGCTGCACCCAAGCCAGGGCCAGCTGACCGGGCGTGACGCCGCGCTCGGCGGCGACGGCCTTCAGCGCCTCGACGATCGCCTGGTTCTTGGCCAGGTTCTCCTCGCTGAACCGCGGCTGGCCAACGACGCGGAAGTCACCCTCGCCGAAGCTGTCGGTCGAGGTGAAGCGGCCGGTGAGGAAGCCACGGCCGAGCGGCGAGTACGCCACGATGCCGATGCCCAGCTCACGGCAGGTCGGCGCGATCGCGTCCTCGATGTCACGCGACCACAGGGACCACTCCGTCTGCAGCGCGGTGATCGGGTGCACGGCGTGGGCCCGGCGGATCGTCTCCGCACCGGCCTCCGACAGCCCGAGGTGGCGGACCTTGCCGGCCTGCACCAGCTCGGCCATCGCACCGACCGTCTCCTCGATCGGCACGTTCGGATCGACCCGGTGCTGGTAGTACAGGTCGATGTGGTCGACACCGAGCCGGGCCAGCGACTTGTCCACAGCCTCACGCACGTAGGCCGCGTCGCCGCGGACACCACGCACGTTCGGGTCGTCGGGGTCACGCACGAAACCGAACTTGGTGGCCAGCACGACCTGGTCGCGGCGGTCCTTGAGGGCCTGTCCGACCAGCTTCTCGTTCGCGCCGATGCCGTACATGTCGGCGGTGTCGAGGAAGGTGACGCCGAGGTCGATCGCGCGGTGGATGGTCGCGATCGACTCCGTGTCGTCGCCCTGTCCGTAGAACTCGCTCATCCCCATGCAACCGAGGCCCTGCGCGGACACCTCGAGGTCGCCGAGCTTGCGCGATTCCATCATTCTCCTTATCAGCGTCCGACGAGTTTCTGCATTTCGGGGCGGTACCGGTCACCCGAGACCGCGTCGGCCGGCGCGGTCGCGGCGATCGCCGCCAGGTCGTGCGCGGCCAGCTCCAGCTGCGCCGCGGCGACGTTCTCTTCGAGGTACTTGCGCCGCTTGGTGCCCGGGATCGGCACCACGTCCTCGCCCTGCCGCTGCACCCAGGCCAGGGCCAGCTGACCGGCCGTGACGCCGCGCTCGGCGGCCAGCGCGTTGAGCCGGTCGACGATCGCGAGGTTCTGGTCGAAGTTCTCGCCGGCGAACCGCGGCAGGGTGCGCCGCATGTCGTCGGCGGCGAGGTTGTCGACCGAGGTGACGCTGCCCGTCAGGAAACCGCGGCCGAGCGGCGAGAACGGCACGATGCCGATGCCCAGCTCACGGCAGGCCGGCAGGATCTCCGCCTCGATGTCCCTGGTCCACAGCGACCACTCGCTCTGCAGCGCGGTGATCGGGTGCACGGCGTGGGCCCTGCGGATCGTCTCCGCACCGGCCTCCGACAGGCCCAGGTGACGGACCTTGCCCGCCTGCACCAGCTCGGCCATCGCACCGACCGTCTCCTCGATCGGCACGTTCGGATCGACCCGGTGCTGGTAGTAGAGATCAATGTGGTCGACATTGAGCCGGCTCAACGACCTGTTGACCGCCTCGTGCACGTAAGCCGCGTCGCCGCGTACCGCGAGGCCACCGCCGTCACCAGGCACGAACCCGAACTTCGTCGCGATCGCCACCTGGTCACGCCGTCCCTTGAGGGCTCGTCCGAGCAGCTCCTCGTTGGCGCCCCGGCCGTACTGGTCGGCCGTGTCGAACAGGGTGACGCCCAGCTCGATCGCGCGGTGGACCGTCGCGACCGACTCCGTCTCGTCGCCCTGCCCGTAGGACTGGCTCATGCCCATGCAGCCGAGTCCCTGGGCCCCGACCGCCAGCTCGCCGAGCCGCCTCGCCGCCAGCGTCACGCCGACGCCTCCTGCACCAGGGTCACGCCGGCCAGCTTGGCCTCGACCTCGGCGTAGTTGGTGATCTTGTAGTCGAGAATGGCCAGGCACGCCTGGAGCTCGGCGATGCGCTGCCGGACGTCGGTCCGGTGGTCGTAGAGCAGCTGCTTGCGGCGGCCCGCGGTGGCCAGCCCCTTGCGCCGCAGCTGGGCGTACTCGCGCATCAGCCGGATCGGCATCCCGGTCGTGCGCAGTTTGGTGAGGAACTCCAGCCAGCCGAGGTCGTCGTCGGAGTACGAGCGACGTCCCCCGGAGTCCCGGGCCGGTGGATCGACCAGCCCGATTCGTTCGTAGTAGCGGAGGGTGTCGATGGACAACCCGCTTCGTTCCGCTGCCTGGGCGATCGAGTATGTCACGCCATTGACCGTAGAAGCTGGAGTGCACTCCAGGTCAAGCGCTGAGGCCCGTCGGCGTGACGCAAACGCTTGCCATCACGCTCTGGCAGCCTGGACCGGTGATCGACGACTTCGCGAAGCGGTATCTGCACGGCGACCTGCGGGAAGTCCGCGAGGAGATGGTGGGGCGGCTCGACGGGCTGTCCGAGTACGACGTGCGGCGGCCCCTGACCTCGACCGGGACCAACCTGCTGGGCCTGGTCAAGCACCTGACGCTCAGTGAGTCGCGGTGCTTCGGCGAGGTGTTCGGCCGGCCGTTCCCGGAGGCGCTGCCGCGGTGGGACGACCTCGGGGCCCGTGGCCTGGACATGTGGGCGGCCGAGGACGAGACGCGGGTGGAGATCATCGGGCGCTATCGCCGGGTGTGGGAGCACTCGGACGCGACGATCGAGGCCCTCGCCGTGGACGCGCCTGGGCACGTGCCGTGATGGCCGAGGCCCGAGGTGAAGCTGTTCAACGTGCTGACCGAGACCAACCGCCACGCGGGGCACGCGGACATCCTGCGGGAGCAGCTGGACGGCCGGACGTCGGCCCCGGGGCGGGACGCGGCGTTCTGGGCGCAGCGGTACGCCGAGATCGAGCGGGTGGCGCAGGCGAGCCACTGAGGTCAGGACTTCGGCAGCGCCCACGACTCGAAGCGGGTGGCCAGGTCGACGACGTCGAGGCGGTTGTGGGCGACGGCGCGGACCACGCCGAGGGCCTCGTCCTCGTCGGCGTCGATCCACCAGCCGTTGATGTCACAGAGGGCGACGGCGGCCACCCAGCCGAGGCGCCAGTTGCCCTCGGCCAGCGGCCGGGTGCGGACGACGGAATGGAGCACGGCGGCGGCCTTGAGCCAGAGGGTGGCGTAGGCCTCGACACCGAGCACGGTGGCCCGCGGCCGATAGGCGGCGGCGTCGAGCAGACCGAGGTCCCGCACCACGAGGTCGCCGCCGGTGACGGCGGTGGCCAGCACGAGCAGGTCGCCGGCGTCCAGGTATTCGGTCACTCAGGCCGAGCCGAGGCGGTCGAGCAGCCCCTGGTAGCGCGGCAGCACCCGGCCGAGCACCTCGCCGAGCTGCTCCTCCTTCTGCAGCCGGGCCCAGCGTTCGGCCAGCGCGAGGCGCATGATCTCCTGTTTGGAGCGCCCCTCGGCGGCCGCCAGCTCGTCGAGCTGGCGGTTCTCCTCATCGCTCAGACGCAGGGTCATCGCCACGCCGTCACGGTACCAATGTGGTATCAGGCCGGTCCAGCGTCGGCCAGCCGCTCGTGGCGGTACGCGGCGGCGAGCCCGAACGCCGGCATGTCGGCGCAGACGGACTCGAACTGGCCGGGCCGCAGCAGGTAGGTCTCGTGCCAGCTGCCGACGGTCCCGTCGGCGCCGACGGCGCGGTCGTAGGCCTGCCACGCCGCCAGGTGCGGCCCGGACCGGGCCGAGACGAAGTCGACCAGATCGTCGGCGCTGCGCCAGTACGACACCAGCACGGTGGTCCGGCCGAACCACGAGTGCCCGCCGAGAAAGCCCAGCTCAGGGTGCTTGCCGAGGTGGGCGATCATGCGCGGCAGGGCCCGGACCGCCGGCCACCACCGGTCCACCCGCCACGGCTTGTTGAACCGCATGCCGAGCAGGAACACCACGGCGCCCCGCTCGGGCAGCCGGGCCGTCCACCGCCCGTCGGAGACCATGGCCACTCCCCTTCCGCTATTTTGTGACAATGTTATAAAACAGCGTTTCGGTTACACTCGTCAAGTGCCACGACCGAAGACCCACGACGACGCCCTGCGCGGGCGGCTACTGGCCTGCGCGGCGGAACTGATCTCCACGGACGGGGTGGACGCGCTGAGCCTGCGCAAGTTGGCCGCCGACGTGCACACCTCGACGACGGCGGTGTACTCGCTGTTCGGCGGCAAGCCCGGCCTGATCAGAACCGTTTACCTGGAGGCGTTCGAGGGCTTCGAGCGGGAGCTGCGGGCCGCCGCGACGTCGGACGATCCGGTCGAGGACCTCATCCAGCTCGGACTGGCCTATCGCCGGTACGCGCTGGCCCAGCCGCACCTTTACACGCTGCTGTTCACCGACGCGGCCCGCGCCCACCTACACCAGTACGAGCTGCTGGCCGAGGTCTCGGCCAACGCGTTCGCGATCCTCTACGACACGGCGCGGCGGGGCGTCGAGGCCGGCGTCTACGTCGACGAGCGGCCAGAAGTGATCGCGGTCAGCGCCTGGGGCCTGACGCACGGCCTGATGTCGCTGGAACTCCAGGGCAACATGCCGGGCGGCGAGCAGATGGGGCCGGCCTACGAACGGGCGGTACGGGCCCTGGTGAACGGCTGGCGGCTCAGCCGAGCCGGCGTCGAGAACAACCCGGAGTCCCGACACGACACGAGGCCCGGGGAAGTGGCCGCCACGTGACCTCCCCGGGCCTCGCACTCGAAATGATGTGGTCCAGACCACCCTTCGTCAAGGTCTAGACCAGTCTGGACACTCGAAAGACGCAGCCGAAAAACTGGCAACCGTTAGAAGTAAACGTTTGCTAGACGGAGCCGTACTGACGGTCGCCGGCGTCGCCGAGGCCGGGGACGATGAAGCCGGACTCGTTGAGCCGCTCGTCGATGCTGGCGGTCACCACCCGCACCGGCAGCCCGGACTCCTCCAGGCGGCGAATGCCCTCGGGTGCGGCCAGCGCGCATACGGCGGTCACGTCGGTGGCGCCACGCTCGGTGAGCAGGTTGATGGTGTGCACCATCGACCCGCCGGTGGCCAGCATCGGGTCCAGCACCAGCACCGGCCGCCCGGCCAGGCTCTCCGGCAGCGACTCCATGTACGGCGTGGGCTGCAGCGTCTCCTCGTCGCGAGCCAGCCCGACGAATCCCATCTGGGCGTCCGGGATCAGCTTGTGCGCCTGGTCGGCCATGCCCAGCCCGGCCCGCAGCACCGGCACCAGCAGCGGCGGGTTGCTCAGCCGGTAGCCGTCGGTCCGGGCCACCGGCGTGTGGATGCGCTCGGTGGCCACCGGGGCCTCCCGGGTCGCCTCGTAGACGAGCATCACGGTGAGCTCGTGCAGGGCGGCCCGGAACGCGGCGCTGTCGGTGCGCGCGTCCCGCATGGTGGTCAGGCGGGCCCTGGCCAACGGGTGATCGACGACGAGGACGTCCATGGGTGGTCACGTTAGCCGCCGGATGTCCGGCTTCCGCGTGACAGGTCCCCCATCTGGTTGACAGTGCGCCACAGGGTGTTTTAGATAGCCTCGCCTTACTTGCAGGTAAGGCACGCCTGACCAGGAGACTCGATGCTGCCCACATTCGTGATCGGACTGCGTGAGGGCCTAGAGGCCGCGTTGATCGTCGGGATCATCGCCGCGTTCCTGGCCCAGCAGGGCCGTAAGGATGCGCTGCGCCAGGTCTGGATCGGCGTGGGCATCGCCGTCGCGCTGTGCGTCGTGATCGGCGTCGTGCTCCGCGTGGTGTCCCAGGAGCTGCCCCAGCAGGGCCAGGAGTCGCTGGAGACCGTGGTCGGCGCGCTGGCCGTGGTGATGGTCACGTACATGGTGCTGTGGATGGCCAAGCACTCCCGCGGCCTGAAGAAGGAGCTCGAGGGCGCCGCCGCCAGCGCGCTGGCCCAGGGCTCGACGACGGCGCTGGTCGGCATGGCGTTCCTGGCGGTGCTGCGGGAGGGCTTCGAGACGGCGGTGTTCCTGCTGGCGCTGACCCAGGCCAGCGGCAACGCCACGCTGTCCTTCCTGGGCGCCGTGCTGGGCATCCTGGTCGCCGCCGCGATCGGGTACGGCATCTACAAGGGCGGCGTGCGGCTCAACCTGAGCCGGTTCTTCCGGATCACCGGCATCGTGCTGGTGATCGTCGCCGCCGGCCTGGTGATGTCCACGCTGCACACGGCCTTCGAGGCGCACTGGATCTCGTTCGGCCAGCAGCGGGCGCTGGACCTGTCCTGGCTGGTGGTGCAGGGCACGCCGCTGTACTCGCTGTTCAGCGGGGTCCTCGGAGTGCAGCCCTACCCGACGGTGACCGAGGTGACGGGCTGGCTCGTCTACGCGGTGCCGATGCTCGCCTACGTGTTGTGGCCGCGCACGGCCACGAAGAAGAAGCTGATTGGAGCGACGAACTCGTGAGAACCACCATCGGCCTGGCCGCGATCGCGGCAGCGGCGACCCTGGCCCTCACCGCATGTGGGGGCAGCACCACCAGTGGGAACGCGCCGTCGAACGCCCCGGCCGGCCAGGGTGGCGACGTCGCGGTGACGCTGACGGCCGACGGCTGCCAGCCCTCGCCCACGTCGATCTCCAGCGGCGCGGTCAACTTCAAGGTGTCCAACAAGGACGCGGGCGCCGTCACTGAGGCGGAGCTGCTGTCCGGCGGCCAGATGCTCGGCGAGCAGGAGAACCTCACGCCCGGCCTGGACGGCGGCTTCTCCCTGGAACTGGCCAAGGGCGACTACCAGATCTACTGCCCGGGGGCCAAGCAGGAGCACTGGGACTTCCACGTGACCGGCGACGCGGCCAAGTCCTGGAAGGACAACCCGACACTGGTCACCGCGACCACCGACTACGGGAAGTGGATCGTGGACCAGGTCAACCAGCTGGTCACCGGCACCCAGGCGTTCGCCGACGCGGTGAAGTCGGGCGACCTGACCAAGTCGGGCATCGCCTACGGCCAGGCCCGCGTGTTCTACGAGAAGGTCGAGCCGGTCGCCGAGATCTGGGGCGACCTGGACAAGAACATCGACGGCCGGGTCGACGACTTCGACAACCCGGCCGACTTCAAGGGCTTCCACAAGATCGAGCAGGCCATCTTCGAGACCAAGAAGCTGGACGGCATGGGCCCGGTGGCCGACGAGCTGGTCAAGAACGTGACCTCGCTGCAGCAGTTGGTGGCCAAGGCGGCCTACCAGCCGGCCGAGATCGCCAACGGCGCCACCGAGCTGGTCGACGAGATCCAGAAGACCAAGGTCACCGGCGAGGAGGAGCGGTACTCGCACATCGACCTGCTGGACTTCAAGGCCAACCTGGACGGCTCGATGGAGGCGTTCAACGTCCTGCTGCCGGCGCTGCAGAAGAGCGCGCCCGACCTGGCCAAGACCGTGCAGGACCGGGACGCGGCGGTGGAGACGGCGCTCAAGCCGTACGAGCAGAGCCCGGGCTACCTCAACACCGGTTACGTGGACTACTCGACCGTGACCAAGGACCAGCAGAAGGTGTTGTCCCAGGCCGTGAACGCGTTGGGCGAGGCCATGTCGCAGGTGGCCGCGAAGGTCACGCAATGACCGCGGGAGTGTCCCGCCGGGCGCTGTTCTCGGGGCTGGGCGCGCTCGGCATCGGCGGCCTGGTCGCGGCCGACGCCTCGGCGTCGGCCCTCGACGCCGAGAACACCACCCAGATCGTGCCGTTCCGGGCCGACCACCAGGCCGGCATCATCACGCCGCAACAGGACCGGCTCACGTTCGCGGCGTTCGACGTGGTCACCAAGGACCGCAACGAACTGGTGGCGCTGCTCAAGACCTGGACCACCGCGGCCGAGTCGATGACCAGGGGCGACCTGGTGCCCGGTGGCGAGACGGACTTGCAGGCCCCGCCGGCCGACACCGGCGAGGCCGACGGCCTCAAGCCCGGCAACCTGACCGTGACGATCGGCTTCGGGCCGTCGTTGTTCGACGACCGGTTCGGGCTGGCGGCCAAGAAGCCGGCGGCCCTGGCCCCGTTGCCGAAACTCGTGCCGGAGCAGCTGGATCCCGCCTACACGGGCGGGGATCTGTGCGTGCAGGCGTGCGCGGACGACCCGCAGGTGACCTTCCACGCGGTGCGCAACCTGGCCCGGCTCGGGGCGGGAATCGTTGTGCTGCGCTGGATGCAGCTCGGTTTCGGCCGCACGGCGTCGACGTCGAGCGCGCAGGCCACGCCCCGCAACCTGATGGGTTTCAAGGACGGCACTCGAAATCTGCGCGCGGAGCAGACGGACCTGATCGACCAGAACGTGTGGGTCGGCGCCGAGACCGACCAGCCGTGGCTGCGCGGCGGCAGCTACCTGGTGGCTCGGCGGATCCGGATGTTCATCGAGAACTGGGACCGGGACTACCTGGCCGACCAGCAGAACGTGTTCGGGCGCTACAAGGCCAGCGGCGCGCCGCTGGGCGGGGCCGGCGAGTTCGACACGCCCAACCTCGGCAGCAGCGACATCCCCGACGACGCGCACATCCGGCTCGCCTCGCCGGAGCACAACGGCGGCATCCACCTGCTGCGGCGGGGCTACTCGTTCACCGACGGCATCGACAGCACCGGCAACCTGCTGGGCGGGCTGTTCTTCATCGCGTTCATGAAGGATCCGCACCAGTTCGTGACCGTGCAGAAGGCGTTGTCCGGGGACGCGCTCAACGAGTACATCCAGCACATCGGCAGCGGCCTGTTCGCGTGCCCGCCCGGGGTCACGGACGGCCAGCACTGGGGCCAGGGCCTGTTCACGTAGCGTTCACAGGACCGGCGGCGATGTCCTTGTCGTCGGGAAACGAACGTGTTGGGCGGTGCGGCATGGCGGATTCGGGATGCGTCGCGGTGCCGTGCCGCTGCTGGGTGTGCACGCTGCGCCGGCTGCGGCGGCCGGTGCCGCGCCGGCCGCCGAACGGGCCTTCCGGCAATTCCCGGGCGGGGCGGTAGCGCGGGGTCCTAGGCTGCTGGTCGTGAGCGAGCAGCCTGACCCCATGTCCATGCGGGCCTCGGACGCCGACCGTGAGCGGGTGGCGCAGGTGCTGCACAAAGCGATGTCCGAGGGTCGGCTGACCGTCAGCGAACTGGACGAGCGGCTGGCCGGGCTCTACCAGGCGAAAACCTTCGGCGAGCTGGTGCCGTTCACCCGTGACCTGCCGGACGTGCAGACCCCGATGCCGGCGCCGGTGCCGGCGGTGGCTCAGCCGAGCCAGTTCGCGCCGGCGGTCGGCGGCATGGTCACGTCGTCGAACTCGGTGGCCATCATGAGCCAGTCGGTGCGCAGCGGGCAGTGGGTGGTGCCGGCGTCCTACGCGGCCTCGGCGTTCTGGGGCGAGGTGCGGCTGGATCTGCGGGAGGCCAGCTTCGAGTCGGCCGAGTGCACCATCACCGCGACCGCGATCATGGCCGGCGTCAAGATCATCGTGCCGCCGGAGCTGACCGTGCGGATCGACGGCGTCGGCATCATGGGCGAGTTCCAGCGCGGCGCCGACGGCCCGGGCGTGCCCGGCTCACCGGTGCTGCGCATCACCGGCCTGGCTCTGATGGGGGCCGTGGAGGTGCGCCGCAAGCCCCGCAAGTCCGACCGCCGCCAAATCCCCGGCTGACCCCCGCGAGTCCCGCTCTCCGGCAACTGAATTACGAGTTTCAGGCCGCCCAGCTCGCGGTGATCGTGCACCGCGCCTCCGACGACGTGCCGCCGGTGACCGTGAACCCGAACTGGATGGTCACGTCCGTGGGCGGCTCGGCGCCGTTGCGCAGGTTGGCCAGCGCGGCCTGAAGTGTGGGCCGGACCTTCTCCAGCGCCTCGCGCAGCGCCCCGCCGGCCTCGATGACGAGGGAACCGGAGCGGTCCAGACCGCCGTCCACCTCGACCAGCACGTTGTCGCCGTCGTCCAGCGTCAAAGCCACCACGTTAACCATGACGACTCCTGGAGTTGTCCCAGTGTTCGGATCAGGGTAGATCCACTGCCGCGGGCCAGGCGGGTGAAACCGTTGTGGTGTCCCGCCAACGAGGGACACCCGCGGCCTGATTCACACATTCGGGGTGAGGGCTAAGCGGGACTCGCGGGGATGAGGGTGGGTGTGGACAGCTGGGCCTCGATGATGTCGAGGAAGGTGTCGACCTCGTCCTGGTCGTAGCCCTCGCCCTCGATCAGCGCCTCGCCGAAGGTGACCTCGCGGACCTGGGCGGCGGTGAGGCGGCCGCGGCCGCGCAGGGTGGCCTCGACCTTGTCGAGGAAGTGGTCGACCTCGTCCTCGTCGTAGCCGCGGTCGCCGGGGCTGGCGGTGTGGAAGCCGACGGTGACGATGTCGTCGGCGGTGAGGGTGCGCGGCCGGCCGCCGAGCCGTTCCAGCACCTTGGCCACGATGAGCAGGAAGGCGTCGACACCGTCCTCGTTGTAGCCGTCGGCGGTGGCGGCGGCCCGACTGAACCGCGCCTGCCGGACCTCGTCGACGGTGAGCCGGTCGGTGCCGTGCAGCGCGCCGACCACCCGGTCCAGGAAGGCGTCGACCTCGTCGATGTCGTAGCCGCAGCCCAGCGCCTCGGCGGCCAGCGCCAGGAACTGGTCGACCTCGTAGTCGAAGTAGCCGTCCTCGCCGGCCGGCGGCTTGTGGAACTTGACCTTGTTGACGTCCTGGCCGGTGAGACTGTCCAGGCCGCGCATCGTTGCCTCGATGCGGTCCACGAAGTCGTCCACCTCCCCCGGGTGGTAAGCCCGTCGCCCCGGCGGCGGCGGGTTGAAGACGACTTCACGCACCTCTTCGGGGGTCAATGTCACGGCGGTCTCCTCACGTCTCAGGAGACATACGCACGCAAGTGCCACTTAGACTCGATCCCATGTCAGCCCCTTCTCAGACAGAGTTGTCGGAGGTCACGCGCGATGACGCGTCACTACGACGCTTCCTGCACGGACTGCCCGGGGTCGACCAGGTCGGCGTCGAACAGCGTGCGGCCAACCTCGCCACACGCAGCATCAAGAAGGCCTCGAAGCTGTGGGCCATCGACACCGCGATCTCCATGGTCGACCTGACCACCCTGGAGGGCGCCGACACGCCTGGCAAGGTCCGGACCCTGGCCGCCAAGGCCCGTCGACCCGATCCCGAGTACGCGGACGTGCCGCACGTCGGAGCCGTCTGCGTGTACCCGGACATGGTCGCGACCGCCGTGGCCGGCGTCGGCGACAGCGGGGTCGGCGTGGCCAGCGTCGCGACCGCGTTCCCGTCCGGCCGGTCCAACCGCGCGGTGAAGCTCGCCGACACCGAGATGGCCGTGCAGGCCGGCGCCACCGAGATCGACATGGTCATCGACCGCGGCGCGTTCCTGTCCGGCCGCTACGGCCAGGTCTACGACGAGATCGTCGCGATCAAGGCGGCCTGCGGGGACGCGCACCTCAAGGTGATCCTGGAGACCGGCGAGCTCTCGACGTACGACAACGTGCGCCGGGCGTCCTGGCTGGCCCTGCTGGCCGGCGGCGACTTCATCAAGACCTCGACCGGCAAGGTCTCCCCCGCCGCGACGCTGCCCGTCACGCACGTGATGCTGCAGGCGGTCCGCGACTGGCACGACCGCACCGGCGAGCTGCGCGGCGTGAAGCCCGCCGGCGGCATCCGCACCACCAAGGACGCGATCCGCTACCTGGTCGCGGTGCACGAGGTCGCCGGGGAGCAGTGGCTGACCCCTACGCTGTTCCGTTTCGGCGCGTCCAGCCTGCTCAACGACTTGTTGATGCAGCGGCGCACCCAGCTGGAGGGCCACTACAGCGGCCCGGACTACGTGACGGTGGACTGACAATGAGCAACTGGGAGTACGCGCCCGCGCCCGAGTCGCGGGACATCGCGAACCTGAAGCCGGCCTACCGCATGTTCGTCGACGGCAAGTTCGTCGAGGGCTCGGGCGAGCCGCTCAAGACGGTCAACCCGGCCACCGAGGAGGTGCTGGCCGAGGTCAGCACGGCCTCGCCGGCCGATGTGGACACCGCGGTCAAGGCCGCGCGCCGGGCCCACGAGCGGGTGTGGGGCAAGATGCCCGGCGCCGAGCGGGCCAAGTACATCTTCCGCGTCGCCCGGCTAATCCAGGAGCGCGCGCGGGAGCTCGCCGTGCTGGAGAGCCTGGACAACGGCAAGCCGATCAAGGAGTCGCGGGACGTCGACGTGCCGACGGCCGCCGCGCATTTCTTCTACCACGCGGGCTGGGCCGACAAGCTGGGCTACGCCGGCTTCGGGCCGGACCCGCGGCCGCTGGGCGTGGCCGGCCAGGTCATCCCGTGGAACTTCCCGCTGCTGATGGCGGCCTGGAAGATCGCGCCGGCGCTGGCCTGCGGCAACACCGTCGTGCTCAAGCCGGCCGAGACCACGCCGCTGACCGCGCTGGTGCTGGCCGAGATCTGCCAGCAGGCCGACCTGCCGCCGGGCGTGGTGAACATCCTGCCCGGCGCCGGCGACGTGGGCTCGGAGCTGGTCAACCACGCCGGCATCGACAAGGTCGCGTTCACCGGGTCCACCGAGGTCGGCAAGCTGATCCAGCGCTCGCTGGCCGGCACCGGCAAGAAGCTCACCCTGGAGCTGGGCGGCAAGGCCGCCAACATCGTGTTCGACGACGCGCCGCTGGACCAGGCCGTCGAGGGCATCGTGAACGGCATCTTCTTCAACCAGGGGCACGTCTGCTGCGCCGGCTCGCGGCTGCTGGTGCAGGAGTCGATCGCCGACGAGCTGCTGGAGAAGCTGCGGCACCGGGTGTCCACGCTGCGGGTCGGCGACTCGCTGGACAAGAACACCGACGTGGGCGCGATCAACTCCCGGGCCCAGCTGGAGAAGATCCAGGAGCTGGCGGCGGCCGGCGACGCCGAGGGGGCCCAGCGCTGGACCAGCCCGTGTCCGGTGCCGGAGAAGGGATTCTTCTTCGCCCCCACGGTGTTCTCCGACGTGCAGCAGTCGATGCGGATCGCCCGCGAGGAGATCTTCGGGCCGGTGCTGTCGGTGCTGACCTTCCGCACCCCGGACGAGGCGGTGGCCAAGGCCAACAACACCCCGTACGGGCTGTCCGCCGGCATCTGGACCGAGAAGGGCTCGCGCATCCTGTGGGCGGCGCAGCGCATGCGGGCCGGTGTGGTGTGGGCCAACACGTTCAACCGTTTCGACCCGACCGCGCCGTTCGGCGGCTACCAGGAGTCGGGCTTCGGCCGCGAGGGCGGCCGCGCCGGGCTGGAGGCGTACCTCGATGTCTGACCGCATTTCCGTCGCCAAGACGTACAAGCTCTACATCGGCGGCGCGTTCCCGCGTTCCGAGTCCGGCCGGTCCTATCCGGTGAACGACTCACGGGGCGGCTTCCTGGCCAACGCCGCGCAGGGCTCGCGCAAGGACGCCCGGGACGCCGTCGCGGCCGCCCGCAAGGCGTTCCCCGGCTGGTCCGGCGCGACCGCCTACAACCGGGGCCAGGTGCTGTACCGGGTCGCCGAGCTGCTGGAGGGGCGGCGCGAGCAGTTCGTCGCCGAGGTCTCGGCCAGCGAGGGCACCAAGCGGGGCGAGGCCATCGTGGACGCCGCCATCGACCGCTGGGTCTGGTATGCCGGCTGGACCGACAAGATCGCCAGCGTGTTCGGCGCGTCCAATCCCGTCGCCGGGCCGTACTTCTCGTTCAGCGTGCCCGAGCCCACCGGCGTGGTCGCCGTGCTCGCGCCGCAGGCGTCGTCGCTGCTCGGGCTGGTCAGCGTGGTCGCCCCGGTGATCGCCACCGGCAGCACCTGCGTGGTCGTGGCCAGCCAGGACCGGCCGCTGCCGGCGATCACCCTGTCCGAGGTGCTGGCCACCTCCGACGTGCCCGGTGGCGTGGTCAACGTGCTCACCGGCCGCACCGCCGAGATCGCCCCCTGGCTCGCCGCCCACGCCGACGTCAACGCCCTGGACCTGACCGGCGCGCCGGATGCCGTCAAGGCCGACCTGGAGCGCGCCGCCGCCGGCACCGTGAAGCGGCTCGTGCGCTCCGGCCGTGGTGAACCGGACTGGGTGCGGGAACCGGACGTCAGCCGGATGCGCGCCGTGCTGGAGACCAAGACCGTCTGGCACCCGATGGGTGTGTGAGCGAACCACGCGAAGGGCCCGGTTGGATTCAGCCGGGCCCTTCGCGTCATGGCGGCTACCCTGGAACGGTGACCGTCGGACTCCAGTGGCCGTATGTGCCGCCAGATGGCTGGACTGCTGCTGATCTCGATCAGCTCAACCTGGACGGCCCCTATGGCGAGCTCGATGCGCTCAAGCACATCGAGCTGATCGATGGAGAGCTCATCGTCATGAGTCCGCAGACGGAGTTTCACCGACGAGTGGTTCAGCGTCTGTGCGATGAGCTGGAACGCCAAGCTCCGGACGAGCTCACTGCCACCCGCGAGATGGACATCATTCTCGGCGAGAGGCAACGTCCATGCCCCGATGTCTCCGTAGTGTCCGCCAGCGCCGCGACCGACCTGGATCGCACCTACTACACACCTGACGATGTGCTCCTCGTCGTCGAGGTGGTCTCCAAGTCCTCGGAGATCCGGGACCGGGAGACCAAGCCCCGACGGTACGCGGAGGCCGGGCTTCGGCACTTCTGGCGCATCGAGAACGACAGCGGCCGGCCAGTCGTCTACGTCTACGAGCTGGATCCTGCGACTCGCAGCTACACGCTGACCGGGATCTTCCACGATCGGTTGAAGACGTCGGTCCCGTTCCCGATCGACGTGTCGCTGACCGAACTTTCGCGCTGACGCCTGCTCACAGGCGTTCGATGATGGTGGCGTTGGCCAGGCCGCCGGCCTCGCACATGGTCTGCAGGCCGTAGCGGCCGCCGGTCTGCTCCAGGACGCCGAGCAGGGTGGTCATCAGGCGGGCGCCGCTGGCGCCGAGCGGGTGGCCGATGGCGGTGGCGCCGCCGTTGACGTTCACCTTGCCCAGGTCGGCGCCGGTCTCGGCCTGCCAGGCCAGCACGACGCTGGCGAACGCCTCGTTGACCTCGAAGGCGTCGATGTCGGCGAGGGTGAGGCCGGCCCGGTCCAGCACCTTGCGGGTGGCCGGGATGACGCCGGTGAGCATGTAGAGCGGGTCGTCGCCGACGACGGCGAAGGAGTGCAGCCGGGCGCGGGGCTTGAGGCCCAGCTTCAAGGCCGTCTCGCTGCTGGTGATCAGCACGGCGGCCGAGCCGTCGTTGATCGGGCTGGAGTTGCCGGCGGTGACCCGCCAGTCCAGGTCGGGGAAGCGCTGCTGCCAGAAGTCGGACTTGAACGCGGGCGGAGTCCGGCCAGCACCTCGGGGGTGGTGCTGGGGCGGATGGTCTCGTCCCCGTTGACCTCGACGGCGTTCACCTTGATCGGCGCGACCTCGGCGGCGAACCGGCCCTCGGACCACGCGGTGGCGGCCCGGCGGTGGCTCTCGGCGGCGAAGGCGTCCAGCTGCGCGCGGGACAGGTTCCAGCGCTGGGCGATCAGTTCGGCGCTGATGCCCTGCGGCACGAGGCCTTCCGGGTAACGGGCGGCGACGCCGGGGCCGAGGAAGTCCTGGCCGGCGGCCTGGCTGCCGATCGGGATCCGGCTCATGGACTCGATGCCGGAGGCGATCACCACGTCGTACGCGCCGGCGATGACGCCCTGCGCGGCGAAGTGGATGGCCTGCTGGCTGCTGCCGCACTGCCGGTCGACGGTCACCGCCGGCACTGACTCCGGCAGCCCCGCCGAGAGCGCGGCCCAGCGGGCCGTGTTGCCGCTCTGCTCCCCGATCTGGCCGACGGCGCCGCTGATCACGTCGTCGACCGCGGCCGGGTCGATGCCGGTGCGCTCGATCAGCGACCGGATGGCGTGCGCGTGCAGGTCGACGGGATGCACGCCGGACAGCGCGCCGCCCGGCTTGCCCTTGCCGATCGGTGTCCGCACTGCGTCGACGATGACGGCGTCCCTCATGACTCCTCCTCAGCAAAGCTCGTTCACCTGCTGAGTTGGATTTTACGACTCACTACCGATACAGAAGAGGCCCGAGGTGAGCGGTCTCACCCCGGGCCTGTTCTAGCTCACGAGATCAGGCGCCTTCGGCGGCCAGGTCGATGCCGTCGATGTCCACCTTGTCGCCCTTGTTGGCGATGGCGTTCTTCGGAGCCCGGGCCCGGCGCTGCGGACGGGGCAGCGCGGTGGGCGGCGGGGGCGGGGTGGGCGCGCCGCCGCCGAGGATGAGCTCGGCGAAGGTGGCCATGGCCTCGTCCAGCTGGCTGGCGTTGCGCCGCTCGGACTCCTCGTTGGCCCCACGGACCAGAGAGACCAGGCGGTCGGCGTCGGGACGGGCCGACAGGGTGCCGTGCACGTCCTGCAGGCCGTTGGAGACGGTGCCGGCCAGGTCGCCGATGCGGTCGCCAACGCCGGTGCCGACGGCGTCGACGCGGGTGTCGATCTCGTCGAGGCGGGTGGAGACCTGGTCCAGGCGGCGGGCCAGGGCCTCCAGCCGGTCGGTCGGGTCGACGGCCGGGCGGGACATGAGGTCGTCCAGCTTGGCGTGCACGGAGTCGTGCGTGGCGCTGATCCGGTCGTTCACCGTGCCGTGCACCTCGGCCAGCTTGTTCTCCAGCAGGGCGCGAGAGTCGCTCAGGCTGCTCTCCAGCGCGGCGCGCGAGTCGCCCAGCTTGCTCTCCAGGGCGGCCCGGGAGTCGCCGATGCTCGCCCGGACGCCGTCGCCGGACTCGACGACGGAGCGCTGCAGCGCCTCCTTGGTGCCGTCGAGGTGCTCGTGCACGCCCTCGTCGACCTCGTCGATGCGGCTGCGCAGGGCGGTCTCCAGCGCCTCGAGGCGCTCGCGGATCGGGGCGTGCAGCACACCGGGCAGCGCGTCGGCCTTGCCGTCCTGCTTGTCCAGGTGGCCGTCGACGTCGTCGAGGCGCTTGTGGATGTGGGTCAGCTTGTCCTCGAGGCCGTCCATCCGGCCGGCGACGCCCTCGAAGCGGCCGCCGACGCCGTCCAGCCGGCCGTCCAGCTGCGCGAACGGCTTGGCCAGCTTGTCGACCACGCCCTCCAGCGCGCGGCCCAGCTCGGCGATGGCGCCGTCCTGCGCCTCCAGCTTGGCCAGGGCCTCGTCGAGACGTTCGGCCAGCACGCTGACCTCGGTGCGGTCCGGCAGCTCCGACAGGCGCTTGCGAACGGAACCCAGCGATTCGAGCGGGGACATCCGCGCGTGGATCTCGTCGAGCGCGTCGAAGATCTGCTGCTGTTCGCTCTCACGAATCTCCGCGGCGCGCGTGAGCATGTTGCGCATCCGATCGAAGGACATCGTGGAGTTGTTGTTCTCGTTCACGGCTGGCGCCTTCGTCCATGGGGATGGGGAGACTCAGCGACTCTAGCCAGCTACTCACGGCGACACGAACCGGCCCCACGGATCTTGACGCAGCCGTGCCCTGATTTGGGTCGTTCGGAGCACGCCCACGGCCGCGTGGGACCTAATCGATCTTCATTCTGTTGCTGACTGAAACCAAAGATCCCCTGTTTGAGTGATGCCATACCCCGACTCGGTGGCAGACCGTGGTCGACATACCACCCGTCAGCGGGGGCCGCCATACGAGAGGGTGGATTTCACCGGCTCGGCTAACACCGTCGATGATCATAGCGCCCCAAGATCGCGCCGGCTGGGAACACGCCGCACTACAGGTACCGTGTCGCAATGCCTACGCCGATGACCCCCGAGGCGATCCGCCGCGCCCCCAAGGTGCTCCTGCACGACCACCTGGACGGCGGGTTGCGGCCCCAGACAGTGATCGAACTGGCCGACACGATCGGCTACCCGGAACTCCCCACCACTAATCCCGAAGCCCTGGGCGCCTGGTTCAGAGACGCCGCCGACTCCGGCTCGCTCGTGCGCTACCTGGAGACCTTCGCCCACACCTGTGGCGTGATGCAGTCCGAGCAGGCCCTGGTCCGGGTGGCCGCGGAGGCGGCCGAGGACCTGGCCGCCGACGGCGTCGTCTACGCCGAGGTCCGGTACGCCCCCGAGCTGTTCCTGCCCAGCGGCCTGTCCCTGGAGCAGGTCGTGGAGGCCGTGCAGGAGGGCTTCCGGCTGGGCGAGCGCAACACCGGCAACAAGATCCGGATCGGCACGCTGCTGTGCGCGATGCGGCAGAACGAGGGCTGGCTGCGGATCGCCGAGCTGGCCGTGCGCTACCGCGACGCCGGCGTGGTCGGCTTCGACATCGCCGGGCCCGAGGCCGGCTTCCCGCCCACCCGCGGCCTGGACGCCTTCGAGTACCTGCGCCAGCAGAACGCCCACTTCACCATCCACGCCGGCGAGGCGTTCGGACTGCCGTCGATCTGGGAGGCCATCCAGCACTGCGGCACCGACCGGCTCGGCCACGGCGTGCGCATCGTGGACGACATCACCCAGGACGCCGACGGCTCCGTCCACATCGGACGGCTGGCCGGCTTCGTCCGGGACAAGCGCATCCCGCTGGAGATGTGCCCGTCGTCCAACGTGCAGACCGGCGCGGCCAAGTCGATCGCCGAGCACCCCATCGGCCTGCTCACCGACCTGCGGTTCCGAGTGACCGTCAACACGGACAACCGGTTGATGAGCGGCTGCACCATGTCCAGCGAGTTCGCCGCCCTGCACGAGGCCTTCGGCTACGGCTGGACCGACCTGCAGTGGTTCACCGTGAACGCCATGAAGTCCGCCTTCATCGGCTTCGACGAGCGGCTGGCGCTGATCAACGAGGTGATCAAGCCCGGCTACGCCGAGCTGATGGCCTGAGTTTCAGTATCCGGGAATTTGTTGCCGTTGTAGAACTATCACCGCTAGCGTCCAACATGTAGGCAGTGGCGTCCACATGTTGGGAGGCGGTCGGTGGCCGAGAATCCACGGCGGTGGCTGATCCTGGGCCTCGGGCTGTCCGCGCAGGCGGCGGCGAGCACCTTTGTGTACGGCCTGCCGTTCCTCGTGCCGTATGTGCGGGCGGCGGAGAGGCTGTCGCTGGCTCAGGTGGGCGTGATGGTGTCGGCGCCGACGGTGGGTCTGCTGCTGACGCTGATCGCCTGGGGCGCGGCCGCGGACCGGTACGGCGAGCGGGTGGTGATGGCGCTCGGGCTGGGGGCCGCCGGCCTGGTGCTGGCGGCTGGCAGCCTGGGCACGCACAGCGTGCCACTGCTGGAAGTGCTGCTACTGGTCGCGGGCGCGGGCAGCGCGTCGGTGAACGCGGCGAGCGGCCGGGTCGTGATGGGCTGGTTCGGACCACGGGAACGCGGCCTGGCCATGGGCATCCGGCAGACGGCGCAGCCGGTCGGCGTGGGCGTCGCGGCGCTCACGCTGCCCTTCCTGGGGCAGGCCTTCGGTTATCGGGCGGCGTTGCTGTTCCCGGCCGCCCTGTGTGTTCTGTTGGCGGTGCTGGTGGCCGTGCTCGTGCAGGATCCGCCACGGCCGCCCCGCAAGGAGACGGAGCGGACACGGTCGCCGTATCTGGGGTCGTCGGCGCTGTGGCGGTTGCACGGCGCGAGCACGCTGCTGGTGGTGCCGCAGTTCGTCATCTCGGCGTTCAGCCTGGAGTACCTGGTGAGCGCGCAGCACTGGACGCCCGGCGGCGCGGGTGTGTTCCTGGGAGTGGTTCAGGCGGCTGGCGCGGTGGGCCGCATCGTGACCGGCCAGTGGGCCGACCTGGTGGGTAGTCGGTTGCGACCCATGCGCCAGCTCGCGGTGGCGAGCATGGTGGTGATGCTGCTACTGGCTCTCGGCGACCGGATCGCGCCGTGGCTCGCGGTCGCGGTCATCGCGATCGGCGCGGTCATCACCGTCGCGGACAACGGCCTGGGCTTCACCGCGACCGCGGAGCTGGCCGGCACCGCGTGGTCGGGCCGGGCGCTCGGTGCGCAGAACACGGCCCAGAACATCGCCGCCGCGCTCACTCCCCCGCTGCTCGGCGCGGTGGTCGGCGGCTACGGCTACGCCACCGCGTTCCTGGTCGGCGCGGTGTTCCCGCTGCTGGCCGTCTTCGCGACACCGGTGAAGGCCGAGGACATCCACCGCGAAGAGCAGCTGGCCGCAGGAAACAAATAGCGAAGCGCCGCCACCACAGAAGAGTGCGAGGCATCGGCCCCCGAAGGGGCCGAGCCCCGCGCGGAACGCGCGGCAGAAACTCAGTGGGTACGGAAGCGGTTCTCCAGGCCCTCGATGAGGGCCTTCCAGGCCTCGACCTCGGCGTCGAACGGGGCGCTCGGCGCCATCCGGGTCGGGTCGGGGCGGACCACGAAGGAGACCAGCCAGCCCAGGCTCTCGGACTGGGCCAGGGCCTCGCTCACGGAGTCGTCGCCGGCCCAGGCGGCGGCGTCCTCCAGCAGCTCGACGGCCAGGTCCAGCTGCACCGGGTCGACGGAGTCGACGCCCTCGGCGATGTCGTCGGCGATGCCGTTGAGCACGTAGACGTTGTCGTCGTGCACCTCGACCTCGAGCTCGCCGGCGGTGGCCTTGGTGGCGACCTCGTCCCAGGTGGCGACCTCGGTGATGTCGTTGCCGGCCAGCTCGTTGCCGGTGTTGACCAGGAAGCGGCCGAGCGCCTTGGCCGAGCCGAACACGTCGATCTCGCCGCTGGAGCCGAGGAACACCGGCTCGTCGTCGACGTAGCAGCGCAGCGTGAAGTACTCGTTGTCGCCGAGGATGATCTTGACGGGGTCGATGCCGACCTCGCCCCAGAAGCCCAGGTCCTCGGGCTCGTCGTCGGGCTCGCGCTCGGCGGCGTCCGCGTCGGCCTCGGCCTCCTCGGCCAGCTGGGCCTCGGCGTCGGCCAGCTCCTGCTCGGCCTCGGCCAGGGCCTTCTCGTCGACCTCGGGCACGGTGACGATGCCGTCGATGGCGTCGAGCACCTCGTCCCAGCGCTCCACGACGACCTTGGCCAGCTCGGTCCAGCGGCGCTCGCCGTCCCGGCCGGTGAACGGGAAGGTGCCCTGCGGCAGCAGCGCGAAGCCGTCCACCGAGTCCAGCACCTCGTTGACCTTGTCCAGCTCGCACACGTCGGCCAGCGAGCGCAGGATCGACACCACGTCGGCGAGCTCGCCGATGGTCCAGGTGTCCGGGTCCTCCGACACCAGCTCGGGCACGCCCACCAGGTCGAACTGGTGGTTCTCGTCGGGCACCAGCTCCACGGCCGACAGCGCCGGCAGCACGTGCCACGCGGGGTGGTCGGTCAGGTCGTGCTCGGTGGCGGTCCGCACGAAGGCGGCCAGCCGCGCGGCGTCCGGGAAGGCGTAGAGGTCCTCCTCGTGTCCGAGGAACGCCTCCCACTCCTCGCCTTCCTCGCGCCAGCGCGGCGCCCACAAGGTGATCAGGTCGCCCTGGGGGAGCCCGAGCTCGATCGGGACGATGTCCTGAGCCATCTGGAGACCTCCCGGTCACGGCCAGCGCTGTCTGCGGGAACGGGGCAGAGCCTACGTGGTCGCTCGATCATCACAGTTGACTAGGGGGTCTTCTCCCACACGGTCAGGTCGAAGGTCAGCTGCCCGCCGACCGCCGGATGGAACACGACCAGCGCGAACCGGCCCTGTGGGCTGGTCGTGCAGTACGCCCCACCGGCCAGGATCTGGTTGATGTCCAGCAGCGGCGTGTACGCGGTGGCGCCCGCGCAGTCGGCGTAGCCGGCGTTGGGCTGGGTCGGCGCGAAGCCCCGGCCGGAGCTGTTGACGGTGTCCTGGGTGTCGAACCGGAGGTCGTTGAAGTAGTTCGGGTCGTCGCTCTGCACCACGTCCCAGTTGGGCTGGGTGCTGTCCAGGTTCACGCCGTAGCCGACGTTGAGCACGACCGGCGAGCCGGCCGGGGTGGCGTTGCGGACGGTGCCCACGACGGCGGTGGTCGTTGTCGTCGTCGTGGTGGTCGTGTCGGAGGTGGTGGTCGTCGGCGCGACCGTGGTGGTGGTCGTCGGGGGCGTCGAGGAAGTCGTGGTCGGCGCGGCACTGGAAGGGAAGGCGGCCTGTTCGGATTGCGCGGTGCGCAGGCCCAGCAGGTAGCCGCCCATCGCGGCGGCGGCCAGCAGGGTGATCACCAGGACGATCAGGAAGGCGATCATCGGCTTGCGGTCCGGACGCTGCGGGGGCCGGCCGTCGTCGGCGGGCGCCCACATCGTCTCGGTGTCGGACACGACAGCCCCCTCACACGGCTCAGTGCCGCAGGTTAACCCGACCGGCGCGACATCGTCAGTCGGTGGCGCGAATCTCCGGTCCGTCCTCCGTTGGGCGGTACCGGTACGACCGTTCTTACTCGATCATGAACGGATGGCAGTGGCCGACGCGTGGGGTCGGATCGTGCGCTGGCTGTCCTTCTACGCACCGTCGACGGGGTCGGTGCTGCGCACGATGGCAGACCGGGAAGATGTCGTGATCCTCGAGCAGGAGATCGGTGTCGACCTGCCCGACGACCTGCACGAGTGGTGGTCGGTGTGCGGTGGCACCGGGAACTCGGCGTTCGCCGAGATCATTCCGCCCTTCTACACGCCGCACGGGCCGCAGGGCGCGCTGGACTCGTTCCGGGTGCAGCGAAAACTCTGGGCCGACACGTGGGACACGCCGGAGTGCGGTCCGGACGCGGGTTCGGCCGGCAACAGCTACCACCCGCTCTGGGTGCCGTTCGCGTTCGACGGCCTGGGCGACGCGCTGGTCGTCGACCTGCGGCCGGGTCCGCTGCGCGGCTGCGTGATGGAGTGGGATCACGAGCGGGCCGAGGCGCACGGGCCGGAGTGGCGCAGCCTCACCGAGATGCTGGAGCAGATCGCCACCGCGCTGGAGGAACGGTCCAAGGTCCGGCACAGCCGCCCCGACACCACCACCGACGGCCGCATCGACTGGCGCACGAGCTAGTACGTGGGTCTCCAAGACCTACAAACCCAGCAGGATCGGGTCTCTGACGACTACAAACCCGGCCGGGTTTGTAGTCGTCAGAGACCCCGGTAGCCGGGGTTTGTAGGTCTTGGAGACACGCAAACGTCAGCCGCGGATCGTGTCGATGACCAGCGGGGTGTGTTCCGTAGGGGCGTCGCCGATGGTGATGGCGCCGGTGAGGGCGTCGCGGCCGGCGGCCAGCAGCTCCGGGGTGTCGGTGCGCAGCTCCAGCAGCGGCTGTCCCTTGTGGACGGTGTCGCCGGGCTTGGCCAGGCACAGCACGCCGGCGGCGTGCTGCACCGGGTCCTCCTTGCGGGCCCGGCCGGCGCCGAGCCGCCAGGCGGCGACGCCGACGGCATAGGCGTCCAGGTCGGTCAGCACGCCGTCCTCGGCCGCCTCTACCACCTCGACGTGCTTGGCCACGGGCAGCGCGGCCTCCGGGTCGCCACCCTGGGCGGCGATCATCCGGCACCACGTCTCGTAGGCCTTGCCGGAGGCGAGCACCCCGGCCGGGTCCTCATCGGACAGTCCGGCCAGCGACAGCATCTCCCGGGCCAGCGCGACGGTCAGCGCCACCACGTCGGCCGGCCCGCCGCCCTTGAGCACCTCGACGGACTCGGCGACCTCGACGGCGTTGCCGACGGCCCGGCCCAGCGGCACCGACATGTCGGTCAGCACGGCGCTGATGCGCAGGCCGTGGTCGACACCGATGGACACCAGCGCCCGGGCCAGCTCGGTGGCGTCGGCCAGGTTCTTCATGAACGCGCCGGAGCCGACCTTCACGTCCAGCACCAGCGAGCCGGCGCCCTCGGCGATCTTCTTGCTCATGATGGAGCTGGCGATCAGCGGCACCGACTCGACAGTCCCGGTGACGTCCCGCAGCGCGTACAGCTTGCGGTCGGCCGGCGCGAGGCCCTCGGTGGCGGCGCAGACGACCGCGCCCACGGACCGCAGCTGGGCGCGAATGTCCTCCGTGGACAGCTGGGCCCGCCAGCCGGGAATGGACTCCAGCTTGTCCAGGGTGCCGCCGGTGTGGCCGAGACCACGGCCGGACAGCTGCGGCACGGCGGCGCCGCAGGCGGCGACCAGCGGGGCCAGCGGCAGCGTGATCTTGTCGCCGACGCCGCCGGTGGAGTGCTTGTCCACGGTCGGCCTGTCCACGTGCAGGGTCAGCCGCTCGCCCGAGGCGACCATGGCCCGCGTCCACCGGGCCGTCTCGGTGGAATCCATGCCGTTCAACAGGATCGCCATGGCCAGCGCCGACATCTGCTCGTCGGCGACCACGCCGTTGGTGTAGGCGTCGACGACCCAGTCGATCTGCTCGCCGGTCAGGGTCCGCCGGTCGCGCTTGGCGCGGATGATCTCGACGGCATTGAAGTGGCTCACAGACCCTCCTCGCTGGCGCTCGTCGCGTCTGCGGCCAAGGGCGCAGCGCTGGATGGTTCGCTCGCAAGCTCGCTCACGGCAGGTCCTCTGGTCCGAACGCGTCTGGCAGAACTTCCCGCATCGTAAGCACACCGCGCGGGGTGTCCACCAGGCAGTCCGGGCCGCCCAGCTCGTAGATGATCTGTCGGCAGCGCCCGCACGGCATCAGCAACTCGCCCTCGCCGCTGCGGCAGGCCACGGCGACGAACTTGCCGCCGCCGGTCAGCCGCAGCTGCCCGGCCATCGTGCACTCTGCGCACAGAGCCACGCCGTAGGCGGCGTTCTCGATGTTGCAGCCGGTCACGACCCGGCCGTCGTCACACAGGGCGGCGGCCCCGACCTGGAGCCCCGAGTAGGGGCAGTAGGCCGACGCCGCCGCGGCCACGGCCTGTCGCCGCAGCTGATCCCAGTCCACAGTGGACAACTAACTTCCCTGTCCTCGTCGATAAACCAGGCCGTCCGCCGCGGGCATGCGCAATCGTTGCGAGGACATCGCCAGCACCACGATGGTCACGATGTGCGGCAGGTAGGTGGTCAGTTCCTGCGGCAGCGAGTCGATCGACAGGTACAGCAGGTAGAGCGCGCCGCCCACGACGACCCCCACCAGCCCGACTATCCACTTGCGACGGATCAGCTGCACCAGTGCGATCACCCAGATCAGCAGGGACACGCCGTAGAACAGGCCCAGCACGGTCTTGCCGTCGGTCAGGGTCTGCAGGCCGTCGGCGTAGCCGAACAGCGCCGCGCCGCCGAGCAGGCCGCCGGGCCGCCAGTTGCCGAAGATCATGGCGGCCAGGCCGATATAGCCGCGGCCGTTGGTCTGGTTCTCCAGGTAGCCGTTCTGGCCGGGGGCCAGCACCAGCGCCGCGCCGCCGAGCCCGGCCAAGCCGCCGGAGACCGTCACCGCGATGTACTTCTGGAGGTACACGTTGACGCCGAGGGACTCGGCCGCGACCGGGTTCTCGCCGCATGACCGCAGCCGCAGGCCGAACCGGCTGTGCCAGAGCAGCAGATAGGTGGTCGGCACCAGCAGAATGGTGATCATCGTCAGCGGGGACACGCCGGACAGCACGCCGTGCAGGATGCCGGCCACGTCGGAGATCACGTACCGCTGCTGCTTCTCCAGGTCCCCCAACCAGTCCGCGACCGGCTGCGCCGAGTAGGTGTCGAACGACGGCACCTTCGGCGACTGCCGCGGGTTGTGCGACACCGGCGCGAACAGGAGCGTGGACAGGTACTTGGCCACGCCCGCGCCGAGCAGGTTGATCGCCACACCGGACACGATGTGGTTGACGCCGAAGGTGACCGTGGCCACCGCGTGCAGCAGGCCGCCGAGCGCGCCGAACACGATGCCGCCGATCACCGCCGCCCACGGGCCCCACTGGTAGCCGGCCCAGGCCGCGCCCCAGGTGCCCAGGATCATCATGCCCTCAAGACCGATGTTGACCACGCCGGCCCGCTCGGCCCAGAGGCCGCCGAGGCCGGCCAGCAGCAGCGGCACGGCCAGCTGGAGTCCGGCCTGGACGGTCGAGGTGGCCGTGATGTTGGGCAGCCCGGTCAGGTCCGCGGTCACGGTGAGCAGCACGATGGCCGCCAGGGACCAGAGAACACCGTTGGCCCAGCCGGGGATCCGTCGCTTGGCCGGGGCGGCCGGGGTGACCGTCGCCGTCGGCGGGTTCATGTCGATCACGACGCGCTCCCGGTGGTCGCGGCGGCCGCGGCCGCCAGCTGGCTGCCGACCCTGCGTTGCTCGGCGGCCAGTTCAAGCCTGCGGATCACCTCGTAGGACACGACGACCGACAGCACGATCGCGCCCTGCATGATGGTGACGATCTCCCGTGGCACCTGGATGTTGTCCAGCGACACCGCGGACTGGTCGAGGAACGCCCACAGCAGCGCGCCGAAGGCGATGCCGCCAGGGTTGTTCCGGCCGAGCAGCGCGACGGCGATGCCGGTGAATCCGTAGCCCTGCGGGGAGATCAGGGTGTAGGTGTGGTCGCGGCCCAGCAGCTCGGGCAGCGCTGTGAGGCCGGCGATGGCGCCGGACAGCAGCATCGCGATGACGATCATGCGCTTGGCGTCCACGCCGCCGGCGGTGGCCGCGGTCGGCGACTCGCCGGAGGCCTGGAGTTCGAAGCCGAACCGGGTGCGGTTGAGCATCACCCAGTAGCCGACGCCGACCAGGATCGCGATCACCACGAAGCCGAAGACCGTGCCGGCCGAGCCGAGCGGGATGCCCGGGATCCAGTCGGCCGACGGGATCGGCCTGGTGCCGATGTTGTTGTTGCTCAGCACGCCGAACACACCCTGCTTGATCAGCAGCGCGATGATACCGCCGGCGATGGCGTTCAGCATGATCGTGGTGATCACCTCGCTGACGCCCCGGGTGACCTTGAGGATGGCCGGCAGCGCGGCGAACAGCGCGCCGCCGGCCATCGCGACCAGGATGATCACGATCTGCCCGAGCACCGGCGGCAGGTTCAGCTCGCCGCCGACGATCGCGGCGCACACCGCGCCGATCCGGTACTGGCCCTCGACGCCGATGTTGAACAGGTTCATCTTGAACCCGATGGCGACGGCGATGCCGACCAGGTAGTAGATCGACGCGCTGTTGACGATGTCCACGGCCGTGGTGTTGTGGCCGACCTGGACCACCATCGCGGCCAACGCCTGGGCCGGGTTGCGGCCCGAGATGATCAGCGCCACCGAGCACAGCAACGCCGAGAACACGATCGCCACCACCGGCGGCAGCAGCTTGCCACGCAGCGAGCGCATCAGGCTTCTTCCTCTCCACCGGTCGTCGCGCCGGTCATGGCGCTGCCCAGTTCCTCGGGCGTGACCGTCGCCGGGTCGGCGTCCGCGACCAGCCGTCCGCGCAGCATCACCTTGATCGTGTCGGACAGGCCGATCAGCTCGTCCAGGTCGGCCGACACCAGCAGCACGGCCAGGCCGGCGGCGCGGGCCTGCTTGATCTGCTCCCAGATCAGGGCCTGCGCGCCGACGTCGACGCCGCGGGTCGGGTGCGAGGCGATCAGCAGCACCGGGTCGCCGGACAGCTCGCGGCCGACGATCAGCTTCTGCTGGTTGCCGCCGGACAGCGCGGCCGCCGGCACCTCGATGCCGGGCGTGCGGACGTCGAACTGCTCGACGATGCGCCGGGTGTCGGCGCGGGCCCCTTCCACGTCCAGCCAGCGCCCGTTGACCGCGGGCTTGCGGGTCTGGAAGCCGAGGATCCGGTTGAACCACAACGACTGCGTGAGCAGCAGGCCATGCCGGTGCCGGTCCTCGGCGATGTAGCCGATGCCGGCCTCGCGGCGGTGCAGCGTGCTCAGCTTGGTCAGGTCGGTGATCGCACTGTCCGAGCCGACGAGCAGCACCGAGCCCGCGTCGGCCTTGCGCATGCCCATGATCGCCTCGACCAGTTCGGTCTGGCCGTTGCCCTCGACGCCGGCGATGCCGACGATCTCGCCGGCGTGCACGGCCAGGTCGATCTCGGCCAGGACGGCGCGTCCGCCCGTGTCGTTCAGGCGCAGGCCGGACACGGTGAGCACGGCCCGGTCGGTCACAGTGGACTCGCGGGTCTCGGGGCTGGGCAGCTCGGAGCCGACCATCATCTCGGCTAGCTGGCGCGAGGTGACGGTCTTCGGGTCGACGGTGCCGACGGTGGTGCCGCGGCGAATCACCGTGATGCTGTCGGCGATGGCCCGCACCTCGTCCAGCTTGTGCGAGATGAACAGGAACGTGAAGCCCTGCTCGCGCATGCCGCGCAGGGTGTCGAACAGCTCGTCGACCTCCTGCGGCACCAGCACGGCGGTCGGCTCGTCCAGGATGATGATCCGGGCGCCGCGGTAGAGCACCTTGAGGATCTCCACCCGCTGCCGGTCGGCCACGCCCAACTGCTCGACCAGCACGCCGGAGTCGACGCGCAGGCCGGTCTGCCCGGCCAGCTCGGCGATGCGGGCCTTGGCCCTGGCCCCGATGCCGTGCAGCGACTCCGCGCCGAGCACGACGTTCTCCAGCACGGTGAGGTTGTCGGCCAGCATGAAGTGCTGGTGCACCATGCCGATGCCGGCCTTGATGGCGTCGGCCGGGGTGCGGAAGCGGATCTCGGTCCCGGCCACCTCGATGGTGCCCTCGTCCGGCTGCTGCATGCCGTAGAGGATCTTCATCAGGGTGGACTTGCCGGCGCCGTTCTCGCCGCACAGCGCGTGCACCTCGCCGGCCCGGACGGTGAGCCTGATGTCGTCGTTGGCCACGACGCCGGGGAAGCGCTTGGTGATCCCGGTGAGCACGACCGCGGGGGCTCCGCTGTCGGTGGCGGTGGTCATGGGGCAACTCCTTACAGCACTACCGCGGGCCCGGCCAATCTGGCGGGCCCGCGGTAGGGGTGCTTGCCGCAGTGGTCAGCTGCCGGACACGGTGGAGGGAACCTTGATCGCACCGGAAATGATCTGCGCCTTGTAGGCGTCGACGGTGCTCTTGATGTCGTCCACCTTGCCGCCGGAGGTGGCGTAGTCCACTCCGCCGACCGCGAGGTCGAAGACCTTCGGGATGCTGGTCAGGTCGCCCGCCGCGACGCCGCGCAGGAAGTCGTACACCGCGGTGTCCACGCGCTTCATCATCGAGGAGATGATGATGTCCTTGTCGTCCGCGACGCCGGCCTGCTTGTACTGGTCGGAGTCGACGCCGATGGCGTAGGTGCCGGACTTGGCCTTGACCGCGTCGAAGATGCCCTTGCCGGAGTTGCCGGCGGCCTGGTAGATCACGTCGGCGCCGGCGGACAACTCGCCCTGCGCGACCAGGCGGCCCTTGTCGGGTGCCTGGAAGCCGGTGAAGTCACCGGCCGGCGTAATGTACTTGTCCTCGATCTTGATGTCCGGCGCGGCAGCCTTGGCGCCCGCGTCGAAGCCGGCCTGGAACTTCTGGATCAGCGGCACGTTCACGCCGCCGACGAAGCCCACGTGGCAGCCCTTGGACTTGTACGCGGCGATCACGCCGACCAGGAAGGAGCCCTGCTCCTCGGTGAAGGTCAGCGGGGTGACGTTCGGGGAGTTCTCCACCGTGGAGTCGACGATGGCGAACTTGGTGTTCGGGAAGTCCTTGGCCACGTTTTGCAGCGCCGGGCCGTAGGCGAAGCCGACCGTGACGATCGGGTTGTAGCCGTCCTGCGCCAGCTGGCGCAGTCGCGCCTCCTTCGCCGCGTCCGACTCGTTCGGCGCGGCGGTGGTCTCCTTGACGTTTTCGGCCTTCACGCCCAACTGCGACTTGGCCAGGTCCAGGCCGGCCGCCGCCGCGTCGTTGAACGACGCGTCGCCGCGGCCGCCGATGTCGTAGGCCAGGCCGACCTTGAGGGCGCTGCCGTCCACCTTGCTCGAGCTGGTGGTGGTGCTCGAGCCGGCCGCGGCCGCGGTGGGCGGGGTGGCCAGCTTGCAGCCGCTGCCCGACGCCGAGTTGCTGCTGCCGCCTGCACTGCTCGAGGTGCTGTCCTTGGCACACGCGGCCATCGACATCACGCTGGTCAGCGCGATCGCCGCTACCGCTACTCCACGCATTCGACGCACGGTTGGTCGTCCTCTCCCTGCTCCGGCGGGCTTCGATCCCCGACCCCGTTGTCGGTGTCGGTCCCACCGAGGGCGAAACGGTACCTCCCGGTCCTGGGCCCACGACACCGGTCACGGTCCGTGTAACCGAATCGTTGACCCGGTCGGACGAAACGTCGGCACGTGTTTACTCTTCGTAACCAGGAACCGGCGGCCGCCGTAACACGTCACACTCCCCGACCGGGACCGGGGAGGCCGCCGCTTGAGCAAGATCCACACAAATCCGGATCACCTGCGCCGTTCGGGCAGCAACCTGTCGAAGTTCGGGCAGACCGTCTCCACCGCCGGCGAGAAGCTGGACACCACCGGCCAGAACCTGGTCGAGCACGCCAACGGCGACCGCTCCGGCATCGGCTCGGTGGTGGCCAAGGCGATGGGCCGCGGCGTCGAGGTCACCGGCAAGGTCTTCAAGGAGGGCGGCCGGGTCGCCGACAAGGCCGGCCAGAACCTGGGCAAGACCGGCGACCTGCACGAGGAGGCCGATCACGCCGCCCGGGACGGCCTGCTCAAGGTCCGCCCCGACGCCAAGTCCAAGCATCTGCCCGGCGGCGGCGAACGCCCGCCGGCTCCGGTCGCGGGCGGTGGTGGTGGCGGTGGTCGCAAGCCGCCGAAGGTGCGCACCGGCGGTGGCGGTGGCGGCGATGAGGAAGAGCCGACGCACCTGTCCGGCAACCTCAACCACTCGCCCGGCTACCGCGGCACTGCCAGCACAGGCCTCAGCTCCGCGTCACCCGAGCACATGCCCGAGCCGTCGCTGAACCCGGCGCCACACAAGCTGGCGGACCTGAGCCACGCCGAGGGTGTGACCCGGGACAAGGAGACCGGCCTGATCACAGGGGTTGGCGACCGGTCGTCCAAGGACTACGTCACCCACGTCGCCGAGCACCGCGCCAGCCAGTACCGGGCGCCCCAGCAGCAGGCGAAACAGGAGCAACGCGACTACCAACGCCAGCTCGCTGAGCACAAACAGCAGATGCAGACCTACAACGAGGACAAACGGGCCTGGGTCGAGCAGCGCAAACAGGAGGCCGCCGCGGCCAAGGCCGAAGGGCGGGAGCCGAACTTCCCACCCGAGCCGAGGATGCCCGAGAAGCCCACGCCACCCAGCACCGGCGATGTGTATAACCAAGCCAATGTCGGCGTCACCGCCGTGGGCATGGACATGCGCACCGGCCTGGTCTACGAGGGCATCAACGGCACGGGCGAGGACGTCATCCCCGACGCCGACCTCCACCCGACACTGCGACAACACCTCGACGACATGACCAACAAGCCGGGCGGCTACCCGGTGCAGGACGACACCACGGGAGCGACACGCGACCGTCCCCATCCCGATGAGCCACTGGGCCATGCCGAGGTGAAAGCAGTCAACGCGCTGCTGTGGGAACGCAACCGGCTGGGCATTGACGACGGCCCCGGCGCGTTGGCGGAGATGCGGGTGGACAACTACCACCCGTTCCGCAGCGGCGGCATCGAGCAGGCGCCGTGCTGCGCCAACTGCAACCTGATGTTGCAGGGGGCGCCCAGCAACGCCGGGCGCTACGATCGGTTCCCTCCAGGCGAGAAGATTCCGGAGTGATGTCATGAAGCGGATCCACGTCTTCCTGGACGACAGCGAGTTGGACGACTCGTTGCGCCTGGTTTACGAGGGCGAACCGTTTACGGGCGAGCTGGTCAACACCTACGGCGAGACGCTGATCTTCCTGGAGACCTACCGCGACGGCTGGCGGGACGGCCCGCGACGCGAGTGGTACGAGGACGGCACACTCAGGGCAGAGGGAATGGCCCGGCACAGCGTCGCCATCGGCACGCACCAGAGGTGGCACCACAACGGTCAACTGGCCGTGGAGAAGGTGTTCACCGACAAGGGCCGGCTGATCAGCGAGAAGCACTGGGACGAGAACGGCGCGCCGGAGGCCTTCCGTTCCGCCGGTATGCCGGAGTGACCGACCACATCGACGTCCAGGCCGACGAGGTCGACTGGGACGACAGCCAGCGCCTGCTGCACCGGGGCGTGCCGTTCACCGGCGAGGCGGTCACGTACAACTGGCTCGACGAGATGACGTCGCTGATCACCTACAAGAACGGCATCCGCGAGGGCGTGCGGCGGACGTGGTACGACGGCGGTCAGCTGAAGTCGGAGATGACAGTCCACAAGGGACGAATGATCAGGGCCGCCCGGGAGTGGGACCAGGACGGGAACCTGGTGCGGGAGCGACGCTACGACGACACGGCGCTGGTGAAGCTGGGGCCGGAGTGGGGAACGGGGCCGCTCTGGGTGGACTGGGAGTACCGCGAGCTGGACGACTTCGGCCTGTCGGACGGGCTGGTGGCGTTGATCGAGCAGTGGGACGACGAGTTCCAGGCGATCTACCAGCCGGACGACCCTCCGTCATCGGAGTTCCCGGACGAGCAGGCAGAGCAGCGGTGGCTGGACCGAGGACGGGAGCTGGCCCGACAGATCGCACCGGAGGTGCTGTTCTCGGCCATGGGCGTCAGGGAGACGATCCGGCGGGTCGAGCGGATCCACGAGTTTCTGGACGACAACGAGCTGGACGACTGGCTGCGCCTGACCCACGACGGCGAGCCGTTCACAGGTGAGCTGGTCAACACCTACGGCGAGACGCTGGTCTCCCTGACGACGTACCGCGCTGGCTGGTGCGACGGCCCGACGAAGGCCTGGTACGAGGACGGCACGCGCAAGGCGGAGGGGATGAACCGGCGCAGCAAAGCCGTGGGGGTGCACCGGAGGTGGCACCACAACGGCCAACTGGCGGTGGAGAAGCGGTTCGACGACAACGGCCGTCTGGTGGCCGAAGAGCATTGGGACGAGGAGGGCAACCCTGTCTCCTTCCGGAGAACGGGGATGCCCGAGTAGGACCCGGGACAGTACGGTCGAGGGGTGAGTGAGTGGCTGCCGGTCCGCTGGCCGGACGATGACGAAGCGGCGGTCGCGCTGGAGGACTGGCTGGACGAGGGTGTCGGTGACTTCACGGGACTGGACCTGCGGGGCGCGGACCTGACGGGCGCGCCGCTGAGCGGGGCGGTGCTGCTGGGCGCGGACCTGCGGGACGTGGTGCTGCGGAAAGCGGAGTTGGACGACGCGCAGCTGACGGGGGCGGACCTGCGGGGTGCGGACCTGGCCGAGGCGCAGCTGGCGGACGCGAACCTGGACGACGCGAACCTGGCCGAGGCCAGTCTCCAAGGGGCCAACCTGACCCGGGCGACGGCGATCGGGGCGGTGTTCACGGGCACGAACCTGCGCGGGGCCAACCTGACGGCGGCGATGCTGGACGACGTGGACCTGTCCACGGCCGACGTGACGGATGCGGTGCTGGACGGGGCTTTCCTGCCTCGCCGGGCACGCCGGATCGAGGTGTACGCGGACGCGCCGACCCGCGACGACAACGGGCGACTGGTGCACGGCGGCGAGCTGTTCACCGGCGAGCTGGTCCGGGAGAACGGGGATCGCCTGCTGTCGCTGGAGACCTACCAGGACGGCGTGCGCCGGTCGGCGAGAACCTGGTACGACAGCGGGATTCTGCGCAGCGACGGGACGAAACGCTGGCATCCCAACGGAATGCCGGCCGAGAACGGCGACGGCTGCTGGGACGAGCGCGGCCGGCCGACGACCAGGGTCGACCGGACCCGAACGACCCAGGAGAACGGCGTGACGAGCGTAGCCGGAACCCCGTTCACCGGCCAACTGACCGAGGGCGACACGGTCACGTCCTATCGGGACGGTGTCCCCGACGGCCCGTGGTGGTCTCCGAACGCCGAGGGGCGGCACGAGCAGGGCGTGCGAGTCGGCGAGTGGCGGCGCTGGCACGCCAACGGGCGCGTGAAAGAGCTCACCGTGCACGACCAGACGGGCGCCGTCACCAGGATCCAGCGCTGGGACGACGCCGGTTTCCTGCTGGACGAGCGCGAGGCGCCGGCCGACGAGCCGCCGCTGCCCCGCATCGACCTCCAGGTCAGCACGGTTGAGTGGGACGACGGCGCGCGGCTGCGGCACGACGGCCACGCCTTCACCGGCGAGGCGGTGATCCACGGCTACAGCGGCGAGGTGACGTCGCTGGTGACCTACCGATACGGCCTGGAGGACGGCCCGCGCCGCGAGTGGTACGAGGACGGCACGCCGAAGTCGGAGCTGACGGTCCGCCGTGGCGTGATCACCGGTCCGGCCCGGGACTGGCATCCGGACGGCCGGCTGGCCCGCGAGCGGATCTTCGACGAGCGCGGCAACCTGGCCGCGGAGAGGCACTTCCCGTGATCGAGGACTGGCCGTCGACGCCGGAGCAGGCGGTCGAGCTGCAGATCAGGCTGGCGCCGCTGGTGGATCCGCACCCGCCGGCCGGCTTCCGGCCGCGCACCGCCGCCGGCCTGGACGTGGCCTACGACGAGCGGTCCGACCGGCTGTTCGCGGCGGTGGTGGTGCTGGACCTCGCGTCACTCGAAACGGTGGATCAGGCGGTTGTGCCGGGGGTCACAGATTTCCCTTACGTGCCAGGCTTGTTCGCATTCCGTGAACTGCCGGCGCTGCTGGCCGCGCTCGAACGGCTGACGGTGTCCCCCGATCTGTTGGTCTGTGACGGCCAGGGCGTGGCTCATCCGCGCCGGTTCGGCCTGGCCAGCCACCTCGGCGTGGTCACCGGGCTGCCGTCGATCGGCGTGGCCAAGACTCCGATGGGGCACTACGAAGCGCCCGGCCCCGACCGTGGCGACTGGACGCCGATGACGGACGGAACCGACGTGGTGGGGCGGGCTTTGCGTACCCAGCGGGAGATCAAGCCGCTGTTCGTCTCGATCGGACACCGGACCGACCTGGACAGGGCCTGCGCCCAGGTGCTCAAGCTCGCCCCGCACTACCGCCAGCCGGAGACCACCCGTCGCGCCGACCACCTGTGCCGGGAGGCGCTGAAAAGTGGTTCTTGATCGTTAAAGCGGCCTGGACCACACCACTGCGTGTCTCATCGATCACAGACGGCCCGTCGCCGTTGGGCCGGGAACAGACCGCCGGTCTAGCATCCGGAGGGTCAAGGCCCCGTGCTGCCGCACGCCTTGGGGCCGTGCCCACCACTGACGCTGGAGGCCACCCGCACCATGGCCAGTACCACCGCCCCGCCGACGGGCGCAGCAGAGGGAACAGGGGGCAGCAGCCGGCGCGGTAGCACCGTCTACCGCGGCGATCTGGGCATGTGGTCCTGGGTGGCCCACCGGATCACCGGGGTGCTGACCTTCTTCTTCCTGTTCGCGCACGTGTTGGACACCGCGGTCGTTCGGGTCTCGCCGAACGCCTACGACAAGGTGATCGAGCTCTACAAGAACCCGCTCGTCAACCTGTTGGAGCTCGGCCTGGTCGCGGCGGTGCTCTACCACGCGCTCAACGGCATCCGCATCATGCTGGTCGACTTCTGGGCCAAGGGCCCGCGCTTCCAGCGCCCGATGCTGTGGGCGATCATCGTGATCTGGGTGGTCGTGATGATCCCCGGCGCGTACTTCATGCTCCAGCGCAGCTTCATCACGGTCTTCGGCGGTGGCAACTGACATGAGCACCCTCGACCTCGCCGCGCCGCGCAGCCCGCGCCGCCGCTCGGCCCGCCGCAGCAACTTCGAGCTCTACAGCTGGCTGTTCATGCGGCTGTCCGGCCTCGCGCTGATCGTGCTGGTGCTCGGGCACCTGTTCATCATGAACATCCTCGACGGCGGCGTGCACCGGATCAACTTCGCCTTCGTGGCCGGCCGCTGGTCCTCGCCGTTCTGGCAGTTCTGGGACCTGTCCATGCTGTGGCTGGCCGAGCTGCACGGCGGCAACGGCCTGCGCACCGTGATCAACGACTACGCGCGCAAGGACGCCACCCGGTTCTGGCTGAAGATCCTGCTGTACGTGTCCATGGCGCTGATCCTGGCGCTGGGCAGCTTCGTGATCTTCACCTTCGACCCGAACATCAGCGGCTGACCGCGGGAGACGCCGGACATGCAGGTACACAAGTACGACGTGGTCATCGTCGGCGCCGGCGGCGCCGGGATGCGCGCGGCCATCGAGGCCGGACAGCGCGTGCGGACCGCGGTGCTCACCAAGCTCTACCCCACCCGCTCCCACACCGGCGCGGCCCAGGGCGGCATGTGCGCTGCGCTGGCCAACGTCGAGGAGGACAACTGGGAGTGGCACACCTTCGACACGATCAAGGGCGGTGACTACCTCACCGACCAGGACGCCGCCGAGATCATGTGCAAGGAGGCGATCGACGCCGTCCTCGACCTGGAGAAGATGGGCCTGCCGTTCAACCGGACCCCCGAGGGCCGGATCGACCAGCGGCGCTTCGGCGGGCACACCCGCGACCACGGCAAGGCCGCCGTGCGGCGCGCGTGCTACGCGGCCGACCGCACCGGGCACATGATTCTCCAGACGCTGTACCAGAACTGCGTCAAGCACGGCATCGAGTTCTTCAACGAGTTCTACGTGCTCGACGTCTGCATGACCGAGACGGCCAACGGCCCGGTGTGCACCGGCGCGGTCGCGCTGGAGCTGGCCACCGGCGAGATCCACGTGTTCCAGGCCAAGGCGGTCGTGTTCGCCACCGGCGGCTTCGGCAAGGTCTTCAAGACCACCTCCAACGCGCACACCCTGACCGGCGACGGCATGGGCATCATCTTCCGCAAGGGCCTGCCGCTGGAGGACATGGAGTTCTACCAGTTCCACCCGACCGGCCTGGCCGGCCTGGGCATCCTGCTCACCGAGGGAGCCCGCGGCGAGGGCGCGATCCTGCGCAACGCCGACGGCGAGCGGTTCATGGAGCGCTACGCCCCCACCATCAAGGACCTGGCGCCGCGCGACATCGTGGCCCGCTCCATGGTGCTGGAGGTGCTGGAGGGCCGCGGCGCCGGTCCGCACAAGGACTACGTGCTGCTGGACTGCACGCACCTCGGGGCCGAGGTGCTGGAGACAAAGCTGCCCGACATCACCGAGTTCGCCCGCACCTACCTGGGTGTGGACCCGGTGACCGAGCCGGTGCCGGTGTACCCGACCGCGCACTACGCGATGGGCGGCATTCCGACCAACGTGCACGCCGAGGTGTTGCGGGACAACGAGAACGTCGTCCCCGGCCTGTACGCCGCCGGCGAGTGCGCCTGCGTCTCGGTGCACGGCGCGAACCGGCTGGGCACCAACTCGCTGCTGGACATCAACGTGTTCGGCCGCCGGGCCGGCATCGCCGCCGCCGAGTACGCCGCCACCGTGCACGACCACGTGGACCTGCCGGAGACCCCGGCCACCCTGGTCGAGAACATGGTCGAGGGGCTGCGTTCCTCCAGCGGCTCCGAGCGGGTGGCCGACCTGCGGATCGCGCTGCAGAACACGATGGACGCCAACGCCGCCGTGTACCGCACCGAGGACACCCTCAAGCAGGCGCTGCACGACGTGCAGCAGCTCAAGGAGCGGTACGGCAACGTTTCCGTGCAGGACAAGGGCAAGCGGTTCAACACCGACCTGCTGGAGGCCGTCGAGCTCGGCTTCCTGCTGGAGCTGGCCGAGATCCTGGTGGTCGGCGCGATCGCCCGCAAGGAGTCCCGCGGCGGGCACGCCCGGGAGGACTACCCGACGCGTGACGACACGAACTTCATGCGCCACACCATGGCGTACAAGCAGGGCGACAGCCTGTCCGCCGACATCCGCCTTGACTACAAGCCGGTGACCTTCACCCGGTACAAGCCGATGGAGCGCAAGTACTGATGACCGCGACCACCGAAACCGCGCCCTCGGGTTCCCGCGGCTCGCAGCCGCCGGTGCCGCCCGGCGCGGTCACCATCACCGTGCAGATCCGCCGGTTCAACCCGGAGTTCGACACGGAGTCCGATCCTGCTGGGCCGCGCTGGCAGTCGTTCGAGGTGCCGGCGCTGCCCAGCGACCGGGTCCTCAACGTGCTGCACTACATCAAGTGGTACGTCGACGGGTCGCTGACCTTCCGCCGCTCCTGCGCCCACGGCGTCTGCGGCTCCGACGCCATGCGCATCAACGGCGTCAACCGGCTGGCCTGCAAGGTGCTGGTGAAGGATCTGTTGGCCGGCAACGGAAAGCCGACCACCATCACCATGGAGCCGATCAAGGGCCTGCCGGTGCACAAGGACCTGCTGGTCGACATGGAGCCCTTCTTCGAGGCGTTCCGCGCCGTCAAGCCGTACCTGATGACGACGGGCCACGAGCCGACCCGCGAGCGCATCCAGTCGGCCGCCGACCGGGCCCGGTTCGACGACACCACCAAGTGCATCCTGTGCGCCTGCTGCACCACGTCGTGCCCGGTGTACTGGACCGAGGGCTCCTACTTCGGCCCGGCGGCGATCGTCAACGCGCACCGCTTCATCTTCGACAGCCGGGACGACGGCGCCGAGGAGCGCCTGGACATCCTCAACGACGTCGACGGCGTGTGGCGCTGCCGCACCACCTTCAACTGCACCGACGCCTGCCCCCGTGGCATCCAGGTCACCAAGGCCATCCAGGAGGTCAAGCGCGCCCTGCTGTTCAAGCGCGTCTGACCGGCACGACACCGTCGAGGCCCCGCCGCCCCCTGGTCGGCGGGGCTTCGTCACGTTCAGGCCGGGACGAGGCGGTCGATGGCGGCTAGAACCGGGGCGACGCCGTCCTCCTCGGCGATGCGCCCGGCGATCGCCGTCGCGGCCCGCGCGAAGCGGGATTCGGTGGCAGCGCTGGTGATCGCGGCGGCCAGGCGGTGCGCGGACAGCCGCTCGGCCGGGATCGCGTCGGGCGCCGTGCCGAGGTCGACCAGCCGGCGGGCCCAGAACCGCTGGTCGTACAGGAACGGCACCGGCACCGACGGGATGCCGGCCCGCAGCGCGGCGGCCGTGGTGCCCGCGCCGGCATGGTGGACCGCGGCGGCAACCCGCTCGAACAGCCAGTCGTGCGGGACGTCGTCGATGGTGAAGACGTTGTCGCCGTTGACATCCAGGCCCATCCATCCGCGCTGCACCACCACCCGAAGGCCGGTACGGTCGATGGCCTCGCGCACCGTGCGGCCAATCGCTTCGGCCTTGCCGACGTCGACGCTGCCGAAGCCTAGGTACACCGGCGGCGGCCCGGCGGCGAGGAACCGCTCCAGGTCCGCGGCCGGCCGCCAGCCGCTCGGCCGGGGCAGCCACCAGTAGCCGGCCACGCGGATGTTGTCGGGCCAGTCCGCCGGCTGACGCACCACCGTGGGCGAGACCCCGTACAGGAGGGGCAGCGTGCCCGGGCGGTAGCCGGGGGCCGCCTCGGGCGGCAGTCCGAGTTCGGCGCGCAGCTCACGGGTGAACCCGGCGAAGAGTCGATACCCCAGCCGGCCGGCCAGCTTCGGGACCGCCCGGTTCAGCCAGGGGCCGAGATCGCGGCCGCCAAGAAAGGCCGGCCCGAACTCCCGGGTCGGGTCGGCAATCTGGAGCGGAACCACCAGGCAGGGCACCGCGTTGGCCTCGGCGATGGGGATCGCCATGGGCACGGTCCCGAACGTGCACAGCACGATGTCGGCATCGCGGGCGGCGGCGCGCATCGCCGGCACCTGCCGCCCCATCTCCTGGGCGGCCAGCCGGAACAACGACGCGGTCCCCCGCGCGCCCGGCCGCTGGGCCGCCCGGGCCCGCTCGGTGCCCTGGAGGTCGGTCGGATCGGTGTCGAGCCGGTGGAAATCCAGGCCGGCGTCCGCCGCTAGGCCGGCGAGGCGTTCGGTGACGGTCACCCGGACCTGGTGCCCGGCGGCCTGGAGCGCCGCGCCCAGCCCGATCAGGGGCGCCACGTCACCACGAGTGCCGACCGTCAGGATCACTATCCGCGCCATCGTCTTCCCCCTTGCCGTCCGCGTGGTTCGCGGCCTCCTCCACCGTGACACGTTGACACTCAGAGTGTCAAGATGACACTAGAAGTGTCATCTTGCCGTCATGGCACCATGACTGCCATGTCCGGGGCCGACCACCTCCACGCAGTGCTGTTCACGCTGCGCCCGCTGCAGACGTCCACCGCGAAGGTGCTGGGCGAGGTGACGGCGGAGATCGGCCTGTCGCTGCCGGAACGCGCGATCATGGAGGTGTTGAACGCCACCGGCGAGAGCACGGTGCCGCAGATCGGCCGGTCGCTGCTGCTGCCCCGCCAGGTCGTGCAACGGCTCGCCGACGCGGTGCACGAGCGAGGACTGATCGAGTTCGTGCCCAACCCGGCGCACCGCCGATCACGCCTGCTCCGGCTCAGCGCGGCCGGCCGGGAGCTGTTCGACCGAATCCTGGCCGAGGAGACGAAGTTGCTGGCGCCGGTTGCCGAAACGCTCGACCCACGGGACATCGAGGCCTGCGCGCGTGTGATGGCGGCGCTCAACGCCGCCATGCACACGATGGCGCAACAACTCGGCGACGCGGATCAGACCGAGTAGCTCAAATCGTTGGCCTGCAATGACTCCGGCACCAGGCGGAGCCAGACCGTGCCGACGTCGTCGTGCAGGTAACGGCGGAAACGGTTGTCCCACAAGGACTCGTCGGGGCCGAGGTAGCGGGTGAGCTTGCGGCGGCCCCGAGCGACGTCGAACGGTTCCACGGTGGCCTTGCCGCGGGCGATGACCTGGCGGGTGAGGCCGGTGGTCACGTCACAGACGTCGATGACCAGCGCGACCCGAGGATCCTCGCGCACCCGGGACAACAGCTTGGCCCAAGGACCGCTGAGCAGCCAGAAAACTCCGTCTTCCCAGAGGTACCAAACCGGACGCACAGTCGGCCCGTTGGTGGCGATGCGAGCGGTGAGCGGCTGCGCGAGGAACTCGTCGACGTCGAGGTCGGTCATGCCTTCCAGTCTGGATGACCGGGCATGGCCGGCGTGGCCGTTCCGTACAGCCAGGCCGTCAGGAACGACGTGAGGTCGCGGCCGGCGACCCGGTTGGCGACGTCGATGTAGTCCTGGGTGTGCGCGGAGCGGCCGTGGAACTGGGTGTAGAAGGTCTGCTCGATGCGCTGGAAGGTCTGCTCGCCGACCAGCTCGTGCAGGGCGAACAGGGTGAGGGCGCCGGCGGCGTCGGAGCCGACGAGGGTGGCGCCGGCGTTGCGCATGTGGGCCGGCGGGCCCCAGGTGGAGCGCTGGTCGGCGTCCTCGGCGTAGAGGCTCTTCATGTTGTCGGCGAAGGTGATGTTCCGTTGCTGGGCGGAGAAGAGCATCTGGTAGTAGGTGGCATGCCCCTCGCTGAGCCACATGTCGTCCCAGCTGCCCACGGAGACGGAGTCGCCGAAGTACTGGTGGGTCAGCTCATGCACCATCACCGGCGTGACCTGGTCGGCCGGCTGGACGAAGGTGGCGGCGGCGAAGGTCGACATGGTGGCGGTCTCCAGCGCCACGCCGTCGTAGTCGCTGTCCAGGCCGAGCACCCCGTAGCGCTGGAACGGGAACGGCAGGCCGAGGGTCTTCTCCAACCAGGCGATCTGGGCCGGCGTCTGCCGCACGAGATCGTCGCCGCCGGTCAGCGACGCGGGCAGGAAGCTCTGCACGGGCAGCCCGTGCGGGCCGGTCTGGTCGATCTCGCGGAACTTGCCCACGGCGACCTGGGTGATGTCGGTCGGGATGTCGGAGGCGGTGCGCCACACGTAGGTGGTCCGGTCGCCGGATAGGTCCTTCGACACCAGCGAGCCGTTGGCGACCGCGGTCAGGTCGCTGGGAGTGGTGACACGGAAGGTGAATCGGGCCTTGTCGCCGGGATAGTCGTTGGCGGGGAAGAACAAGTGGGCCCGGTCCGGCTGGCCCATGAAGCCGAAGCCGTCGGGGGTGTTGATCCACGCCTTGATCGGCCAGTCCATGCCCGGTGGCACGCGCACTGTGGGCGAGGGCGGGTCGAGCTTGCGGTCCGAGGTGTACTCGATCCGCACGTCGAACAGGGCGTGGTCGCGAACCGGGGCAGCCGGCGTGACGAAGAGCTTCTCGCCCGCGGTGCGGAAGGCCGCCGGCCGGCCGTCGACGGTGACGGAGCCGATCTTCGCCACCAGCGCGTCGAGGCTGAACGAGGACAGCGCCTGGGTGGCCCGCGCCCGCATCACGACCGAGGAGTCCATGGTCGTCACGCCAGGCCGGTAGTCGTAGCTGACGTCGTAGGACTGGGCGTCGTAGCCGCCGTTGCCGAGGTCCGGGAACAGCCGGTCCCCCAGGTTCGGGGCGCCGGTGGTCGGCGGGGCGGCCGCCGCGGTGCCGGCCACACCCAACATCACTGCCGCTGCGATGAGCAAAACCCTCATGTGGCCCGAAGTTAGGGCCGGCGATGATCAGCGTGCGTCACTCTCAGGTCCGACCGGCGGGTCAACCGGAAGTGGTAGGCGGCGGCCCGCCTTCCCACCGTCCGACTGGACCTCCAGCCCGCTGGAGGTTCGACAATGGCCGCCATGGCGAACGAGAGCCAGCCCTGGTCGTACTGGCGGGTGCTGCGGGACTTCAAGGTCAGCGCGCTGCTCACCGGTGACGTCGTGTCCAACGTGGGCGACGGAATGATCATTACGGCGCTGCCGTTGCTGACCCTGCGCATCCATGGCGGAGTGCCCGCGCCGCTGGCCATCTCGGCGGTCGAGGCCTCGCCGTACGTGCTGGCGACCGCGCTGGCCTTCGCCATCGGCCTGACCAGGCTGCGCATCCCGCCACGCGCGCTGATCATCGCGGACTGCCTGCTGCGCGGCGGCATGCTGGCCGCACTGGGGCTGCTCGCCATGGCGGACGCGCTCACACTGCCGGTGCTGATCTGCGGGCTGCTGATCGGCTCGGTGTTCCGGATGGTCGGCATGAGCGCCCGCCGGCTGATGGTGACCGCGATCGTGCCGGCGGAGGGCCGACTGGCCGCCAACGGCCTGCTCGGCACCAGCGCCAGCCTGGCGATCTACGCGATCGGCCCGTTGGTCGGCGGGGTGCTCGCCGCCGTGCGCAATCCCGGGATCGCGCTGCTCGTGGACGGGGCCAGCCTGGTGCTCCTGCTGGCCGCGGCGGTGTTCGTCACGCCGTCCACGACCGACTCGGTGAGCGGCGAGAGCCTGCCCGCATCCGGCTTGCGTGTCCTGCGCCGCGTCCCGGTCGCCGCACGGCTGCTGGTGGTGGTGTTCGGCTTCAACCTGTTCTACATGCCGGTGGAGATCGCGTTGCCGCTGCTGGTCCGCGGGCCGCTGCAGGGCGACGGCGTGTCGCTCGGCCTGATCTGGACCGCGTTCGGTGTCGGTGCGTTGATCGGCGCGGCGCTGACGACCACGCTGCGGCGGCTGCCCGAGCATAGGCTGCTGATTTCGATCATCGCCGCCTGGTCGGCCGTCGTGGTGCTGCTGACCTTCGCGCTTTCGGTGCCGTACGCGGCGGTCGTGTTCTTCGTCGGCGGTCTGGTCTACGCGCCGTTCACCCCGGTGGTCTACACGTTCGTACAGAGGATGCTCGCACCGGACGAGCAGCAACCGGTGATCACGTTGTGGACCGCGGGCTCCGTGCTGGCCGCGCCGGTCGGCCTCGCCCTGTCCGGCCCGCTCGTGCAGGGCGTCGGGCCGCGAGGGGGCTTGGTGGTCTCGGCCGTGCTGACCATCGCACTCGTGCCGCTGGCAGCCGCCGGACTGCGTGCTCGTCGCCGGGACGGCGAGCGATCGACGCGCATTGCTCCCCGGTCCGACCGGCGAGTCAGCCGGAAGTCATAGGCGGCAGCAGCGGCCCGCCCTCCCACTGCTGGAAGATCAGCGTGGTGTGCACCAGCGCGACCTCGGGCCGGGCGGTGAACTCGTCGAGCACCAGCCGTTGCAGGTCGGCGGCGCCGGCCGCGGCGACGTGCACCATGAAGTCGTCAGCCCCGGTGATATGGAAGACAGCCCGGGTCTCGGGCTGGGCCAGGGCGTGGTTGACGAACGGCTCCAGCACGCGGCGGTGGGGCTGCACGCGGATGAACAGCAGCGCCTGCAACGGCCGGCCGAGCGCGGTGGCGTCGACCCGCAGCATGGTGCCGGTGATGACGCCGGTCGAGCGCAGCCGGGCCACCCGGTCCAGGCAGGTGGACGGCGCGACGCCGACGGCGGCGGCGAGCTCCTTGTTGGTGATCCGGGCGTCGTTCTGCAACTCTCGCAGAATGGCAAGATCAACCGGATCGAGACGCACGGAATCGGCCATGTGCCGAATCTAGTACGGGATTTCCACCAATACTCCGTGCCTGACCCAAGGATGACGGCCATGGAGCTGACCACCAGGGCCGTGCACGCCGGCCGCGAGGACCTGACCGACCTGGGCCTGCACGCGGCCCCGATCGACCTCTCCACCACCTACCCGTCCCGCGACAGCCACGCCGAGGCGGTCCGCCTCGACCTCGCCGGCACCGGCGTGGACCTGGGCGAGAGCCCGATCTACGGCCGGGTCGGCAATCCGACGGTCGGCCGGTTCGAGACGGCCCTGGCCAATCTGGAAGGCGCCGAGTCGGCGGTGGCCTTCGCGACCGGCATGGCCGCTCTGTCGGCCTGCCTGCTCACCGTGGCCGCGCAAGGGAAACGGCACGTCGTCGCGGTACGGCCGCTGTACGGCACCACCGACCACGTGCTGGCCACCGGCCTGCTCGGCACCGAGGTCACCTGGTCCAGCGTGGACTCGCTCAAACGGGACATCCGCGAGGACACCGGCCTGGTCCTGGTCGAGAGCCCGGCCAACCCGACACTGTCCGAAGTGGACATTCGGGCCATCGACGTGGACGTGCCGGTCCTGGTGGACAACACGTTCGCCACGCCGGTCCTGCAACGCCCGATCGAGCAGGGCGCGGACATCGTGCTGCACAGCGCGACCAAGTTCCTCGGCGGGCACGGCGACGTGCTCGGCGGCGTGGTGGCCTGCGGCGAGGACTTCGCCCGCCAGCTCCGGCAGGTCCGCATGGCCACCGGCGGCCTGCTGCACCCGTTGGCCGGCTATCTGTTGCTGCGCGGCCTGTCCACGCTCCCGGTCCGCGTCGCGCACGCCGCGGCGACGGCCGGTGAGCTGGCCCGCCGGCTGGCCGGCCACCCCGGCGTCACCAAGGTCTACCGGCCCTCGATCGGCGGCCCGATGGTGTCCTTCGACGTGGCCGGCGATCCGCACGCGGTGATCGGCGCGGTCCGACTGGTCACGCCGGCGGTGAGCCTCGGCAGCGTCGACACGCTGATCCAGCACCCCGGCACGCTGAGCCACCACATCGTGCCGGAGCAGGACCGCGAAAGCGGCGGCATCGGCGACCGGCTGCTGCGCCTGTCGGTCGGCCTGGAGGACGTCGAGGACCTGTGGGCCGACCTCGACCAAGCCTTGAGCAAGAGCTAGCTCAGTTCCGCGTGGCGGCCGCGGGACCACGGCGCTGCTCCGGCACGTCCGGCATGAACGGAGCCAGCGTCCTGGTCCCGTGCGCCTCCTCGCGGCACACGGACGCCTCGTGCGTGACGAGTTCCAGCCGGGCCATGGCCAGCGCCATGAACGTGAGGTCGGGCAGCGCGCGCGTCACCGGCATGCGGTCGGCGTACTCGTCGCCGGCCAGCGACCGCGCCAGCAGAATGTCCTGCTGCGGACGCAGGTAACTCCGCTCGATCAGATACTGGAGCCGTTCACTGGCGCGCTCAAGCCGCGCCGTGAGCCGCCCGAGTGCGGCGATCTTTCGGTCCACGGCGCGCAGCAGCCGGCGTCGTTCGCGGTCCGCGGCGAGCACCACCCGGCTGAGTTCGGCGGCGCGGCGGCCGGCGACGGACCGCGCGAAGGCCTCCTGCTGCACCACGATCCATGGCGCGGCCAACACCATCGCACCGAGCAGCGGCGTCGTCGAGACCGCCATCAGCGAACTGACCACGAGCAGCGTGGACACCAACAGCACCAGCACCGGCGACTGCCATCCGGCCCGTTCCCCGGACTGGCGCAGCAGCCACAACTGCCGGCCGAGTCCCAGCGCGAGTCCGGCCTGCACACCGACACCGAGCACGAACAGCGCCGCCGCCGACCACGGGAAGACGGTGAGCAGCACCGCGGCCTCGGCCACCAGCAACAGATAGGCGAGCCGACTGCCGACGGGCGGGACGACCGCCGGCGTCCGGTCGTGCTGGCGCCGAGCCTGGGCCGCGGTCAGCACCTGCGAGCCGACCCGGCGCGGCCGAGAGTCGGCTTCCATGGCCCGCCGGCACTGCCGCTCGACGGCATAGCCGAGGCGCATGCCGCGATCGACCCGCCGGGCGGTGCGGCGGTGCCACCGCCCGGTGATCCGGGTGGCCGCGCGCAGGCCGCGGAACTCCTGCGCCATCTCACTCTCGATGGTGATTCTGGCGGCGCGCGCGGGGTGCAGCAGGCGGAAGATAAGAGGTAGCCGCTCGAAGGTGCTCATCTCAGCTCATCCTCTCGGAAGTTGGCCGGGACTCAGGGGTAGGATGCGGCAGGAAAGTCCACAACGCAATGCCACCGTGCAATTGCATCCGTGGATTGCTTGCCACGGTCGCCCCGATGGCCTAACGTGGCGCCACGCGCCTCCAACGGCTTCACGGGCAGGGTGGTTCAGGAGGTGTGAGGATGCCCCCTTCGCAGGGACCGTTGATTCCGCGCCGCCGCCTCGGCCATGAGCTGCGCAAGCTCCGTGAGTCCGCCGGACTGCAGCTGGTCGACGCCGCGAAGCGGCTGGAGTGCTCCCCGTCCAAGGTCAGCCGGCTGGAGAACGGCCAGGGCCTGCCCAAGCTGCGCGACGTGCGCGATCTGCTGGACCTCTACGACGTCCGCGACCATCGGCTGCGCACCCGGCTGCAGAACCTGGCCACCGCGAGCCAGGACGAGGGCTGGTGGTCGGACCACCCCGAGGCCTGGCCGCCCAACCTGGGCAGCTACATCTCACTGGAATCGGCGGCCAGCGAGATGCTCTCCTTCAGCGGATTCGGGATCTACGGCCCGGCCCAGATACCGGAATACTGCTGGGAAGTTTTCAGGAACAATTTCCCGGAGGCCCCCGACAGTGAAATCGACCAACTGGTCGAAATTCGGGGCCGCAGGCAGCGTTACGTCATCGACCGACTGGGCGAGCTACAGATCACCGCGGTGATCGATGAATGCGCTCTGCATCGAGTGATTCACTCCCCGAACACGATGCGCAAGCAGCTGGACAACCTGATCGACTTCGCTGAACACGATGGGGTGGATCTAAGGATTTTCCCATACACCAGCGGCTACAGTCTCGGTATCCAGTGCAACTATGTGATCTTCACCTTTGACAACGACACCGATCAGGACACCGTCTACCAGGAACTGAGCGGTGGCGACCGGTTCTCGGCCCAGGAGACCGAGGTGAAGAAGTACCAGAACATCTTCACAACTCTGTTGTCGCGGTGTCCGGACCAAAAGTCCTCACTCGACCTGATTGGGAAGGTGAAAAGAACCAACTATGAGTGAAAGATAACACCATCCATGGAAATCACTTTCAAGAAGAGCAGCTTCTGCCAGGACGGTAGTTGCGTCGAGGTCGCTGCTCTACCGTCGGGCGAGATCGCGTTGCGTGACGCCAAGGACCCGAGCCTGCCGGCTCACATTTTCACCCGGGCCGAGTGGACGGCCTTCGTGGCCGGCGTCCGCAACGGTGAGTTCGACTACTAAAAAGCTTGCGTGAGGCACGGGAAGACGGGGACTTCCCGTGCCTCACGATTTATCGGGTGACCGCGGCCAGGGCGTTGACCAGGCCGTGCCCGTAGTAGCTGTTGTCCCCGGCCAGCCCGGTGCAGGTCGGCGTGGCGGCCGGGCAGGCGATCGGCGTCGCCTCGGACCGGAGCAGACCCCGCAGCTGCGCGGGCGAGGCCCACGGATGCGTGCTGGCCAGCAGCGCGACCACGCCGACCACGTGCGGCGTCGCCATCGAAGTGCCGCACATGCTGCCGTAGCCGCCGGCCGGCAGCGTGGACAGCGGGCACGCCGGGCCGGAGCCGGCCGGCGGGATCTGGGCCCGGTCGCCGCCGGGGGCGGTCACGTCGACCTTGCCCCAGTCGCTGTAGCTCGACTTCGTGCCGGCGTAGCCGACGGCCGACACCGAGACCACGTCCGGCAGCCCGGCCGGCAGCGTCGCGCAGTTCCGGTCCACCGGATGCGTCCGCACGGTGTCCTTGGTGGGGTTGGCGATGTCCATCGCCTCGTTGCCGGCGGCGGCCACGTTGAGCACGCCCCGCCCGGTCGAGTACGCCACCGCGCGCCGGACCGCCTCGTAGGCCGCCGAGTCGCCCGGCTGGTTTCGGCAGAAGTAGAAGCCCGGGTCCACGAAGTAGCTGCTGTTGGTGACCGCGAAGTGGTGCTTGGCCGCCCACATGAAGCCGCAGACCGCGGCCTCCGGGAAGATGAAGCCGTCGTCGCTGACCACCTTCACCGCGGCCAGCCGGACGTTCGGCGCGATGCCGGTGATCCCGCTGCCGTCGTCGGCGGCGGCGATCGTGCCGGCCACGTGCGTGCCGTGCGGGCTGGTCGTCGGCTTCCAGGCGTCGGCCGACGGATCGGCCTTGCCGGTCAGGCAGCCGGCCGAGTCGGCCGGGTCCATGGCCTTGGCGAACTCGGGGTGGGTCGCGTCCACACCGGAGTCGAGCACCCCGACCACCACGCGGTGGCTGCCCTCGTTGACCTTGTTGGCCTGCTTGGCCTTGATCAGGTCCATGTCCCACTGCTCGGCGCCGCGGTCGTCTGCGGGGGCCACCGATTCCTGCGAGCGGGAGCGTGACGTTGCCCCGGGCACGTCTTTGCGGCCGCTGTAGGCCCGGTTCGGGCCGAGCCGGTCGGCGAAGTCAGGCGCGGCCGAGGTCGCCACCGCGACCCCGATCTCGGGGTAGTACTCGACCAGGGAGCCGCAGTCGAACTTGAGCTCGGTGTCGGCGACGAACCGGGGCAGGCCCGGCGCGTAGAGCACCACGTACGTGTAGGACGTGCCGGTGGTGTCGCAGGAGTACTGGTCCGGGGCGGCAGACGCGACCGGCGCCAGCCCAACGAGGGCGGCGCCGGCGGCGGTCAGCAGCGTCAGCAGACGTCTCATCGGCGGAACGTAGCAATCCGGACATCCCCGGGCCAGACGTGCGAACGTTCACAATTGCCAGCGCGCGGGCAACCCTTCGGCCGGTTCACCCAGGGTGAGCGACCTCCGTCGGCCGCCGCGCGCCGAGCAGGCCACGCAGCCCGAACCAGCCGATCACGGTGCCGAAAGCGACGGAGATGATCGCCAGCGTGAGGTGCACGTAGAAGAAAGCCGTGGCCGACCCGGCGGTGAACGCCCTCGGGTCCTGTGCCACGTTGATCACCAGCGTCACCCAGATGAACCAGCTCCACACCCCGAACAGGAGCAGAAACACGGACTTGCCACGGGTCAGCGTCACACTCGCAGTATCCGCCCGGGCCACCGGTGGTGAAGACGTGGGGCCAACCGGTCACACCGCGTAAGGCACTAGCCTGCGAGGGTGCCCTTCCCAGCTCGACGGCCCGCAGCCGCCCTGCTCACGGCCGTGGCCTGCGTGGTCACCGCCGTGTTCGTCACGACGGGCAGCGCCGCTGCGGTGATCACGACCACCACCAGCACGTCCGCCACCTCCCAGGGTGCCTCTGGGACGTCGACCAGCGGCGCGCCGAACGAGTGCCCGAACAAGCAGTCGCCGCCGGCCGCCGAGGACGACGCCGAGCAGCCCGCGGCCGGCTCGGCCGCGCCGAAGCCACTGCCGGTGCCGGCCGACCCGGTGGGCGGCGACCAGCTCGGCAAGTGCGGCTTCGTGCTGCCGCCGGACGCGGCCACCGCACCGCCGTCCGAGGTGAACGCCTCCTCGTGGGTGCTGGCCGACCTGGACACCGGCGCGGTGCTCGCGGCCAAGGATCCGCACGCCCGCCAGCGCCCGGCCGCGCTGATCAAGGTGCTGCTGGCCGTGGTGGCGCTCAACGACCTCAAGCCGAACACGCCCGTGCTGATCACGCAGGAGGACGTGGACGCGGCCAAGGGCTACTCCGCGGTCGGCGTGCCGGCCGGCGGCAAGTACACCGTCACCCAGCTGGTCGAGGCCATGCTGCTCAAGCCCGGCAACGACGTGCCCAACGCACTGGCCCGGGCGCTCGGCGGCGTGCCCAAGACGCTGGACCTGATGAACGCCGCGGCCCAGCAGATGGGCGCGCTGGACACCCGGGTGGCCACGCCCGGCGGCCTGGACGGGCCGGGCATGAGCACCTCCGCGTACGACCTCGCGGTCATCTACCGGCACGCCATGCAGCTGCCGGCGTTCGCCGACGCGGCCGCGGTCAAATCGGTGACGCTGGGCGGCGTCTACGTGCACAACACCGACTCGCTGCTGACCAGCTACACCGGCGCGATCACCGGCATCAGCAGCAACACCACCGACGCGCACTCGACCAACCTGTCCTCGGCCGGCAAGAACGGGCACCGGTTGGTGACCGTGCTGCTGCGCGGCGAGACGACCAAGTACCCGATGTACCTGCAGAGCTCCAAGCTGCTGGACTACGGCTTCGCGCTGACCGCGGCCGGCGCGCACCAGGTCGGCACGCTGGTGGACCAGGCCCCGCCGGTGAAGCCGTCGGTGTCGGCGACCTCGTCCGCGTCGACCTCGACCGACGCCGCCAACGTGACCAACGCCGCCGACAACAGCCCGATGTACCAGGCGTTCGGCAACGTCGGCATGCCGCTGACCATCGTGGCCGGGCTAGGCGTGCTGGTGGTGCTGGCGATGTACGTGCGCAAGCGCCGCGCCCGGGCCGCCCGCGCCCGCCGCCTGGCCGCCCAGGCCAACAACGTCTGAGTGTCTCCAAGACCTACGAACCAGGCCTGAGCACACCTCTGACTGCCACAAACCCCACCTCGCACAAGGTGGGGTTTGTGGCAGTTGGAGACCTCTTCCGGTGACGTTTGCGGGTCTTGGAGACGCACGAACTAGCGGCGGCGGAGTAGGCGGGTCAGGGTCACGCCGACCAGGGCACCGGCGCTGAGCAGGCCCGCCGTCACGGTGGCGTCGGGCCGGCCGGCCAGGTGCACCGTCGGCCGGATCACCACCGGCTCCGGCAGCACCACCGGGTCGGCCGAGCGGTGCATGTTCTCCCGGGCAGTCGCGGTCCAGGCGGTGATGAACACCAGGAACCGCGACACCAGGTTGACGAACACCAGCAGGCCCAGCAGCGTGCCGAAGACCGAGCCAGACGGCGAGTTCTTGATCAGCTGTAGGTAGATGTTGCCGACCTGCTTGAGCACCTCGAAGCCGACGGCGCCGGTGATCGCGCCGCGCACGGCGCTGCGCCACCCCACGTGGAAGCGCGGCAGGCTGGCCAGCACCCAGAGGAACACCAGCCAGTTGGCCAGCAGGCCCAGCACGATGGTTCCCGCCGACAGCAGGAACTCGGCCCAGCCGGTCTGCCGCAGCCCCAGCAGCTCCAGCAGCAGGCCGCCGAGGCCGGTGCCGGCCGCGGTGATGCCGAACGAGACCACCAGCGCCAGGCCGAGCCCGATCAGCGTGAGCAGGTCCTTGACCGCGGTCAGCAGGAACGGCAGTTGCGGGCGCTCACGCGTCCACTGGGCCGTCAAGGCGTCGCGCAGGCTGGTCATCCAGCCGAGGCCGGAGTAGAGCGCCGCCAGCAGACCGAAGATCCCCACCGAGCCGCGGGACTCGATCAGCTTGCCGACGATGGCGTTGACCTGATCGCCGAGCGCGCCGGGCACCGCGGTCGCGATGCTGGTGCGGATCTGGTCCAGCAGCTGCTCGTTGCCGGCCAGCACGAAGCCGGCGACCGAGAAGCCCAGCATGAGCATCGGTATCAGCGACAGCACGCTGTAGTAGGTGATCGCGGCGGCGTAGTGGTCGCCGTACCGGTCGACATAGCGCTCCCCGGCGCGCAGCAGGTGGTCGAGCCACGAGTGACGCTTGCGCAGCCGGGTGAGCAGGGATTCCTTGTCCGCCACCCGTCAACGGTAACGGTGCGTGCCCACGGTCGCAGAGCGTCGAACTACTCACGCCACATGTGGCGCACATTCGACTCTCAACGCCACATGTGGACCACATGTGGCGAAAATCAGCGGGGCTGGGGCGCGGGGGTGGGGCGGGTCAGAGCTGGCTGGGGGTGGGGAGCGGGGCCGGCTTGGTGGCGGCCGCGGCGGCGGCGCTCTCCTCGACGACCGCCTTGGCGGCCTGGGCGGCGGCCTTGGCCTCGCGGGCCAGGCGGTGGCGGTGGCGCAGCAGGCCGGCGATCAACCCGCCGAAGCCCACCAGGATGGCCAGCAGGGCGAAACCGTCCAGGGTGACCGGGACCCGGCTCTCGACGTTGGGGTCGGTGTCAGCGGCGGCGGCGACGCCAGCCGTGAGCAGCGCTGTGACCGGCAGCAGGCAGGCAGCGGTCAGGGTGAAACGCGTCAGGTGCCGAACTTGGTTACGCAAAGCAGCGTCTCCCGGCAGTGAGGTCGCCCCAGAAGAGTGAATTGAGTGGCGGCTGTCGTTCGGAAAACTACCGAACGTGTCAACCCCACCCGTTCCGGGGACTGTGCGGTCCATCACGAGGAGCGAGAATAACGGCGGTCGTTATCGACCCCCGCGCCGGGTCCCACAAGATCAGGACCAGCGCCGATGCACCCGTGGGACCCGCTCCCAGGCGGTCATCGTGTCCGTTCGGGCAGATGTGACGTGCCGTACTTCGCGGGGCGCCCCGGGCGGGCGGGGCGCCCCGCACGGCTCACTTGCGCGGCGACGGGGTCCGGCGGACCAGCAGCATCAGGCCGCCGCCCACTACCAGCAGCAGGCCGAAGCCGATGAGCATGCCGGTGTCGGCGGTGGTGCCGGTGTAGGCCAGCGTCTGCGTGCCCGACGGGGTGGTCGCGGTGGTCGACACCGGCGGGGCAGTCGTCGTCGTGGTCGTCGACGACGGCGGCGTGGTGGACGACTGCGACGGGCTCGTGGTCGTGGTCGAGCCGGTGGTCGTCGACCCGGTGGTGGTCGACTCAGTCGTGGTGGTCGTCGACCCGGTCGTCGTCGACTCCGTGGTGGTCGTCGTCGACTCGGTCGTCGTGGTGGTCGACCCGGTGGTCGTCGATGGAGTCGTGGTCGACTCGGTCGTCGTGGTCGTGCTGGTCGGCGGCGTAGTTGTCGTCGTGCACGGGGTGGTCGTGGTGGTGCGGCCGGTTGTGGTCGTCGGCGGCGTGGTCGACGTGCACGGCGGCAGGCCGCGGCCATGGCCCGCGGGCTCGCAGGTGGGCGGCGGCGTGGTCGACTCGCAGGTCGGCGGGTTGCCCCGGCCGGTCCGCTCGCACGGCGGGTTGCCCCGCTGCTGGGCGGCCGCCGAGTGGGCGGCCGGGGCGGTGCTGTCCGCTGTCGCGGCCATGGCCGCCCCGGCACCGGCAATGATCGTCCCGGCCACCATGACGGCCAGGGGGAACGCGAGCGCTCTTCTGTTGCGCACGGGAGTGTCCTTCCGAGGCGGTTAACTGCATGACGCAACCTCGGAAGGTACCCATTAGACGTAACGTTAATGACCCGAAAGGCTCACTCGAACGGGTTCTTTTGGCGCAACCACACCGTAAGTCGTGGTTCGCTGGCGTGCCGGACGACCGGCCAGCGCCGCCATCGACTCCAGCTGCTCGATGGTGCGGGCCGAGCCGTGCTCGGAACCGGCCATCCGGCTGATCGTCTCCTCCATCAGCGTGCCGCCGAAGTCGTTGGCGCCGCCGCGAAGCACCTCGGCCGTGCCCTCGTCGCCGAGCTTCACCCAGGAGCACTGGATGTTGTGGATCCGGCCGTGCAGCGCCAGCCGGGCCATCGCGTGCACCGCGCGATTGTCCCTTCGGGACGGTCCCGGGCGGGCCACGCCGGCCAGGTAGATCGGCGCGTTGCGGTGCACGAAGGGCAGCAGCACGAACTCGGTGAAGCCGCCAGTGTCGTCCTGCAGACGGGCCAGCGTGCGCAGGTGGCCCAGCCAGTGACCGGGGTGGTCGACGTGGCCGTACATCATGGTGGACGAGGAGCGGATGCCCAGCCGGTGCGCGGTGCCCACGACCTCCAGCCAGGTCTTGGTCGGCAGCTTGCCCTTGGTCAGCACCCAGCGCACGTCGTCGTCGAGGATCTCCGCCGCCGTGCCGGGAATCGTGTCCAGGCCGGCGTCGCGCAGCTCGGTCAGCCACTCCTGCACGCTCACGCCGGCCTTGGTGGCGCCGCTGACGATCTCCATGGGGCTGAAGGCGTGCACGTGCATGCCGGGCACCCGGGTCTTGATCGCCCGCACCATGTCGGCGTAGAAGCTGGTCGGCAGCTTGGGGTCGATGCCGCCCTGGATGCAGACCTCGGTCGCGCCCACGTCCCACGCCTCCTGGGCGCGGTCGGCGACGTCGTCCACGGTCAGCCGATAGGCGTCGGCGTCGCGTTCCCGTTGCGCGAAGGCACAGAACCGGCAGCCGACGTAGCAGACGTTGGAGAAGTTGATGTTCCGGTTCACCACGTAGGTGACGTCGTCGCCGTTGACCTCGGCCCGCAGCTGGTCGGCCAGCCGGGTCATGGTCTCCAGCGCCTCGCCGTCGGCGGTGAGCAGCGCCAGCGCCGCGTCCGCGTTCTTCTCCTCCAGCAACGCGCCCGGGTTCTCGGCGGCGATCTTCAGTCCATTGCGGACATCGCTGGGCAGTTTGCTGAAGGTGGGGCTGGTGTCCAGCTGGCGGCGCAGCGACTCCCAGTCGCCGTAGACGCTGTCGAAGTCGCCACGGCGGTCGCCGGTCCGGCCGGTGGTGTCGATGGTCTCGTGCAGATCGGTGCGGCCCTGCGACTCCAGGGCGTAGTCCGGCTCCTGCCACGTCCGTCCACTCAGGACGGCGTCCGGGTTGGCCAGGCCGGTTTCCTTGTCCGCCAGGGCATCCACGTGCGCGCCGATGCGGGTGTCGATCCACGGCTGGCCCGCCTTGACGAAACGCGGGTAGGCCGTGAGCCGCTCACGCAGCTGGAAGCCCGACTTGGCCGTGACGTCGGTCAGCTCGTCGATGGCCGGCCACGGGCGCTCGGGGTTGACATGGTCCGGGGTCACCGGCGAGACGCCGCCCCAGTCGTCGATGCCGGCCCGCAGCATCAGTTCGAACTCGTCGCCGACCAGGTTCGGCGGGGCCTGCACGCTCACGGTGGACGGCAGCAGCAGCCGGGCCACCGCGATGGTCGCCGCCAGCTCGTGCAGGTCGGCGTCCGGCATGCCACGCATGGCGGTGTCCGGCTTGGCCCGGAAGTTCTGGACGATGATCTCCTGGATGTTGCCGTACTGGCGGGCCACGCCCCGGATGGCCAGCAGCGAGTCGGCCCGCTCGTCCAGGTTCTCGCCGATGCCGATCAGGATGCCGGTGGTGAACGGCACGCCCACCCGGCCGGCGTCGGTCAGCACCCGCATCCGGACCGCCGGCTCCTTGTCCGGGCTGCCGAAGTGCGGGCCGCCCGGCTCGCTCCACAGGCGGGTCGCGGTGGTCTCCAGCATCATGCCCATGCTGGCCGCCACCGGCTTGAGCCGCTGGAACTCCTCCCAGCTCAGCACGCCCGGGTTGAGGTGGGGCAGCATGCCCGTCTCCTCCAGGACCGCGATGGCCACCGAGCGCAGGTAGTCCAGGGTCGAGCCGTAGCCGCGGGCCTCCAGCCACTCCCGGGCCGCCGGCCACCGCTCCTCCGGCCGGTCGCCCAACGTGAACAGGGCCTCCTTGCAGCCCTGGGCCGCCGCCTGGCGGGCGATGTCCAGCACCTCGTCGCGCTCCAGGTACGCCGCCGGCAGGCGGTGCGGCACCGTCGCGAACGTGCAGTAGTGGCAGCGGTCCCGGCACAGCCGGGTCAGCGGGATGAAGGCGTTCTTGCTGTAGGTGATGACACCCTCGCGGCCCTCGGCCCTCAGGTGCGCGTTGCGGACCCGGCCCGCGATCGCCAACAGCTCGTCCAGGTGATCGCCTCGGGCGTGCAGCAGCACCGCCGCCTCGGTGGCGTCCAGCGTCGAACCGTCTGCTGCGCGGCGAAGTGCCCGGCGGAGGGCCGATTCGCTCGGGCGCGGGGTGTCGTTGACCACCGGCCGAGCGTAAGTCGGTTTTCTCGCCGCACCGTCGCTGAGCGTAGGGAGACCACTCTCACAGGAGGAGCGGGAATATTTCAGACGTCGTAGCGGACGGTCACGGGGGCGTGGTCGGACCACCGCTCGGCGTAGGTGGCGGCCCGCTCGGTCACCGCGGAGACGGCCTTGCCGGCCAGGCCTTCGGTGGCGACGTGCAGGTCGATCCGCCAGCCGGAGTCGTTGTCGAAGGCCTTGCCCCGGTAGGACCACCAGCTGTACGGGCCGGCGGTGTCGGGGTGCAGGGAGCGCACGACGTCGGTGTAGCCGGCGGCGTAGAGCTGGTCCAGCCAGGCCCGCTCCTCGGGCAGGAAGCCGGCCGACTTCTGGTTGGTCTTCCAGCTCTTGAGGTCCTCGGGGCGGTGCGCGATGTTCCAGTCGCCGCAGACCAGGACCTCGCGGCCGTCGGCCTCGGCCTTGGCCCGCAGCTCGACGAGATGGGCGAAGAAGGCGTCGAGGAAGCGGTACTTCTCGTCCTGCTTGGGGGTGCCGGCGTCACCGCTGGGCAGGTAGAGGCTGGCCACGACCACGTCGGCCAGCTCGTACTCGACGTAGCGGCCGCTGCGGTCGAACTCGGCCGAGCCGAAACCGACGCGGACGGCCTCGGGGGCGGTGCGGGACAGCAGGGCGACGCCGGCCCGGCCCTTGAGCTCGGACTCGGCCAGCGTGGTGTGCCAGCCGGCCGGCTCCAGCAGCTCGGCCGGCAGCTGATCGGGCTCGGCCCGCGTCTCCTGCAGGCACACGACATCCGCCTCGGTGGCGGCCAGCCACTCGACGAAGCCCTTCTTGGCGGCGGCACGGAGCCCGTTGACGTTGACGGTGGAGACGGTCAGCACACCCCGAGCCTAGCGGCATCAGGAACGCGTAAACGCGGGGCTCGCCGCCGTTAAGAACGCATCAGGGCCGGCGATGCGGGCGTAAAGGCCCCGGACGCTTCAGACGAGAGATCCGGGGAGAGGGAGAGCGTGTTCGACGTCGTGAAACGGCTGCTGGTCGGCCGCCCGCTGCGCAGTGAGCGGTTGGGCGACACGCTGTTGCCGAAATGGTTGGCGTTGCCCGTTTTCTGCAGCGACCCGATCTCGTCGGTGGCCTACGCGACCGAGCAGATCCTGCTCACGCTGGCGGTCGGCGGCGCGGGCGCGCTGTCACTGTCCGCGCCGGTCGCGGCGGCGGTGGCGATCGTGCTGATCGTGGTGGTCGCCTCCTACCGCCAGACCTGCTACGCCTACCCGAGTGGCGGCGGCGCGTTTGTCGTCTCCAAGCAGAACCTGGGCGAGTCGGCGGCGTTGACCGCGGCGGCGGCGCTGCTGGTGGACTACGTGATGACGGTGGCGGTGTCGGTGGTCTCCGGCGTCGTGGCCATCACGTCGGCGTTCCCGGAGCTGGCCCCGCACGCGGTGGGCATCTCGGTCGGCTTCGTGGCGCTCATCGCGGTGGTGAACCTGCGCGGCGTCAAGGAATCCGGCAAGTCGTTCGCCATCCCGACCTACGCGTTCATCGTGCTGACCTTCCTGATGTTCGCGGTGGCGGCGATCCGCGGCCTGGCCGGCGACCTGCCGCAGGCGTCCACCGCGAGCCTGCCGTTCCACCAGACCGAGAGCACGGCCGGCTTCGGCGCGGTTTTCCTGTCACTGCGGGCTTTCGCGTCCGGCTGCACGGCGCTGACCGGCGTGGAGGCGATCAGCAACGGTGTGCCGGCCTTCCGCAAACCCAAGTCCCACAACGCCGCCCTGACGCTAGTGATGATGGGCGTCATCGCGGTGACGATGTTCGGCGGCATCACCGCGTTGGCCGTGCACCTCAACGCGCACGCCGAGCCGGACGGCAACCCGTCGGTGATCTCCCAGGTGGCGGCCAGCGTGTTCGGCGGCAGCTCCCCGCTGTTCTACCTGTTCCAGGCGGCCACCGCGGGCATCCTGATCCTGGCCGCCAACACGGCGTTCAACGGATTCCCGGGCCTGGCCTCGATCCTGGCCCGCGAGCGCTACCTGCCCCGCCAGCTGCACAACCGCGGCGACCGGCTGGTGTTCAGCAACGGCATCCTGCTGCTGGCGGCGGCCGCGATCGTGCTGATCATCGGCTTCGACGCCAACATCGACGCCCTGATCCAGCTGTACATCATCGGCGTGTTCACCAGCTTCACGCTCAGCCAGGCCGGCATGGTCGTACACTGGAAACGGGAACTGGCCAAGGAAACCGACCCCGGCAAGCGAGCCAGGATGCGCGGCTCGCAGGCGATCAACGCCTTCGGCGCCGGGCTGACCGCGGTGGTGCTGGTCGTCGTGTTCGCCACCAAGGTGGTGCACGGCGCGTGGCTGGCGGTGCTGGCCATGGTGGTGCTGTTCTTCCTGATGCGGGCGATCAACCGCTACTACCGACGGTTCGAGCGCGAGGTCGAGACCACCAAGCCGACCACCACGCTGCCGCCGCGGGTGCACGCCCTGGTGCTGGTCTCCCGGCTGCACCAGCCGGCGTTGCAGGCGCTGGCCTTCGCCAAGGCGACCCGGCCGGATCGGCTGGAGGCGGTCACGGTCGCCACCGACGACGAGGAAACCCGTGGCCTGCAACGGGAATGGGAGCGTCGCGGGATCAAGGTGCCGCTGGTGGTGCTGTCCTCGCCGTACCGGGACGTGAGCAAGCCGATCGTGGAGCACGTGGCCCGCATCCACGGCCGGGACAAGCGGGGCGTGGTCAGCGTGTTCATCCCCGAGTACGTGGTGCGGCGCTGGTGGCAGCACCTGCTGCACAACCAGAGCGCCTTGCGTCTCAAGGCAAGGCTGCTGTTCACGCCGGGAGTGGTGGTGGTCAACGTGCCGTACCACGTCGGCCTGGCCGACCAGGGCTGGATGACTCAGCAGGTGTTGCCGGAGGCGGCCACCAGGTAGTCGACCGACGCCCACCGCGTGCCGTCCAGCTGGCGGAAACCGTTCTGCACCAACGGCTGCGCGGTCACGGGCTGGCTCTGCACCAGCCGTCCGACGATCCGGTCGGCGGTGCTGGGCCCGGTCCGCACGTTGAGCACGTCGGCGTTGACCGTGAAGGCGCACTGCGGATTGCCCTGCGACGCGCCGGCGTTCTGGTGCGCCAGCAGGGCGAACGCCGCGAAGCCGACCCCGCCGATCACGGCCAGTTTCATCACCGGAATGCCGAACACCCCGTCCTCCCCTCGCCGGAGACGTCATGAACCAGACATCTCAGCAATACCGGAGGACGGGGCGCCGCAGAACCACCCGACCCGGAATCCACCCGGCCGGGGCTCCCTACCGGGCTAGCCCATCACCAACCGTCACAGCAGGGGCTGAAGGAGATTCGCGAATCCCACGTGGCCGTCGCGGTTGGGGTGATAGGACTCGGACACCGGGTTGGACAGGCCGTTGAGCCATTCCACCTTGTCGCACACCGCGTGCCCGGTGAACGCCGTCCGCGGGTCGGCGAAGGTGAAGCCGTGCGCGGTGGCCCGGCCCTTGATGGCGTTGTCCAGCGTGTCGGCGGCCGCGTTGAGCTGGCCCTCCTCGGTCGGGCTGATCCGGGCCAGCGCGTTGCAGGCCACACCGTTGAACAGCCGCGGATAGCCGACGACCACGACCTTGGCGCTCGGGGCCCGGGTGTGGATCTGGGTGTACACGGTGTCCAGCGCGCCGGTCAGGGTGCTGGCGATCAGCCCCACCGCCTTGTTGATGTCGCCGGTGCAGTCGTACAGCGGCAGCGCGCACTTCTCGATCACGCTGGAGAAGCCGATGTCGTTGCCGCCGACCGAGACCGTCACGTACTTGGTCGACGTGGACAGCGCGCCGACCTGCTTGGCGAGCACGTCCGCGGTCTTGGCGCCGCTACAGGCCTGAAGGTTGAGGGCCAGGCCGAGCCGGCTGGCCAGCAGTTCGGAGTAGGCGTACACGGAGCGGTCGCACGTCGTGTCGAAGTACGTCCTGGTGCCCACGCCGGAGGCGTAGGAGTCGCCGAGGGCGACGTAGCCGGGTTGCGCGGCCGCGGAAGCCGTGCCGGCGAGCGTGAGACCGAGCATCGCGGTCAAGGCCGCGAGCAGGAGCTTCTTCCCCATGGGCCGGACGGTAAGCCGTGACCGGCACACAAAAGGGCCCCGTCGCGAGACGGGGCCCTTTTGGTCACGCTTTCAAGCTCAGGCGGACGCCATGCGCTTCTGCAGGTTCTCGTCGAGGGTGTTCAGGAACTCCTCGGTGGTCTGCCACGCCTGGTCCTTGCTGATCAGCAGGGCCAGGTCCTTGGTCATGGCGCCGGCCTCGACCGAGGAGATGACGACCTCCTCCAGGGCCGTGGCGAACTGGGTGACGGCCGGGGTGCCGTCCAGCTTGCCGCGGTGCTGCAGGCCACGGGTCCACGCGAAGATCGAGGCGATCGGGTTGGTGGAGGTGGGCTTGCCCTGCTGGTGCTGGCGGTAGTGCCGGGTCACGGTGCCGTGCGCGGCCTCGGCCTCGACGGTGCGGCCGTCCGGCGTCATCAGCACGGAGGTCATCAGGCCGAGCGAGCCGAAGCCCTGGGCCACGGTGTCGGACTGGACGTCACCGTCGTAGTTCTTGCAGGCCCAGACGTAGCCGCCCTCCCACTTCATGGCGGCGGCGACCATGTCGTCGATCAGGCGGTGCTCGTAGGTCAGGCCCTTGGCGTCGAAGTCCGCCTTGAACTCGGCCTCGAAGATCTCCTGGAACACGTCCTTGAACATGCCGTCGTAGGCCTTGAGGATCGTGTTCTTGGTCGACATGTACACCGGGTACTCGCGCTGCAGGCCGTAGGACAGCGAGGCCCGCGCGAAGTCCTCGATGGACTTGCGGAAGTTGAACATGCCCATGGCGACGCCGCCGCCCTCGGGGTAGTTCGCCACCACGTGCTGGATCGGCTCGGAGCCGTCGGCCGGGGTGAAGGTGATGGTCAGCTCGCCCGGGCCGGCCACCTTGAAGTTGGTGGCCTTGTACTGGTCGCCGTGGGCGTGACGGCCGATGATGATCGGCTTGGTCCAGCCCGGCACCAGGCGCGGGATGTTGGAGATGACGATCGGCTCGCGGAAGATGACGCCGCCGAGGATGTTGCGGATGGTGCCGTTGGGCGACAGCCACATCTTCTTCAGACCGAACTCCTCGACCCGGGCCTCGTCCGGCGTGATGGTGGCGCACTTCACACCGACGCCGTGCTTCTTGATGGCGTTGGCGGAGTCGATGGTGACCTGGTCGTCGGTCGCGTCCCGGTGCTCGATGCCCAGGTCGTAGTAGTCCAGGTTGACGTCCAGGTACGGGTGGATCAGCTTGTCCTTGATGAACTGCCAGATGATGCGGGTCATCTCGTCGCCGTCGAGCTCGACGACGGTGCCTTCGACCTTGATCTTGCCCACGCCGGGCTCTCCTCTCGCGACAATGCAAGCAGTACGAGTGTACTGCTAACCCTTCGTGATCGCTTCAGGGGCGTGGCCAACGACACTTGCCCAAAGACACTGCACAGTCGACCCGTCGTGTCGCCGCCCCGTCGACGCCACCGATGGGTAGCCTGCCTCGCCGGGGAAACTGATCTTGAAGCAGGGGGCGTTGTGTCGACCGGACCTACCCATGCGATGAGCGGGCTGATGATGTGGGGCGGGGTGTCCATCGTGGCCATCGCCAACCACCTGCCGATGACTCCGCAGACCTGGGTCGTCGGGGCTGCCCTGTGCAGCGGCGCGGCCCTGCTGCCCGACCTGGACCACCCCGAAGCCACCGTCGCGCACACGTTCGGCAAGGTCACGTGGGTGCTGTCCAAGGGCGTGCACTGGCTCAGCCACGTCGTCTACCGCGGCACCCGGCTGCGCAGCGACGCCAACCGGCACGGCGGCCACCGCGGCGTGACCCACACGCTGCTGTTCGCCTTACTGGCCGGAGCCGGCACGTACGCCGCGGTGGAGTGGGCCCACAAGATCGCCTTGCTGCCGCTGCTGTTCCTGTTCTGTGCCCTGGCCGTGCGCGGACTGCTGCACGAGTGGACACCGAAGGGCCATGTGCTCGGCGTGACGGTGCTGTCGCTCGGCCTGACGGTCCTGTGCTGGCACTGGATCGACGTCGGCCCGGCGGAGCAGGCGATGTGGTGCGCGGTGGCGGTGGCCGCCGGCTGCCTGGCCCACTGCCTCGGCGACGCGATCACCGAGCAGGGCTGCCCGATCTTCTGGCCGATCCCGTTCAACGGCAAGACCTGGTACCCGGTGGCGCTGCCCAAGCCGATGCGGATGCGCACCGGCGGCCGGGTCGAGCTGGGCATGGTGCTGCCGGTGCTGACCGTGCTCGGGGTGTGGCTGTCGCTGGCCTCGCTGCAACGCACCGGCGTCGCCACCTGGGTCCCGTTCGACCTGCTGACCCTGCACCAGATGCCGGCCGTGGTCGCGGGCCACTAGCCGGTCGACGAAGTTCGTACACTGGGGGCATGGGCACCACGCTTGAGCACCCGCTCCGGGAGAGCATCCGGATCGAGGCCGTGCTCCAGGCCCTGGCCGATCCGGTGCGACTGCGCATCGTGCAGGCCATCGCCGAGCGCGGCGAGATGGCCTGCGGTGTGCTGGAGCTGCCGGTCAGCAAGTCCACCCTGACCCACCACTGGCGGGTGCTGCGCGACGCCGGCGTCATCCACCAGCAGCCGGTCGGCACGTCCAAGGTCAACACCCTGCGCCGGGACGACCTGGACGCGCTGTTCCCCGGCCTGCTCGACGGCGTGCTGGCCGGTCTGCTGTCCGCCGCGCGTGTCTGAGGGTTTTCACCGGTTGTAACCGGCTCGTCAAAACCGGTCGCGACCATTGGCCACATGCCCGCCGCTACCTGGTGGCCCTCGGTCGTGCAGGGTCACGTCATGCATCTGCCGGAGACGGTCGCCGGTCGGCCGCGCACGATCCGCCACGCCGGCGGCGAGGCCGTCGTCGCCGTGTGTCGGTCCTGGGTGCGGCCGCCGAGCGGCGACGCCGCCGGGGAGCACTGCCCCGACTGCGTCGAGGTGGCTACCGCTTAGGGCCCTTGATGGTCAGGGCGGCCATGTTCAGGTAGCCGCTGATCACGATGTGCGGCGTGCCCTGGTGGCCCTGATAGCCGACGCGGTCGTTGACCGAGCTCATCTTGGTGTTCAGGTCGGCCACGCTCACCGCTCCGCCGGCCGGCACCCGCAGCGTCACGGCGCCGCCGACGACCTCCAGCCGCAGGTCCAGCCGCTCGTGCTCGAACACGGCCTCGCCGAAGTCCAGGTTGACGCCGGCGCCCCACTTGGACCGGATCACCATCGACCGCGGCACCGGCCACTGGCCGCTGCGGTTGATGCTGGAGCCGACGCCGCTGGTCAGCACCATCGGCTCGCCGGGCAGCGGCGGCCGGTCGGCGGCCGGCCGGCCCCAGCCGCCGCGGACCCGCATCTCCGGGTGCGTCATGCCGGGCAGGTCGGCCAGCACCACGTTCAGCTCGGCGCGGGTCCGCGAGGACAGCGCCACGTCGGTGCGGTCGGTGAACTCCTCCAGCGTGAGCAGTCCCATGCCGATCGCCTTCTGCAGCAACCCGATCACGTGTTCCCGCTCCGCGTCCGAGACGCGGAGTTCCCTGCTGCTCACCCCGTTCACCATGGTCTCGATGCTAGGCGCGGCCCACCCCGGCCGGGATCGGGGAATTACCCGGATAAATGAGTTGCCCCGGCCCCTAGCGTGGACAGACGTGTCCGCTGTGATCGGCTGTTATCTCCGCATCACGCTCGCCGGATTCCACAGGTACTCCACCTACCGCCAAGCCGTGCTCGCCGGGACCGCGACCAATGTCGTCTTCGGACTGATCAAGGTCGGGATCCTGACAGCGGTGTACCTGGCGCGCGATGGGGCCTCGATCGGCGGCTATGACCTGACCACCTCCATCACCTACGTCTGGCTCGGCCAAGGGCTGCTCGGCGTCGTCGACTTCTGGAGTTTCGACGACCTGTCCGACCGGATCCGGACGGGCGACGTCGTCGTCGACCTGTCCCGGCCGTGGGACCTACAGGCCGCCCTGCTGGCCACCGACCTGGGCCGCGCCGGTTTCAGCGCGATCGCCCGCTTCGTCCCGCAGGTCCTGCTGGGGGCGCTGCTGTTCCCGTTCCGCTGGCCGACCGACCCGCTGGTCGCACCGGCCTTCCTGGTCAGCACCGTGCTCGCGGTGCTGGTCAGCTTCCACATCCGGTTCCTGTTGAGCATGACCACGTTCTGGCTGCTGGACTCGCGCGGCGTGCGCGCCCTGTACGGGGTCCTCTCCGGCACCCTGGCCGGGCTGGAGATCCCGCTGTCCTACTTCCCGGACTGGGCCCAGCACGCGCTCGCGCTCACCCCGTTCCCGTCCATGCTGCAGTATCCGATCAACGTGTTCGTGCAGGACGGTTCGGCGCCGGCCACACTGGGCCAGCAGCTGCTGTGGTTGCTCCTGCTGGCCGCCGCCGGCCGGCTGGTGCTGGCCCGGGCCATGCACAAGGTGGTGGTGCAGGGTGGCTGACCTGGCCGTGTTCGCCCGGCTGGCGCGGGCCCAGGTCCGCAGCCAGCTCAGCTACCGCAGCTCCTTCGTGATGAACTGCTTCGGGCAGGCCCTGGCCCAGGCCAACGACCTGGTCGTGATCCTGATCGTGTTCGGCCGGGTGGCCAGCCTCGGCGGCTTCGACATCAGCGCCGTGCTGCTGTTCTACGCGTTGTCCGGGATGTCGTTCGGGCTGGCCGACATGGCCGTGGGCAGCATCGAGCGGCTACCGACCTACATCCGCGCCGGCACCTTCGACGTGGTGCTGATGCGTCCACTCGGGACACTGCTCCAGCTGTTCGCCAGCGACTTCCAGCTGCGCCGGATCGGCCGTGTGCTCACGGCTTTCGGCGTGCTGGTCTACGTTCTGTCCACTTCGGACATCCACTGGTCGCCGGCCAAGGTCCTGCTGCTGGTGCTGACACCGGTGGCCGGGGCTGCCATCTTCGGCGCGATCTTCGTGGCCGCCAACTCGGTGTCGTTCTGGTTCATCGACGCCCGCGAGCTGGCCAACACCGTCACCTACGGCGGCAGCTACCTGACCTCGTACCCGATCTCCATCTACACCGGCTGGATGCGTGTCCTGCTGGCCTATCTGGTGCCCGGGGCGTTCGTCGCCTACTACCCCGCGCTCACCCTGCTCGACCACGCCGACCCGCTGGGCGCGCCGAGCTGGCTCGGCTGGCTCGGCGCTCCGGTCGCCGTGCTCGCCGCCGTGGTCGCCGGCCTGATCTGGCGCTCCGCCGTCCGCCACTACCGAGGAACAGGATCATGATCGAGGTCAGCGAGCTGGGCCGGACGTTCACCGTCACCCGCAAGGCCGGCCGGTTCCGGCGGACCCGCGAAGAGGTGGTGGCCGTCGGCGGCGTGTCGTTCACCGTCGAGGCCGGCGAGACCGTCGGCTACATCGGGCCGAACGGGGCCGGCAAGTCCACCACCATCAAGATGCTCACCGGCATTCTCGTGCCGACCACCGGACGGGTCCGGGTGTGCGGGCTCGATCCGTCCCGACAGCGTGCGGAGCTGGCCCGGCGCATCGGCGTGGTGTTCGGGCAGCGCAGCCAGCTGTGGTGGGACCTGCCGCTGCTGGAGAGCTTCGAGCTGCTGCGGCACATCTACCGGGTGCCGGCCGGCGAGCACGCCAAGCGGTTGCAGGAGTGCACCGAACTGCTTGGGCTACAGGCGTTTCTGGACACGCCGGTACGGCAGTTGTCGCTGGGCCAACGGATGCGGGGCGAGGTTACGGCCGCGCTGCTGCACGGACCGGAGCTGCTGGTGCTCGACGAGCCGACGATCGGGCTGGACCTGGATTCCAAGGAGCGGCTGCGGGAGTTCCTGGCCGACCTGAACGCCAACCGTGGCACGACACTGCTGCTGACCACGCACGATCTGGACGACATCGAGCGGCTGTGCCGGCGGATGATGGTGATCGACCGCGGCCGGGTGCTGGCCGACGGCCCGCTCGCCGAGCTGCGGGACGAGGTGACGCCCGAACGCGTGCTGGTGGTGGACTTCGAGCGGCCGTGCGAGGAGCTGACCGGGCTGCCGGGGGTGCGGGAGGTCAAGGTCGAGGCCAACGGACTGCGGCAGCAGCTGTCGTTCCGCCGGGACGCGACCACCGCGGCGGCGCTGATCACCATGATCGCCGAGCGCTCGCCGGTGCACGACGTGGCCGTGATCGAACCGGACATCGACGACGTCGTCCGGTCCCTGTATCACCGGTAATGTGGTGTGATGAGGGCGAAATTGGTCGTAACGGTGGCGGTGTCGTCGATGTTCGCGTTGACGGCCTGCGGGGCTTCGGCGTCGGGCACGCCGAGCACGAAGTCGGAGATCTGCGCCCAGGCGCTGGGTTCGACGATGCTGGGCCAGCTCAGCGACGCCGCGCGGAGCAGCGCCGACCACGCCAAGCAGTTGGCCGACCAGTTACAGCAGCTGTCGACTCAGGCCCAGGACCAGAAGCTGGCCCAGGCCCTGGCCGACGCCGCCCAGACCGCCGGTGAAGCCACGCTGAAGCACCTCACCGACGGTGACCTGGCCAAGTGGGCCCAGAACGAGGCGGCCAAGTTCGACGCCGTCCGCCAGGCCTGCTCCAGCTGATCAGACCAATCCCCGCCTCATCAACGTTTGGAAAGGACCATTCCTCCACTCCAACGAGAGGAATGGTCCTTTCCCAGCATCAAAACGGGGGTGCCGACTGGACCAATGTCGGTCTGGTCAGCGGGCGGCGGCCCAGAAGACGTAGGTGGCGGAGTACGGCGTCGACACCTGGGCCCCGTCGGTGCACGGGCCGGCGGGTGCGAGGCCGCCTCGGGTGGCCAGCCGCTGCACGTAGGTGACGTCGGAGAACTGCCCCTTGCCGTGGTTCTCCGTCGCCTTCAACAACAGCTCCGGCACGGCGCCGGGGCGCGGCGCGGACGCGCCGGGCACGGCGGCGGCGCCGACCTCGCTGCCGTCGACGGTCGACACCCAGATCGGGCCCTTGAAGTGCAGTGCGACCGGTTTGCCGTGGTCGGACAGGGTGGCGGCCGGTTCGAGCAGGGTCCACGCCGCGTTGGCGCACGTGTAGATCTGGACACCCCGGCCGTCGAACGTGGCGATCATTCGGTTGCCAGCCGGCACTTTCACCGCGACCGGCGCTGGAACCTCTTGCTGGGCAACGGGCTTCACCTCGGGTTGGGGCGCGGAGTTGGCGGCGACGCCGACAGTGGCGAGCGCGGACACGAGGGCGAGTGCCGTCGTCACGCGGTTCATGGTGTTGTCTCCCAGGGCCGGTAGCCGATCCGATCGACCACAAAACGGGGGATCCTCAGCACGGGTTCGACAATGTGACCCAGGTCACCATGGAACGCGGACTCGGCCCGGTTCGTTCAGCCGAGGTGGAACCGCCGCTGGTGTACGGGCAGGGCCAGCAGCTGCTGGTCGTCGACGACGAGCCGGGCATCACCGAGATGCTGGCCACCACCCTGGGCCTGGCCGGCTACCAGGTCCGCACCGCGGGGACCGGCCGGGAGGCGCTCAAGCGGGTCGCCGCCGACCCGCCGGACCTGGTCATCCTGGACGTGATGCTGCCGGACGTGGACGGCTTCGAGGTGTGCCGCCGGGTCTCCGAACTGCCAGACTCGCCGCCGGTGCTGCTGCTGACCGCCCGGGACTCGGTGCTGGACAAGGTGACCGGCCTGACCACCGGCGCCGACGACTACCTGACCAAGCCGTTCAGCATCCCGGAGGTGCTGGCCCGGGTGCAGGTGCTGCTGCGCCGGGCCCGCCGCGACGCTCCCGACCCGGTGCTGAGCGTGGGCGGCGTGGTGATGGACGAGGGCTCGCGCCGGGTGACGCGGGACGGCCGGCTGGTCGAACTGTCCCCGACCGAGTACCGGCTGCTGCGCTATCTGATGGTCAACGCCGGCCGGGTGGTGTCCAAGGCCCAGGTGCTGGAACAGGTGTGGCGGCACGACTTCGGCGACGGCGTGGTGGAGAAGGTGGTGTCCCGGCTGCGGCAGAAGCTGGACGCCACCGGCGCGCCGCTGATCCACACCGTCCGCGGCTTCGGCTACAGCCTTCGGGAGGGCTGACGGTGCGGCGCGTGACGTCGCTGCGCGGCCGGCTGGTCTGCGCGGTGATCGCGCTGGCCGCGCTGGGCATGGTGATCGTCGACGCCGCCTCCATCGTCGCGCTCCAGGTGTACTTCCAGGACCGCGCGGACGCCTGGCTCTCCGATGCCACCGCCCGGGTGACCAGGGCGATCGAGACCGCACCGGTAGTGGTCACCAAGGACAGCCTGGCCGTGCTGCTGCAACCGGGCTACGTCGTCGTATTGGTCGGCGACGACGGCCGGATCCTGGACCAGACGCCGGCGCTGGAGTCGTCGGGCCGGCCGACCTCGCCGCCGACGCTGCCCGCGACGCTGGGCCAGGACTTCGCGGCCAAGCCGGTGACGCTGTCCTCCGACGGCGGCCCGCAGTACCGGGCGCAGATGTTCAGCGTGGGCCACAACATCCGCTTCACGTACCCGGACGGCCGGCAGGAACCGATCGCGAGCGCGCTGCTGGCCGAGAGCCTCGATCCGACGCAGCAGGCGCTGGACCGGCTGGTGCTGTTCGAGCTGATCGCGACGGCGGCAGCGTTGGCCGGCATCGGGCTGCTCAGTTTCGCGGTGCTCAAGGTCGGCCTGCATCCGTTGCGGGACATGGCGCGCACCGCGCGCCGGATCGCCGCCGGCGAACTGCACCAGCGGATCGAGGCGCCGAACGAGGGCACCGAGATCGGTCAGGTTGTCGTGGCGCTGAACGAGGCGTTCGACGCGCGCCAGCGGTCGGAGGAGCGGCTGCGCCGGTTCGTCGCCGATGCCTCGCACGAGCTGCGCACGCCGCTGACCACCATCCGCGGCTGGGCCGAGATGCACCAACACGGCCTGGCCGGCGAGGAGCTGACCGCGCTGTCGCTGTCGCGGATCCAGCAGGAGTCGGCTCGTATGCAGGACCTCGTGGGCGACCTCCTGCTGCTGGCTCAACTGGACCAGCAACACGAGCCGGTCGCCGAGACGGTTGATCTGGGCGCCTTGGCGGCCGACGCCGTGGCCGACGCCCAGGTCACCGCCCCGCAGCGGCGGATCCGACTGCTGGTGCGCGGCCGGACCGTGGTGTCCGGCGACGAGAACCGGCTACGCGAGGTGCTCCAGAACCTGATCAGCAATGCCCTGGTGCACACCCCTTCGGGCACGGAAGTCGAGGTTCGCGTGACCGGCGACTGTGCCAGGGTGGAATTGGTTGTGGCCGATGACGGACCGGGTATGGACGAGGCGACCGCCGGCCGGGTGTTCGAGCGGTTCTTCCGCGCCGACCAGGCCCGGAGCCCGGGCACCGGCGGCACGGGGCTCGGGCTGAGCATCGTGCGCTCGATCGTGCTGGCCCACGGCGGCGCCGTCGACCTCGTGACCCGACCGGGTGAAGGCAGTGTCTTCACTGTCAGCCTTTCGTCAGGTTCATGGGAGTCGGCGGTCAGCCCGACCGGGTTGGCTGGGGACAGCGAACATGAGGGGAGAGTGCAGTGACCATCGAGGCAGCGCCGTTGCCCATCGAGCGGCCGACGCCGTTCGACCCGCCGGAGGAGTACCGCAAGCTGCGGGAGGACCAGCCGATCAGCCGGCTGGCCATGCCCGACGGCTCGCTGGGCTGGCTCGTGACCAGCTACGAGCACGTCCGCTTCGTGATGGCGGACCCGCGGTTCAGCTCGCGGCCGGAGAACATCACCGATCCGATGCGGGTGATCCCCCCGGACCAGAAGTTCGAGGTCCCCAAGGGCATGTTCATCTCGATGGACCCGCCGGACCACGGCCGCTACCGCAAGCTGCTGACCGGGCAGTTCACCGTGCGGCGGATGCGGGCGCTGGAGCCGCGCATCCACCAGATGGTGGTCGACCACCTGGACGCCATGCAGGAGGCCGGCGACTCCGGCGACCTGGTGGCCGAGTTCGCGCTGCCGATCCCGTCGCTGGTGATCTGCGAGCTGCTGGGCGTGCCCTACGAGGACCGCGAGGAGTTCCAGCACCGCTCGCACCGGCTGCTGCGGGTGGACCTGCCGATCGACGAGATCCGCAAGGCCGCCGACGGTATCCGCGAGTTCATGGGCCGGCTGGTCGCGGGCAAGCGGGCCGAGCCCGGCGACGACATGCTCAGCGGCCTGTTCGAGTCGGACCCGACGCTGACCGACGACGAGGTCGCGGAGATGGGCCTGCTGTTGCTCATCGCCGGCCACGAGACCACCGCCAACATGCTCGGCCTCGGCACGTTCCTGCTGCTGCAGAACCCGGACCAGCTGGCCAAGCTGCGCGAGGACCCGAGCCTGCTCAACGGAGCCGTCGAGGAGTTGCTGCGCTACCTGTCGGTGGTTCAGTTCGGCACCCGGCGCGGCGTGCTCGAGGACGTCGAGGTCGGCGGGCACCAGTTCCGCAAGGGCGAGACCGTGATCTGCTCGCTGGCCGCGGCCAACCGGGACCCGGCGCGCTTCGACAACCCCGAGATCCTGGACATCACCCGCACGCACAGCACGCACGTGGCGTTCGGGCACGGCGTGCACCAGTGCCTCGGCCAGCAGCTGTCCCGGGTGGAGATGCAGATCGCGTTCCGGGAGCTGTTCGACCGGTTCCCGAACCTGCGGCTGGCGGTGGAGCCGGACCAGGTGAAGCTGCGCAAGATGTCCGTGGTGTACGGCGCGGACTCGCTGCCCGTCGCCTGGTGACGTGGTCCACGAAGAAGGCCCCCGCCGCGGCGGGGGCCTTCTTGTCACTCATGCCTCAGATCAGGCCCAGCTTGCGGACCGCGTCGCGCTCCTCTTCCAGCTCCGCCACGGTGTGCGCGATCTTGGCCCGGGAGAAGGCGTCGATCTGCAGGCCCTGCACGATCTCGTACTTGCCGTCCTTGCAGACGACCGGGAACGAGGAGATCAGGCCCTCCGGCACGCCGTAGGAGCCGTCCGACGGCACGCCCATGGACACCCAGTCGCCCTCGGCGGTGCCGTTCACCCAGTCGTAGACGTGGTCGATGGCGGCGTTCGCGGCCGAGGCGGCCGAGGAGGCGCCGCGCGCCTCGATGATCGCCGCGCCGCGCTTGGCCACGGTCGGGATGAAGGTGTTCTCGATCCACTCCTGGTCGTCCACCGTCTCGGCCGCGTTGCGGCCGCCGACCTCGGCGTGGAACAGGTCGGGGTACTGGGTGGCGGAGTGGTTGCCCCAGATGGCCAGCCGCTTGATCTCGGTGACCGGCACCTGCAGCTTGTTGGCCAGCTGCGAGATGGCGCGGTTCTGGTCGAGGCGGGTCATCGCCGTGAAGCGCTCGGCCGGCACGTCCGGCGCGTGCTGCTGGGCGATCAGCGCGTTGGTGTTGGCCGGGTTGCCGACCACCAGGACGCGCACGTCGTCGGCCGCGCCGGCGTTGATGGCCTCACCCTGCGGCTTGAAGATGCCGCCGTTGGCCTCCAGCAGGTCGCCGCGCTCCATGCCCTTGGTGCGGGGGCGGGCGCCGACCAGCAGGGCCACGTTCACGCCGTCGAACGCCGTCTTCGCGTCGTCGGTGATGTCGATGCCGTCCAGCAGCGGGAACGCGCAGTCCTCCAGCTCCATGGCGGTGCCCTCGGCCGCCTTGACCGCCTGGGGGATCTCCAGCAGGCGCAGCCGGACCTTGGTGTCCTGGCCGAGCAGTTGACCCGAGGCGATCCGGAACAGCAGTGCGTAGCCGATCTGGCCAGCCGCACCGGTGACGGTCACGTTGACGGAGCGTGCCACAGGGAAGATCCTCCCGATCCGCAGTCTGCATCACGTCCACGGGTGCGACCACCATGGCAGGAGTCCTGTCCGGCGGCCTCAGCACCGGGACCGCGCACCGGGCGCGTCGCCCGGTTGCCGCAGATTACCAAGGTGCGGAGATCCCCGACTGTCGGCCGTGAGCAGGGTCGCAAGGTGGCCACGGACACCCCCGCGAGTCCCGCTCTCAGGCAGCCGTGTGTCGACTTCGGGGCACGTCCCAAACCTGTGTCTCAGTTGCCCGAGCGCGGGACTCGCGCATACGGGTCAGTGGTCGAAGGGGCCGCCGGTGATGGTGGCGGCGACCAGGACGATCAGGACGCCGAAGCCGCCGTACAGGAGCACGTCGGTGAACCGGCGGCGCAGGGCGATCAGGCCCAGCTGCTTGTCCGGCAGCAGGGCCCGCAGCCCGGCCGCCACCAGCAGGGAGCCGCCGATCAGGCCGGAACCGATCCGCCAGTGGTACAGGAAGATCAGCAGCACGCCGGCCGCCGCGATGGCCAACACCAGCACGAACGGCGTGTACCGGCTGATCTCCTCGGTCCACCGGCGGCGGCCGGTCACCGTGATCACGACCGAGCCGCGAGCTCGCGCTCCGCGGCCTCCACCACGTTGGCCAGCAGCATCGCCCGGGTCATCGGGCCGACGCCGCCCGGCATCGGCGCGAGGTAGCCGGCCACCTCGCGGACGCCCGCGTGCACGTCGCCGCGCAGCCCTTCGTCCGTACGGGTGATGCCGACGTCCAGCACGGCCGCGCCGGGCTTGACCATGTCGGCGGTGATCAGGCCGGCCACGCCGGCCGCGGCGACCACGATGTCGGCCCTGCGCACCTCGGCGGCCAGGTCCTTGGTGCCGGTGTGGCAAAGAGTCACAGTGGCGTTCTCGCTGCGCCGGGTCAGCAGCAGGCCCAGCGGCCGGCCGACCGTCACGCCGCGGCCGACCACGCACACCTGCGCGCCGGCGATCGGCACGTCGTAGCGGCGCAGCAGCGCCACGATGCCGCTCGGCGTGCACGGCAGCGGGCCGGGCTCGCCCAGCACCAGCTTGCCCAGGCTGACCGGGTGCAGGCCGTCCGCGTCCTTGGCCGGCGCGATCCGCTCCAGCAGCGCGCCGGTGTCCAGCTGCTTGGGCACCGGCAGCTGCACGATGTAGCCGGTGCAGGCCGGGTCGGCGTTCAGGTCGTCCAGCACGGCCTCGACGTCGGCCTGGGAGATGTCGGCCGGCAGGTCGCGGCGGATCGAGGTGATGCCCACCTTGGCGCAGTCCGCGTGCTTGCCGCGCACGTAGGCGTGCGAGCCGGGGTCGTCACCGACGAGCACGGTGGCCAGGCCCGGAGTCACCCCCCGCTCGCTGAGCGCGGCGACCCGGACCCGCAGGTCGTCGAAGATCGCGTCGCGGGTGGCCTTGCCGTCGAGGATCGTGGCGGTCACGTCGCCCATTCTGCCCTGGCGGCCACGCGGCGTCCGCGCGGGGCGAGGCCGGGAACACTCGAAACCACCCCATCGGCCAGGTAACGGACGCGACGTCTACCGATCTCATAACTCACGGTCGCCCGATTGCGGCATTCGCCCCCCGTTGGCCAAGCCGGGGGTCAATCATCAATGCTGGTCGTGACGAGGAGCAGGGAGGTCTGGGCCACACCCGGTGTGAGGCGGGTGTCAGATCGCAACGGAACGCGAGAGGATGGGCGTGTGTCACAGCCGACCCCGCTGAACCCAGTCGAACAGGACGCGTTGGTCAAGCAGATCGGGTTGGCCCTGATGAAGGCGGCTCCCCAGGACTGGGAGCAGGTCAGGGCCTACTACCGGGCTGCCGGGCGCTACTTCGAGCTGTCTGCCGAGGTGACCGACCAGGACGGGCAGAGCCGGGCCTGGACCGCGCCAGCGGACACCGCGTCCCTGTTCGCGCGCCTACGGGCCGGCATGTACCGCGAGGGCCGCGGCACCTGGTTCAACGCCCGCTACCAGCTCGACCGCCCGTCCAGCTACAACCTGGACTTCGACCGGGACGAGCCGCAGTGGCAGAACCCGCCGCCGCCGATGGCCTACACCGACGAGATGCGCTTCTTCCCGCGCACCGACGAGAACGTGCCCGAGTGGCTGGCCGGCCGGCTGCAGGCGCCGGCCCCGGCCCGGCCGCCGATGCCCCCGCAGAACCAGGGCCCCGGCCGGCTGCGCACGGCGCGGATCTTCGACGGCCCCGGGCCCGACGGACGGCCGACGGTGAACCGGCCGCCGCTGGACCCGGCCGAGGTCGGCAAGGTGCTGGACTACCTGGAGACGGCTCCGGTCGTCATGACCGCCCAGGGCATGGACAGCGACCGGCTGGCCCACGAGAACCCGGAGTCCATCCCGTTCGCCTTCCACACCGACGGCACCTGGATCTGGCCGGCCGCGGTGATCTTCTACCTGGCCCGCTACGGCGTGCCGCCCGAGCCCGACTTGGTGCAGCACATCCGCTCGGTCAACTTCCACGCGCCCGAGGTGGACGAGCCGACCCGGGGCCAGGCCGTGGCGCTGCTCAGCACCATGGTCCCCAACGGCCGGCCGGTGCCCGCCCAGCAGCCCCCGGGCCAGCAGCCGCCGGCCACGCAGATGATGCCGGTGCCCGAGCCGCCGCAGGTCGCGCCCGAGCCCGAGCCGGAACCCCAGCCGGAGCCCGAGCCCGAGCCGCTGGTCGTGGACCAGTTCACGGAGCCGGAACCCGAGCCGGTGGCCGAGCCGGAACCGCCGGCCGGCTCACCCGAGCCAGTGGGCGGGGTCAGCATCGAGCTGCTGCGTGAGCTGCTCGACGAGCTGAACGTGCCGTCGTCGGTGTACCGGATCGGCGAGCCGTCGCCCAACACCTGGTACCTGGAGCGGGTCGAGGACGGCTGGCAGGTCGGCTGGTACGAGCACGGCTTCAGCACACCGATGCTGTTCGACGACGACAACGACGCCGCCGCGTTCCTGCTGGGCAAGCTGCTGCTCAACCGGCCCGTGCCGGCCGACGAGCCGGCCGCGGACCAACAGTCCGCCAACCAGCACGCCGAGCCCCAGCACAGCGAGAACCAGCACTTCGACCGGCACGCCGAGAACCAGCACTTCGAGCCGGAACCCGAGCCCGAGCCGGTGGACATCGCGCCGACGCCGGTGCCGCTCCCGCCGCTCGCGCAGCCGGACCTGCCGCCGCTCGACCTGCCTTCACGGGCGGCCCACCAGGACCAGCCCCTGGATCTGCCGTCCCGGGCCGCGCACCAAGAGCAGCCCCTGGACCTGCCGTCTCGCGCAGCCCACCAGGACCAGCCGCTGGACCTGCCCTCGCGGGCCGGCCACCAGGAGCAGCAGCCGTTCGACCTGGCGTCCCGCGCGCACCAGGAGCAGCAGCCGTTCGACCTGGCGTCACGGGCCGCCCAGCCGGACCTGCCGCCGATGGACCTTCCCTCGCGGGCCACGCACCAAGAGCAGCAGCCGGACCTGCCGCCGCTCGACCTGCCGCAGCGGGGCGAACCGGCGACCCGGATGGAGCCGCGGCCCGAGCCCGGCCTGCCGCCGCTGACCCCGCCCCGGCCCATGCCGGCCCAACCGCCCGTGGGCCAGCCGGCCATGGGCGGCGGGCCGGCCCCGATGGGCGACCGCCCGCCGATGGGCCAGCCGATGGCCGGACAGGGTCAGCCGCCCCTGGGTCAACAGCAGAACGGCCAGCCGCAGGGTGGTCAACAGCAGCAGGGCGGCCAGCCGCCCCGCGCCGACGAGTGGCCCATCCAGCCGCTGCGGGGCGAGCCGCCGTTGACGCTGTTCCGCGGCAAGCGGGTCATCGAGCTGCCCCAGGGCGTCGAGATCGACCGCTTCGGCCAGCCCGACGGCAACCTCACCTACGCCGGCGGCACGCCCTTCCCGCTGCGCTCGCTCGTGCCCGAGTGGATCACCCGGCCGTACCACGTGTACCGCCTGCAGCAGCCGGTCCAGGCGCTGGCCGGTGTGGCCGTGCCGTGGTTCGGCCAGCCCGGCGGCGGCACCGCGTACCTGCTGCCGAAGTCCATCGACGAGCTGGTGTCCGACGGCACGCTGGTGGAGGTCCGTCAGGGCACTCCCCCGCCGACCGGACAGTGACAACGGAAACGGGCCATGCACTCCAGGTGCATGGCCCGTTTCCGTTGTCAGCCCTCAGCCCTCGACCACCAGCCCGTGTGCCGCGGCGAACCGCACCGCCTGGTCCAGGTCGATCTTCGCCCCGGTCAGCTGGGCCTGCCGCAGGCCGTCCGGGTCGAGGCGGGCGCCGCGCAGGTCGGTGTCCTCCAGGCGGGTCCGCAGCAGCCGCGCCCCGGTGAAGTCGGCGTCCCGCAGATCGGCTTCCCGCAAGTCGGCCTCGACGAGGTTGGCCTCCCGCAGCCGCAGCCCGGACAGGTCCATCTTGCGCAGGTCGACGCGGCCGAGGCCGGCCAGGCTCAGGTCGGTGTCGCGAATGACGCAACCTCGCAGCCGGCAGTCGGTGAAGGTGGAGCCGAGCAGCGTGCAGCCCTCGAACCGGGACGAGGCGAACACGGTCCGGTTGAAGGTGCAGCCCCGGAACGCGGTGCCGGTGTGCCTGGTGTCGCCGAGGTCGGCCCGGGTGAAGTCGCAGTTGGTGAAGGTGCACGCCTTGGTCACCAGGTCGCGCAGATCGGCGTCGGTGAAGTCGCAGCGTTCGAACGAGCGGCGCTCCCAGCTCTGCCCGGTGAGCACGGCGTCGGCGTAGTCCTCGCCGGTCTCGACGCTCACTGCGGCACCTCGCTAGCGCTCGGTGTCCGCGTTCGCGGACGCTCTGTGCTGGATGACTCGCTCGCAAGCTCGCTCATGCGCGGCACCTCGCCAGCGCTCGGTGTCCGCGTTCGCGGACGCTCTGTGCTGGATGACTCGCTCGCAAGCTCGCTCATGCGCGGCACCTCGCCAGCGCTCGGTGTCCGCGTTCGCGGACGCTCTGCGTTGAATGGTTCGCTCGCAAGCTCGCTCACGGGACCACCACCACGGGCCGCTTCGCCCGCGTGACCAGGGTCTTGGGCACGGAGCCGAGCAGGTGGCCGCTGTGCCGGGACCGGCCGACGACGATGCAGTCGGCCCGCAGCTCCTCGGCGATCTGCTCCAGGGCGGTGGCTGGATCGCCACGATGGTGCAGCAGGTCCCACTCGATGCCGTACTGGTCGAGGAACTTGGCGGCCTCGCGCCGCACCTCGGCCACGTAGTCGTTGGCCGTCTCGGCGGCGTTGATCATGCCGATGGACGTCCAGTAGGCGGCGCTGGCCAGTGGCTCGACGTACACCAGCACCAGCCGGGCCCGCTCGCGGCGGGCCAGCCCGGCGGCCCAGGCGGCTGCGTTCACGGCCGGCGGCGAGCCGTCGACGCCGACGACGATGCTGCCGACCCCGTCCTTGCCGATCTCGAACCCCGGTACGGCGTCTTCGTGCACGCCACGGATCGTAGTCAGTCCCTCGGCTCGTGCCGGAAGAACGCCTCGATGGCCGCCTGGTTGTCGGCGCTGGTGGTGTTGGTGAGCACGATGGAGCGCTCGCCGTCGCGCACCTCGATCTTGCGGTGCTGGCCGCGGGTGACCCAGTCGCGCAGCACCCGGCCGAGCTGGATGAGCACCGGCGAGGTGCTCAGCGCGACGATGATGGTGCTGACGGTGTCGGCGTCGGCCCCTTTGCTGGCCGCCGGCGGCGGTCCGCCGGGCGCGAAGTCCACCCGGTCCACGTCCAGGTCGAGCAGCTCCGTGCGCAGCTGCCGGGCCTGACTGTCGACGTCCTCGGGATCACCGTGCAGGGTCAGCGACACTGTTGTCACCGGTCGGACGATACACCGTCCACAGTGGACTCAAGGCCCGCTCGGACGATCCGGTTGTACGCCGTCAGCCGGGCGATCAGCACATCGGATTCCTCGGCTCCGTCGAACAGCCAGTCGGCGATCAGCTCGAACAGCCCGCCGATGGTGGCGATGGCGATCGGCCGCACATCCTGGTCGGGTCCGATCACGCCGTACTGCCGCCACACACCCTCGACAAACCCGGCGGCCCAGCGCCGGTTCTCCCGGCGACGCCGCTCGACCGCCGGTGACACCCCCGCCGACTGGCCAAACAGCACCTGCGGCACCCGGAGGTCAGCGACCAGCACCTGGGCCAGCGTCTCCAGCAGGCCGTCGATGCTGTCGACCTCGCCCAGCGCCGCCTGCATCCGTGCCGACAGGTCGGCCGTGAGCTGCTCGAACAGGGCCAGGTAGCAGGCTTCCTTGCTGTCGAACAGCTCGTAGAAGCTCTTGGTGCCGACGTAGGCCGTCTGGCAGATCTCCTCGATCGGCACCGCGCCGAAACCCTTGCGGCCGAACAGGGTCAGCGCTGCCGCCAACAGGTCCGCCCGCCGTTGCGCCCGACGCTGCTCGGCGTCGAGTCCACGGACGGTGCGGCCGCTGCGGGTCATGCCGAAATGCTACGGAACCGATTCTGGAAAATCTGTCTTGTTCGAAACAAGGCAGCGTGTTGTACTCGACGTGAGCCAGGTCATAGCCGCCCTGCTTCGGAGGTCTCCTTGCGCAAGCTCCTCGTCCCCCTGCTGGCCACACTCGGCCTGCTGGCCGGCACAGTCACCGCGAACGCCGCGCCGTCATCGGGCGTCAACGACTTCTCCTGTGCCCCCAGCACACAGCACCCGGAACCCGTCGTGCTGGTGCACGGTCTCGGCGCGAACGGCCCGGTCAACTTCGCAACCCTCGCCCCGACACTGGCCGCCAACGGCTACTGCGTCTTCTTCCTGACCTATGGCACCGGCATCCTGGGCCCGACCGTGGGCGGCCTGCGCCCGATGGAGGACAGCGCCGCGCAGCTGGACGCCTTCGTGGACGAGGTCCAGGCGGCCACGCACGCCGCCAAGGTCGACATCGTCGGCCACTCCGAGGGCAGCACCGTGCCGGCCTACTACCTGAAGTTCCTCGGTGGCGCGGCCAAGGTGACCCACTTCGTGGGCTTCGGCGCCAACTACGCCGGCACGTCGCTGGACGGTCTGGCCACGCTGGCCAATCTGCTGCACCTCGGCCCGGCGCTGACCGGCGTCGGCTGCGCGGCCTGCGCCGAGTACCTGCCCGGCTCAGCCTTCCTGACCAAGCTCGGCGCCGGCGGCGTGGCCGTGCCCGGGCCGACGTACACCAACATCGTCTCCAAGTACGACACCGTGGTGACCCCGTACACCAGCGGCGTGTTCACCGCGCCCAACGCCACCCACATCGTGATCCAGGACGGCTGCCCGGTGGACTTCACCGGCCACCTCGGCCAGGCCGTCGACCCGAACGTTGCGTCACTCGTGCTCAACGCCCTTGACCCGAGCAGCCCCGTCCACTGCCAGCCGTTTTTTGACGCAGGGGCCTGAATTTCGCCGTTCGCTCTTCCGTAGCACGGGGCCGGCGGTCTATCGTCACGACGCTTGAGAGCGCTCTCACAGTGTCGTGTTCCGGCAGACCCTGCCCCTGCTCGGAGGTGCTCAGATGAGGATCCCGCTGCTACGCGCCTTAATCGGTGCAGTAGCCCTGACCACGGCGATTACCCTGCCCGCCGCCGCGGCCACCGACTACACCCAGTCCGTCACCCAGGTCAGCGCCAGCTCGGCGCGGATCGACTTCACGCCGACCACGGCCTCGCTCTATGTGGACGTGCACTACACCGGCGTGCCCGGCATCGGCCAGCAGAACGTCCGGATGACCAACAACGCCGGCACCTGGCAGTGGACCGTCAACGGCCTGTCCAACGGCACCGCCCTGGACTACTGGTTCACCTACGAGAAGAGCGGGCCCCAGTACGACACCCCGCACTTCAGCTACACCCAGGGCGGCAGCAGCACGCCGGCCGCCGCCGCCCCGACCTTCAGCCCGCCCGGCGGCAGCTACACCACCGCCCAGACGGTGACCATCGCCACGGCCACCGCCGGCGCCACCATTCGGTACACAGTGGACGGTTCGACGCCGACGGCGAGCTCGCCGCAGTACACGAGCCCGATCACCGTGTCGTCCAGCCAGACCGTGAACGCCATCGCCGTCGGCTCCGGCCTGGCCAACTCGCCGGTGGCCAGCGCGGCGTACAGCATCGGCGCCACGTCGGCGACCTGCCCGACCCAGTCCGACACGCCGAACTTCGGGCCGAACGTGCACATCTTCGACCCGAGCATGTCGGCCGCGACCATCCAGTCGCAGCTCGACGCCGACTTCAACGCGCAGAAGGACACCCAGACCGCGCAGTTCGCCGAGCGGCGGGTGGCCGAGCTGTTCAAGCCCGGCACCTACGGCGTGAACGACAACGTCGGCTTCTACACCTCGGTCGCCGGCCTCGGCCAGAACCCCGACGACGTCACCATCAACGGGCACGTCACGGTCGACGCCTTCAACGCCTCCGACGCCGGCAACGCCACCCAGAACTTCTGGCGCTCGGCCGAGAACATGGCCGTCAACGCCACCGGCGGCGACCGCTGGGCCGTCGCGCAGGCGGCGCCGTTCCGGCGCATGGACGTCCGCGGCGACCTCCAGCTCTACCCGGCCAGCTACGGCTGGGCCAGCGGCGGCTACGTCGCCGACACCAAGGTGTCCGGCCAGACCGCGTCGATCTCCCAGCAACAGTGGTACACCCGCGACTCCAGCTTCGGCAGTTGGTCCGGCGGCGTGTGGAACATGGTGTTCTCCGGCGTGAACGGCGCGCCCGCCAACACCTTCCCGACCCCGCCGGAGACGACCCTGGGCACCACCCCGGTGTCGCGGGACGTGCCGTACCTGTACCTCGACGGCACCGGCAAGTACCGGGTGTTCCTGCCTTCCCTGCGCACCAACGCCTCCGGCCCGAGCTGGGCCAGCGGCAGCACGCCCGGCAGCTCGCTGCCGATGAGCCAGTTCTACGTGGTCAAGGCCGGTGACACGGCGTCGACCATCAACGCGGCGCTGAACTCCGGCTGCAACCTGTTCTTCACGCCCGGCGTCTACCACCTCAACCAGACGCTGAACGTCACCAAGGCCAACACCGTGGTGCTGGGCATCGGCTACCCGACCCTCGTGCCGGACAACGGGGTCAACGCCATGCAGGTGTCCGATGTGGACGGCGTGCGGCTCAAGGGCCTGCTGTTCGACGCCGGCACCACCAACTCGGCCGCGCTGCTCACCGTCGGCCAGTCCGGCTCCTCGGCCGGTCACGCGTCCAACCCGACCTCGATCCAGGACGTGTTCTTCCGGGTCGGCGGCGAGGTCGCCGGCAAGGCCACCGCGAGCCTGATCGTCAACAGCGCCAACACGCTGATCGACCACATCTGGGCGTGGCGGGCCGACCACGGCAACGGCGGCACCGTCGGCTGGACCACCAACACCGCCGACAACGGCGTGATCGTCAACGGCGACAACGTGCTGGCGACCGGGCTTTTCGTGGAGCACTACCAGAAGTACGAGGTGACCTGGAACGGCCAGGGCGGCCGGACCATCTTCTTCCAGAACGAGATGCCCTACGACGTGCCCAACCAGGCCGCCTGGATGGCACCGAGCGGGGTGAACGGCTACGCCGCCTACAAGGTCGGCGCGAACGTCACCTCGCATGAGGCCTGGGGTCTGGGCAGCTACAACTACTTCAACGTCAACCCGGCCGTGAACGCCTACCACGCCTTCGAAGTCCCCAACAACGCCGGCGTGAAGTTCCATGACCTGCTCACGGTTTCCCTGAACTACCAGGGCACCATCACCCACATCATCAACGACACCGGCGCGGTGACCCCCTCCGGCACCACGCCAAGCAACCTGGTCAGCTACCCCTGACAGAGCTTGTGGGTCTCCAAGACCCACAAACCCCCTCCGCAGTGGTCGCTAACCGCCACAAACCCCGCGAGGTTTGTGGCGGTTAGCGGTGTCGATCGCCCAGGTTTGCAGGTCTTGGAGACACTCAAACCTGGTCAGCGGAAGTCGCGGGAGGTGGAGGGCACGCGGATGTCCAGGTGCCGCAACTGGTCAGCCTGCAGGCTGAGCACGCCCTCCACCTTCTCCAGCACACCCCGCACCACCACGGCCGAGCTGGTGCGGGCGATCCGGCGGTAGCGCCGCCACAGTCCCTCGGTGCACACCACGTTCACCATGCCGGTCTCGTCCTCCACGTTGAGGAACGTGACGCCGCCGGCGGTCGCCGGCCGCTGCCGGTGGGTGATCGCCCCGCCGACCAGCACCCGGGTCTTGTCGTCCACTTTGGACAGATCCGCTACCGGGATCGCCCCCATCCGGCGCAGGTGCTCGCGGACGAACTGGATCGGGAAGCTGTCCGGCGAGACTCCGGTGGCCCACACGTCGGCGGCGGCGATCTCGATCTCGTCCATGCCGGGCAGCATCGGGGCGTCGGTGCCGACCACGGTTCCGGGCAGCCGGCCTGCTCGTTCCCGTGCCGCCGCGCCGGCGGCCCACAGCGCCGCACGGCGTTCCAACCCCAGGCTCTTGAACGCGCCCGCGGTGGCCAGCGCCTCCAGTTGCGGCGTGGTCAGCCCGGTCCGACCGGCCAGGTCGACCATGCCGCGATACAGCCCGTTGTTCTCCCGCTCCTCGACGATCCGTTCGGCCAGCTTGTCGCCGATAGTGCGGATCGTGCCGAGGCCGAGCCGCACAGCCGGCCCGGGATGCTCCAGGTTGGCGTGCGGCAGGCTGACGTTGATGTCCGGCCCGTGCACGGTGACGCCGTGCCGGCGAGCGTCCGCGACCAGCGACTGCGGCGAGTAGAAGCCCATCGGCTGGGCCCGCAGCAGCGCCGCGCAGAACGCCGCCGGGTGGTTCAGCTTCAGGTACGCCGAGGCGAACACCAGGTGCGCGAAGCTGAGCGCGTGACTCTCCGGGAAGCCGAAGTTGGCGAACGCCAACAGCTTCCGGAAGATGTCGTCGGCCAGCTCGCCGGTGATGCCGTTGACCGCCGCACCGGCGTAGAAGCGCTCCCGCAGCCGTTCCATCCGCTGTGTGGACCGCTTGGCCCCCATCGCCCGGCGCAGCTCGTCGGCCTCGGCCGGGGTGAAGTCGGCGACGTCCACCGCCATCTGCATCAGCTGCTCCTGGAACAGCGGCACGCCAAGGGTCCGCTCCAGCGCGGGTTCCAGCAGCTTGTGGTCGATCTTGACCGGTTCCAGCCCATTGCGCCGCCGGATATAGGGATGCACGGAGCCGCCCTGGATCGGGCCGGGCCGGATCAGCGCCACCTCCACCACCAGGTCGTAGAACTTGCGCGGCTTCAACCGGGGCAGGGTCGCCATCTGCGCGCGGCTCTCCACCTGGAACACGCCCACGGTGTCGGCCTTGCACAGCATGTCGTAGACCTTCTGGTCCTTCAGGTCCAGTGTGGACAGATCGACCTTCTTGTTCTCGAACTCCCACACCAGGTCCACGGCGTAGTGCAGCGCGGACAGCATTCCGAGTCCGAGCAGGTCGAACTTGACCAGACCGGCCAGCGCGCAGTCGTCCTTGTCCCACTGCAGCACCGACCGGTTCTCCATGCGGGCCCACTCCACCGGGCAGACCTCGCTCACCGGCCGGTCGCAGATCACCATGCCGCCGGAGTGGATGCCCAGGTGCCGCGGGAAACCCTCCAGCTGGTTGGCCAGCTCCACCACCAGGTCCGGGATGTCGTGCTCCCGATCCGCTTCGGCCTCCTTCTGGTCCGCCGATTTCCGCAGGGGACCCCAGCGGTCGATCTGCTTGGTCCACGCGTCCTGCTGCCCCGAGGAGTAGCCGAGCGCGCGGGCCATGTCGCGGACGGCGAACTTGGCCCGGTAGGAGATCACGTTGGCCACCTGCGCGGCGCAGGTCCGGCCGTACTCGCCGTAGACGTACTGGATGACCTCCTCGCGGCGGTCGGACTCGATGTCCAGGTCGATGTCCGGCGGCCCGTCCCGGGCCGGCGCGAGGAACCGTTCGAACAGCAGGTTGTTCTCGACGGCGTCGACATTGGTGATGCCCAGCGCGTAGCAGACCGCCGAGTTGGCCGCCGATCCCCGGCCCTGGCAGAGGATGTCGCTGCGGCGGCAGAACTCCACGATGTTCCAGACGATCAGGAAGTACCCCGGGAACCCCAGGTCGCTGATCACCTTCAGCTCGTGCTCGATCTGTTCGTACGCCTTCGGTTTGGCGCTGCGCGGACCGTACTTCCCACGTGCGCCACGCATCGCGAGCAGGCGCAGGTAGCTGTTCTCGCTGTGGCCCGGCGGCACCGGGAACGGCGGCAGCTTCGGGGCCCTCGGCTTGAGCTCCAGGTCGAAGGCACACTGCACGCCCAGGATGGCCGCGTTGTGCACGGCCTCGGGGTAGCGGTGGAAGCGGGCCATCATCTCCTCGCCGGTGCGCAGGTGCGCGGCGCTGGAGGCCGGCAGCCAGCCGGCCATCTCGTCCAGGCTGCGCCGCGCCCGCACCGCCGCCAGCGCGTTGGCCAGCCGCCGTCGGTCCGTGGTGGCGAAGTGCACGTTGTTCGTCGCCACGTACTTCACGCCGCACTTGCGGGCCAGCTCCACCAGTGTGTCGTTGCGGTCGGTGTCCTCCGGCATCCCGTGGTCGGTCAGCTCCACGAACACGTTTCGCTGGCCGAACAGGGAAATCAGCCTGCGCAGCTCGCGTTCCGCTCCCTCCGGGCCCTCACGGTCGAGCGCCGTGCGCACGGTTCCCTTGCGGCAGCCCGTGAGCACCGCCCAGTTGTCTTTCGCCTCGGCCGCCAGCATGTCCAGGTCGTAGTCCGGGCGACCCTTCTCGCCTCCCTTGAGCTGGGCGTGCGTGATGCACCGGCACAACGCCGCGTAGCCGTCGGGGTTTCGGGCCAGCACCAGCAGGTGGTTGCCCTCCGGATCGGGAACCCCGTTCTGCGGCACGGAAAGGCCGAGGCTCAGCTCCGAGCCGAAGATGGTCCGGATGCCCACTTCCTTGGCCGCCTCGGCGAACCTGATCACCCCGTACATGCCGTCGTGGTCGGTGAGCGCGATCGCGTCCAGCCGCATCCGGCCCGCCGCCTCGATCAGCTCGTCGGGATGACTGGCCCCGTCCAGGAAGCTGAAGTTGGAGTGGCAGTGCAGCTCCGCGTACGGCACCCGCTTGCGCTCGCCGTACACCGTCGTCTCCGGCGACACCTGCGCCGGCATGTCCCCCGGCTTCTCATAGCCGTCCCGCTTGCGGCTGTACCCCGGCGCGTCACCCCCGTCCGGAATCTCCCCCGGCCGCCCCGACAGGGTCCGCTCAAGGTCGCGCCAGCGGATCGGCGGATTGTTCCAGCCCACGCGACACACCTCCCGAACTCACGTTCGACTATGCGTCCCTGAGCTTGAGGTGTCAAGCCGGCCGACAGCAGAAACCGCAGGTAGCGACGCTGCGACAGCAGGTCACCGCCCCGCCCGGCCGCCCACTCGCGTCCCCTGGTTCCCTGTCCTGCTCCCCACTCCCACGCCGTTGCGGCCCCCTGTTCACCGTCTCTCGTTCCCTCCCCCTGCCCCCATGATCACCGCAGGTCAGCGCCTTTTTGCCGGGATCCTGCCGATTTCCCCAGCGCGGCTGGGAAAATGAACCGGTGGAACTCGTGAACGACCCCCTGCCGATCACCGTGGCCACCGAGGACGGAGCCCTGCTGTCCGGCCCGACCGAGCCGACCCTGCGTGCCCTGCTGGACCGGCTCGGCGGCGTCGGCGACCGGTTCGCGGTGGCCGAGCGTGAAAACGGCGCATATCTGCAAACCTGGCGCGAGGCCGACAGCCCGTTCCTGGTCGAGCGGCGCGACGGCGAGGAGCTGTGGACCGAACTGGACGAGCCGGCCGAGGTAGCAGAACTGTTTGTGGCCTGGGCCCGCGGCGAGGCCTGGCCGCGGGACTACAGCTGGCAGTCGGCCACGCTGCCCGAAGGGGCAGATTCGTAGCAAACCGTTGTGTCCCAGCACATATTCGTTGAATGGGGCACACCAGAGTGTGGGTGGTCGCCGGCGTGCTGGCCTTGCTGGCCGCCGGCCCCCCGAAATCGGCCTGGTCATTGGCGGTTTCCTTTTCGCCCCAACGAGTTGTAATCCGGCCATCACGGTCGGTCTGGCCGAGACCTCGGTGCGGCTGCCGGCGGCCCGCTGACTCACACCCTCCCGAACACCAGACTCCCGGGCGCATCCGGGTTGTCGCCGGCCCAGAACTCCGTCCACAGCTCGGCGAACTCCTCCCGGGACAGGTGGCCGTCGCCGTTCAGGTCCAGGATCGGGAAGATGCCGTCGATATCCGTGGCCCTGCCGGTCCACGCCTCGATCGCCTGGCGGTACTCCGCCGCCGATATCTGACCGTCGGCGTTCTCGTCGACGGCGTCGAACATCGCGTCCGCGGTGCCGATGACGGCCGCGGGCTGCGCGCTCAGGCCGTCCACCACCAGCAGCACCTCGTCCAGACTGACTTTGTGGTCACGATTGCGGTCAGACACGGCCAACAGCGTCTGCCACCAGCCCATCATGACCGCGCTCAACTGCTCGTGTCCCGCGGTTCCCGAGGCCCAGCCCCGGATCCCGGTCCACCGGTCGGTGAGCGCGCGGAAGTCCTGTTCGGTCAGAAAGCCGTCCCCGTCGACGTCCATCGCGGTGAAGACGCCGGCGACCTTTCGGCGTTGGAAGTCGCTCGACATGGCGTCCAGGCTGACATTCGGCCCAGTTGCCGACAATCAGCCGAAAGCCTGGTGCAAACGGGTTACCTTCGAGGGTGTGCTGAGTCGAGCCCTGACCGAGTCCGACCTCCGACCGCTGCCGTCCCGGGCTGTGGATCTGCTGGTCAGCCTGGACGCCCCACCTCGGCTCGCCGCCCACCTGCGCGCCGTGCACGACGTCGCCTGGCAGCTCGCCGACTGGTTCGCCGATCGGCTACCCCTCGACCGCGCCGCTGTCCTGTTCGGCGCGGCCACCCACGACATCGGCAAAGTCGTTCACGTCGAGGAGCTGTCCGGCCCCGGGCGCCGGCACGAAGCCGCTGGCAGGGATCTGCTGCTCGCCCACGGCGTCGAGCCGGAGCTGGCCCGCTTCGCCGCCAGCCATGCCTCGTGGACCGCGCCGGGCATCAGCGCCGAGGAGCTCGTGGTGAGCCTGGCCGACAAGATCTGGAAAGCCAAACGAGTTCCGGATCTTGAGCAGCTGGTCGTCGCACGGCTTGGTGGTGAGCCCTGGGAAGCGTTCATGGCCCTGGACGACGAGCTCGACCGTATCGCCGGCGGCGCGGACCAACGTCTGGCCTTCCAGTCCTCATACCCGATCTGAGGGATGCACAGTTCCCGATCGATCGTCGGGTTTCCCGGTTTGCCCGGGAAAAACGCCCGGACGACGTGGGGGCTCGCTCCGATGATTCCCGCCGTTCCCCGCGGATAGCTTGATGCCGCTCGGTCTTACTGGGGAAAGGGAAGAGAGAAATGACTGCTCGTAACAAGATTGCCGCCGCGGTTGCCGCCCTCGGCCTGATCACGTGCGCGACGCTCACCTCCGCCGGCACGGCCGGCGCGGCTCCGGCGGGGCCGGGCGCGGTGCTGACGAAGGCGACCGTCTTCTTCCACACCAACAACGAGGACAAGGACGACGACACTCACGTCACGCTGTGGGTGCGGGACAAGAACAACACCACCGCGGCCTTCATCTCCAACGACTTCGCCCACTTCGACGACAACTCGGACAACGGGCCGTACTCGCTGCAGATCACCAACCAGAGCAGCTGGGACCTGCTGAACCAGGGCACGTCCACGATCCGCATCGACCCCAACGGCCATGACACGTGGCGCTTCGACATCCACGTCGACCTGATGTTCTCGGACGGCTCGCACCTGAGCACGGACGGCTTCGGCGCCTCCCTCAGCCAGGACCGCCGCCAGCAGACCTGGGGCATCGCGTAGTCGCGAAGTGAACGAGGGCGGGGAAGGAAACGCCTTCCCCGCCCTCGTTTCCGTCCGGCCACAAAGGACACCTGCCCGGCCGGCCTTCGTCACTCCATGGACGCGCGGGGCGCCGGGATCAGGATCTGCTGCCCGAACTCGCGGGCCGACCACGCCGGCAGGGCGGGCTGCCGGGTCGGCCAGGCCGGCTCGGTGAACCACGGGTCCGGCCTGGTCTCCCAGGACGCCGTCTCCCACTGGTCGTCGCTCATCTAGTCGTACACCCCTTCCACCGCCCATCCCCGGCCCTCGCGGACCAGTAGCAGCGCGGTCTGTTCGACTCCGTCCAGCAGCACCTGGAGCCGGGCCCGGCGACGCCCGCCGGACGGCTCCCACCACGACTCCTCGGCCGCCCACGGCCCGGCCCACGCCACCACCGGCCGTGCGGGCCCTCCGGCCACGGACACCGCCGACGGCCGGGCGGTGAGCCGCTGCCGGGCGCTGACGCCGACCGGGGCCGCCGAGGCGTCGAGCACCTCGGCGGCCACCGGTGCGGCCGGCACGGTCGCCGGGGACGGCGCGGGCAGCCGGCCCGGCCACGGTGCATCCGGATCGGCGCCGGGCAGGCGTTCCTCGCCCCACGGCACCAGCCGGACCCGGTCCGATGGCCCGCGTCCGCCACCGAGCACGCCGGTGACCACGCCATCGGGACCGAGCAGCCCCTGCACCCTGACCAGGGCCCGACTGGCGCGTTCCGCCCCGGTTCCCGGATCCTCCCGACCCCCGTGCCACAGCCCCAGCTGCAGCGCGGTGGCGTCGACCACCTCGACGGGGTCCAGCCACAGCTTGGTGATGCCGGAACTGGGCCGGGCCGAGGGCGCGGCCCGCAGCCACCCGTCCAGCTGCCAGCGCACCCGGTCCGCGATGCCGGTCGGGGTGAGCGGCTCGGCGCAACGCCACACCCTGCCCAGCTCCTCACCGTTTCCCGTGCTCGCGTGGACGCCGAGCCGGGTGCAGGCCAGCCCCCGGGCCGCGAGCTTCTCGTGCAGCAGCTCCGCCAGCGCACGCGCCGCGAACGCGGCCGCGTCCACGCGGTCTAGCGGTGGATCGGGCGAATGCGTTACCGAAAGCTCGGGTGGTGTTCGTCTCCTGGCCGGCGGCCGTTCCTCCAGGCCACGGGCCAGCCGGTGGGTCGCCACCGCGTCCGCGCCGAACCTGGAGGCCACGTCCCGCTCGCCCAGCGCCGCGTACGCCCCGAGCGTGCGCAGCCCGAGCCGCTTGAGCAGGTCCACGAAGTCGGCGCGGTCCGGGCCGCCGGGCGGGCTCAGCTCCAGGGTGCTCAGCGGGGCCAGGAACGCCGCGCTGCCCCCGGCCGGCACCAGCATTCCGCGCCGGGCCGCCAGCGTCGCCGCGAACAGGCCGTCAGCCACGCCGATCTGGCACTCCAGGTCGCACTCCGCCGCCACCTGGTCGATCAGCCGCTCCGCGACCGCCTCCTCCGAGCCGTAGTAGCGGACCGGTCCGCGCACCGGCAGCGCCACGATGCCCGGGCGCACCACCTCGATGCCCGTCGCCAGCTTCTCCACCGCCGCCGCCACCGGCTCGAACACCCGGGCGTCGCGCGCCGGATCCTCCTCGAACACCGCCAGCTCCGGGCAGCGCCCCTGGGCGCTGCGCTTGCGGTCCCCGCGCCGGATGCCCTCCGCCCGGGCCACCGCCGAGCAGGCGATGACCCGGTTGTTGGCCAGCACCGCCGCCGGCACGTCCGACGCCAGGCCGGCTGCCTTGGTCGCGGCCAGCACCGGCCAGTCCGGGCACCACACCACCAGCGTGCGCACCGCCGTCACGAGACCACCTGCCGCAGCCGGGGCTGGTCGGTGGGCCGGGGCTCGGGCTTGTTCGAAGCCACCGTCAGGTCGGGTCGATCCGTGGGCAGGTCGACCATGTCGCCGCCGGGCAGGGTGAGCCGGACCTGGTTGCCCCGGGCCGCGGAGCCACGGCCACGGGACCTCACGGTCAGCTCCCGCGCGCGAAGACGGCCGTGGCCATCGGACAGGCCGTGCCAACGGCCGCTGCCTTCGAGTTCGAGGTCGGCGCCGGGCCAGTCGCCGACGGGGAGGAGCACGGAGCCGCGGTGACGGGCCCGGGCGGAGAGCCTGCGGGCGTCGGCGGCGCGGGGCTGCTCGGCCACGGCCACCAGGTCGAGGCCGTCGAGCAGGGCGGCGGTGACGGAGACCAGCTCGGGACCGGGAGCGGGCACGAGGGCCAGCCGGTGCACGACCACGCCGAGTTCGGCCGCGGCCACCAGGCCGAGATCGGGCAGGCCCACCACGGCCGCCCAGGAACCTTCGGCCGTGGCAGCGGCCAGCAGCGCGAGCAACAGCGTGGTGGACCCGCGCACCACCACGGTGCTCCCGCGCCGCAGGCCGCCCCACGGCAACAGGCCGGCCAGTCCTTCCAGGACCGGCAAAGCCTTCCCCATCGTTGGCGCCTGGGCCAGCTCGCTGGCTGCGCTCACCCCGTTGAGCGCGGTCAACGACGCCGTTGCCGACCCGGACACCAAGCCACCTCCTCACCCACTGCCGAGACCGCGTGCGCACCCCTGCACCAGCGGCCCGCCGTGGGGAAGACGGCGGTTGTCGAGTTGACCGGACCCCGATCCGACCACCTCCCGGTTCGAACTGACGTTCGAACCGATGGGCTAAGTACACACCACCGCGACAGTGGCCGTCAAGCGCTGGAGACACGCCTATGGAGTGATCATCCAGACACCCGTGAGTGATCGGGAGCACACTGGCTACAGCTCACCCGAGTGGGAGGTCGTGATGGCGATGGAGCCCACACCGAACGCGATGACAAACGCCTGGAACGACTCGCTGGCGCGCTATCGGCGCCACGCGGCCGAGGTGCTCACGACGCACCAGTGCATGGACACCAGCTGCGCCGTCTGCGGCCAGCAGTGGCCGTGCAAGGCGGCGTGCGCGGCGGAGTTCGTGCTGGAGCTGAGAGACATGCAGTGAAGGGGTCCTTCCTGGCGTTGAACGCCAGGAAGGACCCCTTCACGACACCGACTAATGGGCGAAGTGCCTCGTGCCCGTGAGGTAGAGGGCGACGCCGGCCGCTTCGGCGGCGGCGATGACCTCGGCGTCACGGACCGAGCCGCCGGGCTGGACGACGGCCTTCACGCCGGCGTCCAGCAGCACCTGCAGGCCGTCCGGGAACGGGAAGAAGGCGTCCGAGGCGGCGACCGAGCCCTGGGCGCGGTCGCCGGCCCGGGCGACGGCCAGGCGGGCGGCGTCGACCCGGTTGACCTGTCCCATGCCGGCGCCGACGGTGGCCCCGGCGTGCGCGAGCAGGATGGCGTTGGACTTCACGGCCCGGCAGGCCCGCCAGGCGAAGTGCAGGTCGGCGAGGGTCTCGTCGTCCACGGCGGCGCCGGTGGCCAGGGTCCACTTGGCCGGGTCGTCGCCGTCGGCCTCGATGGTGTCCACGGTCTGCATCAGCAGCCCGCCGGACACGGCCCGGAACTCGGCCCCGCCGCGCACCGGCGGCTGGGCGACCAGGATCCGCACGTTCTTCTTGCGCGCCAGCACGTCCACCGCACCGTCCGCATAGGACGGAGCGACCACGACCTCGGTGAAGATCTCCGCGACCTGCTCGGCCATCTCCACGGTGACCTCGCGGTTGGCCGCGATCACGCCGCCGAAGGCGCTGACCGGGTCGCAGGCGTGGGCCTTGCGGTGGGCGTCGGCGATGTCCTCAGCGACGGCGATGCCGCACGGGTTGGCGTGCTTGATGATGGCCACGCACGCGGCGGTGTGGTCGTGGGCGGCACGCCACGCGGCGTCGGCGTCCACGTAGTTGTTGTACGACATCTCCTTGCCGTGCAGCTGCTGCGCGGTGGCCAGCCCGCCACGGCCGTCGCCGGAGACGTACAGCGCGGCCTTCTGGTGCGGGTTCTCGCCGTAGCGCAGCACGGCGGACCGCTCCCAGGTGGCGCCGGCCCAGCCGGGGAAGCCCGAGCCATCGTCGTCGGGGGCGAGCACACTGCCCATCCACGACGCCACGGCCACGTCGTACGACGCGGTGTGCCGGTACGCGGCGGCGGCGAGCCGCTGCCGGTCGGCGAGCGTGAAGCCGCCGGCCCGCACGCTGTCCAGCACCCACTCGTAGCGGGCGGGGTCGACCACCACGGCGACACTGGGGTGGTTCTTGGCGGCGGCCCGCACCATCGCCGGCCCGCCGATGTCGATCTGCTCGACGCACTCGTCCGGGGCCGCGCCGGAGGCGACGGTCTGGGTGAACGGGTACAGGTTCACCACGAGCAGGTCGAACGGGGCGATGCCGAGCTCGTCGAGCTGCCGGAGGTGGTCGGGCTTGCGGGTGTCGGCCAGCAGGCCGGCGTGCACGCTCGGGTGCAGCGTCTTGACCCGGCCCTCCAGCGACTCCGGGAAGCCGGTCACCTGCTCGACCGGCACCACCGGCACGCCCGCGTCGGCGATCGCCTTGGCGGTGCCGCCGGTGGAGACGATCTCCACGCCGGCCTCGTGCAACCCGGTGGCCAGCTCCAGCAGTCCGGCCTTGTCCGAAACGCCGATCAGCGCGCGGCGCACGGGACGGCGCTGCGCGGTTCCTGCCTCGGTCACGGGATGCTCACCTTTCGTCCGTGAAGGGTCCAGCCCTCGCGGGCCAGCCGGGCGACCACGTCGACCAGCAGTCGCCGCTCCACCCTTTTGATGCGTTCGTGCAGCACGGCCTCGTCGTCGCCGACGTCGACCGGCACGGCTTCCTGAACCAGGATCGGCCCGGTGTCCACGCCCCGGTCCACCAGGAACACCGTGCAGCCGGTGACCCGCACGCCGTAGGCCAGCGCGTCCCGCACCGCGTGCGCGCCGGGGAAGGCGGGCGACAGCGCGGGATGCGAGTTGATGACGCGGTCGCCGAAGCGGTCCATGAACGGATCGCCGAGCAGCTTCATGAAGCCGGCGAGCACGATCAGGTCCGGGCGCAGCGTGTCAACCAGGTCGGCGAGCGCCCGGTCCCAGACGGCCCGGTCGGCGTGGTCGCGCAGCTTCACGACATGCGTGGCCACGCCGGCGCGCTCGGCGCGGGCCAGCCCCTCGATGCCGTCCCGGTCGGCGACGACGGCGACGATGTCCGCCGGGTAGTCGTCGGTCGCGGCGGCGTCCAGCAGGGCCTGCAACAGGGTGCCGGAACCGGAGACGAACACGACGACGCGGGCGCGGTGCAGAGTGCTCAGGGTCAACTCCTGGCGAGCCGGGTCACGGTCAGGGCCAGCGTAAGTGGTCGGGTTCGGGGGCTCACGCCCAGGTCCGGCTACTTGTCGCCGGGCCGGGCCGGCGAGTGATCCTCATCGCCGTCGGCCTCGGCGGCGGCGTCCTCGGCGGCCAGTTCGGCGTCCGCCTCGGCCTCCAGCTCGGCGATGATGTCGTCCTCGGCGGCGGCGTCGGCTTCGCTGTCGTTCTCGGGAACGGCGTGGCGGTCGGGCTCCCCAGCGTCGAGGTCGGTGTCGGGTTCGAGGTCGTCCTCAGGCTCAGAATCGGACTCGGCCTCAGGGGCGGCCTCGGTGTCGACATCGGGCTCGGGCTCGTCGACGTCTTCCTGGTCGGTGTCGGGTTCTTCCGCGAGGGCTTCCGTCGCGGCCTCGGGCTCGGTCGGGGACTCGGCTTCGGCACTGGCGTCGAGCTCGGGTTCCGGCTCCGGTTCGGCGACTGGCTTGGGTGAGGCAGCGACGGGAACCGGGCGCACGTTCCGTGCCGGCTTCGGGCCCGCGAGACACGCCACCAGCGCGGCCGGCACCAGCACCCAGCCCAGGGCCACCGCGCCGACCAGGCCGGCCGGCACCGTGACGGGGCTGAAGGCACCGCCGCCGAGCCGTCCACCGGTCAGGGCGGCCAGCAGGAACACGGTCGCGCCGACTATCGCCGCCGCGACGGCGACGGCGCGCAGCCGGCCCAGCGGCCGCGGTGCGATCCGCCGGGACGCCCAGCCCAGGAACACGCCGACCGCGAGCGGGACGATCATCAGGCCGAGCAGCGCCCGGCTCTGGTGCTCGGGCAGCGCGGCGAACAGCGGCACCGCCGGCGCCTTGGCGATGGTCAGGTGCAGCGGGGCGACCGAGAACGTGCCCATGGTGAAGCCGGGACCCATGGCGAAGGCCAGCGCGGCGACGATGGCGTTGGGCAGGTACGCGATGGTCAGCAGCAGCATGCCGAACTCGCTGCCCAGCTCGGACCCGCTCTGCTCGAAGATCGCGGTCGCCGTCGTCCAGTGCGCGACCAGGCCGAAGGCCAGCACCAGCGCGCCGGCCGCGGACATCGCCGCCACGCCGATCACGCCGGCCCGCAGGCCGCGGACCACCACCGGGTCCACCCGCGACAGCGCCGCGTCCAGCAGGCAGCACCGCCGCGCCACGCCGACCGTCGCGGCCAGCGCGGACAGCGCCCCGCAGCCGAAGAACGCCGCCGGCGGACTGGCCGTCACCGGCCCGGTCCGCAGCACCAGAGCGATGGTCACGCCGACGATCGCGTGCGCCGCGGCGATCGGGAGCACCACCAGCCGGGCCTGCGTCGGCTCGTGCAGGTGCAGCCGGGCCGCCGCCCGGTTCGCCGAGCGGGCGACCATGAGCATCAGCAGCGCCGTCGGCAGCAGCGGCAGCACCGCGAACGAATGCGTGCCCAGTCCCAGCGGCACGTGGTGGGCCGCCAGCCAGCCCGGGACGGCGGCCAGCAGCACGCCGGACACCGACAGCTGGATGTTGGAGGCCGAGGCGATGACCACCGCGAGCACCGTGGCGACCGCCGCGTAGCCGCCGACGATCGGCGCGACGGCGGCGTAGGCCAGCACCCGCACCCGGCTGTGGTTCTGACGGGACCGGGCCGGACGCCGCTCGGGCGCGGCGGGCCGGGCCTGGCTGGACTGGATGACCGGCACGGTCCCACTCTCGCATCCACGTTGCGACGTCAAGTGAGCGCCACGCCGAACACAGCCGGAACACCCCGGCTTCACGCGGAGTGACTGCCTCGGATGCAGTGAAGGGACCATTCCTGACGTTGAACGAGAGGAATGGTCCCTTCCAAACACATCAGCCTTGCCCATGGAGCGGGGTGGGCCGATGCTCGTTGGTTAGCCCTGGGGCGGGGTGGTGAAGCCGCTGGGCGGGGTGCCGGGCTGCTGACCTGGTTGCTGGCCGGGCTGCTGGCCGGGCTGCTGACCGGGCTGACCGCCGGGCGGGGTGCCCGGGGTGGACGGCGGCATCGGCGCGCTGAACTGGCCCGGGTGGGACATGAACTGCGTGGGCTGCGGCGCGGGGGCCTGCTGCTGCGGCGCCCCGAACTGGCCGGGCTGCACGACCTGGGTCGGCTGACCGGGCTGGCCCTGCTGGCCCGGCTGGGGCACGGCCTGGGTGGGCTGGCCGAAGCCAGCGAACGGGCCGCCGGGCTGCTGGCCGGGCTGGGGCTGCGGGAAGCCGCCGGTCTGCGGGCTCCACTGGCCGGGCTGCTGCGGCGGCTGGTACGGCTTGGGCGCGGGCGGCGAGACCAGGCCGGCCTCGACCAGGTAGCCGCCGACGGCCGCGACGGCGGTCAGCACGCCGAGGATCAGCAGCACGTAGGCGCCCCACGCGGTGGCGCCGGCGGTGAACACCGTGAACAGCAGCGGCAGCGTCACCGCGACGGCGACGAGGCCGGGCAGGATGCCGGGCTTGACCGGCTTGGGCAGCAGCACCTGGGCCGACAGGCCGCCGGCCAGCAGGTAGAGCGCCGGGATCCAGCCGAGGCCGGCGGCGTAGCTGGACACCGAGGGCGCGAAGGCGAAGAAGCCGGCCACGAGGACGAGCACGGACAGTCCCGCGGCGGCCATGTGTAGCAGCTTGTCGAGTTCCTGGGTCGCCGCCGCCGGCTTGGCCGGGGTCGGGGCCGGACCACCGGGTGGGAAGGTCATGGGTGTGCTCTCCCTAGGTCTGGACGGCGCGTTGTGAAAACGCTATCGGATTCACCCCGTAGGACGTATGCCGACCACGGAGGGTTCTCCCGATCGCCTGAGAAACAGCTGTGGGGCGGCCCGCACTCGCGGACCGCCCCAGCAGACGTGAAGAAAACTCAGAGCGCGGCGATGATCTCCCGCATGAGCTGGGCGGTCTCGCTCGGCGTCTTGCCGACCTTGACGCCGGCGGCCTCGAGGGCCTCCTTCTTGGCGGCCGCGGTGCCGGCCGAGCCGGACACGATCGCGCCCGCGTGGCCCATGGTCTTGCCCTCGGGCGCGGTGAAGCCGGCCACGTAGCCGACGACCGGCTTGGTGACGTGCTCCTTGATGTAGGCCGCGGCCCGCTCCTCAGCGTCGCCGCCGATCTCGCCGATCATCACGATCGCCGCGGTCTCGGGGTCGTTCTGGAACGCCTCGAGCGCGTCGATGTGGGTGGTGCCGATGATCGGGTCGCCGCCGATGCCGACCGCGCTGGAGAAGCCGATCTCCCGCAGCTCGTACATCATCTGGTAGGTCAGCGTGCCCGACTTGGACACCAGGCCGATCTTGCCCGGGCCGGCGATGTTGGCCGGGATGATGCCCGCGTTGGACTTGCCGGGGCTGATCACGCCGGGGCAGTTCGGGCCGATGATGCGGGTCTTGTTGCCGGTGGCCACGGCGTGCGCCCAGAAGGCGGCGCTGTCGTGCACCGGGATGCCCTCGGTGATCACCACGGCCAGGCCGATGCCGGCGTCGATGGCCTCGATCACGGCGGCCTTGCTGAAGGCCGGCGGCACGAACACGACGGTGACGTCGGCGCCGGTGGCCTCGATGGCCTCCGCGACGGTGCCGAACACCGGCACCACCTGGCCGTCGAAGTCGACCTTCTCGCCGGCCTTGCGCGGGTTCACGCCGCCGACGATGTTGGTGCCCGAGGCGAGCATGCGCTTGGTGTGCTTCATGCCCTCGGAGCCGGTCATGCCCTGGACGATGACCTTGCTGTCCGCGGTGAGGAAGATAGCCACCGGTCACACCCCCGCAGCTGCGAGCTCGGCGGCCTTGTCGGCCGCGTTGTCCATCGTGTCCACCAGGGTCACCAGCGGGTGGTTCGCCTCGGCGAGGATGCGACGACCCTCGTCCACGTTGTTGCCGTCCAGGCGGACGACCAGCGGCTTGGTGGCCTCGTCGCCGAGGATCTCCAGCGCCTTCACGATGCCGTTGGCCACCGCGTCGCACGCGGTGATGCCGCCGAAGACGTTCACGAAGACCGACCGCACGTCCGGGTCGCCGAGGATGATCTCCAGGCCGTTGGCCATGACCTCGGCCGACGCGCCGCCGCCGATGTCCAGGAAGTTGGCCGGCTTGACGCCCTTGTGCTTCTCGCCGGCGTAGGCGACGACGTCCAGGGTGGACATGACCAGACCGGCGCCGTTGCCGATGATGCCGACCTGGCCGTCCAGCTTCACGTAGTTGAGGTGCTTGGCCTTGGCCTTGGCCTCCAGCGGGTCCTCGGCCTCGTGGTCGACCAGCTCGGCGTGGGTGCCGTGGCGGAACCCGGCGTTCTCGTCGAGGGTGACCTTGCCGTCGAGGGCGACGATCTTGCCCTCGGGGTCGCGCACCAGCGGGTTGACCTCGACCAGCGTGGCGTCCTCACCGACGAAGGTCGCCCACAGCTGCACCAGCACGTCGGCCACCTGGTCGGCGACCTCGGCCGGGAACTTGCCGGCGGCGACGATCTCCTCGGCCTTGGCCTTGTCGACACCCTTGATGGCGTCCACCGGGATCTTGGCCAGCGCCTCGGGGCGCTCCACGGCCAGCTGCTCGATCTCCATGCCGCCCTCGGCGGAGGCCATCGCCAGGAAGGTGCGGTTGGCCCGGTCGAGCAGGAAGGAGACGTAGTACTCCTCGGCGATGTCCGAGGCGGGGGTCACCAGCACCTTGCGGGTGATGTGGCCCTTGATGTCCAGCCCGAGGATGGCCTCGGCCTTGGCCTGCGCGTCGTCGGGGTTGTCGGCCAGCTTGACGCCGCCGGCCTTGCCCCGGCCGCCGGTCTTGACCTGCGCCTTGACGACGACGGTCTGGCCGAGCTGCTCGGCGATGGCGCGGGCTTCCGCGGGGGTGGCGGCCACGGAGCCCGGCAGCACCGGTACTCCGTGGGCGGCGAAGAGGTCCTTCGCCTGGTACTCGTACAGGTCCACTCGGGTCTCCTGCGACGTCGGTGTCGGACACGGCCGCGCGCGAGGTCAATGGGGCGATCATCACCCGAGGAAACCACTGGACAACGGCCGTGTCCGACCCTATCGGCCTGCGGAACGACCCGCGCACGGGGGAGCGGTGAGGTGCCTTACAACCGCCGTGAGGTCGATCACGACTGGCGTAATCACTAAACCTGCGAATCCCGCTCGCCGGCCGACGATTCACTCTTTCCGGACACCGCCAGCACGCCGCCGACGAGAAGCACGACGGCGCAGCCGACGGCCAGCCAGGTGCCGAGGGCCGGCCCGGCGCCGGTGACGCGGCCGCCGGTGAACACGAACTCCAGCGCCCGCACGACGGCCAGCCCGGCCGCGCCGAACAGCAGGGCCGCCCCACGGGACGGCCGGGAGCGTGCGGCGAGCGCGGCGGCGACGATCACCGCGAGCAGCGCGACGACGGAGCCGGTGGAACCGATCCGGAACGTCCACAGGCCGGTGGACTCGTAGCCCGGGCCGGCGACCGCCGGGAAGCCGAACGCGCCGACGGCCAGCAGCCCGGCCAGGCCGGCGACCCAGCCGAGGACCGGCCGGACCGCCAGCTCGGACAGGTCGACGTCCTCGCGCTCCAGGGCGCCGGCCAGAGTCGCGATGATGACGGCGACCAGCGCCAACAGCACGGCCAGCGCACCGAACCAGACGCCGGCGCCGGGCGTCGCCTTGCTCGTGATCACGCCGGTCGCGGACAGCACGGTGTCGAAGCCGCTGGCCACGGTGAGCGCGATGCCGGCGCAGGCGACCACGAACGCGGGCCGCACCCGCGCCGCCCAGGCCGGCACCAGCAGACCGACGGCGAGCAGGCCGACCAGCACGCTGGCCGGCGTCAGCAGGCGGATGGCGTAGTTCTCGGGCACGGCCGCGCCGTCCGGCACGGACAGCAGCGGCAGCGCCACCGCGACGAGCCCGGCCACGGCCGCGAGCAGGCCGACGATGCCGGCCCCCAGATGCAGGTTGCCCCGCCCCGGCAGGTCGACGTCCTGGTCCAGGTTCCGCTCCTGCCGGCCGAGCGAGACGAACGCGAACGGCACCAGCAGCGCGACGCCGACCAGGGTGATCCACGGCCCGGCCGACGGGTGCAACTCCGGGAGGACGAGGCCGGCGACGGCCGGCGGCAACTCGACCACCAGCGCCGCCAGCCCAACGCCGACGATGCCGCCGCGGACCGTGTCGGAGTCGCCGGCGCTGGCCGCGACGGCCGCGCCGACCGGCATCACCAGGGCCACCAGCAGGCCGCCGATCAGGGCCAGGGCCGGCGCGTCGAACACGCCGTCGGCCGGCAGCAGCGGGTTGCTGGACGAGAACGGGGCCATCACCAGGCCGATCGCCACCAGCAGGCCAAGCCCGGCAGCGCCGACGACCAGGCCGCGGCGCGGCTCCTCGTCGGCGGCCTGGCCGCGGTCGCGGGCCAGCACGCCGGCCACCACCGTGACGACAAAACCCAGGATGAGCAGCCACAACCCAACGGTCGGGCTCGGCGGCACGGTGCCGGACACGGCGACGAGGTCGGGCCGGGAAACCCGGCCGGCGTCCACGGCCAGCTGCACGGCGTCGATGACGCGGCCCACGGAGACGGCGGCGAACACCATCAGCAGCGCGCCGGCGGCAGCCGGCCGGCGGCTGCCGACAAAAATCGCGGCGGCGATCGGCGGCAGCACCGCGAGCACGGCCGCCAGCGGCCAGGAGGTGTAGCCGGCGGGGGCGTCCACCACGCCGAGAATCAGGCCGACGACCTGGAGAACAGCGCCGACCGCGGCGACAGCGATCGCTGGCCGCAGGCCCGTGTCCAGCGGCTCCAGCTCCGGTTCCGGCTCATAACCACGCGCGGCCCGCCGATCGGCGAGACGTGGGTGTGGGGACCTCGGCCGCTCACTCACGGGGGCGACCGTACAACACCGCACGGACGGGCAGTGTGCAGCGAGGAGATGACTAATCGTGAACTGGTATGTATCGCGAAAGTTGCACAGTTAATTTACCGTCACACTTATGGGTCACGGTGTGCTCGGTCGACTGGCCAGCACCCTACGGGGTGTTGCCGTCGAATCGGCATGGCTGGCCGCGCACGCCGCACTCTACCCCTGGGGCGCGACCGCGGAACGCCTCCACCCGGACGGGCCCTACGTCCACTACCGGACCGACGCCATGTCCCCGCGGGCCCGTGGACTGCTGGTTTCGGCGATGGACGCGGCGGGTACTCCGATCCTGCTGCTGCACGGAATAGGTGACAACCGGTCCGTGTTCACGGTTTTGGGAGCCGCGCTGCGCCGACGGGGATTCGGGGTGGTGCACGCGGTGAATTACAGCGTGCTGACCGCCGTGACCGGGGATGTGCGGACGGCCGCGTCGATGTTCGGGGAGCAGGTCGAGCAGGTCTGCGAGCTGACCGGGTCGGACCGGGTGCACGTGGTGGGGCACTCGCTCGGCGGCCTGATCGCCCGCTACTACGTGCAGCGGCGCGGCGGCGACGAGCGGATCCACACGCTGGTCACGCTGGGCACGCCGCATCGGGGCACGGTGGCGGCGTACCTGCTGCCGACCGGGCTGGCGCGCCAGCTGCGACCGGGGTCGCAACTGCTGGCCGAGCTGGACGAGCCGGCCCCGGGCTGCCGGACCCGGTTCGTGTCGGTGTGGACGCCGGCCGACCAGATCGTGCTGCCCCAGTCCAACGCCCGGCTCAGCCACCCGGACCTGGACATCGAGGAGCACTGCCTGCGTGATGTCGGTCACTGGGCCCTGCCCGTGGACTCGCGCGCGTCACGCCTGGTCGCCGACTGCCTCGTTCGTGTGCACGACCGTCCGTCCGAACGGGCTACCAGCGGGTACAAGCCTCTCCGCACATTGCCGTACACGCACAGTGATAGCGCCTCGTCCGAGCTTTCCAGTTGAGACCCGTTCGAGCGAGGGCCCGCGCCAGGGCTTGCCCCTAGGGGATCGACTTCGTTACCTTCTCGCGGTCCGTTGTCACGGTCTGATCACGTACGCGACACGCGGCCGCCACCCCGAATGCGGCCGTCCGGGAACCCCCGCCCGGCTCGCCGCGTGACCGGGCTCCCCGAGGCGGAAGGGCAGGCTTTGACGCAGTACCGCTCCCCCGGCGGCTCGAAACGCTCCACCACGCCGACCCCGAGGCGTGTCGAGCACAACGAGGTCCCCCGGGTGCCGACCCCGCGCACCCGCGGCTCCCACCGGCTCCCCGCTCCCCCCGCCGCGCTCCGCGGCCGAGTCGCTGTCGCCGCCGTCGCGCTCGGCGCGTTCACGGCGGCCGCCTATGGCGGCACCCTCACCCCCTCGCACACCACCGACGGTGTCCGGCCGCTGGCCGACACCCGCGACGCCAGCGCCGCGTTCGGCATCGGCGGCGACGCCGTCGGCGCGCCCGAGGTGCTGCCCATCGAGCGGGGCGGCACCGACGCCGCCAGCGAGGCCCAGAAGCTCACCGCCAGCGAGAAGGTCACCTCGGACCTGGCCGCCGCCGCGGCCGCCAAGTACGCCGAGGAGCACCGCCCGCTGTTCGTGAAGCCCGCCGAGGGCACCTTCACCTCCGGCTTCGGCGGCCGCTGGGGCGCGTTCCACTACGGCATCGACATCGCCAACGTGATGGACACCGCCATCGTCGCCGCCGCCGACGGCGTGGTCATCGACGCCGGCCCGGCCAGCGGCTTCGGCCTGTGGGTGCGGGTCCGGCTGGCCGACGGCACCATCAACGTGTACGGCCACATGGACACCTTCTCCGTGCACGTCGGCCAGCACGTGCAGGCCGGCGAGCAGATCGCCAGGATGGGCGACCGCGGCGAGTCCACCGGCGTGCACCTGCACTTCGAGGTCTGGGACCCGAGCGGCAAGAAGATCAACCCCGTCCCGTGGCTGAACGCCCGCGGTATCACGCTGTGACATGCCGCGCGGGGCGAGGTCGCGGCTCTCCTTCGTTCGCGGTCAGGAGATGACCAGACCAACGGCGAGCCCCACGATCACCGCGCTGGAGGCCAGGGCGGTGACCAGGCGGCCCCGCGGACCGGTCAGCAGCCGGCCCAGCAGCGCGCCGCCGGCGGCCAGCAGGAGTTGCCAGCTGGCCGAGGCGGCGAAGGCGGCCAGCACGAACACGGCGCCGTCGCCGGTGGTCGGGCCGCCGAGCACGAGCGCGGTGAAGTAGATCAGCGTCATCGGGTTGAGCATCGTGATGCCCAGCAGGACGGCGTAGGCCCGGAACGGGTCAGCCAGGTCTCGGTCCACGGTGGCCGGTCGGCGGTAGCTGCTGAACGCCTTCAGAGCTCCACGGACGGCCAGCGTGACCAGGACCGCGGCGGAGACCCAGCGCAGCGGGCCGGTGACGGGCTGGATCAGCGGAGCCAGCACGGAGCCGCCCAGCGTGGAGATCAGGGCGTAGAGGCCGTCGGCGGTGGCGACGCCCAAGGCGGCCGCGACGCCGATGCGCAGCGAGGTTCGGGCGGTGAGGGCCAGCAGATAAGCGCCGACCGCGCCAACCGGGATGGCGATGCCATAGCCGGCGACGAGCCCGGCGACCAGCGCCGCGCTCACGTGCGGGGCGGAGTCGATCCTCCCGGACAGCAGCGCTGCTGCTGGCCCCGCCCCGCGGTGGCGGAGGGGCACATCGACAGCGTGGCGAGAGTGGTCATGGCCCTATTGTCAGCGGACATGGCAAACGGATTTGACCCTCACGCGACGTGAGGCCGCACAGTGGTGCCATGAGCGAGCACACAGTCAGCGCGGCGGCCGAACTGGCCGGGGTGTCGGTGCGGACCCTGCACCACTACGACCAGATCGGCCTGGTCCGCCCGAACAGCCGCAGCCCGGCCGGCTATCGGCTCTACTCCGACGAGGACCTGCGCCTGTTGCACCGGGTGGTGTTCTACCGGGAGTTGGGCCTGGATCTCGCGGAAATCGGTGACATAGTGGCGGATCCGGACCACACGGACGCCGATCACCTGCACCGGCAACGAGAACTGCTCACCGAGCGGATCGCCCGGTTCACCGCGATGCTGGCGGTGATCGACGAGGAGTTGGCGGCCCGCAAGGCCGGCATCGGACTCACTCCGCAGCAGCGGCGAGAAGTGTTCGGGGACAACAACTTCGTCGCCCACGCCGAGGACGCACGCCAGACTTGGGGCGACACCAAGGAATTCACCCAACGCCAGGAACGCACCGCCCGATACACCCAACAGGACTGGGAAAAGCTCCGCGCCGAGCTGGCGGAGATCAACCGGGGGCTGGCCGAGGCGATGCTCGCCGGCGTCCCGGCGACCGACCCGGTGGCGATGGATCTGGCCGAGCAGCACCGAAAGCACACCGACCGCTGGTTCCACGACTGCGACCACGCCACCCACCGCGGCCTCGCCGAGCACTACCGCGTCAACGACCGCCGTGGCAAGAACTACGACGACATGATGCCTGGCCTGTCCCAGTACGTGCACGACGCCATCGTGGCCAACGCCGATCGATCCACAGTGGACACTACCCGGAGTTTGAGCGTCTCCAAGAACCACAAACCCACCCTTGGAGGGTCTTCAACCACCCCAAACCCGGCGGAGGTTTGAGTCGGTTGAAGACCTCCACAGCGGGGTTTGTAGGTCTTGGAGACACACAAACTGTTAGCTGGCCTCGGCCTTGGCGGCGGCCAAGCCTTGCAGGCCTTGGTCGACGGCGTGCCGGTGCCCGATACGACGGGCGATCGCCACCGCGTCGGCGAAGGAGCCGACGGACTCGTCGTGCCGGCCCAACGCCAACAGCGTGCCGCCGAGGTTCTGCAGCACGCTGTTCTGCGCGTACAGGTCCCCGAGCTGGCGGAAGATCGTCAGCGCCGAGCGGCAGCAGTCCAGGGCGTGCTGGAGCTCGCCCAGTTCCAGGTAGGTCTCGCCCAGCCCGCGCAGCAGATCGCCCTCGTGCCAACGACTTCCGGCGATGCGGGCCAGCCCCAGGGCCTTGCGGTAGTGGGCCAGCGCGTCGCCTACCAGGCCGCTGGCCCGGTGGGCCTCGGCCAGGTTGGACAGGGTGCTCATCTCCCGGTGCGTGTCCTGCGCCCCGTACTCGACGGCTGGCATCCGCTTGACCGCGGCCAGCGCGTCGGCGTGCCGGCCGAGGTGCGCGCTGGAGGCGGCGATGCAGCTCTGGGCCAGGGCCTCGCCGATGGGGTCCCGCAGGGCCCGCGCGGCGGCGGCCGACAGCCGGGAATAGGTGATGAGCTGCTCGAAGTCCCGACGCAGCCGGTGGTACTCCCACACCACCACGCCCAGCCGCCACGCGGCCAGGTGCCGGCCGGTGTCGCCGGCCAGCCGGTCCAGCGCCGCGAGGTTCTCGTTCTCGGCGTCGAACCACTGCAACGCCTGGAGATAGCCGCCGAACGGCAGCGGCGCGCACTCGCGGGGCGGGTCGCCGATGGGCATGTCGTTGGCCTGCCCGCGCAGCCCGTTGTCGGCGTTGCTGGCGGTGTAGAGGTACCAGTCGACCATGCGCTGCACGGCCAGCGTCCGGTCCCGCTCGTCCTCGCCCGCCTCGACCTCCTCGGCGGCGTACACCCGCAGCAGGTCGTGCAGCCGGTACCGGTCGCGGTCCACCTCGCCGAGCAGGTGCCGGTCGGTCAGGTCGGTGAGCAGCCGCCGGGTCATCGGCACCGGCAGGCCGGTCAGCGCGGCGGCGGCGGTCGTGCTGAACTCCGCGCCGGGATGCAGCCCCAGCAGCCGGAACGCGCGGGCGGAATCGGGCTTGAGCGCGTGGTAGGACCACGAGAACACGGCCCGGACCGCGGTCGACTCGTCGTCGTCGGGGGCGAGCACGTCCAGCCGGTCCCGCTCGTTGGACAGGTCGCCGGCCAGGTCGGACATCATCAGGTGCGGGTGGGTGGCCGCCCGGTCGCCGGCGATGCGCAGCGCCAGCGGCAGGTGCCCGCACAGCCGGACCAGCTCGGTGACGGCCTGCGGCTCGGCCTCGACCCGCTTGTCGCCGAGCATGCCGGCCATCAGCCGCACCGAGTCGTCGGTGCTGAGCACGTCCAGGGTGATCCGGCGGGCCCCGTCCCGGGCCACCAGCCCGCTCAGCCGGTTGCGGCTGGTCACGATCACCGCGCAGGACGGTGAGCCGGGCAGCAGCGGCCGCACCTGGTCGGTGCTGGCCGCGTTGTCCAATACGACCAGAATGCGCTTTCCGGCCACCATGCTGCGGTACATGCCGGCCTGGTCGTCGAGGTCGGCCGGCACCTGGCGGGCCGGCACGCCCAGCCCACGCAACAGCGAGCCCAGCGCGTCCACCGGCATCAGCGGCGGCAGCTTGGGGTCGAAGCCACGCAGGTTGACGTAGAGCTGCCCGTCCGGGAAGCGGTCGGTGATGCGGTGCGCGTAGTGCACGGCCAGCGCGGTCTTGCCGATGCCGCCGGCACCGTCGATGGCCGAGATCAGCACCGAGTTGGACGTCTCGTCCAGGAACCGGTCCAGCTCGGCGATCTCGGCCGCACGGCCGGTGAAGCCGGGCACGTCGTGCGGCAGCTGCGCGGGCACCGGGCCGCCGGCCGGCTCGGCGGCCGGGCGGGCCGGCTGCGGCGCGGCCAGCTCCGGGTCGTTGCGCAGGATCTTGCCGTGCAGCCGGCGCAGCTCCGGGGATGGCTCGATGGCCAACTCCTCGGCCAGCACCCGGCGGGCCTCCTGGTAGGCCTCCAGCGCGTCGGCCTGCCGGCCGCAGCGGTAGAGGGTGACCATCAGCAGCCCGCGCAGCCGCTCCCACAGCGGGTGCTCGCGGACCAGCGCGGGCAGCTCGGCGGCCAGGTCGTGGTGCCGGCCCAGCTCCAGCATCAGGCTGGCCCGCTCCTCGATCACCAGCAGCCGCAACTCGGCCAGGCGCGGCCGCTCCTGCTCGACGTACGGGCAGGACAGGCCGTCGAAGGGGGTGCCGCGGAACAGGGCCAGCGCCGCGTCCAGCTCGGCGGCGGCCTGCTCGCGCCGACCCTCGCCGCGCAGCAGCCGGGACCGCTCGCGATGGGTGTTGAGCCGGTTGACGTCCAGGTCCTCGGGCTCCATCCGGAGCAGGTAGCCCGGGCCGGCGTTGACCAGCATCGTGGACGGCGCCCGATGCGTCCGGTTCGGCTCCAGGGCGCGGCGCAGACCCGCCACATAGGTGTGCACGCTGCCCTCGGCGCTGGCCGGGGCCGCCTCACCCCACAGCGCCGTGATCAGCTCCGACCGGGCGACCATCCGGTTGGGGCTGAGAGCGAGCAGGCCGAACAGCGCCCGCTGCATCGGCGCGCCCAGCTCCAACTCGCGGTCCCCCGCCCAGCCCCGCACCGGGCCCAGCAGGGCGACCCGGAGAACAGCGCCGCGGACACCGTCGTCGGACATCCAGCTTCCTCCCCAGCCCGGCCGGACTCGTGGTCTGGCCGGGGTCGTACCCCCGCCCGCCATTCTTCCTGGTACATGCACAAGAGGGAACAAGGGCGGCACGTCAAGATGTGATTTGGTCCACATTTGTCGTCTGACAGGTCCACAGCAGCAGGCCGTTGCGGCGGACGGTCAACTGGTAGGCGGCCAGCCGCGAGCCGACCGCGTACGCCTCGACCTGCGGGGCGGGCTCGCCCGCGGCGGCCAGCGACTGCTGGGTCCGGGCGGTCACCGCGACCACGTCCACCTGCTCGCCGGCCTGCACCAGATAGACCCGCTTGGGGGCCGGCCAGGGCGAGCCGTCCAGCGGCATCCGCCAGGCCCGCCAGATGCCGTGCACGCCGGGATAGCCGGCCACGGCGGCGACCGCGGCCTCGTCCGTCCGGTCGTCGCCGGACCAGCCGCCGTCCACGAAGGTGAACGGCAGCGCCGGCGGCCAGCGCGCCGGCTCCACGCCACGGACTGCGACAGGATCGTGACCGCCCGTCACCAGTGCGTCGACCAACGTGCGGTGGTGCTGCGCAGTCACCGGAACGTGTAGATGGACAACGGCGAAGGAGACGGCCCGGGCCACGTCCAGGAAGCGGCCCTCGGCCAGCCAGAACCGGGCGGCGGTGAGCAGCTCGTCGGACAGATGGCCGGCACAGGCGGCGAGAACATCGGCCAGTTCGGGCAGTCGTGCCCGTTCGGCGGTGGTCCGGGAGACACTGGCGGCGGCATCCTCGACGACCAACAGGCTCCTCCTGCTCGCGCGGGGGACTGCCGGCAGCCTACTTGAGACGGTCCCCCGTCAACCAGGAACGTCAAGGGCCAACAGACCGAGAATGTGCCCGATCGTGGCGTCTGGATGCCCTTTTCTCCCTTGAGCCAGTAGTCCGTTCGAGTGGACTTCGACAAAACCGCTGGTCAGGACTTTCTCTACGACATGGAGGCGTCGTGAAGATCCTCTGAAGAAGGTCGTTGCAGAGTGTGTTCCTGGGGGTACACAGCGAGGAGGACACCATGGACAGAGTGTGGGTAGCCGTCCACGCGGGCGATCCGATCACCCTGGCCGGCGCGATCAGCTGCCTGCGGGCGCGGGCTGAGCTCCAGGTGGTGCCGGAACGCAGACTGTCCGAGGCCCAGGTGTTCGTGGTGTGCGCGGACGCGGTCAACGCTGATGTGATGGGGTTGCTGCGGCGCACCGCCGAGGCGACGCCGGTGAAGATCGTGCTGGTCACCGACCGGTTCCACGACGCGGATCTGCTCGCGGCGGTGGAGTGCGGCGTGGTCGCGGTGCTGCCCAAGGCGGCGGCCAGCGGCGAGCGCCTGGTGCACGCGGTGCTGGCGGCGAAGCGGGGTATGGGGGACATGCCGCCCACGCTGCTGGGTTCGCTGCTCGCGCAGGTGGAGCGGCTGCACAAGGAGGTGCTGCGGCCCAACGGCCTCACCGCCTCCGGCCTGGCGCCGCGGGAGATCGACGTGCTGCGGCTGATGGCCGAGGGCTGGGACACCGCCCAGATCGCCACCAAGCTCTCCTACTCGGAGCGCACCGTGAAGAACGTGGTCTACGCGGTGATGAACCGGCTGGGCCTGCGCAACCGCCCGCACGCGGTCGCGTACGCCATGCGGTCGGGTGTGATCTGAAGGGGTAAGACTCTGGAATCTTGACCGTGGCGGCCACTAGCTCATACCGTGGCCGCCACAAGTACATTCTCGCTGTTCAGACCGAGCGGGAGAGACCTGTCGATGTCGGGCAGGCGCCGAAGGAGCAAATCCTCCCCGGAATCTCTCAGGCCCCCCTACCGCTCGGGACAGGCGACTCTGAAAAGCAGGCGTGCCCATCGCGCCTCGCCCAAGGGGAAAGCCGGCTCGCCCGGTGAAACTCTCAGGCCCATGACAGAGGGGGAGGCTCACTCCACCACACGAGGGGTCTCCTGATGGGCACCGACACACGCCGTACGCCGCTGCACGACGTGCACGAGCGACTCGGCGCCAAGTTCACCGACTTCGCCGGCTGGCAGATGCCGCTGCGCTACACCGGTGACGTGGCCGAGCACACCGCCGTGCGCACCGGCGCGGGCCTGTTCGACCTGACGCACATGGGCGAGATCCTGCTGTCCGGGCCGCAGGCCGGCCAGGCCCTGGACTACGCCCTGGTCGGGCACGCCTCGGCGATCGGCGTGGGCCGCGCCCGCTACACCATGATCTGCGCCGACGACGGCGGCATCCTGGACGACCTGATCGTCTACCGCACCGGCGAGCAGGACTACCTGGTGGTGGCCAACGCCAGCAACGCCGCCCTGGTGGCGGGCGAGCTAGTCGACCGGGCCGAGGACTTCGACACCGAGGTGCGCGACGCGTCCACCGAGTACGCGCTGATCGCGGTGCAGGGCCCGCGCGCGGTGTCGCTGCTGGCCCCGCTGACGCCGACCGACCTGGCGACGGTCAAGTACTACGCCTCCTACCCGACCACGGTCGCCGGCCGGCCCGCGCTGCTGGCCCGCACCGGCTACACCGGCGAGGACGGCTTCGAGCTGTTCGTGGCCCCGGACGACGCCGAGGCGGTGTGGACGGCGGTGGCGCAGGCCGGCGAGGTCCTCCCGTGTGGACTGTCGTGCCGCGACACGCTGCGCCTGGAGGCCGGCATGCCGCTGTACGGCAACGAGCTGAGCACTGCCCTGACGCCGTACGCGGCGGGCCTGGGCCGGGTGGTCAAGCTGGACAAGCCCAACGACTTCGTCGGCCGCGCGGCGCTGGCCAAGGCCTCGGCCGAGACGCCCGCGCGCAAGCTGGTCGGCCTGGTCACCGAGAGCCGCCGCGCGCCGCGGCACGGGTACCCGGTGGTGGATCCGGCCGACGGTGCGAGGATCGGCGAGATCACCAGCGGCGCGCCGTCGCCGACGCTGGGCCATCCGGTGGCGATGGCCTACGTCGACGCCGACCGCGCCGTGCCCGGTTCCGCGCTCGCCGTCGACATCCGGGGCACGATCACCCCCGTCGACGTCGTCGAGCTGCCATTCTACCGTCGTTCTTCCTGAGAGGCCTGCGCGCATGAGCACCGTCCCTGACCACCTGAGCTACACGGCCGAGCACGAGTGGGTGTCGGTCTCCGACGGCATCGCCCGTGTCGGCATCACCGAGTACGCCGCCGAGCAGCTCGGCGACATCGTCTACGTCCAGCTGCCGGAGGCCGGCGCCTCGATCACCGGCGGCGAGCCGTGCGGCGAGCTGGAGTCCACCAAGTCGGTCAGTGACCTGTTCGCGCCGGTCACCGGCGAGGTCGTGGACGTCAACCAGGCCGTGGCCGACGACCCGGCCGTGGTCAACAACGACCCGTTCGGCGAGGGCTGGCTGTTCACCGTGCGGCTGGACGGCCCGGCCGACGAGCTGCTGGACTCCGACGAGTACACCGCGCTGATCCAGGAGGGCGAGTGACGCCGGTCGAGCTGACCGCCCCGCTGGCCGAGCTGGACCCGGAGGTCGCCGCGGCGGTCGACGCCGAGCTGGCCCGCCAGCGCGGCACCCTGGAGATGATCGCCAGTGAGAACTTCGCGCCGCTGGCGGTGCTGCAGGCCCAGGGGTCGGTGCTGACCAACAAGTACGCCGAGGGCTATCCGGGCCGGCGCTACTACGGCGGCTGCGAGCACGTGGACGTGATCGAGCAGCTGGCCATCGACCGGGTCAAGGCGCTGTTCGGCGCGGACCACGCCAACGTGCAGCCGCACTCGGGGGCGCAGGCCAACGCGGCGGCCATGATGGCGCTGCTGAACCCGGGCGACACCATCCTGGGGCTGGACCTGGCCCACGGCGGGCACCTGACGCACGGCATGCGGATCAACTTCTCCGGCAAGCTGTACAACGTCGTGGCCTACCACGTCAGTGAGTCCGACTACCACGTGGACATGGCCGAGGTGGCGCGGCTGGCGCAGGAGCACCGGCCGAAGCTGATCATCGCCGGCTGGTCGGCGTACCCGCGGCAGCTGGACTTCGCCGAGTTCCGGCGGATCGCCGACTCGGTGGGCGCGTACCTGATGGTGGACATGGCCCACTTCGCCGGGCTGGTGGCGGCCGGGCTGCACCCGAGTCCGGTGCCGCACGCCCACGTGGTCACCACCACCACGCACAAGACACTGGGCGGCCCGCGCGGCGGCGTGATCCTGTGCGAGCAGGACCTGGCCAAGAAGATCAACTCGGCGGTGTTCCCCGGCCAGCAGGGCGGTCCGCTGGAGCACGTGATCGCAGCCAAGGCGGTGGCGTTCAAGGTGGCGGCCGGCGAGTCGTTCCGGGAGCGGCAGCTGCGCACCCTGACCGGCGCGCGGATCCTGGCCGAGCGGCTGCTGGGCGACGACGTGGTGGCCGCGGGCGCGACCGTGCTCACCGGCGGCACCCAGGTCCACCTGGTGCTGGTCGACCTGCGCAAGTCCGAACTGGACGGGCAACAGGCCGAGGACCGCTTGCACGACATCGGGATCACGGTCAACCGCAACGCGGTGCCGTTCGACCCGCGGCCGCCGATGGTGACCTCGGGCCTGCGCATCGGCACGCCGGCGCTGGCCGCGCGGGGCTTCGACGACGAGGCCTTCCGCGAGGTCGCCGACATCATCGCCAACGCGCTCACGCCGGATTTCGACGCGGCCGCGCTGCGGGCCCGCGTCGTCGCGCTGACCGAGCGTTTCCCGTTGTACCCCAGCATTGCCTGAGCGCCGCCTCAGAGTTTGATGGGAAGGGGGCTTTCCTGGCGTTCAACGCCAGGAAAGCCCCCTTCCTCGCGTTCGGCGGTGCGAATCTTCTTCATCTTTCCTTGTGTGGCAGCGCTTTCAGTTGTGTGGATCGCGTGGTCACTACGATCGAACCGTTCCCCCGGACGGCCCGGTGTGATACGACGAGCGGGTTGACGCCTCGACGAGCGGGAACAACCTGCCACGTTCGACGCGTTGTGCGCTCCGGGACCGGCCGCCCGGGGCGGCCGACCGCAACACTGGTGGCGCGAACTGGAGGCGAGATGCCCGTCCCCCCGACCGACCCCGGCTCGGCCATCAGGGTCGAAGTGCTCGGGCCGGTGCGCGCGTGGCGCGGGGACGTGGAGATCGACCTGGGCGCGCCCCGCCAGCGGGCCGTGCTGGCCGTGCTGGCCAGCAACGCGGGCCGAGCCGTGTCGCGCACCGAGCTGATCGACTCGCTGTGGGGCGAGCACGCGCCGGCCAGCGCCGAGGGCAGCGTGCACACCTACATCGCCGGCCTGCGGCGGGCGCTGGAGCCCGACCGCACCCACCGCGCGCCGTCCCAGGTGCTGGCCAGCGCCGGCTCCGGCTACCTGCTGCGGCTGCCCGAGGACCAGGTCGACCTGACGGCGTTCGAGTCGCACCTGGCCGCTATGCGCCAGACCGGCACCGATCCGCAGTCCGCCCTTGAGCACGTGGACAGCGCCATCGCGTTGTGGCGTGGGGCCCCGCTTTCCGGGATTCCCGGGCCGTTCTCCGAACTGGAGCGCACCCGGCTGGCCGAGCTGTACCTGAGCGCCGTCGAGCACCGAGCCACTCTCATGTTGCAGACCGGCCGAGCCACCGACGTGGTCGCCGAGCTGTCCCGCGTGGTGCACGAGCATCCGCTGCGGGAGAAGCTGCGCGGGCTGCTGATGAGCGGCCTGTACCAGTGTGGGCGGCAGGCCGAGGCCCTAGAGGTGTACGCGGAGACGCGGCGGCTGCTGGCCGCCGAACTCGGCGTCGAGCCCGGGCCGGAGCTGCGCCAGCTGCACGAGCAGATCCTGGCCAACGATCCCGTGCTGGCCGGCCGAGCGCCCGGTCGGGCTCCCGCGCCGACGCCGGCCGGCCGCGTCGTGCCGGCCCAACTTCCCCACGACATCAACACTTTCACCGGCCGCGAGACGGAACTGGCGCTGCTGCGCCAACATCTGGACAACACCGAGCGCGGCGTGCTGATCGCCGCCATCGACGGCATAGCGGGCATCGGCAAGACGGCGCTGGCGGTGCACTTCGCGCACCACATCGCCGAGCGCTTCCCGGACGGCCAGCTGTACGTGAACCTGCGGGGCTTCCATCCCAACCAGTCGCCGCTGTCCTCGGTCGACGCGCTCGGCCAACTGCTGCGCGGGCTCGGTGTGGAGCCGCACCAGGTGCCGTCGGCGGCCGAGGAGCAGGCCAGCATGTACCGCAGCCTGCTCTCCGGAAAGCGCATTCTCGTGGTGCTGGACAACGCCGCGAGCACCGACCAGCTGCGTTCGCTGCTGCCCGGCTCGCACACCTGCATGGTGCTGGTGACCAGTCGCAACCGGCTCGGCGGGCTGGTCGCCCGGGACGGGGCGTACCGGATCACGCTGGGTGTGCTGTCCGCCGGCGAGTCCCGCGAGCTGCTGGTGCGCAGCGTCGGGGCGGAGCGGCTGACCGGCTGCCCGGACGCGCTGGCCACGCTGACCAACCGCTGCGGGCACCTGCCGCTGGCGCTGCGGATCATCGCCGCCAACCTGGCCGCCCGGCCGCACATGACCGTGAACGACCTGGCCGACGCCCTGTGCCACGAGCAGGACCGGCTGGACGTGCTGGCCTCCCCCGACGACGAGACCACCGCCGTGCGGGCGGTGTTCTCGTGGTCGTATCACGCGCTCAAGCCCGAGGCGGCCCGGATTTTCCGGCTGCTGGGCCTGCATCCCGGGCCGGAGATCGGCACCGCGGCCGCCGCCGCGCTGGCCGACGCGCCGCTGGTGGCCACCCGGCGGCTGCTGGACGGCCTGAGCAGCTGTCACCTCGTGGAGGCGATCGGCCGCGACCGGTACCGGCTGCACGACCTGCTCCGGGTGTACGCAGCCGAGCGGGCGCTGGCCGAAGAACCGCCGTCAGAGCAGGCCGCCGCGAACGGCCGGCTGATGTCCTGGTGCCTGCACACCGCGGCCGCCGCCGACCGGGTGCTGATGCCGCAGAACCGGCCCGTGCCGCTGGAGCCGGTGCTCGAACACTGCGAGCCGCTCACCTTCGGCACGTACCACCAGGCCCTGGCCTGGCTGGAGCAGGAGCGGGTCAACCTGGTCGCCGCCTGTCTGGAGGCCGGCCGGCTCGGCGATCACGAGACCGGCTGGAAGCTGCCGACCGCGCTGGTGTACTTCCTGGAGCTGCGGTCGTACTGGGAGGACTGGATCGCCACCCAGCAGGTCGCCGTGAACACCGCGCGGGCGCTGGGCGTGCCCGAGATCGAGGCGCTCGCGCTGCGCAGCCTGGGCAACGCCTACTGGCGGCGCAATCGATACGACGAGGCGCTGGACTGCTTCCAGGAAGGGCTGCGCATCACCCAGCGGCTCGGCGACCAGCAAGGCACCGCCACGCTGCTGTACGACATCGGCGCGGCCAGCCGGCTCGGCGACGAGTCGCTGCGCCACCTGCGGCAGGCCCTGGAGATCTTCAGCGAACTCGGCGACCGGCGGTACGAGGGCATGACCCTGTGCAAGTTGGCCCGGACCCATCGCAACCGGGGCGAGGTCGAGCAGGCCGTCGAGCACCTGCACAAGTCCATGGACATCGTGCACGAGCTCGGTGACCGCCGCTGCGAGGCGTTCGGCCGCCTGGAGCTCGCCAAGATCCACTTCGATCTGGGCAACCACACCGGGGCGCTGGACAACGCCGGCTGGGCCTGCGAGGTGTTCCGCGAACTCGGCGACCGCCACGGCGAGGCCTCCGCCCTGCACGCCTCCGGCACCGTCCTGCGAGCCATCGGCGACCTCTCCCAAGCCCGCGAGACCTTCCTCGCCGCCGCCACCATCTTCACCCAGCTGGGCGATCCGCGAGCGGACGAGATAGCAGCATTGCTGGCGGCCTGACCCCGCGAGTCCCGCTCTCAGACAACCATGTGTCGAGTTCCGGCACTCGACATTCAGTTGCCCCAGAGCGGGACTCGCCGAGAAGTGGGTCTGAACCTGTTGGGGCCCATGAGCGTCGTGGTTGTCGGGCGGTGGCAATCCACCGCCGGTACGACGGCCGGGTGGTGCGACTCCTCCACGCCCCCCACCGTGCTGCCCGGCCCTCGTACCGCCTCGGCGGAAGGACACATCCCCATGACAGTGCTCGACTGGTCGGCGCCGGTGTTGACCGTGGGAGATCCGATCGAGGCGATCGGGATGCGGGCCGGGTTGGGCGCCGAGGTCAACTCGATGCTGTCGATGGCGATGCTGGCCGGGCCGGTGTTGGCCTATCGGGGCACGCCGGAGCGCTGGATCTTCCTGACCGGGCCGGCCACCTCGACCTCGAACGCGGTGCTCGCGGACCTGGTCCGGCTGGGGGTCGGACTGTTTCCGATGGGATCGCTGATCGCCTTGCCCTGCGCGGAAAATCTCGAAACCGCACGGTGGATCAACCGGCCGATGCCGGGGCGGCCGCTGCCGCCGTGGCAGGCGGTGGTGGCGGCGGTGCGCCGTACGTCCTCGGTCAGTTCCGGCTGGCTGTGACGCCGGCGATGATCAGGTCGAGGCCGGCCTGGAAAGTCTTGTCCCGCCAGGCTCTCTGCGCCGGCGCGGCCGGGAAGCCGTCGCGCGCCTGCTCTTCGATGGCGAATCCGTTGACGTAGGCGAAAACCGTGTCCACGGCGACCATCGCGTCGGACTCCGGGATGCCGCCGGCGACGAGACTGTCGATCAGGCGGCGCCAGAGCAGCTGCGCGGTCTCGTCGGCCGGCACCAGGTAGGTGGCCATCAGACGGGCCCCGTCGCGCCGGGTCAGCATGGTGGCCCGGGCGCCCACAGCGGCGTAGCGGAGCAGATCGGCCCAGTTCTCGGGCAGCTCGCCGACGGTGTCGCCGTCGAGGGTCAGCCGGGCGACCATGGCGTTGAGCAGCGAGCGCTTGCTGTCGAAGTGCCGGTAGAGCGCGCCGGGCTGCACGCCGAGCTTCTCGGCCAGCTTGCGCGTGGTCAGCGCGTCCAGGCCCACCTCGTCCAGCAGGTCCAGCGCGGCCGCCAGCACCTCGTCCCGTCGCGATGTCACGGGGCACAGCTTGCCACCCCGAGCGATGTGAACTAAGTTCACGTGAACTTAGTTCACACTGGTTCGAGGGGGACCTGTCATGAAGATTGTGGTCATCGGCGCCGGACTCGGAGGCCTGGCGCTGGCCCAGCGCCTGGTCAAGGCCGACATCGACGTCGACGTGTACGAGCGGGACAGCGCCGTCGAGGCGCGGTTCCAGGGCTACCGCATCGGCTTCGGCGGACCCGGCCTGAAGGCGCTGGAGGGCGCGGTACCGGCTCGCCTGCACCCGCTGCTGGACGCGGTCAGCGGCCTGATCGAACAGCCCGGGCGGCTGGTCGACGCCCAGCTCAGCGTGCTCGGCGAGCAGGGGCAGATCGACAACGAGGGCCGCATGTTCGACCGGAACGTGCTGCGCCATCTACTGATCACCGGCCTCGGCGAGCGGCTGCGCTTCGACCTGAAGCTGGACCGCTACGAGGAACTGGCCGATGGCGCCGTCCGCGCGCACTTCGCCGACGGCAGCACCGTGGACGCCGACGTGCTGGTCGGGGCGGACGGCATGGGTTCCACCGTCCGCCGGCAGCTGCTGCCGCAGATCGGCGTGCACGATCTCCCGGTCTACGGCGCGATCGGCCGCACCGAGCTGGCCGGCTTCGAGCACATCATTCCGGGCTGGAGCACGATGGTCAGCACCAAGAACGTGCAGCTGATGCTGGGTCGGATGAAGTTCCAGCGCCCGCCGGTGGAGGCGGCCGCCGAGCTCGCCCCGGACGTCACACTGCCGGACACCCCGAGCTACATCCGCTGGGTGCTGATGCTGCCGGGCGCACCGAAAACCCTTGACCTGCAGCCGGTTCTGGACCTCATGCACGACTGGCACCCGGACCTCAGGGCGCTGATCGCCCAGGCCGACGTCAACAACAGCGGCGTCTCACCGATCAAGGAGGGCGACCCGATCGAGCCCTGGCCGACCCGCGCCGTCACGCTGCTCGGCGACTCCGGACACCCGGCGCCGCCCGGCGGCCTCGGCGCCAACCTGGCCATGGTCGACGCGGAGCTGTTGGCGGACAAGCTGATCGCCGTCCGCGACGGCCGACGCGAGAAGATCCCGGCGCTGGCCGACTACGAGCGGCAGATGTGCGAGAACGCCAAGATCGGCCGGGAGAGCGCCGCCCAGGCGTTCAAGAACTTCGCCAAGCTACGCGCCGAAGCCTAGCGGCCACTCCAGCGACTGGACGCCGGGATACTCCACTGTGGACATACTCTCCCGGTCCGCGACCGCGCGCTCCAGCCGGCCAAGCGACTGCTCGGCGACGTCGTCCTCGACCAGCAGCAGCCGGGTCTTGCTGGCGTACACGACCCGGAATCTGGTGTCCGGCAGGAAAACCACGCGGTCGACGGCGTCGCCGATGCCGTCCACCTTGCGGCCGTTCACCGACCACACCACGTACTCCACCGGGCCGGGCAGCTCAGTGTCCAATTGGGACGCTGTGTTGAGGAAAGCCTTCTCCGTGAAGACATCCCCGATGTCCAGGGTCTCCTTGCCGTAGCAGAGCACCGCGCCCTCGAACGGGGGCATCCGCCGCAGCCCGGAGACCACGCAGCGGACGAACGGCATGAGCTGCCCCAGTTCGCCGGCGCGCAGGGCCGAGTTGACCATCTGCTCGCTGGCCATCAGGTACATCTGCGCCGCGACGAGATCGGTGACCACCGCCTCCAGCGTGGCGTCCTCGGGGGTGCGCAGGCCGGGGTGCTTGGCGATCAGCCGGAGCACCGCGGCCGCGTGCCCCTCGTAGTTCTCGCCCAGCGTGTGCCGCACCCAGTCCCGCTCGGCCTGGGTGCTGCGCTGGTGCCAGATCGGCTCCGGTTCCGGCTCGGGCTCGGGTTCCGGCTCGGGCACCGGCTCCGGCGCACCCAGATCGACGTCCGGGTCGACCTCCTCGAAGCGCTCCTCATCGACGAAGTGCTCCTCGATGACCGCGGTCGTCTCCTCCGCCGGCGGCTCCTCTTCGCGCGGCACGGCCGACTGCACGAGATGCTGCGGCACGATGGCGGTCGGCCCGTCGTCGGAGTGCTTGCCGTGCGCGAAGTCGTCGTCCTCGGGCTCGACCTCGGGTTCGGGCTCGGGCTCGTCGACCAAGGGCTCCAGCTCGACATCGGTCACCGGCTCCAGCTCGACGTCGGTGTCCTCGATGGTCGGCGGCGGCACGGTCTTGGCCGAGGCCACCACGGCCAGCGGCCGCGGCGACGGGGCCGGCTCGGCCGGCTTGTCCTCCACCAGCTGCGAGGCGTCGCTGAACACGAACCGGACGGCCCGCTGGGTGTCCGGGTCCAGGCGGGAGTACAGCTCCGTGGCCGCCGCGAACAGCTCCGGCGAGGTCGGCAGACCCGGCACGCCGACCGTGATGCGGGCCCACAGCGGGTCCATCGGCAGCGTGCGCACGTTGGTGTCCAGCGGCGGGTCCGCCGGGTCGCGGATCCACAGGCCGCTGTTGACCAGCTCCACCACCGCGCCCTCGCCGAGCTGGTAGACGCCCGGCCGCAGCGCCACCAGGCCGCCGACCGGGGGCCGGTGCTCGATGATGCTGGGCGGCATGGCGTTGGGCGTGGTCCGAGGCCAGTAGCCCAGCTCGGTGGTGAACGGCCGCCAGGACGGCTGTCCCTGCGCGTCGTAGGCGACGACGTCGACACCGTCGGCGCCGAGCACCGGCAGCCCGGAGTAGACGGCGATCCGTTCACCGACCAGGTCGGCGATGATCTGTCCGATCGGCTCGCTGGCGTAGGCCGTGCCCAGCGGCGTGACGCCGTACGGGGCGATCCGCACCTTGGTCCGCGCCGGCATCGGCAGCGCGGTCAGCAGCGCCCGGATCTCCTCCGGCGGCACCGGCCGCTCGTCCGGCCCGCCGAGCACGATGGTCAGCACCTCGGGCCGACACGGCAGTGCGAACACCGGCCGGGCGTGCTCCCGGCTCGGGCCGTCGGTGACCGACGGCATGGCGTGCATCCACAGCCCGGCCGGGATCGGCTCCGCGACACCGACCCGGCCGGAAGCCCACGGCTTGCCCGGGGTCATCGGCTCCCACTCCGGGGCCGGGAACCGGCTGCCCATCGGGTCCGGCGGATGTCCCGGCCGGAAGCGGTACCAGCAGCCGGCGCCGTGCGAGTCGATCACGAAGGCGGAGCCGCCGGGCACCGGCAGCAGCACCCCGTCCGGCGCCACGACCTCGACCTTGAGTTGATCGGCCAGCCACTGTGCGGGGGAGCCCAGGTCGCCGCTGCCGGCCCGGGACACCGCCAGCCGGATCGGTCCGCGCTTGCGCAGCGCGGCCACCAGCGCGGTCCACACCTCGGGGCCGGAGTCAGGCGGGAAGTCGGCGACGACAACGGTGTGGTCGGGGTCGGCCGGCAGGGCGTTGGCCAGCACCCGCGCCGCTTTGCTGGCCCCGTTCGGGGAGCACACGACCAGCGCGTGGCCTACCTGACGGCAGTCGAACTCGATGACCTCGTCCCCCGCATCGGGCCCGTCGCTGATCGGCACACCGTCACACTGCCGCATCCGAAGGAATCTGGCACCCCATTGGGTGGCTTGCGGTACGTCACTTCTTGTTCAGGAGGGCAGAAACCGCCGCGGCCTGTGGCGAGTTCAACTCCGTCAGCAGGGTCTGCGCGCTGTGCAGGTGCTCGTCGCCGAGCTCGTGCTTGCCCAGCGCGTGCAGGGCTTTGCCCAGTTCGGCCACGGCCATCGCGTGCATGTGGGCGTCGCCGATGGCCTCGCCGAGCTCGCGGGCCCGGGACGCGGCGGCCGCGGCCTGCTCGGCCCGCCCGTCAGCCAGATAGCCCCTGGACAGCATGACCAGGTTGTGGCCCTCGCCGAAGTTCTGGCCAATGCCCAGGCAGACCGCCAGCGACTCCTCCAGCGGGTCGATCGACTCCACCAGCCGGCGGAACCGCTGGTAGACCAGGCCCATCATGAACAGCGTGCGGGCCAGGCCGGTCTCGTTGCCCAGCTGCTCGTGCAGCCCACGGCTCTGCTCGCAGGCAGCCACGGCCAGCTCGAACTCGCCGCGTTCGGACTGGGTGCGGCCGATCGTGCCCAGCACGTATGCCTCGCGCACCACGTCGCCGGCGTCGTGAGCCACCGCAAGGGCCTGCTCCAGATGGGCCAAGGACTGCTCGGGGTTGCCCATCCGGAACTCCACGCTGCCCAACAGATCCATCGCCGTGGCCAGCGCGCCGGTGTCGCCGGCCTTTTCGGCCGCGGCGATCGACCTGGTCAGCTGGTCCTGCGCGGCCGGGTACTCGAACCGCCGCAGGTGCGCCTCGCCGACTTTACGTCGACCCCAGGCCTCCACCCGCGCGTCGCCGGTCCGCTCCGCGTCCCGCACGGCCAGCTCGCCGATCTGCCCGATCTCGCCGAAGTGCGTGCCGTTGGCCAGGAACAGCTCCAGGAACGTGATCAGGTCGACGACGTAGTCCGACGGCAGGTCCGGGTCGGTGAGGAACTGCCGGGCCGAGGCCAGCAACGCCGGCTGCTGGTCGTCGAACCAGGCGAAGGCGGACTTCAGGTCGGGCAGGTCGACGCCGCCGAGGTAGGGCCGCTGCCAGAACCGCTCCCGCGACCACGACGGGGCCTGGATCAGCCAGCCCGCGACGGCCGCGGTGCCCAGGTAGTGGTCGCCGAGCCGGACCATGGCGTCGATCCGGTCCTGCTTGCTGTCGCTCTGCGCGGCCCGCTGCCGGGCGAACAGCCGCAGCAGGTCGTGGTACGCGTAGCGCTCGGGGGCGGGGCTGGCCACCATGTTCAGGTCCACCAAGTGCTCCACCACCGGCTCCGCGCTCGGCTCGGGCTCGCCGACCAGTGCGGCGGCCGCCGGCAGCGACAGGCCGGGGCCATCCGGCAGCGACATCAGCCGGAAGGTGCGGGCCGAGGCGGCGTCGAGCTGTCCGTAGCCCAGGTGAAACGTGGCCTCGACCTCGAGGCTGCCCACCCGTAACTCCGACAGCCGTCCCCTCTCCCTGGCGAGCTTGTCGGCCAGCGAGCGGACCGTCCACTGGGGGCGGTCGACCAGCTTGGCCGCGGTGATGCGCAGGGCCAGCGGCAGCCGGCCGCAGGCGTCCACCACCTCGGCCACGGCCTCGGGTTCCTTGCCCGAGCGCTCCGCGCCGATGGTGCGGGTGAACAGGGTCAGGGCCTCTTCACGGGACATGCCCTCCAGCTCGGCCTGCTCGTCCCACTGCATCTCGGGCAGCCGGCGGCGGCTGGTGACCAGCACCGCACAGGTCGCCGAGCCGGGCAGCAGCGGCTGGATCTGGGCCGCGTCGGCGGCGTCGTCCAGCACCACCAGCACACGTCGCGAGGCCAGCACGGAGCGGTACATCGCGGCCCGCTCGTCCAGGTCGGCCGGCGTGGAGTTCGGGGACACGCCGAAGGCGCGCAGGAACGCGCTGAGCACGTTGAGCGGGTCGGCGGCGTCCGGGCCGGCGCCGCGCAGGTCCACGTAGAGCTGGCCGTCGGGGTAGTGCTGGCGCACCTGGTGCGCCGCGTGCACGGCCAGCGCCGTCTTCCCCACGCCGCCGATGCCGGCCACCAACGCCCGTGGCGGCGCGGTGCGGTGCGTACGCGGCGTCAGCATCGCCGTGAGCCTCTTCACGAGCGCGGTGCGGCCCGTGAAGTCGGCGACGTCGGCCGGCAGCTGCGCGGGCGACACGGGGGCCGGCAGCGGCTCGTCCATGAAGGGCACGATCGGCCGCCGGCTCGGCTGCACCGGCGGCGGTGGCGCGGTCGGCTGGGCCTGCGGCGCCGGCGGCGGCTCGTCCACGGCCAGCAGTCGGTGGTGCAGGTCCCGCAGCTCGGAGCCGGGCTCGATGCCCAGCTCGTCCACCATCACCCGGCGGGTGTCGGTGTAGACCTGGAGCGCGTCGGCCCGGCGGCCGGAGCGGGAAAGCGCCTTCATGTGCAGCGCCCGCAAACGTTCGCGGACCGGGTAGGCCGAGGTCAGCGCGGCTAACTCGGTCACGGCGGCGGTGTGCCGGCCCAGCGCCACCATCAGCTCCAGGCGCTCCTCCTGCACCCCCAGCAGGATCTCGCCCAGCCGGGCCCGCTCGATGACCGCGCCCGGGCCCGGGATGGCCGACAGCGGCTCGCCCTGCCACATGGCCAGCGCCTTGGCGTACCACTCGACCGCGTCTCGGGCGTTGCCCTCCTCGCGGTGCTGCCGGGCCTGCTCCAGCGTCTTCTCGAACTCACGCAGGTCGTAGCCGGCGGCGCCGACGGCCAGCGAGTAGCCGTTGCCGACCGAGCGCAGCACGCTGGCCTGGCCGCGGCGGGGCCGCTCCGGTTCCAGCACGCTCCTGAGCATCGACACGTGCGTCTGCACGACCCCATGCACACTCGCCGGGGCCGTGTCGCCCCAGACCGCGTCGACCAGTTCGGACGCCGTGACCACCTGGTCGGCCCGCAACAGCAGGGTCGCCAGGATGGCCTTGCGCTGCGGTGGCCCCAGGGTCAGCTCACGCTCACCACGCCACACCCGGACCGGTCCGAGCAGGGTGAACCGCAGGGGCTCGCTCGTGGTCGAGGTACTCGGCACGGTGCGATTGTGGCCGCCGCACCGGCCGAGGGCCAAACATCGTGATCAGGTGCCCACGATCGGCCCAAGCCGCGCCCCTAGATAACCCCAGCTCGCAGGGCGTAGGCGACCGCGTGCGGACGGTTGCGCAGGCCGAGCCGGCTCATCACCGCATACACGACATTCTTCACGGTGCGCTCCGAGTAGGACAGCTTCTCCGCGATCTCCGCGGTGTCCCAGCCCTCGGCCATCAGCCGCAGCACGTCCACCTCGCGCGGGGCCAGCCCCGACGTGGTCAGGCCGCGCGGGCCGAGCACGTCCCGCTGCAACCGCTCCACCTGCGAGAGCAGCTCGCCCAGCAGGTCCGGCGGGAGGTCGCCGCGGCCCCTCGCCGCGGCGACCACCGCGCTGGCCAGACGGTCGCCCGTGGCGTCCGCCCGCGGCAGCACACTCACCACCCGACACTCCACAGCGGCGAGCAGATCGGCCTGGCGCAGCTCGTTGGTCACCAGCACGCACCGGGCCGCGGAATTCTCGGTGAACCTCCGCAGCGCCGACATCACCTCCGACGTGACGACGTCGGCGCACACCACGAGCACGGCCGCCTCTCCGAACTGGCGCTCCCCCACCAGCTGGAACTCGGGACGTGCGCGCAGGTGACTGGCCACCCCGGCCAGGGTGATCGGGTCGCCCGCATGGACCCCTACCCGAACTCGCTCCACCGTTGCTCCTCCTTGGGATAACCCCCGTGATCCCTCCTGTAGCCGAGTGTGTCCGGCCCCACTTCTCGAACTCTTCACGGTGACTCCATGCCATGAAGAGCTGCCCGATGCCCCCTTGTCAGCGGCCGAATCGGCGTGTACGCGCCATTGCCTCGGACCCCGACAGGAAAATCCCAGCATCTGAACCGGGGTCCGTGGGGCCTCGGTGGCGAAACCGGCCTTCGCGCTGGGCCAGGGGCCCTGACCAGGTGGCGTAACACCGGGGAAACATGGCCGTCATCGCGCGGAAATGGCTCGTCCGGACCGTTCGTCGCCATGGACCCGCAACCGCGACGGCCCCGGGCGGACCGGGCGAGGCAGATCGCCGACGCGCTGCGCCGGCAGGTGCTCGACGGCGACTTCACGGACGGCGTGCTGCCCGACGAGCGACTTCTCGGCCGGGAGTTCGACGCCACCCGCAACGCCGTGCGGGAGGCGCTGGAGCTGCTGCGGGCCGACGGGCTGATCGAGCGGTCGCCGGGCATCGGCACGGTGGTGGTGGCCCGCAAGTACCCGCACGGGCTGAACCGGCTGATGGGGCTGGCCGAGACGCTGCACGAGCACGGCGAGGTCAGCAACGAGGTGCGGACCTCGGGAGTGCTGGCCGCCACCGGCGTGATCGCCGACCGGCTGGGTCTGAAGGCCGGGGCCGCAATCGTTTGCGTCGAGCGGCTGCGCCGGCTCAACGGCCTGCCGCTGTCGCTGGACCTCACCTATCTGCCGGCCGACGTGGGCGAGCCGCTGCTGGCCGAGGACCTCGTCCACAACGACGTCTTCACGCTGCTGGAGCGCATCTGCGGACAGCCGCTGGGCCGGGCCGAGATCGGCATGGAGGCCGTCAACGCCGACCCGCACGTGGCCGCCGTGCTGGACCTGCCGCGCGGCGGGGCGCTGTTGCTCGTGGAGCGGCTGACCCGGCTGGCCGACGGCCGCCCGGTCGATCTGGAGTTCATCCGGTTCCGCGGGGACCGGCTCACCATGCGCGCCGTCCTGGACCGATAGAGGGGCTGTTTCCGATGGCTTTGGTGCCCAACCGGGTGGACGTCCCGGTCGTGATCGATGAGTCACTGTGCGTGAAAGGTTGCCGACTCTGCGTCGACGTGTGCCCGCTGGACTCGCTGGCCATCGACCCGGAGACCGACGTGGCCTACATGCATGTGGACGAGTGCTGGTACTGCGGCCCGTGCGCGGCGCGCTGCCCCACCGGCGCGGTCACCGTCAACATGCCGTACCTGATCCGATGAGACGGGCCTGGCCGGCGCTGCTGCTGGCTCTTCTCACCGGCTGCTCGGCGGCTTCCGGGGCGACGTCGAACGTGGTCACGGTGGTCGTCGGCTACCAGTCCAAGACCATCAACACCGTCACCGCCGGGACGCTGCTGCGGGCCCAGGGCTATCTGGAGCAGCGGCTGGCCGCCCTCGGTCGTCGAACCGGCAAGACGTACCGGGTCGACTGGCAGGACTACTCCACCGGCGCGCCGATCACCGCCCAGATGGTCGCCGGGAAGATCGACATCGGCTCCATGGGCGATTTTCCGCTTTTGATCAACGCCTCCCGGACCCAGGAGTTCGGCGACGGGCGGACCGCGTTGATCTCGGCCACCGGCTACAACCTGCGCGGGGCCCTGAACATGGTCGTCGTCCCGCCGTCGTCGCCGGCCAGGTCGTTGTCCGACCTGCGCGGCAAACGGATCTCGTCCAGCATCGGGTCGGCCGGCAACGGCACGACAGTGCGAGCCCTTTCGGCCTTGGGCATCGATCCCGACAGCGACGTGCAGATGGTCAACCAGGATCCGGCGGTCGGGGCGTCGGCGCTGCGGGCCGGGGCGGTGGACGCGCTGGGGCAGTTCGTGGCGTGGCCGGGGCAGCTGGTGTTCGCCGGCCAGGCGCGGCTGCTGTACGACGGGGCCGCGCTGAATCTGCCGACCTGGCACGGAGTTGTGGTGCGGCAGAAGTTCGCCGCGGCGGATCCCGATGTGGTGCAGGCGTTTCTACAGGCCCAGTTGGACGCCACGGCGTTCTTGAACGCACATCCCATGGAGGCGGCGTGGAAGGTCGCCGCCGCGACCGGGCTCGCACCGGAGGTCGTGTACCTCTACAACGGGCCCAACGGTCTGGTCACCTTCGATCCCACCCTACGGCCGGATCTCCTGTCAGCACTACAGAAGGACATTCCCTACCTGCGTTCGATCGGCGGCATCAAGGGGCTCGATCTGTCCTCCTTCGTGGACACCAAGCCGCTGTCCGCGTTGCCGGTTTCCGAGGTGCACCGGCCGTCCAACGCCGGCGAGGTGTGGTTCGCCGGCGCCTCGGCCACTGTCACCGCGCCGTCGCCGGATGCCTTGCTGCGGTTGGTCCGTGACAGCGGCAAGCAGGTCCGCGCCGCCTACGTGGATGACGCCGACACCGGCACACGCTGGTTCGCCGACAAGTCGTATTGGGTGTATGGCAACGGACTTCATCCGTTCGACGTCGAGTCCGAGGCCCGGTCCTACGTCAGTTCGCATCCCGGCTCCCGAATCGTCGACTACCCCACCGCACTGAGGCTGGCATGAGAAAACACCTGCTGCGCGGCGGTTCCCTGGTCGCCGCCCTGCTGTTATGGCAACTGCTGACCAGTCTGCACGTGGACTTCTGGCTGCACTTCGACCGGCTGCCGACGGTCGTGGACGTGGCCCGGGATCTCGGCTACCAGTTGCAGACCTCCTTGTACTACCAGGATCTGGGCGACAGCCTGGCCCGGATCCTGATCGGCTTCGCGCTCGCGGCGCTGGCCGGCGTGGCCATCGGCGTCGCCGTCGGCCGGTCGGCATTGGCCGGCGACCTGGTGTCGCCGCCGCTGGAGGTGCTGCGTCCGATCCCGGCCATCGCCATGGTGCCGATCGCCATCCTTCTGTTCCCCAGCAACGAACAAGGCATCGTGTTCATCACCTTTCTGGCCGCGTTCTTCCCGATCCTGGTGTCCACCCGGCACGCCGTCACCGCGCTGCCGGTGGTGTGGGAGGAGGCCGTGCGCACCATGGGCGGCAACGGCCGGCGGGTGCTCTGGAACGTGGTCCTGCCGGGGGCGCTGCCCGGTGTCTTCTCCGGGTTGTCGGTCGGCATGGGCGTCGCCTGGATCTGCGTGATATCCGCCGAGATGATCTCCGGCCAGTACGGCGTCGGCTACCGGACCTGGCAGGCCTACACGGTGGTGGACTATCCCGGCGTGATCGTCGGCATGCTGACCATCGGGCTGCTCGGCTTCGGCAGCGCGGCGGCGGTGGAACTGGTCGGCCGGCGGGTCACCCGCTGGCTGCCGCGGGAAGCGGAGGTCGCGCGATGATGCTGATCGATGATCTGTCCGTCGGCTACCGGGAAACCCCGGTGCTGCAAGGAATCGACCTCAAGATCGAAGCCGGCGAGATCCTGGTGCTGGTCGGCGGCTCCGGTTGCGGCAAGTCGACCGTGCTGCGCACCCTGGCCGGCCTGCACCGGCCTGCCGGCGGCACGATCACCCTGGACGGCCGGCCGATCGCCCGAACCTCGGCCGAGCGCGCCCTGGTGTTCCAGGAGGACGGGCTGCTGCCGTGGCGCACCGTTCGGCGCAACGTCGAGCTGCCGCTGGCGATTCGCGGCGTGCCCCGGGATTCCCGCCGCTCACAGGCACTTTCCTGGATCGGCCGGGTCGGCCTGGACGGCTACGCCGATCACCTGCCGCGGGAGCTGTCCGGCGGCATGCGGCAGCGGGTGCAGCTGGCCCGGACTCTGGCCAGCGGGCCACGGGTGATCCTCGCCGACGAACCCTTTGGCGCACTGGACACCCAGACCCGGCGGGCCATGCAACTGCTGCTGGTCGACGTCTGGTCGCAGCAGCCGACCACCATCGTTTTTGTCACCCACGACGTCGACGAGGCCGTGTTCCTCGGCGACCGGGTCGCCGTGCTCGGCGGCCGGCCCACCCGCGTCATGTCCATTGTGGATGTTCCTTGTCCGCGCGGCGACAGCGACAACTCCGCCGCCCGCGCCGAGATCCTGGCCGCCCTGGGGAGCAAGTCGTGACCGAACGCCGTGAGCTGAGCTGTGACGTGCTGGTGATCGGCGGCGGCACCGCCGGCACCATGGCCGCCATCTCCGCCGCCGAGCAGGGCGCTTCCGTGCTGCTGCTGGAAAAGGCCCACGTGCGGCACTCCGGGGCGCTGGCCATGGGCATGGACGGCGTCAACAACGCCGTGATCCCGGGCAAGGCCACTCCCGAGGACTACGTCGCCGAGATCACCCGGGCCAACGACGGGATCGTCAATCAGCGCACCATCATGCAGACCGCCACCCGCGGCTACGACATGGTGCGGCGGCTGGAGGGCTACGGCGTCAAGTTCGAGAAGGACTCCTACGGCGAGTACGCCGTGCGGCGGGTGCACCGGTCCGGCAGCTACGTGTTGCCGATGCCCGAGGGCAAGGACGTCAAGAAGGTCCTGTACCGGGTGCTGCGTGAGCGGCGGATGCGTGCGCTGGTAACGATCACCAACCGCGTCATGCCGGTTCGCGTGCTCACCTCTGACGGCCGGGCCGTCGGGGCCGTCGGCTTCGACACCCGCTCCGGCGACTTCGTCACTGTGTCAGCCAAGGCTGTTGTGCTCGCGACCGGCCCCTGTGGACGGTTGGGCCTACCGGCCAGCGGTTATCTCTATGGCACGTACGAGAATCCCACCAACGCCGGTGACGGCTACTCCATGGCCTACCACGCCGGGGCCGAGCTGTCCGGGATCGAGTGCTTCCAGATCAACCCGTTGATCAAGGACTACAACGGCCCCGCCTGCGCCTACGTCGCCAATCCCTTCGGCGGCTACCAGGCCAACGCCGCCGGTGACCGCTTCGTCGACTGCGACTACTGGTCCGGCCAGATGATGGCCGAGGTGGCGCGGGAGATCCACTCCGAGCGGGGTCCCATCTACCTTCGGCTGTCCCACCTGCCCGAGGAGTCCGTGCGGGCACTGGAAGGCATCCTGCACACCACCGAACGGCCCACCCGCGGCACCTTCCACTCCGGTCGGGGCCACGACTACCGCACGCACGACGTCGAGATGCACATCTCCGAGATCGGCCTGTGCGGCGGCCATTCCGCCTCCGGTGTCTGGGTCGACGAGCACGGTCAGACCACCGTCCCCGGCCTCTACGCCGCCGGCGACCTCGCCTGCGTGCCGCACAACTACATGATCGGCGCCTTCGTCTTCGGCGACCTCGCCGGCACCCGCGCCGCCTCGCGGGAGGTTCCTCTCGTTCCGCTGCCCGAGGACCAGATCTCCGCCGCCCACGAGCTCATCTACCGTCCACTGTCCAATCCGGACGGTCCGCCCCAGCCTCAGGTCGAGTACAAGCTTCGCCGTCTCGTCAACGACTACGTCGCCCCGCCCAAGAGCTCCAACCGTCTTGAGATCGCCATCGAACACTTCTCCCGCATGCGCACCGAGATCGCCGCCATGGGCGCTCGCACCCCTCATGAGCTCATGCGCTGCGCCGAGGTCACCTTCATCCGCGACTGCGCCGAGATGGCCGCCCGGTCCTCCCTCGTCCGCACCGAGTCCCGTTGGGGCCTCTACCACGACCGCCTCGACCACCCCACCCGCGACGACGATTCCTGGTTCGCCCACCTCAATCTGCGTAAGGGTCCCGACGGCGCCATGGAGTTCCTCCGCCGCCCCGTCTCCCCCTACCTCGTCCCCGTCCCCGAGTTCCCTGTCCCTGTCGGCGGTCCCGCCACCCTCATCGCCCGCCACCTCCCCGCGTCCTTGACGCTGAACTCCGCTTCCCCCAAGGCTTCCCGCTCCGCTGCCGCTTCCTCCGACCTCGTAGCGCTGCTAGCCCTGGCCGACGCCTCCCCCTCCCTGGCCGACCTCCGCCCCTACCTCGCCAGCCCCATCGAGGAAGTCCGCGTCACCGCCGTCACCACCCTGACCGAGACCACCCCCTCCGGCTTCGCCCTGGCTTTGGCGGAGGCCTTCGACGACCCCGCCCCCACCGTCCGCCACGCCGCCGCCGCGGGCTTGCGAGAGCTGGTGGAGGTTGTGGAAGCCGCCGAGCAACTGGCCCCGCGCCTGCTCCGCGCCACCCACAACGCCGAACCCGCCGTCCGCGCCACCGCGCTCTACCTCTTGCGCTCTCTTCGCCTGGGCTCCCAGCCCACCTTCGCCGACGCCCTCACCGACACCGAGCCCGAGGTCCGCATCGAGGCCGTCCACGGCCTCGTCTCCCGCTCCGCCTCCACCCCACTAGCTTCCGCCGCCGCCGACTCCTCCCGTGAAGTCCGCATCGCGGTGGCGCAAGGCCTGGGTTCCATCGCCGATGACCCAGCCAAGGCCGCCCTCATGCCACTGGCCACCGACCCCGACCCCTTGGTCCGCGCCGCCGCCCTCGCCTCCGGCTCCGACAGCCTCACCGACCTCGCCACCACCGCCCTACTCGACGAGGCGTGGCAAGTCCGAGAGGCAGCAACGGCCGTCGCCGCCACCAACCAACTGCTGTCCGCCGTCGCCGACCCCCACCCCAACGTCCGCCGCGCCGCCGTCCGCGCCCTGGGCCAACTCCCCGCTTCCGCCGAGGCCCTCACCGTGCTCACCGAAGCCCTCGCCGACCCCGACGCCGACGTCCGCGCGTACGCCCGCCACGCCCTGCGCTAGTCCTCTCTGGACAGCACACGAAGCACGTCCTCAGCGACGAACAGCCGGGCCCGGCCGGTGCTGGGCACCTCGGTCAGCACACCGGCGTCGACCAGCCGCTCTACGTTGAGGGACGCGGCGCGATGGGTCACGTCCAGCACTTTCGCGGCCCGGCCGATGGTCATCGCCGGCGTCTCGAAAAGCGCGTCGACCAGGCGCGGGGCCAGGCTTGACGACCTGATGCCGGTCACGCGGCCACGCAAATCCTCGCGCAGGCTCTGCAACTCCTGCGCGCGGCACAAGGCGTCGCTGGCCTGGTTCGCCACCACATCGAGAAAAAAGGAGATCCATCCGGTCCAGTCACCGTCGATCGTCACGGCCAACAGCCGCGCGTAGTACTCGTCCCGACGCGGCTCCAGATACGCGGAGAGATCGAGCAGTGGAGCGGGCAGCAGCCCCCAATCGACGAGCAGAAGCGCCACCAGCAGCCGGCCGACCCGCCCGTTGCCGTCAATGAAGGGATGGATGGCCTCGAACTGGTAGTGCAGACACGCGATGGTCACCAACGGCGGCAACTCGTGCTCGGCATGCAGGTGCTTCTCGAACGCGTCGAGGCACTCCCACATCCGCTCCGGAGGCGGCGGCACATAGGTCGCCGTGTCCAGCACGCATCCCGCCGACCCGATCCAGTTCTGGGTGCGCCGGAACTCACCGGGCGTGGCGTAGCCGCCCCGCACGCCGGTCAGCAGAATCTCGTGGGCTTCGCGCAGCAGCGACAGGCTCAACGGCAGTCGCCGGTCCGGGTCAAGCACATGTTCGACGGCAGCGACATAGTTGTAGACCTCGGCGACATCACCCGTCTGTGCCGCGGCGGGGGCGACCTCATAGCGGACAAGGTCGGACAACGTCGCCTCAGTGCCCTCGATACGGCTGGACAGCACCGCCTCGCGCCGGACCATGATGTGCGCCAACAGGTGCGGGTTCGGCAGCGTGCGACCGACCCCCGCGAGCTGACCGAGCGCCCGGTCCGCGGCCGAGAGCCGGCGTACGAGCGCGATGTCGAAGTCCACCTCGGGTGGCAGCCTGGGCGGCACGAAGGCCAGGTAACCGCGCTCGCTACGCACCACATGCTCGCGCTGCCGACCGCTGAACGCCTCAGCCAGCACTGCTACTCAAACCCAGTTCCATATCACAATGATACCTAAAGCAAGTTAGGTATCACACCACTCGATGAAGTGATACTTACGGAGCACTCGCCCCAGCCGGTCGATACCAGAAAACCTTTTCCGTATCACTCGGGGCGGCGAGTGCTACACGTGTAGCAGTGGTCAGAGCTTCACCAGGGGGACGCCGCCGATGAGCATGAGGCGGACGGTCCCGGCGGAGCCGAAGTCGATGGTGGCGGTAGCGCGGGGGCCAGAGCCGTCGGTGGCGACGACGGTGCCCAGGCCGTACTTGTCGTGGTTGACGCGGTCGCCGACCTCGAGTTCGAGGGAGGGGGCGTTCTGCCAGCCCTTGGCGAAGGCGGGGGTGCCACGGGAGGAGGAGCTGTCGCCGAAGGAGGAGCGGCGGCCCCAGGTGGTGGTGACGGTGGGGGCAGCGCGCTCGGGCTCGACGCGACGCCACTCGACGAGGTCGGAGGGAATCTCGCCGAGGAAGCGGGACTCGGGGTTGGCGGCGGGCTGACCCCAGGCGGACCGGATGAGGGCCCGGGACAGGTAGAGGCGCTCACGGGCCCGGGTGATGCCGACGTAGGCGAGCCGGCGTTCCTCGGCCAGTTCGGCGGGATCGCCGAGGGCCCGGGAATGCGGGAAGACGCCGTCCTCCCAGCCGGTGGAGAACACGACGGGGAACTCCAGGCCCTTGGCGGTGTGCAAGGTCATCAGCGTGACCACACCGTCGTCGGAGTCGGGCACGGAGTCGGAGTCGGCGACCAGCGACACCCGCTCCAGGAAGGCATCGAGGCTGTTGGCCGGCTCGGGGTCGTCCTCGTCGGTCTCGGGCAGGTTGAACTGGGTGAACTCCCGGGCCACGGTGATGAGCTCGGTGAGGTTGTCCAGGCGGGAGGCGTCCTGGGGGTCGTCGCTGGCCTCGAGCTCGGCCCGGTAGCCGGTGACGTCGAGCACCTGGTCGAGGATGTCGCCGACGTCGTCCCCGCGCTCCACGGCCTGGTGCAGCTCGTCGAGCATCGCGACAAAGCCGGAAATGGCGTTGCGGGAGCGGGGGTTGAGCAGCGAGACCTTGCCGGCGGCGGCCTCCCGCAGCGCGGTGGCGAAGCCGATGCGCTGCTGCTCGGCGTGCGCGGACACGCAGGCCTCGGCCCGATCCCCGATGCCCCGCTTGGGCACGTTGAGAATGCGCCGCAGGCTGACGGCGTCGTCGGGATTGGCCAGCACCCGCAGGTAGGCCAGCGCGTCCCGGACCTCGCGCCGCTCGTAGAAGCGGACGCCGCCGACAACCTTGTAGGGCAGCCCGAGCCGGATGAAGATCTCTTCAAAGACCCGGGACTGATTGTTGGTCCGGTAGAACACGGCGATGTCGCCGTTGGTGTAGTCACCGGCGTCGACCAGCCGGTCGATCTCGCCGGCCACGAAGCCGGCCTCGTCGTGCTCGTTGTCGCCGACGTAGCCGACGATCTTCTCGCCGTCCCCGGAGTCGGTCCACAGCCGCTTGTCCCGGCGGTTGGGGTTGCGCGCGATGACGGCGTTGGCGGCGCTCAGGATGGTCTGCGTGGAGCGGTAGTTCTGCTCCAACAGAATGGTGCGCGCCTGCGGGTAGTCCCGCTCGAACTCGACGATGTTGCGGATGGTCGCGCCGCGGAAGGCGTAGATGGACTGGTCGGCGTCGCCGACCACGCACAGCTCGCCCGGGGCGACGCCACCCTCGCCGGTGCCGACCAGCTCGCGCACCAGGGTGTACTGCGCGTGGTTGGTGTCCTGGTACTCGTCGACCATCACGTGCCGGAACCGCCGCCGGTAGTGCTCGGCCACGTCCGGGAACCGCTGCAGCAGCTCGACCGAGCGCATGATGAGGTCGTCGAAGTCCATGGCGTTGGCCAGCCCCAGCCGCTGCTGGTACGACTCGTACACCTCGGCGACCCGGCGCTCCAGGTCGTTGGCCGCCCGGTCCTTGGCGGTCTCGGCGTCCACCAGCTCGTTCTTGAGGTTGGAGATGTGCACGGCCAGCGTGCGCGCCGGATAACGCTTGGGGTCCAGGTCCAGGTCGCGGGCCACCAGGGTGACCAGCCGGCGGGAGTCGTCGCTGTCGTAGATGGTGAAGTTGGACGACATGCCCAGGGTCTTGGCCTCGCGACGCAGCAGCCGCACGCACATGGAGTGGAAGGTCGACACCCACATCGCGTTGGCACGCCGGCCGACCAGCCCGGAGACCCGCTCCTTCATCTCGGCCGCGGCCTTGTTGGTGAAGGTGATGGCCATGATCTCGCCGGGGTGCACGCCGTGCGCCGCCAACAGATAGGCGATGCGGCTGGTCAGCACCTTGGTCTTGCCGGAGCCGGCGCCGGCCACCACGAGCAGGGGGGAGCCGGCGTGCACGACCGCGTCGCGCTGCTGCGGGTTGAGACCCTCCAGCAACGCGTCCGGACCGGTCGCCCGCGCCGGGGGATTCGTGGGCCGATCGAACAGAGCGCTCATCGCCCCCAACGCTACCCGGCCGCACTGACAGTCCCGCCACGACGGGTCGACGCGGCGCCGCCCGCTGTGTAAGACTCCTTGCATGTGCGCTCGCCAGTACGAGTTTTTCTACGGGAACCGGACTCCGGCTCCCGTGGTCGCGTAGCGCCGAAACGACCACCGCAGAAGCCCCGGAGTCCTCGGACCCGGGGCTTTCGTGTGCCGGGTCCGAGTCTTTCGAACCAGCACGGAGGACACAACGTGAGCACGCCAGTCAGCGACCAGCCCACTCCCGACGCCGCCACCCCGGACATCCCCTCGCTGCGCGACGAGATCGACCACCTGGACGCCGAGATCATCCGGCTGATCAAGCGCCGGGCCGAGGTGTCGGGCATCGTCGGCAAGGTCCGGATGGCCAACGGGGGCACCAAGATCGTGCACAACCGGGAGATCGACATCCTGGCCCGCTACCGGGACGGGCTCGGCCCGGAGGGCAACGAGATCGCGCTCATCCTCCTCCGACTGGGCCGGGGCCCCCTCGGCCGATGACCAAGGTTTGGGTGTCTCCAAGACCCACGTACCCCGACCCCGGTCGTCTTCAACAGCCACGAACGTCGGGAGAACCGCCGAGGGTTTGTGGCGGTCGGCAGTAGCCAGGCGGTGGGTTTGCAGGTCTTGGAGACGGACAGACCCGGGTGGGGGTTCAGGGATGTCACCGATGCCGCGCGGCCGAGAACCGCGCACACTGGGGGCATGGAGTTCATCGCCGTCATCATCGCCCTGGCCAGCCTCGTGGCCGCGGTCGGCTACGACGGATACCTGTTCGTGCTCGGGTCGGCGGCCAGCCGCCGGGCGGGCGGCGCGCCGATCGCCCAGTGGGTGCGGTCGCGCTGGCCGCAGGCCGGCATCACCACGGTGGCGTCGCTGCTGGCGCTGCTGATGGCCACCGGCAACGTGTTCTTCGAGATCATCGCCATCATCGTGGCGGTCGGCGCGGGCGGCACGGCGCTGCGTGGGCTGCAGGACGCCCGCAAGCAGCTGGGCAGCGGAAGCGACCAGTAGTCACCACTCTCACTCGACCGGGTGTAACCCGGCGCGCGAGTGGGACCAGGGCCGCTCGGCCCGCCCGCACGCCCTACCCTGAGGTCTTCTGACGGGTGATGCCCCACTGGAGCGGTCCAGATCGGAATTCCGCGTCAGGTGGGGCACCCGGGAGGGTCTTAGAAGCATGAGCGGCGAGGCGGAGCGGGCGGATCACGGGCGTCACCGGCGGCTGTCGTCCGTGCCGCCGCCCCTGGCGTCCCGTATCGGCCTGCGTTCGGCCCACGCCAAGCCGGTGCTGGTGCGCCCGAGCGACGAGCCGACGATCCCGCTGCCGGCGGTGCCGCCCATCGACATCGACCCGGTGCTGGACACGGATCCGGTCGGGCTGCGCAAGTTCGACATAGGCACGGTGCCGGCCTCGGTCACGCCGCCGCGCACCTGGCGCCGGGCGGCGTGGTTCACGGTGGGTTCCTCGGCCGCGGCGCTGATCGCCCTGGTGGTGGTGGGCACGCTGCTGGTCGGCCCGTCCCGGATGCGCACGCAGATCGAGTCGTTCCCGGGCAATCCGTTCCAGGTGCCGCTGCCGACGACCACGGACGTGCCGACACGGTTGCTGCCGCCGGGGGCGCCGAGCGAGGTCGCGGCCACCGGCACGTCCCCGGCCTTGACGCCGGCGGCCGGCGGCGGCTCGCCGACCGCGACCTCGGGTCCGCACGGCGGCCCGACGCACACCACCCCGCAGCCGACGATCACGACCGTGACCGGCGCGACCAGTCCGGTCGTCGACCCGGGCAAGATCGCCCAGCAGACCCAGCACTTCTTCGCCGCGGTGACCTCCAACGTCGGCGAGGCCTACCAGTTGACCTCGGGCGCGCTCAAGGCGAACGGCGAGGCGGCGCTGCAGCAGCGCTACCAGGACGTGGCCTCGGTGCAGGTGCAGGGCATCACCATCGACCCGGGCAAGGGCATCACCATCAACACGGTGCTGGTCACCCGCAAGGACGGCAGCACCAACTCGGAGCAGCACGTGCTGGCCTTCACCCCGGGCACGTTGCCACTGATCAGCGAGGACACCCCGGTCGGCGGCTGACGGAATGAAAACCGCTACCGCCTCGGTTCATTCCTTCGAGTGAAGGTGTCTAGCCACGACCCTCCCGAAGCGGTGAACTCTGCGCCAGAACTGGCCCGTACCGGGTCGAGGCCGGTACGAGTGCACCTGTCCCATCTCGGCATCGGTTCCTACGAGGAGACGCCTGTGGAGCGCCCTGCTGGCGGCAGGCGGCACAGCCGCGGCGGTTCGGTCAGCGTGGCCGACCTGATCCGGCGGCAGCCGGGCTCGGTGCGCATCATGTCCCCGGACGAGGCCGCCACCGACGGCCTGCTCGGCGATCTGCTCGGCGGCAAGGGTCTGCCCGACGACGGCGAGCCGCGCACCAGCGCCGCGCTGAAGCTGTTGGGCGTGCTGGTCGGGGCGATCACGCTGGCCGGCACCATCACGGCGGCGTCCATGATCACCAATGACACCCGGCCGGCCCGGGCGGCGCTGATGCCCGCGCCGCGGCCGCAGGCGCTGTCCGGGACGGGCGCCCTGCTGCCGGACGTGCTGGCCACCGAGGTGGCCGGCAAGACCGCCCAGGCCGCGCCGATGATCGCCGGCCCGACCTCCGCCTCGGCACCGGCGGCCATCTCGACGAGCGTGGCCGTCAGCCCGCGGGCGCTGGCGCCGACCCCGGCGCCGACCGCGGTGGACGTGGTCCGCGACTTCTACCAGACAGTGGCCGAGAATCCGCGGGACGCGCTGGCCATGGTCGGCGGCTCGCTGGCCGGCCTGGACCCGACCGGCTTCATCCGATCCTGGTCCTCGGTGCGGGCGGTGCGGACCGAGCGGGTCGAGGCCATGCCGGACGGCACGGTGCTCGGCGTGGTCGGCATCCAGCAGGCCGATGGCGACTGGCTGCATGTGGAGCAGCTGTTCCGGGTGGACGGCGGCAGCCAGCCCAAGATCATCGACGCGCAGGTGCTCACGGCCCAGCAGGGCTGAGCCGGCCAGCGGTCGATCTTGGTCCGGAGGCCGCATTCCCGGGCGTTGCGGCCCCCAGGTCACAGGTGGGCATCGAAACGACAACTAGCGGCACACCGCTGGGCCGTTTGGCCGATCAAGGCTGCACTAAGTAGCTCAATTCCACACACCTTCTACCCCAAACTGGTGACGCCCCTCTTCTGATCCGGTATCAAAACCACGGTCAGTGATCCGACGGAGAGGTGACGCGACGGTGTACGAGGACTCGACGAGGGTGGGCACGACCACGGCCACCCGGCAGATCCCCGTGTCCGAGCTGCTCGCTCGCCATCGCGGCGAGCAGGCGCCCTCCCACCCGGAGTGGACGGCCCCGGCCCCCACCGCGTGCGAGACGACGGACGTCATCCCGGTCGTCCAGGACGACTACTACTCGGCCGAACCGTACGCCGCCACCGGTTATTCCGAGGGCTACGGCTACGAGTACGCGCAGGAGGAGCCGGCCGACGCGGTGCGCCCCTTCGTCGGGGTGAGCGCGGACACCGACCAGTTCCCGATGCCGGCGCTGCACGAGGTCGAGGGCGAGCAGACCCTGCTCGCGCCGCTCGACGTCGAGGCCATGGACGCCGAGCGGGCCGCGGCCAAGGCCGCCGCGCGGGCTGAGGAGCCGGAGCGCACCCAGCTGGTCGAGGCCGAGACCATGCAGACGCCGTCCTGTGACGACACGCCCAGCCGTGAGATCTACATCCGCGAGCTGCTGCGCCGCGAGGGCCGGCTGCCCCGCGAGCAGCGCCGCAAGCAGGTCCCGAAGATCGCGGCCGCGGCCGCGGGCGTCGCGGCCCTGTGCGGCGCGGTGGCGGCCAGCATCGTGCACGTCCAGAACGCCGACGACCACCAGAACACGGCCAACGGCAACGGCGTGCCGCTGACCGTCGTCGACGGTGGCGGCCCGCGCGGCCAGGCCCTCGACGCGCCGCTGACGCCCCGCGGCACCGAGCAGGTCACGCCGGACAACAGCACCGCCGGCGGCTCGACGGCGACCGACAAGCACGCGTCCCCGCCGCGGGTGGCCCCGTACGTGACGGCCAGCCAGCAGGCGCAGAACAACGGCGGCGCGGCCGCGACGACGACCACCACCACGCCGCCCCCGTCGACCACTTCGCCGTCGTCGCCCCCGCCGAGCTCCACGAGTCCGTCGTCGACGCCGAACAACGGCGGCAACAACACCACGCCGCCGACGAGCGCGAACAACGCCGGCACCAGCAACTCGGGCAACAGCACGCCGCCGGCGTCCACCACCAAGGACACCGGTCTGCTCGGCGGCCTGCTCAACCCGATCACCGGGGCGCTTGGCCTCTGACCTGCGGTAAGTCCTCCAAACGGGTGACGCTCAGCAAGGCGTGGAATACTGGCTGGCGAGTTGAGTGGCGTGTCACAACGCACGGTCGGATTGACCGGGGACTGACAGGGTGACCCCCTAACCTGGGTACCTGTCCTGCCGGATGGACGGCGGGCCGCGCACGCCAGCCGCCGACCAGCGCACCGAGGAGAGACTGCACCCGTGACTGACGACGGTCGTCTGGTCGCTGGCCGGTACCGGTTGACCAACCGGATCGGCAGCGGCGCGATGGGCGTGGTGTGGACCGCACGTGACGAGCGGCTGCACCGCACGGTCGCGGTCAAGCAGCTGCTGCTCAACAGCAGCATGAGCGCGGCCGAGTCGCACGAGGCCAAGCAGCGCGCGATGCGCGAGGGCCGGATCGCCGCCCGGTTGCAGCACCCGCACGCGATCGCCGTCTACGACGTGGCCGAAGAAGACGGCAATCCCTGGCTGATCATGGAGTACCTGCCGTCCCGGAGCCTGTCGGCGATCCTGGCCGAGCGGGGCACCATGCCGCCGCAGGAGACCGCCCGGGTGCTGGCCCAGGCCGCGATGGCGCTGGACGCCGCGCACGCCGCCGGCATCGTGCACCGGGACATCAAGCCCGGCAACATCCTGATCGGCAACGACGGCACGGTGAAGATCACCGACTTCGGCATCTCCCGGGCCACCGGCGACGTCACCGTGACCGCCACCGGCATGCTCGCCGGCACCCCCGCCTATCTCGCACCCGAGGTGGCCAAGGGCTACGACCCCGGGCCGCCCTCGGACGTCTTCTCGCTCGGCTCCACCGTGTACGCCGCGGTCGAGGGCGAGCCGCCGTTCGGCCTGAACGAGAACACCCTGGCCCTGCTGCACCTGGTGGCCGCCGGCGTGGTCAACCCGCCGCGGCAGGCCGGCCCGCTGCACGCGCTGCTGATGCGCCTGCTGGCCGCCGACCCCAAGGAGCGCCCGACCATGCGGCAGGCCCACGAGGGCCTGTCCGCGGTCGCCGCCGGTCGCCCCGTGCCGCAGGCCCTGCTGGCCTCGCCGTCCGCGCCGACCTGGCGGGTCAACCCGCCGCCGGCCCCGGGCACCACCCGCCAGATCGCGCCGCCCCCGCCGGTCGGCCCCGGGCCGACCCGCCTGGACGCGCGGCCCTTCGACCGGCAGCCGCAGCCGACCAGGGTCGGCGCCGGCCCGATGGGCACCGGGATGATGGGCTCCGGCCCGAACACCCGGCCGCCGGGGCTCAGACCAGGCGAGCAGTCCATCCCGCCCGCGGCCCGCAAGTCGAGCAAGCGCCCGGTCGTGCTGGCCGCGCTGGCTGTCGTCGCCGCCGCGGTCGTCGGCATCCTGGTGGCCAGTGCCCTGTCCAACAACAGCAGTCGGGCCGACGCCGGGCAGAACACCGCCGCGCCGCCCACGCAGACCGTGGACAACACCCAGCCGCAGGCCACCACCGCGCCCACGCAGCCGCAGAAGACCACCAGCAGCACCACCACGACCACGACAACAACCACTACGACGACGACCACCCCGGACGGGCCCACCCCGGCCGATCTGGTGCACGCCGTCCAGGGCTACTTCCAGCTGCTGCCGGACAACTCGGCCGAAGCCTTCCAGCACCTCACGCCCACCATGCAGGCCAGCTCCGGCGGCCCGGACACCTACCGCCAGTTCTGGGCCGGCGTCGACGACGTCAAGGCGACCAAAGTGACCCCGGCCGGCAAGGGCAAGGTCAGCGCCGTGGTGACGTACAAGAACAAGGACGGCTCCACCAGCAGGGAAGCCGACGTCTTCACGCTGGTGCAGCAGGACGACACCCTGCTGATCGACAGCCAGTCCCGCCAACCGCTGCCATGACATGGCGCCGCCTTCGGCGTCGCAGCTCGGCCCCCGGGTAGCCTCGCGAACCCTAAGCAACACCTTCGGCGGCCGCGCGTAGGCAGCGGAGAAGGGTCGCGGTGGCCGGCTGGTCGGCGGTGAACTCGGCCACGGCGGCGTAGATGCGGCGGACCGGCTCGGGGTGGCGGACCGGTCGGATCACGATGCCGGGCACCACCGTGCCGAGTCCGAGCCGGGGGATCATGCTGATACCCAGGCCGGCCGCGACGAAGCCCTGCGCGGTCTGATAGTCGTTGCACTGCACGGAAAAGCTCGGGCTGAAGCCGGCCGACGCGCAGGCGTCCAGCAGGATCTGCCGGCAGGTCCAACTCGACGCCGCGTAGTACTCGTTGTCCACCCACGGTTCGCCGGCCAGGTCGGACAAGTTGAGAATGTCCTTGTCGGCCAACGGATGCCCCTCCGGCAGCACCGCCGAGTACGGGTCGTCCAGCAGGTGCACGAGCTGGATTCCACGCAACGGCGGGGTTTTTCCTTCGGCAGCGACCACAATGGACACATCGGACCGGCCGGCCTCGGCCTCGTGGATGGGATCCAGCGGCTCCACGTTGGCCAGGTCCAACTGCACGTCGGGATGGAGCTTGCGGAAGTCGGCGACCGCGTGCGGCACCAAGGCCGCGCCGGCGGTGTAGAAGTAGCGCACCCGCAGCGTGCCGGTGCGGCCCTCGCGCAGGTCGACCAGCGCCCGCTCGGCCTCGGCCAGGTTGTCGGCGATGACGCCGGCGTGCTCGGTGAGCAGCTTGCCGGCAGCGGTCGGCTGCACGCCGCGGCCGACCTTCGCCAGCAGTGGCAGCCCGGCTTCCTTCTCCAGCACGGAGATCTGCTGGCTGATGGCGGACGGCGTGTAGCCCAGATTGGTCGCCGCCGCCGTGATGGATCCGCTGGTCACCACGGCCCGCAGCACCTGCATCCTGCGCACGTCGAGCATGCCCAGATCGTACAGCCAAGCTTAAGTGTTCTGAAGTTTATTTCACTTGTTCTGATACTTTACCTGCCGCAAGCTGTTCGCGTGACAACTCCGGGAAGCCTCTTACGACTGGTTTCGCTCGCCCTGATCTGGGGCTCGAGCTTCCTGTGGATCAAGCTCGGCCTGGCCGCGCTCTCGCCGTCCCAGATGGTGTTCGCGCGGGTCGCCCTCGGCGCGCTGGTGCTCTGCACCATCGCGTTGGCCCGCCGCACACCGCTGCCGCGCGGCGGCCGAATGTGGGGCCACCTGGTCGTCTACGTGTTCTTCGCCAACGTCCTGCCGTTCACCCTGTTCGCGATCGGGGAGCAGACCGTCGACTCCGGGCTCACCGGCGTCATCAACTCGACCACGCCGCTGTGGGCAGTGCCGTGCACGCTGCTGTTCGGCGGCGTCCGCCGGCTCAGCCTGAACACGGTTCTCGGCGTGGTGGTCGGCTTCGCCGGCGTGCTGCTGATCTTCTCGCCGTGGGAGGCCACCGGCGTCAACCTCGGCGGCGCGGCGGTCTGCCTGGTCGCCGCGGCCAGCTACGGCGTCGGCGTGGTCTACGCCGGCCGCTTCCTGGCCAACAAGGGCGTCGCGCCGGGGGCGCTGGCCGCCGCCCAGATGCTCACCGCCACCGCCATGAGCGCGCTGGTGCTGCCGTTCAACGGCCTGCAGGCGATCAACTTCGACGTGCCGGCGCTGCTCGCGGTGGTTGTGCTGGGCGTGTTCGGCACCGGCTTCGCCTTCCTGCTCCAGCACGCGCAGATCGCCAAGGAGGGCCCGACCGCCGCGTCCATGGTGGCCTACCTGCTGCCGGTGGTCTCGGTGCTGCTCGGGGTGCTCTTCCTGCACGAGGCGCTGACCCTGCGCGAGGTCGCCGGCATGGCGGTCGTGCTGGTCGGTGTGGGCCTGACCAGGCTCAAGACCCGCAAGCCGGCTCCTGCATCGGTTGAGGAACTCCAGCCCGAGACCGTTTGAACCGGGCGCTCCCCGGATCCGTTGGCTGGGTTGGGACCGGAAACGGGGAGCGTGGGCATGTTGTGGGCACTGGTCATCGGGTCATCGGTCGTCGCCGGGCTGGCGGTCTTCTGGCACCCGCGCAAGGGCGTGCACAGCGGTGGCGGACCGGAGGGCACGCACACCGTGGCGCACGTGATCGACACGCTGGAGCTGGAACTGGAGTCCTACGGCCGTCACACCAAACGGCGGTCGGTGGCCCAGCGGGACAGCTCGTACCTGTTGGACAGCTGAGTCTTGCGCAGCACGCTGGACACGTGCGTCTCCACCGTCTTCACGGAGATGAACAGCTCGGAGGCGATCTCCTTGTACGCGTAGCCACGGGCCAGCAAGCGCAGCACCTCGCGCTCGCGTGGGGTCAGCAGGTCCAGCTCGGGGTCGGCGATCGGGGCGGCGCCGGGTCGCTCGGAGAAGGCGTCCAGCACGAAGCCGGCCAGCCGCGGCGAGAACACGGCGTCGCCCTCGGCCACCCGGCGCACCGACTGGGCCAGCTCCTGGCTGGAGATGGTCTTGGTGACGTAGCCGCGGGCCCCGCCGCGGATGACCGCGATGACGTCCTCGGCGGCGTCGGACACCGACAGGGCCAGGAACACCACCGACGGGTTGGCCGGCCGGACCCGGCGCAGCACCTCGGCCCCGCCGCCGTCGGGCATGTGCACGTCCAGCAGCACGACGTCGGGGTGGTGGTGCGCGATGCCGGCGACGGCCTCGCCGACCGATCCGGCCTCGCCGACCACCTCGACGTCCTCGCCGTGCGCGGCCAACTCGGCCCGCACCCCGGCGCGGAACAGCGCGTGGTCGTCGACCAGGAACACCCGCACCGGCTTGCGCTGCTCGTCCTGCGGAGTCGTCACGCCTTGGCCTCCTTCTTGCGGGGCATCTCCAGCTGCACCTCGGCGCCCTCCCCCGGTGACGTGCGGAGGCGGACCTTGCCGCCGTGCCGGTCCATTCTGCCCCGGATCGAGTCGGCGAGCCCGTGCCGGTCGGACGGCACCTGTTCCGGATCGAAGCCCTTGCCGCGGTCCCGCACGAACACGGTCACCGTGTCCGGCTCGATCTCGGCGTACACGCTGACCTCGCCGACCCCGGAGTGCTTGGCCGAGTTGACGATCGCCTCGCGGGCGGCCTGCACCAGCGCGGTCAGCTTCACGTCCATCGGGCAGTCGCCGACCACCACTTGCGACACCTTCACGTCGAAGGTGTCCTCGACCTCGCCGCAGGCCACGGCGATCGCCTCGTGCAGGGTGCCGCCGCTGACCACGGTCTCGGGCTCGCCGGCGGCCTCGGCGGCGGCGCGCCCGCGACCGTAGCCGGTCGGGCCGTACAGCCAGGTCCGCAGCTGGCGCTCCTGGCTGCGGGCCAGTTTCACCACCTCACGCGGGCTCTCCGCCTGCTTCTGGATCAGCGCAAGCGTTTGCAGCACGGAGTCGTGCAGGTGCGCGGCGATCTCCTCGCGCTCCTGGTCACGGATGCGGGCTCGGCGCTCGTCGTCCAGGTCGCGGACCAGGCGCAGCCACCACGGCACCGTGATGACGGCCGCGCCGACCAGCGTGGCCAGCACGGCGATCAGCACGCTGGGCACCAGCGCCGGCGAGATCTGCCCGAACAGGAACAGGGTGACGCCGACGCACACCAGCAGCACGCCGGCGGCCACCCGGATGCGGGCCTGCCGGCCGTCCCCGATGACAAAGCCGGACACACCGGTGCGGGCGTCGTCCCGCCACTTGCGCCGCTGCGCCTCGTCGGCCTCCCGCCAGACCAGCGCCGCCCCGCCGATGCCGACCACGACCGGCACGATGATCCAGCCGGCGAACGAGCCGTTGAGCATGGACAGCACCAGGAACAGGCCGCCGGCGATGGCCAGCATGGCGATGCCCTGCTGGCGTTCCTTGGCGGTCATCTCGTCGGTGCGCTCGTCCGGCGGCGCCTGCGCGGCGAACATCCACAGCAGCACGTAGGAGAGCGGGCCGACGAAGCCGACGATGGTCAGGACGGCGAACGTGCCGCGCACCCAGACCACCGGCACACCCAGGTGGTCGGCCAGGCCGCCGGCCACGCCGGCGACGATCTTGTGCGACCTGCTGCGGCGCAGTCGGCGGTCGGCGTGCACCTCCGGTGCCACGGTCTGTTCCTCGGCCAGCTGCGAACTCACCCTGAAATGGTCACACGCGCGGACAGCGACAGCCATCAGGGAAGGGCCCGGGGATTGTTTCAGGGGGCTCCCGGATGCCGCCGAACCACCCGAGGCCGCATGCTCGTCACCGTGAACACGACCAAGCACTCCGGGATCAACATCGAGTCCATGGTCGCGGACTTCTGGGCCACCCGCCCGAGGCGTCTGCGGCAGGGCCGGATGGTGGCCGGTGTCGCGGCCGGCATCGGGCGGCGTTACGGCATCGACCCGGTGATCGTGCGCGTGGCACTGGTCGCGGCGACCGTCTTCGGCGGCGCCGGCGTTCTGCTCTATCTGCTGGCCTGGCTGCTGCTGGCCGAGGAGAACGACAAGGCGTCGGCCTGGGAGGCGATGATCGGCCACGGCGCGAGCTCCATGTCCCGTGGCTTCACGATCTTCCTGTCCATCGTCTGCGTTCCCGCGTTCTTCACGATGTTCGACGGCACCTTCGGCTTCGTCGGCGGCGTGTTCAGCGCCGCCGCGCTGCTCGGCGGGCTGTTCCTGCTGCACCGCCACCGCGCCGACATGGGGGTGCCGGGCGCGCCGACCACGACCTCAGGGGGATCGATGACCGCACCGAGCTACGCGCCTGGTGCCACCGCCTCAACCGAGTGGGACCCGCTGGGCGCGGCCCCGCTGCAGTGGGAGCTGCACGACCCGAACGAGCCGGTGACGGTGGCCGTCACCGAGCCGGACGAGGACAAGACCGTCGCGGTCCGGCCGCGGCGGCGGCGCTCGCCGGTCGGCGGCATCACCATGGGCGTCGCCGTGCTCACCGCCGCCGCGCTGCTGCTCAGCAGCTCCGCCAACTCGTGGCTGACCCTGCCGCACATCCTCGGCATCGTCGGCGGCGTGCTCGCTGGCGGCCTGGTGGTCGGCGCGTTCCTGCGCGGCGGCCGTGGCCTGATCGTGCCTACGGTGCTGGTCGGGCTGGCCGCGGTGGCGCTGACCAACTCGCCCAACGGCGGCGGCGCCGGCATCGGCGACCTGCGGGCCCATCCGACCGACAACCTCCAGCCCAGCTACACCCGGTCCATCGGCGACGTCCGGCTGGACCTGACCGATCTCAAGCTGGACAAGGAAAAGCCGGCTCACACCACGGTCAGCGTGGACGCCGGCGTGGCCCGGGTGATCGTGCCGGCCGACGCCAACGTGGACGTCACCTGCACCTCCAACGTGGGCCCGGTGCGCTGCCTGACCCGCAGCGCCGACTGGCACGACATCGACCTGCACGTGACCGACAACGTGGACGACGCGGCCGGCACCATCGTCCTGGACGTGCACTCCGGCGCCGGCAACATCGAGGTGACCCGTGGCTGATCTGGAACGCCGGGGCGGACCCCGGCTGGTGAGCCTGCTGTTCGGCATCGGCGGCCTGTTCGCCACCGCCTACGCCCTGTCCGACGGCAAGATGGCCGACCTGCCGTTCGGGGTGACCGGACTGGTCGCCGGCGGGGCCATCCTGATCGGACTGCTGATTCTCATGTGGACGGTCAGACCATCCGCCCGGAAATAGCGAACAGCCCCCGCCGTTGCCGAGGCGGGGGCTGTTTTCTGTCAGGGCGTCATTCCCACTCGATGGTGCCCGGCGGCTTGCTCGTCACGTCGAGCACGACCCGGTTGACCTCCGCCACCTCGTTGGTGATGCGGGTGGAGATCCGCTCCAGCACGTCGTAGGGCAGCCGGGTCCAGTCCGCGGTCATCGCGTCCTCGCTGGACACCGGCCGCAGCACCACCGGGTGGCCGTAGGTGCGGCCGTCGCCCTGCACGCCGACGCTGCGCACGTCGGCCAGCAGCACCACCGGGCACTGCCAGATGTCGCGGTCCAGGCCGGCCGAGGTGAGTTCCTCGCGGGCGATGGCGTCGGCCTGGCGCAGGATCTCCAGCCGCTCGGCCGTCACCTCGCCGATGATGCGGATGCCCAGGCCCGGGCCGGGGAACGGCTGCCGGTGCACGATCGTCTCCGGCAGGCCCAGCTCCAGGCCGACCCGCCGCACCTCGTCCTTGAACAGCGCCCGCAGCGGCTCCACCAGCGTGAACTGGAGGTCCTCGGGCAGGCCGCCGACGTTGTGGTGGCTCTTGATGTTGGCCGTGCCGGCGCCGCCGCCCGACTCCACCACGTCCGGGTAGAGCGTGCCCTGGACCAGGAAGTCGTACTGCTCCTTGTCCTGCAGATCCTGCGCGGCCTGTTCGAAGACGCGGATGAACTCGCGACCGATGATCTTGCGCTTCTGCTCCGGGTCGCTGACGCCGGCCAGCGCGCCCAGGAACCGCTCGCGGGCGTCCACCGTGACCAGGTTGACCCCGGTCGCCGCGACGAAGTCCCGCTCCACCTGCGTGCGCTCGCCCGCGCGCAACAGACCGTGGTCGACGAACACGCAGGTCAGCCGGTCGCCGATGGCCCGCTGCACCAGGGCCGCGGCCACCGCCGAGTCCACGCCGCCGGACAGGCCGCAGATGGCCCGGCCCTCGCCGACCTGCTCCCGGATCCGCGCCACCTGCTCGTCCACGATGGACGCCGTCGTCCACTGCGGACGGATGCCGGCGATGTCGTGCAGGAAGCGGCGCAGCACCTCCTGGCCGTGCGGGGAGTGGCCCACCTCGGGGTGGTACTGCACGCCCGCGAAGCGCTTGGCCACGTCCTCGAAGCCCGCGACCGGCGCGCCCTCGCTGCTCGCCGTCACCGTGAAGCCCTCCGGGGCCTTGGTGACGCTGTCGCCATGGCTCATCCACACCGGGTGGTGGGCCGGCAGGTCCTCGTGCAGCACGCCGCCGTCGGCCGTCAGCTCGGTGCGGCCGTACTCGCGGGCTCCCGTGTGGGCCACGACGCCGCCGAGGGCCTGGGCCATCGCCTGGAAGCCGTAGCAGATGCCGAACACCGGGATGCCCGTGTCGAACAGCGCCGGGTCGATCTGCGGGGCGTTGTCCGCGTAGACGCTGGACGGGCCGCCCGACAGCACGATGGCCGCCGGGTTCTTGGCAACGAGTTCGTCGACGGTCGCGGTGTGCGGGACAACCTCGGAGTACACCTGGGCCTCGCGCACCCGGCGCGCGATCAGCTGGGCGTACTGCGCGCCGAAGTCGACGACGAGCACGGGTCGGCTCACGATCAGCGGACCTCCTGGTCGGGGGGATATTCACTATCTTCCCAGTTCGCCGCCTCGCTAGCGTGCACCGGGTGGAGCTGCGGGGCGGGTTGAACACGGTGTGGTTGATCGACGGCCGCGTGCACCGGCCGGCCGGCCCGTGGTCGTCCCGCGTGCATGCCTTGCTGCGCCACGTTTCCGACGCCGGATTCACCGGCGCACCGGTCCCCTACGGCTTCGACCCGGAGGGCCGCGAAGTCCTCTCTTTCGTCCCTGGTGAAGTTGGTCACCACTTCCCGGTCAGCGAGGAAGCGGTGGTCAGCGCGGCCCGGCTGCTGCGCCGGTATCACGACGCCACGCTCGGCTTCGAGCCCGGCGACGGCTGGCAGTGCCCGGCCATCGAACCGGTCGAAGTGCTCTGCCACGGCGACTTCGCCCAGTACAACCTGGCCTTCGACGGCGACACCGCGGTCGGCCTGATCGACTTCGACTGGGCCCGGCCCGGGCCGCGCTGGTACGACGTCGCTTACGGGGTGTACCGGTTCGCGCCGCTGTACCCCGAGATCGGGCTTGATCAACAGCTTCGGGGCGCTGCCCTGTTCTGCGACGCCTACGGCGCCTCGCCGGCCACTCGGCGCGGCGTCGCGGACAACCTGGCGTCCTATCTGATCTGGATGGCCGAGCTGGTTGAGCGGGATCCTCGGTTCGTGACGCAGCGTGCCGAGGAGCACAACCTGATGTACCGGGAACACGCGGCCCGGCTGCCCGACCTGCACAGGACACTTTGTACCGATTGACCTGGCCGGTTATACCCAATGGCCACCGGCATGACCGGGTGTGGTGGTCCTATCGTGAGGGCATGGACGACGCGATCGAGGCCAAGCCCCGCCCGAGCTGGATCGCCGGTCAGCCCGAGCAGGGCGCGACCGAGCTGTTGGTGCACCACCCGTACGACGGCACCGAGGTCGCCTCCGTCGCCGTGCCCGGCCCGGATCAGGTGGAGCGGGCCGTGCAGGCCGCCGCGGACGTGGCGGGGACATTCCGGTCCTCGCCGGCCCACCTGCGGGCCTCGGCGCTGATGCACGTCTCCGAGCAGCTGGCGGTCCGGCGGGAGGAGATCGCCGAGGTCATCACCGCCGAGAACGGCAAGCCGCTGAAGTGGGCCGACGGCGAGGTGAACCGAGCAATCTCCACGTTCCGGTTCGCGGCCGAGGAGGCCCGCCGGTTCACCGGCGAGATGCAGCGCCTGGACACCGACCCGGCGGCCGAGGGCCGGCTGGCCCTGGTGCGGCGGGTCTCGCGCGGTCCGGTGCTGGGCATCGCGCCGTTCAACTTCCCGCTCAACCTGGTCGCCCACAAGGTCGCACCGGCCATCGCGGTGGGCTCGCCGATCATCGTCAAGCCGGCGCCGCGCACACCGCTGTCGGCGCTGATCCTGGGCGAGATCCTGGCCGAGACCGACCTGCCCGCGGGCGCGTTCTCGGTGCTGCCGGTGGGCAACGAGGAGACCATCGCGCTGGTCAAGGACCCGCGGCTGCCGGTGGTGTCGTTCACCGGCTCCGGTCCGGTCGGCTGGTCGATCATGGACTCGGTGCCGCGCAAGCACGTCGTGCTGGAGCTGGGCGGCAACGCGGCGGCCGTGGTCGCCGGGGACTGGAGCTCCGAGGCCGACCTGGACTTCGCGGCCAAGCGGATCGCGCTGTTCGCCAACTACCAGGCCGGGCAGTCGTGCATCGCGGTGCAGCGGGTGATCGTCGACTCGGCCGTCGCCGACGAGTTCGTGCCGCGGCTGGTGGCCAGCGTCCGTGACCTGATCACCGGCGACCCGCACGACCCGGACGTCGAGGTCGGGCCGCTGGTCGACACCGCCGCCGCCGAGCGCGTCGCCGCCTGGGTCGACGAGGCCGTCAAGGACGGGGCCGAGCTGCTGGCCGGCGGCCACCGCGCCGGCGCCACCATCGAGCCCACCGTGCTGGCCAACGTGCCCCACGACAGCAAGGTCTGGGCCGAGGAGGTCTTCGGCCCGGTGCTCGCGGTGTCCGTTGTGGACGGTGACGACGCCGCCCTCGCGGCCGTCAACGACTCCGCCTACGGCCTGCAGGCCGGCCTGTTCACCCACAACCTCCAACTGGCCTTCCGGGCCGCCGCCGAGCTGGAGGTCGGCGGCCTGATCGTCGGCGACGTGCCGTCCTACCGGGCCGACCAGATGCCCTACGGCGGCGTGAAGGGCTCCGGCGTCGGCCGTGAGGGCCTTCGCTCGGCCATGGCCGACTTCACCGAAGAGCGCGTCCTGGTCCTGACCAACGTCAAGTTCTGACAGTTTGGGTGTCTCCAAGACCCACAAACCCCCTCCGGTGGGGTCTTGGAGACACCCAAACCTCAGGCCTTGGCCACCGACTGGTCGAAGGACAGCACGCCGTCCGGGTCGTACTGCTGGGCGACCTTGCGCAGCTTGGTCACGTTCGAGCCGTAGTAGGCCGTTCCCCAGTCCTTGACGCCGGCGTCGATGTAGTTCACGTACGCGCCGGCGCCGATCAGGTCGCCGAGGTTGTCGCGGACCTCGCCGACTGCGGTGCGGACCGAGGCGGCGGTCGAGCCCTGGTAGATCTGGACGGTGGCAAGGGATCCACGGTGCGGGAAGGCGGTGTCGGTCGCGCCCACACGGGCGGCGGCGCCGCCGATGCTGTCCAGCAGGACGTCCATGCCGTTGCGGCCGGCCATCAGCTCGGCGAACTTTCCGGTGTCCGACAAGGGCTTCGCCAGCACACGGGAGGTCGCGGTGAACGATTCCCGCTTCAGCACGCCGTTTCCGTTCCAGCTGGGCGTGCACTGGGCGTTGCTGAAGCTGGCGCAGCCGCCGAAGTACCTCATGGCGTCCAAATAGGACTTCGACAGCGTGTAGCGGTCGCTCGGCTGCGTGCCGGTGGCGGCGACCAGCTTGTTCAGCAAGGGATTCAGCCCCGATTGGGAGCCGACGAAGCAGCCGTTGATCCGGCACGTCGGCGGATTCCCGCCGGAGACGCCCATCGTCGTCCACAGCTCGTCGGGCGCGTCGGCCACGAACTGCTGCCAGCCGCCGAGCACGTCGCCCACTGAGCCGCTCGGGAACTGGAGCTGGAACACGGTCAGCTGCGGCGCCGGCTCGGTCTGGAAGGTGAACGAGGTGACGATGCCGAAGTTGCCGCCGCCCCCGCCGCGCAGCGCCCAGAACAGGTCCGGCTCCTGCGACGCCGACACCGTGCGCAGCTTGCCGTCGCCGGTCACGATCTGCGCCGACACCAGCTTGTCGCAGGTCAGGCCGTACTTCGTGGTCAGCACCCCGACCCCGCCGCCCAGCGTCAGGCCGCCGATGCCGACCGTCGGGCACGACCCGGCCGGCAGGCACCGCCCCGCGTCGGCCAGCGCCGCGTAGACCTCCATCAGCCGCGCGCCGGCCCCGATCGTCGCCGTGCCGTCGGACGCCACCTGCACGTCCTTCATGCCGCCCAGGTCCACCACCAGTCCACTGTCCGGTGTGGAGTATCCGACGTAGCTGTGGCCGCCGCTGCGGGCCGCGATCGGGATCCTCGACGCGTAGGCCAGGGCCACACAGGCCTGCACGTCGCTCGGGTTCGCCACCTGCGCCACCGCCGCCGGCTGCCGGCTGTCGAACAGCGGGTTGTACGCCAGCTTCGCCGTCGCATACCCCGCGTCGCTGGGCAACACCAGCTTGCCCGCCAACTGACCGCGCAGCTTCTCCCAGTCCGCCGGCACCGCCGGCGGCCGCGTCGTCGTGGTCGGCGTCGGGCTGGCACTGGGCATCGTCTGCCCAGGCGGGGCCATCGTCGGCCCGCACGCCGTCACCGCGACCGCCGTCGCCCCCAACCCGGCCGCCTGCAGAAACGCCCGCCTGCTGATCGCCATCCTGACTACCTCCTCACCGGAGGACGCGTCGGAACAGTCCGCGTTGCCAGCAGTCTCTCAACGATCAGGGGCGACCGCTCACTGAGCCGGGGTCAGCCGCAACGCGCCCGGGGCGTCGGCGGGCACGGTCGGGTTCTTGGGGGCGACCGGGGCCATCCGCCGGTAGCCCTCGGCCGGCCGCTGGTCCGGCTCGCCCTTGTTTGGCCACAGGGCGAAGGCCCGCTCGGCCTGGGCGGTGATGGTCAGCGACGGGTTGACGCCGAGGTTGGCCGAGATCGCCGCACCGTCCACAACGGACAGACCGGGGTGGCCGAAGACCCGGTGGTACGGGTCGATGACGCCGTGCTCGGCGTCGGAACCGATGGCGCAGCCGCCGATGAAGTGCGCGGTCAGGGGGATGTTGGCCAGTTCGCCCCAGGTTCCGCCGGCGAAGCCGCCGATGTGCTTGGCCGCCAACTGGTTGGCCAGGTGCCCGGCGGGGATGAAGGCGGGGTTGGGCTCGCCGTGCCCCTGCTTGGAGGTGAGCTTGCCGCGGCGGGTGTAGGTGGTGATGGAGTTGTCCAGGCTCTGCATCACCAGCAGGATCACGGTCCGCTCGCTCCACCGGTGCACGGACAGCAGCCGAGCGGTGATCAGGGGGTGCCGCACGGCGTAGCGCAGGAACTGGACCCAGCGGGCGGTGGACAGGGAGCCGTCGGTGGCGATGGTCTGCAGCAGACCCATGGCGTTGCTGCCCTTGCCGTACCGGACGGGCTCGATGTGGGTGGTGGCGTCGGGGTGGATGGACGACGTGATGGCCACGCCCCGGCTGAAGTCCTGGGACGGGTCGAAGCTGAGCCGGCCGGCCCCGATGATGGCCTCGGAGTTGGTCCGGGTGAGCTCACCCAGCCGCCGGGACAGCCGCGGCAGGGCGCCGGTGTCCCGCATCTTGTGCAGCAGGTTCTGGGTGCCCCAGGTGCCGGCGGCGAGCACGACCCGGCCGGCGGTGAGGGAGGACCGGCCGCCGAAACGGGCCCCGGTGCGCCGGGTGTCGATCCGCCACGTGCCGTCGGACTGCTCGCGCAGCCCGGTCACGGTGGTCATCGGCAGCACCTTCGCGCCGGCCTGTTCGGCCAGGTACAGGTAGTTCTTGACCAGGGTGTTCTTGGCCCCGACCCGACAGCCGGTCATGCACGAGCCGCACTCGGTGCAGCCGGTGCGCGACGGCCCGGCCCCGCCGAAGAACGGGTCGGCGACGGTCCGCCCCGGCTCGCCGAAGTACACGCCGACCGGCGTCGGGTGGTACGAGTCGGAGATGCCCATGTCCGCGGCGACCTGCTGCATCACCCGGTCCGACGGCGTGGTCGTCGGGTTGGTGACGACGCCGAGCATGCGGCTGGCCTGGTCGTAGAACGGGGAGAGCTCGGCCTCCCAGTCGGTGATGTGGGCCCACTGCGGGTCGGCGAAGAACGGCTTGAGCGGCCGGTACAGGGTGTTGGCGTACACCAGCGACCCGCCGCCGACGCCGGCGCCGGCCAGCACCATGACGTTGCGCAGGGTGTGGATGCGCTGGATGCCGTAGCAGCCGAGCCCCGGGGCCCACAGGAATCGCCGCAGGTCCCACGAGGTCTTGGCGAACTCGTCGTCGCTGAACCGGCGCCCCGCCTCCAGCACGGCGACCCGGTAGCCCTTCTCGGTCAGCCGCAGCGCGGCGACGCTGCCGCCGAAGCCGGAACCAACCACCACGACGTCGTAATCGACGGAAGCACCGTTGCTACTCGTCAGTAGGCCCATGTACCGAGACTAAGCGGAACCGCCCGGTTCCACCAGATCAGTGCGCAGGATGCCGAACAGGACCATGTCCCGGCGCACGCCGCCCCGGGTGTGGGCACCGCGGATCACACCCTCGCGGCGCAGGCCGGCCTTGGCCAGCGCCTTCTGCTCGGCGATGTTCTCGACGTCGGTGTCGGCCTCGATCCGGTCGTACGAGGTCGTGGCGAACAGGTGCTCGACCAGCAGCCGCTGCGCCAGCGAGCCGACGCCCCGCCCGCGCGCGGACGGCAGCAGCCCGATGCCGATGTTCCAGGCCAGGCAGCCGATGGTCGGCCCGTACATCTCCGGATGCCAGCTGACCAGGCCCAACCGCTCGCCGGTGGCGGTGTCCACCACCAGCAGCCGGTGGATCGGCACCTTGATCAGGTCGCCGATCGGGTCGCCGGGGTCGGGCTCGAAATCGCCCCGGCCCTCGGCGGCCTTCACATGGTCGATGTCCTCCTGGGTCGGCTCGACCAGCCCGACCCCGTCCCGCTCGACGACGGTCACCCGCGCACCGTGAGGCCGACCTTCTGGAACTCCTTGAGGTCGGAGTAGCCGGTCTTGGCCATGGCCCGCTTCAGCGCGCCGAACAGGTTGACCGCGCCGTCCGGGTCCGAGGACGGCCCGAACAGCAGCGTGCGCAGGTCCACCTCGGCCTCGGCGCCGACAGTCACCCGCGAGCGCGGCACCGACGGGTGCGCGGCGGCCGAGGTCCAGTACAGGCCCTGGCCGGGCGCCTCGGTGGCGGCCGACAGCGGCTCGCCCAGCATCACCGCGTCGGCGCCGCAGGCGATGGACTTGGCGATGTCCCCGCTGGAGTGCACGCCGCCGTCGGCGATCACGTGCACGTAGCGGCCGCCGGTCTCGTCCAGGTAGTCCCGGCGGGCCGCCGCCGCGTCGGCGATGGCGGTGGCCATCGGCACGCCGATGCCCAGCACCTGGTCGGTGGTGGTGACGCCGCTGGAGTGCCCGTAGCCGACGATCACGCCGGCCGCGCCGGTGCGCATCAGGTGCATGGCCGTCCGGTAGTCGCCGACGCCGCCGGCGATCACCGGCACGTCCAGGTCGGCGATGAACTGCTTGAGGTTGATCGGCTCGCCGTCGCGGGCCACGTGCTCGGCCGACACGATCGTGCCCTGCAGCACCAGGACCTCGACGCCCGCGGCCAGCAGGTCCGGGGTCAGCTCGGCGGCCCGCTGCGGGCTGACCCGCACCGCCACCGTGACGCCCGAGTCCCGCACCTGCTTGATCGCCTCGGCCAGCAGGTCGGCCTGGATCGGCGCGGAGTGCAGCTCCTGCAGCAGCCGGGTGACGGCCAGCGGGTCGTCCTCCTCGGCGGCCCGGGTGAGCCGGAACATGGCGTCCTCGACGTCGCTGTGCCGGGCCCACAGGCCCTCGGCGTTGAGCACGCCCAGCCCGCCCAGCTCGCCGACCGCCACCGCGGTGCGCGGCGAGACCACCGCGTCCGTCGGGTGCGTGATCAGCGGGATGTCGAAGCGGTAGGCGTCGATCTGCCAGGACGTCGACACGTCCTTGGACGACCGCGTCCGCCGCGACGGGATGATCTCGATGTCATCCAGCTCGTATGCCCGCCGCGCGGAGCGACCCATCCCGATTTCGACCAGATCCCGCACGGCCATCCCCTTTTCCACACAGTGCCCATGCCGCCCGTTCCGGGCGGGTCGAGGTCGCTCTAAGCCGGTGCCTTCCCTTGCCTTGTGTCGATCGATGGACAGACTCGATCGACACAAGGCCGCGGTCCAGGCACCGGCGCGACCTCGCACGCAAACCTGACGAGACTAGACCAACTCAGCGAGTGGTGTAGTTGGGTGCCTCCACGGTCATGGTGATGTCGTGCGGGTGGGACTCCTTCAGGCCGGCCGCGGTGATGCGCACCAACTGCTTGTCCTGGAGCTCGGCGATGGTGCTGGAGCCGGTGTAGCCCATGCCGGCCCGCAGGCCGCCGATCAGCTGGTGGGTGACCTGGGACAGCGGGCCGCGGAACGGCACCCGGCCCTCGATGCCCTCCGGCACCAGCTTGTCCTCGTTGAGCACGTCGTCCTGGAAGTAGCGGTCCTTGGAGTAGGACTTGGCCTGACCCCGGGACTGCATCGCGCCCAGCGAGCCCATCCCGCGGTAGATCTTGAACTGCTTGCCGTTGACCAGGATCAGGTCGCCGGGGGCCTCGGCGGTGCCGCCGAGCAGGCCGCCCATCATCACCGCGCTGGCGCCGGCGGCGATGGCCTTGGCGATGTCGCCGGAGTACTGGATGCCGCCGTCGCCGATGACCGGCACGCCGGCCGGGCGGCAGGCCTGGTCGGCCTCGTAGATGGCGCTGATCTGCGGCACGCCGACGCCGGCGACCACCCGGGTGGTGCAGATCGAGCCGGGGCCGACGCCGACCTTCACGCCGTCCGCGCCCGCGTCCACCATGGCCTGCGCGCCGACCCGGGTGGCCACGTTGCCGCCGACGATGTCGACGCTGTCGCCCAGGTCCTTCTTCAGCCGGGCCACCATCTCCAGCACGCTGCGGGAGTGGCCGTGCGCGGTGTCCACCATCAGCACGTCCACACCGGCCTCGGCCAGGCTCATCGCCCGGGCGTAGGCGTCCTCGCCGACGCCGACCGCGGCGCCGCAGATCAGCCGGCCGTCCGGGTCCTTGGTGGCCATCGGGTACTGCTCGGTCTTGACGAAGTCCTTCACGGTGATCAGGCCACGCAGCTTGCCGTCGCCGTCCACGATCGGCAGCTTCTCGATCTTGTGCCGGCGCAGTAGCCCCAGCGCGGCCTCGGCCGACACGCCCACCTGGGCGGTGACCAGCGGGCCCTGGGTCATCACCTCGCGCACCGGGCGGCTGTGGTCGACCTCGAAGCGCATGTCCCGGTTGGTGATGATGCCGATCAGCTTGCCGTCCGGCTCGGTCACTGGCACGCCGGAGATGCGGAACTTCCCGCACAACGCGTCCACCTCGGCCAGGGTGGCGTCCGGCGAGCAGGTCACCGGGTCGGTCACCATGCCGGCCTCGGACCGCTTGACCACCTCGGCCTGCGCGGTCTGCTCCTCGATGGACAGGTTGCGGTGCAGCACGCCGATGCCGCCCTGGCGGGCCATGGCGATGGCCATCCGGGCCTCGGTCACGGTGTCCATCGCGGCGGAGACCAGCGGGATGCGCAGCGTCACGTTGCGGGAAAGCTTGGTCGAGGTGTCGACCTGGCTCGGGATGACGTCGGACTCGGCGGGCAGCAACAACACATCGTCGAAGGTCAGTCCGACCATGGCGAACTTCGACGGCGTGGCGTGAGCGGTGAGCTCGGTCATGATTCGGGCCTCTGGCCTTCCTGCACTGACTACAAAGGGTGGATTTTCGCAGGCGGAGCGCCTGAGTCCATGGTATCCGGAGCCATCTCTGGACTGGCGCGGTACCGTGCGGGGTCGTGCCGCACGACGCGTTGCCTCCAGACCCCTTCGCGGGCGACCCCGACGACCCCGCTCGGGCGCTGCGCGATGCCGACGACGACCACGAGCACGGCCCGATCGGCGAGGAGGAGCGGGCCGAGCTGATCAACGACCTCAGCGATCTCGCCGTCTACCAGGCGCTGCTGGAGCCGCGCGGGGTACGCGGCGTGGTGGTGGACTGCGGCGACTGCGACGAGCCGCACTACCACGACTGGGCCCTGCTGCGGGCCAGCCTGGAGCAGCTGCTGCACGACGGCCACATGCGGCCGCACGAGCCGGCCTTCGACCCGGACCCGGCCGACTACGTGAGCTGGGAGTACTGCCGGGGCTACGCGGACGGCGTCAACGAGCGCGAAAGCGCCCGCTGAACTGCGATCAAGCTCACACTGTGACGCCCCACCCTTAATGCCCGGAAGGGGGCATTCCTGGCGCTCAACGCCAGGAATGCCCCCTTCCCAACATCTGGGTCAGCTCGTGGGCGGTGTGTTGCCGCTGGGCGCGTTGCCGCTGGAGCCACTGCTGCTGGAGCCGCCGGCCGGCGGGGTGCCGCTGCCCGGGTCCGGCACACCGTTCTTGGGGCTGCCGCCGCTCTCCGAGGACGCGCTGGTCGACGGGGGCGGCGAGCTGGACGACGGCGGCGTGGACGACGTGGTCGTGGTGGTGGTCGGCGCGGTCGTGGTGGTGCTCGACGGCGGCGTGCTGGTGGTGCCCGGGTCGGAGGTCAGCGTCGGCGAGGACGGCTTCGACGGCGACGTGGGCTGCGACGTGGTGGTGTTGAGCTCGTTGACCAGGCTCTGGTGGGTCTTGGACAGGTCCGAGCGGCCGTCCTCGGTGGACACCAGCGGCAGCGAGCTCTGGGCGTTGGCCAGGGCCGAGCGGGCGTCGCCGATGCGGCCCTGGTTCAGGGCCGAGCGGGCGGCGTTCAGGTCGGACTCGACGGCCACCGCGGCCTCGATGGAGTGCGCGTGGTCGGTGTAGAGCATCTGGGTAAGCCCCCAGAGGGCGTCACCGGGCCTGGCGTCGCGGGCGGCGAGGCTCACGCCGGTGAAGGCGATGGCCAGCACGGCGGCCGCGGTGGCCAGCGGGACCAGAAGTCGGGGTCGGCGGCGGGCGGCGCGCCGGGCGTCCAGCACGGTCTGGGCCGCCGTCTCGGTGTCGACGAGCTCGCCGAAGGGCTCGCTGTCCACGTCTCGCCGCCAGGACAGCAGCAGCGCGCTCAGCTCGTGGCCGGCGAGCGCGGAGTTCAGATCGGGATTGCCCCCGCCGAGGGCGTCCAGCAGGGCGTCGTCGGCCCGGACCGCCCCCAGGTCCACCGGCATGTCACCGCCGAGGTCGAACCCGTTCACCGCGTCCAGCGGGTCGTCGCCGGTCAACACCGGTCTGCTGACGCCCAGGTCTCCCACCAGACGGCCGCTGAACGGCCAGTCTCTCTTGGCGGCATCCTCATCGCCGGGCCCGTGCTGCTCGGCCACTCAGACCACCTCCTCCGCTGCCAACGTCTTGCGTAGTCGTGCCAGTGCCCGGTGCTGCGCCACGCGGACCGCGCCCGGGGTCGAGCCCACCGCGTCCGCGGTCTCCTCGGCCGACAGCCCGACGACCACGCGGAGCAACAGGATCTCCCGCTGCTTGGCGGGCAGGATGCGCAGCAGCTGCGCCATGCGCTCGGACAGCTCGCCGTGCATGGCGCGCTGTTCCGGCCCGGCGTCGGTCTCCGGGGCGTCCGGCACCTCGGGAACGGGCTCGGCGCGGTTGCGGGCGGCCGCGCGGTGCGCGTCAGCGACCTTGTGCGCGGCGATGCCGTACACGAAGGCGAGAAACGGCCGGCCCTGATCGCGGTAACCGGGCAGCGCCGTGAGCACCGCGAGACACACCTCCTGGGCGACGTCGTCCGCCGAGGCGAAAGACCTCTCCTGCCTGCCGACACGGGCGCGGCAGTACCGCACCACCAGAGGGCGGATCGACGCCAGGACACGCTCGATGGCCTGGCGGTCGCCATCAACGGCCGCGCCCACTGCGGCGTCCAGTCCGTCCCCCGTAGTGCTCATCGCAGACAACAGCCCTGGTGTTACTTCTGGGCACGCCGAGGAGTCGGCGCGCGAGACGTTGGTCGCTCAAACCCGGTCGGACTCACCGTACCGGGCGACCCCGGCAATGTAACGCCGCGGCGGGTAACCCTTCGTCACCGAGTGTGGCATCGGGAGGCAGACCAGGCCAGTCCAGCTCAGGATTCGCTGAGCCGGACCAGTGCGGTTGCGACACCGGTGACAAGGCGGTAGCGGGGAACCGATGTCCCCGCCCTCCGCTCGGGGGACGCCCAGGGAGAATGTGGCGTCCCCGACACTCCTACGAGTGGGACGTGCTTCAGGACACCAGGCCGCGACGGAAGCCGTGCGCGACGGCCTGGGCGCGGTCCCGGACGCCGAGCTTGCGGAACAAGCGGCGGGCGTGCGTCTTGACGGTGTCCTCGGACAGGTACAGCTCGCGGCCGATCTGCCCGTTGCTCTTGCCCTGACTCATGCCCCGCAGCACCTGCAGCTCGCGCTCGGTGAGCTGCACGCCCGGGTCGGACGGCTGGCGGGGCGCCGGCACCGAGGTGCTGGCCAGCGTGTGCGCGAGCGCGGCGACCAACTCCGGCCGGGACGCGTCCCAGCGCAGGTAGCCGCGGGCCCCGCCGGCGATCGCGGCGGCGATACTGCCCGCATCGTCCGGCGCGCCGAACACGATGACGTTGGCCTGAGGGTTGGCCGAGACGAGCCGCCGGGTCGCTTCGACACCGGTCGGCACGGCGCGCTGGGTTCCCACCAGTACGACATCCACGGGCTGCCGGGAGAACCGCGCCAACAACTCGTCACCGTGTGCCACGCAGTCGATGCGACTGACCCCAGGGACTGCCGACATGACACGCGTCAGCCCCTCCCGCACGCTGCGGCGGTCGTCGCAGATCAAGACCGTCGTCACGGGGACTCCTTTCCGACAGCCGAGTGACGTTCCTCTTCCCCTATCGGACGCGGGGCGGGAAACCTTGACACGATCCGGTGCTTAATCCGTCAAGTAGTTCGCCCGGATGCCGTCCCGGCCGGGTTCCCCGGAACGGAGCAGCGTCGTCACGGCACCCAGACGGAGGCCGCCGCGAGCGATCGGGCGGTCGGATCGGCACGAAGCAACACGCAGCTCAGAACCCCTTTAGCCCGTTCGTGCCAGGCATGCGCCCCATCGGGTCGCAGGCCCCCCAACAGCAGTGCGCAGGGCCACACGAGGGGGTGTAGCCCCAGGGCCTCGTTGTGATGCACATCACACTCCAACAGGGCTTCAGCTCGCCCTTTCGAGACCGCGTCGTGCAGGTTCGCGAGGGTGGCGGCGAGCACCATCCGGGACTTGACGCGGTGCCGGACGGCCCCCGCGGCGGTCGCCGTGGCCACCGCCCGCTCGGCCGGCTCCAGAGCCTCTGCCGGCCGGCCGGCAGCCAAGTCGATCTCCGCGCGGACCCAGTCCAGCCGCACCCGCGACCGCCAGCGGTGACGCTCGGTGCCACCCAGCCGCTCGACCGTGTCGGCCGCCACCACCAGCAGGCGACGGGACGGCCCGCCGGCACCGATCGCGTCCGCCGCCAGACCGGTCAGGGCGTCGGCCAGAGCTCCCGCCGCGTCAACGCAGTCGGGGTCGTCGGCCACGGGCGCCACGCCGGCCAGGCGGGCCAGCGCCTCCCCGTCGAGCCGTCGCGCGGCGGCATGGCCCCCCACCTGGCGGCGCTGAGACGCCAAGGTGCTCGCGGCCAGTGACGCCAACACCGGATCGGGTGTGTGCCGCAGCTCGGTCAGCAGCGCCGTGGCGGCGGCGTAGCGGCCCTGCCCGCCGAGCACCACAGCGGCCAGCCAGCGCTGCCTCGGCGTGCCGTACGCCGCCGCCCTGGACACGTCAGCGCCGGGACTCCCGCCGAAGGCGGCGTCCCGCAGGAACTCATCCATCGGCGCCCAGCAGCACGTAGGAGATGCGGTCCAGCGCCGAGGACAGCGAGTCCAGCGGCTCCGCGTGCGGCGGCAGCTTGCTCTGCTGCCAGCCCGGGCCGCCGACGAACAGCCGGATCCGCTGCCGAGTGCGCGGCAGCTCCGTCAACAGGGTGCAGTGGGCGTACCGGGGCAACTGGGCCCAGAGGAACACCGCCGCCGGCGCGATCCGCCGAATAGCCGCTCCCAGTGCATCCGCCGGCAGCGCTGCGCCGAGCAGCATCGTGCCGACGCCCTTCTGGGCCAGCGCGGCGGCCAGCGCCTGCAGCGGCAGGCTGTGCTGCTCCTCCGGCACGCAGGCAAGCAGCACCGGCCGGGGATTCACTGGCACCGGCGCGCCGATCTGCGCTGCCGCCAGCGCGGCCGTCACGCACTGCGTGAACAGGTGCTCGACCTCGACGCCCTCGCCCGAGTGCCGCCAGCGCTGGGCGATACCGGTCAGCACCGGCCGGATCATGGAGTTCCAGGTGTCCAGCACGCCCAACTCGGCCACCGCGTCGCGCAGCAGCTGCTGCACTGCCAGGGCGTCCATGGCCATCGCCGCCCGGCCCAGACCCCGGGCCTGCCGGCTCACGCCCGGCAGCCGCAGCACCCGGCCGCCAGTGCTGACCTGCTCGCCGTCGTCCGCGTCGCCGCCGACGATCAGCTCCGCCGGGTCGGCCGGCGGCGGGGACAGGGTCAGCCGCTGCGCCGGCAGCGAGCTGCGCAGCGCGTAGCTCGCCGCCTCGGCCGGTGACGCTCCGCGCAGCAGCGCCCGCTGCATGAGTTCCAACCGGGCGATGTCCTGGTCCCCGTAGCGACGGTGCCGACCGGTCGTGTGGTCGGTCGGCCCGAGGCCGTAGCGGCGGTCCCAGGTGCGCAGTGTCGCGGGCGCGACACCGAGCCGTCTGGCAACTGCCGCAACGGAGAGCATCGGTTCGCCGGCTGCGCGCTCCGCTGGGGCGGGCTCCGGCTGAGTCGTCACGGAGGACATGGTCCGGGCACCTTCTCACGGCGGCAACTCACGTCACGCCGTGTGATCTGGACCACCAGAGGTGGAGGACCTTGATCACCCGTGAGCAGGAATGAACAACTTCCCACCCGAACACTCTTGAACAAGTTTTGGCGCGGTTCTACCGTGATCACAGTTAAGCCATACGGAGCAACCACGATGGGCACCGACCCGGCGAGGAGGCGGTTCTCGATGGCCGACACCCGGAGGCTTCCCGGCCCGAACGCGGACGTCTGGGACTGGCAACTGGAAGGCAACTGCCGGGGCATGGACAGCGCCTTCTTCTTCCATCCGGACGGTGAGCGCGGCCCCGCGCGGTCCCGGCGCGAGGCCCGGGCCAAGGCCGTCTGCCAGAGCTGCCCGGTGCTGGACATGTGCCGGCGGCACGCCCTCGCGGTGCAGGAGCCGTACGGCATCTGGGGTGGCATGTCCGAGTCGGAGCGGGACACCATCCTGAAGTCGAGGCGTCGTCAGCTCGTCCTCACGTCGTAGGCCTCAGGTATGACGCGATGACCATCTCCGCGGTGGACGCCCGATGACGACCACCGGCCATAACTTCGTCGTATCGACGGGGAAGGGGATGGTTCAGGTGCACGTGGCGGCGATCCAGTTCGCACAGGTCTTCGCCGGGGTGGCGGCGGTCGGGCTGCTCGCCCTGGCCATCGCGCACGTGCTGATCGCCGTGGTCGCGGTGCTCAGCGTGATCGGCTCCCAGCAGACGCTGGGCATGAAGGTGGTGTGGTTCCTGCTGATCTGGGTCATGCCCCTGGTCGGCAGCGTGCTGTGGTTCCTGGTCGGCCGCCGCGAACAGCGCGCCCGCTGGAACCCCGCTGTGTCATAGCCGCGCGTTCCGCGCGGGGCGGGTTCGCCTCTAAGCCGGTGCCTCGCCCTTGCCACATTTTCAAGCGCCGCATCGGGCTCTGTGGTGGGGCGCGCAGGGGGCGCTCGAAAATGTGCCAACCGTGCGAAGCACCGGCGCGAACCCGCATCTCTCTAGGCAACGACGAAGGGGCCCTTCCCCAACCAGGAGGGCCCCTTCTTTGTGCCGTCAGACCTCAGTGGCCGTGGCCATGGCCGTGGCCGTGACCGGCGTCGGCCGGCTCCTCTTCCTTCTTCTCCACGACGGCGCTCTCCGTGGTGAGCACCATGCGGGCGATGGAAGCGGCGTTGGCGACCGCGGAACGGGTGACCTTCACCGGGTCGATGACGCCGGCGCCGACCAGGTCGCCGTACTCCAGGGTGGCGGCGTTGAAGCCCGCGCCCCACTCCAGGTCCGAGACCTTGGACACCACGACGGCGCCCTCGAGGCCGGCGTTGGCGGCGATCCAGAACAGCGGCGCGGACAGGGCGTCACGCACGATGCGCACGCCGGTGGCCTCGTCGCCGGTCAGGCCCAGGTTGTCGGCCAGTTCCTTGGCCGCGTGCACCAGGGCGGAACCGCCGCCGGGCACGATGCCCTCCTCGACCGCGGCCTTGGTGGCGGCGACCGCGTCCTCGATGCGGTGCTTGCGCTCCTTCATCTCGGTCTCGGTGGCCGCGCCGACCTTGATCACCGCGACGCCGCCGGAGAGCTTCGCCAGCCGCTCCTGCAGCTTCTCGCGGTCCCAGTCGGAGTCGGTGGCCTCGATCTCCTTGCGGAGCTGCTCGACGCGGGCGGCGACCTCTTCGGACTTGCCGGCGCCGTCGACGATGGTCGTGTTGTCCTTGGTGACGTGCACGCGGCGGACGCCGCCCAGCACCTCCAGACCCACCTCGGACAACTTCAGGCCGACCTCGGCCGCGACGACCTGCGCGCCGGTGACGGTGGCCAGGTCGTCCAGGAACGCCTTGCGGCGGTCGCCGAAGTACGGGGCCTTCACCGCGACGACCTTGACGGTCTTGCGGATCGAGTTGACCACCAGCGTGGACAGGGCCTCGCCCTCGAGGTCCTCGGCCACGATCAGCAGCGGCTTGCCGGACTGGGCGACCTTCTCCAGCACCGGGAGCAGGTCGGCCAGGGCCGAGATCTTCTCGCGGTGCAGCAGGATGTACGCGTCCTCGTAGACCGCTTCCTGCGTCTCCGGGTCGGTGGCGAAGTAGGCGGAGATGTAGCCCTTGTCGAACTGGACACCCTCGGTGATCTCCAGCTCGGTGGCCAGCGTCGAGGACTCCTCGATGGTGATGACGCCGTCCTCGCCGACCTTCTCGATGGCCTCGCCGAGCAGCGCGCCGATCGAGGAGTCGCGGGAGGAGACCGTGCCGACCTGGGCGACGTTGTCGCGGCCCTTGATCGGGGTGGCCTTGTTCTTCAGGAACTCCACCACGTGGTCGACGGCGGCCTGCATGCCGCGGCCCAGCGAGGTGGGGTTGGCGCCGGCGGCCACGTTGCGCAGGCCGACCCGGACCAGGGCCTGGGCCAGCACCGTCGCGGTGGTGGTGCCGTCACCGGCGATGTCGTTGGTCTTGGTGGCGACGCTCTTGGCCAGCTGGGCGCCGAGGTTCTCGTACGAGTCCTCCAGCTCCACCTCGCGGGCCACCGTCACGCCGTCCAGGGTGACCGTCGGGCCGCCGAACTTCTTGTCCAGCACCACGTGCCGGCCACGCGGGCCGAGGGTCACCTTGACGGCGTCGGCCAGCTTGTTGACGCCGCGCTCCAGGGCCCGACGAGCGTCCTCGTCGAAGCTGATCTGCTTGGGCATTGCGAGCCTTTCTCAGGTTCCTTGAACACACAAGAGCCCCGGCGGCCCGGTGTGGGCCGCCGGGGCGCCTGAGCGGAACAGCGACGTCAGTTGATGACGGCCAGCACGTCGCGCGCGGAGAGGATGAGGTACTCCTCGCCGTTGTGCTTGAGCTCCGTGCCGCCGTACTTCGAGTAGACGACGACGTCGCCGACCGCGACGTCCAGCGGGATCCGGTTGCCCTTGTCGTCGATGCGACCCGGGCCGATGGCCAGGACCTTGCCCTCCTGGGGCTTCTCCTTGGCGGTGTCCGGGATGACAAGACCGGAAGCGGTCGTCGTCTCGGCCTCGTTGGCCTGGACGAGGATCTTGTCCTCGAGCGGCTTGATGTTCACGCTCACCGGGGTGACCTCCACGGTCGTCGAAAGCGTTGGCAGGTACCGACGGCGCCTGCCACCCCGCCGTCGCGGGGGCCGGGGCGGTAGTTGGTGCCGTGCGACTAGCACTCTACCCAGGCGAGTGCCAACGCATCAACCAACCCCACCCAGCCGCCCGTCAGAGGATCTGCACCTGCGACACCGGCAGGCCCGGGTCGGTGGCCAGGTTCAGGCCGGAGGGCTCGGCGTCCGCCGCCACCAGGTGCGCGCCGACGGCGGCGATCATGGCCCCGTTGTCGGTGCACAGCCGGGGTCGGGGCACCCGCAGGGTGATGCCGGCGGCGGCGCAGCGCTCGGCGGCCAGGCCGGACAGCCGGGAGTTGGCGGCCACGCCGCCGGAGATGACCAGGGTGTCCAGGCCGAGGTCCTTGACGGCCCGCACGGCCTTGCCGGTGAGCACGTCGGCGACGGCCTCCTGGAACGAGGCGGCGACGTCGGCCAGCGGCACCTCGAGGCCGTCCCGCTCGCGGTTCTCCACCCAGCGGGCGACGGCGGTCTTGAGGCCCGAGAAGGAGAAGTCGTACTTGGCGTCCCGGGGGCCGGTCAGGCCGCGGGGGAAGGCAATGGCGCAGCCGTTGCCGGTCTTGGCCAGCTTGTCGATCGGCGGCCCACCGGGATAGGGCAGGTCGAGCACCCGGGCGACCTTGTCGTAGGCCTCGCCGGCGGCGTCGTCGATGGTGGAGCCGATCTCGGTGATCTTGCCGGCCAGGTCCTCGACCAGCAGCAGCTGCGAGTGCCCGCCGGAGACCAGCAGCGCGACGCAGGGCGAGGGCAGCGGCCCGTGCTCCAGGGTGTCGGCGGCAACGTGCCCGGCCAGGTGGTTCACGCCGTAGAGCGGCTTGTCCAGCGCGGCGGCGTAGGCCTTGGCGGCGGACACGCCGACCAGCAGCGCGCCCGCCAGCCCGGGGCCGGCGGTGACGGCGATGGAGTCGACGTCGTCCAAGGTCAGGCCGGACTTCTCCAGCGCCCGGGACATGGTCGGGACCATGGCCTCCAGGTGCGCCCGGCTGGCGACCTCGGGCACCACGCCGCCGAAGCGGGCGTGCTGCTCCACGCTGGAGGCCACCTCATCGGCCAGCAGCTCAAGGGTGCCGTCCGCGCCGAGTCGGACGATGCCCACCCCGGTCTCGTCGCACGAGGACTCGATGCCCAGCACGATCCGGTCGCCGGTCACGAATTCTCCTCCTGTCGGACCGCCGCGGGGCGGCCCATGGTGTACGCGTCCGCCCCGGACGGCTGGTAGTACCTGCGGCGCAGCCCCAGCTGCTCGAAGCCTCGCGACTTGTACAGCGTGATGGCGCGCTCGTTGTCGGTGCGGACCTCCAGGAACACCGGCGCCGCGACCTCGTCGGCCCGGGCCAGCAGCGCCTCGAGCAGGGCCTTGCCCACGCCCCGGCCCTGCCAGTCGCTGTCCACGGCGATGGTCTGCACACTGCCCTCGAAGTCGGGCGCACGGCCGTTGAGCGCGAGGCCGGCGTAGCCGACGAGCTGTCCCTCCGCGTCGTACGCCCCGAGGTAGTAGTGCCCGTTGTCCAGTTCGGACCGGAACGCGCGCTCCCGCCAGGGGTCGTCGCCGGAGAACAGCCGGCGCTCCAGCTCCGCGCAGCGTGCGGCGTCGCGGTGGCGCAGCGCGGCCAGGGTGAAGCCGGTCACGGCTGGGTCACCCGCTTGCGGCCGGTGGGCACGACGGCGTCGGGGCGGCGCAGGTAGAGCGGGGTCATCGGGCCGGGCTCGGCCCCGGCCAGCAACTCGGCGGCCGCGACGGCGACCAGGCCGCGCGGCGACGGGAACGGCGCCAGCGCGATCGGCCGGTCCAGCACGTCGGCGTACATCTCGGCGCCCTGGCCGGCGGCACTGGCCACGTCCAGCGACGGCAGCCGCTCGGCCACGTCGGCCGGCTTGTCCACGTGCGGGCCCTCGATCCGGGCGCCGGTCTCGTCGTAGACGGCCCAGTAGACCTCACGCCGGCGGGCGTCGGTGGCGACCAGCAGCCGGTGGCCGCTGCGGGCCTCCACGGCGATGGCGTCGACCGTGGGCACCGGGTACACCGGCTTGCCCAGGGCCTGTCCGAGCGCGGCGGCTGTGACCATGCCGACACGCAGGCCGGTGAACGGTCCGGGGCCGCTGCCGCAGACGACGGCGTCCACGTCGGCCATGGTCCGGCCGGCCTCGGCCAGCGCCTCCCGCACGTGCGGGATCAGCAGCTCACCGTGGGCCTTGGCGTCGATGGTGACGCGCTGCGCCAGCGTTCGCGGCACCGCGTCGGCGTCGAGCTGGACCACTCCGGCGGTGACGGCGGGGGTCGCGGTGTCGATGGCAAGCACTAGCACGGTCGTCAAGGGTACGACCATCATCGGAACGGACTTCGACGCGAGGGGTTGATGGGATGTTGCTGCCGGCGCTGGCCGACCCGACGGACGCGGAAGCGATCGTGTTCGGCGACCGCAGACTGACCTACCGGGAGCTCGCCGGCACGGCCGCCGCGATCGCCAAACGCCTTGGTGGCGGCCGGGTAGCCGTGTGGGCGACGCCGACGATCGAGACCTGCGCGGCGGTGGTCGGGGCGCTGGCGGCCGGGGTCGCCGTGGTGCCGATCAACCCCAAGGTCGGCGAGCGTGAGCTGGAACACATCCTGACCGACAGCGCCCCGGAGGCCGTGCTGACGGCTCCCGGCGTGCAGCTGCCGGGCGGTCTGGCGGCGTTGCCGCGCCTCGATGTCGACCTGTCCGTACGCGACGAGGGCCTGCCGCCCGAGCCGGACGAGGAGGCCCCGGCGTTCATCGTCTACACCTCGGGCACGACCGGCCCGCCCAAGGGCGTGGTCATGCCGCGGCGGGCCATCGCGTCCAACCTGGACGCGCTCGCGGCGGCCTGGGAGTGGACGGCGGACGATGTCGTCACCCACGCGCTGCCGATCTTCCACGTGCACGGCCTCGTGGTCGGCGTGCTCGGACCGCTGCGGCGCGGCGGGGCCGTGCACCACCTCGGCAAGTTCGACTCGGCGGCGGCCGCGGCCGAGCTGGCCGGCCCGGCGACGATGATGTTCGGCGTCCCGACCATGTACCACCGGCTGGCCGCGGACGTGGAGGCCGATCCGGAGCTGGCCAAGCAGGTGGCCCAGGCTCGGCTGCTGGTCTCCGGCTCGGCGGCGCTGCCGGCGACCTGCCACGAGCGCATCTCCAAGGCCACCGGGCAGCGGATCGTGGAGCGCTACGGCATGACCGAGACGCTGATGAACTGCAGCGTCCGGGCCTGGGGCGAGCGGCGGCCGGGCACTGTCGGCACCCCGGTCGACGGCGTTTCGGTGCGTCTCGTCGACGATGCCGGCGAGGTGGTCTCCGTGAGCGACGACGCCACCATCGGCGAGATCGAGGTGCGCGGCCCGAACCTGTTCCTGGAGTACCTGAACCGCCCCGACGCCACGGCCGAGGCCATGCACGACGGCTGGTTCCGCACCGGCGACATGGCCACCCGGTCCGCCGACGGCTACATCCGCATCGTCGGCCGGCGGGCCACCGACATCATCAAGAGCGGCGGCTTCAAGATCGGCGCCGGCGAGATCGAGAACGCCCTGCTGGAGCACCCGGGGGTGGCCGAGGTCGCGGTCGCCGGCCGTCCTGACGACGACCTCGGCGAGCGGATCGTGGCCTGGGTGGTCGCCGCCGACCCGGCGCCGTCCGCCGACGAGCTGGTCGAGCACGTGGCGAAGCTGCTCACCCCGCACAAGCGACCGCGGGTCGTGCACTTCGTGGATTCCCTGCCCCGCAACGAGCTCGGCAAGGTCACCAAGCGCGCCCTGCCCTAACCCCACGCCCCACTCTTTTTGCCACATGTGGTCCACATGTGGCGCTGGAAGTCGAATGTGCGCCACATGTGGCGAAAAGAGGCGGGGTGGGTGGTGGGTGGGGTCAGGGGAGGTCGCGGGTGGACCAGGCGCCGTGCGGGTGTAGCTCCGCCACTCGCACGTCGTCGTCGAGGCGGGTGAGGCGGATCAGCAGGTGGTCGTCGGACAGCCGCTCGGCGGCTCCCTCGCCCCACTCCACCACCACGGCCGCGTCCACCAGCTCGGTGTCCAGGTCCAGGTCGTCCAGCTCGTCGAGACGCCCGCCCAGCCGGTAGGCGTCCACATGCACCAGCGCCACGCCCCGCGGCCCGGCCTTGTGCTCACGGGCGATCACGAACGTGGGCGAGCTGACCCGGCCCCGTACGCCAAGCCCCTCGGCGATGCCCCTGGTCAGCGCCGTCTTGCCGGCCCCCAACGGGCCGGAGAGCAGCACCAGGTCGCCGGCCCGCAGCAGACCGCCCAGCCGCCGGCCGAACTCGACCGTGTCCGCCTCCACCGGCAGCCGGAGTTCCTTCACGCCCGTTTCCACCATCGCCGTCCACTCGTCTCGCCGTCCGCACAGCTGCGCACCAGCTCCACCAGGTGACCGGTGACCAGGTCGGCCTGCTCCAGCATCACCATGTGGCCCGCGCCGTCGGCCCGGACCAGTTCGGCGTCCGGCAGCTCGGCGGCGATCGCCTCGGCGTGCCGGAACGGGGTGAGCCGGTCGGCGTCCCCGCTGAGCACCAGCACCTTGCAGTGCCGCAGCCCGGCCAGCGCGGCGTAGCGGTTGTGCGAGCCCAGGGTACGGACGAAGTCGGTGATGGCCGCCAGCGAGGTGCCGTCGATCATCGTGTCCATCAGGTCGACCAGCTTGGGGCTGACCTTGCGGTCGCCGAAGGCCAGGCCGCGGATGGCGCTCCAGGTGAGCTGCCCGCCGGCCCTGCGGGTCCACTCCACCAGGCCGGGCTGCCAGTTCGCGAGCAGGCCGAGGCCGCGGGTGGCCGGGTTGTGCCGGGACAGCAGCGGCCGGGGCAGGCCGGACGCGCCGACGTCGCCGGCCGAGGTGCCGATCAGCGCCACGCCGCGGACCCGGTCCAGGAACAGCTCGGGCCGCTGCTCGGCCAGGGCCATGATCGTCATGCCGCCCATGGAGTGCCCGGCCAGCATGATCGGGCCGTCCGGGACCAAAGCCCTGAGCACGGCGTCGAGGTCGCGACCCAGCTGCTCGATGGTGCTGGACTCGGCCGTGGCCTTGCCGGAGCGGCCGTGGCTGCGCTGGTCGTACAGCACGAGGCGAACCCTCGGGTCGATCATCTTCGCCAGGTCGCGACGCTGGAAGTGCCAGCAGCGGCGGTCCAGCACGAAGCCGTGCACCAACACCACGGTCAGAGCCGGGGAGCCGCCGTCCTCCGGGTCGACTTCCTCGCACGCGATCGGCACGCCGTCGTCGGCCGCGACCGTGCACTCCCGGCTCGGGCGTAACTGGCCCAGCGGCTCGTCCTCGTGCGGGTCGTCGGCCTCGCGGCGCTGCCGGGCGATGCGGGCGTTCTGCGCCGCCGCGCCCAGCACCAGGCCGGTCGCCGCCGCGCCGACCACGCCGCCGGTCACCCCGGCGGCCTTCATCCACGGCCTCACCGGCTGCCGCCGACGTAGCTGCGCCGCACCCTCGGCCGGTACATGCCGGTGACGATCTCGTAGTCGATCGTGCCGGTCCTGTCGGCCCACTCCCGCGCCGTCGGCTCGCCGTGCCCGCCCGGGCCGAACAGGATCACCTCGTCGCCGTCGGCGATCGGGTCGTCGCCGCAGTCCACCACGACCTGGTCCATGCAGACCCGGCCCACGACCGGTCGCCTGGCGCCGCCCAGCCAGACCTCCATCTGCCCGGACAGCGCCCGCGGCACGCCGTCCGCGTAGCCGACCGGGACCAGCGCCAGCGTCGTCTCCTGGTCCGCGGTCCAGGTGTGGCCGTAGGAGACCGACTCCCCCGCCGGCACCCGGCGGGCCAGCGACACCGAGGAGCGGAAAGTCATCACCGGCCGCAGGTCGGCGCTGCCCGGGACCGGGTTCAGGCCGTACACCGCGATGCCCGGGCGGACCAGGTCGAAGTGCAGGTCCGGGCGGGTCAGCGTGGCCGCCGAGTTGGCCAGGTGGCGCAGCGGGCGCAGGCCCGCGTCCACGACCACCTTGTACGCCTCGTCCAGCCGGGCCGCCTGCAGGTCCATCGACGGATGGCCCGGCTCGTCGGCGTTGGCCAGGTGCGACCACACCGCCGCGATCTCGATCGTGCCCTCTTCGTGCGCACTCGCGGCGGCTTCCACCAGCGCCGGCCAGTCCGCCGGCTGCGCCCCGCTCCGGGTCAGACCCGTGTCGATCTTCAGGTGCACCCGGGCCTCCTGGCCCACCGCCCGGGCCGCCGAGTTCACCGCCCACAGCTGCCGCAGCGAGGACACCGACAGATGGATCCCCGCCGCCACCGCCGGGCCGAAGTTGTCATCCACCGTGTGCAGCCAGCAGAAAATGCGCGCCTGGATACCCGCCGCGCGCAGCGCCAGCGCCTCGTCCACGGAGGCCACGCCCAGCCAGGACGCCCCCGCCGTCAGCGCCGCGTTGCCCACCGCCACCGCGCCGTGCCCGTAGCCGTCGGCCTTGACCACGGCCATCGTCTGCGCACCCGAATGGCCCGCCAGCCGCGTCAGCAGCTCGACGTTGTGCTTCACCGCGTCCAGGTCGATCCGAACCTCGGCCCGCGGGAGGGGATTGTGCTGATCAGCCATAACGCGTTCATGGTGACACAGCCCTCTGACACCCGGCCGGGTCAGAGGTGCCGAACGGGTTAACCCCCTCAGTCAGCCGTACCTGGCGGCACCACCCAACGCGTCGGCTGATCGGTGATCGCCGCGATGTTGTCGTAGTCGATGTCGTAGTGCAGCAACACGACACCGTGCCGTTCAGCGGTCGCCGCGATGAGCAGGTCGGGTAGTTTCACGCCGCGATGCGAGCCCCGCCGCGCGAGCGCCTCCTGCACCTCGACCGCGCGATTCCACACCTCGTCGGGCGAAGGCAGGCGTTCGAAGCCAGCCTCCAGCTGGGCGCGGCGGCTCTCATAGTCGCCCTTGTTCCGCGCCGAATACAGGATCTCCAGTTCGACCATCGAGCAGATCGTGACCAGACCGGCCTCGATCAGCGGTCCCAGGAACTCGTACACCACCGGCTTGTGCAGCCGGGCCAACGCACTGGTGTCCGCCAGGTAGCGGGCTACCGCCACGCCTCACCTCGAACATCCGGATCGGCGAGATCAGCGAAGGCGCCGCCCCTGGCGGCAGCCAGGAAGTTCCGTCGTGCCTGGAGCGCGACCACCTCGGCCAGGGCGGTGTTGACCGTGTCCTTCTTGGTGTCGGTGCCGAGCACCTGCTGAGCCTGGAGCAGTAAGGCGTCGTCGATGTCGATCAGGGTGCGCGTCAAGGCGAGCCTCCTTCGCTGTATATACGAGGACCATCGTAACGTATATACAGCCCAGGTCAGAGGCCCCGGATGTGGCGGATGGCGTCGGGGATGGCGGCCTGGAGGTGGGAGGCGGGGGCGGGGGCGCGGTCGGCGGCGAGGTCGGCGGCGAGCTCGTGGACGTAGGCGGCGCAGCCGGCGGCGAGCCAGGGGTCCTCGCCGGCGGCCAACAACGCGCCGAGGAGGCCGGAGAGGACGTCGCCGGAGCCGGCGGTGGCCGGCCAGGAGGAGCGGGACTGGTTGACCAGGACCCGGCCGTCGGGGGCGGCGACGACGGTGGAGTGGCCCTTGAGCAGGACGACGGCCTGGAACCGGGCGGCGGCCCGGCGGGCGGCGGCGATGCGGTCGGGGCCGACGTCACCGGCGAGACGGGCGAACTCACGGTCGTGGGGGGTGAGCACGACGGGGGTGTCGGGGTCGCGGGCATCCCACAGGGTGGGGTCGCCGGCGAGCAGGGTGATGGCGTCGGCGTCGGCGCAGACGGGCACGCCGGCGGCGAGGACCTCGGCCAGCACGCCCCGGCCGGCCTTGCCGGTGCCGAGCCCGGGCCCGACGACCCACGCCTGCACCCGGCCGGCGTCGCCGACATGGCCGGTGGCGACGACCTCGGGCCACCGGCTCCGCACGATCTCGGCGGCGCTGCCGGCGTAGCGGACCATGCCGGAGGTGGCGAGGATGGCGGCCCCGGTGGCCAGCACGGCGGCCCCGGGATAGGTCTCGGAGCCGGCGGCGACGCCGGTGACGCCCTGGGTGTACTTGTCGTCGGAAGGCCCCGGGATGGGCCAGGCGTCAGCGACGTCCTCGGTGTCGAGCAGCACGGCGTGCGGCTCGTCGAGGTCGTCACCGATGCCGATGTCGACGACGCGGACGGCGCCGGCCGCGATGGCGCCGGGACCGACCACGTGGCAAGGCTTCCGGCCGCCGAAGGTGACGGTGACGGCGGCGGTGACATGCGGTCCGTCGACGGCGCCGGTGTCGGGGTCGACGCCGCTGGGCAGGTCGACGGCGACGACGGGGGCCGTCACGGATTCGACCAGCGCGGCGGCGTCGGGGCGCAGGGATCCCTTGGCGGACAAGCCGATGATGCCGTCCACGACGACATCGGCCCCGGCCACGGAGTCGCCGATGCGGCCGCCGGCCCGGCGGAAGGCAGCCAGCCCGGCGGCGTGCGCCCGCTCCGGCGCGAGCAGCACCGCCGTGACGGAAACCGCACGCCGGCAAAGGAAAGCGCCGGCCCACAGGGCGTCGCCGCCGTTGTTGCCGGCCCCGACGAGCAGGCCGACCCGGCGGCCGGACGTGCCGCCGGTTAGCTCGGCCAGCAGCGCGAGCACCTCGTTGGCCACGGCGAACGCGGCGATCCGCATCAGCCGGCTCTCCGGCACCCTGGTGAAGACCCGCTGCTCAGCCGCCCGAACCTGGTCGGCAGTCCACACGCCCCGCATCAAACAGCCTCGATCACTCGACGGTCACGGACTTCGCGAGGTTACGCGGCTTGTCGACGTCGTACCCGCGACTACGGGCGATCTCGGCCGCCAGCACCTGCAGCGGAACACTGGAGACCAAGGGCTGCAACAGGGTCGGCACGGCCGGTACCTCGATCAGGTGGTCCGCGAACGGCTTGACCGTGTCGTCGCCCTCCTCGGCGATGACGATGGTCCGCGCGCCGCGGGCCTGGATCTCGCTGATGTTGGACAGCAGCTTGCTGTGCAGCACAGCGCGGCCCTTCGGCGAGGGCATCACGACCACGACCGGCAACTGGTCCTCGATCAGCGCGATGGGGCCGTGCTTGAGCTCGCCGGCGGCGAAGCCCTCGGCGTGCATGTAGGCCAGCTCCTTCAGCTTCAGCGCGCCCTCCAGGGCGACGGGGAAGCCGACGTGCCGGCCGAGGAACAGGATCGCCTTGGAGTCGGCCAGTTCCCGGGCCAGCTCCCGGACCTGGCCGACGGTGCCCAGCGCGTGCTGCACGGCGGCGGGCATGGCCTCCAGCTCGTGGAACTCGCGGGCCACCTCGTCCGGGTACTTGGTGCCGCGGGCCTGGGCCAGCGCCAGGCCGACGAGGTAGTTGGCGGCGATCTGGGCCAGGAAGGTCTTGGTCGCGGCGACGCCGATCTCCGGGCCCGCGTGGGTGTAGAGCACGGCGTCGGACTCGCGCGGGATCTGCGCCCCGTTGGTGTTGCAGATGGCCAGCACGCGGGCCTTCTGCTCACGGGCGTGCCGCACCGCCTCCAGGGTGTCGGCGGTCTCGCCGGACTGGGAGATGGCCACCACCAGGGTGTCGCGGTCCAGCACCGGGTCGCGGTAGCGGAACTCGCTGGCCAGCTCGCACTCCACGGGCAGCCGGGTCCAGTGCTCGATGGCGTACTTGGCGACCAGGCCGGAGTGGTAGGCGGTGCCGCAGGCGACCACGAAGACCTTGTCCACGTCCCGCAGGTCCTGGTCGGCCAGCCGCTGCTCGTCGAGCACGATGCGGCCGTCGGCGAAGTGCCCGCGCAGCGTGTTGGCCAGCGCCTCCGGCTGCTCCTCGATCTCCTTGAGCATGAAGTAGTCGTGGCCGCCCTTCTCGGCGGCCGACAGGTCCCAGTTCACCTGGAACGGCTTGGCGACGACCGGCTCCCCGTGGAAGTCGGTGACCTCGTAGCCGTCCTTGGTGATCGTGACGACCTGGTCCTGGCCCAGCTCGACGGCGTCGCGGGTGTGCTCGATGAAGGCGGCCACGTCGGAGGCCAGGAAGGTCTCGCCGACGCCGACGCCGACCACCAGCGGCGAGGAGCGCCGGGCGGCGACCACCTTGTCCGGCTCGTCGGCGTGGGTGACGACCAGCGTGAACGCGCCCTCCAGCCGCCGGCACACGGTGCGCACGGCCGCGGCCAGGTCGCCGTCGTAGATCCGGGCGACCAGGTGGGCCGCGGTCTCGCTGTCGGTGTCGCTGGCCAGCTCGACGCCGTCAGCCTCCAGCTCGGCCCGCAGCTGCGCGAAGTTCTCGATGATCCCGTTGTGCACCACGGCGGTCCGGCCGGTGGTGTCCCGGTGCGGGTGCGAGTTCCGGTCGATCGGCGCGCCGTGCGTCGCCCACCGCGTGTGGCCCATGCCGGTGCCGCCGGTCAGGGTGTCCCGACCGACCTCGTCGAGCCGCGCCTCCAGGTTGGCCAGCCGGCCCGCCTTGCGCTCGACCGCCAGGCCGCCGTCGCCGTCGAGAACGGCGACGCCCGCCGAGTCATAACCCCGGTACTCCAGTCGGCGCAGTCCGTCCAGGACGACGTCGAGCGCTGGCCGATGACCGGTGTAACCCACGATTCCGCACACGACGGTACAGGGTAGCTAGACCACCATCCGGTTGCGTCGAGCCGGGTTGCTTCCGGTCACACCTGGTCAGAGGCATGATCGGAATCGATTTGGTGTAGACCAATGCTGATCATTCAGCGCGAGGCCGCCGCCGGTGTCTGGACCGCGGGCATTTCTCGGTCGAGTCTGTCCATCGATCGAGAAATGCCAAGGGAAGGCACCGGCCTCGTGGGCGGCCGAGCCGTGCGCGGGACGCGCACCATAAACACGCCATCCGGTACGGTCCGGGTATGGCGCGACGCAAGCCGTTGACCGCGAAGCAGGCGCTCACCGAGCTCAGCCGGCCCGGTCCGCACGGCGTGCGGCGCGGCGACCTGGCGCTGGTCGGGCTGCCCGGCACCCTGTTCACCCCGCGCGGCGGCCTCGGCCTGCCGGCGGTGGCGTTCGGGCACGGCTGGCTGCAGCCGCCGCAGCGCTACCTGGGCCTGTACCGGCACCTCGCGTCGTGGGGCGTGGTCGTGGCCGCCCCGGCCACCCACCGCGGGCCGCTGGCCTCGGCCCGGCTGTTCGCCAGCGATCTGCGGACCGCGCTGGACGTGGTCTCCGGAGTACGGCTCGGCCAGGGCGACATCGGCGTGGACGCCGGCAAGCTGGCTGTCGGCGGGCACGGGGCCGGCGGCGGCGCGGCGGTGCTGGCAGCGGCCGAGGACGAGCGGGTCCGCGGCGTGTTCACCGTCGCCGCCTCGGAGACGCACCCGTCCGCGGTCGAGACGGCCCGGCGGTGCCTGATGCCGGCCGTGCACCTGGCGGCCGAGGAGGACCTGATCGCGCCGCCCGTCGGGCACGCCGAGGCGATCGCCCAGAACTGGGGCGGCCCGGTGCAGCTGCGCACCATCGCCGGCGCCAACCACCTCGGCTTCGCCGAGGGCCGGCACTGGAGCGAGCTGCTGCTGAGCGGCCGCGGCGAGGCCAAGACGCAGACCGTCGCCAAGGCCTTGATCACCGCGTTCCTGTTGCGGCAGTTGAACGGCGACCACACCTACGACGCACTGCTGTACGGCGACGTGAAGCGAGCACCCGTCGGTTACCAGCGAGCGGGTCGGACCTTCGCGGCACGCGCCGTGCGGGACGAGGCCGCCCGGTAGGCGGCCCGTCCCCCGACCTCACTCCATCCAGCTCTGGTTCGAGTAGTCGTCGTCATCGTCGTCGTAGACCGGCCGCGAAGCGCGTCGTGGCGTGGGACGCGGCGGCGGCGTGACCTCCGGCATCTGGAACGACGGCGCGGCGGGCGGGTTGTAGTCGTCCTCGGAGTCGAAGAACGTGTACTTCTCCTCCCGCACCTCCTGCACGGGACGAGGGGCGACCCGACCGCTCTCCGCGGCATCCCGCTTGGCCTTGGCCTCGGCCAGCGCCTTCTGCGTGGCTTCCTTGTTCTCCTTGATGGCGGCGGCGAACTTCTTCTCGGTCTCGGTCCGCTGCCGCTGGACGTCGTCCCGCAGCTGACGCATCTCCCGGACCGCGGTGTCCGCGGCGACGATCGCCTGATAGCTCACTGCCGCCTCCCTTCGTCCTCACCGAGCACGCCGTTGATCCGGCTCACGCCGGCCTGCCCGGCGTCGTCGAAGACCGCGCTCGGGGTCCGCCACGCCGCGTTGGTGCTGCGCTCCTGGTCCTCGGCGGCGCCCTGGCCACCACCGCCGCCGCCCATGGCACCCATCATCGGCATGCCGCCGCCGCCCATCGGCGCACCGGCCGGCTCGGCCTGCTGCGTGCCACCGATGTGGGCCAGCCCCGCGTCACCGGGCGCGCCGGCCTGGCTGGTCGAGGTCAGGTCGGCGGTGCCGGCGCTGTGCGCGGTGCCCCAGGCGCTGTGGTGCATGCTGCCCTGGTCGCCGCCGATCATGGAGTGTCCGCCGTCATTCCACGCAGACGTGCCGCCGGTGTCGGCGGTCGCGCCCGAGTTGAAGGACGCGGCAGCGATGGTGGTGGACGCCGGGGCGTCGTCGAACAGGCTGCCCGAGAAGCTGCCCTGGTCGTGCCCGCCCCCGCCGGACGGCGCGAAGTCGTACGTGCCGGTGTCGGCCGCCGGGGCCGTCCAGGCCGCCGCCGCGGGCATCGACACGTCGTCGGGCAGCGCGTGCGCCGGGCCGGTGGCCGCCGGCACGTCGCCCGGCGCCGTCCAGCCGGCGGTTCTGGTGCCGGCCGGGTCGCCGCCCAGCGGACTCTGGTCGTGCGTCAGCGGGCTCTGGTCGTGGGCCAGCGGCTGGTTGATCGAGTGCTGGCCGGTCGCGATCGGCTGCTCCGGCATCGGCTGGCCGGTGCCGGGGTGGCCGGGAGTCGCCTGGCCCGGGATGGGCTGACCGCCGCCGACACCCGGGTCCGCGCCCGCGGCGTGCGTCGGGGCGGCCGTCGGCCCGTCAGTGTTGTTGTAGTCGATGGTGTACGTGTGCGGCGGCTTGCCGGTGCCGTCGTCGATGGCCACCTGGACCTCGCCGGGCACCTTGCCCTGCTGGGCGGTGATGGTGAGGTCGCCGTCGTGGATGACGGCCTTGCCGTCCGTGCCGGCCGGGGTCGGGATGGAGCCGTCCGCGTTGGCGCCCGGCTGCCCCGGAACGCCGCTGCCCGGCTGGCCGGGAATCTGGCCGGCGGCACCGGGCTGCCCCGGCACTCCGCCTTGACCGGGAACGCCGGTCTGGCCGGGAACTCCGCCCTGGCCCGGGTACTGGCCCGCCGTTCCGGTCTCACCCGGCACACCGCCCTGGCCGGGAATCCCGCTCTGCCCGGGGATCCCGGTCTGGCCCGGCACGCCACCCTGGCCAGCCGCCCCGGGCTGGCCGGCGAGGCCGGCGACCGCCGGGTTGTTGGCGACCTTGCTGAAGTCGACGTCGTAGGTCTTGGCCGGTTTGCCGTCGCCGTTGTCCACCTTGATCTTGACGTGGCCCTGGCCGTCCGGGCTGTCGACCTCGATGGTGTTGCCGCCGTCCTGGATCTTCACCGACTCGGCGCTCTGCGGCGCGGTCGGCGTCGGGACGTGCGGGGTGGTCGGCATGGTCGGTGGCGCGGCCGCCGGCTGGGTCGGGGGCATGCCGCCGCCCCCGCCACCGGTGCCGCCACCGCCCGTGCCGCCACCGCCGGAACCACCGCCCCCGGTGCCGCCGCCACCGTTGCCGCCGCCCCGGCCCGGGGACTTGGCCGGGCCGCCCTCGGGCACCTGCGACAGCCCGGAGAACGGGCTCTGGGTGATCGACCCGGCGGCGGTGATCAGGCCCTGGAAGGCCTGCTTGATGCCGGTGTCAGCGGTCTTGGAGCCTTGCTGGAGCAGTTGCAGGTTCTGCTCGAACGGGTCCTTGAAGCCGGCGTCGAGCACCTTCTGCACCAGACCGGCGATGAACTTCAGGAACTGGTCCTCGGCCCAGCCCAGGCACCACAGCACCGCCTCCGCGATGGTGGAGCACACCCACATCGCGGCGTCCATCAGCGAGCCGCCGGGGAAGTCGAAGCCGATCAGGTCGGCCAGGCCGTCCTTGAGCTTGTTGACCAGGTCGTCGAGGCCCTTTTCCATCTTGTAGATGGCGATCAGCTCGATGATCGTGGGGATGTCGAACTGGATCTTGCCGAAGTCGATCTGGTCCAGGGTGTCGCCGTAGGCGTCGACGATCTTCTTGGCCGCCGTGGTGCTGGACGTGATGGCCTGGCCCAGCTTGTCCAGGTCGCTGTCGATGGTCTGCGACTTGCTGCTGAACTGCTGGATGTAGGAGCCGAACGCGTTGGCCGCGTCGCCCTGCCACGAGCTGCCGACAACCCCGGTGACCTTGCTGTTCATCTCGTCACGGGTGTGGACGAAGTCGGCGCCGACCTTCTCCAGCTGCTGCGCGGCCTGCGACAGCTTGCCGTAGTCGATGCCTCGCGGCTGGTCGAACGGCTTCTGGATGTCGTTGTCGAAGTTGAGGTTCTTGCCGGTGTAGAGGTTGTAGAGGTCGAGGTAGGGCTTGAAGCCGTCGCGCTTGTCGGTGTGCGCGTCGCAGACGTCGTCGGAGCGACCGGTCAGGTCGCCGTCGTCGCTGCCTTCGCCGTCGTCTCCGCCGTCACCACCAGCGCCTCCGCCGCCCCCACCTCCTCCACCGCCGCCGCCCCCGCCACCGCCGCCATCCCCACCGTCGCCGCCGTCGCCCCCATCTCCGCCGTCGCCGCCGTCGCCGCCAGAACCGCCGGCGCCCCCAGCACCGCCGGCCCCGCCACGGCCGGGCGCGCCGTCGCGACCGTCCTCGCCGTCTTTGTGCTTGTGCTTGTGGGGATCCTCGTCCTCACCGTCGCCCTTGTGCCGCGTCGGGCCGCTGGGCTCGTTGTCCTTGTGCCGGGGCGGCGGGGTGTCGGAGTGACTGCCGCGGCCGCCGGGCCGGCGCGATTTTCCCGTCATCAGGCGTCGCCCCCGGCCGACGTGATCGAGGACGCATTCGAGGAATCGGTGTCGGAGTAGTTCTTCGCGGTCGCGTTCAATCCGGCACAGATGTCCTCGGCGTGGGAACCGAAGTCCTTCATGTTGGCGCTCAAGGTCTGCACGGCCTTCGTCGCCGCGTCACCGGCCTGCGGGCACGACTTGCCCGTCATGTCACCGGTGACGTGCACCGAATCCAGTGTGCTGCGATATCCGGCGACGGTTGTCTCATCGAGATCTCGGAAGTACGAACCGAGAGTCGTGATCGCCTGGCCGTCGGCCTTGACGCTGCCCGACATGATCTTTGCCCTCCCCTGGCCCCCTGCTGTGGTGACTACTCGGACTCCGCGGGGCGTGTTTCGGTTCCACCCCGCGGCACCATGCCGATGCGTCGCACACTATTACAGAAGCCGGACAGGGCCGGGCGCTATCACCGAAGTGGTGACCGGACCTCAGCCGACGGCGGAGACGACCTCGGCCAGCCGGGTCGCGGCGCCATGGGCCTCGTCCTGGCTGGGGGCCTCGACCATCACGCGGACCAGCTGCTCGGTGCCGGACGGCCGCAGCAGCACCCGGCCGGTCTCGCCCAGCTCGGCCGACACCTCGGCGACGGCCTGACTGACGGTCTCGGCCGCCGCGACCGCCGCCTTGTCGGCGACCCGGACGTTGATCAGCACCTGCGGCAGCCGGCGCATCACGCCGGCCAGCTCGTTGAGCGGCTTGCCGGTGGCGGCGACCCGGGCCATCAGCCGCAGGGCGGTCAGCAGGCCGTCGCCGGTGGTGGCGTGCGAGGGCAGGATCACGTGGCCGGACTGCTCGCCGCCGAGCGAGTAGCCGCCGGCCCGCAGCTCCTCCACCACGTAGCGGTCGCCGACCGCGGTGGTGAGCAGCCGCACACCGTTGTCCTTCATGGCCAGGTGCAGGCCCAGGTTGCTCATCACGGTGGCGACCAGGGTGTCGTCCTTGAGCTCGCCGGCGTCCTTGAGGGCCAGTGCGAGCACCGCCATGATCTGGTCGCCGTCCACCTCAGCGCCCGTGCCGTCCACCGCGAGGCAGCGGTCGGCGTCGCCATCGTGGGCGATGCCCAGGTCGGCGCCGTGTTCGAGGACCGCGGCCTGGAGCACGTTGAGGTGGGTGGAGCCGACGCCGTCGTTGATGTTCAGGCCGGTCGGCTCGGCGTGGATGGCGATCACCTCGGCTCCGGCCCGACGGTAGGCCTGCGGCGCGGTGGTGGAGGCGGCACCGTTGGCGCAGTCCACGACGATCTTGAGTCCGTGCAGGTCGTGCGGGGTGGAGACGAGCAGGTGGTCGATGTACCGGTTGACCGCCTCGGGCACGTCGGTGACCCGGCCCACGCCCTCGCCGGTGGGTCGGCCGCCGGTCTCACCCAGCCGGGCCTCGATCTCGTCCTCCAGCTCGTCGGACAGCTTCAGGCCGCCCTTGGCGAAGAACTTGATGCCGTTGTCGGGCATCGGGTTGTGCGAGGCGGAGATCATCACGCCCAGGTCCGCGTCCAGCTCGGCGACCAGGAAGGCCACCGCCGGGGTCGGCAGCACGCCCAGCCGCAGCACGTCCGCGCCGGCCGCCGTGAGGCCGGCGGTGACCGCCGCCTCCAGCATCTCGCCGCTGGCCCTCGGGTCCCGCCCCACCACCGCGACCGGCCGGTGCGTGGTGTCGTGCTCGGCCAGCACCCGGGCCGCGGCCGCGGCCAGTGAGAGCGCCAGCTCCGGGGTCAGGTCGGCGTTGGCCATACCGCGGACACCGTCGGTGCCGAACAGACGGGACATGGACGCTGCTACCTCCGGGGCGGGGAAGGTCGGGCGGTCAGACTACGGCTAGGGCGCGCGAGGGCCACGAGGGGTTGCTCCGAGAACACCTCAGAACACGCCAAAGGCGGTGCGATCCGCGGAAACCGCAGATCGCACCGCCTTTGCGCAAAATCAGCGCTTCGAGTACTGAGGCGCCTTGCGGGCCTTCTTCAGACCGTACTTCTTGCGCTCCTTGGCCCGCGGGTCACGGGTCAGGAAGCCGGCCTTCTTCAGGGCCGGGCGGTCCTCGGACTCGAACTCGATGAGCGCACGGGCGATCGCCAGCCGCAGCGCGCCGGCCTGGCCGGAGATGCCGCCGCCGACGAGGTTGCCGATGACGTCGAACATCTCGACGCGCTCGACGGTCACCAGCGGCTCCTTGATGAGCTGCTGGTGGACCTTGTTCGGGAAGTACTGCTCCAGGCTCTTGCCGTTCAGCGTGAACTTGCCGGAACCCGGCACCAGTCGCACGCGAACGATGGCCTCCTTGCGGCGGCCGACGGTCTGGATCAGGCGGTTGGGCAGCGCGACCGGAGCGGGCACCGGCTCGGCGTCGCCCTCGTCGTCCGCCTCGACAGCGGCGTCGAACTCGGCGACGGCGTCGGCCTCGCTGGTCTCGGCGACAGCCTCGCTGGTCTCGGCGACAGCCTCGGTGGTCTCGGCAGCCTCAGCAGCGACAGCCTCGTCGGCGAGCTGCTCGGGCTCGTGGTCAGGAGTGGTCACTGAAACTTCCTCGGTCACTGGGCGATCTTGGTGATCTCGAACGGCTGCGGCTGCTGCGCCGCGTGCGGGTGCGCCGGGCCGGCGTACACCTTGAGCTTGCTGGCCATGGCGCGGCCCAGGCGGGTGTGCGGCAGCATGCCCTTGATCGCCCGCTCCACGAGACGCTCGGGCTGCTTCTCCAGCATCTCGCCGAAGGAGCGCTTGCTCAGGCCGCCCGGGTGGCCGCTGTGGCGGTACACGAACGCCTGGTCCCGCTTGTTGCCGGTGAGCGCCACCTTCTCGGCGTTCACGATGACGACGAAGTCACCGGTGTCGACATGCGGGGCGTAGATGGGCTTGTGCTTGCCACGCAGCAGCGTCGCGGCCTGGGTGGCGAGCCGGCCGAGCACCACGTCCTGGGCGTCGATGACGTGCCAGGCGCGGTTCACCTCGCCGGCCTTCGGGCTGTACGTGCGCACGGATCTACCTCGTCGTCACTCACTCTGTGGCGCGACCCTGCGCGGGTCCACGCTCATGTCATGGGGTGTCGTTGCGGCGGGGCGCGCCAGCGTGTTCACGAACTGCTGGAGCACGCGCGGCAGCAAGCCTCGCGCCGCATTACCGCACAACAAAGAAAGAAGATACCCGGCCACACCCGTGAGGGTCAAAACGGGTGGTCGGAAGACATACGTGGACCCCAGGACGGGATGTCCCGGGGTCCACGGGCGCCGCGAACGCGGGCGTGAGGAAGGTCTCAGCCCCAGAGCTTCTTGGCCGAACCCTCAGCGTCCTGGTAGCCGTCGGCGGCCTGACGCACGGCCACGCCGATCGCCTGGAGGGTCGCGTGGAAGTCGGCGGCCGCCTGGTCCCACCGGCGCTGCGCGTCCTGGTACGACTCGGACGCGTCACCGGTCCAGTCGGCGACGATCGGGGCGATCTTGCCCTTGAGGTCGCTGAGGTGCTGCTCGACGGTGTTGGCCGAGTTGGTGATGTCCTGCGACGCCTGCTGGATCTCGGCGAAGGTGACCTTGATTTCACCGCTCACGGTGTTCTCCCCTGAATGAAGTAGACAAGCCCACTGATGAAGAAACTGCTATTTACGACGACTACGGAAACGCGGAGCCAGGGTCAGCCGTTGAGCCGGCTGGCGATGTTGCTGATGCCGTGGTGCGCCGCCTCTTCCTGCTGCGAGTAGGTGTTGGACGCGGTCCGCATCGCGGTGGAGATGTCCGACAGGGCCTGGTTCAGCTTCTTGGCGTCCTCCATCAGACGCTGCTGGAGCTGCTGGAACGCCTGCGAGGCCTGACCCTTCCAGCTGGCCTCGAGCGGAGCCAGGTCGCTGTTGAGCTTGTTGACCGTGGCGTTGATCTCCTGCTCGACGTTCTCGATGTCCTTCGCGCAGCTCGCCATCTCAGCGGTCTTGGTACCGAAACTTCCGGCCATTGGGACGGGCCCCCTTCAATCCGGGTGAGTACTGCTTGCTTGGTTCGTACGTCTACTGCGACGACGACAGTGCCATGGTCGGTTCCACCCCGTCGCGACTTCTTCGCAAACAGTTGCTCTAGTAAACGCGCCCGGGTGGAACTAGCCGCGGTAGAAGATTCCCGTTTGCGAAAAGTCCTCGTCGTCGTCACTCGGACGGGGGCGTCGGGTCGCCGGTGCGGGTGGCTTGGGCGCACTGGGAGTAGTCGACCCGATCGGGGCAAGCAGCTCGGTGCCCTCCGGCAGCCGGTCCACCGGCAGTCCCTCGTCGGAACGGAACGAGGCGGCTGCCCGGCGCAGCCCCGGCGAGGTCAGGTCGGCCGGCTCCGGTCGGGTCTGCCGGGCCCGGACCTTGCCCACCAGCTCCCGGGTCTTTCCCTTGGTGGCCGCGCTGCGGGCCTTGGCCTCGGCGGCGGCCCGGCTGCCCCGGGCCACGGCGGCGTCCGTCTCGGACCGGAACTGGCTCATCGCGTCGCCGATCTGCACGGCGTCTCCCTCCTCAGGCCTGCACCGCCAGCGTGCTCACGACCTGCTCGCACGCGGCCTGCACGGCGTCCTTGCCGCCGGCCGGGTACTGGCAGCCGACGCTGACCTGCGCCTTGCCCTTGAGCACCACGTACCAGTCGACCGACGCGCCGTCCCGCTGCTCGTTGTAGTAGAGGACATCCTTGCCGCCGAAGCTGACGTTGTCCGCGAAACCGGCGTACGCGGAGCCGCCGGCCGCCACCGCCGCCCGCACCTGGCTGACCGCCAGGTCGCGCTGGGCCGTGGCGTCGTAGTTCAGGGCCCGCTCCTGCACGTCGATCAGGTTCTGGCTGGTCGAGCCGTCCGGCTTGAGCTGCACCTCGCGGTGGGACGCGTCGCCGCCGACCTGGCTCCAGCCCGGCGGGGCGGTGAAGCGGTAGTCGTACTGCGCCACCGGCTTGCCGTCCGGGCCGGCGGTGGCCAGCCGGAACACCGCCACGCCGGCGGCGATCACCAGCACCACCGAGCCGACGACGATCCACGGCAGCCACTTGCCCCGGGTCTTCACGGCAACGGGCGGCGGGCTCACCGAAGCTGGAACCGGCGTCGGGGGCAGGCTTGCCGGCACAGGACGGGTGACGTCCGCCGCCCCGGCCGGCATCGGCCCCGCCCCGCCGACCTGCACCGCCGGGTAGCCGGGGCTCGGCGTCTCCAGCGGCTGCTGCATCGGGCTCGGCGGCCGCACCCCCGGGAACGCCCCGGTCCGATGTGGATCAAGCGTGACGACGCGCAGCGCGCCGCGGGCCACGATCGTCTCCGGTTGGTCCAAAGTGGTCGGCAGCACGCCGGTCCGCTCGTGCACCAGCCGTGCCACCAACGGAATCCGGCTGGAACCGCCGACCAGGAACACGGTGCTCAGCTCGCCGGACGTTAGCCGCGCGGCCCGGACGGTGTCGGCGACGAGGTCGGCCGCCCGCCCCAGCTGGGGGCCGACGACCCGTTCCAGATCGGCCCGCGTGACATGGGCGTCCGGGAACGGCGGCGGCATCGGCACATCGGTGTAAGCGTGCCGGGACAACGTTTCCTTGGCCCCGCGCACGTCCTGCCGCAGCACCCGGCGACGTCGGCGGTCGGCCATCTCCCGGCCCTCCACCAACGCCTGCCACGCCTGCGGGTCCTGGCCCGACACCAGCGTGCCGACGTGTTCCAGCAGCGCCTGGTCGATGTCCGCGCCGCCGAAGTTCGGCTCGCCCCGAGTGGCCAGCACCTCGAACGACGCCCCGCGCCGACGCACCACGCTGGCGTCCACAGTGCCGCCGCCCAGGTCCAGCACGGCCAGCGCCGCGCCGTCGGGCATGGCCGTGGACGCCGAGTGGAACACCGCCGCGGCCACCGGTTCCGGCACCAGCGACAGCTCCGCGCCCAGCCCCTGCCCGGCCTGGCGCAGGATCCGGGTGCGGACCGCGCCCCAGTCGGCCGGGTGGGTCAGCACCAGCAGGTCGATACGCGCCCCGCCGACCAGCCGCCGCGCCTCGTTGGTGGCACGGACCAGCACGGCCCGCACCACGTCCAGCACGTTCAGCACGGTGTCGCCGAGCAGCAGCTTCCCCTCGTCGATGCGCCGCTTGGGGTTCGGCTCGTACCGCGACGGGTCGACCGCCGCCTGCCGCTCCGCCTCCTGCCCGACGAACAGCGTGCCGCCGCGGTCGGCGAAGACCGCCGACGGCATCACCGGCGTGCCGCCCTCCAGCACGACCAGCTGCGGCTCGCGGCCGTCGACGGCCACCGCGACGCACGTGCTGGACGTGCCGAAGTCGACCGCTACATGGACTGTCAACTCACTCGCCCGGCAGCCACGCGGTCTGCATGAGCTGCTGGCCCAGCTTGCGGGTCACGATCACGCCCCGGCCCGGCGGCAGGATCTGCGGCTTGTACGTGCCGATCAGCACGCCCTCGTCCTTGCTGCAGCTCATCACCATGCCCGGCGCGGCGATCTCGCGCAGCTTGCCGATCACCGGGTCGAACAGCGCCCGGCTGGCGCCGCCGGAGCGGCGGGCCAGGATCATGTGCAGGCCGACGTCCTTGGCCTGCGGCAGGAACTCGGCCAGCGGCTGCAGCGGGTTGCCGCTCTGGGTGGCGACCAGGTCATAGTCGTCGACCACGACAAACACCTCCGGCCCCTTCCACCAGGACCGGGCCTTGAGCTGCTCCTGCGTGACGTCCGGGCCGGGCAGCCGGCCCTTGAGCGAGTTGCGCACGTCGTTGACGGTGTCGCCCAGCTGGTTGGCCGACACCACGTAGCTGAGCAGGTGGTCGGTGTCGACGAAGCCGAGCATCGTGCGCCGGTAGTCGACCAGCAGGATGACCGCCTCGGCGGTGCTGTATCGGGTCATGATGCCCCGCACCACGGTCCGCAGCAGGTTCGTCTTGCCGGACTCGCCCTCGGCGAACGCGAAGAAGTGCGAGTCGTTGTCGAAGTCGAGGAACACCGGCGCCAAGCCGTCCTCGTTGACGCCGATCGGGATGAGACGCGGGTTGCGCTGCTGCTGGGGCACCGGCAGCTGCTCGTAGGGCAGCAGCTCCGGCAGCAGCCGGACCTGCGGCGCGACCGGGCCGCGCCAGGCCCCGGTGATCTTGCCGATGGCGTCCTGCACACCCGCGGCCACGTCTCCCACGTTGGACGAGGAGTCGATGCGCGGCAGCGCGGTCAGGAAGTGCAGCCGGTCCGGGGTCAGGCCGCGGCCGGGCCGGCCGACCGGCACGTTCACCGCCACCTTGCGGTCGAACTCGGACTCGCTCGGGTCGCCCAGCCGCAGCTCGAACCGGGTGCCCATGAGGTCCTTGAGCGCCGGCCGGATCTCGGCCCACCGGTTGGCCGAGATGATCACGTGGATGCCGAAGGACAGGCCCTGCGCGGCCAGGTTGAGGATGGACTGCTCCAGCGCCTCGAACTCCTGGCGGAAGTTCAGCCAGCCGTCGATGATCACGAAGACGTCGCCGTACGGGTCGTCGGCGATCTCGCCGCGCCGCTTGCGATTGCGGAACTCCACCATGCCGTCGATGCCGGCGGCGCGGAAGCGCTGCTCCCGCTCGGCGATCAGGCCGGTCAGCTCGGCCACCATGCGGCGGGCCTTGTCCGGCTCCAGCCGGCCGGCCACGCCGCCGACATGCGGCAGCGCCTCCAGCGGCGAGAGCGTGCCGCCGCCGAGGTCCAGGCAGTAGAACTGGACCTCCTCGGGGGTGTGCGTGACGGCCGTCGACATGATCAGCGTGCGCAGCAGCATGGACTTGCCGGACTGCGGGCCGCCGACGACCGCGCCGTGGCCGGCCGCGCCGGAGAAGTCGGCCCAGAACGGGTCGCGGCGCTGGTCGAACGGCTTGTCCACCAGGCCCAGCGGGATCTGCAGGTAGCCCTGGTAGCCCTGCGGGTAGATGCCCCGGTCCGGGGTTGCGGTCAGCGGCGGCAGCAGCATGTCCAGCGACTGCGGCTCGTTCAGCGGCGGCAGCCACACCTCGTGGGCCGGCGCGCCCTGGCCGACCAGCCGGCCGACGATGACCTCCAGCACGCTGGGCTCGATCTTGTCGTCGTCCTTGGGCTTCTCCTTGACGACCTCGCGCGGCTTCTCCGGCTCCTTGGGGATCTCCACGAAGTCCGGCACGAAGTACTTGGGCCGGCGGTCGCCGCTGATGCCGGCGGGCGTGGCCGGGCCGGCGATCATGCCGGCCGGCCGGTACGGGCCGGACACGTAGGCGGCCTTGAACCGGGTCATCGGCTCGCCCTGCACGGCCAGGTAGCCCGAGCCGGGGATGGGCGGCAGCTCGTAGGCGTCGGGCACGCCGAGCACCGCCCGGGACTCCGACGCGGAGAAGGTCTTCAGACCGATCCGGTAGGACAGGTAGGTGTCCAGGCCGCGCAGCTTGCCTTCCTCCAGCCGCTGCGAGGCCAGCAGCATGTGCATCTGCAGCGACCGGCCGACCCGGCCGATCTGGAGGAAGATGTCGATGAAGTCCGGCTTGGCCGTCAGCATCTCGGAGAACTCGTCGATGCAGATGAACAGGGCCGGCAGCGGGTCGAGGTCGGCGCCCTTCTCGCGGGCGCTCTCGTAGTCCCAGACGTTCTTGTAGTTGCCCTTGGCCAGCACTTCCTGGCGGCGGGACACCTCGCCGGCGATGGCGTCCTTCATGCGGTCGACCAGGGTGAGGTCGCCGGACAGGTTGGTGATGACCGCGGCCACGTGCGGCGCGTCGTCCAGGCCGAGGAAGGTCGCGCCACCCTTGAAGTCCACCAGGATCATGTTCAGCGCGGTGGACGAGTGGGTGGCCAGCAGGCCCAGCACCAGGGTGCGCAGGAACTCCGACTTGCCGGAGCCGGTGGCGCCGATGCACAGGCCGTGCGGGCCCATGCCGCCCTCGGCCGCCTCCTTGATGTCCAGGTCCACGGACTGGCCGAACTCGCCGACGCCGAACGGGATCTTGTACCGGTCCGACTTCGGCCGCGGCCGCCAGGCCTGCCCGATCTCGAAGGTCATCGGGTCGCCGGGGATGCCCAGCAGCTCCAGGATCGGCGGGTTGGCGTTGAGCAGCGGCTGGTCCTCACCGCCGGTGGCCTCCTGGCCGCCGATGCGGAACGGGGCCAGCCGCCGGGCCAGCGCCTCGGCCTCGGCCACGCTCAGGCCGTCGGGCTGGCCGAACCACTCCACGCCGGCGTTGCTGCGGGCGCCAAGCCGGTCCGGCTCCACCACCAGCCGCAGGCCGCGGCGGGCGGCCAGGTTGCCCAGCGAGTCAGACAGGTCGAGCAGGGTCACGCCGACCAGGCCCTCGTCGAGGATGATCTGCTCCTCGCGGCTGATCTCGCCGTCGTCGACGATGATCAGGATGTGCGGCTGGTCGGTCAGCGGCGGGGCGTTGCGCTGGAACCGCTGGCGGTCCTTGGTCAGGTCCTGCAGCCAGTCCTCGACCTGCTGCAGCGAGCCGGACATCAGCCGCATCTGCCCGATGCCGTCCACCGCGGTCGGGTGTTGGGCGTGCGGCAGCCACTTGCACCATTCCCACTCGTGCTTGGCCCGGCCGGCGCTGACCACGGCGACCAGTAGGTCCTCGGGCGAGTGGAAGGTGACCAGCTGGCCGACCATGGCCCGGGCCAGGGCGCGGGTCTGGTCCCGCTCGCCCAGCATCGAGATGGCCGCGAAGCCACGCATGGTGATCATGGTCGGCAGCTCGGGCACGATCGAGTGGGCGCGCACGAAGCGGCGCAGCGCCAGGGTGGCGATCGGCTCCAGCTCGTCGACCGGACCGGTCTGCGGCGGCACCAGGCGGGTGGCCAGCCGCTGCGAGCCGCGGGCGATGCGCACGTGGCCGAAGTCGGGGTCGGTCTGCCGGCGCTCCCACATCCGCCGGGTGGTGGCCATCGACCACAGCGCCTGCGGGTCTGGGTGGTTCCACTCCAGCGCGGCCCGCTGCTCGTCGGCCGCGTCCCGGGCGCGCTCCCGCATCTGGCCGAGGTAGCGCAGGTAGTCCTTGCGGTCCTCGTTCATCTCGGCCTTGCGCTGCGAACCGCCGCGGCCACCGCCGCCGCCGGCCATCATGCCGACGGTGGAGATCAGGAAGAAGCCACCCATCATGATCGTCTGCGGGTTCTTGGCGCCGGGCGCCGCGAACATGTAGCCCATCATGCCCACCGACGCCACGATCATGACGATCGGCAGCACCTTCATCACCACGTTGCCGGGGATGACCCGGGGCAGCTCGGGCGGCGGCTCCAGGTGCACCTCACCGCCGGGCGGCCGCGGGGCGGCAAGGCGCGCCTGACGCCTGAACTGGAGCGTGCTCACCGGGACACACCTCTTCGGGTCGGGGGTGGATCTAAACCCATTGGAACGTCTTCACCGGAACCGCCGTTCCCGGCCGGGCCGGTGCGGCCATACTAGGGGCGGCCACCGACAGCGCGCGGCCGGTTCGCGGAGTTCGGGTGCGGAACGGGTGCGCACGGTGGCGTGAGTCCACACGAGACCGAAAGATGAGGGGGCCCTGGTGGCAACCGGTACGACGGTGTTCAGCCGGGTGACCGTGGTCGCGCCGCAGACACGCATCGACGTCGCCTTGCCGTCCGACGTCGCGGTTGCCGACCTGATGCCGATGCTGTTGCACATGGCCAAGGAGGTCAAGCCGGACGGCGGCGCGCGGCACGGCGGCTGGTGTCTGGCCAAGCTGGGCGAGACTCCGCTGGACGCGAGCCGCACGCTGGCCTCGCTCGGCGTCGTCGACGGCGACCTGCTGCAGCTGCGGCGCCGTTCGGAGAATCCGCCGCCACCGCTGTACGACGACGTCGTGGACGCCATCGCGGAGTCCACTCCGGACAGCTTCCGGCCGTGGACCCCCGAGACGGCAAGGCGAATCGGCCACGTGGCCGGCACCGCCGCGCTGATCGGGGCGGCCGTCGCGGTGCTGCTGGCCGGTCCGCTGCTGTCCGGCGGCTACGGTCTGGTCGCCGCCATCGCCGCCGGCGTGGCGATGTTCGCCAGCGTCGCGGTCGGGGCCGTGCTGACCCGGGTCTACCAGGCGCCGACCACCGGTGTGATCGTGGCGGCCGCCGGCGGCCTGCCGATGGCCTTCGTGGCCGGCCTCTACATCATTCCCGGCGATCCCACCCGGTGGAGCCTGCTGTTGGCCTGCCTGCTGGTGATGATCGTCTCCTGGGCGTGCATCCTGCTGGTCGGCTCGGGGGTCACGGTGTTCATCGCCGCCGCCACCGCGTCCACCCTCGGCTGGCTGGCCTTCCTGGTCGGCGCGCTGCTGGACACCCAGCCGATCGCCGGCGTGGCGGCCGGCGCGGCCGCCGTGTCGCTGGTGGCGCTGTCCTGGCTGCCGCGGTTCACCATCCGGCTGGCCAAGCTGCCGCTGCCCAACGTGCCGAGCAACGCCGAGGACCTCAAGGACGACGGCGGCTTCCCCGAGTACGCCATGATCGAGAAGCGAGCCGGCCTCGCCCACGAGTACATGACCGGCATGATCATCGGCGCCGGCGTCACCACCGCCGTCGCCGCCGTGCTGGCCGCCACCTCCGGCACCGTGTGGGGCCCGGTCTTCGCCGTCGTGGTCACGCTGGTGATGCTGCTGCGCTCGCGCACCTACGCCAACGGCAGCCAGGCGGTCGCCCTGCTGGCCAGCGGCATCGTCGCCGGCGGCGGCGTGCTGGCCGGCTGGATCTGGCTGTCCGACCCGTTCGGCCGGCTGCTGTGGGTGTTCGGCACGCTGGTCGTGGTCGGCGCGGCCGCCCTGGTGCTCGGCGTCGCCTTCCCCGGCCAGAAGTTCTCGCCGGTGCTGCGCCGCTCGGTCGACGTGTTCGAGGCGATCTGCATCGTCGCGGTGGTGCCGCTGGCGCTGGCCGTGATGGACCTCTACAGCACCCTGCGCCACCTGAACCTCTGAGGGATCATGCTGATCACTAGGACATCCGCGCTCGCGGCGGCCGTCGTGGTCGGCCTGCTCGGCCCCGGCCTGGCCCCCGCGCTGGCGCAGGACGCCGCCCCGGCCGCCAGCGCCAACGCGTGGGCCCCGCCGCCGCTGAACTACACCGGCGAGCCGCATAACCTGCCGGTAGACAAGAACGCGGTGACCCCGGGCGCGACGTACACCGAGAGCCAACGGTGCGTCACGTCGACCGGCGGCGGGCAGATCAAGGAGCCACCCAACGGGCAGACCTGGCTGCGGCTGGACGAGGCGCACAAGTACTCCGAGGGCGCCACCCAGACGGTGGCCGTGATCGACAGCGGCGTGAACCAGCACAAGGAGTTCACCGGCCGGTTGCTGGACCAGCAGGACTACCTCGCCGGCGTCGCGAACGTCGACAAGACGGACTGCGACGGTCACGGCACCGAGGTCGCCGGCATCATCGGCGCGGACACCACCGGCATGGACGTCGGCTTCCAGGGCGTGGCACCGAAGGCGAAGATCCTGCCGATCCGCCAGACCAGCCCGTCGATCAAGATGAAGACGGCGGACTCGCAGAACGAGGTCGGCGCCGGCACGTCGAACACGTTGGCATACGCCATCCTGACCGCGGCCGACCACAACGCCACCGTGATCAACATTTCGCTGTCGGCCTGCCTGGTGCCAGCCCAGGGCCTCTCGCAGACCCTGCTACAGAACGCGATCCACTATGCCGTGCACGACAAGGGCGTGGTGATCGTGGCCGCCGCAGGCAACCTCGAGCAGGGGTCGACCTGCAATACCCAGAACGACCGACCGGATCCCAACAAGCCCAAGTGGATCGAGTCGCCAGCCTGGTTCACCGACGACGTGCTGTCGGTCGCCGCAATCGCCACCGACAATGCCAACCAGCAGACCCCGGGCGCACCGGCCAGCTTCTCCATGTGGGGGCCGTGGGTGAGCGTCGCCGGCCCGGGCACCGGAATCATCACCCTCGATCCGGGCACCAACAGCGGCCTGGCCAACATGGAGACCGGCAGCAACGGCCAGGCGCAGCCGTTGCAGGGCACCAGCTTCGCCGCGCCGTACGTGGCCGGGCTGGCCGCACTGGTGAAGGACAGGTTCCCGAACCTCAACGCGTATGACGTGATGCACCGGATCGAGATGACCGCGCAGCACCCGGGCACGCCGTCCGGCCGCAACAACCAGGTCGGCTACGGCATGATCGACCCGGTGGCCGCGCTGACCGCGGTGATCCCGGGCGAGCCCAACTCGCCCAAGCCCGTCGCCGGCCGGCAGCTGCCCTCCGATGTCGGCGTGGCCGAGGTGAAGAGCGTGTCGCCGATGATGTACGCCATGTACGGCACCCTGATCGGCGTGGCGCTGTTGCTGATCACGCTGTTCGTGGTGCACGCGACCAACCGCTCCCGCCGCAACCACAAGCCGGCGCAGCAACGCCTACGTATGTGAGCATCGCTCGAAAGTGAAGGGGCCTCGCGGTTGCGGGGCCCCTTTCCGTTGCCAGAATCAGTCCATGCGCACCCGATCGCTGTTCTGCGTCAGCACGCTGGCCGCCGCACTGCTGGCGATTCCGGCCACCGCCCTGGCCACGCCCGCGGCCGGATGCTCGAACCGGGACATGGCCTGGATCCACCTCTTCGCCCAGGAGAACCTCGGCAACGAGCTGGACAGCAACGCGCTGTGTCCGGGGTCGTCACATTGGGACCTGAAGAACAGCAAGGCCCACGACCACGTGCGCAGCTGGGAGGTGTCCGGTCCGATCCCACAGAACGGGGGCAAACACATGACCGTGTGCCTGCTGGACTACGTGGGCAGCCAGCGGGTCGTGCTCGGCCGGCTGAGCACCGGCGGCTGGGCCAACGCCGCCCAGCAGGGCAATCTGGGCAACAACAACGACCGGGCCGATGCCGTCGAACTGTGCTGACCGCTACTTCTCGCCGATGACCGTGGGCGCGGTCTTCTCGGGGGTGCCGAGCAGGTCCCGCAGGTCGCCGCTGAGCCGGATCTTGGACTTGTGCTCGGTGTCCTCGCCGCCCTGGCCCTTCTGACCGCCGCCCATGCCACCCATCATGCCCATGCCGCTGCCGGCCCCGCCCTGAGCGGCGCTGACCGGGGCCGCTGAAGCGGCGGCGGGTGGGGGCGTGGGGTGCTCGACTGCGGCCTGCTCGGCCACGCCGGAGACGTTGCCGGCGCTGGGAGCCTGCGTCGGGGCGGCTCCGATCCCGGCAGCGGCGGGCATCGCACCGCCTGCGCCACCGGCATGTCCGCCGGCCAAGGCGGCAGCCGCCGCAGCGGTGTCAGTGGGCGCGCTGTGGCCGGCGGCCGATGCTGTCCCAGCGGCGGTCGGCGTCCCAGCGGCCGTCGATGTTCCAGCGGCGGCCGGAACCGTGGCAGCGGGAGCCTGCGGTGGGGCGTAGTCGTAGGACCAGTTCGAGCTCGGCATCGGGTGCTGCACGGTGATCTTGGAGAAGGCGTCGCCGCCGCAGAGCTTGGTGAACGCCTCCAACACGTCCCGCACCGACTCGAACAGCTGCTTGGTCGGCTCGCGCTGGTCGTCGAGGTGCTCGGTGGCCCGCTTCTCGCCATGCACCGGCACGGACAGCGCGTCCGACACCGTGTCGGCGCTGTCGGCCAGCACGTCGCCCAACTGGTCCACGAGGTGCTCGACGTGGTCGGCGGTCTGCTGCAACGCGTCGGCCATCGCGGTCATGGCGTCGGCGAGGTCGTGCCCGGACAGGCCGTAGGACTGCATGTAGGCCATGAACGAGTCGGCGTCCTTGCCCTGCCACGAGGCGTCCAGGCCGCCCAGCGACTTGGTCAGGGTGTCGGTGACCTCGCCGGCGGCCTTGGCCGCGGTGCGCCAGCGGTCGGCCTCGTCCCGCAGCGCGGACCACTTGCCGACCAGCGGCGCGTAGTACTCCTCGACGGGATCGGTCACGCCCAGCTGGCGGCTGATCTGCGACAGGTAGTCCAGGTGGGCCGGCGACGCGCTCACTGGCCACCCGCCTTCTTCAGCAGGGCCGCGATGTCCTGGTCGTGCGAGCCGTAGTGGCCGGCGGTCTTGGCCAGGCCCTCGGCGGCCGCGGTGAGCGCGTCCACCGCTCGGCTCAGCTGGTCGGACAGGGCCTGTGCGGCCTGTGCGTACGCGGTGTCGGCCCCGGTGTTGCGCCCGAGCTGGCCGAAGGAGCCGGCCGGCAGCGGCGCGCCCTTGAGTGCGTCGCGGGCCGACCCGAGATCGGTGGCCGAGCGGGACACGGTCTTGGCATAGCTCGCGATCCAGTCCGGATCGATCCTCACGCCGCTCACGTTGTCCCCTCCCGTCGGCTGATTCGGTCCCTTCGACGCGCCCGGGCCGCGTTCAGTTCCCGCCGGTCTGCTGTTGCTGGCCCGGCAGCGAGTTCGGGTAGTTGCCGGCGGTGGCCGGCGGCTGCATCGTGTCGTAGGTGCGCAGCGCGGCCGCCGGGTCGAGCGCGGTGCCCTGCGGCAGCAGCCGGATGATCGCGTCCGGGGCCGGCGGATAGCTCGTCGGATCGCCGAGCCCGATGCCGGCCGCCACCTGGTCCGGCGTCATGCCGGTCAGGGACGAGGCGAAGCCGTACTTCACGCCCAGATCGGAGATGATGTAGATCGGCCCGGCGGCCGCGTCGGCGCTGGACGTGCTGTCCCGCACCACGGCGGCCTGGCCGGTCGGCAGGTAGAAGTTGCTGACCAGCTGCCCGGCGGTGCTCGGGTTGCTCAACTTCATCGGGGCCTTGCCGGCCGGCACCACCGGCTGGTGGTTCTGCGTGATCCGCACGGTCAGGGACGGAGCGTTGTTGGGGTAGCTCCACACCGCGCACATCGACGGGTAGTCGGCGCTGGACAGCGGCGTGCCGGAGGCGACCTGCGTGGGGTAGTCGTCCACCGGCAGGTACGAGGTGTCGTCGGGGATGCCCACCACGTCGTTCGATCCGACGTCATGCTTCGGGCTGCCGTGCACGTCCTCCACCGCCTGGGCGGCCTGCGGCGAGACCAGGTGCTTGCCGGTCGCCGTCAGCACGTAGGACTGAGTGCTGCCGTCGAGCTGCTTGGTGCGCAGGATCTCACCGATCTTGGCGCCGGCCGGCACCGAATAGGACGGAGTCTGGCCGTGGCCGATGATGTCGGGCGCCGTCATGTCGATGGTGCCCGGGATCGCGTTGAGCACCGCGCTGCTGATCGGCCGGGCGTCCTGCTTGCGCAGCTGGTAGGTGCCGGCGGCCGAGGAGCTCATGTCGACCTTGGCCTTGACCACGGCGGAGTTCTTCAGCTCTGGATTGTGGCTGTACTGCGACTTCCGGAAGATCAGGTAGTAGTCCTTGCCGGCGTTCGGCGTGACCAGGAACTGGTCGCTCGAATCGATCTCGTTGCCGATGTTGGGCACACCGCCGAGCACCGTCGTGGTGGGCGTGCCGCTGGTCGCGGTGGCGTTGTCCGGGAGCGTGTCGCAGACCGCCCAGTCATTGCTGACCCGTTGCGGGCCAACGGGAAGCAGCTGCGGACCGTCCACAATGCCCTGCTTCTTGTCGCGGGGCAGGCCCTGCAGCGCGTCGTCGTCGACCACCGAGGGCGCGGCCGCCGCGGGCGAGCTGCCGCCCTGGGCCGAGGCGCCACCGCCGCCGCTGCTGTTGGCCAACAGGATCAGCCGAGCCGACGTCACATTGAACGTGGGCACCAGCCGCGGCTTGTTGTTGGCGTCATTGATCAACGCGTACACGGCGCCGGACTGCTTGCCGATCACCACGCCGTTGGACTCCGGCACCGAGCCCGCCGGGCTCAGCACCGCGAACAGCACGAAGCCGATGGCCGCGACCATGGCCAGCAGCACACCGACCACCGCCGAGCGCATGTGCGAGCCCATCGGATCGTGCATCATGACCGAGTCCTTGCGCACCAAGGCGGACTCCATCCGCTTCAGCATGAATCGGTACGCCTGGACCTGGGACTTGCTCGTGGGTGTCGATGGCATTCGCGGCTCGCAGCTCTCCCGTTCGCGGTACGGTTTCGCAGGATAGCGGGAGGCCGTGCCGGCCGGGCGCGCTTCGGCACGAACGATCGGCCACCGTCCGATATCGCAGCGCACACGAGGGGAAGAACGAGCGGATGTCCGTGACCACGCAACGCCCGGGCCCGCCCAGCAAGGGCGCGCCCCCGCCACAGGCGAAGGCCGCCCCGGAGCCGCCACGGCGGGTGCCGCCGGCCCGCCGCCGCAAGGCCGGCGCCAGCATCGGCGGCCTGCCGGTCGCCAACCTGGTCGTGCTGGAGATCGGTGTCGCCGTCGGTCTCGGACTGCTCGCCGTCGACACCTCGCTGCTGCCGGTCGCCGGCGGCATCGTGGGCGTGGCCCTCATCCTGATGTTCATCCGGTGGAGTGGTCGTTGGTTCACCCAGTGGGTGGGCCTGACCCTGCGCTACCTGCTCCGCTCGCACACCCGCGCGACCGCGCCGGCCGAGAGCGCCGCCCCGCTGGACGAGGATGGCGAGACCAAGGTCATCGGCGCCGAGGACGCCCGGGTCGCGCTGCTCCGGCTCGCGGTGCCGGACCTCGTCGTCGCCCACACCGTGGACCACGAGCGCGCGCCGGTCGGCATGGCTTGGCAGGAGGGCGTCTGGACGGCCGTGCTGCGGGTCGAGCTGGAGCCGCAGCTCGTCGCGCCCATCGGCAAGGCGCCGAACCTGCCGATCGGGGCGCTCGCCCCGTGCCTTGAGGACCGCGGCGTGGTGCTGGACTCGATCCGCGTGCTGTGGCACTGCTACCCCGGCAGCACCATGCTGCCGCCGACCACGCCGGCCATGTCCTCCTACATGGAGGTGATCGGCGCACTGCCGACCTCGGCCCGGCGCACCACGCTGGTCGCGGTCCGGCTGGACCCGCGGCGCTGCGGCGCGGCCATCCGCGAGCGCGGCGGCGGCGTCGTCGGCGCGCACCGGGCGCTGATCGGCGCGCTGTCCCGGGTGCGCAGCGCCCTGGAGGGCCGCGGCGTGCCGACCCGCCCGCTGGCCCCCGACGAGCTGCTGTCCACCGGCATCGCCATCGGCGAGCTGACCGGCGCGGTGGGCGCCGAGGGCCGGGTCGGGCTGGTCGAGAAGTGGGGCGGCGTCACCGCCGCCGGCGTCGGCCACTCCAGCTACTCGATCACCGGCTGGCCCAGCGGCGGCGTGGCCGCCGGCTTGAATGCGTTCACCAGCATCCGGGCGCTGTCCTCGACGGTGAGCCTGGCCATCTCCCCCGGCGGCCAGGACGGCCAGGTCGGCCTGCGCGGGCTGGTCCGGATCAGCGCCCGCACCCCGGCCGAGCTGGGCCGGGCCGAGGACCGGCTGGACAAGCTGTCCGATCAGCTCGGGTTCGCCATCACCCCGCTGCGCGGCCTGCAGACGTCCGCGCTGGCCGCGACCCTGCCGTTCGGAGGATGGGCATGAGCACCGGTCAGACCCGGTCCCGCGACACCATGGGCAAGGTCGGCGGCCTGGCCCCCGAGTTCCTGGCCTCGCCCGAGCTGCTGGACGCCGTCAGTCCGTCGGCCGAGCGTGGCGGCATGCTGATCGGCAGCGACCCGCGCAACGAGCCGGCCAGCGTCTCCCTGCTGCGCCCGCTGCCCACCCGGGTGGTCGCGCTCGGCGGCCTGTACCTGGCCCGCCAGCTGGCCCTGCGGGCGCTGGCCGTGGGCGCGCTGGTGATCATCGCGACCGGTCGGCCGCAGGCCTGGCAGGCGCTGTCCCAGGCCACCATGACCGGCCCGAACGAGCGGCCGCTGCCGGTCGTGTCGATCCGCCGGCTCTCGCCGATCGAGCTGCCCGACGGCACCGAGGACAACCCGGTGCTGGTCGTGCACGACGGCGGCGCCACCCCGGTCGAGCTGCTGCCGCCGCGCACGCCGTGGCAGACCACCATGTACGTGCTGCCCTACCTGCACCCGCAGGCCGGCTCGCTGGCCGTGAACGCCGATCTGGTGCTGATCCAGCGGCTGCAGGCGGCCCAGGCCCAGCTGGCCGCCCGGATCTGGCGGCTCAACCCGGCCATGGTCAACGAGCTGGCCCAGCTGCGCGACGACCACGTGCTGGCGTTCGGCCAGGACCTGTGGATGCCGATCCGGCTGATCACCAACGAGGGCGAGAAGAAGATCCTGGGTCCGGTCCGCCGGGGCGACTGACCGCTCGGACCTCCGGACCGGCCAAAACGGCCGGCCCGGCGCAACCCGGCCCGGTGACCAACCGTCACCGGGTCATGACGCTCACTCGAAACGCGACGGTGGCGGCCGTCGCGTTGACCGCCCTGCTCGCCGTGCCCGCGACCGCGTCGGCCGCCGGCACAGTGCCGACCGGCTCGGTGCCCGCCGGCTTCGCCCCGGCGTCGAGCACCTGGCTGACCCCGCAGCACGGCTACGTGCTCGGCTACGCCGGCTCGACCGGCTACCTGCTGGAGACCACCGACGGCGGCGCTCGGTGGTCCCGGCTGACAGCTCCGCCCATCTCGCTGCCCGACAACCACAACCACGTCGCGCTGACCGTGCCCGACGCCAAGCACGCCTTCGTCTCCGACGGCGAGCACATCCAGGCCAGCACCGACGGCGGCCGGCACTGGTCGGCCGTCACCCTGGCCGGCCTGGCCTCGCCCAGCTACCTCTCCAAGATCACCATCGCCAACGGGCAGGTGCTGGCGCTGGCCAGCACGCTGAGCCGACCCGACCACAACACCACGCAGCTCTACAGCGGCAAGGTCGGCGCGCGGACCCTGCAGCCGGTGCCGGGCCTGTCCATCGACGGCGGCAGCACCTACGGCGACCTCGCGGTCGGCGGCGGCGTGCAGGTCTCCGTCGGCGCCGACTACACCACCAGCAAGTACTGGACCTCGACCGACGGCGTGCACTTCACCACGTCGCCGCTGCCCTGCGGCACCGACAAGCAGACCGAGCTCGACGGCGTGCGGCAGGGCAAGGTGCTCGCCCTCTGTCTCGGCGACCCGTCCAACCCGTCCCCCGGCCACATGCACAAGCAGCTCGTCGCCGCGGCCGCGCTGGGCGTGCGGTTCCAGCCCTCCGACGCCGAGGCCCCGCTGCCCGGCATCGACCAGGGCTTCGCCGTCGGCTCCGACCAGAACGCCGCCATCGCCGCCACCGGCGGCGGGGTCGAGTTCCTGTACAACACCACCGACGGCGGCCGGACCTGGCAGACCACCGAGCTCGACGAGGACCGCTTCGGCCTGGCCGACCTGCGGTTCGTCGACCACGCCTTCGGCACTGTGATCACCGGCGCGCCCGACGCGTTCAACGGCTCGGTCCTCTACCGCACCACCGACTCCGGCCACAGCTGGCAGCCGGTGACGTTCAAGTAGTTCAGGAGGCGCTGACCCGGACGTTGCGGGTGATCGCAGCGCGGGCGGCCAGGTCCTGGTCCGCGGGGTAGTCGACCCGGACCAGGGTCAGGCCGTGCGGCGGCGCGACGGTGACGGAGCTGGAACGCTCGGTGGAGCGCAGCAGGGAGGCGGGCCAGTCGGCGGGCTTGCGCCCCTCGCCGACGGCCAGCAGGGCCCCGACCAGGCTGCGGACCATGGAGTGGCAGAAGGCGTCGGCGGACACGGCGGCGGTCAGCACGCCGTCCTCGCCACGGGTCCACTCCAACCGCTGGAGCTCCCGGATGGTGGTGGCGCCTTCGCGTCGTTTGCAGAAGGCGCAGAAGTCGTGCTCGCCGAGCAACAGCCGGGACGCCTCGGCCATGGCCGCCAGCGACAGCGGGCGGGGCCAGGAGATCGTGTCCAGCCGGCGCAGCGGATCCGCGCCGAAGGGGGCGTCGGCCACGCGGTACTCGTAGTGCCGCCGCAGCGCGGAGAAGCGGGCGTCGAACTCCTCGGGCACCCGGGTCGCCCGGAACACCCGGACATCGGCCGGCAGGATGCGGGACAGCCGCTTGGGCAGGCCGTCCACATCGGACTCCACCGGCAGGTCGACGTGCGCCACCTGGCCGCTGGCGTGCACGCCGGCGTCGGTGCGGCCGGCCACGGTCAGCGTCAGCGGGCGGCGGAACACCTGGGACAGCGCGTCCTCCAGCACCCCGCACACCGTGCGCCGGTTCGGCTGCCGGGCCCAGCCGGAGAACTCGGTGCCGTCGTAACCCAGGTCGAGCCGAACACGGACGAGCCCGCCACCCCCGGTGGGGATGGCGGGCTCGTTGTGGACCGAAGTCACTCGGACTTCTTGTCCTCAGCCTCGGGGGTCTCCTCGACCTCGGCGACAGCCTCGGTCTCGGCGGCCTCGTCAGCGACAGCCTCCTCGGCGGCCGGGGTCTCGACGACCTCGGCGACCGGAGCGGCGGCCTCGTCCTTGGCGAACTTGGTGCCACGGGCCTTCTCGGCCTCGGTGCTGACCAGCTGCTCCGCGATCAGCTCGATCACGGCCATGGGGGCGTTGTCGCCCTTGCGGGGCATGGTCTTCACGATGCGGGTGTAGCCACCGTTGCGGTCGGCGAAGTGCGGGCCGATCTCGGCGAACAGCTTGTGCAGCACGTCCTTGTCGCGGATGGTCTTGAGGACCTCACGACGGTTGTGCAGGTCGCCGCGCTTGGCCTTGCTGATCAGCCGCTCGGCGAGCGGACGCAGCTTGCGCGCCTTGGCCTCGGTGGTCTTGATCCGCCCGTGGGTGAACAGCGCGGTGGCCAGGTTGGCCAGCAGCAGCCGCTCGTGGGCCGGAGACCCGCCAAGCCGGGCGCCCTTGGTGGGGGTCGGCATTTCCGTTGCTCCTGTGGTCTAGAACAGCTGGGTCAGAGCTGCTCAGTCTCTGCGTAGTCCTGGCCGTCGTCGTGGTGGCTGTCCACACCCGCGTCCGACCAGCCGGCGTCGGCCGGGAAGTCGGTCGCGGCGACCGACGGGTCGAATCCGGGCGGGCTGTCCTTCAGCGCGAGGCCGAGGCCGACGAGCTTGAGCTTGACCTCGTCGATCGACTTGGCGCCGAAGTTGCGGATGTCGAGCAGGTCGGCCTCGCTGCGCGAGACCAGCTCCCCGACGGTGTGGATGCCCTCACGCTTGAGGCAGTTGTAGGACCGGACGGTGAGGTCCAGGTCCTCGATCGGCATCGCGAACGCGGCGATGGTGTCCGCCTCGGCCGGCGACGGGCCGATCTCGATGCCCTCAGCGTCGACGTTGAGCTCACGGGCCAGCCCGAAGAGCTCCACCAGCGTCTTGCCCGCGGAGGCGACGGCGTCCCGGGGCGTGATCGACGGCTTGGTCTCCACGTCCAGGATCAGCTTGTCGAAGTCGGTGCGCTGCTCGACACGGGTCGCCTCGACCTTGTAGGTCACCTTCAGCACCGGCGAGTAGATCGAGTCGACCGGGATCCGGCCGATCTCGGCGCCGGCCTGCTTGTTCTGCACCGCCGGGACGTAGCCGCGACCGCGCTCGACGACGAGCTCGATCTCCAGCTTGCCCTTGGCGTTGAGAGTGGCGATGTGCAGGTCGGGGTTGTGCACGGTGACACCCGCCGGAGGCACGATGTCGCCCGCGGTCACCGCGCCGGGCCCCTGCTTGCGCAGGTACATGGTCACCGGCTCGTCCTCCTCGGAGGACACGACCAGCTCCTTGAGGTTCAGGATGATGTCGGTGACATCCTCCTTCACCCCGGGAACCGTGGTGAACTCGTGCAGCACGCCGTCGATCCGGATGCTGGTCACGGCCGCGCCCGGGATGGACGACAGCAGCGTGCGCCGGATCGAGTTGCCCAACGTGTAGCCGAACCCGGGCTCCAGCGGCTCGATGACGAACCGGGACCGGGTGTCGTTGATGGGCTCCTCGGCGAGCGTGGGTCGCTGAGAGATGAGCACTGCTTACCTTCTTTCGTACGACGCCCGCTATTTGACGTCGACCGAGTCCCGGCGCGGCCACCCGAAGGCGGCCGCGCCGGAAGGGATCACTTCGAGTACAGCTCGACGATCAGCTGCTCCGACACCGGCGTGTCGATCTGGGCCCGCTCGGGGAGCTGGTGCACCAGAACACGCAGGGAGGACGGAACCACCTGGAGCCAAGCCGGGACCGGGCGGTCGCCGAACGTCGCCTTGGCCACCTCGAAGGGCAGCGTCGGCAGCGACTTCGGCTTCACGTCGATGATGTCCCACTTGGACACCCGGTAGCTGGGGATGTTCACCTTGTGGCCGTTCACGATGAAGTGACCGTGGCTGACCAGCTGGCGGGCCTGGCGGCGGGTGCGGGCCAGACCGGCGCGGTAGATGACGTTGTCCAGCCGCGACTCGAGGATCTGCAGCAGGTTCTCACCGGTCTTGCCGGACTTGCGAACCGCTTCCTCGTAGTAGCGGCGGAACTGACGCTCCAGCACGCCGTAGGTGTAGCGAGCCTTCTGCTTCTCCTGCATCTGCAGGAGGTACTCGGACTCCTTGATGCGGCCGCGGCCGTGCTGGCCGGGCGGGTACGGACGGCGCTCGAAAGCCTGGTCGCCGCCGACGAGGTCAACCTTGAGACGACGCGAGATGCGCGTCGCGGGGCCGGTGTAACGAGCCATCTGTGCTTACTCCTCCCCGTGCCCTAGACCCGGCGCCGCTTGGGCGGGCGGCAGCCGTTGTGGGGCTGCGGGGTCACGTCCTGGATGGTTCCGACCTCGAGGCCCGCCGCCTGCAGCGAACGGATCGCGGTCTCCCGGCCGGAGCCGGGGCCCTTCACGAACACGTCGACCTTGCGCATGCCGTGCTCGGCCGCCTTGCGGGCGGCGTTCTCGGCGGCCATCTGCGCGGCGAACGGCGTGGACTTACGCGAGCCCTTGAAGCCGACGTGGCCGGCCGAGGCCCACGCGATGACCGCGCCGGTCGGGTCCGTGATGGAGACGATCGTGTTGTTGAACGTGCTCTTGATGTGGGCGTGCCCGTGCGAGACGTTCTTCTTCTCCTTGCGCCGGACCTTCTTGACCCCGGCGCCGGAGCGAGTCTTGGGTGGCATTTCTTCGGAGATCTCCTAGCTAGCGGGGGTTACTTCTTACCGGCCTTCTTCTTGCCGGCCACCGTCTTCTTCGGGCCCTTGCGGGTGCGGGCGTTGGTCTTCGTCCGCTGACCGCGCACGGGAAGCCCACGACGGTGCCGAAGCCCCTCGTAGCAGCCGATCTCCATCTTGCGACGGATGTCGGCCTGGACCTCGCGGCGGAGGTCACCCTCGACCTTGTAGTTGGCCTCGATGTGCTCACGCAGCTTGGCGAGGTCGTCGTCGCCCAGGTCCTTGGCCCGCAGGTCCGGGCTGATGCCCGTCGCGGCCAGGAGCTCCTTCGAGCGAGTCCGGCCAATGCCGAAGATGTAGGTCAGCGCGATCTCCATCCGCTTCTCGCGGGGGAGGTCGACGCCAGCGAGTCGTGCCATGCGGCGTACTGCTCCTCACTTGTTCGTCGCTCCAGGTCTGCTCCTCGTCCGTTCCGGGACCGACTCGCTGTGCCGATACGCCCGCTCGCGCGGGCGCTGTCCCAGCCCCGGCCTGGAGTCCGGGGGTGAGCCGAGTGCCGTGGGCACCCAGCAGGGTCGAGGAGGTGTGTGTACTTGTGGTCGCGTCCACTGAGTGGATCAGCGACGAGTACAGGGTTCGGTGATCAGCCCTGGCGCTGCTTGTGGCGCAGGTTGTCGCAGATCACCATGACCCGGCCGTGGCGGCGGATCACCTTGCACTTGTCGCAGATCTTCTTGACGCTCGGCTGGACCTTCACGGTCGTGCACTCCTGCTTTGCGTGGTGTATGGGGCCCGGCGTCCGGTCCCCGGAGTGGGGGTCCGGGGGCTTGCCCCCGGTGTGGGGGTCTGGGGGCCAGGCCCCCAGTGAGCGCCGTTAGGGGTGCTCAGGCGAAGCATGCGCCCCCACATCCCTAACCTCACTTGTAGCGGTAGACGATTCGGCCGCGGGACAGGTCGTAGGGCGACAGCTCCACGACAACCCGGTCCTCCGGCAGGATACGGATGTAGTGCTGCCGCATCTTGCCGCTGATGTGTGCGAGAACCTTGTGGCCGTTCTCCAACTCGACTCGGAACATCGCGTTGGGGAGTGGCTCGACCACGCGGCCCTCGACCTCGATGGCCCCGTCCTTCTTGCCCATGTCCTCCGCGTTTCGTGACGGTGGTATGACTGGTGTGCGGCCCGCGCGACACCCCGACTCCGATCGCCCACCGAGATCACGAACGCGGCGACCTCAAGATCACCGCAGGCACGACGGAATCGACGCGACGAGTGCGCCGTCAATCCAGTGTACGGCGGAGGTCCAACTTCCCCAAATCGAGGCGCAGGTCACGCCCCTGATGGCTGCCAGAGCCGCCGCCCTCCGGCGGCCAGGCCAGCCATCCGCAGCCGGCGTCAGCTCCGGTTGTCGCGGCCGATGCCCAGGATGTAGCCCGCCACCAGCAGCGCTCCCCAGGGGCCGGCGACCCAGATCCACCACGGGTAGACCAGGCCATCGGAGAAGACCACGATCAGCCAGATCACGAAGTTCACCAGGCTGGCCGCGAACCAGGCCCCGGTCGCGACCCGCATCACCGTCGCCCCCGGCCCACGCGGCCGCCGGACTACCTCGCTGGTCGACTCGATGGTCGGCTCGGGCACCAGCTCCGACCGCGACCAGGGCACCGGCTGACGCACGTCCGGCAGGTCCGAGGTCACCGCCGCCAGTTCGCCGAAGGTCCGCGCCTCCCACACCTTGCGGGTCCGCTCGTCGAACTCGTCCAGGTCGAGACGCCCCTCCGCGTGCGCCTTCTTGAGCTGGCCGGCCACCATCCCCCGGTCCGCGTCCGACACTCGCCTCGCGTCCTGCGGCACTGGCTGCTCCACCCCTCCATCCTGCCAGTCGCCCGCGTTCCGTAACACCGTTGCGGACGGCCTGTCGGTCCCGCCCGGCACAATCCCGGTGTGGAGTTCCATGTGCTCGGACCACTCCGTGTCGTTCGGGACGGCGTAGAAGTGCCGGTCAACGCCGCCAAACAGCGCGCCCTGCTGGCGGTCCTTGCTCTGCACACCGGGCAACTTGTCCCTGCCGGCGAGCTCATCGACCGTCTCTGGGGCTCCACCCCGCCCGCCGGCGCCCGCAACACCCTCCGCACCTATGTCATGCGCCTGCGCAAGGCCCTCGACGACCCAGCCATCATCGAAACGCAAACGCTTGCCGAGCACCGTCTCGACGTCCTTGCCCACCGTTGCGCACTGGCCGTCGACCTCGGCCGCCATGACGAGGTCATCACCAGCGCACTCCGTGTGCTGCGACAGACGACATACCGGCTGCGGATTCCCTGGATGGCCCTCACCGAGCTGGCGCTCGCCCAACTCGACCTCGGCGCGCCCTACGAGGCGGGCCGCTCCGCACGCAGGGCCTTGAAACTATGTGCGGACCAAACAGCCGATCGGCGAGGCCACCGCGACGTACGCCACCGGACTCGCGCAGTGGGCGGTGGGCAATCGCGAGGGTGGGCAGGCCGGCATGGACCGGGCCGTGAAGCTGTTCACCGACCTGGGCACGGCAGAACTGCCCGAGGCTCGGCGCCTGCTGGCGATCAGTCCTCGGGGGCGGTGAGGATCCAGGGGCCTTCGTCGGTGATGGCGACGGAGTGCTCCCAATGGGCGGCGCGGGTGCCGTCGGCGGTGATGACGGTCCAGCCGTCGTCGAGTTCCTTGGTCTGGTCACTGCCCAGGGTCAGCATCGGCTCGATGGCGATGGCCATGCCGGCCTTGAGCCGGGGGCCCTTGCCGGGCTTGCCGAAGTTGGGCAGGTAGGGCTCCATGTGCATCTGGGTGCCGATGCCGTGGCCGCCGTAGTCGGTGACGATGCCGTACTCGATGCCGTCGGCCTCGTCGGAGCGCAGCACCGAGCCCTCGATTGCGAAGGAGATGTCGGTGAGGCGGGCGCCAACGACGGCGGCCTCGATACCGGCGAGCATGGAGGCCCGGGTGGCCGCGGAGAGCTTCTGGTCGGCCTCGGAGGCCGAGCCGATCAGCACGGTGACGGCGGCGTCGCCGTGCCAGCCCTCGAGAATGGCGCCGCAGTCGATGGAGATGAGGTCTCCGTCGGCCAGCACCTGGGAGCGGCTGGGGATGCCGTGCACGACCTGCTCGTTGACCGACGCGCAGATGGACGCGGGAAAGCCGTGGTAGCCCTTGAAGGAGGGCACGGCCCCGGCGTCCCGGATGGTCTGCTCGGCCAGTTCGTCCAGCTCGGCGGTGCTGACGCCGGCGGCGGCGCGCTCGGACATCAGGGACAGGCAGCGGGCGACCACGATTCCGGCCGCCCGCATTGCCTCCAGCTCACCGCGCGTCTTGATCTCGATACCGCGACCTCGCTTGAGCAACTCAGGCTCCAGCGCGCAGCGCCTTGAGCGCCCGCTCGGTGATCTCGCTGACCTCGCCGACGGCGTCCACCGTCACCAGGATCTCCTGGTAGTAGTCCAGCAGCGGCCGGGTGGCCGACCGGTAGACCTCCTGGCGGTGCCGCACGACCTCTTCGGTGTCGTCGGCCCGGCCACGGGCCAGCAGCCGCCCGACGACAACGTCCTCGGGCACGTCCAGCTCCAGCACGGCGTCAAGTGACTCGTCGTTCTCGGCCAGGATGCCGGCCAGCACGTCGGCCTGGGCGGTGTTGCGCGGGAAGCCGTCGAGCAGGAAGCCGGCCTTGGCGTCGGAATGGGCCAGCCGGTCCTTGACCATCGCGTTGGTCACCGAGTCCGGCACCAGGGCGCCGGTGTCCAGGTACTTCTTGGCTTCCTGGCCGAGCGGGGTCTCCTCGGCGATGTTGGCCCGGAACAAGTCCCCGGTGGAGATGTGCGGGACCCCGAGCTTCTCGCTGAGCACGGTGGCCTGAGTACCCTTGCCCGCTCCGGGCGGGCCGACGAGGACGAGTCTCACTAGCGCAGGAACCCTTCGTAGTTGCGCTGCATGAGCTGGCTCTCGATCTGCTTGATCGTGTCGAGACCGACGCCAACCATGATCAGCACCGCGGTGCCGCCGAACGGGAAGTTGTTGTTCGAGCCGTTCCCGCCGCTGGTCACGCTGAGGAAGAAGGTCGGCAGCACGGCCACGAGGCCCAGGTACAGCGAGCCGGGCAGCGTGATCCGGTTCAGCACGTACGTCAGGTACTCCGAGGTCGGCCGGCCCGGGCGGATGCCCGGGATGAAGCCGCCGAACTTGCGCATCTCGTCGGCGCGCTCGTCCGGGTTGAACGTGATCGCCACGTAGAAGTACGTGAAGAAGATGATCAGACCGAAGTACAGGCCGATGTGGCCCCAGCTCTTCGGGTCGACGATGTAGCTCTGCAGCCACTGCTGCCAGCCGCCGCTGCTGCCGGTGTTGGTGGTCAGCGAGATGACCAGCTGCGGCAGGTAGAGCAGCGAGGAGGCGAAGATGACCGGGATGACGCCGGCCTGGTTGACCTTCAGCGGCAGGTAGGTCGAGGTGCCGCCGTACATCCGGCGGCCGATCATCCGCTTGGCGTACTGCACCGGGATCCGGCGCTGGGCCTGCTCCAGGAAGATGACGAAGCCGATGATCAGCAGACCGAACACGCAGATCGCGGTGAACACCAGGCCGCCACCCTGGGTCAGGATGGTCTGGCCCTCCTGCGGGATGCGGGCGGCGATCGAGGTGAACATCAGGATCGACATGCCGTTGCCGACGCCGCGCTCGGTGATGAGCTCGCCGAACCACATGATGATCGCGGTGCCCGCGGTCATCGTGACGACGATCACACTCAGCGTGAACAGGCCCTGGTCCGGAATGACCTGCGACTGGCAGTTGGTGAACAGCTGGCCGCGGGTGGCCAGCGCCACGATGCCGGTGGACTGCAGGATCGCCAGCGCGACCGTCAGGTACCGGGTGTACTGGGTCAGCTTGTTCTGGCCGGCCTGGCCTTCCTTCTTCAGCTGCTCGAAGCGGGGGATCACCACCGTCAGCAGCTGGATGATGATGCTCGCCGTGATGTACGGGAGGATGCCCAGCGAGAAGACCGACAGCTGGAGCAGCGCACCGCCGCTGAACAGGCTGATCAGCCCGTAGATGCCGCCGTTCTGGTCCACGGTCGAGATGCACTGCTGGATGTTCGCGAAGCTCACACCCGGGGACGGCATCTGCGAACCTAGCCGGTACAGCGCAATGATCCCCAGCGTGAACAGGATCTTGCGGCGCAGGTCCGGCGTCGCGAGAGCCGAGCGGAAGGCGCCAAGCACGCGTGACCTCCTCGGCGTCACCGGTCTCCGACCGGTGAACGGCTTGTCCGACCGTGGTCGGCTGACGACCTGGCGAGCAAGCCAGGAACGCTTCGTGCCGGCGGGGCCCGAAGCGTGCTCACGACTGTAACAGGCCCGAGCGGCACTACGGACCCCGCCGGGGCATAAAGCCACGGTGATCATCGGAGCCCGCCGAACGGCGGGTCCCGAAGTGGACAATCCGACCCTGCCGACGACCGTCGAGCGGCCGAGCGGGAACGCCGGATCACCACGGCCGCAACGAAGACGCCCGTGGTGTTGGCGCAGACGGACGAGCGGGTTCAGCCGCTGGTGACCCACGTCTGAGAACCACGGTCCAGCAGCAGGCAACGGACGGGGGCCTGACCGGCATCTCGCCGTTGGGCGACCTCTACGCCGGCCGCAGGCATCCGAAGGCGACCCACCAGCAGACAAAAAGAAGCGGCCGGCAGGAGAGGAGTCCCTGCCGGCCGCTTCGCGGTACTGCGTCAGTTCACAGCGTGGTGACGGTGCCACCAGCGGCGGTGATCTTCTCCACCGCGCTGCCGGAGAACTTGTGCGCGGTGATGTCCAGCTTGACGCCGGCGATGTCGCCGTCGCCCAGCACCTTGACCAGCTCGTTCTTGCGAACGAGGCCGGCGGTCACCAGGGCCGCCACGTCGACGGCGCCGCCCTGCGGGAACAGGCGGGCCACGTCGGAGACGTTCACGACCTGGTACTCGGTGCGGAACGGGTTGCGGAAGCCCTTGAGCTTCGGCAGCCGCATGTGCAGCGGCAGGTTGCCACCCTCGAAGCGAGCCGGCACGTTCTTGCGTGCGCCGGTGCCCTTGGTGCCGCGACCCGCGGTCTTGCCCTTGGAACCCTCACCGCGGCCGACCCGGGTCTTCGCCGTCTTGGCGCCGGGGGCCGGGCGGAGGTGGTGGATCTTGATGGTCATGAGTTGACCTCCTCCACGACCACCAGGTGCCGCACGGTGTGGATCAGGCCCCGGTTGACGGGGTTGTCCTCACGCACGACCGACTGGCGGATCTTGCGCAGACCCAGCGTCCGCAACGAGTCGCGGTGGTTCTGCTTGGTACCGATGCTGCTCTTGACCTGCGTCACCTTGAGCTGGGCCATGTCACACCTGCCCCGCGCGAGCGCGCAGCATGCCGGCCGGAGCAACGTCCTCCAGCGGCAGACCACGACGGGCGGCGACCTCTTCGGGGCGCTGCAGGCCCTTCAGGGCGGCCACGGTGGCGTGCACGATGTTGATGGCGTTGTCGCTACCCAGCGACTTGCTCAGCACGTCGTGCACACCCGCGCACTCCAGGACGGCGCGCACCGGGCCACCGGCGATGACACCGGTACCGGCGCTGGCCGGGCGCAGCAGCACCACGCCGGCGGCCTTCTCGCCCTGGATCGGGTGCGGGATGGTGCCGCCGATGCGAGGCACGCGGAAGAAGTTCTTCTTCGCCTCCTCGACACCCTTGGCGATGGCGGCCGGAACTTCCTTGGCCTTGCCGTAGCCCACGCCCACCATGCCGTCGCCGTCGCCGACGATCACCAGCGCGGTGAAGCTGAAGCGACGACCACCCTTGACGACCTTCGCCACCCGGTTGATGGCGACGACGCGCTCGAGGTGCGGGGTCTTCTCCTGGGCCGCCCCGCCGCGGCCACCGTCACGACGGTCGCGGCGCTCTCCGCGCTCGCCACCGCCGCCTTCGCGACGCGTGCGTCCCGGCATCAGACGGCCCTCTCAATTCCAGTGTTGTTCATGATCAGAACTCCAGCCCCGCCTCGCGGGCGGCGTCCGCCAGCGCGGCGATCCGGCCGTGGTAGTCGTAACCACCGCGGTCGAACACGACCTTGGTGATGCCGGCTTCCTTGGCGCGGGCCGCGACCAGCTGGCCCACCTTGGTGGCGCGGGCCTTCTTGTCGCCGTCCATGGCGCGCACGTCCGCCTCCAGGCTGGAGGCCGACGCCACCGTGTGGCCGGCGATGTCGTCGATGACCTGCACGACGATGTGCCGCGCGGAGCGGTTGACGACCATGCGCGGACGCTCGGGCGTGCCGCTGATCTTCTTGCGAAGCCGGAAGTGACGACGGGCCCGCGCGACACGGCGCCGGGTCGACACGTCCTTGCCGACCGGCTTCCTCTTGGTAGCAGTGGACTCAGCCATGATCACTTACCCGTCTTCCCGACCTTGCGGCGGATCTTCTCGCCCGCGTACCGCACGCCCTTGCCCTTGTACGGGTCGGGCTTGCGCAGCTTGCGGATGTTGGCGGCGACCTCGCCGACCAACTGCTTGTCGATGCCCTGGACGGAGAACTTGGTCGGGGTCTCCACCACGAAGGTGATGCCCTGCGGCGCCTTCACCGGGACCGCGTGGCTGTAGCCCAGCGCGAACTCAAGGTCAGAGCCCTTGAGCTGCACGCGGTAGCCGACGCCGGTGATCTCCATCTTCTTCTCGTAGCCCTGCGTCACGCCGATGATCAGGTTGTTGATCAGCGTGCGGGACAGGCCGTGCAGCGAGCGCGAGAGGCGCTCGTCGTCGGGCCGGGTCACCTGCAGCGTGCCGTCCTCGGCCCGCTCCACGGCGATCGGCTCGGCCACGGTGTGCGAAAGGGCGCCCTTCGGGCCCTTCACGTTCACCACCTGGCCGTCGATGTTCACGTCGACCCCGGAGGGGACGGTGATGGGCAGCCTTCCAATGCGCGACATCGTCAGTCCCCCTTCCTCACCACACGTAGGCGAGGACTTCCCCGCCCACACCCTGCTTGCCCGCCTGCCGGTCGGTCACCAGACCGCCGGAGGTGGAGATGATGGCGACACCCAGCCCACCGAGCACCTTGGGCAGGTTGGTCGACTTCGCGTAGACCCGCAGGCCCGGCTTGGAGACACGCCGGACACCGGCGATGCTCCGCTCACGGTTCGGGCCGTACTTCAGCTCGACGACGAGGTTCTTGCAGTTCTCGCCCGGCTGGTCGCGGTAGCCGGCGATGTAGCCCTCGCGCTTGAGGATCTCGGCGATGTTCGCCTTGAGCTTCGAGTGCGGCATCACGACCTCGTCGTGGTATGCCGAGTTTGCGTTTCGCAGACGCGTCAACATGTCTGCGATCGGGTCGGTCATCGTCATGGTGACCTGTCAACCTTTCTCGCCCTGGTTCCCTCGGGCCTGGGGCGAAATGGGGGTGGTGCGGGGTTTCGACGCCTTACCAGCTGGACTTGTGCACGCCGGGCAGCTCGCCGCGGTGCGCCATCTGGCGCAGGCAGATCCGGCACAGGCCGAACTTGCGGAACACGGCGTGCGGACGGCCGCACTTCTGGCAGCGGGTGTAGGCGCGGACGGCGAACTTCTGCTTGCCGGCCGCCTTGTTGATCAGCGCCTTCTTGGCCATCGGCTCAGTTCTCCTTGAACGGGAAGCCGAGGTGCTTGAGCAGCGCCCGACCCTCGTCGTCGTTGGTGGCCGTGGTCACGACGGTGATGTCCATGCCACGGGGACGGTCGATCGAGTCGGGGTCGATCTCGTGGAACATCGACTGCTCGTTCAGCCCGAACGTGTAGTTGCCGTTGCCGTCGAACTGCTTGCCCGACAGGCCGCGGAAGTCACGGATACGGGGCAGCGCGATGGTGAGCAGGCGGTCCAGGAACTCCCACATGCGGTCGCCGCGCAGGGTCACCCGCGCGCCGATCGGCATGCCCTCGCGCAGCTTGAACTGGGCGATGGACTTGCGGGCCTTGCGGACCTCGGGACGCTGGCCGGTGATCGTGGCCAGGTCGCGGACCGCGCCCTCGATCAGCTTGCCGTCACGGGCGGCGTCGCCGACGCCCATGTTCACGACGACCTTCACGACACCCGGGATCTGCATCACGTTGTCGTAGGTGAACTGCTCCTGGAGCGCCGCGACGATCTCGCTGCGGTACCGGGTCTTCAGCCGCGGCAGGACCTTCTCAGTAGTGGTCATGATCAGATGTCCTTACCGTTGCGGCGGGAGACGCGAACGCGCCGACCGTCGTCGTTCGTGCGGTAGCCGACGCGGGCCGGCTTGCCGTCGGAGTCGACGACCATCACGTTGCTCACGTGGATCGGCGCCTCCTGGGTCACGATGCCGCCGGACTGGGCCCCGCGCTGGGTCTGGGTGATCCGGGTGTGCTTCTTGATCCGGTTCACGCCCTCGACCAGCACGCGGTTCTGCTCCGGGTAGGCCTGGATGACCTTGCCCTTGGCGCCCTTGTCCTTGCCCGCGATGACCACGACCGTGTCGCCCTTGCGCACCTTCATCACAACACCTCCGGCGCGAGCGAGATGATCTTCATGAACTTCTTGTCACGCAGCTCGCGGCCGACCGGGCCGAAGATGCGGGTGCCCCGCGGCTCGTTGTCGGGCTTGATGAGCACGGCGGCGTTCTCGTCGAACCGGATGTACGAGCCGTCCGGACGGCGCCGCTCCTTGACGGTGCGCACGACGACGGCCTTGACCACGTCGCCCTTCTTCACACCGGCGCCGGGGATGGCGTCCTTCACCGTGGCGACGATGATGTCGCCGATGCCCGCGTAGCGACGCGAGGAACCGCCGAGCACCCGGATGCAAAGGATCTCCTTCGCACCGGTGTTGTCGGCGACCCGCAGTCGCGACTCCTGCTGAATCACTTACAGCTCCCTGACCATCGATGGCCTGCCAGATTTCCGACCTGACAGGCTCGGTCTTGTTGTTACTTGGCCTTCTCGAGGACCTCGACCAGCCGCCAGCGCTTGGTGGCCGACAGCGGACGGGTCTCCATCAGCAGGACGCGGTCGCCGATGCCGGCCACGTTCTCCTCGTCGTGCGCCTTGACCTTGGTCGTGGTCCGCAGCACCTTGCCGTACAGCGGGTGCTTCTTGCGGTCCTCAAGGGAGACGACGATCGTCTTCTCCATCTTGTTGGACACAACCAGGCCCTCGCGGACCTTGCGGTCGTTGCGCTTCTCGGTCGTCTCGTTGGTCTCGCTCATGCCGCACCCTCACCAGTCGTAACGTCATCGGGCGACACGGAAAGACCGAGCTCCCGCTCCCGCATCACGGTGTAGACGCGGGCGATGTCGTGACGGACCGTGCGCAGCCGGCGGTTGTTGTCCAGCTGACCCGTGGCCATCTGGAACCGGAGGTTGAACAGCTCCTCCTTGGACTCCCGAAGGCGAAGCACGAGCTCCTCGTCCGTGAGCTCACGCAGCTCTGCGGCGTTGGTACCCGCTGCCATCAGAAGTCACCACCCTCACGCGTGACGATCCGGCACTTCAGCGGCAGCTTGTGGATGGCGCGGCGAAGCGCCTCCCGAGCGACCGTCTCGTTCGGGTAGCTCATCTCGAAGAGCACCCGGCCGGGCTTGACGTTGGCCACCCAGTACTCGGGCGAGCCCTTACCGGAACCCATGCGGGTTTCCGCCGGCTTCTTCGTCAGGGGGCGGTCCGGGAAGATGTTGATCCAGACCTTGCCGCCACGACGGATGTGCCGGTTGATGGCGATACGAGCGGACTCGATCTGCCGGTTGGTGACGTAGGCCGGCTCCAGCGCCTGGATGCCGAACTCGCCGAAGGTGACACGGGTGCCACCCTTGGCCGCACCACTCCGCTTCGGGTGGTGCTGCTTGCGGTGCTTGACCCTACGCGGGATGAGCACTACTCAGCCCTCCCCATTGCCAGTGCTGGCGGCCTCGACGGCCGGAGCCTCGGTCGCGGTCGCGGTCGCGGCGTTCGCCTCGGCGGCCGCGCGGCCGGCCTCGGTGCTCGTCGCGGTGGTGCCGGCCGAGCCGGAACGACGGGCTCGGTTCGGACGCTCGCGCCGCTGCTGCGGGCGGTCGTTGCCGGCCGGGGCCGCGGTGTCGCGGGAGCGGAAGCCGCCGACCACGTCACCCTTGTAGATCCACACCTTCACGCCGATGCGGCCGAAGGTGGTGCGGGCCTCGAAGAAGCCGTAGTCGATGTCCGCGCGCAGCGTGTGCAGCGGGACGCGACCCTCGCGGTAGAACTCCGAGCGGGACATCTCGGCGCCGCCGAGACGACCGCCGCACTGGATCCGGATGCCCTTGACCTGCGGCGAGCGCATGGCCGACTGCATGGCCTTGCGCATCGCGCGCCGGAACGACACGCGGTTGGACAGCTGCTCGGCGGTCACCTGGGCCACCAGCTGCGCGTCCGACTCGGGGCTCTTGACCTCGAGGATGTTCAGCTGGACCTGCTTGGCGGTCAGCTTCTCCAGCTCGCCGCGGATGCGGTCGGCCTCGGCGCCGCGGCGGCCGATGACGATGCCCGGACGGGCGGTGTGGATGTCGACGCGGACCCGGTCCCGGGTGCGCTCGATCTCCACCTTGGAGATGCCGGCCCGCTCCATGCCCTTGCTGAGCATCTTGCGGATCTTCACGTCCTCCGCGACGTACTCCGCGTACTGCTTGTCGGCGTACCAGCGGGACTTCCAGTCGGTGGTGATACCAAGGCGGAAGCCGTGCGGGTTGATCTTCTGACCCACTACTGGGCCCCCTTCTTGGCTCGAGACTTGCCGGCCTTCTTCTCGACCGGACGGGACTCGACCTCGATCGTGATGTGGCTCGTCCGCTTGCGGATCCGGTAGGCCCGGCCCTGCGCGCGCGGACGGAACCGCTTCAACGTCGGACCCTCGTCCACGTACGCGCTGGACACCCACAGGGTGTCGCGGTCGAGGCTGAGGTTGTTCTCGGCGTTGGCCATGGCGCTGGCGAGCACCTTGGACACCGGCTCGCTGGCGGCCTGCGGCGCGAACTGAAGGACGGCCAGGGCCTCCGTGGCGTTGCGGCCACGGATGAGGTCGACCACTCGGCGTGCCTTCATGGCGGTCAGGCGGACGTAGCGGGCCCGCGCCACGGCGCGCGGCAGCTCCTCCGCGCCGGTCGCGTTGTCAGCCATTGCTTGTTACCCCTTGCTCCTGTCCAGCCCGCTCAGCGGCGGCGCGACTTCCGGTCGTCCTTGATGTGACCCTTGAAGGTCCGAGTGGGCGCGAACTCGCCCAGCTTGTGACCGACCATGGCCTCGCTGACGAACACCGGAACGTGCTTGCGGCCGTCGTGCACCGCGATGGTGTGCCCCAGCATGTCGGGGATGATCGTCGACCGGCGGGACCAGGTCTTGATCACGGTCTTCTTGCCCGACTCGTTGAGGGCGTCCACCTTCTTGAGCAGGTGGTCGTCAACGAAGGGGCCCTTCTTCAGGCTGCGTGGCATTCCTTCACTCCCTTCCTGCTCAGCGCTTCTTACCGGTGCGACGACGCCGGACGATGAGCTGGTCGCTTGCCTTGCGGCGGCGGGTACGGCCTTCGGGCTTACCAGCCGGGTTCACCGGGTGGCGACCACCGGAGGTCTTGCCCTCACCACCACCGTGCGGGTGGTCGACCGGGTTCATGGCGACACCACGCACCGTGGGCTTGCGGCCCTTCCAGCGCATGCGGCCGGCCTTGCCCCAGTTGATGTTGGCGTGCTCGGAGTTGCCGACCTCGCCGACCGTGGCGCGGCAGCGCACGTCCACGTTGCGGATCTCGCCCGAGGGCATCCGCAGCTGGGCGTACGGGCCGTCCTTGGCCACCAGCTGCACCTTGGCGCCGGCGGAGCGGGCGATCTTCGCGCCGCCACCGGGGCGGAGCTCGATCGCGTGCACCACGGTGCCGACCGGGATGTTGCGCAGCGGGAGGTTGTTGCCCGGCTTGATGTCCGCGCGCGGCCCGTTCTCGATGGTGTCGCCCTGCGACAGGCGGTTCGGCGCGATGATGTAGCGCTTCTCGCCGTCCGCGTAGTGCAGCAGCGCGATGCGCGCGGTGCGGTTGGGGTCGTACTCGATGTGCGCGACCTTGGCCGGCACGCCGTCCTTGTCGGCCCGACGGAAGTCGATCAGGCGGTAAGCCCGCTTGTGACCGCCGCCCTTGTGCCGAGTGGTGATCTTGCCGTGCGCGTTGCGACCGCCACGGCCGTGCAGCGGACGCACGAGCGACTTCTCCGGCGTCGACCGAGTGATCTCGGCGAAGTCGGACACGCTCGCACCGCGACGGCCTGGCGTCGTCGGCTTGTACTTGCGAATGCCCATGTCAGATCAGCAGTCCTCAGTCATCAGGCGGTCGGGCCGCCGAAGATCTCGATCGCCTTGCTCTCCGCGGAGAGGGTGACGATCGCGCGCTTCGTGTCCTTGCGCTTGCCGAAGCCGGACCGGGTCCGCTTCCGCTTGCCCTGGCGGTTGATCGTGTTGACGCTCAGGACCTTGACGCCGAAGACCTTCTCGACCGCGATCTTGATCTGCGTCTTGTTGGCGTCCGGGGCCACCAGGAAGGTGTACTTGTTCTCCTCGAGAAGGCCGTAGCTCTTCTCGGAGATCACCGGCGCGAGCAGGATGTCCCTGTGGTCGGGGATCATTCGTCAGACCTCCTCGGTCAGCTCGGAGGAGCGGGCCGTGGCCTTGACCGAACGACCCTTGGCCGGGCCGGCGATGAACAGCTCGTACGCGTCCTTGGTGAACACGATGTCGTCGTTGACCAGCACGTCGTAGGTGTTCAGCTGGTCCGGCGCGATCGGGTGCACGTTGGCCAGGTTGCGCACGCTCAGCCAGACCTGCTCCTCGAAGCGGCCCATCACGACCAGCGTGCGGCGCGCCTCGGTGATGGCGGCGAGCGCCACCCGAGCCGACTTGGTCGACGGCTTGTCGCCCTCGACCAGGGAGCTGACCACGTGCAACCGGCCGGCGCGAGCCCGGTCGGACAGGGCGCCACGCAGCGCGGCGGCCTTCATCTTCTTGGGCGTCCGCTGCGAGTAGTCCCGCGGCTGCGGGCCGTGCGCGGTGCCACCGCCGGCGAACTGCGGCGACCGGGTCGAACCCTGGCGGGCGCGGCCGGTGCCCTTCTGGCGGTACGGCTTCTTGCCACCGCCGCGGACGTCGCCGCGGGTCTTGGTGGCGTGCGTGCCCTGGCGGGCCGCGGCCAGCTGGGCCACGACGACCTGGTGCATCAGCGGGATGTTCGCCTGCACGTCGAAGATCTCCGCGGGCAGCTCGACGCTGCCGGCGGCCTCACCCGAGGCGTTGCGAATGTCCAGCGAGGTCATCTCAGGCACCGCCCTTCGCGGCCGTCTTGACGAACACCAGGCCGCCCTTGGGGCCGGGGATGGCGCCCTTGATGAGCAGCAGGCCGGACTCGGCCTCCACCTGGTGCACGGTCAGGTTCTGGGTGGTGACGCGGGCGTGGCCCATCCGGCCGGCCATGCGCACACCCTTGAACACACGGCCCGGGGTGGCGCAGCCACCGATGGAGCCGGGCGAGCGGTGCTTGCGCTGCACGCCGTGGCCGGCGCCCAAGCCCTTGAAGCCGTGGCGCTTCATGACACCGGCGTAGCCCTTGCCCTTGCTGGTGCCGACCACGTCGACGACGGAGCCCGCCGGGAACACCTCGGCGGTGATCTCCTGGCCGACCTCGTAGCTGTCGGCGTCGGTGGTGCGCAGCTCGGCGATGTGGCGACGCGGCGTCACACCGGCCTTGGCGAAGTGCCCGGCGCGCGGCTTGTTCACCTTGCGCGGGTCGATGGCGCCGAAGGCCAGCTGGACGGCGGTGTAGCCGTCCTTCTCGTCGGTCCGGATCTGGGTGACGACATTGGGCCCGGCCTTGACGACCGTGACCGGCACAACCCGGTTCTTGTCGTCGAAGACCTGGGTCATGCCGAGCTTGGTGCCCAGGATCCCCTTGATCTGCTTGTCAGACATGAGTTCGTTACTCTCCGCCGCCGCGCGCTTACTGGATGTTGACGTCGACGCTGGCCGGCAGGTCGATGCGCATGAGCGCGTCCACCGTCTTCGGCGTCGGGTCAAGGATGTCGATCAGGCGCTTGTGCGTGCGCATCTCGAAGTGCTCGCGCGAGTCCTTGTACTTGTGCGGCGAGCGGATGACGCAGTAGACGTTCTTCTCGGTCGGCAGCGGCACCGGCCCGACGACCCGAGCGCCGGTGCGCGTCACGGTCTCGACGATCTTGCGCGCGGACGCGTCGATCGCCTCGTGGTCGTAGGCCTTGAGCCGAATGCGGATCTTTTGTCCCGCCATGATGGCTTGCCGTTCCTCTTCTCGTACCGCTGCGGGCTGACTCGTGACGGGCCGGGGCCCAGCAGTGCCGCTCCCCTATTCACGAGTCAAATGTCATCAGGTGCCGGGGCCCTCCGGTCCACGCGGTCGGGCGTGTCGCCTTTTCAGTGACACAGCTCCGACGCGCACACCAGCCCTACTGGAGGTCGTGCTTCCCGTAGGTGGGGTCCGGTCAGACCCTTACACCCAGGCCGTTGCGGCCCGTGGTGCCGGCTTCTCGCAGCAGGGCGGCTGGTACGCGAACGAGCCAGCCGCCTCTGCAACGAGCAACCCGTTAAGGATGCCACACGTGCGTGCGACGACCAAATCGGGGCCGGCAAAGTGAGGGCCAGGTAACAAATGAATGTCACCTGGCCCTCACCGGAAATTACTTGATGATCTTCTCGACGGTGCCGGCGCCGACGGTGCGGCCACCCTCGCGGATGGCGAACCGCAGGCCCTCGTCCATGGCGATCGGCTGGATCAGCTTGACGCTCATGTGCGTGGTGTCGCCCGGCATGACCATCTCGGTGCCCTCGGGGAGGGTCACGACGCCGGTCACGTCGGTGGTGCGGAAGTAGAACTGCGGGCGGTAGTTGTTGAAGAACGGCGTGTGGCGGCCGCCCTCGTCCTTGGACAGGATGTAGACGTTGCCCTCGAACTCCGTGTGCACCGTGGTGGTGCCCGGCTTGATCACAACCATGCCGCGCTCGACGTCCTCGCGCTTGACACCGCGCAGCAGCAGCGCGGCGTTGTCACCGGCGCGACCCTCGTCGAGGAACTTCTTGAACATCTCGATGCTGGTGCAGGTCGTCTTGAAGCCCTTCTCACGAATGCCCACGACCTCCACCTCCTCGTTCACCTTGACCACGCCGCGCTCGATGCGGCCGGTGACGACGGTGCCACGACCGGTGATGGTGAAGACGTCCTCGACCGGCATGAGGAACGGCTTGTCGGTCTCACGGACCGGCTCCGGGACGTTCTCGTCCACGGCGTCCATGAGCTCCAGCACCGACTGGGCCCACTTCTCGTCGCCCTCGAGGGCCTTCAGGCCGGACACGCGCACGACCGGGGCGTCGTCGCCGGGGAACTCCTGGTCCGAGAGCAGCTCGCGGACCTCGAGCTCGACCAGCTCCAGGATCTCCTCGTCGTCCACCATGTCGGCCTTGTTCAGCGCCACCACGATGTAGGGCACGCCGACCTGACGAGCCAGCAGCACGTGCTCGCGGGTCTGCGGCATCGGGCCGTCGGTCGCGGCGACCACCAGGATCGCGCCGTCCATCTGGGCGGCACCGGTGATCATGTTCTTGATGTAGTCCGCGTGGCCGGGGGCGTCGACGTGCGCGTAGTGACGCTTCTCGGTCTGGTACTCGACGTGCGAGATGTTGATCGTGATGCCGCGCTGCTTCTCTTCCGGCGCCTTGTCGATCTGGTCGAACGCGAACGCGGCGTTCAGGTCCGGGTACTTGTCGGCCAGAACCTTGGTGATCGCCGCCGTCAGCGTGGTCTTGCCGTGGTCGACGTGACCGATGGTGCCGATGTTGACGTGCGGCTTGGTCCGCTCGAACTTCGCCTTCGCCACTGGATTGTCCTCCTGGACTTGTGTTGCTTCCGCCGGACCGTTGTGTGGTTGGTCGGGCCGGCGGTTACGTCAGGGTCGGTTGGTCGGTGGCCCGGGATCGACTCCCGGGCAACCGGTGAAGACTCGCGGGGCTGACTACTCCCCGGTCGCCTTCGCGATGATTTCCTTCGCCACGTTGGTCGGAACCTCGGCGTAGGAGTCGAACAGCATCGTGTAGTTCGCCCGACCCTGGGTCTTGGACCGCAGGTCGCCGACATACCCGAACATCTCCGACAGCGGCACCAGCGCCTTCACGACACGGGCCCCACTGCGCTCCTCCATCGCCTGGATCTGACCACGGCGGGAGTTCAAGTCGCCGATGACGTCGCCCATGTAGTCCTCGGGCGTGGTCACCTCGACAGCCATCACCGGTTCCAACAGCACCGGGTCGGCCTTCCGAGCGGCTTCCTTGAGCGCCATCGAGCCGGCGATCTTGAAGGCCATTTCGGAGGAGTCGACCTCGTGGTAGGCACCGTCCAGCAGCGTCACCTTGATGCCGACCAGCGGGTAGCCGGCCAACACGCCGTACTGCATCGCGTCCTGGGCGCCGGCGTCGACCGAGGGGATGTACTCCCGCGGGATGCGGCCACCCGTGACCTTGTTGTCGAACTCGTAGAGCGCGCCGTCGGTGCTCTCCAGCGGCTCGACGTCGATGAGCACCTTCGCGAACTGGCCGGAACCGCCGGTCTGCTTCTTGTGCGTGTAGGAGTACTTCTCCACCTTGCGGCGGATGGTCTCCCGGTAGGCCACCTGGGGCTTACCGATGTTCGCCTCGACCTTGTAGTCGGACTTCATCCGGTTGACGAGCACCTCGAGGTGCAGCTCGCCCATGCCGGCGATGATCGTCTGGCCGGTCTCCTCGTCCAGCTTGACCTGGAAGGTGGGGTCCTCCTCGGCCAGCTTCTGGATCGCGGTGCCCAGCTTCTCCTGGTCGGCCTTCGTCTTCGGCTCGATGGCCACCGAGATGACCGGGTCCGGGAAGGTCATCGACTCCAGGACGATCGGGTTCTGCGGGTCGCACAGGGTGTCACCGGTCGTGGTGTCCTTCAGACCGATGGCCGCGTAGATGTGACCAGCGCTCGCGACCTCGACCGGGTTCTCCTTGTTGGAGTGCATCTGGAAGAGCTTGCCGATGCGCTCCTTGCGGTCCTTGGTCGAGTTGATGACCTGGGAGCCGGCGTTGAGCTTGCCCGAGTAGACCCGGATGTAGGTCAGCTTGCCGAAGAACGGGTGCGCGGCGATCTTGAACGCGAGCGCCGAGAACGGCTCGTCCGCCGACGGCTTGCGGGAGGCCGGCGTCTCGCCGTCCTGCAGCGTGCCCTCGACCGGCGGCACGTCCAGCGGGGACGGCAGGTAGTCGATGACGGCGTCGAGCATGGGCTGCACGCCCTTGTTCTTGAACGCCGAGCCACACAGCACCGGGTAGGCGATGCGGTCGGTCACGATCTTGCGGATGCCCCGCTTGATCTCCTCGACCGTCAGCTCCTCGCCACCGAGGTAGCGCTCCATCAGCTCGTCGTCGGTCTCGGCGACGGCCTCGATCAGCGCCTCGCGGTACTCCGCGGCCTTCTCGGCCAGGTCGGCCGGGATCTCCTCGACGGTGTAGTCGTCGCCCTTCTGGACCTCGCCGTGCCAGGTCAGCGCGCGCATCTGCACCAGGTCGACGACGCCGGTGAAGTCGTTCTCGGCGCCGATCGGCAGCTGGATGGGCAGCGGCTTGGCGCCCAGGCGCTCCTGGATGGTGCGCACGGTGAAGTAGAAGTCGGCGCCCAGCTTGTCCATCTTGTTGACGAAGCAGATGCGCGGGACGTCGTACTTGGTCGCCTGCCGCCAGACCTGCTCGGACTGGGGCTCGACGCCCTCCTTGCCGTCGAAGACGGCCACGGCGCCGTCAAGGACCCGCAGCGAGCGCTCGACCTCGACGGTGAAGTCGACGTGCCCCGGCGTGTCGATGATGTTGATCTGGTGGTCGTTCCAGAAGCAGGTGGTCGCGGCGGACGTGATGGTGATGCCGCGCTTCTGCTCCTCCTCCATCCAGTCCATCGTCGCCGCGCCGTCGTGGACCTCACCGATCTTGTAGTTGATCCCGGTGTAGAACAGGATCCGCTCGGTGGTGGTGGTCTTTCCCGCGTCGATGTGGGCCATGATCCCGATGTTGCGGACCTTGGCCAGGTCAGTGAGCACTTCCTGTGCCACGGGTGTCTTCCTTGCTGTTCGTGCGGCTGTGGTCGGTGCGGGTGGCGCCGATCCGTTGCGGCCGGCTCAAGGCCGGCCGCGCCCGAATCACCAGCGGTAGTGCGCGAAGGCCTTGTTGGACTCGGCCATCTTGTGGGTGTCCTCACGGCGCTTGACGCTGGCGCCCAGGCCGTTGCTGGCGTCCAGCAGCTCGTTCATCAGGCGCTCGACCATGGTCTTCTCACGGCGCTGCCGGGAGAAGGTGATCAGCCAGCGCAGCGCCAGGGTGGTGGAGCGACCGGGCTTGACCTCGATCGGCACCTGGTAGGTGGCGCCACCGACGCGGCGGCTCTTCACCTCGATGGCCGGCTTCACGTTGTCCAGCGCGCGCTTGAGCGTGACGACCGGGTCGGTGCCGGTCTTCTCGCGGGCGCCCTCGAGCGCCTTGTAGACGATCGACTCGGCGACCGAGCGCTTGCCGTCCACCAGCACCTTGTTGATGAGCTGAGTCACCAGCGGGGAGCTGTAGACCGGGTCAGAGATCAGCGGCCGCTTCGGGGCCGGGCCCTTGCGGGGCATCAGCTCTTCTCCTTCTTCGCGCCGTAGCGGCTGCGAGCCTGCTTGCGGTTCTTGACGCCCTGCGTGTCCAGCGAGCCGCGGATGATCTTGTAGCGCACACCCGGCAGGTCCTTAACACGGCCACCGCGGACGAGCACCATCGAGTGCTCCTGCAGGTTGTGGCCCTCACCCGGGATGTAGGCCGTGACCTCGATGCCGCTGGTCAGCTTCACGCGGGCGACCTTGCGCAGCGCCGAGTTCGGCTTCTTGGGCGTAGTGGTGTAGACGCGGGTGCACACGCCGCGCCGCTGCGGGCTCCCCTTGAGAGCCGCGGTCTTGGTCTTCGCGACCTTGTCCTGGCGGCCCTTGCGGACCAGCTGCTGGATCGTGGGCATAGACCGGCTGCTTCTTCCGTTCGCGTCTTGGCGTCCTCGCGGGCGCCGTGGACTCTGTGTACTTGGCCCCTCCGTCCCCCGAGGTCGGGCGTGTCGCCCGCTCACGGGACCCGCGAGAGACCAACTAGCTGTCCCAACGGTTTCCGGAGGACTTCCGTCGCCCTGAGGTCGACGCAGCCAGAGACTGCCATCCACAGGCACGCGGAGCGGCCCGACATGGGTCGGGCACGGATAACAAAGATACCTTCCCCGTGCCCCGAGGGTCAAAACGGGGGTCGGGTACGCACCGGACACGCGTGTCGCGCGTGGCGTGTCGCACTTGCCTCAAGATCGGGATGTCGGCTCGGCGACCCCGCGGGCATTCATCGCGGTCAGCATAGTCGACCGCGTGTTCGACCCCGTTCCGGGGCATTTCGCGCACGGTGACCACGTCGATGCGGTAAGTGTTATCAGAGGGTCGTCGACATGGGGAGAACCGGGGTATGAATCAGGACACCGCCGCGCGCCTGGCGGCGTTTCAGCGCAATGTCGCACAGGCGGAAAACGACGTCGACCGCTTCACGCTGATGCAGCAGGAGATCGTCGCGATCGAAACGACGGAGACGTCGCGGGACGGCGGGGTCACCGTGGTCGCCGGCCCGGCCGGCGCGGTCCGGTCGATCACCATCAGCCCGTCCGCGATGGGCATGTCCGCGCAGGCCCTGTCCCGGCTCGTCACCACCACGTTCCAGCAGGCCGTGGCCAAGGCCGCCCGGCAGCAGGCCGAGATCGTGCAGCGCTACGCCGGTGACCGCACCGACATCGCCGCCCGGGTGAACAAGGTGCAGGAAGAGCTGGCCAACCCGCCGCAGCCGCCGGCCGACGCCTGGCACGACGCCCCGCCACACCCCGAGCCCCAGGTCCAGCCCCCAGTCCAGCCGCAACACGCCGCGCCGGCGCCGCGGCCGGCCGCGCCGGCCCGGCCCCCGCGGTCCGATGACGACGAGGAGTTCCGCTTCGGCTCGGAGGACTCGTTCTGATGGGCGAGGGATTCAGCGTCGTCACCGACGAACTGGCCCAATGCGGCAAGCGCGTGTCGTCGATGTCCGGCCAGGCCGAGTCGCTGCACGGAAGGGCCACCGCCGCGCAGGTTCCGTCCCGCTCTTGGGGACTGCTCGGTGAATTGACGACCCACGGCAAGTACGTGGATTTGCAGAACCAGCTCACCGAGCATCTGTCCACGATGACCACCGGGCTGGACAACGCCGGGCAGCGCATTTCCAACACCGCGGATCTGTACCGGGAGACCGACGAGCGGCACAAGAAGGAGATCGAGGACGCCGGCGGCGACCAGGGCAAGAACGGCACCGGCGAGGTCGACCCGGGCAGCTCCGGCGGCCCGCGCCAGGGCACGCCGGTCGACGGCGGCGGCCCGCGCGGCCGCGCCCCCGAGATCCCCGACCTGCACGGCGGCGACAGCCGGGGCCCGGCCAGTGCCGGCGGGCCCGTGGCCGGCGGCCCGGTCGGCACCGGCCCCAAGACCGGCGGGACTCCGTCGTACCCGCCGGTCGAGCACGGCGGCCTGCCGCCGCGGCAGCCCCTGAAGCCGGTCGACCCGAGCCAGTCCAGCCTGCACGGCCAGATCACCGTCGAGGTCGAGGGCGGCGGACCCGTCACGGTCGAGGTGACCGGCGACGCCCAGGAGGCCGTCGAGGTCAAGGGCGACATCCAGCAGGCCGACGGGCACACCGAGCACGTCGACGTGCACGCCCAGACCGACGCCGCCGGCCACGCCAAGGTGGCTCTGAAAGATCCCTCTTACGAGCACATGAGCGGCACGCTGCTCCCGGACACCGCCGAGGAGCAGGCATGACCACGCTGCCCATCCGCCAGACCGCCGTGCTCGACGAGATCTACGGCACCGGCACCGACGTGCACGCCACCGTCACCGAGATCGAGCAGTACTCCTCGGAGGCCGACGACTCCGGCGGCGGCGACCCGCTGAACACCCTGATCAGCAAGGGCCTCGGCTTTGTCATCGACTACATCGAGCCGGTCAAGGAGGCCCTGGAGCTGGTCACCGGCAGCCCGGACGCGCTCAACGCGGCCGCCGACTCCTATTCGCAGCTCTCGGCCGACATCGACCAGCTCGGCCAGCAGCTGCACGACGAGCTGACCACCGGCCTCGCCAACTGGAAGGGTGACGCGTCCGACACGGCCCACCAGGAAATGGCCCAGTTCCTGGACGGCATCCACGGCACCGCCACCCTGGCCGGCTACATCGTGCAGCTGCTCAAGGCCAGCGCGTCGATGATGCAGGCGGCCAAGGACATCATCATCGGCATCCTGGCCGACTTCGTGGAGCAGATGCTGATCACCTGGGCCGTCGGGCTGGCCGGCACGATCTTCACCTTCGGTCTGTCGGACGCGGCCGCCACCGCGGCCACCGTCACCGAGGCCGGCGTCGCCGTCGGCAAGGCCGGGACCGAGGTCACCAAGGTCGGCAAGCTGATCGAAAAGGTCGGCAAGCTGATCGAGAAGATCATGCAGATGATCCGCAAGATCGCGGAGCTGCTGAAGAAGTTCGCCGCGAAGATCCAGTCGATGGGCGGCAAGCTCACCAAGATCGGCGAGGACATGGCCGAGGGCGCCGGCAAGGTGGGCAAGCTCGTCGGCAAGGGCATCGGCAAGGCCGGCGACAAGGTGACCGAGATCGGCTCGAACGTCGGCAAGGTCGGCTCCCGGGTCAACGAGGCCGGCACCACCGTCGGTCGCATCGGCGAGCACGTCGTCGCCCGCGACGGCAAGGGCCTGGTCGACGACGTCGGTCAGCTCTGCGAGGACTGGGACCACATCACCGGCACCGCCAAGAAGGTCTTCGGCAGCAGCGAGAAGGCCGCCGAGGCCGGGTCGTCGGGTGACTCCGACGACGAGGGATTCGACTGGAAGGGCGAGGTCAAGGACGGGGCCAAGGAGCTGTACGGCAAGGTCAAGGACACCATGGAGAACCTGCCCGAGCCCGAACAGTCCAGTCAGGACATCGACGACAAGCTGACCGTGGGCAGCGGCAAGTCCAACTACGAGCGCGAGGCCGCCGAGCACCGCCCGCTCTACTGAGGCTGCCGGAAACCTACATTCGGTGTGCCGCTGAGCGTGACTCGCGAAAGACGGAAGGGCCGGGATGCTCGCGCATCCCGGCCCTTCCGTTTCAGCTAACTACGCACTCAACGGTAGTCGCGACCGAAGTCGTAGTCGTCCAGCGGAACCGCCGCACCCGTGCCGGTGCCGAAGACGTCCGGCGTGTAGTAGCCGTCGTCGTAGGACGGGATCGCGTAGGCCGCGGCCCGCGCCTCCTCCGTCGGCTGCACCTGGATGTTGCGGTAGCGGTTGATGCCCGTGCCAGCCGGGATCAACTTACCGATGATGACGTTCTCCTTCAGGCCGATGAGCTTGTCGCTCTTGCCGTTGATGGCGGCGTCGGTGAGCACCCGGGTGGTCTCCTGGAAGGAGGCCGCCGAGAGCCACGACTCCGTCGCCAGCGAGGCCTTGGTGATACCCATCAGCACCGGACGACCCGAGGCCGGCTCGCCGCCCTCGGCCACCACGCGGCGGTTCGACTGCTCGAACTCGCTGCGCTCGATCGGCGCGCCCGGCAGGAACTCCGTGGCGCCCGAGTCGATGATGATCACGCGGCGGAGCATCTGCCGCACGATCACCTCGATGTGCTTGTCGTGGATGGACACACCCTGCGACCGGTACACCTTCTGCACCTCGTTGACCAGGTGCAGCTGGGCCTCGCGGGGACCCATCACGCGCAGCACCTCGTGCGGGTCCGGGGTGCCCTCCAGCAGCTGCTGGCCGACGGACACGTGGTCGCCGTCCTGCAGCGGGCCGTCCGGGGTGATCGCCAGGCGCTGACGCTTGGACAGCTTGTCGAAGATGATCTCCTCGCTGCCGTCGTCCGGCACCAGGGTGATCTTCCAGAACCGGTCGCCGTCCTCGATCCGCACGCGGCCGTCGACGTCGGCGATCGGTGCCTTGCCCTTGGGCACGCGGGCCTCGAAGAGCTCCTGGACACGCGGCAGACCCTGGGTGATGTCGTCCGCGCCGGTGGCGCCACCCTGGTGGAAGGTACGCATGGTCAGCTGGGTGCCCGGCTCACCGATCGACTGGGCGGCCACGATGCCCACCGCCTCGCCGACGTCCACCAGCTTGCCGGTGGCCATCGAGCGGCCGTAGCAGCTGGCGCACACACCGACGGCCGACTCACAGGTCAGCACCGAGCGGACCTTGACCCGGATGGTGCCCACCCGGATCAGCGTGTCCAGGGCGGGGTCGCCCAGGTCGGCGCCGCGGTTGAGCACCACGTTGCCGTCCGCGTCGGTGATGTCCTCGGCCAGCGAGCGCGCGTACACGCTGGTGCGCGCGTACTCGTGCATCACGACCTTGTCGCCGACCTTCTCGCCGACGGTCATCGTGACGCCGCGGTTGGTGCCGCAGTCGATCTCACGGATGATCACGTCCTGCGAGACGTCCACCAGACGACGGGTCAGGTAACCCGAGTCGGCGGTCTTCAGCGCGGTGTCGGCCAGACCCTTGCGGGCGCCGTGCGTGGCGATGAAGTACTCCAGAACCGACAGGCCCTCGCGGAACGAGTTCTTGATCGGCCGCGGGATGTACTCACCCTTCGGGTTGGTCACCAGACCACGCATGCCGGCCAGCGACCGGACCTGCGTCATGTTGCCGGCCGCGCCGGACTTGACGATGACCCGGATGGAGTTGTCCTCGGGGAACGCGGTCTCCATCAGCTTGGCGACCTCGTCGGTCGCCGACTGCCACACCTTGACCAGCTCGTTGTTGCGCTCGGCGTGGGAGAGCTGACCACGCTGGTAGCGCTTCTCCACGGCCTCGGCCTTGCCCTCGTACTCGTTGAGGATGGCCTTCTTCTCCTCGGGCACGAGCACGTCGGAGATGGCGACCGTGACACCCGAGCGGGTGGCCCAGTAGAAGCCGGCGTCCTTGAGCTTGTCCAGCGTCCGCGCCACGGTGACCATCGGGTACCGCTCGGCGAGGTCGTTGACGATCTCACCCTGCCGCTTCTTCGGCATCTCCTCGTTCATGAACGGGTAGTCCGCCGGCAGCAGCTCGTTGAACAGCACCCGGCCCAGGGTGGTCTCGGCCAGCCACGGCTGGCCGGGCTCCCACTCCTCGGGCTCCTGGCCCCGCGGCGGCACCTGGTCGTTGAGCCGCACCTTGATCGGCGCCTGCAGCCCGATCACCTTGCGGTCGAACGCCATGATCGCCTCGGCCACCGAGGAGAAGGCGCGGCCCGCGCCCTCGGCCTCCGGCTTGATCCGGGTCAGGTGGAACAGACCCGTGACCATGTCCAGACGCGGCATCGCCAGCGGCCGCCCGGAGGCGGGCGAGAGGATGTTGTTGCTGGACAGCATCAGGATCCGGGCCTCGGCCTGGGCCTCGGCCGACAGCGGCAGGTGCACCGCCATCTGGTCGCCGTCGAAGTCGGCGTTGAAGGCCTCACAGACCAGCGGGTGCAGCTGGATGGCCTTGCCCTCGACCAGCTGCGGCTCGAAGGCCTGGATGCCGAGGCGGTGCAGCGTGGGCGCGCGGTTGAGCATCACCGGGTGCTCGGTGATGACCTCTTCCAGCACGTCCCACACGGCCGGCCGGGCCCGCTCCACCATGCGCTTGGCCGACTTGATGTTCTGCGCGTGGTTGAGGTCGACCAGCCGCTTCATCACGAACGGCTTGAACAGCTCCAGGGCCATCGCCTTGGGCAGACCGCACTGGTGCAGCTTGAGCTGCGGGCCGACCACGATGACCGAACGGCCGGAGTAGTCGACGCGCTTGCCGAGCAGGTTCTGGCGGAACCGGCCCTGCTTGCCCTTGAGCAGGTCGGACAGCGACTTGAGCGGGCGGTTGCCCGGGCCGGTGACCGGCCGGCCGCGGCGGCCGTTGTCGAACAGCGCGTCGACGGCCTCCTGCAGCATCCGCTTCTCGTTGTTGACGATGATCTCGGGCGCGCCGAGGTCGATCAGTCGCTTCAACCGGTTGTTGCGGTTGATCACCCGGCGGTACAGGTCGTTCAGGTCGGAGGTGGCGAACCGGCCACCGTCGAGCTGGACCATCGGCCGCAGGTCCGGCGGGATCACCGGGATGCAGTCGAGCACCATGCCCATGGGCGAGTTGCGGGTCTGCTGGAACGCCGCCACGACCTTGAGCCGCTTGAGCGCGCGCAGCTTCTTCTGGCCCTTGCCGCTGCGGATGGTCTCCCGCAGGATGTCGGCCTCGGCGTCGACGTCGAAGTCCTTGGCCAGCTGCTGGATGGACTCGGCGCCCATCGAGCCGGTGAAGTAGTCGCCGTAGCGGTCGATCAGCTCGCGGTAGAGCAGCTCGTCGGCGATCAGCTGCTTGATGTCGAGCTTGGTGAAGGTGCTCCAGATCTCGTCGAGCCGGTCCAGCTCACGCTGGGCCCGGTCGCGGAGCTGGCGCATCTCCCGCTCGCCGCCCTCCTTGACCTTGCGGCGCACGTCGCTCTTGGCGCCCTCGGCCTCGAGCTCGGCCAGGTCGGCCTCGAGCTTCTGGGCCCGGGCCTCGACGTCGGCGTCGCGGCGGTTCTCCACGCGCTTGCGCTCGACCTGCATCTCGCTCTCGAGCGTGGGCAGGTCGTTGTGGCGCAGCTCGGTGTTCACCGCGGTGATCACGTAGGCGGCGAAGTAGATGATCTTCTCGAGGTCCTTGGGGGCCAGGTCGAGCAGGTAGCCCAACCGGCTGGGGACGCCCTTGAAGTACCAGATGTGGGTGACGGGTGCGGCCAGTTCGATGTGGCCCATCCGCTCGCGGCGCACCTCGGCGCGGGTCACCTCGACGCCGCAGCGCTCACAGATGATGCCCTTGAAGCGGACGCGCTTGTACTTGCCGCAGTAGCACTCCCAGTCCCGGGTCGGACCGAAGATCTTCTCGCAGAAGAGTCCGTCCTTCTCGGGCTTGAGGGTGCGGTAGTTGATGGTCTCGGGCTTCTTGACCTCGCCGTAGGACCACTGGCGGATGTCGTCGGCCGTGGCGAGGCCGATGCGGAGCTCATCGAAGAAGTTGACGTCGAGCACGTCGGCTCTTCTCCCCTTCGGGTTGATTTGCTGCCTGGGGTACGTGCGCTGACTGCGGGCTTTCGGGGAGCTCCGCAGTCAGCGCGGCGAGGTCAGTTAGTTGACGACGTCGTCGACGGACGGCGACTCGTTCCGGGAGAGGTTGATGCCGAGGTTGGCGGCCGCCCTCTCCAGGTCCTCGTCGTCGCCGTCGCGCATCTCGATCGCGGCGCCGTCGCTGGAGAGCACCTCCACGTTGAGGCAGAGGGACTGCAGCTCCTTGAGCAGCACCTTGAACGACTCCGGCACCCCGGGCTCGGGGACGTTCTGGCCCTTGACGATGGCCTCGTACACCTTGACGCGGCCCAACTTGTCGTCGGACTTGATGGTGAGCAGCTCCTGCAGGGTGTAGGCGGCGCCGTAGGCCTGCATGGCCCAGCACTCCATCTCACCGAAGCGCTGGCCACCGAACTGCGCCTTACCACCCAGCGGCTGCTGCGTGATCATCGAGTACGGGCCGGTCGACCGGGCGTGGATCTTGTCGTCGACCAGGTGGAGCAGCTTGAGGATGTACATGTAGCCGACCGCGACCGGGAACGGGTACGGCTCGCCGCTGCGACCGTCGAGCAGCGTGGCCTTGCCGTTCTGGCCGACCATGCGCTCGCCGTCGCGGTTCGGGGTCGTCGACCCGAGCAGGCCGATGATCTCGTCCTCGCGGGCGCCGTCGAACACCGGCGTGGCGGTGTTCGTGTTCGGCGGCACGTGGAACAGCTCCTCGGGCAGCTTGGACGCCCAGTCCGGCTCGCCGTCGATGCTCCAGCCCTGCTTGGCGATCCACCCGAGGTGGGTCTCCAGCACCTGGCCGATGTTCATACGGCGGGGCACACCGTGGGTGTTCAGCACGATGTCGACCGGCGTGCCGTCCGGCATGAACGGCATGTCCTCGACCGGCAGGATCTTGCCGATGACGCCCTTGTTGCCGTGGCGGCCGGCGAGCTTGTCGCCGTCCTGGATCCGGCGCTTCTGGGCAACGTAGACGCGGACCAGCTCGTTCACGCCCGGGGGCAGCTCGTCGTCGTCCTCCCGGCTGAACACCCGGATGCCGATGACCTTGCCGGTCTCGCCGTGCGGCACCTTCAGCGAGGTGTCGCGGACCTCGCGGGCCTTCTCACCGAAGATCGCGCGCAGCAGCCGCTCCTCCGGGGTCAGCTCGGTCTCGCCCTTGGGCGTGACCTTGCCGACCAGGATGTCGCCGTCGCGGACCTCGGCGCCGATCCGGATGATGCCGCGCTCGTCGAGGTCGGCCAGGACCTCCTCGGAGACGTTCGGGATGTCCCGGGTGATCTCCTCGGCGCCGAGCTTGGTGTCGCGGGCGTCGATCTCGTGCTCTTCGATGTGGATCGAGGTGAGCACGTCGTCCTGCACCAGGCGCTGGCTCAGGATGATCGCGTCCTCGTAGTTGTGCCCCTCCCACGGCATGATCGCGACGAGCAGGTTCTTGCCCAGCGCCATCTCGCCGTTCTGGGTGCACGGGCCGTCGGCGATGACCTGGCCGTGCTCAACCCGGTCGCCCTCGTTCACGATGGGCTTCTGGTTGATGCAGGTGCCCTGGTTGGACCGGCGGAACTTGTGCATCGCGTAGGTCTGGCGGCTGCCGTCGTCGGCCATCACCGTGATGAAGTCGGCCGACAGCTCCTCGACCACGCCGGACTTCTTGGCGATCACCACGTCGCCCGCGTCCACCGCGGCGCGCAGCTCCATGCCGGTGCCGACCAGCGGGGACTCGCTGCGCAGCAGCGGCACCGCCTGGCGCTGCATGTTGGCGCCCATCAGCGCGCGGTTGGCGTCGTCGTGCTCCAGGAACGGCACCATCGCGGTCGCGACCGACACCATCTGGCGCGGCGAGACGTCCATGTAGTCGACGTCGGACACGTCGGCGAGGTCGGTCTCACCGCCCTTGCGTCGCACCATCACGCGGGGCTCGAGGAAGTTGCCGTCGTCGTCGATCGGCGTGTTGGCCTGCGCCTTGACGTAGCGGTCCTCCTCGTCCGCGGTCAGGTAGTCGATCTGGTCGGTGACCCGGCCGTCGACGACCTTGCGGTACGGGGACTCGATGAAGCCGAACGGGTTGACCCGCGCGAACGAGGACAGCGAGCCGATCAGGCCGATGTTCGGGCCTTCCGGCGTCTCGATCGGGCACATCCGGCCGTAGTGGGACGGGTGCACGTCGCGCACGTCCATGCTGGCGCGCTCACGGGAGATACCGCCCGGGCCGAGCGCGGACAGCCGGCGCTTGTGGGTCAGACCGGCCAGCGGGTTGGTCTGGTCCATGAACTGCGACAGCTGCGAGGTGCCGAAGAACTCCTTGATCGCGGCCACCACCGGCCGGATGTTGATCAGGGTCTGCGGCGTGATCGCCTCGACGTCCTGGGTGGTCATGCGCTCGCGCACGACCCGCTCCATGCGGGACAGGCCGACCCGGATCTGGTTCTGGATCAGCTCGCCGACGGTGCGCAGGCGGCGGTTGCCGAAGTGGTCGATGTCGTCGACCTCGACCGGCACCGTGGTCTCGTTGACCGTCATCTCGGTCTCGCCCGCGTGCAGGCGCACCAGGTACTCGATCGTGGTGACGATGTCGTCCTCGGTCAGCACGCCGGTGGACACCGGGAAGTCCAGGCCCAGCTTCTTGTTGACCTTGTACCGGCCGACCTTGGCCAGGTCGTAGCGCTTCTCCTTGAAGAACAGGTTCTCCAGCAGCGCCTGCGCGCTCTCCTTGGTCGGCGGCTCGCCCGGGCGCAGCTTGCGGTAGATGTCCAGCAGCGCCTCGTCCGGCCCGGCGGTGTGGTCCTTCTCCAGCGTGGCCAGCAGCGTCTCGCTGAAGTGGAACCGCTCGCGGATCTGCTCCGTGGTCCAGCCGAGGGCCTTGAGCAGCACGGTGACCGGCTGGCGGCGCTTGCGGTCGATGCGCACGCCGACGGTGTCGCGCTTGTCGACGTCGAACTCCAGCCAGGCGCCCCGGCTCGGGATGATCTTGACGTTGAAGACGTCCTTGTCGGTCGTCTTGTCGATCGCGGTGTCGTAGTAGACGCCGGGCGAACGCACGAGCTGGGAGACCACCACCCGCTCGGTGCCGTTGATGATGAACGTGCCCTTGTCCGTCATCATCGGGAAGTCACCCATGAACACCGTCTGGCTCTTGATCTCGCCGGTGGTGTGGTTGGTGAACTCCGCGGTGACGAACAGCGGGGCCGCGTACGTCATGTCCTTGTCCTTGCAGTCCTCGACGGAGGCCTTGACCTCGTCGAAGCGCGGGTCGGAGAAGGACAACGACATGGAGCCCGAGAAGTCCTCGATCGGGGAGATCTCGTTGAGGACCTCTTCGAGACCACCGGTCGGCGCCTCGTCACCGGCGTCCACCCGGCGCTGGAACCACGCCTCATTGCCGGTGAGCCACTCGAACGAGTGAGTCTGAAGTTCGAGGAGGTTGGGAGCGGCCAGCGGCTCGCGGATCTTCGCGAACGAGACACGCCGGGGTGCTCCGGGAATTCCGGTGGAGTTGGTCGCAGCAGTGGCCTTGGTCGCGCGGGAGACTGCCAAGATGCGTCCTTCCAGGGACTGATGTACTGGCGGCAGCCGCGTCAGCAGGGACTAACGCGTCTGTCAAGGGTGCGTGGCTCCCCGAATCCCGTGCTCTCGGCGAAGGGCATACGGACAGAGGGCAGCGCAAAGGGGCAGTCTAGCCCGGAGAATGGCGACTGTCGAGGGGTCCCTGGAAGGCCCACGGCGGTGCTCACCGACAGAGTGACCCCGCCCAGCCTCGCAGTCAAGGTGTCACCGGCCGATCACTCCAGTGGCGGACACCAATTCCACCCGCCTGGACGGCGCTGACCAGCGACGACGATCGAGCCGACGGATGATCACACTCGATAGAGGTTGGCACACCCTGGCGAGTCGCCAGACCCACCACCGCCGAAACAGTGTGGCGAACATCACTCCCAAAGGGGGTGGTGAAGATCCGCTGCGGGGGTACCGCGAGCCGGTCGAGCACCTCCCTCAGCGCCCGGTCGTACAGCCGCTCCCCGTACCCGGCCGGGGCGGCCGGGCGCACGTGCAGCACCGCCGCGTAGCCGGCCGCCGCGCCCGCCGCCGGGCCCTCCAGCCAGCCGCGGATCGACGCGTCGCAGTCCTCGCGGCGCAGCGTCAGGCCGACCCGGTAGCGCGCCAGCGCCCGCAGGGCGGCCCCGCTCACCAGCAGCACGCCCGTCGCCACCCGCGTGCGGGCGTGCCGCTCGCGGTCGCACGCCCCCAGCACGGTGTCGAACGCGGTCACCCAGTCCGCCCGGCGGAGCTGGGCCACGGTCGGGCTCCGGCCCGCCGTCGCGGCGCCGGGGCCCGGGTCGGCAAGCACCGGGTCGTCCGGCACCGGGACCGGGCGCAGTCCCGCGGCTGCGAGCCCGGCCGCCAGGATGCGCAGTGCCGCGGTGCGCTCGGTGGGGCGCACGCCGAGCACCGCGATGGTCTTCGTGGGCGAGATGTCGGTCATGGGACAAGCCTGGCGCTGGAAGCCGCCGCTCGACCCCGTATGGATCCCCAATCTTTTCTTGGCTCGCTCCAACCACCGTGAGCTGCGGATTTGTCCCAAAAACGGGTCAGAAGTTCGGGTCGAACGCCGGGTTTCCTTGGCCGGGAGGGCGAATTGTCGGGGTGCGGGGCTAGCTTCGGATCGGAAAGGGGGTGTGTGCGCGGCGGTCCCGGAGAAGGGGAACGTGGATGGTGAGCAAGGCGGAGCGGGACGAGGTGCGGGCGTGCATGCTCGAACTCGGCTGCCCGGTCGAACGGATCGCCACCGAGATGGCCCAGCGCTTCGGCGCCCGGCCCCGGCTGGCCTGGCGGTACGCGCTCGGCTGGACGCAGGTGCAGCTCGCGCACCGGTACAACCGGGCCAATCCCGGCCGGGCGGTCAGCGCCGAGCGGGTCAGCGAGTGCGAGAACTGGCCCGCCTCCCGCGGCCGGCCCAGCCTGCAGTACCTGCTCGGGCTCGCGCGGGCGTACGGCAACGGGTGCAGCGCGCTCAAGCTCGCCGATCTCGCCGACCTGCGGGCCATGCCCGAGCACGAGCGTGAGCTGCTGCTGGCCGGGCCTGCGGGCGCGACGCCGCGGCGGCCTCCGCTGCCGCTCGGTCAGCCCCTGGACGCGCCCAGTCCGGTGAACTCGCCGAGCGTGTCCACCACCGCGCGCAGCCAGCAGGCCCGGTCGTACCGGCGGCGCTGGTCGGCGGGGGCGTCCTCGGGCAGTGGCGCGGACAGCGCCTCGGGCACCCAGGTGGCCAGGTAGGCGATGCGCAGGCTGAGCAACACCCGGGTCCAGGCCCGCAGCCGCTGCGGGTCGTCGGCCAGCCGCACCACGCCGCCCTCGGTCGGCAGGTTGCGCCAGGCGTCGGCCACCGCGGCGCGCAGCCCGCCGATCAGCTCCGGCTCCCACCACAGGCGGACCTCGGCCGGCTCGCTGTCCGGCACGTGCATGCGCAGCACGGCCTGCAGCGGCGGGTGATCGGTCGGCTCGGTGGGCAGCGCGATGCCGAGCACCTCGCCGAGCGGGTAGTCCGTCGTGTACTGGCTCAGCCGCCAGTCGAGCAGCGCGTGGAACTCCGCCAGCCTGCTGCGCAGCCAAGCCACGCGCTCGGGCTCCAGGGTGCCGACCACGACGCCGTCATCCCGATGCCACTTGATCACGGACCCGACCTCCCCAGCCACCCGAACGGTTGATCAATATTTACCAGCTCACCGAGTGTGCGGGTGTGAAAGGGAGGAGTAATGGCGACCCGCCGGCCGTACTCGTGGCATTTGCGAACACGCCACCCGCCCCGTCACCTTGGCGTGAGCTTGCTGATCAGCCATTTTCCACCCGACCGGGTGGCGTCGACCGTGTAGACCAGGCCGACCGAGTTGGACTGGTTGTTGTCCGCGCGTGTCGTGGTCTGGGTCAGGAACACCAGCAGCTCGGCGTTGTCACCCTGCAGCTGCCGGACGCCGATCTTGGCGACCTGGCCGGTCACCACCGCCTTCTGGGCCGGGGCCTGGGACTTCACCTGCTCGAACAGTTTGTTGTAGTCGCCGAGGAAGCCGCCGGTGCTCACCGCCTGGCCGGCCTTCTGGGCCCCGGCCAGGTCGGTGTACTTGTACGAGGACACCGTCTCCATGTCCCGGGTGACCTGGGTGATCACGTCCGTGGTGGCCCCGGTGTCGGTCAGCGCGGTGTTGGCCGCCGACCCGCCGTCGAGCACCAGGCCGGCCTGGCCGCGGAACAGGAAGCCAGCCGCCGTCAGCACCGCGGCGACCAGGATCATCACGATCGGGCCAAGAATGGTCCGGGGCCGCAGCCGGGCCAGCGCCCGGCCGGCCGGGGCCAGCCGCTCGCCGAGCGGCCGACGCCGCTTGGTCGGCTCCTGCTCCGGTTCGGCCTCGGGCTCGGGATCCGGGAACACCTTCGCGAACTCGCGCCGGGTCGGCTCGGCACCGATCACCTCGGGCGCGACGACCTCGGTCTCGACGCCGTCGTCGGCCGCGGCGGGTTCGGTGCCGAGCGGGCGGCTGTCGACCGGGTCGGCCGTCACCGGCAACTGGCCGGACACCCGCTCCTGCTCGGACGGCGGCGTGGTGGGGGCCGGCGGCCGGCGCAGGCCGGCGACCCGGGGCCGGCGGACCGGCTGCTGGGCGTTGGCGTTACGACGGGGAGGTGGCACCTGCTGGTCCTTCCGCGGCCGGCTACTGCGAGCCCAGGACGATGGAGCCGGCCTGGCTGAGCTTCCAGCCCTGGTCGGTCCTGGACAGCTGGATCTGCATGGGCAGCCGGTTGGCCGGCTTGCCGTTGTCGGGCGTGACGTCGACCTCGACGATGGCCACCACCGTGGCGGTGCCGGCGCGGTCGTCCAGCTCGGTCACCGCGGCGTCCAGGACCTTCGCGGTCGAGCTGGATTTCTGGTCGGTCAGCTGCTTCTTCCAGGTGGCCTCACCCTGCTTGATCGCGGTGGCCAGGTCACCCGTCGAGGACTGCACGAGCCGGTCGAACGACGCGTCCGGGTTCTTGTAGTCCAGGGTGTAGAAGTTGATCAGCTCCTGCTTGCCGACCCGCAGCACGTCGTCCCGGGTGCCGGCGAACTGCACCGACTCGTCGCCCGACGCGCCGAGCCAGCCCACCAGCGACACCCCGCAGAAGATCAGCGCCGCGAGCAGCAGCACCGCCGCCACCGCGGACAGCGCGCCCTGCCATCGGCTCGTTCCGGTTGTCTGCTGGTTCGCCATGCCTCTCCAGGTTCGGCTTCTCGGTCAGGGTAGGCCCACGTCGGTCGGTCAGCTCGGCAGCCCGAGCAGCTGGGCCAAGCCCGCCGGCCCCAGGTTCGCGCTGCCCAGGCCGGGCAGCAGCCCCGCGAGCGGGGCCAGGCCCGGGACCGCCGACTGCTGGCCCTGCCCGCTGCCGCCGGTGCCGGCGGCCGGCGTCGCCGGCTTGCCGCCGTACGGGGCGTTCTGCGCGCCGCGCACGTCGATCGGGCTGCCCGTCGGCTCGGCACAGTACGCCTTCGTGTTCGGCGTGACCGGGGTGGTCACGTCGCCGGCCCGCTTCTGCGTGCCCTCGTAGCCCTTGGTGCACGGCGGCGGGTCGAACAGGTTCACCGCCAGGCCGAAGTGGGCCGTGCCGTCGCCGGGGATCACCGTGTACGAGCCGCCGATCACCGCCGGGTAGGTGACCAGGATCTGCTCCAGGCCGTCCTTGCGGGGCAGCAGGATCTGCGAGGTGGTCAGCAGGTTGGCGGTCAGGTTGCCCAGCGACACGCCGCTGTCGCGGAGCACGCCGTCGATCTGGTCGGCGGCCGGCGGCGCGTTGGCGATCAGCTTGCGCAGGTCGCCGTCCGAGCTCTTCAGCTGGGCCGCGAGCTGGGCCAGGCTGTGGCTGAACGACAGGATGTCCGAGGACTTGTCCAGCTGGGTCTGCAGCACGGTGTTGCCGTCGGCCAGCAGCTTCGTGGTCTGCGGCAGGTTCTGGGCCGCGGCCTGGGTGAAGCTGCTGGTGGTGTCGAGCAACGTCTGCAGGTTCGGGCCCGTGCCCTGGAAGGCCGTGTCCAGCTCGTCGACGACGGTCTGCAGCGACTGCGTCGGCACCGAACCGGCCAGGTCGTCCAGGTTGGTCAGCAGCCCCTGCACCGGCGGCGGGGTGGCGGTGCGGGCCTGCGGGATGGTCGCGCCGGCGGCCAGGTACGGGCCGCTGTCCTTGCTGGGCCGCAGGTCCATGTACTGCTCGCCGACCGCGGACCGGTCGGCCACCACGGCCTGGGAGTCGGCCGGGATCTGGGTGTCGTTGGAGTCGATGTCCAGCTCGACCCGGACACCGTCCTTGGTCAGCGTGAGCGGCCCGACCCGGCCGACCGTCACGCCGCGGTAGGTCACCTCGGCGCCGGTGAAGATGCCGCCGGAGTCGGCCAGGGCCACGTTGATCGCGTAGCCACGGGGGCCGAACATCCGGTCCAGGCCGGCGTAGCGGAAGCCGGCGTAGCTCACGCCGACCAGGGCGATCACCACGAACGCGATGATCTGCAGTCGAACCCTGCGGGTCAGCATCAGTGCCCACCCCCGCCCAGGAGTCCGCCGAGCAGCCCGCCGAGGCCGCCGGAGTTGGTGCCGGAACCGGACGAGGAGCCGCCGGGCAGCGTCGGCAGCGGCAGCGGCACGCCGTTGCCGGACCCGCCGGTCAGGCCGGGAATGGTGGGCAGGATGCTCTGCCGGGACCGGCCCAGGTTGGACACCACGTCGCCGAGGTTGAGGTCCAGGTCGGCGTACAGGTTGGTGTAGTCGCCCTTCACGCCGGCCACCGTCGAGTCCGGGAACGGGAAGGTCAGCAGCAGCTGCAGCGACTTGGGCAGGTTCTGCCCGGTCGCGGCCAGCTGGGTCAGCGTGGGCTGCAGGTCCTTGAGGTCGGCGATCAGGTCGGCCTGGCTCTTGTTCACGGTGTCCACGGCCACGCCGGACAGCGTGCTCAGCGAGTTCAGCATGGTCACCAGCTGGTCGCGCTGCTGGGTCAGCACGGCCAGGCCCGGGCCGAGGTTGTCGATCGCCCCGGCCAGCTCGTCGCGCTGGGTGTTCAGCGTGCCGGACAGGCGGTTGAGACCGTCCAGCGCGGAGGTGATGTCGTTGCGGTGCGCGTCCAGGTTGGACACCAGCGTGTTGACGTTGGTCAGCAGCTGGCGGATCTGCGGCTCGTTGCCGGACAGCGCGCTGTTGAGCTCCTTGGAGATGTCCTGGAGCTGGCCGACGCCACCGCCGTTGAGCAGCAGCGACAGCGCCCCGAACACCTCTTCGACCTCGGGGTTGCGGTTGGTGCGGTCCAGCGGGATGGTCGCCCCGTTGGCCAGCTGCCCGTTGGGGTTGGACGGCGCGACCAGCTCCACGTACTTCTCGCCGAGCAGGCTGGACTGGCGCAGCTGGGCGGAGGCGTTGGCCGGCAGCTTCACGTCGCCGTTGACCTCGACGGTCACGTCGGCGGTCCAGCCGTCCGGGCCCAGGCCGACCTTGGCCACCTTGCCGATGGCCACGTCGTTGACCTTCACGCCGGCCTGCGGCACCAGGTCCAGCACATCCTTGAACTCGACGTGCACCTCGTACGGGTGACTGCCGAGATCGGCGCCGCCGGGCAGCGGCAGGTCGTACACACCGCCGAACTCACCGCCGCTGCACCCACCGAGCACGGTCGCGGCGGTTACGGCGAGCACCGCCAGCGCGGGGACACGACGCCTCATTTCTCACCCCCGACGATGGTCTGGCCCAGCAGCGGCACCGGCAGCGGCGGCAGCTTGCCCTGTTGCAGCGAGGAGATCACCTGCGCCACCGACGGCAGCGGCAGCGTCTGGTTGAGCACGCCGGCCAGCTGCCCGCACGCGGCGGTCAGCGCCGGCGGGATGTTCTTCGGGGCCAGCTGCTTGACCAGGTTGCACACCATGGTCAGCGGCGGCTGGGTCAGCTCGTTGATGTCGGCCCGGGTGTCCAGCGTGCCGGAGGCGGCGTTGTAGCTGTTCTGCAGGTTGCCCAGGGCCAGCGGCGCGACGTCGAGCGACTCGGCCAGGGCGTTGCGCTGGTCGACGAGCACCTTGGTCACGTCCGCGAGTTTGTCCACATTGGACTTGATCTCGTCCCGGTTGTCCTTGATGAAGCCCTGCACCTGGCCGAGCGCGGTGGCCAGCTGGCTGAGCGCGTCGGCCAGGTCGGTCCGCTCACTGGCCAGGTAGCCCGACACCTGGGACAGCTGGTCGTTGAAGGTCCGCACCTGCTGGTCGCTCTGGGCCAGCGTGGTGACGAACTTCTGCAGGTTGTCCACGGTGCCGAACAGGTCGTCCTTGGAGCCGGCCAGGGTCTGGGTGGCCTGCCCGAGCTGCTTGATGGTGTCGTTGATGTTCTGCCCGTTGCCGTCCAGGTTGGCCGCGGCCGTGTTGAGCAGGTCCGACAGCGCCCCGTTCTTGTTGGCCCCGTTGGGTCCCAGCGTCGTGGTCAGCTTGTCCAGGCTCTGGTACAGCTGGTCCAGCTCGACCGGGGTGGCCGTGCGCGCACGGGGAATGCTGGCGTTGTCGGCCATCTTCGCGCCGCCGGTGTAGACCGGGGTCAGCTGCACGTACCGGTCGCTGACCACGCTGGGCGAGACCACGACCGCCTGCGCGTTGGCCGGCACCGACACCGACTTGTCCACGGACATGTCCACCTTCACGGTGGTCCCCTGCGGCGTCACGGCGTCGATGCTGCCGACCCGCACGCCGAGCACCCGCACGTCGGACCCCGGGTAGAGGCCGACCGCGGCGGAGAAGTACGCGGTGATCTTGTTCTGGTTGGTGGCCGACAGCAGCCACCACGCGGCGGTCGCGACGACCAGAGCCAGCACGCACACGATGGCGACCGCCTGCGCCAGGCCGAGTCGAGTCCTGGTGGCCATCATGGCGAGCACCCCTCGGGGTTGACGGGGCCGATGGACGGCGGCAGCAGGCCGCAGATGTAGGTGTCGAACCAGCGGCCGCTGCCCAGGGTGTTGGCGAACACCCGGTAGAACGGAGCCAGGTCGGCGATGCTCTTGGAGAGGTTGGCCTGGTTGCGTTGCAGCACCGTGGTGACCTTGTCCAGCTGCTGCAGCGCCGGCTGCAGCTGCGACTGGTTGTCGTTGACCAGGCCGGACAGCTGGGTGGACAGGCTCTTGGTCCCGGTGAGCAGCTGGCTGATCGCGCTCTCCCGGCTCCTGAGCTCGCCCAGCAGCAGGTTGCCGTCCGAGAGCAGGGTCTGGAACTGCTGGTCGCGGTCGGAGATGGTCTTGCTGATCTGGTTGGTGTTGTTGAGCAGCTGGGCCAGCTGCTGGTCCCGGGACGAGATCGTCTTGGACAGCGAGGACAGGCCGTCCAGCGCGGTCTTCACGTCCTGCGGCGTGTTGGCGAAGGTCTTCGAGAGCACCTCGAAGCTCTGCGCCAGCTGGTTGGTGTCCACCTGGTCGACGGTGGTGGCCAGGCCGTTGAACGCCTCGTTCACGTCGTAGGGGGCCAGCGTGTGGTTGCGCGGGATGGCGGTGCCCGGGTCGAGCGCCTTGGCGCCCTGCGGGTCCAGCGACAGGTACTTCTGGCCCAGCAAGGTCTTGATCTTGATGGCGGCCGTGGTCTGGTCGCCGATCCAGGCGTTGTCCACCCGGAAGTCGACCTTCACGTGGTCGCCGTCCAGGCCGACCGAGGAGACCTTGCCCACCTTCACGCCGGCGATGCGCACCTCGTTGCCCGGCGCCAGCCCGGCGGCCTCGCTGAAGTCGGCCGAGTAGGTGGTGCCGCCGCCGATGATCGGCAGATCGTCGGAGAAGAAGGCGGCCAGCATCAGCAGCGCGATGACGGTCAGGCCGACCGCGCCGATGACGATCGGGTTGCGCTCACGGAACGGCTTCACGCCTTGCACCTCGCCTGGGTCACCGGCTCGACGGGCAGCGTCACCGGGGAGATGATCGGCGGCACCGCGACCGTCCCGCTGGCGCTGCACAGGAAGAAGTTGAACCAGGAGCCGTAGGTGGCGGTCCTGGTGATCGTCTCCACCTTGCCGGGCAGCGTCTGCAGGAACTGGTTGAGCAGGTCGTTGTCGCCCAGGTTCTTCGACAGCGTGCCCAGCTGCGCGATGTCGTCCTTGAGCGGGGCGCGGCCCTGCTGGAGCAGGCCCGCGGTGCTGTCGGCCAGGTCGCCCAGCGCGCTGATCGAGTCGCCGATGGGCTTGCGCTCGGCGGCGAAGCCGCTGACCAGCTGCTGCAGCTGGGTGATCAGCGTGGACAGCTGGTCGCCGTGCGCGTTGACGGTGGTCAGCACCGAGTTCAGGTTGTCGATGACCTGCCCGATCACCTTGTCCTTGTCGGCAATGGTCGAGGTCAGCGAGGCGGTGTGCACGAGCAGGCTGTCGATGGTGCCGCCCTCGCCCTGCAACACCTGGATGATCTCGTAGGACAGCTTGTTCACGTCGTCCGGGGACAGCGCCTGGAACAGCGGCTTGAAGCCGTTGAACAGCACGGTCAGGTCCAGCGCCGGCTTGGTGTGGTCCAGCGGGATGGTGCCGCCCTGGGCCAGCACCGCGTTCGGGTCGCCGGCGCCGGGCTCCAGCGCGATGTAGCGCTGGCCGACCAGGTTGCGGTACTTGATCGTGGCGGTCACCGAGGCCGGCAGCTTGCGCTGCCCGTCCATCGAGAAGGACACCTGGGCCTGCCGGCGGTCGACCACCTGGATGCTCTCCACCGAGCCGACCCGCACACCGGCGATGCGCACGTCGTCGCCCACGTTGAGCGAGGTGACGTCGCTGAACCGGGCCGAGTAGTCGCTGGCCGAGCGCAGGTCGACGTTGGCGATGGTGAGCGCGAGCAGGCTGGTGGCCAGCACGGTGATCACCATGAAGATGATCAGTTTGGTCAGCGGTCCGGCGAGGCCCCTCACTTGAGCGTCACCTCCGCCCCCCGGTAGAGCGGGCCGACCAGCAGGCCGCTGGCGCCGGGCACGTCGTTGGGGGGCAGCCCCATCGACGGTCCGAGCAGCAGGGAGAGCATGTCCAGCTCCTGGGGCGAGTTGGGCAGGCCGAGCGCGGCCGACTGGGTGAGGGTGGACGTCGCCGTGCCGGCCGGCAGGATGCCGTCATTGGTGCTGCGGGCCGCCGTCGGCGGCTTGGAGCCGTCCTTGATCGGACCGTCCGGCGGGTACTGCGGGAACGGGTTGGGCGAGGGCACCAGGTCGTAGCAGCGCGGGCCGCGGGTGTCGGAGTAGCGCGGCTCGTCCTGGTTGGGCACGTACTTGCCGCGGTTGGCGGTGATCTCCAACGTGATGTGCAGGCCCGGGTTGTTGGTGCCCTTGCCGAAGGCCTGGTCGACCCGCGGCACGAAGCCGGCGAGCTGCTTGAACAGGCACTGGTACTCGGGCGCGTACTTGGCCAGCACGTCCAGCGTCGGCTTGGCCGTGGCGGCCAGGTTGATCAGGTTGTTCTTGTTGGCGTACAAGAAGTTCGTCAGGTCGCCGCTGGCCGTGGTCACCGAGGAGTACAGGTTGGCCAGGTTCTGCTTCTGGTCGACCAGGGTCTTGCTGGTGGTGGTCAGATCGGACAGCGCGTTGACCAGGTCCGGCGCGGCCTTGGTGTACGTGTCCGAAAGCGAGGCCAGCTTCTTGATGTCGGCGTCCAAATTGGGCAGTGACGGATTCAGCTGGCCCAGATAGGAATCCAGCTGCACCAGCGTCTGCCCCAGCTGCTGACCCCGCCCGGACAGGGCCTGGTCGATCGCGGTCAGCGTGGTCGCCAGCTTCTCCGGCTGCACCGCCTGCAACACCGGCATCAGGTCGTCGAGCACCCGCTCCAGCTCGATCGCCGAACTGCTGCGGTCCTGCGGGATCACGTCGCCGGCGGCGATCGGCCGCGACGAGGGATCGTTGGGCAGCACCAGATCCACGTAGCGCTCGCCGAACAGCGTCTTGGGCAGCAGCTGTGCCGAGACGTTGGACGGGATCAGGTTCACCTTGTCCGGCTGCAGCGCCAGCGCGAGCTGCGCACCGTCCCCTGTGGACGTGATCGAGGAGACCTCGCCGACGATCAGCCCGCGCACCTTCACATCCGACTGGGTCATCAGCTGGTTGCCGATGTGGTCGGTGCGCAGCAGCACGGTGACCGAACGGGTGAACGCACCGGCGTACGTGGCGATGCAGAACCACACGATCAACGCGATGACCGCGATGAACGCGACGCCCATGAGCCTGCGCCTGGCGACCCTCATCCGGCGATCCTCACCGTCGTCGTGGTGCCCCAGATGGCCAGGCTCAGGAAGAAGTCCAGCAGGCTGGTGGTGACGATCGCGGTCCGCACCGCGCGGCCGACCGCCACCCCGACGCCGGCCGGGCCGCCACTGGCCCGGTAGCCGTAGAAGCAGTGCACCAGAATGATCACCACGCTGAAGACGAGCACCTTGCCGAACGACCACAGCACGTCGACCGGTGGCAGGAACAGGTTGAAGTAGTGGTCGTAGGTGCCGGCGGACTGCCCGTACACCTCGACGGTGATGGTCCGCGCGGCCACGTACGAGGTCAGCAGGCCGATCACGTACAGCGGGATGACCGCGATGAAGCCGGCGATGATCCGAGTGGTGACCAGGAACGGCAGGCTGGGCACGCCCATCACCTCGAGGGCGTCGATCTCCTCGGAGATGCGCATCGCGCCCAGCTGCGCGGTGAAACCGGAGCCGACGGTGGCCGACAGCGCCAGGCCGGCGACCAGCGGCGCGATCTCGCGGGTGTTGAAGTACGCGGAGACGAAGCCGGCGAAGGCCGAGGTGCCGATCTGGTTCAGCGCGGCGTAACCCTGAAGGCCGACAACGGTTCCGGTGAACACCGACAGGCCGACCATGACGCCGATGGTGCCGCCGATGACCGCGAGCGCGCCGCTGCCGAAGCTCACCTCGGCCAGCAGCCGCAGCAGTTCCCGTAGGTAGCGGGTCAGCGTGCGCGGCGTCCAGGCCAAAGCCTTGATGTAGAAGGCCAACTGGTCGCCGAAGTTGTCGAGTATCTCAAGTGGACGGTTGACCGCCCTGCGCATCGAGGCCACGTCACATCCCCTTCGCCGGAACCAGCTGGAGATAGATCGTGGTGAGCACGAAGTTCACGAAGAACAGCAGCAGGAACGTAATGACCACGGACTGGTTCACCGCGTCGCCGACGCCCTTGGGGCCGCTGCCCGGGTTCAGCCCGCGGTAGGCGGCGACGATGCCGGCCAGGAAACCGAAGATGACCGCCTTGATCTCGCTGATCCACAGGTCCGGCAGCTGGGCCAGCGCGGAGAAGCTGGCCAGGTAGGCGCCGGGCGTGCCGCCCTGCAGGATCACGTTGAAGAAGTAGCCGCCGAGCACGCCGACCACGCTGACCATTCCGTTGAGCAGCAAGGAGATCAGCATCGAGGCGAGCACCCGCGGCACCACCAGCCGCTGGATCGGGGAGACGCCGAGCACCTCCATCGCGTCGATCTCGTCGCGGATCTTGCGGGAACCGAGGTCGGCGCAGATGGCCGAGCCGCCGGCCCCGGCGATCAGCAGCGCCGTCACGATCGGGCTGGCCTGCTGGATGATCGCCAGCACGGACGCGGCGCCGGTGAACGACTGCGCGCCGATCTGCCGGGTCAGTGAGCCGAGCTGCAGCGCGATCACCGCGCCGAACGGGATGGACACCAGCGCCGTGGGCAGGATGGTGACGCTGGCGATGAACCAGCACTGCTGGATGAACTCACGCAGCTGGAACGGACGGCGGAACACCATGCGGACGGTGTCCAGCCCGAGCGCGAACAGCTTGCCGGTCTCCCGCAGCGCCCCGGCGCCCGGGAAGTTGGCGGTTGGTGCGGTCACTTCTCACCGCCCCGGCGCAGCCAGCCCCGCTTGCGCCCCGGTTCGGGGGCGGGGGCCGACGCGTCGTCGGAGGTCAGCGCGCCGGACTGGGGCTGCCACTCGGTCTGCGGCAGGTCAGCGGTGCGCGGGTACGGGGTGGGCCGCGGCATGGTGTTCGCCGTGGAGGTCTGCACCGGCGGCTGGACCTGGGTGGCCCCGGCGCCGGCGAACACGCCGTAGTGCTGCTGTTCCTCGCGGGTCAGGCTGTTGACGATCGCGTCCTGCGCCGAAGGCGGCAGCGTGTGCAGGATCTGCATCACGCGGTCCTTGCGGCGCTCCACGGCCCGGCGGATCGGCAGGCCCGGGGTCGGCTCCAGCTGCGGCACGATGCCGGTGCCGCCACCGCCCTTCGGACCGCCGAGCGGGCCGGAGGTGCCGCCGGCCCGCAGCGCGGCCAGCTCGGCCGCGGCCTGGCCGGCGTCCTTCTCCTCGCTCATGCCGATCGGGCCCTCGCGGCGGCCGAGCAGGAACTGCTCGACGGCCGGCTCGGTCGAGGTGAGCAGCACCTCGCGGGGGCCGAACATGACCAGCTCGCGGCGGAACAGCATGCCGATGTTGTCCGGCACGGTGCGGGCGGTGCCGATGTCGTGCGTGACGATCAGGAAGGTCGCGTCGATCTGCGCGTTCAGGTCGACGATGAGCTGGTTGAGGTAGGCCACCCGGACCGGGTCGAGGCCGGAGTCCGGCTCGTCGAACAGGATGATCTCCGGGTCCAGCACCAGCGCCCGGGCCAGGCCCGCCCGCTTGCGCATACCGCCGGAGATCTCGCCGGGCAGCTTCTTCTCGGCCCCGATGAGGCCGACCATCTCCATCTTCTCCAGCACGATGCGCCGGATCTCCGCTTCACCCTTTTTGGTGTGCTCGCGCAGCGGGAAGGCGATGTTGTCGAACAGGTCCATCGAGCCGAACAGCGCGCCGTCCTGGAACAGCACACCGAACAGCTTCCGGATGTCGTAGAGCTTGTGCTCCGAGCAGCGCACGATGTCAGTGCCGGTGATGACGATCCGGCCGTGTTCCGGTTTCAGCAGTCCGACCAGCGACTTCAGGAAGACCGACTTGCCGGTGCCCGACGGACCGAGCAGGACGCTGATCTCGCCGGGAGGCAGGGTCAGCGTGACGTCCCGCCAGATGGTCTGCTTGCCGAAGGACTTCGACAGCCCGTCGACGACCACCTCGACGCCCATCCGCACCTCCTCGTGACCCGGGTTTACTCCGAGTGCGAATTGTGCACCCCACCGTGCTGTGACGCCGTGGGACGCCGTCTCCCTGATGCAACGACCACGGACGGCGAAGGTTACTGGCGAGTTTCCTCCGAACGGGAACCCGTTGCCGAGCCGTTATCCTCCGGATGCAGCAGAGGCGGCCACCCTAACGGGTGACCGCCTCTGCGGGGAACAGCTATGGAGCTACGAGATCACTTGAGGGTGATCTTGGCGCCAGCGGCCTCGAGCTTCTCCTTGGCGGCCTCGGCAGCCTCCTTGGCGACCTTCTCCAGGACCGGCTTCGGAGCGGACTCGACCAGCTCCTTGGCCTCCTTCAGGCCCAGGCCCGAGACGACCTCGCGGACGACCTTGATGACCTGGATCTTCTTGTCGCCGGCCGACTCCAGCACGACGTCGAACTCGTCCTGCTCCTCGGCGGCCTCGGCCGGGGCAGCGCCCGGGCCGGCGACGGCGACAGCGGCGACCGGAGCGGCCGCGGTGACCTCGAAGGTCTCCTCGAACTGCTTCACGAACGCGGACAGCTCCAGGAGGGTCATCTCCTTGAAGGCGTCGAGCAGCTCGTCGGTGGTGAGCTTAGCCATGATGGCGTTCCTTCCTCATGAATAACGTGGCCGCCATGCAGGCGGGGATGTGGCTTGTGGTCAGCCCTCGGCCGGAGCCTCGGCTGCCTTCTTCTCCTGCAGGGCGGCGGCCAGCCGGGCGACCTGCGAGGCAGGCGCCTGGAACAGGCCGGCGGCCTTGGCCAGGTTGCCCTTCATGGCGCCGGCGAGCTTGGCCAGCAGCACCTCGCGGCTCTCGAGGTCAGCGATCTTGCTGACCTCGTCGACCGAGAGCGGCTTGCCGTCCATGTAGCCGCCCTTGACGACAAGGGCCTTGTTGTCCTTCGCGAAGTCACGCAGCGCCTTGGCCGCGTCGACCGGCTCGCCCTCGATGAACGCGATGGCGGTCGGGCCGACCAGCAAGCTCTCGAGACCCTCGACGCCAGCGTCCTCGGCGGCCCGCTTGACCAGGGTGTTCTTCGCGACGGTGTACGTGGTGCCCTTGCCGAGAGCGCGCCGCAGCACGGTGAGCTGCGTCATGGTGAGCCCGCGGTACTCGGTGACAACCGCGGCCGAGCTGGCCCGGAACTTCTCCGAGATCTCAGCAACGGCGGTGACCTTGCTTGGCTTCGCCATGGTCGCCTCCTCTCTGCTTGGTAGCGGGGAACCCGCGAACACGTCGCGGGCGACCGCTGGAGGAGGTACTGCAAAAGAGAACGCCCCGGCGCAGAGCGGCACGGGGCGTACAAGAGTCGACGCGCGGCGACCGCGCGGATCTACTGCCTCGTCCTCCTGCGCGGGCCGCCCGCTCTCGCGGGACCTTCGTCTGGACACGCCAGACACCAGCGGTCTTCGGTGGAACTGCGACAAGGGTAGCAACCCGGTGCCGCGAACTCCAAAACGATAGCCTGGGGCGGTGGCGAAGGAGCGGCGGCGGCGCGCGTACCTCCCGGCGGGCATCGTGGTTCTGGCGGTGCTCGGTGGCGGTCAGTACTACCTGTCCAACATCTTCGCCCCCGCCGACACCGGCACGGGCGGCAGCGGCGGCTCGGGTGGCGGCGGCGCTCCCGGCGCGGGCATCCCGCTGGCCGGGGCGGCCAATCCCTCGATCGCGGTGAGCTCGGTGTACGCGGCGGTCGGCAACGACGACCCGGCCAAGGTCTGCCCGGCCTTCTTCAGCGCGCACGGCGAGTTGAACTTCGCGGCCGCCTTCACCGCGTCCAGCTGCGAGGACGCGGTGCACAAGGCGCACACCAAGGTCACCGACGCGCAGGCGTACGCCGGCCTGACCGTGCCGACCACCGCTGTGCACCTGCAGGGCACCAGCTCGGCGACCGTCAACTCGTGCGCGATGTCGGTCAGCGGCGGCGACTCGCTCGGCATGTTCGTGCTCAGCCACACGGCCAACGGCTGGGTCGTGGACGACCTCAAGCCCGACCCGACCCCCTGCCCACCAGCCCCGACCAACTGAACTCGGCCAACGACAAGGGCCGCACCCCTCGCGGGATGCGGCCCTTGTCGTTCAGCTGGTTCGCACTCAGGCTGTGAGGCCGCGCCGATGCCTGGACCGCAGGCTGATTCGAGCGCATCTTTCCAGCGGTCGAATCAGCCAAGGGAAGGCATCGGCTTAGGAGCGGCCTCACCGTCGAGCGAAGCTCGACAAATCAGACACCGACCTCGTCGGTCAGCAGGTTGCGGGTGCGGTTCGGGTCGACCGGGATGCCCGGGCCCATGGTGGTGGAGAAGGTGACCTTCTTCAGGTACCGGCCCTTGGCGGCGGACGGCTTGGCCCGCAGCACCTCGTCCAGCGCGGCCGCGTAGTTCTCCACCAGCTTGTCGGTGTCGAACGAGGCCTTGCCGATCACCAGGTGCAGGTTGGCCTGCTTGTCCACCCGGAAGTTGATCTTGCCGCCCTTGATCTCGGTGATCGCCTTGGCGACGGCCGGGGTCACGGTGCCGGTCTTGGGGTTCGGCATCAGGCCACGGGGGCCCAGGATGCGGGCGATGCGACCGACCTTGGCCATCTGGTCGGGCGTCGCGATCGCGGCGTCGAAATCGAGCCAGCCACCCTGGATGCGCTCGATCAGGTCGTCGCTGCCGACGGCGTCCGCACCGGCGGCCTCGGCCTCAGCGGCCTTGTCGCCGGTCGCGAACACGATCACCCGCGCGGTCTTGCCGGTGCCGTGGGGCAGGTTGACGGTGCCACGAACCATCTGGTCGGCCTTGCGGGGGTCGACACCGAGACGGATCGCAACCTCGACGGTGGCGTCCAGCTTGACCTTGGAGGTCTCCTTCGCCAGGTTGGCGGCCTCGAGCGGCGAGTACAGCCGCTCCCGGTCCACCAGCTCGGCGGCCTGGCGGTATGCCTTGCTGCGCTGCATGATTCTGTCCTTCGTGGATCAGTAGTGGTTATGAGCTGCGCCCAGCTCTCCCACGCCTTCGGAAAGTGTGTGTCAGCCTTCGACCGTGATGCCCATGGAGCGGGCGGTGCCGGCGATGATCTTCGCCGCCTGGTCCACGTCGTCCGCGTTGAGGTCGGCCATCTTGGTCTGGGCGATCTCGCGCACCTGGTCCCAGCTGACCTTGGCGACCTTGGTCTTGTGCGGCTCGCCGCTGCCCTTCTCCACACCGGCGGCCTTGAGCAGCAGCTTCGCGGCCGGCGGGGTCTTGAGCTTGAAGTCGAACGAGCGGTCTTCGTACACGGAGATCTCGACCGGCACGACCGTGCCACGCTGCGACTCGGTCGCGGCGTTGTAGGCCTTGCAGAACTCCATGATGTTGACGCCGTGCTGGCCGAGCGCCGGGCCGACGGGCGGCGCCGGGTTGGCGAGACCGGCCTTGATCTGCAGCTTGATGATCGCTGCGAGCTTCTTCTTCTTGGGTGGCATTTCGGTTTTCCTGTTTCGTGTGGTTCCGCGCGGGGGCCCTGCCCGCCACCGCGTGGCTGCGCGGCTCCCTTCCGGGAACCGGTCAGATCTTGGAGACCTGGGTGAACGACAGCTCGACCGGAGTCTCGCGACCGAAGATCGACACGAGCACCTTCAGCTTCTGGCCGTCCGCGTTGACCTCGCTGATGGTAGCCGGCAGCGTCGCGAACGGTCCGTCCATGACGGTGACGGACTCGCCGACCTCGAAGTCGACCTCGACGGTCGGCTTGGCCACGGCGGTGGCGGCCTTCTTGCCGCCCTCCTGCTTGGCCGCGTCCTGCTCAACCTGCGGGAGCAGGAACTTGAGCACGTCGTCCAGGCTGAGCGGGGACGGCTTGGAGGTGGCGCCCACGAACCCGGTGACCCCGGGGGTGTTGCGCACGGCGCTCCAGGACGAGTCGTTCAGTTCCATCCGGACCAGGATGTAGCCGGGCAGCACCTTGCGCTGCACCTGCTTGCGCTGGCCGTTCTTGATCTCGGTGACTTCCTCGGTCGGCACCTCGACCTGGAAGATGAAGTCCTCCATGTCCAGGGTCTGGATGCGCGTCTCGAGGTTGGTCTTGACCTTGTTCTCGTAACCGGCGTACGAGTGCACGACGTACCAGTCGCCGGGGGCGTGCCGCAGCGCGGCCCGCATCTCCTCGGCGGGGTCCAGGTCCTCGTCGACAGCCGCGTCGGCCGGCTCGTCCTCGGCGGCACTGTCCTCGTCGGCGTCGTCGCCGTCCTCGGACTCGACCTGCTCGACCTCAGTGTCCTCGGCCACGTCCAGGTCGGCGTCGGACTCGACCTCGACGAGGTCCTGCTCGTCGGCGTCCGTCAGCTCCCGGTCGGCGGCGGCGCCGTTCTCGGAGGTCACAGCTGGGTCTCGCTTCCTCTCGTGCGTCAGTGTCCGGTCGCTCACGCCGGCGACCGGTGGCCCTGCGCCCTGTGCTCGGCTACTTACCGAACACGAAGGACACGCCCTGGAGGAAGGCGTAGTCCAGACCGAAGACCAACGCCACCATCACGGCCACGAACACCAGCACGACGATCGTGTACGTCACCAGCATCTTGCGCGTCGGCCAGATGACCTTGCGCAGTTCGGCGACGACCTCGCGGAGGAAGCGGACCAGGCGCTTGAAGACGTTGGGTCGCTTGGCCTTGCGGTCACGCGACGCCGTCTCCACGCCCTGCTCGCGCTTGGACTGCGTGGTCCTGCCGTTGCTGCTGACAACCTTGGCCGAGTCGGCCTTGGCCGACTCAGTCTGGTCGCTGCCACTCTCCGGCGCGACCTGGCGGGCGGAGGCGCGACGCTCGCGTCGCGCAGCGGCGGTGACCGGGCGGGCGGCGCTCTCGCGCTTCTCCGTCGGCTCCTGCTCGCGGTCCTCGCTCACGCCATCCTCCGCTCACCAAAGCTTCGATGCAGGGGCGACAGGACTTGAACCTGCAACCTGCGGTTTTGGAGACCGCTGCTCTGCCAATTGAGCTACACCCCTTTGAGGCCGTCCTCCGCCGTCCCACGGACTCCGTGGGAACAGGCTTCATCACGACCCGGCTCGCCAGAGTCTACGGCACGAACGGGTGGTCACTGCAACCGCACAGGTCAACAGCGGTGTTCGGGGCCCCCGGACGCGAATTCGGTGGGTGGCGTCTGCCACCATGAAGGCCATGGCAGCCCCCGAAGCTCCCCCTGTCCACAGCCCCGCGCAACGCCGCCGGGTCTCCGCCCGCATCGGCGGCATCGCCGAGTCGGCCACCCTCGCGGTCGACGCCAAGGCGAAGGCGCTCAAGGCGGCGGGCCGGCCGGTGATCGGATTCGGCGCCGGCGAACCCGACTTCCCCACCCCCGAGGCGATCGTGGAGGTGGCCGCGGCCGCCGCCCGCGACCCGCGCAACCACCGCTACACGCCCGCGGCCGGCCTGCCCGAGCTGCGCGAGGCGGTGGCGGCCAAGACCGCCCGTGACTCCGGCTACCAGGTCCAGGCCAGCCAGGTGCTGATCACCAACGGCGGCAAGCAGGCCGTGTACCAGGCCTTCGCGACCCTGCTCGACCCGGGCGACGAGGTCCTGCTGCCGGCGCCGTACTGGACCACCTACCCGGAGGCGATCACGCTCGCCGGCGGCGTTCCGGTGCAGGTCACCGCGGACGAGTCGGCCGACTACCTGGTCACCGTCGAGCAGCTAGAGGCGGCGCGCACGCCGCGCACCAAGGTGCTGCTGTTCGTGTCGCCGTCCAACCCGACCGGCGCCGTCTACGACCGCGAGCAGACCGAGGCGATCGGCCGCTGGGCGCTGGAGCACGGCATCTGGGTGGTCACCGACGAGATCTACGAGCACCTGGTCTACGACGGCGCGCAGGCGCACTCGCTGCCGGTGCTGGTGCCCGAGCTGGCCGACACCACCGTCGTGCTCAACGGCGTGGCCAAGACGTACGCGATGACCGGCTGGCGGGTGGGCTGGATGATCTCCCCGGCCGACGTCACCAAGGCCGCGGCCAACCTCCAGTCGCACCTGACCTCGAACGTGGCCAACGTGTCGCAGCGCGCCGCGCTGGAGGCCGTGTCCGGCTCGCTGGACGCCGTCTACGCGATGCGCACCGCGTTCGACCGCCGCCGCCGGACCATGGTCGAGCTGCTGTCGGCCATCCCGGGCGTGCAGTGCCCGACGCCGAAGGGCGCGTTCTACTGCTACCCGTCGGTGAAGGGCCTGCTGGGCAAGGAGATCCGCGGCCAGCGTCCGCAGACCAGCGTCGAGCTGGCCGCCCTGGTGCTGGAGCACGCCGAGGTGGCCGTGGTGCCGGGCGAGGCGTTCGGCACCCCCGGCTACTTCCGGCTGTCCTACGCGCTGGGCGACGAGGACCTGGTCACCGGCGTCAACCGGATGGGCGACCTGCTCCGCGAGGCCAAGTAGCCGTCTTCTGCCATGAAGGGCCCCTTCCTCACGTTCAACGGGCGGATTCCAGGGGTCGTTGCAACACAGGTGATCAACTGGCGTCGGTCAGGAGCTTAGCCAGACGCTCGGCTGGGGTGTCCCAGCCGAGCGTTTTGCGTGGCCGGCGGTTGAGCTGGGCGGCGACCGCGGTCAGGTCCTCGGGCGTGTGCACGGACAGGTCGCTGCCTTTGGGGAAGTACTGGCGCAGCAGACCGTTGGTGTTCTCGTTGGAGCCGCGCTGCCACGGGGAGTGCGGGTCGCAGAAGTAGACCGGCATGCCGGTGGCCATGCTGAACTCGTGATGCCGCGCCATTTCCACGCCCTGGTCCCAGGTCAACGACCGGCGCAGGTGGGCGGGCAGGGTGGCCATGGTGGCGATCAACCCGTCGCGGACGGTCTGGGCGTCCCGTCGTCCGGGCAGGTGGACCAGCATCACGTAGCGGGTCGCGCGCTCGACCAGGGTGCCGATCGCGGACGCGTTGCCCAGGCCGATGATCAGATCGCCTTCCCAGTGCCCGGGATAAGCGCGGTCGCAGGCCTCGGCCGGGCGTTCGCTGATCATGACCATCGGCGTGGTGAACCGGGCCTGGCGCTGATCGGACTGGCGGCGGGGTGCGCGCACCGCGCGTCCGGTGCGCAGAGCGCGAGTGAGCTCGCGGCGCAGCTCGCCGCGTCCTTGGACGTAGAGGGCCTGGTAGATGGTCTCGTGGGTCACGTGCAGCTCCGGCCGGTCGGGGTGATCGCGGCGCAGCCGGTGGGCGATCTGCTCCGGGCTGCACCGCTCGACCAGCATGCCTTGCACCCGCTCCCGCAACTCGGGGCAGGCCGCGAGTTTGCCGGTCTTCGGGCGTGGCCGGCGGCTCTCGGCGCGGGCCTGGGCCGCGTGCGGCCGGTAGTCCCCGCTGCCGGGGTGGCTGTTGCGGGCAAGCTCGCGGCTGATCGTGGACGGGCTGCGGCCCAGCTCGGCCGCGATGGCCCGGACCCCGGTCCCGGCCCGGCGCAGGTCAGCGATCACGATCCGCTCGTCGACCGACAGGAACCGTGAGGACACCTCCGGTCGGGCAGGAGGCCGACAGCCCGGCGGGGCGAACGACGCGCTGGTCGTCCGCCCCGCCGTGCTGGCCCGGCCGAACCGCCACCGGTGCCCGGTGCGGCGGTTGATCCCGACGATTCGGCATGCCTCGATGGTGCCTACTCCGTGCGCCACAAGATCACGGTAGTGCTGGCGCTCGGCGAGCAACTTCTTACGGCCCTGGGGGACCCGGTCCTTGCGGATCTCGAACACTGCAACCCCTGCACAGGTCAGGTGTTGCAACCACCACTAGAACCCAAGACGACAGGAAGGGGCCCTTCATGAAATCACTCGAACGGACTAGCCGAGCTGGACCACGGCGGTGGGGCGGCCGAGCACGGTCTGCCCCTCGAAGGTCACGGTGATCGCCACCTTGGCCCGGCCGTCCTCGGTGACCTCGGTGACCTTGCCGGTGATCTCCAGCTGCGCGCCGTCGCCGTCGTTGGGCACCGGCACCGGCCGGGTGAACTTGGTGGTGGTCTCGACGACCGCGCCCGGGTCGCCGGCCCAGTCGCTGACCAGCTCGTTGGCCAGCGCCATGGTCAGCATGCCGTGGGCGATGACGCCGGGCAGGCCGACCTCGGCGGCGAACTTCTCGTTCCAGTGGATCGGGTTGAAGTCCAGCGAGGCGCCCGCGTAGCGGACCAGTGTGTCTCGGGTCACTCGGACCTGCTTGACGGGCAGCTCGTCGCCCTTGGTGACCTTCGAAGCGGGCAGGCGGCCCATCAGGCGTCCTCTCCCCGGGCTACCAGCAGCCCCGTCGACGTGCACACGGCCTCGCCGGCCTCGGTCTCGATCTCGGCGCGGACGGTGAGGAAGTCGTTGCCCATCCGGGTCTGCACGTCGTCCACGTGCACCGCGGTGACCAGTCGGTCGCCGGCGACCATCGGCCGGTGGTGGACGAAGGTCTGCGCGCCGTGCACCACCCGGCTGTAGTCCAGGCCCAGCTCGGGGTCATCGACCACGATCGAGATGGACGTCATGGAGATGATCGTGGCGAAGGTCGGCGGCGCGATCACGTCCGCGTAGCCGGCGGCCCGCGCGGCCTGCGGGTCGCGGTGCAGCGGGCTGACCGCGCCCACCGCGTCGGCGAACTCGCGGATCTTCGCGCGGCCTACCTCGTACACGTCACCCGGTGGGTAGCTGCGTCCTGTGAACGACTTGTCCAGTGGCACCGGGCCAGGTTAGAACGCCGAGAGCCCGCCTCCGACACGCGGGGCGGGCTCTCGTGGTGCTGCGGGGAAACGTCAGCGGGTTTCCTTGTGCGCACGGTGCGTCTTGCAGTTCGGGCAGAACTTCTTGATCTCCAGGCGGTCGGGGTCGTTCCGACGGTTCTTCCTGGTGATGTAGTTGCGGTGCTTGCACTCCTCGCACGCGAGGGTGATCTTCGGCCTGACGTCGGTAGCAGCCACGGGGCACCTCTCCTGATCTCTAGTCCCCCGTGCCGGGGGTCAAGGGGGCGGAGCCCCCTTGCTTGGGGTCTGGGGCGAGAGCCCCAGTGTAATGGCGGAGCGATCAGGCCCGGCGAAGCTGGGCACACGACCACCATCGAGTAGCGATGGCCGGACTTGAACCGGCGACACAGCGATTATGAGTCGCTTGCTCTACCAACTGAGCTACACCGCCTTACACGCAGAGCAGCCGCGATGCCATCTAGCTGAGCACCGCGGCGATCTCTGGAGCCCCAATACGGAATCGAACCGTAGACCTTCTCCTTACCATGGAGACGCTCTGCCGACTGAGCTATTGGGGCCTTGCTCTTGCGGAGCGATTAGAACTCTAGCGCACGTACCCCACGATCACGAAATCGGGGGGTACCCCTTCACCTGCGTCAACTGACCAACGTGAGGACCGTCTCATCGCGCAGGCCGCGCGCGCGGATCGTGCGGGCCCGCAGCCAGGCCTCGAAGCGCTCCTCGGACAGCGGCCGGGAGATCAGATAGCCCTGGGCCACGTCGCAGCCCATGCTCACCAGCTGCTCGCGGGCCGAGTCCTCCTCCACGCCCTCGGCCACCACGGTCAGCCCGAGCGAGTGCCCCAGCTCGACGATGGCCCGCACCACGGCCATGTCCGACAGGTCGGTGCCCATGCCGAGCACGAACGACTTGTCGATCTTCACCTCGTCCACCGGCAGCTGCCGCAGGTAGGCCAGCGAGGAGTAGCCGGTGCCGAAGTCGTCCACAGCCAGCGTCACGCCCATCGCGTGCAGCCGGCGCAGCACCGGCAGCGCCCGCTCCGGGTCGGACATCACGCCGGACTCGGTGAGCTCGAAGGTGAGCAGCTGCGGCGGCACGTCGTAGCGGCGCAGCGCCTCCGCGACCAGGTCGGGGAAGTTGGCGTCGGCCAGGTTGCGCACCGACAGGTTGACCGCGGTGGACATCCGCAGCCCGCGGTCCAGCCACTGCCGCACCCGCTGCAGGCCCTGCTCCATCACGAACGACGTGAGCGCGTCGACCAGACCGGTGGCCTCCACGGCCGGCACGAACTCGTCCGGGTCCAACGGCCCGAACTCGGGGTGCCGCCACCGCACCAGCGCCTCCACGCCGACCACCTGCCGGCTCGGCAGCGCGATCTTGGGCTGGTAGTGCACGGTGACCTGGCCGGTCTCCAGCGCCGAGCGGAACTGGGTGACCAGCTGGAAGCGCCGCAGGAAGATCTGCCCCATGCTCGGCGCGTAGCCGCGCACCGGGTCGCTGCCGCTGTGCGCGGCCTGCACGGCCACGTCGGCGCGCTGCAGCAGCGTGTCGACGTCGATCGTGTCGTCGCCGTCCTCGGTGGTGTTGGACACGTAGCCGATCAGCGCGCTGGCCTCCACGGTCAGCTTGTCCACCGGGTACGGCATGGACAGCCCGGCCCGCAGCTTCTCGCCGATCTCCTGGGCCTGCTCGTGGGTGCGGTCGACCAGCAGCGCCGCGAACGAGCCGCCCTCCAGCCGGGCCAGCGGCACCTCGCCGCCGAGGGCGTCACGCAGCCGGCGGCTGGCCGCCAGCACCATGCGGTCGCCCCACGCGTAGCCGAGGGCGTCCGCGACGCCGGACATCACGTCCAGGTCGATACGCATGACCACGCAGGCGTCCTCGCCGCGCACGGGGTCGCCCGCGACCTCACGGAAGCCGGTGCGGTTGAGCAGCCCGGTCAGCGGGTCGTGGTAGGCGTGGTGGCGCAGCCGGCCGACCAGCCGGCGGTTGTCCATGGCGGTGGCGAGGTGGCTGGACAGCGTGCGCAGCAGCCGCACGTCGGCGCTGCCGAAGCCACGCCAGCGGCTGAGCCGGTCGTGCACCTCCATGGCGCCGAGCGGCTGGCTCGCGCCGCGCAGCGGCACCACCAGCACCTCGTACACGCCGCGGCGGCGCAGCGCCTCCTGCACGTCGTCGGCGGCGTCGGAGAGCTTGAAGTAGCGCACGTGGTTGCCGGCGAGCTGGAGGATCGGGTCGTCCCGGTCCGGCTCGTCACCGTCGGGCAACGGCACGCCCGCGACCAGCCGGCGCACGTCGTCGGTGTCCATCTTCAGGTGCAGCACCACGCGCTTGGCGTTGAGCTGGTCGCGGATGCGCTCGACGATCGCCTGCCAGTCGGCGGGGTCCTCCGGCGGCAGCACGTTGGTCAGCACCGACGCCTTGTTCATCACGTCCTGGCCGGAGCGGGCCACGTTGAGGCTGACGTCGGACAGCGTCTCCAGGTCCCGCTGCTCGCGCAGCAGCCCGGAGTACGCGCGGTACAGCGCGACCATCGAGGCGGCGAGCAGGCCGGCCAGCAGCCAGCCCCACGGCGCGTTGGTGACCAGCACGAACGCCACCAGGCCGACTGTGACGTTGAGCAGGCAGACGACCAGCGAGCGCAGGCCCAGCCGGGCCGCCGCCGGTAGCCGCAGCTCGCCGCCGAGCACGTTCATGGCGCCCAGGCCGAGCGCCGTGCTGACCAGCGGAGACGTGAGCACGCCGAGCGCGGCCGCGGCCCACACCGGCATCGCCGGGAAGTCGTTGCGCAGCACGTAGAAGACGAAGTAGGGGATCGCCACCTCGAGGCACATGATGCCGGCGTGGTAGCTGAGGTGGCGCAGCTTGTGGCGGTAGATCTGCACGCCGAGGCCGGCCACCAGGTAGGCGGCCAGCACCACCTCGAAGGGCACAGTGACCAGGCCGAGCACGAGCGGGATCTCGGCGAAGGAGATGGTCCAGCTGATCTGGCGGACGTCGAAGTCGATGGACAGCTGCTCGGACAGGAGGAAGCCGACGGCCAGCAGCGGACCGGCGATCAGCAGTTGCCCGGGTTCGAGGCGGTCGGCGTGGCCGAGCAGCACGGCCGTCGCGACACCGAGGCCGGCCAGCAGGACCGCCGCGGAGAACAGGCGGTAGCGCCGGGTACGCTGCGGATCAAGATGCGCGCGGACCGGCGGGCGGGACACCTCGGGATGGACGGCACGGCGGTGGTCGGTCATCCACCCTCCTCGTCGGGCCACGCAGACAGGGACGTCTTCCCCCCTGTCGACACTCCTGCCGGTGGTGTCCTTGGCACGACCAAGGGGTCCCGAGTGCGCCGGAACCCCTCAGATCGCAGTTTACCCCGGTTGAGCGAGTGTGGCCCGTCCAGTTGACGAAGGCAACACTCCCAGTGAACAGTTTGGCGTCAGAAAGAGCAATTTGCAGGCCCGACCGGCCTCTTGAAACGATTAAGCGGACAAAACGCCGGCAAATCGGACACTCGAACGCGTAGGTCACCCCCAGTATCGGTCACCCAAAGTAATGGCCGCGACTTCGCCGAGTCGTCAGTGTTGGATGACTCGACGTGGACATCGATGTCGAGCGCCAACACGCGGCCCGCCTGGCTCTGCTCGATCCCCTGCTGCCGACCGAGCCACCGCTGTCCGGCGCCTTGATCGCCACTGTCGGTGCCCTCGGCGCGCCCGCGTTCCAGGAGGTCGACCCGGCATCCCTGGACGCCACCTGGTCCGCCCTGCGCCGCCACTCGCTGTCCGTCCGCCTGGCCGGCGCCGACCTCGATCCCCTGCTCGAACTCTGGGAGTCGCACCTGGCCCGGGCCGTCGTCCCCGGCGACCTCGACTGCACCGCCCACATCACCTGGCCCAGCCGCGACACCGCCGCCGTGCCCGCCCTCGTCCACCACGGCTTCGCCCCGCTGATCGTCACCGCCGTACGCCGCGCCGGCGTCTTCGGCCCGACCGCACCCCAACCCGGTGCCGGCCCCACCCCAGGCCTCACCATCCGGGTCGCCACGAAGGCGGACTTGGATGCGTGTGTGGCACTCAATCTGGAAGTCGTTCGCTACGACACCCAGTTCGGCGTGATCACCGAGCGCCCGTCCACCGAGGCCGGACTCCGCCAGAACACAGCCGAGATGCTCGACCGCGACCGACCCTGCATCTGGCTGGCCGAGGTCGGCGGCCGGCCCGTCGGCATCGTCACCGTCGAACTGCCGCCGCACTCCGACTGGATCGCCGGCCGCGTCGCCACGGGCCCCGTTGCCTACCTCGGCCTCGGCGGCGTCCGCGCCGACCTGCGCGGCGGCGGCGTCGGCAGCGCCCTCGTCGACCACGTCCACCGCGAGCTCGACGAGGCCGGCATCGCCGCCACCCTGCTGCACTACGCCCTGCCCAACCCGCGGTCGGCGCCGTTCTGGTCCATGCAGGGCTACCGTCCACTCTGGACCAGCTGGTACCGCCGCCCGGCCCTGCGCTCCTGACCGCGATCGCTACCGGCCCGACAACGCCCGCACCAGCGGCGCGGCCGCCTCCAGTTCCCGGTCCGACACGACCAGATAGGACAGTCCGAGGCATTCGCGCCGACGGTGGGCCAGCTCCACGATGTGGTCGAGCGGGCCGAGGAACTTCGCCGGCATGTCCTCGACCAGGTCCGCCGCGCCGGCGCCCCAGCCGCGCTCGACGGCGTACCGCTCGGCCGCGGCGCGCGGGTCGTCGGCCAGGTCCACCGACACCACCGAGCTGATCTCCACGTTTCGGCCCTCGGCGCGAACCAAGTCCGCCTTCGTTGCGAATGCGCTACTAAGTCGCTCCTCCATGGCGTCGGAGATGGTGCCGCCAGGCAACGTCTTGGCGAGGATGCCGACCGTGTCCGCTTCCCGCCCGGCCAGCCGCAGCATCCGCGGACTGCCGGCCCCGATCAACACCGCCGGCGCCAGGTCCACGGCCGGATAGTTGGTCACGCCGTCGATCCGATAGTGCTCGCCCTCGAACCGGACTTCCTTGCCCGCGAACAGTTCCTTCACCAGCCGCACCGACTCCTCGAGCCGTCCCACCCGCACGCCCGCCCGGTCGAAGGCCATACCCGCGGCCTCGTACTCGACCCGCAGCCAGCCCGCGCCCAAGCCCAGCTCGAACCGCCCGCCGGACAGCTGCTGCAGCGTCGCGGCCTCCTTCGCCAGCATCACCGGGTGCCGGTAGTCGTTGTCCAGCACCAGGGTTCCCACCCTCAGCCGGCTCGTCGCGGCGGCCGCCGCCGCGAGCCCGATCAGCGGCGCCACCTGGTCCCCGAACGGCTCCGGCACGAAGTGGTCGCGCAGCAACACCGTGTCGTAGCCCAGCTCCTCGGCCCGCCGCGCGGTCGCCGCCACTTCTTCGACGCTGCCCGCCGTCTCCGCCAACACCCCGAATCGAAATGCGCCCATGACCCGATCCTGACGTCCCCGCCCCGCACCCGCTGGCGGCTTTCCGCCGTCGCGTTCCGACCCCGACTTGACACGCTCCCACCTGCGCAAACACCGCTAATCAAGATCGCCAGAAACGCGCTCGGAGCGACCATGCGCCCGGTCGTCCTAGCGTGGCGGCCGGAGGTCACGTATGCGCACAAGCGTCCAAATCAGGGGCGAGGAAGAGATCGGCGACCGCAGTTACGCCGTCCACGTCCAGATGGACACCGAGGTGTCCGTCACCGTCGAACTCGAGGCCCAACTGCCCAACGGGGCCGTTGTCGCCGAGGGCAGCTTCATCCTGCCGGTCACCGATCTGATCGCCGCCGGGCAACTCATCGAGGCCACCCTGCGGGGTCTGGCCACCGTTCGCGACGGCGGCCGCATGTCGTCGAAGTCACGTCCCGCCCCGGCCAACGCCGGCACGCCCTGGAGTCCCGAGCAGGACGACGAGCTCCGTCGCCTGTGGACGGAGGGCCGCAAGCCCATCCCCCAGCTCGCCCTGGACTTCGCCCGCAGCCGCGCCGCGATCAAGGCCCGGCTGAGCCATCTCGGCCTCAACCCCGACACCCCCGAACAGCCTCGCCCGGAGATCACAAACCCATGACAACACTCGAACTCATGTTCGAACGCGTGCTATGGTTGCTCTCGTGGCCGGCGTCATTGGGAGGGGAAGCCCCAGGCGCCGGCCATCTCACATCTCCCCATCTGACGCCCACCCTTCCCCCACCCCGGCGCGCCCCACACACCGCGCCACCCCTCAGCTCCCACGCCGCCAACCACGCATGGCAGCCGCTTGCCTGCGACCGCGGAAGCTGACCCACCACCGCGCGGGCTAACCCAAAACCGCCGCCGTGCCGCACGGTCAGCCCCATCGAGCCGTGCCAGCCGCACCCTCGCTCATCCATAGTCCGAAGTGGACCAGGCACAGTCGCCGGCGCCGTTGCCACTACCCCATCGCTGACAACAGAGCCCTGATCCACCACGCCAGGGCGCACAGCCCGAAGCCGGATCCCTCAACCCGCCCCAGCACACAAAGAGACCGCCGCGAAGCCAGCGGCTAACAACCCACCTCAACACACCTCTGGCGCGAGAGCGAGGCCCAACCCGAGTCCTCCCACCCACCTCACGGCACCATCAGAGCGAGGGCGAAGCCCGAAGCCGAACCCCATCACCCACTCACCCGCACGAAGGCGAGAGCCAAGCCGGAGGCCGACTTCCCCTCACTCCCGCACCGTCAACTCACACGACCCTAAAAGCCGGAACGGGGGTGCAGGGGGCGGAGCCCTCCTGCCTCGGGGTCTGGGGCGGGAGCCCCAGAAAAACGACGAGCGGGCTATGTCTGTGCTTTACAACAGACATAGCCCGCTCATCCCGCACGTGCCAGGTGAAGGATTTGAACCTCCGAAGCTTTCGCGGCTGATTTACAGACCGCCATCCAGACCCGCCCTGAGCTGCGGTTTTCCTCTCTCAGTGGCCAACCTGGGCAGCCATTTGGCACAACGGGCGTACGGGCGGCTAGCGCGCAGGGATCTCGTAGCCCAGCTCGTAGCGGTCAGCAGCGAGGATCATGTCGTTGACCTCCAACGCCACGCCGTCGGTGTTGCGGGCGATGCGGGTCACGTGCAGGACCGGCACGCCTTCGGCCAGTTGCAGCGTGCTGGCTTCCTCGGGCGAGGGCATCCGGGCGCGAACGATCTCCTCGAACGGGGCGAACTCGTGGCCAGCGTCTTCCAGACGGGCGTACGCGCCGCCAGGTCCGGTGTTGGTCTCCTCGATCAGCGTCCCGCGCGTGAACTGGCGCGGCAGCCGGGACACCGCGAGCTGGACGGCCAATCCGTCGGCGCGCATGACGCGGTCCCGGACGGTGACCTCGGTGCCGGGGTCGATGCCCAGTAGTTCGGCGGTGCGTTCGTCGGCCGACTCGAACCGAATCTTGACCGTCGTGGACGGCGTGAACCCGCCGGCTGCGGCGTCGCCGAGGAACGCACCCTTGTTCTCCTGCCGGGCGGCCTTGGACAACCGGCTCCGGGACAAGCGTTGCACCGTGCGCGGCGGAGTCACGAACACGCCCCGGCCATGCTGGGCGTACACGACACCTTCGGCGCGCAGCAGTCCAACGGCGTCGCGGATGGTCGGGCGGCTGACGTCGTAGGTGGCGGTGAGGTCCTGCTCGCTGGGTAGCTGAGCACCGGGCGCGTACTCGCCGCTGTTGATCCTCTCGCGGATGTCGGCCGCGATCTGCCGGTATGCGGGCACACCGGACCGCTTGTCGATGACCACGGTGGCACCTCCCTGGTCAGCATGTCTGGACGTCCTCACAAGCCTACGTCTACCCGCGACATGCGGGTTGACGCGTCTTGACCGGTTTCGGGCATGGTGCCAAGCTGGTCAGAACTTGTAAAGACGAGTACACGTTCTGACAAGTGGAGTCAGACATGGATGCCGGAGCTGGGGCCGTACTGGTCGTGATGGGCATGGCCGCCCTGATCGCGGTTGTTGGCGCGCTGGTCGAGTTCGGCCGCCGACGGCGCGAACGCCGACAGGTCGTGTCTGCCCAGCTCAGCAAGGTGAAACGGCACCGCGTGGCACCCACCAAAGCAGCCGCCGACCCGGGGTGCGGCTCCCCGGACGCCTCCGGGTCGGCGGCACCCCACCACGACCACAGGGACGCGCGATGAGCCACGACCAGGTGCAGACCGAGCAGCGAGCGCGGCAGCAGCGGGCGCTGACGCACTTTCACTTCGCCATGGCGTACTTGTCCGTCGGCGACGTGCCCTCTGCGGACGACTACTTGCTAGACGTGCGGTCCCGCGACGGCGACGAGATGTACCGGTCCGTTCTCGACATGATCGCCATCCACACGAACACGCCTTTGGAACCGTGACGAGCAGTCACGGTGTGATCATCGCGAAAAGGCGACGTTCGACGGCGTTTCCCCGCGAGCGAGCATGGCGACTTGCTTGGCAGCGACTTCGTAGCAGAGCCGGTTAGTCCCCGGGACGGTTCGCGCAGAGTGCGGGCTGACGATGATGCCCGGGCAGCTCCACAGCGGGTGGTCCGCCGGCAAGGGCTCAGGGTCGGAGACGTCGAGCGCGGCGCGCACGCGCTGAGTGCTCAGCTCCGCAACCAAGGCATTGGTGTCGACGATGCGGCCCCGGCCGGCGTTGACCAGCAGTGCGCCGTCCGGCATTGCGGCCAGGATCTTGGCGTTGATCAGGCCCTCGGTATCGGGGGTGAGCGGGCAGATGACGACCACGATGTCGTGCTCGCTGACAAGGTCGGGAAGGTCGTCGACTCCGTGCACGCCGGTGCGGGCGGTCCGACCAACCAGGGTGGCGGTCGCACCGAACGGCGGAAGCAACTGGGCAACCGCCAATCCAATCGCGCCGGCACCGAGTACGAGCACTCGTTTGCCGCTCAGCGTCTCAAAGTCTGTACCGGGAAGCCGGTGAGCCCAGGTGCCTTGGTCCTGGTAGCGAATCAGCGCAGGCCAGCGACGATAGGTAGTCAAAATCGCCGAGAGGATCCACTCGCTGACCGGGGCGGCATGGGCGCCCCGGGCGTTCGCCAGCATCACGCCGGGCGGGACATGCGGACTCCACTCGTCGATCCCGGCGCTGAGCAGCTGCACGAGCCGGAGGTTCAGCAACTGCTTGACCAGTGGGATCGGGCGTTCGCTGCCACGGTAAGGCGGCAGGAAGACTTCGGCGGTGCGCTGCTGGTCAGACAGGCCTGCGGCGGTCGGGTCGTATGGGACGACTTCGATGCCGGGCACCTGGCTAAGCAGGCTGACGCCGACCTGGTCATCCGCCTCGCCGCTGACCAGCACGCGCAACATGGTGCTCATGCCGTCACGGTAGCCAGCAGCTGCTCAGCCTGTTCCTGCAACGGTCGAGCGTTTGCGGAGTTGCTGATGATCGTGTGCTCGATCGCCGGCTCAAACGCCAGGTTGAGGCCCTTGACGTAATCGTCCCAGTTCGCGAGCTTGGAGGCGTCGCGCGCTGCTCCGCGATGCCGGATATACCGGCGCATGGACTCGGCGTCGCAGCGGACCCAGATTACGTGCAGGTCGGCACCCAGGCGAGCAAGGTTGGCGGCAGTCCGGTCACACCAGGTGCGGTCCGCAAGTTCGAGCGCAAACGGCGCGGTGACGATGGCAGAGGTCCCGCATTCGACGTTCTCCATCATGCCGGCGATCAGCGCTTCATACTCGGCGGGCCGGATGGACTCCCGGTAGAGCGTCGACTCCCGATCGTGCGGTGACTTGCCAAGCAGCTCCAACGCCTGCTCCACCACCGGACGCGTAGTGGTGTCCTTGTCGAGCATCGGCCAGTGCGTAAGCCTCGCCAGAATCCTGCCCAGCTCCGTCTTTCCGCTTCCCGCGTAGCCGCCAACGAGCAACACCTTCGGCCTGCTGGGAACGCTGAGATGGACACGTGGCGGGAAGTTGACGATGCGGCCCGCCCGTGGCTTGCTGATGATCAGCTCATCGTCCGCGAGTATGTCCATCGCGCGACTGATCATCGCTGGCGACACACCCCACTCAGCCGCGAGTTCCTTCGACGTTGGTAGCGGCTGACGGTGAGCGAGCCGACCAGCCTCAATCTCCGTCCGGACGTGGTGCGCGATGGCAGCCGCGGTTGGCTTCGCGGACCTTGGGACGTCCCCGAGGTTCGAATCCATCTGAGCCAGCGCTCCCTTCAGTAGCGAGTCAACTTGACCCAAACCGTACCAGGTGGGTCGCAGATCAGGCCAGGTCAAGCCTGCCTACATGGTCATTTTGCAGGGCAAACGCGACCAGTTTCACAACCACTGTTGACTCAAGTTGACTCGCGTTGGTACGTTCTGACTCACGTTGAACCGGAGTGAACCGGATCACCTCACTGGAGGAGATCCACCGCCCCGGCCGTTCTTTGAGAACTGCATACGTTCCTGGATTCAGCGACTGGGCATAGGGGCTGACAACGGGGACGGACCGCACGGCGAACACGGCCGGCGACCACACCGAGTGGCCCGCCGCTGTACTCGCTAGGTCCGTCTAAACCGGAGGGACATCCCGACACGTTCGGGCCGGTCCCACAAGGTGCTTAAGCCTTGCCGCACAGAGCTTTCTGTGCGTTGACAAGCGGTTGCCCAACTCGCTGCGTGTGCATGGTCCCGACGGGAAACCGTCGCGACACCCCAACCCGTGCGCCTGTCCGAAGTGGACGTATCGCAGCTGTTCTTTGAGACCTCCATAGCGTTCAAGCGGCCTGCCCGTCAGTCCCGCCAGCCGCCCCCACCTCGGGGGCAGCCGCCCCCATCTCGGGGGCTGGCTGTTCAGCCTCCACCGTGCACGTAGGGGCTGGCGGGCCGCCGCTCCAGCCGCGATTGCGGCTGGCTCTCCGGTGAGCCGAACCGGCGGCAACTACCGCCGGAGAGCACTCCAACACCAGACGCACCCGTTGGGTGCCGTTCCTCCGCACCACACCCGCCCTCGCGGGTCGCCCGCCGGCTCGCCGGCCGGGACTGCGGAGGTTCGGGAACCAACGGCACCGCCCGGTTCCTGTCCCCTTCGACGCAAGGAGCTCCAACCCATGCACGCCAACGACTTCCCCGGCATCGACGACATCGCCGAGCCGACCGACGCCGACATCGCCGCCATCGACGACTCCGGCACCCTGACCACCCTGGACGCCGAGTTCCACCACCTGATCAGCCACCCGAAGCTGTCCGCCGAGTTCGCCCAGCTGCACGAGCCGCAGCCGGTGAAGACCACCGCACTGCTGGACGGCTCCGCCCGCGCCCGCCGTGACCGCCGCATCGCCAACCGCGCCCTGGACAACACCGTCCGCGTGCTCAACGTCCACCACGAGCCGCCCGCCGTGACCGGTGAGGCGGCCGCCTGATGAACATCACCGCCGCTGTCACCTTCGCCGTGGTGCTGGTCGCCCTGCTGGTGACCCACAACGTGGCCGACCACTGGATCCAGACCCATCACCAGGCCTGCACGAAGGGCATGGAGGGCTGGGTTGGCCGGTGGTCCTGCGTCCGTCACGTGGCCACCTACACTGCCGCCACGGCCGGCGTGGTCGCCGTGCTGGCCGCGCTGCACCTGGCCGAGGTCACCCCACTCGGGTTCGTGCTCGGTCAGGTCGTGTCCGCCGTGACGCACTACTGGGCCGACCGGCGCAAGCCGCTGCTGGTGCTGGCCGTGCTGGTCGGCAAGCGCGACTACTACCACTTCGGCGCACCCCGCCCGGGCCACGACGACAACCCCGGCGTCGGCACCGGGGCCTACACCCTTGACCAGGCCTGGCACTGGCTGTGGCTGCTGGTCGCCGCGCTGCTCACGGCGCTGGTCGGTGCGTGATGGCCCGCAAGGTCCACCCCATCGTGCAGATGCCGGTGGCGTGGTCGCCGTATCCGGAGTTCACCCACGGCACCGAGGGCGGCTTACCGCTGCTCCCGTACGGGTGGGCACCCCCGACGCTGCTGGCCACGTTCCGGCAGCTGCGAGCGATGGACCTGCGACCCGACGGCGCTGACCCGGTCGCAATGCTCTACGGCTACAGCAAGCGTGGCGGCCGGCAGTGGTTCGCCAAGCTCTACCTGATCGCCGCGGCGAAGCCCGTGCGGCCGATGACTCCGGCCCGCTGGCACGCGCTGAACCTGGCCAACCTCGCCCGCCGCGAGTGCCCGGGCTGCCACCGCGCCCGCGACTACGTCATCCCACCCACGTTCGGCAAGTGCTTCCCCTGCGTGGAAGCCGCCGAGAACCCTTCCACCACAACAGATTCAGGAGTTGCAGCATGAGCGGCAAGTGCAGGTGTGGAGACACCGCCACCCACGCCTACGGCTCGCTGAGCGTCTGCGCCGGCTGCTACCAGACGCACGCGGCCATCGACGACAGCCCCAACCGCATCCCGCGTGACTACGACTGGTCGACCGAGATGGACGCCCGCCAGCTCAACGACTGAGTGCCCCGGCCCGGCAGTCCTCCGGCCAAGAAGTGCCTGCCGGACCGGGGTTCTCACACCCCCACCGATCACCTGATCAGAAGGGACACCTAGTGTCTCGCACCCTCGTCATGCCCACGACGCCTGTCCGGTCGGACGGCCTGTGGTGGGGCACCTGCCCCCGCTGCCTGGAGATCCACTACACGCTGACCACGGACGGCCTGTTGCCGGAGCACCCGGTGCCCGGCTGTGGCCCCGGCCGGCCGACCTGCGTCGGCTCCTACGCGCTGCCGCTGCCGGGCAGCGTCGAGCCGGCCCAGACCTGCTTCAACGCCACCGGCAACTACGGCGTCGTGCAGATGGGAGCGGCCGCGTGAACACCCGCGCATCCTTCGCCGGCCTGACCACCCCGGCCGTGATCGTCTACGGCTTGCTGACCCTGCTGACGCTGCTGGTGCGGGCGCTGACCACCGGCGCGGCGCTGGCCACCGAGCTGGGGGAGCGGTTCGTGCAGGCCGGTGAAGCCGCCTGCGCCGCCGCCAAAGCCTCCGGCGCCCGCCCACCCCAGTCGCAACCCGGGTTCCACGGCACCACGACGCGCGCCTACAACGCCGCGGCTGGGGGTGCCCGATGACCCCACACACCATGCTGCCGGTCCTGCTGGTGGCCGGTCTGGTCGTGCTCGTGCTGGTCGTGGTCGTCCGGCTGGTGTGGCGACGTGCCCGCGCCGCGGCGATGCGGTCGATCGTGACCGGCCGGTCCGGCGGTGGCTCGCTGCTGGGCACGCTGCTGGTCGCCGCCGTGGTGGTCGGTGTGCAGTGGGCGGTGGCCGTCCACGACCCCAACCCTCGGGTGCTGCTGGCCGTGTTGGCCGTGCCCGCGCTGTTCGCCGGAGCCTCGCTGGCCCGGCTGGTGTCCGGCTCGACCGTCCGTAGTGGACGGAAGGGGGCGCGGCGATGACTGGGCTCAAGCTCGCTGCTGCCGGTGTCCTGGTTGCTCTCGCCGTCGGCGGGGCCGCGAACAGCTGCGCCGTGCTCGACGCAGCCACGCCGACGCCGGCCGCACCGACCACGACCGGGGGCAAGCCGACCTGCACGCAGGCCAACAGCTTCGTCGACTTCTTCACCCGTGACTGCGTCGAGCCGGCACCGGACCCGGCCAAGCCTTACCCGACTACCGAGTTGGACAAGAGCGACGGCGGCCAGGTGCCGGAGTTCCTGCCTGGCGGGTACGAGGCCTTGTGTGACCCCGCCACCGGCTCCATTCAGGAGCTCCGTCCCGACACCCCGGACACCCGGGCCAAAGCCGCTAAGGAGTGTGCCCGATGAGCAGCGCCTTCCCGCGCCCGGTTGACGAGTTGGTGCCCGCCGTCCAGAAGTGGGCCACCGAGCTGGGACAGCTCCCGTCCCGCAACAAGATCAAGCAGCGGTTCCGGATCGGTGCGGACAAGGCCAACGCGGTGTTGGCGGTCCTGTCCGAGACCGGGTTCGATCCCACCGGCCCGACCGGGCACGCCGGTCCGGCTGCAACCGCAGGGGCGGGGCTGCACCTGGTCCCGTCGCCGGCCGACACCGAGCCGACCGCCGACGCCGGCCATGGTGAAACCGAGCCTGACTCGGATCTCTCTCCGGTTGCAGCCGAGACGGAGCCCGCCGCCTCGGCCGAGCCCGACCCGGTCACCGACACCCCATCCACCCCCGAGGCCGTGCCGGTGGCCGATGGGCAGGTCAGCGACGCCACAGACCCGGGTGTCACGTCCCCTCCCACCACGGCGCGACCGGGCGGCAAGGGCAGGAAGTGGCTGCGCCAACTCGCGCTGCTGCCCATGGCGCTGTCCGCGTTCGTGGCCATCTGGGGCGGCTGGGTCGGACTCGGCGAGATGACCGGGTTCGGCATCATCCACCCCCTGCCCGGCATCGCCGATTCGGTCCAGCTCAACAGCGCGATCACGCTCCCGCTGGGCGTGGAGGCCTACGCCGCCTACGCCATGCGCGTCTGGCTGGCCCGGATCGGCAGCAAGCGGGCCCAGAAGTTCGCCCGCGCCTCCGCGATCGGCTCGCTGGTCCTCGGCGGACTCGGACAGGTCACCTACCACCTGATGTCCGCCTCCGGGATCACCCAAGCCCCATGGGAGATCACCACGTTCGTCGCCTGCCTGCCCGTGGTCGTGCTCGGCTTCGGCGCGGCGCTGGCCCACCTGCAACACGACACCACCGAGACCACCCAGCAGTAAGGACACCCGCGATGAGCACCACCACCGTGACCGGGTTCCCGACCCCGGACGACAACGACACCCCGGACAACGTCCGGGTGCTGCGGCCGCAGGTCAGCGGTGCCGCAGACCCGGGCAAGGCACTGGCCCCGAAAATCTACGACGCTGAGGTCGTCGACGAGACCGCCGACGCCGAGACCGCCACGGACACCGCGTCGGGCGGGACGCTGGAGACCCGCCCGGCCGGCACCATGGTCGCCCGCCAGGACAAGACCCGGGCCGGTGACCCGCTGGGCAAGGCCGCCGCCCGCGTGGTCGGCCGCGCACTGTGGCAGTTCGGCAAGGGCCACGTGCACTGGGGCCGCCAAGCGTGGGCCGGCATGACGTTCGCCGTGATGCGCGAGCAGATCGCCACCGCCAAGGCCACAGGCAACCAGGAGGCGCTGCGGGAGTGGGTGGATCGCTTGGAGCACGCCAAGGCCGCGCGACGCGCCCGGTTGGTCGGTGCCCCGGCCGCGATCGCCGCCGCCGTGCGGGCGGTGCTGCTGACCGTGGTCATCCTCGCCGGTCTGCTGCTGCTGTCCGGGATCGCCTTGACTCTGTGGGCTGATTGGACCTGGGAGGACTGGTACACCGTGTTCATCGTGACCGGCGGGCACGTCGTGGTGCTCTCGGTCATGTCCGCGCTGATCGCCGGGCTGGTCGCCGCGCCGGTCACGTGGGCGATCGCCGCCTACCGCACGGGCGGGCGGGGCGAGCTGCCGCAGTGGGCGGTCTCTCCGGCCAAGCGTGAGGCTGAGTCCGCCATCGTCACCCCGGTCGGCATCGCCCAGGCGTTGGCGCACCTGGGAATTCCCGCGCTGTCCAAGGCCATCAAGGACGGCTGGTCGGTGCAGTTCTCCACGCCTCCGGTGCGGGTGAACAACCGCGGCTACCAGTGCGTGTTCTCCCTGCCCATGGGCGTCACCGCTGACATGGTCATCAACAAGCGGGAAGTGTTGGCCCGCAACCTCAATCGCGCCGTGATGGAAGTCTGGCCGACCGAGTCCGAGCAGGCCGGTTACCTCGACTTGTGGGTGTCCGACCCCGGCTCTGCCGGCAAGGGAGCGCCGGAGTACCCGCTGCTGCACGCCGGCACCTGCGACATCTTCGCCGGAGTCCCGCTCGGTGTGTCCCAGCGGGGCGACCAGATCAGCCCCGCGCTGGTCGAGGCCAACATCGTGTTCGGCGGCATGATGGGCCAAGGCAAGTCCAACGCGGCCCGGGTCAAGATGGCCGGCGCGGCGTTGGACCCGTTGGCCGAGCTGTGGGTGTACGTGTTCGCCGGCAACGGCGACTTCGACGCCTACCAGCCCCGGCTGTCCCGCTACGAGCGCGGCACTGGCGACGACGTGGCCGCCGCCGCACTGGACGCCTTGAAGGAGCTGTACGAGGAGGTCGGCCGGCGTGAGGCGCGGCTGGCCGAGCTGGGGGCGAAGAAGGTCACCCGGGGCGTGGCCGAGAAACACCACGACCTACGGCCGATCGTCGCGCTGTTCTCCGAGTGCCATGAGCTGTTCGGGCACCCGGAGTACGGCAAGGAAGCCGCGGACTACGCGGTGCAGACCCTGCGTCGCGCCCGCAAGACCGCCATCATCCTCGGCTTCGACACCCAGTCGTCGAGGGCGGACGCGATCCCGCCGAAGATCGTGGAGTTGGTCAAGCTCAACGCCTGCTTCGCCGTGAAGACGTGGCGCAGCAACGACGGCTTCCTGGGTGACGGCTCGTTCCAGGCCGGGATCCGGGCGACCGAGCTGCGCCCCGGCAAGGACCGAGGCACCTCGGTGCTCACCGGCGCGACCGAGGAGCGGTTCGAAATCCTGTCCTGGTACTACATCCCAGCCGACGACGAGTCCGGTTGGGACGCCGCCACGGACCTGATCGCACGGGCGATGCAGACCGTGCACCACTCGGTGCCGCTCGGTGTGACGCGGGCGGAGCGGCCGGCGATCGAGCAGGCCGACCACCTGGCCGACATCAACGCGGTGATGCGCGGGGAGAAGCGCGTCCGCACGCAGATCGTGCTGTCCCGGCTGGCCGAGCTGCACCCCGGCGTGTACGAGGGCTGGTCGTTCGGCGACCTCGCCGAGGCGTTGTCCGAGCACGGCATCGAGCCGCGCAAGTCCGACGGCGTCAAGGTCGTGCGGCTGGAAGACGTCCGCGATGCGCTCACGCAGCGTGACACTCGTGAGAGTGACGGCGAAGGGATCTAGTCAGGGACCACGCAGGGTGGCAGGGACCTCTCCCTCATGGGGTCCCTGCCGCCGGGTCCCTGCCCTCACCAGCGACGACACCGTTCAGGGATCCTTTGCAACGTAGGTCTGCGACCTGCGAAAACACCCCGATTCCAGCAGGGTGCGACTCGTCTGCCGGGTCCCTCCCTGGCGCCCGCGCACCCACAGGTGGCTACACGCGGTTACTTCTCGGCGGGGTGTCGGGTGCTCATCCCAGACAGCTTTTCCCGCACCCGTGTTGGCGCTGCGGTCGACCAGGGCGGGCAGGAAACCCTTGCCCGGCAAGGGGACGTGACAACTCCACAGAGGAGCCACGCCATGTGCAGGACAGGAGGCCGCCGCTGCCCCGGCAGCAGCGGCAAGGCGAAGAGCAAGCTGCGCCAACAGATCCACCGCGCCCGCCGCGCGGTCGACACCGCCCGCGCGGCCGGCGACACCGCCGCCGTGGCCGCTGGTGAAGCGCGGATCGAGGCAGCCACGGCCGCGTTGACCAAGCTCAAGGAGCACGACAAGCGGGAGCGGGAATCCGCTGCCCAGCGCGGGGACCTGACACCGCCCCCGACCACGCGCCACCACGACACCGAGCACGTCACGGTGGTCAACACCGCCTACGGCGGCACCGTCGGCATCCAGGCCGGAGTGGTGATCGGTGGCGTCACGACCAGGGGAGGCGTCCACATCGGACCCGGCGGGATCACCGTCGCCCCCGGTCAGCCGGGGGACGTGACGGGAAACCACACGGTCATCAACACCAACCACGGCGGCACCGTCGGCATCCAGGCCGGAGTGGTGAAGGGCGCAGTCACAGTCACGGCAGGAGGCGTCCATATGGGATCCGGCAACCGCAACGACAACACAGAGCCATTCGGCGACATCACCCGCAACACCGGCATCGTCATCGGATCCAGCAGCGGCTTCACCTTCAACCACGCCAGCAGCGACCACGACACCGAACACCAGGACGCGATGGACGCCGACCGGGCCGAACGCAAGGCAGCCAAGCAGGCACGCAAGCAAGAAAAGGAGGCACGACGCCAGGCCAAACAGGCACGACGCGCCGCCATGGGGGACGTGACCGACAACGCCGGCAGCACCGTCCGGTTCGGCGACATTACCGACAACACCGGCGTCGTCATCGGCGTCAACAACAGCAGTTTCCGCATCACCCCCAACACCGGCCCCGCCGCCGACGCCCAGCAGTCGACCCCACGACGCGACGCCAGCAAGGAGCAGGCCAAGGCCGAGAAGAAGGCCAGGAAGGCCCAGCAGGGCCGGCGAGTCAGCGGCGGCTTCGGCGACGTCACCGTCGGCTACAACCAGGGCAGCGGGGTCATGCAGGGCAACGGCTACACCGTGATCGGCGGCAGCGTCTACCGCCACCCCGGCCGAACGGTGACCGTCCGCGGCACCGAGGTCACCGACGCCGCCACCGGCCAGCGGATCGAGCCGACCCGCACCCTGCCCAACCCGCGCGGCGGCCACTCCGTGAGCTACCGCGACGGGGTTCTGTACGTCAACGGCGAACGCATCGACTAGCCGCCCGCCGGATTTTCCCAGCACAGCAAGGGGACGTGACACGTCCCCTGACTTCGCCGTGCCCTCCAACAGGAAGAGAGCAGTCCACCGTGGACTACATCGACACCGCCGACGCCGTCATGTTCGCCTACGACTACCAGCACACCGTGCGGGTACTGACCATCCTGCGACGCTGGGACCCCTACCAGGGCCGCCGCGCGCTGCCGGGCGGCCACGTCGACCCCGGCGAGGACACCCGCGTCGCCGCCGCCCGCGAGCTGGCCGAGGAGACCAGCCTCATCCTCCCGGACGAGGCGCTGACCCAGGTCGGCGTCTACAACGCGCCCGGGCGTGATCCGCGGGGCCCGTATCGCACCTTCGCCTACACCGCACTGCTGCCGACCATGCCCAAGCCGGTCGCCGCCGACGACGCGGCCGCCGCCGAGTGGACGCCGGTCCTGCTGATCCGCGCCGACGTAGACAGCATGGCGTTCGACCACCGCGCGATCGTGCTGGACGCCGCCGCCGCGCTCGGCCTGATCCGCGCTGTCTGACCCGTCCGCCAACACCCCACACGCGGGGCACTGTCCACACCGGACAGTGCCCCGCGTTGTTTCACGACGTCGTCCCGGGGACGTGACGCGTCTGCCGCGCACGATCGAAAGGGCTGACCAGCCGTGCCACACCACCACCTCCCGACCGATCGCTCACCGCACGTCGTGCGCCAGTGGGCTGGCCCGCTGTTGACCGACGCCAGACAGGCAGGGCCGATCCCCATGGCCGGTAGCCCTGACTGGTGTCGACTGGCTGACGACGACCCGCGCAAGTGGGCCGCCGTCGTGCGCGCGGCGCTGGCATGGATCAGCGAATCCACCCCGGCCGCGACCGCCCACCGAGTGCGGGCCGAGCTGGACGGGATCGACCGGGCAGTTGCCGAGCGGTTCAAGGCCGCTGCCTCCGACCTGTCCACCACCTGCACGTGGGCGGCAATCGGACCTGCGCACGCCGAACTCGAACGCCGCCGCGCCGCCCCGCCACTTCGGCCGCTCCCGCCGTTCGACCCCGACGCCGCCGCCCGATGGGTCCACACCGGCTACAGCGGCACACCAGTCGAACGCGCGGCCGCCGCGTGACCGCCCACATCGAACAGGAGACCAGCCCATGACCGCCGCTCTACGGATCGTGCCACCCGGCGCACCGCAGCTGGGCCACGAGATCCTTGACGACGTTCGGGACTTCGTGGCGCGGTTCTCCGCGTTCCCGTCGCTGCACTGCGCCCCGACGCTGGCGCTGTGGTACGCCCACACGTGGGCGGCGGAGCACTTCTACATCACGCCCCGGCTGGTGTTGTCCTCGGCGGAACCGGAGTCGGGCAAGACCCGCGTGCTGGAAGTCGGCAAGCACTTCACCCGGGCACCGGAGCTGACCACGGCCGGATCCGCTGCTGCGATGGTGCGGATGATCGCCGCCGGTCCGATCACGCTGCTGTTCGACGAGGTGGATGCCGTGTTCACCGCAGGCGGGTCGGGCAATGAGGAAGTCCGCAACATGCTCAACAGCGGATACAAGCGGGGCGCGACGATCCCGAAATGCAAGGGGGACAGCGCATCGGGCATCGTCGTGGAACGCCTTCCCGTGTTCGCCCCGACCGCCCTGGCGGGTCTGTTCGGCTGCATTCCCGCCACCGTCACCACGCGGGCGATCACGATGCATCTACGGAAGCGCCGGCACGACCAGCACGTTGAACCCTACAACGAGAAGCGCGCCGAGAAGGAAGCCGAACCGACTCGGGACGCGTTGGCCGGTTGGATCACCGGTATCGGGGAGGAGCTGGGTGATGCCGAACCGGTGATGCCGGAAGGCGTGGCAGACCGGGCGGCGGAAATCTGGGAACCGCTGTTGGCAATCGCCGACGCGGCCGGCGGGCATTGGCCGGACACGGCTCGTGCCGCGTGTGTCGATTTCGTGCACACCAGCAAGCAGGCCCCGACATCGCTGGGCGTGCAGTTGCTCGCCGATCTACAGGTGATATTCGAGGCCCAGAGGACGGATAGGATCCCAACCGGCGTGCTGCTGGCGGAATTGACTGGGATGGAAGAGGCTCCATGGGGTGAGATGGAAACCGGGAAGCCGTTGACAGATCGGCGGCTAGCGAAGGAGCTGCGCAAATACTTCGTCGCCCCGACCACGTTCAGGACCGGAACGGGCGGCCGCGCGATCAAGGGCTACGTCACGTTCCCGACCCATGACAGCGCGGGCGAACAGGTGCAGGTGGGGCTTGCTGACGCGTGGTCCCGGTATGTCCTCTCCAACAGCCGTAACAAGCGTAACAGCCGTAACCATGCAGGTCAGACGGTTACGGCTACGGACTCGGTTACGGCTACGGAGCCGCAACCGACCGCCCAGCCACCGCTGACGGGGATGCCATGACCAGCCGCCACGGGCGCCCGTCGCCGGTGATTACCGGTAACCGCAACGCTAGCCGTAACCGTCTGACCAGGGCGGTTACGGCTGTTACGGATGTTACGGCTACTGGGAAGACACCCTCCGCCCTTCCTTACCACCCATCAGGCGATCAACCATCTCACGAGGGGGACGCACGATGACCACACGCCGCGAGCTGCTGAAGGTTGAAGAGTTCTGCGAAGAAGTCAAGATTGCGCGGTCGACCTTCTACGAGTGGAAGGCGAAGGGACTCGGACCACGCTGCCGGAAGCTGCCCAACGGCCAACTCCGAATCGACCGGCGAGACATTGACGACTGGTACGACTCGTGCGAGGTGGCCGCCTGATGGGAACGAGTTACAAGGTCACCATCCGCAAGACGTTCGTCTACAAGGGCCAGCGCAAGACTACTCACTACGTTCGGTGGACGGTCGACGGCAAGGAGTTCAAGGAGCCGTTCACGACGAACGCTCTCGCCGAGAGCTTTCGTTCGAAGTTGGTCACGGCTGCGCGTGATGGCGAAGCGTTCGACACCACCGAGGGGCTTCCCCTCAAAATGCTCCGCACCGAAACACCGAGCATGTCCTGCTACGACTTCGCTTCCGGGTACATGGATACGCGATGGTGGGAGTTGGCCCCAAAGTCTCGACGAAGCACCGTGGACTCCCTCATCCCGATAACGCGCGCCATGGTGTCGACCGAACGTGGCGCACCGAGCATCGATGCGCTCAACCGGGCACTGCGTTGGACACTCAACCCACAGAACGCCGGTCTTGAGACTCCAACGGATTTCGCGGCGGCAACCGCCTGGCTGAAGCGAAACAGTCGGCCAGTCGGGGACCTAGGCAACCCAGATGTACTCCGAAAGCTACTCGCCTCATTCGAGCTGAACGTGGATGGAGCAAAGGCATCGCTCAACACGATTCGCCTGCGACGCACGACACTGCGGAACATGATCGGAATCGCGATCGAGCAGAAGCTGTTGGGCAGCAATCCGTTGGATGAGGTGAAGACAAAGAAAACCAAGGCGACGCTCGCGCAGGTCGACCGGCGATCCGTAGCCAACCCTGTGCAGGCTCGCACACTCCTACGTGCAATGGAGGAGGTGGACAAGCGTCTCGTAGCGTTCTTCGGCGCTGTCTACTTCGCTGGCCTCCGGCCCGAAGAGGCCCTGAACCTGCGGGAAGAGGTTCTCACGCTACCTGAGGGGCACTGGGGCACCATCCACCTTGAGAAGGCCGCTCCGGAAGTTGCGGCCCAGTGGACGGATAGCGGCACGGCGAACGAAGAACGGAGCTTGAAACACCGTGCAGAGACCGATAGTCGGACAGTCCCGTGTTGTCCCGAGCTGACGGACATGCTCCGGCGGCACATTAGGCGGTTCGGCACGACTGAGGAGGGCTACCTGTTCCGTGGGGCGCGCGGCGGCCGGCTTGGCAGCACGGTCTACAGCAACGCGTGGGCAAAGGCACGAGAGAAGGCGTTCACCGCTGAGGTGTTCGCGTCACCTCTGGCCAAGCGGCCGTATGACCTCCGTCACGCGTGTCTGTCAACGTGGCTCAACGCCGGCGTTGAGCCGACCCGCGTAGCCCAGTGGGCGGGCAACAGCCTGCGGGTACTGCTGCACACCTACGCGAAGTGCTTCGACGGTGGCGAACAGGCAGCGCTCGACCGGGTCGAGGCGCTGCTCACGCCCAAGCCACAGGGCGGCAACGACGCCCGTTGAACTTGGGCAGGTATTTGGCAGAACCAGCCGTAGACGGCCGGACTCCGGCGGACACGGCCGGACAGTAAGAGAACGGCCCGGTGACCTGTTGTCGCAGGTCACCGGGCCGTTCTCAGTGCACGTGCCAGGTGAAGGATTTGAACCTCCGAAGCTTTCGCGGCTGATTTACAGTCAGCTCCCTTTGGCCGCTCGGGCAACCTGGCTCGGCTTCACGGACCCGTGGTGGCGTCCGATGGCTGAACTATACATAACCCGTGGGGGCGGTCTCCAACGGGTATCCCTACGGGTAGCCTCCGTGGGTCTACCAGACCGGTGTGCGGAGGTGCAGGACTCGTGGCGGACCCGTCGTTCGACGTGGTGAGCAAGGTCGACCGGCAGGAGGTCGACAACGCGGTGAACCAGGCCGGCAAGGAGCTGTCGACCCGCTTCGACTTCCGGGGCACAGGGGCGTCGGTGGCCTGGGCGGGCGAGGAGGCGATCACGATCCAGGCGGAGACCGAGGAGCGCTGCACGGCGGCGGTCGAGGTCTTCAAGGAGAAGCTGATCAAGCGCAACATCTCGCTGAAGGCGTTCGAGGTGGGCGAGCCCGCGGTGTCCGGCAAGATCTACAAGGTCACGGGCAAGCTGGTGCAGGGGATCGAGTCGGACAAGGCGAAGAAGATATCCAAGGCGATCCGCGACGAGGGCCCGAAGGGCGTGCAGGCGCAGATCCAGGGCGACCAGCTGCGGGTGTCGGCCAAGAAGAAGGACGACCTGCAGACGGTGATCGCGCTGTTGAAGTCCAAGGACTTCGAGATCGCGCTCCAGTTCACGAACTACCGGTAGGGAGAACGGGCCATGAAGGGAATCGTGCTGGCCGGGGGCAGCGGCACCCGGCTGCATCCGATCACGCAGGCGGTGTCCAAGCAGCTGCTGCCGGTCTACGACAAGCCGATGATCTTCTACCCGCTGTCGGTGCTGATGCTGGCCGGCATTCGCGAGGTGCTGATCATCTCCACGCCCACGGACCTGCCGAACTTCCGCCGGCTGCTCGGTGACGGCAGCCAGTTCGGGCTGTCGCTGAGCTACGCGGAGCAGCCGCAGCCGAACGGGCTGGCCGAGGCGTTTGTCATCGGCGAGAAGTTCGTCGGCGACGACAGCGTGGCGCTGGTGCTGGGCGACAACATCTTCTACGGCCAGGGCTTCGCCTCGATGCTGCAGAAGCACGCCGTGGGCATCGACGGCTGCGTGCTGTTCGGCTACCCGGTGCGGGACCCGGAGCGCTACGGCGTCGGCGAGGTGGACGCCACCGGCAAGCTGGTGTCGATCGAGGAGAAGCCGGCCAAGCCCCGCTCCAACAAGGCGATCACCGGCCTGTACTTCTACGACAACGATGTGGTGGACATCTCCAAGAACCTGAAGCCGTCGCCGCGCGGCGAGCTGGAGATCACCGACGTCAACCGGATCTACCTGGAGCAGGAGAAGGCTCGCCTGGTGGACCTGGGCCGCGGCTTCGCGTGGCTGGACACCGGCACCCACGACTCGCTGCTGGAGGCCGGTCAGTTCGTGCAGGTGCTGGAGCACCGGCAGGGCGTGCGGATCGCCTGTCTGGAAGAGATCGCGCTGCGCATGGGCTACATCGACGCCGACTCCTGCTACGCGCTGGGCCAGAAGCTGGCGAAGTCCGGCTACGGCCAGTACGTGATGGACGTCGCGGTCTCGGCGGGCGCCACCCCAGCGGGCTGATCCCGCGGGTTCGCGCCGGTCTCTGGAGCCGCGGGCCGGGAAATCGCATCTGTTCAGCGATTTTCCCGGCCAAGGCGAAGAGACCGGTCACGAGCGAACCCGCCCCGCGCGGCACGCGCGGCGAAGACTCAGTAGTGGCCGCCGCGGGCCATTTCCTCCAGCCGGCGAATCCGTTCCTGGATCGGCGGGTGGGTGGAGAACAGCCGGGCGCCGGCCTCGCCGGCCCGGAAGGGGCTGGCGATCATCAGGTGCGACTGCGACACCAGCGCCGGCTCGGGGGGCAGGGGTGCGGCCTGGGTGCCGTGTTCCAGCTTGCGCAGCGCGGCGGCCAGGCCGAGGGGGTCGCCGGTGAGCTCGGCGCCGGACTGGTCGGCCTGGAACTCGCGGGAGCGGCTGACCGACATCTGCACGATGGCGGCGGCCAGCGGCGCGACGAGGGCGATCAGGAGCAGCGCGACGGGGTTGGGCCGGTCATCGTCGTCGCCGCCGAAGATGCCGGCGAACATGGCCAGGTTGGCCAGCACGGTCACCACGCTGGCCAAGGCACCGGCCACGCAGGAGATGAGGATGTCGCGGTTGTAGACGTGGGACAGCTCGTGCCCGAGGACGGCTCGCAGCTCACGCTCGTCGAGCAGCTCCAAGATGCCGGTGGTGCAGCACACGGCGGCGTTGGCCGGGTTACGGCCGGTGGCGAACGCGTTGGGGGCCAGGGTGGGGCTGATGTACAGCCGCGGCATCGGCTGCCGGGCCGACGTGGCCAGCTCACGCACGATCCGGTACATCGCGGGCTGCTCGACCTGCGACACCGGGCGCGCGTGCATGGCGCGCAGCGCCAGCTTGTCGGAGTTGAAGTAGGCGTAGGCGTTCATGCCGAGGGCCACCACCAACCCGATCAGCAGTCCCAGTCGGCCGAAGAACTGGCCGATCAGCAGGATCAGGCCGCTGAGCGCGCCGAGCAGCAGCGCCGTCTTCAACCCGTTGACGTGCTTGTGCACCTTGCTCAGCCTCCGGGTCGTCGCGTCCTTCCTGACAACGTTCCCGGCCTGGTCCCAGTTCCGGGAGCGCCGCGCGCCGGGCGGCCCGGCGCGGCCTCGGGCGCGGCGTCGGCGGCCGCGTCCAGCGGTGGGGGCGGCGGCACCTGGGAGACCCATTTGCCCAGGTCGGCCCGCTCGTGCACGAGTTCCGCGACGGCGTGCTCGCCGGTGCCGGGGTAGTCGTGCTCGGGCGCCCAGTGCAGCGCGTCGAACGGGCAGACCTCGACGCAGATGCCGCAGTAGAGGCACTGGCCGTAGTCGATGGCGAACCGGTCCAGCACGTTCTGCTGCCGGGGCCGGGCCGCCCCCTCCGGTCGCACGGTCTCGGTGTGCGAGTCGATGTGGATGCACCAGTCGGGACACTCACGTGCGCAGATCATGCACACCGTGCAGTTGGCCTCCAGCAGCGCGATCACACCGCGGGTGCGGGGCGGCAACTGCTCGGCGTCCGCCGAAGAGGAGAGGTGATCCAGCTCGATCGGCGGGCTGGAAACGCGATCTGGCCCGGAGGGGCGACTCGGCTCTGCCGCGGCACGGGACAGACCGTCTGGCTCAGCCGTGAGATGGGCAACGCCGTCCGGCTCGGGCGGCTGGCTCATGACGGATCCTCCTCTCGGCGCGGGCCCCAGGACGGGTCGGGCACGCCGGGCGGCGCCAGCCGGCGGCGGCTGGGAGCGGCGGTGGACTCGCCGGGTTCCAGGGCGCCGGGCCAGGGGCGCACCACCCGGGACGCCAGCACGAAGTCCTTGCGGAGTGGGTGCCCTGTGAACGTCTCGGACAGCAGCAGGTGCGCGGGTGGCGGGCCGGCGAGGGTGAGACCGAACATCTCGGCCGCCTCGCGTTCGTGCCAGCCGGCGCCGGCCCACACGTGCGCGATGCTCGGGAGTTCCTCGTCCGCGCCCACCTCAGTACGCAGCAGGAGACCGTTGTGGTTCGCGGGATCGACCACGTGCAGCAGCACGGTGTGCCGTTCGCCCACCGAACCCGGGCGGCCGGCGTCCTCGGCGCCGAGCCAGTCGAACAGCGCGCAGCCGAGTTCGTCACGCGCCAGCAGCGCGGCGTTCACCCAGTCATCGAGCGGGACCGTGACGACGGACTGCGCGAAGGCGGCCTTGGTGGCCGCGGACGACAGCACATTCGCCATTCGTGCCGCGAGTTCGCCGGATGCGGCGGTCATGCGGTCACCATCCGGTGCAGGGCGCGCATGCCGTCCAGCAGCGCCTCGGGCCGCGGCGGGCAACCCGGCACGGCGACGTCGACCGGCAGCATCTGGTCGATTCCCTTGGTGACGCAGTAGGAATCCCAGTACGGGCCGCCGGTGTTGCTGCACGCGCCGACCGACAGCACGTACTTCGGCTCCGGCATCGCCTCGTAGCTCGCGACCACGGCCGGCAGCATCACGTCGGTAACGGTTCCGGAAACCACGAGCACGTGCGCCACCTCGGGACCGCCGTCAGACACCGGTTCCGGGGCGTCCTCGCCCCGACCGTGCAGCGCGGCCATCACCTCGACGCCACAGCAGGCCAGGCCCAGGTCGAGCACCGTCACCTCGTATCGGGTGCCCCAGTTCAGCCGAACGGTCGACGTCGTCGTGGTCACGAAGCGCAAGCCTAGACGTGCCAATGGCAGGGCTTGTGCCGACGGCGATGATGGGCGCGTGAGCTTCTGGGAGGAACTCGGGCCCGAAGAGTACTGGGTCATGATCAACACAATTGAGGAGGCCTACCTCAACGGGGTGATCTCCGATTTCCTCGGACACTCCGAGCGGTGCGGCACGGTCTGGATCCCGGGCACCGACGAGGAGGCGATCAGGGAGCTGATCCCCCGGTTCCGTCAGGTGGTCCGCGACCTGATCGACCGGGACCTCGTGGAGATCAGGGAGCCCTGCAACGCGATCTGGGAGGACGCCCCCGAACTGGGCGACCAGGAGGTCGACGAGGTGCTCGCCGACCCCGGCACCTGGCTCAAGGCGCACGGCAGCGTGAACCGGATGGTGATGTTGATGCCGACCGCCCGAGCGGACCGCCTGATTTCGCACTGAGGCCTCAATACCGTTGCCAGACCGTGCTTCTGGCCGCCCGGCGGCGGGCTCTATGCTTCGGAGCATCCGGCGCTCGCCGGCCTCAAGGCACTTCAGCTAAGTGAGTCCATGACTATGGATCATCAGTTTCGTGCGCTCTCCGAGCGCCTCCGTGGTCTGTTCGGCGGCCGCAAAGTCGTCCTCGCCGGCGGTACCCGGCTGCCCAGGCGCGTGCAGGAGCTGCAGCATCTCGGTGCTGATCGCACGCTCGTGATCAGCACCGATGATTCCGCGCCGCTGTACGACTCGGAGGTGGCCACCTGGCTGCCGCTGGGCATCAGCGGTCTGATCGCCACGGAACAGATGGGCCTTGAGGAAGCGCTGAGTAGTCCCGCCCCGGAGCTGGCCGGGGCGCTGCGCGAGTTCGACCCGGCCGGCGACGCGCTGGTGATCGGATCGCACTACATGACGCTGCCCGAGGTCGGCGGCCGTCCCGTGCTCAACTGCCGGCAGCCCGAATGGGTGGCGCTGGAGAACAAGACCACGATCGACTCGCTGTGGCGGGACCTGTCGGTGCCGCACGCGCCGGCCGCCGTGTTCGACGCCGACGGCGAGTCGTTCGACGCGCTCTGGGAGTCGTCCACGCTGCTCGACAGCGGCTGGGGCGTGGTCTGGTCCGGCGACGGGCCGGCGATCAACGGCGGGGCCAACTTCGTGCGTCGGGTGCGGACCCGATCCGAGGCCCGGCGGGTGTTCCGGCACCTGGCGCCCAAGTGCGACTTCATCCGGGTGATGCCGTTTTTGGAGGGGATCCCGGTTTCCGTGCACGGCATCGTCTTCCCGGACGGCACCGCCGTGCTGCGTCCGATCGAGATGGTGGTGCCGCGCCGCACCGAGTCGGCCCGTTTCCTGTACGCCGGGTGCGCCAGCTTCTACGACCCGCCCGCGCACATCCGCGACGAGATGCGCAACCTGGCCCGTCGGGTCGGCGAGCAGCTGCGCACGACCGTCGGCTACCGCGGCACGTTCACCCTGGACGGCGTGGCCACCGAGGACGGCTTCCGGCCCACCGAGATCAACACCCGCTACGGCGGCGCGATGACGTGCTTCGAGGACGCGTTGCCGCAGGTGCCGATCGCCCTGGTGCAGGTGGCCCTGGTCGCCGGGTACGACATCGGCATGGGTTCCATGGAGTTCGAGGACCTGCTGGTCGGCGCGGCCGACAGCAACCGGATCACCTCCATCGGGGCCAATGTGAAGGCCGTGTCGCCGACCCACGAGATCGAGCGGCCGGTGGTGTGGACCGAGTGGGCGTGCCGCTGGGCGCACGAGGACGAGGTTCCACACGGGACGCTGCGGCTGCGGCCCGGGCGCATCGGCGGCCGGCTGGAGCTGGACCTGTTCCAGGACATGGTGCGTCCCGGCCGGGCCGCCGCACCGCTGGTGGTGTCCGCGTTCGCCCTGGCCGACCAGGACTGGTGCACCGGTCTCGGCCGGCTGGAGCCCGCCCTGGCCGTCGCCGAAACCGATGTGGACGAGCTGATCTCTGTCGTGGAGCAGGCCGCCGTCACCGCCTGACCGCCACCGGTGGACGGCGCCCCGGCGCCGTCCACTGTGGTCAGTGCGTGGTCAGCAGCTCGTTCACCGTGACGAAGCGATAGCCCTTGGCGCGCAGGCCGTCCACGATGCCGGGCAGCGCCGCCAGGTCGGCATCGTGGTCGGCGTTCCAGGGGTGCAGCAGGATGATCGAGCCTGGGCGCACCTGGTCCAGGGTCGTGCGCACGATGGCCTTCGGGTCGTCCGACGCCGGGTCGCTGGAGTCGGAGTCCGGCTCCACGTCCCACGTGATCGTCTTCCGGCCGTGGTCGGACAAGTAGCGCGGCAGCTGGTACAGCTTCTTGCTGTACGGCGGCCGGAACACGATGTCGCCTGGAAAGCCCGCCTTGCGGATCAGGGCATCGGTCCGCTCGATCTCCGCGGCCACGAAGTCCGCGCCGACGAACACCATCCGGCTGTGCGTGTACGAGTGGTTGGCCAGCTGATGTCCCTGCGCCACCAACTGCTCGGCCACGCCGGGATGCTTCTCGATCTCCGAGCCGATGAGGAAGAACGTCGCCGGCGCCTTCAGGTCGGCCAACCCCTGCTCGATCGACGGGGCCTTGTCGGACGGTCCGTCGTCGAAGGTCAGCGCCACCACCTTCTGCTCGGTGTCCACCCGATACGTCAGGCCGCCGAACAGCTGGAAAGTCCGGGCGTTCATCAGCACATACAGCCCGACACCGCTGCCGACGAGGACCAGCACCACCACCGCGGCGACGATCAGCCACTTACGCATGCCCGGCCGACGCCCCACCCACCGCCCGGGTTGCCGTCAGCGCCGTGACTCCTTGCTAACCAACAACTCCAGGCCGCGCTCAGCCCAGCCACGGAATGCCTCGTCCTCATCGGTGAGCAGCTCCATCAGCACCGGCCGAGCTGCCTCCGACCGGGCCTCGCCAATCAACTCCAGCAGCCAACACCGCAGGCCGTGATCATCCCGCTCGGCCTGGAACTCGGCGACCAACGCATCCACGTGCTCCGCCGCGTGCGGGCGCAGCAAGTGAAAGCCGTCCTCCTGAAGTTGCGGATTGTGCTTGCGCATCAGACGCATCGCGTCGCGAAAGGTGTCCCCCACGGGAACAGCCTGCCACGGGTGGAAACGCCGACGCCGGAGCTGATCGGGGCAGCACCGGCGCCGGCGGGGCTGTCAGTCGCGGAGTTCCATGGTGCAGCACTTGGGGCCGCCGCCGGACTTGCGGAGCTCGGAGATGTCGACGTGGACGGGCTGGTAGCCGCGGGCGGCGAGGCGGGAGCCGAGGGCAGTGGCCTCGCGGGGGAGCACGACGTTGTGGCCGTCGGAGACGGCGTTGATGCCGAGGCACTCGGCGTCGGTGGCGGTGGCGATGACGGCGTCGGGGAAGAGGCGACGCAGGACGCGCTGGGAGCCGGGCGAGAAGGCCTCGGGGTAGTAGCAGATCTCGGGCCGGGCAGAGCGGTCGTCGAGGACGAAGAGCGCGGTGTCGAGGTGGTAGTAGCGAGGGTCGACGAGGCGCAGGGAGACGAAGGGGACGCCGAGGACTTCCTGGGCTTCGGCGTGGGCGCCGGGGTCGGTGCGGAAGCCGGTGCCGGCCAGCAGCACGGTGCCGGTCCAGGCGAAGTCGCCCTCGGCCTCGTTGACGCAGGTGGGCATGACGACGTCGCGGTAGCCGTTGCGCAGGAACCAGCGGCGGAAGTGGTCGGCCTCGGCGGCCCGCTGCTCGGCCCGGAAGCGGGAGCCGAGCACGACGCCGTCGATGACGGTGCCGGAGTTGGCGGCGAACACCATGTCGGGCAGTCCGGGCTCGGGCTCGATGAGTTCGACCTTGTGCCCGAGGCCCTCGTAGACGTCCTTGAGGGCGGTCCACTGCTCGACGGCGAGGGATGTGTCCACGGGACGCTCGGGATCCATCCACGGATTGATCGAGTACTCGACGGTGAAGTACTCCGGCGGGCACATCAGGTAGCGGCGCGTCGTGGGCACCCGGACCTGGGCGATCTGCTCCGAAGACGGGAGCGGCGCGTCGAGCGTGGCGGACATGGATCGAAATGTAAGTGGTGGGGGGACCATCGATCAACGCCGCTGCATTGCGTCTGTTGGTGCAGAATGTTGCGCATGGACGCCATCGACCAGCGAATCGTTTCGTGCCTGGTGACCGATGCCCGGTCGAGCTACGCGGAGATCGGCAACACGGTCGGCCTGAGCGCCCCGGCGGTGAAGCGGCGGGTGGACCGGCTGCTGGACTCGGGTGTCCTGCGCGGCTTCACGGCGGTGGTGGACCCGGAGGCCCTCGGCTGGGGCACGGAGGCCTTCGTGGAGGTGCACTGCGCGGGCAACATCACGCCGTCGGAGATCCGCGGCCGGCTGGAGCCGCTGCCGGAGGTGGTGGCGGCCTACACGGTCTCGGGCGCGGCGGACGCGATCGTGCACCTGCGGGCGGCGAACATCCACCACCTGGAGACGGTCCTGGAGCGGCTGCGCGGCCTGGACATCATCGACCGGACCATCTCCACGGTGGTGCTTTCAACGCTTCTGGATCGTCCTCCGACACCGGAGCACTAGCCTTCGGCCATGAGCCAGATCCTTGTCGACCGCCGTGACCGGGTCGCGGTGCTGACGGTCCACGACCCGGACCGCCGCAACGCCCTGAACCTGACCCTGGCCGCCGAGCTGGCCGAGGCGGTCCGGGCGTGCGAGGCGGACAAGCAGGTCGGCGCGGTCGTCGTGACCGGGACGCCGCCGGCGTTCTGCGCGGGCGCGGACCTGACGGCGCTGGGCGAGGCCCGCGAGAAGGGTCTGCGCGACATCTACGCGGGCTTTCTGGCGGTGGCGAACTGCTCGCTGCCGACGGTGGCTGCGGTCAACGGGGCGGCGGTCGGGGCGGGCCTGAACCTGGCGCTGGCCTGTGACGTGCGGCTCGCCGGCGACAGCGCGCGGTTCGACGCCCGGTTCCTGCAGCTGGGCATCCATCCGGGCGGCGGCATGACGTGGATGCTGCAACGGATCGTCGGCCCGCAGCAGGCGGCGGCGATGACGCTGTTCAGCCAGGTGTACGACGCGAAGGCGGCCCTGGCGGCGGGACTGGTGCTCGACGTCGTCGACGACGTGGTCGAGCGGGCGGTGCAGGTGGCGGGCCAGGCGGCGCAGGCGCCGCGGGAGCTGGTGGTCGCGACCAAGCGCACCATGCGGGCGACGGCGACGACGACCGCCCATGCCGACGCAGTGGAGTTGGAGATCGTCCCGCAGCTGGCCTCGATGGACTCGCCGGCGTTCGCGGAGCGGCTGGCCGCGCTGCGCCGGCGCATCAGCGGCAATTGAGGGCCTGTCCCACATATCGGACAGCGACGCACATTACTGTGACGTGCACCGCACATCCGCGTTTCATCTTACTGCCGGTAAGTACCGTTAACAGCAGGTGGGAGCGCCGCGCCGAGCCGACGGTGAACAGGGATCACCAAGAACTGGGACTGCACCGGTTGCCCGACGACTACGCTCGTGAGATAGCGCCGGGCCGGCGTCGCCAGCCGGTCGAGGCGTGACGTGGCCGAGGAGAAAGGCACTGTCGAGCCCATGAGTATTGACGTGGGTAGGGGGACGCGCACCACGGACGTCCGCAAGGTTGATCGAGTTGTGATCCGTTTCGCCGGTGACTCCGGTGACGGCATGCAGCTCACCGGTGACCGGTTCACCTCGGAGGCCGCGGCCTTCGGCAACGACCTCGCGACGCTGCCGAACTTCCCCGCCGAGATCCGGGCGCCACAGGGCACCCTGCCGGGCGTGTCCAGCTTCCAGCTGCACTTCGCGGACTACGACATCCTCACCCCCGGCGACCGCCCCGACGTCCTGGTCGCGATGAACCCCGCCGCGCTCAAGGCCAACATCGCCGACCTGCCCGCCGGCGGCACCCTGATCCTCAACACCGACGAGTTCACCAAGCGCAACCTGACCAAGGTCGGCTACGCCTCCAACCCGCTGGAGGACGAGTCGCTCGCGCAGTACCAGGTGCACCAGGTCGCGATGGCCAGCATCACCCGCGCCGCCCTGGAGCCCACCGGCCTGTCCAAGAAGGACGCCGAGCGGGCGAAGAACATGTTCGCGCTCGGTTTGCTGTCGTGGATGTACCACCGCGAGACCGCCGGCACCGAACGCTTCCTGCGCGAGAAGTTCGCCAAGAACCCGGCCATCGCCGAGGCCAACATCCTGGCCTTCCACACCGGCTGGAACTACGGCGAGACCACCGAGTCCTTCGCCGTCACCTACGAGGTCGCCCCGGCCAAGCTGGCGACCGGCACCTACCGGCAGATCACCGGCAACACCGCGCTGGCGTACGGCATCGTCGCGGCCGGGCAGTGCGCCAAGCTGCCGGTGTTCCTCGGCACCTACCCGATCACGCCCGCCTCCGACGTGCTGCACGAGCTCGCCAAGCACAAGAACTTCGGCGTGACCACGTTCCAGGCCGAGGACGAGATCGCCGGCATCGGCGCCGCCCTCGGAGCCGCCTTCGGTGGCGCGCTCGGCGTGACCTCCACCTCCGGGCCCGGCATCGCCCTGAAGTCCGAGACCATCGGCCTGGCGGTGATGACCGAGATGCCGCTGGTGGTGCTGGACATCCAGCGCGGCGGCCCGTCGACCGGTCTGCCGACCAAGACCGAGCAGGCCGACCTGCTGCAGGCCATGTTCGGCCGCAACGGCGAAGCCCCGGTCCCGATCATCGCCCCGCGCTCCCCGGCGGACTGCTTCGACGCCGCCCTGGAAGCCACCCGCATCGCGTTGACCTATCGCACGCCGGTGCTGCTGCTGTCGGACGGCTACATCGCCAACGGCTCCGAGCCGTGGATGATCCCGAACGTCGAGGACCTGCCGGACCTGTCCGTGCAGTTCGCGACCGAGCCCAACGCGACTGATGGGTCCGGGGAGTTCTGGCCGTACCTGCGGGACCCGGAGACCCTCGCGCGGCCGTGGGCGGTGCCGGGCACGCCGGGGCTGGAGCACCGGATCGGCGGTCTGGAGAAGGCCGACAAGACCGGCAACATCTCCTACGACCCGGACAACCACGACAAGATGGTCCGGGTCCGCCAGGCCAAGATCGACGGCATCGCCGTGCCGGACGCCGAGATCGACGACCCCTCGGGCAACGCCCGCGTGCTGGTGCTGGGCTGGGGCTCCTCCTACGGCCCGATCGGCGCGGCCTGCCGCCGCGTGCGCCGGCTGGGCATGGACATCGCCCACGTGCACCTGCGCAACCTCAACCCGTTCCCCAAGAACCTGGGCGAGGTGCTGGGGCGCTACGACAAGGTCGTGATCCCGGAGATGAACCTGGGCCAGCTGGCGATGCTGGTGCGGGCCAAGTACCTGGTGGACGCCATCTCCTACACCAAGGTCGCCGGCCTGCCGTTCAAGGCCGAGGAGCTGCAGGACGTGCTGATCGACTTCGTGAAGGGACTGGACGCGTGAACGAGCTCGCGAGTTCACCATTCAACACAGCACGGCTTGGCGGGCGCGCGGCCGCCGAGCGAAGCGAGGTGGACGCGTGACGGCCATCGACCTCGGGCTGCCGCAGCTGGGTGGTCTGGCTGGGGTGCCGACCTTTGACGGCAAGCAGTCCGCCAAGGAGTACAAGACCGACCAGGAAGTCCGCTGGTGCCCGGGCTGCGGCGACTACGCCGTGCTCGCCGCGGTCCAGTCCTTCCTGCCCGATCTGGGCCTCAAGCGCGAGAACATCGTGTTCGTCTCGGGCATCGGCTGCTCCAGCCGCTTCCCGTACTACATGAACACCTACGGCATGCACTCCATCCACGGGCGTGCGCCGGCCATCGCGACCGGCCTGGCCACCTCCCGTGAGGACCTGTCGGTCTGGGTGGTCACCGGCGACGGCGACGCGCTGTCGATCGGCGGCAACCACCTCATCCACGCGCTGCGCCGCAACGTCAACCTGAAGATCCTGCTGTTCAACAACCGGATCTACGGTCTGACCAAGGGGCAGTACTCGCCCACGTCCGAAGAGGGCAAGGTCACCAAGTCCACGCCGATGGGCTCGCTGGACCATCCCTTCAACCCGGTGTCGCTGGCCTTGGGCGCGGAGGCGTCGTTCGTGGGCCGGGCGCTGGACTCCGACCGCAAGCAGCTCACCGAGGTCCTGCGGGCCGCGGCCGAGCACCGCGGGTCGGCGCTGGTGGAGATCTACCAGAACTGCCCGATCTTCAACGACGGCGCGTTCGACGTGCTCAAGGAGGCCGGCGAGCGCGAGGAGCGCCTGGTGCCGCTCAAGCACGGCGAGCCGATCCGGTTCGGTTCCGAGGGCCAGCACGGCGTGGCCCGCGACCCGAAGACCGGCTCGCTGAAGATCGTCGAGGTGGCCGAGGTCGGCGAGGACAACCTCGTCGTGCACGACGCCACCATCGAGGACCCGTCCTACGCGTTCGCGCTGTCCCGGCTGGGCCACCACAACCTGGACCACACCGTCACCGGCGTGTTCCGCAACGTGCAGCGAGCCACCTACGACGACCTGGCCCGGCACCAGGTCGAGCAGGCCAAGGCGGCGAAGCAGGCGGACCTGGGCGCGCTGCTGCGCGGCAAGGACACCTGGACCGTCGCGGCCGACTGACCGACGCACGACACAAAACGGCCCCCGGCGAGATCGCCGGGGGCCGTTTTGTGCGGTGCTAGTCGGCGGGGCTGAAACCGGCCCGCTCGGCCTCCTCGGAGTTGCGGAACCAGACCTCGGCCCGCACCGCGTCGAAGCCGCCGCTGCCGGCCGGGTGATAGGTCCGGGAGCCGATCATGGCCTTGACCTGGTAGTCGTCCGACGGGGCCGAGCCGTCCGGCTTGGGCAGGGCCGAACCCGGGCCGAACGGGGTGCGCGGGCCGCCGCTGGACGGCCGGCGGATCGGCGCCGCGTCGGTGTTGCGCGGCATCGGGCTGAACGCCTGGCGCGGCCGGAACGGGGCCGGGTCGAACGGCTGCGGGCCGGCGCCGAGGCCGTTGCCGCCGCGCGGCCACGAGTTGCTCACGGTGCGCTTGGGCAGGCCGGCCGGGGTGGACACCGGGGGCTGCGGCTGCTCGTTGGCCAACAGCTCCGGGGCCAGGATCGGGGTGAACGGCACCGAGTCGGTGGACGAGAACGACCGGGTCGTCGGCTCCTGGATCGGCTGGAAGCCGTCCAGGTCCTCGTACGGGTCCTCGCCGTCGGGGTCCAGCACCGGCTCGAACAGGGAGCGGGAACGGGCCACCGCCTCCATCGGGGCCGGCTCCGGCCGTGCCGGCTGCGGTCGGGTGGGCAGCGGCGACGCGGACTCGGCCGGCTCCGGCGGGGTCACGCTGCCGGGCGGGGTGAGGGCGCCCGGCGGGATCGGCTTGCCGAACTGGTTCGGGTCCAGCCGGATCGGCTGGGACAGCTCCTCCAGCTGCACCTGGCCCGGCTCCGGTTCGGGGGCCGGCTGCTCGAAGGCCTGGATCGGCTCGAACGGCTGCGGCTCCGGGGTGAAGGCGTGGTCCGCCGGCAGCGACTCTTCGGCAAACGCTTGCGGCTCGTGTGCGGGCGGCTCCGACTCACGTGCGGGCGGCGCGAAGGACTGGGCAGCGGACTCGGCGTACGAGTGGTCCGCGGGCTCCGGATCGGCGGGCTGCTCCTCGACCAGGCCGTGCCGGACGGAGTCGTGGCGGACCGGCTCCTCCTCGACCCGGCTGTGCCGGGACGGCGGCTCCGACTCCTCGTCCTGGGCCAGCGCGCCGGCCAGGCGGCGCTCCTGCACGACCTTCTCAGCCGCGGCGATCACCGACACCGCGACCGGGCCGGTGGTCTCGGCCGCGGCCTCGCGCTCGGACGCGGTCAGCTCCTCCTCGACGACGTCGTCGACGAAGTTCTCGTCCTCCAGGTCGTCGGCCGGGACGTGCGCCAACTGGCCGTGCTGGGAGCTGGCCGGGCCGTGGTCGGCCAGCTCCATGTCCTCGTGGTCGTCGATGGCGGCCGGCAGGACGCTGGTGGTCTCGGTCGCGTTGGCCTCGCCGGCGATCCGGTTGATCACGGCCGTCATCTCGGCCGGGCTCGGGTTGCGGATCGGCGGCGCGGCCGGGATCGGCGCCTGCACCTGGGTCGGCCGGTCGTCAGCCGGCGGCTGCGGCGGCTCAGGGGCCTGGACCTGGGCCGTCGCGGGCACCGAGGGCTCGGGCTCTTCTTCGGCGACCGGCTCCGGCTCGACGACCTGGGTGGGCTCCGGCGCCGGCTCGGCGTCGTGCTCGGCCTGATAGTCGTGCTCAGCGGGCGCATAGGGCTGGTCGATGACCGGCTCGGCGTCGTAACGCGGCTCAGGGCGGTCGTAGCCGAGGTCGTGCTCGGGCGTCAGGGCGATCAGCGTGCGCGGCGCCTCCGCGACCGGATCGTGCTCCTGATCACGTTCCCAGGAGGGCAGCCGGTCCGGGTCCCAGCCCGGGCTCGACGTCGGCGGGTGCCCGTCCACGATGCCGGTCCGCTCGACGTCGATCTCCGGCGGCGGCGGTAGGGCGTCGGCCCGCTTGGCCTTGGCGAGTTGGATCTCGAGCTGCCGGACCTGCTTGCGTAGCGGTCGTGTGAACAGCAACTGGTCCAGCACCGCGCCGATCACGAACGCAAGCAGGCAGAGCAACCACACCTGCCCGAACACCCACATCACCGGACTACACCCTCCTAGTGCCTGCTTGCCCTTGCGGCAGGCTAACGGCCGCCGGCCCGTTCGGGGGCCTTACCCGTTCAGGGCAGCATGACACTAACGGGTGAGCTGTTCAGTATGTGCGAGCGACCACATAGTCGGTCAGCGAGTCCAGCGCGTCACGGGCTGGACCTGCGGGAAGAGCCTCCAGCGCGGTCCGGGCGCGGTCCGCGTAGCCGGCCAGGGTCTGCCGGGCCTGCTCCAGACCGGCCGACTCGCGCAGCAGCTTGAGCGCCTCGTCCACCAGGTTGTCGTCGGCCAGCGGGCCGGCCAGCAGCTCGCGCAGCCGGTCGCCCTGCGGATCCGGGTCGGCGATCGCGTACAGCATCGGCAGCGTGCGCACCCCCTCGCGCAGATCCGTGCCGGGCGTCTTGCCCGATTCGGTCGCGGGTGAGGCGATGTCGATGATGTCGTCCGAGATCTGGAACGCCGAGCCGAACGCGTCCCCGTACGTGCTCAGGGCCTGCACCTGCTCGGGCGTCGCGCCGGCGAACATGCCGCCGAACCGCCCGGCCGTGGCGATCAGCGAGCCGGTCTTCTCGTCGATCACCTTCAGGTAGTGGGCCACCGGGTCCTGGCCGGCCGCTGGGCCGACCGTCTCCCGCATCTGGCCGGTGACCAGCTGGCTGAAGGTGCTGGCCATGATGTGGCCCGCCTCCGTGCCCAGGTCGGCCACCAGCTTCGAGGCGTGCGCGAAGAGGAAGTCGCCGGTCAGGATGGCGATCGTGTTGTCCCAGCGGGCGTTGGCGCTGACCGCGCCGCGGCGCATCGTCGCCTCGTCCATCACGTCGTCGTGGTACAGCGTGGCCAGGTGGATCAGCTCCACCACCGCCGCCGCCTTGGTCACGTCCTCCCGGCCCGCGTCCCCGAACTGGGCCGCCAGCAGCGTGAACAGCGGCCGAAACCGCTTGCCCCCGGCGTCCACCAGGTGCAGCGAGGTCTCCGTGACGAACTCGAGGTCGCTCTGCACCACCGAGCGCAGCAGGTTCTCGACTCTGGTCAGGCCCGCACGCACCGCGTCGGCCAGCGCCGGATCGGCGAAGTCGAATCGGATGCCCCGCTCCGAGGCGGTGTGCGTGTGCTGGTTGCCCGTCACGTGGATGTGTCCCCTACAGCGGCCCGGCTGCTGGTTGTTTCCCCAGCAGTAGTGTCACGTCCCCAGCAGCGTAATCGCCGCGAGATCGGTCGCGCCCGGGTAGTGGTGCGGAGAACTCCAGGATGGTTCCCACACCACGCACCGCAGCCGGCCCATCACCCTGGGGCTATAGCATCAATGCTATACCCACAGGCACCGTCGGGCTGGCACCGGAAGTACTCGACCGGCTGGAGAATCTTGCCCGACGAGCAGTTCGAGGACGCGGGAGTGACACCGATGGCTGAGCTGAGCAACTGGCAGGAACTGCGCGACCGCCGCATGGCGAGGCCGGGAGCCAAGGAGGGGTACGCGGCCGCTCGGCTGGCCTACGAACTCGGCAAGGCCGTGCGGGAGCGGCGTGAGCAGAAGGGCTGGACCCAGGGGCAGCTGGCGGCGGCGGCCAACATGACGCAGTCGGCGGTGGCCAGGTTCGAGGCGGGTGGCACGGTGCCGACGATCCCGGTGCTGGACCGGCTGGCGCAGGCGCTCGGAGCGAAGCTCGTGGTCAAGCTGGCGGCCTGAGCGTGAGACGGCGCAAGGGGGCGGTCCCGGGTCGGGACCGCCCCCTTGCGTGTGGAGAAGCTCCTCAGCCGAGGAAGCCGCCCTTGGCCCAGTCGAGGACGAAGCCGGGGACGACGCCGAGCAGGAGGGTGATGAAGACGCCCAGGGAGATGGCGACGGTGGTGAAGGCGCCGGGCACGGTGACGGTGGGGCCGTCCTCGGCGGGTTCGCTGAAGTACATCAGGACGACGACGCGCAGGTAGAAGAAGGCGGCGACGGCGCTGAAGACGAGGGCGATGACGACGAGGGGGGCCATGCCGTCGCGCAGGGCGGCGGAGAAGACGACGAACTTGCCGACGAAGCCGCTGGTGAGCGGGATGCCGGCGAGGGCGAGCAGCAGGAAGGTGAAGACGGCGGCCAGCAGTGGGGAGCGCTTGGCCAGGCCGGCCCATTCGGACAGGTCGGAGGCCTCGCCGTTGCCCCGGCGCACCAGGGAGATCACGCCGAAGGACGCGATCGTGGTGAAGCCGTAGGCCACCAGGTAGAAGAGGGTGGACTGGAGGCCGTCGGTGTTCAGGGCGATGGCTCCGACCAGCAGGAAGCCGGCGTGTGCGACCGAGGAGTAGGCGATCATGCGCTTCACGTCGGTCTGGGTCAGACCGAAGATGGCGCCGATGGCCATGGACACGATGCACACGGCCCACAGCACGCCCCGCCACTCCCACTGGGTGGACTGGAACGACACGGTGAGCACCCGCAGGATGCCGCCGAACGCGGCGACCTTGGTGCAGGCGGCCATGTAGGCGGTCACGGGAGTGGGAGCGCCCTGGTAGACGTCGGGGGTCCAGGTGTGGAACGGACCGACGGCGGCCTTGAACAGCAGGCCGACGACCAGCAGGCCGAGACCGCCGAACAGCAGCGTGTCGGACCGGTCGGTGCCGACGGCGGCGTTGGTGATGTCGGACAGCCGCACCGAACCGGCGTAGCCGTACAGCAGTGCGGTGCCGTAGAGGAAGAACGCCGAGGCGAACGCGCCGAGCAGGAAGTACTTGACGGCGGCTTCCTGCGAGATGAGCCGACGCTTCCGGGCCAGCCCGCACATCAGGTACAGCGGGAGGCTGAGCACCTCCAGCGCGATGAACATGGTGAGCAGGTTGTTCGAGGCGCTGAACACGAGCATGCCGCCCAGCGCGAACAGGAACAGCGGGAACGCCTCGGTCTGCAGCGCCCCCTCCGGGTCGACCGTCCGGTCGGCCAGCAGCAGCAGCGCCAGCAGGCTCAGGGCCAGCAGCGTGCCCCACAGGAACAGCGCGGGCTGGTCGATGGAGATGACGTTGGCCAGTGTGAGCACACCGGTGTGCCCGGCGACCCCGCCCTTGGCGGCATCGCTGTTCATGTACAGGATCAGCGCGACCCCGGCGGCCAGGATGGCCACCACGCACAGGGCGACCTGCCAGGCCCAGCGGCTCTCCTTGGCCAGGAAGGCCTCGAACAGCACGCCGACGCAGGCCGCGCCGAGAATGATCAGGATCGGGGCGATCGCCGCGTAGGACACGTCCGGCGGACTGATCTGGCCCTGGGCCTGCGCGAGGAACTGAGAGAGCACGTCACTTGCCTTCCTGCGCGGGCACCGGGTCGGTCGCGCCCACCGCGCTCATGGTCGCCGACACCGACGGCCCGACAATGTCCAGCACCGGCTTCGGATAGACGCCCAGCACCACGATCAACAGCACCAGCGGAGCCAGCACCACCAGCTCGCGCTTGTTCAGGTCGGTCACCGCGGCCTTCTCCGGCGTCACGGCCGCACCGGGCCCGCCGGACACGCCGACCAGGGCGTTGCCCCGGACCGGCCCCTGCATGACCCGCTGGTACAGCCACAGCACGTACAGCGCGGCCAGGATCATGCCGATGGTCGCCAGCACCGAGTACACCGGCTGCGTCGGGTAGGAGCCCAGCAGCACCAGGAACTCGGAGACGAACGAGTTGGTGCCGGGCAGCGACAGCGTGGACAGACCGGCCACCAGGAACAGCCCGGCCAGCACCGGGGTCAGCTTCGACATGCCGCCGTAGTCGGCGATCTTGGTCGACCCGCCGCGGGCGATCACCATGCCGATCACCAGGATCAGCATGCCGGTGGCGATGGAGTGGTTGACCATGTACGACACCGCGCCGACCTCGGACTGCGAGGTGAAGGCGAAGATGCCGATCGCGATGAAGCCGAAGTGCGCGATCGACACGTACGCGATCAGCCGCTTGAGGTCGCTCTGCCCCACCGCCAACAGCGAGCCGTAGAGCACGCCGATCACGCCGAGCACCAGCACCAGCGGCGCGAGGGCCTTGCTGGCGTCGGGGAACATCGGCAGCAGGTAGCGCAGGAAGCCGAAGGTGCCGACCTTGTCCAGCACGCCGACCAGGATGACGGCGACGCCGATCGGCGCCTGCTCGGCGGCGTCGGGCAGCCACGTGTGCAGCGGCACCAGCGGCGCCTTGATGGCGAAGGCCAGGAAGAAGCCGAAGAACAGCCACACCTGGGTGCCCAGCGGCGCGTCCCGCACCACGGTCACCAGCGTCGCCCAGTCGAACGTGCCGGTGCCCAGCTTGTCGGCGGCCAGCGAGTAGCAGCCGATCGCCGAGGCCAGCATGATCAGGCCGCCGAGGAACGAGTACAGGAAGAACTTCACCGCCGCGTACTGCCGGCGCGGGCCGCCGTAGCCGCCGATCAGGAAGTACATCGGGATCAGCATGATCTCGAACAGCACGTAGAACAGGAACACGTCGGTGGCGGCGAACACGCCGACCATCAACGCCTCCTGCACCAGGATCAGCGACAGGAAGCCACCGGCCGACCGGCCGGCGGGCAGCTTGTCGGCCCAGCCGGCGCCGACCACGATCGGCACCAGCAGGGCGATCACGCCGATCATCACCAGCGCGATGCCGTCCACGCCGAACGACAGGTGGATGCCCAACTGCCCGATCCAGTCCACCGAGGAGGAGAACTGGATGCGGTCGCCGCCGGGCACGTAGCTGATCCACAGCAGCACGGCGAGCACGAACTCGACCAGCGTCACCGCGAGCGCGGTGAGCTTGGCGGTCCGGTCGTCGTTCTTCAGGAACGCCACCACCAGCGCGCCGACCAGCGGCAGCACCAGCAGGGCGATGAGCAACCCAGTTCCCATCAGGAGAACCTCACCATCAGCAGTGCGGCGACGATCAGGACGGAACCGCCCAGCATGGTCAGCGCGTAGGACCTGACGAACCCGGTCTGGGTGCGTCGCAGCAGCGAGGACAGGAAGCCGAGAATGCCGGCCAGCCCCGTGACGGCGCCGTCGACGCCCTTGTCGTCCATCACCACCAGGCCGCGGGTGAGCACCTCACCGGGCTTGGCGAACAGGGCCTCGTTGACGGCGTTGCCGTACAGGTCGGCGCGGGCGGCCCGGACCGGCCAGGCCACCTTGGCCGGCCGCTCGACCGGAACGTCCTTGCGGCCCACGAACAGCCACGCCAGCCCGGCGCCGATCACCATGAACGCCAACGAGATCACCGTCAGGCCGATCTCCGGGATCGGGCCGGCGGCGTGCTCCTGGAGCTGGCCCAGCGAGGGCTCCAGCCAGTCGGCCAGCCGGTTGCCGATCGAGAAGTACGCGCCGGCGCCGATCGAGCCGACGGCCAGGATGATCATCGGAACGGTCATCACCAGCGGCGACTCGTGCGGGTGGAAGTCCTTGCCGTCTGCGGACTTCAGGTCCTTCCAGCGCTGCTTGCCGAAGAAGGTCATCAGCATCAGGCGGGTCATGTAGAACGCGGTCAGCGCCACGCCCAGCATGGCGCAACCGCCGAACACCCAGCCGCGCCAACCCTCCTGGGAGAACGCCGCCTCGATGATGGCGTCCTTGGAGTAGTAGCCGGACAGGAACGGGAAGCCGATCAGCGCCAGGTAGCCCAGGCCGAAGGTGACGAAGGTGATCGGCATCTTCCGGTACAGGCCACCGAACTTGCGCATGTCGACCTCGTCGTTCATGCCGTGCATGACCGAGCCGGCGCCGAGGAACAGCCCCGCCTTGAAGAAGCCGTGGGTGAGCAGGTGCACGATGCCCAGCGCGTAGCCGACCGGGCCGAGGCTGACCGCGAGGATCATGTACCCGATCTGGCTGACGGTGGAGTAGGCCAGCACCTTCTTGATGTCGTCGTAGGCGCAGCCGACGATGCACCCGATCAGCAGCGTGATCGTGCCGATGATGGTGACGACCAGCCGCCCGTCCGCGGTGAGGTTGTAGATCGGGTTGGACCGGGCGATCAGGTACACACCGGCGGTGACCATGGTTGCCGCGTGGATGAGGGCGGAGACCGGGGTCGGGCCCTCCATCGCGTCGGGCAACCAGGCCTGCAGCGGGAACTGGCCCGACTTGCCGCAGGCGCCGAGCAGGAGCAGCAGGCTGATGGCCAGCACGGTGCCGGGCGGCAGGGTGCCGATCTTCGCGAACACCTCGGTGTACTGCGTGGTGCCGAGGTTGGCGAACATCAGGAAGATGGCCACCGCCAGTCCGACGTCGCCGACCCGGTTCATCAGGAAGGCCTTCTTGGCCGCGGTCGCCGCCGACGGCCGGTTCTGGTACCAGCCGATCAGCAGGTACGACGCGAGACCCACGCCCTCCCAGCCGAAGTACAGCGTCACGAAGCCGTTGCCCAGCACCAGCAGCAGCATCGCCGCGACGAACAGGTTGAGGTAGGCGAAGAACCGCCGCCGCCCGTCGTCGTGCGACATGTAGCCGATCGAGTAGATGTGGATCAGCGAGCCGACACCGGTGATCAGCAGCACGAAGGTGATCGACAGCGGGTCCAGCCGCAGGCCGAAGTCGACCTGCAGGGCCTGCACCGGGATCCAGGAGAAGATGTGCAGCTCCGTGACCCGGTCCGCGGCGGCCTTGCCCAGGCTGTCGAAGAACAGGATCAGGCCGTACACGAAGGACACGATCACCGTCGCGCAGCCGAGCAGATGGCCCCACTTGTTGGCGGCCTTGCCGGCGAGCAGCAACACAATCGCGCCGATCAGGGGCAACGCGAGCAGCAGCCAGGCGGACTGCCCCACCCCGGAGGCAGCGCCGACCCCGTCAGCGCTGATGCTTGACCCCGCGAGCGGGTCTGCGGCGAGATGTACCAGCATTTTTCCCGGTCGCCCCTTAGTACTTGAGCAGGTTCGAGTCGTCGACCGAGGCCGAGCGACGGGTCCGGAAGATGGCCATGATGATCGCCAGGCCGACCACGACCTCGGCGGCCGCCACCACCATCACGAAGAACGCCATCACCTGGCCGTCGAGCTGGCCGTTGATCCGTGAGAAGGTGACCAGCGTGAGGTTCACCGCGTTGAGCATCAGCTCGATGCACATGAACACCACGATGGCGTTGCGCCGCACCAGGACGCCGATCGCGCCGATGCTGAACAGCAGCGCCGACAGCAGCAGGTAGTACGTCGGCGTCATCGCGTCGCCTCCTCGGGCTCGCCGGTCAGCGCGTGCGCGTCGGCGTGGTGCTCGGTCCCGGCGACCTCGGACCGGTCGTGGTCGAACTCCTCGGACTCGGTGGCCTCGATCAGCTCGGACAGCGACTCCGGCGCGACCGAGCCGTCGGGCAGCAGCGCCGGGGTGGCCACCGAGTTGGCGGTGGCGAACACGCCAGGGCCGGGCAGCGGCGAGGGCCGGTTGCCGCGGAACCGCTCGATCACCAGCTCGCGCTGGGTCTTGCGGGCCTGCTTGCTCTTGCCGACGAAGGCCAGCACCATCGCGCCGACCGCGGCGGTGATCAGCAGCGCCGAGGTCAGCTCGAACGGGAACAGGAAGTCGGTGAAGATCAGCTTGCCGACGTTGGTCAGGTTGCCGCCCTGGTTGGCCTGGGCCAACCCGACCGACGGGGCCTGGCTGACCGCCCGCACCAGCGCGGACACCACGACGCCGGCGAAGCCGATGCCGAAGATCGCGGCGATGACCCGCTGCCCGCGCAGCACTTCCACCACGGAGTCGGAACTGTCCCGGCCGACCAGCATCAGCACGAACAGGAACAGCATCATCACGGCGCCGGTGTAGACGATGATCTGCACGAAGCCCAGGAACGGCGCCTGCTGCAGCATGTAGAGCACGCCCAGGCTGAGCATCGTCAGCACCAGGAACAGCGCCGAGTGCACGGCGTTGCGGGCGAACAGCATGCCCAGGCCGCCGAGCAGGGCCAGCGGACCGAGGATCCAGAAGCCCACCGCCTCGCCGACGGTGATCACGTCCGGTGGCGGCGGCGCGGTCTGCTGCTGTTGCATGACGAACTGCACGAGCGCGCTCACTTGGCCGCCTCCCCTCGGGCCAGCTCAGGACCGTTGACGTAGTAGTCCTGCTCGTTCTCGCCCAGCCGCATCGGGTGCGGCGGCTGCTCCATGCCGCCCAGCAGCGGCGCCATCAGGTCTTCCTTGGTGAAGATCAGGCGCTGCCGGTCGTCGTCGGCCAACTCGTAGAAGTTGGTCATGGTCAGCGAGCGGGTCGGGCAGGCCTCGATGCACAGGCCGCAGCCGATGCACCGCAGGTAGTTGATCTGGTAGTCCTTGCCGTACCGCTCGCCGGGCGAGTAGCGGGCCGCGTCGGTGTTGTCGCCGCCCTCCACGAAGATCGCGTCGGCCGGGCAGGCCCAGGCGCACAGCTCGCAGCCGACGCACTTCTCCAGCCCGTCCGGGTGCCGGTTGAGCTGGTGCCGGCCGTGGTAGCGGGCGGCGGTCGGCCGGTAGTCCTCCGGGTACTGCTCGGTCACGACCTTCTTGAACATCGTCGAGAAGGTGACGCCGAAGCCCTTGAGGGGATCAAGAATCCCCATCGCTGGCCTCCTTCGGGGTGGACGACGCCGCCACGGCAGCGGGCTCTTGCGGTGCGGCCGGGGTGGCCACGGCCTGGCGGCGCTTGGGCGCCTTCGGGACCTTCAGGTCCAGCGGGGGCAGCGGATAGCCGCTGCCGGTGACCATGACCCGGTCCGGGTCGGAGGCCTGCTTGCGTTCGGGGATCAGGGCGACGACCACGAGGATGCCCAGGATGATGATGGCGATCAGCACGATCCGGCCGACCGTGCCGAAGCTGTCGGCCTGCGAGCCGGCCAGCGCGCGGATGCAGACCACCAGCACGATCCACACCAGGCTGACCGGGACCAGCACCTTCCAGCCCAGCCGCATGAACTGGTCGTAGCGCATGCGGGGCAGCGTGCCGCGCAGCCACACGAAGACGAACAGCAGCACCATCATCTTGCCGACGAACCAGAGCGGGCCCCACCAGCCGGTGTTCAGGTAGCCGTTGGCGATCAGCTCCAGGCCCCACGGGGCGTGCCAGCCGCCGAGGAACAGCGTGGTGGCGAAGGCCGAGACGGTGACCATGTTGATGTACTCGGCCAGGAAGAACAGCGCGAACTTCAGCGAGCTGTACTCGGTGTGGAAGCCGCCGACCAGCTCCGACTCGGCCTCGGCCAGGTCGAAGGGGGCTCGGTTGGTCTCGCCGACCATGGAGATCAGGTAGATCAGGAAGCTCGGCAGCAGCGTGATGATGTACCACAGGCCCTGCTGCGAGTTGACGATCTCGGCGGTGGACAGCGAGTGCGACAGCAGGATCACGCCGACGATGGACAGGCCCATCGCGATCTCGTAGGAGATCACCTGCGCGGCCGAGCGCAGCGCGCCCAGCAGCGGGTAGGGCGAGCCGGAGGACCAGCCGGACAGCACGATGCCGTAGACGCCGATGGACGAGCAGGCCAGCACCACCAGCACGCCGACCGGCAGGTCGGCCAGCTGCAGCGCGGTGTCGTAGCCGAAGATGTTGACCTCGCCGCCGAACGGCATCACCGAGAAGGCCAGGAAGGCCGGCACCGCGGAGATCACCGGGGCCAGGAAGAACACCCACTTGTCGGCCAGGACCGGCCGGATGTCCTCCTTGAAGGCCAGCTTCAGGCCGTCGGCCAGGGATTGCAGCAGGCCGGCCGGGCCGACCCGGTTGGGACCGGGCCGGTGCTGCATCCGGGCCACCACCCGGCGCTCGAACCAGATCATGAACAGCGTCATCACGACCAGGAAGACGAAGATCGCCAGGGTCTTGATGATCACCAGCCACAGCGGGTCGCCCGCGAGCAACTGGCCCGTGTTCGGGCTCGGTGCGGATGCGAGATACCTCATGCGTCACCTCCGCCAGCGTGCAAGGTCACCGCGGCGCCGTGCCCGACGCCCAAAGTCCGCCGCAGCCTGGAGCCGCCGGAGTTGCCCGGCAGCCACACCACGTCCTCCGGCAGGTCGGCCAGCTCGACCGGCAGCGTCACGCTGCCCCGGTCGGTGACCACCGTGGCCGCGTGGCCCTCGACGACGCCGAGCCGGTCGGCGGTCGCCGGCGACACCCGGATCACCGCGGTGCGGGCCGTACCGGCCAGGTTGGGCTCGTCGTCCTGCAGCGAGCCGTTGTCGATCAGCTGCCGCCAGCTGGCCAGCAACACCTCGCCCTCGCCCGGCTTGGGGGCCGGCGGGGCGGGCACCGCGGGCGCCTCGGCCCGGCGGCTGGTGCGCGGCTCGCCGAGGCGGGCCAGGTTGGCCGCCGCGGCCGCGGGCGTCTGCGTGAACAGGTCCGCGTCCATCTCCACGGCCAGCGTGTCCAGCACCCGGCAGTCGGGCAGGGCGCCGGTGCCGTCCAGCGTGGTGCTGAACGCCCGGTCCCGGTTCTCCCAGTTGCGGTAGCTGCCGGACTTCTCCGATGACGGCGCGATCGGCAGCACCACGTCGGCCCGCTCGGTGACGGCGCTGGGCCGCAGCTCCAGGCTGACCACGAAGGCCTGGTCGAGGGCCCGCAGCGCCAGCTCCGGGTCGGCCAGGTCGTACGGGTCGACGCCGCCGACCACCAGGCCGGCCAGCTCGCCGGCGGCCGCGGCGGCCAGCATGCCGTCGGTGTCACGGCCCGGCTCGGCCGGCAGCGCGCCGGCCTCCAAGCCCCAGGCCTGCTCGACCTCGGTCCGCTGCGCCTTGTCGGTGACCAAGCGCCCGCCCGGCAACAGGTTCGGCAGCGCGCCGGCTTCCAGGGCGCCACGCTCGCCGGCCCGCCGCGGGATCCAGGCAGCGCGGGCGCCGGTGCGCTCCGCCAGCCGCAGCACCGACGAGAACAGGCCCGGCACCTCGGCGGCGCGCTCACCGACGAGGATCACCGCCCCGCTGCCCGACAGCGCCTCGAACGCCTCCGCGGTGGTGGAGTTGAAGAACAGGCCCTCGATCGCCGCCGGCTCGCCGCCGGGAACACAGCGCAGCAGCACGCCGTTGGTTTTCTCGATGGCAGCACTCGTGTGCTGGCCCAGGTGGAACACCTTCGTCTTGCCGGTGCGCGCTGCCTTGCGCAGCCGCAGGAAGACGATCGGCGACTCCTCCTCGGGCTCGAAGGCGACGCACAGCACGGCCGGCGCCTTCTCCAGGTCGGCGTAGGTCACGCCGCCGTTGTCCGGGGAGGTGCCCACCACGTGCGAGGACAGGAAGTCCAGCTCCTCGGCGGAATGGGCCCGGGCCCGGAAGTCCACGTCGTTGCTGCCCAGGGCGACCCGGGCGAACTTGGCGTAGGCGTAGGCGTCCTCGACGGTCAGCCGGCCGCCGGCCAGCACACCCGCGCCGCCGTTGGCCCTGGCCGCGGCCAGGCCCTCGGCGGCCGCCCGCAGCGCGTCGGTCCAGGAGGCCTCGACCAGCTCACCGGTCTCCGCGTCCCGGACCATCGGCCGCAGCACGCGGTCGGTGGCCACGGCGTAGCGGAAGGCGAACCGGCCCTTGTCGCAGTTCCACTCCTCGTTCACGGCCGGGTCGTCGCCGGCCAGCCGGCGCGTCACCTTGCCGCGCCGCCAGTCGGTGCGCTGCGCGCAGCCGGACGAGCAGTGCTCGCAGACGCTCGGCGTGGACACCAGGTCGAACGGGCGGGAGCGGAACCGGTAGGCGGCGCTGGTGAGCGCGCCGACCGGGCAGATCTGGATGGTGTTGCCGGAGAAGTAGCTCTGGAACGGCTGCTCCTCGGCGATGCCGATCTGCTGCTCGGCGCCGCGCTCCAGCAGCTCGATGAACGGGTCGCCGGCGATCTGCTTGGAGAACCGGGTGCAGCGCTGGCACAGCACGCAGCGCTCCCGGTCCAGCAGCACCTGGCTGGAGATCGGGATCGGCTTGGGGAAGGTCCGCTTGGTCTCCACGAACCGGGAGTCCGCGCGGCCGTGGGCCAGCGCCTGGTTCTGCAGCGGGCACTCGCCGCCCTTGTCGCAGATCGGGCAGTCCAGCGGGTGGTTGATCAGCAGCAGCTCGATCACGCCCTGCTGGGCCTTGTCGGCCACCGGCGAGGTGTGCTGGGTCTTGACCACCATGCCGTCGGCGACGGTCATGGTGCAGCTGGCCTGCGGCTTCGGCATCGGCCGGCCGCCCATCTCCACCTCGACCAGGCACTGCCGGCAGGCACCGGCCGGGTCCAGCAGCGGGTGGTCGCAGAACCGCGGGATCTCGATGCCCAGCCGCTCGGCGGTGCGGATCAGCAGCTCTCCCTTGGGAGCCACCACTTCCAGGCCGTCGATGGTGAGCTTGACGTGGCCCTCGGGAACGACCAGCTCGGAAGAGGAGCCAGAAATAGATACAGTTTCAGGTGCGACAGTCATGTCTCAGTGCGCTCCTGCCAGTGCGTGCTTCCCGGTGCTGGCCGCGTTCTGCTCGCACAGCGCCAGGAACTCGTCCTTGAAGTACTTGATGCCGCTCTGGATCGGGCTGACCGCGCCGTCACCGAGCGCGCAGAACGAGCGCCCCAGCACGTTGTCGCAGATGTCCAGCAGGGTGTCGATGTCGGTGGGCGTGCCCTCGCCCCGCACCATGCGCTGCAGGATCTGCACCAGCCAGTAGGTGCCCTCCCGGCACGGGGTGCACTTGCCGCAGGACTCGTGCTTGTAGAACTCGGTCCACTTCATCACGGCCCACGGCACCGACACCGTCTCGTTGAATATCTGCAGCGCGGTGGTGCCCAGCATCGAGCCGGCCTCGGCCGCGCCCTCGAAGTCCAGCGGCACGTCCAGGTGCTCGGCCGTGAACAGCGGGGTGGAGCTGCCGCCCGGCGTCCAGAACTTCAGCGGCACGCCGTCCTTCATGCCGCCGGCCAGCTCCAGCAGCTCGCGGAGCGTGGTGCCCATCGGGGCCTCGTACTGACCCGGGTTGGTCACGTGGCCGGACAGCGAGAAGATCTTCGGCCCGGGCGAGCGGTCGCGGCCCATGGTGCGGAACCAGTCCGAGCCGCCGTTGACGATGAACGGCACGCTGGCGATGGTCTCCACGTTGTTGACCACGGTCGGCGACTCGTAGAGACCCGAGGTGGCCGGGAACGGCGGCTTGAGCCGCGGCTGGCCGCGCAGGCCCTCCAGCGAGTCCAGCAGCGCCGTCTCCTCGCCGCAGATGTACGCGCCGGCGCCGGAGTGGATCACCACGTCCAGGTCGAAGCCCGAGCCGAGGATGTCCTTGCCCAGGTAGCCCGCCTCGTAGGCCTCGCGGACCGCGGCCTGCATTCGGCGGATGCAGTGCAGGGCCTCGCCGCGCACGTAGACCGCGGCGAAGTTGGCCCTGATCGCGTACGAGGTGATGATGATGCCCTCGACCAGCGAGTGCGGGTCGGCCATCATCAGCGGGATGTCCTTGCAGGTGCCCGGCTCGCCCTCGTCGGCGTTGATCACGAGGTAGTGCGGCTTGCCGTCGCCCTGCGGGATGAAGCCCCACTTCATGCCGGTCGGGAAGCCGGCGCCGCCGCGGCCGCGCAGCCCGGAGTCCTTGCACAGCTGGATGAGCTGGTCCGGGTGGGCCTTGAGCGCCTTGCGCAGGGCGGTGTAGCCCTCCAGCTGCTCGTAGGTCCGGATCGTCCACGACCTCGGCGACAGCCACCGCTTGGTCAGCACCGGGGTCAGTGGTTTGACGTCGTTGCTCACTGCCGCCCCCTCACTTCTTCTCCGGCAGAGCGGGGAAGGAGACCGAGTCCGGCATCGCCGGCGCGGTCCACCCCTTCTCGTGCGCGATCTGGGCTCCACGCACCGTCTCCGGCGCGGCCGACGGACCGTCCACATCGGACTCGCGGCCGTCCAGGAAGCCGGCCAGCTGCAGCTCCACCTGACGGAAGTCGGTCAGCGGCGCGCCCCGGGTGGGGTCCGGCTTCTTGCCGGCCTGCAGCTGCTTGACCAGGTCGAGCGCCGACTCCGGGGTCTGGTTGTCGTAGAACTCGTAGTTGACCTGGAGCACCGGGCCGAGGTCGCAGGCGGCCAGGCACTCGGCGTGCTCCAGCGTGATCGAGCCGGGCTCGCCCGGCTCGCCGGAGGTCTCCTCGTGGCCCAGCGGCTTGCCGCCCGTGCCCAGGGCTTTGCGGAGCCGGTCGTAGATGTCGTCGCCGCCCAGCGCCGCGCACAGCGTGTTGGTGCACACGCTGACCAGGTGCTCGCCGCAGGGCTTGCGCTTGTACATCGTGTAGAAGGTGGCCACCGCGCTCACCTCGGCGGTGGTCAGGTCCAGCTGGTCGGCGCAGAACTCGATGCCGTCCACGCTGACGAAGCCCTCGACCGACTGCACCAGGTGCAGCATCGGCAGCAGCGCCGAGCGGGCCCGCGGGTACCTGGCGATGATCGCCTTGGCCTTGTCCGCGAGCTCCGCGCCGAACAGGTCGTCGGAGAGATCAGAGGTCACCGGTCACACCCACCCATCACCGGGTCGATCGAGGCCACCGCGGCGATGACGTCGGCGACCATGCCGCCCTCGCTCATCGCCGGCATCGCCTGGAGGTTCACGAAACTTGGCTCCCGCACGTGCACCCGCATCGGCCGGGTGCCGCCGTCGGAGACGACGTGGTAGCCGAGCTCGCCGCGCGGCGACTCCACCGGCACGTACACCTGCCCGGCCGGCACCGCGAAGCCCTCGGTGACCAGCTTGAAGTGGTGGATCAGGGACTCCATGGACTGCCCCATGATCTTGCGGACGTGCTCCAGGGAGTTGCCCATGCCGTCCGGACCGATGGTCAGCTGGGCCGGCCAGGCGATCTTGGCGTCCTCGACCATGACCGGGCCGGGCTTGAGCCGCTTGAGGGCCTGCTCGATGATCCGCAGCGACTGGTGGATCTCCTCCACCCGCAGCAGATAGCGGGCGTAGCAGTCGGCGTCGGTCGAGGTGGGCACCTCGAAGTCGTAGGTCTCGTAGCCCAGGTACGGCTCGACCTTGCGCATGTCCCAGGCCAGGCCGGCCGAACGCAGGATCGGGCCGGTGATGCCCAGCGCCAGGCAGCCGTCCACCGGCAGCACGCCGATGCCGGACAGCCGGTTCTTCCAGATCGGCTGGCCGGTCAGCAGCTTGTCGTAGTCGGGCAGCCGCTTCTTCATCAGCTTGACGAAGTCGGTGATCTTCTCGACCGCGTCGGCCGGGAAGTCCTGGGCCAGGCCGCCGGGCCGGATGAACGCGTGGTTCATCCGCAGGCCGGTGAGGAACTCCAGCAGGTGCAGGACTTCCTCGCGCTCGCGGAAGCCGGCGGTCATGCCGGTCAGCGCGCCCAGCTCCATGCCGCCGGTGGCCAGGGCCACCAGGTGCGAGCCGATGCGGTTGATCTCCATCAGCAGCACCCGGCCGACCTGCGCCCGCTCCGGGATCTCGGCGCCCAGCAGCTTCTCGACCGCCATGCAGTACGCGGCCTCGTTGAACAGCGGGGCCAGGTAGTCCATGCGCGTCACGAAGGTGACGCCCTGGGTCCAGTTCCGGTACTCGACGTTCTTCTCGATGCCGGTGTGCAGGTAGCCGATGACGGTGCGGCCCTGGGTGACGGTCTCGCCCTCCAGCTCCAGCACCAGCCGCAGCACGCCGTGCGTCGACGGGTGCTGGGGGCCGAGGTTCATCACGATGCGCTCGTTGCCGAGCGCGTCCTCGACGACCTCGTCCCAGTCACCGCCGAAGACGTTGAAGACCGTGCCCTCGGTGGTTTCCCGAGAACTCGCGTAGATGTCCTCTTCGGTGCTGCTCATGAGTACGACCTCCGCTGGTCGGGCGGCGGGATCTCGGCGCCCTTGTACTCGACCGGAATGCCGCCGAGCGGGTAGTCCTTGCGCTGCGGGTGGCCGTCCCAGTCGTCCGGCATCAGGATTCGGGTCAGCGCGGGGTGGCCGTCGTAGACGATCCCGAACATGTCCCAGGCCTCGCGCTCGTGCCAGTCCGCGGTCGGGTAGACCTCGACCACGCTGGGCATGTGCGCGTCGTCCACGTCGACGCAGACCTCCAGCCGGATCCGGCGGCGGTAGGTCATCGACGTGAGGTGGTAGACGGAGTGCAGCCGCTGCGGCACGTCGGCGCCGTAGTCCACGCCCGACACCGAGCTGCACAGCTCGAAGCGCAGCGCCGGGTCGTCCCGCACGATGCGGGCCACGTCCAGCAGCTGCTCGCGCTGGATGTAGAAGGTGATCTCGCCGCGGTCCACGGTGATCTGCTGCACCGTGTCGGCCGGCAGGTCCGCGTCGTTGATCGCGGCCAGCAGCTCGTCGGCGACCTCGTCGAACCAGCCGCCGAAGGGCCGCTCGCTGGGCGCGGCCACGTGGGCCGGCAGCCGCAGGCCGCCGAAGCCGGACGTGTCGCCGGAGCCGGAGATGTGGAACATGCCCTTGCGGGCCCGGCCGGTCACCAGCGGCGCGGCCGGTTCCGATCCCTGCGGCTCGAGTCCGCCGGCCGGGCGGTCGGCGCTGGAGTGCGCGCCGCCGGGCTCGGGAGTGGTGGTGGGCTTGTCGTCAGTCACGGGAACGCGTCACTCCCCGGCGGTGAGCATGTGTCGATGGCTGGGGTCCACCGGGCCCTGGAACTTCTTGCTGCCGGGCTTGCCGTAGTGGACCGAGGACGGCACCAGCTCGGTGCGGTGGCCCGAGGCCACCAGCTGCGCGGCCCGCTTGGCGCCGAGCGGCTCGTCCATGATCTTCTGGTGGATCTTGAGGATGGCGTCGATGAGCATCTCGGGGCGGGGCGGGCAGCCCGGCAGGTACATGTCGACCGGGACCACGTGGTCGACGCCCTGCACCACGGCGTAGTTGTTGAACATGCCGCCGGACGAGGCGCAGACGCCCATCGCCAGCACCCAGCGCGGCTCCGGCATCTGGTCGTAGATCTGACGCAGCACCGGGGCCATCTTGTTGGTCACCCGGCCGGCCACGATCATCAGGTCGGCCTGGCGGGGCGATGCCCGGAAGACCTCCATGCCGAAGCGCGCCAGGTCGTAGCGGGGCGCGCCGGTGGTCATCATCTCGATCGCGCAGCAGGCCAGGCCGAAGGTGGCCGGCCACAGCGACGACTTGCGCGTCCAGTTGACCAGCTTCTCCACGCTGGCCAACAGGATCCCGTTGGGGAGCTTCTCCTCAAGACCCATCTCGCCGCTCCCTAGGTCAGTTCCAGTCCAGGCCGCCGCGGCGCCACACGTAGGCGTAGGCGAACCCGACGGTTGCGATGAACAGGACGATCTCCACGACCCCGAACAGCCCCAGGGCGTCGGAGTTCACCGCGAACGGGTAGAGGAAGACCATCTCGATGTCGAACAGGATGAACAGCATCGCGGTGAGGTAGTACGCCACCGGCATCCGGCCGCCGCCGACGATCGGCTGCGGCGAGGGTTCGATCCCGCACTCGTAGGCGTCCAGCTTGGCCCGGTTGTAGCGGCGGGGTCCGGTGAACGGCGCCGCCGTCACCGAGAACAACGCGAATGCGGCCGCCAGCACGAACAGGCACACCAGCGGGACATAGGCCCCCAGAGCCGAGGGGGCCGCTGCGGCTTCAGCGACGTTCAGCACCTTTTCGTCTCCTCCGTGTGGGGCCGATCACCGGCCTCGTGACGGAACCCTAGGGGTGACGTTCGCCGCACCTTCGGTAAGGCAGACCTAACCTCAACCGCCCCGACCTGCGCGTTCACCGGCACCTCCGACCGCCGTCATTGGCCGTCCTTGTGAAATTCTTCACAAGCTTGTGAACCAGTTCACAAGCGAGGCGAGTGTATGCCCCCCTCCCCGGGGTCGCCCAGGGGGTTGACAACCGGGCATCTTCAAGATCATGTCGGGTGACGTTCGACTACGCCGATCGGGTGTTTTCAAGAATTGCCGGACAATGGCCGGAAAATGAAAAATCCCCTCGTGCGAGGGGATTTTTCCGGGCTCCGACCAGGGTGGATGTCCGATCACCCAGCGTGATCGACCAGGCCGGTTCGGCCAGGTGTGATCATCATCTCAGACCGCCGGCGCGAGCCTGGTGGCCAGCGTGATCACCCGGTCCATGGCGTCGCCGTCCTTCTCGTCGTACAGGCCCGCGAGCAGCTTCAGCACCAGCTTCATCAGCGTCGCCTGCGGCATGCCGTAGCGGGTCGCCGTGCGCATGATGGTCGGGTTGCCGATCAGCTTGGAGAAGATGTTGCCCAGCCGGTAGTAGCTGCCCAGCGCCTCGCGCAGGCGGGTCGGGTAGGCGTAGAGGGCGTGCTCCCGGGACATGCCCTCCGGGCGGGCCATCGCCTGCACCACGCACTCCGCCGCCAGCTTCGCCGACTCCATGGCGTAGCCGATGCCCTCGCCGTTGAACGGGTTCACCGTGCCGCCCGCGTCGCCGACCAGCAGCAGGCCGTCGCGGTAGTGCGGGGTGCGGTTGAAGCCCATCGGCAGGGCCGCGCCGCCGACCTTGCCCAGCGCGTTCTGGTCGCGGAAGCCCCACTCCTCCGGCGTGCCGTCCAGCCAGGTCTTCATCAGGGCCCGGTAGTCCGTGCTGCCGAAGGCCTTCGAGGTGGACAGGATGCCCAGGCCCACGTTGACCGTGCCGTCGCCCATGCCGAAGATCCAGCCGTAGCCCGGCATCAGCACCGGCTTGGCTGGGTCCGTGCGGTCCCACAGCTCCAGGTGCGACTCCAGGTAGTCGTCGTGGGTGCGGGGGCTCCTGTAGTACCGGCGGACCGCCACCCCCATCGGGCGGTCGTCCCGCTTCTCGATGCCCATCGACAGCGCCAGCCGGGCCGAGACCCCGTCGCAGGCCAGCACCACCGGGGCGCGGAACTCCTTGCCGCCCTTGGACTTCACGCCCTTGATGCGGCCACGGCGCTCGTCCCGGATCGCCTCCGTGACGGTGACGCCCTCGTGCAGCCGGGCCCCCGACTTCTGCGCGTTGCGGGCCAGCATCTCGTCGAAGTCCTGCCTCGGCCGCACCACGCCGTAGGGCGGGAAGCTCGCCAGCTCCGGCCAGGGCAGATCCAGCTTCGTCCTGCCGGCGATCACCCGCAGACCCTTGTTGTGCAGCCAGCCGGCTTCTTCCCGGGTGTCGATGCCCAGGTCGATCAGCTGCTTCACGCCGCGGGGCGTCAGCCCGTCCCCGCACACCTTCTCCCGCGGGAACGTGCTCTTCTCCAGCAGCAGCACATCCAACCCGGCCCGCGCCAGATACGTCGCCGCGGTCGAACCGGCAGGCCCGGCCCCCACCACGATCACGTCGGCGTCGTCGCCGGCCTGGCCTCGGCTGGGCGTGCTCATGCCGGACTCCCTCGTGAATCGGCTCAACTGCAGGTCCAACCGAGTCTAACTGTGGACATCCGTCACCCCTGTCGCCGAGTTGTCCACAGGTGGCATCGGGGTGGTTGTGCCGACCCGATCCATGCCCACCATGGAGTAGGTGACCCGACGCAGCACACGCGACCTGGCCGCCCTCTCCGACATGTTCCCCGACGCCGTCGCCACCTGGCCGGACTTGGTGCGTCTCGGCGTGCACGAGGCGCTGCCGTCGCACAAGTGCCGGCCGGGAGGCGGCTGGACCCGACTCCTGACCGGCGTCTATCTCTTGACCGGCGGCTCGCCGACCAGACGCCAGATGGTCCGAGCCGCGCTGCTGCGTGCCGGTCCAGGTGCGGCTCTCACCGGTGTCGAGGCAGCCCGCCGGCACGGCGTGCGACGGCTTCCGCCCAATGATTCGGTGCACGTGCTGGTGGCCAATTCCCGCTCCTTGGCCAGCCAGTCGTTCATGGTGGTCGAGCGATCCCGTCGACCGTGGCGCACCTGCGTGGTCGATGGATTTCCACTGGTCAGCGTGGAACGGGCCCTTGTCGACGCGGCACGGAGAGAGCAGCGGCTGGATGTCGTCAGAGCCATGCTCGCCGACGGCGTTCAACGCGGGCTGTGCACGGCTGCCTCGCTGACCCATGAGCTTGTGGTTCGCCGACTTCGTGGCACCGCCATCGTGCGGAGCGTCATGGCGGAGGTCAGCGATGGCGTTCGGTCAGCGGCCGAGGCGTGGGCCCGGTCCCTGGTCCACGGTAGCGGCCTCCCGAAGCCGGCTTGGAATGTCGCACTGCACACAGCGGACGGTCACAGTCTCGGAGTGTTGGACGCCTGGTGGGACGACGTGGGGCTGGGGTGGGAGATCGACTCGCTGGAGTTCCATCTTGCGCCCGAGTCATACGCGCAAACGATGCGGAAGCATTCAGCCTTGGCTGCCGCCGGTGTCGTCGTGGTGCACACCGTGCCCTCCCAACTGCAGCACGACACCGCCGCTGTGCTCCGTGACCTCACCGCCGCTCACGCCAGCGCCGCCTCCCGCCCTCGCCCTCCCGTCAGGGCGACTCGCGGCTAGCGGTTTCATGTGAGTGGCTCACTTGACCTCCGGGGAGCCAGCCACTGCCATGGTTTTCACGCGAGTGGCTCACTTGACTCCTGGAGCCATCTAAGCCACCCACATGCAGCAAACACCGCACGTCGCGGGGCATGTGAGTGGGTTGGGTGGCTTCCGAGGTCAAGTGAGCCACTCAGGTAGACGGGGGGTGGCTGCTGGGAGTCAAAGTGAGCCACTCACGTAGCTGAGGCCGGGGTTAAGCCGGGGAAGGGTCAGGCCTCGGGTTTGGTGGCGCGGTGGAGGGCGGCCATGCCGCCGGTGAGGTTCATCCAGGCGACGTCCTCCCAGCCGGCCTCGGCGATGAGCGTGGCGAGGGTGTGCTGGTCGTGCCAGTCACGGATGGACTCGGCGAGGTAGGTGTAGGCGTCGGAGTTGGAGGCGACGGGGCGGGCGATGACGGGCAGGGCCCGGAGGGCGACGTTGCTGTAGAGCTGGCGCAGGGGCTTCCAGGTGGGCTTGGACAGCTCACAGATGACGAGGCGGCCGCCGGGGCGGACGACGCGGGCCATCTCGCGGAGGGCGTCGACGGTGCCCTGGAAGTTGCGCAGGCCGAAGGAGACGGTGGCGGCGTCGAAGACGCCGTCGGCGAAGGGCAGGTGCAGGGCGTCGGCGGCGATCTTGGGGACGGAGCGGCGGGCGCCGCTGCGGAGCATGCCGAGGGAGAAGTCGGCGGCCACACACCACGCGCCGGCGCTGGCGAACTCGACGGTGGACACGGCGGTGCCGGCGGCGAGGTCGAGGATCTTCTCCCCGGCCTTGGCGTCGAGCACCTTCCTGGTCCACTCTCGCCACCGCCGGTCGAACCCGAGCGTCATGACGGAGTTCGTCAGGTCGTAGCCCCTGGCCACGCCGTCGAACATCTCGGCGACCTCGCGCGGGTTCTTGTCCAAGCCGGCTCGCGACATGGACGGAGCCTATGTCACCTGGCCCGCAGCGCCGCCAGCATCCCGTCGACGGCGGCCGGCCAGGGGAACTCCTCGGCCCGGGCCCGGGCGGCGGCCCGGCGGTCGGCCTCGGGATCGGCGAGCAGGGAGGTGACGGCGGAGGCGAACGCGGGGGCGTGGTCGTCGACGGCGGCGCCACAGCCGGGGGCGACGATCTCTCGCAGTGCGGAAGAGGCGGACACGACAACGGGCGTCCCGGAGGCGAGGGCCTCCAGCGCGGCCAGCCCGAACGTCTCGTGCGGGCCGGGCGCCAGCGAGACGTCGGCCGAGGCGAGCAGGGTGGCGACCTGGGGTCGTGACGACACGAAGCCGAGGAACGTGATCGGCAGGCCCGCGGCCCGGCGTTCCAGGGCCTCCCGGCGGGGGCCGTCGCCGGCGATGACCAGCCGCACGTCGAAACCGGATTCGTGCAGCTCAGCGACGGTGTCGACGCTGCGTTCCACGTGCTTCTCGGGCGAGAGCCGGCCGCAGTGGACCATGAGGGCCCCGGCCCCGCGGGCCAGGTCGTCGCGGACGGCCCGGTCGCGCCGGCGCGGGGTGAACTCCCGCAGGTCGACACCCAGCGGGACGCGACGGACGTTGGTGGCGCCGATGCGGTCGAACTCCTCGCGGGCGAAGTCGGTGGTGCAGACCACGGTGTCGTAGCTGGCGGCCATCCGCCGGTTCGCCCAGTCCGCGCCCCGCACGGCCGGCCGGTGCGGCACCAGGAACTGCTCCAGCAGCCGGTCCAGCCGCTCGTGCGAGATCACGACGCTGGGCACGCCCCGCTCCCGGGCCCAGTGCCCCATACCCCGCAGCGTGAGCCGGTCGGAAACCTCCAGCCGGTCCGGCCGCAACCGGTCGAGCAGCGCGTGCACCCGCCACGGGTCGACGGCCCGATAACCGCCCGTACCAGGTATTACCGGCGCGCGGAGGGTGATCCGCTTGACGCCGCTCGCGAGCGTTTCGCACGAAGGGCGGCGGCCGGGGACGACGAGGAACACCTCGTGCCCGTGCAGCGCGTAGCCGGCGCCGAGATGGTGCAGCGCGGTGCGCAGTCCGCCAGATCGTGGTCCGTAGAAATTGGCGAGCTGGACTACGCGCACCGAGACTCCGGCTGGTCGAGCAGCTCGGCGTAGTGCCCGAGCAGCTCGTCGCAGACCGCGGGCCAGGTCCTGGCCTGCACGGCCCGCCGGGCGGCCGCACCGAAGGCGGCCCTGGTGTCGCAGTCGCGCAGCAGGTCGATGCTTCGCCGCAGGCCGGCGGCGAACTCCTCGTCGGCCCAGGGCGGCAGCAGGAAGCCGGTGCGGCCGTCGTCGATCAGGTCGGACGGCCCGCCGGCGTCGGGCGCGATCGCCGGCACGCCGGAGGCCAGCGCCTCCTGCACGGTCTGGCAGAACGTCTCGTGCGGGCCGGTGTGCACGAAGACGTCCAGGCTCGCGTACACGCGGGCCAGCTCCTCGCCGGTCTTCATGCCCAGGAACGCGGCCCCGGGCAGCTTGTCCCGCAGCACCTGCTCGTCCGGCCCGGCGCCGACGACGACCAGCCGCACGCCCGGGGTGTTGTTCAGCGCGGACAGCCGGTCCACGCGCTTCTCCGGCGCGAGCCGGCCGACGAAACCGACCAGCAGCTCGCCGTTGGGCGCCAACCGTCGGTGCAGGGACTGGTCCCGCTTGCGCGGGTCGTAGCGCTCGACGTCCACGCCCCGACCCCAGCGGTGCACCCGCGGCACGCCGCGTTCCCGCAGCTCACGCACGGCCCAGGTGGACGGCGCAAGCGTTCGCGTGGCCAGCGAGTGCAGCCGCTTGGTCCACCGCCACGCGGTCCGGGCGCCGAGTCCGAGCCCGTACGAGCCGGCGAAGCCGGCGATGTCGGTCTGGTAGACGGCGATCGTCGGCAGGCCGAGCTTGCGGGCGGCGGACAGGCCACGGGCGCCGACCACGAAGGGTGACGCCAGGTGGACGAGGTCCGGCTTGAAGTCGGCCAGCGCGGTCAGCACCTTGCGGGTCGGCAGGCCGACCGGCATGGAGCTGACGAACGGGAACTCGACGGCCGGCAGCCGCACCACCGGGGTGTCCTCGTGCTGGTCAGGGCCCGGCCCGGGCGCGACGACCAGGCTTTGGATACCGTACCGGCGCAGGTGCGCCAGTACCTGGACCACGGAGTTGGTCACCCCGTTGACCTGCGGCAGGAAGCTCTCGGTGACGATCGCGACGCGCACCCGCCCAGCGTCCGCGTCCATCCCGTACGCAGGGTGACCGGATGGCGAACGCTGTCCGAAATCCTCAGGTCAGCCATTGGCGCGTGACCCCGCGGTCCGCAGACTTGATCTGGTGATCTCCGGGACGTCACCTCTGATTCTCGTCGGCGACACCGAGCGCGTTCACGCTCGGGTGGCGTGACCCTCTTGTCCTCCCGATCGATTCAGCCGGTGGATCCCGGGCTGCTGTCCCGGGCACTGGAGGTCGCCGGCCGCCTGGCCAACGACGCCTCCGACGTGATCACGGCGACCGCCGGCCGGGGCGCTCGGCCGGAGTCCAAGGACTCTCCGTTCGACTGGGTCACGGACACCGATCGCACCCTGGAACGCCACACCCGCCGGGTGCTGGCCAGCGAGTTCCCCGGCATTCCGGTGCACGGCGACGCCTTCGGCGCCGACGAGGAGATCAGCGCCGCGCCCTACCGCTGGGTGGTGGACCCGGTCGACGGCACCACCAACTACGTGGCCGGCATCCCGTGGTGCGCCTACAGCCTCGCGCTGCTCGACGAGCACGGCCCGGTGGTCGGCGTGGTGGCCGACCCGTACCGGGCGCAGATCTACGCCGCCGCCCGCGGCCGCGGCACCCGGGCCAACGGCACGCCGGTCAAGCTGGTCGACAAGACCGAGGTCGCCGGGGCCGTGATGTGCACGGAGTGGACCAAGACCGGCCCGTGGCCGGGCATGGACAGCTTCATCGCCCGCGCCGCCAAGGCCCGGGCCGGCGTGCGGGTGCTCGGCTCGGCCGCGCTGTCGGTGGCCCAGGTGGCACTGGGCCATGCCGCCGCGGCCGTGCTGCACAGCTATCACGAGTGGGACGTGGCCGGCGCGGTCGCGCTGGCCGTGGAGTCCGGCGCGGTGGTGCTGGACCGGCGCGGCTCCGGCGATCCGCTGCCGCTGGACGGCCTGCTGGTCGCGGCCCCGGGCGTGGCCGACGAGGTGCTCACGTGGTGGCAGGAGTCCTTGGACGTCGCAGCCACCAGATCAGTCCCGCCGCGACTGCCCATGTGATGCCGACCAGCATCCCGAACGGCAGGAAGGTCAGGCGGTAGTCCCGCCCGGCCACGCGGACCAGGTCGTCCGGGTCCGTGGTGTCGTACTCGACCTGCACCCGCTGCCCGGCCTGGAGGTCCTGCGGGTAGAGCACGCCCAGCGGCGGGCTGTGGCTCCCCCCGTCGGGAGTTGTGAACCTCACCACCGTGCGGTCGAAGCCCGCGTAGAGCACGTCGGCGTCGGTGTGGCCGAGATTCGATTCGATCGCCCGGTCGTCCCGCCAGGCCCCGGCGATCAGCAGCAGGCTCATCGCGGTGATCAGCACTGCCGCCGTGACCACGGCAATCAGCCAGACGCGGCGGCGCGGCGCGAGCTTGTCCAGGCCGAGGAACGCCCAGCGTGACCGCTGCGGCTCGGCCGGCTCACCCGGTCGGGTCACGACTGCGTTCTCCACCACAGCGCCCGAGTGTAGGCCTGCTCGGAGTCACGTTCCGGTGGAGTGCGCTCTACGCTCGGAGGCGTGATGACCGCTCCGAATGCCCGCGCCACCGGTCTCCAGGCCCGCAGCCGGGTGGTTGCGACCGACGAGGACCTGCTTCGGCTGCTGCCGTCCGCAGAGGGTGCGCTCGCCTGGGTGATGCGGGGCGAGGGGCTGGTCGGCTGGGGCGAGGCCGCTCGGTTCGAGCCGTCCGGGGCGGACCGGTTCGAGCAGGCCGACCGCTGGTGGCGGGAGTACTCGGCCGGCATCGACTGCGTGGACGAGGTCGGACTGCCCGGTTCCGGACCGGTCGCGTTCGTCAGCATGGCGTTCGCCGACGACCCCGGCTCGTCGGTGCTGGTCGTGCCGCGGGTGCTGGTCGGCCGGCGGGACGGCATCACGTGGGTGACGGAGATCGGCGAGCCGGCCGAGGTGCACCAGGTCGAGCCGGTGCGCAAGCCGACCACGATCGCGTACTCCGAGGGCGAGCTGCCCGTCACCGAATACCGGGACGCGGTGGCCCAGGCGGTCAAGCGGATGCGGGCCGGCGAGCTGGCCAAGGTGGTGCTGGCGCACGACCTGATCGCCAGCACCGACGAGGACGTCGACCCCCGGTTCCTGCTGCACGGGCTGGCCTCGAAGTATCCGAGCTGCTGGGTCTTCTCGGTGGACGGCCTGGTCGGGGCCACCCCGGAGATGCTGATGCGGCGGCAGGACTCACGGGTCTACTCGCGGGTGCTGGCCGGCACCATGTGGCCGCACGCCGGCGTGGACGCCGACGAGCTGGCCCAGGAGCTGCTGGCCTCGGCCAAGAACCAGGGCGAGCACACCTACGCCGTCGAGTCGCTGGCCGAGGAGCTGCGGCCGTTCTGCTCGGCGATGTCGGTGTCGCCGCGGCCGCACGTGCTGCGGCTGCCCAACGTCATGCACCTGGCCAGCGACGTCGCCGGCGAGCTCGCGGGCGAGTCCTCGCTGTTGCGGCTGGCCGGTGCCGTGCACCCCACCGCCGCCGTCGGCGGCACCCCGCGGGCCAAGGCTGTCGCCACGATCACCGAGCTCGAGGGCATGGACCGCGGCCGCTACGCCGGGCCCGTCGGCTGGGTCGACGCCAACGGCGACGGCGAGGTCGGCATCGCCCTGCGGTGTGCCGAGGTCTCCGGCTCGACGGTGCGGCTGTTCGCCGGCGGCGGCCTCGTGCCCGACTCCGATCCCGACACCGAGGTGGCCGAGGCCGCCGCGAAGATGATCCCGATCCGGGACGCCCTCGAGCGGGCCGACTAGCAGCGCACGTCGTTGTCCGGCCGGGTCCCGTCGGTCAGGAACGCCGTGACGACGCCGTCCAGGCAGGCGTTTCCCGTCATCCGGTAGGCCCCGTGGCCGCCGGCGTTCGCCGTCACCATCCGGGCTCGACTGCCGAGGGCCTTGCGCATCTCCAACGCCCCTCGCAGCGGCGTCGCCGGGTCGCGCTCGTTCTGCGCCAGCAGGATGTTCGACGGGCCGTGATCGGTGATCCTGGTGACCGGTTCGGCCGGCCGGTACGGCCAGAACGCGCACGGCTCGATGCCCGCCGGCATACCGGCGGTGAGCGGGTACTGCTGCCGGTTGCGGAGCACGTCCCGCTGGTAGGCGGCGATGTTCCGGGGCCACTCCGCGTCGTTGCACCAGATCGCCGTGGCGCCGGACAGGATCACCTGGAGCGACGGGTTGATCTGCACCGCGTCGGCGTCGCCGGTCTTGACCGCCTGCCACAGCTGCGCGAGGTCCGGGAAGGTGACCGTGTTGTAGAGGTATTCGCGGGTCTGTTCGCGGAAGGTGTTGCCGGACACCGGACCGGCCTTGGTCGGCAGCGGCGTCTGGTCCAGCTGGGCCGCGAGCCCCAGGTAGGTGGCCCGGACCGCGTCCGGTGTCGCGCCGAGGTGTAGGGCCGCATCCTGCGCCGCCGCCCAGCTCGCGAAGTCCGGGAAACGGTCCGCCATGCCCTGGCCGAAGTTCAGGAACGTGCCGCGCCACAGGTCGTTCGGGGTGTTCACGCTGTCCAGCACGATCCGGTCCGACCGCTGCGGGAACATCGTCGAGTAGACCGCGCCGAGATAGGTGCCGTACGACGTGCCGTAGTAGGAGATCTGCTGCTCACCGAGCGCCGCTCGGATCCGGTCCATGTCCCGGGCCGTGTTGTTCGTCGTGATGTACGGCAGGTCCGGGCCGGAGTCCTGGACGCACCGCTGGGCCACCGTCCGCGCGTGGTCCACGCTCGCCGCGATCGAGCCGTCCGGTGACGGGTAGCCGCCCATCGCCCCCAGGTCGATCTGCCCCGGCGTGAAGCCGCAGTCGACCGGCGCGCTCCGGCCCGTGCCTCGGGGATCGAAGCCGATCAGGTCGTACTCGTCCGTCACGCTCTTCGGCAGCGATTGCGCCATCTGCAACGGCATCTGGATGCCCGGTGAACCCGGCCCGCCCGGGTTCATCATCAGCGCGCCCCGGCGCCGGCCCGTGGCCTTGACCCTGGAGACCTCGATGCTGATCTTGGACCCGCCGGGATTTCCGTAGTCCATGGGCACTTGCACCGACGTGCATTCCAGCGGCGCGGGCAGCCCGCCCGGACATCCCTGCCACTGCGCCGTATCCGACATTCCCCCCGTGGTCAGGCCGGCCGTCATCGCCAGCGTGACCAGCATCTTCGTGAAGATCACATCTTCGACAGTGCCAGACGAACACCGTCCTGGTCCGGGCCCTCCGAGAGGGAAACACCAACCCGGGCTCGCCAATTCGACCACGCGTCGGGCGAACCACAACCCCCACCACTCCCGGGGTGGCCGCCCCGAGCCCATCGTATCCACGGGTGGCCGTTGTGGATCAGATTGTGGGTAAGCCTGTGGATAACTGTGTGGACAACTCCGCAAGCTGTGGATAACCGGTGGATGGAGCGGCGCCCGCCCGGGACCGACGTCCGGGCGGGCGCCGCAGGCTGCTCAGTGCTGGGCGAGCAGGGCGTTGGTGCGGTCGATCTCGGCGACGGACTTGGGGGTCGTCGCAGCGACGTGGGCGGCGGCCACCGAGGCGGGCAGGGCGGGCCGGGAGGGGGTGAACAGCCACTGCTGGAACAGGTCGTGCAGGGGCTTGCCGGACACCTTCTCGGCGACGCCGATGAACTGGTCGATGGTGCCGTCGCTGTACTTCCGGGCGGAGACCCAGGCCTTGAGGATGGCGAAGAAGCTGTCGTCGCCGACGGCGGTGCGCAGGGCGTGCAGGGCCAGGGCGCCGCGGGTGTAGACGGCGAAGTCGCTGAACTGGTTGTCGGGGCCGGGGTCGCCGGGGAGAACGGACCACTGGGGGTCGGACGCCGGCACGGAGTTGTAGTAGTAGTCGAACAGCTGCTGGGCGGTGCCCTCGCCCTGCTTCTCCGACCACAGCCACTCGGCGTAGCTGGCGAAGCCCTCGTTGAGCCAGATGTCGCTCCACCGGTGCACGGAAACGGCGTCGCCGAACCACTGGTGGGCGTTCTCGTGCACGATCACCGACATGTTGTCGCCAGCCCGGAAGAACCGGGGCGTGTAGACGGGCCGGGTCTGGTTCTCCAGGGCGAAGCCGAAGTCGACGGACGGCACGACACCGCCCTGAGCCTCGAACGGGAAGGCCCCGAACAGGGTGGACTCCCAGGCCAGCACCTCGGGGGTGCGTTCGACGCTGGCGACGGCGGCATCGTGGTTGGCGCCGATGTTCGCGCCGTAGGCGGTGAAGACGGGCTCGCCGTCGGGGCCGGTGGCCTGGCGGATGTCGTACTTGCCGATGGCGATGAACGTCAGGTAGGTGGCCTGCGGCTTGGTGCTGCGCCAGTTCCACCGGGTCTGCCCGAGCTTGCTGCTGGAGCTGACCAGCACGCCGTTGGACACGACCTGGGTGCCGTCGGGCACGGCCACGGACACGTCGTAGGTGGCCTTGTCGGTGGGGTGGTCGTTGGCCGGATACCAGAACGCGGCGATGTGCGGCTCCTGCACGGCCTGCGCGCCGTCGGGGGTGCGCAGCCAGTCCTTCTCGCCGTTGATGGTCACCTGCGACGGAATCCCGTCGTACTGCACGACCACGGTGATGGGGCTGCCCTTGGGCAGGGTGGCGGCCGGCGTGACCACCAGCTTGGACCCGGTGCTGCTGTAGGTGGCCGGGAAGTTGTTGACCAGCACGGAATCGGTGTGCAGGCCGAAGTCGAACGAGAACTGTGACAGGTCCTGGGTGGCGGTAGCCAGAATGGTCGCGGTGCCGCTGAGCTTGTCGGTGGACGGCTGGTACTGCAGGCGTAAGTCGTAGTGGCCGACGTCGTAACCGGTGTTGCCGTCGGTGGGGTAGTACGGGTCGCCGACGGTCTGGCCGCCGGCGGTACCGGTGCCGGCGGCCGCGGTGCCGGCCAGCAGCAGTCCGGCGACCGTGGTGGCCAGCGCGACAAGAGCGGTGGATCTCAAGGCAAACCTCCCCAATCAGGCCTAGGGCCCGAACCTAGGAGAGTCACCGGAACGGCACTACCCAACGTTAGTAGGTTCCTACGGAACGAGATCACCACGCCTCGGCGACTACACTGCGCAGCCGCGAGTGCAGATCCCGCAACCGGGTGCGGTCGGCACGGACCTCGACGATCCGGATCCCGTCGGCCGGAGCGAGGGCCGCTCGGAATGCGGCGGCGTCCCGCACGAGCGTGTGCGGCACGCCGTAGCCGGCGCACAGCGCGCCCAGGTCGGCGCCGTGTGGGGTGCCGAAAACGCGTTCGAATGAGTCGGCGTGCTCGGGGGATCCCTGCTCCAGCAACGAGAAGATGCCGCCACCGTCGTCGTTGAGCACGACAATGGCCAGGTTGGGCCGAAGTTCGCCGGGGCCGATCAGCAAACCGTTGATGTCGTGCAGGAACGTCAGGTCGCCGACCAGGGCGTAACCGTGTTCGGTGTCGAGGCTCGCGCCGACGGCGCAGGACAGGGTGCCGTCGATGCCGGCCAGGCCTCGGTTGGCCAGCATCCGAAGATCGGACCGGTGCGGCGCGACCAGGTCGACGTCCCGGACGGGGTTGGACGAGCCGAGGAAGAGCGTTGCCCCGTATGGCAAAGCGTCCAACAGGAGCTGGGCGACGTGCAGGCCGGTCGGCCACGGCTCGTCAGCCAGGAACTTGTCCACAGCGGACTTGACGCTCACGTCGGCGTCCTGCCACCGGGACAGCCACGCGTCACCGAAACTCGGCGGCTCAACAGCCAGCGGACCGGTGACGAAGTCAGCCTGGTGTTGCGGATCAGTCCACTGTGGATGTTCGGAAATCACGTGCACGACCGGGGTTTCGCGAATGACCCGTTGCACGCCGCGGCTCAGCGACGGATGCCCGACGACCAGCAGCGACTCGGGCCGCAGCGCGGAAGGCAGACCGGCGGCCAGCATGAGCGAGCCGGTGGCGACGGTGTCCCCGGCGGCGAAGCCCAGCGGCTCGACGATCACCGGCCAGCCGGCGGCGGCCGCGAAAGCGGCCGTGGCCCGGGCGACCGAGGGCGGGGCATCGCCGACGACGACCAGGGTGCGCTCGCCGAGGTGCCCGATTTCCGTTGCCCCGGAACGGCTTTCCGCGATCTGGGCGACCACCGTCCACGGGCGGCCGCCGTCCCGCCCGGCAAGGTCCTCGGGCCAGTCGTCGCCGTCGTCGGGCACCAGCGGCTCCCGGAACGGCACGTTGAGGTGCACCGGCCCATCGGCCCGCAGCGACCGGCCGACCATGCCCCGCCACACGGCGTTCTGACCGGCCCGGCGCTCGGCCATCGGGAAGTCCACAGTGGAGACCAGGGCGCCGAAAATCCCGTGCTGCACGGTGGTCTGACTGGCCCCTGAGCCGACCAGCTCGACCGGACGGTCGGCGGTGAGGGCGATCAGCGGCAGGTGGCTGTGCGCGGCCTCCAGCATCGCTGGGTGCAGGTTGGCCACGGCCGTCCCGGACGTGCAGACGACGGCCACCGGCCGGCCGCTGCCCCGGACCAGGCCGAGCGCGAAGAAGGCGGCCGACCGCTCGTCGATTCGGACGTGCAACACAAGCTGTCCGGCCACGGAAGCCCGGTGCAGGGCCATCGCCAGTGCGGCATTGCGTGATCCAGGACACAGCACAACCTGCCGCACGTCGTGACGCACGAGTTCGTCGACCAGGACACGGGCCTGCGCGGTGGACGGGTTCACCGGCCTATTCTCCCAGGCGTGCCTGATGAACACGTGTCCGACTTGTTCGACCCGACCGCGTGGCGCGCCGTCGAGGGCTTCGAGTTCACCGACATCACCTACCACCGGGCGGTGGACCAGGGAACGGTGCGCATCGCCTTCAACCGGCCCGAGGTGCGCAACGCCTTCCGCCCGCACACCGTGGACGAGCTCTACCTCGCCCTGGACCACGCCCGGATGTCCGCGGACGTCGGCTGCGTGCTGCTGACCGGCAACGGACCGTCCCCGAAGGACGGCGGCTGGGCCTTCTGCTCCGGCGGCGACCAGCGCATCCGCGGCCGCGACGGCTACCAGTACGCCAGCGGCGACACCGCGGACACGGTCGACAGGGCCCGGGCCGGCCGGCTGCACATCCTGGAGTGCCAGCGGCTGATCCGGTTCATGCCCAAGGTGGTCATCGCGGTGGTGCCGGGCTGGGCCGCCGGCGGCGGGCACAGCCTGCACGTGGTGTGCGATCTCACGCTGGCCAGCGCCGAGCACGCCCGCTTCAAGCAGACCGACGCCGACGTGGGCAGCTTCGACGGCGGCTACGGCTCGGCCTACCTGGCCCGCCAGACCGGCCAGAAGTTCGCCCGCGAGATCTTCTTCCTCGGCCGGTCCTACACCGCCGAGCAGGCCCACCAGATGGGCGCGGTCAACGCCGTGGTGCCGCACGAGGATCTGGAGGCCACCGCGCTGGAGTGGGCCCGCGAGGTCAACGGCAAGTCGCCGACCGCGCAGCGCATGCTCAAGTACGCCTTCAACCTGATCGACGACGGCCTGGTCGGCCAGCAGATCTTCGCCGGCGAGACGACCCGGCTGGCCTACATGACCGACGAGGCGGTCGAGGGCCGCAACGCCTTCCTGGAGAAGCGCGACCCGGACTGGTCCGACTACCCGCGCTACTTCTGACGATGAGCCGCGAGCTGCGGGCGCTGCCCGTCCCGACCCGGCCAGCCGAGGTGCTCGCGCTGCTGCCGACGCTGGCGGCGGCGCTGGCCGGCGACGGCCCGGCGCTGCTGCCGGTCACCGACCAGGAGCCGGATCTGCCGGCGGCGCTGGGCGTGGACCGGCCCGTGGCCGACCGGATCGCGCTGGTGATCGGCACCTCCGGGTCGACCGGCGCGCCGAAGGGCGCATTGCTGGCGTCTGAGGCCGTCAAGGCGTCCGCCATGGCCACCCACGCCCGGCTCGGCGGGCCGGGCACCTGGCTGCTGGCGATGTCGGCCCGGTACATCGGCGGCCTGCAGGTGCTGATCCGCTCGCTGCTCGCGGGCAACGAACCGGTGGTGGCCGACCTGACCGAGGGTTTCCGTGCGGAGAACTTCACCAAGGCGGCCTTCACGGCACTGGAGGCACCAGGGCGGCACTACACGGCCCTGGTGCCGACCCAGCTGGGCCGGCTGATGAGCGGCGACGCGCTGGCGGCGCTGCGCGGCTTCGACGCCATCGTGATGGGCGGCGCGGCCATGCCCGAGGCCCTGCGGCAGCGCTGCCGGGACGAGGGCGTCAACGCCATCCCCTCGTACGGCATGAGCGAGACGGCCAGCGGCTGCGTGTACGACGGCGTGCCGCTGGACGGCGTGGAGATCCGGCTCAGCGACGGCCGGATCGACATCCGGGGTCCGATGCTGGCCGACGGGTACCGCAACTTCGACGGCGAGTCGCCGTTCGTGGACGGCTGGTTCCAGACCAGCGACCTGGGCCGCCGGCTCGACGACGGCCGGCTGGAGGTCATCGGCCGGCTCGACGACGTGATCAACACCGGCGGCGTGAAGGTGGCTCCGCTGTTGGTGGAGCGGGCCCTGACCGCGGTCGACGGCATCACCGACGCCTGCGTGGTCGGGCTGCCGGACCCGGAGTGGGGCCAGGTCGTGGCGGCGGCCGTGGTCACCGAGCTCGCGCCGAGCGAGGAAGAACTGCGCGAGGCCGTGCGGGCCGCCGCCGGGCGGGCGGCTGCGCCCAAGCTGATTCGGTTCGTGCCGGCGCTGCCACTGCTCGGGCCGGGCAAGGTGGATCGGGCGGCCGTCAGAAAGGCGCTCGGCGGCTCCGCGAGGAGCTCTCGCCCGAGCTGAGAACCGAGCCGCCGTCGCCCTGGGCACTCGGCCGACCGGCGGTCCGCCGCGACGGCAAGGTGAGCAATTCACGGGCACATTGCCATATCGTGTTGAGTAGTCACGAAACCGTCGTTTCGCTACCGGGCATGCGAAACACACCCCTGCACGCGGCGCTGCTACTGGCGGCGGCCACCGTCCTGCCCCTGACGGTGGCCGCCCCGGCCACGGCTGCGACCACCACCTGGACCGCCGACCTGGCGTCGCACAACGAGGACAACAGCAACATCGCCAACGCCGACGGCGTGGTCCGCCTGGCCGGCGGCCCGGCGCACGCCGCCACCGACCAGCTGGACCTGGAGACGGGGATCATCATGTTCGATCCCCACCAGCTGCCGGCCAAGGCCAACACGGTGTCGGCCACTGTGGACGGCAGTGTGCCGGCCGATTCGGAGCTGGCGGTGGACGTCCGCGGACTTCGAGCCGACGGGCAGTGGACCGAGTGGACGGAGGCCACCCCGGACGCGCCGGCGGTGCTGCCGGAGGCCAGCGCGACCGTCCAGGTCCGCATGATGCTGACCGCCCCGACCGGCGCCACCGGACCGCAGGCCCGCCGGCTGACGCTGTCCGCCGGCACCTCGATGGCCCCAGCTGCCGTCCAGCCGCAGGCGGCCCGCTCGTACAAGGTGTTCGCGACCAGGGAGGGTCTGGTCGGGGGCACCACCGCCAACGGGCACAAGATCGCCTCGCACGACCACTTCGTCGCCCTGCCGTCCGGGAAAGCGTTGTCCCCCAACGGCAAGAAGACCTACCAGGTGAAGGTGTGCGCGGCCAACGGCCGCTGCGAGACGGCCCCGGTGTGGGACGTCGGCCCGTGGAACACCAAGGACGACTACTGGAACCCGAGCGCCACCCGGCAGTCCTGGAAGAACCTGCCACAGGGCAAGCCGGAGGCCCAGGCGGCGTACCAGAGCGGCTACAACGGCGGTAAGGACCAGTTCGGCCGCAAGGTGTCCAACCCGGCCGGCATCGACCTGGCCGACGGCACCTTCCTGGACGGCCTCAAGCTCACCGACAACGCCTGGGTGACCGTGACCTACCTCTGGACGTAACCCCTGGTTGACGGGCGACCGTGGCCGTGTCGGAAGATGGCGGCATGGCCACGGTCGCACAGTGGATCGAGGGTGCCCGACCGCGCACCCTGCCCAACGCCATCGCCCCGGTGCTGGTGGGCAACGGCGCCGCGTTCGCGCTGGGCGGGTTCGACCCGACGCGCGGCGTGCTCACGCTGGTGGTGGCGCTGGCGCTGATCATCGGCGTGAACTTCGCCAACGACTACTCCGACGGCGTCCGCGGCACCGACGACGTGCGGGTCGGCCCGCTGCGGCTGGTCGGCTCGAAGGTCGCCAAGCCGCAGACGGTGCGCCTGGCGGCGTTCGTGTGCTTCGGCGTCGCGGCGGTCGCGGGCCTGGTCGTGACGGTGCTGAGCGGCTCGTACTGGCTGATCGCGGTGGGCGCGCTGTGTATCGCGGCGGCCTGGTTCTACACCGGCGGCAAGCGCCCGTACGGCTACGCCGGCCTGGGCGAGGTGGCCGTGTTCATCTGCTTCGGCCTGGTCGCGGTGCTGGGCACGCTGTACGTGCAGGCCGGCCAGTTCAGCGGCTACGGCATCGGCGGGGCGGTGGCCATCGGCTGCTTCTCCAGCGCGGTGCTGGTGGCCAACAACCTGCGGGACATCCCCACCGACACCGAGTCCGGCAAGCGCACGCTGGCCGTGCTGATCGGCGACCAGGACACCCGCAACCTGTACCTGGCCCTGATCGTGGTGCCGTTCCTGGTCAGCATCGTCGGCAGCTTCCGCGACGGCTACCTGCTGCTGGGCTTCCTGGCGCTGCCGCTGCTGGTCGGCAGCGCCCGCAAGATGATCAAGGGCGCCACCGGCAAGGCGCTCATCCCGGTGCTGCGGGACACCGGCCTGGCCATGCTGGTGTGGGCCATCGCCACCGCCGCCGCCCTGGTCCTCGGCGGCTCCTGATTCCCCACATGTGGTCCACATTCGACTCCTGGAGTCGAATGTGGACCACATGTGGCGTTAAGACTGGGCCAGGACGGTGTCCATGGTGGCCATGATCGAGATGGTCTCGTCGAGGGGCATCAGGGGGCTCTCGGTGTCGCCGGCGGCCAGTCGGCGGGCCACCTCGTCGGCCTGGTGCCGCAGCCCACGGCCGGCGTCCTCGAAGGCGAACACCGTCGGCTCGCCGACCCGCGGCACGAGGGTGACCGTGGTCGGGGCGTAGAAGTCGCTGTCGATCTCGATGCGGGCCTCGGTGCCGACGATGACCGCCCGGACCGGGCTCTTGGCCCGCAGCGTGCAGGTCAGCACGGCCTGCGCCCCGCTGTCGTAGCCGAAGATCATCGAGGTCTGGCCGTCGACGCCGGTGAAGGCCGAGTCGACCATCGACACGATCTTGCTGGGCGCGCCGAGCACCATGGACGCGAACGACACCACGTAGACGCCGAGGTCCAGCAGCGCGCCGCCGCCCAGGGCCGGCGCGAACAGCCGGTGCTCGGCGTCCTCGGCGAACCACTGCCCGTGGTCGGCGGTCACGGTGACGATGTCGCCGACACCGCCGATCAGCTCACGGACGCGGTGGATGTGCGGCAGGAACCGGGTCCACATCGCCTCCATCAGGAAGACGTTGTTGTCCCGCGCCACCTGCACCAGCTCACGGGCTTCGGCGGCGTTCATGGTGAACGGCTTCTCCACCAGGGTCGCCTTGCCCGCGCGCAGGGCGAGCAAGGCGTTGCCGTGGTGCATGGGGTGCGGCGTGGCCACGTAGACGGCGTCGATCTCGGGATCGTCGGCCAGGTCCTCGTAGCTGGCGTGGCGACGTTCGACGCCGAGCCGGTCGGCGAACTTGTCGGCGCCGGCCTGGCTGCGGGAGCCGACGGCGGCCACCGTGCCGGAGTCGGTCAGCTTCAGGTCAGTCGCGAACGTCTCCGCGATCCCGCCCGTGCCCATGATTCCCCACCGCACCGGATTGCTCACCGCGCGTGCCCTCGTCTCAGGTTCGGCTCCCACTGACGAGACGACCGTAGTCGAGCCCCGCGTACCAGTCGCCCCGGCCGGCCGGCGACAGGTCCAGCAGGTGCCAGACCGGGGCCAGCAGGTCGATGCCGCGCTCCTGGATGTCCTCGCCCATGCGCGGATGCGCGGTGTAGTGATGGCGGATCGCGCCGTCGGCGTCGCGGGCGAACACCGAGACCGTGGAGTCCTGGTTGCCGTCCTCGTCCTCGCTGCGCAGGTCGAGCTTGAACGTGCTGTCGCCGGCCGAGAGCAGCCGCAGCTGGTCCCAGCCGCGGTCACGGCCGTAGCGCAGCAGGTCGTCCGGCTCGGCCGCGGCGACCACGGCGAAGTCGACGTTGCGGGCGATGTGCTGGGCGACGCCGTTGAAGCCGTCGATCCACATCGTGCACATCGGGCAGGGCGAAGTCTGCTTCTTGCCGTACATCAGGTGATAGACGATCAGCGGCCGGTCGGTGACGAGCTCGTCGAACGTCACTTCCCCGTCCCCGTCACGGAAGACGTAGTTCGGCAGCACCGGCCCCGGCGGCAGGTCGCGGCGCTGCTGGGCCACGCGTTCGCGGTGCCGCATCAGCTCGATCTCGGCCAGCCGCAGCTCTTCGCGGGCGGCCAGGTACTCGTCGGACTCGGTCAGGTTCGTGTGTCGCATCTCAGGCGGCCCTCCCGGTGAAGGCGATCAGCCTCTCGAGGGTGCCCGCGTCCGGGCCGACCCGCACCTCGGCGGCGAAGGTCACGCCGTCCCGCAGCTCCGGCGCGATGATCTTCCGCGACAGTTCGAGCACGTACGCGCTGAGCTTGTCGTCGGCGGTGACGTCCACGCCCGCGGCGGCGGCGAAATCCCAGGCGTGCACGAGAAATTCGATGGAGAGGATGCCCGCGGCCAGCTCGGCCGGCAGGTCGATGCCGGCGAGCCGCACATCGCCGTCGAGGCCCCGCGCCCGCCAGGCCTCGATCGCCCGCAGGCCACCGTCGGCAACGCGCTCCTCCGGCGTGCCGTCGACGGCCTCGAACGACCCACCGGCGGCGCTGGTGAGGCCGTCGAGGGAGCCCATCAGGTGGCCGAGCAGGTCGTCCACGGTGAACTCCTTGCACGGCGTCTGCGCGCTGCCGTGATCGGCGCCCAGGGTCCGCAACACGCGGAGGCAGACGGCCAGCGACGCCTCGGCCGCGGCCAGCGGCTCCGGCTCGCTCAGCGCCGAGAACTCGTCGGGGCCGGCGTCGCCGGTGGTCGTCACGGCGCGCAGGCGCTGCAGGAAGTGCTGCCAGCCCTCATGGTGGCCCTTGGCCTGCTCGTCGGAAAGGCCTTGGTGCACAAGGCGAACCGTGACGCCGTCGGCCGCCGGTTCGATCGTGACGTCCACGGTGGACGACCCGGGCGGCACCTCCTTGTCACCCTCCCAGCCCCAGGCCAGCGCCAGCCGCCGGCCCGGCTCGGCCGCGGTGACCGTGCCGACCGCGGTGTGGGTCGGCGCCACCAGCCATCGAAACTCGCCGCCGACCCGCAGGTCGGTGCGGCCGGCGATCAGCTGCCACTGACGCAGCCGGGCCGGCTCGGTCAGCCACGCGTAGGCCTCGTCGGCGCTCGTCGACACCGACACGCTCACGTCCACGCTCATCTCGATCTCCCATCTATTTTAGCGACGGCTAAAGCTAGCCCCGGGGACCGCTCGCCCGCAAGCTTTAGTCGGAGCTAAACTGCCGGCGTGGACGCGCTGCACGCGGTCGCCGAACCGCGCCGGAGGGAGATCCTGCGCCTGGTGTGGGACGCCGAGCGCTCGGCCGGCGACGTCGCCGCCCACTTCGACGTGACCTTCGGCGCCGTGTCCCAGCACCTGGCCGTGCTGCGCAAGGCCGGGCTGGTCAGCGTGCGCAAGGACGGCAACCGGCGGCTCTACCGCGCCGACCGCGCCGCGCTCGGCCCCCTGGCCGCGTGGCTGGAATCGATGTGGACCGCCGAACTGGACACCCTCGCCGCCCTGGCCGAGCAGGCCGAGCGGGACACCGCCGAACAGGAGGGACGGACGGCATGACCGAGCCGTCGACACAGGCCCCGGAACTGGTCGTGGAGCGGCGGATCAACGCCCTGCCCACGACCGTCTTCTCGTTCTTCACCGACGCCGACCGCTGGATGTCCTGGCAGGGCGAGGACGCCGAGATCGACCCCCGACCCGGCGGCGTGCTGCGGATGAACGTGCGGGAGGGCAACGTGGCCGCCGGCCAGTTCGTCACCGTCGAGCCCTACCACCGCATCGTGTTCACCTGGGGCTGGGAGACGCCCGGCAACCCGCTGCCGCCCGGTGGCTCCACAGTGGACATCACCCTGCGCCCCGACGGCGCCGGCACCCTGCTCACCCTCACCCACCGCGGCCTGCCGCTGGAACTGTTCCAGTCGCACGGCATCGGCTGGAACCACTACATGGACCGCCTGCTCACCCGAGCCGAAGGCGGCGACCCCGGCCCCGACGAGGGCCCGGAGTAGGCGGTTGGATCAGCGCGTGTCACCGCCACGCGCGTCCGGCGTGAACCGGACCTCGCCGGACACCACCAGTTCGGCGAGGCGGCCCAGGGCGCTGTCGGTGGCAAAGGCCCGCGCCCGCAAACTCAGGTACGCCTCGACCAAACTCGTCTCCAGCTGAGCCGCCACGGTGCCAACCGCCTCATAGATGCGCATCCACCGGGCCGCGAACGGACCGTCCAGCACCCCCGGCCACCGATTCCGACCGCTTTCGGCGTCGTTGACCATTATTGCCAGGGCGGCGTCGGCGAACAGCTGGGCGTCAGCCAATTGCTGGCCGGCCAACACGTGCGGACCCGCGCGGTAGAGCTCCAGCACACCCACCGCGGGCCCGCCCGCAGTCAGCGGTAACGCGTACAAGGCAAGCGCGCCGGCAGGGACGGCGGTCGGCGCCAGCACGGGCCAGCGCCGCAGGCTGTGGCTGTCTGTCAGGTCCTCGGCCAGCACGGCATCGGACGTTCTCAGCGCTTCGACGCCGGGCCCCTCGCCGAGGGTGATCTCCAACTCGGCGACATACGCGCTGACGGCGTCCGTGGCGTACATCGGTTCGGCCGGCCCGAGGTCACCGGGGAGGCAGAGGCTGACTCCGTCGATATCCAGCCAGGAAGCGCACGCCCGGCAGACGTGGCTGAATGCCACCGGAACGCCTTCCGTACCAGCCAGGTCACTAATGGCAACCGCGACCTGGACGTGTCTATCCGCCTGCATCCGCCCGCCTCAGTCCCCGATGACGGGCCATTGTTCACCCGGACACCGAGTTCATCGCCTCCTACTCGGCGCTGATTGTACGAAACTGCGCGCCTCACGGACACATAAGCTTGCCCGGCGGGTTCGCCGTTACACGTGGATCGACACATCACCCGATAGAGTGACCACGCCGGTGACATTGCCGTCACCAATGGTCATCGGCGTAGGGTTGCACTGCTTCGCCTCCTGGATTTGGCGGGCAGTTCCCCGGACACGATCAGCGGTCGAGGCCGAACACATATGGCTAGCCAAGGTGCGCAGGGAAACGATCCCCTCACCTGCGAGGTGTCCGACCAGCATGGAGTGCTGGTGGTCCGCCCCGTGGGCGCACTCACCATCCGCACCTATGGGTATCTGCGGGACTTTCTCCTCAAGTGCGTAGCCGATCAGCCGCGTGCGGTGATCGTCGACCTCGCCACGCTGACGATCACCAGTGATTTCCTGACCAGTGTGTTCGTCACAGTGTGGATGCGCACCACACAGTGGTCCACGGTGCCGTTCGTGGTCGTTCCCGGGCCGGCGAACGCGACACGGTTCAAGCACAGCCCGACGCAAAAGTTCCTGACCGTCCGCCCGACGGTGAGTGACGCGTTGCAGCGGCTGACCGAGCCACCAGCGGTTCGCCGTACGGTGCTGTGGCTGCCGCCCTCCGCCCTGAGCCTCTACGCGACACGGCAGTTCGTGGCTGAAACCTGCCGCAACTGGCAGGTTCACATGCTCGCGGCGGATGCCGCCGCGGTGGCCGCCGAGCTGGTGACCAATGCCATCCAGCACACCGCGTCACCGGCCACGCTGCGTCTGGAACTGTGGCGCGGCAGGCTGACCGTGGCGGTCACCGACGATGACTCTCAGCCGGTGCACTGGCCGCACGACAACGCGAAGTCAGCCCCGGTTGACGGTGGACTTCAACTGGTCGTTCATCTCGCGCGGGCATGGGGCTGCACGCCCGCGTGGTCGGGCGGCAAGGTCACGTGGGCGGTGCTGGATGTGCCCGCCCGCCGGTGATCAGCGCCAGGGCGCCGCACCGCGCGAATGTCATGGCGTCCACTCGCCGGTGGCGAAGAACTTCTCCAGGGTCTGGGTGTACGGGCGCAGGTCAAGACCCTGGGCGGCGACCCAGTCGTCGTCGTAGTAGGTGTGCGCGTAGCGCTCGCCGCCGTCGCACAGCAGGGAGACGACGCTGCCGGGGCGGTCGTGGCGGCGCATGCCGGCGATGATCTGGAACGCGCCCCACAGGTTGGTGCCGGTGGAGCCGCCGACGCGACGGCCGAGCAGGTCCTCGGCGAAGCGGATGGTGGCGATGGAGGCGGCGTCCGGGACCTTGATCATGTGGTCGATGACGTCGCCGACGAAGGACGGCTCGACCCGGGGCCGGCCGATGCCCTCGATACGGGAGCCCTTGCAGCCGGTCAGCGTGGGCGAGACCGACTGCCACGCGTCGTAGAACACCGAGTGCTCGGGGTCGACGACAGCCATCCGGGTGCACAGCCGGCGGTAGCGCACGTAGCGGCCGATGGTGGCGCTGGTGCCGCCGGTGCCGGCCCCGACGACCACCCAGGCCGGCTCGGGATGCTGCTCGGCGGCCATCTGGTCGAAGATCGACTCGGCGATGTTGTTGTTGCCGCGCCAGTCGGTGGCCCGCTCGGCGTGCGTGAACTGGTCCATGAAGTGGCCGCTGAGCTCGCCGGCCAGCCGCCGCGACTCGTCGTAGATGGCCCCGGGCTCGTCCACGAAGTGACATCGCCCGCCCTGCCGCTCGATCAGGGCGATCTTCTCGGTGCTGGTCGACCGGGGCATCACGGCGATGAACGGCAGCCCCAGCAGCCGGGCGAAGTAGGCCTCGGACACGGCGGTCGAACCGGACGACGCCTCGATCACCGGTGTGCCCTTGGTCACCCAACCGTTGCAGATGGCGTACAGGAACAGCGATCGGGCCAGACGGTGCTTGAGAGAACCGGTCGGATGAGTTGACTCGTCCTTGAGATAGAGATCCACACCCCACTCCCGCGGCAGCGGGAAGGTCAGCAGGTGCGTGTCAGCGCTGCGGTTGGCGTCGGCCTCGATGATGCGGACAGCCTCGCGGACCCAGCCACGGGTGGCGTCGAGGCTCACTCCGACCCCTCGCCGCGCAGCTCGGCCCGCATCTTCAGACGCTCGGCCCGACGCTCGGTGAGGGCGGCGGCGATCCGCGCGTTCAGGCCGCGCAGCAGCACCAGGGACAGCGGCCAGGCCAGCACCAGGCCGACCGCGATCGCGATCAGCAGCGGCACGTGCGCAAGCGTCAGCAGGAACGCGATGACCGCGAGCAGCCCGATCCGGGCCCCCGTGTACAGCGCGATGTCGCGGCCGAAGGTGCTGGTCTCCACGGCTGCCCAGGTTACTCGGCCCGGGCCGCCAGCTCCTCCGGGCTGTTCGGCCGGCCCTCGAACCGGGTGGACAGCACCACCGTCGAGTTCGTCCTGGCCACGCCGTCGATCCGGCGCAGGCGGCGCAGCGTGCGCTCCAGATCGTCCACAGTGGCCACCCGGACCTTCACCACGAACGCCTCATCGCCGGCGACCGCGTAGCAGGACTCCACCTCGGGCAGCCGGGCCAGCGCCGCCGCCACCTCGTCGTCGTCGCCCGTGTCGGACACGTGGATGCCGACCAACGCGGTCACGTCCAGGCCGACCAGCCGGGGATCGACCACCGCGTGGTAGCCGGTGATCACCCCAGAGGACTCCAGCTTGCCGACCCGCTCGTGCACGGCCGAGGCCGACAGGCCCACCTGCCGCCCGAGGTCGGCGTAGGTCGCCCGCCCGTTGGCGCGCAGGGCGGCGATGATCTGACGATCCAGGGCGTCCATCCCGAAGATCCTAGAACTTAACGGGGTCCGCACCGGCGGCGGCGTAGAACGGGTGGCCATTGGTGCACGCCTCGTCGGGCTCCGCGGGGGCCGCCTGTGCAAACGTCTGCATCCATGCCCGTTTTTGCACCTTTTGCGCCTTACTACCTCTTTACCTCCACCCAAGCGTTCGAGTACCCGCAGGGTGAGATGCCACGATGCGACCGGAACGCCCGAACCAGTGACTGGGAGGTCGAGAGTGACCGCGACCGTGCCGCACCCCCGCCAGCACGCCGGAGAGCGCCTGCTCACCCCCGGCGAAGTGGCCACCCTGTTCCGCGTCGACCCCAAGACGGTCACCCGCTGGGCGACCGCCGGCCGGATCGGCTCCATCCGCACCCCCGGCGGCCACCGGCGGTTCCGCGAGTCCGAGGTGAAGACCCTGCTGGCCGAGCTGACCACCGAGGCCACGGAGCCGGTGCGTAACGCCTGAGCGGCACACCCCGAACCCACTGTTCACGAGATAGTCTCGGAGCAGTTGACCGGAGGTGCCGAATGGTCTACCTGCTCGCGGTGATCGGGGCGATAGCCGTGGCCTACCTGCTCTGGCGCGCGTTCGGGCCGGATCGGGTCCACGCCGGCAGCCGCGCCAAGAAAGGCGTGGGCCCCGACGACGACCCCGAGTTCCTGCGCAAGCTGGCCGAGCAGGCCAAACGTCATCGCGAAGACGGCAACCCGCCGGGCTGACGGCGCAGGTGCTCGGCCGCAACCAGCAGGATCACCACCGCGGTTGGCACGGCGAGCTGGGCGACGGCCGACTCGGTCGTCCCCACCACCGTGCTGGCCGCGGCGAGGCACCGGGTCCAGGTCGACCCGAGTGCCGAGCGATGGAACACCAGGACCCGGCCCGGCCGGCAGTAGCGCCGGCCCGACCGGGTCCAGTTCGTGCGAGCGGGCCTAGCGCGTCGGAAAGTCGTCGGCGACGGTGGCCGCCAGCTCCAGCAGCGCCAGGCGGGTGTCCGGGCTGAGCCGGTCCAGCTCGATCTCCGCGCCCTCCTCCAGGTGCGGGTCGAACGGGATGCGCACGACCGCGCGGCAGCGGCTGGCGAAGTGCTGGGACAGCTTGTCCAGGTCCACCTTGCCGGCCCGCGGCCGGACCGAGTTGATCACGGCTACCGAGCGCCGGATCAGGTCGCGGTAGCCGTGCGCCTCCAGCCAGTCGATGGTCGCCGAGGCGCTGTTGGCCCCGTCCACCGAGCCGGAGGAGACGATCACCAGCGAGTCGGCCAGGTCGAGCACGCCGGCCATGGCCGAGTGCATCAGGCCGGTGCCGCAGTCGGTCAGCACGATGTTGTAGAAGTGCTCCAGCAGGTCGACCACGCGCCGGTAGTCGTCCTCGCTGAACGCCTCGGAGACGGCCGGATCCTGTTCGCTGGCAAGGACTTCCAGCCGGCTCGGGCCCTGCGAGGTGTAGGCCCGCACGTCGCTGTAGCGGGTGATCCGCTTGGCGTCGCGCAGCAGGTGCCGCACGGTCGCGGTGGTCTCCAGCGGGATCTTCTGGGACAGCGTGCCGCGGTCCGGGTTGGCGTCCACCGCGATCACCCGGTCGCCGCGCAGCGAGGAGAAGGTGGAGCCGAGCGTGGTCGTGGTGGTGGTCTTGCCGACGCCGCCCTTCAGGCTCAGCATGGCGATCTTGTAGCAGCCGCGCAGCGGCTGGTTGATCCGCGTGATCAGCTCGCGGCGGCGCACGTCGGCCGGGCTCTCGCCCAGGTTGACCAGCCCGCCGGAGAGCTGGTGCAGGCTGCGCCGCCAGCCGGACTGCGGCGGCCGCTTGTTCTGCTTGATCAGCTCCTGCGCGGACAGCGCGTTGGACTGGCCGGGCTGCTGCTGCGGCTGCTGCTGCCCCTGGGGCTGGCCGTAGGGCTGCTGCGGCTGCTGGCCGTAGGCCTGCTGGGGATAACCACCCGGCTGGGCGTAGGGCTGCTGCTGGTACCCCGGCTGCTGGGTCCCTTGTTGCTGGGCCCCTTGCTGCTGGGACGGGTCCACCGGGTACGGGCCGGACTGGCCGCCGCTGACCTGATAGGGCCCTGACTGGCCGCCGCCGACCGGATACGGGCCGGACACACCGGGGTTCTGACCCCCGCTGACCTGGTACGACCCCGAGGACGACGGATCGACCTGGTGCGGACCGGACTGGACGGCCTGATCCTGGCCGGGCGCCTTCCAGCCCTCGGACTCATCAAAACGACCGGTCACCGCTGGGGTCCTCCCTGCGCTAGAGGATCGAGACCTCCCCGTCCGTTGACGAAGGTAGTAGGCGTGCTCCGCCGGGTCGACACGGGGTCAGGCGACCCCGGCGTAGGAGTGCAGGCCCGATGTCACCAGGTTGATGAAGAAGAGGTTGAAGACCATCGCCGCGAAGCCGAGAACGTTGATCACCGCGGCCCGGCTGCCGCGCCAGCCGGCGGTGGCCCGGGCGTGCAGGTAGACGGCGTAGATCACCCAGGCCACGAAGGCGGTGGTCTCCTTGGGGTCCCAGCCCCAGAACCGGCCCCAGGCCGACTCGGCCCAGATGGCGCCGCAGATGATGGCGAAGGTGAACAGCGGGAAGCCCACGATGGTGACCCGGTAGGCGAGCCGGTCGAGCACCTCGGCCTTGGGCAGGCGGGCGGCGAACTTCCCGAACCGGTTGCCGTCCTTCTCGTAGGCCGCGCGGAACAGGTACAGCACGCTGGCCACACCTGGCAGCAGCAACAAGCCCGAGGCGATGGACACCGCCGTGACGTGGATGGCCAGCCAGTACGACTGCAGCGCGGGCTGGACCGGGGAGGCCGGGGTGTAGAGCACGGTGCCGCCGAGGAAGAGCAGCACCACGATCGGCAGCAGCACCCACACGCTCAGCCGGCGGATGTCGAAGCGCTTGGCCAGCACCAGCCAGCCGATCACGGCGAACAGGCAGACCGCCGAGCCGTACTCGTACATGTTGCCCCACGGCACGCGGTCCGTGGCCAGGCCGCGCAGCACGACCGCGAGGGCGTGCAGCATCACGCCGAGCACGTTGAGCGCGAAGCCCATCCGGCCGATGCGCTCGGCCCGGGGCGAGGACGTGACAACGACCGAGGACTCGGCCGGGGCCGCGTCGGACTCGCCGCCGCCGACCGCCGCCAGCTCCCGCGCGACCTGCCGCTTGGTCTTGGTCATGGCCTGCTCGACCAGGTAGAACACCATGGCCAGGACGTAGATCACGACCGCGGAGGCGTAGCTCCAGTCGCTGTAGCGGGCCAGCGTCTCGTTGACCGGCATCAGGCGTCCCTCTTCCCTGTCGTCGGCTCTGATCCCGAAATGAGCACTGTCGAAAGCCTGGTGAATTCCTCGCCGTAACCGGCTTGGTCCGTGCGGGCCAGGCCGCCGACCTCGACAACCGTACCTTCACTCGAAGGTGTCGCCCGCAGCCAGAGCCGGCGGCGCTTGATGCTCAGCGAGCCCATCAGCCCGACCAGCAGCAGGATCGCGAACACCAGCACGTAGCCCTCGCTGGGGTCGTGCGAGACCTGGAGCCCGACGAACTGCAGCGCCTTGTCAAACTTGATCTTGGTGCCGTCGTCGAGGGTGATCTCCTGGCCCAGCTTGATGTTCTTCATCGCCTTCTGCACCAGCCGGCCCTGGTCCACCATGGACTGGTCGATGGTGAACAGGTTGTGCGCGTAGCCGGAGTTGTTGCCCAGGTCGCCCACGTACACCTGGACGGCGACGGCCGGGTCGTTCGGGGCCGGGAAGACCGAGGACAGCAGCGTGCCGTCGAACACCGCGGTCGGCGCGAACAGGCCGGTAATGGCGATCTGGTGCTTGCGCAGCTGCGTCTCGTCGGTGGTGTTCGGCGGGTCGAACGTGGTGGTGCCGCTGGACAGCATCGTGGTCAGGTCGCTGGGGTTCCACTGGATGGCCTTGGTGCGGGTCTGGCCGTCCGGGAAGGTGACCGTGAACTCGGGGGCGTAGCCGTGGCCGAGCAGGTAGACGCTGTCGCCGGCGATGCGCAGCGGGTGGTTGGACTGCAGGTTGTAGTCCTGCCACTGGTCCGAGTTCAGCTCGGCGCCGGACTGGTGCTGCACGTCGGTGTCGAAGCTGTTGGCCTGGCCGTCCGGCAGGTAGGTGGCCTTGAAGCTGTTCACCTTGATGCAGAACGGGTCCAGCTCGGTGCCGTCGACCTTGAGGCCGGGTGTGAAGCTGTCGTAGGCGAACAGGCCCGAGTTGCAGAACTGCGAGCCGTCGGCGATCACCGCGACCTGGCCGGAGTAGCCGAACAGCTTGCCGAAGGCGAAGGCCACGATCAGGCCCAGCAGCGCGAAGTGGAACAGCAGGTTGCCGGTCTCGCGCAGGTAGCCCCGCTCGGCGCTGATGGTGCGGGCGCCGTTCTCCTCGTCCCGCACGACCGTCCGCCAGCCCCGCAACCGCTTGCGGGAGGCCTCGACCACGTCGTCCACCTCGACGTCCACAGTGGACGTGGCGTGGTGCGGCAGCCGGGACAGGTTGCGCGGGGTGATCACCGGCTGCTGCCGGGACTGCTTGGCGTACTCGAACATCCGCGGCGTCAGGCAGCCGACCAGCGAGATGAACAGCAGCACGTAGATCGCGGAGAACCAGACGCTGGAGTACACGTCGTAGAACTGGAGCGTGTCCAGCAGCCGGCCCCACCAGCCGTGCTGCGTGATGTAGTCGCTGACCTTGCCGGCGTTGAGCTGCCGCTGCGGCAGCAGGGCGCCGGGCAGCGCGCCCAGGGCCAGCAGCGCCAGCAGGATCAGCGCGGTGCGCATGGCGGTCAGACCGCGCCAGGTGTTGCGCAGGTACGCCAGCAGGTTCCTCACGAGCTGATTCCCCTCATAGGGGCACCGGCGCGTTGCTCACGAAGTGCTCCTGGATGATCGCGAGCAGCTGGCCCCACAACCCGGTGACCAGCAGCACGCCGACGACGATGAGCAGCCCGCCGCCGGTCAGCTGGACCGCGCGGACGTGCCGGCGCAGCCAGCCGGTGACCCGCACCGCCCAGCGCGCGCCCATCGCGATCAGCACGAACGGCACGCCGAGACCGAGGCAGAAGACCAGCATCAGGAAGATGCCGCGCAGGGCGATGGAGCCGACCGGGGTGCCCGCGGTCAGCGACAGCACGCCGCCCAGGGTCGGGCCGACGCACGGCGACCAGCCCAGCCCGAACACCGCGCCCAGCACCGGCGCGCCGAGCAGGCCGACCCGGGGCTTGCGGTGCAGCCGCAGGTCACGTTGCAGGGCCGGCACGAGGCCGAGGAACACCAGTCCCATCAGGATCGTCACGACGCCGCCGATGCGCTGCAACAGCTCCTGGTTGAGCAGCAGCAGGTCGGTCAGGCCGAACAGGGTGACGGTGCCGATGGTGAACACCACCGTGAAGCCGAGCACGAACAGCCCCGACGCCCCGACCACTCGCCAGCGACCGGTCTTGGCCGGCTCGTCGGTGCTGACCGCGGGCGCGTCCGCGCCGACCAGTCCGGCCAGGTAGGCCAGGTAACCGGGCACCAGCGGCAGGCAGCACGGGGAGGCGAAGGACACCGCGCCGGCGAGCAGGGCAACCGCCGCGGCCAGCAGAAGCGGCCCCGACGCGGCTAGCTCTGCCAGCGGGTTCACTCGTCCGAGAGTAGGTAGTGTCCCAGGTCACCGAGCAACCGGGTCGGGCTGCGGCCCCGTTTGCCGTCCTTGCCCTTGATGAGATCGAAGTGTGGTCGGATGGCCCGGTGACCGTGGAACTGCTGGATCCCGCCCGTGCCACCGCGCTGCGGTCGGCCCCGTTCACGTACGCCGAGGTCGGCGCGACCAGGGGCGCGCTGCCGGCCGGGTACCGGACGATCAGCCGCCGGGTGCGGCTGTCCATCGGCTTCGACGATGCCGCGGACCAGCTGTTCGAGTGGCGGGCCCAGTTGGCCACCGGGCTGCGCGTGCTGGCGTCGTCGCCCCGGGTGGAGGCCCAGGCAGTGGTGGTGCTGCGGCTGGGGCCGGTGGAGGTGCCGTGCCGGATCGTGCACGTGCTCGACGAGCCGGCACGGCAGGGCTTCGCCTACGGGACGCTGCCCGGGCACCCGGTCAGCGGCGAGGAGGCGTTCGTGGTCGACCGCAACGCCGACGGCTCGGTGTCCTTCACCGTCACGGCCTTCTCCCGCCCGGCAACGCTGCTGGCGAAGCTCGGCGGGCCGGTCGGTCAGCTCGCGCAGAACCTCCTCACCGACCGCTACCTGAAATCCCTCACCTAACCCACCCCAAAACGCCACATGTGGACCACATTCGACTTCCAGCGTCGAATGTGGTCCACATGTGGCGAAAAAGCGGGGGTCAGCCGGTGACGCTCGGGCGGCCGTTCTCGATGTGGCCGGTGTAGCGGCGCAGGAAGGCCGGGTCGGCGTCGATGGTGACGCTCAGGTCGTACCAGCCTTCGCACGGCGTGAAGGTGTGGTCGACGGTCTTGCCTGCGGCGACGGTGAAGGCCTGCTTGCCGTTGCCGTAGTGGTTGGTGGTGACGGTGAACTTGACCGCCTTGGCCGACGGGTTGGTCAGGGCCAGCTTGAGCTTGAAGTCAGCCGTGTAGCTGGCGACCACGTCGATCGCGCCGGCGGCGTTGACGTCGGCGGCGAACTGCCACAGGAAGCGGTTGGGGCCGTGCACGGCGACGTTGTACTTGTAGCCGTACGTGTAGATCTTCCACTGGTCGCTGACCTGCTGGCCGGCCGGCACGTCGTAGGGCCACGGGCCGTCCAGCTTGCCGTCGGCCCGGAAGGCCCACAGCTGCAGCTGCGCGGTGCCGTAGTTGGCGAACGTGGTGGTCAGCGTGCCCTTGTCGGCCGACAGCGAGGTGGTGACGGCCGGCTGGTAGGGCAGCGGCCGGGCCGGGCGGGTGCCCTGGTCCTGCAGCGGCGTGACCTGCTTGCCGGTGGCCGGCGGGGCCGGCTTGGGCAGCTTGGTCTGGGTGTCGTCGGCGATCTGGCGCAGCTTGGCGGTGTCCGGCAGCAGCGGGATCGACACGTTCTTCGCGCCGAAGTCGAAGGCGCTGGTCAGGTCGCCGCAGATGGCCCGCCGCCAGTCGGTGATGTTCGGCTCGTGCACGCCGGTCCACTGCTCCAGGAAGCGGATCACCGAGGTGTGGTCGGAGACCTCGGAGTTGATCCAGCCGCCGCGGCTCCACGGCGAGATCACCGTCATCGGCACCCGCGCGCCGAGGCCGATGGACTTGCCGGAGATGAACTCGCCGGGGGTGCCGGCCGGGGCCATCGCCGGCGGCACGTGGTCGAAGAAGCCGTCGTTCTCGTCATAGTTGATCAGGACGACGGTGTTGTCCCAGAGCTTCTTGTTGGCCCACAACGCGTTCAGCACGCCCTGGGTGTAGGCGGCGCCGTCCACCGGGCGGGCCTCGGGGTGCTCGCAGTAGCCGTAGGGCGCGACGATCCAGGACACCTTGGGCAGCGTGCCGGCGGCGCAGTCGGCGACGAACTCCGACAGCACGTGGTTGACGTCCTTGCCCTGGCCCGAATCGGGCTGCCAGGTCTCGAACACGCTGGCCCGCTTGGACAGCTCGCTGTTGTAGTCCTTGTGGTAGTTCTCGAACAGCCACAGCGGGTTGTCGCCGTAGTCGCCGACGAACGGGTGCGCCCCGTCGTCGCCGACCTCCTTGTTGGCGTACACCTTCCAGGACACGCCGGCGTCCTGCAGCCGCTCCGGGTAGGTGGTCCAGCGCAGCACGCCCTTGTAGTCGTCCGGGTTGTAGTTGACCGGGCCGCCGTACTTGCCGTCGGCGTCGATGGTGCCGGAGAACAGGTAGAGCCGGTTGGGCGTGGTCGGACCCTGCACCGAGCAGTGGTAGGCGTCGCACAGCGTGAAGGCGTCGGCCAGCGCCCGGTGGAACGGGATGTCCCGCTCGGTGAAGTAGCCCATGGTCATCTCGCCCTTGGCGGTGATCCACGAGTTGTTGGCGCCGCCGTTCATGGCCAGGTGCTGGTCGTCCCAGCCGTGCCCGAGGTCGCCGAGGTCCTGACCGTCCACCTTGGACGTGTCCACGTGGAACGGCAGCAGCGCGTTGCCGTCGGTGCGCAGCAGGTCGAACTGGTTGTAGATGTCCTTGCCGTTGGGCTGGATCACCGCGGTGCGGTCGGCGTAGCCGCGCACGCCGCGCATGGTGCCGTAGTAGTGGTCGAACGACCGGTTCTCCTGCATCAGGACGACGACGTGCTGGACGTCGCTGATCCGGCCGCGGCGGCGCGGCTCGGCCAGCGCCTCGGCCATGCCCGGCGGCAGCGCGCCGAGGGCGCCGGCGGCGGCGACCGTGCCGGCGGCGGCGCCGAGGAACCGGCGGCGCGTGAGTCCTGAGTTCGAGTCGGCCATGACGCGTGCTCCATCCGTGGTGGGCGGGACCGCACGCGAGGTTAATTGAGCGAAAGCGCGCGGAACACCCGTCATACGAACGGAAACTGATGGTGAATTCGGCTCTACTTCTCGGCGATGAGTTGCTTCACCTTGGACAGCAGCTCGTCCTTCTCAACGGGCAAAAGCGACACCCAGGCGACCCGGTGCTGGCGGTCGAGCACCAACGTGGACGGCGTTGTGGTGCGCGGATAGCCCTGTAGGACCAGCAGCGACCGGCCGGGCGGGTCGAAAATCGACGGATAGTCCAGTTTCGCGTTGTGGTAGAAGTCCAGCGCCGCCGATTTGTCGTCGCGCACGTCCACGCCCATCACCTGGACGCCCTGATCCTTGGTCTGGTCGTAGACCTGTTGCAGCTGCGGGGCCTCGGTCCGGCACGGCCCGCACCAGGCGCCCCAGATGTTGATCACGACAATCTTGCCCGAATAGTCGCTCAGCTTCACCTGCTTGCCGTCCTCGAGCAGGCTGTCGCCCTGCATCTCGGTGAGCGGCTGGCGTTGCTTGCTGGTGTAGTCGATGTGGGTCTGCCCGCCGGGCGCGGTGAACTGGAACGTGCCCTGGCCCTGCACGACCGCGTCCTTGCCGGTGGAGCAGGCCGCGAGGGTGGCGAGCAGGGCGGCGGCGATGGCGACGCGCGTGGTTTTCATGCCCCCGTCACCCTCGGGTCGGTGCCCCCGGCCGGCTCCGCGTAGCTGATCCGCACCAGCATCTCGTCCTCGAACGTCAGCGTGGTCAGCGAGGCCAGCGAGCACTGGCGCTTGCGCGGGTCGTGCCACATGCGCTTGCCCTCGAGGAAGCGGCGGATGGTCCACACTGGCAGCTGGTGCGAGACGCAGACCGCCTCGTGGCCGGCCGCGGCCGCACGGGCCCGCTGCACCGCGCCGAGCATCCGGTGGGCGATCTTCAGGTACGGCTCGCCCCAGGACGGCTCGAACGGGTTCCACAGCTTGGGCCAGTGCTGCGGCGAGCGCAGCGCGCCGTCGCCGACTGCCACCTTCAGGCCCTCGAACTTGTTGTCGGCCTCGATCAGCCGGTCGTCCGTGACCAGCTCCAGCCGGTGCGAATCGACGATCGGGCCGGCGGTCTGCTGGGCCCGCTCCAGCGGCGACGCGACAACGTGCACGATGTCGCGGTCGGCCAGGTGCTCGGCGACCCGCAGCGCCTGCTTCTCGCCCAGCGCGGACAGCCGGAACCCGGGCAGCCGGCCGTACAGGATGCCGGTCGGGTTATGCACCTCGCCGTGGCGCATCAGGTGCACCAGAGTGCGGGTCACAGTCCCACCTCGCTAGCGCTCGCCGAGTCTGCGACCAAGGCCGCTGTGCTCAATGGTGCCCTCGCAAGCTCGGTCACAGTCCCACCTCGCTAGCGCTCGCCGAGTCTGCGACCAAAGCCGCTGTGCCGAATGGTGCCCTCGCAAGCTCGGTCACTGACCGTCCTCCTTGGCCGCGGCGGCCGCGGCGGCGGCGTGCGGCAGCGCCTGCTCGATGACCTCGAACGCGTCGTCGTCCATGGCGGCGTTGACGAACCACGCCTCGTACGCGCTCGGCGGCGGGTAGACGCCGCGCTCCAGCAGCGCGTGGAAGAACGGCGGAAAGCGCCAGGTCTGGGTGGCCTGCGCGCCGGCGTAGTCGCGCACCGGGTGCTCGCCGAAGAAGACGCTGACCAGGTTGCCGGCGAACTGCACCTGGTGGGCCACGCCCTCGGCGGTCAGCGCGTCGGCGAACAGCTCGCCCAGCAGCCGGGCGTTGCGGTCCAGCTTCCGGTACACCTCGTCGTCGGCCAGCTTGAGCTGGGTCAGGCCGGCCGCCACCGCCACGGGATTCCCGGACAGTGTGCCGGCCTGGTAGACCGGGCCGCTCGGGGCCAGCTTGGCCATCACGTCGGCGCGGCCTCCGAACGCCGCCGCCGGCAGGCCGCCGGACATCACCTTGCCGAACGTGTACAGGTCGCCCGGCACGCGCTCCAGGCCGTACCAACCGGCCTTGCTGACGCGGAAGCCGGTCATCACCTCGTCGATGATCAGCAGCGCGCCGTCGGCGTGGCAGGCCTCGCGCAGCGCCGCGTTGAAGCCCGGATCCGGGGCCACCGCGCCCATGTTGCCGGCCGCCGCCTCAGTGATGATCGCCGCGATCTCGCCCTGATTGGCCTCGAAGGCCGCCTTCACCGCGGCGAGGTCGTTGTACGGCAACACGATCGTGTCGGCCGCCTGTGCACCGGTGACGCCCGGCGTGGTCGGCAGGCCCAGCGTCGCCACGCCCGAGCCGGCCTGGGCCAGCAGCGCGTCCACGTGCCCGTGGTAGCAGCCGGCGAACTTCACGATCTTGCGCCGGCCGGTGAAGCCCCGGGCCAGCCGGATCGCACTCATCGTGGCCTCGGTGCCGGAGTTGACCAGCCGCACCTGCTCCACCGGCTCGACCCGGGCGATCAGCTCCTCGGCCAGCAGCACCTCGCCCTCGGTCGGCGTGCCGAACGACAGGCCGCTCTGGGCCGCCCGCTGCACCGCCGCGACCACCTCCGGGTGGGCGTGGCCCAGGATCATCGGGCCCCACGAGCTGACCAGGTCGACGTAGCGGTTGCCGTCGGCGTCCCACAGGTGCGGGCCCTCGCCGCGGACCATGAATCGGGGCGTGCCGCCGACCGAGTGGAACGCCCGCACCGGCGAGTTGACCCCGCCCGGCGTGGCCTTGGCCGCTCGGTCGAACAGCGCACGCGAGGTGTCCACACTGGCTGCCTGCTCGATCGTCACGAAGCCAGCCTATGCGCCACCGGCCGCCGGTATCGGCCGGCCCCGACTCCCCATGGCCGTTCTCACAGGAAGTCAGGCCTGCTGCGGGAGCAGGACCCGGAAGGTGGCGCCGTCGCCGGGCGCGGTGTCCAGTTCCACCCGGCCGCCGTGCGCGGCCACCAGGGCGGCGACGATGGCCAGGCCGAGGCCGGTGCCGCCGTTCTCCCGGCTGCGCACCGCGTCGGCCCGGTAGAACCGCTCGAAGATCCGCTCGCTCTGCTCCCCGGTCAGCCCCGGTCCCTGGTCGCTGACCTCCAGCACGGCCAGCGGCAGGCCGTCCTCCTCCCGGTGCGAGAGCCGGACGTCGACCGGAGTGCCGGCCGGGGTGTGGGTGATGGCGTTGCCGACCAGGTTGCTGACCACCTGCCGCAGGCGGGCCTCGTCGCCGAGCACGGCCAGCGCGCTGCCGTCCTCCTCGTCCGCGTCGAGGTCCATGGCCACGTCCAGATGCAGCCCGATCTTGCGGTCGGGGTCGAGCACCCGGGCGTCGTGCACGGCATCCACGGCGATCACGGTCAGGTCCACCTCCCGCTGCTCCAACGGGCGCTGCTGGTCCAGCCGGGCCAGCAGTAGGAGGTCCTCGACCAACAGCCCCATCCGGGCGGCCTGGTCCTCGATCCGGCCCAGCACCTCGGAGACCTCGCCCGGCGAGGTGACCGCGCCCTGCCGGTACAGCTCGGCGTAGCCGCGGATCGAGGTCAGCGGCGTGCGCAGCTCGTGCGAGGCGTCGGCGACGAACTGCCGCATCCGGTTCTCCGACCGCCGCGCCGCCTCCTCGGACTTGCGCCGGGCGTCGAAGGCCTCCTCGATCCGGCCCAGCATCACGTTCAGCGAGTTGGCCAGCCGCCCGACCTCGCTGCCGGGCCGCCGCACCGGCACCCGCCGGGACAGCTCGCCGGTGGTGATCACGTCGGCGGTCTGCTCGACCTCCTCCAGCGGACGCATGCTGCTGCGCACCAGGGCGTAGCCCAGCCCGGCCACCAACACCAGCGCGCCAAGGCAGATCACCAGCGACCGCAGCCGCATGTCGGTGACGGCGGCGTCCACCTCGCGCTGGTCGGTGGCCACCACGATCTCGGCGCCGCCCAGCCGCAGCGCCTGCACCCGCCACTGCGGCCCGGAGCCGCCCTGCGACGGCAGCGTCACCGACACCCCGGACGGCAGCTGGCCCATGGGCGGCAGCGCCGGCCGGCTGTCGCCGTCGTCGGTGGGCCGGCTGAGCTCCCGGCTCTGGGTCGCCGTACGCACCAGGACCAGGCTGCGCCCGGGCAGGCGGAACGGCTGCCCGCCGCGGTTGGGCCGTGGCCGGTCGATGCCGGCCTCCACCTGCCGCTGGGTGGACACCACCATGTTGTGCAGCCGGGTGTCGGTCTGTCCGATCAGGTAGTTCTCCAGCACGGCCGAGGTGATGAACCACGCCCCGAACAGCGCCACCGCCACCAGCAGCACCAGCCCGGAGACCAGGTGCACCCGCAGCGGCATGCGGCCGACCCACTCCCGGACCCACCTGATCGGCCGTTTCACGACGTGGACTGCCGCAGCACGTAGCCGACGCCGCGGACGGTGTGGATCAGCCGCGGCTCCACGTCGTCCACCTTGCGCCGCAGGTAGGAGATGTAGGACTCGACGACCCCGGCCTCGCCGTTGAAGTCGTAGTGCCACACCTGGTCCAGGATCTGCGCCTTGGACAGCACCCGGCCGGCGTTGCGCAGCAGGTAGTGCAGCAGCTTGAACTCGGTCGGCGACAGCTGCACCAGCCGGCCGGCCCGGCGCACCTCGTGGCTGTCCACCTCCAACTCCAGGTCGGCGTAGCGCAGCCGGTTGTCCGGCGGCTCCGGCTGCGCCTTGGTCCGCCGCAGCACCGCGTTCACCCGGGCGATGACCTCCTCCAAGCTGAACGGCTTGGTGACGTAGTCGTCGCCGCCGATGGTCAGCCCGGTGATCTTGTCCTCGGCCCCGTCGCGCGCGGTCAGGAACAGCACCGGCACGCCTAGACCGCCCGACCGCAGCCGGCGCACCACTTCAAAGCCGTCGCGGTCGGGCAGCATCACGTCGAGCAGGATCAGGTCCGGCCGCTCCCGCTCGACGCTGCGCAGCGCGTCGGTGCCGGTCGACGCCGTGTCCACGTCGAAGCCGGCGAACCGGAGGCTGGCCGCCAGCAGCTCACGGATACTCGGCTCGTCCTCGACGACGAGCAGCCGGCTGCGCTTGGTTGGCTCGGGCATGGGGACATAGTCCTCCACCCCGGACCCGAACGTGTCAGGCGTCACCCGCCGGCCCGGCCTCCGGTCCCCCCGCCGCCACCAGCGCCCCCGCCCTGACCTGCGCGGAAGCCTCCGCCGCCGCCTGTCAAGCCGCGAGCCCCGGCGCCGGTCGTCGAGGACGGCAGGGGCTGGCTCAGGTCGGCCAGCACGACCTGGTCGCCGGCGTTGAGGCCCTGGGTGATCTGGGTGACGGTCGCGCCGACCACTCCCACCGTGACCCGCTTGGTGGCCGGCTTACCGTCCACCAGCGCGCTCACGAAGCTGGTCGCGCCGACCGTGTGCACCGCCGAGGTCGGCACCGTGACGGCCGCCTTGGCGCTGCCCAGGGTGATCGCCACCGACGCGGTCGAGCCGGCGAACAGCGCGGTGCCGCCGCCGTCGAGGGAGATCGTCACCGGGAAGCTGGCCGATCCGCCGGAGGTGGTGCTGGCCAGCGCGCCGATGGAGACGACCTTGCCGGCCAACGGCTTGCCCGCGCCGTCCGGCGTGACCGTCGCCGCCTGGCCCGGCTTGACGTTGCCGACCTGGTTGTCGTTGACGGCGGTGGTGACCTGGTTGCCGCCGGGGCCGATGACCACGATCTTGGCGGTGCTGGAGTTGGCCGAGGCGTTCTGGCCGGCCACGATGTCGACCTGGGCGACGGTGCCGTCGATCGGGCTGACCAGGCTGGCCGCGGCCATGTTCTGCTGGTTGGCGGCCAGCTGCGCGTTGGCCGCGTCCACCGAGGCCTGGTCGGCGGCGATCTGGTCGGCCGAGGGCGGCGTCGAGCTCCCCCCTCCGGCCCCACCGCGGCCGCCGCCACCCGTCGGGGTGGACGTCTGCGGGGTGGACGAACCGCCACCGCTGCCGCTCGATGACGAGGTCGACGACTGCTGCACAGCGGTCGCCGCCTGGCCCAGCGCGGTCGAGAGCGTCGCCTCGGCCTGGCTCAGCGCCGTCTCGTCAGCTGCGGTCTTCGACTGCGCGTCCTGGACCTGCTGCAACAGGTCGGTGCAGTCGCTGACGTCAACCGGCGGCGTCGTGGGCGGTGGCGTGGTGGTGGGAGGCGGCCCGGAGGTGGTCGTCGGCGACGGGTCGGTGGTGCCGGCCGGCGGGTTGCCGAGCTGCTTGATGATGTCCGGGCAGGTCGTCTGGGCCTTCTTCAGCGCCGCACCGGCCAGCTGGAGGTCGGCGTCCACCTTCTGCTGTGCGCCACGCACCGCGTTCTGCCCGGCGGAGATGGACTTCAGCAGCGCCGTGAGCTTGGCCGAGCTGCCCGACGACTTGCCGCCGCCCGAGGACGACTGCGTGGACGTCTGCGTCGGCGTCGCGGCGGGGGTCTGGCTGCTCTGGTCGGCGGCCAGCTTGGCCTGCGCGGTGGCCAAAGTGGACTGTGCGGAGCTGACCTGGCCGGCCAGGGTCGTCGTGTTCAGCTCGGCCAGCACCTGACCGGAACTCACCTGGTCACCCTGCTTCACGGTCACCGTCGCGACCTGGCCGCTCACCGGGAAGGTGACCGTCGCCTGGGACACCGGCTGCACGGTGCCGATGCCGTTGAGCACCGATGTCACCGAGGCCGGGCCGGCGATCGCCGTCCGGTACGAGGGATCATCGCTTCGGGTCGCGGCGAACGCCGCCGCCCCGCCGCCGAGCACGACCAGCGCCACCACACCGATCACCACTCGGGAGCGGCGGAATCCCCTTCTACGGGTGTCTTTTTTGTGCTCAGCCATTGCCGCCACCGGTCCCGCCACCGTTCCCGCCGCCCTGTCCACGACCGCCGCCGAAGCCGCCGCGTCCGCCGCGGAAGCCGCCGGTGCAGCCGTTCGGGCCGGCCTTGCTGACCGCGATCGAGGTGGCCGCCACCGCGCCGGTGTCGTCCGCCTTGCCTTGCGCCGCAACACATGCGCCGACAACCAGCGCGCTCGCGTCAGCGGTCACGGTCTTGGTGTACGTCGTCGCCGACGTGACGTTCACGGTGATGTCGGAGGCATTGGCGCCGAACGTCGAGTGCACGGTGAAACCGTTGGCCGACACCGCGGTCACCGCGCCGAAGGCTCGCGGGCCGCCCGCCGGGTTGTTGCCGGTGCTGGGCCGGGGGCCGTTGCTGCCGCTGGGCCGCGGCCGGTTCGAGCCCGACGGCCTCGGCGTGTTCGAGCCGGACGGCCGCTGGCCGCCGTTGCCGAAGCTGCAGCCGTTCGAGCCGGCCTGGGTGATCGTCACGGCCGTGGCGCTGACCGGCTGGCCCTGGCCGCTGGAGGTGCCGTTCACGGTCACGCACGCGCCGGTCGTGACGTCGGCGAGCGTGCCGGACACCGAGTTGGTGATCTTCGTCGAGCCGTCGTAGCTGACCGCGGTCTGGCCGCTCTGCGGGTTCTGCACCTGCAGCGTCTGGCCGGACACCGCGGCGATGCTGCCGAACACCCCGGGCGGGGCGCCGCCGCCGGGGCGGTTGGCGCCGCTGGGCTGGCCGCCGCCGCTGTTGGCGGCCGGTGCGGGCGACGAGCCGCCGCACGCGGCCAGCGTGAACGCCATCGCGCCGGCGACAACGCCGAGGAGGGCGGCTTTGCGGATCTGCACGGACATCGTTGGGCTCCAGCTCATTCGCTTCGGAGAGCGTCGATCGGGGCGAGTCGGGCGGCCCGGCTGGCCGGGTACACGCCGAACGCCATGCCGATGGCGATCGAGGTCAGGATGGCCAGCGCGGTGGCCGTCGGCGACACGGTGATGGTGGACGAGATCAGCCCCGGCAGCACCAGCGCGCCCACGATCCCCAGCAGCGCGCCCAGTATGCCGCCGGACAGCCCCAGCACCGACGCCTCCACCAGGAACTGCCGGCGGATCACCGTCGGGCTCGCGCCCAGCGCCTTGCGCAGGCCGATCTCGCGGATCCGCTCGGTCACCGACACCAGCATGATGTTCATCACGCCGATGCCGCCGACCAGCAGGGACAGCGCGGCGACGCCGCCGAGCAGGATGGTCAGCGTGCGGCTGACCGAGGTCGCGGTGGACAGCAGCGACTCCTGGCTGGCGATGGTGAAGTCGGCCGCCGTCGGGTCGGTGACGTGGTGCAGCGTCAGCAGCTCCTGGTTGGCCTCCTGGTAGGCGGCCGACAGGGTGTCGGCCGTGGTGGCCTCCACGTAGATCGACTGCACCGAGGTCCGGGTGGCTCCGCCGAACAGCCGGTCGGACGCCGTGCTGATCGGCACCACCGCCTGGTCGTCCTGGTTCTGCGCCGAGGACGTGCCCTCGGTGGCCAGCACACCGACCACGGTGAACGGGATGCTGTTGATCGTCACCGAGCGGCCGACCGGGTCGGCCCCGCCGAACAGCTCCTGCGCCGTGGTCGTACCCAGCACCACGTTGGCTGTCTCGCCGCTGATGTCCTGATTGGACAGGAAACGGCCCTCGGAGATGGTGCGGGCCCGCACCCCCAGCCAGTCCGGCGTGGTGCCGACCACCGAGGTCGTCCAGTTCGTCGAGCCGGCGGTCAGCGACTCGGACCGGCTGTTGCTCGGCGCCACAGCCTGGATGTCTGGCGCCACCGACTTGTCGCCCAGCGCCGTCGCGTCGCTCGCCGTGAGCGAGGACGCCGTGCCGGAACCGCCGCGCACGCCCGCGGTCGTGGTGCTGCCCGGCGTGACCACGAGCAGGTTCGTGCCGAGGGCGTTGATGGCACTGCTGACCGACTGCGAGGCACCCTCACCAAGGCCGACGGTGAGGATGACGGCCGCGATGCCGATCAGGATGCCGAGCATGGTCAGACCAGACCGCAGACGGTGCGATCTGATTGCGTCCCAGGAAGTTCTGAGGGTTTCGAGCCAACTCACGCGGCACCCCCGACGTTCATCGTGTCCGACTCGATCAGCCCGTCCCGCAGCCGCACCACGCGTTGCGCGTGCGCGGCGACGTCCTCCTCGTGCGTGATGAGCACGATGGTGTGGCCCGCGCGGTGCAGATCGTCGAAGACGCCCAGCACATCGTTGGTGGACTTGGAGTCCAGCGCGCCGGTCGGCTCGTCGGCCAGGATCAGCGCCGGCTTGTTCACCAGCGCCCGGGCCAGCGCCACGCGGGACTGCTGGCCGCCGGAGAGCTCCGTGGGCTTGTGCTCCACGCGGTCGCCGAGACCCACCCGCTCCAGCTCCTCGATGGCCCGCTGCTTGCGCTCCGCCTTGGCCACGCCCGCGTAGCACAGCGGCAGCTCCACGTTGCGCCACGCGGTCAGCGAGGTGAGCAGGTTGAACTGCTGGAACACGAAGCCGATGCGCTTGTTGCGGATCACCGCCAGGTCGTTCTCGGTCATGCCGCTGACGTCGTCGCCGGCCAGGAAGTAGCTGCCGGCCGTGGCCACGTCCAGGCAGCCGATGATGTGCATCAGGGTGGACTTGCCCGAGCCGGACGGCCCCATGATCGCCACGTACTCGCCCTCGTCGATGCGCAGCGAGACGCCGCCCAGCGCGGCCACCTCCACCGAGCCGGTGCGGTAGATCTTGGTGACGTCCTGGATGCCGATGACCGTCTTCGGGCCGCCGATCACCGGGGGGATCGGCGTGGTCATGTCGAGGCTCATCGCTCAGCCGCCGTTCGCCTGGCCGCCCGTGGCCGCGCCGCCACCGCCGCCTCCGCCGCCACGCCCGCCGCCGAAACCGCCCGCGCCGCCGCCGAAGCCCCCGGTGCCACCGCCGAAGCCGCCGCCCCCGAAGCCGCCTGTGCCGCCGCGGCCGCCGGTCGTCCCGGTGCCGCCGCGCGTGGTGCCGGTCGTGCCGGTGCCGCGGCTGGGGATCACCACCTGGTCACCGTCGGACAGGCCGCTGACGATCTGCGTCTGGCCGCCCGAGGTCATGCCCGTGGTGACCGGCTTGGAGACCTGCTTGCCGTTGGACATCTGGTAGACGACGGCGTTGCCGTTCTCGTAGTGGATCGCCGCGGTCGGCACCACCACCGCGTCGGACACCTGCTTGACCGTGATCGCCACCGTCGCGCTGGCCCCCGGGTGCAGGCCGGTCGGCGTGCCGGTGACGCCGATCGTCACCGGGTAGCTGGGCACCGTGGACGAGGAGCTGGCCAGCATCGCCACCGAGGTGACCGTGCCGTAGGCCGGCTGGGTGCTGCCGTTGGCGGTGATCGTGGCCTGCTCGCCGTTCTTGATCAGGCCCACCTCGGTGTCGTCCACGCTGGCGTTGACGACGTAGGAGTTGGTGGAGATCACCACCACCTGCGCGGTGCTGGAGCTGCTGGACGAGCTCGACGACCCGGTCGACCCCGAGCCGCCGCCGGCCCCGCCGCCCCCACCTCCGCCGCCACCGCCGCCTGAGCCGCCGCTCGAACCGCCGGAGCCGCTGCTGGTGGACGTGCTGCCGGCCGACACCTGCTGGCCCGTCGTGAGGTTCACCGACGCCACCGTGCCGTCGATGGGCGAGGTCAGCGTCGCCTCGCTGAGAGCGGTCTGGGCGTTGTTCACGGAGTTCTGCGCGGCGGTGACCGCGGCCTGGTCGGCCGTGATCTGCGCGCTGGACGCCCCCGCCGTCTGGTCGGAGCTCAGGCGGGCCTGGTCCGTGGACAGCGTGGCCTGTGCCTCCGCCACACTGGCGGCCAGAGCGGCTGAGTTCACCGTGGCCAGCGCCTGGCCGGCGGTGACCTGCTGGCCCACCGTCGCCGTGACGCCCGTGACCTGACCGGAGACCGCGAAGTTCAGGTTCTCCTGCTGGGCCGGCTCGATCGTGCCGGACGAGGAGACCGTCTGCTTCAGCGTGGCGGTGGTCGCCGTGGCGAACGACGTGGTCTGGGCTTCGGCGGCCGGGCGGGTCGCCGCCCAGGCCACGCCACCACCGGTGGCCACCACCACCGCGGCCACGATGATGATCACCCGCCGTCTGGTCAGGCGCAGTCGAATTCTCGACAACACAGGGTCCTCACTCCGCTCGCATCCCTGGCCTGGGGGAGCGCGGCAGCCTCAAGGCCCCAGGGCGGTTGTGTACACCCCGAATCCTCTGTGTTCAGCCTGTCATCAGACTGGACGCAGCCTGTGAGTTACCTGAAGGCGACTCAGCCGGCCCTTCCCCACACGGTCCGATATGCCGTACGGAAGTCGATTGCCGGTTTGTACGCGTTGTTCGACGGCGGGTTCACCTCGTCGTCGATGAGCTGCCAGCCCAGTCCCGAATCGGCCGGCTCCTGACCGATGAACAGGCTGTTCACCGTGTCCACCGCCGCCCAGCCGTACCAGTCGGAGGGAATGATCGTCACCGCCGAGACGCCCTGGTGCTTGCGGATCAGGTCCAGCTCCGGCTCGAATCCCTCGCCGCCCATGACATAGAGCGAGGCCGCCCGGTTGGCCTTCATCACCGCCGGGCTCACCGCCGCCAGCGTCGCCGCGGTGTAAGGGCTCTTCACCGCGTTGGCCTCCGGATGGTCCTGCAACGCCTTGAGCACCGCCTCCGCCGCTGTCGGCGTGGTCAGGTCGGCGGCCTTGATGTCCACCTCGCCGACGATGGAACAGGTGGCGCACTTGGCGATCGTCTGCCGGAAGCCCTCCACGACGTGTCGGATCGAGGTGAACTCGTTGTCCGTGACCAGGATGACCTTGGCCTTGCCGTTGGTCTGCGCCACCACCGTGTTGGCCTGGTCGGCGCCGTAGAGGTCGGAGAAGTCATCGATGTTGCGGTTCACCGGCGGGCCGAAGTCCACGTAGGAGCTGAACAGTGCCGGCCCGTTGCCGCCGAAGAGCGGGTCGTTGCAGTCGAAGGCGAAGATCCCGACGATCTTGATGCCCTTGGCCTTGGCCTCGGCCAGCGGCTGGGCCACCGCCGGACAGTCCACCGCCACCAGCACGATGCCCGCCGCGCCGGCGGCCACCGCCTGCGTGACCAGCCCCGGCCAGGACTTCGGGTCCAGCTTGCCGTCGTAGAGCTGGGCGTCCCAGCCGATCGCCTTGGCCGCCTCCATCACCGAGTTCGCCGGCACCAGCGAGCTGATCGCGTTCTGGCCGGACGAGATCACCGCCAGCTTCTTGCCAGCGGCCGCCGGCCGGGGCTGCTGGGATGGCTCGTGATAGGTGCCGCTGATCGCGGCCTGCGTGGCTTGCATCGCCTGGGCGCTGTAGTCCACCGCCGACTTCGTCGGCGCCGGCGTGCCGGTCAGGCCGGAGCAGGCGGTCAGCGCGAGGGCGAGCACGGCGGTCAGGGCGACGAGTCGGGTGGAGGACAACGCTGGCCTTTCACGTTCGTACGGTAAATGACCGTTCATATACCCCCGGCTGTCCTACCGCCTTCTCGCCGCCGCGGTCAAGTGGGCGAGTATTGACGGGTGACGAGTGTCGAGACCCGATCCCGGGACAGACTGCTGGCGGCGGCCACCACGCTGTTCTACGAACGCGGCTTTCTCGCCACCTCAGTGAAAGAAATCACCCAGGCCTGCGGTTTCACCCAGGGCGCGCTGTACAACCACTTCGCTTCCAAGGACGAGCTGCTCTACGAACTCGTGCTCGACATCCACACCGAGCTGGAAACCCACACCCTCCGGGCCCGCTCCGCCGCCGGCCCCGACCCCGTCGACCAGTTCGCCGCCCTCGTCGCCGTCCACGTCGCGGCCCACGCCCAGTTCCGCGAACGCTCCCGCGTCGGCAACCAGGAATACCGTTCCCTCACCGGCGACCGCCTGGCCCACGTCCTCGCCATCCGCCGCCGCCTCCGCGACCAGCTCGCCGACGTCCTCGCCGCCGGCGCCCAGTCCGGCGTCTTCCACCTCGTCGGCGGCTCCGCCCCCGGCACCGCCCGGGCGGTGCTCGACATGTGCGGCCTGATCAGCGAGTGGTTCCGCGACGACGGCGTGCTCACTCCCACCGAGATGCACCGCCGCTACGTCGAGCTCGCCCTCCGCATGGCCGGCGGCCCCGCCGCCCCCCGAACCTGGCCCGTCCTCCCCGAGGTCTAGGCAGCCGGAGACCCAGCCAGATTTCCAGGCAGCCCGAGTTCCTGGCAGTCAGGTTTCCGGGCCGCCAGAGATCCTGGTAGTCAGCGTCGGTCAGACGGCGGGCGGCGGCTCAGCCGTCTGGATCGGTGGCAGCGGGTTGCTGTTCCGGGTGCGCACCGCCAGCAGCACCTGCCGGCCCGCCCCCACCAGCAGCAGCGCCGCCAGCGTGCCCAGCCCGATGGCGATCGCCATCCAGCTGCCGATGAACCGGGTCGACACCAGTTCCGGCGTGCCTTGGCTGGCCGGGATGTCGTACCGGACGATGCCGTTCTGCCAGCTCCACACCGCGGCGAACACCGCGAGCACGGCGACGACCACCAGGCCGCCCGCCACCGCGGCACGCCATGGCTGGTTCAACCGGGGGCTGCTCATGCCCTCCACCTTCTCACGCCGCCGACCGCCACCGTCGGCAACCGCCTCCAACCCGCCGCTCCAACGCCGACCCACTGCTCAACCGCCGCATCCGCGCTCGAACGCCGCAGCGCTGCACCAACGCGCACGCAATGCTCCAATGCTCACGCACTCCGGCAAAGCAGCAGCATTGCTCCAAAGCTCGCGCAATGCTCCAACGCCGCAGCACAGCACCAACGCGTGCGCAATGCTGCAAAGCTCGCGCGTTGCTCCGGCGCGGCGGCGGAGGTCAGGGGTCGAGGGGTCAGAGGAGCGTGCGGAGGGCGGTGGCCAGGGCGTCTGGGCGGCGGGCCCACGCGAGGACGAGGGTGCCGTCGTGCAGGCGCAGGGGAACGGCACCGGTGCCCTTGGGGGTTGTCCAGCCGCCGCCGAGCACACGAGCGGCGTCGGGCTCGTCGTCCTCGACGGCGGCGATGTCGGAGACGGGCAGCTCCTCCTCACCTAGGCGAAGGGTGTCGTCGGTGAGGAGGACGGATCGGAGCCGCCGACGCGCGAGCACCCACAGGGCCCAGATGCCGGCGAGGACCAGGGCGGCGAGTATCCATCCGAGCACATGGACGGCGCCGCTGAAGGCTTCGACGGCGGCGCCGACCAGGGCGAAGGCGGGTGCCCAGAGCACGGGCCAGAACGACGAGCCGGGCTCGGCGTAGCGCACGGTCACGCGAGCCGTTTGAGCCCGGCGAAGTAGGCGTTGGCAGAGGGCAGGAACAGCAGGGCCAGGCCGACGAGCCCGAGCAGGGTGCCGGCGGCGACGGGCACGATGCCGATGCCGAACAGCAGCTGGCAGACGAGCTGGATCAGGGCGGCCAGCACGAGCAGGATCCGGGCCCAGCGGTTGCCCCGCAGCAGCAGGTACACGAACACCACGACCAGCACGCCGACGCCGAGCGAGGCGAACTCCTCGAAGGTGAGCTGCCCGTTGATCTGGTCCCGGGTGACGTCCTTCGGGGCGGTCTTGGCCAACGAGTCGACGATGGCCGAGTGCGTGCCCATCACCAGCGCGGCGCCGCCCAGATAGGCGATCGCGTCCAGCGCCCACAGCACGATGGCGGCGGTGACGAGCTTGGGTCGGACGACCACGTCCTGCTCGTCCGATTCGTCAATGGTCACGGGCGGCACGCTACACGCGCGAGGCCCCACCGGTACCTCGACCGTTGTCACATCTTGATCGCCCGCCATCCGGCGCTCCCACCGCAGGAACCGACGCGGGCAATCGAAATGCGCCGCGGGAAGGCCTCGTCAGCGTGGGAACTGGTCCTGGCGGGGCGGTGGCAGGGCGAACTGGGCGGCGGTGGCGCGGAAGTAGGTGTTGGAGGACGGCAGCCACATCGCGGCCAGGGCGATGACCTCGACGACGAGGCCGACGGCGGACAGGGCCACCTCGGCCGGGTCGACGCTGAGGCCTTGGGTGGCGGCCAGCCCGTCGGCGACGCCGACCATGCCGAGACCGCCGAGCAGCACGAAGATCACCCCGAAGAAGGTGAGCAACACTCGGGCCCAGGCCCGGCCGGCGACCATCTTGTTGGCCACCAGCACATACAGGCCGACGATGCCGACGGCGATCAGCACCGCGAGAATGATCTCGCCGTTCACCACGGCCTCGACCTGCTGCATGGGCAGTGTGGGCTCGACGGAGGTGACCTGGTCCCGAAGGCCCTGTCGGTCGGCGAGCACCAGATAGGTGCGCACGGCCGACAGCAGCGCGCTGGCGATCCACAGCCAGCGCGCCACGTCGACGGCTCTGGGAGGGGTCACGCGGACAGCCAGTGCGAGGCCTCGACGGCCCAGTAGGTGAGGATCATGTCCGCGCCGGCCCGGCGGATGGAGGTCAGCGTCTCCAGAATCGTGCGCTGCCGGTCCAGCCAGCCGTTCGCGGCGGCGGCCTCGACCATGGCGTACTCGCCGGACACCTGGTAGGCGGCGACGGGCACCTCTGAGTTCTCCGCCACGGCCCGCAGCACGTCCAGGTACGGCAGCGCCGGCTTGACCATGACGGCGTCCGCGCCCTCGGCCAGGTCCAGCGACAGCTCGCGCAGCGCCTCCCGGGCGTTGGCCGGATCCTGTTGGTACGTCTTGCGATCGCCCTTGAGCTGCGACTCGACGGCCTCGCGGAACGGCCCGAAGAAGGCGGACGCGTACTTGGCGGTGTAGGCCAGGATCGAGGTGTCCAGGTAGCCGGCCTCGTCCAGCGCTTCCCGGATGACGCCGATCTGGCCGTCCATCATGCCGCTGGGACCGACCATGTGAGCCCCGGACCGGGCCTGCTCGATGGCCATGTCGGCGTAGATGCGCAGGGTGGCGTCGTTGTCCACGGCGCCGTCGGAGTCGAGCACGCCGCAGTGGCCGTGGTCGGTGAACTCGTCCAGGCACAGGTCGGACATCAGCACGGTGTCGTCGCCGAGTTCGGACCGAAGGTCGCGCAGGGCCACGTTGAGGATGCCGTTGGGGTCGGTCGCGCCGGAGCCGACCGCGTCCCGGGTCTGCGGCACGCCGAACAGCATCAGGCCGCCGACACCGGCCTGCACGGCCTCGACGGCGGCCTTGCGCAGGGTGTCCCGGGAGTGCTGGACGACGCCGGGCATGGAGGCGATCGGGATCGGCTCGGTGGCGCCTTCCTTGACGAACATCGGCAGGATCAGCTGGCGCGGCTCGACGCTGGTCTCGCTGACCAGGCGGCGCATGGCCGGGGTGCGGCGCAGCCGGCGGGGACGGTGGGTGGGGAACACGACGAGTACTCCCTTTTGTGGTCAGAACGCTGTGAAGGGGGCATTCCTGGCGTTCAACGCCAGGAATGCCCCCTTCCGAGCAACATCAAGACATCACGACCGGCGCAGGCGCTTGGTCTTGCGCGGCGGCGGCAGCGCGCCCTCGGCGCGGAGCCGGGCGGCGTGCTGGGCCAGCGCGTCCACCAGGGCGGGCACGGTGGCGAACTCGGGCTGCACGTCGACGCGCAGGCCGAACTCGCGGGCGGTCTCGGCGGTCTGCGGGCCGATGCACGCCACCAGCGTCCGGGTGTGCGGCTTGCCGGCGATGCCGACCAGGTTGCGCACCGTGGACGAAGACGTGAAGCAGACCGCGTCGAAGCCGCCGGACTTGATCATCTCGCGGGTGTCGGCGGGCGGCGGGGCGGCCCGCACGGTGCGGTACGCCGTCACGTCGTCGATCTCCCAGCCGCGCTCGCGCAGCCCGGCCGCCAGGGTCTCGGTGGCGATGTCGGCCCGCGGCAGCAGCACCCGGTCCACCGGGTCGAGAATGTCGTCGTAGGGCGGGAAGTCGGCCAGCAGGCCCTCGCTGGACTGCTCCCCGGACGGGATCAGCTCGGGAATGATGCCGAAGGACCGCACCTTGGCCGCGGTGCTCTCGCCGACGCAGGCGATCTTCACGCCGGAGAAGGCGCGGGCGTCCAGGCCAAACTCGCGGAACTTCTCCCACACCGCGCGCACCGCGTTGGTGGAGGTGAAGATCACCCACTGGTAGCGGCCGTCGACCAGGCCCTTGACCGAGCGCTCCATCTGCGCCGGGCTACGCGGCGGCTCCACCGAGATGGTGGGCACCTCCACCGGAATGGCGCCGTGCTCACGCAGCCGCTCGCTCATCGCGCCGGCCTGCTCCTTGGTCCGCGGCACCAGCACCCGCCAGCCGTACAGCGCGCGTGACTCCCACCAGGACAGCTTGGACCGGCCGGCGACGGCGCTGCCCACGGTGACCACCAACTGCCCGCCGAGGTCGCCGGCGTCGGCGGCCAGCGAGGCCAGCGAGGTGTCCACGGTGCGCTGCCCGAAGGCGGTGCCGCCGGCGGTCACCGCGACCGGGGTCTGCGGGGCCAAACCGTTCTCCACCAACGAGGACGCCGCCTCGGCGAGGTGGGAACCGGTGGCGTGCAACACGAGCGTGCCGGGCGCGGACGCCAGCCCGGCCCAGTCCACAGTGGACCGAACGTCGGCCTCGGTGTGCACGGCGCCGAGCGCCACGCCGGCATAGGCCGGAACCGCGGTGCCGCTGGCCACTCCGGGTACCACATCGAAGTCCACAGTGGACTTGGCGACGCACTGAGCCTCGCTCACGACCGCGTCCAGCGTCAGCGGGTCGCCGGCCACCAGCCGGACCACGCTGCGCCCGTTGCGGGCCTCGTTGACCAGGTCCTTGGCGACGTCCCCGGCCTCACCGACGGCGGGACGCACCTCGGCGCCCCCGGCGAGGGCGACAACCTCGCTCGGCACGTCCGGATCGGTCACCACCAGCTCGGCCCTGGCCAGCAACTCGGTGGCCCGGACGGTCAACAGCCCGGCGTCGCCTGGGCCGGACCCCACGAACGCGACGCGTCCGGGGGTCTTACGTGCGCGGGTCGTCATCAGGGCACTCCCCATCACTTGCTCCCCGGGCCACTGAGCACGGTGGCGCCGAGATCAAGCAGTTCGGCCGCGAGCGCCCGACCCAACTGCTCTGCTGTGGTCAAGTCACCGGTGGCCGACGCGCGCAGCAGCTCGTTCTGCGGCGTCGCGGCGACCCCGCGCAACGACAGCCGCAGCACCGTGCTTCCGTCGTCGTCGAGGTCTTCCACCACATCGGCCAGTGCGCCGACGGGCGCGCTGCACCCGGCCTCCAGCGCGGCAAGCATCGCGCGCTCGGCGGTGACAGCGGCCCTACTGGCCTGATCATCCAGGCAGGAGCGAAGCAGGTGTTCGGTGTCGAAGTCGTCGACCCGGCACTCCACCGCCAGCGCCCCCTGCGCGGGGGCGGGCAGCATCTGGATCGGGTCGAGCAACTCGGTCACCACGTCGAGCCGGCCGAGCCGGGACAGGCCCGCGGCGGCCACCACGACGGCGTCGAGCTCGCCGTCGAGCACCTTGCGGATCCGGGAGTCCACGTTGCCGCGGATCGGCACCATCTCCAGGCCGAGGCCCAGGGCCTCGAGCTGGGTGACCCGACGGGCCGCGCCGGTGCCGACCCGGGACCCGGCGGGCAGCTCGCCCAGCACCATGCCGTCCCGCGCGACCAGGGCGTCCCTGGGGTCCTCGCGGGTGGGCACGGCGGCCAGCACGAGCCGCGGGTCGGGTGCCGTGGGCAGGTCCTTGTACGAGTGGACGGCGATGTCCACCTCGTCGTTGGCCAGCGCGTCACGCAGGGCCGAGGTGAACACCCCGACGCCGATCTCGGCGATCGGCGCGTGCGACCGGTCGCCCGGGGTGGTCACGGTGACGATCTCCACCGTGGCGCCCGCGCGCTCCAGCCGCTCGGCCATCATGCCGGTCTGCGCCAGTGCGAGGGCACTGCCTCGGGTTCCGATCCTCAACGTCCGGTTCACCGATCTCCACCGCCGTGTTCGGTCTCTACAGTGCGTGGCGAGCTGACCACCCTCGGTGCCTGCGGATCGAGCTCGAAGAGCTCCCGCAGCGCGTCCGCGTAGCCGGCCCCGCCGGGCGACGAAGCCAGTTCCTTGACGCGGACGGTCGGGGTGTGCAGCAGCTTGTCCACCACCCTGCGGACCGTCCGGGCCAGCTCCGCACGGATGGAATCATCCAGGTCCGGCAGCCGCGAGTCCAATCGCAACAGTTCGGCGTCCACGACCTCGGCGGCCCGGCGGCGCAGCGCGGTGACCGTCGGGGTGACCGCGGCGGAGCGCTGGCCGGCCAGGTAGTCGCGCACGCCGTCGGCCACGATGCCCCGCGCCCGCTCGGTGTCCAACGCGGACGGTGTGGTGGCCAGGCGGTGCTGCAACGTCTCCAGATCGACCAGCGTGACGCCGTCGATGTCGCCGACCGCGGGGTCCACGTCGCGGGGCAGGCCCAGGTCGCAGACGACCAGCGGGCCGCGCCGGGCACCCTCGCTGAATCGATCCACCCCGACCACGACGTCCATCGCGCCGGTGCAGGCGAGCAGCACGTCCGTGGCGGAAATCTCATCGTCGAGCCGGTCGAGGCCGATAGCGCGGGCCGGCACGCCCTCCGTGGTCAGCGACGCGGCCAGCCGGTCCCCATTGGCCGGGGTGCGGTTGGCGATCACGATCTCGCCGATGCCGGCGCGGCGCAGGTGCGCCGCGGCCAGGCCACCCATCGAGCCGGCGCCGACCAGCAGCGCCCGCCGCCCGGCCAGGCCGTCCAGCACGCGGTCGGCGTCGGCCAGCGCCTCGGACACCACCGACGCGCCCGCGTGGTCGATGCCGGTCTCGCTGTGCACCCGCTTACCGACCCGCAGCGCCTGCTGGGCCAGCTCGTGCAGGGTCTTGCCGACGGTGCCGGCCTTGTCGGCGTCGGTGTACGCGCCGCGCAGCTGGCCGAGGATCTGGGCCTCGCCGACGACCATCGAGTCCAGCCCGGCGGCCACCGAGAACAGGTGCTCCACCGCGGCCGCGGCGTAGTGCACGTAGAAGTGCTCGCACAGCTCGTTGACCTCGATGCCGGAGTGCCGCGAGAGCACCGAGGTCACGTCGGCCAGACCGCCGTGGAAGGCGTCGACGACCGCGTACACCTCGATCCGGTTGCACGTGGACAGCAGCAGCGCCTCGGTCACGTTCTCCTGGCCGAGCAGCTCGTCGAGCAGCTTGGCCATGCCGTCCGAGGACACCGCCAGCCGCTCCAGCGTGCGCACCTCGGCCGTGCGGTGGGACACACCTACCGCGAGCAGGCTCATTCCGACCACCCCCCAGCTAGAACGGTCGAGCCGGCCGTCGAGTTCACCCGGGCACCACCATTCCGCGCTCGTCCGCGTTCGCCGCCTCGTCGGCGCGGCGCGCCACGTGGAACGACAAGATCTGCATCTCCACCGCCAAGTCGACCTTGCGCACCTCGACGTGGTCGGGGACCTGGAGCACGACGGGTGCGAAGTTCAGGATGCATTGCACGCCCGCGGATACCAAACGGTCGCAGACCCCCTGCGCGGCGGGTGGCGGCGTGGCGATCACCCCTATCGACACCTCCCGCTCGGCGCACACCCGGGGGATGTCGTCGACGTGGCTGACCAGGATTCCTCCGACCGGCACGCCGATCAGGTCCTCGTCCACGTCGAACAGCGCCGACACCGGGAAACCCCGGCCGGGGAAGCCCGCGTAGTTGGCCAGGGCGTGACCAAGGTTACCGATCCCGACCACGCAGACCGAGTGTTTCCGGGTGAGTCCGAGGATTCGCTCGATCTGGTCGACGAGGACTTCCACCTCGTATCCGACACCCCGCGTGCCGTACGAGCCGATGTAGGACAGGTCCTTGCGCAGCTTGGCCGAGTTGACCCCGGCGGCGGCGGACAGCTCCTCGCTGGAGATGGTCGTCACGTCCTGCTCGGCCAGGCCCGACAGCACCCGCAAATAGACCGCGAGGCGGGCGACGGCGGCCTCGGGAATGGCCCGGGCCCGCTCGCGCACGGCCCGCTCGTCGCCACCGGGAAGCCGGCCGGGGGCGGTCACGACCTCGACGTCCTCACCCCGCCGTGCACCCACGCTGGTAGCTCCCTCGATTGGTGTGATGCGTCAACCGTAGCGCTTGTGAACGTGTGCACAAAGTCGGCCGGTCGGCGCCGGGGCCGCCTCGCCCGTTCGGGCGACCGGGTCCGGTCAGGCGGCGGTGAACACCACCGAGTGCAGGCCGGTGGCCCCGTCCGGGACCGGATCGGCCAGGTCAGCGGTCTGCGTGTAGCCGGTCGCGTCGGTGGCCCGCACCACCACGGTGTGTGTGCCCGGCCGCACGTCGAAACTGTGCCGCCACATCCGCCACGCCTCCTTGGTCGGCTGGGTGGCGAGGTCGGCTTCCTGCCACTGGCCGCCGTCCATCTGCAACTCGACCTTGGCGATGCCCTTGGTCTGTGCCCACGCGATGCCGGCCACGGTGACCTTGCCGGCCGGCACCGAGGACTGGCCGCGCGGGCTGTCGATGCGGGACTCGGTCTTGATCGGGGCCTTCGCCGAGTAGCCGCGGGGCACCCAGTACTGGGTCTTCGCCGCGAACGTGGTCAGCTCGATGTCGGTGACCCACTTGGTCGCCGACACATAGCCGTACAGGCCGGGCACGACCAGCCGGACCGGGAAGCCGTGCTCAGGCGGCAGCGCCTCGCCGTTCATGCCGACGGCCAGCATCGCGTTGCTCCCCTTGTCCATGATCACTTCGAGCGGGCTGCCCGCCGTGTAGCCGTCGACACTGGTGGAGAACACCTGGTCGGCGCCCGGCTTGACGCCGGCCTTGGCCAGCAGGTCACGCAGCAGCACGCCGGTGAACGGCGCGGTGGAGATGTACGGCCCGCCGACCTCGTCGGACACGCAGGTCATGGTGACGGTCCTGGTGATCAGGTCCATGTCCATCACGTCGTCGAAGGTGAGCGTGAGCTCCCGGTCCACCAAGCCGTGGATGCGCAGCGACCAGTCCTCGGCCCTAAGTCGCGGCACCGACAGCGCGGTGTCGATCCGGTAGAAGTTGTCGTTCGACGTCAGGTACGTCGGCGTGCCGTCCTGGGCGAAGTCGGCGCCGGGGGCCGTGGCCTGGTCCCGGTACCTGGCCAGCCGCTGCGTCACCATCGCACGGGAGCCCTCGACGTCGACGCGAGTGCCGATGAGCTGACCGGCCAGCCCCGCGACGCCGGCCCCGGCGGCCACGCCCACGGAGCCGAGCAGGAAGGTGCGCCGGTCGTGGCCAAGGGAATCAACACTGTCCGGGGCGTTGCCGGCCGCCTGCACCCGCAGGGCGGCGGCGTGCAGGCGGCGAAAGGTCATCACGCCGGCGACCAGGCTGGCCAGCGGGGCGAGGGTCGCCAGCTGGCCGAGGTCGGAGCGGCTGAACACGGCGACGATCGCCGCGCCGCCGAGCACCACCGCGAGCGCCGCGCCCGGGATCGGGTTGCGCCGCGACAGCAGTCCAGCAACGCCGGCGACCACCAGCAGGAACACCGCCATGCCGGTGAGCAGCACCAGTTTGTCGGCGGTGCCGAAGGAGCTCACCGCGAACTCCTTGAGCCACGACGGCGTCAGGTCGATCGCGGCGTTGCCGACGGCCAGGAACGGCGACGCGTTCGGGTCGATGAACGCGGCGACGAGATGGCCGGCGGCCAGTGCGGCGGCCACGCCGAGCACGCCGATCAGCATCGCGACGCCGGCCGGGATTCTCACCTCGGCGACGTGCTGGGCGGGCTCGGGCGTGGCGGTAGTCGTTGGTGCACCCACACCACAGATTCGTTCCGCCGACCCGAAAGGTTCAAGCCGCGGGTGCTTACGAATTCGTGACGACCGCCCGTGCGCCAAGCAAAACCGGCATTTCCGAATAGCCGTTCATGATCGCCGCGCGGCGGTGCGGCAGCTGGTCGACGGGCACCGCGAGCCGCGCGTCCGGGAACTGCCGGGCCAGCGCCGTCAGCGCCACCTCGCCCTCCAGCCGGGCCAGCGGGGCGCCGAGGCAGTGGTGCAGGCCGTGCCCGAACGCGACGTGCCCGCGCCCACCGCGGTCGAGGTCGAACCGGTCGCCGTGCTCGAACCGGGCGGCGTCCCGGTTGGCCGAGCCGACCGACAGCTGGACGAGCTCGCCCTTGGGGATCGCGACCCCGCCGATCTCGATGTCCTCCACGGTGAAGCGGAAGGTCGCCAGCATCACCGGCGAGTCCAGGCGCAGCAGCTCCTCCACCACCGCCGGCGCGTCGGACAGCAGCTGGCCGGCCAGCCCCGGTTCGGTCAGCAGCCGCCGGATGCCGGCGCTGATCAGGTTGGCCGTCGTCTCGTGGCCGGCGACCAGCAGCAGCACCGCAGCCGACAGCAGCTCGTCCGCCGACAGCCGGTCCTCCTGCTCGCTGGCCAGGGTCATGGCCGACAGCAGGTCCTCACCCGGCTGCTCGGACTTGGCCCTGATCAGCTCCTTGAAGTACGCCTCGATCTTGGCGTTGGCCGGCATGGACAACCGCGGGTCGCCGCTGAGCAGCGCGCCGGTCCAGCCCTGGAACTCGTGCCGGTCCGCGCCGGGCACGCCGAGCAGCTCGCTGATCACCAGCGCCGGCAGCGCGACCGCGAAACCGTCGGCCAGGTCCACCGGGCCGTCCTGGCCCTCGTAGGCGGCCAGCAGCTCATCGGTCAGGCGCTCGGTGAACGGCCGCAGCCGCGCGATCCGCCGCGCGGTGAACTCCTTGGCCAGCAGCAGCCGCAGCCGGCTGTGGTCCGGCGGGTCGGCGTTGAGCATGTTCGGGCCGAGCAGGGTGCCGATCTCCGGCTTGTGCCCGGCCTCGACCAGCTTGGCCCGCAGAATCTCCCCCAGCTGCACGGAGTCCTTGCGCAAGCGGTCGTCAGTGAGCAGCGCGCGGACGTCGTCGTAGCGCGTGACCACCCAGGTCGGCACCCCACTCACCTGCCGGGTCAGGAACACCGGCTCCTCGGCGCGGGCGGTCTCCATGAACTCGTGCACGCGCGCGAAGTACTGGGCCGTGAACATCTCGCGGGTCATGCCTACAAGTAAGCACTGAATCGGCCTTCAGCGTTTGCGCAACGCACAAAAAGGAAGTAGCTCACACCCCGCCGGGCGGCCGTGCGGTCAGCGCGCCAGCGCCGCGCGCAGGCGCGGCTCCTCGACCTTCCAGTAGCCGTGCTCACGGCCGTCGACCAGGATCACCGGCACCCGGTCGCCGTACTCCGCGCGCAGCTCCGGGTCGGTGTCGACGTCCTCCGCCGACCAGTTCACGCCCAGCTCGTCGCAGATGCGGCGGACGTCCGCCTCAGCCTGCACGCAGTGGTCGCAGCCGACCCTCGTCATCACGGTCACCGTGTGGCTCACGGCGTCCACCCTAGTCAGGCTTGCGGCAGACGTAGGCGGCTGCGCACCAGCTTGCCCGTCGGCGAATGCGGCAGCACGTCCGTGAACTCCACGCTCACCGGGACCTTGAACTTCGCCAGCCGCTCCGCGCAGTGCGCGACCACGGCGTCCTCCGTGAGCTCGGCACCCTGACCCAGCACCAGCACCGCCTTCACGGCCTCGCCGGTGGTCTCGCTCGGCACCCCCACCACCGCCGCCTCGGCGACCTGCGGAAGCTCGACGATCACCCGCTCGACCTCGTGCGGGTACACGTTGAAGCCGTTCACGATGATGAGGTCGCCGGCCCGGTCCACCAGGTGCAGGTCGCCCTCGTCGTCCAGGTAGCCCACGTCGCCGGTGCGGAACCAGCCCTCGGCGTCGGGGCCGTGCGCGCCGTCCGGCCAGTAGCCGCTGAACAGGTTCGCGCCGCGCACCGACACCAGGCCGGCGTCGTCGTCGGGCAGCACGAAGTCCTCGTCGTCGGCGAACGGCTGCCCGTCGGTGTCCACCAGGCGCAGCTCGACGCCCGGCAGCGGCCGGCCCACCGAACCCGGCTTCACCTGGCCGCCGACCAGCGTGGACGTGAGCACCGGCGCCGTCTCCGTGAGGCCGTAGCCCTCGAATACCGGCAGACTCGTCGCCTGCTGCACCGCCGACAGCAGCGAGGGGCTCAGCGGCGCCGCGCCCGAGGTCAGCAGCCGCACAGTCACCAGCGCCTCACGTAGCCGCGCGGGGTCCACGTGCAACAGCGCCTGATACATGGGGGGCACGCCGACCAACGTCGTCACCCGGTGCTGCTCAATGGCGTCAACTGCTGCCTCGGCGTCGAAGCGTTGCAGCAGAACAGCGGTCGCGCCGGCGGCCGCGACCTGGAACAGTCCTGGGCCAAGCCCGTAGGAGTGGAACAGCGGCAAGGCGAGCAGCACGCGGTCGGCGGCGGTCACCGGCGCCGGACGCAGCGCCGCGCACTGCGCCACGTTCGCCAGCAACGCGCGGTGCGACAACATCGCCCCGCGAGGCACACCGGAGGTACCCGACGTGTACGCGAGCACCGCCACGTCCTCGCCGCCGCGCACCGACTCGCCGGTGAGGCCGCCGTCGACACGCAGCTTCGGCGCGGCCAGCGCCGTCGTGGCGGCGCCGCTGCCGTCGCCGACGAGCAGCGAGGCGCCGCTGTCGTTCAGCACGCGGGTCAGCTCACGGACTGGGCCGCCGTTGCTCACCGGCACCACCACACCACCGGCGCGCAGCGCGCCGAACACGGCGACCGCGAACTCGGCGGAGGTGGGCAGCCGCACCGCCACCCGGTCGCCCGGCTGGAGACCGGCGTCACGCAGCCGGTGGGCCTCGACGTCGGTGGCGGCGTCCACCTCGGCCCAGGTCAGCGTGTCCCCGGTGGCCGCGTCGATGAACGCGGGGTGATCCGGGCCACGGACCGCGGCGGTCCGGACCAGATCCGCCACGTTGCTGACACCGGTCATGCGAGACCTCCCCATCGAGCCGATCGAAGGATTTTGTCACGGTGGTCCCGCGTCACGCAGGACCTGGTACATCCGTCTCACCAGGGTCCGCCCGCGAGCGCTACCTACTTGCAAGTAACAACACGTATGCTGCCGCTACGCCGACCAAGGGAGGTGCTGCTGGACCCATGAGCAGCCCTGCCCGCCCCAAACAGCCCAGTGGCCCCACCCCGCCCCCCGACGAGCACGCCGAGGCGTGGCAGCTTGTGGACAAGGCGCAGAACGGCGACATCGAGGCGTTCGGCCTGCTCTACGACCAGTACGTCGACCAGGTGTTCCGGTACGTGCTGTTCCGCGTCGGCGACCGCTCCCTGGCCGAGGACGTGACGTCCGAGACGTTCCTGCGGGCGCTGCGCCGGATCACCACGGTCAGTTACCAGGGCCGTGACGTCGGGGCCTGGTTCGTCACCATCGCCCGCAACCTCGTGCTCGACCACGTCAAGTCGAGCCGGTACCGGCTGGAGGTCACCACCGCCGAGCTGGACGACAATCGCCAGGTCACGGCCGGTCCCGAGCAGGCCGTGCTGGACGAGGCGACCTCCCACGAGTTGTTGCGCTGCGTGAGCGAACTCAACGACGACCAACGGGAGTGCATCGTGTTGCGCTTCCTGCATGGTCTGTCGGTGGCCGAGACGGCGCAGCAGATGGGCCGGAACGAGGGCGCGATCAAGGCTTTGCAGCATCGCGCCGTACGCCGGCTGGCCCAACTGCTGCCGGCCGAACTGCGCTAGCTGTGCTCGATCGCTGACGCAATGCTCTTACGCGTAACCGATGCAGTGCCGCCGTCGTTTCCTCGATTGGGAGCGGACAGGTGGTGAGGTGGAGACCCGGATGGAGCACGAACGCGTCGCGGATCTGCTGCGGCGCTCGGCCGACGCGGTGGGGCCGACCCAGCGTGAGCGGGAACGCATGCGGCTGCGGGTGCTCGCCGAGTTCAAGAACGTCGACTTCGACTCGCCCCCGAGCCCGGGCGGCCCGGTCCGGAACTTAGCCGGCCGATCCACCGCCCCCGGCCGCCTCATGGTGGCCCTGGCCGCCGCCCTGTGCCTGATCCTCAGCCTCGGCGCGATGAGCCTGCTGCTCAGCCGGGACGCCCTGCCCGGCGACCCGCTCTACGCGATCAAGCGGACCGCCGAGTCCGCCTCCTTCGGCCTGGCCTTCGACGACGCCGCCAAGGCGCGCAAGCACCTCGAGTTCGCCACCGCCCGCATCGACGAGATGGACGGCATGGTCGCCCGCGGCAACACGCCCGTCGGCTCCTATCTCACCGCGCTCACCGACTTCGACGCCGACGCCGCCGCCGGGTCGCGGCTGCTCACCGTGCTCAGCACCAACGGCGACGGCTCCGGGCTCACCTACCTGCGGGACTGGGCCAAGTCCCAGTCCCAGCGGCTCAAGACCCTGCGCCCGTCGCTGCCCGAGCGGACCGACACCAGCGCCGACCTGCTCACCGCCATCACCGACCGGGCCAACGCCCTGATCGCGCGGCTGAACTGCTACGCGATCACCACCGGCGCCACCGACGACGTCGGCGCCCTGCCGGCGACCGGGCCGTGCGCCACGCGTCCACCCGTCGAGCAAAGCTTCGGCAATGCTCCAACGCCGACGCTTCGCCCCGGTGTTTCGGCACCCGGCGGCGGCGGGCCGAACGGTGGCGGCACGGTGACTCCCACCACCGGCACGCCGACCGTCACGTTCACCACGCCGACCGTCGCCCCGCCCGTGACCACCGGCTCCAAGGGCTCGTCGCCCACCACGACCAGTGACAGGCCCGCCGGCCTCACCGTGCCGCTGCCCGTGCCGCTCGGCAGCCTGCCGCCGCTGCTGCCCGGACTGCCGAGCATTGTGCTCGGTGGCTGATCGCTACCCTTGCACGATGAGGAACCGGCAGCAGCGGAGCGGGAGGCGCGGCGGTGCCACGCTGGCGTGACGAGGCGGAGCACGCGGAACTCGACCGGATGGCCGAGCTGGCCGGCGAGGCGTCGGCGGACGCCGCCGTGGCGGCCGCCGCCGACCTGGAGGCCGCCCTCGCGGTGCCGCCGGACCTGACCGCCGCGGCGTTCTTCGACGTCGACAACACGATGATGATGGGCGCGTCGATCTTCCACTTCGCCCGCGGCCTGGCCAGCCGGAAGTACTTCACCACCGCCGACCTGGCCGGCTTCGCCTGGAAGCAGCTCCGCTTCCGGCTCGGCGGCAAGGAGAACCCCGAGAGCGTGCGGGCCAGCCGCGAGCAGGCGCTCGGCTTCGTGGCCGGCCGGTCCGTGCAGGAGCTCGTCGACCTCGGCGAGGAGATCTACGACGAGCTCATGGCGGCCAAGATCTGGTCCGGCACCCGGGCCCTGGCCCAGATGCACCAGGACGCCGGTCAGCGGGTCTGGCTCGTCACCGCCACCCCCGTCGAGCTGGCCTCCATCATCGCCCGCCGGCTCGGGTTGACCGGGGCGCTGGGCACCGTCGCCGAGTCCAAGGACGGCGTCTACACCGGCCGGCTCGTCGGCGATCTCCTGCACGGCAAGGCCAAGGCCCACGCCGTCCGGGCCCTCGCCGCCCGTGAGGGTCTCGACCTGCGCCGCTGCACCGCGTACTCGGACTCCATCAACGACGTGCCCATGCTCTCCACCGCCGGCACCGCCGTCGCCGTCAACCCCGACCCCGCCCTCCGCGATCTCGCCCGCCGCCGCGGCTGGGAGATCCGCGACTTCCGCACCGGCCGCAAGGCCGCCCGCATTGGCGTCCCCACCGTCCTCGGCGCCGGTGCCCTGGCCGGTGCCGTAGCCGCCGGCATCGCCTACCGCCGCCGCTCCTCCTGACCCACAGGCCCTCGGGCGCTGGCGCCTCCCAGGGCCTGTCGGCCATCAGGCTCCAGCACCCAACGGCCTGCCGGCACCAGCAGCTCTTGGGGCCAGCTTGTTCTCGGCCGGGCCCACAACGTTGCGCCGGGCCTCCACAACCTCTCGCTGCCAGCAACCGTCCAACGCCGCGGCGGCCCGGCCTCATCCGCTGAGGGTCCAGTGCCTCCCAGACCATGGCGGCCACCCGGCCGCACATTCCTGGGGCCTGGGCCGTTCTTGGCCCGATCCCCTCTCCACCCGGCCGTTTCTTGGCCCGGTCTCCTCTCGGCTCACCCCTCCTCGGGCCCACGCGCCTTTCCCGTTTCCCAGGCCGGATTCTCGGGTCCAACGCGAAACGGACCACTCCCGGTGAGGAATGGTCCGTTCACCACGTGGGGCTGTCCCGTCAGCGCTGCTGCTGCTGTTGCTGCTGCTGGGGTGCGTACTGCTGCTGCTGTTGTTGCGGTGCGGGCGGCTGGTGAGCCTGCCCTGCGTGCTGCTGCGCCTGCTGGTCGTTCGGCACAATGAAGACCGCGGTGCCGTAGGCCGCCACCTCGCTCATCGTCTGTGCGATCTCGTTGCAGTCGAAGCGCATGGCCAGCACGGCGTTCGCGCCGTAGCCCATCGCCATCTGGCAGAGGCGGCCGATCGCCTCGTTGCGGGAGTCGGTGAGCATCTGGGTGTACTGGGTCACCTCGCCGCCGCCCAGGGACTTGAGGCCGGCCATGAAGTTCACGCCGATCGCGCGGCTGCGCACGGTCAGGCCGAAGACCTCGCCGAACACGTGCGTGACCCGGCAGCCCGGGACGTCGTTCATGGTCGAGATCAGGATGGGGAACTGCGGGGGTGCGCTTGGCTGGGACATGTCCGCGAATCGTAGCCGCACTGTCCCTTTCGGACTCGGTAATCCCAGTCCGATGCCCTACCGTGACGGACGTGAGTGACGACGTGCTCGTCATCGGGGCCGGCGTGATCGGCCTGACCACCGCGGTGTGCCTGGCCGAGGCCGGCGTGCGGACCAGGGTGATGAGCACCGAGCTGCCGCGGCAGACCACCTCCGCGATGGCCGGCGCGATGTGGGGCCCCGCCTTCGCCGAACCCGCCGAGCGGGTGCTGCGCTGGAGCCGCCTGAGCCTCGCCGAGTTCACCGCGCTGGCCCACGACCCCGCCACCGGCGTCCGCCTCACCCGTGGCCGTATGGCCAGCCGCACCACGCTGCCCATCAACGATCTGCCGCCCCAGGTGACCATGGTCCCCGGCCTGGTCAACTGTGGCCGCGCGGAGCTGCCACCCGGCTTCGTCAGCGGCCAGTGGGGACGTGTGCCACTGATCGACATGCCCCGCTACCTCGGCTATCTCACCGGCCGCCTGACCGCTGCCGGCGGACGCCTGGACATCAGGGGCGTCGCCCGCCTCAGCGAGGCCGTCGACGAGGCTTCCGTGCTGGTCAACTGCAGCGGCATGGGCGCCCGCCGCCTCGTGCCGGACCTCACCGTCCGCGTCTCTCGCGGCCAGCTCGTCGTCGTAGCCAACCCCGGTGTGGAGGAGTTCTTCGTCGAGATCACCACCGAGGCCGAGTCCACCAGCTACTTCCCCCATGGCGACCAGGTCGTGCTCGGCGGCGTGTCCGCCGTCGGCGACTGGCGCCTCGAACCCGACGCCGCCATCGCCGAAGGCATCCTCGACCGCTGCGCCGCCGTCGAACCCCTCCTGGCCGGCGCCCCCATCCTCGAACACCGCGTCGGCCTGCGCCCCGAGCGCACCCCCATCCGCCTCGAAGCCCGCGAGATCGCCGGCCGCCCCATCGTCCACTGCTACGGCCACGGCAGCCTCGGCGTCACCCTCTCGTGGGGCTGCGCCCGCGAGGCCGCCCAGCTAGCCGCCGACCTGATCTGAGCCCCGCTCGAACGCGCGGGCACCCCTCCACCGCCGCGGCATTGCTCCAAAGCTCACGCACTCCTCCAGTGCCGCGGCGCTCCTCCACCGCTGCAGCTTTGCTCCAAAGCTCGCGCGCTTCTCGAATGCTGCAACTTTGCTCGAAGGCGCGCGCAATGCTCCAGAGTTCGCGCACTGCTTGAGTGTGGCGGCGGTGGTCGTGGGCCGCGGCCGAGCTCAGGTGTTGACGTTGAGGGTGAAGTTGATCCGGTCCGGAGTGGGGTAGCTGATCGAGCCGTCCCCGCGGGCGTTGGCGTACTGGCCAGTGCCGCCGACGATGGCGACGGGGTTCTGCACCGGGGACGGCACCACCATGGCGTGCATGGAGCTGAGGTGCAGTTCGCCCTGGGCGGCCGCCGAGAGGCGGAGCACGAGCTTCATCTGGACGATCAGCTTCGCCGGGTTGTCCACGGTCACGTTGACCACGGTGCCGATCATCGAGCCGTCGCCGGCGGCGGCCGAGGTGGAGTCGAACAGGGTGAGCAGCGCGGCGAAGGTGGTGCCGACGGCGGCGTTGTCAAGCGAGGAGCTGGTGGCCCGCGAGGCGACGAACGTGAGGGCGTCCGACATCGCCGCCGACGCGGGGGACGCGCCGACGACGACCAGCCCGCCGGCGGCCATCGCCGGCGCCGCGAGCAATGCGGATCTCCGCGACCACAGCGCCATCGGACCACGGTAAGCACCGCGCCCCGTTGACGCAGGTCAGCGCCACCTTCGGGTGAATCAGCCGAGCCAGACGCTGCGACGCTGGGTGAGCAGGCGGTAGAGGGTCTGCTGGATGGTCTCCCGCACCTGGTCGGTGAGGTTGAACACCAGCATCGGGTCCTCGGCGGCCCCGGGCTCGTACTGGTCGGTGCGGATCGGCTCGCCGAACTCGATGTACCACTTGGACGGCAGCGGCACCGCCCCCAGCGGACCGAGCAGCGGCCAGGTCGGTGTCACCGGGAAGTACGGCAGGCCGAACAGCCGGGCGATCAGCTTGATCTCGCCGATCTTGGGGTAGATCTCCTCGGCCCCCACGATCGACACCGGGATGATCGGCGTCCGGGTGCGCAGCGCCGCCGACACGAAGCCGCCGCGGCCGAACCGCTGCAGCTTGTACCGGTCCTTGTACGGCTTGCCGACGCCCTTGAAGCCCTCCGGCCACACGCCGACCAGCTCGCCGCCGCGCAGCAGCCGCTCCGCGTCGGGGTTGCAGGCCAGGGTCTGCCCGGTCTTGCGGGCGATGGAGCTGATCATCGGCAGCCGGAACACCAGGTCGGCGCCGAGCATGCGCAGGTGACGGTTGGCCGGGTGGTGCTCGTGCACCGCGACGGCGGTCATCACCGAGTCCATCGGCAGCGTGCCCGAGTGGTTGGCGACCAGCAGCGCGCCGCTGTCGGCCGGCACGTTGTGCAGGCCGATTGTCTCCACCCGGAACCACTTCTCGTACAGCGGCCGCAGCAGCGGCATCATCACGTTGTCGGTCAGCTCCCGGTCGAAGCCGAACTCGTCGACCTGGTAGTCGCCGGTGATGCGGCGACGCAGGAACGCGAGCGTGTCGGCCAGCCGGCGCTCCCACTCCGGGGAGGCCTCGACAGCCGCCGGCACAGCGGTGTCGGCGGGTGGCGGCACCTGCTCCATCCGGGGTCGTGACGGCGGCGCCGTCCGTGGCGCCGGACGGTCGGCGCCGTGCAACGGGATCACGCGTGCGTCGGGCATGGGTTCCACCTCCTCACTCACCTGATCGGAATCCGGGCGGCGAGGTCGAGAATGCCCCGCTCCGCCGCCGCCAGGGTGTCCACGTCGATGGTCGGGCGCAGCGCCCGCCCGCTGACGTAGTCGTCGAACGCCTGTGTGGTGGTCCACCGCGGGGTGAACCCGAAATCGCGCTGCAGCAGCGTTGTGTCCACGACGCGGCCGAAGTTCAGGAACCGCATCTGGTCGGGCGAGAAGTCGACCAGGCGGGCGCTGCGCACCAGCCGGCCGACGGTGGGCACGGCCACGCTCGGCACGGGCAGCGCGACCCGGCCGGCGCGGCGGATGGCCTGGGACAGCATGAGCACGCCGTCGCCGCCGACGTTGAACACGCCGGGCAGGTCGTGCAGAGTGGCCCGCTCCATCACGGCCAGCGCGTCCTCGGAGTGCAGCAGCTGCATCCGGGCGTCGTAGCCGAGCACGGTCGGCACCACCGGCAGGGCGAAGTACCTGGTCAGCACGGTGTCGATGCGCGGGCCGATGAAGTTGGTGAAACGGAGCGTGGTGACCGCCACGTCGGGACGGCGCCGCGAGAAGCCGCGGACGTAGCCCTCGACCTCGACGGCGTCCTTGGCGTAGCCGCTGGACGGCAGCTCCTTGGGCGCCATGTCCTCGGTGAACATCGCGGGGTCCCGCGAGCTGGCGCCGTACACGGCGCTGGTGGACTTCACCACCAGCCGGCGCACCACGGCCGACCGCTGGCAGGCGGCCAGCAGCTGCATGGTGCCGATGACGTTCATCTCCTTCATCGCCGTGCGGCCGGTGGGTCCGGCCGGGTTGGCGGTGACGGAGGCGTGCACCACGGTGTCCACCTTGGCGCTGGCGATGACCTTGGTGATCAGCGGGTTGCGGATGTCGGCGCGGACGAACTCGGCCCGGCCCATCCGCCGGAGCAGGTCGCGCGGCGGCGGCACGGTGTCCACGCCGAGCACCCGTTCGATCGAGGGGTCGGCGGCCAGGCGCGCGGCGAGATGGCCGCCGAGGAAGCGGCTCACTCCGGTGACGAGGACGACATTGGGCGCCATGCGACTCCCTGCATAGGCGGCGACGCGAGCGATGCTACTCGTCGTGACGGCCCGCGACAGGGGCCAGGCACACCGCATTGACGCAGGTCACGCGGGTTTTACCGCGGTCTCACCCGATCGGCGGGATCTGGTGTAGCCCCCGTAACAAACGACGGCACCCGCGCGATCGCGCGGGTGCCGTACGGGCTTCAGGCCGAGCGCCTCACTTACCGCGCTTGCGTCGCTGCACCCTGGTCTTGCGAAGCAGCTTGCGGTGCTTCTTCTTCGACATGCGCTTGCGGCGCTTCTTGATGACCGAGCCCATACGGGATCCTTAGGTGTAGACGGTGTGGTCTCTAGGTGGTGCCCTCGTGCTGCCCAGGGCTGCCGAGCCCCTGCCGCCGCGTGGGGACGCGGCCATGGCACCGAGCACGAACGACCTATCACTTTACCCGCATGACCGAGCCCGGCTGGCACAGGTACCAGCCGGGCGCTCGATCGGCTGTCTCATCCCGCGTCGTAGTACGCGTTCTCCAGGTAGTCCTGCACCGCGTTCTCGGTCACCCGGAACGACTTGCCCACCCTCACGGCAGGCAGCTCGCCCGAGTGCACGAGGCGGTACACGGTCATCTTCGAGACCCGCATCACCTTCGCCACCTCGGCGATGGTCAGGAACTGGACCTGTGCGAGCCCGGGATGTGCTGTCTCCTTCTGCTGCGCCGGCATACGTCACCGCGTCCTTAAACACGTGTCGCGCCGTCGGCTTCCCCACCGGCGGTATCGACACGCACGTGCTCACCCGAGCGTAGCGGGACGCATGGGGCTGCTGCGACGTCCGAGCCGGCCTGTGCGCCCAGTGGTGGCGGGATCCACCCGAAGGCACCACGCCACCGCCCCGGTTCGACCATTCGGCCGGCCGACGCCGTCGCTCGCCGATCGGATCGGCCCCGCGGGCCGTCCTGAGCTCGGCGAACCGGCCGGCCGACGCCCCGGCGGACGATCAGCCGTGGTGGGCCTGCCCGAGCTCGACCGACCGGTCCCGGGCGGCCTCGATGGCGGCCAGCAGGGCGGCGCGCACGCCGTGCTTCTCGAGCTCGCGGATCGCCATGATGGTGGTGCCCGCCGGTGAGGTGACGGCCTCACGCAGCGTCACCGGGTGCTCCCCGGAGTCGGCCAGCATGGTCGCCGCGCCGACCGCCGACTGGATGATCAGCTGGGCCGCCGTGGCCCGCGGCAGGCCGAGCAGGATGCCGGCGTCGATCATGGCCTCGACCAGGAAGAAGAAGTAGGCCGGCCCGGAGCCGGACAGCGCCGTGACGGCGTCCTGCTGGGCCTCCGGCACCCGCAGCACCTTGCCCACGCTGCCGAGCAGCTTCTCCACCAGGTCCATGTGCTCGGCCGTGGCGTGCGCGCCGGCCGAGATCGCGCTCATCGCCTGGCCGACCAGCATCGGCGTGTTCGGCATGACCCGCACCACCGAGGTGCCGGCCGGCAGCTCGCGCTCGTACAGCGCCGTCGGCAGGCCCGCGCACAGCGACACGATCAGGGTCTCCGGCTTGAGCAGCGGGTTCAGCTCGGCCAGCAGCGGGTCGATGTCCTGCGGCTTGACCGCCACCACCAGCACGTCGGCTGTCTGGGCCGCCTCGGCCACCTGGACCGCCCGCACGCCGTACCGCTCCGTCAGCTCCTGGCAGCGCTGCTCATAGCGCTCCGTGAACATCAGGTCGCCCGGCCCCCAGCCGGCGTCGAGCAGCCCGGACAGCAGCGCCTCACCGATCTTGCCTGCCCCCAGCACCGCGATCGTCGTCATGCTGACAGCCTGCCAGCACGCGCCACGAAAATTTCCCCGCCCCGGTTGTCGAGAATGGGTCGACGGCTCCGTCCCAGGGGTGCCGGACGGACCGAACGAAGGAGAACCGCCATGAAGTACCTGCTGCTCAAGCACTACCGCGGCGCCCCGACCCCGTGCAACGACGTGCCGATGGACAAGTGGACGCCGGCCGAGGTCGACGCGCACATCCAGTACATGCGGGACTTCGCCGCCGAGCTGGAGAAGACGGGCGAGTTCGTGGACGGCCAGGCGCTGGCCCCGGAGGGCGCGTGGGTGCGGTCCGACGGCGCGGGGCGCCCGGCGGTGACCGACGGGCCGTTCGCCGAGACCAAGGACCTCATCGCCGGCTGGATGATCATCGACGTGGAGTCCTGGGACCGGGCCGTCGAGCTGGCCGGGGAGCTGTCCGCCGCGCCCGGGGCCAACGGCGAGCCGATCAACGAGTGGCTGGAGGTCCGGCCGTTCCTGAGCGAGCCGTCCACGGTGACCGAGTGAACGAGTCGCTGCTGCGGGAGCTCGTGCCCGCGGTGATCGGTGTCCTCGTCCGGCGCGGAGCGGACTTCGCGTCGGCCGAGGACGCCGTGCAGGAGGCCCTGATCCGGGCGCTGGAGACCTGGCCTTCGGATCCGCCCCGGGATCCGAAGGCCTGGCTCGTCGCGGCCGCGTGGCGGAAGTTCCTCGACGCCGTGCGGTCGACCGCGTCCCGCCGGGACCGGGAGCTGGCCGTCGAGGTCGAGCCGGCGGCCGGCCCGGTGCCGGCCACGGACGACACGCTCCGGCTCTACTTCCTGTGCACCCATCCGACGCTGCCGCCGGCCTCGGCCGTCGCACTGACGCTGCGCGCCGTCGGCGGCCTGACCACGCGGCAGATCGCCAACGCCTACCTCGTCCCCGAGGCGACGATGGCCCAGCGGATCAGCCGGGCGAAGCGGAAGATCGAGGGGCAGCGGCTGGACCAGCCCGGCGATCTCGGCACCGTGCTGCGGGTGCTCTACCTCGTCTTCAACGAGGGCTACGGCGGCGACGTGGACCTGGCGGCCGAAGCGATCCGCCTCACCCGCCAGCTCGCTGCCCTGACCGACGAGCCCGAGGTCGCCGGGCTGCTCGCGCTCATGCTGCTGCACCACGCCCGCCGGGCGTCCCGAACCGGCCCCGGCGGCCGCCTGGTTCCGCTGGCCGAGCAGGACCGCTCCCTGTGGGACACCGGCGTCATCGCCGAGGGAGTTCTGATCCTGCAGGCCGCGCTGGCCCGCGACCGGCTGGGCGAGTACCAGGCCCAGGCCGCGATCGCCGCCCTGCACGCGGACGCCCTCAGCACCGCCGAGACGGACTGGGTGCAGATCGTGGAGTGGTACGACGAGCTGCTGCTCATCACCGACAGCCCGGTGGTGCGGCTCAACCGAGCCGTCGCCGTCGGAGAGGCCGACGGACCACAGTCCGGCCTGGCGGCGCTGGCCGACCTCGACCCCGGCCTGCCGCGCTACGCCGCCGTCACCGCCTACCTGCGCGAACGCGCCGGCGATCTGGAGCGCGCCGCCGACCTCTACGCCGAAGCCGCCCGCGCCGCCGCCAGCGTGCCGGAACGCGACCACCTCACCAGGGAGGCCGCCCGGGTACGGCAACTGCTCAAGCCGTGAGCACCGCGATTCGCCACCACAATTCGATTCAGCGCTCGGTGATGGCGGGCGGCGGCGGCAGCCGATAACCGGAGGCGCCGAGATTGGCCTGCGCGGCCGCCTGCCAGGCTCCGCTGGAGATCATTTTCTGCAGCGCGGCGTTCACTTTCGCCTTGCCGGCCGGATCGCCTTTGCGTAGGCCGATGCCGTAGGCGTCCTTGGTGAACGGCTTTCCCACCACTCTGAGCAGCTCGGGATTCTGCGCCGCGTAACCGGCCAGGATCACGTCGCCGGTGGTGATCGCGTCGACTATGCCGGCCAGCAACGCGGTGAGGCATTCGGAATACCGGTTGTACTCGACCAGTTTTGTCTGCTGCGCGAACTGGTCCTTCACCGCCTGCGCCGAGGTGGTGCCGGCCACCGTGCACAGCCGCCGGCCGTTGAGCGACTGCGGGCCGGTGATCGCGGTGTCGCTGGACCGGACCAGCAGGTCCTGGCCGAGGGTGAAGTACGGCCCGGCGAAGTCGACCAGCTTCTCGCGGTCGGCGCTGATGGTGTACGCGGCCACCATCATGTCCACCTGGCCGCTGGTCAGCAGCTTCTCCCGGTTGGCCGGCTCGACCTCCTTCCAGGTGATGTCCTGCGCGCCGACGCCCAGCTCGTTGGCCACGTATTTGGCCACGTCCACGTCGAAGCCCTCGTACTGGCCGTTGAGCGTCTTCATGCCAAGGCCGGGCTGGTCGTAGCGGATGCCGATGACCAGTTTTCCGGAGGCGGCCGACGCGCTGAGCGAACCGGGCGGGCCGGCGTCCGCGCCGCAGGCGGCGAACAACACCAGCACGGCAATTCCGACGGTCGCTCGTAACACGCCTCGCACGCCCATGACCGGTCCCCTTTGACTCGATCCGAATTGGGTAACCAACCCCGACTTTCCGAACCTAATTGGGCAGACCTGAAATTTGACACACTGTACTACGGGCAAGCTTTCTCGATGGCTCAACCGAGCAGGCGATTCCCTGAATCAATATGTAAAGCATTTCATCGGACTTCTGACGCATTAAGGGGCCCTGAACAGCACAAAGCCCGGGTCCCACGACACCGTGGGCGACCCCGGGCTCACTGTGCGAACCGGTCAGGAGCTGTTGGTCTCCTGGGGACTCAGCGCCAGCTGGCGGGCCTGGCAGACCAGGCGGCCGGACGCGTCGAGGATGGTGGCGTCCTGGTCGAACCACTGCCCGTGCACGGCCCGGCACTCGACCTGGGCGCGCAACCAGCCTGGCTCGGGACGGGCCCGCACCAGCCCGGTCAGCTGCACGGTGGGTGACCACCCGAAGCGACCGAGGTTGAAGGTCAGCGGCATGGCGATGTCGCCGGCAACCAGTGCGAAGAACGGGTCGGGCTGTTCGCCGCCGCGGGGGCGGACCCACATACGCAGGCGCAGAGGGTCGCCGGTGCGGCGTTCGAGGAAGCCGGCGCCGAGCGGGTCGACCAGGACCTCGCAGGCGCGGGCCAGTTTGAACACGCCGACTGCGTTGGGCAGGGAGCCGAGGTCGATGGCGTTGGCCGGCGGCAGCACCGGGAGTTCGGGCAGGTCACGCCAGGCGGGCCGCTCCTCGGGCAGCCGCCCCACGGTGACCATGGCCTCGACGCAGGCGGAGCCCCGCTGCTCAAGGCTGACGCGCACGACCACCACGGTGCGCCCGGTCTTGCGGACCTCGGTGCGCAGCATCACCGGCCCGACGGACGGCGCGCGCAGGAACTGGGCGCTGACGGCGAGCGGATCGAGCAGTTCGCTGCCGGAGCTTTCCAGCACCTGCACCGCGGCTCTGGCCAGCAGCGCGAGGAGGAAGCCGCCATGGGGCTTGGTGCCGACCGTCCAGTCGGACGGCAGGTCCGCGATGGCGGTGCCGTCCCCGAGCGGGCGCACGGCGGACGCGGCCGAGAACAGCCGGATCGCCGCCGCCTGTCCGGCGCTCATGATCGCCCGGCCAGGGAGCGGAGGAAGAACGCGGTGTTCGCGGGGCGCTCGGCCAGCCGCCGCATCAGGTAGCCATACCACTGTTCGCCATAGGGCACGTAGACCCGCACCGCCTCACCTGAGTTGACGAGCCGTCGCTGCTCGTCGGGTCGGATTCCGTACAGCATCTGATATTCGTAGCTACCTGGTTTACGGCCGTACCACAGCGCGCGTTCGGCGATCACCGCGACAAGTCTCGGGTCGTGGGTCGCGAACATGGGATAGCCGCGGCCGGCCAGCAACGCGTTCGCGCAGCGTACGTAGCTGAGATCGACCTCGTGCGGGTGCGCGAACGCCACCGAAGCCGGCTCCGCGTATGCCCCTTTGCACAGCCGAACACGGGACCCGCTGCCGGCCAGCGCCACGCAGTCGTCGAGGGTGCGCCGCAGGTAGGCCTGCAGCACGGCGCCGACCCACGGCCAGGTCCGCCGCAGTTCGGCGAGCACCCGCAGCGTGGAGTCGGTGGTGCTGTGGTCCTCCATGTCCAGCGTGATCGTGGTGCCGCACTGCTCCGCCGCGGCGGCGATGCGCGACGCGTTGTCGAGCGCGAGGCGCTCGTCCAAAGCTTGACCAATGGAGGAAAGCTTCACACTTGCTTCAGCGTGCGCGGACAGCCCGTCAGTGTGCAGACGATCGAGCAAACGCAGGTACGCCTGCACGTTCTGCTCGGCGACCAGCTCGTCGGAGGTGTCCTCGCCCAGGTAGTCCAGCGACACCGACAGCCCGTCGTCCACCAGTCGTGCGGTTACGGCGACGACGTCGTCGGTGCTCTCACCCGCGACGAACCGGCGCACCACGTCCCGGCTCACCGGCGCGGTCGCCACGAGCCGGCGGACGGCGTCGTTGGCGCCGGCCGCGAGGATCAGGGTTCGCAGCGGGTGCACGGCGTGACTCTACGTCCCAGCGGACGATCACGGTTACCGAAGTTACCGATCAGTTCTGCCCAAGGTTGAGCCGCGCGAAGAGCAGCGCCTCAGCGAGTTCGGCGGCCCGCTCGCCGGGACCACGCGCACGCCGGGTGTTCACCTCGAGCACGACCTGCCCGGCGAAGTCGGAGGCGGCGAGCTGTTCACAGAACGTCGCGCAGGGCTGAATCCCTCGACCGGGGACGAGGTGTTCGTCGCGCGCGGCACCGCTGCCGTCAGCCAGGTGGACGTGCACGAGTCCGTTGCCCATGCGCTGCGCCATCGCCAGCGGATCCATCTGCGCGGCGGCGGTGTGCGACAGATCCAGCGTGTAGTGCGCGTGCCCGACGTCGGTCGGGTCCACGGACGGCTTGAACGCCGACAGCTCGGTGCCGCGCAGCCGCACCGGGAACATGTTCTCCACGGCGATCGCCACATCGCTGGTCTCGTCCAGCTCGGCGACGAGCTCGGTGAACCGCTCGGCATAGCGCCGCTGCCAACGGAACGGCGGGTGCACGACGACCGTCGGGGCGTCCAGCACCTGCGCGGCGGTCACCGCGCGGCGCAGCCGGATCACCGGGTCGGGCGACCACACGCGCTGGCTGATCAGCAGGCACGGCGCGTGCACGGCCAGCACCGGCACGCCGTGCCGGTCGGACAGGTCGAGCAGGGCGTCCATGTCCTGGCTGACCGGGTCGGCCCAGACCATCACCTCGACGCCGTCGTAGCCGAGCTCGCCGGCCAGCTCGAAGGCCGTGCCGACGGGTTCCGGGTACACCGAGGCCGTGGACAGCCCGACCGGGATGTGTCGAGCGGACAACTAGTGCCCGATCAGCCGCAGCGCGGCCGGCGACACCGTCACGATCAGACCGACGAGCACGGCGAGCACCATGGTCTGGAGGTCGTCGGCCTTGCGGATGCGCCGCACGACGATCACCAGCGCGACGATGACGACCACCGCGGCGGCCAGCGCGGCCGCCGGGATCCAGTTCCACAGGAACTGGAAGCCCAGCCAGAGCGCGGCGCCGCCGACGACGCCGACGGCGAGCTGGGCGATCATCATCAGCCACTGCCTGCCCGGGGAGCCCTCGGCCTCCTCAGCGGCGTCCTCGTCCTCGACGGCGAGCGCGCCGCCGACGCCGGCGGGCGCCGCGTCGTGGTCCACCGAGTAGGACAGGGACTTGGCCGCCTCGTAGTCGTACTCGTACTCGTCGTCGTCCTCGTCGACGTACGGGCCGGCGTGCGCCTGGGTGCTCTCCATGGGCGGCGCCGGCACGGCCGCACGTGGGACCCCGAAGTCGTCATCGTCGTCGACGAGCGGCCCGGGGTGGGCCTGCGTGCTCTCCCCGACCGCGGCGGCCGGGATGCGCGGCAGCTGCTCGGTGACGCCCTCCTGCGGCGGCGCGCCGGCCAGCCGGTTGGCCAGCGAGTTGCCGGGCGGCGGCGTGTCAGGCGTGATCGGCCGCAGGTGCGTGGTGTCCGCGGTGGCGTCCACCGGCGGCGGCGTGCCGGGTGGCACCGGGCGGAAGTAGCCAGTGGGCTGCGGCTGCTGCTGCGACGGCCGCGGCAGGTCAGCCCGCGACAGGTTGGTGCGGGACGACTCGATACGCGGCGGAGGCGGCGGTGTTCGTCCGGCAGCGGGTGCCCCGGGGCGCACCGGCGGCGGGCGCATGCCGGTGGCGGTCGACTGCGGGGCGGCCGCGGGCGGCACCGGGGCCTGCTGCTGGGGGCCGGCTTGCGGCACGGGCGGCGGAGGCGGAGCCTGCGGGCCGGGCTGCGGCGGCTGCTGCACCGGCCGCTTGGGCAGCTGCTGCGATGTCGCGGCGGGCGGCGTCGGGGGCTGCTGACGGACCGGCGGCTGGGTGCCGACCGTCGTCTCCTCGGCGTCGTCCCGGATCGCCCTCAGGTTGCCGCTGTCCGACAGCACCCGGTCGATGATCGCCTGGGGCGCCGTGTCGGTCGGCTCGTCGGCCCGGCGCCGACGACGTCTGGGCGCACTGTCCTCGGAGTTGGCCCCGTACTGGGCGAGCAACTCCGCGACCGTGCGCTGACTGCGCTCGGAACCGCTTTCTCGACTCATTGATTCCACCGTGCCCCGAAGTGCGCCGTCCGTCCAGTCTCGCCGGCCGGCTGCGCGCCGTCCGTGTGGTCCAGTCGACGAAGGATGACACCTTCGCGCAGCGCCCAGGGGCAGATCTCGAGTTCTGTGAGTGACAACGCTCGCATGGTGGCCTCCGCCACGAGTGCGCCGGCGACCAGTTGCGCCGAACGGCCGGCGCTGACGCCTTCCAGTTCGGCGATGTCCCCGGCGGACATCCGGGAAATGAACGCGATCAGCTGGCGCAGCCCCGAGTGGGTGAGCACCCGGCGCACCCGCGGCCCCTGGCCGGACGGGGCGGCGCCGGTCAGCCGGGCCAGCGTGCGGAACGTCTTCGAGGTGGCGGCGACCAGGTCCGGCTCGCCGAGCCGGAGCACCCGCTTGGCCACCGGCGCGATCTGCTCGTCGATCCACTCGGTGGTGTCGCGCAGCTCGTGCCGGCTCGGCGGGTCGTGCCGGAACCGGGTCCTGGTGACGCGGCCCGCGCCCAGCGGGATCGAACAGGCCAGGTCCGGGCTCTCGTCCCGGCCGACGGCGATCTCCAGCGAGCCGCCGCCGATGTCCAGGTTCAGCAGCCGGCCGGCGGACCAGCCATACCAGCGGCGCACCGCGAGAAAGGTGTACCGGGCCTCGTCCTCGCCACTGAGCACCTGCAGCTCGACGCCGGTCTCCTTGCGCACGCGCTCCAGCACGGCCGCGGAGTTGCCGGCCTCTCGCACCGCGGAGGTGGCGAACGCCATCAGGTCCTCGCAGCCGAACTGCGCCGCGGACGCCTTTCCGTCGGCCACCGCCTTGACCAGCGAGTCGGCCCCGTGCTTGGACAGCTGGCCGCTGCCGGTGAGCTGCTCGGCCAGCCGCAGCACCGACTTCTCCGACGACATCGGCGTCGGATGGGCACCACGATGCGCGTCCACCACCAACAGGTGGACAGTGTTAGACCCGACGTCAAGCACCCCTAGGCGCACGCGGAGCACCGTACCTGGCGGGCGTGACAATCCCGTAATCCCCCATCCGGTGAAGTGCTTCCACCGGATGGGGCACGTGTCGGGATCAGGACTCGAACTTGTAGCCGAGCCCGCGCACGGTCACCAGGTGCTGCGGGGCGGACGGATCCGGTTCGATCTTGGACCGAAGCCGCTTGACGTGCACGTCGAGCGTCTTGGTGTCGCCGACGTAGTCGGCGCCCCACACCCGGTCGATGAGCTGGCCCCTGGTCAGCACCCGTCCAACGTTGCGCAGCAGGTACTCCAGCAGGTCGAACTCCTTGAGCGGCAACGACACCTCGCCGCCGTCCACGGTGACCACGTGCCGCTCCACGTCCATCCGGACCGGGCCGGCCTCCAGGACCTGCGGCAGCAGCTCCTCGGACTCGCCGCCGCGGCGCAGCACGGCGCGGATGCGGGCGATCAGCTCGCGGGCCGAGTACGGCTTGGTGACGTAGTCGTCGGCGCCCAGCTCCAGGCCGACCACCTTGTCGATCTCGCTGTCCCGGGCCGTGACCATGATCACGGGCACCGCCGAGCGCTGGCGCAGCGCCTTGCACACGTCGGTGCCGCTCATGCCGGGCAGCATGAGGTCGAGCAGCACGATGTCGGCGCCGTTGCGGTCGAACTCCTCGAGCGCCTCCTGGCCGGTCCCGGCCAGCGCGGCGGTGAAGCCCTCCTTGCGCAGCAGGAAGGCGAGCGGATCGGCGAAGGACTCCTCGTCCTCGACGATGAGCACCCTGGTCACGGCTTTCCTCCATGATCGCTGCTGACGCCGTCGCCGGCGTCCACACCATCCGCCCCGGTCGGGACGAGTCTGGTGTCTCCGGTCGGGACGTGCCCGTTGTTCCTGTCGGTCACGGCCTCGGGCCGCGTTCCTTCCGGTTCGTCACCCGACCGCGGCGCGGGCGCGCCGTGGGCCGGGATCCGCAGAGTGAAGGTCGACCCGGTGCCGGGTTGACTCCACAGCTTCACCTCGCCGCCGTGGTTGGCGGCGACATGCTTGACGATGGCCAGCCCCAGCCCGGTGCCGCCGGTCATGCGCGAACGCGCCGGGTCGGCCCGGTAGAACCGCTCGAACACGCGGTGCTGCTGGTCGGGGGCGATGCCCATGCCGCGGTCGGTGACCGCGACCTCCACGAAACCGTCCTCGGTGCGGCGGCTGACCGACACCGGGCTGCCCGGCTGCGAGTAGGCGATGGCGTTGTCCAGCAGGTTGCTCAGCGCCGTGACCAGCAGCGTCCGGTCGCCGTCGACGACCAGGTCGCTGTTGTCGTCGGTGGTGATCTCGATGCCCGCGGACTCGGCGGCCAGCCGGCTGCGGCCGAGCGCCTCGCGCACCACCTCGTCCACCCCGATCGGGGTCATCTCCGGCAGCTGCTCGGCCCCCTGCAGCCGGGACAGCGCGATCAGCTCGGTGACCAGCCGGCCCAGCCGGGTCGCCTCGTGCAGGATCTTGCTGCTGAACCGGCGCACCTCGACCTGGTCGTCGGCGGCGTCCAGGACGGCCTCGGCCAGCAGCGCGAGCGCGCCGACCGGCGTTTTGAGCTCGTGGCTGACGTTGGCCACGAAGTCACGGCGGATCGCCTCCAGCCGGACGGCCTCGGACTCGTCGTTGGCGTCGACCACGGTGAAGCCGTCGCCGAGCGGTCTGACCTCGCCGCGCACCGCCTCCGGCTGCCGGCCGCCACGCGACTGGAGCGGCGAGAGGTCGACCTCCATCACCTCACCGGAGGCGGCGACCAGCTCCGCTGCTTTGCGCGCGCGGTCGTCGACCTGCGTGCCCCGGACCACGCCGAGGGCCGCGGCGCGCGGGTTGTGCAGCACCACGTCGCCGAAGTGGTTGAGGACGACGACGCCGTTGTGCGAGGAGTGCACCACGCGCTGGACGAGATCGGAAACGGTGAGGACAACCGGCTGCGACGCGGCCCGTCTGGCCGTCACGCGGCCGATGAGGGAACCAACCAGCAAGCCGATCACCAGTAGGCCGATCGACAGGGCGAGATAGCCCGATGCGGTCACATCCGCATCGTAAGCAGGTCAGGGGCCCGCCGGCCTACCCCTCGACCGCCAACCGTGATACCGGCGACACCTCCGCACGCGACTGTTCCACGCCACGTCAGCTCCCGTTCACCCAGCTGTGTCCTGGGAGTGTCACATGCGCTTCCCGGGTGGCATGGGGCCACACATGGGAAGCGCACGTGACAACAGGGCCACTCGGCGGAGTGAACGTCAGGCGATGCCGTCGAGCACGGCGACATCCTCCGAGGAAAGCCGCAGCGATGCTCCGGCGATGTTCTCCTCGAGGTGCGCGACCGACGACGTGCCCGGGATGGCCAGCAGGTTGGGCGAGCGCTGGAGCAGCCAGGCCAGCGCCACCTGCGGCACTGTGGCGTTGTGCTGGTCGGCGATCGTCTTGATGCGGGGGTCGTTCACCAGCTCGAAGCCGCCGAGCGGGAAGAACGGCACGTAGGCGATGCCCTGGTCGGCGCAGGTGCGCACCAGAGCCTCATCCTGCCGGTTGGCGATGTTGTAGAGGTTCTGCACGCAGACCACCGGCGCGATCCGCTGCGCCTCGGCGAGCATGTCTGTGGTGACATTGCTCACACCAAGCTGTCCGATCAGGCCTTCCTCACGGAGCTGGGCCAGCACCGTGAACGGCTCCTCGACCGAGCGCTGCTCCGGGCCGGCGAAGCCCGGCATGCGGAGGTTGACCACGCCGATCTGGTCCACGCCCAGCCGCTTGAGGTTGTCGTGCACGGCCTCGCGCAGCTCGTCCGGGCTCAGCGCCTCCGGCCAGCCGCCGTCCGGCGTGCGCCGCGCGCCGACCTTGGTGACCAGCACCAGGTCGTCGGTGTACGGGTGCAGCGCCTCGCGCAGGATCTCGTTGGCCACGTACGGGCCGTAGTAGTCGCTGGTGTCGATGTGGTTGACGCCCAGCTCGACGGCGCGACGCAGCACGGCGACCGCCGCGGCGCGGTCCTTCGGCGGGCCCATCACCCCCGGGCCGGTGAGCTGCATGGTGCCGTAGCCCAGGCGCGCCACCTGGCGGCCGCCCAGGTCCCAGTGCCCGGACTTCGTCGCGGAGATGTTCGATGTCATGACCCAAGCCTCGTCTTCGCGCCGGGCGAACGCTCGCGGTTGGCCAGAAGTGTCCACGATGGCGGAGACTTTCCACCGTGGACCAAGTCGTCGTCCTTCGTGGAGAACACGAGCTGCGCACCAGGGCACAGCACCTGTTCATAGCCCGACACGAGTTCACCGTCGCCGCGTCGGACACCGCGACCTGGTCCGCGCTCGAGACGACCGACGGCCTCGTCGACCGGATGCGGGCGCGGATCGAGGCCGGCGTGCGTGTGCGCAAGGTCTACAACGCCCGCATTCTCGACGACCGTGAAACCGCCGCGCGGCTGTCCGTGCTGGCCGGGGTCGGGCTCGGGGTGCGGCTGTGCCACACGCCGCTGTCCCACGAGACGATCGTGGTCGACCGCCGGATCGCGATCACCGCCGGTCCGCCCGTGGACGGCGTGCGCAGCTACACGGTCGTGCAGGCGCCGGACGTCGTGGCCGGGCTGGCCATGCTGTTCGAAGTGAGCTGGGACGCCGCCACCGACCTGGCCGAGTTCGAGGGACCGGCGCTGGACGAGCGCAGCCGCGAGGTGGCCGCGATGCTCGGCAGCGGACTCACCGACGAGGCCTCGGCGCGCAAGCTCGGGCTGTCGCTGCGGACCTACCGGCGGCGGGTGGCCGAGCTGATGGAGCTGCTGGAGGCCGACTCCCGGTTCCAGGCCGGTCTGCGGGCCCGCGACCTGGGCGTTCGATAAGGGGCAGGGCCGACGCCGTTGGCGGCCCCGATGCTCAGCGTCCCTGGTTGGCGACGGCCTGGATGGCGTCCGCGGCCGCGTTCGGGTCGAGGTAGGTGCCGCCGGGCGTGATCGGCTTCAGGTTCTCGTCCAGGTCGTAGCGCAGCGGGATGCCGGTCGGGATGTTCAGCTTGGCGATCGCCTCGTCCGAGACGCCGTCCAGGTGCTTGACCAGGGCGCGCAGCGAGTTGCCGTGCGCGGCGACCAGCACCGTCTTGCCGGCCTTGAGGTCCGGCACGATCGCCGACTCCCAGTAGGGCAGCAGCCGGGTGACGACGTCCTTCAGGCACTCCGTGCGCGGCGCGGTCGGGCCCAGGTCGGCGTAGCGCGGGTCGGTGTCCTGGCTGAACTCGCTGCCCAGCTCGATCTCCGGCGGCGGGGTGTCGTACGAGCGGCGCCAGAGCATGAACTGCTCCTCGCCGTACTGCTCCAGGGTCTGCTTCTTGTTCTTGCCCTGGAGCGCGCCGTAGTGGCGCTCGTTGAGACGCCAGTCGCGGCGGACCGGGATCCAGTGCCGGTCGGCGGCGTCCAGCGCGATGTTGGCCGTGGAGATCGCGCGGCGCAGCAGCGAGGTGTGCAGCACGTCGGGCAGCAGGCCGGCGTCCTTCAGCAGCTCACCGCCCCTCTTCGCCTCCGCGAGCCCCTTGTCGGACAGGGGGACGTCTACCCAACCGGTGAACAGGTTCTCGGCGTTCCAGACGCTCTCACCGTGACGCAGCAGGACAAGGCTCATGGCGGCAAGCCTGCCAGACGCGCTCCGGTGATCCGCTACGGTCACCTCGGACATCCGGGAAACGGGGGAGTCATGAGGCTTGTGCCGGTTGTCGCGGCGCTGATGCTGGTCACCGCAGGCATCGCCCAGGCCGCACCCGCCCCCGGTTCCGCCGGTGTCACCGGTTTCGCCGACGAGCACGTGCTGGGCACCGCCGAGCACTACGAGGTCGGCGGCACCACGCTCCGTGTCTACGGTGCCGACGGCAGCGTCGCCGTCGAGGACAACCGAGTGTCCCGCACCTTGCGCTTCGGGACCGCAGTCAGCTCCGCGACCATGGTCAGCGGCGCCTCTCGCGCCGGCTCCCGGTTCCTCTTCGACGGGATCGACCTGGACGTCGACAATGCCGACGGCACAAGGACTCTCACCCTCGGGATCGGCGCGGCCCAGGCGTCGTGGGTGGCTCCGCTGCGGCTGACCGTGCACCACGCCGAGGTGCCCGTCGACCTCACCCCGTCCGGCGCCGAGATCATCACCATGGAGCCGGTCGACGGCGTCGGCATCGTGCTCCGCGGTTACCCGGCGTCGCCGTTCACCCGGCCGCACGTGCTGGCCACCTATCCCGCCGCCCTCGGTGGCCTCGGCGCGCTGCCGGCGCTCCAGTACGAGGGCGCCCTTCGCTTCGGTAGCTCCGACCTCGGCTTTCCGCTGGCCTACGGCGACGACCGGCTCTACTCCGTCACCGAGTCCGGCACCATCGTCTCCGCTGCTCGCGGCGGGCGGTTCTCGCCCGTGCAGGCCCCCGACGGCAGCATCGCCGACGGTCTGCAGCTCAGCGCCGACGGTGTTGGCCTCGTGCACACCTTCGCCGGCTACTGGCTGGTCAAACGGGGTCAGTTCACCCTGCTGCCCGATGCCTGGTTCGACGGTCTCAGCCTCAACGCCAGCGCCCTGTCTCCCGGCGGTCGCGCCTTCGCCTTCGGCATCTCGGCCCCCTTGCCCTCCGTGCCGACGCAGGTGATCACCGTCGACCTGACTTCCGGTGCCCGCCGGACCTACTCACTGCTCGACGTCAAGCTGCCGTCCATCGCCGGGCTCGCCTACTCGGTGCGGCACCCCGGGCAGCTCTACCTGCTGCGGAACAGCCACCCGATCAGCATCCACCAGCCCGTGACCACCCAGTTGCAGGCCTTGGACCTGGGCGCCGGCACGCCGGCGGCGATCGGCTCTGCCATCCCCGAGTTCGCGCCGCGGCTGTTCTCCGCCGACGTCTTCTAGTCCCTAGAGCGGCGGGCACTGCCCCGGCAGCGCCGAGTCGCCCTCACACAGGTAGCAGACCCGGCCCGCGTTCACTGTTCGCGGCACGCCGCCGAGAACACCGAGCACCGGATGCGCGATCTCGCCCACGCCGCCACAGAGGTGGCACACCGTGCGTGGTTCGCGGTGGTCCGGCAGCTCCTCGTCGTCCTCGTCGCCGCCCATGCACGGCACCGTACAACGTGTTGATCAGCAGCGATACCGGCAACCGCGCGCCGATCCGGTGAAAGTCGTACCCTTGTCGGCGCACGCCCCGTCCATCCCCCCATGACGGAGGCGGGCACCGACTGCCCCGGCACCCACCCCCCTGGTCCGGGGCAGTCCTCTTTCTCCAGCAGACCGACGGCCCTCGGCTCCAGTGCCGAGGGCTGTCGGTCGCGAACCAGGCTCAGCTCGCGGTCTCCCGGGCACGCAGGTCCTTGCGCAGGATCTGTGTGTTCGAACCTCGATAAGCCGGTGACCAGGTCGAATAGGTGGGTCTTGCCGCCAAGTCTGTGGATCTGTTCCGTGGTGGTTCCGCCAACACGCGGGCGCGTGCCCAAGCCCGAGGTGGCACACTGGGTACGCCGGTCCAAGGAGGTGGCCATGACCACGAGCAGTGCCGACCAGCCCAGCAGGCAGCGCCCGACGACCGAGAAGCTGTTGGATGACCTGCTGCACAGCAAGCCGGCCATGACCATCGACGACCTGGCATGCGATGGCATCTTCGAGACCGACGAGGAGGTGGACGAGTTCATCGCGTTCACCTACGCCGAGCGGCGTCGGAACCTCGCCTGAGTGATGGCGTCGCCGGTCGTACTGGACACCGATGTGGTGTCGAAGAGGCTGAAAGGCCAGTTGCCGCACACGCTGACGGCGAGCCTGGAGGGCCGCCGGGCGCTGATTACGTTCATCACCCTGGGCGAGCTGACCAAGTGGGCCGAGATCCACGGCTGGGGTCCGGCGCGCTACCGGCGGCTGAACCAGCTCCTCGACAGGATGTCGGTCCTGCCCTACCACGACGACGTGGCGCACACCTGGGGCCTGATCTCCGCGCACGCCCACCAGCGCGGCCAGCGCAGCGACGATAACGACTCGTGGATCGCGGCCAACTGCCTGTCCTACGGGCTGCCGCTGGCCACCCTCAACACCAAGCACTACACAGGGTTCGTGACACACGAGCGGCTGGAACTCGTCACTGCCTGAGGCTCCAGCACTGCGAGCAATACCAGGTTGGAAGGACGGCGGATGCGCACCGTCACCGCGCTGAGCTGCGTCCGGTTTCGGTTCCTGAGTGACCGTGATTGCCCCTCTTGACCAGCGCCAATAGCTCTGCGTACTGCTGGCAGAAGTAGGTCGACCTCTGGCCGCCAGGCTGACATTGTCTCCACGTGATCAGACTCCTCGCCGAAGGTCGTGAGCTGGCGCTGTCCGAGCAGCAGGTCTCCAGGGTCAAGTTCTGGCTCTGCGAGGTTCTGTCCACCGCCCGCTGCCGCGTCACAGCGGGACCAGGTGTGGGGATCGTCGTGCTGGACAGGGAGCCCGACGACCTAACGCCCTGGTTGCAACGCCATGTCGAAGAGGTCATCGGTTGTGAGCTCGCACCGGATCCCGGATCCTTCTGATCAAGGGTCGGCCACTGCGGACACTTGTCATCGCTTGTTCGTACCTGCCGTGAGCTGCACTGCCTGCGACATGCAGCTGACCGCCCGCCATGGACGCACGCGAACGTTTGTCGTTGATTACTGGCAATAAACTGGCGTTTTGGCTTTGAAGCCTCTCCCTACAAGGAAGGAGCCTCGCGCCATCCCGTCGACCTGGCAACGCCCGATCATGCATGTCAAGGGGGCACCTTCGCACTCGACCGGCGGCTCAAGGTGTCCTGCCCCTCCCCGCATAACAGGGCCTCGTGTCACCCCGTCGACTTGGCGCAACCTGATCGCACGTGTTAAGGGGGCACCTTCGAGCGTACCGGGGCTGCGCTGGGTCGCCGCCCCCTTGACGCGTGTGACTGCCCTTGGAGAGGTCGATGGGATGGCGCGGTTAAGGCCGCTCCCGAACCTCAGCGTGCCGTGTCCCTGTCCATCCTGTTGGCCTGCTCGTCCGGCGACGACAATGATCGTTGTTGTGTAGCACGGGCTTGACCCTGCCGTAGTGCTTTAGATGATCCGCGACACGCCGGCACCCGTTCCCGGTGTCGTACGGAGTGTGTACTAAAATTATCCCAAGCGTCTAAGGAGAGAAGAATGGTCGACCTTCAAGGCTTGCTTGACACTATAGAACTTGGCAATTGCCTTCCTTGGCTTAAGTCTCTCCCATCAGGGACGGTTGACTGTATTATCTCCTCGCCGCCGTACAACATCGGAAAGAAATATGAGACCCGCCAGGCTCTCGATAGCTATCTGGCACTCCAGACGGAAGTGCTTGCTGAATGTGCGCGCGTCTTGAAAGATACTGGTTCCATCTTCTGGCAAGTTGGATCGTACTCGCTTGCTGGAACACTAATACCTCTCGACGTAAAATTCTTCCCCATCCTCGAGGATCTTGGGCTTATTCCGCGTAATCGCATAATGTGGGTGCGTCAACACGGTCTTCATGCGAAGAATAAGTTCTCCGCTCGACATGAGTCAATCCTTTGGTTCACAAAGTCTGATTCGTACAAGTTTGAGCTCGACAATATCCGGGTTCCGCAAAAGTATCAGAACAAGAAATCATGGCGAGGTGACAACAAGGGCGAGTTGACCTGCAACCCTCTCGGGAAGAATCCGGGTGATATCTGGGCTTTTCAGAATGTTAAGCACAATCATGAAGAGCAGACAATCCATCCTGCCCAGTTTCCTGAGGCTATGGCCGCAAGGATGGTTCTTGCAACCACAGACTCGAAAGATGTAGTCCTTGATCCTTACATGGGAACCGGAACTGTCGCGGTTGTTGCACGTGACCATGACAGGCACTTCCTTGGTGCAGAAATATCGCCAGAGTATCACTCGGTCGCTCTTAGGCGGATTTCTGGAGAGCCCGACGCTTATGGAAAATTCCCTAATCTGAAGACTCTTCGCGAATACTGTTCTAGAAATAATGAATCTCCGGAAAAATATAGCTTTGATGTTCAGGTTGGAAAGGTGGCTACCAGCCGCGAGAAAGCGAAGATTTTTTCGGAAGAGTTCCATCTTGAGCAGCTAGAGGAACGTCTTGCGCTGGAGGAAGGTGCCTTCAGTGAACGACTTACCACAGGCGCGTCCTCGCACTACATGGACCCTGCTGATCTTGTAGCCAAGCCGCGAGATCTGCCAACCTTGTTTGATGATTCCATAACTGCAGAAGGGGGTGAAAAAACAGCATAAGTTAATAAGGTGATATCTCATAACTCGATCACGGGTGCCGCGCCTTGATCGTTGATGGCGACGGATACAGGTCATTTCGGTATCGTGTTCGGAGCCGATCGATCGCACTGTTCGCGAACCTTCAGCCAGGCCAGTTCCGCATTCTGGCCTGGCTGAAGGTCCAGCGTGTGGCGATGAGATCACAGATGGACGCGCCGGCAGGCAATGGTGGCTGGATCCGGTCGAGGGGTCCCGCCTACGGCGACCCGCTCGGCGATCGATCATTTCCATAATACTGCTTACGCGGCGTGAAGCGTGATCAGATCATCGACCAACGTCAAGATCCGTTACGAGGCACTCTTTAGAAGAGGCCATTAGATGGAGTTGAGAAAATAGCCACCCTGTTTCCATATTGTGCAGGCTTGTTCCATCGTATGTCGAAAGTTCGTACTTCCGTATCAAGGACATCGCGGCCGTACCTCTCTGCGTATGTGTTCCACTTTACTTGCACTTGCGTGGTTCCTGGGGGGATCGTGAGGCCGACGAGTCGGATCGGAATATCGAATACACCCAAACTGGTAACTGTATTTAGTTGCGCTTTTGCCTGTTCGTAGTACAAGGTACTATTTGACGCAGGAAAAGACCCACTCTTTGTTACGATGATCAATGCGCCAATAGGAAGCATGCCCGAAAGGGCTTGCTTTGAGCTGTAGACCGCTTCGCTACGGATTACATTATTCCAGAGAAAAGGATAGTTGGAGAACTGCCACTCAACTAGCACACTCCCCTTTCCTGCATCCCAGTCCGCACCAAACTCCTTTAGAGAGTCGGGAACTGGGACTTTTTTCCACCCTTTTTTAAGGGCATTTATTGTTAGCTTGGCGTTTGTTGCTTTAGGGTCAAATATGGGAGTTCCCGTTTTACCCTTTTGGCCACTTGGCTGCAATTGAATCTCAACTTGGTTGATTACTTCATCGATTTCACTCCATGAGGCAGCTCCTAAGGTTTGAAAGTACTCTGCAGCGCCGTTGAAATCGGTTGACTCGTAGAACATGTCCGCCAATCAGTCGACTTACAGGTTCTTGACAGCTTATCGGGGGACTGTGTCTACCGATCACGAGCCTCTAGATCCGCCTGACCTGCGCAAACCGGTTCTACACGTGAAGTTTGGTCGGCGAGTTGGCCTCCACGAGTCGTTTGTGCTACATGCCGTTGGCGGCTGGCAGACATGCGCACAGGCTGGCCGCTGCCAGAAGGGTTGCGCGGGGCCGCCGAAGGCAGGGGCCCCGTCGCGCGCCCTTCCGGGCTTGCGGCCACACCATGAGCTGCCAAGGTGACCAAGGCGCGCCGCCGCCAGCGGCGCGCGCCTTGATGCGAACTGGGCGCAGGCAGGTTTTTGCAGTTCAGTGAGGGTTTCGACCAGCCGCTAACGGCCACTGCTGGTCGCGGTGGTTGCTGTACTTTGCTGCTGTACAGCAACCGGCAACGCTGCTGGTCAGAGCGCTCCGCCCACGTCTTGAAGTCTTCACCCACAAGGGAGGGGCCTCACGCCATCCCGTCGACCTGGCAACGCCCGATCACGCGCGTCAAGGGGGCACCGTCGCGCGGTCCGGCGGCTGAGGCTGGAACGGCCCCCTTGACGCGTGTGATTGCCCTGCGGGAGGTCGATGGGATAGCGCGGTCAAGGCCCCACCCGAACGCAAGTAGCCCGTGTTCTTGGCCATCCTGTTGGCCTGCCCGTCCGGCGAGGACATCTCTTTTACTTCAACGCGGCTCGCGGGGGGCGCCGGACGGCGGTGGGGTGGCCAGCGGCCGGGGCCCCGCCGATCGGCCGAGCGGCCCCCGCAAGGGGGCCGCCTTGAATGAAGAGAAGAAAGTGTGAACACGTGCATGCAGCCCCCGACACGCCAGGTCAGTCAGGGCTGGGCAGCCCAGGTCATGGCGCATGATTGTCTGCATGACTGACGCCGTTTTGACCGTGCTAATTTCGGCGCTGACGTCGGGATCTGTAGCTCTAGGCATAGAGTGGTTAGCGAAACCCAGACTCGAAGCCCGAAAGGAGCGAATATTAAGCCTATACAGACATAGGCGAGAATTTGAAGGAAATCTAAGAACCGTAGCCATAACCTCGCTTCAGTGGGTAAAATACAGGCCCAGCCTGGAGACGAGAACTTGGACGAAGGTTGGCATGGAGGGAGATGTTGATAGCGCTTTCAATAGAATAGACGCCGCCACCAAGGCTATGTCGAAGAATCTTGGAGACTTTACGCTGACTTACTGGCCCACCAACCTTCAGAACTTAATAGTGCGATACATTGGAGCGACACGAGGGATTCAGCTGTCCGCGCGCACACGAGCAGAGAAGATGGAGGTACTAATCGAGCTGACGGCTCCGATGATGACTGCAATATCGGGCGGCAATCGGCACTTTATTCAACGCGGTCGCACACTCCTTGAACTTAACAGAGTTCTGACAAAGTACGCCCCGGACGATGTCGAATAGGCTTCTTTAGTGACGGATGCGGGGACGTCGATTCTAGTCCGACATAGCAGGCATTAGCGCACCGGACACGTCCAAGAATTCGCGGACGGCGGGTGAGCCGCCGTGGTCGCGGAGTCGTAGCCGTAGGTCGGTCCCCGCTTCCACCGATCGGGAGGACTTCGCGGTGGCGGCAAGCTTGGCTGCGGCGGCATGGGCGCGAAGCCAAGGCGGGGCGGCCCTAGGCTGGGCGCGTGCTGCTGAGCGAGTGGGCGACGGATCTGGCGCGTGATCGACTGGCGGAGTCACTGCCTCGGCGCTGGGCTCACGTGCAGGGGGTTGACGCGAAGGCTAGGCACGCTGCGGACTTGTTCGGGGAGGACGGTGACCTCCTGGTCGCGGCGGCGGTGCTGCACGACATCGGGTACGCCCCGGACCTGGCGACAACGCGATTCCACCCGTTGGACGGCGCACGGTATCTGCGGACCACGGATGCGCCGGCGCGGTTGGTGAACCTGGTGGCGAACCACTCGTGCGCGCCCCTTGAGGCGGAGCTGCGCGGGCTGTCGGCGGAGCTGGCGGAGTTCGAGGACGAGAAGACGGCGCTGCGGGACGCACTGTGGTGGGCGGACATGACGACCACGCCGGACGGGAAACCGACCACCGTCACGGCCAGGGTTGAGGAGATCCAGAAGCGCTACGGCCCTGAGGACATCGTGTCCTGCTTCGTTCGATGGGCGTGGCCTGAGCTGCTGGGCGCTGTCGAGCGGACCGAACGGCGGCTGGCCGATCAGGTGAAGTAGGGCTCCTGGCGCCCATCAAACCCGTGCTCGATGCGCAACTGGATCGACGGGTGGATGTTGAGTTCGTCCAGGCGCTCGCGGGTGACCCATTCGACTTCGCTGGATTCGCTGCTTGTACGCGGCTGGCCGCCGGTGGGAGTGGCACGGAAGCAGATGGAGAACTCCTGGCGGACCTCGCCGTCGTCGTAGGCGATCACGTGGGCGGGGTTGGAGTAGATGCCGATCACGCCGGTCACCTCGACGTCGATGCCGGTTTCCTCCGCCACCTCGCGGACCACTGCTTGGGCCACGGTCTCCCCCACCTCGTGCCCACCGCCGGGGATGGCGTACCGGTCGTTGTCGGTGCGGCGGATCATCAAGAGTCGGCCGGCGTCGTCCAGGACGAAGGCGCTCACGGCAACGCGCAAGCTGTTGGCCTGGGGAGCGTTCGGGTCGTTGTAGTGGTCGACGCGCGACAACTCGGCTCCTCAGAAGGTGGCGGGCTTGCCTGCGGCCCAGACGGTTTCGAAGCTCTCGGCGTAGGTCTCGAACAGGTCGCCAGAAGACAGCCGGCGTAGATGCAGCGCGGGCGCGTGCGCTCCGGGGAAGCCGTACACGTGGGTGTTGACGACCATCTCGTCGTCGAAGCGGAACACCGAGTTGTACAGCGTGGTCTTGTGGAACCTGATCTGGACGTCGGCAACCGCGGTGAGTGGGCGAACGAAGGCCAACGCGTTGCGGATACGGGCGGCCACCGTGCCCTTGCCCAGCTGCTCCTCTTCGCTGCGCTTGGCGGCTTCGCGTGCTGCGGGGTCTCCGAACAGAAGTCGGATCTTGGCTCCGTCGGCGGCCTTGCGCGTGATCTCCTTGGCGAAGGTCGGGCGCTCGACGAGAAAAAGTCCTGCGAGGACAAGGATGTCGACGTGCTCGGCGGCGTCGCTGAGCAGGCGGTCCCACAGTTCCGCAGGCACTGAGTTGCGGTGCGGGTAGACCCTGACCACCTCGGACTCGGCTATCTCGGTCTTGCGCTCGGGCGCGACGGCGTCCGGCCAGAGGTAGTTCTCGGTCTCGCGGACCATCGACGCGATGGTGTGCCGGTGACGCGGGTATGGCGTGCGACCCGAGGTGATCCACCGTTCGACCGTCTTCGGGTCGACTCCCGTGGCCTTCGAGACGTGCTCCAGGTTCAGCCCGTTGCGCAGTAGTGCGTCTCGTAGCCGGTCGTTCGCCTTCGCCACAGCAGTCCTCTCAGACGAGTAGGGACGACTTCAAGCTACCCGAGACGTCCGTAGATGTCCCGCCGTGCGGTGCTCCTGTCCTCGCTTTCCGTCGAAAGTGGTTGTTGTCAGAACGACCCTGAAAGCAGGAGGCAACATCATGAGTAGCAGAGAGACACAGCAAAGCGGGTCCTTTATCCCCGAGGCTGCGCGTGAGGAGCTGTGACCGGCGGCAAGCGGGACCTGGTGCACGTCCACATCACGGACGATCTGCCGATCCGTGCACAGGCGCTGCCCTACGCGGACCGGGTTGAGATCCGCCTCGGCAACGCGTTCCCGGTCGCTCTGATCATCGACTACGCCGCGCTGGGTGTCCTTGAGCGTGCGATCCAGCAGGGTTGGTCTGAACTCGATGCGGCAGGACGCAGCAAAGGGGGCTCCGATGCTGGTCTTCGTTGACGGCCTTGGAGGTCCGCCGCTCGTCGCCGAGCTGGCCTCGCCGAAGGCGACGCTCACCGTTGAAGAGATCAGCAAGCACCACGTCGCGCTGCTGTTCCAGGAGGGCGAAGCGCAGTTTCGGCTTCTACTCGGCACTGAGGTCGCGGCACTGCTGACGCTGCGGCTGACCACGCTGTTTGGTGATCGCGTGGCGTGGATGCGGCGGAACGGAGTGGAGCGATGACCGGCTTCCTGCTCGGTTCGGCGCTCGGACTCGTCGTCGGCTTGCCGGGCGCGCGGTGGCTTCAGGTGCGTTGGGCGGGCTTCGGTCACGAGGCTGCCGACCCGTGCGCGGCGTGTCCGCTGCTTCCACTGTGCGAGCGGCTGGTGCCGTTCCCGAGTGAGCGAGGCTGAACTAGCCGAAGAACTGTCCAAACTGGACTTACCACGGGCCTTGGGTCACGTGGCGGGGAAACACGTCCCCGAACTGAACTCTGTCACCAGGCGCAGAAGCGGAGCCTTGGCTACCAACCATTCCGCTCCTGCGCTGGCCACCCACTCGGAGTGAACCAAGATGAATGTACCGCCAGCAAAGGACTCTCCGCCACCCCGTGACGACCAGGCCGCCGCGACTGGAGCGAAACGCGTACCAGCTCAGCGAAAGTGCGACGAGTGCAGCGAGGGTCTGCGCGTGGTGACCACGAGGCTGCGACAGCTCACCAGCCAGGTTTCCGAGCTGGCGGCGCGGATAGAGCGGGTCGAGGTCAGTCGGAGTCAGGGCCCTCAAGGCGCTGCACGCGCTGATCAAGGGCCGTAACTGCTTGCTGGAGCCGATCGAGCTCGCGCATGACGTCGTGAAGGCCTACCGGCCGGTCCCCTGACGCGTCGGGCGCACTGTCGGCGACGAAGATGCCCAGCCCTTGCACCGTGGTGACAACCCCGTCGTCGGTGAGCCGCCTGACCGCCTTCTGCGCGGTTGCGGTAGTGACGCCGTACTCCTTGGCGAGAGCACGCACGGACGGGATCTGGTCTCCAGGCTTCAGGTCACCGCGCTCCACCTTCGCGGCAATGGTGTCCGCGAGCACCCGGAACGGGTGGGCTGGCGTGCGCGAGTTCTCCATGTACGCACTGTATCTAGCTCGACCTAGCCCGTGCTAGCTCGGTTCACCCGATCAGAGCAAACGCCACTGTACTAGCACGTGCTACCTTGGTTAGTAGAACGAGCTAGTACGAGCTAATACGGAGGACGTTGTGCAGCAGATCCCGGTGAACCTCGGTGGGTACAAGCTGACGGTTGTTGACGCCCCCGCGATGAAGACCCGCACGGTCGACGGACGCGAGGAGTTCGTCACCGACCGGCGGACCGGCGCCACGATGTTCGAGGTGTCGCTGTTCGCCAAGCAGCGCGTGACGGAGGCCGGTCAGAAGGCTCCCAAGGGCGAAGAGATCAAGGTGACCCTGGCGACCGACCCGGGCGAGGGGTTCGAGGAGGACACCCGCGTCGAACTGGTCGGCGCGACGGTGAGCCCGTACTCGTTCAAGAACGACAAGGGCGAGACCGTCTCGGGCATCGCGTTCAGGGCGCTGGGCCTCAAGCCCGTCGACTGACCCGAAGCCCCGCCCTGTCAGGCAGGCGGACCCGTTCGAGTCGGGCCGGGGCACGAAACGAAGCAGGCAGGAATGGCACACGCAAGATCGGTGTGCGCGCCGGAAGTCCTGTGATCGCTTGTTCTTTGAGAATTTCACAGTGGGCCGAACTATGCCTTTTTGAGCTCGCGTGTTGCCTGACACGCGGGGTGCTCCATCCCTTGCCCCCGTGGGGGATGGGGTGCCCGGTAGGTCAGGAACACAAGGAAGGTAGGTGAGAGTTATGGCGCTCGGGTTCCTCAATCAGCGCGCGGTCAAGCGCTACGGGGCGTTCGTTGGCGCGATGGACATGGCCGCTGAGGCGTTCGACACCGTACGCAAGGTCATCGACCGGGTGGATGACTCCCAGGGCTCCAGTGGCTACACGCTGCCGACTCAGGATGAGCTGATCGCGTTGCACGCCAAGGCCTTCGCGGCGCTAGACACGTTGCGCATCAAGGGAAAGAAGCATGAAGCGGACCTGGTGTCCCGAGACTGGGCGGTGTGACATGTCGATCGCAGTAGACAACGCCATCGAGGAGATCGAGGGCGCGATGCGGCACCTGCGAGACACGATGAAGGGAATCCCTGCGGACGTTCCGGGGTTCCGTGCCGCGCACGAGAAGGCACGCAAGTTGGTTGGTGAGCTGACAGTGTGGCTGACCGACGCACAGTCCAAGGTTGTTGACAGCTAGGCACTTCCCCTCGTCCGCGCGGTCGACTCCCAAACATCCGTTGGGAGTCGGCCGCTTGCGGTTTCTGGAGGTTCACGTCATGGGAAATTCGACACGGAAAGCAGGCCGAGAGATGCGGGCACTCAAGTGGACAGCACGACACCCGGGAAGCCTCCTGGTACCCGGGATTCCCGCCGGCGTGGCGGCGAGTGCGCTTGGGTTGGGCACGACAACCACGGGCGCGGCGCTGGGTGCGGGCGCGCTGGGCATGGCCGCTTGGTACCGGGGTCACCCCGACTCGTTTGACGCGCTGATCGCTCCTCGGGTGCGTGCGTGGCGTCGTCGGTGGTGGTCGCGATACACCGGGGCACGGTGGCGAGACACGCTGCTCGCCTGCGACCTGGTCACCACCGACCGGAAGACGGGCGAGCTCCGGGTCCCTCGAATCCTGGGAGTCACCTCGCCGTCGCCGTCGATCGACCTTGTGCGGGTTCGGCTGTACCCCGGGCAGCACTCCCAGCAATGGATGGACAAGCTGCTCGTGCTGGCCGATGCGCTCAAGGTCGAGCGGGTGGCGGTCGAGCGGGTCAAGCCGCAGGTGATCGCCCTGGTCGTTGAGCGGTCGGAGCCGTTCACGGAGGTCATTGACGCTCCGGAGATGCCGTGGGACTCCGACGCCGTGGATCTGGGGTCGCTGTACCTGGGTGACACGGAGTACGGCACGGATTGGTGTGAGGGCCTGGCGGAGCAACACCTGTTCGTCGCCGGCGCTACTGGCTCCGGCAAGGGGTCTCTCGCGTGGGGACCGCTGCGGGGCTTGGCTCCCCTGATCCGGGACGGGATCGTCCGGCCGTGGGTGCTGGATCCCAAGCGGATGGAGCTGGCCAAGGCAGAGGCGTTCGCGCACCGGTACGCGGCTGAGCCGGCCGACTGCCTCACCGTCGCGAAAGAGTTCGTCGAGGACTGCATCGACGTGCAGAAGCGGTTGGCGGCACAGGGAGTCCGGAAGTTCACCCCCTCAAGGGAGACGCCGCTGAACCTGCTGCTGGTCGATGAGATGGCGGCGTTGACGGGGTTCGCTGAGATGGCGCTCGCCCGGGAATTCCGCCGGCTGTTCAACATCGTGGGCACGCAGGGCCGGGCCACCGGGCATTCGATGCTCGGCTACGTCCAGGAACCGACGAAGGACAACGTCGCGATGCGCGACCTGTTCACGGTCCGGGTGTGCCTGCGGGTCACCTCCGCCGGACACGTCGACATGACGTTGGGCGACGGTGCCCGGCAGCGTGGTGCGTTGGCCGACGAGATCCCCAACGACGTGTCGACGGCGGGCATCGGCTACGTGATCCGGCAACGCTCCCGCGTCCCGATGCGGGTCCGCGCCGCCTACGTGAACGACACGGAGATCGACGAGTTGATCCAGTTCGTCACCGGCGGGCCTGGGCTGCGGGTGGTGGCGTGATGAGCGTCGACACCCTGGAGTTCAGCACCCCGGAGCCTGCGCCGGATGGCTCGGTGTGGGCGCTGTGCCAACGCGGCACCGAGCTGATCGACGCGCGGATGGTCGTCGACACCGATCACCCGGCGCTGCCGTTCCTGCTGCCGGCGTCGGCGGTGTGGGACCTGAACGCCTCACAGCCGTTGGGAGACAACAACTCTGAGCACTGCCCGTCGTGGCGCTGGGCCACTGCCGGGGACTTGACGAACTGGAGGGTGCAGTCATGAAGCCGTTGGTCATCGTCAGTGTCGGGTGGCGCAACGTCTCCCGCCTGCTCAAGTACGGGGCGCTCGCCTTGCTCGGCCTGGGCGTCACCTACCTCGCGTTCGGCGGTGTGATCGCCCTGGCGGCGGCAACCGTGCTGGGCCTGATCGTGTGGGGCCTGGTGCGCATCCTGAGGGCCGCGTCGTGAACGGGGCGACATCAACCGCGGCTACGCCTGGGCGGCGGTGATGGCTCGGCGGGTGGATCCCCACCAGGGGGAGTTGTTCGCCGATCAGCCGGAGGTCGTCGTGGCGACGGTCGACCCCGTGCCGGTGCAACCGTCGGGGCTCGGCGGCAGCGTCGATCAACTGGCCTTGCTGCTCAACGAAGTCCACGACGGCCGGTACGGGTTACTGGACGCGACGGGGCGGGCAGTCGAGGTTGACGGCGACCAGCGTTGCCGCCACACGGAAGCGGAAGCGACGCTGGATTGCCTGCTGCGGCAGCGTTACCTCAAGGAATCCGATCAGGTCGAGTGCCGGCACGGCGTGATCGCGCGGCCGGTGACCCTGCGGTTGACCCCGGCCGGCGAGAGGCTGCGCCGGCGCTGGTCACATCTGCGAGTGGTGCGGTAGCCGCTCTCACGAGAACGGAAAGGAGAGGGCCGCCGTGTCCACTCAGAAGCTGTCCAACGGCATCCGGCTGCTGGTCGCGGCCGTGCTCGGCCTGATCGGCGCGGCGGCCGGCTTCACCCACACCCACAACTGGGCCGCGCACCATGGACAGACGGGTTGGCTGGCGTGGGCGGACGCGGTGGTGATCGAGGGCATGGCGCTGGTGGCCGCGTTCGAGATCCATCGCGACCGCCAGACCAGTCGAGCAGGCCGGGTATCGTTGCCGGTCGTGGTCCTGGTGGCCGGGTTCCTCGTTCAGATGGCCGCCCAGGTCGCGGAAGCCGAACCGACTCCGGCGGGCTGGCTGCTGGCCGCGATGCCGGCGCTGGGCTTCCTGACCGTCGTCAAGCTGCTGATGAGGCGCCTACCCCACAAGCCACCGGCCACGCCGCCAACACCAGCAGCAACCGAGCCGGAACCTGCGGCACCGGTTCGCCAGGCATCCGCCACTCGGCTGCGACTTCCGGCGCCCATGGTCGAGAAGATCACCGGCGCGGTTCGTGCTGCACAGGCGGACGGCCGTGAGCCGACCATCGCTGACGTCCAACTGGCGGCCAACGTCTCCGACGACATGGCCGCTCAGATCCTCACCGACTTGACGATCCACAACGGACACTCCGTCCAACGCTGACGCACACATCAGGGGCCAGGCACGGCAAAACGTCGTGCCTGGCCCTTTTTTTGCCCGAAAAAAGTTGATCAAGGGAGGTTGACCGTGGATGTGACCGCGTTGACCCTGGATGAGCGGATCTCTCGCCGCATCCGGGCTACCGACTTCAAGGCATGGCGGGCCAAGGTCGAGTCGGTCAACGGCTGCCTCCACCCGGTTCACATGTCCGGTGCGTGGCAGGTGCAGGACCAGGCGGGCACCGTGCTGGCCAAGCGGTCCGGGCACGTCTTCGCCCCGTGCGGCAACCGGCGTGAGTCGGTGTGTCCGTCGTGTTCAGATCGGTACGCGGCGGACGCGTTCCACCTGATGCGGGCGGGCCTGTCCGGCGGGGACAAGGGCGTGCCGGTGTCGGTCGCCGAGAAGCCCCGGGTGTTCGCCACGCTGACGGCTCCGTCGTTCGGGCCGGTGCACAACCGGCGGACCTCGGCGCGTGGCCGGACGATTCCCTGCGCGTGCGGGGAGCGTCATCATGAGGCGGACCCCCGCATCGGCTCGCCGCTGGATGTCGACGCCTACGACTACGTGGGGTCGGTGCTGTGGCAGGCGCACGCGGGCAAGCTGTGGCACCGGTTCACCATCGCCCTGCGGCGCAAGCTCGCGCACGCTGCCGGGCTCACGGTGCGCGAGTTCAAGGACCACGCCCGTCTGTCGTATGCCAAGGTCGCCGAGTACCAGCGGCGGGGCCTGGTCCACTTCCACGCGATGGTCCGCGTTGACGGACCCGGGGGACCGACCGATCGGACCCCGGCGTGGGTGACGGCGGAACTGCTGACGGACGCGATCACGGCGGCGGCCGGCTCGGTCCAGCTCGACACGGCTCGACCGGACGGCACCGCCTTCACGATGGTGTGGGGCCGGCAGGTCGACGTCCGCCAGATCAGGCCGGCGTCGGCGGCGGAGGTCGAAGACGACCAGGGCGAGATCTCCGAACAGCGGCTGGCCTCCTACGTCGCGAAGTACGCCACCAAGGGCACCGGCAAGAGCGAGGCAGCCGACCGGCCGATCCGCGGGCAGGTCGACATCGACCACCTGGCCGTCACGCCGCACCACCGCCGGATCATCCAAACCTGCTGGGACCTCGGCGGCCTGGCCGACTACGAGGAACTGAACCTGCGGCGCTGGGCGCACATGCTCGGCTTCCGGGGCCACTTCCTGACGAAGTCGAAGCACTACAGCACCACATTCAAGGCCATTCGCGGCGAACGCTCCGCGTTTCAGGCTGAGCAGGCGCTCGAACGTCTCGGCGTCGATCCGGACTCCGTGGTGGTCGTCAACCACTGGGACTTCGCCGGCATCGGCTACGCCAACGACGCAGAGATCGAGCTGGCACAAGGCATCGCCGAACGAAAGCGGCAGCAACGAAAGGAGGGGAGGTAGCGACATGGGCAAGCTGAGCGAAACCCGGGACGAGCTGATGACGGTTCTTGAGGTGTTGTCCGCGTTGGGAGGTGTGTCTCGGTACACGTTCTACCGGTGGCGTCGGACGGGCGTCGGCCCGCCGTGCTTGAAGCTGCCCAATGGTGATCTGCGGATCCGCCGTGGCGACTTCGCGGACTGGTTGGAGACGCTGAGGAGCGATGCCGCATGAGTGAGAGGGGGACGACTCTTCAGGTCCGGATGTGGGCTTTGAAGGTGATGAAGGGCCGGCGACGGAAGTACGGCGTCCGGTGGGTCACGGCGTCGGAGGAGCACTCGGAGTGGTACGAGCACCGGCCGCAGGCGGAGAACCGACGGTCGGATCTGCTCCAGGCGATGCGGCGTGGCGAAGAGTTCGACATCGAGACGGGTCTGCCGGTGTCGGAATTGCAGGCGAAGGGTGGTGAGCAGTCGCTTCTGACATACGCCCAGGAGTTCGTCGATCGGATCTGGAAGAAGGCCCCGCCGCAGACTCGGAAGACGACCGTGGACAACCTGGCGAGCGCGGTCGCCGGCTTCATCAAGCCGTTGGACAACCCGCCGAAGAGTCAAGTTCTGCGGCGGGTGCTCACGACCCGGGTGCTGCCGTCGAACACCCGGGAGTTGGACATGTCGTTGGACCTGCGGGCAGCGGCCAGTTGGATCGGCCGGGCGTCGCGTCCGATCACGGAGTTGTCGACGCGGTCGGAAGTTCGGCAACTCCTGGAGTCGGCTCCGATGACGTTGTTGATGTCAGGGAAGCCGGCTGCGCCGTCGACTGTGGAGAAGCGGCGGCTGGTACTGCACCGCCTGGTGGCGGATGCCGTGGAGCGGGAGGTGCTGACGTTCAATCCCATGGCAGGGCTGACCGGGCGGGCCTCGCTGGGTGATGACGTGGCGGTGGACGAGGTCGATCCGCGAACGGTGGTGAATCCCCGGCAGGCACGGCAGTTGTTGGCGGCCTGCACGTACGTCTCTGATCGCCAGAGCCGTGATCAGGGGCAGCGGCTGCATGCGTTCTTCGCCTGCATGTACTTCGGCGGCCTGCGACCCGGTGAGGCCCTCGGACTGCATGGTGAGGATTGCGTGCTACCCGATGCGGGCTGGGGTGAGCTGGTCCTGTGCCGGTCGTTCTCCGCGTCGAATGCCCGATACAGCGATGAGGGCAGGGTGCATGAGGAGCGGGCGTTGAAGCGGCGAGCTCGGCGGGAGATTCGGCGGGTGCCGATCCCTCCGGAGCTGGTGGCGATCCTGCGGGAACACCTGGAGGTCTACGGGACGGCGTCGGACGGCCGACTGTTCCGCGGTTCGAAGTCGGGGCAGGGCGTGCCGGTGTCGGTCTACACGCGGGCATGGAAGAAGGCTCGGGTGATCGGGCTTGCGCCCCATCAGGTCGGCACGTCGCTGGCGGCTCGGCCGTACGACCTGCGGCACGCGGCGGTCAGTACGTGGTTGAACGGCGGGGCCGATCCGGCGGAGGTGGCGGCGCGGGCGGGGCACTCGGTTGCGGTGCTGCTCAAGATCTACGCGAAGTGCGTCGACGGGAACCGAGAGGTGATCAACCAGAAGATCGATCGGGTCCTGCGTGATGAGCACTGATAGCGTCGGTGAGCGAGTGAGGACGACCCTCGGACCTTGGGCCAGGTCCGAGGGTCGTCCCTCGTTCTATGGCCTGCTGCGGCTCCCGCGCGGAACGTTCCGCGACTGTTCCGCGAGCCGTGGCATCCGGCGCCCCTCAGCCGCACCCAGTGACACCCACCCGACTACGCCTGGCACGGTCATTTGCGCTGGTAAGAGGCTTGTTTGCAGGGGCTCGGCCGGCTCAATTCCCGGCTGCCTCCCGGGCACGAAGGTCCTTGCGCAGGATCTTGCCGGAGGCGGATTTCGGGATGGCGTCGAGGAATTCCACCACGCGAACCTTCTTGTGCGGGGCGACCCGCTCGGCGACGAAGGTCATCACGTCGTCCGCGGTGACGTCGTCGGCGCCGGCCTGGCGCACCACGAAGGCCTTCGGGACCTCCTCGCCCTCGGCGTCGTGCACGCCGATGACGGCGGCGTCGGCGATCCGCGGGTGGGTGAGCAGCAGCGCCTCCAACTCGGCCGGTGGCACCTGGTAGCCCTTGTACTTGATCAGCTCCTTGACCCGGTCGACGATGCTGACGATGCCGTTCTCGTCGATCACGGCGACGTCGCCGGTGTGCAGGAAGCCGTCGGAGTCGAGGGTGGCGGCGGTGGCCTCGGCGTTGTTCAGGTAGCCCTTCATCACGTTGGGCCCCTTGCACCACAGCTCGCCGCGTTCGCCGACGCCGAGCTCCTCGCCGGTGGCCAGGTCGACGACCTTGTTCTCCATGTTCGGCACGATCAGGCCGACGGTGCCGATGGCGATGTCGTCGCGGTGGTCGGGAATGGTGTGGCTGACCGGGCTCATCTCGGTCATGCCGTAACCCTGCTTGACCTTGCAGCCCAACCGCTTGTGCACGGCCTCGGCCAGCTCCTCGTCCAGCGGCGCGGCGCCGGAGAACAGCACCTTCAGCGCGGACAGGTCGTAGGAGTCGACGATCGGGTGCTTGGCCAGCGCGACGGCGATCGGCGGCGCGATGTAGACCCGGTCGGTGCGGTACTCGGCGATGATCCGCAGGAACTCCGGCAGGTCGAACTTGGGCATGGTGATCACGGTCGCGCCGATGGCCAGCGCGTGGTTGAGGGTGACCTGCATGCCGTAGATGTGGAAGAACGGCAGCACCGCCAGCACCCGGTTGACGTTCGCGGTGTCCATCATCGCGTCGGTCTGCACGATGTTCGCCACCAGCGCGCGGTGCGTGAGCATGACGCCCTTGGCCCGCCCGGTGGTGCCCGACGAGTACGGCAGCACGGCCAGGTCCTCGGCCGTGTCGAACTCGATCTCCGGCGCCGGGGCGGTGCTGGCGAGCAGGTCGGACAGGCTGGTGTGGCCGTCCGCCTTGTCGAACACGAACACGTCCTCGATGCCCGCCAGCTTTGCCGCAGCGGTCGCGCGTTCGAGGAACGCCGACACCGTGAACAGCATCTTCGCGCCGGCGTCGGTGAGCTGGCTCGCGACTTCCTCGGCGGTGTACAGGGCGTTGGCGGTGGTGGCGATCGCGCCGGCGCGCAGGACGCCGTGCAGGGTGATGGCGTACGCGGGCGTGTTGGGGGCGAAGATGCCGATCACGTCGCCCTTGCCGACGCCGCGCTCGGCCAGCGCCGCCGCGAGGCGGTCGACAGCGGTGGCGAACTCGCCGTAGGTGATCGTCAGGCCGCTGATGCCGTCGATCAGCGCGGGCCGGTCCGCCTTCTCGGCCAGTCCCCGGAAGATCAGCTCGTGCGCCGGCAGCGCGGGGATGTCGACATCGGGGAAGGAACTGCGAAAGACCATGGCGACCCTGCCTTGCTCGCTTCGGTACCTGCGACCCCGTGGACGATGCCACGCCGTACCGTCGGCGAGCGAGCCCACACGCGAGTCGACCGTGATGTTGTCCCGGCAAGGACCGTCGTTACGACACCCCATCGTGATTCACTCTTATGGAGTAGCGAATCTACTTGTGGTAGGCATAATCGGTCTGCAAAGTTGTCATCGCCCACCGGATCGGCTCTCACACACTCCCCGATCCGGCGAGCTGAGTGCGGTTCGTCCCCCCGTCGGACCGCCGCCCCGCCTTCGGCCCCCTGCGGCACCCCCTCGCCCAGGAACGCCGCCGCGGCGGGTGAATCGACGTGGGACGGCCCGGGGCCTCGACTCCCCTTCGACCCGGGACCGTCCCACGGTTCACGCTCAGGGTGTCTGCGGCCGGGCCCTCCGCCGCCGGACCAGCACGTACACCGCGGTCGCCGGAATGCCGATGACCAGCACAAACGGCAACACCGCGCCGAGGGCGACGCCGATCCCGTTGGCCGTGGCGATCAGCGCGTGCCAGCCCGCGCCGAGAGCGCTGAGGAAGCTCGGCTGCTCCTCCTGCGGGGGTGGCGGCGCATCGGTCTTGCTCACGTCGACCGTGACCGTGGACATCGCGACCTGCGCGGCAAGAGCGTCATGGCGCTGCTCGAGCGATTCGAGGTCGGCCTCACGCTTGGTCAGTTCGCTCTCGATCTGGGTGACATCACTCAGTGACGTCGCCTTGTCCATCAGCGCCCGCACCCGGTCGACGCTGGCACGCTGCGTAGCCAGCCGGCTGGTCACGTCGACCATCTCGTCGGTGACGTCCTCGGCGTGCTCGACCCGGGAGGTGACCCGGCCGTACGAGCCGATCTTGTCGAGGACCGGCTCCAACTTGTCCGCCGGCACCTTCAGCGTGAGGGTGCCGTGGTCGTCGCCGGAGTTCTCGTCGCTGGAGTAGCCGCCGACGTCGGTCGCCGCTTTGCGGATCTTCGTGACCGCGTCGGCAACGTCCGTCGCCTTCAGGTTGATCGTCGCCGTGCGCACGATCTGTCGGCCGTTGCCCGCGGGCGTCGACGCCGACTGCCCGCTCGCCGGAGCACCGGTGGCCTGCGGCGCCTTGCCGACGTCGGCCCCGTTCGAACCACCCGCCGGCCCCGAGGCTGTGCCGTTGCTCGGCACGCCGGGTGCGACCGCCGACGTGCCCGCGCTGTTCGCACCAGCGGAGCACCCCGCGAGCAATGCGCACGCAATGGTGATGAGCGTCAGCGTTCTTCGAGTGTGTGAGCGTGCCATCCCTGCGCCTCCCCATCTCGGATTCGCCCGGAGGACGGGAGGGCACGGGCCCGGCGTTGCGGTCAGAACGTCACGATCAGGACTCGTCGGCCACTGCCGGCCGGTCGCCCGCCGAGCCGACGAGATGCTGGAAGGCGCTGAGGTTGGCCAGCGACTCGCCCCGTGAGACCCGCCAGTCCCACTCCCGGCGGATGGCGCCGGCGAAGCCGATCTCCAGCAACGGGTTGAAGTCACCGTCCGCCGCCTCCAGCACCTGCCCGAGCAGCCGGTCCAGCTCCTCCGGGGTCACGGCGTGCAGGCCGATGCGGCCGACGAGGTAGATGTCGCCGCGGTCGTCCAGGGTGTAGTGCACGCCGTAGAGCCGGGCGTTGCGGCGCAGCAGGAAGCGGTAGACCTCCTCGAAGGCCTCGTCCGGCTTGCGGCAGACGAAGGCCTCGACGAGCAGCGCGTGGTCGGTGACGATCAGCCAGCAGTTGGTCTGCAGCTTCTTCGTGCCCGGCAGCGACAGGAAGTAGCGCCCCGGCCCGCGGCGGTCGTATTTGATCTCGTTGTCCCGCAGCGTCCCGGCGATCAGGCCGTCCAGCTCGTCCAGCGTGGCGGTCACACCGTCACCTCCCGTCGTCGCACCTCCGACAGGAAATCACGCCGAGCATTGGCGTACCCGTCCAGGAGCGCGTCGGTCGTGCGGTCCCATGAGAACCGTCGAGCATGGCCGACGGCATTGCGCGCGAGTTCCTCGCGTAACGACGGACGCAGCGCCACGTCGCCGAGCACGCGTGCCCAGTTCCCGGGATTGTGGTCCCCCACCAGACGACCGGTCACGTTGTCGACCACCGCGATCGGCAGCCCGCCGACCGCCGCCGCCACCACCGGCGTGCCGCAGGCCTGCGCCTCCAGCGCGACCAGGCCGAACGACTCGTTGTGGCTCGGCACGGCCACCACGTCCGCGGCGCGATACACCCGCGCCAACGCCTCGCCCCGCTGCGGCGGCATGAACCGCACGACGTCGAGAATGCCCAGCTCGACCGCCAATTCCTGGAGCGCCTTGGGCTGCTCCAGCCCTGATCCGGACGGGCCGCCGACCACAACCACCACCAGCTTCGAGCGCAGCTCCGGACGCTCGACGAGGAGCTCGGCGGCGGCGCGGAGCAGCACGTCCGGCGCCTTGAGCGGCTGGATCCGGCCGACGAAGGTCAACACCACTGCGTCGAGCGGCAGGTCCAGCGCCGCCCGGGCGGCGGCCTGGCTGCCCGGCGTGAAGCGACCGAGGTCGACGCCCGGCGGCACGGTCAGGACCTTGGTCGGATCGGCGTCGTAGAGGGAGACCAGCTCGGCGGACTCGACATCGGTGTTCGCCACCAGCCGGTCCGCCTCGGCGACGACCTGCTCCTCGCCGATGACCCGCATCCTCGGCTCCGGGGTGTCGCCCTCGGCGAGCGCCGCGTTCTTGACCTTGGCCAGGGTGTGGGCCGTGTGCACCAGCGGCACGCCCCAGCGTTCGCGCGCCAGCCAGCCGACCTGGCCGGACAGCCAGTAGTGGGAGTGGACCACGTCGTAATAGCCGGGCTCGTGGTGCGCCTCGGTGCGCAGGACGCCCGCCGTGAACGCGCAGAGCTGGCCCGGCAGCTCGTCCTTGGCCAGGCCCTCGAAGGGGCCGGCGACGATGTGCCGGACGGTGACCCCTGGCGCCAGCTCGGCGACCGGTGGCAGGTCGGAGGAGGTGGCCCGGGTGAACACCTCGACGGCGATGCCCCGGTCGGCCATGCGCTTGGCCGTCTGGGCGATGTAGACGTTCATGCCGCCGGCGTCGCCGGTGCCCGGCTGCTCCAGCGGCGACGTGTGCACGGAGAGGACTGCCACCCGGTGCGGTGCTCGCTCTGGGGTCACGTCAGGATCCTGCCTTCGTCGTTGCCACGGACTGCGCGAAAGTGACTAGATCGGCGGTGAAATCCTCGACACATTCCAGGAAGGGCATGTGCCCGATGTCCTCGTACCAGCGGGTGTCGGAGGCCCCGATGAGGCCGGCGGCGTACTCGGTGGCCCGTGGATCCACGACGGCGTCAGCGGTGCCGTGGATGAGCAGAGTCGGCACATCGATCGAGCGCAGCAACTCGGCGCTGTCGACGTCGCGCTGGAACATCGCCGCCCGCACGCTCGGCGGCACACGCAATGGAGCAGAGAGCGCGCTTTGCAGCATCGCGCCGGCCATCGGCGTGGCGGTCATCCTCCTGGTCAGTTCCAGCAACGCTGGAACGGCGACGTCCGCGTCCTCCGACAGCGCCGCCGGCAGGGCCGCCCGCATCGCCGGCCCGACATGACCGCCGGGGTGACCGCGCCCGATCTCCGTGATCGCACCGACCAGCACGATGCCGGCGACGCCGGCCGTCCCGTGGTGACGGAGGTAGTCGGTGATGACGAGCCCGCCGTACGACCAGCCCACCAGCACCGCCGGTGCGCCAACACACCCAAGCACGGCAGCGATGTCGCCCGCCCACGTTTCCGAATCGCGGTAACCGTCGACCGGCCGGCCGGAGTCGCCGTGCCCCCGCAAGTCGACCGCAATCGTTCGCAACCGGTCGGCCCCGACATCGCCCCAGCTACTCGCCGCTGCCGCCCAGCCGTGGACCAGCACCACAGGTGGCGCATCCTCCGGTCCCGACACGTGGCAGGCGAGCTCGGTCCCGTCCGCAGCCGTCACCCTCACAACGTGGTCAACGCCCCGCTGGCCCCTCCTCTTCCCGCCACCGAGGACCAGCCGTTGCACCAGCGCGTTCCCCCAGGAGCAACGCCGCCGCACTGGAGCAGCGCTTCAGCATTCGAGCTACGCCGCCGCTTTACACGAAGGCAGAAGATGTCAAGCAGCGACGCTGCCGTCGACGATGGTCAGCGCAGCGCGGAGAGGGCCTGCCACTGGTCCCAACCCATCGCCCAGTCGTAGAGGTCGCCGTCGGCGGACGACAGGGCCACGTCGGAGCCGGTGACCTCGACCGGGTCGCCGTACATGGCGGTGCCGAAGTAGGCCTGGGCGTCCGCGGTCGACAGGTTGATGCAACCGTGGGTGACATTGCTGTTGCCCTGATCACCGACCGTGTTCGGGTTGGCGTGGATGAACTCGCCGTTGTTCGAAATCCGCACCGCCCAGCGCTCGTGGGCGTGCTCGTAGTACGGCGGGTTGGACATGTCCTTGTCCTGCCACTTCTCGGTCACCACGTGCGTGCCCGACCGGGTCACCCGGTCCTGGCTCGCGCCGGACCCCATGCTGGCGTCGTAGGTGGCGACCTCCTTGCCGTCCCGCAGCACGGTCATCTTGTGCGTGTTCACGTCGGCCCGGACGATCTGCGACCGGCCGATGGTGAACGCCAAAGTCAGGTCGGCCTTGCCGTAGGCGTTGCCGCCGTAGGACACCCCGTACAGGTTGGCGGTCACGTTGATCTTGCTGCCGGGCGCCCAGTACTCCTTCGTCCGGTAGTGGATCCGCGAACCCTGGTCGCTGTCAGGCAGCCACCCCCACGAGCCGGTGTTGGGCTGATCCGACTGCACGGACAGCGCCTTCTCCACCGCGGCCCGGGCCTTGTCATCGATGTGCCCGCTGAACTGGAGCACGATCGGCGCGGCGACGCCGACCTCGCCGCCGTCGTCGATGTTGAGCATGCCGCGCACGAGCGTGCCCGGCGCGACAGTGCTGAAGCTGCCGTGCAGGTTGGTGGGCTTGCCGTCGGCGTTGAGCGCCTTCGCGTCGTACGTGTAGGTCTGCCCGAAGTCCAGCTGGCCGGTGCTGCTCCACGTCTTGCCGTCCGCCCCGGGCTTGCCGGCGACGGCCTTGCCGGCCCCGTCCACCAGGGCGACGTCCTTGATGGTGCCGCCGTCGGCGGTGAGGGTCACCGGCGTGTTCACGGTCACGCCCTTGGTCCCGTCGACCGGGGCACCCGTCAGTTTGGCGGCCGGGGCGGCCGGTTTGCTCGACGTCGTCGTGGCCCCGATGGGCGTCAGACCGCCGCCCGAGCATCCCGCGAGCACCAGCGCCGCCGCGATCACCAACCCCGCCTTCACGCGGGTCCCCGTTGCCACCATCGCCTCCTGACGTTTCTCCCCATCTTGGGGACGTCTGACCAGGTGAATCAGTAACAACCGAAGCCTGTGAGCTTGCTCACCGACCAGCAGTGGCGGGCGGGCGCGGACAGGCGAGAGGATCGGTGCCGTGAGCACTCAGTCCCCCATCGCAGTTGTCACCGGCGCCAGCTCGGGCATCGGCGAGGCCACCGCCCGCCGCCTGGCCGCCGAGGGTTTCCACGTCGTGCTCGGCGCACGCCGGTTCGACCGGATCAAGGCGATCGCCGCCGAGATCGACGGCACGCCGCTGGCACTGGACGTGACCGACGTCGATTCCGTCGCGGCGTTCACGGACGGCATCGCCGAGGCCAATGTCCTGGTGAACAACGCGGGCGGGGCCTTCGGCCTGGAACGCGTCGACGCGGCGGACGAGGACAACTGGCGCCGCATGTGGGAAACCAACGTGATCGGCACGCTGCGGCTGACGAAGGCGTTGCTGCCCAAGCTGATCGCCTCCGGCAACGGCCACGTGGTGACGGTCACCTCGATCGCCGCGCAGGAGCTCTACGACGGCGGCGCCGGCTACACCTCAGCCAAGCACGCCCAGTCGGCGCTACACCGCACCCTGCGCACCGAGGAGCTGGGCCAGCCGGTCCGCTTCACCGAAGTCCTGCCGGGCATGGTCGAGACGGAGTTCTCGGTGGTCCGCTTCGACGGCGACGCCGAACGGGCCGCGAACGTCTACCAGGGCCTGAAGCCGTTGGTGGCCGACGACGTCGCGGACGTCATCGCCTTCGCGGTGACCCGACCGTGGCACGTCAACCTCGACCAGATCGTCATGAAGCCGCGGGCGCAGGCCTCGGCGACGCGGGCGCACCGCGACTGACGCACCGGGACTAGTCGGTGATCAGGTCGACGTCCAGCTCGTCAAGCACTTTGCCGATGGGACTGGCGAAAGCGACCGTGCCCGAGGGATTGCCGGCCACGTAGAGGCCGACCACCCGGTTGTCGGGATCGACTACGGCGGATCCGGAATCGCCGTAGTCGCCCATCAGCCCGCCGCCGACGGCTTCGATCCGCAGCTGGTCCCGCAGCACGCGCACGCCGAGTCCGTCGCGATAGTCCATCAACACAGTGGTGTCGACGGACGTGATGCGGCCGGTCGTCAGCCCGCTGGTACGACCACGTTTGCGCACAACGGTTCCCCTGGTGGCGACAGCGGTTCCGGTGACAGCACCGATGTCCACAATGGATGGACGGTGCAAACGTCGTGGTGTCAACAACACCGCGGCGCCGTCGACGGAACCGGACAGCGCCGCACGGCACAGGGTGCCGACCACATCATCCGGACTGACCCCATTGTCCACACGGGACGGATGCACCATCTCGTCGCCGACCGACCACGCGTCGTCGACGCACGCGGCGTGAAACGTGGTCAGCCCCATCACCTGCCCGTTGCCGGTCCGATCGGTGACCAGGGCGCCCAGGGTGCCGACAATCGCGTACTCGCCGGGACGCGGCGCCTCCGGCGGCGCGAGCAACACCGTGCGCCACGGGCCCATGCTGATGCCACCGAGAACATCACGATGCCGCTCCGCACCGCGTGCCGGCGGGAACTCCGCATCCCGGGCCAGCAAAGCCCGATGCAGCACAACGTCATCCGCGACGACGTCCGTGGCGATGCCCTCGATCTCCGCCGGCACCAGGTCCGCCGGCCGCACCCGACCCGCCGGGTGCTTCTGCCGGACGTACACGACGATGCCGACCTGGCCGGTGCGCCGCCCCGCGGTGACCTTCTCGCCGATGTCGACGCCGACAACACCCCGGCGGGACAGCAGATCGACCTCGACGCGCCGCTTGACCGGCCGAATCCCGGACCGCACCAACTCGTCCGCGCTGGTCATGGCGACCTCCTCCGCGCGTGTTTCCCCCTACAACCCATGAAAACACGCGGGGTGAGTGTCAGATGACTCACTGTCACTCGTTCAGCTGCGGCCGAACGGGTTGTTCCTGTTCAGAGACTGCAGCCCACCATCACCGGCTCCGCGACGAGCCGAACGCCAAACGCCGTCAGCACGCCGTCGCGCACCTCGCGGGCCAGTTCCAGCAGGTCCGCGGTGGACGCCTCGCCCCGGTTCGTCAGGGCGAGCGTGTGTTTGCCGGACAGCGACACCCGCCCGTCAGCGGCCTGATAGCCCCGGCTGAACCCAGCACGTTCGATCAGCCACGCCGCCGACAGCTTGGTCCGCCCCGGTCCACCCGGGTACTGAGGCACCGTCGCCTCCGGGCCGACCCGCTCCGCGACCTTGGCCAGCACGTCCGGCAGCTGCTCGTCGTCGACGATCGGGTTGGTGAAGAACGAACCCGCGCTCCACGTGTCGTGGTCCTCGGCGTCCAGCACCATGCCCTTGCCGCGACGCAGTTCGAGCACGCCCTCGCGAGCCGCCGCGACGGGCACCCGGGCACCGAGCTCGACACCGAGCAGGCGAGCCAGTTCCGCGTACCGGATCGGGGCGGACTGCCCGCCGTCCTGGAGCCCGAACCTCGCCCGCAGCACCACCGCCGAGTCGGTCCCCTTGAGCATGCTCGACCGGTACGTCAGCCCGAGGTCCTCGGCCTGCACCTGGTGCACCCGGCCGCTGCGGCGGTCGAGCAGGTCGACGGAGGTCAGCAGATCGGCGATCTCCACGCCGTAGGCGCCGACGTTCTGCACCGGAGTCGAGCCGACCTGGCCGGGGATGCCGGACAGGCACTCCAGGCCGCCCAGGCCCTGCTCGGCGGAGAACGCGACCGTCCGGTCCCAGTCCTCGCCGGCCTCGATGGTCAGCTCCACCCGGCCGTCGGCGAGCCGGTCGAACGACCGCCCCTCGGTCGCCACCCGCACCACCAGGCCGTCGAAGCCCTCGTCCGCGATCACCAGGTTGGAGCCGCCACCGAGCAGCAGCAGCGGCTCACCGGCCTGATCGGCGGCCCGCACCGCGTCGACGACGTCGGATGCGCTGGTGGCCGGCAGGAAACGGGCAGCCGGACCGCCCAGACGCAGCGTCGTGTGCCCGCGCAGCGGGACGGACGTGCGTACTTCGGTGCTGGACAGGGGGGTGGTCACAGACGTCAACGGTAGCCTCCGCGACATGGCACGCCGCATTGAGCACCAGGCGACTACCCGCTGGACCGCCGACCAGGTCCACACCGCCCTGGTCGATCCGACCTACCTGCGCGCCCGCCTGAGCAAGCTCGGCGGCACGAACGCCACCCTGCTGGAGCACGTCGTCAACGGGGAGAAGGTGAACCTGCGGCTGCGGCACGGGGTGCCGGCCAGTGAGCTGCCGTCCGCGGTCCGCACCTTCCTCAAGGGCGATCTCGTGATCGAACGCACAGAGGAGTGGGACCGCAACGGCGACGGCGGCTGGCTCGGCCGCGTCCAGGCGGGCATCCCGGGTGTGCCGGGTCACATCAAGGGCGCGATGCGGCTGTCCGACGAGGCGGCCGGCGGCAGCACGATGCTGATGCGCGGCGAGGTGGCGGTGAACATCCCGTTCGTCGGCGGCAAGGTCGAGGAGGTCGTCTCCGGCCAGATCGTGAAGCTGCTGTCGCGGGAGTTCGAGCACACCACGGAGTGGCTGGCCGAGCACGAGGGCTGACGGGTCAGATGGCCAAGCAACCACGGCTGGCGGCCGGCCGCGCCCGCGCACTGGGGCTGCCGACCCGAGGCACGACCAACCCGAACCGACTGCGCCGCGTCGACCGCTGGATGGTCGGCAGCGCTGCTGTTCGGCGCGCGCTTTGCAGCAATGCCGACGCATTGCTCGTGGACCTCGGCTACGGAGCTACGCCGGTGACCACCGTGGAAATGGCGGCACGGCTCCGGGTTGTGCGCCCCGACCTGCGGATGGTCGGTCTTGAGCTGGATCCGGAGCGGGTGGCGGCCGCCGAGCACGCCGCCGATCCGCCGCTGCTGACGTTTCGGCGCGGCGGCTTCGAGCTCGCCGGTCTCCGTCCGGTGCTGGTGCGCGCGTTCAACGTGCTGCGGCAGTACTCGGAAGCGGACGCCTTGCAGGCGTGGGACGGCCTTCGAGGTCGGCTCACGCCCGGCGGACTGCTCGTCGAGGGCACGTGCGACGAGATCGGCCGTCGGTGCTGCTGGGTGCTGCTCGACGAGACCGGTCCGCTGACGTTCACGATCGCGTGCAAGCCCTCGGACATCGCGACGCCGTCGGATGTCGCCGAGCGGCTGCCCAAGGCGTTGATCCACCGCAATGTACCCGGCGAGCGGGTGCATGATCTGCTGCTGGCGTTGGACGACGGCTGGGCGACCGCCGCGCCGTACGCGCCATTCGGACCGCGTGCCCGGTGGGTCGAGACCTGTCGGCTCCTGGCCGAGCGTGGCTGGCCGGTGCTCGACGACCGACGGCGCTGGCGGCTCGGCGAGATCACGTTTCCCTGGTCGGCGGTGGCACCGGTCGAGGTGGGCTAACGTCGGGCTGATGCGCTACGCCGAGTTGATCGACGCGCTCCGTGAGCAGGGCGCCGCCTTGCGGGAGTCCGCGGTCCAGGCCGGCCCGGACATTCCGGTCGCCACCTGCCCGGATTGGCGCGTGCACGATCTGATCGCGCACCTGGGTGCCGTACACGACTTCATCCTGCAGGCCACTCGCGGCGAGCAGCCGACGTTCGAGCGCTCCTCGGGTTCGTGGACGGATGTCGTCGACCGCTGGGACCGCGTCTTTCGAGCATTGCTGCAGCACATGAGCAATGCGCACGCCGATGAGCAGGTCTGGGCGCCTCCAGGCCTGCCGCCGGTGATGCGGTCGCTCGCGCGACGGGCCGCGCACGAGACGGCGATCCACCGGCTGGACGCCGACAGCGCCGTCAAGGATCTGAAGACGCTGGTGTTCAGCACGGAGTTCGCCGCCGACGGTACGGACGAGTTCCTCGGCGGCATGCTGCCCGCACGCGGGCCGTCGACCGTCGCCGGCACTGTCCTCTATCACGCTGCCGACGCCGGACGGGTCTGGCAGCTGCGGCTGGACGTGGGCAAGCCGGTCGTCACGACGGAGCCGACCGACTCCGGTGTGGACGCCGACCTCACCATCGTGGGCACGGCCGACGCCGTGTACCGGTCGGTCTGGGGCCGGCCGAGCACCGCCGTCGTCACCGGTGACCGGTCGATTCTGGCCGCCTTCAAGTCCCCCTGACATCTGTCAGAATCACCGGTTGTGTCCTCCACCGAACGCCGCTATGTGATCAGCCTCGGCTGCCCCGACCGCACCGGCATCGTCGCCAAGATCGCCGGTTTCCTTGCCGAGTTCGGCGGTTGGATCGTGGAGGCCGCCTACCACACGGATCGGACCACAAACTGGTTCTTCACCAGGCAGGAGGTGCTGGCCTCCTCGCTGCCGTTCGACGCGCGGGAGCTGAGCGCCCGGTTCGCCGGCGTCGCACGTGAGCTGGGGCCGCTGGCCGACTGGCGGGTCACCGACACCGGCGAGCGCAAGCGGGCCGTGATCCTGGTGTCGAAGGAGGGGCACTGCCTGTACGACCTGCTCGGCCGGGTGGCCTCCGGCGAGCTGGACATCGAGATCACCTCGGTGATCGGCAACCACCGGGACCTCGCCGGCATCACCGAGGCGCACGGCATCCCGTTCCACCACGTGCCCTTCCCGGTCGGCGACCCGGAGAGCAAGGCCGGCGCGTTCGCGCAGCTGCGGCAGCTGGTCGACAGCCACCATCCGCACGCCATCGTGCTGGCCCGGTTCATGCAGGTGCTGCCGAACGAGCTGTGCATGGCCTGGGCCGGTCGCGCGGTGAACATCCACCACAGCTTCCTGCCGTCGTTCGCCGGCGCGAAGCCGTACCACCAGGCCCACACCCGCGGCGTGAAGCTGGTCGGCGCGACCTGCCACTACGTGACCGCCGAGCTGGACGCGGGGCCGATCATCGAGCAGGACGTGATCCGGGTCAGCCACAGCGACTCCGACCGGGACATGGTCCGCAAGGGCCGCGACATCGAGAAGGTGGTGTTGGCCCGCGGGCTGCGCTGGCACCTGGAGGACCGGGTCCTCGTGCACGGCAACCGCACGGTCGTCTTCTGACCTGCGCCGGTCAGCCGGCCAGGCCCTCGATCACCTCGGCGCCGGCGAGCTTGGCCAGCAGGTCGCCCGGCACGAGCAGCTTGCCGCCACGGATGCCGCTGCCGATGACCAGCTCCGGCGCGGCGGCCACGCGGGTGTCCAGCAGCAGTGGCCAGTCGGCAGGCAGCCCGATGGCTGTGATCCCGCCGTACTGCATGCCGGTCAGGCCGACGGCGTCGTCCATCGGCGCGAACGACGCCTTGCGAACGTCGAGGCGGCGCTTGACCACGCCATTCACGTCGGCCCTCGTCGTCGCCAAGATCATGCAGGCGGCATAACGAAGCTCGCCGGCCCGCTTGCCTGCGACGACCACGCAGTTGGCCGACGCCTCCAGCGACGCGCCGTAGTGCTCGCAGAACGCCGCCGTGTCCGCCAGTTCCGGGTCGATCTCCGTGACGCCGACGCGCTCGACATCGGCGGCGTCCATCGCCCGGATCGCGGTCAGGACCGGCTCGGCGAGCAGTTCCGGTCGGGAAAGGGCGGGCTCCACGTGCAAAGTGCCAGCAATGCTCCACTGCGCCATGGCGTCACATTAGTCAACGAAGAAGTCGACGAGCAGCGAGCGCACCTCGCGACGGTGCGTGAGCAGCGGCGCGGGCGAGTCGATGAGCTCCAGCCGTCCGTTCGGCAGCGCTGCCGCGACTTCCCGGGCCACCTGCTCGGGATGCATCGGATCGCCGACAGCGCCGATGACCAATGCCGCAGCGCTGACGCGTTGGAGCAAAGCTGCATCATTCGTCGGCGTCTGCTCCGGCAGCGTTCGCAGAGCGCCGCCGAGTCGGAGCAATGCGTCAACTCTGCTCGAAATGTGCTCCCCCACGGCAACGCCGGCGGGCACCTCAGCGGTGACGAGTCCGCGCAAGCCGTCCACATCGCCGGCCTCGACGGCATCGGCGAGCTGCTCGAACGCCCACATCGCCGGCGTCGTCCGCGGTTTGTCGAGCGCGGCCGGCAACAGCAGGGCGACCCGGTCGAAACGGTCGGGGCGCCGCGTCAGCAATGCGGTGAGGCCGCCAGCACCCATCGACACACCGACCGCCCGGGTAGCGCCGACCTCGTCGGCGACACGCTCCAGGTCGGCGCTGATAGTGGGATACGTCCAATAGTCAGCGGGCGCGTCCGCCGCCTCGCCGTGCGAGGGAAAGGTGGCAACCACTCTCGTACCGGACAATCCGGATGCGGGAATGCGTGCCTCACCCGGAGTCGCGCCGAGACCGGGGGCCACCAGCGTGACCGGGGTTCCGCTGCCGAAGCCCTGCCAGCGCAGGCCGCTCGACAGCGAGCCGGTCACCACCGGTTGCCGCGCTGGACCTCGTTCAGCTTCGGCCGCACGTCCACGATGTAGACCAGCACCGCGACCAGCGCCGCCATCCACAGGATGAAGGTGCTGCCCTGCGGGCGGAACAGAAAGAGCGCGACCAGTCCGCCGCCGGTGATCAGCGACCAGGCGAGCTTGGTCATGCGGTCCGCGGCGGTGTAGGCGTCCGCGCGCTGGACCAGCGCATGCAGGAACGCGAAGGCGCCAACTGGCATGCCTGCGCACCAGATCGCGAACAGGATCCAGTAGTCGAGCCCGTACGTCACGGTCCCACCCTACGTCCCGGAGGGGACACTCGGGAATGACGGCGCCCGGTCACGCCCCGGCGGACGTGACCCGGCGACGGCGTCGAATCAGGCCTCGGTCGTCTCGTCGGCCGGCTTCGCGGCCTTCTCGGCGGCGGGCTTGCGCGTGGCGGACACCTTGTCAGCGGCCTTGCGGGTGGCGCTGCGGGTCTCCGCGGCGACCTCGCCACCGGCGTCGACAACGGCCTCGGCGAGGTCCTCGGTCGCCTGCTCCACGTCCTCGGCGGCCTTCTCGCCGGCCGCGCGGGTGCGGCGGGCGATCTGACCCAGCACGTCGTCGGCACGGTTCTGCAGGTCGCCGACCTGGTCCAGCACGACCTTGACCTGCGGCTGCTCGCGCAGCTTCTCCAGCGTCTCCTCGCCGTGCTCGGCCAGGTAGCTGTACAGGTTCGAGGCGGCGGTGGTGTAGGTGTCGACCAGCTTGCGCAGCTCCGACGGGTCCAGCTTCTCGCGCAGGCCCGGCAGCTCGTCGACCGCGGTGCGGGCGGCCTCGGCGCGCTCGTTGACCTGGACGCGAGCCTTGGTCAGGGCCTCGGTCAATGCCTTGCCGGCGAGGTCGCCGGCGCCGAGCGCGGCCAACAGCGGCGTCTTGGCCTGCTCCAGGACGGCGGTGAAAGCGGCGGAAACCTGCTCGCCCGCCTTGCGGACGTCCTCGGTAGTGGGAAGGGTCGGCATCTGGATCACTCCTCGGTGTCCTCGGTTGCGTCGGCGGGGCGCTTGCTCGCGTTCTCCCGCCGGAAGGTCTCGTAGACGTCGAGCAGCACCTGCTTCTGCCGCTCGGTGAGCTCGGTGTCGGCGAGCACGGCGTCCACCACCGCGCCGCCGACGCGCTGCTCAAGGATTCCGGCCTGCACGTACAGCGCCTCGGCCGAGATCCGCAGCCCCTTGGCGATCTGTTGCAGGATCTCCGCGCTGGGCTTGCGCAGGCCCCGTTCGATCTGGCTGAGGTAGGGGTTGGACACGCCGGCGAGCTTGGCCAGCTGGCGCAACGAGATCTGCGCGTTGTTGCGCTGCTCGCGGATGTAGTCGCCGATGTCCCGCCCCAGGTCGGCGACCGCTTCCACGGCCTGGTCGACGCTGCTCTTCTTGTCCATCCCCGCCTCCCTTCGACAACCACGCTACGCCCGAGTGCTAGCTGCTGCAAGCGCAGTGCTTGCAGTTGTCGCGTGCTTGCTGTCACACCGGACTACCGTGTCGACCTGTGCGTGCCGACCTCGAACGCGAGGCGCGCAGGCTTCGCGGCGGCATGGTGGACGAGCTGGTCGACGAGGGTCTGCCGCTCGATCCCGGCTGGCGTGCCGCGTTCGAAGCCGTGCCGCGACACGTCTTCCTGCCCTGGCTGTTCGAGCAACTGGACAACGGCTCGTGGAAGCTGATCACCGACTCCGACCCGGAATGGCTGCGATCCGTCTACCGCAACCGGGTCGCGGTCACCCAGCTCGACGGCGACGAGTCGCGGCGGGAGTCGGCGCTGGCCGGACCCGTTCACGGCACGCCGACCTGTTCGTCCAGCGAACCGGCGATCATGGCGATCATGCTGGCCGCACTGGACGTGTGCACCGGCAACAGCGTGCTGGAGATCGGCGCTGGCACCGGCTACAACGCCGCGCTGATGTGCCATCGACTCGGCGAGCACCGCGTCACCACCGTCGACGTCGACCCGGCAAACGCCGCCCGCGCGGCCGAACATCTTGCGGCGTGCGGATTCCACCCGACCTGTATCGCCGCCGACGGCGCACGGGGCTATCCGGTCAACGCGCCCTACGACCGGGTGCTGGGCACCTGCTCGGTGTCGACGATCCCGCTGGCCTGGCTGGAACAAACCGCGCCCGGCGGACACATCGTGACGACGCTGAACCGACAACTCGGCGCCGGTCTGGTCAAGCTCACGCCCGACGGCGAACGCCGCGCCACTGGTCGAGTGCTCGCCGAGGACGGGCGTTTCATGCCGCTGCGCGCGCATCGCGGCCCGAAGGCGAGCGATCTCGTCGACAGGCTGCGCGGCGCCCAAGCGCGGCAACGTCCGACCGATCTGTCCGCGACCCGGCTGCTGCGGCCGGCCGAACGGTTCGAGTTCTTCGCCGGACTATCGCTTCCGCACGTCATGGCGTGGTCGGGCGCGCATGGCGAGACGTGGCTGGCTCATCCCGACGGCTCGTGGGCGCGCTACTCGCACCACAGCGTGCGCCAAGGAGGACCGCGGCAGCTTTGGAGCATTGCGGAAGGCGCACACGAGGAGTGGCTCGCCCTCGAACGGCCACCCCGTGAGCGCTTCGGGCTGACCGTCAGCCCGGCGGGACAGGAGTTCTGGCTGGACCGCCCGGACTCGCCGCACCGATGGCCGTTGGACTAGCAGGACGCGTTCCCGGCGTCCGGCGGGGTGAGTAGCGTGTGCCCGGTGAAGATCTCGGTTTCCGCGGACATGCTCGACGGAATCGGCGCTGACATCGCCGAGGAACTGCGCAAGCGCGGCCACGAGGTGGCTGTGCACGGGGCGCTCAACGACGACGAGTCCAACGACTGGGCCCGGGCCAGCGAGGCGGCGGCCCGCGACGTGGCCGAGGGTCGCGCGGATCAGGGCGTGGTGTGCTGCTGGACGGGCACCGGCGCGTCGATCGCCGCGAACAAGGTGCCCGGTGTGCGGGCAGCGCTGTGCACCGACGCGTACACCGCGCAGGGCGCCCGCCGCTGGAACGACGCCAACGTGCTGGCGCTGAGCCTGCGCACGACTTCGCTGCCGCTGCTCGACGAGATCCTCGACGCGTGGTTCGCCGCCGACGTCACCGACGACGAGGACGACCTGGCCAGCATCGACCACGTCGCGAAGATCGGCCGGGGCTGAAATCACCGTGCGTGCCTAACAATTCAGCATGAGAGGTGACGACGCGCCACCGGATCCGGACACGCGGTAACAACGGGTCGGTCATCATGCTGTTGTGTCCATCTACCGGCAGCGTGCCGTCGTCATCGCCTGTGTGCTGATCGCCCTGCTGGCGACGGTCGGCCTGGTGTGGACGCAGGACGGCGTGAACCCGACCACCTGGCTGGGCGCGGTGGTCGTGCTGTTCATCGTGTTGATCGGACTGCTCGACCCGTGGTTGCGGCATTCCGGCGCGACCGCGCCGAGCACGACCGGTCAGCTGACGGCCGCCACCCGCGCGCTCGCCACCGCGACGACCAGCCAGCTCAGGGTCGAGGCGGAACTGCGGGAACTGCTCCGTCCGTGCCAGCTGAATGTGACGTGGTCGGCGGCGGCATCCGAGCTCGCCGACCCGAAGTGCCAGCCGGCGGCACTGAGCGGTTCGATCGACGGACTCGTTCCTTGGTACCGCCGTCTGCCGAGCCGGCGGCTGGTGGTGCTCGGTCCGGCGGGCTCGGGAAAGAGCTCGGTGGCGACGCTGCTGGCCCTCGGTCTGCTTGAGGACGCAGCGCCGAACGACCCGCTGCCGTTGGTGCTGCCGTTGGGCGCGTGGAACCCGCGGGTGGATCTGCGCACCTGGATGACCCAGCGGTTGCGCGACGACTATCCGGCGCTGCGCAACATCGAGCTGTACGGCAGCTACGCCGCCGACCTGCTCATCGAGCAGCGCCGCATCCTGCCGATCCTGGACGCCTTCGACGAAGTCCCGGCCAATCTGCGGATCTCGGCGCTACAGGGCATCGACCGTGCGATGCCGCCGGCCACGCCGGTGGTGCTGACGTCCCGCCGCCGCGCCTACACGTCGACCGTGGCGAAGACCGGCCCCCTGCGCAACGCCCACGTTGTCGAGTTGGAATCCGTCGCCGAGGAAACCCTCGCCGAGGTGCTGCGCGGCAGTTCTAGCCGAGTCGGGGCGTCCCGCTGGGAACCGCTGCTGCTGCAACTGCGGCACGATCCGAACGGCCCGTTGGCCGCGGCGCTGGGCAGCCCGCTGATGGTGTGGTTGACCAGGACCAAGTACGCGGACGTCGCCACCAATCCGACCGAACTGCTCGACCCCAACCGGTTCCCCGACCGCACGACCATCGAGGAGTTCCTGCTCGACGAACTGGTGCCGACGCTGTTCCCGGAGGAGGACGCCGAGCACCTGCCGATGACGTCGGATCATTGGCAGCCGGAGCAGGCCAAGATGTGGCTGGAGTTTCTCGCCGCGCGCATGCAGCAGCGTGAACTGCCGTGGTGGGAGCTCCGTCGGCTGGTGCACCGCTACTGGCTGACCGTGCTCGGCGCCATTTCACTGGGACTGCTGACGGCTCTGAGCGTCGGCATGATGGTCGCTCTGGTGAACAAGTTGACGGTGTTGGACGTCGCCTCCTGGACCGGGGCCAGCGCCGGCTGTCTGGTCAGCATCGGGACATTGGTGAACGCGACATCCAAGGGGCGCAACGCCTCGGCGGCGGTACGGTTCGGCGCGGCGCGCAGCATGCTGGTGGTAAGTCTGGTGAGCGGCACGGCGGTCGGCTTGGTGTTCGGCGCGATGTTCGGCGCAGATCCGGGTCTGATCTCCGGGCTCAGCGTGGCGATCGCGACGGCGCTGCGGTTCTCGCTCGGCAGCCCGGTGGAGTTGAGCCGTCCACCGAGTCCGGAGGCGACGATGGCCCGGGACCGTGCGCTGGTCGGTCTCGTCTGCCTCGTGTTCGGCGTCGGCGTCGGCTCCGCCGCGGCGCTGCTGTTCGGCGCCGGCCGCACCGGAATGGTGTGGCTCGGGTTCAGCTCCGGCGCACTGCTCGGTTTCGTGCTCGCGGTGATGTCGCGCAACTGGTGGTGGTTCACCGTCGCCCGGGCGTGGCTGGCGATGCGCGGCCGGCTGCCGTACCGGCTGTTGGAGTTCCTGGAGGACGCCCACAAGCTGGGCGTTCTGCGCCAGGTCGGCGCCCGCTACCAGTTCCGCCACGCTCGAATCCAGGATCATCTCGCCAAAGATTCCGCGCTCGAGCAGAGCCGCAGCAATGCACTTCGCTGATCGCAAAGTGCATTGCTTACGCCCTGCTGCAATGCTGGCGCGCTGGTGCAGCGCGTCAGCGCACGACCACTGCGTCACTCGTCGCGCAGGCCTTCAGCGTTGGCGGCCCGCCATAGCGATGGCAGAGTGCAGCCGGTGCTGACCAGCACCGCGACAACCGCCGTGGCCACGAAGATCGCGATCGTGGCCCAGTCGAATGAGATCGGCTGCTTGGTGACGTACAGCAGCAGGCCAGCCAGCACCAGGCCCGACGCCAGGGCGACGACTACCGCCACGGCGATCGGCACCGCCGTCTGCCACAGCAACGACCGTGCCAGCACGAGGCGCTGAACGCCGTTCGCGGCGAGAACCGCGAACGCTCGTCGTCGTTCGCGGATCTGCTCCAGCGCCACCACCAGCAGGCTCGCGGCCGCGAGCAGCAGCGTGATCACCGAGCCGATCATGAGCACCCGACCGATCAGTGCGAAGGTGCTGTCGATCCCGCTCGTCGCCACGAACGCGTACGCGCTCCACCCGAACGGCGCCAGAGCATTGCGCACGTACTCGACGAAGTCGGCGTCGTTCGACTTCGGCTGCACATACGCGTTCGCATCGGCTACCGGCTCCGTCATGCCAGCGAGCGCGGCCGGCGTGGCATAGACGGCACCGGTGTCATTCGTGAGCGACGGGGTCGGCCGCACGGAGGCCGGCACCGTCCATTCCACCGACTTCCGTTGCTGCTGCCCCGCCACGTCCGAGGCGACCAGGACACGTTCACCGGCGGTCGGCACGAATTCACCAGTCTCCGGCTTGGTCGTGGTGAACAGATCGCCGTCGTGACACTGCGCGATCGCGGTCTGCCGCCGCAGTTCGTCACAGGTCCCGACGTGCACACTGGTCCCGTTGCGACCGTCGGCGCTCCGCATCTGGACAGTGATGGAGCCGGTGACCGTGTCCGTTCCCGGCACCTTGCGCAACGCGGCGTCGAGGGCCAGCGCCCGCGTGAGACTGACGCCGGGCATGGTGACCGATACCGGCGTCGGCCGCGCGTCGGCCGGCTGATATCGGCTCTCGGCGGGGATGAACATCGTCTGCAACGCGATCGCGCCGGCCAGCACCACCGCGACGCCGCCGACCACCCGGGCCGGGGTTCCGCTGTCCACCTGCAGCCGCCGGATCGCCAGCTGCCACGCGGGCGATCCGCCGCCCAGTTTCGACACGACGCGTTCCACGATCCACGGCAACACCAACGGCACCGAGGACAGCAACAGCACGATGCCCGCCGTAACCGGCAGCTGCGAACCGCCCTCCAGCGCCTCCCCGAGCCGGCCGGCCTGGGTGGCCAGCAACGCGATGCCCAGCACCGGTGGCACCAACCGCCACCACAGCTTGCGTCGCTGGTTGCGGGCGCGCCGCACCACGCCCAAAGGCTCGATCATGACCCGCCGCAACGAGAACACCGCGATCGCGACCGCGAGCAACGGCACCGCGACGACGATCAGCGCCACGAGCGTCCATTCGGGACGGATGTCCTCGGCGAAAATCCCGCCCTGCAACGCGGCGACGCTGATGCTGGGCACTATCGCCCGACCGGTCAGGAAAAGCGCCACTCCGACGAACAGCCCGACCAGTGCGCCGACGAAGGCCTCACCGGCGGCGATCCGCCGCACCTGTTCACCGTTCGCGCCGACCAGGCGCAGCGCCGCCAGCCGGCGATCCCTTGCCGCGGCCGCAAGTCTGGTGCTGGTCGCGACGAAGACGACCACCGGCAGGAGCAATGCCACCGAGCCGAGCACGACCAGCAGCCACAGCAACCCGTCCAGGATTCTCGGCGAGCTGGGCACGCCGAACCGATACACCTCCGCCGCCCCGGACTGCGTCGAGACCGTCGGCACGCCGACGTAGAAGAACAGCTCGTGGGGACCGGCCAACCCGACAGGATCGATGGTGCCGACGACGTGTTCGGTGAACCGCGGCCGCAACAGCCCACCGGCCGGTGAGCTCAGCAAATCCGACAGCGCCGGGGAAAGCACGACCTCGCCGACGTCCGGGAGCCGGTCGACACCGGGCGGCAGCGGTGCGTTCGGGCCGGTCTTCTGCACGATGTACCCGTTGAGCTCACGACCGTCGAACTGTCCGTCACGCAGGGCCGCGTACACCGGGTCGACGCCCGGGATGACCGTCGGTTTCGAGCCGTCATGAGGGATTCCCCGCGCGTAGCCACGATCGTCGCGGGCCTGCAGCATGTGACTCACCGAGGTCGCGGCCAGCAACACGGCCACGCCCAGGCCCACCCCGATAGCCGTCAGCGCCAGCCTTCCCCAACCAGCTCTGCCTCCGCCGACCGCGAGACGCACCCCCAACATCAGGTCGTTCCACCACTGGAGCATTCGGCTGGGCAGACTCCGATGCCGCCGCAGTCGCGGTTCGGTCACCGAGCCAGCTCCACCCGACGGGATTTACCGTCACGCACGACGACCTCACGGTCCGAGTAGGCGGCGACGCGCGCCTCGTGCGTCACGAGCACAACCGCCGCGTTCGTCTCCTTGGCCGCGTTGACCAGCAGCTTCATCACGCGTTCGCCGTTGAGGGAGTCGAGGGCGCCCGTCGGCTCGTCCGCGAAGACCACCTTCGGCCCGGTGACCAGCGCCCGCGCCACGGCGACGCGCTGCCCCTGGCCGCCCGAGGTCTCGCCCGGCCGCTTGTCCGCGACGTCGGCGACCTCCAGTCGCGCCAGCCATTCGGTCGCGGACCGCTCAGCCTCGCGGCGGCGCAATCCGCCCAACCGCAGCGGCAACGCCACGTTCTCCAGGCAAGTCAGCTCCGGGACGAGCTGACCGAACTGGAAGACGAAGCCGAACTCTGTACGCCGCAGTTCACTCCGTGCGACATCGGGCATCGAGCTCAACTCGTTGCCGCGGTAGAGCACGGTGCCGCTGTCCGGCCGGATGATGCCGGCCAGGCAGTGCAACAGCGTCGACTTGCCCGAGCCGGACGGCCCCATCACGGCGACCACCTCACCCGGCCACAACTGCATGCCGGCCCCGTCCAACGCGGGCGTCGGCCCGAAGGACTTGTGCAGATCCGCCGCCTCCAGCAGCGGGCCGGCGTCAACGTCCGCGCTCGTCACCGAACCTCCTCCGCCAGTTGGTCGAGCCGGGCCGCAGTGAGCTCCAGCCAGCGCAGATCAGCTTCCAGATGGAACAAAGCGTGGTCGCAGATGAGCTGGTCCGCGAGATCACCGGCCAACTTCCGGCGCGTCAGCGCCCGCATCGTCTCCAGGTGCGAGGCCCGCTGCACGTCGAGCACCTCGGCCGCGCTGCGGCCGGACATCAGCGCCAGCACCACCTTCGTGTAGAGGGTGCTGTGCAGGTATGGCTCCGGCCGCTCCGGCGTGACCAGCCATTCGTTGACGTCCGTGACACCCGCCGCCGTGATCGCGTACCGCTTGCGCTCAGGCCCGTCCCCCGCCTCCACGCCGTTCACCTCGACGAGGCCGTCTCGCAGCAGGCGGGACAGCGTCGAGTACACCTGGCCGTAGTGCAGCGGCCGGTCCTGGCCGAAGTGCTCGTCGTAGGCCCGCTTGAGGTCGTAGCCGTGCCTCGGTCCCGTCTCCAGCAGGCCCAGCAGGGTGAGTCCGATCGACATGCGCCAACTCTACATCGGGTGTATACCTCTGGTCTATACACCTGAGTTATACGCTGTGACCTGCAAGTATCGTAGTATTTATCTCCTCCAGGTGCCGTATCCGACACAAGCTCGGCCCCTCGGCCGATTTGCCGCATACAGTGGAGTGGTGACTGGTATGGCCGCCGGCGCTCGCGCCGTGCAGGAAACCGGTTGGGACGCCGAGCGGGATGTCGAACTGCTGCTCGCCTTCCTGAACACCGTGAACATGACCGAAGCCACCGACGTGCTCGACGACGAGCTCACCTGGCGACAGTGGGCGGCCGAGCGTGGACTGGGCGCCGCCGGGGCGAGCCACAAGGCCCGGGCCAGCAGAGACGCCCTACGGGCCGTCGCGCTCGCCCATCACGGCGTCCAGGCCGCGACGGCACCTCCCGACGGCCTGCCCCACGGATCCATTCGGATCGAGCTCAGCGCCGGTGTCCCCGTCCTCACCGCCGGCGACGCCCTCGGCGCTGCCCTCGCCGCCGCTGCCCGGCTCGCCGTGCTCGGCTACTGGGAACGCATCAAGATCTGCCCAGCCGACGACTGCCGCTGGGCGTTCTACGACCGCTCCCGAAACCGCTCCCGCACCTGGTGCTCGATGCGGGTCTGCGGCAACCGCGAGAAGGCCCGCAACTGGCGCGAACGCGCCCGCAGCGCCGCCTCGTGACACCGCTGCGCTGATTCGCCCGACCCGACGGCACCAGGGCAACGGCAGATCTCGACGCGGTCGCAGCCGAACTCGAACAACCCCTCTGTGAGGGGCGTCCACACCCCATACCCCCACCCAACCCAGGGGGGCGCTCCCAGCTCCACCCTACCGACGCCCACCGGAGTCGACCCGACCGATCACCAGCCTGTGGACAACTCCGTAGCCCTGTGGACAAACGCTTGCCAACGCCTCAGAACAGGTACTGCGAGCAGGCGTAGATGACCAGCCCGGCCAGGGCGCCGACCACGGTGCCGTTGATCCGGATGAACTGGAGGTCCCGGCCCACCTGGAGTTCGATCTTCCGGGACGTCTCCTCGGCGTCCCACCGCTCCACTGTGTCCGTGATCAGGGTCAGGATCTCCGCCCGGTAGTGCGTGACGACATAAGCCGCCCCGCTCTCCAGCCAACCCTCCACCTTGTCCCGCATCGAGTCGTCGGTCTCCAGCCGCTCACCGAGCGAGATCAGCCCCTCCAGCACCCGCTTGCGCAGCTCGCTCGACGGGTCCTCGGCAGCGTCCAGCAGCATCCGTTTGGCGTTCTCCCACGTGGTGCCGATCACGTGCTGCACTTCCGGATGGGTCAGCACCTGGTGTTTCACCTGCTCGGCCCGTTCCATGGTGAGCGGATCGGTCTGGAGGTCGCCGGCGAAGTCGATCAGGAACCGGTCCACCGCCTCCCGCATCGGATGGTTCACGTCGGTCTTGACCGACCAGGCGAACCCGAGGATCTCGTTGTAGACGCGGTCGGCGAGTAGCGAGTCGACGAACTTCGGCGACCACGACGGCGACCGGTCCGACACCACCCGCTGCACGGCCGCGTGATTGTCACGGACCCACTCGTACGCCCGGTCACACAGCAGGTCGACCAGCTTGTGGTGCGACCCATCAGCGAGCACCTGCCCCAGCAGTTTGCCCAGCGGAGGCCCCCACGGGATGGCCATCAGCCGCTGCACGATGGCGTGCTCGACCACGGCCTGCACGTCCTCGTCGCGCAACACGGTCACCACGCCACGGGCCACGTTCGCCAGCTCGGAGGTGATCCGCAGGGCGTTGTCGCGCTGCGACAGCCACACCCCGACCCGCTTGCTGATCTCGGCCCGCCGCAGCCGGCCCCGCACGACCTGTTCGGACAGGAAGTTGTTGCCGACGAAGTCGCCGAGACTGGCGCCGAGCAGGTTCTTCCGGTTCGGGATCAGGGCGGTGTGCGGGATCGGCAGCCCGAGCGGCCGCCGGAACAGGGCCGTGACGGCGAACCAGTCGGCCAGGGCGCCGACCATGCTGGCCTCGGCGGCGGCGTGCACGTAGCCGAGCCACACCGGTCCGGCGAAGATGCCGGAGAGCACGTACACCACGGTCGCCAGGACAAGGAACCCGGCGGCCACCATCTTCATCCGACGCAGCGCACGGCGCTTGACCGTCTCCGCAGCGGTGAGTCGCTCCACAGCTCCATTCTCCCCAAGCACGAGAGTTGCCGCCCCGCTCGACGGCGGAGATCCGGGACCGGCCGGGTGACATTTCGGGGGCGGATCGGCAAGGATCCGGATGTGCGTACACCTGCTCTCGTGCCGCGCCTGCGGCCGTTCACCTCGACGATCTTCGCGGAGATGACCGCGCTGGCCACCCGCACCGGCGCGGTCAACCTCGGCCAGGGCTTCCCGGACACCGACGGGCCCGCCGAGATGCTCGCGACCGCGCAGCGCGCCATCGCCGACGGCGTCAACCAGTACCCACCCGGCCCCGGACGGCCGGAGCTACGGCAGGCGATCGCCGAGCACCGCACGCGCTACGGCACCGAGTACGACCCGGACAGCCAGGTGCTCGTGACGGTCGGCGCGACCGAGGCGATCGCCGCGTCGCTGCTCGCGCTCGTCGAGCCCGGTGACGAGGTGCTGCTCGTCGAGCCGTACTACGACTCGTACGCGGCGTCGGTCGCGCTGGCCGGTGCGACCAGGAAGGTGGTGTCGCTGGTCGAGGACGGCGGGCGCTTCGCGCTCGATGTCGACGCACTTCGAGCAGCGGTGACGCCACGCACGAAAGTTCTGCTGCTCAACTCGCCGCACAACCCGTCCGGCACAGTGCTCACCAGGCAGGAGATGGAGGAGGTCGCCCGGCTCTGCCAGGAGCACGACGTCGTGGCGATCACCGACGAGGTGTACGAGCACCTCATCTTCGACGGCCGCGAGCACGTCACGCTGTCGTCGCTGCCCGGCATGTACGAGCGCACCCTGGCCATCTCCAGCTCGGGCAAGACGTTCAACAGCACCGGCTGGAAGATCGGCTGGGTGTGCGGCCCGGCCGAGCTGGTCGCCGCCGTCCGGGCGGCCAAGCAGTTCCTGACGTTCGTGGGCGGCGCGCCGTTCCAGCCCGCGGTCGCGTACGCGTTGCGCAACGAGATGGCGTGGGTGGACCAGCTGCGCGACGATCTCCAGCGTAAGCGTGACCGGCTGTCCGCCGGCCTGGCCGATGCCGGCTTCGACGTCCGCTCGGCCGCCGGCACCTACTTCGTGTGCGCCGACGTGCGTCCGCTCGGCTTCGCCGACGGCGCCGAGCTGTGCCGGCAGCTGCCGGAGCGCATCGGCGTGGCCGGCGTGCCCGTGCAGGTGTTCACCGATCATCCCGAGCAGTGGCAGCACCTCGTGCGCTTTGCGTTCTGCAAGCGTGACGAGGTAATCGACGAGGCGATCGCGCGGCTGCGCAAGCTCGGCTGAGCACACAGGACGTAACAATGGGGTCTCGACGCGTTTCGAGACCCCATTGCCGTTTAGCCGATCAACTCGCGTGCGCCATTACCCTCCGACACGACGCAATGCGCTGACCGAGTGAATCGGCGGCCGTTAGTACCTCTTGTGGAACAGGGTCGATTCCACTCAGCAGCACCCGCAGTTGGTTCAGCACGACGCGATCCGCCTGGCCGAGCAGCCCCCACACCGACACATGCGCACGCCTCATCGCACACCCTCCTGGAACAGACCGGCCAACGCCGCCTTTCGCCGGAGTTCGCTCAGGCATCTCCCTCTTGTCGGACCGACGCTGCCCGGCGCAATGCCGACCGCCGCGGCGACCTGCTCATACGACAGTTCCGGCGAGTGCACCAACACCCGCAACACCCGCTGGCAGTGCTCGGACAACTGGGTGAACGCCTTCCACAGCGCGGCGTTCCAGGCTTCCCACACGACCCCGACGTCGGCCGCCTCGGTGACCAGACTGTCCGATCGTGGCTCGTCAACCGGTATCTCTCGACGCCGGGCCGCGATCGCGCGCAGCGAGTGCCGCCGCGCGGTGGTGGACAGCCAGGCCGACAGCCGCGCCGGATTATGAATTCCTTTCATATTTTCCATCAATGTCACCCAGGTGTTCTGCACGACATCGGCGGCATCGACACGACTGAGCCGATGCGCCCTGGCAACAGCCCAGACGGTTGGCGTGTACCTGGCCACGAGTTCGCTCCACGCGGCCCGATCCCCTTGTTCGGCGGCGCTGAGCAGATCGGCCGTGGCGACCGTCCCTGACGATGTGTCGACTTGCACTCGGTCCTCCCCGTGGGCGAGTTGGTCAAGGGTTAGAAGCGGCGGTGGCCGGACCGGATCCGCCGCATGGCCGAAAACCCTCAAACGAGTGGCGGGCCGCAGATGGCGACACACAGTTGCCACGTTGTGCGAGACTGAACCCGGACAGCGACGGACCTGCCGCCTATCCGGGTGGTCGGTGACGAGTACATGTGCAAATCGAGATCACGGTGCTAAACATGTCTCAACGCCGAGTCCGACAACTTCACGTTTTCGGCCGACAGGGCGGACGGTGGTGGTGACAGTGGCCAGCACGAGTGCGGTGCGGTGCACCGGCACCGCGCTGCGCGCTGCCGTCATCCGCGTCGCCGTCACGGGTGGGCTGACGCTGCTGGCATGCGTGTTCGGCTCCGCCGTCGCCAGCGCGGCCACCTCGTCGGACGCGCCCCAGGCGAACGCGATCGCCAACACGCTCCAGACGGACATGTCCGACCTGGTCAACAGCCTGCTCGTCGGGCTCGGCGGCCAGCACCACATCGGATTGCCGGGCGGGGTGTCGGTCAGCCAGCCGCCCGCGGGCAACACCGGGAACAGCGGCTCCACCACCGGCACCGTGAACCCGGGTGGGCCGCCGCAGTCGTCCTCATCTGGCAGCGGAGGCTCCGCCTCGTCAGGACAAGGCACGTCCAGTACCAGTTCCGACTCGGGTAGCGACGACGTCTGGACGGGCTCGACGACCGTCACTGTCCCGACCAAGACCACACCTCAGGCGCCGGAGCCGCCGACTCCGGCCGCTCCACCGCCTTCCGCCCACGTCGCCCAGCCGGCCGCATCGCCGGTAAGTCGCACCGAAATTCAGCAGGTCTCGAAGTCGACCGCGCCCGCCATGGGGGCACCCACCGGCGTCGTTCCCGACCTGCCGCGCAACCCCGTCGAGCTGCCGCTTCAGCAGCCGGCTTCGCAGCCGGTCTCCACGCCGTCCACGGGCGGCACGGCCAGCCATGACCTCGGCAGCGCCAATGGCATCGCCGACGTCACTCCGCCAGGAGCCGGCTTCCGGCCCAGCCCCGGCTCCACGACCGACCAACACAGCGCCAAACGCGTCAGCGACGGCGTTCCCGGCCTCCCCAGCACGTCGCCTGACTGACCGCGCCCACGGTCGCAGGGCACCTTTGTGCCTTCTTGCGGCCGCGCCGAGCTGATCCGGGCCCGGGGATGCCCCCAACAGTGGGTCACCGCCGCGCATGGCGATCGCGTCGAGCACGTCCTCCCGGTTTTGTCGTGCCGCGGGCGACGATCCTCCCCCGATGTCCCGGATCTTCCCGACCTGCCGACCGCGCCCGGTCAGGTCGGGGGCTGGCCCCGGCGTCGCGTTGCCCCCGTGGCGTCGGGGCTCCCAAAACTTGGTCACCGGTGAACGTTCCCCGGCACTACGAGGGGCAGAGCCGGAGAAACGTCAGCGGTGGTCAACCGAGGGCGCTGGTCGGTACCGGATCTCCCGGTCACCGTCCAGCGCCCTCATTTCTGCCCACGGTCGGGTGTGTCACCGCCTGAGCACGGCGACAGTCCATGAGCACGGCGTCGGCCCATGAAAGGCGGCGCCAGCCGATGAGGACCGCGTCGGCACCCGAGCATTGCGTTCACATTCGAGCAAAGCTTCAGCACTCGAGCAGTGCTGCATCACTCGACCAAAACAGCAGCGCTTAGGCAGAGCCGCGGCGCTCAAGCAGGGACGCAGCACTTGAGTAGAGACGCAGCGTTCCAGCAGAGATGCGGCGTTCGACCATCACAGCTGACGTGGCGAGGCGAGTGAACGTAGGGCAGGTGCTACCGGTCGTCCCACGAGAAACCGATCGACGCCGCCGTCCTCGAGTGCGCGGCGGTAGATGACCAGCGCCTCGCGAACGGCCTGCACGGTGTGCTCGACGTCGGCGACCGTGTGCGCCGCCGAGATGACAAACGACTGCCCCAGCACGCCACGGCGGAGCATCTCCTGCAGGAACAGCGTCCGATACGGCTGCGATGGACGGCCGTCCTCGTCGCGGGTGGTGAACACCAGGCACGACGGCCGGCCGATCGCGGCGACGTAGTCTGCTACGCCCAGCTCGCGGGCGGCGGCGTTCACGCCTTCCGCCAACTCCGTGCCGCGGCGCTCCATCACGCCGATCGGGTCACTCTCGGTGTACGCCCGGACCACGGCTCGGAACGCGGCCAGCGACACGGTCTCCGGACCGTGGGTCGTTGAGAGCAGGAACACCCTCGGCGAATCCGTCCGAAGGCCGCCCAGCTCCATCAGATCCCGGCGGCCGGCCAGCGCGGAGATCGGAAACCCGTTGCCCATCGCCTTGCCCCAGCACGACAGGTCCGGCCGCACTCCGTACACGGACTGGGCGCCGCTCGCCGACCAGCGGAAGCCCGTGATCATCTCGTCGAAGACGAGCAGCGCCCCGTGGGCGTCACACAGCGCGCGGACTCCTTCGAGGAAGCCTGGCTCCGGCTCGGCCAGCGCGGTCGCCGCCTCCATCACCACACACGCGATCTGACCGCCGCACTCGGCGAACCGCAGCCGCAGCGAATCAAGATCGTTGAACTGGAACCGGACGGTCTGGCCGCGGGTGCCCTCCGGCACGCCGGCGTTCATCTCGACGGCGCCGATGAACCAGTCGTCCGCCGAGAAGAACGGCTGGTCGCACACCGCGACCATGTCACGCCCGGTAGCCGCGCGGGCCAGCCGGATCGCGGCGGTCGTGGCGTCCGAGCCGTTCTTGGCGAACTTCACCATGTCCGCGCCGGGCACCAGACTCAGGAAGTCCTCGGCCGCGGCCACCTCCAGCTGGGTCGGCCGCGAGAAGTTCACGCCATCGGCCAGTGCCCGCTGCACGGCGTCCAGCACCGGACGGTAACCATGACCGAGGGTGACCGAACGCAGGCCCATGCCGTACTCGATGAAGCAGTTGCCGTCGGCGTCCCAGACCCGGCTGCCGTCGCCGCGAACGAGGATCGGCGCCATGTCTTCCGGATACTGGTCGGAACCTCGCGCGTAGGTGTGCGCACCGCCGGGCACCAACTCGTGCAGCCGCCGTTGCAGCGCGCTGGAGCGCTTGAAACCCCTACCGCTACCCGGAACGTCCATCGCCGACACTATAGGTAAGTCCGAAATGGACTCATCAGGCTGGTCCGTCGCCAGCAGCGACCACAGTTCGTAGTCAGCGGTTCGCCGGTATCCGCGCAACAGACCCTCGCGGTGAAAACCCGCGCGGCTGAAGAGCGCAGCAGCACTGCGGTCGCCGACGGGGATCGCCGCGGTCAAGCGCCGCAGCTCGTATTCGCCGAAGGCATGGTGCAGCAACAGCCGCAACGCGGAGGCCGTGATCGAGGTGCCCTCGCGTGCTTCGGAGATCCACACCTCTACCTCGGCGGAGCCACGCTCGCGGTCGACCCGGTCCAACAGCAGTTCGCCGGCGATGCCGCTGTCGACGGTGATCAGGAAGGGCAGCGCCATCCCCTCTTTGGCCGACCGGCGCAGCTCCGCGCACCGGTCGCGCCAGGCGGCCGCACTGGTACGCGTCACCCAGTCGAGGTCACTGTCCGCCCATCGAGGCTCCAGCCGATCACGCTCCGGACGCACCAGCCGCGACCACTCGTCGGCATCGGCGGCGACCGGCGGCCGCAGCTCGACCACCTTTCCCCTGGTCACGACCGGACCGAGCGTGACGAGCCCAGCCGAACCCAGTGATGTCACACGGAAACGCAGCGCCTGACGGATCAGACCGGGCACCCGGACCTCCTCACCGTCGACACGACCACCGTGCCGCACATCCTCATACGGGCCGGTCGCACAGCCAACCCCGTGTATGACAAACCACAGTCGAGATAACCCTTACGGGTGATCGTCTAGCACTATCCGTAAGCACAATTCAGTGCGTCACGCGCGACATGAGCACCCAGGTGAGTATTGCTCCGCTCCCGATCGGATCGTTACGCGGCGGCAACGGCGCCGACACGTCGCAGTCGGCGGTCAGGCGAAAGCGTTGCGCAGCAGGGCAGCGGTGCGGGCCGCGTCCTGTTGGCGAGCCCAGCCGGCGGCGTCGGGGGCCTGTTCACCGGATCGCCACCGCCGGATCGCCTCGGCCACCTCGTCGGTGCTCTCCGCGACCAGCCAGGGGCCGTCGGGATCGATCGCCTCAGCCAGGGAACGCGGCAGCACCGACGGAACGCCGAACTCGGCCGCCTCCAAGACCTTCACGCTGACGCCCGTGCTGGAGCCGAACCTCGGCACCACGGCGACGCCCACCTGTGCGTAGAAGTCGGCGACGTCGGTCACCGATCCGGAGGCGACGACCCTCGGGTGCTCGGCGTACCGCTCGGTTCCCTTGCCGGCCAGCACGAAGTCCACGTCGACACCCATGGCAGACAGTCGGTCGTGCACCGGCCCCAGCAGCACTTCCAGCGCCCGTTCGTTGGGCGGCCAGCTCGCCTTGCCGATGAACCCGACCGTGCGACCGGCCGAGGCTACGGTCGGGGCTGAGGACAGTGGCACCGGCAGCGCGGTCGCGGCGACATCCAGCTCAGCGGCGTCCGTACGAGACAACGCGAAGACATGGTCGGGAATCCCGAGCAGCCGCCGTTCCATCCGGCGCAGGCGCGGGATCTCACCGAGCATCCGCAGCGCCCGAGGGGAGTGCTCGACGGCGATCGTCGACTCCACGTTGTGCGCCACGTGCGCGGCAACTGGGACCGCGGCGGCGGCCCCGAGCACCAACCCCGGCCATCCGCTGGTCACAACTCGTCGCCCGGCCGCCCGCTGACGCAACAGCTCGACCGCCTTACGCCAGCCCGGAAACACTGAGAACTTGCGCGCCAGATAGGGCTCTGGGCTGACCAACATGCCCGCGGCGACGCGGGCGAGGGCACCCCGATCGCCCCTCAGCTCCAACGGAACCGCACCGGCCGCACGGGCCGACACCTCGTGCTCGCCGACCCGCTCCGACCAGCGTCCCTCGGGGCCGGTGACACACACCACCTCGAGGTCGTCGGACAACCCGGCGAGCACCGGGAGCAGCCGACGATCCACCCAGCCACTGCCCCCAAGGTCCTGACGGGACAACGGGTAGCTGGTCACGAAGCAGATTCTGGGACCGGACATGGCGGTCAGACTAGCGACTGGTCGCCAAGACCCGGTCGGCCAGCACCCGCGCCACGAACAGCGGGTTGCCGACGACGTAGCGCGCGAAGAGGCGGCGCGGTTCCCGGCTGAGCCGGTAAAGCCACTCGATGCCGGCATCCCGCATCCACTTGGGGGCGCGGGGAACCCGTTCGGCGGCGAAGTCGAGGAACGCCCCGACCGCGACGCCCAGCTCGGCTCCGGTGGCGTGCAGGTGCTCGGCCATCCACAGCTCCTGCCGCGGATTGCCCATCGCCACCAGCACGAGATCGGCCCCGCTCTGCTTGATCTGCTCAGCGACCTCGCGGCCCTGGTGGCCGGCGACATAACCGTGGTGATGGCCGACCACGCGAAGCCCGGGCACGATCTCGCGCAGCCGGTCCGCGGCCCGGGCGGCCACCCCGTCACGACCACCGAGCAGGTAGACGCCGAGGCCGCGTTGAGCGGCCAGCCGCAGCACCTCAGGCGTGAAGTCCGTGCCGTTGAGATTGGCCGGGAACCGATGGCCACGCACACGGGCCGCCAGCGCCACGCCCGATCCGTCGTTGAGCACCAGGTCGGCGCCCGCCAGGCAGGCCCGGTACCGGTCGTGGGACCGGGCCAGGTTCACCGAGTGCGCGTTGACGTAGACCAGCGTCTGCGGTCCGGGCTCGGCGAGCAGCCGGGACACTTCGGCGATGGCCTGCCGCGCCGTCAACGCGGCGACCGGCACACCGAGAACGGTGATGGTGGGAACACCCGCTCGCATGGGCCGAACCTTATCCCTTGGTCATCAACATGGTTCGATCGGGAGGGACCGTCACATCGTCCACTTTGTACGGATCTAGGACTCTGCCGGCGCGTCAAGTGCCGCTGCCAAGCGATCCCGGCCACCGAACCAGCCCGCGGCCACCGCGACGGCGGTGATCAGCATGCCGGTGATCAGGTACAGCAGCGAGTGATGCAGGACAACCGCAGTGGCCTCCAGCGCGACCATTACCGCCACCGTCGCCAGCAGTGGAACCGCGAATCCGCGCAACAGGGCCGGAACGTGCACGCCGGCCCGCCACAAACCCCAGGCGTGCACAGGAAGCGCGACGAGGCAGGCCACCGCGGCGACCGCCCAGCCCATGCCGACCAGCCCCCACTTCGCCGTCGCGAAAATCGCCGTCGGCACCAAAGCGACCAGCCAGATCACCTGCACCAGCACCGACGACAGCGCCGAACCGGCAGTGATCATCAGGTTGAAGACGAGGTCGGCCAGCACCCGGGCGATGGTGGCGACGGACAAGCCCGCCAGCACCGGCGCGGCCGGCGCCCACTTGTCCCCGTAGACCAGCTCGACGATCTGCGGGGCCAGCAGTGCCAGGGCGGCGCCCCCTGGCAGCACGGCCATCGCAACCATGCCGATCACCGCGGAGGCGGCGCGGTCGAGATCGACGCCGGCGTCCCGGGCCCGCGAGAACGTCGCCAGGCCAACCCGTTCGACCGTGGTCGTGATGACCGACGCCGGCCAGCTCGACACATTCGACGCGAGGTAGAAGAAACCCAGCGCGGTGGCGCCGAGCATGCGGCCGGTGATCGTCTGCGGCGCGTACTGGAGCAGCACCATCACCACCGAGGACACCACAACGGCGCCGCCGTACCGGGCGACTTCGTTGACGTGTCGGCGATTGATGCCGAACCTCGGCAGTTGCTTCGTCACGATCAGCAGTAGCAGCGTGACCACCGCCGTGCCGCTGACATGGCCGATCACCAGTGCCCACGCACCGAAACCGGTCACCGCGAGCGTCGCGGTCAGAACGAGGTTGACCACCAGCCCGGCCGCGTCGGCGACAAGACGCCTGCCCTGCAGCAGATTCCTGGTCAGCAGCGCACCCGGCACGGCTGCGAACCCGTCGAGCAGGACGTTGATCGACAAGGCCCGGACCAGATCGGCGGCCTGCGGTGAACCCAGGCCGGTGGCGAGCGCCGGTGCCGTGAACAGGCACAGCAGGTAGACCATGGTCGCGCCGCCGACGGAGATCGTCCACACCGTCGGCAGCATCGGCCGCACATCGCCCTTGTGGCGGACAAGGGCGGTGGCGGTGCCGAAGTCGTTGAACGTGAGCAGGAGCGTCTGCACGACAAGCGCGGTCGTGTAGAGGCCGAACTGCTCGGGCACGAGCAGACGGGCCAGCAGCACGCCGACGGCGAAGGTCGCCAGCCTGGAGAACACCGTGTTGATCAGGCTGAACCGGAGGCCGTCCTTGAACCGCCCCGACAGTGCACCGTCGGATTCCTGCGAGTCCTCGACGACCTCGCTCACGTGGAAACTCCGATCGCCGACGCGTCCCAGTCTGTGAAGTAGCTGCCACTGTGCACCGAATAGTCCACAGTGGCCACTGGAAGGTGGCGGACGCGTAACTTGGCGGAAACGCGGTGAACGAACTCCCAGTCCTCGCGTGGATGCACCCAGCGGGGCCGCGCCCATGGATCGAACCGAATGCCGGCGAAACGGCGCAGTACCACCGCGTTGATGTCGACCCACTCGCCGTCGCGGTGTGCCGCCCGGTCGAAGGGCCGGCTGAGCACGTCCAGCTCGCTGCCGTCCTCGCGGAGCCGTCGCAGTGCCGTGTAGACCATGCCCGCGCCGGACTGGAGCGCCGCGAGCGAGCGCTCCAGATGGTCCGGGCACCAGGTGTTGTCATCGTCGAGGAATGCTACGTACGGTGATCGGCTCAGTCGGAGGGCGACGTTGCGCGCGAGCCCCGGGCTGCCGTGGTTCCGTGACAACCGGTGCACTGCCAGCCGCGGGTCGTCCGGCAGGCCGTCGACCTCGCCGCCCCCGTCGTCGACGACGATCACCGCGATGTCACGCACTGTCTGGTTGAGCGCGCTGGTCACCGCGGCGAACAGACGTTCCTGCCGGCGGTAGGTCGGCATGACGACGGTGACGGTCGCGGACGGCACTCGGTCCAATCCGGCCGTGAGCGCCGAGACTTCCGTGTGTTCGGCCCGCTCCGCGTCGAACCGCTCGGCCGCGAAGCGAACGCGCCACCAGTTCTCGCCGACCACGTTACGGCCGACCGACTGCCGGAGCAGGTCCTTCACCGGCCTCGGCAGCAGGGCGTAGTCCTTCAAGCACGGCCTCCAATCGCCCCGGTCACCGGGATGCGGCGGCGGAACTCCGGCGGTGCGGCCGGGTTGGTCGGCACGCCGTTGAGCAGCGCCCGCCGGCCGCGCCACAGCTCAAGCAGTGCACGACGGTGAGTGCGTCGGCGCAACGGTAGTCGGATGAGCTGGGCCATCAGCAGGGTGGCCCACACAACCTCAGCGGCCGCGCGGCCTTCCCAGCGGGCGACGTGCACGACCTTGTTGGTGACGAGCTGGGCCCAGAGCAACGGCGATGCGGCAACTTCGCCGCCCCGGTGCATTGCGCGCGCATTCGAGCATTGCCGCACCCGCCAACCGGCGTCGACGACTCTGCGGCAGTAGTCGACTTCCTCGGAGTAGAGGAACAGGTCCTCCTGCCACTTGCCGACGCGCGAACGCACTTCCGCAGGGATGAGCAGCACGGCGCCGTTCGCCCAGTCCACGTCGATTGTCCGCGGCGGCACCGGCGCAGCGACCCGTTCCCCCCACGGACCGGAATGCGCGCCGAGCAACGCGTCGGCCAGCACACGGCCCGCCGTGGGCCGCCGGCGCAAGGTCGGCTCGACAGTTCCATCCGATCGGGTGACGAGCGGGACGGCGACGCCCACCTCGCCTTTCGAGCAAGTCTGCAGCAATGCTCGAACGCAACCGCGTTCCAGCATGACGTCGGCGTTCAGGACGAGCAGCGCCTCGTCGGGTTCGGCCAGCTCGGCGCAGACGTTGATGCCGGCCGCATACCCCAGGTTCGCGCCGGTCTCGACAACCATCGCTTCTGGAGCAATGCGTCGGATCACCTCGACGGTGTCGTCGCTGGAGCTGTTGTCCGCGACGATCAGACGCCAGTCGACGCCTTCAAGACCGGCCGGCAGGCTCGCGACGAGCTGCGGCAGATCGGCGGCGGAGTTGTACGTCACGACCGCGACCAACACCCGGCTCATCCGGACGCCTCCGTTCTGCGGGCAATCCTGAACAAGGCGCCGGCGCAGCCGGCGAGTATCAGCGCGATCCCCGCGAACTGCGGGAAGGAGAGCCCGTCGTAGGTGCCGAAGCTGAGCGTGCACACCAACAGGGCCACCGCGACCGCCCAGGCCGCGTCCCGTACCTGCGGCGGCGAATCGATCTTCTTGGACGCCCAGATCCGGAAGGCCCACCACAGCGGCACCACCAGCAGCAGGATGAAGCCGACCAGTCCCGGCAGGCCCGACTCGACCGCGGTGAGCAGATACTGGTTGTCGAGGTACGGCTGGATCGGGGCCACATAGGTGCCGAAGCCCTGGCCACCGATCGGCTTGGCCAGGAAGTGCGTCCACACGTACTCGTATTTCGTCAGCCGCGACCAGATGCTGCTGTCCTTGCTCGACCCTGCGACCGTGTTGACCAGGACGTCGATCAGCTTGGGCTCCACCACCCCGGCGCCGAACACGGCGCTGGTGATCAGTCCTCCGGCGAGCAGCCACCGGACCAGGCCGTGCCTGGGCACCATGAAGATCGCGACCACGGCGAGGCCGAGCAGGCCCGTGCGCGAGATCGACACCAGCGGACCGCCGACCAGCAGAACAGCGCACGCCCACCAGAAGGCCTTGAACCGTCCGTACCTCGCCAGATGCAGGGCGAGCGGCAGCATCGCCACCGTGGTCGCGGCCAACTCGATCGGGTGACTCGCGAAGCCAAGCGAACGAGCCAGACCGCCTCTGGGCAAGATCAGCCCGGCAAGCGGCTGGGTGACGAGCCCCGGCAGCACGGTCAGCTGCCGCAGATCAGTGCCGCTGGTGAACTGGAGGATTGCCGCAACCGATGAGCAGGTGAACCCGACAACCGCACCGGCGAAGACGGCGCGCATCGCACGGGTGCTGCTGAGTCCGTCGCACACGAGCAGCGCCGCACCCATCGCCAGCACGAACACCAGTGCGCCCCGGTCCGCGCCCGAGATCCGCGAATCCGCCACACCGCCGATGAACGCCACGGCGTCTGCGGCAGCAAGCAGCCCCAACGCGACCAGGAGCACTCGACGCACCGGATTGGGGCCGACCGCCAGCTTGAAACCGCCGGCGAAGCGAGCGACCAACCACCACAGCAGACAACCGCCGGCCACGATGCGCGCCGGCGTGATCGCCCCTCCACCACCGGCGAGCACGTTGTTCTGGGGCAACGCCAACAGCAGCAGGTAGACCGACAGGATGACGTGCGGTGAGACCCGGAACAGCGCTTGGGCCGCGACGGTGGCGGCCTGCGTGCGTCTGCCGGCCGCAGCCACCGTCATCGACGGCTTCCCTTGCCCTGCTTCTCCTCACCGCGCACCGGGGAGAACTTGATAGTCGGCGATTCGTCCTTGGGCGCGGCGATCGGACGAAATTCGGGCAGCACTCCTTGACGGCGGTCGCCGACGCCGTTGACCTTCTCGACGGCCGCCACCGGAGCCGAGGGCGCCGGAGCCGGGGTCGCCGACGCCTTGCGAGCCGTGAGCACGCGGTCCGCGACAACCACGCCCAGCACGCCGAGCACGAGCCCGAGCGCAGCGACCAGGCCCACCGCCCTGAGCTGGGAGGCGTGCGTCGTGGTCGGGTCGGCCGCCGGCAACACGTCGGTGAGAACCAACCGCTGGGCGTCGGTGACCTTCGCCGCGTCCTGCCGGTTCTTCAGCTCGTCGATGGCCCGCTGACGCACCACCTGGGCGCCGCGCACGGCACCGTCCGGCACCTTGTCGGTCACGGTGATCGTGATGAACGGGCTGTCGGTCTGCGAGGTGTCGGTGACGCCGTTGGCATTGGTCACCTCGACAGTGCCGTTCACCCCCTGCGAGGCATAGCCGTCGGTGACCCCCGGCGAGGTCAGCACGGTCACCAGCAACGCCGCCATCTGCGACTGGGCCTGTTGGGCGACCGTGTACGGGTTCTGCACGTCCGAGTTGTTGTTGGGCGTGACCAGGGCGATCGCCGTGACCTTGTACTGCTGGGGCACCAGGAACAACACCGCGCCGACCAGCACGACGAGCACAGCGCCGACCATTGCGGTGATCCTCCACCGCCGTCGCAGCACCCGCAGGATGTCCAACGCGTCCACGTCCGTGTTCCCTTTCGCCTCACTCGGGCTCCGCGGGCGCCAAACCCGCGGACCAGTCTCACTTGCGTAGCAGCCGGCCGGAGGCCGAGGCCGCGATCCGGGCCCCGTCCACCGCGGCCCGGGCCACGTTGAGCGCCATCGGCCCCGCGTTCTCCCTGATCCACGGCCGCAGTGCCAACAGTGCCAGCGCCCGCTGCTGCCGCCCCAACGGAGCCCCCGCGATCGCCTTCAGGTACCAGCCCGCCTCTTCGACGTTGGGCATGACCAGGCGCTTGCTGTCGGTGCGCTGCGTCCGGTACCAGTCCCTGGAGGAGACCGACTGCGTGAGCCGGCGCTCGTGCAGGCGGTGCAACAACAGTTCCTCGCGGATCTCGACGAACCGGCCGTACAACGCCAACTCGGCGATGAGTATGCGGTCGTTGTTCTTCACCGGTGGCAGCAGGTGGGTCCTGGCCAGCACGTCCCTCAGGTACAGGCCGTAGCAGTGGTAGTTCTCGTGCGGCAGGCCGATCAGGTCGCGGATGCGGACGACCGGGTCGGCGTGGTCGGTGCGGCACGGATTGTTCCAGTGCCCGATGGTCCGCTCATCGGCGTCGATCTGACGCGCCGACGTGAACGCCAGCACCGCGTCGGGACGGTCGCTCAACGCGTCGAACATCTTCCGCAGACGGTCTGGCTCGTAGGCATCGTCCGAGGCGGCCCAGGTGAAGAACCGCGCATTCGCCTCGTGCACGAGGCGGTTGTGGTTGCCGGTCGAGCCGAGGTTGCGCTCACGTCTGCGGTACCGGATGCGCTCGTCCTCCCGAGCAGCATCGCGGCAGATCTCCTCGGTGCCGTCGGTGGAGCAGTTGTCGCCGATCCACAGCTCGAAGTCGACGTCCCGCTGCTCCCGGAGGCTCGTCAGCGCCCTGGTCAGATAGGGCTCTCCGTTGTACACAGGCAGCCCGACCGCGATCGGCGCACTCGCGGTGCCGATCAGCGTCGGCGCCACCTTGGCCGCGGCCTTCCTGTTCACCTGACCTCCTGTGCTGACGGCGGGATCACCGGTACAGGTTCGGCCACCGCCCGGCGATCGGCAAGGTCCGGCGTCGCCGTACTCAGGACCAGCAGTTTTCCAGCCGAACCCGCGCCGACCAATTCGGACAGAAAGCCACGTCTCATGCCCGCTCCCAGAGCATCCAAGGGCGATCACCAGACCGGTAGGCCTGCTCAAGCGCGACGCGTTCCTTCACCGTGTCAGCCGGTTGCCAGAACCCGCGATACGGATAGGCCAGGAGTCGGCCGCGCTTCGCGAGATCACCGCACGCGTCCTCGACGAGGTCGCTGCCCGCCGGCAGGTGCTCGAAAATCTCCTGCCGCAGCACGAAGTAGCCGCCGTTCTCCCAGAGCGGCAGTTGGCTGACCGGGGTGATTCCCGTCGCATTGCCGTGCTCGCCGAGTTCCACACAGTGGAAAGAGGACTGCGGCGGCACGACCATCAGCGACGCGGCGGCGTCCGACGCGACAAACCGGTCGACCATGTCGCCCAGCGGCGCGTCCGTGAGCACGTCCGCGTAGTTGGCGAGGAATACCTCCTCGCCATCGAGCAGATGCCGCACACGGCGGAGTCGCTCGCCGATCGGCGCGTCGATGCCCGTGTGCGCGAAGGTGATCGACCAGTCGAAGATGTCGGACGAGAGCAGCTCGACATCGCCGTTACTCAGCACGAAATCGTTGGACGCCGTCTCACGGTAGTCGAGGAAGAAGTCCTTGATGTGGTGGCCGCCGTGCCCGAGGCACAGCACGAAGTCGGTGTGCCCGAAATGCGCGTAGTAGCGCATCACATGCCACAGCAGCGGCCGCGGTCCGACCAGTTGCATCGGCTTCGGGATGTCGTCAGCGGCGCCGTCGCGCATGCGCATTCCGTAACCACCGCAGAACAGCACGACCTTCACGAGGACCCCTCGGCGTTGTCACGTCGGAACAAGGTCAGTACGCCCCTTGGCCGCGCAGGACCGCACGCACCGTCTTCCACAGGATCAGCGCGTCCAGGGCGAGCGACCAGTCCTCGACGTATCGGAGGTCGAGCCGAACCGACTCGTCCCAGGGAAGATCGCTGCGGCCGCTCACCTGCCACAATCCGGTCAGCCCGGGCTTCACCAGCAGGCGCCGGAGCATGTCCGGGCCGTAGGCCTCGACCTCTTTGGGCAGTGGCGGCCGCGGACCGACCAGCGACATGGTTCCGAGCAAGACGTTGACCAGCTGGGGAAGTTCGTCGATGGAGAACCGGCGCAGCACCGCGCCGATCGGCGTCACCCGTGGATCACGGCGCATCTTGAACAACGGTCCGGCCGCCTCGTTGCCAGCCAACAACTCGGCTCGATGCCGGTCGGCGCCGACCACCATGGTCCGGAACTTGAGGATCGTGAACGGCCTTCCGTCCTTGCCGACGCGCTGCTGCCGGTAGACGGCGGGCCCGCGGTCGCCGACGCGGATCGCGGCTGCGATGCCCAGCAGAACCGGCAGCAGGATCGTCAGTAGCAGGAGTGCCCCGACCTTGTCGACGATCTCCTTCACCACACGTCTGGCGCCGGTGAAGGTCGGCGCGCTGACACGGAGCAGGGGCAAGCCGAGCACACCCGTGATGTGCACGCGCGGACCAGCCACCTCCATGAGGACCGGTGCCACGACCATCTCGGTCGAGGTGCCCTCGAGTTGCCAGGCCAGGTGCTGCAGTCGAAGCGGAGTCCAGTACGGATCCGGCGTGATGGCGACGACCCGGTAGCCGCCTCGGCGAACGCGGTCGGCGAGCTGGTCCAGATGGCCCACCACCGGCACGCCCTCGACGTCTCCGTGTCCGATCGGTTCCGACACCCCGCCGGCGCACACCGCTTCGACTCGCCAGCCGTTGTGGGGCTCACGACGAGTGCGCGCGATCAAGTCGGTTGCGGTCGCGACGCTGCCGGCCACCATCACCGGCAGCAGGCACCGTCCGGCTCGACGTCGACGGTGCAGAAGCTGGCGAAGGATGTAGCGCAACGGGAACGCGACCAACGCGATCGCCGGGACCACCACGAAGATCCAACCGCGCACGCCCGGCACACCCAGGCCGAGACTGGCCACGGCCAACACCACGGCCGCCGCGACCACGGCCTTGCCCAGCCTGCGGAACTCCTCGGCCTCCTGGCCGAGCACGGCGGTGCTCCAGGCTCGACAGGCCGTCAACGATGCGACAACGGTGATCACTGTGGCCACCGCTAGGAGCAGAGGCGGAAAGTCAGCCGCCGTAGAGGAGTGTGCGACGAGACTCCCCACCAGCAAGACGACTGCGACGATCGAGCCAAGGTCGCTGGCCATGACCACACGGCGGTACTTGACTTCCCACATCGCAACGGGACGTGGCGTGGGAAGGTCGTCGACCTGCTGCCGTGGCAGGAAGCCGAGGGGCTCCGGGATAGACACCGCGCCTGCGGCATCTCCCCGTCTGAGCTGTCTCACCCGCACCCGCATCCCGTCTCCCAAGATCAACTGACTCGGAGCATGAAGGGCCATCCGAAGACCCGCGGCCGTGCTCGAAGGGCAAACCGGGTCGGCGAGGACAATATCCGAACCTCGACCTCGACGATTCGGCAGCAAGGCTATTGCGTGTGCCGCCAAACGGTTCCATCGGCGTGGCCGAATATCCCCCACTTGAGTGATAGGTAACTCTATAGAGCGTTCGATGCGGGAAAGTTACCCAGATAGTTGAACCGAACGTAACGGCAATCCGTGGGCAGTACGACCGAGCGGCCACTCGGACGAGTGGCACACACAGGAGCGTCACGAAACACACCATGACGGCAAATAGCACAAAGGCCGCGGAACATCTGAGATGTTCCGCGGCCTTTGTCAGCTTCGAACGCTCATGGGCGTCGTGGCCAGGGGCGGGGTCGAACCGCCGACCTACCGCTTTTCAGGCGGTCGCTCGTACCAACTGAGCTACCTGGCCAGGAAGACCGGAAGCCCGATCGTACTCCTGCGACCCAGACGGGACTTGAACCCGCGACCTTCGCCGTGACAGGGCGACGCGCTAACCAACTGCGCCACTGGGCCTTGCTCTTCAGTTTCGTGCCCCCAACGGGATTCGAACCCGTGCTACCGCCTTGAAAGGGCGGGGTCCTAGGCCGCTAGACGATGAGGACTCGGCTTCCTTGGACCTCCTACGAGGGACCTTGGCATCCGGGCCCTCCAACGGCCGTCCGCTGGAAGCTCCGCAAGCATAGAACACGTCGGGGGCAACTTCCAAAACCGGGGTCCCGAAACGCTCCTACCTGCGCTTTCGCCAGGCCAGGCCACCCGGGACAGCCGATCGACGCCTGATCAGAGCCCTGTCGAGCGCCTCAGCGGCGCCAGACTCGTTGAAGTGTGCTGCGCCACACCCGACGCCAGCCGAGGCGCGTGACGCTTGACAGCGGCTTCACAGGCTTCTCATGGCAATCCACCAGCGCATTCATCCGCAGCCGATTCTCGCCGAAGGCGGCCGAATGGATCATGCTCCGATGGAGCTCTCGCATTCGGAGTAGCGTCAGCCGCGGACGCGCTCGCTCACATGTTGATCAGTCACTGTGATTACCCGCCACCACGAGCGTCGATCCAGCATCCCGCTTCGAAGTGATCGAGCTCGCGCCGGTTCAGTTACGCGGCGCTCAGAATCCACATCCAACCAGGAGGACCCCATGAAGGAACTCATCCAGCTGGCGTCCGCCGTCGACCAGGTCCTGGACCTCGACCCCGCGGCACAGGGCAGCCAGACCCCGACGGCAGTCCTGAAGTTCCTGGTCGCACAAGCGAATCGACTACAAGCGGCCATAGTCATCAACACATCTGCGGCTCGGGCGTCCGGCGACGTCGCAGAGTTCCTCACCCGCGAGTGCCATTACTCCGGTCGCGAAGCCGCCAGACTAGTCGCGGTGGCGGAGCGACTCACGACGACGCTCCCCAACACGCTCGCCGCGCTGGCCAGCGGGCATATCACGTGGGCACACGCCACAACCCTCGCCCGCGCGGAGAAGGCGCTGGGCCAGACGCACGTGTCCGACCACGAGCAGGTCTGGATCAGCAACGTCGCCAACCAAGCCGGGCCGGAGCGGCTTCAGCGCATGGTTCGCGCACTCGCCGACGAGCGGGGCATCGGACGCGAGGGCACTGCCAAGGTCACGGAACAACCCTGCGGACCGGATCAGTCGTCGGCGCCGCAACCTGCCGCTGCGGCAACAAAGCCCTCTACTTCGAATCACGAACCGGGTCAAGAGCCTGTGGATGGCTCGGGTTCTCAGGACACGGCACCAAGCCAGGCAGTTCGACTCCGCAGTGTCGTCGATGACGACGCGGATCCCCGACAGTCACAGCCGGAGAGCTCGACCCCCGCTCCCCCGACGAGCGTCACGCCGCCAGACATGACAGATACTCATGCGACTACCGGCCGTTGCGTTCAACCCGGTTGCACCAACGACGCAGAGCACCATCAGCTCGCCTGCACGATCAGGCTGCTGCCAGCAGTCGATGCGATCGTGACGGTGGGCATGCTTCTCTGCGACACCCACTTGGCGAGCGTCGAACCCCGAGTTGTCGCCACCCAGCTCGACCTGGTGCTCAACAAGCCGGCCGGCATCGCGGCCTGACGTCGAAGGCAAGGGGGACGACGGCAAGGAGGAGGATGACCGACCGTCGGGCAGCGCCCCGACGCCTTGGATCCCGACGACCGGTCTGGTCGATGAACGTCGCAGATGTCGTCAGCGACGTACTGGCGGCACTCCATCCTCGCCGGGCGCGAGCCCGAGCATGTCGAGCAGCTGCCGACAGTCGTCGACGTCAAGGGCGCCGCGGGCCACCGCGAGGCGGGCCCGGTGCACTTGCTCGGCCGAGATCTTCGACGGCTCGTCGCTGCGTTGGACCGGCACGTTCGTCGAGCCACGCGGCATCGAGTCGTCGTGCTGCCAGAGGAACTTTCGGACTTCAAGGGACCCGCTCATGGTGCCTCCCCGACTCAGCTCTCGGCGGCGAGGCTAAGCGAGGCGCGGCGCGGGTTGCAGCCCCCCGGAGAGTGATTCCCTTCAGACGGAGAGTAACCGTGAGTTATGCACCAGATCGCGCACTGATCAACATCGAGGAGGCCGACACCGGTCAAGCTCCCTGCTCGTGAGCGATATCGGATCTCATACGACTACCCAGTAGGGGTAATTGATCTTGGCCTTGGGGGCGACACGCCGAGCGGCACTCTGCCCAAGCCCGTCGAGGGGAGCGCACCAACCGGGCGCACGGTCGTACCGTCGAGCTTCACACCGGCGTCGATCGACCGAAGGACTCGACCGCGATGGATCTAGCCGCCCTCGCGCCCATCCGGCTGGACAGCGGACCTGAGACCGCCGCGGCCACCGGCGACAGGGATCCGACACAGGACCCAGGCCGACGCCCGGGTTGGCTTGATCAAACGCCGGGGTGGGCTTGATCAAAACCTGGGCCGCTGTCACGTTCGCGCAGCCGCGCCATAGCAAGCGGCGAAATGCCACAGGCATCTGCCTCCAGCCGCCTGGGCACGCCAGGTCGAGCATGCTGCCAGTTCTCAAGGAACGACGACGACCGGAACCGAACATCCGATCGGGAAGGCGATCACACACGGGGTTAACAAGCCGATGCCCACTTTGCTCAGACTGAGGCCTTCCATAGTTCGGAAGGCTTGACATATCCAGGGGCATGACATGTACGGAGTGCTACGGGCCACCCGCGCACGTGCGACGATCTTTGGAGCCGACCACCACCGAAGGTCCAGCGGAGGCGACGGGACGACATGGTCCACTCAACTGGGACACCACTCCACGATTGTCTGCGGTTACAACTTCGAGGATCCGGACACGGTGCCCATTGGACGCGACCAAGCCACCCCGTTCAGTGATCGATGGAACCACCAACGTACAAGGCCACAGCGTTCGAGGAGCGCTTCAGTCCCGCCAGTGTGACCGGACTGCGGGATAACTACCGCCTACATCACATCCGGACTCCACGGACGCGACTTCCACTCAAGCACAGCCCGAACGATGGCGACGCGCCCGATCGTGCACATCTCCGCAGACCAGGAGGCACCTTCGGTCGCTCACCGAAGTGTTGGGCCGACGTCGGAGCCGTGAACCAAACCTTCTCTTACAGCCGAGAACCGGGCACCTCACGCGACCTTGACAAGAGCGAGGGCAACCAAACCTTGACCTCCGCTCGACGCATTGCCGGTTTGGCCGCAGCCGAGCAACTCGGACACCGCCGTCTGGCGCATCGACCAGCCGAGAAGGTGCCGTTCGATTGCACGGGCACAGAGGACGGTCACCACTCGGTCTCCAACTCACCACGTATACGACGCCTCTGCAAAAAGTCCACGTGCCGCGACGGCAAATCTCGTCACTCATAGTCGCGACACTGATCGAAAGCGACGAAGAGTAACGAGTCACCAACCCGGTCACACTCCGTGCACTTCATAGCCGGCTGCGATCTTCGCCGTTTCCGACCGCCCTAGCGGTTGAACGCTGTCGAACGCAAGCGCTGACCGGAGCAGCCCCACTCAGCCGTGCCGAGCAGTGATCACCTGCACCGGTCTCCACTACCTGGTTTTCAAGCACGAAATTCCGACATGAATCCGGCCCGAAACCCTCGCACGCGGCAACGACCCATGCCACAATCGCATTGCTGACATACCCCCGGTCAGCGCCTGTGGAGATCCCCTCCGGCCCCCGCGTTCCTCCCCCTGGCGCGGGGGCCTCTCTCTGTCGACGCCGTGTGGCGGCGGACACACCCGACACCCTCCCGCAACCGAACCGTTATCCTCTTCCGGTGCCTCTTCCCTCGCTTGGACGGAAAAAAGACGGTAGACACCGCGAACCGGCCCGTGAGCAGCAGGAAGCCGCTCCGGACCACGAGCTGGAGAACTACCTGGCGGCGCTCGCCCCGGAGGGCGACGTCGAGACCACCGGGTCCGGCCGCCGCTTCGGCAACGCGCAGGTCTACCAGCTGCGGCTGTCGCTGACCGCGAACGAGCAGCTCCGCGAACTCGCGGCTCTGCACCAGACCTCCCCGCTGGCCCTGGCCCAGGAGTGGATCACCCAGCGCCTGGCCTGGGAGGCCCAGAACCAGGAGCACGGGCGCTACTGACCCGTCTCACACAGTCGAACGTGACCTCTTCCCCGGTAACGCATCTCCCGGCGGACACCACTCGCATACGATCAAGACGTGCCGACGCTCCAACTCCGTAGGAACGACCGGCGTCGTCATCTGGTCGTGTGCGGTGACTCTCCGCTCGCGTTCCGGCTGGTCGACGAGCTGATCAATCGGTACGACGAGGACGTCACCGTCATCCTGCGGTCGAAGCAGGAGAACTACGGACCGCGGATCGCCCAGCTCACTCGGGTCAAGGTCATCGAGGCCACGGCGCCCGACAACAACGCGTTCCAGCAAGCGAAGCTGGGAACGGCTCGGGCGCTGGCCCTACTGGGTTCCGATGACGCCGGCAACATCCACGCCGCGTTGCTGGCTCAGGACATCAACCCCGACCTGCGGCTCGTGCTGCGCCTGTTCAACACGAGCCTGGGCCACCGGGTCCGCACGCTCTTCACCGACTGTGCGGTGCTCTCTGACGCCGCGATGGCGGCCCCATCGTTCGTCGCGGCGTCCCTCGGCCGCGAGGGCCCGACCCACATCCGGGTGTCCGGCCGCACCTTATATGTGGTGCGTCGCGACGAGGTCGAGGCGCAGCGGATCATCTGTGGCCTGGCCGACACCAGCGACCAGGCCCATCCGGATCTGCTGCCGGTCGACGAGCACTCGACCGACCTGGTGCTGGCCTTCGCCAACGGCTCCGACGTCGAGAAAGCCGTGACTCCCCGGCGCCGCAAGTGGCTCACCGCGCTGCGCCGCAACCTCGGCTCGGTGTTCAACCGGCGCGTCGGGGTCGCCGCCCTGTCGCTGTTCGTACTCCTGGCCATCGGCACCACGATGTTCGCCACGTTCGGCGGTTACACCTGGTGGAACGCCATCTACGAGACCGCGCTGGACGTGGCCGGCGCGGCCCAGCCACTGGACAGCCTGCCGGTGATCAACAAGATCACCCAGGTGATGGTGACGATCGTCGGCATCTCGATCATCCCGATCATCACGGCGGTCGCGCTGGACGCGGTGGTCAGCGCCCGACTTGCCGCCGCGGCCGGACCGAAGGGGCCGTTCCACGACCACGTCGTGGTCATCGGGCTGGGCCAGGTCGGCGTGCGGGTCATCGCCCAGCTGCACGACCTGGGCGTGCCGGTGGTCGGCATCGACCGCAACGAGAGCGCTCGCGGCGTTCCGCTGGCCAAGCGGCTGGGCATCCCGGTGGTCATCGGCGACGCCAGCCGGGACGACACGCTGCGGGCGGCCTACATCGGCACCAGCCGGGCCCTGGTCACGCTGAGTTCGCACGACGTGGTGAACCTAGAGGCGGCGCTGACCGCGCGCGCCATCCGCCACGACCTGACTGTGGTCCTCCGACTGTTCGACAACGACTTCGCCCGACTCGTGGAGCGCCGCTTCAACATCAACGTGTCCAGGAGCGTGTCCTCCCTGGCCGCGCCGGCCTTCGCCGCCGCCATGGTGGAGCGGCAGGTCATCGGCACGATCCCGGTCGGCCGGCGGGTGCTGCTGATCGCCGAGGTGCCGGTGGGCGACGGGACCGGGCTCAACGGCATGACCGTGCGCCAGGTCGAGCAGCGGTGCGAGGTTCGGGTGATCGGCCTGCAACGCCGCACCGAACAGCGCCTGGACTGGCAGTCGGCGGCCGATCACCAGCTCGTGCCGCGGGACCGTCTGATGGTGGTCGCCACCAGGAGCGGTCTCGGGCAGATCCTCGCCAGCAGCATCTAGGCCGACGTCGGACGGCCGCACACCTCGGCATCTTGATCAGATTGAGAACGTTCTTGTCGGTCGCCGGCGGTACCGTTCAAGAACTCAGTCGTCAACACCTCTCATATTTGTGACGTGAATCACGTTTAATGAGGTCAACGTTGGCCGGAGCTGCGACGTCGATTGAGTGCAGGAAGTGATGAGGGGTTTCGGGGGAAGGGGTTGTCGTGCGGCGATCGGTCGGAGGTACGCGGTGGGCCATGACAGTGGGCGTGGTCGCCACCGCGCTGGGTTTAGCGGCGTGTAGTTCCACCGGCGCGCAGGGCCCCCAACCGACCCAGACCGAACAGAAGGTCTCGCCGGCGGCGGTCTCCAAGCCGGCCAAGGTCACGCAGATCCCCGGCGACACGGCGCAGAATGTCTCGCCGGCCGACCCCGTGCAGGTCACGGTCGCCGATGGCGCCCTCACCGACGTTCACCTGGTGAACGACCAGGGTCGGGAGGTTACCGGCCTGGTGTCGCCCGACAAGCACAACTGGACCGCGACCGAGTCGCTCGGCTACGGCCGCAGCTACACCTGGTCCGGCTCGGCACTCGGCGCCGACGGCAAGCAGGTGCCGCTGGGCGGCACGTTCCACACGCTCAGCCCGGCCCGGCAGATCAGCGCGCAGATCAACATCGCCGACAACGACACCGTGGGCGTGGCCGAGCCGATCGTCCTGACCTTCAGCGCGCCGGTTCAGGACAAGGCCTCGGTGGAGCGGGCGCTGACCGTGCAGAGCACGAACCCCGCCCCCGGCTCGTGGGCCTGGCTGGACGACAAGACCCTGCACTACCGCACAAAGGACTACTGGCCGGCCAACACCAAGGTCACGCTGATGGCCAAGCTGTACGGCACGTCGTTCGGCAACGGGGCGTACGGCGCGGAGGACATGTCGCTGAACTTCACGGTCGGCCGCAACCTGGTGATGCGCGGCAACACGCAGAACCACCACCTGCAGGTCTTCCAGGACGGCAACATGATCGCCGACTACCCGGCGAGCTTCGGCCTGGACTCCGACCCGGGCCGGGTGACCAACAGCGGCACGCACATCGTGATGTCCAAGAGCGCGACCTACTCGATGAGCAACCCGAAGTACCACTACGAGAACGTCGTGGTGCCGTGGGCGGTGCGGATCTCCAACAACGGCGAGTTCATCCACGGTTACGCCCCCAGCATCTGGGCGCAGGGCAACACCAACGTCTCGCACGGCTGCGTGAACCTCGCGCCGGCCAACGCGCAGATCGTCTACAACGAGGTGCTGCCGGGCGACCCGGTGGAGATCACCGGCTCCACCCAGCAACTCGGTCCCAAGGACGGCGACTACTACGACTGGGCCGTCGGCTGGGACCAGTGGGTGGCCAAGTCCGCGCTGCACGGCTGACGCGCCGGACCATCGTCGTCGCGCGGAGCTGACGCACAACTTCATTGCTGACGCAGTTCTCGTCGCCCCTGGACCACGGCCAGCGCCGAAGTCCAGGGGCGACGTCGTCGGTGGTGTATGTCACGCGGCGGGTTCGGGCAGTTCAGTTGCGCTTACCGCAGGTCGTTACGTCAACTTCGCTGTGTCGCGGGATGGCTCTGGGTACCGTCCTGTCTGCCGATAAGAGAGGCGAGGATGACCGACTCGGAGCAGATGGCGGAGCTGCTGGCGCGCAACGCGGCGATGCTGGACTCGATGAGCCAGTTGCTGGCCAGCGCGCAGGAGCAGTTGGCCCACGTGCAGCAGCTCAACCGTGATCTGCGTACGCGCACGTGCATGGCGCAGTCGCCGGACCAGATGGTGACGGTTGTCGTCGACGGTGTTGGCGGACTGCGCCAGCTTTCGTTCGACCGTGACGCGTTCGAGCACCACACGCCGGCGAGTCTCGCCGACGCGGTCGGTCAGGCCGTTCGTGACGCGATACAGCAATCGAGCAATGCGTCAGCTTTGCTCGAAGGTGACGACGCTGCTCCGACGCACGCGGAGTCGCCCTCCGCTCGGCATGGGGCCGGTCCACCGCCGATCCTCGAGTCGAACACCGCCGAGGAGCCCCTGTTCACCACGCAGCCCGAAGTCGTCGAGCGGCCAGCCGCCGACGAGGAGCCGCTCGAAGCCGAACAATTGGTGCCGGTAGCCGCCGTAGAGCCGATCTTCGATTCGGACCCGATTCCGGTGCAGGTGCCGATGCCGGAACCAGCGCCGATGCCGGTGTCAGCGCCGGTCATGATTCAGGACCCGGCCCCGCCCGCGGCGGATCAGTCCGCCAGCGGCAGCCAGATCGAGCACGTCATGACTGCCCTGAGCAAGCTCCAGTCCTACACCGGGATCGTGACCCGGGTGCTGGGCGTCCGCGACCCGGAGCGGGCAGCGGCCATCGCGGCCGAATACCAACTGGGCGACACGATCATCGAACGGACCTTCCTGAGCACCTCGGCCAACCCGGCCTACACCGGTGACGGCCTGGTCCGGTACACCATCGACGCCCGCCACGACGGCAAGCTCATCGGGGCGATCTCCGAGGACGGCGAACAGTTCGGCGAGGTGGTGTTCGGACCGGGCTCCGCCTTCCGGGTCACCGGCAAGCGGTACTACCCGAGCATCAGGGGCTGGGACATCGCGCTGGAGGAGCTGGGCTGACATGGCGATGAGCGAGTGGGAATGGGCACCCGGCACCAGCCAGGAGCACGTCGACCGGATCACCCGGTTCCACATGGACAGCCTGGCCGTGCCGGTCGAGCAGCGGATCCGCCCGTCGGATCCGGGCCGGCACGACTTCCCGATCGGGTTGGACGAGAACGGCCGCAAGTTCCCGGTGCCGCCGACCTGGGCCGATCGTGTGCTCGGCTGCGTGCTCGCCGGCGCCGTCGGCGACGCGCTGGGGGCGTCGATCGAGTTCCTGCCGATCGACATGATCCGACGTCAGCATGGTGAGCAGGGCGTGACGGGTTTCGGGCCGGCTGGCCCGGACGGCACGATCACCGACGACACCCAGATGACGTTGTTCACCCTCGAAGGCCTGATCCGTGCTCATGTGCGTGACCGCATCTCGAACGCGGGCGATCCGGTGCCAGTCGTGCAGCACGCCTATCAACGCTGGCTGCACACGCAGGGTTTCGACTGGTCACAGGCCGGCGGTCCGTTCGCCGAGGGCCGGGCCCAGCCTGACGGCTGGCTGATGACCGAGCGTGGACTGTTCGCCCGCCGAGCGCCGGGCAACACGTGTGTGACGGCGCTGCGCGTGTTCGCCGCCGGCAATCCCGCGGGATCGATGGCGAACCCGGTGAACGACTCGAAGGGGTGCGGCGGCGTCATGCGAGCCGCACCGGTGGCGCTCTGGTCGACGGATGCCGAGGTGGTCTTCGCCCTCGGCGCCGCGACCGCCGCGCTCACGCACGGTCACCCGAGCGGCTACCTGTCGGCGGCGTCGCTGGCATACCTCGTGCACGGCCTGCTCACGGGAACGTCGCTGCCGGACTGCATCGCGGCGCTCACACCTGTGCTGACCAGGTGGCAAGGGCATGAGGAGCAGTTGGCACGGCTGACGACCGCGGTCCGGCTGGCGGACGAGGGGCTGGTCAGCGGCGAGCGGCTCGCCGACGAGCTGGGCGGCGGCTGGGTTGGCGAGGAGGCGCTCGCCATCGCGGTGTACGCGATGCTGGTCACCGACAGCCTGCCCGAGGCACTGCGGATCTCAGTGAATCACTCAGGCGACAGCGACTCGACCGGCTCGGTCTGCGGGAATCTCGCCGGGGCGCGCTACGGCGTGGCCGCGATCCCGGCCGACTGGCTGGAGCAGCTTGAACTGAGGCCAACGATCACCTCGCTGACCAGGGACGCGCTGGCCGAGTTCGGCCCGACGCCGCCCGTCGACGACGCGTGGCTGCAGCGCTACCCGGGGTGGTGAGCTAGTAGTTTCGGTCCGACCCGGCGCGACAGCTGCGCCGGGTCGGACTGACTCGATATCGGTCAACTGGACCTTTATCGGTCTCCGAGCACATGGCTGTGCTCAGCCGATCGCGTCGAGCAGCGCCTGGCGCTGCCGGTCACCGAGGCCGGCGGCACGGCGGTCGGCGTCGATGCCGGTCTCCTCGAGCAGCTTGGCGACCTTGACGGCGCCGAGCCCGGGCACGGCCTTCAGCAGCTGGGCGACCTTCGTCTTGCCGACGGTCTTGTCGTCCTTGGCGCGCTTGAGCACCTCACCGAAGGTCGTCTCACCGGACTTGATCGAAGCAAGCAGCGCGGTGCGGGCCTTGCGGGCCTCCGCAGCCTTCGCCAGCGCTTCCGCACGCTGCTCAGGGGTCAGTGTGGGCAGAGCCAACTTCATGGTCCTTTCTTGCGACGAGGGGTTGCTCGACCGCCATCATGCACGCTGACCACGACTTTCGTCAGCGTTCGCGCCTGTTGGCGCGTCGCGGCAACCCCGTGAGTGACGCTACGCCAGCCTTAGGAGTGACACCTGGCGAGCGAGAGAAGTTCATCCAGGTGAAGCCCCCCTCACGCGGAGTTCACGTGTCGCACGCCCACCAACTGGGAGCCAAACGCCGCCTGTTGACGCCTCCCGGACGACGTGAGCACCATGGTCACATGCCCTCTGTACTGCTGAAACGTCCTGGACGACAGCACCGGGGCGACATCGGGCCAGGTCAGCGACAGCGGGCCGGAACCGATCCAGTGCGTGGCCTCGCCGTGGCCGAGCTGTCCACAGCCCCACGTGGCGGGGCCACCCCATCTGGCGACCACGAGAGTGTTGTACGCCACCTGATCGACTTGACCCCTCTGACCTGGACGGACCAGTTCGCATGACCGATCGACCGTGGGGATTCCGGACCCGGGCGCTGCACGCCGGCGGCACCCCCGACCCGACGACCGGCGCTCGCGCGGTGCCGATCTACCAGACCACGAGCTTCGTGTTCGAGGACAGCGCGGACGCCGCGAGCCTGTTCGCGCTCCAGAAGTACGGGAACGTCTACAGCCGGATCGGCAATCCGACGGTCGCGGCGTTCGAGGAGCGCGTCGCCAGCCTCGAGGGCGGCATCGGCGCGGTCGCCACGGCCAGTGGCCAGGCCGCGGAGTTCCTCACGTTCACGGCACTGGCCGAGAACGGCGATCACATCGTCTCGGCGGCGAACCTCTACGGCGGCACCGTGACCCAGCTGGACGGCACGCTGCGGCGCTTCGGCGTGGACACGACGTTCGTGGCCGCGGACGACATCGACGCCTACGCGGCGGCGCTGACGCCTAGGACCAAGCTCATCTACACCGAGGTCATCGGCAACCCGAACGGCGACATCGCCGACCTCGAAGGCCTCGCCGACCTGGCCCGATCGGCCGGAATCCCGCTGGTCGTGGACGCCACGCTGGCCACCCCGTACCTGTGCCGACCGCTGGAGCACGGCGCCGACATCGTGCTGCACTCGGCCACCAAGTTCCTCGGCGGTCACGGCACCACGCTCGGGGGTGTCGTGGTCGAGTCCGGAAGGTTCGACTGGGGCAACGGCAAGTTCCCGCGGATGACGGAGACGGTGCCCAGCTACGGCGGCCTTCGGTATTGGGAGAACTTCGGCGAGTACGCGTTCTGCACCAGGTTGCGCGCCGAGCAGCTCCGCGACATTGGCGCAGTGCTCGCCCCGCACTCGGCGTTCCTGCTGCTCCAGGGAGTGGAGACGCTTCCGCATCGGATGGACGCGCACGTGCGCAATGCTCTGGAGATCGCGCGCTGGTTGGAGGCGGACGAGCGCGTCTCGTGGGTGAGCTACGCCGGGCTGGAATCGCACCGCCACCATGATCGCGCCGCCAAGTACCTGCCGAAGGGGCCGGGCGCGGTGTTCTCGTTCGGCGTCCGCGGTGGGCGGGCAGCCGGGCAGCGGTTCGTCGAGTCCGTCGAGCTGTGCAGCCACCTGGCCAACATCGGCGACGTCCGCACGCTGGTGATCCATCCGGCGTCCACGACGCACCAGCAGCTGTCGGACACCCAGCTGGCCGACGCCGGCGTGACGCCCGACTTGATCCGGTTGTCGGTGGGTCTGGAGGACGTCGAGGACGTGTTGTGGGACATCGATCAGGCTCTGGCGGAGGCGGTGAAGCAACGGTGACCTGGTCCAGCCCGTCGGCTCGGGAGCGCAGGGACATCCTGCGGGGCACCCGGTCGGTGGCCCTCGTCGGCGCGTCGAACAATCCGTCGCGGCCGAGCTACTTCGTCGCCACCTACCTGCTCGCCTCGACCGACTACGACGTCACCTTCGTCAATCCACGGCTCACCGAGTTGCTCGGCCGGCCGGTCTATCCGTCGCTGGCCGACCTGCCGTCGAAGCCGGACCTGGTCTCGGTGTTCCGCAAGCACGACGACCTGCCCGGGGTCGCCGACGAGGTGATCGCCGCCGGAGCACGCACGCTGTGGCTGCAGCTGGGGCTGTGGCACGAGGCCGTGGCCGAGCACGCCACCGACGCCGGCCTGAACGTGGTGATGAACCGCTGCGTGAAGATCGAGCACGCCCGCTTCGCCGGCGGCCTGCACCTGGCCGGATTCAACACGGGCGTGGTGTCCTCGCGCCGTCACGCCAATCTCTGAGGCAATTTTCAGCAAATCCACCATTAGCACGCACAGTAATCACCCATACAGAGCAATAACGCCCGTTCCGGGGATACGTAGCACGGCGGAACGGCCCCGATGGGTGCGCTACGCGGACCAAACGTCACCGAATCGCGGATCACCTCAAGGCGGGAGGCAACGTCAGGCCACCCACCACGTCTTATCCGTTGTGAGGCCGCCGCCTACTCTTCTGTGGGGCGAGGTCGGCCACGAATGGGTCTGGGCTGATCCGGGACACGGGCCGTGAGCGAAGAGGGTTACATGCTGGTCGGAGGAAGCGCGGGGCGTCGTCGACGCCTGGGGTCCGCGGGAGTCGTTGGACTCGCTGTGGCGGCACTGGCACTGAGCGCCTGTTCATCGGGCACCGAGGGGTCGGCCAGCGCCCCCACGACAACCAAACCGCCCGTGCCGGCGGCGCAGGTGACGATCTCCGCCGGCGACCAGGCCAGCCCGACGGCGCCGATCACCGTCAAGGCGACCGGCGGCAAGATCACCAACGTCGCCGTGACGAACACGGCCAAGGGCAACGCGGTCAAGGGCGACCTGTCCGCGGACGGGCTGACCTGGACCACCAGTGAGCCGCTGGGCTACGGTGCCAGCTACAGCGTGGTCGCGGACGTGACCAACGCCGACGGCAAGCAGACCGAGCAGAAGAGCACCTACACCACGCTCACCCCCAAGGATCAGGCGTACCCGTCGCTCATCCCGGCCCCGCCGGGCGCGGGTGCGACCTTCGGCATCGGCCAGATCATCGGCGTGTCGTTCGACAAGAACGTCACGGACAAGGCCGCCGCCGAGAAGGCGCTGGCCGTGACCACGAACCCGCCGCAGCAGGGCTCCTGGTACTGGATCGACGCCAAGACCGCGCACTACCGGGCCGCGTCGTACTGGCAGCCCGGCACCACCATCACGCTCAACGCCAACGTCTACGGCGTCAACCTCGGTGGCGATGTGTACGGCAAGGCAGACCGCACGGTCACGTACAAGATCCACGACTCCTGGGTCTCCAAGGCCGACGGCAACACCAAGCAGATGCAGATCCTGCACAACGGCGCCGTGGTGAACACCATGCCGATCAGCCTCGGCAAGGACACGACGCCCACCCACGACGGCCCGCACGTCATCTCGGACAAGCAGCAGCAGGTCGTGATGGACTCGGCGACCTACGGCGTCATGCCCGGCCAGCCCGGCTACTACAAGTCGACCGAGTACTGGGACGAGCGCATCTCCAACGACGGCGAGTTCGTGCACGAGAACCCGAACACCGTCAACCAGCAGGGCAACTCGAACGTCTCCCACGGCTGCATCAACCTGAGCCCGGAGAACGCGCAGTGGTTCTTCAACAACTTCAACCTCGGCGACGTGGTCGAGGTGGTCAACGCCGGCGGCGGCAAGCTGCCGCTGTGGGACACCTACGGTGACTGGGAGCTCAGCTGGGCCGACTGGCAGAAGGGCAGCGCGCTCAACGGCTGATCCCCCGCACCACGGCTTCACCAGTCCGCCACGAGGGCCGCGCTCCATCTGGGGTGCGGCCCTTGTGCTGTGTCGACACTTTGCTCGAACGCGCGCACCGATGAGGTGTGCGGACCCGCCGCTTTACATCCCGAGCCGTTGTGTAAAGCGACATCGGTGGCGGTCGGCGGCGGCAGTGCACCAGCTGCGTCCCTGCTCGACGGAAGCGCCACTGCGCGAGGGCCGCGCTTTGCCCGAAGGACGCAGCTCTGCTCAGAGGCCGGGCCGTGCTCGAAAGGCGGTGCTCTGCTCGACGGGGACGCTCTGCGCAAGGGCGGTGCCTCTGCTGGATGGCGGCGGCCTTGCGTGAGAGGTGACGCGGTGGCCGTAGGGCTTGTCGCTGCTCAGCAGCGGTTCGCTACACAGTCACGTGATCCTGCCCGATTTCGGGCAGGATCGTTGCCTTTGGGTCTCCGGGCGGGCAGCATCGCTGCTCGTGTCGGCCAGTAGTCACCCGTTCGGGGATCTCGTTTCGCACCTGATGCGCACCACAGCGCTCGGTCCGGGCGAGGCGGCGCGGGTGGTCGCCGACGTGCTCGCCTACTTCGACGAGTCGGCCGAGGCGGTCGTGCGCCGCCGGCATGCCGAACTCAAGTCGGCCGGGCTGACCAACGACCAGATCTTCGAGCGCATCGCCGCCGAACTGCCGCAGCGCCGCGTCGCTGCGCCAGAGCTGTCCCTTCGGCAGCTGCGACGCATCGTCTACGGGTGAGGGAACGACCATGTGCGGAATCGTTGGATATGTGGGGTCGCGTGACTGCGTCCCGATCCTGTTGGAGGGCCTGGCCAGGCTGGAGTACCGCGGCTACGACTCGGCCGGGGTCGCGGTGGTCGGCCGCGGCAAGCTCCGGGTCCGCAAGGTCAAGGGCCGGGTCGGCCAGCTCGCGCAGGATGTGCCGGCTCGCCTGGCCGGCCCGGTCGGGATCGGCCACACCCGGTGGGCGACGCACGGCGTGCCGAGCGAGCAGAACGCGCATCCGCACGTCGACAGCAGCGGACGCGTCGCGGTCGTGCACAACGGCGTCATCGAGAACGCCGAGGAGCTGCGGGCCAAGCTGAGCGCGGACGGGGTCGTCTTCAGCTCGGAGACGGACACCGAGGTGCTGGCCCACCTGATCGCCGCCGTCCAGGTCGACGACATCGAGGAAGCGGTGCGGCGGGTGCTGCCGGACATCGTCGGCACGTACGGCATCGCGGTCGTCGACACCCGCCAGCCGGACCGCATCATCGCGGCCCGCAACGGCAGCCCGGTGATCCTGGGGGTCGGGGACAAGGAGCTGTTCGTCGCCTCCGACGTGATGGCGCTGGTCCGCCACACCTCACAGGTCGTCCATCTCGAGGACGGCGAGGTTGCCGTGCTCACCGCCGACGGGTTCAGCACCCGGACCCTGGACGCGACCGTCACCACCAGGCCGCCGACGACCGTGGACGTCGAGGACGCCGACTATCAGGCCGAGGGCTACGGCCACTTCATGCGCAAGGAGATCCACGACCAGCCGACCGCGGTCGAGCGGACCCTGCGCGGCCGGCTGGACGATCGCTTCGGCACCGCTCACCTGGGTGGCCTCAACCTGACGCCACGCGAGTCGCGGGAGTTCAAGCGGGTCAAGATCCTCGGCTGCGGCTCGGCGCACTACGCGGGCCAGATCGGGGCGCAGCTGATCGAGGAACTCGCCCGCGTGCCGGCGGACTCCGAACCAGCCTCGGAGTTCCGGTACCGGAACCCGTTGATCGACCCGGACACGCTTTATGTGGCGGTGAGCCAGTCCGGCGAAACCTACGACACGCTCGCGACGGTGCAGGAGATCCAGCGCAAGGGCGGCCGGGTGCTCGGGGTGGTGAACGCGGTCGGCAGTTCGATCGCGCGCCAGTGCGACGGCGGCATCTACCTGCACGCCGGCCCGGAGATCTCGGTGACGTCGACGAAGGCGTTCACCGTGACCACGGTCGACTTCGCCTTGCTGGCGTTGCATCTGGCTCGAGTGCGTGACCTGTCGCCGGCTGACGGTCAGCGGCTGGTCCGCGGCCTGCGCGCGCTGCCGGCCCAGATCGGCGAGATCCTCCAGCTGGAGGATCAGATCGCCGGGTTGGCGCAGCAGTACGGCACGTGCCCGAACGTGATGTTCATCGGGCGGGTACGGGGCTGGCCGGTCGCCCGCGAGGGCGCCCTGAAACTGAAGGAGGTCTCCTACGTGCACGCGGAGGCCTACCCGGCTTCGGAGCTCAAGCACGGTCCGCTGGCCTTGATCAGCCCGGAGACGCCGACCGTCGCGATCGTTCCCGACGACGAGCTGTACGACAAGAACCTGACCACGCTGGGCGAGATCAAGGCCCGCGGCGGCCGGATTCTCGCGTTGGCGCACCGTGAGCTGCCGCCAGGACTGGCCGACCACACGATCGTGGTGCCGAAGGCCGAGGCGGAGCTGGACCCGATCTTGCTGGGCATCCCCTTGCAGATGCTGGCCTACCATGCCGCGGTGCTGCTCGGGCACGATGTCGATCACCCCAGGAACCTGGCCAAGAGCGTGACTGTGGAGTGACCTCCGGGCGTTGCCAGGATCGGTCGCTAACCTCATGCACGTGGGGAGCTCAGACCGGACGAGGCGTGCTGCCAGGCAGCAGGCACGCGCCCGACACACGCAGCGGACCGCCGATGGCGTCGACGCAAGGTCGCTCGACGCCAACGGCGTCGCGGCGCGGTTGTGGGCGACGGCCAACGACTACTCGTACGGCCAGCGGCAGACCGCCGCGGCGGACGCCGCGTTCCTCGCCGACGCCGATGACCGCCAACTCGGTCTCGCCGTGGCCGGTGTGTTCGAGCGGGCACTGAACTTCCTGTGGCCGAACGGATGGCTGCCCTACGACCTGGTCCAGGCGACCAGCCGGGAGTGCGACGGGTTCGCGACGAGCCTCGTCGTCGATGTGATCGCCGCGGACATGGCCCGGCACGCTGAGGCCACTCTCCACGAACGTTGGCGTGACCAACTCCGCCAGATCGAGGCGCGGCAGTGGTGGCGCCACGACCGGCAGCACTTCGAGCAGTGGCTGGCCAAACACATCCTGACCAAGGAGGAGGGGCTGGAGGCGGTCATCGCCGCGCTGGCGACGTTGATGGCGCTGCCCAAGCTGCCGCTGATCCTGCCCCTTCCGGGGAAGTCGACGTCGGCCGACACCGGGCCGGTCACGGGCGTCGACCAGAAGGTGCTGGCCAAGGTGCGAGGATTGCTCGCAAAAGCGGAGTCGACGGAATTCCCCGAGGAAGCGGAGGCGTTGTCCGCCAAGGCGCAGGAGCTGATGAGCCGGCACGCCTTCGAGCGGGCGCTGCTCGACGCCGACGAGCACGTGCCGCAGACGGCGAGTTCTCGGCGGGTCTGGCTGGACACGCCGTATGTCGGGGCGAAGGCACAGTTGGTGGCGGCGGTCGCCGCCGCGAACAGGTCACGCGGCGTGGTCTACGAGAAGATCGGCTTCATCGCGCTCATCGGGGCGGATCTCGACCTGGAGATCACCGAGCTGCTGTCGACGTCGCTGTTGTTGCAGGCGACGAGGGCGATGGTCGCGGCCGGGGCGTCACGGACCAACGGCATCGAGGCCCGGAGCCGGACCTATCGGCAGTCGTTCCTGCTCGCGTACGCCACGAGGATCGGCCAGCGGCTCCACGCCGCCGCCGAGGAGAGCGACGACCTGACGGCCGACGACCGGCTGCTTCCGGTGCTCGCCGACCGGGAGAAGGCGGTGACGCAACTGTTCGAGGAGCTCTACCCGGCCACGGTGAAGAAGTCGTACACGGTGGGCAGCGCCGCGGGCTGGGACGCCGGCACCGCGGCCGCGGATCTCGCCGACATCGGGCTCGATCGGCAAAAACTGACGCCCACTCGCTAATTCTGGCCAACGGCTCGACTGCAACGACTACCGTACGGGACCGTGACCGACATCGAGGACCTGACGGCCCGGATTCGCGCCTTCGCCGACGCACGGTCCTGGGAGCCGTTCCACACGCCGAAGAACCTCGCGATGGCCCTGGCCGGCGAGGCCGGCGAGCTGCTGGCCGAGCTCCAGTGGCTGAACGACGAGCAGATCAGCGCGGGAATGTCCGGATCGGACCTGCGGGAGCGGGTCCGGATGGAAGTCGCCGACGTGTTCATGTACCTGGTCCGTTTCGCCGATGTGACTGGCATCGATCTGGCGCAAGCGACGTTGGACAAGTTGGCCCGCAACGAATTGCGGTACCCGGTCGAGAAGTCACGGGGAAACGCGAGCAAGTACGACGAGCTTTAACTTGATGACCAGCCAATTCATCTGAACTATACGGTTGGGCAACGGTGACGACATCCCCGAAGGCTGTTGCCGGCCACCTCGATCGGTCGCGACCCGATCAGCCCAGCTGGGCAGGTCAGCAGGGTTGTCACCTAGGCTCAGCAGCTACCAGGAGGCTTGAGCCACGCTGAACTTCCACGCAAACTTTCCTGAACTCGCCAGTACCTCAATTGACGAAATTCCGGCTTAGCCATAACCTTTCCGTTCGGATCCACCCATTAGGGTGTGGCTACACCGATGTGCGCACCCATAGGTCTCGTATCCCCCTGCGGAGGCTCGATGGCTGCGCACTCCTCCTGCCCCGGATTCACACAGAATCTTGTGCTTGGAGTCAGCCCGTTCAACGTTCCCGATGCGCGATTGGTTACCGCGGTCTGCCGGGCCGGTGGCGTCGGCATCCTCGATCTCGGCGCCGGCGACCGACACAGCCGGGAAGCGCTCGACCTGCTGCTGAGCTGGGCCGGCGGCCCGTTCGGCGTGCGCGTGACCGGCGCGTGCGCGTTGCTGCCCGGCGACCTCCCCCGTGATCAGGTTCACACCGTCCTGATTGGTCACGGCGCGGAGTGGTCTATTCCAGAACTGGCCTCGCACCACCGAGTTCTGGTGGAGGTCTCGAGCAAAGCGGAAGCATTGCTCGCAGTCGAGCGCGGTGCACACGGGATCATCGCTCGTGGACACGAGGCCGGCGGGCCGGTAGGTGAGCTGAGCACGTTCGTGCTGCTCCAACAACTTGTCGACGCTGTGGACGTGCCCATCTGGGCCTGGGGCGGGATCGGCGTGCACACGGCTGCGGCGGCCGTGGTCGGCGGCGCCGCCGGCGTTGTCCTCGACACACAACTGGCGTTGCTCTCGGAGTCCGATGTGGACAACGAGATCGCCGCGGCGATCCGGCCGATGGACGGTTCGGAGACGACCGTCGTGGACGGCGAGCGGCTGCTCGTCCGCAGGGGCGCAGGTCAGGGGCGGATTCCGGTTGGGCAGGACGGTTTCCTCGCCGCGCGGTTCGCGAACGAGTTCGGCACGGTCGACCGGGTCGTGCGAGCGATCAAGGAAAGCGTCGCCGCCGCACTGGAGCAGGAGCCCTCGGCACCGAGTCTGATCGCCCAGGGACCGATGACGCGGGTGAGTGACCGCGCGAGGTTCGCGGCGTCGGTGGCGGAGAACGGCGGCCTGCCGTTCGTCGCGTTGGCGCTGGCGACCAAGGAGCAGACCCGAGACCTGCTGCGGGAGACAAGGGACTTGCTCGGCGACCGGCCGTGGGGCGCGGGAATCCTGGGCTTCGCGGCCGAGGAGGTCCGGACCGGGCAGCTGGAAGTCATCGAGGAGCTGCGTCCGCAGTACGCGATCATCGCCGGTGGACGGCCCGCGCAGGCTGCGGCGCTGGAGCGGCTCGGCATCACGACGTTTCTGCACGTGCCGTCGCCGGGTCTGCTCAAGCAGTTCCTCGATGCCGGGGCGCGGCGGTTCATCTTCGAGGGGTCGGAGTGCGGCGGTCACGTCGGTCCGCGGTCGAGCTTCCCGCTGTGGGAGTCCCAGCTGGGCGTGCTGCTTGACTTCCTCGGCGCGAATCCCGAGGCCGAGCTGGACGTGCTCTTCGCCGGTGGCATCCACGACGAGCGCTCGGCGGCGATGGTGAGCGCGATGGCTGCTCCATTGCGTGCGCATTGCTGCAACGTCGGCGTCCTGATGGGGACCGCGTACCTGTTCACGGAGGAGTGCGTACGCGATGGAGCAGTGCAGCCGCTCTTCCAGCGGCAGGTGGTCGACGCCGAGGCGACTGCGCTGCTGGAGACGGCTCCCGGTCACGCGACGAGGTGCGTGACCAGCCCGTTCGCGGAGGACTTTCTCGCGCTGCGTGACGACTTGCGCGCTCGTGGCCTGCCGGACCGCGAGGTCTGGGAGGAGTTGGAGCAGCTCAACATCGGTCGGCTGCGGATCGCGAGCAAGGGTGTGGAGCGCAGTGGCGCGGAGTTGCTCGACGTCGACGAGAACCGGCAACTTGCCGAAGGCATGTTCATGGCCGGCCAGGTTGCCGTGCTGCGTGACGCCGTCACCACGGTTGCGGCGCTGCACGAGAGCGTGAGCTTTGGAGCAATGCGCTACCACTCCGCCAGGGCGCAAGCTCTCGGCGTCGGCAGCAGCACTGCGCCAGAGCCGGAGCCCGAGCCGTTGGACGTTGCCGTCATCGGCATGGCTTGCATGTTCCCCCAGGCCCCCGACCTGCCGACCTTCTGGGCGAACGTGCTCGCCGGGGTCGACGCGGTGACCGAGGTGCCGTCGGAGCGCTGGGACGCCAACGTCTACTACTCCGCGACCGGAGGGACGGACCGCACGCCGTCGAAGTGGGGTGGCTTCCTGCCGGAGATCCCGTTCGACCCGCTGCGCTACGGCATTCCGCCGGCGTCGCTGGCGAGCATCGAGCCGGTGCAGCTGCTCGCCCTGGAAGCCGCGTACCGGTCACTGGTGCATGCGGGCTACGGCGACCGGGCCTTCGACCGGTCGACGACGAGCGTGGTGTTCGGCGCCGAGTCCGGCAGCGACATGGCCAGCGCGACCACTCTGCGCACGGTGCTGCCGTCCTACCTGGGCACGCTGCCCGAGGAGCTGGACCGCCAGCTGCCGAGGCTGACCGAGGACACGTTCCCCGGGGTGCTGGCGAACGTCATCGCCGGCCGGATCGCCAACCGCCTTGACCTGGGCGGCGCGAACTACACGGTCGACGCGGCGTGCGCCTCCTCGATGGCGGCGGTGGACGTGGCCTGCAAGGAGCTGGTCACCGGAACGAGCGACATGGTGCTGTGCGGTGCCGCGGACCTGCACAACGGCATCAACGACTACCTGATGTTCAGCTCGGTCGGCGCGCTGTCGCCGTCCGGCCGCTGCAAGACGTTCGACAGCAGCGCCGACGGCACGACGCTCGGCGAGGGTGTCGCCTGCGTGGTGCTCAAGCGGCTGGCCGACGCCGAGCGCGACGGCGACAAGATCTACGCGGTGATCAAGGGCATCGGCAGCGCGAGCGACGGCAAGTCCCTCGGCCTGACGGCGCCGAGGCCGGAGGGCCAGCGCAGCGCGGTGGAGCGGGCGTACCGCAACGCCGGCCTGTCGCCGGCGCAGGTCGGACTGGTCGAAGCACACGGCACGGGCACAGTGGTCGGCGACCGCACGGAGCTCGGCTCACTGGCCAAGGTGTTCGTCGAGCACGGGGCCCAGCCGGCCAGCTGCGCGATCGGCTCGGTGAAGTCGCAGATCGGCCACACGAAGTGCGCTGCCGGCCTGGCCGGCCTGATCAAGACGGCCCTGGCCCTGCACAACGGGATCAAGCCGCCGACGCTGCACGTGGAGCAGCCGAACTCGGCGTGGGACACCGAGGGCAATCCCTTCGTCCTGCACGCGGAGGCCGCGCCATGGGCGGCGCCGGCCGCGGAGCGGATCGCGGCCGTCAGCGCCTTCGGCTTCGGCGGCACGAACTTCCACATGGTGCTGTCGGCCTACAACAAGGCACCGACCCCGAGGCACAGCAACGACGAGTGGACGGCCGAGCTGTTCACGTTCCGCGGCGCGGATCACGCGTCAGCGGCGCGTTCCGTCGAGTGGCTCCTCGACCTCGTTGCCAAGAACGAGGCGAGCGGCCGCACGTGGCGGCTGCGTGACCTGGCCAAGACCGCGTCACGGCGGGCCGAGCAGCGCAGCGAGCCGACGCAGATCGCCGTCGTCGCGCGGAACATCGACGAGCTGCCGCAGCGGCTCCGCGACGGGGCGGCCGGGCAGCACGATCCGAAGCGTGGCATCTTCGTTGCCCGGCAAGGCGTCGACGGCAAGGTTGCCTTCCTCTTCCCCGGACAGGGCAGCCAGCGGCCGGGCATGCTCGCCGAGCTCTTCGTCGCGTTCCCGGAGATCCAGCACCTGCTACAGCTCGGACAGGAGTGGGCCGACACGCTGTTCCCGCCGGCCGCGTTCGACAAGGAGGCCGAGCAGCGGCGCACGGCCAGGATCACCGACACTCGCGCGGCCCAACCGGTGCTGGGGATCACCGGACTCGCGGTCAACCAGCTGCTGAACCGGCTCGGTGTGCAGCCGGATCTGTTGGCTGGCCACAGTTACGGCGAGCTGGTCGCGCTGAGCGCCGCGGGTTCCTTCGGTCCGGCAACGCTGTTGGCAATGAGCCGGGCCCGCGCGGACAGCATCCTCGGCGCGGCCGGCGAAGATCCCGGTTCGATGGCCGCGATCACCGGAACGGCCGAGGACATCGCATCGGTCCTCACCGAAGACCTGGTGCTGGCCAACCACAACGCCCCGAAGCAGGCGGTGATCTCCGGGCCGACCGAGCAGGTCCGCCAGGCCGTGGAGGCGCTGCGGGCCAAGGGAATCTCGGGCAGGCAGATCCAGGTCGCCTGTGCCTTCCACAGCCCGCTGGTGGCCGACGGCGGCAAGGCGTTCGGCGAGTTTCTGTCCACACAGGACGTTCGTGAGCCGGAGCTGCCGGTCTGGTCGAACCGGACCGCCGCGCCCTACCGCGGCGATATCCGAGCGGAGTTGGCGGCACAGATCGGGTCGTCCGTCCGGTTCGTCGACGAGATCGAGTCGATGTACGCGGCGGGGGCGCGGGTGTTCGTCGAGGTCGGCCCGGGCAAGGTGCTGACCCGACTGGTCGACGCCATCCTAGGCGACCGGCCGCACGTCCGCGTGACGACCGACGGCGGCGTGCGCGGTTTCCTCGCCGCGACCGCGCAGCTCGCGGTGTCCGGCGTGAACGTCCGCACGAGCTGGCTGTTCCACGGCCGCGACGCCTTGGACGTCAGCACTTCCACGCCGCCGAAGCGTCCCGGATGGACGATCGACGGCCAGCTGGTCCGCACCGCCGACGGGCAGTACCTGAACGGCGGGCTCGTCCCCGCCCGACGAGTGGAGTTGTCGATGTCCCAGCCGAGCGCCGGTCAGGACGCGTTGATCAGCGAGTACCTGCGCACCAGCCGCGAGATGATCGCCGCGCAGCGGGACGTGCTGCTGAGCTACTTCGGCGGCGTGGCCAACGCGCCGACCCGCGTGGTCGAGCACATCGCGCCCCCGCCGGTTGTCGAGATCCCCAAGGCGGTCGCGGCGCCGGCGCCGGTCGCGGAGCCCGAACCGGTCGTCGCCGACGTGTTGACGACGGTGCTGGAGGTCATCAGCCAGCAGACCGGCTACCCGACCGACATGATCGACCCGACGCTCGACCTCGAGGCCGATCTCTCCATCGACTCGATCAAGCGCACGGAGATCGCCGGCACCCTGGTCACCAAGCTCGGCGCTGCCACCACGTCGGACATCGAGGAGCTCACGAAGGCCCGCACGGCGCAGCAGATCGCCGACTTGTTCGGTGGTGGAACGACAACCGCCGAGCCGAGCGCGGCGGCGACCGAGAGCACTCCGCTCGACCTCGTCGCAGCGGCCGGCAACGGAGGCACGCCGCTCGCAGCCGCCACCGACCTGGTCGCGGCGGCCGCGACTGCCCGCCCCGACGCCGGGTCGGCAGTGATCAGCGGCGGCCGAGCGCCGCGGCGCTTCGAGATGGTGCCCACCGAGGTTGGCACCGCACGGCCGCTTGACTCGTCCACGTTGTCCGGCAAGGAGTTCCGCATCATCGGCGGCCAGCCGGAACTCGTGGCCGAGGTCACGGCCGCGCTCGGCGAGCAGGGCGCGACCGTCACCGAGAACGCCGACAACCTGCTCTACCTCGGCGCACTCTCGCCCGGTGACGACCCGGTCCTGCCGGGCGCGTTCGCGGAATTCAAGGCAGCGCTGGCTCGTGGTCCGCGCTGGGTGATCGCGGTGTCCCCCGTCGCGGAGCACGCCGACGACCGCGTGGCCGGCCTGCGTGGCTTCTTCCGGACCATCTCCCGCGAGTACCCGGAAACCGCGGCCAAGCTGATCGAGGTCGACACCACGGCGGTGACCGAGGGCCTGCTCGACGAGTTGCTGGCCGACGACCGGCACCCAGTTGTGTTGCGGGGCAACGGGACGCGCAAGACCATCGACATGCTTCCAGTCGACCTGGGTTCGCTCGGCACCACCGGCGCCGGCCCGGCGGGCGACGGCACGGCTGAGGCGCAGGCGATCGGCCTCGACCGGGACTCCGTGGTGCTGCTGGTTGGCGGCGCACGCGGCATCACCGCCCAGTTCGCGACCAAGCTGGCGATGACCAGTGGGTGCCGCATCGAACTGATCGGCCGTACGCCGCTGCCGACCGACGCCGAAGACCCCGCCACCGCGTCGGCGCTGGACAAGACGGCGTTGCGTGCCGCGCTGATCGCCCAGGGCCACCGCTCGCCGGCCGAGATCGAGCGCATGTCGGCGAAGATCCTCGCGGCGCGCGAGGTCCGGGCGACCCTGGACGAGCTGCGGGCACTGGGCAGCACGGTCGGCTACCACTCGGCGGACGTCCGCGACCAGGAGGCGTTGCACCGCATCATCAAGGAGATCTCCACGGACCACGGTCGGATCGACGGCGTCTGCTACGCGGCCGGTGTGATCGAGGACAAGCTGATCGCCGACAAGGACGCCGACTCGTTCCGCCGGGTCTTCGACACGAAGGTGGACGGCGCCCGGGCGTTGCTGTCCGCAGTCGAAGAGCTGCCCACCCCGCCCCGATTCGTGACGCTGTTCGGCAGTATCGCGGCGGCACTGGGCAACCGTGGCCAGATCGACTACTCGGCGGCCAACGACGCGCTCCAGACCTTGGGCGCCCTCTGGGCTTCCCGCACCGGAACCCGCGCACTGACCGTCCACTGGGGACCGTGGGCGCCGGACGCCCGGCACGGCGGCATGGTGACACCGGAGCTGCAGCAGGAGTACAGCCGCCGCGGGATCGAGCTGATCGACCCCGAGGAGGGCACCATGGCCCTGCTGCGGGAACTCGCCTTCGGCGACCACGACGTGCGGGCCGTGGTCTACACCGCGTCGGGCTGGTGACGCCGATGTCCGATGTCGCGATCGTCGGCATGTCCGTCCTGCTGCCGGGGGCGCCGGATCTCCAGACGTACTGGCGGAATCTGGTCACCGGCGTGGACGCGATCACCGACGTGCCCGAGCACCGCTGGGACCCCGGCTACTACGATCCCGCTGGCTCGGCCCGGGCCGACCGGTTGTACTGCCGGCGCGGCGGATTCGTCGACGAGTACGCCGACGTGGACCCGGCCCGGTTCGGGATCATGCCGAACTCGGTCGCCGGCGCGGAGCCGGATCAGCTCATCGCCATGCGCGTCGCCGCGTCGGCGATCGCCGACGCCGGTGGCGACGAGCGACTGCCGGCCCGCGACCGGATCGGCGTGATCCTGGGCCGCGGCGGCTATCTGACGCCCGGCGTGGTGCGGCTCGACCAACGCGTGCGCACCGCCGTGCAGTTGGTGCGCACGCTCGGCGAGCTCGTTCCGGGTATCGGCGCCGCCGAGTTGGAGCGCGTGCGGGTGGCCTTCACCGAGCAACTCGGTCCGGAGCAGCCGGAGTCGGCGATCGGTCTGGTGCCCAACCTGGCCGCGTCACGCGTGGCGAACCGGCTCGACCTTCGCGGCCCGGCGTACACGGTGGACGCTGCCTGTGCGTCCTCGCTGATCGCCGTCGATCACGCCGTGCACGAGTTGAGCAGCGGGCGATGCGACGTGGTGCTCGCCGGCGGTGTGCACCACTGCCACGACATCACGTTCTGGAGCGTGTTCACGCAGCTGAAGGCGCTCTCGACGAGCCAGCAGATCCGGCCTTTCCATCGCAACGCGGACGGCATCCTCATCGGCGAGGGCACCGGAGTCGTGGTCCTCAAGCGACTGGCCGATGCGGAACGGGACGGCGACCGGATCTACGCGGTGGTGCGCGGAACGGGCGTGGCCAGCGATGGGCGCAGCGCCAGCCTGTTCAATCCCGATCCCGGTGGGCAGGTGCTCGCGGTCCGCAAGGCCTGGGCCGCAGCGGGATTGGATCCCTCAGCGGAGGGCGCCATCGGTCTGTTGGAGGCGCACGGCACGGCGACGCCGGCTGGCGACTCCGCGGAACTCGCCACCCTGGCAACGGTTTTCGGCGCCCCGACGCGCAAGCCCGCGGTGATCGGCTCGGTGAAGTCGATGATCGGCCACACCATGCCGGCCGCCGGGATCGCCGGCCTGGTCAAGGCGGCGCTGGCGGTGCACCACGGCGTGCTGCTGCCGACGTTGCACTGCGACGACCCGAATCCCGCGTTGAATGCCACCAGGTTCCGGCCGATCGACAAGGCCGAGGTGTGGGCGGACGACGTGCGTCGCGCCGGCGTGAACGCCTTCGGGTTCGGCGGCATCAACGCGCATGTGGTTTTGGAGCAAGCACCTTCGCCGAAGCCTGCGCCGTCCGCGATTGTCGTCAACGAGCCGGTGCGGGTGCTGCGCGTCGCGGCGGACACGCCCGACGAGCTGCTGCGCCGTCTCAACCAGGATGAACAGCATGAGAGCGGCCGACTTCGACTGGCCATCGTGGACCCGACGCCCAAGCGGGTGGCGCTCGCCGAGAAGACTGTCGCCAAGGGCGTCGCGTGGCGTGGGCGCAGCAACTTCTGGTTCAGCCCGGAGCCCCTGCTGCCCAAGTCGGGCATAGCCTTCGTCTTTCCCGGGCTGGAGGCCGAGTTCGACCCGCGCGTGGAGGACGTGGCCGACCATTTCGGGCTCATCCGTAGGTCCGTCGGCAACGGCGATCTCGGCCGGCACGGGATGAGCGTGCTGGGCGTCGGGCGGTTGCTGGACAGTGCGTTGCGGCGCATCGGCGTGACGCCGACAGCCTTGGCCGGGCACAGCATCGGTGAGTGGACCGCGATGTCGGTGAGCGGGATGTTCTCCGACCGCGCGGTGGAGGACTCCCTGGCGAGGTTCGACCCGACCTCGGTCGAGGTGCCGGGGGTCGAGTTCGCCACCATCGGCTGCGGCGTCGACCGGGTCGCTGAGGCCATCGCCGACCGGCCGAACATCGTTTTGTCGCACGACAATTCGCCGAGCTCGACGATCGTCTGCGGACCGCCGGAGGAGATCGCCGAGTTGGTCGCCGAGTTCCGCAAGCGCGCGGTGATCAGCCAGGTCCTGCCGTTCCGGTCCGGTTTCCACACGCCGATGCTGAAGCCGTACATCCAGCCTTTCGTAGACCTGGCCGACCGCCTGGAGATGGGCCGGGCAGCGCTGCCGATCTGGTCCGCCACCACAGCTTCGCCGTATCCGACGGACCCGGATGCCGTGCGAGACCTCTACATTCGGCATCTGGTCGAGCCCGTCCGCTTCCGCGAGACGGTGTCGGCCATATACGCCGCCGGCATCAAGGTGTTCATCCAGGTCGGCGCCGGGCAACTGGGTTCGTTGATCGACGACACGCTCAAGGGCGTGGATCACCTGACGGTCGCGGCGAATTCGGCCCATCGGGGCGGCGTGGACCAGCTCCGGCTCGTCGCCGCGGCGCTGTGGGTCGAGGGTGGATCGCCGGACTTCTCGCTGCTGGAACCGACTCGTCAGCCGGTGACGCTGCAGCTGGGCTCGCCGTTGGTGTCCGTCGACACGACGATCAGCACCGGTCCGTCCCGTTTGGACTCGCTGACCGCGGACTTCCCCATCGCGGCTGAGCTTGAGGCTCTGCTGCGGGAGACCGCCGAGTCGGCCGCCCAGGTGATCGCCAGCCGGCGGGCGCCCGCGATCCGGTCCCTGACCAAGCGGATGACGATCTCGACCGAGTCGATGCCGTTCCTGCTGGACCACTGCTTCGCGCCGCAGCGGGAAGGGTGGCCGGACCTGGCCGACCGGCGTCCCGTCGTGCCGGGCACGACCTTGATCCAGATCATGATGGACGCCGCCGAGGAGGCCGCGCCGGGACTTCGCGCCGTGCGCGTGCACGATGTGAAGTTGTTGCGGTGGCTCATCGGCGCGCCGGCCGAAGAGGTGACCATCACCGTCGAGCCGATCGGACCGGATCGGGTTCGGGTCGCGGTCGGCGATCACTCGCAGGCCGTTGTGGAATTGGCGTCGGATTGGGCGCCCAGGCCGCACCGGAGTTGGTCGATCGCCGCCGGCGAGCGCACAACGCCGGGCATGACGGCGCGGGAGTTCTACGAGCGGCGGGTGATGTTCCATGGCCCGGCGCTGCAGGGGATCACGGCCTTGACCAGCGTTGGGGTCAACCACGTCAGTGGTGTGATCACGACGCCGGACGTGCCCGGCGGTCTGCTCGACAACGTCGGCCAGCTGCTGGGGTACTGGATCTGGGAAACCCAGACGACCAAGCGGATCGCCTTCCCGGTGCAGATGGGGCGGATCGAGTTCTTCGGCCCGCACCCGGCGCCCGGCACGCCGATCGACTGCCTGATCAAGGTGGTCGACGTGAGCGACCGGCTCTATCAGGTGGACGCCCAGCTGACCGTGAACGGCGTGGTGTGGGCGGAGATCAGCGACTGGCGGGACCGCAGGTTCGACAGCCACATGGAGTTGGACGAGGCGTGGCGGTTCCCGGAGCGGAATTCGCTGTCGCAGCGGCAACCCGGCGGCTGGGTCGCGGTCGCCGAGCGCTGGCCCGACCTGGCATCCCGTGAGCTGTACCTGAGCAAGTACCTCAGCGGCCGCGAGCGCGCCTGCTACGACCGGTTGCCGCCACGCAACCGACGGCACTGGCTGCTCGGCCGCATCGCCGTCAAGGACGCGGTGCGCAGCCTGTTGTGGGACAACGGATCTGGGCCGATCTTCCCGGCGGAGATCCTCGTCGACGACGCCGGCGACGGTCGCGTGACGGTCTCCGGGAACAACGGCTTCCCACTGCCGGAAGTCACCGTTTCCCTGGCGCACAAGGACGAGCTCGGGGTGTCGATCGCCCGGTTCGGCCGCGGTCCGGTGAGCATCGCGATCGACGACCCGACAGCCGGCATCGCCGCCGGTGACGGCCGACAGCGTGTCGCCGTCAGCAATCCAGCAGACCTGCCGGCCCGGCAGTACGTCGTCGCGTGGACCGCCGGTCCCGCCGATCAGGAGGACGAATGACCACCACCGAGGCGTCGCGCGACGTCGTGTTCGACGAGATCGCCGGCATGCTGCGCAAGGTGCTCGCCGAGCTGGGCGTGGACGACGTGGAGATCACCGAGCTGACCTCGTTCAACGAGGACCTCGAACTGGAGAGCATCGACCTGGTCACGCTGACCGCGCTGGCCACCGAGCACTGGGGCGAGCCGGTGAACCTGGCCGAGTTCCTGGCGGACAAGGACCTCGACGAGGTGATCGCGCTCAAGGTCGGCGATCTAGTCGACTTCGTGGTCGCGGCCCTGGCCCGCGCGGGAGGCTGACGTGGGCAAGATCCTGGCCAACGGCGTCAACACGCACTACCAGCGGATGGATGCCAAGGGCGTCGACCCGGAGTCGGCGCCGACGGTCGTGTTCATCCACGGTCTCGGCACGGACAGCCTGGCCAGCTTCTATCTGACGCTGGCCGCGCCGGTCGCCGCCGCGGGAGTCAACGTGCTCGCCTACGACCTGCGCGGGCACGGCCGCAGCGACTGCCCGACCACCGGCTACACCTTCCAGCACTTCGTCGAGGATCTCGGCGCGTTCCTGGACGCGTTACCGGTGCGCGGACCGGTTCACCTGGTGGGCAACAGCTTCGGCGGCACTGTCGCGTTCGGACACGCGTTCGCCCGGCCCTGGCAGGTGGCGAGCATCGTGTCCATCGAGTCGGAGCCGCCCACCCAGCCGTGGTCGGACCGGATGGTGCAGGCCATGGACTACATGGGCGAGCAGCTGTCCAACGAGCAGACGTTCCTGGACCTGGAGGCGCAGAACGGGGCGCACCACGCGAAGCTGGCCCGCAAGGCCGCGGCCAAACTGTTCGCCACGACGATGATGGCGGAGGTGTCGCAGGGCCGGTTGATGTCGGCCGAGGACCTGTTGGCGCTGCCGACACCGGTGCTGCACATCCTCGGCGGCGACGGGCTGCAGGGCGAGGACCCGCGGGCGTTGGAGCGGGCGTTGTCGAACTGCCGGACCGTGGTGTTCCCCGGGCAGGACCACTCGGTGCTGGTCGACGCCCACCGCAAGGTGCGTGAGCTGCTGATCCCGTGGGTGCGCGGCATTCACACCGATGTGCCGTGGATCGACGCGGCCGACGAGGCCCGGCTGCTGACCGTGGAGCCCGTCGCGTGAGCCGGTTCCTCTTTGTCGTCCCTCCGCTCGTCGGGCACATCAACCCGACGGTCGGGGTGGCGGCCCGGCTGGCTGCCGCCGGGCACGAGGTCGGCTGGGTCGGGCCGAACGCCGCGCTGGCCCCGCTGGCCGGCCCGGGCGCGACGTTCTATCCGACGGGCCGTCCGCTGTCGGAGTTCGCGCTGGTGGGTCGGCCGCCGCAGCTGCGGGGGTTCGCGTCGCTGAAGTTCCTGTGGGAGGAGTTCCTGGTTCCGCTCGCGGAGGGCATGGCTCCGCTGGTGGACGCCGCCGTGGACGAGTTCGCGCCCGACGCGATGCTGGTCGACCAGCAGGCGGTGGCCGGCGCACTGGTCGCCGAGCGGCGGGGGATCCCGTGGGCGACGTCGGCGACGACGTCGGCGGAGCTGGTGCAGCCGCTGTCGGAGATGCCGAAGGTGGCGGCGTGGCTCGACGACCTGCTCGCTGGGCTTCGGCGTCGGCACGGCTCGACGGCTGCGACACACGACCTGCGCTTCTCCCCTCATGGCGTGCTCGCGTTCAGCACGGCGGAGCTGGTCGGCCCGGTCGGCGGCAACGTCGTGTTCGTCGGGCCGTCCATCGCCGAGCGGCCGGACGACACCCCGTTCCCCTGGTCGTCGCTGGACGGGCGACCGGTCGTCTTGGTCTCGCTGGGTACCGCCAACGCCGATGCCGGCGGCCCGTTCCTGGCCGCGGCGGTGGAGGCGTTAAGCGGGCTGTCGGAGCTGGTGCAGGGCGTCGTCGTTGATCCAACGGGTGAGCTTTGCTCGAAAGATGACGTCTTGGTCGTGCGCCGCGTCCCTCAACTGGCGCTGTTGCCGAGGTGTGCGGCCGTCGTCTGCCACGGCGGACACAACACGGTGTGTGAGGCGCTCAGTCACGGGGTGCCGCTGGTCGTCGCCCCGATCCGGGACGACCAGCCGATCGTCGCCCAGCAGGTGGTCGAGGCGGGTGCCGGCGTGCGGGTGCGGTTCGGCCGCGTCGGAGCAGAGCTGCTGCGTTCGAGCATTGCGTCAACTTTGGACGAGAGTTCCGGCTATGCAGAAGGGGCGCGGCGGATCCAGAAGTCGTTCGCCTCGGCCGGCGGCGCCGACGCCGCGGCGAACTGGCTCAGCGAGCTCGCCGCCACCCGCACGAGCGGGCTGAAGCGGTAGTGGAACTGTCCGGGGAAGGCCTCGGGCCCGCGGTCGACCGCGGCGAGCTGGTGCTCGACGAGCGACTCGAGGATCGCCTCCGCGGTGCGCTGGTCGCACCCGAGCACCGCGGACGCGCCCCTCGTGGTCAGTGGCTCGCTGGCGGCACCGGCGAGCCGGAAGAAGGCATCGCGGTGCGCCGGCGCGAGCGACCGGCAGCTCAGCTCGATGCTGTTGAGCAGGTCGACGCGGGCGTTGACCAGCTCGTCGAGCCAGTCCCGGCGATGTCGGAGCCGGTCGAGCAGCACCGCGATGGTCCAGTGCGGCCGGATGGCGAGCCGGTTGGCCGCGGCGACCAACGCCATCGGCGACGCTTCGAACAGCCGGATCAACCGGCGGGCCTGCGGCAGCTCGGCCCGCAAGCGGCGCCAGCCGATCACGGAGCCCAGCAGTTCGAGGGCCTCGTCCTCGGCCGGCGGGTGCAGGTCGACGGCGAGGCTCGTGCCGCGTAGCGGCAGCCTCGTCCGGCAGCTCACGATTACCGCGCACCCGCCGCCGCTGGGCAGCAGCGGCGCCAGCTCGACGGTGCTCACGGCGTTGTCGATCAGGACCAGGACGCGTCGCTCCGCGGTCCAGCCCCGGAGCAGGTGGCTGCGCTCCTCGATGCTGTCCGGCAGCTGCGCGCCGGTGCCGCGGATGGCGCGGAGAAAACCGGTGAGCGCCTCGACCGGGGTCTGTTCGGCCAGGTCGGCGTGCAACTGGCCGTGTGGGAAGCGGGCTCGGACGCGGTGCGCGAGGTGCGTGCAGAAGGCGGTCTTGCCCGATCCCGGCGGTCCGACGACCGAGACGACGGCGGGCGCGGAGCGCGACGGCTGCTGCAGCTGGCCCTCCGCCGCGGCCAGCTCAACCGTCCGTCCGACGAACACCGGCAGGTCGGGCGGCAGCTGCGCGGGCGGCTCCAGCCAGCTGCCGCTGCGCAGCGCGCTGGTCGGCGTCAACGCGTCGATCTGTGGGTTGCCGACCAGCAGACCGCGGTGGACCTGCTGCAACTGCTGCCCCGGTTCGAGGCCGAGGTCGTCGATGAGGGTGGACCGGATGCGCTGGAACACGTGCAGCGCCTCGGAGCGGCGGCCGAGTAGGTGCAGCGCCATCATCAGCTTGACGTGCAGGCCCTCGTGCGCCGGGTAGTCACGGACCAGCGTGCTCAGGTCGTTGATGACCTCGTGGTGGTGGCCGAGCATGAGCTCGACCTCCATACGCTGGTCGATGACGCCGACCCTGGTCTCCTCCAGGCTGCGGATGTGGTGTTCGAGCACCGGGCCGGCGTCGACGTCGCTGAGCGCCGAGCCGCGCCACACCGCCAGCGCCGTCCGGAAGACCTCGGACGCCGACTCGACGTGCCCACTGTCCAACTCGGACCGTCCACGTGCGACGAGACCGGCGAACCGACCGGCGTCGACGTCCTGTTCCGGCAGCGTGAGGGCGTAGCCGACGTGCCGGGTGTGCAGCAGGGACACCGTGGCGTCGTCGGCGGGGAGCAGGCGGCGCAGGTGTGACATATATGTCTGGAGCGTGCCGGTCGCCTTGCTCGGCGGCTCCGGGCCCCACAGCTCCTCGATGAGCTGCTCGGCGCGCACCACGTTGTTGGCGTTGAGGGCGAGCAGGGCGAACAGCTGGCGCAGCTTCGGCTGCGACGGGGTGATCCGCTCCTCGCCGCGAGCGACCTCGAACTGCCCGAGCACCCGCACCCGCATGTCCAAACACCTCCCGCCAGAGGTTGTCCCCCGTGCGCAGTTCCTATCGCGCCATGGCGGTCGCGTCTAGCCAGTGTGAACGGACAGTCACGCACCGTGCCCAAACGCGCGCGGCACATGGGTCAATCGTCCCGGCGCGTTCACTCGCCGTGACCTGTGTGACGCATCTCGTTGATCACTGTTCACGCCCGGGTGATGCGCCCCGGCCGCGTGACACTGCGAGAATCGGCGGCATGGCAGAGGTGAAGGCAACCGCCGAGCGGGTCATCGACAAGCCCTCGGACACGGTCTACGCGGCGCTGGCGGACTACGCCGGCGCCCGGGCGGGGATCCTGCCCGAGAACTACAGCGAATACGAGGTGCTCGCGGGCGGCAAGGGCGCGGGCACCAAGGTGCACTGGAAGCTGCAGGCGACCAAGAAGCGGGTGCGGGACTGCCTGCTCGAGGTCACCGAGCCGGCGCCGGGCACGCTGGTCGAGTCGGACCAGAACTCGACCATGGTGACCACCTGGACGGTCAAGGCCCAGGGTGAGGGCGCCAGTTCCGTGCACGTGCAGACGACCTGGCAGGGCGCCGGCGGGGTGGCCGGTTTCTTCGAGGGCACGTTCGCACCGCTTGGACTGCGCCGCATCCACACAGCGACGCTGGACAAGCTGGCCGCAACCGTTCGCAGCTAGTTTCCGTGGGTCCCCCCTCGGCCTTGTTCGCTCGATCGAGTGAACAAGGCCGAGAGATCATGAGGGGCTACGAGCAGCCGGTACGCTTCCGCCACCGCGAGTATGGCAACGGCGAGGTGAACCCGAGTGCTGTCGGCAGTCCATCACGGAGACGGGGGCGGCACAGGCGCGGGCCGAGCGGCATGAGCGTCCCGCAGCCACGTCAACCGCTCAGCTCGCGCGAGCGAATCAGGCTCACCAAGAAGTGGGCCTACCTGGTCGCGCAGTCCAACTACCTGCCGCTCACCCAGGGTGAGATCGAGGCCCAGTTCGGCACCATGCTCGACCAGCTGGTCCGGGCGGCCGAGGCGGAGCCGATGGACACCGGGGCCGCCGCCCGTGTCGGACGGCAGCTGGTTGCCCTCAACTGCGTCAGCAAGGACACCCTGGCCTCCACTCTCGAGGTGCTCGGCGGTGGCCTGCTCGTCCAGCCCGAGTTGCGCGGACGCCGCCAGGTGGCGGAGCGGGTGGTCACCGTGCTCGGCGCGCTGGCCGCCGGCTACTCCGACTCGACCAAGCAGTCGATCTTCGAGCAGCAGCAGAACCTCACCAAGTCGCTGTTCGCCGCGGCCAAGGAGACACAGCAGAGCCTGATCGCGGCGATGGCCCGGTTCGACGAGGTGGTCGCTGCCTCGGCCAGCGGCATCGGCATCACCGACCGGACCGGCCGCTTCCTGCGCAGCAACGAGGTGCTGCGCACCGTCCTGGACGTCAGCGAGAACGAGCTGTCGGGCCTGACCCTGTTCGACGTCATGCCCAAGGAGGAGGCGCTGCGGATACGGACCGCGTGCGCCGAACTGACCGACGGTCGGACCGACCGGATCCGGCACCGGCGCACCACACTGCTGTCCGGCGGCGAGCCGGTGCGGCCGCTGCTGTCGATCGCGCCGATCCGCGGCGGCCAGGAACTGATCGTCATCCTGGACGACGACTCCGAGCTGGCGCTGCTGCGCAACCAGCTCAAGCATCAGTCGCTGCACGACGTGCTGACCGGCCTGCCCAACCGGCAGTACCTGAGCACCCGGCTGGAGGCGTTGCTCAACCAGGCCGACCGGGACACCGGGACCACGCTGTACCAACTCGATCTGGACGCGTTCTCGGTGATCGCCGACGGCCTCGGGCGGCAGGCCGGCGACCACGTGCTGTGCAGTGTCGCCGATCGGCTGCGTGCGGCTTTCCTCGGCGAGCGGGCGATGATCGCGCGCCTCGGCAACGACGAGTTCGCGGTGCTGGTGGAGAACTCGCGGGCCACGCCCGACGTCCTGACGATGATCGAACAGATCAAGGACGAGCTGGCCGAGCCGATCTACCTGGCCGACGGGCGGGGCGTCGCCGCGCCCGCGACCATCGGCGTCGTGCATCGGCCGCCGGCCGAGATGTCGATGGAGGACGTGCTGCGGACCGCGGACCTCACGCTGCGGCGGGCGCGGCGCAAGGGCACGCAGTGGGAGCTGCACGACGCCCGCCTCGACACCGATGACCGGGAGCGGTGCGGCATGGCCGCGGTGCTGCCCGGGGCGTGGGAGACCGGCGAGGTCGGGCTGGTCTTCAACCGCCAGGTGGAGTTGGCAACCGGCAGCACGCATGCCGTGCAGGCCCTGCTGCGCTGGGATCGGCCGGGGCACGGCGTGGTCGACCACCAGCAGTGCGTCGATCTGGCCGAGCGGACCGGGCTGATGCTGCCGCTGGGCGGCTGGCTGCTGCGCAGCGCCTGTGAGCAGGCCGCCGAGCTGGCCGAGGCGCCGCCCGTCGAGATCAGTCTGCCGGCGTGTCTGGCCAACGACGAGGACCTCGTCGCCCGGGTGCTCCGCGATGTGGAGCAGACTGGCCTGTCGTTCTCGCGGCTGAGACTCGGGCTGCCCGCCGACGCGCTCGGCGGCACCGCCGCCGACAACCTCGCCGTCCTGGTCGAGACCGGCGTCGACGTGGTCGTCGAGGAGTTCGGCGTCGGGCCGCTGGACCTCGCCTACCTCGAGGATTTGCAACTCCACTCCGTGCGGATCGCCCGGTGGCTCGTCGAGCGGCAGGCCCGCCCGGAAGGTCTCGGCCCTGTTGTGCTGCGGTCGCTGACCCAGCTCGTGGCCATGGCCCACGAGGCCGGAGCGAGCGTCGCCGTGGACGGGATCAACTCGGCCGCCCAGGCCGATTGGTGGCGTGACCTGGGCTGCGACATCGCCGCCGGCCGTCACTTCGGGCCCACGGGCTCGTTCCCCGCACTGTCGACGTAGTCGCACGCCATCGTCATCGGCGGAGAGGCCACACCCAGGCCAGGCATCGCGGCGGCCCGAACGCCAGCGAGTAGACCACCACGCAAGCGATGAGCACGCCGACGCCGGTCCAGGCCAGGCCGGCGCCCCAGAGCGGCTCGACCGAGACGCCCTCGTCGTAGTGGGGGCGGCGGGACTCGGGCACGGTCGCGGCGAAGCCGTCGACCATCCGCTGGATCTGCTGCTGCTCGGCCGGGCACAGCCCCTCCGCGCCGAGCTGGGCCGCGAGATCGGTCACCTGTCGGTCCTGCTCGTCGGTGAAGCCGGGGAAGTTCGCCCGGCTGGGCCCACCCGCCGGGATGGCGGCCGGCTCGCAGCCCAGCGGCGCGCCGTCCACGACGTCGAAGCTCACGGCTTCGGGGCCGCAGTCGTCGCCGGTGTGCGCGAAGCCGACGACGTAGGTGTTGTCGGCGGCCCGCTGTTCGCCGAAGCCGGCGATCACGGCCACAAAGGCCACCGGCCCCGCCACGAGCATGCCGAAGATCGCCATGAGCAACAGCGGTGTCTCCAGCGCTGGTGGAATCCGTTTCGCCATGACCCGGATGCTGGCCCGCCGGTCCGGGGCCCGGTCCCCGCGCGGCAGGGACAGGCCAAGGTTCAGCAGCGGGGTGGGGCACCGGTAGGGGCCAGGACGTGGATGGCCCAGGCGAGGACAGCGGTGAACCAGTCGGGGGCGCGTGGGGAGAGGTTGAGGTCGTGGCCGGCGTCGGGCTGGAGGTGGGTGGTGACGCACGGGGAGTGGGGGTAGTGCGCGGCCTCGTGGGCGAGGGCGGCGGCATAGGCGAGGTCTTGTTGGCCTGCGGCGACGAGGACGGGGACGGTGATGTCGTCGGTGGTGGGGGCGGCTTGGGCTACGAGGGTGTCGGCCAGCTCAGCGGTGGTGACCGTGTCCTTGGTGGCCTCGTCGGCGGAGATGACGGCGGGGTCGTCGTGGTCGCCGTGCCAGAAGACCTGACGGGCACCGGGGCGGGTGGTGAGGTAGGTGAGGTCAAGGGGCCGGGCGGCGAAGTGAGGGTCACTCGATTGGGGGACGAGGGAGGCGGCCACGGGGATGGCAGCCGCGGGTTGGACCTCGTGGGCCATGCCGCTGATGAGCAGTGCGTCGACGTCGGAGTAAGTGGCGGCCTCGTACCAGGCGACAACGGAGCCGTAGGAGTGGCCGGCGAGTAGGACGCGCGTGAACGCCGTCGAGGAGAGCTTGCCCAGTCGAGCGGCGTTGACGACTTGGTGGACCGCGCTGGCCTCGGTGGCGTTGGTGAGCAGTGCGCCGGAGGGGTGGGAACTGGCGCCGGTGCCGGGGCGGTCGAGGGCGAGCGTGGTGTAACCGGCGGCGACGGCGCGGCGGACGTAGGAGTAGACGTCCGGCTGCTGTGGGAAGTCCCAGTACGAGCGGTTGTACGTGGCCCCGGCGAGCAGGATCTGCACGGTGGGCGAAGGCGTGGCGCCGGACCAGCAGAGAGAGCCGGCGACGGTCTGGGTGCCGGCCAGCGGCATGGTCACCGGGATGACGACTTCGCGGCAGGTTGGCGCAGTCGAGATCGGTGCGAGCGTTGCGGCAGAGGTGCGCGCGGCTGGGGTCGGCAATGCCTGCGCACTGGAGATGGGCGCGAGCGTTGCAGCAGAGATGACGCCGACGAGCAGAGCCGCAGCCTTGGACACGGGCGGAGTTTAGGTAAAGCAGGTGGCATGGGGTGTCATCGCCGCACCGGCGTGGCCGGTGCGGCGATGACTTCACTCGATCAGCTGACGGTGTAGCTGTAGGGGATGCCGGTCAGTTCGGAGCCCTGACCGATGAGCGGGTTGAAGGTGTCGACGTACACGGTGCCGCGCACGGCGGTGCCGGCCGGGCCGGTCGGCTTGAGGGTGATCTTGATGGTGCGGGTGGCGCCGGCCGGGATGAAGACCGGCGTGGCGGCGGGGCCGGCGACGGTGTGCTGCCAGAAATCACCGGTCTCGGACGAGAACCACGGGTCGAAGGGGGCGGTGACGGCGTTGGCGGAGATCTTCGCGGTGCCGGCGGGCGAGCCGTTCGGGAAGGGCCCGATGGCCTGCACGTCGGTGCCCCACGTCCCCGTCGCCAGCTGGTTGGCCGACGCGGTGTCGGTGACGGCGTGGTCGGGCCGGTTGGTGGCCAGGGCCAGCTTCTCCGGCGCGCCCTTGATGGCGTAGATGTCCAGGTCGACCGGGAGCGAAGCGGTGACGGTCGAGGACAGCTTGCTGGTGTGCGGCGGAACGAGGTAGCTCGGCGGCGCGGTGTCGCTGGTGTGCAGCGGCAGCTTCAGCGAGGTGACACCGTCGGTCGGGGTGAGGTCGACCTTGGCCTGGCCGGCGAGCCGGGGGTCGAGGAAGAACCACTGACCGGTCAGCCCGGTGTTGGTGACGTCTACGGACGCGGTCACGGTGCTGCCGGACTTGATCGAGCCGCCGGCGGGCAGGCCGCTGGCCTTGGCGGTGCTGGCGTCGAAGCGGACCTTGCCGCTGACCTGCTCGCTGAACTCCTTGCCGCTGACCGGGTTGGTGAGGATCACCAGCAGCTGCCAGCGGCCGGCGAGCGGCTGGTCGACGGTGAGGCTGCTGCCGCCGTTGGCGGTCCGCGTCGAGGAGTCGTTCCACGTGCCCTCGGTGGCGTTCACGTCGCCGGAGAGCATCTGCCCGTCCGGGCTGACGAGGTAGAACTCCAGCGGGGTGCCGGAGTCGGGGGCGGCGAGGTCGACGGTGAGGCTCTTGTGCCCGCCGGGCACGTCGAGGTAGAAGCCCTGCCCGCCGCCGAAGCCGCGGCCGACGCCGCCGATGACGTTGACGGAGAACTTGTTGTCCTGCCCCGGAACGGCCGGGATGAGGGCCCGGGCGTTGACCGGCACGCTCAGGTGCGAGCCGCCGAGGGAGTCGAACTGGACGGACGAGGTCACGTCGCCGGCGGTGGCGGGCAGCGGCACGGTGAAGTCGAACCGGGCCGAGCCGCCGGCCGGGATGACCCGAGCCGGGGTGCCGGTGATGCCGGCGGAGGCGAACTTCTTGCCGACGAACTCGATGGATGCGTTGCCCCGGAAGGAACCCGGGGTGAGCGGGGGCTCCTGGAGGTGGGCCCGGCCGTTGCTCCACACGATCTTCGCGGTCCACTTGCCGGGAACCGGGTCGTGCACGGTGATGTACTGGTTGTCGGCGAAGCCGTAGTCGTAGGACTGCTGCACGTACTTGCCGGCCGGGTCGACGAGGATCACCGACAGCTGGCCGGAGCTCTGGGTGCCGGGCCACACCATGGTGGCGTCCAGCAGCGGCGTGCCGGGCGGCACGGTGAAGGTCACGGGCGCGGCGGCCAGGGCGCCCTCGGCCGGCAGTTTGTCCGAAGAGGACGGCGCCGTGATGCCGATGGTCCGGGCGTCGGTGAAGGTGGTGGCGCCGACGGTCCGGGACGTGTCGGTGACGACCTGGGGCCGGTTGCTGGTGTTGGTCAGGGTGATCGAGGTGTGCTGACTGGTGCCGGCCTTGCCGCTGAGGCTGACCTGGTCCACGGACGGCACGAGACCGCCCTGGCCGAGCGCGGCCTTGACGGCGGCGTCGCTGTTGAGCAGCCCGGCGCCCTGCTGGTCGGCGGGCACGTTCAGGTCGGTGGCGGTGCCGGTCAGCAAACGCTTGACCAGGTCGGGCGACGGCCGGGTGCCGTGGTGGGCCTGCTCGTAGGCCTGGATCACCAGGGCGGCGGCGCCGGCGACGAAGGGCGCGGACTGGCTGGTGCCGCCGAAGGCCTCGGTGGCGCTGGTGCAGTCGTCCCAGCGGGGGTCGACGGTGCACGCGGCCATACCGCCGTAGCCGGGGGCGACCAGGTCAGGCACCTTGCCGTTGAAGGTGGGGCCACCGGAGGACAGACCGGTGATGTTGTCGCTGGTCCAGCCGGGATAGCCGTAGGCCTGGGCGTTGAGCCGCATGGCGGTGGTGGCGCCGACGGCGATGATCTGCGTGCTGCTGGCCGGCGAGCCGATGGTGCCGGAGATGCCGGAGTCGCCGGAGGAGGCCACGACGGTGACGCCCGCGGCCACGGCGGCGTCATCGGCCAGCGTCACCGGGTCGGTGGTCGGGTCCGGGTACGGGTTGCCGCCGAAGGACTCGCTGAGGATGTCCACCTTGTCGTGGTTCACCGCGTAGTCGATGCCGCGCAGGATGGACGAGGTGGAGGTGCCGGTCTGGCCGAAGATCTTGATGCCGACCAGCGACACGTCCGGCGCGAAGCCCCGGATCTTGATGTCGCAGCCCTTGGGCAGGCCGGAGTAAGGGAGCTCGGTCGACAAGTCGTAGGTGCGAGTGCCTTGCGCGGCAATGGAACTGGCGTCGCCGAAGGCCTCGCCGCCGCCGCTGGAGTCGTGCACGCCGTCACCGGAGAAGTCCTGGTAGTCGGTGAAGACGTGGCTGCCGTCGGGGCGGATGAACTCGGGGTTGTTGGTGTCGATGCCGTCGGCGAGGAACGCGACCTTCACGCCCTTGCCGGTGACGGTGGATTGCGCCTGGGTGGTGTGGGTGAGGTCGAGCGCCTCCGGCTCCAGCAGCGGCTTGCTCGGGTCGGCCGGGCAGATCTGCTGGCTGGGCTTGAGATCGGTGGCCGTCTGCTGTGGATAGAACGTCATGTCCGGCACGACGGCGGCGACGTTCGGGTTGGCCCGCAAGCGATCTGCCTCGGACGGCTTGACCTTGGCGGCGACGGCGCTGACGGTGTCGAACTGCTTGACGTCGGTGGCGCCGTGCGTGGAAAGGTCCTGCACGACCGGGTTCTGGTCGCTGCTGACGGCGGCGGAGCGCTGGTCGGTCTGCACCTTGGGCTTGAGGTCCGGGTGCTGGTCGCGCATCACCACGATGACGTTCTGCGGCGCGGCCTGGTCGTCGGCGACGGCGGCGGCGTTGGCCGCGATGGCCTGGGCCGGCGCGATCATCGCCACGAACACCGCGGCGGCCGCCGTCACTACGGCGGGCGCGACGGCTCTGCTCGTTCTCACGTGAGCCTCCCCAATCTACGCTTAGAGAGCCGCATCCTCTGCTGCCGCGCGTCGGCCCGTCTACCCCCGATCGACTGGCGCGATGGACTCCTGCCCGTTCGGCCAGGCTTTTTCGTCGTATCGGATGAATCCGGACAGTCCCGTCGAACAGAGCACGGCGGCGACGCAGGCGAGGCCGCCGGTCCAGATCGCGGGGCGCACGCCGATCAGCGCGGCGACGCCGCCGGCGCGGATCTGCGACAGCTGCGGGCCGGCGGTGTAGCTGAGCAGTTCGATGCCGGCCAGCCGGCCCCGCAGGTTGTCCGGAATGGTCTGATTCCACATGGTCATACGGAAAAGGCCGCTGACGCAGTCGGCCGCGCCGGCCAGAGCCAGGAAGAACAGGACGAGCCAGACCGGTCCGGACCAGCCGGCGCCGGCCATCGCCAGGCCCCACGCTCCGGCCGCCAGCGCGACGGCCAGCCCGTGACGGTGCACTTTGGACATCCAGCCGCTGGTGACGGTCACGACCAGGGCGCCGACAGAGGTGGCCGCGTACATCATGCCCAGTGCCCACGGCGCGCCGAGTTCGTCGGCCAGGAAAGGGAAAACGGCGTTGGGCATGGCCAGCACCATGGCGGCGATGTCCACAAGGTACGTTCCCAGCAGCTCGGGCCGGCTGCCGGCGTACCGCAGGCCCTCCAAGATGCCGGCCAGCGACGGTTTGTCCGCATCGGACGGTGGCGGCACGGCTTTCAGCCGCCACAGCAGGGAAACCGCCAGGGCGAACGACAGCACGTCACATCCGTAGGCGACGGACACGCCGAACGTGGCGGCGATCAGGCCGCCGATCGCGGGCCCGATGATCGCGCCGACGCTGAAACGGACGGAGCTCAACGCGAGCGCGGCACTCATCTGCTCACGGGGCACGACCCGTGGCAGCAACGCGTCCAGCGCCGGCCGCTGTATCGCGCCGAGCGCGGCGGCCCCGGCGCCGACGACATAGACCAGCCACAGCATCGGGTTCGGCAGCAGGGCGTTGACCAGCAGCAGCAACGACAGCAGGCCGAGCCCGATCTCAGTGAGCAGCACGATCCGGCCCCGGTCGAACGCGTCGGCCAGCGCGCCGCCGTAGAGTCCGAACACGATCATCGGCACCAGCTCGACCACGCCGATCACGCCGACCGCGATGTACGAGTCGGTGAGCTGCTTGACCTGGAGCGGCACCGTCACGTACGTGATGAAGCTGCCCAGCATCGAGATCGCGCCCGACGACCACAGCAGTCGGTAGTCGCGCGAGGTCCGCCACGGACTCAGGTCGAGAACAGTCACAGTCCCACCTCGCTAGCGCTCGGCGAGTCTGCGACCAAGGCCGCTGTGCTCAATGGTGCCCTCGCAAGCTCGGTCACAGTCGACCATGGTGACCGTGCCGGCGGCGCGAACGCCACCGATTAAGGGATGCAGGTGACTCCGCTGGCGTCGATCTGCGGGCGGTCCGGCGTCGCGGTCGTGGTGGGAGTGGACGGCGCGAGCTTCATCTGGGCGCCGCCGGCCAAGCCCTGGGAGGCGCTGGACCCCGGCCCGTGGTAGGCGTTGCCGAGCAGCACGAGCACGTGTCCGGGCGACACCGTGGAACTGACCGCAATCGGCAGGTCACCGAGCGCGGTGGCGACCTTCTGCGCGGAAGCCTTGTCGGCGGCGGAGTACTCGACCAGCGAGGTGGCACGCTTGGCGTTGGCGGTGAGCACGTCGCCCTTGCCGTAGCCCTGCCCGACGAGCAGCTCCGACACCCGGCCGGCGAGCCCGCTCTGGGAGCTGGCGTTGCTCACGTCGACGAGGGTCGACGCGTTGGCGTTGGGCGCGGTTGTCGTGGTCGGCCCCGTGGTGCTGGTCTCCGGCTGCTTGCCGACCTTGCTGAACAGCGCCTTGACCCAGTTCTGCACGTCGTTGGGCGAGACCAGCACGACGTTGTCGCCGTTGCTGAGGCGGCCGTCGACGTTGGCCACGGGCATGGTGTTGAAGGTGATGCTGCCGCCGGTCAGGCCCTGCATCTCGCCGGCGAACTCGAGCAGCTGCCAGCCGGAGTCGACGACGACCGAGTTGGTCACCGCCTTGATGATGTCGTTGAGCTTGGCCGGGTTGGTGAGCACGCCGGTGGACAGCATCTGGTGCGCCAACGAGGCCAGGAAGGCCTGCTGCCGGTGCTCGCGGTCCAGCTCGTTGATCAGGCCGTGCCGCTGCCGGACGAACTGCAGCGCGGTCAGGCCCTGCACGGTCTGCGGGCCGGCCTTGAAGTTGGCGCCGGACAGGTCGTCGGACGTGTCGTGCAGCAGGCACACCGGCACGCCGCCGATGGCGTCGCTGATCTGCGCGAAGCCGAACAGGTTGACCTCGGCGTAGTGGTCGATGCCGACGCCGGTGAGCTGTTCGACGGTCTTGATGGTCTTCTGGCGGCCGCCGTCCATGGCGCCGAGCGTCAGCTTCTGCTGGTCGGTCACGCCCTGCTTCTTCAGGTCGGCCTCGGCTTCGTGATAGCCGTAGCCGAACGCCGAATTGATTTTGCTCTTGACGTTCTCGCCGGCGATCGAGACGTACGAGTCACGGGGAATGGAGAAGGCCGACGCGGCTGTGCCATCGCCGGGCACGTGCACCACGATCAGCGTGTCGGTCTCGATCTCGCCGTCGTCGGGGCCCGCGTGCAGCGAGTCGAGCAGGTTCTTGGCCAGCGGCAAGCCGTGCGCGTCGGTGCGGCTGTCCATGCCGACGAGCAGGATGTTCATGTCCTGACCCGGCGTCTTGGGCGTGGCCGTTTTGTCGATCACGTCCGCGTGCGAGACGCTCGCTTCCGCGTTGGAGATCGTCGACCAGCCGTAATACGTGGCCCCCAGCACCAGCAGCGACACCGCCGCGACCACGCTCTTGCCTCCGATGAGGGCAATCCGCGCGCCTACGCCCGCCATGCGACCAACCACCTCCTGACGCCCACGCCCGCACCACCGGAACTGTTCCGGTCCCCGAATGCTGTTCAGACGCCGTCAGGACCAGGCTGGTTGCAATGGCCCAGGCTACATGGCGGGCAGGACGCCCCCTGCCCGTCGACGACGGCGGTGTGAACCGACTCTCTCACTGCGAGGGTACAGAGGTGTGGACCACAGCCGCGGTGGCGAGGTCCGCGATCGCCGTGCCGATCGACTTGAGCAGCGTGACCTCGCCCTCCTCCTGACGCCCCACCGCCAGGCCCGCGCACAGGTCGAACAGGGTGCCGCGGATTTTGGCGACGACGCCGGCGGCGGCCGACTGGGCCAGGTCACCGGATTCGGTCAGGGCCGTTGACGTGTCGAGGAAAACCGACGCGTCGGCGATGAGGGCATCATCGCCTTCCCTTGTGTACGGGGTGAAACTTCCCGCGAGGTGCACGAAAGTGCCCGGTTTGACCCACGCCCCGGGCAACACCGGCGTCGAGGTGGCCACTGTGGCGCACACCACTGCGTCGGCGGCAGCAAGGGCCGCTCGGAGATCTGTGACCGCCGCCACCATCACGCCGTCGCAGACGAAGCCCAGGGTGTCCCCGAGCACGAGCAGCCGTTCGAGCTCGAAAACCGCCTGGTACGCCTGGGCCGCCGCCCGAGCGAAGCGGTCTTCGCCGATCACCAGCAATGTTTTGGTGTCCGGCCGGGCCAGGTAGCCGGCGGCGAGCGCGGACACACCGGCGGTGGCGCGCCGGGTCAGCTCGCCGCCGTCCATCACCGCCAGTGGGTGCCCGGTTCTCCCGTGTGACAGCAGATACGTCGACGAGAACGACTCCAGGTCGGCGATCACGTTGCGGGGAAAGACAGTGCTCACCTTGACGCCGAGGTAGTTGCGGGTCCAGGAGGCGCCGAGCAGCATGGTGGCGTCGAGTTCGTTGTCCACCCGGTGCCGGTGCACCTGCGGTGCGACGGTGGCCCGCTGCCCGTGCGCGAACGCGGTGCGCAGGGTCGGCACCAGCACGTCGAACGACAACAGCTCGCCGATCCTTGCGGCGTCAACGGTCAACACCGGTCGGTGACCCCCCGGTTCCGGGCGTCCTCAGTTCACCTGGTGTGACCGCAGCGGCCCGACCTTCAGGCCTCGATGGTCGCATTCGGCGAGGATGCGCGGCAACGCGCCCAGGGTCGCCGCCCACGAACCCGGCACGGAGGTGCAGTCGGAGTCGTGCAGCAGGATGGTGCCCCCGCCGTGCAGGCCCTTGACGACAGTGTCGTAGACGTGGTCGGGGTTGGCGCGTTTTTCCCAGTCCCGGCCCCAAGCCGTCCACAACACCGGTGTCAGGCCGAGTTCACGGGCGGTCAGCGCGGCGGCCGTGGTCAGCACGCCGTAGGGCGGCCGGTACCAGCGCGGCGTCACGCCGGTGACCTCAGCGATGTGCTCATGGGCTCGTGTGATGTCTCGCCGGGTGCTGATCGGCCCACGCAGCAACAGCATCCGGTGCGTCCAGCCGTGCACGGCGATCTCGTGCCCGGCGGCGACGATCTCCTTGCCCAGCTCGGGGTGGCGCACGAGCTCCTGGCCCAGCAGGAAAAACGTGGCGTGCACGCCACCCCGGGCCAACACGTCGAGAAATCGTGGCGTGGCAACGGGATGCGGTCCGTCGTCGATGGTCAGCGCGATCCGGGACGGTTCGCCGATCCCGCTGAGCCCGGGCGCGATCCGTTCCCGCACCGGGCGGAACGTGGTGACCGCGGGCAGCGCGTGCGCCGCGAGCGCGACGGCCGCGCCGGCGAGCACCGGCCGGATCACGCCGCCAGCTCCTCGATCGAGGCCTGCCGCACCGAGTGCCGGCTGGCCATCGCCGAGAGGGCGTCCAGCGTGGCCTCGAGGTCGCAGTCGCCGGTGGACTCGACCAGGATCACGCCCTTCATGCCGTGCCCCATGGCCGCGCCGCAGTGCACCGTCGCGGCCGGCACGATGATGCGTTCCCGGTGCATGGCAACGATTCCCACGTCGATGGCGTCCAGCTCGCCGTTGCTGACCATCAGCCGCGGCGACCGGCCGGTGACCGCGGCGACGCCGGCGGCGACCTGTCCGATGGAGGCCCGACCGGTGAACACGCCGGTCTCGTACGGGGCGCCGTCGGCCGCGTTCACAATGGTCACGCCGGCTTTCGCCAGGTCCCGCACGGTTGCCGGCTGCGCGCGCAGCGCCTTGGTGCTCACCGCGGCGGCGCCGTGCACGGCGGCCAGCTTCTCGATGGTGGAGCGGGACATCGGCTTGGTGCTGTCCATCGCGACCAGCACGTACACCGAGCCGCCGCGGCGGCTGGCCGGGCCGACCGACTGGAAGCCACCGGCGACCGCGAGGCTCACGCCGACGGTGGCCAGCCACAGGAAGGCCACCGTGGACGCGGCGACGATCGCGAGCCGCCGACGACGACGCGAGCGGGTGACCGGAACCGTTTCGCGGTGGGTCATTTCCCCGTCCAGGGCCACAGTCGGGCACAGCGTCGACAGCGGGGCGCGGACCGGTTCGGCGGTCAGCGCGGCGGTGAGGCCGTCGCGGTCGCGGATCCACGGCACCAGGCCGGCGTCGTCGAGCGCGGCGGCGTTGGTGCGGCCGTGGCCGGCCAGGCAGCGGTAGGTGATCACCGGCAGTCCGGTGGCCAGCGCCTCCAGCGAACTGAGGCCGCCGGCGTTCTGCACGACGACGTCGCAGGCGCGCATCAGCGTTGGCATGTCGTCGATCCAGCCGAGCGCGATGCCCTCGCCGCTGTCGGCCAGGCGGCGGCGCACCGTCTCGTTCTGGCCGCACAGCACCACCGGGGTGGCCAGTCCGATCCGGGCGATATCCCTTGCCGTGTCAGCGATGTCGCCGACGCCCCAGGAGCCGGCGACGACCAGCGCGAGCCGGCCCTCGAACGGAAGGCCGAACTTCGCCCGGGCCAGCCGGCGTTCCGCGGCGTTCATGACCGGGCGGAACGCCGGGCCGACCGCCGGGCCGGTCACGGCGATGCGGCGGGCGCCGAGCCGCCGGGCCTGCTCGGCGGCGACGCCGTGCAGCGCGATGTGCAGGTCCACGTTCGGCGCGACCCAGAGCCGGTGCACCGACATGTCGGTGAGGTAGGTGACCACCGGCGCCGTCACGCGGCCCTTGGCCTTGAGGCGGCTCAACGTCTGGCTGGGCATCGGATGCGTGGACACGATCAGGTCGGCGGACCGGACCGCGTGCAGCATGCGGCGGCCGGCGATGGCGAACAGCAGGCACACCAGGGCCGCGAACGGGCGGGACAGCTGCAGCGCCCGCAGCAGGATGTCCCACGTGCGCGGCGCGGCCTGCAACTGGCGCAGATAGGCCGCGCCCAGCGTCCGTCCGGCCGAACCCGGCAGCATGTCCAGGTAATCGTGGATGTCCACAGTGTGACCGTGATCGGTCAAGCGGCGCGCGAGTTCCCGCGCCGCGCCGTCATGGCCGGCGCCGACGCTGGCGGACACTATGACGACCCGGTTCACCTATCTCCAGCCTCACAAGGAAACCCGGTCGCGCCCGACCGGACGCGTGGAGACTAGCGAAGTCCGGATCTCCGGTTGAGCTGGCCTCGTCTCAGCCGGCGGCGGCGCGGCTGTGGTCCACAGTGCTCCACCACGTGTCGAGGTGCCGTCTCAGCACGCCGTTGAACAGCCCGGTCCACCGCTGCACGTTGTGGCCGGCCGGTTCGACCGGCACCAGCCAGCCGTCCACCGCCTCCACCAGCACTTCTGCCGTCCGCCACAGCGCGCCGCCGAACACGGTGCGCTCGCCGGGATCGTGCTGCGGGCCCTCGCGGCCGCCGATCACCACGGTGGTCATCGTCTGGGCCGCGGCGATGGCCTCCAGGTCCAGCGGGGCCTGGCAGGCCGGCGTCTCCTTGCGGGCCGCCTCGGCGCAGCGCTCCGGCACGTCCAGCCGCGGCGGTTCCAGATAGCCCAAGGTTGTCTGGTACTCCCGCAGGAACTCCTCGCCCGCCATCTGCGGACTCCGGTCGTACAGGTCGACCAGGCTGCCGGCCAGATCCTCGACCAGCGAACTCCCTTCCACCAATTGGAACAACGGCGGTTCCACCAGGACGACCGAGGACACCAGGCTCGGCGCGAGCTGCGCGGCCAGCAGCACGCCGGCCGCCGAACAACCGTGCGCCACCAGGTGCGCGGGGCCGTTGCGGTCGAGCACGTCCAGCAGCATCCGGGCGTCCGAGGTCCAGCCGGCGGTGGAGGCCCGGTCGGTGATCGCGTAGCCGGGCCGGTCGATGATGCCCAGCGACAGGTCGTCGGCCATCCGCAGCTGGCCCAGCCAGCTGGTGGAGCCGGTCATCGCGATGTCGTGCAGCAGGAGCACGCGGTGGTGGTCCGATGAGCCCAGCCAGAGCACGGCGCCCGGGTCGTCAGCCAACGAGCCGGGATCGGGTTCCGCGTGGCGCACCGCCCACCTCCTGTCCGCGTTGTCCTGCCGGTGAATACCGCTGGCAGGGGCGAGGAGTTCAATCCTCGGCCTGGCTGGCCAGCACCCGGGCGACGCCGGCCCGGTTGGTCACGCCGAGCTTGGCGAAGATGTGCGTCAGGTGCGTCTCCACGGTTCGCACGCTCAGCACCAGCTTCTCGGCGATCTGCTGGTTGGTGCTGCCGGCGCAGACCAGCTCGGCGACGTCCAGCTCACGCGGCGACAGGGTGTTGGCCAGGGCCCCGGTGTGCGGGACGCGGACCCCGAGGCGGCGCTGCTCCCGCACGGCGTTGGTGTGCAGCTCCGTCGCCTCGCAGACGTTGAAGATCGCCGAGGCCGCCTGGAGCTCGCGCAGCGCCTGGTCGCGGTGGCCGTCGCGGGCCAGGCAGGTGCCGGCCAGCAGGCGGGCCGTCGCCTCCCACAGCGGCATGCCGATCCGTTCCGCGGCGGCCGCCGCGGTCAGCGCCTTGTCGGCGTCGCCGTCGGCGTAGGCCCAGGCCAGGTCGGCGAAGACGAGGTCGAGATCGAGGCGTTCGTCGGCGAGGCGGCCGGCGCTCTGCGCCCACTGCCGGGCCCGGGCGTGGTTGCCGTCCAGCGCGTCCGCCTTGGCCAGCAGGGCGTAGCTGACCAGCCGGGTGAACGGGTCGATCGCCGGCAGCTCCGGCCCGCCGGCGGCGGCCAGGGTCTCCTCAACGGCGGTGGCGTAGTTGCCGGCGTGCACCTGGGCCAGCAGCAACTGGTTGCGGGCGAAGGAGGCGAACATCAGGTTGTCGGTCTTGGCGACGGCGCGGCGGCCAGCTCGGATCGCCGACGCGTGCTGCCCCCGCCAGCTGTTCAGCTGGCACCACACGCCCTGGAGGACGCCACGGCTGCCGACCTGCGGGAGTGTGGACTCCAGGGCCTCGTCGGCGGCGGCCAGGCCGTCGGCCGTGCGGCCGGCGATGACGTAGGCGAAGGACTGGCCGTGCAGCAGCTGCGGCATGAAGTAGAGGTGGCCGTTTTCCCTGGCCAGCGTCACGGACTTGGTGAAGTGGCGCAGCGCCAGCCGGTGCTCGCCGATCAGCACCTCGGCCCAACCCAGCATGTGGATGGCCGGCAGCCAGCGCAGGAACTCGTCGTCGTCGCTGGCGTCGACCAGGCGTGCGGCGGCGAGCACCGCCGGCACGGCCGCGAAGCGGTTGCCCTCGGCGGTTTTGACGTACGCGTCCAGCGCCGCGAACGGAACCGTCCAGCGGTCGCGGTCATCGCTCGGGGCCGCGTCCAGGAAGGGCTTGGCCGACTGGACATCGCCACGCAACGCCGCGTCCAGCACGAGTTGCAGGCGCAGCGGGGCCGCCGCCTCGGAGTCGGGATCGGGCTGCCGGTTCAGCTCGGCGGTCAGCAGCAGGCGCGCCCAGTCGTACTCGCCGCGCAGGTGCGCCAGCAGCGACGCGAAGGAGGCCGCCCAGGCGCGGTCGTCCGGTGGCAAACCCCGCAGGGCGGTGCCGAACGTCTCCAGCGCGGGCATGATCCGGCCGCTGATTCCTTGGCAGAAGGCCAGCTCCGCGCGGACCCGGACGTCGTCGTCGACCGAGAGGTGCAGCGCCGCCTCGAACCAGGCGGCCGCGGTCGCCGGCTGGTGCGTCGCGACCGCCCGGGCCGCCGCGGTGAGCGTGTCCACCGCCTCTTGGTCGCCGTACTTCGCCGACCGCAACACGTGTTCGGCCCGCCGCGCCGCTGGTGCGCCGACCTTCGCCAGGTAAGCGGCGATGCGGGCGTGCGCACCATGCCGCCAGCCGGCCGCCGCCGAGTTGTAGGCGACGTGGCGCACCAGGCTGTGCCGGAAGCGGAACCGGCCCGAGCCCTCCACCTCGCGCAGCACGTCCCGGGCCACCAGGTCGTCGAATGCTTGCAGGACAACGTGTTCCGGCACCTCGGCGACGTGCGCGATGAGCGAGGGCTCGAACGTGTCACCCACGACCGCGGCGGACTTGGCCACCAGGGCCTCCGTCTCGGCCAGGCCGGCCAGCTCCGCCGCCAGCGTCGCGCGGGCCGGCTCCGGCAGCTCCACGTGATCGTCCTGAGTGCGCATGCGAGCCAGCGTGTCCAGGTAGAACGGGTTGCCGCCGCTGTCCTCGTACAGGCGATCCCTGGCGTGCTGGCTCAGCATCGGGCCCAGCAGCTGCTGGGCGTCGGCCGCCGACAACGGGCCCAGGTCGACGCGGACCGCGTGCTCGGCCAGCGCCTTCGACAACCGGAACGACACCTGGTGCGGGCGGTGGGCGACGACCAGCAGCACCGGCGCCGGCAGCGGGTGGCGGACCAGGTAGTCGACCAGTTCCACCGTCGACTCGTCGGCCCAGTGCATGTCGTCCAGCACCACGACCGTCGGCGCCACCGCCAGGGCCCGCAGCAGCGACCGCATCGCCCGGTACAGCCTGGCCTTCGGGATGTCCGTCGCCGGCTTCTTCGACAACACCGGGAAGACCGTGGCCAGCAGCTGCGCCTCCGGCTCGCTCAGCCGGTCGGCCAGCGTGGCGTCCACCTGGTCGACCAGGGCGTCGACCAGCGGCGCGAACGGCACGTCCTGCTCCTGGGCCGCCGCCCGACCTCTCAGCGCCGGGCGGGACGCCGTGAACTCCGCGAGCAGTCTCGACTTGCCCGTTCCCGGCTCCCCCACCACCTCCACCAGCCGGAACTCGGTCCTCGCCTGCGCCGCCGCATCCGTCAGCTGGGCCAACTGGGCCGCTCGCCCGACCAGCGGCCGGGCCGGGACACGGTGCGGGACCAGGTGGGGTTCGAGGTGGTCCATGCCAACCTCCGTCCGCGCCGATCGGTCCTCTCAGCCAGTCAAGAGCCGCCGGCGGCCGGCTGGATACCCAGCCGCGAATGCTCGTGCAGATGCACGCCTGCCTCCAGCATGGTCCTCGCCGGCCGTCAGGACAACGGGATCGTCAGCGACACCGCCCCCCGGACGTCCGGGTTCAGCCTGACCGCCGCCCGTCCCAGGTTCGCGTTCAGCAGGTCACGGCCCGTGGCCAGCTGCCAGTGCGACCAGTTGCCCGGCAGCCAGCGCTGGGACGTGAACGCGTGCAGCAGGTTCGAGCCGTCCGGCTGCGGCAGCACATGCAACTGCCGTGGTCGCTCCGGATGCTCCGGCAGGATCAGCTGCGCGTCCGGCAGCGCCTGGAACATCGCCTCGTCCGTGCCGTACCCCGTGGCCAGCAGCTCGATCGCTCGTTCCAGCCGGTTCTCCGGCATCGGGTAGTTCAACGTCCGCGGCCCCGGCCGGAACTTCGGGTTCGGCAGGAACTCGGCCAGCTGCCCCCGCTCGTCCACCCGGTACCCGCCGCGCACCCCCCAGCCCGGCACCTCGCCCCTCGCGTCGAACTCCGGGTCGACGACGTACAGCCACTGCCCTGGCTTGGTCCGCGCCTCCGCGACCATGTCCGGCGTGATCGGCGGCGCCGGCAGCTGGGTCATGCCTTGCTCTCCTGCCATTTGACGAGTGCCTGTTCCATTCTTTCCCGCTCGGTGTCGGCCTTGATGCCGCTGAAGTAGTAGTCGAAAAACTCGTCCTGCCCGGCGACGTACCAGACCAATTTCGGGTCGGCCCGCCCGAACAGGTGGACGTACGGATCCTCGCTGTCGTCGCCCATCACCGTGACGTACATGCCGTTGGTGAAGTTCATGATCGTGCCGAAGCAGTACACGTCATAGCGGGCGCCGTTGACCGACAGGTACCAGCCCAGTTCCTCCAGCTTCAGCCGCAGCGCCCGCAGCGTGTCGAAGCCCATCCGGCCCTCGGCGGTCACCTCGCCCCACGGGCCTGTCGCGGTCATCGTCGAGCCGTAGCCGCCGACCCGATACGCGATCTTCGCGTCAGCCGCCTCCGAGGTGGAGAACGCGACGACGGTCGCCTCGCCTATCGCCATTTCGCCTCCTCAGCGGACGCCGTAGTGCGGATTGTCCACGAATTTACCCGTTCTCTCCCAATTCATGGCCTCCGGATTCCATCTGACCTCTTCCGCGCCGCTGATGTAACTCCGGTCGACCCCACCGAGGAATGCGACCTCGGCCTCCTGATCGACGCTGCGCACCACGCCTTCGGGGGCGCTCAGCAACACATCCACGCCGCCCGGCGGATCCAGGTGGTAGATGTAGCGGACCTCGGCGATGTTCGGGTCGTCCGGCGGCCGGAACTGGTCGTGCAGCTCGGTGTTGCGGGTGGTGCTGACGTAGTCGCCCTGGTTCTTGTTGACCTGGTTGGCCAGGTCCGTGCCGGAGCCGACCTTCTCCTCCGGCACCCGGAAACCGTCGCCGAAGATCTCGTCCGGCTTGCGTGAGTCGAGCCGGAACAGCTTCTCCATGGTGCGACGCCACACCGTGGTCGCCGGCATGTCCTCCGGTAGATGCGCACCTTCCGGGGCGGCCTGCGTGCCGTGCTCGTAGGCCTCCCTGGAGCGGTGGTCGAGTGGGCCCTGCTCGCGGTCGGCGTTCTGCTGGAGCCGTTTGGCCTCGTCGGTCCACTTCGTGTTACGGCGGACCGTGATCTTGCCGAGTTCCTCCGCCTTCGCGATGTCCGGCTCGATCTCGAGCTTGCCCGAGACGCTGTCGAAGACGTGCGTCTCCACCGGTGGCCTCGGGACCGCCGAGACCGGCGGGGCCTGCACTGCCGCCGACTGGACCTGCGTGGCCGACGGCGCGTCACCCCCAACCTTCGGCAGCGCGTCGATCTTCGCTGAGGCGGCGTCCTGCTGGGCCAGGGCGGAGTCGAAGACGTGCGGGTCGATGTTCTCCGGGGAGCGCTCGCCGATCTCGGCCGGCCCGCTGTCGACCGCCCGGTCCCAGCCGCCGCTCTCGAAGACGCTCGGCTGGAGCTCCTCGAAGTCTTCGGGCATCGACCTGGGTTGCGGTTCGTAGTGCTGCACCGGCGGTTCCGGTGGCGTCCTCGACTCCCAGCTCGGGTACTGGTGGTGGGAGGCCATTCCGGCCGCGTCCGTGCCGGTGGATTCGGCCGCCTCCGCGGTCGCCTTGGTGGCAGCGGACTCGGCGGCCGTCGTCGCGCCGCGTTCCGCCGCGCTCTCGGCTGCCTTGGCGGCGACCGATTCCGCCGTCTCGGCCGCGGTGCCGGCACCGTCGGTGACCACGCCGAGAGCGAGGTTCGGCAGCAGCTTGCCAAGAGCCTCGGCCGGGTCCGAGCCCCAGCCGGTGCCGACGAGGCCCTTGACCAGGTCCACCGGGTGCGCGACCGAATGCAGCAGTCCGGTGGCCGTGTTGGACAGGCCCTCGATGTAGGACGCCGGGTGCGTCACGTTGTAGGAGTCCATCGGGTTGAGCGAGCGGGCGAACTTGACGACGCCCTCGACCGCTTCGAACGCGCCGCCGACCATGTGCACCACGCCGTCGCCGAACTCGACGGACTGGTCGGTGACGTCGTCGAGGAATCGCTCCATGGCCGACGGCTCGGCCGGGGCCTTCGCCGTCGCCGCCTCGATCGCGCGCTGCGCCTGTTCGGCCGCCGAATCCCGCTGCCTGCGGGCCGCCGAAAGCATGTCCTGCGCCTTGGCGCGGTCGGCCGCACCGGGATCACTGAACGGCGGCAACGGTTCCGTCGCCTGCGCCGCCTGCTGGTTGTAGCGGTCGGCCGCCTGCTGCGAGGTCTGCCTGGCGTGCTCGAACAGGTCGATGGCCTGTTTGGCCTGGCCCTGCGCCCATTTCACGACACCGCCGTAGGCGACGAAGGCATCGCCGGCCAACTCGAAGGCGTCGGCGGCGGCCACCCACTGCTTCGGCGAGTCCTGGAACTTCGCGCGAAACGCGTCCGCGGCGTCGCCGGTCCAGTGCTGGACGTCGATCTCCGAGAAGCCCCTGGCCGTCTCGCCGAACGCCGCCCCCAGCTTCGACAGGTGGGCCGCCGTCTCCGCGATCGTGTCCGGCTCGCCGTTGACCAGCAGCTTCGGATCGTCGGTCTGGCCCAGTTGGGCCTCGATGCCGAGCAGGTCGTCGACCTTCTCGTTCACCCAGTTCTGGGCGTCCTTGACGAAGTTGAACACCATCGGGTCAGTTCACGATCTCCCGCAGGCCGCCCAGTTCCTCGCCGATGACGTCCTCGCCGTTCATCATGCGGCCGAGCTGCGAGGCGGTGTTGTTGCGCGCCAGGTCCTCGCCCGTGCGCTCCCAGGTCTGGCCCATCTCCTGCTGCGCCTTCTGGAAGGAGTCGGCGCTGAGGTCCGGCGTCAGCTGGTCGCCGATCTGCTGCCAGGACATGTCCGCCGCGCGGCCCGAGTCCGCGTGCGGATCGCCGATCGCGTCGAACGCCACCCGTTTGAGCGCGTCCACCGCGAACTGCTCCGCCTTCGCGTACAGCGTGCCCGTGCCCTCCAGGTCGTCCGCGATCACGCTGCCCGTCTGGATCAGGTCCCGCACGCCCCACTCCCAGCGCTCGCAGAAGTCGCTGAACGCCTTCGCCACGCCCGCGTGGCCCGCCGTGCCGTCGCCCATCTCCATCGACGTGATGCCCCGGCCCGAGTCCGCCAGCTCCGCGTTGCCGATCGACTTCAGCTCCGCCATCGCCTTGCGGATCCCCTCCGCCGCCTCCTTCAGCGCCGCCGGGGAGACCTCGTAGCCCGTCACGTGAACGCCATCGGGCGCTCGCCCGCCGCGTCCACCATGATCGCCGCGTTCCGGCCCTTGATCGCCTGCAGCAGCCGCTCACCGCGGGTCTTGACGTACGACCACTCCCGGTCGCCCTCGCCCCGGGCCCGCGCGAACATCGCCAGTTCCCGCTCGTCCGTGAAGGCGTGCCACCACCTCAGGCCGCCGTGCTCCGTCTCCACCTCCGGCACCAGCACCAGGGCCTCCCGGAACGCCGCCAGCAACGCCTCCGGATCACCCCTCCGCTCGTGATACGCCGTGATCTCGCCGACCAGTGCCACCACAGACCCCCGTCTGGTTCGCTACCCAGCGGATCCTATCGGTAACAGCAAGTGACCGCTCTCACATCGCCCCAGTTCACCCCACCGAGACCCCACTGTGGCCCGCCCGACAGCCCGGTATGCCGGCGAGCCCCCACCCGGAGGCGCTATCGTGTGGCCACGGGCCGTTAGCTCAATTGGTAGAGCTGCGGACTTTTAATCCGTAGGTTCTGGGTTCGAGCCCCAGGCGGCCCACACACCAGCCCCTGACCAGGGAGATCCCTTCCCAGGTCAGGGGCTTTTGCTGGCCTGCTGAGGCTTGCACAGCTCGGACCTGCTGGCGGTGCTCCTTTCGTTGTGGGGCGGGAGGTTGTCCAGCCACGTGTAGAGGCGGACGATGGCGATACCGGCGGCGACGCAGGTCCAGGCGATCAGGACGCCGAGGTAGAGCAGGGCCGACGCCGGTCCGGTGCTCGAACAGGTCACGGAACGCGCCGATCCAGATGTTAGCGTCGCCGGGCCGGGCGAAGTGGTAGCCGCCGGCCGCAATACCCACGCTGCGGGCACCGTCGGCCTGGGCGGTGGCGTAGGGGTCGGTGTAGTCGGTGTCTTCGGTGACCTTGACCGAGACGAACGAGATGTTGTTGCCCTCAGTGGCGTTCCAGTCGATGGCGGTGCCCTGGTAACTGGCGATGTCGACGCCGGAGCCGGTCAAGCGGAGCCTCTCCGATTGCGGGCAGAACTACGCCGGCCCCCCTGGGGTGGGGCTGGCCGGCGTCGGGGCGTTGATGGGCTTAGGTGCGGCGGGCTGCTGCCGCTTCATCTTCGGCGGCTCGGCGGCAGGCGCTTTCGCGATCGAGTTCGGTGCCCAGGTCGCCGATGCGGCTTTTCAGGGTTGCGACGCAGCGGCGGAGACTGACGAGCTCGGCGCGGTAGGCGTCGCGGATCGCGGCCAAATCGTTGGCGTGGCTGGCTTCGCGGACAGCGAGGACTTCGAGATAGGCGGCGCGGTTAGCCGATAGCAGCCGGTAGTTCGCGCTGGGGAGGTAGCCGACGACGATCACTAGTGCGCCGACCACGCCCAGCTCAGGCAGCGGAGCCCCTTCCATACCGCACACCCCCACAAGATCGTTCCCTGCTGCCGCAAGGGAATTGACTGGACTGTTGTCAGACCAATCGGCTCCAGAAGCGCGCTGTCGGTGGTAGACTGCGGACACTTCGATCTGGACGACGGAGGCGGGGGACCGATGAATAACTTGGCAGGCGTGACGGGCCAACGGTGCCCGATGCCGAGTTCTTCCGGCCTCCCTGTCAGCTGAACCGAAGCGCTGATCTTCAGTTACCCGAGCCAGGGTGGCCGCGCATCCGATACGAAACACTCTTTCATCGACCGCTACCGATGTAGGTGGCCGATGCTCGGGTCGGACGCCGGCTGGAGCGTGTCATGAACGTTGTCGGCGTTGTCGTGGTGTCGGTGTCTGTCCTGACCTTGGTCTGGATGCTGCTGCATTACGGCAAGGGAACCACCTTCTCCATTGGAACGAAGGTCTGGAAACTACTGGAGATAGACCTCCGATTCGGCGAACGGACCAACGGGTTCGAGCCGGAACGAGGTCAGCCGGATCGTGAGAGCCTGGAGCGTTCGGGCGGCCGTAAATGAGTCTTGCTCCAATTGAATGTCCCATTACCCGGCATGTCGACCGGTCCTGGTGCGATGCCGTCCTTCTCAAACTTCACGCGGATAGCACGGTGTTCGAGGAACACCTCGATCGGCACCGGCTCGTGGTTGCGCAGCCGCAAGCCGTGGACGCGGGCGTGCGCGGCGACCTGCTGGATGACGTCGCGGAACTCGGGCGAGTGCAGGAGCTCGGCGAAGCCGTCGTAGTCGACGGTCACGCACTCGATGAAGGACAGCTCCGACTCACCCGAAACGGCCATGTCTCGCAGAGGTCCAGTCGTTGGCGAGGTGGCCGGGAGAGAGCGTCCGCGAGACTTCCTGGTGGGCTGGGACGGGAGGATGGTGAGAAGATGGAGCTCCGATGAACGACGACCGCAACCGGCACCAGACCGAGATCAACATAGAGATGGCCGTGTCGGTGGCGTTGCACGCACAAGAGGCCGAGTGGGACAAATGGCGCTCCGCGGCGCTTCATGAGGACCAGGCCAACCACGACCGACGCGAGGGTGGACTGGACGCCCGAGAGCGCGAATTGGACGAGCGCGAGTGGGCACTGGACCAGCGCGAGGATGACCTGGACAAGCGTGCGATGAGGGCCGATGTCCGGGACCGGGTCGCCGATCAACGTGAGATCGACGCCGAGTTGGGTTACTGCCCCGCGGCCGAGCTCAGCCAATGCGTCATCCCTCCACGTGGATGAGGTGGGGCGTATCGAAGTTCTTGGACAGGGACTCCTGATCCGAGAGGATGTGGAACGCGCCTCAACGTCGCCGACGGTTCAGTCCGGGCTGCCGACCGACGCCGATTTTGGCTGATGCCGGCGGCGTTACGATCGCCGGGCGTGGAGTGACCGCGAGCGGGAAGGCCGGGGCTGATGCGGGCGGAGCGGCTGGTCGCGTTGCTGTTCACGTTGTACAGCAAGCGAAGTGCGACGGTGGCGGAGCTGGCCGAGGCGCTGGGCGTGTCGGAGCGGACGATGCATCGGGACATCGCGGCGTTGCGGGACGCAGGAGTTCCACTGTGGACGGAGGCGGGGCGGCACGGTGGCGTGCGGCTGGTGGAGGGCTGGCGCACGCAGCTGGACGGCCTGACGTCGAGGGAAGCGGTGGCGATCTTCGCGATGGGGGTGCCGCAGGCGCTGGCGGAGCTGGGCCTGGGCACGGCGATGTCAGCGGCGCACGCGAAGCTGTTCGCAACGTTGCCGCCGGCGTTGCGGGAGCAGGCGCAAGGGATGTCGCAGCGGTTCCACCTGGACGCGCCGGGCTGGTTTCGGCCGGCGGATGACACCGAGCACCTGGCGGCGATCGCGAGGGCGGTGTGGGAGCAGCGGCGGCTGAGGATCGGCTACGGCCGCCACGGCCGGGTGGTGCAGCGGACGTTGCAGCCGTTGGGAATCGTGCTCAAGGCCGGCGTCTGGTACCTGGTCGCCGAGGTCGACGGGGATTTCCGGACCTACCGGCTGGCCCGGATCGACGAGGTGGAGGAGACCGGCGAGCGCTTCGAGCGGCCGGCGGGCTTTGACCTGGTGGGGTGGTGGCAGCGCTCGTCGGCGCAGTTCGAGCAGTCGCTGCGGACGGTGCCGGTGCAGATCCGGTTGAGCCCGTTGGGAGTGCGCGCGCTGCCGGCCGTTCTGGACGCCGACGGGGCAGTGCAGGCGCTGGAGCAGGCTGGGCCGCCGGATCAGGACGGCTGGACCTGTGTCACGGTGGAACTGGAGGAGCCGGCCATCGCCGCGACCCAGCTGATCGGGCTGGGAGATGAGGTGGAGGTGCTCGCGCCTCCCGCAGTGAGGGCGGCCTTCGTGGCGATGGTGCAGCGAATGGCGGACCGACATCGGTAGCGAGAAAGTGCCAGGCTTGCCGGGAAACGAAGGCGGCGTTTGTGGTGCCGACGGCTGCGAGGGCCGCCTTGGTGGCAGCCCTCGCGAAGGTGGTCGGTCAGCGGTAGCCGGTGGGGTCGGCGGGTTTCCCGGTGCCGGCGACCTCGACCATGTACCGCCAGGCATCGGGTTGGCTGCCGTCAACGTCGGTGAAGTCGTAGACCTGGGCCAACTGCCCACTGTTGAGGGTCTGGCCGGTGAAGCGGGCGCGATCGGGGTCGGCGGCCAGGGCGGCGACGCCGCGGCCGACGTAGGTGGGGGATTCGGAGATGCAGAAGTGCGGCTCCTTGACGAGAGCGTCCCGCCAAGTGGCCTCGGTGACGCCGTAGTGGTCGAGCATGGCCTCGGAGCGCAGGTAACCGGGGGTGAGCGCGACGCAGGTGCAGTCGAAAACCTTGGCCTCGAAGGCCTCCCCTATGGCGAGCTGGTGGGCGGCGGACTTGGCCAGGTAGAAGGCGAGGGTGGTGCCCTCGCGGTATTGGGCGTTGTACTCGGCGGTGCCGTCGGTCAGCTCGACGACGAGCCCGCCAGGGTGGCGAATGACCAGCGGCAGCAGGAAATGGCTGGTGATGAGGTGGGCGTCGATGCCGAGCCGGATCATGCGGAGGCTGTCGACGAGGGAGTGCTCCCAGACCGGTTTGGCCCACTCCATCAGGGAATCGCCGCCCCAGAGGCCGTCAACGAGAATGTCGAGACGGCCCTGCTCGGCGTCGACACGGTCGGCGAGCGCCTGCACCTGGGCCGGTTCCAGGTGGTCGACCTGGACGGCGGCGCCGGAGCCGCCGGTGCCGACGACGAGGTCGACGGTGTCCTCGATGGTTTCGGCACGGTCCACTTCGGACCGTTGTGCCCGGGTGCTGCGACCGGTCACGTACACGTAGGCGCCGCGGCGGCCGAGTTCGACCGCGATCGCCCGGCTGGCGCCGCGAGTCCCGCCGGCGACCAGCGCCACCTTGCCCTTGAGATCGTCCATGTCGACCACTGTGCCGGCGAACCCTGTCAGGACATGGCAGGGTTCGCCCCAATCGCCTTGACACGGCGGTACGCGCTGGTCGGCGGGCACATCGACGACATCAACATCAACCTTGGTTGACAAAATCAGGGCGTCAACCAAGATTGACAACTACGATGGGTGCATGGCCGTCGCAGAGGGTGTGGTCGACCGTCTCGTGTATGTCGGGGCGGACGGCTACACGGTCGCGATCCTCACCACCGGCGAGCGCAGCGAGACCAAGATCGCCGGCACGGTGCTGCACGGCCTGCAGCCCGGCGAGACGGTCCGCGTGGACGGGGACTGGACCACCAGCGGCACACTGCGGGTCGGCGAATGCGAGCGCGTGCTGCCGGCGACAGTGCACGCGATCCGCCGCTACCTCGGATCCGGACTGGTCCGCGGCATCGGCCGCAAGCTGGCCGACGCCATCGTGGACACGTTCGGCGCGGACACCCTGGACGTGATCGACCGCGAGCCGAAGCGGCTGCTGGAGGTGCACCAGATCGGCCGTGACCGGATGGCGAAGATCATCGCGGCCTGGGCCGACCAGCGTGCGGTGCGCGAGGTGATGGTGTTCCTCCAGGGCGTCGGCGTGAGCCCGGCGCTGGCCGTGCGCATCCACCGCAAGCTGGGCGAGCACTCGCTCCAGGTGGTGCGCGGCGAGCCGTACCGGCTGGTCGAGGAGGTCTGGGGCATCGGCTTCGCCACCGCCGACACGATCGCCATGGCGGCCGGCATCCCGGAGCAGAGCCCGGAACGCATGCAGGCGGCGGTGCTGCACACGTTGCTCCAGGCCAGAACCATGGGCGGCCACTGCTTTCTGCCGGTGGCGGAAGTGCTCACGCACACCACGGCGATGGTGGAGCAGGACGAGGAGCTGATCCGGGCGGCACTGCATGCGTTGCGGCGTCGGCGAAAGATCGTGCAGGAGCAGATCGGCGGCCGGGACGTGGTGTTCCAGGCCCACCTGCACCAGCAGGAGACCATGTTGGCGGACAACGTGATCCGTCTGCTGCACACACCGTCGTCGTTGCCGGGCAAGCCGAAGCTCGACGACGCGGAGCTGGACGACACCCAGCGGCAGGCGCTGCGGATGGCGCTGACCAACACCGTGTCGATCCTGACCGGCGGCCCGGGCTGCGGCAAGAGCTTCACCGTGCGGCACATCGCCAAGACGGCCAAGGCGGCCGGTGCGAAGATAACCCTGGCCGCGCCGACCGGCCGGGCGGCGCGGCGGCTGTCCGAGCTGGCCGGGATGCCGGCCATGACCGTGCACCGGATGCTGGGCCGCAGCGTCGAGCCGGAGGACGACGGCGGCCTGTTCGACGTGAACGATCCGATGTCGGCCGACCTGATCGTGGTGGACGAGAGCTCGATGCTGGACGTCGGCCTGGCCGACGCGCTGGTGGACAAGATCCCGGCCGGCGCGCACCTGCTGCTGGTCGGCGACGTGGACCAACTGCCCAGCGTGGGACCGGGCTCGGTGCTGCGGGATCTCCTCGACGTGCCGGACATTCCGCGCACGCACCTGAGCCGCGTGTACCGGCAGGGCGCGGGCAGCGGCATCACGGCGAACGCGGTGAGCGTGCGGGACGGCGTGGTTCCGGTCAACAACCCGGAGTTCTGGTTCGTGCCGGCCGAGGACGCCAAGGACATCGCCGAGACGGTGGTGGACATCGCCACCCGCCGGCTGCCCGCCGCGTACGACATCGAGCCGGGGCAGATCCAGGTGCTGTGTCCGGGGCGAGCCCGGGAGGTCGGGGCGCTCCACATCGGACGGTTGCTCCAGGATGTGCTGAACCCGCACCGGGAGGGCGATCCGCAGTACTGGTCCGACGACCGGGCCTTCCGCGTCGGCGACCGGGTGATGCCGATCCGGAACAACTACGACAAGGGCAAGAACGGGGTTTTCAACGGCACCGCCGGCACCGTGACCGCACTGTCCCTTGAGGACCGGCTGCTGGAGGTCACCCTGGAGGACGGCGAGGCTGTCGAGTACGACTTCGACGAGCTGGAGGAGCTCGCGCACGGCTACGCCATCACCGTGCACCGGTCGCAGGGCAGCGAATACCCGTATGTCGTGGTGCCGCTCAGCACGAGCGCCGGGCTTTTGCTGCTGCGCCGGAACCTGCTCTACACCGCGATCACCCGCGCGAAGAAGATGGTGGTGCTGGTTGGGCAGCCCCGGGCGCTGCGGATGGCCGTCGAGCAGACCGGAGACCGCCGGAACACCGCCCTGACCTGGCGGTTCACCGGGGAGGACCTGGCGGCGGCGGTGTTGCCGCCGCTGAAGGAGGACCACGGCCAGGTGGCCGCCTTCTAACCCAGCGCTCCGCCCCGCATTTGCCACCTGCGCTTCCCACTTGGCATCAGGGCGCAAGTGGGAAGCGCATGTGGCGAATTGGCGGGTACCGTGTGCCGGAACTCGACATTCGGTTGCCTGAGAGCGGGACTCGCGGGGGTTAGAGGGTGGTCAGGCGGGTGCGGATGTCGGCGGCTTGGGTGTCCTCGTCCTCGCCGCGGGATTCGAGGATGACCAGGGCCTGGTGGTAGGCCTGGCGGGCCTCGTCGGGGCGGCCGACGGTGACGAGCAGGTGGGCGTAGGAGCTGAGGGCGGAGACCTCGGCGACGGAGTCGCCGGCCTGGCGGGCGGCGTTGGCGGCGGCGACGAAGTCGGTGAGGGCGGCGTCGTGGTCGCCGAGAGAGCGGCGCACCTCGGCGGAGCGGGTGAGCATCTGGGCGACGCCCTGGAGGCTGCCCAGCTCGGTCATGAGCTCGACGGCCTCGGTGAAGACGTCGAGTGCGGCGCGGTGATCGCAGAGGGCGTCCTGCATGTCGCCGAGGACGCCGAGCAGCAGGGCCCGGCCCTCGGAGTTGTCGGTCTCGGCGAACAGGCCCACGGCGGCCTCCGAGAAGTCCTTGGCCTGGGCGATCTCGCCGAGATCGATGGCCAGTAGGGCGGAGCCGGCCAGGGACCAGGCCAGGCCGGGGCGATCGCCGCAGCGTTCCCGGAGCTCGCGGCCCATGGCGTAGTAGTCGCCGGCCCGGTTGCGGTCGCCCATGCGCCGATAGCCCTCGGCGAGGTTGGTGGCGACCCAGCCGTGGGCGTAGTCGTCGCCGAAAGAAGCCGAGAGGGCGAGCTGGTGGCTGGCGATCCACACGCCCCAGGGCTTGGCCAGCAGCAGGTAGCTCCACAGCTCCAGGGGCAGGTGCCAGGCGGCCTCACGGTTCCCGTGCCGAAGGGCCAGCCGCAGCACGGGCAGCACGTTGGGGAGCTCGGCCCGGCACCAGGTGATGGCGTCCTGTTCGGACGTGAACGAGGCCGGTTCCACGTCGGGCAGCAGGGCGGCGACCTGAAGCGGGTTGTCCCGGTACGGCGCGAGGGCCTTGCCGGCCCGCGAGTAGCCGTGCAGGTACCAGCTGGCCAACCGGGCGGCCGCAGCAGACGCCTCCGGATCCGCCGAAGCCAGCTCGGCGGCGTAGTCGGCGACCAGGTCGTGGAACCGCCAGTGCCCGCGCCGGGGGTTGTGGATGAGGTGGGCGCCGGCGAGCCGGTCGAGGAACCGCCGGGCGGCGCCGACCCGGATCCCGGCCAGCGCGGCAGCGGCGGCGACGCTGAGATAAGGCCCCCGATGCAGGCCCAGGAGGCGGAACATGCGGGCGCTGCCGGCGTCCAGCCGCCCGTACGACCACGAGATGATGGTCCGCACCGGCATGGCGTCGGCGACGTCCAGGGCGTCCAGCCGGGAGTCGTCCAGCTCCTCGACCACGTCGGCGACCTCGGACAGGGCGACCCGCTCGGCGGCGATGCGCAGGGCCAGCGGCAGGTGCCCGCAGCGCCGGGCCAGCTCGACCAGCAGCGCGGAGTCCACCGAGCCCCGGTTGCCGATGATGGTGGTGAGCAGCCGCACCGACTCGGCCGAGTCCATCGCGGACACGGTGACACGGGCGGCCCCGGTGCGCATGGCCATCCCGGACAGCCGGTCGCGGCTGGTGACGATCACCGCGCACTCGCCGGCCCCGGGCAGCAGGTGCAGCAGCTGGTCGGAGTCGGCGGCATTGTCCAGCAGGATCAGCGTCCGGGTCGGGGCCAGGGCCGAGCGCAGCAGGCTGGCCCGCTGCTCCAGCCGGGCCGGCAGGCTCTCGCACTCCACGCCGAGCGAGGTCAGGAACTCCTCCAGCACGTCGTTGGGGTCGGCCGGGTCGCCGGAGGAGTGTCCACGCAGGTCGGCGTAGAGCTGGCCGCCGGGATAGTCGTGCGCGATGGAGTGGGCGAACCGCAGCGCCAGGGCGGTCTTGCCGGCGCCGGGCGGGCCGTCGATGGTCACCACGATCGGGCCGCCGGTGTCGGCGAACTCCCGCACCGAGGCGGCGAGCGCGGTCAGTTCGGCGTCCCGACCGACGAACCGGGCCGGCGCGGCCGGCAGCTGCGCCGGGGACCGCGGCAGGGCCCGGCGGGCGAGGTTGATCAGCTGACCTTCGGCCCCGAGCGCGCTGTCGAGTGCACGTGCATGCTGCTCGGTCGGTTTGCGGCGGCCGTTCTCCAACCGGGACAGCAGCGACTTGTCGTAGCGCACGACGTTGGCCAGGTCGGTCAACGACCAGCCCAGCGCCTCCCGACGGGTGCGCAGGGCGTGGCCGAAGCCCTCGCCGATCTGCTCCCGCGTCGTCATGTGCCCACTCTCCCGCATCCCGCGACTGCGCCCAACAGGTGCGATGTGGACGCTTTCCGCGGGAAGTTTGGCAAGATCGGTCCGTGGCAGCGAAACAGACCACCCGTGAGCTGCGTCGACGCAACCGCTCGGCGCTGCTGTCGCGACTGTATCTGCAGGGCCGGGGCAGTCGGCTCGAACTGGTGGACTCGTCCGGGCTGAGCTCGTCGACGGTGAGCAACGTGATCTCGGACCTGATCGCCGACGGCGTGGTCGAGGAGGCCGGTTCGGCCGAGTCCGACGGCGGCCGGCCGCGCACGGTGCTGCAGGTCCGCCGCGACTACGGCCACGTGATCGGCGTGGACATCGGCGAGACGCACATCGAGGTCGGCCTGTTCGACTGCGCCCTGAACACGGTGGCCACCGCGACCTACCCGATCGCCGGCAACCTGGAGCCGGCGCACGTCGCCGAGCTGATCCTGGCCGGCATCGCCGAGGTGAGCGCCAACCCGGTGTCCATCATGGGCATCGGCGTGGGTGTGCCGGGCGCGGTGGAGAGCGACGGCCTGGTGCACGCGCCGACCTTCGGCTGGAAGGGCGTGCCGCTGGCCAAGATGCTGGCCGACAGTGTGAGCGCCCCGCTCTACGTGGACAACTGCGCCCGCACGCTGGGCCAGGCCGAGATGTGGCGGGGCGCGGGGCGCGGCGCGACCCGGGCGGTGATCGCGCTGCTGGGCGTGGGTGTCGGAGCAGCGCTGGCCGTCGAGTCCGACTCCTACCAGGGCGTCTCCAGCACGACCACGGAATGGGGCCACACTGTCGTGCACGCGGGCGGTCTGCCCTGCCGGTGCGGGTCGCGCGGCTGTCTTGAGGCCTACATCGGGGCCGAGGGCATCCTGGAGCGCTACCTGGCGGTGCCGGGCAGCCTGCCGTTCATGGCGGAGGACACCGAGGCCCGGATGCGGGAGCTGGCCGACCGGGCCGAGCGACCGGGGCCGGCGGCCGACACGCTGGCCACCACCGCCGAGTACCTGGGCATCGGCATCGCGAACCTGATCAACCTGGTCACCCCGGACTGCGTGGTGCTGTCGGGCTGGGTGAGCCTGTCCATCGGGCACACCATTCTCGACGCCGTGCTGGACGCCGCCAAGCGGCATTCGCTGAGCTACCTGCACAACCGCACCCGCATCGAGCTGGGTCAGCTGGGTCCGGAGGCGGTCGCGCTGGGCGCCGCCACACTGCCGGTGATCCACTTCCTGGCCAACGGCGGGTAAGTGGGTCTCCAAGACCTACAAACCCCCTTCGGAACACGTCGCTAACGACCCCAAACCTCTGCCGGGTTTGGGGTCGTTAGCGACATTCCAGGGCGGGTTTGTGGGTCTTGGAGACACTCAAACCCCGAAACAGCCTATTGACCCCTCGTTCATCCGCGACTTACCTTAAGACATGGATAAAGTCGCGGACGGTCGGCTGTACGTGGGTGGATCCTTCTGCGCGGCGGAGTCCGGCAGAACCGCGCCGGTGTACGAGAAGGCCACCGGCGCCCAGATCGGGACCTACGCCCTGGGCACGGCCGCCGACGTCGACAAGGCCGTCGCCGCCGCCCGCGCGGCCCAGCCGGCCTGGGCAGCGCTGGCCGGCGCCGAACGGGCCGCCTACCTGCGCAAGTTCGCTGACTACCTCCAGGCCAACTACGACGACCTGGTCGAGCAGAGCATCCGTGAGACCGGCGGCGTCCGCTACAAGGCCGAGGACGAGGTCGGCACCAGCATCCGGCAGCTGGCCATCTCGGCCGTGCAGGCCACCCAGACCGCCGGCGACATCCTCCAGCCGTACAAGGCGGGCAAGCTCTCGTTGTCCCGGGCGGTGCCGCTGGGCGTGGTCGGTCTGATCACGCCGTGGAACTACCCGATGAACCTGGCCATGCGGGCGGTCGCGCCGGCGCTGGCCTTCGGCAACACCGTCGTGCTCAAGCCGGCCGAGCTGACCCCGTTCATCGGCGGCCTCGCGCTGGCCCAGGCGGCCGACGCGACCGGCTTCCCGCCCGGCGTGTTCAACGTGGTCACCGGCGACGGCCTGGACGCCGGCAAGCCCCTGGCCGAGCACCGCGGCCTGGACCTGATGGACTTCACCGGCTCCCGCGAGGTGGGCCTGGAGATCGCCGCCGCGGCCGCCGTCGACCTGCGGCCGATCCGGCTGGAACTGGGCGGCAGCAACGCTTTTGTCCTCCTCGACGACGCCGACGTGGAACTGGCCGCGTCCTGCGCGATGATCGCCTCGTACGAGTTCCAGGGCCAGACCTGCATCAGCGCCAGCCGGCACATCGTGCAGCGCGCGGTGGCCGACGCCTACCTGGAGGCCCTGGTCGCCCGGGCCTCGAAGCTGCGGGTCGGCGACCCGATGGATCCGGCCACCGACCTCGGCCCGCTGATCAGCGAGCGGCAGCGGGACCGGGTGCACCAGAAGATCGTGCAGCCGTCGATCGACATGGGCGCGAAGGTGCTGACCGGCGCGGAGTACGACGGCCTGTTCTACCGGCCGACCGTGCTCACCGACGTCACGCCGGAGATGCCGGCGTTCAGCGAGGAGATCTTCGGCCCGGTGGTGCCGGTGACCGTGGTGGACACCGAGCAGGAGGCCGTCGCCCTGACCAACGGCTACCCCATGCTGATGAACTCCGTGTTCTCCCAGGACATCGTCCGCGGCATGGACGTGGCCGAGCAGTTGCAGGCCGGCGAGGTGCACGTGAACGACGCGCATGCCCGGCACGGCGCGGAGAACCAGATGCCCGGCTTCACCAAGCGCCAGTGGATCGGCGTGCAGCGGACCCCGCTGACCGTGCCGGACTGGACGGCTCGCCGGTGAAACGGGCGCTGATCGTCCGCGGCGGCTGGGAGGGGCACAGCCCGGTGGAGGCGACGGAGATGTTCATCCCCGGGCTGTCCGACGCCGGCTTCGAGGTGGACATCGCCGAGGACCTGGACGTCTACACCGACGCCGAACGGCTGCGCGCCACCGACCTGATCGTGCAGTGCTGGTCCATGGGCACACTGACCCCGCAGCAGTGCGACGGCCTGGTCACCGCGGTCCGCGACGGCACCGGATTCGCCGGCTGGCACGGCGGAATCGTGGCGACCTTCCAGGACAGCCCGGACTACCTGCGCATGGTCGGCGGCATGTTCCTCTACCACCCGCCGGAGTTCCTGGACTACGAGGTGCGGGTCAACCGGGAGCAGGCCCACCATCCGATCGTGGCCGGGCTGCCGGACTTCACCGTGCACACCGAGCAGTACTGGATGCTCAGCGATTCGCTGAACACGGTCCTGGCCACCACCGAGTTCGGGCCGCCGGAGCAGCCCGCGACGATGCCGGTGGCATGGACAAGGAACTGGGGCGCGGGAAGGATCTTCTTCTCCGCGATCGGGCACCGCACCGAGGATCTGTGGGATCCGGCGGTGTACACGCTGACCCATCGCGGTCTGGTCTGGGCGAGCCGACAGGTAGTTCAGTGAGAGTGAGCGGAGACAGGGCTATGCGGAGTCAGTGGCGACTCGCCGGCGCGTTACTCGCCGGCGCTCTGCTTGTGACCGGCTGTGGCGGCGGCGGGGGCGACCAGCCGGCCGCCGACGGCAAGGTGAACCTGACCTTCTGGGACTGGGATCCCAACATGGACAAGGTGGTGGACATCTGGAACCAGGCCCACCCCGACATCCACGTGACGCTGTCCAATCCGGCCGGCGGCGACCAACTGGTCAGCAAGATGATCACCGCCCACCAGGCCGGCAACGGCCCGGACATCGCCAAGGTGGAGTACCAGTCGCTGCCGGCGCTGGTGTCCGGCGGTGTGGTCAGCGACATCACGCAGTACACGGGCGACACCGTCAAGGACTTCGACGACACCACGCTCAAGGCGACCCGGTTCGACGACAAGGTGTACGGCGTGCCGCAGGACGTGGCGCCGCTGATGTTGTTCTACCGCACCGACATCTTCGACCAGTACGGCCTCAAGCCGCCGACCACCTGGGACGAGTTCACGCAGACCGCGCAGCAGCTGCACGCCAAGGCCCCGCAGGTGGCGATGACCAACTTCGACGCCGCCGACCCGGGCTGGATCACCGGCCTGATGCAGCAGGGCGGCGCGGACTGGTGGTCGTCCAAGGACAACAAGACCTGGCAGGTGGCCATCAACAGCGCCGCCGCCAAGAAGGTCGCCGACTACTGGCAGGGCCTGGTCAACGCCGGCACCGTGGCCAAGAACCCGTCGTTCTCGCCGCAGTGGAACAAGCAGATGAACGAGGGCCAGCTCGCCACCTGGATCTCCGGCGCGTGGGCCCCGGCGCAGCTGGGCGGCATCGCCCCCAACACCAAGGGCAAGTGGGCGGTGGCGCCGCTGCCGGCGTGGACCGCGGGTGACAGGACCACCGGCATCTGGGGCGGCTCGGCCACCACCGTGACCACCGACTCCAAGCACGCCGCGCAGGCCGCGCAGTTCGCGTCCTGGCTGAACACCGACGACAAGGCGGTGACCGCCCAGATCCAGAACATCAACGTCTACCCGGCGGCCACCTCCGGGCGCTCGCTGCCGATCCTGTCCTCGCCGCCGGCCTTCTTCCCCAACCAGGCCAACTTCTACGACCTGGTCAAGCAGGTGGCGCCGAGCTCGCGCAGCTTCTCCATGTGGGGTCCGGACGTGACGGTGACCTTCAGCGGCTACACCGACAAGTTCGGGGCGGCGTTGCAGAACAACACCTCGTTCGCCACGGCGCTGGACGACATCCAGAACGCGACCGTGGCCGATATGAAGAAGCTCGGCTTCACGGTCGGCTGATGGCCGCGCGCAACCGGGCCAAGCTGCCCTATCTGCTCGTCGCCCCGGCAGTCGCGCTGCTCACGCTTTTTGTGGTGGCGCCCGGCGTCTACGCCCTCGTGCTCAGCTTCCAGGCGCGCAAGGTCGTGGGCGGGCTGCTGGGGGGCGGCAGCAGCAAACTGGTCTTCGTCGGGCTCGACAACTACGGCTTGGCGCTGGCCGATCCGGAGTTGTGGTCCAGCATCGTGCGGATGTTGTTGGTGGCGCTGCTGTTCATCCCGGCCACGGTCGGTCTGGCGCTGCTGTTCGCGCTGCTGCTGGACGTGCCGCGGGTCAGGTTCGCCCGCAGCACCCGGCTGGCGATCTTCCTGCCGTACGCGGTGCCGGGGGTGATCGCCTCGCTGATGTGGGGCTTCATGTACCTGCCGGCGACCAGCCCGATCGGCGGCGACCACATCGACTTCTTCGGCTCCACCACGGTGTTCTTCTCGGTGGCCAACGTGGCGGTGTGGGGCTCGGTCGGCTTCAACATGATCGTCATCTTCACGGCGCTGCGGTCGCTGCCGGCCGAGCTGTACGAGGCGGCCCGCATCGACGGCTGCTCGGAGCTGCGGATGGCGTTGCGCATCAAGGTGCCGCTGGTGCTGCCGGCCGTCGCGATGTGCACGCTGTTCACGGCGCTGGCCTCGCTGCAGCTGTTCAACGAGCCGAACACGTTGCGGCCGCTGTCCAACGCCGTCTCCTCCACGTGGGTGCCACTGATGAAGATCTACGAGGACGCGTTCGTCAACTCGGACGTGAACAAGGCGGCCGCCACCTCGGTGCTGTTCGTCATCGCCGCACTGGCCGTGTCGTTCGTGGCCTCCCGAACAGTGTCGAGGGTGAACCGATGACCGCCCGCCTGAGGATCCTCCCGACCGCGGCCCTCATCCTCGGCGCGGTCTACTGCATCGTGCCGACGCTGTGGATTCTCATCGCCGCCACCAAGTCCAAGACGGACCTGTTCTCCACGGCCACCTACCTGCCGTCGTTCGGGGCCGGCATCTGGCAGAACATCGTGGACCTGTCCACCTACCAGGGCGGCATCTTCTGGCAGTGGATGCTGAACAGCTTCGGCTACGCCCTGATCGGCGGGGTGGCCGCGTCCCTGGTGTCGGCGGCCTGCGGCTACGCGATCGCGCTGTACGAGTTCCGCGGCCGCAAGGTCGTGTTCAACGTGATCCTGGCCTGCGTGCTGCTGCCGCAGATCGTGCTGGCCATCCCGCAGTACCTGCTGCTGTCCAATGTGGGCCTGACCGACAGCTATCTCGGGGTGCTGCTGCCGCAGCTGTTCAACCCGTACGGCATCTACCTGTGCCGGATCTACGCCGCGTCCTCGGTGCCGCAGTCGCTGCTGGAGGCCGGCCGGATCGACGGGGCCTCGGAGTGGAAGCTGTTCCACTCCGTCGGCCTGCGGCTGATGGGGCCGGGGCTGATCACCGTGTTCCTGCTCCAGTTCATCGCCATCTGGAACAACTTCCTGCTGCCGTTCGTGATGGTGAACTCCGACAGCAAGTTCCCGCTCACGGTCGGCTTGTACAGCCTGCTGCGGCACGGGGCTGCCGAGGCCTCGCTGTACTCGCTGGTGATCACCGGCACGCTGCTGTCGGTGCTGCCGGTGATCGCGCTGTTCCTTTCCTTGCAACGCTACTGGCGGCTCGATCTGGTGACCGGCGCGCTCAAGTAGGTTGGCCGGGTGGAGTTCGACCAGCACCTGGCCGGGCTCGGCGAGACGGCCCTGGTCGCGCTGCTGGCGGCGCGCCCGGACGTGCTCGTCGAGCCGGCCCCGCGTGGCTTCGCCGAGTTGGCGCAGCGGCTGTCCAGTGCGTCCTCGCTGGTCGCGGTGCTCCAGACGCTGAACCGGGACCAGTTGGTGGCCGGCGAGGCGATCACCGCCGGCCGGCAGCACCAGCTGGACCGGCGGCTGTTCCCGCCGGTGTTGGCCCAGCTCACGGCACTGGGCCTGGTCTGGGGCACGGACCTGCGGCTGCCGCCGCTGCTGGCCCAGCACTGGTCGCTGGACGCCGGCCACGGCACGGTCCTGACCGGCCGCCCCGAGCTGCCGTTGGCCCGAACGGACGCAGGTGCCGTGCGCCGAGCCGCCCAAGCTGCCGCGGCAGCGCTGCTCGACGGCGTCACATCGCTGCTGGACAGGGCAACCGTCCAACCGATCACAGCGTTGAGAAAGGGTGGCATCGGTTCCAGGGAGCTGTCCCGGCTGGCCCGCGAGCTGTCGGCCGAGCCGGGGGTGGTCACGCTGTGGCTCGGGCTGGCCGGCACGGCCGGACTGCTGGGCGAGGTCGACGCGGGCTTCGCGCCCACCACGGACTACCCGCGGTGGCGAGACGGCGACCCGGCCCGGCGGTGGGCGCAACTCGCCTTGGCCTGGCATTCGCGCCCCCAGAGCGATCAACCCGAGGGCGGTCCGGTGCGGCGAGCTCTCCTGACCGCCGCGGCCGGCGGCTTCTCGGTGCGGGCCGCCGTCGCGGAGATCGACTGGTTCTGCCCGTCCCGGGACGATGAGGACATCGCCGACGTGGTGCGCGAGGCGGAGCTGCTGGGGACGATCGCCGCCGACACGGTGACCGAGCTGGGCGATCACCTCATCGGCCGGTTCGAAGACATCGACGCCGTGCTGCCCAGGGTTGCGGCCGGCGTGATCCTGCAATCCGATCTCACGGCCGTCGTGTCCGGGTTGGCGCCGCCGGCGATCGAGGCGGCGGCCGTGCGCGAAGCCGGTGCGGTGTGGCGGTTTTCCGCGGCCAGCGTGCGGTCCGCCCTGGACACCGGCTGGCGGGCCGAAGACCTGCTGCGGGAACTGGGCGACGTGCCGCAGCCGCTGGCGTACCTGATCAAGGACGTGAATCGGCGGCACGGGCACATCCGGGTCCGCGAGGTCCGCTGCTGTGTGCTGGCCGATGAGGCGACCGCGGCCGAGATCGCCCACCGGCTGCCCAGGTTCACCTTGCTCGCGCCGACGGTGCTGTCCAGTTCGGACAGTCCGGCCACGGTGTTGGCACAGCTGCGAAAGGCCGGCTACGCGCCGGTGGCCGAGGACCGTGCCGGCCAGATCGTGGTGGAACGCCCGGCGGAGCACCGCGCGGCGGCGGACCCGGCCGAGGCCCGGATCACCGCCGAAGAGCTGGCCGCCCGGCTGATCGCCGAGCCGCACGTGCCGATCAGGCGCGGCCCGACGTTCCGGCGGCTGGCCGAGCAGAACCAGACGTTGAGCCAGGTCGAACTGGGGCTGCTCGCGGACGCCCTCGACCACGAGGGGGACGTGGTGATCGGATACCGGGATCGCAAGGGCAAGCGCACGGTTCGCCGGATTCGTCCGGAACAGCTGCTGGGCGACTGGCTGGACTCGTGGTGCTACCTGCGTGCGGACGAGCGGAACTTCGCCGTGGCCAACATCGAGTCGGTCGAGGCCGCCCAGATCACTGAGGCCGGTCGGTGAACCGTGGCCGTCTGGCGGCGCTGATCAGCTGCGCCGTCCTGCTGACCGGTGTCCTGGTGCTGGCCGTCACCCGGATCTTCGGCTTCGACGACGGCACCTACCTGGCCGTGCCGATCGCGCTGCTGCCCTACGCCGCACTGCTCACCGCCGGCCTGCTGGTGACGCTGCTCGCACTGCGCGGCCGCTGGCTGACCGTGGCGGCGGCCGCGCTGCTGGTGCTCCAGCTCGCCTGGATCGTGCCCCGGTTCGTGCCCGATCGGCCACTGATTCCGGCCGACGCCGTGCACATCCGGGTCGGCACCGTCAACACCCACCGCGGCCAGGTCGACCCGCTGGCCCTGGTGTCGATGGCCAAGGACGAGCACCTGGACGTGCTGGCCGCCGAGGAGCTGGACGCGCCGGCGATCAAGGCCCTGGACGCCGCCGGCATGGCCCAGTACATGCCCTACCGGGAGCTGCACCCGGAGAACGACACCTCCATCTTCTCCCGGGTGCCGATCGTGTCCGGCGGACCCACGTCCCTGCCGACCACCTGGCCGCAGACCCAGGTCACAGTGACCGTGTCCGGCCATCAGATCCCGGTGGTCGGGGTGCACACGTACTATCCTGTCGGGGGCCCGGGGCTCTGGGCCCGGGACATGTCGGCGCTGCGGGCCGTGGCCGGCCGGGACGTGATCGTGCTCGGCGACTTCAACGCCACTGTCGATCACTCGCCGCTGCGCTCGCTGCTCGCGGCCGGGCTGGTCGACACGCACGCCGAACTGGGCCGGGGCTGGGCGCCGACCTGGCCGGCGCAGTTCCCGCTGGTGCAGATCGACCACGTGCTGCACGGTCCCGGCCTGGCCGCGGTGTCGGCGAGCGAACACCTGCTGCCGGGCACGGACCACCGGGCGGTGGTGGCCGAGCTGGCACTGCCGGGCTGAAGTGTCGGGCTGAAGTGTCGGGCTCGGGGGCTACCCTCGGGCCCGAGGACGACCGTTGAACACGATCTGGGAGAAAGACCCTGTGACCGCTGAGACTCTTTACGGGGCCGACGACCTCACGCACCTGGAGGGTCTGGAGGCGGTCCGCAAACGACCCGGCATGTACATCGGGTCGACCGACAGCCGCGGCATCAACCACCTGTTCACCGAGGTCGTCGACAACTCGACCGACGAGGGCATCGCCGGCTTCGCCACCCGCGTCGTGGTCACCCTGCACGCCGACGGCAGCGTGCAGGTCGACGACGACGGCCGCGGCATCCCGACCGGGGTGCACGCCAAGTCCGGCCTGTCCGGCGTCGAGCTGGTGCTGACCCGGCTGCACGCCGGCGGCAAGTTCGGCGGCTCCGGCTACAAGACCTCCGGCGGCCTGCACGGCGTCGGCGCGTCCGCGGTCAACGCCCTGTCGCACCGGTTCGACGTCACGGTGAAGCAGCAGGGCAAGGTGCACCAGATGTCCTTCGCGCACGGCGTGCCCGGCGTGTTCGACGCGCCCGGGCCGAAGGCCAAGTTCACCCAGCAGTCCGGCCTCCAGCTGACCGGCAAGATGAAGCGCGGCGAGTCCAGCGGCACCTCGATCCGGTACTGGTACGACGCGCGCTACTTCGAGAACGGCGCCGCGCTGGACCGCGAGGCCGTGAAGGCCAAGCTGCGCAACACCGCGTTCCTGGTGCCGGGCGTGACCTACGTGCTGCGGGACGCCACCGAGGGCTCGATCGCCGAGGAGTCGTTCCACTACCCGCACGGCCTGTCCGACATGGTGGACTTCCTGACGCCGTCGGGCGAGAAGCCGGTCTCCGGCACCCTGCTGGTCAACGGCGAGGGCACCTACTTCGAGAACGCCGCCGACGAGAACGGCGTGATGCGGTCCAAAGTGGAGCGTCGCGCCGAGGTCGAGGTGGCGCTGCGCTGGGGCACCGGCTACGAGCGCACCGTGGAGTGCTTCACCAACACCATCCGCAACATGCACGGCGGCACCCACCGCCGGGGCTTCGACCGGGCCGTGACCAAGGCCGTGCAGGACGCGATCTCCAAGACCCGCGGGCTGTTGAAGCCCAAGGAGGACATGCCCACGCTGGAGGACGTGCTGGAGGGCATGACCGCCGTCATCCACGTGCGCATCCCGGAGCCGCAGTTCACCTCGCAGACCAAGGACGAGCTGTCCACCGCCGGCATCACCAAGGTGATCCAGGGCGTGGTCGAGCGGCACGTGAAGGCGTGGAGCGAGGACCGTCGCACCAAGACCGAGGCCAAGACCGTGCTGCAGAAGGTGGTCGACGCCGCGCGGGTGCGGCTGACCCAGAAGCAGCAGAAGGACGCCGCCCGGCGCAAGACCGCGCTCGAGGGCGCGGCCATGCCGCCGAAGCTGGTCGACTGCCGCACCACCGGCGTCTCCCGCAGCGAGCTGTTCCTGGTGGAGGGCGACTCCGCGCTGGGCTCGGCCCGGATGGCCCGCGTCTCCGAGTACCAGGCGCTGCTGCCGCTGCGGGGCAAGATCCTCAACGTGCAGAAGGCCAACCTGGCCGACACCCTGCGCAACGCCGAGATCGCCTCCATCGTGCAGGTGCTCGGGGCCGGCACCGGGCGCACCTTCGACCTGGCCGCGATGCGCTACGGCCGGGTGATCCTGATGGCCGACGCCGACGTCGACGGCTCGCACATCCGGACCCTGCTGATCACCCTGTTCGCCAAGTACATGCGGCCGGTGATCGAGGACGGCCGGCTGTACGCCGCGATGCCGCCGCTGCACAAGCTCACCACCAAGGGCCGCAACTCGGAGACCATCTTCACCTTCACCCAGCGGGAGATGGAGACCAAGCTGGCCGCGCTGGAGAAGGCCGGCAAGCAGGTGGTCACCCCGGTGCCCCGGTTCAAGGGCCTCGGTGAGATGGACGCCGACGAGCTGTGGCACACCACCATGAACCCGGCCACCCGCTCGGTGCGCCGGATCACGCTCAGCGACGTCGAGGCCGCCGAGCAGACGCTGGAACTGCTGATGGGCGAGAAGGTGGAGCCCCGCCGCAACTGGCTGGTGGAGTCGGCCGCCCGCGTCGACCAGTCCGCGATCGACATCTGACCGGTCCGCTTCCTTCCGGAGTAGGAGAACAGGCAAGACATGGCACGCCGCAGCAAGGGCTCCGTGACCAAGGTGGACCCGTCGGCCTTCGACCGCGCGGGCGCCTCCGTGCTGGACACCCCGGTGACGACGGAGATCGAGGACTCCTACCTGGAGTACGCCTACTCGGTCATACACTCCCGGGCGCTGCCCGACGCGCGGGACGGCCTCAAGCCGGTGCACCGCCGGATCCTGTACTCGATGCACGAGCAGGGATATCGCCCCACGCACGCATACGTGAAGTCCTCACGTGTCGTCGGCGACTGCTTCGTTCGTGGCACCCTCGTGTCCACGCCGACGGGGTTGCGCCGCATCGAGGACATCGAGGTCGGCGAGCTGGTGCTGGACGCCGCCGGCGTTCCGGTGCCCGTGGTCGCCGCCTACGAGAACCCGACCTCAGAGCTGGTCCGGATCACGTGGTCCAACGGGCACAGCATGGTTGTCACGCCCGGCCAGCGCTTCCGCACCGTCGCCGATGACCTGACCGTCGAGTGGACGGACGCCCGGGATCTGTCCGGTCGGCAGACGCTCGGCTACGGGCGCGGCCGGACGGCGAACGAGCCCACCGGCGGCGACACGTACAGCTACGTGCTCGGTCTGCTCGTCGCCGAGGGCTTCCCGGTGGACCGCGCCCGTGAGGCGGACGGTCGCGTGCGGATCCACATGTGTGATCCGGAGCCGATCGACGTCGCCCATGGCTGGGCGATCGAGGCCGGCCTGAACGTCTCGCGGGGCAAGCGGGTGGCGAAGAACCCGCGGCACCGGGACCAGCACATCCTCACCTTCGCCCGGCACGACGGCCTGCTCGATGCCACGACTCCGCTCAGCGACAGCAAGTCCGTGCCGGCGAGCGTGCTCGCGGACCGGTCGCAGTGGGCGCCGTTCCTGGCCGGGCTGTACGACGGCGACGGCTACGTGCGCAAGCGCAACCGGGAGATCGTCTACGTCAGCACCAGCGAGCAGCTGATCCGTCAGGTCTACTCGATGCTGGCTGACATGGGGATCCACGGCCACCATTGGTCCCAGGCGAAGCCGAGCGGGCACAAGACGGTGTTCGGTCTGTCGGTCTCGGGCGGCGACGCCGCCGTGCTCGCCCGGTTCCTGCAGCGCTGGTCGAAGATCGGCTACAAGCACGACGACCTGTGGCGGCTGACCGAGATCGCCTACCGCTACAACGGCAAGCAGGGCAACGACCGGTTGCCGTATCGAGCGGTGACAGCCGAGTTCTCCGCGGCGCATGCCGGCGGCGGCTGGTTCCGTGACACCGAAAGTGTCGCGTTCCGCGCCTCGCTGCACAGCACGACCGGCGTGCCGGTCAGGTACGGCAAGGACCGGCACGGCAACACTCTCGCCGAGCGGTATTTCTCGCTGGGCCGCGCGCGGACCGATGGTTGGCTGGACAAGCTGCGTCGGATCGGCTCACCGCTGGCCGGCCGGCTCGACGAGCTCACCGGTTTCTCCTTCCTCACGGTCGAGTCGGTCGAGCCGGTGGACTCCGACACGACTTACGACATCCAGGTCGGCAGCGAGGAACACGCCTTCGTGACCGAAGGCTTCGTCGTGCACAACTGCATGGGCAAGTACCATCCGCACGGCGATCTGGCCATCTACGACGCCATGGTCCGCATGGCCCAGGACTTCTCGCTGAACGCGCCGCTGATCGACGGGCACGGCAACTTCGGTTCCCCGGACGACGGCCCGGCCGCCTCGCGATACACCGAGGCGCGCATGTCCAACGAGGCCATGCTGCTGGTCGGCGAGCTGGGCGAGGAGACGGTCGACTTCCGGCCCAACTACGACGGTTCGCTGGAGGAGCCGTCGGTGCTGCCGGCGGCGTTCCCCAACCTGCTGGTCAACGGCACGTCCGGGATCGCGGTGGGCATGGCCACCAACATGATCCCGCACAACCTGGGCGAGGTCGTGGCGGCGGCCCGGTGGCTGATCAACCACCCGGACGCGTCGCTGGACAAGCTGATGGAGTTCGTGCCGGGGCCTGACCTGCCGACCGGCGGCATGCTGCTGGGCCTGGACGAGGTGCGCAAGGCCTACGAGACCGGCCGCGGCGTGGTGCGGATGCGGGCCCGGGCCGAGACCGGTCCGCTGGAGGGCTCGCGGGGCCGGCAGGCGATCACCGTGACCGAGCTGCCCTACGGCGTCGGGCCGGAGAAGATCATCGAGAAGATCACCGACGAGGTGACGAAGTCCAAGCGCCTCACCGGCATCGCCGACGTGAAGGACCTGACCGACCGGGAGAACGGCACCCGGCTGGTGATCGAGTGCAAGGTCGGCGTGAACCCGCAGGCGCTGCTGGCCGACCTGTACCGGCTGACCCCGCTGGAGCAGTCCTTCGGCATCAACAACCTGGTGCTGGTGGACGGCCAGCCGCAGACGCTGGGCCTCAAGGCGCTGCTGGAGGTGTTCCTCAAGCACCGCTACGAGGTCGTCACCCGGCGCACCCGCTACCGCAAGCGCAAGCGCGAGGAGCGGCTGCACCTGGTCGAGGGCCTGCTGAAGGCGTTGCTGGACATCGACAAGGTGATCCGGCTGATCCGCAACAGCGACAACGCCCAGGCCGCCCGCGACGGCCTGATGAAGCAGTTCAAGCTGTCCGAGATCCAGGCCACCTACATCCTGGACACGCCGCTGCGCCGGCTGACCAAGTACGACAAGATCGAGCTGGAGTCCGAACAGGACAAGCTGACCGGCGAGATCGCCGAGCTGGCCAAGATCCTCGACGACCCGGCGGTGCTGCGCAAGGTCGTGTCCACCGAGCTGTCCAAGGTGACCAAGGACCTGACCTGGGAGCGCCGGACCGCGCTGATCGACGGCGACCTCAAGGAAGTGCTGGCCGCGTCCAAGCCGGCCGGGCCGCTGGAGGTAGCCGACGACCCGTGCCAGGTGCTGCTGTCCGCGACCGGCCTGGTGGCCCGCACCGCCGCCGAGTCGGAGGAGGCGTCGGAGGCCCGCCGCCGCAACGGCCGGGCCCGCAACGACGCCGTGGCCGCCGTCGTGCACACCACCGCCCGTGGGCAGATCCTGGTGGTCACCAGCAAGGGCCGGGCGTTCAAGACCGACGTGCTGCCGCTGCCGGTGCTGCCCGAGCAGGTGGGCACCGTGTCGCTGAGCGGCGGCATGGCCGCCAGCGAGCTGGTGCCGCTGGACAAGGGCGAACGCGTCATCACCATCGCGCCGCTGTCCGACACCGAGTCCCCAGGGCTGGCCGTCGGCACCCGGCAGGGCGTGGTGAAGGTGTGCTCGCCGGAGTGGCCGGTGCGGTCGGACGAGTTCGAGGTGATCACCCTCAAGGACGGCGACGAGCTGGTCGGCGCCACCTGGCTGGCTGACGGCAGCGAGACCCTGGTGTTCGTGTCCAGCGACTCCTCGCTGCTGCGCTACGAGGCCTCGCTGGTCCGGCCGCAGGGCCTCAAGGGCGGCGGCATGGCCGGCATCAAGCTCGCCGCCGACGCGCACACCGTGTTCTTCGGGGCCGTGCGCACCGACGACGAGGAGCACGGCGAGCCCATGGTCGTCACCGCCACCGGCAACACCGTGAAGGTCACGCCGTTCACCGAGTACCCGGCCAAGGGCCGCGCCACCGGCGGCGTGCGGACTCACCGTTTCCTCAAGGGCGAGAACGCTTTGCGCCTGGCCTGGGTCGGCCAGCGGCCGGCCGGTTCGACCGACACCGGCTCCTCGGTGGAACTGCCCGAGGTGGACACCCGCCGCGACGGCTCCGGGCACGCGCACCCGGGTCCGGACGTGGTCGGGCACCTGGTGGAACGGGGCTAGCTTTTGTTGGGGCGCGCCGGTTTCCGGCCGGCGCGCCCCAACTCGCGGCTCAGGAGACCTTGCCGTAGGGGTCGCGGGTGGGGTCGTCGACAGTGGGGAGCCGGCCCTCTTTGTGGGCCCGGCGCACGTCGTCGATGTAGTCACGGCTGACCATCGCGGCGACTATGGCGAGGCCGCCGCGGCGAACGCGAACCTCGCTGTTGCGGGAGGCGCCGACGAGCCGGATCACACGCGAGGTCGGGCCGGTGGGAGCCTGACTGTCCTTGACCTTGCCCCTGCCCTCCCAGTCGAGGCCCCATTGGTCGATGGTCGCGTCCTCCGGGACCAGCAGCTTGACCATTGACCGCTGCATGTCCAGTCGCACCTCGACCGAGTCGGGGATGTCCGGTGACCGCAGATCCACCACGACCTGCGCCGCCCGGGCCTTGATCTCGAAGATGCCGGCGCTGGTCCAGTTCCCCAGACGCTTGGTGGCGTCGTGGTCGACCAGGATGCGCTCCACCGGAACGGTCGGGGCGCTGCCGATGATGTCGTTGTCGCTCATGGTGGATTCCTTCCGGTGGGCGCGCGTGGTCACGCCCTGAAGACGATTGGTGTGTTCCGATTCGGCGCCGCGGATTCGGACACCGGCTCAGGCCGCGGTTCGGGAGGCTCGGTTCGGGAGGCCTGGTCTAGGCGATGACTTCGGCGTCCCAGTCGATCTCGTAGCGGTGCAGCCAGCCGAACATCTTCTCCGGCTTCATGAACAGCTTCATCGCGACCGGTGCCAGCACACTGGTGACCGCCTGGCTGATGCGGCCGTTCACCTTGTCCTGGTTGTTGCGCTCGCCGTACTCGGCGACCTTCTCCACCCGCGGCCGGCGCAGCTTCTCGAACACCGCGAACGCTTGCGGCACCGGCAGATCGCGCAGGCAGCGGGCCAGCTCGACCGCGCTCTCGATGGACATCGACGCGCCCTGCCCGGTGCTGTTGGACGGCACGTGCGCGGCGTCACCGACGATCACCATGCGGTCGGTGTGCCAGCGGGGCGCGCTGGGCATGATGTGCATCGCCCCCAACACCAACATGGTGTCCGGCGTGGCCGCGGCCAGGATCTCGCGGGCCGGGTGGTCGTCGCCGTAGAGCTCACGCATGCGGCGCAGCCACTCCGCCGCCCCGATGCGGCGCGCCTCGGGCCCGGCGATCGGCTCCGCGCTGGGCACGTTGGTGAACCAGCCGGTGTCGCCGTCCTCGGTGAGGCTGTAGCCGAGGAAACCTCGCTTACCCTGGGCGAAGTAGAACTCGTCCCGGCCAAGGCCGAGGTCGTTGCCCGGCACCTGCCCGCCGAAGCCCAGCAGTCCGGTGTAGCGCGGGGCCGGCGCGTTCGGGTCGATCAGCTTGCGGACCGCCGAGTGGACGCCGTCCGCGCCGATCAGGATGTCGCCGGTGACGCTGCTGCCATCGGCGAAGTGCGCGGTGACGCCGTCCGCGGTCTCGGTGGCGTCGACCAGCCGCCGGCCGTGGTGGATCTTGATGCCGGCCGCCGCCGCGCGCCCGGCCAGCACCCGGTAGAGGTCCGGCCGCAACACCAGCTGACTCGGGTTGTTGTCGTCGAGCTCGTCGATGGCGGCGAACCGCTTGCCGCGGCCGTCGGTCATCACCATGCGGCGGTTGGGCCGGCCGATGCCGCGCACCGGCTCGGCCAGGCCGACCACGCCCAGCGCGTTGACGCCGTTCGGCGCGATCATCAACCAGCCGCCGACGTCGTCCGGACTCGTCTGGTACGCCTCGAAGACCTCCGACTCGATGCCGGCCTTGCGCAGCGCCAGGGCCGTCACCGGTCCGGTGACGCCGCTCCCGATGATCAGTGCTTTCATGTTCTCCCCCTGAAGAATTCGTGCCACATGCGGTGGTAGTCGGGGCCGGCCAGCCGTTCGGCCAGGCTCGCGACGTAGCCGCGCTCCGCCTCGCGCATCGCGAGGCGGTACTCCTCCTCGATCAGGAACCACCAGTCCAGGCCCTGCTCGGTGTTCTGCCGGATGGTGTCGCCGATCTCGGCGACCTCGGCCGTCAGCGCTTCCAGCCGTCGTCCGAGGAGCTGGACCGTCTCCTCCGGCGGCAGCACGACCAGCAGCGACAGCGCCACCCCGAAGCTGGGGTACTCGTGCACCGGCGTCGCCACCAGCTCGCGCATCCAGTCGTACAGCTCGGTCCGCCCGGCGTCGGTGATCGCGTAGATCGTGCGCTCCGGGCGCTGGGTGTCGCGGACCGTCTCGTGCTCGGCGATGAAACCCGCCTTGGTCAGCTGCTCCACAACCATGTAGAGCGAGCCTCGGTTGTACTTGATGTCCCGGTCCTTGCCGTGTTCCTTGAGCCGCCGTCCCATCTCGTAGGGATGCATGGGCTCCGCGAACAACTCCGCCAGCACGGCCAGCGCCAGCGGGTTGGACACCTTGCGTCGTTTCACCGTCACTCCAATTGGTCAGTTCTAACTATCCATGTCTGACTAGTCAGTGTCAACTATGTGCTCGGGGCCACCCGGGCGTCACCATCGCGACAACGTGGCCGCCCGGGCCGTCATGACCGCGTACACAACCCTGCCCACCTGCGGTTTCGGGAGTGTTCTTGGAGTCGACGGACCGATCACGTGGGAGGACACGATGACCCTCGCCGAGCTGATACCCACGCTGGGTGAGTCGCTGCGCGGGCAGCTGGAACCCGGGATCTGGCCGCGGTCCGTGTGCCACGGCACCGACGGGGACCTGCTGCTCGGCGGGGTGCCGCTCACCCAGCTGGCCGCCCGTTTCGGCACCCCGGCCTACCTGCTCGACGAGCTGACCGTCCGGCAGCACTGCCGCGAGTACCGGTCCGCGCTGCCCGACGTCGAGATCGCGTACGCCGGCAAGTCGATGACCAGCCGCGGCGTGCTGCGCTGGATCGCCGAGGAGGGCCTCTCGCTCGACGTCTGCTCGGCCGGCGAACTCGCCGTCGCCCGCTCCGTCGACTTCCCCGCTTCCCGTATCCTCTTCCATGGCAACGTGAAGACCCCCGAGGACCTCAAGGCCGCCATCGCCTACGGCGTCGACCGGATCGTCGTCGACTCCCTCGACGAGATCGAGCAGCTCGGCGCCCTGGCCCGCTATCCCCAGAACGTCCTCGTCCGTGTCACCCCCGGCGTCGACGGGCACACCCACAAGGCCATCGCCACCGGCGTCGAGGACCAGAAGTTCGGCTTCTCGCTGCGTTCCGGCGCCGCCCTGGAGGCCGTCGCCCGCGTGCTGGCCCAGCCCAGCCTCCGGCTCGTCGGGCTGCACTGCCACATCGGCTCCCAGGTTTCGCGGGTCGCTTCCTTCGAGGAGGCCGCCCGGCTCATGGTCGGACTCATGGCCGCCGTGCACTCTCGCTTCGGGCTCACCCTCTCGCAGCTCGACCTCGGCGGTGGCCACGCCGTGCCGTACCGGTGCGGCGACTCCTCCTTCGACCTCCAGGGCTACGCCGACCGCATCCTCCGCGCCGTCAACTTCGAGTGCTCCTCACACCGACTTCCCTTGCCCCGCCTCACCATCGAGCCCGGCCGGGCCATCGTCGGCTCCGCCGGCGTCACCCTCTACCGGGTCGTCACCGTCAAGCACGGCGTCTCTCGCACCTTCGTCGCCGTCGATGGCGGCATGAGCGACAACCCCCGGCCTTCCCTCTACGGCGCCCGCTACTCCGTCCGCCCCGTCGGCCGCCGCTTCTCTCCCACCGGCCATCCCGTCACCGTCGTCGGCCGCCACTGCGAAGCCGGCGACGTCCTGGCCGAGGACGTCGTGCTGCCTTCCGACCTCCGCGCCGGCGACCTCCTCGCCGTGCCGTGCACCGGCGCCTACCACCACTCCCTCGCCTCCAACTACAACATGGTCGGCCGCCCACCCGTCGTCTCCGTCCACGACGGCGTCGCCCGCCTGCTGGTCCGCCGCGAAACCGAAGAGGACCTCCTGTCCCGCGACCTCGGCTGACGCCTCTGTCCACAGCCCCCGCCTGGCCATGCCGTCTGTCCACAGCAACACCGCCGCCAAGATCCACGTGCCGCGAGCGGCGATAGGATGGGCCTGGGACGCCACCCCAGGGATCGGGTGGGGGCTGTTTACCGTTGACGAGGCCGTGGCCATATTGAGCTGCACAGCGTGAGGCCGCGGGCTGTCCCTCCTCGCGAAGCGCTGATCCTTTTCGCCGGCAAGGTTCCGCCCTCGGCGTAGCCGCTGCCAGGGTTGCCCCGCTGCCACCAAGATTCGGTCATGGCCGTGATCGAGGTTGTGCTCGGGGACATCACCCAGGAACGTGTCGACGCCATCGTCACCGCCGCCAACGAGTCGCTGCTCGGCGGCGGTGGCGTCGACGGCGCCATCCACCGCGCCGCCGGTCCGCGCCTAGCCGCCGCCGGCGGCGCCATCGGCCCTTGCGACCCCGGCGACGCCATGGCCACCCCGGCCTTCGACCTCGACCCGCCCGTCCGACACGTCATCCACACCGTCGGCCCCGTCTGGGACGGCGGCGCCTACGGCGAAGCCGACATCCTCGCCTCCTGCTACCGCCGCTCCCTCGAAGTAGCCGACTCCCTCGGCGTGCGCAGCATCGCCTTCCCCGCCATCGCCACCGGCCTCTACGGCTACCCCGCCCGCCCCGCCGCCCGCATCGCCCGCGCCACCCTCTCCGCCACCCCGACCAAGGTCGACCTCATCCGCCTGGTCGCCTTCGACGAGGAGACCTACGAAGTACTCACCGACTTCGCTGACTCAGCCTCATCCTGATCGGGGCCGCGGTACCGGATCTCGATGCGGGGCGGCAGTACTCGGATGATTACGTCATCACCCTGCCGCGGCGGCCGCTTGGAGATCACCAAGCGCACCAGCATGTGGACCCCGAACAACAAAACACCGATAGCGGCGACCAATGACCAGCCGGACAGCCGCTCGATGGCGTCGACCATGTCCTTACACCCGCCTGCGCCGTTCCGGGGGCCGATCGCGGTCAGGTGGCCACTGCCAGTCGCTGACGGGATATACGTCGAGGCAGGCCACTGCCCGGAACAGGGTCTCAAGACCCCTGCGGGACGCGACCACCATGCACATGATCACGTTCCACCCGGACGAGCGGTCCAGGTCGCAGTAGCTGTACGGAGTGGATCCGGTGACCATGGGCAAGGCCGTGCAGATGATCGTGGACATCGACATGAACTTCGGCTGCCCGAAGTCAACCCGCTGGCAACTCACGCTCCAGCGGGTCAACTCGTGAGCAGCTGAGCCGACTCACTCGTCCGACGCGGTCCACAGCGCACTGATCGGGAGGCAGGCGAGGTTCTCACCGAAGGGGAGTTGTTGGTCTCCGCAGTAGAGGACAAAGCCAGCACGGAAGCGGTCGCCGAGACGTCGCTGGAGAAGTCGAAGGGAGCGAAAGTCGTCGGTGCGAACGGTCTCAGCGGCCTTGACCTCGATGGCGATCACCCGCCCCGCGTTGTCCTCCAGCACCGCGTCGACCTCGTAGCCATCGCGGTCCCGATAGTGGTACAGGCGGGGCATCGTCTGGCTCCAGGTGATCTGACGCGCGAGTTCGCCCATGACGAACGTCTCGACGAGTCCGCCTGTTGTGGCGTCGTTGGTGACTCCGGAGACCAGGTGGGCAGCCAGGCCGACATCGTTGAACACCAGTTTCGGTGTGGCGACGGCCCGAGCTGTCGCGTTGGGCGCCCATGCCGGAATCAACCGGATCAGATAGATCAGTTCGAGGAGTCCCACGTAGTCACGGACAGTCGACGCGGGAAGCGCCAAGTCCGATGCCAGGCGGTTGTAGTTGAGCAGTCCGCCGGACTGCGCGGCCAGCGTTCCGATGAGGCGCCGCATGTCGGAGACACGCTGGATGTCCGCAACCTGATGGACATCCCGACTCATGATGTCATCGAGGTACGACCTGAAGAACTGGGTACGCCGCCGGGGGGACGTACGACGAACAGCTTCGGGATACCCGCCGCAGGACACGAGAGTCAGATAGTCGCGACGACGCAGTTCCGAGGGCTTTGCCTGAAGTCGCGTGCCATGGGTGAACGCGGCATCGACAAAACCGTCGGGCTCGTCGTTGATCTCACCCTGCGAAAGCGGGAAGAGTTCGATCGTCTCCGAACGTCCGGGTAGGGCATCGGGGAGTTCGCTCAAGCCGAGCAGACGCGCCGAACCGGTCAGCAGGAATCGCCCTGGGCGAGGGTCGCGGTCAACGATGTGCTTGATCGTCAACCACAGCTCGGGAACACGCTGGACCTCATCGATGAGCATCGTGCCGCAGGAGTCCAGAAACGCCACCGGATCGGCGACGGCCGAGGCCCTGGTCCGAGGATCGTCCAAATATCGCCGCACACTGTCCGGACGGCCACGCAGGCACAACTCGGCAAGCGTGCTCTTGCCCGTCTGACGTGCTCCGTTGATGATGACGACACGCGTGTCCGCGAGCGCCTCCTCGACCAGGTCAGCGGCTCGACGTGGTAGGTACTCGCGAGTTCCGGGCACCACCCGATGATACCGGTGTGTCGTGGATCTGCCGAAGGTAGCGTCGTGGATCTGCCGAAATTGGCATCGTGGATCTGCCGAAGATTGCGTCGTGGATCTGCCGAGCAGCCGGTCGCCGCACCGAGGTGACGCGTGTCGCCGGTTAACCTAGGTGCGTGCCTGCCATGACGACTCCATCCCTGCGGATCGGACCCCATACGGTCGACCCGCCGGTGGTGCTCGCGCCGATGGCGGGGATCACCAACACCGCCTTCCGGCAGCTGTGCCGGCAGTACGGGGCGGGCCTGTACGTCTGCGAGATGATCACCAGCCGGGCGCTGGTGGAGCGCGACGCCACCACCATGCACATGATCACCTTCCACCCGGACGAGCAGCCCCGCTCGCTCCAGCTGTACGGGGTGGATCCGGTGACCATGGGCAAGGCCGTGCAGATGATCGTGGACGAGGATCTGGCCGACCACGTGGACATGAACTTCGGCTGTCCGGTGCCGAAGGTGACACGCAAGGGCGGGGGCGCGGCGCTGCCGTACAAGCGGCGGCTGTTCGGGGACATCGTGGCGGCGGCGGTGCGGGCGGCGGAGCCGGCGGGGATTCCGGTGACGGTGAAGTTCCGCATCGGCATCGACGACGAGAACCTGACGTACCTGGACGCGGGCCGGATCGCGGAGGCGGAGGGGGCGCAAGCGGTTGCGCTGCATGCCCGGACGGCCTCGCAGCGGTACTCGGGCAAGGCGGACTGGTCGGCGATCGCCCGCCTGAAGGAGACGGTCACGACCATCCCGGTGCTGGGCAACGGCGACATCTTCAAGGCCCAGGACGCGCTGGACATGGTGGCGGCGACGGGCTGCGACGGGGTGGTGGTGGGCCGGGGCTGCCTGGGCCGCCCCTGGCTGTTCGGGGAGCTGCAGGCGGCGTTCCGGGGTGAGCCGCTGCCGAAGGGCCCGACGCTGGGTGAAGTGGCCCAGGTGCTGCGCCGCCACGCGGAGCTGTTGACGGACCACTACGACGAGCACAAGGGCCTGCGCGACCTGCGCAAGCACATGGCCTGGTACCTGCACGGCTTCCCGGTGGGCTCGACGGTGCGCCGGGGGTTCGCGATGGTGTCGAGCCTGCAGGAGCTGGACGACCTGATCGGCCAGCTGGACCACGAGGTGCCGTTCCCGGCGGACGCGGAGGGGCCGAGGGGTCGGCAGGGCTCGGCGGCGAAGGTGGTGCTGCCGGAGGGCTGGCTGGACGACCCGGAGGACGCGAGCGTGCCGGCGGGCGCCGAGATGATGCACTCGGGCGGCTGACGAAGCCGGCAAGCGACACCGGAAGGGGCGGGCTGAGGTGGCGGACGGAAGGCTGATCCTGGCACTGACCGGCTGCCTGGCGCTGACGGGGTGCTCGGTGGCCGGCACGGCCCAGCCGTCGCCGGATCCGGGGCTGGTGACGGCGTACTTCAACGAGCTGGACACGGCGGCGGCGCAGGGCGTGCAGCAGGAGCAGAAGTTCCTGACCGCGACCCAGGTGCCGGCGTTCGCGGATCGGGTGTGCGACCTGAACGGGGTGACGATCACGATCACGCCGGCGCTGCCCACGCTGCGGGCGGAGTCCGGATGGTCGCCGCCGGGCTCGGACAAACGACCCAGCGGACAGGTCTATGTGGTGGCGGTGACGCTCACCATCCGTCAGGGCAACTCGGTGGTGGGCACGCAGATCGGCTCGCAGCGGGTCGTGGTCGACGGTGGCCGGGCGTACAGCTTCGCCCCCTGTCCGGCCCAGTGACGGTACTCACATACGCCCATCCGTGTTACTCAGGGTCAGCGTTTTGGGCCACGGCTCGGTCAGCCAGTAGAGGGAAATGAGGCCCGGCCAGGGTGTCGGATCTCAAGCCGCGCCGCCGCGGGGACGACACCACCTTCGTGAGGAGGTGAGCGCGGTGACCGCGTCATCACAGCCCGACGTCTCTGAGGAACCGGACGGCCAGCAGGCCGACGGCGGACTGGTGAACCTGCACGAGAAGCTCGCGGGCCTGCTCGCCTCCCGCGGCCAGTGGCGCGAGGCCTACGACCACCTGCGGTCCGCGCTCGACCTGATCTACCAGGACGGCGACGGCCACGTCCCGGCGGTGCCGGAGCAGCTGCGCCGCGAGGTGGACCGGCTGCGCCGCGAGCACGCCGAGGCTCACGAGCAGAGCATCAGGGACAGCCTCACAGCCAGCTACAACCGCCGCTACCTGGACCAGAGGCTGGTGGCGATGCTGGCGGACCAGGCCGGCGCGCTGGCGGTGGCGCTGGTCGACCTGGACTGGTTCAAGCAGGTCAACGATCGCTACGGGCACCTCGTAGGGGACCGGGTCCTCCAACAAGTCGTGGAACTTCTGCAGGTGGAGCTGCCGGAGCCGGCGTTCTGCGCCCGCTACGGCGGCGAGGAGTTCGTGCTGGTGCTGCCGGAAACCGAGCAGGCGCGGGCGGTGGAGATCGCCGAGGCGGCGCGGGACCGGGTGGAGCGGCACGACTGGTCGGCGATGGCCCCTGGCTTGCGGGTGACGGTCAGCGTCGGCGTCGCCCACGAGGAGGGCGGCAGCTGCGAGAACGGGGCCGAGCACCAGCTGCTGCAGGCCGACAGCCTGCTCTACTCGGCCAAGCAGTCGGGGCGCAACGCCGTCGCCTACCGCGAGAACGGTCGGGTGCGGCTGGCCGGTCCGGCCTCGGGCCGCCGGGCGATCGCCGACGTTCGGGTCGCCGAGCACTACTGACAGCAACCTCACCCAGCTCAAGTGCCCATTCGGCCTAACGCGGTGGGCGGTTTCGAGTACGAACCGTGTCAGAATTCCGGCTGCCTGTCGCTAGAACTAGCGGTCGTCCGTACTATCGCGTGCGCTGGGTGCCGCGCCGCGATGTGCAACCACTGTGGCCGCACTGACGTCAACTCGTGATGAACAGCCCGTATGGGCCGTGAGCCGGAAGGGAGCCTGGGTGCCCGACGATCCCCGCTTCGGCGGCACTGGTCCCGACGGCGCCCCGGACCCCGACGAGGAGCCGACCGGGCGCCGCGGCCGTCGACGCAGGTCGATGGAGGCCTCCGGTGGCCTGAGTGTGTCCGACCTGGTCCAGCGGCACACGGGCTCGCGCCCGAACCTGCCCCGGCCGACCCCGCCGGCGGCCGAGCCGCCGCCTTCGCAGCCGAGTGGCCGTCGCCGGGCGGCGCCGGCCGAGCCGCCCGTTCCGCCCACGTCGCGGGCTGGACGGTCCAACCCCGGAACGGGTCAAGTTTCCGGTCAGCACCCGGTCGTGCCGCAGAACGACCAGCCGACCGGTCGACGGGCCCTGCGTGAGCCGGGCCCGGTAGCCGGCACGCGCCCTGGGGAGTCCACCGGCCGCCGCGCCGCCGTCACGCCGCCAGGAGAGTCGACCGGCCGCCGCGCGGCCGTGCCGCCGCCGCTGGACGACGATGACGACGACGAGACCACCACGCTCCGCCGCGGTGATGCCGCGGGCCGCCTCGCGGGCCCTGGAGAGGCCCCTGGACGCCGCGCGGCCGTGCCGCCGCCGGGGGAGTCCACGGGCCGCCGCGCGGCCGTCACACCGCCCGCTGAGGCCACGGGCCGCCGCGCCATGGTTACGCCCCCGCCCGGGGAGTCCACGGGCCGCCGCGCCGCCATCACGCCGCCGGGAGAGTCCACGGGCCGCCGCGCGGCCGTGCCGCCCCCCGGTGAGGCCACTGGGCGCCGCCAGATGCCGCCGGCTGGGCCGCGCCCGGGCGAGTCGAGCCTGTCCAACATGCGCCGGCCGATGCCGCCGGGCGGTCGCCCGCCCGTGCCACCGCCCGGCGAAGCCACTGGCCGCCGTCCGGTCGTACCGCCCCCCAACGGCGCGCCTGGTCCCAATGGAGCACCGAACGGAGCGCCCAACGGCGCCCCGCGCCCGGGCGAGTCCTCGGGCCGCCGCCCGATGCCACCACGGCCCGGTGAGGCCTCCGGTCCCCGTCCGGTCATGGACCGGCCGGGCGAGAGCAGCGGCCCGCGCCCGGTGCTGCCGCCCAACGGCCGCCCGCCGGCGCCGCCCCGGTCCCCGTCGCAGGACAGCCTGCGGACGCGACTGGAGCCCGAGGCGGGCCTGGCGGAGCCGTCGGAGGAGCAGCTGCTCGACGCGGACGTCGACGAGCCCGAGGCGCCGCCGCTGCCGGAGCGCCGCGAGGACATCGAGCTGGCCGCGCTGACCACGGAGATGGAGCCGATCGGCGAGGAGGTGCAGCGCCGCCGCAAGGTGGACCAGACGCTGGCGCGCTTCTCCGCGGTGCACGACGAGATGGCCATCGAAGAGGCCAAGCGGCGCAACCGGCAGAAGAAGTACATGCCGTGGATCGACACCGAGGACGGGGTTCCGCAGGAGCCGCCGGCCTCGGCCGAGGAGCCGGTCGAGGACGATCCCGAGTTCGACATGGATCCGGCCGAGATCGAGCGGGCCCGCGAGAAGCGCCGCATGATCGGGTTGGTGATCAAAGTGGTGGCCATCGCCGCCGCCGCGATAGTGCTGATCGTCTGCGGCATCGCCTGGGGCTCGGTCAAGCAGTGGAGCGGCGCGGACATCAAGCAGGTGGACGCGCTGGACACCAGCTCGTCGGCGATCCAGGCCGCCGACAAGCAGCGAGGCGCCGACAACTTCCTGTTCGCCGGCTCGAACATCGTGCTGGTGGCGCACGTGCCGGCCGACCGCAAGCGGATCGTGTTCGTGTCCTTCCCCAGCGGCCTGCAGCTCAGCCAGCCGCCGTGCGGCCCGGCCAGTCTGGCCGGCGCGCTGGCCGCGGGCGGCCCGCAGTGCGTCACGCAGGACGTGCAGAAGGTCTCCGGGCTGCTGATCAACCATTTCATGACGATGAGCTCGGACGGCCTCAAGGGCATCGTCAACGCCATCGGCAACGTCGAGCTGTGCGTGAAACAACCGTTGCAGGACGGGCAGTTGGGCACGCTGCTGTCCGGCACCGGGCCGCAGCCGATCGACGGCGACACCGCGGTGAAGATCCTGCAGGCGCGCAACGTTTCCGGTGACGCGTCGCCGGACCTGGGCCAGATCCAGCGGCAGCAGCGGCTGATGGGCGCGCTGCTGCGCTCGGCGGTGCAGAACCAGGTGCTGCTCGACCCGACCAAGCTCAACAGCCTGCTGAGCGCGGTGTCCAAGAACGCCTCCGGCGACAACGTCGGCGTGGACCAGCTGTCCTCGCTGGCCCAGTCGGTGCAGGGCGTCGGCCCGGACCAGGTGGTGTTCACCAGCGTCCCGGTGGGTGGCACGCCGGAGGCCATGAAGTCCTTGTTCACCGCGGTGATCAACGGCACGCCGCTGCCGTCGGAGGGCGCGGCCGGCAGCGGTCCGCTGGTCGACCCGAAGTCGATGAAGATCCAGGTGATCAACGGCACCGGCAAGGGCGAGCTGCCCACCAACACCTCGACTGCCTTGGGGCACCTGGGTTTCCAGGTTGTGTCGCTGGACAAGGCGGCGAACCCGATCGACAAGACCGCCGTCCGCTACGCCCCGGGCCGGGAAGCGCAGGCGCGCACGCTGGCCGCCGCCGTGCCGGGTTCGAAGCTGGTCGAGGACTCGTCGCTGGCCGGCGCGGTGCAGCTGGTGATCGGGCCTGAGTTCGACGGCAATGTCGCGACGCCGCAGGCCTCGCAGAACAGCCAGCAGGCGACCGACGTGTCCACGATCAGTGGCGCCGACGGCTCCTGCCAGTGACGATGCCGGTTCGTCGCCCGTGGTTCACGTCCGGTTCATCCGGCGATGCCGTCGGCGCGACCCCGTGCACGTAGGCTGTCGGCCATGCGTGAGGCTTACCACGACCAGCTCGGCGAGCTCGCTGACCAGCTGGCGAGCATGTGCGGTTTGGTCGGCGACGCCATGGAGCAGGCGACCAAGGCGTTGCTGGACGCGGATCTCGGCATCGCCGAGCGAGTGATCAGCGGCGACCAGAAGATCGACGACGCGCGGGCCAAGTGCGAGGAGGACGCCTACGCGCTGCTGGCGCTACAGGCTCCCGTCGCCACCGACCTGCGCACGGTGCTGTCGGTCATCCACGCAGCGGAAAGCCTGGAGCGGATGGGCGATCTGGCGCTGCACGTGGCCAAGGCGGCCCGCCGCCGGCACCCGGCGGCCGTGCTGCCCGAGGAGGTGCGGGGCTACTTCGCCGAAATGGGCCGGATCGCCGTCGACCTGGCCCGCAAGGCGGAGCAGGTGATCCGCACCCAGGATGTCGACCTGGCCCGTCGCCTCGACAACGAGGACGACGCCATGGACGACCTGCACCGGCACCTGTTCTCGGTGATCATGGACAAGGAGTGGGGTCACGGCGTGCCCTCGGCCGTGGACATCACCCTGCTGGGCCGGTTCTACGAGCGCTTCGGCGACCACGCCGTCTCGGTGGCCAAGCGGACCGTCTTCGTGGTCACCGGCCGCATGCCCGGCTACTCCAGCGGCGCCGACGACCTGTAGACACCACAACAAGAACAGCGGCCCCGCCGGAGAGATCCGGCGGGGCCGCTGTCGCATGTGGACGATCAGCCGAAGCGGCCGGAGATGTAGTCCTCGGTCGCCTGCTGGCCGGGGTTGGAGAAGATCTTCTCGGTGTCGTCGATCTCGATCAGCCGCCCGGGCTGGCCGACGCCGGCCAGGTTGAAGAAGGCGGTCTGGTCGCTGACCCGGGCCGCCTGCTGCATGTTGTGGGTGACGATGACGATCGTGTAGTCCTTCTTCAGCTCGCCGATCAGGTCCTCGATGGCCAGCGTGGAGATCGGGTCCAGCGCGGAGCAGGGCTCGTCCATCAGCAGCACGTCGGGCTGCACGGCGATGGCGCGGGCGATGCACAGACGCTGCTGCTGGCCGCCGGAGAGGCTGCCGCCGGGCTTGTCCAGGCGGTCGGCGACCTCGGCCCAGAGGTTGGCCCCGCGCAGCGAGCGCTCGGCCACCTCGTCGAGCTGCTTCTTGTTGCGCACCCCGCCCAGCCGCAGCCCGGCCACCACGTTGTCCCGAATGGACATGGTGGGGAACGGGTTGGGCCGCTGGAACACCATGCCGATGGTGCGGCGCACCTCGACCGGGTCCACAGTGGACGCGTAGATGTCCTCGCCGTCCAGCAGCACCTTGCCCTCGACGCGAGCGCCGGGGGTGACCTCGTGCATCCGGTTCAGCGAGCGCAGCACGGTGGACTTGCCGCAACCCGAAGGACCGATGAAGGCGGTCACGCTGCGCGGCGGCACCGCGAGCGCCACCCCGTCCACGGCGTGGAACTTGCCGTAGAAGATGTTCAGGTCCTTGACGTCGATCCGCTTGGCCATTTGTCAGCTCACTTCGTCTTGATGGCCGAGAACCGCGACACGAGGGCGGCCACGAGATTGAACAGCATGATCAGGATGATCAGGGTCAGCGCCGCCCCCCACACCCGCAGCTGGCCCGCGGGGTTGGGGTTGTTCAGCTCGTTGTAGATCAGCAGCGGCAGCGAGGTCATGTTGCCGTCGAAGATGTTGAAGTTGATCGACTTCGAGTAGCCGACCAGCACCAGCACCGGCGCGGTCTCGCCCATCACCCTGGCCATCGCCAGCATCACGCCGGTGACCACGCCGGACAGCGCCGTGGGCAGCACGATCCGCACGATGGTCTTCCACTTGGGCACGCCCAGCGCGTACGAGGCCTCGCGCAGTTCCTGCGGCACCAGCCGCAGCATCTCCTCGGTGGACCGCACGACCACCGGCAGCATCAGCAGCACCAGGGCCAGCGACACGGCGAACGCGCTCTGGCCCAGCCCGATGGTGCCGATCCACAGCGCGAAGATGAACAGCGCCGCCACGATGGAGGGCACACCGGAGAGGATGTCCACCATGAACGTGGTGAGCCGGGCCAGCCGGCCCCGGCCGTACTCCACGAGGTAGATCGCGGCCAGCACGCCGATCGGCACCGCGATCACCGCGCACACCAGCGTCTGCAGCAGGGTGCCGATGATCGCGTGGTACGCGCCGCCGTCAAACTCCTTGGGCAGCACGCCCTTGAGCGAGTGCGTCCACCAGTCGGCCGACAGCAGGGCCTGGTAGCCGCGCAGGATCACGGTGATCAGCAGCCACACCAGCGGCACCAGCGCGACCAGGAAGGCCAGCCCCACCAGCACGGTGGCGGTCATGTTCTTGAACTTGCGGGCGCCGCTCACGGGCTGGAACGCCGGCGGGCTGGCCGGACGGTCCAGAGTGGACTCGGTGGTGGTCATTTCGCCGCCTTCCCGCCCGCGATGGACCGGGCCAGCGCGTTGACCAAGAAGGTCAGGATGAACAGCACCAGGCCGGCCGCGATGTAGGCGCCGGTGGGCAGCGGCTGGCTGAACTCGGACGCGGCCGAAGCGATCTTGGACGCGAACGTGTAGCCGCCGTCGAACAGGCTCACCCCGGACGGGGTGGGCGAGGCGTGCAGGATGAGCAGCACGGCCACCGTCTCACCGAGCGCGCGGCCGAGGCCGAGCATGGAGGCGGCGATGTAGCCGCTGCGGCCGAACGGGAGCACCGTGGTCCGGATGACCTCCCACTTGGTGGCCCCCAGCGCCAGCGCGCCCTCGATCTGCATCACCGGGGTCTGCCGGAACACCTCGCGGCTGACCGAGGTGATGATCGGCAGCAGCATCACCGCCAGCACCACGCCGACGGTGAAGATGGTGCCGGCGCCGGCCAGCGGGATGTTGCCCTTGGCGAACAGCGGGAACCAGCCGAAGGTGGCGTTGAGCCAGGTCTCGAACGGCTCCAGGGCCGGGCCGAGCACGAGGATGCCCCACAGGCCGTAGACGATCGACGGCACGGCCGCCAGCAGGTCCACGACGTAGGCGAACGGGCGGCTCAGCCGAGCCGGCGCGTACTGGGTGAGGAACAGCGCGATGCCCAGCGAGACCGGCATGGCGATGATCAGCGCCACCAGCGAGGTCAGCACCGTCACGATGAGCAGGTCCCTGATGCCGAACATCAGGTTGTTCGGGTCGAGGGTGACGAAGTTGGCGCTGGTGAGGAAGTTGTCCTTGTTGACCAGCAGCGACGGGACTGCCTTGATCAGCAGGAAGATCCCGATCAGCGCGATCGCGATCACGATCGCGAGGCCGGCGCCGGTGGTCAGCGTGCGGAAGATCGTGTCGCCCGGGCGGCGCACGGCCGCGGTCCGGGCACCTGGTTGACCGCTGTCGGAGGTCATGGCACCAATCATGCGGCTACCGCCCCGATCGTCCAGAGCGGGCTCTGGACGATCGGGGCGGACGCGCGTCGGTCGGGTGTCGCTCATCTGGGTGCTGCGGTCAGCTGATGGCGTCGATGGCCGCGGCCAGCTTGGTCTTCAGCGAGTCGGGCAGCGGCGCGTAGCCGTTGGTGGCCAGCTGGGCCTGCCCCTGGTTGATGGCGGTGGTCAGGAAGGCCTTGACCGCCTTGCCGGTGGCCGCGTCCGCGTACTTCGAGCAGACGACCTCGTAGGTGGCCAGCACGATCGGGTAGGCCCCGGCCGCGGTGGTCTTGTGGATCGAGCTCAGGTCCAGCGACAGGTCGTTGCTGCCCGGGTTCTTGAAGGCGGCGCTGGAGATGGCCTTGCCGACGCTGTCCGCGCTGACCTTGACCGGGGTGCCGCCGGCGGTGGTGGCGATGGAGGCGATGTTCAGCTTGTTGGCCTGCGCGAAGGACCACTCGACGTAGGCGATGCCGCCGTCGGTCTGGCCGAGCGCGGTGGCCACGGCCGGGTTGCCGGACGCGCCGGAGCCCACGCCGCCGTTGAAGGTCTTGCCGGCGCCCTTGGTCCAGCCGCCCGCGTTGGTCAGGTACTGCTGGAAGTTGTCGGTGGTGCCGGACTGGTCGGACCGGTAGACCACGCTGATCGCGGTGCTGGGCAGCGTCGCGCTCGGGTTCAGCTTCTTGATCGCGTCGTCGTTCCAGGTCTTGATCTCACCGTCGAAGATCTTGGCGGTGGTGGCGGCGTCCAGGTTGAGGTCGGACACGCCCTTCACGTTGTAGACCACGGTGATCGGGCCGAAGACGGTCGGCAGGTCCCAGGCCGGGCTGCCGCAGGCCTGCGCCGCCTTGTCCGGCTCGCCCTTCTTCGGGTCCAGCGCGGAGTCGGAGCCGGCGAAGTCGGTCTGCTTGCCGGTGAAGTCCGAGATGCCGGCGCCGGAGCCGTTGGCCGTGTAGTTGACGTCGTTGCCGTCGCACGCGTCGTTGTACGCCTTGACGAACAGGTCCATCGCGTTCTTCTGCGCGGTGGAGCCGCTGGCCTTGAGCGTCTTCTTGCCCGAGCAGTCGACCTTGGGGGCCGAGGAGCTGGAGCTGGTGTTGGTGGAGCCACCCGTCGCGCCGGTGTTGTTGTCGCTGCCACAGGCGGTGAGCAGGAGGGCGCCTGCCGCCATGATGCCCAGCGCGACGCCGTGCCGCTTCATGTTCACCTGGATCCTCCGTTTGGAGACTCGACTTCGAGCGCGACGGGTCCCGTCGCTCGTTTGCCGACCGTAGGCAGCCCGAGTGGACGACAGCCCTTGGGTAGGTGAACGAAAGGTGAACAGGGCACACGAAGTGACGACAACTACTCCGATAGGGTGGTATCGCGACCCCAGCGTGACCCGGTTGATGAGAGTTCGTGACGCAGCGCAGCGTAACGCGGGATCAGCGCCCGTACTGCACGTCCGCGTCCCAGACAGTGAATCCCAGCTTGCTGTAGACCGCCACCGCGGGTGCGTTGTCGGACTCCACATAGAGCATCACGCTGCGTAGTCCCGCCGCGCGCAGATGCTCCATCCCGATCACGGTCAGGGCCTTGCCCAGCCCGCCGCCCTGCGCGTCCGGATCCACCCCTACTACGTAAACCTCGCCAATCGCCTCGGGCGGGCCGGCGTGGACTTTCGTCCAGTGGAATCCGAGCAGCCGGTCCGAAGCGTCCACGGCGAGGAAGAAGCCGGCCGGGTCGAACCAGTCCTCCTGCTCGGTGGCGACCAAGTCCTCGACCGTGAGCGCGCCCTGCTCGGGATGCCAGGAGAAGGCCCGGTGGTTGACGGCAACCACCGCCGCCTCGTCCTGACCGGGCACGAAGGTGCGGATCCGCACGCCCTCGCGCAACTGCGGCTGCGGCACGTCGCCGGTCATCCAGCGCATCCGGCGCAGCTCACGGACCCGGTGCAGGCCCAGCTTGGCGGCAATGGCGGCGGCCGCCGGGTGGTCCCCGTGCGACCACAGCCGCGCCGACCGGTCCCCGGCCAGCGTCAGCAGCCGCTCCACCAGCTGCGTACCGACGCCGCGGTCGCGGGCGGCGGGGTGCACCAGCGTCTCCCCGACCAGGTGGCCGAAGGAGTCGCCGACGGTGTCGAGATGGGCGTAGCCGACCAGCCGCCCGTTGTCCTCGGCGAGCACGTGCGTGCCCGGCTGGGCGACGAACGACGGCAGGTCACCGGCGCCGGTCCGCTCGTCGGCCAGGCGGGCCGCCTCGAAGATGCCGGCCACCCCGTCCACTTCGACCGCGGTCAGCCGGTCCCGCCCAGTCAGCTCAGCCACAACACCCGACGCTAGCGGTCAGCGGAACTGCTTGGCCAGCGCGGCGAAGGCGTCGGACTCCGAATCGTCGTGCGCGTCGTGGTCCATGTGGCCGCCGGTGCGGGCGCCCGGCCGGGACGGGCGGACGAACTTGTAGCCCACGTTGCGCACGGTGCCGATCATCAGCTCGTGCTCGGGGCCGAGCTTGGCCCGCAGCCGCCGCACGTGCACGTCCACCGTGCGGGTGCCGCCGAAGAAGTCGTAGCCCCAGACCTCCTGGAGCAGCTGGGCCCGGGTGAACACCCGGCCCGCGTGCTGGGCCAGGTACTTGAGCAGCTCGAACTCCTTGTAGGTGAGCTCGAGCGGGCGGCCCTTGAGGCGGGCGGTGTAGGTGGCGTCGTCGATGACCAGCTCGCCGAGCTGGATCGCGCCGGCCGTGCCGGGCTGGTCGGTCTTGCGGCGGGAGCCGACCAACCGCAGCCGGGCGTCCACCTCGGCCGGGCCGGCGGTGGGCAGCAGGATCTCGTCCACGCCCCAGTCCGCGGTGACGGCGACCAGGCCGCCCTCGGTGACAATGGCCACAACCGGCACCTCGACACCGCTGCTGGACAGCAGCCGGCACAGCGACCGGGCCCCGGCCAGGTCGCCACGCGCGTCGACGAGCACCGCGTCGTGCGGGCCGGCCTCGAGCAGCGCCGAGACCTCCGGCGCCAGCGGCCGCACCACGTGTGGCAGCAGGGACAGCGCCGGCAGCACCGACGACGGGTCCGGATCCCCGGTCAACAGCAGCAGATCGACACCCATGGGCAAGCCGCCTCCTCTCGCGCGCCGCGGCCTGGCCACCGGCGGGCGGGATAATCGGCGTACGGTGGCCAGGCCCCGTTGCCTGCGGATGTCCGGGACAATACCGGTCGTGACCAGCCCCGAGGGCAGCCGAAACACGCGCGTCACACGAATTAACACAGGTGGGGAGATATCGGCGATGACCACCACTACCCGGCCGCGGCGCGGCCGACGGTGGAAGATCCTGGTCGCGGTGCTGCTGGTGCTGGCCGCGATGCTGGTGGCCGCCGACTTCGCCTTCGCCGCGATCGGCGAGTACCAGGTGTCCAAGAAGATGCGCACCGAGCTGAAGCTGACCGACGACCCGTCGGTGACCATCCACGGCTTCCCGTTCATGCTGCAGGCCGCCCGCGGCGACTACCAGGACATCGAGATCGAGGCCAACGGCATCCCGATCGGCGACACGCTGCGTGACCTCCAGGTCAAGGCCCACCTGTACGACGTGAAGGTGCCGCTGTCCGAGCTGGTCTCCGGCTCGGCCCACTCGGTGCTGATCAGCCAGGTCGAGGGCCAGGTCCAGATCAGCGCCGCCGACGTGAACCGGGCGTTCAACGCCACCGACGTCGGCCAGGCGCTCGGGGTGTCCAACCTGACCATCGGCCCCACCCCGCCGGACACGCTCTACGACACCCCGACCCCCACGCCGACGCCCACCCCCACCACCAGCCCCTACACCGACACCAGCATCGGCGTGCGGCTGTCGTTCAACATCACCGTCGCCGGCCATCCGCTGAAGATCAACGCCTACGGCCTGCTCGGCCTGTCCGGCACGAAGATCCAGGTCCAGCCGACCCGGCTGGAATTGGTGGACGGGGTCACGACGTTGAAGGTGCCGGACACCTTGCAGCAGCCGATCTTCGCCGCCCTGTCCACCGAGCTGGACCTGGGCAAGGCGCTGCCGTTCACGGTGGTGCCGACCAAGGTCGGGGTGGACAGCAACGCCTTCTCGGTGAGCGGCAAGGCCACCAACGTGCAGCTGGGCAGCGGGAGGAGCGGACTGGGATGACCGGGCTGTGGGTGTTGCTCGCGGTGCTGGCCGCCGCCACCGTCCTGGGTTTCCTGCTCCGCGGACGGGATGGACGCGTGCAGCACCGCAAGCCGGTCGCCGACCTGCCGGCGCAGGTCCGGGACCTGATCGACCCCGCCTCCCCGGTGACGCTGGTCCAGCTGTCCACCACGTTCTGCGCCCCGTGCCGGCACACCCGGGTGCTCCTCTCCGACCTGGCCTCGAAGACCGACGGCCTGGAGCACCGCGAGCTGGACCTCACCGACCTGCCCGAGGTCGCCACCTCGCTGAAGGTGCTGCGCACCCCGACCACCGTGGCCTTCACCCCGGACGGCGCCGAGCTGCTGCGGGTCGGCGGCGTGCCCAAGCGGGACGTCCTGGCCGAGGCTCTCCGCCCCCACCTGGCCTGACTCAGGCCAGTCGCGCTCCAGACTCAGGCGGCGTGCACCGGCGAGGCCGGAGTCAAGGCCTGAGTGATGCGGCCGTAGTAGTCGCCTGTCACCCACTGGACGTTCGCCGGTCGTTGCCCGCCACTGGTCACGAACTGCTTCAGCGCGGTATGCGCCTGGCTCAGCGGAATCGCAGTGAAACGATCGTGGTAACGGGCGGTGTCAACGTCGCTGGCCAGCCACGGGTCCTCCAGCGGTGGCTGCGGGTTGTAGGACACCCACAGCTCGGCATCGGCTGAGTTGAGGAACCACAGCAGCGCCGCCATCCCGGCCTCCGGGTTGGCACTCACCCGGAACAGCTGAGCCGGGTAATCCACGGAAGCGTCGTCAAAGGGCGTGTCCGCGAGCACCACGTCGCTCGGATGGCGCGGGTCGGCCCGGTAGACCAGTTCGTGCAGGAGCGACTCAATCTCGTCAGGCGTGCTGGCGTGCTTCCACTGGCCATCGTGCACCGCGCTGAGAATCATGCTCGCTGCCTCCCTTCGAGCTCTGAGGGTACCTTGGCACCCCGCGTCCATACGGTGAGTGAGCAACCTTCGGGCAAGACAGCGGCCACCGCGCGGGGGGCAGCCGAGGACCCCGCGGCAGATCCTGTCGTTATTGATCACGAGGGTGGCATGGGTGAGGCCGCGCTCGCGCATGATCATCGCCGCATGGACCTCAACATGGCTGGCAGAGGGCACAGCCGCCAGCCGAGGGTTGCGCACAGCCGGCGCCTGCAGGTGTTCACGCAGGTAGGTGTCGGCTTTGACAAACCACTCGCTGTTTTCGCCGCTGACCAGTGGCTCGTCGAACCGGTGGCCGTCGTCGTCCACCAAAACTCCGGTGGTGACGTGAGTGCGCGGGTCAGTGGCGTCCGGGTCGATGTGCTTGCCGACCTCTGCGGCCCAGGCAGCGTCACGTGACCATGGCGGCCTTTCGGGCCCTGAAGTCGGTAGCACAGGGTGACCGTATCGGCAGGCATGACCAGCAGGTCGGCGGCGTGCCCAAGCGGGACGTCCTGGTCGAGGCCCTGCGCCCGCACCTGGCCTGACGCCACCATCAGCTGGCCCGGACGCCAGCACCAGAGAGCGCGAGGCCCCGCCGGTGTTTCGCACGGTTGCCGGATTTCGCCCGCCGCCACCCGACGCGCACCGCATCCGAGCCGGATGCGGCGGGCTAAATCCGGCAAGGGCGAGACACCGGCTACCCGGGGGGCCGAGCCGCGACGCCGAAGGCGGCGCCAAGAACACTGTTCCATCTGGTGGACGACCCTCCCACGAGCAGGGATCGGCGGGTACTCTCCGCCGTATGGCCCAGCTGCTGACGAAGCGACGCGCGGTGGATCTCTGCCGCGTGCGCAGCAGCCTGTGTCGGACTTTCTGACCGGACGTCCCAGGCCCGACGCCTGACGTCCCGCTGGACCCGTCGTGTCCGCAGGTCCCCCAGGTCAGGAGGTCTTTCCATGTCCGCACCCCAGATCGATCCCCGAGGTCCGCGCTTCGGCGCCTGGATCACGACGGTCGTGCTCGCGGTCGTGCTGGCCACCGGTTGGTGGCCGCTGCTCGCGCTGCAGACCATCGTCTTCGCCATCGGCGGCTTCCTCGGGCTCCAGCACGCCCCGTACGGCCTGCTCTACCGACGTTTCGTCGCGCCACGGCTGGGTCCCACCGACGAGCGCGAGGACGCGGCCCCGCCGCAGTTCGCGCAAACCGTCGGCTTCGTCTTCGCCCTGGTCGGCACGCTCGGATACCTGTCCGGCCTGACCGTCCTGGGCACCGTGGCGACCGCGCTGGCCCTGGTCGCCGCGTTCCTCAACGCCGCCTTCGCCTTCTGCCTCGGCTGCGAGATGTACCTGGTCATCCGCCGGTTCGCGCCGGCCACCGGCAAGTAAGTCAGTCAAACCCCAACCCGGCGAAGGAGCCGATCGATGAGTCGCGAGAACGTGCTGGTCTCGGCGCAGTGGGCCGAGGACAACCTCGAGACCCCGGGCGTGGTGTTCGTGGAGGTGGACGAGGACACCAGCGCCTACGACGGCGGCCACATCCCCGGCGCCGTCAAGGTCGACTGGAAGACCGACCTGCAGGACCCGGTGCGCCGGGACTTCGTGGACCGGGAGGGCTTCGAGAAGCTGCTGTCGGCCAAGGGCATCGGCAACGACAGCCAGGTCGTGCTCTACGGCGGCAACAACAACTGGTTCGCCGCCTACGCGTACTGGTACTTCAAGCTGTACGGCCACGACAAGGTGCAGCTGCTCGACGGCGGCCGCAAGAAGTGGGAGCTGGACGGCCGCCCGCTGGTCAAGGACGAGGTGAGCCGCCCGGCCACCGACTACAAGGCCCAGGAGCAGGACCTGTCGCTGCGGGCCTTCCGTGACGAGGCCGTGGCCGCGATCAGCACCAAGAACCTGGTCGACGTGCGCTCGCCCGACGAGTTCAGCGGCAAGCTGCTCGCGCCGGCCCACCTCCCGCAGGAGCAGGCCCAGCGGGCCGGCCACATCCCGAGCGCGATCAACGTGCCGTGGAGCAAGGCCGCGAACGAGGACGGCACCTTCCGCTCCGACGACGAGCTGCGCGAGATCTACGGCGAGGCCGGCCTGGACGGCTCCAAGGCCACCATCGCCTACTGCCGCATCGGCGAGCGCTCCTCGCACACCTGGTTCGTGCTGCGCGAGCTGCTCGGCCACGCGGACGTGAAGAACTACGACGGCTCCTGGACCGAATACGGCTCGCTGGTCGGCGTGCCGGTCGAGCTCGGCACTGGAAAGGACTGACCATGACCGCAGCAGGGTGTGGGGCTCCGGAGCAGGGCGCGGCGCTGCCGGCCAACATCGACCCGGGCAAGGAGGTCGTGCTGTCCGGCACGGTCTCCGCGGGCGGCCAGCCGGTCGGCGGGGCGTTCGTGCGGCTGTTGGACTCGACCGGCGAGTTCACCGCCGAGGTCGTCTCCTCCGAGCAGGGTGACTTCCGCTTCTTCGCGGCGCCGGGCGCCTGGACGGTGCGCGCGCTGCACCGCAGCGGCACCGGCGAGGCCCAGGTGACCGCCGACGGTCCGGGGCTGCACCAGCTCCAGGTCGCGGTGGCCTGAAACACGGCGTGAGAGGGGCCCCAGCCTCTGCTGGCTGGGGCCTCTCGCCGTATTCTGACCCGGTGGAACTCTTCTTCACCCTCCTGATGGTGCTGGTCTGCGTGGCCATCGCCTGGTTCTCGGTGTACGTGGTGTACCGCCTGCTGCAGGACCACCGCTGAGTCATGACGAAGCCTGAGTTCGGCAGCGGTGACGCCGCGGTCCGCGCCGCCGAGCAGCGCGCGGAGTCGACGCGCGACCGCAACCTGCCGCAGTTCGACGACCTGCCGATCCCGGGCGACACCGCCAATCTGCGGCTGGGCCCGAACCTCAACGACGCCTGCCTGGCGCTGCTGCCGCTGGTCGGCGTGTGGCGCGGCGAGGGCCAGATCGTCTACCCGACGATCGAGGGCCCGTTCCGCTTCGGCCAGCAGATCACCTTCGCCCACGACGGCCGGCCGTTCCTCACCTACGAGGCCCGGTCCTGGCTGCTGGACGAGCACGGCAAGGTGATCCGGCCAGCGGCTCGCGAGTCGGGCTTCTGGCGGCCACAGGCCGACGACACCATCGAGGTGCTGCTCACGCACGCAACCGGGGTCGTGGAGATCTACTACGGCACGCCGCTGTCGCAGACCTCGTGGGAGCTGGCCACCGACATCGTGATGCGCACCTCCACGGCCAAGGAGGTCACCGCGGCCAAGCGCCTGTACGGGCTGGTCAACAACGGCGACCTGGCCTACGTGGAGGAGCGGGCGATGGTCGGCGAGCCGCTCCAGCCGCACGTCTCGGCCCAGCTCGAACGCGTCGTCGGCTGACACGTGCGGCTGCGGCGGTGTGGCCGGCACGCGATGCTGGTCGAGCTGGACTCGCTGGCCGAGGTGGAGGCGCTGCACGGCGCGCTGCTGGTCGCCGACCTGCCTGAGGTCGTCGAGCTCGTGCCGGCGGCCACCACCGTGCTGGTCGAGGTGCGGCCTGGTTCGGACGGCTTGGCCAAGGCGCGGGCCGTCATAGAGGCAGCCGACCTGTCGCATCCGCCGGACCGCACGCCGCGCCAGGTCCGGCTGCCGATCTTGTACGACGGTCCGGACCTGCCGCTGGTCGCGGAGACCGCCGGGTTGAGTGTCGACGAGGTCGTCGCGCTGCACTGCGGCGCGGAGTACACGGTGGCGTTCTGCGGCTTCGCGCCGGGCTTCGGCTACCTGGTCGGGCTGCCGGAACCGTTGCGGCAGGCCAGGTTGGACAACCCGCGGACCAAGGTGCCGGCCGGATCGGTTGGCATCGCTGGGGAATTCACCGGCGCGTACCCGACGTCCTCGCCGGGCGGCTGGCGGCTGATCGGCCGTACGACCGCGATCCTGTTCGACGCCAAGCGTTCCGAGCCGGCGCTGCTGGCCCCGGGTGATCATGTTCGGTTCGAGGTGGCCGGGTGAGCCGCTCGCTGACCGTGGTGCGCACCGGCCCGCAGGCACTGATCCAGGACCTCGGCCGGCCCGGCCACGCACATCTGGGCGTGCCGCCCTCGGGCGCGCTGGACGTGCCGGCGCTGACCCTGGCCAACCGGCTTGTCGGCAATCCCGGTTCGGCCGCCGGCATCGAGGCGCTGCTGGGTCGGATTCAGTTGCGCGCCAACTGTTCCTGCACCGTCGCGGTGACCGGGCCGAGCATCCTGGTGTCCGTCGGCGATCACCTCGCTGACTCCCATGCCCCGGTGCACCTGCGCGCCGGCGACGTCCTGACCCTTGGTGCCCCGACCGGCGGACTTCGTTGCTACATAGCGGTTTCCGGCGGCATCGACGTGCCGCCGCAGATGTCCAGCCGGGCCACCGACATTCTCTCCGGCATCGGGCCGGATCCGTTGCGCGCCAACGATATCCTTCCGCTCGGTGAGCCGTGCGGGCTGCCGGTCGGCGCCGACGTGCTGTCGCCGACGGTCGCCCCGGCCGAGCTGGTGGTGCCGGTGCTGCTCGGCCCGCGTGAGGACTGGTTCGACGATCCGGCCGGGCAGCTGGCGGCCGGCCGGTGGACGGTTTCCCAGCAGAGCAACCGGGTCGGGCTGCGGCTGGACGGCGACGCGCTGCGCCGGGCCGCCGCCTTCGAGTCGCGTGAGCTGCCCAGTGAGGGCGTGGTCACCGGATCGGTCCAGGTGCCGGCCAACGGGCGGCCGGTGCTGTTCCTCGCCGATCACCCGGTGACCGGCGGCTATCCGGTGATCGGCGTAGTGACCGCCGAGTCGTTGCCCCTGCTGGCCCAGGCCCGCCCGGGAACACCCGTTCGGCTGCAGCCGCTCCGTTGACGCAGTGGTCTAGGCCACTTTACTGTTCAGCACGGGCCGCCACCCGGACCGTAGGAGCACCATGCGCAAGCTTGCACTGCTCTCGGCAACCCTGTTCACGTTGGGCGCGGCGGTCGCCCTCGCCCCCGAAGCGGCCGCGACCACCGGCCTGACCGCCACGTTCACCGCGTCGGCGGGCGGCGGCAAGTACGTCGTGGCCAACTCGACGGCCGCGGCGATCACCGGCTGGTCGATCAGCTTCGACCTGCCCGCCGGCGTCACCGCGAGCAGCCCGCAGAACGGCACCCTCACCCAGACCGGCACCCACGTGACGGCCACCCCCGCGTACTACATCAACACCGTTGCCGCCCATGGCAGCACCGAGCCGTACAGCCTGTCGTTCTCGCTCAGCTCGGCCGTCTCCCCGGCCAACTGCCTGCTCAACGGCGTCAACTGCGACGGGTCGGGCGGAACGACCCCGCCGCCGGTGACAGCCGCGGTGACGGCGCAGTACTCGCAGTCCGGGTCCACCGGGAAGTACGTGGTGGCCAACAACTCCGACACCGATCTCAAGTTGTGGTCGCTGGCCTTCGACCTGCCCAGCGGGACCACGGTCAGCAACGGCCAGAACGGCACCGTGACGCAGACCGGCACCCATGTGGTGGCGACACCGGCGTACTACAACACTGTGGTGAAGGCCCATGCCACCACCGAGCCGTACAGCCTGACGTTCACGGTCAGCGGCTCCGGCAGCCCGCAGAACTGCCGCGTCAACGACAGCAAGTGCGACGGAACGGCTGACGCGCCACCGGGTGCGCCGACCAACCTGCACTCCACCGCCAAGACCACCAGGACCGTGCTGCTGGCCTGGAATGCCGCCACACCAGGGGATCTGCCCATCGCCGGCTACGACGTCTACAACGGCTCCGCGCTGGCTGTGTCGGTCACCGGCACCACCGCACAGATCACCGGCCTGACGCCGAAGACGTCCTACACCTTCACCGTGAAGGCCAAGGACACCCATGGCACCTCCTCGGCTGCCAGCGCACCAGTCAGCGTCACCACCAACGACCCCTCCGCCGACACGCAACCTCCCACCGCACCAACGAATCTGGCCGTGACGGGCAAGGACTCCGTGACGGTTTCCCTGAGTTGGTCGGCCTCCACCGACAACACCGGCGTGGTGTCTTATGACGTGTTCAACGGATCTGCTGTCGCCACAACGGTGACTGGCACCACGGCGACCGTCACCGGCCTCAGTCCGTCCACTCAGTACACCTTCACGGTGCAGGCCCGGGACGGCTACGACAACGTGTCCGCGGCCAGCAATGCCGTCACCGCAACGACTTCCGACGTAATCGGCAACGGCTACGCCAAGGTCGGTTACTTCGTGCAGTGGGGCATCTACGGCCGCCAGTACTTCGTGAAGAACCTCGTCACCACTGGCGCCGCGGCCAAGCTGACGCATCTGTTGTACGCGTTCGAGAACATCGACCCGGTCAACCTGACGTGCCTGTCCGGCGCCACCTTGGGCACCACCGCCGATCCCGAGGACCCCAGCCAGGGTGACGGCGCTGGCGACGCCGACGCCGACTACGGCCGCCCCTTCTCTGCCGCCCAGGCCGTCAACGGCGTGGCCGACGACGGCTTCGCGCCGCTGCGCGGAAACCTCAACCAGCTCAAGGAACTCAAGGCGCTGTACCCGAACCTGAAGATCCTGGTCTCCATCGGCGGCTGGACGTACTCGAAGTACTTCTCCGACGTGGCCAAGACCGACGCGTCCCGGAAGAAGTTCGTCGCCTCCTGCCTCGACACCTGGATCAAGGGCAACCTGCCGGTCACCGAGGGCGCGGGCGGCGCGGGTGTGGCCGCCAACATCTTCGACGGCATCGACCTGGACTGGGAATGGCCCGGCGACGCCAACGGCCACCCCGGCAACCACTACAGCGCGTCCGACAAGGCCAACCTGACCGCCCTGCTGGCCGAGTTCCGCACCGAACTGGACGCCCTGGGCGCGGCCAACGGCAAGCGGTACCAGCTGACCGCGTTCACTCCCGCCGACCCGACCAAGGTCAGCGAGGGCTGGGACCTGCCGCAGACGTCGAAGTCCCTGGACATCTTCAACGTGCAGGGCTACGACTTCCACGGCTCCGGCAGCGACAACTCGTGGGAGCCCAACCGGACCGGCGACCAGGCCAACCTGTACCCGGCCAGCAACGACCCGTACTCGTTCCACTTCAGCGTGGACGGGGCCGTGCAGACGTACCTGTCGGCGGGGGTGAATCCACGCAAGATGACCGTGGGCATTCCGTTCTACGGCCGAGGTTGGCAGGGCGTCACCGACGGTGGCGCCCATGGCGAGTGGCAGGCGGCCAACGGGGCCGCGCCGGGGCAGTTCGCCGAGGAGGCCGGCACCCGGGGCTACAGCAACCTGCTGAGCGCCTTGCCGAACATGACCGTCTACCACAACACACAGGCCGTGGCCACGTACGGCTATGACGGCAGCCAGTGGTGGACGTTCGACGACACCTGGTCCATCGGCCAGAAAATGGCCTACATCAAGAGCAAGGGCCTGCTGGGCGCGATGATCTGGGAGATGTCCGGCGACACCGGCACCCTGATGACCGCCGTCGACACCGGCCTGAAGTGAGGTGATGGGGTTCGGGTGTCTCCAAGACCCCCAAACCCCAGCCCGCCCTACCGCTAACCGCCTCAAACCCCGGCGGTTTGAGGCGGTTAGCGACCATCACGAACCTGGTTTGTAGGTCTTGGAGACCCACAAAGTCAGTACTCCGACTCGTAGAGGGCCGTCAGCTCGCGGTGCAGGGCGCTGGAGTCCTTGAGCTGCTTGCCGTCCAGCGTGTGGATGCGGGTCACGCAGCGCACGCTGGAGACCAGGAACAGGCCCTCGGCCCCGGGCAGGTCGGCGGCCGGGATCGGCTCCACCTTCACCGACCAGCCGGCCCGCTCGGCCGCGCGGAACAGCGCCGCCTGGGTGGTGCCGGGCAGGATGCCGACGGTCGACGGCGGCGTCACCAGGGTGCGCTCGCGCACCAGGACCAGGGTGGAGGTCGGACCCTCCAGCACCGAGCCGTCGGCCGCCGTGAAGACCACGTCGTCCGCGCCCTCGCGGGCGGCGTAGCGGACCGCCGCCATGTTCACCGCGTACGACAGCGACTTGGCGCCCAGCAGCAGCCAGGGGGCGCGCTGGGCCAGGCCCGGCTCGAAGCCCCGCTCCAGGGTGATCGCCGCGATGCCGTCGGCCCGTTGCTGGAGCACCTTGTCGGCGATCGGCAGGCCCATCGCGAACGCCGTCGGCGTGCCGTCGCCGTACTCGTTGCCGCGGGTCAGGACCAGCTTCAGGGCCATGTCCTTGCCGCCGGTCCAGTTGTTGATCACCGCGTCGACCGCGCGCTCCCAGCCGGCCCGGTCCGGCTCCGGCAGTTCGAGCATGGCCGCCGAGCGGTCCAGCCGGTCCAGGTGCGGACCGAGCTCTCTCGGCTTGCCATCGATGACCAGGATCGTCTCGAACACACCGTCGCCGCGGAGCAGTCCCAGGTCGTCCACCCGCAGCAGCGGGGCTTCGGGATCCGCGGTCGTTCCGTCCAGAAAGGCCAGCACGCGCATGGGCCGAGCCTACTCAGGGGTCCGCGTCCTATTCTGGGGGTGTGGAGACCGTGAGCCCCGAGGAGGCCGCGCGGCTGCGCCGCACGCTGCACGAGCGTGGGCTGCGGATGACCCCTCAGCGTCAGTTGGTGCTGGACGCCGTCCGTGAGCTCGAGCACGCCACGCCGGAGCAGATCTGCCAGCGGGTGCAGCGCGTCACGCCGACCGTGAACATCACCACCGTCTATCGGACCCTGGAACTGCTGGAGAAGCTGAACCTGGTCCGGCACACCCATCTCGGCCATGGCGCGCCGTCGTACTCCGTGGACGAGCACGAGCACGTGCACCTGGTCTGCCACAGCTGCGGCCGGGTCGACGAGGTGCCGTGCTCGCTGCTGGACGGGCTGGCCGAACGGCTCGACCAGGGCCGTGGCTTCCGGCTGGACGCCAGCCATCTCGCGCTGTCCGGCACCTGCCGGGAGTGCATCGCCGAACAGGAGAAGTCGTGAGTTTCGTCGAGGCCCCCGCCGGCTCGCCCGACGCCGGCGTGCCGTGGCACTACGGCGACCCCTTCGCCGAGCAGCGCGCCGCCGCCCGCTCGGCCGCCGTGGTCGACCGCTCCAACCGTGAGGTCATCGCCGTTCCCGGCGAGGACCGGCTGACCTGGCTGCACAACCTGACCAGTCAGCACGTGCTCGACCTGCGGGACGGCGAGACCACCGAACTGCTCGTGCTGGATGTGCAGGGCCGGGTTGAGCACCATGCCGTGCTCACCGACTTCGAGGGCACGGCCTGGCTCGATGTGGAGCCCGGCTCCGGCAAGGCCCTGCTGGCCTACCTGGAGTCGATGAAGTTCTGGTCCAAGGTCGAGCCCCGGGACGCCACGTCCGAGATCGCCGTGCTGTCCGTTGTCGGTCCTGACACGCCGAAGCTGGTCACCTTCGGCGGCCTTGTCCGCCCCATGCCGTGGGGCGCCGACCTGCTCGTTCCCCGTGCGTCGAAGGACGCGGAATTCACCCGCCTGGTTGACGCCGGCGCCCGCCCCGCCGGTTCCCTGGCCTTCGAGGCGCTGCGCGTGGAGCTGCTTCGTCCCCGGCTCGGCGTCGACACCGACGAGCGCACCATCCCGCACGAGGCCCGGTGGATCGGCACCGCCGTGCACCTCAACAAGGGCTGCTACCGGGGGCAGGAGACCGTCTCCAAGGTCGAGAACGTCGGCCGGCCGCCGCGGCGGATGCTGCTGCTGCACCTCGACGGCTCCCTCGACGCCCTGCCCGAGACCGGCGACCCCGTGCTGCTCGACGGCAAGGCCGTCGGCCGCATCGGCTCCGCCGTCCGCCACCACGAGCTCGGCCCCATCGCCCTGGCCCTGATCAAGCGCTCCGTGCCGCTGGACGCGTCCTTGGTCACCGGGCCGGCGGAGGAGCCCATCGCCGCCTCCATCGACCCGGACTCGGTGCCCCCGGACAACGCCGCCCTGGGCCGGGAGGCCGTCCGCAACCTCGGCCGCTGAGTTGTCCACAGGCCCCGAGTTGTCCACATCTGGATCTTCACCCCACCCCGCGCCCGGCAGCCGCCGATAGGCTGGCGATGGGCACGCCCCCCGGGAGTGGTGGGTGGTGAGATCCATTAGGTCGGCCGACGAATTTCCGTGGCATGCGGGTTCGGCCAGAAAATCTTCCGGCGGACGCCCTTTGGGTCGGGTGGACGTGCGAGGATCGGGCCATGTCACCGTCGACGCCGCGCCCCGGTTCTCACGGCACTCTGATCACGGTCGCCCCCACCGGGGCCGAGCATGCCAAGGCGGACGTGCCGAATCTGCCGGTGAGCCTGGACGAGCTGGTCAGCACGGCCAAGGACTGCGAGCGGGTGGGCGCGTCGATGATCCACGTGCACATCCGCGGCGCGGACACACGGCCGACGCTGGACCTGGGGCTGCTGAAGGAGACGGTGGCGGCGCTGCGGGCGGAGACGGACCTGGTGGTCCAACTGTCGTCCGGCGGCGCGGTGACGGACCCGGAGGAGCACCGGCTGCGGGTGCTGGAGGCCGGCCCGGACTCGGCCTCCTGCACGATGGGCACGGTCAACTTCGGCGACGACGTGTTCATGAACCGCTGGGAGTTCATCGTCGAGCTGCACAAGCGGATGCAGGACCGGGGCATCGTGCCGGAGTACGAGATCTTCGACCTGGGCCAGCTGACCAGCCTCCAGCGGCTCCTGGACCAGCACGGCCTGCCGGCCGGCGGGCACGTGCACGTGGATCTGGTGATGGGCGTGCCGGGCGGCATGCCGGGCGACACGGAGACGCTCGCGGCGGCGCTGCGGGCGATCCCGGATGGCGCAACGTTCTCGGCCACCGGGATCGGGCGCTCCTCCATACCGGTGATGTTCGCGGCGCTCTCGGCGGGCGGGCATCTGCGGGTCGGGATGGAGGACACGATCTCCTACGCCCGGGGCGAGCGGGTCCGCGACAACGCCCAACTGGTGGCCAGGGCCAGTGGCCTCGCCCGGATAGCCCAGCGGCCGCCGCTGCCCGCGGACGAGGTCCGCAAGCTGCTCGGAGTGCAACGGTCCGGTTGAAACCGACTCTCAGGTGTTGGCGGGTGATGGCAGTGTGCTTCAGGATGGCGGTGTGATCGAGGTCCGTCCTGGCGGGCGGCGGCGCATCGACCGGGTGCTCGCGCCGGACTACACGGCCGGTGTCGAGCAGCGCCCGCTTGATGAGGTCCGCGCGCTGCGCGACGAGGCGGCGCAGGAGGAGACCGACCTGTCTTACCTGCGTCGGTTGCTGCACGCCCGAATCGACATCGTGAAGGCGGAACAGCAGCGCAGAGTCGAGGGCAGCGGCGCCTCCGTGGTGGACCGGCTGGTCTCGATCCTGTCCGAGAACGCGGTCGGCCCGGCCACCGGCCTCGGCCGCTACCAGACGCTGGAGCCGTCCCGCGCCGAGGCGCATCGCCGGCACGTGGAGGCCCTCGTCTCCGACGTCGACCTGTCGGACGTGGCGTCGCTGTCGGACGACAAGCTGGACCAGGCCCGTCAGGCGTTCGCCGCCGAGGAGGCCTCGGTGTCGGCGCGGCGGCGCGAGGTGCAGACCGTGATGGACAAGCTCAACGCCGAGATCGCCGGCCGCTACCGCAGCGGCAGCGCCTCGGTCGACGAGCTGCTGGCCAACGAGCGAACCAGGCGTGAAGCGGAGTAGCTAGCCCAGGCCCTGCGAGGCCCCGCCGGTGCTTCGCCTGGTTGGCGGATTTCGGCCGCCGCCACCCGACGCACCCCACCACCCAAGCCGGATGCGGCGGGCGAAATCCGGCAAGGGCGAGGCACTGGCTACCCGGGGGCCGAGCCCCGCGCGGAACGCGCGGCAAAACTCAGCCCAGGCGTTCCTTGCCGGCGAGCTCGCCCCAGAAGTCGCGCAGCTGCTCGTAGCGGGAGGCGACCTGCTCGGCGTCGCCGGACTCCATGGCGTCGACGATGGCGTGCACGTCCTGGGCCGAGGTGTCCTCCAGCAGCTCCTGGTCGTCGAGCAGCTGGACCAGGCCGCCGTAGTCGAGCTCGACGGCGGAGTGCGGGTGGAAGTGCTCCAGCCAGCGGCCGGTGTCCTTGAGCACCCGGGCCGGGCCGTTGTCGCCGAGCGTCTCCCGGACCACGGAGTGGGCCCGCGCGACCCGGCGGCGGGCGTCGGCCATGGCGATCCGCCACGCGACCTGCCGTTCGCCGTCCTCGCGGGGCGCGAGGATGATGTGCCGGCTGTCCGGGTCGACCAGCGAGAACCACGGCAGCGGCACCGTCCACGTGGTGGACACCACATGCACCGCCCCGCCGGACAGTTCGGCCATCACCGCGCCGGCCCGGGTCCGGGCGGTGTCGGCCGGGATGGTCAGGGCGGCGGCCTTCAGCACGCCCGAGGAGGTGCTCAGGAAGCCCACCAGGGCCGCGGCGGAGCGGGCGCGCATGTCCAGCGGGCAGATCAGGGGGCCGGGGCCTACGGCGGCGCTCTCGCTGGTCGGGACCTCGGCCGGGTCCAGCACCAGCACGTCGAGCGGGGCGTTCGGGGCTGGACGGCCGTCGGAGAGCTCGCCGGGTAGCAGCCGCGGCGGGGTCGCCAACTGTGACCGGAGCCACAGTTCCCGCTCTCGATCTCCGGCTTCCGCCCTGGTCAGAGGGCCGTCGTCGACGGCCTTGCGCAACCTGGCGGCCAACTCAGCGTCGAAGGCCGACAACGGTTCGTACACTCGAAGGTAAGCGGAGAACGGGCGGGGCACACCCGAATCGTGCCACGATCGGCAGCCCGACCGGGCGTCGGTGAGGTGTCGCGCGGTCCACAAGCAAGCCGCGTCGCATCGAACCCCATCGACACGGTACGGTAGTTACCAGGAACCAGTTGTCGTGACGAGTGGGGCCGCCGATCCCCCGGCCGCCCCCGTCCCTGTGCGAGGGGGTCGAGCCATGGGGCGCGGCCGAGCGAAGGCCAAGCAAACGAAGGTGGCCCGAGAGCTCAAGTACAGCTCCCACAACACGGACTTCGATGCCCTTCAGCGTGAGCTGTCGGGCTCGGGACAGTCCCATGTGGGCCCGCCGGACGATGAGCAAACGGAAGACCCGTACGACGATTACGACGACGACTACCGTCGTTGACGCGTCGGCAACGTGGTGAGGGTTGAGCTGCCGGGTCACCGGCCGCTCAGCCCTCCCTTTTGCCTACCCAGCGACCTGGTAGTCACCGATCCGGCAGGACCAGTGACCCGGGTCGTTCGGGCATTGCCACACCGCGACCTCGCGCACCTCCGGCACCAGCGGATGCTCGTGTCCCGGGCACGGCGGCAGCGGCCGGCCGTACTCCTCGACGAACGCGTCCTGGAGCCGTTCGGCCAGGTCCCGGCGTAGCTGCTCCACGTTGGCCTTCAGCATGCGCACCGGCAGCCCGAACGCCGCGCGCCGGACGTGGTCGAACCACACCGTGAAAGTCAGCAACGGCTTGCCGGTCGGATCCCCCACCACCACCCGCAGCTCCGGGTGCAACACGGGCAGCGCCGCCGCCACGTCGTCGACGATCCGTTCCACCATCCGGCGGAAGCCGTCCGGGAAGTGGTCCGGACACAACACCGGGACCCGCGCGCCAAACATCGCCCTCGACGATAGCCGTAGTTGATCAGTGGTGCCCGGATAATCGACTCGTGGCGGACACGCACAACGACTTCCAGGGCAAGGCCGAGGGCACTGTTGTCCAGGCTGACACCGTCAACATCGGTTCATCCATGCGCGCCGCCCTGGCCGGCCTACCTCCGGTGCCGTCAGGCTTCACCGGCCGCGAGGAGATGCTGGCCGTCCTCCACGACGCCCTCCAGGAGACCACCCCTACACCCGTTTGGGTGGTGGCCGGCCTGGCCGGCGTCGGCAAGACCACGGTCGTCCTCAAAGCCGCCCACGACGCCGCGGCCGACTTCCCCGGCGGTGTCTTGTTCGTCGACCTCCAGGGCTACGCCGAGCAGCCGATGGATCCACTTAGCGCGTTGTCGACATTCGTACGGGCCCTTGGTGATGAGCCGCCGGACTCCCAAGCGGCCTGCGAGCAGGTTTACCGCTCACGGCTGGCTACCAGCGACCGAATGCTGATTGTTCTGGACAACGCTTCGTCCCGGGAGCAGGTGCGCCCACTGCTCCCCGGTTCGACAAAGCACAAGGTCCTCATCACCAGCCGGCACACCCTGGCCGACCTCGATGCGCAGTTGGTGGATCTCACCATCCTCACGGTCGAGGAAGGCATCACCCAGCTGATCAAAGCCTTGAATGACGATCGAGTAGCCACCGAGCCGAAAGCGGCACGGGAGCTGGTCAATCTGTGCGGACGCCTGCCGCTGGCACTCGGCATTGTCGCCGCGCTATTGCGATCCGACCCCGAACTCACTATCAGCGAGCTGGCCGATGACCTCCTCGACGAACGCGAGCGCCTGGACGACCTCAGCTACGGGTCAAGTACGGTGCGCCGGGCATTCGACCTGTCGTATCAGCGGTTGAGCCAGGACGAGGCGCGCCTGTTCAGGATGATGTCGATGCTGCCGACACAGGTCAGCACCGACGCCGTGGCCTGCGTGGCAAACGTTTCCGTCAAGCAGGCTCGACGCCTGTTGGCCGGGTTGTGCCGGGCACATATGGCCGAGGTGGGTTCGCCGCGAGGCTGGTATCGCCTGCACGACCTGGTCAGACTGTACTCGGCCGAACGCCTCGAACTCGAGACGGACGAGGAAGAACAGCACGCTATCTGGGAGTGCGCGCTGAACTTCTACGCCAGGAGCACGACGGAATTACGCCGGCCGAAATCCGACAATGCCACGGCATTGCCGGCCAGGACTGGAGGGCAACCCGAACATCCCGGATGCCCCGACAGTCAGTGACCCAAATACCGGACCTGCTTGGCCTTGGCTTCGTCGAGCTCGGCGCGGGCGGCCAGGACCTCGGGGCGGTGTGAGGTCTGGGGAACGCCGACCTCCCACCAAGCGCCGGCCTCGGTCCACGACGACGGGTGGGTCTTGACCGTGACCACAGCGACCTTGCCCTCTGCGGCGGCGGAGCGGGCGGCGGCGTATTGGGCGGCAAAGGAGCTGTCGTCGGCCTCGAAGACTGAGCAACCAAGGGCCGCGGCGTGGGCGACGAAGTTGACGCGAGGGGGTTCGGCCAGGGAGCTACGGCAGTCGGAGTACATGTTGTTGTAGCCGGCGGCACCTTGACCGGTCTGCAAACGATGGATCACGGCGTAGCCGTCGTTGTCGCAGACCACCGCGACGAAGCCGTGGCCGGCGAAGGCGGCGCTGAACAGCTCGGAGTTGAGCATCAGGTAAGACCCATCACCGAGCAAGGTTGTTACAACGCCGGAGGTGTGGGCCATGGCGGCCCCCCAGGCGCCGGCGATCTCGTAACCCATGCAGGAGAAGCCGTACTCGACGTCCATGGTGGCGGGGCCGGAAGCACGCCAGCCGCCGATGAGCTCGCCGGGGAGGCCGCCGGAGGCGGTCATGACGTAGTCCAACGGACCTGACTGGTCGTTGACGAGGCCGACGACCTGGGCGTACGTGAGCTCGGCGGACGGGGTCCGGAGCTTGTCGATATGGGAGTCCCAGACGGCGCGGGCGGAAGCAGCACGAGCGGTCCAGGAGGCAGGAGCGGACCAAGAACCCAGCAACGGCTCAAGATCGGCCAGCCCGGCCAGGGCGTCGCCGACGACGGCGACGGCGCCGTGTTTGACGGCGTCGAAGGGGGCGGCGTTCAAGGCGACCAGGCGGACGGAAGGCGAGAAGACGGTCCACGAGGCGGTGGTGAAGTCCTGGAGCCGGGTGCCGACCGCGAACACCACGTCGGCCTCGGCGGCGAGCTCGTTGCCGGAGCTGGAGCCGGTGATGCCGAGGGGGCCGGCGTGCAGGGGGTGGTCGTGGGTGACCAGGGTGCGGCCGGCGGTGGTCTCGGTGATCGGGATACCGAAGCGTTCGGCGAAGGCGATCGCCTCAGCACCGGCGCCGGAGTAACGGACGCCGCCGCCGAGGACCAAGAGGGGCCGAGAGGCGCCCTGAAGCACGGCGGCGGCCTCGGCCAGGGAGCGAAGGTCAGCCCGGGGGCGCTGGATGCGATGCACGACGGGCTCGAACAGCGTCTCGGGGAAGTCGAAGGCCTCGGCCTGCACGTCCTGCGGCAGCGCGAGGGTGACCGGACCACAGTCGGCGGGGTCGGTGAGCACCCGGGCGACCTGCGGCAAGGCGGCCAGCAGCTGCTCAGGCCGGGTGATGCGGTCGAAGTAACGGCTGACGGCCCGGAAGGCGTCGTTGACGCTGGCGGTGCCGTCGTGGAACGGCTCGATCTGCTGGAGCACGGGATCGGGGGCACGGCTGGTGAAGGTGTCGCCGGGCAGCAGGAGCAGCGGCAGCCGGTTGGCGTGCGCGACACCGGCGGCGGTCACCAGGTTCAAAGCACCGGGCCCGATGGAGGTGGTGGCGACGCCGACCTGCCGGCGGTGCGTGGCCTTGGCGTAGCCGACGGCGGCCAGCGCCATGCCCTGCTCGTTGTGCCCGCGCCACACCGGCAGCTCCGACCGGTGCTCCTCCAAGGCGGTGCCGAGACCAAGCACGTTGCCGTGCCCGAAGATGGCGTACACGCCGGGGAACAGCGGGGCCTCGGTGCCGTCGAACAGCTCCGTCCGCTGGGCGATCAGCCAGCGAACCAGGGCCTGGGCGGTGGTCATCCTCATCGCACACGTCCCTTCGCAGACGTCACGGGGCAGCGCGGGTCCAGCGGCGTGGTGGCCCAGGTGTCACGGATCCAGCCGTGCGTGGGGTCGTCACAGAACGCCATCGAACGGTCGTCGGCCGGCCCGGCCAGGACGTTCAGGTAGTACATGGGGTAACCGGGCGCGGCCACGCACGGACCGTGATAGCCGCGCGGAATCAGGAAGACGTCGCCGTCGCGGACGGCCACGTCCTCGTCGATGGAGCCGTCGGCGGTGTAGGTGCGGTGCAGGCCGAAGCCGTCCCGCGAGGTGCGCACGCCGTCGCGGCCGGCGATGCGGAAGTAGTAGATCTCCTCGTTGACGACCTCGCACTCGCCTCGCTCGTCGTGCTTGTGCGGCGGGTACGAGGACCAGTTGCCGTCAGGCGTGATCAGCTCGCAGGCGTTGAGCTTGTCGGCGTGGTCCCACACGCCGGGAACGCCGAAGTTGGTGACCTGGCGGGTGGCGTTGCCGGCGCCGCGGGTCTCGACCGGAACATCCTCGGCCGGCCCGTACCTGGGCTCCAGCCGCCGGGTGCAGCGCGCCATCGGCAGGGCGACCTCGACACCATCCCTCGTGGACAGGGTGACAGTGGCATCCCTTGGCACGTAAGCGAAGTCAGTGACCCGACTGAACACGGAGTCCCGGCCGTCGAGCTCGAAGCGCAGGCCGTCGACCTCGACGACGCAGCCGCCGGACAGCGGCAGCACGAACGCCTCGAACTCGCCGGTCTCGATCACGCGCGAGGTCCCCGGGTGCAACAGCAGCACCCGCAGCCCGGTGTACGCCCAACCGGCGTCCTCCGGCGCGAGCCGAACCGGGTCCTCGCCGTCCGAGAGTGTCCCGAGTGGCCGGTGCAAAGTCACGACGCGCCTCCTTCGATTCTCGCCCCCGCGAGCGGGACTTCGGCTAGAACCTTCGCGGCGGCTTGCACGGCGGCGGCGACGTCGCCGTCGGGCGGGTAGAGCAGGGCGCGGCCGACCACCAGCCCACGCACCACCGGATGCGACAGCGCACTGCCCCAGGCGGCGAGGTCGTCGGCAGGGTTGCCGGACGGCACACCGCCGAGCACGACAACCGGCAGCGTGGTGGTGTCCAGCACCTTCAGATCACTGGGCGCGGGCAGCTTGAGCCAGGTGTACGCCGAGGTGACGCCCAGGGCCGAGGCAACAGTGACGGCTCGCGCCAACGACTGGGAGTCCTTCTGCAGCACCAGCTTGCCCGCGGCGTCCCGCGTGTACGGCAGCGGCTCGACCATGGCCATCAGCCCCTGCCCGGCCAGATCGGTCACGGCGTCGGCGCAGCCCTGCAGGGTCGGGATGGTGCCGGCGTCGGAGTCCACGATGCGCAGCAGCATCTTGCCGCCGTCCAGCCGATTGTCCGAAATGGACTGACCGTCGTAGCCGGTGAACCGGTCGTCGATCTCCCAGTCGGCTCCGGCCAGGCCGCCGCGGTTCATCGAGCCGATGACGATCTTGTCGTGCAGCGCGTCGAGCAGCAGCAGCTCCTCGACGATGTCCGGGGTGGCCAGCAGGCCGTCCACCGCCGGGTTGGCCAGCGCGGTGAGCAGCCGGTCCAGCAGCTCGCGGCGGTCGGACATGGCCAGCGGGTCGCCGCCGACACCCAGCGCCCCTCGTGCCGGGTGATCGGCGGCGATCAGGAACAGCGTGCCCTTGTTGGACAACAGCGTGGGCCGGCGCCGCCGAGTGGCGTAGGCGATCGCCACCGCGTTCGGGTCGGTCGCCCTGGTGTGCAGCAGACTGGCCCACTGCGCGTCAGTCAACACGGGAAAGCAACTCCTCGATCTCGCCGGCGTCGGGCATGGCGTCGGCGCAGGCCAGCCGGGAGGCCACGATCGCACCGGCCGCGTTGGCCTGCCGGGCGATGGTCACCGGGTCCAGTCCGGCCAGCAGGCCGTTGATCACCGCGCCGCCGAACGCGTCGCCGGCCCCCAGCCCGCAGACCACCTCGACCCGTTGCGGCGTCACGGTTTCCCGGTGCTCGGGGGTGGCGACGAGCACGCCGTCCGCGCCCTTCTTCACCAGGGCCAGGGAAATCCCCCGGGCCAGCAGCCGGTCGGCGGCCTCGTCCGGGTCGGCGGTGCCGACCGCCACCTCGACCTCGGCCCGGTTACCCACGGCCACTGTGACGTGGTCGAGCATCCAGCCGATCTCGGTCCGCGCGGTGTCCACGTCGGACCAGAACATCGGCCGGTAGTCCAGATCCAGCACGGTGTGCCCACGCCGGGCCCGCCGCTCCAGGATCTTGCGCTGGGTGGAACGGGCCGGCTCGGTGCACACGCCGGTGCCGGTCACCCACAGCAGCGGCACGTTCTCGACGACGTCCCACGGCACGTCGTCCTCGGTCAGCGTGAGGTCCGGCGCGATCGGCAGGCGGTAGAACAGCAGCGGCGGATCGGCCGGCGGGTTCAGCTCGCAGAACACCACCGGCGTCAGCAGATCCGGCGCGGTGCCGACGAACTCCGGCGAGACGCCGAAGCCCGTCAACGCCTGCCGCACGTACTCGCCGAAGCCGTCCGGGCCGACCTTGGTCAGCACGGCCGTGCGCCGGCCCAGCCGGGCGGCGGCCACCGCGACATTGGTGGCCGTGCCGCCCAGGGACTTCGCGAAGGTGCTCACGCCGGCGAGCGGCACGCCGCTCTGCTCCGGGTACAGGTCGACCCCGACCCGGCCGATCGTGAGCGCCTCCAGTGGGGTGTTCACGATGCCGCACCACGGAGTTCGTGTTGCAGCGCCTCGAGTTCCGCCCCGCCGGCCATCTGCCGGGTGAGCTCTTCGAGGCTGATGTCCTTCTTGTCGAAGCAGCCCAGGCTGCGGCCCCGCTTGAGCAGCAGGAACCGGTTGCCCACCGGGTAGGCGTGGTGCGGGTTGTGCGTGATCAGCACGACGCCGAGGCCGCGATCACGGGCCTGGGCAACGTACTTGAGCACCACACCGGCCTGCTTCACGCCCAGCGCCGCGGTCGGCTCGTCCAGGATGAGCACCTTGGCGCCGAAGTGCACCGCCCTGGCGATGGCCACGCACTGCCGTTCACCGCCGGACAAAGTGCCCACCGGCTGCTCCACGTCTCGCAGGTCGATGCCCATGTCGGCCAGCGCCCAGCGGGTCTCGTCCCGCCCCTTGCGCCGGTCCAGCATCCGGAACGGGCCGAACCCCTTCGTCGGCTCGGAGCCGAGGAAGAAGTTGCGCCACACCGACATCAGCGGCACCACGGCCAGGTCCTGGTACACCGTGGCGATGCCGCGGTCCAGGGCCTCACGCGGCGAGGCCAGCTTCACCGGCCGGCCCTCGATCAGGAACTCGCCGGCGTCGTGCTGGTGCAGCCCGGCCAGGATCTTGATCAGGGTGGACTTGCCCGCGCCGTTGTCGCCGAGCACACAGGTGACCTCGCCGACATTGACCACAGTGGACACTTCGCGCAGCGCGATCACACTGCCGTACGTCTTGCCGACGTCGCGGACCTCCAGCAGTGAGCTCATCGCCGCACCCTTTCCGCCCTGGCCCGGAAGCCGTTGTTCACCAGCACCGCGGCCAGCAGCATGATGCCGAGGAACAGCTTGAACCAGTCGCTGTTCCAGTGCGCGTAGACGATGCCCTGGTTGGCCATGCCGAAGATCAGCGCGCCGATCGCGGCGCCGATGGCCGAGCCGAAGCCGCCGGTCAGCAGGCAGCCGCCGATGACCGCCGCGATGATGTACTGGAACTCCAGGCCGATGCCCTGGTTGGCCTGCACGGTGGTGAACCGCAGGATGTTGATCATGCCGACCAGCCAGGCCGCGCCCGAGGTCATCATGAACAGCAGGATCTTGCTGCGGCCCACCGGCACGCCGACCGCCCGGGAACTGGGCGCGGAACCGCCGACAGCGAAGATCCAGTTGCCGAAGCGGGTCCGCACCAGCAGCCAGGAAGCCAGCAGCGTGACCACGATCCACCACACGATGGAGATCGGGAAGGTCGTGGTGCCCACCGTGAAGGTGGAGGCGAACAGGTAGCCGGCCGTGGCATAGCCCGGCGCGGCGGCGATGCCCGACACCTGGACGGTGCCGGTCACCAACGTCGTGACGCCGAGATTGAGGCCCTGCAAGGCGAAGAAGGTGCCCAGCGTGACGATGAAGCTGGGCAGCTTCGTGCGCATCACCAGCCAGCCGTTGAACGCGCCGACTCCGAGCGAGAACACCAGGGACACCAGGATGGCGATCCAGACGTTCACGCCCAGTTTCACCGACAGCATCGCCGTGACCAGCGAGCTGGACGCGGTCATCACGCCGGCGGACAGGTCGAACTCGCCACCGATCATGAGCAGCGCCACGGCCACCGCCACGATGCCCAGGGTGGCCGAGGTGTCCAGCCACGTCGAGATCCCGGCCGGCGTGATGAACTGGCTGGTGATCACCGTGAAGAAGACGAACACCACGAGCGCGCCGATGAGCGCGCCGATCTCCGGCCGGACGGCCAGTCGGGTGAGCAGGCTGGGACTCGAGACGCGCTCGTCGGTCGTCAGCGTGCCCGAGAAATCACTCATCGGGTGCCCCTGGCCGCGTACTGCGCCACCTTGTCCACATTGGACTTGTCGACGAAGCCGGGACCGGTGAGCACCGGCTGGCCGCCGCCGACGGTGTTGGCGTTGTCGCGGTAGAGCTTGAGCATCACGATCGGCAGGTAGCCCTGCTCGTACTGCTGCTGGTCGACCGCGAAGGAGATCTGGCCGGCCTTGATCGCGCTGACCACGTCCGGGTTGAGGTCGAAGGTGGCCACGGTGGCCTTGGAGTTGGTCTCCTTGGCCGCGTTCACCGCGGACAGCGCGATCTGCGGGTTGAGGGTGAGCACCGCGTCGATCGAGGAGTCGGTCTGCAGCGCGCCCTTGATCTTGGCCTCGACGTCGGTCGGGTTGTTGATGTCCACCTGCAGGTTGGTGGTCTTGCCGAAGCCCTGCTTGGCGCCGTCGCAGCGCTGGGCCAGGCCGACGTTGCCAGCCTCGTGGATCACGCACAGCAGGTTGGTCTTGCCGGCCGCCTTGAGCTTGGCCCCGGCCTGCTGGCCGGCGATGCCCTCGTCCTGGCCGACGTGCGCGATGGCGCCGAAGGCGGCGCTCTGCGACTGGCCGGAGTTGATGGTGATGACCGGAATGCCGGCCTTGACCGCGTTCTGGATGGACGTCTTGAGCGCGTCCGGGTTGGCCATGGACACGACCAGGCCGTCCACGTGCTGAGCGACCGCGTTGTCGATCAACTTCGACTGCGCCCCAGGATCGCCGTCGGAGTTGTAGGTGACGTTGACGCCCAGCTGCTTGCCGGCGTCGGTGGCGCCGTTCTTCACCACGTTCCAGAACGAGTCGCCGGCCGAGCCGTGGGTGACCACCGCGACGCTCATCGGGCCGCCGCTGGTCGCCGAGCCGTTGGCCGGCGCGCCGCCGCTCGACGACGAGGAGGAGGCGGGCCCGCTGCACGCGGCGAGCACCACCGCGCTCGCCGCGGCCGCCATGCCAAGCAGGATCCTCTTGGACTTCTTGGACAACATTGTCGCTCCTGGGGAAGTGCGGTCGCCGGTTACAGGTCCCGGACGACCGTGTCGAGGTAAGCGATGCTCCGAGCGGTGTCACGCAGGGGTTTTCCAGAAGAAATGGATACTGTCCCGTCGGTGCCATCCTCGGGAAGGGCGGTGTCCTGCTCCAGGACGTACCACCCGCCGTAACCCGCCTCGTGGAGGAAGCGCACGATCGCGCCGACTTCCACATCGCCGTCGCCCAGCGGCACATACATGCCCTGCGAGACCGCGTCGGCGTACCCGAGCCGGCCCGACCGAACCTCGTCGGCGAGCGCGGCGCGGACATCCTTGAGGTGCACGTGGCTGATCCTGGCGGCGTGGCGCTTGGCCAGCTCGACCGGGTCCGTGCCACCGATCAGCAGGTGCCCGGTGTCCAGGCACAGCGGCAGATCCGAGTCGGCCAGGAAGCGCTCGACCTCGGGGCCGCGTTCGACGTGCGTGCCCACGTGCGGGTGCAGCACCGTCGCCAGGCCGTGCCGGGCAGCGACATCCCGGATCGCGGCACAGGTGGAGATCAGGGTCGCCCACTGCTTGTCTGTCAACTGTGGACGTTCGTCATAGCCGTCCAGGCCGGTGGCGGCGGCCAGCACCAGGACTTCGGCGCCGCCGGCGGCCAGCACCTCGGCCGAGTGCTCGGCCTCGGCCAGGGTCTGCTCGGTGCGCTCGTCGTCGTGCAGGACTACGGCGAGGAAACCGCCGACCAGCGTAAGTTCGTGCTCGGCCAGCGTGTTCTTCAGAACATCGGGGTCCTCGGGCAGGTAGGCCGGCGGACCAAGCTCGGTCGCGGTCAGTCCCAGCTCGCTCATCTGCGACAACACGGTCTGCGGGGGCAGCATCCGGCCCCAGCCGGGAACCTCGCACACACCCCAGGAGATCGGCGCTCCGGCGACCTTCAGCTCGCTCACGCGCCCACCTCCGACAGCAGCCGGACCGGGTTGCCCGAGCGGCGCGACGCCTCGCACGCCTCGGCCAGCCGCAGGCTGACCAGGCTGTCCCTGACCGGGGAGGGATTGTCGGCACGACCGGCCACCACGTCGACGAACACCGCCATCTCGTTGAGGTACGCGTTGCGGAATCGTTCCGGGAAGCCTGGGTAGGCGTCAATGCCGACCTTAGGCCCATCCGGTTCGAGCGAGGTCAGCGGCGTCCGAGGGTCTAGACCAACGGTGAGGGAGTCACGGCTGCCGAGGACCTCGATGCGGTGGTCGTAGCCCAGCGGGTCGTGCCGGCCGCCGGCGATCAGCGCGTGCGCGCCACCGGCGAACTTCAGCGTGATCACCGCGTTGTCCACGTCGTCGGCGTCGGCGAAGGCCTGGTCGACCAGCACCGAGCCGGAGGCGTAGACCTCGACCACCGGCTCGCCGACCAGCCACGGCACAGCGTCCAGGTCGTGCACGAAAAGGTCACGGAAGATGCCGCCGGAGGCCGGCAGGTAGCCGAAGTCCGGCGGTTGGGCGTCGTTGCCCAGGGCGCGGACCAGGTACACCTTGCCCACTTCACCCGCACGCATCCGGCGGTGCAACTCGACGACGGCCGGGTCGAAGCGGCGCTGGAAGCCGACCAGCACGGTCGCGCCGGCCGATTCCACCTCGTCGACCAGGGCCTGCATGGTCGCCAGGTCGCCGGCGATCGGCTTCTCGCACAGCGCCGGGACGCCCGCGCCGACGGCGCGGCGCAGCATCTCCGGGTGGGTGTCGGTCGGGGTGGCCAGCAGCACGCCGTCCGCGGTGAGCAGCGCGTCGAGATCGTCGACGTGGCTGACGCCCTCGCCCAGCTGGCCGGCGGCCTGTTCGGCGCGGCCGGGCACCGGATCGAACAGGACGACCTCGTCCACCTGGTCCAGGGAGGCGAGGTTGGCGGCGTGCATGGCGCCGATCCGCCCGACGCCGGCAACTCCGATGCGCATGTGCGGGTTCCCCTCCGTTAGAGCGCTCTATTGGTTGGAGCGCTCCAACCCTGTATGGTGCGTCACACCGATGTCAAGGGCTGGTTTCGCCCTTGTGACCTTGGATCGGTCAAGCCGGGAGGTGCGATGGGCCGTCCGACCATGGAGGACGTGGCCGCGCGGGCCGGGGTGTCGCGCGCGCTGGTCTCGCTGGTCATGCGCGGCTCGCCCAAGGTCAGCGAGCAGCGGCGCAGCGCCGTGCTGCGGGCGGCCGAGGAGCTCGGCTACTCGCCGCACCTGATGGCCCGGTCGCTGGCCAGCGCCACGTCCACGGTGCTCGGGGCGATGGTGTCCGACCTGAACAACGCCTTCTTCGCCGAGGTGGTGGACGGCTTCGACGCCGCCGTCACCGAGCAGGGCTTCGACCTCATCATCAACACCGGCGGTCGCAGTCCGACCCGGGAGCGCCGGGCCGTGGACAACCTGCTGTCGTTCCGGCCGGCCGGCATCGCGCTGCTCGGCCCGGTGGTGCCGGCCTCCACCATCGCCAAGGCGGCCGAGCAGTCCCCGCTGGTGCTGGTCTCCCGCGCCTCACGTTTGTCTACTGTGGACACTATCAACGACGACGGCGAGGTCGGCTCCGGGCTGGCCGTGGACCACCTGGTCGAGCTCGGGCACCAGCACATCGCGCACCTGGACGGCGGCGGCGGTTCGCAGGCATCCTTGCGGCGCAAGGGATATGTCGCCGCCATGCAGCGGCACGGGCTGGACCCCCTGGTGGTGCCCAGCGAGTACACCGACACTGCCGGCGCCCGGGCCGTGCGCGGCCTGATCGCCGAGGGCGGCCCGATGCCGACCGCGATCGTGGCCGCCAACGACTACAACGCCGTCGGGGCGATCTCCGCCCTGGAGGATGCCGGGCTGCGCGTGCCGCAGGACGTTTCCGTGGTGGGCTACGACAACACGTCGCTGGCCGCGCTGCGGCACGTGTCACTGACCACTGTGGACCAACCACGACATGAGATGGGCCGGCTGGCCGCGCAGGCCCTGATCGACCGGGTGCGCGGCACGCGGACCGATGCCGTGCACCAGCTGCTACACCCGTCACTTGTGGTCCGCGCGACCACCGCGAGCAGGAGGATTTCGACGTGAGTGTGACACCGCACTGGATCGACGGGGCCCGCACCACCGGCTCGTCGACCCGCACCGGTGACGTTTTCCGGCCCAGCACCGGCGAGGTGGCCCGCCAGGTGGCGCTGGCCGGTCAGTCCGATGTGGACCTGGCTGTGTCGTCGGCGGTGAAGGCCGCGCAGTCGTGGTCGGACTCGTCGCTGGCCACCCGCAGCCGGGTGCTGTTCGCGTTCCGGCAGCTCGTGCACGAGCACATCCAGGAGCTGGCCGAGATCATCAGCGCCGAGCACGGCAAGGTGGTCTCCGACGCCGCTGGCGAGGTGCAGCGCGGGCTGGAGGTGGTCGAATTCGCCTGCGGCATCCCGCATCTGCTCAAGGGCGAGCACTCCGAGCAGGTGTCCCGGGGCGTGGACGCGTACTCGGTGCGTGAGCCGCTCGGCGTGGTCGCCGGCATCACGCCGTTCAACTTTCCCGTGATGGTCCCGATGTGGATGTTCCCCGTGGCCATCGCCGCCGGAAACGCCTTTGTGCTCAAGCCTTCCGACCGTGACCCGTCCGCTTCAGTCCGGCTGGCCGAGCTGTTCGGTGAGGCCGGCCTGCCCGACGGCGTGCTGAACGTCGTACAGGGCGACGCCACCGCCGTGAACGCGCTGCTCGACCACCCCGACGTTTCCGGTGTTTCCTTCGTCGGCTCCACGCTGATCGCCAAGCACGTCTACGCCCGCGCCACCGCCAACGGCAAGCGCGTGCAGGCCTTGGGCGGGGCCAAGAACCACATGGTCGTGCTGCCCGACGCCGACATCGACGTGGCCGCCGACGCCGCGGTGTCCGCCGGCTACGGCAGCGCCGGCGAGCGGTGCATGGCCATCTCCGTGGTCGTCGCCGTCGGTGACGTCGCCGACCGCCTGGTCGAGGCCATCGCCGCGCGTACCCGTGATCTGATCACCGGCCCCGGCGACGACACGTCGTCGCAGATGGGGCCGCTGGTCACCGGCGCGCACCGGGACCGCGTCGTGTCCTATGTGGACGCCGGCGTGACCGAGGGCGCCCGGCTCGTGGTCGACGGCCGCGGCCACGCCCCCGCCGGCTTCGAGAACGGCTTCTGGGTCGCGCCCACCCTGTTCGACCACGTCACCCCGGAAATGTCGATCTACCGCGACGAAATCTTCGGCCCGGTCCTGTCCGTGGTCCGCGTCGACACCTTCGAGGACGCCGTCCGCCTGGTCAACGCCAACCCCTACGGCAACGGCACCGCCGTCTACACCGGCGACGGCCTGGCCGCCCGCGAGTACCAGCGGCGGGTGCACGTCGGCATGGTCGGCATCAACGTGCCCATCCCGGTGCCGATGGCCTACTACTCCTTCGGCGGCTGGAAGGACTCCCTGTTCGGCGACACCCACGTGCACGGGGCCGAGGGCGTCCGCTTCTACACCCGGGCCAAGGCCGTCACCGCCCGCTGGCCCCGCCAGTCCGGCATCGACCTGGGCTTCCCCACCCACGGCTGATGGACCTGCCCGTGTGGACGGCCGACGAGCCGTGGCTGCACGTGCCGCCCGCCGACGGCAGTCGAGGCACAGCGCTGATCGAGTTGGAGGCTGCCCGGGCTCCTGCCACGATGTGGTGGCATGAGCCCGGTCAGCCGCAGCCGCAAGCCCAAGAAGAAGAACACGAAGCCACGCCGCCGGCGGGCGTCGGGCTTCGACATGGTCTTCACGCATGCCGCGCAGCTTTCCTCGCTGCTCGAGGCGCGGACCTGGGCATCGGGCGTGTTGGGCCTGCTCCGGTGGCGGGCGTGGGAGAGCCAGGACGAGCCGGAGCAGGTCATGCACACGGCCGTCTCGGAGCTGCTGGACGAACTCGGGCGGGTGGGCGGAACCGCGGGGATGGCCGCCGCTCGCGCGTTCAGCCTCGTCGGCGACGAGGAGCAGCGCGCGGACTTCCACCACGTGGCCGAGGACCTCGCGCTCGCCGGCGTGCCGGAGCCCGAGTGGTTCCCGGGCTACCGGCCGGCGGGTCTGGCCGGCGCGTACTCGGTGACCGACTCGGCGGGTGACCTCGAGGTGATCGTCCTCGACTACCGGGACCACTTCGTCGGCGCGGTGGTCGACCACCTTGGGATCGTCAACGTCCCGGAGATCAGGGTGGGGACGTCGGCCGAGACCAACGGACCCGATTTCGCGAAGGAGCTGGCTTCGATCATCTGGCCCGATCCGACACCGGTCCGCGTGAGCGCTGCGCAGGTGCGGGAACGGATCGTGGGGCCGCTCACCCAGTTGCTCCTCAACGGACCGACGGCACACGCCGAGCTCATCGAGGGCGAACAGGCCAACAACGCCACCATGGGCCTCGCCCTGTTGGAAGCGGTGGTCGACGAGCTGCCGGAGGAGCCACCCGCGGCCGACGAGCCGGACCTGGTCGAGCTCTTCGTCGCCGGCGACGTGCCCGACAAGGACCTGGCCCGCAGTTGGGCGTTGTTCGTCACCGACGACGCGTTGGCCAACGGCCGTGCCGACGACAGCTTCAGCGTCCGGTACGCCGAAGCCCTGCTGTTCGACCGTATGGTGCCCACCTACCGGCTCGACGACGCGGACCTCGCGCCACTGGCCGAGGTGGTCCGCGCCTGGGCCCGCTTCGTTCACATCGACTCGGACGACAAGCTGCCGGAACTGCTTGACGAATTCGCCACCGCCTATCGCACGTACGACGTACCCGACCAGCGGTTGGCGGACTTCCGGTCCTACCATCAGTTCCGGACCGTCACCCTCGACGACATGGCGTTCGGGCCGGTTGACGGAGAGCCGCTGCCGGTGGCCGACCTGCCACCACTGCCCGCGTCCGCCACCGATTCCGCGCACCGCCTCAAGATCAAGCTCGTGAACGGATCGCCGCGGGCGTGGCGGCGGGTCGAGGTGCGTTCGACGATCACCCTCGGCGAGTTGCACCAGGTCATCCAGCGTCTCTTCGGCTGGGACGACGACCACCTGTGGAAGTTCGCCACCGACGCGTACCACTTCGGCCCCATCGACCACGATCCGTGGCAGGCCAGCCTGGGCCAGGTCGCCGACGCGGGCGACATGGTGGGCTACGTGTTCGACTTCGGCGACAACTGGACCCACCGGATCGACGTGGAGGCCGTCGTGCCCGCGGGCGGTAGCTACCCGAGGTGCACCGGCGGCGCACACGGCGACCCCGAGCAGTATCCGGACTGGGACGACGACCATCCGCCCCGCCCGGGCAAGTTCGACCTCGCGGCCGTCAACGCCCGGCTCACCGGTCGCTGACTTCGCATGCGACGATTCGCCGCATGAGCCCGGTCAGCCGTAACCGCAAGCCCAAGCGCAAGGGGCAGCAGCGCCCGCGTCCGCAGTCCCCGGTCCAGGCGGCGGTGGCCGCCGCGGACGATCTGCTCGGCATGAAGTCGCTGTACGAGGCGCAGCTGTGGGCGGCGGGGCTGGTCGGCGGGTTCTGGCGGGCGGCGTGGCGGCAGGACGGCGACCCGGACGAGACGATGGACCGCTCGGTGGAGCGGCTGGTCGAGGCGCTGGTGGAGCGGGGCAGCCCGGCGACGCTGGCGGCGCTGCTGGCGTTGGGCTCGGTGGGCTACGACGAGGAGCGGGAGTTCTTCCTCGACGCGGCGACGGAGCTGACGGCGACGGGTGTCCCGGCGCCGGACTGGTACCGGCAGGAGCAGCCGGAGCTGGTGGACACCTGGTCGGTGGCGGACCTGTTCGGCGACATCGAGCTGATCACGCTGGGCTACCCGGACATCGTGATCGGCGTGCTGGTGGACCACGCCTCGGCGTTGCACATCGTGCAGATCGCGGTGGTGGAGCGGTCGGAGACCGACGCCCAGTCGCTGGCCCGGGAACTGGGCGTGAACATCGACCCGAAGCCGAAGCCGGTGAAGCTGACGGCGGTGCAGGCGCTGGAGCGCATCGACGGCCCGCTGGGACTGTTCCTGGTGGACGGCCCGGAGGCGCACGGCGAGTTGGTGGAGATGTCCGACGACACCAACCCGGCGATGGAGTTCGCGCTGCTGCAGGCCCGGGTCGCGGGCCTGTCCGACGACCTGCCGGAGATCGAGGACTTCGAGCCGTCGGTGGCGGAGTTCCTGGCCACCGGCAAGTTCGCCGACGTGGAGCTGGCCCGGTCCTGGGCGGTGCTGGTGGCCAGCTCGGCTTCGTCCAACGGCCGCCGGGTCCGCCAGCTCGGGCCGGCCTCGCTGGACTACCTGCTCAGCGTGAGCGTGCCGGCCAACATCGAGATCTCCGACGAGGACCTGGCCCGGCTGCCGGAGATCATCACCGCCTGGGTGCGCTTCACCGCCTCGCCGGAGCAGCGCGAGGTGTGGGACGAGCGGCTGCCCGAGCTGCTGGACCGGTTCGCCGAGGCCTACCACGACGAGGAACTGGTGGAGTTCCGCGCCGAGAGCGACGAGCTGGTGGCGCTGCGGGACATCGAAGAGGCTCTGGAGGCCGACTACGACGACCTGCTGCCGGTGCCTGAGGACGTCGACAAGACGGCGCACGTGCTGAAGATCGTGGTGGGGGACCAGGAGAAGCAGGTCGAGGTGGAGTCGGCGACGCCGCTGGACGAGCTCAGCGACGTCATCCAGCAGGCGTTCGATCTGGAAGCCGACCCGGCCTGGGACTTCGTCACCGTGTCGGGCGGGCTGATCGGCCCGGAGTCGGAGGTGATCGTCGCCGAGCTCGGCGTCGAGGGCCTCGGCTTCGGTTACGCCGTCGGCGCGCTGGACACCGTGGAGGCCCGAATCGACGTGCTGCGGGTGCAGCCCAAGGACGGCAAGTACCCCCGAGTCAACTAACCCCGCGAGTCCCGCTCTCGGGCAACTGAAACACCGGTTCGAAACTCGACATTCGGTTGCCTGACAGCGGGACTCGCGGTTAGTCGTCGGAGACGCTTCGGCGGTTCCGCTTGACCTGGCTGCGCTGGTGCTTGGCTTCCAGGCGGCGTTCCTTGGCACCGCGAGAAGGCTTGGTGGGGCGGCGCTTCGCGGGCGGCGGGGCGGCGGCGGTGCGCAGCATCGACACCAGGCGTTCCCGGGCGGCGTTGCGGTTGGCCAGCTGCGAGCGGTACTCGCTGGCGGCGATGGTGAGCACGCCGTCGACCAGGCGGGTGGCCAGCCGGGCCAGCAGGCGCGGGCGTAGGTGCTCGGGGATGGACGGGGAGCGGGCGAGGTCGAAGGACAGCTCGACCCGGCTGTCGGTCGTGTTCACGCCCTGGCCTCCCGGTCCGGAGGACCGGGAGAACCGTTCGCGCAGTTCCGCGCCGGCGATCACCAGCGACGGCGTCACCTGGAGTTCGTCGGCCATGGCCCCAAGATTACGTGGGGAGTCCACCGAGTTCCGAGCTCAGAACCGGGGGTGGTCGCCCCGCAGCACGGTCCGCTCGCCGGCGGCCGGGCCGATCTCGCCGAGCACCCAGGCCGGCACATGCCGGGCGGTGAGCACGGCCAGCGCCCGGTCGGCGTCCTCGGGCGAAACCACGGCCACCATGCCGACGCCCATGTTGAACGCCTTCTCCATCTCGTCCCGCTCGACCCGCCCGCGCTGGGCGATCAGCGCGAACACCGGGGCCGGGGTCCAGGTGCCGCGCTCCAGGGTGGCGGTCAGCCCGTCCGGGATGACCCGGGCCAGGTTGGCCACCAGCCCGCCGCCGGTGATGTGCGCGAACGTGCGCACGTCGGCCTCGGCGGCCAGCGCCAGGCAGTCCTTGGCGTAGATCTTGGTCGGCTCCAGCATCTCCTCGCCGAGGGTGCGGCCGAACTCCTCGACGTGCCCCTCCAGCGGCATCCGGGCGATGTCCAGCAGCACGTGCCGGGCCAGCGAGTAGCCGTTGGAGTGCAGGCCGGTGGAGCCCATGGCGATCACCACGTCGCCGTCCCGCACCCGCTCCGGGCCGAGGATCTTGTCGGCCTCGACCACGCCGACGCCGGTGGCCGACACGTCGTACGCGCCGTCGGACATCAGCCCCGGGTGCTCGGCGGTCTCGCCGCCGAGCAGCGCGCAGCCGGCCTGCACGCAGCCCTCGGCGATGCCCTTGACGATGGCCGCGACCTTCTCCGGCACGACCTTGCCGATGGCGATGTAGTCCTGCAGCAGCACCGGCTCGGCCCCGCACACCACCAGGTCGTCGACCACCATGGCGACCAGGTCGACGCCGATGGTGTCGTGCACGTCCATCGCCTGCGCCACCGCGATCTTGGTGCCGACGCCGTCGGTGGAGGCGGCCAGCACCGGCTCCTTCCACCGGTCCAGCTTCAGCTTGAACAGGCCGGCGAAGCCGCCGATGCCGCCCAGCACCTCGGGCCGGTTGGCCTTCGCGGCCCACGGCTTGAACTGCTCGACCGCCTCCTCACCCGCGGCGATGCTGACGCCGGCCGCCGCGTAGGTGGCCTTCGGGCTGTTGGTCTCCGTGCTCACGGTCGAGAAGCTCCGTAACTGGTCTGGGGGATGATCAGGGGCGACGCAGGGCGTCCTCGGCACCGTACCCGTTGGCGAGCACGGGTGCGGCGGAGCCCGAGACGGCCTTCTCCTCGATGCCCTCCAGCAGGTGCTTGCCGATCATCGTCTCCTCGGGCAGCGGGATCGGGTAGTCGCCGTCGAAGCAGGCGCTGCACAGCCGGGTCTTGGGCTGCTCGCTGGCCGCCACCAGGGCCTCCAGCGACACGTAGCCGAGCGAGTCGGCGCCGACCGACCGGCGGATGCCCTCGCTGTCCAGGCCGTTGGCGATCAGCTCGGCCCGGGAGGCGAAGTCGATGCCGTAGAAGCAGGGCCAGCGCACCGGCGGGGAGGCGATCCGGATGTGCACCTCGATCGCGCCGGCCTCCCGCAGCATGCGCACCAGCGCCCGCTGGGTGTTGCCGCGCACGATGGAGTCGTCCACCACGACCAGCCGCTTGCCGCGGATCACGTCCCGCAGCGGGTTCAGCTTGAGCCGGATGCCCAGCTGCCGGATGGTCTGCGAGGGCTGGATGAAGGTCCGGCCGACGTAGGCGTTCTTGACCAGGCCGGAGCCGTACGGGATGCCGGAGGCCTGGGCGTAGCCGATGGCGGCCGGGGTGCCGGACTCGGGCACCGGGATGACCAGGTCGGCTTCGACGGGGTGCTCGGCGGCCAGCCGGCGGCCGATGTCGACCCGGGTGGCGTGCACGGACCGGCCGCTGATGGTGGTGTCCGGCCGGGCCAGGTAGACGTACTCGAAGATGCAGCCCTTGGGCTCGGGCGTGGCGAACCGGGCCGACCGCAGGCCGTCGGCGTCGATGGCCAGCAGCTCGCCGGGCTCCACCTCGCGGACGAAGGAGGCGCCGACGATGTCCAGCGCCGCGGTCTCGCTGGCCACGACCCAGCCGCGCTCCAGCCGGCCCAGCACCAGCGGCCGCACACCCTGCGGATCGCGCGCCGCGTACAGGGTGTTCTCGTCCGACCACACCAGGCAGAACGCGCCGCGCAGGGTGGGCAGTAATTCCATCGCCGCCTGCTCCAGGCCCTTGTCCGCGGCGGTCGCCGCGAGCAGGCCGGACATCAGGTCGGAGTCGGTGGTGGCGCCGCCGCGCATGTCCACGCCGAGGTCCTTGGCGCGGGCCAGCAGTTCGGCGGTGTTGACCAGGTTGCCGTTGTGGCCCAGCGACATGCCGCTGCCGGTGGCGGTGGTGCGGAACACCGGCTGCGCGTTCTCCCACGTGGTGGAGCCGGTGGTGGAGTAGCGGCAGTGGCCGACGGCGACGTAGCCGTGCAGCGAGGACAGGATCTGCTCGTCGAACACCTGGCTGACCAGGCCGAGATCCTTGAACACCACGATCTGCTTGCCGTCGGCGACCGAGATGCCGGCCGCCTCCTGCCCGCGGTGCTGGAGGGCGTAGAGCCCGTAGTAGGTGAGCTTGGCCACGTCTTCGCCTGGGGCCCAGACCCCGAAGACGCCACACTCCTCACGCGGCTCGCGCTCGGATTCGTCGGACACAGAGTCGGGCACTGACCGGTGGGTGGGCACCGAGAACTCCCTAGGGACGGCGTCGGACCAACCTCAGTGTAAGTGGCGAAAGGGCCAACGCAGGGTGTCCGTGACCTGCGGGAGTGGCACAACCCACACCCTTACGAGTGACAGTCGTCGACTCTGGTGACCGCGTCGGAGCTGTCGATGGCCACGTCCTGCTGGTGCACGTGGCAGAGCAGAAGATCACCGACGCGGATGCCGGCCGGCAGGTTCCAGGCCTCGATGGCGACCGAGTCGACGTTGGCCAGCGGCGCGTCGGCCGGGTCCGCCGGCTGCTGCTCAAGCAGGGCGCACGTGGGATGGTTGTCGTGGGCGTCGCACAGCTGGGCGACGGTGAAGTCGAGGTTGCCGTCCCATTCGCGCGGGGTGACGCCGTAGACGAAGGCGGTGGCCACGCCGACCAGTCCGAGGCACGCGAGCACCCCGGTGGCGATCAGCGCGAGCCTGCGCATCGCCGTCACCGGGTCCCGATCCGAACAAATCGCCCGAGATCGTTCGTACGTGCGAAAACGGACACGAGTGAATGGTACTTGCCAGCCCACTCGATGGTAAAGGGGCGGTCACGAACCCGCACGCAGTAGCGGCAGCAGCGCGGACAGGTCGGCGCGGCTGCCGGACGCGGCGACACGATCGCCGGCGAGGGCATCGACCCAGGTCAGACGGCCAGTGGCCAGTTCGAGCCAGGTGCGGGCGTCCATCTCGATGACATTGGGCGGCGTGCCCCGGGTGTGGCGAATGCCCTGCACGCACTGCACGGCGGCGAACGGCGGCACCCGCACCTCGACGCTCTTACCGGGGGCGTCCTGGGCCAGCGTGCGCAGGCTGAGCCGCACGGCGGCGGCGAGTTTCGGCCGGTCGAGAGTGTCTTCCACGCCGTCCAGCCAGGGCAGCACCGCCTCGACGGCGGCCATCAGGTCACGCGGATCCACGGTCGGCGGCACCCGCCAACCGTAGCGTTACGACCATTTGGAGCATTGCGGGTAAACGTTCCTTAAGGAAACCTTCTTTACTATTCCGCCGCCGCCCCAGAACTCCCCGTGAGGAGGCGGTCCATGCTCCGCAAGAGCCAGGTCCCCTGGCTTGTCTCCGCGCTCGGCCTGGCACTGGTCCTGCCGGCCGGCGTGTCCGACGCCAGCGCCCAGCCCAGAGTCGACCAGCTCCGGGTCGCCGCGCCGACCATCCCGGGTCAGACGGTCACGGTGCCCGGCTGGAAGCTCCAGACGAGCAAGACCGCGACCCAGGGCGGCGCCACGCTGTCCGCGCCGACCTACGACGACAGCGCCTGGACCTCGGTGCCGGCCCGGTCCACCGTGATGGGCGGTCTCATCTCGGCCGGCAAGTACGGCGACCTCAACTACTCGACCAACCTGAAGAACGTCGACAAGTCGGCGTTCTCGGTGCCGTGGTGGTACCGACAGACCTTCAGCGCCACCCCCGCCGCCGGCAGGCACACCTTCCTGCGGCTGGACAACGGGATCATCGGCGGCTCGGAGATCTGGCTCAACGGCACCAAGATCGGCACCACCGACACCGGCGCCTACCCGGCCCACGAGTTCGACGTCACCGGCGTGCTCAGGTCCGGCACCAACGCGCTGGCCGTCAAGGCGTCGCCGGCCGACCCGAAGAAGCAGCTGTCCATCTCCTGGGTGGACTGGACGCAGCTGCCGCCGGACAACAACATGGGCATCTGGCGGGATGTGCAGCTGGCCGAGTCCGGCTCGGTCACGGTTCGCAACACCCGGGTCGTGACCTCGCTGGCCGGGGATCTCAAGAGCGCCGATCTGACGATCAAGGCCGAGATCACCAACAACACCAACGCATCCGCCACCACCACGGTGGCCGGCACGGTCGACTCGACGCCGTTCAGCCAGCAGGTGACGCTGACCGCCAACCAGACCAAGACCGTCAGCATCGCCCAGCACCTGGTCAACCCCAAGGTCTGGTGGCCCTACGAGATGGGTGACCAGCCGCTGTACCACCTGGCGCTCAACGCTTCCGTGGACGGCCAGGTCTCCGACAGCGCCGCCACCGACTTCGGCGTGCGCGACGTGAAGTCGTCGATCAAGGACGGCGGCATGGCGTTCACCGTGAACGGCAAGCCGTTCCTGGTGCGCGGCGGCGGCTGGGCCTCGGACCTGTTCCTGCGCTACGACAACCAGAAGCTGACCGACCAGCTGGACTACGTGCGCGACCTCGGGCTGAACACGATCCGCCTGGAGGGCAAGGAGGAGAACGACGAGTTCTACCAGCTCGCCGACAAGCTGGGCATCATGGTGATGCCGGGCTGGGAGTGCTGTTCCTACTGGCAGAGCTACAGCAGTTGGAAGGACGCCGACCACACGGTGGCCAAGGCGTCGGCCACCACTGAGGGCCTGCGGCTGCGCAACCACGCCAGCGTGCTGGGCTTCTACATCGGCAGCGACACCGCGCCGCCGGCCGCGGTGGAGAAGGACTACCTGGACGGGCTGAAGGTCTCCGACTGGCAGGCCCCGATCATCTCCTCGGCGGCCAAGGCGTCCAGCCCGGTGACCGGCGCGTCCGGCAACAAGATGGACGGCCCGTACTGGTGGATCCCGCCGAACTACTGGTACGGCGGCCAACTCGGCGGCGCGTTCGGCTTCGCCTCCGAGGTTGGCCCCGGCCCGACCATCCCGGACAGCGACGCGCTCAAGAAGTACCTGTCCCCGCAGGAGCTCTCCGACCTGTGGCAGAACGGATCCAAGGCGCAGTACCACCTCTCGCCCAGCGGCGAGTTCTCCAAGCTGGGCTCGTTCCTGACCGCGCTGGGCAAGCGCTACGGCACGCCCAAGAGCCTGGACGACTTCGTGGCCAAGGCCCAGCTGACCAACTACGAGGTCAACCGGGCGCAGTTCGAGGCGTTCGGGCGCAACCAGTCCAAGTCCAGCAAGCCGGCGACCGGCGTCATCTACTGGATGCTCAACAACCCTTGGCCCACGCTGTACTGGCACCTGTACGACTACTCGATGCAGCCCAGCGGCTCGTACTTCGGGGCCAAGACCGCGTTGCGGCCGCTGCACGTCCAGTACTCCTACGACGACCGGTCGGTGGCCCTGGTGAACACCGGTCTGTCGGCGCAGTCGGGTCTTTCCGTGCAGACGACGATCTTCAACGCCGACGGCACGGTGAAGTCCGACACGACGCAGTCCGGCGTCACCGCCAAGGGCAACGGCTCGACCACGCTGGACAAGGTGGCCACGCCGAGCGGCCTGTCGGCGACGTACTTCGTGCGGCTGCTGCTGAAGGACTCCAGCGGCACTGTGGTGGACCGCAACGTGTACTGGCTGTCCACCAAGGCGGACACGCTGAACTACGGCGGCTCCACCTGGTACGACACGCCGCAGACCGGCTACGCCGACCTGAGCGGGCTGCAGAACCTGGGCGCGGGCAAGGTCGACGTCACCGCGAGCACCACCACCGCCGGCGACCGCTCCACCACGTCGGTGAAGCTGAGCAACAGCGGCAGCAAGGTGGCGTTCTTCCTGCGGGCCACCATCCGCAAGGGGGCGTCCGGCGAGGAGCTGGCACCCATCACGTGGAGTGACGACTATGTCACGATCTGGCCCGGTGAGTCCGTGACCCTCAAGGCCGACTACCGGACCGCCGACCTGAGCGGCACTACGCCGAACGTGCAGGTCGGCGGGGTCAACGTGGCCGCCAAGACGGTGGCCGCCGGCCCGAGGTAGGCCCATGGGTGAGCTTTTCCGCGGTGCGCGGGTGTCGGAAAAGCTCACCCATGTTGGTTACAAAGAGTGGTTCGGGGACCCCTGGATGTTATGAGAGGGTGAAGTGGCCCGAACGGCACTTTCGAGGGGCCTGAACACCTTGTCTGATAACACCCACCTGCTGACGATCACGCAGGAGATGCGCGAACACGCGAAGTCCAACCCGCACACCTGGCTGCACATCCTGGATCCGGCGTTCCGCCCGGACGACGAGGTGCCGCCGTGGGGCGTCATCGGCTCGTTCCGGGTCGACGAGGACGGCGTGATCGACGAACGCTTCGAGCCCAACCCGAACTGGCGGCCCTCGCCGGTCTCGGCCGGCATGCCCGCGCCGGAGACCCAGCTGGAGCGGGCCATGCAGCAGGCCCGCACCGGTTACGCGCCCGAGGAGTCGGTGCTGGGCGGCGTACTGAACTCGACGCTGCTGGTGTACGCCAAGAGCCCGGAGGACCGGGAACTGCAGGGCTTCCAGGACCAGATGACCGGCCAGATCCTGGTGGCCGCCTGCACCTCCAGCCGGTTCGTGCCGGAGGCGTGGCCGCACGCAAGGGCTATTGCCGGCGCCGACCTGGTGGCCAAGCTGGCCGGCTGCCCGCTGCTGATCAATCCGGGCAGCAAGCCAGGCGCGCTCATCCCGGCCGAGGCACTGCTGGCCGCCGCGGGAGTTCGGCCCGCGGTGAATTGATCGACGCTAGGGTCGATCGTGTGGCGAACACGATGAGGGCCGCGACCGTGACCCCGGGCCGGCCGGACGACCTGCGGGTGTCGGAGTGGCCGGCACCCGTGGCCGGGCCGGGGGAACTGGTGGTCGAGGGCCTGCTCGTCGGGCTGTGCCACACCGACCTGGAGATCATCAACGGCCGCATCGACTCACTGCCGCCGGGGCAGGACCGCATGGTGCTGTTCCACGAGTCGCTGGGCCGGGTGCTCGACGCCCCGGCCGGCAGCGGCTTCGCCGCCGGGGACCTGGTGGCCGGCGTGGTGCGGCGGCCGGATCCGTTGCCGTGCCCGCCTTGTGCGGCCGGCCGCTCCGACTTCTGTCAGAACGGCGACTACACCGAACGCGGGGTCACCGGTCTGGACGGCTTCGGCTCCGAGCGCTGGACAGTGCCGGCGCAGTACGCCGTGCGGCTGGCGCCCGAGGTCGGCGACTGCGGCGTGCTGGCCGAGCCGACCTCCATCGTGGCCAAGGCCTGGGACCAGGTCGACATCGTCGGTGGCCGGACTTTCCATGCGCCGCAACGGGTTCTGGTCACCGGGGCCGGGCCGATCGGCCTGCTGGCGGCGCTGCTGGGCGTGCAGCGGGGGCTGGAAGTGCATGTGCTGGACCGCATCGAGGCCGGCGTGAAGCCGGAGCTGGTGCGGGCCCTCGGCGCGACCTACCACCTCGGGCTGGACACGGTTCCCGTGGTGGACGTCGTGATCGAGTGCACCGGGGCCGGGCCGCTGATGTTCGACTCGGTGCTGAAACTGGGCCGCAACGCGGTGGCCGTGCTGGTCGGACTGTCCACTTCGGACAATTCGGTGCCGCTGTCGCCGGGCAACCTCAACGACACCTTGGTGTTCGGCAACGCCGCCGTGGTCGGCAGTGTGAACTCGGCCCCGACCCACTTCCGCACGGCGGCCGAGGCGCTGGCCAAGGCCGACCAGGAATGGCTGCGCCGCCTGCTCACCCGCCGGGTCCCGCTGTCGGACTGGCCGCGAGCCTTGGAGCTCCACGACGACATCAAGGTCGTCGTGGAGCTTTCGCGCTAGCTAGAAGAGGGTCTCGATCTGGTCGGGGCGGCCGGGGCGGGCGAACAGCCAGCCCTGGCCGGCGTCACAGCCGATCTTGCGCAGCCGCTCGGCCTGCGACGGCGTCTCCACGCCCTCGGCGGTCACGGTCAGCCCGAGCGCGTGGGCCAGCGAGACCAGGGTGCTGACGATCTTGGCGTCCACCGGGTCGGCCCCGTCGGCGGCGCGCATGCCCTCCATGAACGAGCCGGCGATCTTCAGCTCGTGCACCGGAAGATGCTTGAGGTAGGCCAGGTTCGAGTACCCGGTGCCAAAATCGTCGATGGCGATGCGCACCCCCATGCCGGACAGCTGGCGCAGCGCCTCCAGCGGCTCGTCGGCGGTGCCCATGATCGCGCTCTCGGTCAGCTCCAGCTGCAGCAGGTGCGGCGGCAGCGCGAACTCCTCCAGGATCGACTTCACGTCGTTGACCAGCGCCGGGTCGCGGGACTGGCGCACCGCCAGGTTCACGCTCACGAACGGCGTGGCGTCGCCGAAGGCGTCCAGCCAGCGCCGGGCCTGCTGGCAGGCCTTGCGCAGCACCCAGCGGCCCAGCGGCACGATCAGGCCGGTCTCCTCGGCCAGCTCGATGAAGCGGTCCGGGGCCAGCCGCCCGAACTCCGGGTGCTGCCAGCGAACCAGCGCCTCGACGCCGAGAACCTTGCTGTCCTCCAACCGAACCAGCGGCTGGTAGTCGACGTAGAACTCGTCGCGCTCCAGCGCCGCCGGCATAGTGGCGGACAGCGTGAACCGGGCCACCTCGCGGGCGTTGCGCTCCGGGTCGTACATCGCCCAGCGGCCCTTGCCGTCGGCCTTGGCCCAGTACAGCGTGATGTCGGCGTCGCGCATCAGGTCGGCCGAAGTGGTGCCGTTGATCTCCCGCTCGACCAGGCCGATGCTGGCCGACACGGACAGCTCGTGCCCGTCGATGCGGATCGGGCCGGTCAGCGAGTCCAGCACCCGGTCGGCGATGTCCACAATGGACTGCGTGCCGGTCGAGCCCTCGATCAGGATGACGAACTCGTCGCCACCCATCCGGGCCACCAGCCGGCCGTCGCCGGCCACTGACTCGTCCAGCCGGTTGGCCACCGAGACCAGCAGCTGGTCGCCGATGTCGTGGCCGAGGCTGTCGTTGATCACCTTGAAGCCGTCGAGGTCCAGGTAGCACAGGCCGATCCGGGTGCCGGCCGAGCCGCCGTCGAAGGCCTTGCTCAGCCGCTCCAGGAACAGCGCCCGGTTGGGCAGCGTGGTCAGCGGATCGTGCAGCGCCTGGTAGCGCAGCCGGTTCTGCAGCAGGTGTCGGTCGGTGACGTCCTCGACCATGGCCACCTGGTACGCGGGCTGCCCGTCGTCGTCCCGCACGAGCGAGATGGTCAGGTGTGTCCACACCGCCTCGCCGTCACGGCGGTTGAAGCGCTTCTCCACGCGGAAGTGGTCGCGCTCGCCGTGCAGCAGCTGCTCGTAGAAGCCCCACACGCTCTCCGCGTCGGCCGGGTGCATCAGCGAGCGCAGGTTGCGCTGCCGCAGCTCCGAGGCCGGGTAGCCGAGCATGTCCTGAAGCGACTGATTGACCTCGAGGATGTTGCCGTCGGTGTCGGAGATGCCCATGCCGATGGCAGCCTCGGCGAACACCGCGCGGAACCGGGCCTCACTGGCCCGCAGCGCCGCCTCGGCGTGGTCGCGGGCGTCCAGCACGGCCTCCCGGATCGCCTCCTGCTCGTCCAAGGTCCGCTCCCGCAGGCTCTGCGCGTACCCCGCGGACAGCGCGCCCTGCAGCGCGGCGATACGCGAGCGCAGGTGCGGCTCGGTGTCCCGGCCCAGCTCGGTGAGCAGGTCGTCGCCCATCAGCTGCACGGTGCGGTCCAGCGTCTCGGTGCCGGTGAAGTGGGCCTCCACCAGCCGGATGCCCACCTCGTGGGCGGCCGAGGTGCGGAAGGTGTCGGCCAGCAGCGCCTCGACCAGCAGCTCGGTCAGCCCGCGCAGGTGGTCGACGACCTCGGCCTTGGTCATCGGCACGTAGCTGGTGCCGATGATCGCCGAGGCCCAGGACTGCGCGAAGGCCTCCATGCCGGCGGCGACGGGCTCAGTCACGGCCGACCGCGCCCGGGGTATGTCCTGCCTGGTCCACCCCGTCATGGCTTGCGCCCCACCGCGACGTAGGCCGCGCTGCGCTTGGGATGCTCATCCAGGTCCTCCAGCACCGCCTCCGGACGCCACAACGACACGTCCACCACTCCAGGTTCCGCCAGTTCGAAGCCGGCTAACAACTCGGTCACCTCCGCCGCGCTCCTGGGGTGGAAATCGATGGTCGTGTTGTCCCGATAGAGCTGCTCGGTGCGCTGGTAGTCCTCGAGGCCGCCCTCCACGGAGAAGTTGGTGAGCACGATGTGGCTGCCGGGCACCACCCGGTCCCGGTAGCGGGCCAGCACCCCGGGCAGGTCGACGTCGTTGCCGACGAAGTCCAGCACGCCCACCAGCAGTAGGCCGATCGGCCGGTCGAAGTCGAGCACTCGACGGGTTTCCGGGTGGTCCAGGATGGCGTCCGGCTCGCACATGTCGCCGACCACCACGGCCGAGTCGGCCGCGCCGAGCAGGCTCTTGCCGTGCGCGCCGACCACCGGGTCGATGTCCACGTGCACCACGCGGGCGAACGGGTCCAGCCGGCGGGCCACCTCCAGCGAGCCGCCCGGCGTGGGCAGACCCGAGCCGAGGTCGAGGAACTGAGTGACCCCCTGCTCGACGACGTAGCGCATGGCACGCGCCAGGAACCGCCGGTGCAGGTGCATCATCCGCGGCAGCTCGGGCATCAACTTCGCCGCAGCGTCGGCCAGCTCGCGGTCGACGGCGAAGTTGTGCGCGCCACCGAGGTAGTAGTCAAAGATCCTGGCCACGCTCGCGCTGCGCAGGTCGATCTCCGGGCGCTCCACGCGGCCACCTCTCGTCCCTGGCGTCTGCCCACCCGAGTAGGACCGCTGGCGAGCATACGACCGGGCCGGCCGGGCGTCTAACGTCACGTTTTCTCCCTGCGGCCGGACGACACCCGGTGCCAGGCGGAGTAAACCCCTTCACTGTGAAAACCAGGTGCCATGGGTTCCTCCCCCCGTCGCCGCGGCGGCAGCGCTCCAGTGGACCACTCGTTTGGCGGACATGGTGTCAGCTTGAGGCGAATCACACAGGCTGGAGACGGGCCGGCGGGGCAACCATGTCCAACAGCACGCTCGCCGCTGCACTGAGCGACGCCGGCGTGACGATCGCGGTGTCCCAGGTGGGCGCCGGGCCGTCCAGCGGCACGAACCGGGCGCGGGAGCCCTTGTGCACGAAGTTGCCGGGCAGGATGGCCACCCCCAGGCCGTTGGCGACCAGGTCCAGCAGCGAGTGCACGTCGTTGACCTCCAGGGCCACGTGCCGGTCCACGCAGCCGGCGGCCAGCAGCCGGTCCACGGTGTCCCGGGTGCCCCAGTCCGGGTGGTAGTCGACGAACGGCAGGCCGTCGAGTTCCCGCAGGTCGACGCGGTCGCGGCCGGCGAACGGATGGTCCGGGCCGCAGGCCAGCATCATCGGCATGGTGTCCAGCGGGGTGACCATCACCTCGTCCGGGATGCGCGGCGGCCGGGCCACGAAGGCCACGTCCAGCCGGCCGGCCCGGACCTGTTCGACCAGGGCGCCGGAGCTGTCGTGGCGGAGCTGGATGTCGACCCCGGGATGAGCCTTGCTGAATCGAGCAAGAACACCGGGCAGGTCCACGGTGCACAGGCACTGGATGGTGCCGACGGCCAGCCGGCCGCGCAGCAGGCCCTGCACCGCGGCGACCGCGTCCTTGGCCGCCGCCACGTTGGTCAGCGCCCGGCGGGCCTCGACCAGCAGCGCCCGGCCGGCCTCGGTCAGCTCCACCTGCCGGGTGCTGCGTAGGAACAGGGTCGCGCCCAGCTCACGTTCCAGCGTGCGGATGGAGGCCGACAGGCCGGACTGGGCCACGTGCAGGCGCTGGGCGGCGCGCGTGAAGTGGCACTCCTCGGCGACCGCGACGAAGTACTCGAGCTGGCGCAGTTCCACGATTGAGCATCCCCAGTGATCGGGCGAATCACTTTCTTCTGTTGGACAGCTTAATACCGGGTCAGCAGGCTGGTGTCGGGTCAACAACCGACGAAAGGACCACGATGCAGACTCGCCGCATCGGCGACGCCCAGGTCAGCGCGATCGGGCTCGGCGGCATGCCGATGTCCATCGAGGGGCGGCCGGACGAGGCGCGCAGCATCGCCACCGTGCACGCCGCGCTGGACGCCGGCATCACCTTCTTCGACACGGCCGACGCCTACTCACTGGGCGGCCCCGAGGTCGGGCACAACGAGACGCTGATCGCCAAGGGCGTGGCCAGCTGGGGTGGCGACCGCTCCGACGTGCTGATCGCCACCAAGGGCGGGCACCTGCGCCCCGGCGACGGCAGCTGGACGCTGGACGGCCGCCCCGAATACCTCAAGCAGGCCGCCGAGGCCTCGCTCAAGCGCCTCGGTGTGGAGGCCATCGGCCTCTACCAGTTCCACCGGCCCGACCCGCGCGTCGACTACGCCGACTCGGTCGGCGCCATCCGGGACCTGCTGGACGCCGGCAAGATCCGCTACGCCGGCATCTCCAACGCCGACCCGGAGCAGATCAAGCTGGCCGACGAGATCCTGGGCGGCCGGCTGGTGTCGGTGCAGAACCAGTTCTCGCCGGCCTTCCGGTCCAGCGAGCCCGAGCTGGAGCTGTGCGACGAGATGGGCGTGGCCTTCCTGCCGTGGAGCCCCTTCGGCGGCATCACCAAGGCCGCCGAGCTGGGCAACCGGTTCGCGCCGTTCGCAGAGCTGGCCGCCGACAAGGGCGTCAGCCCGCACGTGCTGACGCTGGCCTGGATGCTGGCCAAGTCGCCGGTGGTCGTGCCGATCCCCGGCGCCAGCCGGCCGGCGAGCATCCAGGACTCGGCCACCGCCGTCGACGTGAAGCTGACGGCCGAGGAGATCGCCCGGCTCGACGCCGCCTAGTAGGCGTAGCCGCTGAAGGTGAGGGCGACCGGCTCGGCGCCGGCGTTGCGGACGAAGTCGTATGCGCCGGCCTCGGCCGGCACGGCGGCGGCCGGTCGCCACTCAACGAAGGACACGTCGTCGAAGTCGACCCCCTGCCCGGCGACGGAGCCGGCCCGGCTGGCCGCCAGCCCCAGGCGCAGCAGCACCATGTTGCCGCCCAGATCCTTCGGGGTCAGATCGATCGACACGTCGTGCCACTGGCCGTCCGAGGGCACCGTGACCGGCCGGTTCACGTCCCGCAGCGGCGTGGACTCCGGGTCCTCGGTCGGATCGGAGTCGTCGAAGTGGTACGGCGTCAGGCGGATCAGCGGGGTCGCGCCGCCGGTCACCCGGACCCGGGCCGTCAGCGTGTAGGTCGGATCCGGGTCGATCGGCGTGCCGTCGGCCGCCTCCTCGCGGTGCTGCGGCAGGGCGATCCGGGCCACCGGCCGGTCCAGCCGCTCGTCCCCGCCCGCGGCCTGGACGTGCAGGTAGCCGCCGTCGCCGAGGGCCCCGTCGCCGACGACGTCGGCCGACCAGTGGGTGTCGCCGTCGGGCTTGCCGTCCACGGTGTCGTCCTCGAAGCTGCCCCAGCCGAACAGGTCCCGTCCGATGTCGATGTTGGGCGCGGCCTGACGGGGATCGACCAGGCCGGCAAATCCGATCTTGCTGATGGCGTGTGGGGCGACCGTGACCTTGACCGGCGTCGACGGCGGCGGATCAGCCGTGATCAAGGCCGTGCCGTGGTCGGCGTGGAACTGCGCCGGCCGTGTGTCGGGATCCTGAGGCGTCGGCACCGTCAGCACCGCGCCGCCGGGGCCACGCTGGGTCTGCACCGGCCGCCGGCTGTTCGCCCAGACGCCGAGCACCGTCCGCTGGGCCGCCGCGCCAGTGGCCAACTCCGGCTTGTAGCCGTCGATCTCCACCGGCACCAGGCGGGCCTCCACCAACTGGTCGCCGTCCCAGACCGTGCGCAGGAAAGCCGACGAGAACGTGGACATGAAGTCCTGGTCGAACACGAAGTTGCCCATGCTGTAGGCGATCAGGTGGCCCTTGTACCACTCCATGCCCTGCAACACGTGCGGATGGTGGCAGATCACGATGTCCGCGCCGGCGTCGATGGCCGCCCGCGCCATGGCCCTGGTGTCCTCGGCGCTCGCGGTCTGGAACTGGAAGCCGGTGTGCATCTCGACGATCGTGAGCTTCGACTGCTGGGCGACGTCGTGGATCTGCGCCGGGGACGCGGTGTTGTCCCAGCGGGCCGCGCCGGCGTGGCCGCGGCGGGCCACCCAGTCCTGGATCTCCGGGTAGACCTTGGTCAGCGAGTCCCAGGCCGCGGCCTGGTCGGCCTTGCTCAGCTTCAGGTAGGCGGCCCAGGCCTGGCCGATGGTCCGGTTCTGCGTCGCCACCCGGCCGTAGCCCCAGGACCGTTGCTCGTACTGCCAGGCGTCGGCGGCGCTGGTCGGGGAGCCGCCCTTGGGATAGGAGTCGTTGACGTACGAGCCGTCCACGCTGGTGTAGGCCAGGACGGCCACGTCGGTGCCGTGCACCTTGGTCTGGAACGGCTTCTCCGGCTCGTCGCCGACAGTCGTGCCGACCACCGGGAAACCGGCCGCGGTGAGGGCTTTTTCCGTGTCGGCGACGCCGCTGTCGAGGAAGTCTCGGGTGTGGTTGTTGGCCAGCAGCGGGACGGTGACGCCGAGCGCCTTCAGGCCGTCCATGCTGGCCGGCGGCGACTCCAGGATGAACCGCTTCTTCGGGTAGGCCTGGCTGGCCGCCGCCGAGCTCACCACCGTCTCCAGGTTCACGGTGCTCAGGTCGGCCATCCGGAACGCCGGGGCCACCGCGTCCACGACCGCCTTGGCGCCGTTGGCCGCGTCACCGGCCGGGATCAGCGAATCGCTCTGGTAGCGGCGGCCGAACATCACATCGCCGGCCGAGTTGACCACGAACCGCTTGCCGCCGTCGTCCGACAGCAGCCGGACGTCGATGGTCCGGCCCGCGTCCGCCAAGCCCAGCAGCACCGGCTCGGCGATGTGGCCGGGGGCCTGGGCGACCGCCATCGTCGGGCCGTTGGCCAGCGACACCGTCTGCGGATCCCCCAGCGGCCGGCCGTTCTCGTCCACCGCCCGCACGGTCACCGCCCGGGTGGCGGCCGCCGCGGCGACCTCGCCGTCGCCGGGACAACGCCACAGGCAGCCGCCGACCAGGTTGGGCACGATCGCCACCCCTCCGACCACCAGCGCGAGGATCAGCACCAGGCTCAGGCGCTTGCCGACCGCCGCGATCCACCGCCGGCCATCCCGCTCATCCCCAGCAGCCGCCATGACGCGCCTCCCATTTGTTAGGAAACTTTCCTAATAGTGGGAGCACGCCCCGCGTTCGTCAAGACACACTCAGCGATGTTGGCCGTGGTCGAAGCCGGCCGACTCCGGTCCGCGCAGTGGCCGCTCCAGACGCTCCAGCACCGGCAGCGCCCGGCGCAGGTCGTCCAGCAGCAGCTCGGCCAGATCCCGGGTGAAGCCGTTGCGCACCACGACGCGCAGCGCCGCCAGGTCCGTGCGGTCCTCGGGGAACGTGTAGGCCGGCACCAGCCAGCCGGCCTGCCGCAGCGCCGCCGACACGTCGAACACCGAGTACCGGGTCACCTCGTCGGCCAGCGTGAACGCGAACACCGGCAACTGGTCGCCGTGGGTCAGCAGCCGGAACGGCCCGATCTTGCCGATCTCGGCGGCCAGCCAGGTCGCCACCTCCCGGCAGGCCAGCTGCACCCGCTGGTAGCCCTCGAAGCCCAGCCGCAGGAAGTTGTAGTACTGGGCGACCACCTGCGAGCCGGGGCGGGAGAAGTTCAGCGCGAAGGTCGGCATGTCGCCGCCCAGGTAGTTGACCCGGAACACCAGGTCCTCGGGCAGCGCGTCGGCGTCGCGCCAGACCGCCCAGCCCACGCCCGGGTAGACCAGCCCGAACTTGTGGCCGGAGGTGTTGATCGAGGCCACCCGGGGCAGCCGGAAGTCCCATTCGAGGTCGGGATCGCAGAACGGGGCGATCATCGCGCCGGACGCGCCGTCCACGTGCACCGGGATGTCGTGGCCGGTGCGCTGCTGGAACTCGTCCAGGGCGGCGCAGATCTCGGCCACCGGCTCGTACGATCCGTCGAAAGTGGACCCCAGGATCGCCACCACGCCGATGGTGTTCTCGTCGCAGCGAGCCACCGCCTCGGCCGCCGACAGCGTGAACCGGTCACCCGCCATCGGCACCAGCCGGGCCTCGACGTCCCAGAAGTTCGCGAACTTTTCCCAACATATCTGGACATTGATGCCCATGACGATGTTGGGGCGATCGACCGGTTCGCCCGCGGCGCGCCGTTTGTGCTGCCACCGCCGCTTCATCGCCAGGCCGGCCAGCATGCACGCCTCACTGGAGCCGGTGGTGGAGCAGCCGACGGCCCGGGCCGGATCCTCGGCGTGCCACAGGTCGGCGAGCATCCGCACGCAGCGCGACTCCAGGTCGGCGGTGCGCGGGTACTCGTCCTTGTCGATCATGTTCTTGTCGAACGTCTCGGCCATCAGCCGGGTCGCCTGCGGCTCCATCCAGGTCGACACGAAGGTGGCCAGGTTGAGCCGGGCGTTGCCGTCGAGCATCAGCTCGTCGTGCACCACCTGGTAGGCCAGCTCAGGATCGACACCCTCGGCCGGCAGCACATCGCGCGGGATGCTCACCGGCTCACGGGTGAACACGGGATTGACCGAGACGTCGCTGTGCCGGCCCGCGTTGTCGGCCGGATGCCTGAGACCCATGTCGGACAACGCTAGCCCCGGACACGCGGGGGCGCCTACCGCGAGATATTAGGCCATTCAGTCTAGTGTAGTAGTCCGTTCGGTCCCCAGCGGGGAAGGAATTCGCGCATGGAGTCGAAGACACGAACAGGTGTGCGGGCGTTGCTGGCCGGCGCGCTCCTCACGGCGATGCTCGCCGCCCCGACGCCCGCGTCCGCCCAGCCGCTGGCCCACCCGGAAGACGACTACGCCGGCTCGCAGATCGCCCGACACGAGGGCACCGGCACCGGCGCCGCGCCGCTGCTGGACGTCCGGGCCAACGACGACGCCATGGGGCTGGACGTGGCCAGCTATCAGGGCAATGTGGACTGGGCCGCGGTCGCCCGCAACGGCGGCTCCTTCGCCTACTCGAAGGCGACCGAGGGCGTCACCTACACCAACCCGTACTTCGGCCAGCAGTACAACGGGTCCTACAGCGCCGGGCTGGCCCACGGCGCGTACCACTTCGCGCTGCCCGACGTCTCCGACGGCGCCACCCAGGCCAACTACTTCGTCGACCACGGCGGCGCCTGGTCGCGCGACGGCCGCACGCTGCCGCCGGCGCTGGACATCGAGTACAACCCCTACGGGGACACCTGTTACAAGCTCACGCCGGACCAGATGACCGCCTGGATCAAGGCCTTCAGCGACCAGATCTGGTACCGCACCGGCATCGCGCCGGCGATCTACACCAGCTACACCTGGTGGACGAAATGCACCGGCAACACCAACGTGATGCGTGGGAATCCGCTGTGGATCCCGCACTACGGCACGGATGTCGGCACCCTGCCGGCCGGCTGGACCTCGCAGGCGATCTGGCAGTTCGCTGACAAGGGAACGTTCCCGGGCGACCAGAACCGGTTCAACGGCAACGCGAGCCGGCTGCGCGCCTTCACGCTCGGCTGACGTGTTCGTGAGTTCTTAACCGGAAGCATGGCGCCAGGGTTGACACATGGCGCAGACTAGCGATTGACGGCAAGGCGACAAGGCTGTCAGGCCAACGTGTTCACTCCGACGACGTAATACCGCTACTCCGTATACGTGAGAAAATCACCGTCAATCTGGCACAACTGTGAATACTCGTTCACACTTCACGTAACGTGTAAGTCCCACGTGATCCGCTTCCCTGCGAGCAGATCGAGAGGTTCCACCATGAACACTCGGTTACTCCCGGCGGGCCGCGGCCGCCGCATCGCGGCCCTGACCGCCGCTGTTGTCCTGTCCGTGGCCTTCGGCGCCACCACCCCTGCCGGCGCCGCGACCACGGGTGGCAATCCCCCCGATTCCGTTCAGGACGCGTTGCACAACCACACCATGGGCTCCCAGGTCGCCCGGCACCTCGGCCACCGCACCGCCACCGTGCCCGTCTCCTTCGGACCACTCGCCGCCGTCTACGGCATGGACGTCAGCTCGTACCAGGGCAACGTCGACTGGCAGACCGCGTGGAACAACGGCGGCCGGTTCGCCTACATCAAGGCAACCGAGGGAACCTACTACATCAACGGTTACTTCACCCAGCAGTACAACGGTTCCTACAACGTCGGCATGATCCGCGGCGCCTACCACTTCGCCACCCCCAACACCACCAACGGAACCACCCAGGCCAACTACTTCGTCGACCACGGCGGCGGCTGGTCCGCCGACGGCAAGACCCTGCCCGGCGCGCTGGACATCGAGTGGAACCCCAGTGGCGCCGAGTGCTACGGCCTGTCCCAGGCCGGCATGGTGCAGTGGATCCTCGACTTCAGCAACACCTACCACGCCCGCACCGGGGCCTGGCCCGTGATCTACACCGCCCAGCAGTGGTGGCAGGACTGCACCGGCAACCGCGGCGACTTCACCTCCACCAACCCCCTATGGGTCGCCAAGTACGCCACCAGCCCCGGCACCCTGCCCTATGCCTGGACCTTCTACACCTTCTGGCAGTACGCCGACTCCGGCACCTTCCCGGGCGATCAGGACGTCTTCAACGGCGCCTACGACCGCCTACAGGCCCTGGCCACCGGCTGACGAGCCGCTCCGATCCCAGTGGCGTCAAGGAACACCTTGGCGCCACTGGGAAGACTAGCGTCCGTCCAGCAGGGGCCGGGCCGGATCCCAGGTGTCGCCGGTCGCGGCGTCCTTGCGGCGGCGGGCGATGCCGGACAGTGCTTCCAGCACAACACGATTGCCCAGGGCGGCGGTGATCTCGGCGTGGTCGTACGGGGGCGAGACCTCGACGATCTCCACGCCCACCACGGGAAGCTGATAACAGATGCGACGGACCGCGTCGAGCAGCTGGCGGGCGGAGAGGCCGCCGGGCTCTGGGGTGCCGGTGCCTGGAGCATGGCCGGGATCGCAGACGTCGACGTCGACGGACAGGTACACGCCGTCGCAGTCGTCGAGGGCGATGGCGGAGGCCTCGACGAGGCATTCGTCGAAGCCGCGGGTGACGATCTCGGTCATCTCGTACGAGCGCATGTGCTGCTGGGCCATCCAGTCCAGGGTCTCCGGCTCCGGCCAGTAGCCGCGCAGGCCGAGCTGGAGGAACCGGTCGCCGCGGATGGCGCCGCACTCCAGCAGGCGGCGCATCGGCTGGCCGTGGCCGTAGAGGTGGCCGAACTCGATGTCGCCGGTGTCGGCGTGCGCATCGAAGTGGATCATCGAGACGCGACCGAAGCCGTGGTGGCGGGCCACACCCCGGGCGTCCGGGAGGGCGATGCTGTGGTCGCCGCCGAGGATCACCGGGATGGCGCCGGAGGCGGCGATCGTGTGCACCGCCTTCTCGATGGCGGCGTGGCTGGCCATCTCGTCGGCGGCGTACATCTCCACGTCGCCGGCGTCGAGCACCCGAAGATCCCTCAGGGCGTCCACCCGCAGCGCCAGGCTGGGCCGGGATCCGTTGTGCCCCAAGTAGTCCGTCGTGCGAATGGCCTGCGGCCCGAAACGCGTGCCGGGCCGGTGTGACGTGCCGCCGTCGTAGGGAGCTCCCACGATGACAACATCGGCCTCCGCGAAGGAGGCCGGCTCGGCGAGATCACAGCGATCCACGCCGAGGAACGTCACATCCGGCCCGTACATCGCCCCATATCGCATGGGGCGAAACTAAGACTCACGAACACTTCGGGCAAGGTGCCCAAGAGTCGCGAGGCCGCCGCCGGTGCCTGGACCGCGGCGGTTTCTCGATCGAGTCTGTCCATCGATCGAGAAACCGCAAGGGAAGGCACCGGCCGCGTTGGGCGGCCGAGCCCCGCGCGGCACGCGCGGCAACAGCTCAGTCGAACAGGGCGGGCAAGGTGCCTTCCCAGGCCTCGCGCAGCTCGTCCAGGGAGTACGTCGCGACGCCCTGGAACTCCAGCTCGCTGGACTCCTTGTCCACCACGCCGATCCGCGTCCACGGCAGTTCACGCGCAGTGCACATCTCGGTGAAGCGGAGCTCCTCGCTGCGCGGCACGGCGACGACAACCCGGCCGGCGGACTCGGAGAACAGCTGCACGAACGAGTCCACGCCCTCGGGCAGGATGATGCGCGCGCCGGTCTCGCCGATCAGGCAGGACTCGACGATCGCCTGCGCCAGACCGCCGTCGGACAGGTCGTGCGCGGCCGACAGCATGCCGTCCCGCGAACCAGCCACCAGGATCTCGGCCAGCAGCCGCTCCCGCTCCAGGTCGACCTGCGGCGGCCGGCCGCCGAGGTGGCCGTGCTCGACGTGGGCCCACTCGGAGCCGCCGAACTCGTCCCGGGTGTCGCCGAGCAGCAGCAGCGTCTCGCCCGGTTCGGTGCCGAAACCGGTCGGGATGCGCCGGGCGACGTCGTCGATCACGCCCAGCACACCGACTACCGGCGTGGGCAGGATCGCTGTGCTGCCGGTCTGGTTGTAGAAGCTGACGTTGCCGCCGGTGACCGGGATGCCCAGCTGCGCGCAGCCGTCGGCCAGGCCCTTGATGGCCTGCTCGAACTGCCACATCACGGCCGGGTCCTCGGGCGAGCCAAAGTTCAGGCAGTCGGTGACCGCCAGCGGCGTCGCGCCGGTGGCCGCCACGTTCCGGTAGGCCTCGGCCAGCGCCAGCTGCGCGCCCTGGTACGGGTCGAGCTTGCAGAACCGGCCGTTGCAGTCGGTGGCCAGGGCCACGCCGCGGCCGGTCTGCTCGTCGACCCGGACCATGCCGGAGTCCGACGGCTGGGCCAGCACGGTGTTGCCGCGCACGTAGCGGTCGTACTGCTCGGTCACCCAACGCTTGGAGGCCAGGTTCGGCGAGGAGACCATGCGCAGCAGCAGGGCCCGCAGCTCGTCGTTGCCCGACGGCCGCGGCAGCGACTCGGGACCGTTGGCTTGCAAGGCATCCTGGTCGGCCGGCCGCTCGATCGGCCGGTGGTAGACCGGCCCCTCGTGGGCCACCGTGCGCGGCGGCACGTCCACCACGACCTGGTCATGCCAGGTGATGATCAGCCGGTCGCCGTCGGTCACCTCGCCGACCTCGGTGGCGATGACGTCCCACTTGCGGCAGACCGCCATGAAAGCGTCCACATCGGACGGCTTCACCACGGCCATCATGCGTTCCTGGGACTCCGAGGACAACACCTCGGCCGGCGTCATTCCCTTGGCGCGCAAAGGAACCCGGTCCAGCCAGACGTGCATGCCGCCGTCGCCGGCGCTGGCCAGCTCGCTGGTCGCGCAGGACAGGCCGGCGCCGCCGAGGTCCTGGATGCCGACCACGATGCCCTCGCGGTAGAGCTCCAGGCAGCACTCGATGAGCACCTTCTCGGTGAACGGGTCGCCCACCTGCACGCTCGGCAGCTTCTTGCGGCCGGAACTGCCCTCGTCGCCGGAGAAGGTGTCGCTGGCCAGCACCGACACGCCGCCGATGCCGTCGAGGCCGGTGCGCGCGCCGAACAGGATGACCTTGTTGCCGGTGCCCGAGGCGTGGGCCAGGTGCAGGTCCTCCACCCGCAGCGCGCCGATGCAGCCGGCGTTGAGCAGCGGGTTGCCGGCGTAGCTGGCGTCGAAGACCAGCTCGCCGCCGATGTTGGGCAGGCCGAGGCAGTTGCCGTAGCCGCCGACACCGGCGACCACACCGTGCAGCACGCGGCGGGTGTCCGGGGCGTCGGCCGGGCCGAAGCGCAGCGGGTCCACCACGGCGATCGGGCGGGCGCCCATGGCCATGATGTCGCGGACGATGCCGCCCACGCCGGTGGCCGCGCCCTGGTAGGGCTCCACGTAGGACGGGTGGTTGTGGCTCTCCACCTTGAAGGTGACCGCCCAGCCGTCCCCGATGTCCACCACGCCGGCGTTCTCGCCGATGCCGGCCAGCATCTTGGCCCGCATCTCGTCGGTGGTGGTCCTGCCGAAGTAGGCCAGGTGGATCTTGGACGACTTGTACGAGCAGTGCTCGCTCCACATCACCGAGTACATGGCCAGCTCGGCGTCCGTCGGCCGGCGGCCGAGGATGTCGCGGATGCGCTGGTACTCGTCGTCCTTCAGGCCCAGCTCGCGGTAGGGCTGCGCGTGCTCCGGCGTCGAGGCCGCGTGCTCGACGGTGTCGATCAGGTGCTCAGTCGTCGTCACGCCGCCACCAAAGTGTCGAGAGCGGACAGGAACAGGCCGAGGCCGTCGTCCGACGGGCCGGTCAGCGCGTCGATCGCGTGCTCCGGGTGCGGCATCAGGCCCACCACCCGGCCGTTGGCGCTGGTGATGCCGGCGATGTCGTTGAGCGCCCCGTTCGGGTTGCCGCCCACGTAGCGGAAGGCCACCCGGCCCTCGCCCTCCAACTCGTCCAGGACGTGCTGGTCGGCCACGTAGCAGCCCTCGCCCGACTTCAGCGGGATCAGGATCTCCGCGCCCTGGTCGAACCGCGTCGTCCAGGCCGAGGTGGTGTTCTCCACCTTCAGCCACTGGTCGCGGCAGACGAAGTGCAGGCCCTTGTTGCGGATCAGCACGCCCGGCAGCAGACCGGCCTCGCACAGGATCTGGAAGCCGTTGCAGATGCCCAGCACCGGCAGGCCCTTCTTGGCCGCCTCGACCACCTCGGTCATCACCGGCGCGAACCGGGCGATCGCCCCGGCGCGCAGGTAGTCGCCGTAGGAGAAGCCGCCCGGCACCACCACCGCGTCCACGCCCTTGAGGTCGGCGTCCGCGTGCCACAACGGCACCGACCGCGCGCCCGACCGGTCCACCGCCCGGGCCGCGTCCTGGTCGTCCAGCGTGCCGGGGAAGGTGATCACCCCGATCCGGGCGGTCACGACTCCACCCGCCGGACCACCCAGTCCTCGACGACCGGGTTGGCCAGGAAGGTCTCGGCGATCTTGGCGAGGGTGGCGTCGTCGACCGAGTCGTCGACGTCCAGTTCGAAGTGCTTGCCTTGGCGGACGCTGCCGATGCCGTCGAAACCGAGACGGGGCAGCGCGTTGGCCACCGCCTGACCCTGCGGGTCGAGGATTTCGGGCTTGGGCATGACGTCGACGACGACTCGGGCCACTGAGGATGCTCCCGGTGTGGAAGGGTCGCGGTACCGCCAAAGCCTACCTGACCTGGGTGAAGTCGATGGACACCCGCCGAACGCCTGGTGAACGGGTCGATTCGGCCCGGGGCGATGACGTGGGTCACTGCCGTTCGCCCAGCGCGAGAGGGGTGGCGAGGGGGCGGGAAGCGGGAAATGGTGTGAGCCATGCGACTACTGGTGCTGGGTGGGACGGTGTTCCTCGGTCACACGGTGGCGGCCGAGGCGCTGCGCAGGGGTCACGAGGTGGTCTGCGCGGCCAGGGGGACGGGTGGGGAGGTGCCGGCGGGGGCGAGGCTGCTGCGGCTGGACCGGAACGAGCCGGACGGGTTGGCGCCGCTGCGGGACGAGCGGTTCGACGCGGTGGTGGACGTGGCGACGGTGTCCTACCCCTGGGTCCGGGACGCGGTGCGGGTGCTGGGGCCGAACGCGGGGCACTGGACGTTCGTGTCCACGGGCAACGTGTACGCGGACGCGGTGACGCTGGGGCAGACGGAGGCGGCGCCGCTGCTGGCGCCGCGGCAGGTGGACGGCTCGACGCCGGACGGGGATCCGGATCTGTACGGCGCGGTGAAGGTGGCCAGCGAGAACGAGGTGCTGGAGCACTTGGGCGACCGGGCGTTCATCGTGCGGGCGGGTCTGATCACCGGGCCGAATGACCGCAGCGACCGGTTCGGGTACTGGCCGGGGCGGTTCGCCCGCGGCGGCCGGGTGCTGTTGCCGCCCACGGAGGGCCAGCTGACCCAGCACATCGACGTCCGCGACCTGGCGGCGTGGATCATCGACGCGGGTGAGCGGCGCGTCACCGGCGTGTACAACGGCATCTGCCCGCCCCGGCCGCTGACCGAATTCCTGGACGAGATCAGGGAAATCCTCGCGCCGGCGGACACGGAGACGGTGACCGCGACCGAGAAGCAGTTGCAGGACAACGAGGTTCAGTACTGGGGCGGCCCGAGGTCGATGCCGCTGTGGCTGCCGCCGACCCACCTGGGCTTCGCCGCCCGCGACGCCTCGGCGGCGATCGCGGCGGGGCTGCGGATCCGGCCGTTCGAGGACGCGGTGCGGGGTGCGCTCGCGGTGGAGGAGGAACTGGGCTTCGACCGGGAGCGCAAGTCCGGCCTGACGCCCGCACAGGAGAAGGAGATCCTGGACAAGCTCCAGGCATAGGGTGGAGGCAGACGTAGCGAAGGAGCCATCGATGCATATCGTCCACTTCGGACATTCGTGTGTGCTGCTCGACACCGGCTCGGCGCGGCTGCTGATCGACCCGGGCGCGTTCTCGACCGGTTTCGAGCAGACCGAGGGCCTGGACGCGGTGCTGATCACCCACCAGCACTTCGACCACGTCGACCCGAAGCGACTGCCGGCGCTGCTGGCGGCGAACCCGGGCGCGAAGTTGATCGTGGACCCGGACACCGTGGGCACCGTGCAGGAACTCGGCCTGGAGCACACGGTGGTCAACGTGGGCGACAAGCTGACCCTGGGCGGCGCGACGGTCGAGGCGATCGGCGGCCAGCACGCCACCATCTACGGCGACCTGCCGGGCATCACCAACGCCGCCTACCTGGTCGACGACGGCGCGTTCCTGCACCCCGGCGACTCGCTGGCGCGGCCGGGGCGGGACGTGGACGTGCTCGGCGTGCCGGTGGCCGCGCCGTGGCTGAAGCTGGCCGAGTCGATCGACTACCTGCGCGAGGTCAAGCCGCGCGTGGTGGTGCCGATCCACGAGGCCCTGTACACCGAGGTCGGCGTCGGCCTGACGGTGAACATGTTCAACCTGAACAAGGCCGACGGCACGGAGATCAAGCAGCTAACTCACGGCGAGTCGACGGCGGTGTAGTCCGGCGTAGGTCAGTGGTTCGGCGCCGTGGTGCAACGCGATGTCCACGGCGTCGAGCACGGCCTGCCGCGGCCCCGGCCGGTGCAGGTCGCCGGCGTCGACCGCGACCCGCACCAGGCCGCCGCGCCGGGCCGACCGCGCGACGCCGAGCACGAGCGCCCAGCACAGCCACTGTTCGCCGCGCTCGGTGCGGGCCAGCCCGTGCACCCGGCCCGGGATCACCGTGCCGTTGTGCAGGTCGCGCACCGCCGTCACGTCCGCGCAAAGCCGGAAACCGTGGCGGCGCAAGGCGATCAGCGTGCCGTTGGACGCCAGCCAGCGCGGCGGGGCGAAGTAGTCGGTGCGCAGGTCAAGCCGTTCCAACAGGGCCCGGGCCGCCACCAGGCGCAGGTTCGCCTCGTGCGCGGGCAGCGCGGCGAACTCGGCCTGGCGGCGGATCACCAGGGTCCGGCGGCACGGGTCGAGATCGTGGTCGAGGCCGTGCAGCACGACGGCGTCGCCGCCGGCGGCTCGGCTGCGGACCCACCGCAATGCGGGCGAGTCCGCCGACTGCCGCTCCACGCGGGGCGCGACCAGCAGCGACAATGGCACCCCGCGCGAATCCAGCTCGGCGGCCAGGCCGGTGGCCTGGGCGAGCGTTCGAGCGTTGATGCCGGACAGCGAGACAACCAGCCGGGAGCTCACCCGTTAAGTGCGCAGCACCGGCATTGCCCCGGCCTGACCGAAAGATGACGCGTCGGCGAACCCTGTCAGAACCGTTTGCCGGTCACCCGTTCGTAGGCCTCCACGTACTTGGACCTGGTCGCCGCCACCACCTCGGCCGGCAGCGGCGGGGGCGGGGTGTCGGACTTGCGGTCCCAGCCGGATTCCGGCGAGGTGAGCCAGTCGCGCACGTACTGCTTGTCGTAGGACGGCTGCACCCGGCCGGGCTGGTAGCCCTCGGCCGGCCAGTAGCGGGACGAGTCCGGGGTGAGCACCTCGTCGCCCAGCACGATGCGGCCGGACGCGTCGCGGCCGAACTCGAACTTGGTGTCGGCCAGGATGACGCCGGCCTTCTCGGCGATCTCGGCCCCGCGCCGATACACCGCGATCGTGAGGTCACGCAGCTCGGCGGCGGTCTCCTCGCCGGCGTCGGCCACCATGCGCTCGTAGGTGATGTTCTCGTCGTGCTGGCCGAGCGGGGCCTTGGTGGCCGGGGTGAAGATCGGCTCGGCCAGCCGGGACGCCTCGACCAGGCCGGCCGGCAGCTCGACGCCGCAGACCGCACCGGTGCGGTTGTAGTCGATCAGCCCGGAGCCGGTGAGGTAGCCGCGGGCCACGCACTCGAACTGGATCATGTCGAGGCCGCGCACCAGCAGCGCGCGGCCGCGCACCTCGGCCGGGATGCGCGGGTCGTCGTCGGCCACCAGGTGGTTGGGCACGATGTCGCCCAGCGACTCGAACCAGAACACGCTCATCGCGGTCAGCACCGCGCCCTTGTCCGGGATCTCGGTGGGCAGCACCCAGTCGAAGGCCGAGATCCGGTCGGAGGCGACCAGCAGCAGCAGCTCGTCGTCCACCCGGTAGAGCTCGCGGACCTTACCGGCGGCGATCTGCGCGTAGTCAGTGAGAGCGGGCACGGGCGGAAGCCTAACGTGCGCGGTTGATCGGCCGTTCGAGTGAACCCGACGGGGCCGGCATAACGGGTCCGGAGTGAACGCATATTCATCCCGCATGACCGTTCCCGCTGACCCGGAACCCTCGGCGCTGGCTCGCTGGTGGTGGCGAACACCGGTGTGGTCGCGGCTGCTCGCGTCGCTGGGCGGCGGCTTCACGGCGCTCCTGATCCTCACCGGCGTGTTCGGCCCGACGGTGCCGGCGCAGCAGCCGGGAGCCCAGCCCGTCGTCGCGACCCTCAGCACCACCACGACGGCCACCAGCACGACAACAACAACGCCCAGCAGCACAACGCCGACAACGACAACCGAGACCACGACCACCACCACGACAACGGAACTACCGACCACCACCACGGAGGCACCGGCTCCGCCGCCGGCCACGCACCAAGCGCCGCCGGCCACGCATCAGCCGGCTCCGCCACCGACCGAGAACCCGGCTCCGCCGCCGAGCGATGGCGGCACGGTCAAGGCGGGTGAGTTCTGCTCCACGGCAGGCGCGCTTGCCCACACCAGCAAGGGAACGCTGATGGTGTGCAAGCGAACGGCCACCGATTCGAGGCTGCGCTGGAGGGCGGCGTGACCATGCGACTTCCCCACGGCGGCGCACCACGTGGCCTGTGCCCCAACGGAATGGTGCGCACCACCGGCTGGCTGCAGATCGGCCGGACGCCGATCAGCTCCGGTCTGTGGGCGGTGCTGGCCGGGTTCTTCCTCACCATCCCGTTCGGGCTGCCGTGGCTGCCGTGGCTCGCCGCCGCGCTGGCATTCACCGGCTGGAAGGTGTGGACCCTGCGCGTGCAGCCGTCCTCCCGGGTCGTGAATCTGGAGTCCAAGCCGGTGGCGGAGCTGCTGCCCGGCGACTGGTTCCGCCCCTACGGCTCGGCCGGGCCGGTGGCCGAGGTCGAGGCGCTGCAACTGGATCGGAGCGGTTGGCTGCACGTGTGGGTGCACGGCGGCCGTGAGCTGACGATGGCCCCGGACTACCCGGTGCGGCGCGTGGAAATTCGCAACTGACGACGGCTGGGTGCACGGTCACCCGGCCATTCGAGTGAACCCGGCGCAAGCGGCGAAACGGCCCTTCGAGCGGCACGTATTCACCCCGCATGACCGCGCTACTCCCCGATGGCCGGACGCCGCGCGGCTTGCGTCCCAACGGCATGGTGCGAACCACCGGGTTCGCCCAGGTCGGCCGGGTGCCGATCAGCTCCGGCGTCTGGCCGGCACTGGCCTGCCTGCTGGCGGCGCTGCCGTTCGGGGTGCTGTGGCTACCCTTGCCCTGCGCCGCAGCGGGTTTCATCCTGTGGGAAGTATGGATCCATTACGTGCAGCCGTGTTCCCGGGCGGTGAACCTGGATTCCGTGCCGGCGTCGGAACTTCAGCCCGGTGACTGGTTCCGCCCCTACGGCGGCATCGGACCGGCCGCGCAGGTGGCGCTGACGCAGCCGGCCCCGGGCGACCTGCTGCACGTCTGGCTGCACGGCGGCCGCGAGCTGACGCTGTCGCCCAACTTCCGGGTCAGGCGGGTTCGGCTGCGCGACTAGACAGCTCGGCCCACCGCTCGACCAGCACCTCGTCGCCGACCAAGACCGAGCCGGGCCGCAGCACGACCGCCTTCATCCCGAAGGTCACGCCGCCGCCGGGGTCGCGGCGGTACTGCGCGAGCGACCGGATCGGCTCGGGGCCGGCGCGCTTGCCGGTGTCCTGGTCGACCATCGGCACCGCGCACCGCACGCACACCTTGGCGTAGCCGAACTCGGCGTCGCCGATGGCCATCCGGCGCACCTGGTCCTCGGTGTGCGGCTCGGGCCAGCCGCTGATCACGATGTTGGGCCGGAACCGGTCCATCGGCACCGGCTGCGCGCCCTTGGCCAGGATCCGCTCGTTCAGGCCGTCCAGCGAGGCCAGCGAGGTCACCAGCAGGGCGTGGGCGTCGGCGAAGCCGACCAGTCCCTCGTGCTCGCCGCTGGACGGCCGCACGTGCTCCGGCGGCAGGCCGACCAGCCGGGACGGTTCGCCGAGCACCTCGCTGAACCAGTCGGCGGCCAGGTCGCCCTGGTCGGCGCCGACGCCGTCCCAGACGTGCACCCGGACGGGCCGCCGCGGCCCGTCCGGCACGACGTCGAGCACCAGGTCCTCGATGCCGGGGGCCGACACCCGCAGCTGCCCGTCCGCGTACGAGGGCCGCACGACGGCCAGCCGGGGCTCGTTGCGCTGGCTGCGGAACACGCCGTCGCCGTCCACGACCATCCACGCCCGGTCGTATCGCAGACCGGTCGGCGTGACGGTGGCGGTGCGGGTCGGCGTGCCCGCGCAGCCCTTGATCGGGTAGCTGACCAGGGCCGACACCCGGGGGTTCACAGGATCGGCTCCGGCGCGTAGCCGACGGCCTCGGGGAAGCGCTCCAGCGTCTTGGCGATCTCCGCGGCCACCGCGTCCACCTGCGCCCCGGCCACCCCGGTGAACGACAGCCGGTCGGCCAGCAGCTCGTCCAGCTGGGCCCGGTCCAGCGGGATGCGCTCGTCGGCGGCCAGCCGGCCGAGCAGGTCGTTGCGCTCCGCGCCCTGCTCACGCATGGCCAGCGCGACCGCGACGGCGTGCTCCTTGATCGCCTCGTGCGCGGTCTCCCGGCCGACGCCGGCCCGCACCGAGGCCATCAGCACCTTGGTGGTGGCCAGGAACGGCAGGTAGCGGTCCAGCTCGCGGGCCACCACCGCCGGGTAGGCGCCGAACTCGTCCAGCACGGTCAGCATGGTCTCCAGCAGGCCGTCCAGCGCGAAGAATGCGTCCGGCAGCGCGACCCGGCGCACCACCGAGCAGGACACGTCGCCCTCGTTCCACTGGTCGCCGGCCAGCTCACCGGTCATCGCCAGGTAGCCGCGCAGGATCACGGTCAGGCCGTTGATCCGCTCGCAGGACCGGGTGTTCATCTTGTGCGGCATGGCGCTGGACCCGACCTGGCCCGGTTTGAAGCCCTCGGTGACCAGCTCGTGCCCGGCCATCAGCCGGATCGTCTTGGCCAGGCTGGACGGGGCCGCGGCCAGCTGCACCAGCGCGGACAGCACGTCGAAGTCCAGCGACCGCGGGTACACCTGGCCGACGCTGGTCAGCACCCGGCGGAAGCCCAGGAACTCGGCCACCTTGTGCTCCAGCTCGGCCAGCTTGGCCGCGTCGCCGCCGAGCAGGTCCAGCATGTCCTGGGCGGTGCCGACCGGGCCCTTCACGCCGCGCAGCGGGTACCGCTCGACCAGCTCCTCCAGCCGCGCGAAGGCCACGTTCAGCTCGTCGGCCGCGGTGGCGAAGCGCTTGCCGAGGGTGGTGGCCTGCGCGGCCACGTTGTGCGAGCGGCCGGCCATCACCAGGTCGGCGTGCTCGATCGCGAGCCGGGCCAGGCGGGACAGCACCGCCGCAGTCTTGCCGCGGACGAACTCCAGCGACTGCCGGATCTGCAGCTGCTCGACGTTCTCGGTCAGGTCCCGCGAGGTCATGCCCTTGTGCACCTGCTCGTGGCCGGCCAGGGCGTTGAACTCCTCGATCCGGGCCTTCACGTCGTGCCGGGTGACCCGCTCGCGGGCCGCGATGGAGGCCAGATCGACCTGCTCCAGCACCCGCTCGTAGTCGGCGACGGCGGTCTCGGGCACGTCGATGCCCAGCTCGGCCTGCGCCTTGAGCACGGCCAGCCACAGCCGCCGCTCCAGCACGACCTTGTGTTCCGGCGACCAGAGGCCGACCAGCTGGGCCGACGCGTAGCGGCCGGCGAGCACGTTGGGGATGAGCGGCTTGGTCGTCACGTATGAGGAGCTTAATGCTCGCCCAGGTCGGGCATGACCGACAGCAGCATCCGCCGGGCCGCCCCGCGCGGGTCGGGGTGCACCTCGATCAGGGCGTTCACCACGGCCCCGTCCACCACGGAGATCAGCTGGTTGACGCGTTCAAGATCCATTCTGAAGCCGCCGGCGGTGAGGATCTCCAGCAGCAGCTGGTGCAGCTCGGAGCCCATCTGGCGCATCAGCGGCCGCAGGTAGGGCCGGCGGCCGGTGCCGACCAGCCGCTCGTAGCGCAGCATCACGGCCTGGCTGTCGTGGTCGGAGACCAGCAGGTCCAGCGCGAACTCGATGACGTCGGTCGGCTCGCCGGCCAGCATCCGGGCCAGCCGCTCGCGGCCCTCGTCCAGCTCGGCCCGGCCGTTGAACTCGACGGCGGCCTCGATCAGCTCGTCCAGCGAGTCGAAGTAGTACGTGGTCGAGGCCAGCGGCAGGCCGGCGCGCTCGGCGACGGCGCGGTGCCGGATGGCGTCGAAGCCGCCCTCGGTGAGCAGGGCCGCGGCCGCGGCGACCAGCTCGTGGCGGCGGCGCTCCCCCTTGGGGGTGCTCGCGGCGGTCATGCCGTGCGATGGTGCCAGTGGTCAGTAGCGGGCCGCGAGCCGGGCCGCGATGTCGGTCAGCTGGCCGGCGTACGGCCCGCTCGTCGAGCCGTTCATCGGCAGGCTGGCCAGGGTCAGCGCCCCGCCGCCGCGGGTCTTCACCGTCACGCTGTTGCCCTTGCCGACCCCCACCGCGGGCTTGGCCCCGGTGCTCGGGTCGTTCGGCACGGACGCCGGCACCAGCACCAGCTCCACCTTGCCGGCGTTGCTGCCGTCGGTGAGCTGGAACATCACCGCGGCCGCGCCGGCCGGGCAGTTCACGTCGGCGGCCATCGTCTCGACACCGGTCGCACTGGGCAGCTCCGCCACCAGTGCGGCGGCCAGACCCTGGTCAGGGCCCCCGCAGTTGGCGGCGTTGCCCTCTTCGGTGTGGTTCGGGGCCATCTTGCCGCCGTTGGGACCGCTCTGGGCCGTGTCGTTCGGGCCCGCCGCCATCGGCGAGGTCGCGTTCGAGGCCGCGGCGCCGCCCGCGCTGCTCATGGTGTTGGCGCTGTCGCCGAACGGCCTGGTCAGCACCAGCACGCCGCCGATGAGCACCACGCCGAGGGCCACGCCGACGCCGGACTGCAAGCGCTTGCGGGCCCGGGCCGTCGCTCGCTTGGACGCGACCAGGACGTCCTGGGTGTCGAAGGACGGCGGCGGCACGTCGCCGACTGCGTCCCGGAACTTGTCCGCCAACTTGTTCTCGTCCATCACTCCCACCTCCCCGTCACGGTCACGTCGCCGGCCGCAAGTCGTCGAGCACGTCGCCCAGCTCCGCCCGCAGCGCCTCGAGCCCGCGCGCGGTCTGGGACTTCACGGTGCCCTCGGTGCACTTGAGGACCTTCGCCGCCGCGGCGACGTCCAGTCCCTCCAGGAACCGCAGCACCAGCACCGCCCGCTGGCGCGGCGGCACCTTGCGCAACCCGTCGAGCAGCACGTGCCTGGTGGCGACCTCGTCGCCGACCTCGGCGGCCGTGGTCGGCCGCTCCGGCAGCTGGTCGGTGAACCGCTCCCGCCGCCAGGGCCGGCGCGACTCATCGATCACCGCGCGCACCACCGTCCGGCGGACGTAGGCGTCCAGGGCCTCCCGGTCCCTGATCTTGTGCCACCGTCGGTGCAACGCGACGAACGCGGTCTGGGCAAGATCGTCCGCGCGGTGCCAGTCGCCGCACATCAGGTACGCCGTTCGGCGCACGGCATCGCGCCGGGCCGCGAAATACTCCGCGAACTCCTGCTCGTCGCGCTGCTCCACGCGGGCTCTCTCTGCTCTTCGTGTCGACACCTACCGGACGGAAAGGTCGGCTCCTACGGTTGCACGCCGCCCGTGACGTCCGCCATACGGGTGGGTGCAGGCCCGCCATACCCGATGTGGTGTGATCCGACCGTGACCCAGCAGCCGTTGCTCGACTTCCGCTCGGACACCGTGACCAAGCCGGACGAGGCGATGCGCGCCGCGATGGCCTCCGCCGAGGTGGCCGACGACGGACTCGACCACGACCCCACGATGCGCGCCCTCGAGGAGCGGGTGGCCGGTCTGCTCGGCACCGAGGCCGCGCTGTGGGCGCCCAGCGGCACCATGGGCAACCTGATCGCGCTGGTCATCCAGCTGCGCCGGGGCGACCGGTTCCTGGCCGCGACCGGGTCGCACATCCTGGACAACGAACTCGGCACCGCCGCGTGGATCGCCGGCGGCATGCCGCACGCGATGGACTGGGACGCGGGCCCCGGCCGGATGTCGGCCGCGGCCATCCACGACATCGCCGGCAGCGAGCCGCGCTACGACGGCCTGCGCACCACCTTGCTGTGCCTGGAGAACACCCACAACGCCGCCGGCGGGCGGGTGCTGCCGCTCGAGGCGCACATGCAACTCGTCGCCGCCGCCCGGGAATGCCGGCTGCGGGTGCACCTGGACGGCGCCCGGCTGTGGAACGCCGCCATCGCTCTCGGCGTCGCCCCGGCCGAGCTGGCCGTCGGCGTCGACAGCGTGCAGGTCTGCCTGAGCAAGGGTCTCGGCGCGCCGGTCGGCTCGGTCGTGGCCGGCACCGAGGAGTTCGTCGCCGAGGCCCGCCGGGTGCGCAAGATGCTCGGCGGCGGCGTCCGGCAGGGCGGCGTCATGGCCGCGGCCGGGCTGGTCGCGCTGGACCGTTTCGACGAGCTCGCCGACGACCACGCCAACGCCAAGCTGCTGGCCGAAGGGCTCACCGAGCTCGGCTGGAGCGTGCCGGCGCCGGAGACCAACATCGTGCTGGCCGACGTGCCCGATCCGCGCAACGCCATCAAGATGCTGGGCCGGCTGGGCATCCAGGCCTGGCCGATGGCCAGCCAGGTCCGCTTCGTCACCCACCGGGACGTCAGCACCGCCGACGTCAAGGACGCCCTGCACCGCATCGGGAGCGCGAGTTGAGCAACGAGCCCTGGCTGGTCTTCGACTACGGCGGCGTGATCAGCCTGCACACGCAGGCCGTCCCAGCGATGGCGGCCCGCGTCGGCGTGTCCGTCGAGGCGTTCGAGCCGTCCTACTGGCCGGCGCGGGTGGAGTACGACCGCGGCTGCCCGGACATCGACTACTGGCGGGCGGTCTGCGAGCCGGTCGGCGTCGAGGTGGACGAGCAGCTGTCGGCCGATCTGACCCGGATGGACATCGAGGGCTGGCTGCCCACCGACGACGACACCGTGAAGCTGCTCGGCCGGCTCGCCGGCATGGGCGCCCGGCTGGCGCTGCTGTCCAACGCCCCCAGTTCGTTCGGCCGGGTCGCCGAGCGCCAGCCGTGGGCCGAGCACTTCACGCACCTGGTGTTCTCCGGCGACCTGCGGCTGATCAAGCCGGACGCCGCGATCTACACCGCCCTGCTCGACACCGTGGGGGCCGAGGCGGCGGACTGCCTGTTCGTGGACGACCGGCAGGTCAACGTGGACGGGGCCTGCGCCGTCGGCCTGGCGGCCCACCTGTGGACCTCGGCCGACGAGCTGGCCCCGACCCTGATCAGGTTCGCGACCGGTTCTTGATCGCACCGTAGGCGGCGGTCGCGACGAACAGCAGGCCGCCGATGATGGCCAGCCAGAACAGGCCCTTGAGCACGGCGCCCAGCACCGTGATGGCCAGCCAGACGATCAGCAGCACGGCGATGATGCCCACGAACAACATGGCGGTCTCCTTCAGCGGTTTGCCTTGGCACCAGCCTGCCATCCAGGTCTGACGGTCGGCGGGTTTTCGGCCCCAGATCAGGGACAGATCAGGGTCGCCCTGAGTCTTTGCCGCGCGTTCCGCGCGGGGCTCGGCCCCTTTGGGGCCGGTGCCTTCCTTAGCCGGATTTAACCCGCCGCATCGGCTAGGTGGTGGGGCACGTCGGGTGGCGGCGGGTGAAATCCGGCGACAGTCCAGGCACCGGCGGGGCCTCGCACTCTCTTGTGTGGCGGTCAAGTGCGCTTGGCAAGCCACCCGCTGAGCCGGTCCAGGGCCCGCTCCATGTCCAGCATCGAGCCGGCGAAGGAGAGCCGCACGAAGCGGTCACCGTGCACCGGGTCGAAGTCGATGCCCGGCACGATGGCCAGCCCGGTCTCCGCCAGCAGGCGCTTGCACCAGGCCATCGAGTCGTCGGTCAGGTGCGAGACGTCGGCGTAGACGTAGAACGCGCCGTCGGCCGGGGCCAGCTTGTCGATGCCCAGCTCGCCGAGGCCCTTCACCAGCAGGTCCCGGTTGACCCGGTAGCGGGCCACGTGCGCGTCCACCTCGGCGTAGGACGCGGGCGTGAACGCCTCGACCGCCGCGTACTGGCTGGGCGCGGGCGGGCACAGGGTGAAGTTGCCGGTCAGCCGGTCCACCGGGCGCACCAGCTCGTCCGGGGCCAGCATCCAGCCCAGCCGCCAGCCGGTCATCGAGAAGTACTTGGAGAAGCTGTTCACCACGATCGCCTCGCGCGAGGTCCGCCAGGCGCAGTCCAACTGCTCGCCGTAGCTGATGCCGTGGTAGATCTCGTCGCTGACCAGCCGGACACCGTTGCGCTCGCACCAGGCGGCGATCTCGGCGAGCTTGGCCGCCTCCAGCACGGTGCCGGTCGGGTTGGCCGGGCTGGCGATGACCACGCCCTGGATCGGGCCCTGGGCCTCCAGCATCTCGACCGTCGGCTTGAAGCCGGTCTCCGGCCCGCACGGCAGGTCCACAACCTCGCAGCCCAGCGCGGCCAGGATGTTCCGGTACGCCGGATACCCCGGCCGGGGCAGGGCCACCCGGTCGCCCGCGTCGAAGGCGGCCAGGAACGCCGACAGGAAGGCGCCGGACGAGCCCGTGGTCACCACCACCGACTCCGGCGCCACGTCCAGGTCGTAGCGCCGCTTGTAGTGGCCGGCGATGGCCTGCCGCAGTTCGGGAATGCCCAGCTGCTCGGTGTAGCCGAAGGGCTGGGTCTCCAGCGCCCGGTGCGCCGCCGCCAGCACCGGGGCCGGCGCCGGCGTGGACGGCTGGCCCGCGGCCAGCGACAGCACGTCACCGTGGCTGCGCTGCCGTTCCGCGGCGGCGGACACCACGTCCATCACGTGAAAGGGCGGCACATCCGCACGCCGGGCGACGACCATGTCGACACCTTAATAGCCCTGGTAAGCGCCTCCGTGTGACATGGACCGGATGCCCGGCACGTTGGAGACCGAGCCGTAGCGGGCGATCGAGTAGCGGACACCGGCGATGATGTTGTCCACCGGGTTGTAGATGTCGTCGTGGCCGGGCAGCTTGTTCGACTGGAACGTGGAGTCGATGCACTGCATGAGGCCCTTGGACGGGTGGCCCGCCTTGGCGTTGGAGTCCCACAGGTTGATCGCGTGCGGGTTGCCGCCGGACTCGTGCTGGATGATCGCCCAGATGTCGTTCTCGCTCATCTTCGAGGTGTCGACGCCGTTCTCCTGGAGGATCTTGATCGCCTCGTCGATCCACTCCTTCACCTGGCCCTGCGGGGCCGGGCCGCCACCGCCGGCCGGCGGGCCGCCGCTGGGACCGAGGCCGCCGCCCCCACCGCCACCGCCGTCGTCGCCTCCGCCACCACCGCCGCCTCCGCCACCACCGGACTCGTGGTGCTGGGTGGCCGGCTGGTTCGCGCTCTGTGTGCCGGTGTTGGCCGGGCCGGGATCCGGCTTGGCCTGCCAGTCGATGCCGCGACCGGGGGCGGGAGTGAAGGACTGGTCGCCCGGGGCCGGCAGCGTGGAGAACTTCGTGCCGATGTTCGTGGCGCCCTTGAGCTGGTTGAGAGCGTTGCTCAGTTCGTTGTTGGCCGTGTCGACCGACTTCTGCACGTCGCCCTTGGCCGCGTCGCACAACGGTTTGATCGCCGCGTCGCGCTCGCCCGGCTGCGGCTGGGGATGCGCCGCGTCCCACTTGCGCACCTCGCCCAGCAGGCCCTCGCAGCGACTGTCCACAGCGGACTTCGCCTGCTCCAGCGCGCTGGCCGCCGACTCAAGGGCCGCCGCGCCGTTGTTCAACGCCTCCGACATGGAGGTGCCGGCCTTCGTGAAGTTGCCCATGTAGGCCGTGAAGGCGTCGGCCGAGCCGCCGGCCCAGGCGCCGTCAAGGGCATTCACCGCCGAAGTCACCGACTTGCCCTGGCCGTCGCATTTGGACGCCGCGTCCCGCCAGTGCGTCGCGGTGTCCCGGATGGACTGCGGCTGGGCGTTCTCCACCTTGCGGGCGATATCGGCGACCTCGCCGCCACCGGGCAGGCCCGCGACGTCGTCGGCAGCGCTCATGTCGCCGTCAGTCCCCTCGCGCTCTGCTTCTCCTGCTCCTGCACCGTCGTCTCGATCGAGTCCAGCGCGGCCTCGACCTTGCGCAGCAGGTTCTCCGCCGCCTGCAGCTCACCGTGCACCGTGCTCGCGAAGCCGTCGATCGCGCTGGCGAAGCCGGCCGAGGCGGTCAGCTTGCCGAACACGTCCGCGCTGGTCGCGCCGCCCTGGAAGCCGTCGCCCACGCCGCCGAACTGGCCGGCCTGGGTGCTCATGGCGCTGCGGCAGGCGTCGATGGCGTCCCAGTTGTACTTCGTGGCCGTCACGGTGCCCCCTTCTCGCGTAACTCTGACGGGCGCGGCCCGCTCGCGGTTCCGGATTCAGCCCGACGAGTGATCAGGCCTCGTCGAGCAGCTCCCAGACACTGGCCGCCAGCCGCTGGTTGTCCGCCGGAGTGATAGTGCTCCACTCCGTGCGGTCCGCGCTGGGTTTCACCAGATGCAGATAGCGCCCGTTCGGGGTGTCGTGGAAGGCCACCACCCGATCCGCCCGCCTCGGCCGCTCCGCGCCGCGGGCCGTCTCCACACCGAACTGGCCCCGGGTGGTCATGCCCGCCACCATGCTCACCAGCGCCTGGGCCTGGCCCAGCGGCACGTCCTCGTCGGCCAGCTCCAGCACCAGCCGCTGCGGGTCGCCGTGGGCTCGGCCGTCCGCGCTGGTCAGCACCTTCGTCGGCAGGCTCATCGACTGGCCGGGGCCCGGCGGCATCTCGCCCGCCACCGACACCGCCGCGTCCGCGATCGAGTCGTCACGGGTGCGGATCAGCCACACCTCGCCGCCGTCCACCACGCCCATCAGCGCGCTGCCGCCGTTCGAGGCGGCCAGCAGCGTGATCTTGCGGTCCGGGGCCCAGACGAAGCCGTAGACCGCTCGCCTCGGATAGGCCAGCAGGGCCAGGTCGTCCGACATGTCCGGGGTGGCCCGGCCGTGCTCGGCCAGGCCCCGCTGCTCCAGCGACCGCCACGTGTCCCGGACCAGCTGCGCTCGCTCCGTGTGCGTTTCTCCCGGGCTCGGCACCGTCAGCGCCACGTGCCGGCGGGGGAAGCGCTCGCTCTCCCACAGCACGTCGAAGTCCAGGAGGGACAGAACCGTCGGCTCCATCGCCGGCTACGCGTCCGGGTCCTCGCCGAGCACCGTCGGCGCCACCATCCGCTGCTCGCCGAACAGATCCTCCTCGACCGTGTACTTCCGGTCGTGCTCGCTGTCCTCTTCCTTCTTGCCCCGGCCGCCGGCCGCCCCCGGCTGCATCATCGACGCCCCCGGCTTGCCCGGCGCGATCCTTTCCGCCGCCCTCGCCTGCGCCGCCTGCTCCTCGTCGATCGCCCCCGCCGTGGCACTCGCCTTGCTCGGCGTGTTCGCCTTCTCGCCCGGCGCCGCGTTCGTCCCGCCGCCCCGCACGATCGTGTTCGGGTTGCCGCTCCTGGCGCCCGCCGCCACCGCTCCGGCCCCGCCGGCCAGCGCCGCGCCCAGGCCCACTTCCTCCGCCAGCAGCCCACCTGCCGCTGCCGCCGGCGGCATCGCCCCCGGCAGCCGGCCCATGCCCGGGCCCACGCCCGACACGCCACCCGGCCCCGGCACTCCGCCCGCACCGCCCCCCGGCACCGACCCCGGCGGCGCGTACCCACCGCCACCCGGGCCTCCCACCTGGGAGTAGCTGCCACCGGGGTAACCGCTGCCACCCGGGCCGTATCCGCCCCCGCTGGTGGGCAGGCCGCCGACCTGATTGACCGACGTCCCCTGCACCGGCTGCGCCGTCAGCCCAATCGTCGGCGGCGCACTCATCGGTACTGTGCTGGCAATCGCGTCCTGGGAGTTCGACTGGTAGGCGTTCAGCTGCTGGATCGCCTGATCCCGGTCCGCCTGCGCCTGCTCAACTTCCTTGGAGTGGTCGGTCTGGTATCCGAAGAACCCCGCGGCATTGTCGACAAAGCTCTTCTGCGTATCCGTCGACGGCGCCGGCGCACTCTGTGCCACCGTGTGCGAATCCGCCTGCGTGGTCAACGCATTGTTCGTGCCAGTGATGTTGTACTGCGAGTCGTCGCCGTAGTTCACGGTCGAGTTCATGGTGTTCGTCGCGCCCTGCCCGGCCACGCTCTGCCAGTCGATCCCGAGCTTGCCGAGCTGCGTGTGCAGGATGTCATTCGTCGCCACAAGATCCTGAGCGACGCCGTGCAGCACGTCCATGACCGGCTGCAACGCGGCGGCACCCTGCCCTTGCTTGAGCTTGTTGACCTGGTCGGCGAGCTGCCCGTTGGAGAAGCCGTCGAACCGGATGTCGCCCAGTTGCCCCATGGTCGCCTCCGCCTTAGTTCTTCGCCTGCAACGTCGCCAACGCCAATGTCGCCGCTTGCTTCGACACATCGCACAGCTGTGTCATGCTCAGGTCCCGGTTGGAGGGAAGTGTTCCCGCGGACAGCTCCTGCCCATCGGCGATGCTCACCAGCGTCCGACAGAGCGTGCCGTCGGCACCATTCCAGTCCTCACCCTTGGAGATGATCTGCACTGCGGGGTAGGACGACACCGTGGTCTGTCGGTCCTGCCAGGTCCCCGTGTAGGTCAGCCAGTAATCGATACCGCGCTTCGGCTCGATTCGCACATTGATCGTGTACGGCACGGGCTGCGAGACCTGGTACGAACAGCTCGACGTGGTCCCTGAAGCGGGTTCGCCGGGCCCCGGTTTGCCCGCCTTGGCATTGAGCTGCCCGACCTGGCTGTCGGTGATCAAGGTGCAGGGGTCGACGTTCGCCGCGTTCAGGTTTTTCGGACGCGGCGGAATGGACGCCGACGGGGTGGTCGCTGATCCGCCCGACGTGGGGCCGGGGGTGCCTGGATCCTGCGACGTGCAGCCGGTCGCCACCAGGGTCACCAGGACGGTGGCCACGCCGATGCGGGTGCCAGCTCGCACTACTTGTCTCCAAACGCGGCGGTGATCTCTTCCTCGGTGAACCCGTACTGCTGCGCGGCGGTCTTCAGCTGATCCGCCAACTTCCCGAGGCCGTCGATGTACTGCGCGATCCGCTTGCTGTACGAGTCGTCGTTGCTGACCAGAATCTTGGCCCACTCACCCGTGGCGGCCTGGCTGACCAGGTCCTGGCCGAGCACTCCGAGCTGCATGTCCTGCAGTTTGGGCAGAGTGATCTCGAGCAGTTGCTGCCACTGGTCGTGGATGATCTTGCCGGCTTGCAGCACGGTGTCGTGGTTGACCGTGATCTGGCCGCCGCTGATGCCGGCGTACTCGCTCTGCACGCCGGCGAACGGGGCCGTGATGGCGCCGATGAGGCCGAGGTCGGCGCCGACCTGTTCCGCCTTTTCCATGAAGACCGCCCCCGCACGCTTCGTGACTAGTCGGACCCGGTTCGCAGGCTACCAACGATGGTGTGTGCCGTGCCTGTGTTCGACGCGGGCGGGGGCGGGACGGTTCCCCTACGAGGGGATGTGGACGTCGCCGTCGACGGCCTTGAGGGCGATGTCGGAGCGGTGGTGGGAGCCGGTGAGTTCGACGCGGTCGACCAGGCGGTAGGCCTCGGCGCGGGCGGCGGCGAGGGTGGGGCCGGTGCCGACCACGGAGAGCACACGGCCGCCGGAGGAGACGACGGCGCCGTCGTCGCGGCGGCGGGTGCCGGCGTGGAGGACGCCGTCGAGCTCGGCGCCGGTGATGACGTCGCCGGTGCGGGGCCGGCCGGGGTAGCCCTCGGCGGCGATGACGACGGTGACGGCGGCGCCGTCCTCCCACTCGAGGGCGGGGTGCGTGGCCAGGCGGCCCTCGGCGGCGGCCAGGAACAGGCCGGCGATGGGGGTCTTGAGCAGGGCGAGCACGGCCTGGGTCTCGGGGTCGCCGAACCGGCAGTTGAACTCGATGACCTGGGGACCATCAGAGGTCAGGGCCAGGCCGCAGTAGAGGAGGCCGGAGAAGGTAGCGCCCCGGGCGGCGAGCTCGTCGACGACGGGCTGCACGATGCGGGCGACGACGTCGTCGACGAGGTCGGCGGGGGCCCAGGGCAGCGGGCTGTACGCGCCCATGCCGCCGGTGTTGGGCCCGGCGTCGTTGTCGCCGACGCGCTTGAAGTCCTGGGCGGGCAGCAGCGGCACGACGGTGGAGCCGTCGACGACGCAGAACAGAGAGGCCTCGGGACCGTCGAGGAAGGACTCGAGCAACACGGGGTGCCCACCGTCGAGCAGGTGCATGGCATGGGCCCGGGCGACGTCGTAGTCCTTGGTGACGACCACGCCCTTGCCGGCGGCCAGCCCGTCGTCCTTGACGACCCAGGTGGGCCCGAACCGGTGCAGCGCGGCGTCGAGCCGGGCGGGGGTGTCGACGATCTCGCTACGGGCGGTCGGCACGTCGGCGGCGAGCATGACGTCCTTGGCGAAGGCCTTGGAGCCCTCGATCCGGGCGGCCTCCTTGGACGGCCCGAAGCACGGGATGCCGGCGTCCCGGACGGGGTCGGCGGCCCCGGCGACCAGCGGCACCTCGGGCCCGATCACCACCAGGTCGGCGTTCCACTCCTTGGCCAGGGCGGCCACGCCGGTCGGGTCGGTGAGGTCGACACCGTACGTCTCGGACACGGCTGAGGTGCCGGCGTTGCCGGGGGCGCAGGCCAACGCGGTCACGGCCGGGTCTTTGGCCAGCGCCAGCAACAGGGCATGCTCCCGGGCACCAGACCCGATGACGAGGACGCGCACGACCGAACAGCCTAGACGAGCCGCTCGGGCCGGAAACACCAGAGCCACGAATCGCCCCGCCCCGAATACGCTCCCCGCAGTGCAAGGTGTGCAGATTCTCCTGCTGCTGGCCGGCTCGCTGGCGGTGACGGCGGTGGCCCGCCGGCTGGACTGGCCGGCGCCGCTGCTGCTGGTGGCGGTGGGCCTGGCGGTGTCGTTCGTGCCGGGCATGCCGGACTTCCGGCTGGAGCCCGAGCTGGTGCTGGTGATCGTGCTGCCACCGCTGCTCTACTCCTCGGCTCTGGACAGCTCCTACGTCAACATCCGCCGCAACATCCGGCCGATCGGGCTGCTGGCGATCGGCCTGGTGCTGGCCACGACGCTGGGCGTCGGCCTGGTGGCGCACCTGGCGATCCCGGCGCTGCCGCTGCCGGCGGCGCTGGTGCTGGGGGCGCTCGTGGCTCCGCCGGACGCGGTGGCGGCGGTGGCGATCGGCCGCAAGCTGGGCCTGCCGCGGCGGATCATGACCTTGCTCACGGGCCTGTACCTGGGCCACAACGCGCCGCGCGCCGGTTACGCGACCCGGTTGCAGGAAACGGCGGTATGGCGTGCGGTGGACCTACTGCTGGAGTCGTGGGTGTTCGGGCTGATCGGCTTGCAGCTGCGCTTCGTGCTGGCCGACAGCGGCGCGACCTGGCCACTGTTCGGCTCCGCGCTATTGGTGTTGCTGGCGGCGATGGTCATCCGGATCGTGTGGGTGTATCCGGGCACGTACCTGCCACGTCTGCTGTCGCCGAAGATCCGCGCACGGGAGGAGTTCCCGACACCACAGGGCGTGTTCATCGTGGCCTGGACCGGCATGCGCGGCGTGGTGTCGCTGGCGGCTGCCTCGGCGCTGCCGCTGGACATGCCCGGCTGGGACGTGATCGTACTGTGCACGTTTGTCGTCACGGTGGGAACCCTGATGGTGCAAGGACTTTCGCTGCCGGGCTTGATCCGGTTGCTCAAGGTGCCCAGTGACGACGCGAGTTCTGACAGCGAGGCCGAGGCACGGGTGAAGTCCGACGCGGCCCGGGCCGCCATCGCCCGCCTGGAGCAGGCCAGCGATGGCAACGTGCCGGAGCGGGTGATCGCCCGGCTGCGGACGATGGCCGAGCACCGGGCCGACACCGTGGCACAGTCCGTGGACGAGGGTCCGGGCACGCGCTGGAAACGCCTGCGGCTGAGCATGTTGATGACGGAGCGGGAGGTGTTCCTGGCGGCGCGCGACGCTCGCGACATCGACGACGAGCTTTTCCACCGGGTGCAACGGGAACTGGACCTGGAAGAGGCCGCGCTCACCCGGGAGTGAGCGCGGCCCCCCGAAGGCCCGATCGGCGCAGTCTCAGGAGACGTCCAGCACGGCCTTGCCGACGACCTTGCGGCCGAGCAGCGCGGCGATGGCGTCCTCGAAGTTCTCCCAGCTGCCCTGGTAGCCGATCTCCACGTCGAGCTTGCCCGCGCCAACCAGCGAGGACACGTACGCGAGGTCCTCGCCGAGGCCGCCGCCCATCATGAAGCCCTCGACCCGGCCGTGCGGGCCGACGGTCGAGTACGGCGGGTACACGGCCGGCTCACCGGAGGTGGCGCCGATGGACTGGATCGAGCCGTCCTCGGTGAGCAGGCCGTAGGCCACGACCTGGTTCGGGCCGCCAACGTTGTCCAGCACGCCGTGCAGCGGACCTGCCAGACCTTCAACGCCGACAATGACTTCCGCCGCGCCGAGCTCCTTGAGTCCGTCGCCGCGCCCGGCGCTGCCGACCGAGGCGATCACGTGCGCACCGGACTGCGCGGCCAGCTGCACACCGAAGCGGCCGACGCCGCCGGCCGCACCGGTGATGAGTACCCGACGGCCGAGCACGGAGCCGAATCGACGCAGGGCACGCAGGGCAGTCACCGCGGCCACCGGAAGCGCGGCGGCCTGGGCGAAGTCGACGTTGTCGGGCAGCACAGCCAGCTCAGCGGTGTCGACGGCGCGCAGCTGCGCCCACCCGCCACCGCCGAAGCCGAAGGTCACCACGCGTGCGCCGACCTCGGGCCCGCTGCCGTCGGCGGCCGCCTTGACCACCACGCCCGCGGCATCCCAGCCGTTGACCTTGCCGTCCTCGACGCTGTAGCCGCCGGAGGCGTCGCCGTAGTTCAGGGAGATCGCCTTCACCTCGACGAGCACCTGGTTGGGCGCCGGTGTCGGATCGGCGACCTCACCGAGGCGGAAGCCGGCCTTCGCGGACGAGTCCACGAGCAGTGCGCGCATTTGAACACCCCATGTCGTTCGACTGCTGTCGCAGGGGACCAACGCTCGGACCAGTGGTCCGTATTTCCACTACAGCGCGGGAACCAGTTCGCGGCGAGCTGAACTGGACACGGTGTCGTCGATCAGACCGCGCCGGACCAACTCCGGCCGCACGCCCTCGCCGAACCAGTAGGCCTCCTCCAGGTGCGGGTAGCCGGAGAAGATGAACTCCTCGACGCCGAGCGAGTGGTACTCCTCGATCCGGTCGGCCACCTCCTGGTGGCTGCCGACCAGCGCGGTGCCGGCGCCGCCGCGGACCAGCCCGATGCCGGCCCACAGGTTGGGGTAGATCTCCAGCTTGTCCAGCCGGCCGCCGTGCAGGGCGACCATCCGCTGCTGGCCGACGGACTGGCTGGTCCCCAGCTGCGACTGGGCCCGGGCCAGGGTGGCCGGGTCGATCGCCGCGACGAGCCGGTCGGCCTCGGCCCACGCCTCGCGCGAGCTGTCCCGGCTGATCGTGTGCAGGCGGATGCCGAACCGCAGCGTGCGACCTCCTGCCTCGGCCAACTCCCGCACCCTGGCGATCTTCTCGGCCACCTGGGCCGGCGGCTCGCCCCAGGTCAGGTACACGTCCACATGCCGCGCGGCGACGGGCAGGGCGGCCGCGGAGGAGCCACCGAAGTAGACCTGCGGCAACGGGTCCGGCGGCGTCGGCACCAGCCCGCCGGCGATGCGCAGGTGCTGCCCGTCGAAGTCGACCGGAGCGCCGCTCCACAGCTTGCGCACGATGGCCAGGAACTCGTCGGTGCGGGCGTAGCGCTGGTCGTGCTCCAGCCAGTCGCCGAAGCGCTGCTGCTCGATCGCGTCGCCGCCGGTGACCACGTTGAGCAGCAGCCGGCCCCGGGAGATGCGCTGGTAGGTGGCGGCCATCTGGGCGGCCAGCGTCGGCGACACCGTGCCGGGCCGGAACGCGACCAGGAACTTCAGCCGCTCGGTCTGGGCGATCAGGGCGGCCGTGGTCAGCCAGGCGTCCTCGCACCAGGTGCCGGTCGGCGTGAGCACGCCGACGAAGCCGAGCTGTTCGGCGGCGCGGGCGATCTGGGCCAGATAGTCGATGTCCGGGCCGCGCTGGGCCGGCGCGCCGGCCTCCTGGGAGCCGTGGAACCGGTCGACGATGGTGCGGCCATCGCCCGAGGTGGGCAGGAACCAGTGCAGGACAACGCTCATCGTCAGCTCCCCGTGCTCTCGTACTGCTTGTTCACGAAGCCGGCGAACGCGACCTTGCCGGGGATGACCTTCGCGGTGGTGAACGCGTCGGCCAGCTGCTGCTCGGAGGCGATCACCTTGTCGTCCAACGGAATCGGCAGCGTCGCGCCGTCGTTCACCGACGCCTTGGCCACGTTCGGGTCCAGCCCGGTGACCTGCGACCACGCGGTGGCCCAGGCGTCCTTGTGCGAGTCGGACCACTTCTGGGCCTTGGCCAACCGGGCCAGGTAGTCCTTGATCGCGGCGACCTTGGCCGTGTCGCCCAGCGCGCTGGTGGCGGCCACCTGGAACGAGTAGCCGTTGGCGGTGCCGCTGCTGCCGTTGACGATAGACCGGGCGTGGGCCTGCAGCAGGGCCTGCGAGGTGTAGGGATCCCAGATCGCCCAGGCGTCCACGCGGTGCTGGGTGAAGGCGGCGTAGGCGTCCGAGGGCTGCAAGTAGTTGATCTTCACGTCGGACACCGCGATGCCGAACTTGTTGAGCACGGTCAGCAGCTGACCGTGGGCCGAGCTGCCCTGCGCCACCGCGATGGTCTTGCCCCTGAGCTGCTGGGGATCCTTGATCGGCGAGTCGTCCGGCACCAGGATCGCGTCGCCCGGCCCGGTGTGCTGGCCGGCCTGCACGATGGTGATCTTGGCGTTGGCCGCGGCCGAGAAGATCGGCGGCGTGTTGCCGACCGCGCCGATGTCGATCGCCCCGGCGTTGGCCGCCTCCAGCAGCGGCGGGCCGGAGGTGAAGGTGGACCACTCGATCTTGTACGAGGTGCCGTCCAGCAGCCCGGCGGCCTGCAGCAGCGCCTGCGAACCGCCCTTCTGGTCGCCGACCTTGAGCACCACCTGGCCGGACGCGGCCGACGCGCCGCCGCAGCCGGCCAGTGCCAGCACGGACACGGCCAACAGCGGTAACAGGGCCTTACGCAGCTTCATCGGTGGCTACTCCCAGGTCGGCGAGCACCCGGGCCCGCAGGTCGGTCAGGTCGGCGTGCCGGCGCGGCCGGCCGGCGGGCGGCGTGTGCTCGGCGATGATCCGGCCCTCGTCCAGCACGAGAACCCGGTCGGCGAGCGCCAGCGCCTCGTCGATGTCGTGGGTGACCAGCAGCACCGCCGGGCGGTGCCGCTGCCACAGGTCGTCGACCAGCCGGTGCATGGCCAGTCGGGTCAACGCGTCCAGCGCGCCGAACGGCTCGTCGAGCAGCAGCAGGTCGGGCTCGCGGACCAGCGCCCGGGCCAAGGAGACGCGCTGCGCCTCACCGCCGGACAGCGTCAGCGGCCAGGCCTGTGCGTGATCGGTGAGCTGCACCTCGGACAGGGCCTTCTCGGCGACCTCGCGGCCGTCGACTCCGTGCAGGCCAAGGGAAACGTTGCGCCAGACGCGCCGCCACGGCAGCAGCCGCGGCTGCTGGAAGGCAACGGAAACGGTCCCGTTGACGGAGATCTCGCCGTCGGCCTCCCGGTCGAGGCCGGCCAGAATGCGGAGCAGCGTCGACTTGCCGGAGCCGCTGCGGCCCAGCAGCGCGACGAATTCCCCTTGCTGGACAACAAGGTCCAGGTCGTCGAGCACGCGGCGCGGTCCGAACTGCCGGACCAGGCCGCGTACGGTCACCGTGCGTTGCGCCATCTGAGCGCTCTCCTCTCCAGCGCGCGGACCAGCGCGTCGGTGGCCAGGCCCAGCGCGGCGTACACCACCAGGCCGACCACAACCTGGTCCGTACGCAGGAAATCCCGGGCGTTGTTGATCAAGTAGCCGAGGCCGGCGTCGGCATTGATCTGCTCGCCGACGATCAGCGACAGCCAGGCCACGCCGAGGCCCTGCCGCAGGCCGACCAGCGCCTGCGGTAGCGCGGCCGGCAGCACCACGTGGGCCAGCCGCTCCCAGCGGGTGAAGCCCAGCACCGCGGTCGCCTCCAGCAGCTGCGGGTCGGTGTCCCGGATGCCGGCGTACACATTGAGGTACAAGGGAAAGGCGAACCCCAGGGCGACCAGGGCGATCTTGGGCTCCTCGCCGATGCCGAACCAGATGATGAACAGCGGGATCAGGCCGAGGAACGGCAGTGTGCGCAGCATCTGCACGGGCGGATCGACCAGCACCGCGCCCCAGCGGGACAGGCCGGCGACCAGACCCAGCGCGAGCGCGATCACCGCGCCGACTGCGACGCCGATCAGCACCCGGCGCAGCGACACCACGAAAGCGTCGCCGAGCTGCCCGGACGTGGCCAGGTCGAGGCCGGCGGCCAGCACCTTGGCCGGCGACGAGAGCTTGTCGTCGGGCAGGATCCCGGTGCTGCTGGCCAACTGCCAGGCCAGCAGCAGGCCGACCGGGCTGGCCCAGCGCCACAGTCCGGACAGCGGACGGCGGCGGGATCTGCGTTGGGGGGTGGCGGCGGCCGAGGACACGTCGTGCGTGCGGTCGGCGGCCAGGACGGGAATCGACACGATTCCTCCGACGGGGGTGGGCGCGCGAAGGTGAGGCTTTCTCAGCCGGTGAGAAGAAGTCAGCGAACCGGACAGACCGCGCTGGCCTGCCGGCGGAGGTCCACGTGGATACGTGCGACCAGTCGTTCACCCATGCGTGGGAGTCTTGGCGAGCCGTCAGCGGTGTGTCAACGCTGGTCGGCCAGGGTCCCGGATCCTGGGAGTCCGTCGGACAGGGAGGTTTTCGCATGCACGGAGCCCAGTTGCTGCTGCTGGTCGTCGGCTCGATCGCGGTCACCGCGTTCGCCCGCCGGCGCGACCTGCCGGCTCCGCTGCTGCTGGTGGTGGTCGGGCTGGCGATCTCGTTCCTGCCCGGGGCCGGCGGCTACCAACTGGATCCGCACATCCTGCTCGGCGTGGTGCTGCCGCCGCTGCTGTACTCGGCCTCCCTGGACAGCTCGTACCTGAACTTCAAGGCGGTCGCCGACCCGATCATCCAGCTCGGCGTGGTGCTCGTGGTGATCACCGCGTTCGTCGTGGGCTTCGTGGCGCACCTGCTGATGCCCGAGCTGCCGTGGGAGGTGGCGCTGCTGCTCGGGGCCGTGGTCGCGCCGCCCGACGCCGTCGCGGCCGTGGCCATCGGCCGCAAGCTCGGGCTGCCCCGGGGCGCGATGACCGTGCTGGTCGGGGAATCCCTGGTCAACGACGCGTCCGCGCTGACCCTGTACAAGGTGGCGCTGGCCGGTGTCGCCGGGGCCAGCACCGGCCTGTTCTCTCAGCTGTCGACGTTTGTCATCGCCGTGGTGGTCGGCATCGCCATCGGTCTGGTCATCGGCGTCGCCGCCCACTTCGCGCGGACCCACATGGACGACACCGTGCTGGAATCCGTGGTGGGCATGGTGGTTCCGTTCGCCGCCTACCTGGTCGCCGAGGAGCTGCAGGGCTCCGGCGTGCTGGCCGTGGTCGCCGCCGGGCTCTACCTCGGGCACAACTCCCCGAAGGCCGGTTTCGCCACCCGGCTGCAGGAGCAGTCAGTCTGGACCACTGTGGACGTTCTGCTGGAGTCCCTGGTGTTCGGCCTGATCGGCCTGGAACTTCCGTTCGTGCTCAAGGGAATCTCCAGCATCGATGTGCTGCCCACGGCGCTGGTCCTGCTCGCCGTGGTCATTGTCGTGCGGATCGCGTTCGTCTTCGGCCGCAACATCCTGCTGCGCCTGATCCGCCGCCGGCGCCGGCCGTCCTGGAAGATCAGCGCGGTGCTGTCCTGGACCGGCATGCGCGGCGTCGTCACACTGGCCGCCGCGGCCGGTATCCCCGAGAGCACGCCCGGCTGGGCCTACGTCCAGTTCGCCGCGTTCGTGATCACCGTCGGAACCCTGCTGCTGCAAGGGATCTCGCTGCCGTGGCTGATCCGGGCGCTCAAGCTGCAGCAGCCCGAGGACACCGCCCAGGAGCAGCGCGCCCGCAAGGTCGCCGCCAAGGCCGCGAAGGCCATGCTGTCCGAACTCGTGCCGGCCGAGATCCCCGTGGAGCAACGAAAGGTCTTCGGCCAGCGCATGCACCAGATGATGCAGATGCGCGACCGCATCATCGACCAGGACCCGTCCCAGGAGGGCGCGATCACCCGCGTCCGCCGGGAAATGCTGGCCCGGCAACGGGAAGTCCTCGTCGCCGAGCGCTCCGCCGGCCGCCTCGACGACGAGGTCATGCGCAAGGTGATGCGCGAACTCGACCTGGAAGAGGCAATGCTCACGGGCACGTGGCGGTCTAGGTTGTAGCACGTGACGGACCTGCTCGACCTACCGCGAAAGCTCTACACCATCGCCGAATACATCGCCCTCGGCGAGACGAACACCGGCTACACCGAACTGGTCGACGGCCGGCTGCTGCTGACACCCACCCCCGGTGTCGACCACGCCTTCGCGACCAGCGAGCTCATGTCTCAGCTGCACGACCAAGTGCCTCCGGAACTCGCGGTCGTTCACGCTGTCGACATTGACCTGGAGCTGTCGGCACCGGACCGGCCGGGCAATTCACGCCGGCCGGACGTGGTGGTCTTCCGGCGCGACGCGCTCAAGCGCGACCTGCTCTGCGCCCAGGATGTCCTGGTGGCGATAGAGATCGCGACGGCCGATTCGTCGCGCCTGGACCGGCGGGCCAAGCACCTGGAGTACGCCGACGCCGGCATCCCGAACTACTGGATCGTCGATATCACGGAACCGGTGTCGCTGGTCGAGTGCCACCTCGCCGGGGACTTCGGATACCAGGACCGTGATGCCGTGACCGGCGAGTTCACCACCGACATGCCGTTCCCGGTGGTCCTGCGGCTGGACCGGTTGCTCTGAGCCCAGCCGCAGGACCGACCGTCAGCTGACGAACTGGTGGCGGACGATGGTCTGCTCGCGGCCGGGGCCGACGCCGATGGCCGAGATGCGGGCGCCGGCGATGGACTCGAGGTACTCGACGTAGGCGCGGGCGTTGGCCGGCAGCTCCTCGAAGGTGCGGCAGTGGCTGATGTCCTCGAACCAGCCGGGCAGCTCCTCGTAGACCGGCACGGCGTGGTGCACGTCGGTCTGGGTCATGGGCATCTCGTCGACCCGCTGACCGTCCACTTCGTAGGCGACGCAGACCGGCACCTTCTCGTGGCCGGAGAGCACGTCGAGCTTGGTGAGGAAGTAGTCGGTGATGCCGTTGACCCGCGCGGCGTAGCGGGCGATGACGGCGTCGAACCAGCCGGTGCGGCGGGAGCGGCCGGTGGTGACGCCGAACTCGCCGCCGGTCTTGCGCAGCCGCTCGCCCATCTCGTCGTGCAGCTCGGTGGGGAACGGCCCGGAGCCGACGCGGGTGGTGTAGGCCTTGAGGATGCCGATGACGGTGGTGATCCGGGTGGGCCCGATACCGGAGCCGGCGGAGGCGCCGCCGGAGGTCGGGTTGGACGAGGTGACGAACGGATAGGTGCCGTGGTCGACGTCCAGCAGCGTGCCCTGGGAGCCCTCCAGCAGCACGTTCTCACCGCGGTCCAGCGCCTGGTTGAGCAGCAGCCGCGTGTCGGAGATGCGGTGCTCGAAGTCGCCGGCGTGCTTGAGCACGTCGTCGACGACCTGCTCGGGGTCGATGGCCTTGCGGTTGTACACCTTGACCAGCAGCTGGTTCTTGAAGTCCAGCGCGGCCTCGACCTTCTGCCGCAGGATCTTCTCGTCCAGCAGGTCCTGCACCCGGACGCCGACCCGGGACACCTTGTCCTGGTAGGCCGGCCCGATGCCGCGGCCGGTGGTGCCGATCTTGGCCTTGCCCAGGTAGCGCTCGCTGACCTTATCGATGGCCACGTGGTACGGCATGATCAGGTGCGCGTCAGCGGAGATCAGCAGCTTGCTGGTGTCCACGCCGCGGGCCTCCAGCCCGGCCAGCTCCTCCAGCAGCACGCCGGGGTCGACGACCACGCCGTTGCCGATCACGTTGTGCACGCCGGGCGTGAGGATGCCGGAGGGGATCAGGTGCAGGGCGAAGTTCTGCCCGTCGGGGAGCACGACGGTGTGGCCGGCGTTGTTGCCGCCCTGGTACCGCACGACCCACTGGATGCGGTCACCGAGCAGGTCGGTGGCCTTGCCCTTGCCTTCGTCGCCCCACTGGGCGCCGATGAGGACGATGGCAGGCATGTGAGACTCCCCGTGCTAGACGACTAAAGGCCGAATGCCGGTGCACGACTGTAGACCAGGAGGAAGCGATGGGTGCACTAGTGCTGGCCTGCGGAAAGGACGCAGGTCACGCTCAGTCACCAGCTCTTGCCGACCGTGACGATGTGGAGCTGTGCCCGGTGCCGGCCCGCCCCGGCAAGGACGATGTGGATCACCTGGTCAAGGGCCTGGACGGACGGCGGCTGGTGGTGATCGGCGGGGACGCCGACCTGGCCGCGGTCACCCTCCGGCTGCTGCGGACCGAGCGGCTGGCCGAGGTGACGGTCGGTTATGTGCCGACCGAGGCGGGCTCGACGGTGGCCTCGCTGTGGGATCTGCCACTCGACGCCGGTAGGGCACTGGACATTGCCCTCGAAGGGCAACCGGACCCGGTGCCGCTGCTGCGCGATGACAGCGGCGGCGTGCTGGTCGGCCGGGGCGTGATCGGCCCGGTTCGGGGCATGGCCTACTGCGACGAATCGGTGGTGCTGCGCGGCCAGGCCAGCCGCATTACGGTCAGTCCGGACCCGGACCGGGGCGCCGGCCTGCTCGTCCAGGTGACGCGGCGGACGCTGCTGGTGAAGCGGACCTCGGCGGCCACCGGCCGGGCCTGCCAGATCGGCTGTGTGCCGGCGATCGTGGAGCTGGACGGCGTGCCGCACCCGCGCCCGGTGACCAAGTGGACCTGGTACCGCAACACCGACGACCTGCGGCTGGCGAGGGGTTTGCTGTGACGCTCACGTCTCTGTTCAAGGCCGGGCCCGGCGGCGTGATGACCGACGACGTCGGCGTGGTCACCGGCGACCTGGAGCTGCGCACGACGCTGGCCGGGGGCACGGTGACCGTGGAGGTCCGCTACGAGGGCGCGGACGAGTGGTACCGGCTCTCGGCCGCCGACTGCCAGCTCGTGAACGACAAGGACCACGAGGCGGTGCACCACGCCCTGCTGGGGGTGCTCAACCGCCCGGAGGGCTGATCTCGACCTGCGTGAAAGCGCAATTCCGCTCGTTGGACGAGAGGAATGGTCCTTTCCAAGCGTCAAGGGATTGACAAATGGTCAGAGTGGGGGGAGGGCTGCTAGGGCGTCGGTGCGGCTGACGCCGCTGGCCACGAGCAGGTCGACGACGATGGAGCGGAGCTGGGCGACCATCACCCGCACCGAGAAGTCGTCGGCGGTCAGCAGGTGGTCGCTCTCGTCGGCGGTGGTGCGCAGCAGGGCCCGGGTGCGCACGGGATCGACGCCACGGGCCAGCTCGTCCCGGAGGACGTCGACGGCGTTGGCCAGGCCCGCCAGCACATCGGGCAGCTTGGCCGGCGGCTCCTCGTCGTCCCGCAGCACGGCCAAGGCCCGCCGGGCCAGCACCCGGGTGTTGCGGACGGCGAGGTCGATGGGCCCGGAGGCGCTGCGGTAGCGGTCCAGCTCGCTCCGGTTGCGCCAGCGCAGCGGGGCGATGGTGGCGACCTCGGCGCTGGTGACCAGGGCGGTCTTGAACTCGTCGATGGCCTTCTGGCTGGCCCGTGCCCGGCTCAGCGCGGCCGCGGCGGCGACGGTGTCCCGGTCCGGCACGGCCGCGGCGATGGCCCGCAGCACGCCGGCCAGCTCGCCCAGCACCACCCGGCCGTGCCGGTGGGCCAGGGTCAGCGGATTGGGTGGGAACAGGGCGATGGCGATCAGGCCCATGCCGCCGCCGATCAGGGCGTCGGTCATCCGGTCGAAGCCGCCGCCGGCGGACGGTGGCAGCAGGGTGGCCACCAGCACGGCCGAGGTGCCCGACTGCAGCGCGATCACCGCCCCGCCGTCGAGCAGCACGGCGGCGGCCATGGCCAGCAGCACCACCAGCACGATCTGCCAGGTGCCGGAGCCGATCCGGGAGATCAGCAGGTCGCCGACGCCGACCCCGACGCTGACCCCGACCACCAGCTCGATGACCCGGCGCAGCTTCTGGCCGAGCGCGACGCCGATGCAGGTGACGGCGGCCGTCGGCGCGAAGAACGGCCGGGCGTGGCCGACCAGGTCGGCGGAGACCAGCCACGCGCCGCCGGCCGCCATCCCGGCCTGGGCGATGGGCAGGGCCATCCGCTGCAACCGCCGCAGCCGGCGGCGCAGCTGCGCCCGCAGCCGTTCGAACACGTCAGATCAGGCCAGGCCGAGCGCGGCGGGCGCCTGCGGGTCGCTCTCGGCGAGGAAGGTGCGGCAGCGGTCGTACTCCTCGGTCTCACCGATCTCGCCGGCGGCCTTGGCCAGCGCGGCCAGCGCACGCAGGAAACCCTGGTTGGGGCGGTGCGACCACGGCACCGGGCCGAAGCCCTTCCAGCCGTTGCGGCGCAACTGGTCCAGGCCGCGGTGGTAGCCGGTGCGGGCGTAGGCGTACGCGGCGATGGCGTCGCCGTCGGCCAGCGCGCGCTCGGCGAGCGCCGCCCACGCCTCGCTGAAGTCCGGGGCGGTGCGCGCGACGGCCGCCGGGTCGGCGCCGTCCTCGAGCCGCGCCTGGAGCTCGGGGCGGTCGGGCAGCAGGGTGGGGCCGGGGCCGAGCAGGTTGTCGTTCAGGCTCATGGCCTTATCGTGCCCGACCCACAGCTCCTCCAAAAAAATCCAACGCAGGGAATCAGCTCAGCATGAGCCGGACGATGGCCCCGCCGGCCACCAACACCAGCGCGGTGACCACAACACCAGCGATGACACGCTTGTTCACTTCTGATCACTCCCGTACTCGGTTAGACCGGTGACATTGCCCACTCACCCCCGTCGGAGCAACGCGCGTCACCCACTCGATCGGGTGGTATGCGCCTGATCTCGGTTCGGTCGAAACGGTGGAATCGACGTGAACGAACGACCATGCTCGCTGGCATGAGCACCAAGGGCTGGTCCGTGGCACGCGTGCGCGACCTGTGGACGCTGTACTGGACCCGCGGCACCGCCGGCCGGCAGACCCCGGCCGAGCTGGTCTCGATCATGTACGGCTGGTGGTTCGTCGCCCTGGCGCTGAAGCTGCTCGGCGGCTCGTGGGACATCTCCTGGCACTTCTGGACCATTCGCGACAACCTCGCGCCGCCGCACGACCTGAACACCGTCGGCACCGGCATCGCGGTGGCCCTGGTGCTGTTCCACACCTACACCGGTTACGGCGCGGACAAGACCACGCTGCGCTGGATGCAGTGGGGCACGGGGCTTTTCCTGATCGCCATCCCGATCGACGTGGTCAACCACACCGTGAACGGGTTGGACATCACCACCTGGAGCCCGTCGCACTCGCTGCTGTTCATCGGCACCGCCGGCATGCTGATCGGCGTCGCCCTCGGCTGGCACCGCAACGCGGTCCGCGGCCGCTGGTTCGCGCCGGGCCTGGTCGTGTTGCTGACGCTGGTGTTCGAGGACTTCTGGTTCCCCAACGAGCAGCAGGAGTACGGCGTGCTGGAGATCGCGTCGTGGGACGCGAATCCCGGGCACCCCTACGCCAACCAGGAACTGCTGCAGTTCGCTTCGGACCAGATCCACCAGCCGATCGGCCGAGCCGGCATCGCGCACTTCTCGCTGCCGATGCCGGACTGGGTGTACCCGGTGTGGGGCCTGGGTGTCTGTGTGCTGCTGTTCGCCCTCGGCCGGCAGATCGTCGGCCGGCGCTGGACCGCGACCGCCATGGCCGGTCTGTACGTGGGCTTCCGCTCGGTGCTGTGGCTCGTGCTGACGGCGACGACCTTCCCGCCGTCGGCGGTGCCGTTCTTCCTGCTCGGCGCCGGCGTGGCCGTGGATCTCGTGTTCCTGCTGCCGGTGTCCCGGTGGCTGCGGCCGTTCGTCGGGGCCATCGCCGTCACGGCCGTGAGCTACGCGCTGTTGTTCGGGCAGTCCGTGCTGCTGGCCGCCCCGCCGCAGGCCGGCTGGACCGTCCCGATCAGCGCCGCCGTGCTGGCCGCCCTCTGGCTCGCCGCCACCGCCCTGACCCCGCGACTGACCGCTGCGAAGGCCGCGCCGGCTCAGACCCTGAGGGCCTGAGCCAGGGTTTCCCCCGGCTCCGAAATGGGGGCCATTACCTATTCACGACCGCCGCCGGACACGACAGGATCTGTGGTGCGAGGGGGACCACGGCGGACCAGCTTCCACTGTGGACGTTCGGCGGGGCCTGGGGAGGAGTCCGCCGCGCACATCCGGCTGGCTGCTCTGGCGTTCGGGGCGCCGGGGCAGCCAGCCGGATCGGCAAGATCGATCACTCCTCGTGTCCAGCCGTCGTGACCGGCCCGCGCCGCTGAGCGCCGCCGCGCCGAGCCGCCCAGCCACCCGGTTTCCGCCCTCGGAACGCCGTCGAGCCACCCCCGCGGCAGCCGGCCCGCCGTAGCCGGATTTGCCGGCGGCCACCCGTTCCCGGATCCACAACGCCGTGTCCAAACGGATTTCTCCGGCCGACGGTGATCAGCACCGATATCACCCGCCGAATTCGCCCCTCCGGCATTACACTGCGAGGTCAGCGATGAACGGGGGGTCATGGCTTCAGGCTTCGATTACCGAGTGCTGGGACCGTTGGAAGTCGGCTACAACGGCGTCGCGGTCACGGTCGGCGCGGCCCGCCAGCGCACCCTGCTCGCCGTCCTGCTCATGCACGCCAACCAGGTCGTTTCGCTCGACGAGCTGGTGCGCAACGTGTGGGAGGAACACCCGACCGCCGGCGCCCGCACCACCGTGCAGAACTATGTGATGCGACTGCGAAACGCTTTGCGCGGGGTCGCCGGAACATCACCGATCGTCACTGCTTCCGACGGTTACCTGATCGCCGTCGACGAGTCCGAACTCGATGTCGGGCGGTTCCGCCAGCTGGTCGAGCAGGCTCGCGGCAGCGAACCGGAAATGGCCGCGAAGCTTCTCACCGATGCCCTCTCACTGTGGCGCGGAGACCCGCTGGCCGATGTCCAGTCCGAGACGCTGCGGCGGGAAGTGGTCCCCCGACTCACCGAGCAGCTGCTGTCCGCCGCGGAGCTGCGCTTCGACGTCGAACTGGGCCTCGGCCGGCACAACGGGATCATCGGGGAGCTGCGTGACTTCACCGCGCGTAACCCCCTGCGGGAGCGGTTCTGGGCCCAGCTGATCACCGCCCTGTACCGCTCCGGCCGCCAGGCCGAGGCGCTGCAGGCGTTCCAGGACGTGCGCGCCGTGCTCGCCGACGAACTCGGCATCGACCCCGGTCCCGAACTCCTGGAGCTGCACCGGCAGGTGCTGGCCGGCGACCCCGCGCTGGCCGCCCTCACCACCCGCCAGCCGCTGCCCCGCCAGCTGCCGCCGCCGGTGGGCGGCTTCGTCGGTCGGGCCGCCGAACTCGACGCCCTCGACCAGCTGCTCGACCGCCAGCCGGCCATCGCCGTGATCTCCGCCGGCGGCGGCTTCGGCAAGACCTCCCTGGTGCTGCGCTGGGCCCACGACCGGATCGACCGCTTCCCGGACGGCCAGCTGTTCGTGAACCTGCGCGGCTTCGACCCCGCAGGCCCGCCGATGCGTACCGACAGCGCGGTCCGCGGCTTGTTGGAGGCGTTCGGCGTGACGTCTGTGGCCGTGCCGGCCGAGCCGGAGGCACAGGCCGCGCTGTACCGCAGTCTGGTGGCGGACAAGCGAATGCTGATCGTGCTGGACAACGCGTCGGACTCGAACCAGGTGGCGCCGCTGCTGCCCGGCAGTGCCACCTGCACGGTGATGGTGACCAGCCGCAACCAGCTCAGCGGCCTGCTCATCTCCCATCAGGCGACCCACCTGGCGCTGGACGTGCTCAGCGATCACGAGGCGTACGAGCTGCTGACGGCCCACCTGAGCACGCGGCGCGTGCTGGCCGAGCCGGCGGCGGTCGCCGACCTCGTCCGCCTCTGCGCCGGACTTCCGTTGGCGCTCAACATCGTCGCGGCCCGGGCGGCCATCCACCCGGACTTCCCGCTGGCCACACTGGCCGCCGAGCTTTCCGACGCTCGGCTGGACGCGCTGGACGCGGGCGAGTTGTCGGCCAACCTGCGCGCCGTGTTCGCGTGCTCCTACAACGCCCTGGGCAGCGCCGCCGCCGAGGTCTTCGGCCTGCTGGGCCTGACGACCGGGCCGGACATCAGCCTGCCGGCCGCGGCGTCGCTGACCGGGCTGCCCGCGCAGCGGGTGCGGAACCTGTTGCGGGAACTGGAGAACTCGCACCTGGTCAGCGAGCACGTCCCCGGCCGCTACCGGATGCACGACCTGGTCCGGCTCTACGCCGCCGAACGGGGCATGCCCGGACCCGTGCGCCGGGCGGCGATCACCCGGCTGCTGGACTTCTACCTGCACACCGCGCACTGCGGCGAGCTGAGGCTGTACGAGCAGCACGCCCAGCCGATCCAGCTGCTGCCACCCGAGCCTGGCGCGCAGCCGCTCACGCTGGCCGACCACAAGGCGGCGACGGCCTGGTTCGACGCCGAGTACGCCAATCTGGTCGCGACGATGCGCAACGCCGTGCAGCAGGAGCGACACCGGGCGGTCTGGGGGCTGGCCTGGTCGATGAACAGCTACCACTGGCGGCGCAGCCGGCTGACCGAGGATCTCGCGTTCTGGCGGGCGGCGTTGACCGCCACCGAGGCGATCGGCGAGCACGTCCTGATCGCCCGCCGTTTCCTCGGTCGTGCCCTGACGCGCGTCGGCACGTATCCGGAGGCGCTGGAGCAGCTGACGCTCGCCGCCGAGAACGACGATCCGTACGAGCGCGCGCACGCGTTCCACACGTTGGCCTGGTACTGGGAGCGCAGCGGCGACGACGAGGCGGCGCTGGCCGCCGCGAAGCGCGGGCTGGCGTTGTTCCGGCAGGTCGGCAGCTGGGCGATCTCGTTCAAGGCCCTCAACGCGGTCGGCTACTACCAGGCCCGGCTGGGCCAGTACGAGCAAGCACGGCAGAGCTGCGAACAGGCGGTGGAGCTGGCCCGGGACCTCAATCCCGAGGTGGTCTACGGGCTGTACGACAGCCTGGGCTTCATCGCCTACTCACTGGGCGACGACGAGGCGGCGCAGGGGTACTTCCTGCATGCCCTCACCCTGATCCGCCAGATGGGCAACATCTACGAGGAGCCCAACATCCAGGTGCACCTCGGGCTGATCAGCCAGCGGATGGGCAACCGGGACGCGGCCCGGCTGACCTGGCTGGAAGCCCGGCAGAGCTATGCCGCGCAGGCCCGCCGAAACGACGTCGAGCGCGTCCAGCGGCTGCTGGACGCGCTCGACGGGGACTGAGAACCCGGACTCAGCCGGCGATCATGCGACCGCTGGACTTGAGGTGCTCGGCGGCCTGCGCGATGCGGGCGGCCATGCCGACCTCGGCGGCCTTGAGGTAGCTGCGCGGGTCGTAGACCTTCTTGTTGCCGACCTCGCCGTCGATCTTGAGCAGGCCGTCGTAGTTCTTGAAGAAGTGGTCGACGATCGGCCGGGTGAAGGCGTACTGGGTGTCGGTGTCGATGTTCATCTTCACCACGCCGTAGCTGACCGCCTCCTGGATCTCCTCGGGCAGCGAGCCGGAGCCGCCGTGGAAGACCAGGTCGAACGGCTTGCTGCCGGCCTTGCCCAGCTTGTCGGCCACCACGTCCTGGCCGGCCTTGAGGACCTCGGGGCGCAGCTTGACGTTGCCCGGCTTGTAGACGCCGTGCACGTTGCCGAAGGTGGCGGCCAGCAGGTAGCGGCCCTTCTCCCCGGCGCCGAGCGCGTCCAGCGTCTTCAGGAAGTCCTCGTTGGTGGTGTACAGCTTGTCGTTGATCTCGTTGGCGACGCCGTCCTCCTCGCCGCCGACCACGCCGATCTCGACCTCGAGAATGATGTTGGCCTTGGCCGCCTGGTCCAGCAGCTCGGCGGCGATCTTGAGGTTCTCGTCCAGCGGCACCGCGGAGCCGTCCCACATGTGCGACTGGAACAGCGGGTTCTCGCCGCGGGCCACGCGCTCCTGGCTGATCGCCAGCAGCGGGCGGACGAAGCCGTCCAGCTTGTCCTTGGGGCAGTGGTCGGTGTGCAGCGCGATGTTGACCGGGTACTTGGCCGCCACCACGTGCGCGTACTCGGCCAGCGCCGACGCGCCGGTGACCATGTCCTTGACCTTGGTGCCGGACAGGAACTCGGCGCCGCCGGTGGAGACCTGGACGATGCCGTCGCTCTCCGCCTCGGCGAAGCCGCGCAGCGCCGCGTTCAACGTCTCCGAGGAGGTCACGTTGATCGCCGGGTAGGCGAACTCGTTCGCCTTCGCCCGGTCCAGCATCTCGGCGTAGACCTCGGGGGTCGCGATCGGCATCGGTGGTCACTCCTCGGGATTTCGACGTTTCCGCGCACCATCCTACGAGGGGGCCCGCCGGCGGCGAACCGCCGAGCGCACCCGCCCGCTGGAACGATACAGTCAGCGTCGCCCGAGCGACATGCCCGGTTTCAGGCGGCGATGGCCAGCACCGGTTTGCGTAGGCCGGTCCAGCCGACCACGCGATTTCGCCCGGTGTTCTTCGCTTCGTAGAGCGCGGCGTCCGCGGCCAGCAGCAGCGGCTCGATGTCGTCGCCGGCGGCGGGGAAGGTCGAGACGCCGATCGACGCCGACAAGTTTCGGATCAGGGTCGTGCGGCCTTCGACCGGAGCCTCCACGACCAGCTGCGTCACCGCGTGCCGGATCCGCTCGGCCACGCCGATGCCGTCGTCCTCGTCCATGCCCGGCAGCAGCACCACGAACTCCTCGCCGCCGAACCGGCCGACCGAGTCGTAGTCGCGCACCTCGCCGGAGATGGCGTCCGCGACCGCCTTCAGCACCGCGTCCCCGGCCACGTGGCCGTAGGTGTCGTTGACCTTCTTGAAGTGGTCCAGGTCGACCATCAGCACGCCGAAGCCCTCCTTGGCGCGCAGCGCCCGAGAACGCTCACGGTTGGCGTTGCGGTGCCAGCCCTCGCTGTTGAACAGGCCGGTCTTGCTGTCCTTGCGGGACTTCTCCTCGACCTGCTTGAGCAGCACCGAGCGGTGCAGCATCAGCACCGGCGGGAAGGCCAGCACCGCCAGCGTCGGGCTGTAGCCGACGGCGAAGGCCAGCAGCGAGCCGTAGAACAGGGTGGAGATCTCCAGCATGTGCTTGCTGGGATCGCCGAAGACCTTGCGCACGGTCACGCCGGGCGCGCCGTAGAGGTGCACGCGGGTGGCGATCAGCGCGACGTCGACGCTGGTGTAGACGACCAGGGCCAGCAGGATCACGCCCACCGTGGTGCTCACCGAGGCGCCGAACAGATGGCCGGGGCCGCCGATCAGGGCGAGCACCTGCTGCGCAGCCAGCGCGGACAGCACCAGCACGGCGATGGAGAAGATGCGCCGGTGCAGCGCGATGAAGGTGCTGCGCCACTGGTAGTGCCCGTACACGAGCACCAGCAGCAGGCCGACCAGCGGCAGCGGCAGCAGCAGCGCGCCGGCGAACAGCCACACGGAGCACAGGTCGACGTGGCCGGGGCCGGACACCTCGCGGCGGCCCCGCTCGATGCCCCGGGCCAGTTCGTTGTGCGCCACCGCGCAGAGGACGAGCACCCCCAGGGTCAGCCACTGGGACTGCTCGACCGTGGCGGTGGTCATCGACCACGCCAGGGCGCCGAGCGCGAGAAAGACGACCAACAGCTGGTAACGCATGGCCCGCACCGGAACAGTCAGCAGTGAACCGCGCTCACCGATGATCTGCCTAGCTGTTTTGCCCGCCATTGTCGTCCCCTCTGTCGCGCTCGAGCACGAATAGGCATCTACCCTTGTCCTGACCCTGGTATGGGCCGCATTGCAAGTGCAGACTGTGCACGGAAGTTTGTCCCGAGTTGATCTGGGAGGGGGCCTCGCCCATGACCGTATCCAAGAGACGCAGCAGCTGGGAGTAGTCGGCCCCGTAGGCGGGTCGGTTACTTCCGGCCCGCCTAAGCTGCGGTTCCCGCAGGTCCATGGCTCACCTCCGCGAGGTTGACCCGCTGCCAGGCGACGGTCAGCACCGCCCCCAGCACCAGCGCGACCGCGCCGGCCACCCCCAGGGCCCCACCGGGCCCCAGCCGGTCGGCGACCACGCCGCCGAGCGCCAGACACACGCCCTGTGACGCGATGTAACCCGAGGTCATCAGCCCGACGACCTGGCCACGGGTGGCCTGCGGCGAGCGCTGGATGAACGTCGCGGGCGCCACCACCATGTAGGACGCCGCCGCCCCGGACAGGGCGAACAGCACGCACGCGACGATCAGGTTCGACTGCCACACGCAGAGCACCAGCGGCAGTCCGGACAGGCCGGCCAGCGGCGCCATGAGCTTCAGCCGAACCGCCGGCTGGAGCTTGGTGATCAGAAAGGCGCCGATGATGGCGCCGACCGGGGACGCCGCCAACAACCAACTACCGGCCGTCGGATCCGCGCTGATCCGGGAAGCGAACGGAACGGCGAGACCGTCCGCGGTGACCGGCAGCCCGATCATCCAAATGATCCAGATAAGGGTGCGCAGCTGCCGGTCGGCAAAGACCAGTCGCGCTCCGCGACGAGTCGACTCCAGAAGTGATATCGACTTAGCGTCACTATTCGCTGCCGGACGGTGACGAACGCCGACGAAAAGGACCGCGGCGGACACGAAGAAGCTCGCCGCATTCACCGCGAGTGAGCCGTAAGGGGTCAGCAGGGTCGTCAGGAAGCCGCCGACGGCGAAGCCGCCCACTTGGGCGATCTGTCCGACGATTTGCCGCAGGCCCTGACCGACCGTGAGCATGTCGCCCGCAAGAACGTCGGCCAACAAGGCTCCGCGCGCCGCGTTCGACGGCGAACTAAGCAGTTGAGCGACGAAAATAAGGGGAAACATGGCCCATAGCGGAACGAACGGCAACGCCATCACGGTCATCACCGCGCCGCGGGACAGATCGCAGACAATCATGACCTCGCGCCGCGGATACCGGTCGGCCAGACCGGCGAGCAGCGGCCCGAGCAAGGCGGGCAGGAAGGTCAGGGCGAACGTGAACGCGGTCAGCGCCGCGGACTGCGTCCGCACGTAGACCAGCACCGACAGGGCGACCCGAGCCACCTGGTCGCCGGCACTGGAAACGAGCTCGGCCAGCCACAAGGCCCGGAACTCGCCGTTGGCGAAAACATCCCGGTACCTGGCAGCGCGCCCGGTCCCCTCCAACTTGCGCCCCTCGTCCCCCGTACCCCGCCCTCCCAGTAGCGGAGACAGTTCGTTTCCTTGTCGATTGGTCCGGCAGCCCGTCACCCCTGGCAGGCTCTTCCTCTCTCACCGTAGCCAGCGATATCCCGGCAACCCAGCTCGTTCAGATATCGATCGCGTCATTCACAGTTGACTTTCCGTGATCGTACGGTCGCAGCGGCGATCCGCAAAGGGGTGACCGAGAGTTCGGGTCAGTCGGCCATGCCCGGCCGATCATCCCCGGCTGGACGGGGTGGTTCAGGACTGTGTTCGAATGCCGCGAAAGATCGGAACATCCGACCTTGACGCCGGCCCTCTTCGACCGAACGGCCCGCGGGAAACGCCGTTCTCGACCAGTGGCCCCTTATCTGGATCAAGGGGGCGACTTCGGGGCACGACCTGGTGCCCGTTCGGTCCGCACCGACCGGGACAGCTGATTGAACTCGCCAGTAGCTTACTGACGGTAGGTTGCGTTACCGTGCTCGGGGAAGCCGTCCTGAGGAGGCGCACGTGGGCACGAACAACACGCTGGCCGGCAAGGTTGTGCTGATCACCGGCGCGGCCAGGGGGATCGGGGCCGAAACGGCCCGGCGGCTGTCCGCGCTGGGGGCCAAGGTCGCCCTGGTCGGCCTGGAGCGTGAGCTGCTGGAGGCCACCGCCAAGGAGTGCGGCCCGGAGGCCGGCGCCTGGGAGGCCGACGTCACCGACTGGGCGGCGCTGGAGGCGGCGGCGGCCGGCGTGGTGGCCCGCTACGGCCGCATCGACGTGGTGATGGCCAACGCCGGCATCGCGGCCACCGGCTTCGTCCGGTCCATCGACCCGGCGGCCTTCGAGCGGACCATCGAGATCAACCTGCTCGGCGTGTGGCGGACCGTGCGGGTCTGCCTGCCGCACCTGATCGAAAGCCGCGGCTACTGCCTGGTGGTGTCGTCGCTGGCGGCCATCTCGCACGCCCCCGGCATGGCGGCCTACGCGGCGAGCAAGGCCGGCGTCGACGCGTTCGCGGACAGCCTGCGCGCCGAGGTCCGCCACCTGGGCGTGGACGTGGGCACGGCCTACTTCTCCTGGATCGCCACGGACATGGTCAACAGCGCCGACCAGCACCCGGTGTTCGGCAAGATGCGCAGCCGGCTGCCCGGCCCGATGGGCCGCACCTATCAGGTGTCCGACGTGGGCAAGGCCGTGGTGCTGGGCATGAACCGGCGGGCCGCGGCGATCCACGTGCCGGGCTGGGTCGGCGGCCTGAAGCTGTTCCGCGGCATCGTCAACCAGCTGTCACTGCCGGTCACCGCGATGGGGGCGAAGGACGCCGACCAGGCGGCCCTGGACGACATCAAGGCCCGCGGCACGGAGGCGTCCCGGCCGGTCGGCCCCGGCGGCGCCGCTGCTGTGCTTTCGGCGCCGCCTTCGGCGTCGCGGCTCGGCCGCTCGTGACCGCTGCCTTCCCTGGCCGGATTTAACCCGCCGCATCGGCTCAGGTGGTGGGTTGCGTCCGGTGGCGGCGGGTGAAATCCGGCGACGGTCCAGGCAGCGGCGCGGCCGAGCGCTCTCCTGGGTTGGCGGCCGAACGCGCAGTCAGCTGACCCAGGAGCCGAGGACCGGGGTCCACTCGGTGACCCGGGTCGCGGAGATCACACCGGCCGCCTTGTACGGATCGTTGTCCAGGAAGCCCTTGACTTCGGCCTCGTCGGCGGCTTCGAACACCAGCAGCGCGCCGTCGTCCGCGGCCCACGCGCCGGCGGCCAGCGCCTTGCCCTCGGCGGCGAGCTTGCCCAGGTAGTCGCGGTGAGCGGGGCGGACGGCGTGCCGCCGCGGCACGTCCTCGATGTAGCTGTACTCGACCGCGAACTTGGGCACGACGTACCTCCTTAGTGGGTGTTCGACAGTCAAACTAATCCACCGGTTGGGTATTCTCGCCGCCGTGGACGTGCAGCCGAGCAGTGTTGAGCGGACCCTCTCCAGCCTCCGAGCGGTAGACGGCCCGGAACCCTCCACGGTTGCGCCGCTGACCTTGGAAGATCTCTACCGCCAGCACCGGATGCGCCTGGTCCGGCTGGCGATCCTGCTGGTCGACGAGCCGGCGACGGCCGAAGACGTGGTGCAGGAGGCCTTCGCCGGCCTGCACCGCAACTGGGGTGGCCTGCGCGACGCCCAGGCGGCCGTCGGCTACCTGCGCACCGCCGTGGTCAACGGCAGCCGCTCGGTGCTGCGCCGCCGCAAGACGGCCCGCGACTACACGCCGCCGCACACCGCCAACGCGCGCTCGGCGGAGAGCCTGGCCATGCTGACCGCCGAGCACCAGGCCGTGGTCAACGCCCTGGCCAAGCTGCCGCCGCGGCAGCGTGAGGTGCTCGTGCTGCGCTACTACGGGGACCTGTCCGAGGCCGAGATCGCCGACGCCACCGGCATCTCCAAGGGCACCGTGAAGTCCACCGCCAGCCGCGCCCTGGACGCCCTGCAGAAGGCGATGGCCAACTAGACCTGGAGCACGTCGACGCCATGGTCGCGGAACTCGCGGACCACGGCCTCGTCGGCGTCGGCGTCGGTGATCAGGCCGCTGATCTGCTCGGTCGGGCAGATCCGCACGAACGCGGAGCCGCCCAGCTTGGACGAGTCGGCGACCACCACGACCCGGCCGGACCGCTCGGCCAGCAGCCGGTTGATGGCGGCCTCGCCCTCGTTGCGGGCCGACGCGCCGGCCGTGGGATCGACCTGCTCGACGCCGAGGAAGGTGACGTCCAGGGTCAGCTCCTCGGGGATGAGCCGGGCCAGCGGGCCGATCAGCTCGTAGGACTGGGGCCGCACCACGCCGCCGGTGACCACCAGCTTGATCTGCTGCCGGACGGCCAGCTCGTTGGCGATGTTGAGGGCGTTGGTGACGATGGTCAGGTCCAGGTCGGCCCGCGCGGCCAGGGCCCTGGCCACCTCGGTGGCGGTGGTGCCGCCGTTCAGCCCGACCACGGCCCCCTTGTCGACCAGGGTGGCGGCGGCCCGGGCGATGCGCAGCTTGGCGTCGGCGTGCCGGGCCGTCTTGTAGCGCAGCGGCAGGTCGTAGGAGACCGCGTGGGCCACCGCGCCGCCGCGGGTGCGGGTCAGCAGCTGCTGCTCGGCCAGGTGGTCGAGGTCGCGGCGGATGGTGGCGGCCGACACCGCCAGCTCCTCGGCGATCTCCTCGACCTCGATCCGGCCCCGCTCGGCGAGCAGCTCCAACAGGGCGGTGAGCCGCTCGTACCGGTTCACGATTGACCCTTTCAGTGCGTATTTGTGCACCAGTATGCTTGGTTTCAGACAGTAATGAGCAGTCGAGGGAGCACCGTGAGCGCACACTTCGTGGAGACGGAGATCATCTCGCAACCGGACTGCTGGCGGCGGGCCGCCGCGCTGGCGCCCGACAGTCTGCCAGCGGCGGGCGAGCGCGTCGCGGTGGTCGGCTGCGGCACGTCGTGGTTCGTCGCCCAGTCCTACGCCCAGCTGCGGGAGTCCGCCGGCCAGGGCGAGACCGACGCGTTCGCCGCCTCGGAGTTCCCGTTCTCCCGCCGCTACGACCGGGTCGTGGCCATCACCCGCTCCGGCACCACCACCGAGGTGCTGGACCTGCTGGACCGGCTGCGCGGCACGACGCCGACGCTGGCCCTGATCGGCGACCCGGAGACGCCCATCGTGGGCAAGGCCGACCAGCTGGTGGTGCTGGACTTCGCCGACGAGCGCTCGGTGGTGCAGACCCGCTTCGCCACCTCGGTGCTGGCCCTGCTGCGCAGCAGCCTGGGCGAGGACCTGGGCCGGGCGATCGCCGACGCCGAGCTGGCCGTGGTCGAGCCGCTGGCCGACGAGCTGGTCGGCGCCGAGCAGTTCACCTTCCTCGGCCGGGGCTGGACCAACGGGCTGGCCCTGGAGGCCGGCCTGAAGATGCGGGAGGCCGCCGGCGCGTGGACCGAGTCGTACCCGGCGATGGAGTACCGGCACGGCCCGATCAGCATCACCGGCCCGAACCGGGTGGCCTGGATGTTCGGCACCGCCCCGGAGGGGCTGCCGGAGCAGATCGCCGCGACCGGCGGCGTGTTCCGGGCCGGCGACCGGGACCCGATGGCCGAGCTCGTGACCGTTCAGCGACTGGCCGTGGCGATCGCCCTGGGCAAGGGCCTCGACCCGGACCAGCCGCGGCATCTGACCCGCTCCGTTGTCTTGCGAGGTGTAGACCAATGATGCTTACCTCCGCTCGTGGCTCGCACTAGGTACGTGGTGGCCGTCGACGTCGGCGGCACTGACATGAAGGCCGCCCTGGTCGCCGGGACGTCGACCGAGGCGGCCGTGGTGACCAGCCGGCGCCGCGCCACCCCGCGCGGCGAGGACGGCACGACCACCGCGCACGCGGTGGTCGACGCGATCGTCGAGCTGGTGGCCGAGCTGAGCGGGGCCGTCGACCACGCCGTCGACGCGGTCGGCGTGGTGGTGCCGGGCGTGGTCGACGAGGACAACGGCATCGGCGTGTTCTCGGCCAACCTGGGCTGGCGGGACTTCCCGTTCCGGCTGCTGCTGGCCGAGCGGACCGGCCTGCCGGTCAGCTTCGGCCACGACGTGCGGGCCGGCGGCCTGGCCGAGCACCGGCTGGGCACCGCCAAGGGCCTGACCGACGTGGTGATCATGCCCATCGGCACCGGCATCGCGGCCGCGCTGATGATCGGCGGCCGGCTCCACGTGCACGGCGGCGAGCTGGGGCACGTGGACGTCGGCCACGGCGAGCCGTGCGGCTGCGGACAGCGCGGCTGTGTGGAGACCGTGGCCTCGTCGGCGGCCATCGCCCGCCGCTACTCGGCGCGTACGGGCAAGCAGGTGGACCGGGCCTCCGTGGTCGCCGACCTGGTGCGCCAGGGCGACCCGGACGCCGTCGCCGTCTGGCACGACGCCGTCGACGCGCTGGCCAAGGGCATCCTGATCGCCGCCACGCTGCTCGGGCCGGAGGCCGTGGTGCTCGGCGGCGGGTTGGCACTGGCGGGTGATCTGCTCATCGAGCCGTTGCGCAAGCGGCTGACCGAGCTGATCGTGTTCCAGCGGCAGCCCGAATTGCTGCTCGCCGCCCTCGGCGATGAGGCAGGCTGTCTGGGTGCCGCGCTGATGGCGATAGACGCCGTGGAGGGGTGACGAGTGGCGGACCTGGTGCTGGCCAACGGACGGGTGCTGACGCCCGACGGCGTGCTCGACCCCGGCTGGGTGTCGGTGACCGACGGCCGGATCGACGCCGTCGGCGCTGGCCCGCGGTCCACAGTGTCGATCGACCGGGGCACCGTCGACCTCGGCGGCCAGTGGCTGGTCCCGGGTTTCGTCGACATTCACGTCCACGGCGGCGGAGGCCGGGCCTTCACCGGCCACGACCCGGGTCTGGCGATCGCCGCACACCGCCGGCACGGCACCACCACCACGATGGCCAGCCTGGTGTCCCGGCCGATCAAGGAGCTGGCTCGGCAGGTCAGCGAGCTGGCCGAGCTGGTCCGCGGCGGTGACATCGCCGGCATCCACCTGGAGGGCCCGTTCCTGTCGGCGGCCCGCTGCGGCGCGCACGATCCCCGGGTGCTGCGGCCGCCGGACCTCGACTCCGTGCGCACGCTGCTCGCGGCCGGCGGCGACACGATCCGGATGGTGACCATCGCCCCCGAGCTGGAAGGCGCGGTGGAGGCGACGAAGTTGTTGGTGGACAACGGAGTCATCGTCGCGATCGGACACACCGACGCGGCCGAGGCCCAGGTGGCGCCGGCGGTGGACGCGGGCGCCTCGGTGGCCACCCACCTGTTCAACGGCATGCGCCCGCTGCACCATCGCGAGCCTGGGCCGGTCGGGGCCCTGTTGGACGACGAGCGGGTCACCGTCGAGCTGATCTGCGACCTGGTGCACCTGCACCCGACCGCCGTCCGGCTGGCCGCGCACCACGCCGGGCCGTCCCGGACGGTGCTGATCACCGACGCGATGGCCGCCGCCGGCATGGGCGACGGCGTGTACGACCTGGGCGGGCTGGAGGTCACCGTGCAGGACGGGGTGCCGACGCTGGCCGGCGGCTCGCTGGCCGGCAGCACCCTGACCATGGACCTGGCCTTCCGCAATTTCGTGCAGCAGTGCGGGCTTTCGATGGCCGAGGCGGTCGCCGCGACCGCCGGCCGGCCCGCCCAGCTGCTGGGCCTGGCCGACCGGGTCGGCGCGATCGCGGTGGGCCTGTTGGCGGACTTTGTCGTGCTGGACGAGAAGCTGCGGGTGCTGGACGTGTACCGCAGGGGTTTTCGGGAGGACCGTTCGTGACGCTCACACCGACCGGCGAGATCGTCGACGCCGCTGCCGCCGCGGGCCGTGGCGTGGGCGCGTTCAACGTGATCCAGCTGGAGCACGCCGAGGCGCTGGTCGCCGGGGCGGAGGCGGCGGGCGCGCCGGTGGTGTTGCAGATCAGCGAGAACGCCGTGCGCTACCACGGTTCGCTGGCCCCGATCGGCCTGGCCACGCTGGCCGTGGCCCGGCAGTCCTCGACCCGGGTGGCCGTGCACCTCGACCACGCGGAGAGCGCCGACCTGGTGGCCGAGGCGGTCGAGTTGGGCTTCACCAGCGTCATGTTCGACGCGTCCAAGCTGGACTACGGGGACAACGTGCGGGCCACCGCCGAGGTGGTGCGCCGCTGCCACGCGGCCGGCGTGCACGTGGAGGCCGAGCTGGGCGAGGTCGGCGGCAAGGACGGCGTGCACGCGCCGGGCGCGCGGACCGACCCGGACGAGGCCCGCCAGTTCGTCGAGGCCACCGGCGTGGACGCGCTGGCGGTGGCCGTCGGCAGCTCGCACGCCATGCTGACCCGGGACGCCGCCCTGGACTTCGACCTGATCCGGCTGCTGCGGGAGAAGGTCGGCGTGCCGCTGGTGCTGCACGGCTCGTCCGGCGTGGCCGACGCGGACCTCACCCGGGCGGTGGAGGCCGGCATGACGAAGATCAATATCGCCACCCATCTGAACAACGCCTTCACCACCGCGGTGCGGGCCTATCTGACCGAGAATCCCCAGGTCGTGGACACCCGCAAGTACCTGGCCCCGGGTCGGGCGGCCGTCGCCGCCGAGGTGACCCGGCTGCTCGGCGTGCTCAGAAGCAACTAACGTGGTCACCGTGAGCAAGTCGGACGATCCGGAGCGGCTGCTGGCCGAGGCGCTGCGCGCCCAGGCGGTGAGCACGCCGGTGACGATGCCACCGCTGCCCGCCGTGCTGACCAAGGCCGCCGAGCAGGCCCCGGATCAGCCCGAGGCGACCGCCGAGGACGAGCCCGCGGCGCCGGACGAGGCCGCCGAGGCGGAGTCCGTCACGGATCAGGCGGACGCCGAAGCGGATCAGGCCGAGCCTGCGGTCGACGCCGAGAAGACCGCCGACCCGAAGCCGGCCGGTCCGGAAGCCGAGGCCAAACCCGAGGCCGAGCCTGCGGCCTCCCCGCAGCCGCCCACGCCTCCGCAGCGGTCCGGGGACAGCCCGTTCACCGAGGAGATGGTGCTGCGGGAGCTGTCGTCCGGCCAGATCACCGGCGAGGTGGCCACGCTCCGGATCAACAACGCCCAGCAGCACTACGAAACCGAGCGCTTCTCGCCGCTGGAGAACCTGTACGGCTCGGCCGGCGGCCCTGGCTTCGGGCTGATCTCCGGCAGCGAGGTGGGCAGCACCGTCGGCCCGCCGGTCGGCGAGTTCGACCACCTGCTGATGGAGCCGCCGACCAGCCCGGTGACGCCGGACGCGGTGGCCACCAACGCCGTGCCGACCACCAAGATGCGGGCCGAGCGGGGGCAGGTCCCGGGTTGGCTGATCCTGCTGTTCGCGCTGGTGTTGGGGCTGGCCGGTGGGGCCGTGGCCGGGCTGCTGAGTATGCTCTGAACCGGACACACAGGCGGCACCTGTACCTTGGGGAATCGTGAACACCGCGTTCCTCGCGAGCACGACCACCACTGTCGCCCTGCCGGGTTGGCTCGACGCCAACACGATCCTGCAGGGCTTGGGGCCGTACGTCTTCCTGGGCGTGGCTCTGCTGATCTTCGCCGACTGCGGCATCCTGATCGGCTTCCTGATTCCGGGCGACACGCTGCTGTTCACCCTCGGGCTGCTGATCGCCCAGCGCGTGGTGGACATGCCGATCTGGCTGGCCTGCGTGATCCTCTCGGTGTGCGCGGTCGTCGGCAACGTGACCGGCTACTACATCGGCGCCGCCGTCGGCCCGAAGCTGTTCAGCAACCCGGATTCCAAGATCTTCAAGCGCAAGCACATCGAGCACACGCACGAGTTCTTCGAGAAGTACGGCGCCCGGGCGATCATCCTGGCCCGCTTCGTGCCCATCGTGCGCACGTTCATCACCGCCGTCGCCGGCATCAGCAAGATGGACCAGCGCAAGTTCTTCACCTACTCGGCCGTCGGCGGCGTGGCCTGGGCGGTGATCGTGCCGCTGCTCGGCTTCTTCCTCGGCCAGGTCCCGCTGGTGCACGACCACCTGGAGATCTTCCTGATCGCCATCCCGGTGCTGTCGGTCATCCCGATCGTGTTCGAGGTGATCAAGGGCCGCCGCGAGCGCCAGGCGAAGGAGGCCGCCGGCGAGACGCCCATGGAGGCCACCCAGCAGTTCGACATGCGGGGCGAGGACATGGACGCCACCCAGCGCATCGACCGGATCCGCTGAGCCGCGACTTCAGTTTCCGGTAGCGAGGACCGCCCCTCGACAGGGGCGGTTTCTTCTGCTCCAATTTGTAAACAGTTCTGTACTGTTTACAAACCCTGGGGAGGGGTCATGACGGTGCTGATCGTGGGCGCGGGGCCGACCGGGCTGACGGCGGCGTGCGCGCTGATGCAGCGGGGCGTGCCGGCGCGGGTGCTGGACGCGGCCGAGGGACCGGCCACGACGTCGCGCGCGCTGGGCGTGCAGCCGCGGGGAGCGGAGGTGATCAACCGGGTCCGGGCGCTGGGCGACCTGCCGGCGCGGGGCATGAACATCGGCTTCGTCAAGGCGATGGCCGGCGGCCGCGCGCTGATGACGCTGCGTCTGGAGCACCTGAAGGGCCAGGGCGTGCTGATCGGTCAGTCGGAGATCGAGAAGTCGTTGCGGGACCGACTTTCCGAACTCGGCGGCAAGGTCGAGTGGGGCACCCGGGTCACGGACATCGCCCAGGACGCGAACGGTGTGACGGTGCGGGCCGGGGAGCCGATCGAGGGCGACTGGCTGCTCGGCTGCGACGGGGCGCACAGCGCGGTCCGCAAGATCGCCGGCATCGACTTCCCGGGCGTGCCGCTGACCGAGCGCTTCCTGCTGGCCGACGTGCACATGGACTGGCCGCTGGACCGCGGCGGCGTGACGACCTGGCTCGGACAGTCCGGCATGTTCGCGGCGTTTCCGTTGCCGGGCAAGGATCTCTGGCGGATCCAGGGCGACTTCCCCGGCACCGGCGAGGTGGATGTGCTGGCCGAGCTGGAAAAGATGCTGCCCGAGCGGACCGGCCTGACCGCCCGGATCACGTCCTGCGACTGGACCTCGTCGTTCACCATCCACCGCCGACTGGCCGGAACCTACCGCCACGGCCGGGTTTTCCTGGCCGGGGACGCGGCCCACGTGCACAGCCCGTTCAGCGGCCAGGGCATGAACACGGGCATCGGCGACGCCGAGAACCTGGCCTGGAAGCTGGCCATGGTGGTCAACGGTCGGGCCGGTGAGCAGCTGCTCGACACGTACGAGAAGGAGCGGCGGCCGATTGCCGAGGAGGTGTTGAGCGGCACCACCGCGCTGACGTCGTTCGTGCTGGGCATGGGCGCCTGGCGTCGGATCCTGCGGGACACCGTGCTCCTGCCGCTGATGAATCTCCCTGCGGCGCAACGGAAGTTGTTCGACCGGACCAGCCAGCTGGCCATCACCTACCGCCGCGGCCCGCTCGGCCCGCACGGGGACCGCGACCCGGAGATCGCGCCCCGCTGGACCAACGGCCGCTGGGTGATCACAGTCCCCTCCGAGAACGACCCACACGTGGCCGTGGCCCAGAAACACCTCGGCGAAGACCTCCTGGTGGAGACCGGTCCCACGGTGAAACTGGTCCGCCCCGACGGCCACCTGGCTTGGCAGGGACGGCCGTCACCGGCAAGGCTGGAGGCGTGGCTGCGCGCAACACTGACGACCTGAAGTCCGCCGGTCGGCCCCGGGACCCCGAGGCCGACACGGCGATCCTGCGGGCGGCGCTGGACCTGTTCGCGGAGCGCGGGGTCGACGGCACCAGCATCGAGCAGATCGCCAAGCGGGCCGGCGTGGCCCGGCTGACCGTCTACCGGCGCTGGTCGTCCAAGGAGGAGCTGCTGGCCCAGGCCATCGTCTACGGCCGCAACGCGCCGGACCTGACCGACGAGGAGTACGACACCCTGCCCTACCCGGAGGTGCTGGCCCGAATGGTCGGCTCGATGGCCGACGCCGTCGCCGACCGCAATCTGGCCCCGCTGCTGGCCCAGCTGATGGGCTCCACCTTCAGCCACCCGGAGCTGTTCGACGCCTTCTGGGCGGCGTCCGGGGCCCGCCGCCGGGAAGGCGGGGTCCGCCTGATCGAGCGGGCCGTACGGGAGGGCCTGCTGCCGGCGGACTCCGACCCCGAGGTGGTGGTGGACATCATCATCGGCGCGCTGTTCTACCGGCTGCTGGTGCCGCCCCGCCACGACGACGTGCACGAGTTCGTGCTGCGGGTACTGCGCCAGGTCGGGTTCCGGGCTATTCCATAGCGAACATCGAGCCCGGGTTGAACAGGTTGCCCGGGTCCAGCGCCTGCTTGATGGACCGGTGCACGGCCAGCCCCACCGACCCGATCTCGCGGGCCAGCCACTCCTGCTTGATCCGGCCGACGCCGTGCTCGCCGGTCACCGTGCCGCCCAGGCCCAGGGCCAGCGCCAGGATCTCGTCGAAGGCGACCCGGACCCGAGCGAACTCCTCGGCGTCGGCGGGGTCGTAGACCAGCGTCGGGTGCATGTTGCCGTCGCCGGCGTGCCCGACCACAGCGATCTTGACCCGGTTCCGCTCGCCGATGGTCTGGCAGCCCGAGATCAGGTCGGCGATCGCGGTCCGGGGCACGCACAGGTCGTCGGTGAGCCAGGTGCCGTAGATCTCCAGCGCGGTCAGCACGGCCCGCCGGGCGGCCAGCAGCATCTTGCCCTCGGCCAGATCGGTCGTCACGTAGGTCAGGTCGGCGCCGGCGGCCTGGCAGGCCAGTTCCACCTTCTCCAGCTCCAGCCGGGCCACCTCGCCGCCGGCGTCGGACTGGCACAGCAGCAACGCCTCACAGCCGGGCGGGCCGACCTCGGTCTTGAGGTACTGCTCGGCGGCCTTGATGGAGACCGCGTCCATGATCTCCATCAGGGACGGCACGACGCCGGCGCGCACGATGCTGGTCACCGCCACGCCGGCCGCCTCGGTGGTGCTGAACGCCGCCATCAGGGTGGCGGGCACCTGCGGCAGCGGCCGCAGCGCCAGCACCGCCTTGGTGATCACGCCAAGCGTGCCCTCGCTGCCGATGAACAGCTTGGTCAGGTCGTAGCCGGCGACACCCTTCACGGTGCGGCGGCCGGTCTTGAGCAGCGAGCCGTCCGCGAGCACGACTTCCAGTCCCAGCACGGAATCCGTGGTCACGCCGTACTTCACGCAGCACAGGCCGCCGGCATTGGTGGACAGGTTGCCGCCGATGGAGCACCAGTCGTAGCTGGACGGGTCCGGCGGGTAGAACAGGCCGTGCTTCTCCACGGCGTCGCGCAGGTCCAGGTTGACCACGCCCGGCTCGACCACAGCCAGCCGGTTGTCCTGGTCGATCTCCAGGATGGCCTTCATCCGGGTGGTCACCAGCAGCACGCAGCCGTCGATGGCGTTGGCCGCGCCGGACAGGCCGCTGCCGGCGCCGCGCGGCACGATCGGCACGCCCGCCCCGCCACAGATGCGGACCACGGCCTGCACCTGCTCGGCGTTCTCGGGAAACACCACGGCCAGCGGCTGCCCGACCGGGGCCAGCGGCATCATGTCGCGGCTGTAGGAGGCGGTGACGTCAGGGTCGACCCGGACCGAGTCGGATCCGAGCGCGTCCCGCAGGGCCTGAACGACGGCGTTCATGCAGTTCACGTTAGTCACCCGGTCGAGTGTTGAGTCTCACAACGATTGGACTTGCCCACTACTCTGTTCGGACAGATGCTTGTACTATCCAACTGATTGGTTGAAGCAACCATCGATCTTCGAGGGAGGTAGGACATGGAGACGACCCAGGAGCGGCTGGACAACGCCGACCAGCTGGGGCTCCAGCTGGTCCGCTTCCTTCGGCTGCTGGAGCGGGCCCACCACCAGTTCAACGACAAGCCGCACGGCGTCGAGAAGGCCGGCTACATGCTGATGGCCAACCTGGTACTCAACGGCCCGCAACGGACCAGCGCGCTGGCCGACGCGGTCCATTCGGACCCGTCCACGGTCAGCCGACAGGTGGCCCAACTGGTCCGTGCCGGCCTGGTCGAACGGCGGGCCGATCCGCTGGACGGGCGCGCCTGCCTGCTTGCCGCCACCGACGCCGGCACCCAGCTCTTCGACGACCTGCGCGCCGAGCGCAACCACCACATCGACCAGATGCTGGGGACCTGGTCGATCGCGCGCCGCCAACAGCTCGTGGAGCTGTTCGACGCGCTCAACACCGACATCGAGAACTACCGACCGCAGTTGGCCACCGCGATCGCCGAGCAGCGAAAGGCAACACGATGACGAGCACGGCCGCTCCGGTGGCGGCGCCCACCAGCAAGGCGGAGCACGTCCCGGGGACATTCACCCACCGACAGATCCTCACCATCCTGTCCGGCCTGATGCTGGGCATGTTCCTGGCGGCGCTGGACCAGACCATCGTCTCCACCGCCATCCGCACCATCGCCGACCAGCTGCACGGCCTGGACGAGCAGGCCTGGGCAACCACCGCCTACCTGATCACCTCGACCATCGCCACGCCGCTGTACGGCAAGCTGTCCGACATGTACGGCCGCAAGCCGTTCTACCTGGCCGCGATCCTGATCTTCGTGGTCGGCTCGCTGGCCTGCACCTTCTCCACGTCGATGTACGAACTGGCCGCGTTCCGCGCGTTCCAGGGCATCGGCGCCGGCGGCCTGATGTCGCTGGCCCTGGCCATCATCGGCGACATCGTGCCGCCCCGCGAGCGGGCCCGCTACCAGGGCATGTTCCTGGCCGTGTTCGGCACCTCCAGCGTGCTCGGCCCGGTCATCGGCGGCGCCCTGGCCGGCCAGTCCAGCATTCTGGGCATCGACGGCTGGCGCTGGGTGTTCCTGGTGAACGTGCCGATCGGCATCGCCGCCTTCGCGGTCGTGGCCATCGTGCTCAACCTGCCGCGCCGGGCCAGCAACGTGAAGCGGCGCATCGACTGGCTGGGTTCGGCGTTCATCTCCATCGGCCTGGTGCCGCTGCTGATCGTGGCCGAGCAGGGCCGCGACTGGGGCTGGACCTCGCAGAACGCCTGGATCTGCTACATCGTCGGCGCGGTCGGCCTGATCGCCTTCGTGGTCGCCGAGCACTACGCCAAGGACGACGCCCTGATCCCGCTGCGGCTGTTCCGCAGCTCGGTGTTCAGCCTGACCTCGATCACCGGCGTGCTGGTCGGCGTGGCGATGTTCGGCGGGATCGCGATGATCCCGCAGTACCTGCAGATCGTGAAGGGCAACACCCCGACCCAGTCCGGCCTGCTGATGCTGCCGTTCGTGCTGTCGATGATGATCGCCTCGCTCGGCTCCGGCATCATCACCTCGCGCACCGGCCGGTACAAGGTCTTCCCGGTCATCGGCACCGTGCTGCTGATCGCCGGCGCCGTGCTGTTCGCCACCCAGCTGCACTGGGACACCAGCCTGGTCGAGGTCGACATCTACATGGCGATCTTCGGCATCGGCCTGGGCCTGTGCATGCAGACGCTGACCCTGGCCACCCAGAACGCGGTGCCGCCGCGGGACATGGGTGTGGCCACCTCGTCGGCGACCTTCTTCCGGTCGATGGGCGGCACCGTCGGCACCGCGGTCTTCCTGTCGCTGCTGTTCAGCACGGTGGGCGACAAGATCGCCGACGCGTTCAAGGCGATCGTGCCGACGCAGGCGTTCCAGACCGCCATCCACACCCCGTCGGTGGTCCAGAACCCGGCCAACGCGCCGCTGTTCTCGGCGCTCAAGGGCGGCGGCGCCGGCGGCGCGCTGCAGGACTCCTCGTTCATCCAGCAGCTCAACCCGGCGGTCCTGGCCCAGCCGTTCCAGGAGGGCTTCACGAACGCGATGCACATCGTGTTCTTCGGCGCCGCGATCGTGGCCGCCGTGGCCTTCGTGCTGACGGTGTTCACCAAGGAGGTGCCGCTGCGCACGCAGTCCGGCATCCAGGCCCAGGCGGCCGAGGACGGCGTGCTGCTGACCGCCCCGGAGCCCGAGCCGGTGCCGGCCGCGGTGGCCACCGCCACCGAGCCGTTCGACACCAACGGCCGGCACGCGCTGAACGGAAACGGCAGTGTCAATGGTTCTGGGGGAAACGGCCACTCGCACCTGGAGGGCTCCCTCCTGGTCGGCACCCCGGTCCGCGGTTTCGTGCGGCGGCCCGACGGCAGCCCGGTGGACGCCGCCGCGCTCACCGTGATCGACCTGAACGGCAAGCAGGTGGGCCGGACCGTCAGCGGGCAGGACGGCGGCTACGACCTGGCCGCGCCGGCCAACGGCACGTACGTGCTGATCGCCTCGGCCGGCTCGCACCAGCCGCAGGCCTCCACCGTCGTGGTCAACGGGGCTCCGGTGGACTTCGACGTGGTGCTGGCCGGCACCGGCGGGCTGGTCGGCGTGGTCACCGCGCTCGGCGGCGCCCCGGTGGTCGAGGCCACCGTCACGCTGGCCGACACCCGCGGCGAGGTCGTGGGCTCGCGGTCCACCGACGCCGGTGGCTCCTACCAGTTCCGTGAGCTGGTCGGCGGCGACTACACCCTGGTCGTCAGCGCCGCCTCGCACCGGCCGACCGCGCTGCCGGTGAGCATCGGCGACAGCGGCACCACCCGGCAGGACGTCGAACTGACCGGCGGCGCGACCCTGGAGGGCGTGGCCCGTGGCCTGGACGGGTTGCCGCTGGCCGACGCCCGGGTGACCCTGGTGTCACCGGACGGGCAGGTCGTGGCGGTCGCCACCACGGGTACGGACGGGCAGTACAACTTCGGTGATCTGTCCGAAGGCGACTACACGGTCATCGCCAGCGGATACCCGCCGGTGGCCGCCGCGCTGCGCGTCACCGCAGGTCAGGAAGCCGTCCACGACGTGGAGCTGGGCTACCCGGAGTAGCACTCACCAACGCGGCGGCTGTCCCCTTCACACGGTTCGGGGACAGCCGCCGTGGCGACGACATAGGGTGTCGAGCGTGCCCACGCACGAGATGGCCTTCGGTTCACTGGACGCCGTCGGCCCCGTAGTGCTGACGGTGATCGCTCTCGTGTGCATTTTCGTCGAGTGCGGCTTCCTGATCGGCCTGCTCTTCCCTGGCGACTCACTGCTGTTCACCGCCGGCATCTTCTTCGCCCAGCAGCACCACTGGGGCCAGGCGTGGCTGTTCGCCGGCCTGGCCTGGGCCGCCGGCGTCGGCGGCGGGCAGTGCGGCTACCTGTTCGCCCGCAAGACCGGCCACAAGTTCGTGGCCCGGCGCGACGGCAAGATCCTCAACCGGCGCAACCTGGAACGGGCCCAGCGGCTCCTGGACGGCTGGGGATTCTGGGCCGTCACCCTGGCCCGCATGGTCCCGTGGGTGCGCACCGTCGTCCCCACCATCGCCGGCGCGGCCCGGATGAACCCGGTGAAGTTCCTGCTCGCCTCCGTCGTCAGCACCGGCGCGTGGGTCGGCGTGTTCATGACCATCGGCTACTTCGGCACCGGCCTGCTCGACCAGGTCCCCTGGCTCAAGACCGCCGCCCTGGTCGTCGCCGTCGGCGTCGTGCTCACCACCACCGTCATCGGCGTCGTCCAGTACCGCCAGGACAGCCGCCGGCCGGCCGAGGAAGAGTCGCCCGTCGACGCCTGACCGTACGGTCCCGAAGAGTTCAAGCCCCATACCATCGAGGCATGCACAACCCGCCGTCGACCGCGCTCGAAGCCGTGTGGGAAACGATGATGGAGACGACCCACGGCGCCGAGGCCGATCTCGACCGGCTGGGGCTGACCCTCGCCACCGCCTACGCGCTGTGGGCCATCGACCCGGCCGAGCCGCCGCCCACCATGGGCGTGCTGGCGCAACGCCTGCGCTGCGCCGCCTCCAGCCTCACGTTCATCTCCGACCGGCTGGTGAAGCTCGACTACGTCACCCGCGCCGAGGACCCGAGGAACCGCCGCTACCGCGTGCTGTCCCTCACCGATGCCGGCCGGGCCGCCCGCCAGGAAGTGATCACGGCCTTCACCCACGCCTCGCCGGTCTCGAACCTGAGCGCGGAGGACCAGCAGGAGCTGGTCCGGATCCTGGGGAAGGCCCTCGCCGGCGGAAAACCGCTCGACCGGGTCGGGAGACTGCAAGCGTGATCCCCCAGGACTGGCTTCCGCATCACCGTGACGAGGACGGCGAACTGCTCGGCTACCTGCGGCCGGGCGAGGCCGGCTTCGTGCCGGTGACGCTGTTCGGGCACCCGCTGGGCGAGGCCGGCGACGAGCACGACGCGGCGGCGGTGCTGGACGAGATCGGCCTGAGCTACCTGGCCGGGCGCTGGCTGCTGACCCTGCCGGACCGGGCGGAGCCGATCGCGGTGCAGGTGATCGAGGCCGATGCCGACCACGTTCGGGTGAAAAGCATCGACTACGCGGCCGACATCGGCGCGCTGTTCACGCTGCCGGTGCCGACCGATCGGCTACACGCCCAGCCTTGACCGTTCGACGGCGATGCAGCGGTCCTCGACGTAGGGCAGGCCGGCGGCGTCGGCGATCTCCCGGGCCTGCGGGCTGACGATGCCCAGTTGCAGCCACAGTGCGCCGGCCTTGATCTGCACGGCCTGTTCGGCGATGGCCGGAGCCTCGGCGGCGGGGCGGAAGACGTCCACGATGTCGATCTTGTCCGGGATGTCGAGCAGGCTGCGGTAGGCCTTCTCACCGAGGATCTCCTCGGCGCTCGGGTGCACCGGGATCACCCGGTAGCCGGCGGCCTTGAGCGAGGCCGGCACCGAGTGCGCGGCCTTCCACGGCTGGGTCGACAGCCCGACAACGGCGATCGTCCTGGCCGAGGTCAGCAGTTCCCTGATCACGTCAGCTCCTCCTCAGCGATGACCAGGTCGGCTCGCCCCGAAGTGGCGTCGACCCGCACCGCGTTGGCCTGATCGGAGCCTAACGCGCGACCGCGGGCCTGCTCGGGCGGGCGACCGAACGCCTCGTGACGGGCGATCAGCCGGGCAATCCGGACCGGCTCGGCCGGGGCCAGGAACCAGGCCTCGTCCAGCAGCGGCCGGACCCGGTCCCACGGATTGTCGGTCAGCAGCAGGTAGTTGCCCTCGGTGACGACGAGCGGGACCTCCCGGGGCACCGGCACGGCGCAGGCGATCGGCTCCTCGATCTCGCGCCGGAACTCGGGGGCGTAGACGGTGTCGGGGCCGTGCCGGCGCAGGCGGTCGAGCAGGTCGACGTAGCCGGCGGCGTCGAAGGTGTCGGGCGCGCCCTTGCGCTCGGCCCGGCCCAGCCGGTTCAGCTCGCGCTGGGCCAGGTGGAAGCCGTCCATGCCGACGAGCACGGCCCGGTAGCCGAGCGCGTCGACGACGCGTGCCGCCAAGGTGGACTTGCCGGCGCCGGGCGCGCCGCAGATGCCCAGCACCGATCGCCGGCCGGTGACCGCCAGCCGTTCGGCTCGGGCCACCAGGTCGTCGAACCTCACCAAGTTCCCCCTCGCACCTCGTCGACCCAGCCCCGCGGGCCGACGTGTCGCACCTTGACGCTCGCGACCCGGTTGGCCAGGTCGATCAGGCCCGGCAGCTCGTCGGCGGTCGGCACCCGGCCGAGCCGCCCGATGCCGAAGGTCAGCGCCCCGTGCCAGACGTCGCCGGCGCCGGACGTGTCCCGGGCCGCGACCCGCTGGGCCACGACCTCTCCGGTCCGGCCGCCGCACGACCACTCGACCGCGCCGGGGCCGTGCGTGCGGATCACCACCGGCACGCCGCGGTCGTGCAACTCCCTTGTGCCGAGCGGATAAGCGGCCGAGCAGGCGCAGACATCCACCAGCGGCAGCAGTTCGGAGTGCACGTCCTTGAGGCTGCCGGCGTCCAGCACCACCGGGGCGGTCGCCTTCGCCACCCGCAGCGCCAGCGCCGGATGGTGCCCGTCGACCAGCACGGCGTCCGAGCCCAGGATCTCCACCGGCGGCAGAAGCGTTGTGCCGGCGGCATTGTGCGACACCACGGTCCGTTCACCGTCCCGGTCCCGCACCGTCACGGCGCTGACCGTCGGCGGATCCTGCTTGGCCGGCAACAGATCCACCACCGTCACGCCGTGATCATCCAGGTCCCGCAAGGCAAGCAGGGCCAGCGGATGGGCGCCCAGCGCCGTCATCAGCGTCGGGATGCCGCCGAGCGCGGCGACCGCGACAGCGGCGTTGGCCGCGGGTCCACCCGCGGCCAACGCCACCGTCTCCGACTGCACCTTCTGGCCGGCGGCCGGGATGTCGTCAACCCGCTGCACGACGTCCACAGTGCACAGTCCGGCAAGCAGGATCCTGGTCACTCGGCCGACTTCCGGTGACTGCCCAGGCCCGCTGTCACAGCGTTTCGCACTTCTTCCACCACACCATCATCACCCATGCGCAGCGCGCCGGTGAGCAGGCCGACCACCTCGTTCATGCTGCTCTCACCCGGCTTGACCAGCGCCACCCGCTTGCCCAGCCGGTGCACGTGGACGCGGTCGGCGATCTCGAACACGTGCGGCATGTTGTGGCTGATCAGCACCACCGGCAGGCCGCGGTCGCGGATCCGGCCGATCAGCTCCAGCACCTTGGCCGACTCGGCCACGCCCAGCGCGGCGGTCGGCTCGTCCATGATCACGACCTTGGTGCCGAACGCCGCCGCCCGAGCCACCGCGACGGCCTGCCGCTGGCCGCCGGACAACGTCTCCACCAGCTGCGTGATCGACTTGATGTTGATGCCCAGCTCGTCGAGCACCTTCTGGGCCTCGGCCCGCATGGTCCGGGCGTCCAGGGTGCGCAGGAACTGGCCACGCCAACCGGCCAGCCGGCGCTCCCGGCCCATGAACAGGTTGGTGGCGATGTCCAGCGCCGGCGCGAGCGCCAGATCCTGGTACACGGTCTCGATCCCGGACCGGCGGGCGTCCAGCGGCCCGCGGAAGTGCACGCTCTCGCCGTCCACCTTGATCTCGCCGGCATCCGGCACCAGCGCGCCGGACAACGCCTTGATCAGGCTGGACTTGCCGGCGCCGTTGTCGCCGACCACGGCCAGCACCTCACCCGGCAGCAGGTCGAAGTCAGCGCCGTCGATCGCCGTCACCCGGCCGTACCGCTTGACCAGGCCCCTTGCTTGAAGGATCGGCGCAGGATCAATGCTCGACCCGGCGAGCAGGTCTTCGGTCATCGCTGCCTCCCTCGCGTGAACCGGTCGAGCGCGACGGCGGCGATCACGAGGATGCCGGTCGCCACGTTCTGGTACAGGTCGTCGATGCCGGCCTGGGTCAGGCCGCTGCGCAGTACCGTCACGATCAGCGCGCCGACGAGCGTGCCCAGCACGCTTCCCCGGCCGCCGAACAGACTCGTGCCGCCGATGACCACCGCGGTGATCGAGTCCAGGTTGGCCGTCTGGTAGGCGTTCGGGTCCGCGTTGGGCACCCGGCCCAGCGCCTGCCATGCCGCGATGCCGTAGATCAGGCCGGCGATGACGTAGACGCCGATCACCGTGCGCTGCACGTTGATGCCGGACAGCCGGGCCGCCTCCGGCTCGTTGCCGACCGCGTAGACGTGCTTGCCCCAGGCCGTTTTCGTCAGCGCGTACCAGACGACGAGGAACATCACGAGCGCCACCGTCATGCCGTAGGTGACCTCGATGCCGCCGAACAGGTAGCGCCGCGTGCCCAGCCAGGACAGCAGTCCGTCGTTCACCGGCACGCTCTCGCCGGTGTAGATCCGGCTGACCGCGGTGAGGATCGTCAGCAGACCCAGCGTGACGATGAACGGTGGCAGCTTGATGTTGATGACCAGCACGCCGGTCAGCGCGCCGATCAGGGTGGCCGCCGCCACGCCGACGATCAGCGCCAGCCAGGCCGGCGCGCCGCCGACCACCAGCTTGGCCATCAGCAGCGTGGCCAGCACGGTGTTGGCCGCGTTGGCCAGGTCGATGCCGGCGGTGAGGATGATCAGCGTCTGCCCGAGGGCCATCGTGCCGACCACCAGCGACTGCTCGACCACCAGCGAGAGGTTGTCGAGTTCGAGAAATGTGCTGGTGGACAAGGAGAACACGACAACCGCGACAACAAGCGCGATGGTCGGGCCGACCGCGGGCGTGCGCAGCACGTACTCGCCGAAGCTGGCCCGGGTTCCGTTCGCGGTGGTGGCCATCTCACTTCCCCCAACAGTTCTTGAGGCCCCAGGTGGTGTCCTGAGAGGTGATGCCGGGCACCGGCTTGTCGGTGATGACCATGGAGCCGGTGTTCTGGAAGCCGCTGGGCTTCTTGCCGGACTTGGCGTACTCGACCGCCGCGTCCACCCCCAGCGCCGCCATCTTGGCCGGGAACTGCATGACGGTCGCGCCGTACTTGCCGTCCTTGACGTCCTGCACGCCCTGGCAGCCGCCGTCGATGGAGCCCATCACCACCTGGCCGGTCAGGCCGCGGGCCTGCAACGCCGCGTAGGCGCCGCGGGCTGTCGGCTCGTTGAGCGTGTAGACGGCGTTCACCGTGGTGGCCCGCTGCAACAGGTTCTCCATGCCCTGCTGGGCCTGGCTCTGGTCGCCGTTCACCGACTGGTGGCCGATGATCGCCGGATCACCGTCCTTGAGCCCGAACCCCTGCAGGAACCCGGTGTGCCGCTGCGTGTCCACTGTGGATCCGGGCGTGCCGTCCAGCATCAGCAGCTGCGGCGGCTTGTCGCCGAGGACCGCCTTGACGTACTGGCCCTCCTGGCGGCCGGCGGCGGTGTTGTCCGTCGCGTACGTGGCGTCCACCGCGCTGGCCGGGTCGGTCTCGGTGTCCAGGGCGATCACCATGATGCCCTTGTCCCGGGCCTGCTTGATCGCGCTGAGCACGCCGGTCGCGCTGTTGGGCGTGATCAGGATGGTGTTCACGCCCCGCTGGACCAGGTTCTCGATGGCCGTGACCTGGCCGTCGTTGTCGCCGTCGAACTTGCCGGCCAGGGCCGTGAACTGCGCCCCGAGCCGGCTCGCCTCGGCCTGTGCCGACTGCCGCAGCGCCACGAAGTACGGATTGGTGTCTGTCTTGGTGACCAGTCCGATCTTCGCCTGCGTGTTGTTGCCGACCGCGGTGGAGCCACCCCAGTAGCGTTGCGTCGTGCAGCCCGTGGCGGTGACGGCCAGGATGGCGGCGAGCGCCCCCATCGTCAGGCCCATTCTCATGGTGGCCCCTCCTGATCAGCGACGGTGCTGGTTGCGGCGAAGCTAATTGCGGGTAAGGTCCACCAGCAAGCGTTTGCGCAAACGCTTGCACCTTTTTCGATCACGAAGCGTCGCAAGGAATGCTGCCATGGTCACGATGAAGGACGTCGCTCAGCTGGCCGGCGTGTCGATCACGACGGTCTCTCACGTCGTCAACGGGACCAGGGCCGTGGCCGCCGAGACCAAGGAGCGGGTGCTCGACGCCGTGGCCCGGACCGGCTACACCGGCGACGTGATCGCCCGGTCCCTGGTCACCGGCGGCACCCGATCACTCGGCGTGGCCATCTCGCTGGTCGCCAACCCGTACTTCGCCGAGCTCATGCAGGCCATCGAGAGCGAGGCCACCGCCGCCGGCTACACCCTGCTGCTGGTCGACACCCACGACGAGGCCGAAACCGAGCAGTACTCCGTCCGGATGCTGCGGGCCCGCCGGGTGGACGGCCTGCTGCTCACCCCTTCGCCCGGCGCCGTCACCACCGTGCTGCCCGAGCTGCGGCGGCTGGGCATCCCCACCGTGCTCGTCGACCGCCTGCCCGGCAACCAGCCCATCGACCAGGTCGGCCCCGAGAACGTCCAGGCCATGTCCGCCCTCGTGCAGCACCTCGGCGAACTCGGACACCGGCGCATCGGCATGATCAGCGGCGCCTCCGGCCTCACCACCTCGTCCGAGCGCACCCTCGGCTACCGCCTCGGTCTCGGCCGCGCCGGCCTGCCCTGGGACCCCGAGCTCGTCGCCGCCGGCGAGTCCTCCTCAGCCCAGGGCGCGGTCGCCCTCGCCCAGCTGCTCGCCCTGACCGCCCCGCCCACCGCCGTCGTCGCCGGCAACAACAACATGATGGTCGGCGTCCTGCACGAGGCCCGCCGCCGCCAGCTCAAGATCGGCACCGACCTGGCCGTGGTCGGCTACGACGACGTCGAATGGGCCGACCTCGTCGACCCGCCCCTGACCACCATGGCCCAGCCCATCGCCGACATCGGCCGCACCGCCGTCCGCATGCTGCTGGCCCGCATCCAGGATCCGTCCCGCGAACCCCAGACCGTCCGCCTCCCGGCCAAGCTCATGCACCGCCAGTCCTGCGGCTGCGCCTGACGCAAACAGCCCCCGCCCTATCCCGGGGTGGCGTCCCAGGCCCAGTCTACCAGCGACAACGGCTAGTCGATCTTGATGGACGGTCGCCTGTGGACAACGCGGAGGCGGGCGGGTCTCCTGTGGATGGACGTCAGCGGAAGTCGGACGCGTGGTCGGTGGCCCACTCGGCGAAGGTGCGGGCGGAGCGGCCGACGAGGTGGGCGACGGTGTCGGTGACCAGCTCGGGCCGCGTGACGAAGGCGGCGTGGGCGGCCAGGAGGCCGTCGACGACAGGAGTGGGCAGCCCGGGGAAGAGCTCGCGACGGACGGCGTCGGCGTGGAGTTCTTCGAAGCGGACGGGACGACCGATGGCCTGGCCGATGGCGTGAGCCTGTTCGAGCTGGCTGATCGCGGCGGGCCCGGTGAGCACGGGGCGTTGGCCGAGGAGGCGGTCGGAGGTCAGGGCCAGCGCGGCGACGGCGGCGATGTCCTGCTCGTGGATCAAGGAGCGGCGGGCGGCGGGGTGGAACCAGCGGACGACGCCGTCGGCGCGGATGCCGGCGGCCCAGCCGAGGGTGTTGGCGGCGAAGCCGGTGGGGCGCAAGAAGGTCCACTCGATGTCGGCGTCCGAGATCAGACGCTCGATCATGGCGTGGGAGCCGAGGATGCCTTCCGTGGCAGCCGAGGAGACGCCGTTGGCGGAGAGGTAGACGACGCGACGAGCCCGCTGGGCGATCTGAGCGATCACCGCAGGGGCGGCGTGGTCGGCGGCGATGGTGGGCCACACCAGGAACACGGAGTCGACACCGTCGAGGGCGGGGCCGAGGCTGGCGGGATCGGCAAGATCGCCGGGCACGACGTCGACGCCGGAAGGCAGCGCGGCTAGTCGCGGATCACGGACCAGGGCGCGCACGGCAACACCCTTGTCCAGCAACGAGGTCAGCGCGCTGCCGCCGACCTTCCCGGTCGCTCCGGTCACCAAGATCACGACTGACTCCTCACCCCGACGGCTGCTTCGATCACGATGCAACCTCGACCTTGGTTGAGGTCAACGGGAGGTGTCCGGGCGATCGCCACACCCCTCTAGTGGCGATCGCCCGAACGTCGCGAGGCGAACCAGATCACCAGGCCCTCGGGGCGGCCTGGCCTTCCTCGCACGGACGGCAGGTCCCGCGCGCGTTCCCTCCGAACTCGGGTTTCGGAGAATCCCCTCTCGACGCGCGCGAGGCCGGCCGACACTGAAGTCGCCTCTGGCGGGAGGACTTCAGAGCATCAGGCGGGGACGAACCACGACCGGCCAACAGGCGGCACGGATCGCAGTAATGGCGCATGGACTGAAAGCAGCACGGCGGGTAGCGTTCAGACTCGCGTCGAGACACCCGCGCCGGCTGACCCGACCCCCCAAGGACGGAACCTGATTACGGGCGAGACCAGAAAGATAGTTGCCCACAGCCAAACATTTCCCCCACCGGTTTGTTCAATCTAGTGGACGTCGATCTACGGTCAGACTTGCACAGCCCCCGGAAGCTTGTCAACCGGTTCGAAAAACCGACAATCTGCTGGTCGTTGACCGAGAGGAACGTCACGTCACGGCAACCGATCTCGCCTTATCATGGCCGCCACAGCGCCCATCCGACGGGCGAAACATCACCCGTTTGGATCAGACAGGAGGGGTTGCGTCCCATGGGCACGCCCGAGCCGCACACGCCGGCAAGGCTCAAAGATAAGATCAACTACCTGATTCAGGAAAGGTGGCGGGACTCACATCACATTCCCGGCAACGCGGCCATCGCCAGTTCGATTCGCGAGGAGACCGGGCACCAGATCTCCACCGGCTACCTGTGGGCGCTGCGCAATGGACAGCGGGACAATCCGACCGGAGAGCGACTCAAGGCTCTCGCCAAGTTCTTCAACAAGCCGACCACATACTTCCTGGACGATGCCATCGCCACCGAGGACAAGAAGTTCGTCCCGGTGGACACCGAAGGCGCGCGGCTGATCGCGCTGCGCTCGGACGGCCTGTCGGAACGCAGCCAGAAGGCCATTCTCGAAATGATAGAACAAGCCCGCCTGGCCGAAAAACTCGACACCCCGGACGACGCCAACGATGGAACACCGTGACGGTCTGCACCCAATTCCATCGATGCCAACTGGACCCACACTTGGACGAGTGTGAGATGAGCCTGCGCAAGCTGCGAAACGAATGCGAAGGAATCCTGGACGGGGTGCCGCTGCCGAACCCGTTCTCCGTCGAGGCGCTGTGCCGGGCGATCTCCGAGATGCGCGGTCGCCGGCTGTACCTGCACGTGCTGACCGGACAGTCCGGCCAGGGCGCGGCCTGTGGCGCCTGGATCGCGACGGAAAAAGCGGACCACATCTTCTACGAGCCGCAGACCAGCGAATACCACCGTGACCACATCATCCTGCACGAGATCGGGCACATGCTGTGCGGGCACGACTCACCGGGCGCCCGCGGCGGATTCAACCCGGACAGCCTGAACGGCGTGCTCGACATCAACACGGCCAAGAAGTTCCTGTTCCGAACCGACTACACGACGCGTGAGGAGCAGGGCGCCGAGATGGTGGCCACGCTCATTCGCGAACGCGCGAGAACACTGCTTCCCGCACCGACAGAGCCGCAGGACAGATGGCTGCGGTCCGCCCTGGGGGTCGACGATGCTTGAGGAAATCAACAGGTACTTCCTGATGTGCCTGTCCTGCGGGGTGGTGCTGCTCCGGCTGCCCGCGCTGCGCTCGCCGCAGCAGCGGCCCATCTGGTTCACGCTGTTCTTCCAGGGCTTCGGCTCGGTCATCCAGATCCCCGCCGTCGCGGCCGCCCTCAACAGCGCGATCGGCATCCCCAAGGTGGTCAGCCTCATCTCGGGGATCAACTCCGTCATCGTGGTGACCGCGATCCTCACCTTCGCGATCCGCCTCGACAAGGCCGACAAGCCCGATCTCGCGCCGTGGCGGCGACCGCGGCTGATCTACGCCGTGCTGACCGTCGTCACCATGGCCGCCGCCTTCCTCACCGCGCTGGCCCACTCGACGCCGGCCCGCGACCGCTTCCTGCCGGCGGTGGGGACGTTCACGCCGCTGACCGTCTACTGGATCGCCTACCTGCTGTGCATCACCGTGGCGTCCGCATGGGCGACGGTGCTGTTCTGGCGGCAACTCCCGAAGCTCCAGACCAAGACGCTCCGCTACGCCGTCCTGATGCTCGCCGTGGCCAGCAGCGACATGCTCGTCTACACCGCCAGCCGCACCGGCGCGGTGCTGTCCACGAATCCGGTTTTCATCAACGTCGGCTCGTTCACGTCGTCGGTCTACTTCATCCTCGTCACCGTCGGCTGTTCGGTGTCGGTGACCGCGCCGCTGATCCGGAAGATCGGGGTCTGGCGGGACTGCAACCGGCTCTACTCGTTGTGGAAGCCGCTGTGCGAGGCCGAACCCAAGATCTCGCTGGAGGGCTCGCGGTCCCGGATCTCCGACCTGCTGAGCATTCAGAACATCGATTTCCGGCACCACCGCCGCATTGTGGAGATCCGCGACGGTCTGCTCGTGCTGCGGGAGTGGATCTCCACACCGCTGTTGGCCCGGATCGAGAGCGAACTGACCCGCGAGAACGTGGGCGGCCTGGACGCGAAGGCGGCCGTCACCGCGTGCTGGCTGCAGGTGGCGCTGCACCGACACGACAAGGGATTCGAGCGCGAAGAGGTGCCGCTGGACCTGGTCGGCGACGGCGGCGCGGACGCCGACGCCGAGCTGCGCTGGCTGCGCAAGGTCGCCAAGGCGAACCGCTCGGCCGCCGTGCGCCGGTGCGCGGCCGCGGTGATCAGCTCGACCGGTCCCGAGCCGGCCGAGCGCGAGAACCTGCCGACCGCGTGACCAGTCCTATAATCGATCGAACCTCATCATCGAGGTGCACTGGGGAGTGTGTGTGAACATCAGCAAGTCGGCCGGCAGCGATCAACTCTGGGGGCTGCGGGCAACGCGTCTGTTCGATGGCGAACGATTCCACCCGGGGTCGCCACTGGTGTTGTTCCGCGGCAACACAATCGAGGCAGTCGATCTCAGCGGAGCCGACCCGGCGGACTCGATTCCCGTCGAGGACCTCGGTGACGCCACGATCCTGCCCGGTCTCGTCGACGCGCACACGCACCTGGCGTTCGACCCGGCCCAGGACGCCTTCCACCAGGTGCAGGCCGACGATGACGCCGCGCTGCTGGCACGGATGCGCCGGCACGCTCAACAGGCGCTGAGGGCCGGCATCACCACGCTGCGCGACCTCGGCGACCGGAACTACCTGGCGCTGGATCTGCGGGACCAGTTCACCGCCGACGCGTCGGGGCCGGAGATCCTGGTGGCAGGCCCGCCGATCACGCCCACGCGCGGGCACTGCTGGTTCCTCGGCGGCGAAGCCGACGGTCTGGACGGCGTCACGGCGGCCGCGCGGGAGCGGATCGCCCGCGGCGTCGACGCAGTCAAGATCATGGCCACTGGCGGCGCGACCACACCCGGCACCGCGCTGCACGAGTCGCAGTACACCCTCGCCGAACTGCGCGCCGTTGTCGAAGTCGCCCATCAGGCCGGCACTCTGGTCACCGCGCACGCCCATGGCGGCGGCGGCATCGCGGACGCGGTCGCGGCCGGCGCCGACGGGATCGAGCACGGCTTTTTCCTCACCGGGGACACTCCCCGCCGGGCCGAGCCGGACTGGGCCACGGTGGCGGCGCTGGCCGAGCGCGGTGTTTTCGTCGGCACCACCACCGCCCGGCGGCCGCCGGCGGAGCCGGTGCAGGGCACGACCCTGCGGGTGCGCACGAACTTCGCCCGCATGCACCGGGAAGGCGTGAAGCTGGTCTGCTCCTCCGACGCCGGCGTGGGCCCGCTCAAGACCCATGACTGCCTGCCGTACGGCATTCTCGAGTTCAGCACCTTGTTGGAGCACACCAACACCGAAGCCCTCGTCGCCGCCACCAGCCTGGCCGCGGAGTCCTGCGGGGTCGGCGGCCGGAAGGGCAGGATCGCCGCCGGCTACGACGCGGACGTCTTGGTGGTGGCCGGTGACGTCCAGCGCGACCTGACGTCGATCCTGGACGTGCGGGCGGTGTATCGCGCCGGCGCGCTGACCAGCGGTGTTCTGGACGAGTCGACTCAGACAGCCGGCCGATAGCGCGGACAGTGGCAACCACGGGCAGTGGACCGCTAAACTGATGTCGTGGTCCCTGGCACCCCTCCCCCCTGGTGCCAGGGACCGCCCTTCGTTTCGCGTCAGGTGAAGTGGGGATGCACCTCGTTGCGCTCCAGGACCGCCGCCGCTTCCAGGAGCATCCAGCCCGACAGCTGCACCGAGAGATCCCGTTCGGGACGGTGGCGGCCGCTGGTGGCCGGCATGACCCACTCGGGGCCGAACAGCGGCCCGCCGCGGGCCTCGAAACGGTTGCGCCAGGCGGAGTCGGCCGACAGGTAGACAATCTGGGCGGCCTCCTTGTCACCGAGGACGACGGCCGCCTGGGCCAGGTAGCGGGCGAGGATGCCGGCGAACAGACCGCCGTCGCCACCGCCGTTGCCGGGCAGCACACCGCCCTCGCCGACGAGGTGTTCGGCGACGGCGAGCACGGTCCGGCGGGCCAGTGAGGCGTAGAGCTGGTTGCCGGTGGCCAGCCACAGCTCGACGCAGGCGCCGATGAAAACGCCTTGGCAGTAGGTGAAAATCCACTCGACGACGCCGGAGACCTCGCCGTCGGGGTCGACCCGCAGCCCGTCGAGCACGAGCCCGGTGTCCGGGTCGACCAGCCACTCGTCGATCCAGTCCACAATGGACATCGCCCGCTGGAGGTCGATCCGGTCGCCGAGGCGGGTGAACAGCATCGCGGCCGGGCCGTTGGCCGGCACGTTCTTGAGATTGTCCTTGGTGCGCCACCAGATTCCGCCGCCGCCATGGTCGGTCCAGCCGGCCCGCAGCCGCTGCCGGATCTCCTCGAGGGCGTCGGGCCGCCGCAGGTCGAGCTCCTCACCGGCCCGCCACAGCGCCAGCCCGAGCCAGGCGATGTCGTCGTAGTAGCGGTTGAGCCAGCGCCGCCCGTTGCGCAGCCGGATGGTGTCGACGAGCTGCTCGATGTCACGTCGCCGAGCCGGCGCCGGCGCGCGCAGCTGGGCGTCGATCAGACAGTCGAGCAGGTGCGCCTGCCACCAGTAGTGCCAGGACGCATGGAACCGGCGGCCCCCGGCGGGCCAGCCGGTGACGGCGATTCTGGTGCCGGGAAGTCCCCACAGCCGTCGCAGATGTCTGGTCCGCACGGCCCGTTCGGCCATGGCCGCCCGTGCGGCCCACAACGCGGGGGTGTCCGTCACCGCCTCATGGTGCGCACTTGATCGATTCCGGTGACGCGGCTGTCACCAGGACGTATGAAGGTCGGCGTGTTGCGCCACCCACGTGTGCATCACGATGCCGGCGGCGACCCCGGCGTTGATGGACCGGGTGGACCCGAACTGGGCGATCGACACGACCAGGTCGGCGGAGGCCTGCGCGGCGGCGGAAAGCCCGGGCCCCTCCTGGCCGAACAGCAGCACACAGGCCCGTGGCAGGGCACAGGTCTCGACCGGCACCGACCCGGGAGTGTTGTCCACGGCGATGATCTCCAGCCGCTCCGCCCGGGCGAACGCCACCAGCGACTCGACGTCCTCGTGGTGGTGCAGGTGCTGGTACCGGTCGGTGACCATGGCCCCGCGCCGGTTCCACCGCCGCCGCCCGACGATGTGCACGGCCCGGGCGGCGAAGGCGTTGGCGGTCCGCACCACGGTGCCGATGTTGTGGTCGTGCTGGAAGTTCTCGATGGCGACGTGGAACGGGTGCCGGCGCCGGTCCAGGTCGGCGACGATCTCCTCGCGCCGCCAGTACCGGTAGTGGTCGACCACGTTGCGCCGGTCGCCCTCGGCCAGCAGATCCGGGTCGTAGCGGTCGTCGTCGGGCCATGGCCCCGGCCACGGCCCGACGCCCACCTCGGTTCCGGCCGCGACCCACTCGGTCGGGCCCAGCTCCTCCTCGGTCACCGGGTTCGACCGCCCGGCAGGAAGTACTGCGCCCGGGCCACCTTGGTCGCGCCGGCCACGATGTTGCTGGGAAAGGCGACGATCCGGTTGTTCAACGCGTGCACGCTGTTGTTGTAGCCACGCGACTCCGCCGCCACCCGCTCGTCGCTCTCACCCATCCGATCCCACAACAGCCCGAAGTCCCGCCCCGCCCGCAGCCCCGCCGGCAGGTCGGCCAGGAAGCTGGTCAGCTCCTGGTTGAGCATCTGCTCGGCCCGTCCCTGCGCCTCCGGCCCCGCGCCCCGGCTGGCCATCGCCTGCGACCGCGCCTGCACGATCTTGCTCACGTTCACGCCGCCCGCCTTGGTCACCGCGACCAGGCCACCGATCAGGTCGTGCCGGCGCTGCAACTCGGCGTCGACCCGCCGCCAGGTCCGTTCGACCGCCACCCGCTGCGCGGTGAACCGGTTGTGGCTCAACGTGACGGCGAGCGCGATGAGCAGCAGGACCACCACCACACACAGGGCAGTGACCAAGGACGCCTCCTACAGACCGAGATCCGCGAGATCGAGAAGGTACCGGTAGGGCAGGCCGGCCTCCGCGATGGCTTCACGTACCCCGGTGTCGCGGTCCACAACCGTCGCCACGCCGACCACTGTCGCACCGGCCTCGCGCAACGCCTCCACAGCGGTCAGCACGCTGCCGCCAGTGGTGGAAGTGTCCTCGACGGCGAGCACCCGCTGCCCGGCGACCTCGATGCCCTCGATCCGCCGCTGCATGCCGTGGGTCTTGGTCTCCTTGCGCACCACGAAGGCGTCCAGCACCGCGCCCTCGCCCGCGGCGGCGTGCATCATCGCGCAGGCCACCGGGTCGGCGCCGAGGGTGAGACCGCCGGCGGCGACGTAGTCCCAGTCGGAGGTGAGCTGCCGCAGCAGCTTGCCGATCAGCGGCGCCGCCGCGTGGTGCAGCGTCGCGCGCCGCAGGTCGACGTAGTAGTCGGCCTCCTTGCCGGAGGACAGGGTGACACGGCCGTGCACGACGGCAAGCTCGGAGACAAGACGGGCCAGTTCGGACTTCGCCGGAGATTCCACTCGCACGGGTCCACACCTTCTCATGTTCGGCCGCGGCCGGCGGCGACCCGCCCGGCGATGCGGCGCACCAATCCGCGCGGGACCAGCCGTGACAGCCCGACGACCGCCTTGTACTGGAGGCCGGGAATGCTGACCGACTTGCCCTGGCCCAGATCGGCCAGGCACTCGCTGACGACCTGATCGGCGTCCAGCCACCACAGTTCGGAGGTCTTGGTCATGTCGATGCCGGCCCGCTCGTGGAACTCGGTGTGCACGAAGCCGGGGGCCAGCGCGATCAGCCGCACGCCGGAGCCGGTCAGCGCGATGGACAGCCCCTCGGTGAACGAGGTGACGTAGGCCTTGCTGGCCGAGTAGGTGGAGCCGCGGCCGGGCATGAAACCGGCCACGCTCGACACGTTGATGATCACGCCGGCCCCACGCGACACCATCGTTTCCAGGGCGGCGTGGGTGAAGCGCATCACCGCCGTGACATTGACGTCCAACTGCTTCTGCATGTCCTCGACGTCGGAGGTCCAGAACTCGCCGGAGGTGCCGAAGCCGGCGTTGTTGACCACCACGTCGACCGGCCGCGCGGCGTCCCGCAGCCGGGCCTCGACGGCCGCCCGCCCCTCGACGGTGGCCAGGTCGGCCGGCAGCACCTCGGACTCCACGCCGTAGCGGCGCTTGAGCTCCGCGGCCTGCTCCTGAAGCCGGGACGTGGTGCGGGCGACGAGCACGAGGCGGTCGCCGTCGGCGGCGAACCGCCGCACGAAGGCGGCGCCGATGCCGGAGGTGGCTCCGGTGACGAGACATGTGGCCATGCCTCGAACGTTACCGGCGAGTCAGCCCCGGCCGTATCCTTCGGCCTCGGCCTCAGGCCGGGTTGCGGCCGCCGAACGAGGGCCGGTAGACCTCGCCGCCGGGGTTGTCGTCCGAAGGCTCGTCACTGGGCGTGTCGGCCTCGAAAGGGTCGACCACGTCGGCCAGCTCGCCGACGTCGCGCAGCAGCCGCTCCAGCCGGGCCGGGGTGGCCCCGGGCGGCGCGGCGGCCAGCACCCAGTCCTCCTCCAGCCAGACCACGGTGACGTCGCCGCCGATCTCCTCGGCCGCCTCCACCAGATCGGGCGTGATGAGCATCCGGGCGGCGGTCAGGTCGGACACGAAGGCGTAGCGCTGGCCGACCGGGCCGAGCAGGTCCGGCATCTGTTCCCGCTGGAAGGGCACGCTGGGCAGCCACAGCTCGACGACTACCGGGTGGGTCCGCCGACACCGGATGCCGACCAGCACGGAGTTGACCTTGCCGCCGTTCTCCAGGTCGAGCACGTACACCTGGCGGCGTCCGTCCGCGGTGAACGTGGACCCGGCGACCACGTCGCGGGCCACCCCGCTGCCGTAGTAGGCGATGGCCCCGTGGTGCCAGCGGGTGGGCAGCACGTGGTCTGTCTCGGCGAACTGCCAGCCGCGCAGCCCCGCCCAGCGCCGTCGCTCTCGGTTACGAGCGGTGCGCTGGGCACGGTCTGTCGCCAGCAGTGCCAGCCCCGCCACTGCCAGAACGACGAACGCCGTGAACCAGACCCACGCAGGTATCACAACAGGCAGGGTAGCGGCCGCCCGGCCGATTACGAAGATCACTAGTGGGTCAGTTCTCCCGAGAAGGAGTAACCATGGGCCTCCCCGTCATCCCGTTCGGCACGCCGCAGTCGCTCGACACCGACCCGGCCGCCCTCGACCTGCTGGCCAGGGGCCCGGTGGCCCGGGTCCGGTTCGGGGCCGACGGCCCGGAGGGCTGGCTGGTGCTCGGCTACCAGGCGGCGCGCCAGGTGATGACCGACCCGAGATTCAGCCGCGAGGCCGCGATGACCGCTGCGACGCCGAAGTCCAGCACCGCCAGCGACGCCCCGGACGTGCTGTCCAACCAGGACGCGCCCAACCACACCCGGGTCCGCCGGCTGATGGCCAAGGCCTTCACGCCGCGCCGGGTGGACGCCTTCGCGCCGACCGTGCAGCGGATCATCGACCAGCTGCTGGACGACGTCGAGGCGCACGGCGCGCCGGCCGACCTGCTGGGGCTGTTCGCCGCCCCGCTGCCGATCAAGGTCATCTGCGAGCTGATGGGCGTGCCGGACATGGACGTCACCCGGATGCGTGACTGGGCCGAGAAGCTGATGGCGGTCTACCTGTATTCGCCCGAGCAGATCCTGGCCGCCCAGGACGACCTGCAGGCGTACCTGAACGAGTTGATCGAGCACAAGCGGGCCAACCTGGCCGAGGACGTGACCACCGCGCTGGTGCAGGCCCGCGACGAGGGCGACCGGCTCAGCCACGCCGAGCTGGTGATCAACCTCCAGTCGCTGCTGGTCGCCGGCCACGAGACCACGGTCAACCAGCTGGCCAACGGCATCGTCACGCTGTCCCGGCACCCCGAGCAGTTCGACAAGCTCAAGGCCGATCTGGACCTGGTGCCGGGCGCCGTGCACGAGATCATGCGCTACGTGAAGTTCTCGAACGCGGACCTGCCGCGGACCGCGGTCGAGGACGTGGAGCTGGGCGGCCAGCTGATCAGGGCCGGCGACACGGTGACGCTGCCGCCGCACATGCCCAACCGCGACCCCGAGGCCTTCGAGAACCCCAACGTGTTCGACGTGACCAGGGCCAACGCCGACGACCACCTCAGCTTCACCTACGGCCCGCACTACTGCCTGGGCGCGCATCTGGCCAACACCGAGCTGCGCCTGGCGTTGCGCTCGGTGTTGGCCAGATTCCCGAAACTCCAGGTCGCGGTCCCGGACGACCAGCTCGTCTGGAAGGACGGCATGATCGTCCGGGCGCTGCGGGAGCTGCCGGTCAGCTGGTGAGGGACCGCCCGACCATCAGGCCGGAGTTGTCCTCCACCACGTCGACCAGCACGGTGTCGCCGTCCCGGATCTCGCCGGCCAGCAGCTCCTTGGCCAGCTGGTCGCCGATCGAGGACTGCACCAGGCGGCGCAGCGGGCGGGCGCCGTAGACCGGGTCGAACCCGTTGAGCGCCAGCCAGTCGCGGGCGGCCGGCGAGACCTCCAGCGTCAGCCGGCGCTGGGCCAGCCGCTTGCCCAGCCGGTCGACCTGGATGTCCACGATCGAGGTGAGCTCCTCGGTGGCCAGCGCGTGGAAGACCACCAGGTCGTCCAGCCGGTTGAGGAACTCCGGCTTGAAGTGCCGCTGCACGGTCGAGAGCACCGCGTCCTTGCGCTGCCGCTCGGTCAGCACCGGGTCGGCGATGGCCTGCGAGCCGAGGTTGGAGGTGAGCACCAGGATCGTGTTGCGGAAGTCCACCGTGCGGCCCTGGCCGTCGGTCAGCCGACCGTCGTCCAGCACCTGCAGCAGCACGTCGAACACGTCCGGGTGCGCCTTCTCGACCTCGTCGAGCAGCACCACCGAGTAGGGCCGGCGGCGCACCGCCTCGGTCAGCTGGCCGCCCTGGTCGTAGCCGACGTAGCCGGGCGGGGCGCCGACCAGGCGGGCCACCGAGTGCTTCTCGGCGTACTCGCTCATGTCGATGCGGATCATCGCCCGCTCGTCGTCGAACAGGAACTCGGCCAGCGCCTTGGCCAGCTCGGTCTTGCCCACGCCGGTGGGGCCGAGGAACAGGAACGAGCCGGTGGGACGGTCCGGGTCGGCCACGCCGGCCCGGGTCCGGCGCACCGCGTCGGACACCACGCGGACCGCCTCGGCCTGGCCGACGACCCGCCGGCTCAGCTCGTCCTCCATCCGCAGCAGCTTGGCCGTCTCACCTTCGAGCAGCCGCCCGGCCGGGATGCCGGTCCACGCGCTGACCACGTCGGCCACGTCGTCCGGGCCGACCTCCTCCTTGAGCATCACGTCGCCACTGGGCGTGTTCGCGGTGGCCGCGGCCAGGTCCTTCTCCAGCGCCGGGATGCGGCCGTAGCGCAGCTCGGCGGCGCGGCCCAGGTCGCTGTCCCGCTCGGCCCGCTCGGACTCGCCGCGCAGCTGCTCCAGCTGCTCCTTGAGCTCGCGGACCTTCTCGATGGAGCCCTTCTCGTTCTGCCACCGGGCGGTCAGCGCGGACAGCTGCTCGCGCTTCTCGGCCAGCTCGGCCCGCAGCGTGTCCAGCCGGTCCTTGGAGGCCTGGTCGGACTCCTTCTCCAGAGCCATCTCCTCGATCTCGAGACGGCGCACGGCCCGCTCCACCTCGTCGATCTCCACCGGCCGGGAGTCGATCTCCATCCGCAGCCGGGACGCGGCCTCGTCGACCAGGTCGATGGCCTTGTCCGGGAGGAAGCGGGCGGTGATGTACCGGTCGGACAGGGTCGCGGCGGCCACCAGCGCGGTGTCGGTGATGCGGACACCGTGGTGCACCTCGTAGCGCTCCTTGAGGCCGCGCAGGATGCCGATGGTGTCCTCCACGCTCGGCTCGCCCACCAGCACCTGCTGGAACCGGCGCTCCAGCGCGGGGTCCTTCTCGATGTGCTGGCGGTACTCGTCCAGCGTGGTCGCGCCGACCATGCGCAGCTCGCCGCGGGCCAGCATGGGCTTGATCATGTTGCCGGCGTCCATCGCGCCCTCGCCGGTCGCGCCGGCGCCGACGATGGTGTGCAGCTCGTCGATGAAGGTGATGACCTGACCGGCGGAGTCGGTGATCTCCTTGAGCACGGCCTTGAGCCGCTCCTCGAACTCACCGCGGAACTTCGCGCCGGCGACCATGGAGCCCAGGTCGAGCGAGATGACCCGCTTGCCGCGCAGCGACTCCGGCACGTCGCCGGCGACGATGCGCTGGGCCAGGCCCTCGACGATGGCGGTCTTGCCGACGCCGGGCTCGCCGATCAGCACCGGGTTGTTCTTGGTGCGCCGGGACAGCACCTGCACGACACGGCGGATCTCGGCGTCGCGGCCGATCACCGGGTCGAGCTCGCCGTCACGGGCGCGCTGGGTCAGGTCGACGCCGTACTTCTCCAGCGCCTGGAAGGTGCCCTCCGGGTCCGGGCTGGTGATCCGGGCCGAGCCGCGGACCTTGGTGAAGGCCTCCCGCAGCGCGTCCGGGGTGGCGCCGTGCCGGCGCAGCAGGTCGGCGACCTGCCCGCCCTCGGCGGCCAGCCCCACCAGCAGGTGCTCGGTGGACACGTACTCGTCGCCCATCTCGGTGGCCAGCCGCTGGGCGTGCGTGATCACCCGCAGGCCGTCGCGGGACAGCTGCGGGGCGGACATGGTGGCGCCGGTCGCCGACGGCAGCGAGTGCGCGAGCTTCTCCAACTCGGCGCGCACCTGCGCCGGATCGGCCCCGACCGCGGTGAGCAGCGGGGCGGTCAGACCGTCGCCCTGGGCCAGCAGCGCGGCGAGCAGGTGCACGGGCGTGATGTCGGGGTTACCGGCCATCGTCGCGGCCTGGGCCGCCTCGGACACCGCCTGCTGCGTCTTCGTGGTCGGGTTGAACTGGTTCATCTCCCACCTTCGGGCGAGACTCGGGGACACTAGCTTCAACGTCAGAAAAGTTGAGTCTGTTCCGCTCAAGTCAAAGCATACCCGAGTGAGCCGGCTCACCCCACGCTGTCACGGCCGGTCAGCCGCCACACCCGCGGCGTTCACCCACATGCGAACCAGGCTTGTCCACACCGGTACCCCGGTTATCCACAATCCCCAGGTGACGATCCACAGGGCTGGGCCGTCCGGGTGGTCACGCTTCCAGCGTGCCGCGGATGGCTGCCACCAGGTCGCGCAGCACCCCGTTGGCCGAAGCCAGCCGCTCGTCGTCCCAGCCGTCCAGCGCGCCCCGGATCAGGTCGGCCTGCTTGCGCTTCCAGCCGGCCAGCACCTCGACGCCGCGCTCGGTCGGGCTGATCAGGGCCACCCGGCCGTCGCTGGGCGAGGGCCGGCGGTTGACCAGGCCCACCTTCTCCAGCTGGGCGATCTGCCGGCTGACCACCGAGGTGTCCACCACCCGGTGCTCGGCCAGGTCCGACACCCGGCACTCACCCCGGGCCACCACGTCGGCCAGCAGCGCGCCGGCCGCCGGGTGCAGGCCGAAGTCGTCGTCCCAGAACCGCATCCGCACCGCGTTCTGGATCTGGTTGAGCATCCGCAACTGGCGGATCAGCTCCAGCGACTGCTCTTCCGACGGCCCCATCACAACACCTCGTTCAGCCGCTCCAGCAGCGCGGAGAAGGTATGCATGTCCTCGGTGGACCAGTGCGACAGCCGCTCCCGCAACAGCGTGCGGCGGTCGTTGCGGACGGCGTCGAGCCGGTCGTGGCCGATGGCCGTGAGCTGCACGATCCGGGCCCGGCCGTCGGCGCTGTCCACGGCCCGCTCCAGCAGCCCGAGCTCCTCCAGCCGAGCGATCTGCCGGCTCACCGTCGACTTGTCCAGGCCGGTGCGCTCCACGATCTCGGCGGCACGCACCGGGCCGGTCTCGTACAGGTGCACGAGCAGCGCGTAGGACGCGGTGTCCAGGCCGGGGTGGACCTGTTTGGCGACCTGCAGGGAGAAGCTGCGGGCCCGGCCGAACAGCACCGAGAGCGACCGCTCCACGGCCTGGGCTGCCTCCCGGCGGTCAGCCTGCTCGTGCTCGTCCACCCTGGTCCTCCATCCGCGTCACACGAACGTCAAACCGTAGTGGGCGGGGTGTCCGATCCCTGCTAGTGGGCCGCAGTTCTCGCCGATCGGACGCCGAAGTAGTCCCCGCCCTTGCGGCGACCGTCGTCGGTGCCCCAGTCCCGGGTGCGGTCCACCGGCACCAGCCGGGGGATGTGCTTCCGGCAGTGAATGTAGGCCTCGACCACTTCCAGCACCACCCAGCGTTCAGGGGTCCGGCCGCGGTCGAACTCGGCCGGCAGCTCGGGGTGCACGGCCCGCAGCTCGGCGTCGTCGACGATGCGGGCCCGGCCGTTGACGTGCAGGCCGATCAGGTCGTCCACGAAGTCGACCAGCAGCATGGCCACGTGCGCGTTCTCGCTGATGTTGCCGAGGCTGGCCATCACGCCGTTGCCGCGGTACTCGGGGTAGGCCAGCCAGCGCTCGCCCAGCACCCGCACGAAGCCGGACGGGCCGGCGCGGAAGGACACGTCGCACTCGCCGCCCGCGTCCGAGGTGCCGATGAAGGCCATGTCCATGCGGGCGACGAAGGCCCGCATCTCGTCGTTGAGGTGGTCCAGGACCTGGTCGCGGTAGAACCGGTTGGCCCGGTCGGCCGTGCCGAAGGCCCGTTGCAGCAGGTGCTCTCCTCGGGAGCCGGGTAAGTCGTCGTCCCCGGGGTGGGGTCCGAGCAGTTCATCGGGGTGCAGGGTGATGTCGGTCACCGCGGGGGACGGTGCGTCCGACAGCTCCAGTTGGAGCAGCTCTGGACCGGCGGTACCGGTCGGAGCAAGGTGGACGGGGGTCACGGTGGCCCACCGTGCCATGCCGGACGCGTTCTGCACACCCCCGGCGGCTTGTTCGCCCGTTCGTAGGGCGGTCTGTCAACGGTTAGTGACTCCGGTCCACCCGAACGAGGCATCAAGTCCCACAAACTCCCGATGTCGAGTTAGGGTCCACCCTGTCGGGGGACGGATGCTTGACCACGGAGCGCCTTGCCAGGTGCCCCTGACTACGTGGAGACTGCGCCCGGACCATGACAGCCAACGCCGTGTTGAATCCCTTGCCTTCGACCACTCCTCACCGCGAACCGCCACCGGGTGTCACCGCGATGGTGCGGATGATTCGCGAGAGCTTCGCGGTCGTTGAACCGTGCGCTGACGAAGTGGCGAAATTCTTCTACGGGATGCTGTTCAGCCTCGCGCCGACCACCCGCGACATGTTCCCGGTGAACATGGAGGTGCAGCGCAGTCGGCTGCTGCGGGCCCTGGTGCACGTCGTGCAGATGGTCGACCGCCCCGACGACCTGATCCCGTTCCTGCGCCAGCTCGGCCGCGACCACCGCAAGTTCGGTGTGGTGGCCAGTCACTACGAGGCCGTCGGCACGGCGCTGCTGGCCGCCATCAAGAAGTTCGCCGGCAAGGCGTGGACGCCGCAGGTCGAGCGGGCCTGGGCCGAGGCCTACACGATCATGGCCCGGTCCATGCAGGAGGCCGCCGCGGCCGACGAGGGCCCGGCCTTCTGGCCGGCCACCGTGGTCGAGCACAAGCGGCTGAGCTGGGGCCTGGCCATGGTGCGGGTGCAGCCCGACTACCCGGTGCCCTACCAGCCCGGCCAGTACGTGAGCGTGGAAACCCCGCAGCGGCCCCGGCTGTGGCGCTACTTCAGCCCGGCCAACGCGCCGCGCGAGGACGGCACCATCGAGTTCCACATCCGCGCCGTCAACAGCGGCTGGGTGAGCCGCTCGATCGTGGCCCACACCCAGGTCGGCGACCAGTGGCGGATCGGCGCGCCGATGGGCCGGCTCGCCGTGGACCGCGAGGCCGGCAAGGACGTCCTGATGGTCGCCGGCGGCACCGGCGTCTCCCCGATGCGGTCGATCCTGGACAACCTGGCCCAGTGGGGCGAGAACCCCCGCGTGCACCTGTTCGTCGGCGGCCGCACCCGCGAGGACCTCTACGACCTGGAGAACCTGCAGCGCATCGCCCAGAGCAACCCGTGGCTGACGGTGGTGCCGGTGGTGGAGTCGGAGCCGGGCCTGCAGGGCTACGAGCACGGCTCGCTGGCCGACGTGGTCACCCGCTACGGCTCCTGGTCCGACCGCGAGGTCCTGGTCTGCGGCTCGCCGGCGATGATCCGGGCCACTGTCTCCCGGATGCTGGTGGCGGGCACCCCGTTGGACCACATCCGCTACGACCCGTTCACCCTGGACTGACCCCACAAACACCGCGAGTCCCGCTCTGGGGCAACTGAATGTCGAGTTCGGAACTCGACACATGGTTGCCCGAGAGCGGGACTCGCGGGTTTTCAGGATGGCTACTTTTTCGGCTTCCAGACCACGATCTGCTGTTGCTGGCGGACCGGGACCAGGTCCCGGCGGTAGGAGGCGTGCACCGCGGCCGCCGCCTGCTCGGCCGCCGCGTGGGCCGCGGCCAGCTCCTCCAGCACCTCGGTCAGCCGGGCCTTGAGCGCGTCCACCTGGTTCTCCAGGTCGATGATGCGCTTGATGCCGGCCAGGTTGACGCCCTCTTCCTGGGACAGCCGCTGCACCTCGCGCAGCAGCGAGATGTCCCGGGCCGAGTAGCGGCGACCGCCGCCGGTGGCCCGGCCCGGAGACACCAGACCGAGCCGGTCGTAGCTGCGCAGGGTCTGCGCGTGCAGCCCGGACAGCTGGGCCGCCACCGAGATCACGAAAACCGGGGTGTCCTCGTTGGCTCCCGGCGGGAACGAGAACGGGTTGCCCATCACGCGTCACCCTTTCCCAGCAGATCGTCCAGCTCTGCCCTCGGGTCGTGGCCGGCGGTGGCCTCGGCGTACGCCTTGAGCGCCTCCTCGGCCTTGCCGTCCAGTCGCGCCGGCACCGCCACCTGGAGCGTCACCAGCAGGTCTCCCGTGCGGCCGTCGCGGCGCTCGATGCCCTTGCCGCGCACCCGCAGGATCCGGCCGCTGGCCGTGCCCGGGTGCACCTTCACGTTGACCTTCGAGTCCAGCGTCGGCACCGTCAGTGTGGTGCCCAGCGCCAGCTCGGGGAAGGTCACCGGGACCGTCACGGTGAGATCGTCACCGGAACGTCCGAACACCGCGTGCGGCGCGACGTGCACCCGCACGAACAGGTCGCCGTTGGGTCCGCCGTTGCGCCCGGGCTCGCCCTGGCCGGCCAGCCGGATCCGCTGACCGTCGTCGACGCCGGCCGGGATCCGCACGGTCAGGGTGCGCACCTTGGTGCTCACGCCCTCGCCGCCGCACTCCGGACACGGGTCGTCGATGATCTTGCCGGTGCCCCGGCAGTCGCGGCACGGCTCGCTGAACGCGAACGCGCCCTGGCTCCGGCTGACCAGGCCGGCGCCCTTGCAGGTCGGGCAGGTGCGTGGCGTGGTGCCCGGCTTGGCCCCCGACCCGTGGCAGGTGCCGCAGGTCGACGGGCTGGACAGCCGCAGCGGCACGGTCGCGCCCTTGACCGCCTCCACGAAGTCGATCCGCACGTCGGTCTCGACGTCGTCGCCGCGCTTGGCCCTGGTGGCCGACGACGCCGCCGCGCCACCCCGGCCGCGACCGCCGAACAGGCCGCCCAGCAGGTCGCCGAGGCCACCCTGGGCGCCACCGGCCTGGGCCCCGCCGAACAGGTCGCCGAGGTCGAACGAGCCGGAGCCGCCGCCGAAACCGCCACCGCCGGGCCGGAACCCGCCGGAGCCGAACAGCCGCCGCGCCTCGTCGTACTGCTTGCGCTTCTCCGCGTCCGACAGCACGCCGTAGGCCTGCGAGACCGACTTGAAGCGGGCCTCGGCCTTGGCGTCGCCGGGATTGGCGTCGGGGTGCAGCTCCCGGGCCAGCTTGCGGTACGCCTTCTTGATCTCGTCGGCCGAGGCGTCGGAGGAGACGCCCAGGTCGCCGTAGAAATCCTTGTCGATCCAATCCCGCGCGCTCACCGGGCGTCCCTCCCTTCGTTCGTGTTACTCAGCTGCTGCCGGCTCATGGTCGGTGACCGCGACCAGCGCCGGCCGCAGCAGGCGCTCGCCGTACCGGTAGCCGCGGCGCAACACCGCGGTCACGGTCGGTCCGGTCACCTCGGCCGAGGTGTTGTGCTGCACCGCCTCGTGCACCGAGGGATCGAATTCCTCGCCCTCGTGGCCGAACGGCTCCAGGCCGCTGGCCTGGAGCACCGCGACCAGCTTGTCGCTGACCGACTTGAACGCGCCGGTCAGGTCGCCGTGCGCGGCCGCCCGCTCCACGTCGTCGAGCACGCCCAGCAGCTCGGTGACGATCTGCCCCTTGGCGGCCAGGGCGTTGACCTCGCGGTCGCGCTCCACCCGCTTGCGGTAGTTGGCGTACTCGGCCTGCAGCCGCTGCAGGTCGGCGGTGCGCTCGTCCAGCTGCGCCTTGAACTCCGCGGCCGGGTCGGCCACGGCGTCCTCGGCGGCGTGCCGGCCGGCGGACTCGAGAGTCTCGTCGGCCAGCTCGCCCGGCTCCGGCTCGCGGAGCTGGCCCGTCTCCGGGTCGATCCGTCGGCGGTCGTTCACGACCACCGGCTGCTCCTGCTCGTCGCTCACTTCTTCGGGTCCTCGTCCACGATCTCGGCGTCAACCACGTTGTCGGCCTGCGGGCCGGCCTGCGCGCCCGGGGCGTCGCCGGCGGCCGCGCCCTCGGCGCCCGGGGTCGCGTTGGCGTACAGCGCGGAGCCCAGCGCCTGGGACTCGGAGGCCAGCTTCTCCACCGCGGACCGGATGACGCCGATGTCGGTGCCCTTGAGGGCCTCCTGGGCCTCGGCGATGGCCGCCTGCACCTTCTCCTTGGTGTCGGCCGGCAGCTTCTCGTCGTTGTCCTTGATGAACTTCTCGGTGCTGTAGACCAGCGTCTCCGCCTGGTTGCGGGTCTCGGCCTCCTCGCGGCGGCGCTTGTCCTCCTCCGCGTGCTCCTCGGCGTCGCGGACCATGCGGTCGATGTCGTCCTTCGGCAGCGCCGAGCCGCCGGTGATGGTCATCGACTGCTCCTTGCCGGTGCCCAGGTCCTTGGCCTGGACGTGCACGATGCCGTTGGCGTCGATGTCGAAGGTGACCTCGATCTGCGGCACGCCGCGCGGGGCCGGCGGCAGCCCGGTCAGCTCGAACATGCCGAGCTTCTTGTTCTGCGCCGCGAACTCGCGCTCGCCCTGGAAGACCTGGATCTGCACGGACGGCTGGTTGTCGTCGGCCGTGGTGAAGATCTCGGACCGCTTGGTGGGGATCGTGGTGTTGCGCTCGATCAGCTTGGTCATGATGCCGCCCTTGGTCTCGATGCCCAGGGACAGCGGGGTGACGTCGAGCAGCAGGACGTCCTTGACCTCGCCCTTCAGCACGCCGGCCTGCAGCGCGGCGCCGACGGCGACGACCTCGTCCGGGTTCACGCCCTTGTTCGGCTCGCGGCCGCCGGTCAGCTCCTTGACCAGCTCGGTCACGGCCGGCATGCGGGTGGAGCCGCCGACCAGCACCACGTGGTCGATGTCGGAGATCTTGACGCCGGCGTCCTTGATCACGTTGTTGAACGGCGCGCGGCAGCGGTCGAGCAGGTCAGCGGTGATCCGCTGGAACTCGGCGCGGGTCAGCGTCTCGTCCAGGAACAGCGGGTTCTTGTCGCTGTCCACGGTGATGTAGGGCAGGTTGATGCTGGCGGTGGAGGAGGAGGACAGCTCGATCTTGGCCTTCTCCGCGGCCTCCCGGATCCGCTGCAGCGCCATCTTGTCCTTGGTCAGGTCGATGCCGCTGGCGGTCTTGAACTTCTCCACCAGCCAGTTGACGACGCGCTGGTCCCAGTCGTCGCCGCCGAGGTGGTTGTCACCGGAGGTCGCGCGGACCTCGACCACGCCGTCGCCCAGCTCCAGCAGCGAGACGTCGAAGGTGCCGCCACCGAGGTCGAAGACCAGGATGGTCTGTTCCTTCTCGCCCTTGTCCAGGCCGTAGGCCAGGGCGGCGGAGGTGGGCTCGTTCACGATGCGCAGCACGTTGAGGCCCGCGATCTGGCCGGCCTCCTTGGTGGCCTGCCGCTGCGCGTCCTCGAAGTAGGCCGGGACGGTGATCACCGCGTCGGTGATCTCCTCGCCCAGGTAGGCCTCGGCGTCCCGCTTCAGCTTCATCAGCACCCGCGCGGAGATCTCCTGCGCGGTGTACTTCTTGTCGTCGATCTCCTGGGTCCACGACGTGCCGATGTGCCGCTTGACCGAGCGAATCGTCCGGTCGACGTTGGTGACGGCCTGGTTCTTGGCCGGCTGACCGGTCAGAACCTCGCCGTTCTTGGCGAACGCCACGATGGACGGGGTGGTACGCGAACCCTCGGAGTTGGCGATCACCGTCGGCTCACCGCCCTCAAGGACGGCGACGACGGAGTTGGTCGTCCCCAGGTCGATGCCGACCGCACGCGCCATTGAACTGCCTCCCGATACTGGTGCCCCGCTGCCGGTTGAGCAGCGTCGACTCAAGTTTGCCAGGCCGACCGGAGTTGAGTCCATTCCGCTCAAGCTTCCTGCTCGTCCAACGCGAGACCCGGCTCGGATGTTCCCACCGCTGTGCGATCCCGGCCACGTCAAGTAGTTACTGGCCAGTAACATCGTTTAGGCTTCCCGGACGACTTGTCCGTAACGGAAGGGCGAGGGAGCAATGGGTGCTCTACAGGTCACGCTCGGCGTGATCGGTGTTGCCGTCAGCCTGGTCGCGTGGGGGATGTTCGTCGCGGCCGTGCTGCGCCAGGTGCGGACCATCCGGCTCGGGCAGCCCGATCCCACCCGCAACGGCCCGTTCCTGCCCAGGCTCGGCACCCTGGTCAAGGAGTTCGCCGCGCACACCAGGATGGCCAAGGTGCGCACCGTCGCGCCGTGGCACTGGCTGGTGATGTGGGGCTTCCTGATCGGCTCGCTCGTGCTGTTCGAGGCCTACGGCGAGGTCTTCGTGCCGGCCTGGCACTGGCCGATCATCGGCGACTGGGCGGTGTGGAACTTCGTCACCGAGGTGCTCGGCGTGGGCACCGTGGTCGGCGGCGTGGCCCTGGCGGTGATCCGCCAGCTCAACCACCCGCGCCGGGCCGACCGGCTGTCCCGGTTCGCCGGCTCCAACTTCAGGCAGGCCTACTTCGTCGAGGCCGTGGTCATCATCGAGGGCCTGGGCATCCTCGGCGTGAAGGTCTTCAAGGAGGCCAGCGGGCTGGAGGACCAGCCGCTGTGGGCCAACTTCGTCACCGCGCCGCTGGGCCACCTGCTGCCGGCCAACCCCGACCTGGTGTCGGTGATGGCCGTGATCAAGCTGCTGTCCGGCATGATCTGGCTGGCCGTGGTCTCGAAGAACCTGACCATGGGCGTGGCCTGGCACCGGTTCAGCGCCTTCTTCAACATCTACTTCAAGCGCGAGGACGACGGCGCGGTGGCGCTGGGCGCGCTGCGGCCGATGATGAGCGCCGGCAAGCCGCTGGACTTCGAGGAGGCCGACCCGGAGAAAGACGTCTTCGGCGCCGGCAAGGTCGAGGACTTCAGCTGGAAGGGCTGGCTGGACTTCAGCACCTGCACCGAGTGCGGCCGCTGCCAGTCCCAGTGCCCGGCCTGGAACACCGGCAAGCCGCTCTCGCCCAAGCTGGTCATCACCCAGCTGCGCGACCACGCCTACGCCAAGGCCCCGTACCTGCTGGCCGGCGGCCGCAAGGACATGGCCGGCGACGAGATCGGCATCGTCGGCGACGACGCCGAGGCCCGGCTGGCCAAGATCGACGTGCTCGCCCTGGCCGAGTCCGGCCGGCCGCTGATCGGCGGTCCGGAGGAGATGGGCGTCATCGACCCCGACGTGCTGTGGTCGTGCACCAGCTGCGGCGCCTGCGTCGAGCAGTGCCCGGTGGACATCGAGCACGTCGACCACATCGTCGACATGCGCCGCTACCAGGTGCTGATCGAGTCCAACTTCCCCACCGAGCTCGGCGGGATGTTCAAGAACCTGGAGAACAAGGGCAACCCCTGGGGCCAGAACGCCAAGGACCGGCTGGCCTGGACCGAGGGCCTGCCGTTCGAGGTGCCGGTGTTCGGCGGCGAGCTGGCCGCCGACGTCGAGTACCTGTTCTGGGTCGGCTGCGCGGGCGCGTTCGAGGACCGGGCCAAGAAGACCACCCAGGCCGTGGCCGAGCTGCTGCACAACGCCGACGTGAAGTTCACCGTGCTCGGGCCGGAGGAGACCTGCACCGGCGACCCGGCCCGCCGCGCCGGCAACGAGTTCCTGTTCCAGATGCTGGCCCAGCAGAACGTCGAGGTGCTCAACACCGTCTTCGACGGACGGGAGCCGGGCAAGCGCAAGATCGTCGTCACCTGCGCGCACTGCTTCAACACCCTGGCCAACGAGTACCCGCAGCTGGGCGGCATGTACGAGGTCGTGCACCACACTCAGCTGCTCAACCGGCTGGTGCGGGAGAAGCGGCTGGTGCCGGTGGCCCCGATCGCCGAGGACGTCACCTACCACGACCCGTGCTACCTGGGCCGGCACAACAAGGTCTACGACGCGCCGCGCGAGCTGGTCGGCGCGACCGGGGCCGAGCTGCGGGAGATGCCGCGGCACGGTGACCGGTCCATGTGCTGCGGGGCCGGCGGCGCGCGGATGTGGATGGAGGAGCGGATCGGCAAGCGGATCAACGTCGAGCGGGTCGACGAGGCCCTCGGCACCGCGCCGACGAAGATCGCCACCGGCTGCCCGTTCTGCCGGGTCATGCTCAGCGACGGTCTGACCGCCCGGAAGTCGGAGCAGGCCGCCGGCGAGCACGTCGAGGTCGTCGACGTGGCGCAGCTGCTGCTCGCCGCCGTGAAGCGTGGCGACGAGCAGCCCGCGGCTCAGGTGTAGATCCGCACGTTCGAAGGGGGCGGTGCCTGCTGGCACCGTCCCCTTTCGTTTTGCCTCAGGCGCGGCGGCGGCGGGCGAGGAAGATCGCCCCGGCCCCGCCGGCCAGCAGTGTCAGGCCCGCGACCAGCGGCCACACCGGGTCCACGCCGGTGTTGGCCAGCGCCGCCGGCTTGGGGGCCGCGTAGCCAACCGGCTGAGCATTGGGGCTCGTCGGCGCCGGGGTGGTCGTGACGGTCGGCGCCGGGGTGGCCGTGGTCGTGCTCGGCGGCGTGGTCGAACCGGTGTCGACCGCGGTGACCTGCACCGACTTCTCGTTGTTGATCGGGTTCACGTCACCCTGGGTGTCGACCAGCTCAGCGGTGACCTTGCCGCTGGTCGGCTTGGTCACGGTGGCGGTGACCGTCCGGGTGATCACCGAGCTCGGGTCCTGGTTGTGGGTCGGCAGCAGGTCGACCGTCTGCGGGTTCGGGAACTCCACCCCCACACCCGGCGTCTCCTGGACCTTGTCCGGCTGGATGCCGTCCGGGAAGGCCACCCGCAGGTGGTAGTAGCCCGGGAAGTCGTTGGTGGTGACCGTGACGTCGTAGGTGAGGTGGTCGCCGACGTGCACCGGGTTGGCCTGCTCGGGCGTGAGGGCCTTCAGCCACGGGTCGGACTTGGCCGGCATGTAGCCCACGTCCATGTTGTCCAACACGCCGTCCACCGGCGGGTGGTCCACGTTCAGCCAGCCGTTGACCCAGTCGAAGTCGGAGTCGGTCGCGGCCGGGCCCTGGTGCGGGCGGGTCAGCGTGAACTTGCCGCCCTCGATGCTGAGCTGGCTGGCCTGCACCCGCGGCGAGTCGGCCTGGCCGGTGCCCATGTACGGCACGTCGGTCAGCGTGTAGCGACCCATCGCGTCGGTGGTGGTGTCGCCGATCTTGATGCCCGGCAGCACCGGCTCGTCGGCTTGGCGGATGCCATCCCCGTTCAGGTCCTTCCAGGCGACGCCCGAGATGGTGACGGTGCTGGTGTCGGCGTGCGCGGTCGCGACGGACAGTAGCGGCAGACCGAGTGCAAGAGCCGCGACGGCGAAGCGCTTCATAATAATTTCCCCCCTGCGGTGGTGTTGTCTCCGAGCAGGAGACGTGCCGCCAGTTGCACGGGTTGCCTTGCTACACAAGGGAAATCGACCGTCCATCATCGACTGTTCAGGTGAACGTCAAAGGACGCGCCAACTCTTAGCCTGGTTGCGCGCGAATTCGGTTACGGTAATTCCCGTGGCGGATGAAAGCAGCGGCGAGAGCACACTCACCGTGTTGGTGGCGCTTGGCATCAACGTCGGGATCGCCCTGATGAAGGCGGTCGCCGGCGTGCTCAGCGGATCGGCCGCGATGCTGGCCGAGGCCGGCCACTCGGTGGCCGACACCATCACCGAGGCGCTGCTGCTCACGGCGCTGCGCCGATCCGAACGGCCCGCCGACCGCCGGCACCCCTTCGGCTACGGCAAGGAGCGCTACTTCTGGTCGCTGCTGGCCGCCGTCTCGATCTTCACCTCCGGCGCCGTGTTCGCGTTCATCCAGGGCTACGACGCCCTGACCGGCGACGCCGCCGACGAGGGCAACCCGACCGTCGCCTACATCGTGCTGGCCCTGGGCTTCGTGCTGGAGTCCGTGTCGCTGTCGCGGGCCGTCGTCCAGATCCGCCGGGAGGCCGCCGAGGAGGGCACCTCCATCGTCAAGTACCTGGCCGACATCGACGACCCCACCGCCAAGACCGTGTTCTTCGAGGATGCCGCCGCCCTCATCGGCCTGCTGCTGGCGTTCTTCGGGCTGCTGCTGCACCAGCTCACCGGCTCCGTCGTCTACGACGGCGTCGCCTCGCTGCTCATCGCCGTGCTGCTCGCCGTGTGCGCCTACGTGCTCGGGCGCACCAACCGGGGCCTGCTCATCGGCCGGCAGGCCGACGTCGCCCTGGTCCGAGCCGTTCGCGCCCGCCTCGCCGCCGCCCCCGAGGTCGAAGTCGTCGTCGACCTGCTCACCATGCTCACCGGCACCGACCGGGTCCTGCTCTGCGCCCGCCTCGACTTCGACGACAACCTCGGCGCCGCCGACCTCGAACGGGCCTGCGTGCGCATCGCCGCCGAACTCACCGCCGAGTTCCCCTCGCTCGACGAGATCTTCCTCGAACCCGTGCCCCGCGAGGACCAGGACCTCCGGGCCCGTGTCCTGGCCCGCTACGGCCAGGAGTTCGTCGCCGACTAGCGGCTCGTGTCCGTGCGCTGGAAGTTCAGGTACGACCTCGACGGCGTCGGCCCCCGCTGGCCCTGATACCTCGACCCCGCGCGCTTCGACCCGTACGGATGCTCCGCCGGGCTCTCCAGCCGGAACAGGCACAGCTGGCCGATCTTCATGCCCGGCCACAACGTGATCGGCAGATTCGAGACGTTGGACAGCTCCAACGTGATGTGCCCCTCGAAACCCGGGTCGATGAAGCCCGCCGTCGAGTGCGTCAGCAGCCCCAGGCGCCCCAGCGAGGACTTGCCCTCCAGGCGGCCCGCCAGATCGTCCGGCAGGCTCACCCGCTCGAACGTCGCCCCCAGCACGAACTCCCCCGGATGCAGCACGAAGGGCTCATCGCCCTCCGTCTCCACCAGCGTCGTCAGGTCATCCTGCTGCTGACTCGGATCGATGTGCGTGTACTTCGTGTTGTTGAACACCCGGAAGAACCGGTCCAGCCGCACGTCGATGCTCGACGGCTGAACAAGATCCACCTCCAGCGGCTCCAACACCAGCCGCCCGGCCTCGATCTCTTTGCGCAGGTCCCGGTCACTCAGCAGCACCCGGACAGCGTAGCCGCCCACCCGGGTGCTGGACGCCCACGCCCCGTCGTGTAAGCTACGGACGATCATGCGGGTGTAGTTCAATGGTAGAATGACAGCTTCCCAAGCTGTAAACGCGGGTTCGATTCCCGTCACCCGCTCGGTGCTGAGGGGTCTGCGTTCGCGGAATGCGCGAACCTGGGCCCCTCGCAGTGTTTTCTGGGGCTCTCGCCCCAGACCCCAAGCAAGGGGGCTTCGCCCCCTTGACCCCCAAACTCCGGGTTGAAGGCTCCGTTTGGGGGGCTTCGCTTCGCTCGCCCTGGGTCGCCAGGTAGGGCTTCGCTTCGCTCGGCCGGAGGCTTGGCTGCTGGTCCCTGACTGCCGCTGTGGTTTGCCTGGGCCGTTTTGATGTCTCTTGCGGCCCTCAACTTTCTCAGCTGCCGCTTGCGGTTGCTGTGGCCTTCCTTCGCTGATCTCGCTTCGCTTCCATCCCCCTCGCGCTCTGCCTGCCCGATCCCACGGCTGGGCCGTCTCGCTCATTCCTTCCTCTCAGGCCGTGGCCAGGAGGGCGTCGAAGACGGTTTTCAGGTGGGGGCGGGATTGGCGGCCGCGGCGGGTGGCTAGGTAGATGGGGTTCAGAACGGGGGCGGGAGGGCGGTGGAGGATCGCGAGGCGGCCGGCGTCCAGGGCGGCGCGGGCGTGGTGGATGGGGACGACGGAGAGCAGGGTGCTGTCGGCGGCGTAGGCGAGGATCGAGGTCATGTCCGGGATGGTGACGGCGGCGTGCGGGGCGGGGAGGTCCCAGCAGGAGCGGAAATAGCGGCGCAGCATGGGCATGGCCTCGGAGTAGCCGACGAAGCGGCGTGAGGTGAGGTCCTCGATGCGGAACGGGGGCTGGTCGGGGCGGCCGATGAGGACGAACTCCTCGTCGAACCAGTGGCGAAGGTGCAGCCGGGTGCGGGGAGTGCCCTCGATCTTGGTGATGACGGCGATGTCGAGGCGGTCGTCGAGCAGGGCGGCGATGAGGTCGTCGGACAGGCCGACCCGGTGGCGGAGGCAGACGCCCTGGTCGACCAGGGGGCCGAGGGCGGTGGCGATGTGGTGGTCGAACTGGGCGGCGGGGGCGCCGAGGAAGACGGGGCCGGCGTCGAGGGTGCGACGGCCGTCGATGACGAGGTCGAGACCGTCCAGGTGCGGGGCGACCTCGGCGGCGAGGACGTGGCCGGCCTCGGTGGGGGCGATGCCCCGGCCGGACCGGGCGAACAGGGGCCGGCCGGTGAAGGTCTCGACGGTGCGCAGGTGATGGGACACCGCGGGCTGTGACAAACCCAACTGCTCGGCGGCCCGGGCCACGCCGCCCGTCCGGTAGACGGCGAGGAACGAGCGGAGTGCGACCAGGTCCTGGGCGGTGGACACGACCACAGCTTATCGGTGGCTGCCATGCCATAAACCTGATGAATGAGTCGGGCCACAGCAGGCGATGGCCCGGCGCGAAGGCCGGACGTTTCATGAGGGCCGCCACCATCTTTCGAGGAGGACCCCATGATCGACCGCCGGACCCTGATCTGCAGCGGCGGCGCCGCCGTCTTCGGCGCGCTGGCCCTGACCGCAGTCGCCGACGGCACGGCCTTCGCCGCCGACGCGCACCCGAACCTGTTGCCGGACCCCGCATCGACGCCCGTGCCCAACCCGCCCTACCCGTCCAACCTGAGCGCGCAGGAACGGCAGCACCTCAAGACGTTCGACGAACTGGACTTCGTGGTCTTCTCCCAGGCCGACTGGGCCCGCCTGCACGAGAGCCACGCCCGCACGATCCGCGTGCACTGGCCCGACGGCCACTACACCGACGGCATCGACAAGCACATCGCCGACCTGGCCGCGATGTTCGTCTGGGCCCCCGACACCCACATCCACAGCCACCCGCTCCGCGTCGCGAAGGACAACCTGACCGCGGTCACCGGTGTCATGCAGGGCACCTTCACCCGCCCCATGCCGGACGGCAAGGGCGGCGTCATCGCCCCCACCGGCCGCAAGTACTCCATCAACATGGCCACCGTCGGCATCTGGAACCGCCAGGGCACGATGGACGAGGAATTCCTGTTCTGGGACAACACGAACTTCTACCAGCAGATCGGCCTGGGCTGACCGCTAGCCTGTCCGGATGGCTCTGGGGGACCTGACGCGCGCGGACGTTCTGAAGGCGGTGGCCGAGTTCGACGAACTCGGTCGGGACGAGTTCCTCCGGAGGTACGGCTTCGGCAAGGCGAAGTCGTACTTCCTTGAGGTTGAAGGGAAGCTCTACGACTCGAAGGCGATCGCCGGGGCCGCGCTGGGCATGGCCGCGGGGGACTTCTCCGGTGGCGACCAAACGGTTGCGCGGCGGATGGCGGCGCTGGACTTCACGGTGAAGTACTTTCCGGTGCGACCGTGGACCCGCGAGGAGACCATCCTCGCCTGCGTGGTCCTGGCGGCCAACAGTTGGCGGCAGCTGCCCGACGCCGAGCGCGACCCGCGAGTCATCGAGCTGTCGGAACTCCTTCAAACGGCGGAGTTCCACCCCCTTGAGGAGCACGGCCCAGACTTTCGCAACATCAACAGCGTGGCGAGAAAGATGGCGGACATAGCGGCCAACCATCTCGATCACAGAGGCAAGCAGACGTGGGGCAGCAGGCTGGATGCCTCGGTCGCTCGGGAGTTCGTCGACAACCCCACGGAAATGATGGCGGAGGCACGCGCGCTGCGAGCGAAGTTGCTCGGACTTCGACCAGAGCAGGTGAAGACACCGGATGTGGCGAGCCGCAACGCGTTTCCGGTGGTCTTCGACATGCCGGTTGAGGCACACCGCACGAGGACGTTCCCCGTGAGCGGGACCTCCAAGCGGAACGCGAGCCGGGTCGAGGCAGAGCTGGTGAAGCGCTTCCGGGAGTGGCGGCGGAAGGACGAGCACAGCGTCATCGCGAAGGGAATCCTGCTGCCTGGCGAGACAAGGCCCCTTCGGGTCGACCTGTACGACGTGGACCGGGCCGAGCTGATCGAGGCGAAGGGGTCGGCGGAGCGGGAGTACGTCCGGCTGGCTTTGGGACAGGTGCTGGACTACGCCAGGTACGTGGAGCACGAGCACCTCGCGGTGCTGTTGCCGGAACTCCCGAAGGCCGACCTCGTCGACTTGCTGTCCAGGCATGGCGTCCGCTGCATTTACGAGGTGGCAGAAGGCAAATTCGGCCGCAACTAGGCGAACTGGGTCAGGGACAGGGTGTTGCCGTCGGGGTCGCGGAACCAGGCGATCTGGGAGCCGTCGGGCGTGGTCCAGATGCCGAGGGAGTCCTGGCCCATGCCGTCGTAACGGGTGAAGGCGACGCCGCGGGCGGTGAGGTCGGCGACGGTGGCGCGGATGTCGGACACGGACCAGCCGAGCACGGTGAAGGGCTGCGGCTGCAAGGACTCGACCTTGGTCACGCGGAGCATGACGGGGCCGGCGCGGAAGACGGCGGCGAAGGGGGTGGTCTCCTCGTGGGTGAGACCGAGGACGGAGCCGTAGAACGCGACGGCGCGGGCCAGGTCGGTGGCGGGGGCGAAGGCGATGAGCTCCATGACGGTCACCGTCCCGGCTCGACGATCGAATGTGAACGACGAGCCGGCAGGTGAGCGCGGCTCGGCGGATGGCTCGTCCTGCGTCGGGGGGCGTCCGCAGGACGAGTTCTCCACACGTGCGCGGATCGCCGCGCGATCAGCACGGTACGCAGCCCCGCTGGCGGTCCGCAGAGTCGTAAGGCCCTAATCGCCCGTTCGGATGGATGAGCCCGCCGGGCGGAGCACACAGAACTCGTTCTCTTCGGGGTCGGCGAGCACCACCCAGGGCGCGTCGCCCTGCCCGACATCGGCGGTCACGGCGCCGGCGGAGCGCAGTCGGGCCACCTCGACGGCGTGGTCGTCGCCAGCCAGCGGGCGGACGTCGAGGTGTACGCGGTTCTTGCCCTCCCAGAGGGACGGACTGGCGATGAATTCCAGCCAGGCGCCGACATCGGCGGGCAGGGAGGCCCAGTCGGACCTGATTCGGCTCACCGGCCGGCCGGTCGCCTCCGACCAGAACCGGGCCAGCGCCAAGGGATCCCGGGCGGCGACGACAACCGCGGCCACGGGCCCGATGCCGCGATACTCGTCCCGCGGCTCCAGCACACAGAACTCGTTGCCCTCGGGATCGGCGAGCACCACCCACGGCACGTCGCCCTGGCCGATGTCGATGTGCCGGGCGCCCAGCCCGAGCACCCGGTCCACGATCGCCGCCTGGTCCTCGGCCGAGTCGCTGGCCAGGTCCAGGTGCACTCGGTTCTGCCCGGTCTTGGGCTCGGCCACCGGAACGAAAACGAGGTCGAAGCCGGGCAAGCCGACGTCGACCTCGTTCTCATCCTGATGGGTGATCGTGCGGCCGAGGGCGGCCGACCAGAAGCCCGCGAGGGCGACCGGGTCGACCGCGTCCACGACCACGTTGTCCAGTCGGGTAGCCATGCCGCCGACGCTACCCAGGGGGTCCGACAGTTCAGACGTTCACGCGCTCGCGCAGGTCCAGCTCGATCTGCTCCAGCGTGCGGCCCTTGGTCTCGGGCACGAACTTGGTCACCAGCAGCACCAGCACGATGCAGACCGCCGCGAAGATCCACGCCGAGGTGGCCAGGCCGAGACCGGTGTACATGACCGGGAACACGAAGGTGATGGTGAACGTCGCCGCCCACAGCACGACGCTCGCGGTGCCGGTGCCGATGCCGCGCACCCGCAGCGGGAACACCTCGCCGATCATCACCCACACCACCGCGCCCCAACCCAGCTCGTACCCGGCCAGGAACAGGATCAGCAGCACCAGGGTGATCGGGCCGATGACGCTGGTGTTGGTGATCAGGGTGACGCACAGGCCGAGCACGATCAGGGTGCCGGCCATCAGCAGACCGCCGACCCGCAGCAGCGGACGGCGACCCCAGCGGTCGACCACGAACATCTCGCCCACCGTGAACAGCACCTTCACGATGCCGAGCACGACCGAGGCCAGCAGCGCGGCGGACGCGCCGTAGCCCAGGTTCTGGAACATGATCGGGGCGTAGGTGTTGACCGCGTTGACGCCGGAGAACTGCTGGCCGATGGCCAGGATCAGGGCCACGACCAGGGCCGGCCGGGCCCACTTGGCGGTCAGGTCCTTGAGCGTGCCCTTCGCCTGCTGGCCGTCGAGGCGAATGACTTCCTTGATCTCGTTGTACTCCTCGTCCACGCCCTGGCCCTGCAGCGTGCTGTTGAGCACCGCCCGGGCCTCCTCCTCGCGGCCGTTCTTGAGCAGCCAGCGCGGCGTCTCCGGCATGCGCAGCATGCCGACCAGCAGGACCACCGCCGGAATGATCGCCGCCGCGATCATCGCCCGCCAGTTGGCCGAGTCGGCCAGCACGTCGTCGACGATGTAGGCGATGAGGATGCCGCTGACGATCATGAGCTGGTTCAGCGACGAGAGCAGGCCGCGAACCTTGCCCGGGGCCAACTCGGCCAGGTAGGTGGGCACGGTCGCGGAGGACGCGCCGACCGCGATGCCGACGATGAACCGGAACGCCACCAGCACCTCGAACGACGGCGCGAAGGTGCAGCCGATGGTGCCGAGGGCGAACACGCTGGCGGCCACGATGATCGTGCGCCGCCGGCCGAGCGAGTCGGCCAGCTTGATGACCAGGAGCGCGCCGATGATGGCGCCCGCCGCGAGTGCTCCGTTGACGAAGCCCTGCTGGAGCGCGCTCAGCGACCAGATCTTCTTGATGAACAGCAGGACACCTGAGATGACGCCCAGGTCGTAGCCGAACAGGATGCCGCCGAGGGCACCGAAGAAGAACAGCGTTCCTCTGTTGATGTTCCGCCGTGCCGGCAGACCCTCCGTTTGCTGCACGCCAGATCGCCTCGTTTCTCTGCGCCGACCCGGTGCGAGTCGGTTCCACGCGGAAGACCGCGATCCGGCGGCGGACGGACCCGGCATCCACTCAGGATGTGTGACGTAGGTCCTACGTGCGTATTTCAACCGGCGCCACCCCCTCCCGAGCTATTGAGTCACATTTGTGACTGACTTTCAGGTAGGTGAACATCCGGCCCGATCGTCACCCACTTGGGGGAGAAACGCGCTGCTCCGACCGCCATGGCGTCAGCGCCGCTCGGCGCCGGCGTCCCCTCTACCCCGAGGGAGGAAAGATCGGAGCCCCGCATGACCGCACCCCACATCGCGGGCCAGCGCACCGCCCCCGTCCAGCGGCGTCGCAACGCCACCATCGGCGTGGCCCTGCTCGACCAGGTGCCCCTGTTCCGCGAGGGACTATCCACGCTGGTCACCCGGACTCCGGGACTGCACTGGAGCGGTGCCGCCCGCGACCACCGCACGGCCGTGCAGCTGCACGAGCGGCTCCAGCCCGACGTGCTGCTCATCGACTCCGCGCTGGACCCGCTGGGCCACTTCACCCGTGTGCTCACCGAACAGGACGAGCGCCTGGTCGTGCTGACGCTGCTGCGCGAGGCCCACTGCACCGCCGAGTTCGCCCAGCGGGCGTTCCGCCGCGGCGCTCGCGGCGTGGTGGCCAGACACGCCGAGCCGGGGCAGGTCGTCCAGGCCATCCACAACACGCCGATCAGCCGCCGCTACGTCGACGCGGCGCTGGCCCCGCTGCTGGCCGCCACCGACGCCGACGCCCCGCCCGGCTCCGGCCTGCTGACCCGTCGTGAGTTCGAGGTGCTCCAGCTGATCGCCGACGGCCTGGAGAACCGGGCCATCGCCACCGCGCTGTTCGTGTCGGTGGAGACCGTGCGGACCCACATCAAGGGGATGCTGCGCAAGCTCGGGGCCCGTGACCGGGCACACGCCGTGGCCATCTCCTACCGAATCGGGTTGCTGGTGGCCGGCACGGACAGGTGAACTAGAGGCCGTGATCTCCCTGGCCTTCGTCGTCACCTGCTTATTGATGATCATCGCCCCGGGTCCGTCGCTCGCGGTGATGCTCACGCAGTCGCTGCGTTCCGGCCGGGCGGCCGGCCTGGCCACTGTGGCCGGCAACACCATGGGCCTGATCGTCTGGGCCACCGCGTCCGCGTTCGGCCTGACCGTGCTGGTCCGCACCTCCGAGATCGCCTTCGTGGTGCTCAAGGTGGCCGGCGCGGTCTACCTGTGCTGGCTGGGCGTCCAGTCGTTGCGCCGGTCCCGGCGCGAGCCGGCCGACCTGGTCGAAGCCGCGGGCGTGCGGCACAGCCCGCTGGCCTCGCTGCGGGCCGGCTTCATGACCAATGTGACCAACCCCAAGGCGGCTGTGCTCTATCTCGCGTTGCTGCCGCAGTTCCTGCCGCCGGACGGCAACCCGCTGCTGGACACGTTCGTGCTCGCGGCCGTGCAGATGGCGCTCAGCGCGAGCTACTACACCCTCGTGGTGCTGGCGATCGGTCTGGCTCGGCGGGTGCTCAGCCGGCCGGTGGTGCGCCGCTGGCTGGACCGGGTCAGCGGGCTGGTGCTGGTCGGTCTGGGTATCCGGATGGTCACGCTCAGCCGGGCGGCACTCTAAGGATCAGCCACAACCGGGCGAACGGCCTTGCCGGGGTTACTGGCAGGTAATATCCTGTTGTTACCGGCTAGTAGGGGAGCAAGGAAGCCATGGGCCACTACAAGAGCAACGTTCGTGACCTGGAGTTCAACCTCTTCGAGGTGTTCAACGTCCAGGACAGCCTCGGCACCGGGCCGTTCGAGCAGGCCGACGAGGACACCGCCCGTGGCGTCCTGTCGGAGCTGAACAATCTGGCCACCGGTCCCCTGGCGGAGTCGTTCGCCGACGCCGACCGCAACCCGCCGGTGTTCGACCCCAAGACGCACTCGGCCACGCTGCCCGAGTCGTTCAAGAAGTCCTACCAGGCGCTGTGGGACGGCGAGTGGTACCGCCTGTCCCTGCCCGACGAGCTGGGCGGCTTCGGCATCCCGCCGTCGGTGCAGTGGGCGGCCGCCGAGCTGATCCTGGGCGCCAACCCCGCCGCCTTCATGTACATGGCCGGCGCCAGCTTCGCCGCGATCATGCACAAGAACGGCAACGAGGAGCAGAAGCGCTGGGCGCAGATCACCATCGACCGCGCCTGGGGCGCCACGATGGTGCTCACCGAGCCCGACGCCGGCTCGGACGTGGGCGTCGGCCGCACCAAGGCCGTGCTGCAGCCCGACGGCAGCTGGCACCTGGACGGCGTGAAGCGGTTCATCACGTCCGGCGACCAGGACATGACCGAGAACATCATGCACATGGTGCTGGCCCGCCCCGAGGGCCCCGGCATCGAGTCGAAGCCGGGCACCAAGGGCCTGAGCCTGTTCCTGGTGCCGAAGTTCCACTTCGACACCAACACCGGCGAGCTGGGCGAGCGCAACGGCGCCTTCGTCACCAACGTCGAGCACAAGATGGGCCTGAAGGTCTCCACCACCTGCGAGCTGACCTTCGGCCAGCACGGTGTGCCCGCCCAGGGCTGGCTGCTCGGCGACGTGCACGACGGCATCGCGCAGATGTTCCAGGTCATCGAGCACGCCCGGATGATGGTCGGCACCAAGGCCATCGCCACGCTGTCCACCGGCTACCTGAACGCCCTGGCCTACGCCAAGGAGCGCGTGCAGAGCGCCGACCTGACCCAGATGACCGACAAGACCGCGCCCCGGGTCACCATCACCCACCACCCCGACGTGCGCCGCAGCCTGATGCTGCAGAAGGCGTACGCGGAGGGCCTGCGCGCGGTCTACCTCTACACCGCGACCTTCCAGGACCAGATCACCGCGGGCGCCGGCGACGTCAAGCTGGCCTCGGCGATCAACGACCTGCTGCTGCCGATCGTCAAGGGCGTCGGCTCCGAGCGCGCCTACGAGCAGCTGGCCCAGTCGCTGCAGACCTTCGGCGGCTCCGGCTTCCTGCAGGACTACCCGATCGAGCAGTACATCCGCGACTCCAAGATCGACAGCCTGTACGAGGGCACGACCGCCATCCAGTCCCTGGACTTCTTCTTCCGCAAGATCATCCGGGACAAGGGCCAGGCGCTGGGCTTCATCAACAACGAGATCCAGAAGTTCCTGGACAACGAGGGCGGCAACGGCCAGCTCAAGGAGGGCCGCGCGGCCCTGGCCCAGGGCTTGCAGGACCTGCAGGGCCTGCTCGGCACGATGATCGGCTTCCTCACCTCGTCCCAGGAGGACGTGCGCAACGTCTACAAGGTCGGCCAGAACACGGTGCGGCTGCTGCTGTCCGCGGGCGACGTGCTCGTCGGCTGGCTGCTGCTGCGCCAGGCCGAGGTGGCGCTGGCCGCGCTGGCCGCCAACCCCTCGGCCAAGGACAAGGCGTTCTACGAGGGCAAGGTCGCGGTGGCGAACTTCTTCGCCAAGACCGTGCTGCCCGAGCTGACCGCCCGCCGCAAGGTCGCCGAGACCACCGACAACGCGCTGATGGACGTGGACGAGTCCGCGTTCTGAGCCGCTGACGACAAAGGGCCCCTCCGCTTGTGGCGGAGGGGCCCTTCGCGTTGCGGGATCAGACCTTCTTGAGGGTCACGACGGTCGTGGTGTCCGTGGTGACGTTGTTGCCGTAGTTCGGATCGGTGGCGCCGTCGTAGGTGCCGGCCGTCAGCGCCTGGCCGGTCGGGGCGGCGAAAACCGTGAGGCACCCCACCGGAAACCGCCGGACACAACAAGATCCACATGCGAGGATGCCCACCTGCCCGACGCCTGTTTTGCCGACTCTCGCGCGGATTGTCAGGGGTCCGTGCCAGTATCGGCGTCGACCGAAATCCGAGTGGGGGAGTGACCGGTGCTCTACTTCGACGGCGCCGTCGGCGTGGCGATCTTCTGTCTGTGGGTCTTCTGCCTGGCCGACGTGATCGTCACCGACGACTCGCTGTGCCGACATCTGCCCAAGATGTTCTGGCTGCTGGTGGTCCTGCTGGTGCCGCTGGTCGGCTCGATCCTGTGGCTGGCCATCGGCCGGCCGCGCGTCCGCTCGGCACCGTCGCGGCCGTCCCGGTTCCCGGAGTACGACCGACCCGGCCGACACGTCGCGGTGAACCCGGACGACGACGCGGAGTTCCTGCGCCAGTGCCGGGAGCGGGCCGAGCAGCAGCGCCGCCGGGCCAAGGAGCAGGGCCTCTAGAGGTAGAGGCCGGTGCCCGTCTCGGTCTCCTCGGTGGCGACCGCGTGGATGTCGCGTTCCCGCATCACCGTGTAGGTCTGGGCCTGCACCTCGACCTCGAGCTGGTCCTCGGGGTTGAACAGCACCCGGTCGCCGACCTTGACGTTGCGCACGTGCCCGCCGACACCGAGCACGTCGCCCCAGGCCAGCCGCTTCGCGACCTGCGCGGTGGCCGGAATGACGATGCCGCCGCTGCTACGCCGCTCACCGTCCTCCGGCGAAATCTTCACCAGCACCCGGTCGTGCAGCATCTGGATCTGGAGCTTCGACTCTGCCACGGCGGCAAGTCTACTTCGCCTGCTCGTCGACCCCGCCCATGACCAGGGCCAGCCGGGCCGGGCCGGCCGGCGAGACGCGGACCGGGACACCCCAGTCCTGTCGGGTCAGCCGGCACACCGGGTGCTCGACGCCCGGACCGTCGTCACAGCTGGCGGCCTGCGCGACGACGTGCAGCACGCCCTCGGTGAAGCCGGCCGCGATAGTCAACTTCCTTGTCAGGTCAGTGGATTCGCCGGCTCCGGCGGCGATCAGCTCCGGCGGCGAGGACGTGATCTCCAGTCGGGTGGACGGGCCGTAGCGGTCGTCCAGCTTCTGGCCGGGCGGCGGCGTGAACACCACGGCCAGTTCGAGCTCGCCGACGCCGATGTCCGACGGCGGCCGCCGCACCTGGTGCGCTTCGCCGGCGACCAGCTTCGCGGACACCCCCGGCGGCACCGGCCGCTCCAGCCGGTGCGCCGCCGAAGCCACCACCACCAGCTCACCGTCCACAATGGCCGCCCCGGACGGCTCGGCGACATCGGTCGCCAGCGTCGACACCTCACCGGTTTCCGGCTCGTAGCGCCGAATCGCCGAGTTGTACGTGTCCGCGATCGCCACACTTCCGTCGGGCAGCACCGCCACGCCGAGCGGGTGTTGCAGCAGCGCCTGGTCGGCCGCGCCGTCGCGATGGCCGAAGTCGAACAGTCCCTGGCCCACCGCCGTGTGCACCTCGAAGTCGCGGTCGATCCACCGCAGGGCCGAGGTTTCCGAGTCGGCCAGCCACAGCTTGTCGCCGTCCGCGGCAAGACCCGAGGTCTGCGCGAAAAACGCCTCCAGCGCCGGGCCGTCCTTCAGTCCCTCCACCGTCGTTCCGGCGAAGCGCCGCACCGTCCCCGCAATCGGGTCGAACAAGCTCAGCGTGTGATTTCCTGACATGGCAACAACAACACCGTTGGCCGGCGCCCACCAGGCCACGTCCCACGGGCTCGTCAGGTCGATCTTGTCCGCCGGCCCGTCGGTGTCGCCCATGCGCCACTGCTCGCCCGTGCCGGCCACCGTCGTGACGTCACCCGTGCTCAGGTCAATGCCGCGCAGCAGGTGGTTCACCGTGTCCGCGACCACCACGTCGTAGCCGACCTCCGCCGCGATTTCCTTGGGCAACAAGGCAATCCCCGCTGGCTCCGCGAATGTCGCCTCGTCCGGTCCGCCGTCCTCCCGCCCGCGCTCGCCCGTCCCGATGCGGCGCAGCACCGTCTCACCGTCGTTCGCCAGCTCCACCACGCTGTGGTGCGCCGAGTCCGTCACCAGGAGCGTGTCCCTTGGCGTCACAGCGATCTTCGCCGGGAACCTCAGCTCCGTCTCCTGCGGCTGCGGCGGCACATAAGGTCCGTCCCCGCGGCGCAGCGTCCCCTTCGCCTCGTGCTCGTCGATCAGCTCCGCGATGATCCTCCGCAGCGCCTCCACGTGCCCTTCGCCGGCGGCCACGTGCACCACGTACCCCTCCGGGTCCACCAACACCAGCGTCGGCCACGCCTTCACCGCATAGTTCTGCCACGTCGTCAGCTTCGGGTCGTCGAGCACCGGGTGGTGCACCTCGTACCGCTCCACCGCCGCCTTGAGCGCATCCGCGTCCGCCTCATGCGCGAACTTCGGCGAGTGCACCCCGATCGTCACCAGCACGTCCTCGAACTCCGCCTCCAACGGCCGCAGCTCGTCCAGCACGTGCAGGCAGTTGATGCAGCAGAACGTCCAGAAGTCCAGCAGCGTGATCCGCCCCCGCAGATCCGCCAGCGTGATCGCCTTCCCCCCGGTGTTCAGCCACCCACGCCCCACCAGCTCAGGAGCACGAACCCGGGCACGACGCTTCGCTGTGGTCACACCGTGAGTCAACACCAGCAGGGGAGTGCGGTGTTCCACGGTCCAGCATGTGAACGGGCGCTCAGCGCACGGTGTGTGGCCCGAGGATCTCGACGCCATAGACGGCGACTCGGCGTTGTAGGCCGCGGTCGGCGGTGACGACGTAGATCGGCCGGCCACTCGTGGACTCGTCGGCGACCAGTTCGACGATGGCGTCGTCACCGGAGTGCGGGGCGAGGTGCACCTGGACGGTGTCGGAGCTGGTGACGGTGCGGGCCTTGCCTTCGACGACGAGGATCACGTCGATGGGGTGGCCGGTCTGGGGGAGTCCGGTGGCGGCGAGGTCGGTGAGGGAGTCGCGCAGGCGGGTCGTGGCGCCGGCTCGGTCGCGCCACCAGCCGTCCGGCACGGATCCGACGACGTTGGCGGCGTCGATGACGAGCAGCGGCTTCGGCACGCTCACGAAGGTACAACGTGAAAAGGCCCGGTGCGGGTCGAGGAACCTGTAAGGCTCAACTCGACCCGCACCGGGCAAATTATGTTCGGCGGCGTCCTACTCTCCCACACCCTCACGAGTGCAGTACCATCGGCGCTGGAGGGCTTAGCTTCCGGGTTCGGAATGGGACCGGGCGTTTCCCCTCCGCTAACACCACCGAAACACTATGAAGATCACCACCACACACAACCCAGACCCGTCACCAGGCCCCGGTCATGCCGGTCGGTTCCTTCAGAACCACACAGTGGATGCGAAGCGTCTTTGTAGACAAGCCCTCGGCCTATTAGTACCAGTCAACTCCACCCCTTACAGGGCTTCCATCTCTGGCCTATCAACCCCATCGTCTATAGGAGGCCTTACCCTCTCAAAGGAGGCAGGAGATCTCATCTTGGAACAAGCTTCCCGCTTAGATGCTTTCAGCGGTTATCTTTTCCGAACGTAGCCAACCAGCCATGCCCCTGGCGGGACAACTGGCACACCAGAGGTCCGTCCATCCCGGTCCTCTCGTACTAGGGACAGCCTTCCTCAAATCTCCAACGCGCACGGCGGATAGGGACCGAACTGTCTCACGACGTTCTAAACCCAGCTCGCGTACCGCTTTAATGGGCGAACAGCCCAACCCTTGGGACCTACTCCAGCCCCAGGATGCGACGAGCCGACATCGAGGTGCCAAACCATGCCGTCGATATGGACTCTTGGGCAAGATCAGCCTGTTATCCCCGGGGTACCTTTTATCCGTTGAGCGACCACGCTTCCACAAGCCATGGCCGGATCACTAGTTCCGACTTTCGTCCCTGCTCGACCCGTCAGTCTCACAGTCAAGCCCCCTTGTGCACTTGCACTCAACACCTGATTGCCAACCAGGCTGAGGGAACCTTTGAGCGCCTCCGTTACCCTTTGGGAGGCAACCGCCCCAGTTAAACTACCCACCAGGCACTGTCCCTGAACCGGATCACGGTCCGAGGTTAGACACCCAGAACGACCAGAGTGGTATTTCAACGACGACTCCACCAGCACTGGCGTGCCAGCTTCACAGTCTCCCACCTATCCTACACAAGCCGAACCGAGCACCAATACCAAGCTATAGTAAAGGTCCCGGGGTCTTTCCGTCCTGCCGCGCGAAACGAGCATCTTTACTCGTAATGCAATTTCACCGGGCCTGTGGTTGAGACAGTCGAGAAGTCGTTACGCCATTCGTGCAGGTCGGAACTTACCCGACAAGGAATTTCGCTACCTTAGGATGGTTATAGTTACCACCGCCGTTTACTGGCGCTTAAGTTCTCAGCTTCGCCCCAAAGGACTAACCGGTCCCCTTAACGTTCCAGCACCGGGCAGGCGTCAGTCCATATACATCGTCTTACGACTTCGCATGGACCTGTGTTTTTAGTAAACAGTCGCTTCTCGCTGCTCTCTGCGGCCGAAAAACCCTAGCCCGCAAGGGGCTTCAAGTCCCTCGGCCCCCCTTCTCCCGAAGTTACGGGGGCATTTTGCCGAGTTCCTTAACCACAGTTCACCCGAACGCCTCGGTATTCTCTACCTGACCACCTGTGTCGGTTTGGGGTACGGGCCGCATAAACACTCGCTAGAGGCTTTTCTCGACAGCATAGGATCACTCTACTTCGCCTCAATCGGCTACGCATCACGTCTCAGCCTACACATCAGGACGGATTTGCCTACCCTGACAGCCTACACGCTTACACCAGTATTACCACTGACTGGCGGAGCTACCTTCCTGCGTCACCCCATCGCTTGACTACTACTAGATCGGATCCCGCGCACTCCCCACATCATCCGAAGACTCTATGGCTCGCGGGCGGTTAGCATCACTAGCCTCACCATGGACGCGTTTACACGGGTACGGGAATATCAACCCGTTGTCCATCGACTACGCCTGTCGGCCTCGCCTTAGGTCCCGACTTACCCTGGGCGGATTAGCCTGGCCCAGGAACCCTTGGTCATCCGGCGGACGAGTTTCTCACTCGTCATTCGCTACTCATGCCTGCATTCTCACTCGTGTAGTGTCCACGGCTAGGTTCCCCTGCCGCTTCATCCCCCACACGACGCTCCCCTACCCATCCACACAACTGGACTCCAGCAAACTGGAGCCGGTCACATGTGCGAATGACACAGCTTCGGCGGTGTGCTTAAGCCCCGCTACATTGTCGGCGCAGGACCACTTGACCAGTGAGCTATTACGCACTCTTTAAAGGGTGGCTGCTTCTAAGCCAACCTCCTGGTTGTCTGGGCGACCCCACATCCTTTCCCACTTAGCACACACTTTGGGGCCTTAGCTGGTGTTCTGGGCTGTTTCCCTCTCGACTACGAACCTTATCGCCCGCAGTCTCACTGCCGCGCTCTCACGTAATGGTATTCGGAGTTTGGTTGATTTCGGTAAGCTTGTAGGCCCCCTAGACCATCCAGTGCTCTACCCCCACCACGAAACACACGACGCTGCACCTAAATGCATTTCGGGGAGAACCAGCTATCACGGAGTTTGATTGGCCTTTCACCCCTAACCACAGCTCATCCCCCAGGTTTTCAACCCTGGTGGGTTCGGGCCTCCACACGGTCTTACCCGCGCTTCACCCTGGCCATGGCTAGATCACCCCGCTTCGGGTCTAGAGCACGCGACTAAAACGCCCTATTCGGACTCGCTTTCGCTACGGCTACCCCACACAGGTTAACCTCGCCACGTACCACTAACTCGCAGGCTCATTCTTCAAAAGGCACGCCATCACCCCTGCAAAGGAGGCTCTGACGGATTGTAAGCACACGGTTTCAGGTACTCTTTCACTCCCCTCCCGGGGTACTTTTCATCTTTCCCTCACGGTACTAGTCCGCTATCGGTCACCAGGGAGTATTTAGGCTTAGCGGGTGGTCCCGCCAGATTCACAGCAAATTCCACGAGCTCGCTGCTACTTGGGAATATTGTAAGGAAGACAGCATGTTTTCGCGTACGGGACTATCACCCTCTACGGTCCAGTTTCCCAAACTGGTTCCACTAACACACTGCTTTCTGACTTCCCGTCTGGTCAGCAGCCCAGACAAACAACATCCCACGACCCCACAAACGCAACCCCTGCCAGGTATCACACGTCCATGGTTTAGCCTCATCCGCTTTCGCTCGCCACTACTCACGGAATCACGGTTGTTTTCTCTTCCTGTGGGTACTGAGATGTTTCACTTCCCCACGTTCCCTCCACACGCCCTATATATTCAGGCGCGGGTGACCCCACATGACTGAGGCCGGGTTTCCCCATTCGGACACCCTCGGATCACAGCTCGGTTGGCAGCTCCCCGAGGCTTTTCGCAGCCTCCTACGTCCTTCATCGGCTCCTGGTGCCAAGACATCCACCGTGTGCTCTTCACAACTTGACCACAAAGATGCTCGCATCCACTGTGTAGTTCTCAAAGAACAACCAGGAAGCCCAACCTATTCGCGAGGCACCTTGCTCCACCATGCTGGTGGCCGGTTTGCACTCAGGTCGAACCCTGTGGTTTGAAGCAACACCACGATCGCGTGTTCCCTCAGGACCCAACAGCGTACTGACAACCCCAACCTCACCATCCGACAACCCGTTCCACGCTCCGAAGAGCAGTACTAGGCGAAGCGAACCGCAGGTTCTGTTGCTTCTAGCCAGCATCCACATCTATGAGCAACCGCTCTGAAGACGTTCGCTCCAGTAAGCGGTCCTCCGCAGACCCGAGGGCCGGCGTTGGGTGCTCCTTAGAAAGGAGGTGATCCAGCCGCACCTTCCGGTACGGCTACCTTGTTACGACTTCGTCCCAATCGCCAGTCCCACCTTCGACCGCTCCCTCCCTTACGGGTTGGGCCACGGGCTTCGGGTGTTACCGACTTTCGTGACGTGACGGGCGGTGTGTACAAGGCCCGGGAACGTATTCACCGCAGCGTTGCTGATCTGCGATTACTAGCGACTCCGACTTCACGGGGTCGAGTTGCAGACCCCGATCCGAACTGAGACCGGCTTTATGGGATTCGCTCCACCTCACGGCTTAGCAGCCCTTTGTACCGGCCATTGTAGCATGTGTGAAGCCCTGGACATAAGGGGCATGATGACTTGACGTCATCCCCACCTTCCTCCGAGTTGACCCCGGCAGTCTCCCATGAGTCCCCGCCATTACGCGCTGGCAACATGGAACGAGGGTTGCGCTCGTTGCGGGACTTAACCCAACATCTCACGACACGAGCTGACGACAGCCATGCACCACCTGTACACCGGCCACAAGGGGGCCAATATCTCTACTGGTTTCCAGTGCATGTCAAGCCCAGGTAAGGTTCTTCGCGTTGCATCGAATTAATCCACATGCTCCGCCGCTTGTGCGGGCCCCCGTCAATTCCTTTGAGTTTTAGCCTTGCGGCCGTACTCCCCAGGCGGGGAACTTAATGCGTTAGCTACGGCACGGAGGACGTGGAAGCCCCCCACACCTAGTTCCCACCGTTTACGGCGTGGACTACCAGGGTATCTAATCCTGTTCGCTCCCCACGCTTTCGCTCCTCAGCGTCAGTATCGGCCCAGAGACCCGCCTTCGCCACCGGTGTTCCTCCTGATATCTGCGCATTTCACCGCTACACCAGGAATTCCAGTCTCCCCTACCGAACTCAAGTCTGCCCGTATCGACTGCAAGCCCACAGTTAAGCTGTAGGTTTTCACAGTCGACGCGACAAACCGCCTACGAGCTCTTTACGCCCAATAATTCCGGACAACGCTCGCACCCTACGTATTACCGCGGCTGCTGGCACGTAGTTAGCCGGTGCTTCTTCTGCAGGTACCGTCACTCGCGCTTCGTCCCTGCTGAAAGAGGTTTACAACCCGAAGGCCGTCATCCCTCACGCGGCGTCGCTGCGTCAGGCTTTCGCCCATTGCGCAATATTCCCCACTGCTGCCTCCCGTAGGAGTCTGGGCCGTGTCTCAGTCCCAGTGTGGCCGGTCGCCCTCTCAGGCCGGCTACCCGTCGTCGCCTTGGTAGGCCACTACCCCACCAACAAGCTGATAGGCCGCGGGCCCATCCTGCACCGCCGGAACTTTCCACCACCGATCATGCGATCAGAGGTCATATCCGGTATTAGACCCAGTTTCCCGGGCTTATCCCAGAGTGCAGGGCAGGTTGCCCACGTGTTACTCACCCGTTCGCCGCTCGTGTACCCCGAAGGGCCTTACCGCTCGACTTGCATGTGTTAAGCACGCCGCCAGCGTTCGTCCTGAGCCAGGATCAAACTCTCCAATAAGGATTGTGTTGATCGAGACTAGTACAAACTGGCATCAATCCAGTTCAGTAACCATCTCAAAGGAACCCACTAAGGGGTTATTCATTGTTACTGGCTATTACAGTACGCTGTTGAGTTCTCAAAGAACACACGCACACCGTCACTAGGCTCTTTCAAGCCGCGTTCAGGGGCTTTGGTGTTTCTCTCGCTTGTGTTTGAAGCTTATCCGGTCCGGATTCTCCCTGTCAAATCGGCTTGTTCTCGCCGATTTCCTGGGGTTCGTCCCGGGCGTCACTGACTCTACCAGACTTTCTCAGTGGCTTTGTCGGTGACCCGCTGGCGTCCGTTTCCGTCCTGCCCTGCGGTACGTGGAGAACATTAGCAGCCGATCCAACACGCTTCCAAATCGACCCCCTGCGCGAGCACCCCAAGATCCATCGCCGCAGGTCAGCGCCGTGCGCGCCGACCCGCCAGGCCCCGGAAAACGGCCTCAAACACGATCACTATGACCGGCGTCACACCAGCTCATCGCAGCAGTAGGAACACCGATCCGCCGACAAGGAGTCCCAGAACGGCGCCGACAAGAACTTGGGTCGCGGTGTGGTCACGGAGTTCGACCCGCGACCAACAGACGATCGCCACCGCCGCGTAGGACACGAGCAACGCCGGCCCGTACGTCAGCGCGAGGATGGCGGCGGCGCCGCTGGCGACCGCGGCGTGCGCGGAGACCTTCCACCAGTGAGTGATCACGAGCGTGACGGCGAGCGCGACGAACATGGCCGTGACGAGGGCGAGCATTTCCCGCGGCGCGCCGGCGAGCGCGAGCACGGCCAAGCCGACGAGCACGGAGGCGAGCGCGATCAGCAGCGGAATCCGGCGTTGCTCGCGCCGGCCAACGTGGTGATCGCTCAGCTGGCCGCGGCGCACCCCGAGCAGGATCGCGCCGAAGGGAATGACGCTGGCGAACAGCGCCGCCAGCAAACCCCAGAGCAGGCCGGCGCCCACGGTGTCGCCGGCGTGCAGGCCGACGGCGAAGGAGACGGCGACCACGACCACTGCGGGGGCGAACACCTCGGTGGCGGTGCGGGCGGCCAACCGGCGGAAAGAGCGCGTCTGGACAGTCACGCGCTGAGTATGGGAAACCCCGCAGTGCTGCCAGGTCGGGGGTCCGACAGCACTACGGGGTCATTCGGCTCATCGCTGCCGTCACGGAACGCGTTACAGCGGTCCGGGCGTGTGACCTGAGTCACTTTCGAGTGAACCGTCGGGGACCCGGTGCGGAGGAGTCGCATCGGGGAGGTGATGCCGGTCGGCGCGGGCCCTGCATCCCGCACCGACCGGCGGTGGCTCGCAGCTGGGAGGGCACGCCCGGGTCGAATCGGGCGCGGCTGCGTTAGCCGGTCGGGAAATCTCGGGTCAGCGCAGGCCCTGCATCTGCGACTGGGCGAGCATCATCAGCTCGTGGCGCATGGCGGGCGTGGCAGCAGCGTCGATCGCCTTGCTCACAGCCCTGCGAGTACGGGCCTCGGCACGGCGGGCGCGGATCTTCGCGGCGAAGTTCATGGGGTTTGCATCCCTCTCAAGGTCTCGCTTCTGGTGCGGTAGTACCAGTATGCACCCGCATGACCCTGCGGACCACCACTTTGTCCGGTGATGTGCGGCACTTGCCGATGAATCATCGGCAGCCATCCCAGTGTCACCCCATGTTCATCCGGCCGGGTGACCGTCTGGGCCGAACGAGCTACTCCTCCCGTCCGAGCAGGAACCGGCCGAAGTGCGGCACCGTGAAGGCAATCCGGCCGCGCTCGGCCGAGTAGACGAGCCCCTTCTTGATCAGGTTGTCCCGGGCCGGCGACAGTGAGGAGGGCTTTTTGCCCAGGTAGACGGCCACATCCGTGGTGCCGACGGCCTCGTCGCGGCCCTCGGTCAGATCGGCCATGGCCCGCAGGTATTCGCGCTCGGCCGGGGTGGCGCGCTCGTAGCGGGAGCCGAAGAAGCCGACCGCCAGCTCGGCCTCGGCCTCGGGCGCGGCCATCGCCACGTCCTCCCGGGTGATCGGGTCGGCCGGTGCCGCGTCCCAGGCGGCCTTGGCGTACGCCTGCACGAAGTACGGGTAGCCGCTGGAGGCGTCGAACAGCGCGTCCAGCGCGTGCGGACTGATCTCCGCGCCCTCACGGGCCACCGGCGCCAGCACCGCGCGGTCGGCGTCCTCCCGGTCGAGCTGGCCGATCAGCACGTACCGGAACAGCCGCTCGGAGTACGACTTGCTGGCTGACAACAGCGCCGGCAGGTGCGGCAGGCCGGCGCCGACCACCACCAGCGGCGCGCCGGACTGGGACAGCTCGTGACAGGCGGCGCACAGCGCGGAGATGTCGTCGGGCTGCACGTCCTGCATCTCGTCGATGAGCAGCGCGACGCCGGTGCCGACGTCCTGGGCCAGCTCGGCGACGTCGGTGAACAGCTCCACCAGGTCGATCTCGATGTCGCCGGAGTCGGCGCGGCCCTGCGCGGCTGGCACGTCGATTCCCGGCTGCCAGCGCTCGCGCAGCTTGGTGCCGTCCGGGTTGGCCCGCAGCGCGAACGCCTTGAGCACGGCCAGCACCGCCTCCACCCGGTCCGGGTCACGGTGTCGCACCGCCAGGTCTCGGATCGCCCGGTGCAGGGCGGCCGACAACGGCCGGCGCAGCTCGGCGTCCGGCCGGGCCTCGATCTTGCCGGCGCCCCAGCCGCGCTTGACGGCCATCGAGCGCAGCTCGCCGAGCAGCACGGTCTTGCCGACTCCGCGCAGGCCGGTGAGCACGAGGCTGCGTTCCGGCCGGCCGCGGGCGACCCGTTCCAGCACCACGTCGAACGCGGCGAGCTCGCGGTCCCGACCAGCCAGTTCGGGCGGTCGTTGCCCGGCCCCGGGGGCGAACGGGTTGCGCACCGGATCCATCATCGGACCGTATCGGCGTGTCTAGCGCTGGCTCAATACACCGGAAGACTGCCCTAGCGGTTGCGGACTGTGCAGCACTTACGATTTGATAAGTGCGGACGAGGCGACGAGTTGAGGGGACCGGATGGACGCGCATCCCGCACAGCTACTGGACGACGTGGTCCACCAGCGGGTTCGGCTGGGCATTCTGACCGTGCTCAGCACCGAGCCGCGGATGGCGTTCACCGTGCTGCGAGACCTGCTCGGCCAGCCCGACAGCGGGCTGAGCCGGCACCTGCGGGTGTTGGAGGACGCGCGGCTGGTGGACACCGACAAGGTGATCGAGGACCGCAAGCCCCGCACCTGGATCTCGATCACCGAGGCCGGCCGGCACGCGCTGCGCCAGGAGTTGGCCGCGCTGCGCTCGATGATGGAGGCCATCGAGAACGGCGGCGCCGATCTGCGGGCGTTCGTCGCGCTGCTCGGTGACGAGCCGGGGGAGCGCGACCAGGAGCGGGCCGAACTGGTGGTCAGCGAGGTGCCGGCCGGCTTCGTGATGAGCCGGGAGTCGGCGGTGGACCGCAACTACCGGCTGGTGTCCATGCCGGCGGCGGCCTGGGGCAGCCACGGCGACCAGGCGCTGACCTTTCGCAGCCACGGCCTGCTCGGCGGCCACTTCCGCAGCTTCGCGTCGGCGGCCGCGAACGCCCACGTGATGTTGGTGGAGCTGGGCAACGAGGAGGGCCCGCTGGCCATCCTGCGCGCGCTCGCGCCGTCCACGCTGCGGATGGACGGCCTCGATCCGTACCGGGCCTTTCTCACCGACCGCGACAACGGCGGCAAGTTGGGGGTCTGCTGGATGGCCGCCGGCCGCTATCTGGTGTGCGTGTCAATGACCGGGGACGAGGAGGTGATCAGGGAGCTGCTGCCCCAGTTCGCAGCAGGTCAGCGCGCCAAACTCACACGTTAGGAAGCCGTCAAGGAGGGTGCGCGGCGGTCGAGCGCGGTCGCACAGTGCGGGCGTGACGACAACTGCGACCCGGCCGGCCCGCTTATCCGGCGGGGACGACCAGAAGCACCGGCTGACCGCGATCACCGGCATGGCCGGGCTCGGCCTGGACGCCATCGCGTCGGTGGCCTACGGGCCGGAGGCGATCGTGCTGGTGCTGGCCGCGGCCGGCTCCGCAGGCCTGGGCTGGACACTGCCGGTGACACTGGCGATCGTCGTGCTGCTGGGCGTGCTGATCGCCTGCTATCGCCAGGTGATCCAGGCGTTCCCGGACGGCGGCGGCGCGTACACGGTGGCCTCCAAGTACCTGGGGCGTCGCGCCGGCCTGGTCGCTGGCGCGTCGCTGGTGGTCGACTACGTGCTCAACGTGGCCGTCTCGGTGGCGGCCGGCGTGGCCGCGCTGACTTCGGCCTTCCCGGGGCTGCTGCCGTGGACGACCGAGCTGTGCGTGCTGGTGCTGCTGATCGTCACTGGCGTGAACCTGCGCGGCATCGTGGTCGGCGCCAAGGCGTTCGCCCTGCCGGCGGCGGTGTTCGTCGCCTCGGTGCTGGTGGTGATCGTGGTCGGGCTGTTCCGGCCGGAGGTCACCGCGCCCGTGTCACAGTCGACGACCGTCGGCGGTGTGGGTGTGCTGCTGGTGCTGGCCGCGTTCGGCAACGGGTGTTCGGCGCTGACCGGGGTGGAGGCCATCGCCAACGCCACGCCGTCGTTCCGGACACCGCGACGGCAGCGCGCCCGGCGCGCCGAAGCCGGGCTGGGCCTGGTGCTCGGCGTGCTGCTGATCGGGCTGGCCGTGCTGATCCAGCGGTTCGACGTGCGTCCGACCGAGGGCCGCACGATCTTGTCGCTGGTCACCGAGGGCTCGATCGGCAACGGCTGGCTGTACGTGGTGATCCAGCTGTCCACGGTGCTGCTGCTGGCGCTGGCCGCGAACACCTCGTTCGGCGGGCTGCCGGTGCTGGCCGCGAAGCTGGCGCGCGACGACTACCTGCCGCACGTGTTCGGGCTGCGGGCCGACCGGCTCGTGCACCGGCACGGCGTGCTGGTGCTGGCCGTGCTGTCCGGCGCGCTGCTGGTCGGCACCGAGGGCCAGGTCGACGTGCTGGTGCCGCTGTTCGCGATCGGCGTTTTTGTCGGCTTCGCGCTGGCCCAGATCGGCATGGTCCGGCACTGGCGGGCTGAACGGGGTCGGGGCTGGCTGCCCAAGGCCCTGTTGAACGGCTTCGGCGCGGTGCTGACCATCGCCGCGCTGATCGACGTCACCGCGTCCAAGTTCCTGGAGGGCGCCTGGCTGATCGTGCTGGTGATCCCGATCTTCGTGGTGCTGTTCAGCCTGGTGAAGCGGGCCTACGACCGGATCGGCAAGGACATCGGCGTCGGCACCCTGCCGAAGCGGCCCCGCCGCACGTCCTCGGTGGTCGTGGTGCCGGTGGTGGCGATCACCAAGCTGACCGCGGAGTGCCTGTCGACCGCGCTGTCGATGGGCGACCGGGTGGTGGCCGTGCACGTGACGTTCGACGACGAGCAGGAGAAGGCCCGGCAGTTCCAGGCCGACTGGCAGGAGTGGCGGCCGGAGGTGCCGCTGGTGCTGCTGGACTCCCAGCACCGGGTGCTCGGCCCGCCGGTCGCCCGCTACGTGAACTCGCTGGAGGACGAGCAGGTGGTGGTGCTGATCGGCGAGATCGAGCCGGCGGCCCTGTGGGAGCGCATGCTGCGCAACCGCCGCGGCGCGGTGGTTGCGCGCTGCATCGGGCGCACCACCTCCGCCGTCGTGTGTCGGCTGCGGTTCCGTCTGGGCTTCTCTACCAGTATCTAGGACTGGGGCAATACTGGCTTAGATTTGTTTAGCTGGCGCATCGCGAGGATCAGCGGCACCAGCAGCCACCAGGCATAGTTGGCCTGGCCCGGGTATCCGGAGACGGCGACGACCGCCCACACCGTGAAGACCACGATGGCCACGATCGGCCGGAAGTACCAGCCGAGTCGGGGAAAGCGGCCGGGCATCGGCTCGATGTCGCCGTGGCGCTGGGCCACCGCGATGATCACGGCCTGCACGGCGAACACCGCGCAGACGTTGGCGGCGTAGAGCGCGAAGGAGAGCGGCTCGTCGCCGTGCTTGGCCAGCAGCGAGGACGGGAACGGCAGCACGGCGACCAGCCCGAGCATCACCACGTTCAACGCCATGATCCGGGCCTGCCGCACCCGCAGCCCGCGGAACAGCCGGTGGTGCGCCAGCCACAGCACGCCGATCACCAGATAGCTGATCAGGTAGCCGACGATTGCCGGCTGCAGCCCGGCCAAGGCGCGCAGAAACTCCTCGCCGTGCACCTCGTCGGGAATCCTGATGTCCAGCACCAGCAGCGTCATCGCGATGGCGAACACGCCGTCGGACAGGGCCAGCAGCCGCCCCAGATCGACTACGCCACCGTTGCTTGTCTCGTCTTCATCGCCCTCGGCCACACGGGAAGAAGTTAGGGCTTCTCCAGGATCGCGGTGACGCCCTGGCCACCCGCAGCGCAGATCGAGATCAGACCGCGACCAGAGCCCTTCTCGTTCAACAGTTTCGACAGCGTGGCGACGATCCGGCCGCCGGTCGCGGCGAACGGATGGCCGGCCGCCAGCGAGGAGCCGTTGACGTTGAGCTTGGTGCGGTCGATGTCGCCGAGGCCGTTCTTGTGCCAGGCCGCGAGCGTGGCCAGCACCTGGGACGCGAACGCCTCGTGGATCTCGTAGAAGTCGAAGTCCGCCAGCGTCAGGCCGGCGCGCTCCAGCATTCGCGGCACCGCGTAGACCGGAGCGGTGAGCAGGCCGTCCTCGCCGTGCACGTAGTCGACGGCGCCCGTCTCGGTCCACGTCAGGTAGGCCAGCACCGGAATTCGGTGCTGCTCGGCCCATTCCTCGCTGGCCAGCAGCACCACCGAGGCGCCGTCGGTGAGCGGGGTGGAGTTGCCGGCGGTCATCGTGTCGCCGAAGACCGGCTTGAGCTTGGCCAGCTTCTCCACGCTGGTGTCGGCCCGCAGGTTCTGGTCGCGGGTCAGGCCGAGGTAGGGCGTGACCAGGTCGTCGAAGAAGCCGCGCTCGTAGGCGGCGGCGAGGTTGCGGTGGCTGGCCGCCGCCAACTCGTCCTGGTCCTCGCGGGCGATGCCCCATTCCTTGGCGGTGATCGCCGCGTGCTCGCCCATCGACATGCCGGTGCGGGGCTCGGCGTTGCGTGGGATGTTCGGCACCACGTGGGTTGGGCGCAGCTTGGTCGCCGCGCGCAGGCGGGCCCCGAGCGTGCGGGCCCGGTTGAACTCCAGCAGCACCTGGCGCAGGCCCTCGTTCACGCCGATCGGGGCGTCGCTGGTGGTGTCGACGCCGCCGGCGACGGCCGAGTCGATCTGCCCCAGCGCGATCTTGTTGGCCGCGGCGATGATCGCCTGCAGGCCGGTGCCGCAGGCCTGCTGGAGGTCGTAGGCGGGGGTCAGCGGCGACAACCGGCTGCCAAGCACCGCTTCCCTGGCTAGGTTGAAGTCGCGGCTGTGTTTGAGCACCGCCCCCGCGACCACCTCACCGACCCGTTCGCCCTGCAGCCCGAACCGGCTGACCAGGCCGTCCAGCGCGGCGGTCAGCATGTCCTGGTTGGACGCCGTGGCGTACGGGCCGTTGGACCTGGCGAACGGGATGCGGTTGCCGCCGAGCACGGCCACGCGCTGAACGGTCGGGGTCATGCCTCGACAATAACCTACTTATGAGTAGACTTACCAGCGAGTAGGGAGGCGTCTCGCATGTCAGATCCGTACCTCCAGTTCGCCCAGTCCGGTTTCGGGCGGTTCGTCACCAGCCGGCTCGGGCTGCCGCGGCCCGCCCGGCTGCGGCGCTACCGGCCGGGGCAGCCGGCGCTGGCGGGTCCGGTGCTGACCGGTGGATCCGGCCGGCTCGACGCCGTGCTCAAGGCACACGCCACCGGCGGGGACGGCCCGTACGGCGGGCTCGTTTTCGACGCCACCGGCATCGACAGCCCCGAGCAGCTGCGGACCCTGCACTCTTTCTTCAACCCGGTGATCCGGCAGCTCGGGTCGTGCGGACGGGTCGTGGTGCTCGGCACCCCGCCCGAGGAGCTCACGAGCGTGCCGGCCGTTGTCGCGCAGCGGGCGCTGGAGGGGTTTGTCCGCTCCGTCGCCAAGGAGCTGCGCGCCGGCGGCACCGCCCAGCTCGTGTACGTCTCCGAGGGCGCCGAGCCGAACGTCGAGTCGACGCTTCGCTTCCTGCTCAGCGCCAAGTCTGCCTACGTGTCCGGGCAGGTGATCCGCGTCGGGGCCGCCGAGGTCATCGAGCCGGTCGACTGGGAACACCCGCTCGCCGACCGGGTCGCCCTGGTCACCGGCGCTTCGCGGGGCATCGGCGCCGCCATCGCCGAGGTGCTCGCCCGGGACGGCGCGCACGTCGTGTGCCTCGACATCGCCGCGCAGGGCGCTGAACTGTCCGACGTCGCCAATCGGGTCGGCGGTTCGGCCGTGCAGATGGACATCACCGCGCCGGACGCGCCCGCGCGGCTCGTCGAGTACTTCCAGCTGCGGCACGAGGGCGTGGACATCGTCGTGCACAACGCCGGCATCACGCGGGACAAGACCCTGGCCAAGATGACCGAGGCCCAGTGGGACGCCGTGCTGTCGGTCAATCTGGCCAGCCAGCTGCGGGTCAACGACGGGCTGCTGCGCGCCGATGCCTTGCGGCGCAACGGCCGTATCGTCGGGGTCTCGTCCATCGCCGGCATCGCCGGCAATGTCGGCCAGACCAACTACGGCACCAGCAAGGCCGGCGTGATCGGCATGGTCCGGTCACTGGCCCCCGAGCTGGCCAGCCGCGGCAGCACCATCAACGCCGTCGCTCCCGGCTTCATCGAGACCAAGATGACCGCCGCCGTGCCGCTGGTCATCCGGCAGGCCGGGCGGCTGATGAACAGCATGTCCCAGGGCGGCCTGCCCGTCGACGTCGCGGAAACCATTGCCTGGTATGCCAATCCGGCGTCGTCCGGGGTCAACGGCAACATCGTCCGGGTGTGCGGTCAGAGCCTGCTGGGGGCGTGATGTACCTGCGTGCGGCCTTGACCAGCTTCCGCCGTGGCGGCTCCTCGCTGCCCGACCATGAGCTGTCCCGCTCCGAGGTGGCCGTCTGCGTGGAGCATTTGGCCGCTTACAACCGGGTTTGCGGCTTCGGCCTCCGTGACGAGCTGCCGGCCACCTACCCCCACGTGCTGGCTTTTCCGTTGCAGATGCGGCTGATGACCTCTCCCGGCTTCCCTTTTCCCTTGCCCGGCTTGGTTCATATCGGAAACCGCATCACCGTCTCGCGGCCCGTTCTCGCCTCGGAGCACTTCGACCTCCGGGTACGGGCCGTCGATCTGCGGCCGCACGAGCGGGGCCACCAGTTCGACGTTGTCAGCGAGCTGCTGGTCGATTCCGCCGTGGTGTGGACCGATGTGAGCACTTATCTGCGCCGCTCGGGCACCGGCTCCAGCGGTTCGTCCGCCGGCGATGCGCCCGAGCCGTCCGCCGTGTGGTCCGTGCCCGGCGACATCGGCCGCCGCTACGCCTCTGTCTCCGGCGACCGGAACCCCATCCACCTCAACGCTTTGGCCGCTCGCCTCTTCGGCTTCCGGCGGGCCATCGCCCACGGGATGTGGACCAAGGCCCGCAGCCTCGCCGCTCTCTCGGAACGGCTGCCGTCCTCGTACACCGTCGACGTTCGGTTCAAGCTGCCCGTGCTGCTGCCGGCCAAGGTCGGCTTCAGCGCCTCTCCAGTCGCTGGCGGTTGGGAGTTCGCCGTCCACGACGTGCGCACGGGAAAGCCTCATCTCAGCGGCACCTTAGCCCCCACCCAATCCCAGGGGGGCGACCCCGAGGCCAGTCTACCAGCGGAAACACCCAGCTGATCTTGAAGCAGGCTCGGTTGTGGACAACCCTCGGGCCGGCGACGAGGCTGTGGACAACTACTTCGGCGGTTGCCACACCTGGCCGTCGACCAGGTTGCCGAAGCCCATCCAGACCAGGTTCATTAGGCGGGCGGCGACGGCGCCGGCGGACTCCTCGGGGTGGTCGAGCCACCAGTCGGCCAGCGATTCGCCGGCGCCGACCAGCGCGGCGGCCATCGCGTCGGAGTGCAGGGACGCGGCGTCGCTGTCGGAGGTGTTGGTCAGCAGGGCGGCGACGAGGCTGATGGCCCGGCGGCGCATGTCCATGAGCTCCTGGGCGAAGGGACCACCCTGGGCGCTGGCCTGGCGGTGCAGGACCTGCCAGCTGCCCCGGTACTCGCCGACGAAGCCGAAGAATGCCCGCAGGCCGTGCCAGAGCTGCACGTCCGGACGGTCGCCGGCCTCGCTGACACCGGCGGCAATGGCCTCCATGAGCCGGGTGGCCTCACGGCGGATGCAGGCGGCGAACAGGTCTTCCTTGGAGCCCAGGTAGGCGTAGACCATGGGCTTGGAGATGTCGGCGACCTCGGAGATCTCGTCCATCGACGCGGCGTGGTAGCCGCGCTGGGAGAAGACCTCGACGGCGGCGTCGAGGATCTGCCGCTCACGCACCTCGCGTGGCAGCCGCTTGGCCCGGACCCGACCGGCCGCGTCATTAGTCCGCATTCGATGCAGGCTAGCTTGCCGACGTACCTACTACACAGTAGGCTTACTGGCCAGTAGGTACGCGGAGGTGGGGTTATGGCCGACATCGAGCAGTTGGCATCGATCGACCCGAAGAAACTCAGCAAGGACGAGTTCGTGGCGCTGCTGTCCTCCTTCACCGAGGCGGCCGACGGCGGTGCGGAGTTCGACCTCAGCGCGATGCCGCCGCAGGACTTCGCGCGGATCATCTCGCGGGCGTCCAAGGACCAGATCGAGGCCGTGATGGCCGCGCCCGCGCTGCGCGGGCCGATCCTGGACGAGGTGTTCCGGCGGATGGAGGTGCACTTCCGCACCGAGCGGGCCGGCTCCACCCGAGCTGTCGTGCACTTCCGCCTGATCAACGGCGAGGACTTCGACCGCTATCAGGTCCACATCGACGACGGCGCGTGCGCCATCACCAAGGACGGCGAGGACGAGCCGCGGGCCACCGTGACGCTGGCCCCGCTGGAATTCCTCAAGCTGGCCACCGGCAACGCGTCTGCCCCCGTGCTGTTCATGACCGGGAAGCTCAAGGTCAAGGGCGACCTCGGCTTCGCGGCCGGCTTCATGAGCCTGTTCGACATCCCCAAGGCGTGAGAGGACAAACTCCCCATGGCCGGCTTCTCCCTCGAACTCAACGAGGACCAGCGCGACCTGCGTGACTGGGTCCACGGCTTCGCCAAGGACGTCATCCGGCCGGCGGCGCCGGAGTGGGACGAGCGCGAGGAGACACCGTGGCCGGTGATCCAGGAGGCCGCCAAGATCGGTCTCTACGGATTCGAGTCGCTGGCGACCTGGTTCGCCGACCCGATCGGCCTGTCGCTGCCGCTGGCCACCGAGGAGCTGTTCTGGGGTGACGCCGGCATCGCGCTGGCGATCATGGGCACCGGGCTCGCGGTGGCCGGCATCTTCTCCGCCGGCGAGCCGGAGCAGCTGGCCGAGTGGGTGCCGGAGTGCTTCGGCGACGAGAACGACCCCAAGGTGGCGGCGTTCTGCGCCTCCGAGCCGCAGGCCGGCTCCGACGTCTCCGGCTACCGGACCCGCGCCCGCTACGACGAGGCCACCGACGAGTGGGTGATCAACGGGCAGAAGGCGTGGGCCACCAACGGTGGCATCGCCAACGTGCACGTCGTCACCGCCGTCGTCGACCCCGCGCTGGGCGCCCGCGGCCAGGCCGGCTTCATCGTGCCGCCCGGCACCCCTGGCGTCGCCAGCACCCGCAAGATCAAGAAGCACGGCCTGCGCGCTTCGCACACCGCCGACGTGTTCTTCGACGACGTGCGGGTGCCCGGCCGCTGCGTGCTCGGCGGCAAGGAGCGCCTGGAGGCCCGGCTGGCCCGGGCCCGCGAGGGCAAGCGGGCCGGCGGGCAGGCCGCCATGGCCACCTTCGAGACCACCCGCCCCACCGTCGGCGCCATGGCCGTCGGCGTCGCCCGCGCCGCCTACGACTACGCCCTGGAGTACGCCAAGGACCGCGAGGCCTTCGGCCGCAAGATCATCGAGAACCAGTCCATCGCCTTCGACCTGGCCAACATGCGCATGGAGATCGACGCCGCGCGTCTGCTGGTCTGGCGGGCCGCCTGGATGGGCCGCAACAACGTGCCCTTCGAGGCCGGCGAGGGCTCCATGTCCAAGCTCAAGGCCAGCGAGGTCGCCGTCTGGTCGACCGAACGCGCCATCCAGATCCTCGGCGGCGCAGGCTACACCCGTGAGCACCCGGTCGAGCGCATGCACCGCGACGCCAAGATCTTCACCATCTTCGAGGGCACGTCCGAGATCCAGCGCCTGGTGATCTCCCGCGCCATCTCCGGGATCCACATTCCCTGAGCCGTCAACGGGGAGGGGCACCCGAGCGGCGGTAGGGTGCCTCTTCTTCGTTCGCAGGCTTGGTGGGACCGTCAGCCGTTCTGGAACGGGCAGTGGCCGGTGTCCTCGCCGATCGAGTTGATTTCCGCGTTCGAGCGGCTGTCATTCGTGTAGACGTACTGGTCCGAGCACTTGACGTCGGACTTGTGCTGAAACGGCGGGCAATAGCCGGTGTCCGAACCGATCGAGTTGATTTCCGCGTTCGAGCGGTCATCGCCTGCGTAATTGATCTGGTTCGTGCACCTGGTGTCGGGTTTGTTCGGCACACCCACAGGGGTCGAATTGGGCACAGGGGTCGTATTGGGCGACGGCACCTTAGTGGGCTGCACGGCCGGAGTGCCGGTTACGGCTGGTGCCGATGCGCTGCTGGTCGTCGGCTGCGGCGAACTGCTGGACGTTGCCGGGCTGATCGTAAAAGTCCCGGAACAGCCGGTCAGCGCGATCACCAGCATGCCGACACCCGCAGCACCAGCGATGATTCGGTTAATCTTCACGGTTGTCCCCCGGTTCGGTCTCTTCGAGTTATCCGGTTTCATGAGATTGGACGTGCGCGACACACGAAGGTTGCGTGTCCCCGGTCCGCCCGATCTTGTCGGCCATAGAGACGCGCCACGCACTCAGTGGTTGCCATAGCGACCGATCGCTTCCTTGCGGGCAAGCGGCGCCCCAAGCACACCGCGCCGAGGTGTCAGTTCGGGCAAAAGTGCAACACAATGGCGACGTGAACTACCAGGAGCTGATCGACGGCGCGGTCGACGCGGCCCGGACCCACCTCGGGCACGGCAAGGTCGCGGACTACATTCCAGCGCTGGCCTGTGCCGATCCGAACGCCATCGGCATGGCGCTGGCGACGGTTGACGGCGAGGTGTTCCAGGCCGGCGACGCCGACCAGGCGTTCTCGATCCAGAGCATCTCGAAGCTGTTCACGCTGGCCCTGGTACTCGCCGAGGGAGGCGACGCGCTGTGGCGGCGGGTGGGGCGCGAGCCGTCGGGCAATCCGTTCAACTCGTTGGTGCAGCTGGAAACCGAGCACGGGATCCCGCGCAACCCGTTCATCAACGCCGGCGCGATCGTGGTGACCGACCGACTGCTCGGCCTCACCGGCGACGCGGCTGAATCCGTACGCCAGTTCCTTCGCGCCGAGTCCGGAAACCCTGAGCTGGCAACGAATGCCGCCATCGCCGCATCGGAGGCGGAGCACGGGCACCGCAATGCCGCACTCGCGCATTTCATAACCAGCCACGGCAATCTCGACAACGACGTGGACACGGTTCTCAGGCAGTACTACGAGCACTGCGCCATCGAGGCCGACTGCCGGGATCTCGCGCTGGCCGGCCGGTTCCTGGCCCGGCACGGGATTCGGGCCGACGGCCGGCGGCTGCTGGCCCGCAGCGAGGCCAAGCAGATCAACGCCGTCATGTTGACCTGCGGCACCTATGACGCGGCCGGCGAGTTCGCGTACCGGGTCGGGCTGCCGGGCAAGAGCGGGGTCGGCGGCGGGGTGCTGGCGATCATTCCCGGCCGGGGCGCGGTCTGCGCCTGGAGCCCGGGCCTGGACCCGGCCGGCAACTCGGTGGCGGCCGTCGCTGCGCTGGACGCGTTCACCACGGCCAGCGGCCTGTCGGTGTTCTAGGTGCCCTGCGGCTTCTCGGGCGGCTGGTAGGTGTCGGTGGGCGGCAGGTTGACCGGCACCTCGAAGCCCATCGGCGGCGTGTCCACGTCGACCTGGTAGACGACCACCTCTTCGTCCACCGCGGCCGCCACCGGCGCGGGGGCGGGGGTGGCCTCCGGCGCCAGGCCCAGCATCAACACGAAGCTGAGCGCGCCGAGCAGCGCCGCGGCGATCAGCAGCCACATGCCGGCACCGGTGTCGAAGGTGTACGTGCTGGCCCCGGCGCTGCTGGCGATCGAGTCGACGAGGTTGGTGACGCCGAACCACACGTAGCCGGCGACCAGGCCGGTGGCGGCGATCGCGAACAGCCGCACCTGTGTCACCTGGCGTGGCGTCTCGGCGCGGCGGCGCAGCAGCAGGTCGGCGCCGTAGAGCGCGAGCGCCCCGGCCACGAGCGCCGGCACGCCGAAGTAGTTGGTGCGGCTGGTGGCGCCGAAGGGCAGCCCGTAGGTCGGGTAGTCGCTGACCCACGACGTGACCACGAACGTGTGGCTGAACTGCGACAACCCGAGCGGGAACGCCACCGTGAAGGTGTAGAAGGCGGCGAAGGTGCCGCCGATGGCCAACACCCCGGCCACCAGCAGCACCACGCCCGCCACCATCCGGCGGGACGGCAGCCGGACCACCGGCACGGACGGCGTCGGTTCGCTCATGTCACGATTCTGCACGAACTCGACGCGCTCAGTAGCGCTTGATCTGCTCCACCTCCCGGCCCGGCCGCCACACCTGAATCAGCAGGTGCTTGCCGTCGTCGCCGATGCCCGTGAACACGGCCTGCCGCAGGTCGAGCCGGAACTTGTGGTGCTCGCTCATCGACGCGTCCCCGACGGCGACACCGGACAGCTTGGCGTCGCCGTCGGGACCGGGACAGGAGTGCAACGCGAACCGCCCGTCCCGCAGCAGATCCCGTGCCTTCATCGCGCCCAGCATGGAGCCGATGGTCAGCTCGGGGCCGTCGAACGCGACCTCGGTGCCGCTGACTCTGGGCGAGCCGTCCCGGCGGACCGTGGCGAGCACATGGCTCACCTGCGCCGTCAGCACGCGCCGCACCTCGGTGGCCAGATCCGGGGCTTCCCGTTCGAACTGCTGCCATGTCGCCATGACGCCACCCTGCCCGCCACCCCTGACAAAACCGGCCGGCCGCAGTCCCGTCACTGGCCACATCCCCCACCACTCCCAGGGGTGGCCGCCCCGTCGCCAGCCTATCCGCGGCGGGCGGTGGTGGATCTTGGTCTGGGGGTGGCTGTGGATAACCCGGGGCCTGTGGACAAGCGGGAATCTGCTGGTCAAGCGACCGGCCGAGGAGGGGTCGACCGCCAGTCGCGGATCTCCGGCATCTGGGTGCCGATGGACCAGCCGCCGGGCCGCTAGTCGCGGGCCTCCGGGATCTCCAGCATCTGGGTGCCGCTGGTCCAGTCGCCGGCCCTGGTGGCGGCGGTCAGCCAGTCGCGGGCCGGTTTGGGGCTGGGGTACTCGGGCCAGCTGTTGATGACGCCGAGCAGGGTCCAGTACCGCTCGGCGCGGTCGTCGGCGAAGGTGTCGTAGAGGCGACCGAGCCAGATGGCGAACTCGGCGTCGTCGTCGCGGCCGAGGGCGGCGGCGAGGGCGGCGCGCAGGTCGGCGACGATGCGCCGGCCGGTCGAGGACTCCGGGGTCTCGCCGGCGGCGATGGCCTCGGTGACCTTGGTCAGGGCCTGCTCGTAGGCGGTCTGCCAGGCCTCGGAGACGACCGTGGAGTCGTCGCCCTCCTCGGTCATCCGGGCGTTCGCCACGGCCATCGACCGGATCTTGGCGCGGAAGTCGGGATCACGGACCAGTTCGACGAACTCGATCCAGGCCTCGACCTGCTCGGGCGTGGGATCGTCGGGCAGGTCGGCGCGGACCTTGCGCATCCAGGCGGCGGTGTCCGACTCGGGCAGGTCCGCGTCGACCTCTCCCCAGAAGTCGTCCAGGATCGCCTGCCGCTCCTCCTCGGTCATGCGGGCCAGTTCGTGCACCATCTCCAACTCCTTGGGGCTCGACCCTCGCTTGGCCACCGCGCGCAGCACGGACCGTCGCAGCCGCAGCGTCCTGATCTGGACGTCGAGTGCCTCGGCGTGCTCCGCGGCCAGCTCCGGGATGCCCACCTCGCGGGAGAGCACCCGGTGCACGGTCGGCAGGTCGACGCCGAGCTCACGCAGCGTGCGAACGAACCGGAGCCGGGTCAGCGCGTGGATGTCGTACATCCGGTAGCCGGCGTGGGTGCGTTCGGTCGGGGGCAGCAGACCGGAGTCGGAGTAGAAGCGGATGGTCCGCACGGACAGGCCGGTCAGCCTGGCCAGTTCCCCGATCCCGTACAGGTCGTCGTCCCCGTTCACGCCCACAACGGTGAAGTCTCCACCTACTGGAGGGTCAACGCATTTACGGCTAGGCTCGCCGACGTGACTGCCGGGTCGGCCTTGAGCCACGAGCGGATCGGGTACCCGGCCACGGCGTGACCGCCTCGCGGGCCCGTGGCCCGCCTCCGCGCGCATTCGTCCGTTCGGGACACGCGCGATGGAGAGGAGGTGAGAAGCGAATGTCCGAGAACTGGAACGAGTTCCTGGCCGGCCACACGGTCGGCGACGTCGTCGACGGCACGGTGAGCAAGGTGCTGCCGTTCGGCGCCTTCGTGCGGGTGGGCGGCTTCGACGGTCTGCTGCCGCAGGTCAAGACCGTGGCCGACGGCGAGCGGGTGCGGGTGCGCATCCTGGCGATCGACGACGCCAGCCAGCGGTTCAGCCTGGAGATGGCCTGAGAAAAGACCGGCAGGGGCGGCTGGCGCCCGCCCCTGCCGGCTCCACGCACCCTAGAACGGTGTCAAGGTCACCGTCATGGCCGTGGGCGCGGGGTCCTGGATGAACGCGGCGAAGTTGGCCACGTCGTCGAAGGCGAACCCGTAGGCGTGGCCGTCGACGCTGTTGTCGTGCATCACCTTCGCGTACAGGTGCGGCTTCGCGTTGGCGTAGAACGCCTTCGGGTCGGTCACCGGCTGGTTGGCGGAGGCGAGCAGGGTGCCGCGGTTCAAGCCGGCGGCGACGATGGCGGCGACCGGCCCGGTCACGCCGTCGTTGGGGGCGGCCAGGGCGCCGTCGCAGAACAGCACGTCCCTGGTCGACGGGCGCTTGATCGGCGCGACGCCGTTGTCGAACTGGAGCACGTCGCCGGAGACACGACCGGTGAAGGTGTTGGTGTCGGTCTTCACCACCAGGTTCGTGGTCGAGTACTTGGTCCACACCTGGTCGATGAAGGAGTCGAAGAAGTCGGCCGGGAACACGCCGGCCTCGATGCCGTGCCCGGGCGCCATCACCCGCTGTCCGTTGTCCACCACCAACTTGCCGAACACCGGATCCTTGGCGAGCGCCTGGAGAATCGCCGCCCGGCCGCCGGCCTTCAGGGTGCCGGTGGTCTGGCTGGCCTTGCCGGTGAGCTGGATCGCCAGCGGCATGCTGAACATGTCCACCATCGTGGTGTTGCAGAACATGCCGGCGTCGTTGAACGTGAACTCGATCCAGTCGTGCAGCACGCCGAAGCTGGGATCGCTCGACACCCAGCCGGCGGGGAACTGCAACGCCGTGCCGTTGACGACCTTGAACGGCAGCTTGGCGCCGGCGGCGAAGTACACCCGGCCGGACATCTTGGGCAGATTCACCGTGGTGCCGAACGGAATGCTCAGATCGGCGAAGCCGTCGGGACCGTTGAGCGAGGCGGACACCGCCTGCAGGCTGCCGTCGGCCCGGACGAACGCCTGGTGGCCGGCCGGATCGGTGCCGACGATGTACATCGTCAACTCGCTGTCGGCGTGTGTGCCGGTCTGGTTGACGGCTCTGAGCGTGAGCGCGGCCGGTGCGGCGGCCTTGGCGTCGCCGGTCCACGACGTGACCGCGATAACGACGGGCGCGGCGGCGGCCACCGCCGCCGCGCCGCCGAGGAACATCCTCCTGTTGATCAAAGCCGGCTCCCGTTCCGCGTAGCGTCCTCGTGAGAGCGCTTACGCGGCCCAGGTCCGAAGTGGTTCAGACCTATGAACGGGAGCCGGCCTCGGATCAGTAGGTGATCGCCACCGCCGGGTCGGCCAGCAGCGCGCCGACGTCGGCCAGGAACTGCGAGCCCTGCTGGCCGTCGACCACCCGGTGGTCGAAGCTCAGCGCCAGCTGGCAGACCTTGCGCGGCACCACCTGGCCGTCCACCACCCACGGCATGTCCCGGATCGCGCCGAAGGCGAGGATCGCGGACTCACCGGGGTTGATGATCGGGGTGCCGGTGTCGACGCCGAACACGCCGACGTTGGTGATGGTGATGGTGCCGCCCAACATGTCGGCCGGCGTGGTCCTGCCCTCCCGAGCGGTGTCGGTGAGCTGTTGCAGCGCCTCGGCCAGGCCGCGCAACGACAGCTGATCGGCGTCACGGACCTTGGGCACCACCAGGCCGCGCGGCGTGGCGGCCGCGATGCCGAGGTGCACGTAGTCCTTGTAGACGATCTCGTTGGCGGCGGCGTCCCAGGTCGCGTTCACGTCCGGGGTGCGGCGCACCGCGAGGCAGACCGCCTTGGCCGCGAACACCAGCGGGGTGAGCTTGACGCCCCGGAACTCCGGGCTGTCCTTGAGCTTGGCCCGCAGCTCCATCATCGGCGTCACGTCGATGGTCAGGAACTCGGTGACGTGCGGGGCAGTGAAGGCGCTGTCGACCATGGCCTGGGCGGTCGCCTTGCGCACGCCCTTGATCGGCACCCGGCGCTCGCCCCGCGAGGCGACCACCGGAGCGGCCGCGACCGGCGTGGCCGCCTGCGCCACGTCCTCACGGGTGATCACGCCGCCCGGGCCGCTGCCGGCCAGCGCGGCCAGGTCGATGCCCAGGTCCTTGGCCAGCTTGCGGACCGGCGGCTTGGCCAGCGGCACGTAGCCGCCGGCGACCGGCTCCGGCTCGGGCGCGATCACCGGCGCCGGCGCCGGAGCGACCGCCGCGGAGACGGCGGCCGACGCCGGCACAGCGGCCGGGGCCCCGACCCGGGCGCGGCGCTTGGCGGTGACCGCCTTGACGCCGTAGCCGACCAGGTTGGGCACCCGCTCCGGCTCGGCCGAGCCGTTGATGGGCGCGGCCTCGCCGTTCGGGTCGGTGTCGATCACGATGATCGGGGTGCCGACGTCGACCGTCTTGCCGGTCTCGACCAGCAACTCGGTGACCACGCCGGCGAACGGGCAGGGCAGCTCGACCGCGGCCTTGGCGGTCTCGATCTCCACGATGATCTGGTTGACGGTGACCGTGTCGCCCGGCTTGACGTGCCAGGTGAGGATCTCCGCCTCAACCAGCCCCTCGCCGACGTCGGGCAGGGGGAAGTGCTTGAACTGCGGCATGGCTGCGAGATCCCCCTACCAGGCGAGTGAACGGTCGACGGCGGCCAGCACCCGGTCCAGGTCAGGCAGGAAGTTCTCCTCCAGCTTGGCCGGCGGGTACGGGGTGTCGAATCCGGTCACCCGCAGCACGGGCGCCTCCAGCGAGTAGAAGCACTCCTGCTGGACCCTGGCGGCGATCTCGCCGGCGATCGACGACTCGCTGGGCGCCTCGCTGACCACGATCAGCCGGCCGGTGCGCCGCACCGACTCGTAGACCGGGGCCAGGTCGAGCGGGGACAGCGAGCGCAGGTCGATGACCTCCAGGTCGAGACCGTCCTCGGCGCCGGCGATGGCCGCGTCGAGGCTGGTCCGCACCATCGGGCCGTAGGTGGCGATGGTCGCCGTGTTGCCCCGAGTTGAATCAGCACGGCGCAGCACCCGTGAGCTGAACAGCGGCTGCGGGGCCACGGTCGTGTCCAGCTCGGCCTTCTCGTGATAACGGCGCTTGGGCTCGAAGAACAGCACCGGGTCGTCACACTCGATGGCCTGGCGCAGCATCCAGTACGCGTCGACCGGGTTGGAGCAGGCGACCACCTTGAGGCCGGCGGTGTGCGCGAAGTACGACTCCGGCGACTCGGAGTGGTGCTCGACCGCGCCGATGCCGCCGCCGAAGGGCACCCGGACCACGATCGGCAGCTTGATCTTGCCCTGGGTCCGGTAGTGCAGCTTGGCCAGCTGGCTGACGATCTGGTCGAAGCCGGGGAAGATGAAGCCGTCGAACTGGATCTCGCACACCGGCCGGTAGCCGCGGATGGCCAGGCCGATCGCGGTGCCGATGATGCCCGACTCGGACAGCGGCGTGTCCAGCACGCGCTGCTCGCCGAAGTCCTTCTGCAGGCCGTCGGTGACCCGGAAGACGCCGCCGAGCTTGCCCACGTCCTCGCCCATGACGATGACCTTGGGGTCGCGCTCCATGCAGACGCGCAGGGCCTGGTTCAGGCCCTTGATCATGGTGATGGTCTGGGGCGCGGCCGACGTGACGTCGGTCGAGCGGTCCATGGTCGGCGCGGCCATCAGTGCTCACCTCCGGCGAACCCGGCGAGGTAGTTCTCGTACTCGTCGCGCTGGGCTTCCAGCACGGGGCTGGGCTCGGCGTAGACGTTGTCGAACATCCGGCCGGGCGGCGGTTCCGGCAGGTTGACGCAGTGCTCACGCAGCACCGCGGCCAGCTCGTCGGCCTCGGCCTCGACGGCGTCGAAGAAGTCGTGGTCGGCGAAGCCGTTGCGGCTGAGGTGGGCCTTGACCCGCTCGATCGGGTCCTTCAGCTTCCACTCCTCCACCTCGGTGGACAGCCGGTAGCGGGTGGCATCGTCGGAGGTGGTGTGCGAGTCCATCCGGTAGGTGAACGCCTCGATCAGCACCGGGCCGTTGCCGTGCCGGCACTCGTCCAGCGCCCAGCGGGCGACCGCCAGCGTGGCCAGCACGTCGTTGCCGTCCACCCGGATGCCGGGGAAGCCGTAGCCGCGGGCCCGCTGGTACAGCGGGAGCCGGCTCTGCCGCTCGGTCGGCTCGGAGATGGCCCACTGGTTGTTCTGGCAGAAGAACACCAGCGGCGCGTCGTAGACCGAGGCCCACACGAAGGCCTCGTGCACGTCGCCCTGGCTGGTCGCGCCGTCACCGAAGAAGACCATGGTGGCCTCCCCGTTGTCGTCGCCGACCTTGCTGTCGAAGCGCTGGCCCATGGCGTAGCCGGCGGCGTTGAGGCACTGGTTGCCGATCACGATCGTGTACAGGTGGAACTTGCTGGCCACCGGGTCCCACGCGCCGTGGTCGACGCCGCGGAACATGCCCACGATGTCGTTCGGGTGAATGCCCCGGCACCAGGCCACGCCGTGCTCGCGGTAGCTGGGGAAGGCCATGTCGGTGGGCCGCAGCGCCCGGCCGGCGCCGATCTGCGCGGCCTCCTGGCCCAGCAGCGGCACCCACAGGCCCAGCTGCCCCTGCCGCTGCAGCGCGTTCGCCTCCCGGTCGGCCCGGCGGACCAGGACCATGTCCCGGTACAGGCCGCGCAGCTCCTCAGGGGTGATGTCGATGTGGAAGTCCGGGTGGTCGACGCGCTCACCCTCGGGGGTCAGCAGCTGGACCAGCTCCGGGCCACCCTCGCTGGTGGCCCGCAGACCCGCGATCACCTGCTCCGCCGTTGGCCGGGCCGCGGTGGCGGCTGGGGCTCCCGACGGCTGCGGTTGCGTCCATCGTTCTGGGGACGACATTGCGCCTTCTCCTCGTCTACGACGCCGGCCGGCCGCTTGTGGCGGACCGGACTCGACTTCGTCGCCGGCCACCGCTGACCCGGTGGGGTGAAACGGTGGTCCGTCGACACTGACGGAACTCTCTTCCATCCTGACACGCGCTCACTCGAACTGGTGAGCGTCACCACACCACTGTCAACCAAGCGTGACCACCTACACCACCGTGAACTGGGGAAACACCTGACCAGACCAGGCTAACCGCCGGCAGCGGCGCAGTACCCCGCGACACCGCCGCAGTACTCGTCGCCCACCGTGTCAGCCCGGCTCGCTATAGTGATCATGGGGGATTCGTCGGGCCCTGGGGAAGGCAGCCGGCGAGTGCGAGGGGTGTCAACCCGCGCAGCCATACCTGCCGAAGGGCCGCTAATGCCGATCATCACCAAGCTCACCCGCCAGATTGACGGCAGTGAGTACCCGTTCTCCAAGCGTGACTTCCCGACCCAGCTGATCTCCGCGGTCAGCGAGTGCGGATGCAAGCAGGGAGAGCACAGCTACACCACGATCGCCGTGACACAGACGGACTCCGCGACGCTGGAGCGTCGCAAGTGCGTGTGCACCGGCTGCCACGAGTGCGAGACCTACGAGGTGCGGGTCATGCCGCACGCGCCCAGCACCGGCCGCCGCCACTCCGAGCCGATCGGCCGCTCCGCCTCCTAGTATCGGCCTGGTGGAGTCAACAGCACTGTTCAACACCGTCACCGGGCTGTGGGACGACGCCGTCCTGCCCAGCCTGTCCGAGTTCATCGCGATCCCGGCCGTGTCGCCCGCTTTCGACCCGGACTGGGCCGCCAACGGGCACCTAGCCGCGGCTGTCGCGCACGTGAAGTCCTGGATCGCCGACCGCGATCTCCCGGGCGTCGAACTCGACGTCGTCCAGCTGCCCGAGCGCACCCCGCTGCTGCTGGTCGACATCCCCGCCACGCCCGGCCACGAGGACGCCGGCACCGCCCTGCTCTATGGCCACCTGGACAAGCAGCCGCCGGTCGGCGGCTGGGCCGATGGCCTCGACGCGTGGACGCCCGTGGTCCGGGACGGTCGGCTGTTCGGCCGCGGCGCCGCCGACGACGGCTACGCCGGCTACGCCGCCGTCGCCGCGGTCGAGGCGCTGCGGGCCAACGGCGGCGCGCACGGCCGGTGCGTGATCATGCTGGAGGCCTGCGAGGAGTCCGGCAGCCCCGACCTGGAGGCGTACGTCCGGCACCTGACCGACCGGCTCGGCCAGGTGACCCTCGTGGTGTGCCTCGACTCCGGCGCCGCCGACTACGAGCGGATGTGGCTGACCACGTCGCTGCGGGGCATGGTCCAGGTGACCGCCACCGTGCGGGTGCTGGACTCCGGCCAGCACTCCGGCATGGTCAGCGGCATCGTGCCCAGCTCGTTCCGGATCTTCCGGCAGCTGCTGGACCGGATCGAGGACTCGGCCACCGGCCGGATCGCCATCGCCGAGATGAACGTGGACGTGCCCGCCGGCCGGCAGGCCGAGATCAGGGAGAGCGTCGACACCGTGCCCGGTTTCGCCGGCGCCGGCATCCCCTTCGCCGACGGCGTCGCCCCGGTCAGTGCCGACGAGGTCGAGCAGGTGTTGAACAGCACCTGGGCCCCCACGCTGTCGGTCATCGGCGCCGACGGGCTGCCCAAGCCGGCCGACGCCGGCAACGTGCTGCGGCCCGCCACCACCCTCGTGCTCAGCTTCCGGCTGCCGCCCACCGCCGACTCCGCCGCCGCGCTGGAGGCCGTCGTCAAGACCCTGACCACCGACGTGCCCTACGGGGCCCACGTCGAGCTGGCCCGGCTGGAGAACGCCGACGGCTGGAACGCCCCCGAGCTCGCGCCGTGGCTGCGCGACGCCCTGGACGGCGCCAGCCAGGAGGTCTTCGGCGGGCCGTGGCGGACCCTCGGCGTCGGCGGCTCCATCCCGTTCATGGGCCTGCTCAACGGCATCTACCCCCAGGCCCAGTTCGTCGCCACCGGCGCCCTCGGCCCGGGCAGCAACGCCCACGTGCCCGACGAGTCCCTGCACATCGACTACGCCAAGAAGATCACCGTGGCCATCGCCAAGGTGCTCGACGCCCACGCCCGACGCTGAGCCGTCAGCAGGTGGTGTGCTCCGGCTCGCGGGCCTCGGCCCCGGGCTGGAGTCCACCCCGCTCGGCCAGCCCTTCCACCAGGACCGTCAGGTGCTCCAGCCGGGCCTGGATGTCGACCACGTCGATCGGGTGAGCCAAGTGGTCCTCCAACACCTGCCGGACCAGGGCCGTATAGCGGACGCCCTTGCGCCGGGCCTCCGCCTTCAGCGCCGTGACCACCGTGGCCGGCAGTCGCAGCGACGTGGTCACCATCGGCCGTGGATCGACCCACTCGCCCGCCTCCATCTCGCCGGACGTGTCGTTGTCGCCGTAGTGCTCGGCCAGCTCCGCGAGCTCCTCGGCCGGACGGCCGAGGAGGTGCGGGCAGGTGCCAGGCCCGGGTGCCGCAGACTGGTGGGGTGAGCGAGCAGATCGAGTGGGCGCGACTGGCCGAATCGGACGGGGCGGACGCCGCGTGGCGGCACTGGGGTCCGTATCTGTCGGGTCGGCAGTGGGGGACGGTTCGCGAGGACTACTCGGCCAGTGGGGACGCCTGGTCGTTCTTTCCGTTCGATCACGCGCGGTCACGGGCCTATCGGTGGGGCGAGGACGGCATCGCCGGCATCTGCGACCGCAACGGCTTTCTCAACCTGGCGCTGGCGCTGTGGAACGGCAAGGACCCGATCCTCAAGGAGCGGTGGTTCGGCCTGGCCAACGAGGAGGGCAACCACGGCGAGGACGTCAAGGAGCACTGGTGGATCCTCGACGGCACGCCGACGCACTCCTGGATGAGCGTGCTCTACCGGTACCCGCAGGAGGAGTACCCCTACCAGCGGCTGCGTGAGATGGCGGCGGCCGCGGGGCGGGAGGGGCGGGAGCCAGAGCTGGCGGACACGGGGGTGTTGGCGGACAACCGGTTCTTCGACGTGGTGACGTCGTACGCGAAGGCGGGGCCGTACGACATCTGTGTGGAGATCGCGGCGACCAATCGCGGCCCGGCGGCGGCGCCGCTGCATCTGTTGCCGCAGTTGTGGTTCCGCAACACGTGGGCCTGGGGCCGGGACGCCCGCCGGCCGGCGTTGGAGGCGACCAGGGTGCGCGGCCGGTGCGCGGTGGTGGCGGAGCACTCGTCGCTGGGCCGGTACACGCTGCACTTCGACGGCGCGCCGACACTGCTGGTCACGGACAACGAGACCAACGAAGTGGCGCTGTTCGGCAGTGACAGCAACGAAACCCGCTACACCAAGTGCGGCATCGACGAGCACGTGGTGCGCGGGGCGACCGGCACGTGCCAGGTGGTCGGCGAGGGCGCGGCGTCCCGGCCGGGAACGAAGGCCGCGGCCTGGCACCGGTTCGACTCGGTGGCCCCGGGCGAGACGGTGAAGGTCCGGTTGCGGCTGGTCGCCGGCAACGGCCACGACGACCCGTTCGGCCCGACCTTCGACGCGGCGATGGGCGATCGCCGCAAGGAGGCGGACGAGTTCCACGAGAGCCTCGCGCCGCAGCTGGACGACGAGCGCCGGCAGGTGCTGCGCAAGTCGCTGGCCGGCCTGATGTGGACGAAGCAGCACTATCGGTTCAAGGTGCGGGACTGGCTGGAGGGCGACCCGGCCCAGCCGCCGGCCCCGGACCTGCGCCGCGGCATCGGCGGCCGCAACGTGCACTGGCGGCACTTCGACGTGGCCGACGTGATCTCGATGCCGGACGAGTGGGAGTACCCCTGGTTCGCGGCCTGGGACCTGGCCTTCCAGGCGGTGCCGTTCGCGCTGGTGGATCCGGCCTTCGCCAAGGAGCAGCTGCTCCTGCTGTGTCGCGAGTGGATGATGCACCCCAACGGCCAGCTGCCGGCCTACGAATGGGATTTCGGCGACGCCAACCCGCCGGTGCACGCGTGGGCGGCATTGCAGGTCTACCGGGCGGAGGCGAAACCGGACCGCAAGTTCCTGTCGCGGATCTTCCACAAGCTGCTGCTGAACTTCTCGTGGTGGGTCAACCGCAAGGACGCCGACGGCAGCGACCTGTTCGAGGGCGGCTTCCTCGGCATGGACAACATCGGCCCGGTCAACCGGTCCACGCCGATGCTGGGCGACTGGCGGCTGGAGCAGTCCGACGCCACCTCGTGGATGGCCGCGTTCAGCCTGCACCTGTTGCAGATGGCGCTGGAGCTGGCCCGCGAGGACGAGTCCTATGAGGACGTGGCCACCAAGTTCGTGGAGCACTTCCTCTACATCGCCAGGGCCTTCAACAACTTCGGCTCCGGCACCCGCGGCCTGTGGCACGAGGAGGACGGCTTCTGCTACGACCTGGTGTCGCGGCAGCACCCCGACGGCAGCGTCGAGTCCGAGCACGTTCGCGTGCGCTCCATGGTGGGTCTGATGCCGGTGCTGGCCCAGGCGGTGTTGGAGCCGTGGGTCTTCGCCGAGCTGCCCGGCTTCACCAGCCGGCTGGACTATCTGCTGCGCAAGCAGCCCGAGTTCGCCCAGTTCATCACCTGGGAGGAGATCGGCGACGAGCGCCGGGCCAGCCTGGCCCTGCTGGACGCCGGCAAGCTGCGCCGGGTCCTGGGCCGCATGTTCGACGAGGCGGAGTTCCTGTCCCCGCACGGCATCCGCTCGCTGTCGGCGGCCCACCGGGACGGCCTGGACGTGCAGTTCGCCGGCCAGGCCCACCTCATCGGCTACGAGCCGGGCGAGTCGCGGACCCCGATGTTCGGCGGCAACTCCAACTGGCGGGGACCGATCTGGTTCCCCACCAACGCGATGCTGGTGGAGGCGCTACGCCAGGTCGACGACTTCCACGACGGACAGTTCCACGTGGACCTGCCCACCGGCTCGGGCAACGCCGTGACCGCGGGCCAGGCCGCCGACGAGTTGGCCCGCCGGCTGGTGAGCATCTTCCTGCCTTCCGCCGACGGCAGCCGGCCCTGCGACGGCAAGCGGGTCGAGGCCACCGACTCACCGCTGTGGCGGCCGCACATCGCCTTCAGCGAGTACTTCGACGGCGACACCGGGGAGGGCCTGGGCGCTACCCACCAGACCGGTTGGACCGCCCTGGTCGCCCGGCTGCTGGCCGCGCCCGACCAGCGGAGCCGCTAGTCACGGATGGTCGCGTTGACCAGGTCCGGGTGTTCGTCGGTGATCCAGTGCGTGCCGCCGGGCACCTCGACGAAGGTCAGTCGGGCACGTGGCGGTCGTGGCCGGGGTGCCGGGCGAGCTGGCGGATTCGCGACACCACCGGGTGATGTCGTTTTCTCGCTAGCCGGGACGGCGGTCCGGTGGTGATGCTGGACGGGTGCACGAGGACGTGGAGCGCTGCCTGCGGGCGGTGCGGTCCAAGGACGCGCGGTTCGACGGCTGGTTCTTCACCGCGGTGATCACGACCGGCATCTACTGCCGGCCGAGTTGCCCGGTGGTGCCGCCGAAGCCGGAGAACATGCGCTTCTACCCGACCGCGGCCGCGGCGCAGCGCGCCGGTTTCCGGGCGTGCAAGCGGTGTCGCCCGGACGCCAGCCCCGGCTCGCCGGAGTGGAACGAGCGGGCCGACCTGGTGGCGCGGGCGATGCGGTTGATCGCCGACGGCGTGGTCGACCGGGAGGGCGTGCCCGGCCTCGCCACCAGGCTGGGCTACAGCGTTCGCCAGGTTCAGCGCCAGGTCCAGGCCGAGTTGGGGGCCGGGCCGCTGGCCGTCGCGCGGGCACAGCGCGCCCAGACCGCGCGGCTGTTGATCGAGACCAGCACGGTGCCGATGGCCGATGTCGCTTTCGCGGCGGGGTTTTCCAGCGTGCGGACCTTCAACGACACCGTGCGCGAGGTCTTCGGCCGCACCCCGAGCGAGCTCCGCACGCGGGCCGCCAAGCGAGCGACGTCGGTCGCCGCCGGCGCGCTGGCCGTGCGGCTGCCGTTCCGCAAGCCGTTGTGCGTCGACGATCTGTTCGGTCAGCTGGTGGCCGACGCGATCCCCGGCGTCGAGGAATGGCGCGACGGCGCCTACCGCCGGACGCTGCGCCTGCCGCACGGCTACGGCGTAGTCGCGCTGCGGCCGCTGCCCGACCACATCGACTGCCGGCTGACGCTGACCGATCTGCGGGACCTGTCGACCGCGATCACCCGCTGCCGCTGGCTGCTCGACCTGGACGCCGATCCGGTCGCGGTGGACGACGTGCTGCGCGCCGATCCCGCACTCGAGCCGTTGGTGGACAAGGAGCCTGGTCGCCGGGTGCCACGCACGGTGTGCGGCGACGAGCTCGCGGTGCGGGCGGTGCTGGGCCGCCGGGCCACCGCCGCGGCGGTTGACCTGGTGACCGCCCACGGCGAGCCGATCGCCGATCCGGCCGGCGGGCTGACCCACGTCTTCCCCGATGTGACCGCGCTCTATCCGGCCACGCCGGCCATCCCCAAGGCCCGCCGCGACACAGTCGTGGCGCTGGTCGATGCCCTGGCCCGCAACGAGATCGACGTCGGCCTCGGCAGCGACTGGGGGCCTGCCCGCGGCCAACTGGCCCAGCTACCCGGCATCGGACCGATGGCCGTCGAGACGATCGCGATGCGAGCGCTCGGTGATCCCGATGCCTTCACGCCCGACGACCCGACGGTCCGGCGCGGCGCCGGTGCGGCGGGCCTGCCGACGACGTCCGCGGCGCTGACCTGCCACGCGGCGGCTTGGCGGCCGTGGCGGGCCTACGCCGCGCAGTATCTACGGGCAGCGCCGAACCATCACGCTAGGTAAGATTTCCGCCACATTTCTTAGTGATCCGTGACAAAACGTGATCAGAAAGCTCTAGGAACTCACACGATCGGGTGACAGGATGCGGCAAAACCGACAGTGAGCGGAGGCACGCCGTGTCCAGATCTGGAGTGAGAGCCACGCTGGCTCTGCCCATCGTCCTGCTGCTCGCCGCCGGCTGCGGCGCGACCGGCAACGGCAGCGGCGACACGGGCAGCGCCGGCGGCACGTCGTCGACGGCGGTGAGCGGTCCGGGCAAGAACGCGGCGCTGGCGGCGATGGTGCCGGCCGACGTGGCCAAGGACGGCAAGCTGACCATCGGCACCGACACCACGTACGCGCCGAACGAGTTCGTGGACGACAACAACAAGACCGTCGGCATGGACATCGACCTGGGCGACGCGATCGCCCAGGAGCTGGGCCTGACCGCGGACTTCCAGGCGGCCAGCTTCGACGGCATCCTGGCCGGTCTGTCGGCCGGCAAGTTCGAGCTGGCGATGTCCTCGTTCAGCGTGAACGCCGACCGGCTGCAGACCGTGGACATGGTCAGCTACTTCACCGCCGGCACCTCGATGGCCGTGCTCAAGGGCAATCCGGCCGGCCTGACCCTGGACACCCTGTGCGGCCACACGGTGGCGGTGCAGAAGGGCACCACCCAGTCCGACGACCTGGCGACCCGCTCGGCCACCTGCACCCAGGGCGGCAAGGGCGCGATCACCATCTCCGAGTTCCAGGCCCAGACCGACGTGGCGCTGGCGCTGACCTCCAAGCGCGCGGACGCGATGCTGGCCGACTCGCCGGTGGTGGACTACGCCGTCAAGCAGACCAACGGCCAGCTGGCGAAGGTCGGCGCGTCCTACGCGAACGCCCCCTACGGCATCGGCGTGGCCAAGAACAAGGGCGACTTCGCCAAGGCGGTGCAGGGCGCGGTGCAGGCCCTGATCGACGACGGCACGTACAAGAAGATCCTGGACAAGTGGGGCGTCGGGGCGGGCGCGGTGGCCAAGTCCGAGCTGAACCCGGCGACGTCCAGCTGAGGACAGCCGTGTCGAACCCGATTCAGGCGGTGCCGGTCCGCCATCCCGGCCGCTGGCTCGCGGCCGCGGTCATCCTGGTCCTGGCCGCGATGCTGGCGCACACCCTGGTCACCAACGAGAACTTCCACTGGGACGTGGTCGGCAAGTACCTGACCACCGACAGCATCCTCAACGGCTTGAAGAACACGCTGATCCTGACCGCGCTGTCGATGGCCATCGGCATCGCGGGCGGGATCGGGCTGGCGGTGATGCGGCTGTCGGCGAATCCGCTGCTGTCGTGGACGGCCGCCGGCTACATCTGGCTGTTCCGCGGCACGCCGGTGATCACGCAACTGCTGTTCTGGTTCTACCTGGGCGCGCTGTTTCCCCGGCTGGGCTTGGGAATCCCGTTCGGGCCGACGTTCGTCAGCGTGGACACGAACTCGCTGATCGCCCCGTTCACCGCGGCCCTGCTGGGACTGGGCCTGAACGAGGCGGCGTACATGGCCGAGATCGTGCGCGGCGGCATTCTGTCGGTGGACCACGGGCAGACCGAGGCGGCCGAGGCGCTGGGCATGACCAGGGCCAGGATCCTGCGGCGAATCGTGCTGCCGCAGGCGATGCGGGTGATCATCCCGCCCACCGGCAACGAGACGATCTCCATGCTGAAGACGACCTCGCTGGTGGTGGTGATCGCCTACTTCGAGCTGATGACGGCCGTGCAGCAGATCTACTCCCGCAACTTCCAGACCATTCCGCTGCTGATCGTGGCGGCGATCTGGTACCTGCTGCTGACCTCGGTGCTGACGCTGGTCCAGGGCCGGATCGAGAAGCGCTTCGCGCGGGGGACGGTGCCCCGATGAGGCCGCCGACGACCCGCGAGTCCCGCTCTCGGGACGTCATGAACCGGTTTTTCGCTTGCCCGAGAGCGGGACTCGCGAGGGCACAGGGGGTGGGCGGTGAGTGGTGAGCTGATGGTCAGGGCCGAGGGCGTGCACAAGAGCTTCGGCCGGGTCGAGGTGCTCAAGGGCATCGACCTGCAGGTCCGGCCGGGCGAGGTGATGTGCGTGATCGGCCCGTCCGGCTCGGGCAAGTCCACGCTGCTGCGCTGCGTCAACCACCTGGAGAAGATCAACGCCGGCCGGCTGTGGGTGGACGGCGAGCTGGTCGGCTACCGGCAGAAGGGCGACAAGCTCTACGAGCTGCCGGACAAGGAGGTGGCCCGCAAGCGGCGCGAGATCGGCATGGTGTTCCAGCGCTTCAACCTGTTCCCGCACATGACCGCGACCGAGAACGTGATGGAGGCGCCGGTGCAGGTCAAGCGGGAGCCGCGGGCGCAGGCCCGGGAGCGGGCGCTGGAGCTGCTGGCCCAGGTGGGGTTGGCCGAGAAGGCCGGGGCCTACCCGGGCCAGCTGTCCGGTGGCCAGCAGCAGCGGGTGGCGATCGCCCGGGCGCTGGCCATGCGGCCCAAGCTGATGCTGTTCGACGAGCCGACCTCGGCGCTGGACCCGGAGCTGGTCGGCGACGTGCTGGCGGTGATGCGCCAGCTCGCCGCCGACGGCATGACCATGGTGGTGGTCACGCACGAGATGGGCTTCGCGCGCGAGGTCGGCGACTCGCTCGTGTTCATGGACGGCGGTGTCGTGGTGGAGCAGGGCTCGCCCCGCGACGTGATCACCGATCCGCAGCACGAGCGGACCAGGTCATTTCTGGCGAAGGTGCTCTGACGGCCAGCAGGCCAGGTCGTTCATCGGCTGCTGGTCGACGGGTGTTCCGAATGGTGGTCGCGCGTCCGGTCAAGTGGGCAGCGGGCCCGTCCGGTGGCAGGATTGCCGATCAACCAGTACCCGGACGAGGGAGAACGTTGTGACCCGCCTGAAAGTGTGGACCGTGATCCCGGCGGTCGCCGTCGCGCTGGTCGCCGGCGGGTGCGTCGAGTCGACGACCGCCTCCGGACCGGGCGCCGACGGGGTGCAGCTGGTGCAGTCGGGCAAGCTGCTCACCTGCGCGCACCTGCCGTATGTGCCGTTCCAGTACAAGGACGGCGACAAGGTGGTCGGTTTCGACGTGGACGTGGTCGACTTCGCGGCCAAGAAGCTGAACGTGCCGCAGCAGATCGTGGACACGCCGTTCGACGGCATCCAGTCCGGCACCGACCTGGACTCCAACCAGTGCGACGTGGTGGCCGGCGCGATCACCATCAACGACACCCGGGCCAAGAACTTCGACTTCACCGTCCCGTACTTCGCGGCCACGCAGGCGTTGCTGACCAAGACCGGCAACGACTACAAGACGCTGGAGTCGCTGGCCGGCAAGAAGGTGGGCGTGCAGTCCGGCACCACCGGCGAGTCCTACATCAAGGGCTGGAACGCCAAGAACGGCGGCTCCATCACCGCGGTGGCGTTCGAGGACTCGGCGCTGCTGGAGGCGGCGGTCAAGACCGGCCAGGTGGACGCGTCCGTCAACGACAACGGCATCCTCTACGACTACGCCAAGAAGAACCCGGACACCCAGGTCAGCGCCGAGTTCAACACCAACGAGCAGTACGGCTTCGGCGTGAAGAAGGGCAACTCCGCGCTGCTCAAGGTGCTCAACGACGCGATCAAGGCCTCGGCCGGCGACGGCACGTACGCGGCGGCGTACGAGAAGTGGTTCGGCAAGAAGCCGGCCTGGCAGCCGGGCGACTCCACCTCGGCGGCTCCGACCACGACCAGCAAGGGCTGAGGCGGTGGCGCTGACCCGTCGGCAGCGGCGGACGGCGATCCGCGGCGTGCAGTACGGCGTGCTCGTGGTTGTCGTCCTGGTGGTGGCGTTCGCCGCCAACTGGGGCGACATCCAGCGCGGCTTCTTCGACCTGGACGCGGCCCGCCAGCTGTTCCCGGACGTGTTGTCGGTGGCGCTGGTCAACACCATCAAGTACACGGTGCTGGGCTTCGCGTTCGGTCTGGTCCTCGGTCTGGCGCTGGCCCTGATGCGCCTGTCCTCGGTGCCGCCCTACCGCTGGATCGCCACCGTCTACATCGAGTTCTTCCGTGGTGTGCCGGCGCTTCTGGTGTTCCTGGCCTTCGGCTTCGGCGTGCCGATCGCCTTCCACATCCGGTTCACCACGCTGAGCACGGTGGTGGTGGCGTTGGGTCTGGTCGGGGCCGCCTACATGGCCGAGACGATCCGCGCCGGCATCCAGGCCGTGCCGAAGGGGCAGCTGGAGGCGGCCCGCTCGCTGGGCATGTCGCAGGCCCGGGCGATGGTGTCGATCATCATCCCGCAGGCCTTCCGGATCGTGCTGCCGCCGCTGACCAACGAGTTGATCCTGCTGGCCAAGGATTCCTCGCTGGTCTACCTGCTCGGTCTGACCGGCACCGAGTACGAGCTGACCAAGTACGGCCGGGACGCGATGAACACGGTGCAGTCGATGACGCCGCTGATCGTCGCCGGCCTGTGCTACCTGATTCTGACGATCCCGCTGTCCTACCTGTCCCGCTATCTGGAGCGGCGCACCGGCGGCAAGTCCAAGCGCGGCCTGGAGGTGCTGACGTGAGCGAGACCGTCGTCGAGATTTCCGGGCTGCGCAAGGCTTTCGGCTCGCTGGAGGTGCTGCGCGGCATCGACCTGACGGTGGCCCGCGGCGATGTCGTGTGCATCATCGGGCCGTCCGGCTCGGGCAAGTCGACGCTGCTGCGCTGCGTGAACCTGTTGGAGCAGCCCGATTCCGGCAAGGTCGTGGTCGACGGCACCGAGCTGACCGATCCGGACGTGGACATCGACAAGGCCCGGCGCAGCCTGGGCATGGTGTTCCAGGGTTTCAACCTGTTCAACCACCTCACCGTGTTGGACAACCTGACCATCGCGCAGCGCAAGGTGTTGCGCCGCGGCCGGGAGGAGGCCGAGCGCATCGCCCGGCAGAACCTGGACAAGGTCGGCCTGGCCGGTCGCGAGCAGTCGATGCCCGCGCAGCTGTCCGGCGGCCAGCAGCAGCGGGCGGCGATCGCCCGCGCGCTGTCCATGGACCCGCAGGTGATGCTGTTCGACGAGCCGACCTCGGCGCTGGACCCGGAGCTGGTCGGCGACGTGCTGGGCGTGATGCGGACGCTGGCCGGCGAGGGCATGACGATGCTCGTGGTGACGCACGAGATGCAGTTCGCCCGCGAGGTCGCCGACACGGTGCTGTTCATGGACGGCGGCGTGGTGGTCGAGCAGGGCCCGCCGGAGCAGGTCATCGGCGCGCCGACCCAGGAGCGGACCAGGACGTTCCTGGCCCGCGTGCTCAACCCGACCGGCGACAACGCGTGACAATGTCCATTCCTGTCACGAACTGCGGCCAAGTCACGACGGTGCGTTGACTTTGTTCGATCACCAGATTTACGGTCGCCCCCTGTGGTCCACGTCGCAGTCGACCAAGGGGAGGCGCCCATGCGGGCACGTACCGTCGCCGCAGGTCTGGCCGTCGCCGCGCTGACCCTGCCACTGGCCGCCTGCGGCGGTGGCGGGGCCTCGGCCAGCGGGGACGCCAAGACGATCAAGGTCATCTACCGCAACTACAGCGACTTCCCGCAGATGGACACCTTCATGAAGGAGGTGAAGAAGCAGTTCGAGGCGGCCAATCCGGGCATCACCGCCCAGCTCACCCCGGTGTCCAGCCTGGACAGCGACTACCTGGCCAAGGTGCAGCTGATGCAGCGGTCCCCGTCGACCGCGCCGGACGTGCTGTTCGAGGACAGCTTCAACGTCAACGCGGACGCCGCCGCCGGCTACCTGCTGCCCATCGACGACTACCTGGCCAAGTGGTCGGACTGGAACAGCCAGTTCATCCCGACCACCAAGCAGGCCGGCAAGGCGGTGGACGGCAAGACCTACGCGGTGCCGATGGGCACCGACTCGCGTGGCCTGTGGTTCAACAAGGACATCTTCGCCAAGGCCGGGCTGCCCACCGACTGGCAGCCCAAGACCTGGAACGACGTGCTGGACGCGGCCCGCAAGATCAAGCAGACCCAGCCGGGCGTGGAGCCGATGTACCTGCCGCTGGGCAAGCCGGCGGCCGAGGCGATGTCCATGCAGACGCTGGAGATGCTGGTCTACGGCACCGACACCAAGAACCTCTACGACGAGCAGGCCGGCAAGTGGGTCGCGCCCAGCAAGGGGTTCCAGGACGCGCTCGGCTACGTGCAGACGGTGATGAAGGAGGGCCTGGCCCAGACCCCGGCCCAGGCCGAGGACACGCAGTGGGCGCAGACCCAGATGCCGCTGCTGATGTCCCAGGGCAAGATCGGCTTCATGATGGACGGCGGCTGGTACGCCCGGTACTGGCAGGACGGCGGCGTCGCGCCGTGGCCGGACTGGTCCAAGACCCTGGGCACCACCACGTTCCCCACCCAGAACGGCCAGGCGCCCGGCAAGGTGACGCTGTCCGGCGGCTGGACGCTGGCGGTCGGGGCCTCCACCGGCAACGCCGACGCGTCCATGAAGTTCATCCAGACCGCGCTGAACAAGGAGAACTCGGCGTCGATCGACGTGGCCTGCTCGTGGCTGCCGGTGCGGGAGGACGTGAAGTCCGATCCGCGGCTGGCCAAGTCGGACCCGACCGAGCCGTTCTGGAGCAGCCTGGTCTCGTTCACCCGGTACCGGCCGACGCTGGCCGAGTACCCGCAGGTGTCCAACGCGATGGACGTGGCCGGTGACTCCGTGGTCAACGGCGGCGATCCGGCGCAGGCGGCCCAGCAGTGGGCCAAGGACGTGGCCAAGGCGGTCGGCTCGGACAAGGTGAAGACCGGTTGAGGCGCTCCCCCCGAGTCGGGGTGTGGCTGCCGCCGCTCGCCCCGTCGATCGTCCTGCTCGGACTGTTCGTCGCCGGCCCGATCCTGTGGTGTTTCTACGCGGCGTTCACCAACTCCGCGCTGAGCGGGATCGCGGCCCGGCGGCCCCGGTTCGTCGGCCTCGACAACTTCACCACGGCGTTCACCAGCCCGGACGTGGCCGCCTCGCTGTGGCTGACGGTGGTTTTTGTGCTGCTCTCGGCGGTGGTCGGGCAGAACGGCCTGGGCATCCTGCTGGCGGTTTTCATGCAGCACAAGGGAAAGCTGCTGCGGGGCATCGTCGGCACGGTGGTGGTCGCGGCCTGGGTGCTGCCGGAAGTCGTTGCCGCGTTTGCCATCTACGCCTTCCTCAACGCGCAGGGCACGCTCAACGAGGTGCTCGGCTGGTTCGGCATGAGCCAGAACTGGCTCTACACCGCGCCGATGCTGGCCGTGGTGCTGGCCAACATCTGGCGCGGCACGGCGTTCTCCATGCTCGTCTACCAGGCGGCGCTGTCCGAGGTGCCCAGTGATCTGGTCGAGGCGGCCGAGGTGGACGGGGCCGGGCCGGTGCGCCGGTTCTGGCACGTGGTCCTACCGGTGATCCGCCGGACCGTGGTCACCAACCTGATGCTGATCACCCTGCAGACCCTCGGCGTGTTCGGCCTGATCTACGTGCTGACCGCGGGCGGGCCCGACAACAAGACCCAGACGCTGCCGCTGCTGATGTACGAGCAGGCGTTCAAGTTCGGCCAGATCGGCTACGGCACGGCGATCGCGCTGGTGCTGCTGGTCCTCGGCGCGGTGTTCTCCCTGGTCTACATCCGCAGCCTGAAGGCGGAGGTCTGAATGCGTGGGCCCCGCCTGGTGGTCAACCTGGTGCTGCTGGTCGTCGCCGTGCTGTTCGTGGCGCCGCTGCTGTGGCTGCTGACGGCGTCGTTCGACGCCCGCGGCGGGGTCGCCGCGAAGCTGCCCGGCCAGTTCACCCTGGACAACTTCGGCCACATCCTGAACTGGGACGTCGGTGGCCGGCCGCTGATGAACGGCCTGTTCATCAGCGGTGGCGCGGCGATCATCGTGATCATCGTGGCCGTGCTGGCGGCGTATCCGCTGTCCCGCTACCAGCTCCGGTTCCGGCGGCCGTTCCTGTACACGATCCTTTTCGCCACCGGGCTGCCGGTGACCGCGATCATGGTGCCGGTGTACGGCCTGTTCGTGCGGCTGGAACTGGTGGACTCGCTGTGGGGGACCACGGTTTTCCTTGCCGCCACGGCGCTTCCGATGGCCATCTGGATGTGCAAGAACTTCATGGACGGCATCCCGGTCAGCCTGGAGGAGGCGGCCTGGGTGGACGGGGCCTCGTCGATGCAGGCGCTGCGGTCCATCGTGCTGCCGCTGATGGCGCCGGGCGTGGCCGTGGTCGGGATCTTCACCTTCATCCAGGCGTGGGGCAACTTCTTCGTGCCGTTCGTGCTGCTGGATCCGGACAAGACGCCGGCCTCGGTGAACATCTACTCGTTCTTCGGCCAGAACGGCCTGGTCGCCTACGGGCAGCTGGCCGCCTACTCGATCCTCTACACCACGCCGGTGCTGGCGCTGTATCTGGTGGTGTCCCGGTGGCTCGGCGGCGGCTTTAGCATGGCCGGAGCAGTCAAGGCGTAGGGAGGAACACCGGTGACCGACCACGTGCTGGCGCTCGACGTGGGCGGCACCAAGATCGCCGCTGGGCTCGTCGACTCGCGCGGCGCCGTGCTGCGCCGCGCCGTGCGGCCCACCCCCGCGCACGACGCCGAGCTGGCCTGGCAGGCCGTCGCCGGCCTGGTCGCCGAGGTGCTGGACGGCACGGTGCCCAGTGACATCGATATCCGGGCCGTCGGCATCGGCTCCGCCGGTCCCGTCGACGCCGACGCCGGCACCGTCAGCCCCATCAACATCAATGGCTGGCAGGCCTTTCCGCTGCGCGACCGGGTTCAGTCCCTGCTTCCCGGCGTTCCCGTGTCGCTGGCCGGGGACGGCCTGTGCATCGCGCTGGGGGAGCACTGGCTCGGGGCCGGCCGCGGCAGCCGGTTCATGATCGGCATGGTGGTGTCGACCGGTGTCGGCGGCGGGCTCGTGCTCGACGGCAAACCGTTCGGCGGGCGGACCGGCAACGCCGGGCACATCGGCCACGTGGTCGCCGAGCCCGACGGCTGGCCGTGCACCTGCGGCGGCCGGGGCTGCGTGGAGACCGTGGCCGGCGGGCCGAACATGGTGCGCTGGGCCCGTGAACAGGGCTGGTCCGGGGCCGACGCCATCGAGTTGGAACGCTCCGCCCGCGCCGGCGACCCCGTTGCCGCAGCGGCATTCGAACGCGGCGGCAAGGCCGTGGGCCTGGCGATCGCCGCGGCGGCAGCGATCTGCGACCTGGACCTCGCGGTCATCGGCGGCGGCATCTCGAAAACCGGCGACCTGCTGTTCGACCCGATCCGGCGGACGTTGAAGGTGCACGCCGGCCTGTCGTTCCTGAAGGGCTTGCGGGTGGTGCGCGCCGAACGCGACGACTCCGGACTGGTCGGAGCCGCCGCCCTGGTGCTCTAGGCGTCGAGCACCCGGCGCGCCGCAGCCAGGATCTCCTTGCGGTCGGTGGATTCCAGGCTGCGCTCGGCCAGCACGGCCGTGGTCGCTTCCTTGACGACGGCGAACGCGGCGTGGGCGCGGATCAGCGCCGCGCGGTCCGGGGCCGGGCCGGCGAGGGCGGCGATCACCGCTGCCATCATGTCGGCCGGCTGGCTGGGGAAGCGCTCGTCGAGCAGATCCCGCACGGCCGGATCGCTGGTGACCACGGGGATCACGGTGTGCGCCCGTGCGGTGAAGTCGACAAACGCCGCGAGCAGCTCGGCGGGCGCCAGCTCGGCGGCGTTCTTCGCCAGCTCGGCGTAGGCGGCGAGGGGCTCGGCCAGCAACGCGTCGAGCACGTCGGCCTTGGACTTGTAGTGGTAGTAGAGCGCGGCCGGGGTGATCGACAGTCGGCCGGCGATGTCGGCCATCGAGGTGCCGGTGTAGCCCTGCCGCGCGAACAGTTCGCGGGCCACGTCCTGGATGCGCTGCTTGGTGTCGGCCACCCGGACAGCCTACTTGCTGAACATTCAGTAAGGGCCTACGGTCGCACTTACTGAGCATTTAGTAAGGGGGAGACATGGCCGTTCTGATCACCGGCTGCTCGACCGGCGTGGGCCGGGCCAGCGCGATCGCCCTGGCCCGGGCGGGCCTGCCGGTCTGGGCGTCCGCCCGCAACATCGACACCATCGCCGACCTGGCCGCCGAGGGCTGCCGCCTGGTCGAGCTGGACGTGACCGACGAGCAGTCCCGGCTGGCCGCCGTCGACACCGTCGGGGCGCTCGACGCACTGGTCAACAACGCCGGCTACGCCCAGGCCGGCCCGGTCGAGGAGGTGTCGCTGGACCGGCTGCGGGCCCAGTTCGAGACCAACGTCTTCGGCGCGGTCCGGCTCTGCCAGCTGGTGCTGCCGGCGATGCGCGAGCGCGGCCGGGGCGTGATCGTCAACATCGGCTCGGCCGGCGGGCTGATCGGGGTGCCGGCCTCGGCCGCGTACGACATGACGAAGTGGTCGTTGGAGGCGCTGTCCGACGCGCTGCGGATGGAAGTGCGCCGGTTCGGCGTGCGGGTGTCGCTGCTGGAACCCGGCGGCGTGGTGTCCGCGTTCGCCGCGACCCAGGCCTCGACCTGGCCGGAAACCGCTGGCCCGTACGAGAAGTTCCGCGCCAACCACCACGAGCGCATGGTCCGCTACACCCGTCCCGGCGCGCCCGGTATGACCACGCCGGAGCGGGTGGCGAAGGTCGTGCTGCGGGCCGTGACGGCGCGAAACCCCAAGGCCCGCTACAAGATCGGCCCGGCGGCCCGGGTGCTGCCGCTGCTCTACCGGACCCTGCCCGCCCCGCTCTGGGACGCCTTCATGACCCGGCTGTTCCCGATGACCTGACGCAGTGAAGGGACCATTCCTCGCATCCAACGAGAGGAATGGTCCCTTCCAAACGGAAAGCGGTAACGCCGACTCAGTGGACGGCGATCTCCTTCAGCTTCGGGTGGCCGTCGTCGGCGTCGTAGTCGTCACGGTTGGTGGCGTCCACGCCGTTGAACCACTTGGCCTGGCGGGCAATCAGGGTGACGACCACCGCGACCACCAGGTTGGCGACCAGGGCGACGGCGCCGACGTAGATCTGCACGGCGGAGCCGGCGAAGGGGTGCCAGCCGAACAGGGACAGGTTGCCCAGGGCCAGCGCCGAGCCGCCGAAGTGCAGGTGGCCGTTGGCGGGATTGGGAATCGTGTACAGCAGGTACAGGCCCCAGCCCATGCCGACGATCCAGCCGGCGACCAGGCCCCAGCGGTGCAGCCAGCGCGTGTACAGCGCGATGGCCACGGCCGGCAGGGTCTGCAGGATGATCACGCCGCCGATCAGCTGCAGGTCGATGGAGAACTGCGGGTCCACGAACAGCACGAAGGCCACCGCGCCGAACTTGACCACCAGCGAGGCCAGCTTGGCCTGGGTGGCCTCCTGCTTGGGGGTGGCGTCCCGCTTGAAGTACTCCTTGTAGATGTTGCGGGTCCACAGGTTGGCCGCGGCAATGGACATGATCGCGGCCGGCACCAGCGCGCCGATGCCGATGGCGGCGAAGGCGATGCCGGCGAACCAGGCCGGGAACTGCTGGCCGAACAGCACCGGCACGATGGTGTTGGAGTCGGGCTTGCCGGTGGCCTGGTTGACGATCGGCTTGGCCCCGGACACCAGGGCCACGTAGCCCAGCAGCGCCAGCAGGCCCAGCACCAGGGAGTAGGCCGGCAGCGCGACCATGTTCTTCTTGATCACGGTGCGGCTCTTGGAGGCCAGGATGCCGGTCACCGAGTGCGGGTACAGGAACAGCGCCAGCGCGGAGCCCAGGGCCAGCGTCGCGTACTGCAGCTGGTTGGTGGGCCCGAGGATGATCGAGCCGGCCGGCTTGCCGGTGGTCGGGCTGGGCTTGGCCAGGGTGCTGGCCGCCTGGTCGAAGATGTGGCTCCAGCCGCCGAGCTTGGCCGGCAGGTAGATGATCGCCACGATGATCACCAGGTAGATCAGCGCGTCCTTGACGAAGGCGATCAGCGCCGGGGCCCGCAGGCCGGACTGGTAGGTGTAGAGCGCCAGGATGACGAAGGCGATGAACAGCGGCAGGTGGCCGAGCAGCCCGCTGCCGTTGATGCCCATGGTCCGCAGCACCGACTCCAGGCCGACCAGCTGCAGCGCGATGTAGGGCATGGTGGCGACGATGCCGGTGATGGCGATCAGCAGGGCCAGCAGCGAGGAGCCGTAGCGGCCGCGCACGAAGTCGGCCGGCGTGACGTAGCCGTGCATCCGGGACACCGACCACATCCGCTGCAACGGCAGGAAGACGATCGGGTAGAGCACCACGGTGTAGGGCAGCGCGTAGAAACCGAGCGCGCCGGCGCCGAAGATCAGCGCGGGCACCGCCACGAAGGTGTACGCGGTGTAGAGGTCGCCGCCGACCAGGAACCAGGTGATCCAGGAGCCGAACTTGCGGCCGCCCAGGCCCCACTCGTCCAGGTGGTCCAGCGTGGTGCCGGCCTGCCAGCGCGAGGCCAGGAAGCCCATCACCGCGACCAGCACGAACAGCACCAGGAAGACGACGAGCTGCACGATCTGCGAGGTGGTCACCGGCGCTCACCCCGGCTCTTGGCGTAGACCACGCCGACGCAGATCACGCCGACCGGCACGAACAGGAACTGGTACCAGTAGAAGAACGGCAGGCCGAACACCCGGGGCCCGTCGAAGTTGAACCACGGCGTGATCAGCATCAGCAGCGGGACCAGCAGCAACAGGTTCCACGGGTTCCACCGCCGCGGTGGCGGTTCGTTCGACATGACTTCCTCCCGGCGTCGCGAATGAAGCGGATGTTAAGCCGGGATGATCGTGCCCGCCCCGATCAGGTGATCAGGTGTCTGAATTGTGACCGTACGAGTGCTCAGGTCAGCGCGGCGCCTGGTCCAGCTGAGTGGCCGAGACGGCGTTGGCGACCTGGGCGCAGTCGTCCTGGGTGAGGCCGGTGACGCCCGCGGCCAGGTTGGCCTGGCAGGACGTGGTCAGCGCGTTGCCCAGATCCTGGAACGTGGACCGCGGCGTGAGCAGGTTCTCCACCCCGAACCACACCTGCACGGCCTTGGCCACACCAAGCCCGCGCACGGTCCGGCCGTTGAAGGCGGCGCCGTCGGTGATCAGGAACGCCGTCTTGTTGACCACGCCGTCGTTGGCGTGCGGGTCGGGGTTGTCGGTCACCCAGAACGCGCCGTTGACCCGGTCCGGCTGCTGGAACCGGTTGGGGTTGCGCATGTCCCGGATGGTGCCGATGGCCGAGCCGGCGCCGATGGACCAGCGGTTGGCACCGGCGTCGTTGGGATCCGCCGAGGTGATGCCGATGAACTTGCCGAACACGTCGGACATGCCCTCGTTGATGGCGTCAGCCTGGCCGCCTTGCAGGCCGGAGGTGTGCTGGGTGACGCCGTGGGTGAGCTCGTGGCCGGTGATGTCCTCGGTGGTCACGCCCTCGCCGAAGGCCATCTGCTCGCCGTCCCAGAACGCGTTGAGGAACGGGCAGCGTTCGCCGACCATGCAGATCCGCACCGTGCCGCGGATGGCCTTGCCGGTGCCGTCGCCGTAGTCCGCGCCGATCAGCGAGGTCAGGTCGAGGCCGGTGAACCGGGCGTAGAAGTTCTGGGCGTCGCCGAAGAACTTGAACACATTGCCGACGTCGCCGACTCCTGCGCCGCCCTGCTCGGTGCGGACCAGCGGGAACGACGTGCCGCAGCGGACCGAGCCCTGGCTGCCGCTGACCAGCTGCCGGCGGGCGTCGCAGACGTCCCGGTTGGTCGCCTCCCTGGTCTCCGACCAGGACTGCACCACGTCGGTGGCGGCCGCGCCGACAACCATGGACCACTGTTGGTCGGCCCTGGTGCCGCGGATGTGCACCACGTAGACCGGCTTGGCCACGGCCTTGCCGGTCGTCACGCCGCCCAGCGTCGGATCCCACCAGTACTGGTCGGTGGCCTGCACGCTCAGGTCCTTGGCCGCCAGCTTCTTGGCGTCGGCGGTCGCGGACACCGCCTTCTGGCCGGCGGCCCGCACGGTCTGCGACTGGTCGGTCGGGAAGCCACCGGACCGAGCTTTCGTGGTCTTGCCGACCGCGCTGACCAGCGAGCCGTCCTTGGTCAGGGCCTCGACGATCTGGCCGCCGAACACCGGCACACCGCCGATGGTCTGCTGGTAGCGCACGACCGTGCCGAACGGCACCGGCCGCACGTCGGCGACCCGCAGCGAGGCCGGGTCGACCTGCCAGACCTGGGCGATGTCGGCCAGGTGGGACTGGGCGGCCGGCACCGGGGAGCTGCCGGCGGTCGAGGGCAGCGGGGTCCGCGGCTGCATGCCGACGACCCGTCCGGTGGCGTCGGTCTGCACGACGATCTGCGCCCGTACGGTGGTGGTCGGCACCGCTGACCCGGTCGAGGCCGGCGGGGGCGGGCCGGGCAGCGCCACCGCGGGCGCGTCGTCGCCGCCGGTCAGCTGGTTGGCAAACGCTTGCACCTTGGCATTGGGCGTGGCCACCGCGACCAGCACACCGGCCGCGACCAGCACCGCCGCGCCGACGATCGCCACGTCCCCGGCCATGCCTCTGCGTGCCATCGGCTTTGACCCTCCGCGCGAAAACCGACTACTTGCCGTGTTGCTCTACGCACGGATGCACAACACTCGTTCAGGTGGCGATTACGAAGAAAGTTCACATCCTGGCCCCGGCGGTCCTGGCGCTCACCCTGCTGAGCCCGGCGGTCGCCCAGGCCGCACCGGACGCCCAGTGCCTCAACCCGAACGCCCAGCTCACCGTGGAGGAGCAGCGGCTGGCCGCGACCATGCCGGCCGGTGGCCCCGCCGTCGGGCCGACCCTGGTCACCCAGGCCGGCTTCGACCCGCTGGTCGCCGACTTCACCCAGAAGCTGTGCGCGGCCAAGTCCACCTCGGCCGCCCGGCTGCTGGTGACCGCGGCCGGGGACAACCTCTGGCAGACCGCCGTCGACCGCGCCCAGGGCCGCCGCCCCGGCATGGGCACCGATGACCAGCACGACGACCGCCCGCTGTACTGGGCCCGCCTTGAGATGAGCAAGGCGCTGCGACAGTGGCAGCCCAAGTTCACGGTGTCGGCGACCGACCGCACGGCCCTGCTCACCGCCCTCGACCACGGCTCCCGCGGCCTCGACACGGACCGGCTGCCGGCCGGCGCCGGCGTCAAGAAGATCATGGTCAGCGGCTTCGACCCGTTCGAGCTGGACGGCGCCGGGGTGCGCATCTCCAACCCGGCCGGCGCGGCCGCGCTCCAGCTGGACGGCCTGACCATCACCACGCCCAGCGGGCCGGCCGTGGTCCAGGCGGTCAGCTTCCCGGTCGTCTGGAGCTACTTCGACCAGGGCATCGTCGAAGCGGCTTACGGCACGGCGATCAAGGACGGCGCCCACCGGCCGGACATGATCATGACCATCAGCCAGGGCCGCCCCGGCCAGTTCGACATCGAGCGCTGGGCCGGCGACTGGCGTGGCGGCTTCCCCGACAACCTGGACGCCAGCTCCACCGGCCCGGTCCCGGCGGCCGCCGGCTGGCCCCAGCCGGCCGACCAGTTCATCGAGACCACGCTGCCGTACCAGCAGATGCAGGCCACCCCGACCGGCAGCTACCCGGTCAACTTCGACCTGCTGTTCTGCGTCTGGTCGGACAGCAGCCATCCGGGCACCGGCCAGCAGGTCTGCCGCACCGACGCGCCGAAGCCGGGCGAGATCGCCGCGCAGGGCGGCGGCGGTGACTACCTGTCCAACGAGAGCATGTACCGGTCCAACCGGGTGCGGCTGGGCCTGGGCGCGACCGCCGTGCGCGGCGGCCACCTGCACACCCCGGTGCTGGGCGACCCGGCCGGCACGACGGCGCTGACCGACCCGGCGTTCGAGGCCCGGCGGACCGCCATCACCACCCAGACCGTCGCATTGGTCACGGCCGCCGCGAATGCTTTGAGCTGACCGTGGGTAGTCGATCTGGGGGATGCTTGCCCGCCACGGCAGCGTCGGAGCATCCCTCAGGTCATTGCCAGGTTGGGGTCCGGTTGAGCCGGTACGGTCGTACGGCCGGATAGCCGAATGGACGAGGAGGTCGATGGTGCGGCAGGGCTGGTTGGCGGTCATCGTGCTGGCATTTGTTGGCATGGTGGCGGCCTGCGGCAGACCGACCATGGACCTGTCCGAGGCACTGTCGGTCACACCGAGTTCACCGGACAACGCGGCCGGTGACGCCCCGCTGCCGATGCCGCGGGTGGACAGCGGCGGCGTCAACCACGACGCGCTGCCGGCCGTCGGCGACTGCATCGACGCCGATCACAAGACCATCGCGTGCACCCAGCCGCACCAGGGCGAGGTGACCCTGGTCGGCGACCTGCCGGACGGGCTGCCCAGCGCGCTGCCCGACGACACCACGATGACCAGGTCGACGCTGCCGCAGTGCCGGGACGCGCTCGCCGACTTCGTGGGCGGCAAGGACGCCGATGCCACCGACATCCAGGCCTGGGCGTTCTGGCCGCAGGCCGACGCTTGGACGCAGGGCGAGCGGTGGCTGGTGTGCGCGGCCACCCAGATCGACTCGGCCGGCAACCCGCTGACCATCACCGGCTCGCTGCGGCGCGCCCTGGCCGGCGCCGGTTTCGACAAGTACCAGACGTGCACGGTCAGTTCGCCCTCGCACAGCCAGACCCTGCAGTTCGGCTCCTGCGACAAGCCACACCTGGGCGAGGCCCTGCCGGGCGTGCAGGCGCTGGGCCGGTCCACCGATCCGATGCCGGCCACCGACGTGATCAACCAGGTCGCCCGCGACCGCTGCTCGCAGGAGCTGGTCAGCTACCTGGGCACGGCGTCTCGGACCGACATCACCTACACCTGGCGGGCCCCCGACACCCGGCAGGCCTGGGCGCAGGGCTACACCAATCTCATCTGCTACGCCGAGGCCGCCCGTCCGGTCGGCACCCGCCTCGAGCACATCGGCAACGGCCCGTTGCCGAGCTGAGCGCTAGCGGGCCGCGGCCGGGTCGCTGTCGTGCTGATCCGTGGTCGCCGGCGGTTCCCCGTCGGCGGCCGTGGTCTTGTGGGCGGATCTGGTCAGCGCGATGGTCGCCATGGGTAGGGCGATCGCCGCGAGCACCAGCATCGCCAACGCCGCGAAAATCACGTGACACACCTCCTCTTTCGTTGAGGAGGACGCCGAACCCCGTTGTCCGGTTGCTCACTCGTCCGGGCGAGCGGCGAAGACACGAAACGGCCGGCAGGGCCACGTCATCGAGACCCTGCCGGCCGAAGTCTTCCCAGATAGATCAGCCCAGGCGCTGCTTCAGCGCCTCGAACTCGTCACGCAGCGAGGTGGGCAACTTGTCGCCGATCTTGTCGAACCACTGCTCGATCAGCGGCAGCTCGGCCCGCCACTCGTCGGCGTCGAAGGCCAGCGCCTCGGCGATGGCCTCGGCCGGCGCGTCCAGGCCGGCCAGGTCGAGGTCGGCCGGCGTCGGCACGTGGCCGATGGCCGTCTCCTCGGCGGCGGCCTTGCCCTCGATGCGCTCGATGGCCCACTTCAGCACGCGGCTGTTCTCGCCGAAGCCCGGCCACAGGAAGCTCTTGTCCGCCCCGCGACGGAACCAGTTCACGTAGAAAATCTTGGGCAGCTTCTCCGCGTTGGCGTTCTTGCCCAGCTGGATCCAGTGGTTGAAGTAGTCACCGGCGTGGTAGCCGATGAACGGCAGCATCGCCATCGGGTCGCGGCGCACCACACCGACCTGGCCGACTGCCGCGGCCGTCGTTTCGCTGGACAGCGTCGCGCCCATGAACACGCCGTGCTGCCAGTCGCGGGACTCGGTGACCAGCGGCACCGTGGTGGCGCGACGGCCGCCGAAGAAGATCGCCGAGATCGGCACGCCCTTGGGGTCGTCCCATTCCGGGGCCAAGATCGGGCACTGCTGCATCGGCGTGCAGTAGCGGGAGTTCGGGTGCGAGGACAGCTCCGTCGACTCCGGCGTCCAGTCCTGCTTCTTCCAGGAGGTGAGGTGCGCGGGCTTCTCGCCCATGCCCTCCCACCAGATGTCGCCGTCATCGGTCAGCGCGACGTTGGTGAACACCGAGTTGCCCTGCTCGATGGTGCGCATGGCGTTCGGGTTGGTGTGGTAGTCGGTGCCCGGAGCGACACCGAAGAAGCCGTACTCCGGGTTCACCGCATACAGCCGGCCGTCCTCGCCGAAGCGCATCCAGGCGATGTCGTCGCCGAGGGTCTCGACCTTCCAGCCCGGGATGGTCGGCTCCAGCATGGCCAGGTTGGTCTTGCCGCAGGCCGACGGGAAGGCGGCCGCGATGTAGTGGACCTTGTTCTCCGGCGAGATCAGCTTGAGGATCAGCATGTGCTCGGCCAGCCAGCCCTCGTCGCGGGCCATCACCGAGGCGATGCGCAGCGAGTAGCACTTCTTGCCCAGCAGGGCGTTGCCGCCGTAGCCCGAGCCGTAGGACCAGATCCGCCGCTCTTCCGGGAACTGCGTGATGTACTTCGTGTCGTTGCACGGCCACGGCACGTCGTCCTGGCCCGGCTCCAGCGGCGCGCCAACGGAATGCAGCGCCTCCACGAAGTCCGCGTCCTCGGTGAAGCGGGCCAGCGCCTTGCTGCCCATCCGGGTCATGATGCGCATCGAGGCGACGACGTATTCCGAATCGGTGATCTCCACGCCCAGCATGGGTTTCTCGGCGTCGAGCGGACCCATGCAGAACGGAATGACGTACATCGTGCGGCCGCGCATGCAGCCCCGGTAGAGCTCGGTCATGATGGCCTTCATCTCGGCCGGGTCCATCCAGTTGTTGGTCGGACCCGCGTCGGCCGGCTCGACCGAACAGATGAAGGTGCGCTCCTCGACCCGGGCCACGTCGGTCGGATCCGACGCCGCCCAGTAGGAGTTGGGCTTCTTCTTCAGCGGCACGAAGGTGCCCGCTTCGACCAGGGCCGCGTTGATGCGCTCCGACTCCGCCTCGGACCCGTCCACCCAGACCACCCGGTCCGGCGTGGTCACCTCCGCCACCTCCTGCACCCAGGTCAGCAGCCGCGCGTTGGTGGTCGGTGCCTGGTCGAGACCGGGGATGGTCAGTGCGGTCATCTCGTCTCCTGCCCTGGGGTCTGCCGGACGAAAGCGCAGGGACGCCGCTGTCCCTAAGCAGACGACGGCGTCCTCATGAAATGCGGAACCACACCCGGCGGCGTCCGGGTGTGAGGTTTTAGGGGATGCCCAACTGTATCCGGGTTACACACCGGTGGCCGACCGTTCACCTGTCAGCCACCTCACATAAGCGATCAAGGAATCGATTCAGCACTCTTTTCGAGCACGCCCGAACCCCAAAACCCGATCATTGAGAGCGCTTCCACGCTGTAACCCCGGTCACTCCGGAATCGTTTCGGAAAACCCATTGGTTCAGACCATCACGGACCACGTGGATCACTACCGTGAAATGCCGACAGAAAAAGAGACATCCCCGACACCTGATGGTATCGGGGATGTGTCCATGCTTACCCACGATCGGCTCAACTCACCCGCGTCCGCCGGTTGTCCACAGCCCGCGAGTTGTCCACAACTCGATCTTCCCCCACCTCGCCCACCCCCTCCCGCCGATAGGCTGGGCCTGGGACGCCCCCCGGGATCGGGTGGGGGATGGTTTCCGTCGGCCGCACGCGCGACTGAGGATCAGTTCTGGTGGCAAGGGCGGCTGCGGATCAGTGGCGGGTGCCACGGCGAGTCGGTGCTGGGCGGTGACTGTCGGCGCAGGACCGTGCCAGGCGGCGAGCGTCACTGCCGACCGGCGGATCGGTCCCAGCAGGTGCCTGGGGTCAGGCCCGTCGGTCGTGGAATCCGTGCGGACCGCGGGCCAGCCCATGAATGGGGGCTGGCCTCCGCCGGCGTTGCCGCTCGATCAGGTCCGTTTGGCCGTCGCGCTCGATCAGGTCCACTCGCCGGTGGCGGGGTCGGTGCGCACGAGGCCTTCGCCGTTGGCCTGCTCGGCGCCGCCCCAGGACTGGTCGTCGGCGCCGAACTGGAGCAGGCTGCTGGCGTCGCTGTCCTTCTGGTAATTGCCGCTGCCGTCGAGGTGGCCGTGCTCGATCTGGGTCCACTGGTGGTCGCCGGTGTGCTCGGAGATGGTGACCTGGCCGTTGGCGGCGATCTCCATGGCGTAGTCGGCTTTGCCGTCGCCATTGGTGTCCGTGTACAGGAAGGTGTTGCCCTCGGCGTCGGTCACGACGGCGGTGTCGTTGGTGCCGTCGCCGTCGGTGTCGGCGGTGGCGGGCCCGACGTTCTGCTCGCCCTGGGCGGTGTCGACGGTCATGCCGGAGCTGGCCGAGCCAGCCGACTGGTTCCACTGGCCGGTGGCGGCGTCGTAGTGGGACTCGCCGACGACGTGGCCCTCGGCGTCGTACCGGGTGGCGAGGTCGGCGGTGCCGTCGTGGTCGGTGTCGGTGTAGGCGGTGTGCCCGCCGTCGTCCCCGTCCACGTCGGCGGTGTCCATGGTGCCGTCGTGGTGCAGGCTCTCGGTGGCCTCTTCGGTGTACTCGTGGCCGTCGACCTCGATCTTCAGCTCGTGACCGTCGGCGCCGCTGTTGTCGATGTACACCGCTCTACCCCCGTCTCCACTGGTTAGTGCCGATTGGACTCACGTTAGGGCGGATCGGTTCCCACAACCAGTCAGCCCCGGTCCCGAAGCTGCCGCATGGTGGTCAGCAGGGCCTCGCCATGGTCCCGGGCGGAGGTGACGTCGGCCAGCTCCCGGGCGACGGCCTGCTGCCGGGCGGAGCGTTCGGCGGCGTCCAGCTTGAGGGCCTTGTCGACCTCCCGAAGCTCCTCCTCTATCGCCTCGATACGCCCGGTCAGCGCCTCGTCCAGGGCCAGCGACAGCTGCCCCTCGGCGTCGATGAGCTGCTCGGACACCAGCTGGTCGAGGGTGGACCGGGCGTCGGCGAGGGCGTCGGACAGCCACTGCCGCATGTGCTGCTTGTCGGCGAGGTGCTTGCGGGTGCGGGCCATCCAGTAGCCGGCCCCGAGACCGAGCACGATGGTCACGGGCAGCACGATGGGGTTCAACGCGGCGACGCCGAGGCCGGCCAGCGGCAGGGCGGCGATCCGGCCGGCGCCCATGCCGCCGGAGATGCCCATGAACACCAGCAGCTTGTCCTCCGCGGTGGCGGCCCGCTTCTCCGGGGCCCGCAGCAGCACCGGCGGTTGGTCGCCGCGGGCGAACTGGGCCCGGATCACGGCCAGCTCCTCGGCGGCGAACAGCTCGGTCAGCGCGGCGTCGGCAGCTCGCCCGAGCCGGTCGGCGAGCACGGCGTTGACCCGCGCGGAGATCACCTGGAGCGCGGCGTCCAGCTGTTGGGGCAGCGCGGCCAGGGCATCCCGGTCGGCAGCGTCGATGGCCTGTCGGAACCAGGACTGGGCGTCCCGGATCTGCCGGCTGACCTCGTGCAACGACTCCAGCCGCGCCCGCTGGATCTCGGTGCGCAGCTTGACCTGCCAGCTGCGGGTGGACGACTTGCGGTCGGCGGCCAGCCGGTCGCGACGGGCCCGCAGCGCGTCGGCCTCGTCATGACCGGTGTCCAGGGCCCGGGCCGACGCCCGCAGCCGGACCTCGACCTCGCCGATGGCGGTGGTCAGCGTGCGCAGGGCGTTGGCCTCGGCCAGCATCAGGGACCGGCCGACGACCAGTTCCTGCACGGCGACCTGGAGCTCACCGACGCCGGAGCGCTCCCTCAACATGCCAGCGGCATCGGGATTCGGGGCCTTGGCCGCCATCTCGAACATCCGCGGCGACACGGCGTGGAACTTCGCGCCGGCGAACCGGGGCGCGTGCTCGGCCAGCAGCCGCTGGTTGGCGTCGAGGATTTCCCGCCAGCCGCGGAACTGGTCCACTTTGGTCAGTGCGAACAGCACCGTCTCCACGCGTTCGCCCACGGTGGCGAGAAAGTCCAGTTCCCCCTTGGTGAACGGGGCCGAGGCGTCGACCACGAACAGCAGGGCCGTCGCCGTGGCGGCGGCCTCGGCGGCCAGTTCCCCGTGCATGGAGTTGAGGCCGCCGACGCCGGGTGTGTCCACAATGGACAGGCGTTGCAGCAGGGGAATCGGGGCCCGCACGTCGACGTGCCGCGGCGGCTGCTGCTCGCCGCCGGTGACCCAGCGGCCCACGTCCTCGATGGGGATGTCGATCGGCTCGGCGTAGCCGGCCGAGGCCGTCCACTGCGGGCCGTGCCGCAGCACGAGGTAGGTCGCGGTGGCCACGTCGGCGTCCACCGGGGACAGTCCCGGCGTCGCGATCAGGGCGTTGACCAGGGAGCTCTTGCCCCGGTTGGTCTCGCCCACGACCACGATCGACGGCGTGTCGTCACGACGGGCCAACAGCTTGTCGACCTGGTCGGCGGCCCGCTTGTCGTGTTCGCGAAGCAGCGTCGCCAGCCGCTCCCGGGCCTGCTTGACCAGCTGCGGCAGCTGCGGGGTCGGCGGCGTCACGACGACTCCCGTGCGACGTAGACGATCACGATCGGGGCCCGCAGCGACTGGCCGCGGTCAGTGAAGCCGGGGACCTCGGTCTCGGCGATCAGCCCGACCAGGGCCAGGTCGTCGATCGGCTCCGTGCCGCCGGCCTCGTGCACCGACGGATCGAACCGCTCGCCGTCCGGACGCACCGCCCGCACCCCGACCTCGGCGAGCCCGGCCTCCAACCGTTCGACCACGCCGGCGCTGCGCGCCCGGTCCAAGGCGTACAGGCACAGCGAGATCAGTGCCCGGCGTTCGGCGATCAGCTCAGCCTCCACTGGCCCCCCTCAGTTGCTGCCAGATGAGGAAATATGCCCGGTGCACGACATGCGCGACCCGGCTTTGCGCGGGAGTGGCCCCGAACGAGGCGAACGAGCGCCACCAGCCGGCCCGCTCCAGCGCGTAGGCCACGAGCTCGTGCGGCGGCCGGCCGACCATACCGAGCTGGGCCGGGATGTCGCCGGAGCCGCCGACCCGCAGCACCTCGTCAGCCAGGTCCTCGGGCATGGTCACGGCGTTGGCGGCGATCAGCGTCAGCGCCTCCAACAGCCGCAGCTGGTGCGCTTCCGGGCGGCCGAGCAGCTGCTCGATGGCGTCGTTGACCCGCTGCCGCTCGCCGGAGTCGCCAGCCGCCAGGGCGGTGATCGAGGCCAGTGCGGCAGCGGCCTTGATGCCGTCGGCCCGGGCCCGGAACACGGCGTCCAACCGCGCCCGCACGCCGGCGAGGCCGGAGGCGTCAAGCAGTGCACGGCGCAGGGCCCCGGCGGTGATGCCCAGCTCGGCCTGGACGGCCCGCACCGCTCGGTCGACGCCGTAGAGATCAAGCTTGGCCAGCAGCCGGGACCGGGTCGCCGCCGGCACCGGGCACTCCCAGGTGGTGAACAGGTCGGCCGACATCAGCATCGTCATCCAGCTGGCCTCGTCCAGCTCGGCCAGGGCCCGCAGCGCGTCGGCGTCGGCCGAGGTGAACGCCCCGGTCTCGGCCGACTCGGCCAGCAGCCCCATCACCGGCAGCACGTCGGCCACCCGGGGCCGCAGCGCCGCGGCCTGCTTGCCGGCGAGGATCGCCGCCGCCCGCCACACGTCGCCGTCCGCGCCGGCGACCGACTCCGGCGCGATGGTGTCGGCCTTGTTCAGCACGGCGATGGCGTTGACCGGGCCGGCCTCGCGGCCGGCGGTGGCCGCGGTGAAGGCCCGCAGGGTGTCCCGGTCGTCGGCGCGGACCGTCTGCGTGAACACGTAGAGCACGGCCTCGGCCCCGGCGACCGCGTCCTGCGACACCTGGTCCAGCAGCTTCTCGGTCCGGGCCACCGAGTCGGAGTCCAGCGAACCGAGCCCCGGTGTGTCGATCACGGTGAGTTCCCGCAGCACCTCGTTGGTGAGATACGCCTCAAGGTGGGAGACGGTGTCCAGATCCACAGCCAGGTCGGCGGGGATCATGCCGTCGGCGTCGAAGGGCAGCACCCAGCGCGAGCCGTCCGTGCCGACCACTTCGATCCGGTCCACCGCGCCGTACTGGAAGCGGGTCACCAGCCGGGTGCACTCGCCGACCCCGACCGGCGCCACCCGACGGCCGATCAGGGCGTTGACCAGTGTGGACTTGCCGGATTTGATGCGCCCGGCCACGGCCACCTGCAGTGGCGCGGACAGTCGGCGCACCACCTCGTCGAAGCCGGCGGCGGTGCCCGGGCCGACCTGCGGCCGCAGCGTCGCGACCAGCCGCGCCACCGCGGCGGACAGCGGCCCGGCCAGGGAGGACGTCACCTGGCAGATGGTGCCATGCCGGCGAAGTGGATCACTCATTCTGGGGTAGCAGACGCCAGTCGTACCGCAGAGTGACGCTGACGGCGGGGTCGCGCTTCTAGGCTGTCGTGGTGCGACGGCTGAGCCTGTGGATGCGTGCTCACCCGGTGTTCGGGGACTCCCTGATCGCCGGGCTGCTCGGCCTTCCCGACCTCGCGACCACCGCCGCCGGCCTGGGCAGCACCCCGCGCGGGCTCTACCTGCTGGTCGGCCTGTTCCTGTGGGGCCCGCTGATCTTCCGCCGGGCCCAGCCCAAGCTGGTCTGCAACATCATCCTGATCGCCGGCTTCGTGCAGCTGGTCACCCACAACGTCACGTACAACGAGTACGGCGTCATGGACGGCGTGCCGGTGCGGCCGGCCGACTTCGCGCTGGGCGTCGCGCTGTACACGATGGTCGCCTACGTCGGCCGCCGGCAGGGCGCAATCTACGCGGCCTGGTTGCTGCTGGGCACAGTGCTGTGGGAAATCTGGCGGGTCCAGCAGCCGGTCATGATCGCCTTCACCTTCTTCATGGTCGTCTGCGTCTTCGGCTTCTGCTGGGCCGTCGGCGAGTTCGTCGGGGCCCGCCGCGCGCTCAACGTCGAGCTGATGGAACGGCTCAAGCTGCTCGAAGTGGAGCGGGACCAGCAGGCCCGCATCGCCGTGGCCGAGGAGCGCAGCCGGATCGCCCGCGAGCTGCACGACGTCGTCGCGCACGCGGTCAGCGTGATGGTGGTGCAGGCCGACGGGGCCAGCTACGCCCTGCAGTCGGATCCGCAGATGGCCCAGATGGCGCTGACCACCATCTCCGACACCGGCCGGCAGGCGCTGGGCGAGCTGCGCCGGCTGCTCGGCCTGATGCGCAACGAGTCGGAGAGCGAGACCGATCGCGTGCCGCAGCCGGACACCAACTCGCTGCCGCAGCTGGCCGAACAGGTCCGCACCGCCGGCCTGCCGGTGTCCCTGACGCTGCGCGGCGACCTGAACGACCTGCCGGCCGGCGTGGGGCTGTCCGTCTACCGGATCGTGCAGGAGGCGCTGACCAACTCGCTCAAGCACGCCGGCGGCAGCGCCTCGGCCGATGTGTTCGTGACCAGGTCCGACGACCAGGTCGACGTGGTCGTGGACGACGACGGCTTCGGCACGCCTCGGGAGCTGTCCGGCATGTCCGGCGGCAACGGCCTGATCGGCATGCGGGAACGGGCCGGCGTGCTCGGCGGCAGCCTGGAGGCCGGGCCTCGGCCGGGCGGCGGCTGGCGCGTTCACGCCGTGCTGCCGGTGGGCGCCGGGTCGGGACCCCTAGTCTGATGGCCGTGATCCGAGTTCTGCTGGTTGACGACCAGGAACTGATGCGGATGGGCTTCCGCATGGTGCTCAACGCGCAGGAGGACCTGGAGGTGATCGGCGAGGCCGCGGACGGCGTGGACGCGGTGCGGCTGGCCGACGAGCTGCGGCCCGACGTGGTGCTGATGGACGTGCGCATGCCGCGGCTGGACGGTGTGGAGGCGACCAAGCAGATCACCGAGGCCGGCACGGCCAAGGTGCTCGTGATGACCACCTTCGACATGGACGAGTACGCCCTGTCGGCGCTGCGCAACGGGGCCAGCGGCTTCCTGCTCAAGGACACCCCGCCGGCCGACCTGGTGTCGGCGCTGCGGGCGGTGGCCAGCGGCGACGCGGTGGTGTCGCCGAGCGTGACCAAGCGGCTGTTGGACCGGTTCCTCGGCCCGGCCGGCGGCGGCGAGCTGCGCGACGCCACCGTGCTGGACGTGCTCACCGAACGTGAGCGGGAGGTGCTGGTGCTGATCGCCAAGGGCCTGTCCAACACCGAGCTGGCCCAGAAGCTGTTCCTGTCCGAGGCGACGGTGAAGACCCACGTCGGCCGCATCCTGGCCAAGCTGGAGCTGCGGGACCGGGTGCAGGCCGTGGTGCTGGCCTACGAGACGGGGCTGGTCCGACCCGGCGACGTGTGAGCCCGGGCCGGACCAGGGTAGGGATCCCCTGGGTCAGGTCAGGCAGTTCGGCGTCCAGGCGTGCGCCGGGTCCAGGGCGTTGCGCACGAGTTGGATCGCGATGTGGTCGTAGGTGATGTTGATGTGCTCGGTGCCGTCGATCATGCAGTAGTCCTGCAGCCGCAGGTTGGTCACCTTCGAGCCGGACAGGTAGGCCGAGGTGTAGGGCGTGACCACTTCGTCGGTGCGGGTGGCGACGACGGTGTAGTTGACGCCGGGCATGGTGTCGCCGCCGCTGTTGAGGCTGGTGATGAAGTTGGAGCCGACCTCCTGCTGCACGCAGGCCGGGCAGACCACGCCGATCACACCGTCGGCGAAGTCCCCGCCTCCCGGCAGCGACCGCACGGCCGTGACCAGGCCGTCCAGGTCGGTGCCGTGGTTGGACGGCGCCAGGCCGACCAGCGTGCCCACCTTGCTCGCCCCGCCGAGGTTCTTGAGGTAGTAGCGGGGCATCATGCCGCCCTGGGAGTGCCCGACGATGTCCACTTTGGACGCGCCGGTGGCGGCGAGCACCTTGTCGATGTACTGGCCGAACTGGCCGGCCGTGGTGGGAATGTCCCCCAGGGCCTGGAACATGCCGCCCTCGGGGCCGCCGAGGTTCGGCGCGAACACGCAGTAGCCGTCCTTCTTGAGGACCCCGGACAACCCCGCCCAGTCGTCGTAGGCGTTGGCCCCGGTGCCGTTGGACAGCACGACCGGCCGCGGGTGGGCGGCGGTCGGCTTGCAGGAGAAGTCGTTCGACCCCGGTGGGGAGGCGGTCGGATGACTGAGTGCGTACAACGCCGCCGAGGCGATGTTGGGCTGGGCCGGGCCGGCGGCGGACTCGCTCGCCGACGCAGTTGAGGTAGTGGCGATCATCGTGGCCGTGACCAGGGCTAGCCCGGCCACGGCGCGTGCGACAGGTCCCACGGACGCCCTCCGCTTCCGCAGGCGCCGGCCCCGTTGCCGGCGCGCAGAATGCGAAACGATCCATTACCGTTTCGGTGATGGCACTCACAGCGGATTCACCCCGCAGGGGTAGTTACGCTCCGTGTCGTGCGCCCTGCCCTCATCGCCCTTGACGTCGACGGCACGATCCTGGACTCGACCGGCGTAATTTCGCTGGCCGTCCGCTCTTCCATAGCCAGAGCCCGCGCCGCCGGCGCGCACGTGGTGCTGTCCACCGGACGCACCGTGCTCGGTGTACGCAGCGTGATCACCTTGCTCGGCTTCACGGACGGCATCGCGCTGTGCTCCAACGGCGCGGTGCGGCTCAACCTGGCCACCGGCGAGGTGATCCCGCTGGCCACCTTCGAGCCGGCGCCGGTGATCGCCCGGCTGCGGTCGCTGCTGCCCGGGGCGGTGTTCTCGCTGGAGGAGCCCGGTGTCGGCAACCGGGTCAGCGACGGCTATCCCGGCGACATCATCGGCACCCGCCGGCAGGTCGACGACGTTGAGCTGGGCGCGACCCCGACCACGCGCATGGTCGTCTACTGGAACGGCGCAACCTTGGAGCAACTCGCGGAGCTCATGGACGTCTCAGACATTGCGGGCGTCACCTGGACGTACGACCATCACAGTGACGCCTGGCTGACCGTCGTCGCCGCGGGCATCTCCAAGGCGAGCGCGCTCGAAGAGCTCCGCCGGGAGCTGGGCGTGTCCGAGCGGGCCACCGTGGCCTTCGGCGACGGGCACAACGACATCGCGATGCTCCGCTGGGCGGCCCTGGGCGTGGCCATGGGCAACGCCGCGGCCGATGTTCGGGCCGCCGCCGACGAGGTGACGGGTAGCGTCGCGGAGGACGGCGTGGCGACCGTGCTCGACCGACTTCTCGACGAGGGGATGAGCTAGTGCGCAAGTCCGTAGTGGGTGTTGGTGTCGCCCTGTTAGTGGCGCTGGGCGCGTGCAGCGCGCAGACCACCGGCTCACCGGCCCCGGACAACTCGGCCGACCAGCAGTCCGCTTCGACCACCACCGACGCCGTGCAGCTGGTCGCGCTGGCCAGGACCAGCACCTCGAAGAGCCGCACCGTCAAGATCGACGCCACCGTCGACACCAGTGGCACCCACGTCACCATGACCGGCCAGGGTTCCTTCGGCGGCGACGCCTCGAAGATGGCCATGCAGCTGGGCACCGCGGCCGGCTCCATGGAGCTGCGCCTGGTCGACAAGGTCGCGTACATCAAGCCGCCGGCCAGCGCGGCCCAGCTGCTGCACGCCGACAAGCCCTGGATCAAGATGGGCGGCACCGACGACGCGCTGTCCAAGGTGATCAGCGGCGGCCTGGACCAGCTGGCCCAGGAGAACGACCCGACCACCTTCCTGAACCAGATCGCCCAGGGCGGCAAGGTCGCCAAGACCGAGAAGACCACCCTGGACGGCCAGGCCGTCACCCACTACACGGTCGACGTGGACACCGCCAAGGTCCAGGCCGAGCTGCCGCCGCAGCTGGCCGGCGCCGCCTCGCCGATGACCGTGGACCTGTGGCTGACCAACGAGAACCTGCCGCTGCAGGTGACCGCGGTGGCCGGCGACAAGTACACCGCCAAGATCCACTACACCGACTGGGGCGGCCAGGTCGACGTGCAGGCCCCGCCGGCCGACCAGGTCGCGGACATCAACTCTCTGGGCGGTCACTGAGTCTTCAAAAATCGGTGGTCCCCCTGGCTAGCATCGAGTCAGGGCCGCAGAGCGCGGCCGGATCCTAGGGGGGATCACCGTTCCGTAAGACTGTTGTGGGCTTTGCCGCGCTCGTCACGCTCGCCGCCTGTGGTGGGCCGCAGGCCGCCGCCCCCGCGCCGACGACCGGTGCGCCGGTGGTCACCGACGCCGTGCAGCTGGCCGCGATGGCCAAGACCAGCGCCGACAAGACCAAGAGCGTCGACATCGACGCCGTGATCAACCAGCAGCAGACGAAGATCCAGATGACCGGCGCCGCGCTGGTCGACGGCGCGAACACGCAGATCGCCATGAAGATGAGCGCGGACAGCGGCGACGCCGAGGTCCGCGTCGTCGACAAGGCCGTGTACATCTCGCTGCCGGCCGACGCCCGCGGCAAGCAGGGCATCAGCACGCCGTGGCTCAAGCTCGGCGGCGGGGACGACCCGGTGTCCAAGGCCCTGGCCGGCGGCTTCGACCAGATGGCCGAGCAGAACAGCCCGACCAGCATCCTGGACGAGCTGTCCAAGGCCGGCAAGATCACCAAGAGCTGGCAGACCACGCTCAACGGCCAGCCGGTCACCCACTACGCGCTGGTCCTCGACACGTCCAAGGCCGGCCAGGCCGCGCAGCTGCCGGCCGACGAGGCGGCCAAGCTGCCCAAGACCGCGGACATCGACGTCTGGATCAACTCCGACCAGCTGCCGGTGCAGGTGGTGATGACGATGGGCGACCTGCTCACGTCGACCATGCACTACACCAACTGGGGAGCCAAGGTGGACGTCGCCGCTCCGCCGGCCGACCAGGTCACCGACATCGCCAAGCTGAAGCACTGAGTTTGCCGCGCGTTCCGCGCGGGGCGAGGCCGCTCGTGACCGGTGCCGTCCCTAGCCGGATTTAGATCGCCGCGTCGGCGTGCCCGGTGGGGCGCGTCGAGTGCGGCGATCGAAATCCGGCGACAGTCCAGGCACCGGCGCGGCCTCGCATCTCCGCGTCTCCGGCCCCCTTCCCAGCACGGCTCAGCCGGCGACGTCCCGCTGGGCGATGATCTTGGCGTCGACCACGCGGACCAGGAGCTCGCCGGGCACGCCGTTGCGGGCCCCGTACTCGTCGGCCCGGTCCGCGCCCATGTAGCGGCCGCCGATCACGCCGGCCCAGTGCCGCACCTGCGCCGGGTCCTCGACGACCTCGGCCCGGCCGCGGACCAGCACGAAGCTGAACGGCGGCCGCTCGTCGTCGAAGCTGAGGGCCACCCGGCCGTCGCGCAGGATCGACTTGCCCTTCAGCGAGTCCCGGCCGGTGTTGAACACGATGGTGTCGCCGTCCAGCGCCACCCAGATCGGGGCCACGTGCGGCGAGCCGTCCTTGCGGACCACCGCCAGCTTCGCGGTCCTCGCCGGCAGCTCGTTGATGAATTCCCGCCACCAGCCGTTGTCGGTGTCAGCCATACGGCCGACCGTAGCGGTCAGCCGCGAGTACTACCCGGGATAGCACCCGGGGCCGATGTCCGATGACTTCCCGACCGGCATGCTTGCACTCATGATCGAGGCAATCGGCCTGACCAAACGCTACGGGCACACCGTGGCCGTGCGGGACCTGTCGTTCACGGTCCAGCCCGGCCGGGTGACCGGCTTCCTGGGGCCGAACGGGGCTGGCAAGTCCACGACCATGCGCATGATCCTCGGCCTCGACCGCCCGACCGAGGGCCGGGTGCTGATCGACGGCAAGCCGTACGAGCAGCTCCGGCACCCGATGCGCACCGTCGGCGCGCTGCTGGACGCGAAGTGGGTGCATCCCAACCGTTCGGCCCGCAACCACCTGCGCTGGCTGGCCAAGGCCAGCAAGCTGCCGAAGTCCCGGGTGGACGAGGTGCTGGCCCAGGTCGGGCTGACCACCGTCGCGGACAAGCGGGCCGGCAGCTTCTCGCTGGGCATGTCGCAGCGGCTGGGCATCGCCGCCGCCCTGCTCGGCGACCCCCAGGTGCTGTTGTTCGACGAACCGGTCAACGGCCTGGACCCGGAGGGCATCCTGTGGATCCGCCGGTTCATGCAGGGCCTGGCCGAGCAGGGCCGCACCGTGCTGGTGTCCAGCCACCTGCTGTCGGAGATGGCCCAGACCGCCGAGGACCTGATCGTCATCGGCCGGGGGCAGTTGATCTCGCAGGGCGGCGCCGCCGAGTTCGTCGGCGGCGCGACCGAGACCACCGTGCTGGTGCGCAGCCCGCAGGCGGCCCGGCTGGCCGAGGTGCTGACCCAGTGGGGCATGTCGGTGCGTAACACGGAGGATGACGCTCTGGTGATCAGCGGCGGCAGCAGCGACCAGATCGGCGAGATGGCCGCGACGCACGGCGTCGTGCTGCACGAGCTGAGCCCGCAGCAGGGCTCGCTTGAGGAGGCGTTCATGCGGTTGACCGGCCACGCGGTCGAGTACCAGGCGGACGGGGTGAAGGTGGCATGACACTGCTGGCCGTCGAACGGATCAAGCTGTTCTCCACCCGGGCCCCGGTGTGGTGCATCGCCACCGCGCTGGCGCTGACCATCGGCATCACCGCCGGCCTGGTGTGGCTGCGCAACAAGGACGCCATCGGGGTGTCACCGGAGAGCACGCAGACCATGTACATCCTGGGTCTCGTGGTGATCATGGTGATGGCCACGCTGTCGGTCACCACCGAGTACCGCTTCGGCACGATCAAGGCGACCTTCCAGGCCGTGCCCAGCCGGACCCGGGCGCTGCTGGCCAAGGCGGCCGTGCTGGCCCTGGTCGCCGGCGTGGTCGGCGAGGTGTCCTCGTTCGGGTCGTGGGGCGTGGCCCGCCTGATCACCGGCAGCTCGGCGACCGACATCGTCACCGCCGCGCAGTGGCGGGAGATCGGTGGCATGGGCCTGGTGTACGCCATCGCCGCCGTGCTGGCCGTGGCCGTCGGGGCGCTGCTGCGCCAGAGCGCCGCCGCCGTGGCCATCCTGCTGGTGTTCCCGCTGCTGGTCGAACAGCTGGTGGAGATCATTCCGCGGGTCGGCGACCGGCTGCACGAGTGGATGCCGTTCGTGGCCGCCGGCCAGTTCGCCAGCACCGCCGACAAGGGTCTGCCCTACGGGCCGTGGGGCGGATTGGTGTACTTCGCCGCGGTCGCCGCAGCCCTGCTGGTGGCGGCCATCGTGGTGGTCGAAAAAAGAGACGCCTGAACCGCGTCATGACGGCGCACGTGTGTCGTCTCACCGGTACAGGGGCTGGGGAACGAGTGGGAATCGGGGCCCGCTCGGGTGAGGGTCCGGACCGCCGATCGGGGGGCGGCCCGGGCCCTCGCCGCATCCCGGGCGCCGGCTGACCCTCCCGTCACGGCCGCTCCCCCTGCGGCGTTCGGCTCTCCCGCGCCGGCCGCTGCTGCCCCTTTTCCCGCACCCGGCCCGCTCCCGCCACCGGCCGGTCTCCTGGGATCATCGGCGCCATGATCGAAGCGGTGGGGCTGACCAAACGCTACGGCCGGACCGTCGCCGTCGACGATCTGTCCTTCACCGCCCGGCCCGGCGTGGTCACCGGCTTTCTCGGGCCGAACGGGGCCGGCAAGTCCACCGCGATGCGGCTGGTGCTGGGCCTTGACCGGCCGGACACCGGCTTCGTGCTGATCGACGGAAAGCGCTTCGAGCAGCTGCGGCGGCCGTTACGCGTGGTCGGCGGCCTGTTGGACGCGAAGTGGGTGCATCCGCACCGAACCGCGCGCAACCACCTGCGCTGGCTCGCCCGAGCCGCCGACCTGCCCCGCAAGCGAGCCGACGAGGTGTTGGAGCTGGTCGGCCTGGCCAAGGCGGCGCGCAGCCCGGCGGGCGACTTCTCGCTGGGCATGTCGCAGCGGCTGGGCATCGCCGCCGCCCTGCTCGGCGACCCCCAGGTGCTGCTGTTCGACGAACCGGTCAACGGCCTGGACCCGCAGGGCATCGCCTGGGTGCGCCGGCTGATGCGCACCATGGCCGACAACGGCCGGACCGTGCTGGTGTCCAGCCACCTGCTCGCGGAAATGGCCCAGACCGCCGACGAGTTGATCGTCATCGGCCGCGGGCGTCTGATCGCGCAATGTTCCACCGCCCAATTCATCAGCGAGGCCACCGAGTCCACGGTGCGGGTTCGAACCGCGCAGGTGGAACGATTGCAGACGGCATTGGTCCACAAGGGCGCGACGGTGCGACACGAGCCTGGCGCACTTGTGGTGGTCGGCCTGGACGCCGCCCAGATCGGCGAGCTGGCCGCCGCCCACGGCGTGGTGCTGCACGAGTTGAGCCCGAAACGGGGATCGCTGGAGGACGCCTACCTCCACCATACTGGGGACGCGGTCGAGTACCAGGCCGGCTGATCAGCCATTTGGTCCAGACCATGTCGCGCCCAGTGGTTCGGCCGCGCGAATGGCGTAAGAACTGCATGAAGACCACGTGAACTCCCGCACAGGAAGGTGCGAAAACCCGCAAGAAGTGATCGGATCGAATTAACCCGTCAGGCAGCCCATGGAGGTGAGCGGTGGCGGTGACCGAATCGCACCCACGTCGAAACGTGAAGAAGCAAGTGCGAGTGGAGCCTCTGGCCACGCTGGAGTGGTCACAGGCAGTCGAGTTGGCCGGCGAGCTCTCCGCTGCCGCCGGACCCGAGGACATCCGCCGCGCCTGGATCCATCGAGCCCCGGAACGGCAGGTCGTCGGCCTGTACCGGGTGCTCAGCAAGTTCGAGCCCGACCTGCCCGCGCCCTGGTGGCTGCGCGCGCTGGCCGCCGGCGGACTGCCGACCCGCACGGCCGCCTTCCGGATGGAGGACGAGGTCGCCAAGCTGTTGGCCGACCGGCCGGGCTGGGTCTACGTGCCCTGGGAGGACGGCTACTGGGAATACGTGCCGTCCGAGGTGTACGCGGCCGGCGAGGCGCCGACCGTGCCCACCACCGTCATGTTCACCGCCCGCCACCGCGGCTGGCTGGACGTGCTGCCGGCGCACCGTGGCAGCGCCCCGAAGTTGATCTCCGTCCGCGGTCTGGAAGACCTCCGGAACAGGCTGGACGTGATCGAGGCGACCTGATCTGGAAGAGTCTGTCAACCGTGACACAGCCAGATCAGCGTCCAGCGCACCACCGCTCCATCGTCTCCTACGTCCAGCGCGGCGAGCGGATGACCGTCGGCCAGCAGCGTGCTTGGGACACCCGGTGGCCCGAACTGGGCCAGGACGTGAAGCAGCTGCCGCCCGGTCCGCTCGCGCTGGACGAGTGGTTCGGCCGTCACGCCCCGGTGCTGCTGGAGATCGGGTCGGGCATGGGCGAGACCACCTCGCAGCTGGCCGCCGCCCAGCCGGAGCTGAACTACCTCGCCGTCGAGGTCTACAAGCCGGGTCTGGCCCAGCTCATCCTGCGGGCTGACGCCCTGGAGGTCGACACCCTCCGGCTGCTGCGGGGCGACGCCGTGACCGTGCTGACCGAGCACGTCGAGCCGGACTCGCTGGCCGGCGTGCGGCTGTTCTTCCCGGACCCGTGGCCCAAGGCCCGCCACCACAAGCGGCGGATCGTGCAGCCCGACTTCGTCGCGCTGGTCGCGTCCCGGCTGACACCTGGCGGGGTGTTCCACATGGCCACCGACTGGGAGGAGTACGCGGACCAGATGATGACTGTGTGTAGCGGCGAGACTCGGTTGCGCAACGTGTACGCCGATCAGCCGGGCGGGTGGGCTCCCCGACCCGACTGGCGACCGGTCACCAAGTTCGAGAACCGGGCCGACAACGAGGGCCGCATCAGCCACGACCTGATGTTCGCCAAGGTCGGATAGGTCACCCGACCAGGTACTCAAGTCATCGCGGGACGCGGTCGAGTCGGCCACCCTGCGTCTAACACTCACCCGTTCGGGCGGAGATCCACTAGGCCGAACTGTGCCCCTTCTGGCAGTGACGCGTGAGGCCAGGCGGCGGATACGGTTGCCGACCGTGACGGCTCTGGCAACCCTCCCTGCACTCGACTGCGTGGACCTCGACGCCGCCGAGGAGTTCCTCCGCATGTTCCACGACGCGCACCCGGAGGCCGGGCCGGTGGGCCAACGGCTGACCGAGGTGCGGACCGAAATCGCCGACACCGGAACCTACCGACACACGCCACAGGAACTCGCGTACGGCGCGCGGGTGGCGTTGCGCGACAGCGGCTGGTGCACCAGTGGCGTGCCGTGGCGCCGGCTCAAGGTCCGGGACCTCCGCGGCCTGCGCAACTCGGCCGCGGTCGCCGCCGAATGCGTGCAGCACCTGCGGCTGTCCACCAACGGCGGCCAGATCCGGCCGCTGGTCACCGTGTTCGCGCCGGACACTCCGTCCACGCCCGGCCCGTGCATCTGGAACGAGCAGCTGGTGCGCTACGCCGGCTACCGCGACGCCACCGGCCGGGTCGTCGGCGATCCCCGCTACGCCGACTTCACCGAGGCGGTCATCAAGATGGGCTGGCGGCCGCCGACCCAGCGGGGCCGGTTCGACCACCTGCCGCTGGTGGTGGAGACCACGCACGAGGGGCCGCAGCTGTTCACCGTGCCGCGGGACGTAATCCAGGAGGTGCCGCTGGAGCACCCCGAGCTGCCGTGGTTCGTGGAGCTGGGGCTGCGCTGGCACGCCGTGCCCGTGATCAGCAACATGCGGCTGGCCATCGGCGGCATCACCTATCCGGCGGCCCCGTTCAACAGTTGGTTCGTGGGGGCCGAGATCGGCACCCGCAGCCTGGCCGACGAGGGCGCGTACGCCGTGGCCCGCGAGGTCGCCGTGCGGCTGGGGCTGGACACCCGCACCGAGCGGACCCTGTGGCGGGACCGGGCGACCGTCGAGCTCAACCGGGCCGTGCTGCATTCCTTCGACGCCGCCCAGGTGACCATCACCGACCACCATGCCGAGGCGCTGCACCGGCTGGCGTGGCTGCGGTCGCGGCAGCGGGCCGGCGGCAACCGACCGGCGTTCCGTATCGACTCGTTGACGGCGCAGCGGGCTCGTCAGGGCGCCCCGGCGCGGTTCGCCGACACCGAGCCGACCGAGCCGCACGGCGGGCGGCTGGCCGCCCTGCTGCGCAAGCAGTTGGGCTGAGAACTACCGCTGCTGCTCGCTGTCCACCAGCAGTCCGGTCACCACCATGACCGCCAGCACCAGCATGCCGACCACCGCGCCGCTCCACGTCATCACCATCGCGAACATCTTGTGCCCCTTCCTCCGACGTTGGCTCAAGCCTGGTCGGCGGAAGGGTCATCCGGCGTCGGCCCGGGGCATCGCTGTTGGCTACGCCGCAGGTCTGACAGGGCACCCTTCCACAGGTTGACGGCGGCGGCCGTGACTACGTCCTACGGTGTCCCGCGTGGAGAACGGGTACCTCGGCTGGCGGACGTTGGCCCGCCGGCAGTGGCCACTGGCCGGCGCGCTCGTCCTGATCATCGGGGCGCAGATGGTGTCGTGGCGCGGCCTGGAGCCGGGGCTGTGGTTGCTGCTGCCGGCTGATCTCATCATCGCGGTGCTGGCGGTGGTCTCTCCTCGCCGGCCGTTCGACGCCGCGCTGGCCTCGTCGATCGCCACTGCCGGCAGCTCGCTGGCGCTGCACGGCCTGCACCTGATCAGGATCGGCGGCGACTTCGTCCCCCTGGCCGCCGGCATGGCGATAACCGCGATCCTCGTCCGGCAGGCGCCGCGCGGTCGCGCCGTCATCGGCACCGTCCTGCTGATCGTGGCGTGGTCGACCACGCAGTTCCTCGACCGGCAGAACTACTCGGACGGTCAGGCCAATTTCGGCCTGCCCAACCTGATCTCGATCGCGGTCTTCTTCTTCGGCCTGGCCGTCGGCACCGGCCTGTACTTCCGGGCCCGCGACCGCGACCGACGCAAGAGTGAGGCCGCCTCGGTCGCCGCCGCCCAGCAGGCCGAGCGGCTGGCGCTGGCCCGGGAACTGCACGACGTCGTCGCGCACTACGTCACCGGGATCGTCGTGCACTCGCAGGCCGCGGAGGCCATCGTCGACCAGAACCCGGACGCCGCCCGGCAGGTGCTGCCGATCATCACCGCCAGCGGGCACGAGGCGTTGGCCGCGATGCGGCGGCTCGTCGGCACGCTGCGCGGCACCGAGGCCTCGCCGACCAGCCGGGACAATGACGAGCTTTCCGCGCAGATCAAGCGGACCGTCGAGCAGGTCGGCGGGCCGGTGCGGCTGGACGTGCAGCTTTCCGAGACCGTGCCGCCCGAGTTGGCGCAGTCGGTGATCAGGCTCGTGCAGGAGTCGCTGACCAACTCCCGCAAGCACGCCGCCGGCGTCAACCGGATCGATGTGGACGTCCGGACCATCGACGGTTCGGTGCGTGTGCAGGTCTCCGACGACGGAACCGGTCAGCACACCGCACCGGTCGGCGGGTCCGGCGGCTTCGGGCTCGTCGGCATGCGGGAGCGGGTCGAACTGCTCGGCGGCCAGTTCAGCGCCGGTCCCAACGGGGCCAGCGGCTGGACGGTGGTGGCCGAGCTGCCGCTGGGCGGATGACAGAATCCGGTCATGGATCAGGCTTTCCGGCTACACGCCCCGGTCATGCTGCCCTGCGACGCCAACTGCTCCGTCGTCCGCGACGCCGTGGTCGACGTCGGCGCCGACGGCCGGCTCGGCTACGTCGGGCCCGCCGCCAACGCCCCGGCGCTGTCCGATGGCGTGGCCGTGCGGGAGCTGTCCGGCATCCTGCTGCCCGGCCTGATCAACACGCACGCCCACAGCCCCATGACGGTGCTCCGTGGCATGGGCGGCGACCTGCCGCTGATGTCGTGGCTGCAGGACGTCATCTGGCCGGCCGAGGGCCGTCTGGACGGCGACGACGTGCGGGCCGGCATGCGGCTCGGGGCGTTGGAGATGCTCCGGCACGGCGTCACCACCAGCGTCGAGATGTACTTCTACGGCGAGCCGATGGTCGAGTCGGTGCTGGAAGTCGGCTCCCGCATGGTGCTCACCCCCGCCGTGATCGCCGCGCCCGGCTGGGACCGGCTCGGCAGCTGGCTGCACATGACCGACCAGATCAGCGCCTGGATCGACGCCGACGGGCTGCGGTTCGGGCCCGGGGAACGCATCGAGCTCGGCTACGGGCCGCACTCCGCCTACACCCTGCCGGCCGAAGCGCTGCCGGTCATCGCCGCCGAGGCCAGGCAGCGGTCCGCCCTGCTGCACATCCACGTCGCCGAGTCCCTGGCCGAGGACGCGCACCTGCGTGAGGAGCACGGCTCGGTTCCGCTGCTGCTCAACTCCCTCGGCGTGTTCGGTGGCCGGGTCATCACCGCCCACTCCGTTCATCTGTCCGATGTGGACATCCAGCTCTACGCGGCCAACCGGGTCGGCGTCGGCCACTGCCCTGGCTCCAACGCCAAGCTCGCCTCCGGCATCGCCCGCCTGAACGACCTGCGCCGCCACGGCGTCGCCGTCGGCCTCGGCACCGACGGCCCGGCCAGCAACGACGACCTCGACCTGTGGGAGGAGATCCAGCTCTCCGCCATGCTGGCCCGCCTCTCCTCGATGGACGCCGCCTCCCTCACCGCCGCCCAGGCCCTGTTGATGGCCACCCGCGACGGCGCCGCCGCCATCGGCCGCGACGACCTCGGCACCCTCGCCCCCGGCTACTGGGCCGACCTCGTCCACGTCGACCTGGACGACCCCGCCTTCGCCGCCGGCAGCGACGTGCCCGCTCCCCAGCTGCTGTCCAACCTGGTCTGGGCGGCCGGCTCTCGTCGCGTCCGCGACGTCTGGGTCGCCGGCGACCAGGTTGTCGCCGCCGGCGAGGCCACCCGGGTCGACCGGACCTCGGCCGCGGCCGAGGTTCACAAGGTCACCCACCGGCTACTGGCTGACGCCTGATTCGCAGACCTCAAGCTCGACCTGCTCGGCGGGCGCTTCGACCACCCTGGGCTTACGCCGGCTGATGGCCACGCCGGCCAGGCACAGGGCCCCGCCGAGCAGTCCCAGCGCGGTCGGCACCTCGCCGAGAGTCACCCAGGACACCAGCACGGCAATGCCCGGGACGCACAGCGTCGTGGCCGCCATGCGGCCGGCATCGGTCCGGGCCAGGGCATACGCCCAGGTGGTGAAGGCGATGGCGGTGGGCCCGACCCCCAGGAAAACGACGCCGGCGATCGCACTGCCGGGGGCGTGGGAGAGCTCGACCACCGCCTGCGGGGCGAACGGCAGCGTGGCCACCAGGCCGGCGGCGCAGCCGACCCAGGTCGCGGTGACCGCGTCCACCGAGCGCAGCGCCACCTTCTGCATCAGCACGCCTGCGGCGTAGAGCACGGCGGTGACCAGGCCCAACACGATGCCCAGCGTGTCCGCCACCCCGCCGCCGTCACCGCCGACGGCGATCACGACGACCCCGGCGAAGGCGACGAGCATGCCGATCACCACCGGCCGCGGGAAGCCCTCGCGGAACACGATGCCCGCGACCACAGCGACCAGGATCGGCGCCACGTTGACCAGCAGCGCGGCGGTGCCGGCGTCCAGGTGCCGCTCGGCCCAGTTGAGCACCACGGTGTAGCCGGCGAACCACAACACGCCGTAGCCGATCACGAAGGCGAGCGCCCGCCCGCGGGGCAGGGGCCGCCGGTAGCGAAGGGCTACGAGGGCCAGCGCGATCGTGCCGACGACCAATCGCGCGAAGGCCAGTGATCCGGGGGATAGGACTCCACCGACCGCCCGGATGACCACGAAGGCTGACGCCCAGAGCAGCACCGTTGTCACGACAGCGGCCAAGGCCCGGTATTTGAGTGGCATACCTCCGACGATGACCCGCCCGAAACGTAAGCACAAGCGAGAATCGGACGCCGTATTGTTCAGCCCGACTGTACTGTTGGGGGTGTGGACATTCACCGGCTCCGCGTGCTGCGCGCGGTCGTGGCGGACGGATCGATCCGCGGCGCCGCGACGAACCTCGGCTACACCCCGTCGGCGATCAGCCAGCACATCACCGCGCTCCAGAAGGAAACCGGGCTCACCCTGTTCCAGCGCGCCGGCCGGAGCATCGAGCCGACCGTCGCTGGCCGCACCGTGGCCGCCCATGCCGCGCGGGTCTTCGAACGGCTCGCCGAGCTGGAGTCGGTGGTCTCCGACCTGCGGGCCGGCCGCGTCGGCGCCCTCTCCGTGAGCTACTTCGCCTCCGCCGGGGCCGTCTGGATCCCGCCCGTCGTCGCCGCTCTGGCCCGCGAGTTCCCCGGCCTCCGCCTCGACCTGCGGCTGATCGAGCTCGTCGGCGCCGACGCCGGGCCACCCGACGTCGAGATCTTCGTCGCCGGCGCCGAGTTCGGCGAGACCAGGGGTTATCGGGTGCGCGAGCTGCTCACCGAGCCCTACCTCGCCGTCGTGCCCAGCAGCTCCGCGCTGGCCGCTCGTGACCAGGTGGACCTGGTCGAGCTGCGCGACGAGGCCTGGGTCGACAACGACGTCGCCCGCGGCCCCTGCCGGCAGGCGCTGCTCGACGCCTGCTCGACCGCCGGCTTCAGCCCCGCCTTCCACATCGAGACCCAGGACTACCCGACCGCCATCAGGTTCGTGGCTGAGGGCATGGGCATCACCGTGATCCCCCGTCTCGGCCTCGGCGCCCTGCCCGAGTCGACCGTCGCCGTGCCCATCGTGAACCCCACCCCGCGGCGGACCATCTCCCTCCGCGTCCGCCACGCCGTCGCCGACAACCCCGCCGTGATCAGGCTGCTCGACCTACTCGACACCCACGTCCACCGAACGGCCGCATCCAGGGATGTCGTCGGTTGATCGATCTTCGCCGGCGACGTGGCTGTTCGTCGCTGAATTTCGCGGATCGACAACTGGCGCCAACACGTCCCTCGCGCCAGCCCATTCGCTCGACTTGCCCGGCGACCTACACGCCCCCACCCACCCGGGGGCCGGCCCCGCTGCCAGCCTACTCAGCGGCGGGGGTCCCGAGGTGCGTGAAGATCCAGATGTGGACAAGTCGGGGGCTGTGGACAACTAGCGCGGGCGGGGGCGCACGTTGATCTCGTTGACGTGGGCGTCGGCCGGCGCGAGCAGGGCGAAGGCGACGGCCTGGGCCACCGTCTCGGGGGTCAGGTAGTCGTTCGGGGAGTAGGCGCTGCCCTCGCTCTCCCGGATCTCGCGCTGCATGTCGGTGGCGGTCCGGCCGGGGTAGACGCTGGTGACCCGCAGCGCGGGCTCCTCCGCACGCAGGACGTCGGCGAAGGCGCGGAGGGCGAACTTGCTGGCGGCGTAGGCGCCCCAGTTCGGGTTGGCGTTCAGGCCGGCGCCGGAGTTGATCAGGACGACCTGGCCGCCGGCGGCGCGCAGGGCGGGGAGCAGGTGGCGGGTGAGTTCGGCGACGGCGACGACGTTGATCTCCAGGGTGGACCGCCACACCTCGACGGGGGTCTCGGCCAGGGAGCCGAGAGTGGCCACGCCGGCGCTGTGCACGAGCACGTCCAGGCGGTCGACGGCGGAGGTGGCCTCGGCGAGGGCGTCGGGGTCGGTGAGCTCGACCGGCCAGGGGCTGGCCGACGGGAGCTGCGCGGCGACGGCCTTGAGCGCCTCGACGTCGCGGCCGCCGAGCAGCAGATGGTGGGTGGGGGCCAGGGCAGCGGCGACGGCGGCGCCGATGCCACGGGACGCGCCGGTGATCAGGGCGGTCGGTCGAGAGGTCATGATCCCCAAGCTAACTCGTTCGGGCGAACGGCTCTGCTTCGGATGGTCGTGCACAGGTGCGCATATGAGCATCTCTACATGACTACGGTGACCGAGCACAGGCAGGCTGAGCAGCACAGACACACTCACGGCCCGGGCTGCGGACACGAGGCCGTGGTCCACGCCGATCACGTGGACTACCTGCACGACGGCCACGTGCACCGCGAGCACAACGCCGGCGACGGCGTGCACTACGACGAGTGCACGACCTGCGCCTGCGCCAACTGCAGCGATTCCTGCGCGAACTGCACGTGCGCGGACTGCACCTGCGCCACGTGCAACCACGCCAGCTGCCAGTGCGGGAACTGCGCCGACTCGTGCGCGAACTGCACCTGCGCCGACTGCACCTGTTCCACCTGCGATCACGCGGCCTAACCAGCGCAAACCCACCCGAAGCGGTGAAATCGGCGGCCGTGCGCCGGTGGAATCCCGGCGGCGGTGCGAGGCTCGACAGAGAGCACAGGCGCGACCGGACGGGGGGTTTCCGTCATGGGCACCCGGACACTGGTCGTCGCGGCGGTCATCCTGCTCGCCACGACGTCGGCCGTCCCGGCCTGGGCCGATCCGGTCGCACCGCCGCCGGCCGTCTCCGGCGGCTCCAACTACGACTACTACTACCTCGACGGCTGCTACCGGCAGCCGTACCAGGTGGTCGACGCGTTCAACAAGGCACCGACGATCATCGCCTACCAGCTGGCCGGCATGAAGCACGCCGGCCAGAACCGGCTGTCCATCGGCATCTACCACCACCACGGCCCGGACGACGGCACCGCCATGGACTCGACCGACGGACGCCTGCCGCCGCAGGGCCAGGAGAACCTCGCCGGGCTGCTGGCCGACGTCAAGCAGGCCGGCTTCGCCGAGGTCACCGTCGTGCTGCATCCCTCCGACGGCAACGATCCGCGCACCTGGTCGTCCTGGCAGGAGTCGCTGTACGAGGAGAACTGGCAGCTGATCCAGTCGCTGCACCCGATCGTCGCGGCCGCCGGGCTGCCGTTCCACCTCGACCTCGGCGGCAAACTGACCGCCTCCGGCAACGAGCCCCTGGTGCTGCGCTACGACCAGCAGCTGTGGCAGGCGTACACGACGAAGTTCGGCCGCGCCGACACCGTCGGTTTCTCCATCGACGGCAACGATCCGGGCCAGGTGCTCAACGTGGGCAAGATGTACGGCGACAAGCCACCGTCCATTGTGGACCTGCACATCTACGGCGACGAGGCCAACCTGTTCACCTACAACGACCAGCAGCTGCGGCAGCAGGGTCTCACCACCCAGCCGGTCATCATCGGCGAGGCGTACTACAACGACCAGGACGCCGCCCGTGGCTTCGCCCAGGCGGCCCGCAAGACCGGCCGGCAGATCTACTACCTGACGCAGTGGCCCAAGACCCGGGCCGGCAACACCGAGTGCAGCCGGGTCGACGTCGCCCCGCCGACCGCCTACGCCGAGTACGCCTCCGCCGGCTTCTGACCCAGTTCCGCCGTCAGCAGCGGGGAGATCCGCTCGGCCAGCGACTGGTAGCCGTCCGGGCCGAGATGCAGGCCGTCCACCACCAGATCGGCGTAGACCAGGTCGCGCCCGTCGATCACGCTCACGCCGCTGGCCGCTTCGGCGACCAGGCCGCGAATGTCGGCCAGGGTCAGGCCGACCGCGTTGACCACCTGCTCGCGGGCCGGGGCCAGCGGTGGGGTGATCACCACGATCGGCTGGTCGGCCAGCACGTCCAGGAACGCCTCCAGCGCCGGGCCGAGCGTGCGCCGGCTGAAGCTCGCCGCGTGGTGGATGTCCAGGCCGACGCCCAGCGTGACCAGGTCGGGATGCTGTTCACGGATCGTGTGCGCGACGACCGGGTCGAGGTGGCATTCCCCGGAGAAGCCCAGGCAGGTCAGCCGCCAGCCGTGCCGGCGCGCCACCTCCGCGGTCCAGGTCTGGCTCGGGCCGTCCACCAGCCGGCACTGCGTGATCGCGCTGCCGTAGGCCACCCAGTGCGGGCCGGTGCGGCTGACCGGCCGGACCATGCTGTGCGCCGCCAGCCGCAGGCGGCCCACCCGGGTGCGGCCGTAGTTGGGCAGCCACACGTCGACGTTCGCCGGCTGGCCCGGCAACGCCACCGTCAGCACCTGCTCGCCCGGCTTGACCGCCATCCGGTGCGCCAACTGGCCGTCAACCAGCACGTCGACCGGCGAGGAGTAGTCCGGGTCGCCGAACAGCGGCATCGATAACAGGCGGGCGTCGGTGCGCATGCCCACCCGCACGCCCGCCGGCATCCGGGCCAGCTCGGCCAGCCGCGCCGTCGGGATCCGGCCGGCCCGCAGCCGCCACGGCTGCCACCACTCGCCGGCACGTCGAAGTTCGACCAGGCCGTCCCAGCTCAACTGGGCATCGTCCGGGTCGAGCCAGACCTCTCGCACGTCAGGTCGTCAACAGCTGATCGAACCGGCGCGCGAACAGGTAAGCGTCCCCCGGCCAGCGGGCCGAGAGGTAGTTACCGTCCTGCACGATGAAGGCCGGGCCGTCGTCGGTCGCCGTGCCTCTCGCCGTCGTGACCGGGCCTTTCTCGAACGTCGCGCCGGTCTCGCGCACCTCGTCCTCGACGTACGCCGGGTACGTCCGGTAGTAGCGGCCCAGCCGCCACGCCGTGGAGAAGTAGGCCATGCGCTCCATGTACTTCGGCAGGCACGTCGTGCGCCGGCCGGCCAGCACACCCGCCCGGGCCAGCACGATCACGCCGTGACAGATCGCCCCGACCGGCCGCTCCAGCCCCCAGAACTCCGCCACCTTCGCCTGCAGCAGCTCGCTGCCCAGGTACTGGCGCATGCCCGGGGCATGCCCCCCGGCCAGGATCAGCCCGTCGTAGTCCGCCGGCTCGATCGCCTCCCACGCGATCGGCGCCGCGAACCCCGGATCAGCCGTCAGCTCCTGGTAGAACCGCTTCGGCTCCGGCTCCGCCCCCAGCTGCCCGAAGATCACCCCGGTCAGCAGCCGCGGATCCGCCTCCGGTCTCACGCCGGCCCGCTCCGTGCTGAACACCACTTGGTGGCCCGCGTCGGTCAGCAGCCGCCACGGCACCGCCACCTCGGTGACGTCGAAGTCGTGATCCGGCAGGGGCATCAGGATCCGCACACGCCCATCCTGCCAGCACCCGATTGGGCGACACTAGTTACTGTGTACGGACGTCCGCACGAGCGGATCGAACTCGCGTTCGACTAGGATGAGCTGGTGGCGGACAACCTCGAGCAGGCGGCATTGCTGCTCGCACTACGGCACAGCGATCGTGGCTGGGCGGCAGTGACGGCTGCCGTCGAAGAAGCCGGTTCGGCGCTGGAAATCCTGGACGATCTCGTCGCCCCCGGCACCCCGACCCTGGACCATGTCGACCGTGACCTGGACGCGGGTTTGAGGCAAACGGCCGACGAGATCGACAGTTGGCTGGCAGAGGGCATCCGCGTGGCCACCGTCCTGGACCAGGACTACCCAGTGCAGTTGATGCTGGTGCACCAGCGCCCTCCGTTCCTGACCTACCACGGCATGCTCGATGCCGAGGACGTCACAGCGGTCTCGGTGGTCGGCAGCCGGCAGGCCAGCGCCGCCGGCCTGCGCCGTGCGAGGGCCGTGGCCAGCATCCTGGCGAACAACGGCTTCACGGTGATGAGCGGCCTCGCCGCCGGCATCGACACCGCTGCGCACCGCGCCGCGATCGACGCCGGCACCCGCACGGTCGCCGTCGTCGGTACCGGCCTGCGGCAGTGCTACCCAGCGGAGAACCGAGAACTCCAGAACGAGATCGCCCGGACCGGTGCGGTGCTGTCCCAGTTCTGGCCGGACGCCGGCCCGGCGAAACACCAGTTCCCGATGCGCAACGCGGTGATGAGTGGATGCAGCATCGCCACCGTCGTCGTCGAGGCCGGGGAGCACAGCGGCGCGCGGATCCAGGCCCGAATCGCCGTCGAGCACGGCCGGCATGTCTTCCTGCTGCCCGAGGTGCTGGTCAACGAGTGGGCGGTCGACCTGGCCAACCGGCCGAACACGACCGTGCTGGAAGGTCCTGAGCACCTGCTCCGTGTGCTCGGCGAACTGACCGCGGAGATGGTCCAGGTCTGAGTCCGTTGTCCTGGTTGGCTGAGAGTTACCGAAACATCCTTGTGCCCGTGCCGCCATCCAGCCCTGGCGTGTGCGCGACCTGCCATCGCGACGTGTCCGGGCCACACCGGCGGTGCTATCGATGCAACTCGCACCGCGAGACGACGGCCGATCCGCTGGCCGACATCGTCGTGCCGATATCGATGGCCTTCGCCGGCGAGCAGTTCGCCGATGACCTCCACCAGTACAAGCGCTCTCCCCGCGAGGCGGTGCGGAAAGAGAAGCAGCGCCGACTGGCTGCGGTGTTGGCGAACTACCTCCGCACCCATGAGCGGTGTGTCGCCGCAGCCTGCGGTGTGCCGCATTTCGACGTCGTGACCTCGGTGCCCAGCACCAGAGGACTCGATCCGCATCCACTGAGCACGATGCTCAGCCGGACCATCGGGCAAACCAGTCAGCGCTACCGCGATCTGCTTCGCGTCGGTGCGAACCGCGGGAACCGAGTTCTCGACCCGGACCGCTTCGACACCGACGACGACCTGACCGGTCTACAGGTGCTCTTGGTAGACGACACCTGGACAACCGGGGCGAACGCCCAGTCCGCGGCCGCCCGGCTACGGCTGGCCGGCGCCGAACGCGTCGCCGTGATCGTGCTCGGGCGATGGTTCGACGCCGACCATCCACCGGCGTCGTCGTACGTGTCCGAGGCACGCAGCGAACTGTTCGACTGGCTCACCTGCTGCCTGGACCGGTCACCGCATGGCGGCTTCTAGCGCTCCAGTTCGCCGCGGATGAACTTCTCCACGGCGTCGTGCGCCTCGGAGTCGGAGTACTGCTCCGGCGGCGACTTCATGAAGTAGGAGGAGGCGGACAGGATCGGGCCGCCGATGCCGCGGTCCATGGCGATCTTGGCGGCGCGGACGGCGTCGATGATGATGCCGGCGGAGTTGGGGGAGTCCCAGACCTCCAGCTTGTACTCCAGGTTGAGCGGCACGTCGCCGAAGGCCCGACCCTCCAGGCGGACGTAGGCCCACTTGCGGTCGTCCAGCCACTGCACGTAGTCGGAGGGGCCGATGTGCACGTTGCGGGCTCCCAGGTCGCGGTCGACCTGGGAGGTCACCGACTGGGTCTTGGAGATCTTCTTCGACTCCAGCCGGTCCCGCTCCAGCATGTTCTTGAAGTCCATGTTGCCGCCGACGTTGAGCTGCATGGTGCGGTCCAGCAGCACGCCCCGGTCCTCGAACAGCTTGGCCAGCACCCGGTGGGTGATGGTGGCCCCGACCTGGGACTTGATGTCGTCACCGACGATCGGCACGCCGGCCTCGGCGAACTTGGCCGCCCAGGCCGGGTCGGAGGCGATGAACACCGGCAGGGCGTTGACGAAGGCGACGCGGGCGTCGATGGCGCACTGCGCGTAGAAGCGGTCGGCCTCCTCGGAGCCCACCGGCAGGTAGGACACCAGCACGTCGACCTGGGCGTCCCGCAGCGCCTTGACCACGTCGACCGGCTCCAGGTCGGACTCGTCGATGGTCTCCCGGTAGTAGCGGCCCAGGCCGTCCAGGGTGTGCCCGCGCTGCACGGTCACCCCGAGCGGCGGCACGTCAGCGATCTTGATGGTGTTGTTCTCGCTGGTCACGATGGCCTCGGACAGGTCGAGGCCGACCTTCTTGGCGTCCACGTCGAAAGCCGCGACGAACTCCACGTCCCGCACGTGGTAGTCGCCGAACTGGACGTGCATCAGGCCGGGCACCCGGGTCCCCGGCTCGGCGTCCCGGTAGTAGTGCACCCCCTGAACCAGGGATGCCGCGCAGTTGCCGACACCCACGATGGCTACCCGCACACTCATCCGGACTCCTCCTCGGTGTGATTGGCAGTACCAGTGCCAACCGGTGCTGCGCGCGTGCTGTTCCATCGCTGGTCAGCCCGGCTTTTCACCTTCTCACGGCGACCTGTCGCGGACCTGCTCCTGTGGTGTGCGTGACACAGCGTGGCCGCCCGCTGCCCTGAACGGCCCATTGGGGCCTGGCAGGGGGCACGTACCCTGTTGCGTGTGCGGACCCAGAGGCAGGTGGTGGACTACGCGTTGCAGCGCCGTGCGCTGCTCGCGGAGGTCTACTCGGGCCGGGTCGGCACCATGGAGGTCTGTGACGCCAGTCCGTACCTGGTGCGGGCCGCCAAGTTCCACGGGCAGCCGACGGAGACGAGCTGCCCGGTGTGCCGCAAGGAGCAGCTGACCCTGGTGTCCTGGGTCTACGGCGACGAGCTCAAGCACGTGGCCGGCTCGGCGCGCACACCGGACGAACTGGACCGGATGAGCTCCCTGTACGAGGAGTTCACCGTCTACGTCGTCGAAGTTTGCCGCACATGTAGTTGGAACCACCTGGTGCAGTCATACGTCCTGGGAACGGGTGGCCTGCGCTCGCGCAAGCCACGTCGGCGTACCGCGGCGGAGTGAACAGGCTCCCGAGCAGCGGCGTCTAGATGTAGAGACGATGGACGAGCATGACTGGTTGCCTACCTGGTGGGTACCGATCTGGAAGGCCGTTTGGTGAGTGACGAGCGTGGTGACGAGGCCCAGTGGCCGAGCTTCGACGAGTCGGAGCAAGCCGGCCGCCGGGGCGGCGGTCAGCCGGCTTGGCCCGGTGAACAGCCGACGACCCGGGGGCCCGGCGGTCGACCGCCGGTGCCGCCTTCGCAGCAGCCGACCATGCGGGGTCCCAACACCCCGCCGCGGGGCTATCCGCCGCAGCCACCCCGCCGCCCGATGGGCCCCGGCGGACCGCCGCCGGGTGGTCGGGGCGGCCCTCCGGGACCGAACGGCATGGGCGGCCGGCCGCCCGGCCCCGGCCAGCGCGGCGGCCCGAACCAGCCGACCCAGCGCAGCCCGTTCAACCAGCCCACGGACATGCTGCCGCCGGTGCACGAGGAGTACCAGCGTGAACCGGAGCTGATGACGCACCGCGAGCACGACCTGCCGCCGGGCGCCCGGGACTACCTCGAGCCCGACGAGTACCTGGAGAACGAGGCCGACGAGGCGACGCTGCGCAAGAAGCGCATCTGGCGCCGGGTCCGCCGCAGCGCCTACGTGCTGTGCGCGGTCGGCTTCGTCGGCCCGATCGTCGCGTTCATCATCACCTACTTCATGGTCACGCCGCCGGACCCGCTGACGGTCCTCCATCAGCAGCAGACCATGACGATCTTCTATGCCGACGGCAGTGTGATGGCCACGCTCGGCCCGTCCGGCGGCGGCGACAAGACCATCCTGACCATCGACAAGATCCCGAAGGTGGTCCAGCACGCGGTCGAGGCGGCCGAGGACGAGACCTTCGAGACCAACAGCGGCTTCGATATCAAGGGCATCGGCCGAGCCGTGCTGTCCCAGCTGCGCGGCAACGGCGGCGGTGGCTCCGGCATCACGCAGCAGTACGTGAAGAAGGCCACCGGCAACGAGGACCACACGCTCACGCGTAAGTGGACCGAGCTGGTGCAGGCCATCAAGATGAGCCAGGTGCAGTCCAAGGACCAGATCCTGGACGCCTACCTGAACACCGTCTACTTCGGCCGCGGCGCCTACGGCATCCAGGCCGCCTCGCAGGCGTACTTCGGCAAGAACATCGACCAGCTCAACCCGTCCGAGGCCGCGTTCCTCGCCGGCTGTATCAACGTGCCGGCGTACAACGAGGATCCGACCTGGACCAATGGGCGCTGGACCTACACGATGGGCCGGATGGTCGCCAACGGCTGGCTCAGCCAGACCGACCGCGACCAGTACAAGGAGCAGCCCAAGCCGGTCGCGAACTCGAGCGACGGCGGCGGCGCCCTTGACGGCAAGACGACCTTCGCGGTGCGGCAGATCCTGGCCGAGGCTGGCGACCCCAACTTCGGCATCGGCAAGGGTCGCGACGACCTCCAGCAGCTCGGCGCGCAGATCCACACCACCATCGACAAGAAGGCGATGCAGCAGGCCGAGGACGCGGCCAACGCGGTGATGTCCAAGGACACTCCGCACAACCCGAACATCGCCAGCTCACTGGTGTCGATCGATCCGAAGACCGGTGGCATCGTCGCCTGGTACGGCGGCAGTGACACGAAGGCCTGGTCGCTGGACATGGCCGACACCGCCCAACAGCCGGGCTCGTCGTTCAAGCCCCTGGTCTTCCTGGCCGGTATGCGCGCGAACTCGCAGATCGGGCTCCAGTCGCTCTACAACGGCACCAGCGGCCAGACGATCGGCGGCCGCAAGGTGAACAACGCCGACGAGGAGAGCTGCGGCCAGCAGTGCACGGTGTGGAACGCCATGACGCAGTCCGTGAACACCGTGTTCTACAAGATGACCGACGACATCGGCCCGTCCGCGGTGCGCAAGGCCGCGTTCGACGCCGGCATCGCCACGACCCAGGTGCTGGTCGGCCAGCGCCAGCCGGCACTGCAGAACGCCGACGGCACCACCGCCGACGGTATCGGCATCGGCCAGTACGAGGTGCGTCCGCGCGACATGGCGCAGGCCTACGCCACGCTGGCCAACAACGGCGTGTACATCCCGTCGCACTTCATCACGTCGATCAAGGACAGCAGCGGCGGCAACGTGTACGACGCCTCGGCCAACGGGAAGCTGGTGCCGACGCAGGCGTTCGACAAGACCGACTCCCTCAAGAACGCCCAGCTGGCCCGCAACGTCACAGAGTCGATGACGAAGGTGGCGGCCTCGTCGTGCGCCGACCGGGCCAAGACCATCTGCGCCAATCTGCAGGGCAACCGGCCGGTGGCGGCCAAGACCGGCACCGCGCAGTACGAGGACACCGGGCACAACTCCAACGCGTGGATGGTGGGCTACACCCCGCAGGTCGTCACCGCGGTGTGGACCGGCACCCGCAACGGCCTGGCCCCGATCTACGGCTACTACCAGAACCACATCGGTCCCTCTCAGGACTACGACATCTACGGCCGTGAGGAACCGTCCTACATCTGGCAGAAGTTCATGAACACCTACTTGCAGGGCAAGCCGGTCGAGAACTTCACGCCGTTCAAGGACCTCGGCGGCAAGGGCAACTTCAGCGGGTTCACCACCACGACCACGCCCACCGACACCACGACGACGGGCAGCAGCACCACCACCGACACCACGACCCCGTCGGACGACCCGACATCGACCAACAAGCACCACCCGCCGACGAGCAGCACGTGTGCGCCGTTCATCGGCTGCCAGCCGACGGACACGTCGACAACAACCAAGACCAACGGCAACAGCGGCGGTCCACCGGGCGGCTTCGGCGGCAACGGCTGAGCAACTCCTTCGCCACGGTGGGCGTCTGACCTGATGTGGCGGAGGAGCAGCGGGACAACAAGCGGGACAACAGAAAACGGATATGGCGGCGGATCCGACGCACGTGCTACGTGCTCGTGTCCGCCGCCATTTTCGTGCCCGCGATCGCGTTCGTGATCACCTATTTCGTGGTCGACGTGCCCGATCCGGACGCGATCGCCGCGAAGGAGACGCAGACCGTCACGCTGTACTACGCCGACGGGTCGAAGATGGTGGACATCGCCCAGAACGGCATCCGGTCGAAGGTCAGCTACGCCCAACTCCCGGACGTGGTCAAGCACGCCGTTTTCGCCGCCGAGGACGCCACGTTCGAGGAGAACGCCGGCTTCGACGTGAAGTCGATCGTGCGGGCGGTGTGGATCCAGCTGTCCGGCGGGCACAGCGGCGGCTCCGGCATCACCCAGCAGTACGTCAAGCAGGCCACCGGCGACGACGCGCCGACGCTGTCCCGCAAGTGGCTGGAACTGGTGTCGGCGTTCAAGATGAACAACGAGACGTCCAAACAGGACATTCTCACCGCCTACCTGAACACCGTCTACTTCGGACGCGGAGCCTACGGGATCAAGGCCGGCGCACAGGCCTACTTCGGCAAGGATCTCGACCAGCTCGACCCGTCCGAGGCGGCGCAGCTGGCCGGCATGATCCAGGGGCCGAGCAAGAGCGAGGACGCGACCTACCGGACGTGGCGCTGGACCAACGTGATCGCGCAGATGGTCGACAAGGGCTGGATGACGGCCAGTGAGCGGGCCAAGTACACCGCCCCGCCGGCGCTGATCGACCGGGACAAGGCCCGGCCGACCACGCTGACCGGCGCCCGGCAGGCGATCGAGGACCAGGTGCTCGACGAGCTGACCCAGCAGCCGTTCGGCATCACCGTGGACCAGGCCGAACGCCAGGGCGTGAAGATCTACACGACCATCGACCCCAAGGCCCAGGACGCCGCCGAGCAGGCCGTCACGAGCGTGATGAACGGGCAGCCGCGTTCCTTGCGGCAGGCGCTGGTCGCGGTGAATCCCAAGACCGGCGGCGTCACCGCGTACTGGGGCAATGCCGACGCCGGCGTCCCGGACAACGCGCAGACCCTGCAACAGCCCGGCACCGCGTTCGAGCCGTTCGACCTCGTCGCCGCGCTCCAGCAGGGCATCAGCCCGACGTCGGTGTTCAACTCCGCCTCGCCGCAGACCTTCGACGCCCGGCAGATCGCCAACGCAGAGGACCACTACCCGTGCAAGGCGCAGTGCACGCTGGCCCAGGCGTTGCAGTACTCGATCAGCACCGAGCTGGCCAACCTGGTCTACAACCGGGTCAGCACCAAGTCGGTGGCCGACGCCGCGCACCAGGCCGGCGTGCCCGACCAGGTCGACGGGACCAAGCTGCTGGTCGGGGAGAACGGCGGCACCCCGGACATCAACATCGCCAACGGCGGCGGCTCCACCCAGGTGCGGCCCATCGACCTGGCCGCCGCCTACGCCACGCTGGCCGGCGACGGGCAGCGGCGGGCCCCGCACTTCATCAGCAAGATCACCTTCTCCGACGGCCGCAGCTTCGCCCGACCCGACGACGCCGTGGCCGCCTTCGGGCCCAACAGCCAACAGATCGCCGACGAGGTCACCTCGGCCCTGAGCGGCGGCGCCCAGCAGAACAACCTCGGCCTGACCGGGCCGTGGCCGACCGCCGTGAAGACCGGGGTCCAGCCGCTCGACGGCGGCAACAACGCCAAGGCCTGGACCATCGGCTACACCCGCTCGGTCGCCGCCTCGGTCTGGGTCGGCTCCGACAAGTACGAACCGATCCTCGACAAGGACTTCAACCCCATCGCCGGCAACGGCCTGCCCGGCAAGATCTGGCAGGCCTTCATGAACGGCTACCTCAAGGCCGTGAACGCGCAGCCGGAGTCGTTCCCGAGGTGACGGCAAAATAATGTGGCCCGGTTGGACAAATAGCCCAACCAGGCCATATTAGAAACGATTATCAACACGAAGGAGCGGAACCCGTGTTCCAGTCGACCAAATCATTCGACGCCCACCCGGTGACGCCGGTAGTATTGTCCGTCAAGTAGTCCCAGTTGCTCACATCACCACAGTAGACAGTTACGTTGTGCCCAATGTAACCAAGGCCCTTAGATGTGCAATCCGTGCCAGGCCCGGAGCGAATGTTCACACCGTTAGCAGCAAAGGTTTGGTTGGGCGAATCAAACGGCGTCGACGGAACCCAGCCGCAAGATGAAGCCGGTGTGGCGACCGTCGCAGAAGCTGGCACCGCCGCCGAAACAACTATCGCACCAGCCGCCGCAGCCACGGAAATGCCACGCAACAAGTACCGACCGATAGTCACGAATCCCCCTAGTCATCCCAGGTCACGCTGACAGAAATCGTCACCGCGACTTTCAGACTCGAAGCTACGACAGCAGCCAGCGGCACACATCCGCCGATCGCGTTAATTCCCCCCAACAATGATCACAATAAGTAATTGGTTGACAGTGCTGGTACTGACTCCACCAAGCGCTTCTCTGGGCGGACCACAGTCGGTTCGACGAACTCGCCGCGACCCGCCGCTGACTCCGCGCACACGCGGGTGCCCGTAGCATGCCCCGGGTGTCAGGTGAACCGGATGGGAACCAGTCCGTGCAGCCGACCGGCACCTCCCTGCTGGAGGACACCGAGTCGCTGGGGCCGGACGAGCGTGTCGCGCCCACCTGGACGGAGTCGCTGGTCAGGTCACTGAGCCGGCCGTTCGGGGGGCCGCTGGGGCGGCACGCGTCGGTGGGGCGGCAGTGGTTCTGGACCTCGGCCCGGGTGATCCTGCTGCTGGCGGTGGTGGTGCTGGCCCTGGGCTGGCTGCAGAAGTCGCCGTGCGTCCAGACGGTCAAGGACGACAAGGGCGTGCTGCAGCTGGACTGGAGCGGCAACCGGCAGTACGTGGCGATGTGCTACTCGGACGTGGTGCCGCTGTACACGGCGGAGCGGCTGGACCAGCCGGGCACGTTCCCGTACCGGACCTCGTGGATCGATGGGGAGGGCACGCCGCAGGCGCACATCCGGTACATGGAGTACCCGGTGTTGACGGGCCTGTTCCAGTGGTTCAACGCCAAGCTGGCGCAGGGCTACATCTCCATCGCGGCGAGCGGGATATTGCCGTTCACGATGACGGTGGTGGCCTACTTCGACTTCATCGCCTTCTTCCTGTCACTGGCCTGGCTGGTGGTGGTGTGGGCGGTGATGCGCATCGCCGGCAAGCGGATGTGGGACGCGGCCCTGGTGGCGGTGTCGCCGCTGGTCATCGTGCAGGCGTTCACCAACTTCGACACGATCGCGGTGGCGTTCGCGACGGCGGCGCTGCTGGCCTGGGCCCGTAAGAAGCCGATCCTGGCCGGCGTGCTGCTGGGCCTGGGCGGGGCGGCGAAGCTGTATCCGTTGTTCCTGCTGGGACCACTGCTCCTGCTGTGTTGGCGGGGCGGGCGGATGAAGCAGGGCCTGACCACGACGGCGTCGGCGCTGATCACCTGGGTGGTGGTGAACGCGCCGATCTACCTCCTGTACCGGCCGGGCTGGTGGGAGTTCTTCCGCCTGAACACCGAGCGCGGCGCGGACCCGGACTCGCTCTACAACGTGGTCTCGTACTTCACGGGCTGGCTCGGGTTCGACGGGGTGCTGGCCCAGAACCAGGTGCCGACGATCCTGAACACGGTCAGCGCGACGCTGTTCCTGCTGTGCTGCGCCGGCATCGCCTGGGTGACGATGTCCGCGCCGACCCGGCCGCGGCTGGCCCAGGTGTGCCTGCTGGTGATCGCGGCGTTCCTGCTGACCAACAAGGTGTGGAGCCCGCAGTACTCGCTGTGGCTGGTGCCGCTGGCCGTGCTGGCGATTCCCCGCTGGAAGCCGCTGCTGGCCTGGATGACCATCGACGCCCTGGTCTGGGTGCCCCGCATGTTCTTCTATCTGGGCACGGACAAGAAGGGCCTGCCGGCGGGCCCGTTCCTGACCTTCGTCTGCATTCGCGACCTCGCGGTCATCGGCCTGTGCGTGCTGGTGATCCGCGAGATCTACCGGCCGGAGCTGGACCTGGTGCGCCGAACCGGCGACGACGATCCGATGGGCGGCTTCCTGGATGGCGCCGCCGACAAGTTCACGTTCCGCCGGCGTCAGCGCTTGATGACGGCGTCAGTGAGCTGACCGGCGCCGACCGGGTCCAGCACGCGGTGCAGTGCGTCGAGGAAGTTCTCGGTGCGCAGCCACCACGTGTACAGCAGCACCGCCGTGACCAGACCGGCCAGCAGGGGCGTCTGGTTGTAGGTGGCCATCCCGACCACCAGGCCGACGATCACCGCCACCTCGCCGGTGAGCAGCCGGGCGAAGAACATGGACCGGGCCAGCTGCACCACCGCGGCCTTGTCCGGGCGCTTGGCCGGGGTCTTGCGCGGGTCCAGCACCTTCAGCACGAGCACCACGCCCAGCGCGCCGACCACCGGCGGGATCAGCCCGTACGGGGTGAGCGTCACCGGCGCGGACGGCAGCACGATCAGCAGCCCGACCACGACGAACAGCAGACAGGGCCAGAACACGGTCAGGGCCAGCCGCCGGAACGCGCCGAACGCCGAGGGCATCGGTTGGAACATGCCCTGATCCTCGCACCCGGCGGATTCCGGCGGCCGAACCGGGGCGTCAGAGCGAGTTGAGGTCGATGGCGGTGGCCATGGCCTGGTAGCCGGCGTCGCCGGGGTGCAGGTGGTCGCCGCAGTCGTAGGCCGGCAGCATGCGCTGCGGGTCGGCGGGGTCGCGGACGACCTGGTCGAAGTCGACGACGGCGTCGTAGACGTGGCTGGTGCGGATCCACTGGTTGACGGCCGCCCGCACGGTCTCCAGCTGCGGGGTCCACACGCCCCAGCCCTTGAACGGCAGGATGGTCGAGGCGATGGTGCGGATGCCCTTGGCCTTGGCCCGGGTGGCGATGTCCTGGAGCGCGCCCTCGATCTTGGTGGGGTCGAGCTGGTGCGGGTCCTGCTGGATGTCGTTGACGCCGAGCAGCACGATCATGCTGTGCACGTTGGTGCGGGACAGCACGTCCTCGTCGAGCCGTTTGACCGCGGCCTCGCCGCCGGCGCCGCCGTCGAGCAGCAGGCGGTTGGCGCTGATGCCGGCGTCGCTCACGCCGTAGCGCTGGCCGAGCCGTTCGGCCAGGTAGTTGGGCCAGCGGTGGTTGGCGTCGGGCGTGGAGCCGTAGCCGTCGGTGATGGAGTCGCCCAACGTGACGACGGTGCCCTTGGCCGGGCCGAGCACGTCGACGCCGGTCACGTAGTGCCACACGGTGGTGGTCTCGGTGAAGGCGGTGCCCCAGGTATCGGCGGTGTGGTCGCCGTTGCGGGTGAAGAACGAGGTCTGCATGGCCAGCGGGTGGTAGGTGACCGGCCCGGACGGTGTCGGCACGAAGGTGGTGACCAGCAGGTTGGAGTTGGACGGCACCTTCAGCGGCACCGCGTCGCTGACGATGTCGGCCCCGGCCGGCACGGTGGTGGAGGTGGCCCCGTGGAACTTCACGGTGGCCAGGGCGGCGGCGTCGGCGGTGCCGACCCGGGCCTGCACGCCGACGGTGACGTGACCGAAGGTGACGGGCGAGGTGCCGTAGCGGTTGCTGAGCCGGATCCGGGCCTCGCTGCCGCCGACGCTGGTGTGCACGACGTTGCGGATCGAGTAGTTGGGGTAGCCGTTGGGAGTGTTGTCGACCCCGCTGGCGGGGGCGGCCTCCCAGGTTCCGACCCAAGCGCTGCCGGCTCTGTCTAAAGTCCCCGCGGCGGCCAGGCCGCTCGTGAGGCCGGCTGCGAGCACGGCAACCAGGGCGATACGTCCGACTCGGGTTCGCATGGCACGCTCTCCCCTCCGCGGCGGCGGATCTCCACCTTCACTCGGGGAAAGGATCTCGGGTATCGCCCACTGGGGTGGTGCTGATCACAGCGAGCCCGGCGACGATCAGCTCGGCCGCGAACACCCACTGGTTCAGGAACGTCTGCTTGTTGACCAGGTTGAACGCCACGAGCACGACGCCGGCGCCGAGCAGGAAACCGGTCCTCGACCGGATGACGAGCCAGTAGGCCAGCGCGAGCACCGCCACCACGACCAGGGTGCCCAGCGGCGCCGGAATCAGCTGGTAGAACGACACCGAGCGGTTCTGCATCGGCGCGAACAGGAAGAAGTCGACGGTGCAGGTGCGGAAGCGGCCTGGGTCGGCGATCACCCATGGCAGACAGACGGCGGCCGCCGCGCCGAACGTGACCAGCACGCGCCGCCAGCCGAACTTCGGCCAGAACGCCAGCAGCGGCACCAGCACGACCATGTGCTGCTTGGTGGCCAGGGCCAGCGCGATGGGCACGATCGCCCAGTTGGCCCGGCCCCGCTCGATCAGCACGTAGCCGGCGACCAGCCCCAGCAGCAGCATCGGCTCGGTCCACGCCTGCTGCACCACATACAACGTCCCGGGCAGCGCGCCGACCAGCAGGGCCAGCGGCCAGCGGCGGGTGTGCCAGCCGAGCAGGGCGACCGCGCCGAACAGATACCCGGTCTCCAGCCACCGCACGTCGCCGAACAGCCACTGCGAGGGCGCGGTCAGCAGAAAGGTGGCCGGCAGGTAGTTGAAGCAGTTGCTGGTCTGCACGGGCGGCTCGGCCGGCACGTCCGGGAAGTGCATCTCGTACGGATTGAGTCCTCTCAGCAAGCCGAGGGCGGAGTCGTGCAGGATGACCCACACGTCGATCAGCGGCGGCCCGCCCAGGATGACCAGCACGTATCCGGCGGCGAGGACCAGCAGCACGACCCACCACCAGCGCTGCGGCACCCATGGCAGCATGGCGACCGCGGCGGCGGTCACGGCCCCGACGGCGATGCCGACGTTCAACCACGGCGTCGTGACGACGTTGCTCACGGGCGGTTCCCACACCAGCGCCACCAGCGCCAGCCCGCCGGCGACGCTGATCGCCCACCGCGGCACGTGGCCGTCACCGGGCAGGAAAGCCAGCAGCACCACCACAAGCGACGCCAAGGCCAGCACGGCGGTGAAGACGTAGGTCAGGTGCGTGACCGCCAGGTACGCGACCACCACCGCGCCGAGCAACACGACCGGGGCCCGCTCAGAGGACAGCCGCACTGGTCCGCTCCGTCGTCGAAGGCTTCAAGAACACAACGAACAGCGAGGTCAGCAGCGCGGCCCGCCCCCACACCCCGGCGACGACGGCCTGCGCGGCCACCGAATGGTAGATGTCGTCGGGCAGCCGGTTCTCGATGGCGTAGTACCAACGAAAAAGACCGAGGCCCAGCACGATGTCGAGGACGAAGTAACCGACCAGCCAGCCCCAGCGGACCGGCAGCAGCACCAGGAACGGCAGCAGCCACAACGTGTACTGCGGCGAATCCACCTTGTACAGCAACAGAAGTCCGCACAGCATGGCCGCGGAGACCTGGAGCAGCGGGTAATCGCCCTTGCGCCGCCAGCCGATCCACAGCGCCACCGCGAACGACAGCAGGACCAGCACCGGCGACAGCACGCCGACCACCGACTGGAACGCGGCGTTCGAAGGATCGGACAGCGGCCGGAACCACCAGAACCAGATCGAGTTGGCCGTGATGTCCACCGGCCTGGTCAGCTGGAACGTGATCGACGCGGCCCAGCCGTCCGGACCGGCCAGCACGAACGGCAGGTTCACCAGCAGCGCCACCACCGCCGCGACCAGCACCACCCGGGCCGCGTCCAGGGCGCCTCGCCGACGCAGCACGAACAGGGCCAGCGGCAGCACGAAGATCGCCGGATAGAACTTGACCGCGAAGCCCAGACCCAGCAGCGCCGCGGCGACCAGCGGACGGTCCTTGCGCAGCGCGAAGAAGAAGGCGGCGACGGTGCAGGCCACCGCCGGCAGATCCCAGTTGTGGAACGCGTACAGCACCAGCGGCGGGCCCAGCGCCCACAGCAGCGCCCGCCATCGGGCCAGCTTGCCGAGCAGGAACCCGGTCAGCAGCCCGAAGGGAGCCAGCAGCAACGCGGAGAAGAGCAGGTACTGGCCGTCGTTGTCGGCGAACCACGCGCCGGCCCACATCAGCAGCCCGGTCAGCACCGGGTACTCGACCGCGCCGCCGGTCAGGTCGCCGCGCTGGTCGATGCCGCCGGACACGTAGGGGAAGACATGGAGGTTGATGTCCCGCCCCAGCCACAGGTGCTGGATGTCGGAGTAGCAGACGTCCCGGTAGCGCCGCACCTCATAAGACGGGGTGGTGCGGCCGGCGGCGTCGTAGGTCGGCCCGGTGCAGCGCGCCTTGTCGGCGTAGCCGAGCACGAGGGTGGCGCCGCACAGCAGGACCAGCAGGGCCAGTCCGGCCCGCCTCACCCGCCGAGCTTGGCGCGCAGGAACTCGATGTCGGCGGCCTGGCCCTCGTCCGGCGTCTCGACCACGGCCGGCGCCCCGGCGGTGGCCAGCACCGCGACCAGTTGCTCCGGCTCGATGGTGCCGTCGGCGATGTTGGCGTGCCGGTCGCGGGCCGAGTTGAACTCGTCGCGCGAGCTGTTCAGGTGGACCAGGTCGATCCGGCCGGTGATCGCCTTGACCCGCTCGACGATGCCGACCAGGTCCTCGCCGGCGGCGAAGGCGTGGCAGGTGTCCAGGCAGAAGCCCGCGCCGAACTCGCCGACGGCGTCCCACAGCCGGGCCAGCGCGTCGAACCGGCGGGCCATCGCGTTGTCGCCGCCGGCGGTGTTCTCGATCAGGATCGGCACGTCGAAGCCGCCGGACTCGGCCTGCCGCTCGAACAGCTTGCGCCAGTTCTCGAAGCCGACGGCCGCGTCCTCACCCTTGGTCACGTGCCCGCCGTGCACGATCAGGCCCTGCGCGCCGACCTGCTTGGCCGCGGTGGCGTGCTGCTGGACCAGCTTGCGGGAGGGGATGCGGATCCGGTTGTTGGTCGACGCCACGTTGATGATGTACGGCGAGTGCACGAACACCGTGATGTCGCAAGCCTGCAGCTCAGCGGTCTGCGGATGCGGCTTCGGCGCCTTCCAGCCCTGCGGGTCGGCCAGGAAGAACTGCACCACCTCGGCGCCGCGCTCCTGGGCGGCGCCGATCGGGTCGTCGTCGCGGACGTGGGCTCCGATGCGCATGACCGGCAAGGGTAGTCCAAGATCGAACACGAATTGGGTATGGCACCGCGTCACCAATTGGACGTACCGTCGTTGTCTCTACATAAGTTACCGACGGGTTCACGGCTGGACGGGGTGGGCATGCGACGGCGAATCGGCACGCTGGGAACGGCCGCTGCGCTTGTGTTCGCCACCAGTTCACTGGGCCTGGTCGCGTCCGCCGGCACGGCCAGCGCCGCCGCGACCCCGATCGTCATCGGCAGCTGCGCCACCTCCGTGCAGGGCGAACCCGGCCAACCGGTGTCGCTGAGCCCGGGCGCGGTCGTGCAGCCGGTCACCAACGTGCTCAACGCCATCCCGCTGCTCGGCCCGCCGCTGGCCCAGCCGTTCCAGAAGGCGTTCACCGCGCTGCCGCCGATCCCGATCGGCGCGCTGCCCACCGGCAACGGCTACATCAGCGGCGGCACCATCGCCACCCAGGTGGTCGCCCAGCTCAAGAACATCCCGCTGCTCGGCCCGGTGCTCGGGCTGCTGGTCGGCGGCGTGCAGCAGGCCCTGACCAGCGGCTGCGGCGTTGTCGTCAACGGCGTGAACGCGGTCGCCGCGCCCATCCAGACCGGCACCGGCGCGCTCGGCGGCGGTAACGGCGGCGGTGGTTCGACCGGCGGCGGCACCACGGGCGGCGGCGGTTCCACCGGCGGGACCGGTGGCGGCACGACCGGCGGCGGTGGCTCCACCGGCGGCGGCACCAGCACCGGCGGCTCCGGCGGCGGCGTGAACTTCCCCACCTCCGGCGGCGTGTCCAACAGCGGCGTGCAGCTCTACCAGTTCGACGGCGGCAACAACTACGACTACGGCCGGGTGCCGCTGTTCTCGTACACCAACCTGCCGTTCGCGGTGCCCGGCGACTTCGCCCCGTCGCCCGGCGTGCTCTACGGCGGCAACGTCTCCGGCTACGCCCCGCAGGTCGGCACGCTCAGCGGCATCAGCTCGGAGGCCGACGGCGTGCAGACCGCCGGCCGCGCGCAGGCCCTGCCCGGCAGCGGCACCGGCTCCGGCGTGGCCGCCCCGGTGCTGATCGCCGTGCTGGCGCTGGCCGGCGTGACCGCCGCCCTGGTGCGCACCTGGGTGCTGCGCCGGCTCTCCGCCATCTGAGGCGATTTCGGCCGACCGGACCCAGGCTGTTACCCTCTTCGGGTTGCTGACGCAACAGGCCCTCCTGCCACGGAACGACCGTGGCCGCCGAGTCCACAGGAGGTGAGTGGTCTTCATGCGTCATTACGAAGTGATGGTCATCCTGGACCCCAGTCTCGACGAGCGCACCGTCGCCCCGACCCTGGACACCTTTCTCAACGTGATCCGCACGTCCGGCGGCAACGTGGAGAAGGTCGACGTCTGGGGCCGTCGCCGGCTCTCGTACGAGATCAAGAAGCAGCCCGAGGGCATCTACGCCCTGCTCGACGTGAACGCCGAGCCGGCCGCCGTCAAGGAGCTGGACCGCCAGCTGTCGCTCCAGGACACGGTGCTGCGCACCAAGGTCCTGCGTCGCGACGCCGCCAGGGCCTGATCCCATGGCGGGCGAGACGACGATCACCGTGGTCGGGAACCTGACCGCCGATCCCGAGCTCCGCTTCACCCCGTCCGGCGCGGCCGTGGCCAGCTTCACCGTGGCCGCCACGCCCCGCACGCTCGACCGGCAGTCGGGCGAGTGGAAGGACGGCGACGCGCTGTTCATGCGCTGCAACATCTGGCGCCAGGCCGCCGAGAACGTTGCCGAGTCCCTCACCCGGGGCGCTCGCGTGATCGTGACCGGCCGGCTGCGCCAGCGGTCCTACGAGACCAAGGAAGGCGAGAAGCGCACGGTTGTCGAGCTCGAGGTCGACGAGGTCGGCCCGTCTCTGCGCTACGCCAACGCCAAGGTCAACAAGGTCCAGCGCGCGGGCGGTGGCGGTGGCGGCGGTGGAGGGTTCGGCGGCGGTGGGGGCGGCAACAGCGCCCCGGTCGACGACCCGTGGGGCTCCGCGCCCCCGGCGAGCTCCGGCGGTTTCGCCGACGAGCCGCCGTTCTAGATCGCGGCCCTCAGACCTCATTTCACGTAGAAGTATCCAGGAGAAGACCTCATGGCGAAGCCGCCTGTGCGCAAGCCCAAGAAGAAGGTTTGCGTTTTCTGCAAGGACAAGGCCAGCGCGAACCTGATCGACTACAAGGACACCACGCTGCTGCGCAAGTACATCTCCGACCGCGGCAAGATCCGCGCGCGTCGGGTGACCGGCAACTGCTCGCAGCACCAGCGTGACATCGCCATCGCCGTGAAGAACTCGCGCGAGATGGCGCTGCTGCCCTACACCTCGACCGCTCGCTGACGAAGGGAGTCAGGCGATGAAGCTCATCCTCACCACCGATGTCAGCGGCCTCGGCGCCCCCGGGGACCTGGTCGAGGTCAAGGACGGCTACGGCCGCAACTACCTGCTGCCCCGTGGCTTCGCGATCCTCGCGACCCGCGGCGCGCAGAAGCAGGTGGCCACGATCCGCCGGGCCCAGGAGACGCGCCGCGTGCGCGACCTGGACCACGCCAAGGAGATCAAGTCCGCGATCGACAACCTCGGTCCGATCACCTTGACCGCCAAGGCCGCCGCCAACGCCAAGAAGCTGTTCGGCTCGGTCACCACCGCCGACATCGTCGCCGCCGTGAAGTCCGCGGGCGGCCCGGTGCTCGACAAGCGGTCCGTGGACACCGCCGGTCACATCAAGACCACCGGCAAGCACACGGTCAACGTCCGGCTGCACCCGGACGTGACGGTCGCGCTGACCCTCTCGGTCGTGCCGACCGCCTGATTCACCCGAAAGCTCCGCCCGGGTCGCCTCGGGCGGAGCTTTCGCTCGTTTGCAGCAACGTCGACCCGAACGGCTGTGGACAGTCCCCGCCGGCCCGAGCGCCGCGACACGCCGAACACCCGGTCGATCGCGACACGCCGTGTCGGCCCGAGGTGAGTTTTTCCACAACTTACCCACAGCCTCTGACCTGCGGTTCTTTCGGCACCCCGGCCGGTTGTCCACAACTTGTCCCCAGCCGCTCGACGGCCTGTGCCCCATGCCCGCGCGACGGTCCACAAGTTGTCCACAGCTGCGTGCACAGGCTGGTTTGCCTGCTCCGGTCGGGGGACCTAGCGTGCACGCCCGGAACTGTCAGGGGTGCCAGGTACAAACGAGCACGACAACCTTCGACTTGGGGAGTTCGCGGTGGCGTTGGTGGACGACCGTGGCATGAGCGAGCCCGGGTTCGAACGGCAGCCGCCGCAGGATCTCGCCGCCGAACAGTCCGTGCTCGGCGGCATGCTGCTGAGCAAGGACGCCATCGCCGACGTCGTCGAGGTGCTCGCCCCCAACGACTTCTACCGGCCTGCGCACCAGGCCGTGTACGACTGCGTGCTCGACCTCTACGGCCGGGGCGAGCCCGCCGACCCCATCACCGTCTCCGCCGAGCTCGAACGTCGCGGCGAGCTGATGCGCGTCGGCGGCGCACCGTACCTGCACACCCTCATCGCCACCGTGCCCACCGCGGCCAACGCCTCGTACTACGCCGAGATCGTCGCCGAGAAGGCCGTCCTGCGCCGCCTGGTCGAGGCCGGCACCCGCGTCGTGCAGCTCGGCTACAACGGCGCCGACGGGGCCGACGTCGACGAGGTGGTCGACCGCGCCCAGGCCGCCATCTACGAGGTGACCGAGCGCCGCACGTCCGAGGACTACTCCGTGCTGGAGGACATGCTCCAGCCGACCATGGACGAGATCGACGCCATCGCCTCCCGCGGCGGCCAGTCCCTGGGCATCCCCACCGGCTTCACCGACCTCGACGCCGTCACCAACGGCCTGCACCCGGGCCAGATGATCATCGTCGCGGCCCGACCTGGCGTTGGCAAGGCGTTGGCCCTTGACACCCCGCTGCCCACCCCGACCGGCTGGACCACCATGGGCGAGGTCCGCGTCGGTGACCAGCTGGTCGACGCCGATGGCCAGCCGACCCTGGTCGTCGCGGCGACCGAGGTGATGCGCGGCCGGCCGTGCTACGAGGTCGAGTTCTCCGACGGCAGCGTGCTCGTCGCGGACGCCCAGCACCAGTGGCTGACCGAGACCAGGGCGTCCCGCCGGTCGGCCCAGCAGGCCGCGACTGGCTACAACCGCTACCGCAGCCAGCAGACCTTTGCCGCGATCCGGACGACCGAGGAGATCGCCGCCACGCTGCGGTGCGCCACCGCGGACAACCGGCTGAACCACTCGGTGACCAACGCGAAGCCGCTCGACCTCGCCGAGCGGGAGTTGCTACTGCCCCCGTACACGCTGGGCGTCTGGCTCGGCGACGGTCATTCGGGCTCGTCCCGGTTCACCACCGCTGACCCGGAGATCGCGTGGCACGTCGAGGCCGAGGGCATCGACGTGATCCCGCGTGAAAACCTCCTGCACAGCTTGCGCCTGCCAGCACGTGAGGGCATCCCGGCTCGGGCGTGCGTGGTGTGCGGCGACGTGTTTCAGCCGCAGACCAGCCAGGTCCGCACCTGCGGCCGGTCGTGCGGCGGCAAGGCCAGGTTCGTCTCGGCCCCAGTTCCGTCGCCGATCTGCGTGGACTGCGGCGCTCCGTCATGCGGCCTTGCGCAGTGCCAGCAGTGCCGCAACCACCACGGCACCGTCCAGGCGATTCTCCGCACGCTCGGAGTCCTTGGCGACAAGCACATCCCCGCCGAGTACCTGCGGTCCTCGGTGGCGCAGCGACGGGCACTGCTGGCCGGCCTGCTCGACACGGACGGCACCGTGACGGCCGGCGGCAGCGTCCAGTTCGCCGTCACCAACAAGCGGCTGGCCGAAGACGTCCGCGAGCTGATCACGAGCCTCGGCTACCGCAGCACCATGACCACGAAGCAGGTGCGCGGGCGGAGCGTCGAGTCGTCGATCTCGTACGCGATCACCTTCGGCACCGAGGACGACGTGTTCCGGCTGGAGCGCAAGCGGCTGGCGCACAAGGAACGACGTCGGGCGACGAGCACGGTCCGGACCGGTTCCCGGTACATCGTCGACGTGCGGCCGGTGGCGAGTGTGCCGGTGCGGTGTGTCGAGGTGGACAACCCGGAGCACCTGTACCTGGCCAGCCGGTCGATGATCCCGACCCACAATTCGACGTTGGGACTGGACTTCGCCCGGTCATGCTCGATTCGGCACGGGTTGACCAGCTGCATCTTCTCGCTGGAAATGAGCAAGACCGAGATCGTCATGCGTATGTTGTCGGCCGAGGCGAAGATCCGGCTGGGGGACATGCGCGGTGGGCGGATGACCGATGACGACTGGACGCGGCTGGCCCGGCGAATGAGTGAGATCAGCGAGGCGCCGCTGTTCGTGGACGACTCGCCGAACCTGACGATGATGGAGATCCGGGCCAAGGCGCGGCGGTTGAAGCAACGCAACGACCTGCGGCTGATCGTGGTGGACTACCTGCAGCTGATGACCTCGGGCAAGCGGACCGAGTCCCGGCAGCAGGAAGTCTCGGAGTTCTCCCGGCACCTGAAGCTGATGGCCAAGGAGCTGGAGGTGCCGGTGATCGCGATCAGTCAGCTCAACCGTGGTCCCGAACAGCGAACCGACAAGCGGCCGATGCTGTCCGACCTGCGTGAGTCCGGCTCGCTGGAGCAGGACGCGGACGCGGTCATCCTGATCAACCGGCCGGACGCCTGGGAGCGGGACGACCCGCGGGCCGGCGAGGCGGACCTGATCCTGGCCAAGCACCGTGCCGGCCCGACGGCGACGATCACGGTGGCTCACCAGCTGCACTACAGCCGCTTCGCCGACCTGGCCCAGGGCTGAGCCGATGGCCGACGCCGTCTACCTCGTGTGCTGCCCCGAGCACTGTCATCCGGCCGCGGCCTGGCCGATGCAGAACTAGCGGCTGGCGGCGAGGACCGCGGCGGCGACGTCCGCGGCCGGCAGTCGGCCGTCGATCATCGTCGCGCCGAGACGGCGGTAGGTGGACTCGACACGGGTGTTGTGGTCGAGGGCCGCGGCCAGCTCCTCCGGGTGCTGGCCGAAGGCGTTGGTCGTGCGGTTCAGCAGACGGTCGCGAAGCGTCTCGTTGTCGACGACAACACAGACCACGAGGTCGAACAGATCCCGCACGTCCGCCTCGTTCTCGACAGTTCCGCACAGGAACGCGGTCTGGTCATGCGTTCTCGCCACCAGGCCCTCGACCTCCGCACGGCTGATCCGCCACCCGAAGCGATCGAGCCAGCCGGCCGGCGCCGGATAGGGCGGGTCGACGACGACCTGGCCGCTCGTCCGGTCCACCCAGTGGTTGTAGCCCTCCCAGTCGGCGTCGACCGCCAGCTCTCCCCGGTCCTTCAGGAGTGCGCAGACCGTCGACTTGCCGACCCCCGAGGTGCCGGTCACCCACACCAGTGGCACCGGCGAAGCATCTCACGGACTAATCCGTTCCCAGAAAGGCTTTCAGGACCTGGACCATCTCGGTCGGGGCTTCGAAGGGCCAGAAGTGGCCGGCGTCGAACAGGTGGACGTCGCTGCCGGCGGGAAGCCGGGCCAGCACGTCGGGGTCGGTGTAGAACTCGTGCGGCTGGTTGGGGTCGTCGCGGCCCTGGAGCAGCAGCACCGGGCACTGCCAGGCGTCGATCAGCGTGGTGCGGCGGTCGATCCACTCCTGCCGGAACGACGACGAGTGGAAGTAGCGCGGCACGGCCGAGGCGATGCCCTCGTGCGAGAACTCGGTGACGGTGCGGACGAGGTCGGCGTCGGTGACGGGCCGGCTGGTCAACATCGTGTAGCCCAGGGCGACGAAAACGCGCGGGTCGGCCAGCAGGACGGGCGCGGTCGGCGCGGTGAACATCTGTTCCTGCGGGTGCAGCGACGGGTGCAGATGCCACAGGTGCTGCTGCCCGCGCCCGTACCGGATGACACGTTCGCCGAGCGCGGCGACGAGGTGGTCGCCGGGCGGGGTGCCGCGGTCGTGGGTGACGAGACTGAAGCGGTCGACGCCGAGCTGGTCGAGCAGGGCCCGCAGCTGCTCTGCGACGCCCTGCTGTCGGTAGTCGCCGGTCCGCTTGTCGGACTGGCCGTACCCCTTCAGGTCGATGGCGATGCACCGGTGTGTCGTGGCCAGCGCCTCGATCGCGTAGTGCCACTGGAACCAGGAGTCCGGGACACCGTGCAGAAACACCACGACTTCGCCGTCGGCGGGCCCGCTCTCGACCAGGTGCCAGCGGACCAGCTCGCTGTCGCCCGGCGCCTCGACGAACCGGTGCGTGACCTGGACGCCGCCCAGCTGCTCGACTTCGCCGTCGACCGACGGGACGGCCGGCGGCGCCGCCGGCAGGGTGCACAGCCGCTCGGCCAGCGCCCCGACCGGCCCTTCCTCGTAGCGGTAGGTGGCCGGATCAGTCATCAGACCGGGAAGCGCCTCCGGCAGCCGCGCCCAGGTCGGTGCCAGGTCACGCGGCCGGGGCGGGTTCGTGTAGGTGTTCATGACGAAATCGTCACTCACGAGTTAATCGTCAGTCAAGGGCTGACTGACGAAAAACTCAGGACTGAGGACCGGCGCTAGACTGGCCGGGCCGGGGAAGGGGAGGCGTGCCTGAGCGGACCGCGGAACGACCGAACCGGGTGGACCGACCGAAGGCGAGAGGCGTGCCCGAGCAGACCACAGAGCAGCCGAACCGGTTGGACCGGCGGAAGGCCCGCACCCGCGCGGCGCTGATCCGAGCGGCGCGGGCCTGCATCGCCGCCGGTCGGACGAACGTGCCGATCCTGGAGATCACCCAGTCCGCCGACGTGGGCATGGGGTCGTTCTACAACCACTTCGACACCAAGGAAGACCTGTTCCACGCGGCCGTGGAGGACGCGCTCGACGCCATCGGCGACATGCTCGACGCGCTCACGGCGACCATGGACGACCCGGCGGAGGTCGTCGCGCAGAGCTTCCGGCTACTCGGCCGGATCCACCGCCGCGAGCCGGAACTCAGCAAGGTCCTGCTGCACCACGGCCTGTCGCTGACCGGATTCGACCGGGGCGTCGCCCGGCGGGCCCGCCGCGACCTCGAAGCCGCGGCCCACGCCGGTCGCTTCCCCCGCGTCACCGACGCGGAGGCGACCACGGCCATCGTGGCCGGCGCGGTCCTGGCCATCGGCCAACTGCTGCACGACCAGCCCGAACGCGACGACGCCGAGACCACCGACCAGATCACCGAAGATCTGCTGCGCATGTTCGGTGTCCCGGCCGACGAAGCGCGTGACATCAGCCGCCGACCGCTGCCCGACCTCGACGAGTTGCCGCGGAGCGCCCCATGACGGAGCTGATCACCGATCGGCTCGTGCTGCGACCGTGGACCCCGGCTGAGGTCGCCGCGGTCGTCGGCGACACCAGGTCGGCCGAGTGGGCGGACGACTTCCCCGCGGAGGGCGACCGTGTCATCGCCGGCCTGCTGGACCAGAACCGGGCCTGGCTCGGTGAGCACGGCCATCGCCTGATCATCGAACGCGACGGCGGACGGGTGGTGGGGGCGATCGGCCTGTTCTGGCCGCCCCATGAGGGAATCCTGGAAATCGGCTACGGCGTCGTGGCCTCCCGCCGGGGCCGGGGCTACGCCACCGAGGCGGCCCGGGCTCTCGCCGCGTTCGCCCTGGCTGCCCCCGGCGTCGACACCGTGTTCGCCGACGTGGAGCTGTCGAACCCGGCTTCCATGCGCGTGCTGGAGAAGGCCGGCTTCCAGCAGTGGAGCACCGTGGAGAACCGGGCCCGCTTCCGGATGAGGGGCGGCGATCCGCTGGGAGCGGGACTGCGTTCCTGATGTCACCGCCGAGTAGACTGGTAGTCGTTAGTCGGAACGCACGAAAAATCTGCCGGTGAATGGTGTTTCCCGGCGGGGCACGCGCAGGCGTGCCTCATCCCGATGGGGATCCGGTGCTTCCTTCGTGACCGAGGCGAAGGCAGTGGACCGTGGATTTTCGTGTGGTGGTCATCGGCGCGGGCCTGAGTGGGCTGGCGTGTGCGCAGGGCCTGTCCCGGCTGGGCGCGGAAGTTGTTGTCTACGAACGTGATCAGGCGGTGGACGCGCGGCCGCAGGGCTATCGCATCCAGCTCGACCCGCCGGGGTTGACGGGCCTGCGGCAGTGCCTGCCGGCGGAGCTGTTCGAGTTGTGTCTGGCCACGGCCGGCGGACCGCTGGCGCCGCCGCGGGTGGTGGACGAAGGTCTGTGCCCGAGGGCCGAGCAAGCGTATATGCCGCAGGCATATACGCCGTGGACGCAGGCGTATCCGTTCAACCGGGGCACGTTGCGGGAGATCCTGCTCACGGGCCTGAATGTCTGTTACGGCAAGGAGTTCACGGCGTTCGAGCGGATCGACGGCCGGGTCGGGGTGCGCTTCGCCGACGGCCATTGGGACAGCGCGGACCTGGTGGTCGGGGCCGATGGCGTGGGCTCGGCGGTGCGCCGCCAGCTGCTGCCACAGGCCAAGGTCGGCGACGCCGGTCTGCGCCTGATCTACGGGAAGATCCCGCTGCGGCAACGGGAATCGCTGCCGGAGTGGGTCTTCGAGCACATCTTCACCGTGGCCACCGGGACGAATCGGGCCCACGTGGGTCTGGGGCCGGTGGTGCTGCGCAACCGCCCGTCGGGCCGGATCTCGCCGGTGGACGACTACATCGCCTGCATGGTGGGCGCGCCGGCCGATCTCCTGCCGCCGTTCGAGGAGCTGCGAAAGTACGGCCGGCGGGATCTGCGCAGCCTGGCCGGCGACCTGATCGGCGACGGCTGGCATCCGGACATCCACCGCCTGCTCGACCACTGGGACACCAAGTCGCTGTTCCCGCTGCGCATCTCCAGTGCGAGCGCGGTCGAGCCGTGGAGCACTCCGGGCGTCACCCTGCTCGGGGACGCGGTGCACGCGATGAGCCCGGTGCTGGCGATGGGCGTCAACACGGCCCTGCGCGACAGCGGCGAACTGATCAGAGCCATCACGACCGGTGCCACCCTGCCTGACGCGGTCGCCACCTATCAGGAGCGGATGCTCGGCTACGCCCTGCCGCTGGTGGAGGCGTCGCGACGGATCGGGCAGCACCGAGTCGGCCAGCACTGATGGCACCGGATGGCACCACCTGAGCCAAGGCTGACACACGCCTCTGAGCAGCTGGTTTACCCAGCGAGACACCACCGGCGATAGAAGCTGAGCCAACTTGGCATTGCAGTGGTGCCATCTGCGTGTCATAGTTGTGCCATGGACTTGACCTCGTATGTGAGCAACCTCGGCCGCGAGTTCGCCACGCTGGCCGAAGCCGGCGGCGAGGAGTCGCGTGCGCTGGTCGAGCGCCTCACCGGCCCACTCGAGTCGGCGATTCGCATGACGCTGCTGGACGCGCTCTCCGCCGCTACCGACGAGATCACCCGGGACCTGGCCCCGGGGTCGGTGGAGCTGCGGCTGCGTGGGCGTGACCCGCAGTTCGTGGTGACGACGCCGCCGGCCGACCGGGCCCCGGACGCCGCCGCTGAGGAGCCGTCGGAGATCGGCACACCGGAGGGGAGCGTGCCGATCTCCGACGACGGCCCCAGCTCGCGCATCAACGTGCGGCTGCCGGAAGCGCTCAAGACGCAGATCGAGGAAGCGGCCGCCAAGGAGGGCCGCTCGGTCAACGCCTGGCTGGTCCGGGCGGCCGCGACGACGCTGAACCGCGGCGATCGGGACAAGCGCCCGGAGCCGCCGAGCGGCACCCGCAAGAGCAAGCAGAGCCTCACCGGCTGGGTCCGCTGACCCAGCTCCGCTCTCCACCCACACGTCCCTGACCTGCGGGGACGCCTCACCTACCCATTCTGAGGGGACAGCCATGCCTTCTTTCGAGACCTCCGAGCCCATCTCCGTCATCGTCGAGCTCGGCGTCGGCAACGTGCGGGTGGTCGCGAGCGACCGCGCCGACACCGTCGTCGACGTCCGGCCGACCGACCCGACCGACGAGTCGGACGCGCAGGCCGCGCAGAAGATCACCGTGGACTACGCCAACGGCGTGCTCAACGTGACCGGCCAGAAGATCCGCATGTTCGACTTCTCCAAGAAGACCCGGTCGGTGGACGTGTCCATCGAGCTGCCGAGCGGGTCGAAGGTGTCGGTCGAGAACCAGATCGGCGACTTCCAGACCGCGGGCCGGCTCGGCGAGTGCGGCTTCAAGTCCTCGACCGGCAACGCCCGGCTGGAGCGGACCGCCGCGCTGCGGCTGCACACCTCGGCCGGCCACGTGACCGTGGAGGACGTGGAGGGCAACGCCGAGATCCACACCAGCACGGGCCGGGTGCACGTCGGCGCGGTCGAGGGCTCGCTGGTGGTGAAGAACTCCAACGGCGAGACCGAGATCGGCTCGGTCGGCGGCGACACCCGGGTGCGCGCGGCCAACGGCGGCATCGCGGTGGAGCGGGCCGGCGCGAGCGTGGACGCGAAGACCTCCAACGGCAGCATCCGGCTCGGCGAGGTGGCCCGCGGCTCGGTGACGGCGGCCACGTCGATGGGTGACCTGGAGATCGGCATCGCGGCCGGCACGGCAGCCTGGCTGGAGGTGCACACCGGCTTCGGCCAGGTGCGCAACGAGCTGACCGACGCCGCCCGGCCCGAGCAGTCCGACGAGACCGTCGAGGTGCGGGCCAACACCTCCTTCGGCGCCATCACGATCCGCCGGGCCTGAGCCATGTCGGCGATCACTGTCTCCGGCCTGCGCAAGGCGTACGGCGACCACGTCGTGCTCGACGGCCTCGACCTGGACGTGCCCAGCGGCACCGTGTTCTCGCTGCTGGGCGCGAACGGCGCCGGCAAGACCACCACGGTCCGGATCCTGTCCACGCTGATCAGCGCCGACGGCGGCGAGGCCCGGGTGGACGGCCACGACATCCGCCGCGAGCCGGACGCGGTGCGGGCCGCCATCGGCGTCACCGGTCAGTTCTCGGCGGTGGACAACCTGCTCACCGGCGAGGAGAACCTGCGGCTGATGGCCGACCTGCACCATCTGCCCCGGCGGGCCGGCCGGCAGCGGGCGGCCGAGCTGCTGGAGCAGTTCGACCTGGTCGAGGCGGCCGGCAAGCCCGCCTCGACGTACTCCGGGGGCATGCGCCGCCGGCTGGACCTGGCCATGACGCTGGTCGGCAGCCCGCGGGTGATCTTCCTGGACGAGCCGACCACCGGCCTGGACCCGCGCAGCCGCCGAGGCATGTGGCAGATCGTGCGGGACCTGGTGGCCGGCGGCGTGACGATCTTCCTGACCACGCAGTACCTGGAGGAGGCCGACGAGCTGGCCGACCGGATCGGCGTGCTCGACCAGGGTCGGCTGGTGGCCGAGGGGACCGCGGACGAGCTCAAGCGCCGCATCCCCGGCGGGCACGTGCGGCTGCGCTTCGCCGACGCGAGCGGCCTGGACGCGGCGATGAACCTGCTGGTCGACGCCGCCCGCGACAACGACGCCCTGGCCCTGCGGGTGCCCAGCGACGGCAGCCTGCACTCGTTGAAGGCGCTCATCGACCGGCTCGACGGCCGGGTCCACGTCGAGGAGCTGTCCGTGCACACCCCCGATCTCGACGACGTCTTCCTGGCCCTGACCGGGCCGGACAAGGTGAGTGCCCGATGAGCACCGTGGACCTGCGGTTCCATCCGCTGCGCGACTCGGCGACGATGCTGCGCCGCAACCTCAAGCACATGCTTCGGTACCCGTCGATGACGTTCATGCTGGTCGGGATGCCGATCGTGTTCATGCTGCTGTTCGTCTACGTGCTCGGCGGCACGCTCGGGGCGGGCATGGGCGGGGACCGCTCCGTGTACGCCAACTACATCACGCCGGCGATCATCCTGATGACCATCACCTCGGCCGTGCAGGGGACCGCGATCTCCATCGCGATGGACATGACCGAGGGCGTGATCGCCCGGTTCCGGACCATGCACATCGCCCGCGTCTCGGTGCTGACCGGGCACGTGCTGGGCAGCGTGATCCAGACGGCGATCAGCCTGGTCATCGTGATCGGCGTGGCCCTGCTGGTCGGTTTCCGGCCGGCCGCGAGCTTCGGCGGCTGGCTGGCCCTGGCCGGTTTCCTGCTGCTGGTGACGTTCGCGCTGGTCTGGCTGGCCGTCGCGCTCGGCCAGGTGTCCAAGAGCGTGGAGACAGCCAGCAACCTGCCGATGCCGTTGGTGCTGCTGCCGTTCCTGGGCAGTGGTTTCGTGCCCACCGACTCGATGCCGGCCGGGCTGCGCTGGTTCGCCGAGTACCAGCCGTTCACGCCGATCATCGAGACGATGCGCGGCCTGGTGACGGACAAGCCGATCGGCGACAACGGCTGGATCGCGCTGGCCTGGTGCGCCGTCATCGCGCTCGGCGGCTACCTGTGGTCCAAGCGCCTGTTCAACCGCGAATACGCCCACTGAGAGGAACTGAGAATGTCTCACCTCGACAAGCTGCCGCTGGCCCGGGCGACGGGCTGCCCGTTCGACCCGCCCGCCGAGTTGGGGGCGATCCGGGAGCAGAACCCGCTGGTGCGCATGACTTATCCCGACGGGCACCGGGGCTGGCTGGCCACCGGTTACGCCGAGACCCGCGCGGTGCTGGCCGACCAGCGCTTCAGCTCCCGGTACGAGCTGGCCCACTTCCCGATGCCCGGTGCGGAGGACATGGGCGAGTTCCCGCCGGCGCCGCCCGGCGACATGACCGGGATCGACGCCCCGGAGCACACCCGCTACCGCAAGCAGCTCGTCGGCAAGTTCACGGTGCGCCGGATGCAGCAGCTGACCGATCGGGTCGAGCAGGTCACCGCCGAGCACCTGGCGGCCATGGCCCAGCGCGGTCCGGAGGCGGATCTGGTGCGGGACTTCGCCTACCCCGTGCCGGCGGTGATGATCTGCGAGCTGTTGGGCGTGCCGTACGAGGACCGGGAAACCTTCCAGCGGCTCGTCGAGGGGGTCCTCAACTCGAACGGCACGCCGGAGGACGTGTACACCGCGTACGGCGCGGTGATGGAGTACATCGGCACTCTGATCGAGGCCAAGCGTTCCGCGCCGACCGACGACCTGCTCAGCGACCTGACCACCGGCAGCGACTTCAATGCCGAGGAGCTGGCCGGCATCGGCGCGTTCCTGCTGGGCGCCGGCCTGGACACCACCGCCAACCAGCTCGCGCTGGGAACCTTTGCCCTGCTGCGGAATCCGGACCAGGTCGCGGGATTGCTGGCCGATCCGGACAGGGCCGTCGAGGAGCTGATGCGCTACCTGACCATCACCCCCATCGGGGTGCGGGCCGCGCTGGAGGACGTCGAGCTGGGCGGGCAGCTGATCAAGGCCGGGGAGTCGGTCACGTTCTCGATGGCGGCCGCCAACCGCGATCCCGAGCGGTTCCCCGACCCGGACCGGCTCGACCTGAGCCGGGACGCCGTCGGACATCTCGGCTTCGGGCACGGCATCCACCAGTGCCTCGGCCAACAGCTGGCCCGGGTCGAGATGCGGGTCGCCTTCCCGGCGCTGTTCCGGAAGTTCCCGACGCTGCGGCTGGCCGGCGAGGTCGAGCTGCGGCCCGACCACCAGAACATCTACGGCGTGCGGCGGCTGCCGGTCTCCTGGGACCGTGACTAGCCGGGAAAATCGTTGGGCCACAATGACGGTGGAGCCGGACACTGCCGCGTGTGACCACTAGCGAGGGGTTCGCCGACGACCGCTTTGCCGCGGTGCGTCAGGCGTTTGAGGACAACGATGAAGTAGGCGCCTCGGTCTGCGTGACGGTCGAGGGTGAGACGGTTGTCGATCTGTGGGGCGGATTCGCCGACGAGGCCCGCACCCGGCCGTGGCAGCGGGACACGATCGTCAACGTCTATTCGGTGACCAAGACCATGACCGCGCTGACCGCCCTGTTGCTGGCCGACCGCGGTGAGCTGGAGTTCGAGGCGCCGGTGGCGCGCTACTGGCCGGAGTTCGCGGCGGCCGGCAAGGAATCGATCACGGTGGCGCAGCTGATGAGCCACTCGTCGGGCCTGTCCGGCTGGCGGGAGCCGATCACCGTCGAAGACCTGTACGACTGGGAGAAGGCGACTTCCCTGCTGGCTGCCCAGGAACCGTTCTGGGAACCGGGCACGGCCGGCGGGTACCACGCGGTGACCCAGGGATATCTGGTCGGCGAGGTGGTTCGCCGGATCACCGGGCGCTCGCTGGGCACGGTGTTCCGGGAGGAGATCGCCGAGCCGCTGGACGCGGATTTCCACATCGGGTTGCCGGCCTCGGAGGACGGCCGGGTGGCGGACCTGATCCCGCCGCCGGAGGGCTCGCCGTTCGGCCCGGACAGCAGCGAACTTCAGCTCAACGCGGCCAACAATCCCGAGGTGCACCCGTCGGTCACCCGGACCAGGGCCTGGCGGGGCGCGGAGATCCCGGCCGGTGGCGGCACGGGCAATGCCCGGTCGGTGGCGGAGATCCACGCCCTGCTGGCCAACGGCGGCGTGGCCAAGGGCAAGCGGCTGCTGTCCGAGGCCGGTTGCCGGCGGGCGTTGGAGGTGCAGGTCGAGGGCAAGGACCTGGTGCTGGGCATGTCGATCCGCTGGGGCCTGGGCTTCGCCGTGAACGGCGGCATGATGCCCAACCCGAACACCATCTACTGGGGTGGCGCCGGCGGTTCGCTGGCCCTGATCGACATGGACGCCCGGCTCACGATCGCCTACACGATGAACAGGATGGGCGGCGGGACCACCGGCGACGAAAGGGGACTCGGCCTGGTGATGGCTACTATGCTAGCATCCTAGCGTGGGCGAGGACGTCAAGCAGTTCAACGTGTACCTGCCGATCGAACTGATCAAGCAGGTCAAGCACCACGCGGTCGAGGAGGGCCTGTCGCTCTCGGCGCTGGTCGCCGACGCGCTGCGGGCCTACCTCGACTCCCACGGCCAGCACGAGCAAGGGGAGGGACCGGCATGACGACGGACGGCATCGGGGCGGTCTACCTGACCACCCACAACTGGGGCAGGACCGCGAAGTTCTTCCAGGCCCTGGGGTTCCGGCTCGACTTCGAGACCGACCACAGCTCGGGGCAGCTGGTGGCCGACGACGGGCCGCCGCTGTTCGTGGCCGAGGTGCCCGACCAGGAGCCGAGCCTGCAACTCGTGCTCAAGGTGGCCGACGAGAGCAAGGTCCAGCTGGACCCGAGTGTCGAGGTCGTCACGCCGTTCGAGGACACCCATTACGGCACCAGGGAAATGGTCGTCCGCGACCCGGACGGCCGGACCTGGACGCTCCAGGCTCCGGCGAAATGACCGGGCCCGACAGCACGGCGCTGCGGGTGGCGCTGTGGCGTGCCATGCACGTGGACGTCGACCAGGCGCCGCACGTCTTCGTGGACCGGATCGGCCTCGAACTGGTCGACCCGGACGACGGCTGGCGGCACCGGCCGGACATGGATCCCCAGGCCACTGCCGGATTCCGGGGCTCGATCATCGGACGGGCCCGGTTCGTGGAGGACCTGGTCGCCGGCCATCCGGCCGACCAGTACGTGATCCTCGGCGCCGGCTTGGACACCTTCGCCCAGCGCCGGCCGGGAAAACGGCAGGTGTTCGAGATCGACCAGCCAGCGACGCAGGCGTGGAAGCGCCAGCGGCTGCTGGACACCGGCCATCCGCTGCCGATCCTGGTCCCGGTGGACTTCGAGGCCGGCGACGACTGGCTGCAACAGTTGGTGGCCAGCGGTTTCGACCCGAGCAAGCCGGCCGTCGTGGCGTCCACGGGCGTGTCGATGTACCTGACGAAGGAGGCGACCGCGGCCACCCTGGCCAAGGTCGCCACCCTCGCGCCGGGGTCGACGCTGGTGATGACCTACCTGCTGGAGGCCGACCTGATCGACGAGCAGGACCAGCCGGGGCGGGCCATGTCGTTCAACGGCGCGCGGTCCTCCAATACCCCGTTCGTCAGCTTCTACCGGCCGACGGAGATGCTGGCCATGGCCCGGGACGCCGGCTTCGCCGAGGTCGAGAACGTGTCCGGCCCGCAGCTCGTCGACCGCTACTTCGCCGGCCGGACCGACGGATTCAGGCCGTCGACTGGAGAAGATATTTTGGTTGCCACCACCGGTTAGAGTGAACACGTGATCACCGGACCGGCCTCGCGCCACTCACGGAAGGGCGATCCGGTGGATCGCTGACCGGGCGCTCGCGTGGACCTCCGGATCGGGGACGACAACCCCGATCCGTTGAGACCACAACCGAAAGCGAGCATCCGCAATGCCAGTCACGTTCAACCACACCATCATCCCGTGCAAGGACCGCGAGGAGTCGGCGCGGTTCTACCGGGAGCTGTTCGAGCTGCCCGAGGCGCCGTCCTGGGGCCCGTTCACCAACATCCAGATGAGCGACGGGGTGCTGATCCAGTTCGCCGCCCCGCCGCTGGACGAGATCCAGATGCACCACTACGCCTTCCTCGTCGATGACGAGCTGTTCGACCGGGCCTACCAACGGCTGGTCGACGGCGGCATCGAGCACTGGGCCGACCACGCCGGCAAGCGGCCCGGTGAGACCAACACCGAGCACGGCGGGCGTGGGGTGTACTTCCGCGACCCGGCCGGGCACGGCCTGGAGATGATCACCCGGCCGTACCTGTAAACCGGTAGACGACGCTGGTCAGGCGCTCCGACTTCTCCCAGAGTCGGCGCGCCGCCCCAGCGTCCAGGGCCCGGGGTGACGCGGCGGTGCGCACGGGATGGCCCTTGAAGCCGTTCAGGCCGTCGGGTCCGTAGTAGTCGCCGCCGCGCACCGCCGGATCGGTCGCGGCCCGCAGCGTGGGCAGCGCCGCCTGCTCGCTGTCCTGCACCATCCACGACATCAGCGGCGAACCCAGCAGCCACCGCACCACGCGGGGGCTGTCCCGCGCGAGGTCGGTCCGGGCCGAGCCGGGGTGCACGCCCACCGAGATGGGCTGGGCCTTGGCGGCGGCCAGCCGGCGCTGCAACTCGTACGCGAACAGCAGGTTGGCCAGCTTGGACTGGGCATAGGCGGCGATCGGCCGGTAGCGGTCGCGGGAGTTCAGGTCGTCGAAGTTGATCTCGCCGGTGCGGTGCGCGTTGCTGGACACGGTGACGATCCGCGAGCCGGTGACCGGCAGCATCGCCGGCAGCAGCAGGCCGGTGAGGGCGAAGTGGCCGAGGTGGTTGATGCCGATCTGGAGCTCGAACCCGTCCTGGGTGCGGCCGCGCGGCGTCATCATCACGCCGGCGTTGTTGATCAGCAGGTCGATCCGCGGGTGCTCGGCGACGATGCGTTCCGCACCGGCCCGCACCGAGGCCAGCGAGCCCAGGTCCAGCAGCACCGGCTCGCCGCCGACCTCGGCCGCCGCGGCGTCGGCCCGGTCCTGGTCCCGGCAGGCCAGCACCACGGTGGCGCCGGCCTTGGCCAGGGCCCGGGCAGTGGCCAGCCCGACCCCGGTGTTGGCCCCGGTGACCACGGCGACCCGGCCCGTCTGATCGGGCAGGTCAGCCGTGGTCCATTTGCGCATGCCCCAACACTACGAGCCGATCAGCTCGCCCAGCAGCTTCGGATGATCGGCGAGTCCCGCCGCCAGCCACTCGTCGACCATCGGCTTGCGGCCGACGATGTCCACCTCGTCCCACTCGATGCCGCCCAGCGGCGGCTGCGGGTCGTACTCGATGACCAGCTGCACCTGGCGGGCGACGTCCTCGCCGGCCAGCTCCTGCACCAGGTAGAGGGCCATGTCGATGCCGGCCGCGACGCCGGCGGCGGTCAGCATCTTGCCGTCGCGCACCCAGCGCTGGGCGACCGGCGCGGCCCCGAACTTGGGCAGCAGGTGCCGGCACATCCAGTGCGTGGTGGCGCGATGGCCTTCGAGCAGGCCGGCGGCGCCGAGGATGAGCGAGCCGGTGCACACCGAGCCGACGATCTCCGCCTGCTCGGCCATCGAGCGGACGTGCCCGAGCAGCTTCTCGTCGCCCAGCGCCCGCATGGTCGGCACGCCACCGCCGGGCACGAACACGGCGTAGGGAGTGGGCACCTCGTCGAAGGTGTGGCTGGCGGCCACGCTCAGCGGGGTGTCGGTGGCCACCGGCTGCTTGTCCGCGCCGACCACCACGACCCGGTACTCCGGGACGAACGCGGGCAGCGCGCTGAGCACCTGGAGCGGTCCGACCATGTCCAGGATCGTCAGGCCCGGGTACAGCACAAAGGCGATGTCCTTCATCGCCTTCGACGGTCTTCCGCCCGGCCGCCGCGGGCAACGAAGCCAGGCGTCGATGTCCTGAATCCTGGCATACCTGTCTTTCGGACAGGTATCGTCCGTCCCATGAGGCGGGTGGTGATCGTCGGCTATCCGGACGTGGAGCTGCTGGACGTGGCCTGTGTCTCGGACACCTTCGACGCGGCCAACCGGCACGGCGCGAATCCGCCGTACTCCATCGAGTTCGCGACCCTCGGCGCGCGGCCGGCGGCCAGCGGCTCCGGGCTGGTGCTGGCCGGGCAGCACGCGCTGGAACGCATCACCGGCCCGCTGGACACGCTGGTCGTGTCCGGTGGCCCCGGGCACGAGCAGGCCGCCGCCGACCCGGTGCTGGTGGCCCACGTCCGCCGGCTGGCCCGGGAGACCCGCCGGGTGTCATCGGTGTGCACGGGCACCAGCGTGCTGGCCGCCGCCGGCCTGCTCGACGGCCGCCGCTGCACCACGCACTGGTTCGTCGCGGCGAGCCTGGCGCAGCGGTATCCACACATCGAGGTGGACGCGAAACCCTTGTACATCAAGGACGGCAACGTCTACACGGCCGCCGGCGTGACCAGCGCGCTGGACCTGTCGCTGGCGTTCGTGGAGGAGGACAGCGGCGCCGAGATGGCCCGCGCCGTCGCCCGCGGGCTGGTGACCTACCTGCAACGGCCGGGAAACCAGGCCCAGGTGAGCATGTACCTGCGGGCCCCTGCGCCGGAGAACTCGGTGGTGCGCAAGCTGGTCACGCACATCGCCGCCAATCTCGGCGAGGACCTCGGCACCGTCGCGCTGGCCGATCGGGCCGGCGTCAGCGAACGCCACCTGACCCGGCTGTTCCTCGACCACATCGGCCGGCCGCCGGCGAAGTACGTGCGGGAGACCAGGACCGAGGCCGCGGCCCAGCTGCTGACCTCGACCCCGCTGCCGCTGTCGGCGATCGCCCGCCGCTGCGGTTTCGGCTCGGCGGAGACGATGCGCCAGGCCTTCGTCGGCCAGTACGGAATTCCGCCGTCCCGCTACCGGAACCTGACATGATCTGTCAGGTATGGCTGGCACTGTACGGGCCATGAGCACGTTCCGATACACCCGGTGGGATGAGAAGACCGTCGCCGAGGCCGAGGGCGGACCCAAGGTCGCGCACGCCGACGTGGACTTCGTCTACGAGGGACCGCTGACCGGCGAGAGCCGGGCCCAGCTACTGCTGCACTACCGGCCCGACGGCACCGGCACGTTCGTCGGCTACGAGCTGCTGACCGGCTCCTTCGACGGCGAACCGGGCAGCTTCGTGTTGGCGCACAACGGAACCTTCGACGCCGACGGCATCGAATCGACCTTCGAGATCCGTTCCGGCACCGAGGTCAGGGGCGCCGGCGGCTACAAGTCCGGCCCCAGCCAGGAGGTGCCGTACACCATCACTTCCCGGTGAGCAGGTGCACGATCACGATGCCGATCACCGGTCCGGTGGCCAGCGCGCCGATGCTGAACAGCACCCGGGTGACGATGTGGTTCTGCTCGCGGACCAGGTCCCGACCGCAGTTGCCGCAGGCCTTCAGCCCGTTCCACGGCGTGCCGCAGTAGGGGCAGCCCTTGCTCTCCAGGGCGGCCCTCTCACGGGAGCGGATCAGCAGGAACTCGAAGAGCCCGGCCGCCACCCATGCCACGATCACCGCGATCAGCCACGGCGTGGACGCTTCGAGCCACCTCACGCGGGCCATCGTGGCACAGCTTGTAACTTTCAGGTGTGTCGGATGGCTATGCGGTCGTTGATGTCGAGACGACGGGATTCGCGGCCGCCGGCCGTGATCGGGTGGTCGAGGTGGCCGTGGTGGGGGTCGACCGGACCGGCGTGATCACCGACGAGTGGTGCACCCTGGTCAATCCCGGCCGTGATCTCGGACCGCAGCACATCCACCGGATCAGCGCCGGCGACGCCCGCCGCGCTCCGTCGTTCGCGCAGGTGGCGGGGGCGTTGGCGGCACGGCTGGCCGGACGGGTGCTGGTGGCCCACAACCTGGCCTTCGACGCCCGCTTCCTGGCCGCCGAGTTCGACCGGCTCGGACTGCCGGTGCCGGTGTCGGCGGAGGCGGGCCTGTGCACGATGGCGCTCGGCTCGGCGTACCTGCCGCACCGAAGTAGCCGTTCGCTCAAGGCAAGTTGCGACGCGGCCGGCGTCGTATTGCGGGATGCACACTCGGCACTGGACGACGCGCATGCCGCGGCCGGACTGCTGACCCACTACCTGGCCCGCGCCGGCCGACCCGAGCCGTGGACGGATCTGCTTGCCGCGGCGTCGACCTGGGCCTGGCCGCCGCTGCCGACGGACGAGGTCGCCGAGTACCGGCGGGGCAGCTACGTGCCGCCGGCGCCCACAGGTGAGGTTCCCTCACTGCGCATCGGGGACCTCGTCGTGTTCACCGGACAGGCCGAACTTCCCCGCTCCGAGCTGGTCGAACGGGCACTCGCGGCGGGCCTGCGGGTCAATGCGGGCTATGTCACAAGGCAGACCGCGCTGCTGGTCGCCGCCGACCCGGAAACCATGTCCACCAAGGCCCGCGCGGCCCGGCGGTACGGCGTGCCCATCGTGTCGGCGACCCAGTTCGAGTCCCTGATCACCTGAAACACGGCAAAGATCACCGGTACGGGTGGACCGGGCCCCTTGTTATTCACGCCGCCTCGGGGGCAGGCTCGACAACGCGAAGCCTCCCCGCTGAGGAAGGTGCCAACTCCGATGAGTGCCGTGGACACGGCGGCACCGGTCACCACCGGGACGGTCTGGGACGAGCTGGTGTCCGAGCTGCCCGTTGGGGTGCTGCTGCAAGACGAACATGGGGCAGTGCTGGCGGCCAACAGTCTGGCCGGGCACCTGCTCGGGCTCAGCCGGGCCGATCTGCTGCGCAACCACCAGCCGGTCGGCTGGCAGTTGTGCGACGACTCCGGCGCTGCGCTGCCCCAGGGCGCGGAACTGGCCGCGCAGGTGTTGCGGGGCAACGGCCGGCTCGCCGTGCCGATGGTGGTGGTGCGCGACGGCATCGCCAGCTCGCGGCTGTGGGCCGACTTCCACGCCGTCAGCCATCGGGGCCGGCCGAGCGTGCTGACCGTGCTGCAACCGGTGCAGACCGACGTCCCGCACAGCCGGGGTCTGATCGATCCGCTGACCACGCTGCCCAGCCGCGCGCTGCTGCTGGACCGCCTGGAGCAGTCGCTGACCCGGTCCCGGACCAACGGCTCGCTGAGCACGTTCGTGCTGGTCGACGTGCGGAAGCTGGGCGAGGTCAACGCCGAGCACGGCTTCGCCGTCGGCGACGGGCTGCTCACCGTGCTGGCCGGTCGGCTGCGGGCGGGGCTGCGTGACGACCACACCGTCGCCCGGTACGGCGGCGACGAGTTCGCGGTGGTGGCCGAGCATCCGTGCGGCACCGGCGAGCCGATCGCCGCCCGGGTCCGGGAGCTGTGCGAGCGGACGGTGTCGGTGGGCAAGGTGCGGCTGCATCCCAAGGTCCGGGTGTGCTGGGCGACCAGCGACGGCTCCGCCCCCGTGCACACCGTGATCGGGCACGTCGAGAAGAGACTGCGAGCAACCTAGACGAGTCCCCGCACAGCAGATTCGCGAGGTCGCGCCGGTGCCTGGAGCCGCAGGCTGGGAAAATCGCGTCTTTCCAGCGATTTTCCCAGACAAGGCGAAGGCATCGGCTTAGGAGCGACCTCGCCCGCCGCGGAACGCGGCGGAAAAGCACAGAACCCCCGAGGCTGGCTGCCCCGGGGGTTCTTCGTCAGCTACTCAACCTCAGGCGATGTGCAGGCCCTCGGTCATCGAGCCCAGGTCGCCCAGCAGCTCCTGACCCGGCAGGTCGCGGGCGCCACCGGCCACGTTCGGCGTCACGCGGACGCCGTCCAGGGTCGGCAGCTGCGCCAGGTGCGCACCCGGAACCAGGTTGTCGGTCGGCAGCACGCCGGACAGCGACGGCAGGTCGCGCTCCTGAGCCGGCATGCCCGGCAGCGCACCGGCGGGCAGCAGCTTCAGCAGGCCCATGACGCTGTCCACGCCCAGGCCGGCCAGCGGCAGGCTGGCGGCGGAGGGCAGGTCGCGCTGCGTCGGCAGCTCGGCCGCGCCCAGCAGGCGGCTGCTGACCGGCAGGTCCAGCAGCGGGTGCTCCTCGCCGACCACGGCCGAGGTGATGTTCTGGCCGTTGGCCAGCGCGGTGCCGAAGACCTCCAGCGGCACGTCGAAGACCTGCACCAGCGCGCCGACGGGCAGGTGCCCGTTCAGGCCGGACAGGGTCTTCATCGCGCCGGCCGTGGCCTGGCTGCCGCCCGAGGCGAAGTCGGTGACGTTCGTGCCCTTGGTGGCCGAGATGCCGCCGACGGTCGCGGCGTCGGTGAACACGCCGGCCACCGCGCCGGCCGGGACCTGCAGCAGGTCGCCGGAGATGGAGCCGCCCGTGCCGTTGGTGGCGACGTCGCCACCGGCCAGGTCGACGACCTTGTTCGCGCCGGCGTGGAACGCCTGGCCGGCCGCGGACAGGGCGTCCTGGTTGACCTGGCCGTCGGCGCCGACCGGCACCGAGAGCAGGTTGCCGGCCACCGAGCCGAGCACACCCGAGGTGGTGGACTCGCCGCCGGCGGTGTTGATCGCCGAGGTCGAGCTCTTGTCGAACGCCAGGCCGCCGGCGCCGACGGCGTCGTCCAGCACCTGGGCGTTGCCCACGAGCGGCGCCTGGGCCAGGTTGCCCGAGATGGCGCCGAACATGCCGGAGGTGTGCGTGTTGCCGCCGGCGAAGTTGCCGGTCCACGCCGTGGTGTCGTTGGCGGCGTTGCCGAGCGCGCCCACCGAGTCGCTGAGCACCTGCGCGTTGGCGGCGGCGGGCACCTGCGCGACGTTGCCGGCCACCGAGCCCAGCTTGCCGGTCGTGGTGGTGTCGCCACCGGCCGACGGGTCGGTGTAGCTGTGCGCGAGGGCGTTGGCGATGCCACCCGCGGTCACCGCGTCGCCGAGCACGTCGGCGGTCGCGGCGGCGGGCACCTTGGCCACGTTGCCGGAGATGGCGCCGGCCAGGCCGTCGGTCACCACGTCCTTGCCGGCGGTGTCGAACACCTTGTTGTCGGCGGCCGAGTTGCCCACGCCGGCGGCGGTGACGGTGTCACCGAGCACGCCGACGACCGGGGCCAGCGGCACCTGCGCGACGTTGCCGGCCACCGAGCCGGCGGTGCCGCTGGTGGTGTCGCTGCCACCGGCCATCGAGCTGGTCAGGTTGGTGGCGGTGGCGTTGTCCACGCCGGCGCCGGCGATGGCCGCGCCGAAGCCCTGGATCGCGCCGGCCACCGGCACGTCCGCGATGTTGCCCGTGATCGAGCCGCCCTTGCCGGACGCGTCGACGTCGCCGCCCGCGGTGGAGCTGGTGACGCCCTTGGCGATGGCGTCGCCGTTGCCGACCAGGGTGGCGGTGTCGCCGAACAGCTGCGTGGGCAGCGCGACCGGGACCTGCGCGGCGTTGCCGGACGCGCTGCCCTTGTCGCCGTTGGCCTGCACGTCGTGGCCGGCCGTGGTGGTGGTCGTGGACTGCGAGCCGCCGGTGACGTTGGCGACCAGGCCGGCCGCGTCGCCGAACAGCTGCACCGGCGCGGTGACCGGCACCGACGCGACGTTGCTGCTGACCGTGCCGCGGTCGTCGTTGGTGTTGGCCTTGTCGCCGGCCTCGACGTCCTTGACCTCCTTGGCCAGACCGTCGGCGTTGCCGGTCAGCGACGCGCCCGCGCCGAAGACCTCGGCCGGCAGGGCCACCGGCACGGAGGCGATGTTGCCGCCGCCGACCGCGCCGTTGCCCAGCGTGCCGTTGTAGCCGCCGTCGTTGACCGAGGAGATGTTGCCCGCGGTGCCGCTGGCGTTGCCGATCCACGACGCGGCCGAGCCGAACACGTCGACCGCGCCGGCGACCGGCGCGACCACGTCGTTGCCGCCCAGCGTGGACTTGTCGCCGTCGGTGTAGGTGTTGCCGCCGGCCAGCGCGGTGACCTTGTTCAGGTCGGCCGCCTCGGCGGTGCCGATCCAGGTGACGCCGTCGCCGAAGACCTCGACGGGCAGCGCGACCTCGGGGTCGATGATGTTGCCGGAGCCGGTCGACTTCACGCCGTTGGTGCCGGCCTTGCCGCCGGAGACCAGCTCGTTCTCGGTGACGCCCAGCGCGTTGGCGTTGCCGATCCAGGACACCGCGTTCCCGGCCACCAGCGCCTTGCTGACGATCGGGGCCTGCACGATGTTGCCGGACACGGTGCTCGGGTCACCGGCGGTGAGGGCGTAGAAGCCGTCCTCGTTGATGTCGCCGGCCTGGACCGCGCCCTCGCTGTGGTTCTTGGCGTCGGCGTTGCCGACCCAGGAGATCGAGTTGCCGTTGGCCTCGACCGGCAGGCCCAGCGGCACGCCGATCAGGTTGCCGGCCAGCGTGCCGCCGTTGCCGCTGCTCTGCAGCAGGCCGCCGGTGACGACGTTCGTGGTCGCCTTGGAGGCGGTCTCCGAGTTGCCGCCGACGCCGATGGCGTTGCCGGTCACCTGGACCGGGGTGCCCAGGGCGGCGTCGACGATGTTGCCGGCCAGCGTGCCCTTGTCGCCGTTGGTGAGGAACGGCGTGGTGCCGGTGGCGGTGGCCGCGTCGGCGGTGCCCGCGGCGGCCGCGTTGCCGGCGGCGGCGATCGCGTTGTTGTCCAGCTGGATCGGCAGGCCGTAGTCGACGCCGATGATGTTGCCGGCGATCGAGCCCTTGTAGCCGTCGGTCGCGGTGACCGACTGCGCGTCGCAGCCGACCTTCGAGTGGTTGACCGTGGCCGCGTCGCCGGTGGCGCCGATGGCGTTGCCGGAGATGTCGACGGGCACGCACAGGTCGACCGGGATGGTGTTGCCGCGGCTGATGTTCTGCGGCACGGCGACGGGGATGTTCTTGCCCTGCGGCGTGGCCAGCGGGTGCGGGGCCAGCTTGCCGGTGAGCTCACGCGTGCTCACGGTGTGGCTCACGGCGGGCAGGTTCGTCTTGCCCAGCACGGTGCCCAGCTGGTTGTTCTGCTCGCTGAGCGGCACCTTGACGTTGACGTCGACCAGGTCCGTGGCGGGGACACCCAGCGGGTGGGCCGGCTGGGCCTCGGAGGCGTTGGCGACGCCGGTGCCGACGGCAATCAAGCCACCGGTGAGGAGCGCGGCCTGTAGTCCGCGCTTCGCCCACGTCTGCATTACTTCTCCTTCGGGTTAGTCCCTTGCGGGGCTGACGGGTGACCGGGGGCAACGGCCACCCGGGGGAAGTGGGATGCACCTAGCTGAGGGGGGTGGGTGCATCCCGGGTCGTCAGCGCGGCTGGAACGGCGCAGAAGAATGCGCACGGACCGGAAAACGGTGCGGGCTCGAGCCCTGCGACCGCCAGCCGCGCGCAGAAATCAGTCGGGCGTGATACCGGCTTGCTTGCCGGTCAGCATCGACACCGACTGCGAGGTGGCCACAACGGACCGGTACGCGGCGGCGCCGAAGGTGTTGCCGAACGGAAGCTGCTCGGGGTTGGGGACGCCGGCAGCGCCGACTCCACCGTTTCCGAAGCAGCACGGGGCCGACGGCGCCTGGGCGGGCGCGGCCGGCGTCGGCATGGAGTTCCTCGGGCCGGACGGGTCCGAGCTCCGGTGCGGCGGCAGCGAGTGCCGCGCAGTGGGCGCGGTGGCGGCGGGCGCGTCGGCGACGGCCTCGGACATGGCGCCGGCGGTCGCGTCGGCCGGGTTCGACCCGGTCGACGAGACGGACTGGGGCGTGCCGTCGGTCGTCGTGGACACGCCGGAGAGCTCGCCGATCACCGGGATCGGCAGCCGCACCGGCAGCGTGGCCAGCGGGAACTGGGCCACGTGGCGCACCAGGGTGACCGAGTCCCCCACCAGAGCGGCCGGGGCCGGAGTGGCCACGTGCCGCCCGACCTGGACGAAGTCGTCCTGGACCTGGTGGGCGAACCGGTCGAAGTCGGCGGCCGAGGGCAGGTTCGCCCCGGTCGCCAGGGTCTGGTGCTCGTCGACGAGCGAGCTCACGGTCGGCTTGCTCGCGGTCGCGACCGCGCGGGCCATCTCGTGCACCCCGTCGTCCGCTGATGCGGTTTCCGGCGAGTGGCCCTGCGTCACGACCGCGTGGCTGCCGTGATCGACCACCTGGAGGTGGTCGCCGAGCGTGCCCGCGGACGCGCAGGCGGTGGAGAGGCACCACGCGGCGGCCGTCAGGCCCGCCGCGCCGCCGACGGTCAGCAGCGCACGGGTGAGCGCGCGGCGCAGCCGCCGGCCCCCCGTGATCACGTGCCCGTCCGTCGACAAAACGAAGATCCTCTTCCACTCGCCCTGGGGAAACGCCGACATCCAAGATCGCCACGGTGATGGCGGCGATGTCGACGCCGAGAGATTGTCAGTTTCCGAGGGGCGGCGCAGCCTTCACACCACAAGATCCCCTGAAGGTGTGAACAGTGCGGATAGGATTTTCGACGACTACGGTGATCGTGTGACTTCGCCCCGGCCCGGCCGTCCCGAGGACGTCAGCCAGTCCGTTCCCAAGGTCCTGCGGGTCAGCGCCGCGCTGAGTTGGCGGCTGCTGGCCGTCGCCGGCGCGGTCTGGCTCATCTCGTGGGTCGTCGGCTACCTGGCGGTGGTGATCATCCCGGTCGCCATCGCGATGCTGCTCTCGGCGCTACTCGCGCCGGCGGTCGGCCAGCTGGTGCGCTGGCGGGTGCCGCGCGGGCTGGCCACCGCGATCGTGCTGATCGGCGGCATCGCGCTGGTCGGCGGCGTGCTCTACGGCGTGATCACCGCGTTCATCGGCGGCCTGCCCGACCTGCAGAAGCAGGTGGTCAGCTCGGTCAACCAGATCACCGACTGGCTGGAGGGGCCGCCGCTGCACCTGGCCCGGAGCCAGCTGCTGGACCTGCCCAACCAGATCATCAAGCTGATCCAGGACAACCAGCTGACCATCACCAGCAGCGCGCTGAGCACCGCCGCCACCCTCGGCGAGCTGCTCACCGGCCTGCTGCTGATGCTGTTCACCACCATCTTCTTCCTGCACGACGGCGGCGGTATCTGGTCGTTCCTGATCAAGATCATCCCGGCCGACGTGCGGCCCCGGGTGGACGTGGCCGGCCGCCGCGGCTTCGCCTCGCTGGTCCGCTACGTGCGGGCCACCGCCGCGGTGGCGGTGGTGGACGCGGTCGGCATCGGCGTCGGCATCGGGATCGTCGGCGTGCCGCTGGCCGTGCCGCTGGCCGCCCTGGTGTTCCTCGGCGCGTTCATCCCGATCATCGGCGCGGTGATCGCCGGCACCGTTGCGGTGCTGGTGGCGCTGGTGGCCAACGGCTTCGTGTCGGCGCTGATCGTGCTGGCCATCGTGATCGCCGTGATGCAGCTGGAGAGCCACATCCTGCAGCCGCTGCTGCTGGGCCGGGCGGTGCAGCTGCACCCGCTCTCGGTGGTGCTGGTCATCGCGGCCGGCTTCACCTTCGGCGGCATCGCCGGCGCGCTGATGTCGGTGCCGATCCTGGCCGTGCTCAACTCCGGCATCCGGTCGCTGCTGCACGACCAGGGCGTCGATCCGTCCGAAGTGGACCCGACCCGGCCGCCAAAGGTCGAACCCGGACACAACGGCAAGTAGCTACGCCATGGCCACGACGTTGCGGCCGTAGCCCTTGGCCGACAACAGGGCCGAGTCGGCGGCCACCAGCAACGCCGAGACGTCGTAGCCGTAGCGGTCCGAAGTGGACACTCCGATGCTGACCGTGAGCCCGGTCAGCAGGTGCGCGTGGCCGTCGGCGGCGGTGGTCGCCACCCGCAGCAGCGAGATGGCCAGCCGGACCCGCTCGGCCACCGACTCGGCCACGCCGGGGCCGGTGTCGGGCAGCAGCACCACGAACTCCTCGCCGCCGAACCGCCCGACCACGTCACCGTGCCGAACCGCGCCGCGCAGCTCGCGGGCCACCGCGGCCAGCGCGGCGTCCCCAGCGAGGTGGCCGACCTTGTCGTTGACCCGCTTGAAGTGGTCGAGGTCCAGCAGCAGCATCGCCACCGGCCGCTGCCGGGAGGACGCCTTGGCCAGCTCGTCGCGGGCCCGCAGGTCCCAGTGCACCGCGTTGGACAGCCCGGTCTTGGCGTCCCGCTGCGCCGAGCGCCGCCACTGCGGCAGCTGCGCGGCCCGTTCCAGCAGGAACATCGGCGGGCCGGCCAGCAGCGCCTTGACCGGGTCGGTGAGCACCGCGATCGCCACCAGGCCGCCGGTGCTCGCCGCCACGATGCCCAGCACCACGTCGATCGGCTCGCCGAACACCTCGTCCGCGCCGGCGGCCGGGGCCCGCAGCCGCAGGCCGATCGCCACCAGCACGGCCCGGGTCATCAACAGCACCAGGCCGCCGAGCACCAGCACGCCGAAGTCCCAGCTCGGGTGCTCCCAGCCGACCGTGAGGCGGGCGGCGAACACCGACAGCGTGGTGGCGGCCAGGGTGAACAGCCAGCGGTGGGCCTGCGGGCCGGCGCCGAGCACGCCGTAGAGGGCGGGTCCGAGCAGGAGCAGCAGCACCAGGTTCGGCGGCAGCGCGAGCAGGCCGGCCGCCAGGTAGCAGATGTGCAGCGCCCACGGGTTGCGCCGGGTCTCGTTGGACAGCTGGGTGGCGACCGCCGTGATCACGATGACCACCAGGCCCGTGCAGGCGATCACGCCGAACCGCCCGAGCTCTTCCAGGTTGGGCGGGGCGGTCGCGGCCAGGACGTAGCCGCCGACGGCCAGCGCGGCCAGGTCCACAACGAGCCAGTAGACCAGCGCGGGCCTCGGCAGGGTCCACATCGACCAGTCGCGCACGAGGAAGTCCGTTCCCGACAACGTCACCCGACGCCCGCAAGGCTCGCATACTCCGTGACGTGTGCATAAGTCCACCGGTCAGGGATACCGGGAACCACCCGGTCACGGCAGGATGACCGCGGGGAGGGAGCACGTGGTGAACCGCAGGCCAACCATTCCGGGGATCAGGCCCGACGACGATCCGGCCACGCCGTACTGGCGGGGGTTGATCGTGCTACGCATCGTGACCTGGGTCTTCGCCCTGGTCAGTATCTGGCTCAACGTGCACACGTTCCAGCTGGAGTGGGCCGGCTGGGTTGTCGCCGGCGTGATGACCGTGTGGACCGCGGTGCTCACCTACTTCTACCTGACACCCGCCGGCCGGCGGCCCCAGCTCGTGATCGCCGACCTGGTGCTGAACACCGTGCTGATGCTGAGCTCGGTGCCGATCGTTGGCGCGCCGTTGATGCAGTCCGGGGCGCAGACGGTCACCACGCTGTGGTCCAGCGGTCCGCCGGTCGGCGGCGCGATCTACGGCGGCCGGTACTGGGGGCTGCTGTTCGGCGGCATCACCGCCGTGGCCAACGTGCTGCCGCGCGGCTACTTCAACATCTACCTGGCCGAGGACACGGTCCTGCTGATCGGCGTGAGCTTCGTGGTCGGTGTGGCCTCGGAGACGACCCGCAACTCGGTCGAGCGGGTGCGGCAGGCGCTGCGCACCGAGGCGGCGACCGCCGAGCGCGAGCGGCTGGCCCGGTCCATCCACGACGGCGTGCTCCAGGTGCTGGCCCGGGTGCGCCGACGCGGGCTGGAGGTCGGCGGTGAGGCCGCGGAGATCGCCGAGCTGGCCGGTCAGCAGGAGATCGCCCTGCGGTCGCTGATCGCCTCGGGCCCACTTGAGTCCACTGTGGACGGTGACACCGATCTGCGGCAGTGGGTGCAGCTGATGGCCACCCCCACCATCACCGTGGCCGCGCCGGCGACTCCGGTGCTGGTGCCGCAGGTGACCGCCGGCGAGCTGACCGCGGCCGCCCGCGAGGCACTGTCCAATGTGGATAAACATGCCGGCGCGGAGGCGCGGGCCTGGGTGCTGCTGGAGGACCTCGGCGGCGAGGTGGTGCTCAGCATCCGTGACGACGGCGTGGGCATCGCCGAGGGCCGGCTGGCCGTCGCCGAGGCCGAGGGCCACCTGGGCGTTTCGCAGTCGATCCGGGGACGCATCGCCGACCTGGGTGGGACCGTGGTGCTGACGACGGCGCCCGGTGAGGGCACCGAGTGGGAGATGCACGTGCCGACAGGGGGAGCAGCGTGAGCGTGTCGGTGATGGTTGTCGACGACCATCCGATGTGGCGGGCCGGCGTGGCCCGCGACCTGGAGGAACGCGGCTTCGAGGTGGTCGCGACGGCCAGCGACGCGGCCTCCGCGGTGCGCATCGCCGGCACCGTCCGGCCGGACGTCGTGCTGATGGACCTCAACCTGGGCAAGCAGACCGGGGTGGAGGCGACCCAGCAGATCGTCGCCGCGCTGCCCGAGACCCGGGTGCTGGTGTTGTCGGCCAGCGGTGAGCACAGCGACGTGCTGGAGGCGGTGAAGGCCGGCGCGTCCGGCTACCTGCTGAAGTCGGCGTCCGCCGAGGAGTTGGTCGCAGCGGTCAACCGCACTGCCGAGGGCGCGGCCGTGTTCACCGCCGGGCTGGCCGGGCTGGTGCTCGGCGAGTACCGGCGGATGGCCGCGGAGCCGGCCGGCCCGGCGCCCGCGCCGGAGCTGACCGGGCGGGAGACCGAGGTGCTGCGGCTGGTGGCCAAGGGCCTGAAGTCCAAGCAGATCGCCGACCGGCTGCACATCTCACCGCGGACCGTGGAGAACCACGTGCAGTCCACGCTGCGCAAACTCCAGCTGCACAACCGCGTCGAACTGGCCCGCTACGCCATCGAGCACGGCCTCGACGCCGACCACCACTGAGGTATGCGTGTCTCCAAGACCTACAAACCCCTCTCCGGCACATCGCTGACCGCCCCAAACCCGGGCGGGTTTGGGGCGGTCAGCGGTGCCGAATTCGGGGGTTTGGTGGTCTTGGAGACACCCAAACGTTGTCAGTGTTGGCGGCGGGGGGTGAGTGCGGCGCGGGCCGCCAACCGAGCGTGCTCGGGGTCGTGCGTGGCCAGCGCCGCCTTGGCGGCCAGCTGGCACTGGTCGAAGTGCACCTCGGCCAGGCCGGCGCCGACCCGGTTGAGCGCGCCGGCGTTCATCGAGAGGCTGGTCACGCCCAGGCCGACCAGCACCGCCGCCAGGTGCGGGTCCGCCGCCGCCTCGCCGCACACGCCGGCCGGCTTGCCGGTCTCCCCGGCGGCCTTGCCGACCAGGGCGATCAGCCGCAGCAGGGCCGGCTGCCACGGGTCGTTGAGCGCGGCGACCGCGCCGACCTGCCGGTCCGCGGCGAAGGTGTACTGGGCCAGGTCGTTGGTGCCGAGGCTGACGAAGTCGACGACGTCGAAGATCTCCCGGGCGGTCAGCGCGGCCGCCGGCACCTCGATCATCACGCCGACCTTGCCGATGCCGGCGGCGCGGGCTCGCTCGGCGAACCAGTGCGCCTCCTCAGCGGTGGCCACCATCGGGGCCATCACCTGCACCAGCGCGCCGGTCTCGGCCGCCGCTGCGGCGATCGCCGCCAGCTGCCGGTCCAGCACGCCGGTGTTGGTGAACGCGACCCGCAGGCCGCGCACGCCCAGCGCCGGGTTGGGCTCCGGCTCGGGAGCGAGGAAGGCCAGCGGCTTGTCCGCGCCGGCGTCCAGCGTGCGGACGGTGACCGGCTTGCCGGCGAACGGCTTGAGCACCGCGCTGTAGGCGGCGGTCTGCTCGGCCACGGTCGGCTCGTCGGTCGCCGACAGGTAACAGAACTCGGTGCGGAACAGGCCGACGCCCTCGGCCCCGTTGGCCGCCGCGGTGGTCGCGTCGGCGGCCGAGCCGACGTTGGCCAGCACCTTGATCCGGTTGCCGTCGAACGTGATGCCGACGCCGTCCCAGTGCACTTCCTTGGCCGCGGACGCGGCCTTGGTCTCGACCCGGCCGGCCGGCACCTCGACCACGCCGGTGTCGCCGTCGACGATCAGGCCGTGGATCTCGCCCAGGGCCAGCAGGCCGGTGGTGGCCACCACCGCCGGGATGCCCAGCGAGCGGGCCAGGATGGCGGTGTGGCTGGTCGGGCCGCCCTCCTCGGTGACCAGGGCCAGCACCTTGCTCGGGTCGAGGCCGGCGGTGTCGGCCGGGGCCAGGTCGCGGGCGACCAGCACCGACGGCTCGGTCAGGGTCGGCACGCCGGGCGGCTCGACGCCCATCAGCTCGGCCACGATGCGGTCGCGCACGTCCCGGATGTCCCGGACCCGCTCGGCCATGTAGCCGCCGGCCGCGGCCAGCGCCGACGCGAAGGTCTCGGCCGCCTCGAACACGGCCCGGGTCGCGGGCAGCGACTTGGCCGTCACCAGCTTCTCAGCCGAGCTGGCCAGCGACGGGTCGGCGGCCATCGCCGCGGTCGTCTCCAGCACCGCCTGGGCCTCGCCGGTCGCCGCCTCGGCGCGCTCGTTCAGCCGGGCCGCGACCGCCTGGGCCGCCGGCTTGATCCGGGCCGCCTCGGCCGCCGCATCGGCGGGGGCCGGTGTCGCCGCCGGCTCCGGCAGCGGGTCCGCGACCCGCACGACCGGGCCGGAGGACCGGCCCGCACTCACCCCGACACCCTTGAGTCGCGCGCTCGACATGGTCTAGACCATACCCCTCACTGAATCGACTTCACCACGGGTCGGGTAGGAAGCCTGCGCGCCCGGACGAGTCACCGACACCGCCGCCACCCGCGCCGCCCGCCGCGCCGCAGCGGCCAGGTCGTCCCCGGCAGCCAACTGCGTGACCAGCGCACCCACGAAGGCGTCCCCGGCCCCGGTCGTGTCCACCGCCGTCACCTCTGGCGAGCTCACCTCGCTCGTCCCAGACGACTCGATGACCAGCGCACCCTTGCTGCCCAGCGTCACCACCGCCGACTTCGGGCCCAGCTCCAGCAGCTTGTTCAGGTCGGTCTCGCCGTCCATCAGCCACTGCGCCTCATGCTCGTTGACCACCAGCGGGTCCAGCGCCGCAAGCGTTTGCGACGACAGCTTCGCCACCGGCGACAGGTTCAGGACCGCCCGGGTGCCGGCCTCCTCGGCCAGCGCCACCGCCCGCTCCACCGCCGGCAGCGGCACCTCCAGCGAAGCCAGCAGCACCTTGGCGTCGGCGATCGTTCGGCGGGCCGCCTCCACCTGCTCGACGTCCACCGCCGCGTTCGCGCCGGGGGATACCACGATCGTGTTCTCCCCGTCCGGCGTGACCGTGATGTAGGCGGCTCCGGTCGGGCGGTTCGTGGTCCGGACCAGGTCGAGTCCGACCCCCGCCCGGCTCATCGAGTCCCTCAGCAGCTCCCCGTGCTGGTCGTCGCCCAATGCCCCCAGCAGCGCCACCCGGGCTTCCTGCAAGGCCGCCGCCACCGCCGCGTTCGCCCCCTTGCCGCCCGCCGCCAGCACCGTGTCCGACCCCAGCACCGTCTCTCCCGGCCCCGGCCGCCGCTCCACCCGCACCACCACGTCGGCGTTGGCCGACCCGATCACCACCACCTCAACAGTCACATCACAACCCTGCCACGTGAGTAGTGCTACGGATCCCTTCGCCGAGCTCAGACCCCATCCTGACGCCATGACCACCTCGGAACCGCTGGCCCGACTGGCCGCCGAGCTGGACTTCATCGGCCGGCGGCTCCAGGTCGTCAGCCAGGAGTTGCAGCACGCCCAGGCCGCGCCGGTGCTCGCCCCGCCGCCGATACACCCACCAATGCCGGCACCAGTGCTGCCCCATATGCAGCCACCCGTCCAGCTGCCGCCGCCGATGCCCGCCTACACACCTCCGCCTCCCATCCCCGAACGCCTCAGCCGGGAGGGCGCCGGCAGCAAGGTCGTGGCCTGGGTCGGCGGCTCCGTCACCCTGCTCGGGATCGTGCTGCTGATGGTGCTGGCCGTGCAGCGCGGCTGGCTCGGGCCGATGCCACGGGTGTTCGTCGGCGGCGGGCTCGGGCTGGCCCTGATCGCCGGCGGGCTGTGGGTGCACCGCAACCCGGCTGGCCGCAGCGGCGCCTACGCGTTGGCTGCGACCGGCGTCGCGGTGCTCTACCTCGACGTCGCCGCCGCGACCTCGCTGTACCAGCTGATGCCGCAGTGGGCCGGTCTGTTGGTGGCCTTGCTGGTCGCGGGCGGCGGGCTGCTGCTGGCCGCCCGCTGGAACGCCCAGTTCATCGCCATCTGGGTGATCCTCGGCTGTGCCCTGTGCGACCCGTTCCTCACCGGCGGCTTCACGCCGCTGCTGGTGTCGTTCCTGGTCGTGCTCCAGATCGGCGCGATGCCGGTGCAGCTGCTGCGGAGTTGGCCGTCCCTGGCCCTGGTCGCCGGCGTGCCGCCGGTGCTGGCCAGCCTCGCGGCCACGGTGTTCGCCCTGCGGTTCGGCGATCCGCACCAAGCCGCGGGCGCGGCGCTGGCGGCCACGGTGGTCGGCATCGCTGTCGCCGTGGTCGTGACGCTGCGGGGCCGTTCCGACGACCCCACCCCGGTGATCCTGCTGGCCAGTTCGCCGGCTGCCGCGCTGGTCGCCGGCATCGGACTGACCCGGCCCGAGGCGGCGTGGCTGGCGGCGATCGTGGCGGCGCTGATGCTCGGGGTCGCGGTGTGCGACCGCTGGCTGAGCACTCCGCTCACCGTGACCGCCGCCGTCGTCGGCGTGATCGCCATCGTCGACGCCACCGTGAACACTCTGACCGGCCCCACCCAGGCGATCACCCTTCTGGGTGAAACTCTGATATTGGTTCTGGCCGCCGACCTCGTTCGACACCGGGCCGCGCTGCTCGCCTCGCTGCTCTCGGCCGTGGTTGGGCTGGTGCGGGGGCTGACCGTGGTGACGCGGGGGCCGCTGTTCGACTACCGACCGGGCATCGAGTCCAGCGTCAGCGTGTTGCTGACCGCGCTGCTCATGACCGCCGTGGCGATCGCAATTCCGCTGGTCGCGTACCGGATGCGGGTCATCGGCCCGCCCACCCGCAACGCCGCGCCGTGGGTCGTCGCCGGCGTCGTGACGCTCTATGGCGCCGCTGCCACCGTGATGTCCGCGGCCCTGCTCGTCTCGCCCGACCGGTCCGGATTCCTGTTCGGACACACCGTGATCACGGTTTCGTGGACCGTCGCCGCCATCGCCCTGCTGCTGCGCGGGATCCACTCCGCGGTGCTGCGCTCGATCGGGTTGGTGCTGGTCGGGGCGGCCGTGGTGAAGCTGATCCTGTTCGACCTGGCCACCCTGGACGGGCTGGCTCGGGTGATCGCCTTCCTGGCCGCTGGCCTGTTACTGCTCCTGGCCGGCACCCGATACGCCCGTCTGGTCGCACGTGAAGGAGTCATAACGGATGAGTCGCGAGGTGTAACGAATCAGGTGCCGGACTGATACACAGGGATGTACCGGCTGACTCGTCCGCCGGAAAGGTGCCCTGGCGCCGGTCGCGTAGCCCCCCGAGCGACCCGGCACCAGGGCACTTACGTTTTCCCGGCCGGGCGGAAACGTTCACCCGTACCGGGTGCTTGAGTGGCCGGGGGCATGGTCAAAATGCTCCCATGCGGCTTGTGACCACCACGCGCTGCCAGCGTCACTTCGGCGCTCGGCGACTGCGAGCACTGGTGGCGGCCGGAGTCGCGACGGCGCTGCTGGCCGCCGGGGTGGTTGCCGAGCAACCCTTGGTGATCCGGCCAGCGGTGAACGTCGCCGCCGTGCACGCCTTTGTCGCCGGGGACTCCGGCGAGCTCCGGATTGTCGACGTCGCCGCCGCCGCGGTCACCGACGTCGTCGACACCGGCGCCACCGTCACCGGCCTGGCCGTCAGCCCCGACGGCCGGACCGTGTTCGTCGTCAACGGCTGGTCCGGCTCCGTCGCCGTGGTCGATGTGGCCACCGCCAGGGTGGTCCGGCGCATCCGGGTCAAAGCCGAGCTCGACTCGGCCGTGGTGCGGCCCGACGGTCAGCGGCTCTACCTCACCGGCACTGCCAACGGGCAGGGCGTCGTCCTCGGCTTCGACCTCGCCAGCGACTCGCTGGCCGCCGTCATCCAGGTCGGCAGCACTCCCACCGGTCTCGCCGTCAGTCCCGACGGCAGCCGCCTCTACGTCGCCAACAACCAGGGCGCCAGCGTCAGCGTGATCGACACCCGGGACGCCAGCGTCACCCGGACCGTGCCCGTCGACGTGCTTCCGCAGTACGTCGCCGTCAGTCCCGACGGCGCCACCACCTACGTCAGCCACACCAGCCGGCTGGCCAACACCAATGGTTCGGTCACCGTCATCGACAACCGGACCGGCAAGGTCGTCGCCCACATCCCGGTCGGCGTCGGCGCCTCCGAGCTCGCCGCCGGCGGGGATCGGCTCTATGTCGCCAATCTCCAGGACGGCACCGTGTCCGTTGTGGACACTGCCACCCGCCGGCTGGTCTCAACGCTCGTGCTGGCCGCCCGGGGCATCACCTTCTCGCCTCGGGACCACAGCGCCTACCTGGCCACCGGCCGCACCGCCACCATCGTCGACGACGGCACCGGCCAGGTCATCTCCACCATCGACCTCGCCAGCAACCACGGGCCCGCGACCGTCATCGCCGTCACCGGCTAGGTCACTTCTGCGGCAGCAACTCCGGCGCCTCCGCCTTGACCGCCGCCAGCACCTGGTGGATCGAGGGATTCACCATCCACGTGTTGCCCACGTTCACCGTCGGCACCGTCTCGTTGCCGTTGGCTGCCTTCCGCACCGCCGCCGCCGCATCCGGGTCCTGCCAAATGTCCAGCTCCCGGTACTTCAGGCCGCTCCGCTTGAGGTTCGAGCGCAGCATGTCGCAGAACGGGCACCCCGGCCGCACGTGCACGAGCACTTCAGTGGTCACCTGACGGCCAACCTCTCGCTCAACGGCGGTATTCCCGCGCCCACACACACCCCCACCCAACCCGGGGGGTCGTCCCAGGCCCAGCCTACCCAGCGAGGGACGGCGCGGAGGTGGCGGAGATCCAGCTGTGGACAACTCCGCCCCCTGTGGACAAGTCAGTGCACGAGCTCGGGTTCCCGGGCCAGCTCCACGTCCTCGTCGGGCTCGTCGGTTTCCTGGATGCCGACGCGCTCCTGGAGGCGGCGCAGGGGACCTGGGGCCCACCACGCCGCGTTGCCCAGCAGGCGGAGGACCGCGGGCACGAGGAGGAGGCGGACAACGGTGGCGTCGAGAATGAGGGCGATGATCATGCCCACGCCGATGAACCGCATGATGACGATGCTGGACAGGCCGAAGGCGCCGGTGACCAGGATCAGAAGCAGGGCGGCGGCGCTGATCATGCGGCCGGTGCGGACGAGGCCGGTGCGGACGGCCTCCTGGGTGGACAGGCCCCGGTTGCGGGCCTCCACCATGCGGGACAGCAGAAACGTCTCGTAGTCGGTGGACAGGCCGAACACCACGGCGCCGATGAGGACCATGACGCCGACCTGCATGGGCTGGGGTGTCACGTCGAGCCAGCCGGCGCCGTGGCCCTCCTGGAACACGAAGGTCAGCACGCCGAAGGTGGCGGACAGGCTCAGGGCGCTCATCAGCACGGCCTTGACCGGCAGCAACACGGAGCCGAAGGCCAGGAACATCAGCAGCAGGGTGGCGCCGACGAGGATCAGGGCCATCCACGGCAGCCGGTCGAAGATGGCCTGGGTGCTGTCGGCGAGCTTGGCGGTAAAGCCGCCGACGAGGATCTCGGTGCCGGCGGGGTGGGGCAGCGCCCGCAGCGAATCGACCGCGTTCTTGGCCTGGTCGCCGAGGGGGTCGCCGGGCAGGTTGCCGTTGAAGACGTACACGTCGCCCTTGGCGCCGACGGGATGCACGTCGGAGGCGATCTTGCCGGCGTCCGAGACGAAGGCGCCGATGGCGGCCTGGTCCAGGGTCTTGCCGCGAAGGACGATGGCGGCCACAGAGTTGCCGGTGGAGGGGAACGCGGCGGTGATGGCCTCGATGGCCTGCCGGCCGGGGTCGCTGGGCGGCAGCTGCTTCTCGTCGGCGGCGCCGAACCGGACGTTGAGGAACGGCCCGCCGAGCACGAGCAGCACGGCGACGATGGGCACGACGAACAGGGCGGGCCGCTTCATCACGGTGCCGGCGACGCGGTTGAGCCACCGCGGCTCGGGGTTGGCGGTCTTGCCCCGCCGCCACGGCACGGCCAGCCGGTCGATACGGGGACCGAGCACAGCCAGCAGCGCTGGCAGCAGGGTCAGCGACACGATGGCGGCGATGGCGACGGCGGACATGCCGCCGTAGGCGACGGCCTTGAGGAAGTCGAGCGGGAACACCATCAGCCCGGCCAGGGCGATCACCAGCAGCGTCGCCGAGAAGGCCACGGTGCGGCCGGCGGTGGCGACGGTGCGGCGCACGGCGTCGGCGGTGTCCCGGCCGGCGGCGAGCTCCTCACGGAAGCGGCCGACGGTGAACAGGCCGTAGTCGATGGCCAGCCCGAGTCCCAGCAGCGAGGCCACGTTCACGGCGAAGGTGTTCACGTCGAGGCCGAGGGAGATCAGCCGCAGCACGCCCAGGGCGCCGAGAATGGACAGGCCGCCGACCAGCACGGGCATCAGCGCGGCGACAACGCTGCCGAAGATCACCACGAGCAGCAGGAGCACGATCGGCAGCGACACCAGCTCGGCGAACTCGACGTCGGCCATGGACTTGTCGGTGATGGTCTTCTGCAGCGGGGCCTGGCCGCCGATCTGGGTCTGCACGCCGTCGACCGCGAGCTTGTCGGCGATGGCCGCGTACTGCGCGCTCTGCTTGGTCTGGTCGGCGGAGGCCAGCGTGATGGTGGCCAGGCCGTGGGTCTTGCTCGCGTCGGCCAGCGCCGGCACGTGGGTGTTCCAGTAGGAGACGACCTTGCTGACGTCCGAGGACGGCAGGGCGGCCAGCTTGTCGTTGATCTTGCGAGCCAGCGCGGGGTCGTCGACGGTGGTGCCGGCCGGCGCGGTGTACAGCACGACAACGTCGCCGCCCTGCTTGCCGATGGAGTCCTCGATGATCTTGTCGACCTGCGCGGCCTGGCTGCCGGGGTCGTCGTAGCCGCCCTGGGTGAGCTTGTCGCTCACGCCGGCCCCCCACGCCCCGCCGATCACGGTCAGCAACAGCACCGCGATGATCACGATCCAGCGGCGTCGGAACGCCACCCTTCCCCAGGACGCGAACATCCACCCCTCCGTCGTTGTACCGTTCCCCTAGGACAGCCACCTGTAAACACTGTTAACGCGGTCGCCGGCACCGCGAAGTTAACAGTGTTTACAACACGATGGGGTGAACTATGACGGAGACCACGCGACGTGATCGGCCCCGGGCCGACACCGAGCGGGAAATCCGCCAGCAGGCGCGCAGGCTACTGGTGGAGCAGGGCCGCGAGGCCGTCACGCTGCGCGCGATCGCCCGGGAACTGGGCATCACCGCGCCGGCGCTGTACCGGTACTACGACTCGCGCGAGGACCTGCTGCGCCGCGTGATCGACGACATCTGCGTCGACCTGGGAGCCGAGCTGACCGCCGACCTCAGCCAGATCGACGAGCAGGACGCGGTCGGCGGCGTGCTGGCGGTCTGCCGCGGCTTCCGGCGCTGGGCGCTGAACCACCCGCAGGAGTTCACCCTGGTGTTCGCCTCCCCGGCCGACTCCGCCGCCTGCGAGTTCGACGCGTCCGGCGGCCCCACGATGCGCCCGGCCAAGGACCAGTTCGGCCGGATCTTCCTGAACATGGCCGGCAAGCTGCTGGCCACCCACAAGCTGCTGGTGCCGGACGAGGAGCGGGTGCCGGAGGAGCTGCGCCGCGACCTGGTCGCCTTCCGCACCCACCTGCTGGCCCAGATCGAGCAGGAGGGCATCGCGCTGCCCGAGGAGTCGCTCAACCTGTCCGTGGTCTACACGATGCTCCAGTTCTGGGTCCGCCTGTACGGCCAGGTGGCGCTGGAGGTGTTCGAGCGCTTCCCGTTCGCGGTGTCCAACGCGGAGCCGCTGTTCGAGTCCATGCTGACCGAGCTCTTCGAGGACATCGGCCTGGCCAACGCCTCTTGAGGGGTTCCCCGGCGGGGAACCCCTCAAGAGGTCACGCCACGATGTTGACCAGCCGGCCCGGCACCACGATGACCTTGCGCGGCTCCTTGCCGCCCAGCAGCTCGGCCACCTTCGCGTCGGCCAGCGCGACCGCCTTGACCTGCTCCTGGTCGGCGTCGGCGGGCACGGTGACCCGGGCCTTCACCTTGCCGTTGACCTGGATCGGGTACTCGACGGTGTCGGCGACCAGGTAGCGCTCGTCGGCCACCGGGAACGGCCCGTGGGCCAGCGACGCGCCGTGGCCCAGCCGCTGCCACAGCTCCTCGGCGATGTGCGGGCACAGCGGCGCCAGCATCAGCACCAGCGGCTCGGCCACCGACCGCGGCGTGGCCCCGGCCTTGGTCAGGAAGTTGTTCAGCTCGATCAGCTTCGCGCCGGCGGTGTTGTAGCGCATCTCCGCGTAGTCCTCGCGGACGCCGGCGATGGCCTTGTGCAGCGCCCGCAGGGTGTCCTCGTCCGGCTCGGCCTCGGTGACCCGCAGCTGCCCGGTCTCCTCGTCGACCAGGTTGCGCCACAGCCGCTGCAGGAAGCGCTGCGCGCCGACGACGTCCTTGGTCGCCCACGGCCGGGAGACCTCCATCGGCCCCATGGACATCTCGTACAGCCGGAAGGTGTCGGCCCCGTAGGTGTCGCACATCTCGTCCGGGGTGACGACGTTCTTCAGGCTCTTGCCCATCTTGCCGTACTCGCGGTTGACCTCCTGGTCCTGCCAGAAGTACTTGCCGTCCCGCTCGACCACCTCGTCGGCCGGCACGTACACGCCGCGCGCGTCGGTGTAGGCGTAGGCCTGGATGTAGCCCTGGTTGAACAGCCGGCGGTACGGCTCGTCCGAGCTGACCTCGCCCAGGTCGAACAGGACCTTCTGCCAGAACCGGGAGTACAGCAGGTGCAGCACGGCGTGCTCGACGCCGCCGATGTACAGGTCGACGCCGCCCGGGTCGGCCGCGCCGTGGATCTCCGGGCGCGGGCCCAGCCAGTACCGCTCGTTCTCCGCGTCGACGAACCGCTCGCTGTTGTCCGGGTCCACGTAGCGCAGCTGATACCAGCAGGAGCCGGCCCAGTTGGGCATGGTGTTGGCGTCGCGGCGGTACATCTTCGGGCCGTCGCCCAGGTCCAGCTCGACGTTGATCCAGTCGGTGGCCCGGGACAGCGGCGGCGACGGCTCGGTGTTCGGGTCGTCCGGGTCGAAGGTCCGCGGCGAGTAGTCGTCCACCTCGGGCAGCTCGACCGGCAGCTGGTCGACCGGGATGTCGTGGGCCACGCCGTGCTCGTCGTAGACGATCGGGAACGGCTCGCCCCAGTAGCGCTGCCGGGAGAACAGCCAGTCGCGCAGCTTGTACTGCACGGTGCCCTCGCCGGAGCCCTGCTCGGTCAGCCACTCGGTGATGGTCTTCTTGGCCTCGACGACGTCCATGCCGTCCAGGAACCCGGAATTGATGGCGGGCCCGTCGCCGGTGAACGCCTTGCCGTCGAAGCCTTCCGTCGGCTGCACGGTCCGGATGATCGGCAGCCCGAACACCTCGGCGAAGTCCCAGTCACGGGTGTCCTGGCCGGGCACCGCCATGATCGCGCCGGTGCCGTAGCCCATCAGCACGTAGTCGGCGACGAACACCGGGATGCTGGTGCCGTTGACCGGGTTGACCGCGTACGCGCCGGTGAACACACCGGTCTTGTCCTTGTTCTCCTGGCGGTCCAGTTCGGACTTGCGGGAGGCGGCCAGCCGGTACGCCGCAACGGCTTCCGCCGGCGTCGCCGCACCGCCGGTCCAGCGGGAGTCCACATCGGACGGCCAGGCGTCGGTGGTCAGCGAGTCGACCAGCGGGTGCTCCGGGGCCAGCACCAGGTACGTCGCGCCGAACAGGGTGTCCGGCCGCGTGGTGAAGACCTCGATCGACTCCGAGCCGGCGGCGAACCGGACCCGGGCGCCGTAGGAGCGGCCGATCCAGTTGCGCTGCATGGACTTGACCTTCTCCGGCCAGTCCAGCCGCTCCAGGTCGTCGACCAGGCGGTCCGAGTACGCGGTGATGCGCATCATCCACTGGCGCAGGTTGCGCCGGAACACCGGGAAGTTGCCGCGCTCGCTGCGGCCGTCGGCGGTGACCTCCTCGTTGGACAGCACGGTGCCCAGACCCGGACACCAGTTCACCGGCGCCTCGGACAGGTAGGCCAGCCGGCGGGAGTCGATCTTCGCGCGGCGCTCGCCGGCCGACAGCGTCGCCCAGGAGGGGTCCTTGGCGTACTCGGCCGCCAGCTCGGCGATCGGGCGGGCCTTGCCGGCCGTCTCGTCGTACCAGGAGTTGTAGATGCGCAGGAAGATCCACTGCGTCCAGCGGTAGTAGCCCGGGTCGATGGTGGAGATCCGGCGGCGCTCGTCGTGGCCCAGCCCCACCCGGCGGATCTGCCGCAGGTAGGTGGCGATGTTGTCCTCGGTGGTCTTGCGCGGGTGCTGCCCGGTCTGCACGGCGTACTGCTCGGCCGGCAGGCCGAACGCGTCGAAACCCATGGTGTGCAGCACGTTGCGGCCGTTCATCCGGTGGAACCGGGCGAACACGTCGGTGCCGATGAAACCCAGGGGGTGGCCGACGTGCAGGCCCGCGCCCGACGGGTACGGGAACATGTCCTGCACGAACATCTTGTCGGCGGGCAGCGGCGCGTCGGAGCTCAGCTCGCCGACCGGGTTGGGCGCGTGGAAGGTGCCGTGCTCCTCCCAGTACTGCTGCCAGCGTCGCTCGAACTCGCCGGCCATCGTCGCGGTGTAGCGGTGGGCCGGCGCCGCCTCAGCGGTCTGCTCGGTCATCGAAGTCCCTCTCGTCATACCTGCCCCTGACAACACAAAACCCTCCAGCCCCGATGGGCATGGAGGGCTAGCCGCGTCGGCCGCTTCGTCAGAAGGCCAACGCGGCTAAATAAGGAGCAGGCGGACCGTGCTCATGACGTGCAGTTTAGCGCACACTCTGTAGGTCATGCGCTGGGTTTGGATCGGCCTGGTTCTGCTGGTCGCGGCCTGTACCGCGACGCCTCCGCCCCCTGCCCCGACCACCACGAGCAGCACCGTGTTGGCCCCGGTGTCGGCCGGCGACTGGCCCACCTTCCACCTCAACAACGAGCGGACCGGGGCGCAGCCCGATCTCGCCCCGCCGGGCCCGCTGTCACTGGCCTGGCACGCCAAGCTGGACGGCGCGGTCTACGGCCAGCCGCTGGTCGTCGGCGACCGGATCCTGGCCGCCACCGAGAACAACACCGTCTACGACCTGGACCGGGCCACCGGGAACGTCCGCTGGCAGACGCGTCTGGGCACGCCGCAGCCGCAGAAGGGCTTGCCCTGCGGCGACATCGACCCGCTGGGCGTCACCAGCACGATGGCCTACGACCGGTTCACCAACCGGCTGTTCGCGGTGGCCGAGACCGCCGGCGGCAGCCACACGCTGATCGGCATGGACCTGGACACCGGCACCGTCGAGGTGCAGACCATGGTGGATCCGCCGAAGGGGGACGCGATCGCGCACCAGCAGCGCGCCGCCCTGTCGATCGTCGACAACCGGGTCTACATCGCCTACGGCGGCTTGTTCGGCGACTGCGGCAACTACCGGGGCACCGTCCTGTCGGTACGCACCGACGGCACCGATCCGCACAGCTATGTGGTCCCGACCAGGCGGGAGGCCGGCATCTGGGCCCCGGGCGGCGCCGCCCTGGACGGCACGCGGCTGCTGTACGCGGTGGGCAACGGCGACGCGACCGGCGGCCAGTACGACGACAGCGACTCGGTGGTCGCGCTGACCACGGACAACCTGAGCCGGGTCGACATCTTCACGCCGGAGACCTGGGCCGACGACAACGCGCACGATCTGGATCTCGGCTCGTCGAACCCGGTGTCGCTCGGGGCGCACGTGCTGGTGACGGGCAAGCGCGGCATCAGCTACGTGCTGGACCGCAATGACCTGTCCCACGCGTCCTCGCAGCTGGCCACCTGCCCGTCGCTGGGCTCGCCGGCCGTGCAGGACAACATCGTGGTGATCCCGTGCCAGGCCGGCCCGAAGGCGATGAGCTTCGACAACAGCGGCCAGCTGACGCCGCTGTGGAGCTCCTCAGCCCCAGCCGCCGGCTCGCCGGCCATCGGCGGCGGCGCGGTCTGGGTCGTCGATGTCGGCGGCGGCGTGCTCTACGCCCTGGATCTCAGGACCGGGGCGGTGCGGGGCCAGCTCCAGATCGGCCCCGCACCGCACTTCGCGTCCCCGACGCTGTCCGTCGACCACGCCTACGTCGGCACGATGGACGGCGTCGTGTCGGTGGCCGGCGCCTAGCGCACCGCGAGGGCGACCACCTGGGTGATCTGGCCGGAGCTGAAGTTGTTGTCGCTGACCAGCAACAGCGTCCGCTCACCGGTGGACAGCGTCGGCCCCCAGGTGATCCCCTCGATGTTGTCGACCTTGGGCAGCCCAAGCGTGTCCAGGTCGACCAGCAGCTTCTTGCTCACCGGCTTGATCTTCTGGCCGGCCAGCGAGGCCACGTCCTTGACGTTGGTCGCGCCCTTGGTGTCGATCTCGTACACCCGCACCTTGTTGCCGACACCGGTGACGAAGGCCCGCTCCACCATCAGGTAGCGGGTCGGGTCGATCGGGTTGTAGGCCACCATGCTGGACACGCCGTTGGTGTCGTTGGCGCTGGGGGAGGGCGCGAACAGCGGGTCGATCGGGTACGCATACTGGGCCAGCACCGGGCCGAACCGGCTCTGCACGGTGATCCGGGTCAGCGCGCCGGCGGTGGCCGTCGGGTTCGGGCCGTCCTGCAGCAGCGGGTCCTCCAGCTCGCTGACCAGCAGCGTGCCGGCGGCCGCGTAGGTGATGCCCTCCAGCGTCTGGTTCTGCCGCGGGCCGGTGTTGCCGGTGGTCATCCGCTCGTCGGCCGGCAGCGGGTACTGGCCGGCGTAGCTGCCGTCCGGTCGGGCCTGGCGGATCGACGGGTCGAGCAGGGTGGTCTGCGGGGTCAGGATCCGCTCGCCCTCCTGGCTCCAGGTGACATCCCCGGTCCACGGGTCGACCCGGGCCTCCTCCGGGTCGACGGTGCCGTCGCGGTCGCAGACCTGCTGCGCGGCGGTGCACGGCGTCGCGGTCCAGTCCTTGATCGTCGGGTACGTCTTGCCGTCCGGCCGCAGGAACGGGTGCGTGCCGGTGAAGTCGACGGAGTGGATGCCCTTGGCGTCCACGTCGATCTTGGCGGTGTAGAACCGGGCCGGGTTGACCGCCGACCGGTCGTCGCTGATGAACACGTACTGGCCGGTGCGCGGGTCGCGGTCGATGGAGGACAGGCCGCCCACCGTGGTGCCCTGGAACGGCAGGTTGAGCGGCACGATCTGCTCGCCGAGCAGGCGGACCCGGGACGGGCTCGCGGCGGCGGCGCCCGCGGTCAGTCCGGTCGCCAGCAGGGCCACGGAGGCGATGGTGAGGCTGCGTCTGAACATGGCGTGCAGCACATACGACCGGGGTGAAGTCCTGGTGGACATCGGATAACGCCTACCCTCCACGGTGTGAACCTCGCAGTCACGACGGTATCGGTGGTTGTCCTGCTCGTCGGCGTGTCCTTCGGCGTGATCGGCGGGCTCGGCCTGCGCGGCACGCTGCGCCGCAACCGGTTCTTCGGCGTGCGCACCGAAGCGGCCATGCGCAGCGACGAGGCGTTCACCCTGGCCAACAAGGTCGCCGGGCTGCCGACCGCGGTCGCCGGCCTGGTGGGCCTGGTCGGCGCGGTCACCTCGCTGGCCATGCACGACTCGATCGTGCCGCTGGGTGTCGGCATCGTCGGCATGCTGGCGATCGTGGTCGCCGGCGCGGCCACCGGCACCAAGGCCGCCGAGGCCATGCCGGAACCGGAGCCGACGCTACCGGCGGGCTGCGCCGGCTGCGCCTGCGGCGGCTGCAGCCTGGTCAAGCGCTGACCAGGTCTGCCTGATCGGTCAGTTCCGCAGCACGTCGCCCGGGTGGCTGGCCTGCAGCGCCAGCGGCATGCCCTGCCGGCGCAGCACCCGACCCCACAGGTCGACGCCCGGCGGAGTGAGCACGTCACCGGGCAGCCCGGCCACCACGAACCAGTCGCCGCGCTCGATCTCGCCGGCGAGCTGGTTGACGTCCCAGCCTGCGTAGCCGGCGAACACTCGTAATCCGCGCACCTTCGAGACCAGGGACTCCGGGTCGGAGTCCAGGTCCACCATGGCCACCGGGCCGCGCACCGCGATCACCCCGTCGGTGCTGCCGACGTCCTCGCCGGTGTTCAGCGCGGCCAGGCACAGGGCGGTCTTCTGGTCGACCGGGCCGCCGACGAACACGGCCTGCGGGCGGCTGACGTACGGGCCCCAGGCCGGCAGCACGTCGTGCACGGCGACCTCGCTCGGCCGGTTCAGCACCACGCCCAGCGTGCCCTCGCCCCGGTGGTCGATGATGTAGACCACGGTGCGGCGGAAGTTCGAGTCGAGCAGTTTCGGCGAGGCCACCAGGAGTGACCCGGGCTCGACGTCGCGGTCGGGGCGCACCTGGCCATGATCCCACTAAGCGGGAGTGCGATACCGGGGACCGGGCCGATGTCGGGCACGTAGTCTGCTGCCGTGGTCGCAGACGGACACGCCGTGCGCAGAATGCTGGGTGATCCGGGCTTCCGGCGGCTGCTGTTCTGCCGGCTGGCCTCGCAGTGGGCTGACGGCCTGTTCCAGGCCGGCCTGGCCGGCGCGGTGTTGTTCAACCCCGAACGACAGGCCGATCCGCTGGCCATCGCCGGCGGCTTCGCGGTGATCCTCATCCCGTACTCGGTGGTCGGCCCGTTCGCCGGCGCGCTGCTGGACCGGTGGGACCGCCGGCGGCTGCTGATCGTGGCCAACTTCGTCCGGGTCGCGCTGGTGCTGCTGACCGCCGTGGCCGACGGCTTCGGCCTGAGCAACGGGCCGCTGTACGCCGCCGCGCTGCTGGTGATGGGCGCGAGCCGGTTCATCGGCGCCGGCCTGTCGGCGGCCCTGCCACACGTGGTGGAGTCCCGCGACCTGGTCACCGGCAACTCGATGGTGGCCACGCTGGCCTCGGCGGCCGCGGCGATCGGCGGCGCGACCGCGTTCGGGCTGCGCGACGTGCTCGGCTCGGGCAACGTCGGCTCGGCCCAGGTGACCTCGGTGGCCATCGTCGGCGCCCTGGTCTCGGCCCTGTTCGCGGCTCAGTTCGCCGCCGGAGTGCTCGGCCCGGACGAGGTGGACGAGCCTCATGCGGCGTTCGTCGCCGTGGCCAAGGGCATGGTCGACGGCGGCCGGGCGGCGCTGCGGGTGCCGAGCGTGGCCGCCGGTTTCATCGCCCTGACCGCGCACCGCATCGCGTACGGCGCGTCCCTGCTGGTGATCGTGCTGCTGATGAAGTACACGCTGCACAGCGACGGCGTCTTCCGGGCCGGCGCGGGCGGCCTCACCGAGGCGGTCGCGGCCGGCGCGGCCGGACTGGTCCTGTCCGGCGTCGTGACGCCGGGGCTGGTTCGCCGCCTCGGCCGGCCGCTCGCGGTGTCCGGGGCCCTGGTCGTGGCGGCCGTCGGCCTGGTCGCGCTCGGCCTGCCGATGACCGTGCCGACGCTGCTCGGCGCCGCGTTCGTGGTCTCGTTCTGCGGGCAGACCGTGAAGCTGAACGTGGACGCGGCGATCCAGCGCGACGTGCCCGACCAGTCCCGGGGCCGGGTGTTCTCGGTCTCCGACACGGTGTTCAACGTGGCGATGGTGCTCGGTGTCACGGTGGTGGCCACCATCGTGCCGATGAACGGCCAGTCGCCGAGTGTGGTGCTCGGCACCGCCGCGGTCTACCTGATCGGCCTGGTCGGCTACGTCCTCGTGCTGCGGGCGCACCCCAACAGCCCACGCTGACGTTTCACATGAAACATCAGCCGATGCCCTGGTCCCGGGCCCACTGGCGCAGTTCCGCGACCGCCTCGTCGTGCTCCAGCGGGCCGCGGTCCAGCCGCAGGTCCTTGAGGAACTTCCAGGCCTGGCCGACGATCGGGCCCGGCGGCACGTCGAGCAGCCGCATGATCTCGTTGCCGTCCAGGTCCGGCCGCACGCGGGCCAGATCCTCCTCGGCGGCGATGCGGGTGATGCGTTCCTCGAGCTCGTCGTAGGTGCGCTGCAGGTTCTGCGCCTTGCGCTTGTTCCGGGTCGTGCAGTCGGCCCGGACCAGCTTGTGCAGCCGGCTCAGCAGGGGACCGGCGTCGGTGACGTAGCGGCGCACCGCCGAGTCGGTCCACTCGCCCTTGCCGTAGCCGTGGAAGCGCAGGTGCAGGAACACCAGCTGGGCCACGTCGCTGACGATCTCCTTGCTGTACTTCAGCTCCCGCAACCGCTTGCGGACCATCTTCGCGCCGACCACCTCGTGGTGGTGGAAGCTGACGCCGCCGCCCTCCTCGAACCGACGGGTCGCCGGCTTGCCGATGTCGTGCAGCAGCGCGGCCAGCCGCAGGATCAGGTCCGGGCCGTCCTCCTCCTGGGCGATCGCCTGGTCCAGCACCACCAGCGAGTGGTGGTAGACGTCCTTGTGCTGGTGGTGCTCGTCGATCTCCAGCCGCATCGCCGGCAGCTCCGGCAGCACGTGCGCGGCCAGGCCGGTGTCGACCAGCAGCTCGATGCCCAGCTTGGGGTACGCCCCGCAGAGCAGCTTGGACAGCTCGGCCTGCACCCGCTCGGCGGTGATCCGGGTGATCTCGCCGGCCATCGACGTCATGGCCTCGACCACGCGCGGCGCGGGCGTGAAGCCGAGTTGGCTGACGAACCGGGCCGCGCGCAGCATGCGCAGCGGGTCGTCAGCGAAGGACTCCTGCGGAGTGGCCGGCGTGTCCAGCACCTTGTCGGCCAGCGCCTGCATGCCGCCGTAGGGGTCGACGAAGCGCCGCTGGCTGACCTCCACCGCCATCGCGTTCACGGTGAAGTCGCGGCGCAGCAGGTCGGCCTCGATGGAGTCGCCGAAGGTCACCTCGGGGTTGCGGGTGACCCGGTCGTAGCTGTCGGCCCGGAAGGTGGTGATCTCCAGCTGCTGGCCGTGCTTGGCCAGACCGACCGTGCCGAAGGCGATGCCGGTCTCCCAGACCGCGTCGGCCCACGGCCGGACCAGGGCCAACACCTGCTGCGGCCGGGCGTCGGTGGTGAAGTCCAGGTCGTTGCCCAGCCGCCCCAGCATGGTGTCCCTGACTGGTCCCCCGACCAGGTAGAGCTGATGGCCGGCGGCCGCGAAGCGGGCGGCCAGCTCCTCGGCCACGGGGGCGACGCGCAGCAGTTCCACCACGGCATTCTCACGCACAGCTTCGGACAGGACGGGTGATTTCGAACCGGGCACGGCAAGGCAGCGTATCGGTATCGGCCGACGGTGCCGGAGTGCGATCGCCCTGCAACGGCCAGCACACGGGACTGACCACTACCATCACGTGCATGTCCCCGTCGACCGGTCGTTCCGGCGGAACCAGGCCGGGGCGCCGCAACCGGCGCCGGGGCCGGCGGCTGCGAACCGTCGACGAGACCTCGGCCGGTGGCCTGGTCCTCGACGAGGCGCACGGGGCCGCTGCGATCATTGGCCGGCTGGACCGACGGGGCCGGCTGCTGTGGTCGCTGCCCAAGGGACACATCGAGGCCGGGGAGACCTCCGAGCAGACCGCGATTCGCGAGGTCAGCGAGGAGACCGGCATCGAGAGCAAGGTCCTGCGCACCCTCGGCACGATCGACTACTGGTTCGTGGCCGAGGACCGCCGGGTGCACAAGACGGTCCACCACTTCCTGCTCGAAGCGGTGGGCGGAGAACTGTCAGACGAGGACGTGGAGGTCACCGAGGTGGCATGGGTGCCGCTGGGCGAGTTGGACGACTTGCTCGCCTACGCCGACGAGCGCCGCCTGGTGCGGCTGGCGCTCGACCTGCTCTCCGACGGGTCAGCCTCCAGCGAGCGTTCCGGGGCGGAGTCAGCGTGAGCGAGCTTGCGAGCTCACCATTGAGCACAGGGAATCTCTTCATGTGCCGGCCGAGCGCTAGCGAGGCAGGGTCATGAACAAGGTGCTGGCCGTGTTCGCGGCCGCCGGCATCGCGGTGCTGACGCTCGCCCCGTCGAACGCCACCGCACAGGAGTCCGACCAGCAGAACCGCATCAAGGTCGACATCACCCAGGTGACACCGGAACCCGTCACCTCCAACCAGCCGGACACGGTCACCGTGCACGGCCACCTGACCAATGTCGGCGACCGCCGGGTGTCCAAGCCCGAGATCCGCCTGGAGCGCGGGGACAAGCTGGACGAGAACGGCCTGCGCGCCGCGCTGGCCAAGCCGCAGACCGGCGTGAAGTTCAGCGACTTCCAGCCGGCCGCACCGGCCCTGGCCCCCGGCCAGGGGGTGGACTTCGTGATCAACGTGACGCTGCACGGGGCCAGCGCGAACAGCCTGGAGATCAACGATCCGGGCGTGTACCCGCTGATGGTCAACGTCAACGGCGTGCCGGACTTCGGCGGGCTGGCCAAGGTCGGCCAGGCCACCACCGTGCTGCCGGTGCTGTCGCTGCCCGGCGGCGCCACGCTGACCAGGCCGGCGACCCCGGCCAAGGTCACCGTGCTGTGGCCGCTGTCCGACCAGCCGCGGCTGGTCACCGCCGACACCAAGGGCAAAGCCGTGCTCGGCGACGACACCCTGGCCACCTCGCTGGCCCAGGGCGGCCGGCTGGACGCGCTGCTCAGCGCCTACGAGATGGCGCCGCCCGGGTTGTCCCAGTCCCTCTGCCTGGCCATCGACCCGGACCTGGTCGAGACCGTGCAGTCAATGGCCGCCGGCTACAGCGTGCAGACCCCAGGCGCGACGGTGGCCGGCAACGGGCAGGGCTCGGCCCAGGCCTGGCTGGACCGGCTCAAGCGGGATGTCACTGGTCGCTGTGTGTTCGCACTGCCCGCCGCCGACGCCGACCTGAACGCGCTGGCCCGCGCCGGAGCCACCCCGCTCGTGCAGTACGCGGTGGCCGGCACCGTGTTGCAGCAGGTGCTGGGGGCGGCCCCGCTGACCGGCCTGACCTGGCCGATCGACGGCCAGCTGGACCCGAAGACGCTGGCCGCCTTCACCGACAACTCCCAGCAGACGCTGGACACCGGCCTGCTGCGTGGCACCAAGGTGAGCAGTGTGCTGCTGTCGGCGGCGACCGTGCCCGGCTCGGATCCGACGCAGCTGGGGGACAAGGGCCCCCGGGTGATCCGCCTGGACGACCTGGTGTCGGCCGCGCTGGCCAACGGCTCGGCGGCGGCGCTGTCCGCGTTGCAGCTGCACGCCGGCTCGGCGATCCCGCTGGTCGTGGCCCCGCCGCACCAGTGGAGCCCGTCCGAGCAGGATGCCACCGCGCTGCTCAACGGCGTGCAGACGCTGGCCGACCAGCAGTATCTGGCCCCGGCCGGGCTGGCCACGCTGGCCTCCGGCCCGACTCCGACCCGCAACGTCGCCCCCGGCTACTCCGAGCAGGGCGCGGAGCTGTCGCCCGAGGCCGCCGGCCGGCTGGCCGAGACCAGCGCTCGCGCCTGGGACTTCTACACCTCCATGGAGCAGGACCTGACCTCGCCGGTGACGCCCGCGCAGGTGATGTCGCCGGTGTTCGACGGCCTGCTGCGCGCCGGCTCCGGCGTGTGGCGTGGCGACGACCGCGGCGCGGCCGGCGCGCTGGTCCCACCCCACGCGGCGCTCACCGACCTGGAGAACCAGGTCGGGGTGAAGCAGCCGGGCAGCCCGATCACGCTGGCCTCCGAGGACAGCCCGCTGCCAGTGCGCGTCTACAACAACCTGCCGGTCGTGGTGAAGGTCGGCGTCAAGCTCCAGTCGTTGAGCGGGGTCACCGCCCAGCCGACGATCCAGCGCATCCCCGCCGGCATCCCGCGGGACGTGCTGATCACCTCGACCGTGGTGCGCAGCGGCCGGTTCACCGTGACCGTCTCGCTGACCACCACCTCCGGCCGGACCTCGCTGGGCGCGCCGGCTCGGATCGAGCTGTCGTCCACCGCGTTCGGCACCGTCAACCTGGTGATCACCGGCGTCGCCGCCGCGGCGCTGTTCGGCCTGTCCGGCCGGCGCGTCTACCGCCGGATCACCGCGTCCCGCAAGCGCAAGAGGGAGCAGCAGCAGGCGCAGGAGACCACCGCCGAGGTCACCGCGCCGATGCACGCTCCGGTCCCCGAGAAGCTGACCGCCGGCGTGCCCGGCGACGAGAGGTCGAGCGAGAGTTGAGCGAGCCGGCGACGATCGTCATCAGAGCGGCGGACTTACAGGCGGCCGAGCAGACGCCGTCGCTGGCCAAGGCGAGCGGCTCGATGGCCATCGCCACGCTGATCAGCCGGGTCACCGGCTTCGGCTGGCGACTGGCCCTGACCGTGCTGCTGGGCATCACCGCCACCCAGGACGCCTACAACGCGGCCAACACCTTCCCGAACATGATCTACGAGCTGTTCGTCGGCAACGTGCTGACCAGCGTGATGATCCCGGTGCTGATCAAGGCGCGGCACGACGACGAGGACAAGGGCGTCGCCTACACCCAGCGCCTGGTCACCATGGGCACCGTCATGCTGCTGGCCGTCACCGTGCTCGCGGTGGCCTGCGCACCCCTGCTGACCAGCATCTTCGTCGACAGCTCGACCGGCCAGTCGCGGCCGGAGGTGGTCACCGCGTTCGGCTATCTGGTGCTGCCGGAGATCCTGTTCTACGGCATCAGCGCCCTGTTCAGCGCGATCCTCAACGCGCAGAACATCTTCAAGGCGCCGGCCTGGGCCCCGGTGGCCAACAACCTGATCATGTTCGCCACCTTGGCCGCGTACATGATCGTGCCGGGTGACCAGGACCTGAACCCGTTCCACATCACCGACGCGAAGTTCCTGGTCCTGGGCATCGGCAGCTCGCTGGGCGTGGCCGCGCAGGCCGCCGTGCTGGTGCCGGCGCTGCTGCGCAGCGGCTTCAAGCTGCGCCCGCGGTGGGGCTGGGACAAGCGGATCGGCCAGTTCGGCGGCCTGATGGGCTGGGCCTTCGGCTACGTGCTGGTCAGCCAGGTGACGGTGTGGGCGATCACCCGGGTCGCCACCGGCGCGGCCGGCGGCGGGCTGTCGATCTACCTGCAGTCCTGGAACCTGCTCCAGGTGCCCTACGGCGTGCTCGGTGTGTCGCTGCTCACGGCGATCATGCCGAAGATGAGCCAGGCCGCCGCCGAGGGCGACGTCCCCGGGGTGCTGGACTACCTGTCGCAGGGCAGCCGGCTGACCGCCGTGATGCTGGTGCCGATCAGCGCCCTGATGACCGTGCTCGGGCCGGCCATGGGCGTGGCCCTGTTCTCCATCAAGTCCTCGGAGTCGTCGGGCGCATTCGAGCTCGGTCTGGGCGTGACGGCCTCGGCCTTCCTGCTGCTGCCCTACTCCGTCACCCTGCTCCAGTTGCGGGTGTTCTACGCCTTCAACGACTCGCGCACGCCGACCGTGCTGCGCGCGCTGATGGTGGCCTTCCAGGTGCCGCTCACCTTCGCCTGCCCGTTCGTGCTGCCCAGCCAGGACGTGGTCTACGGCATCGCCTTCGTCAACGGCCTGACCTTCGTGGTCGGCATGGCGATGGGCGAGATCTGGCTGCGCCGGCGGTTCGGCAAGCTGGGCAGCCGCCGGGTGGTCCGGACCTACGTCAAGACCGGGGTCAGCGCGGTGTGGGGCGCGGCCGCCGCGCTGGCCGTGGCTCTGCTGGTTACCCGCTACATTCCCGGGGGTATCCACCGTGCGGGCGGGGCGTGGCTGACTCTGGTCGGCGGCGGGCTGCTCGGCCTGGTCTGCGCATTCGGCATGATGACATTGCTCAGAGTGCACGAGCTCACGCCGGCACTGAGCCGAATCACCCGATTCGTGCGACGGACCTGAGGGTTCACCCAGGGCCCGACCGACCGGTTTCACGTACCCTCGACCCCAGCGGGACGGGAGAGAGCACGCGGTGAGCAGCTGGCCGACCGAGATGGCCCCGCCTGGCAGAGGCACTGCCGGGCCGCCCAGCCATGCCCTCCTACCGGGCGGCATGGTCGGCCAGGGCCGCTACCGGCTGCTGAGCTACGCCGGCGCCGACGCCCGGTGCAACGCCCAGCTGTGGCGGGCCCGCGACGGCCAGCTCGGCCGGGACGTGGCGCTGACTCTTCTCCTCGGCAATCAAACTGACGCACGCGCGGCGGCAAGGGTTCGACGGACCGTCGAACGGGCCATGCACGGCGCCAGCTACGCCCACCCCGGCGTGGCCCGGATCCTGGACGTGCTCAGCCCCGGCAACGGCATCGCGCCGCAGGAGCAGATCCTGGGCATCGTCGTGGCCGAGTGGACCAACGGCACCGACCTGATCGACCTCATCGCCGACGGACCGCTGCCCGCCGCCACCGCGTCCCGGCTGCTGGAGCCGCTGGCCGCCGCCGTCGAGGGCGCGCACCACGCCGGCCTGGTGCTCGGCACCGAGCACCCGCAGCGGATCCGCGTCACGCCCGAGGGCCAGCTGCGGCTGGCCTTCCCCGGGCCGCGGGCCGAAGCGGCCTCCCGCGACGACGTGAAGGGCCTCGGCGCGATCCTGTACCTGCTGCTGACCGGCCGTTGGGCGCTGCCCGGCGGGCCGGAGGGGCTGCCGGTCGCGCCGGTCGGCCCCAACGGCAGCGTGGTCGCCCCGCGCAGCCTGCACCCGATGGTGCCGCACTCGCTGTCCACGGTGGCCGTGCGCAGCCTGGAGGACACCAGCGTCGGCGGCATCCGCACCGGCGCCGCCATCCTCCAGGTGCTCGACGAGATCGCCGAGGCGGAGGCCGAGACCGGGCTGATCCCGGCGGTGGCCGAGGAGCCCGAGGACGACGTCGTCTGGACGACACAGCGGCCGGTCAAGGACTCCAAGCGCAGCCGCAAGCTGGCCATCGGCGTGACCGCGCTGGCCGTGGCCACGCTGCTGGTGCTGGGCTGGATCGCCATGCAGGTGGTCGGCTTCTTCAACGAGAACAACACCAAGGGCGACAGCGGCCCGCCGCTGGTGATCAGCCAGGTGGCGCCGACCAGCGACAACAAGCAGTCGGCCAACAACGCGCCCACCCAGACCACCGGCCCGGTCAAGCCGGCCAGCATCAGCGTGTTCAACGTGGCCAGCGACCCGGACAGCCCCAAGAACGGCGGGCTGGCCATCGACGGCGACCCGAACACCTCCTGGCGCACCGACAAGTACCTGTCCAACTTCCCGGCCCTCAAGCCCGGCATCGGGCTGATGGCCAGCTTCGGCCAGCCGGTGAAGCTGGCCCAGGTCGTGATCACCTCGCCCAGCGCCGGCACGAAGATCGAGATCCGCACCGCCCCCAGCGACAACCCGCAGCTGCAGCAGACGCTGGTGGTCGGCAGCGCCACGCTGGCCGCCGGCGACACCACCATCCCGGTGAAGATGACCTCGCCCAGCCAGCGCGTCATCGTGTGGATCACCAGCATGAGCCCGAGCGGCAAGCTGTTCGCCTCCCAGCTGTCCGAGCTGAAGTTCATCGGCGCGCGGTGAGTGGATCACCCGTTCGGCCGCGTCAAGGGGCCTGAAAGCAGGACCGATATCCTCATCGGGTGACCGCAGCCGCCAGCTCGGACGCCGACCTGATAGCGGCTCATGCCGCCGGCGATCCGCACGCTTTCGGGGAGCTGGTCAGGCGACATCGGGACCGGATGTGGGCGGTGGCCCTTCGCACCCTGCGGGACCCCGACGAGGCGGCTGACGCGCTCCAAGAGGCCTTCATCTCCGCGTTCCGCGCCGCGGGATCGTTTCGGGCCGAGTCCCAGGTGACCACCTGGATGCACCGCATCGTGGTGAACGCCTGCCTGGACCGGATCCGCCGCCGGCAGGCCCGGCCGACCGTGCCACTGCCCGAGACCGGCGGCCAGGAGCCGAGCGTGCCCCGCGACGCCGTGTCCGAGCTGCAGACCCGGATGGTCGTCCAGGAGGCGTTGCACGAGCTGCCCGACGAGCAGCGCGTGCCGATCGTGATGGTCGACGTCGAGGGATACTCGGTGGCGGAGACCGCCAAGATGCTGGGCATCGCCGAGGGCACCGTGAAGAGCCGCTGCGCACGCGGTCGTACGAAGCTGGCGAAACTTCTCGGGCACCTGCGGAACCCAAGTGCAGATGCGAACGTCCCAGGTAGTGCACCGGGTTCGCATCCGCAACGCCACTGGGAGGGCCGATGAACGGGGATTCGCCCCACGGGCAGCCGTGGTCCGTTGACCTGCTCGCCGACCTGCACGCCGACGGTGGCGACCGGTCCCGGCTCGACGCCGACGCCCTGGCCGTGCTGGCCGCTCTCGACGCCACCCAGGCCGAGCTGGCCGACCTGCCGCCGATGCGGATGCCCGACAACGTCGCCGCCCGCCTCGACGCCGTCATCGCCGCGGAGGCCGCCGCCCGCGCGGCTGTGCCGCCGCAGCAGCGCCCGGTTCCGACAGTCGGCACGCCCGCCGCCGGCCGGCCCACCGTGAGCCCACCGCCGGTGATCCCCGCCGCGCCGCCACCGCCGTCCGCCCCGGTGGTCGATCTGGCCGAGGCCCGACGCCGCCGCAACCGTCGGCTCGGCATCGCCGGCGGCCTGCTCGCCGCCGCTGCCGTCGCCGTGGGCGTGGTCTTCGTGACCCTGCCGTCCAACACCACCGGCGGCATGCCGCAGGCCGTCCCCGGCTCCACCAGCATCCAGACCGACCCGCCGAACGGCGGCGTGCTGGCCCTCAAACGCGGCGACCTGCCCGGGGCCGGCTTCAAGGCCTACGGCAGCACCAACTACGGCCCGTACGCCGACACCGCCAAGCTCAAGGCCTGCCTGGCCGCCAACAACCTCAGCGGCAAGCCCATGGCCGGCCGGCTGGTCACCGTGGACGGCCAGCCCGGCGTGATGATGCTGCTGCCCGGTGGGGCGCTGGGCAAGGTCCGGCTGCTGGTGGTCGGCGACAACTGCGCCGCCGGCAACCCCGACACGATCATCAACACCACAATCGGCGGCTGACGGCAGTGTCGTCTTTGTTTGGGTGAACGGCTGGCCTGGTGCCGGCCGTCACCCTCCGGTGTGGAATGCCGGCCACCTACCATCGCGTTCAACGGTATGTCTGGCGAGCGCGATACGGAGGTCGTGTCAGTGGCGGCGGAATCAGAAGTCCGGAACCTGATCATCGTCGGGTCCGGCCCCGCGGGCTACACCGCGGCGGTGTACGCGGCCAGGGCGCAGTTGGAGCCGCTGGTGTTCGAGGGCACCCAGTTCGGCGGCGCCCTGATGACCACCACCGAGGTCGAGAACTACCCCGGTTTCCGCGACGGCATCATGGGCCCCGAGCTGATGGAGCAGATGCGGGCGCAGGCCGAGCGGTTCGGCGCGCAGCTGCGCACCGAGGACGTGGAGCAGGTCGAGCTGGCCGGGGACATCAAGTACGTCACCGCCAACGGCGTGCGCTACGCGGCCCGCGCGGTCATCCTCGCGATGGGCGCGGCGGCCCGCTACCTGGACATCCCCGGTGAGCAGAAGCTGCTCGGCCGCGGCGTGTCGGCCTGTGCGACCTGTGACGGCTTCTTCTTCCGCGACCAGGACATCGCGGTGGTCGGCGGCGGCGACTCGGCGATGGAGGAGGCCACCTTCCTCACCCGCTTCGCCCGCAGCGTCACGATCATCCACCGGCGCGAGGAGTTCCGCGCCTCCCGGATCATGCTGGAGCGGGCCCGGGCCAACGAGAAGATCAAGTGGCAGCTGAACACCGAGGTCCTCGAGGTGCTCGGCGACACCACCGTGGCCGGCGTCAGGGTCCGGGACACGCGCACCGGCGAGGAGTCGGAGCTGGCCGTGACGGGCCTGTTCATGGCCATCGGCCACGACCCGCGCAGCGAGCTGGTCAAGGGCCAGGTCGACCTGGACGAGGACGGTTACGTGCGGGTGCTCGCGCCGTCCACCTACACCAAGCTCGACGGCGTGTTCGCGGCCGGCGACCTGGTGGACCACACCTACCGGCAGGCGATCACCGCGTCCGGCTCCGGTTGCGCGGCGGCCATCGACGCAGAACGCTGGCTGGCCGAGCACGCCGAGGCTGCCCCCGAACCCGAGGCGACGGCCGTCCCCGTCAACTGACCTCGTCCCTTCCACCCACGTAGGAGAGAAATCATGGCCGGCAACACCGTGATCGTCACGGACAAGTCCTTCGACCAGGACGTGCTCAAGAGCGACAAGCCCGTGCTGGTCGACTTCTGGGCGACCTGGTGCGGCCCGTGCAAGATGGTCGCGCCGGTGCTGGAGGAGATCGCCGCCGAGCACGCCGACAAGATCACCATTGCCAAGCTGGACATCGACGCCAACCCGGCGATCGCCCGGCAGTACCAGATCATGTCGGTGCCGACCATGATGCTGTTCCAGGGCGGCGAGAAGGTGAAGGAGATCATCGGCGCCAAGCCCAAGGCGGCGATGCTCTCGGAGCTGTCCGAGGTGCTGTGACACGCCGCGAGGCAACCCTTTGACATGGCCCGTGCGTCTTACTCTTCGACGCACGGGCCACTGCCTGTTCTGGGCCGTTCGGACCAGTTCCGTAGTGGGCCGAATGCTCTGCGTAGGCCCGTTCTGAGCATTGTCACGGGCAGGGCACAATAAGGCGTCACACACCGCGCCGGAGGTATCCGGCGCCCTAGACGAGCGAGGGTGTATGCAGGTTCTCCGTCGCGGTGACGTCGGGCCGGCTGTTGCCGAGATCAGGTCGACTCTCATCGCGCTGGGGCTGCTGTCGGGAAACCCGCAGGACGGCGAGGTCGTCTTCGACGCCGATGTGGAGCACGCGGTGCGTGCCTTCCAGCAGCAGCGCGGCCTGATCACCGACGGTCTGGTCGGCCCGGCCACCTACGCGTCCCTGCGTGCCGCCACCTACCAGCTCGGCGACCGACCACTGACCTACCTGGTCTCGCACCCCATGACCGGCGACGACGTGGCCGCCTTGCAGGAGCGCCTGCTGGAGCTGGGCTTCGACGCCGGCCGCCACACCGGTGTGTTCGACCACATGACCGAGCAGGCGCTGCGCAGCTTCCAGCGCGAGTACGGCCTGATCGCCGACGGCATCTGCGGCGCCGAGACCGTGCGGGCGCTGCGCCAGCTGACGCCCAAGGTCCGCGGTGGCCGTCCGGTGCTGCTGCGTGAGCAGGAGCAGGTTCGCCGGGCCGGGCCCCGGCTGCGCGGCAAGCGCATCGTGATCGACCCGGGCCACGGCGGCCGGGACCGGGGCGTGGTCGTCGGCACGAACAGCGAGGCCGACCTCGTGTGGGACCTGGCCCGCCGGCTGGAGGGCCGCATGCAGGCCACCGGCATGGAGGCGCTGCTGTCCCGGGGCACCGACCAGTGCCCACCGGAGCGGGAGCGGGCCCGGTTCGCCAACGAGGCGGGCGCGGACCTGATCCTCTCGCTGCACGTCGACGCCAACGCGTCCCCGCAGGCCACCGGCGTCGCCACGTTCCACTACGGCACCGGCAACGGCACCACGACCTCCACCGTCGGCGAGACCCTGGCCGGCTTCATCCAGCGCGAGCTGGTGGCCCGCACCGGGTTGTCGGACTGCCGCACGCACGGCCGCACCTGGGACATCCTGGTCGGCACCCGCTGCCCGGCGGTGCGGGTCGAGGTGGGCTACCTGACCAACGCCTCGGACCGGGCCAAGCTGACCGATCCGGCGTTCCGCGACACGGTGGCCGAGGGCATCCTGGTCGCGGTGAAGCGGCTCTACCTGCTGGGCGAGAACGACCAGCCGACCGGCACCTTCACCTTCGCCGACCTGATCCGGCACGAGCTGGCCAAGGCCGAGTAAGCGCTTAATCGACAAATCGCCCCGTGCTCTGCGCACGGGGCGATTTGTCGTGCTGGGATCTTGCGGCCGGTCAGGCCGGTCGCAGGCTGGGCTCGGCGCTGCCGACACCGGCGATCGTCACGGTGCCCAGCAGGCGCTCCAGCGCCGCCTCCACGTCTTCCTTCCATGACAGCGCCGTCCGCAGCTCCAGCCGCAGCCGGGGCCAGCGGGGATGTGGCCGGACCGTCTTGAAGCCGACGGAGAGCAAGAAGTTGGCCGGGATGACACAGCTGGACTCGTCGTCGATGGACGCGTCGCTGAACGCCTCGATCGCCTTCACACCGCGGCGGGTGAGGTCCTTGGCCACCGCCTGCACCAGCACCCGGCCCAGGCCGCCCCGCTCGAACTCGGGCAGCACCCGCAGCGCGGTCAGCAGCACCGCGTCGGCCGACACCGGGGCGGTGGGGAAGGCGACAGCCCTGGGCACCGCGCTCGGCGGCGCGTAGAGCGCGTAGCCGGCCGGCACGTTGTCCACGTAGATGATCCGACCGCAGGAGCCCCACTCCAGCAGCACGCTGGAGACCCAGGCCTCCTTCTCGAAGTCGGTCTGGCCGTACTCCTCGGCCTGCTCCTTCAAGTGCGGGGCGAGCTCCCAGAACACGCATTTGCGGCACCGCTTAGGAAGGTGCTCCAGGTTGTCCAGAGTGACGCCCACAACGCGCCGCGACACCCGACCTCCCACGCGCAGACCTGAACCCCGCGTGACCCACGGGAACCCGAACCAGCATAGGCCGGTGTGACGAGCGTCGGAAGGACTCAGCCCCGATCGGGACGCCCGTTACACTCGACCGATCTACCCACGCCGCATTGGACGTCAGGGAGGCAGGCGTGAGCGAAACCGGATCTCAGCCGGCGCACCAGGCCGGACGCAGTCTCGACCCGCACCTGGGGCGCTACGCAGCGCGCACGGCGGGCATGACCGCATCTGAGATCCGAGCTCTCTTCGCGGTGGCGAGCCGCCCCGAAGTTGTCTCCCTCGCCGGCGGCATGCCCTATCTTTCCGCACTTCCGCTGGAGTCGCTGGCCGCCGACGTCGGCCAGATGGTGGCCACTGAGGGGCTGACCGCCCTCCAGTACGGCTCGGCCCAGGGCACCGTCGAACTGCGCGAGCAGATCTGCGAGGTGATGGCGCTCGAGGGCATCAGCGCGCACCCCGACGACGTGGTGGTCACAGTCGGCTCCCAGATGGGGCTGGACATGGTCACCCGGGTCTTCTGCGACCCGGGTGACGTCGTTCTGGCCGAGGCCCCGTCCTACGTGGGCGCGCTGGGCACCTTCTCCGCCTACCAGGCCCAGGTCGTGCACGTGGAGATGGACGACGCCGGCCTGGTGCCCGAGGCGCTGCGCCAGGCGCTGGCCGCCGTGCGGGCCAGCGGCCGCCGGGTGAAGTTCCTCTACACCATTCCGAACTTCCAGAACCCGGCCGGCGTGACCCTGGCCGTGCAGCGGCGCGGCGAGATCCTGGACATCTGCGCCCAGCACGACGTGCTCGTGGTCGAGGACAACCCGTACGGCCTGCTCGGCTTCGACGGCCAGACCTATCCGGCGCTGCGCTCCGCCGACGCCACCAACGTCGTCTACCTCGGCTCGTTCTCCAAGACCTTCGCCCCCGGCCTGCGGGTCGGCTGGGTGCTGGCGCCACACGCCGTGCGGGAGAAGCTGGTGCTGGCCGCCGAGTCGGCCACCCTGTGCCCGCCGGCCTTCACCCAGGCCGTGGTCAGCCGGTACCTGTCCCAGCACGACTGGAAGGGCCAGATCAAGACGTATCGGGAGGAGTACCGGGAGCGCCGGGACGCCACCCTGGCCGCCATGGACCAGTACCTGCCGGCCGGCTGCGCCTGGACCAAGCCCGCCGGTGGGTTCTACGTGTGGCTGACCGTGCCGGAGGGGCTGGACACCAAGGCGATGCTGCCTCGGGCCGTCACCCAGCGCGTGGCCTACGTGCCCGGCACCGCCTTCTACGCCGACAGCTTCGGCAGCCGTCAGATGCGCCTCTCGTACTGCTATCCGACCCCGGAGCGCATCCGCGAGGGCGTTCGGCGGCTGGCGGCCGTGCTGGAGGGGGAGATGGACCTCCTGCACACCTTCGGCACCGTGCGGCGGCGGACCCTGTCCGGCGCCCAGACGCCGACTCCGGACACTGCCTGACCGTCAACTACGGTTGCTGCCATGTCGGATCGTTGGGTGGCCGTGCTGTCGGGTGGGTTGTCGCACGAGCGGGACATTTCGTTGCGCTCGGGCCGCCGGTTGTCGGCCGCTCTCCGGTCGGTCGGGTTGACCGTCGACGAGTGGGACACCGACAGCGGGCTGCTCGAGCGCCTTCGCTCCAGCGCCAACCGCCCCGAGGCCGTTGTTGTCGCCCTGCACGGCGGTGAGGGCGAGAACGGCTCCATCCAGTCAATCCTGGAGATGTTCGGCGTGCCCTACGTCGGCACCGACTCGCGGGCCTGCCGGTGGGCCTGGGACCGGCCCATCGCCAAGGCCGAGCTCGCCCGGGTCGGCCTGGCCACCCCCGACTGGGTCGTGCTGCCGCACAGCACCTTCCGCGACCTCGGTGCCCAGGCCGTCCTGGACGCCCTCGTCGACCGCATCGGGCTGCCTCTCGTGCTCAAGCCGGAGCAGGGCGGCTCCGCCCTCGGCACCCAGGTCGTCCGGGAGGCTTCCGAGCTGCCCTCCGCCATGGTCGGCTGTCTCGCCTACGGCGACACCGTCATGGCCGAGCAGTACGTCGACGGCGTCGAGGTCGCCATCGGCGTCCTGGAGGGCCCCTTCGGGCCCGAGGCCCTGCCCGCTGTGGAGATCAGCCCCACCACCGGCATCTACGACTACACCGCCCGGTACACCGCCGGCCTCACGGAGTTCCACACTCCCGCGCGCCTCACCCCCGCCGCCACCACCGAGGTCGCCGAGCTGGCCGTCGCCGCGCACCGCCTGCTCGGCCTCCGGGACGTCTCCCGCACCACCGCCATCGTCACCCCCGACGGCACCGTGAACTTCCTCCAGGTCAACGTCTCGCCCGGCCTCACCGAGACCTCCCTGCTCCCCATGGCCATCGAGGCCGCCGGCCGCTCCCTGGGCGACACCTTCGCCGCCCTCATCGAGCAAGCTGTGGCCCGCGGCCCCCGCTGACCACAGCGCCCTCCTCAGCGGCCCCGCGTCCGCCTCGCCCGCCCTCCGGGCACAGCGCTCATCTCAGCCACCGGCCCAACCCAACAGCCTGTCGTTTCCGGCCTGTCGGCGAGGCTCGCCTTCGCCAAGCAGTCACCCGTCCCGACTGCTTGCCTCCGCCGGCTGACATCTATCGGCCGCGCGTTGATCGCATCTCACCCGGCCGCCTGATCCGCTCGCGCTACCCGCTTCGTCTTCCGCTTGGTCGTTCCACGTGAAACGTCGCTCGGCTGTCACTGCTGACTGCCGAACCACTCCATCCGTCCGGCGGAGGCGGGGAATCGCCGCCCCGGGTGGTCGGTCGCCGCCGCGCGCCTTGTCACCACCCGGAGCCGCACATCATGCCGCCGAACCACTTCGTCACCGTGACGTAAGTGGTCAAGGTGACGGGATGTCCCCGATCTGTGTCCGATTTGCCGCATCTGGCGAGATGAGTCCGACGATGCGTTCGAGGTCGTCGACCGAGCCGAACTCGACGACGATGCGGCCCTTGCGGCGACCGAGTTCGACCTTGACGCGGGTGTCGAAGGAGTCGGACAGGCGGTCGGCGAGGTCCTGGAGACCGGGGGCGTGGATGGGCTTGCGGGGAGCGGGCTTCGGCTTGGCCGGGGCCTCGTTCTTGGCCAGCGTGACCATTTCCTCGGTGGCCCGGACGGACAGCCCCTCGGCGACGATGCGCGCGGCGAGGTCCTCCTGAGCGCCGTTGTCCTCCAGCCCGAGCAGCGCCCGGGCGTGGCCGGCGGAGAGCACGCCGGCGGCGACGCGGCGCTGCACGGGCAGGGGGAGCTTCAGCAGCCGGATGGTGTTGGTGATGACCGGCCGGCTGCGGCCGATTCGGGCGGCCAACTCCTCGTGGGTGACCTCGAACTCGTCCAGCAGCTGCTGGTAGGCCGCCGCCTCTTCGAGCGGGTTCAGCTGGGCCCGGTGGATGTTCTCCAGCAGCGCGTCACGGAGCATGGCGGCGTCCGCGGTCTGGCGCACGATGGCCGGGATGGCGTCCAGGCCGGCCCGCTGGGAGGCACGCCAGCGGCGCTCGCCCATCACCAGCTCGTAGGAGCCACGGCCGAGCTCGCGGACGACGATCGGCTGCATCAAGCCGAACTCGCGGATGGAGTGCTCCAGTTCCGCGAGCGCCTCCTCGTCGAACACCTGCCGGGGCTGCTTCGGGTTCGGCGTGATCTCGGTGATCGGCACCTCGCGGTAGACCGCGCCGGCCACTGTGTTGCCGCCGACCACCGCCGGGGGAGCGCTGTCCGGCAGGGTGGCGACCGGGCCGGCAGCGCCGTTCGTGCCGCTGGTCTCGCCGGCGGGCGGTCCCTGGGGGATCAGCGCCGCGAGGCCGCGGCCGAGGCCGCCCTTGCGTTCCGGCGGTGTCATGCGTGCTCCATCTCAGTGCCGCGGTCGGCGATCTCACGGGCGGCGTCCAGGTAGCTCATCGCACCGCGCGAGCCCGGGTCGTAGGCGAGCACCGTCTGGCCGTAGCCGGGTGCCTCGGAGACCTTCACGCTCCGGGGGATGACCGTCTGCAGGCAGGTGTCGCCGAAGTGGCCGCGCACCTCGCTGGTCACCTGGTCGGCCAGCTTGGTACGGCCGTCGTACATGGTGAGCAGGATGGTGGAGACGTCCAGCGCCGGGTTCAGGTGCGCCTTGACGAGGTCGATGTTGCGGAGCAGCTGACCCAGTCCCTCCAGGGCGTAGTACTCGCACTGGATGGGGATCAGCACCTCCTTGGCTGCGACGAGGGCGTTGACCGTGAGCAGGCCGAGCGAGGGCGGGCAGTCGATGAAGACGTAGTCGATGCCGAGCGCGTCGAGCGCCTCGCTGGACAGCGCCTCCTTGAGGCGGGACTCGCGGGCAACCATCGAGACGAGCTCGATCTCGGCGCCAGCCAGGTCGATGGTGGCGGGCACGCAATAGAGGTTCTCGGACTGCTCGCTCACCGCCGCCGCGTCGGCGATGGAGATCTCACCGATCAGCACCTCGTACACCGACGGCGTCCCGGACCGGTGCTCGATGGCCAAGGCGGTGCTGGCGTTGCCCTGGGGGTCGAGGTCGATCACGAGCGTCTTCAGGCCGTGCAGGGCGAGGGCGGCGGCCAGGTTGACCGTGCTGGTCGTCTTGCCGACGCCGCCCTTCTGATTGGCCACCGTCAGGATGCGACGCTGGGCCGGGCGGGGAAGCTTCAACGAATCCGGGTGCAGCACCTTGGCGGCGCGCTGAGCCTCGGCTTCGATCGGAGTCCAGGTCGCGCCTTCGCCGGCCATGACCGACTCGCTCATTGCTGGATTCATCGGGCGTAGTACCTCTCCGGCTCCGACGGGCCCGTCGTGTGCCTCTGCGAGTCTCGCTGTTTCACGTGGAACATGCGGTGCTCCGATCTGAGGATCCGAGTACACGCTCACCCATCCTTCCGTCTCCGACGCCCGCCGTCACGACGCCCCACCTGTTCGTCTCGCTCCACCACGACGACGGTCGTAGGCACCTCAAGGACCTCGGCCCCACAGCTGGCCACCCGCTGCCGGGAGCCACCCATCTTTGCCACCGCTGCCGTATCGCGTTGCAGTTCCTCGGCCGCACTGGCGCCCTTGAGCGCCAGCATCTGGCCGCCGGGACGTAGGAGCGGCAGGCACCACTTCGCCAGTCGCTCCAGTGGGGCGACCGCGCGGGCGGTGACGATGTCGCTGCCACCGAGCCGACGCCGAACCTCGGGCTCCTCTGCCCGGCCACGCACCACCTCGACGTCGAGGCCGAGGGTGTCCACGACTTCCTGCAACCAGGCGACGCGGCGGGCCATCGGTTCCAACAAGGTGAGCCGGAGGTCCGGTCGAGCGATCGCCAGTGGGATGCCGGGAAGTCCTGCCCCCGAGCCTACGTCCACCGCCCGGCAATTCTGCGGCACCAACTCGGCGAGTACACCCGAGTTGAACACATGCCGGTCCCAGAGGCGTTCGACTTCCCGCGGACCGATCAGTCCGCGCTCCACTCCATGGTCGGCCAGGAGCGCGGCGAACTTGATGGCCACCGATGCCCCGTCGCCGAATACCCGCTCCACGACGTCCCCTGGCGGCGACAACAACTCGCTCATACGCTCCCGATCCGTCCGCGCGTTTCACGTGAAACCATGACCGACCCATCTTCCCCGACGATCCCGTTTCACGTGAAACACGGCGGCCAACAAACACCCCGCGTCGCCGACCGGCACCCGTTCGCAGGGCATGCCACCCACCGACCGTCACTCCGACCGCTCGCCGTCACCCGGAGGAGCGGCAGTCACGCCCGTCCGATCCCGGGCACAAAAAAGCGCGGCCCGTTTCACGTGAAACGGGCCGCGCTGGTCGGGGCGTCCGACTTACTGCTCCTTGAACACCACCACGCGACGCTGGGGCTCCTCGCCCTCGCTCTCGCTGTAGGTGCCCTTCACCGCGGCCACGGCGTCGTGCACCACCTTGCGCTCGAACGGGGTCATCGGCTGGAGCCGAACCTTCTCGCCGGTGGAGAGCGCCTTCTCCGCCGCCGAGCGACCAAGCTCGCGAAGCTCGCTCCGCCGGCCCTCCCGCCACTGGGCGATGTCCAGCATCAGCCGGCTGCGCACGCCGGTCTCCTGCTGCACGGCCAACCGGGTCAGCTCCTGCAGCGCCTCCAACACGGTGCCGCGGGGACCGACCAGCTTCTCCAGTTCCTCGCCGCCGTCGATGCTCACGATCGCGCGGCCGGCCTCCACGTCCAGGTCGATGTCGCCGTCGTAGTCGAGCACGTCCAGCAGCTGCTCCAGGTAGTCACCGGCGATGTCGCCCTCCTGGACGAGCAGATCCTCGGTGCTGCCCGACGACCGCTCCTCGGTCGCGGGCTCCTGGTCGGCGTCGGCCGCCTGCAACGTCTCCGACACGTTCTCTCCTCTCCAGAACAGTTCGGCGTCAGCGACGCTTACGGCTCTGCTTCTTTCGGGCTTGGGTCGGCGCCAGGCCGGGCACCTTGGTGGCATCGCTGGTGCCGTTGACGGCGCTACCGTTGGACGGCGAGCTCGATCCGTTGGCACTCGACGACGCGCTCTTGTCCGCCGCCTTCTCGCTCGCCGGCTCCGCGGCCTTCTCGGCGGCGTCGGTGGCGTCGGCCGCGTCGCCCGGCTTCACCGGCTTGCGCACCTGCTGCATCGGCTTCTGCCCGGGCTTGGGCGCGAGGTTGTTGCGCTGCTCGACCTTCTTCGCCTTGGCCTCGGCCTCTTCCCGGTCGATCCGGTGATAGACGAAGTACTGCTGTCCGAGCGTCCAGGCGTTGTTGCTCAGCCAGTAGAAGAGCAGACCGATCTGCAGGAAGGCGCCGAAGGCGAGCACACCGAGCGGGAACAAGTAGAGGGTCAGCTTGTTCATCATCGCGGTCTGCGGGTTCGCGGTCACCGCTGCGGTCTGCCGGGCCACGTTGTGCCGGGCGGTCAGGTGCGTCGCGATGCTGGCCACGATCATCAGCGGGATCGACACCAGGATCACGTCGAGCCGGCCAACGTGCGGCACGAACGCGTTCAGCTCGTTGTCGGCCATCGCGATGTACGAGGACAGCGGGGCGCCGAACAGACGGGCCTGCAGGAAGGACTGGACGTCCTCGGTGGGGATCCAGTAGTTCGGGATCTTGATGTTCTGCTCGTAGCTGAGCCCAGGGCGGTTGAACGACCGCAGCACGTGGTTGAGGCCGATGAAGACGGGCGCCTGGAGCAGGATCGGCAGACAGCCGGCCAACGGGTTCACGCCGTGCTCGGACTGGAGTTTCTGCATCTCCGCCGCGAGCTTCTGCTTGTCGTTGGCGTACTTCTTCTGCAGCTTCTTGATCTCGGGCTGGAACTCGGCCATCTTGCGCATCGACTTGACCTGCGCGACGAACGGCTTGAACAGAATCACTCGCAGGGTGAACACCAGGAACACCACCGAGAGCGCCCAGCTGGCCGCGCCGCCGAAGGACCCGTCACCGAAGATGAAGCCGAAGACCTTGTGCCATACCCACAAGATCCCCGACACGGGGTAGTAAATGAAGTTGAGCACTGAGCTACTCCTCGGCAGCCGTGTTGGAACTGGCGCCGGCCCGCGGCTGCCGTGGCGGCACCGGGTCCAAGCCTCCAGGATGCCAGGGCCCGCAGCGCAGCAGCCGACGAATTGTCAGCCAGCTGCCACGCACCGCGCCATGGACGGTCAGCGCCTCCACCGCGTAAGCACTGCAGCTCGGGTAGAAGCGACAGCTCGGGGGGAACAGAGGGGAGATCCACCTCTGGTACACCCTGATCGGCGCCACCAGCACCTTCGCGGCCGCGGTCACGGGGCGCCGCCCGTCAGGCCGAGGCGACGCAGCGCGGCGTCCAGGTCGCGACCGAGCTCGGCGCTGGACGAGGCCGCGGCGGGCGGCAGCGCCCGGACGACGATCGCCGTGCCGGCCGGCAGCGACCCGAGCCGCTCCGCCATCTGGTGCCGCAAGCGCCGGCTCACCCCGTGGCGAACCACCGAGTTGCCGACGGCCTTGCTCACGACGAAACCCACCCTGGTCCGAGCGGGCTCGGTCCGGGTGGGCGACGTCGGTGCTGATGTGTCCGCCGAGCTCGTCAGGGCATGCATGACGAGCCGGGGTCTGCCGGCTCGGCGACCCCGGCGGACGACCAGGCCGAAGTCCTGGCTACTGGTCAGCCGGGCGGCCGCGGGGAGCACGGCGCGTCAGGGTCAGGCCGAGAGGCGGGCGCGGCCCTTGCCCCGGCGGGCAGCCAGGATCGCGCGGCCCGCGCGAGTCCGCATCCGCAGCCGGAACCCGTGGGTCTTGGCGCGACGACGGTTGTTGGGCTGGAAGGTGCGCTTTCCCTTGCTCACTTCTGGGTCTCCCGGTGCTCACTGCAAGCAGGTCTGGTGGTGTCCCCAGCCGCACTCACACGGTTACCGCACTACACGGCCGCACCGGACGAGAGTCGTGGGCGCCGGTCATGTTCCGGCGCTCATTGGCACAGGCGCGCGAAGACGCCCGCTACCAGCGGGAGACCATTCGAGAGTACGCAGCCGAGCGCCGGTTCTCAAATCGGCTGCGCAGCGCAGCCGACCAGCACCCCATCAGGCGACAGACGGGCCACTGTGGGGGAGTGACCGGCCGGTTCGGCTTGTGGCGGCTGCCACGCCTTGTTAGCGTGCTCCCCCGCGGTTTCACCTCGGGACCGGCCCGAGGCTCCCCACACGTGGCGCCGAACCGTTCGCGCGGAACCCGGACTTCGCCGCTGGCCGACCCAGTGCGAGGCGCCGATGTGTCCCGGCGTACCTTCGTGCACAGTTGTGGACAACCTGTGGACTACGTGTCCCGTTGTCCACAGCACCACCGGACGTGACGAACTGGGGTTGGAGCGCATCCGCGCGTCGACCCCGGCGTCGGCGAATCAGGCGAGGGGAGGGGAGCAGGGACGTGTCCGACGACCAGACCAACCTCGGTCAGGTATGGGACCAGGTCGTCCAGGAACTGCTCGCCGCGGGGGCCCTGTCCTCGTTGCAGCGCGCCTGGATGCGGGTGACCCGGCCGATCGGGCTGCTGGACGGCACGGTCCTGCTCGGCGCGCCGAGCGACTTCGCCAAGGAGGCGATCGAGCGCGCCCTGCGCGATCCGATCACCGCCGCGCTCTCCCGCCGGCTCGGCCGCCCGGTGTCGCTGGCCGTCAAGGTCGACACCGTCGTGCCGCGGGCCACCCCTGGTCCGCCGCCCGTGCCGACGCCCCCGCCGCTGATCACCACGCCCGCCCCGCGCCCGCCGGCCGTCGCGCCCGCGGAGCAGACCGCGCCGATGCCGGCGATCACCCTGTCCGACGACGGCGACTCGGCCGAGGACGAGGTGGACGAGGAGCGCGAGGCGCTGGCCACCGTGCACGAGATCTGGCCGACCTTCAGCGGGCCGCCGGCCGCGGCCACCCAGCCGAGCCAGGGCACCAACTCGCAGACCAGGCTGAACGAGAAGTACACCTTCGACACCTTTGTCATCGGCGCGTCCAACCGGTTCGCGCACGCAGCCGCGGTCGCGGTGGCCGAGGCGCCGGCCCGGGCGTACAACCCGCTGTTCATCTGGGGCGAGTCCGGCCTGGGCAAGACCCACCTGCTGCACGCCGTCGGGCACTACGCCCAGCGGCTGTTCCCGGGGATGCGCGTGCGCTACGTGTCCACCGAGGAGTTCACCAACGACTTCATCAACTCCCTGCGGGACGACCGCAAGATCGCCTTCCAGCGCCGCTACCGGGACATCGACGTGCTGCTCGTCGACGACATCCAGTTCCTGGAGGGCAAGGAAGGCACGCAGGAGGAGTTCTTCCACACGTTCAACACGCTGCACAACTCGAACAAGCAGATCGTGGTGTCCTCGGACCGGCCGCCCAAGCGGCTGGAGACCCTGGAGGACCGGCTGCGCACGCGGTTCGAGTGGGGCCTGATCACCGACATCCAGCCGCCCGAGCTGGAGACCCGGATCGCCATCCTGCGCAAGAAGGCCGCCCAGGACCGGCTGGCCGCGCCGGCCGAGGTGCTGGAGTTCATCGCCGCCCGCATCGAGCGCAACATCCGGGAGCTGGAGGGCGCGCTGATCCGGGTCACCGCGTTCGCCTCGCTCAACCGGCAGCCGGTGGACGTGCAGCTGGCCGAGATCGTGTTGCGGGACCTGATCCCCGACTCGCACGCCCCGGAGATCACCGCTCCGACGATCATGGCCGTGACCGCGGAGTTCTTCGGCGTCTCCATCGACGACCTGTGCGGTCCCGGCAAGACCAAGGCGCTGGCCCAGGCCCGGCAGATCTCCATGTATCTGTGCCGGGAGCTCACCGACCTGTCGCTGCCCAAGATCGGCCAGACCTTCGGCGGCCGTGACCACACCACGGTCATGCACGCCGACAAGAAGATCCGCAAGGAGATGGCCGAGCGCCGGCGGATCTACGACCAGGTGCAGGAGCTCACCTCCCGCATCAAGCAGCGCGCCCGCGCCTGACCCCGTTTCGCCCCTGAGCGGCCCCCCGATCCCGGCGGGCCGCTCTCCACTGTCCTGCCCAGGGCCGCTGACGCCCACACCTTTCTCGCCGACCACCTCGGTCGGCCGCCGGCCTCAGTGAGAAAGGTGCCACCAACTGCCCAACCTTTCTCACCGCGAGCTCGGCTCGACCAGCCACCCCAGTGAGAAAGGGCCTGCCGACATGAGTGGGTGCCCGGCCCACCGCAGCGCGGAAGCTCCGCCCCAGCGGGCGGCTGGGTGGCTCGCAAGCGCATCGGGACCACTGGGCACCGCGCCTTCTTTCTGGCCGGCCGACCGCCAGCGGCCCACAGGTCGGTGAGAAACCGCCCGCCGACTCCGCCGTACAGCCGCCACCCCTGCCGCCCGACGCACCAGCCACTCGACCGCTCGCCAAAATCTTTCTGACCGACGTGCTGGTCGCGGCCGGTGGTGGTCATCAGAAAGGTCCGGACTGCCCGGTCCCCGCACTCCATCTTTCTGGTCAGCCCCTCGGCCCAACCAGCAGCCGCCGGGGAACGGCTCCGCCCACACCCGGGTCGGCCGCACCTTTCCGAGCGGCCGCTCAGGCTCGGCCAAGCCACCTCGTGGAAAAGTCGCCGGCCGGTCCGGCCACCCGCCAAGCGAAGGGCGTTCGCCCTGGTCCGGCCCGTGTCTGCGGCGCACCCCATGGATCCACCAGCGGGCTCCGACCAGCGGAACCGCAACCGGCGGCTGGTGGCTCGGCTGGGCCAGGTCTCGGGCATAGGCGGGCTGGCCGCCACTGACCAGGGAAAACGCGTCCGACTGCTGGCTGCCTGGCGCGAACCAGGTCGCCATCCTCACGCGTGTCGAGGCACCGACCAGGGAAAACGTCGCCGCCGTCGGCCATCCACAGCCGGCCCATGTGGTCCGACCAGCGGATACGTGCCCGGCCAGCAGTTGCACGGCCCGGTCGCCGGCTGCGGCCGCGCCGGCCTGGTCCACCGGCGAACGAGCCGCCGGCCCGCCGCCCAGGCCGGACACGCCGGGAACCTTTCTGCTCGCCCCCTTGGCCGGACCGGCTGCCGCGTGGAAAAGGTGCTGGTCGCACCTGGGTCGGACGGCCGCCGCCGGCCGAGTCCAGAGTCTTATTGGGCGGGGGCCTGGGCCGGTCGGCACGGCGGTGAGAAACTCTGCGCCGGCGGCTCTGCGCCCGCCCGCCGCGCCGGCCCAATCCCGGCCGCGCCCCGGATCCGCCTGTCCACCTGGGCTGAGATCCGTGATCTTTCTGACGAGCGCCCCCGGTCGCGGCCCGGCCGCCCCCAGAAATCCGGCCGCCCGCAACCCCCGCCCGGTGAACTTTTCTGGCGAGTCGGAGGGGTCGGCGGGCCCCCGATCCCAGAAAAGTTGTCCACAGTCACCCACATCGGGGAGACCTGGGCCACTTTCACCCTGTGCAACACCTGGGGACGGACCAGCCCACATCTGGGGATGGAAGTGTGGACAACTCGACCGATCTGTGGACCGTTCGGAGCAGTCGAGAAGTTGTCCACGGGGTGCCCGAGTTGTCCACCGGTCACCCGGGGTACTTGCCCACACCCCCAGCCATCACCTGAACAGCGCAAACCCCGGTTGTCCACACAATCCACAACCCTTACTGCTGTTACTGGTGATCTCTTTGAAGAGATGAAAAGAAGAAAAACAGGGGGTGGCCGAAGCTGGGGACACCTCGCCTCGGGCGGACCTCGCGTCGAGCCGCCCCGACATGACGAAGCGACCTCGCACGCTCTACCGTTGGGCTCCCCTAGGACCCGGTCGTGTGCCGAGCCCGGACGACACGGGGACGATCACGGTCGTGCCGAAGGAAAGGACGCCCTCATGAAGATCCGCGTCGAGCGCGACGGTCTAGCCGACGCCGTGGCCTGGGTCGCACGGAGCCTGCCGTCGCGGCCGCCGGTCCCGGTCCTCGGCGGTGTCCTGCTGGACGCCGGCTCCGACGAGGGCGACACCGGCGACGCGCTGACCGTCTCCGGCTTCGACTACGAGGTCTCGGCCCAGGTGGGTGTCCCGGCGACGATCGCGGCCGGCGGCAAGACCCTGGTCTCCGGCCGGCTACTCGCCGACATCACCAAGGCGCTGCCCAACCACCCGGTGGAGATCGCCGTGGACGGGGCCCGCGTCTCGATCACGTGCGGCAGCGCCAAGTTCAGCCTGCCGACCATGCCGGTCGAGGACTACCCGGCACTGCCGGCGATGCCGCAGCGGGCGGGTGCGCTGGCCGGCGAGGTGTTCGCCGAGGCGGTCGGCCAGGTCGCGGTCGCGGCCGGCAAGGACGACACGCTGCCGATGCTCACCGGCGTCCGGGTCGAGTTCAACGGCGGCAAGCTGACCCTGGTCGCCACCGACCGGTTCCGGCTGGCCATGCGCGAGTTCGACTGGGAGCCGGCCGACGAGGTCGAGACCGCAGTGCTGGTCCCGGCCCGCAACCTGGCCGACGCGGCCAAGACGCTCGGCGGCGCCGGCTCCACGGTCGAGCTGTCGCTGGCCTCCGGCGACGGCCTGCTCGGCCTGTCCGGCACCGGGCGGCGGACCACCAGCCGACTGCTGGACGCCGAGTTCCCGAAGTACCGGCAGCTGCTGCCGGCCGAGCACAACGCCGCCGCGATCATCGAGGTGTCCTCGCTGCAGGACGCGATCAAGCGAGTGTCGCTGGTCGCCGAGCGCGGCACCCAGGTCCGGCTGGAGTTCAGCGAGGGCGGCCTGCGGCTGACCGCCGGCGGCGACGACGAGGGCAGCGCCGAGGAGGAGCTGCCGGTCGAGTTCACCGGCGACCCGGTGACCATCGCGTTCAACCCGGGATACCTGCTCGACGGCCTGGCCGCGGTGCGCACCGATCGTGCCCACTTGTCGTTCACCACACCCAGCAGGCCCGCGTTGATCAAGCCGGTGGGCGAGGATGGAAGCGTGGTGGAGGGCTACCTCTACCTGCTGATGCCGGTGCGTCTGCCCGGCTGACCAGCTGGCTGCCTGTAACACGGAGAGGACCGCGATCGTGCAGCTCGGACTCATCGGCCTTGGCAAGATGGGCTTCAACATGCGGGAGCGGTTGCGCAAGGCCGGCCACGAGGTGGTGGGCTACGACCGCAACCCGGACGTCACCGACGTCGCCAGCCTGGCCGACCTGGTCGGCGCGCTGGCGGCGCCGCGGACTGTGTGGATCATGGTTCCGGCGGGCGACCCGACCCGCCAGACCGTGCAGGAGCTGGGCGAGCTGCTGTCCGAGGGCGACCTCGTGATCGACGGCGGCAACTCGCGGTTCACCGACGACTCCGCCAACGCCACGCACCTGGACAGCAAGGGCATCGGCTACCTGGACTGCGGCGTCTCCGGCGGCGTGTGGGGTCTGGACGTCGGCTACGGCCTGATGGTCGGCGGCGACAAGAAGCACGTCGAGCAGGCGATGCCGATCTTCGACGCGCTGCGTCCGGAGGGTCCGCGCGAGGAGGGCTTCGCGCACGCCGGCCCGGTCGGCGCCGGCCACTTCTCCAAGATGGTGCACAACGGCATCGAGTACGGCCTGATGCAGGCCTACGCCGAGGGCTTCGAGCTGCTCGAGGCGTCCGAGCTGGTCACGGACGTGCCGGCGACGATCAAGGCCTGGCAGCGTGGCACCGTGGTCCGGTCCTGGCTGCTGGACCTGCTGGTCCGGGCCCTGGACTCGGACCCCGAGCTGGACGACCTGCGTGGCTACGTCGAGGACTCCGGCGAGGGCCGGTGGACCGTGGAGGAGGCGATCAACCACTCGGTGCCGGCGCCGGTGATCTCCGCCGCGCTGTTCGCCCGGTTCGCCTCCCGCCAGGACGACTCGCCGGCGATGCGCGCCGTCGCGGCGCTGCGCAACCAGTTCGGCGGCCACGCGGTCCAGAAAGCCTGATGTACGTCAGACACCTCCAGGTCGTCGACTTCCGCTCCTGGGCGCACGCCGACCTGGCGTTCGACCCCGGCGTGAGCGTGTTCGTCGGCTCCAACGGCCAGGGCAAGACCAACCTGGTCGAGGCGATCGGCTACGTGGCCACCCTGGGTTCGCACCGGGTGGCCTCGGATGCCCCGCTCGTGCGGTCCGGCAGCCCACGGGCGGTGATCCGGACCGCCGTGGTCAACGCCGGCCGCGAGCTGCTGGTCGAACTGGAGATCACGCCGGGCAAGGCCAACCGGGCGCGGATCAACCGCGGCCCGGTGCCTCGCCCGCGCGAGGTGCTGGGCATCCTGCGCACTGTGTTGTTCGCGCCGGAGGACCTGGCGCTGGTCCGCGGCGATCCCGGCGAGCGCCGCAAGTTCATGGACGACCTGCTGGTCGCGCGGGCACCTCGGTATGCCGGCATCCGCTCCGACTACGAGCGTGTGCTCAAGCAGCGCAGTGCTCTGTTGAAGTCGGCGGGTGCGGCGCGCCGGGCCGGCGGTCGTGGCGACCTCAGCACGTTGGAGGTGTGGGACGGCCACCTGGCCGCGCAGGGCGCGCAGCTGCTGGCCGGCCGGCTCGACCTGATCGACGACCTCGCGCCGCTGGTCGCGGCCAACTACGCGGGGGTCGCGCCGGAGTCGCGGCCGGTCTCCATCCGGTACCGGTCGACGTTGGGCGACGCGCTGCCGCAGCGGGAACGGGCGGATGTCGCGGAGCTGGAGGCGGCGCTGCTCACGGAGATCGCCCGGGTCCGTCCGCAGGAGGTGGAGCGGGGCGTCTGCCTGGTCGGCCCGCACCGGGACGAGTTGGAGCTGGCTCTCGGCGACAACCCGGCCAAGGGCTACGCGAGTCACGGAGAGTCATGGTCCTTCGCGCTGGCGTTGCGGCTGGGCGCGTACGACCTGCTGCGCGATGATGGGGCCGAGCCGGTGCTGGTGCTCGACGACGTGTTCGCCGAGCTGGACCGCAGGCGGCGGCAGCAGCTGGCGAAGGTGGCGGCGAACGCGGAGCAGGTGCTCGTGACCGCGGCGGTCGCCGAGGACGTGCCGGAGGAGTTGGCCGGCGCCCGGTACGAGGTCCGCGACGGCGAGGTGAACCGTGTCTGATGAGCTCGCGGGCAATCCGCCACTAGGGGTACGCATGGATGGCTCGGCGTACCCCACATCTGGGGATAAACCTGTGGATGGTGTGGATAACTCGGTGACTCGGGGGCATCGATCGCCAGCCACACCGGCCGAAAATGCGGCAAATGGAGCAAACCGGGCGGTATCTACCCCCAACCCGTCACCTGATGGTGGACAACCCGAACGAGTGAACGACCGGCTGCCCGAGGGACTGAAGGGGTCGGATCTGGCCCGTGCGGCGCTGGCCGCGGCCCGCGAGGCGTCGAAGGCCCGCAAGCCGTCGAAGCGCACGATGCCCGCGGTCAAGCGCGGCCGCCGGCGGCGCTGGTCGGGGTCCGGGGCCGACGACCGGGACCCGCAGCCGCTCGGCCGGCTGGTGTCCCGGTTGGCCATGGACCGCGGCTGGAGCGATCAGCTCTCCGGCGGCCAGGTGTTCGCCAAGTGGCCGCACCTGGTCGGCGCCGAGGTGGCCCAGCACGCGAAGCCGGTGACGTTGCGTGAGGGGGAGCTGGTGGTGCAGGCCGAGTCGACGGCCTGGGCGACCCAGCTCCGGCTGCTCCAGCGCCAGCTGCTGCAGCAGATCGCCAAGGGCGTCGGCCCGAACGTGGTCAAGCGGCTCAAGGTGCAGGGCCCGTCGGCCCCCAACTGGCGATTCGGCCCGCTACATGCCCCAGGTCGCGGACCACGCGACACCTACGGCTGACACACCATGTTTCACGGGAAACACGGCAGCGGGGAAATCACGGCTCACGGAGACGAACGTAGCCGGACCGAGTGACATCCGCAGCCCCGCGGACCTTCGTTCACTCACTTCCGGGCTTCTGTGACGTTCTCAGGCGGGTCCTAGCGGCCTTTTCGGCAGGCTCTCCCGGTATACTTTCGGGAGGATGTGAGCACGGCAGCGCTGGACGGTCGTCCGCGCAGGCTCGCAAACCAGTCCTGCGTGGCGTCCCAGAGGGAGACAGCAAAACTCGTGGCTGCCAACACCAACGCTGAGTACAGCGCCAAGTCCATCACCGTCCTCGAGGGTCTCGAGGCGGTCCGCAAGCGGCCGGGCATGTACATCGGCTCCACCGGCGAGCGCGGCCTGCACCACCTCATCTGGGAGGTCGTCGACAACTCGGTCGACGAGGCCATGGCCGGCTACGCCACCAAGGTCGTGCTGGTGCTGCGGGCCGACGGCGGCATCGAGTGCATCGACGACGGCCGTGGCATCCCGGTCGACGAGCACCCGGTGGAGAAGAAGCCGGCCGTCGAGCTGGTGCTGACCACGCTGCACGCCGGCGGCAAGTTCGACAGCGACTCCTACGCGGTCTCCGGCGGTCTGCACGGCGTCGGCGTCTCCGTGGTCAACGCGCTGGCCACCCGGCTCGAGGTGAAGATCAAGCGCGACGGCTTCGTGTGGACCCAGTCCTATCTGAACTCGGTGCCGACCGGCCCGCTGAACAAGGGCGAGGCGACCACCGAGACCGGCACCACCATCACCTACTGGGCCGACCCGGAGATCTTCGAGACCACCGAGTACAACCTGGAGACGGTGGCCCGCCGCCTGCAGGAGATGGCCTTCCTGAACAAGGGCCTGACCATCGTGCTGCGCGACGAGCGGGTCTCCGAGGAGGAGGCCGAGGCCGACGCGGACGGCCAGGTGGCGCGGGTCAAGGAGCAGACCTTCCACTACCCGGGCGGTCTCGAGGACTTCGTCCGGCACATCAACCGGTCCCGCGAGGCGCTGCACGAGAAGGTCGTGGCCTTCGACGCCAAGGGCGACGACCTCGAGGTCGAGATCGCCATGCAGTGGAACACCGGCTACTCGGAGTCGGTCTACACCTTCGCCAACACGATCAACACCCACGAGGGCGGCACCCACGAGGAGGGCTTCCGAGCCGCGCTCACCCGAGTGGTGAACGAGTACGCCAAGGACAAGAAGCTGGTCAAGGAGAAGGACGGCAACCTCTCCGGCGAGGACATTCGCGAGGGCCTGGCCGCCATCGTCTCGGTCAAGCTCAAGGAGCCCCAGTTCGAGGGCCAGACCAAGACCAAGCTCGGCAACACCTCGGCCAAGTCCTTCGTGCAGAAGGCCTGCAACGAGTGGATCGCCGACTGGTTCGACCGGCACCCGGCCGAGGCCAAGATCATCATCAACAAGGCGGTGTCCTCGGCGCAGGCCCGGCTGGCCGCCCGCAAGGCCCGCGAGCTGGTCCGCCGCAAGGGCGCGCTGGACATCGGCGGCCTGCCCGGCAAGCTCAAGGACTGCCGGTCCACCGACCCGGAAGAGTGCGAGATCTACATCGTCGAGGGTGACTCGGCGGGCGGCTCGGCCAAGGAGGGCCGGGACTCCATGTACCAGGCGATCCTGCCGATCCGGGGCAAGATCATCAACGTGGAGAAGGCGCGCATCGACCGTGTGCTGAAGAACACCGAGGTGCAGAGCATGATCACTGCCTTCGGCACCGGCATCCACGACGACTTCGACCTGACCAAGCTCAAGTACCACAAGATCGTGCTGATGGCCGACGCCGACGTCGACGGCCAGCACATTCGGACCCTGCTGCTCACGCTGCTGTTCCGGTTCATGCGGCCGCTCATCGAGCACGGGCACGTCTACCTGGCCCAGCCGCCGCTCTACAAGATCAAGTGGCAGCGCGGCGTGGAGCCGGAGTACGCCTACTCCGACCGCGAGCGCGACGGCCTGATCGAGGCCGGGCTGGCCGCCGGCAAGAGGATCGGCAAGGACGACAGCGTCCAGCGCTACAAGGGCCTCGGCGAGATGAACGCCCAGGAGCTGTGGGAGACCACCATGGACCCGGGCAACCGCGTGCTGCTCCAGGTCACCATGGACGACGCGGCCACCGCCGACGAGCTGTTCAGCGTGCTGATGGGCGAGGACGTCGAGGCCCGGCGGTCCTTCATCACCCGCAACGCCAAGGACGTCAAGTTCCTCGACGTGTGACGTCCCGGCCCCACCGCCTCCTCCTCGCCTTGTGTGAAAGGAACTCCCAGTCGTGACCGAAACCTTGCCGCCCGACAACCACGGGCGGACCGAGCCGGTCGACATCCAGCAGGAGATGCAGAACTCCTACATCGCGTACGCGATGAGCGTGATCGTCGGTCGCGCGCTGCCCAACGTGTACGACGGCCTCAAGCCGGTGCACGTGCGGGTGCTGTACTCGATGTACGACTCGGGCTTCCGGCCGGACCGCGGCTACAACAAGTGCGCCCGCGTCGTCGGCGACGTGATGGGCAACTACCACCCGCACGGCGACTCGTCGATCTACGACGCGCTGGTGCGCCTGGCCCAGCCGTGGGCGTTGCGCTACCCGCTGGTCGACGGCCAGGGCAACTTCGGCTCGCCCGGCAACGACCCGGCCGCCGCCATGCGGTACACCGAGTGCCGGCTCACCCCGTTGGCCATGCACATGCTGCAGGACATCGAGGAAGAGACCGTCGACTTCCGGGACAACTACGACGGTCGCATCCAGGAGCCGATCGTCCTGCCCTCCCGGGTGCCCAACCTGCTGATCAACGGCAGCGCCGGCATCGCGGTCGGCATGGCCACCAACATCCCGCCGCACAACCTGCGCGAGGTCGCGGACGCGGTGGTGTGGGCGCTGGAGAACCCGGACGCGCCGGACGAGGAGACGCTGGAAGCGGTGATGGCCCGGATCAAGGGCCCCGACTTCCCGACCCACGGCCTGATCCTGGGCACCCGCGGCATCGAGGACGCCTACCGCACCGGCCGCGGCTCGGTGCGCATGCGCGCCGTCGTCGAGGTGGAGGAGGACAGCAAGGGGCGCGTCATCCTGGTCGCCACCGAGCTGCCCTTCCAGGTCAACCCGGACAACCTGGTGGAGAACATCGCCACCCTGGTCCGTGACGGCAAGCTCACCGGCATCGCCAACATCGCCGACGAGTCCAACAGCCGGACCGGCATGCGCATCGTCGTCACGCTCAAACGGGACGCGGTGGCCAAGGTCGTGCTGAACAACCTCTACAAGCACACCCAGCTGCAGTACACGTTCGGCGTGAACATGGTGTCCCTGGTCGACGGCGTGCCGCGCACGCTGCGCCTGGACCAGATGATCCGGCTCTACGTGAAGCACCAGATCGAGGTCATCGTCCGGCGGACCCGGTTCCGGCTGCGCAAGGCCGAGGAACGGGCCCACATCCTGCGCGGCCTGGTCAAGGCGCTGGACCAGCTGGACGCGGTGATCGCGTTGATCCGCCGGTCACCCACCGTCGAGGACGCCCGGGTCGGCCTGATCGAGCTGCTCACCGTCGACGAGATCCAGGCCAACGCCATCCTCGAGATGCAGCTGCGCCGGCTGGCCGCCCTGGAGCGGCAGAAGATCGTCGACCAGCTGGCCGAGATCGAGATCGAGATCGCTGACCTGCAGGACATCCTGGCCAAGCCGGAGCGGCAGCGCGCCATCGTCCGCGACGAGCTGATGGAGATCGTCGGCAAGTACGGCGACGACCGGCGCACCCGGATCCTGCCGTTCGACGGCGAGGTCTCCATGGAGGACCTCATCGCCGTCGAGGACGTGGTTGTCACGATCACTCGAACGGGTTATGCGAAGCGGACGAAGACCGACCTGTACCGCTCGCAGAAGCGCGGCGGCAAGGGCGTCCAGGGTGCGGCGCTGAAGCAGGACGACATCATCGCCCACTTCTTCGTCTGCTCCACCCACGACTGGATCCTGTTCTTCACCAACATGGGCCGGGTCTACCGGGCCAAGGCGTACGAGCTGCCCGAGGCCAACCGCAACGCCCGCGGCCAGCACGTGGCCAACCTGTTGGCGTTCCAGCCGGGCGAGGAGATCGCCCAGGTCATCGAGATCCCCAACTACGAGGTCGCGCCCTACCTGGTGCTGGCCACCAAGACCGGCCTGGTCAAGAAGTCGCGCCTGGCCGACTTCGACTCCAACCGGTCCGGCGGCCTGATCGGCATCAACCTCAAGGAGGACGACGAGCTGGTCGGCGCCGTGCTCTGCGCGGCCGAGGACGACCTGCTGCTGGTCTCCGCCGACGGGCAGTCGATCCGGTTCCACGCCACCGACGAGACGCTGCGGCCGATGGGCCGGGCCACCTCCGGCGTGCTGGGCATGCGCTTCAACTCCGGCGACGAGCTGCTGTCGATGGGCGTCGTGCAGCCGGACAAGTTCGTGCTTGTCGCCACCGATGGTGGGTACGCCAAGAGGACGCCGATCGACGACTATCCGATCCAGGGTCGCGGCGGCAAGGGCGTGCTGACCATCCAGTACGACCGAAAGCGTGGCAGGCTGGTCGGTGCGCTGATCGTCGACGAGGACGACGAGTTGTACGCCATCACGTCATCTGGTGGAGTGATTCGCACCAGCGTCGAACAGGTGCGCAAGGCTGGCCGGCAGACGAAGGGGGTGCGGCTGATGAACCTCGACGAAGGGGGCACCCTGATGGGTGTCGCACGCAACGCCGACGAGCCCACGGACGTCTCCGAAGAGGACGACCAGACCTCCGCACCGGACGTGGCCGAGTAGGCAGCGCCACCGGGAAGACAACGACAAGCTGACTGAGGACCTCTCGTGACAACTCCGGAGAACCCGGAACAGCCGGACGCCAAGACCGAGCACGACCAGGTCGAGAAGAAGTCGGTCGCGACCGAGGAAGCCCCGGCCCAGCCGGCGCAGCCCGCGGCCGCGGCCGCGCCGGCGACCAACGGCGCCGCCAGTCACGAGCAGGAAACCGCCAAGTTCCGTGCCGGGGACGCCGCCGCGGCCGAGCCGGCGGCCTCCTCGGCGCCGCCGCCCTGGCAGCGGGTCACCGCCGACACGGCGGCGGCCGCCGCGAGCACCACCATCGCGTCCACCGCGTACGAGCACGAACCGGTCGACACCAGCTCGCAGGCCACCACCAACTTCCGGCCGGTCGCACCGTCCGTGCCGCCCGCGCCGGTCGCCAGCCCGCTGGACTCGCCCACCGTGTCCACCCGGACCTCGGTCAACCTCGGCGGCCCCACCGCCACCCCGCCTCGAGGCACCGCCGCGCCCACCGCGCTGCGCCGCCCCGGCCGGGGACCGCGGCGGGCCAGCCTCCAGATCAAGCGCGTCGACCCGTGGTCGGTGCTCAAACTGGCGCTGGTGCTCGGCTTCGCCATGTTCCTGGTCTGGATGGTCGCCGTCGGCGTGCTGTACAGCGTGCTCGGTGGCATGAACGTGTGGACCAAGCTCAACGGCACCTACAACGACCTCGTGCAGGGCGGCGACAACAGCGGCGGCGACCTGATCAGCGCCGGCCGCGTCTTCGGCGTCGCCGCCGTCGTCGGACTCGTGAACGTGATCCTGTTCACGGCGATGGCCACCGTCAGCTCCTTCATCTACAACGTGTGCGCTGACCTGGCCGGAGGCGTCGAGGTGACCCTCTCCGAGCGGGAGTAGACCCGGTTTGGATCAGGGGAGAGGAGTGCGGTAATCTCTTCTCCCGTAAGGGCCCATAGCTCAGGCGGTTAGAGCGCTTCGCTGATAACGAAGAGGTCGGAGGTTCAAGTCCTCCTGGGCCCACCGAACCGATTGGGTGAGGTGTGCCTGGAAGCTTCGCTTCCAGGCATTTATCGTTTCTGGCTTCTTGTGGGGCTCGCGCCCCATGCCCCCAGGCATGGGCGGGCTCCGCCCCCCTGCACCCCCGCTCCGATGTGACAGCGACAGTGGGGCCGAGGGTGAGCCGGCGGCGGGAGTCATCCCAGCGGGGCGACGTGTATGTTGGGACTACCTGTCCTGTCTTATGGGGTGGCAAGCGCCAAGGAGGCGACCAGACGTGAAGAAGCTCATCGCGCTCGTGGCTGTGGCCGGGGTCGTGCTGTTCATCGTGCGGAAGCAGCGCTCCGCCAAGGCCGAGGCCGACCTGTGGCGCGAGGCTACGGCTCCGACCGACTGAGGTTGGACGATCATCGGGGTAGCGCGGTCTGAGCCCGCGGGCCCCTCGGGGACATAGCTCAATTGGCAGAGCACCGCCTTTGCAAGGCGGGGGTTAGGGGTTCGATTCCCCTTGTCTCCACTCGCTCGTGGCGAGCTGTGCTGGACGCTTCGCGTCCTAGCCTCGCTCGCTCGTCATCACACTGGGGCTCTCGCCCCAGACCCCAAGGCAGGGCGGGCTTCGCCCCCCTGCACCCCCGTTCGGGCTCGGCTCGCTGCGCTCGCCATCGCCTGTCGATCAGGCTTCGCTTCGCTCGCCCCCGGGGTAGGCCGGTTGGTGTCTTGTTGGGGGGAAGCGGTGGAACTAGCGTCTGGTCGCGCGTGACTTTGTGGGTCCGCGTACAGGGGGGAAGACCAGATGAGACGTGTGGTGGTGGCGGCTGCCGTTGTGACGGTGGTCGTGGGTGGAGCTGGAGTGGCGGCGGCGCAGGATGTGCCGGCGGGGGTGGTGCCGGACAGCAACGGGTATACGGCGGTGGCGCCGACGCGGGTGTTGGACACCCGGGATGGCGGCGGGGCGGTCGGAGCGGACCAGTCGCGGGTGCTGGATCTTTCCGGTGCGGTGCCCGCGGACGCGACGGCCGTGGTGCTCAATCTGACGGGCACCGACGTGACCGCGTCGACCAACGTGACGGCGTGGCCGGATGGGGTGCCGAGGCCGATCAGCTCGAACCTGAACCTGGTGGCAGGACAGACCTCCGCAAATCTGGTGACGGTGCAGCTGGGGGCCGGGGCCAAGGTCGATCTGTACAACCACACGGGGTCGGTGGACCTGGTTGCCGATCTTGCTGGCTACTACTCGCCGAGCGCCGGGGTCGGGTACACCGCGCTGACTCCCGTGCGGGCGTTGGACACCCGCGACAGCGGTGGCGCGCTGGGGCCGAACTCCACCCGGGTGCTGGACCTGTCGGGCAAAGTACCGAGCACGGCGTCGGCTGTGGTGCTGAATCTGACCGGGACCGACACGACCACAGACACGTTCGTGTCGGTGTGGCCGGACGGTCAGCCCCAGCCGGCGTCGTCGGCGCTGAACCTGGCAGCCGGCGAGACGCGGCCGAACCTGGTGACCGTGCAGTTGGGGGCCGGGGCGAAGGTCGATCTGTACAACCACTCTGGGTCGGTGGACCTGATCGCCGACGTGGCGGGCTACTACTCCAGCGACTCGACGGCGACGTTCAGCCCGCTGAGCCCGGCCCGAGTGCTGGACACGCGGTACGGGATCAGCGCCGATCGAAGCGACATCGGCACGCTGGGATCGGACGTGACGGCGAAGCTCGATCTGTCGAGTCGGGTGCCGATGAGTGCGACGGCGATCGTCGCGAACCTGACCGGGACCAACCCGACCGCGAACACGTATGTGGCGGCGTATCCGGACGGGGCCGGACGGGACGCGAACGGTCCGTCGAACCTGAACCTGGTGGGCGGACAGACCTCGCCGAACCTGGCGGTGGTGGCGGTCAGCGCCGACCGGAAGCTGGATCTGTACAGCCACGGCGGATCGGTGGACCTGGTCCTGGACATCGCCGGCTACTTCGCGCCGCGCACCACGCACTGCACCGCCGGCTGCGTCTACACCTGGGGCAGCAACGAGTACGGCCAACTCGGCAACCGAACCTACGGCGCGAGGACGGATGTGCCCGCCGGGGTGTTCGGTCTGACCGACGTCACGTCTATCGCCAGCCTCGGTGACACCTCGCTCGCCTTGCGCGGCGACGGCACGCTTTGGGCTGCGGGCAGCAACTACGGCGACAAGTCGCGGGGCAACACGCCGCAGTGCTCCAACGCCGCGACGAGCAACACGAGCGTGTGCGCGCAGAACGTGCCGGTACGAGTGCCGGGGCTGACCGGTGTTCGGGCGGTGGCCAACAGCCCCACGAACTTCTCGAGGGCGATCGTGCTGATGACCGATGGCACGGTGCAGACGGTCTACCCCATCATCAACGCGTCGGATGGCCAGTTCGCCTTGACCGGCAACCACATCCAAGGCCTCTCCGACATCACCGCCATAGCCAGTGGAGCCGTTGACAGCTACGCGCTGAAGTCCGACGGCACCGTCTGGGCCTGGGGCGACGACCAGCATGGCGGGTTCGGTGACGGGCCGTGCACGAGTGGCTTTTGCGCCAACTTCCTGGCCGCGACGCAAGTTCCGGAGCTGACCGGCGTGACCGGGATCGCCGGCGGCGACGGGCAGGGATACGCGGTCAAGTCGGACGGCACGGTGTGGGTGTGGGGTAAGGGTGCGAACGGGTTGAATACCGGCAGTGCCAGCGGTGACGCAACGTCCCCGGTGCAGATCCCCGGTCTCACCAACATCGTTTCCGTTGCCGCGCAGCAGGACTTCGGCCTGGCCGTGAAATCGGACGGCACGGTCTGGGGCTGGGGCAACACCCGGTACGGGCGGCTGGACAACGGGAAGTTCGATGACAGCTGGCAGTACACGGTCACGCAGGCGCAGGACGTCTCGGGTATCACGTCCATCGCCATCGCCATCGCCATCGCCATCGCCATCGCCGTCGCTGTCGACGCCGGCTACGGCCTGAAGTCCGATGGAACCGTGTGGTTCTGGGGTGAGCGGGCGTCGTCCAACGGGCGGGCGCGTCAGATTCAAGGACTGACCGGAGTGTCCGCGATCACCAGCAGCATGGCCCTGGTGCCGCACCAGGGCTGAGGTGGGGAGCGGGACTCTGGTTGACTGTCGGCCCTATGAGGAACGCCGCGCTGTACACCGGAGTCCTGCTCGCCGCTGTTGCGCTCGCCGGCTGCTCGTCGCAGCCGCAGGCGGCGCCGACCACAACCACGCCGTCGCCGACGACGAGTAGTGCGCCGACGTCGACCAGCGCGGCGGCGCCGGGGGATCCGGTGGCGGCCACGACGGCGCAGTGCCCGTACCTGAGCTCGGACTTTGTGGCCGACGCCAACGGGGAGAAGGTCACCAAGGTGATGATCTCCGCGGACAAGCCGCATCCGGCGTGCTTCTTCTACAGCTTCGGCAACGACAAGCAGCTTGTGGTGCAGGTGTACGTGGGGGACGCGGGGGCGGCGACGGCGCTGGTGAACAAGGCGGCGCCGATCAGCAGCTCCGACAAGGCGGACCTGCCGGGAGGCTGGAGCGGCGGGTCGGAGGCGACGTCGACGGGCGCGGTGTACGCGGTGTCCAAGGCCGGCGCGGCGGTGGTGGCGTACACCGACCAGAAGCAGACGATCAAGGCCAAGCAGGTGGTGAAGCAGGCGATCGCCGCCCTCGGACTGTGAGGACGGCGATCGCCCGCGGTGGTTCAGTAACCGCCGAAACTCAGTGCTGCACGGCCTTTTCGGCGTGGGCGCCGGTGAGGGAGCGGACCTCCATCTCCGCGTACTTGGTCTCGTCGGCCTTGTCCTTGCCCAGCACGGTGCCGAGGTAGCCGAGCAGGAACGACAGCGGGATCGAGACCAGGCCCGGGTTGCTCAGCGGGAACCAGTCGAAGTGCGCGGCCGGGAAGATCGAGGTCTTCTCCCCGGACACCACCGGCGAGAAGATGATCAGGCCGATGGTGATCGCCAGGCCGCCGTAGATGCTCCACAGCGAGCCGGTGGTGGTGAACCGCTTCCAGAACAGCGAGTACAGGATCGTCGGCAGGTTGGCGGCGGCGGCGATGGCGAAGGCCAGCGCCACCAGGAAGGCCACGTTCTGGCCGTTGGTGGCGATGCCGCCGACGATGGCCAGCAGGCCGATCACCACGGCCGACCAGCGGGCCACCTTGACCTCGGCCTTGGCGCTCTCCCGGTCGCCCTTCTTGATCACGTTGACGTAGATGTCGTGCGCGAACGAGGCCGACGCGGTGATGGTGAGACCGGCGACGACGGCCAGGATGGTCGCGAACGCCACGGCGGCGATCAGGCCGAGCAGCACCGGCCCACCCAGCGCCAGAGCCAGCAGCGGGGCGGCCGAGTTGACCTTGCCGGGGGCGCTGTTGATCGTCTCCGGACCGACCAGCGCGCCGGCGCCGTAGCCCAGGACCAGGGTGAACAGGTAGAAGATGCCGATCAGCACGATCGCCCAGACCACCGATCGCCGAGCCTCCTTGGCGGTGGGCACGGTGTAGAAGCGCATCAGCACGTGCGGCAGGCCGGCGGTGCCCAGCACCAGGGCCAGACCCAGGGACAGGAAGTCCAGCCGGGAAGTGCCGGTGGCGCCGTACTGCTTGCCCGGACCGAGCAGTGCCTCACCGGTCTTGCCACCGTGCGCGACGGCGTCGCCGAGCAGGGCCGACAGGTTGAAGCCGTAGCGGCCGAGCACCCACACCGTCATCACGAACGCGCCGAGGATGAGCAGCACGGCCTTGATGATCTGCACCCAGGTGGTGCCCTTCATGCCGCCGACCAGCACGTAGATGAGCATGACCACACCGACCACGGCGACGACCACCGCCTGGCCGGCGGTGCTGGTCACGCCGAGCAGCAGGGCCACCAGGCCGCCGGCGCCGTTCATCTGGGCCAGCAGGTAGAACAGCGACACGGCCAGCGTGGAGATGGCGGCCGCGGTGCGGACCGGGCCCTGCTTCATCCGGAAGCTGAGCACGTCGGCCATGGTGAACCGGCCCGTGTTGCGCAGCAGCTCGGCGACCAGCAGCAGCGCCACCAGCCAGGCCACCAGGAAGCCGATCGAGTACAGGAAGCCGTCGTAGCCGTAGACCGCGATGGCGCCGGCGATGCCGAGGAACGAGGCGGCCGACAGGTAGTCGCCGGACAGGGCGATGCCGTTCTGCGGGCCGGTGAACGCACGGCCGGCCGCGTAGAAGTCGGTGGTGGTCTTGGTGCTCCGGCTGGCCCGGAACACGATCACCAGGGTGACCACCACGAAGACGGCGAAGATGGAGATGTTCAGCGTCGGGTTGCTGCCCTCGACGCCCGCGGCGAGCACGGAGTTGGTCACTGGCCGTCTCCCTCGATCTCGTGCCGGATCTTGTCCGCGGCCGGGTCGACCACGCGGTTGGCGAACCGGACGTACAGGCCGGTGATCACGAAGGTGGAGACGAACTGCAGCAGCCCGAACACCAGGCCGACGGTGATGTTGCCGAACAGCTTTGTCGACATGAAGCCATGGGCGTAGTCGGCGAGCAGGACGTACAGCAGGTACCAGGCCAGGAACAGGCCGGCCATCGGGAACACGAACCCGCGCAGCCGGCGGCGCAGATCCGCGAATTCGGGACTGGCCTGGACCTGGTTCCAGTCGGTTGTCGCCGGCGTCGGCGCGGCGGCGGAGTCTTCGGTGGTGCCCACGGCAACCTCCCGGACGGGGGACAGTTACCCGCCGTAACCTAGGAGATGCAGGTCACATCGACAGCACTCAATCGGGCATAAGCGACCAGCGGGACCCCTGCGCCGCAGGAACGGTGTGGTTTTCGCGACGAACGGTGCTCCGCCCAGCTCAGCGGGGGCGGAGCACCGTTCGACTCACTACTTGTCCGCGGTCCGCGGGGCGTCCCGGCCGTTGCGCGCCGGCTCGGGCACCGGCACCGCGCCCGGCGCGTCGTCGCGAACGTCCTGCAGACGCACCTCGCGCGGCCGCCGGGACAGCGCCACATACGCGGCCGCCGCGCCGCCGGCCAGCACCAGCCCGACCAGCCACGGCCATCGACGTCGCCGCTTGGGGCGCGGATCGATGCTGTCGGCCAGGTCCTCCGCGACCTTGCGGGCCTGCTTGCGGATCTGGTTGGCGTTGCGGGCGGCCTCGGTGCGGGCCTTGCCAGCGGTGCGCTTGAGATCCCGCCGCGCCTGCTTGGCCATCTTGCGGGCGGCCTTGCGGGTCGGCGCGAACTCCTCGCCGGCGAAATCCACCAGTTCGTGGGTGCGCTCGATGCCGGCCTGGCCCGCGCGGACGGCCCTGCGGCGAGCGGCGCGCACCGCCCTGCCGACCGCCTCGCCCGCCTTCGCGCCGGCCTCGGCCATGGTCTCGACCTCGTCCATCAGCTGTTCTCCAAGCCCGTCGATCGGTACCGATCTGACCGATCCAGTCTGCCCCTCCGGCCGCGATCCCGCCGTGGATGGCACGATGGCGTGGTGGCTGACAACGACATCGTCGGGGCGACCCTGCACACCACGCAGGGCGACATCCGCCTCTACCTCTTCCCGAACCACGCCCCGAAGACGGTCCGCAACTTCGCCGGGCTGGCCGAGGGCACGGCCGACTACACGACCGAGAACGCCCGCGGCGAGAAGTCGGGCCCGTTCTACGACGGCGCGGTCTTCCACCGCGTGATCAAGGGCTTCATGCTGCAGGGCGGCGACCCGACCGGGACCGGCCGCGGCGGCCCCGGCTACACCTTCGCCGACGAGTTCCACTCCGAGCTGGTGTTCAACAAGCCGTACCTGCTGGCCATGGCCAACGCCGGGCCCGCGACCAACGGCTCGCAGTTCTTCATCACGGTGGGCCCGACGCCGCACCTCAACCGCAAGCACACCATCTTCGGCGAGGTCCGCGACGAGGAGTCCCGCAAGGTGGTGGACGCGATCGCCAACACGCCCACCGACCGCAGCGACCGGCCGCTGACCGAGGTCGCCATCGAGAAGATCACGATCGAACGCGGCTGATCCATGACCGCGCCGTACGGGCCGCCGCCGACGGACGCGCTGCCCGCCTGTTACCGGCACCCCGGCCGGCACACCGGACTGCGCTGCACCCGGTGTGACCGGCCGACCTGCCCGGAATGCCTGCGGGACGCCGCCGTCGGCCAGCAGTGCGTGGAGTGCGTGAACGAGGGCCGGCGCAGCGTGCGCCAGCCGGTGAACGCGGTCGGCGGCCGCATGACCCAGCGGCCGGTGCTGGTCTACCTGCTGATCGCGGTCAACGTGGTGATCTTCGGCATCACCGTCGTGCAGGCCGGCAGCATCGCCGGCAACTCCAACTCGCCGCTGTTCGACGCGTGGGTGACGTGGCCGCGAGCGGCCGCGCTCAACGGTGAGTGGTGGCGGCTGGTCACCGGCGGCTTCCTGCACTACGGCTTCATCCACATCGCGGTCAACATGCTGTCGCTGTGGATGCTGGGCCGGGACCTGGAGCGCATCCTCGGCCGGGTCCGGTTCGCCGCCGTGTACTTCCTGTCGCTGATCGGCGGCTCGGTCGCGGTGATGCTGTTCTCCAGCCCGGACACCGGCGCGGCCGGCGCGTCCACCGCGCTCTACGGCCTGATGGGCTGCTACCTGGTCGCCATCCTGCGGCTCAAGCTGGACCCGCGGCCCATCCTGATCACTCTCGCGGTCAACGTGTTCATCACGTTCACCCTGCCCGGCATCTCCATCACCGGGCACTTCGGCGGCCTGGTCGTGGGCGCGATCGCGATGGCGGCCATCGTCTACGCGCCGGCCAAGAATCGGCAGTGGTGGCAGGGCGGGGCGATGGTGGCGCTGCTGCTGGTGCTCGTGCTGATGTACGTGACCAGGGCGGCGCAGCTGGTGTCAGCCCTGGGACCAGGGTCGTAGCGCCTGGAGCTGCTCGACGACGTCGGCCGGATCCTCACCGAGGTCCAGCTTGCCGAACACGATCAGGCCGTCGTCGTGCAGCACCGTCAGCTCGACGGTCGAGGTGACCCGACCCAGCCGCCGGCCGTGGGCCAGCCGGATCCGCACCTCCGGCCAGGTCCACGTGCGGCTGGAGAACAGGCCGCGCACCGTCACGCCCTGCTCGTCGGCCCGCAGCCGCGGCCGGGCCAGCGTGCCGAACAGGGAGATCGCGGCCAGCATCAGCGCCGCGATGCCCAGCATCACCCGGTCGCCCGGGTCGGTGCCGACCACCACCAGCAGGACGACGATCGCGGTCAGCACCCAGCCGATGCCGACCAGCGGCGCCTGCGGGGCCCAGCGGTGCTCCGTCGTGGAGGGCTCGGTCATGTGCACGCTCCGGCGCTTGTGCCTTTTTGCGCAAAGTTGTCCACAGGAGTTGTCCCCACTGGGGATGACTTACACCCGTGTCGTTCGATGACCGTGAGGTGAACTGGCTGAACGACGGTGTAACAGACAACGACCCGGACGTGTCACGCCCGGGCCGTCGTCACGAGTGGTGAGCGGTCAGCGCCACCGCATGGTCATCAGCAGCCCGACGATCATCAGCGCGAAGCCGATGAGGAAGTTCCACGAGCCCAGCGACTCCATGACCGGGATGCCGGTCGGCACCAGGTAATAGGCCACCAGCCACGCCAGGCCGAGCAGCATCATGCCGAGCATGACCGTCACGTACACCGGGTGGGACGGACCGACCGCCTTCACCTTGACCGGCGTGCGCCGATCCGTCGGCGGCGTGTAGACGGTCTTCTTGCGGACCTTCGACTTTGGCATCTTTCCTCGCCTGACCTCGCGCGCTGAGGCATCGGTGGCTGCGCGGGGCAACCACTGCCAGGGGTAACACGTTAACGTAATCGAGGATGCCAGCGAACCACTAGTTGAGGTCAGGGGCACAGGAGGCGTACACGTGAGCTACGACCCGCGGCCAGCGGCGGGACGTCCACCCGGCTGGCGCCCCCGCCCTGCGCCCGAACAGCCCACGGCGTTCCTCCCGAAGATCGATGTGATCGACCCTGAGCCGGGCACCCGCTTCCGCTACCAGGACGAAGAGGACGACACCGGACGCATCGACCGGGACGACACATACGGGGACGACTCGCTGGAGACGCCCCCGCCGCCCAAGGACACCGCGCGCAAAGTCGTCCGCACGTTCGGCGAGCTGTTCATCACCGCCGGCCTGGTGATCCTGCTGTTCGTCGGCTACGAGGTGTACTGGACCGACCTGATCTCCGCGGGCAAGCAGAACCAGGCCACGTCCTCGCTCAACGACAAGTGGAAGGACCAGGACACCGTGGGCGGCCCGCAGCGTGGCACCCACTACGACCTGGCCGACGGGCAGGGCTTCGCCAAGATCTATGTGCCGGCGCTCGGCGCCGACTACCACTTCACCATCGTCGAGGGCACCACCGATGCCGACCTGGACATCGGCCCCGGCCACTACGTCGGCAGCGCGCTGCCCGGCCAGCCCGGCGACTTCGCCGTGGCCGGCCACCGGGTCGGCAAGGGCGCGCCGTTCAACGACCTGGACCTGATCAGCTCGTGCGACGCCATCGTGGTGGAGACCGAGACCGACTGGTTCGTCTACCGGATGCTGCCCACCACCGACGAGGTCGCTGGCTGGGCCGCCGGCAAGGGCGCCCAGCCCCAGTGCAAGGGCGTCGCGCCGCTCGGCGGGGCCTACGCCGGCCTGGTCGGGCAGGAGACCGTGCTGCCGTCGCAGGGCGACGTCATCGCCCCCGTGCCGCACAAGGCCGACCTCACCCTGCCGGCCGGCCAGCAGGTCGCGCTGATGACGCTGACCACCTGCACGCCGAAGTTCTCGGCCTCGCACCGGCTGATCCTGCACACCGTGCTCACCAACCAGTACGCCAAGGACCCCAAGCAGCCGGACAAGGCTCCGCCGGAGCTGAAGGAGACCGACTGACGTGTACGGCTGGATCTGGCGGCACCTGCCGGGGCCGACCGCGGCCAAGGTCGCCGAGGCCGTGGTGCTCGTGCTCGGCGTCATCGCGCTGCTGATGCTGGTGGTGTTCCCGTGGGTAGAGCCGCTGCTTCCCTTCAACCAGGTGACAACGGGGTAGGTTCCTTCCATGCGCGTCCTGGTCGTCGACAACTACGACAGCTTCGTCTACAACCTGGTGCAGTACCTGGCCCAGCTGGGGGCCGACTGCGTCGTGCGGCGCAACGACGTCGTGCAGCTGTCCGACGTCGCGGCCGCCGACGGCGTGCTCATCAGCCCCGGCCCCAGCACACCCGAGCGGGCCGGCGCCAGCATGGACGTCATCCGCCACTGCGCCACCGAGCGCATCCCCGTGCTCGGCGTCTGCCTCGGCCACCAGGCCATCGGCGCCGTCTTCGGCGGCACCGTCGACCGGGCCCCCGAGCTCCTGCACGGCAAGACCAGCCTCGTCCACCACGCCGGCGTCGGCGTGCTGGCCGGCGTGCCCTCGCCGTTCGTCGCCACCCGATACCACTCGCTCACCGTGCTGCCCGAGACCGTGCCGGCCGAGTTGGAGATCACCGGCCGCACCGAGACCGGCATCGTCATGGCCATGCGGCACCGCGAGCTGCCCATCGAAGGCGTGCAGTTCCACCCCGAGTCCGTGCTCACCGACGGCGGCCACCGCATGCTGGCCAACTGGATGTCCGCCGCCGGCTTCCCCGTCGCCCCCGAGCGCGTCAACGAGCTCGAAGCCGGCATGCGCCGCCTGGCCGCCGCCGCTGCCGCCGTGTAACACTCCGCACAGACGAAGGGCCCGGCACCTCAGGTGCCGGGCCCTTCGTCTGTGCGGTCAGTTGTGAGGTGTCGTTGTGGTGGTCGAGCCACCAAGCGACGTGAAGACCTGGATCTGAATGGTCTGGCCCTTCTTGACCGTATTTCCGGTGTCCGGGCTGGACGACTCGATGGTGCCGATCTTGGTCGAATCGATGGTCGGATCCGGCTGCTGGCTGAAGGAGCCGGTCCAGCCGTACTGCGACTGAAGCAGGCTCTGCGCCGCGGACACGGTCATGCCGACCAGGTTGGGCAGAGTGAACTGGTCGCCGAGCGACGTGGTCAGCGTGATGGTGCTGCCTGGGGCGACCTTGGTGCCGCCCGTCGGGCTCTGGCTGAGCACCTGGTCCTTTGGCTTCGCGCTGGACTGGGTGACCTGCACGACCTTGAAGCCGGCGTTCTCGAGATTGGCCTTGGCGGCGTCGGAGGACTGACCGGTCTCATCCGGCACGGCTACCTGGTCCGGGCCCTTGCCGATGTTGAGCGTGACGGTGGTGCCCTGGGTGACCTGCGAGCTGACGGGCGGCGTGGTCGAGCTGACCTTGCCGATCAGCGCCGGGTTGTCCACTGTCTCCTGGGTCGTGGTCGGCGAGACCACCAGCTTGGCCGCCTTGAGGACGTCGGTGGCCTCCTGGACGGACTTGCCCGACACGTCCGGCATCGGGAACGCGTCCGGCGACTTGCCGACGGTCAGCTTGAGCACGGTGGTCTTGGGCAGGTTGCCCGACTGCGGGTCCTGGGTGAGGACGTTGCCGATCTGGTCCTTGGTGCACGGCTGCGGGCTGCCGTCGGTGCTCGGCGCGCAGGGGACGTACTGGACGTTCGGGGTGGCGAAGCCCTTGTCCCGAAGCTCCTGCTGGGCCGCCGGGAGCTGCATGCCGACGACCTTGGGCACGTCGGCGTTGTTGGTGTTGCCGGAGGTGTTGTTGCCGAGCAGCATCGTGGTCAGCCAGGCGGCCAGCGCCAGCACGGCGATGCAGATCAGCACCACACCGGCGATGGTGAGGGCGCGCTTGCGGCGGGCCTTGCGCTCGGCTTCCTCGTCGGCCTCGAAGTCGTAGGCGTCGTACTCGGGCTCCTCGGCGGCGGCGGCCGAGGGCCGGTGCCGGCCGGTGACGACCTGGGTGCGGGCGCCGGCGCCGTTGCCCATGTACGCGGTGCGGTCCTCGGCGGTCATCACGGCCGGGGCGGAGGGCCGCTGGCCGGAGAGCACGCGGACCAGGTCGGCGCGCATCTCGGCGGCGGACTGGTAGCGGTTGGCCGGGCCCTTGGCCATGGCCTTGAGCACGATCGAGTCCAGCGCCGGGGTCACCTGCGGGTTCACCGAGGACGGGGCCGGCGGCTCCTCCCGCACGTGCTGGTAGGCGACAGCCACCGGGGAGTCGCCGGTGAACGGCGGTTGCCCGGTCATCAGCTCGAACAGCACGCAGCCGGCGGCGTACACGTCGGACCGGGCGTCCACGGCCTCGCCGCGGGCCTGCTCGGGCGACAGGTACTGGGCGGTGCCGATGACGGCGGCGGTCTGGGTGACGGCGGCCTGCCCGTCGTGGATGGCGCGGGCGATGCCGAAGTCCATCACCTTGACCGCGCCGGTCTTGGTGATCATGACGTTGGCCGGCTTCACGTCCCGGTGGATGATGCCGTGCCGGTGGCTGAAGTCCAGCGCCGCGCAGACGTCGGCCATCACCTCCATGGCCCGCTTGCCGGACAGCGGACCCTGGGTCTTGATGATGTCCCGCAGCGTGCGCCCGTCCACGTACTCCATGACGATGTAGGGCAGCGGGCCGTACTCGGTCTTGGTCTCGCCGGTGTCGTACACGGCGACAATCGCGGGGTGGTTCAGCGCGGCGGCGTTCTGCGCCTCGCGCCGGAAGCGCTCCTGGAACTGCGGGTCCCGGGCGAGGTCGGCGCGCAGCACCTTGACGGCGACATCCCGGCCGAGACGGACGTCGCGGCCTTTGTGGACCTCCGACATCCCACCGTAGCCGAGGGTCTCGCCCAGTTCGTAACGGTTGGAGAGCAGTCGCGGAGTGCTCATCGGTGCGTCGTCTCGTTCCTCGTCAACAGTCGTCCCATCATGCTCCTGCCACCGACCTCAGCCACCTGGCCCCCGCCCCGCGCAGGGGACCGTCCCCAGACATCGGTCCTGCGCCGGGCGGTCGCCCGTGAAGGTGGCCGTCGTCGGCCGTCCGGTGCCCTCGGTCCCCGACGACCCCGAGCGCTGCCATTCGCGAATCCCCCAGACCGCGAGCAGACTCACCAGAATCACCACCAACAAAGCCAGCAGGACCCACAGCCCGGTCCGGTTCGGTCTGGGCTGCGGTGGCGGTCCCAGCAGAAAGGTACCGGTGCCCGGCCCCATCGGAGCACCCGATGGCGGCAGCTGGGCGGGAACCACCGGAATGGCCCCGGGCGGGTAGGTCGGCGGCCCACCATGCGGTAGCCGCTGCTGCTGCATCGGGATCGCCATGGCCAGCCCGGACGGCGCCGGCAGCGGCAACCCGGCCCGGACGGCGCCGACCGCGGCGGCGAACTCGCCGCCGCTGCGGTAGCGCTGCCGCGGGTCCTTCACCAACGTGGCCTCGATCAGCGCCCGCACACCCGGCGGCACGTCCGGCGGCAGCGGCGGCGGCAGCTCCCGGATGTGCATCATCGCCACCGTGACGGCGTTCTCCGACAGGAACGGCCGCCGGCCGGCCAGGCACTCGTAGCCGACCACGGCCAGCGAGTACACGTCGCTGGCCGGCTCGGCCTCCTGGCCGACGGCCTGCTCGGGGGCGATGTAGTGGGCGGTGCCCATCACCATGCCGGACCGGGTCACGGGCGCGGCGTCGGCCGCCTTGGCGATGCCGAAGTCGGTGAGCTTCACCTTGCCGTCGGGCCCGACCAGGATGTTGCCCGGCTTCACGTCCCGGTGCACGTAGCCCCGTTCGTGGGCGGCCTGCAGCGCGGCGCCGCACTGCTGGAGCAGGTCCAGCGTCCGGTCCGGGGCCAGCCGGCCCTGGCCGGCCAGGATCGCCGCCAGCGGCTCACCGGCCACCAGCTCCATCACCAGGTACGCGGTGTCCTCCGGGCCGTCCGGCAGGGAGGCCGTCTCGCCGTAGTCGTGCACCGCGGCGATGCCCGGGTGGTTGAGCGACGCGGTGGTGCGGGCCTCGGTCCTGAACCGGTGCAGGAACTCGGGGTCGCCGGACAACTCGGGCTTGAGCACCTTGACCGCCACCGCCCGGTCCAGCCGGGAGTCGGTCGCCTCCCACACCTCACCCATGCCGCCGACGGCGATACGCCGGGCAAGCCGGTACCGGTCGGCGAGCAACTGCCCGGTGGTGAGCATCCTCAGCCTCCCCCGGCAAGGTAGGCGTTGATGGTCGCACGGCCGACGCCCGCGGCCACGGAACTGCCGGTGGCGGCCAGGCCGCGGTCACCGCCGTTCTCCACAACAACGCACACCGCGATCTTCGGGTTGTCCGCCGGCGCGAACGCCACGTACCAGGCGTGCGGCGGAGTGTTCTTCGGGTCGGCGCCGTGCTCGGCGGTGCCGGTCTTGGAGGCGATGGTGACGTTGGCCTGCTTGCCGGTGCCGCCGGTGTGCTGCTCGGACAGCAGCATCATCTGCTTGAGCTGGTCGGCGACGTCCTTGCTGACCGCCGGGCCGCCTGGGGCCTCCTGCGGGGAGAAGCTGGAGAGCGACGACATGTCCGGGGCCAGGATGTTCTTCACCAGCTGCGGCTGCATGCGCACGCCGCCGTTGGCGATGGTGGCGGCGACCATGGCGTCCTGCAGCGGGGTCAGCTTCACGTCCCGCTGGCCGATGCCGCTCTGGTAGAGCGCGGCCTCGTCCGGCAGGGAGCCGACCGTCGAGGCCGCCACCGGGATCGGCACGGTCAGGTCGGTCTGGCCGATGCCGAACTTCGCCGCCTGCGCGGTCAGGTTGTCCTTGCCGACCTTGCCGGCCAGCGTGGAGAAGGCCGTGTTGCAGGAGTACTCGATGGCGATGGTCACCGAGACCTGCCCGTTGGTGCTCTCCGGGCACGGCTGGTTGGCGAAGTTGGACAGCGTGGTGCTGGTGCCCGGCAGGGTGATCGTCGCGTCGGCCGGCAGGTTCTTGGTGTTGGCGTCGGCGACGCCGTTGGACAGCGCCGCGGAGGCCACCACCAGCTTGAACGTGGACCCCGGCGGCAGCGTCTCCTGGGTGGCCCGGTTCAGGTCCGGCTGGCTGTCGTCGTTGTCCAGCTTGGTGATGGTGTCGCGCTGGGTGGTGCTGTCGTGCGAGGCCAGCGGGTTCGGGTCGAACGACGGCGTGCTCGCCATGGCCAGGATCTCGCCGGTCGACGGCTTGATCGCGACCACCGCGCCGCGGAAGTTCTTCGCGGTCATGCCCGAATAGGCGGCGTCCTGCGTCTTCGGGTCCACGGTCAGCTGCACGTTGCCGCCGCGCGGGTCCCGGCCCGTGATCAGGTCCGACAGCCGGCGCACGAACAGTTTCGACGAGGAGCCGTTGAGCACGTCGTCCTCGGCCCGCTCGATGCCGGTCGCGCCGAACACCGACGAGTAGTAGCCGGTGACCGGGGCGTACTCCGGGCCGTTGGCGTACACCCGCTGGTAGTGCTGGGCGTCCTTGCTCTCCACCGAGTTGGCCAGGATGGTGCCGGTGGCGCTGACGATCTGGCCGCGCTGCCGGCCGTACTCCTCCATCACGCTGCGCCGGTTGGCCGGGTTGTTGGCATAGGTGTCGGCGTTGATGACCTGCACATACGTCAGGTTGGCCAACAGCAGCAGGACCATCACCATCATGGCGAGGCCCACCCGGCGAAGTGGCTTGTTCACGTCGGTCGCTCCACGAGGACGGTGCTTGCCTCGGCGATCGGCGCCTGCGGCTTGGGACGGCTGGCCTGCGGGCGGCGCGCGGCGTCGGAGATCCGCAGCAGCAACCCGACCATGATGTAGCTGGCCAGCAGGGACGAGCCGCCCGCGGACAGGAACGGCGCGGTCAGACCCGTCTCCGGGATGAGTTTGCTGATGCCGCCGATGACCACGAACATCTGCCACATCAGCAGGAAGGACAGGCCGCCGGCGAGCAGCTTGCCGAAGGTGTCGCGCACGGCCAGGCCGCTGCGCAGCCCGCGCAGCGCCAGCAGCATGTAGACGATGATCATCGCGGCCAGGCCGATGAAGCCCAGCTCCTCGCCGAACGCGGACACGATGAAGTCGCTGCTGACCACCGGCACCAGCTCCGGGTGGCCGGCGCCGAACCCGGCCCCGGCGATGCCGCCGCTGCCCAGGCTGAACAGCGACTGCACCATCTGGTAGCCGTCGTTCTGCGCGTCGGCGAACGGGTCGATCCAGTTCGTCACGCGGGTCTGCACGTGCGTGAACATCTTGTAGGCCAGCGTCGCGCCACCCATGAACAGCACTACGCCGATCCACACCCAGGCGGATCGCTCGGTGGCCAGATAGACCATGGCCAGCACCGTGCCGAAGAACATCAGCGAGGCGCCCAGCTCGGTCTCGATCATCAGGACCACGATCGCGACGGCCCAGGCGATCAGCAGCGGACCGAGGTCGCGCGGCCGGGGCAGCTCCAGGCCGAACAGCTTGCGGCCGGCGATGGTGAACAGGTCCCGCTTGGCCACCAGGAAGGCGGCTACGAACAGGATGATCAGCACCTTGGCGAACTCGCCGGGCTGGATCGACACCGGGCCGATGATGATCCACAGCTTCGCGCCGCCGACACAGGAGATGCTGCACGGCAGCACACCCGGCAGCACCAGCAGCACCAGCCCGACCAGGCCGAACGTGTAGCCGTAGCGGGACAGCGTGCGGTGGTCCTTCACGCCCCACAGCACCGCGACCATCGCGGCCAGCGACAGCGCGGTCCAGATCAGCTGCTTCGGCGCGGCGTTGGAGTAGCCGTGACCGCCCTGGAAGGCGATCTCCGCCAGCGCCGGGTCCAGCCGGTACAGCATCGCGATGCTCAGGCCGTTGAGCAGCGACGCGCACGGCAGGATCAGCGGGTCCGCGTACGGCGCGAACTTGCGCACCGCCAGGTGCGCCACCCCGAACAACACCGCGTAGCCGGCCACGTAGAGCAAGATGTCCGGCTTCAGGGTCTGGAACTGGTTCTCCGAGATCAACACGAAGGCCAGCACGACCAGGCCCAGCACAAAACCGAGCAGCGCGAGCTCGGTGCCGCGGCGGGTCGGTGTGGCGGACGTCGGCTCCGGCGCGTTCATGTGCGTCGTCGCCGCGCCCAGTACACCGGGCGGCAGGGCCATCAGCCCACCTTCCTACAGTTCTTGCCCGGCTGCTGGGGTGCGCTGGTCAGCGTGGGCGTGGAGCTGGTCGTCGAGGCGGGCGCGCCCGAGGTGCTGGTACCCGTGGCCGAGGTGCCGGTCGTGGTCGTGGTGGTAGTCGTCGTGGACGCGCCGGGGGTTGCCGAGTCCGTCGTGCACACCGGCAGCAGCGCGCCCAGCCACAGCCGCCGCACCGCCTCCCGCGCCCCGTCCACACCCGGCTTCTCCGGGATCACGCCCTTGCGCACGTCCTCCCGCGCCGACTCCTGCAGCTCGTCCAGGGTCAGCGAATCGCAGTTCGGCGCCTGCTTCGGGTCCAGGCACGAGCTCTCGGCCACCCGGTGCAGCGGAATGCCGAGCACCGGGCCGCCGCGCACGCCCTCGAAGATGGCGACATGGTTGTCGTCGGTGGCGCCCACGTAGTACTGGCCGAGCACCCACCACACGGTGCCGCCCGCGCCCAGCCCCAGCACGATCAGGATCGCCACGATCCAGACGAGTAACCGGACCCGCTTGCGATTCCTCGCCTTGGGGTCCGGTGTCGGTGCTACCTGCGCCATCGGCTGTGGTGGAGGCGTGCGGGGCGCGGTTATCGCGCCGGCCCGCGACGCCGGCGAGTCCGGTGGCGGCTGGTCGTTGGTGCCGTCCCCGGCGGCCCCGCCGACGATGGCCACGTCGTCGCCGTAGTCCACGTCGACCACGTCGGCGATGATCACCGTCACGTTGTCCGGGCCGCCGGCCTTGAGCGCGAGCTCGATCATCCGGTCGGCGCAGGCCTGCGGGTCCGGGATCAGGATCGCCTCGGCCAGCGTCTCGTGGCTGACGTAGGAGCACAGGCCGTCCGAGCACAGCAGGTAGCGGTCGCCGGCGCGGGCCTCGCGCACCGCGAGACTCGGCTCCACCTCGTGGCCGGTCAACGCGCGCAGCAGCAGCGAGCGCTGCGGGTGCACGTTGGCCTCCTCCTCGGTGATCCGGCCCTCGTCGATCAGCGACTGCACGAACGTGTCGTCGTGGGTGATCTGGGTGAACTGGCCGCCGCGCAGCAGATAGGCCCGCGAGTCGCCGACGTGCACCAGGCCGAGCCGGTTGCCGGAGAACAGCACCGCGGTCAGCGTGGTGCCCATGCCATCCAGATCGGGGTCGTGCGACACCAGCTCGGCGATGGCGCCATTGCCCTCCAGCACCGCGCCGCGGAGCTGGTCGAGCAGGTCGTCGCCGGGCTCGTCGTCGTCGAGCGGGGCCATGGCGGCGACAACCACCTTGCTGGCCACCTCCCCGGCGGCGTGGCCACCCATGCCGTCGGCAAGGGCGAGGAGGCGGGGGCCGGCGTAGACGGAGTCCTGGTTGTTGGCTCGAACCAGGCCCCGGTCACTGCGGGCGGCGTAGCGGAGGACGAGGGTCATGTGCGCAGCTCGATCACTGTCTTGCCGATGCGGATCGGGGCACCGAGCGGGACCCGGAGGGGTGCCGTGACCTTCGCCCGGTCTAGGTATGTTCCGTTCGTGGAGCCGAGATCCTCCACGTACCAGTCGCTGCCACGCAGCGACAGCCTCGCGTGTCGGGTCGAGGCGAAGTCGTCGTCGAGCACCAGGGTCGAGTCGTCGGCCCTACCGATCAGGATCGGTCTGCCGTCGAGCGAGATGCGGGTGCCCGTGAGCGCCCCATGGGTGACCACAAGCTGCCTGGCCGTCTTCCCCTTGGCCGGTTGCTTGCCACCCTTGCGGAACCCGCCGGGCACCGCGACTCTCAACCCCGACGCGGCATAGATGTCTGACCGGACCACGCGCAGCGCGGCCAGCACGAACAACCAGAGCAGGGCGAGAAACCCTGCTCTGGTCAGCTGCAACACCAGCTCTGGCACCTGTAGTGACCGCTCCCGCTTGACCTCGTACCCGCCCGCGACCGCCTCAGCCCTGCATGCGGAACACGAGTGACGAGTGGCCGACCCGGACGACGTCGCCGTCCGCGAGCTGCCAGGTCTGCACCGGAGTGCCGTTCACCGTGCTGCCGTTCGTGGAGCCGAGGTCCGCGAGCATCGCACTCTGACCATCCCAGGTGATCTCCAGGTGCCTCCTGGAGACCCCCGTGTCGGGCAGTCGGAAGTCCGCGTCCTGGCCGCGGCCGACCACGTTGCCGCCCTGCTTCAGGTTGTACGTGCGGTTGGAGCCGTCGTCCAGCTGCAGGATCGCGGTGATCTGGCGCGGGCCCGGCGGCGGGCCGGGAGGGGCGCCGTAGGGGTCCTGCTGGCCGTAGCCGCCGCCCTGCTGCTGCCCGTACGGGTCGTAGCCGCCCTGCTGCTGCCCGTAACCGCCCTGCTGGCCGTACGGGTCGTAGCCGCCCTGTTGCTGCTGCTGCTGCGGGTAGCCCTGGTCGTAGCCGCCCTGTTGCTGCTGCGGGTAACCGCCGCCCTGCTGGGGGTAGCCCTGGTCATAGCCGCCGCCCTGCTGCGGGTAGCCCTGCTCGTAACCACCACCACCGCCACCCTGCTGCGGGTAGCCGTGCTGGTCGTAACCGCCACCCTGCTGCTGGCCGTACTGGTCGTACCCGCCGCCCTGTTGCTGCTGCTGCGGATAGCCGCCCTGCTGCGGGTAGCCCTGGTCATAGCCGTAACCCTGCTGCTGACCCTGGTGCTGACCGTAGGGGTCCTGCGGGGGGTACTGGCCTGGTGGCTGGCTCATGGATCGGTCTCCTGCGGTGCGAGGTGGTGCTGGCCGTCGTACGTCAGGGTCGACGGACGAGTTGGTTCGGAACTGTCCAGTGTGCAGCGCGTCGGAGCGCTCCAGGGAGACTACGACGTCACCATAGGTATCCCATCCGTGCTCTGCGAGGTGCTCGCGGACGCAGTCCTCGAGCAGCTCCGTTATGCGCTGTTCGTCCTGCCCCGCACCCGCCAAACGGTCGTGGTCCGCTGCGCCGAGCAGCACCCGGTAGCTGTTGGGCGCCAGCAGCCTCTCACCCGCCAGCTCCCTGACGTTCAGCTCAGCTTCGCGTTGGAGCGCCTGGGCCACCTCCTGTGGCACGACGCTGCCGCCGAACACGCGTGCGAAGGCGTTGCCCACAGCGCCCTCAAGGCGGCGCTCGAAGCGCTGCACGCGTCCCACGGCTCTTCCTCTCGCTACGGACTTCCTGACTCGATCGTATCCGGGCCCGCGAGGGGCGACACGGCCCAATTAGGAGACCGAGCCACACCCGTGCTAGTGTTTCTCCTGTCACCGAGGGCGAGTGGCGGAATGGCAGACGCGCACGGTTCAGGTCCGTGTGTCCGAAAGGACGTGGGGGTTCAACTCCCCCCTCGCCCACTCGAAAGTGGGGAAGCCCCGTTTCGCGAAGAACGCGAAACGGGGCTTTCTCGTTTTTCACTGGGGCTCTCGCCCCAGACCCCAGGGCAGGGCGGGCTTCGCCCCCCTGCACCCCCGATCCGGGTCTGAAACAGTCGAAGTCGCAGGTCGTGGTGTGGCCGTGTCCCTGGTTGGAACGCCGGCCAGCACCGGACCGCACTCCCGCTGTCGCATTCTTCAGAGCGCTGACCTGCTTCTTTCTGGGTAGTTGTTGCCGCATGGCTAAAAATCGCTGTTCGCGTCCCGCTAATGGGTGATGTCGGTCACTTATTGAGGGGGGATGGGGTCTGGGTGGCTTGACGGGGGAAGGTGGGATTGGCGACGGACAGGGCGCGTTGCCAGGCTGACCAGGGGCTGGCGGCGGCGCGCCAGCCGGGGCTAGACAACTCGAGTGGCCCATCAGGGCCGGGGACGGGACGCAGCACCAGCACCGGGGCGCTGGACGCGGGGTGCATGGCGCAGCGCGGGGCGTAGAGATCGGTGAGAGTGAGACCACTCTCGTCGAAATAGCGAACGTGATGTCCGTCGCCGGGCAGGCCGAACAGCGGATGCATCAGCAGCCGAGCCACCCGGCCGAGTGACGGCTGCGGGGTCCACTCCACCTTGGTCGTCTCGCAGCCCCTGGACCAGGCGACCGACCAGAGGGCGTCGCCGAAGATCCGGAAGCGGCGCAGCAGCGAGCTGTTCAGGCCGGCGGGGCCGGGCGAGCGGTGCCGAGTGTCCAGGGCCGCCCGCTCGGCGTCGGTGAGCGGCGTCGGATCGTTGCCGAGCCAGCGCAACTCGCCCATGTCGACCAGTGACTCGGCGAAAGCCAGGCCGGCGGTCCACTGGCGGTAGGAGACGTTCGACAGGTGCACCGCCGCCGAGATGTCGTCGACCAGGTACAGCTCGACGTGCCGGCGGTGCAGGCGGGCACGCAGGCCGGGGACGCCGACCAGCTCGTCCTGAGCGACGTGCGGCATCAGCTCCGCCAGCAGCGGGCCGAGCGCCCCGCCCTCCAGGTGCAGGACCAGCTCGTGGGCGTGCGGTCGGATCATGCGGAAGACCCGGGCCGGGCGCAGCAGGTCGGCCGGCATCCGCAGGTGCAGATAGTTCACGGCGCGGCCGGCGGCGGTGAGGATGCCGGACTCCAACTCGCGCTGGCCCTCTGTCGGGGCGTCAGCCAGCATCGCCTGGCGCACCCGGTTCGGCGGCGGGGGCAGCTCGTCGTCGCCGAACAGGCGGCCCACGTTGTCGTTGTCCAGGATCTCGTGCAGCTGGGCCCGGTCGTCGGCGACGAGCTGATGCACGCCCGCGGTGATCGCGGGCAGCAGCGACGAATCGGTCTCGCCCGTGTACATGCGACGCAACATCGCCAGGCGGCGGACCAAAGACAGTTTGTGTGGCACGGGGAACCTCGCTCCCTCACCGCCCGGCTCGGCGAAGGCGCGTGGCAGCTTTCGACGAGAGCGCAAGAAGAAGTGGGCCTGGTGACCCTTTGGCGATCGCCTCCACCCGCAGCCGGGCGCGGGTACGGCAGGAAGACCGGCCTGGCATCCGTGAATGCCGGTCACGGACTGTACCGGTTATGTCGTCTCGATTGTCCATGCCCATGCCGACCGTTCGTCGCAGCGTGGGCTGGTCACCGTGCGACGAGCGGTCGACATTCACCCATCCGGCGGTCTGCGCGGCTGGTCAGCGGCCTGTGTTCCACCACTCGCGTGAACGCTAACGGAGCCGATTCCTGGGCAGATGCACGTGCATCAGTCTGGGCGCGACCACTGACCGACCGCCGACCGTCCGCCGGAGCCGTTCACACGAACGGCAGCACCGCCGGGCCGAAGTCCGATTCCGGGCTGTCGACCGGTCACCGACCGCATGTTGCCGCCAGCCGCACACCCCCATGTAGCGCGGAATCCGGGCCGGTCAGACCTGGTACTCCAGTAACCGGAAGAAATCGCGACGGCGCAGTCGTCGAGGCTGATGAGGAGGCGAAGTTCGTGAGCCGCTCCGCAGGCAACACGGCAGCAGTCCACAAGAACGCCAAGACCCTGCCGTCCCGCGCGGTGCCCGCGGTCGAACTTCCGGCGCCGTCCGAGGAGCTTGCCGCCAAGGCGGTCGAACGACTGGGGTGGAATGGCGTGCTGCTGCCGCAGCTCACCCTGCTCGGCCGGAAGGTCTTCGTGGTCGCCGAGCTGCTGCCCGACGCGCACGCCGAACGGCTGTGCTTTGGCGTCGGGCCGGTCGTCGACCGCACCACCGTCGCCACCTGGGTGTGGCCCGAGCTGGCCGGCAAGGTGCCGCCGGCCGCCGTGCGCATCGTCGGCGTGCTCGCCGTCGCCAAGCACTGGCGCACCGGTCTCGCCTCCGCCGTCCCGTTCGCGCTGCACGGTGACGCCGCCGTGGTCCTGCCCTCCTCCGTCGCGCTGACCGACGACTACCTGAGCAACTGCCTGCCGCGGGCCCGCCGCTACGGCCTGTCCATCGTCAGCGCCGACCCCGACGGCACCGTCTCCATGGACCTCGCCGGCACCCCGGAGCACGCCAGCCTCGACCAGACCGCCGTCACCCGCTGGGTCAACGAGGTCGTGTACGAGCAGGTGCTGGCCACCGCCAGCTGAACTAGTGTCGGAACCCATGCGCGTAGTGATCGCCGGCGGACACGGCCAGATAGCCCTTGAGCTGGAGCGACTGCTCTCCGCCCGAGGCGACAGTCCGGTCGGGTTGGTGCGTAACCCCGCCCACGCCGACGACCTGGCCGCCGCCGGGGCCGAAGCGGTGGTGTGCGACCTCGAGTCCGCCACCGTCGACGAGCTCGCCGGTCACCTCAAGAACGCCGACGCCGTCGTCTTCTCCGCCGGTGCCGGACCCAACAGCGGCACCGCCCGCAAGGACACCGTCGACCGGGCCGCCGCCGTGCTGCTCGCCGACGCCGCTGCCCTCGCCGGCATCCGTCGCTACCTGCTCGTGAGCTCCATGGGCGTCGGCCGACCGCTTGCCGCCGGCTCCGACGACTCGTGGGCCGCCTACATGGCCGCCAAGACCGCCGCCGAGGACGCGGTCCGCGGCTACGACCTCGACTGGACGGTGCTGCGTCCCGGTGGCCTCACCAACGACGCGCCCACCGGTCGGGTCCGGTTGGAGACCCCGTCCACCATGCGCGGCACGGTGACCCGGGCCGACGTCGCCGCCGTGCTGCTCGCCCTGCTCGACGCCCCGGCCACCGCCGGCCTCACCCTGGAACTCATCGCCGGCGATCACCCGATCACCGACGCGGTCGCCGCCCTGAGCTGACCCCACCACCCCTGCCGTCCGCTCAGGGCCAATCGCCCCCGTCGCGACCCAACACAGGCCCCCGCCCAACCCGGGGGGCGACCCCGCTGCCAGCCTAATCCGGGCGGGGTGGTGTTGATCTTCACGGTGGGTCGCCTGTGGATAACTCGGGCAGTTGTGGACAAGCGTTTGCGGGAGCTGTGAGCTGCGACGATGGGACGCGACGAAGGGCTTACGGGGCGGGTTGCCCCCATGACCGAATGTCACGGGGCGCCGAGAACCTGGTCCAGGTAGGCGTTGCGGAACACGCCGTTCGGGTCGACCTTGGACCGCACCGAGCGGAACTCCTCGAAGCGGGGATAGCGCTCGGCCAGGACCGAGGCGTCGAGGGTGTGCATCTTGCCCCAGTGCGGCCGTCCGCCGACGGCGCCGGCGATCTTCTCGAAACAGTCGAAGTACTCCCGGAACGGCATGCCGACGTACTGGTGGATGGCGATGTAGGCGCTGTCCCGGCCGTAGGCGGTGGACAGCGGGATGTCGTCGGCGGCGGCCACGCGGACCTCGACGGGCACGATCACCGGGTGTCGCAGACGAGGGATGGCGGAGCGGAACTCGCGGAGCACGTCGTGCAGTGATTCACGTGGAACCGCGTACTCGGTCTCCACGAACCGGACCCGCCGCGGCGTGGTGAAGACCCGGAACGACTGGTCGCTGTACGAGCGTTCGGACCAGAGGGACGCGCAGAACCGGTTGAGGGTGGGAACGACGGCGGGGGCAGCCCGGCCGAGCTTGCAGACCAGGCCGAAGGCGGCGTTCTCCATGACCTCGTACTCGTAGAACTGTCGAGCCCGGGACAGCGGAGCGGGCGTGACGTCGGCGGGCAGTCGGACGTTGTGCTTGACCTGCACCCGGTCGCTGTGCGGAAACCAGTGGAACTCGACATGGTCCTCGGACGCGGTCATGCCGTCGAACCGCTCCAGGATCCCGTCCAACGGCTGCGGGAACTCCCGAGCCTGCAGCACGAACGCGGGCACACACTGAAGAGTGACGGTGCTGATCACGCCCAGGGCGCCGAGACCGACCCGGGCCACGCTGAACAGATCGGGGCGCTCGTCGGGGGAGCAGGTCACGACCGAACCGTCGGCGAGCACCAGCTCCAAGGCCTTGACCTGGGTGGACAGCCCGCCGAGCTGGGCGCCGGTGCCATGGGTGCCGGTGGAGATGGCGCCGGAAATGGTCTGGGCGTCGATGTCGCCGAGATTGGCCATGGCCAACCCGAGACGGTGCAGTTCGACGTTCAACCGGTGCAGTGGCGTGCCGGACCGCACCGTGACCAGGCCCTTCTCCAGGTCGGCGTGGACGATGCCGGACCACTCGGCCAGGTCGATGGCCACGCCGTCGGTGGCGGCGATGCTGGTGAACGAGTGCCCACTGCCGCGCGGCCGAACGGTGAAGCCGTCCCGGGCCGCGACCGTCACAGCGTCGGCGATCTCGCCCACATCGCGCGGACGAGCCACGTGCACCGGCTGTGAGCGCGCGGTGCCCGCCCAGTTCCGCCACTGCGCCGGGCGTGCCGTGTCGCTACCCAACCGGAGCCGTCCGACCATCGCTGTCCTCCGCGAACCTGTGATGCGCTGCACACAAGCTAGGTGAAAAGTATTCACATTTCAATGCGTTCCGACGTACCGTTCAACTGTGTCACCGCAGCAGCAGCGCGTCCGGTTCGACTCCGCGACCGAGGGCTTCGACGCTCCCTTCGCCCTGGTCGACCTCGACGCCTTCGATCACAACGCCACCGAGCTGGTGCGACGGGCCGGCGGCACGCCGATCCGCGTCGCCAGCAAGTCCGTGCGCTGCCGTGCGCTGCTCGAACGGGTGCTGGCGGTGCCGGGCTACGCCGGCCTGATGACCTACTCGCTCGCCGAGGCGATGTGGCTGTTCGCCGAGGGCACGTGCGAGGACCTGCTGGTCGGCTACCCGACAACTGACCGCGCGACGTTGCAGAAGCTGGCCGTCGACGAGGCGGCGCGCAAGGCCATCACGATCATGGTCGACTCGGTCGACCACCTCGATCTGGTCGACGACGCGCTCGGCCCGGGCCACCCGGACATCCGGGTCTGCCTAGAGCTCGACGCCTCCTGGCGACCGCTCAACGGATCACGCCGGCTGCACGTCGGCCCGCTGCGCTCGCCGGTGCACACCGCAGCCCAGGCCGCGGCGCTGACCAGGCGAATCGTCGACCGGCCGGGCTTCACGCTGGTCGGCATCATGGCCTACGAGGGGCAGATCGCCGGCATCGGCGACGCCCCGCCCGGCAATCCGCTGCGCGGCGTGGCGGTGCGCTGGATGCAGGGCAAGTCGGCGGCCGAGCTGGCCGAGCGGCGGGCGGCGGTGGTCGCGGCGGTCCGCGCGCTGGCGCCGCTGGAGTTCGTCAACGGCGGCGGCACCGGCAGCCTGGAACTGACCTCCGCCGAGCAGGCGGTCACCGAGGTCGCGGCCGGATCCGGCCTGCTGGGACCGACGCTGTTCGACGGCTACCGATCGTTCCAGCCCAGGCCGGCCGCCCTGTTCGCGCTGCCGGTGGTGCGCCGTCCCGGCCCGAACACGGCCACCCTGTTCACCGGTGGCTACCCGGCGTCCGGGCCGATCGGCGAGGACCGGCTGCCGTCCCCGTACCTGCCGGCCGGGCTGAAGCTGACCAAGCTGGAAGCCGCCGGCGAGGTGCAGACCCCGGTCACCGGCAAGGCCGCCGACCGGCTGCGGGTCGGGGACCGGGTCTGGATGCGGCACGCCAAGGCCGGCGAGCTGGCCGAGCGGTTCCGCGAGTTCCACCTGGTCCGGGGCTATCAGGTGGAGCGGACGGCCCCCACCTACCGAGGTGAGGGCCAGGCGTTCGGCTGATCTACTCCGGATCACCCAGTCGGGTCGACAGGTAGCCCTTGATCAGGGCCTTGGCCTCGTCGACCACGATCTGGTCGCCGCTGTCGTTGCGGCGGAAGGCGAACTTCAGCACGCCGTCCGCCGCCTCGATGGCCACCGCGACCGGCAGCTGGAGTTCGGCCATCGAGCGGCCGAACCGCTCGGAGATCAGCGAGGCCAACCCCTCGGCGATCACCGCGTTGTTGTCCTTGCCGTCGTCGAGTAGCCGGGTGTCCACCACGTCGCCGAAGTGCAACCGGCTGAACGCCGGCACCGTGCGGTGCATTTCCACGTACACGTCGAACATCGAGTCGACGGCGTCCCACCAGTGCTCCAGCTCGGCCGAGTCGAAGCGCTGCACCACGTTGGCCATGAAGCGTTCCAGGTTGCGCAGGGTCAGCGCCTGCACCACCGCGCGCTTGTCCGGGAAGAACTGGTAGAGCGAGCCGACCGCGACGCCAGCCCGCTCGGCGATCAGCGTGGTCGTCACGCCGTCATAGCCCAACTCCTCGATCAGCGAGGCGCACGCCTCGAGCATGCGTTCCACCCGCTGAGCGCTGCGTTGCTGGACGGGCTTGCGACGCAGCGGACCCACGTCGGTGGTCAGGTCGGCGGACACTCGGACTCCTTGGCTGGCGGCTGTGGCAGGCATTCTCGCCTGTGACGGGTGAGGGCACTTCCCTGTGACCCCGCACACGCCTAGTATCCGAACAAATTTCACGTCTACTCGGCGGTAGTGCAAGTCTCGAAGGTGGTGCCATGAGCGAGCCCGTCCTCCCATCCTTCCCCGAGGACTTCCTCTGGGGTGTCTCCACCTCGGCGTATCAGGTCGAGGGGGCCGTCTCTGAGGGTGGCAGGGGCAGGTCGGTCTGGGACACGTTCTGCGAGACACCCGATCGGGTGTTCTCCGGGCACAGCGGCAAGATCGCCTGCGACCACTACCACCGTTACCCCGAGGACGTCGGCCTGCTGCGCGACCTCGGTGTCGGCGCGTACCGATTCTCGATCGCCTGGCCGCGAGTGCAACCCGAAGGCACGGGCGCCGTCAACCCCGAGGGCCTCGATTTCTACGACCGGCTGGTGGACGCGCTGTGCGAGGCCGGCATCACGCCGGTGGCCACCGTCTACCACTGGGACACCCCGCAGGCCGTCGAGGACGCCGGCGGCTGGCTCAACCGGGACACCGCCAAGCACTTCGCCGAGTACGCCGCGATCGTCGGGGCCAAGCTGGCCGACCGGGTGCCGACCTGGATCCCGATCAACGAGCCGATGGTCACCACGGTCTACGGCTACGGCATCGGCGAGTACGCGCCAGGCCAGTTCCTGCTGATGGACGCCATCCCGACCGCGCACCACCAGAACCTCGCGCACGGCCTGGCCGTGCAGGCGCTGCGGGCGGTGGGAGCCAAGCAGATCGGCACCGCCAACAACCATGGCCCGATCTGGCCGGCCACCGACAAGCTCGCCGACCGCCAGGCCGCCGACCGGGCCAGCGACCTGCTCAACTGGCTGTACGCCGACCCGGTGCTGGCCGGCGCCTACCCCGAGTCGATGCACCGGTACCTGCCGGCCGGCTTCGCCGACGACCTGCCGGCGATCAACGCCCCGCTCGACTTCTACGGCGTCAACTACTACGAGCCGACCCAGGTGTCCGCGCCGTCGGAGGGCAACCCCTTGCCGTTCGACCTGGGCCAGGTCGAGGGTTACCCGATGACCACCAACGGGTCCCCGGTGGTGCCGGACGGCCTGCGCCAGTTCCTGCTCCAGTTGCGCGACCGGCACGGCGACCGGCTGCCGCCGGTGCAGATCACCGAGAACGGGTGCAGCTTCGACGGCATCGAGGACCGGGCCCGCATCGAGTTCATCGCCGAGCACCTGCGCGCGCTGCGGCTGGCCATGCACGAGGGCGTGGACGTGCGCGGCTACTTCGTGTGGTCGCTGCTGGACAACTTCGAGTGGTCCAAGGGCTACCAGCCCCGGTTCGGCCTGGTCCACGTCGACTACGAGACGCTGCGGCGCACGCCCAAGGCGTCCTTCACCTGGTTCCGCGAACTGATCAGAGGTGAGCACTGATGGCACAGGCCGCCGAGGTCGACGGGGCCGGACCGTTCGACGACAAACCGGGTGCGCTCGCCGAACCTGTGATCAAAGTCCGCGGCGGCTGGACCACGCTGCTGTTCCTGGCCAACCTCGGCTTGTGGCTGGGGATCTACGCGCCGATCCAGGTGTTGCTGCCCGAACAGGCCCAACTGCTGGCCAGCGCCGACAAGGAAGCGGTGTTCAGCCTGGTCACGGGCATCGGCGCGGTGGTCGCGCTGATCGCCAACCCGGTGATCGGCGCGCTGTCGGACCGCACCTGCTCGCGGTTCGGGCGGCGGCACCCGTGGACGCTGGCCGGCTCGGTGCTGGGCGGGGTCGGCTTGGCGGTGCTCGCGGTCGCGCCGAACGTCGTGATCATGATCATCGGCTGGTCGCTGGTGCAGGCCGGGTTGAACGGCATGCTGGCCAGCCTCACCTCGGCGTTGCCCGACCGGGTGCCGGTCGAGCAGCGGGCCGAGGTCGGCGGCTTCATCGGCATCAGCCAGATGCTGGGCACGGTCGCCGGCGCCGCCCTGGTCTCGGTGGTGATCACCAGCCTGGCCGGCGGCTATGTGGCCTGCGCGGTGCTGGTGGTGCTGGGCGCGCTGGCCTTCGTCCGGTTCACGCCGGACGCCGTGCTGCCGCGGCGGTTCCGGCCCGGCGGCGGCCTGCGGCAGATGGTCGGCGCACTGTGGATCTCCCCGGTCAAGCACCCCGACTTCGGCTGGGGCTGGGGCACCCACTTCATGGTCAACCTGGGCAACGCGCTGGGCACCCTGTACCTGCTGTACTTCCTGGCCGACGCGGTGCACTACCAGGGCGACCCGGTGGACGGGCTGCTCATCCTGATGGTGCTGTACGGCATCGCGCTGACCATCGGCGCGCTGGTCGCGGGCAAGATGTCGGACAGCTCGGGCCGCCGCAAGCCGTACGTGGTCGCCTCCGCGGTGGTGATGGCCGCCGCCGCGATCATCCTGGCCGTCTCGCCGACCTGGATCGCCGCGCTCGTCGCCGCCCCGCTGCTCGGCATCGGCTTCGGCGTCTACTGGGCGGTCGCGCTGGCCGTGCTCACCCAGGTGCTGCCGGCCGCCTCGAACCGGGCCAAGGACGTCGGCGTGATCAACATCGCCAACTCGTTGCCGCAGGTCATCGCCCCCGTGGTGGCCGGCCTGGCCCTCCAGATGGCCGCCGGCGGCTACGCCGCCCTGTTCATCCTGTCGGCGATCGCCACCGTGGCCGGCGGCATCATGGTGACCAGAATCAAGTCCGTGAGCTGAGATCCACCGCGAGCGGGGAGACGACCGCCAACCTACGCGAGGCCCCGCCGCTGTTTCGCACGGTTGCTGGATTTTTCGAGGGCCGCCACCCGACGCGCCCCACCACCTGGCCGACGCGGCGCTCGAAAAATCCAGCAAGGGCGAGACGGCGGCTACCCGGGGGCCGAGCCGCGACGCCGAAGGCGGCGCCAAAAACACAGACCGGTTGGGGTGCCTGTCCGGGGAAAACAGGCACCCCAACCGGGGTTGGTGGCCGCGGACCGTCGCCGGTTCGGGGTTGGGCCCCCAGAATCTGGCTCTGCGGGCGCCACTCAGCGCCGGCCCGCGGAAATCTGTGGAGTTATCTGGCCAGCGACCCGGTACGTCGCGGTCGGGGGTTCGGACGTCCCCGGGTCGCCGGCCGGTGGCGGAGGATCAGCGTTCCCGGGTCGGGGTTTCCGGGACGCCGACGCCGCCAGCTAGTGGGCCACCGCTACGGAGCGGTGACGGGACCCGCGCGGCGCCGGTGCGGGCTGCTGCGGGGTGAGCATGTGTCGGGCCGGTCGCGGCGCGAGTCCGCCGGCGACCAGGTGTTCGTAGGCGGCGCGCCACACCGCGCAGGGCGACTTCTGCTGCCGCCAGCGGGTGGAGCACTCCGGGCAGTTGCCCTTCTCGTCGGGTTCGTGCGCGGCCAGCAGGGCTCGCCAGCCGTCGGTCAGGCGGGGCAGCTCGGAGCGTGCGACGGAGAGCAGGGACGGCGCGTCCGCCCGGTTGGCCAGCTCGGACAGCATGTCCAAGCGTTCCCACACGGCGTTGCGGAGCACCTGGCCGAGTATCTCGTCCACCTGTACGTCACCGTCACCTTTCCGCCTGGTCGGCGGCCTCGCGCAGGACCGTCCGCAGCTGGCCGAGCTGGCCTGCGGACAGGACCGCGGTCTCCCCAGGAGGGCCCATCAGGACCACCCTGCCCTTGTCCACCACAACGGTGAGGCACCGTTCCCGGTTCACCACATCGCGGCAGTGGATCTGCCATGCGCGCCGCCCGTCGGACCAGCCCGCAGCCTGCTCGGCGAGGGTCTCCCGGGTCATCCCCTGGACTCGTCCGATCAGTTCCACTTGCTGTGTCCCTCCGTGTGCGGCCGCTTACGGAAAACTAGATTGCGCGTACATCAAACGTTGTGGGGCGTCACAGCGCTGATCGGTGGGAGCGGCACGATGAACGGTCACCGGGGTTCGGTGCGACCGATCAGCCTCGCCGATCAGCCCTTCTCGGCCGGGCGGAGCAGCCCTTACTCTTCGAATGACGCCCAACGGACCGTGAGGGGGCGCAATTGAACACCGTCGGTTCCCAGAGCTCGCCCGTTACGCCGGACAACTGGGAGCGCCAGGAGATGCGCGACGCGCTGGCCAACCGAGACGTGAGCTCGGTGTACCGGCAGCTGCGCCGCGTTGGCGTGTCCCAGCGGCAGATCGCCGCGCTGACCGGCCAGTCCCAGTCCGAGGTCTCGGAGATCCTCAAGGGTCGCCAGGTCATGGCCTACGACGTGCTGGCCCGCATTGCCGACGGGCTCGGCGTGCCTCGCGGCTACATGGGCCTGGCCTACGACGAGACGACGGCCCTCAAGGTCGCCGGCTCGGTCGATGAGGCCGAGCAGCGGGAGGACGAGGAGGTCAAGCGGCGGCGCTTCCTGCAGCACGCGGCCTCCGTCACGATGGGCGCCCAGGTGCTGGGTCCGGACAGCGGAGCCTGGGTGCCGACCGCGGCCCAGACGCCGACGCCGAACCGGATCGGCACCACCGACGTGCGGCAGATCGAGGCCGCGACCAGGGCGTTGCGCTCGCTGGACTACCAGTACGGCGGCGGGTTCTGCCGGGACGCGGTGGTCGCCCAGCTGTCCTGGACCCGCCAGCTGCTGGAGGTGGAGGCGGCCGAGCCGGTGAAGCACCGGCTGTTCAAGGCGGTCGCCGACATGCACAGCCTGGCCGGCTGGACCTCGTTCGACACCGGCCTGCTGGACTCGGCCCGCACGCACTTCGCCAAGGCGCTGGAGCTGGCCAAGATGGGCGGCGACAACGGCCTGGTGGCCAACATCCTGTACCGGATGGGCCGGGTCTACCTGCACAACGACGCCGCCGGCGAGGCGCTGAAGATGTTCCAGCTGGGCCAGATCGCCGCCCAGGAGTCCGGCTCCGCGCTCACCGTCGCGGTGCTGTGCGCCAACGAGGCGTGGGCCTACGGCATGCTGGACCGGCCCGACCAGGTGCAGCGCATGATCAGCCGCACCCGCGACGAGTTCGAGCGGGCGCAGAGCGAGGAAGCGCCCAGCTGGGTCAAGTTCTTCGACGTCAACGACCTGCACGGGATGATCGGCTCGGCCCTGTCGGCGCTGAGCAAGTTCGACGACAACCGGGTCAAGTACGCGCCGCTCGCGGTGAACGAGCTGATCAAGTGCACCGAGGGCTACGAGAGCAACATGCAACGAACCCACGTCTTCGGGCTCTCCATGTTGGCGGAGAACCACATGCGCGTCGGCGACGTGGACCAGGGCGTGAAGATCGGCCACAGCGCCATGAAGCTGGGCGAGTCGATCAAGTCCAAGCGGATCGCGGACCGGCTGATGCCGCTCCAGATCGAGGCCGCTCGACGCAAGAACAACTCGGCGGCGCTCGACCTCGCCGAGCGGATCAAGGTGTATCGGACGGTATGACCAAGTGACTGCCTCGTTGTCGGACGGACGCTCCACCGCGGATCGGCTACGTGCCGTCCTCGGTCAGGCGTGCGCGGAAGTCGGGCTGGACGCGACCGGTGCAGAACTGATCCGGTTCGTGAACAACGCTGTCTTCCGGCTGGCCCGCCACCCGGTCGTGGTGCGGATCGTGCTCACCCCGGGCCTTCGGCACCGGGCCGACAACGTGGTGAACGCCGCCCAGCTGCTGTCCGACTACGGCGTGCCGGCCGTCGAGCTGCTGCCCGACGTGCGCCAGCCGCTGCACATCGGCGAGCACTCGCTGACCTTCTGGCAGGAGGTGCCCGACACCGGCGACGAGCCGACCGCCGTCGAGCTGGCCGACCTGCTGCGGCAGATGCACGAGATCCCGGTCGAGGACGCCAACCTGCCGGAGTGGAACCCGATCGACGACCTGCGCCGGCGGATCCGCGACGCCGAGGGCTGGGACCCCGACGACGTGGAGTTCCTGCTGCGCCGGTGCGACGACGTGGAGACCCGGCTGGCCGAGGTGCGCTACGAGCTGCCGCCGGGCGTGGTGCACGGCGACGCGCACCTGGGCAACCTGATCACCACCCCGGGCGGCACGGTGCTGTGCGACTTCGACACCACCTGCGTCGGGCCGCGCGAGTGGGACCTGGTGCCGATCGCCGTCGGCCAGCTGCGCTTCCACCACACCGTGAACAAGCACGCGATCCTGGCCGAGGCCTACGGCTTCGACGTCACCCGGTGGGATGGTTTCGCCGTGCTGCGCGAGGTGCGTGAGCTCAAGCTCACCGCCGCCGTGCTGCCGATTGCCCGCAGCAACCCCAACATCCGCTCCGAGCTGCGCCGCCGACTTCGCTCGGTTCGTGTCGGCGACACCTTCACCAGGTGGGTCCCTTACCGGTAGCGTCACATCCCGGTAACGCGGTGCCGGACCGGTACGACGTCACAGGCATCGTGTAGTGGGCGACGCTGTGAGGTGGACTGCGACGGTGAAGGGCCAGGCGGGGACGCGCATGTTCGCGTGGCGGGGGTGGCGCACCCGGCGTGCGCTGCGTACGGCGCAACTGCTCGACGAGGTCGTCGACAGTCAGTTGCCGCTGCTCACCGCGCTGCCCGAGGGCCGCCGCCGCCGTTCCGCCGACTACCTCGCCGAACTGGTCATGCTGTCCCAGGCCTACCGGCACTACGCCGCCGGCTGGATCGACCGCCGCGAGCTCGACCGCCGTGGGCACGGTGTGCTCGACCGGCTCGGCGAGCTGCGGGCCACGCCGTCCGCCGCCTTCACTGAGCGCGACTGAGATCCGCCCGGGCCTTGTCGATCAGGTCGGCCCGGCCCGTTTCGAGTCCGTACAGGCCGCTGATCACCGGTTCGAGTGACGCGCGCAGCGCGATGTGCTCCCGCATGCCCGGCCAGACGTGCCCGCCGTGCCGTTCGTAGTCGGCCAGCAGCCGCTCGAAGACCGCCGGCGACAGATAGGCGTACGGGTCCACGAAGTCCATCGACGGGTCGCTGATCGTCGCGTCCGCCCAGTCGATCAGCCCCACCAGCCGGCCGCCGTCGACCAGCAGGTGCTGCGGGTGCAGGTCGCCCCGGGCCAGCACCATGGCCCGCGGCCAGCGGCCGGTCGCGTCCAGCCAGTCCTGCCAGCGGCGCAGCCGCTCGTCCGCGATGACGTATTCGGCCCGCGCCTGCTCCACCAGGTCGGCGATCCACTGCCGCTGCCGGTCGGGATCGAACACGGGGACGCCAAGCGCTTGCGCCGGCTCGGTCGGCAGGGCGTGCAGGATCGCGATGGTGCGTCCGAGCAGGTCGTCGGTCGGTGACCAGAACTCGTCGGCCTGCACACCCGGCAGCCGCGGGTAGGCGATCAGCGTGTCGGTGCTGATCCGCCAGTCCGGGACCGCGACCGGCAGCAGCGGCCGGACGTGGTCGAGCAGCCGCCCCTCGGCCGGCAGATAGAGGCCGTCGGTGTGGCGGGGCGCCCGCAGGATCCATCTCGTGCCGTCGACCGCGGTCGCGTGCAGCACCAGGTAGTCCCAGCCGGACTGGTCGACCTCGTGCTGATCCAGCAGGTCGAGGCCGTTTTCCTTGGCCTCGCGGAGCATCGACTCGGCTGAGGGGGACACACGATCCACGCTATCGGGCTCTGGCAATCGAGTTACCGAAAGGTATTCTTACTGCCAGTAGGTTATCGGGAGGTGGGTCTGGTGAGCCTGGCTTACGACCGCGTCGGTTCCGGCGCTCCGCTCGTCCTGCTGCACGGCGTCACCCATCGGCGGCAGGCCTGGGCACCGGTGGTGGACCTGCTCAGTCCGCACCGCGAGGTGATCCTCATCGACCTGCCCGGGCACGGTGAGTCCGGGCCGCTGGCCCGGGACGGCCGCACCGCCCTGGCTCAGACCCTCGACGAGCTGGTCCAGCTGTTCGATCGGATCGGCGTGCCCCGCCCGCACGTCGCCGGCAACTCGCTCGGCGGCCGCCTGGCCCTGGAGTTGGCCGCGCTGGGCGCCGTCCGCTCGGTGACCGCGCTGTCGCCCGCCGGCTTCTGGCGCGCCAACTGGGACTTCGCCTACACCCGGGCCGTGTTCGGCACCATGCGCGGCATCGGCCGGGCCCTCGAACCGGCCGTGCCCCGGCTCGTGCATCACACCGCCGGCCGCGGGCTGATGTACGCCGCCATCGTCGCTCGCCCCAGCCGGCTCGAACCCGGCCAGGCCCTCGGCGACTTCGAGGCGTTCAAGATCGCCTGGCCCTCGTACAAGCTCATCGTGCGGGAGGGCACCCCGTTCGCCGAGCAGATCCCCGACGACATCCCGATCACCGTCGCCTGGGGCACCAAGGACGCCATGCTGCCGCCCTACCAGGCCAAACGTGCCCGCCGGGCGCTGCCCGACGCCCGGCACCTGTCGCTGCCCGGCTGCGGTCACGTGCCCATGAGCGACGATCCCGAGCAGGTCGCCGCCGTGCTGCTGGCCGGCAGCGCCGCCTGAGTCCCTGCTATCCGGGATGACGGCCGCCGCCGGCGATTTATGATCCGTTCCGGGGAGGCCGGCATGGACGTGGAGACAGTCACGGAACTGGAGAAGACGGTCGAGAAGTGCCGGGCGCGGGCGGCCGAGGACCCGGCGCACCTGGCTGACCTCGCCACGGCCCTGACCGCACTGGGCGTCGCCTACCACGATCACGCCCGCTATCCCGACGCCGTTGCCCTGACCGAGGAAGCCGTGGAGACCTGGCGGCTCGTCGCCGCCGACGATCCCGGCCAGCGTGGCGGATTGGCCGTCGCGCTGGCCACCCTGAGCGGCTACTACATCGAGATCGGTCTGGACGAGGAGGCGGAGGCCGCCGCCCGGGAAGCCGCCGAGCTCTAGGCCCACGTGCGGAAGCGGGCCCGCCTGCGCGGGGGCTTTGCTGGGGAGTGCGCAGACGGGCCCGAGTCGTCGACCAGAACGGGGAACTCTCGGTCGACGGTCCACCTCGCCATGGCAACACGATCAAGCGGCATGGGGTGTGCCGCTGATCGTGGATCACGCTGACTGTGGAGGCGGGACCTGGAGACGCGACCGCGACGGCGCGCACCAGGTGCGGCCACTGCGGACTTCTCCACTGCTCGCCTCCTCCCCCCTTGGGCGCCAGCACGAGCTCCACGGCGAGGTAACACGCCGCTTGACGCGGCCAGCCCAGCATCTCGCAGTTCCAACTCATAACAGTGTTACGAGTTGGACGAAACCCGAATGGAGCAGTCGGGACTGTGGGCAGATGCGCGCCTTGTCGCCGGTCCGTGACTGTCCCGACCGGATGTCCAGGTGTGCCTTCTGGTCGTAAGTGGCCAGTTCACGCACCTGATGATGGGGCAGGGAGGGTATTGCGGCCGACGTCTCACGGTCGCCGACAGTGACGCCGGGCCGCTGAACTGGTTACCACCACGGTATCCAGGGTGCTGGTAGCTCAGTTAGGCTCGGCGCAGGTCAGCGAACGAGGGGGCCACATGCCAAGCCGGGATGCCGACGGCGAGCACGGACCGCTGGCGGCGAAGATCCACGCGCTGTTCGAGCGGCAGACGCGCCCCGTGTCCGACCATCAGCACGCGCGCGACGTGGCCGCGTCCGGCAATGCGCACGCGCCCCGCCGTCGGACGGAGTACAGCCACAGCGCGGTCGCCCGCGCGATCGGATCCACCGACACGTATGTCACCCAGCTCCGCTACGGCCAGCGGGACAACCCGAACCTCAAGCTGATCCAGCGGCTGGCCGACTTCTTCGGTGTCGACGTGATCTACCTGGTGAAGGACGAGATTCCCGTCGGCGACCTGCCGCTGTATCTCAAGCAGCGCAGCGTGCGGGACCGGGTGAACACCCTGTTCGAGAAGGTGCGCCCGGCCGGCCTGTCGAACCCCCCGTTCACCGATGACGCGGTCGCCGCCGCGATCGGCGTCGACGCGGCGCAGATCAGCCGCCTGCGGGACGGGTCCGAGGACGATCCCGGACTCAAGCTGCTGCGGGCCCTCGCGGAGTACTTCGGCGTGCCGGCCGAGTACCTCACCACCTCCGACGCCAAGGTCATCGCCCGCATCGACGAGCAGCTCGACCTGCTCGCCGACTACCTGCCGGTGGCCGCCCGCCATCTGTCGGCCCAGGTGCTGGCCGACAACGCCTCGCTCGGCGCGATCGCCGCCGTGCTCCGCCACGTGCGGACGCAGAACGCGAGGCAGACGGGCGGACCCGACTCCCCATGACCGCCGATTACTAACTTCGAACAGCCGCTCGTGGTCGTGTCACCACGAAACCCTGGGGGGATCCGTTGCGTTTCACATCGTGGTTGTCCGGACTACGCCGTCGACAACAGCTGACGAGGGCGGTGCGGAGTCTGCTCGCCGCCGTCCCCGTGGGCACCGACCTCGACGAATTCATCGCGGGACTGGCGGAATTCCGTGGCCGCCCAGTGTGTCTGATCCCGTTCTCGACCGTGGTGCCCGACGGGCCGGCGCCCTTCTCCGGACTGTGGGTGCAGGCGCCGACGCTCGACTGCGTCGTCTACGACGACACCGCGCCGCAGGCCGTCCAGCGGCAGGCCGTCTTCCACGAGGTCGCGCACATGGTCCTCGGGCATCTCTCGGCCGAGGACCTCGACGATCTCCAGTTCCGCCTGATGTCCGCCCTGCTGCCGGACCTGCACCCCGACGTGGTCCGTCGCACCGTCCGGGCCGGTCTGTGCCGGTTGAACTGCGGCGGCCAGACCGGGTACGTCGACGAGCAGGAACAGGCCGCCGAGCGGTTCGCGACCACCCTGGCCCTGCGGGTGGCGGAAACCCAGCTCATTCACCCGATCTCGCCGCCCGACCCCTCGGACCTGGCCGTGATCGCCCGGTTCACCTCGACCCTGCGTCCCGCGCGGCGGGTACGTGACCAGCCGTGAACGCGTCCCTCGCGGTGGTCGTCGGCCTGATCGCCTCGCTCATCGCGGTGATCACGGTGCTGCACCGGGTCGTCCAGGGTGGCCGCACACCGCAGTTGCGGGCGTTGGGCGCGGGGGCGGTCTTCTCCTTCGTCGCCTCGCTCGTCCGAGTTCCCGACGTGTCGGCGTTGTTGGTGTTCGGCGGCGTGAACGTCACCTGGCCGCTCGAGAACATCCTCGGCATGCTCTGCCTGTACCTCATGCTGTGCTATATGCATTTCACGGTGGACGCGTCAGCGGTCGCGGCCCGGCAGATGCTGCGCCACCTCACGGCTCTGCTGGGTGCGGGTGCGATTCTCGTTTTTCTGTTCGCGCTGGCCCCGCATTCGCGGGAATTCGATTTCGGCCCGCAGGGACGTTACACGGCGGGCGGATCACCGGACACGGTCGTCGGCCCCATAGCCTGGCTCATTCTGGCCGTCTACCTCATTTACCCGCTACAGGACCTCACTCGGGTCAGCCTGCGCTGGGCCCGCAAGGCGGCGTCGATCCGGTGGTTGTCGATCGCGCTGGGCGCCTACGCGCTGGGGGCGTTCATCTCGGCCGCGGTACAGCTCCATGTGCTCGTCTACCAGGTCGCGCTGCTGGTGCCGGACCTCGACCCGCTGCCCTGGCCGGAGGCGTCGGTGGAAGGTCCGCCGCTCGCGGTCGCCGGCGTCGGCACGATGGTCGGCCTGTGCGCGACCGGGGTCTATTCCGTGCTCATGACCAGTCCTCGCCTGCGGCCGGTCCGCGAGCTGCTGCACCACGTCCAATTGTGGTGGCAGTACCGCGTCGCCTGCTGCCGCCTGTATCCGTTGTGGTCGACGCTGTGGCAGGCGCTGCCGAGCGTTGCGCTCAGTCCGGCCAGGTCGAGAATCGCGGACTGTCTGCGGCTGCACGCGACGTGGAATCTTCATCGACGGATAATCGAGCTCGCCGACTTTCTGCAGGCGTTTCGGCGATACGTCTCCGCCGACGTGGGTGAGCTGGCGGAGAGGCTCGCCCGCGAGCGCGGTCTCGACGGCGACGACGTGGCGGCCGTCGTCGACGCCGTTGTCCTCGCGGTCGGCAGCGAGGCTTATCTGGCGAAACGGCCGATGCCCGACAGCGTCGTCGACGTCGTCGCCCGGCGGCACGCGGTCAGCGCGCTGGATCACGAGGCCCGGCACTGGTTGCTCGTCTCCGCCATGCGCTTCGGCTCGCCGGTCGTTCCCGAGGTGCTCAACGCCGTGCGCGAGCGGGTGCTCACCGCTGAAGAAGGGGATGTTTCTTGAAGGTCTTGATCGTCGGTGGCACCGGCTTCGTCGGCCATCACGTCGTGAACAAGCTCGTCGCCCTGGGACATGAGGTGTCGGTTCTCGCCCGGAGCCGGGCCGACTCCCTTTCGCCGGCGGCCACGGTGCACATCGGCGACATCCAGAAGATCTCCGACCGCGAGCTGGCCGATCTCGTCGCGGATCGCGACGGAATCGTCTACGGGGCGGCCGCGGCGGTCTACTCCCCGCTCAAGGCCGACACGTCGGCCTGCTACCGGGCCGCGAACATCGAGCCGGTGGTGCGCCTGCTGACGGCCGGCCGCAACGCGGTGTGCGACCGGGCCGTCCTGCTGGGCAGCTACTACGCGACGCTGAGCCGGCTGCATCCCGAACTCCACCTGCTCGAGGGCAGCCCGTACATCCAGAGCCGGGTCGACCAGAGCCGTCAGGCGCACCAGGCCGCCGGCGACGCCATGTCGCTGACTGTGCTCGAACTTCCCTACGTGCTCGGTGCGACACCGGGCCGACCGTCGTCCCTCGATCCCTTCGTGCAGCGGATGCTGGAGGGCAAGGACCCGCTGGTCTATCCCGGTGGAACCGCCGTCGCGGCGGTGTCCGAGGTCGCCGACGCCGCGGTGGCCGCGCTGGAGAAGCGGGTCGACGGCGACTATCCGATCGCGACCGCCAACCTGACCTGGGCGGATCTGCTTCGTCGACTCGCCGCGGCCGCCGGTTGTTCGCCCGAGCGGGTGTGGCGGCTCAGCGCCGCGGAGGTGTCTGTGCTCTTCCACCTGCGCGCGGTGCAGCGGCGTCGGCAGGGCGTTCGCCCGGGCTTCCACACCGCGAAGATCAGCCGGCTGCACGCCGCCGAGGCGTATGTGGATCTCGACGTCGCCGGCGCCGCCCTCGGCATCACCCACGCCGACGTCGACCAGGCGATCCGGGACACCGCCCTGGCCAACCTCGGGTAGGCGGGCAATCGCGGGTCAGACCACCGGGGCCCGGGTGAGCACCACCGCGAGGCCGTAGGCCAGGCCCATCACGGCGATCTCGAAGGTGAACCAGCCGGCCAGGGCCGGGATGCGCTGGTGCTGCTCGACCAGGGGCATCAGGCGGAAGCGGATGTTGGCGCCGAGCAGGCCGAGGGCGGCGAAGCAAGCGATCTTGCCGAGCACGATCCAGCCGTAGTGGGTGACGAACAGGCCGGTCCAGATGCTGACGCCGGGGGTCTCGACCAGGGTGATGGCCGCGTTGACCAGGCCGGTGACGCCGACGGCGATCAGGCAGACGGTGGCCAGCTTGGAGAACTTGGGCAGGGCCCGGGCCAGCAGGGAGCGGTTGGCCAGCAGCAGCACGCCGAGGGCGAGCAGGCCGCCGGTCCAGCCGGCGGCCGCCATGACGTGCAGCTCCATGGAGACCATGGAGAGGCCGTGCCCGCCCCAGGCCAGCCCGAAGTTGGACGCGTGGCCGGTGACGGGAATGGGCAGCAGGCCGAACACGGACAGCACGATCCGCAGCTCGGCCGGGACCTTCTCGCCGTGGCGAAGGGCCAGCACGGCGAACAGCAGATAGACCAGGGCGATCACGGCGCTGATCACCAGGGCCTGGCCGGCGCCGATGGTGGAGACGTACTCGACCACGGTGCCGACGGTGGGGATCTCGCCGGGGCGGAGGTCGGCGGCGGCGAACACCAGGGACAGCAGGGCGGTGACGGCCCACGCGGCGGAGCTGACCACGGCCGCCCGCCGGGCCAGGTTGAGCACGGGCTCGGTCTGCTTGGGACGGTCGAAGCCGAGCAGCATGGGCAGCACGCTCAGCCCGACCGTCACCAGCGCGGACACGTCGAGCAGCACCCGCACCGCGGGCAGCCCGAACCGGACCATCGCGCCGGGCTCGGCGACGCCGGGCACCGGGGTCTCGCCGGTGAGCGAGGTCCCGATCAGCGCGCCAGCCAGGGCCGCCAGCAGCAGGCCGACGGCCAGCCCGTAGTTGGGCCGCGCGATGGTCCGGGCAGTGGTCACTTCGAGCTGTCCTCCGGCGCCCGACCCATGCGCAGCGCGACGAACACGCCGGCGCCGAGCAGCACGACACCGCCGACGATCCACGGCCACACCGGCACGGAGCCGTCGGAGCCGCCGGTCGAGGCCTGGGCGTCGGAGGCGGCGGTCGGCGTCGCCGGCGTGCCGGTGCCAGCCTTGGTCAGGGTGAACTTCACCGCGCCGGACACCGGGTGGCCGTCGGCGGACAGGATCCGGTAGCCGACGGTGTACTGCCCGGCCGCGCCCAGCGGCCGCACCGGCGCGCTGATCACGTTGCTGTCCACCTTGGCCGGGCCGGCCTCCCAGCGGGTGTTGTTCGGCCCGGTCACGGTGATCACGTCGAAGTCACCCTGCTGGATGGGCAGGTCGAAGGTGAGGCTCACGGTCGACGGACCAGCCTCCATCGAGCTGCCGTCCTTCGGGTCGCTGCCGACCAGCACGTTGTGCGCGAACGCCGGCCCGGCCAGGCCGACCATTCCCGCGCCGGCCAGCAGCAGGCACGCCAGCAGCCGCTTCACTCCGACTTGCCCTCGTCTTCCTTGGCAGCAGTGACAGTCGCGGTCGCCGGTCGCCGGCTGCGCAGCACCGCGCCCACCCCGAAACCGACGCCGATGGCCCCGACCAGCAGGCCGGCGCCGCCCAGCCAGCGGGCGGTGTTGTCCGAGACCGCGGTGCTCGACGCGGTGTCGGTGACGCCGCCGGTCGCGCCCATGGCCGACATGTCCATCGCCCCGGGGGCGTTGGCCTTGGTCTGCAGCTTGATCGACGGCGACGGGTGCTCGGGCTCCTTCTGCCCGGCCGCCGGCGGCGCGTCGGTCCAGTTCACCACCACGCCGTTGTCGTAGGTCTGCACGGCCGGGAACTGGAGCTCGTCGGTGTCGTCGGGCAGCGGCCCGGCCGACACGGCGAACTCCTGGAACTCGCCGGGGTTGATCCGGGTGCCGGCGTCGGCGGTCCAGGTGATCGTCTTGACTGCCTTCTTCACGTCCAGGTTGTTCTCCTTGACCGGCGAGGGCAGCGGCTCGACGTCGATCTGGGACTTCCAGCCCGGCACCGGCCGCACCGACGCGCCCGGGATCGGGTACGAGTCGGGGAAGGTGACCTGCAGCTTCACCGTGCCGGCGTTGTCCTCCTCGTTGGGCACCCGGAAGGTGATCACCGAGTAGCTGCCCTGGACGGCGGTGGTGACGTTGGCGGTGACGTGCGCGAACGCGCCGGGGGCGGTGACCAGCGCGACGGCGCCGGCAACGGCGAGCACGCCGCCGGCGCGCAGGGCGAAGCGGGTTGTGGACATGGGTGTGTTCTCTCCTGAATGAGAAATGACTGGGGTGTGGGGGAATTCAGGAGAGAACCGGGGGGCCGCGGCGGCCGAGCGACCGACGGAACAGCACGTCGAGCACATGGTCGGCCGGTCGGAAGACGACCGGGGCGACAAGAGCCCGGTCGGGATGGGGGAAGGACGGCACGCGCGGCAGCAGCCGGCGGACCGCGCCGGCGACCGCGACGATTGCGGCGTCGGCCTTGGCCAGCAGCACGGCGGTCAGCAGCAGCGCGACCAGGTGCGCACAGGTCATCAGGCCGGAGCCGAGCACCGCGTCGCCGTGCATCACCGACAGCAGCACGTGTTGGGCGAGCTCGGCCATCCCGAGGGCGCCGATGATCGTCCAGCCGCTGCGCCAGCGGTCGGCCAGCGCCGTGCCGGCCAACGCGATGAGCAGGCTCAACGGCAGCACTGGCAGCGTCTCGGGCCAGCCGCCGCCGGCCACGCCGTGCGCCGTGATGGCCAGTGTCGTGGAGCTGACGGCCAGCATGGCGCCGCGCAGTAAGCGCACGGGGCCGGAGAGCTGCTGCCGTCGGGACACGTCGCTGAGCGTAAGGGGTGAGGGTGGCCGTTCCGAATGGTGGTTTATCGCTGCTCCATTTGGGTACCCGGTGTCATGGGTTTGTGGACGTACGTGACCGCTCGCTGGCAGGCCCTGCTGATGGACTCCTACCTGCACGCCAGCGCCGTGGTTCAGGCCACGCTGCTCGCCACCGTGCTCGGTGTGGGTCTGGGCGTCGCGGTCTATCGAAGTCCCGCCGGCTCGGCCGTGGCCACCGCGCTGACCAGCGCGATCCTGACCATTCCGTCGTTCGCGCTGCTCGGCCTGCTCATTCCGGTGCTGGGCCTGGGCGTGCCGCCGACGATGGTCGCGCTCGTGCTCTACGCGCTGCTGCCGATCGTGCGGAACACGGTGGTCGGGCTGAACGGGGTGGACCCGGCGGTGGTGGACGCGGCCCGCGGCATCGGCATGGGCCGGGTGCGCGTGCTGACGCTCGTCGAGCTGCGGCTGGCCTGGCCGGCGATCCTCGCCGGCATGCGGGTCAGCACCCAGTTGCTGATGGGCATCGCGGCCATCGCCGCGTACGTGAAGGGACCCGGCCTGGGCAACCTGATCTTCAGTGGGCTGTCCCGGGTGGGCAGCGTCAACGCCGTCGACCTCGCGCTGGTCGGCACCATCGGCGTGATCGTGATCGCATTGCTGCTGGACGGCGTGTACGTGCTCGTCGGCCGGCTGACCACATCGAGGGGCATCCGTGACTGAGCAGCAGGCCGTCGACATCGAGCTCGATAACGTCACCAAGCGCTATCCCGGCGGCAAGCAGGCGGCCGTCGAGGACTTCAGCATGACCATCGCGGCCGGCGAGATCGTGGTCTTCGTCGGGCCGTCCGGCTGCGGCAAGACCACCACCATGAAGATGATCAACCGGCTGATCGAGCCGTCCTCGGGCCGCATCACCATCGGCGGCCGGGACGCGCTCTCGCTCGACGCCGACGAGCTGCGCCGCGGCATCGGCTACGCGATCCAGCAGGCCGGCCTGTTCCCGCACCTGACCGTCGGCCAGAACATCGGTCTGGTCCCGGGCCTGCTCGGCTGGCCGAAGCCGAAGACCGCGAGCCGGGTGGAGGAGATGCTGGACCTGGTCGGGCTGGATCCGGGCGAGTTCCGCGACCGCTTCCCGCGCCAGCTGTCCGGCGGGCAGCAGCAGCGCGTCGGGGTGGCCCGGGCGCTGGCCGCCGACCCGCCGGTGCTGCTGATGGACGAGCCGTTCGGCGCGGTGGACCCGATCACCCGCGGCAATCTCCAGGACGAGCTGCTGTCGCTGCAGTCCGAGCTGCACAAGACCATCGTGTTTGTCACCCACGACTTCGACGAGGCGGTGAAGCTGGGGGACCGGATCGCCGTGCTCGGGCCCCGGTCGAGCATCCTCCAGTTCGACACCCCGGAGGCGATCCTGGCCGCCCCGGCCAACGACACCGTGGCCGGCTTCGTCGGCGCCGGGGCTTCGCTCAAGCAGCTGACGCTGCTGCGAGTCCGGGACGTCGAGTTGGACGACGCCGTGACGGCGACGCTCGACGAGCGGCCCGAGGACGTCCGGGCCCGGCTCGACGCCGCCAACCGGAAGTACGCGCTGGTGCTGGACAACCGGAAGCGGCCCAAGCGCTGGGTGCACCTGCGCGATCTCAACAACGGGCCGCTGGGCACGGTCGGCCGGCCGGTGAACGACCAGGTCAGCCGCCAGTCCACGCTCCAGGACGCGCTGGAGGCGATCCTCACCGAGGGCGGCTCGGTGCCGGTGGTCGGCACCCGCGGCGAATACGTCGGCGCGGTCGGCATCGACACCGTGATGGACGTCGTCCGCAAGCTGCGTGAGGAGCACGAGCATGCCTGACCGGGCCGATCGGATCCGGCTGTTCGCCCAGCCGGTCGTGGTGCTCGCGGTGGTCGCGGGCGTGCTGGTGTGGGAGAGCACCCGGCAGCTCGACGACATCGAGCAACGCAACATCAACTTCCCCACGCTGCTCGACCTGACCTGGCAGCACCTGCTGCTGGCGGTGGCCGTCACGGCGGTGGTGGTGCTGGTCGGCGTGCCGCTGGGCATCGTGCTGACCCGGCGCTGGGCCCGGTTCGCCGCGCCGGTCGTGCTGACCCTGGCCAACATCGGGCAGGCCGCCCCGGCGATCGGCCTGATGGTGCTGTTCTTCCTGGTCACGGCCAGCACCGGGTTCTGGATCGCGGCGCTGCCGATCGCGCTGTACTCACTGCTGCCGGTGCTGCGCAACACCATCGTCGGTATCCGGCAGGTCGACCCGACGCTGATCGAGGCCGGCCGGGGCATCGGCATGTCGCCCTCGACGGTGCTGCGGCGCATCGAGCTGCCGCTGGCCGTGCCGCTGATCCTGGCCGGCCTGCGCACCTCGCTGGTGCTGGCCGTGGGCACCGCGACGCTGGCCTTCTTCGTCGCCGGCGGCGGTCTCGGCGTGCTGATCGACACCGGCGACAAGCTGGCCCGCTACTCGGTGCTGGTGGTCGGCGCGGTGCTGGCCATGGCGCTGGCGCTGCTCGTGGACTGGCTCGGCGGGCTGGCGGAGGAGTTTCTCGGACCGAAGGGGCTGCGGTGACGAAGTTTCGGGCGAGGAAGCTGGTGGCGTTGGCCCTGGTCGGGACGCTGCTCACGGGCTGTGGGCTGAGCTCCGGCTCGACCGTGCCGGTGGCGGTCGGCCCGGGCTCGATCAAACCGGTGCTGTCCGGGGTGAAGCTGGCCGTCGGGTCCAAGGACTTCACCGAGAACATCGTGCTGGGCTATATCGCCGAGCTGGCCCTGTCGGCGGCCGGTGCGGAGATCAGCGACCTGACCAACATCCAGGGCTCCAACTCGGCCCGCAACGCCCTGCTGGCCGGCCAGATCGACATGACCTGGGAGTACACCGGCACGGCGTGGATCAGCTACCTCGGGCACAACGACGTGATCGTCGACCCGAAGGAGCAGTTCGACAAGGTGCGTGAGGCCGACAAGGCCAACGGCGTCAGCTGGGTCGCCATGTCCCCGGTCAACGACAAGTACGCCATCGCGGCCAACGCGGACGTGATCAAGAAGTACAACGTGCACACCCTGTCCGGGCTGGCCAAGGTGGACCCGTCGGCGGTGACGTTCTGCCTGGAGACCGAGTTCGCCAGCCGCAACGACGGCTTCCCGGGCATGACCAAGAAGTACGGCATCCCCTCGCAGAACGTGAAGATCCTCGGCACCGGCGCGGTCTACCAGGCCACCAAGGACGCTCAGGCCTGCAACTGGGGCGAGGTGTTCACCACCGACGCCCGCATCCTGTCGCTGGGCCTGACCGTGCTCGACGACGACCAGCACTTCTTCCCGCAGTACAACGCGGCGCTGACCGTGCGCTCCAGCGTGCTGGCCGCGCACCCGCAGATCGAGCAGGTGCTGGCCCCGGTCTCGGCCAAGCTGGACAACCAGACCATGCAGGAGCTGAACGCCCAGGTCGACGTGCAGGGCAAGGACCCGGCCGACGTCGCCCGCGACTGGCTGGTCAAGCAGGGCTTCGTGACCAGCAAGGACGTGCCCAACAGCAACGCCTAGCGAGGCGCGCTCAGCACCTGCTCGATCTGTTCCGGCGTGGGCGTGGCGCCCGGCAGCGGCTCCCGCTGCTGGGCGTCGGCCCGATAGCCGTCCAACACGAGGGCGAGCGCCCGCCGCCACAGGTTCGGGTCGATGCGCCGTGAGTGCTCCAGCACCGCGCCGACCATCTCCTGGACCAGGGGAAAGTCCTCGACGCCGACGTCCGGGCGCAGCTGCCCGGAGGCGTGTGCGCGCTCGACCAGTTCCCGCACGGCCGGGCCGATCCGGCGCTGGGCGCGCTGCGCCAGCTCGGTGGCCCGGCCGTCGCCGAGCATGAGGTCCTTCAGGCCCTTGTCGCCGGCCTGGAGCTCCAGGTTGCCGGCGAGGAACGCGCACAGGCCCTGCCACGGGTCGTCGATCTCCAGCGCCTCGTCGACCAGCGCGATGATCCGGTCCACCCGCTGGTCGAACAGCTCGTCGATGAGCTCCTGCCGGTCCGGGAAGCGCCGGTAGACGGTGCCCACGCCGACCTCGGCGGCGCGGGCGATGTCGTTGTGGGTCACGTCCAGGCCCACCTCCGCGACCAGCGCGTTCGCCGCCGCCAGGATGCGCTGGCGGTTGCGCTCGGCGTCCCGTCGCAACGGTTTCGAGGCGTCCATGGCCCCATCGTAGCTGTCAAACGGATCAGAGCTGTCCATGCGGATAGCGTCTATCCGCTTCTGCTGCTACCGTCGTCGGCAGAAACGGATTGAAGCTATCCACTTCTAGGGAGTCCGGTCATGAGCACTCAGGTCCACCCGCAGGCCGACACCTCGACCGTTCGTGTCGTGCTCGGCCTGGTCGCCGCGGCGGTCGTCGCGATCGCCGTGAACACCGTGATCGCGCTGGGCGCGGTCGCGCTGAACCCGAATGGCACCCGCATGGGTCTCGACCTGGTCGCCTACGCGCCGCTGACCGTGGTCGGCGTGCTCGCCGGCACTATCGGCTGGGCCGCCGTCCGCCGCTACGCCGCCCACGCGCGGTCGGTCCTGCGCGTGCTGGTGCCGGTGGTCGTCGTCCTGAGCTTCATCCCGGACTTCGGGCTGCTGATCTCCGGCATGGCCGACGTGGTCAACACGGTCGGACTGCTGGTCATGCACGTGGTTGTCGCGGCCGCGACCGTCACCGCGGTGAGCCGACTGCTGCCGCTGACCGGCTACCGCCGGACCGTCTAGTTCACGCCGAGGCGGCGGAGCAGGTCCTCTTCCAGCCGGTCCAGCTCCTGGGAGACGGCCTTGTGCGCCGCCTTCCGGCGGGCGCTGGGCATCCGCTCGGCGGCCCGGACCGCCGCGGCGAGCTGGGTCAGCCGGGTTTCACTCGAATCGGCGAAGGCAGCCTCGGTTGCGCGCAGGTCGGCGGCTGCCTGCGCGGCGCCGGCGATACGAGCGTGCAGCGCGCCGCCGGGGCCGGAGTAGTTGGCCAGATCCTCGACGGCGATGCCGAGCCGGCGGGCGCGGCGCTTGTCCACGGCCTCGCGGGCCATCGAGGCGGCACGCAGCGCGTAAGGGGCGACGACGGGCACAACGGCCGGTGCGATGACCTTCGCCAGGCCGATGAGGTTCTTGGCGCGGGCGGGGGTGAGCCGGGGCTTGGACCGGTTGCGTGCCACACGCCGACTCTAGTCCGGGAGGTGGAGATCCACCGGCCGTCGACACGGAGCCCGGCAGGCGGAACTAGGCTGCTCCCTGTGACGTCCTCGGTGCTGCTCGACGCCGGTGTGGTGACCCGCTGCCGGCGGCGCGTGCACCTGGAGAACGACCCGACCATGGCCGACGCCCCCAAGGCCGAGCCGGACCCGTCCGGGGAGCAGCGCCGCGCCGACGCGATGGCGCACCGCCGGGCGGTCGCCGACCGGATGGCCCGGATGGCCGGCTCGGCCTGGACGGAGATCCCGCTCGACGCGAAGCCGGCCGATCGGGAGCGGGCCACGGTGGCCGCGCTCTCGGCCGGCGCGCCGTTCGTGTGGGCCCCGCAGCTGCCACGGGACCCGGCCGGCGGCCGGCGCGGCGGCATCGACCTGCTGGTCCGGACCAGCACGGGCTACGTGCCGGTGCTGGTGGTTCGGCACAAGGTCACCGACCCGGGCGCGGGCGCCCGCACCTCGTCGCTGAGCGAGCCGACGCCGATCGGCATCCGCTCCGACCCGTTGCGCAAGGTCCGCCCGCAGCCCCGCGACCAGCTCCGCCTCGCGCATGCCCAGCGCATGCTCCAGGCCGCCGGCTTCGCCGCGAGCGGCCGCTCCTACGGCGGCGTCGTCGGCATGGACGCCGACGTGGTGCTCTGGCACGACCTGGACGCGCCGACCTGGCCGGGCGCGCGGACGGCGCTGTCCGAGTACGACATGCGGTTCGCGGACCGGCTGGCCGTGGCCAACGCGGCGGCGTCCGGCGGGGAGCCGCTGGCGCGGCCGTCCCGGATCGTCGAGTGCCGCAGCTGCCCTTGGTGGCCGGTCTGCGAGAAGTCGCTGACCGAGGCCCGCGACGTGAGCCTGGTGGTCCGCGGCGAGGACGCGTTCGCGCTGCGCAAGCTGGGCGTGTCCACAGTGGACGAGTTGGCGGCGATGGAGCCGGCCACCAAGCTGGTGACGCCGCTGGTCGGCATGCCGCTGTCGGACGCCGTGATCCTGGCCCGGGCCTGGCTGCGGGACCTGACCGTGGTGCGCCGGGTGCGCAAGGTCCGGGTGCCGCGGGCGGACGTCGAGGTCGACATCGACATGGAGAGCTTCGGCGACGCCGGGGCGTACATGTGGGGCTGCCTGCTCACCGGCCAGGACATCGGCGAGCCGCAGGGCTACCGGCCGTTCGTCACCTGGGAGCCGCTGCCCGACGATGACGAGGCCCGGTCCTTCGGCGAGTTCTGGACCTGGCTGATGCGGGTGCGCGACAAGGCCCTCGCGCACAACCTGACGTTCCGCGCCTACTGCTACAACGAGTTGGCCGAGAACCGCTGGCTGCTGTCCTCGGCCGAGCGCTTCGCCGGCAAGCCCGGTGTGCCGACCGTCGCCCAGGTCAACGCCTTCATCCGCGACCCGGCCTGGGTGGACGTGTTCGGCGTGGTCCGGGACCAGTTCCTGTGCGCCCACGGCAAGGGCCTGAAGATCATCGCCCCGGTCGCCGGCTTCCACTGGCGCGACCCGGAGGCCGGCGGCGAGAACTCGATGCGCTGGTACCGGGACGCGGTTGGCATGGACGGCGCGCCGGCCGAGGTGTCCCAGCGCCAGCGGCTGCTCGAGTACAACGAGGACGACGTGCACGCCACCCTCGCGCTGCGGGAGTGGATGAGCTCGCCGGCGATGACCGAACTGCCCTTCGCCGGCGACCTCTGACCCCGATCGAACGCTGTGAAGGGGCCATCCCTGACGGTGGACGAGAAGAAGGGCCCCTGCACAGCGTCAAAGGCTTGACAAGGGCCTGAATGGCCCTAGCGCGGGGCCATACGCAGCGCGCCGTCCATGCGGATGACCTCGCCGTTGAGGTAGTCGTGCTCGACGATGGCGACCGCCAGCTGCGCGTACTCGTCGGGACGGCCCAGGCGCTTGGGGAACGGCACGCCGGCGGCGAGGCCGGCGCGGAACTCCTCGGAGACGCCGGCCAGCATCGGGGTGTCGATGATGCCGGGGGCGATGGTCATCACCCGGATGCCGGAGGAGGCCAGCTCGCGGGCGGCCGGCAGGGTGAGGCCGACGACGCCGCCCTTGGACGAGGAGTAGGCGGCCTGCCCGATCTGGCCGTCGAACGCGGCCACCGAGGCGGTGTTGACCACGACGCCGCGCTGGCCGTCGGCGAGCGGCTCGGTCTTGGCGATGGCGTCGGCGGCCAGCCGCAGCACGTTGAACGTGCCGATCAGGTTGACCTCGATGACCTTCCGGTACGTGTCCAGGTCGTGCGGGCCGTTCTTGCCCACGATCCGCCCGGCGGTGCCCACCCCGGCGCAGTTGACCGTGATGCGCAGCGGCGCCCCGGCGGCGACCACGGTGTCCACCGCGGCCTGCACCTGCTCGGGACTGGTGACGTCCGCCTCGACGTAGGTGACGCCGTCGACGGCCTCGGCGTTGGCGACGGCCTTGGGCAGGTCGAGTGCGAACACCCGGGCGCCGCGGGCGGCCAGCGCCCGCGCGGTCGCCCCACCCAGCCCGGAAGCCCCACCGGTCACGATCGCCGCGTTGTCAGAGATCTGCATTCGGCGAGGCTAACTTGCTGGATCGATCAGACGTCGTGTCGGTCGGCGGGATCCTGGAGCAGCCGCAGCATCACCAGCAGCGGCAGGGACAGCACCAGCGCACCGCCCGCGAACAGCCCGGCAAACAGCAGAATTTCCATGTCAACCAGGGTGCGCGCGGGCGGCTCGCCGCCGCGTCGGCCGCAGGTGCCGTTCCGGCGTCCTACCGGGGGATGACAAGCATCACACTCAGCGACGACCCGGCGGGCAGATCTCGTCGAGCATGTCCAGGTCGGCCGAGCTGAGCGTGAGCTCGCCGGCGCGGGCGTTGGCCCGCACCTGCTCGGGGCTGGTCGCGCCGCAGATCACCGAGGCGACCGCCGACTGGGCCGCCAGCCAGGCGATGGCCAGCCGCACCATCGGCACGTCCCGCTCCTCGGCGAAGGCCCGCAGCTTCTCGATCCGGTCCCACGGCGCCTCGGCCAGCAGCCGCTCCCGGCCGGACAGCCGGCTGCCCAGCGGCGGCTCGCCGTCCTGCCGGTACTTGCCGGTCAGCAGGCCGTTGGCCAGTGGGAAGTAGGGCAGCAGCCCCAGTCCGAAGCGGCCGCAGGCCGGCATGATCTCCCGCTCCACCTCGCGCTCCAGCAGCGAGTAGTGGTTCTGCGCGGACACCGGCGCGGCCACGTGCTCGGACTGCGCGGTCCAGGCCGCGTCGGCGATCTGCCAGCCGGCCAGGTTGCAGTGCCCGACGTAGCGGATCTTGCCCTCGTGTACCAGGTCGTCCAGCACGGACAGGGTCTCGGCCAGCGGCGTGCGGGGGTCGGGCCGGTGCAGCTGGTAGAGGTCGATCCAGTCGGTGTTCAGCCGCCGCAGCGAGGACTCGACGGCCCGCCGCACGTAGCGCCGCGAGCCGCGGGCCCCGAAGTCCGGGCCGTTGACGCCCTGCATGTCCACGCCGAACTTGGTGGCGATCACCGCGTGCTCGCGTCGCCCGGAGAGCGCTTGCCCCAGCAGCTCCTCGCTGCGGCCGCGCGGCGCGCCGTAGACGTCGGCCACGTCGAAGAAGCTGATTCCGTTGTCCAGCGCGGCTTCCACCACCGACCGCGCGCCGGCCAGCGTCTCCGTCGCGGTGCCGGGACGGCCTAAGTTGTTGCAGCCGAGGCCGACCGTGCTGACGACAAGACCGGAATCACCCAGACGACGTTGCTCCACGGGCGGTCACACTAAACCTCGGCTAGCGCCACCGGGTGTTCACCACCTGTACGGCCTAAGCGTGCTGGTATGTCAACTCCGTTTGCGAACGTCGGACTCGGATACTCCTGCGACCAGGTCGGGGTGGTGCGAGGTGTTCGCTCGTCGAATCGCGGTGATCGGGACCGGTTACGTCGGTCTCACCACGGGGGCCTGTCTGGCCTCGCTCGGGCACCACGTGGTGTGCGCGGACGTGGACGTGGCCAAGGTGGAGCGGCTGCGGGCCGGTCAGGTGACCATTCTGGAGCCGCGGCTGGCCGAGCTGGTCCAGGAGGGCCAGGCCGGCGGCCGGCTGGAGTTCGTGGTGGGCGCGTCGGCCGCGGTCGGCGACGCCGAGGTGGTTTTCCTGTGCGTGCCGACCCCGATGGGCCAGGGCGGGGCGGCCGACCTGGCCGCGGTCGAGTCGGTGATCGCCGAGGTGCGCACGATCCTGCCGGTCGGCAGCATCGTGGTGAACAAGTCGACGGTGCCGGTGGGCACCGCGGCCCGGGTGTCCGGCCTGCTCAAGCGCAAGGACGTGCCGGTGGTGTCCAACCCCGAATTCCTGCGCGAGGGCACCGCGGTGCACGACTTCCTCAACCCGGACCGCATCGTGGTCGGCTGCGACATCCAGGACGCGGCCGAGCGGGTCGCCGCCCTGTACGCCCGGCTGGGCGCGCCGACCGTGCTCACCGACGCGGCCAGCGCCGAGATGGTCAAGTACGCCGCCAACTGCTTCCTGGCGATGAAGCTGTCCTACGTCAACGCCATCGCCGAGCTGTGTGAGCGGCTGGGCGCGGACGTCGCCGACGTCACCGAGGGCATGGGCTACGACCGTCGCATCGGCCAGTCTTTCCTGCAGCCCGGCCCCGGCTGGGGCGGCTCCTGCCTGCCCAAGGACACCCAGGCACTGCTGCAGGTGGCGGCGGCCGTCGGCTACGACTTCTCGCTGCTGCAGGCCACCATCGACACCAACACCCACCAGCGGCAGCTGATCGTGGCCAAGATCCGCGAGGCGGCCGGCGGCCGGCTGCGCGGGCGCCGGATCGGCCTGCTGGGCCTGGCGTTCAAGGCCGGCACCAACGACCTGCGGGACTCGCCGGCGCTGGCCGTGGCCGCGCTGCTGCGGGCCGAGGGGGCCGAGCTGACCGGCTATGACCCGGGCATCGACCGCGACGTCGACGGCATCCGGGTGGTGTCCGACGCGTACGAGGCGGCCAAGGACGCCGACACCGTCGTGGTGCTGACCGAGTGGCCGGAGTTCCGTGGCCTGGACTGGTCCCGGATCAACGAGTTGGCCGTCGGCTCGGTGGTGGTGGACACCCGCAACCACCTGGACCCGGACGCGCTGCGCCGGCACGGCCTGACCTGGTGGGGCGTCGGCCGCGGACATCTGGATCTGGGACAGGACCTCGCCGCCGTGATCTGATGGCCTCATGTTCACCACTCGCCCGGAGCTGACCGGCACGGTCGGCATGGTCGCTTCCACGCACTGGCTCGCCTCCAGCGCCGGCATGGCGGTGCTGGAGTCCGGCGGCAACGCGTTCGACGCCGCGGTCGCCGCCGGCTTCGTGTTGCAGGTGGTGGAGCCACATCTGGTCGGCCCGGGCGGCGACATGCCGGCGATCTTCGCCACGGCCGCCGACCCGACGCCGCGGGTGCTGTGCGCGCAGGGCGTCGCGCCGGCCGGGGCGACCATCGAGCACTACCGGGACCAGGGGCTGGATCTGGTGCCCGGCAGCGGTTTGCTGGCCGCGGTGGTGCCGGGATCGTGGGACGGTTGGCTGACACTGCTGCGCGATCACGGCACCAAGTCGCTGCGTGCCGTGCTGGACTACGCGATCGGCTACGCGCGCAACGGGTTCCCTTTGGTGGCACGGATTCCGGACACGATCAACGCCGTCAGCCGGCTGTTCACCGAGCACTGGCCGACCTCAGCGCAGCTGTGGATGCCCGGCGGCCAGGTGCCGAAGGCCGGCACGCTTTTCCGCAATCCGGTATTGGCCGACACCTGGGAACGGCTGCTGCGCGAGGCGGAATCCGTTGGTGGCGACCGGGAAGCGCAGATCGAGGCGGCCCGCAAGGCGTGGTACCAGGGCTTCGTCGCGGCGGAGGTCGAGGCCTTCAGCCGCAAGCCGCATCGCGACGACTCGGGTCGTGACCACGCCGGCGTGCTCACCGGGCAGGACATGGCCACCTGGTCGGCGAGCTACGAGGAGCCGGTGACCGTCCGAGTCGGCGACTGGACGCTGGCCAAGTGCGGGCCATGGAGCCAGGGACCCGCGCTGGCGCAACAGGTTCTGCTGCTGCACGAGCTCCGCGACCGGCTCGCGTACGTGGACGGCGTGCCGACGGCCGAGACCGTGCACCTGGCCATCGAGGTCGCCAAGCTGGCCTTCGCCGACCGCGAGGCCTGGTACGGCGACAGCGCCGACCTGCCCGTCGACGACCTGCTGTCGGCCGAGTACACAGCCTCTCGGCTCGCGTTGATCGGCGACACCGCGTCGTTGGAGCTGCGGCCGGGCTCGCCGGGCGGGCGGACCCCGCGGCTGCCGGAGTTCATCGCCTCTGGCCGGGGCATCGGCGGCGGTGACTCGCCGATGGACGCCGCGGTCGGCGAGCCGACGGTCACGCGGGAAGGCCAGATGCGCGGCGACACCGTGCACATCGACGTGGTGGACCGCTGGGGCAACGTCATCTCGGTGACGCCGTCCGGCGGCTGGCTCCAGTCCTCGCCGACGATCCCGTCGCTGGGCTTCGCGCTCGGCAGCCGGGCCCAGATGTTCTGGTTGGAGGAGGGTCTGCCGGCCTCACTGGTGCCCGGTCGGCGGCCGCGGACCACGTTGAGTCCGTCGTTGGCCTTCCGGGACGGCGCGCCGCTGGCCTTCGGCACGCCAGGCGGCGACCAACAGGACCAGTGGCAGCTGTGCTTCTGGCTGGCCCACACCGTCGGCGGCCTGAACCTCCAGGAGTCGATCGACGCGCCGATGTGGCACTCGGCCGCGTTCCCGCTCTCGTTCTATCCGCGCAGCTGGCAGCCGGGGGAGCTGGTCGCGGAGTCGCGGCTCGGCTCGGCCGCGTTCGAGGAGCTGCGCCGGCGTGGACACGATGTGGTCGACGCCGGTCCATGGGCGCTCGGCCGGCTGTCCGCGGTGTCCCGTGACCCGGCGAGTGGCCTGCTGCGGGCCGCCGCCAACGCCCGGGGCATGCAGGGGTACGCCGTCGGCCGCTGAGCTACGTTCCACGTGGAACGTAGTTCGCATTGCCGCCTCGTGACGTACGCGAGGCGGCCGGCGATGTCGTAGCGTCGGCGGCGTGCCACGAGGCCGGGCCCGGAAGACCGCGCTGCTTCCCATTCCGCTCGCGGTCGGCTGCCTGCTGATCGCGCTGATCAGCGCGCACTGGCACAAGACGAGTGTGGACGCGCTCAGCATCACGTGGGTCGTCTCCGGCGCGGTGCCGCTGTTCTGGCGCAAGCGCTGGCCCTACGCGGTTCTTGTGCTGTCCGCGGTGTTGGCTTTCACCTACTTCTACTCCGGCTACCCGGGCGCGCCGACGCCGGTCTATCCGGCGATCGCGCTGTACACGCTGGCCAAGCGGGAGGGGCCGATCCGGTCCAGCATCGCCGGCCTGCTGCTGATCGGCGCGCACATCGGGGCGCAGCTCGCGACCGGCGGCGACTTCATCGACCCCCGCGTGGTGGCGTTCGTGCCGGTGGTGATCTCCATCGGCACTGCCGCCCGCAACGTGTCCGACCGGCGGCAGTCGCAGCACGAGTACTTCGAGGAGCGGGCCCGCCGCATCGCCGAGGAGGAACGGCTGCGCATCGCGCGCGAGGTGCACGACGTCGTCGCGCACAGCCTGGCCATGATCAACGTGCAGGCCGGGGTCGGCGCGCACGTCGCCGACCGGCGGCCCGAGGAGGCCAAGCAGGCGCTGCTGGCGATCAAGGAAGCCTCCCGGGCGGCGTTGGTCGACCTGCGGGCCACGCTCGGCGTGCTGCGCTCGGGCGAGGACCGCGCGCCCGCGCCCAGCCTGGCCCGCATCGACGAACTGCTCGCGGCCGCCCGTGGCACCGGCCTGTCGGTCGAGGTCAGCGGCGATCCAGGCGACCTGCCGGCGCCGGTCGACTCGACGGCGTACCGCATCGTGCAGGAAGCGCTGACCAACACCGTTCGGCATGCCGTCGAGGCGCGTACGGTCAGCGTGCGGTTCGCGCGTGCCGACGGCAGTCTCACTGTCGAGGTCCAGGACGACGGCCAGCCGGTGCAGGCCGAGCCGGGCAACGGAGTTCGCGGCATGCGGGAACGGGCCTTGGCGCTGGGCGGCACGCTGTTGGCCCAGTCACGGGACGAGGGGGGATTCGTGGTGCGGGCGGAGTTGCCGCTGTGAACGTCAGGGTGGTGCTGGCCGACGACCAGGCGCTGGTCCGGGCCGGTTTTCGGCTGCTGTTGGAGACCGAGGCCGGCTTCGAGGTGTGCGGCGAGGCAGCCGACGGGGCGCGGGCGGTCGAGCTGGCCCGGGAGCACCGGCCGGACGTGGTCGTGATGGACATCCGAATGCCCGGCACGGACGGGCTGGTGGCGACCAGGCAGATCACCGCCGATCCGGCGCTGTCCGGCGTGAAGGTGTTGGTGCTGACCACTTTCGACGTCGACGAGTACGTGTTCGAGGCACTGCGGTCGGGGGCGTCCGGCTTCCTGCTCAAGGACACCGAGCCGGTCGACCTGCTGCACGCGATCCGGGTCATCGCCGCCGGCGAGGCGCTGCTCGCGCCGACCGTGACCCGCCGGCTGATCGCCGAGTTCGCCGCCCGCCCCGAGCACCGGCGGCCGGACCCGTCGGCGCTGCGCGAGCTGACCGACCGGGAGCGCGAGGTGTTGGCGCTGGTCGCGGGCGGGCTGTCGAACGAGGAGATCGCCGAGCATCTGGTGATCAGTCCGGCGACCTCGCGCACCCACGTCAGTCGGATCATGACCAAGCTGGGTGCGCGGGACCGGGCGCAACTGGTCGTGCTGGCGTACGAGTCGAAGCTGGTGACACCGCGCGATTAGTACGGGCCGGTGCCGCTTGTCGACCGACGACGCGACAGCGCGATGTGCTGAGCATTGTGCGACGTGTATGTGATCGCACTCATCGCAGAGTTCCTGACTTCGCTGCTTCTCGTGGTGGCGCTGGCCATTCGGTTCGGTCGGAAGTGGACCGCCGGCACGCTGCTCGTGCTGAAGGTCGGCCTGGCGGCCCTGATGCTGATGTACGGCTTCGAGTTCGCGGTTCGGCCGCTGCGCGACCTGGCGTTGCTGGCGGTGGCTTTTGCCTTCCCCCAACGACAGAAGCTGCTCATCGTCGCCGCGGCCGCCGGCTTCGTGCTGGATCTGCTGCTGCCGCAAGCCGTTCCACAGTGGACGGCGGTGGGGATGTTCGCGGTGGCCGGCCTGCTCGTCGCGTTGCCGGTGCGCCGGTGGGTCGCGCCGGTGGCGTTCGTGGTGCTGGCCGCACTGGGTGTTGGCATCTGGATTCCCGCGTCCGCCGCGCCGGCCACGATGAACATGGGCATGCCCGCGATGCCCGGCATGGCCATGCGCAGCGTCACCCAGCTGACCGGGCCGCCGACCACCGGTCCGGTCAGGAAGCTCACCATCACCGCTCGGCAGAACGGTGACCGGTATTCCTTCAGCCCCAACGTGATCCGTCTCCAGCAGGGCGACGTGCTGGACGCGACCCTGGTCAACAAGACGCCGGACACGCCGGTGACGATCCACTGGCACGGCCTGGACGTGCCCAACGCCTACGACGGCGTCGCCGGCATCACCCAGGACGCGGTCAAACCCGGCGGCGCCTTTGAGTACAAGTTCCAGGTCAACCAGGTCGGCACTTACTGGTTCCACTCGCACGAGGACACCAAGGACGAGGTCGTTCGCGGCCTGTTCGGGCTGATCGTCGTCGAGCCGCGGACCGGCCCGGTGGCCGACCTGGACCAGGCGCTGATGATCCACACCTGGGGCGACCAACTGTCCTTCGGCGACAACCCCGGCGTGCAGGTCAAGCAGGTGAAGCCGGGGTCCTCGGTGCGGGTTCGCGTCGTGAACACCGACTCCGACCTCCAGTCCGTGCAGGTCACCGGCTCGCCGTGGCAGCTGGCCGCCGTCGACGGCAACGACCTGCACCAGCCCGGGACGCTCACCGATCAGACCGTGCCGATCGGTGGCGGCGGTCGGGCCGACATCCAGCTCACCATGCCCGACCATCCCGTCCGGGTGTCGCTGGCCGGCGAGTCGCCGGCGTACGTGCTCAGCCCGGACGGGAAGTCCACTGTGGACGACCAGTCGCCCGGGCCGGCGGTCGACCTCATGCACTACGGCACGCCCGCGCCGGTTTCCCTTGGCACGAACTACAACCGTGACTACACCGTCGACCTGGACCAGGGCATCGGGGCGTCGGGATTCAAGTGGACGATGAACGGTGGCGTGTTCCCCGACGCCCCGATGCTGATGGTCACCGAGGGCGACACCGTGCGGGTCACCTTCCGCAACCTCAGCCTCGGCGAGCACCCCATGCACCTGCACGGACACGAGGTGCTGGTGCTGTCCCGGGACGGCGTGGCGTCAGCGGGCAGCCCGGTGTGGATGGACACCGTGTCGGTGGAGCCCGGGGAGACCGTGACCGTCGCGTTCAAGGCCGACAACCCCGGGATCTGGATGGATCACTGCCACAACCTCGGCCACGCCAAGATCGGCATGGTGATGCACCTGGCCTACACCGACGTCACGACACCGTTCGTGGTGGGCGACGGCAACAACCCGGAGTGAAACAGCTCCCGCTCCAGGGCCGCTTTCGGCTTCGCGCCGACGATGTTCGCCACCGGGACACCATCCTTGAACAGCAGCATCGTCGGCGCGGCCATCACCTGGTACTCCCGGGCCGTGCCCTGGTTGGCGTCCAGGTCCATCTTCACGATGGTCAGCTCCGGGTGCTCGTCGGCGATCCGCTCCAGCACCGGTCCGACCATCCGGCACGGACCGCACCAGGTGGCCCAGAACTCCACCAGCACCGGCTTGTCGCTGGTCAGCACCCGGTCCGCGAAGTCCGCGTCGGTGACCTCTTGCAGCATGATTCCTCCCCTGTCGCCCTCTCGACCGCGGCCGCCACCTGCGCCCGCACCGCCCGCAGCCGCTCGATGCAGTCGTCCAGCTCGGCCAGCTTTCGCCGGTACACCGCCACCGACGCCGGGCAGACATCACCCGTCGGATTGCCCGCCCGCAGGCACTCCACGAACGGCCGCGTGTCCTCCAACGCGAACCCGATCGCCAGCAGCGACCGGATCTCGTTGACCGCCCGCAGGTCGTCCTCGTCGTAGTCGCGGTACCCGTTCGCCGTGCGCCGGGCCGGCAACAGGCCCTGCTCCTCGTAGTAGCGGAGCGACCGCGACGTCGTCCCGGCCCGGTCCGCGAGCTCGCCGATGCGCATGCCAGCGACGGTAAACCTTGACGCCGACGTGAAGGCCAGGGTCCATACTTCGGAACCGATGGACACCAAGATCGCCGCATACCTGCGCGCCAACCGCCGCAACCCGGTCCGAGTCGGCCCGTTCACGATCGGCTTCTCCACGGAGACGAGCAGTCCGTTCGCCAACTACGCCGTGCCCGACGACGACGCCCGGCCGACCGCCGCCGACGTCACCGAGCTGATCGGCGTGTTCCAGGACCGTGGCCGCACGCCTCGGCTGGAGTACCTGCCGAGCGTCAGCCCCCTGGTGCAGCCCGCTCTGGAGGAGGCCGGTTTCACCGTCGAGGGCCTGCTGCCGTTGATGACGCTGTCGGATCTGGTGGAGCCGCCCGCGGTGGACGACCTCGAACTGGTGGCCGCCGACTCCGGCGACAGGCTGTTCGCCATGGCCACCGCCATGAACCTCGCCTATGGCGAGCCGCCGCCCACGCCGCAGGACGTCGCCAGCCACGCCAGCTCCCGCGACCGCGGCGGCTTTGCGCTGCTGGCCCGCTCAGCCTCCGGCGAGCCGGTCGGGGGCGGGCTCGTCACCGTGCCCATCGACGGTGTCGCCGAACTCGCCGGCATCGGCGTCGTCCCCTCGTGGCGGCGTCGCGGCGTCGCCGCTGCCATCACCGTCCGGCTCGTCCAGGCCGCCCACGGGCTCGGCGTGCGGTTCCCGTTCCTGATGGCCGCTGACGACGGCGCCGCCGGCGTCTACACGCGGGTCGGCTTCCAGCTCAGCGGGCGGGTCCTGCACATCTCGCGGTAGCTGTTCCGCGTCCAGCCCCAGATCCTCACGCATGGCCCGGCGCATCACCTTGTACTCGCGCTGGGCCTCCCGCCACAGCTCCCGTTCCTCGTCGCCATGCCGATTGACCAGCAGCTTCGTCGCCAGCGTCGACCGCCGGACCAGCGATTCCCGCAGCATGGCCCGGATCCGTTCCGGCGCGTGCACGTTGACCGCCCCCAGCGAGCTCCGCGCCTGCGCGGCCACCTTCCGCAGATCGGCCGCCGACGCCTCGTCCAGTTCCCCGCCGTCTCTCAGCACCCGGCGGGCGTCGTAGAGCACCCAGTCAAAGGCCTCGACCGCGCCGATCACCTCGGCGTAGGCCTTGGCCCGGCCCTCGTAGCTGCGGTTCTCCCGGTCCTTCTCCCGCTCCCGGTTCCACCGCAGCTCCTCGCGCTCGGTCTCCCGCCGCCACCGCCGGTCCTCGCGCCACCCGGCGATCAGCTGCGCCCCCAGCACACCGCCGAGGCCCAGCAACGCCACCACCACCGGCACCCACAACGGCACCTGCCCAGAAGACATGCGGCAGAACCTAGCGTCAGGCGATGCCCTCCTGGGGCTTCCAGATGCGGAACGGGTCGAGGTGGGTGGGCACGAGGTCGGGCGCGGCGGAGGGGCCGGCCAGGGTGGGGGCGGGCGGGGCGCCGGGCGGGGGGAGCTCGAGGAGGCGGTCGATGGCCTCGGCGAGGGTGCCCTCGAACAGCCACACGGCCTTGCCGGACTGGCTGGAGTCGTGCACGGCGGGCACGCGGCCGGCCTTGGCGTCGTGCTCGGAGCGGAACAGGATGGTGTCGACGAAGCCGCGCAGCTGGCGGTAGCCCATGATGCGGTCGAGGCGGCCGTCCTCGTCGGGGATGTTCATGAACTGGAAGCCGTGGTCACGCAGCTCTGCGAGCTTGCCAAGGACGCCGTCCATGTCGACCCGGCCCTACCGGTCGGACGGGTTGGACGGGTTGGACGGACGGTCGTAGCTCGCGACGACGACACGGATCAGCAGCACCACGCCGACCGCCACTAACGCCGCTATCTGCAACGCCACAGGTGCCTCCAAGGTGTCCAGCCCCCACCTTCGCCGGTCCTTGGGCACCGGCGAACCTTCGACATCAAGGTGACAGGGATTCACCCGTTTGGGGAATACAGTGGTCGTTAACAGATTCACAGTTATATACAGCGGGTGACATGGCTCCACCGTCTTGGATCTTTCCTGTCACGCTGGGCTGCTGAACCGAATCTGAAGTGATCGGGATCACACTAAAGGTGCTAACGAAGGACCGTCCACATGGTGGTGGCGCGCCGTCATCTGCACGGGAGAACGTCGCGTGCGACTGATGCGGACCGGCCCCGGCGGCACCGGGAGCTCGGCTATCGTGCTGCCCGTGGGGGACCAGGGTGAGGACACGCAGCCGCTCAGCCGACACGAGTCGGCGTTGCCGGATGACCATCCGCTCTACCGCCCCCGGCACGGCAAGCAGCGGTTTGCCCTGGTCACGGCGGTCGTCTTCTTCATGACGCCGCTGTTCGGCCTGACCATCTTCGGCACGCCGCCGTCGATCGAGAACCGCGCGCTGCACCCGTTCCCGAGCCCGGGCGACGGCTGGTCCTTCTTCACCGAGCTGGGCCCCTGGGCGACCGACCACCTGTCCTTCCGCGAGGACGCGATCAAGCTCGCCGACGGCGTCAGCCGCTCGGTGTTCGGCGAACCGCTCTCGGAGGACAGCGGCGACCCGTCCCAGCCGGCCGGCGGCCCGATCGCCGCGGGCCCGGCGCCCACGGCCGGGGCTCCGACGGCCGGCACGAAGCCGCTGGACAACGAGCCGCCGCCGATCGCCGGCTACCCGCGGGTGATCGAGGGCAAGAACAACTGGCTGTACTTCGGCTACGACACGCAGGGCAAGTGCCAGCCCCAGCAGCCGCTGAACGACGTCATCTCGGCCCTGGTCAAGCTGCGCACGGCGGTGGAGCAGTCCGGGCGCAAGTTCGTGCTGCTGGTGCCGCCGGACAAGTCGACGGCGGTGCCGGAGAACCTGCCCGACCAGTACGCCGGCAAGTCCTGCGCGCAGGCCTACAGCGATCAGTTCTGGTCCCAGGTGACCACCGAGGCCGGGGCGGTCGACCTGCGGCCGGCGCTGGCCCGCCTGGGCTCCGCGGCCTACTTCCCGCAGGACACGCACTGGACGTACGCGGGCGGCCTGATCATGACCAGGACGCTGGCCGGAGCCATCAGCCCCGGCGTCGACGTGCCGTGGCGGGTCACCGAAGGGGCCAAGCAGAGCGGACCGGCGGACCTGCCGCCGATGATCGCCCGCACCGGGACCGACAGCAGCCACACCTACCGGCTGGCGCCGGACGGCGGCGTGGACCGAGCCGAGCAGGGCCCGTTCGACACCCGCAACACGGTGACCTTCCACACCGACAACCCGGTCACCGGCATGGTCCTCGGCAAGACCGCGATGATCACGGACTCGTTCACCAACTACGCGATGCCGTTCCTGGCCGCCACCTTCGCCGACATCAGCCTCACCCCCAGCGCCGTCGTGCAGCAGAACCCGAGCGCCGAGGCCCAGCGTGTCGTGGACAGCGACACGGTGGTGCTGGAGGTGGTCGAGCGCAACGTGGCCTCGGGCATCAGCCCGCTGACCCAGCCCGACGTGCTGAACACGATCGTCCAGCAGTTGGCCGCACATCCGAAACGCTGACCGGCTACTCGGTACAGTGCCCGACGTGCGTGCAGAGTCCCAGCCGGCGACCGTCGGCGCCATCGCCCTGTGGGGAAGCAGCGACCTGCCGGGGCTCGGCGACCAGGTGGTGCCCCGGGTCCTGGAACGCGAGCTGCTGACCCGGCTGCCCGGTTGGCGTGTGACGCATTACGCCCCGCTCGGCTGGTCACGGCCGTCGGTGGCGGACGGCGGCCTGGTCGCGGAGCCGCTGGGCGAGCCCACGCAGGGGCGTCTCAAGCAGATCGCCGACTCAGTGCACCTGAGCATCCTGTGCGCGACGTTCGCCCGTGGCGCCGACCTGACCGCGCTGTACGGGACGTCCGCCGCCGAGCCGTTCTTCGCGCTGAACCTGCCGACGGTCACGGTCAATCTCGCGGTGCTGGCCGACACACTGGTGCCGGCGGAAATCCTTGCCGCGCGGACACTCCAGCTGCGTCAGCTCGGCGAGTTGCCCGAGGGCGACTACGTGATCGGCCCGGACGGCGTCGAGCTGCCGGCGGACGTGGTCGTGGAGGACAAGCTGGCGGCGATCGCCGCGGCCAAGAAGGTCGTGACCGACGATCCGTACGTCGCGGCGGCGGCGGCCGCGCTGGGCACGGTCGTCCAGGGCCCGATCATCGACGTGCGGATCCTCGTCCGCCAGGCCCGCCAACAGATCGACGAGTTCGCCGCGGCGGCCGAGCAGGCGCTGGTCGCACGGGGCGGTGACCTGACCCGGCGGATCGCCGACCTCGCCGCCGAGAACGCGGCGCTGCGGCACGCCCACGCGAGGCTGCGCCAGCGCATGCTGCACGAGCGGCAGATCCTGGTGGACAAGCTGCTGGCCGCCGACGACTCCGAAGCCGTCGAGCGGCTGCGGGCAGAGCTGGAGCACGAGCGCCACCTGCACCGCGAGGCGCTGGCCCGGGCGGCGGAGGACCACCGCGAGCTGAACGCCTTGCGCCAGACCAAGCTGCTGCGCTGGTCGCAGCCGCTCCGCGACACCTACGGGAAGATCAGGCGGGCATGAGGATCACGTTCGTCCTGGTCACCTACGGGGGCCGCGACCTCGTCGTGCAGTGCCTAGCCAAACTGGCCGAGCACACGCCCCAGCCCTACGAGGTGATCGTCGCCGACAGCGCGTCGCCGGACGGCACCGGCGAGTGGCTGGCCGCCAACCTCACCGGCGCGACCGTGCTGCGCATGGACCGCAACCTCGGCTTCGGCGCCGGCTGCAACCTGGCCGTGCGGCAGGCGAAGACCGAGCTGCTGTGCTTCCTCAACGCCGACGTCGAGGTCACCGAGGGCTGGCTGGATCCGCTGCTGGAGGTGCTCGACTCCCGGCCCGACGTGGCCGCGGTCGCGCCCGTGATGCTGCATTCCGACGGCACCGTGCAGGAGGCCGGCAGCATCATCGGCGGCGACGGCTGGTGCCGCGCGGTGGACGGATCCGAGAACCGGATGTTCGCCCACCAGGTGGACTACGCCTCGGCGGCCTGCCTGCTGATGCGCCGCAGCGCCTTCCACCAGGCCGGCGGCTTCAGCGCGGACTACGAGATCGCCTACTTCGAGGACGTCGACCTCCAGGTCCAGCTCAAGTCGCTGGGCTGGACGGTGTGGGTGGACCCGCGCTCCCGAGTCGTGCACGCCCGGCACGGCAGCAGCGGCAGCGACCGCGCGACGGAGCTGATGCGGCTCAACCACAAGGTTTTCCTGCGCCGCTGGCCGCAGGAGCTGGCCGATCGGCCCAACGTCGTCGGCCTGGACGAGCCCGAGCGGGAGCACCACAAGTTCTGGCTGCGGGACCGCAACGCCGGCTATCGGGTGCTGCTGATCGACGACCGCGTGCCGCAGGCCGACCGTGGCCGCGGCGACCCCCGCACCATGGCCGTGGTCGACGCCTGGCGGCTGGCCGACCCGAACGCCCGCGTCACCTTCTACGCCTACTCGCCCGAGCGGGCCGAGGAGTACGCGCCGGCCTTGCAGGCCAAGGGGATCGAGGTCGTCTGGGGCGTCACCGACGCCCGAAGCTGGTCGGCCGAGCGGGCCGGCCTGTACGACGTGGTGGTGGTGTTCCGGCCGCACAACTTCGCCCAGGTCGGGCTGACGATCGCCAAGTCGCAGCCGCAGGCCGTCAAGGTCTACGACTCCGAGGCCCTGTTCTACCGCCGCCCCGGCCAGTACTTCGAGACGGCGCTGACCTCGGCCGACCGCCGCCGGCTGGCGATCGAGGCGCGGCACCTGCGTGAGCAGGAGGAACACGCCTTCAACTGGGCCGATGTGGCGGTCTGCGTGAGCGAGGAGGAGGCCCGCTGGGCCCGCGGCATCGCGCCGGAGACTTCCGTGCACGTCGCCTGCTACCCGGCCACTCTGCCCGGCGAGGTGCCGGGCCTCGAAGGCCGTGCGGGGCTGGCGTTTTTCGGCGGCTTCGACAACGCGCCGCGCACGCCCAACGAGTTCGCGGTGCTGGAGCTGGTCGACGAGGTGCTGCCGGAGCTGTCCCGGCGGCACCCCGGGCTGCGGCTGCGGGTGATCGGCGCCGACCCGTCGCCGGCGGTACGGGCCTTGGCGCGCAACGACATCGAGGTGCTGGGCAAGGTGCCGGACCCGGGCGTGTGGCTGTCCAAGGCCCGCCTGCACGTGGTGCCGATGCGCTATGGGGCCGGCGTGAAGATCAAGTTCGTCGACTCGATGGCCGCCGGCCTGCCGTTCGTCACCACCCCGGTCGGCGGCGAGGGCCTGCACCTGGGCTGGATGGCCCGGCACCTGGTCGGCGAGTCGCCGGCCGAGATCGTCGAGCTGTGCCACCGGATGCTCACCGACGACATCCTGTGGACGGACATCCAACAGGCCCTGGTCGAGGTGTGCCGGACCAAGTTCTCCGCCGCGGCGTTCCGCGCCGAGATGGAGGGCGTGATCGCCGACTGCGGGGCGCTGCCGAGCCAAAAGACCGGCGCTGCCAGCTGATTCAGTCGATGCTCGGCGGGACCAGCGGCGGGATCTTGGCCCGGGCCTTGCGCAGCGCGTGCCAGCGCAGCGCCGCGCTGAGCAGGAACCGTTCCGCGCCAGCGGTTTCCTCCCGGGCGCGGGACAGCAGCTTCAGCAGTGGGGCCCGGCGGTTCTCCACCTCGCTCAGGGCGGTCAGCCGTTCGCGGTCCTCGGCGGTCAGGCTGGTCACCCGCAGCAGCAGCGTCGTCGCGAACTGGGCCACCCGGCGCAGTTCGTACTCGGCCACGGCCTCCAGCTGCGCTTCCTGCTCGGCGGTCAGAATCTGGTTGCGCCCCAAGGCTAGTAGCGCCATACCGAGGTTGCCGGGCAGCCCCTTGTCCAGTCGCTCCTGACGGTGCCCGGTCACGGCCTGCCCGTGCTGCCGGTACGAGTACAGGGCGCGGTCCACGAACGCCAGCTTGGAGTCGGCCAGCGCGGTCGCGGCGATCCACTGGTCGTGGAAGGCCGACGGCGTGCCCGGCGGGAACGGCAGCACCAGCTCACGCAGCGTCTGACCGTCGACCAGGCTGGCCGCGCCGGTCACGGTGTTCAGCAGCAGCAACGCTTCCAGGTCGGTCCACTGGTTGCGACGGTCCGACCAGAACGAGCCGGCCAGCACGGTGTTGTGCTCGTCGACCAGCCGCATGTCCGAGTAGGCCAAGCCGTGGTCGGCCAGCGCGGCGAGCAGCGTGGCCAGCTTGTCCGGGTCCCACACGTCGTCCTGGTCGGCCAGCGCGACCGCGTCGGCGTCGGCCGGCGCGGCGGCCAGGGCCCGCTCGAAGTTGGCGTAGAAGCCGACGTTGTCCTCGTGCGCCACCAGCACGAACCGGTCGTCCCCGGTGATCAGCCGGCGGATCACCGCCACCGACTCCGGGCCGGAGTTGTCGTCGCTGAGCACGCACACCCAGTTGTCGTGGGTCTGCGCCCGCAGCGAATCCAGTTGCGCGGCAAGGAAAGCCGGATCCGGTCGATAGGTCGCCATGCAGACCGCGATCTTCGGACCGTGCCCGGGCCACGACACCTCGACGGGGTCCAAATTGGACGGTACGAGTCGCAGCGGTGGAAGTTCGCGCCGCAGCAGGGTTCCGTCGGCCAGCAGCACGCCCAGCGCCAGCGGCTTGTCCATCGGCGCGGCGACCGGCGACAGCGACAGCCGGACCCGGAAGCCGCAGCCGCCGGGCGTGCGCACCACCGAAGGTCCAAGCGCGGCAACAACATCCGGCCGGTAGTGGCCGGTGCTGGCCACGTGCCAGGCGCCCTCGAACAGCACCCGGACGTCCTTCACCGCGATGCCGGCGTTGACCACCCAGCCGTCCAGGTCCACCACCTGGCCGCGGCCGACCGTGATCGGCCGCTCCGGCACGTTCACCGAGAAGTGCAGCTCCGCCTCACGCTTGGGCCGCGCTGACTCCCGCATCCGCGCCCCGAACACGCCGGCCAGCGGGCCGGAGCGCCGCAGCACGGCGTCGCCCTCGTCGCCGGCCCGGCCCAGCGCGATGTCCCGCATGCCGCGGGCGATCCGCGCCGACGGCCACAGGTAGCGGTGGGCGGCCCGCACGATTTTGGCGTTCTCCAGGGCATCCAGGCGGGCCCGGGTCTTGGACAGCCGATCGGCGATGTGCGCCGCCTGCTGCTCCAGCTCGGAACTGCGGGCCTGCGCCGACTCGGCCTCCAGCGCCGCGTCGGCCAGCTCCGCGAAGACCATGGCCAGCCGCCGGTCCAGCCGGGCCGCCTCGGCCCGGGCGACCGACAGCTCCTGCTCGGTGATGCCGAGCTGGCTGATGACCTCCGCGGTGTGAGCCTTCGCGTCGGCCAGTGCCTCCTGCTTCTCGTCACGGTCGTGGACGACGTCGGCCAGCGCCTGCCGATGCCGCTCCAGGTCCGCGGTCGCGTTGTGCAGGCTCTGCTCCAGCCCGCTGAGGTGCTGGCGGTCGCCGAGCAGCCGGTCCAGGCCGCCGTCGACCGCCCACAGCGGCTCCTGGCCGGGCTGCTCGATCCGCTCGTGCAGAACCTTGACCACGGTCGCCGCCGGCGTGCCCGTGACCAGCGCCTGGAGCTCGCCCTCGGCCTCCAGCAGCTCCGCCCAGCGTTCGTCGGCGGCCGCCGCGAGCCCGACCAGACCGGCCAAGCCACGCAGCAGATCGCGCTCGGTCGCCGTGCTGCTCCACACATGCGGCGCGCCGCCGTCACGAATGTCGTGTGCGAACTCCAGCAGGGATCGCAGCTGCACCAACTCGGCGTCGACCCCGGTGCCGGCGAGCCATTCGCGGTCCACCCGCTCCACGCCGTCCGCGGTCAGGACCAGGTTGCCCGGGTGCATGTCGAGGTGATCCGGCGGCAGGACCGCCACACCCTCGCGCCCCGGCAGGTACGGATGCCGCTCGTCGTCGGCCGCGAGCGGTCGCTGCTCGGCCAGCACGGTCTGCTGCCACAACGCGGCCAGCCGACGCAGCCCGACCACATCCCCGACGCGCAGGGCGTCCAGCATCGCCGCGTCGAGCGCACGGCCGGCGAGCCACGGCTCCGCCGACTCGGTCTGCTGGCGCAGCCAGTCCCGCCGGCTCGCGCCGGCGGCCGACGTCAGCACCAGATCCCGGCCCAGCTCGCGGGTACGCCGCCACTCCGGCCGGCGGTCGCCGCTGATCAGCCAGGCCAGCCCCGGATCCAGCAGCTCGTCCAGCGGCTCCTCGGACGCCGAGGCCAGCACCAGGAACGACGGTGCGACCTCGACCCCGAAGCCCTCGGCCACCGCCGCCCGGTACAGCTCACGCCCCGGCGCGGCCGTCCGACCGCCGCCGAACGCGCCGCGCAGCGGGTCGCGGACCAGCTTCTCCACCAGCTCGGGGGCGTCCGGGCGGTCGAACAACGCCGTGTTCAGCACGACTCGGGGCAGCTTGTAGTCCGGGTACGGCAGCAGCCAGCGCTGCGCCGTCAGACCGGCCTCGGCCAGCAACGAGGCCAGCTTGCCCCGGGTCCAGGTGCGGGGCTGCGGCTGGTCGCCCGGGTAGTCGGCGACGCCGACCCAGGACTTGCCGTGGTGATCCTCCGGCCGGCCCAGCAGGTAGCCGACGCCCAGCTGGTTCTCGATCGCCAGCGCGACCACGCCCCGCTCGGACAGCGCCTCCCGCACCCGCCCCAGCAGCCGTTGCGGACCGGCGCCGTAGAGGGTGCTGTACTCCAGCACCCCGCACAGCACCGCCAGGTCGAGGCCACCCTGGGCAGCGGCCAACTCGCCTTCGATCTCGCCACGGACGATCTGCACGTTCGACAGATCCCGGCAACGCTCACGGGCCGCGGCCGCGCGATCCTCCGTGCCCTCGATGCCGAGCACGTCCAGGCCGGCCTCGCCGAGCGCCCGGGTCAGCACGCCCGTGCCACAGCCCAGGTCGACCACCCGCAGCCCCGGCCGCAGCCGCAGCGGCGCGAGCAGACCCAGCCGCTGCGGCGAGAAGTGATAAGCCGTCTCCCAGGAGTCGACCTTCGCCGCCAGCTCGGTCGACCCCGCGCTGACGTCCTCGGCCGCCTTCAGCGCGAGCAGGACCTCGGACTCCGCGCCGTCGGCGTAGCCGACCTCACCCGACTTCACGGCGCAGGCGCGTACTTCTGCGTCTCGGTCTTGAGCAGGTCGCGGAACGCCTTCTCCGCGCCCGCCGCGTCGGGGCCATAGGTCTCGACGCGGATCACGTAGCCGTTGGAGATGTAGTGCGCGCGGAACGCCGTCTGGCCGTCCGGTCCGGTACCGGCCAGCGTGCGGGCCACGACGCCGGTCGGGATGCCGGAGGTCACCTGCTGGTACTTGGACAGGGCGTAGAAGTTGTCGATCGCGTTCAGGATCGCCTTCGGGTCCACGCCGGTGCCGGCCTGGAACGCCCAGATGCCCTCGTGCATGCCGTTGTTCTCGGTGACCACACTGGCCACCTGGATCGCGCCGCTGTTCTTGAGCAGCGCCACTTCCTGCTCGGTCGGCACGTGGTTGGTCACCGCGTCGGCGATGGAGTAGTTGACGTTGTAGACCTGCTTGCCCGGCACCTGCACGAACGGGCCGGCCGGCAGCGGCGGCGGGGCCGAGGTGGTGGTCGTCGGCTTGGCCGTGGTCGACGTCGTGGTGGTGGCGTCGTGGCTCTGCCCGGCGGTGAAGTAGTAGATGCCGCCGGCCAGGCCCAGCACCAGCACGGCGGCCACCGCGATGGCGATGATCTTGCCGGTGTTCTTGCTGCTCTTGCCGCTGTCGAACACCTCGGGGCCCTGCAACGGCCAGCTGGCCTTGCCGAAGTCCGGCGGCAGCTCGTTGCTCCACGGCGCCGCGCCGTACTCCTGCGGGCCGCCCTGCGGGGGCATGCCCTGCTGCGGCATCGACTGCCACGGCGGCGGGGTCTGCGGCCCCGGCGTGAAGCCGCCGGTGTTGGGCACCACCTGGGTGCGCTCCGCGCTGTCACCGGTGCTGCGCACCACCTGAGTGCGCTCCGCGCTGTCACCGGCCGGCGCGTCGGCGATCGGCCGCATCACCTGCGTGCTCTCCGACGGCGTCTCCGGCGGCGTCTGGCCCTGGTTCTGCTGGTTGGCCGGCGGCTGCCAGCGGAACGGCTGGCCGAACGGGCTGCTGGCCGGCTGCTGGGGCTGCTGCGGCTCGGCCGGCTGCTGCTGCGGCTGGCCGCCGGGCGGCGTCTGGGGCGGCTGCTGTCCCTGGGCCACCCCCAGCAGCTGATCGCGACGTAGACGGTAGTCCTCTGGGGTCACCCGGCCCTGTGCCAGCTCGCTGTCGAGCTGTTGCAGCTCCTCTTGCCAGGACATCCTCAACCCCTCCGGATCACGTCCAACGTCTGTGGGTCATTGTGCCGAAGCCCTCTCGGCCGTCGTACTCGACTACGTCGTTGAGAGATCGGGTTGTGATCCGGCCTCGCGACTCACCGCTGCGCGGCGGCCGCCGGACGGCATATTTCACCCCCCGGCGCGACCGCGACCTGCGACTTTGTCGCGTGACCGGCTAGCTCGCCGGCACCTTGTCCAACAGTGTGGTGGCGGTGTCGCGCAGCGCCTTGGCGACACCCGACTCGTCGGCGGGCTGGGCCTGCGCGACCGCCACCATCACCGCGTTCAGGCCGGAAGCGTAGATGGCGCGGTACTGCACCTGGTCGCCGGCAACCAGCTTGACCACCTTGACCGCGTCCGGGAGTCCGGTGCCGTCGGCCTGGTGCAGTCCGCCCAGGTCCTGGTACTCCAGCAGGTCGGCACTGGTTTTCTTGGCCGAGGCGGCGCTGTCGGTGACGAAGGCGAAGACCACGTAGTTGAGCTTGCCGTCCGTCGAACCGGTGAAGGTGACCCGACTCACCTTGTCGGCCTGGAGGAAGTCGGCCTCGCGGGCATCGAACAGGCCCCGGTTCTGGCCCTCGAAGACCGACAGCTCGGCCCGGTCCAGGCGGGCTGTGCCCGGCATCGCCGGCAGGTCCTCCAGGTGCAGGGCCTGCGGCGCCTGCGACGTCGAGGCCGCCTCCATCGTCGGGCGCACGCCGAACCACCAGCCGCCGGCCAGCAGCAGCAACGCCACCACCACGACCACCACCAGCAGCGCCGCCCGCGACTTCCTCTTGGCCGCCCGGGTGTTGAAGAGGTCCTCTTCCAGCGGCGTCCGGGGCGCGTACTGCGGCGCGGGGGCCTGCTGGTCGGTGCCCGGCTGGTACATCGGCAGTTCCGTGACCGGCGACCAGGGCGGCACCACGTGGTTGTTCGGCGGCATCGGTTGCTGCGCCGACGGCATCGGCTGGATCGGCGCCCCGGTGAACGGCTGGCCCGTGAACGGCGGGCCGGCCTGTGCCGGCTGGCCCTGCGCCGGCGTCGGCGGCGGACCGGGCTGCAGTTGGGCCGGCTGGTACTGGACCGTTTGGTACTGGGCCGGGTCCGCCTGAGTGGGCATCGGCTGGATCGGCTGGTACTGGACCTGATCCGGTTGCTGCGGGGCCAGGTCCTGGATCGGCTGGGGCGGTTGCCCCTGCGCCGGTTGGCCCTGCGGCGGCGTCGGCTGCGCCGGACGCTGCGGCGCGACCTGCGCGGCCGGCGGGAAGCCCCCAGACGCCGCCGCGAGCAGGTTGTCGCGCCGGCGCCGGTACTCGGCGGGCGTGATCCCCTTGTCCGCCAGCTCGGCATCCAGTGCGCGCAGTTCCTCCTGCCAGGTCACGATCGTCCCTCCGGGGTCCGCGGCACGTGTCCGGTCTTGCTACCAGGCGCGTCCGCCCTGTCACAACATAGTGAGCCGAAAAAAGGAGTCGGGCTCGGTGTTTGCCCCGGTTATGGTCGAGTCGTGACCACGCTGACCGTGCGACTGCCGGATGAACTCGACGCCGAACTGCATGCCGCGGCGCGGGCCGATGGGGTGACGGCGGCGGAATTCGCGGCGGAAGCGGTGGCGGCCGCGCTGGGGGCCCGGCGGCACGCGGAGGTGATGGCGATCGCGAACCGGGTGCTGGCCACGGACGCGGTGATCGTGCATCGGCTGGGCACGGCATGACCAGGTATCTGACGACGGAGGACCTGCTGGCGATCGCCCACGCGACGATGGGTGGCGAGGCGCTGGTTCGGGACGAGGGACTGGTGGACTCGGCGGCGGCCCGGCCGAGGATGACGATGTTCGGCGCGGAGGCGTATCCGGACCCGCATCAGAAGGCGGCGGCGCTGATGCACTCGGTGCTGCGCAATCACCCGCTCATCGACGGCAACAAGCGGCTGGCCTGGGTGGCGGCCCGGGTGTTCCTCGCCCTCAACGGGTTCGATTTCACGCCGGACGACGATCGGGCCACGGAATTCGTGCTCGCGGCGGCGGCCGGTGAATCGGACGATCTGGATACGGTGGCGTCGACGTTGCGGGAATGGTCGCGAAACGGCGCGTGACCGGGGGATCACCGCCTGCACCAAGGGGCGAGGACCCTTGCCCCGATTGCGGTGATCCTTGCCCAAAACGGCAGGGGCGCACCGGGCCCGTCGCCGGATAGGGTCCGTGCGTGCCTGGAATGGTCCCGTTCACCGACAACTTCCACGATCTCTCGAATACCGAGGGATACCAGTTCGAGTTCTACTGTGAACGCTGTGGCAACGGCTACCGTTCGGCGTTCCACCGGGACAAGGTGGAAATGGGCCGCGGCCTGCTGCGCGCGGTCGGCTCGCTGTTCGGCGGGGCGGCCGAGGAGCTGAGCCGGTCGGCCGAGCAGTGGCGCTACGACCGGGCCACGAACTCGCCGGCCAAGGACCGGGCGCTGACCGCCGCGGTCGAGGAGATCAGCCCCAGCTTCCGGCAGTGCCGCGGCTGCGGCGACTGGATGTGCAAGTCGCTGTGCTGGAACGACGAGATCGGCCAGTGCCTGCGCTGCTCGCCGATCGTGGCCGAGGAAGTGGCCCGCGCCCAGTCGGCGGCCCAGCGCGACCAGATCTGGGAGAAGGCCCGCCAGCAGAACTGGACGGCCGACGTGGACGTGGCCACCCGGGCCAAGCTGGACTGCCCCAGCTGCGGGGTGAAGGTGGACGGCGGCAAGTTCTGCTCGGCCTGCGGCGCGTCGCTGGCGATGCCGGTGCCCTGCGGCGGCTGCGGCTCGACGACCAACAAGGCGGGCGCGGTGTTCTGCTCGGAGTGCGGCGGCAAGCTCTGAACTGAGTAGCTGTACTCAAGACGGGAGGGTCCCGGCCCGGGACTCTCTTGTCCATGACAACTCCCCCTCCCACCTCCGGCCCGACTCCCGCGTTCTTCGCCCAGGCGGCGATCTCCTTCGGCCTGTCACTGCTGGCGGTGGCCGTCGGCGTCGCCTTCTTACCCGTCGATCCATGGATCAGAGCGTTTCTGGCGGTCGGCTTGCTCTACACCGTCACCTCGGCGTTCACCCTGGCCAAGGTGGTGCGCGATCGGCAGGAGGACTCCGCCCTCGCGCACCGGGTGGACCGCGCCCGGGTGGACAAGCTGATCGCCGAGCACGATCCGTTCCGCGTCGACTGAGGCAGACTGGTTCGGTGGCCTTGTCGTCCTAGGTCAGGCCGCCGGATCTGTGAGAGGACGGGAAAACCCGATGCCGCAAGTGACCGCGAACGGGATCACGCTGGAGTACGACACCTTCGGCGACGCCGGGCAGCCCGCACTGCTGCTGGTGATGGGTCTGGGCGCGCAGATGACCGCCTGGGACCCCGCGCTGTGCCAGCTGCTGGCCGACAAGGGCTTCCACGTGATCCGGTTCGACAACCGCGACATCGGCCTGTCGCAGGCGCTGGACCACCTGTCGGTGGACGCCGCCGCCGTGCTGGCGGGCGACGGCTCGTCCGCGCCGTACCGGCTGTCGGACATGGCGGACGACGCCGCGGCGCTGCTGACCGAGCTGGGCATCGAGCGGGCGCACGTGGTCGGCGCCTCGATGGGCGGCATGATCGTGCAGGAGCTGCTGATCCGGCACGCCGACCGGCTGCTGTCGGCCTGCTCGATCATGTCCACGACCGGCGACCCCTCGGTCGGCCACTCCACCCCGGAGGCGATGGCCGCGCTCCAGGCGCCGGCGCCGCAGACCGCCCAGGAGGCGGGCGAGGCCGCGATCCGCGCCAGCAAGGCGATCGGGTCCACCGGTTTCCCGTTCGACGAGGAGCGCATCCGCGCCAACGGCATCGCCGCGTTCGAGCGGTCCCGCCGGCCGATGGGCTTCCTGCGCCAGTTCGCGGCGATCATCGCCTCCGGCGACCGCACCGAGGCCCTGCGCTCGGTGACCACGCCGACCGTGGTCATCCACGGCGGGGCGGACCCGCTGCTCGACGTGTCCGGCGGCAAGGCGACCGCGGCGGCGATCCCGGACTCGCGGCTGCTGATCATCCCCGGCATGGGCCACGACCTGCCGATCCCCGCCTGGCCCCAGGTCGTGGACGCCATCGCCGACAACGCGGCCCGCTCAGCCGCCGTCTGACATCCGAACCCGCACCACCGTCCCGTCCGGCGACGACTGAAGTTCCATCGCGTCGCACAGCTGGTTCACCAGCCACAGCCCGCGTCCGCCGGGCTGGTCCGCGGTCGGCCGTTGCCGGCCGGCCTGCGGATCGGTGATCCAGCCGCGGTCTCTGACCTCGCACACCAGCGCGGTCCCGTCCCGCCACAGCCGGCAGGTGCCGCGGCCACCGCCGTGCCGAACGCTGTTGGTGGCCAGCTCGTGCACCGCGAGCACCAGGTCCTCGGCCCGGGCCTCGGCCAGGCCGCAGGCCCGCGCGCAGGCGGCGACCAGGTCCCGGAGCCGGCCGAGGCCGTCGAGTCCGAAGTGGAACTCGTCCGGCCGGTCCGGCGGGTGGTTGTCGATGGCGGTTGCACCTCCCGCGAGTGGGCCCCACCGGGATGCCCACCCGGACGGCCTCCCAAGCCACCGATTTTGGTCTAGACCTTGACACGGAAAATGTGGTCTAGTCCACTTTCGGGCACCGCGGATCGCACCCTGTGGAGGCACGCATGACCCGCAGATCCCTGCTTCACGTGTTGGCCGGTCTCACTGCGACGGCCCTGGTCACGCTGGCGATCGTGGCCCAGCCCGCGACCGGCGCCACCGCCAACCTGGCCGCCAACCCCGGTTTCGAGTCCGGCCTGTCCGGCTGGACCTGTTCGGCCGCCGCCGCTGTCTCCTCGCCGACGCACTCCGGCTCCGGCGCCGTGGCCGGCACGCCCGCCGGCCAGGACTTCGCCCAGTGCGGCCAACAGGTCAGCGTGCAGCCGAACTCGCAGTACACGCTGTCGGCCTGGGTCCAGGGCAGCTACGTCTATCTCGGCGCCACCGGCACCGGCACGACCGATCCCCAGACCTGGACCTCCAGCTCCAGTTGGCAGCAGCTGTCCACCTCGTTCACCACCGGCGCGTCCACCACCAGCGTCACGATCTACGTGCACGGTTGGTACGGCCAGCCCACCTACTACCTGGACGACGTCTCGCTGACCGGCCCCGCCGGCAACCAGCCGCCGCCCACCACGACAACCACCACCACAACGACAACAACGACGACCACCACCACGACCGGGCCGCCCAGCACCGGCCTGCCGACCCATGCCCTGGTCGGCTACCTGCACACCAGCTTCGGCAACGGCTCCGGGTACGAGCCGATCGCCAGCGTGCCGGCCGCGTGGAACGTGATCGACCTGGCCTTCGCCGACTCCGCCGGCAACGGCAACATCGTGTTCAACCGCTGCTCGGCCAGCGAGTGCGCGGGCGTGGAGAGCGACGCCGACTTCCTGGCCGGCATCAAGGCCCAGCAGGCCAAGGGCAAGAAGGTGGTCATCTCCATCGGCGGGGCCAACGGCGAGGTCCAGCTGACCTCGGCCGCCGCCGCGACCAACTTCGTCAACTCGGTCAGCGCCATCATCGACAAGTGGGGCCTGGACGGCGTCGACGTCGACTTCGAGAACCAGTCCCTGTCGCTGCAGGCCGGCGACTCCGACTTCCGCAGCCCCACCACCCCGGTCGTGGTCAACCTGATCTCGGCGCTCAAGCAGCTCAAGGCCCGCTACGGCGCCAAGTTCGTGCTGACGATGGCCCCGGAGACGTTCTTCGTGCAGCTGGGCTACCAGTTCTACGGCCCCGGCCCGAACAACGCTCAGGACCCGCGGGCCGGCGCGTTCCTGCCCGTCATCTACGCCCTGCGGGACTCCCTGACGCTGCTCACCGTCCAGGACTACAACTCCGGGCCGATCATGGGCCTGGACAACCAGTACCACCAGATGGGCGGGGCCGACTTCCACATCGCCATGACCGACATGCTGCTGACCGGCTTCCCGGTCGCCGGCAACACGTCACGGATGTTCCCGGCGCTGAGCCCCGGCCAGGTCGCGATCGGCGTGCCGGCCAACCAGAACGCCGGCAACGGCTGGATCTCCACCGGCGCTCTGGACCAGGCCCTGGACTGCCTCACCAAGAACACCAACTGCGGCGGTTATGCCGTGCACGGCAAGCATCCTGACCTGCGCGGCCTGATGACCTGGTCCATCAACTGGGATAAGTTCAACAACTGGGAGTTCGCCACCAACTTCAGCTCGTACTTCGGCGGCTGACCGCACCCTCCCGGGGTGGGGCCGGCGCCCTGCCCCGGGAGGCTGTCATCAGCAAGAGCAAGGGCGAGTTGCTCGCCGAGGGCTGGATCCTGGCCCAGAACGCCAAGGCGTTCGTCGAGGTCGCCAGCACCTTCGCCGGCCAGCAGCTGGAGGACGGCGACTGGCGCAACGTCGACCTGGGCCTGATGACCAGCGACTCCACCGCCCAGGACGGCTGGTACGAGTTCCCCCTGGAGGGTGATTCCGACGTCACCCTGGCCTTCGCCACCAGCCCCGGCACCGAGGTCCTCTCCGTGCGCGTCTGGGGCAACGGCTTCAGCGACCTGGCCATCCGCTTCGAAACCGCCTTCATGATCTTCGGCATGTACCGCCTAGAAGTCTGAGGCAGAGAGAAGCCAGTGCGTGGGGGGCTTGGGGGGCTCGGCCCCCAAAATGACAAGAGGGCCCGTCTGTCTCCTGACTAGGAGACAGACGGGCCCTCCGGGCCCGAGCGGACGACGAGACTCGAACTCGCGACCCTCACCTTGGCAAGGTGATGCGCTACCAACTGCGCTACGTCCGCAACGCCGTGCTGTGCACAGCATATCCCATGCTGCGGCGGGGTTTTCAACCGGGGTGGTCGACGACCCCGAGCAGGCGGTCCACCTCGGCTAACTTGTCGGCGGGCAGCCGCCATTCCCACAGCGGGCGGACCTGGGCCATGACTTCGGCCGGCAGGTGGGCGGCGACGTCGTGGCGGAGGTCCCAGTCGTCGAAGACGTGTTCGTAGAAGCTGACCACGGCGGCGTTGGACAGGAACCGGCCGGGCTGCTCGAAGCACCAGCGGGCGAAGCCGTGGGCGCGGGCCAGCAGCTCCTGGTCGCCGCTGCGGTGCGCTTCGAGGGCGAGCTGCAGCACCTCGAACAGGAAGACGTGGCAGGACCAGGAGTCGCGTTCGAGGTAGGGACGCAGTTCGGGGAACCGCGCCGACGCTTCTCCACGCCACTCCACCACGGCTGAAGGTTACTGGAGCGGGACCGGTTCGCGGACGCGGGCGTGACCACCTGACGCCGACCCGTGACCGGGTCGACACCAGGCGTTATTACGGCTGGCTGAGGCCAATCGGCGGTATCTGCGGCGGTCGGCGACCTTGTAAGAACGACTCAGGCTGTCCTGTCCTGTTACGTTTGGTTACACCTGTTTGTGGGATCATCGTCACCCACTCGGTGGCGTTCGGCTGGGGAGGGGGCGGGGATGGCAGAGTTGAGCCGCCCGGCGTCGGCGGGAGCCGACGATGACCAAGCCCTGCTCGACAGACTGCGCGCGGGCGACGACAGCGCGTTCGGCCAGCTGTTCTCGCGCCACGCCGACGCGGTCCGCCGGTTCGCCATGCAGCAGGTGCGTGACGCCACGGAGGCCGACGACCTGACCGCGGAGGCGTTCTTCCGCGTGTTGCAGGCGGTGCGCCGGGGCAACGGCCCGACCGACCACGTCCGGACGTATCTGCTGACGGTGGCCCGCCGGGTGTCGTGGGAGTGGAGCGCCCGCCGCCGGGACGTGCCGGTGGAGGACGCCGAGCTGGACCGCCGGGCCGAGCCGTACACCGACAACTCGTCGCGGCTGGCCGAGAGCACGCTGATCAGCCAGGCCTTCAGCAGCCTGCCGGAGCGCTGGCGGACGGTCTTGTGGCAGGTCGAGGTGGAGGGCGAGCGGCCGGCCGTGGTCGCGCCGCACTTCGGCCTGAGCGCCAACGCCACCGCCGCGCTGGCCCGCCGGGCGCGGGACGGCCTGCGGGCGGCCTACCTGCAAGCGCACCTGACCGAGGGCCTTGGTGCGACGGCCTGCCAGTCGGTGCGGGAGAAGCTCGGCGGCTACACCGCGGGCACGGTGAAGGGCCTTGAGGGCCGCCGGATCCGGGCCCACCTGCGCGGCTGTGACCAGTGCAAGTCGCTGCAAGGTGAGCTGCGCGAGGTCTGCTCGGCGCTCCGGGCGCACGCCGGCGTGCTGGTGCCGCTGATCAGCCTCGGGGCGACCGCGGCGGTCGCCGGCCACGTCGCCGGGAGCGGCTTCGGCGCCGCCCTGGTGGGCAAGGGCGCGCTGCTGGCCACTCGCGTGAAGCTCGCCCTGACCGCCACCTCGGTGGCCGCTGTCGGCGTGTTCGGCATCGCCATCGGCCCGTGGCTGTCGCACGCCCAGCCGGACGCGGCCCCCGACCACAGCGATCACCAGATCGTGTCCACGTACTGCGCGCCGTCGCCGGGGCAGCCGACCGCCGGCAACGGGCCGACCAGCGGCTCCATCCCGACCAGCGCCTTCGCCAGCGGCTCTCCGGCGTCGGCCAAGGCCAAGGCGGCCGAGGGCGCGCTGGCGGCCTTCTTCGGCAACCGCCCGGGCCGGGTGCTCACGCCGCCGTCGCAGACCGGCTCGGCCACCCCGCCGTCGGGAACGCCGCAGACCACCGTCACCCAGACCTCGACCTCGCCGACGACCCCCACCGGCAAGGTGCTCGACGACCCGACCAGCGGCACGTCCGGCACCTCCGAGACGTCCGACACCTCGGTGACGGTGGCGGTGCTCCGCCCGACGACCACCACCGCGCCGACCAAGAGCACGCCGTCGACGACCACGGCGCCGAAGAAGACATCCACGACCAACACCGTGACGCCGACGCCGAGCGACCCGACACCCACCGCCACCAGCACCGCGACCAGCACGACCACGCCGCGAAAGCCCCAGTGAGCGCGGGCGGTGCCGAACCGTCACAATTGCCGGGTGCAAAGGTTCACCCGCCGGGTCCAGCGCCCGCGCGATACCGTGAACAGACGCTCCGGTGACCGGTTCGCGATCGCGAGGAGGCGGGGATGACGCGGTTGGTGCGGGGTGCCGACGGCAGGATGTGGACCGTGCGCGGTCGCATGTCGTGGGCCAACATGGACGGGGCCGACGACTTCGAGCATGACGTGGCCGGCGGCCACGGCCCGGGCATCGGCATGATCGCCATTCTGGTGCTGCTCACCGTGGTGCTGCTGGTCTGGCGGCCCGACGGCGTGGTGGTGCCGGGCTGGCTGATCCTGGCCCTGGTGATCCTCTTCCTGTTCTTCCCGGCCCGCTGGGCGCTGCGGCGGCCGTGGACGATCGTCGCGGAGACCCCCGGCGACCTGGACGAGCACCCGCCGGAGCGGTGGGTGGGCACCGTGCGCGGCGTGTTCACGGTTCGCCAGGAGACCAGCAAGGTCGCGCGTAACATCGAGGTGTACTCCCTGCCCAACGTGGACGGGCCGCTGCAACCGGTGGACTAGCCCTTGCCTGAACTGCCCGAGGTCGAAGCGCTCGCGCACCACCTGCGCGAGTTCGCTGTCGGCCGCACGGTGGCGCGGGTGGACGTGGCCTCGCTGTCGGTGCTGAAGACGGCCAGCCCGCCGTGGACCGATCTGCACGGCCGCGAGGTCACCGGCGCCGGCCGCCACGGCAAGCACCTGGACCTGGACTGCGACGGCCTGCACCTGATCGTGCACCTGGCCCGCGCCGGCTGGCTGCGCTGGGCCAACACGCTGTCAGCCGCCCCGCCCAAGCCTGGCAAGGGGCCGTTGGCTCTGCGCGTGCACCTCGGGCCGCCGGGTGAGGGGCCGGGCTTCGACCTCACCGAAGCCGGCACCAAGAAGGGCCTGGCGGTGTGGATCGTCAGCGACCCGGCCGAGGTGCCCAGCATCGCCCGGCTCGGCTCGGACGCGTTGTCGCTGGACCGGGCCGCTCTGGCCGCCCTGTTCAAGGGCCGCACCGAGCGGCTGAAGACCGCCCTGACCGACCAGACCCTGCTCGCCGGCGTCGGCAACGCCTACTCCGACGAGATCATGCACACCGCCCAGCTCTCGCCCTACGCGACGGCCGGCAAGCTCGACGACAACGCCCTGGATCGGCTGCACGCAGCGCTGCACAGCGTGCTCACCGACGCCGTGACCCGGTCCGTCGGCCAGGGCTCGGCCACCCTCAAGGGCGAGAAGCGCTCCGGCCTGCGGGTGCACGCCCGCACCGGCCTGCCCTGCCCGGTCTGCGGCGACACCGTGCGCGAGGTGTCCTTCGCCGACAAGTCGTTCCAGTACTGCCCGACCTGCCAGACCGGCGGCAAGCCCCTCGCCGACCGCCGCCTGTCGAGGCTGCTCAAATAGCCCCCCACTTTTTCGCCACATGTGGTCCACATGTGGCGAACGGAGTCGAATGTGGCGCACATGTGGCGAAAAGTGCGGGCGAAGCGGTCAGCCGGCGATGATCACGTGGAGGGTGCGGGGGCCGTGCACGCCCTCCACCCGGTCCAGCTCGATGTCGCTGGTCGCCGACGGTCCGCTGATGAACGTCAGCGGCCGGGTCGGCTCCAGCCGGGCCAGCGCCTCGGGCACGATGCCGACGATCTGATCGGTCCGCACCACGCACAGGTGGTAGTCCGGCACCAGGGTCAGCGCCCGCCGACCCTGTGCCTCGCCGCCGTCCAACACGATGGTTCCGGTCTCGGCGATCGTCACGGCGCAGCCGGTCAGTACGCCGTCCGCACCATCCAGTTGATCGATCGACAGCGGCGGCGAGTCGCCCAACCATTCCACGCCGTCAACTTTCCAGTCGGCCGGCAGGTCAACAGGTCCGACCATTCGCCGCGCGCCTCGCTCGGCCAGCAGCTCCGCGATCTTGGCCGGCACCTCGTCCACGCCGACCTGGTGCACCTCGGCGCGGTAGTCGGCGATGCGCTCCGCGGCCAGTTCCACCAGGTCGCCGAGCGGCCGGCTCCGGTCGTAGGAACGGGGGATCTCCGGCGCGGCCGGACGGTCCGCCAGGGCCCGGCGGATCCGGCCCATCACCACCGAACGAGCGTCAGCCACGGTTTTTCCTCCACCACATCCGGAACGACTCGGCCGGCGGCGTCGGCACGTCCCGTGCGGACGTCCACTTCGAGCCGGGCCACGGCAAGCTGCTGATCCGCCCGGACGGCGCCAGGTGCCGGGCCAGCGAGCCGACCTTCTGCGCGTTCTCGTAGCGCCTGGCGTCCGCGAAGATCCAGCCCAGCGCCGACATCCCGACCGACTCGGCGGTGCGCCCCTTGGCCTCGACGGCCTCGGCCCGCAGGTGCACCAGCACCTCCGGGATGTTGATCCGCACCGGGCACACCTCGTAGCAGGCCCCGCACAACGACGACGCGTACGGCAGCGAGGCCGCCTGCTTGTCGTGCATGTCATTGACCAGCTGCGGCGACAGGATCGCGCCGATCGGCCCCGGGTACACCGACCCGTAGGCCTGCCCGCCGGTCCGCTCGTACACCGGGCACACGTTCAGGCAGGCCGAGCACCGGATGCAGCGCAGCGCCTGCCGCCCGACCCGGTCGGCCAGCGCGTCCGTGCGCCCGTTGTCCAGCAGCACCAGGTGGAACTGCTGCGGGCCGTCGCCGGGCGTCACCCCGGTCCACACCGAGGTGTACGGATTCATCCGCTCGGCCGTGGACGAGCGGGGCAGCAACTGGAGGAACACCTCCAGGTCCTGCCAGGTCGGCACCAGCTTCTCGATGCCCATCACGGTGATCAGCACTTCCGGCAGGGTCAGGCACATCCGCCCGTTGCCCTCGGACTCCACCACCACGATCGAGCCGGTGTCGGCCACCCCGAAGTTGGCCCCGGACACCGCGACCTTGGCCGACAGGAACTTGCGCCGCAGGTGCCGCCGGGCCGCCTCGGCCAGCACCCGGGGCTCGTCGGAGTCCGGCTTCTCGGCCATCTCCCGCTGGAAGATCTCCTTGATCTCCGCACGGTTGCGGTGGATGGCCGGCACCAGGATGTGCGAGGGCCGGTCGTGGCCCAGCTGGACGATCAGCTCGGCGAGGTCGGTCTCCACGGCCCGGATGCCGCCGGCCTCAAGGGCTTCGTTCAGGCCGATCTCGGCGGTGGCCATGGACTTGACCTTGACCACCTCGTCGGTGCCGGCCGCACGGGCCAGCCGCAGCACGATCTCGTTGGCCTCGTTGGCATCCCGGGCCCAGTGCACCACGCCGCCGCGGGCCGTGACGGCGGCCTCGACGCGTTCCAGATAAGTGTCCAAATTGGACAGAACATCGTCCTTGATGGCCTCGCCGGCCAGTCGGAGCTGCTCCCAGTCCGGCAGTTCGGCCACCGCGCGAGCCCGCTTGTCCCGAATGGTGTGGGTGGCCTTGCGCAGGTTGCGGCGCAGCTGGGTGTCGGCCAGCGCGGCCTTGGCCGCCTTGGGGAAAACCGGGCTGCCCAGCCAGGTCACGGGGTTGCTGCCCACGGCTCCTCCTCGGTGCTGGCCAGGATCTCGGCCAGGTGAACGGTGCGCACGCCGGTGCGCAGCCGGGACAGCCCGCCGCCGATGTGCAGCAGGCACGAGTTGTCGCCGGCGCACAGCACCTCCGCGCCGGTGTTGAGCACGCAGCGCATCTTGTCGCCGAGCATGGCGGTCGAGGTGTCGGCGTTCTTCACCGCGAACGTGCCGCCGAAGCCGCAGCAGGACTCCGCCTCGGGCAGCTCGGCCAGGTCCAGCCCGCGCACCGCCCGCAGCAGCCGCAGCGGCTTGTCGCCGACGCCCAGCATCCGCAGCGAGTGGCAGGTGGGGTGATAGGTCACCCGATGTGGGAAGTACGCGCCGACATCCGTCACACCGAGCACATCCACGATGAACTCCGAGAGCTCATAGGTATGGGCGAAGGCATCGGATGATCCGCGCAGCTCAGGGTGGATCTCGCGCACCATGCCGCCGCACGACCCGGACGGCGCCACGATCGCGTCGTAGCCGGCGAAGACGCGCGCGTACTTGTCGGCCAGCGACCGCGCCTCGTCCCGGTAACCGGTGTTGTAGTGCATCTGGCCGCAGCAGGTCTGGTCCATCGGGAAGTCGACCTGACAGCCGAGCCGTTCCAGCAGCCGGACCACCGCGCGGCCGGTCGACGGGAAGAAGGTGTCGGTGAGGCAGGTGGCGAACAGACCAACTCGTGGACCAGGCACGGAACTACCCTGCACGGTGATTCATCGGATGTCTACTCGGTCGCAGCGGGTAGTGGACCGTTCACCGATGCACAGGTCCGTCAGCCTGACGAGAGCTTGCCCATCGGCCCTGTTCGGCGGAGCATAACGGGGTGGTCGAGCTCCTGACCGAGCAAACCGTGCTCGGCATCATCGCGACGCTCGCCGTGCTCGGGCTGTTTGTGCTGCTGTGCCGGGCTCGGCGGGTCAGCACGTCGGTGGACGAAGCCGTCGCCGACGCGCTGCACCGCATGTCCAAGGCCGCGCCGGACCTGCGGGACGGGTTGACCCCCGACGCCGCTGACAAGGCGTGCAAGAACCTGGTCGAGCTGCTCAAGTGCGTGGCGGTCGGCATGACCGACGAGCGCGGCGCCCTGCTGTCCTGGGACGGCGACGCCAACGAGCACTACGTCGACCTCCAGGACGCGATCGTCAAGGCGATCAGCGGTGAACGCAAGGAGTTCGTCGAGCACGACGAACTCGAGTGCACCGACAAGAGCAACTGCAAGATGCGCCAGGCGGTGATCGTGCCGCTGATCGTGGAGTCCCGCACCCGCGGCGCGCTGATCATCGTGGGCGGCGTCGGCAGCAAGCGGCTCTACCGGATGTCCCAGGAAGTCGCCCGGTTCGTCTGCACCGAGCTGGAGCTGGGCGAGCTCCAGGAGTCCCGGCAGCGGCTGGCCCAGGCCGAGGTCAAGGCGCTGCGGGCGCAGATATCGCCGCACTTCGTCTACAACGCGCTCAACGCCATCGGCTCGCTGGTCCGCACCGACCCCGAGCACGCCCGCGAGCTGCTGCAGGAGTTCGCCGAGTTCACCCGCTACTCCTTCCGCGCCAACGGCCTGTTCACCACGCTGGCCGAAGAGCTGCGCAACATCGACCGGTACCTGACCATCCAGCGGGCCCGCTACAACGAGCGGCTGTCCGTGCGGCTGCGCATCTCGCCCGAGGTGCTCAACGTGGTCGTGCCGTTCCTGGTGCTCCAGCCGCTGGTGGAGAACGCCGTGCAGCACGGGCTGGCCAACAAGCCCGGCGGCGGCACGGTCACCATCATCGCCCAGGACAACGGCAGCGAGGCGCTGATCAGCGTCGAGGACGACGGCGTCGGCATGGACGCCGACCTGCTGCTCGACGACCTCAAGGACGCCCACAAGTCCGGCGCGCACGTCGGCATCGGCAACATCAACCACCGGATGCGCACGGTCTTCGGCGAGGACTACGCGCTGATGGTGGAGACCGCCCCGGATGCCGGCATGAAGGTCACCATGCGGGTGCCCAAGTTCAGCCCGGGCGTGCGACCGGTGCTGGCCGTGGTGCCCGACGACGGGGCCGACGACGGTCCCGGCCCGGACGAGCGGCGGGCCCGCCTAAGCCCGGTCCGCTGACAGTGAACCCCGCTGAACAGTGAACCCCGCTGAACACTGAACCCCGCTGAACACTGAACCCCGCTGAACACTGTTCACGCGTAGATTCGAGCCCATGAGCGCCCCGGAGAAGCTGGCCGACAAACTGGCCGCCAAGCTGCCCATCATCGGCGACCGGATGGACCGGTCCCCGGTGGTCGCGGTGGTGCGGCTGCACGGCGTCATCACGCCGACGCCCTCGCCGGTCGGCCGCGGCTCGATCAGCCTGAACACCGTGGAGGGCGCGCTGTCCAAGGCGTTCGGCCACGATCGGCTGCTGGCGGTCGCGCTGGCGATCAACTCCCCGGGCGGCTCGCCCACCCAGTCCGCGCTGGTCGGCGAGCGGATCCGGCAGCTCGCGGCCAAGAAGAACGTGCCCGTGCTGGCGTTCTGCGAGGACGTCGCCGCCTCCGGCGGCTACTGGCTGGCCTGCGCCGCCGACGAGATCTACGCCCACCGCACCTCCATGGTCGGCTCCATCGGCGTGATCACCGCCGGCTTCGGCCTGACCGGCCTGCTGGAGCGCTTCGGTGTCGAGCGCCGGGTCTACACGGCCGGCCAGAACAAGCACCGGCTCGACCCGTTCAGCCCGGTCAAGGACGAGGACGTGGCCTGGCTCAAGGGCCTGCAGGGCGAGCTGCACAGCGAGTTCACCGACTGGGTGAAGCAGCGCCGCGGCGACAAGCTGGCCGACAACCCGGACCTGTTCACCGGCGAGGTGTGGACCGGGGCCAAGGCCCTCGAACTGGGCCTGGTCGACGGGCTGGGCTCGCTGCGGGAGGTCATCGGCAAGCGGTTCCCCCAGGCCGAGATCGCCATCGCCGAATCGCGCAAGCCGCTGCTGGCCCGGCTGGGCATCGCCGGCGGCAGCGGCGCCCTGTTCGGCACCGCGGGCGAGCGGGTGCTGTCCGCGATCGAGGCCGTCGAGCAGCGCGCCACCTGGTCCCGATTCGGGCTCTGAACCGCCCCGTGCCCCGGCCACGTACATCACCGCGCGTGGCCAGGGACACGTCCGTGTGGTGGGGCCGGCTTCACCCGAATCGAACGGTGGTCGAAGATGGACACACCCACCGGTCGATCGGCAAGATTGCGCGGCACAGTGAGCATTCAGGACACCACCCCCGGTCTCCTCGTGTTGGCCGTCGATGACGAGGCGCACGGGCTGGACGAACTGGCCTACCTGCTCAGGGAGAACCGGCAGGTCAGCCAGGTCATCACCGCCTTCGACGCGGCCGAGGCGCTGCGGGTCATCCGGGGCAGCGTGCCCGAGACCAAGGCACGGCTGGAGCGCGGGCTGTGCCCCGTCGACGCGGTGTTCGCCGACATCTCCATGCCGGGCCTGTCCGGGCTGGAGCTGGCCCAGGTCATCAACGCGTTCCACGACAAGCCGCAGCTGGTGTTCGTGACGGGCCTGTCCGAGGAGGCGGTCACCGCCTTCGAGCTCGGCGCGCTGGACTACATCGTGAAGCCGCCGCAGCAGGCCCGGGTGGACATGGCCATCGACCGGGTGGCCAAGTTCCGGATGCTCAGCGCGGCCCCGGCGGCCCCGGTCGGCGGCCTGGTCGAGCAGCAGAACGACGACGAGGTGATCCCGGTCGAACTGGCCGGCACCACCAAGCTGGTGCCCCGCTCGACCGTGCGCTACGTGGAGGCCCAGGGCGACTACGCCCGGCTGCACACCGCGGAGGGCAGCCACCTGGTCCGCATCCCGCTGGCCCAGCTGGAGGAACGCTGGGCCGACGCCGGCTTCATCCGCATCCACCGCTCCTTCCTGGTGTCGCTGCCGCTGGTCACCGAGCTGCGCATGGGCTCGTCCGGCTACACCGTGGTGGTCGGGGCCGGCGCCGACGAGAAGGAGCTGCCGGTCAGCCGCCGGCACACCCGTGAGCTCAAGGACCGGCTGGTCCGACAGCCCAAGCACGGCTGGGGCACCGGCACATGACCGGCGACCGGACGCCCGAGAAGCCCTCGGCCGAGCTGGTACCGGTCGAGCGGCAGCCGTCACCGGTCCGCAAGCCACCCCGGCGCAAGAAGGTCGTGCTGGCCGAGGCCAAGGGCTCGAAGGCGGTCGCGCGCACCATCGTCGAGCTCGAGGAGCAGACCAGCGTCGGCGAGCACCTGGTGCGCAGCCTGGTCTGGGCCCAGTTCCGCACCTCGTTCTGGATGGCCGTGCTGCTCATCTTCTCGCTGGCCAGCCTGCCGCTGCTGTTCTTCCTGTTCCCGGAGTTCGGCGACCTGACGGTGTTCGGCATCCGGTTGTCCTGGGTGCTGCTCGGGGCGCTGCCGTATCCGCTGCTCTACGGCCTGGGCGTGTGGTACGTGCGGCGGGCCGAACGGCACGAGCGCGACTTCGTCAGCATGGTCGACCACTGAGATGGGCATCAACGCACTGGCCTGCGTGAGTATCGCCATCATCGTGCTCGGCACGTTCTACCTGGGCTATCACGGCTCCCGCACGGCCAACACCACCCGAGACTTCCTGGTCGCCCGCCGTCGGGTGTCGGTGCACCAGAACGCCGCCGCCATCGCGGGCGAGTTCCTGTCCGCGGCCTCGTTCATCGGCATCGTCGGCCTGGTGCTCAAGAACGGGCCGGACGAGCTCTGGTACGCCATCGGCTTCACCGCCGGCTACCTGGCGCTGCTGCTGTTCGTGGCGGCCCCGCTGCGCCGTTCCGGGGCGTACACGCTGCCCGACTTCGTGGAGGCCCGGCTCGGCTCCCGCGGCCTGCGCGGCGTCGCCGCCGTGATCACCGTGGCCATCGGCTACATCTACCTGATCCCGCAGCTGCAAGGGGCCGGGCTGACGCTCAATACCGTGCTGCCGTGGGCGCCGGGCTGGCTCGGCGTGGTTGTCGTGACGATCGTGGTCGTGGTCAACGTGCTCAGCGGCGGCATGCGGGCCATCACCCTGGTCCAGGCGTTCCAGTACTGGGTGAAGCTGTTCGCGATCAGCGTGCCGGCGTTCGTGCTGTGCGTGGTGTTCGCCGGCGGCGGGTCGCCCGACGGGCAGCAGAGCCTGACCACACCGGGCCCGCCGATGTTCACCCAGGACACCACCGTGACCCTGGACCAGGCGGTGAAGCTGGAGGTCGCGCAGCCCATGCGGCTGCCGGACGTGCACGGCTGGGTCAACGGCATCCGGGCCGACGGGCCGGCCTTCTGGAACGCCGGCCAGCAGCAGGTCGGGGCCAAGACGCAGCTGACATTCAAGGCCGGCACGCTGGTGCCGACCATCACCAGTTCCGTGCAGGACAACGCCGACTGGCTGCGGCCGCAGTCCGGCGGGCTGCCGGAGCTGTTCGACAGCTACTCCCTGATCTTCGCCACGTTCCTGGGCATCCTCGGCCTGCCGCACGTGCTGGCCCGCTTCTACACCAACCCCGACGGCCGGTCGGCTCGTCGCACCACGCTGCACGTGCTGCTGCTGCTGGGCACCTTTTACCTGTTCCCGGCTTTACTGGGCGCGCTGTCCCGCATCTACGAGCCGCAGCTGCTGGTCACCGGCAAGACCGACGCGGCCGTGCTGCTGCTGCCGCAGGCGATGCTGCCCGGTCTGGCCGGGCAGGTGCTCGGCGCGGTGGTGGCCGCCGGCGCGTTCGCAGCGTTCATGTCCACCTCGTCCGGGCTGCTGGTCAGCCTGGCCGGCGTGGTCTCCACCGACGTCTCCCGCGGCCGGGTCCGGGACTTCCGCTGGTCGACCGTGCTGGTGGTGCTCGCCCCGCTGGTGGCCGCGCTGCTGCTGCGCAGCAACGACGTGTCGCTCGGCGTGGGCATGGCGCTGGCCATGGCCGCCTCGACTTTCTGCCCGGTGCTCATGCTCGGCATCTGGTGGCGGGGCCTGACCTGGGTCGGCGCCGGGGTCGGCATGGTGCTCGGCGGCAGCCTGGTCGCGCTGGCCCTGATCACCAACATCGTCAGCGGCTACACCGGCAACTGGGCGCCCGCCGTGGTGACGCAGCCGGCGCTGGTCACCGTGCCGATCGCGTTCCTCACCATGATCATCGTGAGCAAGGCGACCAGCCGGCGGCGGCCCGAGGACGTCAACCGGATCATGCTCCGGCTGCACGCCCCCGACCCGCTCGGCTTCACCCGCGACCGGGACGTGCTGCGCTTCGGCGAGGGCCAGACCGACGGCCGGCACCGCAAGCTGGCCATCCGGTCCCGGTTGCGGTCGCGGCGCTCCTCCTCGCCGGCCTGACCGCCGTGCGCAACCCGTTCGGGGGACGGAGCGTCCCCACAGGTGTGGCAAGACGTGACGACGGCTTCGCCGACTTCTTCACCAGCCGGTTCGACGGCGCGCGGCGCATGGCCCACGCGCTGTGCGGCAACTGGCTGGAGGCCGAGGAGATCGCCCAGACCGCGTTCGTGAGCATGTACGCGCGCTGGAACAAGGTCCGCATCGAGAGCGCTGACGCGTACCTGCACACCGTGCTGACCAGGGCCTTCCTCGACACAAAACGACGCGGCCGCAAGCGCGAGCAGGTGATGGCCGAGCCGCCCGACGTCGTCGTCGAGCAGGACACCTCCAGCGTCGAGGACCGGCCGTCGCTGCTCAAGGCCCTCCAGGAAGTGCCGGCACGGCAGCGGGCCGTGCTGGTGCTGCGGTTCGTCGAGGACCTGTCCGTCGAGGAGGTCGCCGACGCGCTCGGCTGCACCACCGGCACGGTCAAGAGCCAGACGGCCCGCGGCCTGGCCACCCTGCGCAAGGCGTACGGTGCGGTGACCGGCTTGTTGCAGGCGGCGAGGTGAGCAGCGTGGACGCCGAGGACGAGGAGCTGCTCGCCCAGCTGCGCGCCGAGGCCCACAGCCAGGAGCCGCCGCCCGTGCACACCATGCTCGACGACGTCGTGCGGCGCGGCCGCCGCCGGCTGCGCGCCCGCCGCATGGGGGCCACCCTCGGCGTGGTCGCCGTCGTGGCCGGCGTCGGCGTCGCCACCTCCGTGCTGCGCGACAACCTGCCCGGCAGCGGTCTCACCGCCGACCACCTGAGTGCCGCGTCGTCCGTGAGCACCTCGCCCACGCTGTCCGGGTGGGCGATTCCCCCACAGGTCACGTCCACGCGGGCCGACAGCACCGACTGCTCCAACGGCGTCAGCGTGCCCGGCGAGCCCAAGGCCGACCCCGTCGACATCGACCACCTGAACAAGGTGCTGCTGACGTCGCTGCGGGACATCGCGCCGAAGGCCACCTCCAAGATCACCCGGTCCACCGCCGTCAACAAGCCCGCCACTGGCGACGCCACCCTCGGCAGCACCTGGGCCGACGTCGTCGACTCCGGTGGCGGCGGCAGCGTCTACATCGAGGTGCACGGCTTCAGCGGCACGCCGACCCAGGCCGCCGACAACGAGCAGTTCGTCAACGGCGTCTGCACCCCGCCGCAGCGCAAGACCCTCGCCGACGGCACCGTCATGCAGCTCTACGGGGAGCTCAAGTACGACCCCGGGCACCCGTCGCAGGCGCTGCGCGTCTACACGCCCGCGCACCGGCTGTACGTGGTCACCTCCGAGGGCTTCGCCAGCCCCGACTGGACCCAGGTCGCCAACGCCGAACCCGGCACCCTGGCCGTGCCCGAGGGCGCCGGCCGGCATTCGCTGCCGCTGACCGAGGACCAGCTCACCGCCATCGGCGAACGCGTCGCCGCGCTCGGCTGAGGTGGGGTTCACGCCTGTCCCACGCCGTCGCGTGGCAGCATTCGGGGCATGATGCCGCAGGAGGTGCCGACCACGTCGGTCGACCAGGTGCCCGTCGACGCCGTGCTGCTCGATGTCCGGGAGGACGACGAGTGGGAGGCCGGGCACGCGCCGCAGGCCATCCACATCCCGCTCGGGCAGCTGGCCGAGCGCGTCGGCGAGGTTCCCCAGGACGGCGACGTGTACGTCGTGTGCCGGATGGGCGGCCGGTCGGCTCGCGCCACCGTGTTCCTCAACCAGAACGGCTGGGACGCCGTCAACGTCGACGGTGGCATGCAGGCCTGGCACATCTCCGGGCTGCCGCTGGTCGCCGCCGAGGGCGTCGTTCCCGAGGTGATCTGACGATGGCCGGGCGGTGGCAGTGGGTGGCGACCCCGCCGCCGCAGGCCGGCGCGCCTCGAAGCGTCGTGCGGCGGCCGCTGCCCTACACCGGGCCGCCCTCCTACCCTGTGCCCCCTCGGTGGGGGTTCCCCCAGCTCAGCTGGCGCTGGCCCGTGTCGCTCGGCCGCCGGGCGACGCCCAAGCCCCTCGACCAGCCGCGCATGCTGTCCCGCAACCTTGTCGCCACCCTGTGGGTCACCACCGCCGCCCTCGGCGTCGCCGCTGTCGGCGAGGGCTGGCGGTACGTGCTGCTCATCCTCAGCCGTGGCGGGGCGCTGTCCCGCAGCGTCGTCGCATTCTCCGACGCCCTCGTCGTCACCGCCGGCGTCGTCTCCGGGCTCGCCGCCGTGGCCTCCTTGGTGCTGGCCGTCCTGTGGGTTCTGCGGGCCCGTGACGTCGCCGCAACCGTCACCGGTCAGCGGCCCTCGCGGCCGCTGCGCGACGTGCTCATCGGCCTTCTCGTGCCCGGCCTCAACCTGGCCGTCGCCGGCTCCATCCTCGCCGAGCTCGAACACGCCGCCGCCCGCAAGTCGGTAACCGAACGCCCCCGCCCCTCGCGGTTGCTCCGCCTCTGGTGGATCTCCTGGGTCGTCGGCGAGGTCCTCTTCGCCGTCGTCTGGCTCCTCATGCTCTTCGGCACCAGCGTCCAGGCCCTGGCCAACGGCGTCGAGCTACACCTGGTCGCCGACCTCGTCGCCGCCTTCGTCGCCGCCACCGGGGCCCTGTTCGTCACCCGCATCACGCTGCTGCTGGAGCCGGTGGACCTGGCCACCGTCTCCCGCCTCCGGGTGCTCAAGGTCGTCGACGCCCCCGAGCCCCCGCTCCGCGCCACCCGCCCGGTCGGCTCACCGCGCTAGGTGTACTTGGCCGGGTGGCCTGCGATGGCGGTGTGGATGCGGGCAGACAGCTCCACACCACCCCGGGAGGTCTTTCGGTACCAAGATCAGTCAGACCGTGTCGTCACACAACCAACGTCCCCGGTCGATACAACTAGGCCCGAAACTGCACCGCCCACCACTCCCGGGGGGCGTGCCCAGGCCCATCCTATCGCCGCAAGATCGATTTCGGGGCGGCGAGCCGGGTGCCTGTGGACAACTCGAAGCCTGTGGACAACCGCGAATCAGCTGGTCAGGCATAGTGAGCTGAGTCCGCGGATGACGAACTCGGCCCGCCGCACGGGTTCCGCGGCGAGCTCCAGTTTGGGCAGGCGCTTGGTCAGGGCGGTCAGCGTCGCCCCCACCTCGATGCGGGCCAGCGGAGCGCCGACGCAGTAGTGGATGCCGGCCCCGAAGCCCAGGTGGGGGTTGGGGGAGCGGCCGATGTCCAGCGTGTCGGGCTGGGCGAAGACCTGCGGGTCCCGCGCGGCGGCGCCGAGCAGGGCGGCGATCTTGTCGCCGGGGCGCAGGGTGATGCCAGCGATCTCCACCTCGGTGGTGGCGGTTCTCTCGAACAGCTGGAGCGGCGAGTCGAAGCGGATGAGCTCCTCGACGGCGGTGGCGGCCAGGCCGGGGTCGTCGACCAGCCGCTGCCACTGGTCGCGGTGCTGGAGCAGCGCGTAGACGCCGTTGCCGATCACGTTGACGGTGGCCTCGTGCCCGGCCATCAGCAGCAGCACGGCGGTGGCGACCAGCTCGTCTTCGGTCAGCTTGCCGCCGTCGGCGTCGGTCTCGGCGACGAGGTCGCTGACCAGGTCGTTGCCGGGCAGCTTGCGCCGCAGGCCGATCAGCTCACGCAGGTAGCCGACGAACTCGCCGGCGGCCTGCTCGGCCCGCGCCCGCTGCTCGTCGGGCAGCCCGAACTCGTACATCTTGACGATGGCGTTCGACCACGGTTGCAGCAGCGCCCGGTCCTCGACCGGCACGCCGAGCAGCTCGGCGATCACCTCCACCGGCAGCGGAGCGGCCACCAGTTCCAGCAGGTCGGCCTGGCCGTCGGCGTCGATGCGGGCAGCGACCTCGTCCACCAGCTGGGCGGCCAGCTCGCCCACCCACGGCCGCAGCCGCTCGATGTGGCCGCGGCCGAACGCGCCGGACACCAGCCGCCGCAGCCGGGTGTGCGTGGGCGGCTCGTTCTCCAGCAGCGAGTTGCGGTGCAGCAGGTTGAACGCGGCGAACGCGTCCACCGGCTTGGCGTCCGACCAGATCCGGCCGAGGCCCCGATGCCGCAGCACGGCGGCGGACGCGGCGTGCGAGAGCGTGACCGGCAGCCCGAAGTCGGCGTGCTGGTGCACCTCGCCCTCGGCCCGCATCGCGGCGAACACGGGATAGGGATCCGCGATGAACGCCGGGTCCTTGGGGTCGAACGTCGTCATGGTGACCGACGGTAATTCGCTCACCCATCCGTGGTCCAGCGTTGCCCTGGTCACCGCCCGTTCACCCGATTGCCGCATGATGCGGACGTGACACCCGAGATCGTCGCGCACCGCGGCGCGTCCCAGCACCGTGCCGAGCACACCAGGGCCGCCTACGAGCTCGCCCTCCAGCAGGGCGCGGACGGCCTCGAGTGCGACATCCGCCTGACCAGGGACGGCCACCTGGTGTGCGTGCACGACCGCACGGTCAACCGCACCTCCTCCGGCCGCGGCGTGGTCAGCACCCTCACCCTGGCCCGGCTCAGCGAACTGGACTTCGGCCAGTGGCACCACGAGCTGCCCGACTCGGCCGACGACCTGGTGCACGAGCCGCTGGCGCAGCCATCGGCCGGCCAGCACGAGCGCGGCCTGCTCACCCTGGAGGACCTGCTGGGCCTGCTCAAGGACGGCCCGCCGCACGTGAAGCTGTTCATCGAGACCAAGCACCCGGTCCGCTACACCGGGCTGGTCGAGGCCAAGATGCTCGCCCTCCTGCGCCGGCACGGCCTGAGCACGCCGGTCAGCAAGGAGGAGTCCCGCATCGTCATGATGTCGTTCTCCCGGCTGGCGGTGCGCCGGGTCCGCCAGCACGCGCCCCGGCTGCCGACGGTGCTGCTCTTCGACCGTTTCCTGCCCGGCCTGCGTGGCGGAGCGTTGCCGGACTGGGCCGACATCACCGGTCCGGGCGTACACCTTCTGCGTGAGGATCCCGACTACGTCGCCCGCAGCGCCGAGCAGGGCCACGACACCTACGTCTGGACCGTCGACGACGCCGCCGACATCGACCTGTGCCGCCGCACGGGCGTGCGCTACCTCGCCACCAACACCCCCGCGAACACCCGTCGCCACCTGGAGTCCGGACCGTCGGCTACGGTCGCCCAGTCCCTACCCGGGGAGTGACCCGGGCCCCACTGCGAGGAGGAACCGTGTCCAGGCGGACGGCTGTCAAGCGCGCGGCGAGGACAACGGCCACAGCCGACGGGATCAACCCGCGGCAGGCGTGTCCGTGTGGCTCGGGCAAGCGGTACAAGGCGTGCCACGGCATGGCCGGTGGACCGACGGACGTGATGGTGGCCCGTCCGTTCGAGGGCCTGGCCGCCGAGCCTGAGCTGATCGCGCTGCGCGAGTTCGTGCCGTCCGCGACCGCGCCGCTCACGCTGGCCGAGCCGCATGACCGGGCTGTCACGCTGGCCACCGTGCTGCCGATGGCGGCGGCCGCGCTGGTCCGCTCCGACGGCTCCGCGTTTGTCGGGCTCCAGGTGCAGACCCGCTCCGGCGACCTGTCCCGCGACCTGGCCCGGGCGATCCGCTGGGTACTGACCGCCGAGCCGGGCGACGCGCTGCCGGTCGTCGGCGTCGACGACGGGTCCGAGCCGGGCCGGCTCCAGGACGTCCTCAAGGCCGACGAGCCGCTGCAGCCGACCCTGCACGACAACTTCTCCTGGTGGCTGCCCGAGGACACCCAGCCGACCGGCGACGTCGCGCTCTCCCTGGAGCGCGCCAACGCCGCGATCATGCCCAGCGCCCGGCTCACCGGCGACGGCCTCAACGCCGCGTACTGGGTGGACGCGGGCGACAAGGCGCACCTGCGCTGGGTGCGGCCGGAGCCGGAGGAGCAGCTGCTCAAGGCGATGGCCCGGCTGGCCGCCCGCGAGGAGCTGCACCTCGGTGAGGGCTCCCGTTACGCCGGCTCGTTCCGGGCGCACGGTCTGCTGGTGCCGGTCTGGGACCTCGACACCGAGCTGCACGTACGCGAGTGGGAGCCGGGCGCGGAGGCGCTCGGCAGCCGGCTCGCCGCGGCACTGGCTGTGGACAGCCAGCTCACCGACGCCGAACGGCGGGCGCTCGACGGTCTGCGCGGACGCCAGGTCACACTGCGCTGAAAGCCTTTGTCAACAGTGACGGCAGGTTGTCCACAGCGGATAACGGCTGTCCACAGGAGGATGTGGATAACTCGTGATCTTGCATATCTGCTCGCGGGACGAGTGGGACGCGGCCGAGCAGGAGGGCGCCCTGGTGCCCGCCTCGCTGGACGAGGTCGGCTTTGTGCACTGCTCCGATCTCGGCACCGTGAGCATCCCGGCCAACGCGGTGTTCGCCGGCCGGGACGACCTGGTGCTGCTGGTCGTCGACCCGGCCGCGCTGGACGCCCCGGTCCGCTGGGAGGCCGGCGTGCCCCCGCACCCGGACGGCATCTGGTTCCCGCACGTGTACGGGCCGATCAACGTCGAAGCCGTGGCGGCCGCGGTGGAGTTCCCGCCCTCGGCCGACGGGAAGTTCCAGTTGCCCAAGGAGTTGGCCGAACTGTGACCTGCTGACGCCGCAACCTCCGTCCCCCTCGCGCGACCTCTAATCAGTTGGTCACAGGGGAGGGGATCACGACGTGGGCGCACCACTGAGCGTTGTGGGGGCGGAGAGCAGCGGTTCGTGGACGGTCGTGCCGGCGCGGCGGGAGGCCAGGACCAGCACCGCGGCGGCGGACAGCGATTTCGCCGAATTCGTCAAGACGGCCCTGCCGGGCCTGCTGAGATACGGGCACGCGCTGACCGGCAATCCGCATGACGCGGCCGATCTCGTGCAGACCGTGTTGGAGAAGGTCGGTTCGCGGTGGATGGGCCGCCGCCCGTTCTGCGACGAGCCGCTGGCCTACGTGCGCAAGGCGATGGCTAACGCGCACGTCAGCCACTGGCGGCGGACCCGCCGCGAGAACCTGGTGGCCGAACTGCCCGACAACGCCGTCGAGCAGTTCGACCGGCTGGACAACGAGCCGCTGTGGCAGGCTCTGCGAGGGTTGCCGCCGAGGCAACGTGCGGTCATCGTGTTGCGTTACTACGAGGGGTTGTCCGAGGCGGAGATCGCCGAGGCGCTCAGCATCAGCAAGGGGACGGTGAAGAGCCAGGCGAGCAAGGCGCTGGTCACGCTGCGATTGAGCCTGGAGGGGAGGTGACCCGGTGGACCTCGACGACGAGCTGCGCAAGCTCTTCGCCGACGACCGCCTGGAAGTGCGCGTGCGGCCCGAGGCCGACCGCGCCATCGTCACCGGGGCTAGGCGGATCCGGCGTCGGCGGGCCGGTGTGGTCTTCGGTGGCGGCATGCTCTCCGTGGTGGCGATGCTGGTCGCCGGCACCGCGTTCGGGGTCGGCGGCGACGCGCCGCACCAGATCCCGCTGGCCATCACGGCCGACAGCTCGGCGCCGGTAAGCACCACGACCCCGCCGCCGGCGACGACCAGCACGACCGCCGCCGCGCCGACCACCGCAGTCGAGTCGGTCGCCCCCACCACCGCTCGGCTGTCGACCACCAAGCCGCCGCCGACCACCACGACATCCATGCCGCCATCGACGACCAAGGCCAAGCCGCCGGTGGGGGCCCTGCTGTTCGGACCTACGACTGTCAACGGGCTGCGTCTGGGCATGACCGTCGGCGAGGCCATCGCCACCGGTCTCGTCCAGTCCACCCCCGGACCCGTCGACTACGCCGGCTGCCAGGGCTACAAGTGGTCCGGGCGAGCTCCGTTCGGGGACTACTACTCACTGCTGTTCTCGCCGAAGTACGGGCTGGTGCGGATCGGCGGCATCGCCGAGGCGGAGACGCCGGAGGGCATCTACGCCGGCTCCACCGACGCCGACGTCCGGGCCGCCTACCCGACGCAGTCCAAGTCCCACATCGGCGACGACTGGGTGACGCCGGTGCCCGGCAACGCGACCGAGCACTACTGGTTCATTCTCTCCGACCACGTCGTCACGGAACTGCGGCTGGAGCTGGCCACCCAGGACTGCTACCAGTAGCGGGACCGCGGGCCGGCCGCGTGACGCCGCCGGCCACCGCCGTTCCCGCTGCTCAGACCGTTCCGCCGGCCACCCTCGGCGCGGTCGGGTCCGTGCCCTCGGCGCCGACGCTCTCGCGGCTGAGGAAGTCCTCGATGTGGAACACGTTCGTGCCGGCGCGGTCCACCGTGTGCAGCAGGGTCGACATGGAGGCGACCTCCTCGACCTGCTCCTTGAGGAACCACTGCATGAACTGCTCGCCGAGGTAGTCGCCCTCGTCGCGGGCCGCGCGGGCCAGCGTGGTGATCTCCTCGGTGACCGTGCGCTCCTGTTGCAGGGCCAGCTCCACCGGTTCGCGCACGTTCTCGAAGTCGTTGCGGACCTCGCCGACGCCCGGGATGGCCACGCGCACGTCGTTGTCCAGCAGGTACTGGACGATCATCATCGCGTGATTGCGCTCCTCGAGCGACTGGCGGTAGAAGTGCGCGGCCAGCCGGGGCAGGTCCTGGTCGTCGAACCAGACCGCGATCGCGACGTACTGCTGGGCGGCCGTGAACTCGTTGCGGATCTGCTGCTTGAGCAACTCGTGGAACTTGGTGGCGGTGTTCGGGGACATGTCAAGAACGGTACCTCGAACGGCCCATGACAAATCGGTAGCCGAGCCGGTTGTCCCCCGCCCTGGTGAGGTCCTGTGGACAACCTGGGGATAGTTGTGGACAACCTGGTGACAGCCGGTGGACAGCAATCGTGCCCAGATCGTGAAAACCCCGGTGAGCTGCGCCTTTGGACGCTTCCACACCGGGGCTCGCTGTGCACGGCGGTTACCCACCGGCTGTGGACAACTCAGGCCGGAGCCCCCGCGTTCACCCGGTCGAACAGCATCAGGGCGCCCAGCGGCCGCCCCGTCAGCCGGGTCAGCTCCGGGTGCAGCCGGTCCACCAGCTCCGCCGGCAGGGCCAGCGTGTCCGGCCGGACCGTCACGATCCTCGGCAGGCCCAGCACCACGTCGTCCCACTCCACGTCCTGCGAGCTGCCCGACCGGTCCACCACGAAGCCCACCGTGTTGGCCGCGTCCTCGCTGAACAGCTCGACGATGCCTGCCACCAGCTGCTGCTGCTCCACAGTGGACAGGCCGTCCAGGTCGAACTCCTGCGCCACCACGTCCTCGCCCACCCGGCGGAACCGGCAGTACAGGGCCGTCTCCTCGTCCAGCCAGTACTCCACGTCCACCGCCGCGCAGTCCGTCAGCGCCAGCCGCTGCAACAGGCCCGCCCGCTGCTGCTGCGGATCGGACAGCGTCAGCCCCAGTGACTCGATCCTGGCGACCGTCCGGTCGGCCCGAGCGGCCGACCAGCCGTTCTCGTACCAGTGGATGAAACCGCTCACCCGATGGCTCCTCGTTCTCTCGGCGGCCGTGCCGCCATGTTTACCCCTTCACCCCATCGAGGGTTCACCGCGGGGGAGCCCAGTCGTGGTCCCTGCTGCTAGTTTCGGTACAGAGCCAGCGGCCCTAGGGCGCGCTTGGAAGTGGACCCGGGTGACCCGCCGGACGACGGGAGCCCGGGTTTCGCGTTCCGATCACCCGATTGTGGTGCGGCTTCAGGCGGTCGACGACTGGTATCCTGGCAATGAAGCCGGGCGGTCTGCGGACGCGTCCGGAAGTGGACCCGGGTATCCCGCGTTGTCGTGGGCACCCGGGTTTCGCGCTATTCGGGCACGTGACGGACCTCGATGACGTGCGCCGCGCAGAGAATGTCCCACGGCTCGGGTTCGTCGTGATGTTGCGCTGCTATGTAGGCGCCCGCGATGAAGTCCGCGACCCACAGGCCGGGGTCGGCATCCTTCACCTTGTGGTCGACCGGCATGGCCGCGTCGATTCGGTGCGACCGCCGAAGGCGATCGCGCACACGCCGGTCGTGCCGATCGCCGGCTTGGCGCGATTCCACGACTACACGCGTCGCCCCCTCTGTGTGTTGAAGATGGGGAAGCAGCTCGACGAGCAGCTTGGCCCTTGCTTGCTCCTGCCGGTTCCGATCGGTTGGCGTGATCAGGAAGATCGTGCCGATCAACGGCAGCGGGGCCAGCGCTTCGGCGATCTTGACCCGGCGGTCGTGGGTCTCGTCGTAGTGATGGAGCCAGCGCTGTCTGGGCAAGAGCAGCCCGGTCGTTGTCTCGGACACGAGTGCGTGGTCGGCCGTCGCTGTCAAGACGGCCGCCAACCCGTAGAGCCGGCGGCCGTCAGGCAACCGTGTGCCGGTCTCGTCGATGTGCGCGTAGATCCCCACCTGGTCCCCTTGCTGGTCAACCGGCAAGCGTAGACCTCTGAAATCGACAACACGTTCGAGTGAAAGCGCTCACGTCCCAGGAAACTCTTACTCGGATTAGCTCTTAATAAGAGGTACATTCGGAGGGTGATCGCTGATGAGCTGATGGCCACGGTGATGGGGCTGAAGCGGGTGGTGCGACGCCGGTTGCAGGCGCGGCAGCCGGGGCCGAGGTTGCGGGGGGCGCAGACGGAGCTGCTGCGGGTGGTGCGGCTGAGCCCGGGGATCGGGGTGGCGGCGGCGGCCAAGGAGCTGCATCTGGCCGGCAACACGGTGAGCACGCTGGTGAATCAGCTGATCGACAAGGAGCTGCTGCGCCGGGAGACGGACCCGAACGACCGGCGGGCGGCGCGGCTGTATCTGACGCCGGCGGCGGTCAAGCGGCAGGCGGCGTGGCGGGCGGAGCGCACGAAGCTGGTGGCGGGGGCGCTCCGGGAGCTGGACGAGGACGAGGTGGCGGCGATCGAGAACGCCCTGCCGGCGCTGCGAAAGCTGCTGGCCGAGCTGGGCGAGGAAGGGGCGGGCGCATGACGGAGCTGGCGGTCAGCTGCACGGATGTCCGGCACGCCTTCGGCGACACGGTGGCGGTGGACGGCGTGGACTTGGACGTCCGCGCGGGCGAGGTGTTCGGCCTGCTGGGGCCGAACGGCGCGGGCAAGACGACGACGATCCGGATGATCACCACACTGCTGCCCTCGCCGCCGGGCCGGATCACGGTGTTCGGCCGGGACGTGGCCCGCGGCACGATGGCCGTGCGTCGGCTGATCGGCTATGTGCCGCAACAACTCTCGGCCGATGCCACGCTGACCGGCCGGGAGAACGTGGCGCTGTTCGCGCGGCTGTTCGACGTGCCGCGCCGGGAGCGGGTGTCCAAAGTGGACGCGTCGCTGGACTCGGTCGGGCTGCTGGACGTCGCGGATCGGCAGGCGGGCACGTACTCGGGCGGCATGATCCGCCGGCTGGAGCTGGCGCAGGCCCTGGTCAGCGCGCCCCGGCTGCTGGTGCTGGACGAGCCGACCATCGGCCTCGACCCGATCGGCCGCGCGGGCGTCTGGGAACGGATCCAGCAGGTGCGCGAGGAGACCGGCATGACGGTGCTGGTGACCACGCACTACATGGACGAAGCGGACGAGTTCTGCGACCGGATCGCGTTGATGCACAAGGGAAAGCTCACCGACATGGGCACGCCGGCCGAGCTGCGGGCGGCGCTGGGCCCGGACGCGACGCTGGACGACGTGTTCCGCGTCAGCACCGGCGGCGACCTGGACGGCGAGGCGGCCAAGGGCATGCGGGAGATCCGCGCGACCAGGCGAACGGCCCGGCGCCTTGGCTAGCTGCGCCGAATTCGAAGGGAGGCGGGCATGACCGCCGCGACCACTGAACGGCCGGCCGGCGCGAGCGGCCCGGCGCTGCCGGTGTTGCTGCTCAACCGGATCGGCACGATGTGCCTGATCGAGCTGCAGAAGCTGCGGCATGACCGGACCGAGCTGATCACCAGGGCGATCCAGCCGGCCCTGTGGCTGCTGATCTTCGGCGAGACCTTCACCCGGCTGCGGGTGATCCCGACCGGCAACCTGCCGTACCTGGACTATCTGGCGCCGGGCATCCTGGCCCAGTCGGCGCTGTTCGTGTCGATCTTCTACGGCATCCAGATCATCTGGGAGCGCGACGCGGGCGTGCTGTCGAAGCTGATGGTGACGCCGACGCCGAGGTCGGCGCTGATCGCCGGCAAGGCGTTCGCGGCCGGCATCAGGGCCATCGCGCAGGCGGTGGTGGTGCTGGTGCTGTCGGCGATCCTGGGTGTGTCGCTGACGGCGAATCCGCTGAAACTGCTGGGTGTTCTGGTCGTGGTGGTGTTGGGGTCGGCGTTCTTCTGCTGCCTGTCGATCACGATCGCGGGCATCGTGATGAGCCGCGAAAGGCTGATGGGCATCGGCCAGGCGATCACGATGCCGCTGTTCTTCGCCTCGAACGCGCTGTATCCGGTGGACCTGATGCCGGGGTGGCTCCAGGTGCTCAACCACGTGAACCCGCTGAGCTACGAGGTGGACGCGTTGCGGGGCCTGCTGTTGGGCACACCGGCGTCGCTGCCGCTGGACTTCGCGGTGCTGGTGGGCACGGCGGTGCTGGGCATCGCGGTGGCCTCGGCGCTGTTGCCCCGGCTCGCCCGCTGAGGACGAACCGGGACAGCATCGGGATCAGCGTCCCCAGCCGGGACCCCAGCCGCCCTCGATCTGCCGGCTGCGCTGGAGCAGCGCCATGCCGCCGTACGGGTAGTCGACCGGCACCTCGCTCGCGGTGTTCAGCCGCTCCATCTCCTTGTCGGACAGGACGAGGTCGGCCGCGGCCATGTTGTCGGCGAACTGCTCCTGCGTGCGGGCGCCGATGATCACGGAGGTGACCTGTGGCCGGCCCTTCACCCAGGCCAGCGCCACCTGGGCGGCGCTGATCTCACGCTCGGCGGCGATCGCCCGCACGGTCTCGATCACGTCCCAGGTCCGCTGCGCGGCGTTGCGCTGCGCGAAGAAGCTCCGCGATCCGGCGTTGGCCAGTCGGGTGTCGGCCGGTGCGTCGGCGTCCCGCTGGTACTTGCCGGTCAGCACCCCGCCGGCCAGCGGCGACCAGGGCAGCAGGCCCAGGTCGGTGGACTCACACGCGGGCACGATCTCCCACTCGATCTCCCGGCTGAGCAGGTTGTACTGCGGCTGAAGCGTGACCGGCTTGACGAAGCCGCGAGCCTCGGCCACGTCGACGGCCTTCTGCACCTGCCAGCCCAGGAAGTTGGACAGGCCGTAGTAGCGGATCTTGCCGGTCCGCACCGCGTTGTCCAGGAACTCCAGCGTCTCGGCGATCGGAGTGTGCGGGTCCCAGGCGTGCACCTGGTACAGGTCGATCGATTCGACACCGAGCCGGCGCAGTGACGCGGTGAGCGCCTGGTCCAGGTGCCGGCGGGACAGCCCGACCGCGTTCGGGTCGCTCGCGTCGGTCGGGAACCGGCCCTTGGTCGCGATCACCACCCGGTCGGTGACCTCGTTCGGCCGCGACGCCAGCCACTTGCCGACGATCGTCTCCGAGACGCCGCCGGAGTACACGTCCGCCGTGTCGATCAGCGTCCCACCCTCGGCCGCGAACGCGTCGAGCTGCGCGAACGAGCCGTCCTCGTCGGTCTCGCGACCGAAGGTCATGGTGCCGAGCGCGAGCGCGGACACCGAGCAGCCGCTACCGCCGAGCTTTCGATACTCCACAATGGACTCCCACCAGTGGCGTGAATGGCTTGCTTTTCCATCCTGCCCCTGGAGTTACTCCATTCGTGCGTATTTTTTTCTTACAGCGAATCCCGCAGCACCGGGCAGGACATGCAGCGTGGGCCGCCGCGACCCGAGCCCAGCTCGGATCCGCTGATCCGCAGCACCTCGATACCGGCGTCCTCCAAGCGGGCGTTGGTTTCGACATTTCGCTCGTATGCGACGACAACGCCGGGCGCGACGGCCAGTGTGTTGTTGCCGTCGTCCCACTGCTCGCGTTCCGCGGTCACGGCGTCGAGGCCGGTGTCGATCACACGCAGCCGGTCGATGCCCATCGCGGCCGCCGCGGCGGACAGGAACGGCGACGGACCGTCCACGGTGACGCCGCCGGCGCCGTCGGGCCGCAGCGTGAAGGCGGACAGCGAGTCGCGGATGGCGGGGTACATCACCACGGCGTCCCGGTCGACCATGGTGCACACGGTGTCCAGGTGCATGGTGGCGCGCTCCTGGGCGATCGGCACGGCCAGCACGGTGTGCGCGAGCCCGTCCAGGAAGACCGAGCGGGCGAAGGACTCGGCGCCGGCCGGCGTGGTGCGCTCGCCAACCCCGATGGCCAGCACGCCCTGCGACAGCAGCAGCACGTCGCCGCCCTCCAGCGGGGCGGAGTGCGCGCCGTAGGCACGGGAGGTCTTGGCGAACCGCGGGTGGTAGGCGTAGATCAGGTCGGTGATCGACGACTCGCGGCGGCGGGCCGGCATCACCAGCGACGACACGGCCACCCGGTCGGAGACCCAGGCCGAGGAGTCGCGGGTGAACAGCAGGTTGGGCAGCGGCGCGATGGCGAAGTCGTGCGGCTGGTGCATGTGCCGCACCAGTGACGCGCCCTCGCTGGCCGGCAGCTCCTCGAAGGTCATGCCGGCCATCAGCACGGTGGCCAGCTCCGGCGGGGCCAGCGTGGACAGGTGCGACCGGAGCGCGTCGGCCAGGTCGATGCCGAGCTCCCGCTCCTCCACGGCGGCGTAGACGCCGGCCGCCCGGGCCCGCTGGTCCTCCAGCGCGGTCCGCAGCAGGTCGGCCAACAGCAGCACCTCGACGCCGCGCGAGCGCAGCGTCTCGGCGAACGCGTCGTGCTCCTCCTGGGCCCGGCCGACCCAGGGGATGCCGTCGAACAGCAGCTGGTCGTTGTTGCGCGGGGTCAGCCGCTTCAGTTCCAGGCCGGGCCGGTGCAGCAGCACCGTGCGCAGCGGCCCGACCTCGCTGTCGACCCGAGGCGTCGGCGTGAAGTCCGTGGCAGAACTGATGTCTGAGGTCACAGCCCCGAGGGTAACCACGCGACAGTGGATTTGTCGCCCCTCAACCGGGTGTGACGGCGATTTCAGAAACAGAACGACGGTCCAAGCAGCTATCTGTTAAACAAATCAAGCTCGCGACCATCGATCTGTTGTTGGCTACAGCCCGGGTATGAGGCCCTTCAGCAGCGCGTAGCCGACGAACGAGACGATGTCGAGGATGGTGTGGGCGATCACCAGCGCCCACAGCCGGTTGAACCGCTGCCAGACCCGGCCGAACACCAGTCCGAGCACGATGTTGCCGAGGAAGCCGCCGAAGCCCTGGTACAGGTGGTACGACCCGCGCAGCACGGCCGCGGTGACCAGGGACGTGTTCTCGCCCCAGCCGAACTTGCGCAGCCGCGTGATCAGATAGCCGACGACCAGCGACTCCTCGGCCCACGCGTTGCCGAACGCGGACAGGATCAGCACCGGCACCCGCCACCAGGTGTCGCCCAGCGCGGACGGCACCACGTTCAGGTTGATGCCGATCGCCCTGGTCAGGAAGTAGAAGCCCAGCCCGGGAATGCCGATCAGCGCGGCCAGCCCGCAGCCGGCGAGCAGGTCCTTGCCCGGCCGCGTGCGGTCCAGCCCGACCAGCCGGGGCCCAATGCCCGCCCGCCACAGCAGGTACGCCCCGAGCCCGCCCCAGGCCAGCAGTTGCAGCACGCCGGCCAGCTGCGCGAGCAGGTCGAGCAGGCTGACGGTGGCCTGCTGCACGTTCAGCGCCACGCTCTGCTGGTTCAGCGGCTTGGGCTGGAGCAGCGCGTTGAGCAGCGAGATCAGGCTGCGCAGCCCGGACAGGCCGAGCGTCGCGCTGAAGACGATCAGCAGCTCCCACGTGTAGCCACGCCGCTCCGCCGGATCCGTGATCGGATCGTCCACGACCCGCGCCGGGGCCAGCCAGCTGCGCAAAGTGCTCGCCATGTGTGCCGACGCTACTGGCCCTCTGCCACCTGGTCGCGAGGCCCCGCCGATGCTTAATCCGGCAAGGGCAAGGCATCGGCCCACAAGGGGCCGAGCCCCGCGCGGAACGCGCGGCATAAGCACAGTGGTACCGGTTAGCCCCGCTGGACCTGTGTCAAGAACGGGCAGCCCATCAGGCGGCGCAGCTCGCCGGACAGCTCCTTCGGCGTGGACACCGGGTGCGCGAAGGCGATCCGCACGTCGTGATCGCCCTCGACGGCCTCGACCCGCAGGCGCAGGCCGAGCCGGTCCAGGCCGAGGGGGCGGACGTGACCGCCGCGCAGGTGCTCGGGCAGGTGCCGGCTGAGCAGTTCGACGACGTCCCGGTGGGACAGCTCGAGATGGCGCAGCCACTGGTCTTCGTGCTGGCAGAACGGATCGGGCTCGGCCTCGCCGAACTCGCTGGGCCGCACGGAGCTGGTGCCCTCGGCGTCGGCGACGACCATGGAGGCGGGCATGAGGCGCAGCACGGAAGCGCCATGGCCGGCGTCGAGCAGCCGCGGGTCGGGCTTGGCCTCGACGACCTCCAGCACCGCCGCCCGTGCCTCTTCGCCGTCGAGAACCCGCAGCCAGCCGGTGACCCAGAGCAGCCCGCGCACCGGCTCCCGCAGCGGCACCGGCGCGGTGTCGGCGAGTTCGAGCATGCCGGTGAGCTCGCCGCGCGGGGCCTGTAGGGACAGCTCGACCAGCGGGTCGTTGTCCCGGAACAGGAGCGTGGCGACCCCGTTCGCGTGCACGTGGTGCAGCATCGGCACTGTGCGGGACGCCGAGGCGGTCGCCTCGTCGGCACCGGGCAGCACGGCCGCCCGACCACCCCGCGCGGCGATCGTCCGGGCCCGCTCCGCCGCGGTGGGCGCCGGCGGCCGATACGTTGCCTGGCTCATCGCTCACCTCCAAGTTAGGTCACCCTAACCTTCGACGGTCGGTCTTGGGAAGCGCTCAATAGTGTGCTCCCTGACCAGCGCTGACGCGTCGGTCACCGACTCAACGGCCGACAGCCATGCCGGCCTCCTCCGCCCAGGCTGCCACGTCATCCCGGCGCAGCGCAGCCGCCAAGAGGTCGGGGAACCGGTCGGGCGTGCAGGCGAAGGCCGGCGCGCCCAGCTCGGACAGCCTGGCCGCCAGCTCGTGGTCGTACGCCGGCGCGCCACTGTCCGACAGCGCCAGCAGCACCACCACGGTGACACCGCTGGCCACCAGTTCCCGCACCCGGCGCAGCAGCTCGCCGGCCACGCCGCCCTCGAACAGGTCGCTGATCAGCACCATCACCGAGTCGGCCGGCCGTTTGATCAGCGACTGCCCGTAGGCGACCGCGCGGTTGATGTCGGTGCCGCCGCCCAGCTGCGTGGAGAACAGCACGTCGACCGGGTCGTCCAGGGTCTCGGTCAGGTCCACGACCTCGGTGTCGAACACGACCAGCCGGGTGTCCACGGACCGGATCGAGGCCAGCACCGCGCCGAACACCGCCGAGTAGACCACCGACTCGGCCATCGAGCCGGACTGGTCGACCAGCAGCACGACGTCCCGCAGCGACGCGGTGCGGCTGCGCCGCTGCCGGCCGATCAGGTCACCGACCACCACGGTTTTCTGGGCCGGCTGGTAGTTCTTGAGATTGGCCCGGATGGTGGTGGCCCAGTCCACATCGGACAGTCGGGGTCGGTGGGTGCGGCGGGACCGGTCGATCGCGCCGTGCACGGCGGCCAGCAGCCGGTCGGCCAGCTTGCGCTCCACGTCCTCGACCACCTTGCGCACCACCGCCCGCGCGGTCTCCCGGGTGCGGGCCGGAATCGCCTTGGACAGCGAGACCAGGGTGCCGACCAGCCGCACATCGGGGTCCACCGTGGCGAGCAGCTCCGGTTCGAGCAGCAGTTTGTTCAAGCCGAGCCGTTCCACGGCGTCGCGCTGCATCACCTGAACCACGGAGGTGGGGAAGTAGCTGCGCACGTCGCCGAGCCAGCGGTGCAGCACCGGCGAGCTGTTGCCCAGCCCGGCGCTGCGCTTGCCGTCCTGGCCTTCGCCGCCGCCACCGTAGAGCGCGGTCAGCGCCCCGTCCCGGCGCTGGTCGTCCTCGCCGAGACCGCCCATCTCGCCGGCCGCCCCGCCAAGCAGCAGCCGCCACCGCCGTTGCCGTTCGTCACTCACGCCGTCGCTCCGATCAGGTCACGGACGTGGGCGGCCAGCCGCTGCGCCCGCTCCTCGTCCCAGTCGCCGGTGGGCGCCGCGACGGCCCGGCGGTTGCCGGCCATCACACGGTCGCCGAGGGTGCGCCGCTCGGCCGTGCTGAACTCGCCGACCGCCCGGCGCAGCAACGGCAGTGCGTCGGCGAACGCCTCGTTGGACAGGCCGCTCAGCCAGTTGTCGATCAGCGCGAACAGCCGGTCGTCGGCGGCCAGCAGCGCGGCCGACCCGCGCAGGAAGCCGGCGACGAAGGAGGTCGCGCCCACGGTCGCGGAGACCGCCCGGTGCAGCCGCGCGGCCACGGAATCGCTGTCCAGGTCGCCGGATTCCCACAGCAGCCGGGTCGCTCGCCCGGCCGGCAGACCGTGCGCGTCGGTCAGCGCGACCAGCCGCAGCAGGGCGTCCCGCCACACTGCCCGGTGATCGTCGTCGGCAGCCAGGCCGGCGGCGTCCTGGGCGGAGTCGAGCGCGGCCACCAGCTGGTCAGCGGTGTCGTCGTCCACGTTGCGACAGGCCAGCGGCAGGCCGACCGCGCCACGGGCCAGCAGGCCGTGCAAGGCGGATCGCAGCAGCTCGGGATCGGTGCCGCGGACCGAGCCGTAGCGAATGGTGCTGGCCAACGTCGGCAGCGCAACCAACAGCTCGGCGGCGTCGGTCGCGGCCGCGGCACAGCGGTCCAGGGCCCGACGGGCGGCGGCTACGGCTGCCGGCGACTCGCAGTCGACGGCACGTCCGAGCACTTCGGCGGCCTTCGCCACCCGGTCCGCGTCGTCGGCCCGTTGCCGCAGCACCTGCTCGGCGGCGGCCTCCACGGTGGTGCCGTACCGGGCGGCGGCCGCAACCGCGACCGCGAGGCTCGGGTCCCACCGCACCCGCCACGCCTCGGCGAACGTGCCGGTGCTGTTGGTGTGGTCGCGTTCGCCCCACGGCACGTCCAACACCCGCAGCCGGTGCAACAGCTTGGACCGCTCCCGGTCCATGTCCTTGCGGAGATCGAGCCGCATCTGCTTCTCGATCGCCGCGGCCGGCAACCGCAGCCGCCGTTGCAGACGTTCGAGATCGGCGGCCAGCGGCGAGCGTGGCACGCCCTCGCCGACCATGCCCAGCTCCTCGCCGACCACCAGCCGGTCGTGCACCAACCGCAGCGGCGTGTCGTCACCGCCGCACAGCACGGCCAGCGTCGCCTCGCTGACCTCAGCCAACCCCGGTGACGGCCGTCCGCGCATGGCCGCCAAGGCGTCGGCGAGCCGCACCGCCTCGACGGCGCTCGCCGTGGACGCGGGCAGATCCTCGTCGCGGAGAACCTGGCAGGCGCGGGCGAACCAGCGCGGCACGGTGTCGCCGGCCGCGGCCGTCTCCCACAGGTGCGCGTACCAGCCTGGCGAGGCGATGCCCGCACCGTAGCCGGCGGCGTTGGCCAGCCGGCCGTGGCTCCACGGCACCCAGGTGCCGCTGATCTTCTTCTTCGGCAAACCCTTGAGCAGCGCGGCATCCGCGGTGGCAGTCGGCAGCTCCAGCAGCGCCGGCACGTGCCAGGCGCCGCAGACGACCACGATCGGGCCCTGAACGTCCTTGAGTCCCTTGCGCAGCGCCTGCCGCATCGCCGCCTCGCGACGCAGCGTGCGCTGGCCGACGTGATCGGCGAACTCGTCACGCAGCGCCGTCATCGCCTCGGCCACGGCCTGCGCCAGCCCGATCGGGTCGGCCGCCGCGTGGTGCTCGACGACGTCCTCCCACCAGCGCTCCGGGTCGTCGAAACCGGCGGCCTCGGCCAGCAGCCCCAGCGGGTCGATCGCCACCCGGTCCGGCTCGTCCTCCTCGCCCAGCGTGGCCGCCGCGGCCAGGTCGAAGAACCGCAGCGGCACGGCGTTGTCGTCGGCCCAGCGCAGTGCCTGCCACTCGGGAGAGAAACCGGCGAACGGCCAGAACGCGGCCGTCGCCGGATCGGACTCGTCGTGCAGCAGCAGCGCCACCGGCGGCGTCAGCCCGCTGACGTGCGCGACCAGGCCGTCGGCCTCCGGCGGGCCCTCGACCAGCACCAGCTCCGGCTCGATCGCCGCCAGCGCGGCGGCCACCATACGGGCCGATCCCGGTCCGTGGTGGCGGATGCCGAGCAGCGTGACCCGGTCGGGAAGCTTGGGCATCAGGCGTAACCGGCGAGGTCGTGGTCCTGGCAGGCGCGGTACAGGTCGCGCCAGTCGGGCCGCTCCTTGACCACTGCCTCCAGGTACTCCTGCCAGGCCGCGGTGTCCGACACCCGGTCCTTCACCACGGCCCCGAGCAGCCCGGCCGCCAGCTCGTCGGCGCCGAGCCGGCCGTCGCCGAAGTGCGCGGCCAGGGCCATGCCGCTGGTGATCACCGAGATCGCCTCGGCCGTGGACAGGCTGCCGCTGGGCTTCTTCAGCTGGGTCCGACCGTCCACGGTGGATCCGCCACGCAGCTCCCGGAACACCCGCACCACCCGGCGCACCTCCTCCAGCGCCGGCGGCTCGGCCGGCAGCTGCAGCGCCCGCCCGAGCTGGGCCGACCGGCTGGCCACGATCTCCACCTCGGCGTCCTCGCTGGCCGGCGGCGGCAGCACCACGGTGTTGAACCGGCGGGCCAGCGCCGAGGACATCTGGTTCACGCCGCGGTCCCGGTCGTTGGCGGTGGCGATCACCGAGAACCCGGGCACGGCCTGCACCTGGAAGTTCAGCTCCGGCACCGGCAGCGCCTTCTCGGACAGCACGGTGATCAGCGAGTCCTGCACCTCGGACGGCATCCGGGTGAGCTCCTCGACCCGGGCGATCGCCCCGGTCTTCATGGCCCGCAGGATCGGGCTGGGCACCAGCGCAGCCTCGCTCGGGCCCTCGGCGATCAGCCGCGCGTAGTTCCAGCCGTAGCGGACGGCTTCCTCGCTGGTGCCGGCGGTGCCCTGCACGACCAGGGTGGAGTCGCCGCTGATGGCCGCGGCCAGGTGCTCGGACAGCCACGACTTGGCGGTGCCGGGTACGCCGACCAGCAGCAACGCCCGGTCGGTGGCCAGAGTCGCCACGGCCACCTCGACGATCCGCCGGTCGCCGACGTACTTCGGGGTGATCGCCGTGCCGTCGGGCAGTTCACCGCCGAGCACGTAGCGGACGACGGCCTGCGGGGACAGCTTCCACATCGGCGGCTTCGGCCGGTCGTCGGCCGCCGCGAGGGCGTCGAGTTCGGCGGCGTACTGCTGCTCAGCAGACGGCCGCAGCACGGTTTCGGTCACTGATCGCCCCTTCGATCGAACGCGTCTCTCAGCTGGACGCGTAGGTGCAGCACGGCTTGTTCGTTGGTGTGTTCCGGCCAGCGCTCGGCGATTCGCGGCCACTGCTCGGTCAGCACGCCGACATCGCCCCTGGTCAGCAGGACGGGCGGCGGGCGGCCGGTGCGCCAGCCGGGCGTGACGGCGACGATGAAGCGCTGCAGCAGCGCCTCGGTGGTCGCCGCCGACCACGGCCCCGGCAGCTGCGAGCAGCCGTGGTCGAGCAGGTCGTACTTCCAGTCGTGGGAGACGGCGACCAGCACCTCGGCGGCCGACCGCGCCGGCAGCGAGTCGATCGCGTCCAGCAGAGCCATGCCGGTCAGCACCTCGGACGCGGCCAGCGCCCACGGCACCGGGTCGGCGGCCAGCGGCAACGCGTCGGCGATGCCCTGCAACAGCGGCTTCGCCCACGGGCTGGCCACCACCTGGTCCAGCTCCCAGAACTCCGGCGGCACCGACGCGGCCGCCGCCCGCAGCCGGCCGGCGATGCCGGTCTCGGTGTTGCCGTCGTGCAGCAGGTCCCGCTGCTCGGCGGCATCCGGCTCCAGCTCGAACCGGCCGTCCGGGATCACGTCGGCGTCCCGCAGGCCGTCCCAGAGCCGGCGCTCCGCGCGCTGCGCCAGGGCCGTGCCGGGCAGCTTGCGCAGCAGCCGCAGCGCCAGGTCGTGCACGCCGGCGGCCCGATCGTCCAGCGCCGCCTCCAAGATCGACTCGTCCTCGATGGACAGGCCGACCTCCAGCGCGTTGATCAGCAGCTGCCGGTCGCTGGCCCGGCGCTCCTCCGGGAACCGCTCCGCGACCAGCGTTCGGACCGCCCCCTGGTCGGTCCGACGCCACTGGCGCAGCGCGGTCAGCCGCTTGCCGGCCGGCGCGTCCGGGTCGTACGGCTCCTGCTCGTTGATGCCGACGGCCCAGACCCAGTCCTTGCTCAGCAGCGCCAGCCACTGGCCGCGGGTGCCCAGCACGAGCCGGATCGCCGGCCGCAGCGTCGGCCGCGCCCCGCCCAGGGCCAGCAGCTGCGGCAGTTGGGCATGCGCCGCAACGACTTGGGCGCGGTTGGCCGCCGCGCACCACTCCGTCAGCAACGCCTCGTCGTCCCAGCCCAGCACCTGGGCCAGCACGTTGCGCGCGGACTCGCCGGCGATCTGCGCGTTCTCCGGCGGGGCAAAGGGAACCGGCACCAAGCCGGCCGGCGTCTGTGGCAGCCGCGCCCCGAACCGGGCCAGCCCCAGCGCCGCGCAGTCGGCCAGCAGCGTGTCCCGGTCGACGTTGCCGCGCCGGGTGCCGACCAGCAGCTGCTGCACGGTGTCCTGCCACTTCTGGTCCGTGCTCACGACACCACCTCCGGGAACGCGCCCGGCTCCGCGATCGCGCACAGTTGCAGGAAATCCCCGTCCCACAAGCCCATCGCGTCGAACGGCTCGCCACCGGTGCGGGCCAGGGCCTGGGCCAGCGACGAGCCGACCCGGACCGGCAGCCCATGGTCGGCGGCGTCGATCAGGTACAGCGACTTGTCGTCCCGGGCCGGCCGGGTTGCCCTGCAGCACAACGGAACCAGTCGCAGCCACGGATCGCTGACCAGCAGCGGCTCGGCCGCCGCCAACGCGTCCGCCCAGGTGTCCGGCAACGGAATCGGCCCCGCCGGGCCGGACCTCGTCACCTCGCCGACCGCCACCCGCTTCGGTAAACCGCCCGGATAGGGATGCAATACCGCAGTCAGTTCCGCCCCCGGAGTCATTGCCGGCACGGGAATCGCGCCCCCGGCCGCGTGCCGTGCCGTATACACCCACTGCTTGCGGGACCGTCCCCACGCCCACTGCCGAACCGTGCGCACCTTGCCGTCATCGCTGTCCATGCGCAGCAGCACCACCCAGTCGTCGGCCCAGCTCTCGCCGGCCCGCACCTCCTGCTCGGTGGTGGTGAACCCCAGCCGAACCCTTGCCGGCTCGGAGAAATCGGTGCGGGTCAGCAGATAGAGCCGTCCGATGTGGTCGGTCGCCTCCTCGTACCACCGAGGCCGGTTGGCCCCCACCACTGACCGGAGCTCGCCGATCGCCGAGGCGATGCCCGGCGCCTGCGCGTCCACCATCCGGGCCATGATTCCGTTCCACCACAACGGTTCCCGCGACGGCAGGGTGTGCAGGCCGCCGGCCGACAGGTCGGTCAGCCAGTCGGTGAGCCCGGCGATGCCGGCCCGCACCGACTCCTCCCGCCGCTTGCCCGGCTGCGCCGGCTTGCGCTCGGTGGTGGCCCGAGTGTGCCGGGCCCGCAGCCAGGTGCCGACCCAGTCCGGCTGGCTGCCCTCGCCGGCAGAACCGTTGGTGTGCAACAGCTGTAGCGCCAGCGCGTGCTTGCACGGGAACTTGCGGGACGGGCACGAGCACTTCGTCGCGCGGTCGGACAGGTCGACGCAGACCTGGTACGGGCTCTTGCCGCTGCCCTGGCACAACCCCCACAGCGCGGCGTCGTCCCGGCCCAGTTCCGGCCACTTCGCCGGGACCGCCAGCTTGCTGGCCCCGGTCGCCACCTGGCGGTCCGGCGCCTGCGCCAGCACTGCCTCCACATCCATGCAACGACCATATGGGCACCCCCTGACAGTTTTGAATGCCGCGCGTGCCGCGCGGGGCTCGGCCCCCTTGGGCCGGTGCCTTCCCTAGCCGGATTTCGCCCGCCGCATCCAGCTCGGGTGGTGGGGCGCGTCGGGTGGCGGCGGCCGAAATCCGGCGACAGTCCAGGCACCGGCGGGGCCTCACGCCCTCTGTGTTGGTGGTTCGTGTTCGCCCAGGTCACAGTCGGGTGAAGCCCGTTTGCCGGGTTCGGGTGCCCCTGGTAGGAATCAGCGCGTCGAGGGGGGATGGGTGGAGAAGGCGACGTCCGCCGTCTGGCAGCCGCGGGAGGACGGCCCGGCCGGCCGGGATCCCGACGTGCGGCTGGCCCAGTGGCGGCAGGTGTGGGTGCGGGACCGTATCCCGCGGATCTGGTCCGGTTATGTCTTCGTGGCGCTGCTGTGCCTGCTGTTGGGCCTGCCGGCGAGCACGGTGCTGGCCGCGGTCGCGGTGCTGGTGGTCGGCGCTTTCATGCTGATGTACTGGTTGCGGGTCGGCCGCACGTTGACCGCCGTGGGACGGCTGTTGGAGGCGGAACCGGCGCGGCTGCTCGACGTGGAGGTCCTGGACCGACAGGTGGTCCGGGCCGGGCAACTGGTGTTGCGTCTGGCCGGCGACGTGCCGACCAGTGGGCGGCTGTGGCTGGTCGGACCGAGCCCGGAGGGGCTGGCGGCAGTCTTCCTTGAGGGCATTCCCCGACCGGTGCACGCCAAGGTGCTGCCCGAGGTCCCACGGCTGGGCCGTCCGCCGGCCGCCCGGCCACAGGACCCGCAGGCGGCGGCGCGCCGAGCGTCCACTGTGGCGTCATGGCGGCTCGGCCTCCGATGGGCGCACGCCATCGCGATCACTGTCGCCATCGGACTCGAACTGGCGCCGCAACCGGCGGTGTTGGCCTGGCTGTTCGTCATCGCCGGGGTGCTGATCGCCGTCTTCCTGGCCCGGAGCGTGCTGCGGGCGCTGCCCCGGCTGCGGCTGTCCCGGCTGCTGGCCGCCGAGCTGGTCGAGTATCCGGCCAGCGTGCGGCCCGACTGGTCGATCGCCGTGGAGACGGACCTGGCGGCCAAGGTGCTGTGGGGCCCTGACGTGCACGCTTCCGTGCGGGCCTCGGGGCGGCTGTGGATCGCCGGCACGCCGGCGGCCGGTGTAACGCTCGGGGTGGGCGTGCCGGATCTCCCCATCGCCGGGGTTGTCCGGTTCAGCTAGAGGGGGGAACGAGGGTGGACGACACCCTGCTGTCGGCGGCCGTGTGGCGGGCGACCGACCAGTGGCAGGTCGAGGACGACCCGGTGGAACTGCGGATGCGGGTCCACGGGAAGCTCAGCGGCTATCTCCTCGGCAGTGCGACCGGGCTGGTGCTCTTCGCGGTCCTGTGGTGCGCGGTGCTCGGAGGGATCGCCGCCCCGGTGGCGCTCGGGCTTGTCGCGGTGGCTGCGGTCGCCCTGGCCGGGTGGCTCAGGGTCATTGTCGGCCGCGCGAAGGCTGTGCTCGCGGATGGTGTGAGCCGGCGAGTGGCGGCTGTGGTGGTGGCACATCGGGGCATGAGCGCGGTGGTCGCGGCGGAGGGCCGGTACCTGAGGGTGCGGCCGATCACCTGGCCGAGGTGGCAAGTCATCGCCCGCACCGGCGAGATCACGGTGGTTGGCCCGGATGCCAAGGGCAACGCAGTGGTGTTTGTGGACAGTCAGCCCACGCCACTGCCGGCGAAGGTCGTGGCAGCGCCGGAGCAGGTCGGCGCGGAGCCGATCGCCCGCGTCTCGTGGCAGGGAGCGGAGGACGACGTCCCGATGGCGTACGCGCGGCAGCAGGCACGGCGTCTGTGGCTTCAGGTTGCCGCCGTGCTCGTGGTGGTGGCGGGGTTCGCCATTGACGCGGTCCGCGACGAGTCGGCGTTTCCGACCAATGGGTCCTTTGCGGCGCTACTGGCGCTGAGCATGGTTTTCTTCCCGGTTTCGGTCTCCGCACAGCTTCGGTTGCCACGGCTGCTCGCCGCCGGGCAGTGGAAGCAGTACCAGGCCGTCGTCCTCGGTTGGCGTAGCGAGGGCGAGCGGCAGGGGACCGCTGACCTGTCGGTGCAGTTGAGCCGTACCGACGGGGAGCTGCGCCGGATGGTCGTCAAGGCGGCCCCGGTGGAGGTGGTGGCGCACGTCAACGCCACCGGCACGTTGTGGGTGATCGAACCGGCCGGTGGCCGGTTCACCGCGGTCGGCGTGCCGGGCTATCCGGTCGCCGCGCCGGCGAAGTTCGTCTGAGCACTACGAAAGAGGGGGGACGAGGGTGGAGGACACCCGGTTATCGTTCGCCGTGTGGCGGCCGGCCGAGCAGTGGCAGACCGAGGACCCGGCGGTCGAGCTGCGGATGCAGGTCTACGCGCGGCGTGGCCGGACGGTGGTGGTCGGCTTTGTCGTGTCGCTGGCGCTCGCGGTCGTGGCATCAGCGTTCCTGCGGCACCTGACCGCCCTCAGTGCGCTGTTCCTGCTGAGCGCGGTCCTGACGGCGATCGGCGGCATCCGGCACCAACTCCGGCTCGGCGGCTGGCTGAAGGCGGCCAAGGATCTGCTCACCGGCAATCCCAGCCACCGGGTCGCGGCGCGGGTGGTGGCGCACAAGGGAAACAGCACGGTGCTCGCGGTCGGCCAAACGCACCTGCGGGTGCGGCCGGTCAGCTGGGGAATCCGGCAGGTCATCGCCCGTACCGGCGAGATCACCATGGTCGGCCCCGACACCGAAGGCCATGCCGTGGTGTTCGTGGACGGCCAACCCACCCCGTTGCCGGCCAAGGTCGTCGAGGCGCCGGAGCCGACCGAAGCGGAGCCGATCGCCCGCGTTTCGGCCAACGGGGCCGAAGACGAGGTGCCGAGGTGGTACGCCACCCGGCACGCCCGTATCCAGTGGATCCCGTTCGGCTACGCGCTCATCGTGCTCGCGGCGCTCGCCTACGACGCCCAGCAGGCCAGGTACACGTCCCTCTGGATCTACGTCGTGGTGCTGGTGGCCTGCCTGGTCGGCGGCCTGTTCCGGGTAGCCGATCAGGTCCGGCTGCCGAAGCTGCTGGCGGCCGGGCAGTGGCGGGCCCATCCGGTGACCGTCGAGGCGTGGAAGGGCGATGCGCGGCGGCCGTTCGCGGATCTCACGCTGAAGCTGGGCGTGCCCGGCGGCGAGCAGCGGCTGGTGGTCAAGCACGCCTCGGCCGAACTGGTGGCCAACATCAGCGCCACCGGCACGTTGTGGATGGTCGGCACGCCCAGGGACAACAAGTCGGCTGCGGTCGGCGTCCCGGGCCACCCGATCCTCGCGCCGGCGAGGTTCGCGTGACCGACATGCCGATGACTGACATGCCGATGTGGCGGCCGCCGGTGGACCGGCCGCTGGACAGCGACCCGGCCATCCAGCTGGTCCTGAACGCCTGGCGCAAACGCAAGGTGGTGCGGCCGGTCTTCGTCTTCACCGGACTGGCCGCGCTGATGTTCCTCATCCACCTCGGCTTCAGCGCGCTCGGCGTGCTGTTCCTGGTCGGGGCCGTGGCGGCGCTGGTGGGCGTGTTCCAGTTCCGCAGCCGTGTGGCGTGGTGGCTCGCGGCGGCACCGTCGCTGCTGGACGAGGCGGTCGCGGTGCGCGTGCGCAGCGAGGCCATCGGCGGCGCGGGCTCGTGGACGCTGCTGTCGATCGACGGCGGGCGGCTGTGCCTGCGGTTGACGACCACAGAGGCCAGCGTTCGGCAGCTGCTGGCCCGGCAACGTGAAGTGTCGCTGGTCGGCCCCAATGCCGACGGCATCGCGGCCGTGGTCATCGACGGACTGCCGGCACCAGTGCCGGCGCGAGTGGTGCCCGCGCCGGCGACGCCGACTCCCGTGGCCGTGACCAGCGAAGATTTGCCGCGCCTGGCCGCTACCAAGGCGGTCCGGACGGCGTGGCTGGCCCAGGCCGTCACCGCGCTGGTCGGCGCGAGCCTGCTCTTCGACGTGCTGGTGATTGTCGAGGGTTGGCTGCTGGCGACCATCGGCTTCGTCCTCATGCTGGTCGCCACGGCCATCGCCGCCCTGGCCCGGCGCAACGACCAGCACCGCATGGTCAAGCTGCTGGACAACAGCCCATGGCAGGCCTACCCGGCGCAGCTGCTGTCGTGGGCCGGCAATCCAGCGCTGGTCGGCCGGCTGCGGCTGGCGCTGACCCTCCCGGACGGGAGCCGGATGCCGGTCACCGCGCGGCTGGGGGCGTCCTGGCTGGTCGCCAACATCACCGCCACCGGCTACCTCTGGGTGGCCGGCACGCCCCGCTACGGCGCCTCCGCCGCCGTGGGAGTGCCGGGCCAGCCCAACATCGCGGCGGTCCGGTTCGAGGAGGCTCAGGCCCGCTGACGGCCGGACCAGGTCCAGGCGTACGCGGGGTCCTCGCACGCCTGGGCCGCCTCGCCGAGCTCCAGCGGCCGGAACGTGTCCACCATCACAGCGGTTTCGTCGAAGTAGTCCACGCCGAGCGAGGCCTCCACCGCGCCCGGCTGCGGCCCGTGGGTGCAACCGGCGGGGTGCAGGGACAGCGAGCCCAGGCCGATGCCCGAGCCCTTGCGGGCCTCGTAGTCGCCGCCGACGTAGAACAGCAGCTCGTCGGAGTCGACGTTGGCGTGGTTGTACGGCACCGGGATGGACAGCGGGTGGTAGTCCACCTTGCGCGGGCAGAAGGAGCACACCACGAAGTTCGGGCCCTCGAACGTCTGGTGCACCGGCGGCGGCTGGTGCAGCCGGCCGGTGATCGGCTCGAAGTCCCGGATGTTGAACACCCACGGGTACAGGCAGCCGTCCCAGCCGACCACGTCGAACGGGTGGTTGGCGTAGGTGAACCGGGTGAGCCCGGCCCGGTGCCGCACCAGCACGTCCACGTCCTCGCCGGCCGCGGTCAGCGGCTCGGTGGGGCCGCGCAGGTCGCGCTCGCAGTACGGGGAGTGCTCCAGGAACTGGCCCTTGGATGACAGGTAGCGCTTGGGCGGGCCGATGTGGCCGGTGGCCTCCAGCACCAGGATGCGCATCGGCTCGCCGGAATTCGGCACCACCCGATAGGTGCAAGAGGTGGGGATCACCACATAGTCGCCGTCGGCCACCGGCAGCGCGCCGTAGATCGTCTCCACCACGCCGGCGCCGGTCTGCACGTAGAGCAGCTCGTCGCCGGTGGCATTGCGGTAGAGCGGGCTCGGGGCGGTCGCGGCGACGAAGCCGATGATCACGTCCGCGTTGCCGAACAAGATCCGCCGGCCGGTCACGGCGTCGGCTCCGTCCCAGGTCAGGGTCGGTGTCTTGAAGTGGCGGGGCTTGAGCGGGAGGTTCGGCTCGGTGCCGCCGCGGCCGTCCTCGACGGTCTGCGAGTCGACGATCGCGGTGGGCAGGTGGCGGTGGTAGAGCAGCGCCGAATCGGACGAGAAGCCCTCCACTCCCATCAGCTCTTCGGCGTAGAGACCGCCTTCGGGCGTGCGGAACTGGGTGTGCCGCTTCGGGGGGATCTCGCCGACCTGTCGGTAGTAAGGCATTGGGCTCTCCGGGTGTCCGATAGTCGGACATCTTTGTTCAGCTGCCGTGACACCGCTAGCGTGTCACCCGTGTCAAGCGCTGTAGAACTCCGTGCGCCCGGTCCACGAGGCACGCCGCCGCTGCTCGCGAGGCTCGTCGACGACGCGGCGCTGTTCCCGCCGGGCAACGCGACGATGGCCGACGCGGTCCGTGGACACCTCGACGGGCGGTCCGGCGAATGGGCCGGTGTGCTGGGCCTCTTCCTGTGTCCGGCGTCCCGGCTGCCGGAGCTCATCACCGAGTTGATCAAGGCCAAGCCGGTCAAGCCGCTGGCCATCTCGCTGGTCGTCGACACCGGTCTCGGTGGGGTGCCGAAGGCGGTGTCCATCGTGGAGTCGCGCAGCGAGCTGCTGTCGCTGCGCATGGTGGAGATGCCGGCCCCGTCCGACGTGGACGAGGTGTGGCTGGAGCGGGTGTCGGAGTTCGTGCCCGAGGACGTGATCCGCGTCGTCGAGCCGCGCCGGGGCGGGGCCGAGTGGCTGGACGGCGTGGCCCGGGTCATCGAGCACGGCAGCTGGCCCAAGCTGCGCTGCGGCGGCCTGAGCCACGAGGCGTTCCCCAGCGTGGACCAGGTGTCGGACTTCCTGTCCGTGGTCTCCGGCGGCGGCGTGTCCTTCAAGGCCACGGCCGGCCTGCACAACGCGGTCCGGCACACCTCCGAGGAGACCGGCTTCACCCACCACGGCTTCCTCAACCTGCTGGTGGCCACCGCCCGGTCGCTGTCCGGCAAGGACGTGCGGGAGGCGCTGGCCGAGACCGACGGCGAGAAGCTGGCCGAGGAGGCCAAGGCGCTGTCCGACCCGGCCGCGCACGCGGTCCGCGGCGTGTTCGCGTCCTACGGGTCGTGCTCGCTCACCGATCCGGTGACCGACCTGGAGAAGCTGGGGCTGCTGTGACCTGGATTGACGACCCGGAGTTCACCGGGGATCACCCGTTCGGGCCGCAGACCCTGCCGTACGGCGTGATCGACGAGGGGATCGCGGTCCGGGTCGGCGGCCAGGCGCTGCCGCTGCGGCCCATCGCCTCGTCCTTCGGCGACCGGCTGGCCGAGCTGGTGTCGGCCGACAGCCTCGACCCGTTGCTGGCCGCCGATCGGCCGCTGTGGAGCGAACTGCGGGCCCGGCTGCTGGAACTGGTCACGGCCACCAAGGCGCCGCAGGGGGCCGCTCTGGCCCGGTTGTCCTCGGCCCGGCTGCCATTCACCGTCGGCGACTACGTGGACTTCTACTCGTCCCGGCACCACGCCGAGAACGTCGGCAAGATATTCCGGCCGGACGGGGCCGCGCTGCTGCCGAACTACACGCACCTGCCGGTCGGCTACCACGGCCGCGCCGGCACTGTCGTGGTCTCCGGCACCGACGTGGTGCGGCCCAAGGGGCAGCGCAAGGGCGAGCACGGGCCGGTGTTCGGCCCGAGCGTGCGGCTGGACATCGAGGCCGAGGTCGGCTTCGTCTGCGGCGGCCCGGTCACCAGCGAGGTGAGCACTTCCGCCGCGGCCGACCACGTGTTCGGCGTGGTGCTGGTCAACGACTGGTCGGCGCGGGACATCCAGGCCTGGGAGTACCAGCCGCTCGGCCCGTTCCTGGCCAAGTCCTTCGCCACCTCGGTCGGGGCCTGGATCACGCCGCTGGAGGCGCTGTCCCGCGCCCGGGTCGCGCCGCCGACGCCGGCCAACCCGCTGCTGCCGTACCTGGTCGAGGACGCCGACTGGGGTCTGGACCTGGCCCTGCGGGTGTCGTGGAACGACACGATCGTCTCCAACCCGCCGTTCGCCACCATGCTGTGGACGTTCGCGCAGCAGCTGGCCCACATGACCGTGAACGGGGCGACCGTGCGGCCCGGCGACCTGTTCGCCTCCGGCACCGTCTCCGGGCCGGACAAGTACCAGCGCGGCAGCTTCCTGGAACTGAGCTGGGGCGGCAAGGAGCCGGTCGAGCTCAAGGACGGCAGCTCGCGGACGTTCCTGGAGGACGGCGACACCGTCGTCATCACCGCGACCGCGCCCGGCGAGGACGGCACCGTGGTCGGCCTGTCCGAGGTGGCCGGCACCGTGAGGCCGGCGGCCTGACATGGTCGAGCCGGCCACCCGCGAGAGTTCGCTGACCCTGGAGCGGGGCCTCGCCCTGCTCCAGGCCGTCGCCGACTCGGACACGGGCGCGCCGAGCATCAGCGACCTGGCCACCGCCATCGGCGCCTCCCGGGCCGCCGTCTACCGCCTGCTGGTTCCGTTGCAGGCCCGGGGCCTCGTGCTCCGGGACGGCTCCAAGGTGCGGCTCGGCCTCGGTGTCCTCCAGCTGGCGGCCAAGGTCGTGCCCCAGCTGCGCAACGCCGCCACGCCCCCGCTGCGAGAGCTGGCCGAGGGGGTGGGGGCGACCGCCCACCTGACCGTGGCCGAGGGTCACGAGGCCCAGGCTGTCGCCGTCATAGAGCCCTCGTGGACGACCTATCACGTGGCCTACCGGGTCGGCACTCGCCACCCGGTCAGCCGGGGCGCCGGCGGCAAGGCCATGTCCCTGCCGCCCGGCGGCCCCGAGTGGATCGACAGCACCGGCGAGCTCCAGCCCGGCGCCTTCGGCGTCGCCGCCCCCGTGCGGGGCGTGCCCGGCCTGCGGGCCAGCGTCGGCGTCATCTCCATGGAGCCCCTGGACCAGAACACCGTCGGCCCGCTGGTGGTCGCCGCTGCGGCGGCCGTCGCGCAGGCCCTCAGCTGAAGATCGTCTGGTACAGGGCGACGGCGGCGAACGCCGCGAACAGGAAGCCGGCGATGCGCTGGATCAGCTGCGGCTTGACCCGAGCGCGGATCTTGCGGCCGACCAGCACCGCGATGCCGGCCACGGCGACCAACGCCAGCCAGGCGCCGACGCCGACGGCGAAGGGGTGGCCGTAGTGGGCGGTGAGGCCGGCGGTGGCGAGCTGGGAGGCGTCGCCCCACTCGGCGGCGAACAGCACGCCGAACGAGGTGAGGGCGGCCCGGCGGAAGGAGACCTCGGCGGGGCCGGAGCGGGCGGCGTCCTGCTCGCTGTCCTCGTCGGCGCCGAAGCCCTCGCGCAGCAGCGTGAAGGCGCCGATGCCGAACATGACGGCGACGACGCCGGTGGTGACGCGTTCCGGCAGCAGGGTCAGCACGCTGCCGAAGGACACCGCGATGACGCATTGCACCAGGAACGCCACGGACACGCCGACGAACACCGGCCAGGCCCGGTATCGGGTGGTGAGCACCAGGGTGGCGACGAGGGTCTTGTCCGGCAGCTCCACCGCGAGCACGACGGCGAAGGCGGTCAGCAACACCAGGAACGTTGCGGCCACAGGGGTCAGTCCTTCCCACATGTGGCCCGGACGGGGGACACGCGACCCCGACCGGGCGCGAATCACCCGGCCGGAGGTCTCGTTCGCCCGCGATCACGCGGGTGAGGCACCGGATTCCGATGGCGGAATCAGTATGTCGATGGCCTCGCCGGGCCGCCGCGATGAAGGCGGACCCCGGGAACTACTCCCCTCAGGCAGGAGTCATTGTAACGTGCGCATGAGATCCACGCCGCGACCTGCGTCACAGGGTCCCTGCCCACCCGGGACCTAGGTCCCGACCGGACAGGACGCCGGGACCTGAGCGGGGACCCCCGCCCGATGGCAGTGTTCTCAGCGTGGACGTACTAGATGTGGCGAGGTGGCAGTTCGGTATCACCACCGTCTACCACTTCCTGATGGTGCCGCTGACCATCGGACTGTCCATTGTGGTCGCGGTCATGCAGACGGCCTGGGTGCGCACGGGGAAGGCGCACTACCTGGCGATGACCAAGTTCTGGGGCAAGCTGATGCTGGTCAACTTCGCCATGGGCGTGGTGACCGGCATCGTGCAGGAGTTCCAGTTCGGCATGACCTGGTCGGCGTACTCCCGTTTCGTCGGCGACGTGTTCGGCGCTCCGCTGGCCATCGAGGGCATCGTCGCGTTCATGATCGAGTCCACCTTCCTGGGGCTGTGGATCTTCGGTTGGGAGCGGCTGCCCAAGGTCGTGCACCTGGCCTGCCTGTGGGCGGCCTCGCTGGCCTCGACGGCGTCGGCGTACTTCATCCTGTCGGCCAACTCGTGGATGCAGCACCCGGTCGGCATCGAACTGGTCAACGGCAAGCCCCAGCTCACCTCGATCTGGGCGGTGCTCACCAACAACACCGCCATCGCCGCCTTCACGCACACGGTCTCGGGCGGCTTCGCGGTCGCCGGCACGTTCCTGGTCGGCATCTCGGCCTGGCACCTGTGGAAGAAGCACAAGCTGTCCGCTGTGGACGATGCCGACCGCAAGGTCTGGTCGGCGTCGCTCAAGCTCGGCGCCTGGATCGGCATGGTCGCGTTCGCCGCGGTCGCGCTCACCGGCGACGCCCAGGGCAAGCTGATGTTCGAGCAGCAGCCGATGAAGATGGCGGCCGCGGAGGCGCTGTGCCACACCGAGGCGCCGGCCAGCTTCTCGGTGTTCGCCTACGGCGACGTGTCCCGGCCGGACTGCGAGAACGTCAAGAGCATCACCGTGCCGGCGCTGCTGTCCTTCCTGGCCCACAACGACTTCTCCACCGAGGTCAAGGGCGTGCAGGACCTGACCACGCTGTACGAGCAGAAGTACGGGCACAACTACCCGGTCGATCCCAACCTGGGCGCGCTGTCCGGCCAGCCGATCAACTACGTGCCCTATCTGCCGGTCACCTACTGGGGCTTCCGCTTCATGATCGGTTTCGGCGGCCTCGCGGCCGGCGCGGCGCTGCTCGCGCTGTGGCTGACCCGGCGCGGCCGGATCCCGCGCACCAAGTGGTTCCCGCGGCTGGCGCTGCTGTCCATCGCCACTCCGTTCCTGGCCAACAGCTTCGGCTGGATCTTCACCGAGATGGGCCGGCAGCCCTTCGTGGTCGTGCCCAATCCGACCGGTGTGGACGGTGTGTTCATGTACACCGCCCAGGCCGTGTCGCCGGGCGTGTCCGCGGGCCAGGTGCTGACCTCGCTGATCGCCCTCACCGCGGTGTACGGCGTGCTGGCCGTGATCGAGGTGTTCCTGCTGGTGCGCTACGCCCGGGCCGGGGTGGCGGGCGTGATGCCGCCGCCGACCGGCGGGGACAGCGACAAGAAGAAGTCCGACGACGACGTGCTCGCGTTCGCGTACTGAGGAGCCTGCCGTGGACCTGCCAACCCTGTGGTTCTGGGTGATCGCCGCGCTTTGGACGGGCTACTTCTTCCTGGAGGGCTTCGACTTCGGCGTCGGCATGCTGACCCGGCTGCTGGCCAGGGACAACACCGAACGCCGGGTGCTGGTGAACACCATCGGCCCGGTCTGGGACGGCAACGAGGTGTGGGTGATCGTGGCCATCGGCGCCACCTTCGCCGCCTTCCCGCCCTGGTACGCCACCATGCTCTCGGCCGAGTACCTGCCGGTGCTGCTCATCCTGCTGGCGCTGATCGGGCGCGGCGTCGCCTTCGAGTACCGCGGCAAGGTGGACAGCGACCGCTGGCGGCGCGGCTGGGACCTGGTGATCCTGCTGGGCTCGTGGATCCCGCCGCTGGGCTGGGGCCTGATCATCGCCGGCGTCGCCACCGGGCTGCCGATCGGCAAGGACGGCGTGCTGGTGGGCGGCATGGGCGGGCTGTTCACCTGGCCGGCGGTGCTGGGCGCGCTGGCGCTGGCCGGCTTCAGCCTGGTGCACGGCGCGGTGTTCGTGGCCCTCAAGACCGACGGCGACATCCGGGCCCGGGCCCGTGCGCTGGCGTTGCGCTTCGGTCCGTTCCTCCTGCTGCCGATGGCCGCGCTGATGGTGCTGGTGCAGGTGCGCCAGGGCGGGCTGGTCACGATGGTGATCGCCGCGGTCGGGCTACTGGCCGGGGCGGGGGCGTTCGTGCGGCTGGCCGCCGGTCGGGAGGGCCAGGCCTTCGCGCTGCTGGGCGTGCTCATCGCCGGCGCGACGCTGTCGCTGTTCGGCTCCGACTTCCCGAACATCATCGCGTCCACAGTGGACCCGAGCTTCTCGCTCACCGTGACCAACGCGTCGTCCAGCCCTTACACGCTGGGCGTGATCAGCTGGGTGGCGGCCTTCGGCGCGCCGGCCATCCTGGTCTACCAGGGCTGGACGTACTGGGTGTTCCGGCGGCGGATCAGCGCCGCCCACATTCCCCCGGTGCACGTGCCGTGAGCCGCCGCGGACCGCTGGGGGACTTGCCGGCGCTGTCGCCGAGCACGCGCCGCGCGCTGGTGGTGTGCGGCCTGATCTCGGTGCTCAACGCCGTGGCCATCGTGGCCCAGGCGTGGGCGCTGTCGGCGGTGCTGGCGTCCGTGGTCACCGGGCACGGCGACCGTCCGTTCGCGCTGCTGGCCGGGGCCGTGGTGGCCCGGTCGGTGCTGGTGTGGGCGTTGGACACGATGTCCGCGCGGGCCGCCGCCGGGGCCAAGGAGGAGCTGCGGGCGCGGGCGCTGGACCGGGCCCTCGCCCACGGTCCGGAGTGGATCGCCACGCATGGCCCGGCCGAGCTGACTGTGTTGGCCACCAAGGGTTTGGACGCCCTGGACGCGTACTTCACCCGCTACCTGCCGGCGCTGGTCACCGCGGCTGTGGCGCCGCTGTTGGTGGGGGTGGCGATCCTGGTCGCCGACGTGCAGTCGGCGGTGCTGATCGCCATCACCGTGCCGCTGATCCCGCTGTTCGCGATCCTCATCGGCCGGTACACCGAGCAGCGCACCGCCAAGTCGGCCGACGCCACCGCGCGGCTGTCCGGGCACCTGCTGGAGTTGGTGCGGGCGTTGCCGGTGCTGACGGCGTTCGGTCGGGCGCAGGCCCAGACCGCGGCGGTGCGGCGGGTCGGGGACCAGCACCGCAAGGCCACCGGGGCCACGCTGCGGGTGGCGTTCCTGTCCGCGTTCGCGCTGGAGACCATTGCCACGCTGTCGGTCGCGCTGGTCGCCGTGGACATCGGCCTGCGGCTGGTCGGCGGCACCCTCGGGCTGGCCACCGGGCTGCTGGTGCTGATCCTGACGCCCGAGTGCTACCTGCCGCTGCGCGCCGCCGGGGCGGCCTTCCACGCCAGCGAGGACGGACTGGAGGCGGTGCGCCGGGTCGCCGAGATCGGCCAGGCCGAGCCCGGCGGTGTGGCCGTCGCCGACGGCGAGATCAAGGTGGACCGTCTCTCCGTGGACCGGCGGGGCGCGCTCGCGCCCGACGGAGCTTCGTTCACCGTCCGGCCCGGACACATCACCCGGCTGGATTCGCCCAGCGGGGCGGGAAAGTCGACCACGCTGGCCGTGCTGCTCGGCTTCGTGCGGCCGACCCGAGGCCGGGTCACGGTGGGCGGTGTCGATCTGTCTACTGTGGATTTGTCGACTTGGCGACGGCAGGTGGCGTGGGTGCCGCAGCGGCCGGCGTTCAGCGCCGAGATCGTGATAGACGAGCTGGCCCTGGTCGGTGGCGACCTGGCCGGCGTGGCCGCGAAGGTGGGCGCGGCGCACCTGCTGGAGCGGCCCATCGTGGAGCTGTCCACGGGGGAGCGGCAGCGGGTGGCCATCGCCCGTGCGCTGCTTCGGGTCGAGCAGGGGGCGCGCTGGCTGCTGCTGGACGAGCCGACCGCGCACCTCGATCCGGCCACTGCCGGCCTGGTCATGGCGGCCGTCGCTGAGGCCGCCGACCGCGGTGTCGGCGTGTTACTGGCCACCCACCGCGTCGCCGCGCCCGAGGACGCCGCCGTGGTCGCCAGCGTTGCATCTGCCGCGGTGAAGGCGGACTTGGTGGCGCCCAAGGCCCGCGTCACCGAGTTGCTGAACCGCCGGTCCTTGCTGGGCGTTCTGCTCGGCGTGCTGGCCGTGGGCAGTGGCATCGCGCTGACCGCCACCGCCGCCTGGTTGATCGCCCGCGCGTCCCAGCAGCCGCCGGAGGCCGCGCTCGCGGTCGCCGTGGTCGCGGTGCGGGCGTTCGGCCTAGGCAAGGGCGCGCTGCGCTACGTGGAACGCCTGGTCACGCACGACGCCGCGTTCCGGCTGGGCGGCAGTCTGCGGGCTCGGCTGTGGGAGGCCCTGGTCCGCATCGGCCCGGCCCGCACCACCACGCTGCGCCGCACCGACGGCGTGCAGCGGCTGGTCGACGACACCGACGCGGTCCGCGACCTGGTGCCCCGCGTGCTGGTGCCGCCGCTGGTCGGCCTGCTCATCGCCATCGGCGCCGTCGCCCTGGAGACGGCCGTGCTGCCCGCCGCCGGCGCGGTGCTGGCGGTCGCGCTGCTGGTCGCCGGCGTCGGCGGACCAGCGGCGGCGCTGCTGGTGGAGCGGCGCGCGACCGCGGCCCTGGCTGCCGGTCGGCGGGACGTCGCGGCGAAGGTGCTTACCCTGTTCGACGCCGCCCCCGACCTGATCGCCTTCGGCGCGGTGCGCCGCCGCCGGGCCGAACTCGCCGCCGCCGACGCCGACCTGGCCGCCACCGCCCGCCGGCAGGCCCTCGGCGCCGGGGCCGCAAACGCTGTCGTCACCGCCTCGATCGGCGTGGCGACCCTCATCTGCTCCTGGCTGGCCGCCTCGGCCGCCGGGCTCGACCCGGTGCTGGTGCCGTTGTTGGCACTGGTGCCGTTGGCCACGACCGAAGCGGTCGCGGCCATTCCCCCGGCAGCTCAGCAGTGGGGTGCCCTGAGGTCCGCCCATCAGCGGGTCACTGAGCTGACCGGGACTTGCGGGGAGGAGGGCTCGACTCGTCGGGAGAGCCCTTCTCCCCGCGACACGAACATGGCGATGGAACGGGAAGTCCGGCTTTCCGGCGTGGATGTGCGTTGGCCTGGGGCCGAACGACCCGCTCTGCGCGGCGTCGACCTTGACCTGCCGGCCGGTAGCCAGGTGGCGGTGATCGGGCCGTCGGGGGCCGGCAAGTCCACGCTCATGGCGCTGCTGCTGGGATTCCTCGACCCTGAGCGGGGCGCGGCCGTGGTGCCGGGCGTGGTGTCGTGGTGCCCGCAGGAGCCGATGCTGGTGTCCACGACGGTGCGCGAGAACCTGCGGCTGGGCGATCCCGACGCCTCGGACGAGCGGCTGCGCGAGGCGTTGCGGGACGCCCAGTTGGAGGCGTGGACCGAGCGGCTGGACGTGGTGGTCGGAACTGGCGGCGCGGCGGTGTCCGGTGGCGAGGCGCAGCGGCTGGCGATGGCCCGGGCGCTGTTGCGGGCCGACCAGGCCGGCCTGGTGCTGCTCGACGAGCCGACGGCGCACCTGGACGAGCCGACGGCGCGGGCGCTGCTGGCGCGGCTGCGCACCCGGCTGGCCGGCCGCACGGTCTTGCACGTCACCCATCGGCTCGACGAGGCGGCTGACGCCGACCTGGTGATCGAGGTGAACGACGGCACGATCCGGCCGCGCCTGAGAGAGGCGGTCTAGGCTCGGATGCGAATCATGGATCCCGCACTCGCCAGCCGCACCCTCCAGGTCGCCACCGAGATCACCAACGCCGCACTGTCCGGGGAGGACCCCGACGCCGTGCTGCCGTTGGTGGTTCGCGGTGCCGCCGACCTCGCCGGCGCGCACCTGTGCCTGGTCGGCGTGCGCGGCGAGGACGACAAGCTGACCGTGGAGGCGGCCTACGGGGGCGTGGACCCGGTCGGCACGGTGCTGTCCTCCCGCTCGGTCGCGGCCCGGGTGGCTCGCGGCGGAGAGCCGGTGATGGTCAGCGACTTCACCTCCGACCCGAGCACCGCCCCGTTCGTGCCGCCCATCCTGCGGCTGTACGGGCCGTTCGCGGTGGTCCCGTTCGGCACCAGCGAGCGCCGGCTCGGCGCGCTGGCGGTGTACCGGCGGCGCGGCCACGAGCCGTTCGGGCCGGCCACCGTGGACGTGCTCAACTCGTTCGCCGCCCAGGCCGGGCTGGCCCTGGTGCTGGCCGAGGGCTCGACCGCCCGCGAGGCGGTCGCCGTCTACCAGGAGCGCGAACGCATCGCCCGCGACCTGCACGACGTGATCATCCAGCGGCTCTACGGCGCCGGCGTGCAGCTGGACCTGCTGAGCCGGCAGTTGGGCAACAAGCTCTCCCCGACCGAGGGCAAGCGCCTGGCGGACGCCGTCGACCAGCTCGACCAAACCATCGCTGAGGTGCGGGCCACCGTCCGGTCGCTGCGTAACACCGACCCGCTCTACCCCTCGCCGGCGCTGCTGGAGACCGCCCGGGCCGAGGTCAACACCGCCGGCGAGCTACTCGGCTTTGCCCCCGAGTTCGAGGTCCACGGCGACTTCACCGACGTGCCGCCGGCCGTCGCCGACCACGCCCGCGCCGCGCTGCGGGAGGCCCTGTCCAACGTCGTGCGCCACTCCGGGGCCAGTGCCGTCACGGTGTCGCTGTGCCGGGACGACCACGGCCTGCGGCTCAAGGTCGTCGACAACGGCTGCGGCATCCCACCCGGCGTCGCCCGGCGCGGCCTGTTGCACCTGGAGGAGCGGGCCGAGGCCGCCGGCGGGACCTGCGTGGTGGAGTCGAGCGCCCGGACCGGCACCTCGGTGCGCTGGACGGTGTCTATCTAAGGGGCCCGCTCTGGGGATCAGTCCCGCGGCGACCGCTTGGCCACCCAGGCGGCGGCCTGGGTGCGGCGCTCCATGCCCAGTTTGGCCAGCACCGCCGTCACGTAGTTCTTGACGGTCTTCTCGGCCAGGAACAGGCGTTCGGCGATCTGGCGGTTGGTCAGGCCGTCGCCGATCAGGGTGAGCACCTTGCGCTCCTGCTCGGTCAGCGCGGCCAACTCGTCGGTGGGCTCGGGGCGGCGCATGCGCTCCAGCACGTGGGCGGTGGTCACCGGGTCGAGCAGGGAGCGGCCGGCGGCGACCTCACGGACGGCCTGCACCAGGTCCTGGCCGCGGACCTGCTTGAGTAGGTAGCCGGACGCGCCGGCCAGGATGGCGTTGACCAGCGCCTCCTCGTCGTCGAAGGCGGTCAGCACCAGGCAGCGGGGGCCGTCGCCGAGGGCGCGCAGGTCCCGGCACAGGGTGACGCCGTCGCCGTCGGGCAGCCGCATGTCGACGACCGCCACGTCCGGTCGGCGGGCCTGGGCCAGCACGAGGGCCTCGCCTACGCCACCGGCCTCGGCGACCACGGTGATGTCGTCCTCGCTGTCGAGCAGGTCCCGCAGCCCGCGCCGAACGATCTCGTGGTCGTCGACGAGCAACACGTTGACCGTCACCCACTCAAGGTAGCCCGAAGGCCGATTCCGTGTGCCACCGTGGACGGGTGGCCGACAACACGCTGCGGATCAAGCCCGTCGTGAACGCGGATCGGCCGGCCCTGGGCCGGTTCATCGCGAGCCGCTGGGGCTTGACGGTGATCGTGCACGGCACCGTGTTCCGGCCCGCTGAACTGCCGGGCTTAGTCGCGGTCCGGGACGGCCGGCTGGCCGGCCTGCTCACCTACGACATCGACGGCGACAGCCTGGAGATCGTCACGCTCGACGCCGTGACCCCCAACGGCGGGGTCGGCTCGGCGCTGGTCACGGCGATCGCCGACGAGGCCAGACGGCGCCAGGTCCGCCGGCTGATCGTCATCACCACCAACGACAACCTGGACGCCCTGCGCTTCTACCAGCGCCGCGAGTTCCGGCTGGCCGCCGTGCGGCCGGGCGCGGTCGAGGAGTCGCGGCGGCTCAAGCCGCAGATCAACGAGATCGGCTGCTACGACATCCCGATCCGGGACGAGATCGAGCTGGTCCGCGACCTCGCGTACGGCGGCTAGCTGCCGGTTGTCAGCTCGCTGAAGACCTCGTCCCACGCCGCCGCCACCTGCCGCGCGCAGGTCCGTGGCTCCACCTCGCCGACGCCGGTGCCCAGACCCGGCATGGCGATCGTGCGGACCGCGTCGCGCACCGGCACCCCGTTCTCCAGCCGGCCGTGCAGCCACAGCCGGAACACCGCGCGGGCGGCCAGGTAGGGGTGCACCGTGTCGGCGGGCAGCTGCTCGCCGGCCTCACGCATGGTGGGTGCGCTGATCATCCATTCGGGCGCTGCCTCACCCGTTGGCACGATGAGGGCCTCACCCACCGGGAGCTCCCCGCCGTGGTAGGCCAGCACGCCGCTGCGCACGTTCTGCTCCACCTCGGGAAAGGCCCGCGAGTAGAGCGCGTCGATGCCGCCGCGCATCCAGCCGAACGAGTTGGCCGGGCTGACCACGGCCTGCGCCTCGATGTCCAGCACCGAACCGGGATGCACACGGATGCCGGGACGGTTGTCGGCGACGGTCAGCCACGCCTGCGCCAGTGGCGCCTCGACGGCGCAGAGCACGAGTTCGAGCGGCGGAGTGGCCAGGTCGCCCTCCGGGTCGGCGGTCACCGCCCAAGCATTGCAGGCGACCGACACGCCGCGTAACTGGGGAGGCCACCGTCCGAGTGGGTGATATATGCCTCAACGCCGACGGCGCGCGGCCTCGTCGTAGGGTGTGGTGGTGTCGCGCATCGGCTATTTCGGACCACAGGGAACCTTCACCGAGCAGGCCGTGCGCCAGCTGGCCGATCCCGAACGCAACGAGCTGGTGCCGTTTGACTCCATCCCCGCCGTCCTGGCCGCCGTGCGCTCGGGTGACGTGGCCCGGGGCTGCGTGCCGGTGGAGAACTCGGTCGAGGGCGCGGTGCCCGCCACGATGGACGCACTGGCCCTGGGCGGCCCGGTTGTCGCCGTCGCCGAGCACGTGCTGCCGGTGCAGTTCACCCTGCTGGCCAAGCCCGGGATCGGACTGGCCGACATCAAGACCGTGGCCAGCCACCCGCACGGGCTGGCCCAGGTGCGGGAGTGGCTGGAGAACAACCTGCCCAAGGCCACCGCGATCGCCACCAACTCCACCGCCGGCGCCGCCCGAGACGTGCTGGACGGGACCTTCGACGCCGCCATCAGCGCGCCGGTGGCCGCCCTGCACTACCCGCTGGCCGAGCTGGCCACCGGCCTCGCCGACGTGAAGGACGCCAAGACCCGGTTCCTGCTGCTGGCCAAGCCCGGCATCCTGCCCGCGCCCACCGGCGCCGACCGGACCTCGCTGATCGCCGTCACCGCCAACGAGGTCGGCGCGCTGTCCAACGTGCTGCACGAGCTGGCGCTGCGCGACATCAACCTGACCCGGCTGGAGGCGCGGCCGACCCGGGAGCAGTTCGGGACTTACCGGTTCTACCTGGACGTCGAGGGCCACGTGGCCGAGCAGCGCATCGGGGACGCCCTGGCCGCGCTGCACCGGCGCTGCATGGAGGTGCGCTTCCTCGGCTCATATCCGCGGACCGAGCAGCAGCCGGACGTCGTGCGCGCCCCGTCCACCGACGCCGACTTCGAGTCCGCCTCGACCTGGCTCGGCGCCGTCCGGCGCGGGGAGATCGCATGAGCACCCTGCGGCTGGTGCTCGTCCGCCACGGCCAGACCCCCTCCAACGTCATCGGCTCCCTCGACACCTGTCCGCCCGGGCCGCCGCTCACCGAGCTCGGCCGCTCCCAGGCCGCTGCCGCCGCCGAGGCGTTGGCCGCCCTGCCGGTCTCCGCCGTCTACGCCTCAGTGGCCGTGCGGGCCCAGGAGACCGCCGCCCCCATCGCCGCCGCCCACGGCCTGCCGATCCAGGTCGTCGAGGGCATTCACGAGGCCTTCGTCGGCGACCTGGAGTGCCGCAACGACCCCGAGTCGCTGAACGCGTTCTTCGCCGTCTTCCACCGGTGGACCAGGTCCCTGGACCTGGACGTCCCCATGCCCGGCGGCGAGTCGGCCCAGCAGGTCCTCGACCGCTTCCTGCCCGTCGTCGCCGCCATCCGGGCCGAGCACAGCGACGGCGTTGTCGTCCTGGTCAGCCACGGCGCCGCCATCCGCATCGCCTCGTTCGCCCTCTCCCCGAACGTCGACGCCGAGCTGGCCGACCAGCACCTGCTCGACAACTGCAGCCGGGTCGTGCTGGAGGTCGACGGCGCGTCCCCCACCGGCTGGCGCTGCCTGGAATGGGCCGGCGTGCCGGTCACCTGACGGGCGTCAGCCCCAGCCCAGATCGTGCAGGGTGTGGTCGTCGATGCCGAAGTGGTGGGCGATCTCGTGCACCACGGTGATGGCCACCTCGTCGATGACGTCGTCCTCGGACTCGCAGATGTCGAGGATGGCCCGGCGGTAGATGAAGATGCGGTCGGGCAGGGCGAAGCCGTAGTGGCTGGTCCGCTCGGTCAGGGCGATGCCGTGGTAGAGGCCGAGCAGCGACGGGTCCTCGGGATTGCGGTCCTCGACCAGGATGACGACGTTGTCCATGGCCTCGGCCAGCCGCGGCGGGATGAGGTCGAGGGCCTCACCGACCAGCTCCTCGAAGCGCTGGTCGGTCATCGTGAAGGCCATCAGCCGCCGGCCGGGGGTGTACTGGTCGAGGTGCTGCTGGGGGTGGCCCCGGCGGCCCGGCCGCGGTCCTTCACCGAGTTGGTGATGGTCTGCAGGCCGCTGCCGTCGGCCAGCTTCTGGCCGATCTTGCAGTTGACCTTGGTGGAGCCCAGGTTCCAGCTGTCCTGCTTGACGTTGTCCCAGGTCAGCCCGAGCTGGTTCTTGTTCAGGTCGAAGCCGCCGGTGTAGTCGTTGGCGGCCTGCACGCAGCGGGTGGACAGCGCCGTCTGCTGCTGGTCGTCGCTGGGGAAGCCGTCCGGGAACTGGGCCTTGAGGTCGACGATGCCGACGATCTCGTAGGAGTGCCCGGAGGTGCACGGCACGGGGTCGCTGACGTCCTTGTCCTTGATGCCCAGGCAGGTGCCGACCGGGTAGATCGCCGACTGGTCGGAGGTCTTGGCCGAGCCGGTGGTCAGCTGCAGCGCCCCGCCGTGGCCGGCGAACTGCAGGCCGCAGCGGATGGTGCGGGCCCCGCCGGACCACTGCTGGGCGGTGGGGTTGAGGGCGTTGACCGAGTACTTGCCGTTGGGGTCGAGCTTGCCGGACATGTACTTGCTCGCCACCGGCGCGCAGTTGTCCTGGGCGATCTTCTGCCACAGGGTGCCGTCCGGGAACGGGGCGCCGGCCGGGTACTTGGACGTCAGGTCGACGGTGCCGGCGATCTCGAACAGGTGCTTGGCCGAGCAGTCCACCTTGCTGATGTCGGTGGTGCCGGCCGGCCACACCAGGCAGCTGCCGTCGGGGGCGTCGAACGCCGCGTTGGGGTCGTTGGCCGCGCTCGCGGGCCCGCCGTTGACCGGCCACGAGAACAGCGTGCTCGAGGTCAGCACGACCAGGGCGCCGACGAAGGCGCCCACCATCAGCAGCCGGGTCTGGCCGGTCCGCCGTTTCGGATGAAACCACTCAGCGATTTCAGGCATCACATCCATGATGCCCGTGCGGACCGGCGGGCCGGGAGTAGGTACCGTGCACAGCAGGAGGGCGACCATGGCGGACGAAGAGCTCCCCGACGAGGCTGAGCAGCCCAAACCGGGGAAGATGCGGTTCCAGGACGCCTCGACCACGCCGCGTGAGCCCACGCTCGCGGAGCGCAGGGCGCGCGAGCGGGCGGCCGAGGAGGAGCGCGAGCGGGCAGCGCAGGAGGAAGTCGAGCAGGCGGCCCTCGCGCGCAAGAAGAAGATCCGCAAGCGGGTGCTGATCGGCGGCGGCGTCACGGTCGGCCTGGTCGGCATCGTGGCGGCCGGCTACGCGCTGTCCAGCCCGTCGCAGGAGGTCACGGCCCGCTGCACCGACGACAGCGGCGTGGTCGTCAACGACGACTACTGCAACACCAACTCGGCCTACTTCGCCGGCAACGGCGGCTACTACAACCCGGGCGGGTTCTTCATCTTCCCGGGCGGGCGGCAGTACCACTACTACTACGGCGGCAGTGGCAGCATCGGCCAGCACGCGGTCGGCGGCACGACCACCGCCCCCAGCGGCAACACCACGGTCAAGACCTCCAGCGGCTCGACCATCTCGCGCGGCGGCTTCGGCGTGAAGAGCGGCAGCAGCGGGTCCAGCGGGGGCAGTCACACTAGCGGGGGGAGCGGCGGCGACAGCGGGTCGTCCAGCCACGGGAGTTCGGGCACGAGCGGGGGCAGCTGAGCAGTGCGGCGGGAGACCTCACGGCCACGGCCGAACTGGCAGCAGACCGTGGCCGAGCAGGGCCTGGTGTTCGGCTCGCCCTCGGTCGGCGCGAACGGCGCGCAGCGGCCCTACTGGGACGAGTCGGCGCACTACGTCTTCGAGATGGACGAGATCCTCTCCCTGGAAGCCGACGTGGAGCTGCTGCACTCGATGTGCCTGGCGGCCGTCGACAACGTGGTGACCACTGAGCGGTACCGGGACTTCGCGCTGCCGGAGTGGATCTGGCCGGCGGTGGCCGAGTCCTGGAAGCGCCGGGACCCGCACGTCTACGGCCGCTTCGACCTGCGCTACGACGCCACCGGCCCGGCCAAGTTGCTGGAGTACAACGCCGATACGCCGACCTCGCTGGTGGAGGCGTCGATCATCCAGTGGAACTGGAAGACCGACCTGCACCCCGACGACGACCAGTGGAACTCGATCCACGAGAAGCTGGTCGAGCGCTGGGCCGAGGTCAAGGACCTGCTGCCGTCCAACGAGCTGCACTTCACCTGGTCCGGCGGCGACACCTCGGGCGAGGACCACGTCACCGTCTCGTACCTGCAGGAGACGGCCGCGGCGGCCGGCCTGGACACCGTCGGCCTGGCCATCGAGGACATCGGCTGGGACCGGCTGCTCAAGCGGTTCGTCGACCTCGAAGAGGCGCCGATGAACACGGTGGTGAAGCTCTACCCGTGGGAGTGGGTGACCGAGGAGGAGTTCGGCCGCTTCGCGGTCGAGTCGCTGCCGGGCACGCTGTGGATCGAGCCGCTGTGGAAGATGCTGCTGTCCAACAAGGCGCTGCTGGCGGTGCTGTGGGAGATGTACCCCGGCCACCCCAACCTGCTGCCGGCCTACCTGAACGACCCGGGCATGCTCACCGAGTACGTGCGCAAGCCGCTGCTGGGCCGGGAGGGCGCGAACGTGCAGATCGTGGCCCCGGGCTACGAGACGCAGACCGGCGGCGTGTACGGCCGTGAGGGCTACGTCTACCAGCTCTTCGACCCGCTGCCCGAGTTCGGCGGCTACCGGCCGGTGCTGGGGGCCTGGATCGTCAACGACACGGCCGCCGGTCTCGGGATCAGGGAAAGTGTCGGACTTGTGACCGACGACGGGGCCGCTTTCGTGCCGCACCGCATCCTCGAGTCGTGAATACTGCGCGACCATGACGATCGCATCGCTGGGCCAGGGCATCGGAGCCATCGCGCTGTACGCGGTGATCGGCCTGGTGCTGATGGTGGCCGGTTTCTACGTCATCGACTGGACCACCCCGGGCAAGCTGTCGCAGCTGGTCCGCGAGGGTCGGCCGAACGCGGCCGTCGTGACCGCGTCGGGTCTGTTCAGCATCGCCTTCATCGTGGTGGTGACCATCTGGTTCTCGCCGGCGAAGCTGTCCGACGGGCTGATCACCTCGCTGGTGTTCGGCCTGGTCGGCATCATCGCCCAGGTGCTGGTGATGCGGGTCTTCGAGTTCGTGCTGCGGCTGGACATCGGCGGCATGTTGGCCGCCGAGAAGTTCACCCCGGCCAGCCTCGTGGTGGCCGCGGCCAACGTGTCGCTCGGGCTGGTCGTCGCGGTCGCCATCAGCTGAGCGGATATCCGGAGGAGTCGACCTTCAACGACGCTGTAGATTTCTCCGGGTGATTGACCTCAGGACGCTGCGGGAGAACCCGGAAGCGGTCCGTGCGTCTCAGCGCGCACGGGGCGAGGACCCGTCGTTGGTGGACGCGCTGCTGTCCGCCGACGAGCGGCGGCGTTCCGCGGTGTCCCGGGCCGACTCCCTGCGGGGCGAGCAGAAGGCGCTGGGCAAGCAGGTCGGCCGGGCTCAGGGGGACGAGCGCACAGCGTTGCTGGCCAAGGGCAAGGAGCTGGCGGCCGAGGTGAAGGCGGCCGAGGCCGAGCAGTCCGAGGCCGACACCGCGCTGATCGACGCGCAGAAGCGGATCCAGAACATCGTCGAGCCGGGTGTGCCCGAGGGCGGCGAGGACGACTACGTGGTGCTCAAGCACGTGGGCACGCCGCGGGAGTTCGACTTCACCCCGCGCGACCACCTGGAGATCATGGAGTCGCTGGGCGCGGTCGACATGGAGCGCGGGGCCAAGGTCTCGGGCTCGCGCTTCTACTTCCTCACCGGCATCGGCGCGCAGCTGCAGATCGGCCTGCTCAGCATGGCCGTGCAGCAGGCGGTCGCGGCCGGCTTCACACCGATGATCACGCCGTCGCTGGTCCGTCCGGAGATCATGGAGGGCACCGGCTTCCTCGGCGCGCACGCCAGCGAGGTCTACCGGCTGCGCGACGACGACCTGTTCCTGGTCGGCACCTCGGAGGTGCCGCTGGCCGGGTACCACAGCGACGAGATCCTGGACCTGTCGAACGGTCCGAAGCGCTACGCCGGCTGGTCGTCCTGCTACCGCCGCGAGGCCGGCTCGTACGGCAAGGACACCCGCGGCATCATCCGTGTGCACCAGTTCGACAAGGTCGAGATGTTCTCCTACTGCCCACCGGAGCTGGCCGCCGAGGAGCACCAGCGGCTGCTGGCCTGGGAGGAGGAGATGCTGGCCAAGGTCGAGCTGCCCTACCGGGTGATCGACACCGCCAGCGGCGACCTGGGCGCGTCGGCCGCCCGCAAGTACGACTGCGAGGCCTGGGTCCCGAGCCAGCAGACCTACCGCGAGGTGACCTCGACCTCGAACTGCACCACCTTCCAGGCGCGCCGGCTGAACATCCGCCACCGGGACGCGGACGGCAAGCCGCAGACGGTGGCCACGCTCAACGGAACCCTGGCGACGACCCGCTGGATCGTCGCGATCATGGAGAACCACCAGCAGGCCGACGGCTCGGTGCGAGTGCCCGAGGCGTTGCGTCCGTACGTCGGCGGCGTCGAGGTGCTCAAGCCGTAGCCGACGGCGAAACACGTGCGGCCCGCACCCGGTCCCCGAGATCAGGTGCGGGCCGCACGTGGTTATCCGATCCCCTGCGTCGCTGTTCGCCCCGAACGACGCGCCGCGGAGGTCCCGGTGTTTCCCCTCGCCCCGGTCTGCATGAAGTACGACGCCGCCGGACGGGAGTCAGTTCCACGTGTCACCCGATCAGGTGACAAGTTTGGGCAGCACCTCGGCCGCCACCTCTTCTAACACCGCCTCGGCCCCGGCGTACACCCCGTCGTGCCGCGGCCACGGCGCCACCACGTCGGTGAAGCCGAGCTCGCCGGCCCGGCCCAGGGTGTCCTCGTAGAGGCCCCGGCTGGACAGCACGAACTCCGGGCAGGCGTCGGCCTGGAGGTATCGATCCAGCTTGCCGATCCGACGATCGGTGGCGGCGATCGCCTCGTCCATCCGGGCCGACGCCTCGGCCACGCCGGCCCACCACTGCTCCACGTCGTCCCGCTTGTCGGTGCCGGTGGTGACCCAGCCGTTGCCGAAGCGGGCGGCCAGCCGCATGGTCCGCGGGCCGTTGGCCGCGACCACGAACGGCAGCCGCGGCGACTGCACGCAGCCGGGGGCGGACCGCGCCTGCACGGCCTCGTACCACTTGCCCCGCCAGGTTGTCAGGGGCGTGGTGAGCTGCTTGTCCAACAGCTCCACGAACTCCTCGAACCGGCCGGCCCGCTGCCCGGCGGTCAGCGGCTCTGAGCCGAGGACCTCGGTGTCGTAGCCGCCCAGCCCGCCGGCGCCGACGCCGAGCGTGAAACGCCCGTCGGAGACGTCGTCCAGGGTGGTCAGCTCGCGGGCGAACGGCACCGGGTGCCGGAAGTTCGGCGAGGCGACCATCAGGCCCAGCCGGATCCGCGAGGTGACCATGGCGGCCGCGGTGAGCGTGGGTACCGCCCCGAACCACGGTCCGTCGACCAGCGACCGCCAGCCGAGGTGGTCGTAGGTCCAGGCGTGGTCGAACCCGTACTCCTCGGCCGTCCGCCACTTCGGCTCGGCCACCCACCAGCGGTGTTCGGGGAGGATCACAATGCCAACGCGCACCCTTCGGACAGTAACGGGGCGCATCGCGGGCCGCAGGCAGGGCACGATGGTGGGGTGCAGAAGCCTCGACTTGTCGCCTCCGATGTGGATGGCACCCTGCTCTCGCCGGCCGAGGACATCACGCCGCGCACGGCCGCCGTGATCGCCCGCGTGCTGGCCGACGGGGTGTCGTTCGTGCTGGTCACCGGCCGTCCGCCGCGCTGGGTGCCCCGGGTGGCCGAGCAGGCCGGCGTGACCGGGTACGCCGTCTGCGCCAACGGCGCGGTGCTCTACGACATCGGAGCCGACCGCGTGCTCGAGAAGCGCGAGATCGACGCCGTCGCGCTCCATGAATATGCACGTGCACTGCTGACGGCCATACCCGGTTGCCGGCTGGCCACCGAGCGGGTCGGCGAGACGGCCATGGACGGGGCGAACGAGCAGTTCCTGGCCGAGCCCGGCTACCTGCACCCGTGGCCCAATCCGGACTCGGCGGCCGCGCCGCGCGGCGAGGTGCTGGGCAAGTCGGCGATCAAGATGCTGGCCCGGCACCCGGACATGACCAGCGGGCAGATGGCCGAGGCGGCCACCGCGGTGCTGGGCGACGAGGTCGCGGTCACCTACTCCAGCAACAACGGGCTGATCGAGATCGCCGCCGCCGGCGTCACCAAGGGCACCGGCCTGGCCGACGTGGCCCAGCGCCTCGGCGTGGCCGCGGCGGACGTGGTGGCCTTCGGCGACATGCCCAACGACGTGCCGATGCTGTCCTGGGCCGGGCACGGGGTGGCGATGGCCAACGCCCACCCGGAGGCGATCGCCGCGGCCGACGAGGTGACCGGACCCAACTCCGAGGACGGGGTGGCCCTCGTCCTCGAACGCTGGTTCTGAGTACGGCATGATGGCGGCCATCCGACGAGGAGAGCCAACCCGATGATCGACATCATGCTGCCCTACTACGGCGACGTCGCCCTGATGCAGGCCGCCGTGAACAGCGTGCGCGCCCAGACCGACGCCGGCTGGCGGCTGACCGTCGTCGACGACACGGCCCACCCCGACGTGCCGGGCTGGTTCGAGTCGCTGGACGACGAGCGGGTGCGCTACTACCGCAACGAGCAGAACCTGGGCGTCACCGGGAACTTCACCAAGTGTCTGGACCTGGCCGAGTACGACCTGATGGTGATGCTCGGGGCCGACGACATCATGCTGCCCAACTACGTGGGCACGGTGCTGTCGGTGGCCAAGGACCACCCGGGCGTCGGCATGATCCAGCCCGGCGTCGAGGTCATCGACGAGCACGGCAAGCTGGTCAGCGGCCTGACCGACGAGGTGAAGAAGCGGCTGTACGCGCCCAGGGTGGAGGGCCGGCGGGTGATGGGCGGCGAGGAGCTCGCGGCCAGCCTGCTGCGCGGCAACTGGCTGTACTTCCCGTCGATCTGCTGGCGCACCGAGGCGATCCGGGCCGTCGGCTTCCGGCCCGAGCTGCGCACCACTCAGGACCTGGCCCTGGAGCTGGAGCTGATCGAGCGCGGCGAGCAGATGGTCATCGACGACACGGTCTGCTTCCACTACCGCCGGCACCTGGGCAGCGTCTCCTCCAAGATGGCGCTGGACGGGGACCGGTTCACCGAGGAGCGGCTGCTCTACAGCGGCGCCGCCGACCGGATGCGGGCGCGTGGCTGGAAGAAAGCCGAGCGGGCCGCCCGGGTGCACTCCGCGTCCCGGCTGCACGCGCTGACGCTGCTGCCCACCGCCGTGAAGGGCGGGCAGGGCGACGTGGCCAAGGCGCTGGCCAAGCACGCGTTCGGCAACGGCTGATGGTCGCCGTCGCGGACGTCTGCGTCATCGGCGGCGGCATCGTCGGCCTGGCCACCGCGTACGAGCTGGCGGTCAACCGGGGCCACAAGGTCGTGCTGCTGGAGAAGGAAACGACCTGGGCCGCCCACCAGACCGGGCACAACAGCGGCGTGATCCACGCTGGCCTGTACTACAAGCCGGGCAGCCTCAAGGCCCGGATGTGCGTGGACGGCAACAGGTCCATTGTGGACTTCGCTCGCGAGCACGGAATTGCCCACCAGGTCAACGGAAAGCTCGTGGTCGCGGTCAGCGGTGAGGAGATTGGGCCGCTGAACGTGTTGGCCGAGCGGGCGAAGGCCAACGGCGTGCCGGCCCGCACGATCACCGCGGCGGAGGCCCGGGAGTACGAGCCCGAGGTGCAGTGCGTGGCGGCGCTGCGGGTGGAGAGCACCGGCATCATCGACTACAAGGCGGTCTGTCAGGTCCTGGCCGACCGGCTGGTGGACAACGGCGCCGAGCTGTGGAGCGCCAGCCCGGCGCTGGCGATCAGGGAGAGCAGCTCGGCCGTCGAGGTGGCCACCGAGCGCGGCGTGGTCCGGGCCAAGGTGCTGGTCAACTGCGCCGGCCTGCACGCCGACCGGGTGGCCAAGCTGGCCGGCCGCCGGCCCAAGGCCCGCATCGTGCCGTTCCGCGGCGAGTACTACGAGCTGCGGCCGGCGGCCCGGAGTCTGGTCAACGGCCTGATCTACCCGGTGCCCGACCCGGCCTTCCCGTTCCTGGGCGTGCACCTCACGCGCATGATCGACGGCTCCGTGCACGCCGGCCCGAACGCCGTGCTGGCGCTGCGCCGCGAGGGCTACCGCTGGCGCGACATCTCGCCGGCCGACCTGGCCGACACGCTGTCCTTCCCCGGCACCTGGAAGCTGGCCCGCAAGTACGGCAAGACCGGCATCCAGGAAGTGGTGCGGTCGCTGTCCAAGCGGCGGTTCGCCGACAGCCTGGCCCGGCTGGTGCCGCGGGTGAGCGCTGAGGACCTGGTGCCGGCCGAGGCCGGTGTCCGGGCGCAGGCCATGCTGCCGGACGGGTCCCTGGTCGACGACTTCCTGTTCGAGCTGGCGCAGCGGCAGGTCCACGTGCTCAACGCGCCGTCACCGGCGGCGACGAGCTCGCTGGAGATCGGGCGGCACGTGGCCGATCGGGTGACCGAACAGCTCCGCTAGCCTGGCCCCATGCGCGCTCTGGTCACCGGCGGTGCCGGTTTCATCGGGTCGACCCTGGTCGACCGGCTGCTGCGAGACGGGCACGAGGTGGTGGTCGTCGACGACCTGCGCCGTGGCCGCCGCGAGAACCTGGCCGCCGCCGAGGCCACCGGCCGGATCCGGCTGGTTGAGCTGGATGTGGCCAGCCCCCAGCTGCACGACCTGCTGGCCGAGGTGAAGCCGGAGGCGGTGTTCCATCTGGCCGCCCAGATCGACGTCCGGGTCAGCGTGGCCGACCCGCTGCTGGACGTGCACCAGAACGTGGTGGCCACGGTCAACCTGGCCGAGGCGGCCCGCAAGGCCGGCGTGCGCAAGGTCCTGTTCGCCTCCTCCGGCGGCTCCATCTACGGCACCCCCGACCAGCTGCCGGTGTCCGAGGCGGTGCCGATCAACCCGAAGTCGCCGTACGCGGCGAGCAAGGTGGCCGGCGAGGTGTACCTCAACACCTTCCGTCAGCTCTACGGCATGGACTGCACGCACCTGGCGCTGGCCAACGTGTACGGCCCGCGGCAGGACCCGCACGGCGAGGCCGGCGTGGTGGCGATCTTCGCCCAGCGGCTGCTCAACGGGGAGTCCACCAAGGTCTTCGGCGACGGCGGCAACACCCGCGACTACGTGTTCGTGGAGGACGTGGTGGCGGCGTTCGTGGCCGCGTCCGGCGACAAGGGCGGCGGCCAGCGCTTCAACATCGGCACCGGCGTGCAGACCTCCGACCGCGAGCTGCACAGCCTGGTGGCCAAGGCGGCCGGCGCGGCCGACGCCCCCGAGCTCGCCCCGGCCCGGCTCGGCGACCTGCGCGCCTCCGCGCTGGACAACGCCGCCGCCCAGCGGGAGCTCGGCTGGCGGCCCGAGGTGGACATCGCCGAGGGCGTCCGGCGCACGGTGGACTACTTCCGGGGCTGACGGTGGCCAACTCCAAGTTCGGCCCCGCCGTCCTGATGGGCGGCGGCCTGCTGGTGCTCGGCGCGGCCGGCTACCTGTTCGTGGCCATCGCCGGGCACACCCTGCCGGCGGTCGACGCGACCGCGGTCAGCGGCGTCTACTTCCTGATCAACATCATCGGGCCGGGTCTGTTCACCGCGTTGGAGCAGGAGACCAGCCGGGCCACCAGCAGCACCATCGCGGCCGGCCGGCCGCTGCGGCACGTCGTGCGCAACGCCGCGCTGCTGGCCGTCGGCCTGCTGGCGGTGGCGCTGGTGGTGCTCGGGGCCCTCTCGCCGGTCCTGGTCGACGTCGAGCTGAGCGGCCACTGGCCGCTGATGTGGGCGGTGCTGCTGTCGGCTGTCACAGCGGCGGCGATCTACCTGGTGCGCGGCCTGCTCGGCGGCATGCAGCGGTTCTCCGGCTACGCCGCGACGCTGGCCGGTGAGGGCGCGGCTCGGCTGCTGCCGTGTGTGGTGGTCGCGGTGGCCGGGCTGGCCGCCGCCGGCACGTACGGCCTGATCTTCGCCGGCGGCAGCGTCATCGGCGCGCTGCTCGGCCTGCCGTGGACCCGCAAGATGCCACACGGCGAGGCGGAGGGCGGCGAACGCCTCGGCACCATGGTCCGTGGCCTGCTGCTGCTGGTCGGCGCGATCCTGCTGACCCAGCTGGTGGCCAACCTGCTGCCGCTGGTGGTCACGGCCAAGCTCGGCACCGCCAGCGCCGTCGCGCAGGCCTTCAGCTCGGCGTTCCTGCTGGTCCGGGTGCCGCTGTTCCTGTTCGCGCCGGTGCAGGCGATGCTGCTGCCGGCGCTGACCGCGGCCGCCACCCGGGGCGAGTTCGACGTCGTGCGGTCCCGGGTCCGGCTGGTGCTGATGGCCGTGCTGGCCGTCGGCGTGCCCGGCGCGATCCTGTCCTGGCTGGTCGGGCCGTGGGCGGCCCAGGTGTTCTTCGGCGCCAAGGCCGCGCTGCCCGGCGCCGTGGTCGGCCTGCTCGGCGTGAGCACGATCCTGCTGATGACGGTGCAGGCGTTGCAGCCGGCGCTGGTGGCGCTGGGCCGGCACCACGCCGTCACGGTGTCGTGGGCGGCCGGCACGGCCGTGCTGGTGGGCCTGCTGTTCGTGCCCGGCGACACACTCACCGTGGCCGTCACCGCCCAGCTCGTCGGCCCGGCAGTGGTGGTCGCCGGCGTGCTGTTCGCCCTGCTCAGGGCCCTGCGCTCGTCATCGGCGAAGACGCCGGTGCCGGCCCCGGTGGCCAGTTGAAACCTTCGTGAACACAAAAAGACGGTCGCGGTGACAACCGCGACCGTCTTTTTGCAGAAGCAGGTCAGTCGACCTTGACCGCTTCCTTCTCGTCCTGGGGCTCCTCGCTGTTCTGGATGGCCACCGCGCGCACCAGCTTGGCGTAGCGCAGCTCCAGCTCCTTGAACCGCAGGTAGGTGTTGATGGTGGCGAAGCCGAAGGCCACCACCATGCCGTAGAGCAGCAGGTCGGTGCCGCGGCCGACCCCCAGCACGTTGGCCACCACGGTGACCTGGTCCGGGAACAGCACGGCCAGCACACCGAAGATCATGAACAGCGAGAAACCGATCTTCACGCTGGCCGCGGTCTTGCTCTTGCCGTGGTGGCGAAGGAAGAACAGCAGCAGCAGCACTACCGCGACGATGAGAACGATCTGGATGACAATCATCGCTTGGCCCCCGACCGCAGCACACTGTCGAAGACAATGTTGACGCCGTTGATGAGTGACTGGCCCTTGGCCATCGAGTACTCCGTGTAGAGGATCGTCACCGGTTCCTCGGCGACCTTCCACTTGTTGTGGTCGATCATCTCGACGAACTCGGAGGCGTGGCCCATTCCGTTCAACGTGATGTTGAGCGAGTCGGCGACCTTCTTGTTGAAGGCGCGCAGACCATTGTGGGCGTCCGAAAGGCCCAGCCGGCGGGTGCGCGGGCTGAGCAGCACCACCGTCTTGAGCACGAAACGCTTGATCCACGGGATGTGGCTGGTGTCCGCGCCGGCCTTGAACCGGGTGCCGACGATGATGTCCAGGTCCTCGTCCTTGAGGCGCTTGAGCATCCGCACCACGTCGTCGACCTGGTGCTGGCCGTCGGCGTCGAAGGTGACGAAGTACTTGGCGCCGGCCTGCTCCCGGGCGTAGTTCACGCCGGTCTGCAGGGCCGCGCCCTGGCCCAGGTTGACCGGGTGGCGCACCAGGTGCGCGCCGGCCGCCCGGATCTGCTCGGCGGAGCCGTCCCGGCTGCCGTCGTCCACGCAGACGATATTCGGAAATGTCTCCCGTGCGTGCCGCACCACGTCGCCGATGACCTGTGCTTCGTTGTACACGGGGACGACCAGCCAGACATCGGACCACTCGGTCACGGGGTCCTCCAGGACGTCTTGTCTCGAGTCATAGTCGGGGCCTGAATTTCTGGTATCCAGCGTAGAGCAGGGTGAGACCCGCCCAGTTCACCGCCCCTAGGCGGCGGCGCAGGCGGTGATCCGGAACAGCTTCATCTGGCCCTGCTGGTCCACCAGTTCGAAGCCGGCCTTTCCGGTCGGGTCGGCCAGCCCGGGATAGTCGTGGGTGCGCTTGTCGCCCGGCCACAGATAGACGGTGTCCACGTACAGGTACTGAACGTGCAGCCGGCCCGCGGCCTGGCAGACCAACGGATTCCGCGCGGCGTCGTCGAGGTGCTTGGACAGGAAGATCTCGTCGGCGCCCATCGTCACGGCGAAGTGCGGGACCAGCACCTGGCGGTCCTCCAGCGACCACAGCAGCGCGCTGCCGTTCCACGGGTTCGAGGCGATGGTGGCGTTGGCCGGCACCTCGCGGCCGATGCGGTCGAAGAACTCGTGGCGGTCGGCGTTGAGCAGCGGCTGGGTGCGCGGGTTGTCGGACTGGCCATAGGTGGCCGCGACGACCAGCGAGTGCTGGCCGGAGTACAGCCCCTTGGTCCCCACCACCAGCACCAACAGCACTATGGCGGGGATCGCGACGGTCGACTTCAGCGCCGGCTGGAGCCGGGCCCGCCAGGTCTCGGAGTGGGTGGTCTCGATCCGGTCACGAAGCCAGGCGATGACCGCCTGCACGCCGAGCACGGTGGCCGGCAGCGCGGTCACCGGCAGCACCGCGGCCAGCCGGAACGAGTCGTTGTACCAGTAGCCGACGATGTGGTGGGACAGCGGCGAGTTGAGGGTGGCGGCCAGCAGGAACATCACCCCGGACAGCACGTGGTCGGCGACCAGCCAGCGCCGGCCGCTGCCCCGCCGGGCCGCCACGACCAGGCCGATCAGGGTGAACGCGGACAGCACCCAGGCCGCGTTCTTGCCGTTGGGGGCGTTCAGCAGCACCTCGCCGATCGACTGGGCCGGCGACTCGATGGCCGGCCAGGTGATCGACTTGACGTCGTTGAAGATCGGCGAGCGGTCCGCGAACACGGCCGCGCCCAACATCAGCAGCACGACGCCGCCGACGGCCGCGTACGCCTGCCTGGCGTGCCCGGCCGCCCGGCGCACCTTGGCCCAGCCGACCACGCCGATCAGCACCGGGATGATCGAGAGCGCGGCCAGGCTGAAGATCGTGTTCGGGTGGGCGATGGCGCCGGCGACACCCGAGACGACCAGCAGGAACCAGGCCCGGCCGCGGCCGAGCACGTCCTGGCGGGCCAGGCCGGTCACCGACAGCACGGCGGCGAAGCCGGCCGGCAGCAGCGACAGGCCCAGCGTGTTCGGCCACAGCACGCCGAAGCCGAGCAGACCCCAGGGGAACGCGCCGAAGGCCAGGCTCAGCACGCCGGTGACGCCCATCGCCAGCCGGGACGGGCCGACGACCTGGCGGACCAGCAGCAGGCAGGCCAGCGGCCAGGCCAGCGACGCCACCACGGCGGCGGTCGCGTTGGTCGCCACCGGGATGGCCGCGCAGGAGCCGCCGACGACCAGCGCGACCAGGTCGTGCCAGGCGGCCGGGTAGAAGCCGCCGGCCACCCCGGGCTGGCCGAGCGCGCCGATGGCCAGCGACGAGCCGTTGCCGCTGTTCAGGATCAGTCGGACCGCGTTGTAGTGGAAGACGGCGTCGTAGGTCTGGGAGACGGAGTTCGGGCCGCCGGGGATGCTGCGGGCCATCGTGACCAGGCCCAGCAGCACCGCGGGCACCATGCCGATGGCGGCGGCGCCGGTCACCGCCAGCGGATCGACCGGCGAGGACGGGCGGCGGCGGATCAGCCGGTAGAGCCCGATGAGCGCGACCAGGATCGCGGAGACCACGATCGGCGGCAGGAAACCCCAGGTCAGGCCGGCCATGGGGGCGATGACGGCGGTCAGCCCGATGGTGCCGACGGCGACCGTCGGCGCGAACCCCCAGGCCGCGACGCCGCGCAGGCCCAGCAGGTAGGTCACCGGCAGGCCCGGCAGCAACAGCCAGCAGGCGCAGAGCAGGGCCGCGGGCACTGCGTCGAACCAGCTCATGATCATGCCTTTTCCGTCCGGCGACACCACGCATTCGGCAGTCTGCCTTACCGGAGCTGAGACGCCCGATCCAGGTTGCCGCGAGATCTGCGACACCCTCCGTGATAACACCACACACAGGGTTCACCCGTTGTTAGGATTGCCGGGAAAAACGGGCTTCATGGTGGGCAGTTCGATGACGTCCGGTAACACCGGTACCCTGGCTCACCGTGAGCTTCTCGGGCTATGACCTGATCGTCGTCGGTTCTGGATTCTTCGGCCTCACCGTGGCCGAGCGTGCCGCCACGCAGCTGAACAAGCGCGTGCTGGTGCTCGACCGCCGTGACCACATCGGCGGCAACGCCTACTCGGAGGCCGAACCGGAGACAGGGATCGAGGTGCACCGCTACGGCGCGCACCTGTTCCACACCTCCAACAAGCGGGTCTGGGACTACGTCAACCAGTTCACCGAGTTCACGAACTACCAGCACCGCGTGTTCGCCCGGGCCAAGGGCCAGGTCTACTCGTTCCCGATGAACCTGGGTCTGATCAACCAGTTCTTCGGCAAGTCGCACACGCCGGACGAGGCCCGCGAGCTGATCGCCAAGCAGGCCGCCGAGTTCGACACCACCGAGGCCGCCAACCTCGAGGAGAAGGCGATCTCGCTGATCGGCCGCCCGCTCTACGAGACGTTCATCAAGGGCTACACCTTCAAGCAGTGGCAGACCGAGCCCACCGAGCTCTCGCCGGCGATCATCACCCGGCTGCCGGTCCGCTACACGTTCAACAACCGGTACTTCAACGACCTCTACGAGGGTCTGCCGGTCGACGGCTACACCGCGTGGCTGAACAAGATGGCCGACCACCCGAACATCGAGGTGCGGCTGAACACCGACTACTTCGACGTGCGCGACCAGATCCCGGCCAAGACGCTGACGATCTTCACCGGTCCGCTGGACAAGTACTTCGACTACGCCGCGGGCGAGCTGGGTTGGCGCACGCTGGACTTCGAGACCGAGGTCCTGCCGGTGGGCGACTTCCAGGGCACCTCGGTGATGAACTACAACGACCAGGACGTGCCCTACACCCGGATCCACGAGTTCCGGCACTTCCACCCGGAGCGGGACTACCCGACCGACAAGACGGTCATCGTCCGCGAGTACTCGCGCTCCGCCGAGGCCGGCGACGAGCCGTACTACCCGATCGACAGCGAGGACAACCGGGCCAAGCTGCTCCAGTACCGCGAGCTGGCCAAGGCCGAGGCCGCCGAGAAGAACATCCTGTTCGGCGGGCGCCTGGGCACCTACAAGTACCTGGACATGCACATGGCGATCGGTTCCGCGCTGAGCATGTTCGACAACAAGATCACCCCGTACTTCGTCGAGGGCCGTACTCCGAACGGCTCGTTGGAGGACTGACGTGACCGAGCAGACGACCATCGGGCAGCAGGCGCCCGCGGCCAAGCGAGGCGGCTCGGCGGACAAGCCCGCCGACAAGCCCGCCGTCCGCACCGGCACGGTGCTGCAGCGGGTCATCCTGCCGCGCGACGAGGACCCCCTCGACGTCAGGCCGCTCTACCTGGACGAGTCGAAGAACTCGCACAGCCACGTCAGCGGCCGCACCGAGGTGACCGTGCCGCGGTCGGCCAAGGTGTCCTTCGGCACGTACTTCAACGCGTTCCCGGCCAGCTACTGGAAGCGCTGGACCCGGGTCGACCAGGTCGTGCTCCGGCTGACCGTGCGCGGCTCCGGCCGCATCGACGTGTACCGGTCCAAGCCCAACGGCGACACCGTGCACATCGAGGGCTTGCCGGTGCGCAGCCCCAAGGCGTGGACCACCGCCGAGGTGAAGATCCCGCTGACGCCGTTCGAGGACGGCGGCTGGCTGTGGTTCGACGTGTTCACCGACGACTCCACGGTCGAGGTCAAGGACGGCGCGTGGACCACGCCGCTGGAGCTGCCCCGGCAGACGGTCGCGGTGGCCATCACCACCATGCGCCCGGTGGACGCGGTGATCGCGCTGCGCACGCTGGGTGAGGACCCGGCCGTGCTGGCCGTGCTGGACCGGGTGTTCGTGGCCGACCAGGGCAAGGTCCGGGTCCGCGACACCGAGGGCTTCACCGAGGCGGCGGCGGTGCTCGGCGACCGGCTGCACGTCATCGAGCAGGACAACCTGGGCGGCTCCGGCGGCTTCGGCCGCGGCATGTACGAGTCGATCGTCAACAGCGACGTCGACCAGATCATGCTGATGGACGACGACATCCGGCTGGAGCCGGACGCGCTGCTGCGGTCCAACGCCTTCGCGCGGGCCGCGACCCAGCCGGTGATCGTCGGCAGCCACATGCTCAACCTGCAGGCGCGGTCCCGGCTGCACAGCTTCGGCGAGGTCGTCGACCTCGGCTCCTGCTACTGGCGGCCGGCGCCGGGCGCGGTCACCGACCACGACTTCGGCTCCAAGCAGCTGCGCAAGTCCAAGAAGGTGCACCGCCGCATCGACGTCACCTACAACGGCTGGTGGATGTGCCTGCTGCCGCGCGAGGTCGTGGAGCGCACCGGCATGCCGCTGCCGCTGTTCATCAAGTGGGACGACGCCGAGTACTCGCTGCGGGCGCAGGAGAACGGCTACCCCACGGTGAGCCTGCCCGGTTCCGCGGTGTGGCACATGCCGTGGACGGACAAGAACGACGCCACCGACTGGCAGGCCTACTTCCACACCCGCAACCGGCTGATCCTGGCTGCGCTGCACAGCCCGTACGACGTCCGCAAGACGTTGGTGCAGCAGGGTTTGAAGCTGTCGCTGCGGCACCTGCTGTCCATGGAGTACTCCACGGTCATGTTGCAGCAGAAGGCGATCGAGGACTTCCTGGCCGGCCCGGACCGGCTGTTCGACTCGATGCGCACGGCGCTGCCCGAGGTCCAGGCGCTGCGCAAGAACTACACCGACGCGCAGACCCTGCCCTCGGCCCGGGAGTTCCCGCCGCCGACCTTCGACATGGTGCGGGCCGAGCACATGTTGCGGCCGCCGGTGAACCCGGCGGTGATCATGGTCAAGGCGTTCGAGGCGCTGCTGCACAACCTGAAGGACCCGGACCCGAACGCCGCCGACCGCCCGCAGATCAACGTGCCGGCGACCAACGCGCGCTGGTTCCTGCTGGGCAACCTGGACAGCGCCACGGTGTCCAACGCGGACGGCAGCGGGGTGTCCTTCCGGCACCGCGACCCGAAGGAGTTCCGCGAGCTGGGCAAGCGGGTGCTGATGAACTACCGGCGGCTGGCCGCCGAGTGGCCGCGCATGAAGCGCGTCTACCGGGACGCGCTGCCCGAGCTGACCTCGGTCGAGTCCTGGGGCAAGGTGTTCACCAAGTAGTTGTCGCGCTGATGGTTGTGGCCGCCGTCCGGTTCTCGGACGGCGGCCACAGCCGTGTTCGGGCTCAGTTCAGCTGGTACAGCGCCGCCTCGCCGGCGCCGAGCGAGACGGAGAAGCCGCTGCTGTTGCGCACCGGCCGATAGGTCTGGCTGCGCGGGTCGAACTGGCTCACCACGCCGTACTGGTTGGCCGTCGGGGTCAAGGTCACCGAGGCGCTCGCGTCGTAGCTCCGGTTGACCACCAGCACCCAGCGGGTGTGCGCGCTCGGGTCCGCGCTGCGGAACCGGCCGATGATCACCGGGTCGCCGGTGACCGCGCTCAGCACGGTGTCCGGGGCGAACGCGGTCACGCCGGGCGGCTGCGCCGGGTCGTTGAGATGCGAGACCAGCTCCGACACCAACGGTTTGAGCTGCTTGCCGACCGGGGCCAGCCAGCCGGTGTTGATCTGCTGGGCGGCCCGGTAGCGGTCGGTCCTGCGGCCGCTCAGGTCGACCATCGCCGGCCCGAAGTCCTCGCCGCGGGACGGATCCGGCTGCCAGTAGGTGAAGTACTGGATCCCCTTGCAGCCGTAGGCCAGGCTGACGTTGACCAGCCAGCGCATCTCGGAGCCGGTGGTGGTGCGGTAGGTGCTGCTGCCGACGGCCTGGATGTAGGTCCACGTCGGCAGGTTGTGGTTCAGTCCGGCCTGCCGGATGGTCACCCAGTTCTGGAAGTAGGTGGCGTCCAGGCCGGAGGGCAGGATCGGGTAGCGGTCGAACGACAGCAGCGCCGGCTGCACGGTCTGGATGTACTGCTCGACGAACGCCTGGTAGCCGCCGGCCGGGAAACCCAGGTCCGGAGCCAGGTTCGTGTACGGCAACGCGTTTGGACGCAGCGCCCGGCAGATCGCCAGCGCGCGGCCGAGCGAGGGAAAGATGTCCGGCCACGGCTCGTCGAACATGTTGAAGCCGGCGAAGGACGGGTGCCCGCCGTAGGCGTCCAGCGCCCGCTGCAACAGGGTTCGGCCGTCGGCGGTGCTGATCGACATCGGCACCGAGCGGTCGTCGCTGATGGTGAACCAGCGGGTCAGGTTGCGGACCTGGGTGTCGTCGGCGATGAGCACCTTCAGCCCGACCTGGTCGGCCTGCTTGAGGGCCCAGCCGATGATGTTGCCGTCGTCCAGGTAGTTGCCGGTGGTCACGAAGTTGAAGCCGGCGTCCCTGATCTCCTGGTAGCGGGCCTCGGTGGTCTGGTCCGGCGGCGGCGGCCAGAACACGCCGATGGGGAAGTCCGGGCCGCCGATCAGGGGCAGTCCGGCGGCGGCCGCCGCGGCCTGCGCTTCAGTCATGATCGCCTCCGGCAGTCGGGGTGGGCTAGATCACCATACGTGCGTCCCACGGTAGTCAGTCGGTGACGCGCGGACACCGCCAGCCGGGTTTCTGCGCGGAGCAAAGGCAAAAGGCCCCGTCCGCGGCGCGGACGGGGCCTTTTCGGACTTCGGATCGTCAGGGCGTGGGCACGATCGCGTAGGTCGCGTACGTGCCGGCGCCGACCACCGTCGCGCCAGGAGCGCCGGGCAGTGCCGTCGGCGAGGTGGCCTGGACGCCGCCCCACACGTAGGCCTTGCCGTCGGCGATCACGGTGGTGCCGGCCATGATGCCCGGGGCCACCGCCGTCACGTTGGTCAGACCCGGCACCTGCACCGCGGCGGTGCTGTAGCTGCCCGAGGTGCCGTTGCCGTAGGTGCCGTAGTAGTTGCTGCCCCAGGCGAACAGGTTGCCGTTGCCGTCGACCGCGTAGCCGGTGTCGCTCTCGCCCGAGCCGACCGACTTGATGTTGCTCAGGCCCTGCACCAGCACCGGCGTGGTGGACACGTCGGTCTGGTTGCCGGCGTGCACCGCCGTGGTGCCGAGGCCGCCGAACAGGTTGGAGCCCCAGGCCCACACCGTGCCATCCGACTTGACCGCGTAGCCGTTGCTGACCCCGGCGCCGATGGACACCACGCCGGTCAGGCCCGGAATCGGCGTCGCCGTCGGGAAGAACGTGTCGGACCGGCCGGCGCCCAGCTCGCCGTTGCGGTTGTAGCCCCAGGACCACACGGTGCCGTCGGACTTGAGCGCGTAGCCGGTGCCGGCGGCCGCGGCGATCGCGGTGACGCCGCTCAGCAGCCCGGGGACGGCCTTCGGCGTGGCCTGGATGGTGCTGCCGCCGGCCGCGTCGTAGCCGGCCTCGCCGACGGAGTTGTCGCCCCACGCCCAGACCGAGCCGTCGGTGCGCAGCGCGTACGCGGAGAACTCGGCGGCGGCGATGGCCTTGACGCCACCGTCCAGCGCGGCCACCGGTGCCGGCACCACCGCGGCGCCGTAGCCGCCGCCGTTGGTGTTGCCGAGGCCGCCGTACCGGTTGTCGCCCCAGGCCCACACGTCACCGTTGGCGCGCAAGGCAAAGCCGTTGTAGTCGTTGCCGGTCACCGCGGCGATCCGAGGAAAGTTCGGCACCTGCGCGTAATTGCTGGTCGCGGTGCCGCCGATGGTGCCGTTGGCCAGCTGGCCGGTGGTGTTGAAACCGGCCGCGTACACGCAGCTGGCCGTGCAGGCCGGCGGAGCCGGCGCGAAGTAGCCGGCGATGTCCATGATCAGGTTGACGCTGCCGGCGTGGTTGTAGAACCGGATCGCGCCGCCCGTGCCCAGCGCGGTGATGGCCAGGTTCGGCGCGGTCTCGCCGGCCGCCAGGTTCAGGTTGGACGCCGAGGGCTGCGGCTGGCCGTCCGGCCACGCGGTCACGTTGGTGGCGGTGCTGGCGTCGGTGCCGGTGAGGTTGTAGACCATCGCCGACGCGCCGGCCGGGATCCACGGCGTGAAGGGCACGGCGCCGCTGGAGTTCGGGCCGAGCGGGTCGCCGTTGCGGCTGTCGAAGGCGCGCACCGGGGTCAGCGAGTAGAACGGGTTGCCGCTGCCGGTCGCGTAGTAGCCGGCCAGGTCGGCGATCAGGTCCACGCTGCCGGTGTGGTTGCTCAGGTCGACCTTGCGGTTGGCGCCGACCGCCACCGTCACCAGGTTCGGCGCGGTCTGGCCGGGGGCCAGGTTCAGGTTGGACGCCGAGGGCTGCGGCTGGCCGTCCGGCCACGCGGTGACGTTGGTGTTGTTGGTGACGTTGGTGCCGGTCAGGTTGAACACCACGGCGGTCGCGCTGCTGGGAAGGACCGCCGACAGGTCGAGCGTGATGGTGGCGTTGTTGCCGACCGGGGCGGCGGTGCCGTTCTGGCCGGTGCCGTCACGGGTGTCGAGCACTCGGCTCGGGCTCTGCGAGGTGTACCCGGCGCCGGCGCCGACCGTGTAGTAGCCGGCCAGGTCGGCGATCAGGTCCACGTCGCCGGTGTGGTTGGCGAAGTTGACGATGCGGGTGGCGTTCACCGCCACGGTGACCAGGTTCGGCCGGGTCTGGCCGGGCACCACGTTCAGGTTGGACGTGGTCGGCATGACGGCGTCCTGCGGCCATGCGGTCACGTTGGTGTTGTCGGTGACGTTGGTGGCGGTCAGGTTGAACACGACGGCCGTGGTGCCGGCCGGGATCACCCCGGACAGGTCGAGGCCGACGGTCGTGCCCTCGTGGACCGGGGCGACGGTCCCGTTGCGGCCGGTGCCGTCACGGGTGTCCAGCACCCGGGTCGGGGTGACCGGGGTGAACAGAGAACCGGACGCGGTGCCGCCGACGTTGGGCACGCCCGGGCCGTTGTGCGGGGTCAGCCCGTGGCTGAAGCCGGTGCCGGGAGGCGTCGGCTGCACCCCGAACTGCGGGCCACCGACCGGCGCGGCCTGTCCCGACCACCGCTGCGTCTGGGCCTGCGCCGGAACCGCGCCCGCCGCCACGGCCGCTAACGCGACGCCAGCGGCCAGCGCGGCAATTCTGCCTGAAACCATTCGTCCCACCCTAGATACGCCATTCGGCTCATATTCGATCAGCGGAGGGTCAATTCGGACAGGGGGCACTCACGTGCCAATCCGAAATAGAGAAGTCCCCCGGCTCGATCTCGCGGTCACACTACCCCGGCAGTCCCGCATTGTCTCCCAACGCGGGGACGTTGCTCACGCGCCTCCCGCGCGTGGTGCCTTTCGAACAGGCGCAGCGCTTCCTGCCAGGTGGATTCCGACTCCCCGGCCCGGCCGGTGGCGGCGTACAGGGTCGCCAGGTCACGCAGCGTGCGGGCCCGGCCGAGCGGCGCGGCCAGCGCGGTCCACCATTGCAGCGAACGCTGCAGATGCTGCTCGGCGTCGTCGAATCGGCGGGCCGCCAGGTCTAGTTCGCCGAGCGTGCGCAGCATCAGGGCCTGCCCGAAGCCGTCCTGCAATTGGCTGCACGTCTCCAGCCCGTCCAGCAGCGCGTCCCGTTCCTCATCGCCGCGCCCCTGCCGGATCCGCACCTTGGCCAGCGACTGCACGGTGTAGACCAGCATGTGCGAGTCGCCCAGCTCCACCATGCCGCGCAGCGCCTCGCCGCAGAACTTCTCGGCCGCCACCAGGTCGCCCATCGCCCGGTGGGTGATGCCGATGGACCGCAGCATCAGCGCCTGCCCGAACCGGTCAGCCAGCCGTTCGTACTCCGTCAGTGCCCGGTTGAGCTGCACCAGCGAGGCGTCGAACTCGCCCAGCTCGGTCAGCACCATGCCCAGGCCGTGCCAGGCGCGGGCCCGGATCTGCGGCGAGTGCGCCTCGCCGGCCAACTCGGGCTCCACCGCCAGCAGCGTCTGCTTGGCCTCGGCCAGGTCGCCGCGCTCGCGCAGCACGCTGGCCAGCTCCAGCTTGGACACCGTGACGTTGTCGGCGTCGCCCAGCCGCTCGTACACGGCCAGCGCCCGCCCGTAGTAGTCGGCGGCCTCGTCGAACCGGTCCTGCTCCAGCCGCAGCCGGCCCAGCCCCACATACAGCGAGGCCTTGCTGGCGTCGTCGCCGGCCAGGTCGGCGGCCTGCAAGGCGGCCGAATGCGTCTGCCACCACTGGTCGAACTGGTTGCGGGCGGTGAACGCCGACGCCGACAGCGCCGCCGCCAGGCTGGTCGAGGCGGTCACCAGACCCAGCTCGCTGGCCCGTTCCACCAGCGCCACGAACACCGAGCGCTCGGCGTCGAACCAGCCGACCGGGTCGGCCACCAGCCGGGCCAGCGTCGCCGGGTCGGGGGAGTGGAACCGTTCCCGGCCGGACACGTGCGTCGAGCTGCCCCGCGGCATCCGGGCGGTCGCCTCGTCGATCATCGTGACGGCGCAGTGCACCACCCGCTCCACCGCCTCGGTCGGCGGCTCCGGTTCCTCGGCCTCGGCCCGCTCGATGGCGAACGCCCGGGTCAGGTCGTGCAGCTGGTAGCGCGGCGAACCGGCCGCGTCCACCGTGACGGTGTCCAGCAGGTAGGTGTCGGCCAGCCGCTCCAGGACCCGCTCGGCGGCACCTACGGTGGTGTCCAGCAGCGGGGCGACGAACCAGGACGCGAACTCCATCGTGCCCAGCCAGCCGAGCAGGCGTAGCGTGCGCCGCTCCGACTCGGACAGACCCTCGTAGCTGAGCAGCAAGCTGCCCCGCACTTCCAGGTCGCCGACCGACAGCTCGTCCAGCAGCTGGTGGCGCTCCCGCAGCCGGGTCGCCATCAGGTGCAGCGGCCACTGCGGCCGGGCCGACAGCCGCGCGCCGGTGATCCGCACCGCCAGCGGCAGCCAGCCGCACAGCCGCACGATGTCCGCGGCGCCGTCCGGCTCGCGGGCCACCCGCTCCGCGCCGATCAGCGTCTCCAGCAGCTCGGTAGCCTCGGCCTCGGCGAACACCGCCAGGTCCACGTGCAGCGCCCCGGCCAGCGCCGGCAGCCGCCGCCGGCTGGTCACCAGCACCGCGCAGCCCGGGCCGCCCGGCAGCAGGTCCCGCACGTGCCGCTCGTCGGCCGCGTCGTCGAGCACGATCAGCACCCGGCGGTCGGCCAGCAGCGTGCGGTACAGGTCGGCGCGCTCCTCGATGCCGTCCGGAATGGACGATGCCGGCACGCCGAGCGCCCGCAGGAACCGGGCCAGCACCTCGGCCGGCTCCTGGGAGGCCGCGTGCACACCGCGCAGGTTCACGTACAGCTGGCCGTCGGCGTAGTGCTCGCGGACCAGGTGGGCGGTGTGGACGGCCAGCGAGCTCTTGCCCGCGCCGGCGGTCCCGGCGATCACGCACACCGTGGTGGCCTGGGTCGACTGCCGCAGCCGCCGGACCAGCATCGCGATCTCGGCCTCACGACCGGTGAAGTCGGCGACGTCCGGCGGCAGCTGCTGCGGGGCCGCCTTCGGCTCCGGGGCCGGGGTCTCGACCCGCGGCACGTCGGGCACCGGCTCCGGCACCTCGCCCCGCAGGATCCGGCCGTGCACCGCCTGGAACTCCGGGCTCGGCTCCACGCCCAGCTCGTCCACCAGCAGCCGGCGGCCCGACTCGTACTTCTCCAGCGCCTCGGCCTGCCGGCCGGCCTGGTACAGGGCCAGCATCAGCTGCCAGCGGGGCCGTTCGCGCAGCGGGTTGTCGTCCACCAGCGCCGACAGCTCGGCGATCAGCCGGGGCCCGCGGCCCAGCCGCAGGTCGGCCTCGATTCGGTCCTCCAGCGCGGCCAGCCGCAGCTGGTCCAGCCGGGTCCGCTCCCGCTCGGCCCATTCGCCGTCCACGCCGCCCAGTGCTGGGCCGCGCCACAGCTCCAACGCCTCGTTCAGCTCCTGCGCGGCTGCGGCGAACCGCTCCGCGGCCAGCGCCTGCCGGGCCTGTGCCACCTGCCGCGTGAACACGTGCACGTCGACCTGCTCGGGCGGCACGGCCAGTTCGTAGCCCGCGGACCGGCGCATGATGACGCCCTCGCCCAGCGCCCGGCGCAGCGTGGACACATAGGAGTGCACCCCCGCGCGGGCGCTGTCCGGGGGATCGTCGCCCCACAGCGCGTCGATCAGCACGTCGGTGGGCACCACATGGCCGGCGTTGACCGCCAGCAGGGCCACCAACGCCCGGGGCTTGCGGCCGCTCAACTCCACGGTGGTGTCGCCCGACACCGCGCAGACCGGGCCGAGAAGCCGAAAACGCAAACCCGATCCCCCCTCGCCCGCCTGCCTGTACCACGGATACCGGCAGGTCGAGGAGTGGTCAAGTAGACCGCGCTCACACAATTCCCGCCCTTACCGCCTTATCGGCGGTGGGCGTTGCTTCCGTTACCTCACGGCGTCGGCCTCGACGAGATTGGCCGCCACCCAGCGCTTGAGCGTGGCCAGGCTGGACACCACGCCCTGCTCAGCGCGCAGCCGCCGCCAGATCCGCTCCTGCGGCACGCCGTCGGCCCGCAGCCGGGCGATGAGCTCCCGGTTGTCGTCCAGCTCGCGCCAGGTGGTGCGGCGCAGTCGGGGCTCGGCGATGACCGGGTGCCGGCGGGCGATCAGCGCGGTCCAATCGGTCGGGGTCAGCGGCGGGCCGCCCGGCCGGATGCCGGCGGCCACCGCGCAGTCGGCGTACTTCTTCACGGTCTTGCGGTCGACGCCGACCGCGGCGGCCACGTCGGTGGTGGAGTCGCCCCGGTGCCAGCGCTCCAGCATCTCGGTGACCTGGTCGGCAGTGAACGTGCGGCGTGCCATGGTGAGTCCCCTGTCTCGATGGCCGGAACGGCGTCGGCGCGTCCCCTCTCCGCGCCGACGCCGTCGGTGGTGCGTCTGCTCAGCCGATCTGGGTGGTGTCCCGGCTCCAGCCGCCGTTGTGCTTCACGCGCTGCTGCACGGCCCCGGCGTGGACCACGTCCTGCACGGCGTCGCCGTTGGCCTCGGTGGCCAGCGCGACGGCGGTGCTGCCGGTGTTCTCGTCGAGGATGTAAGGCCCGTTGCTGAAACCGGCGGCGTAGTTGGTGATCTCGTAGGTGCGGCCGGTGCTGTCGATCACGTCGACGAGCTGGTCGCCGTTGGGCAGGACCGTGGTCGCCACCGAGGCGTAGGTCAGTCCGCCGCTGACGACGGTGCCGGGGCCCCACAAGCCGTTGTGCGCGGTCTGCTCGTCGAGCTGGCCGTTGTCGATGGTCACCCGGACGACGTCGCCGTTGGGCTTGGTGGCCAGGGCGACGGCCGAGGCCGTGAAGCTCTCGTCCATCAGGTTCGGCCCGCTGACGGTGCCGTCGGCGTGCAGCGTCCGCTCGTAGACCAGGCCGTTCGTGGTCACGCTGTCGATGAGCTGGTCGCCGTTGGACAGCACCGTCGTGGCGACGGCCTTGCTGTTGCCCTCCGGCGCCGAGAGAACCGTGCCAGGCCCCCAGAGGTTGCCGTTGTGAGCCTGCTGCACGTCGAGCTGGCCGTTCTTGACCTCGACCCGGACGGCGTCGCCGTTGGGCTTGGTGGCCAGGGCGATGGCCGTGACGCCACCGTTCTCGTCCATCAGGTACGGGCCGCTGACGGTGCCGTCGGCGTGCAGCGTCCGCTCGTAGACCAGGCCGCTGCTGTGGACGGTGTCGATGAGCTGGTCGGTGCCGACGACGGTGGTCGCCGTCGCGGTCACCGGACCCAGCCCATCGGCCGCCTGGGCGACCCCCGACGCCCCGATGAGAGCCAGCGCGACCCCCGCCGTCGCCGCCACCCCGCCGGCGACCCGCTTCATGCTCGTCATCTCTTCGTTCCCCCTCATCGTGTTCCCCTGCTGACAGGAACGACATTAGGAACGGGGGTTTGGGAAAACCTTGAGACAACCTCCTGCCCGGCCTCAAGGTCTGCCGGCGGGCAAACAAAAAGCCGTTCCGGTTCTCCCCTCCAGGAACCGGAACGGCTAGCGGTGACGCTGTGGTTGACTCTAATACGGGACCATTCCGGAGACCTTGAGGAAACCTTGAGGCCCAGGTCAGCGGCCCTGCGGAACGACAAAGGCCCCGGTCACCGAGTGACCGGGGCCCAGATCGGGAACTCTCACTTGCGATAGAAGCGCTCGTGCCGTCCCTGCAGGACCAGCTTGAGCCACTGCGCGAAGAGCTTGGGGTCCTTGCGGACGGTCAGGAAGTACAGGCCGAACCGGGCCACCTCCAGCAGCCCGAGCTTGCGCAGGCCCGGCTGGGAGAGCAGATAACCGCGGTTGCGGTAGGTGTAGTAGCGCTTGACCTCGTTCTCCGGGTCCTGGGCGTGGAACCTGCCGCCCAGCATCGGCTTGAACTCGGCGCTGCCGTTGGGGTGCAGGTACTGGGTGCGCAGGCTGGTGCCGAACGGCAGGCCGCTGCGGACCAGGCGCCGGTGGATCTCCACCTCGTCGCCGCGGAAGAACAGCCGGTAGTCCGGCACGCCGATGACGTCCAGCGCCTCGGCCCGGAACAGCGCGCCGTTGAACAGCGAGGCGATGCCGGGCAGGAAGTCCTCACCCAGCTCGTCGGCCCCGCGCTTCCAGGTCAGGCCGCGGCGTAGCGGGAAGGCCAGCGTGTTCGGGTCGTCGATGTCGACGACCACCGGCGAGATCGATGCCAGGCGGCGCTTCTGCGCCTCCTCGAACAAGATCTGCAGCACGTTTTCGTCGGCCGGGCGGCCGTCGTCGTCGGCCAGCCACACCCAGTCCGCGCCCAGCGACAGCGCGGTCAGCATGCCCAGCGCGAAACCGCCGGCCCCGCCGAGGTTGCGGTGCGAGGTCAGGTAGGTGGTGGGGATCCCGCAGGCCTCCACCACGTCCTTGGCCGGGTGCTCCGGGTCGTTGTCCACCACGACCAGGTGGTCGATCGGCTTGGTCTGGGCCGCCATCACCTTCAGCGACGTGGCCAGCAGCTCACGCCGGTTGTGGGTGACGATGACCCCGACGACCGCGCCCTTGGGCAGGCGCTGCGAGTTCATGCGCTCTCACCGTTCGGCAGCACCGGGTCGCCGGCCAGGCCGAGCCGTTCCAGCGTCTCCTTCGACATGTGCTCGAAGGGGTCACGGCCCTTGTACGCGGTGAGCACCTCGCGCAGCCCGCCCTGCATCTTCATCTGGCCGTGGTCCATCCAGATCGCGGTGTTGCACAGCTCCATCAGGAACTCGTCGGAGTGCGAGGCGAACACCAGCAGGCCGGAGCGGCGCACCAGGTCGTTGAGCCGGGTGCGGGCCTTGTCCAGGAAGGCCGCGTCGACCGCGCCGATGCCCTCGTCCAGGATCAGGATCTCCGGGTCGATGGAGGTGACCACACCCAGCGCCAGCCGGACCCGCATACCCGTGGAGTACGTGCGGATCGGCATCGACAGGTAGTTGCCGAGCTCGGAGAACTCGGCGATGTCGTCCATCCGCTGTTCCATCTGCTTGCGTGTCATGCCCAGGAACAGACCGCGGATGATGATGTTCTCGTAGCCCGACAGCTCGGGGTCCATGCCGACGCCGAGGTCGAACACCGGCGCCACCCGGCCGTTGATCTGGGCCGAGCCGCGGGTGGGCTCGTAGATGCCGGCGAGCATGCGCAGCAGCGTGGACTTGCCGGCGCCGTTGTGGCCGACCAGGGCCACCCGGTCGCCGTGCTTGAGCGACAGCGTGATGTCACGCAGCGCCTCGATGATCGGGACCTTGTTCTCGGTGCCGATCCGGCCACCGGCCTTGCCGAGCACCGCCTTCTTCAACGACCGCGTCTTGGCGTCGAAGATGGGGAAGTCGACCGAGGCGTTCCAGACGTCGATGCTGACCATTGCAGAAAGCCTCACTCACACCCAGTAGGAGATGCGGGCACGGTAGTTCTTCATGAAGACCAGGGCCAGCGCCCAGCCGAGCACCGCCATCACGATGGTGACGATCCAGCTCAGCGGGGTGACCTCCTGGCCGAGCAGCGGGCCGCGCATCACCTGCAGCAGGTGGTAGAGCGGGTTCCAGTCCAGCACGCTCTGGCCCAGGTCGCGGTTCTCCGGGCTCAGGGTGTCGATCGACCAGACGATCGGCGTGCCGTAGAACAGCAGCTGGATGATCGCGTTGATCACCTGCGGGATGTCCCGGTAGCGGGTGCTGATGATGCCCAGCAGCGTGGCCACCCAGCCGCCGTTGACGGCGATCAGCAGGAAGCCCGGGATCGCCAGCAGGATCGACCAGCCGATGCCGGGCTGGATGGTGCCGCCGCCGTTGGCGGCCAGCGAGTACGGCTCGATCAGGTGGCCGAGGAAGATCGCCGCGACGATGACGTAGACGATCAGGTTGTGCAGCAGCAGCAAGGTCTGTCGCCAGATCGTGCGCAGCACGTACACCGACAGCGGCGCCGGCAGGTGCTTGATCAGACCCTCGTTGGAGATGAAGGTCTGCAGGCCCTCCAGCAGGCATCCGCTCAGGAAGTTCCAGACGATGAAGCCGACCGTGACGTAGGGCAGGAACGTCGCGGTGTTCGCGTGGAACAGGAAGCCGTACAGCAGGCCGGTGCCCAGCGCGGTGACGCCCATGCCGATGGTGATCCACAACGGACCCAGCACCGAGCGGCGGTAGCGCTGCTTGATGTCCTGCCAGCCCAGGTGGGCCCACAGCTGCCGGTTCGCCAGGCCAGTGCTGATGTCCGCGAAAGCGCGCGACCAGCTGCGGGTCGACGACGCCGGCGGCTCCACGGGGCGGTCGATGGTGCTTGAGGGATGCACGAGGAACGAGGGTACCGGCGTCATTCCGTGGTGTTACGCCTGGGCGGGCACAGTCGGGTGACGACGCCGGACCACCGTAGCTACAGGTATTGGCCACTGCCCCGGATGTGCTGTTGGTCCGGCTCCGCGCCGCCGATGCCCGGCGGCAGCGCGCGGCCGCGCATCTGCTCCAGCTGCACCCGCGCCGCCATCTGCTGCGCGAACAGGGCGGTCTGGATGCCGTGGAACAGGCCCTCCAGCCAACCCACCAGCTGGGCCTGCGCGATGCGCAGCTCGGCGTCGGACGGGGTGGAGTCGTCGGTGAACGGCAGCGACAGCCGCTCCAGCTCCTCCCGCAACTCCGGCGCCAGGCCGTCCTCCAGCTCCGTGATGGACGCCTTGTGGATCTCCCGCAACCGGTTTCGGGAGGCCTCGTCCAGCGGCGCCGCCCGCACCTCCTCCAGCAGTTGCTTGATCATCGTGCCGATCCGCATCACCTTGGCCGGCTGCTCGACAAGTCCGCTCACGTCCTTGCCGGCCTCCGCCTCCTCGGCCGACGGCACCCGCGCGGAGCCGAGCTGGGCTCCGTCCGGTCCCACCACCACGATGTGCTGGGGTCCGCCTGCCTCGCTGTCGTTGGGCGCTGTCATGCCTCCATCCTGGCACCCGGGAGTGCCGCTGCGCTGCGTGCTCGCCTACGGTGTGTGGCATGGCGTTCGACGTCGCTCGGGTCCGTGGGCTGTTCCCCGCTCTCGGCGACGGCTGGGTGCACCTCGACTCACCGGCCGGCATGCAGGTGCCCGAGCAGGTCGCGACCGCCGTTTCCACCGCGCTGCGGGCCCCGGTCTCCGGGCCGGGCGGCATCTTCCCCGCCTCCCAGCGAGCCGAGGCGATCGTGGACGCGGCCCGGCGGGCCGTCGCCGACCTGGTCGGCGCCGAACCGGGGGGCGTGGTGCTGGGCACCAGCTCGGCGGTGCTGCTGCAACGGCTGGCCGACGCCCTCGGCGACGGTTGGCTGCTCGGCGACGAGGTGGTGGTGTCCAGACTGGACCATCCGGCCAACGTCTCGCCGTGGCAGCGGGCCGCGCAGCGTTCCGGCGGGACCGTGCGCTGGGCCGAGATCGACATCGAGACCTGCGAGCTGCCGGCCTGGCAGTACGACGAGATCGTCTCGGCGCGGACCAAGGTGGTCGCCATCACCGCCGCCTCCGGCGCGGTCGGCACCCGGCCCGATCTGGCCAAGATCGCCGAGACCGCGCACAACGCCGGCGCGCTCGTGGTGGTCGACGCCTCCTCGGCGGCCCCGTTCATGCCGCTGGACATCGTCGCCATGGGCGCGGACATCATCGCCGTGTCGGCCAACGCCTGGGGCGGGCCGCCGGTCGGGGCCCTGGTGTTCCGGGACGCCAAGCTGCTGGACCGGCTGCCGTCTGTGGCGCTGGAGGCCGGGGCCCGCGGGCCGGAGCGGCTGGAGCTGGGGCCGCATCCGTATCCGCTGCTGGCCGGGCTGGTCGCGTCCGTGGACTATCTGGCCGCCCTGGACGACGCAGCCGTCGGGCCACGCCGGGAACGCCTGATGAGCTCGCTGGGCTCGGTCAAGTCCTACCAGGCCGGGCTGCTCTCCCATCTGATCAACGAGCTGCGGTGGTCCCGCAACGCCATGGTCATCGGCGACGCCATGCGCCGCGTGCCCTCGCTGGCCTTCACCGTGACCGGCGTGAAGGCCGTCGAGGCGGTGGAGCACCTGGCCGAACGCGGCGTGTGCGCCTTCGCCGACCCCGGCCAGAACGGCGTGTTCTCCGTGCTCGGCGTCGGCGAGATCGGTGGTGCGGTGCGCATCGGGTTGGCGCACTACACCAACCAGATGGAAGTCGACCAGCTGATCCGCGCGCTCGCCGACATTGGATAGCCGCGAGCTGGCCGACGTCTCGGCCTGGATCCGGCTGACGCCGCTGCTGACCGAGTACCTGCCCTTCACCGGCCAGGACCTGCGGCCCGCCGGCCTCACCGTGCTGCTCGACGAGGTGCTGCTCGGGGCCCGCAGCGTGCTGGTGGAATGCGGCTGCGGCGCCGCCTCCGTGCTCATCGCCCGACTGCTGCACCGCCGCGGCTTCGGGCACCTGCTGTCGCTGGAGCACGACGAGCGGCAGGCCGCCTTCGTCGCCAGCCAGCTGCGCCGCGAGGGCCTCGGGCACGTGGCCCGGGTGGTGCACGTGCCGCTGATGCCGCACCCCGCCGCCATCGGCCGGGCCGGCTGGTACGCGCCCGAGGTCGTGCACGACGAGGTGTCCGAGTACGTCGACCGGTTCGGGCTCGTCGACCTGCTGCTGGTCGACGGCCCGTCCGGTGACGATCTGATCCGCTATCCGGCCATGCCTGTGTTCCGCGGCGTGCTCGCGCCCGGGGCCGCCGTGCTGCTCGACGACATCGGGCGCCCCGGCGAGCTGACCGTGATGGACCGCTGGCGGCGGGAGTTCGCGCTGCGCTTCCGCACCGAGCAGACCATCGGCTACGCCCTGCTCACGCCGTGAGCACCAGCTTGCCGAACACGTCCGAGGCCTCCAGCGCCCGGTGCGCGTCGGCCGCCTGCGCCATCGGCAGCGTGCGGCCGATGATCGGCTTCACCGCGCCCGACTCCACCAGCGGCCACAGCCGGTCGCGGACGTCGGCGATGATGTCCGCCTTGCCGCCCTTGCCCGTGACCGGGCGGGCCCGCAGGCCGGCCGAGTAGACGCCGCCCCGCTTGGCCAGCAGCGCGCCGATGTTCAGCTCGCCCTTCACGCCGCCCTGGAACCCGATGACCACCACCCGGCCGTCCATCGCCAGCACGTCGATGTTGCGGGGCAGGTAGGACGCGCCCATGTTGTCCAGCACCACGTCCGCGCCGTGGCCGTCGGTCGCCTTGCGGACCTCTTCCACGAAGTCCTCGGTCTTGTAGTTGACGGCGATGTCCGCGCCCAGCTCCCGGCACTTGTCCAGGCGCTCCTGGGAACCCGCCGTCACCGCCACCGTCGCGCCCAGCGCCTTGCCGATCTGGATCGCGCATGTGCCGATGCCGCCCGCGCCGCCGTGCACCAGCAGCACGTCCCCTTCGGCCAGCCCCGCGGTCTGCACCACCGTCGACCACACCGTGCACACCACTTCCGGCAGGCCCGCCGCGTCCACCAGGCTCACGCCCTTCGGCACCGGCAGCAGCTGCGGCGCCGGCACCGCCACCTTCTCCGCGTAGCCGCCGCCGGCCAGCAGCGCGCACACCTCGTCGCCGGGCTGCCAGCCCTCGACGCCGTCGCCGACCGCGGCGATCGTGCCCGAGCACTCCAGGCCCAGGATCTCCGACGCGCCCTTCGGCGGCGGGTAGAACCCCTGCCGCTGCAACAGATCCGCCCGGTTCACCGCCGTCGCGGCGACGTCCAGCAGCACCTCGCCCGGCCCTGGCACTGGATCCGGCGTCTCCGCCCATTCGAGCACTTCCGGGCCGCCCGGCTGCCTGATCGTGATCGCGTGCATGGCTTCGACCGTAATCCGCTGGCCGTGCCGACGCCTCGCGGGCACCATCACGTCATGGAGCCTTGGCCACTGCGGAACCTGGTGCTACGGACCCAGCGACTCGAACTGCGTCCCGACGACGACTACGGCCTCCACCAGCTGATCGAGGTGGCCCGGGCCGGCATCCACCCGCCCGAGTACATGCCCTTCGACATCCCGTGGACCGACGCCCCGGACGCCGAGCTCGGCCTCAACACGCTCCAGTTCTACTGGTCCCACCGGGCTCAGCTGCGGCTCGACAACTGGCACCTGCACTTCCTGATTCGCTTGGACGGCAAGGTGATCGGCGAGCAGGCAGTGCACGGCCGCGACTTCGCCGTCACCCGCGAGGTCAGCACCGGCTCGTGGCTCGGCCGTGAATTCCAGGGCCACGGCTACGGCACCGAGATGCGCGCCGCCGTCCTCGCCTTCGCCTTCGACCACCTCGGCGCCGTGCAGGCCCGCACCTCCGCCTACGTCGACAACGAGGCCTCCCTGCGGGTCAGCCGCTCCCTCGGCTACGTCGACGACGGCACCATGCGCGACTCCCGCCGTGGTGAGCCGGCCGTGCAACTCCGCATGCTCGTCACGGCCGACCGCTTCGCCACCTTCCGCCCCCGCTGGAAGCTCGACGTCGAAGGCATCGACGAGTGCCTCCCCCTGCTCATCGCCTGAACCCCGGCGAGTCCCGCTCAGCGTCACACCGAAATGCGGGTTTCGTCAGCCCAGGTCGTTCGTGTTGAACGTGTCGCAGGAGGCCGGGTTGCCGCTCTGGTAGCCGGTCGTGAACCAGTGCTGCCGCTGCGCCGACGTGCCGTGGGTGAACGAGCCGGAGTTGACCTGCCCGCTGCCCAGGTTCTTCTGGATGAAGTCGTCGCCGATGCGGGAGGCGGTGTCCAGGGCGTTGGCGATGTCCTGCTGCGACACGTTGGTGATGAGCGGCTTGCCGTTCGAGGCGGGGGTGCTGGTGGCGTGGTTGGCCCACACCCCGGCGTAGCAGTCGGCCTGCAGCTCCAGCCGCACGGAGCCGGAGGTGGCGCCGCTGCCCTTGCCGATGTTCTTCGAGGTGCCCAGCAGGTTCTGCACGTGGTGCCCGTACTCGTGGGCGAGCACGTACCCCTCGACGAACGGACCGCCGGTGGCGCCGAACTTGGTCTGGAGCTCCTTGAAGAAGCTCAGGTCGATGTACACGTGCTGGTCAGCGGGGCAGTAGAAGGGCCCCATGCCGGTGGTGCCGGTGCCGCAGCCGGTCTGCTGCCGGTTGGTGAAGAAGATGGTGGTGGCCTTGCGATAGGTCTTGCCGGACCGGGAGAACTGGTCCTGCCAGTAGGCCTGGATGGAGTTGACCAGGGCCACGTCCCGGCAGTCCTGGCTGGTGTTGGCCTGCGCGCCGGTCTTGCACTGGTTGATCGTGGAGTTGTTGGGCTGTCCGGAAAGCTGGTTCGGCGAGCCACCGCCGCCGGCGAAGTGGCTGATCACCAGCCACAGCACCAGCCCGACGATGCCGATGCCGCCGCCACCCAGGGCGAGGCCGCCGAGCGGGAACCCGAAGCCGCCACCGCCGCCACCGCCCGATCCCCGGTAGTCCTGGACCTGCGAGGTGTCCAGGTCCGCGTCGTCGTTGAACTGCACGGTTCCTCCCGTTCGTCGACGACGTCCACGATAGGCGGAGCCCGGACATGCCTGGGTGCGGTGCCCCCGAAGGCCACCGCACCCAGGTCCAACCGGAAAAGTGACGGTCGCGGTCGTCGCGAGGTTGGCGTGGAACCTCACCAGGTGCGCCCTGAAACGCATCCGATGTGGGGCTCAACATCGTCGACGTGCGCGAAACGGATGTGCGCACCCGAGACCTAGCTGGTGCTGCTCACAGTCGCGACCGGACAGGCACCGACCGATCCGGCCGCGGGGGTGCAGCCGACACGCCGACCGTCACAGCGAAGCTCTTCCGCCATAGCACCACCTGGTCCCTTCCCGGGCGATCCGCGAAAACTAGTTCCCGCTGGTCCATCCGTGTTTCGAGCTTGCTCCTACGTGACCTTGATCACAACCCCCTGTGGGTACCTGAATCGGTTGATTGTGCTGGTCACACAGTGTCAGGGCGTCCGCGTGACCCGGTCCGAGGCCGGCGGCGCCAGGTTCTGGTGCGCCGTCAGGTACGCCGTGAAGGCGTCCAGGTCGATCGCCCCGCCGACGATGCTCGAGCCCTGCTTCAGCACGCTGAAGCCGTCGCCGCCGCCGGTCAGGAAGTTGTTCGCGGTCACCTTGTAGCTGCCGTCCGGGGTCACCGGCTGGCCGTTCACCGACAGCGCCGTGATCCGCGAGCCGACCGGGGCCGACGCCGACCACGTGTAGTGCAGGCTGGACGAGATCTGCAGCATCTTCGTCGCCACCGAGCCGTCCGGCTGCGGCTGCCACTGCTGCTCCAGCAAGGCCTTGAGCTGCGCCCCGGTCAACGTCTCGGTCTGCAGGATGTTCGCGAACGGCTGCACGGTGAACGCGTTCGAGTACGTCACGGTGCCGTCGGCCACACCGGCCGTCGAGGACTTGAAGTTCAGGTCCGCGCGAATGCCGCCCGGATTCATCACGGCCACCTGCGCGCCCGCCGACTTCGTCGACTCCAGCTGCGCGTCGGCGATCACGTCACCCAGCGGCGACTCGCCCGACGGCTGCTGCGCCGCCACGATGTCCGAGGTGATCGAGCCGACCGCCTTGTTCGCGATCGGGGCCGCCTCGGTGACGGCCTTCGACACCAGGGCCTGCACGGTCGGATCCGGCGTCACGTCCCGCGTGACAACCTCGTTGTGCGACACCGTCTTGCTCCGGATCGCGTCCCGGGTCCTCGGGTCGATCTTCAGGTCCACCACCGACAGCAGCCGGCCGAACGAGGCGCCCTGGATCAGCGGCCGCGGGTTGCCGGCCGGGTCGTTGACCGTGCAGTCGTACTGCTGGTGGCTGTGGCCCGAGAAGATCACGTCCACCTTCGGCGACGCCGCCTTGGCGATCGCCAGCGCCGGCCCCGGATCCGTCTTGCAGTCGTTCGGGCCGCCGCCCTCGGTGTTGTCGCCCTGGTGCAGCAGCACCACGATCGTCTTCACGCCCAGCCGGTCCAGCAGGTCCGCCGACTTGTTGATCGCCTGCACCTCGTCGCCGAACTTCAGGCCCTTGATCGCGTCGGCCGAGGTCACACTGGGCAGGTCCTTCAGCGGCACGCCGATCACACCCACCGGCACCCCGCCGGAGAAGTCCACCGTGAACGGCAGCGCCGCCGGCAGCCCGTTGTCGAACGTCATGTTCGCCGCCAGATACGGCCACTTGGCGCCCGAGAACGACTTCTCGAACTGGCAGCCGTCCGACGCGCAGCCGCCGAACTGCTTGCGCAGCAGCTCCTGGTAGCCCTTGTCCAACTCGTGGTTGCCGATCGCCGACGCGTTCACGCCGATGTCGTTCATGAAGTCGATCGTCGGCTCGTCGTGGAACAGCGCCGAGGCGAGCGGGGAGGCCCCGACGTTGTCGCCGGCCGAGAACAGCAGCGTGTTCTTCGTGCGCAGCTGCTTCACGTGCGTCGCCATGTACGCGGCTCCGCCCGCCACCACCGACGTGCCGTCCGACAACGTCACCCGGCCCGACGAACCGGCCGGCGGCTCGAGGTTGCCGTGGAAGTCGTTGAACGCGATCAGGCGCACGTCGATCGGGGCCGGCGTCGCCTGCGCCGGCGCCCCGGTCAGCGTCAGCGCCGCCGCGGCGGTGACCGCCAGCGCGCCGAGCCGTCTAGCCAAAACGATCATGTCGATCCTTCCGGAATGCGCCCGACTCCCCGTTCGGGCGTTCGGCGAGGGAGTGTGCCCCGTGACCGGAAACAACGCCAGGTTCAGCGACTGAACGGGACGTGACGGTTAGCCTTGACAAGTGAGCGAACCCCAGTGGCTCGACGACGGCGAGATGGCCGCCTGGCGGGCCTACCGCGTCTCCAGCATCCTGCTGGAAGGCCAACTGCACCGGGAACTCGTGGACGCCCACGACATCACCCTCGCCGACTACGAGGTCCTGGTCCGCCTCGCCGAGCGCCCCGACCACCGCATGCGCATGAGCGTGCTCGCCGCCGAAGTCGCCTCCTCCAAGAGCCGCGTCTCCCACCAGATCGCCCGCATGGAACGCGACGGCCTCGTCGAACGCGACAACTGCTCCAGCGACGGCCGCGGCGTCTACGCCGGCCTCACCGACGCCGGCATGGCCAAACTCCGTGAAGCCGCCCCCACCCACGTCGACGGCGTTCGCCGGCACATGATCGACCTCACCACCGAGACCCAGCAGGCCACCCTCGCCAAGGTCTTCGAACGCATCGGCGCCATGCTGGCCGAGACCCCCGACGACTGACCAGCTACCCTTGCCCTCCAGGGAAGCGTGGCAGAGCGGCCGAATGCATCCGCCTTGAAAGCGGAAGACGGGCAACCGTCCGGGGGTTCAAATCCCTCCGCTTCCGCTCAGGGGTGACGTGTGCGTTGTGGGTACCCCGACGCCTCGTCGCTCCAGGTGCTTTGTGGGGCTCGCGCCCCACACCCCCAGGCAGGAGGGGCTTCGCCCCCTGCACCCCCTTTCGGGCTCGGCTTCGCCATCGCCCTCGGATCAAGGCTTCGCTTCGCTCGCCACTGGTGCTCGCCATCGAGCGCCGGTCAGGGCCCGGGAGGCTTTGTCGGGGTTGTGGTTGCTGGAGTAACGCGTGTTGTGGCTGTGGCGATAGTGGGGCAGGTTTGGGTGATTTTTTGGGGAATCTGTTGAGAATCGCCGACGGCTGATCGCGGCTGTTCTGTACGGTTTCGTTGACGTGGAGGAAATATGGCCTGGCTTGGCTCGGTTGGCAATCAAGACCTTGAACGCTACTTTCCCGTACCGCCGAACGATACCTTTGCGACCCTGGTGGAGGTCGTCGGCGAACGGTTCAAGCTCAAGGATTCCGACGACTTCACGATGACGGTGAACTTCAGCAAGGGTGCCAGCGCCTTCACGTGGGGCGAGAATTTCACCGCGCAGGTCGTGCCAGCTGAAGGGGGCTCGAACGTCAAGGTCGCGGGAATGGGAAAGGTGGGCGGCCAAATTTAGCAAGCCGCCCGTATCAGGAAGCTCGTCGACCAGATGTTCACCGAGTTGACCGCCCGCTTGCGGCAGCGCCACAGCGACAGGGCGTAGCGGCGGTTGTCGGTCCGGTGCGTCGGGTGTGTAACGCGACGAGTGGTTACCGCCGATCCTGGCGATAGACCCGGCTTGTGCCGGGTGACCGAACCAGGGGAGGGGTTCTTCTCTTGACGCACACCCTGTTGCGCCGGATCGCGATCGGATCCGGCGCTCTGACCATTGCGCTGACCACGGCACTGAGCGGTGTCGCGGCGGCCGATGAGACGCCGACCAGCGCCGGCTCCAACGTGCAGCAGCACGCCGACCAGCCCGCGCCGAAGTTCGACGTGTCGATCAAGTTCGACCAGCCGTCGTACCACTCGGGCGACACGGTCACCGGCTCCATCAAGATCACCAACATTGGCGAGGCCCTGGTGCCCGCGGTGCGGCTGGTCGCCTCGGCGGACAACCTCAAGTGGGAGATCAAGGACTCGCAGAGCATCTGGCTCAACGGACCCGGGGTGGCCATGGCTCCGGGCGCCACCGAGGTCCGCACGTTCACCGGCACGATCCTGGACCCGAACAAGCCGATCACGGCTCTGGCCATCGTGCGCGTCTACGAGCCGGTGGACAGCACGTTTCGGGCCGTCGACGCGACGGCCACGGTCACGCCGACCAAGGGCGGCATCGTGGGCACGCTGTACGGCGATGCCAACGGCAACGGCAAGTACGACCAGGGCGAAGGCCTGTCCGGCGTGCAGGTCACGATCACCGGCGGCGTGCCGAGCACGACCCCGCCGGCGGTGCAGACCGACGCCGACGGCAAGTTCACGTTCAAGGACATCCCGTCTGGCCTGTACACGGCGAGCTTCGGCACCGTGCAGGGCTATGTGCTGCCGGCCGCGCGATGGCAGGTCGACGACAAGTCGCTGGAAGTCAGCGTGCAGGGTCGGCGACCGGTCGCCGACACCCTCAAGGCTTCGGTGAAGCTGAACGCCGACACCTACGCGGTCGGCGACATCGCGCACGTGACGGTGACGCTGACCAACGGCGGTGACTACGACCTGGCCGGCATCACGGCGGCCTGCGACCGCAGCGGCGAATCCCATGCCATGGGTGGCGACCTGAGCGGCTGGGGTGATCTCGCCATCGGCCGCCGCGGGGTCACGGTGCCCGCGCACGGGACGGTGACGCTCGACGTGACCTCGCCGGTGCCCGCCGAGGCTCACCGCTACGGCTACACCGACCTGTCGTGCGACTTCGGCCAGTTCCCCGCGTACCCGGAGGGCGTGCACGCGGAGATGGCGCTTGCGCGGGTGACCGGCGCGGTGGCGTCTGTCGAGGGCACGCTGCTGCACGACAAGAGCGCCGTCGCTGGCGTCAAGATCTACCTGACCGACCACATCGTGAAGAAGATCGTCGCCAGCACGGTCACCGACGCCGAAGGCAAGTACAAGTTCACCGGGGTGCCCGCCGGCCTGTACGACATCGGCCTGGTCGGCCCGTGGAAGCTGGTCGACAGCGAGCCGTGGACCGTCTTCGAGGGCGACAACCCCGGGTCGGACATCGCCGTTGTGCCGGGCCCGGACCAGCCGGACCCGTCTGCGCCCCCGACCACACCGACCGCCCCGACGACGCCGGCCCCGCAGGCGTCGCCGGTGCTGGCCAACACCGGGGCCGCCGACGTGCTGACCCTGACCGGGACGGCGATCGGCGCGCTGGTCATCGGCTTCGGTCTGGTGCTGCTGTCCCGGCGGCGTCGGACCAGCTGAACCAGGGCAACGCCAGGGTTGGACCCTGATGCTTCGAGCCTGTGCCGCGGCGCAGGCTCGAAGCATGGTCAAGGTACGGGACATGGCTTTTGTCGCCGCGCCGCTGCTGCTCGGCGGCTACGGCATGGTGCGGTTGCTCACCGATCACGGGCCGGGCGTCGGCTGGACGGTGTCACACCTGCTGTTCCTGGCCGGGTTCGTGCTGTTCGTGCCGGTGCTGCTGACGCTCGGCGACCGGCGGGGCACGGCGCCGGTCATCGCCGCGGTGGGCCTGCTCGGGGCGGCTGCGGCGGTCGCCCAGGCGGTGATCGACATCGTGGTCGGCCTGCTCGCCCATGACCGGGCCGGGATGGACGTGCTCTACGACCAGATCCAGTCCGTGCCGGCCCTGCTGCCCGGCGTCTATGTGGTCGGGACGGCGCTGTTCTACGTCTGCCTGATCGCGCTGGCCGTGCTCAACCGGTGTGAACTGGGGTGGTGGAGCCCGGTGCTGCTGGCCATCGGCACCGCGCTCACCGTGTGCAGTCTCGACCTGATCCCACTCACCGCAGTTTGCTTCCTGTTAGCGCTCGGTCCGTACGGTGTGCGCCGCACCGACCACCGACTGACTGGGGCCGCGCCGTGAGCAACGCAGGAATCTTCTTCCGGGAGTTCATCCGCTCGCCGCTCACCACCGCGTCGGCGATCCCCAGCTCGAAAGCGCTGTCTGAGCAGATGGTGGCGCCCATTCCCGAACAGGGCGAACCGGTGGTCGTCGAACTCGGGCCCGGCACCGGCGCGTTCACCGAGGTGATCCAGTCCCGACTGGACGGCCGCGGCCGGCACCTCGCTGTGGAACTCAACCCGCGCCTGGCCGACGTGCTGGCCAAGCGCTTTCCGGACGTCGAAGTGATCGTCTCCGACGCCGAGCGATTGCCGGAACTGTTGGCGGACCGGGGAATCCGGGCCGATGTGGTGATCAGCGGGCTGCCGTGGGCGGCATACCGAGGCAAGCTCACCGACGCCGTCGCGACGGCCATGGCCCCGGCTGGCGTCTTCACCCAGTTCACCTACACCTGGACCCGCTGGGCCGGGCCGTCCAAACGGCAGCTGGCCGGCTTTCGGCGCTGCTTCGAGGAAGTCGTGCTCACCAGGACCATCTGGGACAACGTGCCGCCCGCGCTGGTGCACGTGATGCGCCGTCCCCGGCGCGTTTAGACGTGGATCACAACGGGTAGGCAACGCTCGGCGGGCCAGGGGGCCGGTCGCGTTGACTGGAGTTCACCCCGGCGTGATTGGGTGGTGAGATGACGGAAACCAGGACCGAAAACCTGCCGTTGACCGACGGACGCGAGCTGCGCGTGACAGCCGCGGAACCGGACGTCGCAGCGCGGGGCGGTCTGGTGCTGCTGCACGAGGCCCGCGGGGTCACCGACACGGTCCGGCTGCTGGCCGGCTCGCTGGCGGCCGAGGGCTGGCTCGTGGTGGCGCCGCACCTCTACCCGGACGCCGACGAGCTGCCCGCGCAGCTGCCCGTCGAATCCGTGCTCGCGGACATCGACGTCGCCTGCGTGTGGCTCGCCGAGCGGGGCATCACCCCCGACCGGACCGGCGTCATCGGCTTCGACCTCGGCGGCGCCGCCGCCCTGATCGTGGCGACCAGGCGCGCCATCGGCGCGGCGGTCAGCGTCTCCGGTCGGGGCATCCTCGCGCCGCTGTCCGACGGCATGCCCTCGCTGGTCGATGTCGCACACGAGCTGAGCTGTCCGTGGCTCGGCCTCTACGGCGAGCAGGACGAGCACGTCACCGCCGAGGAGGTCGACAAGCTGCGCGACGCCGCCGCCTCAGCCCCCGTCGCCACCGACGTCGTCCGGGTGGCGCAGGCCAACCACCGCTTCGACACCGACCCGAAGGCCAGTGCCGAAGCGTGGCAGCGCACCCTCAACTGGTTCGACTCACACCTGCGCTGATCAGGCGACGCCGGCGGCCACCGAGATCTCCGGCTCGGTGGCCGATCGGACGTCGTCCACCGACACCCCAGGCGCCAGCTCCACCAGCCGCAGGCCGTCCGGCGTGATGTCCAGCACGGCCAGGTCGGTGATGATCCGCTGGACCACCCCGCGGCCGGTGAACGGCAGCGAGCACTCCTTGAGGATCTTCGGCGAGCCGTCCTTGGCGGTGTGCTCCATGATCACGATCACCCGGCGGGCCCCGTGCACCAGGTCCATCGCGCCGCCCATGCCCTTGATCAGCTTGCCCGGGATGGCCCAGTTGGCGAGGTCGCCCGACGCCGACACCTGCATGGCGCCCAGAATCGCGGTGTCGATGTGGCCGCCGCGGATCATGCCGAACGACAGCGCCGAGTCGAAGAACGCCGCACCCGGCAGCGTCGTCACGGTTTCCTTGCCCGCGTTGATCAGATCCGGATCCACCGCGTCGTCCGTCGGGTACGGGCCGGTGCCCAGGATGCCGTTCTCGCTGTGCAGCACCACCGTGACGCCCTCGGGCAGGTAGTTCGGCACCAGCGTCGGCAGGCCGATGCCCAGGTTCACGTACTGGCCGTCCTCGAGCTCCCGCGCGGCCCGGGCGGCGATCTCCTGCCTGCTCCAGCCCATCACTGGGCCTCCCTCACGGTCCGGCGCTCGATGCGCTTGTCGCTGTTGGTCACCAGCACCACCCGCTGCACGAAGATGCCCGGCAGGTGCACGTGCTCCGGGTCCAGCTCGCCCGGCTCCACCAGCTCCTCCACCTCGGCCACCGTCACCCGGCCGGCCATCGCGCACAGCGGGTTGAAGTTCATCGCCGACTTGTTGAAGACCAGGTTCCCGTGCCGGTCGCCCTTCGCCGCCCGCACCAGCGCGAAGTCGGTGGTGATGGCCTCTTCCAGCACGTAGTCGCGGCCGTCGAACGTCCGCGTCTCCTTCGGCGGTGACGCCACCGCCACCCCGCCGTCCGGCGCGTACCGCCAGGGCAGGCCGCCCTCCGCGATCTGCGTGCCGCCACCCGCCGGCGTGAAGAACGCCGGGATGCCGCAGCCACCCGCCCGCAGCCGCTCCGCCAGCGTGCCCTGCGGGACCAGCTCCACCTCTAGCTCGCCCGACAGGTACTGGCGGGCGAACTCCTTGTTCTCGCCCACGTACGAGGACGTCATCCGGGAGATCCGCCGATCGTGCAGCAGGACGCCCAGGCCCCAGTCGTCCACACCGCAGTTGTTCGACACGACCTTCAGGTCGCCTACCCCAAGGTCGTGCACCGCTCCGATCAGATCGCTCGGAATCCCGCACAACCCGAATCCGCCAACGGCGAGGGTCGCCCCCGCAGGCAGATCACTGACCGCGTCCGCCGCGGACGGCCGCACCTTGTCCATTTTCACTCCCCGGCCACGTCGATGTGGACCCGTTCACGCTAGTGACCGCCCGCCACGGCCGTCCACCTCCGACCGGGGGTGGCCCACGCCACACCGCTCAAGCCGAACCCGCAGGTCACACCCCATCTGACCCCCCGTTTTGGAGCCTGCGGGCGGAGTGTGTAGTCTTATCGACGGTAGCCGAGGGCTCCGGGGAGGCTTCGCCTAGTCTGGTCTATGGCGCCGCACTGCTAATGCGGTTTGGGTTCACCCCCATCCCGGGTTCAAATCCCGGAGCCTCCGCAACATCCTGGTTCTGCTAGGATGACAACTGAACACGCGCCCGTAGCTCAACGGATAGAGCATCTGACTACGGATCAGAAGGTTAGGGGTTCGAATCCCTTCGGGCGCACGCGCAAGAGCTGGGAGAGCCCTGTTTCGTCTTTGACGAAACAGGGCTCTTGCTTTGTGTTTTGTGGGGCTCGCGCCCCACACCCCCAGGCAGGGCGGGCTTCGCCCCCCTGCGCCCCCCTGCGGGCTCGGCTGCGCCATCGCCCTCGGGTCAGGCTTCGCTTCGCTCGCCCTGGGGTGGGTGGGGCTTCGCTGCGCTCGCCGCGGGAGGTTGCGGTTCGGGGGGAGGGGCTAACGGAATGTGGCGGATGGCGGACTTGTCGGGCGACGGCGAGTCTGGAGGGCCGCGAGGTGGACGAGAGCGAAGGTGCCGGGCCGAATGGGCCGGTGATTGATCAGGAGTTGGTGACACCCAGGCGACGACGGTGGGCGGGGCCGTTCGTGGGTGGGGTGGCGGTTGGGGCATTGCTGCTGAGCGTGGTGTGGGGACTGAGCCAGCCGAAAGGGCCGGGGCCAGCGTCACTGCTCATAGCTGCAACCGGTGGCGGGGCGACGACTAGCGGCAAAGCTGCACCCACGACGTTCACGCTGCTGGGGACATTCAGCCTTTACGGAACCTCGTCCACAGTCGGCGGCGCGTGCCACGGCAGTGGCGGGTACAGCGACATAGCGGACGGGGCATCGGTGACGGTCTACGACGCGGCGGGCAAGGTCGACGCGATCGGAGCGATCACGCGACCGCAAAGCCTTGGTATGTCGGGCTGCACGTTCTCGATCGTGGTGTCGGCCGTGCCGAACGACGACAAGTTCTACCAAGTCGAGATCACGCATCGGGGCAAGGTCACGGTGACGGCGGACGACGCCAAGGCGGGGCGGGTAGCCCTGACGTTGGGGAACTAAGGCGTGAGCGGACGGCGGGGCAGTGGGCTGGAATAGACGATGGTGGTGGTGACGGGGCCGAGGGTGGAAATGCGGCCGGTGACCTCCTCCAGGTGGCGCATGGAGCGGGCGAGGACCTTGAGGACGAAGCAGTCCTCGCCGGTGACGTGGTGCGCCTCGGTGATCTCCGGAGTGGTGTCGACGAGGCTGTGGAACGGCTTGTAGTTGTTGGTGGGGTAGCGCAGGCGGACGAAGGCCATGATCGACAGGCCGAGGCGTTCGGGGTCGACGACGGCGGAGTAGCCGGTGATGACGCCGGCCTCCTCGAGACGGCGGACGCGTTCGGTGACGGCGGAGGGGGACATGGAGACGGCGCGGGCGAGCTCGGCGTAGCTGGCGCGGCCGTCGGCCTGGAGTGCCTCCAGGATGCGCCAGTCGGTGGAGTCCAGGGAATCCGTGGTCACAGAGGCAGAATGGCATGGAAAAGCTGGCAACGGGTGAGAAGTGCCGTGGATCTTAGGTTCAGAGCGAGGGATCCGGTCCATAGCGTTGAGGCATGAACTTCTTTGAAATGTGTCTGGAGTTCCAGACGGACGTCAGCGACGTGGAAAAGGCCCTGAGCAGCGGAGACCCGGGGTTCGTGCTGGTGGACACCAGAAGTGCGCAGGCGTGGGGCCAGGGCCGGATCCCGGGGGCGATCCGACTGGAAGGGGCGCGGCTGGACCCGGCGGTTCCGGTGGTGACCTACTGCTGGGGACCGGGCTGCAACGGGGCGACGAAGGCGGCGGCGGAGCTCACACGCAGGGGATTCCAGGTCCGGGAGATGATCGGCGGCATCGAGTACTGGATCAGGGAGGGCTTCCCGATCCGCACGGACGACGGCGACAAGCTGGGCGAACCCGACCCGCTGACGGCTCCGGTTCGAGCACTGGACTGCGGTTGTTGACGAGTTAACCTTCGCACTGTGGCAGTTGTGCTCGACGGGAAGTCGTTGACGTGCGCGGAGGTGATCGCGGTCGCCGTCCGCGGCGAGCCGGTGAGCATCGACCCGACAGCACGGGAATGGGTGCGGCGGGCGGCGGACCTGGCCCAGGAAGTCACGGGCCGGCGTCCGGTCTATGGCCGCACGACGGGTGTGGGCGCCAACCGCATGGTCAGCGTGGAGGCGCAGGAAGTGGCGGCCTTCGGGCGTCGCCTGCTCCGTAGCCACGCGGGTGGCACGGGACCGCTGATCCCGGAGACGGAAGCGCGGGCGATGATGGTCGTGCGCGCCAACCAGATCCTCGCGGGCCACTCCGGGGTGTCCGAACACGTGCTGGATTCGCTGGCGCTGGCCCTCAACGCACGCTGCTTCCCGCAGGTGCACTCCATCGGCGCGATCGGCACGGGCGACCTGACGGCGTTGGCCGAGCTGGCGTTGACCCTGCTCGGCGAGCAGCCGTGGATGGGCCCGCACCCGTTGCCGCCGATCGACTTCGCGACCTCGGACGCACTGGCCTTCCTGAGCAGCAACGCCCTGACGATCGGCCAGTCGGTGCTGGCACAGGGACAGCTGTCGGCGTTGCTGGACCAGACGTGCACGACGGCGGCGCTGTCGCTGCTCGCGGTGGACGGCTCGCCCGAGCCGTTCGCGGAGGTGGTCCACCAGTCGCGGCCGCACCACGGCAGCCAGCTGGTGGCGCGACGTATCCGCGACCTGCTCGGCGAGATCACGCACACGCCGGCCCGGGTGCAGGACCCGTTCGGCCTGCGCTGCTTCCCGCAGGTGCACGGCGAGGCGGTGGACGGCCTGTCGGCGCTGGAGCAGGTGCTCAGCGTGGAGATCAACGCAGGCGCGGAGAATCCGCTGGTGTCGGTGTTGGACGGCGACGTCTTCCACCACGGCGGTTTTCACAGCATCACGCTCAGCCTCGCCCTGGACAAGGCGCGGCTGTCGGCGCTGCAGACGGCGCAGCTGTCGGTGAACCGGCTGGCGATGCTGTGCGAGCCGAACTACACCGGCCTGCGGCCGTTCGCGGCGGACGAGGCCAGCGGCAGCTCCGGCCTGATGGTGATCGAGTACACCGCCGCGGCCTCGCTGGCCAGCTTCCGGTCGATGGCCATGCCGGCGGTTCTGGGCCACGCCACGTTGTCCCGGGGCGTCGAGGAGCACGCCAGCTTCTCGGCCCAGTCGGCCCGGATGACCGGCGAGGTGGTGCCGCACTTCGTGATCGCGCTGGCGTGCGAGCTGATCGCCAGCGTCCGGGTGCTCCGGATGCGACAGATGCACCCGAACAACAGCGTCGAACTGCGGGCCGCGTTCGACAACGCGGTGGCCATCCTGCCCACGGAGACCGAGGACCGGCCGCTGACCGTGGACCTGATGACGGCGAGCGCGCTGCTCACCGGCGAGCACGTGGAGATGGCGGAGCAGCTCCGCAGGGTCACAGATAAGCCTGCGTGAGCTGCTGCTCGGCATCGTCCAGGTACTCGGCGAGCATCTGTTCGGCCCGCTCCCGGCCCTGCTCGGCCAGCGCGGCCAGGATCTCCTGGTTGCGCTGGATGTAGGGCTCGTGGAAGCGCCGCGGATCGCCCATCACGTGGAACACCAGCCGTAGCTCGGCGAGGATGCCACGCATCATGTCGACGACCCGCGGGCTGCCGGCGAGCTCGCACAGCGCCTGGTGGAACCGCAGGTTCTGGGTGCCGACCGCGACCCAGTCCGAACGTGCGGCGGCCGCCTTGGCCTCGTCCACGACCGCCTGCACACGCCGCAGGTCCTCGTCGGTGACCTCGGCATAGCGCAGCGCCCCGCACTCGACGACCTTGCGCAGCCGGTACAGGTCGGTGACGTCGTCCTTGGTCAGCGTCCGCACGAACACGCCGCGATTCAGCTCGTGCACCAGCAGCCGCTCGTGGGTGAGCAGCCGGAACGCCTCACGCAGCGTGTTGCGGGAGACGCCCAGCGCGGAGCCGATCGCTTCCTCCGACAGCCGGGTGCCCGGCGGCAGGTCGCCGACGATGATCCGGGTGCGCAGCACGTCGGAGACGCGTTCCGCGGTGCTCACACGGTCCAGCTGAATGCGGTCGGCGGCGAGCAGCTCCACCGGTCCGCCGGTCGGATCGGCCACTGGGCTCCCTTCAGCGACAACCGTTGAACAATATATTTTCACCGGTTCGGGCGGCCAAGCTCCACCCCAGCGTGTGACGCCGTCGGTGCCACAGTGAGACCGGCCGGGCGTGCGTGACGTGGGCGGCGGCGGGGGATGGGCGCCTCGCCCCGCTCACGACAACTACGGTTGACCTCGTGAAGGAGCAACGCGCCGCGCACCTGTTCGCGCTGCTGGTGCTCGTGGTGACCGTCGGGCCGGTGGTGTCGATCTGGCTGTCGGTCATCGCGGCGGCGGCGCTGTTCGTGCCGCAGGTGCCGACCAGCTTCACCGGCGGTGGACTGCGCTCGATCGCCGTGCTCGCGGCCGCGTCGCTGCTGGTGTCCCAGGTGCTGGTGCCGGTCCTGCGCTGGGTGCCGGGTCGGCCATACCCTCGAATCGGCGCTGCGCTGTGTGCGCTAATTGGGTTGTTTGCCGGCGTGCTCGCCGCGATCCTGGCTTAGCGTGAATCACATGACCGAGCGAGCCGAGGTGATCGTCGTCGGCGGTGGTGTGATGGGCCTGTCCACGGCCTTCCATCTTGCCGAGGCGGGTGTGGACGTCCTGCTGCTGGAACGGGACGAACTCGGCTCCGGCAGCACCTGTCGGGCGGCCGGCGGCGTGCGGGCCCAGTTCTCCGACCCGGCCAACATCGAGCTGGCCCGGCGCTCGCTGGCCGCGTTCGAGCGGTTCGGTCAGCGGCCCGGCGCGGAGATCGACCTCCGTCAGCATGGCTACCTGTTCCTGCTCGACGACGAGGCCGACGTCGACGCGTTCGAAGCGGGCGTTCGGCTGCAGAACGAGCTCGGCGTGCCGAGCCGGATGCTGACCGTCGACCAGGCGCTCGAACTGTCGCCACTGGTCATCGGCGACGGCCTGCTCGCCGCCGCGTTCTCGCCGACGGACGGCCACTGCACGCCCGAGGCCGTGGTCCAGGGCTACGCCCGCGGCGCTCGGGCGCTGGGCGCCCGGATCCGTCGGCACTGCGAGGTGACCGGCATCGAAGTCGCGGACGGCGTGATCACCGGCGTGCGGACGACACAGGGACTTGTCGACACGTCGACCGTTGTCGTCGCGGCCGGCGCGTGGTCGGCGGCGGTCGGCGAGATGGCCGGCGTGCCGCTACCGGTGGTGCCGCTGCGGCGGCAGATCATCGTGACGTCGGAAATGCCGAATCTGCCCGCCGGCCTGCCGATGACCATTGATTTCGGCACCACGTTCTACTTCCACCCCGAGGGGCCGGGGCTGTTGGTCGGCATGTCCGACCCGGACCAGCAGCCGGGTTTCCACCTGAGCACCGGCGACGAGTGGCTGCCCGGGCTGGCCGACGCCGTGCAGCGGCGGGCGCCGGCGCTGGCCGAGGTCGGCATCGCCCACCGCTGGGCCGGGCTGTACGAGATGAGCCCCGACCACAACGCCCTGATCGGCGAGGCCGCCGACGTCAGCCGGCTGCTGTACGCGACCGGGTTCTCCGGGCACGGGTTCCTGCAGGGGCCGGCCGTCGGCGAGGTGCTGCGGGACCTGGTGCTCGGCGTGCCGCCCGTGGTCGACGTGTCCGGCCTGTCCGTCGACCGCTTCGCGGCCAGTTCGGAACGTCCCGAACTGAACTGCGTCTGATGCTGAACCCCATCCACCTTCGCACCCTGACCGAGGCGGTCCGGACCGGCTCGTTCGCCGAGACCGCGCGCCTGCTCGGCTACACGACTTCCGCCGTGTCGCAACAGATCGCCATGCTGGAACGGGCTGTCGGCGCCCAACTGTTCGAGCGCTCCGCCCGCAGCGTCCGGCCGACCGCCATCGCCGAGCGGATGGCGCTGCTCAGTCGGGACGCGCTCGCCGCACTGTCCGAACTGGAGCGTGAGGTGCGGGCCCTGACCCGTGGCGACGCCGGCACGCTGCGGCTGGCCAGCTTCGCCACCGCCAACGCCCGGATCATGGCCTCCACCCTGGCCGCCATCGTCGAACGCCGCCCCGGCGCCGATGTCCTGCTGGACGAGGGCGAACCCGACGAGGTGCTGGCCGGTGTGCTCGACGGCGACCGCGACGCCGCCGTCGTGTTCGCCTACGACCTCGATCCCCGGACCTGGCCTCGGGAACTCATCGCCACCCCGCTGCTGTCCGAGCCCCTGATGCTGGTCACCTCCCCCGCGCACCGCCTGGCCGCCCGGCCCGACGCGTCCCTTGTGGAGGTCGCCGACGAGCGCTGGATCTGCACCCGCAGCGACACCGCCGGCTCCAAGTCCCTGGAACGCCTCTGCGCCACCGCCGGCTTCGTCCCCCGCATCACCTTGCGCAGCAACGACTACGGCGTCGTCTGCTCACTGGTCCGCCGCGGCCTCGGCGTCGCCGTCGTGCCCAAGCTGGCCATCGGCGTCGACTCCGGCCTCGGTGTGCTGCGCATCGCCGACTCCGAGGTGTTCCGACGCATCCTCGCCCTGCACCGCCCCAGCAACACCAACCCCCTGCTGCCCATCGTGCTGGACGCGCTTCGGGCCCAGTGCCAGGCCATCGCCCAACGTTGGGGCTGAGCTCAGAGCTTTTTCATCCGAACGCGGCTGATGGAGTGGTCGGCTTCCTTGCGCAGCACCAGGGTCGCCCGGCCGCGGGTGGGCCGGATGTTGTTGACCAGGTTGGGCTCGTTGATCTCCTGCCAGATCTGGGTCGCCCGGGCCATGGCCTGCTCGTCGGTCAGCGACGCGAACCGGTGGAAGTACGAGGCGGGGTTGGCGAAGGCGGTGTCCCGCAGCTTGAGGAAGCGGCTGACGTACCACTGCTGGATGCAGTCGATGCGGGCGTCGACGTAGATCGAGAAGTCGAACAGGTCGGACACGGCGAGGCGGGCGCCGGGCTGGAGCACGTTGAGGCCCTCGACGATGAGGATGTCGGGCTGCCGCACCAGTTGCCGGGTGCCGGGCACGATGTCGTAGCTGAGGTGGGAGTAGACGGGCGCCTCGACCTCGGGGGCGCCGGCCTTGACGTCGGCGACGAAGCGGACCAGGGCGCGGCGGTCGTAGCTCTCCGGGAAACCCTTGCGGGTCATCAGGCCCCGCCGCTCCAGCTCGGCGTTGGGCAGCAGAAAGCCGTCGGTGGTGATCAGGTCGACCCGCGGGTGGTCGCTCCACCGGGCCAGCAGCGCCTGGAGGATGCGGGCGGTGGTGGATTTGCCCACGGCGACGCTGCCGGCGACGCCGATGATGAACGGGACCTTCTCGGACGGCTCGCCGAGGAAGGTCGTGGTGGCCGCGTGCAGCCTCTGCCGGGCGGCGACCTGAAGGTTGATCAGTCGGGACAGCGGCAGGTAGATGTCCGCGACCTCGTCCAGTGACACCCGGTCGCCGAGGCCCTGCAGGCGGTGCAGCTCGTCGGAGGTGAGGCTCATCGGCGTCGCCGCGCGCAGCTCACGCCAGTGCTCCCGCCCCAGTTCCACGTACGGGGTCAGATCCCGAGCTCGCGTCACGTGCACAGTCTCCCCGCCGGTCCGGGTTTCGTTCACCCCCGCGACACGTGATGTTGACGACGCTGAGCAGCCGACGGTTTGCCACGAACGGAGTAACCGTCGAGATCAAGTTGTCTCCGTTGGGTAACGATCTTATCGCGAGACATCGACGGTTTCCTGGGGCCGTAATCGTTTGCGTCGATGTGACCAGCGCAAACACTGACCTGTGGATAACTCGATGCGGCCATGATTCATGTGCGAGGCCGGCGATTTTCGTGACGCTCGGTGATAACCGAGATCGGCTCGTCTAGTCGATCTTCGCCTTGCGTCACGTCTGGGTGGCGTATCCCCAGGTCAAACACTATCGGGTGAGTCCAACGAAGCTGTCGTCACCCTGTCGAGTACTGTGACGCGGCGTTCCACACAGGACTTTCACCGAACGCGGCGCAATTCGCCTGTTCGGACTATGTGTCACGAGCTTCGGATACGCCCTTTCGGGGCAGTTTTGCTCGAACCGTGACACCGCAGGGCAGGTCAGAGGTCGGGGACCAGCGCTAGCAGGCAGTCAAACGAGGAGAGTCATGGCAAACCGGTTCCACCCGGGTCGTATCGCCGCCGCTGTGCTCGGCGCCTCGATCGCCCTGATGTCGGCGGCGCCGCTGGCGTTCGCGGACGCCCCGGCAGCTCAGGTCCCGGCGGACGGCACCTCGTCGGTGACCGCGACCCCGGTCGGCGGCGGGACACGCGGTGTCGACGTCGAACTGAAGAACGACAAGCAGCAGACGACGCCCGAGATCACCACGCTGATCGCGCTCAAGATCGAAGGCGTCAAGGACCCGGTCCTGACCTACTGCATCGGCCTCACGCGCAACATCCAGCGCGACGTCACGATGCACGAGGTCGACTGGGACAAGTACCCGAACCCCAGTGTGCTGTTCGACAAGAACAAGTCGCAGATCAACTGGGTGCTGCACAACTCGTACCCCACTGTGAAGCTGGCCGACCTGGCCAAGGCTGCGGGCATCCCGGACCTGACCCAGGAAGAGGCCGTCGGCGCGACCCAGTCCGCCATCTGGCACTTCAGCGACGGCGTCGACCTGATCAGCGCCAAGAACGGCGACAAGAACGGCAAGCCGTACTCCGACAAGGTCGTCCAGGACGTCGACAAGCTGTACCACTTCCTGACCGACAAGAACCCCGGTCTGGACCAGCCGAAGCCGACGCTGAACATCGTGTCGGACAACGCCAAGCAGAACGGCGACCTGGTCGGCCCGTTCGTCATCAAGAGCACCGCGACCGGCGACCTGAAGCTGGACACCAGCAAGTTCCCCAAGGGCGTCACGCTGACCGACGCCAAGGGCAACCCGGTCACCTCGGTCAAGGACGGCGACAGCGTCTTCGTCAAGATCGCTGACGGCACCGCCGCGGGCAACACGACGTTCGACATCTCCGCCGAGGCCACGCTGGAGCTCGGCCGCATCTTCGTCGGTGTCAAGGACACCCCGCAGCGGTGCAAGGACAACGGCACGGACCCCACGCACTGCACCCAGCCGCTGATCGTCGCGCAGGCCAGCAAGGTCACCGTGTCAGCCCAGGCCAAGGTCGCGTGGACCACCCCCACGCCGCCGACCACGACCACGCCGCCGACGACCACGACCACGGCGCCGCCGACCACGACCAGCAGCACCCCGTGTGTGCCGTCCACCTCGCCGAGCCCGACCACGACGACCAAGACGACCACCCCGGGCAACGGTGGCAGCACGACCGCCACGACCCCGGCTCCGACCTGCACCACGCCGACCCCGACCACCACGGCTGACACCAACACGCTGGCTTACACCGGCGCCTCGGTGATCGGCCCGGCCATCGCCGGTGTGGTGCTGATCGGCGCGGGCATCGGCGCGCTGTTCTTCGTCCGCCGCCGTAAGGCCAACCACAGCTGACAACAGCTGATCCGCTGAGCCATGTGGGGCCTCCCGTGTAAACGGGAGGCCCCACGGTTGTTTCGGTTAGGTACGCTCCGTTGTCGACCCTGACCTCGAAAGGTGGACAGTGAACGTCCCCAACGCGACTGAGCCCGCACAGTCCGACAGCACGCCCCGTGCCGGCCGCCGTCCGGTGATGGTGACGTGGCAGGGCCTGACCGGCCCCCGCCTCGAGTCGGCCCGGCTGGTGCTGTCCGAGAACCGGATCAAGGGCAGCGGCCGAGTGGTCGCGGCCGCCATCGGGGGGCACGAGGCCTACAACGCCTCGTTCGAGCTGTCCGTCGGTGAGGACGGCGTGGTGAGCCGGCTGCTGCTGCGCAGCACCACCGCGGAGGAAGAGCGCACCCTGTCGCTCAGCCGCACCGAGGACGGCCTGTGGATCGTCGACCGCGGCCGCGGCGCCGAGCGCCGTGACTTCGAGGGCGCGCTCGACGTGAACCTGCAGAGCAGCGTGCTGTTCAACGCCCTGCCGGTGCGCCGCCTCGGCCTGCACCGCGAGGCCGGCGAGCACGAGCTGCCGGTGGTCTGGGTGTCACTGCCGGACCTGTCGGTCAGCCTCGTCCACGAGCGCTACCGCACCGTCTCCGTGGACGAGAGCGGCAGCGTCCTCGCGTTCGACCGCGGCGACGCCTCGGTCGAGCTCAGCGTCGACCCCAACGGCCTGGTGGTCGAGTACCCGGGTCTGGCCCGCCGGGTCTGATCACAGCATCTGGACGATGGCGACGCTGCCGTCCAGTGAGGTCAGCCGGCCGCCCTTGTTGCCGAGGTCGCGGAGGTTGGCCAGGGCGCCCCGGGCCTCCAGGTCGACCTTGACGCCGTGCCGGGCGCCCGAGCGGTGCTGTTCCAACTCCCGCCGGGCCAGGTGCCCGGCGTTGACGGTGGCGGCGAGCCCACCGGTGGAGGCCAGCGAGCCGCGGGCGGCGCCGAGGCGGCCGAGGGCGTCGTCGACGGCGTCGAGCAGCGCGGCCCGGTTGCCCTCGCACATGGCCTGCACGAGCTCGGGCCGGCTGCCGGCGACCCGGGTGCCGTCGCCGAAGGCGCCGGCGGCCAGGGCCAACGACAGCGGACCGCCGGAGGCGCCGACGCTGGCCAGCACGGCGGCGAGCAGGTGCGGCAGGTGGGAGATACGGGCCACGGCGTCGTCGTGCGCGGAGGCGGAGGCCGGCACCACGTGGGCGCCGCAGGCCAACGCCAGCTGCACGACCTCGGTCCACACCTCCTGGTCGCTGTCGTCCTCGGTGGTGACGACCCAGGCGGCGTCCCGGAACAGCTCGGCCGAGCCGGCGGCCCACCCGGACCGGGAGGTGCCGGCCATCGGGTGCCCGCCGACGTACCGGGCGTACGGGTTGATCTTGCGGACGGCTTCCGACACCGCGCCCTTGACGCTGATGACGTCGGTGAGCCGACAGCCGGGCGCGTAGGCCGACACCGACCGCAGCACCTCGGCCAGCGCGGTCAGCGGCACGGCCAGCACGATGAGGGCGTCCTCCTCGTCCGCCCGGCGCAGCGCGTCGTCGACGCTGTCCTCGACGGTGAAGCCGGCGGCCCGCGCGGCCTCGGCATCTGTGGTGGACGCGGTGGCACCCCAGGTCGCCCGGCCGGCCGCGCTCGCGGCGCGCATGACGGACCCGCCGATCAGACCCATTCCGATCACACAAACAGGCAGCACGTGCCCCATCCTGCCGGCACGGGCGGACCTGGCGAAACCACCCCGGGTGTTAACGCAGCGAGTCGAGGGCGAAGGCGGCGTGCATGGCCACCCCGTGCTCCATCGCGGCCTCGTCGAACAGCACCCGGTTGGAGTGGTTGGGGGCGGCCTCGTCCAGCCCGATCGACGGCGGGCAGGCGCCCAGGAAGGCCATCGTGCCGGGAATCTGCCTGGTCACGTACGAGAAGTCCTCCGCGCCCATCATCGGGTCGATCATCGGCTCGCTGTAGCGCGACCCGAGCACCGAGCTGGCCAGGTCGAGCACGTTCGCGGCGACCTCGGGGTCGTTCGCGGTGATCGGGTAGCCGCGCTCGATCTGGAACGTCGCCGAGCAGCCGTAGGCGGCGGCAGTGTGCTCGCAGATCCGCTTGGCCTCGGTGTGCACCAGGGTGCGGGTGGTCTCGGAGAAGGTCCGGATGGTGCCCTCCAGCTCGGCGATCTCCGGGATGATGTTGCTGGTGGTGCCGGCGGCGATCTTGGCCACGGTGATCACGGCCGGCTCGGACGCGTTGACCCGGCGGGTGATCATCGTCTGCAGTGCGCCGACCATCGCCGCGGCGGCCGGCACCGGGTCGAGGGCCTTGTGCGGCTGCGAGGCGTGCCCGCCGCGGCCGATGACCCGGACCCGGAAGACGTCGGCGGCGGCCATGATCGGGCCGGGCCGGCTGGTGATCACGCCGGAGCGCACCGTCGAGGTGATGTGCAGCGCGAACGCCTTGTTCGCGAGCAGGCCGGACGCGCCGAGCACGCCTTCGTCGATCATGTGCTTGGCCCCGTGGTGGCCCTCCTCGCCGGGCTGGAACATGAACACCACGTGCCCGTTGAGAGCCTCCTTGCGGGCGCACAGCAGCCGGGCCGCCGAGGCGAGCATCGCCACGTGCGTGTCGTGCCCGCACGCGTGCATCGTCCCGTGCACCTCGGAGGCGAAGGCACAGCCGGTCTGCTCCGTCAGGGGCAACGCGTCCATGTCGGCCCGCAGCAGCACCGTGGGGCCCGGGCGGGCCCCGTGCAGCACCCCGACCACCGAATCGGTGGACTTGCCGGTCGTGACCTCCAGCGGCAGACCCTCCAGCGCGTGCAGCACCGCCGCCTGCGTCTGGGGGAGCCTCAGGCCCAGCTCAGGGTGCTTGTGCACCTGCCGGCGCAGCGCCACGGTCCGTGGCTGGAGCGCGCGGGCGGCCTCGATGAGACCAGCGAGCCTGGGGTCACCTGACTGGGTGGTTGCAGGGCGTGCCGCTGAAGTGGTCATCCAGCCATGGTCCCACCGTAACCTCCGTCTGGCCGATCTTCGTGAGGCCGGCTTGGGGGATAGTGCTTCCGGGTGACCGGCCCGGGCGCATACGGTGTGCACATGTCGGTGCACGAGCCGGTCGGTGGTTTCGGTGTCGCCGTCGTCCGGGAGGACGGCAAGTGGCGGTGCAGCTCGCTCGAACTGGACACCCTGAACGAGCTCGACGCCGCCATCACCGCGCTGCGGAAGATCCGGTCGACCGGGGCCCTGTTCGGCATGCTCAACGTCGACGACGAGTTCTTCGTGCTGCTGCGGCCCAGCCCCGGCGGGGTGTCCCTGCTGCTGTCCGACGCCGCCGCCGCGCTGGACTACGACATCGCCGCCGACGTGCTGGACCTGCTGCGCGTCGAGCCGCCCGACGACGAGGACGACGGCCTGTGGCCCGAGGGCGACCTGGCCATCCTGGCCGACCTGGGGATGCCCGAGGGTGAGCTGCAGGTGATCGTCGACGAGGTCGACCTCTACCCGGACGAGCAGCTTCAGATGATCGCCCAGCGCTGCGGCTTCAGCGCCGAGTTCGGCGCCCTCGTCGACCGTGTCCAGCAGTGACGAGGAGCTGGTCCGGGCCGCGCTGAGGGCCGCCCGCGAGGCCGGCGACGACATCCCCATCGGCGCCGTGGTGATCGACGCCGACGGCCGTGAGCTCGCCTCCGCGTGCAACGCCCGGGAACGCCTCGGCGACCCCACCGCCCACGCCGAGATCCTCGCCCTCCGCGCCGCTGCCACCGTCCTCGGCGACGGCTGGCGTCTGGAGGGCTGCACCCTCGCCGTCACCGTCGAGCCCTGCACCATGTGCGCCGGCGCCCTCGTCCTGGCCCGCGTCTCGCGCCTCGTGTTCGGCGCCTGGGAACCCAAGACCGGCGCCGTCGGCTCTCTCTGGGACGTCGTCCGCGACCGTCGCCTCAACCACCGCCCCGAGGTCCGCGGCGGCGTCCTCGAACAGGAGTGCGCCGCCCTCATGGACTCCTTCTTCACCGCCCGCCGCCCCCACGTGTAACCCGCTTCGACCCCTCCTGTAATGTTCTTACCGGTGGCGTGTCCGAGCGGCCGAAGGAGCACGCCTCGAAAGCGTGTGAGGGGAGACCCTCCGTGGGTTCAAATCCCACCGCCACCGCTGCTCAGAGCCCCGGCAACCGAACCTGGTTGCCGGGGCTCTGACATGTGGTTGCAGTTCTGGTCTCAGTTCGCCCGTGCAGGCCGCGGGCCTGTGTGGTCTGGCACCTTGGCGCGCTCGACAAACCGCTTCCACTCGTCGTGTCGGACCCTGGGTTCAGCGGCCGGAATGGCCCTCCTTACCGCGAACGGCGCAATCCCGACGACACGTTCGTACTAGCAGGTAACCGTTGCGCAAAAGCCTCCCTTCGTTCACTCAACCGGGGGAGGATGCCCCGACCACTGAGCTAGGAGGACGAGGGTGACCCCATCTCCACACCGCCGCAGAGCCCTGGCCGGCACGGCGGTGACCGCGCTGCTGTCGGCCGGCCTGGTCGTGACGGCGTCCCCGGCCACGGCGGCGCCGAGCGCCGATGCCGTGATCGCCGAGGTGTACGGGGGCGGCGGCAACGCCGGCGCCACCCTGACCTCCGACTACGTCGAGCTGGCCAACCGGGCCGCGGCGGCGGTGTCGGTGGACGGCTGGAGCGTGCAGTACCTGCCGGCGGCCCCGAAGCCGACGAGCACCTGGCAGGCGACGGTGCTGACCGGCAGCATCGCCCCGGGCGGCAAGTACCTGGTGGGTGAGGCGAAGGGCACCGGTGGCACGACGGCGCTGCCGACCGCGGACGCCACGGGCACGATCAACATGTCGGCGACGGCGGGCACGGTCGCCCTGGTAAGTGGCAAGGACCCGCTGACCTGTCTGACTGCGGCGGACTGCGCGGCGGATCCGCGGGTGCACGACCTGGTGGGCTTCGGCGGCGCGGTGGTGGTCGAGGGCACGAGCGCCCCGGCCCCGAGCAACACGACGGCGGTGACCCGCACGGCGGCTGACACCGACGACAACTCCAAGGACTTCGCCGCCGGCACGCCCGCCCCGACCAACAGCAAGGGCGAGACGACCGGTGGCGGCGGCACGACCCCGCCGACCGGCACCCCGGCCCGCATCCACGACATCCAGGGCACGACCCGCCTCTCGCCGCTGGTCGGCAAGCAGGTGGTCGACGTGCCGGGCATCGTGACCGGCGTCCGCTCCTTCGGCTCCAGCCAGGGCTTCTTCTTCCAGGACCCGAACCCGGACAGCGACCCGCGCACCAGCGAGGGCATCTTCGTCTACACCGGCTCGGCCAAGGTCGCCGTCCAGCCGGGCGACTCGATCAAGGTCGCCGGCAAGGTGTCGGAGTTCTACCCGGACGAGAGCGGCGCGAAGTCGCTCTACCAGTCCAACACGGAGATCGACTCGCCGACGGTCACGGTGCTCTCCTCGGGCAATCCGCTGCCGGCGGCCGAAATCCTGCACCCGGACACGGTGCCGACGGCCTTCGCCCCGACCGGCGGCAACATCGAGTCGCTCCAGTTGCAGCCGGACAAGTACGCGCTGGACTTCTTCGAGTCCCGTGAGGGCATGCGGGTCGAGGTGGACGACGCCCGCGTGGTCGGCCCGACCGACAAGTACAACGAGCTGTACGTGACGACCAAGCCGGCGCAGAACCCGAGCGTCCGCGGCGGCACGGTCTACCTGGGCTACGACGACAACAACTCGGGCCGGCTCGAGTTGCAGTCGCTGATCCCGTTCTCCCAGACGCCGTTCCCCAAGGCGAACGTGGGCGACAAGCTCACGGGCGCCACCGCGGGCCCGCTGGACTACACCCAGTTCGGCGGTTACGTGGTGCAGGCGACGCAGCTGGGTGGCCTGGTCTCGGGTGGCATCAAGCCGGAGACCACGGCCAAGCAGACCGTGGACGAGCTGGCGGTGGCCACCTACAACGTGGAGAACCTGGCGCCGACCGACCCGCAGGCCAAGTTCGACCGGCTGGCCGGCAACCTGGTGCACAACCTGGCCGCGCCGGACGTCGTGTCGCTGGAGGAGATCCAGGACAACTCCGGGGCCACCGACAACGGCGTGGTCGCGGCCGACCAGACGCTGCAGAAGTTCGCCGACGCCGTGGTGGCGGCGGGCGGCCCGCAGTACAAGTGGACGGAGATCGATCCGACCAACGACGCCGACGGCGGCCAGCCGGGCGGCAACATCCGGATCGCCTTCTTCTACAACCCGAAGCGGGTGTCCCTTGTGGACCGTCCGGGCGGCGACGCGACGACCGCGACGACGATCGTCAACAACCACGGGCAGGCCGAGCTGTCGATCTCGCCGGGCCGCGTCGACCCGACCAACCCGGCCTGGACCGCCAGCCGCAAGCCGCTGGCCGCCGAGTTCCGGTTCCAGGGCCGCGAGGTCATCGTGATCGGCAATCACCTGGTGTCCAAGCTCGGCGACCAGCCGGACGTGGGTCGCAACCAGCCGCCGACCCGCAGCTCTGAGGTGCAGCGCGGGCAGCAGACGGCGGCGCTGCGGGCGTTCGTCGACCAGATCCTGGCGGTGAACAAGAAGGCCAACATCGTCATTCCGGGCGACTTCAACGACATGCAGTTCTCGCCGACGGTGGCCACCCTCACCGCCGGTGGCAAGCTGCGTGACCTGGTGAACGAGCTGCCGGCCAACCAGCGCTACAGCTACGTCTACCAGGGCAACTCCGAGGTGCTCGACCACCTGCTGGTCAGCACCGCGCCGCGTGGCGTGCAGTACGACGTGGTGCACGTCAACGCCGAGTTCGCCGACCAGGCCAGCGACCACGACCCGCAGGTGGTCCGGTTCCGGCCCAGCACCGGCAACGAGCTGTTGGACCAGCTGCTCGACCTGGCCCACCTGTTCGCCCCGCCGGCCAAGTAGCCGATGACTGGAAGGGGGCTTTCCTGGCGTTGAACGCTAGGAAAGCCCCCTTCCTGGCATTGTGGGGGGTGTGACACAACCCCGGGCCGGCCAGGTGTTGGCGGCGAATCTGAAGGTGCTGCGCGAGCGCAGCGGCCTGTCGCTGTCCGAGCTGGCCCGCCGCTCCGGTATCGCCAAGGGCACGCTGTCCCAGCTGGAGTCCGGGGCCGGCAATCCCACCATCGAGACCGTGTTCAGTTTGTCGAACGCCTTGAGTGTGCCGGTGTCGAGCCTGCTGACGTTGCGCAGCGACCCGGACGTGGTCCTGGTGCGCTCGGCCGACCTGGACGTGCTCAGCAGCAACGCGGTCGACCTGCGGATGCTGCGCCGGCTGGACGTCACCGAGACCGTGTTCGAGGTCTACGACCAGCGGGTCCGCCCCGGCCAGCAGCAGCACTCCGACGGGCACGCCGGCATCGAGCACGTCACCGTGGTCACCGGCCGGCTGCTGATCGGCCCGCCGGACGACCCGTACGAGCTGGGCCCCGGCGACTACGTGAGCTTCCCGGCCGACCGGCCGCACATCTACCGGGCGGTCGAGGAGCCGGTGCTGTCTGTGCTGATGCTCCAGTACCCCTCGGATGCCGGCCCGCCGGCCTTGACCTGCGCCACCCCGGACCCGTAGCGTTCATTTTAACGAACGGAGGTGTCCGTGCACGTTGTGGTCGTAGGCGCCGGGGCAATCGGCGCGGCCTGCGCCGAGGCCCTCAGCGCGGCCGGCGTGGCGGTCACCGTGGTCGACCGGAGCGGCCCGGCCGCCGGCACGACCGGCGCCTGCGAGGGCAACGTGCTGGTCTCGGACAAGGAACCCGGGCCGGAACTGGAACTGGCCCAGGCCTCCCGCCGGCAACTCCCGGAACTGCTGGCGAAACTGGCCGACGAGCTCGGGCCGGAGCTGTCCGATGTGGAATGGGAACCCAAGGGCGGCCTGGTCGTCGGGACCACGGATCCGGGGCCGCTGCGCGAATTCGCGGCCCGGCAACGAGAAGCCGGCGTGCAGGCGCACCAGATCACCGCGCAAGAGGCGTTCGAGCTGGAGCCGAACCTGACCCGCGAGATCACCGCGGCCGTCCACTACCCCGAAGACGGCCAGGTGCAACCCGTGCTGCTGGCCACCACGCTGCTTTCCGCCGTGCGGCAGCGTGGCGGCCAGCTCCTCTCCGGCGTGACCGCGCTCGGCGCGACCGGAAAAGCCCTGGTGACGGACAGCGGGACCATCGCCTGCGATCACATCGTCAACGCCTGCGGTCCATGGGCCGGGGAGCTCGCCGCTCGACTGGGCGCGCCGATCCCGGTGCTGCCCCGGCGCGGTCTGATCCTGGTGACCACGCCGGTGGCGGATCTGGTGCGGCACAAGGTGTACGACGCGGACTACGTCGGCGCGGTGGCCAGCGGCGACGCCGATCTCCAGACCTCGACGGTGGTGGAGTCCACGCCGGCCGGCACCGTGCTGATCGGCTCCAGCCGGCAGCGGGTCGGCTTCGACGACACCATCCAGGTCGACGTCCTGCGTGAGCTGGCTGCCAAGGCGATCCGGCTCTTTCCCAAGCTGGCCACCGTGAACGTGATGCGGGCGTATGGCGGATTCCGGCCGTACATGCCGGATCACCTGCCGGTCATCGGCGAAGATCCCCGCAGGCCGGGCCTCTGGCACGCCACCGGCCACGAGGGTGCCGGCATCGGCCTGGCCGTGGCCACCGGCCGCCTGCTGGCGGAGCTGATGACCGGCCAGAATCCGCATCTCGACCCGACGCCGTTCCGGGTCGACCGGCCGGGGCTGGCGGCATGAACGTCACGGTCAACGGCCAACCGACGACGGTCGAACCCGGCCGGACGATCGCCGCCGTGGTGCCGAACATCGGCGTCTTCTGCGCCATCGGCGTCTGCCACGGCTGCCTGGTCACGGTCAATGGCGTGCCGGATGTCCGGGCCTGCCAACGGGTTCTGCGCGAGGGTGACGAGGTGAGCACCCGATGACCGTCGTTGTGGTCGGCGCCGGACCGGCTGGTGTCAACGCCGCTGTCACGGCGGCGAGAGCCGGCCAGGACGTGCTGCTGATCGACTCCGCGCCTCGGATCGGCGGGCAGTATCACCGACAGTCCTTCCGGGCCAAGGAGATCCGCGTTGCCCATGACCGCGTGCGACACCTGCCGGAGACCCAGGTCTGGGCGATCGAAGGCAACCGCCTGCATCTCACCGGTTCTCGTGTCGTCACGGCATCGAAGCTGATCCTGGCCACTGGCGCGTACGACCGCACCCTGCCGTTCCCCGGCTGGGACCTGCCCGGCGTCTACACCGCCGGTGCGGCCCAGGCGATGGCCAAGGGACAAGGAATTTCCTTGGGCCGCAACGTGGTCGTCGCCGGGACCGGGCCGTTCCTGCTGCCGGTGGCCAGCTCGCTGCTGGACGTCGGGGCCAAGGTACGGGTGTTCGAGGCGAATTCCCCGTCACGCGACTGGCTCGGCGAACCGAAGGCGTTGATCGCCGGCCGGAGCAAGCTCAAAGAGCTCGCTCGGTACGCCAAGGTCGCCCCGTACTTCCGTGAACGCAGCGCGGTGATCGCCGCGCACGGCGACGACCGGGTTCGCGAAGTCACCGTGGCCAAGCTCGACGCCGACTGGAATCCCTTGCAGACCAAGCGAATTCCGGTCGACGCGGTCTGTGTCGGCTACGGCTTCGTGCCGCAGCTCGAACTGGCCATCTCGGCCGGCTGCCGGCTGCGCGACGGCTTCGTCGAGGTCGACGCGCAGCAGCGAACCTCGGTGCCGTGGGTCTTCGCGGCCGGTGAGATCACCGGCATCGGCGGCGCGGAACTGGCGGCCCACGAGGGCGTCATCGCTGGCGCCGCAGCCGCCGGCACAACATCTGAACTGACCGTCGACCGGCGCTTCGCTGAGGCCCTGACCAGGGTGTATCCGATCAAGCCGGGTTGGCGGAGCTGGCTCACCGACGACACGATCATCTGCCGCTGCGAGAAAGTCACCCACCACAAGCTGCGGGCGGCCACCCACCGCGGCACCACGGCGACCCGGGCCGTGAAGCTCACCAGCCGCGCCGGACTCGGCCCCTGCCAGGGCCGCATCTGCGGCGCGACCGTGGCCGACCTGCTCGATCTCGATCCCACCACCTTCGCCCGCCGGCCGATCGCCACCCCGATCCCGCTGGGCGACCTCGCCGCCAATCCCGTGGAGGAGCCATGATCTTCGATGGAGTTGTGGTCGCGACCGCGCTGCCGTACCACGACGATCTGAGCATCGACTTCGACCGCTACGCCGAGCACTGCCGCTGGCTGATCGACAACGGCTGCCACGGCGTCGGCCCCAACGGCTCGCTCGGCGAGTACTCGTCGCTCACCGACGACGAGCGCCGGGCCGTGGCCAGGACCGCCATCGACACCGTCGGGGACGACGGCATCGTGGTCGTCGGCGTGCACGCGCCGGGCTCGCACCAGGCCAGGCGCTGGGCCGAACTGGCCGCCGAGGACGGCGCGGACGGCCTGCTCTGCCTGCCACCGACCATGTACCGGGCCAACGACCGCGAGGTGATCGACCACTTCGCCGCCGTGGCCTCGGTCGGACTGCCGGTGATGGTCTACAACAACCCCTTCGACACCAAGGTCGACCTCACGCCGCAGTTGCTGCGTGAGATCAGCCAGATCGACAACGTGCTGGCGGTCAAGGAGTTCTCCGGCGACGTCCGCCGCGTGCTGGAGATCCGCGAGCAGGCCCCGGGCCTCGCGATCGCCGCCGGCGCGGACGACGTGTTGCTGGAGGCGGTGCTGATGGGCGCGACCGGCTGGTTCGCCGGCTTCCCCAACGCCTATCCGGCCGAGTCGGTGGAGCTGTTCAACCTGGCCCGGGAAGGTCGGGTCGAGGAGGCCCGCAAGCTGTACGAGCGCCTGGTCGCGGTGTTCCGCTGGGACTCGCGGACCGAGTTCGTGCAGGCCATCAAGTACGTGATGGACAAGATCGGCCGTTACGGCGGCCCGTGCCGGCCGCCGCGCGGCCCGCTGACCGAGGCCAACCGCGCCCGGTTGGACGCCGATCTCGCCCGGATGGCCTGACATGCGGGCAAGTAGGTACTTCACGGCGGTCGACTCGCACACCGAGGGCATGCCGACGCGGGTGATCACCGGCGGCGTCGGGCCCATCCCCGGGGCCACCATGGCCGAGCGGCGCGAGCACTTCGTCAAGAACATGGACCACATCCGGCAGTTCCTGGTGAACGAACCGCGGGGGCACGCCGCCATGAGCGGCGCGATCCTGCAGCCGTCGACCCGGCCGGACGCCGACTGGGGTGTGCTCTACATCGAGGTCTCCGGCTGCCTGCCGATGTGCGGGCACGGCACCATCGGCGTGGCGACCGTGTTGGTGGAGACCGGCATGGTCGAGGTCACCGAACCGGTCACGACCGTGCGGCTGGACACTCCGGCGGGTCTGGTGGTCGCCGAGGTCAACGTGCGTGACGGCCGCGCGGAATCGGTGCGGTTCCAGAACGTGCCGGCGTACGCCCACGAACTCGACGGCGTGGTGGATGTGCCGGGTCTGGGCGAGGTCCGCTACGACATGGCCTACGGTGGCAACTTCTACGCCATCCTGCCGATCGAATCGCTGGGCATAACCTTCGACGTCAAGGAGAAGAAACGGATGCTGGCGACCGGTCTGTCCATTATGGACGCTATCAACGCGCAGCGACGGCCCGTGCACCGCGAAGATCCCGGCATCGCCGGCTGCAAGCACGTCCAGCTGGTCGCTCCCGGCGAGGACGGCAGTGACGCGCGCAACGCCATGGTGATCCACCCCGGCTGGTTCGACCGGTCGCCCTGCGGAACCGGGACCAGCGCGCGGATGGCCCAGCTGCACGCCCGCGGCGAGCTGGCGCTGCACACCGACTTCGTGAACGAGTCGCTGCTGGGCACCCGGTTCACCGGGCGGCTGGTGGCCGAGACCTCACAGGGCGTGACCCCGACGATCGAAGGCCGCGCCTGGCTGACCGGCATGGCACAGTACTTGCTGGACCCAACCGACCCGTTCCCGAACGGGTTCACGCTGTGAGGAGTGCTCGACATGATTGATCGGCCGGCGAGGCGCGACCCGTCCAGGCTGGTCGAGGCGACCGGATTCCGGTCCTCGGTCGGAACCGGCTGGGGCGACGCGGCGCGGGAGGTCCGGCTGACCCCGGGCGCGGCCGAGGCGGCCGCCGCGCACCGGGCCCGGCTGTCCGCGGAGTTCCCGGGGCAGCGCATCGCCGTGGCGTCCGGGCGGGCCCCGATCCGTGCCAACGACACCGACTACGACTTCCGCCCGGACAGCGACTTCTCGTGGCTGACCGGCTGCAACGCCGAGGGCGCGGTGCTGCTGATGCTGCCGGTCGCCGGCGGGCACGAGGCCGTCCTGCTGCTGCGGGAACCCGCGCGCCCGGGCGACCCGGAGTTCTTCGGCAGCGCCCGCGACGGCGAGCTGTGGATCGGGCCGGTGCCCGGGCTGGCCGAATGGGGCGAGGCGCTCGGCCTGACCTGCCGGCGCATCGAGGACCTGCCCGGCCTGCTGCGCGGCCAGCACCCGGCGGTCAATGCCACCGGCGGCGTCGAGCCGATGCTGGACGCCCTCGGCTACGGCAACAGCGCCGGCCTGCGCACCACCCTCGCCGAGCTGCGCCGGTTCAAGGACGCGTGGGAGATCGGCCAGCTCCAGGCGGCCGTCGACGCCACCGTGCTCGGCTTCGCCGAGGTCGCCGGCGAGCTGCCGATGGCCATCAAGGGCGGCGGCGAACGCTGGCTCCAGGGCACCTTCGACCGCCGTGCCCGCACCAGCGGCAACGCCCCCGGCTACGCCTCGATCCTGGCCGCCGGGCCGCACGCCCCGGTGCTGCACTGGGTTCGCTGCGACGGCGACGTGCCGGCCGACGGGCTGCTGCTCATGGACGCCGGCGTCGAGGTCAACACCTACTACACCGCTGACGTGACCCGGACCTTCCCGGTCAGCGGCAAGTTCAGCGACCCGCAGCGGCAGGTGTACGAGCTCGTGCTCAAGGCCCACCTGGCCGCCATGGCCGACGTGCGGCCCGGCGCCGAGTACCGGGCGTTCCACCACACCGCCATGCGGGTGCTCGCCGAGGGCCTGCACGACTGGGGCCTGCTGCCCGTCTCCGTCGACGAGGCCCTGGACCCCGACGGCCAGCACCACCGGCGCTACATCGTCTGCGGCGTCGGCCACTTCCTCGGGCTCGAGGTGCACGACTGCGCCCGGGCCCGGGCCGAGGCGTACCACGAGGGCACCCTCGCCGCCGGCATGGCGCTGACCGTCGAGCCGGGCCTCTACTTCCACCCCAACGACCTCACCGTGCCGCCGGAGCTGCGGGGCATCGGCGTGCGCATCGAGGACGACCTGGTCGTCACCGACACCGGGGCCGACGTGCTGTCCTCGGCGCTGCCCATCACCGCCGACGGCATTGAGGAGTGGGTCAGCGGCTGTCTTCGGGGCTGACCAGCTCCAGTTCCAGTTGCGGCGAGACGTGGTCGGCCGCTGCCTGCCTGACCTGTGGTGAGCGCAGGCAGCGGCCGCACGTCACCGGGTCGTTGGTCGGCTCGAACCGGGTGAAGTCCCAGGTGCCCGTGCCCACGTGACAGCTCGGGGCCGGGATCAGCATCTCGCCCAGCCACCGCTGTAAATGCACCGCGTGCACCGTCGTCGAACTGCCCAGCCGCCCGTTGCGCTGGTCGAACCGGCTGCGGGCGTGGGCCGCCGTCCCCTCCAGGAGCGCGCTCAGCGGATCCGTCACCCCACCAGCCTGACACGAGGGTCTGACATCTGTGGAAACAGCAGAGGCCCCGCCGTGTCGGCGGGGCCTCTGACCTGCGGAGGATACGGGATTTGAACCCGTGAGGGGTTTAATCCCCAACACGATTTCCAGTCGTGCGCCCTAGGCCACTAGGCGAATCCTCCGTGGGGGAGCTTACCGGAGGGGGTATTTGCCAGCCAAAACGGCTGGTGAGGGGCTTATGGGCGGGTGCGGTCGGGGTTCGCTCAGCTCCGGGCGCGGGTGCCGGCGTAGACGTATTTCCAGCGGCCGTGGGTGGGTTCGGCCGGGCGCTCGTAGACGATGACCGGCGAGGCGGCCAGGGCGGCCTTCAGCTTCTCGCGGTTGCGTTCCTTGGGCAGCTGCGGGAACTCCCAGCGCGGCAGCACGGGGACCCCGTCCCGCTGCGCCGGGACCTTGATCGTCCGGCCGTCCTCGGGACCGCCGAACAGCTCGATGTCGATCTCAGGCCGTGTGTCCTCCGCCATGGCCCGGGATCCTGCTCCCGCCGCCTCAAGACCGCCCGCCGAGCAATCCCATCGGGGGACCCGCTACACTGTCCGTGGACCTCGTGCGGTGTCCATCCTGTGAACCTCCCCAGGGCCGGAAGGCAGCAAGGATAAGCGGGCTCTGACAGGTGCGCGGGGTCCCCTTTTTTTGCCCGGACCAGGTCCGGCACTGGACTGTCGGACCACCGCAGTAGGGTCGTACCCGTGGCGCTCGCCCTCTACCGCAAGTACCGGCCCGCGACCTTTGCCGAGGTCGTCGGCCAGGATCACGTCACCGAGCCGCTGCGGGCCGCGTTGGCCGCGGGGCGGGTGAACCACGCCTATCTGTTCTCGGGGCCGCGGGGCTGCGGCAAGACGTCCAGCGCCCGCATCCTGGCCCGCTCGCTGAACTGCGTGCAGGGCCCGACGCCGAATCCGTGCGGGGTGTGCAACTCCTGCGTGGGCCTGGCCCCGGGCGGCTCGGGCACGGTGGACGTGGTGGAGCTGGACGCGGCCAGCCACGGCGGTGTGGACGACGCCCGAGAGCTGCGCGACCGGGCCTTCTACGCGCCGGCGGAGGCCCGCTACCGGGTCTTCATCATCGACGAGGCGCACATGGTCACCACGCAGGGCTTCAACGCCCTGCTGAAGATCGTGGAGGAGCCGCCGGAGCACCTCATCTTCGTGTTCGCCACCACCGAGCCGGAGAAGGTGCTGCCGACCATCCGGTCCCGCACCCACCACTACCCGTTCCGGCTGATCCCGCCGGGCACGCTGCGCGGCCTGCTGGAGAGCATCTGCGGCGACGAGGGCGTGAAGGTCGAGCCGGCGGTGTACCCGCTGGTGCTGCGCGCGGGCGGTGGCTCGGCCCGCGACACGCTGTCGGTGATGGACCAGCTGCTGGCCGGCGCGGGCGAGGAGGGCGTCACCTACGAGCGGGCGATCTCGCTGCTCGGCGTGACGGACGTGGCCCTGATCGACGAGATGGTGCGCGGCCTGTCGGCCAACGACGGCTCGGCGGTGTACGGCACGCTGGACCGGGTCGTCGAGGCCGGCCACGACCCCCGGCGGTTCGCGGCGGACCTGCTGGAGCGGCTGCGTGACCTGGTGCTGCTGTCGGCGGTGCCGGACGCGGGCCAGCGCGGGCTGATCAACGCGCCGGAGGACGAGCTGGCGCAGATGCGGGACCAGGTCACCGGCCTCGGCCCGGCCACGCTCACCCGGTACGCCGAGATCGTGCACGCCGGCCTGATCGAGATGCGCGGCGCGACGGCTCCCCGGCTGGTGCTGGAACTGCTGTGCTCCCGGATGATGCTGCCGGCCGCCAGTGCCACGGATGCCGCGCTGCTGCAACGGATCGAGCAGCTGGAGCACCGCCCGGTCGCGGCAGCCGGCGCAGTCGCCGCCGAAGCGCAGGCGCCGGTCGCGAACAAGTTCCAGCGGCCTTCGCAGCGTGCGGCGGAACCCGAACAGCCCGCCCCGCCGCAAGCCACGGCACCGCAGCCCGCGGCGGCACCGGCGCAGCCGCCGGCAGAGCCGCAGGTCCAGGCCCCGGCACCTCGGCAACCGGAACCCCAGCCTCAGGTCCAGGCTCCGCCGCCGGAACCCGAGCCGGCCCCGGCTCCCGCGGCCGCGAGCGACGGCGGTGTGGACGTGGCGACGCTGCGCCGGCTGTGGTCGCAGCTGCTGGCGGCGATCCCCAGCAAGTCGACGCAAGCCATGCTGATGAACGCCGCCGTGCAGTCCGTGGACGGCAACACCGTCACCATCGCGCACACCTCGGCCCCGCTGGCCCGCCGCCTCGCCGCGGCCCAGAACCAGGACGCCATCGCGGCCGCCGTCGGCACCGTTGTCGGCGGTGCCTGGCAGGTCAAGGTCGTGCACGGCGAGGCCGGCGGTGGCCCGGGCGCGATGGCCGCCCCGGCGGCGGCCCCGCCGCGGCAGCGCCCCGTCGCCCCGACCCGGCCCAGCCAGGCGGCCCGGCCGCAGCCCGAGGTGCAGCCGACGCCGGTCGCCCCCCGGCCACCGGCCCCGGCCGTGGACGACATCCCGCTGCCGCCGGAGCCGGACGAGCCCGCCGAACCGGAGCCGGCGCCGGAGCCGGAGAGCGAAGAGTCGATGATGGCCGAGGCGGCCCGGGTGCCCGAGCCGGGCGAGCTCGTCGACCGCCGCGACCCGCACGACGTGCTGCTGGAGATGCTGAACGAGGAGCTCGGCGCGGTCCCGATCGAGAAGAAGGCTAAGCCAGCTGGCGGGTGACGAACTCGATCGCCCGGGGATAGGTGGCCAGCTTGTTGTCCAGGTTGGCCATCTGGTGCCCCTCGTTGTCGTGCACCACCAGCTCGCACTCGACGCCGTTGCCGCGCACCGCCGCCACCAGCTGCTCGGCCTCGCTCAGCGGCACCCGCGGGTCGTTGGCCCCGTGCACCACGAACAGGGGCGCCCTGATCTGGTCGACCTTGTTCATCGGGGACGCCTCCTCCAGGAAGTCCCGGTCGCGGTCCAGCCAGCCGTACTCCCGCTCCCGCAGCCGCCGCCGGTACGGCGAGGTGTTCTCCAGGAACGTGACGAGCGAGGAGATGCCGACGATGTCCACGCCGGCCGCCCACCGCTCCGGCAGGAACGCCAGCCCGGCCAGCACCAGGTAGCCGCCGTAGGACCGGCCCCACAGCGCGACCTTCGCCGGGTCGACCCCGATCGACGGCAGCCAGTCGTGCAGCACCGCCAGGTCCTGGATCGAGTCCAGCCGCTTACGCCGGTCGTCGGCGGCGTAGTACGTCTTGCCGTAACCGATGGATCCTCGGATGTTCGGCACCACGACCACGTGCCCGGCGGCCACCAGTCCCTGCACCAGCGGGTCGAACCGGCGCTGCGACTGACCCTCGGGACCGCCGTGCAGGAAAAGCACCGCTGAGGTGCCGCTGCCGTAGACGAAGCACGGGATCTGGCCGTTGGCGCGGACATGCGTCGGCTCCACCAGGCCGGCCTGCTGCGAGCCGGTGTCGGTCAGCGACGTGACCTTGGCCGAGTCCAGGTCGACCAGCAGCACGTCCATCGGGATCGTCGGCGAGCTGAAGGTCAGCGCCACGTACCGGGAGTTCGGCGAGAACACCGGATCCGGCAGGGGATAGGAGAGCCAGCCGTCCGCGGGCAACTGGATCTCGTCGAGCTGGCGGCCGGTCGTGCCGTCGTGCACGGTCAGCCGGGCCACGCCGTCGACGTTGGTCATCACCAGCAGCTTGCGGCCGTCCGGGGACAGCCAGCCGGTCAGGTCGTGCCGCTCGGCGGCGACCAGCCAGGTCCAGTGGGCCGACGCCAGGTCGTAGCGGGCCACCGCCTTGAACTCGCGGTCCCGGTTGCTGGTGACGATCAGCCCGGAGCCGTCGGGCAGCCAGCCGACGTGCCCGATGTTGGTCTCCTCGTCGGCACCGGTCAGCTCGACCACCTGGTCGTCCTCGGTCTCCGGCATGGTGTCGAGCAGCAGCAGCTGCATCGAGTTGGCCTGGTCGGCGCCGATGGTGGTGGCCAGGTAGCGGCTGTCCGGGGACAGCTTGGCGTCGAGCTGGGAGCCGCCGCGGTCGTAGACGACCTCCTCAGCTCCGCTGAACACGTTGCGCACCGCGACGTCGAAGTCGACCTTGTTGCGCCGGTTGGTGGCGTACACGACACGGCCGGGCAGCACGCCCATCAGCCGGTGGATGTAGCGCTCGTCGTGCACCAGCGGCGTGAACTCCTGGTCGCCCAGGCTCAGCAGCGACAGCTGCCCGCGTTCGTTGCCGCCGCTGTCGTGCTCGACGACCACGGCTCGCTCGCCCTTGACGTACTTGGCCGTGCTCACACCGGTCAGATGCGGCAATGGCGTCGCCGTGCCGTCCGCCGCCAGCTCGACGAGCTGCACCCGGCCCGTCTCGTCCGACCCGGCCAGCACCCGCCCCTCGTCGTCGACGTCGAACGCCCGCCAGGTGTGCAGTTCCAGAAGTCGCCTCACGTCCAGCCCCATGGATCCACCCTGTCACACCCGGCGACTACGCTGGTTGTGGTCAAACCGACGAGAGGAGCCGCGGTGCAGCCCGGCCAGCCCAACATGCAACAGATCCTGCAACAGGCCCAGCAGATGCAGCAGCAGTTGGTCAACGCGCAGCAGGAGCTGGCGGCGGCCGAGGTCACCGGCACCGCGGGCGGCGGCCTGGTGACCGCGACCGTGTCCGGCGCGGGCGAGCTGAAGGGTCTGAACATCGACCCCAAGGTGGTCGACCCGGAGGACGTGGAGACCCTGGCCGACCTGGTGGTGGCCGCGGTCCGCGACGCCAACAACAACGCCCAGGAGCTGGCCGCGCAGAAGATGGGCCCGCTGGCCGGCGGTCTCGGCGGCGGCGGGTTCGACCTCGGCGGCCTGAGTCTGCCCGGGTTCTGACGGTGTACGAGGGACCGGTACAGGACCTGATCGACGAGCTGGGCCGGCTGCCCGGCGTCGGTCCGAAGAGCGCCCAGCGCATCGCCTTCCACCTGCTGGCCGCCGACCCGGCGGACATCGGGCGGCTGCAGGACGCGCTCCAGAAGGTGCGCGAAGGCGTGCAGTTCTGCCAGATCTGCGGCAACGTCGCCGAGGAGCAGACCTGCCGCATCTGCAAGGACCCGCGGCGCGACGCGACCGTGGTGTGCGTGGTCGAGGAGCCCAAGGACGTCGTCGCGGTGGAGAAGACCCGCGAGTTCAAGGGCCGCTACCACGTGCTCGGCGGCGCGCTCGACCCGCTGTCCGGCGTCGGCCCCGACCAGCTGCGCATCCGCGAGCTGCTGGCCCGGATGGGCGCCGACGACATCAAGGAGATCATCCTCGCCACCGACCCGAACACCGAGGGCGAGGCCACCGCGACCTACCTGATCCGGATGCTGCGCGACTTCCCCGGGCTCACCGTCACCCGGCTGGCCTCGGGCCTGCCGATGGGCGGCGACCTGGAGTTCGCCGACGAGCTCACGCTCGGCCGAGCCCTCTCGGGCCGTCGCACGGTCTGATCAACCTCGGGTGAAGGTCATCGCGATCGACGGGCCGTCCGGCGCCGGCAAGTCCACCTACGCGGCGTCGCTCGGCCTGCCGGTCGTGCCCACCGACCACTTCGCGACCTGGGACGACCCGGTGGCGTGGTGGCCGCGGCTGGTCGACGGGGTGCTTCGTCCGCTGCGACGGGGCGAAAGCGGGCGGTATCGGCGCATGGACTGGAGCAGCGGCGTGCCCGTGCTCGGTGCGGAAGTCGTGGTCGAGCCGACGGAAGTCCTTGTCGTGGAAGGGGTTTCCGCCGGCCGCCGGGCGGCGACGCCGTGGCTGTCCCAGCTGATCTGGGTCGAGGCCGAGGACGCGCTGGCCCGGGCGATCGCCCGTGACGGCGCAAACAGCCGGGCGGATCTGTTGCGGTGGAAGGACTTCGAGCGCGGATGGTTCCAGGTGGACGGTACCCGTGACCGGGCCGACCTAGTCGTTCAGCGCTAGCTCCAACGCCTTCTGCGCCCGGGCCAGCGCCCTCGGGTGCTGCTCGGCCCGGTAGACCACGAGCGCCCGTTGGGCCAACTCCGCCGCCTGCGTCCGGTCGCCGAGCGCCCGATGCGTGTCGGCCAGGCCGATCAGCGACTCCGCCTCCAGGTACCGGTTGTCGATCTCCTGCGCGACGCGCAGCGCCTGTTCGTGGTGGTGCACGGCCAGTTCGTGGTCGCCGCGGCGAGATTCCACCCGCGCCAGCGTGTTCAACGCGCTCGCCTCGGCTCGGCGAGCCCCGGCCTCCCGGGCCTGCGCGATCGCCGTCGCGGCGTACTCGCCGGCTTGGGCCACCTCGCCGACGTCCAGATATACCGTGGAAATCGTGTCCAGCAGGCTGCCACGGCCGTCCGAGGAACCCAGCTCGTTACGCAGGTCCAGGGCCGAGTGCAGGCAGGTCAGCGCCTGGTCGAACTGGCCGAGCTCGCGGTGGGCCAGCCCGAGGTTGTTCAGGCACGCTGCCTCGTCGTAGCGGCGGCCCAGCGCCCGATGCCCGGCCAGCGCCTGCTCCAGCAGCCGGATTGCCTCGCCGACATCGCCCAGCTCCAGCCGGAGCGTGCCCAGCTTGAACAGCGTCGTGGCGTGACCGGCCGGCGAGTCGACGACCTTCGTCACCTCCAGCGCCTGCTCGAAACAGGCCGCGGCCCGCTCCACCTCGCCCCGCTCGCCGTAGACGCCGCCGAGATCGGTCAGCGCCTCGATGACGGCGTGGTCCGGGCCCATCTCGCGGTAGTAGGACAACGCCAGCGTCACCTGGTCGACGGCCTCGTCGTAGTCGCTCAGATCCCAGGCCAGCGTGCCAAGTGCTTGGCGCATAACGGCTTCCGCCCGCCCATCGCCGGAGCGCAAGGCCGCGGTGAGGCCGATCCGGGCGGTCATGACGCCCTCGTTGCTGAGCCGGTGACCGCGGAAGTACCGGTGCAACGCGTCCGCGAGGCCCCAGGCCGCCGGCAGCGGGCCGGTCTCCTCGGCCTGCGCCACCGCCGCGATCAGGTTCGCCCGCTCCGCGTCCAGCCAGGCCAACGCCTCCACGTGGTCGGCGAACCGCGGTGTCGTCACGACAAAGCCGGCGCCCGGCACCGGAAGCCGCACACTGCCCGGGGACAGCGTGTTCGACGCCGCCGCCGAGGCGTGGTGGTAGTACGCGGCCAGATTGGATCGGGCGATCACCTTCGAACCAGGGTTCTCCTCCACGTCGGTGCGCTGCTCGGCGTACAGGCGCAGCAGGTCATGCAGCTGATAGCGGCCCGGTGAGTGCTGCTGCACCAGGTTCGCGGCGGCCAGCCGGTCCAGCAGCCGCTGCGACTCGTCCAGCCGCAGCGATGCCACCGCGGCGGCCGCCTCCGCCGTGAAGTCCGGACCGGGGATCAGGCCCAGCAGCCGGAACAGCTGCCGCGCCGCCGGCTTCAAGCCGTGATAGGAGAGGTCGAACGCCGCGTGCACGGCCGCCTCGTCATCGCCGTCCACCACCAGCGCGGCCAGTCGGTTGCCCTGCCGCAGCAGCTCCACGTAGTTCGCCACGCCCGGCCGGTTGGCCAGGTTCGCCGCGGCGATCCGCAGCGCCAACGGCAGGTTCGCGCACAGCTGGGCCAACTCGGCGACGGCGTCCGGCTCCTGCTCGACCGCCCGCTCGCCGAGCATTTCCGTGAGCAGTGTGATCGCCTCGTCCGGCGCGAGGGCGTCCAGGCCGACCGGCCGCGCGCCCTGCAACGCCGTCAACCCCAGCAGCGTGTCCCGGCTCGTCACGAGGACCGCGCAGCCCGGGCTGCCCGGCAGCAGCGGGCGCACCTGCTCGGCCGCCGCCGCGTTGTCCAGCACCACCAGCACCTGCCGGCCCGCCATGCAGGACCGGTACAGGGTGATCTGCTCCTCGACGTCCAACGGGATCTGCGACGGCGGCACCCCGAGCGCCCGCAGGAACCGCGTCAAAGCGTCCACTGTGCTCATCGGCGGCCCCGGGGCGTAGCCGCGCAGGTTCACGTACAGCTGGCCGCCCGGAAAGTGGCGGTTCACCTCGTGCGCCACGTGGATGGCCAGCGCGGTCTTGCCGACCCCGGGCGGGCCGGACAGCGTTACCAGCGGCACCGCGGTGTTCGTGTCGCCGGCCGTCAGCCGCTGCGCGATCCGATCCGCCACGTCACGCCGTCCGACAAAGTCCACCAGGTCGGCGGGCAGCTCCGAAGGCACGCTCCGGGTCGACGGGCGGGGCGCGCGCTCCGGCGGCGCCAGGCCGGGGTCGTCCCGCAGCACTGCCTGGTGCAGCGCCCGCAGCCGCTCGCCCGGGCCAACGCCCAGCTCCTCGGCCAGCAGCCGGCTGACCTGGCGAAACGCCTCCAGCGCCTCCACCTGCCGGCCCGAACGGTGCAGCGCCAGCATCAGCTGGCCCCAGAACTGCTCCTGGAACGGGTGCTCCCCGGTCACCGCCCGCAGCATCGGGATCAGATCGGTGTGCCGGCCCAGGCTCAGCTCCACCTCGATCCGGCGCTCCAGCACCTCCAGCCGCTGCTCGACCAGGCGCTGGATCTCCTCCCGGTGCAGCACGTCCGAGGGCACGTCCACCAGCGGCTGGCCCCGCCACAGGCCCAGGGCCTGGCCGTACAGCTCGGCCGCGGTCGGCAGATCCCCACTGGCCAGCGTCGACTGGGCCGCCGCGGCCAGCTCAGTGAACCGCAGCAGGTCCAGGTGGTTCGCGTCCACCGTGATCAGGTAGCCGTCCGCGGCCGTGCGGATCACCGACGGGTCGCCCAGCACCTGGCGCAGGCGCATCACATACGTCTGGAGCGTCGCCTTCGACCGGTGCGGCGTGTCGCCGTCCCAGATGCGGTCCACCAGCTCCTCGACCGAGACCACCCGGTTGGCACGCAGCAGCAGGCAGGCGAGCAGGGTGCGGTGTTTGGCAGCGCCGATTGGCGCCACCTGGCCGTCCACGACGACCTCCAGCGGCCCGAGGATCCGAAACTCCACGGCCAACCCGTTCGCACCCCTTCGTCACCGGCGAACACTGCCAGTACAGATTGTGCACGCACTCGGGGCCCCGGCCGGCGAGTTCCCGCTCTATTGCGACAAGCGGGCACCGGACCGTGTCCGGGGAATCGGCTACTCGCGCTGGTCACACCCCCCGACTGGTCGGCCTGACGGCCGGGCTCGAAGATGTCCCCCGAGCGGAACCGGTCGGAGGCGGTCGGCGTCGTAGTGCCTGACGTGAGGGGTGTTGGCAATGACTGAGCCGGACTTGAGTCCAGAGCAGCGCATGGCGAAGGTCGCCGAGCTGCGGCAACAGGCCGACGGCGCGCTCGCCGGGCTGCGTGCGCAGATGGCCGCCGTGAAGGAAGCGCAGCAGCAGGCGCTGTCGAGCACGGGGGAAGCGACCTCGAAGGACGGCAGCGTCCAGGTCGCCGTGGACGCGACCGGGGTGGTGACGTCGCTGAAGTTCGCGCCGAGCGCCTTCGAGCGCACCACCCCGGACAAGCTGGCGCAGACCGTCGTCGCCACCATCCAGGCCGCCGCGGCCAAGGCCCGGGCCAAGGTCTCCGAGACGATGGCGCCCGTGCGGACCCAGAGCGCCAACGTGCTGGCCGCCGCCGGCAGCGCCGTCGGGCTCGACGCCGGGCAGCTCAGCACCCCCGCCGTGCCGCGGACCGCCACCGACCCCGGCGACCAGGCCGACCCGTGGCGCCAGGCCCCGCCCCCGCCGTCTTCCTACAACCAGTCCTCGTACAGCCAGCCTCAGTCTTCATACAGCACGCCTCCGCCGCCGGCTGCCGCTCCGCCCGCCGCCCGGCCCGCCCCCGCCCAGCCGCAGCAGCGTCCCTCGCGCCGTGACGACGACGATGACGACGGCGGCTCCGTGCTCAACGAAGGGTCGTGGTGAGCATGGGAGTCACCCTCCCTTCGGAAGTCACCTGGGTGCTCGACCTGATCGGCGTCGAGTGGCCCAACATCGACGAGGACGAGCTCCGCTCGGCCGCCGACCAGTTGCGCCAGCTCGGCTCCGAGCTGTCCAGCAACAACGGCGACGCCAAGTCCGACATCGAGGAGATGCTCGGCGTCAACTCGGCCGAGTCGCTCCAGATCTTCGAAGCGCTCTGGAAGAAGCTGGCCGACGGGCACCTCCAGCAGCTCGGCGAGGGCATGGACCTGCTCGCCACCGGCCTGGACATCGCCGCCGTGGTGATCGTGGCCATGAAGCTGGCCGCCATCGTGCAGCTGGTCATCCTGGCTGCCGAGCTCATCGCCGACCAAGCCGCCGCCATCGAGACCCTCGGCGCCTCCGAGGCCCTGGCCGTCGCGCAGACCGAGTTCACCGAGCAGATCGTCAAGCAGGCCATCGAGCAGGCCATCCAGACCGTCGAGCAGCAGCTGCTGTCCGTGGTCGAGGGCCCCATCTTCGCGGCGCTGGAGAGCGCCGGCGAGGAGCTCGCCACCCAGCTCGTCGGCGATGCTCTCGGCACCCATCAGGGCATCGACCTCGGTGCCGTCGCAGGGGCCGGCGCCGACGGCTTCTCCCAGGGCGTCAGCGACTCCGTCGACCAGGTCGAGGGCATGGCCAACTCCGTCGCCAACGATCCCCTGGGCACCGCCGAGTCGGTCGCCACCAACCAGGGCATCCCGACGTGAGCAAGATCAACGTCCACCCGGACCACCTGCGCAAGTCCGGTGGCAAGCTCAAGGACTTCGGCGGCCAGATCGAGCAGACCGGCTCCAAGCTGGAGGAGACCGGCCAGAACCTCGTCTCCCACGCTTCCGGCGACCGCTCCGGTATCGGCTCTGTGGTGGCCAAGGCGATGGGCCGCGGCGTGGAGGTCACCGGCAAGGTCTTCAAGGAAGGCGGCCGCGTAGCCGGCTCCGCCGGCGGCCGCCTCGGCAACTCCGCCGACCTGTTCGAAGAGGCCGACTCCACCGGCGCGTCCGGCCTCAAGAAGATCCACAACGACGGCAAGTCCAAGTCCGTCACCGGCGGTTCTTCGCGTTCCGGCTCCTCCGTCAGCGCCAGCGGCGGCTCCGGCAAGAAGGCCAAGTCCGTCGCCGGCGGCTCCTCACGCAGCGGCTCCTCCGTCGGTTCGGGCGGCGGTGGCAAGGACCACAGCGCTCCCGCGATTCCAGGCGGAGGTGGTGAACCAACTCGGCTCAGCGGCGACCTGCCCGATCCGCATTCGGCATCCGCCCAGCTGCCGGGCCTGCTGGAGCGCCACGGCATGACGCAGGACGAGTTCGACTCCATGCGCCACCGGATGAACCAGCCCGGCGGCACCGCCAACGTCAGCCACGACGAAGCCTTGAAGTGGCGTGCGCTGCGCGAGGACATTCCCTTGGAGAACGGGACACCGGTCCAGAAGGTGCTCAATCCCTGGGCGGCGCAGCACTATCTGGACAACTCGACCGACGACAAGTTCGACCCCACCGTGTCCAGGGGTTGTTTCGCCCGCGTGTCCGATGCGGGACAGATGCACACCCCCGCTCAGAACTACGAAGGCCTGCGGCTGGACTACTCCGGCACTCCGTTCACGCCAGGCGATCAGTCGGTGCACGTGCTCCGCACGACGGCCGAGCCTGGAAACTACTCCGTTCCCTTCGGTGGTCCCACCGAGGAGGGTCGGGCGAATATCGGCGGCACGAACGTCTGGGGTGAGCCCTACACCGGCAACGGCTTCACCGGCTCGGACAAGTACCTGGTTCCGGAATGGGACCGCCAGGAATCGCCCCTGCGTAACGGCGACACCATTCACGAGCTCTACGCCGACGGCACCTCTCGTCAGGTGGCGCACTACATCGATGGTGTCGGCTGGATCAAGGAGGACCAGTGACCGATCCGTACAGGCAGCGTTACTACTCACTGGTCGGTGGCCGTCAGTTCCACACCGCCCTGACTGTCGACCCGGATGTTGTCGACCTGTACTGGCGTGACGAGAACCCGCCGATGCCGGGCTTCGAAAAGGTCGCGCCGAACGTCTACATCAGGCACACACCGCTCGCCGAGGTGGACAGCGTGCACCGTGTCGAGTGGTTCGCCGAGTATCGCGGCGAGCCCTTCAAAGTGACCGCTGACCGCGGCGACAGTCTGCTGCTTTACTACCTCGGCGGAAATGAGCCCAAGGCGCGGGAGCTGGGCCTCGACATCGAGGAGCGCTTCGTCGCCACCGGTGTCATTCCCAAGGCGGAGATCAAGAACCTGCGCGAGGTGGACACCGTGATCTGGCCTGAGGAAGTAGTCGAAAAGTGACCCCTGACTCGTTTTGGATCCGGAGGTCTGCGTGAACATCGAGGAACTGGAATCCGCCGTCGCCGCCATCGGCATCCCAGCGCGTATGGTCGCCGCCGGCGGGCACGCCCAGTTCTCGTGGTCCGTCGAGCAGGCCGAGGACGGGGCATGGGAGGTGTACTGGCTGGAGCGGGGCGACAAGAACGACCTGGAGCGCTTCGCCGATGAGAACCAGGCCTGCACCTACCTGCTGGGCCGGCTCACCTACAGCCAGATCCTCGCGGGTCTGAAGTGGAGCGACGCCCAGTGACCGGCGCCGTGAGCTCGGAGGTCCGGTGAACGCTTCCGAGCTGGCGTCCTGCCTACCGCTTCTTGGCGTTCCCGATCGCATGGTCGTCGCCGGCGGCTCCGCCGAGTTCGCCTTCTGTGTCGACCAGGACGAGGAAGACGGTGTCTGGGAGGTCTACTACCTGGAGCGCGGGCAGAAGAACGACCTCCTGCGTTTCGCCTCCGAGCATCAGGCCTGTTGCTACATGCTCGGTCGCCTCGCCTATTCCCAGATCCTCGCCGGCCACCGCTGGGGCGACACCCCATGAACCAATGCCGTTCAGATAAGCGGTCTGTGCTGGTCGGTGTGGTGAACTGACGGGGCGAGGGATGACCGGTACGTTGCCCAGGCGTGACGTCGTCTGGGGTGGAGTCGCCACCGAGGCCGCAGGGCCGGTTGACTGACCACATTGGACTGGGTGTGTTGTCCGCCCGGTTCGATCGTGACCTGATCGAAGAGGTCCTCAACCGCACCGGGCGGCGGGAGAGACGCAGCCGGCGGCTGCCCGCGCACGTGATGATCCGCTATGTGATCGCGATGGGCTTGTTCTTCGCCGAGTCCTACGACGAGGTGATGCGCCGGTTGGTCGGCAACCTGCGCAAGCTCGGCTCCTGGGTCGATGACTGGCAGGTGCCCACCAAGTCGGCGATCACCCAGGCCCGCCAGCGACTGGGACCGCACCCGGTGAAGGCGCTGTTCGAGCGGGCGTGCGTGCCGTTGGCCACCTCCGCCACCAAGGGCGCCTGGCTGGCCAGGCGCAGGGTGATGGCGATCGACGCGACCAGCTTCGACGTGGCCGACACCCCCGACAACGCCGAGCGCTTCGGCAGGACCGGTTCGGGACCAAAGGCGTCGGCTTATCCGAAGCTGCACGTCGCGGCGTTGGCCGAATGCGGCAGTCACGCCATCGTCGGCGCGGTGCTGGGCTCGGTCCGGACCGGGGAACGTACCCTGGCCGCCGACCTGGCCGCCTGGGTTGGCCCCGAGATGTTGGTGCTGGCCGATGCCGGCCTGTACTCCTACGAGTTGTTCGGCCGGTTCGCCGCCACCGGCGCCGACCTGGCCTGGCGGATCGGCGCCTCGGTGTCGGTGGGGCTTGTGCGGTGGCTGCCTGATGGCTCCTACCTGGCCCTGATCTACCGGTCCGGGCTCGGCGCCGAGCGGCGTGCCCGGCTGGTCGCACAGGCCCACGCCGGCCAGGACATCCAGGCTGACCTGGCACGGCTGGTGCGCGTGGTCGAGTACACCGTCCCGGACCGCAACCCCGACGGTGAGCTCATCGTCGTGATCACCACCGTGCTGGACCCGCATGAGCTGCCGGCGCTGGAGTTGGCCGAGGCCTACCACCAGCGCTGGGAAGCCGAATCCGCGCTGGACGAGCTCAAGACCGATCTGCGCGGTCGCGGTGAGGTCCTGCGTTCCAAGACTCCTGACCTGGTCGAACAACAGATGTGGGGCCTGCTGCTGGCCCACTACGCCATCCGCGGTCTGCTGCTGGACGCCGCCGACCCCGCCGGCTACGACCCCGATCGCATGTCGTTCATCAAGGGTCTTCGCGTGGTCCGCCGCCAGGTCACCGACCAGGCGGCCATTACCCCCTGAGTACCTGAACGACGCTCACATCGACGCGATCGAGGAGATCCGCCGGCACTCCAACCCACCGCGCCGCGAGCGTGCCTGCCCCCGCGCCGTCAAACGCGCCCGGCACAACTCCTACCGGGTCAAACGCCTCACCGACGAGAACATCCGCCATCCCGGCCCGGCTACGCCTCTGCTGGCCTGCCCAAACACCCAAACTTAACGGCATTGTTCCAGGGACCAGACTCCCCAGCCGAGTTACCGGCATCCGTCACCACCTATCGTGGACGTCGCAGAACCCGAGCGTGTCGCGATCCCGCCCAGGCGATTTCAGCCGGTCACGCACCGATAAGACGCCTGGGCCCCGGACTGCATGAGCTCATTCAGATGATCCTACCCAGGACAACATACGCGAGATTGAAAGCAGCAGCCACAACAGCCGTACCGGTCACCGCCACGGCAATGGCACCACGACTGCGCAGTCGCCTCACGGCAATCCCAGACAGCAAGGCGAGCCCGACCACGATGATCACAACCCAGTAGACCGGGCTCGTGCTTGCGGCAAGTTCGACCAAGCCGTAGATCCCCTCCCCGACACCGATACCGGACAGCAATGCGGCACCGAAGGCGGTCCGTATCTGCGATCGGGAACGCAGCCAGGCGGTGGCGACGCCGACGAAGGGACCGGCAACGATGCCCACCAGACCGAACTGGATTGGGCTGTAGAACAGACCTTGCAGTTTGGCCACTAGGGTGTAGCCGAGTACGAGCAGCAGAAAGCTGGCCGCACCGAGAACGGCCGACGCCGCAGGGCTCAGCCGCGCCCAAAAGATCAGGAGCACTGCCAACAAGGTCCACCCACTGGCCGAATTGGCCACTGAGGACAACACCTCAGGGAGGACTCCCTGAGCGAAGAACGTGAGACCACCAAGAACGAGACTTCCCACGACAACCACACCGGCACGCATCACGAAACGTCGCCAGCCGGCGTGGTCGTGCGGGTCCTGGCCCTCCGCACCCAACGTCCCCGTGGGATGGTTACGCTGGTCATCCGGCCGCGCCATACATGGCCCCTTTCGATGTTGATGTCGATGGTGTCCGCTTCGAATCTACCGGGCGTTACACAGCCGGACTCGAACTATCAGTGGTTTGTTAAGTCGGGAGGTACAGGTTCAGGGGTTGTCCATGCGCGACCGCGTCAAGTAGGGCTTGCAGCTCAAGCGGTGGTCGCGGCGACCAGGCCCGCCAGCAGCGTCGCAGCATGATCCAGGGGGCAGCCAGCCCCGGACCGTGCGCACTATCGTGGGCCAGTTCGGCAACGGCAACGGCGCGCTGCCGCTGGGTCCCCCTCTCTCCGGAGACGACGGCGTCCGTCTGCTCCGGCGCCTGAACTGCCGGCGGACGGCCGGCCCAGACGGTGTTCCAACAGAACGCGAACGCGCAGTGCACCAGGGTCTGGTGCCGGCGGATCGCGATGTCGGAGCGGACCTGAAACCGGCCCACCGCGGCCTCGTCCGGCGATCAGTCGACGTCAGGCCGTACGGGCTTCGATGGCCGCGGCGAGCCATGCCCAGGCAGCACGACTGTCCGCGCGGGTGTGCTCCTGCTCGCTCGGGGTGGTTCCGTTAACCCTGGCCACCAAGGACAAGTACCGGCCGAGCAGGAGGCCAACGCGGAATCCAGGGCCGGCTTGCCCCTCATGTCGAGCGGCCGGATCCGGCATGTCGGTGGCTGCCACAGCACGGCGCAGGTGCGCGGAAACACCTGCCTCCCCAGCGGAGTCGAACCCCCACGCAACGAAGCGCTCGGCAAGGTTGCGCGCCTGGGCCGAGTCAACCGACATACCCGTTCGCTGCGCCTCCTGGGCTTCTTGGAAGAGCGTCGTCAGCGCATCTGCACGTTGGTGCCAGTCCGGACCGACCGCTTGGCGCTGGGCTGTGACAGCGGAAGCGTTGCGCAGGATCTGCCGCATCTCGGCGCGGAAGTCGGAACTGCGCAGAAGGTCAGCGAGCTCGATCCAGGCTTCGAGCTGTTCGCTGGTCGGCTCGTCTGGCAGTTCGGGTTTCCTTTCCCGCAGTTTCCGAACAGCGGCCGAGTGCCCGTCGACATCGGCCGTGACTTCGTGCCAGAACTCCTCGACGAGCCGGTTGCGGTCGTCGTCGGACATGGAGACGAGCTTGTGCATGAGGTTCACCTGTCCGTTCGGGCTCTGTTTTCTCACGACGGCGCGCAGGACGGCTCGCCGGGCGTGGAGACGGCGCAGTTGCCCTTCGACGAGTTCGAGGTGCGTCGCCGCAAGTTCGTGAAGTGTCGTCTCCTCGGCCAGGAGCCGACGGATGTCGTCCAGGCTCGCGTCGAGCTCCCGGAGGGTACGAACCAGTTCCAGACGGGCGATCGCGTGGACGTCGTAGAGCCGGTATCCAGAGTCGCTGTGGCAGGTGGGCGCGATGATGTCGGCGTCGGCGTAGAACCGGACAGCGCTGACACTCAGGCCCGTGCGCCGGGCTACGTCACCGATGGCGTACAGCTCAGTGTCGTCCACAGCGGCCACTATGCAGCCTCAAGCAGGTTGAGACTCAAGCGTCGCCGCGCTCCCGGTCGCCACGACCGAAGCCCTCCCCTCGGTCTGAGCACCGTGACACGCTCGCGAGCCACGTCGTCTCAAGAGCATGTCGAGATCGGCGTATGGCTCTTGTATACAGTCGTTCTGCGTCCGATGGCGTTCTGCGTCCGGTGGCCGGCGGCAGCAGTGTTGCCCGTTTCGCGGTCCGTCTGCAGGCATTCATGGGCGATTTTGCGGAAGGCGACGACCAGGCGGCTGTCGTCGGTGGCGCGGGTAGCCAGCACGACGTGGCTGGGTTCGACGTCATGGAGTGGGATGGTGGTGAGGTCGGAGCGGATGCTGGCGGCGGGGACGATGGCGACGGCGTCACCGGCGGCGATCAGTTCGACCTTGTCGGCGTAGGAGTCGACGAGGGGGCCGTCGGGTGCGGGGCTGCCGCGGGCCGTGGGTCGATGCGCCAGTAGGGGTTCCAGGCGGGGGCGCGTAGGCGGGGGATGGGTTCGTCGGCGATGTCGTCCAGGGTGACCGATTCCTTGCCGGCCAACCGGTGGTCACGGAGATCATGAGTAGTCGGGGCTCGTCGTAGAGGATCGAGACGTGTAGTTCGTCGGTGCGCAGGGGGAGCCGGGTCACCACGCGTCGATCCGGTGGTCGAGTAGGGCTTCGTGGTTCGTCCCAGTCCAGGTGCAGGGTTCTGGACGTCGGCGTCGGCGTGCTGTTGGCGCAGGCTACGGATGGCCGGGGGAATGATGATCTCGTCGGTGTAGCCGATGGTTATCCGGCTGGGCGGTGGCTCGGGTGGCCGCGGCGATGGCACGGAGGATGGTGTTGGCCCGGGGCAGGAAGACCTCGCCTGCCTCGGTGAGCCGGCTGCCCTGCGGGGTGCGGTCGATGAGTCGGGCGCCAAGGCGTTGCTCGAGGTTGCGGATTTGCCGGCTGAGTGATGGCTGTGCGATGCGGAGCTCGGCGGCGGCCCGGCCGAAGTGGCGGTGCGCGGCGACGACAGTGAAGTAGCGCACCAGCCGCAGGTCGAGGTAAGTCACCAGCTCCGGCCCGCCGAGACCACCAGCAAACGCACCGCGCCCTCCCGACGCGCCTGATCCCTCTCGGCCGGAGAGGCACTGCCCTCATACGTACGACAGCAGCACTTCCGTGAGGTGGAGTCTTCGCTGGTAGTGGCTTGTTCGACGCTGTGTTGATGACGGCGGCGCCATCGTGACCATCGATCGATGAAGTCGCGACTGCGGCTGCGTCCGGTGCTGTCTCCGGTGGCGAGCAAGATCAGCTGGACCCTGGCGGAGGCCGTCGGCAATCAGCCCCCTGACGGCATCCCTGACGGCATGCGGCGGCTGCTCAACCGGGCTGGGTGGGGCGGGTCGCCGCCGGTTGCGTTTCTCTCGTCGCCCGGTGCGGCCCGGGGATCTCGTCAGATCACGGTCGAACCAGGCGGACAACACGCACAGTCCACTGTGGTCAGTCAACCGGCCCTGCGGCTTCGGCGGCGACTCCACCCCAGACGTCGTCGCGCCTGGGCGGCGTACCGGTCACCACTACCCTCGTAGCTCACCACCTTGACCAGCAGACATGGCTTATCTGAACGGCATTGCGTCCTGACCCGTTCGTGCGTTCACCCTGAACCGCTTCTCGGCCTGCCGTACCCTGCCGATGGGTTTGAGATGCTCTGACCGTCACCTGGGGGCGACGTGAAGAAGGCCAACATCCATCCGGACCACCTACGGAAGTCGGGCGGCAACCTCAAGAAGTTCGGCGGCACCATCCAGCAAACCGGCGAGACGCTGGAGACGACCGGCCAGAACCTGGTCTCCCATGCCTCCGGGGATCGATCCGGGGTCGGTGCCGTGGTCGCCAAGTTCGCCGGTCGGGCCACCGAGATCGCTGGCAAGACCTTCAAGGAAGGCGGCCGTGTAGCCGGCTCCGCCGGAGACCGCCTCGGTAAAACCGCCGACCTCTACGAGGAAGCCGACACCACTGCCGCCACGAACCTCCGCAAGCACCATTCCGGCACCAAGAGCAAGACCTCCCCGCCCGGCGGCTCCGCGCGTTCTGGCGCCTCGGTAGGCAAGGTCGGCACCGGCTCCGGCGCAAAGCCCAAACGTGTCCCTGGTGGTGGCACTGGCAGCGCCGAGAAGGTCGGCTCCGCAAGCGGCGGCAAGGACCACAAGGCCCCCATCCTGCCCGGTGGCGGCTCTGCCCGACGCAAGGGCGACCTCCGTGACCCCGTCTCGGCGACCGACCAGTTGCCCCAACTCCTCAAGAAGCACAACATGACGCGAGAGGAGTTCGACTCCCTCCGCCACCGCATGAACCAGCCCGGTGGCACCGCGAACGTCACGCACGAGGAAGCCATGAAGTGGCGGGCCCTTCGTGAGCAGATGCCGCTGGAGAACGGCACTCCGATTCAAAAGGTGCTCCAGCCGCACGTGGTCGACAAGTATCTTCAAGGCGTGGTTGAAGACAAGAAATTCGACTACCGTAGATCTGGTGGATGTTTCGCGCGAAGCGTTGACGCCGAGCAAATGCACACTCCTGGTGAGAAGTACAACGGACTTGCGCTCAACTACCCGGGAACGCCGTTCTCTCCTGACATGGAGTCGGTGTATGTACTTCGGACGGCCGTTGTCAACAAGGACAACTACGACATCCCCTTTGGTGGCACCACACAGGAGGGGGTCGATAATATTCAAGGAACTCGCCTCTGGAGTGAGCCCTTCAATGGGAATGGCGTGACTCGCTCTGATGACTATCTGGTTCCGGAGTGGGAGTCGAGCGGTGAGCAGTTGAGGTCCGGTTCGACAATCCATAGAATTGACCGAGACGGTACCACTCATCTTGTGGCCACGTTCAGAGGAAAGCGCTGGGTCTAGCTGAAAGGTGTGTTTTTCTGTGTCTTACCTCGCAGTTATGGGTGGTCGTGAGTATGAAGCGAACCTCACCATGGATGACGATGTTGTCGAGCTGTACTGGCAGGGAGGGGAGCCTCCGATTTTGGGGTTTGAGCTTGAAGGTCCCAATTTTTACGTTCGGTTGACTCCGAGGGTCGACCTTGACTACCTTTTTGATTCCGAATGGTACTGCGAATATAAAGGTGAGCCGTTCAAGGTTCAGACTGACTATGGCAACGAGCTTTCGCTTCATTATTTGGGTGGAAACATCAACAAGGCTCAGGAGTTGGGCTTGTCCATTGAAGAGCCACTGGTTGCGGTAGGTGTCGTTCCTCGTAAAGATGTTGAGAACCTTCGTGAGGTTCGTACGCAGCTGTGGCCGCCGACCGATGAGGGTAATTAGTTCTCGAGCTGTGCCTTGGATTGGCCGGGCGTGTGGCGGAGGTCGTTGACGGCATGAGGACTGTTAGGTCCTGCTGGGCGAATGGCTGTCCGACAAAGCGTGTGTTCCACGGTCACGATCGACTGGTCAGAGCCGGTGGGTGACCAGGTGGTGGCGGGCGGTCTGGACGGAGCGTTGGCCGGCTTCGTAGGCGAGGCGGACGCGGAGGTCGGCGACGGTGAGGGCGGCGCCGTGGCGGGCGCCGGCGTGTTGTGGTTTGGGGCCGAAGAGGTGGGGGCGGAGCAGGACGGCGGCCACCAGCAGGAGGGCGCAGGCGGCAAGGGTCAGCCCGAGCATGGCTGGCGGAGGTCGAGGGCGGCTTGGCGGAGGGCGGCCTGGACGGCGAGGGGGTCGCCGGGGAGCCAGTCGGTGGCGACGGGAGAGATCCACCAGGTGAGGGCGCCGCCGCGAACGGGGCTGGGCGGCAGGGGGATGCATTCGCCGGAGGTGCAGAGTTCGACGCCGGGGAGGTCGGGGGCGAGGGGGAGGCCGGGGCGGACGAGGAAGCGGATGCGGTCGGGGGACAGGGACGCGGGGGCGATGGAGCGGCGGAAGGGCGCGGTGCGGGTGGCGGCGACGCCGAGCACCAGGGGCACAGAGATGACGTCGAAGGCCTGGCCGGCCACGCCGAGCACGGAGTAGGGCGCGATCTTCCACAGGGAGTGCACGCGCCGGACGTCGCGGGTGGGGCGGGGGAAGACGGGTTCGAACTCGCCGGCGGTGCGGTTGGTGTGGCCGCGGGTGTATTCGGTCCCGGTCCACACCGAGCCCGGGACGATCGGCCAGCCGGCCAGGTGCGTGTAGTCGCAGGCCGCCGCTTGGAGGCGGGTGCGGAGGGTGGGGGTGATGGGCATGGGGTCAATTTAGCGGGCATAGTTGTTGGTAAGCTACCAAGTGTGTGTCCCTCAATCGGGTGGGGTTGGGGTTGGGGGGCTTGGCGCGGGGCAGGATGGGTGGCCGCGGACTGTCTTGGTGGAGGGGTGTGCTGATGGGGTCTGCCGCGGTGGCGGCGTACCGCGAGCTGCTGGGTGCGGTCCTGCGGAGCTGTCGGGAGAAGGCCGGCATGTCGCCCACTCAGGCCACGAAGCTGCTGAGCTGGTACAGCAGCGTCAAGATCGCCCGGCTCGAGGCCGGCGCCATCAAGGTTCCGGCGGACGAGCTGGAGCGCATGCTCGCGCTCTTCCAGGTGCCGGCGGGCGAGGCGGAGAAGATCCGGTTCTTCGGCGAGAAGGCCCGTGAGCGGCCGTCCCGGATGACGGCCAGCGAGAGCGCGTTCCGGGCCTACGTGGCCGAGGCGTCGGAGATCAGCACGTACGCGGACCAGCTGCTGCCGGATCTGACGCAGACCGTGGACTACGCGAACGCGCTGCTGGGGACCTCGCTGCGCACAGCGCCGTCAGACGTCGGACGCGAGACGCGCGAGCGGGTGGAGGCGCAGCGGCCGCTGACCGCGGCGACGCCGCCGGAGTTGCGGATCGTCGTCGGTGAGCCGGCGCTGCTGCGGCCGGTGGGCGGGCGCGTGGTCCTGCGCATGCAACTGGAGCACCTGCGCGGCCTGGTCGAGCGGCCGAACGTGACGTTCCAGGTGATCCTGATCGACCATGGCGAGCACGCGGCGCTCGGCCTGCCGTTCACGATGATCACGATGGCGGTGCCGGCGTTCACCACGGTCTACACCGAGGGCCTGACGGCGGTGTCGTACGCGGACGCGCCGGACGAGGTGGACGCCTACCGGCTGGCGTTTCGCCGGCTGACCGAGGCGGCGCTGCCGGCGGAGGACTCAGCGAAGCTGCTCGACCGTCGCATCGACGAGCTCGTCCAGTGACAGCCCGACGGCCACGGCGACGGCGGCGACGGTGAAGAACGCGGGCGTCGGGACCCGGCCGGTCTCGATCTTGCGCAGGGTCTCCACCGAGATCCGGGCGTGCGCGGCGACGTCGACCATGCTGCGCCGGCCCCGGGCGGTGCGCAGCAGCCGGCCGAGCCGCTCGCCACGGGCTCGCTCGGACTCGGTCAGGGGGAGGCGGACCACAAACGTCATAGTAATACCGGTAAAGTTATTGGTGTGATCGAGCTGAAGACAAACGCCGAGATCAGGGCCATGCGGGTGGCCGGCTCGGTGGTGGCCGCGGGGCTCGCGGCCGTGCGGGACCACGCCGAGATCGGCGTCAGCCTCAAGGATCTGGACAAGGTCGCGGCCGAGGTGCTGGCGCAGCGGGGCGCCACCTCTTCCTTCCTGAACTACCACCCGCGCTTCGCGCCGAGTCCTTATCCGGCGGTGCTCTGCACGAGCGTCAATGATGCGGTGGTGCACGGCATCCCCAACGACTACCGGCTGCGCGACGGCGACGTGCTGAGCATCGACTTCGGCGCCGAGGTCGACGGCTGGCACGGCGACGCGGCGATCACGGTGCTGGTCGGCGAGCCGCAGCCGGAGGATGTCGCCCTGGTGGCAGCGACCGAACGGGCGCTGACCGCGGCGATCGAGGTCTGCCGGCCAGGCAACACGCTCGGCGACATCGGCCACGCGATCGGCCCGATCGCCCGCGGCGCTGGCTACGGCATCCTTGCCGACCACGGCGGCCACGGCGTCGGCCACGCCATGCACGAGCTGCCGCACGTGCCCAACGAGGGCCAGCCGGGCAAGGGCATCAAGCTGCACCCGGGCCTGGTCATCGCCATCGAGCCGATGTTCCTGCTCGGCGGTGAGGACACCTACTGGACCGGCCACGACGGCTGGACGCTGCTCACCGAGGACGGCAGTCGGGCGGCGCACTTCGAGCACACGATCGCCATCACCGAGGGCGACCCGATCGTGCTGACGGCCCCGTGATGCTGCTCGCGGACGCCCGACGGGAAGTCGTCGAGACGTGTCGGCGCGCGGTCGAGGACCGGCTGGTCATCGGCACCGCCGGCAACGTCAGCGTCCGCGTGGGCGACCTCGTCGCCGTCACACCGAGCGGCCTGGACTACGGCGACCTGACGCCGGAGCTGGTCGGCGTGCACGAACTGGACGGAACCGCGGTCGAGGCGCCGCTGAAGCCGACCAGCGAGCTGCCGATGCACCTCGCGGTGTACGCCGAAACCGACGCCAGAGCGGTCGTGCACACGCACTCCATCGCGGCCGCCGCGCTGTCGGTCGTCGTCGACGAGGTGCCGGCCGTGCACTACTACCTCGCGCTGCTCGGCGGCCGGGTGCTGGTGGCGCCCTATCGCGCATTCGGCTCGCCCGAGCTGGCGGTCGCGCTCATCGACGCGCTCGGGGACCGGCCGGCCTGCCTGCTCGGCAACCACGGGGCCGTGACCACCGGCGACGACCTCACGCAGGCCTATCAGCGGGCCGGCTACCTGGAGTGGGTCTGCGAGGTGGCGCTCAAAGTCGTCGGCGCCGGGCGTACCCCGAAGCTACTCACCGAGCAGCAGATCGCCGAGGCCACCCGGAACTTCATCGGCTACGGCCAGTCAGCCGACGATGGCCTCCAGGTCGACGTCGTCGACAGGGTCGGCAGCGGCCTGACGGCGCCGCTGGACCCGCAGGAACATGCTGGCCGGCAGGCTGAGCACGGCCGCGATGCCTAGGGAAACCCCTAGAGCCAGCGGAATGTCGTCGTCGGCGAGCTGGCCGCCGAGGTAGCCAAGCAGCGTGGCGTACAGACACCAGAGCGTGCAGCCGATCGTCGACGCCATCGCGAACCGACGCAGCGGGAAGCGCAGCGAGCCGCACAGCACGGCGCCGATGGTGCCGCCGGCGGGCATCCAGCGTCCGGCGATCAGGATCGGCTCGGCGTTGCGGGCCAACCGTTCCTTGATCCATTCCAGCACCACGGCGGGGGTGCGGCGCTGGGCGAACTTCGCGATCGCCGGCTGTCCGATCCGCCGGCCGATGCTGTAGTTCATGAGGTCGGCCAGCACGCACGAGACGATGGCGGTGAGCACCACCCACTGCAGCGGGAGCTTGCCGGACGCGGCGAGCACGCCGCAGGAGATGAGCACCGGCTCGGTCGGCAACAGCGGCACGAAGCCGACGAGGAACACCAGTCCCAACGCCGCTGCGACACTGTCCGGAACGCTCATGACCACAGTCAACATGCTCGGAGCCCGCGTGATGCCCGATCACATGGACTCCTCAGGAAGTCGACAGCGGCCCGACAGCCGCTGTTTTCTCGGGCACACTGGACGCAACGGACAGTCTGGGGAGAGGATCGAGCCTTGCACATCGACCAGTGGATAGCGGCCATCCCACCGCTAGCGGTGTACGTCACCATTGGCCTGATCGTGATGATCGAAAGCCTCGGCATCCCCATCCCGGGCGAGATCGCCCTGGTCAGCGCCACGCTGCTGACCCTGCACCCGAGCTCGGCGGTGCAGTGGGAGTTCATCGCGGTGGCGGCCACGGCCGGCGCGATCATCGGTGACTCGATTGGTTACTCCATCGGCCGCAAGGGCGGCAAACCGCTGTTCGAGTGGCTCGGCCGCAAGTTCCCCAAGCACTTCGGGCCCAGTCACGTGGCCACCGCGGAGCGGGCGTTCCACAAGTGGGGCATGTGGACGGTGTTCTTCGGCCGCTTCATCGCCCTGCTGCGCATCTTCGCCGGCCCGCTGGCCGGCGCGCTCAAGATGCCGTACCACAAGTTCCTCATCGCCAACGCGCTCGGCGGCATCGTGTGGGCCACCGGCACCGTGGCTTTGATCCACTACGTCGGCGAGGCGGCGGAGCGCTGGCTGAGCGGCTTCGCCTGGATCGGCCTGGCCGTCGCGCTGGTCGGCGGCGTGGCCATCTCGCTGTTCATCAAGCACCGCGCCGGCAAGGCAATGGCTCCGACGGCCGAGGACGAGCCCGCCGAGTTGAGCTGACTCGATGCTGTGACGGGCCCTTTCCTGACGTTGAACGTCAGGAAAGGGCCCTTCATGACATCAGCGGGCGGTGCGGTTGACCGCGGAGACCACGGCCCGCAGCGAGGCGGCGACGATGGAGCTGTCCACCGCCACGCCCCAGAGCACGGTCTCGCCGACCGCGGTCTCCACGTAGGAGGCGGCCCGGGCGTCGTCACCGGCGGTGAGGGCGTGCTCGACGTAGTCCATGACCCGCACGTCGTAGCCGACGGTGCTCAGCGCGTCCACGAACGCGGCGAGCGGGCCGTTGCCAACGCCGGTGATCTCGTGCTGGTCGCCCTCGACCCGGACCTGGGCGGTGATCCGGTAGTGGCCGGCCTCGTCGTCGTCCACCCGGTGCCGGACCAGCTCCAGCGGTGTGACCCGGTCCAGGTACTCGCCGGCGAAGGCCTCCCACATCTGCTGCGGGGTCACCTCGCCGCCCTGCTCGTCGGTGACGCCCTGGATGACCTTGGAGAACTCGATCTGCAGCCGGCGCGGCAGGTCGAGCTGGTGCTCGGTCTTCATCACGTAGGCGACGCCGCCCTTGCCGGACTGCGAGTTGACCCGGATCACGGCCTCGTAGCTGCGGCCCACGTCCTTCGGGTCGATCGGCAGGTAGGGGACCTCCCACTGGAAGTCCTCGACCGGCACGCCGGCCCGGTCCGCGTCCGACTTCAGCGCGTCCAGGCCCTTGTTGATGGCGTCCTGGTGGCTGCCGGAGAACGCGGTGAACACCAGGTCGCCGCCGTAGGGGTGGCGCTCCGGCACCGGCAGCTGGTTGCAGTACTCGACGGTGCGCCGGATCTCGTCGATGTCGGACAGGTCCAGCTGCGGGTCGATGCCCTGGCTGAACAGGTTCATGGCCAGCGTGACCAGGCAGACGTTGCCGGTGCGCTCGCCGTTGCCGAACAGGCAGCCCTCGATGCGGTCCGCGCCGGCCAGGTAGCCCAGCTCGGCGGCGGCCACACCGGTGCCGCGGTCGTTGTGCGGGTGCAGCGACAGGATCACCGAGTCGCGGCGCTCCAGGTGGCGGCTCATCCACTCGATGGAGTCGGCGTAGACGTTGGGCGTGGCCATCTCGACGGTGGCCGGCAAGTTGATGATCACCGGCCGCTCCGGGGTCGCGCCGAGGATCTCGGTGACCGCGTTGCACACCTCGACGGCGTACGAGAGCTCGGTGCCGGTGTAGGACTCGGGCGAGTACTCGAAGCGGAAGTCGGTCTCGGGCTGCTTGGCGGCCAGCTCCACCACGTACTCGGCGGCCGCGGTGGCGATCTTCTTGATGCCTTCGCGCTCCTCGCGGAAGACCACGCGGCGCTGCAGGATCGAGGTGGAGTTGTAGATGTGCACGATGGCCCTGCGGGCCCCGCGCAGCGCCTCGAAGGTGCGCTCCAGCAGCTCGGGCCGGCACTGCGACAGCACCTGGATGGTCACGTCGTCCGGGATCGCGCCGTCGGTGATGATCTCGCGCACGAAGTCGAAGTCGGTCTGGCTGGCCGCCGGGAAGCCGACCTCGATCTCCTTGAAGCCCATCCGGACCAGCAGGTCGAACATCTTGCGCTTGCGCGCCGGCGACATCGGGTCGATCAGCGCCTGGTTGCCGTCACGCAGGTCGACCGCGCACCACAGCGGCGCCTTCGTGATGCGTTTGCCGGGCCAGGTGCGATCGGGTACGGAGACCTCTTCGACCAGCTCGTGGAAGGGCCGGTAGCGGTGCACCGGCATCGAGCTGCCGCGCTGCGGGTTCCACGCCGGCTGGTCGGCCGGGGCGGGGCGGGACGGGGTGCGGATCTTGCTGGACTCGCTCATGGATAGCTGCTCCTGCTGACCGGGATGACTCGACCGGCGGCAGCGCTGAACTCCGCGACGGGGGGCCGGTCTGGATCAGACCCCGCCACGGCAGCGAAGCAGGAGGGCGAAACGCACGGGCGGAGCGTAACCGCTATCGCCGGATCGTGAAACCCGGTACCCACATGCTGGGCACGATCGGGTGGGTCCGGGCTGTGGTTAGGTGGACACATGGCGTCAGGGCGCAAGAAAACGGGCGTGCTGTCCACCGTGATCAACCTGTTCGGCGTGCTCACCGCCCTGGTCATGATCATCCGCATGCTGCTGGTGTTGAGCGGCTCGACCGCCGACAACCCGCTGTTCACGGTGGTCAGAACCTGGTCGGACCTGCTGGTCCTGTGGTGGGGCAACATCATCAAGCCGGCGGGCGCGCCGGCCAGTGTGATCATCACGTACGCGCTCGCGGCGGCGTTCTGGCTGCTGGTGACCCGCGTCCTGGCCCGGGTGCTGAAGTGACCGTGTAGCGATCACCCGGCGTGGGTATTCACCGCTCGACGCCACCCGATCGGGTGGCAGACCTATCGAGCGAGGTGAGGTCGGTCATGGCTACCTACGTTCGCGGCGGCCGGGCGACGGCCGGGACGGTCGTCCGCGTCATTGGCACGATCATGGCGGTCATCCTGGTCGCGCACATCCTGTTCGCCCTGCTCGGAGCCAACCCGGACAACCCCCTGGTGGTGTGGGTCTCGCAGTGGTCGAGCGCGCTGGCGCTGTGGTTCGGCAATCTGTTCGCCACCGGCAGCGAAGCCCTGAACGTGATCTTGAACTTCGGCCTGGCCGCGGTGTTCTGGCTGGTCGTGACTGGTCTGATCGCCCGAGTGCTCTACCACGCCGGCTGATCGACGGCGCTCGGCGGGCGTGGCAGACTGCCCCGTATGGCGGAACAGACCGAGACGCACGCACGGAGCAGGGTGGTCGGCGTCGTCGCCGCCGTCCTGCGCTGGATCGGCACGATCATCGCCGTGATCCTCGTCGCGCACGTGCTGCTGACGGTGTTCGGCGCGAACCCGGACAACCCGATCACCGAGTTCGTCCGGTCCTGGGCCGACCCGCTCGCGCTCGCCTTCCGGGACCTGTTCACGCCCGCCGACGCCAAGCTCCGCGTGCTGGCCGACTACGGCATCGCCGCGATCTTCTGGCTCATCCTCACCAGCATCGTGGTGCGACTGGTCCGCCGCCTCGGCTGAGTTGTCCACAGGCGGGCCGTTCGCAAGATCAACAAGACGTCTTCGCCGGTAGACTGGGCTTGGGGTCGCCCCCCTGGGAGTGGTGGGGGCTGTTCAGAAGGCGGCCGAGCCCCAGTTCTCGGTGAACACCAATTCCGACAACGGTTTGCGGACGCGGGGAGCGGTCTCGCGGGCGGCCAGGTCCTCGGGCAGCAGAGACGGAGCGCCCAGGGTGCCGACGGCGATGGCCACCACGGCCTGGGCGGTCGCGGGCAGCCCGAAGGACGTGGCGACGGCCTCGCGGGAGAAGCCGCCCATCTGGTGGGCGACGAGGCCCTCGGCGACGGCCTGGAGCACGAGGTTCTGGGCGGACAGGCCCAGGGCGTAGTCGGGCATGGGCAGGGTGCGGCCGGTCTCGTCCTCGGTGACTACGCAGCCGACGAGCAGGGCGGAGGCGGCGCCGGCCCAGGACTGGTTGCCGGGGCGCAGGGCGTCGAAGATCTGCTGGAACGAGGCGTCGCCGCGGCGGCCGACGAGCCAGCGGGCGGGCTGGGTGTTGCCGGAGGAAGCAGCCCAGCGGGCGGCCTCGAACAGGGACTCGAGCTGCGCGTCGGTGATCTTGGCGGCGGGGTCGAGGGCCCGGGGGCTCCACCGCTCGCTGATGAGGGGATGCACCTCAAATAGCGTAGGGCCACGCCGTGATGGAGTACGCCCCGAACCACGCGCTCATCACGGCCACGGAGCCCAGGGTGATCCACACGGTGCTCGGACGCCGTTTGACCAGGGCCATGGCCAGCGGAATGAGCAGCACGAACGCGGGCAGCATGAGCCGGGCCTTGGAGTTCATCAGGCCGTTGGAGCCGAGGTCCATGATCAGCACGGCGATGCCGTAGGCGATCAGCGGCCACGGCACGCGCTGGCGGATGCTCAGGACAACAAGAACGGCGGCGGCGACGCAGAGGCCGACCGTGAGGACTTCGAGCACGGAGCGGCCGGAGGCCAGGGCGTCGAGGGCGAACTTGAAGGTGGCGGCCCCGCCGTCGAACTGCGAACCCCAGCCCCGCTGCTGCACGTCGAACCAGCCGTCCCAGCGGCCGGTGCGAACGCCGACCCAGGCCAGGTAGCCGACGAGGCCCACGGGGGCGAGCAGGGCGCCGACCCAGGGCCGCCAGCCGTCCTCCCGCCGAGTGATGGCAATCACGGCGGCGAGTCCGACGGCGGCGATCACGGCGGCGGCGGTGGGCCGGACCAGCCCGGCCAGCGCGCAGCAGAGGCCGGCCCACAGCCAGCGGCGTTCCAGCACGAACACCAGCGACCAGGCGGCGAAGGCGCAGAACAGCGCCTCGGAGTAGGTCATGGACAGCACGACGGCCATCGGCGAGGCGGCGAACAGCGCGGCCAGCACCAGTCCGAGCCGCCGGGAGCCGCCGGGCAGCAGCGTGCCGAGCCGGACCAGGCCGTAGGAGCAGGCCAGCCCGGACAGCACGGTGACGGCGAAAGCGGCGTCGACCAGCGTGGCCCCGGGCAGGTGGGCGATGAGGCTGGTGAGCGCGGGATAGCCGGGGAAGAACGCCAGCAGGTTGCTCTGGTCGTGCTGGAAGTGGGCGTCGACGAGGTCGGTGCCGGTGCCGCTGTAGCCGCCCTGGGCCAGGCCCAGGAACCAGTGTCCGTCCCAGGATGTGAGAGCGGTGGTGATCGACCGGCCGTTGCGCGCGGCCATCCAGGCCAGCACGACCAGACCGAGCGCACGCACTCCGAGGAACACCAGGGCGGGCGCGGTCAGGTACGTGACCTGCCGCGACAGGGCGGGACTGGCCTCGGGCCGGGCCGTCGTGATGGCTGACACCGGATCCCTTCGTCTGGCCTGGTGCTCGCCGCACCGAGGGTACGCTGCGTCCGGACACGCGCTGGCCCGGTCTGCGAGGAGGTTCGATCAGTGGCACTGGTCGTGCAGAAGTACGGCGGTTCCTCACTGGAGAGTGCCGAGCGGATCAAACGCGTCGCGGAACGCATCGCCGCCACCCGCAAGGCCGGCAACGACGTGGTCGTGGCGGTGTCGGCGATGGGTGACTCCACCGACGAGCTGCTCGACCTGGCCTCCCAGGTGGCCCCGGTGCCGCCGGCCCGGGAACTGGACATGCTGGTCTCCGCCGGCGAGCGGATCTCCATGTCGCTGGTGGCGATGGCCATCCACGCCTTGGGATTCGAGGCTCGCTCATACACCGGCTCGCAGGCCGGCGTGATCACCACCGCGGTGCACGGCAACGCCCGCATCATCGACGTGTCGCCGGGCCGGATCCAGGACGCGCTGTCCGACGGCGCGATCGCGATCGTGGCCGGCTTCCAGGGCGTCAGCCAGGACACCAAGGAGATCACCACGATCGGTCGCGGCGGCACCGACACCACCGCGGTCGCGCTGGCCGCGGCGCTCAAGGCCGACGTCTGCGAGATCTACACCGACGTGGACGGCGTGTTCAGCGCCGACCCGCGCATCGTGCGCAACGCCAAGCACCTGCCCCAGATCACCTACGAGGAGATGCTGGAGATGGCGGCGGCCGGCGCGAAGGTGCTGCACCTGCGCTCGGTCGAGTACGCCCGCCGCTACGGCGTGCCGCTGCGTGTGCGTTCCTCGTTCAACAACAAGCCGGGCACGCTGGTGACCGGGTCGATGGAGGACCTTCCCGTGGAGCAGGCGATCATCACCGGCGTCGCGCACGACCGGTCGGAGGCCAAGGTCACCGTGACGGCGGTGCCCGACCACCCGGGCATCGCGGCCCGCATCTTCCGCGTGGTCGCCGACTCCGAGGTCGACATCGACATGGTCGTGCAGAACGTCTCCCAGGTCGCGACCGGCCGCACCGACATCACCTTCACGCTGCCCAAGGCCGACGGCCCGAAGGCGGTGGCCGCGCTGGAGAAGGCCAAGCCGGAGATCGGCCACGCGCAGGTGCTCTACGACGACCACGTGGGCAAGGTCTCGCTGATCGGCGCGGGCATGCGCTCGCACCCCGGCGTCACCGCCACCTTTTGCGAGGCGCTGTCCACGGCCGGCGTGAACATCGAGATCATCTCCACCTCGGAGATCCGGATCTCGGTCATCTGCCGCGATACCCAGTTGGATGACGCGGTCCGCGCCCTGCACGATGCCTTCGAACTCGGCGGCGAGGAAGAGGCCGTCGTCTACGCGGGGAGCGGCCGATGAGCACCAACGGACCTGTCCTAGCGCTGGTCGGAGCGACCGGCGCGGTCGGCGGCGTGATGATCGAGATCATCAACGCCCGTGAGACGGTGCCGTGGAGCGAGATCCGGCTGATCGCCTCGGCCCGCTCGGCCGGCCGCAAGCTGACCGTGCGCGGCGAGGAGATCACCGTGCAGGCGCTCGCGCCCGAGGTGTTCGACGGCGTGGACATCGCGATGTTCGACGTGCCGGACGAGGTCTCGGCGCAGTGGGCCCCGATCGCCGCCGAGCGCGGCGCCATCGCGGTGGACAACTCCGGCGCGTTCCGCATGGACGACGACGTGCCGCTGGTGGTGCCGGAGGTGAACGCGCACCAGGCCGCCGAGCGGCCGCGCGGCATCATCGCCAACCCCAACTGCACGACGCTGTCGATGATGGCCGCGCTGGGCGCGCTGCACCGCGAGTTCGGCCTCAAGGAGCTCGTTGTCGCCTCGTACCAGGCGGTTTCCGGCGCGGGCGCGCCTGGCATCGACCGCCTGTACGAGGAGCTGGCGGTGGTCGCCGGCAAGAAGCTCGGCGCCAAGGCGGGCGACGTGCGCGAGGCGTTGCTGGCCGCGGGCCTCGGCTTCGAGGACTCCCCGTTCCCGGCGCCGCTGGCGCTGAACGTGGTGCCCTGGGCCGGTTCCTACAAGGGCGACGGCTGGACCTCCGAGGAGCTCAAGGTCCGCAACGAGTCCCGCAAGATCCTCGGCATCCCGGACCTGAAGGTCTCGGCCACCTGCGTGCGGGTCCCGGTGATCACCACGCACTCGCTGGCCGTGCACGCGACCTTCGAGCGCGAGGTGACGGTGGAGCAGGCGCACAAGCTGTTCGCCGCGCAGCCGACGATCGTGCTGGTGGACGAGCCGGAGCAGAAGAAGTTCCCGACGCCCGCGGACGTGGTCGGCGAGGACCCGACCTACGTCGGCCGGGTGCGGCAGGCGCTGGACTTCCCGAACACGCTGGACTTCTTCGTCTGCGGCGACAACCTCCGCAAGGGGGCCGCGCTGAACACCTACGAGATCGCCGAGACCCTGGCGCCCGAGTTCAACTGAGGCGGACATGACCGAGGTCGTGATGGGTGTCGACCTCGGCACCACGGCGACGAAGGTGGTGGCCACCCGACCCGACGGTCGGGTGGTCGCCACTGCCGAGCGGGGCTACGAGCTCCAGACCGGCGAGCACGGCGAGGCCGTGCAGGACCCGCAGGCGGTGCTCGCGGCCGCCACGAAGGCACTGGCTGAGTGCGTCGAGCGCACTGAAGGCGACATTCGTGCGCTGTCGTTCAGCTCGGCGATGCACACGCTGCTCGCCCTCGACGGCGACGGCGAGCCGATCACCCCGGCCTTGAGCTGGGCCGATCACCGGGCCGCGGACATCGCCAAGCGCTTGCGGGCCGACGAAGAGCTGGCGCTGGACCTGCACGCCGCGACCGGCGCGCCGGTGCATCCCTCGTTCCCGCTGGCCAAGCTGGCCTGGTTCACCGAGCACGAGCCGGAGCTGTGCCGGCGGGCGGTGAAATGGGCCGGGCTCAAGGACTACGTGCTGGCCAAGTTCACCGGCCGGCTGGTCACCGAGCATTCCAACGCGTCGGGCACCGGCATGTTCGACATGCACAACCTGACCTGGCACGGCCCGGCGCTGGCGATCGCCGGCGTGCATCGCGACCAGCTGCCGACGCTGGTCGAGCCGACCAAGGCGCTGGCCCTGGCCGCCGGCATCGCCGGGCTGCCCAGCGGCCTGCCGGTGATCGCCGGCGGCGGCGACGGCCCGCTGGCCAACCTGGGCGTCGGCGCGGTGCGGCCGGGCATGGCGGCGTTGTCGCTGGGCACCAGTGGCGCGCTGCGCGTGGTCCGGGATCGGCCCGGGGTCGACGATCGGGGGCGCGTGTTCTGCTACGCCCTCGCCGACGGTCTGTGGGTGCTCGGCGGCTCGGTCAGCAACGGCGGTGTGGTGGCGCAGTGGGCGTCCGAGGTGTTCGGGGTGCCGGTCACGGAGCTGCTGGCCGAGGCCGAGGCGGAGCCGCCGGGCGCCGCCGGCCTGCTCGCTTTGCCTTATCTGCTGGGAGAACGGGCGCCCTGGTGGGATCCCGATCCCCGGGCCGTGCTGGTCGGGCTGCGCCGGGAACACGGCCGGGCCGTGATCACCCGGGCCATGATCGAGGGCGTCGCGCAGCAGTTGGCCCTGGTGCTGGACGCCGTGCGCGACGCGGGCACGAGCGTGCACGAGATCCGCGCCACCGGCGGGGCCTTCCGCGGTCCACTGTGGAAGTCAGTGATAGCAGCGGCTTTCGGCCACGAACTGTCCTTTGTGGAGGGTAACGAGGGCTCCGGGGTGGGCGCGGGCCTGCTGGGCTGGCGAGCCCTCGGCGAGCTGCCCGCCCTCGACGCGGCCGCCGACCTGGTGACGCCGGTCAGCTCGGTCGCGCCGGAGGAGTTCGCCAGCCGCCGGATGGCCCGCAACCGCCCGGCGCTGGAACGGATCTACGACGCGCTCAGGGAGTTGGACGGCTGAGGCTCGCTGAGCTTGCGGCCACCCAGCGCCACCCCGACCGCCGTGCCCAGCAGGCCGACCACGCCGGCGGCGGCGAAACCCCACGCTGGCGCGGAGTTATCCATCACGTAGCCGATCAGCGGCGCGCCGATCGCCGCGCCGGTGGTGAACGCCGACTGGTAGACGCCCATCACCGTGCCGCGCACCGACTCCGGCGCCAGCCGGGTGACCGCCTCCGAAGTGGACGCGAAGGTGGGCGCGCACAGCAGGCCGCTGGGCACCAGGGCCAGCGAGAGCATCCACCACTGGCCGCCGAAGAAGCCGACCGGCAGGGTCAGCACGCCGATCAGGCTGATCAGCACGATCAGCGGCAGTGGCCGCGACACCGCACCGTGCACGACGCCGCCGACGATCGAGGCCAGGCACCACACCGCCATCACCATCCCGGCCCAGTCCACCTGGCCGACCTCCCGCAGCACGGCCACGATCGCCACCTCGGAGCCGGCCATGATCAGCACCATCGCGGCCGCGATGACCAGCGCCGCGATCATCGGCCCGCGCAGCCACGACCGCACCGGCACGTGCTCGTGATGCTCGGCCGCGCCGGACTTCACCGGCGGGTCGAACAGGTACAGCCAGCCGCCCATGACCACGATCGCCAAGCCGACGATGAGCATCGCCGCCGTCGAGGACACCGCCGTGGTGATGAACACGCCGGCGGCCGGGCCGACCATGTACGAGAACTCGGTCAGGATCGAGTCCAGCGAGAACGCCGGCCGGCGGTAGCTGTCGTCCGTGGGCAGCACAGCGGCCATGGCCTGCCGGGCGATCGACATCACCGGCAGCGCCAGCACGCCGGCGACCAGGGCTAACGGGATCAGGCCCCAGAACGGCAGCCACGGCGCGGACGCCCAGAACACGCCGGTCGCCACGGTGGTGAGCAACACCACCTGCCGCAGGCCGCGGCGGTCCAGTAGCCGGCCGATCAGCGGGCCGCCCAGCGCCATGCCGATCGTGGTCGCGGCGGCCACCACACCCGCCTCGCCGTAGCCGCGGCCGAGGCCGAGCACCACGTGCAGGGTGATGGTCACGCCGGAGGCGGCCAGCGGGATGCGAGCCAACCCGGTGACCAGCAACAGCGTGCGCACTCCGGGGAGGGCCGTCACCCGGCCGTAGGACGTCAGGACCACACGCCGACTTCACTAGGTACACAGCCGTCGGCGCAACCGAATTCTTGTCTGATTCCAGAAAGCGTGGTGAGCTGGTCTGGACATGGATACCGACGGATCACGCGTGGAGACCCTGCGGCGCCAGCTGCGCACCGCGGGGTTACGGGTGACCGCGCCCCGGCTGGCCGTCCTGGAATGGCTGGCCGGCCACCCGCACACCACCGCCGACCAGGTGAGCACCGGCGTGCGGGACCAGATCGGCTCGGTGTCCACGCAGGCCGTGTACGACGTGCTCAACGCCTGCGTGCGCGCCGACCTGGTGCGTAAGATCGAGCCCGCCGGCTCGCCGGCCCGGTTCGAGACGCGCACCGGTGACAACCATCACCACATGGTGTGCCGCGGCTGCGGCCGCACCGAGGACGTGGACTGCGTGGTCGGCCCGGCTCCGTGCCTGGAGCCGTCCGACTCGAAGGGCTTCGCGATCGCCGAGGCCGAGGTGGTGTTCTGGGGCTACTGCCCGGACTGCCAGCTGGCTCAGGCCAGCCACTCGCCGACCGGGTAGCCGTTCAGCTCCTCGGCGTTGACCGCCTTGCGCCGCGGCCGGCCGTTGCGGCCGATGGCCAGCCCGGTCCGCAGCGCGCTGGCCGCCTCCAGGGTTGCCTCCTTGAAGCCGCGCCCCAGCCCGGTCATGCTCGCGAAACCGTGGAACAGGCCCTCGTGCCGACGCAGCACAACCGGCACGCCGGCCTCCGCGACCCGGCGGGCGAACAGTTCGCCCTCGTCGCGCAGCGGGTCGAAGCCGGCCGTCGCGATGTAGGTCGGCGGCAGGCCACTGAGGTCTTCGGCCAGCAGCGGCGACACCCGTGGGTCCGGCCGGACGTCCGGGTCCGGCACGTAGCGCTCCATGAACCAGTCCATGCCGGCGTCGGTGAGGAAGTAGCCGTCGGCGAACAAGTCCCGCGAGCGGCGGCGGGTCGTGGCGTCCACGGTCGGGTAGAGCAGCAGCAGGAACACCGGGCGGGCGTTGCCCGAGGCCACCTGCAACGCCGTGACGGCGGCCAGGTTGCCGCCCGCGCTGTCGCCGCCCAGGGCGATCAGCTTCGGGTCCGCGCCGAGTGCGGTGGCCTCGGCCGCGGCCCACTTGAACGCGGTCAGGCAGTCGTCGACCGCCGCCGGGAACGGGTCCTCCGGGGCGAGCCGGTAGCCGACCGACAGCACCCGCACGCCGGCGTTGCGGGCGAGGAACCGGCACAGCTGGTCGTGGCTGTCGATGTCGCCGATGACAAAACCGCCGCCGTGGAAGAAGACCAGCAGCGGGGAGCCCTCCGGCAGCTCGCCCGGACGGTACAGGCGGGCCGGGATGTCGTTGGGCAGCAGCAGATCCTTGGTCGTGACCGGCTCGATGGTCGGACCGCCGACGAGTTCGCGGCCGCCGCGGATCGAGGCCCGAGCCGCCGCCACGCTCGTGCCGTGCAGCTCCGTGCCGGTCAGCTGCTGCATCTTCAGCAGCAGCTGCGCGTCCACGTCCAGAGTCTGGCCGTCGAGTCGGACCGGCGTGCCGGCCAGCAGCCGCCGCACCGGCGTGGGCAGGGCGAACAGCGCCCGCAACATCTTGGCCTGCCAGTGGAGCGGGACGGACTGCGCGAGGCTCGCCATGATTGAGGACACTACCGGCGGGTAGGGTCCAAGGCGAGAGAACTTGACCTCTACCGCGCTGTAGCTCGTACCGTGGACGTATGACGGTGACGGTGGTGGGGATCGGCGGCTCGCTGCGGGCCGACTCGCAGTCCGAACGGGCGCTGCACGTGGCGTTGTCGGGCGCGCAGGAGGCGGGCGCGAAGACCATCGCCATCACCGGAACCGACCTGATCCTGCCGTTCTACGACCCGGCCGTGCCCGAGCGCCCCGAGGCGGCGCAGCGGCTGATCGAGCTGCTGCGCGAGGCCGACGGCGTGGTGCTGGTCTCGCCCGGCTACCACGGCTCGCTGTCCGGGCTGGTCAAGAACGCCCTGGACTACGTGCAGGACCTCAGCGGCGATCCGCACCCGTACCTGGACGGCCGCGCGGTCGGCTGCGTGACCAGCGCCATGGGCTGGCAGGCGGCCGTGAGCACGCTGACCGCGCTTCGCTCGATCGTGCACTCCTTGCGTGGCTGGCCGACGCCGCTGGGCGTGCCGCTGAACACTGCGGAAGTGCGCTTCGAGGCCGACGGCACCTGCTCCGATCAGCGGGCGTACGACTCGTTGCGGCTGGTCGGCCGGCAGGTCGCGGAGTTCGCCCTCGGTGAGGTCGGTCACCACCGGCTTCATTGAGCCGCGCCGAGGCGTTGTACCCATCAGTAACTTCAACGTTGAGGAGAAGACGATGGCAGCGCTGTACACCGCCGAGGCGATCGCGATCGGCGAGGGCCGCAACGGGGAGGTCCGCTCCTCCGACGGCGTGATCGACGAGGTGCTGTCGATCCCGAAGGAGCTCGGCGGCCCCGGCGGTGACAAGACCAACCCGGAGCAGCTGTTCGCCGCCGGCTACGCGGCCTGCTTCCACAGCGCGATGCAGGCGGTCGCCCGCACCCAGAAGATCAAGCTGCCGGAGACGTCCATCACCGCCAAGGTGAGCCTGCTGCCGCTGGACGGCGGGGCCTTCACCCTGGCCGTGGAGCTGTCCGCGCACGTGCCCGGCTTCGAGCAGGGCGCCGCTGACCAGCTGGTCGCCGCCGCGCACCAGGTGTGCCCGTACTCCAACGCCACCCGCGGCAACATCGAGGTGACGGTCAACGCGACCGTCTGAGTTTTCGGCCCACGCCTCCTCGGGTAGTCGATTCGTATCCGACCCCGAGGAGGCAGTTATGAGCAAGGCTCCCATAACCAGTCCGCTCGACGCCAAGGCGCGCGAGGAGACCGGTCAGGTGTTGCAGGAGGCGCTGGTCGACCTGATCGACCTGTCCCTGGTGGCCAAGCAGGCGCACTGGAACGTGGTGGGCCGCAACTTCCGCAGCGTGCACCTCCAGTTGGACGAGCTGGTCGCCGCGGCCCGTGAGTACACCGACCAGGTCGCGGAGCGCGCCTCCGCCATCGGAGTGTCCCCGGACGGCCGGGCCGCCACCGTGGCCAAGCGCTCCGGCGTGCCGGAGTTCGCCACCGGCTGGCGTGACGACGAGGCCGTGGCCACCGCCGTCACCGCCACCCTGGGCGAGGTCGTGCAGCGCATGCGGGCGCGGATCCAGATCACCGACGACACCGACCTGGTGACCCAGGACCTGATCATCGAGCTGACCGCCAGGCTGGAAGAGGCCCACTGGATGTGGCAGGCCCAGCTGGCCTGACCGGGTTCGGGTGTCTCCAAGACCCACACACCGGGGCGGCTATGGTCTTGGAGACACCCAAACCCTGATGTCAGAGGCCCAGCGCGCGGCGGGTGAAGTCCACCTCGATGGCCGTCTGCTTGATCGTCTCGGCCACCACCAGCGACCCATGGCCGGCCTCGTAGCGGTAGACCTCGTACGGCGCCTTCCGGTCGGCCAGCCGGTCCAGGTAGTTGTCGATCTGGCGGATCGGGCACCGCGGGTCGTTCTCACCGGCCAGCACGATCACCGGCGCGTCAACCTCGTCGACGTAGGTCAGCGGCGAGCACTCCCGGTACAGCTCGGGCAGCTCCTGCGGGGAGCCGCCGAACAGCGCCCGGTCGAAGGCCCGTAGCGGCTCCATCTCGTCCTCGTAGGCCGCGACATAGTCCGCCACTGGCACGCCCGCGACGCCCGCCGCCCAGCGCTTCGGTTGCACGCCAAGGGCCAGCAGCGTCAGGTACCCGCCCCAGGACGCCCCGTTGATCACGCACTTGGCCGGGTCCGACAGCCCCGACTCGACCGCCCACTCATGCACCGCGGCGATGTCTTCCAGCTCCGTCAGCCCCGGTCGGCCCTCGATCGCGTCCCGCCACGCCGAGCCGTAGCCCGTCGATCCGCGGTAGTTCACGTGCACCACCGCGAACCCCGCGTCCAGCCACACCGCCCGATAGGCCGAGAACCGGTCCTCGTCGTTGGCGTGCGGACCGCCGTGGATGGAGAAAACCGTTGGCAGCGGACCATCTCCGGCGTTCTCCGGCCGTGCGATCAACGCGTGCACGTCGCCGACGAACGCGTCTTCCAACGGCCGCGACGACGGCGCCTTGTCTCCCGGTGGCGTCAGCAGCACCCGGTCCCCGTCGGCGCTCAACGTCCGCACCGCCGACGGGTGCTCCGCCGACGACCAGGAGTACTCCACCGCCCCGTCCGGGCGTGCCCCCGCGCCGCCGATCGTCCCCTTAGGAGTGTCCAAAGTGGACAGCTCGCCGCTGGCGATGTCGTACCGGTGCAACGAAGTCCGCGACTGGTAGCTGTGCACGATCAGCAACGCCTGACCGTCCCGATACCAGTCCGCCGCCAGTTCTCCCGGCAGGTCCAGCCGAATCTCCGTCTCGCTGTCGGCTTCGACGTCCCAGATCAGCAGCTCTTCCTTGCCCCGCCGCTCATGCAACACGAGCAGCCGCGGGTCACCGGCTATCGGGCTGAACGAGATCCCGTCCAGCCCCTTGCCCTTCCCGTCCCACTTCTCCGCCACCACAGCGCCATCCGCGGTCTTCACGATCCGCAGTGCCGGGTGCCGGCTGTCCCCGTGCTCCGAGTGCGAGATCGCCAGCAGCCGTTCGTCCCGCGACAGGCTGGCCACCCCACCGTCGTTCTCGTTGACGTAGATGACCTCCGGCTTCCCGCCCCGGGTCACCCAGATCGTCGTCCCGTCATCGGTCGACGCCCCCACCGCGATCCTGCTGCGCCCGACCTCCAGCCCAGCCGGATACCCGTCGTGCACCCCTTCCAACGCCGCCCGGGACTCCCCACCCCCGTACGGCTCCACCACCCAGCTGCCGAACTCATCGCCATCCGTGTCGTTGAACCACCAGACCTGTTCCCCGTCCGGGCTCAACGTGGCGTGCAACGTCCCGTTCGGCCGGTCCGTCACCTGCCGATGCTCATCGCTCGCCCGATCCCACGCGTACACCTCCCACACCCCGCTGGCGTTGGAGACGTACAACGACCGCTCCGGCGCGTCTTCCGCCCAATCCGGCAGCGACACCCGCCGGGCCTCAAACCTCGCCCGCCAACGCCCCTCTGCCTCGGGGTCCTCGAACAGCCGCTCCGGCACGCGTGCAACAGGATGGTTCGTCACCCTCCGATCCTGTCACGGATAGCCGCTGACCGGCCCCTGAGACGACCGACCCCGACCCCTTCGCGAAGAGAGTCGGTCCGACTACCTTGCCGCCATGCAGAGTGGGCAGGTCTCCATCTGGGTCCCTATCCTCGTCGGCCTCATCGGCGTACTCGGCGTTGTCCTCGGCCAACTGGTCACCGCCTGGCGGGAGCGTTCCCGCGAGGCCTCCGCTTCCCGTCGCGCCGACGACATCTACTGGCGTGACAAACGCCTTGAGGCTTCCCTGGCCCTCTTGGTCACCATGAACGCCTGGCGTGAACTGGTCGTCGACACCTGGTGTGACTCCCCCGACGACGCGATCCTCGCCGACCTGCACGACACCGTCATCGCCATGAGCGATCAGTTGGCCACTCTCAAACTCATCGGCACCGACTCCATCCGCACCGCCGCCACCACCGCCGTGGACGACCTTTTCGCCACCTCCGCAGCCGTCCGCGCCGCCCCCACCACCGCCGACCACCCCCAAGCTTCCCGCCACCTCTCCGCCACCATCCACACCCTCCGCGAACACCTCCGCCACTCCCTCTCCATCCCGTGACCCAAAACAAGGCGAGCGCAGAGAAGCCTTGGGGTCTGGGGCGAGAGCCCCGGTGTGAAAACACCACGGCATCGCGCAGCGCGCCCTCGGCAACGCCGTCCGCGTGATGACCGAGACCCCGATCTCCACCGGGCAGTTGGCTGCACTCGCTGACCAGTGACCCGTTCGAGCTGCTGAAGTACAACAAGACGGCCCACTCGGTTGACGTCGGACACGACGTCCGGAGTCTCGCGCGCATTGCCTGCCGCAAGTTCATCCGCATCCGCCGGGCGGTGAACCTGCTCGTGCTCGGCCTGGTGGTGCCGGTCTGATGGCACAGCCGACTCTCTCAGACGGGTGCCGGCCCGATGATCCCGACGGTCACTCGGACCGGCACCCACCAAAGGCCCGGGTAGGTAGTGAGGGGCTATCTACCTCGGGCCGACATCACCCACCCAGTCATGCCACTCCAAGGCGGGTACCGGCCGTACGTGCTTGGCCACCGGGCCGATACTCACCCATGACCCGGACAGGTGATGGTGTGCCCGGGTCCACGCACCACACAACCAGCGGAAACACCCCGACACCAGAGGGCGTGATGCCACTGGCCAAGACTGGCCAGCAATCACCCAAATGCCGCTCAACACGGCAAGAACCGCCCGGCAGCCCGCCGGCCGAGAAGTGCCTGCCGGATCGGGATCACACACGCTGGCCACGTCACCCTGGTAGTCGGTCAGATGCAAGTCAGAGGCTGTCTCGTCCCCATTCGCGCCGCGCCTGTCCTGGTCGGATGACGGCGACGCTTCAAGACTGAGGTGATCAAGCCGCATGCACAACGCCAGGGACTGGCATACCGGTATTAATTCAGTCCTAAAACGATAAGGTTGACTCGCTGATGGTGAGCCGACCATATCGCCGTCGACAATGCCAGGAAGGCGCTGCTGCAGAATGGGTTTGAGGTCTTGATTGTCCGCGGCTGTCAGATGACGGCACGTTGATTGAGTAGACCTCGCGGGACGTAGGTGGCTGAGCTGATCTACGGGAACCAGATGCGGTCTGCGGTCGGCCACGGGCAACACCGACGGATCGGCTGTTCCCGCTGGGGAGTCGTAGTCGCTCAGATACAGGTCAGGGGCTGTCCGCTCTCCAGCGGACAGCCCCTGACCTGGTCGGGGTGACAGGATTTGAACCTGCGACCTCTTCGTCCCGAACGAAGCGCGCTACCAAACTGCGCCACACCCCGGTTGATCGAACGAGGAGAAGTCTAGCGGATGTCTGCGCCAGCTCCGAATCGGGTCCTACTTTGGCGGCCGGACCCGTCCTGACCTGCGCCGTTGCTGCGGGGCACGAGAGTGAGCAGGCTGGCCTCCGGCGGGCAGGCGAAGCGGACGGGCGCATATGGCGAGGTCCCGAGGCCTGCGGACACGTGGAGCCAGGTGTGGGCGCCCCAGCGGGAGACGCCGCGGGCGCGGTTGCGATCCAGCTCACAGTTTGTGACGAGGGCGCCGTAGCCGGGGATGCGGAGCTGGCCGCCGTGGGTGTGCCCGGCCATGACGAGGTCGTAGCCGTCGGCGGCGAACAGGTCGAGGACGCGGGGTTCGGGGGAGTGGGTGACGCCGAGCCGGAGGGCGGCGGTGGGGTCGGGCTGGCCGGCGATGTCTTCGTAGCGGTCGCGCTTGAGGTGGGGGTCGTCGAGGCCGGCGGCGACGATGGTCTGGTCGGCGACGGTGAAGGTCTGGCGGCTGTGGGTGAGGTCGACCCAGCCGTGTTCGACGAAGGCGGCGCGCAGGTCGCGCCAGGGCAGCGGGATGCCGTGGATGCGCTTCTTGCGGGCCTTGGGCAGCAGGTAGCGCACCGGGTTCTTGGGCTTGGGCGCGTAGTAGTCGTTGCTGCCGAACACGAACACACCGGGCAGGTCGAGCAGGGGGCCGAGAGCCCGCACGACACCGGGCACCGCGTGCCGGTGGGCGAGGTTGTCGCCGGTGTTGACGACGAGGTCGGGCGCCAGGTTGGCGAGCTCGGCGACCCAGCGCTGCTTGGAGCGTTGGCCGGGCATCATGTGCAGGTCGGAGATGTGCAGCACGCGCAGTGGGGGCGCGCCTTCGGCGAGCACCGGGACGGTGGCTTCGCGCAGGGTCCACCGGGTCCGCTCGATGGCGGCGGCGTAGCCGACTGTGGCAGCTCCGAGGGCGGCCGTGCCCAGGACTATCCGACCGAACGTCTTCACGCCTCCAGGGTACGGCCGTTTACTCGATCGGGGTCGGGCCGCCCGTCGGAGTAGCGTTTGCGCTCATGGCGGAGTTGAAGGAGAGGCTGCGGAGCGATCTGACCGCGGCGATGAAGGGCCGGCAGACCACGGTGGTCGCGACCCTGCGGATGGCTTTGGCCGCGGTGACCACCGAGGAGGTGGCCGGCAAGGTCGCGCGGGAGTTGTCCGATGAGGAAGTCCTCAAGGTGCTGACCCGTGAGGTGAAGAAGCGCAACGAGGCCGCTGAGGCGTTCTCCGGCGCTGGTCGCCCGGAGCAGGCCGACGCCGAGTTGGCCGAGGCCGAGGTGCTCAAGGCGTATCTGCCGGCGCAGCTGTCCGATGACGAGCTGGCCGAGCTGGTGGCGCAGGCCATCGCCGAGGTGGCCGAGCAGTCGGGCGAGCAGCCGGGGCAGAAGCAGATGGGCCAGGTCATGAAGACCGCCAACGCCAAGGTGGCGGGTCGGGCCGAGGGCGGCCGGGTGGCCGCCGCCGTGCGGGCCAAGCTGCTGGGCTGACGTGCCCGAGGCGCCGTTCACGGTGCACGAGCTGTCCGAGCTCGCGCTGCCGTGGGTGGTCCGCCGCCGGGTCTGTTGACTGCGGTTTCCTTGTCGGGCAACGGTATCCGGCTGTCGTTGTCCAGTGTGCACAACCGCCGCACGACCGTCGCGCCGGCCGACGGCGACGTTTTGTCGCCGTCGGCCGGCCGATCCAGCGTCGGATTCTGTTCGACGCGAATCCCGAGTCGAACGACTGGTACCTGGGCGTCGCCCGAACCGTCGTCACGGACAGTGATTCACTTCGCCCTTTAGGTAGTTGATTGTCCTTTTTGGTGCGATGCCGGTGTCGCCGGGTTGGCCTATCGCCTGTTCCGTGATCGATTGGTTACGGTCCCCCTTGGGTGTGCCCGGTTGAGGCACACAGGGGCGGAAGGTCAACGATGTTCGGCGCCGTCGCACGCCCGTGCGCGGTTTCTCCCAGCTGACTGGTTCTCGCGGTCGATGCTGGCCGAATTCGTTGGCCTGCAAGGATGTGTGGGAGATGTATGTCCAGACGCGGAATCGCTCTGGCCGCGGCCGCCGGCGTGGCGCTGGCCGTCGCGACGGCTCCGGTGGCCAACGCGGCGGCGGCCCCGCCGACCACGAGCGCGTCCCCGCCGACGTCAACAGCGTCCATTCCGGACAGTCAGCGGGACCAGGTGCTGCCCAAGGGTTGGCGGTCGGCCAACGACCGGGCGGTGACCACCGACGGTGACAGCACCGGCCTGCACGTCCTGGTCGCGGATGCCAAGGACGGCTACACGTGGCGCACGGCGGCGACGCTGTCCGAGCCCGGCACCGAGACCGACCAGTGGATCGCGGACTCGTGCGTGACGGGTTCGGGCAGCCGCGCGGTGGTGGTGTACGCGCCGCGCCAGATGGTCAACAGCGATGACGGCTTCCAGCGCGGCGGTCTGGTGGCGATCGTCGACCTGAGCTCGGGCTCGGTGACGAAGCTGCCGATCAGGGCGTCGCTGGCCTACTACAACCCGGGGTGTGGCACCGGCGAGGACGCGGTCGTCACGGAGAACCTCTACGCCGGCAGCAAGTACGTCTCCCGCCTGATAACGGTGGACGCGGCGACCGGGAAGATCACCCGCTCCGTGGACGCGGACGGCCAGGTCACCTCGTCCGTGCCGGTCAAGGGCGATGTGGTGGCGGCCAAGGGATCCCTGGTGGTCTCGGTCGACGGCCGCGGCGGCGAGCACCAATTGCTGGAGACCCACGGCACCCCGTTCCGCCTCGGCATGGACGCGCAGGGTGGGGTCGGCTACGAGGTGCGCACCGAGAAGGACACTCAGCTGCACCGGATTGTCAGCGGCAAGGACAGCCTGCTCACCACGGTGAAGCGGGACTCCGTGCAGCTGCACCAGGTCGCGGGCAAGCTGTTCGTCCAGGGGCAGGACGCGAAGCAGGCCGTGGCGAAGACCGCGCTGCCGGCCGGCTGGCAGGCCGTGAACACCGCGGCCGACGCGCAGCTGTCCACTTCGGGCGGTCTCGCGGTCACCAGCTCCGACAACATGACGCAGTCCAGCGGAAAGGCCCCGGCGCCGGGCGTGGCCGCACTCGCGCGGACGATTTCGATCCAACACTCGACTATCACAGTTCCGCGTGCAGCGGCGCCTGGACGACCAACATGCTGCCGAACGGCGATGGGCAGTACTATGAGGGCGCGCAACTGCGTCAAGGGTATCTGGACCAGTACACGTCCCTGGTGACCCTGTCGATCGGCGGCAATGACGCGAAATTCATCGACGTTCTCATGCAGTGCATCTTGTCCGTTCAGGTCTGTCAGGACTCGACGCTCGACGGCGACACCGCACCGCTGTCGCAGGCTGAACCCGATCGGATCAACAATCAGGTCGAACCACGAGTCGAATCGGTGCTGGCGCAGATCCATCTCTTGGCGCCACATGCGAAGATCCTGTTGATGGGATACCCCGATTTCTTCGACAACGGCGGTCAGTGTCTCGCCGGCATCGGCACGGCCGAGGCGCCGTGGCTGAACCAGATGGCCGACCTGATGGACAACGCCATGAACACGGCCGCGACTCATCAGCAGAACGCTGGGGTCGACGTCACGTTTTCCGACCCGCGGCACGACTTCTAGAACAGGTCGATATGTGGTGACGATCAGCAGATCAACCCGCTGGTCTTCAACCTGACCAGGGGTGACGACCCGCATCTGACGGCTGGTGGGGTGCCGATTTCCGGGCAGTCGTTGCACCCCACTGTCGGTGGCGCGGCCGTATATGCTGGCGTGGCCGATAATACGCTGCTGGTTATGGGAGAGTAGCTGTGAGGATTGGCGTGCCGCTTCTTCTCGTCCTGGCGCTCGGGCTCGTCGGCTGTGGGGCTGGTCCCGCGCAGGCTGAGTCCGACGCGATTGACAAGGCGACGAGCGGAGCGCGTGACGCCGCCGCGCGAGTGCGGGAGTCGCTGGGCACGCAGTTGCGTACGCAAGCGTTTGCGGACACGCTGAAGTCGCTCCCCGTCGGCTTCAAGTCGGGTGCGGTCACCGTGCTCGACAGCTCGCAGGATCCCGCTGGTTCGTTTGTCGCACGAGTGTCGATCGTCTGGGACGGTGAGTCCAACGGTGGATTCTACGAGCAGGCCGCGGTACGGCTCTGCGTCAAGTACTCCGGTGTCACCGGTCCGAACGATCGGGTCGACATGGTCGACGCCGATTGTCTGGGAGGATTGCCGGCATATGTGAACAACGTTCAGGTGGCGCGAACTGTGACATTGGGAAAGTGATGCGATGTGGACGGGTGGGCCGGCGGGGGTCGATTCCGTTTCCGGCGACTCGCCGTTCGTGATGGCAGATAATTGTGTGTAGTGCGTGAACAAGGCTACGTAGGTGGGAAAACAATATGGGGGTGTTCGCTTTGTTTGGGATGAATCGTAGATTTGTGAAGGTTGCGGCTGTGCTCGCTGGTGCCACGCTGGCGACGGGTCTGCTGTCCGGCGTCGCGTCGGCGGCGCCGTTGACTGGCGCCTATGTTCACTGCGGCGCCGGTATCAGTGCCGAATGGTGTTCCACCGCCACCTCCATTCCCGGGGGCACGGCGACCATGAGCGAGTACTCCTGCGCCAGCTACAGTTGCTCCACGGTGCTCACCGGGACCATCAGCAACGGCGACATCGTTCCGCTGCACTGCTACACCTACGGCGACAGCGTCGGCGGTGACAACATCTGGATCCTGGCTGACGGCAATCTCGACGGCTACTTTCCCGACTACTACATCAACACCGGCTCGCCGGCCGACGTGAAGGCGCATCTCTACCACTGCTGACACCGGAAAAGAAAAGGGGCCGGGAGCGAAAAGCTCCCGGCCCCTTTTTCCGCACGGTCAGCCGCCTGGTGTCGAGGCGCTTGTCGGCGCCGGTGAGGTCGCGCCCGGGGCCTGGGGCACGAAGCCGGTGCTCACGTACAGGGTGATGCCCTGGCTGCGGGAGGCCGAGCCGATGGGGGTCTGGCCGACGACGGTGCCCTTGGGGGCGGTGGAGTTGAAGTCGGCGGTCTGCACGGCCCCGTAGCCGGCGGCCTTCAGCGCGTTGGTGGCGTCGCCGACGTTCTTGCCGACGACGTACGGGATGGCCGGCCCGTGGTTGGCCTTGTCCAGGTAGCTCGGGTCGGCGTTGGGCACCGGCGGAGCCGCGGAGCTGCCGAGGATCTGGTTGAAGGCGTTGAAGAACGGCGGCGCGGCTATGACGCCACCGAAGGCGCCGAGGTTGCCGCCGCAGCTCTTGCTGGTACGGATCGGCAGCGTGCCGCAGATCGGCTCGGGCTTGGAGCCGTCGTTGAACACCAGCGACGACGCCGCGTAGTTGCCCATGATGCCGAGGAAACCGACGGACTCGCTGGAGTCGGTGGTGCCGGTCTTGGCCGAGAGCGGGCGAGTCCAGTGCGCGTTGCGGGCGGCCGTGGTCGAGGTGCCGGCGGTGGTGTCGTCCTTCATGCCGTTGAGCAGCGAGTCGGCCAGCGCCTTGTTCACCACCTGCTCGCACGCCGGCGCGTTGATCGGCACCGCCTTGCCGGTGTGGTCGACGACGCTGGCGATCGGGTTGGGCGGGCACCACATGCCGCCGCTGGCCAGGGTCGCGCCGACGTTGGCCAGCTCCATCGGGCTGACCGGGCTCACGCCGAGGGTGAAGGCCGGCCCGTTCAGGAACGACTGGCTCTGGGGCTGGTTGTAGAGCTCGCTCTGCTGGCTGGGATCGGGGGTCTGGCCGGCCTGGTTGGTCTGCATGGTCTTGCGCATGCCCAGCCGGGAGGCCATGTCCAGCACCGCCGGCATGCCGGCGTCCAGCTCGACCTTGGTGAACGAGGTGTTGGGCGAGATGGCCAGCGCCCCGTGCAGCGTGATCGGGTCCACGTTGGTCACGTCGTCGTTCTTCAGGCAGTACGGCGGCGTGTTGCTGTTGCGGATCGGCATCGGGAAGCAGGTGTAGTTGGGGTTGGGGATGCTCGTGTTGAGGCCGACCTGCCCCTTCTCCATGCCGGCGGCGGCGGTGAACAGCTTGTAGATCGAGCCGGCGCCGAAGTTGTCGCTGACGTCGGCGGGCAGGTTGGTCAGCGTCTGCCCGGCGGCGGCGTCCACGCCCAGGTCGCGGTTGGCCACCATGGCCACCACGTCGTGGCTCTGGGAGCCCGGCTTGATGATCACCATGGTGTTGGCGATGCCGTTGGCCGTCTTGGGCACGTTCTTCTCGACCTCGGTCTTGGCGATCTTGGAGGCGTCCGGGTCGAGGTTGGTCTTGATCACGTACCCGCCGGTCTTGAGCTGGTCCGGCGTGAACCCGGCCTCCTGGAGGTAGCCCTGCACGTAGTCGCAGTAGAAGCCGACCTCCGGGGCGACGCCGACGCAGCCGCTGCCGGGCAGATGGGGCTCGGGGCCGATGCCCAGGTCGGTCTTCTTGGCCGCGTTGGCGATGTCGCTGGTGATCTTGCCGGTGGACTCCATGGCGTCGATCACGGCGTTGCGGCGGTCGGTGGCGGCCTTGGGGTGCTGCCACGGGTCGTAGCTGATCGGGTTGTTCACCACGCCGGCCAGCAGCGCGGCCTGCGGCAGGGTGAGCTTGTCCGGGGTGGTGTTGAAGAACACCTGGGCGGCGGTGCCGACGCCGTCCACCTGGCCGAGGAAGGTGACCAGGTTGAGGTACCGGGCCAGGATCTCGTCCTTGGACAGCTTCTTCTCCAGCTGGAGCGCGACCCGGGCCTCCTTGAGCTTGCGGGCCACGGTCTGGGCCTGGGCCTGCTCCTGGGCGGTCTTGTCGCCCCGGCCGGCCACCAGCACCTGGTAGTTCTTCACGTACTGCTGGGTGATGGTGGACGCGCCCTGGGTCACGCCGCCGTTGACCTGGTTGGTCAGCAGCGCGCGGAAGGTGCCCTGCCAGTCGACGCCGGCGTGCTGGTAGAAGCGCCGGTCCTCGATGGCGACGATGGCCGCCTTCATGATCGGGGAGATCTGGTCGGCCGGCGTGTTCACCCGATACTGCTGATAGAGGTAGGCGATCGGCGTGCCGTTCTTGTCCTCGACCACGGACATCAGCGGCGGGTCGGTGGTGACCAGGTCCGACGATGTGGCGTCCACCGTGTCACTCGCGCGGTTGGACACCACGCCGAGCGCCCCGACGGTGGGGAAGAGCATGCCCGCGACCAGAACACCGGCCAAAAGGCACAAACCGACCAACTTCACGAGACCGTTGCCGACACGCACGACAGCCACAGTACGCGTCATCACGTGGTGCTCCGGTGTGAGCGCTCACCGCGACGTTCATTCACCACTTTGGGTGGGTGAAGCTCACATTCGGGTAACCCGGTGTTGGCAGGGGAACCAGATGGCTCTACAGTCCGTCAACGTCTCATGACAACGCCGGAGGACAGTCCGCACCCGCGGTCAGCCTACGGCACCCGGTACCGGGGGGTATCGGTTTTTGGACGAGACGTAGGGGAGCGGGGGTCATGCAGTTCGTTCAGGGGGATTGGCGTGTCAACGCCTCGTGTCGCGACGAGGATCCGGAGCAGCTGTTCGTTCGCGGGGCTGAGCAGCGCAAAGCCAAGGTCATCTGCCTGAGCTGTCCGGTGCGGACCGAGTGCCTGTCCGAGGCGCTCGACAATCGCATCGAGTTCGGCGTGTGGGGCGGAATGACCGAGCGTGAGCGCAGGGCTCTGCTCCGTCGTCGACCAGATGTGGACTCGTGGTTCGAGTTGCTGGAGTCGGCGCGGCGCGAACATGCCGATCTTGACGAGTACAAGGTCAGTTGATCGAAGCCCTTTGTTGCGGGCTCAAAAATAGTCGAAAGTTCCACGCGGATTTCGCCGTCGGCGGTTATCCCGCCGTCGGCGAAACGAGCGTGCGCGCTTTCACTCACCAGCCAGCCGGCGGCCGATTTCCCGCAGGCCGGCCAGATCGTGCACGTCCTCGGCCAGCGCTGGCACCCCGGTGACGGCCACCGACGGGTGTGCCTTGGTGAACCGGGCCAGCAGCCGCTGCTCCCGGGTCGCCACGGCCACCCGGTCGGCGTGCAGCCGCAGCACAGCGGCGGCCAGCGGCGCCTCGTTGCCCCGGTCCAGCTCGTCGGCGGCGGCCAGGGCCCGGGCGGCCGGCAGCTTGGCCAGCACCGGATGGGTCCGGTTGACCACCAGCCCGGCCAGCGGCATCGACTCGGCGGCCAGCCGCTCCACGAAGTAGGACGCCTCCCGCAGCGCGTCCGGCTCCGGCGCGGCCACCACCAGGAACGCGGTGCCCGGCGAGCGCAGCAGCTGGTAGGTCTTCTGGGCCCGCTCCCGGAAGCCGCCGAACATGCTGTCGAAGGCCTGCACGAACGCCGAGGCGTCGGCCAGCAGCTGCCCGCCGATGATCGTCGAGATGGCCTTGGTGAACAGCCCGAATCCGGCGCCGACCAGCTTGAGCAGGCCCCGGCCGCCGGCCCGCGCCGGCGCCGACAGCAACCGGATGATGCGCCCGTCCAGCACCGTGGACAGCCGCTGCGGGGCGTCCAGGAAGTCCAGCGCCGACCGGCTCGGCGGGGTGTCCACCACGATCAGGTCCCACGATCCGTCCGCGGCCAGCTGCCCCAGCTTCTCCATCGCCATGTACTCCTGCGTGCCCGAGAAGGACGAGGAGATGGTCTGGTAGAAGGGGTTGGCCAGGATCTGCTCGGCCCGGTCCGGCCCCGCGTGCGACAGCACCATGTCGTCGAACGTGCGGCGCATGTCCAGCATCATCGCGTGCAGCCGGTCGTCGGTGTCGAAGCCCTCGACCGCCACCTGGCGTGGGGTGTTGTCCAGTTCCCGCAGGCCCAGCGACTGCGCCAGCCGCCGGGCCGGGTCGATGGTGAGCACGACGGTGCGCCGCCCGCGCTCGGCCGCCCGCGCGGCCAGCGCCGCAGCGGTGGTGGTCTTGCCGACGCCGCCGGAGCCGCAGCAGACGATCACCTTGGTCGCCGGGTCGTCCAGCAGCTTGTCCACGTGCAGCTTGGCCGGCATCAGCGGACCCCCTGGTCGACCAGCGTCTCGGCCAGCTCGTACAGCGCGCCGACGTCGACGCCGTCGACCAGCTCGGGCAGCTCCACGGCGGGCAGGTCGGCCTCGGCCAGCAGTTCGCGGGCCCGCTGCTCGGCCCGCACCCGCACCGCGTGGTCCACGGTCTCCTCGACCAGCCCCTGGACCTCGTCCTCGGCCAGCGCGAGGCCGGCGGCGGCCAGACCGGCCCGCAGCCGCTCGGCGTCCACCCGGCCACCGGCCGCGGCTGCCACGGAGCGGTTGGCCAGCCGGGCCGGCCGCACCCGGTTCACGAACACCGCGCCCGGCCGCAGGTCGGCGCCGTCCAGCTCGGCCACCGCGTCCAGGGTCTCCCGGACCGGCATCTCCTCCAGCAGCGTCACCAGGTGCACGGCGGTGTCGCCGGAGTGCATCAGCCGCACCACGCCCTCGCTCTGGCCGCGGATCGGCCCGACCTTGGCCACGTCCTGCACGGCCTTGGTGACGTCGAGGAACTTCACCACCCGACCGGTCGGCGGCGCGTCCAGCACCACGTGGTCGTACATGTGCCGGCCGGCGTCGTCGGTGCGGCCCACGCACTCCTTGACCTTGCCGGTCTGCAGCACGTCCCGCAGCCCCGGGGCGAGCGTGGTGACGAACTCGATCGCGCCCATCCGGCGCAGCGTCCGGCCGGCGAAGCCCAGGTTGTAGAACATGGCCAGGTACTCCATGAACGCCGCGTCGGCGTCCACCGCGAGTGCCCGGATCTCGCCGCCATCGGGGGCCGACGCGATGCGCTCCTCGGAGTAGGGCAGCGGCGCGCGGTCGAACAGCTGGGCGATGCCCTGCCGCTCCTCGACCTCGATGAGCAGCACTCGCCGGCCACCGGTGGCCAGCGCGATGGCCAGCGCCGCGGCCACGGTGGTCTTGCCGGTGCCGCCCTTGCCGGTGACCACGTGCAACCGGGCGCGGGTGAGCTCCTCGGTCCAGCCGACGATGGGTGTGGTCACGGCGTCCAGCCTAGGCGGCCGCCTAGGCGGTTGCGCTCGGTTGTGACCGTTACCCAATGTGATGTATCAGCACGAGGATCATGTACTGGGCGGCCACGATGCCCCAGACCACCGTGGCCGGCAGCGCCACCGCGATCAGCAGGCAGAGCGCCGCGAAGAACAGCGACGACCACGCCGCGACCCGGGCGATGTCGCCCGCGGTGCTGTCCCGTCGGTCGCGCGTCTTGCCGGTCATCAGCAGCGTCATGATGATGCCGCCGAAGGCGGCCAGGCAGGTCGCGATGATCCGCCACGTCTCCACGTGATCGAAAATAGCGTGCCGGTTAGGCTGCCGGCATGACTAAGTGGGAGTACGCCACGGTCCCGCTGTTGATCCACGCGACCAAGCAGATCCTCGACCAGTGGGGCGAGGACGGCTGGGAGCTGGTGACCGTGCTGACCAACCCGAGCGGCGAGCAGCATGTCGCCTATCTCAAGAGGGAGAAGGCGTGAGCGAGCTTGCGAGCGAACCTTCCAGCACAGTAGCGGCGCTCGCGCTGCCGACGAAGGAGGCGGCGTGAGCTGGTCGGCGAAGCTCAAGGAGCTGGGCATCGAGCTGCCGGCGGTGGCCGCGCCGGTCGCGGCCTACGTGCCGGCCGTGCGCACCGGCTCGCTGGTCTACACCTCCGGCCAGCTGCCGTTCGTCGGCGGCGCGCTGCCGGCGACCGGCAAGGTCGGCGGCGGGATCGGGCCGGACGAGGCCAAGGGCTACGCCCGCACCTGCGCGCTGAACGCGCTGGCGGCGGTGGACGCGCTGATCGGCCTGGACTCGGTCACCCGGATCGTCAAGGTCGTGGGCTTCGTCGCGTCGGCCGAGGGCTTCACCGGCCAGCCGGCCGTGGTCAACGGGGCGTCCGAGTTGTTCGGTGAGGTCTTCGGCGAGGCCGGGCAGCACGCCCGTTCCGCCGTCGGGGTGGCCGAGCTGCCACTCGGTGCACCGGTCGAGGTCGAGTTGATCGTCGAAATCGGCTAATTCTGTCCCCCGTTCGGGTGGCGCTATGGTGGCGCTTCCTGGTCTGCTAGACCGAGTGTCACCTTCGCCACCTGGAAGGGGCGGTGGGCGTGCCGGACAACGCCGAGCTGAACGCGCATGAGCTGCTGCTGAGACTGGCCGGACGGCTGTCCGACGACCAGCTGTGGCGGTTTCGGGACTGGCTGGCCAGCGGGGCGATGCCGGTCCTGGGCCGCGCCCTGCCCCGAGCCCTGCTGCACGACCGGGTCGGCCTGACCGCCGACGAGCACGTGCTGCTGCGCGGGATCGGCGCCGACCCCGCACTGACCAGCTCCGTGCTGGGCATCGGCACGGCCCCCGAGCCGGCGTACACCTTCACCGCCGAGCCCGCCCACGAGATCGCCAGCGGCGACCAGGTGGGTGTGGTGCTCGGCGCGACCCTTCGCGGCCGTGAGGGCCTCGGCGAGGTGCGCTGCGCGTGGCGGCACGCCCCCGACGGTCGGACTCACCGCGTGGTGTTGGTCACGGCGATCGCCGACCAGCACCGCCTGGCCGGCGAGCTACAGCGCATGCTGCGGGCGCTGGGCGAGCACGAGCCGTGCGTCGAGGTGCTGGCGCCGGACTTCGAGCTGCCGCCCTACCACCGCCTCGCGCTCGACGTGTCCGAACTGCTGTGCTTCGGCGCTGCCGATCTCGCCCACGCCTGAAAGGAGACCCGTCGTGTCGGACGTCGCGACTGGGGACGGACTGCCCGATCGGCTGCACGACATCCTGCTCCGGATGGCTGGCCGGGTCGATGACGACGCGTTGACCTCGGCCCGCGAGCTGGTGGCCATCGCCGAGTCGGACCGGGCCGTCGAGCTGCTGGTCGGCTGCCTGGTCGCCGGCGGCGTGCCGGTGACCCCGGCCGAGAACGGCCAGCTGCGGGCGCTGCTGGACCAGTCCCGGTCCGATCCGGCGCTGGCCGACCGGCTCAAGGTCCGTGACACCTGGTACGCCCCGCCGCACCGGTTCAGCTACGAACCGGACGCTGGCGCCGGGGTCGGTGCGGCGCTGGCGCCGGTGGTCGACTTCCTGATCGGCGTGCAGACGGTGTCCGCGGTGTGGCGGGTGACCCCGGCCGGTGCGACGCCGGGCGCGGTGCCGCAGCGGGTGGTGCTGGTCGAGATCGGCCCGGACGGGTTCGCGCCGGCCACGGCGTACCGGATCGGCCAGGCCCTCGAAGAGGCCGGCATCCGGGCCGTGGTCGAGGTGCTGAAGACCGGCGCCGACCGCAGCGACTACCACCAGCTGGCCGCCGCGGACGCCAAGCCGATCAACTTATCGGGCCAGCACGCGGCCGCGCCGAGCTCCGGTGGCGGCCGTCGTGCCAAGGGCACGGCCTCGGTGGTGCCGATCAAGCCGGTCGCCCACGCCCAGGCCAAGCCGGTGCCGGCGGCCCCGGTCGTCGAGCCGGTCGAGGTGGTCGAGCCGGTGGCGGTGGAGAAGTCCGCCCCGCAGCCGCCGGTGCTGGAGCCCTCCGCCGACCCGTCCGCGCTCGGGCTGGTCGACTACAAGCCGATCGCCGAGGACAAGCTCAGCGACGTGGAGCGCGACCTGCTCCGCCAGCTGCACGAGGAACTCGCCCAGCGCGAGCAGTAATCCCTGTTTTTGTGTTCGGAAGGGGGCATTCCTGGCGTTCAACGCCAGGAATGCCCCCTTCCGAGCGTCAGGACAGCTTGAGGAGTGCCTGGTCGAGGATGGTCTGGAGGTGCAGGCCGCGCTGGGCGTCGCAGGGGTGGGTGCGCAGGCCGCTGTGCACCATGGCGACGAAATCGTCCAGCATCGCGGTGTAGGCCTGCTGGGCCGGCGTCTGGCGGGCAGCGAGCGTGCGATGGCCGCGGGCGCCGTACACCGAGAACTCGACCACGGTCGGCTGGGTCGGTAGGCGCATGGACAGCGTTGCGGTGCTGCTGGCGCCGTCGGCGTGGCCCAGGATCAGGTGCCAGAGGTCGTTGTCCGCGCGGTGCACGGCGAGCACCTCGGAGATCGGGCCGAGCGCCGCGTCGAGCAGGTCGAAGGCGTGCGGGCCGACGTCGAGCAGCGCGCCCTGGTCCTGCCGCCACTGCGAGCCGGCGTACTTGCCGCCCAGCAGCGCGCCGGACAGCCACTGCACGCTGCCGCCGGTCCAGCCACCGAGCTTGCCCAGTTCGGCCAGCCAGTCGATCACTTCGGGCGAGAACCGCAGGGTCAGCATCAGCAACGAGGCCAGGTTGTTGTCGGCGACGGCCCCGGCCAGCCGGCGGGCCTCCTCCACCGTGCCGGCCATCGGCTTCTCCAGCAGCAGATGCTTGCCGGCCTGGGCGGCCCGCAGCGCGAGCTCCGCCTGCACGCCCGGCGGCACCGCCACGGCCACCACGTCGACCTGGTCGATCAGCTGGTCCGGGTCGTCGGCGACCTCGGCGCCGTAGCGACCGGCCAGTTCGTCCGCGGCGTCCCGGCGGCGGGCCCACACCGCGGCCAGCCGGGTGCCGGGGTGATCGGCGATGCCCGGTGCGTGCACGGTGGTGGCCCAGGGGCCGGCGCCGATGAGTCCCACGCGCAGTTGGTCGTCCACGTGATGATTCTCCACGGGAGGAGAGGGCCGTTCGCCCTTAGGCTCGTGGACGTGCCACAGCTGCCCGAGGAACTGACGCTGCCCGAGGCGATGGTGCCGGCCACCCCGCCGAACCCGCCCGCGACGCCCAAGGACGCGGCCACCGTCGCCCTGGTCCGCGAGGGCGCCGCCGGCCTGGAGGTGTTCCTGCTGCGGCGGGTCACCGGTATGGCCTTCGCCGGCGGTATGACGGTGTTCCCCGGTGGCGGCGTGGACCGCCGCGACGCGGACACCTCGGTCGCCTGGGGCGGCCCCGAGCCAGCCTGGTGGGGCCGCAAGTTCAGCTGCGACCCGACCATGGCCCGGGCCCTGGTGTGCGCGGCCGTGCGCGAGACGTTCGAGGAGTCCGGCGTGCTGCTGGCCGGCAAAGACGACGTCTCCGTAGTGGCCGACACCGCCAAGTACGCCGACGTGCGGCAGGCCCTGGTGAACCGCGAGGTGTCGCTGGCCCAGTTCCTGGCCGACGCCGGCCTGGTGCTGCGGGCCGACCTGCTGCGGCCGTGGGCCAACTGGGTGACGCCGGCCGAGGAGCCGCGGCGCTACGACACCCGCTTCTTCCTGGCCGTGCTGCCCGAGGGCCAGCGGGCCGACGGGCAGACCAGCGAGGCCGACCACGCCGCCTGGCAGCGTCCCCAGGACGCCATCGACGACTGGAAGGCCGGCCGGGTCGGGCTGCTGCCGCCGACCTGGATGACCCTGGCCGAGCTGCGCGAGGCCGGCACCGTGGCAGCCGCCATGGCGATCGACCGGCCGACCACCGACAAGATCATTCCCAAGGTGGTGAGGCGCGGGAACAAGCTGCACGCGGTGCTGCCCGACGATCCCGCCTACGCCACTGCCTCCCTGGACCTCGCGCCCGGCCCCGACGACGACGTGGCCGGCCGATGAGCGACCGTCCCGCCGTCGGCGAGCGCGCCGAGCACCCCGCCTACGGCGTCCTGCGCCCGGTCACGCCCACCGCGGGTGTGCTGCTGGCCGACAACCCGTCCGAGATGACGCTCGACGGCACCAACACCTGGGTGCTGCGCGCCCCCGACTCCGAGGCGTGCGTCATCGTCGACCCCGGGCCGGACGACGAGCGGCACCTGGGCCTCGTCGCCGCGCACGGGCCGGTCAGCACCATCCTGCTCACCCACGGCCACCCCGATCACTCCGAGGGCGCGCGGCGCTTCGCCGAGATGGTCGACGCCCCGGTGTACGCCCTGGACCCGACGCTACGGCTGGGCTCCGAAGGCCTCTCCGACGGCGACGTGCTTGCCCAGGCCGGCCTGGAGATCCGGGTGCTGGCCACCCCCGGGCACACCGCCGACTCGCTGTGCTTCTGGCTGGAGCACGACGCCCCGCCGGCCATCCTGACCGGCGACACCGTGCTCGGCCGCGGCACCACCGTCACCGACGACCTCGGGCCGTACCTGGACTCCCTGCGCCGGCTCGCCGAACTGCCGCCCGGCACCGCCGTGCTGCCCGGCCACGGTCCCGACCTGGCCGACGCCGGCACCGCCGCCCGTGCCTACCTGGCCCACCGCGAACAGCGCCTCAACCAGGTCCGGGCCGCCCTCGCCCAACTCGGCCCTGACGCCACCCCGCGCCAGGTCGTCGAGCTCGTCTACGCCGACGTCGACCGCTCGCTCTGGTTCGCCGCCGAATGGTCCGTGCGCACTCAGTTGGAGTACTTGCGCTCGCTCTGAGGCATCACCCGGCCTGGGCCCGGATCGGCACCACGATGTACCGGAGCCGGCCAGAATCGTCGCTGAACATGGTGCCGCGGTAGCCCGGCTGCACCGCGAGCGTGACCTGCTGGCCGGCGAAGGCCTTCAGGGCGTCGGACAGGTAGCGGACCTGATAGGCCGGGCGGGGTCGGCCGCCGGTGATCTCGGCCTTGACCAGTTCCTCGGCCTCGCCGACCTGCTGGCCGCCGCCGTGCACGCGGATCTCGCCGTCGCCCAGGTCCAGCTGCACGATCTGGCGGCCTTCGCTGAACAGGCCGACCCGGCGGACAGCGCCGGCCAGGGCGTCGGCGTGGACGGTGACGGTGGCGTCGACGGCGGTGGGCAGCAGCTTGCGCTCGTCGGGCAGGGTGGAGGCGAGCAGCGAGGTGACGATGGCCGAGTCGCCCCACGCCAGGCCGGCCCGGTCGCCATCGACGTGCAGGGCGACCCGCTCGGCCGACGCGGCCTGCTTGGCCGCCTCCACCAGCAGACCCGCCGGCACCATGGCGTCGACCTCGGCCTCGCCGGTCCACGGCAGCGAGGCGATGGCCAGCCGGTAGCGGTCGGTGGCGACCATGGACAGCGGTCGGTCGGGCCCGCCGCGCAGTCGAACACCGGTCAGCATGGGCAACGCGTCGTCCCGGGAGGCGACGGACGCCACCACCGACAGCAGGCCGGCGAACTCCGGGCCGTCGACCTCGCCGACCCGGGCCGGCGGTTCGGCGACGCCGGGATGCAGATCGGCCTCCAGCAGCGGCAGTGCGAACCGGCCGCCGGGCACCCGCACGGCCAGCCGCGATCCCTCGACCACCAGCCGCACCTGCGGGGCGTCCAGCGCCCGCAACGTCTCCGCGAGCGGCTTGGCCGGCACCAGGACCTGACCGTCCTCGTGCACGGTCGCGGCGCACCGCAGCCGCACACCCCGCTCCCGATCGGTGCCGCGGACCAGCACCCCGTCCCGGTCCGCGGTGATCAGGACGCCGGCCAGCACCGGGTCGTACAGCTTGGCCGGCAGCAGCCGGACCAGGTCGGCCAGCGTGCTCGCCAGCTGTGAGGTCGTGGCGGTGAGGTCCATGCCGGCGACGCTACGACCCACCCCTGACAAAAATCGGGTTCCCGTTAACGGGCAACACAGTTCATCTGGTGGTGGTGTCGGGGTCACGTTCCGACGCATAGCGTCGCGTGCATGAGCATCAACCGGAGGGCACTGCTCATCGCGGGTGGCGCGTTGGCGGCCGGCCAGATGTTGCCGGGCATCGCGTTCGCGGACGGCACGGACGGCAGCGAGCAGACGATCACCGTGACCGGCCGCTTCGAGCCGGGCGCCCCGGACTGGTACTACCTGCCGGTCGAGGTGCCGCACGGGGTCGCCGAGTTATCAGTGGTCTACAGCTACGACCGCCCACAGGTGCCGCCCGGCCAACTCGGCAACGCCCTGGACTTCGGGGTGTTCGGCCCGGCCGGCCACGAGCTGGGCAACCATCGGGGCTTCCGGGGCTGGTCCGGCGGGGCCCGCGACCGGTTCACGCTCAGCGCCTCCGACGCGACTCCCGGCTACCTGCCGGGCCCGATCGACCGCGGCACCTGGCACGTCGTGCTCGGCCCATACACCGTGGCCGAGCAGGGCCTCGACTACCGCGTGGAGATCACGCTCAGGTTCGGCCCGCCCGGCCAGCCGTTCGAGGTGAAGCCGGCGCCGTCGTTCGCGCCGGCGCGCCGCCGAGGCCGGGACTGGTATCGCGGCGACGGCCACCTGCACACGGTCTACTCCGACGGCAAGCGCACCCCGGACGAACTTGTCGCGGCGGCCCGTGCGGCCGGCCTGGACTTCATCGTCTCCACCGAGCACAACACGCCCAGTGCCTCGTTGCAGTGGGGCCGGCACGCCACCGAGGACCTGCTGATCCTCAACGGCGAGGAGGTCACCACCCGGTCCGGGCACTGGCCGGCGTGGAACCTGCCGGTGGGCCGCTGGATCGACTGGCGTTACCGGGACAACCAGCCTGACGACTTCCGGCGCTTCGTCGACGAGGTGCACTCGGTCGGCGGCCTGGTCGTCGCCGCGCACCCGTACGCGCCGTGCATCGGCTGCTCCTTCGAGTTCCGCTACGACCTCGTGGACGCCATCGAGGTGTGGAACGGCCCGTGGACCGATGACGACGAGAAGACGTTGCAGGCCTGGGACGCGATGCTGCGGGAGGGCCGCTGGATCCCGGCGGTCGGCGACAGCGACGCGCACGCCGAGCCGCAGGTGGTGGGCCTGCCGCACAACGTGGTGCTGGCCGAGGACCTGTTCGGGCCGTTCCTGTTCGCCGGGCTGAAGGCCGGGCACACCTGGATCGCCGAGTCGGCACAGGTCCAGCTGTCGTTGGCGGTGACGGACGGCCGGCGCAGCGCGGGGATCGGGGAGACGCTGCGCACGGGCCGTCCGGTGACCGTCCACGTCGAGGTGGACGGCGTGCCGGGCACGCAGACCCGGGTCCTCAATCAGACCGGGGTGGTGCACACCGGCGCGGGGTCGGTCGACTACGCGACCAGCCCCGCCGACTCCGACTGGATCCGGGTCGAGGTGCGGCGGGGCGAGCAGATGGTCGCGCTGACTAACCCAGTTTTTCTTCGACGTTGACCAGGGCCGCCGTGGTCAACGTGGACTGCTTCACGGTGCCCCGGAACGCCCACACCAGCGCGGCGATCACCAGTCCGGCGCCGGCCGCGGCCAGGAAGGACCAGCTGGTGCCGAAGTTCTGCACCAGCTGACCGCTGGTGGACTGGCCGATGGCCAGGCCGAGGGTCACCGAGGTGATCACCCAGCCGAACGCCTCGGTGGTCGTGCCGGCCGGCGCGACCAGCTCGATGGCCGCCGAGTGGGCGGTCGACTGCGGCGTGATCAGGATGCCCACCGCCAGCAGGGCCAGGCCCAGGCCGAACAGCGAGGACGGGATCGCCAGCAGGAGGATCAGCAGGGCGAAGCCGGCCAGCAGCACCGGCAGGCGCAGGTGCATGGCCCGCGGCCACGGCCGCACGCCGTACAGCACGCCGAACACCACGGAGCTAATCGACCACAGGCTCAGCATCAGGCCGCCCATCGTCGGCGCGCCCGCCTCGGTGGCGAACGCCGGCACTGCGACCTCGACGAAGCCGATCGTCACGCCGAAGCCCAGCGCGGCCAGCGCCACCGTGCGCATGCCGGGGCTGGCCAGCGCGCCGAGCAGGCTGACCGGGCGCAGCTCGTCCCGGCTGGGCCGCCAGGCGCGGACGGTCGGCGTCAGGGCGAAGGCCAGGCCGCCGACGACCATGCACAGGGTGCCGGCCACCAGGCCGGTGCCGGCCCAGGGCAGCGCCGTCATCAGGCCGGCCAGGCCCGGGCCCAGGATGAAGAAGACCTCCATGCTGATGGCCTCGTAGGCGTAGGCCGCCTGGCGGACCGGGCCGGGCGGGACCAGCCGTACCCACAGCGACCGGGACGCGGAGCCCACGGTCATCTCAGTCAGGCCGATGCCGAAGGCCAGCGCGATCATGAGCCACTCGGCCTGGTGGGTCTCGACCGCCCACACCTCGGCCGCCACGAACAGCAGCGTCAGGCCGGCCGTCGCGCACAGCGGACGGGTCGGACCCACCCGGTCCATGATGCGGCCCTGCAGCACGGACCCGACTGAGACGCCGACCAGCGCGGCGGCCGAGGTGAGGCCGGCGGTCGCGAAGGAGCCGGTGGCGCGCTGCACGTACAGCAGCAGGGCCAGGCCGATCATCGCGACCGGCAGCCTGGCCAGCGCGGAGGCGAGCACCGGCAGCCGGGCGCCGGGAGTGGTCAGTGCCGTGCGGTAGTCGGAGAGGGTCGCGGACTGGGACATGCGTACCAGTATGCCAAAGACTGGTACGACCGTGCCAGAGTGGAGGCGTAAGTCACGATGTAGTCACGGCGTTGCGATGAGTGGGTGAACGACCGCAACGTAAGACCCAATTCAGAGTCCTTGAGAGTGAATCCGGTTGTCCGTGGCGGGGCATTCCATGTCACAGTGACCGGGCACGACCTCCTCGGTCGAGAGTTCGGGGCTTGAGGCCGAGGGGACGGGGTGCGCGGCCCGTCGGGGGATGGCCCGCGCAACACGAAAGGCCGGTTAGTGGCGTCGGGGGCCACTGCCGGCCTTTTGTGATCCGCGGACTGTGTCCGCGGAAAGCGCGCACCGAGATCACTCCAGCGTGTCTTGTGGGGCTCGCGCCCCACACCCCCAGCAAGGGCGGGCTTCGCCCCCCTTGACCCCCCAAGCCGGGTTGGCGATCTTGAAGTGTGGCCGTTGGGTGCGGGAAACGTGCCTGGTTGGACAGCGAAAGGCCCCCGTCCACGGGGTGGGCGAGGGCCTTTCGATCTGCTCGGTATTACCGCGCGCGTCGCGCGAGGCGCTCCGGGTCCAGGATGAGCACGCTCTTGCCCTCCAGGCGCAGCCAGCCGCGGTGCGCGAAGTCGGCCAGGGCCTTGTTCACGGTCTCGCGGGAGGCGCCGACGTACTGGGCGATCTCCTCCTGTGTCAGGTCGTGAGTGACCCTCAGCAGGCCGGCCTCCTGGCTGCCGAACTGACGGGCGAACTGGAGCAGCGCCTTGGCCACCCGGCCGGGCACGTCCGTGAAGATCAGGTCCGCCAGCATGTTGTTCGTCCGGCGCAGCCTACGGGCCAGCACGCGCAGCAGCTGCTCGGCGATCTCGGGCCGCTTGCTGATCCATTCCCGCAGCTCAGGGCGGCCCATGGAGAGCGCCCGGACCTCGGTCACGGTGGTCGCGGTCGACGTGCGCGGCCCCGGGTCGAAGATCGACAGCTCGCCGAACATGTCCGACGGGCCCATGATGTTGAGCAGGTTCTCGCGCCCGTCGGGCGACTTGCGGCCGATCTTCACCTTGCCGCTCTGGATGATGTACAGCCGGTCGCCCGGCTCACCCTCCGCGAAGATCACGTGCCCACGCGGGAAGTCGACTGCCTCCAGCGTGACGAGCAACGCCTCAGCCGCTGCCGGGTCCACACCCTGGAAGATGCCCGCCCGGGCCAGGGTCTCGTCCACCTCGTCCCTCCTTCGAGACGCGGCGGCCGGTGCCGCCGATCACTAGCGTGCCAGTCTAGGACCCGTTGCCCCTGGTCCGCCGGGGACGCAGCCGTGCGGCGCGTCCGCCGAGCCTCCGCAGGCGGAACAGCTCCAGCGCCCGGCCGATGCCGTGTCCGTACAGCGCCCTGACCTCGTCCGGTCGGGCCTGCTCCAGGAATTCCTCGACCTCGTTCTCCTGCACGGCAACATGGCGCAGGCGAGCTTCCACGCGCTCCATGAAGAGCGCGAAGAACATGATCAGAAGTGGTACGACGAGCACCAACCAGGCAGTCATGATGACCCCATCCTCTCCCATGGTCGTCCGGGCCCGCGCATTGGGGGGTCACCCCGGCGTGTCGGCGATGTCAGTGGGTGTCCGTACGCTGGGCGAGTGCCACCGACCGCCGCCGCGAACAACCTGTCTCTGGTCCGCCGAGTGCGGCGGATGACGCGCGCGCTCCAGGAGGGGTACCCGGACGCGCACTGCGAACTCGACTTCGGCACCGCGCTGGACCTCACGGTGGCGGTGATCCTGTCGGCCCAGTGCACCGACAAGCGTGTGAACGAGGTCACACCGGCCCTGTTCGCCCGGTACCGAACAGCCGCCGACTACGCCGGCGCGAACCGGGTCGAGCTGGAGGAGATGATCCGGCCGACCGGCTTCTACCGGAACAAGGCCACCTCGATCATGGGCCTGGGCTCGGCGCTGGTCGAGAAGCACGGCGGCGAGGTGCCCGGCACGCTCGAGGAGCTGGTCCGGCTGCCCGGCATTGGCCGCAAGACCGCCAACGTGGTGCTCGGCGAGGCCTTCGACGTCCCCGGCATCACCGTTGACACGCACTTCGGCCGGCTGGTCCGGCGCTGGGGCTGGACCGAGGAGACCGATCCGGTCAAGGTCGAGCACGCGATCGGCGAGCTCGTCCCCCGCAAGGACTGGACGATGCTCTCGCACTGGACGATCTTCCACGGTCGGCGCGTCTGCCACGCCCGCAAGCCGGCCTGCGGGGCCTGCTTCCTGGCCCCGGACTGCCCCTCCTTCGGCGATGGCCCGACCGACCCCGCGGTGGCGGAGAAGCTGGTCAAGGGCGAGGAGGCCCCGCACCTGCTGGCCTTGGCCGAGCAGGTCCGGGCCAAGAAGACCACCAAGAAAGCCAAGAAGAAGGACAACACTGTCGGCGCGGCCAAATGACCGTCCGGTGGCGGTGGATCCTGGTCGTGGTGGTGCTGCTGGTCGCCACCGCGATCGCCGTCTGGCCTCGTGGCCAGTCCTCCACCCAGGCCGACCTGGCCGTGCCCACGCCGGACCTGAACGCGCTGCGGCAGACCGCGGCCCTGCCGGCCTGCCCGCAGTCACATGAACCGAGGCCCACGGGCAAGGGCGTGCTGGCCGGCGTCAAGGTCACCTGTATGGCCGACGGCTCGGAGATCACCCTCGGTGGCGGCCCGATGCTGGTCAACTTCTGGGAGCCCTGGTGCGTGCCGTGCCGCACCGAGCTCCCGGCGTTGCAGGAATATGCGGCCCGACCTGGGGCGATACCGGTGCTGCTGGTCGAGATCCCGAGCCAGAGCGACCAGGCCGGTGGCCTGGATCTGCTGGGCTCGCTCAAGATCAAGCTGCCGAGCGTCTGGGATCCGAACGCATCCGTGGCCAACGCGCTGGGCAAGCCGAACGTCTTTCCGGTCACCTACGTAGTTGCAGCGGACGGCCCAGCGAAGCGGGTCGCCACGCCGGCCTTCTTCGAGACGGCTGACCAGGTGGAACAGGCGGTGCGGCAGTATGCGAACGGGAGTGTCACCGGATGAGTCCTGGCCCCCTGGTGGACCCGGCGGACGTGCCGGGCTGGCTGTCCGGCCTGGTCAAGGCCACCGCCGGCCTGGACGCGTCCGAGCTGACCAGGGTGCGCCCGCCCAGCGGGCTGCCGACCAGGCCGGCCGCGGTGCTGATGCTGCTCGGTGACGGCGTCGACGGCCCGGACGTGCTGCTCACCCGGCGTGCCGACACGCTCAACTCCCATCCCGGCCAGGTCGCCTTCCCCGGCGGCAGCGCCGACGACGGCGACGACGGCCCGGTGGCCACGGCGCTGCGCGAGGCCGAAGAGGAAGCCGGCGTGCAAGCTGACGGCGTGCGGGCGATCGCGCTGCTGCCGGAGCTGTTCGTGCCGGTGTCCGGCTTCATGGTGACGCCGGTGCTGGCCCACTGGGAGCGCCCGTCGCCGGTCCGCGTGGTCGACCCGGGCGAGACGGCGGCGGTGGCCCGGGTGCCGATCGCCCACCTGACCGATCCGGCCAACCGGTTCCGGGTGAGGCATCCCTCCGGCTTCACCGGACCGGCGTTCGCCGCACCGGGCATGCTGGTGTGGGGCTTCACCGCCGGCCTGCTCGCCGGCCTGCTGCGGCTGGCCGGCTGGGAACGCCCCTGGAACGCGGCGGACGTGCGTGATCTGGACGAGTCGCTGCGGGCGGCGAACGCGGAGGTGCAGGCGTGAACTGGGTCGACCTGGTCGTGGTGCTGCTGGCCGTGATCGCCGCGGTGTCCGGCGCCCGGCACGGCCTGATCACCACGCTGCCGGCCACCGTGGGCGTGCTCGGCGGCACCGTGGTCGGCCTCATCGTGACGCCGATGATCATGTCCAACTTCAGCAGCAACGTCACCCGGATCGCGGTCTGGATGGGCGCGCTGGTGCTGCTGGTCGCCCTCGGCGAGACGTTAGGCGTGTGGCTGGGCCGGTCCATCCGCCAGCACGTGCGGCTCGGCCCGTTCACCGGCGTCGACCACACGCTGGGCGCGCTGGTGCAGTGCGCCGTGGTCTTCGTGGTGGCCTGGGTGTTCGCGCTGCCGCTGACCTCGGTGCCGGTGCCCGGGCTGGCCGCGGCCATCCGCGGCTCGGTGGTGCTCGGCACCGTGAACAACCTGATGCCGGCCGAGGCCGAGCAGCTGCCCAACGACGTGAGCCGGCTGCTCAGCGCCGGCCTGCTCACCGCGACCGGGCCGTTCACCCGGACCCCGATCACCGACGTGGACCCGCCGGACACGGCCCTGCAGAACAGCCAGGTCGTGCAGGCCGTGCAGTCCAGCGTGGTCAAGGTGCGGGGCCGGGCCCCGTCCTGCTCGCGGGCGCTGGAGGGCAGCGGCTTCGTGATCTCCCCGCAGCGGGTGATGACCAACGCGCACGTGGTCGCCGGCACCGACGACGAGTCGGTGGAGATCGGCGGCGGCCAGCTCACCGCGCACGTCGTCTACTACGACCCGGAGGCCGACGTCGCGGTGCTGTCCGTGCCCGGCCTCGACGCCCGGCCGCTGCCGTTCAGCCAGCAGGACTACACCTCCGGCCAGGACGCCATCGTGCTCGGCTATCCGCTGGACGGCCCGTACACCGCGCGGGCGGCCCGGGTCCGGCAGCGCATCCAGCTCAACGGGCCGGACATCTACGGCACCCAGAAGGTCACCCGGGACGTCTACACGATCCGGTCCACCGTCAAGAGCGGCAACTCCGGCGGCCCGCTGATCAACCCGGACGGCCAGGTGATCGGCGTGGTGTTCGGCGCGGCCGTGGACGATCCGGAGACCGGCTTCGCCCTGACCACCGCCGAGGTCAGCCGGGTGGTGCAGCAGGCTCCGTCGCTGGTGCGACCGGTGTCAACCGGCTCCTGCGCCGAGTAGCAGCGCGGTCACGGCGTCCGGGTCCTCCCACTGCGGGAAGTGCCCGGCGCCGTCGATCACGTGGTACCGCGCGAACCGGGTGGCCGGCGAGGTGCGGGCGTCGTGCTCGCCGCGCAGCCGCAGCACCGGGGCCTCCAACGGGCGGCTGACCGCCTTGGCGAACTCCCGGCCGTCGCCGCGCAGCCGGGAGCGGAAGGCCCAGCGGAAGTACTCCATGCTGGAGTGGGGGACGCCCCGGATCAGCATCGCCTCACGGGTGCGACTGAGCACTTCGGGATCGGGCGTCCAGTGCGGACCGGTCCAGGTCCGTAGCAGACGTTCGACCAGGGCCCCGTCGTCGGCGACGAGTCGGCGCTCCGGCCAGAACGGCGGCTGGGCCGGCAGCAGGGGCCGCAGCGGGACCTCCAGCGGGTGGGGCGCGGAGATCGTCGTGACCGATTCGACGAGACGGGGATGCAGCGCCGCCGTCGTCCAGGCCAGCACCCCGCCCCAGCCGTGGCCGACCAGGTGTGCGCGGCGAGCGCCGAGGGCCTTGATCAGCCCGGCGACGTCGCCGGCGAGCGTCCAGCCGTCGTAGCCACGGGGCGTCTTGTCGGACTGGCCGTAGCCGCGCAGATCGACGGCGACGGCGTGGCGGCCGTGGGCGGCGAGCGCGGGCAGCTGGTGCCGCCAGGTCCACCAGAACTCGGGGAACCCGTGCAGCATCAGCGTGAGCGGGCCGCTGCCGGCCTCGGCGACGTGCAGTCGGATGCCGTTGGCCGAGACGGCCCGGTGTCGCGGGGCGGTTACGAGCGCTCGCCGGGGCGGCTCAGCGCCGCGGCTGTGTCCTTGATCGTCTCGATGGTGCGCTCCGGCGCCCGCAGCCGCCTGACCTTGCGGTAGCCGAGGAAGCCGAGCAGGCCGGCGACCAGCAGCATGGCGAACCAGACGATGCCGAACGCGGCCGACCGGTACAGGCCGAGGTCGGCCAGCAGCTCGGCGATCGCGAAGAACAGGAAGAACAGGCTGAACATCACGATGGTGAGCGCGCCGATGAAGAACACGCTGCCCCGCAGCGCCTTCTTGACCTCGGCTCCGACCTCGAGCTTGGCCAGCTCGATCTCGGCCCGCAGCAGGACCGAGACCTGGGTCATCACGTCCTTGATCAGGCCGCCCACCGACTGCTCGCCAGCCACGTCGCTGGGCGTCTCGTCGGTCAACGGGATCGACGGCACCGGGGGCAGCCCAGCGCCGTGGCCGTTCGGGTTCTGTCCTGGGCCTGTCACGGTGGTCATCGTGCCATGCACCCTCAGAGGTTCGCTGTGCGGTGCACCCGACTCCGCCGAAGAACCAGGGCCGCGCCCAGCAGCGACGCGGCCGCCGAAGCCAACAGCACCGCTGCCTTGGCCTGGTCGGCGGCCTCGCCGGTCAGCGCCAGCTCGGCCATCAGCAGGCTGACCGTGAAGCCGACGCCGCCCAGCATCGCCACCGCCGCCATGTCCCGCCAGCCCAGGCCACGGGGCTTGGCCGCCAGCCCGGTCGTCACGGCCAGCGCCGACGCGCCCAGGACACCGACCAGCTTGCCCACCAGCAGACCGACCACCACGGCGATCGGTATCGCGTCCGTGACGATCGCGTGGAACGCGTCCGCCCCGATCGGCACACCGGCCGCGAACAGGGCGAACACCGGCACCGCGAGGCCCGCCGACCACGGCTGCAACCGGTGCTCCAGCCGGACCGCCGGGGACTCCGCCTCGCCGGGATCGGCCTTCACCCGGGTGAGCAGGCCGAGGGCGACGCCGGCGATCGTGGCGTGCACGCCGGCCTCGTGCACGGCGAACCAGGTCGCCACCGCGATCGGCACGTACAGCCAGGGGCTGCGGACCCGGCGGTGCTGGAGGAACCAGTAGCCGGCCAGCAGAGCGATCGCGGCGCCCAGGGCCAGCAGGTTGAAGGTCGTGCTGAACGCGACCGCGATGACGACGATCGCGCCGAGGTCGTCGACCACGGCCAGGCTGAGCAGGAAGATCCGCGCCGTCGCCGGCAGCCCCGACCCGGTGATCGCCAGCACCGCCAACGCGAACGCGATGTCCGTGGCGACCGGGATCGCCCACGCCTTGTCGTCACCGCTGATGGCCAGCGCGAGCAGGGCCGGCACGATCATGCCGCCCAGGGCCGCGGCCACCGGCAGCACCGCCGCCCTGCGGTCGGCCAGCTCGCCGACCACCAGTTCGCGCTTGAGCTCCAGGCCGGCGACGTAGAAGAACAGCGCCAGCAGGCCGTCCTTGGCCCAGGCGTCCATGGTCAGCGGGCCGAGCTGGAACTCGCGCAGCGCGTGATAGCTGTCGGCGAGCGGGGAGTTGGCCCACAGCAGGGCGATGGCGGTCGCGACCAGCAGGATCAGGCCGCCGACGGTCTCGGTGCGCAGGTAACGGGTCACGGGCGGCTCCAGCGGTCGACGATCAACGTGCCGACCAGACTTCCCGGCTCACCCTGACATTATGTTAACTGATCGCCAGCGAAACGGCCCGCGCGAAGGCGTTCGCGCGGGCCGTTTCGGAGCGGTCGTCAGTCCTCGGCCTTGCCGGACTTGAGGCCGCTGGAGATCAGGTCCATCACCGACGAGTCGGCCAGCGTGGTGACGTCGCCGATCTGGCGGTTCTCGGCCACGTCCCGCAGCAGCCGGCGCATGATCTTGCCGGAGCGGGTCTTGGGCAGCTCCTGCACGACCAGGATCTGCCGCGGCTTGGCGATCGCGCCGATCTCCTTGGACACGTGCTCGCGCAGCTCGGCGATCAGCGCCTTGGCGTCCTCGTCAGCCTTGACGCCACGCAGGATCACGAACGCCACCACGGCCTGGGTCGTCGTCGGGTCGGTCGCGCCGACCACCGCCGCCTCGGCCACCCGCGGGTGCGAGACCAGCGCCGACTCCACCTCGGTGGTGGAGATGTTGTGGCCCGACACCAGCATCACGTCGTCGACCCGGCCCAGCAGCCAGATCGCGCCGTCCTCGTCGTACTTCGCGCCGTCACCGGCGAAGTAGTAGCCCTGGTCGGCGAAACGCGCCCAGTAGGTCTCGCGGAAGCGCTCCTCGTCGCCCCACACGCCGCGCAGCATCGACGGCCACGGCTTGTCCAGCACCAGGTAGCCGCCGCCACCGTGGCCGACCTCCTTGCCGGTGTCGTCGACGACCTTCGCGCCGATGCCCGGCAGCGGGCCCATCGCCGAACCGGGCTTGGCCACCGTGACGCCGGGCAGCGGGGCGACCATGATCGCGCCGGTCTCGGTCTGCCACCAGGTGTCCACCACCGGCGTCTTGCCCGCGCCGATGTGCTCGCGGTACCAGATCCAGGCCTCGGGGTTGATCGGCTCGCCGACGCTGCCCAGCACCCGCAGCGAGGACAGGTCGTAGCGGGCCGGGATCTCCTCGCCCCACTTCATGAAGGTGCGGATCAGCGTCGGGGCGGTGTAGTAGATGGAGACCTTGTACTGCTGGATGACCTCCCAGTGCCGGCCCTCGTGCGGGGTGTTCGGCGTGCCCTCGTAGACGATCTGGGTGGCGCGGTTGGACAGCGGGCCGTAGACGATGTAGCTGTGCCCGGTGACCCAGCCGATGTCGGCCGTGCACCAGTAGACGTCGGTGTCCGGCTTGAGGTCGAAGACGTTGTAGTGGGTGTAGGAGGCCTGGGTGAGGTAGCCGCCCGAGGTGTGCAGGATGCCCTTCGGCCGGCCCGTCGTGCCCGAGGTGTACAGGATGAACAGCGGGTGCTCGGCGTCGAACGCCTCCGGCGTGTGGTCCTCGGACTGGCCGTCCACCACGTCGTGCCACCACAGGTCGCGGCCGTCGGACCACTCGACCTCGCCGCCCGTGCGGCGCACCACCAGCACGTTGTTCACCGTCGGCGTCTTGGCCACGGCCTCGTCCACGGCCGCCTTGAGCGAGACCGGGTTGCCACGGCGGTACTGGCCGTCGGTGGTGATCACCAGCTTGGCCTGGGCGTCGTCGATGCGGGAGCGCAACGCCTCCGCCGAGAAGCCGCCGAAGACCACGCTGTGCACCAGACCGAGGCGGGCGCAGGCCAGCATGGAGAAGATGGCCTCGGGCACCATCGGCATGTAGATGGCCACCCGGTCGCCGGTGGTCAGACCGAGCGACAGCAGGGCGTTGGCCGTCTTGGAGACCTCGCGCTTGAGGTCGGCGTAGGTGATGGTGCGGGTGTCGCCGGGCTCGCCGACCCAGTGGATCGCGACCTGCTCGCCGTGGCCGGACTCGACGTGCCGGTCCACGCAGTTGTAGGCGACGTTGAGCTTGCCCCCGACGAACCACTTCGCGAACGGCGCGCCCGACCAGTCCAGCACCTGGTCCCACTTGGTCGCCCAGGTCAGGCGCTCGGCCTGCTTGGCCCAGAAGGCCTCGCGGTCGGCGTCCGCCTCCTGCTGCAGCGCCGCGGTCGCGTTGGCCTGAGCGGCGAACTCCTCGCTGGGCGGGAACGACCGGCTCTCGGAGAGCAGGTTGTCCAACGCGGACGACTCTGTCATGGTGCGTGGCCTCCTGGATATCGCCTGCGGTATTGCTGCTGAACCTAGTGCTACGAGGTCTGCCGTACCAGTGCCGTAAGGTCTAGACCATATCGACCGGTAGGGTCGCCGCTCGTGACCGACCCGCTGGCGCCGCTGCTGGATCTGCCCGGTGTCGCCGAGGCCGTCGAGGCCGCTCGCGACGCCGTCGCCGAGGTGCACCGGCACCCGGCCAACCGCCGCGGCTGGCCCACCACCGCCGCCGAAGCCTCCGTCCGCGCCGCCCGCGCCTCCGCCGCCCTCGACGGCGGCGCCGTGGAGATTCCCCCGTCCGGCACCGTCACCGATCCCGTGCTCGCCGGGTCGTTGAGGGTCGCCGAGGCCATCGGTCCGCTGCTTGGCACCTGGCAGAAGGCTCCCCTCCAGGCCCTGGCCCGCCTGCACGTCCTCGCCGCCGCCGACCTCGTCGGTGCCGACGACCTGGGCCGCCCTTCGGTCGGCGGCTCCCGTCTGGAGCTGCTCGCCTCCCTCGTCGCCGGCGGCAGCAAGGCCCCCGCCCCCGTGCTCGTCGCCGTTGTCCACGGCGAGCTCCTGTCCCTGGCCCCCTTCGGTTCCGTCAGCGGCGTCATCGCCCGCGCCGCCGCCCGGTTGACCATGATCGGTACCGGCCTGGACACCAAGGGGCTGGCCGTGCCCGAGGTGGCCTGCCTGCGCCGGGCTTCGGAGTACCGCTCGGCAGTGGAGGGCTTCTCATCCGGCACCCCTGAGGGCGTCGGTGCTTGGCTGAAGTTCAGCTGCTCAACGCTGGAGGCCGGGGCCCGCGAAGCCGCGAGCATCGCGGATGCCGTCGGGCAGGGTTGATTCATCCGCGAGACCGCGAGCATCCACTCGGCAAAGGCTGATTCGCCTGTGCGGCTGGGGGGTGTCCCTATGTCGTTGTCAAGCCGCGGCTGCGGCGGGGACGGGTTCGGGATTCCGGTAGTAGGAGCGGTTGCGCAGCATCGCGTAGACCACGTCGCAACGGCGCCGGGCCAGGCAGATCAGGGCGGCGTTATGTTTCTTGCCCTCAGCCCGTTTCCGGTCGTAGTAGGCCCTGCTGGTGGGGTCGGACAGCGCGGCGAACGCAGCCAGGAAGAACGCGCGTTTGAGTTTGCGGTTGCCGGTCCGGGCGGGGTGCTCGCCCTTGATCGAGGAGCCGGAGCTGCGAGTGACCGGTGCGATGCCGGCGTAGGCGGCCAGGTGGCCGGAGGACTTGAACGCCGAGGCGTCGCCGATCTCCAGCAGGATCCGGGCGGCGGTCCTGACCCCGATGCCGGGCATCGAGATCAGGACCCCGGCAAGAGGGTGCGTGTCGAGTATCTCCTCGACTTCGGCAGCGACCTGTTTGCGTTGCTGGAGAATGGTTTTCAGGCTGTCAGCCAAGCGGGGCAGCACGGTGTCGGCTGCGGCGGTGCCCGGGACGGTGACCGTCTGCTCGTCCAGCGCGGTCAGGATCGCGGTGACCAGTTTGTCGCCCATGCGGGGTGCGTGCGCGGTGGCGATAGCGGTGATTTTGCGTCGTCCGGCGGCGCGGATTCCGGTGGGGCCGCCGCAGCGGGACAGGATCTCCAGCACGGCCGGGTGGCTGATCCTGGGGCCGATTGCGCGTTCGAGTGCGGGGTGGATGCCGGTGAGCAGGCCGCGGATGCGGTTGCCGATGCGGGTGGCTTCGCCGGCCAGGTCGTCGTCGAAGCCGACCAGCACCTCCAGTTCGGCCAGGGCGTCGTCGCCGACGTCGACTGGGCGCAGGGTGTGCGGCAGCGAGCGGGCGGCGTCGGCGATGATGAACGCATCTCGGGCGTCGGTCTTGGCCTTGCCGGGGTAGAGGTCGGCGATGCGGCGCATGGCCAGGCCGGGCAGGTAGGCGACCTGGTGGCCGGCGGCGCGGGCGACCGCGACCGGCAGCGCGCCGATCGTGGCTGGTTGGTCGACCACGACCAGCAGCGGGCCGTGGGTGGCGAGTTTGTCGAACAGCGCCCGGAGTTTGGGTTCGCTGTTGGGCAGGGGGGCGTCGTGCAGCCGCTTGCCGGCAGGGTCCAGGCCGACGGCGTGGTGGGCGTCCTTGCCGACGTCCAGGCCGAGGAACACCCCGAAATCGCTGGTCATCCGTCATGCCGTCCGTTCGTTGTGTGTGGTCGCCGGTCGAGCATCGATGGCCGGCACCCACGTTACGACGAGACCTGCCCGGTGGGCGGCCGTGTCCCTATCAGCGGTCCTTCGATGCCACCAGGTCCGGTGACACCACCCCCCGGATCATGGGTTCGACTGGGGGCGTTAGTCATGCCGGGCCTGGCGACCACGACTCCTTGATCAGGAGCTACGAAAAAGGTAACGGGGTCGCGGATGCCGTCGGGCAAGACCGGTTCCGCCACTGTGGACAACTCTGCGACTGTCCACAGCAACTCCCAGACCAAGATCGCCTCTACTGCCCGCAGCTAAGATGGACCTGGGGCAGCCCCCCGGGTTGGGTGGGGGTGTATCCCGCTGCGCCCTCCGCGCTTCGGCAGTCAGCTGGCGGTCGCGCCTAGCGCCGCCAGCGCGTTTCGGACGTGCCCGCCGGTGGCGGTGAGGGCCTCGGCCGCCTGCCTGGAGTCGATGCCCGCCAGCAGCCGCACCAAGGCGACCTTCAGATCACCGTCGGCCTCCAGCAGCGCGGCGGTGCACTCGGCCTCGTCGAGACCGGTGGCCTCGCGCAGGATCCGCAGCGTTCGCCCGCGCAGCTTGGCGTTGGTGGCCCGCATGCTGACCATGAGGTTGGAGTACGTCCGCCCCAGCTTGATCATCACGGCCGTGGAGAAGGCGTTGAGCACGAGCTTCTGGGCGGTGCCGGCCTTCATCCGGGTGGAGCCGGCGATCACCTCGGGCCCGGTGTTGACGGCGATGAGCACGTCGACCGGCACGCTCGGGGCGGCGGCGGGGTTGGCCGACAGCAGCACGGTCCGGGCGCCGATCTCGTTGCCGGCGGCGAGTGCGCCCATCACGTACGGGGTACGCCCCGAGGCGGTGAGTCCGAACACGACGTCGCCGGGCTGCACGGTGGCCCGGATCTCGGCGGCCCCGGCCTCCGAGTCGTCCTCGGCGTTCTCGACCGCCTTGCGCAGCGCGGTGGCGCCGCCGGCGTGGTGGGTGACGAACCAGTCGGGAGGAGTGTTGAACGTCGGCACGAGCTCGGCAGCGTCCAGGGTGGCCAGCCGGCCGGAGGTGCCGGCACCGGCGTAGTGGATGCGACCGCCGGCCCGCAGCGTGGCGACGGCGAGGTCGACGGCCCGCGCCACCTCCGGCAGCACCGTGCCCACGGCCGCGGGGACCAGCCGGTCCTCGTTGTTGATCATCCGCAGCACGTCCACCGTCGGCAGTCTGTCAATACCCTCGGTTCTGGGATTGCGCTGCTCGGTGGGGGAATCGACGCGCACTATCGACTCGCGTGGCTGCGGCAACGTCATTTACCTGTCTCCCGTGCCTTCCGGCGGCCGTCGGGACGCGGACCGAGTCGGTGTCCACCCACGGCCTCGTAGGTCGACTCCAACGCGTTACGCGCGCTGTCCAGATGTTTCTGCGCTACGCCGATGAACAAGCAGTCGATGACGGTCAGTTGGGCGATCCGGCTGGCCATCGCGCCGGACCGGAACGTGGTCTCCCGCGCCGCGGTGGTCAGCACGTGGTCGGCGACCTCGGAGATCGGCGAACGGGGGAAGTTGGTCAGCGCGACGGTCGTCGCGCCACGCTCCCGCGCCACCCGCAGCGCCTCCACGGTGTCCGCGGTCGCGCCGGTGTGCGAGATGCCGAAGGCGACATCGCCCTCGGTGAGCACCGCGGCCGAGGTCAGCATGATGTGGGTGTCGCTCCACGCGAAGCTGACCCGCGCTATGCGGTGCAGCTTCTGCTGCAGGTCAGCGGCGACGAAAGCGCTCGCGCCGACCCCGTAGACGTCGACCCGCCCGGCGCTCGCGACGGCGTCCACCACAGCGTTCAAGGTCGCGATGTCGAGCTGCTCGGCGGTCTCCTCCACGGCCCGCGCGTCGGCGAACGCGACCTTGCCGACCACCTGCGACAGGTCGTCGGTGGGCGCGATGTCGCTGCCCAGGTCGCGGTCGATCCGGGCGGCGGTGCGCGCGGTGTCGGCGGCAAGCGCGATCCGCAGCTCCGGGTAGCCCCCGACGCCGATCGCCTTGCAGAACCGGGTCACCGTGGTCTCGCTGGTGCCGGCCGCCTCCGCGACCTCGGTGATGCTGCGGTGGGCGACGACCTGCGGGTTGTCCAGGACGACCTTGGCCACCCGCTGCTCCGCGCGGGCCAGGCCGGGCAGCAGCGAACGGATCCGGACCAGCGGGCTCGCCTCGCTGATCTCACTGACTGACTTGGCGGATGCCACGTGGGAAACTTACTAACAGTAACTGTTTCGGTCAACATGATGGCCCCTGACCTGCGGCTACGTCAGCCGGAAGCCGACCGGCGTGAACGTGGTGCGGCCACAGCTCAGCGCGATGTCGGCCACGTTCACCCCCCGTCCTTCGTACGAGGGGTCAGTTGTGTAACGCCATCGCAGCAGCAAACCGTTCGACGAACCGGCGACCTGGGCCCGAACCTGCTGCCACGCGCGGACGGACTGCCCCGACAACGCCGTCTGCGGCACACTCTGGCCACGCACCGTGAGCGGCACCGCGGTCCAGGTCGTGCCGCCGTCGGTGCTGGACTCCAGCGTCAGCAGGTCCGACGGCTCGGTGTTGACGAACGCCTCGAACGACACCCGCACCGAACCGTGCAGCGTTCCCGTGGTCAGGGTGCTGGTCGAACCGCCGCCCTGCCCGGAGAACCACGACACGCCACCGCCGGGCGCCTGCACGCTCATGGCCTGCGCCAACGCCTCCGCCGCGGCGCGGCGCGCCCCGTTGGTCGACGGCGTGTTCCGGGTCGGGTGCACCCGGTTGGTCAACAGGATCGCGAACGACCGCGAGCCCGGGTCGATCACCAGCGACGTCCCGGTGAACCCGGTGTGCCCCAACGTGTTCGGGCCGGACAGCCCGCCCATGTACCAGATCTGGTCCAGCTCGAAGCCCAGCCCGTGCGAGTCGTCCGGGAACTTCTGGTTGAAGTTCTGCTCCATCAGCTGCACGCCGTGCTCGCTGAGGATCCGATGTCCCCGGTAGACGCCGCCGTTGAGGATCGCCTGGGACAGCACGGCCAGGTTGTCGACGGTGGAGAAGACGCCGGCGTGCCCGGCCACACCGCCCATCGCCCAGGCGTTCTCGTCGTGCACGGAGCCGTGCACCATGCCCCGTGGCGGCGCGGTCTCGTACTCGGTCGCGGCGATCCGGCCCAGCTTCGACGCGGGCGGGTTGTAACCGGTGTCGACCATGTGCAACGGCTCGGTGACGTCCTCGCGCACCAGCTGGTCCAGCGGCTTGCCGGTGACCTGCTGCAACACCAGTTGCATGGTCAGCATGTTCAGGTCGGAGTACACGTACTGGGTGCCGGGGGCCGCCTGCGGCGTCGTGTCCAGGATGGCCTTCACCCGCGACGGGATGTCCGGATATCCGGCCCACAGCGAGGGAATCGGGTCGGGTATCAGACCGGAGGTGTGCGTGAGCAGCTGCTCGATGGTGATCGAGCCCTTGCCGTTGCTGGCGAACTCCGGCAGGTAGTGGGCCACCGGAGTGTCCAGTTCGATCCGGCCGGCCTCCAGCTGCTGCACGGCCACGATCGAGGTGAACAGCTTGGACAGCGACGCCAGGTCGTAGATGGTGTCGGTGCGGGCCGGCACCTGCTGGTCCGGCGGCAGCTGGGTGGTCAGGTCCTGGTACTTGACGGCCTCGCCGGTGGCGGTCCGGTCGACGACAACCCCGTTGTGCGCCAACAACACCGTCGCTCCGGGGTAGATCGACGGGACCCAGCCGGCGAGCTGTGTGTTGAACGCGTCGATCGGCCCCGGATTCAGCCCGGCCTCGGCCGGCGACCCGGCCCGCAGCACCGTGTTGGCCGGCGCGAACCCCTGGTAGGGCCGGTCGAAGCGGGCCGTGTTCGGCCCGGCGTCCGCGCTGGTGGTCACCGCGAACGCCAGCACGAGCACGGCGGGTAGGGCGAGGGCACGAATCCGCATGTCCACCTCATCTGTACAGCAGATACCGGATGCGATCACGGCGGAAGGCGGCCAGCTCGGCCGCCCACGCGCCCACGATGTCGTCGACGCCCGCGCCCGCGTCCACCATGCTGCGCAGACGTGCCGAACCGCTGAGGTTGTCTACCCAGTTGTCCGGCCGCCAACCGAACACCTTCGGGTACAAGTTCCGGGCCGTCACGATCATCGCGACGGCGGTCCGGATGGCGTCGATCCGCGGCCGGTCGGTCAGGTGCACCTGCACGCCGCCGCACGTCTGGTTGACGAACTTGCTGAACGTCGGCACGAAGTAGGCCTCGCGGAACTCCACCCCGGGCAGGCCCATCGTGTTCAGCTGCTCGGCCCAGTGCCAGTCGATGCCGGGCGCGCCGATCGTCTCGAACGGCCGGCAGGTGCCGCGGCCCTCGGCCAGCAGCGTGCCCTCGAACAGGCAGGTGCCGGGGTAGAGCAGGGCCGTGTCAGGGGTCGGCATGTTCGGGCTGGGCGGCACCCACTGCCCACTGAACAGATCGTCCCGGCGCCAGCCGGCGCACCTGACGATCTCCAGGCTGGCCAGCTGGGTGGTCAGGAACTCGGCGTCGAACAGCCGGGCCAGCTCGCCGACGGTCATGCCGGGCTGCTGCACGATCGGCTTCAACCCGACCAGCGTGGCGTACTTCGGGTCCAACTGCGGCCCGAACGCCTGGCCGCCGATCGGGTTCGGCCGGTCCAGCACCATGAACGAAGCCCCGGTGGCGGCGGCCGCCTCCATCGCGATGAACATCGTCCACGTGTACGTGTAGAACCGTGCGCCCACGTTGGCGATGTCGAACACCACGGTGTCCACGCCGGCCTTGCGGTACATCGCCGCCAGCGCGTCCGCGGTGACGTTGTACGCGTCATACACCGGAATCCCGGTGCGCGGATCCGTGTAGTCCCCCTCGGACCCACCGGCCTGGGCGGTGCCCCGGAAGCCGTGTTCGGGGCCGAACACGGCAGCGGGGCGGACATCGTGCGACACCATGTCGTCGACCAGGTGCGTCAGATTGGCCAGCACACCGGTCGGGTTGGTCAGCACGCCGACCTTGCGTCCCCGCAGCGTGCGATATCCCTGGGATGCCAACACATCTGCGCCGTTCATCAGCCGCCGCTGCGGCTCGGCCTGCACCGGCGCGGCCGGCACTGCCGCGGTCAGCGCCGACGCGGCGAGGAAGCCTCTGCGCGACAGGCTCACCAGGTCATTCCCGTGCCGAACGAGTACGAGTTCGGGATGTCGACCGGCAGCTTGCCGCGTGGACCGATCGTGCCGGCGATCACCCGGGCCAGCGACCGCATGGACACCGCCGTGTACGAGTAGGTGTCGATCCAGGTGTGGGCCTCGGGAATCGCGCCCGGGTCGTACGGATTGCCGACGCCGACGGCGATCACCGGCTTGCCGCTGGCGATGAAGTTGCGGACCTGTTGCTGCTGCGTGGGATCCGTCGCGGCGCCGTTGGTCGTCACCACGATCGCGTCGTAGTCGGTGGCGGTCTTACTGGCCGGAATGCCTTGCGCCGTAAGGGCATCGGCCAGGGTCTGGGTCGTTGTCACGCCCCACCCGGTGACCAGCACGGACTTCGCCTTCAGCGGCAGCGTGCCGTCATTGCTCAGGACGGTGACCGACTTGTCGGTGATGGCCTGCGCGGTGGCCAGACTCTGTGCTGTGCCGACCTTCTTGGCCACGGCGCTGACGTCGGTGAACGGGTTGGACAGCACACCCCGCCGCAGCTTCACGGCCAGGATCCGCGCCACGCTCTCGTCGATGCGACGCTCGGAGAGCTGCCCGGTCTGCACGGCGTTGATCACCGCGTTCACGGCGGTGCCGACGTTCTGCGGCATCAGCAGCATATCCGCGCCGGCTTGCAGTGCCTTCACCGGGATCTCGGCGTCGGTGTACTTCTGCCGCACGCCGGCCATCTGCAGCGAGTCGGTGATCACCACGCCGCGGTAGCCCAGCTCGTCGCGCAGCATGGCGGTGAGCACGGTCGGCGACAGCGTGGACGGGTCGCCGGACGGGTCGATCTTCGGGAACACGATGTGGGCACTCATGATCACGTCCGTGCCGGCCTTGATGGCGGCCCGGAACGGCGGCGCGTCGATCTTCTCCCAGGTGGCCTTGTCGTGGTCAATGACCGGCAGGCCGGTGTGGCTGTCGGTGGCGGCGTCGCCGTGGCCGGGGAAGTGTTTGGCCGTCGTGACGACGCTCTGCTGATAACCCTTGACCTGCGCGGACACCATGTTCGAGACCAGGGTCGGATCCGAGCCGAAGGACCGCACGCCGATCACCGGGTTGGCCGGGTTCACGTTCACGTCGGCGTCCGGGGCGTTGTCCATGTTCACGCCCATCGCCCGAAGTTCCCGGCCGGTGATGGCGGCCGCCTGCCGGGCGTCGGCGGTGCTGCGGGTCGCGCCCAGCGCCATGCTGCCGGGGAAGGTGGTGGCGGGCGCGCCGATCCGCGTCACCAGGCCTTCCTCCTGGTCGGTGGAGATCAGCAGCGGGATGTGCGCGCCGGAGCCGATCGCCGCCTGCTGCAGCCCGTTGGACAGGCCGGCGATCTGCGTCGGGTTCTGCACGTTGTCCGACCAGGCGAAGTAGATGACGCCGCCGAGGTGGTACTTCTGCACCAGCTGGGCGGGCGTGTCGACGCCGAACTCGGTCTGGTTGCGGGCGTCAACCGTGTCGGCGGTCGGGCCGTAACCGTAGGTCATGAACAGCTGGCCGACTTTCTCCGCCAGGGTCATGCCGCGTATCAGGGCGCTGACCTGGTCGGGTTGGGCGTCGGCGGCGCCGGGAACGGTGGTGGCCATCGCGGCCAACCCTGCCAGTAGGGCGACGAGTGTCCTGCGCACGGCGTCCTCCCGTGACCGGAAATCTTCTCACCGACTATGCAGATCAACCGGCAAGTTACTGACGTCACGGTGTGGCGGTCAACGGCGCTAACTGGATCGGACCAGTGCCCGCACAAGACAGCGACTCCCCGGCCTCGATGAGGCCGGGGAGTCGCTAGTCTCAGCGCGAACTGATCGGGTTACCAAGCGTGCAACTAGTGTCGTATAGGTGGGGTGCTCGGCGTCCGGCGTCCCGGTACGCAGCCCCCAGACGACATGCCTCCCGCGGCGTGCTGTGCGTGGGTGCCCGACGTTCGCGCACGGAGATCTTCCGGGGTGGACGGGGCTTCTCCTCCGCTCCGTCCCTGGCCGACTCGATGTCCGCATCTCCTTTGTAGTGCGTGACGGCCGCCACAGCAAGGGCACGGTCGGGTGCACCGGTCAAGTGGCGCAGTGTGACCGCACGGGCCGCCCGCACAGATCATGACCTGCGCCGATGCCCTTTTCGAGTGGTGTTCAGCCGCGGCGCCGGCGGCGGATGCCGTACCAGGCGACGCCGGCCGCGGCGACCGCGCCGAGGCCCACCGCGGTGACCGCGACGGCGGTGCCGGACGGGGTGGGGATGCGGGCCCGCAGCGACACCGGATCGGAGAAGGTCAGCACCGGCCAGCCCTGCTGCGCGGCGACCTTGCGCAGCGCCCGGTCCGGGTTCACGGCGGTGGGATGGCCGACCACGGCCAGCATCGGCTCGTCGGTCGCGGAGTCGGAGTAGGCGTGGCAGTCGGCCAGGTCGTAGCCGTTGGCCGCGGCCAGCTGCTTGATCGCCACCGCCTTGTTCTCGGCGTAGCAGTAGAAGTCGACCTCGCCGGTGTAGCGGCCGTCGGCCACCACCATGCGGGTGGCCAGGCTCTGCGTCGCGCCGAGCATGTCGGCGATCGGCGCGACGATCTCCTGCCCGGACGCTGAGACCACCACCACGTCGTGACCTGCGGCACGGTGATCGGCGATCAACTGGGTGGCTTCCTTGTAGACCAACGGGTCCACGATGTCGTGCAGTGTCTCCTCGACGATGGACCGCACCTGGCCCACGTCCCAGCCCGCGCACAGGGCCGTGATGTGCTGGCGCATCCGCTCGATCTGGTCGGCGTCGGCGCCCGACTGCATGAACACGAACTGCGCGTATGCGCTCTTGAGCACTGCTCGCCGGTTGATCAGACCTTCCTGGAAGAAGGGCCGGCTGAAGGCCAGCAGGCTCGACTTCGCGATGACGGTCTTGTCCAGGTCGAAGAAGGCCGCCACACGAGCGCCGGAGCTGGGATCCACGGCGCCAGCATAGGTGTCGTCACGAAAATATGGCGTGTCTGTTGCGGGAACGGGGAGCGCGAGAGGCCTTCGGGGGGATACAGTGGTGAGGTCCGGCCACAGATCCGGACGTGTTCAGTCCAACCCCCCGGGACTGAACCTCAGGCGACCCCCGTCCCTCCCCCCTGACGGGGGTCGTCCTCTATCTCGGGGTCGGCGCCCAGGTATCGCCCGACTCAAGTATGGCCGCCGGGTCTGACAATTCCGGACCCGAAGATCGTCATCGGCCGGGTTGTCCACAGCCGCCGAGTTGTCCACATGTTGATCTCCGACCGGGTCCGGCCGCGCGCCGGCCCGGCGAGTCTGGTCCCGCGGCGCACCTCCGCGCCGTGGGACGAGGACGGGAGAGAACGTGGACCGAGCGCGGCCGCTGGCCCTGGTCGACAACGACGACCTGCTCGACGACCTGCTCAAAGTCGCCGCGGCGGCCGGCTGCGACGTGGAACGCGCGGCGGACCTGGCCGCGGTGCGGGCCGGCTGGGCCCACGCGCCGATGGTGGTGCTCGACGAGCACGCCGCGCGGCGCTGCGGCGAGGCCGGGCTGCCGCGCCGGCCGGGCGTGGTGCTGCTCGCCGCCGGGTCGCCGCCGCCGGTGTTGTTCGAGCACGGCGTCGCCGTCGGCGCGGAACGCGTGCTGGGCCTGCCGGACTCGGAGTCATGGCTGGCCGGCGCGATCGCCGACGCGGTCGAGGGGCCGGCCAAGGACACCGGCCGCGTGATGGCCGTGATCGGCGGCCGTGGCGGCGCCGGCGCATCCGTTTTCACCGCGGCCGCCGGTTATGCCGCGCTCCGACGCGGTCGCCGAGTGCTGCTCGTCGACTGCGATCCGATGGCCGGCGGGCTCGACCTGGTGCTCGGGGCCGAACGGATGGACGGCTTGCGGTGGCCGGAACTCAAGCTCAGCGCCGGTCGGGTCGCCGCCTCCTCACTGCACTCCGCGCTGCCCGGCAACGAGCGCGGCCAGTCCCGGCTGACCATCCTGTCCTGCGACCGGGCCAACGCCGAGCTCGATCCGCAGGCCGTGGCCACCGTGGTCAGCTCGGCCAAGCGTGGCGGCGAACTGGTCATCTGCGACCTGCCCCGACATCCGACCGAGCCGTCCCAGGCGGTGTTGGACCGGGCCGACCTGATCGTCGTCGTGGTGCCGGCCGAGCTGCGGGCGTGCGCCGCCGCGCGCCGGCTGGTCGAGCGGTTCATCGACGACGGCCGCGAGGCGCAGCTCGTGGTGCGGGGTCCGGCGCCCGGCGGGCTGCGGGCCGCCGAGGTGGCCAGCACGGTCGGCCTGAACCTGCTGACCAGCATGCTCGCCGAGCCCGGCCTGGCGTTGGCGCTGGAAGCCGGCCGGCCACCGGCTCGACCCCGCGGTCCGCTGGCCGAGGCCGCGGATCTCGCGCTCGAGGTCCTCTGCGGGGCGTCCGATGCGGCGTGACCTGGTCGATCGGGTCCGGGAGCGGCTGGCCGTGCTCGGCAGCGACGTCACCGACGCCGTCGTCGCCGACGCGTTCCGGGCCGAAACCGGCGGGGTGGCCAGTGATCTGGATACCCTGGGCGCCGTTCGCGAACTGCGCCAGGAGTTCTCCGGCACCGGCCCACTGGCCCCGCTGCTGCGCGACCCAGAGGTGACCGACGTCCTGGTCACCGGCCCGGATCGGGTGTGGATCGACGGCCCCGACGGTCTTCGCCGCGCCACCGTCTCCTTCCGTGACGACGATTCCGTCCGCCGTCTCGCCCAACGCCTGGCCCTCGCCGCCGGCCGCCGCCTCGACGACGCTCAGCCCTTCGTCGACGCCTGGCTGCCCGACGGCATGCGCATGCACGCCATGCTCCCGCCCGTCGCCGCCGACGGCACCTGTCTGTCGCTGCGGGTGATCCGCCCCGCCGGTCACGACCTCGCCAAGCTGCGGGGCCTCGGCGCCTTCGACGAAGCCACCGAAGACCTGCTCATCCGCATCGTCCGAGCCCGCCTCGCCTTCCTCGTCATCGGTGCGACGGGCTCAGGCAAAACGACTCTGCTGGCTGCCCTCCTGGCTCAGGTCCCCGCCGCTGAGCGCATCGTCTGCATCGAGGACGCGGGCGAACTCCATCCCGATCACCCCCAGGTCGTCCGCCTGGTGTCTCGACCGCCCAACGTCGAGGGCGCCGGCGAGGTCACCACCCAGGAACTCGTCCGGCAGGCCCTCCGCATGCGCCCCGACCGCATCGTCGTCGGCGAGGTCCGTGGCGCCGAGGTCTGCGAGCTCCTGGCCGCCCTCAACACCGGCCACGATGGTGGCGCCGGCACCGTGCACGCCAATTCGCCCTCCGAGGTCCCCGCCCGCATGGAGGCCCTCGCCGCCCTCGGCGGCGTCTCCCGGCCCGCCCTGCACAGCCAACTCGCCGCCGCCATCCGTGTTGTCCTCCACCTCAAACGCTGCCCCGACGGCCCTCGCCGCCTCGTCGAGATCGGACTGCTCACCCGCACACCCGACGACGTCGTCATCCGCTCCGCCTGGCTCGACGGCCACCCCGCCGCTGCCTGGCCCGACCTCACCGCCCTGCTGGCGGAACGAGGCTTCCCGTGCTGACCCTCACCGCCCCCAAAGCCCTCGCCAACGACGCATTGCCCTCACTCCCGCCAACCCCTTCGCGATCGGAGCCTTCCGTGTTGCCCTTCTCTGCTTGGCGGCCGGCGTCGCAACCTCCGCCACCGGGCCCCTCGCCCGTTGGCGAGATGCCTCCCGCCCGGCCGATCCGTTGGCGGACAGCGGTTTTCGATGCTGCTCATCCCGTGGCGTGGCGCGTCGGTCTCGACGGCCTGACGGCGGTTCCGTTCGTCGGCTCGCTCCTTCTGTTGCTGGGAAAGGGATTTTCGTGTTGAGCGTGTCCGCGGCCCTGGCGGCTGTGGCGGTGCTGATGTGGCCGGTGCGGCATGCCCAGCATCGGCTGCGGGCATTGGTGCCGGTCGAACGGCAGCCCAAGCGGCATCGGCGATGGCCGCGGCCCACGAGTGCGGTGCTCGCGGTCGTGGGTGCCTGTGTGGGGTGGTCGGTGCTGGGGCCGGGTGGTGCGGTGGCGAACGCGGTGCTGTGCATGACGTGTTGGCGGCGCTGGCGGTCGCGGCACAGCCATCGGCGGCGCACCCAGGCCGCGGAGGGCATGGTGGGCGCGCTCGGTGCGCTGGTGGCGGAGCTTCGCGTCGGCGCGCATCCGGCGACTGCGGCCGAGCGTGCCGCGGTCGACGCGGAACCGTTGGCGGCCAGGGCGATGAGCACGGTGGCCAACACCGCCCGCCTCGGTGGCGACGTCGACCGGGCGCTGGTGCGCAGTGCCTCGGCCGAGCCCTCGCTGGCCGGTGTTCTCGGCCAGGTCGGCCGAGCCTGGCGGCTTGCCGGCCGCCACGGTGTTCCGCTCGCGGAGGTGCTGGACTCGGTACGACGGGACCTCGATCAGCGACTTCAGTTCAATCGGCAGGTCCACGCCCGGATGGCCGGTCCACGAGCCAGTGCGGCAGTGCTCGCCGTGCTGCCGGAACTCGGCGTTCTGCTGGGCGAAGCCATCGATGCCCGGCCGCTGCACGTGCTTGCCGACACGGCTGTCGGCCAGATCCTGCTCGCCGCCGGGGCCCTCCTGATCTGCGGCGGCGTGCTGTGGAGCGCCAAGCTGACCGACCACGCGGTGATGCCATGACCGGCCTTCGCATCGCTGGCGTCGTTCTCGCGATCGTCGCCGTGGTGGCCGGTCACTTCGTTCGCGCCCGGGACGTGTTGCATCCAGTATTCGAGGATCCCGTATGCGCGGCCGCGGTCATCCGAGCACGGCTTGGTCGGCGGTGGCGCCGATGACCGGATACGCCGTGTCCACCTTCCTTCTTTCCCTTGCGCTGCTGGTGCTGCCCGGACCGATCAGTGCTCGCGTTCGCCTGGTCATGGTGTTCGGACCGCCGGAAGCCGCCAGTCGACACGGCCCGCGGCTGCCGGCCGAATGGCTGCCGGCGTTGGCCGGGATCTCCAGTGCGGTGCTGGTGGGCGTGCTGTTCGGCTGGTTGCCGGCGCTGGTGATGTCCGCGGTGGTGTTCGTCTGGTGCCGTCGGGCGACCCACCGAGGTCCACCGCCGCCGGATCCGCTGCGGCTGGCGGCGACGTGGGACCTGCTCGCCGCCTGCCTGCGGGCGGGGCTGCCGGTGCCCACCGCGATCAGGGCGGTGGCGTCGGATGCGCCGCCGGGCTGCGCGGACGTGCTGCGGCGCACGGCCGAACTGCTGGCACTGGGCTCGGACCCGGTGCGGGCCTGGGCCCCGGCGCTGGCCGAGCCGGCAACGGAGGCGTTGGCGCGAGGCGCCCGCCGCAGCGCCCGGTCCGGCACGGCGCTCGCCGAGGTCGCGGACGGCCTGGCTCAGCGCATCAGGGCAGCGGCCGCCGACACGGCCGAGGCCCGCGCGCAGCGGTCGGCGGTGCTGATCGCCGGTCCGCTCGGACTGTGTTTCCTACCGGCCTTTCTCTGCCTGGGCGTGGTGCCCGTGGTGGTCGGACTGGCCGGACGACTGCTCATCACTTGGTGACCCAAGGACAAGGAGAAGAAATGCGCGCACTGATGTGCCGGATCTGGGTGCGGCTGTGTGCCGACGACGGGATGACCACCGCCGAGTACGCAATCGGCACCCTCGCCGCCGCGGCCCTCGCGGCGGTGCTCTACACCGTGGTCACCGGCCAGTCGGTGACCACGGCGATCACGGGCCTGATCGAACGTGCTCTCTCGGTTCGGTTCTGACCGCGGTTCCGTCACCGTCGAGATGGCCATCGCGCTCAGCGGCGTGGTTGTCATGCTCGCCCTGAGCCTGTCCGCGATCGGCGCCGTCATCGCCGCCATGCAGGCGACCGACGCCGCCGCGGCGGCCGCCCGTCTCGCCGCCCGTGGGGACCGAGACCGTGCCGACGCCGCCGCGACCCAACTCGGCCCCGCCGGCGCGGACGTGTCGATCAAGGTCGACGGCGACGAGGTGAGCGTGACCGTCACCGCGCAGCCCATGCCCATGCTCCTCGGGCTGCGGCCGTCCGCCACCGCGTGCGCAGTGCTGGAACCGGGAGCCGTGACCGAATGAGCGGAACACCGGAGCCGAGCGGTGCGACGCTGCCATCGGATGACCGGGTGTTCGGGGTTGAGCCGGGTGATTCCCTGCGGCCAGCGGAGGACGGGGGTTCGCTGCTCGGGGATGAGCGGGGCTCGGCGACCGTGGTGATGGCCGGCCTGGCGGCGGTGCTGATGCTGCTGATCGTGCTGGGGCTGCAGGTCGGCGGGGCGGTGGTGACGAGGCATCGAGTCGCGTCGGCGGCCGACCTGGCGGCGTTGGCGGCGGCGGGGCAGGCGGTGGCGGGAGTGGACCGGGCCTGCGAGCGGGCGCGGTGGGTCGTCGAGCGGATGTCGGCCACGTTGACCGCTTGTCGCATCGTCGAGTGGGAGGCCTACGTCGAGGTGACCGCTCGACCACCGGGATGGGCGGCGTTGTCCGGCGCGGCCAATGCACATGCCCGTGCAGGTCCGGCTGAAGTGCCAGGTCGCCGATGACCGGTGATGACACGACGAGCGGTCGCTCAGCAGCGGTGAGTGGTGTCACACCCGGTTGGCCGCGTGTCGTCACTCTTCGGTGGCAGTTCGTCGTCGCGGAATGGGCTGCCGTCCACCGTTCAGCCCATCGCTGTTCGACACATCACTCGCCGTCCGTCAGCTACCAGTGGTCGACGCGGGGTTACGGAGTCGGCGGCCCATGCCGTTGAGTGTGTTGTGGGCACCGACACGGCGCCTGACAGTCAAGGAGGCGACAGAAGATGGATTGGTCGGATAGCTGGCGCGGCGCGTTCCGCATCGAGCTGCGGGCTGAGGCCATGGGCCTCGCGTGGCGCGGATGGCCGGTGCTGCCGGGCACCTATCCGACGGGCTCGCAGTGGGCGGGCAGGGACGGCGTCGAGCAGACCGGCCCGGTGCCGGTGCACCGTGACTGGGCCGAGCGGATCGGCACCAAGCCGGAGCAGGTCGCCGCCTGGTGGACCGGGCGTCGGTACAGCCTGCTGGTCGCCACCGGTTACGTGGTGGACGCCATCGAGGTGGATGCCGAGCTGGGCCGTCGCGTGGCCGGTGTGCTGCGCATGACCGGCGTGCCGGTGCCGATCGCCGCCACCCCTGCCGGCAAGTGGATGTTCCTGGTCAACTCCGGCCAGGAGCTGACGGCCGAACTCGCCGGACGCGGCGATGTCGTGCTGCACGGCTTGAACAGCTGGATCCCGTTGCCGCCCACCCCCTTCCAGCACGGTGTCGTGCACTGGCGGGTGAAGCCCGAAGTCTGCGGTTGGTCGCTGCCGGATTCCCAGGTCGTGCAGGAGGCCCTCGTCGAGGCCACCCGACCGGATCACGTTGGCGAGCTGCTGGGTGCCTCCGCCCAGCACCTCGTGGCGGCCGACTCCTTCTGATCGCCCTGCCGGCTGCGCCGGGCCCCGTGACGTCCTCCCGCGACCACCCCGAGCGCGGGGACCCGACGCAGCCACCGCACCAACCCTGCCCGCCCGTCCGCTCGCCGTTCCCGCTCGTGGGCGACGTGGACGCGGGACAGGTGCACAGCCGAACACCAGCACCGACAATCGCCTCCCGGTAGCGACCGGGACGGGGCCGAGCACCATCGGCCCCCGAGGGCGACCGCCGCGCCGGACACCACCGCCTCCCTGGTTGTCCGCGAGCGCCCCGCGGTCGAGACGCCACCCTCGACGGTCGCACACACAACGCGGTAGCAGGCGATGGGCGGGTGTTCGGCGGTATATGGAGAGCGCCGGGATGCGCCGGATTCAACCGGCGCCCCGGCGCCCCAAGCGACCGGGTGAAGTGTGCCCGCGGAAAGCGCGGGCCTTCATCGCTTGGAGTGTCTTGTGGGGGCCCGGCCCCCACGCCCCCACGCCGGGGCTCGCGATTGGGCAGAGTCTGCCCGCGGAGAGCGCGGGCCGTTATCGCTCGCCGTGCTTTGTGGGGCCCGGCCCCACACCCCACGCCGAGGCTCCGCCCCGGACCCCGATCTCGGTTACTGCGGCGCGATCACGTCCAGGACGGCCGTCAGCACCGCGACCGCGCCCTCCTTGTCCAAGGGCTCGTTGCCGTTGCCGCACTTGGGGGACTGGACGCAGGAGGGGCAGCCCATCAGGCACTCGCAGGAGGCGATGGCCTCGCGGGTGGCGGTGAGCCAGGGGACCAGGGCGGCATGACCGCGGTCGGCGAAGCCGGCGCCGCCGGGGTGGCCGTCGTGGACGAAAACGGTGGGGAAGCCGGTGTCGGCGTGCAGGGCGGTGGAGACGCCGCCGATGTCCCAGCGGTCGCAGGTGGCGAACAGGGGGAGCAGGCCGATGGCGGCGTGTTCGGCGGCGTGCAGGGAGCCGGGGACACGGGGAGCGTCGATGCCGGCGGCGGAGAGCAGGTCGGGGTCGATGGTGTACCAGACGGCCCGAGTGCGCAGGGTCTGCTCGGGCAGGTCGAGGGGGACCTGGTCGATGACCCGGCCGGACGGCAGTTTGCGCAGGTAGCCGACGACCTGGGAGGTGACGTCGACCTCGCCCAGGCAGACGGTGACGCCGGTGAAGGACTCCTGCTGGGCGGTGTGGACGACGGCGATGTCGACGACGTTGCGGGGCTGGGTGGTCCACTCGGGGTCCTCGGAGTGCACGAGGGCCAGCCCGTCCTCCAGGGAGAGCTCGTCTACCACGTAGGAGGTGCCCTGGTGCAGGTACAGGGCCCCGGGGTGGACCTGCCAGGTGGCGGATCCGGGATCGACGGTGCCGAGCATGCGCCCGGAGTCGCCCTCGACGACGGCGATCTGCTCGCCGCCGGAGCCACGGATGTCGACGCCGGCGTGGGGGCGTTCGCGGGAGGTCCAGTACCAGCCGGTGGGGCGCTTGCGTAGCAGGCCGTCGCGAACGAGGTCGTCGACGATCTCCCGGGTGGCGCCGCCGAAGGTCTCCAGGCAGTCGGGGGTGAGCGGCAGTTCGGAGGCGGCGCACGCGAGCTGGGGGGCCAGCACATAGGGGTTGACGGGGTCGAGCACGGTGGCCTCGACGGGCTTGTCCAGCACGGCGGCGGGATGGTGCACGAGGTAGGTGTCGAGCGGATCGTCCCTGGCCACGAACACGACGAGGGAGCCGTCACCGGTGCGGCCGGCCCGCCCGGCCTGCTGCCAGAACGAGGCCAGGGTGCCGGGATAGCCGGCGACGACCACGGCGTCGAGGCCGGCGATGTCGACGCCGAGCTCCAGGGCATTGGTGGTGGCGACGCCGAGCAGTCGGCCGTCGGACAGGGAGCGTTCGAGGGCTCGGCGCTCCTCGGGCAGGAAGCCGGCGCGGTAGGCGGCGACCCGGCTGACCAGGTCGTCGTCGACTTCGGCGAGGATCCGCCGGGCGGCCAGGGCGGTGAGCTCGGCGCCGCGCCGGGAGCGGACGAAGGCCAGCGTCCGGGCCTTCTCGATGACGAGATCGGCGAGGATGCGGGCGGCCTCGGTGCCGGCAGCCCGACGGATGGGGGCGCCGTTCTCGCCGGCGAGCTCCTCCAGCAGCGGCGGCTCCCACAGCGCGACGGTCCGCTCGCCCCGCGGCGAGGTGTCCTCGTCGACGGCCTCGAAGGTGACGCCGCACAGCCGCTCGGCGAACCCTGCGGGGTCGGCGACGGTGGCGGAGGCCAGCACGAACACCGGCGAGGCCCCGTACTTGGCGGCGACCCGCCGCAGCCGGCGCATCAACAGCGCCACATGGGAGCCGAAAACGCCGCGGTAGGTGTGGCACTCGTCGACGACGACGTAGGCGAGCCGGCGGAAGAAGCTGGACCAGCGGGCGTGGTTGGGCAGCACGCCCCGGTGCAGCATGTCGGGGTTGGTGAACACCCAGCGGGAGTGCGCCCGGACCCAGTCCCGCTCGACCATCGGGGTGTCGCCGTCGAAGGATGCCGGACGAACGCCGTCGACCCCGAGGGACAGCACGGACCGGAGCTGATCGGCCCCCAGCGCCTTGGTCGGCGACAGGTACAGAGCGGTCGCCCGCGGATCTTCAGCCAGACGGCTCAACACCGGCAGTTGGTACCCGAGCGACTTCCCGGACGCCGTTCCTGTGGCGAGCACCACATGTTTGCCCGACCAGGCGAGCTCGGCGGCCCGGGCCTGGTGCACCCAGGGCCGCGTCACGCCGGCCTCGCCGAGGGCGCTGACCAGCTGTTGATCAACCCAGGCCGGCCAGTCCACCCGCCGGCCGGGCCGCTCGGGCTGGTCGGTGACGTGCGTCAGCGGCGACTCGCCCGCCGGCACCCCGGCCAGCACGCGCCGCAGCAGTTCACGACCACGCTCGGTTCCGCCCACAGCCCCGAGCTTCGCACACAGGTGCGACACCACTCGACCGGCCGAGCGGGCGTTCACAGTGGGTGTCTGACGGTCCATCGCGACAGGCGGGGCAGACGGCTGCTGGATCGATTCACAACGCCCGCTGAAGATAACGGACTGTGAACGGATCGGGACTGATCGTCTGACCGACTTGACCGACCAATAGACTCCGCCGGCATCGCACCCTTGTGTGAGGGTGCACACGCTGCGTCGGAGCCGACGCACGACACCGGCTCCTGGCGCTGACGGCTGTAACACGCATGACGTCACCAGGAGGACGGATGTCCCGGCTTCAACTCGCGGACGGCGGTCTCACGCTGTCCGGGGGTGACTACACCATCGTCGGTGTGGTCGCCGTGGTCGCCATCATCGCCCTGGCCATCGCGTTCGTGCTGCGCAAGGAGGTGCTGGCCGCGGGCCAGGGCACTCCGAAGATGCAGGACATCGCGAAGGCCGTTCAGGAGGGCGCCGCGGCCTATCTCAACCGGCAGTTCCGCACGCTGGCCATCTTTGTGGTCATCGTCTTCGTGCTGCTGTTCTTCCTTCCCGCGGACAGCATCGGCGAACGTATCGGCCGCTCTGTCTTCTTCATCATCGGCGCCGTCTTCTCGGCCGCGATCGGTTACCTCGGCATGTGGCTGTCGACCCGCGCGAACCTGCGCGTGGCCGCGGCCGCGAACGAGCCCGAGGGCGGCCGCGAGAAGGCGATGCGCGTAGCTTTCCGCACCGGCGGTGTGGTTGGCATGAGCACGGTCGGCCTCGGCCTGCTCGGCGCCTCGGTGGTCGTGCTGGCCTTCGCCGGCGAGGCCCCCAAGGTGCTGGAGGGCTTCGGCTTCGGCGCCGCCCTGCTCGCCATGTTCATGCGTGTCGGCGGCGGCATCTTCACCAAGGCCGCCGACGTGGGCGCGGACCTGGTCGGCAAGGTCGAGCAGAACATCCCCGAGGACGACCCCCGCAACGCGGCCACCATCGCCGACAACGTCGGCGACAACGTGGGTGACTGCGCCGGCATGGCGGCCGACCTGTTCGAGTCGTACTCGGTGATGCTGGTCGCCGCGCTGATCCTCGGCTCGGTCGCCTTCGGCTCGCAGGGCCTGTTGTTCCCGCTGATCGTGCCGGCCATCGGCGTGCTCACCGCGGTGATCGGCGTCTACATCACCAAGGCCCGCCCGGGCGAGAACGGCCTCGCGGCGATCAACCGCTCGTTCTACATCTCCGCGGTGATCTCCGCGGTGCTGTGCACGATTGCCGCCTTCACGTACCTGCCGAGCACCTTCGCCAAGCTCAACCACGGCATCTCCGACGGCGGCAACCCGGCCCTGATCGCGGCGGTCGCCGTGATCATCGGCATCGTGCTGGCGGCGATCATCCTGTGGCTGACCGGCTACTTCACCGGCACCGAGTACAAGCCGGTCAAGACGGTCGGCGAGACCTCGCTGACCGGCGCGGCCACGGTCATCCTGTCCGGCATCTCGGTCGGCTTCGAGTCCGCCGTCTACACCGCGCTGGTCATCGGCGCGGCCGTGTACGGCGCGTTCCTGCTGTCCGGCAGTGTCGCGGTGGCGCTGTTCGCGGTGGCGCTGGCCGGCACCGGCCTGCTCACCACGGTCGGCGTCATCGTCGCCATGGACACCTTCGGCCCGGTCTCCGACAACGCGCAGGGCATCGCCGAGATGTCCGGCGAGATCAGCGAGGACGGCGCGAAGCTGCTCACCGAGCTGGACGCGGTCGGCAACACCACCAAGGCGATCACCAAGGGCATCGCGATCGCGACCGCCGTGCTGGCGGCGACCGCCCTGTTCGGCTCCTACGTCAACGGCGCGGGCCTGGACGTGGTGGCGGCGAACGTGAACGCGGCGTTCGCGGTGTTCACGCCGAGCACTCTGGTCGGCCTGATCGTCGGCGCGGCCGTGGTGTTCATGTTCTCCGGCCTGGCCGTCAACGCGGTGACCAGGGCGGCCGGCGCGATCGTGTTCGAGGTGCGCCGCCAGTTCAAGGACAACCCGGGCATCATGGACGGCAGCGTCCGCCCGGAGTACGGCCGGGTGGTGGACATCTGCACCCGCGACTCGCTGCGTGAGCTGGCCACCCCGGGTCTGCTGGCGATCCTGGCCCCGATCGCGGTCGGCTTCGGTCTCGGTGTCGGCCCGCTGGCCGGCTACCTGGCCGGCGCCATCGCCACCGGCACGCTGATGGCGGTGTTCCTGGCCAACTCCGGTGGCGCCTGGGACAACGCGAAGAAGCTGGTCGAGGACGGCAACCACGGCGGCAAGGGCTCGGACGCGCACGCCGCGACGGTCATCGGCGACACCGTCGGCGACCCGTTCAAGGACACCGCGGGCCCGGCCATCAACCCGCTGATGAAGGTGATGAACCTGGTCTCGGTGCTGATCGCCCCGGCGATCGTGGCGCTGAGCGCGGCCGACCAGTCGCCGGCCATCCGCATCTCCATCGCGGTGGTCGCGGTCATCGTCATCGTCGCCGCGGTGGTGGTGTCCAAGCGTCGCAGCACGACGATCGCCGACGCCCCGGCGGAGACCGTCTCCAACGGCGTGGGCTGATTTACGACAACTAGCACGGCCCGTTTCGGAGGGTATCCTCCGGAACGGGCCGTTTCGGCAGGGTTTGTCCTCCAACAAGGTGTCGCGGACTACTCCCGATGGGTGCCGGCGCTGTGTTATGTCACTCTGTCGGTCACGGCTTTGCGTGGCATCGGGGTCCGACGGTGCATAGTGGCGGGCTGGGGACACAGGTAGACAAGAGAGCGGGACGGCGTGGCTGGATCGACAAAGGCGAACAAGAGCGGTGCCGGGACGAACGGGTCCGGCCACCGCCGGTTGGTGATCGTCGAGTCGCCGGCCAAGGCCCGAAAGATCGCCTCCTACCTGGGACGCAACTTCGTCGTCGAGTCGTCGAAGGGCCACATCCGGGACCTGCCGCGCAAGGCGGCCGAGATCCCGGCCAAGTACAAGGGCGAGCCCTGGGCCAACCTCGCCGTGGACATCGAGCACGGCTTCGAGCCGGTCTACATCGTCACCCCGGACAAGAAGTCGACGGTCACCGAGCTGAAGGAGAAGCTCAAGGACGTCGACGAGCTCTATCTCGCGACAGACGGTGACCGCGAGGGCGAGGCCATCGCCTGGCACCTGCTGGAGACGCTCAAGCCCAAGGTGCCGGTCCGCCGGATGGTCTTCCACGAGATCACCGAGCCGGCCATCCTGGCCGCCGCGGCCAACCCCCGCGACCTGGACACCGACCTGGTCGAGGCCTACGAGACCCGGCGCATCCTGGACCGCCTCTACGGCTACGAGGTCTCGCCCGTGCTGTGGAAGAAGGTCATGCCGAAGCTGTCGGCGGGCCGGGTGCAGTCGGTGGCGACCCGCATCGTGGTGCAGCGGGAGCGCGAGCGGATGCGCTTCGTCACGGCCTCCTACTGGGACATCGGCGCGCAGCTGGACGCCGGCGCGGACGCCGACCCCCGCCAGTTCGCCGCCCGCATGGTGCAGGTGGACGGCGTGCGGCTGGCCACCGGCCGCGACTTCGGCCCGGACGGCAAGCTCAAGGGCACCGGCGACGTGCGGGTGCTGACCGAGGCCGAGGCCCGCGGCCTGGCCGGTGGGCTGGCCAACGCCACCCTCAAGGTCACCTCGGTCGAGGAGAAGCCGTACACGCGGCGACCCTATGCGCCGTTCATGACGTCCACGTTGCAGCAGGAGGCCAGCCGCAAGCTGCGCTTCTCCGCGGACCGCACGATGAGCACCGCGCAGCGGCTGTACGAGAACGGCTACATCACCTACATGCGTACCGACTCGACCACGCTGTCGGAGTCGGCGGTCGCGGCCGCCCGGGCCCAGGCCACCCAGCTGTACGGGGCCCAGTACGTCTCGGACAAGCCGCGCCAGTACACCCGCAAGGTCAAGAACGCCCAGGAGGCGCACGAGGCGATCCGTCCCGCCGGCGAGGTGTTCCGCACCCCCGGCGAGGTGGCCAACGAGCTGGCCGCCGACGAGTTCCGCCTCTACGAGCTGATCTGGCAGCGGACCATCGCGTCGCAGATGAACGACGCCCGCGGCACCACCATGAGCGTGCGCATCGCCGGCACCTCGACCACCGGCGAGGTGTGCACCTTCGCCGCCTCCGGCCGGACCATCACCTTCGCCGGCTTCCTCAAGGCCTACGTCGAGTCGATCGACTCCGAGGCCGGCGGCGAGGCCGACGACGCCGAGCGCCGGCTGCCGCAGCTGGTCAAGGACCAGGCGGTGACCGCGGTCGAGCTGACCGCCGACGGGCACACCACCAGCCCGCCGCCGCGCTACACCGACGCCAGCCTGATCAAGACCATGGAAGAGCTGGGCATCGGCCGGCCGTCGACCTACGCGACGATCATCAAGACCATCCAGGACCGCGGCTATGTGTGGAAGCGCGGCTCGGCGCTGATCCCGTCCTGGGTCGCCTTCGCCGTGATCGGCCTGCTGGAGCAGCACTTCGAGCGGCTGGTGGACTACGACTTCACCGCCGCCATGGAGGACGAGCTGGAGCGGATCGCCGCCGGCGACCAGCAGCGCACCAACTGGCTGAACGGCTTCTACTTCGGCGGCGACATCGGCCCGGACGGCTCTGTCGGCCGCGGCGGCGGCCTGAAGAAGCTGATCGACGCCAGCGTCGAGGGCATCGACCCGCGCCAGATCAACTCGATCCCGATGTTCACCGACGACAACGGCCACACCGTGGTCGTCCGGGTCGGCCGCTTCGGGCCGTACCTGGAGCGCGAGGTCGACGGGGAGTCGCAGCGGGCCAACCTCCAGGACGGCCTGCCGCCGGACGAGCTGACCCCGGAGGTGGCCGAGAAGCTGTTCGCCACCCCGATCGAGGGCCGCTCGCTGGGCAACGACCCGGTGACCGGGCACGAGATCCTGGCCAAGGACGGCCGCTTCGGCCCGTACGTCACCGAGGTGCTGCCGGAGCCGGCCGAGGCCACGAACGGCAAGAAGACCACCGCGCCCAAGCCGCGGACCGGCTCGCTGTTCAAGGACATGTCGCTGGACACGGTGACCCTGGAGCAGGCGCTCAAGCTGCTGTCGCTGCCGCGCATGGTGGGCAAGGACCCGGAGTCCGGGGCCGAGATCACCGCGCAGAACGGCCGCTACGGCCCGTACCTGAAGAAGGGCACCGACTCGCGGTCGCTGGCCACCGAGGACCAGCTGTTCACGGTGACGCTGGACGAGGCGCTGAAGATCTACGCGGAGCCGAAGAAGCGGGGCCGCCAGTCGGCCGCGTCGGCGCCGCCGCTCAAGGAGATGGGCAACGACCCGGTCTCCGGCAAGCCGATGGTGGTCAAGGACGGCCGGTTCGGCCCGTACGTCACCGACGGCGAGTACAACGCGTCGCTGCGCAAGAGCGACAGCGTCGAGGAGCTGACCGACGAGCGCGCGGCCGAGCTGCTGGCGGAGAAGCGGGCCAAGGGCCCGGCCCCCAAGCGGACGACCACGCGCAAGCCGGCGGCGGAGAAGAAGCCGGCCGCCGAGAAGAAGACGGCGGCGGCCAAGAAGCCCGCCGCCAAAAAGGCCCCCGCCAAGACCAAGAGCTGACCTCATCACCACATGTGGACCACATTCGGCGTAAGGCGTCGACTGTGGTCCACATGTGGCAGTAGTGGGCGGCGTCGGCGGTTTACGCTGGTGCCATGGCAGGCGAGTTCGGGCCGGACGGCACCCACGCGTTGCCGCCGCTGCCGGTGTATCCGGACACGCTGAGCGGCCTGGTCGCCGGGGCGCCGCTCGACGCGGTGTCCTATGAGGACGTTCCCGACACGGTCGTGCCGCCGCCCCCGCCGCCACCGGTGCCCGACCAGCAGCGGGTGCGCGCCGCGGCACAGCGTGAACTGGCCCGGGATCGAGCCCGCCGCGCCGCCCAGCCGGTCCAGCCGACGCCGCTGCCGCCCGCGCCCGGCCTCCAGTACACGAGATCGGCGCCGACGGTCGGGCTGCCGGCGGCCGGCGGATTGCCGCCCGCGCCGTCGGCGGTGCAGCAGGCCCAGCGCAAGAACGCCGCGGCCGGCTGCATCGGCTGCGCAGTGGTGCTGGTCTTCGCGGTCATCGTGCTGGCGGTTCTGGTCGTGGCGCTGGGCTCGCAGCCGTGAGGCGTATCGCCGAGGTGATGGGCATCCCGGCGTTCCGCCGGCTCTGGACCTCCGCGTACCTGTGCTGCGTCGGCGACTGGCTGTCGCTGCTGGGCCTGTCCTCGCTGCTCGCGACCCTCACCGGATCGAGTGAATTCGCGCTGAGCGGGGTGGTCGCCACCCAGCTGTTGCCGGGGCTGCTGCTGGCCCCGCTGGCCGGGCACCTGGCCGACCGGTTCGACCGCCGCAAGGTCATGATCGCCACCGACCTGGTCCGCTGCGCCCTGTTCCTGTCCATCGCCGTCGTCGGTACGACGTGGTGGCTGCTGGCGGCGAACTTCCTGGTCGGCTGCTGCTCGATGCTGTGGATCCCGGCCAAGGACTCGGCCCTGCCGACTCTGCTACACCGTCCCGACCAGGTGCAGACGGCCAGCCAGCTGACCCTGGTCACCACCTACGGCCTGGCCTTACTGACCGGCGCCGGCCTGTACTCGGTGATCACGGCCATCGCCCCAAACTCCGACGTGCACGTCATCGTGGTGATCAATGGCTTGCTCTACCTGAGCTCGGCCCTGGTGATCGCCACCCGGCTGCCGGAAGCCTCCGGCCGGTGGACCGCGCCGCCCACCGGCGAGCCGGGCATGGCCCGCGACGGCCTGCGCTACGTGCGTGGCAGCCGGCTGGTGCGAGGCCTGGTGATCGGCATCGTCGGGGCGCTGACCGCCGGTGGCACGGTGATCGCCATCGCTCGCCCGTACGCCAATGAGCTACACGGCGGCGAGGCGGCGTTCGGCACGTTGGTGATCGCGATGTTCATCGGCCTGGTGATCGGCGTGGTCGGCACGCCCCGGCTGCGGCTGCCGTTCGGCGTGGCGATCGTCGCTGCCGGCTCGCTGCTGGTGGCCGTGGCTGTTGCCCCGCATCTGTGGTTCGCGCTGGCCGCTGTCGGCCTGGTCGGCGCGTGTGCGGGCGTGGCCTTCGTGACCGGGCTGACGATGATCGGCGCGCAGGTGCCGGACGAGGTCCGCGGCCGGGTCAACGCCTTCGTGCAGGCCCTGGTGAAGGTGGTGCTGTTCGCCGCCACGACCACGGCCCCGGTGCTGGTGGACCTGGTCGGCGTGCGGCCGGCGCTGCTGGTCGCGGCCGTGGTGGCCGTGTTGGCCGGGGCCTTCGCACACCGGCAGTTGGCCGCGCGGCATCATGACAGGGTGACCGAGCAGGTGCAGGCATGACGGTGTGGGCCGACGTCGTCGGCCAGCCCCACGCGGTCGAGGTGCTCAGCACCGCCGCCGAGGCCGCGGCCGACCTGGTCGCCGGCCGGCCGACCACGCCGGGGGCGATGACCCACGCGTGGCTGTTCACCGGCCCGCCCGGCTCCGGCCGCTCCACCGCGGCCCGGGCCTTCGCCGCCGCGTTGCAGTGCGAGGCCCCGGGTGGCCCGCGCGGCTGCGGCCAGTGCCAGGCCTGCCGCACGACCACGCACGGCACCCACGCCGACGTGCGCCTGGTGGTGCCGGAGGGGCTGTCCATCTCGGTGGCCGAGATGCGGGCGCTGGTGCAGGTCTCGGCCAAGCGGCCGACCACCGGGCGCTGGCAGGTCGTGATCATCGAGGACGCCGACCGGTTGACCGAGGGCGCGGCCAACGCGCTGCTCAAGGCGGTCGAGGAGCCGCCGGACCGAACCGTGTTCCTGCTCTGCGCCCCGTCCGACCACCCCGACGACATCTCGGTGACGATCCGGTCCCGGTGCCGGGGGATCAGCCTGCGCACGCCGGCCACGGCGGCCATCGCCGAAGTGCTGGAGCAGCGGGACGGCATCGAGCCGGCCACCGCGCAGTGGGCGGCGTCGGTCTGCGGCGGCCACATCGGCCGGGCCCGGCGGTTGGCCACCGACCCGGAGGCGCGGCAGCGGCGGGAGTCAGTGCTGGCGATCCCGTTGGCGCTGCGGCGGTTCGGCGACATTTTCACCAGCGCGGACGCCCTCGTGAAGGCGGCCGAGCAGGACGCGGTCGCCGCCAACGAGGAGCGCAACGCCGCCGAGACCGAGGCGTTGAAGACCGCGATGGGAGCCGGCGGCACCGGCAAGGGCACCGCGTCGGCCACCCGGGGCGCCGCGGGTGCGTTGAAGGAGCTGGAGAAGCGGCAGAAGTCGCGAGCCACCCGTACCCAGCGCGACTCGCTGGACCTGGCCCTGGTCGACCTGATGGGCTTCTACCGGGACGTGCTCGTGACCAAGGCGCGGGCCGAGGTGCCGCTGACCCATCCCGACCGGGCCAACGACGTCGCCAACGCCGCGTCGATGTGGACCCCGGAATCCACGCTGCGTCGGCTGGAGGCGGTGCTGGCCTGCCGGGATGCGTTGCAGCAGAACGTGAAGCCGCGCTTCGCCGTCGAAGCGATGATCACCTCGATGCACCGCGGCTAGCGGTCACGAAGCCGCTGCTGGTCTCCTTGCGGATCGGCCGCCCGTAGGCCTCCGCGACCGGGCCGAGGGCGTGTTCGGTCGGCTGCCAACCATGTTCGGTCAGCCACTGGCTCGCCGGCCGGTCCAGGCCGCCCCGCCAGAGCGTCGAATACCGTTGCATGGACGGAGAATTCAGCGCCTGGTCCTGATAGGAGCGGTCGCCGCGTTCGAACGCGATCCGGCTGCCCGGCGCCGACAAGGCTGTGACCGCCGCCAGCAGGCGGTCGGCGTCCTCCGACGTGAGGTAGATCAGCAGGCCCTCGGCCAGCCAGGCGGTCGGCTCCTCCGGCTGGAAACCCTTGTCCTGTAGCGCCTTCGTCCAGTCTGCGCGGAGATCCGCTGGCACAACCGTTCGCCGGCAACGGGGTTCGGCGTCGGCGAGTACGGATTCCTTGAACGCCAACACCTTCGGCAGGTCCAGCTCATACAGGCGGATGCCGGCCGGCCAGTCCAGTCGGTAGGCCCGGCTGTCCAGGCCGGCGGCGAGCAGGACCACCTGCCGGCAGCCCGAGGCGAGCAGGTAGTCGTCGTAGAACCGGGTGCGGATGATCGCGTGGAACGCGAACGACAGCGACAACGGGGTCCGCTCGCCGGTCGGCACCTGATCCGGGGCCGCCGCGCAGAACTTCGCCGCCCACGGGTCGTCGAACAGCCCGTCCAGCCGCTCGCTCTCCACTGCCCGCACCCGGGCCACGCCCAGCGCCGTCTTGCTCACCTCGTCCATGGCCCTGGAGATTACATCGCTACAGATGAATCTCCAACGATGTAATCTGCGGGTCATGGACGGCGTGCGGCTGCACCGGCTCGGCAAGCGACTCATCGACCTGGCCCGACAGGTCACCACCGACGCCGGCGACACCGAGCTCACGCCGGGCGAGGTCGCCGTGCTGGAGGACGTGCTCAAGCACCCGGGCAGCGCCGTCACCGAGATCCAGGCCCGCACCGGCTTCGCCCAGAGCCACGTGTCCGCCTCGGTGGCCCGGCTGCGCGAGCGGGGCCTGATCACGGCCGCCCCCGACCCGGCCGATCGCCGCCGGACCCGGCTGACGCTGGCCGAGATCGCCTACCAGGCGATCATGCGCCGAGCCGGCCGCCCGGCCGACGAGACGATCGCCCAGGTGGTGGGCAAGGAGAAGGCGACCAGGGTGCTCCGCCTGCTCGCGGAGCTGGACACCCTGCTGCCCTGACAACCCTCGCGAGTCCCGCTCCCCAGCAATCGAATGTCGAGTTCGGGCCGACAGGTCAGCTCAGCTCCAACTCCAGCCACTTCGCCAGGTCCTTGATCTCCCGCTGCACCGCCGCCGTCATCGCCCTGGTGAACGGCTCGTCCTCGTGCACGGCGTTGATCCGCAGCACCCCGGCCTTGCGGTCGGCCGCCGCGTCCACCTTCCCGATCAGCTCGTCCCCGTACAGGATGGGCAGCGCGTAATAGCCCCAGCGGCGCTTCGCCGCCGGCTTGTACATCTCCAGCTGGTAGTCGAACTGGAAGATCTCGGTCATGCGCTTGCGGTCGTAGACCAGCCGATCCAGCGGCGACAGCAGGGCGGTCCGCCCCGAGAACGGCTGTCCCAGCTGCGCCGGGTCGACCCGCCACTGTCCCCGCACGCCCTCGATGACCGCCGGCTCCCCGACCTCACCGACGTCGTTCGGCTCGACGGGACACTCGGGACCCTTCGCACGGGCGATGCCCAGTGACCGCAGGCGTTTCTCGGCGCGAATACGCAGCGCTTCCACCAGGGGAACGGCCGGCTGGTCGGGATAGACGCGCTCGGCCAGATCCCACAGGCGGCCGCCGTCGCTGCCGGACACCGCGACATCGCCGGCCAGCACCATGAACTCCAGCATCTGCGTGATGTTCCGGTTGTTGGTCCAGCCGCTGGACTTCCACGGCACCACACACGTGTCCTCGAACGCGCGGGCCGGCAGCGGCCCCTCCACGTCGAGTCGACTGAGGATGTTCTGGCGGCAGAACTCATTGGCCCGCAACCACTTGTGCTGCTGCTGACGCCAGCCGGGCGCCTCGCCCGGCCAGGCCGCCATCTCCGCCCGGTACAGGGCGATGTCCTCGGCCGGCCGGATCATCAACCGCAGGTCCACCAGGGACCGTTGGGCCAGCGCGTCGGCCAGCTCCGACGGCGAATAGCTCGCGCCCAAACGGCTCCAGGCCACCAGATCCGCGCTGGGCGCGACCGCCGCGGTGTTGTCGACCTGCACCAGTGTCAGGCCGCGCACCACGTCGTGCAGATCGGCCGGCCGGGACTTTGCCAGCAGCTGAGCCCGCACGGCGATGCGCCGCGCGTCGGTTTTGGACAGCTCGTGGAGCGCCATCCGTCGAGGCTAATGCCTGTCCCCCAGCGCACGGGAGACTTCGCGGGCGGCGGCCACGACCCGCGGGCCCAGCGCGATCAGCTCCGGCAGCGTGTGCTCCAACGCCAGCGTGGACACGCTCAGCCCGCCGACCACGGTCCCGTTGTGGTTGCGCACGGCCGCGCCCACACAGCGCACCCCCGGCTCGTTCTCCTGCTCGTCCAGGGCGAAACCGCAGCTGCGCACCCGGTCCAGCTGCGCGCGCAACCGCTGCGGATCGGTGATCGTGCCCGGCGTGCGGGCAGTCAGCTCCAGCCCGCTCATGTCCCTTGTGGACAGCACGGCCTTGCCGATCGCCGTGCAGTGCAACAACAAGCGGCCGCCGATGCGGGAGGCCATGCGGTACGGCTTGCCGCCCTCGACCTTGTCCACGTAGACGAGCTCGTCGCCGAGCAGCATGGCGAAGTGCACGGCGCACCCAGTGCTGGCCTGCAACGCCTCCAGCACTGGGCGGGCCCGCTCGACCGAGTCCACCGGCTGCAGCACGTTCCCGGCCAGCACCAACACCTTCGGGCCGATCCGGTAGTCGCCGTCCGTGGTGGCCACCGCGAACCCGGTGGCCACCAGCGTGCGCAGCAGCCGGTGCACGGTCGACTTCGGGAAGCCGGTGACCCGGGCCAGCTCGCTGATCCGCGAGTGCTGGGCGAGCGCCGCCAGCACGGCCAGGGCCTTCTCGACCGCTCCCTCGGTCAACGCGACATCCACCCGCCGTCGACGACCAGCACGTGACCGTTGACGTAGTCCGAGGCCGGCGAGGCCAGGAACACCGCCGCGCCGACCAGGTCCTCGGGCCGGCCCCACCGACCGGCTGGGATGCGGCCGCGGATCGCCGGCTCGCGGTCCGGGTCGGCCCGCAGCGCCTCGGTGTTGTTGGTCTCGATGTAGCCCGGCGCGATGGCGTTGACCTGCACGCCGTGCGGCGCCCACTCGTTGGCCAGCGCCTTGGTCAGGCCGGCCACCGCGTGCTTGCTGGTGGTGTAGCCGCTGACGTTGATGCCGCCCTGGAAGCTCAGCAGCGAGGCGATCGTGATGACCTTGCCGGAGCCGCGGGCGGTCATCTGCCGGCCGACGGCCTGGCTCAGCGCGAACACCGAGTCCAGGTTCACCGCCTGCACCCGCCGCCAGTCGGCCAGCGACACGTCGACCGCCGGCTGCCGGTGGATGATGCCGGCGTTGTTCACCAGCACGTCCACCTCGCGCCGGGCCAGCAGTTCGGCCAGCGCCGGCTCGACCGCGTCCGGATCGGCCAGGTCGACGATCATCGTCTCGACGCCGGCCCCGAGGGCCCGCGCCTCGGCGGTGACCTCGGCGAAGTCCGGGCTGTGCCCGAGCACCACCAGGTCGGCCCCGGCCTGGGCCAGGCCGACGGCAATCGCCTTGCCGATGCCGGTGCGGGCCCCGGTGACCAGGGCAGTCTTTCCCTTGAGCGAGAACATCAGCGCAGCTCCGTCACGGCGACCTGGTCCATGTCGGTGAACGCCTGGTTCTCGCCGGCCATGGCCCACACGAAGGCGTAGGAGTGTGTGCCGGCGCCGCTGTGGATGGACCAGCTCGGCGACACCACGGCCTGCTCGTTGGCCACGATGATGTTGCGGGTCTCCTGCGGCTCGCCGCACAGGTGCACGATGCGGTCGTTCTCCGGCAGGTCGAAGTACAGATAGCACTCGGTGCGGCGGTCGTGGGTGTGCGGCGGCATGGTGTTCCACACGCTGCCGTCGGCCAGCTTGGTCACGCCGACCACGATCTGGCTCGACTTGATGCCGTCGGCGTGGATGTACTTGCGCAGCTCGCGCACGTTGGCCGTGGACTGTTCGCCGAGCTGGGCGAACTCGACCTCGTCGAACCGGGCCACCGCGGTCGGATAGCTGGCGTGCGAGGTGGCGGAGAACAGGTAGAAGTGGGTCTCGGTGTCGCCGGCGTGGAACTGCACGTCCACCGCGCCCCGGCCGATGTACAGGCAGTCGCGATGGCCCAGCTCGTGCTTGTCGCCGTCGACCACGACACTGCCGGCGCCGCTGACCACCACCACGGCCATCTCCCGGCGCTCCAGGAACGACGTCGAGCGCAGCTGGTCCGGATTGGGCAGCGTCAGCGGCTGACCGGGCACCGGAGCCGCGCCGCCGAGCACGACCCGGTCCGCGTGGGTGAGGACCGTGCGCACCTCTCCGGTCCGGAACAGGTCCTCCACCAGGTAGTTCTCCCGCAGCTGGGCGGTGTCGAACCCGCGCAGCTGGGCGGGGTTGGTGTGGTGCCTGACCTCCATGTGGTGCTCCTGCTGGGCTAGCGGGGGCAGCGGCGGTTGACCCCTGGCGTATGTGACGAGCAGATGACACGATGTCGCCACTTATGGAACTACGTTCCGTCCCACGGAACAAGGGCCCCCGTCACCACCGCCGCCGGTCACGGGGTCCGGTCTCCATTCGGGCTTCAACCTGGGAAAAGGCGGTGAGAAGTGTTCAGACAGACCCTCGACCCGGCCGGCTCGCTCACGCTGTCCGCGTTGTTGGCGCTGATCCCCCTGCTCGCGGTGCTCGTGCTGCTGGGCGGGCTGAAGTGGAAGGCGCACTGGGCCGGCATCGCGGCACTGGTGATCTCCATCGTGATCGCCGTGGCCGGCTTCGGCATGCCGATCGGCCAGACCCTCGACGCGGGCCTGTTCGGCATGGCCAACAGCGTGCTGCTGGTCCTGTGGATCACCTTCAACGCGATCTGGGTCTACAACCTGACGGTGCACAGCGGGCACTTCGAGGTGCTGCGCCGGGCCTTCAGCTCGGTCAGCGGGGACTCGCGGGTGCAGGCCATCGTGATCGCTTTCTCTTTCGGCGCTTTGTTGGAAGCGCTTGCCGGCGGCGGCAGCCCGGTGGCGATCTGCTCGGTGATGCTGATCGCGCTCGGCGTCAACCCGCTCAAGGCGGCCGCGCTGACGCTGGTCGCCGACACCGCGCCGGTCGCGTTCGGCGGCCTCGGCAACCCGATCACCGCGCTCGGCCCGATCAGCGGGCTGCCGGTGGACCAGTTCGGCGCGATGGCCGGCCGGCAGGTGTGCTTCCTGGCCGCGATCGTGCCGTTCGTGCTGCTGTTCATCGCCGACGGCCGCAAGGGCCTGCGTGAGGCGTGGCCCGCGGCGCTGGTCGCCGGCGTGAGCTTCGGCCTCACCCAGTTCCTGGTGTCCAGCTACCTGTCCTACCAGCTGTGCGACATCCTGGCGGCCATCGTGTCGGCCGGCGCCGTGCTGCTGCTGGTCCGGGTCTGGCAGCCGGCCACCGCGTCCGTGGCCACCGGTGGCGGTGGCGGTGTGGCCACCGCGACCGGCGACGACGTGCGTGACAGCCGGGCTGACGTGATCAAGGCGTTCAGCCCGTACGCGATTATCGTGGTGGTCTTCTCGCTGGCCCAGATCGCGCCGATCAAGGCCGCGCTCAACGCCGTCGTGTGGAAGTTCGGCTGGCCCGGCCTGGCCATCCAGAACGCCGCCGGCAAGAAGGTCGACACCAGCTACACCCTCAACTTCTTCGGCGCCACCGGCACCCTGCTGCTCGTCTCCGGCCTGCTGTCGCTGCTCGTGCTCAAGATCGGCATCGGGGACGCGGTCCGGATCTACGGGCGGACCGTGAAGCAGTTCGGCTGGGCGATCCTGGCCATCCTCGCCGTGTTCGCGCTGTCGTACGTGATGAACCTGTCCGGCCAGATCACCACCCTGGGCTCGTGGCTGGCCGGCACCGGCGCGTTCTTCGCCTTCCTGTCCCCGGTCGTCGGCTGGTTCGGCGTCACCATCACCGGCACCGACGTCGGCTCCAACACCCTGCTCGGTGGCTCCCAGTTCGCCGCCGCGCACCAGCTGGGCGCCTCCCCGATCCTGTTCGGCGCGGCCAACAGCTCCGGCGGCGTGATGGCCAAGATGATCTCGCCGCAGAACCTGGCCATCGGCACCGCCGCGGTCGGCCTGGTGGGCAAGGAAGGCGAGCTGTTCCGCCGCGTCTTCGGCTGGAGCGTCGGCCTGTTGCTGGTCCTGTGCGTGCTCGTCTACCTGCAGTCCACCCCCGTGCTCGGATGGATGGTGCCCTGATGACTCTGTCGCGTAGATCCCTGATCGCCGGAGCTGCTGTCGCCGCTGGAGGAGCCTTGGTCGCCACACCCGCCGCTGCCGACGCCGAGACGTCCGGTCTCGGAAACCTGCGCCGCACCATGGATTACGCCGTCGCCAAGCTGCGGGCTGTCGCGCCCACGGTGACGGCCTTCCCGACCGGAACCAAGTTCGAGAAGTACACCACCGCGGCCGACGGCAGCTGGGTCGGCGGCTTCTGGCCCGGCCAGCTGTGGATGGCCTACCTCGACACCAACGACGACTTCTTCCGACAGCTGGCCCAGTCGTGGGCGCTGAAGCTGGCCCCGCGCGAGACCCAGAACACCGACCACGACTTGGGTTTTCTCTTTTTGCCGTCGTGGGTAACCGCTTACCGCCTCACCGGCGACACGTCCTGGCGGGACGGCGCGCTGGTCGCCGCCGGCGAGCTGATCAAGCGCTTCAACCCCAAGGGCCAGTTCATCCGGGCCTGGGGCGCGCTGGGCACGCCGGACAACGCCGGCCGGATGATCATCGACACCATGATGAACCTGGATCTGCTGTGCTGGGCCACCAAGGTCACCGGGGACAGCAAGTACCAGGACATCGCCGTCGCGCACGCCAAGACCGCGGCCAGGTACATGGTGCGGCCGGACAACACCACCTGCCACGTGTTCGACTTCAACCCCGACACCGGCGCACCGATCGGGCAGAACACCGTGCAGGGCTACAGCGCCACGTCGTGCTGGTCGCGGGGCCAGTCGTGGGGCGTGTACGGCTTCGCGCGGATGTTCCACCGCACCGGCGACCGGGCTTTCCTCGACGTGTCCCGGCGGCTGGCCGACTGGACCATCCAGCACATCACCGACGACTACGTCCCGGTGTGGGACTACCGGTCGCCGCTCGCGCCGTACGACGTCAAGGACTCCTCCGCCGCGACCGTCAACGCCGCCGGCCTGCTCGACCTGGCCAAGCTCACCGGCAACCCGCGTTACGAGGCCGCCGCGCTGCGGTTCCTCGACGCCCTCGGCAAGACCTGCCTGACCACCAGGTCGACGCGGGCCGACGCCATCGTGTCCCGCGGCACCCGCAACCGGCCGGCCGAGGACGGCGTCGAGATCGGGCTGCCCTACGCCGACTACTACCTGATGGAGGCGATCCTGCGGGTCCTGCGACCCGACCGGATCAACCTCGCGCTCGACATCTGAGCTAGCCGTTGTCGCGGCGCTGCCGGCGGTAGGGCAGCGCCGCGACAACCACCACGCCGACCAGCAGCAACGCCGTGCCCGTCCAGAACAACGGGATCGCCGCGTACGCCGCGTTCGTGTAGGCCAGCGGCGGCGAGCCCTGCGGGGCCGGGTTCGCCGGCGTGCCCGGTGTCGTCGTCGAACCGCACACCACGCCACCGGTCGGCGCCACTGCCCGCGCCACCTGCTCGCCCAACGTCACCTGGGCCAGCGCCGACGGCAGGTTCGGCAGGCCCAACGCGTCCGTGGGCAGCACCTGCAGATCCAGCAGCCGGGCCGTCGCGCCCAGCTGGAAGCCGTCGAACGGCTGGCCCTTGATCGCCTGCGTCTTCTGGTCCAACTCGGCGATCTGCAGCCGCAGCACGCCGATGTCGATCTTCTTCAGGTTCGCCGGCAGCGCACTGCCGTTCGGCAGCAGACCGCCGATGATCGGCAGCTTGCCCAGCTGGTCCGCGCCCGGCAGCGGAACGCCCACCGGCACATCCAGCTTCGGATTCGCCGCATCCAGCGTGCCCAGCGTCTTGCCGCCCTGCACCACCTGCAACACCGGAGCCGTGTAGGCCACCGTCGACGTCTTCGCGTCACCCGTCGACGTCACCTGCAACGTCGGCTGGCTGACCACGTTCACGTCCAGCTCCATCGGCGTGCCCGCGAGGATCTTCACGCTGGCCACCTGCATCGTGGACGTCGACTGCACCGCCTTGTTCGGCGACCCCGGGATGTCCACCAGCTTCACCACCGAACGTGAACTCAGCGTGTTCGGCAGGCTCACCAGCGAACCCAGGCCATCCGCCGACGGCTTGCCCGACAACAGGCCGCCCAGCTGGCTCAACGGGGCCGTCATCGTCTTCAGCGAGTCCACGACCTGGTTGGCCGTGCCCTGGTCCAGCTTCGAACTCGGGTTGATCAAGCCCGTCAGGTCCGTGACGTTCGGCAGGTTCGGGATCGCGTTCAACACCGACAGATCCGCCAACGACGTCTGCGCGTCCGAGATCGTGTCCACACACGGGCCCGTCGTCTCGCTCCAGCGCGCGTGCACGCTGCCGTTCAGCAGACCCACCTTCACCAGCGAGTCCAGCGGCGTCGACGGCGGAGTCAGGCCACCCGTCGACGGCTGCGGATTGTCCGGCAGCGCCGTCTGCGACAACGAGCCCGGCGTCTGCGGCGCGTTCCCCCCGATCGCGAACCCCAACGGCGACGCCTGCGCGATCGCCCGCTCGTACGACAGATACGCCTCCGAGTTCGCCTGCGCGCTCGACAGGCCGAACCCCGCCTCCGCCGCCGGCTGCTTCGGCAGCTCGTCCTGCAAACCCGGCAAGATCGTCGTGGTCGGCGTCGAATTCGGCAGCAGCCGCACCACCGCCAAGCCGCCACCCGCGTCCCCCACCGCGTGCCCCAACGGCTGCGGCCCATTCGCCGCCGACGCCGGCGGCTGACTCGGATCCGCCGGACCGGGCACCGGCGTCGTCGTCGGCACCCCGAACGCCGGACCCGCACCCACCGCCAACAAGGCGACAGCGGCCGGCAATGCCAGGGCGAGCGGCGGGCGACCTCGCATCAGCAGCTTCCTCCTCAGTGACCGGCGCCTGAGACCGGCGTCACGTAGGGGCTAACGACGTAGGTAACCGCAGGTGACGGGCCCACCGTTAGCGCTATCGAGCGAACCCGCCCAGATGAGACCCCCGTCACCCCCGCCTGCCCGCCAACCCGTGCGCGAGCAGCCCCGAGCTCCGGCTATAGTGGTCACGCACCACGCCGCCTTAGCTCAGTCGGCCAGAGCAGCTCACTCGTAATGAGCAGGTCGTCGGTTCGATTCCGACAGGCGGCTCCAGACATGGACGGCGAGTGCTCGCGCAGAGCGCTCGCCGTTTGTCTTCCGCTTCGCTTGTGGGGCTCGCGCCCCACACCCCCAGGCAGGGCGGGCTTCGCCCCCCTGCACCCCCCATCGGGGCTCGGCTCGCTGCGCTCGCCATCGCCCTCGGGTCAGGCTTCGCTTCGCTCGCCCCTGCGGTGGGTCGGCCTTGCTTCCGTTGTTTCTGCGTTTCCGCTTTGACTCCCCCAGCCCCTCCGCTTCCTGCACTGCCGCCTTCTCGTGCGGGGTGGAATTGGGCCTAGGTTGGGGGAATCGGACTGACTGGGGGGCGGGATGGGGGCGGGGAAGCGGCGCGTGGTGGTTTTGGGTGGGGGGCTGGCGGGGACGTTGGCGGTGGCGGCGGTGACGGGGCATGCGGACGAAGTCGTTGTGGTGGAACGGGATCGACTGCCGGAAGGGGCGGCGGATCGGTGAGGGGTGCCGCAAGCGAGGCACGCGCACCTGTTGATGTCGGGTGGGGCGAGGGCGATCGAGAGCCTGGTGCCGGGGGCGATGGAAGAACTGCTGGGGGCAGGGGCGCATCGGCATGAGCTGCCAGGGCACCTGGTGTCGATGAGTGCCCAGGGATGGCTGACAAGGTTCCCGGGCAAGCAATACCTGATGTCGTGCAGCCGGAGCCTCATCGACTCGGTGGTGCGGCGGTGGATGCGGAGGACTTCGTCAGGTTCGCGCGGGAAGCGGTGCGGCATCCGGTTGTCGGCGACCTGATTGCTGACGCCGAACCGCTGACGGACATGGTGACGGCGCATGGGCTGGTGAACCGGCGGCGGTTCTTCGAGAAGAACAAGCAGTGGCCGGCGGGCCTGGTGGTGCTGGGGGACGCGGTGGCGACCTACAACCCCGTGTACGGGCACGGCATGTCGGTGGCGGCGTTGGGGGCACGGGCGATGCGCGACGAACTGGATGGTCGAGGGCTGGGCGCGGACACCGGTCGACGGATCCAGCGGGCGATCGGGCGGACCGTCGAACCCGCCTGGACGACGGCCTCGGGCGAGGACTGCTTGTATCCCAACGTGACCGGCGCCGGACCGACCCGGATGACGCTGGTGGTCCGCCGGTACGTGGAACGCCTGACCAGGACGGCGATCAGCCGGCCCGACGTGGCCGAGGCGCTGATCGACGCGATGACCCTGTCCGTGCCGATGACCACCCTGGTGGCGCCGAAGATCGTGTTGGCCACGCTGCGGGGGCCGCGACACTCGCCGGCGGCGCAACCGCCGGTCACGGCCGAGGAGCGGTCAGCCCTGTCGAGCTAGGTGCTGACGAGGTAGGCCCCGCACGGCCCTCCACAGATGGGAAAGCACCCTGTGTCGGGGCGAGAGCCGCGCGAGGCCTGGTCACACACGTGGTGGATGCGCGTCGCGAAGGCCCACGTCGAGTCGCCGATCGTCGCGCACTGACGACGCCACCCCAGTGGCGGCCGGATGAGTAGCCGGTCGATGCGGGCCGCACGATGATGTGCGGGGCCATGGGTCGTAAGGCCCAGCGCACTCACCCTCGGCGGCGGCGCGGTTTCATGGAATTCTTCACTGACAGCGTTGTCAGCGCCCGACGATGGGCTCGTGACCTGCGTAACCTCCCCTCTCATTTGAGGGTCACTCTTTAGTGTCGTGACGTGCGGGAGTTGTGGAATATCCCGCGCACGTGCATCTGCGTGTAACCCTTGAGTCACTCGAAAGTGTGAACCGAAGCGTTTCGACGATCATGGCGACCGATACCGGGGTGCCGTTCGTCGATCGGGGGCGACCGGTCGTCGATGATCGGGCGGTGTGGGATCAACCCCTCGTGTCAGGGGGCGGTGACGGGAGCATGATTCCGGCACCAAAAAAGGCCGCGGTCGACGTGGCAGCAGGAACCGCGGCGGCTCAGTCCATCCCATGTCGTTGCCGAGAGAGGACCGACTTTGAGTGTAGAACCGCCACCTCAGCGTGACGGGTCACACGACCGAGTGCAGATCATTGTGCACGCTTTCCCGGATCGCACCCGGTCGGCGAACCGGCCGCCGAGTTCGCCGCAGCAGCCGGCGACCTCGCGCCGCGGCCACCGCGGCGCGCACCGTCGGGCCAGCTCGGGGCTGCTGCCGACGCTGGTGCGGCGGGTCTTCGCGGGGTGGCTGCCGCCGGCGTGACGGCGCAGGAATAAGCGAAGTTTTACCTGGGGCGTCCACGGAGATCCCATTCCGTCGGGCGCCCCTTGGTGTGTTTGGGTGATTTCCGGCCCGCCACTCAAACGGCCGAGTTTCGTATCAGGCGCCAGTGCCGATGGTCCTGTCAGCGGTACCCGCCGGGTAACGGCGGCCCTACGAGGGGACATCACCATGACCAGTCCGACACCGAGGAGCGTCGCCCGCTACGGATGGATTCCTGACCTGCCCGACGCCAGGGACCTCGTCTACGCCGCGCCCCGCGCCGCCCTCGCCAACCTGCCGGCCAAGACCGACCTGAGGGCCGGCCTGCCCGAGTGCTACGACCAGGGTCAGATCGGCAGCTGCACGGCCAACGCCATCGCCGGCGCCTTCGAGTTCTCGCTGCGCAAGCAGGGGCTCGCCGACTTCACGCCGTCCCGCCTGTTCATCTACTACAACGAGCGGGCCATGGAGGGCAGCGTCGGCACCGACTCCGGCGCGCAGATCCGCGACGGTGTGAAGAGCGTGGCCAAGCAGGGCGTCTGCCCCGAGACCGAGTGGCCCTACGAGGCCATTCCGGCCGACGCGAACGGCCACTTCCCGGCCGGCTCCCGGGAGGCCACCAAGCCGAGCAACGCCTGCTACCAGGACGCGCTGAAGAGCCGGGCGACCACCTACCAGCGGGTGGTGACGACGCTGGACCAGCTGCGCGGCTGCCTGGCCGCCGGCTATCCGTTCGTCTTCGGCTTCAGCGTGTACGAGAGCTTCGAGAGCCAGCAGGTCGCCGACAGCGGCGTGGTGCCGATGCCCGGCCCGTCGGAGCAGCTGCTCGGCGGCCACGCGGTGCTCGCCGTCGGCTACGACGACGCCAGCCAGCGCTTCCTGGTGCGCAACTCGTGGGGCACGAGCTGGGGCCAGCAGGGCCACTTCACCATGCCGTACGCCTACCTGACCGAGCGGTCCCTGTCCTCGGACTTCTGGACCATCCGCGTGGTCACCTGAGCGACGCCGAAACGGCCCGGCCATCGGCGGCCGGGCCGTTTTCGTTGCTGTGCGGTCACTTCTCGCCGGCGGCGGCGTTGACCATCCGGGCCGCCGGGCCCAGCCAGATCCGCTGCACGACCGAGCAGCCGATGATCGCCGCGAACAGCGGGAAGTTGGTGGCCCACACCGCGGTGTCGAACGGCAGCGTGAACACGATCAGCAGCCGCAGCGCCACCTCGACCAGGAAACCGATGCCCCACACCAGGTTGGCCCGGTTGAGCAGGCCGCGGAACTCCTGGGAGTTGGCGGCGAGGTCGTCCCAGGCCCGCGCCTTGCCGGTGGTCTCGGCGATGAACGGCTTGAAGCCCTTGGCCATCACCGGCTGGTTGCGCAGCGCCATCACACAGATGAACAGGCCCAGCGCCCCGGTGCCCAGGCCGTCCTTGGCCAGCATGAAGGTCGGCGACCCGGTCAGCAGCGTGATCGGGATGCTGACCAGGGTCACGACCAGCACCGCCAGCGCGAACTGGTCGGGCTTGCCGGCCCGCAGCGTGGTCCAGATCGTGCGGGCGGCCGGGATCAGGCCGCTGACGATCAGGGCCGTGATCACGTCCACGCCGAAGCCCTTGAGCAGGTAGTAGCTGCCCAGCGGCAGGCCGATGTCGAGGATCAGCGGCAGCAGCCGGCTCAGCGGGCTCTGCGGCTGGTCCGACTCGGTGGTCTGGGTGGCTGCGGCTGGCTGCGTCGTCGTCATGGCCAGAACGCTACGAACGCCGGGCTTCCCGTGCGGGTGCCGAACCATCGAGCTCGGCCATGACAGTTGTCACGACCGGTTGGGCCGCAACGTCCACAGCACGGTGAGCTCGGTGGTGATCACACCCTCGGCGTTGCTGATGGTGACGTGCACCGGGAACTCGGGGCGCTCGCCCGCGTCCAGCTCGGCGATCACCTCGGCGGTGTCCCGGCCGAGCACGGCCTCGGCCCGCAGCGGACCACGCGCCACCTTGCGGTAGGCGATCTCGGCGTTGACCACGAGCGGGGTGGCCCGGCCGAGCTGCTCGGCGAACGCGGTGAGCAGCAGCGCGCCGGAGGCGGTCTCGCCGATCCCGAAAATCATGGCGGCGTGCAAGCCGCCGACGTGGTTGTGTTGACGCGCGTCGTCGGCGATGGTGGCGACGACCTTATCCGGTCCGATGTGCTCGAACTCCACGCCGTTGTTGCCGACCCACGGCACGGCCGTCTTCATGCCCTCGCCGATGAGTGCGTAGTCAGTGCTCATGGGACGGATGCTACTCGACAGTAACTTAACGCGGATCCCATGACCGAGCTCACAGATTATTTCAGTTGCTAAGACATTGGCGCGAGATGCATGCTTGTACTTGGCAACTACTTGGATGACACAAGCAACAGGGGGGAGCCCCGTGGTTCCGCTGGACGAGATCGCGCCGGACGACCTGGAGGTGGCCGACGGCATCGGGATGTCGATCGCGCGCCTGCACCGGTTGCTGGCCTGCGTGTCGTCCTCCAGCAGCAAGGCCGGCATGGACCGGCCGACGTTCATGCTGCTGGTCACGCTGGCGGAGCAGGGTCCGCGCAGGTCGGGGGCGCTGGCCGAGATGCTGCACGCCGACCCGTCCACGGTCAGCCGCCAGGTGGCGCAGCTGGTCAAGGCGGGTCTGGTGGAGCGGCAGGTGGACAAGCAGGACGGGCGGGCGACCGTCCTGGCCACGACCGAGCGGGGCCGGGCCCTGCTCGCGGACGCGCGCGGTCGGCGCAACGCGCAGATCGCGCAAATGATCACGCACTGGCCCGATGGCGACCGGGCCCGGTTCGCCGAGCTCTTCGAGCGGTTCATCACCGACTACGAGCGCCATCTGCCGGTGTTCATCGCCGCGTTCGCCGACCAGGCGGGCGTGGGAGGGGAGAAGTAATGTCACAGACCGCTTCCACGGCGGCCCCGAGGTCCGCCGGTGTCGGCGGTGGGGGGTTCACCCAGCGACAGATCCTGACCGTGATCTCGGGTCTGATGCTGGGCATGCTGTTGGCCGCGCTGGACCAGACGATCGTCTCGTCGGCCATGCGCACCATCGCCGACCAGCTGCACGGCCAGACGCTGCAGGCGTGGGCCACCACCGCTTACCTGATCACTTCCACCATCGCGACGCCGCTGTACGGCAAGCTGTCCGACATCTACGGCCGCAAGCCGATGTACCTGGCCGCGATCACCATCTTCCTGGTCGGCTCCGTGCTGTCCGGCATCTCCACGTCGATGTACGAGCTGGCCGGGTTCCGCGCCCTGCAGGGCGTCGGCGCCGGCGGCCTGATGTCGCTGGCCTTCGCCATCGTCGGCGACATGATCCCGGCCCGCGAGCGGGGCAAGTACCAGGGCTACTTCCTGGCCGTGTTCGGCCTGTCCAGCGTGGCCGGCCCGGTGGTCGGCGGCTTCTTCGCCGGCCTGCCCACGCTGCTGGGCGTGGACGGCTGGCGCTGGGTGTTCCTGGTCAACATCCCGATCGGCGTGATCGCGCTGATCGTGGTCAGCCGGGTGCTGAACCTGCCGCACCGCCGCGTCGAGCAGAAGGTCGACTACTGGGGCGCGCTGACGCTGTGCCTGGGCGTGGTGCCGCTGCTGATCGTCGCCGAGCAGGGCCAGCAGTGGGGCTGGGGCTCGGCCGGCTCGCTGGCGATGTTCGCCGTCGGCGCCGTCGGCATCGTCTCCTTCATCTTCGTCGAGCTGCGCATGGGCGACGCGGCGCTGCTGCCGATGCGGCTGTTCCGCAACACCGTGTTCAGCCTGGCCAACGTGCTCAACTTCATCGTCGGCATGGGCATGTTCGGCGGCCTGGCCGCGCTGCCGCTGTACCTGCAGATCGTCAAGGGTGAGACGCCGACCAACGCCGGCCTGCTCACGCTGCCGCTGATGGTCGGCATCACGGTGTCCTCGCTGAGCTCCGGCCAGGTGATCGCCCGGACCGGTCGCTACAAGGTGCTGCCGATCATCGGCACCGCCGCCATGGCCACCGCGCTGTTCCTGTTCAGCGGGCTGTCCGCGGACACCAACCTGGTCTACGCCGGCTTCGTGATGGCGCTGATGGGCCTCGGCCTCGGCCTGTGCATGCAGACCCTGGTGCTGGCCATCCAGAACGTCGCCGCGCCGCAGGACATGGGCGTGGCCACCGCGTCCGCCACGTTCTTCCGCGGCATCGGCGGCACCGCCGGCACGGCGATCTCGCTGTCCATCCTGTTCGGTGTGGTCGGCGACCGGATCGCCAGCGCGTTCCAGAGCGCGCGGACCGACCCGGCGTTCATCGCCGCCACGCAGGACCCGAAGGTGCTGGCCAACCCGGCCAACGCGAGCTTCCTCAAGGGGCTGGCCACCGGCGGCGGCAACATCGACCTGGAGAACACCTCGTTCATCCAGCTGCTGGACGCCCGGTTGGCGCGGCCGCTGCTGGAGGGCTTCGCGTCCGCGATGGACACGGTGTTCGTGGTCGGCGGCATCACCACGGTGATCGCGTTCGTGCTGGTCTGGTTCCTGCGGGAGGTGCCGCTGTCGACCAAGTCCGGCCTGCAGCGCGCCGCCGAGGGCGAGGACGCCGACGAGCGCCCGCTGATGCCCGTGATGGAGTGAGCTAACCGAACGAGAAGGGGCCTTCCGCCTGTGGAAGGCCCCTTCTTCATGCTCTCCCCGATGGCATGAAGGGCCCTTTACTCACGTTCAACGCGAGTAAAGGGCCCTTCATGGCACGGGCTCAGTGCTTGGCGAAGGGCTCCATCTCGCCGCTCGCGATCGCGTCCTGGTAGCGCTGGTAGGAGCGCTTCACCTCGGCCTCGGCCTCGGTGCGACCGACCCAGGTCGCGCCCTCGACGCTCTTGCCCGGCTCCAGGTCCTTGTACACCTCGAAGAAGTGCTGGATCTCCAGCTTGTGGAACTCGTTGAGGTGGTGGATGTCACGCAGGTGCTCGGACCGCACGTCGTCGGCCGGCACGCAGAGCAGCTTGTCGTCGCCGCCCTTCTCGTCGGTCATCCGGAACATGCCGATCGTGCGGGCCCGGATCAGGCAGCCCGGGAAGGTCGGCTCCTGGACCAGCACGAGGGCGTCCAACGGGTCCCCGTCCTCGCCGAGCGTGTCGTCCACGAACCCGTAGTCGGCCGGGTACTGGGTCGCCGTGAACAGCGTCCGGTCCAGCCGGATCCGGCCCGTCTTGTGGTCGACCTCGTACTTGTTCCGAACACCCTTGGGGATCTCGATGGTGACGTCGAACTCCACTGTCCTCGCTCGTTTCGCCTCTTAACGCGGGCCCGCTCCAGCGGCGGCGCCCTACGTCGGGGTTGGCACTCCGGTTACGCCACTAGTGTGGACCACAAGTCGTGTGTCTCCGGCATCCGTGCGGCCGGTGAGCTGTGTGAGTTTGGTCCGTGTCGGCCACGGGCCCCGTTGAGGAGGACGTTGTGCCCGAATCCGGCCCATCCGCGCCCGACTGGCCGGACCAGCCGGCGGACGGCGCCCCGGCGGAGGCCGTCGCAGCAGGTGGGACCGATCAGTTCGGCTGGCCGGCGGCCGACGACGACACCGCCGAGCCGGAGTGGCCGGCCGCCGACTCCTCGTCACCCGATGGGGTGAAAGTCGCGAAGGATGAGCCGACGTCGGCCGAGCAGCCCTCGGAACCGGTTGCGGAGTCCTCGGAGGCGGCTGCTGCCGCGGCTGAGCCGGCGGCATCGGCCCCATCGGCCCCCTCGGCCGACGAGGCCACGACGCCCGCCACCCCGGAGCCGGCCAAGCCGGTTGAGCAGCCCTCGGCACCGAAGACAGCGGCCGAGGAGCCGGTTGACCAGCCTTCGGAGTCGGCCGAGCAGCCCTCGAAGCCCGCGGCTTCGGCTCCCGAGCCCGTCAAGTCCGAAGCCCAGGACTCGCCGCCGGCGGAGCCGAAGCCCGTGGAGCCGGCCAAGCCCGAGCCGGCCGCGAAGGCCGAAGCGTCGGAGCCGGCAGAGCCCTCGTCGCCGGCCGGGAAGGAGACGGCGCCCGCGACTCAGCCGGGCAAGCCGGCGGAGCCCGCCAAGCCGGAGCCACCCGCCAAGCCGGCGGAGCCGCCGACCGCGAAGACGGACGGGCCGGCGACCCAGTCCGACAAGCCGGCGGAGCCCGCCAAGTCAGTAGAGCCGGCGGTCGTGAAGGCGGAGGAGCCGGCCGCTCAGCCGGAGTCCCCGAAGCCCACCAAACCAGTTGAGCCGGCAGCCAAGGAGACCGCGAAGCCGACCACGCCACCGGAGCCCTTGACTCCGGTCAAGCCGGCGGAGCCGCTGGTCCGGCCGACCGCGAAGCCAGCAGTGTCGCTCTTCGAGCCGGCCACGCCGGTAGAGCCGTCGACTCCAGCCAAGCCGGCGGAGCCTTCGACTCCGACCAAGCCAGTGGTCGCTCAGACCGGGAAGCCGGCAGCCTCGCCTGCCCCGCCGACCACGCCGCCGGCATCCTCGACCCCCGTCAAGCCGGCGGAGCCGGTGACTGCGCCGACCGCGAAGCCGGCGGCGTCGCTGTTCGAGCCGGTCAAGCCGGTGGAGCCTGCGACTCCGGCCAAGCCGGTGGCTACGGAGTCCGCCAAGCCGGTGGTCCCGCCGACCGCGAAACTGGCGACACCGACCGCTCCTCAGCCGACCAAGCCGATGGAGTCGTCGACTCCCGCCAAGCCGGCGGAGCCGGTGACTGCGCCGGTCACTCAGCCGACCAGGCCGACGCCACCTCCCAAGCCGGCGGAGCCGCCGACCGCCAAGCTGGCGGTGCCGCCCGTCCAGCCGCCCCAACCGCCGAAGCCGACCGTGCGCCCGGCGGAGGCGACAACCGCGCTGCCGGTCAGGCCACCGGTCGTGCCGCCCAAGCCGGCCGGGCAGCCGCCGAGGCCGCCCGCCCCGCCGACCACGCAGTTCCCGAAGCCGCCGGCCCCGCAGCCGCCGCCCCCGGCGCGGCCGAAGGAGCCCGACACGCTCCGGATCAGGCTGGCCGACGTGCCCGTCAAGATCGGGCCGGTCCCGCCCGTCTCCCCGCTCGAGGACACGGTCGCGATGCCCGTGGACAACGACCGGGCCCGGCTCGACCCGCCGACCGTCCAGCTGCCCAACCCCGCCGAGGCGCTGGCCGGCGACGACTCGCCGACGGTGCGCGTGCGGCTGCCGCGCCCGCCCGCCGCCGGACGTCCCGAGCTGGGCGACGACGTGCCGCAGCCGGCCCCGCAGCTGCCACCGCCGCCGCGGGCGTCCGAGGAGAACGAGCCGGTTGCCGCGCGTCGGTCCCGCAAGCCGGCGCTGGTGGGTCTCGCGCTCGTGCTGGTGCTCGCGCTCGGTGTGGGCATCTGGTTCGGCGCGCCCGGCGTGGTGCAGGCTCTCGGGCTCAGTGGCCCGTCGGTCACCCCCACCTCGCCGCCGCCGTCCCCGTCGGTCCCGGACCTGCTGATCAAGCCGCTGAGCAATCCCCCGACGCCGACCTCGGCCGGCCTCGCCGCCGCGCTGGCCGGCCCAGCCTCTGCCCCGGCATTGGGCACGCTGACCGGCAGCATCGTCGACCCGGCGACCGGCACATCGCTGTGGGACCACAGCTCGACCACGCCGCTGACGCCCGCGTCGTCCGGCAAGCTGCTCACCATGACGGCCGCGCTGCTGTCGCTGGACCCGCAGTTCCGCTTCACCACCAAGGTCGTCGCCGGGCCCGAGCCGGGCTCGGTGATCCTGGTCGGCGGCGGCGATCCGACGCTGTCCTCCCTGCCGGCCGGCAAGGAGAGCGTCTATCCCGGCGCGGCGCACCTGGACGATCTGGTGGCGCAGGTGAAGAAGGCGGTCGGCGGCCCCGTGACGAAGGTGCTGCTGGACACCAGCCGCTACAGCGGCGACCTGATGGCACCGGGTTGGGAGAACAGCGACATCGCCGGCGGCTCGGTCGCCCCGATCACGCCGATCATGCTGGACGGCGGCCGCAGCAAGCCGACCGCGTCCGACCCGGCCCGCACGGCCTCGCCGGACATGGACGCGGCCAAGGAGTTCGCGCGGCGGCTCGGGGCCGACCCCAACACCGTCGACAAGCAGACCGCGCCGGCCGACGCGAAGGTGCTCGGCAGCGTGCAGTCGCCGCCGCTGACCGACATGGTCAGCACCCTGCTGCAGATCTCCGACAACGTGCTCGCCGAGGCCATCGGCCGCGAGGTGGCCAAGCAGGCCGGCGCCCCGGTGACCTTCGCCGGCGGGGCCAGCAGCGTGCTGAACATCTTGCGTAACAACAACTTCGACCTGACCGGCGTGACCATGTCGGACGGCAGCGGACTGTCCACTCAGGACCGTGTGACGGCCAGGCTGCTCGGCTCGATCATGACCGTGGCCGCCGGCCCGGACGGCGGTGACGACCCGCGGGTGGCCAAGCTGCGGCCGCTGCTGAACGGGCTGCCGGTCGCCGGCGGCAGCGGCACATTGTCCGACCGGTACAAGGACGCGGCCTCCAGCGCCGGCAAGGGCTACGTGCGGGCCAAGACCGGCACCCTGGACGGGGTGAACACGCTGGCCGGCATCGTGCAGGACACCGACGGCAAGGTCCTGGCCTTCGCCCTGATGTCCAACGGATCCCAGATCGACCAGGGCCGGGCCGCGCTCGACGCCGTCGCCGCCGCGCTGCGCGGCTGCGGATGCCGCTGAGTCGGCTGCTGCCATCGGGGCGTCACGCAAGGTAGCGTCGAGATCGTGAACGCCGGAAACGCAGCCAGGTCCCTGCCCGCCGGTGGCCCTCCGTCGCCGGTGGACTGGTCGGTCGCCGCGTCGACCGCCCAGCGGTTGATCCGCTCCGGGCCGTCCGTGCCCAGAGCCGAGGCCGACGCCGTGGTGCGCGAGCTGCGGGACATGACCGGCCCGGCCGAGCTGCACGTGCGGGAGCTGACCGGCCTCGGTCACGACCTGCCGCTGCACGAGGGCACCGTCGTCGACCGGCACGGCTGGGTTCGGGCCGCCAGCGAGGGCCTGGCCCTGCTCACCGAGGGCGCGATGCCCGCCACCCTGCCCGGTCCGCTGGCCGGCGTGCTCGCCGGGACCGCCGGCGTGCAGGCCGGCATGGTCCTGGCCTTCCTCAGCTCCCGGGTGCTCGGCCAGTACGACCCGTTCGGCGCCGGCGGCCGGCTGCTGCTCGTCGCCCCCAACATCGTCGCCGCCCGGCAGGCCATGGACGTGCCCGCCAGCGACTTCAGCATGTGGGTGTGCCTGCACGAGGTCACCCACCGGCTCCAGTTCACCGCCGTGCCGTGGCTGCGGGACTACTTCTCCGGGCAGGTCGGACAGCTCGTGTCGGTCATGGACGACACCGCCGTCGGGGCGTTCAACCGCATCCCCGAGATGGTCCGCTCCGCCCGGGACCGGCTGAAGACCGTGCGTCCCGTCGAGGTCGGGCCGACCGCCTTGATGGAGCTCATCCAGTCGCCCGAGCAGCGCGCCGTGCTCGATCGGCTCGTCGCGCTGTCCACCCTGCTCGAAGGGCATGCCGACCACGTGATGGACGCCGTCGGGCCGGTGGTCGTGCCCTCCGTGACCACCCTCCGGACCCGCTTCACCGCCCGCCGCAAGGGTGGCGGCGTGCTCGACCGCGTGCTGCGGGCTGTGCTCGGCGTCGAGGCGAAGATCCGCCAGTACGCCGAGGGTGCGGCCTTCACCCGGCACGTGGTGGACGCCGTCGGCATGCCGGGCTTCAACGAGGTCTGGACCTCCCCGGAGACCCTCCCGTCCCGAGCGGAGATCGCCGACCCCGACGCCTGGCTCCGCCGAGTCCGGCCCTGAGTTGTCCACAGGCCGGCCCGCAGCAAGATCGAATTCGGGTTGTCGCTGGTAGACTGGCCTCGGGGTCGCCCCCCTGGGAATGGGAGGGGGCTGAGTTCCTTGCAGGGCGCGCCTGACGAGGCGGTGTCGGCGGTTCGCACAGCGGTGCGCCGCCTGGTCGTCGCCGCCCGCAAGGCCGGGCATCTGGCCAGCGGCCAGCTGGGCGTGGCGGTGTCGGGGGGAGCGGACTCGCTGGCCCTGGCGGCGGCGGCGCAGCATCAGGCCCGGCGGCTCAACCTGACGGTGCACGGCCTGATCGTCGACCACGGCCTCCAACCTGGCTCGGACAAGATCGCCGAGCACGCGGCGGACCAGCTCCGGGAGCTGGGCCTGCCGCACGTGACGGTGCTGACGACGAAGGTGGACGGCCCGGGGGGCATGGAGGCGGCGGCCCGCAGGGCCCGGTATACGGCCCTGAGAACAGCCCTGCCGGCCGAGGACGCGATCGTGCTGCTGGGCCATACGAGGGACGACCAGGCGGAGACGGTGCTGCTGGGTCTGGGCCGAGGATCAGGCCCGCGCTCGATCGCCGGTATGAGGCCGCTGGACCCGCCCTGGGGCCGCCCGCTGCTGGGGGTGACAAGAGCCCAGACGGAGCGCGCCTGCACGGCTCAAGGGCTGGCGTACTGGAGTGATCCGCACAACGTCGACCCGTCCTTCACGAGGGTGCGGCTACGCCACGAAGTGCTGCCGCTGCTGGAGGAAGTGCTGCAGGGCGGAGTGGCCGACGCGCTGGCCCGGACGGCGGCGCAGCTGCGGGAGGACAACGACGCCCTAGACGCGATCGCGGCGGAACTGCTGGTCGGCGAGCCGGAGGAGCTGGCGGTGGACACGTTGGAGGGCAGGCCCGCGGCGATCCGCCGGAGGGTGCTCCGGAGCTGGCTCCGGCAACGCGGTGTGACTGAACTCACCGACGCCCAACTGCGTGACATCGACGCTCTGATCGGTGAATGGCGAGGTCAGGGTGGCGTGTTGGTCCGAGGTGGCTTGGTGGCACAGCGCGCACATGGCAGGCTGCAACTAGACCGAGCGCGGCCCTGACCGGGTGCGCGTTACCAGGCCGAAAGAGGGGAAGCTGCCCGTGTACGAGGGCGACATCGCCTCCGTGCTCATCACCGAGCAGCAGATCAGCGACAAGATCCAGGAACTCGCCAAGCAGGTCGCCGCGGACCACCCCGCGGCCGACGGCGGCTCCGATCTGTTGCTCGTCGGCGTGCTCAAGGGCGCGGTGATGTTCATGACCGACATGGCGCGGGCCCTCCCGGTGCCCGTCCAGCTGGAGTTCATGGCCGTCAGTTCCTACGGCTCCTCCACGTCCTCGTCGGGCGTGGTGCGCATCCTCAAGGACCTCGACCGGGACATCGCCGGCCGGAACGTGCTCATCGTCGAGGACATCGTCGACTCGGGCCTCACGCTGTCGTGGCTGCTGAAGAACCTGGCCACGCGCAAGCCGGCCTCGCTGGAGGTGTGCGCCCTGCTGCGCAAGCCGGACGCGATCAAGGTGGACGTGCCGGTCAAGTACGTGGGCTTCGACATCCCCAACGAGTTCGTCGTCGGCTACGGCCTCGACTACGCCGAGCGCTACCGGGACCTGCCCTACATCGGCACCCTCGACCCGGCGGTCTACTCCAGCTGAAAATGCCCGGAAGGGGGCTTTCCTGGCGTTCAACGCCAGGAAAGCCCCCTTCCGAGCACCTCAGCAGACGCTGGTGGTGCAGGGGCGGCGGCTGAGGGCGTCGAACAGGACGCCACGGAACGAGGCCGCGTCCACCGCCTGGTACGCCTTGCCTCCGGTCACGGTGGCGATCTGCTGCAGGGCGTTCATGTCGGCGTCCGGGCCGAGCCCGATGCCGATCACCTCGACCGGCTTGGACGGGTCGGCCTGCGCCCGCAGCATCTGCAGCAGGCCGTTGAGGTCCAGCCCACCGTTCTTGTCGTTCTTCCCGTCGGTGATCAGCACGACCGCGTTCACCTTGGTCGGGTCGAAGTCGTCACGCAGCGTCTCGTACGCGGCGAACGCCGTGTCGTAGAGGGCCGTGCCACCGCGCACCCGAGACGGCAGCGTCACCGCGGCCTGCTGCAATGCGAACCGCTGGCTGACGCCGTTGACCTGCCCGCCCAGCGGACCGAGCGGCACCAGCTCCTTCCAGTCGTTGGGCGGCCCCTGCTGCTGCGAGAACGCCCACAGCCCGACGTATGTGCTGTCCGGCATCAAGGACATGGCGGCCAGCGCCCCGTCCCGGGCCACCTCGACCCGGCTCTGCCCGTCCGGCATCTTCTCCACCATCGACCCGGACACGTCGATCACCGCCAGCGTCCGCCCGTCCAGGTGCACCACGTTCCACGCCCGCAGCACGGTGTTGACCTGCGTCGCCGACGGCGCCGGCAGCAGCGGCGGGGTGGCCGCCTGCACGCCGTCCTTGCCGCCCCAGGCCGGCGAGGCCGTGCCCCGCGGGTCACGGAAGCCGGCGGCGCTGAAGATGCCCGAGGACCGCGCCGACCGCAGCTCCTGCTCGAACGCGGACGCCGCCTGCTCGGTGCCGGTGACCTCGTTCTTCGTCGTCACCCGCACCACCGGGTAGTCGAACAGCACCGTGCCCTCGGCCGGGTAGATCGCCACCGCCTTGGCCGGCGACGCCGACGTCACGTTGTACGACACCACCGACTGCTCGGTGGTGGTGAACAGCAGCGCGTTGGCCGCGTCCTGACGGATGTTGTCGAAGCCGTCGGTCACCGAGTTCAGCGTGGTGCTGCGCAGCCGCAGCAGCACGGCGATCAGCTCCTGCGGCGGTACCCCGTCGGCCTTCGCCGGCAGCAGCCCCTGGGCCAGGCCCAGGGTGGCCACGCCCTCGGTGTTGGTCAGCGGGTCGGCGATGGCGATCGGCGTCTGCCCGCTCACCAGCCGCTGCCAGCTCACCGGCTGCTTCGGCCAGCCCAGCTTGTCGGCCTGCCCGGTGCTGGCCGCCACCACCAGCGGCGAGGAGGCCAGCGACGGGTGCTCGGCCAGCTTCGGGCTGTTCACCGGGTCCTTGCCGGTCAGCCCCTGCGCCGTCGACACCCACAGCGACGAGTCCGGGATCCACAGCGCCGGCGGGTCGATCGGTCTGGTCGGCAGCGACTGCACCACGTCGGAGGAGCCCTCGCTGACCACCGACACCTTCACGCACTGCCCGTTCACCGAGCTCTGGTCGTGCTCGAAGGCGTCCGCCACCGACTGCACCGCGGGCGCCGCGCTGGGCGTCACCGCCACCCGCAGCGGCACCTGCCCGGCGCACCGCACCGAGTTGGCCGCGTTGGCGACGACCACCCCGCCCACGGCCAGCACGGCGACCAGAATGGGCAAGAAGAAGTGCCATTTCCGACCCCGTTCGGGTCGGGCCGGCGGCCGGTGGGCTCCTGCTGGCGTAGACATGGTGGTGCGCGAACCTCCTGGTCGGCGTCCACAGTGGGCGCGGGTGTCTCCTCGGATCGTCGACGTGGCGGCCCCGGCTGCTAGCCGCCGAGGGCCCGGTCCGAACGGATTGGGTCGAATGGGGTACTTCGGTAGGCCGAACGGCTCAGTCCGGCGATGACATTGGCACCCGGTGGCCCTCCTTCTTCCGGTGCAGAGCGGCGCCCGGTGGTACGTGGGGGCTCCCACGCCGGTTCACCCCGGACGGCCCAGGAGTGTCGGCGGTCATGTCGGGGAACTTCGGCCCCAGGTCCGTGCGTTGGGAGCGTCATGAGGTCGGCGTTCGCCGACCGCCGAACTTCCGCCCGTGGTCCGAGGACGGCGGGCGGTAAGCTAGCTGGACGGGCTGTCCCGCAGAGTGCGGTGACGCCACTGCACGACGTGTTGAGCAGTGTCGCGAGGCAGAGCTTGACGTAAACGCAGGGAGGGTCGAGGCCGCGTGACGGCCGTAGGTGCATGGACCGCAAGCGCGTTCTCCGCAACCCGCTGATCTGGATCGTGGCAGCGGTTGTTGTCTGGTTTGCCATCACCACGCTGACCGATGACACACGCGGGTACACCCCCGTGACGACCTCGGTTGCTATTAGCCAGGTGCAGAAGGGCAATGTCAAGACGGCCACGCTCCAGGACAAGGAGCAACGGCTCCTGCTCGACCTGAACACGGCGTACGAGGGTCACACGCAGATCGTCACGTCCATTCCGAGCAACGGCTCGGAGGACGCGATCTTCCGGATGCTCCAGGATCCGGCCAACAAGGTCGGGACCTACGACGTCAAGGTCACCAGCGACAATGTGTTCACGAACATGCTGATCATCCTGGTGCCGATCGGCCTGCTGCTGCTGGTGCTGATGTGGATGATGAACAACGTCCAGGGCGGCGGCAACCGGGTGCTCAACTTCGGCAAGTCCCGGGCCAAACAGCTGTCCAAGGACATGCCCAAGACCACGTTCGGCGACGTCGCCGGCGCGGACGAGGCGGTCGAGGAACTCCACGAGATCAAGGACTTCCTCCAGAACCCCGGCCGCTACCAGGCGCTCGGCGCCAAGATCCCCAAGGGCGTGCTGCTCTACGGCCCGCCGGGCACCGGCAAGACGCTGCTGGCCCGGGCTGTGGCCGGCGAGGCCGGCGTGCCGTTCTACTCGATCTCCGGCTCGGACTTCGTGGAGATGTTCGTCGGTGTCGGCGCCTCCCGTGTCCGCGACCTGTTCGAGCAGGCCAAGCAGAACGCCCCGTGCATCATCTTCGTCGACGAGATCGACGCCGTCGGCCGGCACCGCGGCGCGGGCCTGGGCGGCGGCCACGACGAGCGCGAGCAGACCCTCAACCAGCTGCTGGTCGAGATGGACGGCTTCGACTCGCGCGGCGGCATCATCCTGATCGCGGCCACCAACCGGCCCGACATCCTGGACCCGGCGCTGCTGCGCCCAGGCCGGTTCGACCGGCAGATCCCGGTCGGCGCGCCCGACCTGCGCGGCCGCAAGGCCATCCTGCGGGTGCACGCCAAGGGCAAGCCGTTGGCCCAGGACGCCGACCTGGACGGCCTGGCCAAGCGCACCGTCGGCTTCTCCGGCGCCGACCTGGCCAACGTCATCAACGAGGCCGCCCTGCTCACCGCGCGGCACAACGGCACCATCATCACCGGGGCCGCGCTCGAGGAGTCGGTGGACCGCGTGATCGGCGGCCCGGCCCGCAAGAGCAAGATCATCTCCGAGAAGGAGAAGAAGATCACCGCGTACCACGAGGCCGGGCACGCCCTGGCCGCGTGGGCCATGCCGGACATCGACCCGGTCTACAAGGTCACCATCCTGGCCCGCGGCCGCACCGGCGGCCACACGCTGTCGGTGCCGGAGGAGGACAAGGACCTGATGACCAGGTCCGAGATGATCGCCCGGCTGGTGTTCGCGCTCGGCGGCCGCGCCGCCGAGGAGCTGGTCTTCCACGAGCCCACCACCGGCGCCTCCAACGACATCGAGCAGGCCACCAAGATCGCCCGCTCGATGGTCGCCGACTACGGCATGAGCGCCCGCCTCGGCGCGGTCAAGTACGGCGAGCAGGACGGCGAGCCGTTCCTGGGCCGGCAGATGTCGCACGCCCCGAACTACTCGCTCGAGGTCGCGCACGAGATCGACGAAGAGGTGCGCAAGCTCATCGAGGCCGCGCACGACGAGGCGTGGCAGGTGCTCAACACCTATCGCGACGTGCTCGACGACCTGGTCCTGGAGCTGGTGGACAAGGAGACCCTGCACCAGAAGGACCTGGAGCGGGTCTTCGCCCGGGTGCAGAAGCGGCCGCGGATCACCGAGTTCAACAACTTCGGCAACCGCACCCCGTCCGACAAGCCGCCGGTCAAGACCCCCGGCGAGCTGGCCAAGGAGCGCGGCGAGCCGTGGCCCCCGGTCAAGGACGAGGCGCCCGAGCCTGAGCCCACCCCGGTGGCCACCGTGCCCGGCGGCGGCGAGCTGCCCGGCACCAACGGCTCCGCCGCCTACCCGCCCGGTCGGCCCGGCGGCAACGCCGGTGGCCCGCCCAACTACGGCGCCCCGCCCGGATGGACCCCCGCCACCCAGCCCAACGGCTCCTGGACGCCGAACTGGGAGCCGGGTCGTCCCGCCGGTCAGGACGGAACCACGCCGTCCGGCAATCCGGGTGACACTGAGCGGGACAGCGGCCGTTGAGACGGTCCGCGATCTCGCGGAGGTGGGCATGACCAGCACTGTTGACCGAAGCGGCCCCCTGAGTGGGGCCGCTTCGGCCGATCACGGCCGGTTCGACCGGGCCCGCGCCGAGGCCGCGGTCCGCGAGCTGCTGATCGCCTGCGGCGAGGACCCGGACCGCGAGGGTCTGCGGGACACCCCGGCCCGGGTGGCCCGCTCCTACCGCGAGCTGTTCGCCGGCCTGTACACCGATCCGGAGTCGGTGCTGGAGAAGACGTTCGACGAAAGCCATGAGGAATTGGTCCTCGTGACGGATATTCCGATGTATTCCACCTGTGAACACCATCTGGTCCCATTTCACGGGGTGGCGCACGTCGGTTATATTCCGAATGCCAATGGTCGGGTGACCGGATTGTCCAAGCTGGCCCGGCTGGTCGATCTGTATGCGCGCAGACCTCAGGTGCAGGAGCGGCTGACGTCGCAGATCGCGGACGCGTTGATGGCCAAGCTGGAGCCGCGCGGCGCGATTGTGGTGATCGAGGCGGAGCATCTGTGCATGGCGATGCGCGGGGTGCGCAAGCCGGGGGCGCGGACGACGACGTCGGCGGTGCGGGGCATTTTCAAGACTTCGGCGACTTCCAGGGCCGAGGCGATCGAACTGATCAAGGGACGTTAGGTGCACAGCCGGCTGCCGAATCCCGACCGCTGCGTCGTGATGGGTGTGGTGAACGTGACCGCCGACTCGTTTTCCGACGGCGGGCGTTATCTGCGGACCGAGGACGCCGTGCGGCACGGCCTGGAGCTGTGGGAGCGCGGCGCGGACCTGGTGGACGTGGGTGGCGAGTCGACGCGGCCGGGCGCGGACCGGGTGGACTCGGACGTGGAGATCGCCCGGGTGGTGCCGGTGATCGAGCGGCTGGCGGCCCAGGGCGTGCTGGTGAGCGTGGACACGACCCGGGCGGTGGTGGCCGACCGGGCGCTGGACGCGGGCGCGGCGGTGGTCAACGACGTGTCGGGCGGCCTGGCCGACCCGCAGATGGCCAAGGTGGTCGCCACGGCCGGCGCGCCGTGGATCCTGATGCACTGGCGTGGCCACAGCAAGAACATGACCGACCTGGCGACCTACGGCGACGTGGTGGCCGAGGTGTGCGACGAGCTGTCGGCCCGAGTGGACGCGGCGCTGAACGCCGGGGTGTCGGCCGACGCCCTGGTGCTGGATCCGGGCCTGGGCTTCGCCAAGCGACGCGAGCACGACTGGGCCCTGCTGCAAGGCCTGGACCGGTTGCTGGGCCTGGGTTTCCCGCTGCTGGTGGGGGCCTCCCGCAAACGCTTCCTCGGCGCGCTGCTGGCCGACAAGGACGGCAACCCGAGGCCGCCGGACGGCCGCGAGGTGGCGACGGCGACGATCACGGCGCTGGCGGCCGAGAAGGGGGCCTGGGGCGTGCGGGTGCACGACGTGGGCCGGTCCCTGGACGCGGCGCTGGTGGTGCGGGCCTGGCAGAGGGGGAGCGGCGAATGAGCGAGCTTGCGAGCGAGTCATTCAGCGCAGAGCGTCCGCGAACGCGGACACCGAGCGCTAGCGAGGTGTTGCAGTGAGCGACCGGATCACGCTGACCGGGCTGCGGGTGTACGGCTATCACGGCGTGTTCGACCACGAGAAGCGTGACGGCCAGGACTTCCTGGTCGACGTGACGGTGTGGCTGGACCTGACGGCCGCGGCGGCCAGCGACGACCTGACCCAGACGGTGCACTACGGCGAGCTGGCGGAGCGGGTGGCGGCGATCGTGGCCGGCGATCCGCGCGATCTCATCGAGACGGTGGCTGGCGACATTGCCGACGAGGTGCTGGTCGACGAGCGGGTGCGCGAGGTGGAGGTGACGGTGCACAAGCCGTCGGCGCCGATTCCACTGTCCTTCCAGGACGTGGCCGTCACGGTCCGCCGGGCCTGCCCGTGACGCGGGCGGTGCTGTCGCTGGGATCCAACCTGGGCGACCGGTTCGCGTTCCTCCAGGGCGCGGTGACGGGCCTGCGCGAGCGTCTCCAGGCAGTGTCGCCGGTGTACGAGACGGCCGCGTGGGGCGTGGAGGACCAGCCGGACTTCCTGAACGCCGTCGTGATCGTGCACGCCGACGACGTCGACGAGTGGGGCTGGCTGGCCATGGGGCAGCGGCTGGAGAACGAGGCCGGTCGGGTCCGGTTGCGACACTGGGGCCCGCGCACGCTTGATGTCGATGTGGTCACTGTGGACGGTGTGACTTCTGAGCATCCTGATTTGCGGCTGCCCCATCCGGGTACTCCCGAGCGGGCCACCGTGCTGATCCCGTGGCTGGATGTCGAGCCGGACGCGGTGCTGCCCGGGCACGGCCGGGTCGCCGACGTGATGGCCGGGCTGAGCGCCGACGGGGTGCGCCGCCGGGACGACCTCCGGCTGGAGTGGTGATGAAGTTCACGAAAATCCGGGATCTCATCGGTGTTGCGCTGGTAGCCGGTCTGGCCACGGCGATCCTGCTCCGATTCGCCTATTCGGACCTGCCGACGCTGCCGCGGCTAGCCGGCGTGACCTTCGGCGTGCTGGCGATCGTGGAGGCGATCCTGGCCTGGCAGCTGCGCAACCGCATCGCCGGGAAGTCGGGCGCGCGGCCGGTGCAGCCGCTGACGGCGGCCCGGGCGGTCGCGCTGGCCAAGGCGTCGTCGCTGGTGGGTGCGCTCATGGCCGGGGTGTGGGCCGGGGTGCTGCTGACGGTGGTCCCGCTGGCCGCGACCTCCCCGGCGGCGACCGAGGACCGCACCACGGCGTTGATCGGACTGGTCGGCTCGGCCGGGCTGGTGGCGGCCGCGTTGTGGTTGGAGCACTGCTGCAAGACACCGGATCCCCCGCAGCAGGATGACAATGTCGGCCTCCGTTGAGGGGCCAATCGGATTGGGGTAGGTCTCGTTCGGGTAACTGACCGGTACCGTAGAGCCCATGACCGGCCGCAGCGGCTTGACCGAAGGCGAGCGCGGTGACAGCCGTGGATACGGTCGGCTACTCCTGGTAGCGGTTCTCGTCCTGGCCATCGCCGCGACCGCCGTGCTTGTCCTGAGCAACGACGCGAGGTTCTTGCGCCTTGGCGTCCTCGCGGCGCTGTGGGCCGCCCTCGTGGGCGCGTTCCTGGCGGTCAAGTACCGCAGAGAGGCCGCCGCCAGCGAGGACGAGGTGGCCGACCTCCAGGCCGTGTACGAGCTGGAGCTGGAGCGTGAGGTCGCCGCCCGGCGCGAGTACGAGTTGGAGATCGAGGCCGACACGCGCCGCCGCGTCGAGGAGGAGTCCCGGGAGGACCTGGACGCGCTGCGCGGCGAGCTGCGGGCGCTGCGGGAGAACCTGGAGGCCCTGCTCGGCGGCGAGGTGCTGGTCGAGCGGGTGGCGCTGCGGGCGGAGTCGACGCGGATGCGGTCTCTCTCGGACCAGTCGCGGCTGCTGGCCGTCGGCGAGGACCGGCTGATCGCCAGCGCCAAGGAGGAGCGCAAGCCGATCACCGTCGGCACGGTGCGCAAGGAGGCGGCGGTCCGCAAGGAAGCGCCGGCCGACAAATCTGCGCTGCCGACCGAGATGATCGAGCGGATCGCCCACGAGCTGCCGCGCAAGGACCAGGCGTCGCGCCGGCCGGAGCCGAGCCGCCCGGAGCAGGCGCGGCAACCGGTGCGGACCGCGCAGACCGACGCGTTGAGCCGCCCGGCGACGCCGCCGCGGCGCGAGCCGCAGCGCCCGGCGCAGCCGGCCGCCACCCAGTTCGTCAGCCGTCCCGGCGCGGCAAAGCCGGGCGAGACACGCCCGGCCGAGCGGCGGCCCGAGCCCCGGCAGCCCGAGCCGCGCAAGCCGGAGGCCCGGCCGACCGGCATCCCCAACGTGGTCGGCGCGCGGGTGCGCCCGCCGGAGCCGGTCCAGCCCGTCTCGCAGGCGATGTCCCAGCCCCTGTCTCAGCCCATGGCGCAGCCGTCGCGCGCTCCGGAGCCCCGTGAGCCGCGTCGCCCCGAGCCCCGCCAGCCCGAGCAGCGTTCACAGCCGGCGCAGCGGACCGAGCAGACGATGGCGATGCGCCTCAACCCGGAGATGAAGCAGCCGCCCGCCGCCCGCCAGCCCGAGGCGCCGCGCCCGGCCGAGACGTCCGGCCGCCGTCGGCGTCCTGAGGCCGACGCCGCCGTCGCGCCGGAAACCACCGGTCGCCGGCGTCGCCCTGAACCGGAGCCGGCTCCGAAGCAGCACGCAGCCGCCGCGGCACCGCCGGCCGATCCCGCCGTGGACGGTCCGGTGTGGGATCCGGAGCTCGGGGACTGGGTGCCGAACTCGCTGGAGCTGCCGATCCCGGTGCGCACCGGGCCGGCCGTCACTCCGCCGCCGGCCCCGGCCGCCCCGCCGCCTCCGCCGGCCGCCCCCGCGCCCCCAGCCGTCGACACCGGTGCGCACGCCGCCGGCAAGTCGGTCAGCGAGCTGCTGGCGTCCCTGGGCCAGGAAGAGCCCCGCGGCCGCCGTCGCCGTCGCGCCGACGATTAGTCACTTGTCGATGTCGCCGACCACGACGGCGAACGAACCGAGCACCGCGGGCAGGTCGGCGACGGGGGTGGCGGGCAGCAGCGCGGACAGGGCCTGCACGTTGTTGAACGACGGGGTGCGCAGCTTGAGCCGCCACGGGGTTTTCTCGCCGCGTGAGGCCAGGTGTACGCCGGAGATGCCGAGCGGGGCCTCGGTCCACACGTAGACGGAGCCCTCGGGGGCCTTGACCGCCTTGGGCAGCCGCAGGTTGACCGGCCCGGACGGCAGGTCGTCGAGGGTGGACGCGATGAGCCGCAGCGACAGCTCGATCTCGCCGACGACGCAGTCGACCCGGGCCAGCGCATCGCCAGTGGTGCCCAGAACCGGCTGAAAGTCTTGGTACGCAAGGTGTTCGCCGTCGCGACGGAGGTCGACGTCGACGCCGCTGGCCCGGCCGGTGGGGCCGGTGACGCCCAACGCCAGGGCGTCGTCCCGGGACAGCACGCCAAGTCCGGTGTGCCGGGCGCGGAAGGCGTCGTCGTCCACAGTGGTCGAGCGGATCGCCGGCAGCAGCTCGGACAGCGAGACCAGCAGGGCCCGAACGTTCGGGAGCCAGGTGGCGGGCATGTCCTCGCGCAGCCCGCCGATCCGGTTGGCCATGAAGTGGATCCGGCCGCCGGAGGCCTGTTCCATCACGGCCTGCACGGCCTCGCGCCCGCGCAGGGCGGCGGTGGTGCCGGCGGTCGGCTCGCCGGTGAGCTGGCGGGTCAGCGGTGCGAGGAACACCAGATGGGCCAGCATCCGGTTCAGCTCGCACAGGATCATTCGCAACCGAACGGCTCGCGGCGGCACGTCCATGCCGGTCATCCGCTCCACCGCCAGCGCGACGGTGAGCTCGTTGCAGAAGGCGGCGAGCCAGTCGTGCCGGTTGGCCAGGGTGAGGACCTGCCGGTAGTCACGGACCTCGAACAGCTTCTCCGCGCCACGGTGCAGGTGCCCGACCAGCGGCTCGGCCTCGGTGACGACATCGTCCTCGACGACCAGCCGCAGCCGGTACGCGCCGTGTGCCGACGGGTGCAGCGGGCCGAGGTCGATGACGTGGTCGACGCCCAAGTACTTGGCGCCCGCGCCGACGCCGACGGTGATCTGCACGGGTGTCATGCTCGCACGAGCCTGATCGGCGCTGATCGGGGACAGAGCAGCCAGTGGAAGCCGCCGAGGCCGGCGGGATCGCGCAGCTCGGCGACCCGGCTCGCCCGGCCGGCCCCGGCGAGCCAGCCCAGCGGATCCTGCGCGGCGAGCCCGGCGGCCGGCGGCGCATTGGCGATTCCCAGCGCTGCCAACGCTTCCCGCTGCGTCAGCAGCTCGCACGGCCCGGTCGCGGCGGCGACGGCGTCCCATGCGACGTGGGCGGTGATGTCGCAACTGCCATCTGGCACGGGAGTCACCTGCCGGCCGGCGCGGTATCCGGTCAACGTGCCAGCGAACGGCCGTGCCGCGGCGAAGTGGCCGTAGTCGACAGCCAAGGCGGCCCCCGCTGCGACTCGTGCCACCAAGTCCGCCCATGCGGCATCGCGCGTGGCACCGATCTCCGCTCGTTGCCCCTCGACCGACAGCGGCCACCACGCGTCGAGCCACTGCGAGGACACCACCGACCCCAGCGATTCCGTGCCATCTGGCGACACATGCACCTCGCGCACCCGGTTCTCGTGCATCTGCACGACCTGGCACGGCAGCGAGTCCAGCCACTCGTGGGCGATGACCAAGCCCGTCACCTGATCGGGCAGTTCCCGTGACCATTCCACGCCGGCCGGCAGCGACGGCCGGACCAACTCCACCGCCCGCACCCGCAACCGGCCCCGGAAGCGCTTGCCCAGCGCGAAAACCTGCGCGGCCAGCTCCCCGCCGCCGGCCCCGACATCCACGAAGTCCAGCGGATTCGGCCGGTCCAAGGCCACATCCACCCGGTCCAGCAGTTCGACCACGGCCTCGGCCAGCTCCGGGCCGACCAACGGGGAAGTGCGGAAGTGGTCGGCCGGCCGTGACCCGCGGGCGAAGAAGCCCAGAGGTCCGTAGAGGGCTGCCCGCCAGGCCTCCTGCCAGTCGGGGTGTGCCATCACGTCAACTCCATGGCCCTATCGTTCATCCCCGTGACGACAGCAGCGCCACGGACCCGGACAGTGCTGGCCCCGGTGGTCGGACTGGTCGCCCTCGGTCTGGCCGCACTTGTCCTGCTGGGACTGGGAGTGGGCAAGGTGGGCCCGCTGGGAGTGGCGGTCGGCGCGGCCGCCGCGCTCCTGCCGGTCGGCCCGGTGGTGGCCGTGTTCCTGTGGATCGACAGATGGGAGCCCGAGCCGGCCCGGCTGCTGTGGCTGGCCTTCGCCTGGGGCGCCTGTGGGGCGACGATCTGCGCGCTGGTGATCAACAGCACCGCGGAGGCGCTCGGCGATCTCGCGTTCGGGCACGGCGGCGGCAACACTGTGGCCGCCACCATCTCGGCGCCGATCGCCGAGGAGGCGGCCAAGGGCATCTTCCTGGTGGGCCTGCTGGTCTGGCGGCGGCAGGAGTTCGACGGCCTGGTCGACGGCATCGTCTACGCGGGTTTTGTCGCGACCGGCTTCGCCTTCACCGAGAACATCGAGTACTTCGGCCGCGCCTTCGTGACCTACGGCTTCGGCAGCGCGACCAGCGGCGTGGTCGCGGCGTTCATCCTGCGCGGCGTGCTGGCCCCGTTCACACATCCGCTGTTCACGTCGATGACCGGCATTGGGATCGGCCTCTCGGCCCGTAGCAACAGCTCCCGGGTACGGGTGCTCGCGCCGCTGCTCGGCTACCTGTGCGCGGTGCTGCTGCACTCGCTGTGGAACTCCTCGGCCACGCTCGGCGGCGCGGACACGTTCCTGATCGTCTACTTCCTGGTGATCCTGCCGATCCTGGGCGGGATGGCGGCGCTGGTGGTCTGGCAGCGGCGGCGGGAGCAGCGGGTGGTGGCCGCACAGCTGCCGGGCATGGCGGCGGCCGGCTGGATCGCCGACAGCGAGGTGTCGCTGCTGTCCAGCCTGACCGGCCGGCGGGGCTGGCGGACGGCCGTGCGCAGGCGGGCCGGCAGCCATGCCGCCAGGGCCGTGCACTCGTACCAGACGGCCGCGACGGAACTGGCGTTCCTGCGCGACGCGGTGGAGCACGGCACCGCCGGTTCGGACGCTGACGCCCGCCAGCGGCGCTTGCTGGAGACGATGCTGACCGCGCGGCGAGAGGCCGTGAACGCGCCGGACGCGCTGCCGGCCACCCGGCACCACCTGGACCGACGCCAGCAGTGACACCCGGTCTCGGCCGGGACGGCGGCACCCGTGAAACTTGTCACGGGTCGCCGGGCTGAATCGAAGAGTCCGGTTAGCCTCGTCCGGTCCGGTACCCGACGTTCGATCGGGCCTGGAACAGCCACAAGGGAGCTTCAACCACCATGACTCGCCCTGCCCGACTCGCCGTGGGCGTGGTGTCCGCCGGCCGCGTCGGTGCGGTCCTCGGCGCCGCGCTGGCCCGTGCGGGCCACGTCGTCGTCGCGGCGTCCGGCGTGTCCAAGGCCTCGGTCCGACGAGCCGAGGAGCTGCTGCCGGACGTGCCGCTGCTGCCGCCGGACGAGGTGGCGGCGCGCGCCGATCTGGTGCTGCTGGCGGTGCCGGACGACGCCTTGGGCGGCCTGGTCCGTGGCCTGGTGGCGACGGGGTCGTTGCGCCCGGGCCAGATCGTCGTGCACACCTCCGGCGCGCACGGCGTGGACGTGCTCGCGCCCGCGGCGGAGATCGGGGTGCTGCCGCTGGCGCTGCACCCGGCGATGACGTTCACCGGCCGCGCCGAGGACCTGCACCGGGTTGTCGCCTGCTGCGTCGGTGTCACGGCCGGCGAGGACGACTCGGCCGGCTGGAGCGTGGGCGAGGCGCTGGTGGTCGAGATGGGCGCGGAGCCGGTGCGAGTGCCGGAAGCGGTCCGCCCGCTCTATCACGCCGCCCTCACCCACGGTGCCAACCACCTGGCCACGCTGGTGACCGAATGCGTCGACCTGCTGCGCAACGCCGGCATCGAGCCGGCGGAGCGGGTGATCAGCCCGCTGTTGTCGGCGGCGCTGGACAACGCGCTGCGGCACGGCGACCGCGCGCTCACCGGGCCCGTCGCCCGCGGCGACGTCGGCACGGTCCGCAAGCACGTCACCGTGCTGCGCGAGGCCTCGCCCGACGCGCTGCCGGCCTATCTGGCGCTGGCCCGCCGCGCCGCGCGCCGGGCGGCCGACGCCGGGGTGCTGCGCGCGGACGCCGTGCCCGAGATCCTTTCCGTGCTCGACGAGGAGACCGAGAGATGAACCTGACCCGGACCGACTACGCGCCCGGGCAGCTGACCGTGCACTCCGACCCGGAGAAGCTGGGCCGGGTCACCCGGGCGCTGCGCACCGCCGGCCGCAAGGTCGTGCTGGTGCCGACCATGGGCGCGCTGCACGAGGGCCACCTGGAGCTGATCCGCCGGGCCAAGCGGCTGGCCGGCACCGTGGTGGTGGTGTCGATCTTCGTGAACCCGCTGCAGTTCGGCGCGAACGAGGACATCGACCGCTACCCGCGGCCGCTGGAGGCCGACCTGGACAAGCTGCGCGCCGAGGGCGTGGACCTGGCGTTCACCCCGGGCGTCGAGGACATGTACCCGGACACGCCGCAGATCACCGTGCAGGCCGGGCCGCTCGGCGACGAGCTGGAGGGCGCGGTGCGCAAGGGCCACTTCGCCGGCGTGCTGACGGTGGTGGCCAAGCTGTTCAACATCGTCCGGCCGGATATGGCGTTCTTCGGCGAGAAGGACTACCAGCAGTTGACGCTGATCCGCCGGATGGTCCGCGAGCTGCGCTTCGACGTGCAGGTCGTGGGCGTGCCGACGATCAGGGAAGCCGACGGGCTGGCCCTGTCCTCGCGCAACGTCTATCTGTCCCCGGAGCAGCGGGAGGCCGCGGTGGCGCTGTCCGCCGCGCTGGCCGCGGGCCGGCACGCCGGCTTCGACGGCGCCGACGCCGCGCTCAAGGCGGCCGGCGACGTGTTGGCCGCCCAGGACGGGGTAGACGTGTTCTACCTGGAGCTGCGTTCGCCCGACCTCGGCCCCGCGCCGGCCAGCGGGGACGCGCGGCTGCTGGTCGCCGCCAAGGTCGGGGACACCCGGTTGATCGACAACGCTTCGGTGCAGCTCGGCGCCGTGAGCCAGTGAGAGGGGGCGGGACGTGTTCCGCACGATGCTGAAGTCCAAGATCCACAGAGCCACGGTCACCCAGGCCGACCTGCACTACGTCGGCTCGGTCACCATCGACGAGGACCTGATGCAGGCCGCCGACCTGCTGCCCGGCGAGCAGGTGGCCATCGTCGACATCACCAACGGCGCCCGGCTGGAGACCTACGTGATCCCCGGCGAGCGGGGCAGCGGCGTCATCGGCATCAACGGCGCCGCCGCGCACCTGGTGCACCCGGGCGACCTGGTCATCCTGATCTCCTACGGCGTGATGGACGAGATCGAGTCCATCGCCTACCGGCCGAAGATCGTGTTCGTCGACGCCGACAACAAGATCCTGGACCGGGGCGAGGACCCGGCCCACGCGCCGGCCGGCTTCGGCCTCACTTCGGGCGCCGAGCCGCACGCCGAGACCTCCGACGCCGCGCGCCTGGACGCGCTGCTGCAGGCGGAGGCGTAGCCCGCCGTGCTGCTGTGCGTCGACATCGGCAACACCAACATCTCGCTCGGCCTGTTCGAGGGCGATGAGCTGGTGCACGACTGGCGGATGCGCACCGACGAGCGGATGACCGCCGACGAGCTGGCGCTGGGCATGCGAGGCATGCTCGGCCCGCTCGCCGACCAGGTGACCGGGGTGTCCGCGCTGTCCAACGTGCCGGCGGTGCTCCAGGAGCTGCGGGTGATGCTGGCCCGCTACTACGGGGACGTGCCGCGGATCGTCGTGCAGCCGGGGGTGCGCACCGGCGTGCCGCTGCTGGTGGACAACCCGAAGGAGGTGGGCGGGGACCGGCTGGTCAACACCATGGCCGCGCACCACCTGTTCGGCACCGCCTGCGTGGTCGTCGACTTCGGCACCGTCACCAACATCGACGTGTCCACGGCCAAGGGCGAGTTCCTCGGTGGCGCGTTCCTGCCCGGCGTCTCGGTCTCCATCGACGCGCTGGCCGCCAGCGGCGCCCAGCTGCGCCGGGTGGACGTGCGGCGGCCCCGGTCGGTGATCGGCAAGAGCACCGTGGAGTGCCTGCAGTCCGGCATCCTCTACGGCTACTCAGGGCAGGTCGACGGCCTGGTCCGCCGGATGATCGCCGCGCTGGACCAGGACGGGCCGGTCACCGTGATCGCCACCGGCTGGCTGGCCCCGCTGGTGGTCGACGAGGCGGAGCTGATCGGGCACCACATCCCCGAGCTCACTCTGCTCGGCCTACGCCTGGTCTACGAGCGCAACGCCACCCCCGCCGCCTGAGCCCCCCTTTTTTTGCCACATGTGGCCCACATTCGACTCCAGAAGCCACATGTGGACCACATGTGGCGGAAAACCGGTGAGGGGCGGCGGTGGGGGGAGCGTCAGGAGCGGATGGTGCGGACGGTCAGGGTGCGCATCGGGAAGTCGAACTCGCCCTCGGCGGTCTCCGGCCGTGACTTGAGGTAGGCCAGCATCCGGTCCAGGGTCCGGCTGCGCTCCGGCTCCGGCATCGTCAGGAACAGCGAGTGCGTGCTGGCGGTGGCGACCAGTGACTCGGCGGTCCGTCGCTGGCGGTGCGGGAAGTCCGTCCGCTCCAGGTCGCCGAACGGGCCGAGCTCGACCGGCAGATGGATGCCCCGGGCGCCGCCGGTCGTGTTTGCGGTGTGGATCCCGTCCAGCCCGACCACCCAGTCCACGCTGAAGTCGTCGTCGTTGGACAGGCCGCCCAGCACGCCGCCGGGCCGCAGCACGCGACCGATCTCCGGCAGCGCCCGCTCGTGGTCGAACCAGTGCATGGCCTGCCCGACCAGCACCGCGTCCACGGAGGCGTCGGCCAGCGGGATCTGCTCGGCGGTGCCGGCCAGGGCGGTCACGTCCGGCAGCAGCGCGGACAGCTCCGCCCGCATCGCGTCGTCCGGCTCCACGGCCACCACCTCGAATCCGAGGTCAACGATCACCGCGGTCAGCTTGCCGGTGCCGGCGGCCAGGTCCAGCACCCGCGGCCGACCGGCCGCCACCGGAGCCATGGCCCATTCCACGGCCGCCGTGGGGTAGTCGGGACGGTGTTCCGCGTAGTCCGCCGCTCGACTGCCGAACGAGGACGCCCGCCTGGAGATCAACTCGTCACGTGCCATGTTCCGAAGTTAACCGGTTCGTGGTGACGGGCGGTGAGTCCGTAACCTTGTGAGCCGTGACCGAACACAACCCTTCCCATTCCGCCACGGACGACGACCTTCCCGAGCAGCTCCGCATCCGCCGGGAGAAGCGTGAGCGGATGCTGGAACGGGGCGTGTCGCCCTATCCGGTCGAGCTGCCGCGCACCCACACGCTGCGCGAGGTCCGTGAATCGCATCAGGATCTGCCGCTGGACACCGCGACCGGCGACATCGTCGGCGTCACCGGCCGGGTGATGTTCATCCGCAACACCGGCAAGCTGTGCTTCGCCACGTTGCGTGAGGGCGACGGAACCGAACTGCAGGCGATGCTGAGCCTGGCCCAGGTCGGGGAGGACGCGCTTTCCGACTGGAAGGCGACCGTCGACCTGGGCGATCACGTATTCGTTCACGGCGAGGTCATCACCTCCCGCCGCGGCGAACTCTCGGTGATGGCCGACGAGTGGCGGATGGCGGCCAAGTCGCTTCGCCCGCTGCCGGTCGCGCACAAGGAGCTGGCTGAGGAAACGCGCATTCGGCAGCGTTACGTCGACCTGATCCTGCGGCCGCAGGCCATGCAGACCGTGCGCACCAGGGCGGGTGTTGTTCGGTCGCTGCGTGAATCGTTCCACCAGCGGGGTTTCCTCGAAGTCGAGACGCCGATGCTGCAAACGTTGCAGGGCGGCGCCACCGCGCGTCCGTTCGTCACGCACTCGAACGCGCTGGGCATTGAGCTGTTCCTGCGGATCGCGCCGGAACTGTACCTGAAGCGCTGTGTGGTCGGCGGTATCGAGAAGGTCTTCGAGATCAACAGGAACTTCCGGAACGAGGGATCCGACTCCTCGCACTCGCCGGAGTTCGCGATGCTCGAGTTCTACCAGGCCTATGGCACCTACGACTCGATGGCCACGCTGACCAGGCAGCTCATCCAGGAGTCGGCCCAGGCGGTGCTGGGCACGCAGGTCGTCACGCTGGCCGACGGTACCGAGTACGACCTGTCCGGCGACTGGACCGAGCTGACCATGTACGGCTCGCTGTCCGAGGCGCTGGACTCGGAGATCACCCCGCAGACCCCGGCCGAGCTGCTGCGCAAGCACGCCGACTCCCGCGGCCTGGAGGTGGACCCGAAGCTGGGCCACGGAAAGCTCGTCGAGGAACTGTTCGAGCACCTGGTCGGCGACCACCTGCACGCGCCGACATTCGTGCGCGATTTCCCGGTCGAGACCTCGCCGCTGACCCGCGAGCACCGCGATACGCCCGGCCTGGCCGAGAAGTGGGACCTCTACGTCCGCGGATTCGAGCTGGCCACCGGTTACTCCGAGCTGGTGGATCCGGTGGTGGAGCGGCAGCGGCTGGTCGAGCAGTCGCGCCTGGCCGCGGCCGGCGACGCCGAGGCGATGCCGGTGGACGAGGACTTTCTGCGTTCGTTGGAGTACGGAATGCCACCGAGCGGTGGTGTCGGAATGGGCATCGATCGCCTCCTGATGGCGCTCACCGGTCTCGGTATCCGGGAGACCATCATGTTCCCACTCGTGCGACCCGAATGAGGTGAATCGGCGGCTGCCATTGACGGCGCGCGTTAGATATGCGCTAATCTGTCCCCAAGACAGACTTTGTCGGGCAGCCGCCGGTTGGACCCCTTTCCGCGGCGCACTCTGTATAGGAGGCCGCTCATGGCGCAGAAGGTCACTGTCGCCCTGATCGATGACCTGGACGGGTCCGAAGCCAGCGAGACTCTTGAGTTCGCACTCGACGGCGTGGCCTACCAGATCGATCTTTCGGTGAACAATGCGAGCAGGCTTCGTGACGGATTGGCGGCTTTCGTGGCGTCGGCCCGCCGTTCCGGCGGCCGCAAGCGCAACCCCGGTCCCCGGGCCGGAGCCGCCGGCAAGACGCCGCGTCCGGCGGCGGCCGACCGCGAGCAGAATCAGGCCATTCGGGAATGGGCCCGCAAGCAGGGCATGAAGGTGTCCGACCGGGGCCGCATCCCGGCCGAGGTGCTGGACTCCTACCACCAGCAGGCCTGAACACCAGTGCTGTGTCGGAAGGGCCGCCCACCGGGCGGCCCTTCCGGCTGTTCGGCGGGCGAGGGCGCGCCCCCGCTGGGAAGGGGGCTTTCCCTGCATTGAACGCAGGGAAAGCCCCCCTTCCCAGCACGACCTTGACCGGGCCCCGCCCGATCCTCCCCGTGACTGCGGTTAGGCTAACCAAAGTCGGAGAGGAGGGCTGGTGGGCGCAGTCGCGCGGCGTCGTCGCCGCCGGATCGTCGGGCTCCTGGTCCTGCTCGCACTGGCCGTGCTGGCCGGCCTGGCCAGCATCGCGATCGGCGCCAAGCCGATCGGCCTGGACGGCGTGTGGCACGGCCTGGTCGCGCCGACCGGCAGCGAGAACGACATCATCATTCGCTCCCTGCGCATCCCGAGGACCGAACTGGCGGTGCTGGCCGGCGCGGCGCTGGGCGTGGCCGGCTCGCTGATCCAGGGCCACACCCGCAACCCGCTGGCCGACCCGGGCCTGCTCGGCGTCACCAGCGGCGCGGCCTTCGCCGTGGTGATCGGCATCTTCGCGTTCGGCCTGACCAGCCTGTACAGCTACGTGTGGCTGGCCTTCGCCGGCGCGGTCGTGACCACGGCGGTGGTGTTCCTGCTCGGCTCGGCCGGCCGGGGCGGGCCGACGCCGCTGACCCTGGCGCTGGCCGGGGCGGCGGTCAGCGCGCTGATGGCCGGCCTGATCTCGGCGATGGCGGTGATCGACCAGCAGAGCCTGGAGACGTTCCGGTTCTGGCGGGTGGGCGCGGTCGCCGGCCGCGACCCCGTGGTCATCGGGCAGGTGCTGCCGTTCCTGGCCGTGGGAATGGTGCTGGCCCTGGCCAACGCGCCCGGTCTGAACGCGCTGTCGCTCGGCGAGGACGTGGCCCGCTCCATTGGCCAGCACGTGACGCGGACCCGGGTGCTGGGCATCGTGGCGATCACGCTGCTGACCGGCGGCGCGGTCGCGGCCTGCGGGCCGATCGGCTTCGTCGGCCTGGTGGTGCCGCACGTCGCACGATTCATCACCGGCCCCGACCACCGCTGGCTGCTGCCGTACTCCGGGCTGATCGGCGCGGTGCTGATGCTGGTCGCCGACATCATCGGCCGGGTGATCGCCTGGCCCAGCGAACTCCAGGTGGGCATCGTGCTGGCGCTGATCGGCGCGCCGGTGTTCGTCGGCATCGTGCGACGCAAGCGGCTGGTGCGACTGTGACGGCGCTGCAAGGGGTTCGCATCGGCCCGGTCGGCCTGCGGTTCCGGCTGCGGCCGCTGCTGGTGCCGTTGCTCGCGCTGGCGCTGTTGGTGCTGGTGGTGGCCCTGAACATTCGGCTCGGCGACTTCCCGATGACCGTCGGCGACGTGCTGCGTGTGCTGGTCGGCGCGGGCGACCCGACCGAGCAGTACATCGTCTTCGATCTGCGGCTGCCGCGGACGCTGACCGGCCTGCTGGTCGGGGCCGCGTTGGGCATGTCCGGCGCGATCACGCAGGCGATCTCCCGCAACCCGCTGGCCAGCCCGGACGTCCTCGGCGTCACGCCGGGCGCCTCGGCCGGGGCGGTCGGCGTGATCGTGTTGGCCAGCGGCTTCGGCGGGGTGGCAGGCGTCGCCGGGGCGATCGGTCTGCCGGTGGCGGCGCTGATCGGCGGCCTGCTGTCGGCCGGGCTGGTCTACCTGCTGGCCTGGCGGCGTGGGGTGGACGGCTACCGGCTGGTGCTGGTGGGCATCGGCGTGCAGGCGTTCATGCTCAACCTGACGTACTGGCTGCTCACCATCGGCGACATCAGCCAGGCCGGCCAGGCGCTGGTGTGGATCACCGGCAGCCTCAACGGCCGCAGCTGGTCCGACCTGGTGCCGGTGGCGATCGCCCTGGGCGTGTTCCTGCCCCTGTCACTGGTCGGCGCGCATGTCCTCGGCGCGCTCCAGTTCGACGACGACACCGTGCGCAATCTGGGCGCACGGGTGGAACTCAGCCGGTTCGCGATGATCCTGATCGCGGTCATCCTGGCCGCCGTCGCGACCGCCGCGGCCGGTCCGGTGCTGTTCGTCGCCCTGGCCACGCCGCAGATCGCCGTGCGGCTGGCCGGCACCGCCCGGCCGCCGCTGATCGCCTCGGCCGTGCTTGGCGCGCTGCTGATCAGCGTCTCCGACCTGGTCGCGCGGACCGCCTTCGGCATTGAGCTGCCGGTCGGCGTGGTGACCGCCGTGCTCGGCGCGCCGTACCTGATGTTCCTGATCATTCGGAAGCGCCGGGAGGTGCGGGCGTGACGGCACGACTGCGGGCCGAGTCGCTGCGGCTGGGCTACGGCGACGCCCTGGTCGTCGACGGCCTCGACCTGGACGTCGTCGGTGGCACGGTGACCGCCGTGATCGGGCCCAACGGCTGCGGCAAGTCCACCCTGCTGCGGGCCATGGGCCGACTGCTCGCGCCGCAGGGTGGGCAGGTGCTGCTGGACGGCAAGCGCATCGACAAGATGCCGACCCGCGAGGTGGCCAAACTGCTCGGCGTGCTGCCGCAGTCGCCGCAGGCCCCCGAAGGCCTCACCGTGGCCGACCTGGTCGCCCGTGGCCGGCACCCGCATCAGGCCTGGTACCGGCAGTGGTCGTCTGACGACCACGCCGCCATCGACGAGGCGCTGGCCATGACCGGCATGACCGACTTCGCCGACCGTACCCTCGACCAGCTCTCCGGCGGCCAGCGGCAGCGGGCGTGGATCTCCATGGCGCTGGCCCAGGGCACCGAGCTGCTGCTGCTCGACGAGCCGACGACGTATCTGGACCTGGCCCACCAGGTCGACGTGCTGGATCTCGTGCAGCGGCTGCACAGCGAGCTGGGCCGGACCGTGGTGATGGTGCTGCACGACCTCAACCTGGCCGCCCGCTACGCCGACCGCCTGGTCGCCCTGCGCGCCGGCAAGATCGTCGCCCAGGGCCGGCCGCACGACGTGCTGACCGAGGACCTGCTGCGCGAGGTCTTCGAGCTGGAGGCCAAGGTCATCGACGACCCGGTGGCCGGCACCCCGCTCGTCGTCCCCATCGGCACCCGCCACCGCACCTGACCCCGCCCCCACCTTTTCTGCCACATGTGGTCCACATTCGACTTCTGGCGTCGAATGTGGACCACATGTGGCTTTCAGGGGTGGCTCGCTGACTCCCCCACAGAATCCGGCGAGCCGGTGGGTCAGACCTGGGCGAGCTCCGGCTCCAGGGCCGGCTCCTGCTCGGCGGCCGGCTTGCGCAGGCCGCTGATCGCCACGGTGGCGATCAGGCCGGCCAGCGCGATGCCGGTCACCACAGCCAGCGCCGGGTGGTAGCTGGCGATGACCTCGGCGGTGGTCCGCGGCGCCGCGGCGTCCAGCACCGCCGTCACGACCGCCAGCGCGATGGCCCCGCCGACCTGGAAAGACGTCTGCACCAGGCCGGAGGCCAGGCCCTGCTCGTCGTCGCCGACGCCGGTGGTGGCCTGGATGTTCAGGGCCGGGAAGGACAGCGCGAAGCCCAGACCCAGCAGCACCATGCTGGGCAGGATGGCCAGTGCGTAGTTCGGATTGGCGTCGATCTGCAGGAACAGGCCGTAGGCCACGACGAACGAGGCGAGGCCGAGGGCGACGATCCGGCCGGCGCCGAACCGGTTGACCAGCGCGCCGGTGCGCGGGCCGCCGAAGGCGACGATCAGGCCGGCCGGCAGGAAGGCCAGCGCCATGCTCAGCGGCGACCAGTGCAGCAGCGACTGCATGTAGATGGTGCCGATGAACTGGAACCCGGCGTAGGAGCCGAAGACGGCCATCGCGGTCAGGTCGGCCGCGAGCACGTTCTTGTTGCGCAGGATGCCCAGCCGCAGCAGCGGGTGCGCGACCCGGCGTTCGATCATCACGAAGGCGACGACCAGCGCCAGGACCACCGCGAACGAGCCGAGCGTGATCGGCGAGGCCCAGCCGACGGAGGACGCGGACACCACGGTGTAGACGAGCAGCAGCAGCGCCAGCGTGCTGGTCGCGGCGCCCAGCACGTCGTAGCCCTGGCGCGGCCCGTCGGGGCGGCCGTGGTCGGGGATCAGCTTGATGCCGGCGATCAGCACGGCGATGGCGATCGGGGCCGGCAGCAGGAAGGTCCAGCGCCAGCCGACCTCGGTCATCAGGCCGCCGAGGATCAGGCCGGAGGAGAAGCCGCTGGCGCCGAACGCGGTGTAGATGGACAGTGCCCGGTTGCGGGAGGGGCCCTCCGGGAAGGTCGTGGTGATGATCGACAGGCCAGCCGGGGCGGTGAACGCGGCGGCGGCGCCCTTGATGAAGCGGGCGGCGATCAGCAGGGTCGGGTCGTTCACCAGGCCGCCGAGCAGCGAGGCGGCGGCGAACACGCCCAGCGCCAGCAGCAGCACGCGGCGGCGGCCGAGCAGGTCGGCGGTGCGGCCGCCGAGCAGCAGGAAGCCGCCGTAGCCGAGCACGTAGCCGCTGATCACCCATTGCAGGGACGAGGTGGACATGTGCAGCTCGGAGCCGATCGAGGGCAGCGCGACGCCGACCATGGAGACGTCGAGGCCGTCCAGGAACAGCACGCCGCACAGCAGCATCAACGCCGCCCACAGGCTCGCGGGCCAGCGCGTGCCGGAGGTGGCGGACAGGACGGGTGTTGCCGGTGTGGTCACGGTTGGCAAGACTACATGCGTCTGCATCTAATGCAAGCGGATTTAATGCGTTGGAATCTTATGACGATGGGTACTAAGATGCGGGGCGTGACCGAGAACGAGCTCGTGAGCGCCTGGCGTGACCTGCTGGGGCGGTACCACTCCACGTGGTGCTCCTTGGACCGTGAGCTGCGCGAGGGGCATGGCCTGGGGGCCAGCGAGTTCGAGGTGCTCGACCAGCTGTCCGACGCCTGCTGCGACAAGCCGGCGCTGCGCATGCAGGAGCTTGGCAAGAGCGTGCAGCTCAGCCAGAGCGCCCTGTCGCGGGTGGTGGCCCGGCTGGAGGCCGACGGGCTGGTCGCCCGCACGCTGTGCTCCGACGACCGGCGCGGCATCTACGTCGAGCTGACCGAGGCGGGCCGCGCCCGGCACAAGGCCGCCGCCCCGACTCATCGCGAGGTGCTGGCCGCCAACCTGGCCTGAGGTCCGAATTTCACCCTTTTGGTGACCCCGATCACAGTGAATGTCAGCTGATGGTGGCTTGTTCGCGCTCAGCGGACAGTGGGAATCTGCCTGTCAGAACCCACGTTGTGCCTAGCGTCAGGGCGCTCGCGGGGTCTGCGGCTGCGAGCGGCACTGAGAGCGACGGGTCCGCCTACTACAGTGGACCCCAGGTGCTGACCCCACCGGCGAGGTCATGGGTGGGTGGAGGACCGCCGACGCAGCTGTCAGGGAGTGCATATGTTCGAGAGGTTCACCGACCGCGCGAGGCGGGTGGTCGTCCTGGCTCAAGAAGAGGCCAGGATGCTCAACCACAACTACATCGGCACCGAGCACATCCTCCTGGGTCTGATCCACGAGGGTGAGGGTGTCGCCGCCAAGGCGCTGGAGTCGCTGGGCATTGCCCTCGAGGGCGTGCGCCAGCAGGTGGAAGAGATCATCGGTCAGGGTCAGCAGGCGCCGAGCGGGCACATCCCGTTCACGCCCCGGGCCAAGAAGGTGCTTGAGCTGTCGCTGCGCGAGGCGCTGCAGCTCGGCCACAACTACATCGGCACCGAGCACATCCTGCTCGGACTGATCCGCGAGGGCGAGGGCGTGGCCGCCCAGGTCCTGGTCAAGCTGGGCGCGGACCTCAACCGCGTCCGCCAGCAGGTGCTCCAGCTGCTGTCCGGCTACCAGGGCAAGGAGCCGGCCGAGGCCGGCGGCCGCGGCGAGGGCACTCCGTCCTCCTCGCTCGTGCTGGACCAGTTCGGCCGCAATCTCACCGCTCTGGCCCGCGAGGGCAAGGTGGACCCGGTCATCGGCCGGGCCAAGGAGATCGAGCGGGTCATGCAGGTGCTCTCGCGCCGCACCAAGAACAACCCGGTGCTCATCGGCGAGCCGGGCGTCGGCAAGACCGCCGTGGTGGAGGGCCTGGCCCAGATGATCGTCAAGGGCGAGGTGCCCGAGACGCTCAAGGACAAGCAGCTCTACACCCTGGACCTGGGCTCGCTGGTCGCTGGCTCCCGCTACCGCGGTGACTTCGAGGAGCGCCTGAAGAAGGTGCTCAAGGAGATCCGCACCCGCGGCGACATCATCCTGTTCATCGACGAGATCCACACCCTGGTCGGCGCGGGCGCCGCCGAGGGTGCGATCGACGCCGCCAGCATCCTCAAGCCGATGCTGGCCCGTGGCGAGCTCCAGACCATCGGCGCGACCACCCTCGACGAGTACCGCAAGTACGTCGAGAAGGACCCCGCCCTGGAGCGCCGGTTCCAGCCGATCCAGGTCGGCGAGCCGACGCTGGAGCAGACCATCGAGATCCTCAAGGGTCTGCGCGACCGGTACGAGGCGCACCACCGCGTCTCCATCACCGACTCGGCGCTGGTGGCCGCGGCCACGCTGGCCGACCGCTACATCAACGACCGCTTCCTGCCGGACAAGGCGATCGACCTGATCGACGAGGCCGGCGCCCGGATGCGCATCCGCCGCATGACCGCGCCGCCGGACCTGCGCGAGTTCGACGAGAAGATCGCCGACGTGCGCCGGGACAAGGAGTCCGCGATCGACGCGCAGGACTTCGAGCGCGCGGCCAAGCTCCGGGACCAGGAGAAGCAGCTGCTCGCGCAGAAGGCCGAGCGCGAGAAGCAGTGGAAGGACGGCGACCTCGACGTCGTCGCCGAGGTGGACGACGAGCAGATCGCGGAGGTGCTGGCCAACTGGACCGGCATTCCCGTCTTCAAGCTCACCGAGGAGGAGACCACCCGTCTGCTCCGCATGGAGGACGAGGTCCACAAGCGGATCATCGGCCAGGAGGAGGCCGTCAAGGCCGTCTCCAAGGCGATCCGCCGCACCCGCGCCGGTCTGAAGGACCCCAAGCGCCCCTCCGGCTCGTTCATCTTCGCCGGCCCGTCCGGTGTCGGTAAGACCGAGCTGTCCAAGGCGCTGGCCAACTTCCTGTTCGGCGACGACGACGCGCTCATCCAGATCGACATGGGCGAGTTCCACGACCGGTACACCGCGTCCCGGCTGTTCGGCGCGCCTCCCGGCTACGTGGGCTACGAGGAGGGCGGCCAGCTCACCGAGAAGGTGCGCCGCAAGCCGTTCTCGGTGGTGCTCTTCGACGAGATCGAGAAGGCGCACCAGGAGGTGTACAACACGCTGCTGCAGGTGCTGGAGGACGGCCGCCTGACCGACGGTCAGGGCCGCACGGTGGACTTCAAGAACACCGTGATCATCTTCACCTCCAACCTGGGCACGCAGGACATCTCCAAGGCCGTCGGCCTGGGCTTCTCCGGCGGTGGTGTCGAGGGCTCGAACTACGAGCGGATGAAGATCAAGGTCAACGACGAGCTGAAGAAGCATTTCCGCCCGGAGTTCCTCAACCGCATCGACGACATCATCGTGTTCCACCAGCTGACCCAGGACGAGATCATCAAGATGGTCGACCTGATGGTCACGCGGGTCGAGGCCCAGCTGAAGAACAAGGACATGTCGCTCGAGCTCACGCCGCTGGCCAAGCAGCTGCTGGCCAAGCGGGGCTTCGACCCGGTGCTGGGCGCCCGGCCGCTGCGCCGGACCATCCAGCGCGAGATCGAGGACCAGCTGTCGGAGAAGATCCTCTTCGGCGAGCTGCAGCCCGGCCAGATCGTGCTCTGCGATGTGGAGGGCTGGAACGGCGAGGGCTCCGACGACAAGGCGCACTTCGTGTTCCGCGGCGAGACCCGTCCGATGCGGATCCCGGACGCCCCGCCGGTCGGCCTGGCCGCCCACGGTGGCGACACCGCGCAGGAGTTCGACGGCGAGTGAGTTGACCCGCTAGTCCGAAAGGGCGGTTTCCCGGATGTTCGGGGAACCGCCCTTTTGTCGTGTTCAATGGGAGCTGTGGCCAGCACCGTGCGAACCCGCGCGTCCCGCCGGTTGCCCGCGTACCCGGACGAGGGCCGGCGCAAGGTTGGCGGCGCGCCGCTGACCTTCCTGCTCTCGCTGCTGGCCGCCGCCGTGATCGCCATGGTCGCGCTGCGGCTGCTCGGCATCGACGGCGACCACGTGATGGTGGTGCTGCTGGCCGGCACCCCGTACGCCGCCGGCGGCGGGGCGCTGCTGGTGCTGTTCGCCATGCTGGTGCGACGCTGGGCCGTCGCCGTGGTGGCGCTGGCCTTCACCGTCTGCCTGTTCGCCGCCGTCGCGCCGCGGGCCTTCACCGCGCCCCGGCCGCTCGGCGTCGGGCCGGCCGTCCGGTTGCTCAGCCTCGACCTGGCCCAGGGCCGGGCCGACGCCGCCACCGTCGTCGCCCTGATCCGGGCCCAGCACATCGACGTCGTCGCCTTCCAGGAGCTCACCCCGCAATCGGTCGCCGCCCTGGCCGCCGCCGGCCTCGCGGCCGAGCTGCCCAACCAGATATTCCAGCCCGGCGACGGGCCCACCGGCTCCGGCATCGCCTCCCGCTACCCGCTCGCCCCCGTGCAGATCGAGACGCCGACGACGTTCCCGCAGGCCACCGCCCAGGTGTCGCTGCCCCAGAACCGCGCCATCCAGGTCCAGTCCGTGCACGTGCGGCCGCCGACCGACGACAACACCACCGACACCTGGAAGCGTGAGCTGGACGCCTTACCCGACATCGTGGACGGCGCGCCGCCGATGGTGCTCGCCGGCGACTACAACGCCACCATCGACCACGCCGGCCTGCGGGCCCAGATGATCAGCGGCTTCGTCGACGCCGCCTCGCAGGCCGGCCAGGGCCTGCTGCCGACCTGGCCCACCGGCGGGCGGCTGCCGCCGCTGCTGCCCATCGACCACGTGCTGGTGGACAAGCGCTGCCCGGTCGACACCTTCGCCGCCTTCGACGTCCCCGGCACCGACCACCGGGCCGTGCTGGCCCAGTTCGTCGCCACCGTGAACGGCTGAGAAGCTTTCCCCATGAGGGGGAGGACTTCAGCTGTTTTTGGGCTGCTCGCGTTAGCGCTGGCCGGCTGTTCCACCAGTGATCGTGGTGGGGCAGAAGGACGTGTGGGTCAGGGCTTGAGGTTCCCTGGCCACAGGTACTGGTTCGCGGGCTGGGTGGCGCCGCGGAACCAGGCGTCGAAGAAGCCCTTCAGGTCCTGGCCGCTGATCAGCTCGACGTAGGACTCGAACTGCGGCCAGGTGGCGTTGCCGTCGCGGTGCAGGGCCGGCCAGGTCTTGAGGATCTTGAAGAAGGCGTCGTCGCCGATGGTGCGGCGCAGCGCGTGCAGAGCCATGGGGCCCTTGGTGTAGACGGCGCCGAACTCGTTGCCGGCGCCCATGTCGTAGAGCTTGCCGGCGAAGACCTGCGCGCCCTTCTGCACCAACTTGCGGTAGTTGTCGTCGAGGTTGGCGCCGTCCTTGGCCTCGGCCCACAGCCATTGCGCGTAGCTGGCGAAGCACTCGTTGAGGCAGACGTCCCTCCAGTTCTGCACCGACACCGAGTCGCCCCACCACTGGTGGGCGTTCTCGTGCACGATCGTGCTCAGGTCGGTCCAATGGGCGTAGATCGGCCGGGTCTGCGTCTCCAGCGAGAAGCTGATCTTGTCGGCCAGGAAGATGCCGCCGGCCGCGTCCTGCGGGTACTTGCCGAACTTCGAGGACAGGAAGTCCAGGATCTCCGGCAGCCGGTCCTCCAGGGCCTTCTTGTCCTCGGTGCCCGGGGCGAACGCCGACACCAGCGGCGTGCCGTCGGCCAGCTTGCCGGTGCTCATCGTCCAGTGGTCGACGCCGACCGTGGTCAGGTACGGGGCGATCGGATCCGGCTCGTCCCAGCGGTAGGTCGTCCAGCCGTCCTTGGACTCGTTGCGGCCCTGAACGCCGTTGGAGATCACGCTCCAGCCGTCCGGCACCTTGGCCGCCAGGTGGAAGGCCGCCTTGTCGGTCGGGGTGTCGTTGACCGGGTACCAGGTCGACGCCGAATGCGGCTCGCCGGCCACGAAGGCCCCGCCGCTGCTGGAGATCTGCCAGCCCTCCGCGCCCAGTTTTGTCGACTTGACCGGGTTGGGCACGCCGGCGTACTGCACCTCGATGGTGAAGGTGCTGCCCTTCGCCACGGCGTCCGCCGGACTGATCACCAGCTTGCCGCCGTCGCGGTCGGTGTCCGCCGCCCGGCCGTCCACCGTCACCGTGCGGACGTCCATGCCGTCCAGATCGAGGCTGAACTCGCTGAGGTCCTGTGTGGCCTTGGCGGTGATCGTCGTGTCGCCGTCCAGGTGGTGCGACTTCGGGTCGTAGGTGATCGCGACGACGTAGTTCGAGGCGTCGTAGCCGCCATTGCCGCTGGTCGGGTAGTACGGATCGCCCGCGCTGCGCGCCCCCGCCGTGCCCTCGACTCCGTCCTCCGTCGACTTCGTCGCCGGGGTGCAGGCCACGCACAACGCCACGACCGCCAGCAGCGCCGCCACTTTCCCAACCCGCATGCCGATGTGTGTACCAGGTGGTATGAGTGCTCCGTGTTCGATGTCGTCGAGTTCGGCGGCTCCGGCCCCGGCATCCTGCTGCTGCACGGGCTGATGGGCCGGGCCACCACGTGGTGGCCGGTCGCCCAGTGGCTGACTCGCTACGGTCGGGTGGTCGGTCTCGATGCGCGGGGACACGGTCGTAATACGCATCGCGGCGGCGATTGGCGCACCGAGGACTTCGCCGCCGACGCCGCCGACGTGATCCGCCGCCTCGACCTCGGTCCCGCCATCGCCATCGGCCACTCCATGGGCGGGCTGCACTCCCTCGTGCTCGCCGCCTCCCACCCCTCACTCGTGCGCGGGGTCGTCGTCGAGGACTTCGCCCCCGACCAGCGCGGCCGCACCGTCGACTCCTGGCGGGCCGAGTTCTCCAACTGGCCCGTGCCCTTCCAGTCGCTGGCCCACGTCCGCTCCTTCTTCGGCCCCGTCGGCGACTACTTCGCCGAGTGCTTCGAGGAACGGGCCGACGGCTACCACCTCATCGCCGACCTCGACGACCTCTACCGCATCGCCGCCGAATGGGGCCTGCGCGACTACTGGCCCTTCGTCGACCGCGTCCAGGCCCCGCTGCTGGTCATCGAGGCCGAGCACACCTTCATGCCCCCCGGCCAGCAAGCCGCCATGGCCGCCCGCGTCCCCGACGGCCGCCACCTCCTCGTCGAAGGCGCCGGCCACCTCGTCCAACTCAGCGCCCCCGACGTCTACCGCGGCGCGGTGGAGGCGTTCCTGTCGGGTCTGCTCAACGCGTGAACAGAACGTCCACCTCGCCGGTGACGGTGTCGGTGATGCCGACTTCGTCGACTTTGGCGCGGATCGGCTCGACCGGGTGCAGGGCGGCGATGCCGGCGGCGAGGGTGGGTGTGTCGATCTCCTGGGCCAGGGCGCAGTGCGGGACCCAGGAGCCGGGCAGGTAGTAGGCGGAGGGGTTCTTCACCTTCTTGGCCAGCACGTCGTGGACGGCGGAGTGGACGGCCAGCAGCTCGGTGTCCACGACGGCGGTGAGCACGAGGTTGTTCTCGGTGGTGGGGAAGGTGCCCAGGGTGTAGAGCCAGATGCTGGGCAGGGCCAGCAGCTGGAGCTCGGCGGCGAGGTCGGCGCGGGTGGGCCGGGTGAAGGCGCCGCCGAGGGCGAAGGTGACGTGGGGCCGGTGCCGGCGGTGGCTGCGGGTGGCCAGGCTCGGCACGCCGGCCCGTTCCAGTCGCTGCCACATCGCCCGCACCGCGGTGTCGGCCTCACCGTCGAAGAAGAACTCCAGGGCCTGTGCCATGGAGTTCATCCAACACTCCTCAGGAGGGGCGCACTCCGACGGCGTCACGGATCTGGTTGCCGAGCTCGGCGACGGTCCGGGCGCAGTGGGCGCAGCAGTAGAACCGGCCCTCGACCTCGACGCCGTGGCCGACGATGCGGCAGCTGCACCGCTCGCACCGCGGCGCGAGCTTCTCCATCGCGCACTCGAACGAGTCGAACCAGTGGCTCTCGCCGGTCACGGTCCGGATCTCGAACGCCATCCAGTAGTCGTTGCCGCAGACATCGCAGGTCGCCATGCCGACAGCGTGCGGGGTGGCCCGGAACCCGGCAAACGGGAGCGTCAGTGCTCACCCGGCAGAGCGAACAGCCCGGAGTCGGTCTGCTCGACGAGCCCGTCGACGAGCAGCGAGTCGAGGCAGCGGTCCCGCTGCCCGGCCTCGGACCACGCGGCGTCGAGCTGGGCGCGGGTGACCGGACCGGGGGCGCCGCGCAGGACGTCGAGCAGTCGGCCGCGCACCTGGCGGTCGGTGCCGGCGAACTTCTGCACGGCCTTGGCTGGCCCGTTGTAGGCGGGCCGGCCGGCGAGCTGCCAGGCGCAGGTGTCGAAGACGGGGCAGTCGGCGCAGCGCGGCGTGCGAGCGGTGCAGACCAGGGCGCCGAGCTCCATCAGGGCGGCGGAGTAGCGCGCGGCGACGGCGTCGACGGCAGGCAGCAGGGCGGCGACATCAGCCATGTCACGGTTGGTGGACGGCGGACCGGCGTCGCCGGCCCCGTGCACGGCCCGGGCGACCACCCGGCGCACGTTGGTGTCGACGACGGGACACCGCTTGCCGTAGGCGAAGGCGGCGACGGCGCGAGCGGTGTACGCGCCGATGCCGGGCAGCGCCAGCAGGGTGTCCACGTCGTCGGGCACGATGTCGTCGTGCTGGGTGGCGATGGCCGCGGCGGCCTCGTGCAGACGCAGGGCCCGGCGTGGATAGCCGAGCTTGCCCCAGGCCCGCACGACCTCGCCCTGGCTGGCGGCGGCCAGCGCCGAGGGCACCGGCCAGCGCGCCATCCACTCGTGCCAGATCGGCTCGACCCGGGCGACCGGGGTCTGCTGCAGCATGATCTCGCTGACCAGCACGCCCCACGCGGTGCAGTCGGGCCACCGCCAGGGCAGATCGCGGGCCGTGTCGTCGAACCAGCTCAACAGGGTGTCAGCGGTAAGCATCGCCCCCGATTATTCCTGGCCGGCCGCCAACACCTCGTGCAGGGCACCGTTGTGCACGTCGTAGACGAAACCGCGGATGTTGTCCTTGTGCGGCAGGAAGACGCTGTGCCGCAGCCGCGCCAGCGAGGTCCGGACGCTGTCCTTGACCTCCTTGAACGCCTCGACGGCCCAGGTCGGCCGCAGGCCGGTGTCGGCCTCCAGCTCGTCCTTGAACTCGTCCTCGGTGGTCATCGACAGACCGCACGAGGTGTGCTGCACCAGCAGGATCTCCCGGGTGCCCAGCTTGCGCTGGCTCAGCGCGAGCGAGCGGATCACGTCGTCGGTCGCCACGCCGCCGGCGTTGCGCAGCACGTGCGCCTCGCCCTGCTGCAGGCCGAACAGCTCGAACACCCGGATCCGGGCGTCCATGCATGTCAGCACGGCGATGTGCAGCGATGGGCTGGCCGACGATCGGTCCCCGCGGGTCCGGTCGACCAGTGCGGCATTGCGTTCGAGCAACTCGTCGATGGCGGTCATGTCGCACCTCCTGCCTAGACCTCTATGGCACCTGGTCAGGCGATCGCTGACAAGGGCAATTGAGTAAAGACACAACCGGATTGAGTGATCCCCTGAATCCCTGGCCGTCGGCGACCACGGGGTTACCGTCGGTGCATGATCGAGCCACAGGGACCGCTCGACCCGTCGGTGTACTGGCGTCGCCGGGCGTTCGCGCTGGGCGGCTCGATCCTGGTGGTCGTGCTCCTGGCAGTGATCATCTCGGCTTGGCTCGGCCACGGCTCGCCGGCCGACCCGCAGGGCGTGGCCAACCGACAGAACGTGGCCGCCACCTCCAGCAAGCGGCTCACCTCCTCGCCGCCGACCAGCGGCACGATCACGCCGGCCGGGGCCTCCTCGTCGTCGGCCTCGCCCGCGCCGGCGCCCACGACCAGCACCACCACCGGGCCGCCGCCCCCGCCTCCCCCGCCCGGCCCGTGCCCGGACACGGCGATCACCGTCGAGTCCCGCATCGCCCAGGCCAGCTACCGGGTCGGCCAGTCGCCGCTGCTCACGCTGGTGGTCACCAACTCGGGGCCGGTGGCCTGCAAGCGGGAGGTCACCCGCCAGTTGCGCGAGCTGCTGGTGTTCACCGCGGACGGCAACACCCGGCTGTGGTCCAGCTCCGACTGCTACACCCAGCAGCCGGCCGACACCCGGCTGCTCCAGCCCGGCGAGCAGGCCACGTTCAGCATCGCGTGGGCCGGCCGCACCTCCGCGCCGAACTGCGCGCCGAGCGGGGCGCCGCTGCCCGCCGGCGATTACGTGGTGGTCGGAAAGCTGGGTAGCCTCACGAGTCACCCGACGCCGTTCAAGCTCACCTGATTAACCCGAAGGTGTAACGGTCGGGGGTGCAATTCCCCATCACGAATCCAGTACGGTGAGGATCCACGGGCAGTCGTTCGAGAGGATCCGTTTCCGGTCATGGACGAGCAGGCAGTCGCGGGAGCCGACCGTTTTCGGTCGATGCTGCTGCGTGTCCTCGTTCTGGTCGGCGGCGTGCTGGCCGGCACCGCGCTGGCCTGGCTGCTCTCCGCGGCGACGGCCTCGGCGGCCGAGGCCAACCCGGTCACCGACCTGGTCGCCACGGCCGGCTCGGTGGTGGACGACTCCGTCGCCCACACCGTGCACCTCGGGCAGGACGCGGGGCTGGCGGCGCAGGCGCTGCCGGCGGCCGCTCCCGCTGTCCCGGCGCTTCAGGTTCCGGTGCCGCACCTGGTCGCCCCGGTGATCCTGGTCGAGCAGAAGCTCGGTGACATCGCGGCCGCGCAGCCGGTCCACGACACCGCGAACACCGCTGTGACCAGTACTTTTGTTGCCGCCGGCGAGGTGCGTCCGGCGGTTCGGGCCGTGCCGGCCCCGGCCGTGAGCCGGATCGAGCACGGGGCCGAGCCGGTCGCGGCGGTCGCTCCGCAGGCCGCCGCCATGAGCGCGCCAGCTGTTCAGCTGCCGTCCCAGGACGGCTCGCCCAAGTCCGAGGCGTTGCCGTTCGGGTCGCTGCCCGGCAACGCCTGCGGCCACGACGGCCCGTCCGGCAATGCCGGCATGTGCCTCGGAGACGGTGTCGTCAGCACGCCCGCGGACACCTCTGTCCGGCCCACGCGCGCGGTTTCGCGCTGCGTCCCGATGACCGCGCGCCGTCAGCCCGGCATCACCCCCGACTGATTCGCTCCAGGCTGATTCAGCACTGACCAGCGCTCGGTCCGCAGTCCACTTTTCATGTTTCCCCATTTACGGGTGATCCCTGCCCCGAATCGGCTTTTCGTGGGATCACCCGGGCAACTCCCGTGACCCGGGAATTCGACAAGGAGAATATTTTCCATGCGTACCTGGATGCGGCGCGGAATTCCGGCCGCCCTGCTCGCCGGCGGTGTGCTGGCGATGACCGCCGGCAACGCCGCCGCCGCGCCCGCCCCGATCGGCGACCCGAGCGGCATCGCGGACACCGCGCTGCGCCTGGCCGACATCGTGGGCCACAAGGGCCTGCCGCCGCTGCCGGACACCAGCCAGATCCAGCTGCCGACGATGCCCATCGGCCAGTCGCAGCGCTCGCTGGACCCGCAGGACCTCGCCGGCGGCGGCCTGTCGCTGAGCAACGTCCAGCTCAACGGCCAGGACCTGCCCAAGCCGCAGCTGCCCGGCCTGCCCGCGCTGCCCGGCCTCGGCGGCGGCCAGCGGTCCCTGGACCCGAGCCACATCGCCATCTCCGACGTGCCGCAGCTCCAGCAGCTGCCCAAGCTGCCGTCCGTGGCCTCGGGCCTGCCGGTGTCGGTGCTGCCGGACATGACCACCTCGCGGTCGCTGCCGAACTTCACCTACAGCGGCGCGGTGCCGACCGGTGGCCTGCACGAGCTGACCCAGCTGCCGGACCTCAGCAGCCTGCCGCTGGTCGGCGGGGCCACCGGCGAGCGCGACCTGCCGGGCCTGCCCGCGCTGCCCAAGCTGCCGCTGCCCCTGCCGGGCGCGTCGGCCGAGCGCGACCTGCCGGGTCTGAGCCTGCTGGGCTCGCTGCCGGGTCTGCCCGCCGGCCGTTCGCTGCCGGGCCTGGGTCTGCTGGGCAACCTGCCGCTGGCGGGTCTGCTCGGTGGCGCTGCCGGCCGTGAGCTCCCGGGTCTGGGCCTGCTGGGCAGCCTGCCGGTGGGTTCGGTGCTGGGTGGTGCCGCGGGTCGTGAGCTGCCCGGTCTGGGTCTGCTGGGCACGTTGCCGGTGGGCAACCTGCTGGGCGGCGTTGCCGGTCGTGACCTGCCGGGTCTGCCCGCCCTGCCGTCCCTCCCGCTGCTGGGTGGCCAGGAGCGCGCGCTGCCGGCGCTGCCGGGTCTGAGCATGGTGCAGGGCCTGCTGGCCGCGACCCCGGTCGCCGCGCTGCTGTCGAGCACCCCGCTGGGTTCCGTCGCCGGTCGTTCGCTGCCGGGCATCCCGGCCCTGCCGCTCCAGCTGCCGGGCCTGCCGACCGGTCGTTCGCTGCCGGGCCTGGGCTCGCTGCCGCTGGCCGGCCTGCTGGGCGGCGGCCTGCCCGCGATGACCGACACCGACGCCGACTCCGCTGACACCGACGCCGTCGACACCGACGCCCGCTCGCTGCCCGCCGTGCCAGCCCTGCCGAAGCTGCCGGTCCAGCTGCCGGGCCTGGGTGGCCAGCAGCGCGAGCTGCCGGTCGTCGACTCCGTGCTGCCGAAGCTGCCCCTGGCCGTGCCGGCCGTGCCCGGCGCCTCGGTGTCCGGCTTCCACGGCATCCCGGCCCTCGGCCCGTCGTTCACCACGACCATGCCGGCCAACGACTCGGCCCGCTCCATCGTGCCGGGCGTGCCCAGCACCGCGGGCGTCCTGGGTGGCCTGCTCGGCCACGCGCCGCGCCTGCCGGTCAGCGGCATCTGAGCCGTAACCACAAAAAAGGCCCCCACCTTCCGCGCGGAGGTGGGGGCCTTTTGCCACGTCTGATCAGGGCCCGAACCAGCGTTCCTCGGTGATGCGGGGCGGGGCGGAGGTGGTGCCGACGACCAGCTCGGTGGACAGCGTCACGGTCCGGGGCCGGTTGTGGTCGGCTGCGTTGACCAGCAGCTTGCCGGCGGCCCGGCCCTTCTCCAGCACGGGCTGACGCACCGTGGTCAGGCCGGCCCGCTCGCTTTCGGTGATGCCGTCGAAGCCGGTGATGCTGAGGTCCTGCGGCACCCGCAGCCCGCGCCGCCGGGCCTCGGCCAGCGCGCCGAGGGCCAGGATGTCCGAGGTGCAGATCAGGGCGGTGACCTGGGGATCCCGGTCGAGCAGCTGGGCCGCGGCGGACGCGCCGGAGGCGATGCTGTGGTCGAAGCGCTCCACCACCGGCACGGTGGTCCAGTCGACGTTGGCCGAGGTGAAGGCGGTGGCCAGCGCCTCGAGCCGGGCCCGCTGCACGTGGAAGTGGGCGGTGTGCTGGCGGTCGGCGTTGACGAAGCCGTCGTTGCGGTCCCGGGCCAGCCGCATGCAGATCACGCCGATCCGGCGGTGCCCGAGGTCGATGAGGTGGTCGGCGACCTGGGTGATGGCCGCCCGGTCGTCGATGCCGACCCGGTCGACGGTGTCCAGCTCGGGCTGGTCGCACACGACGGTCGGCACCGGCCGCTCCAGCACGGCGGCCAGGTGCGGGTCGTCGTCGGGCACGGAGTAGACGACGAAGCCGTCGACGCCGGCCCGGTGCACGGCGGCCACGTCCTCGCGCTCCGGATTAGCCGGCACCAGCAGCAACCCCTGGCCGGCGTCCTCGCAGGCCAGCGCCAGCCCTTCCAGGAAGCCGACGGCGGCCGGGTCGCGGAACGCGTACGAGAGGTTCTCGGTCAGCAGCAGGCCGACCGCACCCGCCTTGCGGGTGCGTAGCGAGCGCGCGACCGGGTCCGGGCCGGGATAGCCCAGCCTTCGGGCCGTCTCCAACACCCGCCGACGCAGCTCCGGCGAGAGCTGGTCGGGCCGGTTGTATGCGTTGGACACCGTTGTCCGCGAAACGCCCAGCTCAGCGGCGAGGGACGCCAGCGTCGCCGGCCGTCGCACATGCATTGACCGCGCCATGGAGTGACCGTAACGGTCAAGAACCAATTCGTGAAGCCGGGGACGGCCGTGTCCCCCTGAAGCACTATCCCGGCACGTCAACAGGTCTTTCGCGTTAAGCAAGCTTGGTGTAGACCAAGTCACGATCGCGGAATCGGTCCTGATGACTCTCTGACCACCAGTCTTGGCCGAAACAGGCGGGTGTGCGAGGCCGCCGGCCGCCGCCGGGAATCGGGGTCCAGACGTTGCACCAGCTCGTCCACGGCTGCGGCGGACATCTCACTGATGGGCTGCGCCACAGTGGTCAGCGCGGGGGTGCAGTGGGCGGCGAACGGGATGTCGTCAAAGCCGACTACGGACAGTTGTGCCGGCACTCGCAGGCCTCGCCGCGCGGCCTCCCGCATCGCCCCGATCGCCATCTGGTCCGACGAGCAGATCACCGCCGTCGGCGCGGCCGTGTCGAGCAGTTGGGCCAGCGCCGCGGCCCCGCCGGCCGGCTCGAACGGTCCGTGCGCGACCAGCTCCGGCGGCGCGAGATGGCCGTTCTCCTCCAGCGCGGCGGCCCAGCCGGCTCGCTTGAGCCGTGACGGCAACGCCCGCGAGGGTCCGCTGACAAAACCGATCCGGGTGTGCCCGAGGGCGATCAGGTGCGAGGTCGCCAGGTAACCAGCCAGTTGCTCGTCCACGGCGATGTCGGCGACGTCCAACGAGGGCGTGGCGCCGTTGATAAACACCATCCGCACGCCGTCGGCGACCAGCCGCGTGTAGTAGGCGGCCGCCGGGCCCTCGCCGGGCGGCGCGTTGGTGATCGCCGGCGACACGAAGATCATTCCCTCCACGCCGCGGGCCAGCACCATGCGCACGTACTCCTCCTCGCGCAGGCCGGCCGAGCGGGTGTTGCACAGCAGCGAGGAGTAGCCGGCGGTGGCCGCCCTGGTCTCCAGCGCCTCGGCGAACGCCGGGAACACCGGGTTGGACAGCTCCGGCAGCAGCAGGCCGAGCACGCCGGTGCGGCGCAGCGCGCCCAGGCCGCGGGGGGAGTACGGCAGATCGTCCAGCGCGGCCAGCACCCGCTGCCGGGTCTTCTCGTTCACGCCGGCCCGGCGGTTGAGCACGCGGCTCACGGTCGAGACGCTGACGCCCGCGATCTTCGCGATCTCGGCCAGACCGGGCACCCGCGTCCTCCTCGCTCGGGGCGTGTCGGGCTGAAGCCTGCCCGGGCCGGAAAGCTTTTGCAACGAACACGCCACGGCGTCGACCGCCGGCTGGTCACGCATGTGAAATGCCCGGCAAAACTTTGCAGGCCGATCAAGAAGCGTCGCCACCACCGGATACGCAGCCGTTCGGGCAACACGACCGCGTCCAATGGGGCCATTCGGCGCATGCGCGGATACCCGGTGCGCGCCACGTTGTGCCTGGTCCGGCGATCGTGACCGCCACCGTCCGGGGCTAGGGGTGACGATTCAGAAACGGTGGGTAGTCGTCGTACGCCGAGGGGCTGACGGATGCGGTTTCTCGGGTTACTTTGTCGTCACACGTTTCGCAGTGAAAGGGACCACACATGGCCGAGGTCGCCTACGTCAGTGCCTCCCGGGTGTTCGCCGGGAACCCTCCGGTGCGCGCGGTCGACCAGCTGGAGCTCGACGTCGCGGACGGTGAGTTCCTGGTGCTGGTCGGGCCGTCCGGCTCGGGCAAGTCCACCGCCCTGCGCATGCTCGCGGGCCTGGAGGACGTTGACGAGGGCGCGATCCAGATCGGCGGCAAGGACGTCACCAACGTGCCGCCCAAGGGCCGCGACATCGCCATGGTGTTCCAGTCCTACGCGCTCTACCCGCACATGACCGTGGCCGAGAACATGGGCTTCGCGCTCAAGCTGCGGGGCACGCCCAAGCAGGAGATCAAGGACAAGGTCGCCGAGGCGGCCAAGATGCTGGACCTGACCAAGTACCTGGACCGCAAGCCGAAGGCGCTGTCCGGTGGTCAGCGGCAGCGCGTCGCCATGGGCCGGGCCATCGTGCGCGAGCCGTCCGTCTTCCTGATGGACGAGCCGCTGTCCAACCTGGACGCGAAGCTGCGCGTGGAGACCCGCGCCAACATCGCCGCCCTTCAACAGCGCCTGGGCACCACCACCATCTATGTCACGCACGACCAGGTCGAGGCCATGACCATGGGCGACCGGGTTGCCGTGCTCAAGGACGGCCTGCTCCAGCAGTGCGCCTCCCCGCGTGAGCTGTACGACCGCCCGGCCAACGCCTTCGTCGCCGGCTTCATCGGCTCGCCCGCGATGAACCTCAAGACCGTGCCGCTGACCGCCGAGGGCGCGCAGCTCGACGGCCTCACCGTGCCGTTGACCCGGGCCGCGCTGGACAAGGCCTCGTCGGAGGGCCTCAAGGAGGTCACCTTCGGCGTCCGGCCCGAGACGCTGCGGCTGGCCTCGGGCGACGAGCCCGGCATGGACCTGACCGTCGAGCTGGTCGAGGAGCTCGGCGCCGACGCCTACGTCTATGGCTCGGTGCGCATCGGCGGCCAGCCGGAGCGCTTCATCGTCCGCGTCGACGGCCGCACGCCGCCGGCCTTCGGCCAGAACGTCAAGGTGGCCGTGCGCGACACCAGCGAGGTGCACCTGTTCAACCCGGAGAGCGGCGCCCGCCTGGACGTCTGATCCCGACGCACCTGTGGCCCGCCCGGTGTTCCGGGCGGGCCACACGCGTGTGGAACAACCGGTGGGCGGGGCTCGTCGTCTGACCGGATATGCATGAGCTCTACCGGGATGGCTACGACTACCTCGCCGCACGGCCGGACGTCACCGCCGCACTGCTGGTCGGTGGCCTGGTCCTGGGGGCGTTGGCGCTGCTGGCCGCGCACCTGTTCCGCTGGGGCAGGACCGCTTCCGTGCTGGCCGGCGTGAGCCTGGCGCTGGCCCTGTCGGTGACCCTGGTCCGGCCGTTCTGGGGCGGGCTGCGGCTGGACGACCCGCTCCAGGTCTGCGTGCCCGGCTCCTTCTCGCTGGCCGCCGGCGGTGCGCTGCTGAACTTCGTGATGCTCATGCCGCTCGGCTTCTTCGGCGTGCTGGCGACCAAGCGCCCGCTGCTGGTGGCCATCGGCTGCGTGTCGGTCAGCGCCGGCATCGAGATCGCCCAGGCCGTGTTCGAGCTGGGTGTGTGCGACGGCCAGGACTTCATGAACAACAGCGTCGGCGGGGCACTGGCGACGGTGGCCGGCTGGCTGTTGCTGCTGGCCTTCGGCCGCGGCCGGCACCAGCGCCGTCACGAGATGCCCTCGATCCCGGTCCAGTTCACACCCCGTCGGGAGACCGCGCCGGTGTGCCAGGAGCAGCAGACAGTCCCCATCGGGGCCTGGCACAGGCGGTAACCGCTCCGCTGCGGCGAAGAACACACCGTCGCGGCCGACGTGGTCTGGACCTGCCGGTTCGTCGTCGCCGGCCGATCGAATCACCCGTCCAGGTGATAACGATTTTCACTCCAACGAGGATGTTGATCACTCTCCTCGCATAGGCTCTACTCGACAACGGTTTCCATTGCTAGATCGTCACGCTGTCGAGGGGTGTGCAGATGACTGTCCGTTCCCGTTGGGCGCCGGCGGCCACAGTGGCCATGGCCGCGGCGGTGCTCGCCGCGTGCGGTAGCGGCGCCGCGTCGTCCGCCCAGACCGACGGCAAGATCAAGGTGGTCGCGTCGACCGACGTGTGGGGCAGCGTCGTGCGGGCGGTGGGCGGCGACGACGTCAGCGTCACGTCGATCATCGACGACCCGACCAAGGACCCGCACGACTACGAGGTGCAGCCCAAGGACACCGCCGCGGTGGCGGGGGCGCAGCTGCTGGTCTCCAACGGCATCGGCTACGACGACTTCTTCGGCAAGGCCGTCGCCACCGTCGGCGGGGGCAAGCCGAGCGTGGTGGCCTTCGACGTCTCCGGCAAGCAGAAGACCGCCGACACCAACGAGCACGTCTTCTACGACCTGCCCACGGTCAAGAAGGTCGCGGACAAGATCGCCGAGGACCTCGGCGCCGTCGAGCCGGCCAAGAAGAGCACCTTCGACGCCAACGCCAAGGCGTTCGACACCAAGCTGGACGACCTGACCGCGCGGATCGCCAAGATCCCGGCCGGCAAGAAGGTCGTGGTCACCGAGCCGGTGGCCAACTACCTGCTGGCCGCGGGCAACGTCGCCGACGCCACGCCCAAGGCGTTCGAGGAGGCGGTCGAGGCCGGCACCGACATCCCCGTCGCCGCCGTCGCCGAGGCCACCGCGCTGATCACCAACCGCCAGGTCGACGCGCTGGTGAACAACGCCCAGACCGAGACCGACCTGACCAATCAGCTCAAGTCGAAGGCCGCCGCGGCCGGTATTCCGGTCGTGGACGTAACCGAGACGCTGCCGGCCGGCACGACCGACTACGTTGGTTGGATCGGCAAGGAGGTCGACGCCCTATCGAAAGCGCTCGTGAAGCAGTGACGGCGGACGCGCTCGTCGACGCCGCCCCGGCCACCAGGCCGGCGGCGGCGCTGCGCATGCGTGCGGCCCGCCTCGCCTACGGCAGCCGGGTCCTGTGGGACGGCCTCGACCTGGACATCAGGCCCGGCGAGTTCCTGGCCGTGCTCGGCCCCAACGGCTCCGGCAAGACCAGCATGCTGCGGGTCCTGCTCGGCCAGCAGCCGCTGTCGGCCGGCGAGGTGTCCATCGCCGGCAGCGCGCCCGGCAAGGCCAACCACAAGCTCGGCTACATCCCGCAGCAGCGGTCCATCGACGCCAACCTCACGCTGCGCGGCCGAGACCTGGTCGGCCTCGGGCTGGACGGGCATCGCTGGGGCCTGGGGCTGCGCGGCCGCAAGGAGCGTCGTCACAAGGTGGAGGCGGTGCTGGCCGAGGTCGGCGCCAGCGACTACGCGGATCACCCTGTCGGCCTGCTCTCCGGCGGCGAGCAGCAGCGGTTGCGAGTGGCGCAGGCCTTGGTCGGCGACCCCCAGCTGCTGCTGTGCGATGAGCCGCTGCTGTCCCTGGACCTGGCTCACCAGCGTGTGGTCAGCGAGCTGATTGACACCCGCCGTCGCACCGCCGGCACGGCCGTGCTGTTCGTGACACACGAGATCAATCCCGTGCTGCCGCTGGTGGACCGGGTGCTGTACCTGGTCAACGGTCGGTTCCGGATCGGCACGCCGGACGAGGTGATGACCTCGGAGAACCTGTCCGAGCTGTACCGGACGCCGGTCGACGTGCTGCGGGTGCGAGGCCAGATCGTCGTGGTCGGCGCGCACCAGGAATCGCACCACTGCGCCGACACCACGCCGACGCCGGAAGTGCGGCCGTGACGGCCGATCACATCGCGCGGGAGGCGCGGCCCTGATGTCCGACTACATCTCCACCACCCTTCTCCTCCTGCCCTTCGTCGGCTCCGCGCTGGTCGCGGCGGCGGTGCTGGGCGTGCTGGCCGGGGTCCTCGGGCCGCTGATCGTCACCCGCAACATGGCCTTCTCCGTGCACGGCACGAGCGAGCTGGCCCTGACCGGCGGCGCCGCGGCCCTGCTGGCCGGCATCAACGTCGGCTACGGCTCGCTGGTCGGCGCCATTGTGGCGGCGGTGATCCTGGGCCTGTTGACCCGCAAGGTGTCCGAGCACGACTCCGTGATCGGCGCGGTGCTGGCGTTCGGGCTCGGTGTCGGCGTGCTGCTGCTGTCCTTCTACGAAGGCAACTCCGCCAACAAGTTCGGTCTGCTCATCGGACAGATCGCCAGCGTCGACTCGGGCAGCCTGGTGCTGCTGGTCAGCGCGGCGGTGGGCGTGCTGGTGGTGCTGGCGCTGATCTACCGCCCGCTGCTGTTCGCCAGCGTGGACGCCGAGGTGGCGGCCGCGCGGGGCGTGCCGCTGCGGGTGCTGTCGCCGGTGTTCGCGGTGTTGGTCGGCGTGGCCACGGCGCTGGGCGTGCAGACGGTCGGTTCGCTGCTGGTGCTGTCGCTGATGATCACACCGGCCGCCGCCGCGTCCCGGGTGACGGCCTCGCCGCTGGTGGCCACCGTGCTGTCGATCGTGTTCGCGGAGCTGGCGGTGCTCGGCGGCATCGTGCTGTCGTTGGTGCCGGGCAAGCCGGTGAGCGCGTTCGTCACGGCCATCTCGTTCCTGATCTACCTGGTGTGCCGGCTGGTCGGCGCGCTGCGGGCGCGGCGGATCGGCAGCGGGCGCGGGATGGCGTCCGCCCACCTGGCGGTAGGGGCCGCGCGACCCTGAGCCGGAATCGGGGACTTACCCAATGGACCGGCTGTCGATCCGTACTAGCGTGATGCCATGACTGACGCGATCGACCCGGCCAACCTCAGGGTGTCCAACGCCGAACGGGAGCGGGCGGCCGCGATTCTGCAGGACGCGCTGGACCAGGGGATGATCACGATCGACGAGTACGGCGAGCGCAGCGCGATCGCCGCCTCGGCCAAGGTGCGCGGCGAGCTCACCGTGATCCTGGCCGACCTGCCCACCGCCCTGCACAACGGAACCGTCGCGCTGACCTCGCCCGTTCCGGTCGAGGACGAGCGGCCGCTCGAGCTCAACGCGGGCATGGGCAACGTCAACCAGGTCGGCCGGTGGACGGTGCCGAGCCGGATCAACGCGCGCTGCTCGATGGGCCACGTGAAGATCGACTTCAGCGAGGCGGTCTGCCGGCACCGCGACGTGTGGCTGCACCTCGAATGCGGCTGGGGCAACATCAAGGTGCTCGTGCCGCGGGGCTGGACCGTGGTGGTCGAGGGGGTGTCGGTGGGCAGCGGCAAGTTCAACAACAAGGCCAGCGCGCATGGCGACCCCGGCCAGCCGGTGCTTCATGTCGAGGGCAGCGTGAGCGCCGGCGACATCAAGATCCGTTACGGCGACTGAGAAAACAGCTGGCCCGCTTCGCTACGGTCGAGAGATGCAGGCCTATTACGAGCAGGACGGGGAAGACGGGCGGCTCGGCGCCGGCGGCGGGATGCTGGAGCTGGTGCGCACCAGGGAACTCGTGGAGCGCTACCTGCCGGCAGTTCCTTCGTCCATTGTGGACGTTGGTGGTGGGACCGGGGTGCACGCGCGCTGGCTGGCCGAGCTCGGCCATCGGGTCGACCTGGTCGACGCCATGCCGCTGCATGTGGCCCGGGCGGCGGAAATCCCCGGCGTCACCGCGACTCTCGGCGACGCGCGCAAGCTGGACGCCGCCGACGCCTCGTACGACTTCGTGCTCATGTGCGGGCCGCTGTACCACCTGCTGACCGTCGAGGACCGGCTGGCCGCCTGGCGCGAGGCCCATCGAGTGCTCAAGCCCGGCGGGTACGTCGCCGCCGCGACCATCGCCCGGTTCTCCTCGCTGCACGATGCCTTGTTCCGAAACCTGTTCCGGTACAAGGAGTTCCACTCCATGGTCGCGTCCACTGTGGTCGACGGCCACCACCGGCCGCCCGAGGGGCGGCACGAGTGGTTCACCCACACGTACTTCCACCGCCCCGAGGAGTCGGTCCAGGAGGCCACCGAGGCGGGATTCCTTGCGCCGCAGGTGTTCGCCATCGAGGGCAGTGCACGGGCCCTGCCCGACGACGAGATCGAGGCCCGGCTGGCCGATCCGGTGCAGCGCGAGCACCTGCTCTGGGCGCTGCGGCTGATGGAGTCCGACCCCAGCGTGCTCGGCGTCTCCTCGCACCTGCTCACGGTGGGGCGCAAGGGTTAGCTGCTCTGGCAGGCCTGGGCGTAGGCGCTGGTCAGCTTGAGGGTGGCCGGCATCGACGGACGGGCCGGCCACACCTGCACCAGGTACTCGTCGACCGGCTCGCCGTCGTGCTCGTCGGCCGTGTCCAGGTCGTGGCCGGCGTCCATTCCCCTTGCGTGGTACCGCAATCGGTGGTTGCCCGGGCCGGCCGGCAGCGGGCCGAGCGGGTGGCTGTCCTCGCCGGCCCACTCGACCAGGTGCAGCTCGTCCTCGGCCGGGGTGAAGTCGATCTCCACCACGTCCTCGTAGCGCTCCAGCTGCGCGCCGGGATCGGCCGCGGCCAGGTCGACCCGGACGCCGACGTGACCGGTGTGCAGGCCGGTGAGCAGGATCGCCTCGCCGCCGTACACACCGACGATGCCGACCGGGTTGGCGGTGAAGCAGCGGTCCCAGTCGGGGCTGCCGTGGGGGTTTCCGCTGAGGTAGAGCTGGCCGTCGTGGATCCAGACGTGACCGTCGAACGCCATCACCGCATGATCCTAATGGGTGACGTCGTAAGGTGGGCCTATGACCGAGCACGATGATCGACAAGCCCGGTTCGACCGGGGGATGGCGCTGCTCAACGAGGTCAGCGGGGGAATCGGGCCCGCGGTGGTCGACTCGCTCGCGGACGTCTCACCCGAACTGGCCCACCAGGTGGTGGCCTGGGGCTTCGGCGAGATCTACAGCCGGCCGCAGTTGGTGCCCAGGGACCGCCAGCTGGTCACCATCGGCATGCTCACCGCACTGGGCGGCTGCGAACCCCAGCTGCGGGTGCACATCAACACCGGGCTCAACGTCGGCCTCACGCCCGCCGAGATCGTCGAGGCGCTGCTCCAGTCGGCCGGCTACTGCGGCTTTCCCCGTGCCCTCAACGCGACCGCCGTGGCCAAGGAGGTCTTCGCCGAGCGCGGCCTGCTGCCGGTCGAGACCACTGTGGACTGATCAGTTCGCGATCGACACCGTGGCCCGCACCGCGCCGGGATCGCCGAGGCTGCGCAGGATGCTGTCGGCCACGTCGGCGCGGGAGATCCGGTTGCCGCCGCGGACGTTCCGGCCGATCTCGCGGCGGTAGGCGCCGGTGCGGGGGCCGTCGGTCAGCATCGGCGGGCGGATGATCGTCCAGTCCAGGCCGCTCGCCGTCACCACGTCCTCCATGTGGCGCATGTCGGTCCAGCCGTGCACCAGGATCCGCCGCAGGATCGGCTTGACCAGCGCCTTGGTCAGCGGGCCGTCGCCTTCGGTCACCATGCCGCTGTTGCTGACCACGATCAGCCGGCGGACGCCGGTCCGGCGCATCGCCTCGACGATGCTCTTCGTGCTGTCGGTCTGCACGCTCGTCGGCTGGCGGAGCTCGCGTGCGCCGATGGCCGTGACCACGACGTCGCGGCCGTCGATGAACGGCGCGATCGCCTTCGGGTCCATCACATCCGCCGCCACCACATCCGGTGCCGTCAGCTTCGCCGGGTCCCGCACCACCGCCGTGACCTCGTGTCCCGCGGCCAGCGCCTGATCCAGAACCTGCCGACCGGTGCCCCCGGTCGCGCCGAACAACGTGATGCGCATCGTGTCCTCCGTTGTGGTTGGTAAGTACTCACTCACCGCTATAGTGGGTGAGCACTTACTCACCTGTCAACCGGAGGTGTCGGTGAGCACTCGGGACCGAATGGTCGACGCGGCGGCCGAGGTGATGCGCGCCCGCGGGCTGGCGCACGCCACCACCAAGGAGATCGCCCGCGCCGCCGGCTTCTCCGAAGCCGCGCTGTACAAGCACTTCCGCGACAAGACCGAGCTGTTCCTGGCCGTGCTGGCCGAGCGTGCCCCCGGCTCGCTGACCACGCTCCTGGCCGGGCTGGGCGGGCGGGTCGGCACCGACACCGTGCTGCGGCACCTCACCGACATCGCCCGCGCCACCATCGTCTTCTACGGCCACAACTTCCCGATGGCCGCCTCGCTGTTCGCCGAGCCCACGCTGTTCGCCGCGCACCGGGCCGCGCTGCGGGAACGCGACGCCGGTCCGCAGCGCGTGAACGACGCCGTCGCCGATTACCTTGCCGCCGAACAACTCCTGGGCCGTATCCGCCCCGACGCCGACGTCCGGGCCGCCACCGCGCTGCTCATCGGCGCCTGCTTCCAGCGGGCCTTTCTCGACCACTTCACCGAGCCGTCCGCCGACCCCGACTCCGTCGCCGCGGCACTGGCGTCCACCGTCGCCGCCGGCATCCTCCCTAGCTGACCGGCGCCTTCGCCCTCAGCACCGCGATGAACTCCCGCATCCACGCCGGGTGGTCCGGCCAGGCCCGGGCCGTCACCATCGTGCCGTCCACCACCGCCTCGCTGTCCACGAACTCCCCACCCGCCGCCCGCACGTCCGGCTCCAACGCCGGGTACGCCGCCGTCCGCCGGCCGTCCAACAGGCCTGCCGTCGCCAGCGCCAACGCCCCGTGACACAGATGCGCCAACGGTTTTCCCTCGTTGACGAAGTGCCGCAGGATCCGCTGGCAATCCGGGTTGTTCCGGATGTACTCCGGCGCTCGCCCTCCCGGCACCACCGCCGCCACGTACTCCGCCGGGTCCACATCCGCGAACGCCACGTCCGCATCCCACGTGTGGCCCAGCTTCTCCGTGTACGTGTCGAACCCGTCCACGAAGTCGTGCACCACGAACTGCAACTTCTTCTTCGTCGGCGCCGCCACGTGCACCTCGTAGCCCTCCTCCCGCAGCCGCTGGTACGGGTAGAAGAACTCCAGGTCCTCGGCGGCGTCCCCGGTCAGGATCACGATCTTGGGCATCATCGGCCTCCTTCGCGCCTTCCTGCCTACTCCGCCCCGCCGCCCGGCGGAATCCCCAGACTGGTGCGATGTTCACCGACCTCGTCGCCCGCCTGGAGCGGGTCGAAGCCGAACTGGCGCTGCACCGCCTGGCCCACCACTACTGCGTCGCCGCCGACCACCGGGACCTTGCGTTGTGGCGGCGCGTCTGGACCCCCGACGCCGTCTGGGAGACCGACTCCGATCCCGACTACGTCTTCACCGGCATCGACGCCATCTGCGCCGCCGTACAACGCCAGTGGCAAGCGTTTGCGGTCATGCAGCACGGCACCGTCAACCACGTCATCGACCTCTCCCAGGCCACCGGCCGCTCCGACGTCATCGTCCACGTCCAGCTGCCCGACGGCACCTGGGTCACCGGCGGCGGCACCTACGAGGACCACTACTCGCAGGTCGACGGCCAGTGGCGGATCGGGCGGCGAAAGGTGCAGGGCACGTTCGACCTCGGCCCGCTGCCCGAGTGGCGTCGATAGCTTGGAAAGAGTGACGCACAAGGAGTTCTTCGAGCGGTACCTCCACGCGGGCGCGATCAGCCGGAACCCTGACGCCGTGGCGGAGCTGTTCGCCGAGGACGGCGTGTTCGAGGCACCTCTGGTGCCCGAGGGCCACCGTCTGCCGCGGCGGCTGGCAGGACGGGCCGCGATCCGGGACGGAATCCGCCAGTACCACGAGGGTTTTGATGTTCCCGGCACCGTGAACGTTCAGGAGTCCAAGTACGCGTTGCACACCGTGGACCCGGACATGTTCGTGGCGGAGATCGACACCGTCTTCGACCTTCCGGACGGGCAGCGAACCACCATGTCGTTCGTGCAGATTTTCCGGCTCAGGGACGGGAGGATCGCCCGGCTTCGCGACTACTTCGGAACCGCTCGCGCGTGAGCCGTTCGCCCCGCTCAGGTGGGGTGTGGATCAGAACTGGTAGTACAAGAACGGGCTGAAGGTGCCTGACGCCAGGAGGATGGCGGCGTAGGGGAGGCCGATGAGCATGACGCCGGCGCGCAGGGCGATGGCGGGGCGGGTGCGGGCGGACTCGAGGAAGCGGCCGGTGGCGGGGCGGGCGGGCATGAGGACGATGAGCAGGGCCAGGAGCAGGACGAGGGTGCGCTGGTTGTTCAACGTCGGCCCGACGACGTCGCCGAGGCCGGAGAAGTCGGGGATGAGCATGTGGCCCATCATCACGAGGGCCTGACCGAGGTCGGGGGCGCGGAAGAGGACCCAGCCGAAGACGACGAGCAGGAGGGTGCTGGCCCGGCGGAGCAGGCGGTGCAGGGGCACGGCCGGGGCCTTGCCGGTGTCGAGGCCGCGTTCGATCACGAGCAGGGCGCCGTGGTAGAGGCCCCAGACCAGGAAAGTCCAGTTGGCGCCGTGCCAGAAACCGGTGAGCACGAAGACGATGCCGAGGTTGCGGTACGTCTTGGCCACGCCATGACGGTTGCCGCCCAAGGGGATGTAGACGTAGTCGCGGAACCAGCGGGACAGGGACATGTGCCAGCGGCGCCAGAACTCGGTGACGGTGACCGAGGAGTAGGGGCGGGCGAAGTTCTCCGGCAGGCGGAAACCGAGCATTCGTCCGAGACCGATGGCCATGTCGGAGTAGCCGGAGAAGTCGAAGTACAGCTGCAGGGTGTAGGCGATGGCCCCGACCCAGGCGATGCCGAAGGTCATGTCGTGCGGGGCGGTGTCGAAGCAGGTGGCGACGACGGGCCCGAGCTGGTCGGCGACGATGACCTTCTTGCTCAGCCCGAGGGCGAACCGGGGGAACCCGGCGGCGAAGTCGTCGAGTCGGTGGTAGCGAAGCTGGGGCAGCTGGTCGGCGATCTCCCGGTAGCGCACGATGGGGCCGGCGACGAGCTGGGGGAACATCGCGATGTAGGCGATGAACGCGACGGGGTTGCGGGCGGCCTTGCGCTCACCGCGGTGGATGTCGACGAGGTACGAGATGTGGTGGAAGGTGTAGAACGAGATGCCGATGGGCAGCGCCACCTGGGCGACCTCGACGCCCCCGCCGAACAGCTTGGCGATGCTGTCGGCCTGCTGGGTGAGGAAGCCGGCGTACTTCCACACGACCAGCGCGGCCAGGTTGATGGCGATCACCCCGGCCAGCACGACCCGGCGGTCGCTGGCCGCCAGCCGGCTGCGCTCCGGCTCCAGGATCATGCCGGCCAGGTAGTTGATGGCCATGCTGCACAGCAGCAACAGCGTCGTCGGCCCGGCGCCCGCGGCGTAGAAGACCAGGCTGGCCACGGCGACCACGCCGTTGCGCCAGCCACGTGGCGTGACGAGCACGGCCAGCAGCACGACCGGCACGAAGTACCACAGGAACAGGGGGCTGACGAAGTTCATCCTCGGCCTCGGGTCAGGGACGGACGGTCGACCCTAACCCAAGACCGAGGGGCCGTTTGGCCGAACGTCAGATCCGACCGGCCACCCTTCGGCGGCGGGCCACCTCGGCCAGCACGACACCGGCGGCGACGGAGGCGTTGAGCGACTCGACGCCGGCGGCCATCGGGATGGACACGGTCTGGTCGCAGGTCTCCCGGACCAGCCGGGACAGCCCGCGGCCCTCGGAGCCGACGACCACCACCAGCGGACCGGTGGCCAGCTCCAGCTCGTCGGAGGAGATCGTGGCGTCGGCGTCGAGCCCGATCACCATCAAGCCCTCGGACGCCCAGTCGCGCAGCGTCCGGGTGAGGTTGGTGGCGACGGCGATCGGCATCCGGGCGGCGGTGCCGGCGCTGGTCCGCCAGGCCACGGCGGTCATGCCGGCGCTGCGCCGCTGCGGCAGCAGCACGCCCTGGGCGCCGAAAGCGGCGGCGGACCGCACGACGGCGCCGAGGTTGCGCGGATCGGTGACGCCGTCCAGCGCCACCAGCAGCGGCGGCTCGCCGCTGTCCTGGGCCTGCTTGAGCAGCTCGTCGGGGTGCCGGTACTCGTACGGCGGCACCTGAAGGCCGAGGCCCTGGTGCATGGCCCCGGCGGTGATCCGGTCCAGCTCGCCGCGGGCCACCTCCAGCACGGAGATGCCCCGGTTGCCGGCCAGCTTGATCGACTCGGCCACCCGCTCGTCGGCGTCGATGCCGATCGCCACGTAGAGCGCGGTGGCCGGCACGCCGGCCCGCAGGCACTCGACGACCGGGTTGCGGCCAGCGACCGTCTCGGCGTTGTTGCCCGTCCGCTTGGCCCGCTTCTGCTGGTCCTCCTTGCGCGCGGCCGCGGCGTTGGCCTTGCGCTGCGCCGGATGCCCGGTGCGGTCGGACGCCTTGGGCGTCGGACCCTTGCCCTCCAGACCCTTGGACCGCTGGCCACCCGAGCCGACGACGGCGCCCTTCTTGGTGCCCGTCTTGCGCATGGCGCCACGACGCTGGGAGTTACCCGCCATCAGTCAGTTCCTCACAAGCTCCACTTAGGACCGCCGGGGGTGTCCTCGACGGTGATGCCGGCCTTGGACAGCCGGTCGCGCAACAGGTCCGCGGTCGCGAAGTCGCGCTCCGCCCGGGCCCGCTGCCGTTCCTCCAACAGGTGGCCGATCAGCACGTCCAGCGCCTGCTGCATGCCGTTGTCCGCAGTGGACGATCGAGACCACTTGTCGGACAACGGGTCCAGCCCGAGCACGCCCATCATGGCGCGCACCGAGCCGGCCGCGCCGCGGGCCGCGTCCTGGTCCCCGTTGTCCAGGGCCACGTTGCCCTCGCGCACGGTGCTGTGCACGGCGGCGAGCGCGGCCGGGGTGGCCAGGTCGTCGTCCATCGCGGTGGTGAAGTCGGCGCACAGCACGCCCGGCTCCACCGAGCCGGTCTGCTGGACCACGCGCTGCACGAAGTTCTCGATCCGCCCGTACGCCGACACGGCCTCGTCCAGCGCGGTGTCCGAGTACTCGATGGTCGACCGGTAGTGCGGGCCGACCAGGTAGTACCGCAGCTCCACGGCCCGGGCCTTGGTCAGCATGGCCGGGATGGACATGACGTTGCCGAGCGACTTGGACATCTTCTCGCCGCTCATGGTGACCCAGGCCCAGTGCATCCAGTACCGGGAGAACGGGTCGCCGGCCGCCCGGGACTGGGCCTGCTCGTTCTCGTGGTGCGGGAACACCAGGTCCAGCCCGCCGCCGTGGATGTCGAACTCCGGGCCCAGGTAGTACGTGGCCATCGCCGAGCACTCCAGGTGCCAGCCGGGCCGGCCCGGGCCCCACGGCGTCGGCCAGGACGGCTCGCCGGGCTTGGCGCTCTTCCACAGCGTGAAGTCGCGCGGGTCCCGCTTGCCGGTGGCCGCGGACTCGCCCTGGGCCACCTCGTCCAGCTTCTGGCCGGACAGCGCGCCGTACTCCGGGAACGAGGCCACGGCGAAGTAGACGTCGCCGTCGGCGGCGTAGGCGTGCCCGCGGTCGATCAGCCGCTGCATCAGCTCGATCATCTGCGTGATGTGCCCGGTGGCCCGCGGCGAGATGGACGCCGGCAGGCAGCCCAGCACCTCGTAGGCGTCCAGGAAGGCGCGCTCGTTGGTGGCCGCCCACTCCCACCAGGGCCGATTGGCCTCGGCGCTCTTGGTGAGCACCTTGTCGTCGATGTCGGTCACGTTGCGCACGTGCAGCACGTCGGTGCCGTCGTGTTCCAGCCAGCGCCGCAGCACGTCGAAGTTGACCGCGCCGCGGATGTGGCCTAGATGCGGTGTGCCCTGCACTGTGGCCCCACACTCGTAGATCGACACGGTTCCACTGCGCGCAGGCTGGAACGCCCGCAGACTGCGGGTCGCGGTGTCGTAGAGGTGAAGGCTCACACGCAAATGGTACGCACCCCCAGCGGGCCATTACATTCGCCCAGGTCACGGCGTGTAAAAGGGGGGCCACCCGAGCGGGTGGCCCCCCTTTCACCAATTGCTACCTCAGCTGTTCGTCCTCCTCCGGCGGGTCAGCAGCACCAGCCCGCAGCCCATGACCAGCAGCAGCCCGGCCAGGGCGACCAGAGCCAGGCTGTCCGTGCCGGTGTAGGCCAGCTCGGCCGGCGTCGTCCCGGTCGGCGGGCCCGGGTTGATCACCGGAGCGGCCTGCGGCACCACACCGCAGTCCATGGACAGGTCTTCCCGGTGCCCGGCCCCGAGCGTGGTGCTCGGCGTGCAGGCCGTCGACGGCATGGCCGCCGAGTCGGTGCCGTTGTGGTTGGCCGCGTTCTGCTTGGTCACCGTGTACTTGCCGGTGATGGCGAAGCAGACCGTGTACGTGCCGTCCGGCAGGTTGTCGAACAGGTACTTGCCACTGGCGTCGGTCGTCGTGGTGTACGACGTGCCCTTCAGCGTGACGGTGACGCCCTTGAGGCCGGGTTCGCCGGCGTCCTGGATGCCGTTGCCGTTGGTGTCGGACCAGACGAAGTCACCGAGCCGGTTGGCCGGGGCCACGATGCCGGCGTCCAGGGTCAGGTCCTGGCGGTGGCCGACGCCCAGCGTGGTCGACTTGGTGCAGCGGCTGGCCGGATCGGCCGCCGAGTCGGTGCCGTTGTGGGCGGCGGCGTTCTGCTTGGTCACCTGGTACTCGGCGTACTGCGCCGGCAGTTTCGACAGGTCGAAGCAGACCGTGTACGTGCCGTCGGGCAGGTTGTCGAACAGGTACTTGCCACTGGCGTCCGTGGTCGTGGCGTACGAGGTGCCCTTCAGCGTCACGGCGACGCCCTGCACACCCGGTTCACCGGCGTCCTGGATGCCGTTGCGGTTGCTGTCCACCCACACGAAGTCGCCCAGCCGGTTCGGCGGCGCGGAGATGCCGGCGTCCAGCGTGAGGTCCTGCCGGTGCCCGACCCCGAGCGTGGTGGTCATGGTGCAGCCGGTGGTGTCGGCCGCGGAGTCGGTGCCGTTGTGGTTGGCCGCGTTCTGCTTGGTCAGCGTGTAGTCCGCATACTGCGCCGGCAGCTTCGTGACATCGAAGCAGACGCTGTACGTGCCGTCCGGCAGGTTGTCGAAGGAGTACTTGCCTCCTGCGTCGGTGGTGGTGCTGCCGACCGTGGTGCCCTTCAACGTCACCGCGACACCCTGGACCCCGGGTTCACCGGCGTCCTGGATGCCGTTGTGGTTGGCGTCCACCCACACGAAGTCGCCGAGCCGGTTGGCCGGGGCCACGATGCCGGCGTCCAGCGTCAGGTCCGAGCGGTGGTTGAGACCGACCGTCGCGTCCGGCGTGCAGCCGTTGGCGCCGACCGCCGAGTCGGTTCCGTTGTGGTTGGCGGCATTCTGCGTGGTGAAGGTGTAGTCCGCGTACTGCTGCGGCAACTTCGACAGGTCCACGCACACCTGGTAGGTGCCGTCGGGCAGGTTGTCGAACAGGTACTTGCCGTTGGCGTCCGTGGTGGTGGTCGCGGTCTGCTTGCCGGTCAGGTTCACCGTGACGCCCTGGACCCTGGGCTCACCGGCGTCCTGGATGCCGTTGTGGTTGGTGTCGACCCAGACGTAGTCGCCGACTTTGTTCGGTGGCGCGGAGATGCCGGCGTCCAAGGTCAGGTCGGCACGGTGACCGGCGCCCAGCGTGGTGGTCATCGTGCAGCCGGTGGTGTCGGCGGCGGAGTCGGTTCCGTTGTGGTTGGCGGCGTTCTGCTTGGTCAGCGTGTAGTCGGCGTACTGCGAGGGCAGCTTGCCGACGTTGAAGCACACGCTGTAGGTGCCGTCCGGCAGGTTGTCGAACAGGTACTTGCCGTTGGCGTCCGTGGTGGTCGTCGCCGACTGCGAACCCTTCAACGTGACCGTGACGCCCTGGACCCCGGGTTCACCGGCGTCCTGGATGCCGTTGTGGTTGCTGTCGACCCAGACGTAGTCGCCGAGGCGGTTCACCGGCGGCTGGATGCCGGCGTCCAGGGTCATGTCCGCCCGCTTGGTCGAGCCCAGCGTGGTGGGCGCGGTGCAGGAGGTGCCGGGGTCGGCGGCCGAGTCGGTGCCGTTGTGGTTGGCCGCGTTGGGCTTCGTCAGCTGGTAGTCGCTGTACTGCTGCGGCAGCTTGGTCAGGTCGAAGCAGACGGTGTACGTGCCGTCGTTGAGGTTGTCGACCACGTACTTGCCGTTGACGTCGGTCGTGGCCGTGCCGACGACCTTGCCGGTGCTGTCCTTCACCGACACCGGCACGCCCTGGACGCCCGGCTCACCGGTGTCCTGGACGCCGTTCTTGTTGGTGTCGACCCAGACGAAGTCGCCCAGCCGGTTCGGCGGGCTGACGATGCCGGCGTCCAGCGTGAGGTCCTCGCGTTTGTTCGGGCCCAGCGTGGTCGGCTGGGTGCACTTGGACGTCGTGTCCGCGGCCGAGTCGGTGCCGTTGTGGTTGGCGGCGTTCGGCTTGGTCAGGCTGAAACCGCTGTACTGGGCCGGCGCGGTGCTGATGTCGAAGCAGGCCGTGTACGTGCCGTCCGGCAGCTGGTCGAACACGTACTTGCCGTCCACGTCGGTGGTCGTGGTGTACGAGGTGCCCTTGAGCGTCACGGTGACACCGGGGACACCCGGCTCGCCCTGGTCCTGGAGGCCGTTCTTGTTGGTGTCCAGCCAGACGTAGTCGCCGAGACGGTTGGTCGGCGGCACCAGGCCGGCGTCCAGCGTCAGGTCCTGGCGCTTGCCCACGCCGAGCGTGGTGGTGCTGGTGCACCTCGTCGACGGGTCGGCGGCCGAGTCGGTGCCGTTGTGGCCGGCGGCGTTGGCCTGGGTGAGCTGGTAGCTGGCGAACTGGGCGTCGGCCGAACTCGGGTCGAAGCAGACCTGGTAGGTGCCGTCGTTGAGATTGTCGAACAGGTACTTGCCTCCTGCGTCGGTCTTGGTGGTGGCCAGCGTCGTGCCCTGGTCGTTCTTCAGCGTCGCGGTGACGCCCGAGACCCCGGGCTCGTTGCTGTCCTGGAGGCCGTTCTTGTTGGTGTCGACCCAGACGTAGTCACCGAGCTGGTTCGGCGGTCCGGAAATGCCGGCGTCCAGGGTGAGGTCCTGGCGCTTGCTTGCGCCCAGCGTGGTCGTCGCCGTGCAGCCGGTGGCGTCGGCCGCGGAGTCGGTGCCGTTGTGGCCGGCGGCGTTCTGCTTGGTCGGCTTGTAGTCCGCGTATTGCGCCGGCAGCTTGGAGAAGTCGAAGCAGACGCTGTAGGTGCCGTCGGGCAGGTTGTCGAACAGGTACTTGCCGTTGGCGTCGGTGGTGGCAGTTCCGGTCTTGGTGCCCTTGAGCGTGACCGGGATGCCCTGGAGACCCGGTTCGCCGGAGTCCTGGATGCCGTTGCGGTTGGTGTCCACCCAGACGTAGTCGCCCAGCTTGTTGGTCACCGGTGGCGTCGGCGTGGAGACGGTGATCGTCGCTTTGGCCGTCTGGTCGGGGAGTTTGCCGCCGGGGGAGGTCACCCCGGAGACGGTGGCCGTGTTGACGTGCCCGTCATCGGCGGCGGTGACGCCTGCGTGCGAACAGGTCAGCACCTTGTTCGCGCCCGCGGCCAGCGTGAACGGGCTGCCGGTCGGCTGGGTCGAGCACCACGGATCGTTCACCGTGATGCCGGTCAGCTGCTGCGTGCCCTCGTTCGTGACGGTGACGCGGTAGTTGGCGGTGCCGCCGGCCGGGATGGTGGCGGTCGGCCCCCACGCGCCGGAGGTCGGGTTCTGCACCTCCTTCTTCACGCTGTAGGCCGCCAGCTGGAGGAACACGCAGTCCCACTTCACCCAGTTGTAGTTGGTGCTGGCGAAGAACTTCACCGACGCGGTGCCGGCCGGCGCGGTCACCGGCGCGAAGTCCTGGCGGCCGACCTTGCCGTCGGTGTTGACGTCGTGGGTGACCTTCAGTTGGGTCTGCGACAGTTGGCTGCCGCCGGAGTCGTAGAACCGCAGGCCGGTGTACTGGTCGTTGCCGCTCTGCGCCAGGTTGGACGCGTGCGTGCCGGTCCAGTCGGTCAGCGTGTAGATGCCGCCCGGGAACACCTTCGGGATGCTCTCGTACGCGGTGCTGACCTTGTTGTCCGGCGTGGATATCAGCGCGTAGAGCTTGCCGTCGTAGGTGTACGCGTCGTTGGTGTACAGCTTGGGCTGCTTGGCAGTGGGCGTGCCCGAGGGCACCGGCGAGGCCGGCGAGAACGTGTAGCCGCTGGGGGCTCCGCCGCTCACCGTCTGCTCGACGCTCGGGTTGGGGGCGACACCGCCGACACAGCCGGCCGGCACCGTCGGCCCGGCGGCGGCGGCCGTCGGCGCGAGCACGGCGCCACTGGCCACCAGTGCTATCGACGTGAATGCGGCCAGTATCGACGATGATTTGGCGCGTGACCTGCTCACCTGACGGCTCCTCGGTTCCGCTCGCAGGAGAATTCTCCGCGACCGTATTCGCCGAAGATCGCCGACGGTATCCCTGGAAGGGGGAAGCTGTTTACACGCAGGTGAGGGTGAATGTCTCGCCCTGGGAAAGGCCTTTTTTCACATCGTGGCCGGCGTATTTGTCACCCGGGCGAGTTAACCGCTCGCGCCGTCATTCGGTGCGCGAACAGTCGTCACCGGTAGTCGACGCCACGTTGTGATTATCCCCGGAAAGGGTGAGTTTAGGCGATGCCGTAAGCGGACAGGGCCGACAACAGTGCGTCAGGGCGCTCGGCGGTGGGCAGCGGGTCGACGATCGCCACCGAGCAGCCCAGCGCCGCGGCACCGCCGTCGGCCTCTTCGCTGTCGCCGACCATCAGCGCCCGCGCCGGCTCGACGTCCAGCCGCTGGCAGGCGGCGGCGAAGATCTCCGGCTCCGGCTTGACGTGACCCTCCACATAGGACATGACGATCACGTCGACCAGATCGGCGATGCCGTGCTTGGCCAACACCGGGCGGATGTCCCAGCCGATGTTGCTGACCACCGCCGACTTCAGGCCCGCGTCGCGCACGGCCTTCAGCGCGGGCAGCACATCCGGGTACGGGGTCCAGTTCTCGGCGTCGCACATCCGCCGGTACACGATCTCGGACGCGCCGTCGGGTAGGCCGGCGGCCCGCAGGGCGGCGGTGTAGACGGTGTGGTGCACCTCGGTGTCGAGGTCGCGGCGGTGCCACGCCTCGTGCAGTTCCGCGGGCAGCCCCTCGGAGATGCCGACGGGCGCGGTGAGCCGGCGCATCAGCTCGACCTGGTCGGTGATCTCCAGCGGCGCGCCGGCGTCGTCCATCAGGCCGTCCAGCACGCCGGAGCCGAACTCGAGGCGGCACAGCGTGCCGGAGAAGTCGAACAGGACGCCTTGGATGTCAGCCACACCACCAACCTAGATGGTCTGGACCGCCGCGCCCAAGGAAAAGTGACGCGGTCGCGGCGGTCCACAGTGGACTGACTCAGGCGGCGTTGCCGGTCACCTTCTGCGGCGTGAGGCGGATCACCACGCGCACGTTGGTCTCGGGCTCCACGTCGTAGTCCCGGCCGACGTACTTGTTGGACAGCGCGTCGATCAGCTCCCGGCCGCCCTGGGGGTCGAGCGTGACCGAGCCGCGCACCTCGATGTAGCTGTACGGCTGCTGCTGGTCGAAGATCGTCACGCTGACCCGCGGGTCGCGGCGCAGGTTGCGCTCCTTGCGGCGGCCGATGACGGTGGAGAACAGCAGGTCGTCGCCGTCACGGGTGACCCACACGACCGAGGTCTGCGGGCTGCCGTCCGGGTTGATGGTGGCGATGGAGGCGAAGTTGACGCCGTCGATGAGGGCGCGGGAGGCCTCGTTGAGAGTCACGGACATGTGATCAACCCTAGTTGGTTGAAGGCACAACCAGGGCGGTGGCGACGGCGGCGATGCCCTCGCCGCGGCCGGTCAGCCCCAGTCCGTCGCTGGTCGTCCCGGATACCGAGACGGGGCCGCCGATCACGTCGGACAGGACTTTCTGCGCCTCGTCCCGCCGCTTGCCGATCTTCGGCCGGTTGCCGATGACCTGCACCGCCGCGTTGCCCACGGTGAAGCCGGCCTCGTCCAGCCGCCGGCGGACCTCGGTGAGCAGGGTGACACCGCTCGCGCCGGCCCAGCGCGGGTCGCCGGTGCCGAACACCGCGCCCAGATCGCCCAGCCCGGCGGCCGACAGCAGCGCGTCGCACAGCGCGTGCGCGGCGACATCGCCGTCGGAATGGCCCTCGCAGCCGTCGGTGTCCGGCCAGTGCAGCCCGGCCAGCCAGCAGTCGCGGCCGGCCTCGATCGGATGCACGTCGGTGCCGACACCCACCCGGGGGAGGAAAGTCACAGCGGTGCTCCAGAGAACAGCGCCTCGGCGATCACCAGATCGAACGGCGTGGTGATCTTCAGGGCGTGCGGATGGCCGGCGACGGTGGCGACGGGCTCGCCCAGCCGCTCGACCAGACCGGCGTCGTCGGTCACCGGAGCATCTTGCTGATCATGAGCCCGGCGCAGCAAGTCCACGTCGAAACCCTGCGGGGTCTGCACCACCCGCAGCGTGGACCGATCCGGAGTGGCGATCACGACACCGTCGGCGTCAACCTGTTTGACGGTGTCGGCGACCGGCAGCACCGGAATCACCGCCGGCGCTCCGGAGCGCACCGCGTCCACCACGCCCCGGATCACTTCGGGCGGTGTGAAACAGCGGGCCGCGTCGTGCACGAGCACCACACGGGTGTCGGGGCGGGCGGCCACCGCCTCGTCGAGCGCGAGGCGGACCGAGTCGGAACGTTCCTCACCGCCGGGCACAACACGGACGGTAGGGCCGAACTCACTGAGAGCGTCGACCACGACGTCAACCATGTCGGTTGGCGCGGCGACGACAACCTGGTCGACACAGCCGGCGGCCAACAGGCCACGCACGGCGTGCACCAGAAGAGGGGATCCGCAGACGGGGACCAGCGCCTTCGGGATGGGAGCACCGAGGCGTACTCCCCGGCCGGCCGCGGGCACGAGCGCCACCACGCACGCGTCCGCGGCCACCGGAGTGTTCAACGAATTCAGGATGCGGTAGCGAGGACCTCGTCCAACAGGACCTCGGCCTTGTCTTCGTCAGTTCCTTCAGCCAGTGCGAGCTCACTGACCAGTATCTGCCGTGCCTTGGCCAACATGCGCTTCTCGCCGGCGGACAGCCCGCGGTCCTTCTCGCGCCGCCACAGATCACGCACCACTTCGGCCACCTTGTTCACATCGCCGGAGGCGAGCTTCTCGAGGTTGGCCTTGTACCGCCGGGACCAGTTGGTCGGCTCCTCGGTGTGGGGAGCACGCAGAACCTCGAAGACCCGGTTGAGCCCGTCCTGGCCCACGACGTCCCGCACACCCACGATCTCGGCGTTGTCAGCGGGCACGCGAACCGTCAGGTCGCCCTGGGCGACCTTGAGGACGAGGTACTTCTTCTCCTCGCCCTTGATCAGACGGGTCTCGATCGCTTCGATGAGAGCGGCACCGTGGTGCGGGTAGACGACGGTCTCTCCGACCTTGAAAACCATGTGTCCTCTGCCCCTTTCGCTGACCCTAGCTTAACACGTCCGGCAACTCGCGCGCCCCGGGCCGAAGATCCGTTACCGCAGGTCAGCGGCCGCACGGGGGGTTGACAAACCCGGAAGGGGCGTGCTGCCCACCCCGGTCGGATCCACAGTGGACAACGTGAACGGGCACCGAGTGCGCGGCCGCTGACGGGCAGTGGTTAGGCTTCGGGGCGAGTGTCGGAGTCATGGTGCGCCAAGGAAGGATCCCGCCACAGTGAGCAGCGGTGAGCAGAACCTGATCACGCGACTGCGCCTGCTTCCCGCCGTGCTGGGGATCGGCGCCGCCATCCTCGTGTCCGGCTGCAGCGCGGGCCAGATCACCCAGACCGACACCCAGGTGCCGGCCATCAACGGCTCGATGGGCACCGTCAAGCAGATCGCGGTACGTGACGCGCAGCTGGCGTTCCCGACGGCCAAGCGGTTCTACGGCCGGGGCGACAACGCCGCCGTCATCGTCACCATCGCCAACTCCGGCCAGGCCACGGACAAGCTCACCGGCGTGAGCAGCCCGCAGTTCGGCTCCGGCCAGATCATCGGCGACGCCACCATCCCGGGCTTCCACGCCATCGCCGCGTCGGCCACCGCCGTGTCGCCGCTGGCCACCACGACCGCGACGTCCGCCCCGGCGACGTCCACTTCGAGCACCGGCACCTCGACCAGCGGCAGCACGTCGACGTCGACCTCGACCAGTGCGTCGTCCACCTCCACCTCGGCCACCAGCACCAGCGCCGCCGACCTGCCGGTCGGCACCATCCGCATCCAGCTGGTCGGCCTGAACGTGGACAAGATCCAGCCGGGCCAGACCGTGCAGGTCACCTTCACCTTCGCCAACGCCGGCGACCTCACGCTCACCCTGCCGATCGCCGCCGACAAGTCGGCCCGCGTAGACAACTGAGCTTTTGCCGCGCGTTCCGCGCGGGGCGAGGCCGCTCGTGACCGGTGCCTTCCTTAGCCGGATTTCGCCCGCCGCATCCGGCTCGGGTGGTGGGGCGCGTCGGGTGGCGGCGGCCGAAATCCGGCGACAGTCCAGGCACCGGCGCGGCCTCGCACTCTCCTGATTTGGCGGCCCTTGGTCGACCTGCGCCGGGTAGTCCGCAGAACTGTCAGACCCAGTCGATAGCGTTTCCTCCGTGGTGAAGAACGCCAAGCCGGCCAAGGCCAGCTACCGGTGCGCGGAGTGCGGCTTCGAGGTCGCCAAGTGGGTGGGGCGCTGCCCGGAGTGCCAGGCCTGGGGCACGGTGGAGGAGCGGGCGCCGGCCCGGTCGGGGCTGGCCCGGATCGCCGCGGGCGCGCCGAGTTCGCCGGCCCGGCGCATCTCCGAGGTGGACGTCGAGGCGACCAAGGCCCGGTCGACCGGCGTGGACGAGCTGGACCGGGTGCTGGGCGGCGGCATCGTGCCGGGGGCGGTGGTGCTGCTGGCCGGCGAGCCGGGCGTGGGCAAGTCGACGCTGCTGCTGGAGGTGGCCCACCGCTGGGCTGAACAGGGCAGCGCGGGGCCGGTGTTGTACGTCACGGGCGAGGAGTCGGCCGGCCAGGTGCGGCTGCGCGCGGAGCGCACCGGCAACCTGCACCCGGAGATATTCCTGGCCGCGGAGAGCGACCTGTCGGCGGTGCTCGGCCACGTGGACGAGGTCAAGCCGGGCCTGATGATCGTCGACTCGGTGCAGACCGTGCAGTCGACCGAGGACACCGGCGTCGTCGGCGGCGTGACCCAGGTGCGGGCGGTGGCGTCGGCGGTGATCGCCCTGGCCAAGGAGAACGCGCTGCCGGTGGTGCTGGTCGGCCACGTCACCAAGGACGGCTCGATCGCCGGTCCGCGGGTGTTGGAGCACCTGGTGGACGTGGTGCTCCAGTTCGAGGGCGACCGGCACAGCACGCTGCGGCTGGTGCGCGGCGTGAAGAACCGCTACGGCCCGGCCGACGAGGTCGGCTGCTTCGAACTGCGCGACGACGGCATCGTGGGCGTGCCGGATCCGTCGGGTTTGTTCTTGAACCGCAAGGATGTCGGTGTGCCGGGCACCGCCGTGACGGTGGTGATGGAGGGCAAGCGCCCGCTGCTGGCCGAGGTGCAGGCGCTGGTGGCCAAGACCGGCCTGCCGGCCCCGCGGCGGGCGGTCAGCGACCTCGACTCGGCCCGGCTGGCCATGATCCTGGCCGTGCTGGAGCGGCGCGGCCGGGTGCGGCTGACCGACCAGGACGTGTTCTCGGCGGCGGTCGGCGGCATGCGGATCACCGAGCCGGCGGCCGACCTCGCCATCGCGCTCGCGGTCGCCTCGGCCACGGTGGACGCGGCACTGCCGGCGGACGTGATCGCGGTCGGCGAGGTCGGCCTGGCCGGGGAGATCCGGCGGGTCACCGGCGTCGGGCGGCGCCTGGCCGAGGCGGCCCGGCTGGGCTTCACCCGGGCGCTGGTGCCGCCGGACTCCGGGCCCCTCCCGCCGGAGGTGCGGGCCCTGGTCGTGCCCGATCTCGGTGCGGCGCTTCAGGTTCTCTACGACGTGGCCAAGAAGTAGGTGATCACTTCGTCGGCGTGACTCGTCGCTGGTCCACAACTCCATAGGCCATCGCGGAGAACGAGATCACCGCGCCGGTGAACTGGTTGAACTGCCGCCCGCCGAGGAAGCTGCCGTCGGAGGGGTCGATCAGCAGTTCGTCGCAGACGTCGTCCTGGATGACACCGATGGCCAGACCGCGCTTGCCCTGGAGGTTGGGCACGTCCTCCCGGCCGTAGCTGCCCGGCGCCTCGGCCAGCGCCCGGTACAGCGCGGCCCGGACATCGGCCGGGACGACACCGGTCCGCAGCGCGTAGACCGCGTTGTCGATCACGCTGGACCGGCTGACCTTGTAGAGCGTGGTCAGCAGCTGTTTCGGGTCCTTGGGCAGGCTCGCAAGCCACTCCGGCGTCGGTGACGGCCAGTCGCCCTTCTGCTGGGCACAGGGATCGCTCGCGGGCGGAATCGCGGTGACCGCGTCGAAGTTCCCGCACCCCGCGGTGAAGTCCTGTTCGGCGGCGACCTGCGTCGCGGGACCGACAACCTTCTGCTCGGGACCGACGGCCTTGATGGCGCCGTCCGCGTACTTCACCGGCAGGGTGCCGATCAGCGAGATGTGGCGCAGCCAATCGTCGGTCCAGACCGTCGGCTGCCATGTCATCGTGACCTGGTCGAGCAGCCCGTCCGGGGAGGAGCCGGCCCACGCCTGGTAGCGCGTGTAGCGGAACTGGCCATGGGCGATGGTCGGATCGCTGTAGTGGATCTTGGCCAGGAGAGCGTTCAGTTCCTTCTGCGGCAACTGCGCGCCGCTCGCCGCGGTCGGGGGCGCGCCCGTTTGCAGGGTGCGCGGCAGCACCACCAGCATGCCGGTCACCAGGGTCATCGCCGCGGCGACCGCGATGACCGGGAACCATGGCGAGCGAAACCGGGGGCCACGGGCCGGGGCCGGGTTCAGCACGCGGTCCCGGACCTTCGCCAGGCCGTTCGGGGTGGGCTGCACGTCGGCGTGCAGTTCGGCCAGGGCCTGGTCGAGCTCGTCGTCAGTCCACAGCTGTCGCATCGGATTCTCCTTGGCTGGTTCGCAGTGACTTGCGCACTCGGTGCAGCCGGGAGCGCACGGTGCCGACCGGGATGTCCAGCGCCTCCGCGACCTCGGTCGAGTCCAGCCCGGCCCACGAGATCAGCAGCAGCACGTCCAGGTCCGGGCCGGCCAGCTTGGCCAGCGCCGCCGCCAGCGTCCGCACCCGGGCGTCGGCGTCGACCCGGTCGGCGACCGCGGCCTCGTGGCCGTCGGCGGGCCGGTTCCGGGCGGCCAGCCGGGCCGTGGCCTGGTAGCGGCGGTGCTCCTGGCGCAGGTGGCGGCGCAGCTTGTTGGTGGCGATGCCGTACAGCCACGGCCGGACCGGCCGCGTCGGGTCGTAGTTGGCGTGGCCGGCGATGGCGGCCAGGAAGGTCTCCGCGACCAGGTCGTCCGCGGTCTCGGGGCCGATACGACGGGCGAGGTAGCGCCGTAGCGCCGGCGCGTGCTCGTCGTAGAGCCGGGCGTACACCTCGGCCAGATCGTTCTGATCCGGCCGGTTCTGTTCGCCCGTGTCGTCTTTCGACATCGTGGTCACACCCCCAGTTGCCCGGAGCGGCCACGGGCGTTCACGACTGACAGACTGCCGGTATGTCCTCTTCCCCGTTGGTGCATTCCCTCGGTTCGGCCACCCGCGCGTACGAGCAGCCGACCGGTGGCTGGTTCCTCAACAACGCCGGCTGGGTCACAGGCCGCGAGCGCACGCTGGTGGTGGACACCCTGGCCACCGAGGCCCGCTCGGCTCGCCTGCTCGACGCCGTCCGCAAGGACACCGGGCACGACGGCGACCAACTGGTCGCGGCGATCACACACTGGCACGGCGACCACGCGCACGGGGCCATCCAGATCGCCCGGGCCGGCGGCCGGCTGCTGGCCACCGGGCACTCGGCGGCCATGATCGGCGCCGGCCCGCACCTGTTCGAGATGGTCTTCGCCTTCGACGGCTGGGGCGACGTCACGCCGCCGAAGATCGACGAGCTGGTGTCCGAGCCGACCACCGTCGACCTGGGCGGGATCAGCGCCGACGTGCTGCCGGTGCCGTGGGTCGCGCACACCGAGGGCGATCTGGTCGTGCACGTGCCCTCCGACGGCGTGCTGTTCACCGGTGACCTGGTGTTCGTCGGCGTCGTGCCGCTGGTGATGGCCGGCACCGCCGAGGGCTGGATCAAGGCCCTGGACTGGCTGGCCACCCTGGAGCACCGGCACCTGGTGCCCGGTCACGGCCCGATGCAGGGCGCCGGCTCCACGGCCGTCGCCGACCTGCGGGCCTACCTGAGCTGGCTGCTGGAGGTGACCGCCGTCGACGCGCCGGACTTCGACGCCCTGGACGCGCAGGCCCGGCAGCGGTGGGCGAGCTGGTCGGAAGGCGAGCGGCACGCCGTCAACCTGATGAAGACCCACGCTGACCAGCACGGCACCACGGCCGATGTGGCCACCCTGGCGATGGCCATGCTCAAGCCGTTCGGCGGCCCCATCCCACTCGACATCTGATCTGTCCACACCCATCACCCGGTTGTGCACACCTCTGTGCACAACCCTGTGGACAACTCCCGCTTCGATGCTGGGAAGGGACCCTTCCTCCACTTGGAGCTGAGGAAGGACGCTGTCCAAGCGATCACTTTGGGTGATGTGGGGTTGGTGAATGCTCATCACCCGTTAGTGGCCTGAAGTGCAGTGAAGGGACCTTTCCTGACGTTCAACGTCAGGAAAGGTCCCTTCCAAGCGTTACTGCGTGTTACTTGTGGGTGGCCAGCAGCTGGGCGCAGCGGATCAGGCCGAGGTGTGAATAGGCCTGGGGATGGTTGCCCAGCGAACGCTCGGCGATCGGGTCGTACTCCTCGGGCAACAGGCCCGTCGGACCGGCGCAGTCGACGAGCTGGGCGAACAGCTCCTCGGCCTCGGTGCGCCGCCCGGACAGCAGGTACGCCTCGATCATCCACGCCGCGCACAGGTGGAAGCCGCCCTCGTCGCCCGGCAGGCCGTCGTCCCGGTGGTAGCGGTAGACGGTGGAGCCGGAGCGCAGCTCGGCCTCGATCGCGGTGACCGTCGACTGGAAGCGCTCGTCGGTCGGGTCGATCAGGCCGGTCAGGCCCACGTGCAGGGACGCGGCGTCCAGGTCGGTGCCGTCGTAGGCGGTGGTGAAGGAGCCGACCTCCTCGTTCCACCCGTTCTTCAGCACGTCGGTGGCGATCGCCTCGCGCAGCGGCGGCCAGGACGGGTCGAGCTCGCGCCCGTAGCCCTCGGACAGCTTGATCGCCCGGTCGATGGTCATCCAGCACATGACCTTCGAGTAGACGTTGTGCCGCGGCGCGTGCCGCTCCTCCCAGATGCCGTGGTCGGGCTCGTGCCAACGGCGCGACACCGCCTCGGCCATGGCCTGCACCATGCGCCAGTCGTCGTCGGTGAGCTTGCCGCGGGCCTCGGTCAGCTGGGCCACCAGGTCGACCACCGGGCCGAACACGTCCAGCTGCACCTGCTGGTTGGCCAGGTTGCCGACGCGCACCGGCCGCGAGCCGGCGTAGCCGGGCAGCGTGTCGATGACGGCCTCGGGACCGAGCGTGGTGCCGTACAGCGTGTACAGCGGGTGCAGCCGCTCCGGGCCGGGCAGCGTGTCCAGCACGCGGTGCACCCAGCCCAGGTAGGCCTCGGCCTCACGGGTGGAGCCCAGCGACACCAGGGCCTGCGCGGTCAGCGCCGCGTCCCGCAGCCAGCAGTAGCGGTAGTCCCAGTTGCGGACGCCGCCGATCTCCTCGGGCAGCGAGGTGGTGGCCGCGGCCATGATCGAGCCGGACTCCGAGTGCACCAGCCCGCGCAGCGTCAGCGCGGAGCGGACCACCAGGTCCTTCTCCACCGGCGGGATGGACAGCGTCTCCACCCACTCCGACCAGTAGCGGCCGCTGCGGGCCCGCCGCTCCGACTCGCTGACCGGGTTCGGCGACAGGTCGTCGGTGCCGCAGCGCAGCTCCAGCACGACCGGGGCGTCGGGGCCGGGCGAGACGATGGCGGTCGCCGTCTCGTGCATGCCGTCCGAGCTGATCTGCCAGGTCACGCCGGGGGAGCGCAGCACGATCGGGTCGCTGGTGCCGACCACCCGCAGGCCGTCCTCCTCGGCGACCAGCGCGACCGGCACCTGCCCGAACTCCGGGCGCGGCGCGAACTCGACCTTCGCGGTGGTCGCGCCGGAGATGACCCGCACCAGGTCGGTGCGGTGCGGCGCGCTGTAGTGGTCCAGGTAGTCCGTGACCAGCAGCCGCGACCAGCGCGTCTCCACGGTCATCGTGTGAGGCAGGTAGCGCTGGCCCAGGGGCAGGCCGTTGCGCTCCGGCTTGATCGAGAACACCCCCGCGGACGGCCCGCCGAGCAGGTCGGCGAACACCGCGGCGGAGTCCGGCTCCGGGTGGCACAGCCAGGTGATCTTGGCGTCGGGGGTCACCAGGGCCACCGAGCGCTCGTTGGCCAGCATCGACAGCCGCTCGATGGGCGGCGCCTGCTCGCCGTACAGCCAGGTCCGGCGCTCCTCCAGCAGGAACGCCAGCACGGTGGCCACCGCGACCGTGTCGGCGATCTTGTAGCCGGCCAGCGTCTCGCCGTCGCCGACGTGGATGCCCAGGTCGGGGCCGGTCAGCCGGGCGAAGGCCTTCTCGTCGGTGACGTCGTCGCCGATGAACACCGCGGCGGTCGCGCCGACCTGGTGGCGCAGCACGTCCAGGGCGTGGCCCTTGTCGGTCTGCACCACGGCCAGCTCGATCACGGCCTTGCCCTCGGTGACCTGCACGCCGTCCCAGACGGCCGGGCCGGAGCGGACCGCGTCCAGCACGCGCTCGCCGATCTCGGCGGCGGCGCGGCGCACGTGCACCGCGATGCTGGCCGGCTTGATCTCCAGGTGCACGCCCTCGGCGTCGGCGACCAGGTTGTCCAGAGTCTGTTCGATGCGCCGGTGCAGCGCCTTGGCGTCGGCGTCGAGCGCGTGCACGAAGCCCACGTCGAACTCGGAGCCGTGGCTGCCGACCAGGTGCACTTCACCGGGCAGGCGGGACAGTGTCGCAAGGTCGCGCAGAGCGCGACCGCTGATCACCGCCGCCGTTGTCTCGTGGAGTCCGGCCAGCGAACGCAGCGCGCCGACCGACTCGGTGGACGGCCGTGCTTGTTCGGGGTCGGACACGATCGGGGCGAGCGTTCCGTCGTAGTCGCACGCGACGAGCAGTCGAGGCGTTCGTGCCAGCTGCACGAGCGCGCGACGGAGCTCCGCGGGGAGGGCCTCGGCGGTCACGCGCCTCCTCCTCAGGCTTTCGGGGGATTTTCGGGATATTCAACTGTGGGACAAACTGGTACTGAAACGAATCAGTTCGGCGACGCGGATCCGAGAGCCTCGAGGAACGACCGCGCCCAGCGGTCGACGTCATGGGTCAGGACCTGACGGCGCAGTGCGCGCATCCTACGGCGGCCCTCGGCCGGATCCACGGTGAGGGCGGCATAAAGCGAGTTCTTCACCCCGTCCAGGTCGTGCGGGTTGACGAGGAACGCGCTGGTGAGCTCCGAGGCCGCGCCGGCGAACTCGCTGAGGACCAGTGCCCCGCCGAGGTCGTATCGGCAGGCCACGTACTCCTTGCAGACCAAATTCATACCATCTCGGACAGGCGTCACGATCATCACGTCCGCGGCACTCATGAACGCGCACAGTTCTCGCCTGTCCACGGACTGGTGAAGATAGTGCACGGCCGGGTGACCGACGCGAGCGAACTCGCCATTGATTCGGCCCACCACCTGCTCGATCTCGCCGCGCATCTGTTTGTAGTGCTCGACGCGTTCCCGGCTGGGCGTGGCCAGCTGCACCATCACCGTGTCCTCGGCGGTGATGCGGTCCTCGGCCAGCAGCTCGTGCAGGGCGTGCAGCCGCACGTCGATGCCCTTGGTGTAGTCCAGCCGGTCGACGCCGAGCATGATCCGCTTCGGGTTGCCCAGGTCCTCGCGGATCTGTTTGGCCCGGGCCTGGGTCTCCCGGCTGCGGGCGATCGCGTCCAGCCCCGCGGCGTCGATGGAGATCGGGAAGGCGCCCACCCGCACCGTCCGGTCGCCCACCTGGACGACGCCCGGACGGGTGCGCACGCCGACCGCGCCGCGGCTGGGCTCCAGGCCCACCAGGCGGCGGGCCAGCCACAGGAAGTTCTGCGCGCCGCCGGGCCGGTGGAAGCCCACCAGGTCGGCCCCGAGCAGGCCGCGGATGATCTCCGTGCGCCACGGCAGCTGCATGAACAGCTCCACCGGCGGGAACGGGATGTGCAGGAAGAAGCCGATGCGCAGGTCGGGCCGCTGCTCCCGGAGCAGCTGCGGCACCAGTTGGAGCTGGTAGTCCTGCACCCACACCGTCGCGCCCTTGGCCGCGATGGACGCGCAGGCGTCGGCGAAGCGCCGGTTGACCTTGACGTAGCTCTCCCACCAGGACCGGTCGAACACCGGCGGTGCCACCACGTCGTGATACAGCGGCCACAACGTGGCGTTGGAGAAGCCCTCGTAGTAGTCGCGCACCTCGGCCGCGGACAGGCTGACCGGGTAGAGCCGCAGGCCTTCCTCCTCGAACTCCTCCACCTCCGCGTCGGCCACGCCGGGCCAGCCGACCCAGGCGCCGCTGCGCGAGCGCAGGAAAGGTTCGAGTGCGGTGACCAGGCCGCCGGGGCTGTGTTTCCACCGCTGGGTGCCGTCCTCCATGCGTTCCAGGTCGACCGGAAGCCGGTTGGCCACGACGATGAAATCCGAGCCGTTGGTGCTCAACGGGGTGACGCCTCCTCGACAGGTGCTCACGGCGCTGCGCAACCGAGGCTAACCAGCTTCGGCGTTAGGCGCGTCCTGCCGACGGGGCTACCCCCGAGTGGCGACCATCACCCGGGCCTTTTGTCGACCGGGCAATGGTATGCGCGCCAGGTCTAGAGAAACCCCTATTCCTGACGCTCGCGGGTGAGGATGTTCCTTTGGAAACAGGGGATTGGTCCGGTTGGGTAGCGGGACGCGCGGGGAACGCCGACCGGGATCGGCCTGTCGGATCAGCGGGGCATGCGCAATCGCCGTTCGAGACGGCCGAGGCGGCTGCGGACCGGCTGGGCCAGGAATTCGCCGAGCACCACGCCGGCGGCCAGGGCGAGACCGATGCCCATGGCCAGGACCAGGGTGGACAGGCCGCTCACGTCGCCCTGCACGGTCAGCTGGTAGAGGCCCCGATACGTGGTCAGACCGGGGAGCAGCGGGGTCAGGCCGGAGATGGCGACCACCAGGGGCGGCACCTTCAGCCGTCGGGACAGCAACTGGCCGCAGAAGCCGATCAGCACGGCAGCCAGGGCGGAACCGGTCAGCACATCGGCGCCGCCGGCCTGCAGGGTGCTGTACGCGCCGACACCCAGAGCGCTGGACAGGCCGGCGACCAGCAGGGCCCGCGGCTGTCCGTAGCTGGCGAGTGCGAAGAACACCGCGGCGGCCGCACCGGTGACGATCTGGATGGGCACGGTGCCGAAGGTCAGCGGCGACACCGGGGCCAGCGTCGAGCCCACCCCCAGCCGCACGCCGATCCGCAACGCGAAGGCGACGCCGGTGATCAGACCCACCGACATCAACAATGTCTCCATGGTGCGGCCCGAAGCCGTGACGGTGTAGCCGTTGATCGCGTCCTGCACCGAGCTGACCACCGACAAGCCCGACAGCAAAACGACAATGCCGGCCGCCACCACCAGCGACAGCTGGCTCGGCGGGACCAGGCCGGTCGCGGTCGCCACCAGCGCCCCGCCCGCGCCGAGCGCCCCGCCGACCACCTGCTGGAAGAAGAACGGCAGATTGCGCCGGTTCAACAGCCGGCCCACCCGGTCCACCACCGCCGTCACCACGGCCGCCACCAGCGCCATCATCAGGCCGCCGCCCAACAGCAAAGCCACCGACGCCGCCATCGCCGCCCACGCCACCGTCGCCAGCCAGCGCGGATACGGATGCTTGGCCGCGCTGATCCCGTCCAGCTCCACTGACGCCTGCTCGGCCGACACCGAGCCGCCGATCACCCGCCGCACCAGGTCTTCCAGGGCCGCCAGCCGGGTGTAGTCCAGGCCGCGAGAGCGGACCACCTTCATCGACATCACCGGTGAGGCGGCCGTGCCGCGATGACAGCAGACATAGATCGAGATGAACGTCACATCAACCTCGCAGCGCGGCAGGCCGTACACCTCGGCCACCCGCACGAGCGTCGACGCCACGTCCGCGGCCGCCGCGCCGCTGGCCAACTGGACCTCGCCGATCCGCAGCGCCAGATCCAACACCAGGTTCACGGTGGCGTCCGACGGCAGCTCGGGGCCCACTTCCGCCGGCGGCTGCGCCGCCACCCGCTGCCGCCGCCAGAAGTTCGCCCGCACTCGCCGGGTCTGCCGCACTGCCCGTCTCCTCCCCGATCATCCGTACGCAGGATCGGTCCCATTCACCCAACCGTTGCAAGGGCGGCGACGTGGTCTCCGACACGCTCCGCCGGGTTACCCCGATCGGCGGACATCGACCACAATCCGTGGTCGACGCTTCTTCGCTGGTCAGCGGCGGTGCGCGCCACCCAGGCGGCTGAGTCGACATCCGGACGGACGAATCCGGTTCTACCCTGAGCAGACCACAAGTCGCAGGTGGCAACCGGCTCCGCCGCTTACCATGTCCAAGGCCATGCCGGCGTAGCTCAATTGGCAGAGCACTCGCCTTGTAAGCGAGGGGTTGCGGGTTCAAGTCCCGCCGCCGGCTCTCAGGAGAGGTGTGCTCGCGGAGAGCGCTCGCCTCGTCGAGCCGGGTTCGTATCTGGGGGGGCGACCCCCAGACCCCCGATGTGGGGGCTTCGCCCCCACGCCCCCGGGCTTTGCTTCGCTCGCCCCAGCGGAAGCCTTCGCTGCGCTCGGGTGGGTTTCGCTTCGCTCGCTGCTGCGGATTCTTGGTCTGGTGGCGTGGTGTGGGGCGTGCCTACACTTCGCGGCGGGTCGGGGAGGGTCCAACGCAGGGGGTTTCGTGTTACCAGCCAGAGTTGGCTTAGTTGTGGCCGCCGTTGTCATGGCGGGGGCCGTTGTGGTTCCGGATGTCGCGCAGGCGGCTACGCCGGCGGAGAGCGGGCTGTCGTTCACGGCGGTGTCGCCGAAGAGGGTCTACGACAGCCGCACCACGGGGCAGAAGATTGCTGGGCACTACGGGGTCGATGTCACGGTGCCGGTGGATGTGGTGCCGGATGACGCGACGGAGGTCGTGCTCAACCTGACCGGGACCGATCCGGACGGGCCTACCTGGTTGCGGGTGGGCGTGGGGTACTCGGAGACGTCCAATCTGAACCTGGGCGCCGGGGAGACGCGGGCCAACCTGGTCACCGCGCCGATCGTCGACCACCGACTCGAGGTCATGACCGGTCCGAACGCGGCCGACGTGATCGTCGACATCGCCGGGTACTACTCGCCGAGTGGGTCGAAGTTCAAGTCCCTACCGCCGCAGCGGGTTCTGGACACGCGGGACTCGCAGCCGCTGGGGCCGGGCGGAACGGTGACGCTGGACCTGTCGGGGCGGGTGCCGGCGGGGGCGACGGCGGCGGTGTTCAACCTGACCGGCACGGATGTCACGGGCGACAGCTTCGTGACGGCCTATCCGGCCGGGGAGGCCAAGCCGGACGCGTCGAACCTGAACCTGGCGGCCGGGCGGGACACGCCGAACCTGGTGACGGTGAAGCTCAGTGCGGACCGCAAGGTGACGCTGGCCAACGCGCACAACTCGGTGGACCTGATCGCCGACCTGGCCGGGTACTACGCGCCGCAGGCCGACCTGGCGTTCTACCCGCTGCCCGCGTTCCGGGCTGTGGACACCAGGACCGCCGACGGGCAGCCGCGCGACCCGATCACCGCCGATGGAACGCACACGGCGTGGCTCGCCTACTGGTTGCCGGCCAGTGCCGCGGCCGCGGTGATCAACCTGACCGGCACGAACGTCACCGACAACACCTATCTCACCGCCTATCCGAGCGGCGTCAACCGGTCCGCCGCCAGCACACTGAACCTGGCGCCTGGGCAGACATCCGCGAACATGGACGTCGTCGCGCTCAGCGACGGCTACCTCAACGTGTACAACCACAGTGGGCAGGTCGACGTGATCGTCGATGTCGCCGGCTACTTCGCGCCGGCACTGGCCACGTGCCAGCAGAACTGCGTGACCAACTCCGGCCGCAACGACTACGGCACACAGGGCAACGGCACCGCGGTGCTGAACGACCTGCACCGTCCGTCCACTGTGTACGGTCTGTCGGGCGTGACCCAGGTGACCGCCGGGTATTACGACGTGTACGCGCTCAAGTCGGACGGCACCGTCTGGGCGTGGGGCGCCAACGAGAGCGGTGAACTGGGCAACGGCAGGGGCGGCCCGGTCTTCGACACGCCGTCCGGCGTCTGGTCCTTCTCGACCGTTCCCGTTCAGGTGCAAGGACTTTCCGGCGTCACGCAGATCGCTCCCGGCTATGCGCTGAAGAGTGACGGCACCGTGTGGTCGTGGGGCTCGAACGCCCACAGCCGCCTCGGCAACAGTGGCGACTCGGCGTTCGTGCCATTTCCGGTTCCGGTCGTCGGGCTGACCGGCGTCACCGCGATCGCCGGCGACGAGACCAACGGCTACGCGCTCAAGTCCGACGGCACGGTCTGGGCCTGGGGTGACAACGACAACGGGCAACTGGGCAACGGCACGCACGGCGCCGCTTCGTCGACCGCGGTGCCGGTGTCCGGCCTGACCGGGGTCACCAAGATCAACCTGCGGCTGGCCGTGAAGAACGACGGCACGGTCGTGCAGTGGGGGCCGCGTGGCTACGAGGTCAACAACACGCTTGACGAGGACGACAGCCCGGTCGCGGTGCCGAACCTGACCGGCGTGGTCGACGTGGCCGCGACGTACGTGGACACTCACACGAACTACGCGCTCAAGTCCGACGGGACCGTCTGGGCATGGGGCGAGTCCAACGCTTACCAACTCGGCAACGGCAACCTCTGCATGAGCGGTTCCTGCTACGCCGACGTTCCCGGCCAGGTCTCCGGCCTGAGGTCGGTGGCCGCGCTGTCCACCGGGTACGAGATGGGCTTCGCCCAGAAGACCGACGGCACCGTGTGGGCCTGGGGCACCTCCAGCGCGGGCGAGTTCGGCAACGCCGAGACCGACCACTCCGCCCCGGTTCCGGAACAGCTCACGGCCCTGCCGGGGGTCGCGAGGCTGGGGCCGCTGGGCAACATGATCTTGACTCAGGGGGCATGACCAACTATGGCGAGAGCAGCATTGGTGGTGGCTGCGGTTGTCGCGGCGGCCACCCTCACCGCGCCGGCGGCGCAGGCCGCGCCGGCGGCGGTGCCGTCGGGCAGCGCGTTCACGCCGGTGGCGCCGACCCGCGTGTACGACACCAGGGTCGCCGGCGGACACCAGATCCAGGCCCGCAGCGGGATCGGCGTGACGTTCCCGACCAGCCTGGTGCCGGCCGACGCGACGGCGGTGGTGTTCAACCTGACGGGGACGGGATCGACGCAGGCGACGTTCCTCGCGGTGGGGTCGCTGGCGGGGCCGTCGCCGTACAACACGTCCAACCTGAATCTCGCCGGCGGCGAGACCCGGGCGAACCTGGTGACCAGCCCGATCGGCAGCGGGGGAAGTCACGGCGTGTGGGTGGAGGCCGGACCGGCCGCGGCCGACGCGATCGTGGACCTGGCCGGCTACTACGCGCCGTCCGGCTCCAAATTCACTTCCCTTGCGCCGCAACGGGTTCTGGACACGCGGGACAGCGCGCCGGTAGGCCCCGGCGGGGCGGTGACGCTCGACCTGTCGTCGCAGGTGCCGGCGGGGGCGACGGCGGCGGTGTTCAACCTGACCGGCACGGACGTCACGGGATCGACCTTCGTGACGGCTTATCCCGCGGGGCAAGCGAAACCGGACGCGTCCAACCTGAACCTTGAGGCGGGGCAGACGAATCCGAACCTGGTGACGGTGCAGTTGAGCGCGGACCGCAAGGTGACGCTGGCCAACGCCCACAATTCCGTGGACCTGATCGCCGACCTGGCCGGCTACTACTCACCGGACTCCACGCTGTCCTTCTTCCCGCTGAGCCAGATCCGGGCCGTGGACACCCGTGACACCAACGGAGATCCGCGTCAGCCGCTCGGAGCCGGCGGCACGCGTCCGCTGGACTTCAGCGGCTGGCTGCCGGACGGTGCGAGCGCCGCGGTGTACAACCTCACGGCCACCAACGTGACGGATTCGACCTATCTGACGGCGTGGCCGGACTTCGCCAGCCGGCCGTCGGCCAGCAACCTCAACGTGCAGCCGGGGCAGACCGCGGCCAACATGGCCATCACGGCGCTCGGCACGGACGGCAAGGCCCAGCTGTTCAACCACGTGGGCCAGACGGATGCGATCGCTGACCTGGCGGGTTACTTCGCGGCGGCGAAGCAGCCGTGCGCGAGCGCCTGCGTCTACACCTGGGGCCAGAACCAGTACGGCCAGAAGGCCGATGGCACAACGGACAACACCGTGCACACCCCGACCGCGGCCTACGGGCTGTCGGGCGTCACGGCGGCCACCACCGGCCCCTTCAGCCCGGACCACGGCTACGCGCTGCGCAACGACGGCACGGTCTGGGACTGGGGCGGCAACGGCGCGGGCGAGCTGGCCAACGGCCGCCCGTCCGGCTACGGCGACGGCCCGGTCGCCCAGTACGTCTATCCGCCGTCCTACTACTCGACTGTCCCCGGCAAGGTGTTCGGCCTGCACGACATCACCCAGATCGTGGCCGGCTACGCGCTGCGCAGCGACCACACCGTCTGGTCGTGGGGCGAGAACTACATGTGGAGCCTGGGCAACGGCGTGCAGGACGAGAACTACCTCGCCAGCACGGCGGTTCAGGTCACCGGCCTGACCGACGTGGTGGCCATCGCCGGCTCGACCGGCGACGGCTACGCGCTCAAGAACGACGGCACGGTGTGGGCCTGGGGGCAGAACGTCCAGGGCGAGCTGGGCACCGGGGTGGCCCCGGACCCGAACAAGTGCTCGGAGAACGAGGGCGTCTCGCCCAAGGGGCCGAACTGCGCTTCGGCGACGCCGGTCCAGGTGGCCGGCCTGGCCCACGTCACCAAGATCGGCAATCGGCTGGCGGTCGAGGCCGACGGCACGGTCTGGCAGTGGGGCGGCGTCGATGCCAACTACCAACCGATGCCGAACGCACGCCAGGTGCCCGGCATCACCGGCGCGGTCGCGGTCGCCGGCCGGGCGTCCAGCTTTACCGACGGCACCGCGTACGCGCTGATGCCGGACGGCACGGTTCGCGCCTGGGGCATGAACTCCAACGGGGAACTGGGCAACGGCACGCAGTGCCAGGGCGGCAGCCCCTGCACGCCGGTGACCGATCCGGTGACGGTGTCCTGGCTGACCGGCGTCACCGCCCTGGCCGCGGGCAACAGCTCCGGCTACGCGCTGAAGTCCGACGGCACGATGTGGACCTGGGGCAGCGGCCACAACGGCGCGCTCGGTGACGGCCAGCAGTTCACCACGAGCTTGGTGCCGGTGCAGATCGCTGGCCTGGCCGGCGTGACGGCGATCGGCGACGGCGGCATCGCGGTGGCGAGTTCCTAGCCGACCAGCCAATCCCCTGTGGACACCCGGCGTGGGCGGTTGCCTGCGCCGGGTGTTTTCGCGTTCTCGCAGGTAACGCCGCCGGCCGATGCGGAGATGTCGCGGGTGGACGGTCGTCGAGACCCGTCGCCAGGGGTGGAGGTACGCGTGTCAGTAGCCAGATTCCTTGCGCTGACGGCTGTTGTCGCCGTCAGTGCGCTCTCCGTGGTCGCGCCGGCACAGGCGGCGACCGCGAAGCCCGACTCCGGCACGGTGTTCACACCGGTGTCGCCGACCAGGATCTTCGACAGTCGCAACAGCAGCAAGATTCCGGCCCGTGGCCAGGTCGCGGTGTCGATCCCGACCGACCTGGTGCCCGCGGACGCCACCGCCGTGGTGTTCAACCTGACCGGCACCGATCCGGACGGGCCGACCTGGCTCGCCGAGGGCCCGGGTACCCACGGCACGCCGACCACGTCCAGCCTGAACCTGGCCGGCGGCGAGACCCGGGCCAACCTGGTGACGGTGGCGCTCGGCCACGGCGACAACCCGGGTATCTGGCTGGCGGCCGGCCCGTTCGCGACCGACGCGATCGTGGACGTCGCCGGCTACTACCGGCCGATGGGCGGCTCGAAGTTCACTTCCGTTGCGCCACAACGGATTCTGGACACTCGCAACTCGGCCCCGCTCGGGACGGGCGGCACCGTGACGCTGGACCTGTCCTCGCTGGTGCCGGCCAGCGCGACGGCCGTGGTGTTCAACCTGACCGGGACCGACGTCACTGGACCCACCTTCGTCACGGCCTATCCGTCCGGCGAGGCGCGCCCGGACGCGTCCAACGTGAACCTGGTGGCCGGCAAGGACATCCCGAACCTGGTCACCGTGCGACTGGGCACTGACCGCAAGGTTTCCCTGACCAACGCCCACTTCTCGACCGACGTCGTGGTGGACTTCGCCGGCTACTACTCGACGGACTCCACCCAGGCGTTCTACCCGCTGCTGCCGGGCCGGGTGCTGGACACCCGCAACGGTGACGGCACGCCGCGCGACCCGCTCCAGTCGGGCGAGACGCGCCCGCTCTCCCTGGACCGCTGGCTGCCGTACGGCGCGACCGCGGCCGTGGTCAACATGACGGCCACCAACGTCACCGGAAACACGGTGATCACGGTGTGGGCCGACGGCGGCCCGAAGCCGGGCGTGAGCAACCTGAACCTGTTGCCCGGTCAGACTTCGGCCAACGCGGCGGTCGCGCCGCTGAGCAACGGTCGCGCCATGGACATCAACAACCGGCAGGGTCAGCTGGACTCGATCGTCGACCTGGCCGGGTACTTCGCGCCGGCGCGATCGGCCTGCACCAGTGCCTGCGCGGTGGCCTCGGGCGCCAACGACGTCGGTCAGGCCGGTGACGGCACGACCGACGGCGGCAGCCGCGTGGATTCCGCGGTGTACGGCCTGTCCGGCGTCACGGCGATCGCGAACACCGACCGGAACGGCTACGCGCTGCTCAGCGACGGCACCGCCTGGTCCTGGGGCGCGAACGACCGCGGCCAGTTGGGCGTCAGCTACGCCGGCAACGGCGAGGGCCCGCTCGGCGAGGCCTATTTCTCGCCGCTGCCGACGCAGTTCCTGGGCAACATCAAGCAGATCACTCCCGGGATGGCCCTGACCAACGACGGCAAGGTGCTCACCTGGGGCGCCAACGAGTCGCTCCAGTTGGGTATCGGGAACCCGGACACCACCTGGTTCCAAACCGGCACGACCGGCGTGCTGAGCGAAGTCCAGGCGATTGCCGAGTACCGCAACGGCTCGGGCGGCGTCACCCGGTACGCGCTGAAGAACAACGGCACAGTGTGGGCCTGGGGTGACAACACCAACGGCGCGCTGGGCAATCACGACGTGGTGGGCACCAGCGCGTCGCCGGTCCAGGTGTACGGCTTGTCCGGCTGCTCGGGCATCGGCGCACGGATCGCGCTCTGCCCGGCCGGCGACGGCACCCAGACGGTGTGGCGTTGGGGTGCCTTGGGTTCGGGGCATCAGGACAGCCCGGCGGCGTTGCCGGTGCCGGCCGGACACATCGTGTCGGTGCAGCGGGACAACGGCCCCGACCAGGGCGCTCGCGCACTCATGTCCGACGGCACGGTGTGGCAGTGGCCCGACGGTGACGGTTTCACCGGCACCTTCCAGGGCGCACAGGTCGCCGGCCTGAGCTCGATCAAGGCGCTGGCCAGCGGACACGCGCTGGCCACCGACGGCACGGAGTGGGCGTTCGCCGACCTGTCGGCCCCGGTCCGGGCCGGCGTCAGCGCGCTCGGTGACGGCAGCTACTACGTGTCAGCTGGCTGACCACGCACCAGGGCGGCGAGGACCAACCGGATCAGCGGATGGTCCTCGCTTCCCTTGCGCACGGCCGCGAACACCCGGCGCAGCGACTGGTCTCCCTTGACCGGCAACGCAACCGCGCCGGTTGTGCGCGTGAAAGCGTTGCGTGGCACCAGAGCCACACCCGAGCCAGCCGCCACCAGCGCGACGATGGCCCGGAAGTCGTCGGACGTGTGCCGTATCAGCGCGTCCGGGCAGGCCAGTAAAAGCACGTCACGACAAGGATTTCCGGGTAGCGGGGCGATCCAGTCCTCGCCGCCGAGCCCGCTCAGGTCCACCTCGGACTCCGCGGCGAACCGGTGATCGGCCGGCAGCACCACGTCGAACGGTTCGACGTACAAGGGAAAACGCTTGAGCCGGCGGTCGTCGGTCTGCGGCGCCGGGCGGTACTCCTCGGTGATGGCCACGTCGATCTCGCCGTCCAGCAGCAGCGGAATGCTGGCGTGCCCCTCGGCGTCCTGCACGAGCAGCGTCACGTCCGGGGCGCCGGTCCGCAGCGCGGCCACCGCCGGCGCCACCACCTGCGTGATCGCCGAGGCGAAGCTGGCCAGCCGGACCGGGCCGCGCAGGCCGGCGTCGAACGCCGCCAGCGTGGCCTCGGCCCGTTCCAGCTCGGCCGCGACGGCGTTGGCATGCACTACCAGCAGCTCGCCAGCCGGGGTCAGCCACACCCGCCGGCCCTTGCGCCGCAGCAGCTCCTGCCCGGTCTCCGCCTCCAGCGCGGCCAGCTGCTGCGACACGGCGGACGCCGTCAGGTGCAGCGCCCGCCCCGCCGCGGTCACCGTGCCGTGGTCGGCCAGCGCCCGCAGCACCCGCAGCCGTCGAGGATCGATCATCCGTCCATCTTGGACCGTGCCGCGACAAAAGCGTCGACGGCCCGGTTCACGTCCTCCAGGGAGTGCGCGGCCGACATCTGGGTGCGGATCCGGGCCTTGCCGTGCGGCACCACCGGGTAGGAGAAGCCGATCACGTAAATGCCCTGCTCCAGCAGCAGATCCGCCATCCGGCCGGCCTTGGCCGCGTCGCCGATCATCACCGGGATGATCGGGTGCTCGCCCGGCAGCAGGTCGAAGCCCTCCTCGGTCATCCGGCGGCGGAACAGCTCCGTGTTGGCCCGCAGCCGGTCCAACAGCTCGCCCGAGGAGCTGAGCAGCTCCAGCGCGGCCAGCGCGGCGCCGGTGATCGACGGGGCCAGCGAGTTGGAGAACAGGTAGGGCCGCGAGCGCTGGCGCAGCATCTCCACGATCTCGGCCCGTCCCGACACGTAGCCGCCGCTGGCGCCGCCCAGCGCCTTGCCCAGCGTGCCGGTCACCACGTCCACCTTGTCGGTGACGCCGAACAGCTCCGGCGTGCCCCGGCCGGTCGGGCCGGTGAAGCCCACCGCGTGCGAGTCGTCCACCATGACCAGCGCGTCATACCGCTCGGCCAGCGCGCAGATCTCGTCCAGCGGGGCCAGGTAGCCGTCCATGGAGAACACGCCGTCGGTGGCGATCAGCCGGTACCGGGCGTCCTTGTTCTCCTGCAGGATGCGCTCCAGGTCGGCCATGTCCCGGTTGCGGTAGCGGGCCCGCTTGGCCTTGCACAGCCGGATGCCGTCGATGATCGACGCGTGGTTGAGCTCGTCGGAGATGACCACGTCCTGCTCGCCCAGCAGCGTCTCGAACAGGCCGCCGTTGGCGTCGAAGCAGGAGCTGTACAGGATCGTGTCCTCGGTGCCGAGGAACTCCGAGAGGCGGCCCTCCAGCTGCTTGTGCAGCTCCTGCGTGCCGCAGATGAAGCGCACCGAGGCCATGCCGAAGCCCCAGCGGTCCAGCGCCTCGTGCGCCGCCGTGACCAGCACCGGGTGGTCGGCCAGGCCCAGGTAGTTGTTGGCGCAGAAGTTCAGCACACGCTCGCCGGTGACGCTGACCTGCGCCGCCTGCGGGGAGCCCAGCACCCGCTCCGCCTTGTACAGCCCGGCCTCGCGGATCTCGGCCAGCCCGGCCCGCAGATCGTCCCGCATCGCGCCGTACATCTACTTCTCCGTCCAGTCGAGGAGCACCTTGCCGCAGCGGCCGGCCCGCGTCGTGTCGAACGCCGTCTTGTGGTCGGTGTAGGGGAAGCGGTGCGTGATCACCGGCGCGATGTCCAGGCCGGCCTGCAGCAGCACCGACATCGAGTACCAGGTCTCGAACATCTCCCGGCCGTAGATGCCCTTGAGGTGCAGCATCTTCAGCACCACCGAGCCGAAGTCCACCGGGAACTCCTTCGCCGGCAGGCCCAGCATGGCGATCCGGCCGCCGTGCGACATGTTGGCGATCATGTCCTGCAGCGCGCTGGGCTGGCCCGACATCTCCATGCCCACGTCGAAGCCCTCGGACATGTTCAGCCGGCTGTAGGCGTCGGCCAGGGTCGACTCGGCCACGTTCAGCGCCAGGTCCACGCCGACCTTGCGGGCCAGCTCCAGCCGGTGCTCGCTGACGTCGGTGATCACCACGTGCCGGGCCCCGGCGTGCCGGGCGATGGCCGCGGCCATGATGCCGATCGGGCCGGCCCCGGTGATCAGCACGTCCTCGCCGATGACCGGGAAGGACAGCGCCGTGTGCACCGCGTTGCCGAGCGGGTCGAAGATCGCCGCCACGTCCAGGTCCACCTCGGTGCGGTGCACCCAGGCGTTCTGCTCCGGCAGCACCGCGAACTGGGCGAACGCGCCGTTGCTGTGCACGCCCAGGCCGCGGGTGTTGGCGCACAGGTGCCGGCGGCCGGCCTTGCAGTTGCGGCAGGTGCCGCAGACCAGGTGGCCCTCGCCGCTGACCAGGTCGCCGACCTTGACGCCGGTGACGTCCCGGCCGGTCTCCACCACCTCGCCTACGAACTCGTGGCCGAGGACCAGCGGCGGCTTGACGTTGCGGGCCGCCCAGTCGTCCCAGGAGTCGATGTGCAGGTCGGTGCCGCAGATGCCGGTTCGGAGCACCTTCACCGCCACGTCACCGGGTCCGACCTGCGGGTCGGCCACGTCGGTGAGCTCGAGACCCGGCGCCGCGTCGACCTTGACCAGTGCCTTCATGGGCGAAGTCTCGCCCTCCGCCGCTGTGCAGTCCATCGCGACTTTCTGAACTCGCTTATTAGCTGCGGTGCACAGCGAGGTGGGCGGTAGCCTTTGCCCTGTCCGTTAAGGGGAGAGACGGCGGTATTCCGGACATGTCCACTGAGCACGAGCCACCCTCGTACGAGAACTACCCGGCGATGCCGCCCGCCCAGGCGAGCCCGGGGAACGGCCAAGCCGGTCCGTGGGGTGGCCAACCCGGCCCGTGGCCAGGTCAGCCCGGTCCGTGGCCCGGCCAGCCCGGTCCCTGGGGTAATCAGCAGTGGCCCGGCCCGCAGCCCGGTACCAGCGGCTTCGCCATCGCCTCGTTCGTGCTGAGCTTGCTCGGGCTCTTCCCGCTGTGCGCGATCCTCGGCCTCACCTTCGGCATCGTGTCGCTGGCCGAGGTCCGTCGCAGCGGGCGCGGCGGCAAGGGGCTGGCCATCGCCGGTGTCGTGCTGTCCGGCCTGTGGCTCGCCGCCTGGCTGACGTTCTTCGTCGCCGCCGTGGTCATCGGCGTGCACGAGGCCTCCACCAACTCGTCGTCCGGGGTGACCGCCAGCTACAACCTGAAGCCCGGCCAGTGCTTCGACCGCGCAACGACCAGCCAGGGCGCCTCGGTCACCGTGAAGGACTGCGTCCAGCCGCACGACGCCGAGGTGTTCGCCGTCGAACCCGTGCAGGGCTCGACCTATCCCGGCTCCGACGCCGTGATGCTGATTGGCGAGTCCCGGTGCCCCGGCGACTCGGACCGCTTCCTCACGTCCGGGCTGAACTACCCCGACATCGACGTGCACTACCTCTACCCGCAGCCGACGTCCTGGGCTCGGGGCGACCGGTCCGTGGAGTGCTTCTACCGCAGCGTCACCGGCGCCAAGATGACCGGCCACGCCAAGGACACCGGCCGGCCCTACACCGAGGACCAGAAGCGCTACCTGGCCGCCGTAGACCCGTACGACAAGATCGTCGACGACGAGCAGAACGCCGACGAGTGGACCGCCGAGCGGGACGCCGTCGTGCGCTCGATTCCCGTGCTGCAGCAGGAGATCGACGCGCTCAAGGCCGGGCCGTGGCCGGCCAACATCCAGCCCGAGTTCGACCAGCTGGTCGCCGCCAAGCAGCAGGAGCTGACCGATCGTCAGCACGCCGCCGCGGCCACCGATGAGGACACCTTCGACGAGGCCATGGACGCCGGCGACAGCCACGACGGCTCCGACCGGGACCGGGCCATCCGGGTGTCGCTGGGCCTGCACCCGCGCTGACCTACTGCTGGTCGCGCCACTCCACCGTCTCGTCGTACGGGCCGATGTGCCGCTGCTGCTGGTGCGTCGGCTCCAGGCGCACCGTGCCCGGTGCGAAGCTGGTCAGAATGCTGGTCACCGCCAATCCGATCGCCAGGTTGATCAGCCCCGTCGTCAGCCGGCTGGCCAGGTCCACCGGCAGGCTCAGCGGCAGCACCACCGCGATCAGCGTCAGCAGCACCATGATCCAGGTGAAGAACGTCGTCGCCCTCGGGGTCGTCAGCAGCAGCAGGTGCAGCAGCCCCGTCGCCGCCAGCGCCACCGCCGCCGACACCAGGGCATAGGTCACCGTGTTGGCATTGCCCCAGGCTCCCTCCGCCTTCGGCGCCAGCACCTCCACCTGCACGATGCCCCGGGCGATGAGAATGCCCACCACCGCGATCAGCCCCGCCACCAGCGCGGTCGCCACCGCCCCCGCCCACAGCCTGCCCGCGTCCACCTTGATCTGGGTGTCGTTGTCGGTCATCACGCGTCCTTCCCAGCACGGCCCACGCCTTGATTGTCCCGCTCCGGACCCTTCCCCGCCCACCGTCGATCGGGGCGCGTCGCGCTTGTGTTCGACTTAACGGCACCATTGGATGAAAATGCAGGTAGGACGGTGGGTGAGGGGCTGTGGGAGGGTGGTCGTGAGTCGAGCCGAGGAGGAGATTCCGGTGAGCGCAGCGCTCGCGCACCCGATTGGCCCGAACACGATCGAAGACTGGTTGGCGATGGATCCACCTGCGGATGGGTCTCGCATCGAGCTGATCTGGGGTTACTTCCACGTGAGTCCGGCGCCCATGGGCCAACATCAGGTAGCGGTCTTTCAACTCAGCATGCTGCTCAATGATGCGTTGCGGCGTGCGGGACGGACGGGCTTGCACGTCGTTCCTGGTGTCGCGGTCGAGATCAGCACGCCCCTCCGCACTGGATTGATTCCTGACGTTGTGGTGCTGGACACTCGGCCGGTCGGCGCGAGCTTCCGGGCGAAGAACGTGCTGATGGCGGTCGAGGTGTGGTCGGGTGGGAACGTTCGCAGCGAACGCGAAAGCAAGATCGCTGCCTATGCGGCTGCCGGTGTGACCTACTTCTGGGCGCTGTCACAGGAAGAGCTCGGTGGTGTCTCGGTCACCGCCTACCGGCTGGAGAACGGCCAGTACGTCGAGGAACTGACCGCTCGGCCTGGGGAAACCGCCACTATCAAGGCGGCCCCGGAACCTGTCACTTTCGATCCGGCGGTGCTGAGCCCGTGACCTCGGGCCGACCTAGACTCGCGTCCGTTCGGGTGAGGCGCGAGGACAGGGAGGCTCGACGGTGCCGTACGAGGCCGCGGGTGGACGCTACGAGGACCTGACCTACCGGCGGTGCGGGCGCAGCGGACTGCGGCTGCCGGGGATCTCGCTGGGGCTGTGGCACAACTTCGGGGACGACACGCCGTACGAGACGGGCCGGGGGATCGTGCGGCGGGCCTTCGACCTGGGGATCACGCACTTCGACCTGGCCAACAACTACGGCCCGCCCTACGGCAGCGCGGAGCGGAACTTCGGCCGGATGCTGGCCGACGACCTGCGGCCGTACCGGGACGAGCTGGTGATCTCGACGAAGGCGGGCTACGACATGTGGCCGGGCCCCTACGGGGAGTGGGGCAGCCGCAAGTACCTGCTGGCCTCGCTGGACCAGTCGCTGGACCGGATGGGTCTGGACTACGTGGACATCTTCTACTCCCACCGGTTCGACCCGGAGACGCCGCTGGAAGAGACGATGGGCGCGCTGGTGAGCGCCTACCAGCAGGGCAAGGCGCTGTACGTGGGCGTGTCGAGCTACTCGGCGACGAAGACCCGGGAGGCGGCGGAGATCCTGCGCACGGCGGGGGTGCCGTTGCTGATCCACCAGCCGTCGTACTCGATGCTGAACCGCTGGATCGAGGCGGACCTGCTGGACGCGCTGGACGAGGTGGGCGCGGGCTGCATCGCGTTCTCGCCGCTGGGCCAGGGCATGCTGACGAACAAGTACCTCAACGGGGTGCCGGAGGGATCCCGGGCGACGCAGGACAAGTCGCTGTCGACGAGCCTGCTGTCGGAGGAGAACCTGGCGCGGATCCGGGCGCTGAACGGGATCGCCGAGCAGCGCGGCCAGTCGCTGGCCCAGCTGGCGCTGACCTGGGCGCTGCGCGACCCGAGGGTGACCTCGGCGCTGATCGGGGCCAGCTCCGTCAAGCAGCTGGAGGACAACGTGGCGGCCCTGTCGGCGCCGCCGCTGACCGACGACGAGCTGGCCGCGATCGACCAGTACGCGGTGGAGTCGGGCATCGACCTCTGGGCCCGCTCACACCTGGCCGGCTGACAGGGGCAGTCGCACGGTGAACACGGTGGTGCCGGGCCGGCTCTGCAGGGTCACGGCGCCACCGTGCGCGGTGACGAGCGAGAGCACGACGGACAGCCCGAGCCCGGTGCCGCCGCTGTGCCGGGTCCGCGAGTCGTCGACCCGGTAGAACCGGTCGAACACCTTGGCCTGGTTCTCCGGGGTGATGCCGGGCCCGCCGTCGGCCACGTCGACGAAGGCCCACCCGGGCTCGGACCGCACCCGCAGCCAGACAGGCGTGCCGGGATCGGTGTGCACGGCGGCGTTGGTGAGCAGGTTGTCCAGCACCTGCCGCAGCCGCATGGGATCGCCGACCAGGGGCAGCGAGGACGGCTCGACTTCCAGCGTGAACGGATGGTCGGGTCGCCCGGCCTGGAAACCGTCGGCGGCGGCCACGGCGATCTCGACCAGGTCGACCGGCCCGGGCCGCAGCGGCGTCTCGGCGGCGTCGAGCCGGGCCAGCAGCAGGAGATCGTCCAGCAGCAGGCTCATCCGCCCGGCTTCTTCCCGCATCCGGGCGAGGTGCCGCTCCCGCTCGGCCGGCTCGTTGGCCGCAGCGTACGCGAAAAGGTCGGCGTAGCCACGGATCGAGGTGAGCGGGGTGCGCAGCTCGTGCGAGGCGTCGGCGACGAACTGCCGCAGCCGTTGCTCGGCGGCCGACCGTGCGGTCAACGACTGGTCGATGTGATCGACCATCACGTTGAATGCCGACCGCAGCTCCTCGACCTCGACGCCGCCGCCCGAGCCCCGGACCCGTACGGACAGGTCGACGGAATTGGTGGTCAGGTCGGTGGAGGCGATGGTGTGCGCGGTGGACGCCATGTCGCCCAGCGGCCGCAGCCCGCGCCGCAGCACCTGCTGCCCGGCCACGACCAGCACCACCAGGGCGATGCCGAAGGTGATCAGGTTGACCATGACCATCCGGCGGATGGTGGCGTCGGTGTCGGTTTCGGACAGCCCCACGACGGCCACTTTCCCGGCCTGCAAGGGCAGGAACGGCGCTGCCACGAACCGGTACAGGGTGCCGTTGACCATCACCTTTTCGTCCGGGTGCACCGGACCGATGAGGGCCCGACGGGCCATCGCCAGCAGCTCGGGCGGATAGGACGGCCCCGGCCGCGCGTTCATCACCCGGTACGCGTCGTTCGACCCGAACTGGAACTGCACGCCGATCGGCGGATCGTGCTCCGGCGAGCTGGAGTGCCCGAACTTGCCGGGCGAGATGCTGGTGAGCTCGCCGGTCGACTTGTACTGGGACAGCACGGTGCTCAGCTGCTCACCCAGCCGGTCCTCCAGATAGGAGTGCAGCAGCGACACGGTGATCGTGCCGACCAGGCCGAACACCACCAGCGCCAGCGCGCCCAGCACCAGGGCGAGCTGGGTGCCCAGCCGCAGCCGCCGCCACGCGGACGAGAGCCGGTTCATCAGGTTGCCTTGCGCACCACGTAGCCCACGCCGCGAATGGTATGGATCAGCGGCTCATATCCCGTGTCCAGCTTGCGGCGCAGATGGGAGATGACCAGCTCGACCACATTGGACCGGCCGCCGAAGTCGTAGTCCCACACGTGGTCCAGGATCTGGGCCTTGGTCAGCACGGCCGGCGAACGCCGCATCAGGTAGCGCAGCAGCTCGAACTCGGTGGGCGTGAGCGACACGTTCTCCTCGCCGCGGCGCACCTCGCGGGTGTCCTCGTCCAGCTCCAGGTCCTCGACCGCGAGCACCGAGCGCTTCCAGCCGGGGCCGGTGGTGCGGCGCAGCACGGCCCGCAGCCGGGCCATCAGCTCCTCCACCGCGAACGGCTTGACCAGGTAGTCGTCGCCGCCGCGGGTCAGGCCGGCGACCCGGTCGGCGGTGGCGTCCTTGGCGGTCAGGAACACCACCGGCACCATCGCGCCGGTGGCCCGCAGCCGGTCCAGCACGGTGAAGCCGTCCAGGTCGGGCAGCATCAGGTCGAGCACCACGATGTCCGGATTGAACGCGGCCGCCTCGCTGAGCGCCGCCGACCCGTTGTTGGCCACGCGGGCCTGCCAGCCCTCGTACTTGGCCACCGTGGCCACCAGGTCGGCGATGTGGGGCTCGTCGTCGACGACCAGCAGTCGGACCGGGGCCTCAGCCTTGTCAGCGCGCACGACCCCATGGTGCTGTAGCCGGCCGACAGCTGGCGACTCGACGCCCGGGTCGACAGCTGTCCGACAGAACTCCCACAGCCTGGACACAGACTGGATGCGCATTGTGGGGGTCATGCGGCACGTCGAACAGGTGATGGGCATGCCGGTCTCGGTGGACGTCCGGGACCCGGTCGACGTCGCGCCGCTGTACGCCGACCTGCGGCGGGTGGACGCCCGGTTCAGCCCGTTCCGCCCCGACAGCGAGGTCAGCCGGTACGGCCGCGGCGAGGTCGCCGACGTGTCCGCCGAACTGGCCGAGGTGCTGGGCATCTGCAGCCACTACGAGCGGATCAGCCTCGGGGCCTTCACCGCCACGCCGCCCGGGCGGCCCTTCGACCCGTGCGGGGTGGTGAAGGGCTGGGCCGTGCAGCGGGCCGCCGACAAGCTGCGCGGTCAGGGCGCGAAGCGGTTCTGCGTGAACGCCGGTGGCGACGTGGTGGCCGCCGGGGAACCCGAGCTCGGGCGGCCCTGGCTGGTCGGCATCCGGCATCCTGACCAGGCCGACCGCATGTGCGCCGTGCTGGGCGTTCGCGACCTGGCGGTGGCCACCTCGGCGACGTATGAGCGGGGCGAGCACATCCTCGACGGCCGCACCGGCCGGCCGGCCCGTGGCCTGCTCAGCGTCACCGTTGTGGCCGACGACCTCACGACCGCTGACTGTGTGGCCACCACCGCCTTCGCCATGGGCCGCCCTGGTGTCGCATGGGCCGACGCTCAACCTGGCTGCCTGGTCTTCGCCGTCGACGCCGACCACGTCGTCCACCGCTCCGCCGGCCTCGACGACTACCTCATCGCCGACGTCCACTAACCCCACCAACGCCACGTGTGCGCCACATTCGACTCCCAGCGCCACATGTGGACCACATGTGGCGGGAAATCAGGCAGTCAGGCGGGCCAGGCGGAGGCCGCTGAGCAGGAGCTCTAGGCCGTACTCGAAGGTCTCGGCGGTGTGGTGCCCGGTCCCGGCCGCGGTGAGCAGCGGAAACAGCACGGGGTCGGGGGTCTCCGAGCGAGGCCGCGACGACTGCTCGTCGGTCACGAAGCCGGACACGTAGCTGAGCAGGGAGATCAGGGCGCGCATGGCGTCCTGGGGGGTGAATCCGGCGGCGGTCAGCATGCGCAGGGACAGCTCCGCGAGCCGGTTGACGGCGGGGTCGGCGGAGCAGGATTCGGCCAGCACACGGGCCCCGTCGCGATGGGACAGCAGGGTCTGGCGGTAGGCGCGGGCGATGTCGCCGAGCTGGTCCATCCACGCGCCGTCGGGGGCCAGCCCGCCGATGCCGTCCCGGATCATGGCGGCGGCCATCTCGTCGATCAGGTCCTGGCGGTTGCGGACGTGCCAGTACAGCGCGGGCGCCTGAACGTGCAGCCGTTCGGCCACGCCCCGCAGGGTCATGGCGTCCAGGCCGACCTCGTCGAGCAGCTCGAGGGCGGCGCGGACGACGGTTTCCCGGCTGAGTTTCACGGTTGACAGCTTAACGGCGTTCTGTCGATGCTTAACGCCGTTAAAGAGGGGGACGCATGACTGACGTGATCATCATCGGCGCCGGGCCGACCGGCCTGATGCTGGCCGGCGAGCTGGGCCTGCGCGGCGTCGACGTCGAGGTGTACGAGAAGCTGCCGGCGCCGACGGGTCAGTCCCGGGCGCTGGGCCTGCACGTCCGCACGGTGGAGCTGCTGGACCAGCGCGGACTGCTGCCCCGGTTCGAGGGCACCGGCCGGCGCGGCCGGCTGGTGGGCCACTTCGCCGGCCTGTTCCCGCTGCGCTTCGACCGCCTCGACACCAGTCACCCGTACGCCCTGACCACGCCGCAGGCGGCCACCGAGCGGATCCTCGCCGAGTGGGTCCAGGAGCTGGGAGTGCCGGTCCACCGGGGCCGGGAACTGAAAAACCTCACCCAGAGCGGTGACGTCACCGCGGAGTTCGCCGACGGGACCACGGCCCGGGCCCGCTACCTGGTCGGATGCGACGGCGGCCGGAGCGCGGTGCGGAAGCTGGCGGGCATCGACTTCCCCGGCGAGCCGTCCCGGATGGACGCCTACCTCGCCGACGTGGAGGTGACCGAGCCGCCGCCGATCGGCTTCCGGATCACCGAATCCGGGCTGTTCGGCCACTATCCCGTCGACGACGACGTGCACCGGATCATCGTCAGCGCCGCGGACGTGTCAGAGGATCGTGACGTTTCACCTATGCTGCAAGAGATATCCCGCCGGGTCGGGGAGGTGACCGGCCGCGACTTCGGCCTGCACTCGCCGCGCTGGCTGTCCCGCTTCGGCACGCCCAGCCGGCTCGCGGCGTCCTATCGGGACGGTCGGGTGCTGCTGGCCGGCGACGCGGCGCACATCCACTCGCCGGCCGGCGGCCAGGGGCTGAACCTGGGTATCCAGGACGCCTTCAACCTCGGCTGGAAGCTGGCCGCCGAGGTGCAGGGCTGGGCCCCGGCGGGCCTGCTCGACAGCTACCACTCGGAGCGCCATCCGGTCGGCGCCGCGGTGCTGGCCAACACCAGGGCACAGGCGCTGCTGATGGATCCCGACCCCAAGATCGCGCCGCTGCGGGCGGTGCTGCGTGATTTGGGTGCATACGACCAGGTCAACGACCATCTCGCCGAGCAGGTGTCGGGGGTGGGCGTGCACTACGACGTGGGCGCGGGAAACCCTTTGCTGGGGCGGCGAATGCGGGACCTGGAGCTCGCCGGCACGACCCTGTATCAGCTGTTCGGAAGCGGGCGGGGGGTGCTGCTCGATCTTGGCGACGGATCGCTCGCCGAGGCGGCGCGGCCCTGGGCCGACCGGGTGCACGCGATCGTCACCCGAACCGATCAAGTGACGGAAACAGGTTTGCTGCTACGGCCGGACGGGCATGTCGTCTGGGTCGGGGAGGAGGCCGCCGGTGTCACAAGTGCGCTGCGAAACTGGTTCGGCGGCCCTGAACACCGGTGATGCTCCGATAGGGTGGGGTGGCTGTGACCGGTCACACGCGCTCTGTTACGGTTGCCGCGCAAACCGGGGAGCGGCCGGGTTTGCCAATTCCGTTGGCGCAAGGCCACTTCCGCTTCGCCAGACCTTGATCACCGGCAGGTCGGGACTCCCGCTCGGGGTGAGTTCCGAGCTGTTGGCGGCCAAACTGGCGCAGCGCGGTCCCGTCGTCCGCAATCGGGAGCGGACGGCGGGACCGCTTCGCAGCTCACCGCCTCGTCACCGGCCACGAATCGGGCAAAGATGTCCGGGCATTTCGACCGGAGGCCCGGCCGGCCCGCGACCCACTGCCGGCGATGGCGGTAGCTTGCCCGTCAGAACCACCTGATGGGGCGGGGGAAGCACGTGACCAGCGCGCATCCGGCGGTCCGCGGCGACGGTGTCCTGATCCGTCTGCTCGGCCGGCCCGAGATCCTCGGGGTTGATGGTCCACTGGCCGTCGACTCGACCGAGGCGTGCACGCTGCTGACCAGAATCGCCTTGCACCCCAACGAGATCGTGCTGACCGAGCACACCGAGGCGGCCGACGAGCTGCGCGTGCTGCTGGACAAGGCCGATCCGGGCGGCGACACCGAGCTGATCACCGAGCGCTTCGGCTACCGGCTGCGCATCAACCCCGAGCGCATCGACGTGCACGACCCGACGGCCATCTCCGCCGCCGATCTGGCGCTGCTGCCCGACACGCTGCGGCGGGACCTGGTCGGCCGGCAGATGACCGAGCTGCACCGGCAGGGCCGCCGGGCCGAGGCGCTCGCCGTGTACGAGCGGATCCAGGCCGGCCGCCGTGACCTGCCGCTGGACCCGGTGCTGCGCGCCCTGTACGACCGCATCCTCTACGACGACCCGTCGCTGCTGCCGCCGGAGCCCTCCAGTGTGGAGATCGCCGGCGTGGTGGCCCCGGCGCAGCTGCCGCCGGCCCCGACCGGCTTCACCGGCCGGCACGAGGAGCTGTCCAGCTTGGACCGCCTGCTCCAGGCCGACACGTCCACGCTGGGTGTGGTCGTTGGCGCCGCCGGCACCGGCAAGACGGCGCTGGCCGTGACCTGGGCCGGTCAGGTGACCAGGGAGTTCCCCGACGGGCAGCTGTTCGTCTGCCTGCGCGGCTACGACCAGAACCGTCCGCCGGCCGAGCCGGCGGACGTGTTGCGGCGGTTCCTGATCGCGCTGGGCGTCGCGCCCCAGGCGGTGCCGGTGGACCTGGCCGAGCGGGCCGCGCTGTACCGGTCGCTGCTGGCCGGCCGGCGGATGCTGGTGCTGCTGGACGACGCCCGTGACTCCGAGCAGGTCCGGCCGCTGCTGCCCGGCGGCCGCGGCCCGCTGACTGTGGTGACCAGCCGTCGTCGGCTGGATGGACTGGTCGCGCGGGACGGCGCCGCGTACGTGCCGGTGGGCACGCTGCCCGGCCCGCAGGCGGTGCGGCTGCTCGACGAGGTGTCGGACATCCCGTGGTCGCAGCGCGATCCGGTGAACGCCTCACGAATTGCAAACCTTTGTGGTCATCTTCCGCTGGCCCTGCGCATCGTCGGGGCCCGGCTGGCGATGGCCCCGACCGGGGCACTGGCCCGGCTGGCCGACGAGCTGGCCGACGAGCGGCATCGGCTGCAGGTCCTGGACATCGAGGACGCCGACGACGACATGCAGGTCAGCGTGCGGCGGGCGTTCGACGTCTCCTACCGCACGCTGCCCCCGGAGTACGCCTCGGTGTTCCGGCTGCTCGGCTTCTTCCCCGGTGCCAACTTCGGGCCGCACCTGCTGGCCGCCATGTCCGGCAGCCCGGTCAGCGCCGCCCGCGCCGCGCTGCGGGCGCTGAGCGCGGCCCACCTGGTCACCGAGACCAGCCAGGACTGGTTCACCATGCACGACCTCGTCCGCCTGCACGCCCGCGAGGTCGCCTTCGCCGAGCTGACCCAGGCCGAGGCGTTCACCATCGGGGCCCGGGTGCTGGAGTACTACTGCGTGGTCTCCGACCGGGCGCGCCGCCTGATCCGCCCGCCGGCCGACTCGCTCAGCCCCTCGCTGTGCTCGATCGTGGCCACGCCCCGGCTGGAGACCCGGGCCCACGCGCTGGCCTGGTTCGAACGCGAGCGGGGCAACCTGATCTCGGTGCTGCGCAACGCCCACCAGGCCTGTTTCCACACCCGGGTCTGGCAGTTGGCCCGGTTGCAGCTGGACTTCCTGGCCACGCACTGCCCGTGGGAGGACTGGCGGACCGGCCACGAGCTGGGGCTGGCCGCGGCCAAGGCGGCCGGTGACCGTAACGGCCAGGCCCTCATGCACCACGGCCTCGGCCTGCTCTACGGGCGGCTCGGCGAGCACGAGCGGGCCCTGGCCGAGCACGAGGCGTGCCGCCGGCTGGCCGAGGGCGACGGCGACCTGCCGGTGGTGGCCCTGGGCTCGGCCTTCGCGGCGTCGGCGCTGTTCCACGTGGGCCGGCATGACGAGGCGGTGGCGCTGTCCCGCCAGTCGCTCGCGCTGTACCGGCTGCTCGGCGACCGCTACCGGCAGGCCCAGCCGCTGAGCACGCTGGGCGAGCTGGCCAGGCTCAGCGGCGACTACGAGGCCTCGTTGGCCTACAACCAGCAGGCGCTGCGCATCTACCAGCACTACGACGACCAGGAGCGGCAGGCCTGGGTGCGGGTGCACCTGGGTGAGACCAACCGCGCCGCCGGCTGGCTGGACCACGCCGAGGCCTGCTTCACCGAGGCCGTGCGGCTGTCCCGGGTCAGCGGCACGGCGCTGCGTGAGGGCTACGCGGTGCGCGGCCTCGGCGACGTCTACCTGGACCGCGGCGACAAGCTGGCGGCCCGCGCGGTGTGGGAGGAAGCGCTGCGCTCGTTCGGCCACATCGGCACGCCGTGGGTGGCCAGTGTGCGGGCGCGGCTGGCGAAGTTGCTCGGCTGAGGGAACTTGCGGGCCCGGTCGCGCGTCTGTGGTGGAATAACACGATAGGTCTAACCAGCGGGCAAATCGCTACGCTGAGTAGCGATTTACTAGACCGTTCCGGGGAGACGTCTCACGAATGGTTATCAGGTTCCCGTAAGTTGGACGCATCGCTCGCCTCAGGGAGCTGCCCCCGATGATGCTGCCGTCCACGACCGTCGAGCGAGCAGGTGCCATGCTCGAGTTCGGTGTGCTCGGCCCGGTACAGCTGCTGGTCGACGGGCGCCCCGCGGCGCTCGGCGGATCCGGCGTGCGCAGCCTGCTCGCGCTGTTGGTGCTCGACGCGAATCAGGTCGTCCCTTTTGACCGAATTGTCGATGCATTGTGGGGCGACGACCCGCCCGAGACCGCACGCACCATCGTGCACGGTTATGTCTCCAAACTCCGGCGCATTCTGGCCAAGGCCGGCGGCAACGCGTCCATCCGCACCCAGCCGCCCGGCTATGTGCTCCAGGTGCAGCCCGAGCTGGTCGACCTGCACCGGGCCAAGCAGATGATCGGCGAGGCCAGCGGCCAGCCCGCCGCCGAGCGGGCCGCCCTGCTCGGCCGGGCCCTCGACCTGTGGCGGGGCCCGCTGCTGGCCGGCGCCCAGCTGCAGACCGGCCAGCCCGACATCGACGAGCTGCGGCTGGCCGCGGTCGAGGAGCGCATCGCCGCCGACCTGGAGCTGGGCCGGCACGCCGAGGTGATCGGCGAGCTGCGCCGGCTCGTCGACGACCACCCCTTCCGGGAGCGGCTGCTCAGCCTGCTGATGCTGGCCCAGTACCGGTCCGCGCGGCGCATCGACGCCCTGGTCTCGTACCGGCGCTTCCACCGCTACGCCACCGAGGAGCTGGGCATCGATCCCGGCCCCGAGCTGCGGCAGCTGCACGAGCAGGTGCTGCGCGACGACCCGGCGCTGCGGCTGCCGGTGCCGGCGGCGCCCAAGAACCGGCAGGTCTACGGCCCGGTCATCCCGGCCCAGCTGCCCGCCGCCACCAGCGCGTTCGCCGGCCGGGACGTGGAGCTGGCCTGGCTGGACGGCCTCCAGCACAGCGGCGGCGTGGAGGGTGCGATCACCGTCGCCGGCGTGGTCGGCCCGGCCGGCATCGGCAAGACCGCACTGGCCCTGACCTGGGCCCACCGCAACGCCGCCGGATTCCCCGACGGCCAGCTGTTCGCCGCGCTGCGGGGTTTCGACGCCGGCCACGAGCCGACCTCGCCGGCCGAAGTGCTGACCCAGTTCCTGCTGGCCCTGGGCGTGCCGGCCGAGGCCATCCCGCTGGACCTCAACGAGCGCGCTGGGCTCTACCGGTCGCTGCTGGCCGAGCGTCGGGTGCTGGTGCTGCTGGACGACGCCCGCGACTCCGAGCAGGTCCGGCCGCTGCTGCCAGCCGGCTCCGGCTCGCTGGTGGTGGTCACCAGCCGTCGCCGGCTGGACGGCCTGGTCGCTCGCGGCGGCGCGCGGCTGCTCGCGATGACCACGCTGTCCAGCGAGGCGTCGGTGCGGCTGCTGGACTTCTCCACCGGGCACCAGCGCCGCAGCGCCGAGATCGACTCGCTGCGCCGGCTGGCCGCGCTGTGTGGACACCTGCCGCTGGCGCTGCGCATCGCCGCTGCCCGGCTGGCCGCCAGTCCACAGTGGACCGTTGAGGACCTGGTGGCCGAGCTGGCCGACGAGCAGTACCGGCTGCGCGCCCTCGACCTGGAGGACGCCGACACCAGCGTGCGCGGCGCGTTTGACGTCTCCTATCGGACGCTGCACCCCGACCTGGCCGAGACCTTCCGCGCGATCGGCGTGCACGAGGGCACCTCGGTGACCCCGCACGTGATCGCCGCGCTGACCGGGGCCGACCTGGTGACCGCCCGGCGCCGGCTGCGCGAGCTGGCCAGCGCGCACCTGCTCACCGAGACCCGGGCCGACCGTTACACGCTGCACGACCTGATCCGGCTGCACGCCCGCGAGGTCGCCGGCGCGGAGCTGACCGACCGGCAGCGGGCCCGCGCCGCCGAGAAGTTGTTGGACTACTACCTCCTTGTCGCCGACCGGGCGCACCGGCTGGTCCGCCCGCCCCGAGACGCCCACGAGCCGACGGTCTCCGGTGAGATCGCCGACACGCCGATGCTGGCCTCAGCCGAACAGGCGCTGCGCTGGTTCGACGCGGAGTGGCCGAACCTGGTGGCCGCCGTGCGGCTGGGCGCGGCGTTGGGACTGCACAGACACACCTGGCAGCTCGCGCTGTGCCTGCGCACCTATGTGTACCTCAGGGGTCTGACATCCGACTGGGCCATGCTGTTCGAGCTGGGTCTGCGCGGCGCGCGGGCCAGCCGCGACCGGGACGGTGAGTCGCGCATGCTGAGGGGCCTGGGCAACGCCGCCGAGCTGGTCGGCGAGTTCGAGCTGGCGCTGGGGCGCTACCAGCAGGCCCACCGGATCGCCGTCGAGCTGGACGACCCGGCGCTGGTGGCCATCGCCGGCGACAACCTCGGCGGCATCCTGGCCGAGCTGCGCCGGTTCGACGAGGCCGAGACCTACCTGCGCACCTCGCTGGACCTCTACCGGCGGATCGGCGACGGCCAGGGTGAGGCCATCGCGCTGAACAACCTCGGCGTGCTGGCCCAGGACCGCGGCCAGGACGAGCCGGCGTTCGACTTCTACCGGCGGGCGCTGGCACTGCACGAGTCCGGCGGCAACCACGAGGACGGCGCCCGCTCGCTGGCCAACCTGTGCTGGGTGAGCCGGCAGCTGGGCCGCTACGACGAGGCCGAGGGCTACGCCCGCGACGGCCTGCGACTGGCCCAGACCTACGGCATGGCCTACGTCGAGGCGATGCTGCACCACCAGCTCGGCGAGTTGCACCTGGAGCAGGGCCGGGGCCAGGCCGCCCGGCTCGAACTCAACCTCGCGCTCACGGTCTACCGCCGGATGCGCTCGCCCTACGCCGACGCCGTCGAGGGTCTGCTGGCCGGTTTAGCCGACGTTTAGTGCCCGCGCTGCGGAATGTGAAAGCGTGAATGCAGACACCGCTCGATGCCGACGGCATCGAGCGGCTGTGCGCGGGTGACGCGAAGGGACCAAGAGGGGGTCTGGTCACCCGGGGTGGTTCAGCCGATGTTCGGGGAGAGCGTCGGCCGGACCCGTTGTGTGGTTCCTACCTGCGCCTGGGGGTCAGGTAGGAACCACACAGACTCTGGGCGACGTGTGCCCGCGGAAAGCGCGGGCCACGTCGTCCGTCATTTGTTCTGGGGGGCGACCCCCAGACCCCCGAGGCCGGGCTTCGCCCGGCAGGGTCCACCGCCTCGCAGATTCGACCGCCGGCGGATCGGATTCCGCTCAGAGCTCGCTGAGCTCCGGCCGCTTCGCCGTGAGGCCGTCGCCCGAGGTCACGCCACGCAGCCGCCGGCCGATCCACGGCACGAAGAACTCCTTGGCCCAGCGCAGGTCCGCACGTCGTTGGGCCATCGGAGCCAGCGGCGGCGCCGGCGGCCACGGCTCGTCCCACGAACCAGCCTCGATGCCGAGCCGGTCGGCCACCAGCAGGGCCAGCCGGCGATGCCCTTCGGGTGAGGGGTGCAGCCGGTCGGCGGCCCAGGCCCGGGAGTCGCGCAACATCTCCAGCGGCCACAGGTCGACCACGGTGGCGCCGTGGCGGTCGGCGATGGCCCGCAGGTGCCCGTTGTAGGTGGCGATCTTGCCGCGCAGCCGGCCCAGCACCGGCGTGCCCTTGGTGTCCATCCCGGTGAAGATCACCACATGGCTGCCGGCCGCGGTCAGCTGGGTGACGGCCTCCTCGAACAGCCGGGCCACCCCGTCCGGGTCGCTGCCGGGCCGGATGATGTCGTTGGTGCCGGCGCACAGCGACACCAGGTCCGCCTTCATGGCCGCGGCCACCGGCACCTGGTCGGCCAGGATCTCCCGCATCTTGCGACTGCGCACGGCCAGGTTGGCGTAGCGGAACTCCGGCGCGTCCGCGGCCAGCAGCTCGGCCAGCCGATCGGCCCAGCCCCGGTAGGCCTGGCCGTCCGGGCCCAGGTCCTCCAACCCCTCGGTGAAGCTGTCGCCGACGGCCACGAACGTGGTGAAGCGATGGTGCTGCACTGCCTTCCCTCCTCCACAACCCCCACAAAAAAGGTTGGACAGGCCAACCAACTGAAGAGGATGCACCGCTGACCTCGACCTACGCCACCGTCGGTTACGCCTCCGTAGGTGATCGACGACGGCTAGGGTCTGCGCCATGTCCCCACGTGCGGCCCTGCTGGTCGGCGGCCTGTTCCTGCTCGCGGCCTGCTCATCCGGTGCGAACACGCCCGCCTCGTCGGGAACTCCCGGCGTGGCCGGGATCTCATCGAACCGGCCGGCGTCGCTGGACGGCGTCGACCCGTGCGGGCTGATCGACCAGTCGGGTCGCGGCGCGCTCGGCATCACCACAGATGCACACAATGGGGTGAATGTGTCGGCGTCCAGCTCGTGCGGCTGGCTGCTCGGCGACGACTACTACCTGTCCATCAGCCTGTTCACCCAGGTCGGCCTCGGTGACCTGGCCCTTCCGCCTGGTGTGACGGTCACCTCGGTGCACGGGCGGGCCGGCAAAAAGGTCATCAAGACCGACGCGCCGGGCTGCTCGCTGTACCTCGCCGCCACCGCCCACTCCAGCGTCCAGATCGACGTCGACCAGGGCAAAGACGCCGAGACGGCGTGCTACGACGCACTCAAGGCGGCCTTCGTGGCCGACGGGAGGCTGCCGGCCACACCGTGATCGCCAGGGGCTACCGTCTGCGCCGTCCCTGTCGCTCTCGGTGTTCCCTGGAGTCCCTGATGCAGCGCTTCGGGTGGCTGATGGCCGCCGCGGCCGCCGCCGTTGTTCTGGTGCTCGTCGCCGTGGTCGCCGGCGGCAGCGACGCCGCCCCGCAGTCCCAGCCCGGGGACCTGCCGCCGGTCGGCCACCCGGTCGTGGTGCAGGAGCCGGGCGGCGGGGAGCCGCTGAACTACGGCGACACCGCCGCCTATGACGCGTGCGCCCTGCTGTCCACGCGCACCCTCGGCGACCTGGGCGTGCGCATCGACCCCGGCTCCTCGTTCATCGACAGCCACCTCGACGGCAACGTGCCGGCCGAGGCCGCCGTGCCGCAGGGCGGCCTGGACTCGATCAGCAACTGCCGGTACACGCTGCTCGGCGGCGACGAGCTCAACGTCACCGTGCAGCAGACCCCGTTCGCCACCTCGGACAAGGTGGACCAGACCCGGTCCTGGCCGACCCAGAACAACGCCATCGTGCTGCACGACCGCGGGCTGGAGGTGTCGTCCTACCGGGACGGTTCCGGCTGGACCACCGTGATCGGCCGGCCCCGGCTGGCCGTGGCCATCACCTTCGAGCTGCGCAAGCCGCTGTACGGCGACCGCGACCAGCACCAGTTCGTGCTCGACGTGACCAGGTCGGTGGTCGACGCCGTGGTCGCCGGGCCGTCCGGGCCCGCCGTGTACCGGCACACCGCGCCGTTCGACGGCGTGAAGAGCCCGTGCGCGCTGCTCGCCTCGGACGCCTTCCAGCTGGCCTATCCGGGCGGGCCCTCGTCGCTGGTGCTGGAGTACAACGACGCCGGCTTCGCCAGCGTGCCGCAGAGCGACGGGGAGACCGGGCTGCGCACCGCCGCCAGCTGCGTGCGGTCCAACGTGGTGCCCGACGGCGCGCTCGGTCCGCAGTACCGGGACATCCGGCTCGACATGACGGTGTGGGACAAACCACAGTGGACTGCCCAGGAGAGCCGGTCGCTGTGCGGCCCGTCGACCGTGACTCTGGGCGTGACTCTTGGTGACGGACCGGCCTGCCTTACCGATACAGGGCCGTCGACCTGGAACCTGACGTTCCGCACCGGCCGATCGGTGATCACCCTTTCCACCGGCGGGGCCGCCGCCGGCGACCGCGAAACGGTCAAACGCCTGCTCACCCCGGTGGCCAAGGCGGTGCTCGCCCGGCTCTGATGATTTTTTCCCGCGAGGGAACCTTGGTGAACCTTTCTGCGTCCGAGTGGCCGATTCGCTAGCATCAGGATCCGTCAGCACTCAGGGTGGGGAGAGGCATGTCGACGCCAGGGGCACAGCAGCCGATGGACCCAGCGGCCCAGCGGACGTTTGATTACGCGCAGCAGGTGAACGCGCAGAACGGCAACAGCGGCTGGTTCGGCGGCCTCTTCGCGTTGATGGACGGCATGTCCGGCGCGGCCCAGACGGGCCAGTTCGCCGTCGACGAGAACACCGCCAAGGTCATCAACGACAAGCTGACCGAGATCAAGCAGATCACGGCTCAGGCGCGGGCCAGGTTCCAGAACTCGTCGCAGATGCCGATCGGCGGCGGATACGCGCAGCAGATCGCCCAGCGCAACATGGCGATCCAGTCCGGCGGCCCGGATTCCGCCAACGGCCAGTTGCTGGCGTTCGCCAACAATCTGGACGCGCTCATCGAAGCGATCAATTCCAGTGTCAAGGGCTACCAGGGCTCTGACAAGGATGCCCACGGTGGCGTGAATCGGGCGGGGAACTACTAGTGCGTCGTCCTGTTCTACTCACGGTAGTCACGGCCGGCGTAGCGCTGGCTGCGGCCGGCTGTGGCGGGTCTGCGGCCGGAACTGCTGTGCCCACGGCCGGCGGTGCCTCGTCCGCGAGCCCGACCACAGCCGCCGCGCCGCAACTCGACGTGTGCGCCGTGCTGCCACAGGACCTGCTGTCGTCGATGGGACTGGCCAACCCACCCCAGAAGCTCGCGGGGAACAACTGTGAATGGTCCGGTCCCAACGCGGATGTGGTGTCCACCAGCATCGCCCAGTACGCGCTGGGCAAGCGCCCGGACCCGAGCGGCGCCAATCCGACCAGCTCGCCGCTCACCATCGGCGGTCACAAGGCATTGCTGCTCAAGTCCGACGCCGCGGCCACGTGTGATGTCGACATCGCACTGGCCTCCGACATCACGTTCAGCGTGCTGGTGACGGCACAGGATGCCAAGACCTATCCGGCTGCCTGCGACCACGCCAAGGCGCTGGCCACCGCCGCTGAGCCGAAGCTTCCGCTGGTCTCATGAGTTCTTTCGAAACAGGGGGTATGCAGCGATGACGGGACACCCCGCGGTTCCCCATCCGAATCAGAACTACCCGGGCATGTCGCACGATCAGCTCAAGACGCTGGTGACGCAGGACGTGGAGCCGGGCACCGCCTACAAGGCCGGCGACGAGTGGCAGGGCCTGGCTGACCAGATGCGCGACGCCGCGATCACGCTGGACGCGGCGATCAACGGGTCGCAGTCGCACTGGGAGGGTGCGGCGGCCGACCTCGCGCGGGCGCATCTGGCCAAGGTGCGTGACTGGAGTGCCGACACCGCGCAGTACTTCAACGCGACCGGCACGGCCATGCACGACCAGGTGGACGCGGCGGCCAAGGCCAAGGCGGACATGCCGGATCCGATCGAGTACAACCCGGGCAAGATGCTGGCGCAGGCGGCGACCAACCCGATCTCGCTGATCGCGCTGCCGGCCGAGATGTACCTGACCCACGAGGCGTCCAACGACGCCAAGAACAAGGCCGTGCAGGTGATCCAGGCCCGCGACGCCTCGATGCAGTCGGCGTCGTCCTCGATCCCGGCGTTCACGCCGCCGCCGGACCTCAGCGGCGGCAGCACGGCCAACACGCAGCTGGCCAGCGCGGGCCCGGTGGGCGCGGGCGGCGGCGTCGCGGCGTACCACGGCACGTCGGGCGGCGGTAGCTACGGCGGCTCGGGCTACAACCCGGCGACTGGCGGTGGCGGTTACCACGCGGCGCAGCCCGGCGGCCCGGTCCCCGGCGGCTACAACCCGAACCAGGTCGGTGGCCCCGGCGGCGGCCCGACCCGGCTGGCCGGCTACGACCCGGGCCCCGGTGGCCCCGGCTTCAACGGCCCCAACTACGGCAACACCCCCGGCGCGGGCGGCCCGAACAGCCCGTACGGTCCGGGCGGCGCCCCGGCGATCGGCCTGGCCGGCGGTGCCGGTGGCGGCGAGGGTGGCGGCGGCTACCGCGGTGGCGCGGGCGGCCCGGGCAGCACCTCGTCGGCGTCGGCCAAGCCCGGCATGGGCTCCTCGACCGGCACGGGTGCGGCCGGCGAGGGCGGCTCGGGCGCGCGCGGCGGCATGGGCGCGCAGGGCAGCGTCGGCCAGTCCGGCATGGGCGCCGGCGGGGCCGGCCGCGGCGGCAAGAAGGAAGAGGACAAGGAGCACAAGCGGCCGACGTTCCTGGTCGAGACCGACGACGTGTTCGGCGACGGCCAGATGGTCGCCCCCACCGTCATCGGTGAGAATCCGAGCGGCGGGTACTGATGCCGCCGATCGCGATCCTCCCGCTGGCCGCGTTCGACATCGTGTGGGAGGACCTGCGAATCGGGTCCGTGCCCTATCCGTTCGACGTGCCCAGCCACGGGGCGACCCTGGACGAGCGCGCGGGGATTCGCACGGCCGTGTACGAGGACCTGGAGCGGGGCGGGCTGGCGCGCGGTCGCCAGCTCGACCCGGGCCTGGAGGACGCGCTGCGGCTGCTCGCGCGGCCGCACGTCCAGCTGGACACCATCTCCACGCTGGACGCGCAGCGCGGGCCCATGGTCTACGCCGCCTCCGTGGCCATCGGCCAGCGGGCACTGCTGGCCGTGCAGCAGGGCGGCACGATGCGGCTGGAGTACATCCGGGACACCGCCCTGGCGGCGTCGCTGGTGGCGCTCCTGCCGCCGCACCGGCCCGGTCCCGGGCAACAGGTGTCGGTGCCGGCCGCGGAGCTCGCACAGCCCAACCGACACAGCCCCGAGTACCAGCCGCTGACCACCATGCTCGGCGAGCCGGTGCTGCGGCTGGGCCAGTTCTCCGGGGCCATGTTCGACGAGCGCGGCGACGCCCGGCGGATGCCCGGGCTGACCTGGTTCGACACCGAGGCCGGGCGGTACCTGGGCGTGTCCGGACGGGGCCGGGACGGCGAGGACTGGGCCACCGTGTCGCCGGCCGACGCCAGTGGTCTGATCCACCGGCTCGGCGACATGATCAGGATGGCCAGCCGGCGTTGAGGGTTACCCCCCGAAAGGCGGACATTCTTGACACGAACGGGTGAGTAACTGCTCCATCTGGTAGCGCACGTGGTGTGCTCCCCGATGGTCCGACCGAGCCTGGTCGATGGAGGAGTTTCCCCGTGCGTCTGTCGTTGCGATCGGCGGTGTCCGCCAGTGCGGCCATTGCCGCCGTGATCGGAATCGTTGTCGGAGTGCAGCTCGCGTCCGCCGCGGACGGCCAGGCCCCGGTCAAGACCATCGACCGGGGCGGTCAGCCGTTGCTGACCAACGGGCCGCTCGGCGGCGACGACATGCCCATGGACGGCGACGGCTTCCCGGTCACCGTCGTCGCCTCCACGGTGACGGTCAACGGCACCCCGACCGTGAAGACGATCACCGTGAGCAAGCCGCCCACGTCCAGCACCAAGGCGGACGTGGTCGGCGCGACGGTCACCACCACCACGGTCACCACGACCACCACCACGCCGCCGACCACCACGACCACGACGACGGTCCCGGTCACCACAACCACGACCGACCCCATCAACATCCCGACCGGCCGCTAGGTATGGGTGTCTCCAAGACCCACAAACCCAGCCAGGCGGGTCGCTGACGACAACAAACCCCGGCCGCCGCGGCCGGGGTTTGTTGTCGTCAGTGGTGCGTGCGGCAGAGGTTTGCAGGTCTTGGAGACATGCAACGTTGGAACCGCGGACAGGGGCCGCCGCCGCCTTCAAGCCCCTGCCCACGGGGTCTGTCAGCCCGCGACCAACCGCTCTTCGGGGGCGTAGTGGGCGCGCAGCCGCTCCTCGACCTCGGCGCTGGCACCGATGGCGTCCAGGCCGAGCAGGGCGGCGCCGGCCACCGGGGGCAGGTCGACCAGGTGCACGTCGGCCAGCGGCGCGACGTCGTGGCAGCGGCGGGTGATCTCGTCGAGCATGGCGTCGCCGGAGTTGGTCAGCACCCCACCGCCGAGCACGATGTCGACCTGCTCGCCGAGCAGGTCGAGCCGGCGCAGGGACACCGTGGCCAGCACGACGATCTCCTCGATCAGCCGTTCCACCACCGAGGCCGCCACCTCGTCACCGTCGGCGGCGACCCGGAACAGCAGCGGGCAGAGCTCGTGCACGACGTCGCCGTTGATCTCCTCGAAGTGCAGCCCGGCCACGACCTCGCTGATGCTGGTCACGCCGAAGTGGGCGAGGATCGCCGGCAGCAGCGCGGTCTGGGGACCACGGCCGTCGTCGGCGCGCACGGCGTGCCACAGGGCGTCGCCGCCGATCTGCGAGCCGCCGCCCCAGTCGCCCGAGATCCGGCCAAGGGCCGGAAACCGGTGCACCCGACCGTCACGGGCGACGCCGACGCAGTTGATGCCGGCCCCGCACACCACCGCCACCCCGACACCGTCGGAGGTGCCGGAGCGCAGCAGCGCGAACGTGTCGTTGCCGACCATGGTGGTGTCCGACCACCCGAGCAGACCGAACTCCCGCTGGAGGATCTCCTCCTCCCGCGGCAGGTCGGCGCCGGCCAGGTAGGCCGCCGTGTGCCGGGCGAACGGCTTGTTCGTCGCCAGCCCGGCCTTGCTCGCCGCCTCGTTCACCATGCGGTTGAACGATTCGAGGCTGGGGCGCAGACCGATGTTCTGCGGCGACGCCCCGGGCCCGCGCACGTGCGCGAGCACCGATCCGCCGTCGTCGATGAGGATCACGTCGGTCTTGCTGTTCCCGCCGTCGATGGCGAGCACGGCGGCCTTCACGCCTTGGCCCATGGCAGTAGGTCCTTGTTCTCCGCGACCAGCTCGTCGGCGAGCTTCTCGGCGATCGAGTACTGGCCGATCAACGGGTGGGCGAGCAGTGCGTCGGCGACCCGGTCGCGGCCGCCGTGGACGGCCGCCTCCAGCGCCAGGTACTCGTACCCGGTCACGTGCGAGATCAGCCCGGCGAACCCGGGCTCGACCGGCTTGACCGGCAGCGGGGTCGCGCCATTTCCGTCCACAATGGACGGAACCTCGATGACCGCGTCGTCCGGCAGGAACGGCAGCGTGCCGTTGTTGCGCACGTTGACCACGTGCTCCTCGCCGGGGGCGCCGCTGGTCAGCGAGTGCACCAGCTGGACGGCGGCCTCCGAGTAGTAGGCGCCGCCGCGCTGGGACAGCGCCTCCGGCTTGGTCACCACCTTGGGGTCCTGGTAGACCTTCAGCAGCTCGTTCTCGACCTCGATCACGACGTCGGCCCGCGGCCGCTCGTGCTTCTGCTTGGCCACCACCTCGTCGTGCTCGTAGAAGTACTTCAGGTAGTACGAGGGCACGACGCCGAGCCGGCGGATCAGCGGCGCCGGAATGCCGATGTGGCCGGCGAGTTCCTCGGAATGCTCCTCGATCAGCTTCGGCAACACGTTCTCGCCGTTGACGATCAGCCCGCGCTCCCACGTCAGGTGGTTCAGGCCTACGTGCTCCAGTTTGACCTCGTTCGGTTGCAGGCCAAGCAGTTGCGAGGTCCAGCGCTGGAACGTGATGGCCACGTTGCACAGCCCGACCGCCCGGTGCCCGGCCTCCAGCAGCGCCCGGGTGACGATGCCGACCGGGTTGGTGAAGTTGACGATCCAGGTGTCGTCACCGGCGATCTTGCGCACCCGCTCGGCGATGTCCAGCACCACCGGCACCGTGCGCAGCGCCTTGGCCAGCCCGCCGGCTCCGGTCGTCTCCTGGCCGACGCAGTCGCAGACCAGTGGGAACGTCTCGTCGGAGCGGCGCGCGGTCTGCCCGCCGACCCTCAGTTGCAGCAGTACGGCGGACGCACCGTCGACACCCTCCTCGAGAACGCTGGTGGTGCGAACCTTGGCCGGGTGCCCGGCGTGGTCGAGCAGGCGCTGGCTGAACGGGCCGACCACCGCCAGCCGCTCCGCGTCCGGGTCGACGAGCACGATCTCGTCCACGTCCAGACTGGTGCGGCGGCCGGCGATACCGTCGATCAGCTCCGGGGTGTAGGTGGAACCGCCCCCAACAACAGTGAGTTTCACCCTTTGACTCCCGTGAAAGTGATCCCCTTGACGAAGGACTTCTGTGCGAACAGGAAAAGCACGATCACCGGCACCAGGACGAGAACGGTCGCGGCCATCGTCAGGTTCCACTGCACCTGGTGCATGCCCCGGAAGGACGCCAGCGCGACGGAGAGCGTCCAGCTGTCCTGCTTCTCGCCCACGTACAGCAGTGGTCCGAAGTAGTCGTTCCAGGTGTAGAGGAAGGTGAACAGGCCGGCGGCGGCCAGCCCCGGCCGGGTCATCGGCACCAGCACCCGGTACAGCATCTGAAACTCGTTGCAGCCGTCCATCCGGGCCGCGTCGAAGTAGTCCTGCGGCACCGTCACGAAGAACTGGCGCAGCAGGAAGATGCTGAAGGCGTCGCCGAGGAAGTACGGCACCACCAGCGGCCACAGCGTGCCGGTCAGGTGCAGGTTCGCCCACATGCTGTAGATCGGCACGGCCACCACCTGCGGCGGCAGCATCATCGCGGCGATCACCAGCATGAAGATGAAGTTGCTGCCACGGAAGCGAAGCCGGGCCAGCGCGTAGGCGGCCGGAATGCTGGACAACAGCATGCCGACGGTGGCCAGCACCGAGTACAGCAGGCTGTTGCCGAAGTACTCCAGCATCGGCGCCTTCTCGAACACCGTGAGGAAGTTCTCCGGGTGCCACGAGCGCGGCCACAGGTCCGAGGTCAGCGCCTGCTGGTCGGACATGAACGCGGTCAGCAGCACGAACACGATCGGCAGCGCGAAGCCGATGCCCAGGGCCAGCGCCACGGCGTGCACGGCGACCCAGCTGAGAACGTCCCTCGGGTGTCGCTTCTTGCGCGGCGGCGCCGAACGGGTCGGCGCCGCGGTCGCGGTCAGGGTCGCCATCAGGATGCCTCCGCCTTGCCGGCGCGCAGCTGCCGGATCAGGATCGCGGTGAACGCGAACGAGACGATGAACAGCAGCACGGCCATCGCCGAGGCGTAACCCATGTGGTACGAGCGGAATCCCTCGTTGTACATCCACACCGGGAAGGTCAGCGTGCTGTTGTCCGGGTAGCCGATGAGCTTGGAGTTGCCCACCGCGTCGGCCGAGCCGGAGGCCACCGAGCCGGCCACCACCGCCTGGGTGAAGTACTGCAGCGCGAAGATGATCGAGTTGACCACGCCGAACAGCAGCACCGGGGCGATCGAGGGCAGCGTGATCCGGCGGAACCGGACCCACGGGCCGGCCCCGTCCAGCTGGGCCGCCTCGTAGAGATCGGCTGGCACGTCCAGCATCGCGGCCAGGATGATGATCATCAGCTCGCCGGAGCCCCACAGCGTGAGCAGGGTCAGCGACGGCTTGGACAGGTTGGGGTCGTTGAACCAGAGCGGTCCGTTGATGCCCAGCCAGCCCAGGATCGTGTTCACCGGGCCGGTGCCCGGGTTGAACAGGAAGACGAAGGTCAGCGTGGCGGCCACCGGCGGGGCCAGCGACGGCAGGTAGCACAGCGCCCGCAGGAAGCCGGAACCGTTGCGCACCTTGGTCAGGATCTGGGCGACGCCCATCGCGAACAGCAGCCGGCCGATGGTCAGCACGACCACCAGCCACAGCGTGTTGTACGCGGCGGCCTTCACCAGCGGGTCGCTGGTGAACATGAACACGTAGTTGCGGAGTCCGACGAAGTCGGCGGTGTTCAGCCCGTCGTAGTTGGTGAACGAGAAGTACACCGTCGCCAGCAGCGGGTACACGAAGAACAGCACCATGCCGGCGGCCCACGGCGCCAGGAACAGCAGCACCCACTTCAGATGGCGGCTGCGCCGCCGCGCCCGCCCCGGGGTGGGGGCGGACGGGGCGGCCGCGTCGGCCGAGCCGAGCAGAGTCGCTGTCATCAGTTGCCGCCGAGCGCCTTGGCGTCGTCGATCGTCTTGTCCGCCTGGGCGAACGCGGCGTGCAGGTCCTTGACCTGACCGCTCTGCCAGGACGAGCCCAGGTCCTCGACGGTCTTCAGGTACGCGCCGCCGTTGGGGCTGGCCGGGTTGTTGGCCAGGTTCGGGTTGTCGAACACCTTGAGGAAGGTGTTGAACTGCGGCGGCAGCTTCAGGTCGGGGCTGTGCAGCGCGGTCTTGGTGGTCGGCACGTTGCCCAGGCCGTTGGCCAGCTGCACCAACGCGTTGGTGTCGAAGGACAGGTACTTCAGCAGCTCCCAGGAGGCGCCGGCGTTCTTGACGCCCTTGGGGATGCCGATGATCGTGCCGGTCACGTAGCCGCCGCCGTACAGGTCGGACTTGTCGTCGGCCACCGGGGACGGCGCGGTGTCGTAGTTGATGTTCGGCGCGTCCGACTTGAGGAAGGCGGTGCGGTACTCACCGTCGTACATCATCGCGACCTGGCCCTTGTTGAAGGCGTGGTCGGGCGAGTACTCCTGGCCCAGGCCGGCGGTGAACTTCTGCAGCTTGTCCCAGCCGTAGAAGTCGACCAGCTGCTTCTGGAAGTTGAACATCGCGGTCCAGGCCGGGTCGGTGGCCAGGTCCGACTTCCCGTTGCTGTCCAGCCACTTGGCGCCGAACTGCGGGGCCCACACCTGCGGGTGGTTGGCGTAGAAGCCGAACTGCGGGATGAAGCCGGCGACCTTGATCGACCCGTCCGGGTTGAACTCGGTCAGCTTCTTGGTGTCCTCCAGCAGCTCGCTCATCGTCTTGGGCGGCGCGGTGATGCCCTTGGCGGCGAACAGGTCCTTGTTGTAGTACAGGCCGTAGTCGTCGGCCAGCATCGGCAGCGCGCACCGGGTGCCGTTGAACTCGGTGTAGTCCTGCACCGCCTTGGGGATCTGGGTCAGATCCACCTTGTCCCGGTCGATGTAGGGCTTGAGGTCCTGCCAGGCCCCCGACGAGCAGAACTGCCCGATGTTGTCGGTGGAGAAGGAGATCGCCACGTCCGGCGGGTTGCCGCCGCGGATGGACTGGGTGATCTTGTCGTCGTCCTGGCTGCCCTGGCTGTTGATCGTGATGTTGGGGTGGGCGGCGTGGAAGCCGTCCAGCACCTTGTTCAGGATGCCCAACTCACGGTCGGCGAAGTTGCTGTAGACGGTGAGCGTGACCTTCTGGTCCGCGCCCGGTGCGGCCTGGGCGCCGCTGGAACCGCCGCCGCCGGCGGTGCACGCCGAGAGCAGCAGGACTAATGCTCCGACCGAACAGGTGGCTGCTCGGGACAGGGCAGCGCGTCTGGGGGTGCGCATGGGCCCTCCAAGGACAGGGAGTTTCATCGGCGGATTTATCGAGCGGTGTGCAGCGGCGGCAGCATGTCGTTGGCCGGTAGGCCGAAGACCTCATCCCTGACCACGGCCAGGGCGGAGTGCATGGCCCCGGCGCGAACGGCGTGGCCGGCGACCAACGCGAGTTCGACCGGGGTTCGGGGGATGACCAGGCGGCGCAGCTCGGTGGCGACCAGTTCGCACAGCACGGTGCCACCGGCCTGCGCGACTTCACCGGACAGCAGCACCAGTTCCGGGTCGACGACGCTGACCACGTTGGCCACGCCGACGGCGATGCGCCGGGCCAGGTCGGTGAGGAACTCGCGGCCGGCGGTGCCCTGGGACAGCGCCTTGGTGACCGCGCCCAGCGCGTGGCGGGCGGCGATGCCGTGCGAGCGGGCCAGCTTGGTCACCGAGGCGTTGGACAGCAGGTCGCCGTAGCGGGTGCCGGCGCGGTCGATGCCGGTGTCCTGCCGCGACAGGTCGGGCACCCGCATCCAGTCGATCTCGCCGGCGCCGCCGGTGGCGCCGCGCAGCAGCACCCGGTTGATCACGACCGCGGAGCCGACCGCGTCCACCGGCCAGACGAGCACGAAGTCGCGCACGTCCACGGCGCGGCCGGTGATCATCTCCTCCAGGGCGACCAGGTTGACGTCGTTCTCCACGGTGACCGAGGTGCCCAGCAGCTCGTGCAGCCGGCCGACCACGTCGAAGCCCTCCCAGCCGGGCAGGTGCGGCGCGAAGCCGAGCTGCCCGGTGGCCGGGTCGACCGCGCCGGGGCTGCCCACCACCACGTGGTGCAGGTCGCTGACCTGGAGATTGGCGTCGCTGGCGGCCTTGGACATGGCCTCGGCGAACACGGTCAGCACGTCGCTGCCCTTGGGCATCAGGGCGTGGTGCTCGGTCAGTGTGGCGCCGGAGATGTCGGCGACGGCCACGTCCACCGAGTCGGGCGTGAGGTCGACCGCGGCGACGTGCGCGAGCCCGCCGTTGACGGCCCACAACTGGGCCCGCGGGCCCCGGCCGCCGCCGCGCAGACCGTCCCGGCGCACGATGTCCTGTGCCTCCAGGCGGGTCAGCAGCTGGGCGGTGGCCGGCTTGGACAGGCCGATGATGCCCTCCAGCTCGGACCGGGTGAGCGGCCCGTTGCGCAGCAGCGCGTCGATCGCGGCGCGGTCGTTGATCTCGCGCAGCAGTCTCGGGCTTCCGGCTCGCACTGGGAACTCCTGTCTGTTAACTTTCCAGACGATTTCCGTGCCACGGTAGTGACCGCGCTCACCCAGGTCAATGGGTCGTTCACCGCGTATTCAGGTTGTAACGGTGTGTGTAACTTACCCATTAGGTTTGCCTAACCTGGCAGGCTGGTGGGGTGATCGAGCGGGAAGAGACCTTCGCGCAGCTGCTCGGCGGGCGCGGCGCGGCCCTGGACGCGACGCTGCCGTCCATCGCCTTCGTGGCCGGTTGGCTGCTGACGAATCACTCGGTCGGCTGGGGGGCGCTGATCGCCGTCGGCGTGGCCGTGGCGGTCGGCGTGGTCCGGCTGATCCGGGGCGACAAGATCCGCGCGGTGCTGGTCGGCGCGTTCGTGGTGTCGGTGGCCGCGCTGGTGGCCATGTACACCGGCCGGGCCATCGACTTCTTCCTGGTCCAGTTGCTCAGCAACGCGGCCAGCGGACTGGCCTTCGTGGTCAGCTGGGCGGTCCGGTGGCCGCTGCTGGGCGTGATCATCGGCGCGCTGCTGGGCCAGCGCACCCGCTGGCGGCAGGACCCGGACCTGTTACGCGCCTACGGCCGCGCCACCCTGGTCTACGCCCTCCAGTACGTGCTGCGGGTCCTGGTGTTCGGCTACCTGTGGTGGCAGGACGACGTGGTCGCCTCCGGCATCGCCCGGGTCGCGCTGTCCTGGCCGCTCTACGTGGTGATGCTCGCGCCGACCTGGTGGGCATTCCGGGCAGCGCTGCCCGCTGACCACCCGGGTTTACGACATCCGCGACGTAGACTGGTGCCCGATACCGACCCGGGGTAGGGGCATGGTGCGAGGCAGGACCGAGGGCGCTCTGTTCGGGCGCGAGCTGCGGCGGCTGCGCCAGCAGCGCGGCCTGTCCCTGCGCGACCTGTCCAAGCTCATCGGCTTCACTCCCGGCTACCTGAGCAAGGTCGAGAACGGTCGCCCGCCCTCGCCGGAACTGGCCCGCGCCTGCGACGACACCCTGGGCGGGGGCGGCGCGCTGGTCGCGCTGGCCAGCGCCGAGGCCGCGGTCCGGCCGGCCCAGCTGCCCGCCGGCATCCGGCGTTTCGTCGGCCGCGACGAGCAGCTGACCCTGTTGCACAGCGCCGGCGCGCAGGCCGTGATCGTCGACGGCCCGCCCGGCAGCGGCAAGACGACGTTGGCCCTGCGCTGGGCCCACCACGCCGTGGACCGCTTTCCCGACGGCCAGCTGTATGTGGACCTGCGCGGGCATTCCCGGCACGCCCAGCCGGTCGAGCCGCGGGTGGCGCTGGCCGAGTTCCTGATCGCCCTGGGCGTGCCGGCCTCCGGCGTGCCGGATGGGCTCGACCGCTGCGCGGCGCTGTTCCGTTCGGTCGTCGCGGACCGGAAGTTGCTGGTGGTGCTGGACAACGCCGCCGACGGCGACCAGGTGCGACCGCTGTTGCCGGCCGCCCCGGGCTGCGCGGTCATGATCACCAGTCGGGAACGGCTGTCCAGCGTGGCCGTGCAGACGAACGCGCTGCGCGTGACCCTCGGGCCGATGACGCCGGCCGACTCGGTGGCCCTGATCCGGCGGGTGATCGGCGACGAGCGGGCCGACGCCGAGCCGCGGGCTGTCACGGATCTGGCGGTGCGCTGCGGTTTCCTGCCGCTGGCGCTGCGGATCGCCGCCGAACGCGCGTTGGCCCAGCCGCACTACCTGATCCGCGACCTGGTCGATGAGCTGGACGCGGACGGCCGGCTGGAAGTGCTGTCCACCTTCGACTCCGTCGCGCTGCGCACCGTCTTCGAGTGGTCGTACCGGCGGCTGGACGAGCCGTGCGCACGGCTGTTCCGGCTGCTGGGCCTGCATCGCGGGCCGCACATCAGCACCGGCGCCGCCGCCGCGCTGGCCGACCTGCCGATGGCCACCGCCCGCTCGCTGCTGGATCGGCTGGCTGGGTCGCACCTCGCGCAGGCCGTCGGCCGTGACCGGTACCAGCTGCACGACCTGCTCCGTGAGTACGCCGCCGAGCTGGTGGCGGCCGAGGAACGCGGGCCGGCCGTGGCCCGCATGGTCACCTGGTACCAGGCCACCGCCTACGCCGCCGGGCTCGCGCTCGCCCCGTTCCGCGTCGAGGAGTTAGACCCCGATCCGCTGACGCCGCCGGTGATGGCCCTAGCCTTCGCCGACCACGACACCGCGCTAGGCTGGTGCGACGCCGAGCTGCCCAACTTCGTGCCGGTGGTCCAGCTCGGGCTGGAACATCGGGTGTGTGGGCCGACGTGGAAGTTCGCGGTCGCGCTGTGGAACTACTGGCTGCACCGCAAGCCGTGGACCGTCTGGGTGCGGACCCAGGAGCTCGCGCTGACCGCCGCCGAGCGCACCGGCGACCCCAACGCCGAGGGCTGCGTGTCGGTCAACCTGGCCGAGGCTTACCGGCGGATGGGCGACTTCGTCCAGTCCACCCAGCTGTACATGCGGGCCCTGCGGTTGCGGCAGCAGAGCAACGACCCGCTCGGTGAGGCCTGGTCGCTGGCCGGCGCCGCGTTCCTCGCCGTGGACAACGGCGACATGGCCCGCGCCGACGAGTTCGCCGCGCAGGCCCTGGCCCTGTTCCGGGAGTTCGACGACCAGGAGGGCGTCGGCCTGGCCCTGGTCACCATCGGCGACGTGCACCGCTCGCAGGGCCGCTTCGACGACGCCCTCAGCGCCATGGCCGGCTCCCTGGCCGTGCAGGAGAGCCTCGGCGCCCGTGAAGCCCAGTCCTGGGTGCTGATGAAGATGGCCGCCGTGCACGCCGACCGCGGCCACCCGGACATCGCTCTGCGCGAGCTGCACCAGGCCCTGGCCACCAGCCGCTCCGCCGGCGACCGCTGGGCCGAGGCCGAGGCCCTGTCCCGCATCGGCGACGTGCTGGCCGACCTCGGACGCCTGCCCGAGGCCCGCCAGTCCTGGGCCGCCGCCCAGGCCGTCTACGAGGACATCGGCGACCCCACCCACATCGAGGCCCTTCGCGCCCGCGCCAATCCAGAACCCCTCGGCGCCTAGCCCGCCACCCCCACCCCACCCCCTCCTTTTTCGCCACATGTGGTCCACATGTGGCGTTGGGGGGCGAATGTGGCGCACATGTGGCGTTCTGGGTGGGGGTGCTCAGGGGCCAAGTAGGAAGCGCATGTGGCGTCTCAGGTGCTGCCGAGGAGTTGGGGGCGCAGCGTCAAGGCGGCCGCGCCGAGGAGTTCCAGGGATGCGAGCCAGGCCGCACCGGCGGCGCCGTCGTTGGCCACCGAGACCGGGCCGCCACAGGCCTCGGCCAGCGCCGCGAGCAGGCGTTCGCCCAGCACACCGCCGGCCGTCGCGACGCTGCCGATCGCCACCACGGGGCTCCGCTCGCCGGCCGAGCGCGCGTCACGGGCGGTGCGCACCAGCCAGTCCACCGCCTCCTCGACGATCTCGCCGGCCGCCGGGTCGTGGGCCTCGGCGGCCGCGGCGACCAGCGGGGCCAGCCGGGCGAGGTTGATCGGCGGTTCGGCGTTGACGGCGGTGATCAGCCGTGACACCACCGACCGCCGCAGCACCGGATCACCGCTCACGTCCTGGATCGCCAGCGTGTTGGCCAGCACGGTGCGGGACAGCGCGCCCAGCGCCGCGCCGGTGGCCAAGGTGCGGAGCGTGGCTCGCACGGCCTGCCGCCCGAGCCAGAACGCCGAGCCCTCGTCGCCGAGCAGCCAGCCGAACCCGCCGGCGATCGCCACCTGACGCCGGTTCACGATGCGGGCCGCGGCCGAGCCGGTGCCGGCGACCAGGACCGTGCCGTCGGCCGACGCCGTGCCCGCCGCGAAGGCGGCCTCCGCGTCGGTGACGACACGAAGGCCGCATTTGAGCCCGGCCCCGTGCCACGCGGCGTCGAACAGCGCGGCCACCCGCTCGTCGGCCAGCTTGCTGGCCCCGGCCAGCCCCAGCACACCGGCCCGCACCCGGTCGGCCGGCACGCCGGCGGAGGCCAGCGCGGCGGCGATGGCCGCGCCCACCTGCTCGGCCGCGACCTCCGGCGGATGCGAGTTGGGATTGGCCCCGCCGGCCCGCCCGGTGCCCACCCGGGCCCCGCTCAGGTCGGCCACGAGGGCCCGGGTCGTGGTCCCCCCGGCGTCCACGCCAACCAGGTAACCCTCGGTATTCGCCACAGCCACCCCATGGAGTCATCGGATCAGTTCGGTCAATGTTCCCGCCCTGAGTCTGGACTTCGCTCGACTCAGCGGATATACATCGGATGTCTTTCGGTTCGAGCGAGGAGGAACCCTCCGTGCAGCTGCTGCGCCTCGGCGCTCCCGGTAGCGAGCGCCCCGCCGTCCGCACCGAGGAGGGCGTCGTCCACGACCTCCGCCCGGTGACGGCCGACATCGACGGAGCCTTCCTCGCCGGCGACGGCCTGGCCAGAGTCCGTGCGGCCTTGACCGCCGGGGAGCTGCCGGCCCTCGACGTGTCGAACGAGCGGATCGCCCCGCCGCTGGCCGGCATCGGCAAGATCATCTGCATCGGGCTGAACTACTCCGACCACGCCGAGGAGACCGGGGCCACCGCGCCGAGCGAGCCGGTGCTGTTCCTCAAGACGCCGGACACCGTGGTCGGCCCGTACGACGAGGTGCTGGTACCCCGAAAGTCCGTGAAGACGGACTGGGAGGTCGAGCTGGGCGTCGTCATCGGCAAGACGGCCCGCTACCTCGACACCCACGCCGACGCGCTGGCCTGCGTCGCCGGCTACGTGACCTCGCATGACGTCTCCGAGCGGGAGTTCCAGATCGAGCGCGGCGGCACCTGGGACAAGGGCAAGAACTGCGAGACCTTCAACCCGCTCGGGCCGTACCTGGTGCCCGCCGAGGATGTCGGCGACCCGCAGGACCTCGGCCTGCGGCTGTGGGTGAACGGCGAGCTGAAGCAGGACTCCTCCACCAAGAACATGATCTTCCCCGTGGCCGAGGTGATCCGCTACCTCAGCCAGTTCATGGTCCTGCGCCCCGGCGACCTGATCAATACCGGCACTCCGGCGGGCGTGGCGCTGGGCCAGCCGGACCCCAAGCCGTACCTGCGTCCGGGCGACGTCGTCGAGTTGGAGATCGACGGCCTCGGCCGGCAGCGGCAGACGTTCGGGGCGGCCTGAGATGGCCCGTGTTGTCGAACTCGACGTGCAGGACATCCGTTTCCCCACGTCGCGGGAACTGGACGGGTCCGACGCGATGAACCCGGACCCGGACTACTCGGCCGCCTACGTCACCCTGCGCACCGACGACGGCCCCGACGGCTACGGCCTGGCCTTCACCATCGGCCGCGGCAACGATGTGCAGGCCGCAGCCATCCGCGCGCTGGCCCCGCACGTGGTCGGCAAGCCCGTGCCGGAGACCGCCGCCGACCTGGCGGCGCTCTCGCAGGAGCTGATCGGCGACTCGCAGCTGCGCTGGCTGGGCCCGGAGAAGGGCGTCGTGCACATGGCGATCGGCGCGGTGGTCAACGCCGCGTGGGACCTCGCCTCGCGTCGGGCCGGCCTGCCGCTGTGGCGGTTCCTGGCCGGCATGACGCCGGAGGAGATCGTCGGGCTGATCGACTTCCGTTACCTGTCCGACGCGCTGACCCCGGATGAGGCGCTGGGCATCCTGCGCAAGGCCGAGCCGACCCGGGCCGGCCGCATCGCCCAGCTGACCGAGCAGGGCTACCCGGCCTACACCACCTCGCCCGGCTGGCTCGGCTACTCCGACGAGAAGCTGTCCCGGCTGGCCAAGCAGGCCCTGGCCGAGGGCTTCGACATGATCAAGCTCAAGGTCGGCGGCGACCTGCACGACGACGTGCGCCGGATGAAGCTGGCCCGCGAGGTGGTCGGTGCCGGCGTGCGGGTCGCGGTGGACGCCAACCAGCGCTGGGACACCGACGCGGCGATCCGCTGGATGCGCGAGCTGGCGCCGTACTCGCCGTACTGGATCGAGGAGCCCACCTCGCCCGACGACGTGCTGGCCCACCGGGCGATCGCCGACGCGCTGGCCCCGATCAAGATCGCCACCGGTGAGCACGTGCAGAACCGCGTGGTGTTCAAGCAGCTGCTGCAGGCCGGCGCGGTCGACGTGGTGCAGATCGACGCCTGCCGGGTCGGCGGTGTCAACGAGAACATCGCGATCCTGTTGCTGGCGGCCAAGTTCGGCGTGCCGGTGTGCCCGCACGCCGGCGGCGTCGGCCTGTGCGAGCTGGTCCGGCACCTGTCCTTCTTCGACTACGCCGCGGTGTCCGCGTCGATGGACGGCCGCGTCATCGAGTGGGTCGACCACCTGCACGAGCACTTCACGGATCCGGCCGCGGTTGTCGGGGGCCGCTACCTCGCGCCGGCCCAGCCCGGTTTCTCCGCGCAGTTGCGGGAGGAAACGCTGAGCCGGTACGTGTATCCGGACGGTCCCGTGTGGACGGAGGGTGTGGCATGACCGACTTCGAAGGCCTGGCCGCGGTTGTCACCGGCGGCGCGTCCGGCATCGGCCGCGCCGCGGCCGAACTGCTGGCCTCGCGTGGCGCACAGGTCGCGGCGCTGGACGTCAATCCGGACGAGGTCGCCGCGCCGCTGGTCGGAATCCGTTGCGACGTAACGGATGACGAGTCGGTGGCGGCCGCGGTCGCGGAGGCGGCGCAGCGGTTCGGCCGGCTGGACATCGTGATCAACAACGCCGGCATCGGGGCCCAGGGCGACGTCGCCGCCAACGACGACGAGCAGTGGCACCGGGTGCTGGACGTCAACGTGGTGGGCATGGCCCGGGTCGCGCGGCACGCGCTGCCGTGGCTGCGCCAGTCGCCGGCGGCGGCGATCGTCAACACCTGCTCCATCGCCGCGTGGGCCGGTCTGCCGCAGCGGGCCCTGTACTCCGCCAGCAAGGGCGCGGTGTACGGGCTGACCCTGGCGATGGCCGCCGACCACGTGCGGGAAGGCATCCGGGTCAACGCCGTCGCCCCCGGCACCGTGGACACCCCCTGGGTCGGCCGGCTGCTCGACGCGGCGCCCGACCCCGCCGCCGAACGGGCCGCGCTCCAGGCGCGCCAGCCGTCCGGGCGGCTCGTTTCCGCCGACGAGGTGGCACACGCCATCTGTTACCTCGCCAGCCCCCTGTCGGGATCGACCGCCGGCACCGTGCTCGCGGTGGACGGCGGTATGTACGGCCTGCGCCTTCGGCCGCCGAGCTAGACGAGAAACGAGGAACGATGGACAAGCGCAGCATCCTCACCGTGGCGGTGTGCGTCGCGCTGGCCGGCACGCTGGCCGCCTGCAACCGCGGGGACGCCGCCGGGGCCGGCGACAGCGCCGGCGTCGGCCCGATCGGCGTCGACTTCCCCCGGGCCGACTCGGACTTCTGGAACTCGTACAACAAGTACGTGCCGACCGAGGCCAAGGACCTGGGCATCAACCTGATGACCCCGACCAACTCCCAGAACGACGTCACCAAGCTGGTGTCCAACGTGCAGGCGCTGACCGCGCAGGGCGCCAAGGCGATCGTGATGGCCCCGCAGGACACCGGCGCCATCGCCAGCACCATCACCCAGCTCAACTCGCAGAAGATCCCGGTCGTCACGGTCGACACCCGGCCGGACAAGGGCGGCGCCTACATGGTGGTGCGCGCCGACAACAAGGCGTACGGCGAGAAGGCCTGCAAGTACCTGGGCGACCAGCTCAAGGGCAAGGGCAAGGTCGTCGAGTTCGAGGGCGACCTGTCCTCCATCAACGGCCGCGACCGGTCCGAGGCGTTCGGCGACTGCATGAAGCAGAACTACCCGGGCATCACCGTGCTGGCCGAGCCGACCAACTGGGACGGCGCCAAGGCCTCGGCCGCGCTGCAGACCGACCTGACCGCCAACCCGGACATCAACGGCATCTACATGCAGGCCGGCGGCGTGTTCCTGGCCCCGACGCTGCAGCTGCTGAAGTCGACCAACCACCTGATCCCGGCCGGTCAGCCCGGGCACATCACGATCATCTCCAACGACGGCATCCCGCAGGAGTTCGACGCGATCCGGCAGGGCCAGATCGACGCCACCATCTCCCAGCCGGCCGACCTGTACGCCAAGTGGGCGCTGTTCTACGCCAAGGCCGCGGTGCAGGGCAAGACCTTCAAGCCCGGCCCGACCGACCACAACAGCACGATCCTGGACGTCGGCGGCGGCCAGTTGGAGGACCAGCTGCCGGCCCCGCTGGTGACCAAGGACAACGTGGACGACAAGAGCCTCTGGGGCAACCAGGTAGCCAAGTGATGAACGCAGTCGAGGCCAGCAACATCACCAAGCGGTTCGGGCAGACCGTCGCGCTGAACGACGTGCACATCACCGTCGCCGACGGGGAAACGCACGCGCTCGTCGGTCGCAACGGCGCCGGCAAGTCCACTCTGGTCTCCATGCTGACCGGCCTGAACCGGCCGGACAGCGGGGAGATCACCTTCCGCGGCGAGCCGGCGCCGCCGCTGTCCGACCGCCAGGCGTGGCGGACCAAGGTGGCGTGCGTCTACCAGAAGTCCACCATCATCCCGACCCTCACCGTTGCCGAGAACCTGTTCATCAACCGGCAGAACCTCGACGGCGGACCGGTGATCAGCTGGTCTCGGCTGCGGCACACCGCGGGCGACCTGTTGTCCGAGTACGGCGTCGACGTCGATCCCAACGTCGAGGCCGCCGCGCTCACGGTCGAGCAGCGGCAGCTGGTGGAGATCGCCCGGGCGCTGTCGTTCGGGGCCAAGTTCATCATTCTCGACGAGCCGACCGCGCAGCTGGACGGGCCGGCGATCGAGCGGCTGTTCGAGCGCATGCGCTCGCTGCGCGCGGCCGGCGTCACGTTCCTGTTCATCTCCCACCACCTCCAGGAGATCTTCGAGATCTGCCAGACGGTGACGGTGTACCGGGACGCCCGGCACATCGTCACCAGCCCGGTGGCGGACTTGTCCCGCAACCAGCTGGTGGAGGCCATGACCGGCGAGGCCGTCGGCCTCGGCGCCGGGGCCAGCCGGCCCGCGGTGGGCTCCGAGTCCATTTTGGACGTTCGCGGGCTGGCTCTCGGCAAACACTTCAGCGGCATCGACCTGTCGATCCGCAAGGGTGAGGTGGTCGGCATCGCCGGCTCCGGCAGCAGCGGCAAGGTGGAGCTGGGCGAGGTCATCGTCGGGCTGCGCAAGGCCGACGCCGGAACCGTTGCCGTGTCAGGGAAAGCCCTCAAGCCCGGCAGCGTGCCGGCCGCGCTGGCCGGCGGCGTCGGCTTCGTGCCGGAGGACCGGCACAAGGAGGGCTTCGTGCCCGGTCTGAGCATCGCCGAGAATGCCACCTTCCCGATCACCGGGCGGCTGGGCCGGTTCGGCGCGATCTCCGGCCGGCGCCGGACCGCGGTGGCCGAGAAGATGATCGACGACCTGGCTATCAAGACTTCCGGGCCGGACCAGGACGTGGCCGACCTGTCCGGCGGCAACCAGCAGAAGGTCGTGATGGCGCGGGCGCTGTCCAGCGACCCGTCGCTGCTGGTCCTGATGGACCCGACCGCGGGCGTGGACGTGAAGTCCAAGGAGAACCTGCTCGACGCGGTCGACCGGGCGGCCACCGCCGGCACCGCGGTGCTGGTGATCTCCGACGAGCTGGACGACCTGCGTCCCTGCGACCGGGTGCTGGTGATGTTCCACGGCTCGGTGGCCGGCGAGTTCCCCGCCGGCTGGACCGACAACGAGCTGGTCAGTGTGATCGAAGGGATCGGGGAGAGCAGTGGTGAGTGACGTGTCCACCCCGGTCGCGGCCGCCCGGCCGCGGCTGCAAGTCGCCAAGCTGCGCGACCTGGCGCTGCTGCCGGCGATCCTGGTGCTGCTGGTCGTCGGCTTCATCGCCAGCCCGATCTTCCTGACCGGCGGCAACCTGCTCAACGTCGTGCAGCAGCAGTCCGAACTGGGCCTGGTCGTGCTCGGCGAGGCGCTGGTGCTGATCGTCGGCAAGATGGACCTGTCGCTGGAGTCGACCCTGGGCTTCGCACCCGCGCTGGCCATGGTGCTGGTGCTGCCGTCCTCCGAACACGGGCTCGGGATCGGGCTGCCCGAGTGGACCGCGCTGCCGGTGTGCCTGCTGGCCGGCGTGCTCATCGGCGCCATCAACGCCTTCCTGGTGCTGCGGCTGCAGCTGTCCGGCTTCATCATCACGCTGGGCATGCTGATCACCATTCGCGGCGTGCAGCAGGGCCTGACCGTCGGCCAGTCGCTGTCCAGCACGAACATGCCCTCGCTGTACTACCTGGGCAACGCCACCTGGTTCGGCGTGCACGCCTCGATCTGGATCTTCCTGGCCCTGTTCGTGATCGCCATCGTGTTCGTCGGCTACTTCCGGCACGGGCGCTCGCTGTACGCCATCGGCGGCAACGAGGCCGCGGCCAAGGCCGCCGGCATCCGCACCACCAGGGTCACCACCGTGGTGCTGATCGTCGCCAGCGTGCTCGCCGCCCTGGCCGGCGCCATGATGGTCGGCCACTACGGCAACGTCACCGCCAGCCAGGGCTCCGGCTGGATCTTCAACGCCTTCGCCGCCGCCGTGCTCGGCGGCGTCAGCCTCAACGGCGGCAAGGGCACCCTGTTCGGCGCCATGTGCGGTGTGCTGATGCTGGGGCTGGTGCAGAACATCCTCACCCTCGCCCACGTGAACCCGTACTGGCTCGGGGCCGTCAACGGGGCCATCATCATCGGCGCGCTCGTGCTCGCTCGGCTGACGACCGGAAAGGCCCAGGACTAGTGGAGACCGTCGCCCTGCACACCCGGCTCAAGGCCGGGCGGGAAGCCGACTACGAGGCCGTGCACGCCGTCATCCCTTCCGACCTGGACGTGGCCTTGAGGGCCGCCGGCGTCCATTCGTGGCGGATCTGGCGCAGTGGCCGGGACCTGTTCCACCTCGTCGAGGTCGAGGACTACGCCCACATGCGGGAGTTCCTGGCCGAGCATCCGGCGAACGTGCCCTGGCAGGCCCGGATGGCCGAACTCCTGGAGGTCCAGGACGACTACTCCGGCGCTGAGCCCTCCGTCAACCTCGTGTGGGCCCTGCCGTGATCTCCGGCCTCGGCTTCGGCGGCGCGCCGATCGCGAACCTCTACACCCCAGTGTCCGATGTGGACGCCCGTGCCACCGTGGACGCCGCCTGGGACGCCGGTGTCCGCTACTTCGACACCGCGCCCCACTACGGCTTGGGCTTGTCGGAACGCCGCCTCGGCGCGGCTCTGTCCGCTCGCCCCCGCGACGAGTTCGTCATCTCCACCAAGGTCGGCCGCGTCCTCGAGCCTTTCGGCGGCGGGGGGCTCGATGACGCGGGCTTTCTCGTGCCCGCCACCCATCGCCGCGTCTGGGACTTCTCCGCCGACGGCATCCGCCGCTCCCTCGACGCGTCCCTGGCCCGCCTCGGCCTCGACCACGTCGACATCGTCTACCTGCACGACCCCGACAACCACTGGGAGCAGGCCATTTCCGAGGGCCTACCCGCGCTACAGGAGTTGAAGTCCCAGGGCGTCATCCGGGGCATCGGCGTCGGCATGAACCAGTGGCAGATGCCCGAGCGTTTCATCCGCGAGGGCTCCCTCGACTACGTCATGCTCGCCGGCCGCTACACCTTGCTGGAACAGGAATCCCTGGCTTCGTTCCTGCCCCTGTGCCTGGACCGTGGCGTCTCCGTCGTTTCCGTCGGCGTTTTCAACTCCGGGCTGCTGGCCCGTCCCGAGGTTCCCTCCGACGCCACCTACAACTACTCCGCTGCCCCTGCCTCGATGCTCGAACGCGCCCGCCGCATCGCCTCCGTCTGCTCGCGTCACGGCGCCGTCCTGCCCCAGGCCGCCCTCCAGTTCCCCTTCGGCCACCCCGCCGTCAAGGCCATCGCCGTGGGCGCCCGGACTCCTGGAGAGATCACCGAGAACGCCGCGTTGTTCGCCGACAAGGTCTCCCCGGACCTCTGGGCCGAGCTCAAGGTGGAAGGTCTGCTCGCACACGAGACCCCAACCCCCTGACCGCCACCCCACCTACTAGCCCCGCCCCGGACAGCATCCCAGCCCCTGGGGGAGAACAGCCCCCACCCGATCCCGGGGTGGCGTCCCAGGCCCAGCCTACCCGCGGTGGTGGGAAGTCGATCTTGGAAGAGGGGGTGCCTGTGGATAGCCGGCGCCCTGTGGACAACCACGTTGGAGCAGGTCATGAGGGTTGACGCGCATCACCACATGTGGGATCTGGCCGTGCGGGACCAGCCGTGGACGGCGGAGCCGGGGCTGGCGGAGACGCTGCACCGGACGTTCACCCTCGACGACCTCAAGCCGCTGACCGACGCCGCGGGCATCGAGGCGAGCGTGCTGGTGCAGACGATCACGGTGGCGGCGGAGACGCCGGAGTTCCTCAAGCTGGCGGAGGCCGATCCGTTGGTGAAGGCGGTGACGGGGTGGACGGATCTCACCGAGCCTGACGTGGCGGAAACCCTGCAGGGCCTGAAGGAGAGCGCCGGCGGAAGGTGGCTGAAGGGGATCCGCCACCAGGTGCAAGGGGAGCCGGACCCGGCATGGCTGATCCGGGACGACGTGCTCCGAGGCCTGAAGGCGGTGGGGGAGGCGGGCCTGGTGTACGAACTGCTGACGCTGCCGCACCAGCTGCCGGCCGCGGTCGCGGCGGTCACAGCGTTGCCGGAGACGAGCTTTGTGCTGGACCACTGCTCGAAGCCGCCAATCACCACGGGCGAGCTGGAGCCCTGGGCGACGCGGTTGCGAGAGCTGGCGGAGCTGCCGAACGTGACGTGCAAGCTGTCGGGCCTGGTGACGGAGGCCAGCAAGCAGTGGTCGGTCGAGGACCTGCGGCCGTACACGGAGGTGGTGCTGGCGGCGTTCGGCCCGGACCGGGTGATGTTCGGCTCGGACTGGCCGGTGTGCCTGCTGCACGCCACGTACGTGCAGGTGGTGGAGGCGACAGAGCAGTTGACGGAGGGACTGAGCGAGGCCGAGCGGGACGCCGTCTGGGGCGGAACGGCGGCCCGGATCTACGGGATCACGCCAGGTCTTTGAGCCACTGCTCGACGCCGGCGACGTGCACGGTCGACCACGAGCGGGCCAGCTCGGTCTGACGGGCGGCCAGTGCGTCGACGATGGCCCGGTGCTCGGCGACGGTGCGGTCGACGGCGCTGGCCTGGGTGATGCCCCGCCAGATGCGCACCCGCACGGTCGGCCCGGCCAGGGAGTCGAGCAGTTGGGCCAGGTAGGCGTTGCCGGAGGCCTGCACGACCCGGCGGTGGAACTCCAGGTCGTGCTCGACGAGCTCCTCGACGGACTCGGCGGCGGCCGCGGCGTCGCAGAGCTCCCGCAGGGCGGCGACCTCCTGGTCGTCGATGCGCTGGGCGGCCATCGCGGCGGCGGCCGGCTCCAGGATGCGCCGGACCTCCAGCACCTCCAGCACGGAGTCCTCGCCGCGGTGCAGGTCCAGCACGAACGACAGCGCGCCGAGCAGGTCGTCGGCCCGCAGGCTGGACACGTAGGTGCCGTCGCCCTGACGCACGTCCAGCACCCTGACCAGCGACAACGCCTTCACGGCCTCGCGCAGCGAGTTGCGCGACAGGCCCAGGCGCTCGGCCAGGTCCGCCTCCCGGGGCAGCCGGTCGCCCGGCTTGAGCTCCCCGGAGACGATCATCTCCTTCACGCGCAGGATCGCGTCGTCGGTGACTGCCACGACCGCCTCTAATCGTTTCGCCAGACCTCGGATGTTTCGTCACCAGTATGCGTCATGACGTGTCCGATCGTGATCGTGGACATGACAACGGGGTGAACCGGCCCGCCGAACGGAGTATCCTGTCAGGAAATGACCAAAACTCAGGTCATTTAGTGGATGATTGACTGGACGTCGACCGCCGGGGCCCGTACCGTCTAATGGTCTGGACCAATGGAGGGCAACTTGGACGCCGTAGTCGCAGCGCCACGAGCACTTGTCGACGGGGCCATGACCGGCCCGGTCGCGGTGCGGATCAAGGGCGGCCGTTTTGTCGACGTCGTCGACGGCCACGCTGGCGCGACCGAGGTGCTATCCACCGGCCTGCTCACCGCGGGCCTGGTCGACGTCCAGATCAACGGCGCCTTCGGCGTGGACTTCGCCGACACGGACGCGGCGGCGCTGCGCACCGTGGCCGAGTCGCTGCCCTCCACCGGCGTCACCCGGTTCCTGCCCACGCTGATCACGGCCCCGGTGCCGACCGTGCTGCGCCAGGCCCACGCCGTGGTCGCGGCCGCGCAGACGCTGCCGGCCGCCGGTGTGGCCCGGCCGCTCGGCCTGCACCTGGAAGGCCCGTTCCTGTCGCCGGTGCGGCACGGCGTGCACGACGCCGGCCTGATGGTGGCCCCCGAGCCGGCCAACCTGGACCAGTTGCTGGCCGACGAGATCGTCGCGGCGGCGCTGCGCATCGTCACCCTGGCCCCGGAGATGCCGGGCGGCCTCGACGCGGTGCGCCGCCTCGTGGACGCCGGCGTGGTGGTGTCGGTGGGCCACAGCAACGCGACCGCGGCCCAGACCATCGCCGCCGCGGATGCCGGCGCCTCGATGGTGACGCACCTGTTCAACGCGCAGAGCCCGTTGACGCACCGGGAACCTGGCGTGCCGGGCATCGCCCTCACCGACAACCGGTTCATCCTCGGCCTGATCGCCGACCTCGCGCACGTCGTCGGCCCGATCTGCAAGCTCGTGTTCGCCGCTGCCGGCCCACGCGTCGCCCTGGTGACCGACGCCGTCGCCGCGGCCGGCATGCCGCCCGGCCGCTACCGCCTCGGCGGGGCCGACGTGCTGCTCACCGAGGCCGGCGTGCCGCGCTCGCCCGACGGCACCATCGCCGGCAGCGCCCTGACCCTGGACCGCGCGGTGCGCAACATCGTCTCGTTGGGAGTGTCCGAACGGGACGCTCTGATCGCCGCCACCCGCACCCCGGCCGACGTCATCGGCGAGAAGTGGCTGGGCCGCATCGCCCCCGGCGCGGTCGCGGACCTGGTGTGGTGGGACGACGACCTGCGCCCCCGCAAGGTCTGGGTGGACGGCGAGGTCGCCTTCGACGCCGAGGTCGACGACTACGCGGAACTGGCCACTGCCGGCAATTAGCATTGCCGCGCACGGACTCGGTGGTAGGACTGCGGCGTGGAGTTTCTCTGCTATCACCGCGACCGGCCCGATTCCGGGGCACTGCGTGACGAACTGCTCGAAGCGCACTGGTCGTACATGGACGGGTTCGCGGCCGAGATGATCGCCCGCGGCCCGACCCTCGCCGACGACATGGACACGGCCACCGGCAGCGTGCACATCCTCGACCTGCCGAACGCCGCTGCCGCCCGCGCGTTCGCCTTCGACGAGCCGAACTACCAGGCCGGTGTGTACCGGGACGTGCTGCTGCGCCGGTGGCGCAACACGCTGGGGCGCACGATGTGGGAGTTCCCGGGCGGCCGGACCGGCGGCAACCGCTACCTGGTGCTCGGCCTCGGTACCGGGGAGGCCGCCGACCTCGCCGCGCCCGACCTGGACGGGCTGATCGCGTACGGGCCGCTGCTGGCCGATGACGGTGACACCTGGCTGGGTACGGCGGCGTTGCTCCGGGCGTCCGACGCGGATGCGGCCGGCGCCGTCCTGACCCCGGGTCGGTATGCCGACATCGAGGTCCACAACTGGCAGTTCGGCGGACGCGAATGAGGCTCGCTCCGACCGGAGCGAGCCTCACGTTCTGACGTCAGCGAGTCTTGGTCACCTTGTTGAGGCCGCGGGGGCTGTCGGGGTCGCCGCCGCGGGCCAGCGACAGGCCCAGGGCCAGGCGCTGGATGGGCAGGACCTCCAGCACGGGGGCGACCTCCTCGGCGGTCTCGGCCACCGGGATGCGCAGGGCGGCGGAGACCCGGGAGGCGGCCGAGCCGACGGCGAAGACGTCGGCCCCACGGGAGTGGATCACGTCCAGCACCTCGCTCATCGCCGCCCCGCCCTTGCCGGCGCTGGTGATGGCCAGCACCCCGGTCTCGGCGTCGACGGCGGCGACCGGCCCGTGCAGCAGGTCGGCCCCGCTGTAGGAGCGGGCCGACAGGTAGCTGGTCTCGGCCAGCTTGAGGGCGGCCTCGGCGGCGGTGGCCGACGAGTAGCCCCGACCGGTGGTGAGCACCCGGTCGACGAAGCGGAACCGCTGCACGGCCTCCTGCACGGCGGCGGCCGAGTCGTCCAGGGTCCGCTGGGCCAGCTCACCCAGCGGCGCGGCGTGCTCGCCGGAGCCGCCCCGCACGGCGTCGATGAGCAGGTACAGCGCGAGCAGCGTCGCGGAGTACGTCTTGGTGGCGGCGACGGCCAGCTCAGGGCCGGCGCCGACGTCCACCGACAGCTCGGCGGCGTTGTTCAACGGTGAGTCGGGCGTGTTGGTGACGGCCACGGTCAGCGCGCCGCGGGCCCGCGCCGACTCGGTGACCTCCAGCAGGTCGGGGGAGCCGCCGCTCTGGCTGACCGAGATCAGCAGCACGTCGGTGAGATCGGGCTGGGCTCCGTACAGCGTGGTCGTGGACGGCGACACCAGCCCGGCCGGCAGCTGCAGCAGCACCTCGATGAGGTACTTGGCGTACAGCGCCGCGTGGTCGCTGGAGCCGCGGGCGGCCAGCAGGGCGAAACGGGGCCGCCGCGCGGACACCTGCGCCGCGATCTCCGCGATCTCGCCGCGCCGGGCGACGAGATCGGCGAAGATCTTGGGCTGCGCGGCGACCTCGGCACTCATGTGCTGCCCGGCCGACGGTTCGGTCTGGCGGGTCATCGTGCTCCTTGGGTCTCAGGGTCCTGTGGCGGCGGCCCAGATCCGACGTGGTCTCGACGGTAGTCCATCGGCGGCCCCCAGGGGCCCTTCAGCGGGCTCAGCCCTTGACCGCGCCGGCGGTCACCCCCGAGACCAGGTTGCGCTGCACGAACAGGAAGAAGACCAGCACCGGGATGGTGAACACCGTCGAGGCCGCCATCGCGCCGCCCCAGTCCGTCCCGAACACCGAGACGAAGCTGGACAGCCACACCGGCAGCGTGACGTTGCCGGGGTCCTGCAGGAACGTCAGCGCGTACAGGAACTCGTTCCACGCGGTGACGAAGCTGAACACCGAGGTGGCGACCAGGCCGGGGCCCAGCAGCGGCAGCGTGACCCGGCGGAACGCCGCCCACCGGCCGCAGCCGTCGACCATGGCGGCCTCCTCCAGGTCGACCGGGATGCCCTTGACGAAGCCGCGCAGCGTCCACGCGGTGAACGGCAGGGCGGCCGCGAAGTAGACCAGGATCAGCCCGGGCAGGGCGTTGAGCAGGTCGAACGAGCGGATCATCAGGTACATCGGGATGAGCAGCGCCTCGAACGGCGCCATCTGGGCCACCAGCACCAGCAGCAGGAAGCCCTTGCGCCCGCGGAACCGCAGCCGGGCCAGCGGCACCGCCGCCAGCAGGCCGGCGACCAGCGCGAAGGCCACCGCGGCCAGGGCCACGATCAGGCTGTTCTCCAGCGAGTTGAGGAAGCCCTTCTTGCTGATGCCGTCGATGAAGTGCTGGAACGTGACGCCCAGCGGCACCAGGTCGTAGCTGTCGGACAGGAGCTGGTTGGCCGGCTTGAGCGCGGTGGCGACCATCCAGTAGATCGGGAACGCGAACAGCACCGCGACCAGCAGGCCGACCACCGAGACCAGCCGCTTCTTGGTCTGCCCCATGTCAGTCCACCTCCTCGGTGCGCAGCATCAGCCGCAGGTTCTGGGCGGTGAGCACGACCAGGCAGAGGATCATGATCACGCTGACCGCCGCCGCCGCGCCGAAGTGGCTGGTGGCGATGCCCTTGAGGTACTGCAGCGTGGGCAGCGTCTGGCTGCCGCCGTCGGGACCGCCCTGGCGGATGGCCCACACCTGGGTGAACACCTTGAAGTCCCACAGCAGGGACAGGAAGATCACCACGTTGACCAGCGGCCGCAGCGCGGTCCAGGTGACCGCGCGGAAGGTCTGCCAGCTGCTCGCGCCGTCCAGGCCCGCGGCCTCGTACAGGTCCGCCGGCACTCCCAGCACGCCGGCGTACAGGGTGAAGGCCACGAACGGGATGCCCTGCCAGGTGATCAGGATGACGATCACCGTCATCGTGCTCAGCCCGGTCTGGAACCACGAGTAGTGGTAGAAGCCGGTGAAACCCAGCTCGACCAGGGTCTTGTTCAGGATCCCGTAGTTCTGGTCGAACATCCACTGGAACACGGTGGTCGCGGCCAGGATGGGCATTGCCCAGGCCAGCACCAGGGCCAGCTGCAGCACCACCCGCACCCAGCCGTACACGTGCTTCATCAGCAGCGCCACCAGCAGGCCGCCGCCGACGGTGCAGACCACGCAGGCCGCGGTGAACAGCACGGTGCGCAGGGTGATCTGCCAGAACTCCGAGTCGGACAGGATCGTCCGGAAGTTCTCCAGACCGTTCCAGACGACCCGGCCCGAGGCGAGCTCGCCCAGGTCGAGCTTCTGGAAGCTGGTCAGGACCACGGACAGCACCGGCCAGCCGAGCATCACCAGGATGGTGGCCGTGGCCGGCAGCAGGAGCAGGTACGGCAGCGAGCGCTGGCTGAACAGCCGGCGCACCAGCTTGCCGAACCCGGACCCACCGCCCGAGACAGTGGAACGCGGTGCCGGCGGGGTGGTCCCCGCCGGCACCGCGGCCTTCGTCGTCACCGACACCAGATCAGCTCGCCGACTGCAACGTCTTGTTGATGGCGGCGTCCGCGTCGCCGACGGCCTGGTCGACGCTCTTCTGACCGGTGAGGAACGCGGTCAGCGCGGCCTTGATCGGGTTGTCCGCCTCGACCGCGGCCCACTTCGGGGTGATCGGGGTGGCCTTGCCGTTCTTGGCGCCGGCGGCCATCGCCTTGCCGGTCTCGGTGCTGTTGAGCGCGCTGGTGTCGGTCGAGGTGCCCGGCACCGAGCCGTTGGCGGCCAGCTGCGACTGGTACTTGGCGCTGGTCTCCAGCTTCAGCCAGTCCTTGGCCAGGTCGGCGTTCTTGCTGTTGGCCGGGATGGCCAGGTCGGAGCCGCCGAGGAAGACCGGCGCGGTCTGGCCCGCGGTCTTGGACGGGATCGGGAACGCGGCGAACTTGCCCTTCAGGTCGGGGTTCGCCTTCTCCACCGCGGCCAGCTCGTAGCCGAAGCCGATGAAGCTGGCGGTGCTGCCCTTGGCGACCACGTCGGACTGCTGCGGGGTGGCCTCGTCGGCGTCCTTGGGCGCGGACGTGCCGGAGGTGTCGCCCAGCTGCTTGTAGAAGTTGAACGCGGCCTTGCCGGCCGGCGAGTTGATCGCCGACTTCCAGTTGGCGCCGCTGCCGGTGGCCAGGTCACCGCCCTGGTCCCAGAGGAAGGACAGCCACACGTACCAGTCCTGGCCGGGCAGGTACAGCGGGTCGATGCCGGACAGACCCTTGAGCTTGGTCAGGTCGGACAGCCACTCGTCGTTCGAGGTCGGCGGCGCGGTGATGCCGGCCTGCTGGAACAGGTCCGTGCGGTAGATGACCACGCGGTTGGCGGCGTAGAACGGGACGCCGTACTGCTTGCCGTCCCACGCGCCCTCGTCCTTGAGCGCCGACAGCCACTGGCTGCCGTTCAGGTCGTTCACGGAGTCGCTGACGTCCAGCAGGGTGCCCTGCGAGCTGTACTGGGCCACCTGCGTGTTGCCCAGCTCGATCACGTCCGGGCCGCCGCTGGTGCCGGTCAGCGCCGTGGTCAGCTTCTGGCCGATGCCGTTCCACTGCTGGACCTGGTAGTTGACCTTGACGCCCGGGTGGGCCGCCTCGAAGTCCTTGTCGATCCCGGCGACCATGGGGTCCGGCGCCGAGCCGCTCATCAGCCAGACCGTGAGGGTCTTGCTGTCACCACTGCCACTGCTGGAGCCGCCGCCGCAACCGGCTGCCACCATCGACACCGCGGCGACGCCTACCGCCGCCACGATCCACTTTCTCCGCAGCCCACTCTTACGCAGCACGGTTTCCGCCCTTCCACCCCGGCTCACCTGCCGGACGAGCTTGTCTGGTGCAGACCAATTTGGTGTAGACCAATGAGGAAAAAGGGTGTGCCGTGCCACACTCGATGTCAAGGTCGTTGCGAGACCGTTGCAAAGTCATCGGACGAATGACCGGGGGTGTGATCGCACAGGCAGCGGTTGACAAGGCATCCTGTTCGCTGGGGAGTGGGCGGAAGTTTAGGAGGAGGCCATGCTCGAAACCTCACCGGCCGGCGGCGACGCCGGGTTGCGGTCGCGTGCGCAGCGTGAACCCAAGTACTGGGGTCTCAAGCGGCATCTGCTCGACCTGCTGCGATCCATGCCGCCGGGGTCGCCGATACCGACGGAACGCTCGCTCGCGGCCGACTTCGACGTCTCGCGCACCACGGTTCGGCAAGCGCTTGCCGAACTGACGGTGGAAGGCCGGTTGCTGAGGGTGCAGGGCAAGGGCACCTTCGCCGCCGAACCCAAGGTGGCGCAGCGGTTGCAGCTGTCTTCGTACACACAGGACATGCTGGCCCAGGGCCGCCAGCCGTCCTCCCGGCTGCTGGAGGCATCCGAGGAGGCGGCCGACGCCGAGCTGGCCCGCTACCTCGGCGTGCGGGCCGGGGCCAAGGTCCTGCGGCTGCACCGGCTCCGGCTGGCCGACGGCGAGCCGATGGCCCTGGAGACGACCCACCTGGCGCTGGGACGGTTCCGCGGGCTGCGCCGCTACGTCAGCTCCGGCGGCTCGCTGTACCAGGTGCTGCGCGAGCGCTTCGGGGTGGAGATGGGCCACGCCGAGGAGACCATCGAGACCGCGCTGGCCACGCCCGAGGAGGCGGAGCTGCTCGGCGCCGACATCGGCCTGCCGATGCTGCTGCTGTCCCGGCACTCCTTCGACACCGAGGGCAACCCGGTGGAGTGGGTGCGCTCGGTGTACCGGGGCGACCGGTACAAGTTCGTGGCCACGCTGAACCGGCCCAGCGACTGAGGCGCATCAGTGGTTTCCCGGCGGCACGGGCGCGCCCGAGCCGCCGACCAGGAAGTCCAGGTCGGCGCCGCGGTCGGCCTGGCCGACGTGGTCCACGTACAGCCGCACCCAGCCGCGCTCGGCCGCGCGGGGCGGCGGAGTCCACGCCGCCCTGCGGGCGGCGAGTTCGCCGTCGTCCACGGCCAGGTGCAGCCGGCGGCCGGCCACGTCCAGCTCGATCAGGTCGCCGTCGCGGACCAGCGCCAGCGGCCCGCCGACCGCGGACTCCGGGGCCACGTGCAGCACCACCGTGCCGAAGGCGGTGCCGCTCATCCGGCCGTCGGAGATGCGCACGGCATCGTCCACACCGGACTCCAGCAGCTTGCGCGGCAGCCCGAAGTTGCCGACCTCGGGCATGCCGGGGAAGCCGCGGGGGCCGACCCCGGTCAGCACGAACACGCTGTCCCGGTCGCATTCGACAGTGTCGATGCGGGCGTGCAGGTCCTCGACACCATGGAAGACCACCGCACGGCCGACGTGTTGCAGCAGGGACGGTGACGCGGCGGCCGGTTTGATGATCGCCCCGTCCGGAGCCAGGTTGCCGCGCAGCACGGCCAGTCCGGCGTCCGTCCGCAGTGGATCGGTCGCGGTGCGGATCACCTCGCGGTCGAACACCTCGGCGTCGACCACGTTCTCGGCGACCGTGCCGCCGGTCACGGTGATCGCGTCCGGGTGCGGCAGCCGGTCACCCAGCTCGCGCAGCACCGCCGGTAGGCCGCCGGCGTAGCAGAAGTCCTCCATCAGGAACCGGCCCGCCGGCATCAGGTCGACCAGCAGCGGCACCGACCGGCCCAGCCGATCCAGGTCGTCCAGGTCGAAAGTCACGCCCAGCCGGCCGGCCAGGGCCAGCAGATGCACCGCGAAGTTGCTGGAGCCGCCGATCGCCGCGTTCACCACGACGGCGTTCTCCAGCGCCTGCCGGGTGGCGATCGAGGACATCCGCACGTCCTCGCGCACCAGGTCCACGATCCGGATGCCGGTCAGGTGGGCCATCGCCTTGCGGCGCGAGTCCACCGCCGGCAGCGCTGCCATGCCGGGCAGCGACAGCCCCATCGACTCGGCCCAGCAGCCCATCGTGGACGCGGTGCCCATGGTGTTGCAGTGGCCGGCCGACCGGGACATGCAGGCCTCGGCGGCGTTCATGTCGGCCTGGGACATCGCGCCGGTGCGACGGGCGTCGGCGAACCGCCAGACATCGGTGCCGGAGCCCAGCTGCTTGCCGCGGAACCGGCCGTTGAGCATCGGGCCGCCGCCCACCACCATCGTCGGCAGGTCCACGCTGGCCGCCCCCATCAGCAGCGCCGGCGTGGTCTTGTCGCAGCCGGTCAGCAGCACCACGCCGTCCAGCGGGTTGGCCCGCAGCGTCTCCTCGACGTCCATCGAGACCAGGTTGCGGAACAGCATGGTGGTCGGCCGCATCAGGATCTCGCCGAGCGAGGTCACCGGGAACTCCATCGGCAGCCCGCCGGCCTCGTACACGCCCCGCTTGACGTGCTCGGCGGTCTCCCGCAGGTGCGCGTTGCACGGCGTGAGGTCGCTGGCGGTCTGGCAGATGCCGATCACCGGCCGGCCGTCGAAGGCGTGGTCGGGATGCCCCTGGTTGCGCAGCCAGGAGCGGTGGGTGAAGCCCAGCACGCCCTGGTCGCCGAACCAGCCGTGACTGCGGAGTGCTCGCGTTTCGGCCATGTGGCGGACGCTAGTCACACCCGCGCGGCGCTGGGAAGGACGAATCCGGTGAGGGCGGGGAAATTCCCTGTATGTGCAGCGAAGGCGGACTTGGTTGCATCCGACTTGCGTCGGGCCGGGTGGCGGGAGCACGGTGCTGCCATGACCACCATGGGCTATCCGTCGACGGGTGTGCGCTGGGGCAGCGCGCAGGCCCGGGGCGTGCTCGCCGCCACCGTCTGCGGCTCGGGCATGGCGATGCTGGACGGGACTGTCGTGAACGTCGCCCTGCCCAAGATCGGCGCCGAGTTCGGCGCCTCGGTCACCGGGCTGCAGTGGGTGCTCGACGGCTACCTGCTCGCGTTGGCGTCGCTGATCCTGGTGGCCGGCTCGCTGGGCGACCGCTACGGCCGGCGCCGCATGTTCGAGGTGGGAGTGATCTGGTTCGGCCTGGCTTCGGTCCTGTGCGGCGCGGCGCCCACCACCGGGGTCCTGGTGGCCGCCCGGGTGCTGCAGGGCGTTGGCGGGGCGCTCCTGACCCCGGGATCGCTGGCCATCCTGCAGTCGGCCTTCGCCCACGACGACCGGGCCCGGGCCATCGGCGCGTGGTCCGGGCTGGGCGGCGTGGCCACGGCGGTCGGGCCGCTGGTCGGCGGCCTGCTCATCCAGGCCTGGTCGTGGCGGCTGGCCTTCCTGATCAACGTGCCGGTCGCGTTCCTGTGCGTCTACCTGTGCCGGCGCTACGTGCCCGAGTCCCGCGACACGACCATGACCGGCCGCCCCGAGGTGAGCGGCACAGTGCTGTGCGCGCTGGGGCTGGCCGGCATCACCGGGGCGCTGGTCGAGGGGCCGTCCCGCGGCATGGGCGATCCGGTGGTGCTGGTCGCGCTGGTCGTCGGCGTGCTGGGGCTGGCCGCGTTCTGCGTGCTCCAGGTGCGTGAGCGCGACCCGCTGGTGCCGCCGGACCTGTTCGCCAACCGCACGTTCACCGTGGCCAACCTGCTGACGTTCCTGCTCTACGCCGCCCTGGGCGGCGTGATGATGCTGATGGTGATGCAGCTGCAGGTGTCCCTGCACTACCCGCCGGTGCTGGCCGGCCTGGCCGGGCTGCCGATCACGGTGATCATGCTGTTGCTGTCGGCCCAGTCCGGGAAGCTGGCCCAGCGCATCGGCCCGCGGCTGCAGCTGATCGTCGGCCCGATCCTGGTCGGCGTGGGCATGCTGATGCTGCGCTGGGCCGTGCCGGGCGCCTCCTACCTCACGGGCGTGCTGCCCGGGGTCGTGGTGTTCGGCTTCGGCCTGCTGTGCGCGGTCGCCCCGGTGACGGCGACCGTGCTGGCCGCCGCGCCCGACCGGCACGCCGGCGTCGCCTCCGGCGTGAACAACGCGGTGGCCCGGACCGGTTCGCTGCTCGCGGTGGCCGTGCTGCCGGCGGCGGCCGGCATCACCGGCGAGAAGTACGCCGATCCGACCGCGCTGACCGCCGGCTGGCAGATGGCCCTGCTGATTTGCGCGATCGCCGCGGTGGCCGGCGGCCTGATCGCCTTTTTCATCGACAACAAGGTGCTCGGCCAGCCGTCGCCGCCGGCGGTTGTCGAGGATTCCCCGCATCCGGGCGATTGCCTGCACTGCGGTGTGGAAGGGCCGCCGACCCACGTGGTGCCGCAACGATCGTCCACAGTGGACTGAGCGGGGTGTTCGTGCTCACGATCGCCCAACCCGGGGAGTGTCCGCCACGTCTGGTGCGTTGGTAGTGCGGTAGGGGATTGGGAGCGATGAGCGAGCACAAGGACAAGGAGAACGGCACGAATCGGCTGGACATCAAGCCGACGCAGGTCACGGCGGGCGCCCTGGCGGCTGTCACCGCGGCCGTACTGGGGTCGAAACTAGGGGTCGCGGGCACCGTCGCCGGCGCCGGGCTGGCCAGTGTGGTCGGCACCGTGGGCACGGCCATGTACGAGCGTTCGATTCATGCCGCCAAGGACCGGGTCACGTCCCGGATCAAGCAGGAGGAGCCGCCAGCCGGCGCGTCCCATGACGCCGAGACCGTCCGGCTGATGGTCGAGCCGCCCAAGCAGGAGACCGGCAAGCGCCGGTGGCCGAAGATGGTCGCCGCCACGGTGGTCGCCTTCGTGCTGGGCATGGGTGTGCTGACGGTGGTCGAGCTGGTCGGCGGCCAAGCCAGCTCCGGCAACGGCCAGCGCACCACCGTGGGCGCGTTGTTCGGGCAGCCGGGGCAGACCAGCGCGCCGCACCCGACGAGCACCGCGCCGACCAGCACCTCCACCACGACCACGTCGAGCACCGCGCCGACCACGACATCGAGCACGCCGCCACCGTCGTCGAGCACGTCGTCCGAGCCGACGACCACACCGTCGTCGGCGACAACCGTCACGACGACGACCCAGCAGCAGTCGACCAGCACCAGCGGCGGCCCGCCGCCCGGGGCGAGCTAGCCGCTGTCGGCGCGGCGCGCCAGGGGCCAGGCCGGCCGCCGCCGAAAAGATCAACTCGGCTGCGGCCGGATGGCTGAGCGGTCACGGCGGTGTCCGGACGGGCAACCGGTCGCGGCCGGCGGTATGGAACAGCAAATCCGCGTGGCGTTACTTAAACGTCAACTGTTAACCGCTACTCGTCGTACCCAGGCGGGCGGCGGGTGTGACACGCTTTGCGCCCGATCGGACTGTTCACCGAACAACGTTCGGCGAGGCGTCGCGTGGGGGAGGGATTTGTGGCAGCGGTGACGGCTGAACCCCGGAGAGTCAGAAGTGGGGGGAAGGTGGGGCGACCCCTGCCGCCGCCCCACCGCCCGTCCCCCTGAAAGGCTCGGGAAGGGGTCCCTGCAACCGCCACTCCCGAGTCCCCGCATCCGAAGATGAGGGAGACGTCTGATGAACCGCACTCATGCGGCTCGGATCACCGGCGCTGCCCTGTTGTCCATCGGCCTCGCCGCTACTGTCAGCGTACCGGCAGCCGCGACTTCTGCGCCCGTCTCTGTCGATACGTCCACGAATGGTGTGGTCATATCACCCGATGTAGCGAGCGCGCTGCAACGGGATCTGGGTCTGTCACCCGGTCGGGCGAGGGAGTTGTTCGCCCAGCAGGATCGTGCCGAAGCGCAGGTCGCAACCCTGCGCACAGTCCTCGGGTCGATCTTCGCCGGATCTTGGTTCGATTCCGCCGCCGGCAAGGCCGTCGTGGCGGTGACCGACATCACATCCGTGCCGAGGCTGGCCGCGGCGGGTGTCGAGGCGAGGGTCGTCACCCGATCGGACGCACAACTGGCCGCGGCAGCCGACGGGCTGCGGACCCGAGCGGTCCCGGCCGGGGTTGTCGGCTGGTACGTCGACCTGCCGACCGACCAGGTTGTGGTTCAGGTTCTGGACCGTTCGCCGGCCACCGACGCCTTCGTCGCCACCGCCGGCCCGGCCGCCCGCGCGGAGACCGTCAGCGAGCGACCGCGACCGCTCTATGCCGTCCGCGGCGGTGACGCCTGGTACGGCTCGAACTTCCGGTGCTCGGTCGGATTCAGCGCGACCGACGCCGCCGGCGGCAAACACTTCGTGACCGCCGGGCACTGCACCGCCGGCGGCGGTGCGGCATTCGGGTACAACCAAGTTTCACTCGGTCGGCTCAACGGCAGCCACTTCGGCACCGGCGGGGACTACGGCCGGGTCGACGTGAGCAGCGGCCAGTGGACGCTGTCCGGGGTCGTGGCCAACGGCGGCGGCACCGTGGCGGTCAAGGGCTCCGCCGAGGCCGCCGTCGGCGCCGCGGTCTGCCGGTCCGGCTCCACCACCGGCTGGCACTGCGGCACCATCCAGGCCAAGAACCAGACCGTGGTCTACTCCGAGGGCACCGTCACCGGTCTGACCAGGACAAACGTCTGCGCCGAGGCTGGCGACTCGGGCGGCGCGTGGATCAGCGGCAACCAGGCCCAGGGCGTCACCTCCGGCGGCTCCGGCGACTGCACCCGCGGCGGCACCACCTACTTCAGCCCGGTCAACCCGGCGCTGAACGCCTACGGACTTCGGCTCGTGACGAGCTGATTCCCGGGTGGGCACCCCCTGCAAGCCCACCTGCCCCGGCGGCCGGCCTCCCTGCGCCCGGCCGCCGGGGTTCTTTCTTCCCACGTGAGTAGCTCATGTGACGTTTGTGCCGCACCTGAGTGGCTCACTTGGCCTTGCGACCAAGTGAGCCACTCAGATGGGTTTCCGAGTCAGAGGCGGGACTTCAGCTCCTGGGCGGCGGCGCGGGGGTCCTCGGCGTCGGTGATGGCCCGGACCACCACGATCCGCCGGGCCCCGGCCGCCAGCACCTCGTCCAGCCGGCCCAGGTCGATGCCGCCGATGGCGAACCAGGGCCGCTTCGACGTCACATGGCGCACCAGATCCAGTCCGGGCGCCGGCCGGCCGGGCTTGGTCGGGGTGGGCCAGCAGGGGCCGGTGCAGAAGTAGTCCACGCCCGGCTCCACGGCCGCGGCGTCGGCCTGCGCGAAGTCGTGGGTGGACCGGCCGATGGCGATGTCGTCGCCGGCGACGCGGCGGGCCAGCGGCACCGGCAGGTCGTCCTGCCCGAGGTGCAGCACGTCGGCCCCGGCGGCGACGGCGACGTCGGCCCGGTCGTTCACGGCCAGCAGCGCGCCGTGGCGGGCGCAGGCCTCGGCGAGGATCTCCAGCGCGGCGAGTTCGGGCTTGGCCTCCATGCCCTTGTCCCGCAGTTGAATGACGTCCACGCCGCCGGCGAGCGCGGCGTCGGCGAAGGACGCGAGGTCCCCGGTGGCGGTGCGGGCGTCGGTGCACAGGTACAGCCGTGCGTCCGCGAGCCGCTTCCTGATCTGTTCTCCATCCAGTCCTGGCACGGGTGCTACGGTAGATCCCAGTGGTCCGCACGGGAGCCTGGAGGAACCGGGCTGAGAGGGAGCTTGCCAGCTCTGACCGTCGAACCTGATCCGGGTCATGCCGGCGCAGGGAGCGTGATGTGTCTTGAAGATCGCCGTTGTCGGTGGTGGGGTCGTCGGTCTGTCGGTCGCGTGGGCGGCCGCCGAGGATCACCATGAAGTGCAGCTGATCGACGCCGCGCCGGGGTCCGGCGCGTCCTGGGTGGCGGGCGGCATGCTCGCGCCGGTCACCGAGGCGTGGCCGGGCGAGGAGCACGTGCTGGCGCTGGGCAGCGCGTCGCTGGACCGCTGGCCGGAATTCGCCGCCCGGCTGGACAAACGTGGCGGCCTGCGTGCCGAGGGAACCCTGGTGGTCGCGGTGGACGCGGCCGACCGCGAGGAACTCGACGGCGTGGCCGACTACCTGGCCCGGCTCGGCCGTGCGGTGGAACGGGTCACCGCGCGCCAGACCCGCCAGCTGGAGCCGTCGCTGGGCACATCCGTCCGAAGTGGACTGCTGGTGCCCGGGGATCTGGCCGTGGACAACAGAGTGCTGCTGGCCTCGCTGCGCAAGGCGGCGGTGGACGTCGGCGTGCAGCCGATCGCCGTCGCCGCGAAGAGCGTCAGCGCCGGGGAAGTGCTGCTGGCCAACGGTTCCACCGTGCACTGCGACACGGTGGTGCTGGCCGCCGGGGCGTGGAGCGGCGGCCTGTACGAGGGGTTGGCGAAGGTCGTCCGGCCGGTCAAGGGCGAGGTGCTGCGGCTCAAGGCCCGTGATGGCGCGCTCGATCCGCCGACCCGGACCGTGCGGGCCCTGGTCGAGGGCAGGCAGGTCTACCTCGTGCCGAGGGACGGCCGCGGCCTGGTGCTCGGCGCCACCCAGTACGAAGCCGGCTTCGACACCGAGGTGACGGTCGGCGGCGTCCGGGACCTGCTGCGCGACGCCGAGCGGGTGCTGCCGGGCATCGGCGAGTTCGCGGTGGTGGAATGCGCCGCCGGCCTGCGTCCGGGCAGCCCCGACAACCTGCCCCTGCTGGGCTGGCTGGAGCCGGGCCTGCTGGCCGCCACCGGCCACCACCGCAACGGCATCCTGCTCGCCCCGATCACCGCCGAGGCGGTGGTCGACCTGCTCGCCGGACGCGAACCCCCGGAGCCGGCGCGCGCCGCCGACCCAGGCCGACTGCTCGCCGTGACGAACGGGGGAACCTGAATGCTGGTCGTGGTCAACGGAACCGAGCGCGAGCTGGCCGACGGGGCGACCGTCGCCGACGCGCTGGCCGCCATCGACGCCCCGCCCCGGGGCATCGCGGTGGCGCTGGACGGCGAGGTCGTGCCACGGGCCGGCTGGCCGGACACACCGCTGCCGCCCGGCGGCCGCGTCGAAGTGCTCACCGCCGTGCAGGGAGGCTGACGTGGACGACCCGTTTGTCATCGCCGACCGCGAGTTCGGCTCGCGGCTGATCATGGGCACCGGCGGCGCGGCCAATCTGGCCGTGCTGGAGCGGGCGCTGCTGGCCGCCGGCACTGAGCTGACCACGGTGGCGCTGCGCCGGATGGACGCCGCCGGCGGCACCGGCGTGCTGGACCTGTTGCGCCGCCTGGGAATCGAGCCGTTGCCGAACACCGCCGGCTGCCGGACCGCGGCCGAGGCGGTGCTCACCGCCCGAATGGCCCGCGAGGCCCTGGAGACCAACTGGGTGAAGCTGGAGGTCGTCGCCGACGACCGGACCTTGCTGCCCGACGCCGTCGAACTGCTCGACGCCGCCCAGCAGCTGGTCGACGACGGCTTCGTGGTGCTGCCCTACACCAACGACGACCCGGTGCTGGCGCTGCGGCTGGAGGAGGCCGGCTGCGCCGCCGTGATGCCGCTGGGCTCGCCCATCGGCACCGGGCTGGGCATCCGCAACCCGCACAACATCGAGCTGATCGTGTCCCGGGCCTCGGTGCCGGTGATCCTGGACGCCGGCATCGGCACCGCCTCGGACGCCGCGCTGGCCATGGAGCTGGGCTGCTCGGCGGTGCTGCTGGCCACCGCGGTCACCCGGGCCCAGGACCCGGAGCGGATGGCGGCGGCGATGCGGGCGGCGGTGGATGCCGGCCGTTCGGCCCTACTTGCCGGCAGAATTCCGCAACGCTTCTGGGCCCAGGCGTCCAGCCCGCCGCGCTGAGTCATCATGAACGGCAGGTGCCACCTACCTGAGGAGTGAGTGTCGTGGCGATGTCGACGACGACGGCCACGGTCGACGAGACCACGCGGCTGTACCTGGCGGTCGGGAGGCTGTCCCGGATCCTGCGCCGCAGCGGTTCCCCCGGCCTCGGCCAGGGCTCGATCTCGGCCCTGGCCACGCTGACCTACCAGGGCCCGATGCGGCTGGGCGACCTGGCCGCTCGCGAAGGGGTGGCCCCGCCCACGCTGTCCCGGATCATCGCCGCCCTGGTCGAGTCCGGCTTCGTGCTGCGGGAGGCCGACCCGCAGGACGGCCGGGCCTCGCTGGTGCGGGCCACCGCCGAGGGGGAGCGGATCATGGCCGGGGTCCGCTCCGATCGGCTGCACGAGCTGCACAACCGATTGGAGCGGCTCACCGAGCAGCAGCGGGCCGCGATCACGGCCGCCCTGCCGGCGCTGGAGGAACTGGTGGCCGAGGACGTCTAGCTGCCGGCCACGTCCAGCACGAGCTTGCCGGTCAGCTGGTTGGCCGCGCCGATCTCGTGGGCCTTGCCGGCCTCGGCCAGCGGCAGCACCTGGTCGACGCGCACGGTCAGGCGGCCGGCGTCGATCAGCTCCAGCAGGGCCAGCAGGCCGCGCTGGTCGGGCTCGACGAGGATGCCGGTGGCGCGCACCCCGCGCTGCCGGGCCTTGGCCGCGAGCGCGTCGTCGACGCCGCCGGGCACCGCGAACACCGTGCCGCCGGGCTTGAGCACGTCCACCGACCGCAGCGCGTTGTCGCCGCCGATCAGGTCGAAGACCACGTCGACGTCCTTGGCGACCTCGGTGAAGTCGGCGGTGGTGTAGTCGATCGGCTCGTCCACGCCGATGCCCCGCAGGAAGTCGTGCTTCACCGTGCGGGCGGTGCCGTAGACGTAGGCGCCGTGAGCCTTGGCGATCTGCACTGCCAGGTGGCCAACGCCGCCGGCCGCGGCGTGCACCAGCACCTTCTGGCCGGGCTGCACGTCGGCGTCGTCGATCAGGGCCTGCCAGGCGGTCAGGCCGGCCAGCGGCAGCGCCGCGGCCTCGAAGTGGCTCAGGCCGGCCGGCTTGCGCACGAACTGCCGCGACGGGGCGACGACGAACTCGCCGTAGCCGCCGACCTCCTTGGGGAACGCCGGCATGCCCAGCACCTCGTCGCCCGGCTGAAGCCAGCTGACCCCGAAGCCGACCTGCTCGACCGTGCCGGAGACGTCCCAGCCCAGCACGAACGGCGGCTGCCCCAGGAACACGCCGTGCTCGCGGGTCTTCCAGTCCACCGGGTTCACGCCGGCCGCGTGCACCCGGACCAGGATCTCTGTCGGTCCCGGCTCCGGCCGCTCCACGTCGACCACTTCCAGCACCTCGGGGCCGCCCAGCTTGGTCTGGCGCACGACTCGCATCTCGATCTGTCCCTTCCCTTCGAATGCTTGCTCAGTCATCCTGTGGGAGCTGGTACACATCCGCTAGTACGCACTAATTTGTAAAGTAGGTACCTGATGGATACCGCCTGGGACCCGTATCTTCTCGCCTGTCCGTGCCGGGACGTGCTGGACCTGGTGGCCAACAAGTGGACCGCGCTGATGATCGGCAAGTTGGCCCAGCGGCCGCACCGGTTCGGCGAGCTGCGGCGCGAGGTGGCCGGCATCACGCCCAAGGTGCTCACCCAGAACCTGCGCAGCCTGGAGCGGGACGGCCTGATCAGCCGCAAGGTCTACCCGACCACGCCGCCGAGCGTGGAGTACGCGCTGACGCCGCTGGGCGAGAGCATCAGCGGCTACCTGATCGCGCTGAACAACTGGACCGCGGCCAACTTCGACGAGATCAAGCGCTCCCGCGCCGCCTACGACGCCGCCGCAGCCGCCGTACCGCAACCAGTCAGCTGACGTCAACCCCTCAGCGTTTGGAAGGGACCATTCCACGCGTCAGACGAGCGAAATGGTCCTTTCACGCAGTGAGGGAGGCTCAGATCGGGGCGTCGGAGAGACGCCAGAAGTTGGAGACCGGGCCGGTGCCCTGGCCCAGCGGGTAGGCGTTGCGCACCGAGTGCACGATGAAGCGCTTGCCGAACTCGGCGGCGGCCGGCATGGTCGCGCCCTTGGCCAGGGCCGAGGTGATCGACGAGGCCAGCGTGTCACCGCTGCCGTGGGTGTCGTTGACGTCGAAGCGCGGCCCGGGCAGCTCGATGACGGCCACGCCGTCGTAGAGGATGTCCACGCACTCCGGGTCGGAGCGCAGGTGGCCGGCCTTGATCAGCACCCACTGGGGCCCGAAGTCGTACATCGCCTTGGCCGCGTCCAGCATCATGTCCCGGCTGGTCACGTCGATGCCGGTGAGCAGCCGCACCTCGTCCAGGTTGGGCGTGACGAGCGATGCTCGCGGGAACAGCAGACTCTTCAGGCCGGCCAGGGCGTTGTCGTGCAGCAGCTGGTCGCCGTGCATGGACGCGGACACCGGGTCGACCACGAACGGGATCGTTCGGTCCCGTCCGATGCCGACCCTGTCGATCACCTCGGCGATCGCCTCGATGATCGCCGCCGACGCCAGCATGCCGGTTTTCGCCGCGGTGACGCCGATGTCGCTGACCACGGCCTCGATCTGGGCGGCCACCACCTCGGGCGGGATCTCGTGGAAACCCGAGACCCCGACCGAGTTCTGCACGGTGACCGCGGTGACCGCGGTGGTGGCGTGCACGCCGCAGGCGAAGAACGTCCGGCAGTCGGCGTGCACGCCCGCCCCACCACCGGAATCGGTGCCGGCGATGGTCAACGCGCGAGGGGGAGTTGAATTGGTCACCAGTCACTCCGCGAGTTCGCGCCGGTCTCTGGAGCTGCGGGCCGGGAAAATCGCATCTGTTCAGCGATTTTTCCGGCCAAGGCGAAGAGACCGGTCACGAGCGAACTCGCCCCGCGCGGTACGCGCGGCGTGGGCGCTGTGTTCACGACTCGACTACCGGAAGGTAGACCTGCTTGCCGTGCGCCGCGAACTCCTGTGACATCTCCGCCATCCCAGCCTCGATCGCCTCCACAGAGGACAAGTTGTGCTCCTCAGCGTACTTGCGCACGTCCTGGGTGATGCGCATGGAGCAGAACTTGGGGCCGCACATGGAGCAGAAGTGGGCGGTCTTGGCCGGCTCGGCCGGCAGCGTCTCGTCGTGGTAGGACCGCGCGGTGTCAGGGTCCAGCGACAGGTTGAACTGGTCGGTCCAGCGGAACTCGAAGCGGGCCTTGGACAACGCGTCGTCGCGCTCCTGGGCCTTGGGGTGGCCCTTGGCCAGGTCGGCCGAGTGCGCGGCGATCTTGTACGTGATCACGCCGGTCTTCACGTCGTCCCGGTTGGGCAGGCCCAGGTGCTCCTTGGGCGTGACGTAGCACAGCATCGCGGTGCCGGCCCAGGCGATCTGCGCGGCGCCGATGGCCGAGGTGATGTGGTCGTAGGCCGGCGCGATGTCGGTGGCCAGCGGGCCGAGCGTGTAGAACGGCGCCTCGCCGCAGACCTCCTCCTCCAGCCGCACGTTCTCCACGATCTTGTGCATCGGCACGTGGCCGGGGCCCTCGATCATCACCTGCACGTCGCGAGCCCGGGCGATGTGCGTGAGCTCGCCGAGGGTGCGCAGCTCGGCGAACTGGGCGGCGTCGTTGGCGTCGGCGATGGACCCGGGCCGCAGCCCGTCGCCCAGCGAGAACGTCACGTCGTAGGCCCGCAGGATGTCGCAGAGTTCCTCGAAGTTGGTGTACAGGAAGCTTTCCGTGTGGTGCGCGAGACACCACGCGGCCATGATCGAGCCGCCGCGGGAGACGATGCCGGTGACCCGCTTGGCGGTCAGCGGCACGTAGCGCAGCAGCACGCCGGCGTGCACGGTCATGTAGTCCACGCCCTGCTCGCACTGCTCGATCACGGTGTCCCGGTAGACCTCCCAGGACAGTTTGGTCGGATCCCCGTTGACCTTCTCCAGGGCCTGGTACATCGGCACGGTGCCGACCGGCACCGGCGAGTTGCGCAGGATCCACTCCCGGGTCTCGTGGATCCGCTTGCCGGTGGACAGGTCCATGATGGTGTCCGCGCCCCAGCGGGCGGCCCACACCATCTTGTCCACCTCCTCCTCGATCGACGAGGAGACGGCCGAGTTGCCCATGTTGGCGTTGATCTTGACCAGGAACTTCTTGCCGATGATGGCCGGCTCGGACTCGGGATGGTTGCGGTTGACCGGGATCACCGCCCGCCCGATCGCCACCTCGCTGCGCACGAACTCGGGGTCGACGCCCTCGCGGGCGGCGCAGAAGGCCATCTCCTTGGTGATGACGCCGGCCTTGGCGTAGGCCAGCTGCGTCACCGCGCCGTTGACGGGCTCGCGTTCGGCGACCCACGGCGCGCGCAGCTTCGACAGTCCACTGTGGACGTCGATCGCGGTGTCCGAGTCGGTGTAGGGGCCGGAGGTGTCATACAGGTCAAGGTGTTCGCCATTGGTGAGCGCCACCCGGCGCATCGGGATCCGGGTGCCGTCCGGACCGTCGACGTAGACCTTGTGGGAACCCTGGATGGGGCCCGTGGTCACGGTGGGCCGGACACGGTCGTCAAGCGACGTCATGGCGATTCCTCCCTACGCTGGCATTACCCAGTCAGGTTCAGGCGGTCGGCGGCACCGGATCACCTGGATCCAGCCGCCCTCTCAGCCCGCTTGTGGCGCGAGCTCCCGCGTGTGTTCAGTTGTCGGCTCCCGAGGCTAGCGAGTGCCGGCAATTCCTGCCAGCCTCGGTCGCGTACCTTGTGCCGGTGGCAGACGATCAACCGTTTCCACCGGGCGCCCGGCGAGCCGTCCGGCCGACGGCGGTCATCGACTGCCCGGCCTGCGGTGAACTGGCCGGCCGCGGCTACCCGATGTGCCTGGTGTGCGCGGAACTGGTCGACCAGTTCTGGACGCTGGACTGGCGGCCGCTGGTGGAGGTGTCCGGCATCCCGGAGCTGGAGCTGGCCGAGCTGGTGCTGCTGGAGGACGTCGGCAAGCTGCCGTGGACCTGCACCGACGTGGCGATGACGCTGCTGCGTTGCCCGGCCTGCGGGGCCGAGCTGGGCACCGGCGACCTGCCCTGCCTGCGCTGCCGGGTCGCCGACGAGCAGCGCTGGGCCTGGGACCACATGGGCTACCCGGACCGGATGACCGGCAACGAGCACGCCATGCGGGTGGCCCGGATGGTGCTGCGGGCCCCGCACCGGCAGCGCGAGACGATCGTGCAGGGCTGGCGGCTGACCATGCCGTTCCTGCTGCTCGGCGAGCTGCCCACGACCGCGCAGGCCCAGCGGATCCGGGCTCACATCCTGGCCGAGCGCTACGACGAGCTGGTGCGCTGCCGGTCGTTGCGCGAGCTTGCCGGGCTGCCGAGCGTGCCCTGGCGAAAAGAAGATTGACCTGGAGTGCACTCGAAGCGGTTGGATCGGCCCCATGGTGAGTCTGGGCATTGGCACGTGGGCGATGGGCGGTCCGTTCTGGGCGGGCACTCAGGCGGTCGGCTGGGGGCCGACCGATGACGAGGAGTCGGCGCGGGCGCTGCGGCGCGCCGTCGAGCTGGGGGCGACCCTGTTCGACACCGCCGACGTGTACGGCACCGGGCACGCCGAGGAGCTGCTGGGCAAGGTCTTCGCCGGGCGGCGGGACGAGATCCGCATCGCCACGAAGTGGGGCAACGTCTTCGACCCGGCCACCCGGCAGATGACCGGCCGCGACGGCAGCGTGGCGCACATGCGCCGGGCGCTGACGGAGTCACTGCGGCGGCTGGGCACCGATCACGTCGACATCTACCAGCTCCACATCGGCGACCTGCCGTTCGAGCAGGCCGCCGAGCTGCGGTCGGCCTGCGACGACCTGCTCATGGAGGGGCTGATCCGGGCCTACGGCTGGAGCACCGACGACCCGGAGCGGGCGGCGGTGTTCGGCACCTACGTGCAGGCCGAGATGAACGTGCTGCACGACCGGCCGGACCTGTACCCGGTGCTGGAGATCCAGAACATGACCATGCTGTGCCGCGGGCCGCTGGCCATGGGGCTGCTGACCGGCCGCGACTGGGCCACGGCGGCGCTGCCCGATGACGACGTGCGCAACAAGGTGCCGGACTGGATGCAGTTCTTCAAGGACGGCAAGCCGACGCCGGAGTTCGCCAAGCGGGTCGAGGCCGTGCGCGAGGTGCTGACCTCCGGCGGCCGCACGCTGGCCCAGGGCGCGCTGGCCTGGATCTGGGCCCGGTGCGACCGGGCGGTGCCGATCCCGGGCTGCCGGACCGTGGCCCAGGTCGAGGAGAACGTCGGCGCGCTGGCTTTCGGGGCGTTGAAGCCGGCCGAGCTGGCTGAGGTGCAGAGCCTGCTGAGCTGAGGTTCTGTACTTGCGGGTCCATTTTTGTCGTCTTAAGTTCGATGCCATGCGAACAATTCACATCGAACGGCACGGTGGGCCCGAGGTGCTGGCCTGGACCGAGGTTCCCGACCCCACTCCCGGCCCCGGGCAGGCCGTCGTCGCGCCGACCGCCATCGGCGTGAACTACATGGACATCGGGGCCCGGGAGACCGGCATGGGCGGCTGGGCCGCGCCGGTGACGCTGGGCGTGGAGGGCGCGGGCCGGGTGGTGGCCGTCGGCGACGGGGTGTCCGACCTCGCCGCCGGCGACCGCGTGGCCTGGTTCTACGTGCCCGGCAGCTACGCCGAACTGGTCCTCGCGCCGGCGGAGTCGCTGGTCAAGCTGCCCGACGACATCGACGACGAGACCGCCGCCGCGGTGATGATGCAGGGCTTGACCGCCAACCACTTCACCACCGAGACGTACGCGATCAAGCCCGGCGACGTCGCCGTCGTGCACGCCGCGGCCGGCGGCGTCGGCCGCATGCTGACGCAGATGATCAAGGCCCGAGGCGGCACCTCGATCGGTCTGGTGTCCCGGCCGGAGAAGGTCGCGGCGGCCCAGGCCGACCATGTGCTGGTGTCCAGCGGCGGCGGCTTCGAGGACAAGATCCGCGAGCTGACCGGTGGCGAGGGTGCGCACGTCGTCTACGACGGTGGTGGCGCGCCGACTTTCCGCTCCTCGCAGCTTTCCCTGCGGCGGCACGGAGTTCACGTCTACTACGGGCCGTTCATGGGCGTGCCGACACTGACGCCGATGGACCTGCCCAACAGCATCCTGCTGTCCTACGCGGCCGTCGGCGACCACGTGCCCACGCGGGAGGCGCTGATCCACCGCACCGGCGAGGTGTTCGACCTGGTCCGCCAGGGACAGGTCACCGTGCACATCGGCGGCCGCTACCCGCTCAAGGACGCCGCCCAGGCCCACTCCGACCTCGAATCCCGTGCCACCACGGGAAAGCTACTGCTGGTGCCTCAGGACAGATAGCCCTCGACCGTGGCGGTGATGCTGCCCAGGGCGTCCAGCCGGGCGTACTCGGCGGCCAGCCGCCGGGCATTGCCCCGATAGGTCGGATCGGTCAGCACGATCCGCACCGCCCGCTCGATGTCGTCGTCCGACGGCTTGTCCGTGGCCAGGTACAGCGCCGCGCCGGTGGCGGCGGCCCGGGTGTTGCCCTCCAGTTGGTCGGCCGAGCGACCGGTCAGCACCAACGGCTTCGCGTGCCGCAGCGCCCGCTGCACGGTGTCGAAGCTGCCGTCGCTGACCACCACGTCGTCCTCGCAGTGCGGCGACGGCAGCGTGCCCACGAACCGCACGTGCGACGGGGTGTCGCTGCGCCGGTAGCTCAGTTCCTCCACGGACAGCTGGAGAAACCGGTCCGCGGCCAGGACCGGGGCGTCCAGCACGAACGGCAGCGGGTCGTGGGTGACGCCGACCGACCGCATGGCCTCGACGAACTCCTCCTGCACGCCGCCGAGCGCGTCCCGGACGTACTCGTAGGCGCGGCGGTTGCGCTCGCGGCCGGCCGCCGTGTGGTCCGGCGGCAGCCCGAAGCCCGCCGGGGCGGTGTCGATGCTGCTCAGTGAGAACGGCTCGGTGCCGATCAGGATCAGCGCCGACGGCTTCGGGCCCGGCGCCCCGTAGCTGAGCGGCAGCGTGCCCTGGAACGCGACGTCGCCGACCACCACGGTCGGCGCGTCGGACTCCGCCAGCAGCCGGCACAGCCGTCGGTGCTGGTCGACCAGCGAACGCCCGGTCGGCGGTTCGAGGCCGGTGATCAGCTCGACCTCGTGGCCGCGGCGCGTCAGCGACTCGGCGATCGTGCGCATGGCGCGCAGGTGCGTGGTGGTGGCCGTGACGACGACCCTGCCCATGGCTCTAGTCCTCCCCAGGAGTGGCGCCCTATGACAGGAAGACGTGTGACCGCGCGAGTTGGATCAATGAATGGGCGAACGGGCACGAGGACCAGCCCGGCCGGCCCCAGGTCCCTTAGTCCTCGTCGTCCTCGTCGGCGAACGGGTCCGGCTCCACCGCCGGGTCCCAGGACAGGCCGGGCACACCCCACCCGTTGCGCTTGAGCATCTTCTTGGCCGCCCGGGCGTTCCGGCCGACCAGCCGGTCCAGGTAGAGCAGGCCGTCCAGGTGGTCGGTCTCGTGCTGCAGGCAGCGGGCGAAGAAGCCGGTGCCCTCGATCTCGACCGGCTCGCCGTGCTCGTCGGCGCCGGTGACCTTGGCCCAGTCGGCCCGGCCGGTCGGATAGGTCTCGCCCGGCACCGACAGGCAGCCCTCGAAGTCGTCGTCCGGATCGGGCATGCCCTCCGGCCGGTCGGAGGTCTCCAGCTTCGGGTTGACGACCACGCCCTTGAACCGGTTGCCCTGGTCGTCGGGGCAGTCGTAGACGAATACCCGCAGGTCGACGCCGATCTGGTTGGCCGCGAGCCCGACGCCGTTGGCCGCGGCCATGGTCTCGTACATGTCCGCGACCAGGGTGCGCAGGCTCTCGTCGAACTCGGTGACCGGGCGGGTCGGGGTGCTCAGCACCGGGTCGCCGACCACGCGGATGGGGTGAATCGCCATGGGACCGACCCTAGGGGCCGGTTCGGCAAGATCATTGTCAGGGGTGGTCGGTAAGGTTTCCGGATCCGGGACGCGCCGAGGTCGGGCACGGCCCGGATCAAGATCACGTGATTGAATGGTCGCCGGGGAATCACACGGGTGTGATTCCTGCGACCGCAGGGATCCGCGACCGTGAGGGGCGAGGAGCCAGATGGACGCCGCAAAGGCCATCACGCAGGTGGACGAGCCTGCCGACGGCCTGACCCGACGAGAGCACGCCATCCTGGCGTTCGAACGTCAGTGGTGGAAGTACGCCGGGGCCAAGGAGCAGGCCATCCGTGAGCTGTTCGACATGTCCTCGACCCGCTACTACCAGGTGCTCAACGGCTTGATCGAGAAGCAGGAGGCCATGGCGGCCGACCCGATGCTGATCAAGCGGCTGCGTCGGCTGCGCGCCGGGCGTCAGCGCGCCCGCGCCGCGCGCAGGCTGGGGTTCGAGCTGCGATGACCGCGCCGGAGACACCCACCGGCGGTCCGGCCCGGCCGGCCCGCATCGCCGGCATCGTGCTGCTCGTCGTCGCCGGCATCGCCCTCGTGATGGGTGTCGTCAGCCTGCTGCCGCTGGGCGGCGGCAGCAACGAGGCCGGCGCCACCACCACGACCACCACGCCCTCGGCCACCACCTCGTCGTCCGCGCCAGCCAAGCCGACGACCACCACGCCCGCGCCGACCACCACAACCACGGCGCCGCCGGCCAGCACCACGGCCAACCAGCCGACCCCGCAGCCGCCGGCCAACAACCCGCAGTCGGTGCAGGTGCGCGTGTACAACAACGGCACCATCCAGGGCTACGCGCAGCAGGCCGCCGACGACTTCAAGGCCGCCGGCTGGAACGTCACCACGGTGGGCCCGTACTCGCAGGGCATCATCGCCACCACCACGGTGTACTACCGCCCCGGCACCGACGAGGAAGCCGCTGCCAACCAGCTGGGGCACGACTTCCACATGCGGGTCATGCCCCGCTTCGACGGCATCGAGACCGCCTCCCCCGGCGTCATCGTCATCATCACCAACGATTTCAGCCCCCCGGCCAAGGGCTGATCAAGGGCCCGATCCTCTCTCGTTGAACCTCATGAAGGGCCCCTTCCTGACGTTCAACGTCAGGAAGGGGCCCTTCATGACAAAAAGGGGCGGTCAAAGCTGGCGGGACTCGGCGTAGGCCGCGAGCTCGGCCAGCTGGGCCGGGTCGAGGGACGGACTGACGGCGGTGCGGGCCTTGGCCAGGTGTCCGGCAGTGACCTCGGCCGCCGACAGGGACTCCCGCATGGCGGTCAGCGCGGCCTCCCGCACCAGGCCGGCGCAGTCGGCGGCGGAGTAACCGTCCAGCTCGGCGGCCAGCGCCGCCAGGTCCACGTCGGCGGCCAGCGGCATGTTGCGGGAGGCCGAGCGCAGGATCTCGGCCCGGGCGTCGGCGTCCGGCGGCGGCACGTAGATCACCCGCTCCAGCCGGCCCGGTCGCAGCAGCGCCGGGTCGAGCAGCTCGGGCCGGTTGGTCGCGCCGACGACGATCACGTCCCGCAGCGGCTCCACGCCGTCCAGCTCGGTCAGCAGCGCGGCCACCACCCGGTCGGCCACGCCGGAGTCAGAGGACTGGCCGCGTCGCGGGGCCAGCGCGTCGACCTCGTCCAGGAAGACCAGAGCCGGCGCGGCCTCGGCGGCCCGGCGGAACAGCTCCCGCACGGCCCGCTCGGACTCGCCGACGAACTTGTCCATCAGCTCCGCGCCCTTGACCGACAACACGTTCAGCCGCCCGCTGCCGGCCAGGGCTCGCACCAGGAAGGTCTTGCCGCAGCCGGGCGGCCCGTACATCAGCACCCCGCGCGGCGGCTGAACCCCAAGGCGGGCAAAGGAATCCGGGTACTGCAGCGGCCACAGCACCGCCTCGGTCAGCGACTGCTTGACCTCGGTCATGTCGCCGACGTCGTCCAGCGTCAGGCCACCGGTCCGCAAAGTGTCCGAAGTGGACATGGAGATCGGGCGCACGGTCTCCAGCGCGCCCAGCAGGTCCTGCTGGCTGACCTGGAGCACGCCGTCGGAGTGCCGCATGGCCGCTCGCAGCGCGGCTTCCCGGCGCAGCGCGGCCAGGTCGGCGGCGACGAAACCGGGAGTGCGGTCGGCGACCGCGCCGAGGTCCACATCGGACTCAACCGGCACCTCGCGCAGCAGCACCCGTAGCAGCTCGACGCGAACCTTGGCGTCTGGCAACGGAAGCGACAGCGTCCGGTCCACCAGCTCCGGGGCCCGCAGCCGAGGATCGACCGCCTCCGGGTGCGCGCTGGTCACGGCCAGCGCCAGGCCCTCGGTGCGGACCGCCGCACGCAGCGTGTCCAGCACGATCGTGGCCACCGGCGGGGGAGTCGAGGCCGGCAGCAGGGCGTCGATGTCGGAGATCAACAGCACCGAAGGCTTGGTGGCCTTGGCAATCGTCGCCGACAGCTGCTGGGCGGCCGCGTTCGCCTCCAGCGCGGCGATGCTCGGGGCCGACAGCTCGACCACCGCGGCCCCGACGCTGTGCGCGACGGCCCGCACCAGGGTCGCCTTGCCGACGCCCTCCGGGCCGGTGACCAGCACCCCCAGTTGCGCCGACGCGCCGAGCTGGGCCAGCAGCTCCGGCCGGTGGAAGGTCAGGTTCAGCCACTCCGACAGCAGCTTGGCCGAGTCCTGCTGGCCGACCAGATCGGCCACCGGCACCGGTGGCACCGACGGCGCTTCCACCGGCGCCACAACCAGTTCGGCCACCGGCGCCGGTTCGACCACGACCTCCGTGCCCCGCCAGTTCAGCACGCTGCTCGGGCCGACGGTCACCGGACCGACCGGCTGGGTCGCGGTCACGGTGATCAGCTCGTTGGTCCAGGTCGTGCCGATGGCCAGCGACAGCTGCCGGCGGGCCTGCGAGACGTCCGAGCCGGGCGGCGGGGCCAGGTCCTGCGGCAGCAGCGACACCGCGTCACCGGTGGTCAGCACCTTGCCGGTGAGGGCCAGCCGCAGCGTGTCCGGGTGCACCGAGGCCGAGGCCAGCCGGGACCCGGACACCACGATCGACCGGGCCTGCGACACCTCGACCGGCGCGACCACGATCTCCGAGCCCTCGACGATGCCCAGGTTGGACAGCGTCACGTCGTCCACGTAGACGAAGCCGTGCGGGCTCTCGCCGTCGTGGGCGGCGGCCAGCGCCGCGCTGACTCGGGCCCCGGTCAGCTTCACCGCGTCCCACGGGCGCAGGCCGAGCGCGGCGAGCACCTCGGGATGCAGGCGGACGACACCTCGCCGGGTGTCCAACGCGGACGGTGACAGCCGGGCGGTCAGCGAGATCACGCCGCCAGCTTATCCACGCCCCCGCGACTCAGCGGCGCTCTTGGCGACGAAGCCCCAGCTGCCGCCAGCCCCGGCGGCGGCCGTCACCGCTGCCATTGCCGTTGCTGGTGGGCTCGCCGCGCCGCGGCAGCCGCACCTGGCTGATCCGGCTGGCCGCGCCGGCCACCCGGCGGCGCAGCGGCGGCCGCAGCCCGAACCGGCGGGCGGCGCTGCCGGCGCGGCGGATCGCCCGCCGCTCCCGCGACGGCACCGACCAGGCCTCGGGGTGCCGGGCCAGCCAGTAGTAGCGGTACACGGCGTACGGGATGTGGCCCAGGTAGATCAGCATCGCCGCGACCAGCGCCCACAGCGGGTACAGCAGCACGGTCGCGGCCACCAGCACCACGCCGACCAGCAGCGGGGCCACCAGGCGCGGCGGCACCTTGATCGTCTTCAGCGACAGCGTGGGCACCCGGCTGATCATCAGCGCCGCCACGAAGACCGTCCAGGCCGCGACCAGGATCGGCGAGGTCCACCAGCCGGTGCCGGCGGCCAGCCACAGCACCATCGGCAGCAGGGCCAGCAGCGCGCCCGGCGGCGCCGGCACACCGACGAAGAACTCCTTGGTGAACGGCGGCTTCTCGGTGTCCTCGAGCAGCGTGTTGAACCGGGCCAGGCGCAGCACCATGCAGGCCGCGAAGATCAGGGACACGATCCACAGCCCGTTGTCCGAGCCGTGGTTCCAGATGTAGAGCATCAGCGCCGGCGCGACGCCGAAGGAGATGGCGTCGGCCAGCGAGTCCAGCTCCGCGCCCATCTTGCTGGTGGCGTCGAGCAGCCGGGCGATCCGGCCGTCCAGGCTGTCCAGGATGGCGGCCGCGCCGATCGCGCCGATCGCCACCTCGTAGTTGTTGGTGAGGGCGAACTGCACGCCGGACAGGCCCGCGCACATGGCGAGCACCGTGATGGCGTTGGGCAGCAGCCGGACCCCGGGACCCGAGGGCATCTGGTCAGCCCCCGAGTTCGGCGAGCACTGTCTCCCCGCCGATGGTCCGCTGCCCCGGCTCGACCAGCACCTTGCTGCCCAGCGGCACGTAGAGGTCGACCCGGGAGCCGAAGCGGATCAGGCCGTAGGTGCGGCCGGCCACCGCAGGGTCGCCCGCGTTGACCTCGCACACGATGCGACGCGCGATCAGGCCGGCGATCTGCACCACGACCAGGTCGTGGCCCTGCTCGGTGCGGATGGCCAGCGAGTTGCGCTCGTTGTCCTCGGACGCCTTGTCCAGGTCGGCCGACAGGAACTTGCCCGGCCGGTAGTGCGCCGCGGTGATCTCACCGGAGGCCGGCAGCCGCTGCACGTGCACGTCGAAGATGTTGAGGAAGGTGCTGATCCGCAGCATCCGGCCGGACAGACCCAGCTCGGCCGGCGGCTCGACCACGACCACGTCGGCCACCGTGCCGTCGGCCGCCGCGACCGCGATGTTCGGGCGGGTCGGCGTCACCCGGGCCGGCTCCCGGAAGAACCAGGCGCACCAGGCCGTGGCCAGGAAGCCCAGGAAGCCCAGCCGGCGGTTAAGCAGCCGCAGCACCAGCGCCCCGATGGCGAAGCCGGCCACGATCGGCCGCCCGCCCGGGTGCATCGGCGGCACGGTCTTGCGGGCCAGCTCCAGGAAGTGGCCGACGGAGAACCCGGCAGGTTCGGGCGAGTTGGCGTTCATCGCGCCACACGATAGGGCACCCGCCGGCCGACCCCGCGTGCGCTACCGGCGGCGGCCGGCGTTGCGGAACAGGCTCAGCACCGCCAGCAGGATCACCGCGCCGACCAGTGCGATGCCGAAGCTGGTGAAGTTCCAGCCGAAGTCCCGCGGATGCCCGGTGACCAGCTGGTACAGCCAGCCGCCCAGGAACGCGCCGGCGATGCCGACCAGGATGCTGACGATGCAGCCCTGCGGCCGCCGGTCCCGACCGCCGACGACCAGGTTGGCCGCCCAGCCCACGATCGCGCCCAGCACGATCCATCCGATGAGTCCCACGACACGACTCTACGCATCGAGCGCGACGACGGTGACGGCGTCACCTGCGGCGACCTCGCTCACACCCTCCGGCACGATGATCAGGCAGTTGGCCACCGCCAGCGCGCTGAGCAGATGCGAGCCGGGGCCGCCGACCAGCCGGACCGTGCCGGCCGACGGGTCGTAGCGGCCGCGGCGGAACTGACGGCGGCCGGGCGGCGAGTGCAGCGCCTCGTCGATCACCGCGGTGCGGGTCGGCCGCTGGATCACCGCGTGCCCCATCGCCGAGCGCAGGGCCGGGCGCAGGAACACCTCGAACGACACCTGGGCGCTGACCGGATTGCCGGGCAGCGTCACCACCGGCACACCCCGGTACTCGCCGGCCCCCTGTGGCATACCCGGCTGCATGGCCACCTTGCGGAACTCGACGCCGTTGCCGGTGAACGCGTCCTTGACCACTTCATAGGCGCCGGCGCTGACGCCACCGGATGTGACGATCAGATCGGCCGATTCCAGCCGGGCGGCCAACACCGAGTGAAACGTTTCGACATCGTCGGGCACGAAGCTGAGCACTTCGGCCAACGCGCCGACGGATCGAATCGCGGCGGCCAGCATCACGCCGTTTGATTCGTAGATCTGCCCCGGCAACAACGGATTCCCCGGCGCGACGAGTTCGGATCCGGTGGACAGCACCAGCACCCGGGGCCGTCGACGGACCGGCAGCTCGCCCGCGCCGACCGCGGCGGCCAGACCCAGTTGCGGCGGACCGAGTTCCGCGCCCGCGCGCAGCACGACATCGCCGACCCGGACGTCCTCGCCGGCCCGCCGGATGTGCGCGCCCGGCTCCACCTCGCCATTGACCAGCACGCTTTCCGTGCCGCCGTCGGTCAGTTCGACCTGCACGACGGCGTCCGCGCCGGGCGGCACCGGGGCGCCGGTCATGATCCGCTGCGCGGTGCCGGCGGCGAGTTCGGTGAGCACCGTCTTGCCGGCCGGAATGTCGTCGGTCACGGGGAGTTCTACCGGGGCGTCCCTGATGTCTCGCGCCCGAACGGCGTAACCGTCCATGGCCGAATTGTCGAACGGCGGCAGATCGACCGGTGAACTGAGGTCCTCGGCGATGGCCAGACCAAGGCAGTCCGCCAACGGAATGCGTTCTACCGGCGTATTGCCGACCAGGTCCAACACCATCGCCAGGTGTTCGTCGACGCTCGCCAACCGAGTAGCTGAAGTGGACACGGGACCCATCTTCGCGCATACCCGCCGGTGTCGGCGGTACCGCCGTTCGAGTCAGAGGAAATTGCTGTGTGGCAACGATCTTGTCGCATGAAGAGCACCCAACAAGCAGATGGCGAGCGGGCTTGCCGCCGCTAACGTTGTCGTGAGATCCATTCGGCGCCCCCAGCGCCGTGCGCCACATCTCAAGGAGGACGCCGTGGCAGTCGGCACGGTCAAGTGGTTCAACTCGGAAAAGGGCTACGGCTTCATCGCTCAGGACAGTGGTCAGGACGTGTTCGTCCACTACTCGGCGATTCAGATGGACGGATTCAGGGCACTGGCTGAGGGCGACCGGGTTGAGTTCGAGGTCCAGGCCGGCCGTGACGGCCGCAGCCAGGCCGCGGACGTCCGCAAGGTCTGATCTGCAGAGTCTGATCTGGAAGGCACAACCCGCGGTCAACGGCGGCGGCCCGCGCGGCCGCCGCCGTTTTCCCGCCAACCGGACGCGCGGCGAAACTCGCGGACGTTAGGCTGACCGCCGTGTCGGACGACTTGACCGGAAAACGCCTGGGCCACTATCGCATCGACGCGGTGCTCGGCCGTGGCGGCATGAGCGTCATGTACCGGGCGACGGACATGAGGCTGGGCCGCAAGGTCGCGCTGAAGGTCATCTCCGAACACCTCACCGAGGACCCGGAGTTCCGCGAGCGCTTCGTCGACGAGGCGCGCAACACCGCGGCCATCGACCACTCCAACGTGGTGCCGCTGTACGACTTCGGTGAGCTGGACGGCCTGCTCTACATCGCCATGCGGCTGGTGGACGGCTCCGACCTGGCCAGCCTGATCAAGGACGGCCCGCTGCCGCCCTCGCGCGCCCTGATCCTGGTCAGCCAGGCCGGCGAGGCGTTGGACATGCTGGCCGGCCGCGGCCTGGTGCACCTGGACGTCAAGCCGGCCAACATGCTGGTGACCAGCCGGGAGTCCGCCGGCGAGCACGTCTACCTGGCCGACTTCGGCCTGACCCGGCGCGGCGCCACCGGCCACCGCACCCGTGGCGGCGACTTCCTCGGCTCGCCCACCTACGCCGCCCCCGAGCACCTGCGCGGCGAGCCGGTGGACGGCCGCACCGACCTCTACTCCCTGGCCTGCGTGCTGTTCGCCTGCCTGACCGGCCGCCCGCCGTACCAGGGCGGAGTGTCCGAGGTGATCCAGGGCCACCTGGGTAGCCAGCCGCCGTCGGCGACCAAGCTGGTGTCGTCCCTGCCGGTCGGCATCGACGACGTGATCCGCAAGGGCATGGCCAAGGACCCCAAGCAGCGCTACGCCAACTGCCGCGAGCTGGTCGCCGCCGCGCGCTCGGCCCTGGTCACCGTGGCCACGCCGGGCGTCTCCGCGCCGCCGCCACAGCAGCAGCCGACCGTGCGCACCGAGCCGGCCAGCGGCCCGGTGCCGGTGCAGGCCGCGCCGGTGCAGGCGCCGGCCTCCCAGCCGTTCCCGAGCCAGCCCCAGCCGCGCCCGTACCAGCCGGCCCCGGCGCAGCCGCAGTACGGCGGCTACCCGCCGCAGAGCGACCAGCCGGTCCGGCTGCGCCCGCCGACGCCGATCAACGCCACCGCGTTCCGCGAGGACGGCGGCGCGGCCCGGTGGGCCGTGCCGGTGTTGGCCGGCACGGCGCTGCTGGTCCTGCTGGTCGTGGTGATCGTGTGGCTCACCGCCTGAGCGGGTGTTTGCTTGCACTCGCCGCCCCCGAGTGCTAAACACGAACTAGCACTCGGGCACTACGAGTGCCAACACGTTAGGTCGGGACGGTGAGGCCGGCCGGGGTGAACCTCCGGTGGGTCGTCCGTCGCGGGCACCGAGCCTGGCCGAGCACCGTGTCATCCATAATCCGGAGGACCACACCGCAATGGCCAAGATGATCGCGTTCGACGAGGACGCCCGCCGCGGTCTCGAGCGCGGGATGAACACCCTCGCTGACGCCGTCAAGGTGACGCTCGGCCCCAAGGGTCGCAACGTCGTGCTGGAGAAGAAGTGGGGCGCCCCCACCATCACCAACGATGGTGTCTCCATCGCCAAGGAGATCGAGCTCGAGGACCCGTGGGAGAAGATCGGGGCCGAGCTCGTCAAGGAGGTCGCCAAGAAGACCGACGACGTCGCGGGTGACGGCACCACCACCGCCACCGTGCTGGCCCAGGCGCTGGTGCGCGAGGGTCTGCGCAACGTCGCCGCCGGCGCGAACCCGCTGGGTCTGAAGCGGGGCATCGAGAAGGCCGTCGAGGCGGTTGCCGAGCAGCTGCTGAAGACGGCCAAGGAGATCGAGACGAAGGAGCAGATCGCTGCCACCGCGTCCATCTCCGCCGCTGACTCCACGATCGGCGAGCTGATCGCCGAGGCGATGGACAAGGTCGGCAAGGAAGGCGTCATCACCGTCGAGGAGAGCAACACCCTCGGGCTCGAGCTGGAGCTCACCGAGGGCATGCGCTTCGACAAGGGCTACATCTCCGGTTACTTCGTGACCGACGCCGAGCGTCAGGAAGCGGTCCTCGAGGACCCGTACATCCTGCTGTTCGGCTCCAAGATCAGCTCCGTCAAGGACCTGCTGCCGCTGCTGGAGAAGGTCATCCAGGCCGGCAAGCCGCTGCTGATCATCTCCGAGGACGTCGAGGGCGAGGCCCTGGCGACCCTGGTGGTCAACAAGATCCGCGGCACCTTCAAGTCCGTCGCCGTCAAGGCCCCGGGCTTCGGCGACCGCCGCAAGGCCATCCTCCAGGACATCGCCACCCTCACCGGTGGCCAGGTCATCTCCGAGGACGTGGGCCTGAAGCTGGAGAACGCCGACCTGTCCCTGCTGGGCAAGGCGCGCAAGGTCGTGGTGACCAAGGACGAGACCACGATCGTCGAGGGCGCCGGCGACGCCGAGCAGATCCAGGGCCGCGTCAAGCAGATCCGCGCGGAGATCGAGAAGTCCGACTCGGACTACGACCGCGAGAAGCTCCAGGAGCGCCTGGCGAAGCTGGCCGGCGGCGTTGCCGTCATCAAGGCCGGCGCCGCCACCGAGGTGGAGCTCAAGGAGCGCAAGCACCGCATCGAGGACGCGGTGCGCAACGCCAAGGCCGCCGTCGAGGAGGGCATCGTCGCCGGTGGTGGCGTGGCCCTGCTGCAGGCCGCCGAGACCGCGTTCGCCGGCCTCACCCTCAACGGTGACGAGGCCACCGGCGCGAACATCGTCAAGGTCGCCGTCGAGGCCCCGCTGAAGCAGATCGCCGTGAACGCCGGCCTCGAGGGTGGCGTCGTGGTGGAGAAGGTCAAGGGTCTCAAGGCCGGCGAGGGCCTGGACGCCGCGACCGGCGAGTACAAGGACCTGGTGGCCGCGGGCATCATCGACCCGGCCAAGGTCACCCGCTCGGCGTTGCAGAACGCCGCGTCGATCGCCGCGCTGTTCCTCACCACCGAGGCCGTCGTCGCCGACAAGCCGGAGAAGAACCCGGCCCCGGCCGGCGCCCCGGACGCCGGCGGCATGGACTTCTGAGTTAAAAGGCGAACTGGGCGACCCCTGCTTGCGGAAAGCGCAAGCAGGGGTCGCCTTTTAGTGTCTTGTGGGGGCCCGGCCCCCACGCCCCCACGCCGGGACTTCGCCCCGGACCCCAATCCTGCGTGCCGGTGCCGTTAGTTGCTGGCCCCCAGGCAGATGAACGGCCGCCTGAACGGGTCCACTGCGGTGGCGTCGGCCAACGCCACGGCCGGGCGGGCGCCTTCGGCGACGCGGCGGTGGTAGAAGGCCATGCTCTCGGCCGCCGTGTGGTCGCCGACGCGGGAGACCGCCGCCGTCACGGTGCGGACGCCGGTGGCCAGCAGGGCGCCGGCGAAGCCGAGGGCCTCGTCGCCGGGGCGGATGCGGCTCATGGCCAGCTCGCAGGCGGCCAGCACGACCTGCTCGGGCGGGCGTTGCAGGCGAGCGGTCTCGTGCGCGAACAGGCCGCCGTCGACGAGGTCGAGGCGGGAGAACAGGGCGTTGCCGGGCTCGTGCATGCCATGGGCGGCGATGTGGGCCAACTGGGCGCCGTCGAGGGCTTCGAGGACGGCTTCGACGGTGGCCCGGGAACCTTCGAGGACCTGGGCGCCGGGCAGGTAGCGGGTCAGCTGGGCGACCTCGCCGACGGCGGCGGGCAGGTCGGGACCGCCGACCAGGACGCTGCGACCGGTGCCGGGCAGCTGCTGGTCGGCGGAGGCGGCGAGCCAGGCGGTGGCCGACGGGGCGACGACCACGGGCCGGCCCCGCAGCGAAGGCAAAGCGCCCCAGGCGATGGGGTAGAGGGGAGCGGTGGGCACGACCACGAGCTCCCGGTCGCCGATGATCCCGGCCAGCGGCCGCAGCAGCTGCTCGTCCAGGGACTGGGCCCGGCGGCGGGCCGACGCGGACACCACCTCGACCAGGGCGGCGGGCAGGTGGTCGGGGGCCAGGGCGTCGAGGTCGGCGTGCAGCATCTGGGCCGACCGCTGGGCCTCGGCGACGCTGCCCAGCCGCACCAGCCGCGGCCGACCGTTCACGATCACCACGGCGACCAGGGCGTCCTCCACCGCGGCGAAGCTGATCATCGCCCGATCCTCCAGCCGCTTGCCCACCTCGGCCAGGTCGGCGACCGGCCGCGGCCGCCCCCACACCGTGGTCTGCCAGCCCAGCCGGGTGACCTCCTGCTGCAACGCGGCGTGCCGGGCGGCCATCTCCCGCACCCGCCGGCCCTCGGCCTTGGCCAGCTGCATGGACCGGGTGAGGTTGCGGATCTCGCTGATCCGGTCGGCCAGCTCGGGATCGTCGATGGAGGGCTGCGGCTCGTACCGGTACACCTGGGCCCGGGTCCGCTCCAGCCAGCCGAACAGCCGCCGCGCGTCGGCCGCGGACCGGCCGCCGTCCAGCACCAGCCGCACGGCCAGCACGCCGAGCTCGCGCCCGTGCACGGCGGTGCCGCACACCAGCTCCAGCCCGCCCATGCGGTCCCGGGTGCGGCCCAACTCATTGAACCCGACCCGGGCCTGGCTGAAGGCGGTGCGGCGGTCGCCCGTGGCCACGGCCACCTCGGCCCGGGCCAGGCGGCGCAGCATGCGGTGGTCTATGGAGGTGAACCGGCGCGGCGCGGGCACCTCGGCCAGCAGCCGGGCGGCGTCGGCGACCTCGCCCCGTCGCAGCTGGACGCGCACGGCCAGCAGCTTGGCGACCGCGGACTCGTCGGTCTGCGCGAGCCCGCCGAGCCGGTCGGACAGCTCCAAGGCCCGCCGCACCAACAACTTCGACGGCTTGCGAGAACCACTCAGCGCGGCCGCGACGGCGGCGTGCAGCCCGGTCAGCGAGGCCAGCCAGGCCATCGCCGGCCGGTCCTGCCGCAGGTACCGGCGCCGGGCCAGGTCGGAGAACCCCCGCGCGGTGGCGTAGTCGCCCGCCATCACGGCCGCGGCGGCCCGCAGCGTCTCGGCCTCGGCCAGGTCCCGGTTGCTGCCCTGTTCCCGCAGGCTGGCGAAGGCCTCGTCCAGCGCGTTGGCGGCCTCCTCGGCCAGCCCCGCGAACAGCAGCACCTGCGCCCGGTCGGAGCGCACCTTCGGCACGGCCGTCGGCGCGACCCGCAGCATCAGTCGCTCGGCCTCCTCGTAGTAGCGCAGTGCCGTCGGGGCATCGCCCATCCGGTAGTGCATCTCGCCGAGGTTGGTGGTGGTGATCGCCAGCGTCACCGGGGCGTGGTAGGTGTGGCCCAGCCACAGGCAGCGGCGCAGGTCGTCGCCGGCTGAGTGCGGATTGCCCAGGGCGCTGTTCACCAGCGCGCGGGCGGTCAGCGCGCTGATCAGGCCGTTCTCCACCGGCGCGCCGGAGGCCAGCGCCTTGTCCGCCACGACCACGGCCTTGTCCAGCACGGCGAGGGCCTCCGGCAGCCGGCCGGCCCGCCACAGGATGTTGCCGTGCTGCCGCTCGAGCAGGCCCTCCAGCGCCATCCGCTGGGAGCCGACCGGCATCGACGACACCAGCCGGCCGGCCAGCTCCAGCGACGGCATGCCCTCGCGCATCCCGTACGCCTCGGAGTCGGTGTGCGCGAGTGAGGCGAGCACCCGCACCCGCATTGTCTGCTGGTCCGGGTCCTCGGCTGGCAGGCGGTCCAGCAGCCGCAGGTTCCGGCGGTGCAGCCGGGACGCCTTGACGTACTGCTGGGACAGCGCGATCTGGTGCACGCTGGCGTGCAGCTTGGTCGCCCGGTCCAGCACGTGCGCGGCGGCGCGAGGGCGCGCGGCAGCGGCGATGGACGACGGAGGCACCCGTACATACCAGCACACCCCGCCGAAGGTGTGGTGTCCACCGTCGGAGGGAAGATCGCTTCGCCTAGAGCATGAGCGTCGGCGTCACGATCGTCCGTGGCCGCGCGCCGGCCCCGCTGGCCAGGTGCACCACCAGCTGGGTGGTGCCCTTGGGCACGTCGTCCACCGCGAACCGGCCGCCCTCGTCGGCCTCCGCGGTGGTCGAGGAGTGCCCCGACACCCGGACCTCGACGGTGTGCGGACCACCGGGCACCAGCCAGCCATCGAACCGGTAGCCGGCACCGGCCGGGGCGAAGCTGACCATGATGGTCAGGTCTTCCACGGTGAAGGTGACGGTGTTCGGGCCGGCGCCCCGGACGCCGGCCAGCTCCTCGGCCCGCTCCCAGCGCGCGACCTCGACGTCGAGGTCCTCCAGGGCGATGGCGAACTGCACTCTCTCGACCAGGTCGGCCGGCACCGGGTCGACCTTGTCGAACAGCACGTCGAGCTCCGCGAGCAGGAGCAGGTCCTGCTCGGTCAGGTTGTCCATGTCCAGACCGGCCTCGTCGAACTGGTCCTCGCCGTTGGTGGCGCTCACTGCGGCCCCCCTTCGTCCAGCAGTTCGCGCAGCGCGACCAGACACCGGCCCCTGGTCGGGCCGATGCTGCCGCGCGGCATCTCCAACGCCTCCGCGACCGCGTCGTACTGGGCCCGGCCCGACAGCACGGTGAGCGTGAGCAGTTTCTGACAGCGTTCGGTGAGCTGCTTGAACGCGGCCCACAGCCGGCGGTCCCGGTCGTCGCGCAGCGCGTGCTGCTCGGGACCGTCCACCTGGGTCGGAATGTCCACCAGGTCCTCGGCGGCCACCGGGGTCTCCCGGTCGTAGCCGGTCGTCTTGGCCCGCTGGGCCTCCCGGCGGGCCGTCACGATCAGCCACGCCGCCAGCGCCTTGGGCTGCTGCAGCCGGTCCAGGTGGCGCAGCAGCGCCAGCCAGACGGTCTGCACGACGTCCTCCGCGTGCACCTTGTCCAGGCCCTGGCTGCGGGTGACGTGCCAGACCAGCGGCGTCAGGTCGGCGACCAGCACGTCCAGCGCCCTGCGGTTGCCGTCTCTGGCCGCGACCAGACACGCCGCGTGGCGGTCGTGACCGGTCAGCCCCTCCCAAGGGTCATGGCCGGTCAGCCCGTCCCACGTGTCAACGGCCATTCGAAGCACCTCCGGGTCTGAGGTACGTGGGCGCGCCCCGGTCCCCCCGCCACGGGGACGCACCCCGTGCCTGCATCCTGCCCTACCTGGTGTAGTCGCCCACAGCCAGTCGGGCCAATCGTGCTCGATGACGGCCACGCCCCCCGGCGTGTTTCCGTGTGCTGCCACCGCCGCCCCATTCACTCCCGCGGGCCCCCGGACGGGCCCGACGTGATTAAGAGCGGCCAACTCGGACTCAGATACTCACGAATTGATAACGGACCCGGTCGGGTCGGTGGCAGGTCCCGCCACCGACCCGACCGGTGGTGCTCACGGGCGGACGGTCTCGGCGTGGCCGATGCCGCCGTTCGGGCGGGCGACGCCGTCCGGCTTGGGACCCTCCGGGTGCCCGATGCCGCCCTCGGCCTGCACGCTCCTGCCGGGCTGCAGGCCCGAGACGGGCTGCACGGTCAGGCCGGGCTGCCCACCCTGGCCGGGCTGCGGGTCCTCCGGGTGGCCGATGCCGCCAGTCTCGGTGCGCACGACGTCGGTCGGCTCGACGGTCTCGGCGTGGCCGATGCCCCCGTTGGGGCGGGCGACGCCGCCGCCGTGCACGGCGTCCAGCGCCTGCTCGACCTCGGCCAGCATCGCGGGGTCGAGAGTCGCGTCCGGCGTGCTGGTCGACTGGGTGTCGTCAGTGGTGCTCATGATGTCGTCCCCTCTGCTGTTCCCCGGTGACACCGGCCGCACCTTGTCGTTCCCCCGTGCGGCGGCGTCCTGTCGTGGAGCAACACGGTGTCCCGGCCCCACCCGGTTCACCATGCGTGCTCATTGTGCCGCCGAGTCGCCTCGAACAGCGCAACGATTTAACAAGGGATCGCTCGATCGGACTAGATACACGCCAGCGTGTGATCAACAAGTAGTCGGCGCGAACGCGCGAAAGGGCCGGAGGCGACTGTTGGCGGTCCGGCGTCGGGTCTCCCCGTCCGACGCCGGCGCCGTGCGCCTCCGGCCCGGACCCTTCACACCCCCGCTGACGTGAAGGGTCCTGCACGCGCGACGCCCGCTTCCCGACGACCGAACCGATGCCCCCTCGACACCGGGCCGGCCGGCACCCCTGTCAGGCGGGCGCCTGCCGCGCGTTCCGACCTGGTGGAACCGCCTCCCCCGAGATTGGCTCCACCACCCCCGACCGGCGCCTGTGGACGCCTGGTCCGCCTCGCCGTCCCCCGTGGCTTGGGTGAACGGTTCGGACACCAGGACAGGAGTGGTCGCGATGACCGCAGATACAGGCTCGGGAAAAATTTCTCGAAGTTTTCGATCTTGGCTGTTCGGCGGTGGTGATCACGGCCCGGTTGCCCCTATGGTCTAGACCATGTCGGACTTGCTGCTGGAAGTCATCGCGCTCGACGCCCGGGACGCGCACGCCGCCCAAGAAGGCGGGGCCGACCGGCTCGAACTCGTCAGCGACATGGCCGCGGACGGGCTGACCCCCGCCGTGGCCACCGCGCGGCGGGTGCTCGCCGCCACCGACCTGCCCGTTCGGGCCATGCTGCGCGACAGCGCCGGCTTCGCCCCCTGGTCGCTGGACCAGCTGCGGGCCGAGGCCGTCGCGTTGCGGGATGTCGGCGTCACCGAGTTCGTGCTCGGCTGGCTCACCGAGGACGGTGTCGTGGACGTCGACGCCTGCCGGACCGTCATCGCCGAGCTGGACGGCTGCAAGTTCACCTTCCACCGGGCTCTCGACCACTCCGCCGACCTGCTGGCCGCGTGGAAGGAGGTCGCCACCCTCGGCGCCGACACCGTGCTGGCCGCCGGCAGCGGCGCCGGTGTCGCCGACGGGCTGCCGATGCTGCGCAAGCTGGCCACCTTGCAGGAGGCCGACGGCCTCACCGTGATGGCCGGCGGCGGCCTGCGGGTCGACCAGGTCCCCGGTCTGCGGGCCGACGGCGTGCGCCGCTTCCATGTGGGCAGTGCCGTGCGGCCCCAGGGGTGGAACCATCCGGTGGACGCCGCCGCCGTGGCCGAGTGGGCGACGCTCGTCCGCGGCTGAGTCACACCTGGTCTGGACCTGTGGCGTGACATAGAGTCCCGCTCGTGCCGGGATTCGAGACCTTGCTGCCCCGACCGTCGCGAGTGGACGCCACGGGCGGGCGGCTGCCGCTGGACGAGAACACGACGCTGGACGGCGAGCCGGCGGCGGTGTCGTGGCTGCGGGAGGTGCTGGCCCCGGCGACAGGTCTGCCGCTGCGACCGGCGGCGGATCCGACGATCCGGTTCCGCATCGTGCCGTGGCTGGACGGCCATCTGATCCGGGTGTTCCCGGACGGTGTGCTGGTGGAGGCCCAGGACGAGGAGGCGGCGTTCCACGCGGCCCAGTCGATCCGGCAGCTGCTGGGCCCGGCGGCGTTCCGGCGGGCGCCGGTCGGACCGAGCAACTGGTCGCTGCCGTGCGGGGTGGTCGAGGACCGGCCCCGCTTCGGCTGGCGGGGCGCTTTGCTCGACGTGGCAAGGCATTTCATGCCCAAGGACGGCCTGCTGCGGTTCATCGACCTGCTGGCGGCGCACAAGATGAACCGCCTGCACCTGCACCTGACCGACGACCAGGGCTGGCGGTTCGAGGTCAGGCGCTACCCGAAGCTGACCGAGATCGGCGGCTGGCGCGAGGGATCCCGGGTCGGGGTGCGCACCGACGACACCACCGACGGCCGCCCGCACGGCGGCTTCTACACCCAGGATGACCTGCGCGAGGTGGTGGCCTACGCGGCCCGGCGGCACGTGGTGGTGGTGCCGGAGATCGACATCCCGGGCCATAGCCAGTCGGCCATCGCGGCCTACCCGGAGCTGGGCAACCTGGACTACCCGCTGCCGGTGTGGCCGCTGTGGGGCGTCAACGAGAACGTGCTCAACACCGAAGACTCCACTGTGGACTTCTACCGGCACGTTTTCGACGAGCTGGTCGAGGTTTTCCCGTCGGAGGTCATCTGCGTCGGCGGCGACGAGGTGCCGACGGTGCAGTGGACCTCAGCTCAGGCGGCCGCGCGGGGCCTGGCCACCGTGCCGGAACTGCACGGCTGGTTCATTCGGCAGATCGCGGAACACCTTGCCACGCATGGACGTCGCGCGATGGGCTGGGACGAGATCGCGGACGTCGGACCGTTGCCGGGCGGCGCGGTCATCGCCTCCTGGCGCGGTGAGCGGGCCGGTGTGGACGCCGCCCGCGCCGGCTTCGACGTGGTGATGTGCCCGGAACAGAAGGTGTATCTGGACCACCGGGAGTCCGACCGGCACGACGAGCCGATCCCGGTGGGCATGGTGCACACGCTGTCCGATGTGTACGAGTACGAGCCGATCCCGGTCGACCTCACCGGCGAGGCGGCCCGGCGGGTGCTCGGCGCGCAGGCCAACGTCTGGACCGAGCACCTGGACTCGCCCCGGCGGGTCGACTACGCGGCCTTCCCGCGGCTCTCGGCGTTCGCCGAGGTGGCCTGGACCGATCGGAGCAACCGGGACCTGGCCGACTTCACCCGCCGCCTGTCCGAGGACCATCTGCCCAGGCTGGACGCACTCGGCGTGGAGTACCGGCCGCTGGCCGGCCCGCACCCGTGGCAGACCCGGCCCGGCGTCCCCGGCCGCCCGCGTTAGTCGACGCGGGTGAAAAGCCCGCGCGCACCACCCGTTTCGCTTACCAGTCGCTACCGTGCGAGCACGGACGGTGGGGGCGGTGCGTATGGCGGGACGGTTCGGGGCGGCGTTCGCGGACGCCGAGTTCAGGGCCATCTGGGCGGCCAGCGGGCTGTCGATGGTCGGCGACCAGCTGGCCCGGGTCGCACTGGTGGTGCTGGTCTACGGCGACACCGGCTCGGCCGCGCTGACCGGGTTGACCTTCGCGCTGACCCTGGTGCCGTCCTTCGTGGGCGGCGTTTTCCTGTCCGGCCTGGCCGACAAGCTGCCCCGCCGCCGGGTGATGCTGACCGCGGACCTGTTGCGGGCGGCCATGATCGTGCCGGTCGCGGTGCCGGGCATGCCGTTCCCGGTGCTGTGCGTGCTGGTGGCCGGGGTGTCGCTGCTCAACGCCCCGTTCCGCGCGGCCGAGCAGGCGCTGTACGCGGATGTGTTGCCGCAGCAGGACTTTCTCGCCGGCATGGCGATACGCAACATCACCAACCAGTCGGCCCAGGTGCTCGGCTTCGCCGGCGGCGGCCTGCTGCTGGCGGTGATCGGCCCGTACTGGGCGCTGTCCCTGGACGCCTTGTCGTTCCTGGTCTCCGCGGCGCTGCTGCGGGTCGGCGTGCGGGCCAGGCCGGCCGCGATCAATCCGGCGGTCCGCTCCACCCCTGGCGGTTTTTCCTTGCTGCGCAACGACTCCGGCTTACGTTCGCTGCTGCTGATCGGCTGGTTGACCGGCGTGTTCATCGTGTACGAGGGACTGGCCGGTCCCTACAACGCCGAGCTGGGCGGCACCACCGCCACCCTCGGCCTGCTGCTGGCCGCCGACCCGGTGGGCAGCGTGATCGGCGCGTTCCTCTTCGGCCGCTTCGTGCCGGCCACCGCGCAGACCCGGGGACTGGCCCTGATGTGCGTGGCCTCGGGGGCGCCGCTGCTGGTGTGCCTGCTCCAACCAGGACTGATCGTTTCCGCCGTGGTATTCGTGATCGCCGGCGCATTCGGCACCGCGACATACATGCAGACAACGGCGTCTATTGTGCGCGGAGTGCCCGATTCCCGGCGGGCCCAGGTGTTGGGACTGGCGTATGCGGGAATGATGGCCGCGCAGGGGTTGAGCCCATTCGTGGCTGGTCTGGTAGCGGACCGTGTCGGGGCGGCGAATGCGGTCGGCTGGTTTGGCGTGGTCGGGCTGCTGGTCGCGGCGCCGGTGGCGGTGGCCTGGCGTCGCGCCACCACCAGCCGGCCGGAAATCTGGCTGCCCGCCCCGGAATCCGGAGCGGACACCCGGCTGAACTGACCGGTGCGAGACTAGTCCCGCGTCTTTCGCGTTGCCTTCATGACGTTCCCTCCTGTGATCACGGTTGTGAACTCACCCGGATGAACCTAGCGAATCTGCCGTCTCCGACTGAACACTGGAGACGGCGGCGAAAAAGGGGGCGACGTGTCGAGTATGAGCCAGTCCAGATCCTCTCCGAAAGGGGTCGATCGTTACGGGCTCATCAACCGCATGGCCGGATTCGCGCTGTGGGAGCTGCCGGGACGCTGGATCGTTTACGCCGTTCTGTTGGAGTCGGTCGCCCTCGTTCTGGCGTTGGCCTCCTTCACCCACGGCGCGCTGACCGATGTGGCGCTGCTGCGCTTCGGCATCCTGCTGGCACTGGGCATGGTGCAGGCCGAGCTGTCCCGGCGGATCGAGCGCGACCGCCGCCGGATGAGCGGCTCCACGCACATCAACATGACGTCGATCTGGCTGATCCCCGCGGTGTTGATGCTGCCGCCGCAACTGGTCGCGGTGCTCTGCGTCGCGCTGTACACGCACATGTGGCTGCGGATCTGGCAGAACCTGCGCAACGTCTCGCTGCACCGCACGGTGTTCGGGGCCAGTGCGGCGATTCTGGCCTGCCTGGCCGCGAACACCGTCTCGAACATGCCGCTGGCCGACCGGCTGCCCGAGTGGAGCTGGGGCGTCACCATGGCCTGCCTGCTCGGCGGGCTGACCTTCGAGCTGGTGGACGCCCTGTTGCTGGCGGTGTCCATCAACCTGCGCAGCCTGGGCAACGCCACCCTGACGGAGCTGTTCGGCAGCTGGGACGACAACGCGCTGGAGCTGACCACGCTGTGTCTCGGCGGGCTGACCGCGCTCACCCTGGTGTACCAGCCGCTGTTCACGGTGCTGCTGTTCTGCCCGATCGTCGTGCTGCACCGCAGCGTGCTGGTCAAGGAGCTGGAGGCGGCGGCTACCATCGACGTGAAGACCGGGCTGCTCAACGCGGTCACCTGGCACCACATGGCCACTCAGGAGTTGGCTCGGACCAAACAGGACCGCCGGGCCACGGTCGGTGTGCTGATGGTGGATCTCGACCACTTCAAGCGGGTCAACGACACCTACGGACACCTGGCCGGCGACGCCGTGCTGAAGTCGGTGGCGGCGGCGGTGAAGGGCCAGGTGCGCGCCGACGACGCGGTCGGCCGCTTCGGTGGCGAGGAGTTCGTGGTGCTGCTGCCCGGCGTCGACGACGCCGGCGCTCTTGTTGTGGCGGAACGGATTCGCAAGACGGTCGGCGCGCTGTACGTGATGTCGCCTCAGGACGGTGTGCCGATCGCCGGGCTGACCTGTTCGATCGGCGTCGCCGTGCACCGCAGCAGCGGCACGACGATGGAGCGGCTGCTGCTGGCCGCGGACACGGCGGTGTACCGGGCCAAGCGCACCGGCCGCAACCGGGTCGTGTCCACTATGGACAAGCGGGACGCGGCTTAGCGGCCCGCTGCCAGAGCCACGCGGGGCCTCCCCCTCGAAGGCCCCGCGTGGCTCGTCCCACTCACTCGCTCTCGGCTTCCGGGACCAGCAGCCAGCAGGCCGCGTAGAGGACCACGCCGGCGCCGGCGAAGAACACCGTGCCGACCACCATGCCGACCCGCAGCAGGGCGGCGTCCACGCCCAGCATCTCGGCCGCGCCGCCGCACACGCCGGCCAGCATTCGGTTCTCCCGGCTACGGCGGAAGGTGCGCATCTTGTCTCCGGCCTCGTTCAGGATGTTGTTCGTCGTCATGACACAAAGACTGCCCGCCCGGCGGCCGCGTGCCATCGGGGTTCGTCCCTGGTTCGACCCGGAGATGGGCCTACCCTGCAAGCCATGGACACCCCGGGTGAGCTGGCCGCGGCCCTGGACCGGGTCGGCTATCTGGCCGACGAGGGGCTGGCCACGGCCGCCTTTCTGGCGCTGCGGATGCGCCGGCCGCTGTTCTGCGAGGGCGAGCCCGGCACCGGCAAGACGGCGCTGGCCAAGGCCCTGGCCGATGTGCTGGGCACGTCGCTGATCCGGTTGCAGTGCCACGAAGGCATCGACGCCGCCCGCGCGCTGTACGACTGGGACTTCCCGCGCCAGCTGCTGCACCTGCGGGCGATGGAGGCTCAGGGTCGCACCGACGACGCTGAGGCCGAGCTCTACACCCGGCGGTTCCTGCTGGCCCGGCCGCTGCTGCAAGCCCTGGAGGAGCCGGGCTGCGTGCTGTTGGTGGACGAGATCGACCGCGCCGACGACGAGTTCGAGGCGTTCCTGCTGGAGGTGCTCGGCGAGCACGCGGTCAGCATCCCGGAGCTGGGAGAGATCCGGGCCGCCGAGCCGCCGTTGGTGGTGCTGACCTCCAACCGCACCCGTGAGGTGCACGACGCGGTCAAGCGCCGCTGCCTCTACCACTGGCTCGAACACCCCGGCCTGGCCCGGGAAGTGGCGATCCTGCGCCGGCGGCTGCCCGGGCTGACCGAGGCCCTGGCCGTGCAGGTGGCCACGGCGGTGTCCCGGCTGCGGACGGCGGAGCTGCTCAAGCCGCCGGGGGTGGCCGAGTCGTTGGACTGGGCCGAGGCGCTGCTGGCCCTGGACCGGCCGTTGTTGGACGTCGAGTCGGCGGCGATCACCCTGGGTGCGGTGCTGAAGTACCGGGAGGACGCGGACCGGGTCGTGCGGGCGGGGTTGGACGCGCTGCTGGCCTGAGACGCATTATCTGAAGATGACGGACCCGCTGGTCGGGCTGACCGGGTTCGCCGAGGTGCTGCGACGGCTCGGCCTCGGCGCGGATCCGGTGCGGGCGCAGGCGTACCTGGAGGCCCTGCGGCTCGTGGATGTGGCTCAGCCGAGCCAGGTGTACTGGGCCGGCCGCCTGAGCCTGTGCGCGGAGCCGGACGACATCGCCGGCTACGACGCGGCCTTCGCCGCCTGGTTCGGCGGCGTGCCGGTGCACACCACGGGCAATGGCCGGACCAAACGACGGACCGCGACCAGTGTCCCGCTGGTGGCCCCGGTTTCCGGCAAGGGCGACGGCGATCTTCCCGAACTGAGAGTAGCGGCCAGCGACACCGAGATCCTGCGGCAACGAGACGTCACCAAGCTCGACGGCGCGGCGTTGCGGGAGCTTCTGGCCACGATCGACACCGCACCGCCGCTACGGCGCAGCGTCCGCACCCGCCGTTCCCATCGCGGCCGGCTCGACCCTGATGAGACCCTGCGTGAGCTGCTGCGATCCGGTGGCGAGCCGGTACGGCTGCGCTATCGCCGCAAGCGTTTGCGGCCGCGTCGGCTGGTGCTGCTGATCGACGTCTCCGGCTCGATGGCCCCCTATGCCGACGCGCTGCTGAGGTTCGCACACGCCGTGGTCCGGCGCTCCCCGCCGAGCACCGAGGCATTCACGCTCGGTACACGGCTCACGCGGGTCAGCCGCCAGCTCCGGATGCGCGACCCGGACCAGGCCCTGGCCGCGGCGGCCCGGGCAGTGCCCGATTTCGCCGGCGGCACGCGTCTCGGGGACACCATTCGGCTATTTCTTGATCGCTGGGGGCAGCGCGGGCTGGCGCGGCAGTCCGTCACGGTGGTCTTCTCTGACGGCTGGGAGCGGGGCGACGCGGCGCTGCTCGGCGAACAACTGGCCCGGCTGCGCCGGCTCGCCCATGCCGTCCTGTGGGTGAACCCGCATGTCGGCCGTTCGGGCTACGCCCCGGTACAGTCCGGTATCCGCGCGGCGTTGCCGCACGTCGACCGGCTGCTCGCCGGGCACAGCCTGGCCACGCTGGACGAACTGCTGACGGAGGTGCGGCGTGCGTGACCTTCTCGACACCGTCGACGAGAACTGGCAAGAGGGCCGGCCGACCGCGCTCGGCACCGTCGTCGCCACCTTCCGCTCCGCCCCCCGCCAGCCCGGCGCCGCCATGCTCGTGGCCGAGGACGGCCAGGTCTCCGGCAGCGTGTCCGGCGGCTGTGTGGAGGGCGCGGTCTACGAGCTGGCGCAGCAGGTGATCGCCGACGGGCGGCCGGTGTTGCAGCGCTACGGCGTCAGCGACGACGACGCGTTCGCGGTCGGCCTGACCTGCGGCGGCATTCTCGACGTGTTCGTGGAACGGGTCGACGGCAAGCGCTTCCCCGAGCTGGCGGCGGTGGTCGAGTCGGTGCGGGCCGAGGAGCCGGTGGCCGTGACCACCGTCGTGGAGCATCCCGACGAGACCCTGGTTGGCCGGCACCTGGTGGTGTGGACCGATCGCCGGGCCGGCGACCTGGGCTCCGCCCGCATCGACGACGCCGTCACCGACGACGCCCGCGGCATGCTGGCCAGCGGCCGCAGCGGGCTGCTGCACTACGGCCCGGACGGCCAGCGCCGCGGCGAGGGCCTGGCGGTGTTCGTCAACTCCTTCGAGCCCCCGCCGCGCATGCTGGTGTTCGGGGCGATCGACTTCGCCGCCGCGATGGTCCGCCTCGGCGCGTACCTCGGCTACCGGGTGACGGTCTGCGACGCCCGGGCGGTGTTCGCGACCAAGGGCCGTTTCCCCGACGCCGACGAGGTTGTCGTCGACTGGCCGCACCGATACCTGGCGCAGCAGGCGTCCGAGGGCAGGATCGACCACCGCACGGTGATCGCGGTGCTCACCCACGACCCGAAGTTCGACGTGCCGGTGCTGGAAGTGGCGCTGCGGCTGGATGTCGCCTACATCGGGGCGATGGGGTCCCGGCGTACCCACAGCGACCGGCTGGCCCGGCTGCGGGAAGCCGGCCTGACCGACCAGGAGCTGTCCCGGCTGTCCTCGCCGATCGGACTGGATCTGGGCGCGCGGACGCCGGAGGAGACCGCGGTGTCGATCGCCGCGGAGATCATCGCCCTGCGCTGGGGCGGTCGCGGCGAGCGACTGGCCCACTCCGAGGGACCCATCCACCGCACCGGCTGACCGGCGGGGCGCATATGCGGTGACAATGCCGCTGCAAGACCGCATCTGCGCTGAAGATTGTGTCCGTCGGCGGACAGGGGCAGGCTCGCCAGTGTGAGCCCGATCACGACGTGATGGCGGGTTCGGCGCTGCCGGGAGGCGACATGCGTATCACCATGATCGTGGACGGGGTGAGCTACACCGACGAGGTCGAGCCGCGCACGCTGCTCGTGCAGCATCTCCGCGAGACGCTGGGCAAGGTCGGCACGGTGGTCGGCTGCGACACCGGCAACTGCGGGGCCTGCACGGTGCATGTGGACGGCCACAGTGTCAAGTCCTGCTCGATGCTGGCCGTGCAGGCCGACGGCTGCGAGATCACCACCATCGAGGGCCTGGCCCGGGACGGCCAACTCCATCCGGTGCAGCAGGCCTTTCACGACAACCACGCCCTGCAGTGCGGCTTCTGCACGCCGGGCATGATCATGCAGTCGATCGACCTGCTGGCCGACGATCCCGATCCGGACGAGCGGACCGTGCGGCACGGCCTGGAGGGAAACCTCTGCCGCTGCACCGGATACCAGAACATCGTGCGCGCGGTCCAGGACGCGGCGCATCGCCTGAAGCCGGCCGCCGAGCGGGAGCGCGAGGCCGTGGGCGGTGGCGAATGACCACCGCCGAGATCGGCAAACCCCGGCGCCGCAAGGAAGACGCCCGACTGATCACCGGTCGGACCCGCTGGACCGACAACATCGCGCTGCCCGGCCTGGTGCACATGGCCATCCTGCGCAGCCCCGTCGCGCACGCCCGGATCACCTCCGTCGACACGCGGGCGGCGCGGGCCAAGTCCGGTGTGCTGGCGGTGCTGACCGGGGCCGACCTGGCTGAGGAGCAGGGCAGTCTGCCGTGCGCGTGGACGATCACGCCGGACATGAAAACCCCGGCCCACCCGGCGATCGCCGTGGACACGGTCAACTACGCCGGTGAGGCGGTGGCGGTCGTGGTCGCCCGGACGTCCGCCGAGGCGCACGACGCCCTGGAGGCCATCGACGTCGACTATGAGGACCTGCCGGTGGTGCTGGACATGGAGGCGGCGATCGCCGACGGCGCGCCGCTCGTGCACGAATCCTTGGGCACCAACAAGAACGCGCTGTGGGTGTTCGACTCGGCCGAGGCCGGCACCGGCGGCAACGTGGACGAGGCCATCGCCGTCGGCGAGATCGTGATCGAGCGGAAGTACCGCCAGCAAAGGCTGATCCCGGCGTTCATGGAGCCGCGGTCGGTGGTGTGCGACCCGACCGGCGAGCAGTTCACGCTCTGGTCGGCCACCCAGGTCCCGCACATCCTGCGGCTGATGCTGGCCCTGTCGCTGGGCGTGCCCGAGCACAAGGTCCGGGTGATCGCCCCGGACGTCGGCGGCGGCTTCGGCGGCAAGCTCCAGGTGACGCCCGAGGAGTTCCTGGTCTTCCTGGTGGCCCGCCGGCTGGGCAAGCCGGTCAAGCACACCGAGACCCGCTCCGAGTCGCTGGCCACCGGCCACCACGGCCGCGACCAGATCCAGCGGGTGACGATGTCGGCCACCCGGGACGGCACGATCACCGGCCTGAAGGTCGACCTGCTGGCCGACATGGGCGCGTACCTGAGCCTGGTGACGCCGGGCATCCCGATCCTGGGCGCGTTCATGTACAACGCCATCTACAAGATCCCGGCCTACCGGTTCAGCTGCACCAACGTGTTCACCAACAAGGTGATGACCGACGCCTACCGTGGGGCCGGCCGGCCCGAGGCCACCTTCGCCATCGAGCGCCTGATGGACGAGCTGGCCGCGGAACTGGGGATGGATCCCCTGGCCGTGCGGGAGAAGAACTGGATCAAGCACGAGGAGTTCCCGTTCACCACGGTCTGCGGCCTGACCTACGACTCCGGCAACTACGAGGCGGCCACGGACAAAGCCAAGCAGCTGTTCGACTACGACGGTCTGCGGCGGGAGCAGTTGGAGCGCCGCGAGCGTGGCGACGCCGTGCAGCTGGGCATCGGCATCTCCACGTTCACCGAGATGTGCGGGCTGGCGCCGTCCCGGGTGCTGGGCTCGTTGTCCTATGGGGCCGGCGGTTGGGAACACGCGGCGATTCGCATGCTGCCCAGCGGCAAAGTCGAGGTCGTCACCGGATCCTCGCCGCACGGGCAGGGGCATGAGACGGCCTGGAGCCAGATCGTGGCCGATCAGCTGGGCGTGCCGTTCGAGGACGTCGAGGTGCTGCACGGCGACACCCAGTCCTCGCACAAAGGCATGGACACCTACGGTTCCCGCTCGCTGACCGTCGGCGCGATCGCCGTGGTGAAGGCGGCGGACAAGGTAATCGCCAAGGCCCGCAAGGTGGCCGCGCACATGCTGGAATGCAGCGAGGACGATCTGGACTTCGCCGACGGCCGATTCACCGTGCGCGGCACCGACAAGGGAACCGGCATCGGCGACGTGGCGCTGGCGGTGTTCGCCGCGCACGATCTGCCCGACGGCGTGGAGCCGAGCCTGGATTCCGAGGCGACGTTCGATCCGGAGAACTTCTCGTTCCCGCACGGAACTCACTTGTGCGCCACGGAAGTGGACACCGAGACCGGGCGGGTGGCGATTCGCTCCTATGTCTGCGTCGACGATGTCGGCACGGTGGTGAATCCGCTGATCGTCGAGGGCCAGGTGCACGGCGGACTGGCGCAGGGCATCGCCCAGGCGTTGTTCGAGGAGGCCGTGCACGATGAGAACGGCACCCTGACCACCGGCACCTTCGCCGACTACCTGCTGCCCTCGGCGGCCGACCTGCCGTCCTTCGTCACCGATCGGACCGAGACGCCGTCGACGACCAATCCGTTGGGCGTCAAGGGAGTCGGCGAGGCCGGCACCATCGCCTCGACGCCGGCCGTGGTCAACGCCATCGTGGACGCCGTGCGGCACCTCGGCGTCAACGACATCGAGATGCCGTGCACGCCGTTCCGGGTTTGGAGCGCGATCCAATGATTCCCGCTGCCTTCGAGTACACCCGTCCGTCCACTGTGGAAGAGGCGATCCGCGCGCTGTCCGACGCCGGCGAGGACGCGAAGGTGTTGGCCGGCGGGCAGAGTCTGCTGCCCGTGCTGAAGATGCGGCTGGCCGCGCCGACGGTTGTCGTCGACATCGGACGCGTCCCCGAGCTGCGGGGCGTGCGTGAGGACGGCGATGACCTGGTCATCGGCGCGATGACCACGCACTACGACGTGGCCCGGGACCATCTGGTCCAGGAGCACGCGTCACTGCTGGCGCGGGCCACGGAAACCGTTGCCGATCCCCAAGTTCGGCACCGCGGCACGTTCGGCGGCGCGCTGGCCCACGCTGATCCGGCCGGCGATCTGCTGGCCCCGGCGCTGGCCCTGGGCGCGGTGATGGTGGTGGCCGGTCCGTCCGGACGGCGCGAGGTGCCGGCGGCCGAGTTCTTCGTCGACTACTTCACCACCTCGCTGGCCCCCGACGAGCTGCTGGTGGCGGTGCGGATTCCCAAGCACACCGGCTGGTTGTCGCACTACGAGAAATTCAACCGGGTGGCCCAGGCCTGGTCGATCGTCGCGGTCGGAGTGTCGCTGTCGGTGCGTGGCGGCAAGATCGCCGACGCCCGGATCGGGCTGACCAACATGGCTTCGGTGCCGGTGCGGGCGGTCGGCGTCGAGCAGGCGCTGATCGGGCAGCCGGCCGGGGCCGACGTGCTGCGGGCCGCGGCCGGACACGCCGCCGAGGGCACCAGTCCCGGCGTCGACGGCAACGGCGACGCGGCGTACCGCAGCCAGTTGGCCAAGGTGCTGACCGGCCGGGCGCTGACGATGGCCGTCGGGGGCTGACCGGTGCGACTGGAACACCAGTTCCGGGTGGCGGCGCCGGTCGACGAGGTCTGGTCGGCGCTGCTCGACCCGCGGCGGGTCGCCCCGTGCATGCCGGGCGCGACCCTCGGCGAGGTGACGGACGAGTCGTTCACCGGCTCGGTCAAGGTCAAGCTCGGGCCGGTGGCCTTGCTGTACAAGGGGACCGGCTCGTTCGAGGCCACCGACGAGGCGTCGCGGCGGGCGGTCATCAAGGCGTCCGGAAAGGACAGTCGCGGCAGCGGCACCGCCTCCGCGACGGTCGAGGTCACCCTTTCGGCGGATCCCGGTGGGACGGTCGCCCGGGTCGTCACCGACCTCAGCGTGACCGGCCGGCCGGCCCAGTTCGGCCGGGGCATGATCACCGAGGTCGGCGGCAAGATCCTGGACCAGTTCGCCGGCTGCCTGGCCGGGAAGTTGGCCCCGGCGGCGGAAAAGCCGCCGGCCGAACCCGCTCCGCCCGCCGCTGCGACGCTCGCGGACCCGTCTGCCGACGACGCTGCCGGGTCCGGCTCCCGGCCTGGCGGATCGGCTTCCGACTCCCAGCCCGCGTCCTCTTCTGACTCACCAACCACCGCTTCTCCTCCCCGCACGGCGGAAGAACGGGCAGCGGGAACCGAAGAAGGGGCAGCCGCGCCGGAGGCCGAACCCCTGGACCTGATGCAGTTCGCCGGAACGTCCGTTGCCAAACGAGCCGTTGTGGTCATTGGCCTGGTGGTGCTGCTCATCGTGGTCGTCGGCTGGCTGCGCCGCCGCTGAACGGCTACACCCGGACGCCCATTGGGATGGCGTGCACCCGGGGTTCACACACTGCCGCCATACTGTCCCCGTGCCGAGCAAGCGAGTGACGATCACCCTGCCCGAGGACCTGGCGCCGCGGGTCCAGGAGCTGGCCGACGACGCGCACTTGGCGCTGGCCACCTACGTCACCCGGGTCGTGGAGTACCACGTGCTCAACCAGGAGGGCCTGACGGCGATGGAGTACTGGGAGAGCCGGTACGGCCCGCTGACCAAGCCCGAGCTGGCCAGCGCGGACGAGGCCATCGAGGCGGCCCGGGCCCGGCTGCGGCCGCCCCAGCAGGGCTCGGCCCAGCAGTGACCGGCAAGTACCGGCCGCCGGTGGTCTACACGGTCGGGGCGCTGATGGCGGCGCTGGACAACAACCGCGCGTTCATGGCCCTGCACAAGTGTTTCCTGCTCGACGAGTGCCGGATCGTGGTGCCCTCGATCGTGCGGGTCGAGGTGCGCCGCCGCGGCGACGGCCGGCAGCCGACCGAGGTGCTCAAGGCGTGCAAAACGGACTGGGAGGACGAGTCCGAGACCAGCGTCCTGCACGAGTACATGATCGACTTCGTGGTCGGCAGCAAGGTCAGCCGAATCGACGCCATGGTGGCCGCCACCGCCGTGGCGCACCGGGCCGTGGTGGTCACCACCGAGGTGAACGCCCTTGAGCTCATGTGGGCGGTCGACGACGTCGACCGCCCCATGGCCATCATCACCATCTAACGCCCCCCGCACACATGAAGGGCCCCTTCCTGACGTTCAACGAGAGGAAGGGGCCCTTCATGATGTTCGGCTAGCCCACTTCGGGCAGCGCCGGGCCCAGCAGGTCGTCGGCGTCCACGATCTTGTACGCGTAGCCCTGCTCGGCCAGGAAGCGCTGGCGGTGGGCGGCGTAGTCGGCGTCCAGCGTATCCCGGGAGACGATGGAGTAGAAGTGTGCCTGCCGGCCGTCGCCCTTGGGCCGCAGCAGCCGGCCCAGCCGCTGGGCCTCCTCCTGCCGTGAGCCGAAGGTGCCCGACACCTGCACGGCGATGGACGCCTCGGGCAGGTCGATGGAGAAGTTGGCCACCTTGGACACCACCAGCGTCCGAATCTCGCCCTTGCGGAACGCGTCGAACAGCTCCTCGCGCTCCTTGTTCTTGGTCGAGCCCTGGATCACCGGCGCGTTCAGGCCCGCGCCCAGCTCGTCCAGCTGGTCCAGGTACGCCCCGATGACCAGCGTCGGCTCGCCCTTGTGCTTGTCCAGGATGGCCTGCACCACCGGCAGCTTGGTGCGCGCGGTGGAGCAGATCTTGTACCGCTCCTCGGGCTCGGCGGTGGCGTACTGGAGCCGCTCGTTGTCGGTCAGCGTCACCCGCACCTCGACGCAGTCGGCCGGCGCGATCCAGCCCTGGGCCTCGATGTCCCGCCACGGCACGTCGTAGCGCTTGGGCCCGATCAGCGAGAACACGTCGCCCTCGCGGCCGTCCTCCCGCACCAGGGTCGCGGTCAGCCCGAGCCGCCGACGGGACTGGAGGTCGGCGGTCATCCGGAACACCGGGGCCGGCAGCAGGTGCACCTCGTCGTAGATGACCAGGCCCCAGTCGCGGGAGTCGAACAGCTCCAGGTGCTTGTACTCGCCCTTGGTCTTGCGGGTGATCACCTGGTAGGTGGCGATGGTGACCGGGCGGATCTCCTTGCGCTCGCCCGAGTACTCGCCGATCTCGTCCTCGGTCAGCGAGGTCCGGGCCACCAGCTCCCGCTTCCACTGCCGGCCGGCGACCGTGTTGGTCACCAGGATCAGGGTGGTCGCCTGGGCCTCGGCCATCGCCGCCGCGCCGACCATCGTCTTGCCCGCGCCGCAGGGCAGCACCACCACGCCCGAGCCGCCGGCCCAGAACGACTGGGCGGCCAGCCGCTGGTAGTCGCGCAGCTGCCAGCCGTTCTCCTCCAGCGCGATCGGGTGCGCCTCGCCGTCGACGTAGCCGGCGTGGTCCTCGGCTGGCCAGCCCACCTTCAGCAGCGCCTGCTTGAGCCGGCCCCGCTCGCTCGGGTGCACGACCACCGTGTCGTCGCCGACCCGGGCCCCCAGCATCGGGTTGATCTTCTTGTTGCGCAGCACCTCTTCCAGCACCGCGCGATCGGTGGAGACCATGGTCAGGCCGTGCGCCGGGTTGTTCACCAGCTGTAGCCGGCCGAACCGGGCCATCGTGTCCACCACGTCCACCAGCAGCGGCTGTGGCACCGGGTACCGGCTGTACCGGACCAGCGCGTCGACCACCTGCTCGGCGTCGTGCCCGGCGGCGCGGGCGTTCCACAGCGCCAGCGGCGTCACCCGATACGTGTGCACGTGCTCCGGGGCCCGCTCCAGCTCGGCGAACGGCGCGATCGCGGTGCGCGTCTCGTCGGCGAGCGGGTGGTCGACCTCCAGCAGCAGCGTCTTGTCGGACTGGACGATCAGAGGTCCGTCGGTCACCGCTCGTGCTCCTCACCTCGGGGACAGCCCAGTGTTGCAACGCCGGGAACCCGATTGCCAATCCGGTGGCCGACCGACCGCCCCGAACCCGGTTGTGTGACGCAGATCACCTATGGGATTTCTTGGAGATCGCGTTTACGACTGGTGACCAATTGATCGCCGTCAGTGCCGTTCGGAGGCGCTTCAGGGCACCGCGCGTGCCCGAATCTCGTGGTCACATAACCAACCGGTAAATACCCGGCGGGTGGGGCCCCGCGGTGGCTACTGTCCGGGCCTTCGGGGGTTGTGACGCCTGAGGCCAGGCGTTTTGTCATCAGTAACACCACAGAGGGAAACCATGAGCACTCCACCCATGCCTCCGGGCCCGCAGGGTCCGCAGGCGCCGCAGCCTCAGGGACAGCCGTACCCGCAGGCCCCGCAGGGCCAGCCCGTCCCGCAGGGTCAGTTCCCTGGCCAGCCGGGCCAGTTCCCCGGCCAGCAGCAGCCGTTCCAGGGCGGCGGCGCTGTGCCGCCCGGCGTCGGCCCCGTGCCCGGCACCGGCCCGCTGCCGGGTCAGCCGCAGCCCTTCCCGCAGGCCCCGATGGGCACGCCGCCGAAGAAGCGGCGTCGGCTGCTGGCCAGCATCGGCGGCGCGATCGGCGTCATCGTGGTGGTGCTGATCGTCCGCGTGGTCATCGGTCTCGGCGTGGGGACCGCCGTGAACAGCGCCGACGACGCGCACAACACCGCCGTGGGTGACTGCGCGAGCGTCACCGGCACCACCACCAAGCCGAACTACGACAAGGTCGACTGTGGTTCCGGCAAGGAGAACTACATCGTCGGCATGGTCATCAAGCCCAGCGAGAGCTGCCCGGACAAGGGTGGCTACGACGAGTACTACGAGGACGGCACGCTCAACAACGTGAAGCTGTGCCTGGCTCCGGTGCTCGCCGACGGCAAGTGCTACGACCTGAACTCGAGCGGCCCGGACATGGGCTACTCGCCGCAGGCGTGCTCCTCGACGAATTTCCAGGTCAAGGTCATCAAGGACAAGGCGGACAAGAACGCGTGCGGTGACGCGGCGGCGGGAGCGCTGGCCTACGACCCGCTGAAGCTGACCTACTGCCTCAGTCAGCCCAGCGGTTCCTGAAGATTCACGTAGCGGCAACGTAAAACACGGCCGGGTCGGGAAAAATCCCGACCCGGCCGTGGTCTATTTCGTCAGAAAATGTCGATCAACTGTTCTGCTGCTGGGGCGGCAGCATCGACTGGGCGTCCAGGCGGTTCAACAACATTCCGGACGTCTGCATCATGTCGGCTACGCGCTGCAGGCGCACCGCGTTCAACGTGGTCGGGAAGTTGCCCACCGAGACCAGGTCGGCGGTGGCCGCGTCGACCCCGGCGTAGTCCTTCAGCGCGATCTGCACCTGCAGCCGGTCCGAGGCCTGTTGCTGGGCCTGCTGCAACGCCTTGCGGAAGGCGGCCATGGTGTTCGGGTTGGCGTCGGCGAACTTCTTGGACGACGCGTAGCCGGTCATCGGGAACTCCTGGGTGGCGCCGCGGGCGGCGTCGGTCAGGATGGTCGCGCCCAGCTGCTGCTCGGCCTTGGTGATGAACGGCTCCACCATCCAGGCCGCGTCCACGGTGCGGTTCTGCAGCGCGGTGATCATGTCCGTGAACGGGATCGTGGAGAACGCGATCTTGTTCTGCTGCACGCCCGCGGTGTCCAGCACCGACTTGGTGGTCAGCACGCCCAGGTCGTTGTCGGCGTTGACGGCGATGCGCGGCGTCGGCTTGGAGATCGGGTTGTTGTAGCCCAGCGAGGGCAGCGTGACCAGGGCCATCGTGTTGGTGCCGGCCTGGTAGGCCTCGCCCTGCAGCTCCAGCTGGGCGCCGCCGGCCTCGGCCTTGAAGAACCCGACATGCGTGGCGAAGGCGACGTCGAGCTGCCCCCCGGCCAGCTGCTTGATCGCGTCCTGGTCGTTGTTCTCCTGCACCAGCTCGATCTTCAGCCCGGCCGCGTCGAACAGGCCGCTCTTGACCGCCATGTACAGCGGGGCCACGTCGACCTGGGCCTGGTAGCCGACCCGGAGCGCCGGGTGCTCGAGCGTGGGCGAGTTGGAAGAGCCGGATCCGGGCAGCATGCTGCACCCGGCCGCGGAAGCGACCAGACCCAGCGCCCCCGCGAGCGCCACAGCGGTCCGTCGTACCGCTCCGATGGCCATGCGCACCTCATTAATTTGATCTACGGGCCCCCCAACCGGGCCGCTGGCATCAAACCACGATCGATACCAACATGCGGGGATGGTAGCCACCCGGACGTATGAAGGCATCCCCCGCGGCGGATACCGTGAGTGCATCTGGAGTCTTCCCGTACGACGTATCCACCACTACGCTTCTTGGGCTAGTGGATGTGGTCGGCGCGGACCACTGAAGAAGAGGACGGCGGGGCCGTCTGGCATTACGCCCCGTGGTTGTGCTGCAATTCGGCCCACTTCGGAACCATCTTGGTCCGGGGAGGGACCGAGACACTGCTGCTGGAATGAGGAAGCCCAGGGTGGCCCGTCGAGACAAAGGCCCCGGCCGACCAGGCCTCGCTGGTCCGGCGCGTTCGGGTGGCCCCGAAAAGGGTGAAGGACTGGCTGCGCAGCGTGATGTTGACGTGAGCGAAGAAACCGCACATACCGGACCAAGCGGCGATGTCGACGACATCGACCGCACGAGTGGCGGCACCGGCTCCCGGTGGCGCCTGCAGAACTGGCGGCTGCGCACCAAGCTGCTGGTCGTCCTGCTGATCCCGACGATTCTGGCGCTCATCCTGGGCGGTATCCGGGTCAGCAGCGACGTGTCCAACCTCACCGACGCGCAGCGCCTGGCCAAGCAGGTGCAGCTGCAGGTGTCCGTCGCCGACCTGGTGCAGCAGCTCCAGCGCGAGCGCGACCTGACCGCGCAGTTCGTCGCGGCCAACCGCACCGGCGACCAGGTCAGCCTGGACCGCGAGCGGGACCGGGTGGTGCAGGACATCACCGCGTTCCGCAACCTGGTCAACACGCTCGGTCCTGGGCTGTCCAGCGACGTGGAGCAGCGCTTCCGGACCGCGGCCGACCAGCTCTCCCGCCTGACCAACCTGCGCAAGGCCGTACAGGAGTCCCAGTACCCGGCCAGCGCCACGTTCAACGCCTACAGCGACTCCATCCAGAACCTGCTCGACCTCGGCGAGCAGGCCATCTCCACCATCACCGACCCGAGCCTGGTCCGGCTCCAGCTGGCCACCAACGCGGTGGCCCGGGCCAAGGAGCAGGACTCCCGCCGCCGCGGCATCCTGCTCCAGGTCTTCCAGACCAAGAACTTCCCGCAGGACCAGCTGCGCGCCCTGCTGGCCGCCGACGCCGAGCTCGACGCGGCCAAGAACGACTTCTCCAAGTCGGCCACGCCCGACCAGCAGCGCATCTTCGACGACACGGTCACCGGCCTGATCGTCGACGACGCCAACAAGCTGGAGGAGTCCGCGCTGATCCGCGGCACCAACGGCCAGAGCCTGGACGGGCTGACCACCACCCAGTGGGACATCGACTCCACGCTGACGGTCAACCTGACCAACCAGGTCCAGCAGGCCCTGTTGCAGCAGCTCCAGCAGCAGACCGACAGCCTGGCCAGCGCCTCCCAGGACTCGGCCATCCGCAACTCCGCGCTGGTCCTCGGCGCGCTGCTGCTGGCCCTGGTGACCGCCCTGTTCGTGGCCCGCTCGCTGCTGCGCCCGCTGCGCGTGCTGCGCCGCACCGCCCTGGACATCGCCGACCACCGGCTGCCCGAGGAAGTGCAGCGCATCCTCACCGACCCCAACCCGGCCGAGGCGGCCCGGGAAGTGGTCAACCCGGTCCCCATCCACACCAAGGAAGAGGTCGGCCAGCTGGCCCGGGCCTTCGACGCGGTGCACGGCGAGGCGGTCCGGATGGCGGCCCAGCAGGCCATGCTGCGGGACAACGTCAACGCCATGTTCGTCAACCTGTCCCGGCGCAGCCAGGCCCTGGTCGAACGCCAGCTGGGCCTGATCGACCGGCTGGAGCAGGACGAGCAGGACCCCGACCAGCTGGCCAACCTGTTCGAGCTGGACCACCTGGCCACCCGGATGCGGCGCAACTCGGAGAACCTGCTGGTTCTGTCGGGCACCGACCTGGGCCGCCGGCTGACCCGGCCGGTCCCGGCCGGCGACGTCATCGGCGCCGCCGTGTCCGAGGTCGAGCAGTACGCCCGCATCCAGGTCGCGCCGACGCCGGAGCTGACGGTGCAGGGCCGCGCGGTCAACGACCTCGTGCACCTGATCGCCGAGCTGCTGGACAACGCCACCGCGTTCTCCGACCCGAACACCAAGGTCACCGTGCGCACCGCCAAGACGCGGCGCGGCGAGCTGGCCATCGAGATCCACGACCGCGGTGTGGGCATGTCCGGCCCGGACGTGAACGAGACCAACGACCGCCTGGCCGACCCGCCCGAGGTCGACGTCGCGGTGTCCCGCCGGATGGGCCTGTACGTGGTCGCCCGGCTGGCCAAGCGGCACGACATCAAGGTGCGGCTGCGCGGCAACGAGGACATCGAGGGCGGTATGACCGCGCTCGTCGTCGTGCCCGGCTCGCTGGTGCTGGCCCCCGGGGCCGACGTCAGCACGCCGCCGTCGGGCGCGGAGCGGCCCTCGGCCCAGGCCGGTGGCGGCATCGCCAACGCGTTCGGCATGGCCCGGCGTCCCTCCACCCAGCTGGAGGACCAGCCGGCCGCGGCGCCGGAGCCGGCCGGCGACCCCGGCATGCCGGTGCAGTTCGTGTCCAGCGCGGGCAGCCCGGAGCTGGGCGTCACCGGCGTGCCGCGCTGGTCGCCGAACACGCCCCCGCCCGCGGTGCCGGCGCAGACGCCGCAGGAGAGCACCGCGACCTGGTTCCCGTCGATGGAGGACTCGGCCGCCGGCAAGCCGGTGGACATGTTCGCCGGCTTCCAGGAGCTGCCCGAGGAGCAGGTCACCCAGGGCCTCAACGGCAACGGCACGCTCAGCGCCAACGGCAGTCTCAACGGCAGCGGCAGCCTGAACGGGCACGCCACGCCGCCGGCCGCCGTGCCGGCGCCGGCCCAGCCGGAGCCGAGCCCCTTCCCGTCGCGTGACCTGGATCATGAGCTGGACGCGCCGACCGAGCGGCTGCCGATCTACGAGGCCGTCCTGTCGCAGTGGTTCCAGGCCGTCGAGGACGAGACCCCGGATCTGGAGGGCCCGTTCGGCGTGCCCACCCCGGCCGGCGCCTCCGTCGACGACCTGCCCGCCGGCCCGGCCACCGCCACCATGTCGCTGCCGCTGCCCGAGGTGCCCGAACCGGAGGTCGACGAGGCTGTCGCGCCGGAGCCCGCCGCCCCGGCCGTCGAGCCGCCGGCTAAGCCGGCCCAGCCGGCCGCCGAGGCCCCCGCGGCCGCCCGGACCGAGGCGCCGCCTGCCGCCAAGCCGGCCGGCGGGTCGCCGCTGCCCAAGCGCACCCCCCGGGCGACGACGGACCAGCGGTCCGGGCAGACTCCGGTGGTGCCCGTAGAGACCGAACCCGCCCGCCAGCAGCAGCCGGAGACCCCGGCGGCCCGCAATGGTTCGGCCCCGCTGCCCACCAGACCGGCCCGGCCGGCAGCGGCACGTAGTAACGAATGGACATCTCCTGGCGACGAAGGATGGCAGGCTGCTGAGTCCTTGCTGAACCAGGCGCCCGATTCGCAGACCAACGCTGGCCTGCCGAAACGGGTCCCGAAAGCGCACCTCATCCCGGGTTCGGCCGCACCGAAGACGCCGGCCGCGGTGCCCACCAGGGCGCCGGCCGCACCTCGGTCGGCTGACTCGGTGCGGGGTCGCATGTCAAGCTTCCAGCAGGGCGTGCGCCGTGGCCGGCACGCTTTGATAGACGCCTACTCTGGTGATGCGTCCACATCGCCGCAGAGCAGTGAAGACGAGGAGCAGGAGTGACTACCGCGTCTGTACAGCAGCCCGGCAGCTTCAGCTGGCTGATCACCGACTTCGTCCGCCGGGTCCCCGGCGTGGCGCACGCCGTCGTCGTCTCCGCCGACGGCCTGCTGCTGGCCGGTTCCCACGGCCTGCCGCGGGACCGGGCGGAGCAGCTGTCGGCCGTGTCGTCCGGGCTGATCAGCCTGACCCAGGGCGCCGCGCGTTGCTTCGAGGGCGGCGCGGTCAACCAGACCGTCGTGGAGATGGAGCGGGGGTACCTGTTCCTGATGTCGATCAGCGACGGATCGTGCCTGTCCATCCTGGCCGCGCCCAACTGCGACATCGGGCTGGTCGCCTACGAGATGACCCTTCTGGTCGAGCGGGTCGGCCAGCAGCTGACGCCTGAACTACGGGCTCAGCTGCAGGGCGTGGTCCGCAGATAGGCCCGGGCGGGGGTGAGAAGTGATGGCCAAGGGTTCTGGCGTACCCGGCGGCCGGTTCGGTAAGAAGTTCGACTACCAGGCCTGGGCCGCCGAGGGCTTCAGCTTCTCCGATCCCGATTCGGAGGGGACCTCGGAGGCCGAGGACGACGCGCACTACGAGCTGGATGAGGTGCTGGATGACCCGCCACGACACCAGCTGCACGACGCCCCCCGACAACCCGGCGCCGGCGGCCGGGCCTTCGGCACCGCGGGACGAGGTCTAGGCGACATGGCAGCTCACGGTCTAGACGACCCGCCGCAGCACGGCCTCGACGAGGTGCCCAACCGCTTCGAGATCGACGGCTACGGCAACGGCCTGTTCGGTGGGCCCGGCGCCGACCTGTTCGGCGAGCACGGCTTCGTCGAGGGGCCGGCGCGCAGCCGTGGCGCCTACGGCCTGCCCGAGGAGATGCCGGGCGCGAACGCGTTCGGCTTCGCCGAGGAGCGGCCGGGCGAGCGCAGCAACCCCGGCTATCGCGGCGGACCGCCCTCGGGACCCATTTCCGACCCGATGTCGGGCCCGCTCTACGATGCCGACGGCTACGAGGTGCATTTCGTGCAGCCGCCGGACCCGGAACCCGAACCGGAGCCGGCACAGCACGAGCCCGTGGTCGAGACCGGATCGCTGGTCCGTCCCTACACCAGGACCGGCGGCCGGACCCGCCCAGATTACGACCTGGCGATCGAGGCGTTGGTGTCCACCAGCGACCACGGTCGTGACAGGGATGCCGCAGTGACCGCCGAGCACCGGTCGATCTGCGGTCTGTGCGTTGAGACCCGCTCGGTCGCGGAGATCGCGGCGCACCTGCGGCTGCCCCTCGGGGTGGTCCGGGTGCTCATCGGTGACATGGCCAGCATGGGTCTAGTCCTGATTCACCAAAGCGGCCTGGTCGTGGGGGACAGGCCGTCCATTGAATTCCTGGAGAGGGTGCTCAGTGGGCTCCGCAGGCTCTAGTCCCCAGATCGCCCGGCAGGCGACGACATCGGCGAAGATCGTGGTCGCCGGTGGGTTCGGTGTCGGCAAGACGACGTTCGTGGGGTCGGTGTCCGAGATCGTGCCGTTGACGACCGAGGCGGTGATGACCGAGGCCAGCCTAGGTGTGGACGACCTGTCGGCCACACCGAACAAGGTCACCACCACGGTGGCGATGGACTTCGGTCGGGTCTCTTTGGACAGCGACCTGATTCTGTACCTGTTCGGCACGCCCGGTCAGCACCGGTTCTGGTTCATGTGGGACGACCTGGTGCGGGGTGCGATCGGCGCGGTGGTGCTGGTGGACACCCGGCGGTTGGCCGACGCGTTCGCGTCGATCGACTTCTTCGACGACCGGCAGCTGCCGTACGTGGTGGCGGTGAACTGCTTCGACGGCATGTTGCACCACCGGATCGACGACGTGCGCGAGGCGTTGACCATCGACCAGTCGGTGCCGATCGTGACGTGCGACGCCCGTAACCGGGAGTCGACCAAGCAGACGCTGATCACGCTGGTCGAGCACGCCATGCGGCAGTGGATGTCGGTTCGCGCCGGTTAGTAGTTACAACGTTGCAGAGAGTGCCGGGACTCGCCGATCGTGGCGGGTCCCGCTCTCATTTCTACTGCTCGACCAGGGCCGCCGACGTGATCAGGTGCACCGGGTAGCGGCGGATCTCGCCGTGGTCCACGCCCTCCAGAATGCCGCCGGCCACGCTGACCGGGGTGACCACGCGCTGCGTCGCGACGCCCCGTGAGTCGACGAAGCCCAGCCACACGCTGCGACCCTCGCTGGCCGCCGCCCGCAGCAGCTCCAGCGTGGCCGCCACGGCCGTGCCACGCGGCGTCGCGGCCGCCCGGTCCCCGGCCCGCAGCTGGTCGATCAGCGCCCCGAGCTGTTCCTCGGCCACCACACCGGGTGCTTGGCCGCGCCGCGACGGCCGGGCCTTGGCCGGGATCCGCCGGCCGGGCGGCCGCAGGTCCAGCACCGAGCCGTCGGCTCCTTCGGCGGCCGGCGCGAAGCCGGCCCCCCGCAGCTCGTCCAGCACCTCGATCAGCGGCAGCGGGCTGACCAACACCGTCGGCGCGATCCGTCGCAGCTCCAGGCGGGCCGAGGCCGGGTTGGCCAGCACCTCGGTGATCAGCACCGGGTCGTCGCAGCGCAGGAACGAGCCGGCCGCCCCGCCCCGCAGCCGCCCATGTCGGCGGGCTACGTCGTCGATCAGGTACGCCAGTCCCTGCGGCACCGGCGTCCGGGACCGGGTGCGGAACAGCTCGTGCAGTTCGTCGGCGGTGCGGCCGCTGTCCAGGGCCCGCCGCACCGAGGCCTCGCTGACCCGGTACACGGTCGCCCCGCCGGCCGACTCGATGTCGGCGACCAGGGTCATCTCGGCAGCCAGCAGCGGCTCCAGCGGCCCGGGGGCGACCACCGTCAGGTCGGCCTGCACCAGCACGTGGTCCAGCGGCTCCGGCATCGCGTCGGCCATCCGCTTGGCGGCCATCGCCGGCCCCTCGACCAGCAGCGCCCGCGTCGCCGAGCTGACCGCGCCCAGCGCCATCACACCCAGCGCCGCCGCCTCCGCGTACGTCCAGCGCACGACGTCGTCCCGCAGCCGCCCGCCCCGCCGCGGCGCCCGCCAGGCCAGCAGGGCCGCCACCTCGTCGGCGTTCGGCACCGAGGTGCCGGCCGGCAGCTCGGCCAGCGCCTCCAGCACCCGGCGGCGCTCCCGCGGGGCCAGCGGCCGGCGCAGGTCGTCGGTGAGCGGGCCGATCGCCTTGTCACGTTCGTCACGGGTGCCGATCAGCGCCGGCAGTCGCGGCAGGTCCAGCCAGGCGGCGGCGATCATGGCCCAGCGCTGCTCCGGCGCGGCCACCAGCCAGCCGTCGGCCAGCGTGGTCGGCACCCACTCCGGCTCCACACCCTCGCTGTCGGCGACCAGCCCGGCCCCGACCACCAGCTCGGCCAGCAGCCCGGCGCGGGCGTCGTCGACGTCCAGCGCCTTGCCGATCCGGCGCACCTCCCGCACGCCCAGGCCGCCCGAGCGCAGCACCGGCGCGGGCTCCTCCGACCACAGCCGCAGCAGCCCCTCGACGTGTCGGACCAGCTCCGACGCCTCGCCGGCGGCGGTGGTGTCCACAACGGACTGCTCGCGGGCAATCCTGGTCAGGCCCGGCTCCTTGACCTGGACCGTCCCGAGTGGACGGCGGCCGCGGATGGCCATGCCCACCTCGCGGGGCAGCTCCACGGTCTCGCTGTCGCGGCGGGCCAGCAGGCCCATGGCCAGCAGCCGCTGGGTCGGCGTCCTGGCCCGCTCCAGCGGCACGACCACGCCCGCGTCCTTGGTCAACCCGATCGGCGAGTCGCCGGCCAGGGCGGTCAGCAGCCGTCGTTCCGGCTCCTCCAGCCCGGCCAGCACCTCGGTCAGGTCCTTGCCGACCAGGTGCGGTAACGACCGGCCGAGGCCGCCCGGGTACTGGGGTGCGACCTCCCGCGCCGCCGGCACCGCCGACACCGCGTCGTCCGGACCCCACACGACGGCCCGGGTCCGCAGCGCCCGCACGGCCTCGGTCACGCGGGTCAGGGTGGCGTCGGCGGCCAGCAGCCTGGCCGCCTCGCGGACCGACACCGGTTCGGCGTCGGCGGCCAGCACGAGCAGCGCTTCCAGCACGGTCAGGGTGAAGGTGTCCAGGTCCTCGCAGGCCCGGGCCACCGACGCGCGGATACCGGCCCGGGTCGCCAGCACGGTGCTGTCCGCGGGCGCCGGGGTCGCCAGGTCCGGACGGGCGCGCAGCAGCGCGACGAGCGCGTCGTCGTCGAGCGCCCGGAACCAGTCCGCGAGTGAGAGGCCGGCCATCATGCACCACGTTAGCCGTGCGGCACGCTGGATGTGCCGCGTGGGAGGCGTCGGGCCCGTGGCCATTTGCTCGCGCGTCATACTGTGCATGTCAGACCGCACGACGAGGAGGAACCGTGGCGAAGGACCGCAGCACGCGCATCGAGCCTTCCTGGCCGAACATCGAGGGCGAGAAGCACCCGGTCAGCGAGCTGGCCACGGACGTGCAGGGCGCGCTGTCGCCGTTCGGTGACGTGGTGTTCCCGGTCGACCCCGAGTCGCTGCCCTACACGCACCCGGTGACCGAGATCAACCGCTGAGGGTTGGTTTTCGAGTCGCGCACGTTCCGGAATTCGACGCGGTTTAGGCTCGTTTCATCGGCCGTCGGCCGCGTCGAATCTGGAGGACAGCCATGCCGGTTCCGGGACCCGGATATTCGATCACCATTCGGGTCGAGGCGCCGCCGTCGGCGAGCGCTGCCGGCGACCTGACCAGCGCGGTTGGCCGGGTCGGGGGTGTGATCACCGCCTTCGACGTGGTCGAGTCGCACGCCGATCGGGTCGTGTTCGACATCACCTGCAACGCGATGTCGGCCAATCACGCCAAGGACATCACCGACGGTCTGGACGCACTTCCGGGTGTTCGCGTCCGAAAGGTGTCCGACCGCACATTCCTGGTCCACCTCGGCGGCAAGATCGAGGTCAACTCCAAGGTCGCGCTGCGCAACCGTGACGACCTGTCCCGGGCCTACACCCCCGGCGTCGCCCGCATCTGCCAGGCCATCGCGGCCAATCCCGAGGACGCCCGCCGCCTGACCATCAAGCGCAACACCGTGGCCGTGGTCACCGACGGCTCGGCCGTGCTCGGCCTGGGCAACATCGGCCCGGCCGCCGCGCTGCCGGTGATGGAGGGCAAGGCCGCCCTGTTCAAGAAGTTCGCCGGCGTGGACGCCTGGCCGGTGTGCCTGGACACCCAGGACACCGAGGAGATCATCCGCGCGGTCGAGCTGATCGCCCCGGTTTACGGCGGCATCAACCTGGAGGACATCGCCGCCCCGCGCTGCTTCGAGATCGAGGCCCGGCTGCGGCAGAAGCTGGACATCCCGGTCTTCCACGACGACCAGCACGGCACCGCCATCGTCGTGGTCGGCGCGCTGCGCAACGCCCTGCGCGTGGTCGGCAAGGACATCACCAAGTGCAAGATCGTGGTCTGCGGCGTCGGCGCCGCCGGCTCGGCCATCATCCGCCTGCTGCAGCACCAGAAGCCGGCCGACATCCTGGCCGTCGACATCCACGGCATCGTGCACCCGAGCCGGGACAACCTGGACTCCAACCTGGAGCAGATCGCCGCCACCACCAACGTGGAGCACAAGGCCGGCACCCTGCACGACGCGCTGGTCGGGGCGGACGTGTTCATCGGCGTCTCCGCGCCCAACCTGTTCGGGGCCGCGCAGGTGGCCACCATGAACTCCGACGCCGTGGTGTTCGCGCTGGCCAACCCCGACCCGGAGATCGACCCGGTGGAGGCCCAGCAGCACGCCGCCATCGTGGCCACCGGCCGCAGCGACTACCCGAACCAGATCAACAACGTGCTGGCCTTCCCGGGCGTGTTCCGCGGTCTGCTCGACGCGCACGCCACCTCCATCACCGACGCGATGCTGGTGGCTGCGGCCAACGCCATCGCCGACGTGGTGGAGCCGGAGCGGCTCAACGCCTCGTTCATCGTGCCCAGCGTCTTCGACAGCAACGTGGCCCCGGCGGTCGCGGAGGCGGTCAAGAACGCGTCGCGGGCCAACTAACATCTCCGCCGTGAGCGAGCTGAGTCACGTCGATTCCGCCGGCGCGGCCAGGATGGTCGACGTCTCGGCCAAGGAAACCAGCGCGCGGGCCGCGGTCGCGACCGGCGTGCTGCGGACCACCGCCGAGGTCGTCGGCCTGCTGCGGCGGGACGGGCTGCCCAAGGGCGACGCCCTGGCCACCGCCCGGATCGCCGGCATCATGGGGGCCAAGCGCACCCCCGACCTCGTGCCGCTGTGCCACCCGATCGCCCTCACCGGCGTGCAGGTGGACCTGGCGCTGGAGGACGAGGCCGTGCGCATCACCGCCACCGTGAAGACCACCGACCGGACCGGGGTCGAGATGGAGGCCCTGACCGCCGTCGCGGTGGCCGGGCTGACCCTGCACGACATGGTCAAGGCCGTCGACCCGGCGGCCGTGCTGGACGCGGTGCGGGTGGAGACCAAGGACGGCGGCAAGACCGGCAGCTGGCAGCGACCGGAGGACCGATGAGCAGGCGGGCACGGGTTGTCGTGGCGTCCAACCGGGCCGCGGCCGGGGTGTACGCCGACCGGACCGGGCCGGTGATCACCGCCTGGCTGCGGGAACGGGGCTACGACGTGCCCGAACCCGTGGTGGTGCCCGACGGCGATCCCGTCGCCGCCGCGCTGCGGGCCGCCGTGGCTGAGGGGGTGGCCGTGGTGCTGACCACTGGCGGCACTGGTGTGACGCCGACCGACCGAACGCCGGAGGCCACCCGCACGGTCCTGGACTACGAGATCCCCGGCATCGCCGACGCCATCCGGTCCGCCGGGCTGCCCAAGGTGCCGACCGCCGTGCTGTCGCGGGGCGTGTCCGGTGTGGTCGGGACCACGTTGGTGGTCAACCTGCCCGGCTCGACCGGCGGGGTGAAGGACGGACTGGCCGTCTTGGACGGTGTGCTCGACCACGCGGTCGATCAGCTGGCCGGCGGCGATCACGCCCGGCCCGCCGAATCTCGTGAGCAGGTGTCCGCCACGGAGACGACGACGGATGCGTCGGCTGTGGTGGTGCGGGCCGAGATCAACGAGACGCCGATCTCCGCCGCCGAGCACGCCACCCTGGTCTCCGACCGGGCCGCCGGCGCGGTCGTCACGTTCGAGGGCGTGGTCCGTGACCACGATCACGGCCGGGGTGTCACCGAGCTGGAGTACTCCGGCCACCCCAGCGCCAAGGACGTCATCGCCGACGTGGCCGCCGAGGTCGCCGCCCGCCACCCGGAGGTCCGGGCGCTGGCCGTCAGCCACCGTCTCGGCCACCTGGCCATCGGCGACGTGGCCCTGGCCTGCGCCGTGTCGGCCGCCCACCGGCGCGAGGCGTTCCTGGTCTGCGCCGAACTCGTCGACGAGGTGAAGGCCAAGCTCCCGGTGTGGAAGCGCCAGGTCTTCACCGACGGCACCGACGAATGGGTCAACTGCCCCTGATCGGTGCCGCCATCACGGAGCGGGGTCCGGGGCGGAGCCCCCGGCGTGGGGGTCTGGGGCTCGGCCCCCAGAAAACGCTCTAGCGCCCCATGTTCGCTGTCCAGGAAATCGGACACAGCGCGAACATGGGGCGCTCAGGGCGCTAGACAGACGTCACTTCGTGGCCAGCTTCTGACCGACGATGATCAGGTTCGGGTCCGAACCGATGACGTCCTTGTTCTTGTTGTACAGGTCCTGCCAGGTGCCGCTCAGGTTCAGCTTGCCCACCAGGGTGGACAGCGTGTCGCCCGCGACGACGGTGTAGTCGCCGTTGCCGTTCAGCTTCGGGGCCTGGACCGGAGCCTCCGCCTGCGGGGCCACCGGGGCGGCCTTGCGCGGGGTGGCCTTGGGAGCGGCCTTCGGGGCCGGGGCCGGCGCGGGAGCGCCGACACCACTGGTGGTGCCGTACCGGAAGCAGTTCGGCCAGGCGTGGGGGCCCTGGGCGGCGAGGACCCGGTTGGCGACGGCGATCTGCGCGTCGCGGCTGGCCAGGTTGGCGGTCGGCGCGTAGGCCGCACCGCCGTAGGCACGCCAGGTGCTGGCGGTGAACTGAAGACCGCCGTAGAACCCGTTGCCGGTGTTGATCGCCCAGTTGCCACCGCTCTCGCACTTGGCGACAGCGTCCCAGTCCGCGCTCGGCGCCGCGTTGGCGGTACCCGCCGCAATCGCCATCGGGGCGGCGACAATCGCACCGGCCAGGGCAACCTGGGTCACGGTACGGGCGACGTTGGACTGCGAACGGTGCTTACCACGGTAAGAACTCATTGACCTCTCGCCTACAGCGCCTGCGTCACGAGCTCGCCGGCTCAACGGGCACACGTGTGTCCGTCGAACGCCGGCCTGGGGTTCCGGGTGGTGCACATCCCGCTGGGCGGTTCTCGGGCGCCCAGGGGTGGTTCCCCCGCCCCTGTTCGGTAGTTGTCCTTCGCTCGGGGTTCGTGTCCGAGAGACCGCCGAACAGGGTTTGGCGCTTCGGTCTCTCGGGTACTGCTGGTCGTTTCGGGTTCGACCGAGAAGCGACACTAGGTAACGGCGGCGGGAACGCCAAATGCTGAAGCGTGTGACCGTCATCACAGTAACGCGACGCAACCCGGCCCGATCCCGGGTGTTTCCGCAGGTCAGATCGTCGTTATCTGGCCGTTTCCAAGTCGAGATCGATCACCCAACGTGAGGCCTGTGTCACGTGGTTTAGGCCAAAAGCGATGGGTATTGCGCAACCGAAAAGTTGCCCGGAAACCCCTTGCGCGCCATCGGTCTGTATCGATCCAGGACGCCGCGGCGGACCGCTAGGCTCTCCTCAAGGGGACCGACGGTCGAGGGGAGGGGGCGGGCTGGATGGCGGCCGAGATCGAGTTTCGTGTGCTCGGCCCGCTCGAGGTCCTGATCGACGGCGTGCCCCGGCCGCTGCCCGCGGCCAAGCAGCGGCTGCTGCTCGGCTCCCTTCTGCTCCGCGCGAACCACGCCATCCCGGCCGCCGAGCTCATCGACGTGGTGTGGGGCGAGCGGCCGCCCGCCGGCGCCCGCAACACGCTGCGCACCTATGTCATGCGCCTGCGCCAGCAGCTCGGCCCGGCCTGCGCCCTGCGCACCGCCCAGGACGGTTACGCGCTCGACGTCCCGGCCGGCTCACTGGACGCCACCCGGTTCCGCGAACTGCTCGTCGCCGCCCGCGCGGTCGACGACGTGCCGACCAGCTGGACCCTGCTGACCGAGGCGCTGGCCCTCTGGCGCGGCCCGGTGCTGGCCGACCTGTCGCTGGATCCGTTGCGGCACAACGAGATCAACCGCCTGGCGGCGGAGCGGCTGGACGCCCGCGAGCGCCGCATCGCCGCCGGCCTCGCCCTCGGCCGGCACGAGGAGCTGCTGCCGGAGCTGCGCGAGCTGGCCGACGCCAACCCGGCCCGCGAGCAGGTCTGGGCCCAGCTGATGACCGCCCTCTACCGCTCGGGCCGCCGCGCCGACGCACTGCACATATATAGAGAGGTGTACGAGTACCTCACCGACGAGCTCGGCGTGGACCCCGGCGCCGAGTTGCTGCGCGTGCACCAGGCCGTGCTGTCCGACCATCCGAGCCTGCGAACCCCGTTGGGGGCCAAGACATCCGTGCCGGCGCAGCTGCCGCCCGAGGTGATCAACTTCGTCGGCCGGGAGGCGACCGCGGCCCTGGTCGCGGAGCGGCTGGCGCCGGCCGAGCCGCCGGCCGCCACCCCGGTGGTGGTGCTGACCGGTCCGCCGGGCACCGGAAAGACCGCGCTCGCCGTGCATGTCGCGCACCGACTGCGCGCCCGTTTCCCCGACGGACAGCTGTTCGTCGACCTGCGCGGCCACGCGCGGGGCCCGGCGCTGGGGCCGGACCAGGTGCTCGCCCGGTTCCTGCGGGCGCTGGGCGTGGCCGCCGACGACGTGCCGACCGAGCTCGACGAGCAGTCGGCGGCGCTGAGATCCCTGTTGGCCGGCAAGCGAATGCTCATCGTGCTGGACAACGCGGCCCGGCCCGGCCAGATCCGCCCGCTGCTGCCCGGCGACCCTGGCTGCGCGGTGTTGATCACCAGCCGGGACGCGCTACGCGGACTGGTCGCCGAGCAGGGCGCGAGCCGCGTGCACGTCGGCGGCCTGACCCCGGCCGAGTCGAACACCCTGCTGTCCCGGATTCTCGGCGACGAGGTGGTCCGGGTGGAGCCGGCCGCCGCCGCGGAGCTGGCCGAGTTGTGCACGCATCTCCCGCTGGCGCTGCGCATCGCCGCCGCCAACATGATCGGCGACGACCAACCCCGGCTGGCCGAGCAACTGGCCCGGCTGCGCGAGGGGAGCCGGCTGGCGGCGCTGGCCGCCGACGGGGACGAGACCGTCACCGTGCGCGCGGCGTTCGACCTTTCCTATGAGGCGTTGGACGAACCGGCCAAGCGGGCCTTCCGGCTGGTCGGCCTCGCGCCCGGCCAGGACCTCACGCCCGAGGCCATGGCCGCCCTCGCCGACTGCCCGCCGCCGCAGGCCCGCCGGCTGCTCGACCAGCTGTCGGCCGCGAACCTGGTGCAGCAGCTGACCCCCGGCCGCTACCAGGCCTACGACCTGCTCCGCGTGTACGCGCACGAGCGGGCGCTGGCCGAGCCCGAGGACCAGGCTCTTGGTCGTCTCCACACCTATTACTTGCACGCCGTCGCCGAGGCGGCCGATCTACTCGGCCCCGAGGTGCCCAGCCTGGTGCCGTTGCCGCCCCGCCCGGGGCCGGACCGGTTCGGCGACCGGGACCAGGCGCTGGACTGGATGGCCACCGAGCTGCCCAACCTGGTGCCGCTGATCCAGCAGGGCGCCGGCGAGATCGTCTGGCAGCTGGTGGACTCGCTGCGCGGCTTCTTCTACGCCCAGCGGCTGGCCACCGAGTGGCAGCTGGTCACCCAGGCCGGCCTGGCCGCGGCGGCCGCCGCCGGGGACGAGGTCGCCGAGGCGGCGATGCGCTACAACCGGGCCGCCCTGGACTGGAGCCGTGGCCGGGCCAACGAGGCCGCCGACAGCTATGCCCGCGCGCTGGAGGTGTTCCGCCGGGCCGGGCTGCGTGTCGGCGAGTACTCGGCGCTGACCAACCTGGCCATCGCACTGTCCGAGATGGGCGACCTGGACGGCGCGGCCACCCGGTTCGCCAACGCGCTGGAGATCGCCGAGGGCGACCCGACCCGGCAGGCCCCGGTGCTGTTCAACCTGGGCCTGGTGCAGGTCAGCCTGGGCGAGACCGAGGAGGGCTTCGGCTACCTGGCCCGGGCCCGGGCCATCTGCGCCGACCTGCGCATCGAGCACGGCGAGGTGACCTGCCTCAACAACCTGCTCAACTTCAGCCGGCACATGGGCCGGTTCGAGGCCGTCGAGGAGTACTTCGAGCACGGCGTGGCGCTGAGCCGCCGGCTGGGCAACCAGGAGAGCGAGTCCGGGCTGTTCAACGCGATGGCGCTGGTGCGGCTGGACTTCGGCCGGCAGGAGGAGGCCGAGCGGATGGCCGCCACCGCGCTGGAGCTGGCCGCCTCGCCGAGCCTGTTCCGGTCGCGGATCGACGCGCTGAACACGCTCGGCGACGTGGCCCTGGTCGGCCACCGGGTCGAGGACGCCATCGAGCACTACCGGCACGCGCTGGGCCTGAGCCGCCAGCGCGACCTGCGGTTCGGCGAGGTCGAGGCGCTGATCGGGCTGGCCCACGCGCTGCGCGACGACGATCAGGCGCTGGCCCACGCGGTCGAGGCGGTGGCCCTGACCGGCCATCACGAGCTGCGGCTGTCCCAGGGCCGGGCGCTGCTCGCGCAGGCGCACGTCCACCTGCGCCGCCAGCAGCACGAGGCGGCGACCGACTTCGGCGAGCGAGCGGTGGCGCTGCTGCGCAAGACCGGCCTGCGGCTGTGGGAGGCCCGCGCGCTGCGCCTGCTGGCCGACGCCTACCGGGCCGCCGGCGACGGCGAAGCGTCCACTCGCCACATTGCCGAGGCCGCCACGCTGTTGTCCGGCATGGGACTCCCGGCGTCACCGAACTAGACTGGCGGATCGCGGTAGCAAGTTCGTTTTTCGCTAGTGGACGCTCCGGGACACTCCTAGGCTGGAAGGCCACGAATGCACGGCCGAGAGGAGGCTGGCGTGTCCCCTGACATGCGCTTCCGCATTCTCGGCCCGCTTGAGGTGTCCAAGGCCGGCCGGCCGGTGCCGATCCGCGCGGCCAAGCACCGCACGCTGCTGGCCAGCCTGCTGCTGCGGGCCAACCGGGTGGTTCCGGTGGACGCTCTGGTGGAGCGGCTGTGGGCCGGCAACCCGCCGGCCCGGGCCCGCGGCACGCTGCAGACCTACGTGCTGCGGCTGCGCCAGACCCTCGGCGACCCGGCGCTGGTGCGGACCGCGCCCGAGGGCTACTACATCGACGTGCCGCCGGGATCGGTCGACCTGGAGCGGTTCCGGGAGCTGTCCGACGAGGGCACGCGGGCCGGTGACGCCGGCGACCTGACCGCCGCGGCGGCCGCGCTGGACGAGGCCCTGCAACTGTGGCGAGGTGCCCCGCTGGCCGACGTGCCGTCGGACTCGTTGCAGCGCAACGTGGTTCCGCAGCTGGTGGAGCAGCACCTCCAGGTGCTCGAACGCCGTATCGACATCGAGTTGCAGCGCGGTCGGCACCAGGCGCTGATCGCCGAGCTCCAGTCGCTGACCGCCAAACACCCGGCGCGGGAGCCGTTCTGGGGCCAGCTGATGCTGGCACTGCACCGCAGCGGCCGGCAGGCCGACGCGCTCGCCGCCTACCAGGGCGTGGCCGGCTACCTGGCCGACGAGCTGGGCATCGACCCCGGCGAGCCGCTGCGCCGGCTGCACCAGGCCATGCTGCGCAACGACCCCGAGCTGCTGGCCCCGATCGCCTCCGAGGCGACGCGGCCGGTGGTCGTGCCCTCGCAGCTGCCGGCCGACATCGCCGACTTCGTCGGGCGGGCGGAGCTGATCGACGAGCTGGTGGCCCGGTTCGAACTCGGTCCGCCGGACGGGCCGATCGCCGTGACGGGGCCGCCCGGCGTCGGCAAGACCGCCTTCATCGTGCATCTCGCCCACCGGCTGCGGCCCCGTTTCCCCGACGGCCAGCTCTACGCCAACCTGCGCGGCTACGCCCTCGGCCCGGCGCTGAGCACCGCCCAGGTGCTGTCCCGGTTCCTGCGCGCGATGGGCGTGCCGCCGGAGCAGATCCCGATCGACGTCGACCACCAGGCCGCGGCCTTCCGTTCCCTGGTGCACGGCAAGCGGATCCTGATCGTGCTGGACAACGCGGCCGCGGCCGACCAGATCCGGCCGCTGCTGCCGCCGGCCGCCGGCTGCGCGGTGCTGGTGACCAGCCGCAACGACCTGCGCAGCCGGCTGCTCGACGTGGCCACCGTGCTGCTGGAGCCGCTCACGCCGACCGAGTCCAGCCAGCTGCTCAGCGCCGTGCTCGGGCCGGAGCTCAAGGATCTGCCGGCCTCCACCGAGCTGGCCCGGCTGTGCGCGTACCTGCCGCTGGCATTGAGGATCGCCGCCGCCAACCTGGCCAAGTCGCCGCCGTCAGGACTGGCCGACTACGTCGCTGAGCTCCGCAACGGCAACCGGCTGTCGGCGCTGAGCATCGCCGGCGACGAGGGCACCGCCGTCCGGGCCGCCTTCGACCTTTCCTATACGACGCTGCAACCGCGGGCGCGGGAGCTGTTCCGGCTGCTGGGTCTGGTGCCCGGCCCGGACTTCACGCCGCAGGCCGCCGCCGCGCTGCTGGCCAGCGACACCGCCGACGCCGGGGACCTGCTCGACCAGCTCGCCGCCGTGCACCTCGTGCAGCAGGTGGTGCCGGGCCGGTTCCAGTTCCACGATCTGATCCGGCTCTACGCCGCGCAGCGTGAACACGAGGAGAACACCCGCACCGAGCGGGACATCGTGGTTCGACGGCTGCTCGACCACTACCTCTCCGGCGCGATCGGCGCGGCCCACGTGGCCTACCGGGATCTGGTGCGGCTGGTCGTCGGCCGGCAGCGGGGCCGGCAGTTCGCCACCGAGGCCGACGCCGTGGCCTGGCTGGACGCCGAGCGCCTCAACCTGATCGCCGCCTTCGGCCATGCGGCCCGGCACCACCTCTCCGAGCACGCCGTCCGGCTGGCCGACGCGCTGCGCGGCTACTTCCTGGCCCACCAGTACAACGTGGACTGGTTCGCCACCGCCTCCACCGCCGTCACCGTGGCCCGGCGGGCCGGCGACCGGCGCGGTGAGGCCGCGATGCTGTTCAACCTCGGCTCCGCGCAGTGGAACATGGACCGGCAGGAAGAGGCCATCGACAGCTTCCTGTCCGCCGCCGAGATATTCCGCGAGCTCGGCGCCGACGACGGGGCGGCCGCCTCGCTCAACAACGCGGGCAACTCGCACCTGGAACTGGGCCAGTTCGACGAGGCGGCCGCGTACTTCGACGAGGTGCTGGAGCTGGCCCAGCGGGCCGGGCTGCGGGACATCGAGGTGATCGGGCGGGCCAACATCGGCTTCGTGCTGCTGGAACTGGGCCGGCTCGGGGAGGCCATCGAGCACTGCCGGCGGTCCATCGAGCTGTGCCGGGACGCCGGACTGCGGCACTGCGAGGCCCACAGCGTGGCCAATCTCGGGGCCGCCCTGCTGGAACGGGGCCATCCCGACGAGGCCATCGAGCAGTTGACCACCGCGCTGGGCATGTTCCGGGCGCTGGGGGAGATGAACGGCGGCCTCGAAGTGCTGCACCGGCTGGCCAACGCGTACCAGATGACCGGGCAGGGCGAGCCCGCGCTGGAGCTGGCCCGGGAGGCGTTGGGCAGTGCCCGCCGCACCGGCAACCGGCGGGCCCAGGCCATGAGCCTGTCCGTGGTGGGCCTGACCCTGCACATGTCCGGCCGGTACGACGACGCCATGCGGTGCTTCGACGAGACGCTGGCCGCCATCGACGAGGTCCGGCACCTGCGCACCCGGCTGTGGGTGCTGATCGGCGGCGCGATGGCCATGAGCTCGGTCGGCCGCCTCGAGGAGGCCCTGGTCACCGGCCGGCAGGCGCTACAACTCGCCGCCCCGCTGCCGCTGTACCGGGCCCGGGCGCTGATGTTGTTGGCCCTGCTGCTGATCGGCCGCGGCGGCGAGCAGGCGATGACCGACGCCTACGCGTTCGCCGTGGAGGCACGGGGGATCTACCAGGAGGCCGGCAATCCCAATGGCTCCGCGTGGTCCCTGCACGCGATGGCGCAGGTGCGGAAGTACCGCGGCGATATCAGGGCCGCGGACGAGCTCAACCGCGAAGCCCTGCGCACCGTCGACGGCCGGGCCTGGGCGGAACGGATTCGGGCCGCCATCTCCGGCTAGATCGTGTTTCAGATGTGGCGCGGCGAGATGGTGGTGGCAGCCGAGACCATCACCATCACGGCCCTCAGCCCCTGAAACACAGCCTGGAAGTGTGGTGGCCTGGAAATGGCCAATTCTGGGTGGTCGGAGGGGTGAAGGTGGGTTCCCTTCGGCTGGATGGCGTAACTTTGTGGTTGTGTGAGCGCGCAAGTGGTGCGGCGATGATGTGAACCTTTTTCATCTTGTGGCGGGGTGGGGTGGTTTGTGCTGGTAGCGGGAGGAGTGAAGATGTCGGACATGGAGGGAAGATCATTTTGAAGAAGGGGTAAAACGCTAATCGGTTGTGGGGGGTGCCTTTTGCTGTACCCTGACGGGTAACGCGGCGGTGGGGTCCCGCGTGTTGATTACCGGCTGAGCGTCTTGCTCTCGAGAGTGGCGGTGCATTTGCCATCGGTGAGGTGTGCGATGCGGCTGAAGTGGCCCGACGGGACACTGATGGCCAGGCTGAACGAGGGGACGCAACGGGATCTGCTGATGCTTGCCGAGCCGCGAGAATGTCCGACTGGCACCGTGCTGATCAGACAGGGGGTCCCGCGGACCGATGTCCATTTGCTGCGATCGCGGCAGGTGGAGTCCTCGGTCTGCGTGAAGGTCACCGCTACCGCGCGTAACGGCGACGAGAGTCTGCTGGGTATCCGGGTCAGTGGCGACGTAGTGGGTGAACTGGCCGCGCTGCGCGACGGCAACAGGACGGCCACGGTCACCGTCTGCGCCCCCAGCATCGTGCACGCCATTCCGCATCGAGACTTCATCGAGTTTCTCAACAGTCATGTCGATGCCTGGGAAGCGCTGTGTCGAATGATCGCCGATCGGCTCGACTGGGCGAACCGTCGCCGCCTCGACTTCGCCGGCTACGACGTGCCCTGTCGGGTCGCCAGGGTTCTGCTGGAGCTGGCTGACCGGCACGGTCGGCCGGTGCTGGACGGCCATGAACTGGGAGTCCGGCTGTCCCAAGAGGAAATCGGCAAGCTCATCGGCGCGAAGGTGGACATCGTCGGCCTGGCCATGCGTCAACTGCGGACACAAGGGCTGGTGACCTCGTCCTATCGCCGTGTCATGATCAACAATATGGATGGTCTGCGAGCGTTCGCCGACCGCTGCTGACGGCTCGCGAAACCCCTGATTTTTCCGGAATCTCGCCTCAGCCGGTGTGTCAGAATCCCTCCGCCGGATCGTCCTGGTCGGACGAAACTCCGTGCTCATCACGCTTGTGAAAGGACGCCACCCTTGGTTCGCGACGCCGCCTATGGTCGTCGTCTGCTGATCTCCGTCGACGCGAAGAGCTACGGAAGCAGTGATGATCAACATCAAAGTGCGATTCAGTCCGGCCTGCTGACGGTGTTGAACCGGGCGGCCGACCGGACCGGGTTCGACCGATCCGCCTGGGACATTCAGTCCGGTGGTGATGGCGAACTGTCGGTTCTCCCGTCGGGGGAGTCGTGGATGGAACCACGGCTCGCCGGCGACTTCGCTCACGAACTGCGCAACGCCCTGCGGGACCACAATCACGAACTGCAGGACAAATACCGACTTCGCCTGCGGGTGGCCGTCCATTACGGCGTGGCCGTGCCCGCTGACAACGGATTCTCCGGCCAGGGTGTGGTTGTGGTCAGTCGACTCGTCGACAGCCGGCCCGCCAAGGAGGCGCTCAACCTCGTGCCGGGCGCCGATCTCGTGCTGATCTTGTCCGAGCGGGTCTTCAACGACGCTGTCCGGCAACGGCATGCGAGCCTGTGGGAGGCCGACTTCCGTCGCGTGCGAGTCCAGAACAAGGAATTCGACGAATTCGCCTACCTGCATCTGCCGGGCCATGACATCCACGCGGTGAGGCTGCCGGAGGACGGCTCCAGCGCGGCGGCGCCTGACGCCGGCGGTGGGAATCAGGACGCCGGCCGTGTCAGCGCCGAGCCCGCTGACCGCCGCGGGGCCACGGTGGTCACGGAGATCCATGGCGCTGTGGACGCCAGCCACGCTGTTTTCGGCATCGTCAACGGACGACAGTGATGGCCGAGGCCGCCACCAACGATTCGGAGGCCGGAGGGCCGGATGAGCACCCGCCGGAGCCGTCCGAGACCAGGGATCCCCGGCCGGACGAGGCTCCGGATCGCGACGAGCTGCACGGCACGGACTTCGAGGAGACGAAGTCCGACGCGGTGAACAGCGAAGCGCGCCGGGAACCGACCGACGAGCGCGAGAAGGTTCAACAGGTCAACTTCAACTTTCACGGTCCGGTCGATGCGTCCAGCGGGCACTTCGGCGTCGTCGGCGTCGGCGGCGCGCCACCGAAGCTCATCGGCAAGCTGAGCGACACCGAGGTCGGCGCCGCGCTCCGCAACTACGTGCCACCGAGAAGGTACGACGACGCGCTGAGCGCGCTGGCCACCGACCACGCCGTCGTGCTCGAAGGGCGGCGTGGCAGCGGCAAGCGTGCCGGGGCGATGTCGCTGCTGCGCGAGGTGACTGACGGGCCACTGGTGCGCCTCTCGCCCGCCGCCGCCGTGGAGGAACTCGCCCAACGTGTTTACGAGGCGGGCTTCGGATACCTGGTGATCGATCGTAAGGACGCCGGTTCCGCCGCGGACACCGAGTTCAGCTGGCATGCCGTTCGCAACCGGGTGCGTGACTCCCGCGCCTGGCTCGTGGTGACAACCACGGACAACTGCGTGGACGAAGGCGACAGCGTTGTCCATGTCTCTTGGGTGCAGCCGGAACTGCGCGAGCTGCTCACGGCGTGGCTGGGCGGCGAGCAACCCGACAGGATCGCCGCCATCGAGCAGGCGTTGGCCGGCGAGCACACCATGACCGACCTGGCGGCCATCGGCCGCAGGGTCGCCGAGGACGACGACATCACCACGGCGCTCAAGGAGTTTGGCCTCGCGTCGCGGGCGCAGGTGCGCCGGTGGTTCGACGGAGAGGGCGACCGCACGCGCCGCCAGCTGCTGGAAGTGACAGCGATGGCGTTCCTCGGCGGTTGCAACGAACGCTCCTTCGAGTCGCTGCTGGCCCGGTTGGAGGAGATGCTCGCGGACAGGGTGCCGGTGCCCTCACCTCCGGAGGAGGAAGCACCGCCGCGCGCCGACGACGTCCTTCCCCAGCGACGCCATGCGATGCTCGCGGAATCAGGTCTGCTGGGCGTCGAGCAGGTCATGGTTCACGGGGTGACCGGACAGGTCCTTGACTTCCGGGTCGGCACCTACCGCCGGCATGTCCTGGCCGAGCTGTGGCGTCGGATGGACGTCACGACTTTCTGGGACACCGTGCGGGAGTGGCTGCACGAGATCGTCGGGGCCGGCTACAGCGCGGTCGGCCTGGGGCACAGCGAGAGCATCGCGGCCGGCCTCGCCGAACTGGCCCGGGTCGCCTTCGACGAGGTGTGGACCTCGTACCTCAAACCCTGGTCGGAGCCCACGCAGAGCTGGGCCGGCGCAACGACCGCGATCTACACCCTCTGGTCGATGTGTTACGACGAGGACATGGCGCCGGTGGCGCTGCGCACCGCCGAGCGCTGGGTGTACTCCGGCGATTCGCGAAAGCGGTGGATGGCGACCGTCGCGTTCAGCGGCGCCCTGGGCAGCACCTATCCGATCGTGGCCACCAACCGCCTGTGGTACCTGATCAGGCAGAGTGGGCAAGGCGACCGCACGGCCCGTTGGGCGATGGCGGATCTGTTCGCCCTGCTGGCCAAGAGCACCGAGGACGCCGGCATTGTGCTTCGGGTTCTGGAGACGCGCTGGAAGACCCACGGTGCCGTGGGCGGGAACACTCAACTGCGTACGCTCGCCATTGCCACGATCAATGAGGTGGTGACCGCGCCCGGGGCCGGCTCCGGGCGGTCCTCGCTGTTCCGCTACGTGCACGCGTTTCCCGACAAGATCCCGTTGGCGGCCCGGCTGTGGGCGGTTGTGCTGTGCCATCGACCGTGCCGCCGCCGCGTGCTCGAGTGCCTGCTTGACGGCCTGTACGACCTCCACCGGGTCAGCTCCCAACCACAGTCCGTGGTGCGGGATCTCGGCGCGGCCTTCGCCGAGGCCCTGCCGCCCGACGAGCACGCCCCACTGATCCACGACCTGGCTGCCGTGCAGGCCAGACACATCCGCAGACCGGCCGTCGGGCCGGCCGCCGACCGCGCGCGAGTGATCGACGCACTGGTCCAAATCCTGTTGTCCCCCTTGACAAGCGCGATTCTGAAGCGAGAGAAAGCAGATGGCACAGGCGTATCCGATCGTTGAACAGCGTTCCCTCGGCGCGGCCCGCAAGCGCGGCCCGTTCGGGTGGGGCCGGCAGACCCGCGACGAGGGCGAGCTGCTCAAGCCGAACGCCCACGAGACCCTGGTCTACCGGGTGAACGGCCAGTACGTCGTGGACAACGCGAGGCGCGGCCTCGGGCACGAGCAGGTGGTCGAGGCTTCCCACATGAGCCTGGTCGACATGAGCCGCGACATGCCGGTGATGGTGCGGCTGGAGATCCCCTCGTGCGAGGCGAGCCCGTTCACCGTGCAGGTCACGTTCCTGTGCACGGTGAACGATCCCGTCGTGGTCGTGCGCGAGGGGCTCAGCGACGCCGAGAACGTGCTGGGCGGCTATCTGCGCCGCCATCAGCGGATCTTTGAGCTGGGCCAGGACTACCGCATCGACCAGATCAACGACGTGCGGCGTGACGTCAACGCGCAGATCACGGCGTTCACCGTGGTCGATCCGCCGATCGAGCCGGGCATGCTGATCAAGACTGCCGGCGTCGAGGTCCTCACGCCGGACGAACTGGTGGAGTTCGAGCGCCGCCGCCGGCAGCAGCGGCAGGAGAACACGATCGCGAGCGAGCGGATTCGACTCGAGCACTCGCTGGACACCGAGCGCGAGCGCAACGCCCACCACCTCAACGACGTTCGGCAGCGCAACACGAACGACCTTGAGGACGCGCGTCAGCAGCACGAGCACGAACGCGACTACCGGGAACAGCAGCAGACCTTCCTGTCCGAGGCGGACGCGCAGCGGCACAACCAGATGCTGGCCGCCGAACGCGGCGAGTTCGAGCGGGCCCAGTTCCGGGAGGTGATGGAACTGATCGGCTCGGATCCGGTGCAGGCCGTGCAACTGGCCTACGCCAACGGAACGCTGAACCCGACCGAGTTCGCCGAGCAGCTGCGCTTCTACCAGGAGCGCGAGCTCAGCCTTGAGGAAGCGCAGCAGGTCCGCGACCGGGAAGACCGTCTGGCGTTGCAGAAGCAGGAACGCGAGGACCGGCTGCTCGAGCTCGCGGCCCAGCGCGAGGAACGCGCCCTGGCCCGCGAGGATCGGCGCATCGTGGCCGAGGCGGAGCGCGAGGACCGGCGCCGCGAACGGCAGTGGCATCGGGACGACCGGCTCCGGCTGGAGAAGTCCAACCGCGAGGACCAGCAGCAGCGGGTCAAGACGAACCTGGAGATGCTGCAGAAGCTGATCGAGCGCGGCAGCTTCGACAACCTGGCGATCAACCTGGAGAAGGTGGACAGCTTCGTCAACAACGCCCTCGAGGCTGCCCAGGGCACCTCGGTCGATGCCGCGGCGCCCGACGAACTGCCAGCGCGGAGCGAGTCCGAGCAGGCCATCGACGTCGATGTGAGGGAAGAAGATGCCGGCTGACACCATCGACCTGGAGTCGCCGGTGTCGCAGCCGGACACCGGCGACCTCCCCGTCGGTCTGTACCGGCCCGTGTTGCCGGCCCGCGGCCTCGGCGCGCGGCTGCGAGGTTTCATCGGGGTCCGTGAGGACATCCTCGACTGGGTTCCGGAGGAGCGCGCGCGGTACACACGACTCGGCGCGATCGTGCTCAACACCGGCCTGATGGCCGCGTTGTCCCTGCTTGTCGCGCTGACCAGCATCACCTCCGTGCTGTGGGTTTTCCTGATCCCCGCGGCACTGGTGTGGGGCTACGTGATCGTCAGCTTCGACGGGTGGCTCATCGCGGGCACCCACGGCCTGGTCAACGCGGCGAAGCTGCGGATCTTCATCCCGCGGCTGGCCATCTCGGTGCTGATGGGCGCGGTGATCGCGGAACCGCTGCTGCTGTGGGTCTTCCAGCCGGCCATCCACAAGGAGGTGCTCGACAACCGCCAGCAGGAGATCACCGCGTACACCGGCCAACTCACCCTGTGCAACCCCGCCTCGGGCGACGTGGTCGCCACGCCGGCCTGCGGCGACTTCCATGTCAACGTCGCCGAATCGCCGAAGTCGGTGCAGGAGCAGCTCGACAAAACCCTCGCGAGCCGCGACCAGCTGCGCGCCCAGGTCGACGAGGCCAGCAGTCATCTCGCCGGCATGGAGGCCACTGCCACCAACGAGTGCGCTGGCACCAAGGGGCCCGGGCTCACCGGCGTCATCGGTGACGGCGCCGAGTGCAAGTACGACTGGAACGCCGCCAATCAGTACCGGGTGGACAGCCAGCTCGACCAGCGCCAGCACGACCTGACCGGGCTGACCAACCAGGTCACCGCGCTGACCGCGAATCTGGCCCAGGCGAAGACCGACTACGGTCGGCACGTGGCCGACGCGATCGCGGCACAGGTGCGCCAGAAGGCGGCTGACCAGGGCGACATCGGGATCCTGGACGAGGAAAAGGCGCTGGAGACCCTGTCCGGTCGGAACTTCGCAGTGTTCGCCGCGCAGTGGCTCGTCCGGCTGCTTCTGATAGCGATCGACTGCCTGCCGGCGCTGGCCAAGATGATGAGCAGCAGCACCACCTACGACGAGCTGTTGTCCCATCAGCTGGAGACCGCCCGGAACCTGCGCCACCGCTACGTCAGCATGCGGGAGCGAAGGGATTCGGCCGACAACGAGGTGCGGGTGCGGCACACCGAATACGGCCTGCACGCCAAACTGGAACGGATCAACGAGATCGACCGTCTCGACCGCGCGCAGCGCGAGGCCGACAAGCAGGCGCACATCGAGGCCCTGGCCGCCAAGTTGCGGGCCCGTCAGTCCTGATCTTCGAACCGAGGCGCCGGCCGCTGTGCGGTCGGCGCCTCGGTCAGTTGCGCCTGCCGGGGCCGTGAATCCGCCGACCGACGCCACCTGGATGGCGGTGTGGCGGATGAGTCGGGACCGTCGATAAACGTCGGAAATGGGGGTGTTCTGCGAGGAGGAGCCATGCAACTCCTGGTGGGGGTGCTGGGAGCCGTGCTCGGGGCGCTGGTCGGTGGCGTGGTCGCTTACTTCTCGACGCGATCGCGCATACGGCTTGAGGTGGAATACGCGCACGACCAGACGCTGCGAGACAAGAGACTGGAGCACTACCAGCGGCTGTTCCACATATCGCGGTGCCTGCCCCGGTACTGGCGCGCGGTGGAGCAGCCGGCGAGAACCGAATTGCTGACGTTCCGCGAGGAGTTCCACAACTGGTACTTCGGCGAGCAGGCCGGCGGGCTGTTCCTGACGCCCCGGTCGAAGGCGCTGTACCTGGAACTCCAGAACGCGTTGTGGGCGGCGGCACGGCCGGATCAAGATCAGGAAGACCAGGCGGTGAGCGAGCTTTCGGCGGAGGAGTCGAGACGGTTGCGGACGTTGGCCAGTGAGCTGAGACATCAACTGGCCGAGGACGTCGGGGCCGCCCACCCGCCCCGGCTGCGGTGGACCAGGCTGGGACCAACAGCCCCGCCGTCGATGTTGGAGAAAGTCGATCCCACCGAAGATCGTGGCCAGTCCCGGGTCTAGCCACCGGCATTCAACGTCATGAAGGGCCCCATCGTGACGTCTTGGGTTCTAGTGGTGGTTGCAACACCTGACCTGTGCAGGGGTTGCAGTGTTCGAGATCCGCAAGGACCGGGTCCCCCAGGGCCGTAAGAAGTTGCTCGCCGAGCGCCAGCACTACCGTGATCTTGTGGCGCACGGAGTAGGCACCATCGAGGCATGCCGAATCGTCGGGATCAACCGCCGCACCGGGCACCGGTGGCGGTTCGGCCGGGCCAGCACGGCGGGGCGGACGACCAGCGCGTCGTTCGCCCCGCCGGGCTGTCGGCCTCCTGCCCGACCGGAGGTGTCCTCACGGTTCCTGTCGGTCGACGAGCGGATCGTGATCGCTGACCTGCGCCGGGCCGGGACCGGGGTCCGGGCCATCGCGGCCGAGCTGGGCCGCAGCCCGTCCACGATCAGCCGCGAGCTTGCCCGCAACAGCCACCCCGGCAGCGGGGACTACCGGCCGCACGCGGCCCAGGCCCGCGCCGAGAGCCGCCGGCCACGCCCGAAGACCGGCAAACTCGCGGCCTGCCCCGAGTTGCGGGAGCGGGTGCAAGGCATGCTGGTCGAGCGGTGCAGCCCGGAGCAGATCGCCCACCGGCTGCGCCGCGATCACCCCGACCGGCCGGAGCTGCACGTGACCCACGAGACCATCTACCAGGCCCTCTACGTCCAAGGACGCGGCGAGCTGCGCCGCGAGCTCACTCGCGCTCTGCGCACCGGACGCGCGGTGCGCGCACCCCGCCGCCAGTCCGATCAGCGCCAGGCCCGGTTCACCACGCCGATGGTCATGATCAGCGAACGCCCGGCCGAGGCCTGCGACCGCGCTTATCCCGGGCACTGGGAAGGCGATCTGATCATCGGCCTGGGCAACGCGTCCGCGATCGGCACCCTGGTCGAGCGCGCGACCCGCTACGTGATGCTGGTCCACCTGCCCGGACGACGGGACGCCCAGACCGTCCGCGACGGGTTGATCGCCACCATGGCCACCCTGCCCGCCCACCTGCGCCGGTCGTTGACCTGGGACCAGGGCGTGGAAATGGCGCGGCATCACGAGTTCAGCATGGCCACCGGCATGCCGGTCTACTTCTGCGACCCGCACTCCCCGTGGCAGCGCGGCTCCAACGAGAACACCAACGGTCTGCTGCGCCAGTACTTCCCCAAAGGCAGCGACCTGTCCGTGCACACGCCCGAGGACCTGACCGCGGTCGCCGCCCAGCTCAACCGCCGGCCACGCAAAACGCTCGGCTGGGACACCCCAGCCGAGCGTCTGGCTAAGCTCCTGACCGACGCCAGTTGATCACCTGTGTTGCAACGACCCCTGGAATCCGCCCGTTCAACGAGAGGATGGGGCCCTTCATGACAGCAGCCTAGCCGCCGGCGAAGGGCGGCAGCACGTCCAGCTCGACGCCACCGCCGACCCGGATTCCCGTGTCCCGCACGGCAATTCCGTCCAGCAACAGGCTGGAGGCGGTGAGCACGCGGGCCAGACCCTCGCCGTGCCGGTCCCGCACCAGCCGCAGCACGTCGTCCACTGTGGACTCCGGGGTCAGGGTCAGCTGCTCGTCGCCGACCCCGGCGGCCGCCTTGGCCCCGGCGAAGTAGCGGATGGTCAACACCACGCGGTCAGCCTCCGATCGCGCTCATCGGACGGTCCGGCTGCGCGAATCCGTCGTCGTTGATGCCGTGCCCCTTGGCCTTGCCCCACATCGCGGCCCGCCACAGCTGGGCCAGCTCCTCGTCGGAGGCGCCGGCGCGCAGCGGCCCGCGCAGGTCGGTCTCGGTGGTGGCGAAGAGACAGGTCCGCAGCGCACCGTCGGCGGTCAGCCGGGTCCGGTCGCAGGCGGCGCAGAACGGCCGGGTCACCGAGGCGATCACGCCGACCGTGGCCGGGCCGCCGTCGACCAGCCACCGCTCGGCCGGCGCGGCGCCGCGCCGGGCCGGTTCCGGGGTCAGGGTGAACTTGGCGCTGAGCCGGTCCAGGATCTCCTCGGCGGTGATCATCTTGTCCCGGTCCCACTCGTGCTGGGCGTCCAGCGGCATCTGCTCGATGAACCGCAGCTGGTAGCCGTGGTCCAGGCAGAACTGGAGCAGGTCCGGCGCCTCGTCCTCGTTCACGCCGCGCATCAGCACCGTGTTCACCTTCACTGGCGTCAGCCCGGCGTCGTGGGCCGCGGCCAGGCCGGCGAACACGTCGTCGAGGCGGTCCCGGCGGGTGATCGCGGCGAACCGGTCCGGCCGAAGTGTGTCGAGGGACACATTGATGCGGTCCAGTCCGGCCAGGGCCAGCTGGTGGGCCTTGCGGGCCAGCGACACCGCGTTGGTCGTCAACGACATGCGGGGCCGCGGGCGCAGTTCCGCCGCGGCCGCGAGGATCTGCGGCAAATCCTTGCGCAGCAGCGGTTCCCCACCGGTGAAGCGGAGCTCACGGACGCCGAGTTGGCCCACGGCGACCCGGATCAGCCGGATCAGCTCGGCCCCGGTCAGCAGATCCTGGCCCGGCAGCCACTCCAGGCCCTCGGCCGGCATGCAGTACGTGCACCGCAGATTGCACCGGTCGGTGAGGGAAACCCGCAGGTCAGTGGCGACGCGGCCGTAGGTGTCGATCAAGTCCGGCCGATCGGGACGCGTCGAGGTGTCGGGGGTGCTCCGCACGCCCGGAATGCCTAGCTCGACGGGTGTCATCACGATCAGGGTAGTCGCTGGACGCCCTAGTCTTGACCGCCGCGGAACAGCGTTCGGCGGTTATGATTTCTTTAGGACCGAGTGTCTTAGCAAGTAAGCGGGTTGAGGTGGTGGCGATGTCCGAGACGGCCGAGGCCAAGGCGGTCTACCCGGTCAGCGACGAGGAGCTGGAGCGCTTCTCGTGGCTGGGGCGGGACAGCAGCCTGGTGACGGTGATGTTCCATGCCCGCATCGCCGAGCAGCTCGGGCTGTCCGCCACCGACCACAAGTGCCTGGACCTGGCCGCCCGCGGCGGCGAGCCGATGACCGCCGGCCGCATCGCCGAGCTGTCCGGGCTGTCCACCGGCGCGGTCACCGGCGTGATCGACCGGTTGGAGCGGGCCGGCTACGTGCGCCGCGTCCGCGACCCGCACGACCGGCGCAAGGTGCTGGTCGAGGTCACGCTCAGCGACCGCGACCCGGAGCGGTTCGGCGTGCTGTTCAAGGGCGTGTCGGAGATGATGGCCCGGGTCCTGTCGCACTACACGCCCGAGCAGCGCGAGCTGCTCTACGCCTACGGCAGCGAGATCCTGGTCGAGATGCGCAAGGAGATCGCCAAGATCGCCGCCAAGGATTGAGCCGATCGGTTAACAAATCCTTATCTGCGGAGCTATCGCTCTTCTCGTGCCGCACCAGCGGAGCTAGCCTCGGCGCGTGACTCGACCCGAAGCGCCCACCTACCGGGTGTCCGAGGCCGCCGTGCTGCTTGGCGTGAGCGATGACACGGTGCGCCGCTGGCTGGACGCCGGCCAGCTCACCGCGGGCGTCGACGCCGCCGGCCGCAAGGTCGTCGACGGCGCCGAGCTCGCCGTGTTCGCCCGGGCCCAGGCCAACGCCGTGCCCGACCCGTCCGGCGTCGGCCGGTCGGCCCGCAACCGGTTCGTCGGCCTGGTCACCGAGATCGTCGAGGACAAGGTGATGGCCCAGGTCGAGATCCAGAGCGGGCCGCACCGCGTGGTGTCGCTGATGAGCACCGAGGCGGTCCGGGAACTGGGCCTGACCCCCGGTGTGCTGGCGGTGGCCGTGGTCAAGTCCACCCAGGTGATCGTCGAAACGCCGGGAGGCATGTCGTGAGGAAACTCGTTGTCGCCATCGGGTCGGCCGCGCTGCTGCTGACCGCCTGCGGTGGTGGGTCGGCGTCGTCGTCGGGTGCGTCGACGACCAGCAGCGCGCCGGCCGAGTCGGGCACCCTGACCGTGCTCGCCGCGGCCTCGCTGACCACCTCGTTCAACAAGCTCAAGGACGAGTTCCAGGCCGCCCACCCCGGCGTCACCGTGAAGATCACCTACGACGGCTCGTCCACGCTGGTGCAGCAGATCACCAACGGCGCCGCCGCCGACGTGTTCGCCTCGGCCGACACCGCCAACATGGGCAAGATCACCAAGGCCGGGCTGAACGACGGCACGCCCCAGGTGTTCGCCCGCAACAAGCTGGAGATCGCGGTCCCGCCGAGCAACCCCAAGAAGATCGCCGCCTTCGCCGACCTGGCCAAGCCCGGCACCGTGGTCGTGGTGTGCGCCGACGCCGTGCCCTGTGGGGCGGCGGCGTTGAAGGTCGAGCAGGCCACCGGCGTCACGATCACCCCGGCCAGCAAGGAAACCGCGGTCACCGGCGTGCTGTCCAAGGTGGAGTCCGGCGACGCGGATGCCGGTCTGGTCTACCTGACCGACGTCAACTCGGCCGGCAGCAAAGTCAAGGGCATCGCGTTCCCCGAGGCCGACAAGGCGATCAACGACTACCCGATCACCGTGCTGAAGAACTCGCAGCAGTCGGCCATCGCCAAGCAGTTCGTCGACTTCGTGCGCGGCGACGCCGGCAAGAAGGAGCTCGGCGCGGTCGGCTTCCAGCTTCCGTGAGACGGTCCGTCCCGGTCCTGCTCTGGATCCCGGCGGCGCTGGCGCTGGCCCTGGTCGTGCTGCCGGTCATCGGTCTGGTGGCCCGCAGCGACCTCGGCCAGCTGCCGGCGCTGGTGGTCAGCCCGGCCGCGCTGGAAGCCCTGTGGCTCTCGGTGCGGACGGGTGTGGCCGCCACGCTGCTGTCGCTGGTGTTCGGCGGTCCGCTCGCGGTCGTGCTGGCCCGCGGGCGGCTGCCGGGGCTGCGGCTGCTGCGGGCCATCGTGCTGCTGCCGCTCGTGCTGCCGCCGGTCGTCGGCGGCCTGGCGCTGCTGTACCTGTTGGGGCGTAACGGATTCGGTGGTCAGGTGCTGGGCCTGTTCGGGCTGCGGCTGCCGTACACCACGGCCGCGGTGATCATCGCCCAGACGTTTGTCGCCATGCCGTTCCTGGTGATCGGCCTGGAGGGCGCGCTGCGCAACGCTGGCGAGCGCTACGAGGCCGTGGCCGCGACGCTCGGCGCCGCGCCGTGGACGGTGTTCCGGCGGGTCACCGTGCCGTTGTTGTTGCCATCCCTGGGATCCTCGCTGGTGCTGGCGTTCGCCCGGTCGCTGGGAGAGTTCGGGGCCACCATCACCTTTGCCGGAAACCTTGAGGGCACAACGCAAACCCTGCCACTGTTGGTCTACGAGCAGTCACAGTCCGATGTGGATGCCGCCGTCGCGGTGTCGCTGCTGCTGGTCGTGCTGGCGATCGTGGTGATCGCCGTGGCCCGGCCGAGGTCGATCGAGGGCCGCCTGTGAGCCTCGATCTCGACCTCACCGTTCGCCGCGATTCCTTTGCCCTGTCTCTACAACTGTCCGTAGCTGACGGCGAAGTGGTGGCGGTGCTCGGCCGCAACGGCGCCGGCAAGTCCACCCTGCTGTCGGCGCTGGCCGGGCTGCTGCGCCCCGACGAGGGGCGGATCGAGCTCGGCGGCCGGGTGCTCAACGACGCCGCCAAGGGTGTGCACGTGCCGCCCCACCTGCGGGGAATCGGCCTGCTGGCGCAGGATCCGCTGCTGTTCCCGCACCTGACCGTCGCCGCCAACGTCGCGTTCGGACCGCGTTCCCGGGGCGTGTCCCGGCATGACGCCAACGCCCTGGTTTCGCAGCTTTTGTCCGATGTGGACGCCGCCGAGTTCGGTGCGCGACGGCCCAGCCAGCTTTCCGGCGGGCAGGCCCAACGCGTCGCCGTCGCCCGGGCACTGGCCTCCGAGCCGGAACTGCTGCTGCTCGACGAACCCTTTGCCGCGCTTGACGTCGACGCCGCCCCAGCGCTGCGGGCCATGCTCCGGCGGGTACTCCGAAACTCGTCCCGCACGGCCTTGCTCGTCACCCACGACCCGTTGGACGCCCTGGTGCTGGCCGACCGGGTCATCGTGCTCGCCGACGGTCGGATCGTCGAGCAGGGCGAGACCCGGGCCGTGCTCGGCCGGCCCCGCACCGCCTTCACCGCCCGGATCGCCGGCCTCGACCTCGTGCCCGGCGTCTACGGGCCGTCCGGGCTGGTCGCCGAGGACCTCGTCCTCAGCGGACACGTCCCCGAGCCCATCGACGAGGGCTCGCCCGCCGTCGCCGTCTTCGCGCCGGCCGCGGTCGCCGTGCACGTCGAGCCACCCGCCGGCAGCCCCCGCAACGTGTTCGGCGCGGTCGTCGGCGGCCTGGAGCCGCACGGCGACCTGATCCGGCTGCGTGCCGCCCGCGCCGTCGACGGCCCGTTGTGGGTGGACGGGCTGGCCGCCGACCTGACCGCCGCCGCCGTCGCCGACCTGGGCATCGAGCCCGGCACCCGGATTTGGCTCGCCGTCAAGGCGGCCGAGGTGGCCCTGCACCCGGTCGCCGGGGGATCATGACGTCCATGGCCTGGAACTACCTGATGGACATGGACGGCGTGCTGGTCCACGAGGACCACATCATCCCCGGCGCGGACCAGTTCCTGGAGGAGCTGCGGGACCAGGAGATCCCGTTCATGCTGCTCACCAACAACTCCATCTACACCGCCCGCGACCTGCGGGCCCGGCTGCTGCGCACCGGCATCGACGTGCCCGAGTCGGCCATCTGGACCTCGGCGCTGGCCACCGCCAAGTTCCTCGACACCCAGCGGCCCGGCGGCTCGGCCTACGTCATCGGCGAGGCCGGCCTGACCACCGCCCTGCACTCGATCGGGTACGTGCTGACCGACAGCGACCCCGACTACGTCGTGCTGGGCGAGACCCGGACCTACAGCTTCGAGGCCATCACCAAGGCCATCCGGCTGGTCGACGCCGGCGCCCGGTTCATCGCCACCAACCCCGACGAGACCGGCCCGTCCCGGGAGGGCCTGCTGCCGGCCACCGGCTCGGTGGCCGCGCTGATCGCCCGGGCCACCGGCCGCGAGCCCTACTACGTCGGCAAGCCCAACCCGCTGATGATGCGGTCCGCGCTGCGGGCCATCGGAGCGCACTCCGAGAGCACCCTCATGATCGGCGACCGGATGGACACCGACGTGCGGTCCGGCCTGGAGGCCGGCCTGCAGACCATCCTGGTGCTGTCCGGCATCTCCGGGGCCGACACCGCCGAGCGCTTCCCGTACCGGCCGACCATGGTGATCGAGTCCATCGCCCAGCTCGTCGGCAGCGCCGCCGACCCCTTCAAGCACGCACGGTGACCACCCGCCTGCGGTCCGTTCGAAACCAAGAATCCCCAGCTCACGGAGATCATTTCGATACGCTCCGGTGACCGGTCCGCCCGGCGGCCGACGGGTCCGACCGCCTATCGTGGCCACCGTGGGCGACGACGAACGGGATGAGTCGGTGTTCGTGGTCGGTGACGTGCATGGCCACCTCTCCGAGCTGATCACCGCACTGCACACCGCCGGGCTGACCACCCCCGAGGGCCAGTGGTCCGGCGGCCGGCACCGCCTGTGGTTCCTCGGCGACTTCGTCGACCGCGGGCCCGACGGCATCGGCGTCATCGAGCTCGTCATGCGCCTGTCCGACCAGGCCGACCGGGCCGGCGGCTTCGTCGGCTCCCTGCTCGGCAACCACGAGGTCCTGCTGCTCGGCATGCACCTGTTCGGCGACACCCCGGTGCCCTCGGACTACGGCTTCCGCAGCTTCGCCCGCAGCTGGCACCTCAACGGCGGGCAGCTGTCCGACCAGACCCGGCTCACCGACCGCCACGTCCGCTGGCTCACCGACCGCCCCGTCGCCGTGGTCGTCGACGAGCACCTGCTGCTGCACTCCGACACCACCGCCTACCTGTCCTGGGGCGACTCGGTCGACGAGGTCAACGCCGCCGTCAAGGCCATCATGCAGGGCCGCGAGCTCACCTCCTGGTGGGACTGCTGGCACAAGATGACCACCCGCTTCGCCTTCCGCGGCGCCACCGGCGCCCAGACCGCCGACGAGATCATGGGCAAGTTCGGCGGCAAGCGCATCGTGCACGGCCACAGCATCATCGCCGACCAGCTCGGCATCGAACCCGAACAGGTCGAGGGCCCGCTCTCCTACGCTGACGACAAGGTCCTCGCTGTCGACGGCGGTCTGTTCGACGGCGGCCCCTGCCTGGTCGTCGAGCTCTAACCGAGCAGCCGGTCGTAGCTGATGAAGCCGCGAAAGGCGGCCATCTTGTCGTAGAGCGCGCGGGCTGGCTCGTTGTCCTGCTGGGTGTGCCAGTAGAGACGGGCCGCGCCCCGGTCCCGGGCCACCCCGGCGACGTGCTCGATCATCGCCCGCGCCGCTCCATGGCCCCGCGCGGCCTCGTCCACGAACAGATCCTGCAGATAGCATGACGCCGGCGCCCATGGGTTGGCCTGGAACAGGTAGTGGACGATGCCGATGACTTGCCCGTCGCCGAGCCGGGCGGCACTGCCGAACACGTCCTCGGCCCGCAGCAGCCGCTGCCAGGTCCGCTCATAACCCTCGTCGGACACCTCGGTCCGGTAGAACCGCTTGTATCCGCGCGCCAATGCCTCCCAGCGGGCGCGATCCTCCGACCGTAGTGGACTGACCTCGATCATTCCTCGATTATCGCGCGTGCTCTGACCGGCCTACCCCCGCTCGGGGGTGGCAGTGGCGCCCGTCACAGGCGAGGATGGGCCGCATGGTCGCACTGCCCGCATACGCCTCAGGAACCTCGGACGTGTCGCTGCTCGGCGACACCATCGGCGACAACCTGGACCGCACGGTCGCCCGGGTCGGCGACCGGGACGCGCTGGTCGAGCGGGCCTCCGGTCGGCGGTGGACGTACGCGGAGCTGGCGGCGGACGTGGACGCGGTGGCGCTCGGCCTGCGGGCTCTCGGCGTGGCCAAGGGCGACCGGGTCGGCATCTGGGCCCCGAACTGCGCCGAGTGGGTGCTGGCCCAGTACGCCACGGCGAAGCTGGGCGCGATCCTGGTCAACATCAACCCGGCCTACCGCGTGCACGAGCTGGAGTTCGTGCTCAACCAGGCCGAGGTGGCCACGCTGATCGCCACGCCGACGTTCAAGACCTCCGACTACGAGGCGATGATCAACGAGGTGCGGCCGAACTGCCCGGCCCTGGCCACGGTCCTGCTGATCGGCCGTCCGGAGTGGACGGAGCTGGTCGAGACCGGCAAGCGGGCGGATCGCGGCGCGCTCAAGGAGATCCGGCTCTCGCCGGACGACCCGATCAACATCCAGTACACCTCGGGCACCACCGGCTTCCCCAAGGGCGCGACCCTGTCGCACCACAACATCCTCAACAACGGCTTCTTCGTCGGCGAGCTCTGCGGCTACACCGAGCAGGACCGGGTCTGCATCCCGGTGCCCTTCTACCACTGCTTCGGCATGGTGATGGGCAATCTCGGCGCGACCACGCACGGCGCCTGCATGGTGATCCCGGCGCCGGCGTTCGACGCGAAGTCCACTTTGGACGCCGTGCAGGCCGAGCGCTGCACGTCGCTCTACGGCGTGCCGACGATGTTCATCGCCGAGCTGGCCCTGCCCGACTTCGCCGACCACGACCTGTCCAGCCTGCGCACCGGCATCATGGCCGGCTCGCCGTGCCCGGTCGAGGTGATGAAGCAGGTCATCGACCGGATGGGCATGACCGAGGTGACCATCTGCTACGGCATGACCGAGACCTCCCCGGTGTCCACCCAGACCCGCGCCGACGACTCGGTGGACCGCCGGGTGGCCACGGTCGGCCGGGTGCACCCGCACCTGGAGGTCAAGATCGTCGACCCGGTCACCGGCCTCACCGCGGCCCGCGGCGAGCAGGGCGAGCTGTGCACCCGCGGCTACTCGGTGATGCTCGGCTACTGGGGCCAGCCGGACAAGACCGCCGAGGTGATCGACGCGGCCCGCTGGATGCACACCGGCGACCTGGCCGTGATGGACGACGACGGCTATGTCGCGATCACCGGCCGGATCAAGGACATGGTCATCCGCGGCGGCGAGAACGTCTATCCGCGTGAGGTGGAGGAATTCCTCTACACCCACCCGGATGTGTTGGACGCGCAGGTGATCGGCGTGCCCGACGAGCGCTACGGCGAGGAGTTGATGGCCTGGATCCGGCTGCGCCCCGGGGCCGAGCCGATCACTGTCGAGGCGATGCGCGCGTACTGCGCCGGAAAGCTGGCCCACTACAAGATTCCCCGCTACGTGCACGTGGTCGACGAGTTCCCGATGACGGTGACCGGCAAGATCCGCAAGGTCGAGATGCGGGAACGGGCAGTGGAGATCCTCCGGGCGAACCAGACGAACGGCGGGTAGTCAGGCGCACATACCGTGTCGGTATGGTTACGCGGCGCCATTCCGATGTGAGGAGCCGCCATGAGGCCACGCGCCCTGATCCGCATCGCCGCCGGAGTCGCCGCACTGCTGCTCGTCGGATCCGCCTCCGCGGCCGCCGGCGACGACACGCCGGTGATGTGGAGCGTGCCGGTCACCGGTGACCAGGTCAACCAACTCGTCGCCGCCGGCTTCGACGTGGCCGAGACCGGTGGCGACGGCGTCGCCTACGTGACCGGCACCAACCAGACCGCGCAGTCGTTGCGCGACTTGGGATATCGGCCGACCGAGTTCGACACGATCTACAAGGACCTGCCCGCGCAGCGCTCCCTGGCCGCCGGCACCTTCTACGGCGGCTACCGGACCGTGGCCAGCCAGGAGCAGCACCTCAGCCAGGTCGCGAGCGCGCACCCGGACCTGGCCACGGTGTACGACATCGGCGACTCGTGGCTGAAGGCCAAGGGCAAGGGCGGCCACGACATCGAGGCCATCTGCCTGACCAAGAAGAAGACCGGCGACTGCGCGCTGTCCACCACCTCGCCCAAGCCCAAGTTCACGCTGATGGCCCAGATCCACGCCCGTGAGATCTCCACCGGCGAGCTGGCCTGGCGCTGGATCGACTACCTGGTCAACGGATACGGCTCCGACAGCACGGCAACGTCCATTCTGGACACCACCGAGGTGTGGGTGATCCCGATCGCCAACCCGGACGGCGTCGACGCGGTGGCCTCCGGCGGCAACTCGCCGAAGATGCAGCGCAAGAACGAGGACAACAGCCACGGCTCGTGCACCGGCACCGACGTGGGCATCGACCTCAACCGCAACTCCACCTTCAAGTGGGGCGGCGACTCCAGCGACCCGTGCGCCGAGACCTACCAGGGTCCGGCCAAGGGCAGCGAGCCGGAGGTCACCGGGCTGGAGAAGTTCTTCCGGTCCATCTACCCGGTGCAGCGCGGCAGCGGGGACAACGACCCGGCGCCGGTGACCGCCCGCGGCACGATGATCACGATGCACAGCTACGGCAACGACATCATCATTCCCTGGGGCTGGACCGACAAGACCTCGCCCAACGACGCGCAGTACCGGGTGCTGGGCAAGAAGATGGCCGCCTCCAACGGATACACCGTCGACACCAACGGCGGCACCGTCGGCTACGAGACGCCCGGCACCACCGACGACTTCACCTACGGCACGCTCGGCGTGGCCAGCTTCACCATCGAGGTCGGCGCGGCCAGCGGCACCTGCGGCGGCTTCTTCCCGAAGTACTCGTGCGTGGACAGCAAGTTCTGGCCGGACATGAAGGGCGCCTTCATCGTCGCGGCCCAGGCGGCCGCCGCCCCGTACAAGCAGTAAGTCGCGTTGTCGACAAAGCGGCCTCCGGCGCGTCCCGCGTCGGGGGCCGCTCACTGTCCGAAGTGGAATGATCACCCGATCTAGCGATACAGGTGCGGCTGCCCTCTCGGCCGGAGTACACCATGATCACCGTGTGACTCATCGGGAACTGCCAGCCAGCGGTCGAGGATGCTTCGCCGCGGTGGTGATCGCCCCCATCGCCGCCTTCGCCGGCCTGACGGCGCTCACCACCCTGCTCATCGGCCACGACGACCCGGCGGCCGGACCGTCGTTCGGGTTGCCGCACCTGACCAGGGCCAGCGAGACGGCGGCGCTGGAAACCGAGGAGAGCTCGACGGAGCCGCCCGGCAGCACGATCGCCGAGCAGCCGCTCGCCCTCCGCAAGCCCGACACCGGCAAGCCGGCTGCGCCGAAAACGACCACCACCGTCACCGTGCCGGCGACCGTGGTGGCTGCGTCGTCGACGCGGGCCGCCGGAACGTCGACGCAGTGCACGGGCCGGACCAAACCCGAGGCGACAACCACCACCACGACAACGCCGCCGAAGACCACGACTACGGCTAGCAGCACGACGTCGCCGACGACCACCACCCCGTCGTCGACGACAACCGTTGCCACGACGACAAAGCCGCCTACCTCAACGGGTAATGCCGGTGTGCCCAAGCGAGTACCGCCCCGGAAGGGGCCACACGCATAGCCCGTGCGGCTGGTTGCCGACCGGGATCTTCTTGAGCAGCGATCCGTCCTTTGTGGACAGAACGTAGACGACGCGGTCGTAGCGGCCGGACAGCCACAGCTGGGAGCCGTCGGCGGTCACGTTGCCCATGTCCGGGCTGCCGCCGCCGGGGATCTTCCACTTCGTCTGCACCGCGCCGGTGTACGAGTCGAGCACGCTGACCGAGCCCTCGTGCCGGTTGGTGACGTACAACTGCTTGGCGTCACGGGAAAGGTAGAGCCCGTGCGCGCCACCGCCGGTCGGGATGAAGCGCAGCACCTTCGTCGCCGCGCCGTCGAGCACCCACAGGCCGTTCGCGTCCGAGTCGGCGATGTAGTAGACGGAGCCGTCCGGCGCCAGCTTGATGTCCTGCGGCCCCATCACGGTGTGCCGCTGTGGCATGTCGATCATCCGGAGCAGCTTGTGCGAGGCGATGTCGACGACCGCCACCCGGCCGGCGAACTCGCAGGTGAACACCGCGGTGCGGCCGTCGGGGCTGAAGTCGGCGTGGTCGATGCCGGCGCAGTCCGGCGCCGCCGTCTCGTCCTGCTGCTTCCAGGTGTTCGGGTCGTACCAGACCAGCTTGCGCAACCGCTCGGCCACCGAGATGGCGAACTTGCCGTCCGGCGTGAAGTACATGTTGTACGGGTCGACGACCGGGATCTGCTTGCCCGGCTTGCCGGTCCGCGGATCGAACGGCAGCAGGTGATCGCCCTCGTCGTCGGTGGCGTACAGGGTGCGCATGTCGAACGAGGGCACCACGTGCTGCAGTTCCCTGCCCGCCGGGTACTTGGCGACCACCTGGAACGTCGCCGGGTCGATCACCCACACGTCACCGGATCCGCTGTGCGGCACGTAGACCAGCGGCTTGTCCTGCTTCACCGAGTCCAGCACCATGTTCGGGCCCGCGTTGGCGTAGACGTTGTGCGGGTCGGACACCGGCGGCATGCCGGTAAGACTGTCCACAAGGGACTTCGGTGTGGTCGTGGTTGTCGTCGGCGGCGCGGCCGAGGTGGCCGAGGTCGCGGTCGACGCCGACGACATGGCGGGCGTCGTGGGCGCGGTGGACGGAGATTCGTCGGCGGCGGTGGCCGACTTGCACGCCGTCAGCGACGCGACGAATGCGAGCGCGAGCAGCGCCCGAGCAGGGATGCGCAACTTCTCACCTCAGCAGTTCGGTCGCGGTCACCGGCGTCAGGCCCCGGTTCGCGAGATCGGTCAGGATGCCGGGCAGCGCCTGCACCGTGCCGGGATGGCCCAGGTGCATGCTCACCACGCTGCCCGCCTCGGCGGCGGCCGTCGCCCGCCGGATCGCGACCGCGCCGGGATCCGTCCAGTCCAGCGAGTCCACGTCGTAGGACAGTGCTGTCGCATAGCCCGCCTTGCCGGCCGCCGCGAGCTCACGCGCCGTGGCGTGCTGGCCCTGCGACTGGCGGAAGAACGTGCCCGGCGTTCCGACCACTTTGGACAGTGCGTCCCGGCAGCGCTCGATCTCGGTCAGCATCGGCGCCGGCTGGTAGCTCTCCAGGTCCGGGTGGCTCCAGGTGTGGTTGCCCAACTCGTGGCCGCCGTCCCGGACCATGCGCGCCCCGTCCGGGGTGTCGGTCAGCCAGGTGCCGACCGCGAACACCGTGATCTTGGCGTTGTGCTGGGCCAGCAGCGCCATGACCTGGCGGGTGATCTCCAGCGGGCCGGCGCCGTGGAAGGTCAGCGCCACTTCCGGCCGGCCGCTCGTCGCCCGGACCACCTCCACCGCCGGACTACCCGGGGCGCGCGTGGTCGTTGTTGTTGTGGTCGTTGTCGTCGTGACTGGCGGCGTTGTCGTCACGCGCGTGGTCGTGCTGGAACTGGGAGCGGCGGTCGGCGGTCCGGCGCATCCGGCCAGGGCGGTGGTCGCGGCGATTCCGAGCGCGGCTCGACGAGTGATACGCCGGGTCACGTCGTAAGTATGGCCAGTGCCACGTTGAGAGCGATCACGACCCCGGCGATCAGCCCTGCTACCGCTGTTGTTCCCGGCCGGTTCACCGCGTCGCCCATCACCGTGCGCTTCGCCGTCAACACCACCAGTGGCACCAGCGCGAACGGGATCCCGAACGACAGCACCACCTGCGACGCCACCAGCGCCTTCGTCGGATCCGCGCCCAGCGCCAGCACCACGATCGCCGGCAGCAGCGTCGCCACCCTCCGGGCCAGCAACGGAACCCGCTTGCGCAGCAGGCCCTCCATCACCACCGCGCCCGCGTAACAGCCGACCGATGTGGACGCCAGGCCCGAAGCCAGCAGACCGACCGCGAACAACAGCGCCACCCCAGCCCCGAGCGCGTCACCCACCGCCGTGTGCACCCCGTCCAGCGAACTCGCGTCCGTGTGGCCGCCCAATGCCGTCGCCGCCAACAGCACCATCGCCAGGTTGACCGTGCCCGCCAGCACCATCGCCAGGCCCACGTCCGCCTTCGTGACCCCCAGCTTTCCCTTGTCCGCCCCGAACCTGTCTCGGGCCAGCGCGCTGTGCAGGTACACCACGTGCGGCATCACCGTCGCCCCGAGCATTCCCGCCGCCAGCACCAAACTGTCGACTCCGTCGAACCTCGGCACCAGCCCCTCGAGCACCTTCGCCGGCTCCGGCGGCGCCACGAACAGGCCGGCCACGAACCCCACCGCGATCACCAGCAGCAGTCCCGTGATCACTCGCTCGAATCTGGACTGGCCCGCCCGGTTCTGCACCGCCAGCAGTGCTGTGGACACCGCCCCCGTGATGATTCCGCCCAGCAGCAACGGCAGTCCGAACAGGATGCTCAGCGCGATCGCCCCGCCCAGCACCTCCGCCAGGTCCGTCGCCACCGCCACCAGCTCCGCCTGCGCCCAGTAGAGCACCCTCGTGCCTCTGGGCAGCCTCTCCCGCAGTAGCTCCGGCAACGACCTCCCCGTGACCAGTCCCACCTTCGCCGACAGGTACTGCACCAGCCCCGCCATCGCGTTGGCCGCCGCCACCACCCACACCAGCAGGTACCCGTATTTCGCCCCTGCCTGCGTGTTCGTCGCCACGTTGCCCGGATCCACATAGGCGATCGCCGCCACGAACGCCGGCCCCAGCAACCCCGCCCGCTCCCGCAACCGGTCCGCGATCGACACCATTACTGCAACTTACTTGCATTAATCACGCTCGGGCCAGTACCCGCCAGCGTCACACTTGCGCCAGCACCGCCGCGTCCTCGTCCCCGAACTGGTCCTCCAGTCGCTCCGGCGTGTAGTCCAGGTCGATCTTCGCCACGTCCGCGCCGCGGGCGGACTCGATCGCGCCGAGGCGCCGCTGCGCGCGATCGCCGGCGTAGCTGACGAACTCGGTCACATCGAGGTCGAAGGCGGTCGGGTCGACGTGGTCGAGCACCCACTCGATGGCCGCCAGGGCATGTGGCACCAGCTCGCCCATGCGCTGGGTGACGGTGTCCCAGTTGGAGTCGTCGGCGGCGACGTGCCGGCGGCAGGTGAAGGTGCCCCAGGCCATGTGCCGGCGCTCGTCGTCGCCGATGCGGCGGACCAGCTCCTGCATGCCGGGCAGGATGCCACGGCTCTTGCACACCTTGTTCCACGCGTAGTAGCCGGTCAGCGCGAGCGTGCCCTCGACGATGTGGTTGTAGGTGACGCTGGCCCTGATCTGCGCCGTTGGGCTGTGGTCGTGCTCCAGCAGTCGTAGCGCCTCCGGCAGCTCCTCGTAGAAGATCTTGCGGTAGCCCGGGTTGTCGGCGACGTAGGAGTGCAGGTCCCCGGTCAGGCCGACGGCGTCCATCCAGCGCCGGAACACCTCGGTGTGCCGGGCCTCCTCGAACGCGAACTGGGTGAGATACATCTCGTCGCCGATGCGGCCCTCGGCCGCCATGGCCCGCATGAACGGCTGGATGTCCTCGGTCACGGCCTCCTCGCCGGCGACGAACATGGCGACCAGATAGGTGGCGTTGGCCCGCTGCGCGTCGGTCAGCTCGGCCCAGTCCCGGGCGTCCTGGCTGAAGTCGATGTCGGCCGGATTCCAGAACTTGACGTTGCCCTTGGCGAACAGCCGTAGCGGCAGGTGGTCCCAGTTGAAGCCGCCGCGTAGTGAGTGGAATCCGGTCCGGTGCAGGTTGTCCGCGGTCATCGGGGTGCCTCCGGGATCAGTCGGCGCATCAGGGCGGTGATGGTGGCGACGGCCTCGTCGACCGTGCTGGTGGGGGTCAGCAGATGGCTGACCGTCAGCCGCATGCCGGTCTCGGCGAGCAGCCGGATCTCCGAATCGGGCAGCCATGGCATACGCACGAGCCACAGCTGGGCGAGCAGGTCGACGGCCGGCAGCAGCACCGGCCGGCCCTTGGTGGTCAGCAGCGGCAGCAGATCCTCGGCGTCGGTGCCGGTGAGGATGGCGTTGACGAGCCGGTTCTCCGCCGCGTGGGTCAAGGTGTGACGCACTGCTGCAGAGATGCCGCTTTCGACATCGGGTGCGTCCATGAAGCGCTGCGCCACCCCTTGCAGGAACTCCGCGACCGTCTGCGCGGCGACGGCGTTGACCAACGCCTCCTTGGTGCCGAACTCGTTGTGCACGGTCTGCCTGCTCACGCCGGTCGCCGCCGCCACGTCGGCCATTCGCATGCCACGAAAGCCCCGGTCCGCGAGCAGCTCCGCGGCCGTGGCGATGAGCTGCGCCCGCAGAGATTCGCGCACGCGCTCGACGAATGGTGTGACCTGGCTCATATCTTTAGCTTGACATGATTGGCTCTGGTGTCAAGGCCCTGGACATATGCCGATTCATGTCAACGAAGCAGACACGCGCTGATGGATGACTAGCGAGAGAACATCCACCTGCTGGCGACCGCCGTCTGGACACAACCTTCTGGGCGACACGTCCCTGGACGCCAAGCTGTCGGCGACAAGCACTTGGACACCAGACCAGAGATGTCAAGCAGCTGGACATTTAGTCGCAGATGACAAGCTGGTGGACAACCTGCCCTCGACGACAAGAAGTGGACCTTCAGCCCCGGGCGGCCGGCGGGCGGGCCCAAAAACGCCTGGTGTCAGCGGTTAGGGTCGGTGGTGTGGCGCTGACAGTGGGCTTCGACCTCGACATGACCCTCATCGACGCCAGGCCCGGTGTGGCCGCGGCCATCGACCAGGTAGGCGCCGAATTCGGCGTGGCACTCGACGGCTCGGACTTCGCGTCCCGGCTCGGCCCGCCGTTGCAGGACATGTTCCGCGACGCCGGCATGGACGAGGCGATCATCCCCGCGCTGATGGACCGGTACCGGGCCCTCTATCCGACCGTGGTGATCGCCACCACCGTCGCCATGCCCGGCGCCGAGGAGGCGATGGCCGCCGTCCGCGACCTGGACGGCCGCGTCGTCGTGATCACCGGCAAGTACGAGCCCAACGCCCGCCTGCACGTCGAGGCCCTCGGCTGGCAGATCGACCATCTCAAGGGCGAGCTGTGGTCGTCCGCGAAAGGCACCGTGCTGCGCGAGCAGGGAGCCGCCATCTACGTCGGCGACCACGTCGGTGACATGCGCGGGGCGCTGGAAGCCGACGCCGTGGCCGTGGCCGTCACGACCGGCCCCTGCGACCGCCGCGAACTTGTGGACGCCGGTGCCGAGGTCGTGCTGACCAGCCTGAAGGAGTTCCCGGCCTGGCTGGCCGACAACGCCGACCGGTTCACGCAACCGATGGCCGGCTGAGTTGTCCACAGGCCGCGCCCAACCAAGATCGACTAGGCATCCCCGCAGGTAGACTGGCAGCGGGGCCGGCCCCCTGGGTCGGGTGGGGGTGTGATGTTGGGCGGCACTCCGGCAAGTCGAACTGCGAACTGCGGGTGAGCGTGGCACGCCTGGGGGCGCGTCAACGCGCGCGCCTGGTGGCGAGCCTGCGCGGCAGCAGGCGGCTGGCCGGCTACACGGCCACAGTCGCGAGGCCCGGCTCGCTACCCAGAATCAGCCCCTGAGCAGCGGAAACATACTTCGCGATCCGTGGGGAGCGGTCGTCAGGAGCGGCGGCGGTTTTGCAGGAAGACGGCGACCAGGCCCATGGCCAGGCCGATCGGGGTGAGCAGGACGCCGGGCACGTTCAGCCACAGGGGCAGATCGCGGGCGCCGCTCGCGTAGAGGCTGAAGATGACTGCGAGGGCCACCAGGCCGAGCGCGAAGACCACCATGGACAGCGTCATCAGCTTGCCGCCGGGCACCGACCTCGTCATGCCCTCAGCGTAACTCGACATCACCCCAGTCCCGCCGCCGATGCCCTACCCTTGAGGTTCGCGCCCAGGGCACGTCCCCGGGCGCGTTCGTTGTGTGCAGCGGAGAGGTGAGCACAGTGCCGACCGGCAGGGTCAAGTGGTACGACACGGAAAAGGGATTCGGCTTCGTCACCCAGGACGGTGGCGAAGACGTCTACGTTCGTGCGTCCGCACTGCCGCCCGGGCTTGAAGGACTCAAGACCGGCCAGCGCATCGAGTTCGGCATGGCCGAGGGCCGGCGCGGACCGCAGGCGCTGTCGGTGCGGCTGGTCGACGCCCCGCCCTCGGTGGCGGAGGCCAAGCGCCGTCCCGCCGAGGAGCTGCACGGCCTGATCGAGGACATGATCAAGGTGCTGGAGGCGAAGATCCAGCCGGACCTGCGCCGCGGCCGCTACCCGGACCGCAAGACGGCGAAGCTGATCGCCGAGCTGGTCCGCGGCGTCGCCCGGGACCTCGACCCGTAGATCGATCGGTGATGTCGGAGCAGACGAGCAGGATGCTCGCGATCGCCCGGCGGGAGGCCCGCGCTCAGGTGAGCAGCGGTCACCTCCTGCTGGGCGCGCTCCATCCGGACGGCGACGACGTGCTGCGCCGCATCGATCTCGACGTCGACCTGGACGAGATCCGTGAGCACGTGCGCGTGCTCACGGACGGGCCGTCGGATCCGCACGCCCGGCTCAGCGCTCGTGTGAAGCGCGTGCTCACCGAGCACGGGTCTACTCGGGACGTGCTGGTGGCGCTGCTCGACGACCCGGAGTCCACGGCGGCGCGGGCACTGGTCCGCGCTGGGCTGGACCTCACGGACCTGTGCGAACGCGTGTCGGCGCTGTCGGGCAAACGCAAGGCGACCAAGGTCGCTCGTCAGCTGAAGTACAGCGACCGTCAGCCCTTCTGACCGGCGACCGACAGCACCCAGGTCGCGCCGACCACGAACTGCGGCTCTCCGGTGTTCGGGTCGAGCGTCAGGACGCCGGCGTAGCGCTGCACCTCGGCGGTCTCCAGCTGGGCCGCGCCCGGCAGCTCAAGCGTGTAGGCCAGCCGCTCGCCCGCGCCGAAGACCGCGGTGCGGCCCTCCTGCTCCTGGCCGTTCTGCTTGAACTTGAACGTCACCTGCCACGCGGCGTTGCCGATCTCGGTGGGCACGGAGATCTGCACCGGCTTGTTCGGCGGCACCGCCAGCGTCGCGCCGGCCGCCGGGTCGGCGGCGCACTTGTTGACCTGGAGGTCGCAGTACTCGGACGGGCCAGTGGCCACGGTGGTGTTCACCGCGAAGAAGGTCACCTGCGGCAGCGGCGGCGCCGAACACGCCGAGGCCAGCACACCCGCGCCGACCAACACCAGCGGGACAAGGCGTTTCGCGCTCACATCCGACGAGCCTACGGTGGCAGGTCAGGCCCACCGGCCCCGGGGCCAGTGGTGATCGGTTGAGGTGGCCCGGGGTGTGCGGGCGGCAGGCGGTGAACCCGCATCGGCGCAGCCGGCGCGGGTTCAGGGCGATGACCCCGGCGCGGTGGCGCCCGGGGCTGGGCGGTGGTGGTTGGGGCGGGTCACCGGGTCCGACTTCAGCGGACGGCGGCGGCCCAGCCAGGGCAACAGGGTGCTGTCCCGGTTGACCATGACGGTCTGGGCCAGGCCGGCGGCCAGGAACAGGCCGACGACGGCGAAGCCGATCCAGTACTGGGCCGGCAGGAGCACGCCGAGGGCGCCGCCGAAGACCCAGCCGAACTGGAGGATGGTCTCGGACCGGCCGAAGGCCGAGGCCCGGGACTCCTCGGGGAGGTCGTCCTGGATGGTGGCGTCGAGACTGATCTTGGCCAGGGCGCTGCCGACGGAGCCGACGAGGGCGAGCGCCACCACAGTGGGGACGCCGGGAATCAGGGCGGCGACGACGGTCATGCCCAGGATCGCGCTCAGGGCGCTGATGATCACCTGGTCGGGGCGGCCGAACTGCAGGCGGGCGCCGATGCCGTTGCCGAGGAAGTTGCCGAGGCCGGCAGCGGCGCCAATGACACCGAGCAGCACCAGCTGCTCGACAGGGGCGTGGTCGCGCTCGGTCTGGGCCTTGATCACGAAGGCGGCGAACAGCGTCAGGAACCCGGTCAGCACCCGGATGGTGCCGTTGCCCCACAGCGCCATCACGACCTGACGGCCGAGCGGCTGCCGGGTCTTCTGCCGCGGCTCGGCGCGTAGAGACGTAGGCACCTCGCCTTCGGTGACCTCGACCCAGGCCGGGATCCGCAGGCACAGGACTGCGTTGGCCACGCACAGGATGGCGGTGAACCACAGCGCGCCCGGCGAGTTGAACAGCTTGGCGAAGCCGGCGGCCAGGGCGCCGAAAACACCGGCCGCGGCCAGGCCGAACACGGTGAGCCGGGCGTTGGTCTTGACCAGCGTGATGTCGGGCGGCAACACCCGTGGCGTGACGGCGGCCTTGAGCACGTTGAACGACTTGGACAGCACCATGGTGCCCAGCGCCGCCGGATAGAGACCCCAGTCGTCGAAGTGCAGGGCCATCACCACGGCCAGCAGCGCCTGCCCGAAGCAGGACACGGCCAGCGCGAGCCGCCGGCCGTGCTGGATCTTGTCCAGCGCGGGCCCGATGACCGGGGCGATCACCGCGAACGGCGCGACGGTGATCAGCAGGTACAGCGCGACCTTGCCCTGGCTCTCGCCGGTCGCGGCCGAGAAGAACAGCGTGTTGGCCAGCGCGACGGCCAGCGTGGCGTCGGTGGCGTAGTTCATCATCACAGCCCAGGTCAGTGAGGCGAGCCCGGACTGGTCGGCGCCGTCGGCGTGCAGGGCGCGCTTGAACGCGTCGACGCCACGCTGCCCCAATTGCCGGCCGCGGTACATCGCGACCCTGGTCACAGTCAGTTTCCGGGGCGTGCGCGGCCCGCTGCTCGGCTGCTCGGGCGGCACGAACCGGTGCTCCTGGGCCGGGGGGCTCTCCCAATAGGTCGGGTCCTCGCGATGCGGAGGCGGCGGGTTCTCCCGACGGGTCGGCGGGTCCTCGCGGTAGGTGGGCGGGCTGTCCCGATACGTGGGTGGGTCCACGCGACGAGTCGGTGGGGGAGCCGTGCGGTAGGTCGGCGGCTCCTCTTCCTGCTGCCAGGGGTACCGCTGCATCGGCCGGGTCTGCGGCTTGGGCGCACGTGACCACTCGGCGACCAGGTCCGGGTCGTTCTGCACGGACTGCTGGCGCCGTCGGCTGGCCCCGCTCCAGCCGCGACGGGCGGAGCCAGGGTCGGAGTGGTCGGCGGACACACCTCAATCCTGCCGCACTACGAGCCGTCGTGTGTGAACCTCACCCGGTAGACCAGCGGCCAGCGCTTGCCGGTGACCAGGTACTCGCCCGGATCCGGCGCCACCGAGATGCCGTTGAGCACGTCGTCAGGGGTGGTGTCGTCGGCCGGGCCGAGCGCGGACAGGTCGGCCACGCCCTGCACGGCGCCGCTGGCCGGATCCACCCGAATGATCGTTTTCGTGGGGTACACGTTCGCCCACACCGAGCCGTCGGCGCACTCGAGCTCGTTCAGCTGGCCGTCGTAGTCGACCTGCACGTGCCCGAGCACGGCGAACGTCTTCGGGTCGCGGAACGTCAGCAGAGCGGTGCCGTCGCTCATCACCAGACGGTTGCCGTCGTAGCAGAGCCCCCAGCCCTCGTCCTGGAATGACGCAGTGCTGATGAGCTGCAGCGTTGCTCGATCGCGCACCATCGCGACGTTCTGCTGCCACGTCAGCTGCCAGATCTTGTCGCCGACCACGGCGATGCCCTCGCCGAAGTAATCCTTCGGCAGGTCGACGCTGTGGAGCACACGGCCGGTGCGCGGGTCCTCGGCGCGCAACGTGGACGAGCCCTGCAGCCCGGTGCTCTCGTACAGCACGCCGTCGGCCAGTTCGTAACCTTCCGTGAAGGCGGACGTGTCGTGGGGCAGCGTGCCGACCACTTCCACCCGCAGGTGCGGGGGCCCACCTGGGGCGGCGCAGCCCGCGAGCAACGCCACGGCAAGTAACAGCAAGGCTGCGCGCATCTCAAGAGCGTGACACGTGTGCGTCGGCGTTCCTCGCGTGCGGCACAATCGTCGGGTGACCGCACCGACCACCAGTGAGCAGCCTCCGAACCCGGTCCTCGCATCGGTTGTCGAACTGGCCCGGGCCGCCGCCCAGCAGGAGGCCGGCGACGAGCCGATCGGCGCGCACGCCGGCGTACTCGGCGAGGACGAGTCGTCGGTCACTCACCTGTTCGACGCGGCCCACCCCGGCTACGACGGCTGGCGCTGGGCCGTGACCATCGCGACCACCGGCGGCGACGACCCGGTGACGATCAGCGAGGTCGTGCTGCTGCCCGGCCCGGACGCGCTGGTGGCGCCGGACTGGGTGCCGTGGGGCGAGCGGGTCCGCGCCGGGGATCTGGGTGTCGGCGACCTGATGCCGACCACGCCGGACGACCCTCGGCTGGCGCCGGGCTACCTGGAGTCCGAGGACCCGGCGGTGGAGGAGGTCGCCCGTGAGGTCGGCCTTGGCCGCGTGCGGGTGCTGTCCCGGTTCGGCCGCCTGGAGTCGGCGCGCCGCTGGGAGGGGGGCGACTTCGGTCCGCGCAGCGACATGGCGCGTAGCGCGCCCGCCTACTGCGGCACCTGCGGCTTCTACCAGCAGCTCGCCGGCAGCCTGGGCGCCGCGTTCGGTGTGTGCACGAACGAGATCACGCCGGCCGACGGCCATGTCGTGAACGTCGAGTACGGCTGTGGCGCGCATTCCGAGGCCGAGGTCGACATGGGCTCGACGGTGCCGGTGGCCGAGCTGGTGTACGACGACACCGAACTCGAAGTCGAGCAGTGAGCGATTTCGGCGTCACAGACCTGCGTACCTCCGTCCTGCAGGCCTGGCGTGGCTCGCCGACCCGATTTCGTGAGGACGCCAACGCCGAGGAGGACCTGCGCCTCGGCGGTTACCGTGACCGGCTGCTCGTGGAGCTGGCGCAGAACGCGGCGGACGCCGCCGGCTCCGGCGGTGTGCTGCGGCTGTCCGTTGTGGACGGCGAGCTGCGGGCGGCGAACACCGGCGCGCCGCTGACCGAGGCCGGGGTGGCGGCGCTCGCCTCGTTACGAGCATCGGCCAAGCGCGGCACCGGCACGATCGGTCAGTTCGGCGTCGGCTTCGCCGCCGTGCTGGCGGTCACCGACGAGCCGCGCGTGGTGTCCACGACCGGCGGCGTGGCGTTCTCCGCCGCGCGCACCCGGGAACTGGTCGGCGACCTGCCCGAGGTGGCCGAGCGGGACGGCGCGGTGCCGGTGCTGCGGCTGGCGTGGCCGGTGCCGGACGACGAGCCGCCGGTGCCCGAGGGCTTCGACACCGAGGTGCGGCTGCCGCTGCGCCCGGAGGTCGACGCCGCCGAGCTGCTGGCCGAATGTGCCGCCGAGACACCGGATCTGCTGCTCGCCCTGCCCGGGCTGAGCCGGATCGAGGTCGGCGAGCACGCGTGGTGGCGTGAGGACAACGAGGACGGCACAGTCGTGCTGCACGGCCCGACCGGCCGTGTGCGATGGCTGCTGCGGCGCGCGTCCGGCGAGCTGGACGCAGCCGTGGTCGAAGGACTCGGCGTCGAGGCGCGGCAGCGCTCGGAATGGTCCGTGTGCTGGGCCGTGCCGATCGACGACGAGGACGTGCCGCGTCCGTTGGACGAGGACGTCCTGCACGCGCCGACGCCCACCGATGAGCGACTTTCCTTGCCGGCACGGCTGTTGGCCACGATCCCCGTTGAAGCCTCCCGCCGGCGGCTGATGCCGGGCGCCGCCACCGACGCGGTGCTGGCCGAGGCGGCGAGGGCGTACTCCGAGCTGGTGTTGGCGGTACGGCCGGAACATCGGACGCTGCTGGTTCCGCTGCCGGACTTCCCCAAGTCCGAAGTGGATGGTCAGCTGCGGGCGCTGGTGACGTCCGAGCTGCGCACCTCGGTCTGGCTTCCGTTGCAGGAGGGCGGTTTCGGCACCCCGGCCCGTTCGCGGGTGTTGGATGTGCTGGCCCCGGAGCTAGCCGACATGCTCGCCGACATCGTGGGCGGCTTGGCCAAGGCCGAGCTCTCCGGCACCGCACACGCCCGACAGCTTGCCGCGCTTGAGGTGCCGCGGCTGCGGCTGTCCGAGATCGTGGCGATCGTTTCCGGCCAGGACCGCGACCCGGCGTGGTGGGCCAGGCTGTACGCGGCGCTCGATCCCGTGGCGGAACAGGATTCCACCGCCCGTGAGGAGCTCGGCGGCCTGCCGGTGCCGTTGATCGACGGTCGGACCGTCACCGGTCCGCGGGACGTGCTGCTGCCGGACTTCGACCAGGAGACCCTGGCCGAACTGTCCACAATGGATGTCACTGGGCTGCGGGTCGCGCACCCCGATGCCGTGCACCGGTTGCTGGAGCGGCTCGGCGCGCGATCGGCCGGTCCGGCCGATCTGCTGGACGCGATGCGGACCGCCGTCGAGCGCAGCATGGACGACGCCGAGTCCGGTGTGGACACCACGTCGCTGGTGGATTTCGTGCTGTGGCTTACGGAATCGACCGGGGCGCGACGCGGTGAACGGCCGTGGCTGGGCACCCTGGCGCTGCCTGACGCCGACGGCGAGTTCCGCCACGCCGACGAGCTGATCCTGCCGTCGAGTCCACTGCGTGAGGTGTTCGCCGAGGACATGATCGGCAAGGACGCGCCGCTCGGCGTGCTCGCCGACGAGCTGGCCTCGCGGTGGACGCCGGACGTGCTGGCCGCGGTCGGTGTGATCGACTCGTTCGTGGTCGTCTTCGACGACTCGCCCGGCGGTCCCGATCACGAGCTGGCCGACGAGGAGGCGTGGTGGACGGCCGTCGACGGCGACCTCGACCCGCCGTCGACGTTCGCCGGCGTCCGCGATCTCGATCTTGTCGCCGATGACAAGTGGCCGGCCGCGTTGCGGCTGCTGGCCGCGGAACCCGAGACGTGGCAGGCGATTCTGCGGCCCGGCGGCTACACCTCGTGGTGGCTGGCCCGGCACGCGCGGCTGGCCGGTGCGTCGCCGCGGTCGTGGCGGCTGCCCGACGCCGACGCCCTGGCCGGCGTCTATGACCCGATCCCTGACGTCGGCGTGCGCACGGATCTGTTGGCCGCCATCGGTGTTCGCGCCTCGCTGGTCGTCACCGATGCTGCCGACGTGACGGATGTGTTGCAGCGCCTCGGTGATTCCACACGGGCCGTGCCGCCCGGTGTCGCGATGCGGGCCCATGGCGCGCTGGCCGAGGCCGTTCGCTCCGGCGCCGTCGAGGCCGGCGACGTCGAGCTCGACGAGCATGTCCGGGCCCTGAGCGGCGCTTCCGTCTCCGGCGAGCAGGTCGTCGTGCTCGATTCTCCTTGGCTCCTCGCCGCCTTCGCCCCGGACCAGGTCGTCGCGGCCGACCCCGACGACGCCGAGCCGTTGGCCGAGCTGCTCGACCTGCCCCTCGCCGCCGACGAGGTCGACGCCGATGCCCTCATCGGCGACGGGCAGCCCGTCAGCTGGTCCGACCTCGGCGCCGTCGTCGCCGCCAGCGAACTGCTCGACCGTCCCGTGCCCGACGGTCTTGTGGTCGTCTACGACGAGCTCTCCGTCCGGCGCGGCGACACCCGGTACCGCGTTGCCTGGTGGGTCACCGAGGACGGCGTCGTGCATGCCGAGGACACCCCCGCTGGGCTCTCCCGGGCCCTCGCGTGGGCCGTCGACCGCTGGCACGACCGCCACCTCCTCGCCGCCCTCCTCGACGACCCCACCGCGGCGACCTACCTGTCCTGACCAGCTCGTTCTCGGCTATCCACAGGTTGCCACCTGTCCACATGTGGATCTTGCCTCGCCTCGGGGACGGCCTTCGCTCGATAGACTGGAGCGGGGCCGGCCCCCGGGACGGGTGGGGGCTGCTCAGATGTAGCCAATGGGGCCGCCGGTGTAGTTGTGGGCCTTGTCGGCGACAGCCAGTTCCTGGGTCAGGGCGAAGCGGGTGACCAGGTCGGGGTTGGCGATGAAGTGCCGGGCGAACGACACGGCGTCGGCGAGATCGGATTCGACGGCGGCGGAGGCGGTGTCGGGGGAGAAGCCGTTGTTGGCGATGAGGAAGCCGTCGAAAAGCTTGCGGTAGCGGGAGAAGGCGTCGAGGTCGAACGACGCCGGGCCGCGAAGGTGTAGGTAGGCGGGGGAATCGAGCCGGCGGACGAGATCGTCGTAGTGGGAAAGGGTTTCCTCGTCGGGAAAGTAGTCGGGGCACGGGGGTGCGCTGTCGGTGGGGGACCAGTAGGGGGAGAGGCGGACGCCGACGCGGGCGCCGGTGGAGTGGACGGCGTCAAGGATGTCGAGCAGGAGGCGGGGAAGCTCACCGTAGGCGTCGGTGCGGTGGTTGAGACGGGGATTGAGGAACTGGGCGATGAGATACGTCCCGTTGGCGGCGATCTCGACGCCGTCGAAGCCGGCGCGGAGGGCGTTGGCGGCGGCGGTGCGGTAGTCGGCGATGGTCGAGGTGACCTCCGACGAAGGGAGAGGTCGAGTACCGGCGTGCCAGAGCTGGACGAAGATCCGGCCGCCGAGGGAGTGCACGAGGTCGGTGACCCGTCGCCAGCCGGCTACCTGAGCAGTGGTGAAAAGGCCGGGCACGTTGGGGAAGGGAACGTCCTGCGGACTGATCAGGGTGCCCTCGGCGATGATCAGCCCGGCGGATGCCCGGCGGGCGTAGTGCAGGGCGTGCAGATCCGACGGCACGCTGCCGCGGCAGCGGGTGGTGGGGGCCATCACGACCCGGTTGGGTAACACCAGGTCACCCAGGATCGCGGGGCGCAGCAGGGGGTTACCCTGGCTCATCAGCTCCAACTCCTCATCGCGTCGGTCAGGTCGGTGGCACGACACAGACGGATCGCGACGGGGAAAGGTGACCGATGCCCGAGAACAACCGGCTCGCGGAGCGGTTCGAGGCGCACCGACCGCTGCTGCGGGCGGTGGCCGGCCGGATGCTGGGCTCGACCGCCGAGGCGGACGACGCGGTGCAGGAGACCTGGCTGCGGCTGACCAAGACCGACGGCGTCGAGAACATGGAGAGCTGGCTGCGCACGGTCGTCTCGCGGATCAGCCTGGACATGCTGCGCAGCCGCAAGGCCCGGCGCGAGGAGCCCATCGACTGGCACCCGCCGACCGAGGTCGACGGCCCCGAGCACGAGACCGTGCTGGTGGACGAGGTCGGCCGGGCGATGCTGGTGGTGCTGGACCGGCTGGGGCCGGCCGAGCGGGTGGCGTTCGTGCTGCACGACATGTTCGCGGTGCCGTTCGACGAGATCGCGCCGGTGCTGGGCCGGACCACGGCGACGACGAAAAAGCTGGCCAGCCGGGCCCGCCAGCGAGTCAGAGGCGCTCAACCGCCTGAGACCAACGAGCAGAAGCAGGTCGTCGAGGCCTTCCTCAAGGCATCGCGGGAGGGCGATCTCGACGCCTTGCTGGCCGTACTCGCGCCGGACGTCGTCCGCACGGCTGATGCCGCGGCGCTGCCGAAGGGACGAAGCACGCTGGTCCGCGGCCGGGAGGCGGTGGCGAGGGAGATGCTGGTGCTGGGCAAGCGGGCGAGGTTCGCGGAGCCGGCCCTGGTGGACGGCAAGACGGGCGCGGTGGTCGCGCCGAACGGGCAGCTGCGGCTGATCCTGGCCATCGAGATCCGGGACGGCCAGGTCGCCGGGTACGAGGTGATCGCGGAGCCGGCGAGGCTCGAAAGGGCCGGGATCTCGATCCTCTAGACGCGTTTTCCGCATCGCGACCTGGTAGCCAGGAAACCGCATGACTGCCGAGATGGCTCTGGCGTGCGGTTCCAGGCCCCGGGCAGTCTCGGTGCGAGTGGCAAGATGTTGTGACAAACTCGGCACATGAGGACGGCCCATTACGGCGTGTCGCACACCCACACCCAGCGATCACGACGCTAACGTTGTGACAACATGTACCCGAAGGTGAAGCGAGTCCGTCGCGGCGGCCGCGTGTACGAGTACCTGGAACTGGTGGAGGGCCACCGGGTCGACGGCCAGGTACGGCAACGTGTTGTGGCAAAACTCGGCCGACTGGACGAGCTGACCGCCTCGGGCCGGCTGGAGCACCTGGTCGCAGGCCTGGCGCGACTGGACTCACCCCCGATCGGCACCCGCCGCGACGTCGGCCCGCTGCTACTGGTCACGCACTACCTGGACCGGCTGGGACTGGCCAAGATCGTTGACGACGCCGCGCCGATGCGGGGACGAGCCTCGGCCACCCACGGCGAGATCATCACCGCGCTGGTGGCCAACCGGCTCTGCGGGCCGGCCCCGCTCTACGACGTGGCCGGGTGGGCCTCCTCCGCAGCGGTGGCCGAACTGATCGGCGTGCCGGCCCTGCTGCTCAACGACGACCGGCTGGGCCGGGCGCTGGAAGCGCTGGCGCCAGAAGCCGAACGGGTCCGCAGCCGGCTGCTGGTCCGCACGGTCGAGACCTTCGCCGTGGCCGACGCCTCCCGACTGCACCTGGACCTGACCGCGGTCCGATTCGCCGGCCGGCACACCGACTCCACGCTGGTGGCCAAGGGATGGGCCGCCGATCGCAGCTTCGGCCGGCAGGTCAAAACCCTGCAAGCCACCACGACAACCGGGGTGCCGCTGTACTTCCGGCCGCACAAGGGCTCAGCAGGCGAGCTCCCCGCGTTCACCGCGGCCCTGGACGCGCTGCGCGCCCAACTCCCCGCCGGACTCGTCGCGATCGCCGATTCCGGCCTGGGCTACCTGAGCACCCTCTGCGCGCTCGACGCCGCCGCAACCCGGTTCGTGGTCCCGTTGCGCGCCGACACCGGCTGGGCCGGGCGCTTCCGCGCCGATGTGGGCACCCTGGACGCCCTGACCCACCTCGATCACCACTCCCGGCGCGAACAACACCTGCCCGCTGACCGCCGAACCGTCTACCGGGGGCTACTGCGGCCATTCCAGGTCACCGACCCCGACACCGGCCACCACCAGCTACGCGTGGCCTACATCCACTCCAGCGAAGAAGCCGCCTCCATCGCTGCGGCCCGCGAACGCGCCCTGACCCAGGCCGAAACCGCGCTGACCAAAATCCGCAACGGACTCGGCGGCCGCCACTACAAGACCAAACACCAGGTCGACACCCGCGTCGCGAAGATCATCGGACCCCACATCGCCGACCTGATCACCGTCACCACCGGACCCGCCCGCCACGGCAAACCCAGCATCGGCTGGCAGCGCAACCCCGACGCCATCGCGGCCGCGGCCGAGTTGGACGGGCTCTACGCCCTGGCCACCAACCTGCCCGATCCACCCGGCCGTGAACTGGCCACGCTCGACGTGCTCACCGTCTACAAAGACCAGTGGATCGTCGAGCAACGCCACCGCGACCTCAAGCAAACACTCAAAGTCCGCCCGCTGTTCCTGCACAACGACGACCGGATCGAAGCCCTCATCGCGATCATCGGGATCGCGCTGCTCATCTACGGACTCATCGAAGCCGAACTCCGCCACTGCCTTGGCCCTGACACCCCGCTACCCGGCCTGCTGCCCGAACACCGAGCCGCGATCCCCACCAGCCGAGCCGTCCTCGCCGCCTTCCACGGCCTCCAGCTGACCTACACCCCGACCGGTCCGCACCTGGACCGGCTGACCCGTGTCCAACGCACCATCCTCGCCCACCTCGACATCCCCCTGCCCTGGCCCGAAAACGCCAACTAGCCCGTCATGCCCGACAGAGGTAGCCGTCCAACGATGCGGAAAACGCGTCTAGAGCAGACCCTCCTGGGCGGTGCGCGAGCCCCGGCGGGCGGCAGAGCGCTGCCAGCGGAACACGCCGTAGCCGACAAAGCCCAGGCCGAAGCCGGCGAGGCAGGACCAGGTCCACTCCGGCGGCGCGCCGACCAGGAGCATGACGACGAACGCCACCAGGAAGGCGAGGGTGCCGACCACCACCACGGGGACGGGGTCGGTCAGGGACCGCGGCAGCGGCGGCGGGGTGCGCCCGGTAACCAGGTCGTTACCGTGCTCCTCTTTGGACATCTCGGCCACGTCAGGCAGGCTACCGCGCCATGAGGGCAGCAGCGCTGGACCGGTTCTTCAAGATCAGCGAACGGGGCTCGTCGATCGGGCGGGAAGTCCGCGGCGGGTTGGTGACATTCGTCGCGATGGCCTACATCGTGGTGCTGAATCCGTTGATCATCGGCAGTTTCTCGGCATCGGACCCGGGCGCGCACAAGGACGTGCTCGGCGACATCCTGCCGGTGCCGCAGGTGGCGGCGGTCACCGCCCTGGTCGCGGGCGTGATGACCATCCTGATGGGCCTGCTGGCCAACTACCCGTTCGCGCTGGCCACCGGCCTTGGCCTGAACAGCCTGGTGGCGGTGACCATCGCCCCGCAGGTGACCTGGCCGGAGGCGATGGGCCTGGTCCTGGTCGAGGGCCTGATCATCGTGCTGCTGGTGTTCACCGGCTTCCGCACGGCGGTGTTCAACGCGGTGCCGGCCGAGCTGAAGTCGGCCATCGCGGTCGGCATCGGCCTGTTCATCGCGCTGATCGGCCTGGTGGACGCGGGCTTCGTGCGCCGGCTGCCGGACGCCGCCCACACCACCGTGCCGGTGGGTCTGGGCATCAACGGCTCGATCGCGTCCTGGCCGACGTTCGTGTTCGTGATCGGCCTGGTGCTCACCGGCATCCTGGTGGCCCGCAAGGTCCGCGGCGCGATCCTGATCGGCGTGCTGTCCTCGACGGTGCTGTCCATCGTGGTGGAGGCGATCTTCCACGCCGGCCCGTCCAACGGCACCAACCCGCTGGGCTGGGACCTGGGCTACCCGGCGCTGCCGCAGCAGATCTTCGGCCTGCCGGATCTCTCGCTGGTCGGTCACGTCTCGTTCGGCGCCTGGACCCGGCTGCCGGCGATCACCGTGCTGCTGCTGGTGTTCACGCTGGTGCTGGCCGACTTCTTCGACGCCATGGGCACCATGACCGGCCTGGGCAAGGAGGCCGGCCTGCTGCGCGCGGACGGCCAGCTGCCGCAGGTGGGCCGGGCGCTGTTCGTGGAGGGCCTGGCCGGCGCGGCCGGCGGCTTCGGCTCGGCCAGCTCGAACACGGTGTTCGTGGAGTCGGCGTCCGGCATCGCCGAGGGGGCCCGCACCGGCCTGGCCAACCTGGTCACCGGCGTGCTGTTCCTGCTGGCGATGTTCCTCACGCCGCTGTACCAGGTGGTGCCGGTGGAGGCGGCCGCGCCGGCGCTGGTGATCGTCGGCGCGCTGATGATCCGGCAGGCCAGCGGCATCGACTTCACCGACTTCCGGATTGCCCTGCCAGCCTTCCTGACCATCGTGGTGATGCCGTTCACGTACTCCATCGCCAACGGCATCGGCGCCGGCTTCATCAGCTACGTGCTGCTGGCCGTGGCCACCGGCGGCGGGCGCAAGGTGCACCCGCTGATGTGGGTGGTGGCTGTGGCGTTCGTCGCGTATTTCGCGGTCGGGCCGATCGAGTCCGCCCTGGCAGGTAGTTAGTGAGGTATGCTAACTACATGGCGGAACCCGAGTCGACCGAGCCTGGGCTGGCCAGCCGTCTGCGGCTGGCCGTCGTGCGGCTCAACCGTCGGCTACGGGCTCAGCGCACCAACTCCTCGGTCACGCTGACCCAGGTGTCGGCCCTGTCCGCGCTGCGCAAGTGCGGACCGCTGACGCCGGGTGAGCTGGCCGCCAAGGAGGGTGTCCAGCCGCCGTCGATGACCAGGGTGATCTCGGCGTTGGAGGACTACGGCTTCGTGTCCCGGCGCCCGCACCCCACCGACGGCCGGCAGGCCATCGTCGAGCTGACCGAGCAGGGCGCGGCCTATCTGCGCGCCGAGGTCTCGGCCAGGGAGGCCTGGCTGGACTCGCGGCTGGCGGAGTTGGACGAATCGGACCGGGAGTTGCTCGCGCAGGCGGCGGAGATCATCGACCGGATGGCGGGCCAGTAAAGGGGGCGGCGGACGAGTGCCGGCATACGCGGGGAGCACCGGAGCAGAACAGAAGCACACCTCGGCAACCCCGCGCACGACCGGAATGTTCGGTTCGCTGCGTGAACGCAACTACAGACTCTTCGCCAGCGGGCAGATCGTCTCGCTGATCGGCACCTGGATGCAGCGCGTCGCCCAGGACTGGCTGGTCCTGGAGCTGTCCGGCAAGGACCCGATCGCCCTGGGCATCGCCGCCGCCCTCCAGTTCTTACCGACGCTGTTCCTCTCGCTGTGGGCCGGCGTGCTCGCCGACCGGATGGACAAGCGCCGGCTGCTGATGCTGCTGCAGGCCTCGATGGGCATCTGCGCGCTGGGCCTGGGCCTGTTGGACGTCACCGGCATCGCGCAGCTGTGGCAGGTGTACGTCTTCTGCTTCGTGCTGGGCTGCTTCTCCGCGGTGGAAACCCCGGTGCGCCAGTCCTTCGTGGTCGAGATGGTCGGCAAGTCCCAGGTCACCAACGCCGTCGCGCTGAACTCGATGACCTTCAACCTGGCCCGGATCGTCGGCCCGGCCATCGCCGGCGTGCTGATCACGCTGATCGGCACCGGCTGGGTGTTCCTCGGCAACTTCGTCAGCTTCGCCGCCGTGCTCACCGGCCTGGCGCTGATGAACCCGTCCCGGCTGCACCGGGGCACGCCCGCGCCACGCGAGCGGGGCCAGCTGCTGGAGGGCCTGCGCTACGTGCGCGGACGCCCCGACCTGGTGCTGCTGATGGTGCTGGTGTTCCTGGTCAGCACCTTCGGCATGACCTTCTTCACCACCCTCGCGGTCGCCGCGGCCAACGTCTTCCACCAGGACGCCGACGGTTACGGCCTGCTGTCCACCATGCTCGCCGTCGGCACCCTGTCCGGCGCCACCATGGCCGCCCGGCGCAGCACCCGCGGCCGGCCTCGGCTGCGCATGCTGTTCATCGGCGGGCTCGTGTTCGGCGTGCTGGAGATCGTGCTCGGCGTGATGCCGACCTACCTGGCGTTCGGGCTGATGCTGATCCCCATCGGCGCGGCGTTGATGACCTTCACCACCACCGCCAACAGCACCGTGCAGCTGTCGGTGACGCCGCAGATGCGGGGCCGGGTGATGGGCCTGTACATGCTGGTCTTCCTGGGCGGAAACCCGATTGGCGGGCCGCTGACCGGCTGGCTGGCCGACGCTTTCGGCGGCCGCGCCCCGTTCATCGCCGGCGGCATCGTGTCCGTGGTCGCGACCGCCGTCTGCGCTCTGATCCTGATGCGCCGGGCCGACATCAGCCTGCGGTCCCTGCTGCGCCGTCGAACGGTTCCGGAGGCTGCGTGACGCTGTGAAGGGGTCCTTCCTGGCGTTGAACGCGAGGAAGGGCCCCTTCCTGACAAGGTGGACGGGTGATCTCGAACTCGGCGGGATGGGTGCCGCTGCTGATCGTGTGCGTGGTTTTCACGGCGGCGGCGGCGTTCGTGGTGAAGGTGGGGCGGCTCTGGGAGCCGTGGCCGATCCTGCTGGCGGCGGGGCGGGCGGCCCTCCAGCTGGCGGTGGTGTCGGCGGTGATCACGGCGGTGTTGGCCTCGCTGGGGCTGACCGGAGGCTTCCTGCTGCTGATGGCCGTCGTGGCGACGGCGACGTCCGCGTCGCGGACGGGGGTGGGCTGGCGCGGGGCGTGGGTGGGGCTGGCGATCGTGGCGGGGGTGATCCCGGCGCTGGCGTTGCTGCTGGGCACGGGACTGCTGCCGCCGACGGGCCTGGCGCTGGTGCCGATGGGCGGAATCCTGATCGGCGGGGGCATGACGGCGACGACGTTGTCGGTGCGCCGGGTGCTGGACACGCTGCGGCAGCGGCACGGGGAGTACGAGGCGGCGCTGGCGCTGGGCTTCACGGAGCCGGTGGCGATCCGGGAGCTGGTGCGCAAGCCGGCGGCGGACGCCCTGTTGCCGGCGCTGGATCAGACCCGCACGGTCGGCCTGGTCACCCTTCCGGGTGCTTTTGTCGGCATGCTGCTCGGCGGCTCGCCGGTGTGGCTGGCCGGGGCTTTGCAGCTGGTGGTGCTGCTCGGCCTGCTGGCGGTGGAGGCCCTGGCGATCGTGATCGTGGTGGAGCTGGTGGCGCTCGGCCGGGTCCGAGGGGTTGACCCTCGGCAAAGGTAAGGCTAACCTAATATCAACCGCTTCGTGGTGGGAGCGGCAGTCAGTTCGGGAACAGGAGAGGCCCCGGGTCCGGCAGACCCGGGGCCTCTTCGCGTCCGGGATCAGGCCAGGGCGCGGGTCAGGAACTCGGCGGCCTGGTTGATCGCGGCGTCGGCGGCGTGGGTGCCGCGCAGCGCGTTGAGCATCACGAAGTCGTGGATGACGCCCTGGTAGCGCACGGCGGTCACGGGCACACCGGCCTCGCGCAGCTTGGCGGCGTAGGCCTCGCCCTCGTCCCGCAGCACGTCGGCCTCGCCGGTGATGACCAGGGCCGGCGGCAGGTCCTTCAACTGCTCGATCGAAGCCCGCAGCGGCGACGCGGTGATCTCGGCCCGCTGGGCCTCGTCGGTCGTGTACTGGTCCCAGAACCACTGCATGGCGTCGCGGCGCAAGAAGTAGCCCTCGGCGAACTGGTGGTACGACTCGGTGTCGAACGAGGCGTCGGTCACCGGGTAGAACAGCACCTGCTGCTTGAAGCTGAACTCGCCGGTCTGCTTGGCCATCAGGGTCAGTGCGGCGGTCATGTTGCCGCCCACCGAGTCGCCAGCCACCGCGACGCGGGTGGCGTCCAGGTTGTGCTCGGCGCCGTGCTCGAAGACCCACTTGGCCACGGCGTAGTTCTGGTTGATGGCGACGGGATAGCGGGCCTCGGGCGACAGGGTGTAGTCGGGGAACACCACGGCGGCCCCGGTCTTCACGGTCAGTTCGCGCACCAGTCGGTCGTGCGTGTGCACGCCGCCGAACACCCAGCCGGCGCCGTGGATGTAGATGATCACCGGCAGCGGCCCGGTCGCGCCGAGGGGCCGGGTGACCCGCACCGGCACGCCGTCGACGGTGTGCTCCTCAATGGCGACCTCGGGCTTGTCGGCCTCGCCGGCCTGCACCTCGTCGACGGCCTCGCGGCCCTTGGCGGGACCCAGGTCGAACAGGTACGGCGGGTTGGCGGTGGCCTCGGCGAACTCCTTGGCGGCCGGCTCCAGCACGACGCTCATGGCTTTCTTCCTCCTGCTCGCTCCTGCTCTGACACGGAGAACGCTAGTCCACGTTTAGATTGTGCACAACTTAAGTTGGCAAGTTATGATTGTGGTATGAACGACACGAGCAACCCGTTGCTGCTCAGGGACCAGCTGTGCTTCTCGCTCTACGCGGCCAGCCGGTCGGTCACCGCCCTGTACCGGCCGATGCTGGACGAGCTGGGCCTGACCTACCCGCAGTACCTGGTGCTGCTGGTGCTCTGGGAACACGGCACCGTCCCGGTCAAGGACGTCGGCGCCGCGCTTCAGCTGGACTACGGCACCCTGTCGCCGCTGCTCAAGCGGCTGGAGGCGAACGGCCTGGTGCGCCGGACCCGTCGGGCCGACGACGAGCGGTCGGTGGCCGTGGCGCTCACTGAAGAGGGGGAGGCGCTGCGCGACCGCGCGCTGTCGGTGCCGCCGGTCATCGGCACCGCGATGGGCCTGCGCGAGGAGGAGTTCGAGACGCTGCGCGGCCTGCTGAGCAAGCTCACCTCGTCGGTGCAGGCCTACACGGCCTGAAGACGCACCGAGACCCCGCCGTGACCGACGGGGCCTCGGTTTCTCCTGGCAGCTCGGCTTGTCGGAGCATCCACTGCCGGGTTCAGTTGGCCAGCCGCAGGCCGTTCTCGCCGGCCCGCGCGGCCTCGAAGCGCTCGTTGACGTCGGTCCAGTTCACGACGTTCCACAGCGCGGAGATGTAGTCCGCCTTGAGGTTGCGGTACTGCAGGTAGTACGCGTGCTCCCAGATGTCGAAGGCCAGCAGTGGCGTGGTGGCGATCGACAGGTTGGAGTGGTGGTCCTTGAGTTGCTGGGTGATCAGCCGCTGACCCACCGGCTCCCAGGCCAGGATGCCCCAGCCGGAGCCCTGGATGGTGCTCGCGGCCGCGTTGAGCTGGGACCGCAGCCCGTCGAAGGAGCCGAAGAACTCGTCGACGGCCGCCGCCAGCTCGCCGGTCGGCTTGTCGCCGCCGTTCGGGCTCAGGTTCTTCCACCACACCTGGTGCAGGGCGTGGCCGGCCAGGTGGAAGGCGAGCGTGGTCTCCAGTCCGACGATGGAGCCGAACGCGCCCTTGTCCCGCGCCTCGTCGATCTGCTCGATCGTGTCGTTGGCGCCCTTGACGTAGGCGGCGTGGTGCTTGCCGTGGTGCAGCTCGTTGATCTCGCCGATGATCGCCGGCTCGAGCGCGCCGTAGTCGTAGTCGAGGTCGGGCAGTACGTACTGGGCCATAGATGCCACTATCTAGCAATTGCCAGATAGTGGCAACTAGGACCTGTGAGGTGCTGCCGATCGACCTACCAGACCGGCCAGGTGTGCACCGGGTTGCCGGAGTGCATCAGGTCGACGTACCGGCGCAACATCCCGATCAGCGCCGCCTCGCGGTCGGCGCCGCGCTGCTCCAGCTGCGAGACGGTCTCCCGCTGCCACGACGAGCCGGTGCGCCGGGCCACGCAGCGCTGCTCGATGATGCCGAGATAGCGCTCCCGGGCCGCGTCCGAGACGCCCAGTTCGCGCAGGCCCTCGTGGGCCATCGGCAGCAGCCGTCGCAGCACGAGCTCGTCCGGCGGCACCCAGCCGATGCCGGGCCAGTACAACTGGGCGCCCATGCCGTGCCGCGCGCCCGAGTAGAGGTTTTCCTCGGCCGCCTGGAACGACATCTGCGTCCATAGTGGACGATCCTGGGTAGCCAGCGCCCGTTGCGCGCCGTAGAAGAACGCGGCGTTGGCCAGAATGTCCACAATGGTCGGACCGGCCGGCAGCACCCGGTTCTCCACACGCAGGTGCGGCACGCCGTCGACCAGGTCGTACACCGGGCGGTTCCACCGCCACACGGTTCCGTTGTGCAGCCGCAGTTCCGACAGCTGCGGCGCGCGGCCGGCGGCCAGCTCGGCGATCGGGTCCTCCTGGTCGATCACCGGTAGCAGGCCCTGGAAGTAGCGCACGTTCTCCTCGAACAGATCGAAGATCGAGGTGATCCAGCGCTCGCCGAACCAGACCCGTGGCCGCACGCCCTGGTTCTGCAGCTCCTGCGGCCGGGTGTCGGTGGCCTGTTGGAACAGCGGAATCCGGGTCTCGTGCCACAACGCCTTGCCCAACAGGAAAGGCGAGTTGGCGGCCAGCGCCACCTGCACGCCGGCCAGGCACTGCGCCGCGTTCCAGTGCGCGGCGAAATGGTCCGGCTGCACTTGCAGATGCAGCTGCACCGAGGTGCAGGCCGCCTCCGGCAGAATGGACTCCGCGTAGCTGCGCAGGCGTTCCGGCTCGCCGCCCGGCATCGGCGGGCCTTCCATGTGCAGCACCATCTCTTCGCCGCGGGCGGCGAAGATCTCGTCGTTGAGCACCGTGTAGCGCCGGTTGCTGGTCAGCCAGCGCGGGTCGAAGTGCTCGCGCCGCAGCGTCGGCAGCACCCCGATCAGCACGATCGCCGAGCCCGCGTCCTTCGCCTTGGCGTCCGCGTTGTCGAACGTCTGGCGCAGCTCCCGTTCCAGGTCAACGGCCTCGTTGCCGGCCAGCGGCCGCGGTGGCACGTTGATCTCCAGGTTGTGCTGGCTGAGTTCGGTGGTGAAGGAGGGATCGTCGATCTTCTCCAGCACCACGGAGTTCGTCATCGCCGGTCGCAGCTTCTCGTCGACCAGGTTCAGCTCGATCTCCAGCCCCATCTGCTGTTGGGGGAACGAAAACACGTCATCCGTGAGCATTCTGGCCAACGCGTCGAGACAGCGCTGCACCTTCTCGCGGTAACGCTGGCGGTCCTCCCGGCTGAATGTTCGGTCGGACACGTCCTTGCCCATGCCGCCTCCCACTTCGGTCTGCCCGGATCCTCGGGCGCCTGAAGCGAATGCCCACCGTGACACAACGGGTTTGGCCTGCCCATCGGCCAAAACGGTGCACTCTGTCACATTGGCATAACTTCCGGTGAGAATGCGCTGGTAGAGGGCTTGGGTTTACCACTCCTGGCAACGCCGAAACATGGTATGGGCGAACAGTGAGAGACTGCGTCCGTGCCGCAGGTGATCGAGATCGACGACCCCTCGGACACCAGGCTGGACGACTTCCGCGACCTGTCGACCGCCGACCGGCGGCCGGACCGGCCCGGCGGGCGCGGCCTGGTGATCGCCGAGGGTGTCATCGTCGTGCGCAGGCTGCTGGACTCGCCCTATCCGCTGCGCGGCCTGCTCGGCATCCCCCGTCGGATCGAGGAGCTGGTCCCTGATCTGGGTGATTTCGACGGCCCCGCCTACGCGGTGTCGGCCGACGTGATGGCCCGGGTTGTCGGCTTTCACCTGAATCGCGGGGTGCTGGCGGCGGCCGATCGCGCACCGCAACCGGATCCGGTGGCGCTGATGCGGGACGCCCGGATGCTGGCCGTGCTGGAGGGCGTCGGCGACCACGAGAACCTCGGCGCGCTGTTCCGCAACGCCGCCGCGCTGAGCGTTGACGGGGTGCTGCTCGGGGCCGGCTGCTCGGATCCGCTGTACCGGCGCAGCGTGCGGGTGTCGATGGGGCACGTGCTGCGGGTCCCGTTCGCCGACCTGCGACCGTGGCCGCAGGGGCTGGACCTCTTGCGGGCCAACGGCTTCACCGTCGCCGCCCTGACGCCCCGGGCCGACGCCGTCGACCTGCGGGAATGCAAGCTCCCGGGGGAGAAGGTGGCGTTGTTGCTGGGGTCCGAGGGGCCGGGGCTGACCGATGAGGCCATCGACGCCGCCGACGTCGCGGTGCGCATCCCGATGGCCGATGGTGTGGATTCCCTGAATGTCGCCACCGCGGGCGCGGTGGCGTTTCACGCCCTGGGGGTGTCGTGAGTACCGTCGAGCAGGCAGGTGCCGACCGGTCGGAGGGGACATCCGTGCAGCTTCACGCCCGAGGCGGCCGCGCCGTGCTGGTCGGCCACGACGGCACCCAGATGCGTGAGGTCGACCCCCGGTCACTCGCGTTGCCGGCGGAGCTCACCGCGGCCCTGCACGAGTGGGCCGAGGTCGCGCACGCGCTCGTGCCCAACGACCATGAGCCGGTCGGCGGCACGGCCGGTGACCTGGTCACCCGACGGGGCCGGCAGCTGGCCGGCCGGCTGGCCACCGAGCTGGGGCTGCCCATCGACTACGCCGACCCGGTGACCGGCGAGGTGCACGAGATCGAGCCCGCCGTCGCCGTCGCCGCGCCGGTGGAGTCCGACGACGTCGAGGCCGACTTCCCGGCCCGGGAGCCGACGCCGTGGGCCACCGGCCTGACCGTGACGGTCGTGGTGGCCCTGATGATCGTGGTGGCGGTGACCTCGCTGTCGTTGGCCCTGGCCCAGGCCAGCCTGTGGCTGGCGGTCATCGCCAACGTGGTGATCATCGGCGGCCTGTCGCCCTCGGTCTGGCTGGCCCGCGACGTCCCGGTCTGGCGCTGGGTCGCCCTCGGTGTGGCCAGCGGCCTAGGCCTGGCCTGGATCGCCCTCCTCCTGAGCCTGCTGGGCCCCGCCACCAGCTGAACCCCCGCGAGTCCCGCTCTCAGGCAACCATGTGTCGAGTTCGAAACTCGACATTCAGGTGCCCGAGAGCGGGACTCGCGGGTTATCAGGCCAGGGACTCCAGCCAGGCCTCGTGCAGCTTGGCGAAGCGGCCGTGCTGGCCGATGAGGTCGGCCGGGGAGCCGTCCTCGACGATGCGGCCGCCGTCGACGACCAGCACCCGGTCGGCGATCAGCACGGTCGACAGCCGGTGCGCGATGATCACCGCCGTGCGCTCGGCCAGCACCGTCTCCAGCGCCGCCTGCACCGCCCGCTCGGTCGGCACGTCCAGACTGGACGTCGCCTCGTCGAGCACCAGCACCGACGGGTCGGCCAGCAGCGCCCGGGCGAACGCCACCAGCTGCCGCTGGCCCGCCGACAGCCGGCCGCCGCGCTTGCGGACGTCGGTGTCGTAGCCCTCCGGCAGGGCGCTGATGAACTCGTGCGCCCCGACCGCGGCGGCTGCCCGCCGCACGTCGTCCGGGGTGGCGTCCGGCCGGCCCATCGCGATGTTGTCCGCGACCGACCCGGCGAACAGGAAGTTCTCCTGCGTCACCATGGTCACCGCCGAGCGCAGGTCGACGTCGGCCACGTCCCGCAGGTTCACGCCGTCCAGCGACACCGTGCCGGCCGACGGGTCGTAGAACCGGGCCACCAGCTTGGCCAGCGTCGACTTGCCGGCGCCGGTCGCGCCGACCACCGCGATGGTCTGCCCGGCCGGCACGTGCAGGTCGAACTCCGGCAGCACCACCGGCGTGTCCGGCCGGTAGCGGAACTCCACCCGGTCGAAGCGGATCTCGCCACGCCGTCCCTCGCGGGGCAGCGGCTTCGGCTCGGCCGGCTCAGCCACCGCCGGCTCCTCCTCCAGCACGCCGGAGATCTTCTCCAGCGCGGCCACCGCGGCCGAGTAGGAGTTCGCGAACATGGCCAGATCATCCAGCGGGTCGTAGAAGCGCCGCAGGTACAACGCGAACGCTGCCAGCACGCCCAGTTGCAGGCTGCCGTCGACGACCCGCAGCGCACCCCAGGCCAGCACCACGGCCATGGTCAGGTTGCCGACCAGGCGGACCGTGGCGGTGAACCGGGCCATCACCTTGAAGGCCCGGTTGTTGGCGTCCCGGTACTCGACGTTGACCTCGTGCAGGATCTGCTCGTTGCGGCCGTGCCGGCGGTAGGCCTGCACCGCGCGGATCCCGTTCATGGTCTCCACGAACTGCACGATCACCTTGGCCACGGCGGTGGTGGTGGCCCGGTACGCCTTGTGCGAGGCGCGCCGGAACCAGCGGGCCACGATGAGCACCGGGATGAAGCCGGCCAGCACCACCAGGGCCAGTCGCAGGTCCAGCACCAGCAGCGTGACCGCGATGCCGACCACGGTGAACAGCGAGCTGAGCAGCCCGTCCAGGCCCATGTCGAGCAGGTCGTCGATGGACTCCACGTCCGAGGACAGCCGGGAGATGATCTTGCCCGAGGTGTAGGACTCGTGGAACGACAGGGAAAGCCGCTGCACGTGCCGGAACACCCGGTGCCGCAGGTCGAGCAGCAGGTCCTGGCCGACCCGGCCGGACAGCCGCACGAACCCGAACTTCGCGCCCGCGCTGGCCAGGCCGCACACGGCGTAGCCGAGCACGCACCAGGTCAGGGTGGCCGGGTGGCCGGCGACCACACCGGCCACGCCGCGGTCGATGGCCGCCGCGACCAGCAGTGGGCCGGCCAGCTGGGCGCCGTTCTCCAGCACCACGTAGACCAGCGCCAGCGCCACGGACCACTTGTGCGGCCGCAGCAACGACACCAGCAGCCGGCGCGACCGCGCCTGCAGCTTGGCCGTCACGGCCTTGCCGACGTCCTCGATGTCCTCGGCGGCGACGCCGCGCCAGTCGGTAGCGGTCGGCGCGCTCATCAGACCGCCACCTCCTCGTCCTCGTCCAATGTGGACAGCAGTCGCCGGTACTCGGCGTTGTCGGCCAACAGCTCGGAATGCGTGCCCACGGCGGCGATCCGGCCGTCGACCAGCATCGCCACCCGGTCGGCCAGCTGCACCGTGCTCGGCCGGTGGGCGACCACCAGCGCCGTCACGTCGTGCAGCACGCGGCGCAGCGCCCGCTCCACCTCGCCCTCGGTGTGAACGTCCAAAGCGGACAGTGGGTCGTCCAGCACCAGCACCGCCGGCCGGCCGACGACGGCCCGGGCCAGCGCCAGCCGCTGCCGCTGACCGCCGGACAGCGACAGACCCTGCTCGCCGACGCGGGTCGCGATGCCCCACGGCAGCTTCTCCACGAACTCCTCGGCCTGCGCCACCCGCAGCGCCTCGTGTACGTCCTCGTCGGACGCGCCCGGGGCGCCGAGCGCCACGTTCTCCCGGACGGAAGCGGAGAACAGCACCGGCTCCTCGAACGCCGTGGCCACGATCCGCCGCAGGTCGTCCAGCCGCAGATCGCGGACGTCGACGCCGTCCACGGTCACGCTGCCGCTGGTGACGTCGGCCAGCCGCGCCACCAGTGCGGTCAGTGCCGTCTTGCCCGAGCCGGTGCCGCCGACCAGCGCGACCGTCTCGCCGGGACGAACGTCCAGGTCCACGCCCTTGAGCACTTCGCGCGTGCCACCGTCGTAGGCGAAGTGCACGTCCTCGAACACCAGATGACCGCGCACCTCGTCGGGCAGCGGCCGGGGCTGCTCCGGCTCGACGATCGTGTTGATCTCGTCGCGGACCTCCCAGTACCGGTCGCAGGCCGAGGCGGCCATGTTGGTCTCGGCCAGCAGCCAGCCGATCGAGTCGAACGGCCAGCGCAGGAAGGTGCTCACGGTGATCGCCGCGATCAGCGTGCCGGCGGTGAGCGTGCCGTTGGCGATGCCGACGCCGCCGACCGCGAGCTCGCCGGCGATCGCCACCTCGGGCAGGCTGACCAGCACCGCCCACAGCGCCGCCATCACGCGGACCTTGCTCAGCTCCGCGCCCCGCAATGTCTTGGCCTGCAACACGAACGACCTGGTCATGTCCCGGCCGCGGCCGAACGCCTTGAGCACCCGGATGCCCAGCACCGATTCCTCCACGGTGCTGGCCAGGTCTCCCTGCAGGTCCTGGGCCCGGCGGGCGTAGATCTTGTACTTGGTCTCGAACAGATACGACAGCACCATCAGCGGCGCGCCGCAGGCGATCACGATCAGCCCCAGCAGCGGCGAGAGCGTGAGCAGCACGCCGACACCCACCACCAGCACGGTGCTGTTGACCACCAGGAACACCGCGGCGAAGGCGATGAACCGGCGCAGCGTGCTCAGGTCGTTCACGGCTCGGGACAGCAGCTGACCCGACTGCCAGCGGTCGTGGAAGGCCACCGGCAGCCGCTGGAGATGGTGGTACAGGTCTTCCCGCAGCCGCATCTCGACCGTGGTGCTCGGTCGCACGTTCAATCGCCGGCGGGCGTAGAACAGCACGGCCTCGATCACCCCGAGGACCAGCACCAGAGCCACCAGCCAGGGCAGCTGCGACAGCTCGTGGCGGGCCACCGGGCCGTCGATGATCTGCTGGATGACCAGTGGAATGGACAGCCCGGCCAGCATCGCTCCCAGCGCCGCCACCAGCGAGGCGTACAGGTCGAACCGCACCGGACGCACATAGGGCCACAGCCTGCTCAGTGTGGCGAAGGATGAGCGGTGGGTGACGGACTGGGCTCCGTCGTCACTCATTCGACAATCCCCCTTCGAGTTTCACCTCGACCATACGTAGGACCCCTGACATCGACATCCGAATTTCTGTGCCCACGGCGCCGCCTTCGGCGTCGCGGCTCGGCCCCTTTGGGGCCGATGCCTGTCCCTTGCCGGATTTCGATCGCCGCATCGGGCCAGGTGGTGGGTCCGTCGGGTGGCGGCGATCGAAATCCGGCGTGCGGGCCAAGCATCGGCGGGGCCTCGCATACCCGGCGTTCAGACTCCGGAACATCCTGCGGGCTCCAGCGCACTCGAGGTCAAGTGCGTCGCCGCAGGTCACCTGCCGTGGTGGTGCTCGGATGAGGGGTGTCGGGCCGCGCGAAACCGGCGCATGATGCACCCATGACGCGACCCGAGTCCGTGCACTATCTGCGCACGGAGCCGACGATGGCGTTCCCGGAGGGCCGGCTGTTGGCCCGCAAGCAGCGCCAGCTCTACGTGCTCGCCCCGGACGGCTGGACCCGGCTCGGCGCCGATCGTCCGATCGACGCCAAGCCGCTGACCCGTCAGGAGGCCGAGGACTGGTGCGAGCGCGAAGGCCTGGACTGGCAGGCCTTCGAGCAGCTCTGACTCCGACCTAGCGCTGCGAGCGAACCCCGAGCAGCACGTCCTCCCAGGACGGCACGATCGGGTGATTCTTCTTGCCCCGACGCGGCGGCGCCTCCGCCTTGCGGGCGGCAGGCTGGGCCTCCGGCTGCTTCGGCGCCGGCTCGGGCGCCTGCGCGGCCGGCGGCTCCTCCACCGGCTCCGGATCGGTGATCGCGGGGGCCGGCGCCGGCGTCGGCACGGTCGGCTCGACCCGCGCGGTCTCCGGCTCGGGCATGACCGGGGCCGGCGGCTCCGGCGTCGGCTCGGGCGCCACCGGCGGCGGCGTCACGGCCTGGGCCGGCACCGGCGCGGCCGGGGCCTGGTGCTCCAGCTCCAGTGCCTGCCGGGCCAGCTCCGTCACCGGCCGCACGGTGCGCAGCGGCCGGTTCGGGGACGGGTCCAGCAGGTCGATGGCGTGGTCGTCGATCGGCGAGACGGTGCCGCCGTGCGCGCCCGGGTGGAACGTCCAGTGCGCCCGGTTCTCCGACCTACCGGCCTGCCAGTGCAGCTGAATGATCCACTTGCCGTCCTCGCCGCGCCACGAGTCCCAGTTGACCGCGGTGTAGTCCTGGCCGCGCAGGCCGAAGGAGTGCGCGATGACCTCGCCGAGGGTCTGCACGTCCGGCCCGTCCTCGCGGATCGGGTGGGCGCGCTGGGCCAGCTCGGCGGTGCGGGAGCGCTCCAGCAGCACGGGGTAGGCGAACCGCTCGACACGGTGCGTCGGCAGGCCGGCCGCCGCGGCGACCTGCTCCACCGACTCGCCGGCCCGGATGCGGGCCTGGATCTCGCGGGGACGCATCTGCACGTCGGTCTCCGCGGCGATCTGGCCGAGGCGGGCGACGTCGCCCCGCGCGGCGGCGCGCAGCCGCTCGTCGCAGGGAATGGTGTACCGCTCACCGCGAACGGGGTCTTCGCAGATGACAGATGTGCCGTCGTCGTCGAGCCCGACGACTCGCAGCGCTCGCATCACGGCCTCCCCGATCTGTCACCCCGCCAACAGCCAACGATAGTTCGGCGCGCCTACTTGACGCCGCAGGCGCGCCGAGTCTATCGACATCCGACCACGATCCTGCCGGATTTACTAGCTAAGACGCATGGCGAGGCGATCAGGTTCACCACTACGGACCGTGATCCAAACGATCACAGTTGACCGACGACCCACTCCACGCACTTGGTCAGCGCCGTGACGTCGTCCGGGTCGATGGCCGGGAACATGGCCACCCGCAGCTGGTTCTTGCCCAGCTTGCGGTACGGCTCCACGTCCACGACACCGTTGGCCCGCAGCACCTTGGCCACCGTCGCGGCGTCCACGTCGTCCGAGAAGTTGATCGTGCCCACGACCTGGGAGCGGTTGGCCGGGTTGGCCACGTACGGGGTGGTGTACTCGGTGGCCTCGGCCCAGGAGTACAGCCGCTGCGAGGAGTCGGCCGTGCGGGCCGTCGTCCACTCCAGACCGCCGTTGCCCAGCATCCACTCGATCTGCTCGGCCAGCAGGAACAGCGTGGCCACCGCCGGGGTGTTGTAGGTCTGGTCCTTGGTGGAGTTGTCCAGCGCCGTGGTCAGCGACAGGAACTCCGGCACCCAGCGGTCCGAGGCGCCGATCTCCGCGACCCGCTCCAGGGCCGCCGGGCTCATCAGCGCCAGCCACAGGCCGCCGTCCGAGGCGAACGACTTCTGCGGCGCGAAGTAGTAGACGTCGAAGTCCTCGGCCTTGACCGGCAGGCCGCCGGCGCCCGAGGTGGCGTCGATGGCGACCAGAGCGCCCTCCGAGCCCGCCGGGCGGACCACCGGCACGGCGACACCCGTCGAGGTCTCGTTGTGGGCCCAGCCGACCAGGTCGGCGCCGGCCTGGTAGGCGATCTCCGGGGCGTCGCCCGGCTCCGCCTTCACCACGATCGGGTCGGCCAGGAACGGCGCGCCCTTGGTGACGGTGGCGAACTTCGAGGAGAACTCCCCGTAGGTGAAGTGCTGCGACCGCTCGCGGACCAGGCCGAACGCCGCGGCGTCCCAGAAGGCGGTGGTGCCGCCGTTGCCGAGCACGACCTCGTAGCCCTCGGGCAGCGAGAACAGCTCGCGCAGGCCCGCGCGGACCCGGCCGACCAAGGACTTCACCGGCTTCTGCCGGTGCGATGTGCCCATGTACTGCGCGCCGGACTCGGCCAGCCGGGCCAGCTGCTCGGGACGGACCTTGGACGGGCCGCAGCCGAAGCGGCCGTCGGACGGGCGCAGCTCGGCGGGGAGGATGAGGGTGGCTGGGTCTGCGGTCTGCGTCATGCCGGCGCCTCCGGACGTGTCAGCAAGTAGCGAGGGATGCCGGCGCCGTTGCCGGGAAGGAGTCAGTGTTGCAAACCGGTGTCCGTCACGTGACGGCCGGGTGTTCTGCGCCACACCGTAGTCACGGATCGGTCAGGTCGGCCAGTAGCACCGCCTGGGCGCTGGCGGCGATGTCGTCCCAGCTGTCCGGCGGCAGCTCCAGCAGCCGACGCACCCGCTGGCGGCTGGACAGCAGCTGCATCAGTGTCGCGTCATCGACCGCGTCGGAGGTGTCGAAGTTCTGGTAGAACGCCAGACCCGTGGTGAACCAGGACAGCGCCCCGTCCAGGTCCGCCGCCTCCTCCAGCACCTCGCCCGCGCAGACGTAGGCGAACGGGTCGTCCGGCCGCGACCGCCGCAGCTCGGCCAGCGTGTGCAGGGCCCGATCCGGCCGGCCCGTGTCGAACAGGAATCCCGCGTAGTACGTCCGGGCGTCGCCCACAACGTGGCCGCCGTCGGCGATCGCCGCCTCGAACAGCTCGCCCGCCCGGTCCGACCGACCGGCCGCCGCCCACCCCTCCGCGGCCTCCACCAGGTACTGCGCCCGCTCCCGCGGGATCAGCGCCGCCAGCCGCTCCGCCTCCGCCGCCTCGGCGGCTCTGGCGCTCGCGTCCCGCATTCCCGGAGGCTAACTCGTGAGAGCGCATCCAAACGCCACCTCAGAGAGTGGTTTGCGAACCCCCGTTCACTCGAACGGCGCACTCCCACCCCCTCGTTTTTCGCCACATGTGGACCACATTCGACGTTCCACGCGGAATGCGGACCACATGTGGCCGAAAGAGGCGGGGTCAGGCGTGGGCGATGGAGTCCCAGCCGTCGACCTCGTCGGGCTTGCGGGGGCCGGGGCCGATGTACGACGCCGAGGGGCGGACCAGGCGGCCGGTGCGCTTCTGCTCCAGGATGTGCGCGCACCAGCCGGCGGTGCGGGCGCAGGTGAACATGGCCGGCATCATGTGCGGCGGGACCTCGGCGAAGTCGAGGATCACCGCCGCCCAGAACTCGACGTTGGTCTCGATGGCCCGGTCGGGACGGCGTTCCCGCAGCTCGGCCAGGGCGGCCTGTTCGAGGGCGTTGGCGACCTCGTAGCGGGCGGCGCCCAGTTCGTGGCAGGTGCGGCGGAGCACGCGGGCGCGCGGGTCCTCGGCGCGGTAGACGCGGTGGCCGAAGCCCATCAGCCGCTCGCCCCGGTCGAGGATGCCGGCGACGACGGCGCGGGCGTCACCGACCCGTTCGACCTCCTCGATCATCGGCAGCACCCGGGCGGGCGCGCCGCCGTGCAGCGGCCCGGACATGGCGCCGATGGCCCCGGACATGGAGGCGGCCACGTCGGCCCCGGTGGAGGCGATGACCCGGGCGGTGAAGGTGGAGGCGTTCATGCCGTGCTCGGCGGCGGACACGAAGTACGCGTCGACGGCCTTGATGTGCGCGGGATCGGGCTCGGCGCGCCAGCGGGTCATGAACCGCTCGGTGATCGTGCGGCACTCGTCGATACGCCGCTGCGACACCGCGGCCCGGCCGATGCCGCGGGCCGACTGGGCCACGTAGGACAGGGCCATCACCGACGCCCGGGCCAGCTGGTCGCGGGCCTGCTCGTCACTGATGTCCAGCAGCGGCTGGTAGCCCCAGATGGGCGCGAGCATGGCCAGCGCGGCCTGCACGTCGACCCGCACATCCCCGGTGTGCACGGGGATCGGGAACGGCTCGGCCGGCGGCAGCCCGGGCCCGAACCGGCCGTCCACGAGCAGCGCCCACACGTTGCCGAACGTCACCCGTCCGGCTAGATCCTCGATGTCCACGCCGCGATAGCGCAGCGCGCCGCCGTCGCGGTCGGGTTCGGCGATCTCCGTGCGAAACGCGACGACACCTTCGAGCCCTGGCCGGAATCCGTCCTCCATGGCCGAAGCCTGCACCCACGGCGGCCGATCGGCAATCGCTGGTAAACATCATGTTGCCGTCGCCACAGGGCGGTCACGGCGTGTTAGATCTCTGCCATGCACCTCACGCCGCACGAACGGGACAAGCTGCTGGTGCACGTGGCCGCGGACGTGGCCCGGCGCCGGCTGGACCGGGGTGTGCTGCTCAACTACCCGGAGTCGGTCGCGCTGATCACCGACCACGTGCTGGAGGGCGCCCGGGACGGCGAGTCGGTGTCGGCCCTGATGGCCAGCGGCCGCCAGGTGCTGCGCCGCGACCAGGTCCAGGCCGGCGTGCCCGAGATGCTGGACTCGGTGCAGGTGGAGGCCACCTTCCCGGACGGCACCAAGCTGGTCACCGTGCACGACCCGATCGCGTGAGGGTGTCGATGATTCCAGGCGAGATCATTCCCGGCGAGGAGCCGGTCGAGTTGAACCCGGGGCGGGAGCGCACGGTGCTGACGGTCGTCAACACCGCCGACCGGCCGGTGCAGGTCGGCTCGCACTACCACTTCGCGGCGGTCAACCCCGGGCTGGAGTTCGACCGGAAAGCGGCCTGGGGCAAGCGTTTGGACGTGCCGGCCGGCACCTCGGTGCGCTTCGAGCCGGGGGTGGAACGCGAGGTGGCGCTGGTGCCGATCGCCGGCAACCGGGTGGTTCCGGGGCTGCGCAAGGAATGGTCGGGGGCACTGTGACGAGCATCGACCGGCATCGGTACACGGAGCTGTTCGGCCCCACCGCGGGCGACCGGATCCGGCTGGCCGACACCAACCTGTTCATCCAGGTCACCGAGGACCGCAGCATGGGCGCGGGCTCCGGGGACGAGGTGGTCTTCGGCGGCGGCAAGGTGATCCGCGAGTCCATGGGCCAGGGCATGGCCACCCGGGCCGAGGGCGCGCCGGACGTGGTGATCACCGGTGCGGTGGTGCTGGACCACTGGGGCGTGGTCAAGGCCGACGTGGGCATCCGCGACGGCCGGATCGTCGGCATCGGCAAGGCCGGCAACCCCGACACCATGGACGGCGTCGACCCGGCGCTGGTGATCGGTCCGTCCACGGAGATCGTGGCCGGCAACGGCAAGATCCTCACCGCCGGCGGCATCGACTGCCACGTGCACTTCATCTGCCCGCAGCTGGTCGACCAGGCGCTGGCCGCCGGCCTGACCACGCTGATCGGCGGCGGCACCGGGCCGGCCGAGGGCACCAAGGCCACCACCGTGACGCCGGGATCCTGGAACCTGGCGCGGATGCTGGCCTCGATGGACTACCAGCCGGTCAACGTGCTGTTGCTGGGCAAGGGAAACACCGTCAGCGAGGAAGGGCTCTGGGAGCAGTTGCGGGGCGGCGCCGGCGGTTTCAAGCTGCACGAGGACTGGGGCACCACGCCGGCGGTGATCGACTCCGCGCTGCGCGTGGCCGACGCGTCCGGCGTGCAGGTGGCGATCCACACCGACACCCTGAACGAGGCCGGCTTCGTCGAGTCCACAGTGGACGCCATCGGCGGCCGGTCGATCAACGCCTACCACACCGAGGGGGCCGGCGGCGGGCACGCGCCGGACATCATCAAGGTGGTCGGCGAGCCCAACGTGCTGCCCTCGTCGACCAATCCGACCCGGCCGCACACCGTGAACACCCTGGACGAGCACCTGGACATGCTGGTGGTCTGCCACCACCTGAACCCGTCGGTGCCCGAGGACCTGGCCTTCGCCGAGAGCCGGATCCGGCCGACCACCATCGCCGCTGAGGACCTGCTGCACGACATCGGGGCCATCTCGATGATCAGCTCCGACTCGCAGGCGATGGGCCGGATCGGCGAGGTGATCATCCGGACCTGGCAGACCGCGCACGTGATGAAGGAACGCCGGGGCGTGCTGGGCGACAACGAGCGGGCCCAGCGCTACGTCGCCAAGTACACGATCAACCCGGCCATCGCGCACGGCATTGACCACGAGGTCGGGTCGGTGGAGGTCGGCAAACTGGCCGATCTGGTTTTGTGGGAGCCGAAGTTCTTTGGCGTGCGGCCGCACATGGTGCTCAAGGGCGGGTTCGCGGCGTGGGCGGCGATGGGCGACGCGAACGCCTCCATCCCCACGCCGCAACCAGTGCTGGCCCGGCCGATGTTTGGTGCCGCGCCGCGGGTTGCGGCGGCGAGTAGTGTGCATTTCGTGTCCCAGGCGGCCATCGACGACGGCCTGGCCAAGAGGTTGGGACTGTCGCGTCCTTTGCTGCCGATCGCCGACACGCGCCGGCGGGGCAAGGCCGACATGCTGCTGAACGACACGCTGCCCCGCGTCACCGTCGACCCGGACAGCTTTGCCGTGCACGTCGACGGCGAACTCGTCGAGCCCCATCCGGTGACGGAACTGCCCATGTCGCAACGCTATTTCCTGTTCTGATGTCGACAGTCCTGCTCGTGCTCGCCGATTCCCGCTTCCCGGGCGGCGGGCACGCCCACTCCGGCGGCGTCGAGGAGGCGGCCGCTCGCGGTCTGATCACCGATGAGCCGTCGTTGCAGTCTTTTCTGGACGGCCGGCTGCGCACTAATGGCCTGATGTCAGCGGCCTTCGCCGCCGCCGCTGTCGACGGTTCCTGGTCCACTTTGGATTTGGAGTTGGACGCCCGCACGCCCTCCCCGGCCCAACGTGCCGCCTCTCGGGCTCAGGGCAAGAGCACTTTGAGGGCCGGTCGCGTGGCTTGGCCATCACCACTCCTTGATGGGCTTTCCCAACCCCACCACGCCATCGCCATCGGCGCGCTGGTCCGCGTCGCCGGCGGCACGCCCCGTGAGGCCGCCGAGTGTGCCGCCTACCTCTCGGTGAGCGGGCCGGCCAGTGCCGCCGTACGGCTGCTCGGCCTCGATCCGTTCCGCGTCAACGCAATCGTGGCCCGGGTTGACCTCGCCACCGTCGTCGACGAAGCACTCAAGGGCCTGCCGATGCTCGGCGCTCCCGCGCTGGACCTGTTCGCCGACTCCCATGCCCGGATCCACCAGCAGGAGGTGCGTCTCTTTGTCAGCTGACCACGAGCACCCGGTTTCGTTCGACCCCACGTTCACCGTGCACGACCACCACGAGCAGTCGCCGACCGCCGGCCGCGCCGTCCGCATCGGCATCGGCGGGCCCGTCGGCAGCGGCAAGACCGCGCTGACCGCCGCGCTGTGCCGGGCCCTCGGCGACGAGATCGAGCTGGCCGTGGTGACCAACGACATCTACACCACCGAGGACGCCGACTTCCTGCGCCGGGCCGGCGTGCTCGACCCGGCCCGCATCGAGGCCGTCCAGACCGGCTGCTGCCCCCACACCGCCATCCGCGACGACATCAGCGCCAACCTCGACGCCGTCGAGACCCTGGAGCAGCGCTTCCCCGGCCTCGACCTGGTGATCATCGAGAGCGGCGGCGACAACCTCACCGCCACCTTCAGCCGGGGCCTCGTCGACCGCCAGGTCTTCGTCGTCGACGTCGCTGGCGGCGACAAGGTCCCGCGCAAGGGCGGCCCCGGCGTCACCACCGCCGACCTCCTCGTGATCAACAAGATCGACTTGGCTGAGCTGGTCGGCGCCGACCTGGAGGTGATGACCTCCGACGCGCACCGCATGCGCAACCACCGCCTGCCGGTCATCACCCAGTCCCTCACCCGCACCCCCGACGCCCCCGAGGTCGCCGACTGGGTCCGGCAGCAGCTGTCCCCCTCTGCCGCGTCCGACCAGCCAGGCGAACAGCTGGCGTCTTCGGGTGTGTCCGGCGCGGCCGACCGGGCGGCGAGCAGGTGATCACTTCGGGCGTGGCCGGTTCGGCCGACCGGCTGGGCGAGCGGTTGGCGGCCTCGAACGTGTCCGGCGTGGCCGACCGGGTGCGCGAGCTGATGGCCTGATGCGCGCTCGTGCCCGGCTGGCCGTCGAGCTGCGTGACGGCCGGAGTGTGCTGTCCGAGCTTCGCTCGGCTGCGCCCCTGACGCTGGTGCCGCAGCGCCGCCCTGGGACGGGACCGGCGGTCGTGCACCTGGTGAGTTCCGCGACCGCGCCGCTCGGGGGCGACGACCTCGCACTGGAGGTGCGCGTCGGCGCTGGAGCAATGCTGCAGCTTTGCGGCATTGCCGCAACACTCGCGCTGCCCGGCATCCATGGTGAGCGGAGCCGCACTTCGATTCGTTTCGACATCGATGTCAGCGGCACGGTCGTTTTCCTTCCCGAGCCCACCGTCGTCACCGCCCGCGCCGCGCACAGTTCACTCTTCACGGCGAATCTCGCCGACACCGCTCGACTGCGTTATCGGGAAGTGCTTGTGCTTGGCCGGGTCGGCGAGTCCCCGGGCAGCCTGGACAGCACCGTCGAGGTCGTTCGGGCCGGAACGCCGCTGCTTCGCCAGCGCATCGACATCGGCGACCCGGCCCTCACCGCCAGCTCCGCCTACCTCGCCGGGCACCGGGTTCTGGCCACCGAGCTGCTGGTCTGGGGCGCGGACCCGGCCACCGCCGCCAGCGGCGACTGGTGGTCGCTCGCCCCGCTGGCCCACGGTGGCTCGTTGGCTACCGCCCTCGCTCACGACGCCGTCACCGCCCAACGCCGCTTGGCCGCTGCGGTCGACGCCCACCCCGGCCTGGCCGTCGTCCGCACTGGACCTGCGCAAACGCCGACGAGCAAGGCCGAAGCGGTCGGGCAGCGCTGACGCCATCGAGCAGTGCGCACGCGGTTGAGCAACGCGTACGCCGATGAGCATTGCGCGCGCCGACGAGCAGTGCGTACGCCGTCGAGCAAAGCTGACGCCGTCGAGCAGCGCTGACGCGGTCGAGCAATGCGTGCGCCGTTGAGCAGTGCCGAGCATGTCGACCTGTGCCGACGCCGGCGAGCGGTGCCGGCGAGCATCGGGGGTGCCCCGGTCGCCGTCCGGGTGTGATGTCCCTCGCGAGGCTGGGGCCGGCGGGCGGGCATCAGGTGCGGGACTGCTGGTCGGTGGGGCCGCAGGTCGGGGGCGGGTTTCCACTGTGGACGGGCTTCTGAATTGATCACTTTTTCGATCCGGAACCGCTGTGTGGCCAATTCCCGTTCGTGATCACTTCGCCGGGTGTTCACCGTCACCTCGCGAGCGGTTCCGGTTTGGCGGCAAACCCCGTACCTTCCGACGAACACGGTTGGTACCACGAGTGCTCTTCCGCGCGGAGGTCGCTATGCCGGAAACCCAGTCCGAGACAAACATCGCGCTCCCGGCGATGCGAGTGTCCTACGAACAGGGCTCGCTGACCGAGATCGACCTAGCCGGAACCTGGCACGAGCAGCTGGGCTTGTGGTTGGACGAGGCGACGCGGGCGGGGTTGGCCGAGCCGAACGCGATGGTGCTGGCGACCGCCGACCCGGAGGGGCGGCCGTCCTCGCGAACAGTGCTGGCCAAGGGCCTGGACGCCCGCGGACTGGTGTTCTACACGAACTACACCTCCAACAAGAGCCACGACCTGAGGGCCACCCGCTACGCCTCGGCGACGTTCCCCTGGCTGGCGATGCAGCGGCAGGCGACGATCCGCGGCACGGTCGAGAAGGTGGACCAGGCGGAGACGGCGGCCTACTGGGCCAGCCGCCCGCGCGGCTCGCAGTTGGGGTCGTGGGCCTCGCCGCAGTCCCGGGTGGTGCGCGACCGCACGGTCCTGGACAGCGCGCTGGCCAACATCAACCGGCAGTTCGCGGACGCGGAGCGAGTACCGGTGCCGCCGCACTGGGGCGGCTGGCGGATCCGGCCGGAGATGGTCGAGTTCTGGCAGGGCCGGCAGGACCGGATGCACGACCGGCTGCGTTTCCACCTGGTCGGCGACGCCTGGCAGGTCGAGCGGCTCGCGCCGTAGTACCGCACACGAGCAGGGCGTCACACGCTGGAGGACCTCACCCGCCCGTGACGGGTCACGGGCGGTGACAATCACACGGTGCAGGGTCGTTAGTTATCCTAAACTAACGACCCGTGACGGCTGCTGACACGACCTCGCCCGCCAAACGCGGCCTGCTGGCCAAGCTGGTGCTGGACACCAGGCCGCTCAAGGTGCTCCCGTTCCGTCGGCTGTGGCTGTCCACTGTGATCACCGCCGTCGGCAGCCAGCTGACCGCGGTCGCGGTGCCCAAGCAGGTGTACGACATCACCGGCTCGTCCGCGTACGTGGGCGTGGCCGGCGCGGTGGCGCTCGTCCCGCTGCTGGTGTTCGGCTTATGGGGCGGCGCAGTCGCGGACGTGATGGACCGGCGCAAACTGCTGCTGATCAGCAACGCCGGCATCGCCGTGGTCTCCGTGCTGCTGTGGCTGCAAGCGCTTGCCGGCCTGAACTCCGTGACGGTCGTGTTGGTGCTGCTGGGTCTCCAGCAGGCGTTCTTCGCCGTGAACATGCCGGCCCGCAGCGCCTCCATCGCCCGGCTGGTGCCGCTGGAGATGCTGCCGTCGGCCAACGCGCTGGGCTCCACGGTGCAGTCCTTCGGCGCGGTGCTCGGACCAATGCTGGCCGGGGCGCTGATCCCCGTGTTAGGACTGTCCACCTTGTACCTGGTCGACGCCATCGGCCTGACGGCCACGCTGTGGGCGGTGTGGAAGCTGCCCCCGCTGCCGCCGCTGGACGGCGTGCGCCGCACCGCCGGACTGCGCTCGGTGATCGACGGATTCCGTTACCTGTCAACGAAGAGCGTGCTGCTCGCCTCGTTCCTGGCCGACATCATCGCGATGGTGTTCGGCATGCCGCGGGCGCTGTTCCCGGAGATGGCCGAGCGGACCTTCCACGACCCGGCCGGCGGCGGCCCGGCGCTGGGCTGGCTGTTCGCCGCCATCCCGCTCGGGGCTCTGCTGTTCGGGCTGTTGTCGGGCTGGCTGTCACGGATCACTCGGCACGGCGTCGCGGTCTGGGCGGCTGTGGCGGCCTGGGGCGTGGCGATCATCGGGCTGGGTCTGTCGCAGTCGCTCTGGCTGGCGGTCGTGTTCCTGGCCTTGGCCGGCGCGGCCGACATGGTGAGCATGGTGTTCCGCGGCGCGATCCTGCAGTCCGCCGCTACGGACGAGATGCGGGGACGGATGCAGGGCGTCTTCACGGTCGTCGTTGCCGGCGGCCCTCGGCTCGCCGACGTGCTGCACGGCACCGTTGGCGCGGCAGTCGGCACCTCGTGGGCAGTCTCCGGTGGCGGTGTCGCCGTGCTGATCGCGATTGCCATCGCGGCGGTTGCCCTGCCGGCGATGTGGCGCTACCGGGCTGCCGCAGCCGCCTGAGACGAGATGCCACATGCGCTTCCCAGGTGGCATCAGGGCGCAAGTGGGAAGCGCAGGTGACAGAAAGCGTGACGCCGGGGGATCGGGTTAGGACACTCGGGGTGCCAGGCCCCGGGCGAGGGTGTCGACCAGGGCCTTGGCATAGGCGCCGTCCGGGTCCAGGTCGGGGTCGAAGATCGTCACTTCCACGCCGAGGCAGCCCGGCGCGACGGTCAGCCCGGCCAGCAGCTCGGCCAGTTCGGCGTGGTCCAGACCCTCGGGCGCGGGGGCGTCCACGCACGGCATGACGGCGGGGTCCAGCACGTCCACGTCGAGGTGCACCCAGAAGCCGTCCAGCTCGTCGAGCCGCCGCCGGGCCCACTCGGCCGATTCGGCGGCGCCGGCCTTGCGGATCTCCAGGGCGGTCCGGTGGCCGATGCCGCAGGACGACAGCTCGCCCCGGGCCTCGTCGTCCTCGCGGATGCCCAGCACCACCACGTCGGCGTCCTCGAACAGCCGGGAGGCCAGGTCGGCCTGGCCGCGGCCGGTGGCCAGGGCCAGGTCCTCGCCGGCGGCCGCGCCAACATCGCCGGAGTTGCCGGGGTGTCGGAAGTCGCTGTGCCCGTCGACGAAGGCCAGGCCGTAGCGGCGGCCCTCGGCGAGGGCCCGTTCCCGCAGGGCCAGGCCGGTGCCGAGCAGCACGGTGCAGTCGCCGCCGAGCACGAGCGGGAAGCTCTGACCGATCAGGCCGGCGACGCGGTCGGCGAGCCGGCGGGCGTAGGAAGCGATCCCCGAAGCGTGGAAGACACCGTCGCCGGGCTGCCATTCGCCCAGGTCGTAACGCGGTGCGACGAGACCCCCGGCGTCGGCCGCGGCGAGGCGGCCGAGCAGGCCGGCCTCGCGCAGCGCCGCGGGCGCCTTCGCGCAGCCGGGCACCACTCCGGGCGCCGGTGGGCGCAGGCCCAGGTTCGTCGGTGCGTCCACGATGCTGATCGCCACGGACACAACCCTAGATACGCCGGTCGGGTGAAGCCGAACCGTGTTGAGTTCGGCCCCGATCGGTGAGCCGATCGTTACGACTTCCCGCGTCGGACCTCTAAGCTCGCACGGGTGAGCGGTCCCACTGGCGCCCAGTTCGAGATCACCTACGGCCGCGCCCGCGCGGTCGTCACGGAAGTAGGCGCGGGCCTGCGGACCTATGCGGTCGCGGGCGTCGACTACGTGCAGAGCTATCCCGACGACACCTACCCGCCGATGGGCGCGGGCGCGGTGCTCGTGCCCTGGCCCAACCGGGTGCGCGGCGGCCGGTGGCCGTTCGAGGGCGGCACCCAGCAGCTGGAGCTGACCGAGCCGGAGCGGCACAACGCCAGCCACGGCCTGGTCCGCAAGCACGCCTGGCAGGTGATCAACCACACCGGCTCGCTGATCTCGCTGGGCATCGACGTGCCGGCCCAGCACGGCTGGCCGGTGCCGCTGCGAGTGACCATCAGTTATGCCCTGGACGCGGACGGCCTGACCGTCACGCACGGTGTCGCCAACGTGGGCGACCGGCCGGTGCCGTTCGGCGTCGGCATGCACCCGTACCCGAGGGCCGGCAACTCGGCGCTCGACGACTGCACGCTGCACCTGGCCGCGACCACGAGCCTGCCGCTGAGCCCGGAGACGATGACCCCGGACGGCCCGCAGACCCCGCTGGCCGGCACCGATCTGGACTTCACCCGGCCCAAGGCGCTGCGCGGCGTGCGCCTGGACCACGCCTTCGGCGGCTGCGAGCCGGGCGCGGACGGCCTGGTCCGGCACCGGCTGACCGGCCCGGACGGCGGCGTCGAGGTGTGGGCCGACCCGGCCTTCCGCTGGGTGCAGGTGTACACGCCCGACGACTTCCTCGGCCGCGGCCGTGCCGTCGCCATCGAGCCGATGACCTGCCCGCCGGACGCCCTGAACTCGGGCACCGACCTGATCACGCTGGCCCCGGGCGAGGCGTGGTCTGCGCGCTGGGGACTGCTGCCGCGATAACCGCTGTTCACCCCGTCCGAGACCGTTAGCATTGCGAACCATGAATGTGGCGATCACAGGCGGATACGTGGTGCCGGTCGACGGCGACCCCATCGACGGCGGGACAGTCCTGGTCATCGACGGGCGGATCGCCGCCGTCGGCGCGGACGCCGACGTCGACGTGCCCGACGAGGTGCCGGTCGTGGACGCGGCCGGCTCCTGGGTGCTGCCCGGCTTCGTCGAGGCCCACGGCCATCTCGGCGTGGCCGAGGAGGCCGAGGGCTGGGCCGGTGACGACACCAACGAGATGACCGACCCGGTCGGGGCCCGGTTCCGCGCGCTGGACGGCATCAACCCGGCCGACCTGGCGTTCGCGGACGCGCTGTCCGGCGGCGTCACCACGGCGGTGATCAAGCCCGGCTCCGGCAACCCGATCGGCGGCCAGACGGTCGCGGTCAAGTGCTGGGGCCGGACCGTGGACGAGATGGTGCTGCGCGAGCCGGTCAGCGTGAAGAGCGCGCTGGGCGAGAACCCGAAGCGGGTCTACGGCGACAAGAACGTCACGCCCAGCACCCGGCTCGGCGTGGCCGCGGTGATCCGCGAGGCGCTGACCAAGGCCCAGGACTACAAGGCCCGCCGGGAGGCGGCAGCGGCCGAGGGTAAGCCGTTCGACCGCGACGCCACCAACGAGATCCTGGTCCGGGTGCTGGACCGGGAGCTGCCCTGGTGCCAGCACACGCACCGGGTCGACGACGTGGCCACCGCGATCCGGCTGGCCGAGGAGTTCGGCTACCGGCTGGTGATCAACCACGGCACCGAGGCCCACCTGATCGCGGACCTGGTGGCGGAGAAGAACATCCCGGTGATCATCGGCCCGCTGTTCACCAGCCGGGCCAAGGTGGAGCTGCGCAACCGGTCGCTGCGCAACCCGGGCATCCTGGCCCGGGCCGGCGTCGAGCTGGCGATCATGACCGACCACCCGGTGGTGCCCATCCACTTCCTGGTCCACCAGGCCACGCTGGCCGTCAAGGAGGGCCTGGACAGCGACATCGCGCTGCGCGCGATCACCGCCAACCCGGCCCGCATTCTCGGTCTCGACGACCGGGTCGGCTCGCTCAAGCCCGGCCTGGACGGCGACATCGTGATCTGGTCCGGAGATCCGCTGGACGTCATGTCGCGAGCGTTGCGCGTGTTCATCCAGGGCCGCGAGGTCTACCAGTTCGACGAGAACAGCGGCGAGGGCGTCACCGTCGACCCGTTCTACCGGGAGCGCTGAGCCGCTAGCCGCGGGCCAGGTGCCGGCCGATCACCATGCGCTGGATCTGGTTGGTGCCCTCGAATATCTGCAGCACCTTGGCCTCACGCATGTAGCGCTCGGCGGGGAAGTCCCGGGTGTACCCGGCCCCGCCGAGCACCTGCACGGCGTCGGTGGTCACCTTCATCGCCGCGTCGGTGGCGACCAGCTTGGCGATCGAGGCCTGGCGGCTGAACGGCAGCTTGCGATCGCGCCGGCGGGCGGCCTCCAGGTAGGTGGCGCGGGCCGACTCCACCGCGGCGGCCATGTCGGCCAACAGGAACTCCATGCCCTGGAACTCGATGATCGGCTTGCCGAACTGCTTGCGCTCACGGGCGTAGTTGACGGCCTCGTCCAGCGCCGCCTGGGCCAGACCGACCGCGCAGGCGGCGATCCCGAGCCGGCCGGAGTCCAAAGCGGACAGTGCGAACTTCAGACCGCAGCCCTCGTCGCCGATCCGGCGCTCGGCCGGCACCCGGACGCCGTCGAAGCGCAGCTGCGCCACGGGGGATCCGGTCAGGCCCATGGTGCGCTCGCGCTCGGCGGCCGACAGGCCCTCGCTCCTGCCGTCGACCAGGAAGCACGACACCTCGCCGGTGCGGGCCATCACCGTGTAGAAGTCGGCGACGCCGGCGTGCGTGATCCACGCCTTGGTGCCGTTGATGACGTAGTCGTCGCCCTCGCGAACGGCCCGGGTGGTCATGCCGGCCGGGTCCGAGCCGGCCTGCGGCTCCGACAGCGCGTACGCACCGAGCAGGTCGCCGCCGATCATGTCGGGCAGCCAGCGCTCGCGCTGCTCGGCACTGCCGAAGGTGGCCAGTGGGTAGCAGGACATGACGTGCACCGAGATCGCCTCGGCCACCGTGAGCCAGTTCGAGGCGATCTCCTCCAGCACCTGGAGGTAGACCTCGTACGGCTGGCCGCCGCCGCCGAACTCCTCCGGGTACGGCAGGCCGAGCAGCCCGGTCTTGCCCAGCAGCCGCAGCGTCTCCCGCGGGAACCGCCCGGCCTCCTCCTCGGCCGCCGCGTGCGGGGCCAGTTCGTTCCGGCCGATGTCCCTGACCAGCTCGATCAGGTCCTCGGCCTCGGTCGTGGGCAGCAGGCGCTCGGCGGGCATGGCTACGCTCCCAGGTCGTGGTGAGTACTGAAAACAGTACTCCAGGACGTACTGGAGTACTACTGGAGAGTTTGTGGCAGTCTCCACACATGACCAGGTCCGAAGTCAGCGCGCGGCCGAGCCGCCGCACGCTCACCGCGCGCCAGTCCGATCTGCTCAATCGGCTGGAGCAGCTGTTCCTGGCCGAGGGCTTCGGCGCGTTCACACTGGACGACCTGGCCGCCCGCATGCGCTGCTCCAAGTCCACCCTGTACGCGCTGGCGCCGAGCAAGGAACAGCTGTCCGTACTGGTGGTCAGCCACTTCTTCAGGAAGGCGACGTCCCGCATCGAGGCCCGTATCGCCGAGGTCGAGGATGTGCGGGCCCGCATCGGCGAGTACCTCTCGGCCGCCGGTGACGAGCTGCGGCCGGCCGGCCGGGAGTTCATCGGCGACATCGCAGCCTTCCCGCCGGCCCGGGCCGTCTACGAGCTCAACGCCCGCGCCGCCGCCGCCCGCATCCGCTCGCTCATCGCCGAGGGTGTGAAGCAGGGCGCGTTCCGGGACGTGCACGCCGCGCTGGTGTCGGAGATGGTCGGCCTGACCATCGAGCACATCCACCTCGGCGTGATCGCCAAGCGGACGGGTCTCTCCGACGCCGAGGCCTTCCAGGCGCTGTCCGAGTTCCTGCTCGGCGCCCTGGCCCCGCACGCCTGACCCCGATGCCGGGAAGGGGGCTTTCCACGCATTCAACGCAGGGAAAGCCCCCTTCCCAGCACCGGCTCGGCCGCCTAGCATGGGCCCGTTTGTGACAACGTTGACAAAGGGGTGCGCGTGATCGTCGTCGCTGGTGAGGCGCTGGTCGACCTGGTTCCGACGACGGGCGGTGCACTGCTGCCGCAGCTCGGCGGCGGCCCGTACAACGTGGCGATCGCGGCCGGCCGGCTGGACGCGCCGACGGCCTTCCTGTCCCGAGTCTCCACCGACGCCTTCGGCGACGCGCTGGTCGCCCGGCTCAAGGACGCCCAGGTCGATGTGAGCCTGGTGCAGCGCGGCCCCGAGCCGACCACGCTGGCCGTCGTCGGCCTCGCGCCGGACGGCTCGGCCCGCTACGGCTTCTACGTCGAGGGCACCGCCGACCGCCTGGTCACCGATCCGGGCCCGCTGCCGGCGGCCGCGCAGGCGGTCTCCTTCGGCACGCTGTCGATGGTGCTGGAGCCGGGCGCCTCGGTATACGAATCCTTGCTGCGCCGGGAATCCGCGAACGGCCGGCTCACCGCGCTGGACCCGAACGTCCGCCCGGTGCTCATCCCGGACGCCGACGCCTACCGGGCCCGGTTCCGGTCCTGGCTGCCCGACGTCGGCCTGCTCAAGGTGTCCATCGAGGACGCCCAGTGGCTGGCCGGCGACGCCGACGCGATGGACGAAATCCGCCAGTGGCAACAGATCGGGCCGGCCGCGGTGGTGATCACGCGCGGCGGCGACGGGCTGGCCGTGCTGTCGGGCGCCGGCCAGCTCGTCGAGGTGCCGCCGGTCCGCGTCGACGTGGTGGACACGATCGGCGCGGGCGACACGGTGCAGGGCGCGCTGCTGGCGTGGCTGCACCGTCACGGCAAACTGTCGAAGGACGCGGTCAGGTCGCTGACCGACCAGGAGTGGCGGGCGGCCCTGGCCTTCGCCGGAGCCGCCGCCGCGATCACCGTTTCACGCGCCGGGGCCGAACCGCCACGCAGCGCGGAATTGAGTCACCAGCAGTGGTGACAGTGCCACCACCACGTGCCGAGGGAAACGCCCACGCCCAAGCCGAGCACGATCATCCCGAAACCTCCGCCTCGTGTGCAGAAATTGATTTCGAAGAAACGCGGCCGCTGGAACAAAATTAACCTGGGGACAACGGCTCGTGGCGACACGAATGTGTCGAGCTGCCGTCACGGGACGTGTCGGTAACCCCCACGGGCGGTGTGCGTGACCACCCTGGCGGCGCAGCCGGCTGGTCCGTACGGCGGAAACCGTCCCGGGTGCGGTCGGCGGCCGGGACCGGGTCCGGCGTGTCCCGCGCCACGGTGCCGGCGTCGATGTGTCCTTATCGTGACCCGGAGGGGTTCGGACATCGTGTGATACCTGTCCCATCGCACGCAGCAGCACGCCCGCCGCGCTGTGCGGCGGGCCCGTGGACTACTAGCGTGGCGGGTGACAGGACCCCAACGGGGCGGTGCTGCGGTGCGGTCACCCCGGTTCCGTGCGCTCGCTCGACACCTTCGCTGTGAGCCCAGCGGCTGCCCCGTCTGAGCGTGAGAGGGATTTTGATGCCCGACGCGACGACTGCGCCGAATACCGACCTCCGTACCGTCGCGCTGCGTTATGCGGGCGGAGAGCACGAGATGTCCGTGTCGCTCCCGACAGAGGGCGCACCGGGCATAGATCTCGGTAAACTCCTCGCGAAAACCGGGATGGTAACCCTCGACCCCGGTTTCGTGAACACCGCTTCATGCTCCTCCGAGATCACCTACATCGACGGCGACGCCGGCATTCTGCGTTACCGTGGTTATCCGATCGAGCAGTTGGCGCAGCGGTCCAACTTCATGGAAGTCAGCTACCTGCTCATCTACGGCGAGCTCCCGACGCAGGCCCAGGTCGAGGAGTTCAGCCGCCAGATCAGCCGTCACACCCTGCTGCACGAGGACCTCAAGCGGTTCTTCGACGGCTTCCCGCGCGACGCGCACCCGATGCCGGTGCTGTCCTCGGCGGTGTCCGCGCTGTCCACGTTCTACCAGGACAGCCTCAACCCGTTCGACGACACGCAGGTCGAGATCTCGACCATAAGGCTGCTGGCCAAGCTGCCGACGATCGCGGCCTACGCGTACAAGAAGTCGATCGGCCAGCCGTTCCTCTACCCGGACAACAAGCTCGGCCTGGTGGAGAACTTCCTGCGGATGACCTTCGGCCTGCCGGCCGAGGACTACGACGTGGACCCGGCTCTGGTCCGCGCCCTCGACCTGCTGTTCATCCTGCACGCCGACCACGAGCAGAACTGCTCCACCTCCACGGTGCGGCTGGTCGGCTCGTCCGAGGCCAACCTGTTCGCCAGCATCTCCGCCGGCATCAACGCCCTGTTCGGCCCGCTGCACGGCGGCGCCAACAGTGCGGTGCTGGAGATGCTGGAGAAGATCCGGCAGGACGGCGGCGACGTCGACGCCTTCGTGCGCAAGGTGAAGAACAAGGAGGACGGCGTCCGCCTGATGGGCTTCGGCCACCGGGTCTACAAGAACTACGACCCGCGGGCCGCGATCATCAAGAAGACCGCGGACGAGATCCTGGGCAAGCTCGGCGGCGACGACCAGCTGCTGGAGATCGCCAAGAAGCTCGAGGAGACGGCCCTGGCGGACGAGTACTTCGTCTCGCGCAAGCTGTACCCGAACGTGGACTTCTACACCGGCCTGATCTACCGGGCCATGGGCTTCCCGACCAAGTTCTTCACCGTGCTGTTCGCGCTGGGCCGGCTGCCCGGCTGGATCGCCCACTGGCGCGAGATGATGAAGGACCCGGCCACCAAGATCGGCCGCCCGCGCCAGCTCTACATCGGCGAGGCCGAGCGCAACTTCGTGCCGATCAACGAGCGCTGAATCGATCGCTGAACCGGTCACGGACCTGGGTGAAAGGACCATTCCTGACGTTGAACGTCAGGAATGGTCCTTTCCTGACGTCGGGGGGTTGACTAGCGGGGGTCGGTGTGGTGGGGGAGGGACAGGGCCAGGAGGGTGATGGCCAGGCCGGTCCAGTGGGCCTGTTGGGCGACGGTGCCGGTGGTCAGCACGCCCAGGGCCAGCGCCAGGCCGAACAGGACGATCCAGAGCAGGCGGGGGCGGCTGATCAGGGAGACGCCGACGTGCCTGGCGGCGGACAGGCTGCACAGGATCGCGACCATCAACTCCAGCACCGGCAGGAACGGGTCGAGCGCGACCACCGGCCAACGCACCGGTGCGACATCGCCGATCCGGGTGAGGGCGGTCAGTGCGGCCCCGGGGTCGAGCACGAACGCCCCGCTGGCCGTGATGGTGACGAAGTACGTGAAGAAGGCGCTGACCACGCCGCCGAACAGGCCGAACAGTAGGCCCGCGGTGGAGTGTGTGTACACCGTGCGCCGGTCGCCCATGACCCTCCCCGCTGTGCGACTGTGACGCCATCACCGTAGCGTCGTAGGGCATGACCCCGCCTGCGATCATGTGGTTCCGCCGCGACCTGCGCGTGGGGGATCACCCGGCGCTGTTGGCCGCCGCCGACGGCGGCGAGGTGTTGCCACTGTTCGTGTTGGACGATCGGCTGCTCAAGCCGGCGGGGGAGCCGCGGCGGCGTTTCCTCTACGACTGCCTGCGTGCCCTGGACCGCGATCTCAGCGGCCGACTGCACGTGGTGCACGGCGACCCGGTACGAGTGGTGCCGGAGCTTGCGGCCAAGATCGGCGCGGGCGGCGTGCACGTGTCGGCCGACACCGGGCCGTACGGTCGGGAGCGGGACGAGCAGGTGCGCAAGGCCTTGGGGGACATCGACTTCGTCCGCACCGGATCGCCGTACGCGGTGACGCCGGGACGCGTCCGCAAGTCTGACGGCGAGCCCTACCGGGTGTTCACCCCGTTCCGGCGGGCCTGGCTCGACCATGGTTGGCGCCAGCCAGCGAAGTCCGATGTGGACAGTGCGCAGTGGATGAAGCTCAAGGGTGGCGAGAAGATTCCCGCCGGCAAGTCGGAGTTGCCGGCGGGGGAGCAAGCGGCGCTGGAGGCGTGGCAGGACTTCCGCGACGGGGCCCTGGCCGACTACGACACCGGCCGGGATCGCCCGGACCGCAACGGAACCAGCATGCTGGCGGCGTATCTGCGTTGGGGCTGCGTGCATCCACGGACCCTGCTGGCCGACTTGAAGCCCGGCCACGAGACGTTCCGCTCCGAGCTGGCCTGGCGGGAGTTCTACGCCGACGTGCTCTGGCACCGGCCCAACACGGCCCGGGAGAACTACGACCGCAAGTTCGACAAGTTCGAGCACGACACCGGAAAAGCCGCGCGGCAACGGTTCGAGGCCTGGTGCGAGGGCCGCACCGGCTATCCGGTGGTGGACGCCGGCATGCGGCAGCTGCTGGCCGAGAACTGGATGCACAACCGGGTCCGCATGATCGTGGCCAGCTTCCTGGTGAAGGACCTGCACCTGCCGTGGTGGTGGGGCGCCCGGCACTTCATGCGGCACTTGATCGACGGTGACCTGGCGTCCAACCAGCACAACTGGCAGTGGGTGGCCGGCTGCGGCACCGACGCGGCCCCGTACTTCCGGATCTTCAACCCGACCACCCAGGGCGAGAAGTTCGACCCGAACGGCGACTACGTGCGCAAGTACGTGCCGGAACTGCGTGGCGTGCCGGGGAAAACCGTGCACAAGCTAGGCAAGCTGCCCGCGGACTACCCGGCGCCCATGGTCGACCACAACCACGAGCGCCGGGTGTCGCTGGACCGGTACGAGGCGGTCAGGACGTCCTGAGCGCGTCCAGCACCCGCACCCGGCCGCCGGTCTGCAAAACCGCGTTGCGGTAGATCCGTCCGGCCAGCCAGGTCACCGCGACGATCGCCGCGATCATCAGCACCACCGCCAGCACGACCTGCCACGTCGGGGCCACGCCGAGCGCGATACGAGCCGGCATCAGGGTCGGCGTGAACAGTGGGAACAGTGACAGCACGGTACTGATCGTGTTGGTGGGATTGGGAATCAGCAGGTTCACGCCGACCACGAAGGCCAGCGTCGGCAGGATGGAGATCGGCGTGATCGCCGACTGGAGCTCCTCCTGCCGCGACACCAGCGAGCCGGCGGCGGCCAGCAGCGCGGCGTACAGGAAGAAGCCCAGGACGTACCAGCCGAGCGCGCCGAGAATGGTGCCGACGGCCACCGTGGGCAGCGTGTACACGCCGCTGGTGTTGGCCAGCGTCAGACCGGCCGCGGCGATGATCGCCACCTGGATCAGGCCGACCACGCCGATGCCGAGGATCTTGCCGGCCAGCAGCTGCCACGGCCGGATCGTGGCCAGCAGGATCTCCACCACCCGGCTGGACTTCTCCTCGACCACGCCCTGGGCCACGGCCGTGCCGAAGGCCATGATGGAGATCATCAGCACCACGCCGGTCACCAGCGACAGCGCGATCCGCGACCCCTGCTCGGGATCCTGCTGCTCCAGCGGCGTCACGATCACCTTGGCGTTCTGCGCCGCGCTCACCGTGGCCGGCGGCAGCTGGGACTGGGCGATCAGGCCCTGGATCGCCTGGGCCCGCACCAACTGATCCAGCGCGCTCTTCAGCGCCGGGTCCAAACTGGACTTCACGAACGCGGTCGGCGAGCCCAGCGGCCCCTCGACCAGCACGTCCAGCTTGCCGTCGTGGACCTGCTGCTTGCCGTCGTCCTCGTTGTCAACGGTGCTGATCTGCACCTGCTTGCCGAGCTGGGCCGCCGCGGCGGCCAGCGGCTGGGACATGGCGGTGGCCTGCCCGGTCAGCCCGATCTTGGCGGCGCTCTCCTTGCCGATGAAGGTGAACAGCACCACATAGGCGGCGAGCACGGCCAGGATCAGCACCGTGCTGACCACAAAGGACCTGCTGCGCAGCCGGGTGGTGAACTCGCGGCCCGCGACCAGGCCGATCGCGTGCGTGGTGGTCACGATGCCCCCTGTTCGGTCACGACGTTGCGGAACAGCTCGGTCAGGCTCGGCCGCAGCCTGGTGAACTCCCGGACCGGACCGGACTTCAGGGCTGCGGCCAGCACCTGCTGGTCGTCGCCGTCCTCACCGAGTTCGACGGTGACCCGCCCGCCGTCGATGGCGACCACGCGGACTCCGGTCAGCCCGGTCGCCCACTCCCCGTCGGACTCGGGTGTGTCCACCACCAGCCGCACCGGCCCGCTCTCGCGCAGTTCGGTCACGCCGCCGCTGGCCACCATCTGTCCACTTCGGACGATGCCGACCCGGTCGCACAGCCGCTCCACCAGTTCCAGCTGGTGGCTGGAGAACACCACCGGCACACCGCGGGCGGCCTGCTCGCGCAGCACCTCGCTCATCACGTCCACGGCCACCGGGTCCAGGCCCGAGAACGGCTCGTCCAGCACCAGCGCCACCGGATCGTGCACCAGCGCCGCGGCCAGCTGCACCCGCTGCTGGTTGCCCAGGCTCAGCTTCTGCACCTCGTCGTCGCGGCGGGCGCTGAGCCCGAGCCGGTTCACCCAGGCGTCCGTGGCCCGGCGCGCGTCCGCGGTGGACATGCCGTGCAGCTGGGCCAGATAGACGAGTTGCTCGCGCACCTTCATCTTCGGGTACAGGCCGCGTTCCTCCGGCATGTACCCGATTTGCCTACGAGTGGCCAGATCCACCGGCTGGCCGTCGAAGCGGACCTCGCCGGAGTCGGCGGCCAGCACTCCGAGCGCGATGCGCATGGTGGTCGTCTTGCCGGCGCCGTTGCTGCCCACGAAGCCGAACAGCTCACCCGCGTGCACCTCGAAGGTCATCTGGTGCAAGGCTCGCACGTTCCCGTAGCGCTTGGAGACCCGGTCGATCTCCAGCACTCCCTCAGCCACGGTGCTCTCCTTCGGCGATCGGGTCCGGCTCGTCGTCCGGCAGCTGCCACGCCAGCAGCGCGCTCGGGGTGTTGCTGGCTAGCATGGCGAGGCTCATCAGGACCACGAACGGAGCAAGCGGCAGCCCGCCGATCGGCGTCACCGCGAACAGCACGGCGGCGACAATCATGCTCCACGTGGCAACAAGAAAACCAACGTAGCTGGAGCGGCCGCGCAGCGCGAGTTCACGTTCGTCCAACAGTCGCGCCGAGCGCTCCCCGACGTTGTTCGTGAGCACCTTGTTCAGCAACTGAAACAGGACCGTGATCAGCAGCAACGCCATCCAGACCAACAGGATGCCCGAGCCGGGGTGGCCGGCCACCGTGCTCAGGCCGATCGTGGCCAGCGCGGCGATCAGCCAGCCGATCACCACCCGGCGGCGCGTGCGGCGGTTGCGCCAGCCGGGCAGCCAGTTGGCGTACTGCTCCATGTTGCGTTCCTGTTGCGCGTGAAAGCGCTCCTTGAAGCTGTTCATGACTCCCCCTTGCCATAGACCTGGGTGGACAGCGGTTGGAACGGGGTGCGGCTGAACACCGCTTCCACCGGCAGCGAGAACACCTCGCAGATCCGGAAGGCCAGATCCAGGCTGGGGTAGTGGTCGCCGCGCTCCAGCGCCCCGATCGTCTGCGGGTTCACCTCGACCGCCTCCGCCAGCTGTGCCCTGGTGAGCCCCCGTTCCGCGCGCAGCACCTGCAGCCGATTGTGGATCGGCAGCTCTTTACCGCGCCTGACTGGACTCACAGAACGAAGTGTTGCAAAAACCCAACAGAACGTCAACAGGGGGAACGGTGGGAGAGGGAGGGGGTGTGACGGAAGTGGGTGGATGGGGAGGACGAGGCTGGAGTGTTTCGACGGAGACGCGTGAGTGGCTCAGTTGACCGCGCAAGCCAAGTGAGCCACTCAGGTGGAGAGGGGGTGGGGTAGGAGGGGGAGGGCCTGTGCGCGGTCGGCGGGGACCAGACCGATGCGGGTGCGGCGGTCCAGGACGTCGTCGGCGTCCAGGGCGCCTTCGTGGTCGTAGGCCCAGGCCACCTCGGCCTCGGTGAGGTCGCCGAAGACGGGAGCGGGGCGATCGAGGGCCACCAGTGCCGGGGCCTCGGAGCCGTACTTGGCGATGAGGCGGGCGGGGGCGTCGACAGGGGAGCGGGTGGCGCCGACGAGGGGGATGTCCTTGGTGCGGCAAGGGATTGTGGTCAGACCGGTGGCGTCGACGGCGTCGGCGGCCATCCGGCGGTAAGTGGTGAGCTTGCCGCCGACGACGGTGATCACGCCCTCGGGGGAGGTCAGCACGGCGTGCCTGCGGGAGAGGTCGGCGCTGCGGGAGCCGGCCTGTTCGATCAAGGGGCGAAGGCCGGCGTAGGACCCGATCACGTCGGCGGAAGTCAGAGGTCGTTGCAGCACGGAGGAAGCGACGTCCAGTAGGAAGTCCACATCGGACTGGGGGACGGTGGGGACATCGGGAACTGGCTCGTCGACGGGTTCGTCGGTGAGGCCGACGTAGACGCGGTCGTCGGCCTGCGGGAGGACCAGGACGAAGCGGTTGGTCGAGCCGGGAATCGGCACGGTCAAGGACGTGGAGCCGATCCGCACGGAGTCGGCGCGCAGCACGAGGTGGGAGCCGCGGGACGGGCGGAGGCGGACCGAGGGGACGAGTTGGCCGGCCCAGACGCCGGTGGCGTTGACGACGCGGCGGGCCTTGACGGAGAACTCGTTGCCGGTCAAGGTGTCCTGGACCTGGGCGCCGTCGCCGGCCAGGGCGACGACGCGGGCCCGGGTGAGGATCCGCGCGCCGAAGCCGGCGGCGGTCCGGGCCAGGGCCACGACCAGTCGGGCGTCGTCGATCAGCTGGCCGTCGAAGGAAAGCAGCCCGCCGGTCAAGCCGTCAGACCGCAGACCTGGGGCCAGGGCGAGGGTTTCCGCGGCGGAGATGCGGCGTGGGGGAGGTAGAACACGACTGGGCGTGCCGGCGGCGCGGCGGAGCAGGTCGCCGGCGCGGAGGCCGGCCATCACCAGGGAGCCGCGTTGTTTTCCATGCAGGGCAACGAGTTGGGGCAAAGCCCGGACGAGGTGTGGGGCGGTGCGGGTCATCAGGATGCCGCGCTCGACGGCGCTCTCGTACGCCAGCCCGACCTCGCCATGGGCCAGATACCGCAGCCCGCCGTGCACCAGCTTGCTCGACCACCGGGAAGTGCCGAACGCCAGGTCGTGGGCCTCGACCAGGCACACCGACAGCCCGCGCGAGGCGGCGTCGAGGGCGGCCCCGGCGCCGGTCACACCGCCGCCGACGACCAGCACATCCACGACCAGGCCATCGGCGACCTCGGCCAGTTCCCGCGACCGCCGAGAGGCGTTCAACGACGTCTTCACGGCCGCAGCGCCCCTTCCAACATCTCCGACAGTTCGTCGAAGACGGCGTCCGGGTCCAGTTCGGCGATCGCCGGTCGGACCGACAGCACGAACGACTGCACCATCAGCAGCAGCGTCCGGGCCTGCACGTCCAGGTCGCCGGGCCGGACGGAGCCGTCCTCGTGCCCGGCGGCCAGCCCGACCCGGAGGAACTGCTCGGCGATCCGCTGGGTGGCCCCGAGCCGTTCCACGACGTAGGGCAGCAGCAGTTCGGCGTCACGGTCCAGCACGGCCGCCATCAGCGGGTTGGCCAGCAGCCGGCGGACGGTGCCGACGGCCCCGCTGACCAGCCGCTCACGCCCGGTCCGGCCGGGCCCGACCTCGCCCAGCAGCGCGCCGAACTCCCTGGTCATCAGGGCCGCGACCAGGCTGCGCACGTCCGGGAAGCGCCGATAGAGCGTCATCCGGCTGACGCCGGCCTCCCGGGCCACGTCGGTCAGCGTGGTGCGCCGCACACCGACCAGCAGGACGCACTTGTGCGCGGCGTCCAGCAGGACGTCGTCCCCGACTCGGACGCTGTGACGTTGTGACGGCATGTGTAACACTGTAGCAATGGAACCGGGGATCGATCACACCCTTCGGGGCGGCTGGACGCTCGGCGAGCACGTGCTGCCCGCGCACGCGCTGCGCTGGCTGCGGGCCAGGACCGGCCTCGCCGAACACCCGACGCCGGTCGCGCCGGACTCGGTGCTGACCGTGCCGGATCCGGAGCTGTCGATCGTCGGCAGAGCGGCGCTGGAGGCGGTGGTCGGCGCGGACAACGTATTGCTGGACCGCAACGCCCGCCTCGGTCGGTCCGGCGGTATGTCCTATGTGGACCTGCTCAAGCATCGTGGCTGTGGCGACCTGGCCGTGCCGGACGCGGTGGTGCTGCCGGGCGATCCCGATGAGGTGGTCGCCGTGCTCAAGGCGTGCGCGGAGCACGACATCGGTGTGATTCCCTTCGGCGGCGGCACTTCCGTGGTCGGCGGCGTGACCGCGCTGCGCGGCGGCAAGCACGCGGTGATCGTGCTCGACCTGACCCGGCTCAACCGGCTGGTGTCCATCGACCCGCTGTCCCGGCTGGTCGTGCTGCAGGCCGGCGTGCGGGCCACCGACGCCGAACGCATGCTCGCCGCGCACGGCTTCACCCTCGGCCACTTCCCGCAGTCCTTCGAACGGGCCACCATCGGCGGCTTCGCCGCGACCCGCTCGGCCGGGCAGGCCTCGGCCGGCTACGGCCGGTTCGAGGACATGGTCGACGGCGTGCGGCTGGCCACCCCGCTCGGCGAGCTCAACCTGGGCGTCGCCCCGGCCACCGCCGCCGGCCCCGACCTCAAGCAGCTGGTGATCGGCAGCGAGGGCGCGTTCGGCGTGATCACCGAGGTGACGCTGCGGGTCCGGCCGGTGGCCACGCACACCCGGTACGAGGGCTACTTCCTGGACGGCTGGGACAAGGCCACCGACGCCATCCGGGACCTGGCCCAGCACCGCGTGCTGGCCGACGTGACCCGGCTGTCCGACACCGACGAGACCGAGGTGCAGCTGGCCCTGACCGGCGGGGTGCGGGCCGGCGCGGTCAAGACGTACCTGCGGGCCCGCCGGATCGCCGACCCGTGCCTGCTGATCCTGGGCTGGGAGGCCGGATCGGCCGGCGAGCTGGCCGTCCGCCGCGCCGGGACGCTGCGGGCGCTGCGGGCCCACCGGGCGGTGCGGCTGGGCCGGCTGATCGGGGAATCGTGGCGGCACGGCCGGTTCTCCGGGCCGCGGCAACGGGATTCGCTGCTCGACGCCGGCGTGTGCGTGGAGACGCTGGAGACCGCGACGCACTGGTCGCAGCTGAGCACCCTTCGCTCGGCCGTCCGAGGGGCCTTGCAACGTTCGCTGAACCGCGCGGTGGTCATGTGTCACGTGTCGCACGCGTACGAGACGGGCGCCTCGCTGTACTTCACCGTGCTGGCCGCGCGGGCCGACGACGACCCGATCGGGCAGTGGCAGCGGGCGAAGAAGGCGGCGTCCCAGGCGATCGCGCCGCTCGGCACGATCACCCACCACCACGCCGTCGGCACCGACCACGCCCCGTATCTGGCGGGCGAGGTCGGCGCGCTGGGCATCGAGGTGATGACCTCGGTGAAGAAGGCCCTGGACCCGACCGGCGTGCTCAATCCCGGAAAGCTGTTGCCGGCGGCCGATCGGGGTTAACCTCCCGAGATGAGTGGAGAACTGCTGATCAGGGGCGTTCGGCCGTGGCCGAGCGCGGCCGAGCTGCCCGCGGTCGACGTGCTCTGTCTCAACGGCCGGATCGACCAGATCGGCGTCGGGCTGGTCGCCCCGGACGGAGTCCCGGTGGTCGACGGCGGGGGCGGCGTGTTGCTGCCGTCCTTCGTCGACGCCCACGGTCGTTTGGACACGTTACGTCCCGGCACCACCATGATCCGGGCGCACGTGCCGGTCGCCGCGATGGACGACGCCCTGGCCCGGCGGGCCGATCTGCTCGGCCTGGTCGAGGTGCAGCTGGTCGCCCTGTCGCCGACCGGCGCGATCACCGGCATGGATGCCCTCGACGCCGCCCTGACGGCCGGCGCGGATCTGGTCGGCGGCATCGATCCGGCCCGCGTCGACCGCGATCCCGTGCGGCACCTGGATGTGGTGTTCGGGCTGGCCGACAAGCACCAGTGCGGCGTGGACATCCAGCTCGACGACCCCGGCGAGCTCGGGGCGTTCGAGCTTGAGCTGATCTGCGAGCGGACCGCCGCCCTGGACATGCGGGGCCGGGTCAGCGTCGTGCACGCCACCGCTCTGTCCACTGTGGATCCCGATCGTCAGGACGAGCTCATCGATCGCCTGGCCGAGGCCGACGTCGCGGTGGCCGCCACCAAACCGTTGCCGCTGCGCAAACTCCGCTGGGGCGGTGTTCGCGTCGGCATCGGCGGCATCGACGTGTGGGAGCTGGCCGAGGCCGAGGGCTACACCGCCGACCCGATGATCGAGATGTGCGCCGACACCGCGACCCGTGGCGGCGCGGCAGTGCTGGGCGAACGCGACCACGGGCTGGTCGAGGGGGATCGGGCGGAGTTCGTTGTGCTGCCCGGGGAAACCGTGGCCGAAGTGATCCGTGAACGCCGCGCGCCCACGGTCGTGGTGCACCAGGGGCGAGTCGTCTAGGTGAAAAACGGCCCCGACCAAGCAGGGGTTGGCCGGGGCGGTGTCGAGAAAGCGTCAGTCGGCGATCTTGACCAGCATCTTGCCGGTGTTCTCGCCGCGCAGCATGCCGAGGAACGCCTGCGGGGCGTTCTCCAGGCCCTCCACGACGGTCTCGGTGTACTTCAGCTTGCCGCCGGACACCAGCGGCGCGACCTCGCCGACGAACTGCGGCTGGAGGTCGTAGTGGTCGCCGACGAGCAGGCCGCGGATGGTGAGGCGCTTGGCGATGACCTGGGCAAGGTTGCGCGGTGCCGGGGTGGCCTCGGTCGAGTTGTAGACGGAGATCATGCCGCAGACCGCGACCCGGCCGTGCACGTTGAGGCTGTTGATGGCGGCCTCCAGGTGGTCGCCGCCGACGTTGTCGAAGTACAGCTCGATGCCGTCCGGAGCGGCCTGCGCCAGCAGCTCGGTGACCGAGCCGTCCTTGTAGTTGAAGGCGGCGTCGAAGCCCAGCTCCTCGGTCAGGTACTTGACCTTGTCGGCGCTGCCGGCGCTGCCGATGACCCGCTTGGCCCCCTTGAGCTTGGCCAGCTGCCCGACGATCTGGCCGACCGCGCCGGCCGCACCGGACACGAAGACGGTGTCGCCCTCCTTGAACTCGCCGGAGCGCAGCAGACCGGCGTACGCGGTGAGGCCGGGCATGCCCAGCACGCCGAGATAGGTGCTGATCGGGGCGGCCTGCGGGTCCACCTTGACCGCGGTCTTGGGGTGCAGGACCGCGTAGTCGCGCCAACCCTGGAAGTGCAGCACGATGTCGCCGACCGCGAAGCCCTCGACGTCGGACTGGATGACCTCGCCGACCGCGCCGCCCTCCATGACCTTGCCGACCTGGAACGGCGGGCTGTAGGACTTGACGTCGTTCATCCGGCCGCGCATGTACGGGTCGACGCTCATGAACAGGTTGCGGACCACGAGCCGGTTCGGCTCGACCACCAGCGGGGCTTCCGCGAGCTCGAAGGTCTCCTCGGTCGGCCAGCCGTTGGGCCGGGCGGCGAGCCTGATCTCGCGGACGGTGGTCGGCACAGACATGGCGAAGCCTCCATTTTCGAGACTGATCAGTTCAGTAATTGGTGTTCACTACTGCCAACACCTTGGACCCAACGGGCTGTTCCCGCGAGTGGCGACGGTCACGGTATGAGCGTCTCCAAGACCTACAAACCCGCCGCACGAGGTCTTCAACGACCCCAAACCCGGCGTCACGTTTGGGGTCGTTGAAGACCGTCCGAACCCGGGTTTGTGGGTCTTGGAGACATGCGTGCTTATCGGCCGAGGAGGCCCTTCTTGCGGATGGCGTCGATCAGGGCCAGCTGGGTCTTCTCCACCTCGGCCTCGTAGAACTCCAGCGGTCGTGGCGGCACGTTGGTGTCCGGGCGGGGGATGGGCGTCACCTGCATCCAGCGCTCGTTGAACAGCTCCCCGACCGCCTGCAGCCACAGCTCGTCGATCCGGGCCATGCTCTGGTCGGCCCGGGTCAGCATCTCGTTGGTGGCGGCCATCGCGTCGTCCAGCCGGGTGGTGACCACCACGCCGCGCTCGGCGTCGTGCTCGCGCATCTCCTGCACGGCGTCGCCGATCCAGCCGATGATCTCCTTGTAGCGCTCGACGGCGCCGATCGCGTCGGTCAAGGCTGCTCCCCATCGGTGTCGAACGGGATGACCACCTGCGGCCGGGCGTGCTCGTACCGGTCGAAGAACAGGCCGCGGCCCGGTCGCGGCGACCAGGTGATCAGCTGGCCGGGGGCGTAGGCGTTGAGGTCCTGGCCCTGCACGTCGAAGCCGACCCAGGCGCCGATGTCGTCGGCCGACGCGCCCATCATCAGCAGGTTCTTCAGCCGCGCGGGGCTGCGCCACCAGCCGATCAGGTGGGTCCGGTGCTCGGGGCCGCTCTTGAGCACCTGCCGAAAACTGTCCACACCGGACACCCGGGTCTCCGGATCCTTGGTCTCCAGCACCGAGTTGGCCGCGTCCATGCCGTACAGCACCAGATAGTGCGGCACCGGCTGGTCGAGCACCGCGCCGGACAGCCGCTCCTCCAGCTCCTTGGCCACCACGGCCAGGTGCTGGCGGATGCCGTCCAGGCCGACCTGGGTCACGTCGTGCCCGAAGCCCCGCAGCCGAGCGGTCAGCGCATCCGCCGCCGGCATCGCGTCGTCGATCATCGGGGCCACGGTGAACCGGGCCTGACCGGGAACATGCTGCCGGGCCAGGGAAAGCGCCGCCGCGGCCAGCACGCTGGTCGATTCCTTCAGCACGGAGCCGAAAACGGCCACGTTGCGGCCGGGCGCGCGGGCCAGCGACACCCGGGCCGCCCGGTCCTCGACGTCGATGACCTGTCCCAACAGGACGGTCGGCGCGCGGCCGGAAACCGGCTCCAGCGCCCGGAAACCGGGCATGTCGGCCAGCACCGGCACCCGGTTGCCGTCGAACAGCCGCGGCACCGACAGGTCGGCCGGCTTCATCTCGAACAGCCGCGCCTGCACCCGGTCGAAGGTGCCGCGCCCGGTGGCGTCCGGCACCCGGGCGATCTCGTTGCCCTGCTTGACTCCTGACTCGTGGTTGACGATCGCGTGCCAGCGGGGCAGGTCGATCGCCTCGGTGTTGCCGTCGGTTAGCACCCGCCGCGCCTTGGGCAGCGCGACCCGCACGGTGAACTGCTCGAAGATCGCCGGCTTGCCCCAGAACGCCTCGATGCTGGACACGTCCTGGCTGGCCAGTACCATGTGGATGCCCTGCGACCGGCCGCGCCGGGCCACGTCCTCCAGCAGTGACACCGCTTCCCGGGTCACGGCGTCCTTCTCCGCGAACAGGTACTGGAACTCGTCGATCACCGCGATGATCCTCGGCCAGCGGCCGTCCGGGTCCTCGGCCCGCAACTCCTCCAGCTTGGTGACCTCGTGCTGCTTGGCCGCGTCGGCCCGGCGGCGCATCTCGTCGGCCAGGAAGCGCAGCAGCGCCACGCCGAACTCCCGGTCCTGGTTGACGTTCACGCCGACCAGCCGCGCGTTTGGCAGCCACGTCGGGTCCTTGCGGCCCGGCGCGAACTGGGCGAAGGACACGCCCTCCTTGAAGTCCAGCAGGTACAGCTCCAGCTCGGCCGGCGAGTAGCGGGCCACCAGGCCGCCGAGCATGGCGTACAGGAAGTTCGTCTTGCCCGAACCGCTCGGGCCGCCGATCAGCACGTGCGGCGAGCTGTCCCCGATGGTGATCGGCACGGCCACGCCGTCGCGGTGCCCGATCGGCGACTGCACGCCGGAAGAGGACTGGTAGGACCAGAACCGCTCGGGCAGCAGCTCCTCGAACGTGCACACCCGGCTGCGGCGTTCCTCCAGGGCGGCGGCGATCGTCGCGCACGCCCGCGGCACCATCTCCCGCGGCAGCACCGGATCCACGTGGAAGGTGGCGTGCTCGCCGGACATCGTGGTGCGCCACGGCCGGTCGTCGAACAGCTTGACCGTCTCAATAGGACTGTTGACGGTGATCGGGACGTCCACCAGCACCAGCTGCACGCCGGCGGCCAGGCCGTTGCGGGCGATCCGCTGCAGCTTGTGCAGCTCCTCGTCCTTGAGCGCGTCGGGCCGGCCGAACAGCACGGCGATCCGCCACGGCTCGGTGCGCAGCCCGGCGTCGGACTCCATGGAGCGCAACGAGTCGTGCCCGCCGACCAGCACGGTGGTGTGCACCTTGCGGATGTGCTCGGCCAACTCGTCCAGCATCTCGCCCGGGCGCGCCGGGTCGTGCACGGTGAGCAAACCGGCCCGGGTCAACGGATACAGCCCGGGCAGCGAACCCGTGAGCTGGCCCACATCCCAGACGTGCACGTGCACCAGGCCGGGCTGGAAGTGGCTGAGCACCCGCAGCAGCAGCGACTCGACCAGGTTCTCGGCCTGCGGCCGGCTGCCCGAGGACGTGAAGATGGCCAGGTGTGAGCGGTCGAGCAGCGGCACCGCGACCGGGAACGACACCGGCACCGGCGAGCCGGTGGCCACCGCCGTGCCGATCCGCCACAGGGCCGGCACCGGGCCGCGGCCATCGACCGTGCCGATCTGGCCCAGCCAGTTCTCGTAGTCCTCGGACGCGCTGCCCGGGGCCTGTTCGGCGACCAGGTCGGCGAGCGCCCGTGGACCGTTGTTGGTCCACTTGGCGAAGGCCTGCTCCCAGTCCTCCTTGGCCTGGGACACGATCGCCGCCAGGCGCGGATCGGTGAGCGAGTCGGCGTAGTCCGGATCGCGCAGGGCCTGGTCGATGCCCCGGGCCCGCAGGTCCTGCTCGAACGTCTCGCGCGCCTGCTGCACGGCGGCCACGTCGTGCGCCCGCTTGGCGGCGCCGCGAGCCGCGGCGACCGCGTCGTGGAAGGCGGCGAACGCGTCCTGTATCCGTTGCCGGCGATCGTTTCGCCTGTTCAACGCCCACCTCTACGGTCAGTTCACAGGCGACCGGAGAACCGTTCCACGGCTTCCATGACGCCCAGCAGCAGCGTCAGCTGCTCCCCTGCATGGTCGCACGCCTTGGTCAGTTCCGGGGGCACAAGTGAACGGGGGTGCATCCGGCTGGCCTCGGTGAGGATCGCGTGCGCCTCGGCCAGCCGTTCACAGGCCTCGCTCAGCTGCTGGTGAGCGGTCCGGAGATGGTCGCCGACCAGCGCCATGCAGGCCTGCACCTGCTCGACGGACGCCACCGGTCACAACCGGCCGGCGTAGGACTCCGCGTTGCTCATCGCGGCCATGACCGCGTCCCGAGCCTCACCGATCTTCTGCAGCGCGTGGGTGAACATGTTGTTCACGTCGCTGGCCTCGGACTGGTTGCTGCCCTGGGCGGCTTCCTGGAAGGCCTGTTGCGCCTGTCCGATCTGGGTTTCTGCTTCCTGCAACGCCTGGGCACCGCGCTCGGCCTGCTCCTTGGCCAGACCGATCTGGCCCCTCACCTGCTCGACGCTAGCCATCGCTGATCCGGTCCCTCCCAGTAACGTGACTGCCCGACCGTGCAGTCCGACGCACCCGAACTTAGTACTGTCACACGACGATTACACAACCAGGATCGGCTGATCGAGCGAAGTTGAAGCGCATTAGTGTGGACGGTCGGCCCACTGTGTCGCTCCACTGTAGACGATCAACTTCCGGGCTCCCGCCAGACCGGGGGCTCGTCCTCGGTCGGCCAGGCCACCTCGGTCTCCACCCGGTCCGCGACCAGCTCCAACGACGTGATGCCGGAGGTCGGCCGGAGCAGGTCCAGCCAGCGCTGGGACACCGTGCCGTCGGGTCTGAGCTCCATCGGCGACCACTCCGGACGGCCCAGCGCCTCGGCCGCGTCCGTCACCGCCTGTTGCGGCGGCTGCGGCCACCGGCCCAGATCGAGATGCACCGAGACGCCGTCGCCACCCTGCGTGACCTCGGTGATGGCCGCCTCCTCGGTGACCCGGCTGGCCAGCGCCCGCGCCTGCCACTGCGCGCCGGCCGGATGCTGCACCGCCACGTCCACCCGCAGCCGAAGCCGGGTCGTGTGCTCGGCCGGGGTCGGCTCCGGGGCCTTGGGCTCCTCGTAGCTGGCCGGCTGGAACGGGGCCTGCTCCGACCACGCCTCCACCAGCAGCCGCTCCGCGCCGGCCACCAGCTTGCCGATCAGCTCCGGGTCGTCCAGCACCGTCCAGGCCGTCGGCGGCTCGCAGCACACCCTCGGCAGCGGCGAGTCCGGGGCCAGCTCGCGCACGAACGTCCGCACCGACCGGGCCAGCGCCGCCGCGTCGTTGTGCACCTGCACCGCCGGCAGGTCCTTGCCGATCGTCACCGACCAGCAGCCGGGTTCCTCGTCCGAGCAGTCCGCGGCCTCAACGACCCGGCCGCCGATCCGGTCCACGAGGTCGCGGCAGGCGTCATGGGCCTGTCGCTCGTCTTCGGCGCTGACCACCACGGAGATCAGCAGCCTGAGGTCCTGCTCCACCATCGCCCCCGATTGTCCCCCAGGCGCGGGACGGGCGATGTGTGAGGGTGGGTGGAGCAGGGCGGGATTGACGCCGCGTCCGTGGCGGGTGATCACCCGTCCGGGCCGGGGCTGCGTCGGGATCTGCGTCGTCGCAGCTCCGGTACCCTGGAGCGGCGAGGAGGAAGCTGGCTATGACCACCTGAGCCTCGATGTCGTCGTGTTCGACGCTGGTGTGCCGCTGACGACACGGCCGGTGTCGGGGTCGGCGGTCCTGCTCGCGGTGGAGGTCGTGTCGCGGGGTTCTCGCCGCGAGGACCGTGGAGCGAAGCCGCTGGCCTACGCGGAGGCCGGTATCCGCCACTACTGGCGGGTGGAGGGCCCGGCCAGCGGTGCGACGGCTCTGGCCGTGCACACCTACGAGCTGGACGGATCCGGTGAGTACAAGGCGACCGGCGTGTACGACCACACGCTGACGGTCGACCTGCCGGGCACTGTGCGGATCGATCTGCTGTCGCTGTCCTGAGCGGACCTCGGATTCACCTGGAACGCGGCTATTCCCTCTGTGTATAGTTCGGTGGGTGGTGAACGCGTACCTGCTGCCGATCCGGACCGCGGCGCTGCTGTTTCCGTTGCTGGCGATGCTGTTGTTCGTGCCGACGGCGATCGTGCTCTACCGGCGGCACGGGGTGCTGACGGGATGGCGGGGGCTGTCGTTCGCGAGCTTCCTCTACTACTCGCTGGCGGCGTTCTGCCTGGTGATCGTGCCGCTGCCGAGCCGGCAGGTGGACGTCTGCGTGAAGTACGCGGACTTCCGGAACCCGCAGTTGGTGCCGGGCAACACCTTCTCGGACATCTGGAAGGAAGCCAAGGGCAGCGTCAGCCTGAACGCCCTGGTGCTGCACAACCCCGCGGTCTGGGAGACGGGCTTCAACCTGCTTCTGCTGCTGCCGCTGGGCATGTACCTGCGCTACCACTTCCGCCGCGGCTTCTGGACGAGCGCGGCGATCGGGCTGGGCGTGGCCTGCTTCTTCGAGTTCACGCAGCTGACTGGCCTGTGGGGCATCTACCCCTGCCCGTACCGGCTGTTCGACGTGGACGACATCATCGTCAACTCCCTGGGCTGCGTGCTGGGCTGGTTCCTGGCCGGCCCGGTCACCCGCTGGCTGCCCACATTGGACAGCATCGACGTCCGGGCGCTGGCTCGCGTGCCGGTGCCGTTCGGCCGCCGGATGCTGGCGCTGCTGCTGGACGCTGTGGGCTTCTTCTGCTGCCTGCCGTTCGCGGCGGGGGTGTGGTACCTGCTCGGCGGCCAGTCACTGGGCAGCGCGTTCCTGGTGGGGCTGCTGGTTTTTGTGGTCTGGTTCGTGCTGGCGCCATGGGCGACGGGGGCGACGGTCGGCAAGCACATTCTGCGACTGCGCTTGGTGGACTCCGACGACAAGCGCCCGGCGCCGTGGCGGCTGCTGGTGCGCGAGGTGCTGCTCGCGATCGCCTTCGTGCCACTGACTTTTGTCGCCATGCTGTCGGTGGTCGTGGTGGCGGTGTCGGCCGCACGCGTGGCGGAGGCCATGCAGAACCTGAAGCTGGAGACGCTGGTCGGCATCATCGAGGAACGGCCCAGCGAGGTCGCGTTCGCGGCGTTCGCGGTGCTGCTCAGCGTGGCGATCCCGCTCGGTTTCCTGCTGTTCGCCCGGCTGCACAACCGGCATCTCGGCCTGCACGAGCTGGCGTCGGGGGTGCGCAACGTGGCGCTGCCCCCGACGAAGGCGGCCCCGCCGTCAACTCCGGAGGTGCTGCCGGAAGAAAGCCAGGACACGACGCCAAGCGTCCTCTGACGACTCGTGGTGGTAGCCGAAACCCAGCACCCGGCTCAACGCGGCGGCCGGCAGCCGGTTGGCGAAGCTGTGCCCGGCCTCGGCGTACTCCTTGACGTCGTGCGGGATGTCCCGTTCCGCCAACGCCGCCTCCAGCTTGACCGCCGCGCCCTTGAGACTGGGGTCCTTGCGACCGAAGCTGGCCACCACCGGGCAGGCCCCGTCCAACAGCGCCAAGTCCTTGGGCAGCATGCCGTAGTACGGCGCTGAGGCCTGGAACCCGCGCGGCGCGGTCAGCAGCGCGAAGCCGCCGCCCATGCAGAACCCGACCACCCCGATCTTGCCGGTGCAGTCGCCCCGCCCGGCGATCAGCTTGCGGGCTGCCTCGATGTCGTCGAAAGCCGGCCCGCTGCCGGCGCTCAGGGACTTGAACACGCCGCGGATGCAGCGCAGCGCGCCGCCACGGGCGTACAGGTTCGGGACGATGGCGACATATCCGGCGGTGGCGAACCGGCCGGCGATCTGCCGCACGTCGTCGTTGAAGCCCAGCACGTCGTGTACCACGACAACGCCGGGCCAGGGGCCCTCGCCGGACACCTCGACCGAGGGGACCGCGAGATAGCCGTCGATGAGGCCGTTCGGGGTCGAGATCGTCAGCTGCACGACACCGGACGCTAGCCCTTGACCGCCCGGGCTGTGAAGGCCGCCACGTCGGTCAGCACCTCGTCCCGGTTGACCTCGTTGAACAGCTCGTGCCGGGCCCCGGGGTAGGTGCGCTCCTCGAAGCCGAGCCCGCGCACCCGGTCGGTGCCGGCCCGGGTGTCGGCCTGGTCCACCAGGTCGTCGCCGTCGCCGTGCAGCCACAGCACCGGCAGGTCGTCGCCGAGCGGGTGGTCGAAGCTGATCGTCTGCAGCAGCTGGTCCAGCGCCACCAGCGTGGGCCGCTTGAACGGGCCGTGCCACACCAGCGGGTCGGCCGCGTAGGCCGCGCCGACCGACGGGTCACGGGACAGCACCGCCGGGTCGATCGGCGTGTCCGGGATGTCGTCGTACTCCAGCAGGTCCAGCACCGGCCAGGTGCCGAGCACCGGCGCCGACAGCACCATCGCGGCCACCTTGCCCGGGTGTCGCTGCGTGTAGCGCACGGCGATCGCGCCGCCGAGGGAGTGCCCGACGAGCACCACCGGTAGGTCGGGGTGCCCGTCCAGGGCCGCCATCAGCACGGTGTCCACATCGGACACCACGTCCTCGAAGTCGCCGACCAGGGCCCGTTCACCGGCCGATCGGCCGTGCCCCACCAGGTCGGCGCCGACCACCATCGCGCCCATGCCGACCAGCGCGTCGGCCACGTGCTGGTAGCGCCCCAGGTGCTCGCCGTACCCGTGCACGAGAACGGCGAGCCAGCGGGCGTCCGGATTGGGCCAGGTGCGAGCCGCCAACTCGCCGCCGTGTCCGGACAGGGTCCATTCGATCGGTGGGATCACCGGTCCACTTCAGCACATCTCACAGCTTGTAGTAAGCGCTGGCGTCCATCCGGCCGTGCTGGCAGACGGGGCCGCCGGTCCAGGCCACGGTCAGCGGCTGGGTCTCGTCCGGCGGGATCGAGATCGCGGTGGCGGCGACGGGCTCGCACTGGGCGCCGGGCTCGTCGTCGGCCGGGACGGCCGTCCAGTGCAGGGTCATCGCGGCCTGCTGGCCTGGGGTCAGGGTGATCAGGCTCGGGCCCGGGTTGGCCGTCCAGGTCAGCTGGGTCGGTGCGCCGACCAGCGCGAATCCGCCGTGGCCGTAGAGCGTGCACGTGGCCTGGCTGGTGTTGGTGACGACGAACTGGATGTAGCGCTGGCCCGCGCCGGCGTCGGGACTGGCCAGCGCGGCGGCTAACGTGGTGTTGTCGCAGCGGATGGTTGCGGGCTGCGCGGACGCGATCGGCGCGAGCACTGTCGCCGCCGCGGCGAGCACTCCGGTTGCGACCAGAACGCGGTTGATGAACATGGGTGGACCACCTCCACCACCCAGACGCCCGCGAGAAGGCCTCGGTTGCCTTGGTTGATCCGGCAACTGCTCAGGCCGAGGCCCGCCACCCGGCCGGCAACACGGCCATGCCCTTGGTCGGCTCGGTCCACACGTAGGTCCAGCACACCAGGCCGTCCGGCAGCACGACCCGTATCCGCCGGTAGTCGGGCCCCTCGTATTTGTCCAAAGTGGACAGTGCGCGGCCGGGGGAGCGGATCGGCAGCACCCAGCCGGGGATCGAGTCCTCGCCGGCGAGTTCCAGTGCCGGATAGCCCATTCCGGTGTCGTAGAGCGTGCCCCGGATCGCCGCCCGGCGCGGCCGGCCGGTGACCATCGGCTCCAGCAGGTGCCAAGCCTCGTGTCCGGGCTGGAGCGTGCCGTAGACGAAAACCCGCTTCGGCCACGACTCGGGACTCGGCTCACCGTCCACGGTGGACGCCTTCAGGCCGTCGCTGCCGGCCCGGTTGCCGACCAGCCCCTGTGCGGCCGCCTGGTCCATGTCGGCGCAGCGCACCGGCTTGCCGCGGACCAGGATCGGCTGGCGCACCCGGTCCTCGGCCACGTAGGCCAGCACCCGGTCCACCACCGAGCCGTCGTCCAGCACGACCCGGCCGCTGCGCACCTTGGCCAGCCGGTAACGCCGGCCGCGGCCCTCACAGGCGTCCAGCACCCGCACCTGCTCGCGGTCGGCCATCCAGACCGCGTGCTCCTCGACCACGTCCTTGGCCGCCATCAGGGTGGCCGGCCGCTGGTCGTCCACCATGCGCAGGCCGGCGGCCCACACCGCGGCCAGGCCCTCGCAGCGGGCCCGCAGCACCACGACCGGGCCGGCCAGGCCGAGCGACTCCCGCAGCCAGGTGATCTTCGAGGGGCAGGCGTTGGAGCCGTAGGCCAGCACCGGCACCCGCTTGCTCATCGGCGCCGCGTCCCGGGCGGCCAGCCACTCGTCCAGGTCCTCCCCGGTGTGGTCGACGCGCCAGCCGGCCGGGCTGTGCCGGTCCGGTCGCAGTGGCGCGCCGACCCCGTCCAGGTGTGCGAACGACACGTCCGGCCGGGCGCCCGGATAGGGCGCTGCGGGAAACTCCTCGTCGCCGAACGGTGCTCGCACGTATTCAGTATTAGTCGAACACGACCACGCTGCGCAGCACTTCGCCTCGCCCCATGCGCTCGAACGACTGCTCTACGTCGCCGAGTCCGATTCGCTCTGTGACGAACTTCTCCAACGGCAGCCGGCCCTGCAGGTGCAGGTCGACCAACGTCGGGAAGTCCCGGGACGGCAGGCAGTCGCCGTACCAGGAGGACTTCAGCGAGCCGCCGCGGGCGAAGAAGTCGATCAGCGGCATGTCCAGTGTCATGTCCGGGGTGGGCACGCCGACCAGCACCACGGTGCCGGCCAGGTCGCGGCCGTAGAAGGCCTGCTTCCAGGTCTCGGGCCGGCCGACCGCGTCGATCACCACGTCCGCGCCGAAGCCGCCGGTCAGGCCCTGGATGGCTTCGACCACGTCGCCCTCGCGGGCGTTGACCGTGTCGGTGGCGCCGAAGTCCTTGGCCCAGTCCAACTTCCGCTGGTCCACGTCCACCGCGATGATCTTCGCCGCGCCGGCCAGCCGGGCCCCGGCCACCGCCGCGTTGCCCACGCCGCCGCAGCCGATCACCGCCACCGTGTCGCCGCGGCTGACACCGCCGGTGTTGATCGCCGCGCCCAAGCCGGCCATCACGCCGCACCCCAGCAGGCCGGCCACGTCCGGGCTCACCCGGGGATCGACCTTCGTGCACTGGCCGGCGTGCACCAGCGTCTTCTCCACGAACGCCCCGATGCCCAGCGCGTTGCTCAGCGGCGTGCCGTCCTTGAGGGTCATCGGCTGGCTCGCGTTGAACGTGTTGAAGCAGTACCAGGGCCGACCCCGGCGGCAGGCCCGGCAGTCGCCACACACCGCGCGCCAGTTCAGGATCACGAAGTCGCCCGGCTCGACGCTGGTCACGCCCTCGCCGACCACCTCGACCACGCCCGAGGCCTCATGGCCCAGCAGGAACGGGAAGTCGTCGTTGATGCCGCCCTCGCGGTAGTGCAGGTCGGTGTGGCAGACCCCGCAGGCCTGCACCTTCACCACGACCTCGCCCGGCCCCGGATCCGGCACGACGATCCGCTGCACGCTCACCGGCGCGCCCTTCCCGGACGCCACCACCCCGTCGACCTCGTACGGCATCGGCTACCACCTTCCGGCCTCGTCGCCCTTGATCGGCAGCCTCGCACTTCCATGCACACATCGCGACCCCCGCACGGGTTTTTGCCACCTGCGGTCCACAGGTGGCGCTGGGAGTCGAATGTGGTCCACATGTGGCGGAAAAGGGCGGGGGTGGGGTCACCGGAACGGGTGAGGTCGAGTGCATCTAGGGCGAGGTGGCGGGGTGGGGGCGCCGAGCGGGAGGGGCGCAAGATCGAGGAGGCGTGCGGGAAACTCGGTCGGATCGCCGATCAGCGGATATGGGAAAGCCAGCCAGGATCGCGCACGATGCGCGTCGGCACGATCCTGACCGGCTAGTCCAAAAAGCGTAGTGGGCTGGGTTATCCGTCGGTACCGGCGTTCCGGTGACATCGGGCTAGCGCGGCGGCCACGAGGCGGGGTCGAGCAAGCCCAACGAGTAAGCGCGGGCGACCAGCGCGGTGCGGTTGGGCACACCCAGCCGCTCCGAGAGCCGGGTCAGGTGGTAGTTCACGCCGTCGCCGGTGATGCCGAGTTCGGCCGCGACCGACGCCGAGGTCGCGCCGCCGGCGATCAGCCGCAGGATCTCCGACTCGCGGTCGGAAAGCTGCACGTCAGCGGGTACGGGTGTGATCCGCAGCGTGATCAGCAGGCCCGAGCCGCCGTCGTCGGACACCGCCTGCACGGTGAGCTCGCCGGCGCCGCCGCGGAACTGCACGGCGATCACGAGCCGGGCCCGTCCACCGTGCTCCAGCCCGGCGACCAGCTTGTCGAAGTCCCGGCGGACCTTGGGCTGGAAGTACTCCAGCACGTGCCGGTCGCGCAGCTGGGACGGCCGGGTGTCCAGGACCTCGGCCAGCGCGGGATTGGCCACGGTGATGGTGCCGTCCAGCTGGCAGATCGCGGTCGGCACCGGGGTGCGGTCCAGCAGCGCGAGGAAGCGGTTGCGCCACATGCCGGCACGGCGCTGCTCGGCCCGCAGCTCGCCCAGACCGTGCGCCGCTTCACTCACCGGGCAAAACTACAGGTTCTTGTAGTCCTTCTCGTAGCGCGCACCCGCCACCGCTGCCACGCTGATATGGAGCGATCAAGACTTCACGACCTGGGGAACCACCATGACAACCTCGATGGACACCACGGGCCTCCCGCACCCGGCCAACCGGATCCCAGTGGTCGGCGACGTGATCGGGACCTCGCCCAACACCCCGATCCAGGACGCCATGAAGCAGTGCCGGGAACTGGGGCCGATCTTCACCCGCAGCTTCTTCGGCAACGACGTCGTGTTCGTGGCCGGGGCCGACATGGTGGCCGAGGTGGCCGACGAGGACCGCTTCGCCAAGCACGTCGCGCCCTCGCTGGCCCGCATCCGGGCCATCGCCGGCGACGGCCTGTTCACCGCGTTCAACGACGAGCCGAACTGGCAGAAGGCCCACGACATCCTGCTGCCGGCGTTCTCGCTGCAGTCCATGCGCGGCTACCACCCGGCGATGCTCCAGGTGGCCAACCGGCTGATCGCCTCGTGGGACGAGCACCTGGGCCGCAAGCCGGTCGAGGTCGTCGACGACATGACCCGGCTGACCCTGGACACCATCGGCCTGACCGGCTTCGCGTTCGACTTCGAGTCGTTCCAGCGCCCCGACCCGCACCCGTTCGTGCAGGCCCTGGTCCGCGGCCTGGCCCACGCCCAGGCCAAGGCCCGCGAGCTGCCGTGGATCGGCCCGATCCTGAACAAGGGGGCCGACGAGCAGTTCGCCAAGGACGCCGAGTTCCTGGCCGGCGTGGTCGACGACGTCATCCGGGAGCGCAAGGAGTCCGGCGACACCTCGACCGACGACCTGCTCGGCCTGATGCTCAACGCGCCGCACCCCACCGAGGGCACGGTGCTGGACGACACCAACATCCGCAACCAGGTGATCACCTTCCTGATCGCCGGCCACGAGACCACCTCCGGCGCGCTCTCGTTCGCGCTGCACTACCTGGTCAAGAACCCGGCGGTGCTGGCCAAGGCGCAGGCCGAGGTGGACGCCCTGTGGGGCGACCAGGACAGCCCGCAGCCCAGCTACGAAGAGGTCGGCAAGCTGCGCTACGTCCGCCAGGTGCTCAACGAGGCGCTGCGAATGTGGCCGACGGCGGCCGCGTTCTCCCGCGAGGCGATCGTGGACACCACCATCGGCGGGCACCCGATCAAGAAGGGGCAGTGGGTCGTGGTGCTCGCCCCGATGCTGCACCGCGACGCGGTGTGGGGCGACAACGTGGAGGCGTTCGACCCCAGCCGGTTCGACCCGGAGCGGGAGAAGGCGCGCCCGGTACACGCGTTCAAGCCGTTCGGCACCGGCGAGCGGGCCTGCATCGGCCGGCAGTTCGCGCTGCACGAGGCCACCCTGCTGCTGGGCATGATCATCCACCGCTACCGGCTGCTGGACACCTTCAACTACCAGTTGAAGATCAAGGAGACGCTGACCCTCAAGCCGACCGGCTTCCGGCTCGACCTGGCCCGCCGCACCGAGCGCGTCCAGCCGGTGCAGGCCGCGGCGGCCAAGGAGGCCACGCAGACGGCCGGCCGGGCCAAGCAGGGCACCACGCTGACCGTGCTGCACGGCTCCAACCTCGGCACCTGCCGGGCGATGGCCCGCCAGCTGGCCGACGAGGGCGAGGACCGCGGCTTCACCGCCGTCGCCGCGCCGCTGGACGAGTTCACCGGCAAGCTGCCCACCGACGGCCCGGTGGTGGTGGTCGCCGCGTCGTACAACGGAAAGCCGACCGACGACGCCGCGCAGTTCGTGCCCTGGCTGAACTCCGCGACCGACGACCTGTCCGCGGTGTCGTACGCGGTGCTCGGCGTCGGCGACCGGAACTGGGCCGCCACCTACCAGTTCATCCCGACCCAGCTGGACGCCCGGTTCGCCGAACTGGGCGCGACCCGGCTGGTGGACCGCTGCGAGGCCGACGCCTCCGGCGACCTGACCGGCGACATCGAGGCCTGGAGCGACAAGCTGTGGGGCGAGCTGCTGACCAAGTACGGGGACCCGGACGCCGCGCCGGTCGTCGAGGACACCTCTGACCGGCTCTACGACGTGCGGGTGATCACCGGCCCGGTGACCGCCGCGCTGGACGCCCGCTACGAGGTCGGGCCGATGACCGTGCTGGCCAACTCCGAACTCGTCGACGTCGAGAGCCCGATGGGCCGGTCCAAGCGGCACCTGCGGATCCAGCTGCCCGAGGGCGTGACCTACCGGACCGGCGACCACCTCACCGTCGTGCCGGACAACCCCGAGGACCTGGTGGCCCGGGTGGCCGCCCGGTTCGGGCTCAACCTCGACCTGGTCGTGGCGATCAACCCGCGGCAGAAGACCCGGCGGGCCATCCCCGTCGACCGCCCGGTCACGATCCGCCAGCTGCTCACCCACTTCGTCGAGCTGCAGAACCCGGCCACGCCGGCGCAGATCAAGGTGCTGGCCGAGTGCAACCCGTGCCCGCCCGAGAAGGCGGCGCTGGAGGCGATCACGGAGACCGAGCAGAGCCTGCTCGAGCTGCTGGAGCAGAACCCGGCCTGCCAGTTGGCGCCGGAGATGTTCCTGGAGATGCTGTCGCCGATCCAGGCCCGGCACTACTCGATCTCGTCCTCCGCGCTGGCCAAGCCGGGCGAGGTGGAGCTGATCGTCGGCGTGCTGTCCGGCCCGTCGCGCACCGGATCCGGGGAGTTCCACGGGGTTTCCTCGTACTACCTGTCCCGGCTGGCCGCCGGCGACCAGCTGCGGGCCCGGGTCGACCCGGCCCGGGCGGCCTTCCAGGCGCCGGCCGACACCACCGTGCCGGTGATCTACGTCAGCGCCGGCACCGGCCTGGCCCCGTTCCGCGGCTTCATCGGCGACCGGGCCGTGCAGGCCGCCTCGGGCAAGGAACTCGGGGCTGGGCTGTGCTACTTCGGCGTGCGGCACCCCGACGTCGACTACCTGCACCGGGCCGAGCTGGAGGCGGCCGAGCAGGCCGGCGTCATCTCCATGCGGCCGGCGTTCTCCCGGGCCGAGGTCGACGGCGTCAAGTACGTGCAGGACCGGATCGCCGCCGACGGCGACGAGGTCTGGGCCGCACTGGAAGCCGGCGGGCGGGTCTACATCTGCGGTGACGGCAAGGGCATGGCCCCGGCCGTGCGGGAGGCGTTCAAGACCATCCACCGGGCCCACGGCAGCGGCGACGACCAGGAGTGGCTGGACGGTCTGATCGCCGAGGACCGCTACGTCGAGGACGTCTGGGCCGGCTGATCCGGCGCGCCCGCACAAGGCCGGTTTCGGTTCGCCGAAGCCGGCCTTTGTGTTGCGCCCCAACGGATTGATCTTGTAGAGCAGCGTGTTTCGGTAAAGTCAACACTTTCTTTTCGGTGGAATTCACTGGTACTCCTGGATTACCGACTTTTTCCAGGGGGATAACCATGACTGGTTGGTATGTCGACGATCGCTGCACGAACTGCGACGTGGCCCGGCAGTTCGCGCCGGGGCTGATCGCCGACGTGGGCGGGACGTCCGTGGTGGTCCGGCAGCCGGAGACCGAAGCCGAGCTGCGGGACCTGCACGCCGCGGCCTACGCGTGTCACACGCGGTCCATCCGTCATCCGGACAAGCGGCTCGATCCCGACCTCGACCCGTTCCCGATGGAGCTGGACGACAACCTGTTCCACTGTGGACACAACTCCCGACAGACCGCCGCCGCGAACTCGTACCTGCTGCGGCGCGACACCGGCAACCTGATGATCGACACGCCCCGGTGGAGCCCCGGGCTGGCCGACCGGTACGAGAAGCTCGGGCCGGTCACCGACGTGCTGCTGACCCATCGTGACCACGTCGCCCACGGCCGGCAGTACGCCGACCACTACGGGGCCCGGCTGTGGATCCACGAGGACGACCTGGACTCGCGGCCGGATGCCGACGTGATCATTCGTGGCCTTGATCCGGTCGAGGTGACGCCGGGCGTGATCGTGCATCCGTTGCCGGGGCACACCAAGGGAAGTGTGCTCTACGTCGCGGACGACAAGTACTGCTTCACGGGGGACTCGTTCTACTGGTCGCGGACCAGTGCGGACCTTGAGGTGGCGGAGGCGGTCACCTGGTACGACATCCGGGTGCTGGCCGAGTCGTTGGCGAGGGTTGCGCCGAAGATCCGGTTCGAGTGGGTGTTGGCGGGCCACGGGGACCGGATGCGGCGGTCGGTGGAGGAGATGGCGGCGCGAATGGCCGGGTTGGTGGAGCGGACGGCGAAGTTGGAGCCTCGGGCGGTGGATTTCACGGCTACGCGGTGGTGAGTGGGTGTTGGCGGTGGGTGGGGGGTTGATTCGCGCTACTCCCTTACCCGCCACCCCCTGTTATTAGGTTGTGGAGGGGGTTGGGTTTGCTGTGTGGCGAGGGTGAGTGGGAGCGAATTCTGGTGTTGCTCCGGGTGGATTTTGCGTGGAGCCTCTGGGCGATGGCAATCGAGGCAATCATCGGGCAGGCTCCGCCTGCCTCGATTCGCCGGACGAGCGTACGCCATCGCCCCCCTCCACGCAAAATCCACCCTCCAAGGTTAGGGTGGGCGGTGGTTGGGTTCGTGGGGTCGGGTTTGCGATTATGCATGAAACTCGAATTCACTCGTTAGTGATTCGAGTTATATCTTTGACGGGCGTATTCTGGAGGCATGGAAGAACTCACCCGAGAGTTGGAGAGTGGAGAGCCTTGCGGGGCTCTGCTGGATCTGCTCATGGGTGTGGATCTCAACGCTCTGACCGCCGATCGGCAGGTGACGGCGTTCATTCTGACTCGGAAGATCAAAGCCTTCGTCGATTATGTGCAGTTGTCGATTCTGCGGGATGTGGAGGACACGGCTGAGATGGCGATGGCGGTGCATGAGCCGGAGCAGTCGGTGGTCCGACAGAAGCGGTGCAGCGAGGTGTTGGACCGGTTGCCTCGGCTGTCGGAGCTGCTGCGGCGCGGGGAGTTGGATCTGCGGCGGCTGGAGACCGTGGACGAGCGGATCGTCAACCTGCCCACCCCCGCCATGATCGCCGAAGTCGAAGACGAACTGGTCGAGGCAGCCCCGAAGCTGACCCGCACCCAGCTCGCCCGCCGGACCACCGGACTGGTCGCGAAGGTCGATCCGACCGGGTACGACCAGCGTCGTCTGAAGGCCAAGCAGGAGCGTCGGGTCGAGTTCACGCCACTCCCGGATGGCATGGCCCAGCTACGGATCACCCTCACGGCCTTGGATGCTCGTGCCGCCTACGACGTCCTGGCTCAGGATGCGCGGGCCCTGGTCAAAGACGAGCGCAGCACTGACCAGAAACGAGCCGACGCCTTCCTGGACCGGTTCCTGGGGTACGGGGTGGACCGCAAGGTCAAAGTCCACGTCACCATCTCGCTAGAAACCCTGATGGGCCTGACCGAAGACCCCGGTCTGCTCGACGGCTACGGCCCCATCGCCGCCGACTCCGCCCGCGAACTGGCCATGCACGCCCCCTGGCGCGGCCTCCTGCTGGACCAGTACCGCCGCGCCTCCGAACTGAGCACCGACACCTACCGCCCCACCACCCGCATCAAGGAATTCGCCGAACTCAACGCCGGCGGCACCTGCTCAGCCCCCGGCTGCACCACCCCCATCCAAGAACTCGACCACACCATCCCCTGGCCCGCCGGCGACACCAACGCCACCCAACTCAAGGGCTACTGCACCCATCACCACCACCTCAAACACGGCAACCACACGGTCACCCTGGATTCCGACAACACCCTCCACTGGATCACCCCGCTAGGCCGCCACTACATCACCACGCCCCACCAATACTGACCCCGGCCCCACCCGTTCTTTGACAACTCCACAGCGAAACGAACCAAGGGAAACCAAAGCCCGAAAACCCCTAAGAACCTGAACCCCAACCCCCGTTCCAACCACGCCATCCCTCGACCTCAAGCCTCCCCCAACCCTCCCTCCCGTCCAAAGCCGCCCTAAAAGCAACCCCCACCCAACCGCAACCAACCCACCCACCCCAGCCACCCACCTAACCCGCCCCCAACACCCACCACCCCACACCGCATCCCTGCTACAAAGGAACAAAAACATGGGGGAGGCACCACAACCATGGACCGCCACGTCTGGCAGGCAGACCACTACCGCCGCGCCAACACCCGCCAGCTGCGCACCGCTATCGAGGCGCTGGAACTGGCCGACCTGCACGGCGGCCGCCTGGCCGATATCGGTTGTGGCACCGGCGAAACCACCCGTGCGATGGCCGAACGCGGCTTCACGGTCATCGCCAGCGACGTCTCCCCCTCGATGGTCGAGGCGACTCGCGATCTCTGCCAGGGACTCCCGGTCACAGTCGACATCCAGGACGCCCGCGAGCTCAAGCTGGACGGCACGTTCGACATCGTGCACTGCTCATGGGTGCTGCACTGGCTCGACGACATCGACCACGCCCTCGCGGAAATGGCCCGCGCCGTGGCACCCGGTGGCGCGCTGGTGTTGCAGTGGAGCCGGGGCAAGAAGATCCGCGACGGTCAGGACGTCGTCGAGGAGGTCATGGCCCGCCCACGCTGGCGTGACCGCCTGGCCGACACTCCTTTCGCCATGCGCCAACACCCCGCCGAGGAGGTCGTCGCCCGCCTGGTCGCCGCCGGCCTGACCATCGAGCTGCCGCCCGTCGAACTCGACGCCCAGTTCGGCACCGAGCCCGTCGCCCTCGGCCGCATCATGCGGGCCGCCGGCCTCGCCGCCCAGGCCGACCGCCTCGGTGACGACGCCGATGACTTCGTCACCGAGGTCGCCACCGCGACGATCGCCGCCAACGCGATGAATCCCCACAACACCAGGCTGATCGCTAGGGCAGGGGCATCCCGTGCGGCGTGACGATGTAGACCACGCCGCCTGAGCCGGTGCCGGTGCCGCCGCCGGGCAAGGGCCGCTCGGTGCGCTGCCACACGTTCTCGAACTGGCTGCGCTTGTAGACGTTGCGCACGGCCGCGTCGTCGTGGGAGGCCGGGTCGTTGACGATCACGTCGCCGGTCTTGGTGAAGCCCACGACCACCATGATGTGCCCGGAGGTGGAGTAGCCGGCCCCGTCCAGCTCGCTGGCCTGGAACGACTGCGAGGTGATCACCGGGATGCCCCGCTTGATGTACTTCTCCAGCTCCTGCAACGAATGCAGCCGGGTGATGTGCGCGTCCAGGCCGTAGCTGGCGGCGTAGGCGGCGTTGAACGGCCAGTTGCCGGCGCCCTGGTAGTCGTAGTCGTAGGTGTTGCGGGCGGCGTAGTCGACGCTGGGGTCGGCGTAGCTGGGGTCGACCCAGGAAAGTTGTTGCGCCGTCGGGTGTTTGCCCCAGTACTCGACGACCATCTCGGTGGAGGTGGGGCTGCACCAGGCTTCGCCGCCGCCGTCGTACTGGGGGTACTCGCCTTCGTGGATGTCCTGGGAGTAGCGCGGCACCGGCAGCTCGATGCCCCAGGCGCCGCCGCTGGGGCTGGTGGGCACGGAGAACCGGTCGGGGATGGCGGAGGTCATCGCGCCGACCATGCGCAGGTGCGGCGAGACCCTGGTGCCGTGCAGGCGGTACAGCGTGACCCGCAGCTGGTACGACATCAGCTGCACGCCCTGGGCGGCCTCGAAGGTGTCGACGTCGATGGTGCCGGTGGCGTCGGTCTGGTCGGGCACGCTGGTGCGGTGGATGTCCTCGTCGCTGGAGGCCCACCGGCCCATCACGTACCACCCGGTCTGCGTCCCGGTCGACGCCGTGCCCCGCATCTCCACCTGCAGGAAGGTGCCGGCCGGGGTGGTGGCGTTCCACGACGCGACCAGCTGCGTGGCCCCGAACCGCTGGCTGTAGCGGGGCGAGGTCCAGGTGCCGTAGTCGTACGCCTTGGTGGTGCCCAGATCCGGCTCGGTGTGCTGCACGGTGCCGGCCGGCCGGCCGATCGTCAGGCCGTTGCCGACGAGCAGCCCGTCGGAGTGTCCACTGTGGAACTGGGAGTCGCTGTTCCACTGGTGGAAGTCGACTGGGGCGGCCGCGGTGGCGGCGACGGCCGGGGCGGCGGTGAGCTGCGCGATGAGGGCGCCGGCGACGGTGCCCACCATGGCGAGCCTGGTCAACCTGTTGTGCACAGGGCTCATCGGTACTCCTCGGTGCCGCTGGGGCGGCTCTCGTGGTGGGTGCGGTCCAGCGCGGTGACCGCGTAGCGGTGCCGGCCGGCGGGCAGGGCGAAGCTGGTGCCACGCACGGTGGTGAGCAGCCGGCCGTCCTGGTAGACGGCGTAGGACGTGCCGAATCCGAGCCAGTGCAGGGTGTTCCCGAACAGTGGCAGCAGGATCGGCGACGGCGGGGCGTGCCCGGCGACGGTCGGCCGGACCGGGACGATCGCCGGCTTGGCGTACAGATCGGTGCGCAGCCGGTCGGCGAAGCCAAGCGGATTGGCCAGCAAAGTGGTCGTGTTGTAGAGGATGTCGCCGTTGACCTCGGGCGTGCCGCGGTCGAGGGCGATGTGCCGGGGCATCTCCTCGGGATCCAGCCACGCGGCCGGGCTCGGCGTCCCGATCTTGTACACCGCCTGCCCGATGTACAGCGACACTCCGGTGCCGGCGACCTCGTGGGCCCACCACGGCAGCAGCTTCCCGTAGTCGGCGATGGTGTATCCGACCGGCCAGTACAGTTGCGGCGCGATGTAGTCGACCCAGCGGTTGCGGATCCAGGTCCTGGTGTCGGCGTAGAGGTCGTCGTAGTCGTGCACGCCGCCCTGCGTGTCGGAGCCGGTGGGATCGGTGCGGGCGTCCCGCCAGATGCCGAACGGGCTGACCCCGAAGGCGATCCACGGCTTCATCGAGTGGATCCGCGTCGACAGCTCGCTGATCAGCTTGTTGACGTTGTCCCGCCGCCAGTCCGTGACGTTGGTGAAGCCGCCGCTGTATTGCTGAAACGTCTGCTGGTCGGGGAACTGTTGTCCGGCAACGGGATACGGGTAGAAGTAGTCGTCGAAGTGCACGCCGTCGATGTCGTAGCGCCGAGTCGTGTCGAGAATGACCTTCTCCACGAACCGCCGCACCGCCGGAATGCCCGGGTTGTAGTAGAGCTGCCCGCCGTAGCTGACGACCCAGTCCGGGTGCAGTCGGGCCGGGTGGTTCGGCGCCAGCTTGGTCACGTCGCTCTGCAGGCTGATCCGGTACGGGTTGAACCAGGCGTGGAACTCCAGGTCACGCTGGTGGGCCTGGGACACCAGGAACTTCAGCGGGTCGTAGCCGGGATCCTGGCCCTGGGTGCCGGTCAGGTACTGCGACCACGGCTCCAGCGAGGACGGGTAGAACGAGTCCGCGGTCGGCCGGATCTGCACGAAAACCGCGTTCACGCCGGTCGCCTTGGCCCGGTCCAGCAGGCTCTCGTACTCCTGTTCCTGCTGCGCCACCGGCAGGCCCGGCTTGGCCGGCCAGTCGATGTTGGCCACGCTGGCGATCCACATGCCGCGCAGTTCCCGGGTCCCGCTGACAGAAGTCCCGCTAACAGAATCAGTAGTGGCAGCCGCCGCTGGTAGTGCCATGACCACGATCAGCAGCGCCGCCACCGTCGTCGCGAGCCTTCGCACGCCGTCACCTCGCTAGTCCGCCTTGGTCAAGGATTTTCGCGATGGTAGGCGACGGTGTAAATAGCTACCTAAGTGCAACTTCCGGCAAGTCCCGGGAATCCACCGTTCGGCGGGGTCAGACCGGAGCCGCCGCGAGCACCCGCCGCCGCGTGACCGCGTCCACGGCCAGCGCGGTCAGGGCCACCACCCCGACCGACAGGGAAGCGCCGGCGACCGTGTCGGTGAAGTAGTGGAAGTCGTCCACGATCAGCGCCAGCATCACCGTCGCGCACACGACCAGCAGGAGCACGCCCATTGCCACGCGCAGCGCAAGGGTCAGCCCGGTCGCGCCGAGGAGGATCACACCGAGCACCGCGCACTCCGAGGCCGTGCCGACGGTGTGACCGCTGGGATAGGACAGGAAGAAGTTGTAGCGGCGGTGCACCAGCGGCTTCAGCACGGCCTCGGTGAGGCCGATCGAGGCCAGCGGCCCGATCGCCGCCAGCGCCGCGATGTCCGGCCGGCCACGCATCAGCGCCGCCACCAGCACCACGACCAGCACCGCGATCACCACCGGCAGGTCGGCCACGTGCAGCAGTTGGTAGAGGAACACCCGGTGCTGCCCGAAGACCGTGAACAGCCAGTCGTCGACGGCGTCGTCCAGCCGGCCGGCTCGTTGTTGGCCGTGGTAGAGCGCCGCCCCCACAGCGACCACGACAACGGACAGGACGACCAGGCCGACGGCGGATCGGCGGGCCTGAGGCGGCAGCAGGCGCACCGATCAAGGCTACGGGCCCCGGTACTTTGGTCTCCGTGAGCACGGGAGCCAAGATCTTGGTCCGGCCGCGGCCGCGGCCCCAGGCCAGCCGGGTGCTGATGTGCATCGGCTACAGCGGCGGCGGCACCGCGCCGTTCCGCCGCTGGGTGCAGCAGCTGCCGGACGACGTGGAGCTGGTGTTGGTCTGCTACCCCGGGCGGGAGGGCCGGTTCACCGAGCCGTACGCCACGCAGTGGGAGCAGCTATGCGAGGAGGTGGTCGACGCCGTCGTCACGGAGGTCGCCACCCGGCCGTACCAGCTGTTCGGGCACAGCATGGGCGCGGTGATGGCGTTCGAGGTCGCGGCCCGCGCGGAGCGGCGGGGTCGTGGGCCGGCGGTGCTGACCGTGTCGGCGAGCGAGGCCCCGACCGACTGGCCGCGCGACGACGGCGAGCCACCGCACATCAGCCAGACCGATGCCGAGCTGCTGCACTGGATGAGCACCGTCGGGCAGCTGCCGCAGGAGCTGCTCAGCGAGCCGGGGCTGGTGCAGATGGCCGTGTCGCTGCTGCGGGCCGACCTGATGGTGAGCCACAGCTACCGGTACCGGCCGGGCACCGTGGTCAGCGCGCCGATGCAGGTCATCTTCGGCGCCGAGGACGGCAAGTCCCCGGCGGCCAACGCGCAGCGGTGGACCAAGCTGGCCGCCGGCCCGGTGCGGGTGGAGGAACTGCCCGGCGGGCACTTCTACACGCCGGAGATCTGGGCCGCGTTCCCGAGTCGAATCGCTTCGCCCGGTTCCTTCACCGGATGAACATTTCCTAAACCTGCAACTTCGGCCAAGAAAAGAACCAGGGCGGGTCGCTGGCTGCGACCCGCCCTGGCGCCTTGCGGGAGTCCTAGTCGGCACGGCGGGGGTTCGCGCCTCTGGTTCCCGATCGGCAGTGTGACCCGATCTACCTCCCGGCCGGCGGAACCCCGCCGACGATCAGGTCCGCGTACGGCTGCGTCGGCCTCGACGCGGCGCGCACCAGCTGGCCGTCGGCCTTGGACCGCTCGACCGAGCTGCTGTGCTCCCGATACGCGTTGTACAGCGCACCACCCGAGTGCAACGCCTTCTCTGCGTGAAAGGCGAAGTCCCGGGACGGCGGCTTGGCCCCACTCTCCACTTTGGACACGTATGAGCGGTCATAGCCCATCCGTCGTGCGAGTGTGGTCCTCGACAGCCCGCGCAGCGTCCGCCAACGCTTGAGTTCTCCAGCGAAGACGTTCGCGGCGGTCTCGGCGTCATCCGCCGGGAATTGGCCAGTCGCCATTGTCACCTCCCCAGATTTGACCGTGGAGGCCCGACAGTACTCCTTGAGCAACTGCTCAGTATACAGTTTCGCGAAGTCCATCCGATCGTCGTGTTGAGGGGTGCGGGACCGCCCTTGACCGGTGGTGGACAATGACCGCCGCCGCGGTCTGGAACAGCAGGCCGGCGGCCTCGTCGTCGCGGTCCGGGTCACCAGTGGTGATCCACTCCAACACCGAGTTGAGGACCAGATCGGTCACGCCCCGAGCCAGCCAGGCCCGCAGCCGCGGGTCCCGCACCGAGTCGGCCAGGGTCTCCTCGGCCACCTGCACTGTCTGGGCCACCAGCTGCTGGGCGTACTCGGCGAACTCCGGTTCTCGGACCGCGTGCCGGAACAGCAGGGTGAAGCCGGCCGCGTCGCGCCGGGCCGCCGCCAGCAGGCCGCGCAGTCCGGCCTCGGTGTCGTAGCCGAGCTGGGAGCTGTCCACCAGCCGCTGCCAGGTGGTGTCCAGCGCGGCGGTGTAGATGTCCTTCTTGGTCTTGTGGTGCCGGTACAGAATGATCTTGGTGACGCCGGCCTCGGCGGCCACGTCGTCCATCGAGGTGCCCGCGTAGCCGCCGCGGGCGAAGGCTCGCGCCGCGGCCGCCACGATGCTCGCGGCCCGTTCCGGGCGCGGCATCAGCCGCCGGCCGGTGCCGCCGCCGTCCCGCATCCACTCGCTCCCGTCCGACGCTGGGGCCCAGACGTTACCCGGTGCTCGTAGGTGATCGCGAAGAGCTATCCGCGCGGCCCGTTGTTCTGACGAAGTGTCAACCGTGTCCAGTCCGATGTCTTGTTTTGTCATCGGGTCCGTCGAAATGCGGCGGCGCCACTCGAACGTGTGACCTGCGGTTTAGTCGGATGGTGCTGACCCGAGTGGCGTATTGGTGGCGAATGGATCGATGGATTCCCGGGGGGACGCACGACTCTCGGCCACTTATGGCACACGATCTGGTGACGTTGGGTAAGTGGTCGGTCACCCTTTGCTTTGTGACGCAGCAACGACCGTCGGTGTGCGCCGCGTGACGATCACCCGCTCGAACGGCCTAATATTGGCCGCGGCCTGGCGGTTTTTGTCTCAATGGTGTGATTTGACAGACATCCCATGACCTAGCTCGCGCCGGTCGCTGTCGTCAGCGTCTGGTTATGGCCCCCGAGGGTTCGCCGGTAAAGAGAACCCGAATGGCGGTGCGGCGATACCCTGCCGTCCTATTGCCGCTCGGTGACCGGGTGGAATCGGTGGGCGATGCTACCGACGGTGGATCGCTGCTAGCCGGGTCGGGTGAACAAAAGGTCAAACTTCCGGCCGTGCAATAGTCACCCGCTCGGGCGACTGTACGTCTGCTGAACGGCGGTGCTAGTTTCGCTCATGTCGGCGTCCATATCGGCCTGCGATTAATTCGCCATTGTCTGGAGAGTAAAGGCGAGTGTCGTGGCCGAATGGTCCTCCTAATTCTTTCTTCTATTCCTCTGTGTCGATCTGGTGAGGAGTTGTTCCGCCGTGACGGAGACGTTGGAGCCGGGAGCCGGAGTTGAGCAAGGGCAGTCCCAGCTGAGTCTGGGCACCGCCGCCGCGCGGAACCTGTCCACCACGACCAAGTCCGTCCCGCAGATGCAGGGCATCACCTCGCGCTGGCTGATGCGCGTGCTGCCCTGGATACAGGTCAACGGCGGTGTGTACCGGGTCAACCGGCGCCTGAGCTACACCGTCGGCGACGGCCGCATCGAGTTCACCAACGTCGGCGCCGACGTCCGGGTGATCCCGGCCGAGCTGGGCGAGCTCCCGCTGCTGCGCGGCTTCGACGAGATGGACGTGCTGGAGGCCATGGCCGGCCGGTTCAGCCAGCACGAGTACTCGGCCGGCGACGTGATCGCCGAGGCCGGCAGCGCGGCCGACCGGGTCTACCTGATCGCCCACGGCAAGATCAACAAGATCGGCGCCGGCAAGTACGGCGACGAGTCGGCCCTGGGCACGCTGGCCGACGGCGAGTTCTTCGGCGCCGACGCGCTGGTGGACCCGGACGCCAACTGGGACTTCACCGCCAGGGCGGTCACCAGCGCCACCGTGCTGTCGCTCAGCCGCGCCGACTTCCAGGCGCTGTGCGACCAGTCCGCGGCCCTGCGCGAGCAGATCGTGCTGTTCCAGGCCAACGCCGCGCTCGGCCGTGACGACAGCGGCGAGGCGGCCATCAACGTCGCCTCCGGCCACACCGGTGAGCCCGACCTGCCCGGCACGTTCGTCGACTACGACGCCGCGCCGCGCGAGTACGAGCTCAGCGTCGCGCAGACCGTGCTGCGGGTGCACAGCCGCGTCGCGGACCTCTACAACCAGCCGATGAACCAGACCGAGCAGCAGTTGCGCCTGACCATCGAGGCCCTGCGCGAGCGCCAGGAGCACGAGCTGGTCAACAGCCGTGACTTCGGCCTGCTGCACAACGCCGACTTCAGCCAGCGCATCCACACCCGCGGCGGCGCGCCGACACCGGACGACATGGACGAGCTGCTGGCCACCGTGTGGAAGGCGCCGACGGTCTTCCTGGCGCACCCGCGGGCGATCGCCGCGTTCGGCCAGGAATGCACCAGGGCCGGCATCTACCCGGGCAACGTCGACTTCAACGGCCACCAGGTGCCGGCCTGGCGCGGCGTGCCGATCCTGCCCTGCAACAAGATCCCGATCACCGAGCAGCGCACCAGCTCGATCATCCTGATGCGCGCCGGCGACGAGCACACCCAGGGTGTGGTCGGCCTGCACCAGACCGGGCTGCCCGACGAGTACCAGCCGGGCCTGTCGGTGCGCTTCATGAACATCAGCGAGAAGGCGATCATCTCGTACCTGGTCAGCGCCTACTACTCGTGCGCCGTGATGGTGCCGGACGCGCTGGGCATTCTCGAGGACGTCCAGCTCGGCGCCAACTGACCTGCCCACCCGGGTTTGGGTGTCTCCAAGCACCACAAACCCCCGCCGGACAGTCGCCAACGGCGGCAAACCCGACCGGTTTGCTGCCGTTGGCGACGTCGGGCGCGCTGGTTTGCCGGTCTTGGAGACGCACAAACCACCCTGTGTCAACCGTTCGTGATTGGAGCACCTCGTCGTGACCGAGACCCTGGACCCGGCCTCCACCCAGTTGAGTCTTGGCACAGCGGCCGCGCGGCAGCTGGCCACGACGACCAAGTCCGTGCCGCAGATGCAGGCGATCACGCCCCGCTGGCTGCTGCACATGCTGCCCTGGGCCGAGGCCAAGGGCGCCGTCTACCGGGTCAACCGCCGGCTCACCTTCCCGGTCGGCTCCGGCCGGGTCGCCTTCACCAACACCGGTTCCGCGGTCCGGATCATCCCCGAGACGCTGACCGAGCTCCCGCTCTACCGGGGCTTCGAGGACACCGCCGTGCTGCACGCCATCGCGGATCGCTTGGTGCAGCGCGAGTTCTCCGCCGGCGAGACCATCGTGGCCGCGGGCGACCCGAGCGAGGCCGGCTTCCTGATCGCCTACGGCCGCGCCGAGATGGTCGGCACCGGCAAGTACGGCGACGAGACCCGGCTGGGCAACCTCGCCGAGGGCGAGTACTTCGGCCAGCAGATGATGGAGGAGTCGCCCGGGCCGTGGGAGTACACGGTGCGGGCCGCCACCCGGTGCATCGTGCTGACGATGTCCCGCGACCAGCTCGGCCCGCTGCTGGCCGGCTCGGAGTCGTTGCGGGCGCACGTGGAGCGGCTGCGCGCCGGCACGGCGCTGGCGCAGAACAAGCACGGTGAGGCCGCGATCGAGCTGGCCTCCGGCGGCTCCGGCGAGTACACGGTGCCCGGCACGTTCGTGGACTACGACCTGTCGCCCCGCCAGTACGAGCTGGCCGTCGGCCAGACCATGCTGCGCATCCACACCCGTGTCGCCGACCTCTACAACGGGCCGCACGACCAGGTGCAGGAGCAGTTGCGGCTGACCATCGCGGCGCTGCGGGAGCGCCAGGAGTTCGACATGCTCAACAACCCGGAGTTCGGGTTGCTGCACAACGTCGACCTCAAGCAGCGGGTGCTGCCGCGCAGCGGCCCGCCCACCCCGGACGACATGGACGAGCTGGTGTCCCGCCGGCGCAAGACGAAGTTCTTCCTGGCCCACCCCAAGGCCATCGCCGCGTTCGGCCGCGAGCTCACCGCGCGCCGCATCTACCCGGCGCCGGTCGTGGTGGACGGCAAGGCGATGCTGTCCTGGCGCGGGGTGCCGATCCTGCCGTGCGACAAGATCCCGATCGACCCCGACACCAACACCACGTCCATCCTGGCCATGCGCACCGGCGAGGACGACAACGGCGTGATCGGCCTGCACCAGACCGGCATCCCGGACGAGCGTGAGCCGGGCCTGTCGGTGCGCTTCACCGGCATCAACGAGAAGGCGATCATGTCCTACCTGGTCTCCACCTACTACTCGTGCGCGGTGCTGGTGCCCGACGCGCTGGGCGTGCTGGAAGACGTCGAGCTGGGGAACTGAGGTCCACCCACGATGGCACAGCCGTTCGAACTGCCTGAGTTCTACCTGGTTCACCCTGCGCGGCTGAACCCGAACCTGGAGGGGGCGCGCGTCCACACCCGCCAGTGGGCGCGCGACTTCGACATGATCGACACCCCGGCCTTCGAGGGCGGCGAGATCATCTGGTCGCCGGCCAAGCTGGAGGCGATGGACTACGCGCTGCTGTGCGCGTACACCCATCCCGAGTGCTCCGGCGAGATCCTCAACCTGATCACCGACTGGTACGTCTGGGTCTTCTTCTTCGACGACCACTTCCTGGAGCTGTACAAGAAGCCCAAGGACATCAAGGGCGCCAAGAAGTACCTGGACGGCCTGCGCGAGTTCATGCCGCTGCACGGCGCGATCACCGCCACGCCGACCAACCCGGTCGAGGCCGGGCTGACGGACCTGTGGGAACGCACCATCCCGATGATGTCCCAGGAGTGGAAGGTTCGCTTCATCGAGAGCACGCTCAACCTGCTCGTCGAGTGCATGTGGGAGATCATCAACATCGACGAGGGCCGGGTGGCCAACCCGATCGACTACATCGAGATGCGCCGCAAGGTCGGCGGCGCGCCGTGGTCGGCCAACCTGGTCGAGGTCGCGGTCGGCGCCGAGGTGCCGGACTCGGTGGCCCGCACCCGGCCGCTGCGGGTGCTGCGCGACACCTTCGCCGACGGCGTGCACCTGCGCAACGACGTCTTCTCCTACCAGCGTGAGGTGGAGGAGGAAGGCGAGAATGCCAACATGGTCCTGGTGCTGGAGACCGCGCTGGGCTGCACCGCCCAGGAGGCGGCCGAGGCCACCAACGACCTGATCTCCTCGCGGATGCAGCAGTTCGAGCACACCGTGTTTACCGAGCTGCCGATCCTGTTCGACGAGTACCACCTGCGGCCGGACGAGCGGATGGCCGTGCTGGTCTACGCCCGCGGCTTGCAGGACTGGCAGTCCGGCGGCCACGAGTGGCACATGCGCTCCAGCCGCTACATGAATTCCAACGCCGATAAGGCCGGCTGGGTGCCCGGCGGCCCGACCGGGCTGGGTACCCTCGGCGCGCGGTTCGGGATTCCCAAGCGCTTCAACCGGTTCACCCACACCCCGCACGCGGTCGGCCCGACCTCGTTGCCCGAGTTCACCATGCCGTTCACCCTGCGGGTGAACCCGTTGCTGGACAACGCCCGCCGGCACACGACCGAGTGGGCCCGGACGATGGGCATGACCACCGAGGGCGTGTGGACCGACCGGCAACTGGCCGGTTTCGACTTCGCGCGCTGCTGCGCCGGCCTCCACCCGGACGCCGGTCAGGACGAGCTGGACCTGGCCACTGAGTGGACGATCTGGGGCACCTACGCCGACGACCTGTTCCCGATGCTGTTCTTCCACACCAGGGACGTCGTCGGCCCGCGCGCGTTCGTGGCGCGCAGCCTGGAGTTCGCGCCGTTGGACTGTGCGACCATGCCGTCGCCGGCCAACGCCTACGAGCGCGGCCTGGCCGACCTGTGGCTGCGCACCGCCCTGCCGCTGGCCGACCAGCACCGCGCCCAGTTCCGGCGGTCCCTGGAGCGCCTGTTCGAGTCCTGGCTCTGGGAGGCCGATCACCACCAGCAGAACCGGATCCCGGATCCGGTGGACTACATCGAGATGCGGCGCGAGACCTGGGGCTCGCTGCCGACGATGAGCCTGGCCGGGTTCGGCCGCGCCGAGCTCATCCCGGCGGAGTTCTTCGCCACCAGCCAGCTGCGCGGCCTCGAGTGCTCGGCGATGGACCAGGCGTGCTTTGTCAACGACGTCTTCTCGTACCAGAAGGAGATCGAGTTCGACGGCGAGCTGATGAACATGGTCCTGGTCGTGGAGAACTTCCTCGGCTGCGGCAAGGATCAGGCCGTCGCGATCGTCAACGACCTGGCCACCGCGCGGATCGAGCAGTTCGTCCGCACCCGCGACCACGAGATTCCCACGCTGTGCGAGGAGTTCGGCTTCACCGCCGAGCAGCGCCGGGCGGTGGACGGCTACGTCCGCGAGCTGGAGGACTGGATGGCCGCGATCCTCGACTGGCACCGCACGACCGCCCGATACGGATCCGCCGAGCTGGTCCGGTCCAGGGGCGGCCGCGGCTTCGCGCTGCCCACCGGATTCGGCACGTCCGCGGTGCGGATGTTCGCCTCGTGACCGAGGGAGTGATTCCCATCGATGTGATCTCGCAGCCCAGGTCGGCCCGTGAGGTGCTGGCCTGGAGCCGTGGCGTGGTGGATCCGGCGATGCGGGCGGCGGTGGACACGCTGCCCACGTCCATGCGCCGCGTCGCCGGCTACCACTACGGATGGTGGGACGCCGACGGCACGCCCCGCGACGGCGACGCCGGCAAGGCCATCCGGCCGGCGCTGGCCGCCCTGTGCGCCGAGGCCGTCGGAGGGTCCATTGTGGACGCGGTGCCGGCGGCCGTCGCGGTGGAGATGGTGCACAACTTCTCGCTGCTGCACGACGACGTGATGGACCGGGACGTCAGCCGGCGGCACCGGCCGACCGCGTGGACCGTGTTCGGCATCAGCTCGGCCATCCTGGCCGGCGACGCGCTGCTCACGCTGGCCTTCGACGTGCTGGCCGGCAGCGGGCACGCCCGCGCCCAGGACGCCATGCGCATGATCAGCTCCGCCGTGCAGGACCTGGTCGAGGGGCAGTGCGAGGACGTGTCCTTCGAGGAACGGTCCGATGTGGACCTGTCGGAATGCCTGTCCATGGCCGGGGAGAAGACCGGCGCGCTGCTGGCCTGCTCCACTGCCATCGGGGCGCTGTACGGCGGCGGCACCGCCGAGCAGGTCGAGCACATGCGCGTGTTCGGCGAGCACCTGGGGCTGGCCTTCCAACTGGTCGACGATCTCCTTGGCATCTGGGGAGATCCGCGGGTGACCGGCAAGTCCGCGCACTCGGATCTGGTCAGCCGCAAGAAGTCCCTGCCGGTGGTGGCCGCGCTGACCTCGGGCCTGCCGGCCGCCGACGAACTGGCCGCGTTGTACGGACGGCAGGACGAGCTGTCCGAGGTGGAGCTGGCCCGCGCCGCCGAGTTGGTCGAGCTGGCTGGTGGGCGGTCGTGGGCCCAGCGGGAAGCGGTCGACCAACTCGATCTGGCGTTGGCGGAACTGGCGCAGGGGGCCCCGGTGGCCCGCGCCGCCGCCGAGCTGGACACGCTGGCCAGGATGGTGACCCGTCGTGACCACTGAACGGACTGTGCTGCTGGCCTCGCCGCGGTCGTTCTGCGCGGGCGTGGACCGGGCAATCGAGATCGTCGAGCAACTGCTGGCGCGCCGCGGCGGCCCGATCTACGTGCGCAAGCAGACCGTGCACAACACCCATGTGGTGGCCGACCTCAGCGGTCGCGGCGCGGTTTTTGTCGACGAGCTCACCGAGGTTCCGGCCGGGGCCACGGTGGTCTTCTCCGCGCACGGCGTCTCGCCGGCGGTCCGCTCCGAGGCCGTCGACCGCGGCCTGGACGTCGTCGACGCCACCTGCCCGCTCGTGACCAAGGTCCACTCCGAGGCCCGGCGCTTCGCCGCCCGCGGCGACACCGTGGTGTTCATCGGCCATGCCGGGCACGAGGAGGTGGAGGGCACCCTCGGCGAGGCCCCCGACCGGATGGTGCTGGTTGAGACCGCCGAAGACGTTGCCACGCTTGAGGTCGAGGACCCGTCCCGGGTGTCGTACCTGACCCAGACCACGCTCGCCGTCGACGAGACGACCGCGGTGGTGGACGCGCTGCGGGCCAGGTTCCCGGCCCTGCGCGGCCCCGGCAGCGACGACATCTGTTACGCCACAACCAATCGGCAGCGGTCGCTGGCCGCCGTGGCCGACGAGGCCGACCTGGTGCTGGTGGTGGGGTCGGCCAATTCGTCCAACTCCGTGCGACTGGTCGAGGTCGCGCGGCGGATGGGCACGCCGGCATACCTGGTGGATGATATTTCGGGCATATCGGAATCCTGGCTGGCCGGGGTGCGGGTGGTCGGCCTCACCGCCGGCGCGTCGGCCCCGCCCGAGCTGGTGGACGAAGTGGTGCAATGGCTTCGCCGCTTCGGCCCAGTGCGGGTGGAGGAGCGGGAAACCGCAAGGGAGACCATCACCTTCGGGCTGCCGTCCGCGGCACGCTAGTCGTGTCCGAGCGGCGAAAACAGCTCCGATCGTCGCTTGTTTTGCCTCGGGCGGGCGAGTTTGACTGGCCGTTGACGATCATTCGGCGACGACTGCCCGAGGTGTCTCCCGTGAATAGATATCGCCTGCTCACAGCGGCGACAACCCTGTCCATGAGCGCGGCCCTGGCTTTGCTGGGCAACGGTGTCGCGGCCGCGGCGCCGGTGCCGCTGGCCCCCGCGGTCGACGGCGCCGCGGACGGCGGACGAGTCATCGTGGTGCTGGCCAACCAGCACGGCGACCTCAAGTTACGGGCGCAGAGCTCGCAGCGCACCGCGACCACCCACACCGACCAGCAGTCGGTCGTTTCGGACATAAAAGCCAATGGTGGCACCGATGTCACCCAGCTGGTCAGCGTCAACGCGGTCGCCGCGCACCTGTCCGCGGCCGAGGTGAACCGGCTGCGGGCCAACCCGGCCGTGCAGCAGATCGTGCCCGACGAGCCGATGCCGGTGGACACCCCGGCGCAGACGCCGAAGGCCCCGGCGGCCAAGCTGAGCCAGAAGCTGTGCCCGACCGACCCCACGCACCCGCTGCTGGAGCCGGAGGCCCTGTCGGTCGACAAGGTCGAGACCGACCGGCCCGGCGATGTCGAGCAGGCCTCGAAGATCGCCACCGGCAAGGGCGTGCTGGTCGCCATCGACGGCATGAACCAGTTGGCCGGCAACCCGAACTTCGTCCGGCCGGACGGCTCGCACGTGGTCATCGACGCGCCGAACCCGAACGAGGACGACAGCGACGGCGAGTACTACGGCGACGCTTCCTCGGTGGCCGGCCAGGGTCTGGTCACCTACGACTTCAGCAAGGAGCTGCCCTACTCGGGCCTGCCGGCCGGCTGCACCTTCCGCATCAAGGGCGTCGCCCCGGACGCGTCGCTGGTCGACTCCTCGCTGATCGACACCCCGCCCAGCGCCTCGGGCCAGGTCCACTACGAGTCGCAGGTCGTCGCCGGCATCGACCACGCGGTGGTGACCGAGCACGCCGACGTGATCTCCGAGTCCTACGGCTACACCCCGCGCCCCGGCCGCTATTCGGTGTTCTACGCGGCCAACGACGCCGCGGTCGCGGCCGGTGTCACAGTGGTCGTCTCCTCCGGTGACAGCGGCGTCTCCGGCACGGTGTCCTCGCCGGCCACCGACCCGCAGGTGATCGCCGTAGGCGCGACCAACACGCTGCGCCTGACCAGCCAGGCCTACGGCTACGACTCCTGGATCAACAACGACATCACGCCGCTGTCCTCCGGCGGCACCGCGCCCAACAACCGGGTCGTGGACCTGGTCGCGCCCGGCTACGGCGGCGAGGCGGCGTGCAGCCCGACCGGTTCGGACTGCCCGACCAACACCCTGACCGAGGCCTTCGGCGGCACCAGCGAGTCGTGCCCGCTGGTGGCCGGCGCGGTCGCCGACGTCATCCAGGCCTACGCCGACACCCACCACGGCGTGAAGCCGACCCCGGCGCTGATCAAGCAGATCCTCACCGGCACCGCCCAGGACGTCGGCGCGCCCGCCGACCAGCAGGGCGCCGGCCTGCTCAACGTGTACGCCGCGGTGCGGGCCGCCCAACAGGAACCGGGCAGCACCCTGGTTTCCGACGCCCCGGCCCTCGTGCCGTCACCGTCCCAACTGGACATCACCGCCAACGCCGGTGTCAGCGCGCAGACCGTGAACCTCTACAACGCCGGCGCGCTGCCGACCACCGTCACCGGGACGTACCGGGAACTGGGTGCGGCCAAGCAGATCGGCGCCACCGTCACCGAGCCGGTCAGCGCGCCGGACCCGAGCCTGCCCGTGCCGGCGGCCGGGGCCACCGCCGCCTCGCCGATCACCTTCGACGTGCCCAAGGGACTCGACCGGCTCAACGCCGACATGATCATCCCGGATCCCGCCAACGGCACCATTCTCTCGTTCACCCTGGTCGACCCCAAGGGCCGGCTGAGCCAGATCTCCTACGACTACGGCACCGCCCCAACGGGCAGCGCCAAGTTCGGCACCGTCTCCAACATCCAGCACGTCGAGGTGGCCGCCCCGACCGCCGGCACCTGGACCGCGAAGATCCTGTGGGCCAATGGCCGGGCGCATCTCCAGTCCCCGCCGAACGTGCCGGGCTCCTACCGCGGCGACATCTCGTTCCGGGCCACCGGCCAGCACTACGTCACCACGCCGGCGACCGGTCCGGTGACCATCCCCGCGCACGGATCCGCTGATGTGGCCCTGAATGTGGCCATGCCGACGGCTCCCGGTGACCACCCCGAGTCGGTGCAGTTCGTGGCCGCCAACGGTGCCACCACGTCGCTGCCGGTGGCCCGCCGCACCCTGGTGCCGTCGGCCGGCGGCTCGTTCACCACGGACATCACCAGCTCCGTCGGCCGGCAGGTCGGCCAGATCAGCACGCTCAACATCGACGTGCCGGCCGGCAAGAAGGACCTGGACGTCAGCTTCCACACCGCGGATGCCAGTGCCGACAACGGCATCGCGTACTACCTGATCGACCCCGACGGCAAGGTCGTCACCACCGACGCCACGCCGGCCACCACCGTGCAGGGCATCGGCTCGGACAAGCCCGTCGGCGACGCCGCGCTCGTCACCGCCAACCCCAAGCCCGGGCGGTGGGAGATCGACGTCATGCTCAAGCTGACCGAGAGCGGCAAGGAGTTCACGCAGCAGGTGCACGGCACCGTCGGCTACAACCGATCCGACGCCGTCGCCTACAACCTGCCGGCCGTGGGCAGCAAGGTCGCCGCCCAGTCGAGCACCGCGTTGTACTTCCGGGTCGCCAACACCACCGGCGTCGGTCGCACCTTCCGGCTCAGCCCCACCGGCTCCGACATCACCGCTGGCACCCCGGTCTACCTGCCCGCCGGCACTTCCGCGCTGCTCACCGCAACGCTGAAGCCGACCGCCGCCGCGGGCACCGCCGTCACCGGCACGGTCAACGTCCTCAGCAACACCAGCGCCGGCGGGGCGCAGACCTTCGCGTCCCTGCCGTACGGCTACACCGTGGGCACCGCCGTCAGCCCCTGACCGTGATCGGCGCGTCGGTCACAACCGGCGCGCCCGCCACACCACCGATCGAGCCGGGTCCCCGTCGGGACTCGGCTCGATCCGTTCCACCGCGTAGCCCTGCCGCTCGTAGAACGCCCCGGCCCGCTCGTTGGCCGCGAAATGCTCGATCCACAGCCGATCCGCGTCGGTCGGCAGCTGCTCGATGAGGGCCACCAGCAGTCGCGGACCCAGTCCGTGACCGCGATGTTCGGGGTCGACGTACAGGCGGAATCACTCTCTCGCCGAACCGGCGGACGGGTGCGACGTCGTCGAGCCCGGCATTCCGCACAACCAGCATCGTTGCCTCTCCCGTCCACGCTACGACAAAACGTTTTCCGAGGTCACGCGTTCGTCGTTGGCGAAGGACCGGAGGTAGGAGCGGTCGAGGAACCTCGCCTCGTCGTCGGGGACGCGGGTGCCGGCGGCGCCCAGCGCGGCGAGCCAGGCGTCGAAGGCCGCGCGGTCCGGGAAGGCGATCTCCGACATCACGTCGAAGTCGAGCTCGTCCTCCCGGATGTTGAGGGTGTCGCCCCACACCACGTAGTGCCGCTTGTAGACGTCCGGGGTCGGCGCGAGGCTGAGGATCAGCGGGACGTGGTGGTTCTCGTAGTAGTCGATGAAGTCCTCGGTGGCCATGCCGGCCCGCTTCCTGAGGAACGAGAGCTTCTTGTACATCGGGTGCGGCCTCCTTGTCGGCGATAACTGGGGAGTTCCCCGGTTGCTGTGTAGTACCGTAAGTGGGGAACTCCCCAGTTGGCAAGGAGGCCGCCGTGCCGCCGTCGATCGCCGGCTCGACCCGGGCCGAGTTGGCCCGGCTGATCCACCCGCCGCTGCGGGCGGACGCGCGGCGCAATTACGAGGCCGTGCTGGCCGCCGCGGCTGAGGTCTTCGCCGCCGGCGGTCCGGACGCCTCGCTGGACGAGATCGCCCGTCGGGCGGGCGTGGGCAACGCGACCCTGTACCGCCATTTCCCGCACCGACGCGACCTGCTCGTCGCGGTGTGCGTCGACGAGGTCGAAAAGCTCTGTGTCATCGGGGAAAAGCTGCGGGGCAGCTCGACCGACGCGCTGGAGTCGTGGCTGCACGCCTACATCCACCACGTCCGAACCCGAAACGGCCTGGCCGCCGCGTTCGTCGCCGGCGACAGCGAGGACTCCGTGTTCGTCGCGGCCTGTCGGGCCGCGGTCGGAGAGGTGGCCACCGCCCTGCTCCAGGACGCGCAGCAGGCCGGCGTCATCCGGGGCGACCTTCGGCTCGACGACCTGTTGACCCTGGCCAACGCCATCGCCATGGTCACCGAGTCGAGCGACCGCAGCCACGCCGAGAACCTGCTGACGCTGGTGGTTGAGGGATTCCGGCCTCGATCGGCGTCCTGAGCAAGCAGAATGTCCGGGTGCGGATCGGTGTGCTCGGCGCGGTCGAGCTGTGGGGGCCCGACGGGAGCCCGATGGCCCTCGGCGGTTCCCGGCCGCGGGCCCTGCTGGCCGCGCTGGCGCTGAACGTCGGCCGGCCGGTGTCCGTCGACCAGCTGGTCGACGCCGTCTACGGCACGGAGCCGCCCGGAAATGCCCACCATGCCTTGCAGTCGCAGGTGTCCAGGATCCGGCCCCTGCTGCCTGAGGGCAGCCTGGCACGGCATCCGGCCGGCTACGTCCTGAGCCTCGATTCCGACGAGGTTGACGCGCATCGCTTCGAGCGCCTGGCGACCGAGGGCCGGCAACTGCTCGCCCTGGGCGACCACGCCAATGCCCGCAAGGCTTTGGTCGAGGCCCTGGAATTGTGGCGTGGCCCGGCCCCGACCGTCCGCCTCGACGACCTGCGACTGTCGGCGATCGAGGACCGCATCGAGACCGACCTGGCCCTCGGCCAGCCCGACGTCGCCGAACTTCGCCAGCTGGCAGCGGAAAACCCGTACCGCGAACGACTTCGTGGCCAGCTCATGCGGGCGTTGGCGGCGGATGGCCGCCAGGCCGAGGCGCTGGCCAGCTTCGATGACGCCCGCCGAACCCTGGCCGACGAGTTCGGCGCCGACCCGTCAGCCGAGCTGGCTGAGGCTCACCTGGCCGTGCTGTGCGGTGCCAACCCGATGCGTCCCGTGCCGGCCCAGTTGACCAGCTTTGTCGGGCGGGACAAGGAAATCCGCCAGGTCAGCGAGGCGCTGCGGGCCGCGCGGCTGGTGACGATCATCGGCCCCGGCGGCGCGGGCAAGACCCGCCTGGCCATCGAGTTCGCCCGTCGGGTGGCTGAGGTGTGTTTCGTCGAGCTGGCCGAGCTCGGCGATTCGGCCCAGGTGCCGCAGGCGGTGATCGGCGCGTTGGGGCTGCGTGACGGCGGGCTGTTCGGCGGCGGCGAGGCCCCGGATCCGGTGGCCCGCCTGGTCGCCGGCCTCGCCGACCGGGGCATCCTGCTGGTCCTGGACAACTGCGAGCACGTCATCGACGGCGCGGCCCGGCTGGTCCGACGGCTGTTGGCCGCCTGCGCGGGGCTGCGGATCCTGGCGACCAGTCGTGAAGCCCTTGGCATCACTGGGGAATCGCTCTGCCCGCTGCCGCCACTGGCCGGCCCGGACACGATCCGCCTGTTCGAGGAGCGCGCCCACGCGGTCCGCCCGGGCTACCGGCTCGACCCCGAGACCGTCGGCCAGGTCTGCGCGGCGGTCGACGGGCTGCCGCTGGGCATCGAACTCGCGGCGGCCCGGCTGCGGTCGTTCGAGCTGGACGAGGTGCAGGCCCGGCTGCGGAAGCTCTCGCACGGCGACCGCACCGCCGAGCCCCGGCACCAGACGCTGCGTGCGGTGGTCGCCTGGAGTTGGGACCTGCTCGACGACGACGAGCGCACCATGGCCCGGCGGCTGTCGGTTTTCGCCGGCGGGGCAACGCTTTCCGCCGCCGAGGAGGTCTGCGGCCGGTCTGCGGACGTGCTCGCCGGCCTGGTCGACAAGTCGTTGGTCGAGGTCAATGCCGGCCGCTACCGGATGCTGGAGACCGTCCGCGCGTTCTGCGCCGACCAGCTCGACGACGAGAGCGACCGGGCTCGCCGCCAGCACGCCGAGCACTTCCTCCGGCTCGCCGAGGAGGCCGAGCCGTGTCTGCGTACTGGCGAGCAGTTGACCTGGATGGCCCGGCTGACCGCCGAGCACGCCAACCTCATGTCGGCCCTGCGGTGGGCGGTCGGCGCGGACCCGGAGATCGCGCTCCGACTGGCCGCCAACACGACGTGGTACCTCTATCTCCGCGGCCTGCGCAGTGACGGCATCGCCCTCGTGACCGAGCTGATGACGTTGCTGGGCAAGGAAGTCCCGCCCGGCCTCGACGAGGAGTACCTGCTCTGTGCGGTCAATGTCGACGTGCGCGTCGACCGGGCCGCGGAGCTGCTACGGCGGCCGGGATTGCAGCTGCGCTTCCCGTACCTGGTGATGTTGTGGACGATGATCGGCACCGCCGAAGAGGTCACCATGGAGATCTTCGGCGACGACCTGTGGTCACGCGCGTTCTTGCGGACGGCCGAAGGCCTGCGGACCCTCTACCACGGCGAGCTGGCCGTCTCCCGGTCCTGTTTCGAGCAGGCGTGCGCGTTGTTCCGGGACGTGGGGGACCGGTGGGGCATCGCCAACACGGTCGACCAGCTCGCCGGAATCGCCGCGCTGGAAGGAGATCCGGCCGCGTCGCTGGCGCTGATCGACGAGGCGATCGAGGTGATCGGCCAGCTCGGTGACGCCGAGGACGCGGCCGAGTTGCAGTGCCGCCGGGCCGACAACCTCGTGCGGCTCGGCGAGGTCGCCGCCGCGCGGGCCAGCTACGAGCAGGTGGCGGGTCTCGGTCTCCAGCCGACGACAGCCTCCGCGCACCGGGGTCTCGGTGAGATCGCCCGGCTGGCCGGCGACCTGGCCACTGCCCGTGAGCTGCACGAGCGGGCGCTCGCCGAATGCCAGGCCGGGCCGATCGTTGCCGCCGAGATCCGCTCCCGGATCCTGTGCGGGCTGGGCGCGATCGCCGCCGCGCAGGGCGATGCCGACCGGGCCCGTGAGCACTACGAGCGGGCCCGTGACGAGGCCCTGGCCAGGCAGAACCTGCCCATGGCGGCCGTCGCCGAGCAGTGGCTGGCCGGCGGCGCGCTCACCTGGGAGCAGACGCTTCACCGGCTCCGTGAGCGCTTCGTGAGCGACTGGTGAACCGGCCGCCGCAGAGTCTGCGGCATGACGAAGAACATCCTGGTCTCCGGGGCCAGCATCGCCGGCCCGGCCCTCGCCTACTGGCTGCGTGAACACGGCTACACCGTCACCGTCGTGGAGCGCGCACCCGCGCCCCGCCCCGGCGGCTACAAGATCGACGTGCGCGGTCGGGCCATGGAGGTGCTGGAGCGCATGGGCCTCGTGGACGAGGTTCGCCGGCACCACACCGACATGCGTGGCGGTGCGTTCGTCGACCGCCGCGGCCGCACCGTCGTGGAGATGGACGCCGACACAGTCGGTTTCCGCGAGCCCACCGACGTCGAGATCCTGCGCGGCGACCTGGCTCGCATCCTGCTCACCGCCACCGAGGGCGTCGAATACGTCTACGGCGACTCGATCACCGCACTGACCGAGGACGAGCGCGGCGTCGCCGTCACCTTCGAACGGTCCCTGCCACGGCGGTTCGACCTCGTGATCGGCGCCGACGGCCTGCACTCCGCCGTCCGGGGTCTGGCCTTCGGGCCGGAGGAGCGCTTCCTGCGCTCCCTCGGCCACCACATCGCCATCTTCAGCGTGCCCAACCTGCTGGAGCTGGACCGCTGGGAGACCATCCAGGCCGAGAAGGGGCGGACCCTCAACGTCTACAGCACCCGGCAGGACACCGAAGCCAAGGCCGCCTTCATGTTCGCCTCGCCGGACGTCGAGTACGGGCGGCGGGACACCGCCCGCCAGCAGCAGATCCTGGCCGAGGTCTTCGCCCCGCACGGCTGGATCGCGCCCCAGCTGCTCGACGCCATGCCCGCCGCGCCCGACTTCTTCTTCGACGACCTGAGCGTTGTCGAGATGGAGTCCTGGTCCACCGGCCGGGTCGCGCTGGTCGGAGACGCCGCCTACGGCCCGTCGCCCGCGTCCGGCCAGGGCACCAGCCTCGCCCTCGTCGGCGCCTACGTGCTGGCCGGTGAACTCGCCGCCGCCGGCGGTGACCACAAGTCCGCCTTCGCGGCGTACGAGCAACGAATGCGGCACTTCGTCACCCTCAACCAGAAGCAGTCCAGCAACATCAAGCGCATGGTGGCCGGTTCGCGGTTCACCCTCTGGCTCAACAGCACGATGATGCGCCTGATGCCCTACCTGCCCGGCACCTCCAAGATCATGGACAAGGTCCGGGCCGAGATCCGCGACGTCTCCAACGCCATCGATCTACCGGACTACCAAAACCGTCCGGAATCGAGGACAGAAGCTGTCCGCAATCCCTTCTAGTGTGGTTCTCAACAGGGAAAACACCACGAGAGGGGCCCACGATGACCACCACCGAGCAGACGCTGACCGGCGAGCACGCCGAGCTGCTGGAGACCCTGGGCAAGCACCGTTTCTTCCTCCGCTACACCGTCCAGGGCCTCACCGACGAGCAGGCCGCGCTCACCCCCACCGCCAGCCAGCTCTGCCTCGGCGGCCTCATCAAGCACGTCACCCGGGCCGAGAAGGGCTGGTACGACTTCGCCGTGGGCGGCCCCGAGGCCCACCCTGGCACCGACGTCGAGGGCCACCTCTCCAGCTTCCGCATGCTGCCCGGCGAAACCCTCGACGGCCTGCTCGCCGACTACGAGGCCACCGCCCAGCGCACCGACGCCCTCATCTCCTCCGGCGTCGACCTCAACCAGAGCTGGCCGCTGCCCGTCGCCCCCTGGTTCCCGCCCAACGCCAGCTGGTCCATCCGCCGCGTTCTGATGCACGTCATCGCCGAGACCGCCCAGCACGCCGGCCACGCCGACATCATCCGCGAGACCATCGACGGCCAGAAGTCCATGGGCTGACCTGCTGCTTCCGGGTTTGTCCACAGGGGCCGAGCTGTCCACATCCCGATCTTCGCCCCACCCGGCCGCGGCCCCCGCTCGATATGCTGGAGCGGGGCCGGCCCCCGGGTTGGGTGGGGGTGTGAGCTAGGCGCGGGCCTGCGTCGTGAACCGAACCCGACGGTCGGTGCCGGTCCACTCGATGCGGGCGGTCCCGGACAGGTGTAGCCGGGCGCCGGTCTCGAAGTCGAGGAACAGCAGGGCGGTCTCGTCGGAGACGGCGATGTTGCCGAGGCTGTTGAACATGTTGTTGCCGGGGAAGTCGTCCCACCACAGGTCGTCGCCGTCGAGGTGGACGAAGCCGGCGGGGCCGCCGCGGTGGGAGGCGTCGGCGCCGCGCAGGGGGTGGAGGGTGCCGAGGAAGAAGGTGTCGGCGGCGGTGATCAGACCGGCGCGGTTGGCCAGGGAGGGCGGCGGGACGGCGGGGAAGCGGTGCGCCGGGTTGATGTACTGCGGGCAGTTGCCGTAGGCCTGCTCGACCTCGATGTGCAGCCCGCCGTCGACCCGGGTGAGCAGGCCGTTGACCCGCATCCGCCGCCGCGCGGCGAAGTCGATGGCGACCATGCCGATCTGCTGTCCGGCGGGCAGGTCGAAGAGCGGATCGCCCTTGTGCGGCACGGCGTTGACGTGCAGCGAGGCGTTGTAGCCGGCCAGGAAGCCGGGCCGGGCGACCAGCGGGGACGTCCACAGTCGGCCGTCCCGGCCACGGGCGGTGATCACGGCCAGGTCCCGCCCGGCGAGGAAGCGGCCGGCCCCGCCGGAGAGGTTCGGCGGGGCCAACATGGGGCTGAGCCGCTGCGCCAGCAGCCGCACCCCGGCCCGTTCCTGCACGGCTAGTTCACCGCTGTGGAAGCCACCCATCACACGCCCCCAAAGGTTCGGAATCTGAACCGATGGTGGCACGGGTGGGTGGCTTTGTCAAACGGTTGAACTACCAGGTATCCGTTAGGTAGGTGGCGACGGTGAGATCGTCGTCGGGACCGCCGACCACGCCGATGTGGCCGTCGGGCCGGACCAGCACCCGCACGTCGTCGAAGGTCAACAGGGTGAAGTCCTTGTGCCGCAACGACTCCTGCCACGGGGCGCGGAAGCCGGCAGTGGGCCCGTCCCACTCGACGAGGGTGCGGGACAGCGGACTGTCGGGATAGCCGAGCCCCAGTTGCCGGTGCTCGGGCCGAACACCGGCCTCGATGCCGCCGGTGCCCTGCCGAACCGCCTCGGCGATCCGCTGCAGGCCCTCCGAGCTGGTGCCCAGCGTCCACTCGGCGATCGGCCGCCGTTCCACCTCATAGGTGTCGAGCAGCTTGTCGCCGGCCTCCCCGTTGATCACGGCGGCCAGCTTCCAGCCGAGGTTGTACGCGTCCTGGATGCCGGTGTTCATGCCGAGACCGCCGGCCGGCGGGTGCACGTGCGCGGCGTCGCCGGCCAGGAAAACGTTGCCCACCCGGAACTTCCGCACCATGCGGACGTTGACCCGGTACGTGGACAGCCATGTCGGATTGCTCAGCCGAACCCCCGGCAGCCCCACCATCTCGTCGAACAGCCGCTGGAACACCTCCAGTGACGGCTCGGTGCTCGTATCGTCCAAGGACACGATCTGCACCTGCCACTGGGGAACCGTGCGGAACGGCGTCAGGGCGTAGAAACCCTGGCCGATCCACATGTGACCACTGTCGGCCTCCAGCCCCTCGACCTCGACGTCGCCGAGCAGCATCGCATAATCGTCCTCGCTCACCCCCTCGAACGGCACGCCCAGCAGCTTGCGGACCGTGCTGCGGCCACCGTCGCAGCCGACGAGGTAGTCGGTGTCGATCTTGCCGCGGCTGGTGGTGCCGTCCAGGGCCAGCAGCTCGGTGTCCAGCTCCACCTTCACGCCGTGCTCAGCCAGCTTGTCCCGCAACGCCTCCTCGACCTTCCACTGTGGAATGATCAGAACGTTCGCGTCCACGTCGTGGCTGTACTCGCGATTGACGTACATCCGGTTCTTCGAGTACCGGCCCGCGGCCAGCACCTCGTCCCGAACCCCCAGATCGGCCAGCACCTCCAGGGATCGGTCCTGGATGCCCTTGCCCCGCGAGCCGACGAAGAACGCCGGCGCCTTGTCGATCACCCGCACCGGCACGCCCCGCCGAGCCAGGTCGAGGCCCAGCGTCAGGCCGGTCGGCCCGGCCCCCACCACCAGAACTGTCATGATTCTCCCCCTGTGATTCCGTCCAACAGCAGCGCGACGAGCTGGTCGTGCAGCTCACGGTGCTCGACTGGCAACCGGTGGCGCACACCCCAGCCGCCGAGAGCCTCCTGAAGGGCCAGCGGCACCAGCTCGTTCACACCCGAGCGCTGCACGTTCTCCCGGATCCTGGTGCCCTTCAACCCGTTGCGCGCGAACTCCGCCGCGGCGGCGAGCAGAGCATTCCGGCTGTCGATGCGGTAAATGTTTACTGCGCACCAGTGTCAGGTCAAGCGGATCCGGGTTTGACTCCAGCTAGGGCGATGTGCCCGCAGGCAGGGATCTGCGGGCACAGCAAGGGGATTCGGTCTTCGCCGCCACGGCTCCGGGCTACCGCGGCGGATTGTGGTGCACGTCGCCGAGGTGGGTGGTGGTCTTGTCGTCGGCGACGTAGTCGCCGTTCTGGATGGTCACGGTCCGCGGCGCCTCCGGCCCGTTGGGGCCGGCTTTGCTGACCACGTTGTCGCCGGGGCCGGTGTGCACCTGCTTGCCGACGTTGCCCGAGCCGTACTGCTGGATGATGTCGCCCTCGCCGACGTGGTTCGTGTTGTGCACGTGAAAGCGGTCGTCGGTGCTCATCAGTGCGACTTCACCCCCGCGCCGACCTGCTTGCCGATGTTGTTCGCGCCGTACTGCTGGATGATGTCGCCGCCGACCACATGGTTGACGTTGAAGATCGTCTGCGCGGTGTCGGGGTGGCCGATCGCGTCGGTGATCACCTCGACCAGCTTGCCGATCTCGTTCTGGTCCATGCTCCAGATGGCGTCGTGCTGCACGCCCGCGGTGTTGAGGACCAGGCCGTAGAGCGGCTGCAGCTTCAGCGCCAGGGCCAGCCGCCAGACCGCCAGCGCCATGCCGCCCAGGAAGACAAACAGCCCTAACGCCGAGGAGGCCGAACCGGCGATCCCGGCGATCATCAGGCAGAGCAACGCCCGCAGGATGAACTTCCGCACCGCCGCGGTCTTGATCGGCTTCGGGTCGATCCACCGGGAGCCGACGTGCGAGATGGTCCGCAGCGGGTACGCCTCGCTGTCGATCCACAGGACCCCGTTGTTGATCCTGACCTCACCACTGGTCATGGCATCTCCTTGATTCTCTGGGTGAAACGTGGGGAGTCGATGTCGACGCCCTCACGGTTTGGGGTGGTTGTTGACGTCTCCGATGTGGACGGAGTTCTTGATTCCGTGCACGTAGTCGCCGCCGTTGACCTGCACCGACGGAAACGACGGCTGGCCGCCGGGAACCTCGGAAACCGGCTTCGGGTGCCGAGGCGCGCCCTCGCGGTTCTCCCAGATCCGCTTCGCCTCCTGGTAGCGGACCTCCCATTCGGCGAGGCGCCAGGACGGGCGGGGCGCATCCGGCTTGAGGTACTGCAGGCACGTGCGCACGACCGTGATGAAGTCGCGCGTGTTCCGTGGGAAACGCCCCATGTCCTTCCAGCCGCGGATGGTCTCCACGCCCACGTCGGACGCGATGGCCAGCCCACGCAGGGACTTCGACTGCGCGTCGACCAGGGACCCGAAATCCCGCAGCAGCTCCTCGGGTGTCACGCCTGTGTTCGCCACCGGACCTACCCCTCGCCTTCTGACTCGATCGGACAATGGAAACGTCCGAGTGTCCGACCGCTCGGACGCCTTTTCACGGCATGGACCTGCCGTGATGCGGAAAGTGTCCCGCCGGGATAATTGGACGCCGCAAACGATCCCAATCTCTGCCTCGTCACATTTCATCGACGAGCAGAGGTGAAACCATGGAGTTCAAGACTTCCGGTTACTGGATTGTCGCCGAGACCGGTGCTAACCCGAATGCCTGTCTGGTCATCGCGATCGCGTTGTGGGTGCTGGCCTGCAGCCAGCACGACGCGATGCTGGTGGCGTGCCTGCGGGCCGTGCTGGTGCTGGCGGTCAAGTTCGTCAAGGCCGGCTTCGCGGCGGTCGCCCCCCGGCGCCGTCGTCGCTCCCACCGGCCGCGGCGGCGCGGCTGACCGGCCGCCGTGGTGAGCGGCGTGGGTGGTCCAGTGTCAGGGCGGGACTCCCATGCCGTTCACCGCGCCTCATGCCATCGGTACTGGCAGCCGTAGGCGAGGTGGGGACCGAGGTGGTCGAAGGTCAGGTTCGCCTCGCCCACCGCGTCGAGCGCGAACTCCCCGGACGGGGCGACGGCGCGGCGGGCGAACGCGTCCAGGGTGCGAATGTCCTCGCCGTCCACCCGTCTGATCCAGGCCGGCGGGTGGTCGGGGTGGAACTTCACGATGAGCTGGTAGTGGCGGATCGTGACCTCACCGGTGATCACGTGGTGGGCACGGATCAGCGCCACCGGAAAGGTGAAGCTGATCCCGAAGCGGTGCGGCTCCCGCCGGGCCAGCGGGGACGGCAGACCCAGCACGAGTTCGAACCCGGTCGGGGACAGGCGGCGCAGCGCCTTGATCCGCCCACCGTGCTGGACCCGCGCGGAGAACATCGGCTCGGGAGTGTCCGGGTGCTCGGGCAGTTCGAACCGGATCGGTATCTCGGCGAGCCCGTCCTGGACGCAGATGAGCTCGCGCTCCTGGTGCACCACCACCGTGGCCGGGTCGGCGTGGGCGGCGGTGTTGTCGACGATGGCCCGGTACTCGCTGATGTAGTAGGACTTGACGAAACGCTGGCCGCCGGCGTTTCTGGACAGCTCGGCCGCGATCTCCCTGGCCAGTTCTCCCTCGGCGTCGCTGATCCGCCGCAGCGCCGTCCGGTTGCTCACCGCCAACAGCGTGGCCAGATGGTCGACCCGCTCGGTGAAATTGGTCAGGTGGCCGATCTTGCTGTCGATGGCCAGGCTGATCGCGAGAATGTCCTGGCGTTCACCGGGCAGGCCGCCGGCGAAGGCCAACAGATGCTGGATCAACGTGGGACGCAGCTGTGCGGCGTCGCCGTGCACTCCGCACAGGGTCCGCAGATGCGGCCCCATCTTTTCGGCCAGGTTGGGCGTGAGCACACCGTGGCCGGCTCTGAGTCTTCGGATCTCGTCCTTGACCTGCTCGGCTACTTGATCCTCGTTCGGCACCGCGTCAGCATGGCAGTGAAAAGAACCGGCATGGACAACGTGCCAAAAACATGCCACAGGATGGCGGGTCGTTTCACCCGTACGGCGGTCCGCCCGCCGCTCGGGGCCGGGCGAGATCGGGAAATGATGGGAACTGTCGCGGCCAACTTTGTCTCCGAGCTTTTCGATCACGCTGCCGTGGATCTCGCTTCGATACCTACCCATGACACTTCCCTCGGAGACACGATGTCGTGCTCGAATCGGAATCGCTGTTCTCATCGCTGAGCCTGGGAGTTCGTTACCACGGCCAGGTGGATCGCAAACAAGTTCCTGACAACCGCTCGGTACGGTCGCCGGACATGAAGGCACTCTGGGTGGCGGCGGCCCTGCTGCTGGGGCTCGCGGTCCCGGCGCAGGCGGATCCGCACGACGTCCTGTCGGTCAGTTACAACCTCGGCGACCAGGCGTTCGAGCCGCCGGCGTCGATCGGTTACCACGGCCGCGGCGAGTTGGACGGCGTGGTGTTCTACCCGAGGGACGTCGCCCACGGCACGCATCCGCTGATCATGATTGAGCACGGCCTGTGGGACACCTGCGCGACCGGCAAGGGGATCCAGGACTGGCCGTGCCCCAGCGGCGTCAACCAGATCCCGAGCTACCAGGGCTACGACTACCTGGCCGAACAGTTGGCACGCAAGGGATTCGTGGTGGTGTCGATCGGCACCAACGGCATCAACGCCACTTCCTTCGGGCAGGCGCCCACGGTCTACTACGCCCGAGCGGCGCTGATCAACGCGCAGCTGGCCATGTGGCAGCAGCTGTCGGCCACCGGTGGCGGGCCGCTGAGCGGGAAACTCGTGGACGCTCAAGGCAAGACATCCACCGTGGACTTCAAGGGGCATGTGGACATGACCGATGTCGGCACGATCGGACATTCCATGGGCGGTGGCGGTGTCATGCAGCAGATCGCCGACATCCGGCACGACGAGTGGCCGCCGGGCGTGACCGTGCGGGCGACCTTCGCCTTCGCCCCGACCGACAACTGGAACGGCGAGATCGTCACCCAGGTCCCGTTCGCGACCATGTGGGGCACCTGCGACCAGGTCAACACCGGTTCGTACTTCAACCAGTCCAAGGGAAAGAACACGGTCCCGATCTACAGGTACACGCTGACCGGCGGCAACCACGACTTCTACAACACCCAGTGGTCGCCGAGCAGCGGCCAGGTCGCCGCGCACGACGACGCCGTCCCCGGCACCAAGCCCGGCTACTGCCAGGCGTGGATCCCCGGCCAGGCAACGCATCCCGACCAGCGGAAGCTGACCGAACAGCAGCAGCGCACGATCGCCTCGACCTACGTCAACGCGTTCTTCCTCCGCCACCTCAAGGGGGACAAGGGCTTCGACCCGCTGTTGGACGGCCGGGTCAGCCCGTTCGACGCCGTGAAGACCGACTTCAGTCCATGAGCCGATCGGCGCGGGCGTTGAGATAACGCTGCTGCGGCAGGCTCGTCGCCCGCCGGGACGCCTCGCGGTAGGACACCCGCGCGGCGGCCCGATCCCCGGCCAGCTCCAGCAGATGCGCGCGGGCGGAGTGCAGTCGGTGATCGTCGTCGAGGCGATTGTCCAGCAGGGCCAGGCCTTTGCGTGGACCGTCGACCATCGCGACGGCGACGGCGTGGTTCAGGTCCACCACCGGGTTGTCGGAGATCCGCTGGAGCAGTTCGTACAGGCCGACGATCTGCGGCCAGTCGGTCTCCGCATAGCTCGCGGCCTCGTCGTGCACGGCCGCGATGGCCGCCTGCAGCTGGTACGGCCCGGGTGGACCTTGCGTCAACGCCGTGGTGACCAGGTCGACGCCCTCGGCGATGTCCTCGGCCAGCCATCGGGTCCGGTCCTGCTCGGCCATCGGCACCGGCTCGCCGTTCGGGCCCGTACGAGCCGGCCGGCGGGCGTCGGTGAGCAGCAGCAACGCCAGCAGCCCGGCGGCCTCGCCGTCGTCGGGACGCAGTCGGCGCACCATGCGGGCCAGCCGGATCGCCTCCCCGCTCAGCTCCACGCGGTCCCGGGCGTAGCCCTCGGTGAAGATCAGGTACAGCACGTGCAGCACCACCGGCAGCCGGTCGTCGGCCGGCAGTCCGAACGGCACACCGCTGGCCTTGACCGTCTGCTTGGCCCGGCTGATCCGCCGGGTCATGGTCGACTCCGGCACCAGGAACGCCCGCGCGATCTCGGCCGTGGTCAGGCCGCCGACCGCGCGCAGCGTCAGCGCGATCTGCGACGACGGCGACAGACTCGGATGGCAGCACAGGAAAAGCAGCACCAGTGAGTCGTCGGCGGTCGGCGCCGGCGTGTAGTGCTCGGGTAGCGTCCACGTGCTTTCCCGGCGCTGGCGGGCACTTTCGCCGCGCAGCAGGTCGGTGAGCCGACGCGACGCCACCGTGATCAACCACGCCTTGGGGTTGTCCGGCACGCCGTCGGCCGGCCACTGCTGCGCGGCCGTCAGCAGCGCCTCCTGCACCGCGTCCTCGGCGGTGTCGAAATGGCCGTAGCGGCGGACCACGGCGGCGAGGACCTGCGGCGTCAACTCCCGCAGCAGGTCCTCGAAGCCGCTGGTCACAGGTCCATCTCGTGCCGGCTCTCCGCGACCGGCCGGATGTCGATCACGGCGTTGGTGATGTCGGCCGGGCCGGGCACCTGGAGCAGCCGGGCCGCGATCTCGGTGGCGCGGTCGTAGCTGTCGCACTCGACGACCCAGTAGCCGGCCAGCACCTCCTGCGTCTCCGCGTACGGGCCGTCCGTCACCACCGGCGCGCCGTCGCGCAGCTGGAGCCGGCGGGCGTGCACGGGCGCGGTCAGGCCGCGGGTCTCCACCAGCTCGCCCGACTCGGCCAGGTCGTTGTTCAGCTTCGTCATGTACGCGCCCATGGCCTCGAAGTCGCTGGGCGTCCAGGTCGGGCCGCCCTCGGTGGGCCGGCCGGCCATCGCGTCGTAGTCGCGCTGCGAGCCGTAGGCGAGGATCAGGTATTTCACGGTGCCGCTCCTTCGCTGTGCCGCTCCTTCGCTGGGGCGGCCTTTCACCCGAGACGTCGGTGCCGCGCGCCGAGTCCGGACATCCTCCCCCGGAACTCCCGCCGGCACCTGTCGGCCGGCCGCGAGCATCTCGGACAAATCGGTAAACTCTGACAGGTGGCCGAGGAAGAGCAGACCGTCCGCATCGACGGCACCCTGAAATTCCCGCCGGTGTCGGGCAGCCTGGAGCCGCCGGCCGGGGACGACCAGGGCCGCGGCCGACTGCTGCGGCGCGGGCTGATCGGGGCGGGCGCGGTGGTTGGCGCGCTGGCGGTCCTTTACGGCGTGGACCTCCTGTTGTCCCAGGGCACGCTGCCTCGTGGCACGACCGTGGCCGGCGTGGACGTCGGTGGTCTGAGCCGGGCCGACGCCGAGCAGCGGCTGCACTCGGCGCTGGACATGAGGATCACTCAGCCGGTCAAGGTGCGGGCCGGGGACGTGGACGCCACTCTCGACGCCAAGTCGGCCGGGCTGGCCGCGGACTGGCCGGCCACCCTGGACCGGGCGGCGGAGCAGCCGCTGAACCCGTTCGCCCGGCTGACGTCCTTCTTCGAACGGCGCGAGTCCGCCTTTGTGTCCAAGGTGGACGAAACTGTGTTGGGCAAGGCGTTGCAGGGCTTGCAGGTGGACCGCGACCCGGTCGAGGGCACGATCCGCTTCGACGGCACCACGCCGACCGCCGTCACGCCGCGGTCGGGCCAGCAGCTGGATGCCGCCGCGGCCAAGCGATCCGTGGTGGACAACTGGATCGGCGGCGTCCCGGTGGTGTTGCCGGTGACCGGCACGTCGCCGAAGGTCAGCGCCGACGCGGTGCGCGAGGCCGTCGAGAACTACGCCAAGCCGGCGGTGTCCGGGCCGGTCACCGTCAAGGGCGACGGCAAGGACGCCACCCTCCAGCCCGCGGTCATCGCCGCCGCGCTCGGGTTCGCGCCCGGCGACAACGGCAAGCTGGCGCCCAAGCTGGACCACGGCAAGGTGCTGGCGGCGCTCAAGCCGCAGCTGGCCAGCACCGAGCAGCCGGGCCAGGACGCCCAGGTGGTGATCGAGGGCGACAAGCCGTCGGTCAAGCCGTCGGCGGACGGCCGCGGCGTCGACTGGGACAAGAGTCTGGCCGCGTTGCCGGACCTGTTGGCGCACAAGGACAATCGGGTCATCACGGCGACGTACGCCAAGCAGCCGGCCAAGCTCACCACTGAGCAGGCCAACCAACTGGGCATCAAGGAGGTCGTCGGCGAGTTCACCACCGGCGGCTTCGCCGCCGACTCCGGCGTCAACATCCGGGTCGTGGCCGAGAAGGTCAATGGGGCGGTGGTCAAGCCCGGCGAGACGTTCAGCCTCAATGGCTACACCGGTCCGCGCACCGCGAAGCAGGGCTACGTCGAGGCCGGCATCATCGAGAACGGCGCCCCCGGCACGGCCGTCGGCGGCGGCATCTCCCAGTTCGCCACCACGCTGTACAACGCCTCCTATTTCGCCGGCATGGCCGACGCCGGGCACACCGAGCACAGCTACTACATCAGCCGCTACCCGGCCGCCCGCGAGGCCACCGTCTTCCAGAATCCCGACGGCAGCAGCGTCATCGACCTCAAATTCACCAACGACGGGCCCACCGGCATCACCATCCAGACCATCTGGACGCCGCAGAACATCACCGTTCGGCTGTGGGGCACCAAGCGCTACCAGGTCGAGTCGGTGCCGGGCGAGCGCACCGACTTCGTCGACCCGCAGCCCCGTCCCGGTCCGGCGGCCAACTGCCACGCCTCGGCCGGTGGTCCCGGCTTCACCGCCACCGACACTCGGGTGATCAAGGATCTCAATGGCCGCGAAGTCTCCCAGCACACCCGCAAGAAGGCCTACGATCCTGCTCCGAAGATCACTTGCGGCTGATTGTCGAATGGCTGCATTTGGCGTAAACCGACGGCTGAAACCAGGGTTGTTACGGTTTTTCAATTCCTTCACACGATCGTGTAGGGGTTGATGTATCGCGTCGCATCGGCGGGTAAAACGTACGGCGATGAGACGCGCTTATCGAACATCATTTGACGTCCTGGCGCACGCCCTCACGCAGTGTCACGCCGATCGAATCAGCGCGGCCCTCGTGCTGGCCGGCGACCCAGGCGGGGTGATCCATTTCCGGGACGGCGCGGTGATCGCGGCGCACAGTCCCGGAGCGCCCGGCGTGGCGGCGCTGCGAGCGGGTGCGGCGGGGCAGTCGGAGCTGATCGGTGCGGCCATCGCGGACGCCGCGTTCGCGATCGCCGTCGGCAGCGTCTCGCACTACGTCCTCGACGACACCGCCGACGTCCTGCCACCCGTGGTGGACGGCGTCTCCCCAGCACTGCTGCTCGGGCAGGTCGCCGTCCGGCTGGCCGTGCTCGACGCGTCGCCCTGTCCCGTGTCGCCGTACCGAGAACGCCTGGTGGCGACCGGTCACGGGGACCCCGATGACGAGCTTCAGGAGATCGTCACGCACGCCACCGGCCGGCGCACCGCGCGGGACATCGCGTTCGCGATCGGCCGCGGCGTCCACTCGGTCACCGTGGACGTGGCCCGGATGCTGGGCGACGACGTGCTGGCGATCGCTCCCGCCGCGGCGTTCACCGGTCGTGTCCACGTCACGACGGCCACTCTGCGTCCCCGTGAGGCGACGCCGCAAACCGCCGTCGTCGAGTCGGCGGACCTGCTACCCGTGCGCCGCCCCGGAGACGCCAGACCGGGTCCGGGGCCGTAGCGGTGGCGCGCTTCGCCTGGCGTCGGCCAGCCTTTCTGAAAGGGAAAAGAAAAATCGTGGACTATGACGCGCTGGCCATCGAGTTGCGCAAGCTCAGGGAAACCGTGGCCGGCGTGACGGACACGGTTATCGCCGCGGTCGACGGGATTCCGATAATCTCCGACGTCGCGGACAGCGTCGATCCACTGAATATCTCCGCACTGGCCGCGGCCAATCTCGGGATCGCCCGTCAGACGGCCGAGGTGACCCGCCAGGGCACCCTCCACCAGACCGTTGTGTTCAACAGCGGGGGCTACATGGCCGTGTACGCCATCGGCCGGGTCGCGCTGCTGGTGGTGCTCGGCGACAGCGGCCTGAACCTGGGCCGCCTGCTGTACGAGACCCGGCCCATGACCGACCGGATCGTCGCGATCCTCACCCCGTAAGTCTCCTCCCAGACAAGGAAGTGAGTCCGATGAACATCGATACCGCCCTGAAGGAAGCCATGTCCATCGCCGGCGCGGTCGGCGTCGCGCTGGTCGACTACGAGAGCGGCATGTCGCTCGGCACCAGCGGCGGCGGCGACTGGCTCAACCTGGAGCTCGCCGCCGCCGGCAACACCGAGGTGGTGCGCTCCAAGCTGCGGGTGATGTCCACCCTCGCGCTCAACGACAGCATCGAGGACATCCTGATCACCCTGCACCGGCAGTACCACCTGATCCGGCTGATGAACACGATGAAGAACCGCAGCTCGCTGTTCCTGTACCTGGTGCTGGAACGGGAGCAGGCCAACCTCGCGCTGGCCCGGCACAACCTCCGGCGCATCGAGGCCGACCTGCAGGTGTGATCCCGCGAGGTCAGGCCCGCAGGCCGTCCAGGTGGAACGCCAGGAACCGGCGCCAGCCGTCGGGGTCGCGCTGGATCACCTCGGACACGGCCAGGACCAGTGGCGTCAGGTCGGCCGGCTCGAAGTCCGGCCGCAGCCGGCCGGCGGCCTTGGCCCGGTCGATGACGCGCACGGCATGCTCCAGCCCCCGCTGGCACACCGCCAGCACCTCGGGAGTCAGCGTGATCCGCTGCGAGATCGCGTCGCGGAGGGCGCGGTCCTTGGCCTGCAACGCGAAGATGCCGTCCAGATAGGTCTCGAAGCCCCGCCACGGATCGTCGTCGGCCAGGGCCCGCGCGGCGATCTGGTCCATCGCCGGGCCGATCCGCTCGGGCAGCAGCGCGTTGAAGAAGTCGTCGCGGGTGGGGAAGTGGTTGTACAGCGTGCCGATGCTGACGCCGGCCCGCTTGGCGATGTGCTCCAGCGGGGCGTCCAGGCCCTGCGCCCCGAACTCCTGGGCGGCCGCGGCCAGCAGCTTGTCGCGGTTCCGGATCGCGTCCGACCGCAGTGGCCTGGTCATGGCTCCAGTGTAAGTAAATCGAGGGTGCCCTCAACTTGTGCTAGGTTTGAAGTCGAGGGCACCCTCAAATTACTGGAGGAATCATGACGGCAGTGGTCATCGGCGTCGGGCCGGGCCTGGGCATGGCGATCGCCCACCGGTTCGGTCGGGAGGGGCACGCGGTTGCCCTGATCTCACGCAACAGCGCCCGGCATCCGGGCTACCTGGCCGAGTTGGCGGCTGCCGGCGTCAAGGCCGAGGCGTTCGTCGCGGGCGTGCAGGACCCCGAGCGGCTGCGGTCCGCCCTGGACGAGGCCGCCGACCGGCTCGGCCCGGCCGACGTCGTCTACTACGGTCCCAACTCCATCGGCACGGGGGACCTCGACGTCCCCATGGCGTCACTGGACGTGGCCACGTCCGACGACATCCGGGCGGCCATGGACTGGGTCTATCCCGCCGTCGACGTCGTGCGGCATCTGCTGCCGGGCATGCTGGACCGCGGCCGCGGCACACTCCTGTTCGCCGGCGGCCTCAGCGCGGTCCGCCCCATGCCGATGATCGGCGCTTTCGCCGTGCCCAGCGCTGCCCTGCGCAACTACGTCCTGACCCTCAACGCCACTGTCGCCGACAAGGGCGTGCTGGCCGCCAACCTGATCATCGGCGGCCTCGTCGAACGCGGCGACATCCACGCCCACGTGACGGCCAACGAGGAGACCTTCGGCCGTATCAAGTCCCTGAACCCCGACGACATCGCCGACGTCGCCTGGGACCTGCACACCAAGCGCGACCGCGCCGACGAGGTCTTCAGCGTCTTCGACTAGCGCGTCAGGCCCAGGCGGACTGGGGAATCCGGTCGAGCAGGTCGCAGCGCCGGTCGAGGGCGGGGATCAGCGTGAGCGGGTCCCGGTGGTCGTCCATCGGGTCGGACAGGTCGATGTGGTCGCCCAGCAGCCACATGTCGCAGGACGGACCGAGCGGACTGATCTCGGTCAGCATGTACTGCATCACCGCCGGGTTCAGCACCGCGCGCGCGAAGCGCTCGTCTTCGGCGCTGACCTGGTACTGGGCGTCGAAGTCCGGGTTGCCGTACTGCACGTCCCCCTGCCCGAGCCCCCTTCTGACGTGGCTCTCCAAGCGTATTGACCGGGACACGGACAGCGCCGGGCCCGGCCTGGCCGTGCGCACCCAGACGATGGTGTTCCAGTCCACTTTGCCGGCGTAGTGGACGCGGAACAGGGCGGCGATGAACGGCCGGCCTCGGTGCGTGCCAGTGATGATCTTGTGTGCTTGGTCTGCCCGGGGCGGCAGGTGGTACGGGTTCAGCGGGGCCAGCGGGTTCTGCCGGTTCGGCATCATGATCAGAGGCCGCTGGGCGTACTCGTTCTGCGAGTTGAACACCGAGACGTACGAGTCGTTGCGCTCCTCGTACGTCCAGCCCCGCCGGGGGATCTCCTCGTTGAGCCGGCTCAGCGTCCCCTGCTGCTGGGCGTTGTACGACCGCCGCAGGAAGACCATCATCACCACGATCGCGACCGCGACGAGCAGGATGCCCCCGACGGCTATGGCGATGATCGCCGCTGGACTCATCAGAAGGACTCCTCGCTGAGCACGCCACTGTCCTCAAAGGACTGATCGTCGTAGCGGTCCCGGCTCCGGGCGGGTGCGGCGGCGGGCGCCGGCGCCGGGGCGCTCGGCCGGGTGTCGCCGAACAGCCGCGCGTCGGAGTCGAGCACCCGGTCCAGCAGTTCGGTGTCGCCGAGCCCGCGGCGGACCACCTCGGCCTGCTGCTGGGCGGCCGACGCCCGGGCCTGGGCGATGGCGTGCATGACGCTGGCCGACAGCGCCTGCGGCGTGATGGTGCTGATCCGGTCGTCGAAGACGATGGAGGTGACCGACCCGCCCGGCCCCGCGACGACGGTCACCAGGCCGTCCGGCGAAGTTGCGCGCCCCTCGGCGTTCTGCAGCTCGTCGGCCATCCGTTGGTAGGACTCGGCCCGCATCCGGTTCTCGGCGGCGGCCGTGTCGATCGCCTCGATACGGGCCAGCAGCTGCTGCGCGGTCTCGCTCATTGGGCGCCCTCGGGCTTGATGGTCGACAGGAACTTCTGAAAATCGCCGATGACCTGCTCGAACTGTTCCGGCAACGCGGACAGCACGACGTGCAGCACGGCGCGCAGATCAGGGTTGCGTTGGTCGCGCATCCCCAGGAAGACCTGGAACTGGATGACGTCCTGTGGCCGGCCCTTGAGGTCGATGTTCAGCTTGACCGCCTGGGTGAGGCCGGGGTTCTCGGCCGAGCCGACCTCGTTGCGCCGCCCCAGTTGGACGTTGCGGGCGCCGCTGGCCTGCAGCCGTGCGACTGCCTCGTTCCCGATGGCGGTCAGCGGCTCCTCTTCGCCGCGCAGCTCGCCGGTGATGGTGATGTTGGCGGTGAAGCCGTTCTGGATGGTGCCCGGGTGCAGCGCCACGAAGGCGGCGTCGGGCGTGCCGACCTCGTCCGGCGGAGCCGACCGCCAGCCCTCGGGCAGCGAGAACTCGATCGGCACCGGGATGGTGGCTGCCACGTTGTGTCCCTCTCCTGGTCGATGTCGGGCCGGGTCAGAAGCCCAGGAAGTGGCCGACGTCTGAGGCGGCGTTGGCGATTCCGTGGCCGACGTCCGAGGCGACGTGACCGACGTCGTCGGCCACATTCTCCACAGTGTGGACGACCTCCGCAGGGTCGACGGAGACGTCGAAACCGAGCTTGGCTCCCACCCCGAGGCCGACGCCCACCGACGCGCCGAGGTGGAACTTGCCGTCGTCGCCCATGCCGAACTGGCCGCTGGCCTCCGCGCCGACGCCGGCCCACGCCTCGCCGTGCACACCGGCCGTGACACCGGCGACCTCGGCGCTGGCGTCACCGGAGACCCGGGCGCCGGCGAACGCCTCGGCACTTCCCTGCACGCCGGCCCAGGTGGCCTGGCCTTCGGCCTTGGCCTGCGCGCCGACGAAACCGTCGGCGCTGCCCTTGAGGTCGGCCGGGCCGGCCTTGAGCTCGCCCTCGGCGTGGCCCTTGGCCAGGTACGCCTCGGCGCTGGCGCCGCCGGCTATGCCGAGGATGCTCGCGCTGCCGTGGGCCTCCGCGTCCGCGCCGAGCACGGAGCCGTCCAGCTTGCCGCTGCCGGAGAACGCGCCGCTGCCGAACTCGCCCTCCAGCGACCCGTGCAGAAGGTCCACCCCGGCGGACGCCTCGACGGTCGACTCCGAGGTGTCGATGCCCAGCCCGTCCAGCACGCCCTTCAGCTTGTCGGTCAGCAGCCCGTCGGACTGGTCGCCGAACTCACGGCTGTAGCTCTTGCCGCCCTTGTTCTTCTGCCAGCCGCCGGGATCCTCCTCGACCCACTCGCCCTTGTCGGGATCCCACTTCTTGACCTTCTTGCGTTCGTCGGCGCCGAAGTCCTTGTCCCCGAACTTCTTGGTGTAGCTGCCGTCGTCGTTCTTGGTGAACCCGAGCTTCTTGGCCACCATGCCGCCGACGGCCTCGACCTTGCCGCGCGCGTTCTCCAGGATCTGCTGGGCCTCCTGCGCGGCGGCCTGGCCCGGGTCCTGGAACGGGTCCATGGTCTGCCCGGCGGCCTGCGCCTGCTGGGCCTGGGCGTTGTACTGCGCGGCCGCCGTCCGGTTGGCCGCCTGCGCCTGGGTGAAGGCCTCGATGGCGCGCTGCGCCTCGCTCTGCCCCCAGGTGAGCACGTCGCCGAAGTCGGCCAGCGCCGTCGCCTTGTCGCCGACGTTCGAGATGGCCTGCGCCCACTTGTCCGGCTCGGCCCCGAACACCGCGCGGAAGGCGTCGCTGGCCGCGCCGGTCCACTGGGACGGGTCGATGCCACCGAGATCGTCCTTGATCCCGCCCATCAGCTGGAGGTTGCCCACCAGGTCGCGCAGGTCGTTGGAGATGCGCTCCGGCTCGCCGGGAATGAGGTCCTTGGGGTTGTTCGTCTGCCCGAGTTCGGCCGGCATCAGTACTCGACATCCTTGGACTCGTCGCCGCCGGACGTGCCGGGGAACAGTTCGCGGGACCGCTCGGGGCTCATGACACCGCCGACGTCATCGGCGTAGCCGAGGCGGTCGTGGAGCAGGTTGGGGGTCAGGTTGCCGGTGAAGCCGCCGCCGGGCACGCCGGGCAGGCGATCACCAATCCTCGTGTCGCCGGGGTCGCTGGTTTCGCCGCCCAGGATTCGACCGATCCGGCCGCCGATCCCGCCGCCGGGCAGCCCGACCTGCTCCTCGATCGCGCCGATGGCCTGGCCGGCCACGCTGTCGGAGTCCGCGTAGCCCATGGCGGCCGTCTTGAGGCTCTCGCCGTGCCCCTCGGCCTGGTCGCGCAGTGTGTTGATCTCGGACTTCATGTCCTCGATGAACTGCTCCCAGCCCGTCTGCACCCCGGGGTGCCCGTAGTCGCCGCTGGGTCCCTGCCACAGCATCCCGGCCGCACTGCCCACCGCGTCGCTGATGGCGTTAGCGGTCCGGAATAGCTCGTCCGGGACCGCGCCGAAGCCGCCGGTCATGATCTCGCCCCTGATTCCCCAGTCACCCTGCTCTCGGCAACGGTCGCAGAGTGCGGAACCCCGCCTGGTCCGATTGGCCGCTTATCACCCGTTCGGGTGATTATGAGCGTCCTGAGTGGAACCGATAACCTGTCCCAGCACGTCCAATCAGGACCGGGCAGCGTCGGCCGGGACCGGTTCGAGCACCCGTAGCGGTGGAACGCTCGCCTTAGGACACGTGATCGCGGCCGGTGGGGGCCACCGCGAGATCAGCTTCCTGCTCAGCCACCGCTGCCCCCAGTCCCAGCCAGAGCCCAACGCCACGACCCAGCCCCGGCCCCGCCTTGGGGGTCCGGGGGCGAAGCCCTCCGGCGGGGGTCTGGGGGCTCGGCCCCCAGAAAACACGACGGGCGATCTCTGTTTGCGCTTTCCGCAGACAGAGATCGCCCCATCGCACGTGCCCCTGGCAGGATTCGAACCTGCGACACACGGTTTAGGAAACCGTTGCTCTATCCCCTGAGCTACAGGGGCGCGCTTGCGTGCAGCATAGCGGTAGCGCGAGGGGGCGTGCGGCGTCGGGTGGTTCCTCCGGGTGGAGTAGTAACGGTCACCGCCGGTGCGGGTGAAGGCGGTCCGTTGGCCGACGAACAGCTGAACTTTCGCCCGGCCGGGCTCATCGTCCCGCATAGTCGCTAGGGGCCACGAGGACGGGAGGAGTCGACTTGAGCACGGACGCCCGGCTGCTGGAGGGGACTCGTCTGGATGCCAGGCGGGTGGCGCGGCGGTTCGTGGAGCCGGCGGGGTTCGTGGACGCGTTGGCGAAGCTGTTGGGGAGCCGGGCGGTGGTGTTGGCGGGACCGTCGGGATCGGGGCGGCGGACGGCGGCGACGGTGTTGCTGGACCGGCTGGGTGGCCTGCATCTGGTGGAGATCGCGGTGGACGTGGAGGCCTCGCTGGCCCGGCATCCGGTGGCGGCGAAGGAGGGCTACCTGCTGGATCTGTCGGCGGCCGATGACGCGACGGTGGAGCAGGTCAGGGCGGCGTTGCCGGAGTTCGCGGCGGCGTTGGACCAGGAGGACAGCTCGCTGGTGGTGATCGTCGACGACGATCGGGCGGCGGGGTTCGACGCGGTGCGGGTGGCCAGGCCAGAGCCGCGGGAGGTGTTGGCGGCGCATCTGGAGGGTACGGAGGTGGAGCCGGCGCTGGCGGAGTTGCCGACGTCGGCGGCGGAGGCGGTGCGGCTGGCGGAGCTGGTGGTGAGCGTCGAGGATCGGCAGGACGTGCTGGGGGCGTTCACGGGCTGGTCGCGTCGGCTGCGTGAGGAGTTCGAGCGGCACGAGGACGTGCCGTGGCGGGCGTTGTTGTTGGCGGCGGCGTTCCTGGAGAGCGCATTCCAGGATGTGGTGCACGCGGCGGCGGACGCGTTGCTGGACGAAACCCGTTACGAGGGGCCGAAACCGCATCCGTTGGCCGGCGAGGGCCTTGCGGCGCGGCTGGCCGGCATCGGGGCTTCGGAAGGCGTGGTGAGGTTCGGCCGCCCGGGGTACGCGGAGGCGGTGATCGACCATGTCTGGACCGACTTTCCGGCGCTGCGCGAGCCGTTGGTGGCCTGGCTGGTCGGGCTGCCGGCGATCCTGCCGGCCGAGGACGCCGAGCGCCTGGTTCCGCGGCTGGTCCACCTCGGGGCAGGGCCGGTGGTCCGGGCGGTGACGGCGTGGTCGGAGAGCGCGTTTCCGTTGGCGCATCGGCTGTTGGCGGCGGCCGCGCTGGATCCGGTGACCGGCCCCGATGTTCGCCGGGTGATCCGGGACTGGTCCAAGCGGCGCGACCTGCCCCGGCCGCTGGGCGAGGTGGCGATCGCGGTCTGCGGGGCCGAGCTGGGCAGCCGCTACCCGCACATCGCGCTGACCAGGCTGGGCAGCTTCGTCAAGCGGCCGGAGCTCACCGACCAGGTCGCGGCACTGTCCACAATGGCCGGTGAGAGCCAGTTCGCCCAAGTGGTCACGAGACTGGCGCGCTGGCTGCGTGAGACCGACACGACGCGCCGTGCGTTGGCGGTGCGGGCGTTGCTGGACGAGGCGGCTGCGCAGCCGCAGCACCGGGACACCCTGCTCAATCTGCTGGTGCAGGCGGCCGGCGGCCGGCCGGCCGAGCTGGGCGCCCTCGACCTGGCGGCCTTCGAGTGGCGTCGCGACGGCGGCTCCCGCGACGTGCACGACCAGTTACAGGCCAAGCTGAACGGGGTGGATCCGCTGCTGCGGTCCGCGATTTCCAACTGATACAAGGGGAACCATGCCAACGGATCCGTGGTCGGAGGTCAAGCCGTCCGTGCGCGGCAAGATGGGCGGCTGGTGGCAGCGCTTCGTGCGGCGCCGCCAGCAGGCCGAACACGACTGGATCTACGGCACCCAGCCGAGCACCACGGTCCAGCTGCGACAGCCGCCGCCCGCGCCCAAGCGGCCGACGGTGGTGTTCACCGCGGTGCTGCCCAGCTCGGTGCCGCACGCGGAGTTCACCGCGACCTGCACGGTGGCGTGGGAGCCGATCGGCGAGACCACCCACGCCAAGCCGGAGTCCATTGCCCGCAGCGACATCGAGCGCCGTGCGGCCGACATCCTGGCCAACGGCCAGGTGACGCAGTGCGAGCAGCTGCAGCACAAGCTGGAGGCCGAGCTCGGCTACGTGACCAAGCTGGAGGACGCCCGGATCGCCGTGCAGCTGGTGGAGATCGAGCTGACCTGCTCGGACGAGGCCAGGGCGGCCACCGAGCTGTTCCAGGAGTTGCAGCGCCGTCGGCTGGTGCGCGGCTGGGACCGCGATCTCAAGCTGGACGAGCTGCGCCACCTCAAGGACGACATCCTCAGCGACCCGGCGATGGCCACGGTGTGGTGGCTACAGAACAACGACAACCAGGTGGACCAGGCCGTCGAGATGTCGGCCAAGCTCCGCAAGCTGGCCCAGATCATGACCGAGAACGACGAAAGGTCCACAACAGACACCGTGGCGTCCCTTGTGGACCGTTTCGTGGACCGCTTGCCGGACGGGGCCCGCTGGCGGCTGCTGAGCAACCTCGCGGACGTCTTCTCCCACTACGGCAGCCCGGATCTGGCCAGTGAGCTGCCGCAGCTGGACGGGGGCGGCCGGGACCGCCCCCGCCCGGCTCACAGCGAGTAGACCTGGAACTCGTAGAGCGAGTAGCCGTACTTCGTGCCCCGCTGCACCCCGCTCATCCGCACGTACCGCGCGGTGGTCGGGGTGAACGCGTCGTTGTCGACGCCGCCGTCGCCCGCGGTGGTCGACCACACCGTGCGCCAGGTGCTGCCGTCGGTCGAGACGTCGATCCGATATCCCTTGGCGTACGAGGATTCCCAGTTCAGGATGGCCCGGCCGACGGTCTGCACGGCGCCCAGGTCGACGGTGATCGACTGGTTGTCGCTCCAGTCGCTGGCCCACCGGGTGTCCGCCTTGCCGTCCACCGCGTTGGCCGGCGGCGAGTCGTACGCGCCGGTCTCGTGGCTGGTCGCGGTGACCGCCTTGCCCTGCGCCAGGTTGGCCACGTTGTCGCCGCGGTGCGCCGGGTACTGCACCACCTGCTGGTAGGTCGGCCGGTTCTGCCAGCTGATCTTGCCGTCGGTGATGCCGCCCAACGGCCGCTGGATGATCGAGTCGGCGCACCACTGGTCGCCGGCCGAGCAGTCCGGGTCACCGGGGTAGACCTGCGCCGTGGTCTGGCCGACCGCCTGCTGGAGGCTGGTCAGCAGCGACTGCCGGCACTGCGCCAGGTTGCCGTTGCCGCAGAAGGTCTGCGACAGCCCGCCCTGCACCGGATCGCCGAGCACCGCGCGCAGGTCCTTGTCCACATAGGACCACCAGCCGTACTGGAACGAGGAACCCTTGTGCGGCTGGGATTCGTTCGCGCCACCGCTGACGCTGCCGATGTTCTGGCCGCCCGACGGCGACTCGTTGATCTGGATCGCGCCGGTCATGGCGTTGAACAGGTCGCCGCCCATCGCCGGCTGGAACTCGCCCTGCACCAGCAGCGACCACCAGGCGTCCATGATCTGGATGGCGGCCGCGTTGGCGTAGGTGTGGCTGCCCGGCGTGGTCTCCAGCCGGTGCGAACCGGCCTGCTGCCACGCGGTCAGCTGCTTGACCGCGTTGGCCAGCGTCGGATCGGTGATCGGCTGGCTGTTGAGCACGCGCAGCGCCTCCGGCAGCACGTCCTCGGCCCGCAGGTCGGCGTTGGCCGCGTCCTCCATGGCCGAGGTCAGCGACGCCCGCGTCACCTTCTGCCCGCTGCTGATCAGCTTCTTCACCCGGCTGTCCAGCAGGTTCACCCGGTGCACCGAGCCGTCACCGAAGCCGGCCTCGGTGAAGTCCTTGGCCTGCTTGTTGTTCCAGCTGACGTAGTAGTCCTGGTCGATCGAGTTGGGGTGCTGGGCGAAGCCGGTGTACGTGGCCACGTTGGTGGTCGGGTTCCAGCCCTGCCACTCGTTCTGCTGGTCGGCCCAGATGGGCAGGTTCGGGTTGGTGTTCGCGGCCCGCACCGGGTTGTTGCCCGAGTTGAAGTACGCGATGTCCTTGGAGTCGGTGTAGAACCAGTTGAACGTGTAGTTCACGTCCGCTGCGGCCTTCTGGAAGCTGGCCGCGTCGTGCACCGCGGACGGGTCGTTGAACTCCTGGAACCCGATGATCGAGTCCACCTCGTGGTTGTAGCTGGACCGCAGGCTGGCGTACGCCACCGGCGCGCCGCCGACGGTCGCCCGCGACTGCACGATGCCGTACTTGGTGCGGAACGAGATCAGCTTGTACGAGCCCTCCGCGGTGCCGTCGGCCAGCGTCGGCTTCCACGAGTTGTCCCGCTCCAGCGGCTCCATCGCGGTGCAGGCGCCGTGGTACAGGTAGTAGTTGGAGTCCTTGGTCGGCGCCTTGCCGCTCGGGTCGCACAGGCGCAGCGCCCACGTGTCGGTGATGTCCTGCCCCGCCGAGGTCGCGCTCCACGAGTAGTCCTGGCCGCGGCCCAGCTCCACGTACAGGCTGACGCCGGCGAACGCGGCGCCGCGGGCACTGATGCCCGGGCCCTGGAGGTCCTCCAGCATCAGCAGCTGCGGCGCGAAGTAGCCGGTCTGCGGGCCGAACACCGCGACCGGGTTGCCGGTGTCGGTGTACTTGCCGGACACCAGAAGCGCGTTGGACATGCCGTGCTTGGCCGAGATCAGGTCGGCCGGCAGCACGCCGTTGTCGAAGATGCCGCGTGCCTTCTCCTCCTCCGGCGTCTTGGCCGCCGGCTGGGGGTTGGCCTTCACCTCGGTCGCCGACTGGGCCGAGCCGGTCGGGTCGAACACCAGCTGCTGCGGCGTCACCGAACCCGGGTCGGGCATGGCGACGCCCTGTGGGTTGGCCGGGTCCTGCCCGTACGGGAAGCTGCCGTCGTGGATGGTGGTGATCGCCTCGGGGTCGTTCTGCTCCCGGAACGCGTTCCACACCTTGTCGCCCTCGGTCACGCCGTACTTGGCGTCCGCGGCCAGCTTGACCAGCGCCGACTGCACCTCGCCGCCGCCGCCGGTGCCGAACAGGGCGCCGACCACGCTGCCGATCGCCACCATGTCGGTGACCTTGAACGGGTCGATGCCACCGGCGTTGGTGACCGGGTCGATGTGCCCGGTCAGGTCGTACTCGCCGGGGAAGGTCCGGTTGCTGTACGCCTGCGTGATGTAGGCGTTGATGCCGGCGACGTAGTCGGTGGCGTCCTGGAGGGCCTGGGCGCCGCGGGCGCCGTGCGTCGCCGCGGCCGCGTTGAGCTGGTTCTGGAGGTCGGCCTCGGTGTACGGGGCGGCCTGCCAGAACGTCTGCTCCAGCCCGCGGTTGCCGACCGCGCCGCCGGCGAACGAGGTCAGCTCGCCCCGGCCGACATGGCGGAACACGTCCATCAGCCAGAGCCGGTCCTGGGCCGCCGCGTAGCCCGCGCCGAACTCGGTGCCGGAGCGGGTGGTGCCGGTGACGTGCGGCACCCCGGTGGCCTTGTCCCGCACGATCGTGACGTCCGATCGCGGCGAGATGGTTGATTCCACCTGGTTGGTGGGTACCCCGAAGGATGAGTCGTCGAAGAAGTTGGACAGCTGCCCGTTGGTCAGCCCGGCGTAGCTGTTGACCAGGTTCGCGTACTTGTTGAGCTGGTCGTCGGTGTGTGCGGGCCGGGTGCCGACCGTCTTGTTGCCGAGGATGTCGACCAGTGTGGCGTTGCCGTTCTCACCCGGCGGCAGGATGTCGTTGCACTGGCCGAGGCAGTAGTCGTTGTTGGCCGGGGCGGCGGTGGCGGGCGCCGCGGACAGCAGGGTTGTCGACGTCGCCACGAACAACGTTGCGGCGAGTGCGATGCGGACGCTTCGCGACATGGGCAGGGGTCCTCTCGAGGGAGCAACGTGACGCACGTTACTTCCGAGTAGTTCAACGCGAAAGTGCTTCACGTTAGACATTCACTCTGAAGGGTGAGCGGCTTGACCGGATCCGTGGTGCGGTGGCTCGACGAGGAACTTGCTCATGACCAGGGGCGGTGGCGGATGCGAGCCAGCGGCGGGGCCGGCGGCCTGCTCGCCATGCTGCACGGGGCCGGGCTGGCCGGCGCCGTGCTCGGGGCGGTCGGCGGGTGGCTGTTCGGCGGCTTGACACTCGTCGCCGCCCGCAGCCTGCGCTCGGCCGGCCGGCATGGTCACCCCTGATCGTGCAAGTCGGTTCACAGGTTTGGAAACCGTTGATATTTCGGTGCGTGCGTCAACTTGCCGGAACTTCTAGGCAAATCCGGGACCACATGATGAGATAACACCGCGGTAACCCGTGGTTGCGTCAAGATGAGTGATGCTTGGCTAAAGCGAGCACGCAGCGCCGAATCGGGGAGGCATCCGGTGATCAAGGTGATGCTGGCTGACGACGAGGATCTCGTCCGATCCGGCCTCAGGATGATTCTCAGCAGCGCCGGCGACATAGAGGTGGTCGCCGAGTGCGATGACGGCCTGCTCGTCGCCGACCTGGCGCGGCAGCACCGGCCGCACGTCGTGCTGCTCGACGTGCGGATGCGCTCCGCCGACGGGCTCGTCGCGCTGCGCCGGCTGCGCACCCTGCCCGAGCAGCCCCGGGTCGCCATGCTGACCACCTTCGACGTCGACGAGTACGTCTCGGAGGCGCTGCGCCTGGGCGCCAGCGGCTTCCTGCTCAAGGACACCGAGCCCGAACAGCTGGTCAAGGCCGTGCGCGACCTGGCTCGTGGCGGCGCCGTGCTCGACCCCGGCGTGGCCGCCCGCGTGCTCGCCGCCGTCGCCGACGGCGAACGCGCCGCCGAGCCCGCCCGCCGGCTGCTCACCTCCCTGTCCGAACGGGAGCGCGAGGTCCTCCAGCTCATCGGCCAGGGCATGTCCAACGCCGAGATCGGCGGCGCGCTGCACCTGTCCGAGGCCACCGTGAAGGGCTATGTCTCCTCGGTTCTCGGCAAGATCGGCGCTGTCAACCGCGTGCAGGCCGCTCTTGTCGCCTATCGAGGTGGGCTCATCGCCTGAACTGTTAATCATTGTTGAAGGGCCCTGGCGTTTTGCCGGGGTCCTTGGTCTACTCGGGTGGAAGATCAACACTGTCAACAATTAACGGCCCGTCTCATCTGATGGACACGGGCAGATTCACGCCCCCACCCACCCGGGGGCCGGCCCCGTCGCCAGTCTATCCGCGGCACGGGGAAGTGGATCTTGGATGCCGGTCGCCTGTGGACAGCTGGGGGGCGAGGGTGATCGCTGTGGATACCCGCCCGCCATATGCGTTGTGCAAGTTGCAAATGGAGAGTCAGCTCTCCGAGAGCTCGCCCATCCGGGCCATGGTCTCGTGCACCTCGACCCGGTTGCGGCCCTGGCGCTTGGCCCGGTAGAGGGCGATGTCGGCGGCGGCGAAGAGCTGGTCGAGCTTGGCGGGGCCGCCGGCGACGCCGATGGAGACGGTGGGGCGGCGGGCGGTGCCGAGCACGATGCGCCAGTCGTGCTGGTCGACGGCGGCGCGGATGCGTTCGGCCACGGCGGGGCCGACGTCGGCGCTGGGGCCGGCGTCACCGAGCAGGACGACGAACTCGTCACCGGCCCAGCGGGCGACCAGGTCGTCGCTGCGGCACTCCCGCCGAAGCAACCGGGCGATCTCCCGCAGGGCGGCGTCGCCGGCGGCGTGCCCGGCGTCGTCGTTGACGTCCTTGAACCAGTCGACGTCCACTAACACCAGCCATGGCACCTTGCCCTTGGAAGCGGTGCCCTCCAACAGCTGCTGGGCGCTGCGCTCCAGCCCGAGCCGGTTGGCCAGCCCGGTCAGCGGATCCCGGGCGGCGGCCTCCTGAGCGGCCATGGCCAGCTTCTGCGCCTGCACGGCCAGCCGCCGCTGCTCCAGCGCCTGCCCGAGCCCTTCCTGCAGCGTCTCGGTGGCGACGCGGCTCGCGGTCACGCTGCACCGCAGCGCGGCGGCCTCGCCGACCTCGTCCTCCATGGCGGCGCAGATGTCGGCCAGGTCCAGGGAGAACCGCAGCAGCAGGGAGTTGTCGTTGATCTTGTCGGCGGCGGCGACGGCCCGGCTGGCCATGGTCCGGGCCTGCACGAACTCGCCGAGACCACTGTGCACGCAGCCGAGCACCCAGTTGCCGACGGCCAGGGACCACAGGTCGCCGGACTCCTGCCCGTACGCCAGCACCTCAGTGGCGTGCCGGGCGGCCAGCTCCAGGTCGCCGGTGCCGGCCAGCGAACGCGAGTAGGCCCCGCGCAGCGCCCAGTAGCTGGCGTCGTCCGGCCCGACCATGGCCAAGCCCTCACCGAGGTGCTGCCGGGCCTCGCCGAAGATCTCGTGCGCGTTGACCGGACTGCCGTCGACGGCCCGGAAGTTCAGGGTGCCGCCGAGCCGTTGCAGGCACTGGGCGAGCGCCGACTTGTCGCCGGCCTCCCGGGCCACGTGCAGCGCCAGCCGGGTGATGTCCAGCGCCGCCCGCCGGTGGCCGATGCCCTCCAGCAGGTAGCCGAGCTGCCCGAGGGCCCGGGCGGCGAGCGTGCCGCTCGGCGGCTCGGAGTCCATTTCGGTCCAGCCCTCGGCGGCCAGCTCCAGCGCCAGCGGAATCCGGCGCAGCCGCCAGGCCATCGTCGCCCGGTGCACGAGCAGATAGGACCGGCCCCAGCGGTCGGCGTTGGTCGGTCCACGGGAGACGACCTGCTCGAACAGGGTGTTCGCCTCACCCAGGCGGCCAGCATTGATCAGCAGGCGCACGCGCATGTCCTGCTGCGGGAGCTGTCCCCCTACGAGCGAATCGTCCTGCTCCACTGGGTCCTCGACGTCCCCTGCTTCTTCGATGCGGTTCGACTCGGGCCAGGCTACCGGCCTGGCCGTTGACCGTACCGCTCATGGTGGACAACGTCATCGAGTGGCAACCGTTCCCGCCACCCGTGTCGCTCCAGATCGGGAACATCGGGCAGGTCGCGCACGCCACCGAGGCAGAGCCAGGCCACCGGGCGGATGCCGGCCGGCACGCCGAGCAGGCGGCGCAGGAAGTCCTCCCGGTAGAAGCTCACCCAGCCCAGGCCCAGTCCCTCGGCGGTGGCCGCCAGCCACAGGTTCTCGATGGCCAGGCACACCGAGTACAGGCCGGCGTCGGCGATGGCGTGCCGGCCGAGCACCGCCGGCGAGCCGCGCTCCGGGTCGTAGCAGACGACCACGCCGAGGCTGGACTCCAGCACGCCCTCGATCTTGATCCGGTCGAACACCGCGGCCCGCTCCGGGTCGAGCGAGGCCTCGAACACGCCGCGTTCGGCCAGCACGTGGTCGCGGAACTGCCGGCGCACGTGCTCGTCGGAGACGAGCACGAAGTCCCACGGCTGGGACAGCCCGACGCTCGGCGCCGCGTGCGCGGCCCGCAGCACCCGCTCCAACACGGCGGGGTCGATCGGCTCGCCGGTGAACTCGCGCCGGGTGTCGCGGCGGCGGTACAGCACGTCGTAGAGAGGATGCACATGCGCTTCCTACTTGACGTCAACGGTCAAGTAGGAAGCGCATGTGACCAATCTCAGCGCTGCGAAGGCCCCGGATAGGGCAAGAGGGCCATTTCACGCGCGTTCTTGATCGCGGTGGCGACCGCGCGCTGCTCCTGCGGCGTCAGCCCGGTCACGCGGCGGGAGCGGATCTTGCCGCGGTCGGAGATGAACTTGCGCAGCAGCGTGACGTCCTTCCAGTCCACTCGGGTCACGCCCTCGCGGCGAAGCAGGTTCACCTTGCGCCGTGGCGGGCGCCGGTCGGTCCTGGGCATGGTCGTCCTCACCAACTCGACTTGCTGACGCCGGGCAGCTCGCCACGGTGCGCGGCCTCGCGCAGCCGCAGCCGCGACAGCCCGAACTTGCGGAAGAAGCCGCGGGGACGCCCGTCCACCGCGTCCCGGTTGCGCAGGCGGGTCGGGCTGGCGTCACGGGGCAGCTTCTGCAGGCCGAGCGCGGCGGCCTCGCGCTCGGCCGGGCTGGCCGCCGGATTGGAGACGACCAGCTTCAGCTCGGCCCGACGCTGTGCGTAGCGGGCCACGGTCTCCCGGCGCTGGGCGTTCTTGGCGATCTTGGACTTCTTCGCCATTCAGCGCTCCTCGCGGAAGTCGACGTGCTTGCGGGCCACCGGGTCGAACTTGCGCAGCACCAGGCGGTCCGGGTCGTTGCGGCGGTTCTTGCGCGTGACGTAGGTGAAGCCGGTGCCCGCCGTGGAACGCAGCTTCACGATCGGTCGAACCTCGTTGCGAGCCATTACTGCTCCATTCCGGCCAGGACCGCGTCGATCCCCTTGCGGTCGATGGTCTTGATCGCCTTGGCGGACAGTCGCAGCGTCACCCAGCGCCGCTGGGACGGCACCCAGTAGCGGCGGCGCTGGAGATTCGGCTCCCAGCGGCGGGAGGTCCGCCGGTGCGAGTGCGACACCTGCTTGCCGTAGCCGGGGCCGCTGCCGGTCACCTGGCAGCGCTTAGCCATGCTGCACCTCCTTGTAACGACATTCGTTTTCAAAAATTCCCTCGGCAGGGTAGCGTGACCACCGCCGTAGATGGAAATCGTTCTCGATAGGAGGGCTCGTGTCCGTACCGATCGTGCTGGTCGGCGGCCTGGCGGCGACGGCGGCCGAGCGGGTGGCCGACGAACTGGCCGGCGGCGACACCGCCGTCGTGCACCACGACCTGAGCCGGGTGACCGAAGGTGTGGTGCGGCGACGGCTGCGACACCGCGGCGAGGACGCCTGGACCGTGCTCGAACTGGGTCACGGCTGCGTGTCGTGCACGATGCGCGAGGACCTGCTGCCGCTGGTGTCCCAGCTCTCGCAACGGGAGGACGTCCGCCGGATCGTGCTGCATCTGGATCCGCGGATGGAACCGGAACCGGTCTGCTGGGCGCTGGACCGTTCGCGGGTGCAGGCCGTGGTCACCGCCGTCGACCACGAACACTGGCTCGAGTGCGCCACCGGTGACACCACCATGCATGAACACGGACTCGGCGGGAGTGCCGACGACGCGCGCACGCTGGCTCAGGTCGCCGTCGGTCAGGTCGAGTTCGCCGACGTGCTCGTGCTCACCGGTCCGGCCGGCCGACTCGACGCCGCGTTCCGACGACTCGCGCCGACCGCTTTGCTGGTGCCATTGGGCGGGGTCGACTGGCTGTCCCGGCTGCCGGCCAACGCCCGGCGTGGACGTCCCGACAACGCGCACGGCCCGCTGCTGCGCGGCGAGCCGCCGCTGCACCGTGAGGACGGCTTCGAGCTGCTGCTGTTCAGCGAGCGGCGACCGTTCCATCCGGACCGCTTCCACGCCAACATCGACGTGCTGCTCGACGGTGTTGTGCGCACCAGGGGCCGATTCTGGCTCGCCAGCCGACCGGACATCGCCCTGTGGCTCGAATCCGCCGGCGGCGGACTCCAGATCGGCCACGCCGGGCCGTGGCTGGCGGCGATCGACGACTGGGAGGGCGTCGATGACGACCGTCGGGCCATGGCCGCCCTGAACTGGGACCCGTACTACGGCGACCGTGCCAACGAGATCGTCGTGCTCACCGACGGCGCCGACCACGCCGAGATCACCGCCGCGCTGCGCGACGCCCTCGTCACCGACGCCGAACTCGCGGCCGGACTGTCCGCCTGGGACGGCTACCGCGACCAGTACCTGTTCACCGACCGTGAGGACGAACTGCGATGAAGAACGGCATTCACCCCGACTACCACCCCGTGGTGTTCCAGGACTCCTCCACCGGGACCTCGTTCCTGACCCGGTCCACCGCCACCTCGGACCGGACCGTGGAATGGAGTGACGGCAACACCTATCCGCTGCTGGTGGTCGACATCACCGCCGACTCCCACCCGTTCTGGACCGGCGCCCAGCGCCTCGTCGACACCGCCGGCCGGGTCGAGAAGTTCAACCGCCGCTACGGGAAGAGGACCCGCTGATGGCCGTGCCCAAGCGCAAGACGTCGCGCAGCAACACCCGTCACCGCCGCGCCCAGTGGAAGGCGGTCGCCCCCGAGCTGGTGCCGATCGTCGTTGACGGCAAGCGAATCCTCGTGCCCCGTCACCTCATCCCCGCCTACCGCCGAGGCTTCCTGAGCTGACCTCAGTTGCCACATGTGGACCGCATTCGCGCGTGGAGGGCGAATGTGGTCCACATGTGGCAGAAGGGGGGAGGGGAGTGTCAGCGGACCGAGGTCTTCTGGGTGGTGCCGTCGGGGGACTGCCGCCACTGGCCGAAGGGGCGGTCGATGGTCCACTCCCCGTCGGCGTCCCGTTCCAGCACCCGGTACTCGCAGTGCCCGGGGTTGGACAGGGACTCGAACAGCTCGATGCTCCACGAGAACAGCCGCCGGCACAGCAGCCGCATGGCCAGCCCGTGCGAGACGACGAGCACGGTGTGCGGATGGCTGGCCTGCTGCAGCATGCGAAGCTCCAGCTCGGCCAGGAAGCTGGCGACGCGGTCGTCGACGTCGGCCCCGGACTCGCCGTGCGGCAGGCGGTAGAAGAAGTGGCCGAACTCGTGTCGGAGGCGCTTCTGCACCTCCTGCTCGACCGGGTCCTGGAGGTTGCCCCAGTCCTGCTCCCGCAGCCGGGGCTCGGCGACAGTCCGATCGGTGAGGTCCCGGACCCCGAGCAGTTCCAGCGTCTGTCTGGTGCGCAGGTACGGGCTCACGTAGGCGGCTACCGGCCCGGGTGCGAGCAACGCCCGGATCGCCGGCGCGGTGTCGGCCGCCTGCTGCTCGCCGCGTTTGGTCAACGGCAGCGCGTGGTCGGGGATCCGGCAGTACGCCAGCTCGTCGACGTTGCCGAGGCTCTCCCCGTGCCGTACCAGGATGATCCGCATGTTCCCCATTGTCGGGTGCGCTCCAACCGGACCATCCGGTCTCTACCGATAGTAGTTCGGCCGGCCCTCTACGCTGCGCAACCGTGGTCATTGAGCTGATTGGTCTAGTCGCGTTCGCGGCCTCCGGCGCGCTTGCCGCCGTGCGGGCCAAGCTGGACGTGTTCGGCGTGGTGGTGCTGGGTCTGACGACGGCGCTGGGCGGCGGCATCATCCGGGACCTGTTGCTCGGCATCCACCCGCCGACCACGCTGCGTAGCTGGCCCTACCTGCTCACGGCGGCGGTGACCGGGATCGTGGTGTTCTTCTTCCACCCGCAGGTCGCCCGCCTGCGCCGGTCGGTGCTGCTGGCCGACGCGGTGGGCCTGGGCGTGTTCGTCACGGCCGGCACGACAACGGCGCTGCAGCACGGGGTGCCGGCCTACACGGCCTGCCTGATCGGCATGACGGTCGGCATCGGCGGCGGCGCGATCCGGGACGTCCTGTTGCGGGAGATCCCGATGGTGCTGCGCAAGGAGATCTACGCGGTGGCGGCGCTGGCCGGCGCGGTGGTTGTGGCGGTCACGGCTTGGCTGGGCCTGCCCGACCTGTGGGGCACGGTGATCGGCTCGGCGCTGGTGGTGGCGATCAGGCTGACCGCGCTGTGGCGACACTGGAATGCGCCAGTGCCGCGTGCGGGCGAAACCGCTGAGAGCTGAGCCGCTCCACCCACGGCAGTTCGTCGAGGTGCGACCAGGTGTCCCGAGTGGTCCACGCGACCACACCGGCGCCATCGGTGCTGGCGTGCAGGTACGTGCCGGGCGTGACGTGAGGCGTCATCACGTCGACCAGCCGGCGCTGCTGGGCGACCTTGCTCACCCCGAACGAGACGACCAGCACCTCGTCCACGGGCTCGTCGGCCGGCTCGGCGTGCACGAGCCGGTAGCCGAGTTGGTGGCTGGTCCACTGCTCGTAATGCAGCACCAGGCGGCCGTCCGCGCCGAGCAGCACGCTGCGACTCAGGCAGTCCGCCGGCCACGCCCGGGACCGCCAGGTCTTCATGGCCGCGTCGGCCGCGCGCCGCTGGTCGTCGGTCCGCCAGGTGCGGATCACGATGCCCGCCACGTCGGGGCGGGCGATGTCGGGCAGGTCCATGCCGGACATGGTGGAACCTGGAGTTAACTAGAGGTCAACAGGTTACGGCCGGTAGCCGGCCGGCCCCTCACCCGGTCGGTGAAATTGTGCCTGTCCTTGGCCCCCTCTCAGGCACCTCTCAGGCCCGCAGGTAACACTTCGTTCATGCGCATCCTCGTAGTGGACGACGACCGGGCCGTGCGCGAGTCGCTCCGTCGCTCGCTGCAGTTCAACGGCTACCAGGTCGAGCTGGCCGGCGACGGCCAGCAGGCGCTGGAGGCCGTCACCGCGCAGCGTCCCGACGCGATGGTGCTGGACGTCATGATGCCCCGGCTGGACGGGCTGGAGGTGTGCCGGCGCCTGCGCGGCACCGGCGACGACCTGCCCATTCTCGTGCTCACCGCGCGTGACGCGGTGTCCGACCGGGTGGCCGGCCTGGACGCCGGCGCCGACGACTACCTGCCCAAGCCGTTCGCGCTGGAGGAGCTGCTGGCCCGGCTGCGGGCGCTGCTGCGGCGCGCGGTCGCCGACGAGGCGGCGGCCGGGGCGCCGTCGGCCACGATGCGCTTCTCCGACCTGGAGCTGGACCCGGGCACCCGCGAGGTGCGCCGCGGCGAGCGGCCCATCAGCCTGACCCGCACCGAGTTCAGCCTGCTCGAACTGTTCCTCGCCCACCCCAAGCAGGTCCTCACCAGGGGCCGGATCCTGGAGGACGTATGGGGCTACGACTTCCCGACCTCCGGGAACGCACTGGAGGTCTACGTCGGCTACTTGCGGCGAAAGACCGAGGCCGACGGCGAGCCGCGGCTGCTGCACACGGTGCGCGGCGTTGGCTACGTGCTCAGGGAGACCCCTCCGTGACCATGCCTCACGCCGAGGCCAAGCGGAACGTCTCGCTGCGCTCGCGGGTGATCTTGCTCACGGCGATCTGCGTGGCCGGGGCGGTGGCACTGGCCTCGGCCGGCGCGTTCATAGTGGTCAGCAGCAACCTGTACAGCCAGGTGCAGTCCACGGTGGAGTTCAACACCAAGAACACCGCGGCGGCGCTGGGCAGCGGGCAGTACCAGAACCTGACCCTGGTCGGCCCGCCCGACCTGACCTTCGCCCAGCTCTCGCCGGACGGCATGCTGCCCGAGTACGGCCGGCAGCCGCCGAAGATCTCCTCGGTCGAGCGCAACCTGCTCAGCAGTGAGCCGGGCACCTGCACCCAGCCGCGCACCGACAACACCACACACACGGTGGTGATGGCGTGCGTCTACCGTCCCAGCCAGGTTCTGGTGGTCGCGCAGTCGCTCCAGCCGACCGAGAGCCTGCTGCAGAAGTTGGCTCTGGTGCTGGTGTTCGTCGGCATCGGCGGCGTGCTGGTGGCGGCGCTGGCCGGCACGGCGGTGGCGCAGGGCGGCCTGCGGCCGGTGACCCGGCTGCGACAGGCGGCCGAGCACGTCTCCGCCACGGGTGATCTGCGGCCGATCCCGGTCACCGGCGACGACGAACTGTCGTTGCTCACCACCAGTTTCAACACCATGCTGGGCGCACTGGCCGAGTCGCAGGAACGGCAGCGGCGGCTGGTCGGCGACGCCGGCCACGAGCTGCGCACCCCGCTGACCTCCTTGCGCACCAACCTGGAGCTGCTGCTGGCCTCGGAGAAGCCGGGCGCGCCAACGCTGTCCGCCGAGGACCGGCGGGAGATCTACGACGACGTGCAGGCCCAGATCGCCGAGATGACCACGCTGATCGGCGACCTGGTCGAGCTGGCCCGTGAGGACGCGCCGCAGGCCGTGCACGAGCCGGTGGACATGGTGGAGCTGGTCGAGCGGGCGCTGGACCGGGCCCGCCGGCGGGCCGTCGGCCAGCAGTTCCTGGTCACCGTGCAGCCCTGGTATTTACTGGGCGAGGCGCACGCGCTCGAGCGGGCGGTGCTCAACCTGCTCGACAACGCGGTCAAGTTCACCCCGGCCGACGGCATCGTCCGGCTGGAGATGAAGCCGGTCGGCGACGGCACGATGCTGATCGAGGTCGCCGACAGCGGACCGGGCATCGCCGAGGCTGACCTGCCGCACGTGTTCGAGCGGTTCTACCGGTCCTCGGAAGCGCGGACGCTGCCCGGCTCGGGTCTGGGCCTGGCGATCGTGGCTCAGGCGGCGGAACGGCACGGGGGCAAGGCGTACGCGGGGCGGGCGCCGGAAGGCGGAGCCTTGATGACCATGCGCCTGCCCGGACGCCCGAGCCCGGCATAACCGGGCGAGTCCCGCTCAGCGCCAGAGCGAGTTGCGGGTTTTGCGCGAGTCCCGCTCTGGGGCAGGTGAGTTGCAGGTTCTGGGGGCGGGGGTCTTTTCGGGCGTGGTGGTTGCCGATCGCGCGAGTCCCGCCCTCGGGCGCCACGGCGAGTCCCGCCCTCGGGACAGTCTCAGCGTGGTGCGTTGGGCGGTGGGTCCCGAGGACGGGACTCGCCTGCCCGAGGACGGGACTCGCGTCTCTACATCGGTTTGGCAGGCCCGATCTCCCTGCGCCGCCGGGCCTGATCTCTTGTGCTGGCAGGCCCGTCTGTGGCCTGCCAGCCTTGCGTGCTAGCCCTTGTTGGCGCCGAGGGTGAGGCCGCTGACGAACTGGCGTTGCAGGGCCAGGTAGATGACCAGGGTGGGGATCGCGGTGAGCAGGGCGCCGGCGGCGATCAGGTTCTGGTTGCTGAAGTACTGCCCCTGCAGGCTGGCGATGGCCGAGGTGATGGGGCGGTCGGACCCGGTCTGGAACAGCACCAGGCCCCAGAAGAAGTCGTTGTAGATCCAGATGGTCAGCAGCGTGGCCAGCGCGGCGAAGGCGGGCCGGCACAGCGGCAGGATGATCTGCCAGAACTGCCGGAACACCGACGCCCCGTCGACCAGCGCCGCCTCGGTGAGCTCGTGCGGGATGGTCTTCATGTAGTTGCTGAGCACGAACGTGCAGAACCCGCTCTGGAACGCCACGTGGATCAGGATCACGCCGAGGAACGAGTTGTACATCAGTCCGGAGCCGCCGGACAGCCAGTCCGGCAGCGGGATGAGCAGGTACATCCGGAACAGCGGCGTGATGATCACCTGCGGCGGCAGCAGGTTGCCCGCGGTGAACAGCATCAGCAGGAACAGGTTGACCTTGAAGTTGAAGCGTGACACGAAGAACGCCACCGACGCGGAGAACAGCAGCGTCACCAGCACGGCCGGGACGGTGATGATCACCGAGTTGAGGAAGTAGTGCGGCAGCCCCGCCTGCTCCCAGGCGTTCTGGTAGTTCTCGAACGTCAGCGAGCTGGCCAGCGAGAAGTAGCCGTGCTGCGAGGTGTCCGCGAACGTGCGCAGCGAGGTGTACACCGCCCACACCAGCGGCACCAGCCACACCAGCGCGGTGACGGTCAGGAACACATGCAGCACGACGCGCGCCGGCCGCACCGGCCGGCGCCGGGGCGTCGGGGCCGGCCGGGGCGCCGCCGCGGCCGGGACTTCTGCGACGGCGGTCATGCCTGCTGGTCCTTCCGGAAGGTCTGGAACACGTACGACACGATCGGCACCAGCGAGATCACCAGCAGCACCACCGCCAGCGCCGAGCCGTAGCCGACCAGGCTGGACTCGCCGAGGATGTTGTTGGCGATCAGGATGGACAGCAGCTCCAGGCCGGGCTTGGTGCCGTTGCTGCCGGCGACCACGTACACCAGGTCGAACGCGCGCAGCGACTCGATGATCGTCACCACCAGGATGATGATGTTGATCGGCTTGAGCGCCGGGAACGTGACCCGCATGAACGTCTGCCACTCGCTGGCCCCGTCCAGCGCCGCCGCCTCGCGCAGCGACGGGTCGGCGCCCTTCAGGCCGGCCAGGTACAGGATCATGATGTACGCGGCCTGCTTCCAGCTGGCCGCGATCAGCACGGCCCACAGGTTCAGGTGCGAGTCGCCGAGCCACTCGATGTAGGACGTGCCGGGCTTGTTGGCGCCCAGAATGCTGTTGACCAGGCCGTTGTCCGGGTCGTAGATGGTCTGCCAGATGAACCCGGTCACCGCCGCCGAGATGACCACCGGCAGGAAGATCGCGGTCTGGTAGAACCGGGTGAACCGGATGCTCTTGTCCAGCTGGTAGGCCAGGAACACGCCGAACGGGGTCGGCAGCAGCACGAAGAACACCAGCCAGATCACGTTGTGCTGCACGGCCGGCCAGAAGGTCGGCGACACCGTGAACATGGTGACGTAGTTCTGCACGCCGACGAACTTGATCGTGGCCAGCCCGCCGATGCCGTCCCAGCTCGAGAACGACAGCAGCACCGACACGAGGGTCGGCACCCACACCAGCGCCACGTGCAGCAGGGTGGGGATGCCGACCATCAGGCCGAGCACGATCTTGTCCTGTCCGGTGAGCCGGCGAACGCGGCGAGAGCCGGACACGCCGGCCCTCGCGACGTTCTCGGCCGCGTCGGTGATGACGGTCATGGCCACCTTCAGGACTGGAAGTACTGCGACTTCTGCGACTGGATCTGGGTGAGCAGCGAGTCGGAGGTGTTCGGGCTCTGCACGAACTGCGCGAACGCCGGCTCGACGACGTTCTGGATGAAGCCCGGGTCGCTGTCCCGGTCGCCGAACTGGGACAGCTGCTTGGCGTCGGCGACGAACTTGACCGCCTTCTGCTGCAGCGTCCCGTACTTGCTGGTGTCGGCCTTCTCGTTGACGGCCAGGTTGGACGAGTCGATGGACAGATAGGTGTCCTCGGCCGCCGCGCTGCCCAGGTACTCCAGCAGCTTCTTGGCGCCGTCGGGGTTCTTCGGGTTCTTGGACAGCAGGAAGCCGTCCATCGGCGCCTCGACGGCGTCGATGCCGTACTGGGAGTTGATCTCCGGGAAGGCGAAGAAGTCCAGGTCGTCGTAGGCCGACTTGTCGGTGAAGGACTGGCCGACGAACATGCCGATCACCATCATGCCGCCGGTCTTGTTGACCAGCGCGGCCGACGCGTCCTCCCACTTCTTGCTGGAGGCGCCCGCCTGGTAGTACGGCAGCATCCGCTTCCAGGAGTCCATCACCGACTTGACCTTCGCGTCGGCCCAGGACTCCTTGCCGTGCATCAGGTCCATGTGGAACTGGTAGCCGTTGGTGCGCATGTTCAGGTAGTCGAACGTGCCCAGCAGCATCCAGCTCTCGCCGCCGCCGAAGCCCTGCACGAACGGCGACAGGCCGTCGCCCTGCATCTTCTTGGCCAGGTTGATCAGGTCGTCGAAGGTCTTGGGGACCTCGTAGCCCTTCTCCTGGAACAGGCTCTTCCGGTAGAAGACGCCCCACGGGTAGTTGTAGATCGGCACGAAGTAGTAGTGCCCGTCCGCGGGGTTCTTCGACAGGTCCTTGACCGCCTGCGGGAAGTTGCCGCCGATCTTGTCCCACACGTCGTCGATCGGGGTGAGCAGCTTCTTGTTGGCGAAGAACTGCATCCGGTAGCCGGCGAACCAGGTGAACACGTCGTCCGGCGTGCCCTGCAGGTAGCTGTTGATGTTCTGCTGGAACGCGTTGTGGTCCTGCACGTTCGGCTTGGCGGTGAGGCCGCCGGACTGCTTGGCGAACGCGTCCAGCACGGCCTGGTAGGCCTGCTTGGGCTTGGCGTCGGAGCCGTTCGAGCCGAACGTGACGGTGTTCGGGTCAGACGCCGCCGAGCCGCCGGAGCCGCAGGCGGCGAGCCCGGGCACGGCCGCGAGACCGGCGCCCGCGAGCAGCACCTTGAGCACCGACCGCCGGTCGAGTGTGGGCAGTTGGCCTGGTCTTGGGCGCGCCATCGGGCCCCTCCCGTGTCGAGTGTGAACCAACGGACTCAAACAAAGTTGCGCACAATGTTGTACCCGTCACAAGAGATGTCAAGACCCAGTTCTTCCTGGTTGCTCCCTGTAGACCAGTGAGAACGGTCCGCTCAGGGGTGTCACCCCAGTGACGGGGATAACAGTTATCAAGTCGTAGCCTGTTTGAGTGTGTTGACGTTTGGTGTGTGTGTAGTCCACGCTTGCGGCCGTGACCGGATGGCCGACCGGACTGCGGGGTCCCTGCTGGGGTGGTGACTACAACCCCGAGCAGTGGCCCGAGCACGTCTGGACCCAGGACGTGGAGCTGATGAAGCGGGCCGGGGTGAACCTGGTCAGCGTCGGCATCTTCGCCTGGGCCCGGCTGGAGGTGGCCGACAACCGGTTCGACTTCGGCTGGCTGGACCAGGTGCTCGACCAGTTGCACGAGGGCGGCATCCGGGTCTGCCTGGCCAACGCGACCGCCTCCCCGCCGCCGTGGCTGACCGCGGCCAACCCGGACATGCTGCCGGTGCGGGCCGACGGCGTGCGGCTGTCCCACGGCTCCCGGCAGGAGTACTGCCCGACCTCGCCGGTCTACCGCGACCGGGCCATCGCGCTGACCGAGAAGATCGCCCTGCGCTACGGCGAACACCCGGCGCTGGCCGCCTGGCACGTCAACAACGAGTACGGCTGCCACGTGTCGCGCTGCTACTGCGACCGCTGCGCCGAGGTGTTCCGGGACTGGCTTCGCGCCCGCTACGACCTGGACGGGCTGAACCGGGCCTGGGGCACGGACTTCTGGAGCCAGCACTACTCCTCGTGGGACCAGGTGCTGCCGCCGCGGGTGACGCCGACGTACCAGAATCCCGGCCAGGTGTTGGACTTTGCGCGGTTCTGCTCCGACGCGCTGTTGGACCTGTTCTGCGCCGAGCGGGACGTGCTCAAGGACGTCACCCCGGACGTGCCGGTGACCACCAACTTCATGGTCGGCTGGACGTTCAAGGCGTTCAACTACTGGCACTGGGCGGCCGAGGTCGACTTCGTGGCCAACGACCACTACACGCGGGCCGCCGATCCGGAGCGGCACGTCGAGCTGGCGCTGTCGGCCGACCTGGTGCGCGGGCTGTCCCGCGGTGAGCCGTGGCTGCTGATGGAGCACTCCACCTCGGCGGTGAACTGGCAGCCGCGCAACTTCGCCAAGCTGGGCGGGGAACTGCGCCGCAACTCCTTCTCGCACCTGGCCCGCGGCGCCGACGGCACGCTGTTCTTCCAGTGGCGGCAGTCGGCGGCCGGGGCCGAGCGCTTCCACTCGGCGATGCTGCCGCACGCCGGCGAGGACACGAAGGTGTTCCGCGAGGTCACCCAGGTGGGGGAGGAGTACCAGCGGCTGGCCGAGCTGATCGGGTCCACTGTGGACGCCCAGGTTGCGCTGGTCTACGACTTCGAGTCGGCCTGGGCGGCCGAGCAGCCGGCCCATCCGACTTCCGACTTCGACTACTACGGCGTGGTGCTCGGTGTGTACCGGGCGCTGTGGCAGTCCGGGGTCACGGTGGACGTGGTGCCGCCGTCGGGCGATCTCGCCGGCTACCGGCTGGTGGTCGTGCCGTCGCTCTACCAGGTGACCGACCACGAGGCCTGCTGGCTGGAGGACTACGTGCGCGCCGGCGGCCACGCGGTGCTGACCTGGTTCTCCGGCATCGCCGACGAGAACTCGCGGGTGCGGCTCGGCGGCTACCCCGGGGCCTTCCGTGAGCTGCTCGGCCTAAGGGTGGAGGAGTTCTTCCCGCTGCCGGCCGGCGACAACGTTCAGTTGACCGGCGGCCTGGCCGCATCAGGTTGGTCGGAGTTGCTGCACACCAACGGATGCGAGGTTGTTGCGTCCTATGTGGATGGTCCACTGCCGGGCGTTCCGGCGGTGACCCGCAACGAATTCGGCGATGGTGTGGCGTGGTACCTGGCGACCACGCTGAGCCCCGACAGCGCGGTCGCGGTGTTCGCTGACGCGCTGGCCGGGGCAGGGGCCATCCCGGTCGCACCCGCCCCGGTCGGCGTGGAAGTCGTGCGGCGGCGCGGCGAGCGGATATCCTGGCTGGTGGCGATCAACCACACCGACACGGACGTGGTGCTGCCGGTGGAAGGCGTGGAATTGATCTCCGGTGTCGACACGTCCGGCGGTCTGCCGGTCCCGGCGGGCGGAGTCGCCGTGGTCCGGGAGGTGTGAGGTGCTCGCACGGCAGCGTCAGGCGGTGATCCTGGAGGAGATCCGGCGGATCGGCGCCGTCAAGGTCAGCGACCTGGTGGTCCGGCTCGGGGTCTCGGACATGACCGTCCGGCGCGACCTGGACGTGTTGGCCGGCCGAGGATTGCTTGAAAAGGTTTACGGCGGCGCGACCACGGTCGGCGGGCGCAGCACCGACGAGCCCGGCTTCGAGGCCAAGTCGGTCCGGCAGCTGCCGGAGAAGGAGGCCATCGCCCGGCTGGCCGCCGACCTGGTCCGCCCTGGCACCGCGATCGGCCTGTCCGCCGGCACCACCACCTGGACGATGGCCCGCTTCCTGGACGACGTGCCCGACCTGACCGTGGTCACCAACTCCATTCGGGTGGCCGACGTACTCCAACTGCGCGGCCGCACCGACCGCACCGTGGTGCTCACCGGCGGCGTGCGCACCCCGTCGGACGCGCTGGTCGGTCCGGTCGCCGTGCAGGCGCTGCGCTCGCTGCACCTGGACGTGGTCTTCCTCGGCGTGCACGGCATGGCCCCGCGAGCTGGCTTCACCACCCCCAACCTCAACGAGAGCGAGACCAACCGCGCGCTGGTGGACGCCGCCGGTCGGGTGGTCGTGGTCGCTGACAGCACCAAGTGGGGCACCGTCGGCATCTCCACCATCGCCGATCTCGACGAGGCCGACGTGTTAGTCAGCGACACCGGGCTTTCCGAGCAGGCCAAACAGGTGTTGACCGAGAGCGTGGGCGAGCTTCGGCTGGCCGAGCAGGCCAAACAGGGACAGGAACAACAGGGAGTCGGTGCGTGACCGAGGCATCCACCAGCAGCATCCGGCGCACCTCCAGGAGGTTGGCGGACGGCCGCGAGATCATCTACTTCGACGACACCCCGACGGCGCCCGAGCGCGTCGCCGTGGACACGCGTGACCTGCCGGAGCAGGCCCCGCACAGCGAGGTCCGGCGGGACCCGCTGACCAACGAGTGGGTCGGCATCGCCGCGCACCGGCAGACCCGCACCTACAAGCCGCCGGCCGACCTGTGCCCGCTGTGCCCGAGCTCGCCCGGGCGGCCCACCGAGGTGCCCGAGTCCAGCTACGACGTGGTGGTGTTCGAGAACCGCTTCCCGTCGTTCGCCGAGTCGGTGCCGGACGTGCCGTCCACTGTGGACGGGATGCCGATGGTGGCCCGCGCCCCCGGCCGCGGCCGGTGCGAGGTGGTCTGCTTCACCTCCGACCACAACAGCTCGTTCGGCGCGCTGACCCCGCGCCGCGTGCGCACCGTGGTCGACGTGTGGGCCGACCGCACCGAGGCGTTCGCCAAGCTGCCCGGCGTGGAGCAGGTCTTCCCGTTCGAGAACCGCGGCGAGGAGATCGGCGTCACCCTCAGCCACCCGCACGGGCAGATCTACGGCTACCCGTTCGTCACGCCGAAGACCTCGCGCATGCTGGAGGTCGCGGGGGAATATCTTGCGGCACATGGCACTCACGTGCTCGGTGACGTGCTCGCGGCCGAGCGGGCCGCCGGCACCCGGGTCGTCGCGTCGTCCGATCACTGGACGGCCTACGTTCCCTCGGCCGCCCGCTGGCCGGTCGAGGTGCACGTGGTGCCACACCGCCAGGTGCCCGATCTGCCCGCGTTGTCCGAAGTGGAGCGTGACGACTTCGCGGTGCTCTACCTGGAGGTGCTGCGCCGGCTGGACGGCCTGTACAACCGGCCGCTGCCCTACATCGCCGCCTGGCACCAGGCGCCGGTGCGCACCGGGCGTGACCTGGCCTGGCTGCACCTGGAGGTGTTCTCGGTGCTGCGCACCGCGGACAAGCTCAAGTACCTGGCCGGATCCGAGTCGGGCATGGCCGTGTGGATCAACGACACCGCCCCGGAACAGGTAGCTGAGAGGTTGCGGGCGATCTGAGGGGGATTCCTCACAACACGCCCAGGATGGTCTCAGGTCGCTCTCAGCAACACCGGGCACAGTTACTGCCATGACGGAGAACTTCCCGGGTGCCGCTGGGCCCACGCCCGAGCGGCCCGAGCAGCCCGCTGAGCAGGCGACCCAGCACGACCCGGCGGCCAACCACGAGGCGACCCCACCGGCCGCCCCGCCGGCCGCCGGCGCCCCGGGCACGCCCTCGTGGAGCCCGTGGGCTCCGCAGGGCCAGGAGCGACCCGCGCAGGAGCAGGGCCTGCCGGGTCAGGAACCGCCGACTGGGCAGGCGTGGCAGCAGGGTGCCGCGCAGCCCGTCGGCGGCCCCCAGCAACCGGAATACCAGCACACGGCCGCCTTCGCGCAGCCCGGCTACGCCCAGATGCCGCCCGGCACCAACCCGCTGACCCTGAACGCCGAACAGCCGCACGGGGTGTACACCACGCCGCGCAAGCCCGGCCGCACCAAGCTGGTGGTCGGCGTCGCCGTGCTGGCGCTGCTGGTCGGGGGCGGCGCCGGCGCGCTCGGCGGCTACCTGGCCGCCGCCAACGGCGCCGGCGCGTACAACTCGGTGTTCGCCAACACCCCCGCGCAGGCCGCCTCCAACGCCGCGCCGGGCTCGGTCACCGACGTGGCCAACAAGGTGCTGCCGACCGTCGTCGAGATCAAGACCCAGGAGGGCGAGGGCTCCGGCTTCATCGTCTCCTCCGACGGCCAGATCATCACCAACAACCACGTGATCGCCTCGGCCATCGGCGGCGGCGCCATCGAGGTCGACTTCCAGAACGGCAAGACCGCCCAGGCCAAGATCATCGGCCGGGACCCCACGACCGACGTGGCCGTGATCAAGGCCCAGGGCGTCTCCGGGCTGCCGACCGCCACCCTCGGCACGTCCAGCAGCCTGCAGATCGGCCAGCAGGTGGTGGCCATCGGCTCGCCGTTCGACCTGGCCGGCACCGTGACCAGCGGCATCGTGTCCTCGCTGCACCGGCCGGTCAACGTCGGCGACGAACTGGACCAGGGCCAGGGGCAAGGCCAGGGCCAGGGACAAGGCGGCGGTGGCTTCGGCGGCGGTCCGTTCGGCGGGCTCGGCGGCGGCCAGCAGCAACAGCAACAGCAGCAGGGCGCCTCGCAGCAGACCGTGCTGGACGCCATCCAGACCGACGCCGCGATCAACCCCGGCAACTCCGGCGGGCCGCTGGTGAACATGCAGGGCCAGGTCATCGGCATGAACTCGGCGATCTCCAGCCCCAACTCCAGCGCGCAGAGCCAGGGCGGCTCGGTCGGCATCGGCTTCTCCATCCCGATCGACCAGGCCAAGCGGACCGCGCAGCAGATCATCCAGACCGGCAAGGCCACCCAGGCCCAGCTCGGCGTGTCGGTCACCGACACGCAGAACGGCACCGGCGCGACGATCAAGGACGTCACCGCGGGCGGCGCCGCCGACAAGGCCGGCATCAAGGCCGGCGACGTGGTCACCAAGCTCAACGACCGGGTCGTCACCGACGCCGACAGCCTCGTCGCCGCCGTGCACGCCCAGGCCTCCGGCGACAACGTGACGCTCACCCTGTCCAGCGGCAAGACCGCGCAGGCCACGCTCACCGGCAAGACGATCGACGTCCAGAACTGAGTTCTTGCCGCGCGTTCCGCGCGGGGCTCGGCCCCTTCGGGGGCCGATGCCTCGCGCTCCCTTGCGGTGGCGGGGCCGAGCGTGAGTGCAGAACCAGGACCTGGATGGGTCGGTTCCCGGAATTCGGGGCCGGGGACCAATCCATCCACGGAACGGCTGTTCCCGGCAATCGGGGGCCGGGAACAGCCAAGGAATCCCGATCCGCCGCCATCGGATCGGGCCAACGGGACCAGAAGCTCGCCGGGAAACCCCTCACCCGGCCAGCGACTGGTCCCGTTCTGTCGTGTCATGAAGGGGCCCTTCCTGACGTTCAACGTCAGGAAGGGCCCCTTCATGAGCTCGGAGTCGCGCGGTGCGGGTCCGCAGCAGGCCGGCGAGCAGGACCACCGCCCACAGGACCGCCAGGGTGATCAGCGTGTCGGTGACGTAGTCCCGGTCGTGCAGGCCGGGTTTCGGCGGGAAGCCGTACTCGCGCCAGGCCTCGGTGACGGCCAGGTAGGTGATGATCGCCGTCGACCCGATGCCGAAGTGCAGGGGCCAGCGCCAGGCGGGGCTGGTCCAGCGGGCCACGGCCAGGCTGGCCAGGCCGGCGACCGGCAGCACCACGGCGTCGTCGAGGATGGGCGGCGCGAGGAACCAGGTCCAGACGTCCTTGATCATCGGGTACGTCATCCACGCGCCCCAGGCCAGCGCGGCCAGCCCCAACAGCCCGAGCAGGGCCCTGGCAGTCCTCACGTGATCACCTCCAGCCGTCGCACCCACTTGGTCTGCAACACCCCGGGCCGGCTCGGCGCGATGATCCGGCACGGATAGCCGTGATCGAGGTCGAGCACCTGGCCCTCCAGCCGCAAAGCCAGCAGCGTCAACGGATCCGCGGTGTGCGTGCCGGGCAGGGTCGTCGAGTTGTACAGGCCGCCCTTCTCCAGCGAGCTGACCCGGATCGACGAGCCTGGCGGTGCGCCAACGGCGGCCAGCAGATCCATCACCGGCACACCGGTCCAGTTGGCGGTCTGGCTCCAGCCCTCGACGCAGGCGATCGGCAGCGCCGCGGTGGTCTGCCGCATCGTCTGCAACTGCTCCCGGGAGAACATCGTCGTGCCCTGCGGGCCAACGACTTCCAGCCGCCAGCTCGAATCCACCGTCGCCACACTGGCTTCCTTGGCCGTGCGGTTGACCGGCAGGCCCTGCAGACCGTCGTTGGATCGCTCGGACAGCGCGGACACGTTGCGCAGGAACGGAATCGTGCTGCCGCCGAACACCAGCACCGCCACGCCGCTGGTCAGCCAGGTCGTGCGCAGGAACGCCCGTCGGCCCACGTCGATCTCGCGGCGCTTGTCCTTGCTCAGCGACTCCCGGATCAGCGGCAGCTTCACCGCGATGTGCACCAGCAGCGACCCGAAAGCCACCCAGGCCACCGCGTAGTGCGCCGTGGTGAAGAAGAAGTTCCACGGATAGTTCTGTGCCGCGTTGAACGTCCCCGACGCCAGCTCGAAGAACGCCGCCCCGGCCAGCACCAGAATGGAGATCCGCTCCAGCGCGTGCAGGACGGACTTCACGGCCGGCCGCTCGAACAGCTTCGGGTAGACCGTCCACAGCTTGGCGATGAGCAGCGGAATCGCCGCCACCCCGGAGATGACGTGCGCGCCCTGCGTGATCCGGTACAGGTTGACCGGGCGGCTCGGCCAGGAGAACCACCCGGCCGGATGCTGGATGAAGTGGCTGATCACGCCGGTGACGAAGCAGATCGTGAACGCGATACCCAGCCACGTCCCGACCCGCGAGGTCACCTTGGGGTCGTGCACCCGGCTGTTGAACCGCAGCAGTCCGAACGCCCTGTCCTGCAACCGCTTCGCCCGCTCGACCAGCAGCCCCAGTCGGCCCTGCGGGTTCTTGGCCAGGTCCCGAACTCTGGTCAGGACCGCTGGAGCTCGGCGAACCACCGTCCGCCCCTTTCGTTCAGCCATCGGATGTCCAGGCCGGCCTCGGCGGCGGTGCGGTCCAGGCCGTCGGGGCCGACCCGGGCCCAGTCGAACCAGCCGCCACGGCCGTCCACACTGGACAGTCGGACCTGTTGGCGGCGCAGGCCGGTGCCGGGCGGGTCGAGCTCGGTCAGCACGCTGCCGCCCGGCCGGAGCAGTTCACGGACCCGGCGCAGCAGGGCGACCGGGTCGCCGCCGATGCCGATGTTGCCATCGGCCAGCAGGACGTGCCGCCAGCGGCCCTCGCCGGGGATGTGGTCGAACACGTTGCGGCACAAGGCGGGCGCGCCACGGGCGGTGGTCAGTTCCACCGCGACCGGCGACACGTCGACGCCGAGCGCGATCACGCCCCGTCGGACCAGTGCGTCCACCAGTCGACCCGGGCCGCAGCCGACGTCCAGTGTCGGCCCGAGGCATGCGGCCAACAGCAGTTCGTCGGCGCTGTCCGGATCGTCTCGCCACCTGGTCACCGGCAACATCACTCGCTCCCCGTTCGCGCACTCCAGCCAGCAGTGCTCGCCGAGCAGCCCGGGATCGAACTCGGTCGTGGTCACGGGATGGGCTGCCCGGCCGTGCTGATCGCCGCGACCGCGGCCGCGAACCTGCTGCCCGGCACCAGTTTCGCCACCCGCCGCGCGTCCTCGACGGTGTCCACATCGGACAGCACCGGCAGTGGTGCGACGTGCAGGTCCAGGTCGTGCAACGCGTCCAGGGTGCGGCTGCCGGTGTCCGGCTGCGACATCGGGACGTAGCGCAACGCCCTGGCGTGCAATGGATCCTTCAGTCCCAGGACCCACCAGCCGCCGTCCTCGGCGAGGCCGAGCGCGGCGTCGCCGGTCACGGTCCCGGCGATCGCCGAGCCGAGCAGCCAGGGCGTCACCTGCGGCGTGTCCATGCCGATCTGCACCACCGGCAGGTCGGCGACATCGTGGTGGGCGTTCGCCAGCCGTTCGGCGAAGTCGTCGCCACGCTGGGGAATCACGTCGAACCAGCGCAATGTCCGGCGCAGCTCGGCGGCCCGCGCGGTGGCTTCGAGATCACCGGTCATCGCGACGACCCGCCTGACCCGCGGCACCGACAGCACGGCGTCGAGCGTGTCCAGCAACGACGCGGCGGCCACCTCGGCGGCCTGTTCCGGCGTCGCCGCCGGCGTCAGCCGGGTCTTGGCCAGCCCCGGCACCGGAGCCTTGGCCACCACCAGCACACAAGCGCGATCGGTCATCGCAGCACCCCCGCCATGTCGTGCACGGCCCGCAGGGTGCCGCGCACGGAACCGGAAACCTTGGACTTCGTGCCGGCGGTCCGTGGCCGATAGGTCACGTCCGACTCGACGACCCGCCATTTCGCGTCGGCGGCACGAATGAGCAGTTCGAGTGGATAACCGAAGGCGCGGTCCTCGACGCCGAGTCGGAGCAGCTGTTCACGGCGGGCGGCCCGCATGGGCGCGATGTCCCGCACCTTCAGGCCCCGCCGTCGCATCAACGCGGCGAGAATGCGGTTGCCCAGCCGGGCATGCCACGGCCAGCTGCCCCGTCCTTGCGGAATTCGCCGCCCCACAGCCATGTCGGCGTCGCCGTCTCTGACCCGTCGCACGAGTTCGGGCAGCTGCTGGGGATCCAGCGACCCGTCGGCGTCGAGAAAGCAGACTATGTCGGCGGTCGCGTGCTCAAGACCGGTGTGCACGGCCGCGCCGTATCCCCGCCGCGACTCGCGCACGACCGTGGCGCCATGCGCCGCGGCCACCTCCGGCGACCCGTCCGACGACCCGTTGTCCACGACGATCGCGCGATATCCCGGCGGCAGCGCGGTCAGCACGGCCGGCAGCGCCAATGCCTCGTCGAGACACGGCAGCACCACATCGACGGTATCCACCCGGCCGAAGTTAGGGCCGGCGCGGAACCGGCAGAACCCTTTCCGTGCTTACCGAAAACTGACGGATCGGAAAGTCTTACGGAGTTCTTTCGAATCGCGATTCCGGCTGGCGTGGCCGCTACGGTGACAGCCATGGCTCACCGCATCGGCTTGCGCCTCGATCTTGTCGTGGGTGGCGCGGCACTGGTGTTCGTGGGCATCGCCACGGCAGTGGGCCTGGCCGTGCCGAACATTTTCGCGGCGGCGCCGCCGCTGTTCGCGCAATGGATGCCGCACGTCGGCATCGGCACGCCGCTGGCGATTCTCGTCGCTGTCGCTGTGATTGCCTGGCGGCCGCCGCTGCGGTTCGCCTATCCGCTCGCGGTCGCCTGGACGTTCTCGCTCGCGCTGATCGACGGCTGGCAGCGCGGCATCGCCGACCGGCTCACGTCACAGGACGAGTACCTGCACGAGGTGCCGGGCGTGCACGACATCGGGGCGATGCTCCGGACGTTCAGCACCCGGATCCTCGACTTCCAGCCCGACTCGTGGACCACTCACGTCGCCGGGCACCCGCCGGGCGCGCTGCTGGCCTTCGTCTGGCTGGACCGCCTCGGCCTCGGCGGCGGCGCGTGGGCCGGTGTGGTCGTGATCCTCATCGGCAGCCTCACCGCGTTCGCTGTGCCGTGGACGCTGCGCTCGCTCGGTCACGCCGAGCTGGCGACGGCCGTGGTGCCGTTCTCGGTGCTGCTGCCCGGGGCGGTGTGGGTCGGCGTCTCCGCCGACGGCCTGTTCGCCGGCATCACGGCGTTGGCGGTTGCCCTGCTCGTGCAGCGGCACTGGATCGCCTGGCTGGGCGGCGGGCTGCTGCTGGGTTACTCGGTGTTCCTGTCGTACGGGCTGCTGCTGTTCGGTCTGGTCGCCTTGGCGGCGGTGATCGCCACCCGGCGTTGGGTGGCACTGGGGGTGGCCGTGGTCGCGGCCCTCGCAGTCATGGCCGCCTTCGCGGCGGCCGGGTTCTGGTGGTTCGACGGCTATCACCTGGTGGTCGAGCGCTACTACCAGGGCATCGGGGCGCTGCGGCCGTACTCCTACTGGGTGTGGGCCGACCTGGCCACGGTGGTGCTCGCCGCCGGCCCGGCCGCCGTGGCCGGCCTGCGCCGGCTGCCGGGATCGCCGCTGCTGCTGATCACCGGCGCGGCCGTGCTGGCCATCCTGCTGGCCGACGTCACCGGCCTGAGCAAAGCGGAAGTGGAACGCATCTGGCTACCGTTCACCGTGTGGCTGGTGCCGGCGGCGGCGCTGCTGCCGGCGTCGACCCGGCGGTGGTGGCTGGCGGCGCAGGCGCTGACCGCGCTCGCGGTCAACCATCTGGTGCTGACGAACTGGTGAGGACATGACTGGACGGGTCCTGGTCGTCGACGACGACGAGACGGTGCGCGACGTGGTTCGCCGCTACCTGGAGCGCGACGGCCACGAGGTGGTGGTCGCCGGGGACGGGGAGAGCGCGCTCGAACTGGTGGCCCGGCAGCTGCCCGACCTGATCGTGCTGGACCTGATGCTGCCCGGCATCGACGGCTTGGAGGTGTGCCGGCGGCTGCGGCAGCGGCACTCGGTGCCGATCGTCATGCTCACCGCCCTCGGTGAGGAGGAGGACCGCGTGGTCGGCCTCCAGCTCGGCGCCGACGACTACGTGACCAAGCCGTTCAGCCCGCGCGAGCTGGCCCTGCGGGTCGGCTCCGTGTTGCGGCGGGCCAAGGGCACGCCGGCCGCGGCGTCCATGGGCGAGCTCGCCGACGGGGCCCTGCGGCTGGACACCGTGGCCCGCAGCGCGACCCTGAACGGCGCGCCGCTGGCGCTGACCACGCGGGAGTTCGACCTGCTGGTGTTCTTCATGGTCAACCCCGGGCAGGCGTTCAGCCGGCCGCAGCTGCTGGAACGGGTGTGGGGCTGGGACTTCGGCGACCAGTCCACTGTGACCGTCCACGTGCGACGGTTGCGGGAGAAGATCGAGGACGACCCGGCCAACCCGAAGCGGATCGTCACCGTGTGGGGCGTCGGCTACCGCTTCGACGCGATTTCGGGATGAGGCAGCCATGCTGGTCGAGCTGATGCACATCGCGCCGTACGCGATCGCGTTCACGCTGCCCATCGCGCTGCTGGGCCTGGTGCTGCTGCAGTGGCTCCGGGAGCGGTCGCTGGCCACGTCCATGACCGTGCTCGTGCTGGTGCCGCTGGTCGCGACCGCCATCGGCGTGATCGGCGTCAGCGGCTTCATGTTCACCGCGATGCTCAACACCACCATGCTCGTGTACCTCTGGGTCGCGATCGTCACCGTGCCGGCCGCGCTGCTGCTGGGGCGGGGCATCGCCAAGCGGACCGTGTGGGAACGGGAGGCCCGGTCCCGGGAACGCGCCGCCGAGGCCTCACGGCGTGAACTGGTCGCGTGGATCAGCCACGACCTGCGCACCCCGCTCGCCGGGATCCGGGCCATGGCCGACGCCCTGTCCGACGGCGTCGTCTCCGCGCCCGAGGACGTCGCCGGCTACGCGTCGCGGATCAGCACCGAGACCCAGCGGCTGTCCGGCATGGTCGACGACCTGTTCGAGCTCTCCAAGATCACCGCCGGGGCGCTGCGGCTGACCATGTCCGCCGTGCCGCTGCGGGACGTGATCAGCGAGGCCGTCGCCGCCGAGGGGCCCGTCGCCGCGCGCAAGGGCGTGCACCTGGAGGCCAACGCCGAGGCGTGGCCCGTGGTGCTCGGCAGCGACCCGGAGCTGGCTCGCGTGATCCGCAACCTGCTCTCCAACGCCATTCGGCACACCCCCGCCGACGGCACCGTCGCCGTGCACGTCGACGCCGAGGACGATCGCGCCGTCGTCCGAGTCGACGACGCCTGCGGCGGCATCCCCGACAACGAACTGGACCGCGTGTTCGACGTCGCCTTCCGGGGCAGCTCCGCCCGTACCCCCTCTGGCGACGGCGGCGCCGGTCTCGGGCTCGCCATCGCCCGTGGGCTCGTCGAAGCCCATCGCGGCGAGATCGCCGCCCACAACCACGGGCCCGGCTGCCGCTTCGAGGTCAAGCTGCCCATCGCCGTCTAACGTTGGCGGCATGGGGGAGCTGCCCTTCGGGCCCATCGCCGAGCAGTACGACCGCTTCCGGCCGTCGCCGCCCGAGGGACTGGTCGACGACCTCGAACGCCTCGGCGGCGCGGTGCTGGACGTCGGCTGCGGCACCGGCAAGGCGGCGGTGGCCCTGGCCGAACGCGGGCTGACCGTGCTCGGCGTGGAGCCGGACGAGCGGATGGCGTCGATCGCCCGAAGCCATGGCGTGCCGGTGGAGATCGGGGCCTTCGAGACCTGGGACGCCGGCGGCCGGCAGTTCGACCTGCTGACCTTCGCCGACTCCTGGCACTTCGTCGACCCGGCCGTCGCCGTCCGGCGGGCCGCCGAGCTACTGCCTCCCGGCGGCAAGGTCGCCCGGTTCTGGAACACCTACGTGCTGGAGCCGGCGGCGATCAAGGCCCTCGACCCCGTCTACCGCCGGTTCGCGCCCGAGATCCTGCCGACCTGGCGGCAGACCGCCGCGTGGGCCCCGTTTCGCCTCGACGACGACCCGTTCGCGCGGACCGGGTTCACGCCGCTGCGGATGCGCTCCTACCGGTCGTCCGCCCTACGGTCCGCCGACGAGTGGGTTGCCACCATTGCCACGACCAGCGGCCACCTTCGTCTCGGTGACCGCCTCGCGCCGCTGATGGCCGAGGTACACGCGGCCATCGACGCACTCGGCGGCGCACTGCGGGTGCACCGCACGACGTTTCTCGCGCTCACCCGCCGCAGCTAGGGCCGGACCGGGTCGCGCAGCGGGGCGTTGGCGAAGTCGGCGACGCCGGCGGCGAACTCCACCTGGGCCTTGAAGCCGAGGAGATCGGCCGCCTTGGTGGGATCGGCGACCACGTGCCGCACGTCCGCCGGCCGCGCCCCGCCGACGATCCGCGGCGCTGGACCATGGCATGCGACAGCCAGCTCGGCGGCGAGTTCGCCGACGGTGTGCGGATCGCCCGAGCAGACGTTGACCGCCTCCAGCGTGCCGTCCGGGGCGGGCTGCTCGACGGCGAGAGCGTTGACCAGCGCGACATCGGTCACGTGCACGAAGTCCCGCATCTGCCGGCCGTCCTCCAACACGGTCGGCGCCTGCCCGTTGCGTAGCGCGGACCGGAACAGGGAGGCGACGCCGGCGTACGGGGTGTCGCGCGGCATGCGAGGGCCGTAGACGTTGTGGTAACGCAACGCCCATACGTTGCCGCCGGTCTGCCGCGCCCACGCGGCGGCAAGGTGCTCCTGCGCAAGCTTCGTCGCTGCGTACGTGCTGCGCGGCTCCAGCGGCGCGTCCTCCGGCACCTTCCGCCAGTCCAGCTCCGCGCCGCAGCACGGGCAGCGCGGGTCGTAGCGTGCGGCATCCACATCGGACTGCTGCCGTGGCAGCGGCCGTACGACGCCGTGGTGCGCGCAGAAGTAGCGGCCCTCGCCGTACACGACCATGGACGACGCCAGCACCAGCCGCCGCAGCCCCGCGCGATGCATCGCCGCGAGCAGCACCGCCGTGCCGTAGTCGTTGTGGGAGGCGTACTCCGGCGCGTCCGACGGATCCACGCCGTGGCCGACCACCGCCGCTTGGTGGCACACCACGTCCACTCCGGTCAGCAGGCGGTCCAGGAGCTCGCCGTCCCGCACGTCGCCGAGCACGATCTGGTGCCGCGCCGTCCACGCCGGCGGTTCGGCGGTGCCGTGCGCCTTGGCCAGCATGGCGTCGAGCAGGACCACCTGGTGTCCGCGGTCGGCCAGTTCGTCGGCGACGTGGGAGCCGATGAAACCGGCCCCTCCGGTGATGAGGACTCGCACCGCCCCGACGTTATGGGCAGATCCGCCGCCGTGGTCGTCCGCGAGCCGGTACGTCACACAACCGTCAGATCCACCCGACCGCTAGGTTGGTGGCATGGAACGCAGTGCGCAGCGTCTCGGCCGTGCCCTTGTCGTGATCATCAACGACGCGGTGATGCACGGCGAGCACGAGGACACCACCGGGCCGCTGGTGACCGAGCTGTTGGAGGAGGCCGGCTTCATCGTCGACGGTGTCGTCGCGGTGTCCGGCGACGTCGTGGGCATCCGCAACGCGCTCAACACCGCCGTCATCGGCGGCGTCGACCTGGTCGTCACCGTCGGCGGCACCGGCGTGTCGCCCCGCGACCAGACGCCCGAGGCCACCCAGGGTGTGCTCGACCGCCCCATCCACGGCATCGCCGAGGCGCTCCGCTCCTCCGGCCTCGCCGCCGGCGCCGTCGACGCCGGCATCTCCCGTGGCCTGGTCGGCATCTCCGGCAGCACCCTGGTCGTCAACCTGGCCGGCTCCCGCGGCGCCGTCCGCGACGGCATGGCCACCCTGTCCGCGCTGGTGCCGCACGTCATCGAGCAGCTGTCCGGCCTCGACGAGGTCTGACCGCGGCCCGCTCTCGGGGTCCGGGGCGGAGCCCCGGCGTCGGGTCTGGGGGCTCGGCCCCCAGAAAGGACAACGGGAGACCCATGCTCGCGCTTTCAGCGAGCATGGGTCTCCCAGACTCACGTTCCGCTACTTCTTGTCGTTGTTGAACAGCTCGGTGACCTTGTCGCCGACCGCGCGCACGCCCTCGCTGAACTTGCCGCCGGTCAGCTCGTCCATCTTGGCCGCGGCCGCGTCCGCGCCCTTGTTGATCGCCTCGCCGGCCTGCTCCAGGTAGGGCGCGGCCTTCTCCCGCAGCGGCTCGGCCTTCTCGGCGAGGTCGCCGGCGACCTCCGCGGCCTTGTCCCGCAGCGGGGCGGCCTTGTCCGCCAGGTCGTTGGCCATCTCCTTGGCCTTGTCGAAGAAGCTGGTCACTCCGGTCCCCGCCTTCTGCTTGATGACAGCCTGCTCACTCAATGATGGACGATGGTCGGGTGAGCGAGCCACGCGAACAGCCCGAACCCACCCGCCGCCTCGACCCGAAGCGCCTGGGGGAGGTCTTCGGCGACGTGCTGCCCGAGACCACCTCCGACGAGCGGGACCCGGAGCGCCGCCGGGAGAGCAGCGACAGCTGGTACGAGGAGAACCGTCCGCCCCACCACGAGGACCGCTAGCGCGATCCCCGCGGGGGCTGGCGCTGGCCGTTGAGCTGACTCCGCTCATCGGGCCGAGGCTGCTGGTCGGGGACCGGGTGCTGCCTCTGTGCTGGGCGAAGGCCGCCGGCTGGCCCGGGGCGGGCCGACGGTGCCCGGGCTGGTGGTGTCTGTCGTCCCCGCCCGGGTCAGCGCTGGCCCTGCTGGGCGCGCAGGAGGTCGCGGATCTCGGTGAGCAGTTCGATGTCGGTGGGGCCGGCGGGCTTCGCCTCCTCCGGCTTCTTGAAGCGGTTGGTGATGCGCTGCACCGGCACGACGATCAGGAAGTAGACCACCGCCGCGATGATCACGAAGTTGATCACGGCGGTGATGAACAGCCCGTAGTCGAAGGTCACGCCGACGACGGTGAAGGTGCCGCCGATCTCGCCGCCGGTGATGGCCTTTACCAGCGGGTTGATGAACGCGTTGCCCAGCGCCGTCACCAGGGCGGTGAACGCGGTGCCGATGACGACGGCGACGGCCAGGTCGACGATGTTGCCGCGGAACAGGAAGTCCCGGAAACCCTTCAGCATTGCGACTCCTCAGGGGGGCGAGTGATCGGCCCAAGAATGATCAGCGCAGAGTAACGGTGACCGACTGGGCCAATGACGCCGCCGCCACCTTGGCGGCGACCCGGCGCGGCAGCGCCATGACCACCAGCCGGCCCTTCGCCGACACACCCTCGCTCGGACGCACCGCCACCACCACCGCGTCGCTGGCCAGCACGGCCGGATCGCCGACCACGTCCACATGGCTGCCGGGCCGCAGCAGGTCGGCCACGGCCGCGTCGGTCAGCCGCACCGGCACGGCGACGGCATCCGGGTCACCGGTGGTCAGCAGCGTGTTCTCCCGCCCGACCAGCTGCACGTCGGTGATCGGCTCGCCGGCCCGCGCCGGGCCGGCGAGTGTCCGACCGACGGCGGCGCCGGGCTCGGACAGGGCCCCGGCGGGGGCGTAGGCCAGCGGCAGGTCGCGTATTCGCACGTCGTCGACGGTGAGCGTGACGCCGGCCGGCACGTCCCGGGCCGCGACCAGCACCGGGGCGGTGTGCTCCTGGCCGTGCAGCATGGTGGCCGCGGCCAGGGCCACGGCGAGCACGGCCAGCAGCGCCGCCGCGGTCCGGCGGAACAGGATGGTGCGCGCCCAGCTGGACGTGGTCAGCAGGCGGCGGAGTCGGGAGATGCGGGTGACGACCATGCGATCGACGCTAGGGCGTTGTGAACAGCGAAAACACCGGTTGTCCACGACCTGTGGACAACCGGTGTTCCCTGTGGACAACTCAGCTGGCGGCGGCCTTCGCCGGCGTGGATGAGCTACTCTCCGCCTTCGCCGCGGCCGGCTTCGACTCCGACTTGGTCTCGCTCTTGCTCTCGGTCTTGGACTCCGAGCTGCTGCTGGCGGCCGGCGAGGAGGCGGTGGAGCCGTTACGGCTGTCGGTGCGGTAGAAGCCGCTGCCCTTGAAGACCACGCCCACGGAGCCGAACAGCTTGCGCAGCTTGCCGCTGCACTCGGGGCACTCGGTCAGCGCGTTGTCGCTGAAGGACTGGACCGCTTCGAAGCGGTGTCCACATGCGGTGCACGCGTACTGGTAGGTCGGCACGGTTCCTCCGCGAGCGGTCAGGGTTGGCACTCGGGTGCGGAGAGTGCCAACAATCATGATGCGCCACGACGGCGTGGCCATGCAAACAGCAAGGGGAATCGTCACAGTCGCACAAGTCCACCCGTAGGGGTGAGGACCGCGGTCATCAGCACGTCGTGCGGCTCCGCCGGCAGGCGCTCCACGAACTCCTCCGCCCGGACCACCGCGATGCGCGGGGCGGTCACGCCGCCCAGCGACCGGTCGTAATGGCCGGCGCCGCGCCCGAGCCGCACTCCCCGGCGATCCACGGCCAGCGCCGGCACCAGCACGGCGTCGGCATTCGCCACCGCGCCCGGCCCCAGCCGCAGCCCGCTCGGCTCCCGCAGGCCGTACGGACCGGCGACCAGGCTGTCGGTGCCGAAGTAGACGCCCCAGTCCAGCGGTTCGCGGCCGGTGACGATCGGCAGCAACACCCGCCGGCCCGCCGCGCGCAGGGCGTCCAGCAGCGCCGCCGAGCCGGGCTCGGCGCCGACGGGCACGTACGCGCACACCGTCGCTCCCAGCCAACCCACAGCCGACGCAGCCACTTCGGCAAGCGCTTGCGCCTCCGCCGCCCGAACCTCGCTTGACACCTCGGAACGGGCCTTGACCAGGCGTTTCCGCCACAGGTCCTTCTCCGGGGCCGGTCCCGTCGGTGTCACGATCCCACCTCACAGAGTGACGGATAGTCTTTTCGTCCATGAGCTCGCCAAGCGCCTTCCACACGGCCATCGTGCCCGCTGCCGGCCTGGGCACCCGCTTCCTGCCGACGACCAAGGCCGTCCCCAAGGAACTGCTGCCCGTGGTGGACACACCCGGCATCGAGCTGGTCGCCACCGAGGCCGCACAGGCGGGCGCGACCAAGCTGGTCATCGTGACCTCGCCCGGCAAGGACGCGGTCGCCAACTACTTCCGGCCCCAGCCCGAGCTGGAACAGACGCTGGAGGCTCGCGGCAAGACCGAGCTGCTGGCCAAGGTGCAGCGGGCCACCAAGCTGCTGTCGGTGGAGACCGCCATCCAGGACAAGCCGCTCGGCCTGGGCCACGCCATCGGCTGCGCCGAGGGCAACCTCGACGGCTCCGACGACGCCGTCGCCGTGCTGCTGCCCGACGACCTGGTGCTGCCCACCGGTGTGCTGACCAAGATGGCCGAGGTCCGCTCCCGGCTCGGCGGCACCGTGCTGTGCGCGTTCGACATCCCGCGCGAGGAGATCTCCGCCTACGGCGTGTTCGACGTCCGCGACACCGGCGACGACGACGTCAAGCAGGTCGTCGGCATGGTGGAGAAGCCCAAGGCCGAGGATGCCCCGTCGACCTTCGCCGCGGCCGGCCGCTACCTGCTCGACCGGGCGATCTTCGACGCCATCAAGCGCATCACCCCGGGCGCCGGCGGCGAGTTGCAGATCACCGACGCGATCGCGATGCTGATCAACGAAGGTCACCCCGTGCACGTCGTGGTCCACCGCGGCGGCCGGCACGACCTGGGAAACCCGGGTGGTTTCCTGCGTGCCGCGGTGGACTTCGCCCTCGACCACCCGGAGTATGGCGCTGACCTGCGCAGCTGGCTGGAGGGTCGAATCGGGAAGGCTTGAGCGAAACCACGATGAGGTCAGTAGACGAGCAGCTCACCCGGGTACTCGGGGCCGCGGTCCGGCCCTCGCCCGTTCGGGTGGCGATTTCCGAGGCGCAGGGCCTGCTGTGCGCCGAGGAAGTCGTGGCCGAACGCGCCCTGCCCGGCTTCGACCAGGCCGCCGTCGACGGCTACGCGGTGCGCAGCGTCGACGTGCAGCCGGCCACCGACAGCCCGGTCGTGCTGCCGGTGGTCGGGGAGATCGCCGCCGGCTCCCGGCAGCCCCGCCGGCTCCAGCCGGGGCAGGCGGTCCGGGTGGTCACCGGGGCCCCGCTGCCGACGCTGGCCGACGCCGTGGTCCCGCTCGGCTACACCGACGGCCACCCGGCCAAGGTGACCGTGACCATGTCGGTGCCGTCGGCCGCGTTCGTCCGGCGCACCGGCGAGGACGTGCAGACCGGCGACGTCGCCGTGCGCACCGGCACCACCATCGGCTCGGCCCAGGTCGGCCTGCTGGCCGCCGTGGGCCGGGACAAGGTGCTGGTGCACCCCAAGCCGCGGGTGTCGATCATCTGCGTGGGCGACGAGCTGGTCGACATCGACCGCACGCCCGGCCCCGGCCAGGTTTACGACGTCAACTCGTACGCGCTGGCCGCGGCCGCGCGGGACGCCGGGGCCGAGGTGTCCCGGGTCGGCATCGTGCCCGGCGACCCGCGGCGGCTGCGCGAGGTGGTCGAGGGCCGGCTGCTGCTGTCCGAGATCGTCGTGGTCGCCGGCGGGGTCGGCGGCAGCGGCGGCGACGAGGTGCGGTCCGCGCTGGCCGAGCTCGGCGACCTGGACACCACCCGGGTCGCCATGCACCCCGGCTCGGCGCAGGGCTTCGGCCGGCTCGGGCCGGACGCCGTGCCCACGTTCCTGCTGCCCAGCAACCCGATGAGCGCGCTGGTGGTGTTCGAGGTGTTCGTCCGGCCGCTTATCCGGACCGCGCTGGGCAAGGCCAACCCGTACCGGCGCATGGTCAGCGCGCGGCTGCTGTCGCCGCTGACGTCCACCAAGGGCCGGCGCGGCTTCCTGCGCGGCCAGCTGCTGCGCGACAGCGGCAACGACGACTTCCTGCTGCAACCGCTGGGCACGTCCGGCTCGCACCTGCTGGCGTCGCTCGCGGAGGCCAACTGCCTGGCCGTGGTCGACGAGGACGTCACCGACGTCGGCGTCGGGGAGGAGATCCAGGTGTGCTTCCTCGCCCAGCGTGGGTGAGCCCGTGGAGATCGCCGAGTTCGGCGGCGGTCGGCACCCCGGCTGGCCCGCGCGGCTCGGACCGCTGACCGTGCCGGCCGGGGTCGTCGAGCTGCGCCCGCCCCGGCTGTTCGACGCCGGCGCCTGGTCGCGCATCCGCGTGCGGGAGCGGTCGTACCTGGAGAACTGGGAGCCCACCGCGCCCGGCAGCTGGGAGGAGCGCAACGGCGTGCTGGCCTGGCCGAGCCAGTGGTCGGCGCTGCGCAGCCTGGCCCGGCGGGGGCAGACCCTGCCGTTCATGATCATGGTGGACGGCGTGCTGGCCGGGCAGGTCACCGTCGGCAACGTGCTGCGGGGCTCGCTGCGCTCGGCCTGGGTCGGCTACTGGGTGGATAGCGAGGTCACCGGCGGCGGCGTGGCCACCGCGGCCACCGCGATGGTCGTCGACCACTGCTTTCGCCACGCCGCGCTGCACCGCATCGAGGCCACCGTGCGGCCCGAGAACACCCCCAGCGTGCGGGTGCTGACCAAGCTCGGGTTCCGCGAGGAGGGGCTGTTCCGCCGCTATCTGGACGTGGCCGGTGGCTGGCGGGACCACATCTGCTTCGCCCTGACGGCCGAAGAGGTCACCGGGGGTCTGGTAGACCGTTTGGTCCAGGCCGGACGCGCCCGTCACGCGTAGTCGAGTTCACCCGATAGTGCGCTTTTCGCCACACTTGCGGAACCGTGTATCCCCGGCGCGCCTCGGAGACACGTGTGACTGTTGTGACTAACGTGGCGTCTGCGGTCAGCGCACGCCCATCGAACTGACGGGGGAGGTGACGAACGTGCCCAGCTCATTGATCATCGTCGCCCTGGTTGTGGCATGGCTCGTCGTCCTGGTCCCGATGATCGCGCGCAAGCGGCAGGAAGTGGCCAAGACCTCCGACACCGCGATGGCCGCCCGAGTGGTCCACGGCGATCCGGAGGACGTTGAGGAGGAACTCGACATGAGCGTCGACGAGTCCGAGACAGCGATCACGGACGACGACTACCGCGACTACGACGAGGAGCCCCGGCCCTACCGGCCCGGGCGCGGCGGCTACGACCCGGAAGCCGCCGCCGCCTCCGCGCGCGCCAAGTACGCCTTCCGGCAGCGCGCCGTCCTGGCGCTGCTCGTGCTCGCCGTGCTCAGTGCCCTGTTCGCCGCACTGGTCATGCCCATCGCGTGGTGGGGCCACGGCGGCGTCGACCTGCTGCTCGTCGGCTACCTCGGCTACCTGCGCCGCCAGGTCCGCATCGAAGCCGACGTGCGTGAACGCCGGCAGGCCCGCATTCGCGGCCGCGTCGCCGACGAAGCCGAATTCGTCGAGACCGAATACGACGACGAGGACTACGACGAGCCGGCCGTCGCCGAGGCCGAGCCCGTCCAGCCCGAGCCGGTCGAACCCGAGCTCTCCGAATACGAGGACGCCCCCCGCTCCACCCCCGCCCGCGACCCCTACCGGCCCGGGCCGGCCCTCAACGGCACCACCGTCGTCGACATCGACGACGAAGACCCCGCCTTCGAGGACCTCGACCGGCCGCTCCGTCGCGGCTACCACCGCGCCGCCGGCTGACCAGGGGGGTGGCAAAAACCACCCCGCCGACCCTGCTATAGTTCTCCACGTACGGACGCGAGAGCAGAAGTACGACGGGGCTGTAGCACAGTTGGTAGCGCGTCTCGTTCGCATCGAGAAGGTCAGGGGTTCGATTCCCCTCAGCTCCACGCGATTCACGGGAGAGCCCTGCTTGCGGAAAACGCAAGCAGGGCTCTTCGCGTTGTGTCTTCTGGGGGCCCGGCCCCCAGGCCCCCACGCCGGAGGGCTTCGCCCCCGGACCCCCACCGTGGCTGGGTTGGGTGAGTGGGTCCCGTCGGGTGGCGGGCGGGTTACGGGCGGAATGCGTTAGCGGGTGCTTGAGCTTTTGTTCTGGCGGGGGAGTCACGCCGTTCGGTTAGCTCAGGGGTGTGTTGTCAGAACGGTGGTGGGTGGGGAGAAAACGACCGCGGCGCGGGCCCTTGTGCGGGAAGTGGCGAAATTGGCAAATTGGGGGCGGGGGAGAGTTCGCGGCGCGGGCACGAGGGCCGGTCGGTTCGGGGAGGACGTGAAGTTGTGCGAAGGGCTCCCGGAAGCGGTGGTCGGTGTTCTGGTCATCAAAGGGGTAGACGCACAGGCCGAGGCCAGGTTGCCTGCGGGGCGTTGATCGTTGCGGGCGAGGTGGGTTGACGGGGCGGAAGCAGGTGCGGCCCGTCGGTGTCGGCGCAGGTGAGAGCCGGTGACGTGGGGTATGAGGGGCGCGTGGGCCGTGGTCGGGGGACGTGCGGGGGCCCGCGATGCTACTGGTTGGTAACGTGTTGTCGGCAAATCGGACCCCCACATACTTGCCGTCATCGCCGCGCTGCTTACACTGCCCGGCATGGCCTACAGCGAACGAGCACGAACAGCGGCCCCCCGCACCCGATCGCTGGCGTCCGCGTCCTCCACGGCCGTCCTGACGACAACGGGAATCACGATTTTTGGATGTGGGCGGGACGAGGAAGTCCTGTTCCGTGAGATGGCGCCTCAATTTGGTGTAGTGCCAACCATCACCGAGGCGGCGGTGTCCGAGGTCAATGTCGACCTGGCATTCGGAAACCGGTGCATCAGCGTAGGCCACAAGACTCGAATCACGAACTCCACCCTTCTCGCGCTCAGTGAAATCGGTGTGAGGTACATTTCCACGAGAAGTATCGGGTTCAATCACATCGATGTGAAGTACGCGGAGAGCGTCGGCATCTGCGTCGGGAACACCTACTACTCGCCGGACAGCGTCGCCGATTACACGCTGATGATGATGCTGATGTCGATCAGACATGTGAAGTCCCTGATCAGACGCACGGACGCGCATGACTACCGGTTGCACCCGATGCGCGGGCGAGAACTGCGCGACCTGACCGTCGGAGTGGTGGGAACGGGCCGGATCGGCGCGGCGGTCATCGAGCGGCTGCGCGGTTTCGGCTGCCACGTGCTGGCCTATGACAATCGCCCCAAGGCGATGGCCGAATACGTTTCCATCGATGAGTTGCTGGAGCGTAGCGACATCGTGACGCTGCACACGCCGCTCACGACGGAGACCTACCACCTGCTCGATCGCCACCGTATCGAGCAGATGCGCGACGGCGCGTTCGTCATCAACACCGGACGTGGCCCGCTCATTGAGACCGAGGCTCTCGTCTCGGCGCTGGAAAGCGGCAAGCTGGGCGGCGCGGCGTTGGATGTCGTCGAGGGTGAGGAAGGCGTGTTCTACGCCGACTGCCGGAACAAGCCCATTGAGAGCGCGTCGTTGTTACGGCTCCAAGAGATGCCGAACGTGCTCATCAGCCCGCATACCGCGTACTACACGGACCACGCGCTGAGCGACACGATTGAAAACTCCCTCATCAACTGTCTGGAATTCGAAAGCGGGAACCAGCATGGCTAGGTTGAAGCTCGGCATCATCTTCGGTGGCGTTTCCGAGGAGCACCCCGTTTCCCTCAAGTCCGTGCGTGAGGTCGCCAAGAGCCTCGACCTCGACAAGTACGAGCCGTTCTACATCGGCATCACCGAGGACGGCGTGTGGCGGCTGTGCGACGGCGGCCCCGACGAGAACTGGGAGACCAACAGCCGTGCGGCCATGCTGTCCCCGGACCGCGGTGTGCACGGCCTGGTCGTGCTGGAGGACGGCAAGTACGACACGATCCGGCTGGACGTGGTGCTGCCCGTGCTGCACGGCAAGCTCGGTGAGGACGGCGCGATCCAGGGCCTGTTCGAGCTCTCCGGCATCCCCTACGTGGGCTGCGACATCCCCAGCTCGGCCCTGTGCATGGACAAGTCCCTGACCTACCGGGTCGTCAGCGCCGCGGGCATCCCCACGCCGAACTTCCAGATCGTGCTGCCGGACGACACGGTCGACGCCGACCTGCTCAACTACCCGGTCTTCGTGAAGCCGGCCCGGTCGGGCTCGTCCTACGGCGTCACCAAGGTGTCCGGCAAGCAGGAGCTGGCCGAGGCGTTGGAGACGGCCCGCAAGTACGACTGGAAGGTGCTGATCGAGGAGGGCGTGGTCGGCAGCGAGATCGGCTGCTCGATCCTGGGCAACGACGACGACCTGTTCGCCGGCGAGCCGGACCGGGTGGCGCTCACTTCCGGCTTCTTCCGGATCCACCAGGAGGCCTCGCCCGAGACCGGGTCCGAGAACTCCGCGTTCATCTGCCCGGCCGACATCTCGGAGGAGTCGCGCGCGGCCGTGCAGAAGACGGCCAAGGCCATCTACCGCCTGATCGGCTGCCGTGGACTGGCCCGGGTCGACCTGTTCCTCAAGGAGGACGGGACCGTGGTGCTCAATGAGGTCAACACCCTGCCCGGCCTGACCTCCTACAGCCGCTACCCGCGCATGATGAAGGCCGCCGGCCTGTCGCTCGGCGACCTGGTCGACCGGTGGGTGCCGCTGGCGCTGGCGGCGAAGTGACGATGCACGAGGACTTCGTCTTCGTTGACGAGCTCGTGCCCGGCATTCGCTGGGACGCCAAGTACGCCACCTGGGACAACTTCGTCGGCAAGCCGGTGGACGGCTACCTGGTGAATCGGATCGTCGGCACGAAGGCGCTGTGCGCCGCCCTGGAGAAGGCGCGGGACAAGGCGCAGTCCCTGGGCTTCGGCCTGCTCATCTGGGACGGTTATCGGCCGCAGCGCGCCGTCGACAACTTCATGAGCTGGTCGCGGCAGCCGGAAGACGGCCGCACGAAGCAGCGGCACTATCCGAACATCGAGCGGGCGGCGATGTTCGAGTTGGGTTACGTGGCCGCCAAATCGGGCCACAGCCGGGGCAGCACGGTCGACCTGACCCTTTTCCACCTGGACTCGGGCGACCTCGCGGACATGGGCGGCGACCACGACCTGATGGATTCGGTCTCCCATCACGGGGCCGACGGGGTCGGGCCGGACCAGGCGCGAAACCGTCAGCACCTGTGCTCCGTCATGGAGGACTGCGGTTTCAGCTCGTACCAGTACGAGTGGTGGCACTACACGCTGAAGAGCGAGCCGTACCCGGACACCTACTTCGATTTCCCCATCGAATAGGCGGCGTGCCGAAGGGTGATGACGTGCGTCGGACTGGCCGTGGTCGGCCAGCCGCGCACGTCCCCCTACGGGGTCGGTGAAACGGGCCCTGAAGCCGTCGTCCGTGCCGACGCGGTGGGCAGTCGCACCGTGACCCGGAGACCGCCGGTGGGGCGGGGGTCGAGCGTCAGGGTTCCGCTGTGGGCCTGGGCGATGCTCTTGACGATGGCCAGGCCGAGACCGACGCCGGCGTGGTCGGTGTGGATGCGCTCGGTGCCGCGCTGGAAGGGCTCGGTGAACGTCGGGACCAGCTCCGGGGCGAGCTTGTCGCCGGAGTTCTCGACCGTCAGCACCACCGTTTCGGCCTGGACGCCGGTCGTCACCCGCACGGTGCCCCGCGCCGGCAGATTGTGCACGATGGCGTTGTGCACGAGGTTGGTCGTCATCTGCAGCAGGAGCGCCGGTGACCCGAAGGTCGGGGTGATGTCGCCGGCGGCCTCCAGCACGACGCCGCGTTTCTCGGCCAGCGGGAGCAGCGTCTCGGTGGCCTCCTCCGCGAGCAGCGACAGGTCCACGGGCTCACGGGTGAAGGATCCCCGGTCGGCCCGGCTGAGCATGAGCAGCGCCTCGATGAGGTCGATCGCACGGGTGTTGACCTGGGCGATGCGCTCGACGAGTTCGCCGGTGTCGTGGTCCGGGTCGTTGCGGGCCACGTCGAGCAGGGCCCGCGTGATCGCCAGCGGCGTGCGCAGCTCGTGCGAGGCGTTGGCGGCGAACCGCCGCTGCTCGGCGACGTGCGCCTCGAGCCGGGCGAGCATGGTGTCGAAGACGTCGGCGAGCTCGCGGAACTCGTCGTTGCTGCCCTCCAACTGGATCCGGTGGGACAGCGACGCGGTCGAGGCCGTGCGGGCGGCATCGGTGATGCGGGTCAGCGGGGCGAGCATGCGGCCGGCGAGAATCCACCCGCCCACCAGACCGAACGCCAGCAGCAGCACCAGCAGGACGGCGGCGGTCGGCGCGAAGGCACGGATGAGGGTCCGGCCGGACGGGGCGATCACCACGGCCGTCGGCGGAAAGCCGATCCGCTGGTAGCCCATGAGGAAGACGCCCACGGCGGTGAGCAGCAGGGCGCCGGCCACCATGAGGAAGGCGGCGTAGCTGAGGGTCAGTTTGAGACGGACGCTCAGACCGGGCGCTCTATCCACCGCTGCGCATCTCACGTCCGACGACGGGCACCGGTTCGATGCGGTAGCCGACGCCGGCCACGGTGGCGATGATCCACGGCTCGCCGAGCCGTTTGCGCAGGGCCGAGACGGTGATGCGCACGGCGTTGGTGAGCGGGTCGGCGTTCTCGTCCCAGGCCCGGGCCAGCAGCTCCTCGCCGCTGACGACCCCGCCTTCGGCGTTGACCAGGACCTCCAGCACCGCGAACTGCTTGCGGGTCAGCGCGACGTACCGGCCGTCCCGGTAGACCTCGCGGCGGAACGAGTCCAGCCGCAGGCCGGCGATCTCCCGCACCGGCGGCCGGCTGTGGGCCCGCCTGCGGTTGAGCGCCCGCAGCCGGAGCACGAGCTCGCGCAGGTCGAAGGGTTTGGTCAGGTAGTCGTCGGCGCCGAGTTCGAAGCCGGAGGCCTTGTCGTCGATGCGGTCGGCCGCGGTGAGCATGATGATCGGCATCCCGCTGCCGGAGGCGACGATGCGCTGGGCGACCTCGTCGCCGGACGGGCCGGGGATGTCGCGGTCGAGGACGGCGATGTCATAGGCGTTGACGGCCAACAGCTTCAGCGCGGTGTCGCCGTCGCCGGCGATGTCCGCCGCGATCGCCTCCAGGCGCAGGCCGTCGCGAATGGCCTCGGCCAGATACGGCTCGTCCTCGACGATCAACACACGCATGCTTCGACACTCCCCCACGGTGCTGGCATATCGTGAGCGTATCGAGAACGACATACGGGCTGGCAACATCACACTGCCTAGACTGCGTTGATGACCCACAGCGGACCGTCGTCAACGACCCGCCTGAATCGCGACCAGGACGCTGGCGCGCTCGGCGAGGCCGATGGGGTGGCCGACGGCGCTGTCCCGCCCGACACGACCGTCTTCAGCGACGAGGTGCCGGGCGTGGTCAATCTCAATCCGGACCTTCTGGACGCGCTGCGCCGGGCCGCGACCGATGCCGCGGACGACGGGGTGGAGTTCTTCGTCAACAGCGGCTGGCGTTCCCCGGAGTACCAGAATCGCCTTCGGCGCGAGGCGGTTTCGACCTACGGCTCCGAAGAGGAAGCCGCGCGGTGGGTGGCCACGCCGGAGACGTCGGCCCATGTGGCCGGGCAGGCGGTCGACATCGGGCGGCGGGCCGGCGCCCAGACGTGGCTGTCCGAGCATGGCGCGGGTTATGGGCTGTGCCGGATCTACGGCAACGAGCCCTGGCACTACGAACTGCGTCCCGAGGCGATCGAGCACGGCTGCCCGCCGATGTACGCCGATCCCAGCGAGGACCCGAGGATGCGCCGGTGACCGGCATGCCGGCCGACGCCCGCGGACGCACCAGCGGACCGGCCGGCCAGACCTCCAGGGACGACCGACCAGTCGATGCCCGGAGTGTCGGATTTATCACATTCGGGGTTTTCGGCTGCCGGGAGACCGGGTCCGCCGATCGATCGCGACGCACGCCCGTCGAGGCGGGGCGGCGCGCCGCCGTCGGCGACCGCTTCCGGCTCGAACGCGTCGAAATTCTCGCCTGCGTCGAAATTCTCGAGGACGAATCGGGAGCGTCCGACGCCGGCTTCCCGCTCGGGGATGAGGTCGACCGGACGTCGGCGCCGGGCTTGGACCGGATCGTCCACGTCGGTCTCTTGGTTGCACGATCTGTTGCGGCACAAGGGGAATCGGGCGTGCAGGCGAGCTCGGTCTCGTGCCACCCCGGCCACGCGCGGCCGCTCCCGGCGGCTGCGCGGCCCATGCGGTGTCGAGCGCGGCGGGGTCCGGCCCGGTCGGCGCCGTCTCGGTCGCGGCGGACGGCGCGACCACACACTCACATCGGCGCCGCCACGGTGTCTGCCGTCCATCGGACGAAAAGCGTGACTTTTCGGGACGCGGATTCGGTCAAAGGGCGCAACACGATCGAAGGGCGTCACTATCACCCCGCACCGGCGAATTAGGTTCGCAAACGGACGAATTTAGTGACACTTTAGTCCGCTCGGGCGGCGGGTCGCGCATCATACTAATGATTGGCTAGTGCGTCAACACCTTTTGCAGAAATGCACAGGCTCGGGTCTTGGGTGACCACTTCGCTAGGTGGACGCCCATTGTTTGCCGGCGACGATTGCTCATGTCATGCTGGCCCGGGGTTGAGGGGGGTGACGGTGGTACGCGACCACGAGGCAATCGCAGATTCCAACCGGGGAAACCACTGAGCAGGGGCTGTGCGCAGTGGGCGTCGGACTCGGGGCCTCGCATTACCGCGAACGGCGGTCCTGATCGGGCGTATGTTGCTTCTGTTGGCCTTCTGGGAGGCTTCCGGAGGCGGTTCGTAGGCACACGGGGTGGTGTGCTGGGGATCCTCGCTGTGGGAGGAAACCCGCTGCTCGGCCGAGGTTTGGTTGGACCACGAGGCATCGTCCAACCGCTGGGGCTGAGCAGTTGGACGATGCGGTTCTAGTCCGCATCGCATAACTGGCGAAGAAGAGATCCGGTGGGGGCTAGGTGGATCCGACGAGAGTTGACATATCCGCTCTTCCGATCGTCGAAATTGAGTTGTCCCAGTTGTCTGTCATGTGCTCGCCGCGAACCTCGGGAGAGGATCCGGAGCACATTGAGGCACTGTTGTCGGCAGAAGGGGAGCTGCCGCCCATTCTCGTTCACCGGCCGACGATGCAGGTCGTCGACGGTCTGCACCGGTTGGCGGTGGCGAGAATAAGAGGCGACACGACAATTGCGGCAAGATTCGTCAACGGCACCGAATCCGACGCGTTCGTCCTGGCCGTCGAGTCGAATGTGCGGCACGGCCTGCCGCTCTCGCTGGCCGATCGCAAGCGCGCGGCCGTCCAGATCGTCGGCACGCATCCGCAGTGGTCGGACCGGCGGGTGGCCACGGCCACCGGCATTTCCGCCGGCACCGTGGCCGACCTGCGAAGACGCGGCGGCGAGGGGGGCAACGAGGCCAGGATCGGACGGGACGGCCGCATTCGTCCCGTCGACAGCACGGAGCGCCGCAAGCTGGCCGCCGAGCTCATTCGCAGCGATCCGGGCCTGTCGCTGCGGCAGGTCGCCAAGCAGGTCGGCATCTCCCCGGAGACGGTTCGGGACGTGCGGGGCCGGCTGGAGCGCGGGGAGAGCCCGACCCCGGACGGAAACGGGCGGCTGCCGGCCAAGCCGCACACGCTGACCTGGGTGAAACCCGATCTGAGCCGGGCGCTGGACCGGGAGCGCATCGCCGTGCTGGAACGGCTCAAGGCCGATCCGGCGCTGCGGCAGAGCGAGGTCGGCCGGGTCCTGCTGCGCATGCTCGCGATTCACTCCCTCGACGGGCAGCAGTGGGAGAAGATCCTGCACGGCGTCCCGCCGCACCTCTACGGCGTGGTCGCCGCGTTCGCCCGGGACCACGCCCGGGTCTGGGCCGGGGTCGCGGACCACCTGGAGCACCAGGCGACCGATCTGGCCGCCGGATGATCGCCTGACCACGCGGGCGGATAGCCGTACGAGCGCGAACCGCGGGGAGTTCTCTTTCCGGCCCTGATCTGACCGTGTCCATTGTGGATCCGGTTCGGTGGGGCGACGGCCTTGAGAAGCGGGGCCGTTTCCGGTTGTCCGGCTATCCGTCAATTCCTTTTGTTTGCCCAAGTCCGCGGCTGGACTTCGCCCGGTGCGCGGCCTAAGAAGGAGCGGTGACCATCGAGCAGGCGCTCATTGTCGGCACCGGACTGATCGGCACTTCGGTCGCGCTGGCCCTTCGCGAGAAGGGGGTGGCGGTTTACCTCTCCGATATCGACGCGCAGGCCGTGTGGCTGGCGCGGGAACTCGGCGCGGGCCAGGAGTGGAACGGCGAGGAAGTGGACCTGGCGGTGCTCGCGGTGCCGCCGCACATTGTCGGGGAAAGGCTCGCCGAGCTGCAGAAACAGGGCGTCGCGCGGGCCTACACCGATGTCGCCAGCGTGAAGGTGGACCCGATCGCCGACGCGGAGCGGCTCGGGTGCGACCTGGCCTGCTACGTGCCGGGGCACCCGCTGGCCGGCCGGGAGCGGTCCGGCCCGTTCGCGGCCCGCGCCGACCTGTTCCTGGGCCGGCCCTGGGCCCTGTGCCCCGGCCCGGAGACGGATGCCGGCGCCGCGCGGCTGGCGCGGGAACTGGTGTCGATCTGCGGGGCGAACGCCGTCACCGTGGGCGCGGCCGAGCATGACTCGGCGGTGGCGCTGGTGTCGCACGCCCCGCACGTGGTGGCGTCGGCGGTGGCCGCGACGCTGGCCGACGGCGACGACGTCGCCCTGGGTCTGGCCGGGCAGGGGCTGCGCGACGTGACGCGCATCGCCGCCGGGAATCCCTTGCTGTGGCGGATGATTCTGTGCGGGAACGCGCTGCCGGTGGCCGGGGTGCTGGAGCGGATCGCGGCCGATCTGGCGGCGGCGGCCGCGGCGCTGCGGTCCGGCGATCTGGCGGGCGTGACGGACCTGCTGCGGCGTGGCGTGACCGGCCACGACCGGATCCCCGGCACGCAGGGCGGGTGCGCCCTGGTCCGGGTGGTGCTGCCGGAGGGGCCAGGGGAGCTGGCCCGGCTGTGCACCGCGGCGGAGCTCGCCGACGTCGTCATCGAGGACGTCCGGCTGGAGCGGTCGGCGGAGCTGTCGGCCGAGGTGGCCGTGCGCGCGGAGGACGCCGGCCGGCTGGCCGAGGCGCTCCGCTTCCACGGCTGGCGCGTGCCGCCGGTTCGCGGCGTCACGGTGTGATCGGGGAATCCTTTCTCCCCGGGCCGGCCGGAAAATGTTCGCTCGGACGTACTCGTGGACATCGACGCCATTTAGCACGATAAAGATCGCTGACTGCACGTTTCGTGTGAGAGGGGTAGCCGCGTGGAGGTCGTGTTGCGCTTCGGGGGGGTGGAAAAGAGTGAGGGAGACCCCGATCCCTGGCCCACCAGGATCAGCCCGGGAACGCTGCGCCGGGTGTTCGGCTACTTTCGGCCGCACTTGGGCAAGGTGGCGCTCTACGTAATCGTCGCCGTGCTGGAGTCGCTCACCGTGGTCGCGACTCCATTGTTGCTCCAGCAGCTCGTGGACAACGGCATTCTCAAGAATGATGCCGGGGTCGTGGTCACGACGGCGTTGCTGGCCGCCGGGCTCTCGGTGGCGAACGCGGCGTTGGCGCTGGTGTCGGCGCACATCTCCGGGCTGATCGGCGAGGGCGTCACCTACGACCTGCGGGTGCAGGCGCTCGACCACGTGCGGCGGCAGCCGATCGCGTTCTTCACCCGCACCCAGACCGGTGTGCTGGTCGGCCGGCTGCACACCGAACTAATCATGGCGCAGCAGCAGTTCGGCTACCTGCTGGTCGCGGCCACCAGCGCGCTGTCGGTCCTGCTGGTGCTGGGCGAGCTGTTCTTCCTGTCGTGGTTCGTCGCCGTCATCACGCTGCTGATGGTGCCGCTGTTCCTGCTGCCCTGGATCCGGGTGGGCAAGGTGCTGCAGAAGCGCACCGTGCGGCTGATGGACATGAACGCCGGCCTCGGCGGCGTCCTGCAGGAGCGGTTCAACGTGCAGGGCGCGATGCTGGCCAAGCTCTTCGGCCGCCCGGACGAGGAGATGGCCGACTACCGGGACCGGGCCGAGGGGATCCGCAAGATCGGCGTGAACCTCGCGGTGTACGGCCGGATCTCCTTCGTCCTGATGGGACTGATGGCCTCGCTGGCCACGGCCGTGATCTACGGCGTCGGCGGCGGGCTGGTGCTCGGCGGCGCGTTCCAGCTGGGCACGCTGGTCGCGGTCGTGACCCTGCTCGGGCGGCTGTTCGGGCCGATCGCCCAGCTGTCCGGGATGCAGGAGACCGCGCAGACCGTGGTGGTGAGCTTCTCCCGCATCTTCGAGGTGCTCGACCTGAAGCCGCTGATCCAGGAACGTCCCGACGCGGTCGAGCTGGCGAAGGACACGGCGCCGGACATCCAGTTCGACAACGTGGTGTTCCGCTACCCCGCCGCGGACGAGGTGTCGCTGCGGTCGCTGGAGCACGTGCGGGCCGCGCGCGAGCGCGACGAGGTGATGGCCGATGTGCTGCGCGGCGTGGACTTCCACGTGCCGGCGGGCACCATGACCGCGCTCGTCGGACCGTCCGGCGCGGGCAAGAGCACCATGACCCACCTGGTGTCCCGGCTGTACGACCCGACCGGCGGGACCATTCGCATCGGCGGACACGACCTGCGGGACCTCACCTTCGACTCGCTGCGTGGGGCGGTCGGCGTGGTCAGCCAGGACGCCTACCTCTTCCACGACACGATCCGTGAGAACCTGCTCTACGCCCGCCCCACCGCCACCGAGGAAGAGCTGGTCGAGGCCTGCAAGGGCGCGCAGATCTGGGACCTGATCCAGTCCCTGCCCAGCGGCTTCGACACCATCACCGGCGACCGCGGCTACCGCATGTCGGGCGGCGAGAAGCAGCGGCTGGCCATTGCCCGGCTGCTGCTGAAGGCGCCTTCGATCGTCGTGCTCGACGAGGCCACCGCGCACCTGGACTCCGAGTCGGAGGCCGCCGTCCAGCGGGCCCTCAAGACCGCGCTGCGCGACCGCACCTCGCTGGTGATCGCCCACCGGCTGTCCACGATCCGCGAGGCCGACCAGATCCTGGTGATCGACGACGGCGGGGTGCGCGAGCGCGGGACCCACGACGAGCTGCTGGCCCTGGGCGGTCTCTACGCGGAGCTCCACCACACGCAGTTCGCCAACCCGGTCAAGCCGGTCGTCGACGACCCCGAGGAGGACGACGAGCCGGAGCCGTTGCCCCAGGTGGTTATCGGAGGATGACGATGAATTCCGCAGCACGGACCACGCCGACTGTGCTGGATCTGTTCGCCTGCCAGGTGGAGCGGACACCCGACGCGGTGGCCGTGGTCGACGGGGATCGGGTTCTGACGTACCGGCGGCTGGCCGAGCTCGCGGGACGGTTGTCCGGGCGGTTGACCGGCCGCGGCGTCCGCCGTGGCGACCGCGTCGCGGTGCTGATGGACCGCTCGGCCGACCTGGTGGTGGCGCTGCTCGCCGTGTGGCAGTCGGGGGCGGCGTACGTGCCGGTGGACACCGCTTATCCCGCACAGCGGGTGGCGTTCATGGCGGCGGATTCAGCGGTGTCCCTGATGGTCTGCTCCGACGCGACGCGCGACGGTGTGCCGTCGGGGATCGAGCCGGTCGTCGTCACGGACGCGGGTGACGGCGACGCGCCGGCGGTCACCGTGCGGCCGGCGGATCTGGCCTACGTCATGTACACCTCCGGCTCGACCGGCACGCCGAAGGGTGTGGCCGTGCCGCATCGCAGTGTTGCCGAGTTGGTCGGTGATCCCGGCTGGGCGGTGGAATCCGACGACGCGGTCCTCATGCACGCGCCGTATGCCTTCGACGCTTCCCTGTTCGAGATCTGGGTGCCGCTGGTGTCGGGCGCTCGGGTGGTGATCGCCGAGCCGGGGCCGGTGGATGCCCGTCGCCTGCGGGAGGCGGTCGCGTCCGGCGTCACGAGGGCGCACCTGACCGCGGGGAGTTTCCGTGCGGTGGCGGAGGAATCGCCGGAATCCTTCGCCGGGCTCCGTGAGGTGCTGACCGGCGGTGATCTGGTGCCCGTGCACGCGGTGGAGCGGGTCCGCGCGGCTTGCCCCGAAGCCCGGATCCGGCATCTGTACGGGCCGACGGAAACGACCCTGTGCGCGACGTGGCATGTGCTTGAGCCGGGGGACGCGCTGGGTTCGGTGTTGCCGATCGGCCGTCCGCTCTCGGGCCGTCAGGCGCAGGTGTTGGACGCGTCGCTGCGGCCGGTGGCCCCGGACGTGATCGGCGACCTGTACCTGTCCGGCGCTGGACTGGCCGACGGCTATCTGGACCGGGCGAGCCTGACGGCGGAGCGGTTCGTGGCCGACCCGTCCAACCCCGGCACGCGGATGTACCGGACCGGTGACCTGGCCCGATGGACCGCCGACGGCGAGTTGCTGTTCGCGGGCCGGGTCGACGACCAGGTGAAGATCCGCGGCTTCCGGATCGAGCCCGGCGAGATCGAGGCCGCGCTGACCGCGCAGTTGGACGTCCACGAGGCCGTGGTGGTGGCGCTCGACGGCCGCCTGGTCGGCTACGTGGTGGCCGACGTGGACACCGATGTCGTCCGGGAACGTCTTGCGGCGGTGCTGCCGGAGTACATGGTCCCGGCCGTGCTGACCAAGTTGGACACCCTGCCGCTGACCGGCAACGGCAAGGTGGACCGGGCGGCGCTGCCCGCGCCGGAGTTCACCGCGCACGCCACCGGCCGCGAGGCCGGCACCGAGGCCGAGCGGGTGCTGTGCGGTCTGTTCGCCGAGGTACTCGGCCTGGAACGAGCCGGTGTCGACGACGGCTTCTTCGAGTTGGGCGGGGATTCGATCGTCGCGATGCGGCTCGCGGCCCGTGCGGCCAAGGCCGGTCTGCTCGTGACGCCGGCCCAGGTCTTCGCGGAGCAGACCCCCGCTCGGCTGGCCGCCGCGGCCGGTGCCGTGTCGGCTGACAGCGTTGCGGATCGAGACCTGATCACGCTGGCCGCGGAGGACGAGGCGGAGCTGGCGATCGTGGCTCCGGGGGCCGAGGCGGTCTGGCCGCTGGCGCCGCTCCAGGCGGGCCTGCTCTTCCAGTCGAGCATGGACGACCAGGGGCCCGACATCTATCAGACGCAGTGGCTCCTGGAGCTGACCGGGCCGTTGGACACGGCCCGGCTGCGGGCCGCGTGGGAAGGGGTTTTCGCCCGGCACGCCGAGCTTCGCCTGAGCTTCCACCGACTCTCGTCGGGCAAGACGGTGCAGGCCGTCGCCGGGCCCGTCGCCCTGCCGTGGCGGGAGGTGGACCTGTCCGGCGCGAACGATGTCGAGGCCGCGGTCGAGGCCCTGGCCGAACAGGAGCAGCAGACCCGGTTCGATCTGGCCCGGGCCCCGCTGTTCCGCCTGGTGCTGGCCCGCCTCGCCGCGGACCGGTTCCGCCTGCTGGTCGTCAACCACCACATCCTGACCGACGGCTGGTCGGTGGCGGTGGTCCTGAACGAGGTGTCCGAGGCGTACGCCGGCGGCGGGCAGGTCCCGGAACGGGCCTCCTACCGTGACTATCTGTCCTGGTTGGACAGTCAGGACAAGGACGCGGCCCTGGAGGCTTGGCAGACCGAGCTTTCAGACCTCGACGAGCCGACGCTGGTCGCGAAAGCGGTCGACGCCACGGACTACGACTACCGCGTCGCCTACCTGCCGCAGGATCTGTACGCCAGGCTGACCCGGTTGGCCCGCGACCACGGGCTGACGCTGAACACCGTGGTGCAGGGCGCCTGGGCGCTGGTGCTGGCGCGACTCGCGCGGCGGACCGACGTGGTGTTCGGCACCACCGTCGCCTGCCGTCCGGCGGAGCTGCCGGGCGTGGAGTCGATGCTGGGCCTGATGATGAACACGGTGCCGGTCCGGGTGCCGCTGGCCGGCGGGCAGTCGGTCGCGGACCTGCTCACCGACCTCCAGCGCCGACAGACTTCCCTGACGCCGCACCAGCATCTGGGGCTGACGGAGATCCAGAAGGCGGCCGGCCCGGGCGCGGTGTTCGACACCCTGCTGGTGTTCGAGAACTACCCGCGCGACTTCGCCGGCCGGTACACGTACCTGGGCACGATCGAGGGCACCCACTATCCGCTGACCGTCGGCGTCATCCCGGGGGAGCGGTTCCGGATCCAGCTCGCCTACTGGCAGGGGCAGGTCGACGAGGCCGTCGCCGACTCGCTGCTGGCCTGGTTCGTCGGTGTTCTCGACGCGATTGCCGCCGATCCCGCCGGCCTCGTGGGGCGGATCGGCGTGGGCACGGCCCCGGTGCGCGACTGGGATTCGCCTTTGGTGGCCGGGGAATCGCTGCCGACGTTGGTCGGGCGGATGGTCGCGCAGCGACCGGATGGCGTGGCCGTGGCCGACGGCGATGGCGAGCTGTCGTACGCGCGGTTGTGGGAGCGGTCGCTGCGGTTCGCCGGTGCGCTGCGGGCTCGTGGCGTCGAGTCCGAGTCCCGCGTGGGCCTGGTGGTCGGGCGGTCGTCGTGGTGGCTGGTCGGGATGCTGGGCGTGATGCTGGCCGGCGGCACGTTCGTGCCGGTGGACCCGGCGTATCCGGACGAGCGCAAGACTTTCATCTTCGGCAGCGCGGATCCCATGTTGGTGGTGTGCTCCGGGAAGACGCGGGACGCGGTGCCGGCGCAGTACGCGGACCGGCTGGTGGTCATCGACGAGGTGGAACTGGTCGACGGCACGGAGTTGCCGCACGTCGGTCCGCGCGACGCGGCGTACGTGATCTACACGTCGGGGTCGACGGGACGGCCGAAGGGGGTCGTCGTCACCCACGCCGGGCTCGGGAATCTGGCGCTGGCGCACATCGACCGGTTCGTCGTGACGCCGAAGTCGCGGGTCCTCCAGTTCGCTGCGCTCGGTTTCGACACCATCGTCTCCGAGGTGATGATGGCGCTGCTGTCCGGGGCGACGCTGGTGATGCCGCCGGACCAGGACCTGCCACCGCAGGCCTCGCTGACGGATGCGTTGGAGCGGTGGGACATCACGCAGGTGAAGGCGCCGCCGTCGGTGCTCGCCACCGTCGACGCGCTGCCGGCCCGGGTGGACACGGTGGTGGCGGCGGGCGAGCTCTGCCCCCCGGGCCTGGTGGACCGGCTGTCAGCCGACCGTCGGATGATCAATGCCTACGGGCCGACCGAGACCACCATCTGCGCGACGATGAGCTGGCCGCTCACGCCGGGCCAGCACCCGATTCCGTTCGGCGCGCCGGTTCCGGGGGTTCGCGGCTATCTGCTGGACTCGTTCCTGCGCCCGTTGCCGGCGGGGGTCACCGGTGAGCTGTATCTGGCCGGGATCGGCGTGGCCCGTGGCTATCTGGGGCGTTCGGCGCTGACGGCCGAGCGGTTCGTGGCTGATCCGTTCGTGCCCGGTGAGCGGATGTACCGGACCGGGGATCTGGCTTACTGGACGGATCAGGGCGAACTGGTGTCCGCCGGGCGGGCCGACGACCAGGTCAAGATCCGTGGCTTCCGGGTCGAACCCCGTGAGGTCGAGTTCGCCCTGTCCAGCGATCCGAACGTCACGCAGGCCACGGTGACCGTCCGGGACGGCCGCTTGGTGGCGTATGTGTCGCCGGGCGACATCGACACCCAGGCGCTACGGGATGAGCTCGCGTCCCGGCTGCCCCAGTACATGGTGCCGGCCGCCGTGATGGCGCTGGACGTCCTGCCGCTGACGGCGCACGGGAAGATCGACCGCCGCGCGCTGCCCGATCCCGTCTTCACCACCGGGACGGGCCGGGAACCGGCCACCGAGGCCGAGCGGATCCTGTGCGCGGTGTTCGCCGAAGTGCTTGGCCTGGAACAGGTCGGGGTCGGCGACAGTTTCCTGGAGCTGGGCGGGGACTCGATCTCGTCGATGCAGCTCGCGGCCCGTGCACGGCGCGACGGCATCTCGCTGACTCCACGACAGGTGTTCGAACTTCGTACTCCCGAACGACTCGCGCAGCTGGTGGCGGAATCGCCCACGGCGGAGCGTGATCACGCCGCGATGGCCGACGGTGTGGGCGATGTCGCCTGGACGCCGGTGATGCGGATGTTCGGCGACGGTGCTGTGGCTCCTGGGTTCGCACAGTGGGTTGTCGTTGGTGCGCCTTCGGATCTGACCGAGAAGGCGTTGGTGACGGCGTTCACGGCGGTGGTCGACACGCACGACATGCTGCGGGCACGGGTTGCGGACCGACGTTTGGTGGTAGGCGAGCGCGGCTCCGTGAATGTGGCCGGGCTGGTCACGCACGTGAAGGGCGGTTCGCTCGACGACGTCGTGGCGAATGCCGTGGGGCGGTTGGATCCGGCGGCGGGCGTGATGGTCCAGGCCGTGTGGGTGGACGCCGGGACGGATCGGATCGGTCGCCTGCTGGTGGTAGCCCATCACCTCGCGGTCGACGGGGTGTCGTGGCGGGTCCTGGTGTCGGATCTGCAAGCGGCGTACGAGGCGGTGGCCGCGGGACGGGCTCCGGCGTTGGATCCGGTGCCGGTGTCGTTCCGGCGGTGGGCCGGCTTGCTGGCGCAGTGGGCGGTCTCCGCCGAGCGGGTCGCGGAAATGCCGGCGTGGCAGGCGATTCTCGGCCAGGAGGAGCAGCCGGTGCCGCCCGCGCTTGGCGGTGTTCGCACGCAGTCGTGGATGGTGCCGGAAGCGCAGACCTCGGTGTTGGTGGGCCGGGCGCCGGCGGTCTTCCACTGTGGGGTGCACGAGGTTCTGCTGGCCGGGCTGGCCGGTGCGGTGGCCCGCTGGCGCGGCGGCGACGTGGTGCTGGTGGATGTCGAAAGCCACGGCCGCCATCCGGTGGGGGACATGGACTTGTCCCGCACGGTGGGCTGGTTCACCAGCACGCATCCGGTCCGGCTGGACGTGACCGGGATCGACCTGGCCGATGTGCTGGCCGGCGGTTCGGCGGCCGGGAACCTGTTGAAGGCGGTCAAGGAGCAGTCGCGGGCGGTGCCCGGAGACGGCCTCGGCCACGGGTTGCTGCGCCATCTCAACGCCGAGACGGGGGCGGCGCTGGCGGCCCTGCCGTCGGCGCGGATCGGGTTCAACTACATGGGCCGGTTCGTCGCCGGCGACCAGGGCGACGTGCGGGCGTGGCAGCTGGCCGGGGACATCGGCAGTGCCACGGATCCGGGCACGGAACTCCCACATGCCTTGGAAGTCAACGCGATCGTCCAGGATCTGCCCGATGGTCCGCGACTGTCGCTCATGGTGGAATGGCAGGGCGACCTGCTCGACGAGGTCGAGATCGAACGACTGGGCCAGGCCTGGCTGGACACGCTGGCCGGGCTGGCCCGGCAGGCGGGCGATCCCGCCGCGGGCGGACACACCGCCTCCGACTTCAGTCTCCTCGACCTGGACCAGGACGAGATCGAGGGCTTCGAAGCACTAGCAGCGGAACTCAGCGAAGGCCGGGCATCGTGAACAATTCGACCACGTCCTCTGGATCGGCGCTGGCGGAAGTCTGGCCGCTGTCGCCGATGCAGGAGGGAATGTTCTTCCACGCCTCGCTCGACGACGAGGCCCCGGACATCCACGTCATCCAGCAGTCGCAGTTCATCGACGGTCCCCTGGACACCAAGCGGTTCCGCGCGGCGTGGGAGACCGTCGTCAACCGGCACGCGGCGCTGCGCGCGAGTTTCCAGCGGCGCAAGACCGGCGAGACGATCCAGCTCATTCCCCGCCAGGTTCCGCTGCCCTGGGCCGAACACGACCTGTCCCACCTGGCCGAGCCGGACGCGCTGGCCGAGGTGAGCGTGCTCGCCGAGCGGGAGCGGGCCCGGAAGTTCGATCTGACCAGGCCGCCGCTGCTGCGGCTGACGCTGATCCGGCTCGGCCCGGACCGGCACTGCCTGGTGACGACGAGCCACCACCTGCTCATCGACGGCTGGTCGCGGGCGATCATCGAGGCGGACCTGCTCCAGGTCTACGCCGGCGCGACACCGCGGCCCCCGGGGTCCTACGGGGACTATCTGGCCTGGCTGGGCCGGCAGGACCGGGAAGCCGCGAAGGCGGCCTGGCGGGCGGAGTTGGCCGGTGCCGACGGAACGGCGCTCGGGCTCCCGGAAACGCCGGGACGGGCGCCGGGACTGCCGGACCGGGAAGTGGCCAGCTATTCAAGGGAGTTCACTTCCGCGCTGGCCGAGTTCGCCCGCGGTCACGGCCTGACGCTGAACACGCTCATCCAGGGGGCGTGGGCGTTGGTGCTGGCCCGGCTGGCCCGCCGCCGTGACGTGGTGTTCGGCGCGGTGGTCTCGGGCCGTCCGGCCGAGCTGTCCGGCGCGGAGCAGACCGTGGGGCTGTTCATCAACACCGTCCCGGTGCGTGTGCGGTTGGACGGCGGGCAGTCGGTTCTCCAGCTGCTGACCGAGTTGCAGGGGCGGCAGTCCGCGCTGATGTCGCACCACCACCTCGGGCTGCCGGAGATCCAGAAGCTCGGCGAGGCGAGCTTCGACACCATCGTGGTGTTCGAGAACTACGCCGACCCGACGGCGAAATCCGACTCCCCCGGCGGTCTCCGGTTCACCCTGCGGGACTTCCACCAGGCGACGCCGTACGCGATCACGCTGGGGGTCATGCCGGGTGAAAGCCTGGAGTTCGAACTCCAGTACCACCCGGACGTGCTCGACGGCCTCGTCGCCAAGGGGGCGATCCAGGGGCTCACCCAGGTGCTGGAGCGGATCATCGCGGCGCCGGGCACAGCGGTGGGCCGCCTGGACGTGATGGGTGACGCCCAGCGCGAGCTGATTGTCCGGCAATGGAACGAGTCGGGCCCGGCACTGGGCGCGCCGTCGGTGGTGGACCTGTTCCGTCAGCAGGCGGAGAAGACGCCCGAGGCGACGGCAGTGGTCGGCAGCGACCGGGAACTGTCGTTCCGGGAGCTCGACGAGTGGTCCGGTCGGCTGGCTCGGGTCCTGGCCGATCGGGGCGTGCGCCGCGGCGACCGCGTCGGGGTGGTGCTGGAGCGGTCGGTGGAGCTGCTGGCGGCCTGGCTCGCGGTGTGGAAGGCGGGCGCGGCGTTCGTGCCGGTCGACCCGGACTACCCGGCGGACCGGGTGGCCTTTCTGCTGGCCGACTCCGCGGTCGTGGCGGTGGTGTGCCGGGCCGGGATCTCGATTCCGACGGAATATCAGCAGATCATCGTGGACGAGCCGGTCGACGGCCCGGTCCATCTGGCGCCGGTCGGGCCGACCGATCTGGCGTACGTGATGTACACGTCCGGATCGACCGGGACGCCGAAGGGTGTGGCCGTCTCGCACGGCGGCGTGGCCCGGCTGACCGGGTATCCACTGTGGAACATGCACCCCGGCGACGCGATTCTGATGCACGCCCCGCACACCTTCGACCCGTCGCTGTTCGAGGTGTGGGTGCCGCTGGTGGCGGGTGCGCGGGTGATGCTGGCCGAGCCGGGCGTGATCGACGCGCAGCGGCTCGCCGCCCATGTGGCCGACGGTCTCACCGCGGTGAACTTCACCGCCGGGCAGTTCCGGGCGCTGGCCCAGGAAGCGCCGGAATCCTTCTCAGGTCTGCGTTACGTGCAGACCGGTGGCGACGTGGTGCCGCTCGGCGCGGTGGAGCGGGTCCGACAGGCCTGCCCGACGTTGCAGGTCCTGCACACCTACGGTCCGACGGAAACCACGTTCTGCGTGTCGTGGAACATGATCGAGCCCAGCGACCCGGTGGGGCCGACGCTGCCGATCGGCGTTCCGCTGCCGGGCCGGCGGCTGTACGTGCTGGACGTCTTCCTGCGGCCGGTGCCGCCAGGCGTCACCGGTGATCTCTACATCGCCGGCGCCGGGGTGGCCCACGGCTACCTGGGCCGCACGCCGTTGACGGCGGAGCGCTTCGTCCCCGATCCGTTCGTCCAGGGTGAGCGGATGTACCGCACCGGCGACGTGGCGTACTGGAACGGCGAGGGCCAGCTGGTGTTCGCCGGGCGGGCCGACAACCAGGTCAAGATCCGTGGCTTCCGGATCGAGCCGGGCGAGATCGAGGCGGTGCTGGCCGAACAGCCCGGCGTCGACGAGGCGGTGGTGGTGGCCCGGGACGGCCGCCTGCTCGGCTACGTCGTGTCCGCGACCGGGGCGGATCCGGCCCGGCTGCGCGAGCAGCTCGGCGGACTGCTGCCGGAGTACATGGTGCCGGCGGTGGTGATGGCGCTGGATGCGCTGCCGGTGAACGCGAACGGCAAGGTCGACCGGGAAGCGTTGCCGGATCCCGATTTCGGCGGCCGCGTCTCCGACCGGGAGCCGGCCACGGAGACCGAGCGGGTGCTATGCGGCCTGTTCGCCGAGGTGCTGCGGTTGGAGCGGGTCGGCGTCGAGGACAGCTTCTTCGAGCTGGGCGGGGACTCGATCACCTCGATGCGGCTGGCCGCGCGGGCCCGGCGCGAGGGCGTGGCCTTCGGCGCGCGGGAGGTGTTCGAGCACCGGTCGCCGGCGGGGCTCGCGGCGTTCGTCGACGGGGAGGCGCCCGCCGTGCCGGAGCCGGCCCCGGCCGACGTCGCCCTGCTCGACCTGGGCCAGGACGAGATCGACGAATTCGAGACCGAGTTCGACGCCGTGTGAGTTCATCGCTGTCCAGAACTGAGTAATCGCGAATGGCGGGGCCGGCATTTGCCGGTTCGCCATTGGCGGTCGTAGTGGTGTGCGTTGGGCCGGGGGTATTGGACATGTTGTCCGCCCCGGCCCGTCGGGCGGAAGATTCTGCTGCGGGGGACATGCCGTGATCGGCGATGGCCGCGCCGGCCCCGATCGGGGAATTGGCGGCCGGGTTTCGGCGGCGCACGTTTCAGCCCTTCGCTGACCGAGGGAGATAGTTGATGGCTCAGTCGCGGATCGAGGACATCTGGCCGCTGTCGCCGCTGCAGGCCGGGTTGATCTTCCATGCGGTCTACGACGGCGAAGGGCTCGACGTCTATGTGGGGCACTGGATCCTGGAACTCGACGGGCCGGTGGAGGCGGCCCGGCTGCGGGCGGCGTGGGACGCGCTGCTGACCCGGCACGCCCCGCTGCGGGCCTGCTTCCGGCAGCGCAAGTCGGGCGAGACGGTGCAGATCATTCCCCGGCAGGTGGAGCTGCCGTGGCGCGAGGTCGACCTCTCCCACCTCGACGACGCCGACGAGGCCGTGCGGGAACTGGCCGAGCAGGACCGCACGAAGCGGTTCGACCTCGCCACCGCGCCGCTGCTGCGGCTGACCCTGATCCGGCTCGGCGACACCAGCCACCGCCTGGTGGTGACCTGCCACCACACGATCATGGACGGCTGGTCGCTGCCCATCGTGCTCGACGAGCTGTCGGCCCTGTACGCGGCCGACGGCGGCCCGGCGGACCTGCCGGCCGTGACCTCGTACCGGGACTACCTCGCCTGGCTGAGCCGGCAGGACAAGGACAGCGCGCTGGCGGCGTGGGTGGCCCAGCTGCGTGGCTCGGACGAGCCGACGCTGGTCGCGCCCGCCGATCCGGGTCGAGCGCCCTCCGTGCCGGACAGCGTCGAGGTCGAGTTCCCGGCGGACCTCGTGAAGTCGCTGGAGGATCTGGCTCGCGCCCATGGTCTGACGTTGAACACGGTGGTGCAGGGCGCGTGGGCGTTGCTGCTGGCGCGGCTGGCGCGCCGCACGGACGTCGTGTTCGGGACCGTGGTGTCGGCGCGCCCGCCGGACCTGCCCGGCGTGGAGGGCATGGTCGGGCTGTTCCTCAACACCGTTCCGGTTCGGGTGCGGTTGGACGGCTCGATGTCGGCCGTCGAGCTGCTGACGACATTGCAGAAACAGCAGTCGGCGCTCATCCCCGACCAGTACGTGGGATTGGCGGACATTCAGCAGGCGGCCGGCCCGGGCGCTGTCTTCGACACATTGCTGGTCTTCGAGAAGTTCCACCACGCGCCGGACCGGCCGGAATCAGCCGACAGCTTCGGCATTCAGGTGAATCAGGGGCAGGAAGCCGCCCACTATCCGCTGACATTGGTCGCCGTGCCCGGCGACTCGATGCTGGTCAAGCTCGACTATCTGACGGACTTCTTCGACCGGGACACGGCGCTCTCCATTGTCGAGCGATTCGGCGAAGTGCTGCGGCAGCTGACCGGTGACGGGATCACGGTCGCCGAGATCGACGTGACGACCGCGGCCGAGCGTGCGCTGGTGGTCGGCGAATGGGGCACGGCGGCCGCCGCGGCGCCGAGCCGGCTGGCCCTGGAGCTGTTCGACGAGCAGGTGGAGCGGCGCCGCGACCGGCTCGCTGTGGTCGATGGTGATCGCGAGGTGTCGTACGGGGAACTGGCCGAGCACGCGGAGCGGCTTGCCGGCTATCTGAGCGGTCAGGGCGTGCGGCGCGGGGATCGGGTGGCCGTGGTGATGACCCGGTCCCGCGATCTGATCGCGACGCTGCTCGCGGTGTGGAAGACCGGCGCGGCCTATGTGCCGGTGGATCCGGCTTATCCGGCCGAGCGGGTGAAGTTCATGCTGACCGACGCCGAGCCGGCGGCAGTGGTGTGCGCGCAGGCGTATCGCGACGCGGTGCTGGACGGCGGGCTCGACCCGATCGTCCTGGACGACCCGCGGACCCGGCAGGCTGTCGCGGAAAGCACCCGTCTGTCAGCCGGCGTCGGTGCTGATGACGTGGCGTACGTGATGTACACGTCGGGGTCGACGGGCACGCCGAAGGGCGTCGCGGTGCCGCACGGCAGTGTCGCGGCGCTGGTCGGTGAGCCGGGCTGGGATGTCGGCCCCGACGACGCCGTGCTGATGCACGCCTCGCACGCGTTCGACATCTCCCTGTTCGAGCTGTGGGTGCCGCTGCTGTCCGGTGCCCGGGTGGTGCTGGCCGGAACCGGTGCGGTGGACGGTGCGGCACTGGCCGGCTACGTGGCCGGCGGTGTCACTGCCGCCCACCTGACCGCGGGCGCTTTCCGCGTGCTGGCTGAGGAATCGCCGGAGTCGGTCGCCGGCCTGCGCGAGGTGCTGACCGGCGGCGACGCGGTGCCGCTGGCCGCTGTGGAGCGGGTCCGGCGGACGTGTCCGGACGTGCGGGTGCGGCATCTCTACGGCCCGACCGAGGCCACGCTGTGCGCGACGTGGTGGCTGCTGGAACCCGGTGACGAGACGGGATCGGTGCTGCCGATCGGCCGACCGCTGGCGGGGCGGCGGGTCTATGTGCTCGACGCGTTCCTGCGGCCCGTGCCGCCGGGAGTCGCGGGCGAGCTGTACGTCGCCGGAGCTGGTGTGGCGCAGGGCTATCTGGGCCGTTCGGCGTTGACGGCCGAGCGGTTCGTGGCCGATCCGTTCGTCCCCGGCGAGCGGATGTACCGGACCGGGGACCTGGCGCACTGGACCGACCAGGGCGCGCTGGCGTTCGCCGGCCGGGCCGACGACCAGGTCAAGATCCGTGGCTACCGGGTGGAGCCGGGCGAGATCGAGGTGGTCCTGGCCGGCCTGCCCGGTGTCGGCCAGGCCGTGGTCCTAGCGCGGGCCGGGCAGCTGATCGGCTACGTGGTCGGTGATGTCGACCAGGCCCGGCTGCGCGAGCAGCTCGCCGCGACGCTGCCGGAGTACATGGTGCCGGCCGCGGTGCTGGTGCTGGCCGAGTTGCCGTTGACGGTCAACGGAAAGGTGGACCGGCAGGCCCTGCCCGAGCCGGACTTCGCCGCGAAGTCGACCGGCCGCGAGCCGGCCACCGAGGCCGAGCGGGTCCTGTGCGGGGTGTTCGCCGAAGTCCTCGGCCTGGACCGGGTTGGCGTCGAGGACAGCTTCTTCGAGCTGGGCGGCGACTCGATCTCGTCGATGCAGGTGGCCGCCCGTGCCCGCCGCGACGGCATCTCCCTGACGCCGCGGTTGGTGTTCGAGCACCGGACCCCGGAGCGCCTGGCCGTGGTGGCCCAAGGGGCTCCGACGACGAAGCAGTCCACAGTGGACGCCGGCGTGGGGGAGATCCCCCGGACGCCGGTGATGCGGGCCCTCGGCGACGACGCGGCGCGCCCCGGCTTCGTGCAGGCGCGGGTTGTCGTCACCCCGGCCGGCTTCGACCCGGACGCGCTGGTGACCGCCTTGCAGGCTGTGCTGGACACGCATGATCTGCTGCGGGCCCGAGTGGAATCCGACGGTCGGCTGGTGGTGGCCGAGCGGGGCGCGGTGGACGCGGCTCGCCTGGTGACGCGGGTGGCCGCCGGGACCGGGAACATCGACGAGACCGCCGCGCACGAGGTCGAGACGGCAGCGGGCACGGTGGACCCGGCGGCGGGAACCATGCTGCGCGCCGTGTGGGTCGACGCCGGAAGTGCCGAGCCGGGGCGGTTGGCCCTGGTGGCGCACCACATGTCCGTGGACGCGGTCTCGTGGGGAATCCTGCTGCCGGATCTGCGTGCGGCCTACGACGAGGTCATCGCCGGCGGAACCCCCGACCTCGAACCCGTGCCGACGTCGTACCGGCAGTGGGCGCGGCGGTTGACCGAACAGGCGCTCAGCGAGAGCACCGTCGCGGAGATCGAGCACTGGGTCACTGCGCTGGACGGCGTGGACCCGTCGCTGGAGCAGCAGCCCGGGCAGACGCACTCGTGGTCCGCGACCCTGGCCGGCCCCGTGGCCCGTGGCCTGGCGGCTCAGTTGCCGGGCGCTTTCCATTGCGGGATCCAGGAAGTCCTGCTGGCCGGCCTCGCCGGCGCGGTGGCGCGCTGGCGTGGCGCGGACGCCGGGTTGCTGGTGGACGTGGAGGGCCACGGTCGCGAAGCCGCCGACGGCGAGGACCTGCTGCGCACCGTGGGCTGGTTCACCAGTGTGCACCCGGTCCGCCTAGAAGTCGCGGGCGTCGACCTTTCCGCTGCGGTGGCGGGGAATGCGGCGGCCGGGCAGTTGCTGAAGGCCGTGAAGGAGCAGGTCCGCGCGGTCCCCGGCGACGGGCTCGGCTACGGGCTGCTGCGCTATCTCAACCCCTACACCGCGCCCCGGCTGGCCGATTTGCCGTCCCCGCAGATCGGGTTCAACTACCTCGGCCGGACGAGCCTCGCCGCCGCGGACGCCGCCTGGCAGCAGTTGGGCGAAGGCCCGCTCGGCGGCGGCCCGGACATGGTTCTGGCCCACGCGCTGGAGGTTGGCGCGGAAGTCCAGGAAACGCCGGCCGGTCCCCGGGTGGCGCTGGCCATCGACAGCCGGGACCTCGACCCTGCCTCGGTGGAACGGCTTGGCGCGGCGTGGCTGGAGATGCTGACCGGCCTCGCCGCCCACGCCGAGAACCCTGACGCCGGTGGGCACACGCCGTCCGACTTCGCTCTGGTCGAGGTGACGCAAGGGGATGTGCAGGAGCTGACCGCTGCGACGCCGAGGCTGACGGACATTTGGCCGCTGTCGCCGTTGCAGGAAGGCATGCTCTTCGAACGGGCCCTCGATGAGGACGGGGTCGACGTCTACCAGACGCAGCGGATCCTGGACCTCGACGGACCGCTCGACCCGGCCCGGCTGCGCGCGGCGTGGCAGCAGGTGATCGACCGGCACGAATCGCTCCGGACCAGCTTCCACCAGGTGGAGTCGGGTCAGACGGTGCAGGTTGTCGCCGACGGCATCGAGATCCCTTGGCAGGAAGCGGATCTGTCGCAGCTCGACGAGGCGGCCGCGGCCGCGGAGGTCGACCGGCTGGTGGCGGCCGACCAGGCCGAGCGGTTCGACGTGACCAGGGCTCCGCTGCTGCGGCTGCTGCTGATCCGTCTCGGTGCGCAGCGGCACCGGCTTGTCGTGACCTCGCACCACGTTCTCCTGGACGGCTGGTCGACACCGCTGGTCCTGGGCGAGATGTCGACCGGCTACGCGGGCGGACCGGTCCCGTCGACGGCACCGTCCTATCGGGACTATCTGGCCTGGCTGAGCCGTCAGGACCAGGACGCGACGCGGTCGGCGTGGAGGTCCGAACTGGCCGGGGCGGCCGAGTCGACCCTGGTGGACGCCGACGCCGGCAAGACCATGGTGATGCCGGACAACCACTCCGAGTGGCTGCCCGAGGAAACGACCCGCGCCCTGGCCGACTTCACGCGTGGCCACGGCCTGACGACGAGCACCATCGTGCAGGGCGCGTGGGCATTGGCATTGGCGCGGTTGGCCGGCCGGACCGACGTGGTGTTCGGCACCGTGGTGTCGGGGCGTCCGGCCGACGTGCCCGATGTCGAGCGCATGGTCGGCATGTTCATCAACACCATCCCGGTCCGGGTGCCGCTGGATGGCGGCCAGCCGGTGCTGGAGATGCTGCAGGACCTCCAGGCGCGCCAGTCGGCGTTGACCGAACATCAGTACCTGGGCCTGTCGGAGGTGCAGAAGGCCGCCGGCACCGGCGCGGTCTTCGACACCATCGTGATGATCGAGAACTACCCGCACCAGGCCGCCGGTCTCGGCGACGACGGCGGGGTGGCGATCAGCTCGGTCGTCACGCGGGCCGGCACCACCTACCCGCTGACCATGACGGTCAGCCCTGGTGAGCGTTTGCGGATCAACGTGTCCTACCGGCCGGACCGGATCGGCCAGGAGACTGCCGCCGAGATCGCCCAGCAGGTCGTACGGGTCCTGGCCCGGGTGGTGGCGGAGCCCTCGCTGCCCGTCGGCCGCCTGGACGTGACAACCGAGTCAGCGCGCGAGTCCGTGGTGGAGCAGTGGAATTCCACCGGCGAGGCGTCCAGCGCGTCGTCCGTGCTGGAGCTGTTCGGTCGGCAGGTCAACGCATCGCCAGACGCGGTGGCGGTCGTGGACGGGGACCGCACCCTGTCCTACGCCGAACTCGACCGTGAGTCGGACCGGCTGGCCGGACACCTGGCCGGACGGGGCGTGCGGCGTGGCGACCGCGTTGGTGTGGTGCTGGAGCGTGGCGCGGACCTGTTCGTGGCCCTGCTCGCGGTCTGGAAGGCCGGTGCCGCGCAGGTGCCGGTGAACGTGGACTACCCGGCGGAACGAATCGAGCGGATGCTGGCTGACGCCGGTGCCTCGATCGCGGTTTGCGCTGCTGCGACGAGGAATGCGGTGCCGGACGGGATTGAGCCGGTGCTGGCCGACGCGCCGGAGATTGACGGAGTGCGGCCGCCGGTAGCGGTCGGGGCGCACGATGTGGCCTACGTGATGTACACGTCGGGATCGACCGGCGTGCCGAAGGGCGTCGCAGTCCCGCATGCGAGCGTGGCGGCCTTGGCCGGCGACCCGGGCTGGTCGCAGAGCCCCGGTGACTACGTGCTGCTGCACGCGTCGCACGCGTTCGACGCTTCGCTGGTCGAGATCTGGGTGCCGCTGGTCAGCGGGGCCCGGGTGCTGGTCGCGGAACCGGGCGCGGTCGACGCACAGCGGCTTCGCGAGGCGATCGAGCGCGGCGTGACCACCGTCCACCTGACGGCCGGGAGTTTCCGTGCGGTGGCCGAGGAATCGCCGGAGTCCTTCCGTGGGCTGCGCGAGATCCTGACCGGCGGTGATGCGGTGCCGCTGGCCTCCGTCGCTCGGCTGCGCGAGGCCTGCCCGGAGGTTCGGGTCCGGGAGCTCTACGGCCCCACCGAGATCACCCTCTGCGCCACGTGGCACGTCATCGAGCCGGGGGCCGAAACCGGCGACACCCTGCCCATCGGGCGGCCGCTGGCCGGCCGGCAGGCCTACGTGCTCGACGCGTTCCTCCAGCCGGTGGCCCCGAACGTGACCGGCGAGCTCTACCTCGCCGGCGCCGGTCTGGCCCACGGCTACCTGAATGCCAACGGACCGACCTCAGAACGGTTCGTTGCCAACCCGTTCGCGACCGGCGAGCGGATGTACCGCACCGGCGACCTGGCCCGCTGGACCGACCGGGGCGAGCTGCTGTTCGCCGGGCGCGCCGACTCCCAGGTGAAGATTCGGGGCTACCGCGTCGAACCCGGGGAGATCGAGGCCGCACTGGTCGCGATTCCCCTGGTGGCACAGGCAATTGTGGTGGCACGGGAGGACCGTCCGGGCGACAAGCGCCTGATCGCCTACGTGACCGCGGATGCCGGCCTGGAGCCGGACGCGGTGCGGGGGCAGCTGGCGGAGCGGCTGCCGGAGTTCATGGTGCCGGCGGCGGTGGTGGTCCTGGACAGCTTCCCGTTGACGGTCAACGGGAAGATCGACCGGGCCGCCCTGCCCGCCCCCGAGTTCACCGGGAAGCCGGCCGGTCGCGAGCCGCGCACCGAGACCGAGCGGGTGCTGTGCGACCTGTTCGGCGAGATCCTCGGGCTGGACCGGGTCGGCGCCGACGACAGCTTCTTCGAGCTGGGCGGCGACTCGATCCTCTCGATGCGGCTGGCCGCCCGCGCCCGGCGCGAGGACGTCGTCTTCGGTGCGAAGCAGGTCTTCGAGCACAAGACGCCGGCCGGGATCGCGGCGATCGCCGAGCGCGGCGTGCAGCATCGGGCATCCCTCGCTGATGGTGTCGGCGACGTCGAGTGGACGCCGGTGATGCGGGCGCTGCTCGAAGGTGATCCGCACGCGATGACCCGAGGCGCCATGGCCCAGTGGGTTGTCGTGGGTTCGCCCGCCGACCTGACGGAAGCCGTGCTGACGGTCGGCTTCGGCGCGCTGGTCGACACCCACGACCTGTTGCGCAGCAAGGTCGTCGGAGACCCGCCCCGGCTGGTGGTGACCGACCGGGGAACGGTCGACGCGGCGACGCTGGTGGAGCGGGTAGAGGCGGGCGACGGCGACCTGGACGACATCGCCGATCGTTGTGCCGCTGAGGCGGCCGCGCGCCTCGATCCCGCCGCCGGCGTGATGATCCGGGCCGTGTGGGTGGACGCTGGACCCGGCCGTATCGGGCGGCTGGTGGTGGCGGCCCACCACCTCCTGGTCGACGTGGTGTCGTGGCGAATCCTGTTGCCGGACCTGCAACTGGCCTGCGAGGCCGTGGCGGCGGGCCGGGAACCGGTGCTCGACCCGGTGGACGTCCCGTTCCGGAGCTGGGCGCGGACGCTGACCGATGAGGCGGCGATCCGGACCACGGAATTGGCGACGTGGAAGGAAATCCTTGACGGCGCGCTGTCAAGGGTGGGCGAGCTCGACCCGGCGCGCGACACCATCTCGACCTCGGGACGTCGATCCTGGACCGTGCCGAGGGAACACGCGGGCGCGCTGGTGGAGAAGGCCACCACGGCCTTCCACTGCGGTGTCCACGAGGTGTTGCTGGCCACCCTGGCCGGCGCGGTGGCCCACTGGCGCGGCGGCGACGCCGTGGTGGTGGACATCGAAGGCCACGGCCGCCAGCCCATCGGCGAGCTGGACCTGTCACGGACGGTCGGCTGGTTCACCGACGTGCACCCGCTCCGGCTGGACGTGACCGGGATCGACACGGCCGAGGCGATCGCCGGTGGCGGCGCGGCCGGCCGATTGCTGAAGACTGCCAAGGAGAACGTGCGGGCGGTGTCCGACGGCGGGCTCGGTTACGGGATGCTGCGGCACCTCAACGCCGAGACCCGGCCGGTTCTCGCGGCACTGCCGGCGGCGGAGATCGGGTTCAACTACCTGGGCCGCTTCTCGCCCCGAGTCGACGGTGCGACGCAGCCCTGGCAGATCGCGGGAACCATTGGCGGCGCGGCGGAAGAGGACCTGCCGCTGCGGCACGTCGTGGAGGTCGACGCGGTCGTGCTGGACGCCGCCGACGGCCCCGAGCTCACCGTGACCGTGACCTGGGCCGGCCGGATTCTCGACGAAGCGGGGGCCGACGAGCTCGGGCAGGCGTGGCTGGATCTGTTGACCGGCCTGGCCAAGCACGTCGACACCGACGGCGCCGGCGGCCACACGCCGTCCGACTTCCCGCTCACCGCGCTGACTCAGCCGGATGTGGCCGAGGTCGAGGCCGCCGTGCCGAGTCTGGTCGACATCTGGCCGCTTTCCCCGCTCCAGGAAGGCCTGCTGTTCCACGCCGTCGACGAGCGCGGCCCGGACGTCTACGCGGGCATGCGGACCGTCGCCCTCGACGGCCCGCTGGACGTCGCCCGCTTCCGGGCGTCCTGGCAGACCCTGCTTGACCGGCATCCCGCGCTACGGGCGAGTTTCCACCAGCTCGGGTCCGGCACGGCCGTCCAGGCGGTCGCGGGCGATGTGACGCTGCCCTGGCTGGAGACTGACCTGTCCCAGCTGCCCGAGGACGAGGCGCTGGCCGAACTCGGGCGCATCGAGACACAGGCCCACACCGACCGGTTCGACCTGACCAAGTCGGCGCAGCTGCACCTGCACCTGGTGCGCCTCGGCGACCGCCGGCACCGGCTGATCCTCCGGTCGCACCACATCTCGGCCGACGGGTGGTCGCTGCCGGTCTTCCTGATCGAGGTGATGGCCGCCTACGAAGGCCGGGACCTGCCGACTCCGACGTCGTACCGCGACTATCTGGCTTGGCTGGCCCGCCAGGACAAGGCGGCCGCCCGGGAGGCGTGGCTGACCGAGCTCGCCGGCCTGGACGAGGCGACCAACGTCGTGCCGCCGGAGACGATCACCGCGCCGATCGAGCCCGACCGGCTGCGGTTCGCGCTCGACGACGAGCTGAGCCGGCACCTGGTGGAGTTCACCCGTCGCCACGGCGTCACGATGAACACGCTGTTCCAAGGGGTTTGGGCGCTGCTGCTGGCCCGGCTGACCGGCCGTGACGACGTGGTCTTCGGGACCACGGTGGCCGGGCGGCCGATCGAGATCCCCGGCGTCGAGTCGGCGGTCGGCCTGTTCATGAACATGCTGCCGGTCCGAGCCCGTCTCGTTGGCGCGCAACCGGTTCTGGACATGCTGGCCGACCTCCAGCAGCGGCAGGTCGCGCTGATGCCGCACCAGCACGTCGGACTGGCCGAGATCAACCAGTTCGCCGGTCCCGGCGCGGCCTTCGACACGATCGTGGTGTTCGAGAACTACCCGTCCCCGCCGCCCCCGTCCGACGACCCCGACGTGCTCGCCATGCGCCCGGCGGCCATCCCGGACGACACCGGGCACTACCCGCTGTCCATCCGCGCCTCCGAGGGTGGCGGCGTCCACGGCGAGATCATCTACCGTCCGGACGCCTACGACCGGGTCCAGATCGAAGAACTGCTGGCGTCGATTCTCCGGGCGCTGGAACAGGTTGCGGCCAACCCGCTGCTGCCGGTGGGACAGGTCGGACTGATCGGTCCGGAGCAGCGCCGCCTGGTGGTGGACGCGTGGAACCAGACTGATGTGCCGCTGGCCGCGGAGGCTTTGCCGGTGCTGTTCCGTCGGCAGGTGGAGCAGTCGCGGGACGCGGTCGCGGTGGAGGACGGGACGCGGAGCCTGTCGTACGGCGAGCTGCTGGACGAGGTGGAGTCGCTGGCCCGGCTGCTCGTGAAGTTGGGCGTGCAGCGGGAAACCCGGGTGGGCGTGGTGGTCGGGCGCTCGGTCGACCTGGCCGTGACCCTGATGGCGGTGTCCTTCGCCGGCGGGGCGTTCGTGCCGGTGGATCCGGACTATCCGCGTGAGCGGGTCGAGCTGATGCTGGCCAGTTCCGCGCCGAAGGTGTTGGTGTGCACGGCGGCGACCCGATCGGTGGTGCCGGCGGAGTTCACCGGCACGGTGCTGGTGCTGGAGGAACTGCCCGCCGCCGACCCGGCGGTGCAGCTGCCGCCGGTGGCGGCGCGGGACGCGGCGTACGTGATCTACACGTCAGGGTCGACCGGTGTGCCCAAGGGCGTGCTGGTCACCCACTCCGGCCTCGGCAACCTGGCGCGGGCGCACATCGAACGCCTCGGCGTGACGTCCACCTCGCGGGTCCTTCAGTTGTCCGCCATCGGATTCGACGCCATCGTCTCCGAGCTCTACATGGCGTTGCTGGCCGGCGCGACCCTCGTGCTGCCCGACGCGGCGAACATGCCGCCCCGGGTGACGCTGGGCGACGCGCTACGCCGTGGGGGCATCACCCACCTCACCGTGTCGCCGAGCGTGCTGGCGTCCGAGGAAGACCTGCCGGACACCCTGCAAGGCCTGCTGACCGGCGGCGAAGTCTGCACGCCCGCGTCGGTGGACCGCTGGTCGCCGGGCCGTCGGATGATCAACGCGTACGGGCCGACGGAGACGACCATCTGCTCGACGATGAGCGCCCCGCTGTCCCCGGGCCACGAGGTGGTCCCGCTCGGCGGCCCGATCCACAACGTGAGGCACTACATCCTCGACTCCTTCCTCCAGCCGGTGCCGCCCGGCGTGGCCGGCGAGCTCTACATCACCGGCGTGGGCCTGGCCCGCGGCTACCTCGGCCGACCGGGCCTGACCTCGGAGCGGTTCGTGGCCAGCCCGTTCCGTACCGACTCCCTTGGGCCAGGCGAGCGGATGTACCGCTCCGGCGACCGGTTCCGCTGGACCCGGGAGGGCCAGCTGGTCTTCGTCGGCCGGGTCGACGCGCAGGTCAAGGTGCGCGGCTACCGGGTCGAGCCGGCGGAGATCGAGGCCGTGCTGCTGGAGCACCCGTGGGTCGGCCAGGTGGCGGTCGCCGTCCGCCGGGACGGGCCGGGCGACAAGCAGTTGGTGGCCTACGTCGTGCCGACGGCCGACGCCCTGTCCACCGAGCTGGTCAGCGCCCTGCGGGAGCTGGCCGCCGACCGCCTGCCGGAGTACATGATGCCGGCGGCGTTCGTGCCGCTGGACAAGATGCCGTTGACCCCCAACGGAAAGCTCGACCAGCGGGCGTTGCAGGCCCCCGACTTCGCCGCGCTGTCCTCGCGGCGGGAGCCGCGCACGCCGATGGAGGCGACGCTGTGCGAGCTGTTCGCGGAAGTGCTCGGCCTGGACCAGGTCGGCGTGGACGACAGCTTCTTCGAACTCGGCGGTGACTCGATCATCTCGATGCAGCTGTCGGCCCGGGCCCGGGGCCTCGGGCTGAAGCTGACGCCGTGGCAGGTGTTCGAGGAGAAGACGCCGGAACGGCTGGCGGCCCTGGTCACCGAACTCCCGGCCGAGGACGAGACCGGGACCGCCGCGGCGTCGGAGCCCGCCGGGAGCCTGCTGCTCGACCTCTCACCTGACCAGATGGACCAACTCGAAATCGGACTGGCCGGCGAATGACCGCCATTAGGAGCAGATCGTGACCGTTGACGACACTCGGGCGAAGCCGCGCTCCAGCGTGGAAGACGTCTGGCCGCTTTCGCCGCTGCAAGAGGGAATGCTCTACCACACCGCCCTCGACCAGGACGGCGCGTACACCGTGCAGACCGTCTACGGCATCGACGGGCCGCTGGACGCCGCGGTCCTGCGGGCGTCGTGGCAGGCGCTGGTGGACCGGCATGCCGCGCTGCGGGCCTGCTTCCGCTATGTGAGCGGTGCTCGGATGGTGCAGGTCATCGCCCGGGACGCCGAGATCCCTTGGCGTGAAACGGATCTGTCCGGGCTGGCCGATGACGTCGCCGACGCCGAGGTGGACCGGGTGGCGGCCGAGGAGCTGGCCGAGGGGCTGCGCATCGAGGCAGCGCCGCTGATGAAGCTGCACTTGGTCCGGGTCGGCCCGGAGAGCCACCGGCTGGTGCACACGCTGCACCACGTGCTGACTGACGGCTGGTCGATGCCGATCATCCACCGCGAGTTGGCGGCGATCTACGCCGCCGGCGGCGACGCCTCCGGGCTGCCGCCCACTGTGTCCTATCGGGACTATCTGGCCTGGCTTGGCAAGCAGGACAAGGAAGTGGCCCGGTCGGCCTGGCGCGATGAGCTGGCTGGGCTGGACACGCCGACCACGGTTGCGCCGTCCGACCCGACCCGGGTGCCGGACATCGACACCGTGGTGGTCGAGCTGTCCACGGAGCTGACCGACGGCCTGGCCCGGCTGGCCCGTGGCCATGACCTCACGCTGAACACCCTTGTGCAGGGCGCGTGGGCGGTCGTGCTGTCGCAGCTGGCCGGCCGGTCCGACGTGGTGTTCGGCGCGACCGCCTCGGGGCGGCCGGCCGAGTTGGCCGGCGTGGAGTCGATGGTCGGCCAGTTGCTCAACACCCTGCCGGTGCGGGTCCGCCTGGACGGCGGGCGTCGGGCCATGGAGCTGTTCGCCCAGCTTCAGCGCGACCAGTCGGCCCTCATGGCCCACCAGCATCTCGGTCTCCAGGACGTGCAGTCGGTCGTGGGTCCCGGGGCGGTCTTTGACACGCTGGTCATCTACGAGAACTTCCCGCGCAAGGGGCTTGGCCAGGCGCACGACGGCCTGACCTTGCGCCCGGTGAAGCGTGGGCGTAACTCGTCGCACTACCCGTTCACCCTGGTCACCGGTCCCGGCGAGCAGATGCCGCTCATCCTCGACTACGACCGTGGCTTGTTCGACCAGTCGGTTGCGGAGTCGGTCGTGGGCGCGATGGCCCGCGTGCTGGAGCGTTTGGTCACCGAGCCCGAGGTTCTGGTCGGCCGGCTGACGCTGCTGAGCGAGGCCGAGCGTGCCCTGGTGATCGATGAGTGGAACGCCACTGCGGGCCCGGTTCCCGGTGATTCCGTGGTCGAGCTGTTCGGGCGGCGGGTCGCCGCGGCGCCGGAGGCGGTGGCGATCACCGACGCCGTCGGCGCGAACTTGACCTACGCCGAGGTCGACCAGGCGTCGAACCGGTTGGCTCACTACCTCGCCGGTCGTGGCGTCGGTCGCGGCGACCGCGTCGGGGTGGCCATGGACCGGTCGCCGGACCTGCTGATCGCGTTCCTGGCCATCTGGAAGGCCGGCGCCGCCTACGTCCCGGTGGACGTCGAGTACCCGGCCGAGCGGATCGCGTTCATCTTCGACGACGCCAAGGTCTCGGTCGTCCTGTGCACCGAGGCCACCAGCGGGGTCGCGCCAGAGCACGGGATCGTCCTCGACGCCCCGCAGACGCGTGCGGCTGTCGCCGCCGAGGCGGCCACCGCGCCGGAGATCACGTTGTCGGCCAACGACTTGGCGTACGTGATGTACACGTCGGGGTCCACCGGTCTCCCCAAGGGCGTCGGCATTCCCCATGGGGCTGTTGCCGGTCTGGCTGGCGACGAGGGCTGGCAGATCGGTCCGGGTGACGGCGTTCTGATGCACGCGACGCACGTCTTCGACCCCTCGCTCTACGCGATGTGGACGCCGCTCACCGCCGGCGCCCGGGTCCTGCTCACCGAGCCGGGCGTGCTGGACGCGGCCGGGCTTCGGCAGGCCGTCGAGCGGGGCACGACCTTCGTGCACCTCACCGCCGGCACTTTCCGGGCCCTGGCCGAGACTTCGCCGGAATGCTTCGCGGGTCTGGTCGAGGTCGGCACCGGCGGCGACGTCGTTCCCGCGCAGTCGGTGGAAAACCTGCGGCGGGCCCAGCCCGGACTGCGGGTGCGCAACACCTATGGGCCGACCGAGACCACCCTGTGCGCGACGTGGAAGCCGATCGAGCCCGGTGAGACGGTCGGGCGGGAACTGCCGATCGGCCGTCCCATGACCAACCGCCAGATCTACATCCTCGACGCCTTCCTGCGCCCGGTCGCGCCGGGCGTGGTCGGCGAGCTCTACATCGCCGGCACCGGGCTGGCCCGCGGCTATCTCGACAGCCCGGACGTGACGGCCGGGCGGTTCGTGGCCTGCCCGTTCCGTACCGACTCCCTTGGGCCAGGCGGGCGCATGTACCGCACCGGCGACCTGGCCCGCTGGAACCGTGACGGGGAAGTGGTTTTCCTCGGCCGGGCCGACGACCAGGTGAAGATTCGGGGCTACCGCGTGGAGTTGGGCGAGGTGGAGGCCGCGCTGGCGGCCCAGCCCGGCGTGGTCGAAGCCGTTGTGGTGGCACGGGAGGACCAGCCGGGCGAGAAGCGCCTGGTCGGCTACTTCGTCTCCGACGGCAGCGACGCGGGGCCGGCGGAGATCAAGCGGCAGCTGGCGCTGGTCCTGCCCGGATACATGGTGCCGATGGTTGTCGTGGCCCTGCCTGGCCTGCCGGTCACCCCCAACGGCAAGGTCGACCGCCGGGCCCTGCCCGCCCCGGATCTGGCCGAGCGCGCGTCGGAGAAGGCGCCGGAGAGCGAGACCGAGAAGGTCCTGTGCTCGCTGTTCGGGGAGATCCTGGGCGTCGAGCAGGTGGGCGTGGACGACGCTTTCCATGACCTGGGCGGCAGTTCGGCCCTGGCCATGCGGCTCATCGCGCGGATCCGCGAGGAACTGGGCGCGGATCTGCCCATCCGGCAACTGTTCTCCTCGCCGACGCCGGCGGGTGTGGCCCGGGCGCTGGCCGCGAAGTCCCGCCCCGCGCTGGAAGCCGTGAAGCGGCCGGAGCAGCTGCCCCTCACCGCACGGCAGCTGCACAACTGGCTGCTGGCCGGTTCCGGGGACGAGATCGCCGGTCTGCACGTCTCGCTGGCGCTGCGGCTGCGCGGCCGGCTGGACGTGCCGGCGCTGTCGGCGGCGCTCGGCGACGTCGCGACCCGGCACGAGATCCTGCGCACCACCTTCCCGGGCGACGCGCAGACCGTGCACCAGCACATCTACCCCGAGCTGACGCCGGAACTGACCCCGATGCCGGTCACCGAGGAAGACCTGGCCGACGTGCTGGCCAAGCGGCGCGCGAAGAACTTCGTGCTCACGCGGGACGTGCCGTGGCGCTGCGACCTGTTCCGCTTGTCGGAGAAGGAACACGTGCTGCACCTGAAGGCGCACCGCATCCTCGCCGACGACGACTCGATCGACGTGTTCTTCCGTGACCTGGCGGCCGCGTACGGTGCTCGCCGTGACGGCCGGGTCCCGGAACGTGCGCCGCTGGCCCTCCAGTTCGCCGACTACGCGATCTGGGAGCAGCGGCTGCTGGCGGACGAGCAGGAGCCGGGCAGCCTGATCAACGAGCAGGTCGTCTTCTGGCGGGACCACCTGGCCGGCATCGAAGGGGAGACGGTGCTCCCGTTCGACCGCCCGCGGTCGGCCGTCCCGTCGCGGCGGGCCGGCACGGTCCCGGTGCGGCTGGAGGCCGGCCCGCACGCCCGGCTGCGGGCAGCGGTGGACGCGGCCGGCGCGGACGCGCTCCAGTTGGTGCACGCCGCGCTTGTCATGCTGCTGGCCAAGTTCGGCGCCGGCCACGACCTGGTGATCGGCACGAGCCTGCCGCGCGACGAGGACCTGATCGACCTGGAGCCGATGGTCGGACCGTTCGCCCGGCCGTTCGCGCTGCGCACGGACCTCTCGGGCGACCCGACGTTCCTGGAGGTCGTCACCCGCGTGCAGGAGGCGGTGCGGGCCGCGCGCCAGCACCTGGACCTGCCGTTCGAGCGGATCGCCGACCTGCTGGACCTGCCGGCCTCGCTGGCCCTGCACCCGGTTTTCCAGGTGGCGCTGGAGGTCAACGAGGAGGACATCGGCGCGTGGGACGCCGCCGAACTGCCGGCCCTGCGCACCACCGTCGTGCCCGGTGGGGTCGAGGCCATGGAGTTGGACCTCGCGTTCAAGCTGGCCGAGCTGCGTGACGAGGAAGAGAACGAGGACGGCATCGAGGGAACTCTCCGCTACGCCACCGATCTGTTCGACGAGGCCACGGCCGAGTCGGTGGCCCGGAGGCTGGTGCGAGTCCTGGAGCAGGTGGCAGAGGATCCGCAGCGGCGGATCAGCGACCTGAACATCTTCCTGGACGACGTCGAGCGCGACCGGCCGGCCATCGCGCCGGCCCGGTGGTCCGGGGCCGTGCCGGCAGTGGTCGCCGGTCTCGCCGAGCAGGGCCCGCTCGGCGCGCTCCTGCTCGACGACCAGCTCCGGCCGGTTGCTCCCGGAGCGGTCGGCGATCTCTACGTCACCGGTCCGGCCGTGGACGCCGATAAGTCCAGTGTGGACTGTCCATTCGGCACGCCTGGACACCGGATGCTGAACACCGGTCTACTGGCCCGCAAGTCTCCGGCCAAGACCCTGGTCGTGGTGGGCGAACGGCGGCAGTCCAGCGCTTCGGTGAAGGTCAGCACGGGTGACTACGAGATCCTGATGCCGCTGCGTGTCGGCGGTGACCGTCCGCCGCTGTTCTGTGTGCACGCCAGCGGCGGCCTGAGCTGGAACTACGGCGCCCTGCTGCCGCATCTGCCGGCCAACCAGCCGGTCTACGGCGTGCAGGCGCGTGGCCTGGCCCGCACCGAACCGCTGCCCGGCAGCGTCGAGGAGATGGCCGCCGACTACCTCCGGCAGATCCGCACCGTCCAGCCGTCCGGGCCCTATCACTTCCTTGGTTGGTCCCTGGGCGGCAGGATCGCTCAGGCGATGGCCGCGATGCTTGAGGCGGAGGGGGAACAGGTCGGCCTGCTCGCCCTGCTCGACGCCTATCCGGTCTACATGGGCAAGAACGCGACCGGCACGGTGACCGAAGAGGCGGCGCGGGACGAGAGCGCGCTGGAGCAGCGCAAGCAGCAGGAACTGGAACTGGCTGGGGGAATGGTCCAGGGGCCGGGCGCGCGCGAGCGTCTGGAAGCCGTGATGCGCAACCTCTGGAAGGTCGGGCCGACGCACACCGCTTCGCCTTCGGCCGGCGACATCCTGTTGTTCGTCGCCGCGCGGGAGCGGCCGGAGCACCTGCCGGTGGACGCGGCGATCGCCACCTGGAAGGACTTCGTCAGCGGGACCGTCGACTCCCACGTGATCGAGACCAATCACTACGACATGGTGCAACCCGCGGCGCTGGCCCAGATCGGGGCCGTCGTCGCCGAGAAGCTCCGGCCCCGGCCGGGCGCCTGAGAGGACTAGAGCGATGAGCAACCCGTTCGACAACGAGGACGGCTCCTTCTTCGTGCTCGTCAACGACGAGGGCCAGCACTCCCTCTGGCCGACCTTCGCCGAGGTGCCGGCCGGCTGGACCCGGGTGCACGGCGAGGCCACCCGCCAGGAGTGCCTGGCCTACGTCGAGGAGAACTGGACGGACCTCCGTCCCAAGAGCCTCATCCAGGAAGTCGGCGCCTGATCGAGGGTGTCCAGCCGCTCAATGCGGACGGTTGGACGAGCCCGGCGGCTCGTCCAACCGGTCTGAACCAACCGTTTCCGCTTGCCCCGGCTGGGTGAGGCGAAAGGATCCGCGCAGTGTTCGAGGAGATCAACGTTGTCCGGGGTCTGGAGATACACCGGAGGGACCGGTTCGATCCGGGGGCGCAGCTGCGCACCCTGATGGCCGAGGGCCCCTTGTCCATACTGGGCATCGAGGATTCTCCCGAGGGCCGCACCGCGTGGCTGGCCACCGGGTACGACGTGGTCCGCCAGGTTCTCAGCTCGGACAAGTTCAGCTCGAAGCTGATCTACGGGGGGACCGCGGCCGGCTTCGCCTGGCCCGGTTTCCTCACCCACTACGACCCGCCGGACCACACCCGCCTGCGCCGGATGGTGACCTCCGCGTTCACCATCCGGCGGATGCAGGGTTTCCAGCCGCAGGTCGAGCAGATCGTCACGGCCGTGCTGGACGACATCGAGGACATCGGCGGCCCGCTGGACTTCGTGCCGCACTTCGGGTGGGCGGTCGCGACCACAACCACCTGTGACTTCCTGGGCATCGCCCGGGACGACCAGGCCGACCTGTCACGCAGCCTGATCGCCAGCCGGTCCGAGCGGACCGACAAGAAGCGCAACGCGGCCGGCAACAAGTACATGACCTACATGCACAAGGCGGTCAGCCGCACCCGCCAGGATCCCGGCGACGACCTGTTCGGCGTGGTGGTGCAGGAGCACGGCGACGCCATCACCGACGCTGAACTGGCCGGCGTGGCGGCGTTCATCATGGGCGCGGGCGGCGACCAGGTGGCCCGGTTCCTCGCGGCCGGCGCGCTGCTGATGGTCGACAACCCCGAGCAGTTCGCGCTGCTGCGGGAGAAGCCGGACGCCGTCCCGGACTGGTTGGACGAGCTGAGCCGGTATCTGACCACCGATGAGAAGATCCACCCGCGCATCGCGCTGGAGGACATGCGCATCGGGGACTGCCACATCAAGGCCGGCGACACCGTCACGTGCTCGCTGCTGGGCGCGAACCGCGCGGAGTTCCCGGGCCCGGCCGACCAGTTCGACATCACCCGGGAGCGGCCGGCGCACGTGGCGTTCGGGCACGGCATCCACCACTGCCTGGGCCGGCCGCTGGCCGAGATGGTGTTCCGGGTGGCGATTCCGGCGCTGGCGCGACGTTTTCCCACGCTGCGGCTGGCCGAGCCGGACCGGAGGCTGAAGTTCGGGCCGCCGCCGTTCGCGCTGGAAGCCCTGCTGCTCGACTGGTAGCTGAGGAGAGTCATGGTTGTTCCCCTGCCGCACCAACGGATCCGGCTCGATCCGGCGCCGGAGCTGGCCGCGCTGGCGAAGGAAGGGCCGCTGCACAAGTACGACACCGAGACCGGGCTGAACGGTCGCCGGCAGTGGTTGGTCACCGGGTACGACGAGGTCCGCGAGATCCTGGCCGACGCCGAGCGGTTCAGCTCGATGCGCCCGGTCGACGACGAGGCCGACCGGGCCCACCTGCCGGGGATCCTGCAGGCCTACGACCCGCCCGACCACACCCGGCTGCGCGGGACGGTGGCCCCGGCCTACAGCGTCCGGCGGATCGAGCGGCTGCGGCCCCGGGTGGTCGAGACCATCGAGGAGGGCCTGGACGACCTGGAGAGCATGGGCTCGCCGATCGACTTCGTCCGATACGCCGGCTGGCCCATCCCGGCGCTGATCGCCTGCGAGTTCCTCGGCGTGCCGCGGGACGACCGGGCCGACCTGTCGCGGCTGATCCGGGACAGCCGGGAGAGCCGGATTCCCAAGCAGCGGGCCCAGTCCAGCCTCGGCGTCGTGCACTACAGCGAGCGGCTGGCCGCCCGTGAGCGCCGCGACCCGGGTGACGAGCTGATCGGCTTCATCGTCCGCGAGCACGGGGACAAGGTCACCGACGAGGAGCTTTCCGGGCTGGCCGAAGCGATCCTGATCGTGGCGGTCGAGCAGATGGCCGCCCAGCTGGCCATGGCCGTGCTGCTGTTCGCGACTCATCCGACCCAGGCGGCGCTGCTGCGTGAACGTCCGGAGCTGGTGGACAACGCGACCGAGGAAGTGCTCCGCTACGCCACGATCGTCGAAGCGCCTTCGCCCCGGACCGCGCTGGTGGACATGTCCATCGGCGGGCAGGAAATCCAGGCCGGTGACGTGCTGACCTGCTCGATGCTGGCGGTCAACCGCTCGCTGGGCGACCAGTTCGACATCACCAAGGAGAACAGCCGCTCGCACATGGCCTTCGGGCACGGCATCCACTTCTGTGTGGGCGCGCCGCTGGCCCGGCTCCAGCTGCGGGTGGCGCTGCCGGCGCTGGTCAACCGGTTCCCGTCGCTGCGGCTGGCGGTCCCGGAGGAGGAACTGCGGTTCGTGGCGGGCAAGCCGGCCCCGTTCAACCTCGAGGAGCTCCCCATTGAGTGGTGAGGACTCGCGGCCGCTGCACATCCGCCGGCAGGGCTTGGACCCGGCGGACGAGCTGCGCGCCGCCGGCACGCTGACGAAGGTGACCATCGGCTCCGGCGCGGGCGCGGAGACCACGTGGATGGCCGCCGGGCACGCCGTCGTGCGGCAGGTTCTCGGCGACCACAAGCAGTTCAGCACCCGCCGCCGTTGGCACGACCAGGACGAGGTCGGCGGGAAGGGCATCTTCCGGCCGCAGGAGCTGGTCGGCAACCTGATGGACTACGACGTCCCTGAGCACACCAGGCTGCGGCAGCTGGTGATGCCGGCGTTCACACTGCGCAAGATGCGGCGCATGCAGCCGTACATCGAGGAGATCGTGGCGGAGCGGCTGGACGCCATGGCGGACGAGGGTTCCCCGGCCGATCTGATCGAGCTGTTCGCCGACGTGGTCCCCAGGGCCGTGTTGTGCGAGCTGGTCGGGGTGCCCCGGGACGACCGCGCCATGTTCATGCAGCTGTGCCACCGGCATCTAGACCCGTCGCTGAGCCAGAAGCGGCGGGCGGCCGCCGGCGAGGCGTTCTCCCGCTACCTGCTGGCCATGATCGCCCGGGAGCGCAAGGACCCGGGCGAGGGGCTGTTCGGGTCGATCGTCGCCGAGCACGGCGACACCGTCACCGACGAGGAGCTGCGGGGCTTCTGCGTGCAGGTGATGCTGGCTGGCGACGACAACATCTCCGGCATGATCGGGCTGGGAGTGTTGGCGCTGCTGCGAAAACCCGACCAGATCGCCGCGCTGCGGGGCGACGACCAGTCGGTCGAGCGGGCGGTCGACGAGCTGATCCGGTACGTCACGCCCCCGTACGCGCCGACTCCCCGAACCGCCATGACCGACGTCACCGTCGCGGACCAGCTGATCAAGCAGGGGGAGACCGTGCTCTGCTCGCTCCCGATGGCCAACCGCGACCCGGCCCTGCTGCCGGACGCCGACCGTCTTGACGTGACCCGTGACCCCGCGCCGCACGTGGCGTTCGGGCACGGCATCCACCACTGCCTGGGCGCCGCGCTGGCCCGCCTCGAACTGAGGACGGCGTTCACCGCGCTGTGGCAACGCTTTCCGGGACTGCGGCTCGCGGATCCCGAGCAGGAGACCAAGTACCGCCTCAGCACCCCGGCGTACGGACTGACCGAGCTGGTGGTCGCATGGTGATCACGCCGGGGGCTTTCGCTTTCCAGGGGAGACAAACATGGTCATCGTGATGGCGCCGGAGGCTTCGGCGGACGAGGTCGAGGCGATCGTCTCGATCGTGGAATCGGCCGGCGGCGAGGCGTTCGTCAGCCGGGGCGTCAGCCGGACGATCATCGGGCTGGTCGGCGACATCGACCGGTTCCAGACGCTCGGCCTGCGCGGCAAGCCCGGAGTGGCCGAGGTGCTGCGGGTCTCGGTGCCGTTCAAGCTGGTCAGCCGGGAGAACCACCCGACGCGCTCGGTGGTCAGCGTCGCCGGCGTGCCCATCGGCCCCGACACGCTGACCCTGATCGCCGGGCCGTGCGCGGTCGAGACGCCGCAGCAGACCCTGGCTGCCGCGCGCATGGCGCAGCAGGCTGGCGCGTCCCTGTTGCGCGGCGGCGCCTACAAGCCGCGGACCTCGCCGTACGCCTTCCAAGGCCTCGGCGAGGACGGCCTGCGCATCCTGGCCGACGTCCGGGAGACGACGGGCATGCCCATCGTCACCGAGGTTGTCGACCCCAACGACGTGCCGGTCGTGGCCCGGTACGCCGACATGCTCCAGGTCGGCACCCGGAACATGCAGAACTTCGCGCTGCTGCAAGCAGTCGGTGGCTGCGGCAAGCCGGTGATGCTCAAGCGCGGCATGAACGCCACCATCGAGGAGTGGCTGATGGCCGCCGAGTACATCGCCCAGCGCGGCAACCTGGACATTGTGCTGTGCGAGCGTGGCATCCGGACGTTCGAGAAGGCCACCCGCAACACCCTTGACATCTCGGCGGTTCCGGTGGCGCAGGGCCTGACCCACCTGCCGGTGATCGTGGACCCGTCGCACTCGGGCGGCCGGCGCGAACTGGTGCTGCCGCTGTCCCGCGCGGCGATGGCCGTCGGCGCGGACGGCCTGATCATCGACGTGCATCCCGCGCCGGAGCAGGCTTTGTGCGACGGCCCGCAGGCGCTCGTCGCCGACGACCTCGCCGAACTCGGCCGTGCCGTCCGGGAGTTCCCGCCGCTGGTCGGCCGTCACCTCGCCGCGGGCGCCGGCGTCCCCGCGTAGCAATTCCTCATCAGTGAAGGGTTTCCAGTCGGTATGACTCAGGGCATCGATGAGATCGCGCCGCTCCTAGAGCCGACGGCGAACTACATGTTGCGGACGCGGTGCGACCCGCACGAGGACATGTTCACGCTCCGGGCGCACGGCCCGCTGGTCCGCATGGTCGGGGACGCGTCCGTCCAACTCGGGGTCGAGTACGTCTGGCAGGCGCTGGGCTACGACGTCGTGCGCAAGATCCTCGGTGACCACGAGAACTTCACGACGCGGCCGCGGCTGACCGAGTCGGAGTCCAAGACCGGCGAACCGGCGCACGTGTCGCCCCAGTTCGTCGGCCAGATCTCCACCTACGACCCGCCCGAGCACACCCGCCTGCGGCGGATGCTCACTCCGGAGTTCACGGCCCGCCGGATCCGCCGCATGGAACCGGCGATCCAGAGCCTCATCGACGACCGCCTCGACGTGCTGGAGGCCGAGGGGCCGGGCGCGGACGTCCAGGGGCTGTTCGCCGACCCGATCGGCGGCGGCATCCTGTGCGAGCTGCTGGGCATTCCGCGTGACGACCGGAACGAGTTCATCCGGCGGATCCGGCGCAACACCGACACCAGCCGCGGGCTCAAGGCCAGGGCGGCCGACAGCGCGGCGTTCAACCGGTACCTGCTCAACCTCATCACCCAGCAGCGCCGCAACCCCGACGAGGGATTCCTCGGCATGCTGGTGCGGGAGCACGGGGACAACATCACCGACGACGAGCTGAAGGGCCTGTGCACGGCGCTGATCCTCGGCGGCGTCGAAACGGTCGCCGGCATGATCGGCTTCGGCGTGCTGGCCCTGCTGGACAATCCCGACCAGATCAAACTGCTCCTGGACGGTCCAGAGAAGGCCGACCGGGTGATCGCCGAGCTGCTGCGCTACCTCTCGCCCGTGCAGCAGCCCAATCCCCGGCTGGCGCTGCGGGACGTGGTCGTCGGCGGACAGCTGATCAAGGAGGGCGACTACGTCCTGTGCTCGATCCTGATGGCCAATCGGGACGACGCGCTGACGCCCGACCCCAACCGTCTCGACGCGAACCGGGAGTCGGTCTCGGATGTCGGCTTCGGGCACGGCATCCACTACTGCATCGGCGCGGCGGTGGCGCGGACCATGCTGCGGCTGGCCTATCTGAGCCTGTGGCAGCGCTTCCCCGACCTGCGCCTGGCGGTGCCGATCGACGAGGTGAAGCTGCGCAGCGCGTTCATCGACTGCCCGGACCAGTTGCCGGTCACCTGGTAGCCAACGACTTACGGAACAGGGATACGAAATGCGCGTGTTGGTGTGGACGTGTGGGTCACGCGGAGATGTCGAACCGTATGTGGCACTGGCGATGCGGTTGCAGGAACTCGGCGTGGAAGTGCGGTTCTGCGGGCCGCCGGAGAGCGCGGTGCGGCTGTCCGAGATCGGTGTGCCGCTGGTTCCGGTGAGCCGGCCGGAGCGCGCGCCCGGCGCCGAGGGACGGGCCCCCGAACTCGCGGCCGCCGGCATGGCCGAGCAGTTCGAGCAGATTCCGGCGGTCGCCGAAGGCTGTGACGCGGTGCTGGCCGGCGGCCTGCTCTCCGGGGCGGTGGCGGTGCGGTCGGTGGCCGAGAAGCTGGGAATCCCCTACTCCTACGCCGTTCTCTGCCCGATCCACCTCCCGTCGGCGCTCGACCAGGCCCAGCGGGACCTCTACAACCAGGGCGCCGACGGCCTGTTCGGCGATGTCCTCAACGGCCACCGGGCCGCGATCGGCCTGCCGCCGGTGCGCAACATCTTCGACTTCTGCTGCACCGATCGGCCGTGGCTGGCGGCGGACCCGATCCTGGCCCCGCTGGGTCCGGGCCTGGAGGCCGTGCAGACCGGCGCGTGGATCCTGCCCGACGAGCGGCCGCTTTCCCCGGAGCTGGAAGCGTTCCTGGCCGCCGGCCCGCCGCCGGTGTACGTGGGCTTCGGCAGCTCGGCCGGCACCGCTGACGCCGCGCGGGTGACCATCGAGGCGGTCCGGGCCAAGGGCCGCCGGGTCGTCATGTCCCGTGGCTGGGCCGATCTGGTGCTGCCGGACGACCGGGACGACTGCTTCGCCGTCGACGAAGTGAACCTCCAGGTGCTGTTCGGCCGGGTGGCCGCCGCCGTCCACCACGACGGCGCGGGCACCACGCACATCGCCACGCGGGCCGGCGTTCCGCAGATCGTGATCCGCAAGATCGTCGGCCAGGTCTACTACTCCGACCGGGTCGACGAGCTGGGCATCGGCGTGGCCCTGGACGGCCCGACCCCGACCTTCGAGGCCGTGTCGGCCGCGCTGGACAACGTGCTGTCCCCGGAGACCCGCGAGCGCGCGACCGCCGCGGCCGACTCGATCCGCCTCGACGGGGCGACGGTGGCCGCGAAGATGCTGGTCGACTCGATCAGCCAGGGGCAAGCCTGATGCGCGTGTTGTTGTCGACGTCCGGCAGCCGTGGCGACGTCGAACCGTTGGCAGCACTGGCGGTGCGGTTGCAGGCGCTGGGCGCCGAGGTGCGGATGTGCGCGTCGCCGGATTCCGCGGAGCGGCTGGCCGAGCTCGGCGTGCCGCACGCGCCGGTCGGCCGCTCGGCCCGGGCCGCGGTGAGCGAGGGCAAGCGGCCGTCGCCCGAGGACGGGGCCCGGCTCTCGGCCGAGGCGATCGCCATCCAGTTCGAGCAGGTCCCACCGGCGGCCGAGGGTTGTGACGTGGTGGTGGCGACCGGGCTGCTGGCCGCCGCGGTGGCGGTGCGGTCGGTGGCCGAGAAGCTTGGCATTCCTTACTTCCACGCGTGCCACTGCCCGATCTACCTGCCGTCGCCGTACTACGCGCCGCCGCCGCCCCTGGGCGAGCCGCCCGCCCCGGCCGGGGCCGACAACCGGGCGCTGTGGGAGCGCAACAACCAGAGCGCCTTCCGGCGGTTCGGTGGCCCGCTCAACAGCCATCGGGCCGAGATCGGTCTGCCACCGCTGGAGAATCTTTTCGGCTACGGCTACACCGACCACCCGATCCTGGCGGCGGACCCGATCCTGGCCCCCGCGCAGCCGACGGACCTCGACGTGGTGCAGACCGGCGCGTGGATCCGGCCCGACGAGCGGCCGCTTTCCCCGGAGCTGGAGGCGTTCCTGGCCGCCGGGCCACCGCCGGTGTACGTGGGCTTCGGCAGCCTGCCCGCGCCCGCCGGCACCGCCAAGGCTGCCATCGAGGCGGTCCGGGCCCAGGGCCACCGGGTGATCCTTTCCCGTGGCTGGGCCGATCTGGCCCTGATCGACGACCGGGACGACTGCCTGGCCATCGGCGAGGTGAACCACCAGTTGCTGTTCGGCCGGGTGGCCGCCGTCGTCCACCACGGCGGCGCGGGCACCACGCATGTGGCCGCGCGAGCCGGTGTGCCGCAGATTCTGGTGCCCCAGATCGCGGACCAGCCGTACTACGCCGGCCGGGTGGCGGCGCTGGGAATCGGTGTGGCGCACGACGGTCCGGTCCCGACTTTCGACTCCCTGTCGGCCGCGCTGGCCACGGTCCTGGCCCCGCAGACCCGGGAGCGGGCGGCGGAAGTGGCCGGCACGATCCGCACCGACGGGGCGACGGTGGCCGCGCAACTGCTGCTCGACGCGGTCAGCCGGGAAAGGCCGTCCGTTTCGGCGTGAACCACACGGTTTCCTCATCAGCGGGGACGCCCGGGCGATCTGCGGATCGTCTTCGGGCGTCCCCGCTTTTCTGACGGGACGCCGTGTCCACCGTCAGATGTTGAAGCAGGGCAACGCTTTCACCAGACTGATCCCTATGCTTCGCGACCCCGGTGCGATCCGGATCCTGGCGATATCCTCGCATTTGGACGACGCGGTCCTCTCTTTCGGGGCCGGTCTCGCTCAGGCGGTGCGGGACGGCGCGAAGGCGACCGTCTACACGGTGTTCGCCGGCACGGCGGAACCTCCTTACTCGCCGGCCGCGGAACGGATGCACACGGTCTGGGGCCTTTCGCCGAACGAGGACGCGTCGCTGCATCGCCGCAAAGAGGACATCGCGGCCCTCGGCCACCTCGGTGTGGCCCACCACCACGGCCGGTTCCTCGATGCCATCTACCGCAAGTCGGCGGACGGCCGCTGGCTGGCCGATCACGTTGAAGGCGGCCAGAAACTGGCGATGAACAACCGCCCGGACGCCGGTGAGCGGGACGATCTCGTGGCCGAGATCCAGGGCGACATCGAGGCGGTCATCGACGAGTGCGACCCGACACTGATCGTCACGTGCGCGGGCATCGGCGGCCACCCCGACCGGGCGGCCGCGCGCGACGCCGCGTTGTTCGCCGCTCGCAAGAAGAATGTGCCGATCCGGCTGTGGGAAGACCTGCCCTATGCGATATTTCAACCGGGCTCGGTGGAACTGCCGGCGGGTTTTCGGCTCGGCTCACCCAAGTTCGGCTCCGTCGGGTCGGACGTGTGGGCCCGGAAATTCCAGGCCGTGGAGCACTACCCCTCGCAGCTGACGATGCTCAACGGGCGGGACAAGAACTTGTTCGCCCGGCTCGACGACCACGCCCGGAAGGCGTCACCGCAGGGTCAGGGTGAAACCACCTGGCCCGTTCTCCGCGGCTGAGACGACAGCCAGGCCAATCTGGGGGCCTCGCTCACTGACGCGTGAGCCGGAAGTCAAGACCTCCCACTATCGACGCCGTATCACGCCCGGAGGTGCCCGGAGTGTCCGCAACACTCACCTATCTGCCGCCACCGGCCCAGGACCCCGTGCCCGAGGGCCGATCCACCCGATGGGCGGTGTGGCGCTCGCCGGCCGGCCAGCCGCCGTGGGCCCGCCCGGCGTTGCTGGGCATCGCGCTCGTGGCGGCGGTGCTCTACGCCTGGAATCTGCCTCAGGTCGACTACGCGCCACTGTACTCGGACGCTGTCAAGAGCATGTCCGAGAGCTGGCATGCCTTCTTCTACGGCGCGGTCGACCCGCAGGCGACGTACACGCTCGACAAACTGGCCGGGTCCTTTGTGCCGCAGGCCATCTCGGCCCGGATCTTCGGCTATCACGCGTGGTCCCTGGCGTTGCCGCAGGTGATCGAGGGCGTGATCTCGGTGCTGGTGATGTACCGGATCGTGCGCCGCTGGGCGGGTGTGGTGCCCGGCCTGCTCGCCGCCGCCATCTTCACCCTCACCCCCGTCGCCGCATCCATGTTCGGGCACAGCATGGAGGACGGCGCGCTGGTCATGTGCCTGGTGCTCGCCGCCGACTCGTACCAGCGGGCGGTGCTGGAGGGCCGGCTGCGGTCGCTGGTCTGGTCCGGTGTCTGGGTCGGACTGGGCTTCCAGGCCAAGATGGTGCAGGCGTGGATGATCCTGCCCGCCCTGGCCATCGGCTACCTGCTCACCGCGCCCATCGATCTGCGTGGCCGGCTGAAGCACCTCGGCATCGCCGGGGTGGTGACGCTGGTGGTGTCGGTGGCGTGGGTCGCGCTCTACACCGTCACCCCCGCCGCTGATCGTCCGTATGTCAGCGGCAGCACCAACAACAGTGCCGCGGCAATGGTGTTCGGCTACAACGGTCTCGGCCGCATCGGCATCACCCTGCCCGGCGCCGCGACCCCCACCGGCCGCAGCGGCGGCGCCCCGCAGCTCGGCCCGCCCGGAAGCCACGTCGGCGACTCGCAGAGCGGCCCCGGCGGTGGGCCTGGCGGTGGTCCGCAGGGCGGACAGGGTGGCCCGCAAGGCGGCCCCGGCGGTGGACTCCAGGGTGGTCCCGGTGGCGGTCCGCAAGACCCTGGCGGTCAGCAAGGCGGTCCGCAGGGCGGATTCCAGGGTCCCCCGCCCGGCGACCCGCACACTGAGAGCCGGGCCGATCAGCTGGGCACGGCCAAGCTGCTCGACGGCCACCTCGCCGTCGCGATCTCCTGGCTGTTCCCCCTCACCTTGCTGGCCCTGGTGTTCGGCCTCTGGTGGTGGCGCCGGTCCGAGCGCACCGACCAGGTGCGCGGCGGCCTGGTGATGTGGGGCATCTGGCTGGTGACCTTCGGCGCGATCTTCACTGTCAGCGAAGTCGCGCACACCGCTTACGTGGCCTCGCTCGCGCCGCCGATCGCCGCCCTGTCCGCGGTGGGCATCGTGATGTTCTGGCGGGCCTACCAGCGCGGCGGCCGGGCGGCGTGGCTGCTGCCGATCGCGGTCGCGGCCGAAACAGCTTGGGCCGCTTGGCTTTGGTCGCACTTCCCGTACTTCCTGTCGTGGGCGAAATGGGGCACGCTCGCGATCGGCGTGGCCGCCGTCGTCCTGCTGGTCCTGGGGCGACTGGTCAAGCAGGCCCCCAAGAACCTGGTCGCGGCCGGACTGGCCGTCGCCGTGGCGGCCGTGCTGGCCGCGCCGGCCACGTACGCCTTCTCCGTGCTCGACCCCGATTACTCCGGCAGCTCCTTCGACGCCAACGCCGGTCCGGCGTCGGGCTCCAACTGAGGTCAGCCGGTGTCACCGTCCTCGTCCGCGGAAGACTCCGCCGGCCGGAAAGGAAATCCGCACATGCAGGAATCGCTCGACTCCACCGAGGTGTACCGCCGCTTCCAGCTGATCGCCAACGGACCCGCGCTGTTCAACGCGGTGGTGTCCGGCATCGAGCTGAACATCTTCGACTTCCTGGCCGAGCGCGGCGGCGCGGACGCGACGGAACTGCGCGACTTCACCGGCATGGAGGCGCACAAGCTCCGGGTGCTGATGCTCGGCCTGGTCACCACCGGCCTGGTCGAGAAGCGCGGCATCGACTACGTGAACCACCCGGTCGCGGCCGAGCTGCTGGGCACCAGCGGGCCGGAGAGCTGGCGGCACATCCTGCTCAGCTGGAAGACCATCTACTACCCGGCGTTCGCCCGGATGACCGCCGCGCTGGGCGCCGGCACCAACGACGCCCTCGACGCCATCGCCGGCTCCGAGCCCACGCTGTACGAGCGCCTGGGCCACGACCCGGAGCTGGCCCGGATCTTCTACTCGGCCATGTCGGCGTTCTCCCTGCAGACCATGCCGGGCCTGCTGGCGCACCTGGACGTCAAGTCCACCAAGCGGTTGCTCGACGTCGGCTGCGGCGACGGCACCACCTCGGCCGCTCTGCTGAAGGACAACCCCGGCCTCACCGCCACGCTGCTGGACCTGCCGAGCATCGTGGAGCTGGCCGAGCAGCGGCTGCCGGGCGAGGTCACCGACCGAATCACCCTGCGTGGGGCCGACATCCTGCACGACGAGTTCCCCACCGGCGCCGACCACGCCCTGTTCAGCCATGTCCTGGACACCTTCTCGGCCGAGCAGTCGGTGATGCTGCTGTCCAAGGCGTTCGAGGTGCTGCCCTCGGGCGGCAAGATCTCGATCTACGGCTTCGCCGCCGCGGACGACGAGTCCGGCGGCCCGCTGGCCGCGCGGCTCTCGCTGTACCTCAACATCCTGGCCACCGGGCGCGGCATGGCCTGGCCCCAGGCCGAGGCGGTGGCCTGGCTGAAGTCGGTGGGCTGCATCGACATCCGCACCGTCGAGCTGCCCTACGAGCACGCGCTGGTGTCCGGCACCAAGCCCTGACATCGCCGAGGCCCCGACGACGCCAACTCCGGGCAGGCGTCAGGCTCCGCGTGAGGTGAAGCCCGGGCGGGCAGGTTGATGGAAGGGTCCCTACCTTGGCGGCTGATGGAGATTTGGATCAGCGAATCGATACGGATGTGCCCGCCGCTGGAACCGTCACCACACGGGCCGGCTGGAATCTGTGGACGCGGATCCTGTTCCGAGCCTGCGTCGTCTACTTCGGCCTTTTTTGCCTGCTTCTCACCTCGATCCCGTTCGTGTTGCTGGGCATCCTCGGCCCCTGGATAGGCGGGCAGGACGACGAGTGGGCCCTGTCCGTGACCGATCCCGTCACGGGCTGGGTGGGCAGAACGTTTTTCGGGGTCGACTCGGTGCTGCACCGGGATTCCGGAGCCGGCGACCAGGCGGCCATCTGGGTGCTGGTGTTCTGCATCCTGGTTGTGGCCGTGGTGGCAACCGCGGTGTGGACGGCCGTCGACCGTCATGTCCGGCACCCCCGCCTACTGGCGTGGTTCACGCTGTTCCTGCGGGTGTGTCTGGGCGGCCAGATGCTGTCGTACGGGTTCGCCAAGCTGATCCCCACCCAGATGCCCGGCCCCACGCTGGCCCAGCTGTTGCAGCCCTACGGCGACCTGAGCCCGGCGTCGGTGCTGTGGCTGCAGATCGGCAGCTCTCCCGCGTATGAGATGGCTCTCGGCGCGGTGGAAGTCGTGGCCGGACTGCTGCTGTTCGTGCCCCGGACCGCGGTGCTGGGCGCCGCCGTGAGTCTGGCGAGCATGGCTCAGGTCTTCCTGACGGACATGACGTATGACATACCGGAAAAGCTGCTCTCCGCCCACCTGCTGCTGATCAGTCTGGTGCTGCTCGCGCCGTACCTCCGGCGACTGGTCGATGTGTTCGTGCGGCAACGTCCGTGCGAGCCGCTGGCGTCACCCGCGCTGTTCACCGATCGCCGCAGGATCCGCATCGCGCTGTGGGTTCAGGTGGCCATCAGCATCTGGATCGCGGTGGGCTCCGGCTACTGGCGGGGCGTGGTCTGGCAGGAGCAGTACGCCCCGGACAGCCCCAAGTCGCAGCTGTACGGAATTTGGGACGTGCGGGACTTCACCCTCGACGGGCGGCCGGCACCGCCACTGACAACCGACGTGAACCGTTGGCAACGGCTTGTTTTCGACGCCCCGGGTGAAGCGACCTACCAACGGATGAACGGTGAACTGGTGCCGGCGCTCGCCGACTTCCAACCCGACGGACAGCTGGAACTCGCCACGATGACCGGCATGACGGAAGGGGCTGGCGGTAACGCCGGGAGTCAACCACCATTCGCGACGCTGCATGCCGAGCAACCCGCCCCGGACCGGCTGTCACTACGGGGCGAACTGAACGGCCGCCCGGTCGCGATCACCCTGGAACGCGTGGACCTGAACAGCTTCGTCTTGCGTAGCCGCGGATTCCACTGGGTGGAGGACTACCCGTACTTTCGGTAGCCGACTGTAGCCAAGGTATTGCCAAGAAGACCTGACCTCCCCAATCGACCGTCGTACCTGCCCGGAGGTGCCGGAGTGTCCGCAGCACTCACCTATCTGCCGTCACCGCCCCAGGACCCGGTGTCCGAAGACAGAGCCAACCGCTGGGTGTTCTGGCGCTCGCCGGCCGGCCAGCCGCGCTGGGCCCGGCCGGCGCTGCTGGGCATCGCGCTCGTGGCGGCGGTGCTCTACGCCTGGAACCTGCCGCTGGTCGACACCGCGCCGCTGTACCGGGACGCCGCCAGGAGCATGTCCGAGAGCTGGAAGGCTTTCTTCTACGGCGCGGTCGACCCGCAGGCGACCTACACGCTCGACAAGCTGGCCGGTTCCTTTGTGCCGCAGGCCATCTCGGTCAAGGTCTTCGGCTACAGCGCCTGGTCCCTGGCGTTGCCGCAGGTGATCGAGGGCGTGGTCTCGGTGCTGGTGATGTACCGGGTCGTGCGGCGGTGGGTGGGTGTGGTGCCCGGCCTGCTCGCCGCCGGCATTTTCACCCTCACGCCGGTGGCCGCGTCGATGTTCGGGCACAGCATGGAGGACGGCGCGCTGGTCGTGTGTCTGGTGCTCGCCGTCGACTCGTACCAGCGGGCTGTCCTGGAGGGACGGTTGCGGTCGCTGGTGTGGGCCGGTGTCTGGGTCGGGCTGGGCTTTCAGACCAAGATGGTGCAGGCCTGGCTGATCCTGCCCGCCCTGCTGGTCGGCTACCTGCTGACCGCCCCCATCGACCTGCGTGGCCGGCTGAGGCACCTCGGCATCGCCGGGGTGGTGATGTTGGCGGTGTCGGTGGCGTGGGTCGCGCTCTACACCGTCACCCCGGCCGCCGATCGTCCCTACGTCGACGGCAGCACGAACAACAGCGCCGTTGCCATGGTGTTCGGCTACAACGGTCTCGGGCGCTTGGGCATCACCCTGCCCGGCGCCAGGGAGTTCAGCAGCAGCGACGGCGGGAGTGACGGCCCGAACGCGCCGGCCCGGCCGCAGCTCGACCTCCGCCCCGACGTCAGGGGGAATCCGGACCAGGACCCGACGAAGGCGACGAGCCGGGAGAACCCGCGGGGGTGGGGGAAGCTGTTCGACGGCAGTCTCGGCGTCGCGGTCGGCTGGCTGTTTCCGCTCACGTTGCTGGCCCTGGTGTTCGGGCTCTGGTGGTGGCGCCGGAGCGAGCGCACCGACCAGGTGCGTGGTGGTCTGGTGATGTGGGGCATCTGGCTGGTGACCTTCGGCGTGGTCTTCACCGTGGGCGGAGTCGAGCACACCGCCTATGTCGCCTCGCTCGCGCCGCCGATCGCCGCGCTGTCCGCGGTGGGCATCGTGATGTTCTGGCGGGCCTATCAGCGCGGGGGCCGGGCGGCCTGGCTGCTGCCGATCGCGGTCGTGGCCGAACTGGCCTGGGGCGCCTGGCTTTGGTCCCACTACCCCAACTTCCTGCCGTGGGCGAAATGGGGCACGCTCGCGATCGGCGTGGCCGCCCTCATCGCGCTGATACTGCCGCGAGTGATCAGGAATGCCTCCAGCACCCTGGTCACGGCCGCGCTCGCGGTCGGCGTCGCCGCCATGCTGGCCGCGCCCGCCACGTATGCCGTCTCCGTGCTCGACCCCGATTACTCCGGCACCTCCTTCGACGCCAACGCCGGACCGGAGTCAGGCCGAATTCCCATGGCGCCGCCCCCGCCGGAGTCCGGTGGACCGGGTGGCGGCGGCTGAGCAACGGCGTGGCCCGCAGCGACGTGATCATTGCCTTGATCACGTCGCTGTTGCCGCGTCTGTCCGTGATCCGGAACGGGCCACCGCTGAGGTGGCCCGTCTTCCTGTCTAGAGACGTGTGGTGATGAGGGCGGCCAGCCGGGCCACGCCCTCCTCGATCAGTTCCGGGGTGAGCAGGCTGATCGACAGCCGCAGCTGGTTGAACCCGCCCTTGCCACCGAAGAAGTGGTGCATCGGCGTGAACAGCACGCCGTGCTCGCGGGCGGCGGTGGCCAGCAGGTCGTCGTCGACGGTGAAGGGCACGGTGACGGTGATGAAGAAGCCGCCGGTCGGTGTGTTCCAGGAAATCCCCGGCAGGCCGCCGAGCCGTCGGGTCAGCTCGCCCAACGTGTGGTGCAGATTGCGCTGGTAAATGGCGATCTCGCGGGCGTTGGCCTTGGTCAGGCTGAAGTCGTTGAGCAGCAGCTTGCCGGCGATCACCGCCTGGGCGATGGGGGAGGTGTTGACCGTGAGCATGCCCTTGAGCTTGGAGAGCTGGTCGGCCAGCAGGCCGCCGCCGGCCATCGGCTGGTCGGCCACGGCGTAGCCGACGCGGGCCCCGGGCATGCCGGTCTTGGCGAAGGAACCCAGGTAGACCACGCTCGCCGACCGGTCGAGGGACTTCAGCGAGGGCAGGTGGTCCTCGCCGAACAGCCCGTACGCGTTGTCCTCCAGCAGCAGGATGCCGTGCTGCTCGGCCACTTCCAGCAGCCGGTGGCGCGAGGCCAGATCCATGCTGGTGCCGGTGGGATTGGCGAAGTTGGGGGTCACGTAGCAAGCCCGGACCCGCTTTCCCTGCTCCTGCGCCAGTTTCAGCTGGAGCACCAGGTCTTCGGGGTCGATGCCGTTCTCGTTGGAGCGCACCGGCCACACGGGGGTGTCGGTGAGCAGCGCCGCCCCGGTCAGGCCCACGTACGTGGGGGCGGGGGCGAGCAGCACGTCCCGGTCGTCGGCCCGCAATGCCCGCAGCACGAGGAACATCGCCTCCTGCGCGCCGACGGTGACGACCACCGACTCCGGGGCGGCGTCGATGTTCTCGTCCTCGGCCAGGTTGCGGGCGATGAGATCGGCGATGACGCCCTTCGTGGTGCCGTACTGGAACAGCGTGCGGGTGACCGCCGCCTCGGGCAGCTTCCGGTCGCGCCGCAGGTGCTCGCAGTAGGCGTCGATGTACTCGTGGATGAGGCGGACGTCGAAGAACTCCTCGTACGGCCGGCCGGCCGCCATGGAAATGGCCACCGGATATTCCTCGACCAACTCGTTGAGCAGGTTCATCGAGGAGATGGCCGGATCCGAAAGCGATCCGTGCAGCGTTTCCATGCTTAATCTGCTGGACAGCACGTTGGGCTCCATGTAAGTAAGGATTTCCACACGCCGTAGAGGTGTCAAGGAGATCGGACAGCCCTGGCCGCTGCCAAATGGACATGGGCGACGATCGGCTTCGCCGAAGGTACTCTGACGCCAGTTCGCGACGGCGCTCGGGGAGGACCGCACCGTTGACGGGAACCAATAAACGGAAGCCGGCTGTCCACCGGCGGCCGGCCGACGGCGTTCACTGCCGCCGAAGAACGTCGAAATTCGTCGGCACGCCCTTACAGATGCGCGGTGGGCGGGGAGGGCCTTCATGCTGACGACAACTGGGTTGTCCTATCACGACTACGGCGACGGTCCGCCGGTGTTGTTGCTGACCGGCACCGGGGCGCCGAGCTCGGTGTGGGACCTGCACCAGGTGCCGGCGCTGCGGGCCGCCGGATTCCGCGTGATCACCATGGACAACCGCGGCACCCGGCCCGGCCGGGACGACGCGGACGGGTTCACCGTCGACGACCTCGTCGCGGACGTGGCCGACCTGATCGAGCACCTGGATGTGGCGCCGTGCCGCGTGGTCGGCACGTCGATGGGCTCGTACATCGCGCAGGAGCTGGCGCTGGCCCGCCCGGAGCTGCTGGACGCGGTGGTTCTGATGGCGGCCTGTGGTCGCAGCAGCCTGGTCCAGCAGATGCTCGCCGAGGGCGAGGCGGAGCTGATCGACCGGGGCGTCGAGCTGCCGCCGGCCTACCGCGCCGCCGTTCGTGCCATGCACAACCTTGGACCAGCGACGCTGGCCGACGACGACCTCGCCGGCGACTGGCTCGACCTGTTCGCGGCGTCGGAGAACTGGGGCCCGGGTGTCCGGGCGCAGCTGCTGCTGAGCGCGCTGCCCGACCGCCGCGAGGCCTACCGCGAGATCAAGGTGCCCTGCCACGTCGTCTCGTTCGAGCACGACCTCGTGGCCCCGCCGGCCGCCGGACGGGAGCTGGCCGCCGTGATCCCCGGCGCCACGCACCACGTGATCCCCGGCTGCGGGCATTTCGGCTACCTGGAAGACCCGGACGCGGTGAACCGCGAGCTGATCCGGTTCCTGCGCGCCGAGGCCGGACTGGAGGAGAGCGAATGACCGGCACGATCGTGCCACTGGACCACGCCGTCCCGGAGGCCCTGACCACGCCCGCGCTGTTCGAGGCGACCGCGGCCGCGGCGCCGGACCAGCCGGCGGTGGCGATGGGCGCCACCACCCTGACCTACGCCGAGCTGAACTCGGAGGCCAACCGGCTCGCGCGCCGGCTCGTGGCCCACGGCGTCGGCCCGGAGCGGCTGGTCGCCCTGGCGATGCCGCGGTCGATCGAGTTCGTCGTCGCCATGCTGGCCGTGCACAAGGCCGGCGGCGCGTACGTGCCCGTCGACCCGGACTATCCGGAGGAACGCCGGCGGCACATGCTGGACAGCGCGTCCGCGCACTGCCTGCTCTGCCTGCCCGGACAGGACGTGTCCGGCGCGCCGGTGGTCATGAGCGTGGCCCTGGCGGCCGGCTCGCCCGAGCCGAACCTGACCGACCGGGACCGGCTCGGCCCGCTGCTGCCCGGCCACCCCGCGTACGTCATCTTCACCTCGGGCTCGACCGGCAAGCCGAAGGGCGTGGTCGTCACCCACCGCGGCATCCCGAACCTGGCCGCTGACTACGTGCGCCGCCAGCAGCTGCGGCCGGACAGCCGGCTGCTGGCCTTCGCCTCGCCCAGCTTCGACGCCGCGGTCGCCGAGTTCTGGCCGATGTGGGCCGCCGGCGGCTGCCTGGTGCTGGCTCCCGCGTCGGACCTGATTCCAGGCGAGCCGCTGGCTCGGCTGGTCCGGGACCAGGGCATCACCCACGTCACGCTGCCGCCGTCCGCGCTGGCGCCGCTGGAGGAAGCCGGCGGCCTGCCCGCCGGGCTGACGCTGCTGGTCGCCGGCGAGGCGTGCCCGGCCCCGGTCGCGCAGCGCTGGGCCCCGGACCGCGTGATGATCAACGCCTACGGCCCGACCGAGACCACGGTCGCGGTGACCGCGAGCGAGCCGCTGACCGGCGACGGCACGCCGCCGATCGGCCGAGCCATCAGCGGTGTCCAAACCTACGTGTTGGACGACCAGTTGCGGGCCGTCTCGGAGGGTGAGCTGTACGCCGCCGGCCCAGGCCTGGCCCGTGGTTACCTGCGGCGACCGGCCGCGACTGCTGAGCGGTTCCTGCCCAATCCCTTCGGCGCCCCGGGCGAGCGCATGTACCGCACCGGCGACCGGGTGCGGGTGGGCGCGGACGGCCAGCTGGTTTTCGTCGGCCGGGTCGACGAGCAGCTGAAGGTCCGCGGTCACCGGATCGAGCCGGGTGAGGTCGAGGCTGCGCTGCTCGCGGTGGACGGCGTGGCCCAGGCGGTCGTGACCGCGCACGAGAACCGGCTCGTCGCCTACGTGGTCGGCGCGGTGTCGACCGAGGAGCTGCTGCCGCCGCTGCGCAAGCAGCTGCCGTCCTACCTGGTGCCAGACGTGGTCGTCAGCCTGCCGAGCCTGCCGGTCTCGCCGAACGGGAAGGTCGACCGGGCCGCCCTGCCCGCCCCCGAGACGGAGCGCGCAGCCTCGGGCCGGCTCCCGCAGACGCCCATGGAGATCCTGCTGGCCGAGCTGTTCGCCGAGGTGCTCGGCGTCAGCAGCGTCGGCGTCGAGGACAGCTTCTTCGAGATCGGCGGCCATTCGCTGCTGGCGACCCGGCTGGTCAGCCGCATCCGCGAAAGCCTGCGGATCCGGCTGCGGGTGCAGGCCTTCTTCGACGCGCCGAGCGTGGCCCAGCTGGCTCAGGTGCTCGATGGCGCGCTGACGTGAGCGGGGGAGCGACCATGCAGACGACCGAAACCGTCGACCTCGGCGACCCCGACCTGTACACGACCCTGGACCGGCACGCCCGCTGGCGTGAGCTCGCGGCCGCGGACGCGATGGTGTGGAGCGAGCCGGGCAGTTCGCCCACCGGCTTCTGGTCGGTGTTCTCGCACCGGGCCTGCTCCGCGGTCCTCGCGCCGTCCGCGCCGTTCACCTCCGAGTACGGGATGATGATCGGCTTCGACCGCGACCACCCGGACAACTCGGGCGGCCGCATGATGGTCGTCTCCGAGCAGGAGCAGCACCGCAAGCTGCGCCGGCTGATCGGGCCGCTGCTGTCCCGGGCGGCCGCGCAGAAGCTGGCGGAACGGGTCCGCACCGAGGTCAGCGGCGTGCTCGACCGCGTGCTCGACGGCGGCGTGTGCGACGTGGCCACGGCCATCGGACCACGCATTCCGGCCGCGGTCGTGTGCGAGATCCTGGGTGTGCCGGCCGAGGACCAGGACATGCTCATCGACCTCACCAACCACGCGTTCGGCGGCGAGGACGAGCTGTTCGACGGGATGACGCCGCGCCAGGCGCACACCGAGATCCTGGTCTACTTCGACGAGCTGATCACCGCGCGCCGCAAGCAGCCCGGCGACGACCTCGTCAGCACTTTGGTGGCCGATGACGGCCTCACGACCGACGACGTGGTGCTCAACTGCGACAACGTGCTGATCGGCGGCAACGAGACCACCCGGCACGCGATCACCGGCGCGGTGCACGCGCTCGCCACGACGCCCGGCCTGCTGGCCGAGCTGCGGGACGGGAGCCTGGACGTCGACACCGTCGTGGACGAGGTGCTGCGCTGGACCTCGCCCGCGATGCACGTGCTCCGGGTGTCGACCGCCGACGTCACGGTCAACGGCCGCGACCTGCCGGCCGGCACTCCGGTGGTCGCGTGGCTGCCCGCCGCGAACCGGGATCCCGCCGAGTTCGACGACCCCGACGCGTTCCGTCCCGGGCGCAAGCCCAACCGGCACATCACCTTCGGCCACGGGCTGCACCACTGCCTCGGGTCGGCGCTGGCGCGGATCGAGCTGTCGATGGTGTTGAAGGTGTTGGCCGAGCGGGTGTCGCGGGTCGAGCTGGTGGCCGATCCGACCTGGCTGCGGGCGATCGTCGTGCAGGGGTACCGGGAGCTCCCGGTGCGGTTCACCGGGCGCTGACACCCTGTCCAAGGGATGTCCAGGTCCGTGCGGTGTCAATCTGACGCCATTGATGTGAAACTGGCCTGGAGACATCCTGTGAATGAGCACTGAGGCTATTTCACGGAGGAATATCTTGACTCCCACATCTGCTGTCCAGGATTTCGAGATCGACTATGTCGAAATGTATGTCGAAAACCTCGAGGCGGCCGCGTCCAACTGGATGGACAAGTACGCCTTTGTCGCCGCCGGCACCGACCGCTCGGCCGACCACCGGAGCGTGACACTGCGCCAGGGGCCGATCGTGCTGGTTCTCACCGAACCGACGTCGGACCGTCATCCGGCCGCCGCCTACATCCAGTCCCACGGTGACGGCGTGGCCGATATCGCATTACGCACAAGCGACGTGGCCGCCGCTTTCGAGGCCGCGGTGAAGGCCGGGGCCGAGGCGGTCCGCGAGCCGGCGCGCAACCCGGAGACCGGGGCCGTCACGGCCACCATCGTCGGGTTCGGCGACGTCGTGCACACCCTGATCCAGCGCGACGACTCGGCCGAGCCGGACGTGGTCAGCCACGGCGGCACCGACGTGAACCTGCTCGGGATCGACCACTTCGCGGTCTGCCTGACCGCCGGCGACCTCGGCCCCACGGTGGAGCACTACGAGCGGACCCTCGGCTTCCGGCAGATCTTCGAGGAGCACATCCTCGTCGGCGCGCAGGCGATGAACTCCACCGTCGTGCAGAGCGCGTCGGGCTCGGTCACGCTCACCCTGATCGAGCCGGACACCACCGCCGACCCGGGCCAGATCGACGACTTCCTCAAGGAGCACCACGGCGCGGGCGTGCAGCACATTGCCTTCAACAGCGCCGACGCGGTGCGCGCGGTGCGGGCGCTTTCCCAGCGTGGGGTGGACTTCCTGAAGACCCCGGGCGCCTACTACGACCTGCTCGGCGAGCGGATCACGTTGGCCACGCACACTCTCGACGACCTGCGCAGCACCAACGTGCTGGCCGACGAGGACCACGGCGGCCAGCTGTTCCAGATCTTCACCGCCTCCACCCACCCGCGGCACACGATCTTCTTCGAGGTCATCGAGCGGCAGGGCGCGGGCACCTTCGGCAGCGCCAACATCAAGGCCCTGTACGAGGCCGTGGAGCTGGAGCGCACCGGGCAGAGCGACATCGGCGCCGTCCGGCGATGACCCACCTCTGTCTGGCCGACCTCGAACAGGCCGCCCGGGCCGTTCTCCCCGGCGAGATATGGGACTTTCTCGCCGGGGGCAGCGGCGCCGAGGCGTCGCTGGCGGCCAACCGCACGGCGCTGGAGCGGATCTTCGTGATTCCCCGGATGCTGCGCGACCTGACCGGCGGCACCACCGAGGTCGAGCTGCTGGGCCGGCGCGCCGCGCTGCCGATGGCGGTCGCGCCGGTCGCCTACCAGCGGCTGTTCCATCCCGAGGCCGAGCTCGCGGCGGCCCGCGCGGCCCGGGACGCCGGCGTGCCGTACACCATCTGCACTCTCAGCAGCGTTGCCCTGGAAGAGATCGCGGCCGTCGGCGGCCATCCGTGGTTCCAGTTGTACTGGCTGCGCGACGAGAAGCGATCGCTGGAGCTGGTGCGCCGCGCGGAGGACGCCGGCTGTGCGGCGATCGTGTTCACCGTCGACGTGCCGTGGATGGGGCGGCGGCTGCGGGACATGCGCAACGGCTTCGCGTTGCCGGAGTGGGTGACCGCGGCCAACTTCGACGCCGGTGCGGCGGCACACCGCCGTACCCAAGGGGTTTCGGCCGTGGCTGACCACACGGCCCGCGAATTCGCCGCCGCCACCTGGGAATCCGTGGAGGCGGTCCGCGCACACACCGATCTGCCGGTGGTGCTCAAGGGAATTCTCGCCGTCGAGGACGCCCGCCGGGCCGTCGACGCCGGTGTCGGCGGAATCGTGGTGTCCAACCACGGAGGTCGTCAGTTGGACGGCGCCGTGCCGGGTATCGAGATGCTGGGCGAGATCGCCGCCGCGGTCGCCGGCGGCTGCGAAGTGCTGCTGGACGGCGGAATCCGCAGCGGCGGGGACATCCTCAAGGCGGTCGCTCTCGGCGCCTCGGCCGTGCTGGTCGGACGGGCCGTGATGTGGGGGCTGGCCGCCGACGGCGAACAGGGCGCACGCCAGGCGCTCGACCTGCTCGCCGCCGAGTTCCGGGACGCGCTGGGCCTGGCCGGCTGCGCCTCGGTGGCCGCGGCCCGTCGGCTGGGCACGAGGGCCGACGCCTCGGTTCTCCGCTGATCCACGGCCGAGCTTTTCCCGCAGCCGCTGGGAAATGACCAATCCACGCCGTGGATCGGCGCGCGGACCGAGACTATCTTGGCCAGTACGACGAGGAAGATCATCGGCCCGGTGGCAGCGCCCGGGAAGTGCCCGCCCGCCGACCACGTCCCGATCACCGTGCGACGGTTCAACAAGGAGAGTCCTGTGATGCTGCCTTGCCTTGTTCCACCCATCGCGGTGCGTCCCCGGCACGACACCGACCACGCGGACCGCATCGCGCTGTCGGCCGCGACCACCGACGGCGTGCACATGCGGACCGAGGACGTCCGGGCCTGGATCGTGGAACGCCGTGAGGCCAACGTCTTCCACGTCGAGCACATCCCGTTCGCGGACCTGGACCAGTGGGGCTTCGAGGCCGTCACCGGCAATCTCGTGCACCGCAGCGGGCGGTTCTTCGCCATCGAGGGCCTGCACGTGATCGAGCACGACGGCCCGCACGGCGACGGCCCCTACCGCGAGTGGCAGCAGCCGGTCATCAAGCAGCCCGAGGTGGGCATCCTCGGCATCCTGTGCAAGGAGTTCGACGGCGTCCTGCACTTCCTGATGCAGGCCAAGATGGAGCCGGGCAACCCCAACCTGGTGCAGCTCTCGCCGACCGTGCAGGCCACCCGCAGCAACTACACCAAGGCCCACGGCGGCACCGACGTCAAGCTGTTGGAGTACTTCGCGCCGCCGGACCCGGAGCGGGTCATCGCCGACGTGCTCCAGGCCGAGCAGGGCTCGTGGTTCTTTCGCAAGACCAACCGCAACATGATCGTCGAGACCGTCGACGACGTGCCGGTGTGGGACGACTTCTGCTGGCTCACGCTCGGCCAGATCGCGGAGCTGATGCACGCCGACGAGACGATCAACATGAACGCCCGCAGCGTGTTGTCGTGCCTGCCGTTCCACGACACGGCTGCCGGGGCGCTGTTCTCCGACATCCAGCTCCTGTCCTGGTTCACCAACGAGCGCTCGCGCCACGACGTGCGGGCCCGCCGCATTCCGCTCACCGACGTGTGCGGCTGGAAGCAGGGCGTCGAGACGATCGAGCACGAGGACGGCCGCTACTTCAAGGTCCGCGCGGTCGCCGTGAAGGGCAGCAACCGCGAGAAGGTCAGCTGGACCCAGCCGCTGCTCGAATCGGTCGGCACGGGCGTCGCCGCGTTCCTCATGCGCGAGATCGATGGCGTGCCCCATGTTCTGGCGCATGCCCGCGCTGACGGCGGTTTTCTCGACACCGTCGAGCTTGCGCCGACCGTCCAGTGCACGCCCCAGAACTACGCGCACCTGCCGGCGGAGAGCCGACCGCCATTTCTCGACGCCGTCCTGGACGCGCCGAAGTCGCGGATCCGCTACGAGGCAATCCATTCCGAAGAGGGCGGCCGCTTCCTCAACGTCCGGGCCCGCTATCTCGTGATCGACGCGGACGACACGATCGATCCGCCGCCCGGCTACGCCTGGGTCACCCCGGGCCAGCTCACCGCGCTCACCCGGCACGGGCACTACGTCAACGTCGAAGCCCGCACGCTGCTCGCCTGCGTCAACGCCGCGGCGGCCCAGCCCCAAGGAGGTGCATGACATGAAGCTGATCACCGTCCTCGGGGCGTCCGGCTTCATCGGCTCGGCAGTCACCCGCGCCCTTGCGCAGCAGCCGATTCGGCTGCGCGCGGTGGCGCGCCGGCCAGGCACGCCGGTGCCCGGCCGAGCCGAGACGACCGTCGTCTCCACCGACCTCACCGACAGCGCCGCGCTCGCCGAGGCGGTCGCGGACTCGGACGTGGTCATCCACCTGCTCATGTCCGACGGCGGCTGGCGGGTGGCCGACTCGGAGGAAGCCGAACACGTGAATGTCGGCGTGATGCGGAACCTCGTCGAGATCCTCGGCAGCGGTCGTGGTGAGCCCCCGCTGGTGGTCTACGGCGCCGCTGCCTCGCAAGTCGGTGTGCCACCAAGGGAACCGCTCGACGGGACCGAGCCCGACGACCCGGCCACTCCCTACGACCGGCAGAAGCTGACGTCGGAGCAGATCCTCAAGAAGGCCACGGCCAACGGCCAGGTGCGCGGCATCAGCCTGCGCCTGCCCACGGTGTTCGGCGAGACCAAGGCGCCGGGCGCGAACCACGACCGTGGTGTCGTGTCGGCCATGGCGCGGCGGGCGCTGGCAGGCCAGGACCTCACCATCTGGGGCGACGGCACCGTGCGCCGCGACCTGGTCCACATCGACGACATCGCGGCGGCGTTCGCGGCGGCCCTGGCCAATCCTGATCCGTTGGTGGGCGGCCACTGGCTGCTCGGTGCCGGCCGTGGCGACCAGCTCGGTGACGTCTTCCGGATCGTGGCCAAGGAAACCGCCGAGCACACCGGCCGCGGCCCGGTGGATGTCGTTTGCGTGGCCCCGCCGTCGCACGCGCCCGAGACGGATTTGCGCAGCGTCACCCTCGATTCCACGCGGTTCCGGACGATCACCGGCTGGCGCCCGGAGGTCTCGCTGTCCGAAGGCGTGCGCCGCACCGTCGCCGCACTGACGGCATCAGTTCACGAAGGGGCACACGCATGACCACGCGGGTGTGGGACTACCTGGCCGAGTACCAGACCGAGAAGGCCGACCTGCTGGACGCGGTCGAGACGGTCTTCGAATCGGGGCAGCTCGTGCTCGGCAGGAGCCTGGCCGGCTTCGAGTCCGAGTTCGCCGCCTACCACGGGGTCGACCACTGCGTCGGCGTCGACAACGGCACCAACGCGATCGAGCTCGGCCTTCAGGCGTTGGGTGTCGGACCGGGCGACGAGGTGATCACGGTGTCGAACACCGCCGCCCCGACCGTGGTCGCCATCGACGCCGCCCGCGCCACCCCGGTGTTCGTCGACGTCCGCGAGGACGACTTCCTGATGGACACCAGTCAGGTCGAGGCGGCGATCACCGAGCGCACCAAGTGCCTGCTGCCGGTGCACCTGTACGGGCAGTGCGTGAACCTGGCTCCGCTGAAGGAACTCGCGGCCAAGCACGGACTGTCCATTCTGGAGGATTGCGCTCAGGCGCACGGGGCGCGGCAGCACGGCACGATCGCCGGATCCACCGGCGACGCGGCCGCGTTCTCCTTCTACCCCACCAAGGTGCTCGGCGCGTACGGCGACGGCGGCGCGACCATCACGTCCGATGAGTCGGTGGCCGCGCGGCTGCGGCGGCTGCGGTACTACGGCATGGAGAAGACCTACTACACGGTGGAGACGCCGGCCCACAACAGCCGGCTGGACGAGGTGCAGGCGGAAATCCTGCGGCGCAAGCTGAAGCGGCTCGACGCCTACATCGCCGGGCGCCAGGCCGTCGCCCAGCGTTACGTCGACGGCCTCGGCGACACCGAGCTGAAGCTGCCGAAAACTGTGCCCGGCAACGAGCACGTGTACTACGTGTACGTGGTGCGCCACCCCCAGCGCGACGAGATCCTGGAGCGCCTCAAGGCGTACGACATCCACCTGAACATCAGCTACCCGTGGCCGGTGCACACCATGACCGGGTTCGCCCACCTCGGCTACCAGACCGGGTCGCTGCCGGTCACCGAGAAGCTGGCTACCGAGATCTTCTCGCTGCCGATGTACCCCGCGCTCTCCCCGGACCTCCAGGACAAGGTCATTCACGCGGTCCGCGAAGTGCTGTCCACCCTCTGAACCCACTGGAGCAGCTGTGCAAGCACGCAAACTGGCGGTCGAGGGCGCGATCGAGTTCACCCCTCGTGCCTTCCCCGACGACCGGGGCAAGTTCCTCTCGCCGTACCAGGAGGAGGCGTTCATCGAGGCCCACGGCAGCCCGCTCTTCCCGGTGGCGCAGACGAATCACAGCGTCTCCAGGCGCGGCGTGGTGCGGGGCGTGCACTACACGATGACCCCGCCGGGCGTCGCGAAGTACGTCTACTGCGCCCGTGGCAAGGCCCTGGACATCGTGGTCGACATCCGGGTCGGCTCGCCCACGTTCGGCCAGTGGGACTCGGTCCTGATGGACCAGCAGGACCACCGGGCGATGTACTTCCCGGTCGGCGTCGGCCACACCTTCGTGGCGCTGGAGGACGACACCGTGATGGCGTACATGATCTCCGGACGCTATGTGGCACAGGACGAAATGGCCCTGTCGCCGGTGGATCCCGCGCTGGGCCTGCCCATCGGCCTCGACGTGGAGCCGATCCTGTCCGACCGGGACCAGGTGGCCCCCACGCTGGCCGAGGCACGGCGGCGGGGCCTGCTGCCCGACTACGCCACCAGCCGGGAGATCGAGCGGCGGCTGACCGGCGTCCCGGTCCCCAACTGACCAGAAAGGACAGAACGATGGCCTTGCCGCAGGTCAAGAAGCTGCTCCGAAGCAAGCTCAGGACATGGGGGTGGATGTACCGATGACTGCCATCGTCGCACCGGCCGAGGAGCTCTCCGTCCTTGCCGGGCTGACCGAGATCACCAGATTCGCCGGCGTGGGCACCGCGGTGTCCGACACGTCGTACTCGCAGTCCGAACTGCTCGACATCCTCGACATTGAGGACCCCAGGATCCGGTCGGTCTTCCTGAACAGCGCCATCGACCGCCGTTTCCTCACGCTTCCGCCGGAGGGCCCCGACGGGGGACGGGCGGCGGAGCCGCAGGGCGATCTCCTGGACAAGCACAAGAAGACCGCCGTCGACATGGGTTGCCGGGCGCTGGAAGCCTGCCTGAAGTCGGCCGGCGCGACCCTGTCCGACCTGCGCCACCTGTGCTGCGTCACTTCCACCGGCTTCCTGACCCCCGGCCTGAGCGCGCTGATCATCCGTGAGCTGGGCATTGACCCGCACTGCAGCCGCTCCGACATCGTCGGCATGGGCTGCAACGCCGGCCTGAACGCGCTCAACATGGTCTCCGGCTGGTCCGCGGCGCACCCCGGCGAGCTCGGCGTCGTCCTGTGCAGCGAGGCGTGTTCGGCCGCCTACGCCCTGGACGGCACCATGCGGACCGCCGTGGTCAACAGCCTGTTCGGCGACGGATCCGCCGCGCTGGCCGTGGTTTCCGGCGACGGACGCGTGCCCGGCCCGCGGGTGCTGAAGTTCGCCAGCTACATCATCACCGACGCGATCGAGGCGATGCGCTACGACTGGGACCGCGACCAGGACCGGTTCAGTTTTTTCCTCGACCCGCAGATTCCCTACGTGGTCGGGGCGCACGCCGAGATCATCCTCGACCGGCTGCTGTCCGGCACCGGCCTGCGGCGCGGCGACATCGGCCACTGGGTGGTGCACTCCGGCGGCAAGAAGGTCGTCGACGCCGTGGTCGTCAACCTCGGCCTGAGCCGGCACGACGTCCGCCACACCACCGGTGTGCTGCGGGACTACGGGAACCTGTCCAGCGGCTCCTTCCTCTTCTCCTACGAGCGGCTCGCCGAAGAGGGCGTCGCCCGGCCCGGAGACTACGGCGTCCTCATGACCATGGGGCCCGGTTCCTCGATCGAAATGGCGCTGATCCAGTGGTGAGGCTTGCGGAAATGAACGACGAACTCGTGCTGCGTGTCGACGGCGCCCGGCCCCTGTCGGCCGCGTCGGTCGAGGAACTGAACGGCCTCTGCGACCGCGCCGAGGACCAGCGCGAACCCGGCCCGGTCACCATCCACGTCACCGGCGTCCCGGCCGCCGACTGGTCGAACGAGCTGACGGTCGGCCTGGTCTCCAAGTGGGAGCGGGCGGTGCGGCGGTTCGAACGGCTCGGCCGGGTCACGGTCGCCGTGGCGTCGGGCGACTGCGCCGGCGCGGCCCTGGACCTGCTGCTGGCCGCCGATGTCCGGATCGTCGCACCGGGAACCCGGTTGCTGCTCTCGTGGGTCGGCGGGGCTACCTGGCCCGGGATGACCGTCTACCGGCTGACCAAGCAGGCCGGCGCGGCCGCCATCCGACGGGCGGTGCTGCTCGGCGCCCCGATCGAGGCCGACCGCGCGCTCGCCCTCAACCTGGTCGACGAGGTGTCCGAGGATCCGGCGGCGGCGCTGGCCGACCTGGCTGCGGGAGCCAGTGCCGTGGCCGGCAAGGAAATGGCGATCCGCCGGCAGCTGATCTTCGAAGCCGGCTCGACCACCTTCGAGGACGCGCTCGGCGCCCACCTGGCCGCGGTCGACCGGGCCCTGCGGCAGGAAACCGTGTCGTGACAGCGGATTCGGCCATTCTGTCGCCAGGGCTGCTCGACCGAGCGGCCCTGGCGGCGGCCGCCAACCGAGTCGACGACCTGCTCGCATCGCTGCCGGCTCTGCCCGACCGGACCCCGGCGCAGCGTGCGGCGGCATCCTCGGCGCAGGACCAGATCCGCGCGCTGCGTACGGAATACGTTGCGGCGCATGCGGAGGAGATCTACGACGAGCTCACCGTGGGCCGGACTCTGCATCTGCGCATCGACGAGCTCGTCAGGGCTGCCGCCCAGGCCTTTCCCGGCCTGGTGCCCACCGACGAGCAGATGGCAGCCGAACGCGCGCGGCCGCAGGCGGAGAAGGAAGGGCGGGAGATCGACCAGGGCATCTTCCTGCGCGGGATCCTGCATGCCCCGAAGGCCGGTCCACACCTGCTCGACGCCATGCTCCGGCCCACCCCCAGGGCGCTCGACCTGCTCCCCGAGTTCGTCGAATCCGGTGTCGTGCACATGGAAGCGGTCCGGCTGGAGCGCCGTGACGGCGTCGCACACCTGACCCTGTGCCGGGACGACTGCCTGAACGCCGAGGACGCCCAACAGGTCGACGACATGGAGACCGCCGTCGACCTGGCGCTGCTCGACCCGTCCGTGCGCGTCGGGCTGCTGCGCGGCGGCGAGATGAGCCATCCTCGGTATCAGGGTAGGCGGGTGTTCTGCGCGGGCATCAACCTCAAGAAGCTGAGCTCGGGCGGCATTCCGCTGGTCGACTTCCTGTTGCGGCGGGAACTCGGCTATATCCACAAGATTGTTCGCGGTGTGTTCACGGGCGGCTCGTGGCACACGAAGTTCGTCGACAAGCCCTGGATGGCGGCCGTCGACACGTTCGCCATCGGCGGCGGAACCCAGCTCCTGCTGGTCTTCGACCACGTGCTGGCGGCGTCCGACTCCTATTTCAGCCTGCCCGCGGCCAAGGAGGGCATCGTTCCCGGGGCGTCGAACTTCCGGCTCACCCGCTTCACCGGGCCCCGCGTGGCCCGGCAGGTGATCCTCGGCGGCCGCCAGATCCGGGCCGACGAGCCGGACGGGCGGCTGATCGCCGACGAGGTCGTTGCGCCCGAGGAGATGGACGCGGCGATCGAGGCCGGGCTGGCCCGTCTCGACGGCGACGCCGTGCTGGCCAACCGGCGCATGGTGAACCTGGCCGACGAGCCGCTCGACGAGTTCCGCCGCTACATGGCCGAGTTCGCCCTGCAGCAGGCCCTGCGCATCTACGGCGAGGACGTGATCGGCAAGGTCGGCCGGTTCGCGGCGGGATCGGCATGAGCGTGCAGTATGAGAAGAAGGACCACATCGCCTACGTGACGATGAACCGTCCCGAGGTGCTCAACGCGATGGATCGGCGGATGCACGCCGAACTCGCCGAGATCTGGGATGACGTCGAGGAGGACGACGACGTCAGGGTCGTGGTCCTGAGCGGCGCCGGTGGCCGGGCCTTCTCCGTCGGGCAGGACTTGAAGGAACGGGCGCAGCTCAACCAGGCCACGACGTTCGGCAGCCGTGGTCAGACCGGGCATCCTCGTCTGACTGATCGGTTCACGCTGTCCAAGCCGGTTGTCGCCCGGGTGCGCGGTTATGCTCTGGGCGGCGGCTTCGAGTTGGTGCTCGCCTGCGACATCGTGATCGCTTCTGAGGACGCGGTGTTCGGTCTGCCCGAGGTTCAGCTCGGCCTGATCGCCGGGGCCGGTGGTGTTTTCCGGCTGCCCCGGCAGCTGCCGCAGAAGGTGGCCATGGGCTACCTGCTCACCGGCCGTCGCATGGACGCGACCACCGCGCTGCGCTACGGCCTGGTCAATGAAGTGGTGCCCGTGGACGAGTTGGACGGCTGTGTGGCCTCCTGGACCGACAGCCTCGTGCGGGCCGCGCCGCTGTCCGTCCGTGCGATCAAGGAGGCTGCGCTCCGGTCTCTTGACCTGCCGTTGGAGGAGGCCTTCACCGCCAGCTATTTGTGGGAAGAGCGCCGTCGTCGTAGCAGCGACGCCCTTGAAGGTCCTCGGGCGTTTGCCGAGAAACGGGATCCGGTCTGGACCGGGGATTACAGCTGAATCTCGACTGATCTTCACCTGGACTTCTGACCCCTGCTCGCGGAAACCGTGAGCAGGGGTCTCTTTTCGTGATAGCGGCTGCCGATCTTGGCTGCGCTCTCCTGGCTCCGGGGCGCGCCACCCGGCCGGGTCGGCGCCGGGTGAATAGTGATCATGGTGCAGCGGATCTGTCGGTGGTCGTTGGCGGGACGTCATCAATATTGACTACGCCAACCGGGTGACGTTGGCGGCGGTGTGATGGTCGGTTGAGTGGTTGTGAGCTGGGGTGATGACGGTTGAATGATCAATATTCCGGTGTGGACGGTGGGGGGAGATCTCGGGCGAACCCGTTGCGGTGGGTGTTCCTAGGTCGATAGTGGTGGCATGACCGAACACGGAACGCAACCGGGTGAGACGTGGATGGTTTTCGGGTAAACTACCCACAGTTTGCTCCACGCAAGATCCGAATTGAATTCGCCACATCGGGAGCAATCATGAAGCTGGGTGCCGACCCGCACGCAGACTCCGTCCACTACCGCCGCGACCGCTCGCTCAACCCTGTCCTGCTGCCATTCATGATCGTCTTTTTCCTGCTGACGGTGGTCGCCATCGCGGTGCTCATCACCGTGGCCTCGGTGGTGTACCTGCTGGCGGCGGCCGGGGCGGCGCTGTGCGGCCTGGTCCGGCCCCGACCCGAAGGCCTGAGCCGCCGGCAGACCGTGGCCGCCACCGTCCAGGTGATCAACAACATCGCGCTGCGGACCCGCCGTGGCCGGCACGCCCGACCGGGCTTGCTGCCTCGCTCGCTGGTCTCGTTCACTCGCTGAACGTGATCCACTCGACGACCCGCTCGGCCACGAACTCCGCGTTCTGCTCGCCGACGCCGTCCACCTCGACCAGCACGTCGTCGGCCTTGAGCCGGCGGACGGCGGCCCGCGAGGACTCCACCGGCACGTGGTCGTCCTTCGTCCCGTGCACGATCAGCGTCGGCGGCAGGATCTCGCCGAACACGAAGCTGGGCCGCACCCAGAACGCCTCGTTCAGGAACGCCCGCCCGTGTCGCACGCCGGGACCGTGCTCCAGATAGCCCACCTCGGCCAGGCGGGGGGTGGCCAGCCGGCCGGCTTTCCAGTTCGGGTTCTGGTCGATGTAGTCGCCCTTGAAGTTCAGCTGCGGCGTGAGCAGCACGAGACGGTCCAACTCCGTTGGTCTGCGTGCGGCGTAGAAGGCGGCCAAGCCGCCGCTGAACCGGTTGCCGACCAGGGACACTCGGCGCGCGCCGGTCTCGGCCCGGACGTGCTCGACGGCGGCTCGAAGATCGTTCAGATGCTCGGTGAGGGTCCGGTCCTCCTGTGACCCCTCGCTCTTGCCGTGGCCCCGGTGGTCGAAGCGCAGCGACGCCACACCCTCGGCTGCCAGGGCGTCGGCGATCAGCGGAAACAGCCCGTTCTCGTTTTGGTCCAGGCCCTCGCTGTGGGCCAGCACGACCGCCTTGCGCGGCTCGCCCGACGGCGGCGAGGTTATCGACCCGGCCAGCCGCAGGCCGTCGAGCGACCAGAAGCTCCCCATCTGACGATGCTCCCACGGTGGCGGGGGCTGTGGTGGGTTGCGGGCCGGTGGGGGAGGTTGGCCAGGTCGCTCGGTTTGGCGATCCGGATTGGATTGACAAAGTGGCTCCGGGTGGATTTTGCGCGGAGCCTCTGGGCGATGGAGTATCGAGGCGTCATCGGGCAGGCTCCGCCTGCCTCGATTCGCGGATCAGCGTATGCCATCGCCCCCCTCCGCGCAAAATCCACCCTCCGATTCGAGTTGTTGTGGGTTCTTGGGTGGGCCGGGCTGGTTTCGCTGTGGAGTTGTCAAAGAACGGGTGGGGCGGGGGTCAGCATTGGTGGGGGTGGGTGGTGTAGTGGCGGCCCAGTGGGGTGACCCAATGGAGGGTGTTGTCGGAATCCAGGGTGACCGTGTGGTTGCCGTGTTTGAGGTGGTGGTGATGGGCGCAGTAGCCCTTGAGTTGGGTTGCGTTGGTGTCGCCGGCGGGCCAGGGGATGGTGTGGTCGAGTTCTTGGATGGGGGTGGTGCAGCCGGGGGCGGAGCAGGTGCCGCCGGCGTTGAGTTCGGCGAATTCCTTGATGCGTGCGGTGGGGCGGTAGGTGTCGGTACTCAGTTCGGAAGCCCGGCGGTACTGGTCCAGCAGGAGTCCGCGCCAGGGGGCGTGCATGGAGAGTTCGCGGGCGGAGTCGGCAGCGATCGGGCCGTAGCCGTCGAGCAAGCCCGGGTCCTCGGTCAGGCCCATCAGGGTCTCCAGTGAGATGGTGACGTGCACCTTGACCTTGCGGTCGATGCCGTAGCCCAGGAACCGGTCCAGGAAGGCGTCGGCTCGTTTCTGGTCGGTGGTGCGGTCGTCTTTGACCAGGGCCCGGGCGTCCTGGGTGAGGACGTCGTAGACCTGGCGGGCGTCGAGTGCGGTGAGGGTGATCCGCAGCTGGGCCATGCCGTCGGGTAGCGGCGTGAACTCGACCCGACGCTCCTGCTTCGCCTTCAGACGGCGCTGGTCGTACCCAGTCGGATCAACGTTCGCCACCAGCGCGGTGGTGCGCCGAGCCAACTGGGTGCGGGTCAGCTTCGGGGCGACCTCGACCAGTTCGTCTTCGACCTCGGCGATCATGGCGGGGTTGGGCAGGTTGACGATCCGCTCGTCCACGGTCTCCAGCCGCCGCAGGTCCAACTCCCCGCGCCGCAGCAGCTCCGACAGCCGAGGCAACCGGTCCAACACCTCACTACTGCGCTTCTGTCGGACCACCGACTGCTCCGGCTCATGCACCGCCATCGCCAGCTCAGCCGTGTCCTCGACATCGCGCAGAATCGACAACTGCACATAATCGGCGAAGGCTTTGATCTTCCGCGCCACAATGAACGCCGTCACCTGCTGATCGGCGGTCAGAGCGTTGAGATCCACACCCATGAGCAGATCCAGCAGAGCCCCGCAAGGCTCTCTACTCTCCAACTCCCGGGCGAGTTCTTCCATACCTCCAGAATACGCCACTCAAAGATCAAACTCGATTCACTAACGGGTGAATTCGAGTTTCATGCATAATTGCAAAACCAACCCCGCAAACCCAGCCACCGCCCCCTCTCACCTTGAGGGTGGATTTTGCGTGGAGGGGGGCGATGGCGTACGCTCGTCCGGCGAATCGAGGCAGGCGGAGCCTGCCCGATGATTGCCTCGATTGCCATCGCCCAGAGGCTCCACGCAAAATCCACCCGGAGCCACCCCAAAAATCCAACCCATCCCCGCCAAACCCAAACCCAAACCCAAGCCCCTAACCCCCCAAGCCTCTAACCCACCCCACCCTCCACCACAACCGTCGGCTGCTGACACCCCCGCTCCCGCAACGCATTGCCGAGCGCAACCAGTCGAGCACCGAACTCAGCGTGCTCCTGACGGCTGAAGCTGCCGTCGAGCATGGCTAGGGTCACGTGGGGCACGGCGTCGTTGACGCTCATGAGTTCGGCGAGCAGTTCGCGGTCCGCACGAATCAACTTGCGACCTCCTGTTCGACTGTCCGACTGTCCGACCACATCCACGCGCCCCGGTCGCAGCTACAGACGAGGGTGGCCGGTGTTGGGTTGCGTGGACGCCGAGATCGAGACCTCGGCCGCCCGGATCAACGGCCATGGAGAGCGCTCTCTGGCGTGCTACAAATGCTGCATGAGCACCGAGCAGGCGCCGCCGACGCTGGAGCACGTGGCGAAGGTGGCCGGCGTCTCCCGGGCGACGGTTTCCCGCGTGGTCAACGGAATCCGCAACGTGGACCCGGAGCTGCGGGAAGTGGTCGAACGGGCGATCGAGCAGACCGGGTACGTGCCGAACCGGGCCGCCCGGTCGCTGGTGACCCGCCGGACCGGCGCGGTGGCGCTGGTGGTCTCGGAGCCGACCACGCACACCGACGCGTTCCCGGGCGGCGTGTTCGCCGACCCGTTCTTCGGCCGGGTGGTCAGCGGCGTGCTGCGGGTGCTGGGCCCGATGGACGTCAACCCGGTGCTGATGCTGGTGGACTCGGAGAAGGCTCGCAGGCAGTTGATGAACCGGCTCGGCCAGGACCGGTTCGACGGCGTGCTGTTGATCTCCATAGACCCTCGTGACGTGCTGCCGGCGCAGCTCACGATGGCCAAGGTGCCCACGGTGATGTTCGCCCGGCCGGTGCGGTCGATCCCGATCAGCTATGTGGACGTCGCCCACCAGGACGGCGCGCGGATGGCCGCCGATCACCTGGTGGCCCGGGGCTGCAAGCAGGTGGCGACGATCAGCGGCCCGCTGGACACGCCGGCCGGCCAGGACCGGCTGGCCGGTTTTCGGACGGCGATGGCCCGGCACGGCCAGGCCTACGTGCCCAGCGCTGAGGGCGACTTCACCCAGACCGGCGGGGAGCGGGCCACCGAGATGCTGCTCGGGGCCAAGTTCGACGGCCTGTTCGTGGCCAACGACGTGATGGCTATCGGCGCTCTCGAAGTGCTGCGCAAGCACGGGAAACGCGTTCCCGAGGACGTCGCTGTGATCGGGTTCGACGACAGCGGGGCCGCGCTGAGCTGCCGCCCCCAGCTGACCACCATCCGGCAGCCGGTCGAGGACATGGCTGCGGAGATGGCCCGCCTGGTCGTCGGCCACATCGGCGATAAGGGTCGCGACGTCACCTCGGTGATCTTTGAGCCGACCCTGGTGACCCGCGAGTCCGCCTGACGCGAAGCGGACATCCGGAGAGCGCTCTCCTTGACGGCGTTGTGAACTCGCGGTAAAACTGCTGCATCACAACTCGGAGAGCGCTCTCCCGCCAGAGGGGCTACTCGGTCCGCTGCCACGACGTACCCCTGGAGATCCGATGAAGGCTCTCTCCTGTGCGCTGCTGCTCGTGCTCGGCCTGTGCGCACTGGTGCTGAACCCGCCCCAAGTCCATGCCGCCGGAACGCTGCTCTCCCAGGGCAAGCCGGCGCTCGCGTCGAGCAGCGAGGGCGACGGCACGCCGGCGTCCGCGGCTGTCGACGGCGATCCGAACACCCGCTGGTCCAGCGCCTGGAGCGACCCGCAGTGGCTGCGCGTCGACCTGGGCTCGACCCAGACGATCAACCAGGTGGTCCTCCAGTGGGAGGCCGCGTACGCCACCAGCTTCGAGATCCAGGTGTCCGACGACGGCACCACCGGGTGGCGCGACATCTACTCGACCACCACCGGCGCCGGCGGCCCGCAAACGCTTTCGGTGAACGGCAGCGGCCGGTACGTCCGGATCTACGGCACGAAGCGGGCCAACGGCTACGGCTACTCGCTGTGGGAGTTCCAGGTCTACGGCGGCGGCTCCTCGCAGCCCACCGGCTGGAACCCGGTGTGGACCGACAACTTCCCCGGCGCGGCCGGCAGCGCGCCCAGCAGCGCGAACTGGATCACCGACACCGGCCCCAACTCCTCCAGCGGCGAGGTGGAGACCAACACCGCCGCCAACGTCGCCCTGGACGGCAACGGCCACGTCAACCTGACTGCCCTCAACAACAACGGCAACTGGACGTCCGGGCGGATTGAGTCGGAGCGTTCCGACTTCGCCGCCCCGGCCGGCGGGCAGTTGATGATCACGGCGTCGATCAAGCAGCCCAACGTGTCCAACGCGCTCGGCTACTGGCCGGCCTTCCGCACCTACGGAGCGGCCTACCGGGGCAACACCGGGGCGTGGCCGGCGGTCGGCGAGACCGACATCATGGAAGGCGTCAACGGCCGTTCGCAGTCCTCGGAAACCCTGCACTGCGGCACGGTTCCGGGCGGCAACTGCGCCGAGTACAACGGCATGACCAGCGGGCTGGGCACCTGCGGGGACTGCCAGACCGCCTACCACACCTACGCCGAGGTGATCGACCGGACGCTGAGCGACGAGCAGATCCGGTTCACCATCGACGGCCAACAGGTCTGGCAGGTAAGGGAAAGCCAGGTCGGGGTCAGCACCTGGCAGGCCGCCGTCGACCATGGGTTCTTCCTCGTGTTCGACCTCGCGATCGGCGGCGGCTACCCGAACACGGTGTGCGGCTGCACGTCGCCGAGCCCGCAGACGTCCTCCGGCGGGGTGCTCAGCATCGGCTCCGTCGGCGTCTACACCAGCACCGGCACGACTCCGCCGCCGCTGACCAGTCCGCCCGTCCCCAGTGGCGGGAGCGTGGTGAAGGTGACCGGCGGCCAGGGCAACTGGGGCCTGTCGGTGAACGGAAACCCTTACTACATCAAGGGAGTCACGTTCGGGCCGCAGAGCGCCACCGCCGACGCGCACATGCAGGACCTCAAGGAGCTTGGCGTCAACACGGTCCGGACCTGGGGCACTGATGCCTCGAGTCAGCCGCTGCTGGACCGCGCCGCCGCCAACGGCATCAAGGTGATCAACGGGTTCTGGCTCAACCAGGGCACCGATTTCGTCAACGACACCGCCTACGAGGACAGCACCCTCAACTCGATCGTCCAGCAGGTCAACGCCTACAAGAACCATCCGGGCGTGCTGATGTGGGACGTCGGCAACGAGGTGCTGCTGACGTTGCAGAACACCTACTCCGGCGCGCAGTTGGAAGCCGAGCGCAACGCGTACGCGAAGTACGTCGAGCGGGTCACCCAGGCGATCCACGCCGCCGACCCGAACCACCCGGTGACCTCGACCGACGCGTGGACCGGCGCCTGGCCGTACTACAAGGCGAACACGCCGTCGCTGGACCTGTACGCGGTCAACTCCTACGGCGCGGTCTGCAACGTCAAGCAGGACTGGGTCAACGGCGGCTACAGCAAGCCGTACATCGTCACCGAGTCCGGCGAGGCCGGCGAGTGGGAAGTTCCCAACGACGCCAACGGGGTTCCGACCGAGCCGACCGACCAGCAGAAGGTCGCCGGCTACGCCAACGCCTGGAACTGCATCCATGGCCACACCGGCGTCGCCCTCGGGGCCACGTTGTTCAACTACGGCAACGAGAACGACTTCGGCGGCATCTGGTTCAACCTGGAGCCGGGCGGCTGGAAGTTCCCGACCTACTACCAGGTCGCGCAGCTCTACGGCGGCTCGCCGGCGACCCCGGCCGGCCCGGTGATCACAGACATGTCCGTGCCGCAGACGGTGCCGGCCGGCAAGCAGTTCCCGGTCAGCGTCAACGTGTCCGGAACCGTGCGGTACAACGTGATGTACACCAGCAAGTACGTCGACGGCGGCACCACCCTGCGCTACGCCGACTTCACCCAGACCGGCGCCAACTCGTTCAGCGTCACGGCCCCGAACCAGCTCGGCGTCTGGAAGGTCTACGTCTACGCCTACGACGGCCATGGCAACGTCGCCGTCGAGACGCGGTCGGTGAAGGTGACCGTGCCGCCGGTCAGCGGCACCAATGTGGCGCTGGGCAAGCCGACCACCGCCTCCAGCTACCAGCAGACCGGCAACGGCGCGCCGTTCCCGCCGAGCAACGCGGTCGACGGCAACACCGGCACCCGGTGGGCCACCGACTGGAGCGATCCACAGTGGATCCAGGTCGACCTGGGGCAGACCACCGCCATCCACCACATCCAGTTGGTCTGGGAATCCGCCTACGGCAAGGCATACACCATCCAGGTGTCGCCGGACGGCAACTCCAACTGGACCACGATTCACAGCACCACCACGGGCGCTGGGGGCGTCGAGGACTTCGATGTGAGCGGGTCGGGCCGGTTCGTCCGGCTGACCGGGACCCAGCGCGGCACCACGTACGGCTATTCGCTGTTCGAGTTCGGCATCTACCAGTAGGGAGAAGCCCGTGTACCGCAAGGCGTTCCTGCTCGCCGCGGCGGCACTGGTGGTCGCCCTGGCGCCGGCGGCCAGTGCCGACGACGTCGTGACGCACCACGAGTTCCAGGCCGACTGCACGATCACCCACCACCAGCCGGACGATCCGATCGTCTACCCGAACCAGCCGGGGGCCTCGCACGACCACACCTTCCTCGGCAACACCACCACCAACGCGGCGACCACCCTGCAGTCGCTGCTCGCGGCCGGCACCGGGGCCACCACCTGCCTCGCGCCCGACGACCTGTCGGCGTACTGGTTCCCCACGCTGTACAACGGGAACCAGCCGGTGCTGTCCACGTGGTCGCAGGTCGTGTACTACAAGTCCGGGATCCTGGACTACACCAAGGTGCAGCCGTTCCCGCAGGGCCTGAAGTTCGTGGTCGGCGACATGATGGCCACCGAGGACCAGTTCCAGCACGCGCCCGGCGCCATCGAGGGCTGGGAGTGCGGCGACAGCTTCCACAACTGGGACTTCCCGTCCTACTGCGTGCAGGGCAGCCAGGCCAACATCCGTTACCAGGCACCGAGTTGCTGGGACGGCGTGCACCTGGACTCGCCGGACCACAAGAGCCACATGGCCTACCCGGACCCGGCGACACTGACCTGCCCGGCCGACCACCCGGTGCCGGTGCCGATGCTGGAGTTCAAGATCGCGTTCCCGGTCAGCGGCGACATGTCGCAGGTGCACCTGGCCAGCGGCCGGGGCTACTCCTGGCACTACGACTTCTTCAACGCCTGGGACCCGGCGACCCTGGCCGCGCTGGTCAAGCACTGCATCAACGGCGGCCTGCAGTGCGACGCCCGCGGCTTCGACCTCTACAAGCCCGACCGCGGCGCCGCCCTCGGCCCCGACTACCGCCTCCCCGGCAAGTAGTCAACCCCTGAGTGCTTGGAAAGGACCATTCCTGGCGTTGAACGTCAGGAATGGTCCTTTCACGCAGCTCCGGCGGTGTCAGGAAGGGGGCTTTCCTGGCGTTGGACGCGAGGATCGGTCCCTTGATCTTGACCGTTGTCCAGTTCCGGTCAGAATCGACGCCGAGGGGTGCCCGAGCCGTGAGAGCGCTGTCATCCTCCGAAGGGTGATCAGGCTCCTGCCGCTCCTCCTGATCGTCCTGGCCCTGCCGCCGGTCCCTGCCGTGGCGGCCACGACGACCGTGTGCGCCACGTCCTGTGACACCCTCGATCCGTCGAGGGCCCAGCAGGAGACGTTTCCCTTGCCGGACAAGAACATCAACGGCCGCAAGATCCAGCTGCACGTCTCGGTCCCGGACGGCATGGCCTGGGCCAGCATCGATCTGGGCCAGACCGGCGACTCGGTGTGGCTGGACCGCAGCTGGGACGGCGGCGCCACCTGGGAGGGCCTGCTGGGCAAGGCCAGCATCCCGAGCACGTGGACCGGCACCAGAACGCTGATGTACAACATCTACGACCCGGTCGGCCACCGCCGGGGCCTGGTCCGGGCCTGCGGCGATGCGAACGCCGTGGGGTGCACGGACTGGCTGTACCCCCAGGTGTGCGACAAGGCCTGCGACGGGTCGACGACGTCGAACGGCGACACCCAACCCGTTGCCCCGACGACGATCTACGGCCGGACGGTCCGCCTGCACACCGACGCCAACGGCATGGCCTGGGCGACGATGGAGGGCAACGGGCCGGGCGACGAGGTGTGGCTGGACCGGAGCTGGAACGAGGGCGCTAGCTGGCCGGACGGATCGTCGTTGGGGCGCACGACTTCCGGGCGCACGGCGCTGTTCGCGACCCGGGATCCGAGGGCCAAGCTCTACGGCGGCGCAGTAAGGGCCTGCGGCAAGGAAGCCACGCACGCCAACGGAAGTTGCACGGCCTGGGCCCGGCCCGCGCCGACCAGGGCGACCGCGGCGGCCGATGCCCTGATGTACTCCTACGACCCGTACCAGGCCTGGTGGCCCAGCAGCTGGTGGAATTCGGCGGCCACGCTCACGGCGTTGATCGACTACGCCCAGAAGTCCGGAAACCATGACTACGACTGGGTGATCGGCCGCACGTTCGACGTGAACCGGGTGGCCTTCCCGGCCGGCACGAAGTCCAGCGACCCGATCGACGGCGACTTCATCAGCCGGGCCATCGACGACTCGGCCTGGTGGGGCCTGGCCTGGATCGCCGCCTACGAGTACACGCACGACCAGCGCTACCTGACCGAGGCCACGACGATCGCCAACTACGTCAACGGTTTCTGGGACACGAGCACGTGTGGCGGCGGGGTGTACTGGGACCGCGAGCGCACGTACAAGAACGCCGTGACCAACGGCCTCTATCTCCGGCTCACGGCTGCCCTGCACGTCGACACGCCCGGTGACACGGTCTGGGGCCAACGCGCGACCACCGCCGGCGCCTGGTTCCTCAACAGCGGTCTGATCAACGCGCAGAACCAGGTCAACGACGGTCTCACCGGGGACTGCCACAACAACGGCCAGACCGTCTGGACCTACAACCAGGGCTTGGCCGTCGGCGGTTTCAACGAGCTCTACCAGGCCACCGGCAACCAGACCTGGCTGACCACGGCGAACCGCCTGGCCAGCGCCGTCAACCAGGGTGTGCTCACCGAGTCCTGCGAGCCCAACTGTGACGACAACCAGAAGCAGTTCAAGGGAATCCTGGTCCGGTACGTGTCCGAGCTGGGCTATCAGCCGTACCTTCAGACGCAGGCGAACTCGATCTGGGCCAACGACCGCGACTCGCTGAACCACCTCGGCCTGCGCTGGGCCGGCGGCTCGCCCAACCCCACCGACTGGCGCACCCAGGCCAGCGCGCTGGAAGCCCTCACCGCTGTGCCGAATTCGTTCGGGCCGAGTCAAGCAGGAGGTTGACCAGCGCGATCACGTTGTCGGTCGCCGGCTCGTGCCCACCGAGCAGGTGGGTGTACATGAACGAGTCGCCGATGCGCACGATCGCCTGCGCCAGCACCGCTGTCGGCACGGCGAAGTCCACTCCGGACTCGGCCAGCAGCTTGGCGAACAGGTTCGTCGCGCGCTGCTCGACCTGGCCGGGGGCGAGCACGGTCCGGATGAACAGCAGCGGATCGCGGGTGATCAGCGCTCGGATCGGCGCGGCGCCGATCACGGCGTACATGAAGTGCTCGAACACCGCCCGTACGCGGTCCAGGCCGTCGAGGGTGACGCTGTCCAGGCAGTGCCGGAAGGTGCGCTCGGTCTGCTCGGCCAGCACCATCGCGAGCAGTTCGTCGTGGTTGCCGACGCGCCGGTAGAGCGTGGCGCGGCTGAGGCCGACCTCGGTGGCCAGCTCGGACATGTCCAGCGGCCGGCCCGCCAGGTAGGCGGCGGTCGCCGCCCGCACCACCGCGTCGGTGTCGTTCCTTGTCAAGCAGGCCTCCCCTGTGAGACAAATGACATGATTGTCTCACAGGGGAGGCGCGGCGTGACGCATTACGTGGACCACGGCGGCAGCGGACCGGCGGTCGTGCTGCTGCACAGCTTCCTGCAGGACAGTGAGATGTTCGCCCCGCAGATCGCCGCGCTGGGCGACGCGTTCCGGCTGATCACCGTGGACGAGCGCGGCCACGGCCGGACGCCGGTCGACGGCCCCTTCACCTACTGGGACGTGGCTCGCGACGTGCTGGCCGTGCTCGACGAGCTGGGCATCGACCAGGTCGCGGTGGTCGGCACCAGCCAGGGCGGCTTCATCGGCCTGCGGCTGGCCCTGCTGGCCCCGGACCGGATCACCGCGCTGGCCGTGCTGGGCACCTCGGCCGCGCCCGAGGACCCGCAGGTCGCCGAGGCCTACCGCGGGCTGGGCGCGCTGTGGGCCACGCAGGGGCCGACCGACCAGCTGGTCGACATGGTCACCACCATCTGCACCGGCGCCATGGACTCGTCCGCATGGAAGATCAAACTCCGGGCTCTGCCGGCCGACCGGGTTACGCTGCTGATGGAGACGCTGGTCGGCCGGGACGGCGTGCTCGACCGGCTGGGGGAGATCTCCTGCCCCACTCTGGTGCTGCACGGCAGCGCCGACGCCGCCTACCCGGTCGAGCGGGCCACGGAGATCGTCGAGGCGGTGCCCAAGGCCGAGCCGCTGGTGCTGGTCGACGGCGGGGCCCACTTCCTGAGCCTCACCGACCCGGACGCGGTCAACCCGCCGCTGCGGGCGTTCCTGACCGCCAACGCCTGATTCGGCCGAACGGACCTGTACACCTGCCCGTTCGCGGCCCGGATTTGTCGGGGCCGAGAACGTTTGTGATGCTGCCCGGGTGAAATGGCTCTGGCGGGTGGTGCTGCCCGTGCTGTGCCTGGCGCTGGTCGGCGGCGGCGTGGTCACCTACCGGTGGCTCAACACGCCCGCCGGCGCGACCTACATCGACATCGCCGACGCCGGCCCGGCGCCGACCCCGGTGGCGCTCACCTCGACCGGGTCCAGCGGCAGCTGGCACGTCGACTGCGGGCGCAACCAGGAGCGGATGTACAACTCCGACAACCTGGTCGCGCAGCCCGGCGTCGTCGGCGGGGCCCACCACGTGCACGACTACGTCGGCAACACGTCGACCAACGCGCTGTCCACCGACGCGAGCCTGGCCGCCGCCCAGACCACCTGCCAGTTCGGCGACAAGTCCACCTACTACTGGCCCGTGCTGCTGATGCCGTCCGCGATGACGCAGATGGACGGCATGGACGGGATGTCCATGGACCACAGCACCATCGCCGTGCCGACCTCGGTGCGGATCGAGTACCGCGGCAGCCCGGTCAGCAACGTCATCGCCATGCCGGAGTTCCTGCGCGGCACCACCGGAAACCCGCACGCCGTCACCGAGCGCGGGGCCAACACCCAGCACGTGCAGTGGACCTGTTCGGGGGCCCGGGACAAGGTCACCACCGACTACCCGGAGTGCGGTGCGGGGCAGCAGACCGTCCGCGTGTTCGACTTCCCCAACTGCTGGAACGGCACCACCACCGACAGCCCCGACCACCGCGCCCACCTGGTGTTCCCGGCGACCGGCGGCGGCTGCCCGCTCGGCACGTTTCCCGTGCCGCAGCTGCACATCGAGGTGGCGTACACGCTGCCGCCCGGCACCCACTACGCGATCGACGCCTTCCCGGAGGAGCACTACAGCTCGGTCACCGACCACGCCATGTTCGTCGACGCGATGCCCGACTCGCTGATGGCCACCGTCGTCGACTGCGTGAACTCCGGCCGGCACTGCTGACCCACGGGTTTGCGGCGGTTGAAGACGCCCGGCACCGGGGTTTGTGGGTCTTGGAGACACCCAGACGTCACTTGCCGGGCAGGGGCGGGGTTTTGCCGCCGGTCGGGCTGACCGCGAACCACGTGCCCTTCACGCCCTGGCCGTTGATGTCGCCCGGGGCCTTGTCGCCGGAGAAGTAGTAGACCGGCCAGCCGTTCACCGTGACCTGGCAGGTGCCGTCGGCCCGCTCCACGTAGCCGAGCAGTTGCGGGTCCACGCCGGTCGGGTAGATCTTGCCGGGGGAGGCGATCAGCAGCGGCGGCCAGGTCTTCGCGCAGTCCCCGTTGCACGTCGACTTCGGCGGCTTGTTGCTGTCCTTGTCGAACCGGTACAGCGTCATTCCGTTGCCGTCGGTGAGGAACGTGCCGATCTGCTCCGAGGTGGTGGCCCGCAGCTCCAGGTCGTGGCTGCCCGGCGCGGTGTTGGCCGCCTGCACCACCGGCTGGTCGGCGGCGCCGCTGTAGATGTCCACCCGCTTCTGGGTCTTGGCCACCGTCGGCGGCGGGGGAGAGGTCGGGCTGGGCAGCTCGACCACCTTCTGCGCCACCTGGGCCGGTTGGGACTGCGGCGCGCTCTGCACGCCGCAGGCGGTCATCGCGATCGCGGCGGTGACCAGGAGGGACGCGGACATGATCAGCTTGGGCAGCCGCATGGCTCTCAACTCCTCTGCTCGGGTTCGCCGCAGACACGACCGGGTGAGCCCGCCGGTTCAGTGCCGATTTCTTGTGAACCGGGCCGCCGATCCGCTCGTGTGTCACTCAAGGCCGGGCCCGCGCGGTGTGCAGGGCGTCGCGCGGGCCCGGCCGCCTCCACTGTGGACGGTTGTCCGAACGGGCAGCCGTCGGTGGACGGTTCTGCCCCGCGGTCGGCCGACCGCGCGGTCTGGCCGTGTTGCTCGATGAGCCCGATCGGGATTTCCGCTCGGTGCACGGGGGTGAACACGGAAGGGGTAGCTGATGGCAGGGCTGAGCAGGCGCGCCCGCCAGGAAGTCGCCGACGAGGCGCTGCTGCGCTCGCTGTACCGCGAGCACGGCGGCGCCATGCTGGCGTACGCGTATCGGCTGACCGGGGACCGCGCCGCGGCGGAGGACGTCGTGCAGGAGGCGCTGGTGCGGGCCTGGCAGCATCCCGACAGCCTGGTCAACGGCCGGGGGTCCGTTCGGGGCTGGCTGCTGACCGTCGTGCGCAATCTCGTCACGGACAAGGCTCGCGCCCGGGCCTCGCGGCCCCAGGAGGTCGCCGAGCCGCCCGTCGACGTCGCCGTGTCCCGCGACCACGCCGAGGGCGTCGTCAACTCGATGGTCGTCGGGGCCGCGCTGCGCAAGCTCTCCGCCGAGCACCGGGACGTCCTGGAGCAGATCTACCTGCTCGGCGCCACCGCCAGCGAGGCCGCCACCGTCCTGGGCATTCCGCTCGGGACCGTGAAGTCCCGGTCCTACCACGCACTTCGCGCCTTGCGCGCGTTTCTCCCTGGGGTCGAAGCGGGATTGGAACGGTCGGTGTCATGAACAACCCTGATGTGGAGCGCTACCTCGCCGGCACGCTGGACGAGGAGCGGTCGCGGCTGCTGGAAGCGCACCTGCGCACCTGCGCCCGGTGCAGCGAGGAGGTCGCCGAGTTCGCTGAGTTCCAGCGCATCGTCGACACCGTGCTCAACGAGCCGCCGCCCGACGGTGACCTCGTGCTGCAACGAGCCCTTCGCCAGATCCGGGCCGAAGCCGCCGTCAAACGCCGCCGTCGGGCCGCCCTGCTGGGCTCCGCCGCCGCCGTTGTCGTCGCCGTAGCGGCGACCACCGGTGTGCTGGTCGGACGATCCGGTGATTCCCTCGGCCCCGTCCGCGCCAGCGCCACCGACGCGAACACCGGCGCCGCCCTCGCTCTCTCCTTCGCCGACACCTCCGGCTGGTCCCACATCTCCGCCGCCGTCAGCGGAGTCCCCATGGGCACCCAGTGCGAACTCGTGCTCGTGGGCAAGGACGGCCGTCAGACCATCGCCGCCGGCTGGAAGGTGAACGCCGCCAAGTCCACTGTGGACGTCAGCGCCCTGATGGACCCGGCCGACATCGCCAGCGTCCGCCTGGAGAACCCCGCCGGCACGAACCTCGTCACGGTCAACCTCTAGTACCTACGTGAGTGGCTTACTTGGTCTCCACGGCCAAGTAAGCCACTCACGTGTGTGTCAGGGCTCGACGCGGTCGATCAGCTGCCCGCTCCACGAGCGGAAGGCCTCAGTCTGCTGGGGTGTGAGTGAGTCGAAGAAGTAGCGGCGGATGTTGTCGGCGTGCACGCGGATGGCACTCTGCACGGTGCGGCGGCCCTCGGCGGTGAGCCCGATCCCGGCGCGGCGGCCGTCGGCCCCCTGCGGGGTCCTCGTCACGAAGCCGCGGTTCTCCATGCGGGTCAACTGGTGCGATACGCGGCTCTTCTCCCAGTCGAGGGAATCGGAGAGCTCGCAGACGCGCATCTCGCGGCCGGGTGCCTGCCACAGCGTCACCAGCACGCTGAACTCGGCCTTGGAGATGCCGCAGTCGTGCTGTAGGCCACGGTCGAGTTCCCGGGTGAGCAGGCGCTGTGCGCGCATCCAGAGGTCCCAGAGCTCCCACTCCTCGGGCTCCAGCGTCCCGTTCTCGGCCATGCCCGGAATCATACCGACTGAGTTGACGTGTCAACTCGATCGACTTAGAGTTGACACGTCAACTCCATTGGAAAGGGGTTCCGATGACCCTGCGCATCGGCGTCATTCTCGGCAGCACGCGCCCCGGGCGCCGGGGCGAGCAGATCGCCTCCTGGTTGCTCGACACGGCGCGGGCCCACGGCGGCGCCGACTACGAGCTGATCGACCTCGCCCATCACGGACTCGGCAACCTCGACGAGGCCGGAAACCCGAACCACCAGCGGTACGAGCACCCGCACACCCGTGACTGGTCCGCGCTGATCAACGGCTTCGACGGCTTCGTGTTCCTCACCCCGGAGTACAACCACTCGTTCCCCGGCGCGCTCAAGAACGCGCTGGACTACGTCTACCGGGAGTGGAACGACAAGGCCGCCGGCATCGTGAGCTACGGCGGATGGGCCGGGGGCGTCCGGGCCGCCGAGGCGCTGCGGCTCGTGCTCGCCGAGCTCCAGGTGGCCACGGTCCGCGCGCAACCCGCCATCGTGCTGATGCCAGCGTTCGCCACCGGCGCTTTTGTCGCGCCCGACGGCCTCGACGTCGCGGTTCGAGACATGCTCGACCAGGTTCTCGCCTGGTCCGGCGCGCTGCGTGGCGTACGTGAGGCCAAGTCGGCCACGACCGCTTCCTGAGGCAGCTGCTGCCGAACACGACAGAAGGGGACCGGCCGGAGCCGGTCCCCTTCTGGTGTCAGCGGGTCAGTTCGCGAAGCGGATGGAGGCGACCATCTTGTCGAAGCCGATGGCGCTCAGGTCGTTCTGGTTGCCGGTGACGATCATCGACTTGCCGGTGCAGTCCTTGCCGGTCCAGATCTTGTAGGTGCCGTCGGCCTGGATGGACGAGACCTGGTCGGGGTGGGCGACGTTGACGCAGCCGTGGCCGGAGACGCCCTGCGAGCCGTCGGGCTCGGACAGGTTCTTGCCGCTGTCCAGGATCGCGCTGGTGGCGGTCAGGTTGGCGTTGGCCGGGTTGGTGGTGGTCGTCGTGGTGGAGCCGCCGCCGTCGCCGAAGCGCACCGACTGGATGTTGTTGTCGAAGCCGATGGACGCCAGGTTGGCCACGTCACCGTTGATCACGACGGACTTGCCGGTGCAGTTGGGGCCGGTCCACAGCTTGAGCGTGCCGTCGGTGGTGATGGAGGAGGTCACGCCCGGCCGCGGCACCGCCTGGCAGCCGGGGCCGGCCACGCCCTGGGACGCGCCGTTGTCGGAGAAGTTGGCGTCGTCGAACAGGATGGCGCTCTTGGCGGTCAGCGCGGCGGTGGGGCTGCCGGTGGGCTGGGTGGTGCTGGTCGCCGGCGGGGTGGAGCCGGGCGGGGTCTTGCCGCCGAAGTTGCGGGAACCGTCCGGCTGGGACGCCCACCAGATGTTCTGCACGCCCTCGCCGTTGGTGTCGAAGGGCTTCACGTCCTTGCTGAACGTGTAGAGCGGGTGGCCGTTCAGGGTGATCTGGAGGTTGCCGTCGTCGGGGCGCTTGATGAAGCCCACCGCCGACTTGGCGATGCCGGCGATGAACACCTTGCCGCCCTTGGCCACCTCCACCGGCGGCCAGGTGACCTTGCACTGGTCGGTGCAGTTGGACTTGTTGGGCTCGTCCTTGTCGAAGACGTACAGCACCTTGTGCGCGCCGTTGGTGATCACGGGGGAGAGGTCGCCGGCCTTGCCGGCGGCCAGCTGCACCCACTGCTGCGCGACCGGGGCGGGCGCGCCCTGCGGTGCCAGGTCACCGGTGTTGGCCGGGGCGTTGTTGGACTTCGCGGTGCCCTGCAACAGGTTCAGCGGCGTCGAGTCGGCTGCGTTGGAGGCGGCCGGCGGCGGGGTCTGGGGCTGCGTGGCCTCCTGGCTCCCACAGGCGGCCAGCATGGCGGCGCCGGCGGCGACGAGGGCAGCAAGGGACACAACATGCTTGCGCGACATGGGGATTCTCTCCAGTGTGGCTACGGGGTTCCGGTTCCTCCGGAAGCCGTTCGCGATCTACACGGAGAGGTGCGGCGAACGGTTCAACGAATTTTGGCGCGAACCGTTCGCCGCAGGTCAGCCTCAGGGAATCAGCACGATCTTGCCTCGGGTGTGCCGCTGCTCCAGCTCGCGGTAGGCGTCGCGAACCTGGGCCAGCGGGTACTTTCGGGCAACAACGAGGTCCAGACTGCCGGCCGCGATCCGGCCGGCGAGATCGGCCAGCACCTCGGCGCTCGCGCCCTGGGCGTTGCCCTCGGCCTTGACGCCGTACTTCTCCACGGCGGCGAAGTTGATGATCGTGTTGACGCGGCCCTTGTCGACGCCCAGTTCCAGCGCCAGTTCCACGTAATCCGCGCCAAAAGTGTCAATGAACGCGTCGATCTGGCCACCGCTGGCTGCTCGCACCCGGCCGGCCAGGCCCTCGCCGTATTCGACCGGGGTCACGCCGTGAGCGGTCAACCAGTCGGCATTGGACGGTCCGGCGATGCCGATGACCTTCGCCCCCGCCGCTACGGCCAGCTGCACGATCAGGGATCCGACGCCGCCGGCCGCGCCGGACACGACAACAGTGTCCCCCTTGGACAGTGCGACGGCCGCCACCGCCGCGTGGGCGGTGGTCCCGGCTACGAACAGCGATCCAGCCTGCTCCCACGTCACCCCGGCCGGCTTCGGCGTGAGCTGCGTCACCGGCACCACCACGAACTCGGCCTGGCTGGCCCGGTTGTCGGTCCAGCCGATCACCTCATCGCCGACCGACACCGTCGTCACACTGTCACCCAGTTCGGCGATGACGCCGGCGAGGTCGCTGCCCTGACCGGACGGGAACGTCGACGGCCATACCTCGGCGAACACGCCCGACCGGATTGCCGCCTCGCCGGGGTTGATGCCGGCCGCCTTCACCTGCACCAGCGCTTCACCGGGGCCGGGGACCGGCCGGTCCACCTCGACCACGTCCAGCACGTCGATGCCGCCGAACTCGTTGTACCTGACCGCCTTGGACATGGCTGCGAGCCTCCTCGTCGGGTGTATGTGAACTCTCAACCACCCGGCGGCGCGGTTTATGCCAGCAGTCCCCGGTCGTAGGCGAGCGACACCGCCTCGGTGCGGCTGCCTGCCCCCAGCTTGGCCATCACCCGTGACAGGTGCACGCTGGCCGTCTTCTCACTGATGTAGAGCTGCTCGCCGACCTGCCGGTTGGTCAGCCCGGACGCCACCAGCTCCAGCACCGTGCGCTCGCGCGGCGTCAACAGGTCTTCGCTGTCCGGTTCCACGTCGGCCACGGCGATGCGCCCGCGCCGAGCCGATGCCTCGATGGCTTGCCGCAGCGGTGACAGTCCCATGTGGACGGCGACGTCGTGGGCGGCGCGAAGCTCGACAGTGGCCTCATCACGGCGGCCGTCGGCCAGCAGCGCATCGGCCAGCCGCCATCGGGCAACGGCCTGCCAGTACACCATTCGCTCGGCCGCATCCACGGCCGCGCGCCAGAGCGCGACGTCGTCCTCGCCGCGCAGCCGGCCCAGCTCGGCGGCCATCCGAGCCTCCATGCACAGCACTTCCGGATTGCGCATCTCCTGGAGCCACTGGTTCTCCAGCGAGTACTTGCCATGCGCCATGGCGGTCTCGTGCAGTCGCTCGGCCTCGGCCAGGGCGTCGCGGGCCGCGTCGTCGTCCCGCCGTCGCCAGGCCTGCTCGGCCAGATCGGCCAACGCCGTGAGCGCGATCGCGCCGGCGTGCCGGGCGCCGTCGACGTAGGCCCGGGGCAGCTCGGCGAACCAACCGAGAAGCCGCTCGCACTCATCGACGGCCGATCGGGGGTCGCCACGCAGCACGGCCGCCTCGGCCAGCGCGAAGCGGACGCGTTCGATGGTGCGGGTGTCGTCGGTGCTGGCCATGATCCGCCGGGCGCCCGCCTCGACCTCCTCGAACCGCCCGGCCAGCGCCAGCGGATGGAGATTCGCCGCCGATATGTGCAGCGCCGCCCAGCGCGGGGCGGCCGAGTGGTCGTCCACGAGCTCGGTCGTGGTCCGATCGCCCAGCTTGAACTGGATGCTCATGTGCATGATGCGCGCTTCGACCGCGTACTCCGACCAGGTCAGCCCGACCGCGGTGGCCCGTTCGACGCTTTCGGCAAGAACGGCGACCGCCTCCCGGAACCGGCCGGCGTGGATCAGGCTGACCGCGAAGTTCTTCAACGAGCGCAGCTCGACCGTATAGGCGCCGGCCGCGGCGGCCCGGCTCGCCGCCGCCCGGTACAGCCGGTAGGCCTCCTCGTGTCGACCGCTCCACTCTGCGAACACCGCCAGCGTCACCAGCGTGTCGATCTCCACATCCTCGGCCCCGAGCTGGACGGCGGCCGCACGGGCCTGTTCGGCCAGCTGTTCCATCTCACCCAGGTCCAGCCCCGCGCCGCCGTACCAGGCCCATTCCCTGGCCCGCAGCGCCAACATTCGAGCCCGCACCACGCTCGGCGGCCGGTCCCGCACCAGGTCCCAGGCCTCGCTGACCGCGGCCGCCACCTCCGCGCCCGCGTACTCCAACGGAATCAGCGCCACGGCGAGCTCATGCCGGGCCTCCGCACCGGTCTCCGGATCGTCGGCCAGGCTCACCGCCGCCCGCGCGTAGGCGATGGCCCGGTCACCGTCGCCGGCGGCGAGGGCCATTCGGGAGGCCAGGCGTTGCAGGAAGTACTCGGTGACGCCGGGGTCCCGCGTCGCGCTGAACAGTTGCAGCGCCTGCTCGACGTGGTGCAGGGCCTCGGCCGGAGCGAGCAGCGTCGCCGCCTGTTCGGCCGCGCGCACCGAGGCGGCGAAGGCCGCGGGCAGATCATGGCTCTGCAGGGCGTGATACGCCAGCGATGCCGGCGTGGTGACCAGCCGAGCGTAGCTGGCGTGCAGGCGAACCCGTTCGCCCGGCAACAGATCACCGTACACGGCCTCACGCAGCAGGGCGTGCCGGAACGCGTAGCCGTTGTCCGCGGCCACCAACACGTTGTGCTGCACGGATTCCCGCAGCGCCTCGTCGAGATCGTCGGCGTCGAGCTCGGTCACCGCTTGCAGCGCCGAGTGCTCGACGTCGGTCCCGGCGCCGGAGGCGGCCCGCACCACCCGTCGGGCATTGCGCCCCAGCCGTTCCACCCGCGCCAACAGCAGATCCGTCAGCCCGTCCGGCACGCCGGTGCCGTAGGCGGCGGTCAGCTCCTCGCAGAAGAAGGCGTTGCCCTCGGACCGGTCGGCGATGCCCTGCAGCGTGGCCGCCGGCAGCGTGCCGTCCGACAGGGCCGACACGAAGGCCATCGCGTCGGCCCGGTCGAACGGCCGCAGGTCGACCCGATCCACAGTGGACAGGCGGCCCAGCTCGGTCAGCAGCGGCCGCAGCGGATGCCGGCGGTGCAGGTCGTCCATTCGATAGGTGACGACCACGAGCAGCCGCTGCCGGTTCAGCCGGGACACCAGGAACAGCAACAGGTCCCGGGTCGCCGCGTCGGCCCAGTGCAGGTCCTCCAACGCCAGCAGCACGGGATCGTCGGCGGCCAGCTCGGCCAACTCGGTGTGCACGGCCTCGAACAGCCGCAGCTGGTCCATCGCGTCGTCGAGCCGGGAGGCGCCGGACTCGGGCAACCGGCCCAGCGCCTCCACGAACGGCAGATACGGCAGGCCGGCGCCCTCGACGTCCAGGCACCGGCCGGTCAGCACCTTGACCCCGCCGTCCCGGGCACGCGAGGTCAGCTCGGTCAGCAGCCGGGACTTGCCCACACCGGCGTCGCCGGCCAGCAACACCGCCGAGGCCTGACCTTCCGCTGCGGCAGCCAACGCCGATTCCAACACCGCCAGCTCCGCCCGGCGGGCGACCAGCGGAATCCCGGAACCAATGCGCGGCACACCGCATGGTCGCACACCGTCACCGGCTCTGCGGCGGGTTCGACCGCTTCCACCAGCGCCGCCGCTGCCCCCGCCGGGCCATCCGGGCCTGCTCGGCGGCCTGCCGCATCGCCTTCTGCTGCTCCAGCACGAACCGGTAGTCGGAGTCGCTGTTGCGCCACATGACGAACCTCCCCATCTCGACAGGTACGAGATTCGGGCTGAGGTGGCCTCGGCCGCATTGGGCAGTCACGTCGTCCAGGCGCTCGATCGACCGCGATTCGCGGCGGAGCGGGGTAAGGCCCCCTCAGACGACGTAAGTCGGGCATACCCGACGACCGACCTTGACGGGTGTCGAACGGCGGTCCTACCTTCGGCTGGGTAAGGAAACTTTCCTTACCACCTATGGAGTCCGCCGCCCTCCCCTTCCCTGCAAGGAGGGATGGATGTCAGCACGCGTCATTCGACTGCTGGTCGCGGTGTTGAGCCTGGGGCTCGTCCTCACGCTCGGATCGGTGGCCAGCGCCTCCGCCGGCAGCAACCTCGCCACTCAACCGGCCGCCTCGACGCCCAAGGCGTCGACCGCGCTGTTCTACGTCACGCTGTACGGCTACGTGGACAACTCGCCGCCCAGCGCGATCATCTCCAACCCGGTCATCCACAGCAAGGCCGGTGGCACCGGGACGTACAAGGACCCGGTCACCTTCGCCACCGACACGCGCGAGGAGAAGCCGGGCACGATCGTCTACTACTCGTACCTGAAGAAGTACTTCATCATGGAGGACACCTGCACGGAGTGCTCCAAGGACTGGACCGGCAGCAACGGCGACAACCCGACGCCCAAGCGTGACGGGCACTACTGGCGCATCGACCTGTGGGCCGGCGGCAACTCCGGCAGCCTGAAGAACCCGCAGAAGCAGGCCCTGCTGGACTGCGAGGACAACCTTACGCAGGACAAGGGGGGCCAGGTCACCCTGAACCCGGCGTCGAACCTGCCGGTGGACACCACGCCGATCTTCAACACGAGCACGAACAAGTGCTACACGCCCTGACGGGCGTCTCGGCGACCCGGACCGCGCTGCGGTCCGGGCTCGTCGTGCTCGCGACCATTCTCCTGGCAGGCGCGTGTTCCCAGCCCGCCCCGGTGGCCCCCGCGGCCGAGACCTCGGCGGCCGCGCCGGCCGACACGGCTGTGCTCACCCAGCGCGGCGACGCCACGCGTGTTGGCTGGAACCGGCACGAGACCGTGCTCAACCAGGCCAACGTCGGCCGGATCGGGCTGCGCATCACCTATCCGCTGGACGGAGCGGTGTACGCGCAGCCGCTGTTCGTGCCGGGCCTGGGCGGGCACAACCTCGTGATCGTCGCGACCGAACACGGCAGCGTGTACGCGCTCGACGCCGACGCCAAGGGATCGGCGCGAGCCCCGCTGTGGCAGCGTTCCCTGCTGCCGGACGGCGCGAAACCGGTGTCCGCCCCCGACGACGTGAAATGCGAGTCCATCTCGCCCGAGGTGGGGGTCACCAGCACGCCGGTGATCGATCCGGCCACCAACACCATGTACGTGGTGGCCACCATGCACGACCAGACCGGCATCGTGGACCGGATGTACGCGCTGGATGTGGCCACCGGCAACGACAAGCTGCCGCCGGTGACGCTGTCCGCGACCGTCGCCGGCAGCAATTCCAGCAACGGCAAGATCCGCTTCGACGCCGCCTACGAGCAGCAGCGCGTCGGGTTGCTGCTCCAGGACGGCGTCGTCTACGCGGCGTTCTCCTCCTACTGCAGCCGAATGCCGTACGAGGGCTGGATTCTGGGCTACCAGGCCAAGGACCTGCGCCAGGCCGTGGTCTACACCGACAACCCGGATCAGGGCAGCAGCGGCAAACGCCCCGGCGGTGGTGGCATCTGGCAGTCGCAGACCGGGCTGGTCGGCTACCAGGGCTCGATCTTCGTCACGACCGGGAACGGCCCGTACAACCTGAACACCGGCGGCCGGAACGCCGGCATGAGCCTGCTGCGGCTGGTCCGCGACGGCAGCACCCTCAAGGTGGCTGACGCGTTCACCCCGTTCAACGTGACCTGCCTGAACGACCACGACCAGGACCTCAGCTCCGGCGCGCCGCTGCTGCTGATCGACCAGGGCGAGGTGCTGGAGATCAGCAAGGAGGGCCGGATCGAGCTGACGAAGATCGGTTCCCTCGGCGGCTTCCACACCATCAACCAGCCCTGCGACCACCAGGACCGCACCGACGTCGACCAGCTCGTGCAGGAACTGCCGGTGCAGACCGTGGACGGCGGCGTGTGGGGCGCGGAGACGACGTGGACCGGCGGCGGACAGACCTACGTCTACACGGCCGGCGTGGCCGACCGGCTCAGCGCGTGGCAGCTGGTCGACGGCAAGATCGCGAGCAAGCCCAGGTCGCAGGCGGCGGAGGGGCTGGCCTATCCCGGCGGCATCCCGGTCGTCTCCAGCGACGGCGACCGGCCGGGCAGCGCGGTGGTGTGGATCGTCGGCAACGAGGACGGCGGGCCGGTGCTGCGCGCCTACGACCCGACCGACCTGCGGCACGAACTCGTGCACGAGAAGCTGGCCGACTACACCAACTTCACCGTGCCGACCGTGGCTGACGGGCGCGTCGTGGTGGGCACCCAGCACACGGTGGTGATCTACGGTCCACTTTAGGCTGCACCCATGTCGGCGACGCGGTTGTTGGTGCTCGGGGTGGTGCGCGGCTACGGCCGCGCCCACGGCTACCTGATCGGCAACGACCTCATGTCGTGGGGCGCGGACGTCTGGGCCAACGTCAAGTGGGGCTCGATCTACCACGCGCTGAAGCAGGGCGTGAAGGCCGGTCACCTGCGTGAGGACTGGACTGTGCCCGGCCGCACCGACTACGAGCTCACCGAGAAGGGCGAGTTCGAGTTCCAGCGGCTGCTGGCCGACGCCATGCGCAAGCCGGAGCCGCGGCCGGACATGCTGGCCGCGGGCCTGGCCATGCTGCCGGCGCTGACCCGCGGCCAGGCGGTGTCCCTGCTGGAGATCCGGCTGTCGGCGGTGGAGGCGATCTGCAAGGAGGCCGACGGGCAGCTGACCGGCTGGCGGGAGCCGCCGCACGTGCGCGAGCTGTACCGGCTGCGGGTCGCCGACGCGGCCAACGACATCGCCTGGACCAGGGATCTGATCGAGCGGCTGAACGCGGGCGAGTACGCCATGGCCGGCGAGCCGGGGACGGTCGGCAAGGCCGGCAGCTGGCCGCACCCGGACTGACCGCTATTCAAGTTTGCATACCCACCCCTCGCGGGTGCACACTGGAGGCCGCGGGTATTCAAACTTTAGTACTCGGCCAGGGGGATGTATGTCAGTTCTCGTCCACGGGCTGCGCAAGCGGTTCCGTGACAAGATCGCGTTGGACGGCTTCGACCTGCGGGTTCACCCCGGCACGGTGTGTGGGCTGCTCGGCCCGAACGGAGCCGGCAAGACGACCGCCGTGCGCATCCTGAGCACATTGCTGCGGGCCGACGGCGGCCGCGCCGAGGTCGCCGGCTTCGACGTGGCCACCCAGCCCATGGAGGTGCGCCGCCGTATCGGGCTCGTCGGCCAGCAAGCCGCCGTCGACGAAGTGCTCAGCGGCCGGCAGAACCTGGAGATGTTCGGCCGGCTCCACCACCTGAGCTCCGCCGCCGCCCGGGTCCGGGCCACCGAGCTGCTGGACCGTTTCGGCCTGGCCGACACCGGCTCGCGGCCCGTCCGCCGCTACTCCGGCGGCATGCGCCGCCGTCTCGACCTCGCCGCCGGCATGATCCTCGCGCCCCAGGTGCTGTTCCTGGACGAGCCCACCACCGGGCTCGATCCCCGTGGCCGCAACGAGGTCTGGGACTCCGTGCGCTCCCTCGTCGCCGACGGCACCACCGTCCTGCTCACCACCCAGTACCTCGACGAGGCCGACCAACTCGCCGACCAGATCGCCGTCATCGACGCCGGGCGGGTCATCGCCGCCGGCAGCCCCGCCGACCTCAAGTCCCGCCTCGGCGCCGACCGCCTGGAGGTGGTCGTCCACTCCGCGGCCGACCTGCCCACCGCCGCCGAGCTCATGCACAAGATCGCCGGCACCCCGCCCGACCGCGACGACGACCTCCGCCGCCTCAGCGCCCCCGTCCAGGACCGCATCCCCGCGCTCACCGACACCCTCCGCGCCCTCGACACCGCCGGCATCGGCGTGGCGGACATCGCCTTACGCCGCCCCACTCTCGACGAGGTCTTCCTCACCCTCACCACCTGAAGTTCGTGCGTCTCCAAGACCTACAAACCCACGGCGCCACGATCGCCAACCACCACAAACCCCACTGGTGTGTCGCCGTTGAAGACCCCTCCGGTCGGGGTTTGGGGGTCTTGGAGACACCCAAACCCCGACCGTCGCGTCGCCGACCGACACGAACCCTCGAATGGAAAGGTGTCCGCGTGAGCAGCATCCGATGGGCCGTCGCCGACGGGTGGACGATGACCCGGCGCGATCTCGCGCACTGGGTCCGTCAGCCGGCGCCGGTGGTGGTGAGCGTGCTGTTCCCGATCCTGCTGGTGCTGATGTTCGGCTTCCTGCTCGGCGGGGCCATCGCGGTGCCGGGCGGCGGGGACTACCGCGAGTACCTGCTGCCGGGCATGTTCGTGATGACCATGGGGTTCGGCGTGGAGGGCACGCTGCTCGCCGTCACCACGGACGCCTCGCGAGGGGTCACGGACCGGTTCCGGTCGATGCCGATGGCGCCGTCGGCGGTGGTGGTCGGGCGGTGCGGGGCGGACATGCTGAACTCGGTGCTGGTGCTGGTCGTGATGGCGGCCTGCGGGCTGGCCGTGGGCTGGCGGCCGCACGGCGACGCGGCCGCCACTCTGGCGGCGTTCGGCCTGCTGCTCCTGCTCCGGTTCGCCTTCCTCTGGCTCGGCATCTACCTGGGCCTGGTCATCGCCAACCCGAGCGCGGTGACGCTGGTGCAGGTGGTGGTCTGGCCGGTGAGCTTCCTGTCCAACATCTTCGTCTCACCGGACACCATGCCCGGCTGGCTGGGGACGATCGCGACGTGGAACCCGCTGTCGGCCACGGCCTCGGCCACCCGGGAGCTGTTCGGTTCCCCCGGAGCGGCCGACGGCTGGACCGGCGTGGCGGTGGCATGGCCGTTGCTCCTGGTGGCGGTGTTCTTCCCACTCTCGGTACGCGCGTTTCGGAGGTTGAGCCGATAGTGGACGAACTCGCACGCTGCCCGGTCGTGTTCGAGCCCGCAGATCCCCCGAGATTGGGCAGAATGGCTTTCTGGGGCGCCGAGCTCCCCACGGGGATGGGGGAGCTCGGCGCCCTGGACATCATCGAGGCCCACGGCGACCAGGCGCGGGTCCGCACGGTGCCGGCCGTGCGGCTGCCGGTCACCGAGGCGGTGCCGCTGCTCAGCCGGGCCCGCCGCGACCGCCGGGCCCACCCGGCCACCGCGTTCTGGGGTGCGGCCACGGTCGTCGCGCTCCAGCTCATCGCCCGCGGCCGGCTGCAGCCCACGGTGTCGCCCGGCGACTACGACGCGTGGCGCGTCGGCCCGCTCGACCCGGCCGACCACGGCCGCATCGGCGAACTGGTGGCGGCCATGCCGGCGGGGGCCCGGGCGGTGCCGGTGCCCGGCCGGCTGCCGCTGGAACTGCCGGACGCCCGCGGCCTGGTCGAGGGCTTCCTGGACGCGGTCGCCGACGGCATGCCCCGCGGCGGCAGCGAGGCCGCGTTCCTGGCCGCCGCCCCACGGCACGTGCCGGAGCTGCGGGCCTGGGCCGACGGCGTCAGCGTGTCGCTGCGCATCGAGTTCGACGGCCGGTTCCGGGCCGTCGTGCAGCTGCACAGCGTCGCCGACCCCGGCGTGGTCAGCGACGCCGCCGAAGTGTGGGCCGGGGCCGGCCGAGCCCGGGCGCAGGCCCAGGCGGTGGTCGCCCTGCGTCGAGCGGCCCGGGTCTGGCCGGCGCTGGACTCCTTGCTGCACAAGGAGGTTCCGGACGAGATCGGGCTGACCGACGACGAGGTCCGGCAACTGCTGGGCGGCGCGGCCGACCGGCTCACCGCCAAGGGCGTGCCCGTGCACTGGCCCAAGGAACTGGCCCGGCAGCTGGTCAGCCGGGTGGTCATCGGCGGCGACTCGCCGCCCCGCGACCTGCCCGGTTTCCTCGGCGGTGGCCAGGCGCTGCGCTTCGACTGGCAGATCGCCGTCGGCGATGACCCGCTCACCCGTGACGAGCTGGAGCAGCTGACCCAGGCTCACCGGCCGATCGTGCGGCTGCGCGAGCAGTGGCAGCTGGTCGACGCCGACCTGGCCCGGCGCGTCCGGCAGGGGGAGCTGGAGCCGCTGAACCCGTTGGCGGCGCTCGGGCTGGCGCTCACCGGGGCCGCCGAGATCGATGGCGAGCAGGTCGAGGTCGTGCCCAACGGCTGGCTGGCCGCACTGCGGGACCGAATCGCCGACGCCGAGGGCGGCAGCGAGCGGCTGGTGCAGCCGCCGGCGCTGGCCGCCACGCTGCGCGACTACCAGCTGCGCGGCCTGCGCTGGCTGGCCCGGATGACCGAGCTCGGCCTGGGCTGCTGCCTGGCTGACGACATGGGCCTGGGCAAGACGATCACCGTGATCGCCCTGCACCTGCACCGCGCCGCCGCCGGGCCCACCCTCGTGGTCTGCCCGGCCTCGCTGCTGGGCAACTGGGAACGGGAGATCCGGCGCTTCGCGCCCGGCGTCCCGGTCCGGCGCTTCCACGGCTCGGCCCGCGACCTCTCCGGCGTCGAGGGTTTTGTGCTCACCACCTACGGCACCATGCGGGTGGACGCCGCCGAACTCGCCGCCGTGCCCTGGGACCTGGTCGTCGCCGACGAGGCCCAGCACGTCAAGAACGCCCGCTCGGCGACGGCGAAAGCCCTGCGCGCCATCGGATCCGGCGTCCGGGTCGCGCTCACCGGCACGCCGGTCGAGAACACCCTGTCCGAGCTGTGGGCCATCCTGGACTGGGCCGCCCCCGGCCTGCTCGGCTCGCTGGGCTCGTTCCGGCGGCGGTGGGCCAAGCCCATCGAGGCCGACAAGGACGAGGAGACCGCCCGCCGTTTCGCCCGCCTGCTGCGGCCGTTCCTGTTGCGCCGCAGCAAGTCCGACCCCGGCATCGCCCCCGAGCTGCCGGCCAAGACCGAGACCGACCAACTTGTGCCGCTCACCCGCGAGCAGACCGGCCTCTACGAGGCGGCCGTCCGCGAGGCCATGGCCGAGATCGCCGAGAGCGATGGCATGGCCCGCCGCGGCAAGATCGTCAAGCTGCTCACCTCGCTCAAACAAATCTGCAATCATCCCGCCCAGTACCTCAAGCAGACCGATGCCCGCCTCAGCGCCCGCTCCGGCAAGCTCACCCTGCTCGACGAACTCCTCGACACCATCGTCGCCGAGGACCACGCCGTGCTGGTGTTCACCCAGTACGTCGCCATGGCTCAGCTGCTCGCCCGCCACTTCGCCGACCGCGGCCTGTCCAGCCAGCTCCTGCACGGCGGCACCCCCGTCGCCCGCCGCGAGGACATGGTCCGCCGCTTCCAGGACGGTGAGGTGCCGATCTTCCTCATCTCCCTCAAGGCCGGCGGCACCGGTCTCAACCTCACCCGGGCCGACCACGTCGTGCACTACGACCGCTGGTGGAACCCGGCCGTCGAGGACCAGGCCACCGACCGGGCCTACCGCATCGGCCAGACCCGCCCGGTCCAGGTCCACCGCCTCATGACCGAAGGCACCATCGAGGACCGCATCGCCGCCATGCTCGCCACCAAACGCGCCCTGGCCGACGCCGTCCTCACCGGCGGCGAAGCCGCCCTGACCGAACTGACCGACGCCGAACTGGCCGATCTGGTGGAACTCCGATGACCGCGGCCCGTGGCTTTTCCGCCTTTCCGGCCCGCAGCCGGCGTCGGTCCCACACCTGGTGGGGCACCGACTGGCTACAGGCCATGGAAGACACCGCCGTCGACGCAGGCCTGACCCGACGCGGACGGCGTATGGCGACCGAAGGGAGGATCGGGCCGATCACGATCAGCCCGGGGCGCGTGGCCGCCACGGTCGACGGCACCTGCCCGACGGCGGTCACCGTCGAACCCCTGTCGGACAACGTGTGGGCGAATCTCGTGGCCGAGGCGTCCGTCCAATCGGGACACCTGGCGGCCCTGCTCGACGGCCAACTGCCCCATGCCCTGTCCGAATTGCTGCCCACGGTCGGCGACCTGGACGCCCGGTGCACCTGCGACGACTGGGGCAATCCGTGCCAGCACGCCGCCGCCCTGTGCTACCAGGCCGCCTGGCTGATCGACATGGACCCGTCGCTGCTGCTCCTGCTCCGCGGGCGGTCGGTGGAAGCCCTCACTGCCGAGGTCGCAGGCCAGCACGCAGCCCCGCCCAAGGCTGCGCCGTTGGCGTCGATCACCCTTGCCACAGAAGCGTTATCCCAGCCCGTGCCGCCGTTGCCGGACCCGCCGCCGCCCGCCATCGACGCGCCGCAGCTGCTCGCCATCGAAACGCCGCCGGGCAGCGACCCAGGGGCCCTGCACGGCGCGGTGGCCACCGCCGTCAACCGGGCCCGCCGCCTGTTGGAGGCGGGATGAACCCTCCTGGTCGGCGGAAAGGGCTGTCCGCGGGGACGGCCCCTCTCCCGTGACAGTTGTCATGGCCGGGTCCTGACAGAACTGCCAGGGCCCGGTCCCACGGGAACGACAAGCTCTGAGCCATGGACAGCACAGACACCGTCACCCGGGGCGCCGCGGTGAGCCTTCGCGGACTGGTCAAGCACTTCGGCGACGTGCAGGCGGTGGACGGGGTCGACGTCACCATCGCGCCGGGGGAGGTGGTGGCGCTGCTCGGGCCGAACGGCGCGGGCAAGTCGACGACGATCGACATGTTGCTGGGCCTGGCCAAGCCGACCCGGGGCGCGGTGTCGGTGTTCGGGCGGACGCCGCGGCAGGCGGTGGCCTCCGGTCTGGTGGGTGCCATGCTCCAGTCGGGCGGCCTGCTCGACGACGCGACGGTCGCCGAGACGGTGGCGCTGTTCCGAGCCATGTACCCGAAACCGTTGCTGCTCAAGGAAACCCTGCAACGCGCCGGGGTGGCCGAGCTGGCAGGTCGCAAGGTCGGTGGGCTGTCGGGCGGCGAGAAGCAGCGGGTCCGGTTCGCGGCGGCGCTGGTCAGCGATCCGGACCTGCTGGTGCTGGACGAGCCGACGGTCGCGATGGACGTGGCCGCCCGCCGCGAGTTCTGGGCGGCGATGCGCTCCTACACCGACACCGGCCGCACGGTGGTGTTCGCGACCCACTACCTGGCCGAGGCCGAGGACTACGCGGACCGGGTGGTGCTGCTGCGGTCGGGCCGGGTCGTCGCCGACGGCTCGGTGAGCCAGGTGCGCTCGCTGGCCGCCGGCCGGGTGATCACGGCGAAGATCCCCGGCGCCGACGAGACCGTGCTCAGGACGCTGCCTGGTGTCACCGAGGTGCTGGTGCGCGGCGACGCCGCCGAGCTGGCCTGCGCGGACTCCGACCGGGCGCTGCGCGAACTGCTCAGCCGCCACCCCCAGGCCCACGACATCGAGGTCCGCGGCGCCGGACTCGAGGCCGCGTTTGTCACTCTGACCAGGCAGGAGGCCGCCTGATGGGCGCGTTGTTGACGTTCGAGGTGCGCCGGATCGTCCGCTCACCCAGGTTCTTCATCTTCACCGCCGCCTTCCCACTGGCCATGTTCCTGGCGTTCAGCTCCGTCTACGGCGCGGACGCGGTCACCTTCCTGATGGTGAGCATGGCGGCCTTCGGCGCGGTGGCGGCGTCCATCAACACCGGCTCCCGCATCGCGATCGAACGACAGGTCGGCTGGAACCGCCAGCTCCGGCTCACCCCGTTGAGCAGTGTCGACTACCTGGTGTCCAAGGTGGCCACGGCGATGGTGGTCGCGCTGCCCGGCATGCTGCTGGTGTTCGCCGCCGGCGCCCTGGTCGAGCACGTGGACCTGAGCGCCGGCAGCTGGCTGGAGCTGATCATCTTCTGCTGGCTGGGCGTGCTGCCGACCGCGGTGCTCGGCCTGCTGATCGGGCTGCTGGCCACCGGCGACTCGGCCCAGGTCATGAGCACCGTGCTGATGCTGACGCTGAGCATGCTCGGCGGCCTGTGGCTGCCGCTGACCAGCCTGCCGCCAGTCATGACCATCGTCGCGAAGGCCCTGCCGAGTTACTGGTTGGCGGAATTCGGACATGACGCGTTGGCAGGCAACGCGGTGAGCGTCCAGGGCGTGACCACCATGGCGGCCTGGATCGTGGCGGCGGGCGGCTTGGTCGTCCTCCGCTACCGACGGGACACCGCCCGGGCCTGACCGGTGGTGCGCGGACCAGAGGGGAGTCCGCGCACCACCGGTCGGGCGGAATCGGGTCAGTTCGGGCAGGTCCCGCTGCCGGGGCAGCTGCGCAGCAGCCGCACCACGGGGGGCGCCGTGATCTTCGACGGCGCCCCCTTCGCGCCGCCCGGCCACTGGACGGACACCGCGATCGAGGACGAGTCGTTGTCGTAGTTCTTCTCGATCAGCGTCCGGTCCGGGTTCACCGTGTTCACCACGTCGTACACGCCCGAGGCCACCGACGTGATGTCCAGCCACTGGAAGTCCACGTCGTAGCGGTAGTCGTCGCCGCTGCCCACGGAGATGCCCTCGGTGACGTCGGTGGCGTCCGGCTGCTGGTGCCCGCACATGTTGTAGATGAGGAACTGGTGCAGCCTGGCCTCGGGCTGGTCGTCGTCGTGCACCCGATTGGCCAGCGACGTCTTGTCGGCCACGTCGTAGCGGTCGCCCAGGCAGAAGCCGTTCTTGCGGTCGGACACCACCGCGCTGCCGCTCAGGGTCCGCAGCTGGAAGCGCTCGAAGTTCAACAGGTGCCAGTGCATGTGGGCCGGCGCCGGCTCGTAGTAGGCGCTGGTGCCCGAGGGCTTCTGGGCCGCCCGGTACGAGTCGGGGATCGGGCCGTGCACGCCGTTCTGGAACGCCTGCCGCACCGACATCGTCGGGAACAGCGTGCTGTCGCGGTGGGCGTAGAACAGCAGCGGGCCGTCGCCGATGTTCTCCTCCGAGGAGGTGAACCGCAGCCGGACCGCCTTGATGTCGCCGGACGTCACGCACGGCGCGTTGGGCGCGTTGACGTCGGTGACCATGCAGACGTCCCAGGCCGTGCACTCCTTCGGGTCGCCGCGCCAGCCGCCCGGGCAGCCGACCGGTGCCTGACGCAGGTCCGGCAGCAGCGTCGGGGTCGCCGCCTGGGCCGGTGGCGTCGTCGCGAGCAGGGCCAGAACCCCAGCTGCGGCAAGGAACCGCGCAGTCGCCTTCATGTCGTCAACCTAGCCAGCGGGGTGCCGACTCGATCGGGTGATCTCCGCTGTGACGGTGCGTGGATGCCCTTAACCTCGCCGGGTGTCGACTGCTGCCACCGAACCCGTCACCGCCCCGCTTCCGTCCCTCCAGGACGCCCGCGTCGTGCCGGCGCCCGCGCTACGTGAGGCCGCGCTCCTGCTGGACGCCATCGCCGCCGTGGTGCAGAAGGCCGACGCGGCCACCGCCACCCGCATCCGCCAGGTCGTCACCGACCTGGAGGCCGGGGACCGCATCGACCGCCCCTGCTGCGACAACCCCTGGAAGCCCACCCTCACCACCGCCCTCACCCACTGACCCCAACCTGTGTGAAAGGACCATTCCTCACGTTGAACGAGAGGAATGGTCCTTTCCAAACGTCAAGGGGTTGACAAAAGGGTCAGCGCCAGCTGGGGAGCCAGAGTTCGGCCTGCCATTGGGCGGTGCTGATCGGATCGCCGTTGAGGATCGGCCACAGCCAGACGAAGTTGGCCACCACCAGGCCGGTGTAGATGGCCACCACCAGCAGTCCGGTGCCGCGGCGTTCCGCGCCGGCACGCGCCCGCCCGAGGATGTCGCCGCAGGCCAACACCAGGCCCAGCACCAGGAACGGTGCCATCGGGGTGACGTAGAAGAAGAACATCTGCCGGTCGATGTTGACGAACCAGGGCAGCAGGCCGGCCAGGTAGCCGACCATCACGGCCGCGTGCCGCCAGTCGAACTTGACGAAGGCCCGCCACAGCGACCAGCCGATCATCGGGAAGGCCAGCCACCACATCGCCGGCGTGCCGACGAGCATCTGCGCGCTCACGCACTCCGACGCGCCGCAGCCGGCGGCCAGCGGGCTGGGCGTCTGCTCGATGTAGTAGAGCATCGGCCGCAGCCCCATCGGCCACGTCCACGGCTTCGACTCCCACGGATGGGTCCCGACACCGGGCGCGCCGGTGATCAGGTTCTCGTGGAAGTGCAGCACGTTCCCCTCGTAGAAGAAGAACGACTGGAAGGCGTCGGGCAGCCAGCTGGAGACGGGAGTCTGGTTGCCGGCGGCGTGCCGGTCGACCCCGGTCTCGCTGCCGAACCACGCCCACCACGAGGCGAAGTACACGACCACGGCGATGAGCGCGATGCCCCACAGCGCCGGCAGCAGGTCGCGGACGATCGCCCCGGCCCACGGCCGCTCGACGCCGGCGGCCCGCCGGGCCAGCGCATCCCAGATCACCGACAGCAGGCCGAAGGCGACGATGTAGTAGATGCCGTTCCACTTCACGCCGCAGGCCAGGCCCAGCGAGACGCCGCAGGCGAACCGCCACCACCGGAAGCCCAGGCGGGGACCCCACTGCGACTCGCCGACCCAGCCCTCGGAGACCGCGACCGCCAGCCGGCCCCGCACCTGGTCCCGGTCCACCAGCAGGCAGCCGAAGGCGATCACGACAAAAAGAGCGCCGAAGATGTCCAGCATGCCCAGTCGGGACTGGACGTGGCTGACGCCGTCGCAGATCAGGAACACGCCGGCCAGCGCGCCGAGCATGGTGGAGCGGGTCAGCCGCCGTCCGATCCGGACGATCAGGAAGACGCAGAGCGTGCCGGCGATGGCCGAGGAGAACCGCCAGCCCCAGCCGTCGTAGCCGAACAGCCACTCACCGATGGCGATGAGGTACTTGCCGACCGGCGGGTGCACCACCAGCTCGTAGCCGGGGTTGTCCTCGTAGCCGCCGTTGCGCAGCATCTGCCAGGCCTGCGGCACGTAGTGCTTCTCGTCGAACACGGGGGTGCCGCGGTCGGTGGGCCAACCCAGGTCCCAGAACCGGATCACCGCGCCGAGCAGGGTGACGCTGAGCGTGACGAGCCAGCCGCGCACCTTGTCGGTGGGCCGCCAGACGGCCAGCCGGTCCAGCGGCCCGGCGGTGGACGGCTGCGTCGCCGGCGGTAGCTCGCCGACGTCCACCACGCCGTCGGGCTCGGGCTCGGTCCGCTCCACGATCGTCGTCACGGGCCCGATCGTAGGGTGAGCGACGTGAATAACGTATCGGGCGCTGTCCAAGAGGCCGCTGGCCGGCTGCTGTTGGCCGCGACGCCGCTGGGCAACATCGGCGACGCGTCCCAGCGGCTGGTCGATGCCCTGGCCACGGCCGATCTGGTAGCGGCCGAGGACACCCGCAAGCTGCGCTCGCTGGCGTCCGCGCTGGGGGTCGCCCCGGCCGGCAAGATCGTCAGCTTCTACGACGCCGTGGAGACAGCCCGGCTGCCCGGACTGGTCAAGGCGGTCGCTTCCGGACAGACCGTGCTGCTGGTGACCGACGCCGGTATGCCGAGCGTGTCCGACCCCGGCTACCGCCTGGTCGCCGCCTGCGTCGCGGAGGACCTGCCGGTCACCTGCCTGCCCGGGCCGTCGGCGGTGGTCACCGCGCTGGCGCTGTCCGGCGTGCCGGTGGACCGGTTCTGCTTCGACGGCTTCCCGCCGCGCAAGCCGGGGGACCGGCGCAAGTGGCTGTCCGCCCTGGCCACGGAGACCAGGGCCTGCGTGTTCTTCGAGTCACCGCATCGGGTGGCGGCCACCCTGGCCGACGCCGTCGAGGTGCTGGGGGCCGAGCGTCGCGGCGCGGTGTGCCGGCAGCTGACCAAGTCCGACGAGCAGGTTCGCCGGGGCACCTTGGCCGAGCTGGCCGCCTGGGCCGCGGACGGCGTCGGCGGCGAGGTGACGGTGGTGTTCGCCGGCGCCGAGCCGATCGCTGTGGACGTCACCGACGTGGCCGACCTGGTGCCGGCGGTGCAGTCGCGGGTGGCCGCTGGACAACGCCTCAAAGACGTGGTTGCCGAGGTCGCGGCGGCCGCCGGGGTCAGCAAGAAGGCCCTCTACGACAGCGTCGTAGCGGCCAAGAGGTAGCGGGCGGGCGCGCCCCCGTACCCTTTGTCGCATGAGTGCCTCCGTGCTGACGGCGGTGGCCTGGCCTTACGCCAACGGCCCCCGTCACATCGGCCATGTCTCCGGTATCGGTGTCCCCTCCGACCTCTTCGCCCGCTACATGCGAATGTCCGGCCACGACGTGCTGATGGTCTCGGGCAGCGACGAGCACGGCACGCCGATCCTGGTGCAGGCCGACAAGGAGGGCCTGACGCCGCAGCAGACCGCGGACAAGTACCACCGCGTCGTCGCGGAGGACATGCGCGCCCTCGGCGTGACGTACGACCTCTACACCCGCACCACGACACGCAACCACTACAACGTGGTGCAGCAGATCTTCCTGGCCCTCAACGACAACGGCTACATCCTGCCGAAGACCACGACCGGCGCGGTCAGCCCGTCCACCGGCCGCACCCTGCCCGACCGCTACATCGAGGGCACCTGCCCGATCTGCGGCTACGACGGGGCCCGTGGCGACCAGTGCGACAACTGCGGCAACCAGCTCGACGCCGCCGACCTGATCAACCCCAAGTCGCGGATCAACGGCGAGACGCCCAAGTTCGTCGAGACCGAGCACCTGTTCCTGGACCTGCCGGCGTTCACCCGGACCCTGGGCGAGTGGTTGGCGTCCAAGACCGACTGGCGGCCCAACGTCGTCAACTTCACCAAGAACCTGGTCGACGACATGCGACCGCGGGCCATCACCCGCGACCTGGACTGGGGCGTGCCGATCCCGCTGGACGGCTGGCGGGACCAGGGCCTCAAGCGGTTCTACGTGTGGTTCGACGCGGTCATCGGCTACTTCTCGGCCAGCGTGGAGTGGGCCCGGCGCAGCGGCGACCCGGACGCGTGGAAGCGCTTCTGGAACGACCCCGAGACGCCGATCGTGCACTTCATGGGCAAGGACAACATCACCTTCCACGCCCAGATCTGGCCGGCGCTGCTGATGGGCCACAACGGGGCCGGCGACAAGGGCGGCAAGCCCGGGCCGTACGGCACGCTCAACCTGCCCACGGAGATCGCCTCCAGCGAGTTCCTGACCATGAGCGGCTCCAAGTTCTCCACCTCCCGGGGCCGGGTCATCTACGTGCGGGACTTCCTGGCCGAGTTCGGGCCGGACGCGCTGCGCTACTTCATCTCGGCGGCCGGCCCGGAGACCCAGGACGTGGACTTCACCTGGGACGAGTTCGTCCGGCGGATCAACTTCGAGCTGGCCAACGAGTGGGGCAACCTGGTCAACCGCTCGGTCTCGATGGCGCACAAGAACGTCGGCGCGGTGCCGGCGCCGACCGCGCCGACCCAGGCCGACGAGGACCTGAAGACGCTGTCCCGGGCCGCGTTCGACACCGTCGGCACCCACCTGCGGCACTCGCGGTTCCGGGCCGGCATCGGCGAGGCGATGCGGGTGGTCTCGGCGGCCAACAAGTACCTGTCCGACCAGGAGCCGTGGAAGCTCAAGGACGACCCGGCCCGCCGCGACACGGTGCTGCACACCGCGCTGCAGGTGGTCAAGGACGCCAACACGCTGCTCACGCCGTTCCTGCCGCACTCCGCGCAGAAGATCCACGAGCTGCTCGGCGGCACCGGCCTGTGGGCGTCGCAGCCGGAGATGCGCGAGGTCACCGACCTGGACGACCCGTCGCGTGAGTACCCGGTGCTGACCGGTGACTACTCGGCCGAGCAGGCCAAGTGGGAGTCCACCCCGATCGAGGTGGGCGTGCCCCTGAGCAAGCCGACGCCGCTGTTCGCCAAGCTCGACCCGGAGCTGGCCGAGACCGGTCCGGAGTGGGCTCCGATCGAGAAGTGAACGAGCTTGCGAGTTCACCATTGAGCACTGCGACTTCAGCCGCGGCTTCGCCGAGCTCTGCGAGGCGAGAGCCGTGACTCCTCGCAAGGGTGAGCGGCCGCCGATGCCGGAGCGTCTTCCGGTGTCGGCGGTCGACGCCCACACCCATCTGGAAGCCTGTGGCGCCAAGGATTCCGCCGACGTTCGGTCCATGATGGACCGTGCCGAGTCGGCCGGCATCGCCTACGCGATCACCGTCGCCGACGACATGGCGGCCGCTCGCTGGGCCGTCAAAGCGTCCACTTGGGACGATCGGGTGTTCGCCGCGGTGGCGCTGCATCCCACGCGTACCAAGGACTTCGGCGACGCCGAGCGCGAGGAACTCGCTGCCCTGGCCGCGCATCCGCGGGTGGTCGCGGTCGGCGAGACCGGCCTCGACTACTACTGGGACTATGCGCCGCACAACGTCCAGCAGGACGCTTTCCGTTGGCACATCGAGCTTTCCAAGCAGCTCGGCAAGGCGCTGATGATCCACGACCGGGACGCGCACGAGGACGTGCTGCGCATCCTGGACGAAGAGGGCGCCCCGGACACGGTGGTGTTCCACAGCTTCTCCGGCGACGCCGACATGGCGCGACGCTGCGTTGACAACGGTTACGTGCTGTCGTTCTCGGGCACGGTCACGTTCCGCAACGCGAAACCGTTGCGGGAGGCGGCGATGGTTGTGCCGCTACAACAGTTGCTTGTGGAGACCGACGCGCCTTTCCTGACGCCCCACCCGTTCCGGGGCCGCCCGAACGAGCCGTACTGCGCCGCGTACACGCTGCGTGAGCTCGCTGATCTACGCGGAGTGCACGTCGGTGAGTTGGCAACAATTGTCACCGCAACGGTGAACCGAGTCTTCGGCCTGGGCGTATGACCGTGCGTACCGAAAATGTTTCACCCTGTGGTGTGACTGGAGGCACAACAACCCCGGGAATGTTTGCGACTCCGCCCGACCTCCGTTACGGTCCCGTGATCGGTGCGTCTGGACGTTGTGGTTCAACCACCGGCCCGCAGTCAGGTCGGCGTTCGTCGGGGACAGCCGGCACCCGCGAGGGAGCCAGCTGGACGGCGTTGACTACGGGACCAAGCAAGGCAGTCGGAGCACGAGACCCGAGCGAAACGAGGAGTAGCAGCGGCTGACGTCGGCTAGTGGCGAGAACAGCCGCGGAACTCTTCGCGGACCATCGGCTTTTCGGAGGTAACGACCCCGTGACTGGGACCGGTAGGCACCGTAGACCGCGCGTGTCCGAGGAAACGCCCACGCAGGCGCAGAGCGCTCAGAGCTTCTGGGCCCCCCACACCGGGGTGGCCGTGGCCGAGCGCCAGACCTCGGCCTGGACCGCGGTGCGGCCCGACCTCGACTGGGACTGGGACTGGGAGGCCGAGCTCGAGTCGACCCGCCAGTTCGTGCCCGGCGGGGCCTACGTCTCCACCCAGGACGTGATGGACGTCCTCGGCCCGGACGCCCAGGACATCCTCAACTCCGTCAACATGGAGCTCGACCAGCTCCTGGAGCTGATGAACGCCAAGACCACGGTCTTGCCGATCATCCGCGCCGACGCCGGCCCCCTCACCGAGGGCCTGGCCCAGTGCTGGGAAGAGCTCGAAGAGGGACTCGAGGACGCCAACCTCGTCCCCGAGCCCAAGCGCAAGACGGTCGTCAAGACCGAGCTGGACGCCAAGTCCCCGTGGAAGCGCCGGTTCATCAAGGCCGCCGTGATGGCCACCCTGGTCAGCCTGGCCGGTGGCGGCGCCACCGCGCTGGCCATGGACAAGGCCGTGACGGTCGACGTGGACGGCCACGAGATGACCGTGCACACCTACTCCGGCACCGTCAGCGACGTCCTGGCCAGCCAGGGCTTGTCGGCCGGCTCGCATGACTCGCTGATGCCCTCGGCCAACTCCTCCATCGCCGACGGCGGCAAGATCGTCCTGCAGCGCGGCCGCACGATGACCGTCTCCGTCGACGGCGTGCAGCAGACCCAATGGGTCAAGGCCCAGAACGTGGGCGACGCGCTGCGCGAGATGGGCGTCAAGACCGACAACGCCAAGCTCTCGGTCGACCCGTCCAAGCAGATCCCGCTGTCCGGCATGTCGATGGACATCATGACGGCCAAGACCGTCACGATCAGCGACGGCGGCAGCGCCCCCAAGCAGCTCACCACCTACGCGGTGACCATCCAGGAGCTGCTCAAGTCCCTGAACATCTCCCTGGGCTCCGACGACAACGTCGCGCCCGCCGCCGACACCAAGCTGGCCAACGGCGCGCAGATCACCGTCAGCCGCAACGGCGTCACGGTGGTCCAGGAGAACCAGGACATCCAGCCGACGGTGCAGACCGTCGACGACCCGACCATGGACGAGGGCCAGACCCAGGTCATGGACCCGGGCACGGTCGGCAAGCAGACGGTGACCTACCGGGTCACCATGCACAACGGCAAGCAGACCGACAAGCAGCAGATCGGCGTGCAGATCCTGACGCCGATGAAGCCGAAGATCGTCAAGAACGGCACCAAGCCGCTGCCCGGCGACGCCGTCTGGGACAAGATCGCCTTCTGCGAGTCCAGCGGCAACTGGCACATCAACACCGGCAACGGCTACTACGGCGGCCTCCAGTTCGACATCCAGACCTGGCTGGGCAACGGCGGCGGGCAGTACGCGCAGCGGGCCGACCTGGCCACCCGGGAGCAGCAGATCGCCATCGCCAACAAGGTGCGGGCCGCGCGTGGCCTCACGCCGTGGGAGTGCGCGTACAAGCTCGGTCTGGTCTGAGCCTAGAATTCCGCTTCGTGCCCGATCTTCTGGGACCCGTCGAGGTCCGTGCCCTGGCCAAGGAGTTGGACGTCCGTCCGACCAAGAAGCTGGGCCAGAACTTCGTGCACGACACCAACACCGTGCGGCGCATCGTCGCCGCCTCCGGTGTCGGTCCCGACGACGTGGTCCTTGAGGTCGGCCCCGGGCTGGGGTCGCTGACCCTGGCGCTGCTGCCGGCCTGCAAGGCCGTCGTCGCCGTCGAGATCGACCCCGTGCTGGCCGCTCGGCTCCCCACCACCGCCGCCGAGTTCGCCGGCGACGCCGCCTCCCGGCTCACCGTCGTCGGCGCGGATGCCATGCGAGTGACCGCCGCCGAGATCGGCTTGGCGCCCACCGCCCTCGTGGCCAACCTGCCGTACAACGTCTCCGTGCCTATCGTCCTGCATCTGCTCGCCGAGCTGCCGTCGCTGCGGACCGGGCTCGTCATGGTGCAGTCCGAGGTCGCCGACCGCATGGCCGCCGGCCCCGGCAGTCGCGTCTACGGCGTGCCCAGCGTCAAACTTGCCTGGTACGCCGACGCTCGCCGCGCCGGTCCCGTCCCCCGCTCGGTCTTCTGGCCCGTGCCCAACGTCGACTCCGCCCTCGTCGCCTTCACCCGCCGCGAGCCCCCGTCATCGGTTTCCCGCGAGGCCCTCTTCACCCTGGTCGACGCCGCCTTCGCCCAACGCCGCAAAACCCTCCGGGCCGCGCTCGCCACCTGGGCCGGCTCCGCCGACCGTGCCGGCCAACTGCTCACCGCCGCCGGCCTCGACCCTTCCCTGCGCGGCGAACAGCTCAGCATCACCGACTTCGTCCGCGTGGCCGAAGCCGCCGCCACCCCCGCGTAATTCCCCCACGCTCCAGGCCAACGCCCACCCCGCCGCCCTTCTTCCCGCGGCCCCGTGACCTTTTCGCTCGCCAGGACTGACACCGTCCAGATCGGGCAACCCCGTTCAACCCAACAGGCCCCAGCTCAGCGACCGTCTGCCTCTGGGTTCCCGTGGCACCCCGGCGTTCCGGCGGCGCTTCCCCACACCCACCAAACAGCTCGCCCCAAATCGAGCCGCCCCTACACCCGAACAGCCCCCACCCGACCCGGGGGGCGACCCCGGACCCAGCGTATCGAGCAGCGGGCTTCCGGATCTTGGGAAAGAGTCGGCCTGTGGACAACTGCTGAGGCTGTGGATAACTGGGCGTGCCGGGGAACCTACTGTGCGATAGGTCGGAGAGCGACGGATCGTCGGGCATCGGTGTGACTTACCGAACGATCCTAGGGTCTTTGTGGGGATGGCTTGCTTTTCCACATACCGGTCAGGTGTACTGCTACTTGCATCCATCCCGAGCGGCCGAGAGACCTGGATCGACGAAGCCGCAGCAACCACCCGACCCCGGGCAGGTGCTACAGCCAGGACCGATGGAGGACGTCATGGACCTCGCCCGAGTGTGCGCAGCTCGTCTGCTCACTCGCCGTCGAGTCGTCGATCAGTGCCGCCGCACCGCGACGGGCTGTCGGGCCGGCCGGTAACAACCCTACCGCCGCCTGCTGTCGGTTCACCCTCACCGTCTCGTCCCGTTTGGACGGTCCAAAAAGGACGGCTTTTGCGCGCCATCAGCGTGCGGGGCCGCGCGTGCCGTGGAGCAAACAGTGATCACTGTCGACAATCTGGTCAAGTCCTTCCCAGTCCGTGGGGGCGCCGTGCGCGCCCTTGACGGCGTCACCCTCGAGGTTCAGGCGGGCGCGGTCTGCGGCGTCGTGGGCCCGAGCGGCTCCGGCAAGTCGACCCTGGCCCGCTGCATCGCCCTGCTGGAGCGTCCCGACAGTGGTGCGATCCGGGTCGACGGAACAGACCTCGTCACCCTCGACGGCAGTCGGCTGCGCGCCGCCCGTCGGCAGATTGGCGTTGTGCCGCAAGGGGATTCGCTGCTCCGTCAGCGCACGGCGGCCGGCAATGTGGCGCTGCCGCTGGAGACGGCCGGAGTTGACGGCCCGACGCGGCGTCGCCGCGTGGGTGAGCTGCTGGATCTGGTTGGCCTGACGGACAAGGCGGCCTCGTACCCGGACCAGCTCTCCGGCGGCCAGCGCCAGCGCATCGCGGTCGCCCGCGCCCTGGCGGCGAATCCGGCGGTGCTGCTGGCAGATGAGCCCACCTCGGCATTGGACCCGGAGACGACGGGGTCCGTGCTCACCGTGCTGGACCGGGCCCGAGCGGAGCTCGGAGTCACGGTTCTTGTTGTCACACATGACATGGCGGTGGTCCGCCGGATCTGCGACGACGTGGCGCTGCTCGACGGCGGCCGGGTCGTGGAGAACGGCAGGCTGCTCGACCTGGTGTCCGATGTGGACAGTCGTACCGCCAACGCGCTGCTGCCCGCGCTCGACCAGACCGACGGCATCGCCGGCAACCACGACCGCGTCGCGGACGTGGTGCTGGTCGGCTTCGCCGCGGTGGGCGCGCTGCTGCCGGAGGCGTCCAACCGGTTCGGCGTCGACCTCGCCGTGCTCGGCGGCGGACTGACCCGGCTCGGCGAGACCCCGGTGGCCCGGTTCCGGCTGGGCCTGACCGGCGAGCGGGCCGACTCCGCGCTGGAGTGGATCTCCGAGGCCGGCGCCCTCGTTCGACGGGCCCAGAAGGGCCCGCAGGGAGTCGCTGCGTGAGACCGACCACTCCGTGGTCCGATGTGTTCGACCTGCTCCACCCCGCGCTCGGCCAGACGCTGTACATGGTCGGCGTGGCGACGTTGTTCGCCACGGCGTTCGGGATCCCGCTGGGCGTGCTGCTGCACGTGACGGCGCCGGGCGGGCTTCGGCCCGTCCCGGCGCTGCACCGGGTCCTGGGCACCGTGGTGGACTTCGGCAGATCGCTGCCGTTCATCGTGCTCATCGTGCTGCTGCAACAAGTTGTCACCCGCCCGCTGATCGGCACCTCGATCGGCCCGACCGCGGCGATCGTGCCGCTGGCCATCGGGGCGGTGCCGTTCCTCGGCCGGCTCGTCCAGTCCGCGCTGCGTGAAGTGGACGCGACCGTGGTCGAGGCGGCCATCACCACGGGCGCCAGCCGGACCCGGATCGTCAGATCGGTGCTGCTGGGCGAATCCGCTCCGGCGCTGGTGTCCGCGGTCGGCGTCACCGCCGTCACCCTCGTCGGCTTCTCGGCCATGGCCGGGGTTGTCGGCGGGGAAGGCCTGGGCGACCTCGCCATTCGCTACGGCTACCAGCGCTACGACGACCGGGTGCTCTGGTCCACGGTCATCGTGCTGGGCGCCCTGGCCATGCTCATCCAACTGCTGTTCGACGTGACTTCGCGGCTGATCGACCGCCGCCGGCGCGTCACCGCCTGAATCTGAAGGAACCACAGCCCCATGAAGCTCCGTGTTGCGCTCCTCGCTGCCCTCGTGACGGCCACCGCGGCCGCCTGCGGGACCGGCGGCGGCGCGGCCGCCGACCCGAACGCCCCGCTGGTCGTCGGTGTCAGCCCCACTCCGCACGGCCAGATCCTCTCCTACGTCGCCGACAAGCTGGCGCCGGCCAAGGGCCTCAAGATCGAGGTCAAGGAGTTCACCGACTACGTCACGCCGAACACCTCGCTGGTCGACAAGTCGCTGGACGCCAACTACTTCCAGCACCAGCCCTACCTCGCCGACTTCGAGCAGAGCCACGGCGTGCAGCTGTCCTGGGTGACCGCGGTGCACCTGGAGCCGCTGGGGCTGTACTCGAAGAAGACACGGAAAGCAGCCGACCTGCCGGACGGCGCCAAGATCGGCGTGCCCAACGACACCAGCAACGAGGCCCGGGCGCTCAAGCTGCTGGCCGACAACGGCCTGCTCAAGCTGAAGGCCGGCACCGAGACCACGGCCACGCCGCGGGACATCGCCGACAACCCGAAGCACCTTCAGTTCGTCGAGTTGGAGGCGGCGCAGCTGCCGCGCAGCCTGGACGACACCGATGCCTCGATCGTGAACGGCAACTACGCGCTGTCGGCCGGCCTGGACACCAAGACGGCGCTGCTGATCGAGAAGGCGCAGGGCAACCCGAACGCGAACGGCCTGGTCACGCGGCCGGAGCTGGCCGACGACAAGCGGATCAAGGAACTGGCCGGGCTGCTGACTTCCCCGCAGGTCAAGGACTACATCGAGCAGACGTTCCACGGTTCGGTCCTGCCAGCGTTCTAGCCAGCACAGCAACAGCCCGTAGGCTGGACGGGTGCTAGCCGTCGTACCGACACCAGTGACCGTCCGGGCCCCAGCAAAGGTCAACCTTCACCTCGGGGTGGGGGACCTGCGCGCAGACGGCTACCACGACCTGACGACGCTGTTCCAGTCGCTGTCGATGACCGACGAAGTGACCGTCGCCGTCGCCGACGAGGCCGGCTTGGAGGTGCGGGGCGAGGGCGCCGACGCGGTGCCGACCGATTCGTCCAACCTGGTCTGGAAGGCGGTCCGGGCGCTGGCCGCGCACGTGGGCCGCGACCCGGACGAGCCCAAGCTGCGGATCACCATCAACAAGGGCATCCCGGTGGCCGGCGGCATGGCCGGCGGCAGCGCCGACGCCGCCGCCACCCTGGTCGCGCTGGCCAACCTGTGGCGGCTGGAGATCGGCCGTGACGAGCTGGCCGGCGTGGCCGCCGAGGTCGGCAGCGACGTGCCGTTCGTGCTCCAGGGTGGGGTGGCGCTGGGCACTGGGCGCGGCGAGCAGCTGGTGCCGGTGCTGTCCAGGCACACCTACCACTGGGTGATGGCCCTGGACACCGGCGGACTGTCCACCCCGGAGGTGTTCCGGGAGCTGGACCGGCTGCGCGCCGACGGCAACCCGCCGCGAGTGGGCGCCGTCGAACCGGTGCTGGAGGCATTGGCGTCCGGCGACCCGAACCAGCTGGCCCTGTTGCTGGGCAACGACCTCCAGGCCGCCGCCGTGTCGCTGCGCCCCGGCCTGCGCCGCACGCTTCGGGCCGGCGTCAACGCCGGGGCGCTGGCCGGCATCGTCTCCGGCTCCGGCCCCACCTGTGCCTTCCTCTGTTCCGATGGCGACGCCGCGGTGCGGGTCGCCGCCGAGCTGTCCGGTGCCGGCGTGTGCCGAACGGTGCGGGTGGCGCAGGGCCCAGTCGCCGGCGCCCGCGTGGTCACCGGCGAGGACACCGCCCGCCCCACCCCGCCGGAGGTCCACGCCTAGGCCCGTACGCTTTCGGGGTGGCAAACCTCGTCAACCTGGAAGCCGTGAGCAAGTCGTACGGCGTGAAGGCCCTGCTCGACGCCGTGTCCCTCGGAGTGAGCGAGGGCGACCGGATCGGGGTCGTCGGGTTGAACGGGGGCGGCAAGACGACGCTCCTGGAGGTCCTGACCGGCCTGGAGCCGCCGGACGAGGGCCGGGTCAGCCAGACGCGGGACCTTCGGATGGCGGTCGTCACGCAGCGCACCGAGCTCGTCGGCGACACGGTCCGCGCGGCGGTGCTGGACCCGCACGGGTTCACCTCGGAGCACGAGTGGGCGTCGGACGCCCGGGTGCGGTCGATCATGGACGGGCTGGGCATCACCGCGCTGGGCCTGGACTCGCCGGTGGCGACGATGTCCGGTGGCGAGCGCCGCCGGGTGGCGCTGGCGGCGGCCCTGATCCGTGAGCTGGACCTGCTGGTGCTGGACGAGCCGACCAACCACCTGGACGTGGAGGGCGTGCGCTGGCTGGCCGAGCACCTGCTGGCCCGCCGCAGCGCGCTCGTGGTCGTGACCCACGACCGATGGTTCCTGGACACGGTTTGCACCAGAACCTGGGAGGTCGTCGGCGGCGCGGTCGAGCAGTACGAGGGCGGCTACGCGGACTGGGTGTTCGCCCGGGCCGAGCGGGCCCGGCTGGCCGACACGGCCGAGGAGAAGCGTCGCAACCTGGCCCGCAAGGAGCTGGCCTGGCTGCGTCGCGGCGCGCCGGCCCGCACCTCCAAGCCCCGGTACCGGATCGAGAACGCCGAGGCGATCATCTCGGACGTGCCGGCGCCGCGGGACAAGGTCGAACTGATGGCGTTCGCCAAGCGCCGCCTGGGCCGCACCGTGATCGAGCTGGAGGACGTGTCGTTCGCGCTGGGCGAGCGCACCCTGCTCGACCACGTGACGTGGCGGATCGGGCCGGGCGACCGCATCGGCCTGGTCGGCGTGAACGGCTCGGGCAAGACGTCGCTGCTGCGGCTGCTGACCGGCGACCGCGAGCCGGACAGCGGCAAGCGGGTGCAGGGGCAGACGGTGCGGCTGGCCCACCTCACCCAGGAGCTGCACGACCTGCCCGGCGAGCTGCGGGTGCTGGAGGCGGTCGAGGAGGTCGCCCGCCGGGTGGTGCTGGGCAAGGTGGAGCTGTCGGCCTCGCAGCTGGCCGAGAAGTTCGGGTTCACCAAGGTCAAGCAGTGGACGCCGGTGGCCGACCTGTCCGGCGGCGAGCGGCGCCGGCTGCAGCTGGCCCGGCTGCTGATGGCCGAGCCCAACGTGCTGCTGCTCGACGAGCCGACCAACGACCTGGACATCGACACCCTGCAGCAGCTGGAGGACCTGCTCGACTCGTGGCCGGGCACGATGGTCGTGGTCTCGCACGACCGGTACCTGATCGAGCGGGTCTGCGACCAGGTGGTGGCGCTGTTCGGCGACGGCGGGATCACCGACCTGACCGGCGGCATCGAGGAGTACCTGCGCCGGCGCGACAAGCAGCTCGCCGACGCGGCCGCCGCGACGCCCTCGACGGCCGCCCCGAAGGTCAGCGACGCCGCCGAGCAGCGGGCCGCCCGCAAGGAGTTGGCCCGGCTGGAGCGCCGGCTGGACGTGCTGACCAAGAAGGAGGCGGAGCTGCACGCCAAGCTGGCCGAGGCGGCCACGAACCCGGACCGGTTGCTGGCTCTGGACGCCGAGCTGCGCACCGTGCTGGCCGAGAAGGACGACGTCGAGGAGCAGTGGATGCTCGCCGCCGACGCCGCCGAGTAACCCCCGCGAGTCCCGCTCTCCGTCAACCGAATGTCGAGTTCCGGCACATTCGAATGCCACCTGTGGACCACATTCGACTTCCTACGCCACCTGTGGACCACATGTGGCGTAGGAAGGGCGGAACTGGTGGGTGCCGTTTTGTGGGGTTAACGGGCCCATGGGGGTGGGCGGACCCCTTAGGCTCCGCACTATGAGCAAGTTCGTCGACACGTTGCGCGCCACCGGGACGGGCGGCCGCGACAAGGGGTTCATCACCGGTGAGCCGCAGGCGCCGCTGCGCCGGACGTGGGTCGAGGTGCACCAGACCGCGACCGAGTTGGCCGGCGGGCTGGTGGCCGGCGGCCTGCGTCCGGGCACGGCGGTGGCGGTGCTGGCGGCGGACCCGGCGGTGATCGCGCCCGCCGTGCAGGCCGTGTGGCTGGCCGGCGGCAGCGTGACCATGCTGCACCAGCCGACGCCGCGCACCGACCTCGGCGAATGGGCCCAGGACACGCTGAAGGTGCTCGGCATGATCGAGGCCGGCCTGGTCCTGCTGGGCAGCCCCTTCGACGCGCTGTCCGGCGTGCTCGACGAGCACAAGATCACCTACCGCAAGCTGACCGACCTGACCGGCGGGCAGCCGCTGACCGAGCCGGTGCCGGTCGAGGAGGACGCCACCGCGCTGCTCCAGCTGACCAGTGGCTCGACCGCGGACCCCAAGGCCGTGCGGATCACCCACCGCAACCTGATGGCCAACATGACGGCCATGATCGAGGCGTCCAAGTTCGACTTCGAGGCAGACACCATGGTCTCGTGGCTGCCGCTGTTCCACGATATGGGCATGGTCGGCTTCCTGACGCTGCCGATGACCTTCGGCATCGAGCTGGTGAAGGTCAGTCCGGTCGAGTTCCTCGGTGGGCCGCTGCTGTGGTTCGACCTGATCAGCCGCTACCACGGCACCGTCACCGCCGCCCCGAACTTCGCCTACGCCATCGCCGGCCGGCGACTGTCCTCTGTGGATGACGACAACGCGTATGACCTGTCCCGGCTGAGGATTGCCCTCAACGGCGCGGAACCCATCGACGCCGCCGCCGTGAAGTCCTTCACCGACGCCGGCGCCCGTTTCGGCATGAGCCCCGGCTGCGTGCTCTGCGCTTACGGCATGGCCGAGACCACCCTCGGCGTCGCGTTCGCCGCCCCCGGCGACGGGCTGGCCGTCGATGTCATCGACGCCGACGAGTTGGAGGCCGACCAGCGGGCTCTGCCGGCCACCGATGGCAAGACCCGGTCCTTCCCGCTGCTCGGATTTCCCTTGCCGGGCCTGGAAATCAAGATTGTCGACGAGCACGGCCAGACCCGCGGCGACCGTGAGGTCGGCCTGATCATGCTGCGCGGCGAGGCCGTGACGCCCGGCTATCTCACCGTCAACGGCCCGGTGTCCACACAGGACGCGGACGGCTGGCTCGACACCGGCGACGAGGGTTACCTGATCAACGGGCAGGTCGTGGTCTGCGGCCGCCGCAAGGACGTCATCATCATGGGCGGGCGCAACATCTATCCCACCGACATCGAGCGGGCCGCCACCTCCGTCGACGGCGTCCGCGCCGGCAACGCCGTGGCCGTCCGCCTCGATGCCGGCACCCGCCGCGAACGCTTCGCCGTCGCCCTGGAATCCAACCGTGCCAACGATCCCGAGGCCGCCAAGCTGATCAAGGACGAGGTCGCCGCCCGGGTTATGGACGCCGCCGGCGTGCGCCCCTACGCGGTCGTCGTGCTGCCGCCCGGCAACCTGCCCAAGACCCCTTCCGGCAAGCTCCGCCGCGCCTCGGCCGGGGAACAGGTCGCCAAGCTCCTGGCCAAGGACTGAGCGAACCCGGGTGCGGGCAGGCGAACCCCGCACCCGGCCGGTGGTCAGCCGCCGTTCACGTCGAACCAGTAGGTCGTGATGGGCGAGCTGTTGCCGGCGGCGTCGACGCTTTTCACCGCCACCTTCTGCACGCCGAAGGTGGTCGGGGTGATCCAGACCGTCGCGCTGCCGCCCGGCTGGTCCGCCGCCACGTAGGTGCTCGGGAAGTCGGGGCCGTACCGGAAGCCGACGACATCGGTGGAACCGTTGGCGGAGAAGGTGAACCGGCCGGGTCGGCCGATGCCGCCCGCGCTGGCGTTGGGCGGGTAGTCGGGCGAGGAGACGGTCGGCGCCGGCAAGGCCGCCGGGGCGAACGTCGTCGACACGGTCGTGACGGTGGTTGTCGTGGTGGCGAGTGCGGGCGCCGCCAGGCCGGCGGCGATCATCCCTGAAGCCAGCGTGATACCGGCCGCTCGTGCGAGCAGCCTGGACATGCCCAAGGCCATGAGACCTTCCCCCTGCTGTTGTAGGTCGTGACGATCTACATATCGCGGCGGTGTTACCGGGCGTCCAGGGCGGCCATCACCTTGTCGAGGAACTCGTCCACTTCGTCCTTCGTGTACCCGCGGCGGCCGACGCCGGGGTGGGGGAAGTAGGCGGCGCGGACGTCGTCGGGGGTGAGGGTGTCCTCGCCGCGCAGGGTGGCCTCGATGCGGTCGAGGAAGGCGTCGACCGCGGCCTCGTCGTAGGAGTTCTTGCTCAGCAGCGCCCGGCTGAACGTGACGTCGCGGACGTCCTCGGGGGTCATGGCACGGACGGTACCCACGGCCGGGGGAATCCGCCTGTTGATCAGTGGTAGGCGTTCTGGGCGGCTTCCAGGCCCTTGCCGATGAGGGCTTCGACGGCGTCGGCCGCGCGGTCGATGGCGAAGGGCAGTTCCTTGCGCTCGACGGTGCCGAAGTCCTTGAGCACGTAGTCGGCGGGGTCCTGGCGGCCCGGCGGGCGGTCGATGCCGAAGCGGACCCGCAGGTAGTCCTTGGTACCCAGGGACTTGGTGATGGAGCGCAGCCCGTTGTGCCCGTTGTCGCCGCCGCCGAGCTTGAGGCGCAGGGTGGTGAAGGGCAGGTCGAGCTCGTCGTGCACGACGATGACGTCGGCCGGGGCGACCTTGTAGAAGCGGGCGGCGGCGACGGTGGGCCCGCCGGAGAGGTTCATGAACGACCGGGGCTTGGCCAGCACCACCCGGCGGCCGGACAGGCGGCCCTCGACGACCTCGGCGCCGCTCTTGTGCGCCTTGAACTTGCCGCCGACCCGGGCGGCCAGCTCGTCGGCGACCAGGAAGCCGATGTTGTGCCGGTTGCCGGCGTACTGCGGACCGGGATTGCCCAGCCCGACGACAAGAACGACCTCGCTACCGTCCACGAGAGCGCAACTCCTGCTCCAACTCGTCCAACAGGGCGTCCACGGCGGCCACCCGGTAGCCCCGACGCAGCCCGGTGGTGCCGGTGAACCTGGTGTGGAACACCTCGGACGCGGTCATCGTGCCCCGCCCGTCCAGGGTGGCGGCGGCCCGCCCAATGAACGCGTCGACCTCGCCCGGATCGTAGCCGTGAGCGGCCTTCGGCAGCCGAACGGCCAGCAGCACGGCCCCGGACCGCAGCCGGGTCGCGGCGATCCGGCCGGTGCTCAGCTGCCGCCACACCCGCTCCAGGAAGGCGTCCACATCGCGAGGGCAGTAGCCGTGCTTGCGGGAGGCGAAGACCACGTCCCGGACCTGGTCGGCGGTCAGCGTGCCCCGGCCGGCCAGCGCCTGCGCGACCTGGGCCAGGAAAGCGTCCACCTCGTCCACGTCGTAGCCGGGCCCCCGCTCGAACCGCACGGTCCGCACCTCGGTCGGCGTGAGGGTGGGCGGCGGCATCGGCCCCGAACGCGGGAACGGCGCCCGGCCCCCGTGGCTAGGGGGCTGGGCGCCGTCGCGGTGCTCTGCCGTGATGGCTCAGCTCTCGTCGTCGGCCGCGGCGGCCTCGCCCTCGGCGCCGTCCAGCTGGGCGGCGGTCGGGGCGGCGTTGATCGCGGCGATCAGCGCCTCGCCGTCGCTGACCAGGGAGGCGCCGGCGGGCAGCACGATGTCGGAGGCGTGGATCTGGGTGCCGGCCTGCACGCCCGCGATCGAGACCTCGACGTTCTCGGGCAGGTTCAGGGCGTCGGCCTCGACCTGGATGGTCGACAGCTCCTGGGTGACCAGGGTGGCCGGGGCGGCGTCGCCGACCAGCACGACCGGCACGTCGATGGTGACCTTCTCGCCCCGCTGCACCAGCAGCAGGTCCACGTGCTCGATGTAGTTCTTGATCGGGTGCGTGGTGACGGTCTTGGTCAGCGCCAGCTCGTTGCCGCCGTTGAGCTCCAGCGACAGCACGGCGTTGGTGCCGTGCTCACGGACCACGCGGGCGAACTCCAGCGCCGGCAGCGCCAGGTGCTTCGGGTCCGAACCGTGGCCGTAGAGGACGGCGGGGATCTTGCCGGAACGACGGGTGCGGCGGGCCGCGCCCTTGCCGAACTCGGTGCGAGATTCGGCGGCGAGACGTACCTCGGACACGGTGGGGTACTCCTTGTAGCTCTCAGGATCGGGGTGAGGAAGCGGCCTGCGGCGGCGGGGAGCGGCGCGGACCCATGAACAGCGCGCGGCAACCAAGCCGCCGCGTCGATCACGGAGCCACGAGGACGACCCTCGCCGAGGCAACCAATACAGTGTAGGGGGCCGATTCGCACAAGACGAATCGGCCCCCACTTTACTGTGCTTACGCCGCGCGTGCCGCGCGGGGCTCGGCCCCTCGGGGGCCGGTGCCTTCCCTGGCCGGCTCTCAGGCGTTCCCGTCGAACAGGCTCGTCACCGAACCGTCCTCGAAGACCTGCTGGATGGCCTGGGCCAGCAGCGGGGCGATGGACAGCACGGTCAGCTTGTCGAACTGCTTGTCCTTGGTGATGGGCAGCGTGTTGGTCAGCACGACCTCCTTGGCGCTGCTGTTCTGCAGGCGCTCCACCGCCGGCCCGGACAGCACGCCGTGGGTGGCGGCCACGATGACGCCCTTGGCCCCGGCCTCGACCAGCTGCTCGACCGCCTTCACGATGGTGCCGCCGGTGTCGACCATGTCGTCGATGACCACGCACATCCGGTCGCGCACCTCGCCGACGACCCGGTTGGCCACGACCTCGTTGGGCTTGAGCGGGTCCCGGGTCTTGTGGATGAACGCGATCGGGCAGCCGTCCAGCATGTCGGCCCACTTCTCGGCCAGCTTGGTGCGGCCCGAGTCCGGCGAGACGACGGTCAGCGGCTCGCTGCCGTACTTGTCGCGCACGTGCTCGGCCAGCAGGGCCATCGCCCACAGGTGGTCGACCGGCCCGTCGAAGAAGCCCTGGATCTGGGCGGTGTGCAGGTCGACGGTCATGATCCGGTCGGCGCCGGCGGTCTTGAACAGGTCGGCGATCAGCCGGGCCGAGATCGGCTCGCGGCCGCGGTGCTTCTTGTCCTGCCGCGCGTACGGGTAGAACGGCATGATCACGGTGATGCGCTTGGCGCTGGCCCGCTTCAGGGCGTCCACCATGATCAGCTGTTCCATCACCCACTGGTTGATGGGCGCGCTGTGGCACTGGATGACGAAGGCGTCGCAGCCGCGGACCGACTCCTCGAACCGCACGAAGATCTCGCCGTTCGCGAACTCGTACGCGGCCTGCGGCACCACCGAGATGTCGAGGTACTTCGCGACCTCCTCGGCGAGCTCCGGATGGGCGCGGCCGCTGAAGAGCATCAGGCTCTTCTTCGGAGTTCCGGAGATGGAGGCCACGGTCACTGCTCCTTCGGGTCGGGTGTCCCACCGTCCTGCTGGGCGGCGAGTGCCTTGGTGGCGGCCTCGGCCGCCGGGGTGCCTTCGCGACGTCGGGTGACCCAGCCCTCGACGTTGCGCTGCTGCGCCCGTGCCACCGCGAGCGCGCCGGGCGGCACGTCGCGGGTGATCACCGAGCCGGCCGCGGTGTACGCGCCGTCCCCGACGGTCACGGGGGCGATGAACATCGTGTCCGATCCGGTGCGCGCGTGCGAACCGATCACGGTCCGGTGCTTGCGGACGCCGTCGTAGTTGACGAACACCGAGGCCGCGCCGATGTTGGACTGCTCGCCGATGGTGGCGTCGCCCACGTAGGTCAGGTGCGGCACCTTGCTGCCGTCCCCGATCTCGGAGTTCTTCACCTCGACGAACGTGCCGATCTTGCCGGCGGTGCCCAGCTTGGCGCCGGGCCGCAGGTAGGCGAAGGGGCCGACGCTGGCCCGCTCGCCGATCTCGGAGTCCGAGCCGTGCGTGCGGATGACCTTCGCGCCCGCGCCGACCACGCAGTTGCTCAGCGTGGTGTCCGGGCCGATGACCGCGCCCTCGTACACCGCGGTGCCGGCTCGCAGCTGCACGTTCGGCTCGATGAGCACGTCCCGGGCCAGCGCGACGTCGGCGTCCAGCCAGACGCTGCCCGGATCGATCATCGTGACGCCGGCTCGCATCCAGTTCTCGACCAGCCGCCGGTTGAACTCGGCGCCGAGCCGGGCCAGCTGCACGCGGTCGTTGACCCCCTCGACCAGCCACTCGTCGGCGCAGATGAGCGCGCCGACCGGCCGCCCGTCGCGGCGGGCGATGGCCAGCACGTCGGTCAGGTACAGCTCGCCCTGGGCGTTGTCGGTGGTCAGTCGGGACAGGCCGTCGCGCAGCACGGCGGTGTCGAAGACGTAGATACCCGAGTTGATCTCGGTGATGGCCGCCTGCTCGGGAGTGGCGTCCTTCTGCTCGACGATCTCCAGCACGTTGCCGTCGCTGTCGCGCAGGATCCGGCCATAGCCGTGCGGCTCGGGCACCACGGCGGTGAGCACCGTCACGGCGTTGCCGGCCGAGTGGTGCTCGGCCAGCAGCTGGCCGAGCGTCTCGCCGTCCAGCAGCGGCACGTCGCCGTAGGTGACGACGGTGGTGCCGGTCTCGACCTCGGGCAGCGCGGCCAGGGCGCAGCCGACGGCGTGCCCGGTGCCGCGCTGTTCCTCCTGGACGGCAACGGTGATCTTGCGGTCGATGTCCCCGGACAGCCCGTCCAGGTGCTCGGCGACCGCCTGCCGGCCGTGCCCGACGACAACCACCAGGTGGTCCGGGTCCACGCCGACGGCGGCGCGCACCGCGTGCTCGACGAGGGCTCGGCCGGCGATCCGGTGCAGCACCTTCGGTGTCGCCGACCGCATCCGGGTGCCCTCACCCGCTGCGAGCACGATGGTGCTGACCTGTCCGCCCTGAGGCATGGACCTGCTCCCTAGGAGTCGACGCCTTGGATGACGACGATCCTACGGTGCGCCATCCACCGCCACGGCCGACCGGCTGTTGGGCTCGCTCACAGCGTCCCCGGCCACGGCCGCGACGCCGTTGCCGCCGTCGCGCTTGGCCAGGTACATGGCCGCGTCGGCCCGGGCCAGCGCCTGGGCGGCGCTCTCCTGTGGACGGAGCGCGATGACGCCGATCGACAACGTCACACCGCGGGACAGGTCCATGGGCAGCCGGGCGACCGCGTCCACGGCCCGGCTCAGCGCCGCCTCGGCCGCGCTGAGCGGGGCGCCGGGCAGCAGCACCACGAACTCGTCGCCGCCGTAGCGGGCGACCATGTCGTCGCCGCGGACGGCGCTGCGCAGCGTGCTGGCCACCACCCGCAGCACGTCGTCGCCCTCGGCGTGCGAGGCCCGGTCGTTCACGCCCTTGAACCCGTCGAGGTCGACGAGCGCGACGGCCAGCGGCTGGTCGCCGGGCGCGGCCACCAGGGCCTCCAGCCGCTCGTCCAGCGCGCGGCGGTTGGGCAGCCCGGTCAGCGGGTCCTGCTTCGCCTGCTGGGAGATCGCACCGTGCTCACGGGACAGCCGCTCGTGCTCGCGTCGGGTCTGCAGGCTCGTCACCTTGGACTCGCCCATCTGCCACATCTCGTGTTCGAGCTCGGTGGCGTACTGCTCCAGGGCGTTGGCCCCGATCTCGGTCTGCTCCGAACCGGACAGTCGGGCGAACTCCCGCATCAGGCACAGCCGCAGGGTGTTCTCGGTGGTGTCGTGCAGCAGCCGGTCGGCCGCGCCGGCCAGCACGTGGATCGCCTCGGAGAAGTGCTCCTCGCGTTCGAGGCAGCGAGCGAGGGCGATCGACACCATGATCAGTTCACGGGGCGAGGCCGCCCGGTCGGTCAGCCCACGCAGCCGGTCGATGTGCTCGGCGCCGGGCCGGGCCAGCGCGTGCGCGGCCCCGACCACCGGCAGCTGCTCGGCGGCCGGCGCCTCGGACAGCCGGGTCGGCTGCGAGTTGCGCCACGGCACCTCGGCCGCGGCGGCGATGGCCGAGGCGGTGAGGAACTTCTCGGCCGCCTTGTCGTACTGGCCGACCCGCTCCAGCCGCAGGCCCCAGCCCAGCAGCAGCCGGGTCTGGTTGATCATGTGCTCGGCGATCTCGTACGGGCCGCCGTCGCCGCGGATGGCCGCGCCGGCCCGGTTGAACACGCCGGCCGCGATCTCGTACACGCCGAGCTGGCTGAGCAGCTGGCCGATGTCGACCAGCACCGCGGACAGCAGCCGGGTCCAGGACCGGACGCCGATCAGGGTGTCCGGGGTGAGGTCCTCGTCCAGGATGGCCAGCGCCCGCGCGGCCGAGGTGAGCGCCTCGTCCTCGTAGCCGCCGAGGAACAGCCGCCGGCCCCGCAGCGCGTGCGCGCCCGCCTCCATCACGGTCAGGCCGTGCCGGCGGGTGTGCGCGACCATCTCGTCGAGCAGCGGGTCGGTCTCGTTGGTGGGGTGCGCGCCGGACAGCCGGACCAGGCAGCTGGTCCGCAGCACCTGGGCGACCATGCGCGGCTCGCCGCGCCGCTGGGCCTCGGCCAGCAGGCGGTCGGCCTCGGCCACCGCCGCGTCGGACCGACCCTCGACGTCGCCGCCGGAGGACATCGCCAGCTCTCGGGCGCGTCCGACCAGCCACGCGTCCGACATCTCGGCCAGCGCCGGAGCGCTGTCCTCAGGCTGAGCGACCGTGTCCTCGTGCAGCTTCGACTCCTTACCGATGCTCCGCTGCCAGGATTCGAACCTGAACCATTGGAACCAAAATCCAAGGTGCTGCCGTTACACCACAGCGGACCGGGTTGTTGCCTGCCCCCATGTTGTCACGTCTCACCTCGTCAGGTCAGGGCGGCTGCCCAAGAAGTCCCTGAGGTGGCCTTCGTAGCCCGTCGGGTCCACGTTCCAGGCGGCCGTGTGCTCGGCGTTCGGCACCTCCACGTAGGTCAGCGGCCAGTCCAGCCGGCCCGCCGCGGCGGCCAGGTCGCGGGAGGCCTGCACGGGGACAGTGCCGTCGGCCGAGCCGTGGAACAGCAGCGTGGGCGGCCGGTGCGCGGGCGGGGAGTCGATCAGCTCCATCCGGCCGAAGTCGATGCCGGCCCGCCAGCCGGAGACCAGCTCGGCGTCCCAGGTGAGCAGACCGGTCAGCGGCAGGCCGCGGTTCTGGGCCTGCAACACCAACGTCTTGCCCCAGCTGACCGCCGGCGCGTCCAGCACGACGGCGTCCACCTGGCTGGCCAGTGGTGACCGGGCCAGCAGCTGCTCGGCGATCGCGCCGCCCATCGACCAGCCGTAGAGCACGGTGTGCCTGGCGCCGTGGGCGGTCGCGTACTTCATGGCCGACTCCACGTCCTGCCATTCGGAGTCGCCCAGATGGAAGAAGCCGTCGGGGGACGGGGGCGCGCCGCTGTCGTTGCGATAGGTGATGGACAGCACCGACAGGCCCAGCTGGTGCAGGGGCGGGATGGCCCGCAGCGTCTCCTCCGGGGTGCCGCCGCGACCGTGGATGGCGATCACCCAGGTGTTGGTGGTGCCGGGAGTGAGCCAGGCCGGCATCGGGCCGAGCTCCGTCGGCACGTTCACATGCTGGAAATCCAGCCCCAGCGCGGACTTCGGGTCGCCCGGCCACATCTGCGGGCTGAACCGGACCGGCGTGCCGGCCGGCGGGGCCTGGCCCTTGAGCAGCTTGCGCACGGTCGTGCCGTCGCGGTCCGAGAGCACCTCGCCGACCTGGACGTAGCCGCCCGACCAGAGCACCGCCCACTCGCCGGCGTTTGTGGTGTCGGCCGCTTTTCGCAGTGCGATGGAACTCACACCGCCGACAGTCGTTGGACCGAGCGACACGTCCGGATAGCCGGGTCGCGCCTGGGCCGGATCGAGCAGCTGGTCGCTGTAGTACCAGCCGATCCCGAGCAGCGCGAGCACGGCGATGACCAGCAGTACCGGGATGGTGACCAGGGCGAACCGGAGAGGCCGATTGCCGCGTACGCCTTGTGATGGCACGGAGAAGCTGACCGCCTGTCGATCCTGTGAAGATGAAGACAACGTCGCCGCACGGGCTGGTATTCCCGGCCGGTACAACCTACGCTGGCGTAAGTTACGGTTCCGTAGGCAAGGTACGCCTAAGTCAAGCAATTTAAACTGACCGCGAGGTGCACGGTATGACCACAGCCCTGGAGAAGCCAAGGGAAGCGGCCGGCGGGGGGCCGAAGCCGATGCTCGAAGGCCGTAATGGCAACACCGAGCAGGCCCTCATCTACATCTTCACCATCGTGCCATTCGTCGCGTTGGTCGCCGCCGTCCCGCTGGCCTGGGGCTGGGGGTTGAGCTGGGTCGACATCGCGATCGCCGCCGTGTTCTTCTGCATCAGCGGCATGGGCGTGACCGTCGGCTACCACCGCTACTTCACCCACGGCTCCTTCAAGGCCAAGCGCGGCCTGCGGATCGCCCTGGCCATCGCCGGCAGCATGTCGCTGCAGGGCTCGGTGATCAAGTGGGTCGCCGACCACCGCCGGCACCACGCCTTCTCCGACCGCGAGGGCGACCCGCACTCGCCGTGGCTGTTCGGCACCGGGCCGGTCGCGTTGGCCCGCGGCTTCTGGCACGCGCACATGGGCTGGCTGTACGACCGGGACCTGACCAACCGGGACCGCTTCGCCCCCGACCTCGTCGCCGACGAGGGCCTGGTCCGGGTCGACCGGCTGTTCCCGGTGTGGACCGCGGTCAGCCTGCTGGCCCCGGCCGTGCTTGGCGGCCTGATCAGCTGGTCCTGGGCCGGCGCGCTGACCGCCTTCTTCTGGGCCGGCCTGGTCCGGGTGGCCGTGCTGCACCACGTGACCTGGTCCGTGAACTCCATCTGCCACATGATCGGCGAGCGGCCGTTCGCCGCCCGCGACAAGTCGGCCAACTTCTGGCCGCTGGCGATCCTGTCGTTCGGCGAGTCGTGGCACAACCTGCACCACGCCGACCCCACCTCGGCCCGCCACGGCGTGCAGCGCGGTCAGATCGACATCTCCGCCCGCACGATCTGGATCTTCGAGAAGCTCGGCTGGGCGTGGAACGTGCGGTGGCCGAGCCCGCAGCGGCTGGCCAGGATCAGCGCCGCCAAGTAGGTGACATATCGTGGCTGCCAATGGCGGCCCGGCGCAGGACTCGTGACACCAGGGGCGACGCGGATGGCGTCGCCCCTGTGACACGCGTGCGCATGACCGGCAAGGAGCGCCGGCAGCAGCTGCTGGACGTGGCCCGGGAGCTGTTCGCCGAGAAGGGCTTCGACGGCACCTCCATCGAGGAGATCGCCCACCGGGCCGGCGTGTCCAAGCCCGTGGTGTACGAGCACTTCGGCGGCAAGGAAGGCGTCTACGCCGTCGTCGTCGACCGTGAGATGCAGTACCTGCTCGACTCCGTCGTCGCCGTCCTCGGCGACGGCGACGGGCACCCCCGCGAGCTCCTGGAGAAGGCCGCCCGGGCCCTGCTCAACTACATCGAGGGCTCCAGCGACGGCTTCCGGATCATGGTCCGGGACTCCCCGGTGGCCAGCGCCAGCGGCACCTTCTCCAGCCTGCTCAACGACATCGCCAGCCAGGTCGAGCACATCCTCGGCCTGCACTTCGACGCCCGCGGCTACGAACCCAAGCTGGCCGGCCTCTACGCCCAGGCCCTGGTGGGGATGGTGGCGCTGACCGGGCAGTGGTGGCTGGAGGTGCGCAAGCCCAAGAAGGACGAGGTCGCCGCCCACCTGGTGAACCTGGCGTGGAACGGCCTGTCCCACCTGGAGGGCAAGCCCCGGCTCCGGACGCGGTGACGGCGGCTAATTCACGTGTTCGGCGCCGAAACCGAAGTGTTCCACGAACCCCGTGATGAAGCGTCGTGTCTGATCGAGCATCGCACCCTGTTGCTTCTGCATCGGTGCGGCGAACTCCCGTAGCGCACTCTCGGCCTCGACCTGACTGTCGGCCAGGGCACATGCGATGGCCAAGTGCCCTGTCTGCATCTGGTGCCGGCGTTCGCCCCGCAAACGCTCGATGAGGTCGCCGAGCGACCGAACCGCGCTGAATTCGGGAAGTCCGTACTCGACGACGTCGTTGTAGATCGTCTCGGCCACGGTGACGCTCTGCTGTGGCGAGGTGATCTGCCACCGTTCGAACGTGGTCATGAAGGTGAAACCGTTCCTATGCAAGACATCTTCCACAGTGATGCCCGTTGAGCTCAGGGTCACCCCGGCGTCCGGCGGACGGCCGAGAAACTCGGTTGCCAGGCGACTCGTGGCGACATGCTGCACGCCAAGGCTCGGTGAGAACCGCACGCTGCTCTCACGGGTGACGGGGTTGAGTCCGACGGTGATGGCTATGTCGTCAGTGAATTGACGTCGGAACCGCGGCTCGTCCCGGTCGCCGGTGGGATCTTCCCAGTCGTCGGCGAAGAATGGCGCTACGATCTGCTCGAACGTGATCAACTGCACTTGGGGCACCAATCGGGCATGTATTGTTCTTGATTCTGGATGGTTGAGTGGCCGACTGTCCTTGCAAGTCAGATCCGGTAATCCGCGTCCAGTGCGTCGGTGATGAACATGTGCCCCGGCGCGTGAGTGATCGCGAACGGCGGTTTGGACGCCATCACCGCCGCCTGCGGGGTGACGCCGCAGGCCCAGAACACCGGCACCTCGCCAGGCCGAACCTCAACGGGCACACCGAAATCCGGGTTTTGCAGGTCAGATATCCCCAGCTCCGACGGATCCCCGCTGTGCACCGGGGATCCGTGCACGGCGGGCATCAGGCGGGTCACCTCGATCGCCGTGGCCACGAGTTCGGCTGGGACGGGCCGCATGCTGACGACCAGGGGACCCCGGAGCCTGGTCGTCGGTCGGCACTGGCGGTTGGTGACGTACATCGGGACGTTCGTGCCCCGCAACGGGATGCCGGCGTCCCGGAGTGCCGATTCGAAGGTGAAGCTGCACCCGATCAGCACTGCGACGAGGTCGTCCCGCCAGAACTCCGTGGCATCAGGGCATTCCTCGGCCAGCGCGCCGTCCACCCAGATCCGGTAGGCCGGCAGGTCGGTCCGGAGATCGGCGTCCGGGGCCAGCACCGTGCGGGGACTGCCGGGATCGCTGACGTCCAGCACCGGACAGGGCTTGGGGTTGCGCTGCGCGAACAGCAGCACCTCGTACGCCCAGTCGGCCGGCACCGCGATCAGGTTCGCCTGGGTGTGGCCGGCCGCCATGCCGGCCGTCGGCGTCACCAGTCCGTCCCGGAACCTCGCCCGTGCCTGCTCCGCCGTCATTTGTCCAAGCCTAGACGGAGGGCCTTTCCTTGGGGCGCAACCTTTCCGCGCGGTCGACCTGCCCGGCGCGGACCGGGTCACGGACCTCGTGCGCCGAAGCCGTCACGTCGGTGATGTCGTGGGTCCATTCGTCGACGTAGCGCTCCAGCGCCACGCCCTTGAGTCCGATCTGGATCGCCCGGTACGGCAGCGTCTGCATCCGCACGTCCCGGTCGGGATCCCACTGCACCCGCACCGGGCTGCCCTTGAGCTGCCGACGCCATTGCTCGTGGCTGGTGTGGACAGTCGCGTCGTAGGCGCTCAGGCAGGCGTTGGCCACGGCCCAGTCGAAGCCGGCACGGCTGATCCGGATGGCCAGCACCCGTTCCTGGCCGGGGGCGGTGGCCCAGCTGGACCGGTGCATCATCCACCGGAAGGACGGCTTGATCCAGGTCATCCGGGTCCGGCTGAACGGCGGCACGAACGCCCCGGCGGCCAGCGCCGCCTCGGCGATGGCCGGGTGGTAGGCCTGGTACACGGTGATGAGCCGCTCGTCGTAGGCGGCGTTGATCGTCTTCTCGCTCATTTCCCTCCTGACCGTACGGACCGCCGGCAAGCCGTTTTCCCGGGAAATCCACACCCGCGATGGCCGCCGGCACTGCTAACGTGCGCGGGACCGGCGGGTGACCACGTCCCCGCATATCGCGCTGACCAGGCCTTTCAGACCACGGACGGTTCTTGTCGGGGTGGCGTCCTAGGCTTGGCGGCGTGTCGAAGCGCACCCGAGGGGGACTGTCGAAGTGACCCAGCCCGGCCGACTGTCCGGTCTGCTGACCGCCGTGCTCGCGGACAAGTCGCTGCGTGAGGCGCTGGGGGCGGTGGGAGCGCCGCGCCTGGAGTTGGAGGGGCCGCCGGCGGGCCGGTCGCTGCTGGTGGCGGCGCTGGCCACGGAGCGGCCGGTGCTGGCGATCACGGCGACGGGCCGAGAGGCCGAAGAGTTGGGGGCGATCGCCAAGGACCTGCTGGGAGACGGGGCGGTGGAGCTGTTCCCGTCCTGGGAGACGCTGCCGCACGAGCGGCTGTCGCCCCGGGCGGACACGGTGGGTCGACGGCTGGAAGTGCTCAGGCGGCTGGCCCACCCGGAGGAGCACCCGGCCGGCCAGGTGAAGGTGGTCGTGGCCACGGTCCGCAGCCTGATCCAGCCAATGGCCCCGAGCCTGGGCGAGCTGGCCCCGGTGCACCTGGCGGTCGGCGCGGAGCACGACTTCGAGCAGCTGGTGGAGCGCCTGGCCGAGCTGGCCTACGTCCGCGTGGACATGGTGGAGAAGCGCGGCGAGTTCGCGGTCCGCGGCGGCATCCTGGACGTCTTCCCACCGACCTCGGAGCACCCGGTCCGGGTGGAGTTCTGGGGCGACGAGGTGAGCGAGATCCGGCCGTTCTCGGTGGCCGACCAGCGGTCGCTGCCGGGCGAGATCCAGGCCTTCACAGCCCCGCCCTGCCGAGAGCTGCTGCTGACCGACGACGTCAAGGCGAAGGCGGCGGAGCTGGCGGCCGAGCACCAGGCCGACGCGCAGCTGGCGGAGATGCTGGACAAGCTGTCCAACGGCATCGCGGTGGAGGGCATGGAGGCGCTGATCCCGGCGCTGTGCCGAGGCGAGCTCCAGCTGCTCACGGAGGTCGTGCCGGCCGGCACGATCGTGCTGGTCAACGACCCGGAGAAGATCCGCACCCGGGCCCAGGACCTGGTCCGCACCGGCCAGGAATTCCTTGAGGCGTCGTGGATGGCGGCGGCGGGCGGCGGCAAGGCCCCGATCGACCTGGGGGCCTCGGCCTACCGGGCGTTGGCCGACGTCGCGACGACCACAGTGGACAGCGGCCGCTCCTGGTGGACGCTGAGCCAGCTCACCACCGACGCGGAAGGCGTGCTGCGCCTGGACATCGCGCCGGTGGAGGCCTACCGGGGCGATGTGGACCGGGCCTTCACCGATCTGCGCGCGCACGCGGCGGCCGGCGGCACGGCGGTGCTGGTGGTGCCGGGAACCGGCACGGCGCAGCGGGCCGTGGAGCAGATGGCCGAGGCGGAGGTGCCGGCCCGGCTCGCGGAGAACGGCCTGAGCGAGGCCCCGGAGCCGGGCGTGGTGACGGTCGCCCGCGGCTCCCTGGAGGACGGCTTCCTGGCCAGTGGCCTGAGCCTGGTGGTGATCACCGAGACCGACCTGACCGGCGGTCGCGGCGGCACGTCCACTCGGGACATGCGCAAGATGCCGTCCCGCCGCCGCAACGCGGTCGACCCGCTGGCCCTCAAGCCCGGCGACTACGTGGTGCACGAGCAGCACGGCATCGGCCGCTACGTGGAGATGGTGCAGCGCACGGTGGCCGGCGCCACCCGCGAGTACCTGGTGCTGGAGTACGCGGCCAGCAAGCGCGGCCAGCCCGGCGACCGCCTGTTCGTGCCGACCGACCAGCTCGACGAGGTCTCCCGCTACGTCGGCGGCGAGCTGCCCACGTTGAACAAGCTCGGCGGCTCGGACTGGAAGAACACCAAGGCCAAGGCCAAGAAGGCGGTCAAGCAGATCGCCGCCGAGCTGGTGCAGCTGTACGCGGCCCGGCAGTCCGCGCCCGGCCACGCCTTCGGCCCGGACACGCCGTGGCAGCGCGAGCTGGAGGACGCCTTCCCGTTCACCGAGACGGCCGACCAGCTGGCGGCCATCGACGAGGTGAAGGGGGACATGGAGCGCGCGGTCCCGATGGACCGGGTGATCTGCGGCGACGTCGGCTACGGCAAGACCGAGATCGCCGTCCGGGCCGCGTTCAAGGCGGTGCAGGACGGCAAGCAGGTGGCGGTGCTGGTGCCGACCACGCTGCTGGCCCAGCAGCACCTCAACACGTTCAGCGAGCGGATGCGGCAGTTCCCGGTCAACGTCCGGGGCCTGTCCCGGTTCACCGACCCGCTGGAGTCGGAGAAGGTGGTGGCCGGGCTGGCCGACGGCGAGGTGGACATCGTCATCGGCACCCACCGGCTGCTGCAGACCGGCCTGCGCTACAAGGACCTCGGCCTGGTCATCGTGGACGAGGAGCAGCGCTTCGGCGTCGAGCACAAGGAGCACATCAAGGCCCTGCGCACGCACGTGGACGTGCTGACCATGTCGGCCACCCCGATCCCGCGGACCCTGGAGATGAGCCTGGCCGGCATCCGCGAGATGTCCACCATCCTCACCCCGCCCGAGGAGCGGCACCCGATCCTCACCTACGTCGGCGCCTACGACGACAAGCAGGTCGGCGCGGCCATCCGCCGCGAGCTGCTGCGCGACGGCCAGGTCTTCTTCGTGCACAACCGGGTGTCCTCGATCGAGCGGGCCGCCCGCCGGCTGCGCGAGCTGGTGCCGGAGGCCCGGGTGGCCACCGCGCACGGCCAGATGAACGAGGAGCGCCTGGAGAAGATCATCGAGGGCTTCTGGGAGCGCGAGTTCGACGTCCTGGTCTGCACCACGATCGTCGAGACCGGCCTGGACATCTCCAACGCCAACACGCTGATCGTGGAGCGCGGCGACATGCTCGGCCTGGCCCAGCTGCACCAGCTGCGCGGCCGGGTCGGCCGGGCCCGCGAGCGCGGCTACGCCTACTTCCTGTACCCGCCGGACGGCACGCTCACCGAGACCGCGCACGACCGGCTGGCCACCATCGCCCAGAACACCGAGCTCGGCGCGGGCATGGCGGTGGCGATGAAGGACCTGGAGATCCGCGGCGCCGGCAACATCCTGGGCGCCGAGCAGTCCGGACACATCGCCGGCGTCGGCTTCGACCTCTATGTCCGCTTGGTCGGCGAGGCCGTGGAGGCGTTCCGCAAGAGCGCCGGCGCGCCGAGCGAGGAGGACGGCGAGGAGCTGGCCGAGGTCCGGGTCGACCTGCCCATCGACGCGCACATCCCGCACGACTACGTGCCGGGGGAGCGGCTGCGGCTGGAGGCCTACCGCAAGATCGCGGCCGCCGTCGACGACGCGGCGCTGGCGGCGGTCAAGGAAGAGCTCCAGGACCGCTACGGCCAGCCGCCGGCCCCGGTGGAGCGGCTGCTGGCGGTGGCTCGGTTCCGCCAGACCTGCCGCCGCCTCGGCGTCACCGAGGTGGCCACCCAGGCCAGCTCCATCCGGTTCGCGCCGATGGAGCTGCTGGACTCGCAGCTGGTCCGGATGAAGCGGCTGTACCCGAAGGCGACGTACAAGGCGGCCACCCACATCGTGTCGGTGCCCCGCCCGACCGAGGGCCCGGCCGGCGGCCGGATCGGCGCGCCGCCGCTGCGGGACACCGAGTTGCTGGACTGGTGTGCCCACTTCGTCGAGTCGCTGATCGGAAATCCCAAGCCGGTAGTGGCTGGTTGAGATCATCATCGCTGTGAGAGAGTGCGCACTGTGACGATCGCCATTCGCCGTCCCATCGCCGTTCTCGCCGCGTGCGCCGCCGTCGGCGCCCTGGTCACCGGTTGTGGCGCCGGCCCGGGTGGTGAGATCGGCGCCGCGGCCGTGGTGGGCGGCAGCACGGTCAGCCTGGACACGGTCCAGGCCGACATCACCAGCGTGCTGGCCGACAACGCGGCCGCCCGGCAGCTGCAGCAGCAGAAGCCGAGCACCTTCCCGCCGATCGCCCGGACGGTCGTCCAGCTTGCGGTCTGGGACGAGGTGACCAAGCAGCTGGCGGCCAAGCTGGGTGTGAAGGTCAACGAGGAGCAGGTGGACCGCGCCTACACCCAGCAGACGGCCTCCGGCCAGCTGCCCTCGTTCAGCGACACCGCGAACATCCCGGTCAAGGGCGACCTGCTCAAGGGCTACCTGCGCGACTCGCTGCTGTGGAACGCCATCGGCGCCAAGCAGGTCCGCACCACCAGCGTCACCTTCGACTACGCCGTAACCCAGGACCGCAACGGCGCGCAGGCGCTGGTGGACAAGGTCGTGGCCAACCCCGGCCAGCACGCCCAGATTTTCACCGCGGCGATGGCCGGCGCGCAGAGCCAGGACGGCAGCGCCCCCAAGTCGACGGTCAACCAGACCGGCTCGCCGGCGACCACGCCGCAGGAGCTGGGCCCGATGTTCGCCGCCAACGCCGGCTCGGTCCTGGCCTTCCCGGTGCAGCAGGAGAACATCTGGGTCGTCGCCTACGTGATCAAGCGCTCGGACAACGCCGGGGACACCACCGGCGGCCAGGACGTCAGCCAGATCGCCGCCGGCTTCGGCCAGTCGCAGATGGTGCGCTACGCCCAGCAGGTCGGCGTCACGCTCAACCCGCGTTTCGGCGTCTGGGAGCCGTTGACCGGCTTCGTCTCGCCCAGTGCGGGCGAGTCGTCGTCGATCATGAAGACGGTCCGGGCCGCGAACCAGTGACCGCCGTTGTCGTCCTGCTCAGCCCGCGCCTGCCCGGCGTGCTGCCGGCCGCCGCGCTGCCCGCGCTGCGGACCGCCGCCGAGGTGCGGGCCGGCAAGGACGTGCCCGAGCAGCTGCGGCAGTCCCTCGGCGCCGTCGAGGTGGCGGCCGAGGAGCTGGCCGTCGACGCCGACCTGGTGCTGATCGCGGCTGACGCCACCGAGCCGGCGGCGGCCGCGCTGCTCGCCGCCGGCGCGACCCGGATCGACACGCCCGAGCCGGCCGGCTCGGGCCTGCTGGACGCGGCCGCGGTGATGGACCGGCTGCGTTCGCCCGGCGGTTGCCCGTGGGACGCCGAGCAGACCCACGACTCACTGCGGCAGTACCTGGTCGAGGAGACCTACGAGCTGCTGGAGGCCATCGAGGACGGGGACCGCAAGGCGCTGCGCGAGGAGCTCGGCGACGTGCTGCTCCAGGTGCTGTTCCACGCCCGGGTGGCGGCCGAGCACGGCGCGGACCCGTTCACGATCGACCAGGTCGCCGGCGATCTGGTGGACAAGCTGGTCGGACGGCATCCGCACGTGTTCGCCACCGAGGAGCCGGGTTTCGAGCTCGACCACCACGACCGGCGGTGGGAAGAACTCAAGCAGGCTGAGAAGAAGCGCGAGTCCAGCGTGGACGGGGTGGCCCTCGGCCAGCCCGCGGTGTCGCTGGCGGCCAAGCTCACCCAGCGGGTGGCCCGCGTCGGCCTGCCGGTGGACCTGCTGCCTTCCGGCGACGACACCGGGGCCACGCTGTTCGGCGTGACCGCCGTGGCCAAGCTGGCCGGCGAGGACCCGGAGAGCGAGCTGCGGGCGGTGGCCCGGCGGTTCGAGCGGGACGTGCGGGCCGCGGAGCTCTCGGCCAAGTCCGCCGGACTGGACCCGACCCGGTTGACCGCCGACGATTGGCGCCGGCACTGGCCGCGGCGTCAATCCCCTTTGGCCACGTAGCCTGGGGCGCATGGCCTACTCGACCCCTCCGCGCTCGCCGGCCGAGTCGCCATCCACGCCGAGACCGCGCCCGCCCCGACGGGGCCGGGGCGGGGAGCTGTTCGGCAAGGTCTTCCTGATCGCGCTGGTGCTGGCGTTGGGGGCCGGCGCGATCTACGCCGTGAACTGGCTGAGCCACCCCGCGCCGCCGGCCCCGTCCGGGCCGTCCGGCCCGCCGCCGTTCGAGGTGCCGCCGCTGGGGGTGGCCAGGGGCTCGGCCATTCCCGGCCCGGCCACCCCGGTGCCGGCCGCCCAGACCAAGGTGCCGCAGGAGAACTTCCAGGGCTGGATCAAGCGGGTCTCCTACTACACGGACGTGCCCGAGCGGGTGCTGGTCGCCTACGCCAACGCCGACCTGGCCTACCAGGCCAAGAACCCGGCCTGCCACCTCACCTGGGCCACGCTGGCCGGCGTCGGCCGGGTCGAGTCCAAGCACGGCCGCTACGGCGGGGCCACCGTGCTGGACAGCGGCGAGGAGTCCAAGCCGATCATCGGCCCGGCGCTGGACGGCTCACCCGGCTTCCTGGCCGTGCCCGACACCGACAAGGGCGCGCTGGACGGGGACACCAAGTGGGACCACGCCGTCGGCCCCATGCAGTTCGCGCCGGCCACCTGGCACCGCTGGGGCGTGCGAGCCAGCGGCGACGGCAAGGCCCCCGACCCGCAGAACATCGACGACGCCGCGATGACCGCGGGCCGCTACCTGTGCGCGATGGGCGGCGACCTGGCCGTGCCGAAGGACTGGTGGGACGGGGTGCTGGCGTACAACAACTCCACGGCCTACGGCCAGGAGGTCTTCAGCAACGCCGACGCCTACGGCAAGGTCAGCCTCGGCCAGGGCCTCTAACGGTTTGGGAGTCTCCAAGACCTACAAACCCCTGGCAAGGGCGTCTCCAACCACGACAAACGCGCTGAACAGGCCCGGGGGTTTGCGGTCGTTGAAGACCCGAGTCGGTGTGGTTTGGGTGTCTTGGAGACACGCAAACCTAGTTGCCGGCCTGCGCGTCGCCGCGGCCCAGCGCCAGCCGGGCGCTGACCTCGCCCAGGGCTTCCTGGTACTCGGGCAGCGGGCTCATGGCCACGGCCAGCCGCAGCTTGGTGATCGCCTCGCTGAACCGGCCCTGCCGTTGCAGGGTCTTGCCCAGCGCGAACAGCGAGTAGTGGTCGCTGGGGTCCATCTCGATGAGCCGGCTGAAGGCCTCTTCGGCCCGCCGGAACTGGGCGGAGTTGAGGTAGGCGCGGCCCGCGAGCTGCACCACGCTCGGCAGGTCGGGCTCGGCGTCGAGCACCGGGCGCAGCTCGCGCAGCGCGTCCAGCGGACGGCCGTTCGACACCAGCGCCTCGGCCCGTCGGAACGCCTCGAAGGTGCTGTCGCTCATGGTCGTTCCCACAGTACGCAAGATCGGCTGTGAGTTCGATGGACCATCCGGGCACAACACCGGCGACAGGTGGCGCGCGCGACCAGCGGTTTGATAGATTTACCGGTCTGAACACACGGATATGCAACACGAAAAACGTGGCTAGGCCAGAGAATAACGGTGAGTGAGGACAGTTGTCAAGCCCTGCGAGTATTCCCGACACCGAGGAAATCGGCCGTGAGCAGGAATACGTGTCGATGCTCTACGGTCGGCTCGACGACCTCCGGGAACAGACGTCGCGCCGGCTGGCCCGGGTGCTGCTGGAATCGGGCGGCACGCCGCAGGCCCGATCCGAGCGGGACACCGCGACGGCGATGCACTCGAGCGATCTGGCCCAGTACAGCGCGGTCGAGAACGGCCTGTGTTTCGGCCGGCTGGATTTCGAGGACGGCGAGCATCAGCACATCGGGCGAATCGGCATCTTCCGCACCGAGGGGGACTACGAGCCGCTGCTGATGGACTGGCGGGCGCCCGCCGCCCGTCCGTTCTACCTCGCCACGGCTGCCTCGCCGGACGGCGTGACCCGCCGCCGGCACATCCGCACCCGCCGCCGCGACGTCGTCGGCCTCGACGACGAGGTGCTGGACCTGGCCCAGGCGGTGCCGGGCCGCAACGAGGGCCTGGTCGGCGAGGCGACCCTGCTGGCGGCGGTCGGCGCCAGCCGCACCGGGCGGATGAGCGACATCGTCGCCACCATCCAGGCCGAGCAGGACAAGATCATCCGGTCCGAGCTGAACGGCGTGCTGGTCGTGCAGGGCGGTCCGGGCACCGGCAAGACCGCGGTGGCCCTGCACCGCGCCGCCTACCTGCTCTACACCCACCGCCGCCAGCTGGAGAAGCGCGGTGTGCTCGTGGTCGGCCCCAACTCCACCTTCCTCAACTACATCAGCCAGGTGCTGCCGTCGCTGGGCGAGACCGGCGTGCTGCTCAACACCGTCGGCGAGCTCTACCCGGGGCTCAAGGCCGTCGGCGCCGAGCCGGTCGAGGTCAGCGCGGTCAAGGGCCGGCTGGCCATGGCCGACGTGCTGGCCGCCGCGGTGCGGGACCGGCAGTGGGTGCCGCGCGACGGCATCGAGATCCCGCACGAGCGCGACACGCTGGTGCTGGACCGCAAGACCCTGGCCGACGCCCGCGGCCGGGCCCGGCGCTCGCGCCGCCCGCACAACGCGGCCCGGCCGGTGTTCGAGCGGGAGATCATCGGCGCACTGGCCCGGCTGGTGGCCAACCGGCTCGGCTCGCAGTTCCTGGACGCCGACGACGTCGCCGACATCCGCGCCGAGCTCCGCGAGGACGACCGGGTGATGGGCGCCATCGACAAGCTGTGGCCGATCCTGACCCCGGAGCAGTTGCTCACCGACCTGTACGCGTCCGAGAAGCGGCTCAACGCCGCCGGCCGCGCGCTGACCCCGCAGGAGCGGATGCTGCTGCGCCGCGACCCCGGCGCGGAGTGGACGCCGGCCGACGCTCCGTTGCTGGACGAGGCGGCCGAGTTGCTGGGCGAGGACGACCGCGCCCTCAAGGCCGCCGCCGCGGCCAAGCGCCGGCAGGATCTGGCCTACGCCCAGGGCGTGCTGGACATCCTGGACCTCCAGGACGAGTCCGACCCCGACGTGCTGATGGCCGTGGACATGCTGAACGCCGACGCCCTGGTCGCCCGCGTGGCGCAGAGCGACTACCTGACCGCCGCCGAGCGCGCCGCCGACGACCGGACCTGGACCTTCGGCCACGTGATCGTGGACGAGGCGCAGGAGCTGTCGGAGATGGCCTGGCGGGTGCTGATGCGCCGCTGCCCCAGCCGGTCCATGACCGTGGTCGGCGACATCGCGCAGACCGGTGACCTGGCCGGCACCACGTCGTGGGGTCAGGTGCTCAGCCCGTACGTGGCCGAGCGGTGGCGGCTGGCCGAGCTCACCGTGAACTACCGGACCCCGGCCGAGATCATGGCCGTGGCCACCGACGTGCTGGCCAGCCTGGATCCGGACGCGGTGCCGCCGAGCTCGGTCCGCGACTCGGGACTGCCGCCCTGGCACGAGGAAGTCACCGCCGACGCCCTCAAGGACGCGGTGGCCAAGGCGGTCGAGCGCGAGGTGGCGCGGCTGGACGACGGCCGGCTCGCGGTGCTGGTGCCGCGTTCGCTGGCCGGCGAGTTCCCGGTCGGCGGGGACGACCTGGAGAGCCCGGTGGTGGTGCTGACCGTCGGCCAGGCCAAGGGTCTGGAGTTCGACTCGGTGCTGCTGGTCGAGCCGGGCCTGCTGCTGACCGAGTCGCCGCGCGGCGCGAACGACCTGTACGTGGCGATGACCAGGGCCACCAGGAGGCTCGGGGTGCTCCATACCGGACAGCTGCCCGACGTGCTCGGCAAGCTCACCCCTTTCTCCCTCGATTCAGAATGATTACGCTCTCGTTTCGGCACGTGAGCGTGCCGCCTCCGGGTGATCAGTCCACCCGGCTAGGCTGGTTGCGGGATGAGTCCCTGAACGCTGGATAGGAGCTGTTGTGGCGGTCATCGAGCAGGTCGGCGCGCGCGAGATCCTGGACTCGCGAGGCAACCCGACCGTCGAGGTAGAGGTCGCGCTGGACGACGGCACGCTGGCCCGGGCCGCGGTGCCCTCCGGCGCGTCGACCGGTGAGCACGAGGCCGTCGAGCTGCGCGACGGCGACACGACCCGGTACAACGGCAAGGGCGTGGAGAAGGCCGTCACCGCCGTCCTCGACGAGATCGGGCCCGAGCTGGTCGGCATCGAGGCCGTCGAGCAGCGGGTGGTGGACCAGAAGCTGGTCGACCTGGACGGCACCCCGGACAAGGGGCGCCTGGGCGCGAACGCCATCCTCGGCGTCTCGCTGGCGGTGGCCAAGGCCGCCGCCGAGTCCAGCGGGCTGGAGTTGTTCCGCTACCTGGGCGGCCCCAACGCGCACATTCTGCCGGTGCCGATGCTGAACATCCTCAACGGCGGTTCGCACGCGGACACCGACGTGGACATCCAGGAGTTCATGATCGCCCCGATCGGCGCCGAGTCCTTCCGCGAGGGCCTGCGCTGGGGCGTCGAGGTCTACCACGCCCTCAAGTCCGTGCTGAAGAGCAAGGGCCTGGCCACCGGCCTCGGCGACGAGGGCGGCTTCGCACCCAACCTGTCCAGCAACCGTGAGGCGCTGGACCTGATCGCGGTGGCCGTCGAGAAGGCCGGCTACAAGCTGGGCCGCGACGTGGCGCTGGCCCTGGACGTGGCCGCCACCGAGTTCTACTCGGACGGCGCGTACACCTTCGAGCAGAGCAAGCGCAGCGCGGAGCAGATGACCGCGTACTACAGCGAGCTGGTCTCCTCGTACCCGATGGTGTCCATCGAGGACCCGCTGTCCGAGGACGACTGGGACGGCTGGGTGCAGCTGACCGCCGAGCTGGGCGACAAGGTCCAGATCGTCGGCGACGACCTGTTCGTCACCAACCCGGAGCGGCTGGAGGAGGGCATCTCCCGCCGCGCCGCCAACGCGCTGCTGGTGAAGGTCAACCAGATCGGCACGCTGTCCGAGACGCTGGACGCGGTCGCGCTGGCCACCTCCTACGGCTACCGGTCGATGATGAGCCACCGGTCCGGCGAGACCGAGGACACCACCATCGCCGACCTGGCCGTGGCCACCGGCGTCGGCCAGATCAAGACCGGCGCGCCGGCCCGCGGCGAGCGCACCGCCAAGTACAACCAGCTGCTGCGCATCGAGGAGACCCTCGGTGACGCCGCCCGCTACGCCGGCGAGCTGGCCTTCCCGCGGTTCAGCGCGGAGGCCTGACGGCATGCCCGAGCGCGGTCGGCAGCCGCGGCGCAGGCAGGACACCACCTCCGGCCAGCGTCGCGGTTCCGACCGCGCCCGGCGCACGGCCCGCCCGGCCGGCTCCGAGCAGGAGTCGCCGCCGCGGCCGGCCCGGACGCGGCGCACCGCCGACCGGGCCCGCACCGGCGGCGCGTTCGGGCTGTCGGCCACCCGGCAGGCCGCGGTGCTGGCGATGGTGGTCTGCGCGCTGGCGCTGTCCATCGCCGTGCCGCTGCGCACCTACCTGACCCAGCACGCCCAGGTCGAGCAGGAGCTGGCCCAGCAGGCCCAGCTCCAGGCCCAGGCCGAGCAGCTGGAGCAGCGCAAGCAGCAGTTGTCCGACCCCGCACAGATCCAGGCCGAGGCCCGCAGCCGGCTCGGCATGGTGATGCCGGGGGAGACGCCGTACACCGTCCAGCTGCCCGGCGACGGGCAGCTGGCCGACCAGCACGGGTCGCCGCAGCAGCAGGCGGCCAACCAGCCCTGGTTCGGCCAGTTGTGGAATTCGATCACCGGGAGTGGCTCGTGACCGCGGGCGTCAGGGAACCGATCACCGACGAGGACCGCGAGGTGATCGCCCAGCAGCTCGGTCGCGCGCCGCGCGCGCTGCGGGCGGTGGCCCACCGCTGTCCCAGCGGCCATCCCTCGGTCGTGCAGACCGCGCCGCGGCTGGAGGACGGCACGCCGTTCCCGACGCTGTACTACCTGACCTGCCCCCGGCTGACCTCGCTGGCCAGCCGGCTGGAGGCGGCCGGGATGATGAAGGAACAGACCGCGCGGCTGGCCGAGGACGAGGAGCTGGCCGCCCAGTACCTGGCCGCGCACCGCTCCTACCTGGCCGAACGCGACGCCATCGACTCGCTGGGCACCGAGGTGAGCGCCGGCGGCATGCCCGGCCGGGTCAAGTGCCTGCACGTGCACATCGCCCATGCGCTGGCGTGCGGGCCCGGGGTCAACCCGTTCGGCGACGAGGCCCTGGCGGCCCTGGCCGGGGACTGGCCGGCCGGCGACTGCGCCTGACGTCAAGAGGCCGGGATCTGTACGTCAGTGACATCTTTGGTGACTCTGTGTCTACCATTTGGGCTACTCTGCCGTCCCCGAGGTGCAAATCTCCCTCTACGCAGTGACACCTGGACGGGTGTGTAGCAGGCTGACTGTGAGCTAACGGCGTGTAGGCGACGATCGCATCTGGGTCATGTGGTCGAGACGAGGAGCGTGGATCCGCGTGGGTGTGCACAGCGTCAGAGCCCGGACTCCCAAGCCCGCGCGAGTCGCACCCCAGCGGCGATGGCGAGCAGCCGTGACCGTGACCGCGATGCTCGCCCCCATGGTGCTCGCCGGGGACGCCGCGTTCGCGTGGGTCAACACCGCGCACACGACGCCGATCAACCAGCCCCAGCCGCGCAACCCGCTGGGCGCGACCGGCCAGCTACCGCAGAACCTCAACCCCGGCCCGCAGACCCAGCTCGGCACGCCCGCCAACACCGACGCGTCCGACGCCTTAGGTCTGCCCAACGGCCCCCTCGGCATCCCCGGCGCCGCGCTGGCCGCCTACCAGCGGGCCGAGAAGCTCGAGGCCGCGCACAACCCCAACTGCCACATGGACTGGCCGCTGCTGGCCGGCATCGGCCGCATCGAGTCCAACCACGCCCGCGGCGGCGCCGTGGACGGCCAGGGCAACACGCTCGCGCCCATTCTCGGGCCGGTGCTCGACGGCAGCGGCGGCTTCGCCCTGATCTACGACACCGACGGCGGCAAGTGGGACACCAACCCGGTCTACGACCAGGCCGTCGGTCCCATGCAGTTCATCCCGTCCACGTGGGCCCAGTACGCGGCCATCTCCAACGCCAAGTCCTACGGCAGCGCGAACCCGAACAACATCTACGACTCCGCCTACGCGGCCGCGAACTACCTGTGCGCCAGCGGCGGGGACATGCGCAATCCGGCGCAGCGGGCCGCCGCCGTGTTCGGCTACAACCACTCCGACGCCTACGTGGCCAACGTGCTGGCGTGGGCCGCCTCGTACGCCACCGGCGTGGAGACGCTGCCGAACAACACCAGCGTCCCGGTGATCCAGTCGACACCCAAGCCGCCCTTCGTCGGCCAGACCAACCCGCCCAAGCAGACGGTCACCACGACGAACCCGCCGCCGCCCACCGACCCGACCTCGTCGTCGACCACCACGACCACGACCACCCCGACGTCGACGACGACCACGACGACCACCACCACCGGGTCGACCACGACGACGACCACCACCACGACCACCACTGACGGCACGACCACGACGACCACCACCACGAAGCCGACGTGCCCGACGCCGCCGTCGACCACGCCCACCAGCACCACGTCGCCGACCACCACGACGACCGTGCCGCCCGGCTGCCCGACGCCGACCACCACCACGACGCCCAGCAGCACCAGCAAGACCAGCTGACGGGCTAAGTTTGGTGGCATGAAGCACTCGCGGGTGGCCGCCATCGACTGTGGGACGAACTCGATCCGTCTGCTCATCGCGGACGTCACCGTTCAGGACGACGGATCGAGTTCGCTCCGGGACGTCCACCGCGAGATGCGCATCGTGCGTCTCGGGCAGGGCGTGGACGCCACCGGCCGGCTCGCCCCCGAGGCGCTGGACCGCACCCGTGCCGCCCTCGTCGACTACACGGCTCTGTTGCGGCGCAAGGGCGTCGAGGCCGTGCGCATGGTCGCCACCTCCGCCACCCGCGACGCCGCCAACCGGGACGACTTCTTCGCCATGACCCGCGAGGTCCTCGGCGTCGAGGCCGAGATCATCAGCGGCGACGAGGAGGCCCGGCTCTCCTTCACCGGCGCCGTCGGCGACTGCGACCCCGCCGACGGGCCGTTCCTGGTCGTCGACATCGGCGGCGGCTCCACCGAGCTCGTGCTCGGCTCCCTCGACTCCAGCGTCGAGGCGGCCAAGTCCGTCGACATCGGCTGCGTCCGCATCACCGAACGCTGCCTTCGGGATGACCCGCCCACCGCCTCGGAGGTCTCTGAGGCTTCCGACCTCGCCGCCTCCGTTCTGCAGACCGCCTTCGACGCCGTCGCCGTGGCCAAGGCCCGCAGCTGGATCGGCGTCGCCGGCACCGTCACCACCCTGTCCGCCGTCGCCCAGGACCTGCCGTCCTACGACGTGCTGGCCACGCACCTCTCCACCCTGTCCACCGACCAGATCCACTCCGTCAGCGACCGGCTGCTGGCGATGACCCACGACGAGCGGGCCGCCGTCCCCACCATCCACCCCGGCCGCGTCGACGTCATCGGCGGCGGCGCGATCATCCTCCGCGTGCTGGCCGACCACCTCGCCGAGCACGCCGGCATCACCCACCTCACCGTCAGCGAGAAAGACATCCTCGACGGCATCGCCCTCTCCCTGGTCACCCCCTAACCCCGCCCCCCTCTCCTCGTCAACCCCTCACTGTTTGGAAAGGACCATTCCTCGCGTTCAGTGAGAGGAATGGTCCTTTCACAACATGGGGTGTGGCTAGGCGGCGTTGGAGGGAACTGAGCGGACGGGTGGCCGAGGTCGTGTGCTGGCAGCCCGGTAGGCGGCGCGCAGTTCGGCGGTCACCCCGGCGGGATCGTCGCGAAGGCGGGACGGCAGCGTCTGGACCACTACGATCCCTGCCCCGGCGTACCTGGTGTTCCGTGCCACCGTTCTGGCGTAGCCGCGGGCATTGAAATGCCACTCGAACGAGTCGATCTCCCATGCCATCGCGACTTCGTCGCACCAGGCGTCTGGAACGGCGATGAAGCGACCGTCACCGTCGACGACGGGCGCGTTCCAGACAGCCGCAGGCAGACCAGATGCCTGCCAGATCCTGAGGCCAATCGCCTCCGCGACTGAGCGCGCTCCCTGGTTGATCTCCGAAAGCACCTGGCGCGGCAGAGCGGATCCGCGGCGACTGCCGCTGTCCAGTTCGGCCAGTAGCTGCCCAGGGTGACAGCGGCCGCGCTGAACGGCTTCCGCCAGCAAGGCCCGAACAGGATCGGTTCTCCGCCATCGGCGGACGGCGTCAAGGACCGCGCGATCAAGAGGCGCCAGACGGAGGGCATGCCTCTGAACGGCCTCAGGCATATGGATCGTGCGCTCCACAGCGACAAAGCGTGCGCTACGGATGTGTCTGCCCTGTGGCACCAGTATGTGGATGCGGTCGATCTCCGGGATCTGTCTCAACCCGTGCTCGCGGACGGCCTCGCAGCCGGTGAGCAGCGCCTCAGGTCCACCATGGAGTAGGGCAGCCTCGATTTGTTGCCGCCTGGTTGGTTGTGCGTTGGACAAGAGGACGATGCCAGGCAACAGCCACCGCCACGGTCCGCCCGGCTGACATCGTCGGTACGACGTGCCCTCGGGTACGCCTAGTGCCTGGAGCTTCTGGACTCGGATGACACTGTTGCGGCTTGCCCGAACCAACTCGTCGGTGTGGGCGGCCCAAGTTCCTCGCTTCATGCTGTCGATGCTGCCGCGCACCCCTGACAGTTCCGCCGTGCGCTGTGTGAAAGGACCATTCCTGACGTTGAACGTGAGGAATGGTCCTTTCCAAGCATCAGGGGGTTGACATGGGGGTGGGGTTAGCGGTGGGAGGAGGCGCGGATGAAGGCGGCGAGGTCGGCGGACTGTTGGAGGCGGCTGGGCTCGTGGACGTACATCATGTGGCCGGCCTCGTAGTAGGCGAGGTCGATGTTGGCCCGGAGCTCCTCGGGGATGGCCAGGTGAGCGATGACGTAGTCGCTGCCGGCGAAGGGGGTGGCGCCGTCGTGGTAGCCGGCGGCGATGTGCACGCGCAGGTGGCGGTTGGTCCGCATGGCGGAGGCGAGCTTGTCGGCCACGGTGACGTGGGCGTTCTCGAAGTCCTTGTAGGACCAGGGCCGCACGCGGTCGGAGAGGACCTCGTAGGGCAGGTCGTTCTGGTAGCCGAGCTCCCCGCGCAGGTAGTGGTTCAGCGCGGAGGCGTACGGACCGGTGATGGCGTCGATGGAGGGGTCGCTGCTGAAGTGCTCACGCCCGTAGTCGGCCTCCCATCCGGTGAACCGGCCGTCGATGCGGCCGACGGTGAGTCGCCGCGAGCGCAGCAGCTCGGTGAAGAAGCGGATGTGCTCGATGCGCAGGTTGACCCGGTCGACGTAGTCCGCCGACAGGCCGGTCAGCGCGGCCAGGCGGTCCACAGTGGACTGGCGATCTGCGGTGGAGAGACGGTTTCCCTGGTACAGGGCCCAGATGTAGTCGCGCGAGGCGAAGGCGGTGGCCTCGGCGAGCACCTCGGCCAGCGGGCGATCGCCGTGCAGGCCGTGGTAGTGGGCGATGGCGGCGTAGGTCGGCAGGAACAGCGCGTACGGGAGTTCGTTGCCCTCGCTGAAGTCCAGGGCGTTGAAGTCCATCGCGGTGGAGATGAGGATCAGTCCGTTGAAGTACATGCCGTACTTGGACTGCAGCCGCTCGGCGATGGCCGCGCCGCGGGTGGTGCCGTAGGACTCGCCGGCGATGAACTTGGGCGACATCCAGCGGTCGTTGCGCGAGGTCCACAGCCGGATGACCTCGCTGATGTACTCGATGTCGGCGGCGAAGCCGTGGAAGTCGCCGGGCTTGCCGCCCTTGACCGCCCGCGAGTAGCCGGTGGACACCGGGTCGATGAACACCAGGTCGCTCTCGGCCAGCAGCGTCTCGGCGTTGTCGACCAGCCCGTACGGCGGCGGCTCCGGCGCGCCGGCGTCGCCGCTGACCACCCGGCGCGGCCCGAGCAGCCCGAGGTGCAGCCACACGCTGGCCGAGCCCGGCCCGCCGTTGAACGCGAACGTCACCGGGCGGTCGGCGGCCTCGGCGCCGTCGAGGGTGTACGCGGTGAGGAACACCTCGGCCTTGGCCACGTTGCCGTCGAAGGCCCCGTCGGTGTGCTTCTCCTGCCGCAGCACGATCCGCCCGGTGGTCGCGGTGTACGCCAGCTCCCGGCCGTCGACGGTGATCGAGTGCTGGCTGCTCACCAGGTCGTCGGTCGGATCTTCGCTGGGCTTCTGCTCGTCGTTGGCTGCCATGGTGAAACCCTAACCACCGTGGATCTACAAGATCTGGACAACGCGGTCATCGGATGTCGACGGTGCCCGCGGCTGGTGGCCTGGCGCGAAGCTGCGGCGACGCAGAGCCGGGCCCGGCCCGAGGAGTACTGGGCCAAGCCGGTGCCGGGGTTCGGTCCGGCCGACGCCCGGATAGCGGTGATCGGCCTCGCGCCGGCGGCGCACGGCTCGAACCGGACGGGGCGCATGTTCACCGGCGACCGCAGCGGCGACTTTCTGTTCGAGGCGCTGCACGCGGTGGGCTTGGCCTCGCAGCCTCAGGCCGTGTCCCGGGACGACGGGATGCGATTGATCGACACGAGGATGGCGGCGCCGGTCCGCTGCGCACCGCCGGAGAACAAGCCGACGCCGGAGGAGCGGGACAACTGCCGGCCGTGGCTGGCGACCGAGTTGGAGTTGCTGCGGCCGACGCTGCGGGCGGTGGTGGTGCTCGGGGCGTTCGGCTGGCAGGCGCTGCTGCCGGTGCTGAGCGCGGCCGGCTGGACGGTGCCGAAGCCGCGGCCGGTGTTCGGGCACGGCGTCGAGGTCGTGCTGCCGGCGGCCGACGGCGGCCCGCCGCTCACCCTGTTGGGCTGCTATCACGTCAGCCCGCACAACACCTTCACCGGTCGGCTGACGCAGGAGATGGTCCGGGACGTGTTTCGCCGGGCCCGAGCGGTCGCGGATGACCAAGAGTGACGATAGGGTGCGCCGATTCTGACCCGATCGGACGGTGAACCGATTCGGCCAACCGGGATGAACCCGTCAAGTCCGGCAGCTCGGCAACAGACAGTGATCATGCTCACGAGGGATCGCCGTCACATCGGGCCCGTTGTGGGCAGCGGCCCAGGGCGACGGGTGCGACCATTACGCGTATGGCGGCAGTGAAGTCGGAACCCGCGAGGATCCTGATCGTCGGCGGTGGCTACGTCGGCATGTACACCGCGTTGGGGCTGCAGAAGAAACTGCGGTCCCGGGAGGCGTCGGTGACGGTTGTCGATCCGCAGCCGCACATGACCTACCAGCCCTTCCTGCCCGAGGCCGCCGCCGGCTCCATCGAGCCGCGCCACGTGGTGGTGCCGCTGCGCCGGACGCTGCGCAAGTGCCATGTGCTCACCGGCCGGGTCACCAAGATCAGTGACGCGGACAAGGTCGCGACGGTCGAGATGACCGACGGCCACGTCGAGGAGATCCCCTACGACGTGCTGGTCGTCGCCCTCGGCTCGGTCGCCCGCACGCTGCCGATCCCCGGCCTGGCCGACCGCGGCATCGCCTTCAAGACCATCGGCGAGGCCATCTACCTGCGCAACCACGTGCTGTCGCGGCTGGACCTGGCCGCCACCACCGACGACCCTGAGATCCGCAAGCGGCTGCTCACGTTCACCGTGATCGGCGGCGGCTACGCCGGCATCGAGGCGCTGGCCGAGCTGGAGGACATGGCCCGCTACGCGCTGCGCTACTACGAGAACCTGGACCCGGCCGACATGCGCTGGGTGCTGGTCGAGGCGACCGGCCGGATCATGCCCGAGGTGCGCGAGAGCCTGGGCGTCTACACGGTCAAGGAGCTGGAGGCCCGGGGCATCGAGGTCTACCTGGACACCCGGGTGAAGACCATGGAGGACGGCCACGTCGTCCTCGACGACGGCACCGAGTACGACGGCGACACGATCATCTGGACCGCGGGCGTGAAGGCCAACCCGGTGCTGGCCGAGACCGACCTGCCGCTGGACCAGCGCGGCCGGGTGATCTGCACGGCCACCATGCAGGTGCAGGGCCTGGACAACGTCTGGTCGGCCGGCGACAACGCGGCCGTGCCGGACCTGTCCAAGACCGACGTCGACCCGGCCGCCACCTGCAGCCCGTCGGCGCAGCACGCGGTGCGCCAGGCCAACCAGCTGGCCAAGAACGTCGTGTCGGTGCTGCGGGGCCGCAAGCCGAAGCCGTACGTGCACAAGTACGTGGGCTCGGTGGCCAGCCTAGGCCTGTACAAGGGTGTGGCCGACGTCTACGGGGTCAAGGCCAAGGGCTTCGTCGCGTGGGGCATGCACCGCGCCTACCACGTGTCCCGGATGCCCACGTTCAACCGCAAGGTGCGGGTGGCCTTCGACTGGCTCGGCTCGTGGGTGCTCAAGCGCGAGGTCGTGTCCCTCGGTCAGATCAACGACCCGCGGGCTGAGTTCGATCGCGTCACGAAGAGCTGAGAATTTCCCCATCGGCGCACGACACGCCGAGCTTGATCCGCCGAATGGGCTATGATCAGTGTCAGTCGTCTTGACATTGCGTTAGGCGGGTCCCGAAACTACCCGGGGCGGATCGCCTGAACGTGTGATGCGCCTTCGGGGAAAGAGGTGACCGCGATGTCGATGGAGGACCTGGCCGCGCAACTGCGCAGCGGCGAGATCGAGGACCAGGCGCTCGCGGAGTTCGCTGCCGAGTACGCACGCGCGGAGCGGATCTCCCGCAGCAAGAAGGACGACTGAGCATGATCGGCGCTGGGCGGGCCCAGTCGGACGGCCCGCCCCAGCCGATGCTCCCCGCCCGCCCGACTCCTCTGTTGCTGCAGGGCCAGGACTACGTGTTCCGCGCGCCCAGCGGCTGTTTCGACTTCCAGGAGCAGATCCACCGCCTCGACATGGTCGAGGACAGCGGCGAGCCCGCGCCCTGCGTGCTGGTGCTGGCCCGGTCGGCCGACATGGAGATGAACGAGCTGTCCATCGCCCTGGCCGAGCGGGGCATCCGGATGGCCCGCATCGACGTGGACCGCTGCCTCGACCTGGCGTTGACCATCTACACCGACACCCCGCTGCTGGAACTCAACCGCTGGCTGCTGCGGCCCCTGCTGGTCTGGCGGCGCCACTTCGAGCTGGCCGCCATGCCGGTGGACCCGCGGACCATCAGCGGCGCCTACGCGCTGGACCAGTGGTCCACCGTGGCCGGCTGGCTCACCGAGCGGACCGAGTGGGCCCATGTGAACCCGGCTCGGGCCACCGGGCACCTCAACCGGCTCACCCAGCTCGCCGATGCCGCCGCTTTCGGGCTGAGGACGCCCAGGACGGCCGTGACGACCCAACCCGGACGGAGCAGACCCGGCGGCGGTCAGTGCATCGTCAAGACGTCCGGGCGGCACCTCGTCGAGCCTCGGCCCGGCGTGCAGCACGGCCTGTTCCCACGCCCGCTGGACACCGCCCGCGCCGGCGACGTGCCCGAGGTCGCGCCGGTGATCGTGCAGCAGTACCTGGCCGCCGACACCGAGCTGCGGATCTTCGTCGTCGGGGAGCGCCTGATCGGCTTCCAGGTCGACAAATACGACCCGGCCCAGCTGTGGGTCGACCCCGACAACGTGTCGGTCAAGCCCACCGACGTGCCGTGCGCCCTGGCCGACCGGCTGCTGGCCCTGGCCCGGCACTGGCGGCTCCAGGTCGCCGCCTTCGATCTGCTCGTCGTCGACGGCGAGCACGTCTTCCTGGAGGTCAACGTCAACTGCGACTGGCGCTGGTTCGAGCACCGCGCCGGCAGCACCGACGTGTCCGACGCCGTGCACGAGTGGGTGGCCGTGCGTTTCGCCGAGCTGCTCGCCGCCGATCGGGGGCGCTGACCGGTGCCCGTGTACCTCCACCGGATGCCCGAACGATCCGCCGGGTGGGCGAACAGGGTCTCAATTGGCTGCAAGTACCTGACCTTGGGCCGCCGGACCGCTTAGGCTCCCCACGCCCCCGTAGCCCAATAGGCAGAGGCAGGCCCCTTAAAAGGGTCAGAGTGTCGGTTCGAGTCCGATCGGGGGCACTCTCCGTCACCAGGACCCGCCACCCCCTGACCTGTGGTTAATCCGGTCAGGGGATGTGCCCGGCGCGGCTGGTGACATCGGGCCAACGCTGAGTGTGTCTGCCCCATCGCTGCCCTGAGACTTGAGTCTCGACATCTGCCGGTTGCGCGGTGCTCCCGTCGCCGTCCGTCGCGGCACTGAAACAAACGGTGAAACAGGGATACCCGGTGGGCGTGAACGGACACGAGTTGCTGCCTGATCGCACCTCTGGGTAGAAACGGGGCGAAATGGACGGGGGTGTCGGCTAATGTCCCCTCCCGTCGATCGGTGGCCGATTAAGTGTCGGGGTTTCGAAATTGTTTCGAACCGGTGTCGCGATGGCGCCCGTCGGCGTTCGGTTTGTTGTTTCCTGTGTGTAGAAAGTGATGGGTCATGGACTCCACCAGTACCTCTGTCGGCGGTCTTATTGTCGGTGTCATCGCCATCGTCGGCCTGTGGCGCGTGTTCACGAAGGCGGGCCTGCCCGGCTGGGGCGCGATCATCCCGCTGTACAACATCTACCTGTTGATGAAGGTCGCGGGCCGGCCGGGCTGGTGGGTGGTGCTGTACCTGATCCCGATCGTCAACATCATCGTGCACCTCATCGTCTCGATGGACGTGGCGCGCAACTTCGGCAAGAGCAAGGTGTTCGGCGTTGTCGGCCTCTGGCTGTTCAACGTCATCGGTTTCCTGATCCTGGGCTTCGGTGACGCGCGCTATGTCGGGGAGCGTGGAGTCGCCGGCACCGGGAACATGGCGGCCGCGTACTGACGTACGGCGAGCACTGCACTTCCGGGAAACGGGACGCGACTCGGGGAGAACTGCCCTGGGTCGCGTTTCGGCATGCTCGGAATTGGCCCGAATTAATTCACCAGATTCGACGGCTGCCACGGGCCAGTGAGCGGGCCCGGCGGACCAGGTCGTCGATCACCTCGGCCTCGGCCGAGGGCGGGGTGCCGGTGTTCGGGTCGCAGCAGCTGGGCTTGGTGCGGCGGGTGTTGTCGGTCGGCCAGGTACCGGCCAGCTCGTACAGGGCGTCGTAGACGTTGCGGCCGGGGTCGGTCTGCTCGTGCGGGCCGACGAGCACGATCCAGGCCCGGCCGGCTCCCTCGAAGGCCACCACCACCCGGTCGTTGTCACGGAGATGGCGCACGCACAGCCTGGGCAGCGGCGCGGGGCCGGTGACGCGGTAGCCCAGGGCGGCGCAGCCGCGGTGGGCGAGCTCGTCCAGGAAGGACTCGTAGGCCTTGCGGGCCGGTCCGCGCAGCAGCGCGGCCTGCGCCGAGGCGACGCGGGTCTCGACTACTTCGATCACTCAGGGATCGTCGTCCCCGAGCGCACGACCGTTCCCTCGCCCCGGACCACCTGGTCCAGGCTCTCGGCCAGGTCCACGCGCTCCAGCAGCGCCTGGTCGCTCAGCCGGCGGTGCACCTCGTCGAGCAGCCCGCGGGTGCGGCCGATGCGGCGGATCTCCCGGACCAGGTGCATCACCTCGTGCACCCGGCGTGGCTCCAGTCGCATGGTCGGCTCCTGCTCGCTGACCAGCAGCACACCCTCGCTGGCCCAGGCCCGCACCGTCTTCTCGGTCAGCTCCAGCAGGTCGGCGGCCACCACCGGCCGGATCGGCATGGCGCTGTCCAGCAGGTTGTCGGCCACGTCGTACAGCTTGCTGCGCCCGGGAGCGCCGCTGGGCAGCGTGCCGGCGACCTCCTCGATCGCCTCGACGTTGGCCAGCAGCCGCTCGGTCTGCTCCTTCTCGGCGGCCACCGACATGTCTACCTCCCTGGTCGACTACCGATTATGGGGAGTTTTTTCGGTAGTCGCAAGTGTGAGGTTGCGCCGCATGAGCACTGCTTCACGTGAAACGTCAAGGCGGCACGCCGTGCGGTGCGAGGTTTCGCTCGGGGCGGTGACGGGCGTCACGGAGTTGGGACCTGTCTGATGTAGGTTCGTCTCCCTGTTCCCGTAGAGATGACGCGATGCCCAGTCCCGAGTTCGAGGCGCTGCTCACGGCCATCCGGGCCAGTCCACGGCCCGAGCCGGCGGCTGGCGCGGACGGCGTGCGGCAGGCACGCGAGTCGATGGACCTGGCGCTGGGCTCGATCCCGCTGGCCGACGGCGTGCTGACCGGCGAGACCGACGCGGGCGGCTGCCCGGCGGTGTGGGTCCGGCCGCAGGGCGGCGCGATGGACCGGGTGCTGCTCTACCTGCACGGTGGCGGCTACCGGGCCGGTTCGGCGACGGCGTTCAGCGGCTTCGCCTCGCAGTTCGCGGCGGTCATGGGCATGCCGGTGCTGCTGCCGGACTACCGGCTGGCCCCGGAGCACCGGTTCCCGTCGGCGGTGGAGGACGTCGTGCTGGCCTACCGGTGGCTGCTGGACGAGGGGGGCTACTCGCCGGGCCGGGTGGTGCTGCTCGGCGACACCGCCGGCGGCGGCCTGGTGGTGGCGGCCATGCTGGCCGCCCGCGACCTGGGCTTGCCGCAGCCGGCCGCGGGCGCCTGCCTGAGCCCGCTGTTCGACCTGACCGCGAGCGGCGGGTCGTACGACAAGTTCGCCGACGACGACCCGATCTACAGCCGGGCGCAAGCGCTTGCGGCGGCGGCCGACTACCTGGGCGAGGCCAATCCGCGCGAGCCGCTGGCCTCGCCGCTGTTCGCCGACCTGTCCGGCCTGGCCCCGCTGATGGTGCACGCCGCCGAGCGCGAGGTGCTGGTGGACGACGCCCGCTCGCTGGTCGCGGCGGTGCTCGCCGCGGGCGGCCGGGCCAACCTGGAGATCTGGCCGGACCTGATGCACTTCTGGCACCTGTTCGTGCCGGACGTGCCGGAGTCGACCGCGGCCGTCCTAGGCGTCGCGGAGTTCCTGCTGACCTACATCGGAGCCTAGGAGTCGTCGCCCAGGCGGGCGTCCTCCAGGTCGAGGGTGCGCTGCAGGCGGCGGCGGGTGCTGTCGTCGATTTCGCCGTCGTCGAAAAGCCTGGTCAGCTCGGCCATTTCCACGGCCAGCAGTTCACGGCGCAGTTGCTTGTAGGTGGCGGCGACCGAGGAGCCGGGCGGTTCCTCCTGGGGGTCGCCGTGGTCGATCCGGGCCAGCAGGCCCTGTCTGAGCCGGTCGAGGACCGCGTGCGGCGCGGCCTCCAGGTCATAGAGCTGCTCCAGGTGGGCCAGCCCGGCCTCGGCCAGCCGCACGTTGGCCAGGTCCTGCTCGCGGCGGGCCTCGGCCGGCGTACGGGCGATGCCAGCCCGTCTGACCAGCGGCGCGAGCGTGAAACCCTGGGCCACCAACGTGATCACGATGACCGTGGTGGCCAGCGCCAGCACCAGGTCGCGCTGCGGCACCGGTTCGCCGTTGTCGGTGAGCAGCGGGATGGACAGCACCGCGGCCAGCGGCACCACACCCCGGGCGCCGGCCCAGGAGACCACTGTGGACGTTCGCCAGTTGAGGCGGCGGTTTCCGCGCCGCAGCTGCATGATCCAGCCCAGCGGGAACACCCACAGGAACCGGATTGCGATCAGCGCGGCCGTGATCACCAGCGCCTGCCACGGCCAGCCCGGGTCGGAGCCGGCCAGCCCGCGTACCAGGTACGGCAGCTGGAGACCGATCAGCCCGAACACCGCGCTCTCCAGAATGAAGATCACCGTGCCGTAGACCGCGTCCACCTGGAGCCGGATGTGGGCGGTGGTGATCTTCGGAGTCTGCGCGCCGAGCACCACGGCGCACACCACCACCGCCGTCACGCCCGAGCCGCCCAGTGTCTCGGCCAGCACGTAGGCCGAGTACGGGCTGACCAGCGCGATCACCGTCTCCAGCACCGGATCCACCGTGCGCCGGCGGATCAGCCAGATGCCGCCGGCCACCACCAGGCCGACGCCCAGGCCGCCGCCGGCCAGCAGCAGGAACTCGCCGCCCACCGATCCCGCCGACACCGCGCCGCCGGCCAGCGCCGCCGTCACCGCCAGCCGGAACAGCACCAGGCTCGTCGCGTCGTTGAACAGGCTCTCCGCCTGCACCAGCACCTGGATCCGGGGCGGCAGCGACAGTCGGCGGCCCAGCGCGCTCACCGCCACCGGGTCCGTGCTCGCCAGCACCGCCCCCAGCACGAACGCCATGCTCGCCGGCAGTGGGGCCACCAGCGCCGCCACCAGCCCGACCGCCGCCGCCGAGGCCAGCACCAGGCCGACCGCCAGCACTGTCACCGGCCGCCACACCGCGCGCAGGTCACGCCAGGGCATCTCCTCGCCCGCCGCGTAGATCAGCGGCGGCAGCACCACCAGGCTCACCAGCTCCGGCGTCGCCCGGACCTCCGGCACCCCCGGGAACAGGCCCACCACCACGCCCGCCACCACCAGCAGCGAGGGCGCGGGAATGCTCAGCCGGCGGGCGAAGGTCGCGACCACCGTCGCCAGCACCACCAGCAGGAGCACCGTTTCCACGCTCTGCATCGCTGGCACCTTTCGCCGGGGTCCACGAAACTCGCCGACCAGACTTCCCGGCACACCGGGCCCGACCCTACCTGCCACGCCACCCGAATGGGTGGATCACGGGGGTGGGTGAGACCTGGCTTGCAACGATCACCCGTTCAGATAAGCCAGCACCGCCAGCACCCGGCGGTTGTCGTCCTCGTGCTGGTGCAGGTTCAGCTTGGTGAAGATGTTGTTGGTGTGCTTGCCCACGGCCTTCTCGGTGACGAACATGCGGGCCGCGATGGCGGCGTTGGAGCGGCCCTCGGCCATCAGGCCGAGCACCTCCTTCTCCCGCGGTGTGAGGGTGCCCAGCGGGGCGTCGCGCTCACGGCTGGACAGCAGCTGGGCGACCACCTCGGGGTCCATGGCGGTGCCGCCGTCAGCCACCCGGCGCACGGCGTCCACGAACTGCTTCACGTCGGAGATGCGGTCCTTGAGCAGGTAGCCGACGCCGCCGCTGCGGTCGGACAGCAGTTCCCGGGCGTAGAGCTGCTCGACGTACTGCGACAGCACCAGCACCGGCAGCCCGGGGATCTCGCGCCGGGCCTGGATGGCCGCGCGCACGCCCTCGTCGGTGAAGGTCGGCGGCAGCCGCACGTCGACCACCGCCACGTCCGGCTTGTGCTCGGTGAGCGCGGCCAGCAGCTCCGGCCCGGACTCGACGGCGGCGACGACCTCGAAGCCGTGAGCCTGCAACAACCGGATCATGCCGTCCCGAAGCAGCAGCAGGTCTTCCGCGATGACTACACGCACGCGTGAGAGCTAACCACAAGTCACGGGTCACGGAGGGAGGATTGCCGCCGTGGCAACGGGTCTTTGAGCCGATCGTCAGAGCGTGACCACGGTGCCGTCCGGGACGACCTCGACGCCGGCCGCGGCGATCTCGGCCGACTCCGGGGAGGCCGGGTCGAGCAGGGGGTTGGTGTTGTTGAGATGGGTGTAGATCCGGCGCATGGCCGGGAATCGCCGCAGTTCGGGCAGGCTCCCGCCGTCGCCGAAGACGGGCAGGTGGCCCATGGCCGACTGGCCCTTGGTATGGCCGGTGCGCACGCCCATCTCGTCGGTGGAGCAGAAGGTGCCGTCGAGCAGGAGGCAGTCGACGCCGGCCAGCAGGGCCTCGAAATCGGCGGACCACGAGGCCAGACAGGGGGCGTAGAGCAGGGTGCCGCCGGTGACCGGGTCGTGGATGCGGTAGGCGACAACCCAGGGGCCAGGCTGCTCGCCGGCGTACTTGGGGCGTTTGACGCCGACGGCGTGGGCGGTGGCGACGAGCTCGCCGGTCAGCTCGAAGGGCTGCTCCGGCACGGTCTCGTGCCACGACCAGCCGGCGTAGTTGTCGAGCACGGGCCCCAGACCGAGATTCGACCGCAGGGCCGAGAGGGCGTTGGCCGGGGCGTAGAGGGTCTGGCCGCCGCCCTCACGGAGGGAGAAGACGCCGAGGGAGTGGTCGAGCTCCGCCGAGGTGAGCAGGACACCGCGTAGCGGGGTGTCGCGCCGGCCGGGACCAGGGGTGAACTCCGGGGAACCCACCAGCTGCACCCGGATGTCGGGGGAGGCGTTGAGCAGCCACCAATCGGAGCCGTTTCCGCTGACGGCAAGGCAGTCCTGACTACGGGACGGCAGCAAACCCTTGCGGGCCAAGGCACAAGGGGAACAGGCGCAGTTCCACTGGGGGAAGCCGCCGCCGGCGGCGGTGCCGAGCACGACGACCCTCACACCGACCGCCGCATGGCGAAGGCCGGCCGTTCGATGGTGATCTCGGCAGCCAGAATGTCTTGCACCAGGCCATGATCCGGCGACAGCGTGCACACGGGGTCGGTCGCGGCGGCGTCGCCGGTGAGCTGGAAGGCCTGGCACCGGCAGCCGCCGAAGTCGATCTCCTTGCGCGGACAGCTCCGGCACGGCTCCCGCATCCACTCGGTGCCACGGTAGGCGTTGAAGGTCTCGGAGCCGTACCAGATCTCGGCCAGCGAGGAGCGCAGGACGTTCTGCACGGGCAGCGAGGTGATCACGCTGGCGGCCGGGCAGGGCAGCACGTCGCCGTTGGGGGCGACGGTGAGCTGCCGGGCGCCCCAGCCGTACATGCACGGCTTGGGGTTGGCCTCGTGGTAGTCGGCGACCACGTAGACGATCTCCATCCGCCCGGCCAGCCGCTGTTTCGCTTCCTGCACAACGGGTCCGGCGGCGGCGAGCTGTTCCCGGGTGGGCAGCAGGGCGGCCCGGTTGCGCAGGGCCCAGCCGTAGTACTGGGTGTTGGCCAGTTCGAGGCGGTCCGCGCCCATCTGCTCGGCCAGCTCGATGATGCCGCCGATGTGGTCGAGATTCGCCTTGTGCAGCACGGCGTTCACGGTCAGCGGCAGCTCCGCGTCCTTGATCAGCACGGCGGCGGCCAGCTTGCGGTCGTAGCCCTTGACGCCGGCGATCAGGTTGGCGTTGCGGGGATCCGCGTCCTGTACGGACAGCTGGACGTGGTCAAGGCCGAGGGAGACCAGTTCGGCCAGCCGCTCGGCGGTCAGGCCCAGACCGCTGGTGACGAGATTGGTGTAGCAGCCCAGGCCGCTGGCGTGGGCCAACAGCTTCGGCAGGTCGGGACGGGCCAGCGGCTCACCGCCGGACAGGTGCACCTGCAACACGCCGAGTTCCCGACCCTCGTCGAAAACCCGTTGCCACGTCGAGGTGTCCAGCTCGTCGGCGCGCTGCACCAGCTCGACCGGATTGGAGCAGTACGGGCAGTGCAGCGGGCAGCGGTGCGTCAGCTCGGCCAGCAGTCCCAGCGGCGCCTCAGTCAACGTCCACCACCCGTCGGGCCACGAGCCGATCCACCAGCTCGATCACGTCATCGGGCTGCACGCCGTCGAACTCGTCGGCCAGGGCCAGCGCGATGTCGCCGACGCTGGCCGAGCCGTCGCAGCGGAACACCACGGCGGCGGCGGTCTCGTTCAACAGCAGCACACCCTCCGGGAACAGCACGACATCGCTGTCCCGGGTCTTGTCGTACGTGCACCGCACGCCCCGGCGCACCCGAGGCACGGAGTCCAGCGAAGTCATGAGTGATAGTCCACGGCATCCAGGATCGCCTGCAGCACATCGCATTTGAACGCCAGCGCGGCCACACAGGCCTGCTGCTGCTCACGGGTCCGCGCGTGCTCCACCACGATGTCCAAAGTGGACTTTCCCTCGCCGGCGATCACGGTCAGCCGGGACACGAAGTAGGCGAAGCCGTCCTCGCCGATCCACGGGTACTGCTCCCGCATGTCGGCCAGCCGCCGCTTCATCAGGCCGGGGGAGAACATCTCGGTCAGCCCAGAGGCGATGGACTCCACCCATGGCTTGCTGCGGGCGAAGTTCACGTAGGCGTCGACGGCGAACCGCACGCCCGGCAGCACATGCCGCTCGTCCAGCACCTCGGCCCGGTCCAGGCCGACGGCCTCGGCCATGCGCAGCCAGTTCTCCGCGCCACCCTCGCCGTCACGGCTGCCGTCGTGATAGACGATCCGCTCCATCCAGTACCGCCGGACCTGCGACAACGGGCAGTTGGCCAGGATGGCCGCGTCCTTCTGAGGCAGGCTGCGCTGGTAGTACCAGCGGTTGGCCGCCCACCGCTGGAGCTCCTCGCGGCTGAGGTCGCCGGCGTGCAGGCGCAGGTGGAACGGGTGGTCGTGCCAGTAGCGCGGGGCCAGCGCCCGCAGCTCGGCGATGAAGTCCTCGGCCGCCAGCATGTTCGACTCCTCGATGGGCGTGGGTGAAAGGACCATTCCTGACGTTGAACGTGAGGAATGGTCCCTTCCAAACAGTGAACCCTTGACAGGTCAGACCCGCGCGGAGTACGCGGTGACCTCCATCGGCGTGTCGTACTCATTGAAGTCGGGCTTCACCCAGGAACGACGGGCGGGCTTGCGGACGGACTTCTCGGCGCGCTTGACGGTCTTCGGTGCGGACATCGCTCACTCCTTGGACGACATCTGTGTGGGCAAGGCCGCGGCGGAACACCACAGTAAGCCCTTTCTGCGGCTCCCGGCTAGACACCTTCCGATCCGTCCCGGCACTTCTTTCGACGGATTGACCGCGGATTGACCGCCTAGTTGTGGGCCGCCGGCAGCGAGCGCAGCGCGTCCAGGGTGGCCGGGTCCTGCAGCTGCATCCACTGGATCACCTGGCTGTAGGAGGCGCACACCGTCTCCGGCTTGCCGCAGGTCTCGCTCATGAACTGCTCCACCGCGCCGGAGAACGCGCCGCCGGCCCAGTCGTTGAAGTGGTTGGCGATCACCAGCGGAGCCCGGTTGCCGTTGAACACGGTCTGGTACACCGACCGGTAGGTGTCCAGCACGATCGGCGTGAACTCGGGCCCGCGCGCGTCGTCGCCCTCCTTGGCCCCGTCCAACAGGTACCAGAAGTTGAAGTCCATCATCACCACGTTCTTGTCCAGCGCCGGCACCCGCACCTCCGGCAGCGGGAACTCCCACAGCCCGCGGTCCACCGTCGGCCAGGTCACGCCGAACGAGACATGGCTGGTGTCATAGACGAAACCGTGCGACTTCATCGACGGGAACAGTTGGTCCCAGTTGCCCTCCAGGCACGGCGTGCGGCCGCCCTTGATCATGTCGGGCGTGATCCGCAGGCCCTTGCCGTCGATCTCCTTGAGGTACGAGAAGAACTGGTCCAGCTCGGAGTTCCAGCCGGCCGTCGACCAGAAGCCGACGCTGGGCTCCGCGCCCTGGCAGAAGTGCCCGTTGTAGTGCGTGCCGAACTCCATGCCGTCGTCCAGCGCCCGGTTCAGGTAGTCCACACGCAGCTTGATGTCCGCGTCCGAGCCACCGAAGCCGATCTCGCTGGCCCCGTTCGGGTGCCCCGGGCCGGTGTAGGAGTTCTTCTCGCTGTCCGGGATCAGGTACAGCCCGGACAGCATCGCCGTCACCTTGGCCCCGGTCCGCTCGGCGATCGGCAGCACCCGTGACCAGTGGTCCTTGGACGCGCCGCCGTCGAAGGAGAACAGGATGAACTGCGGCGGCTTCTCGCCGGGCTTGAGCTTGTGCATCCACGCCGGCTGGGCCCCGGTGGGCGCGGGCAGCGTCGGGGTCGGGCCGGCGGCCGGGGTGGCCTGGCCGGCCGGCGTGATCGGCCCGGGATTGGTGGTTGTGGTGGCTCCGGCCGGTGTTGTTCCGCCCGATCCCGTTCCCTGCCCCATCACGATCACGACCACCACGGCCAGCGCCAACGCCACCGCGGTCGTCAGCCAACCCCACCTCTGCCTGAGCCCCATGCCGGTTGAGACGACGCAGGCCCCGATCGGGTTGTCGTCAGGACACGGGGTGGGCGATCACCACGCGGTTCTGGTCGTAGCCCAGCGCCCCGCCGACCCACTTGCCACCGCAGGTGACCAGCACCAACCGGTGCGCGCCGGTCTGGCCGAACAGTTCGTCGGCGTGCTGGGGCAGATTGTCCTTGTCCACGGTCAGAACCTGGTCGACGACGAACTTCAGCTGCTTGCCGTCGCCGTCGACGACGGTCACGTCCTGCCCGGCCTGCGCGCCCCAGAGCTCGGCGAACGGCCCGGCGACGCCGTCCCAGTTGATGTGCCCGGCGATCAGCGTCGCCCCGGCTGGCCCGTCCAGGGCCGCACCCCACAGCGCGGCCTTGGTCACGCCGTTGGGGATCTGCAGCGTGCCGTCGCCGGCGACACCGCTGCGCACCAGCGACGACCGGCCGCCCTTGGGCAGCAGGATGGTGTTCGGGGCCGGCGGCTGGGGAGTCTGCTGGGTCGCCGCCGGTGGCGGGGCCGCGGCCGACGACGTGGTGGTCGCCGGCGCGGCGACCGGGGCCGGGCCGGCCTGCGGGTCGACCGTCTGGCTGTGGCCGACCGGCAGCGGCGAGCCCGGCACCGACTGGGGCTGGCCCAACAGGGTCGCCCCGGCCGCCATCACGATCATGGTCAGTCCGACCGCGCCGCTGACGGCCGTGCCGGCGGCGGCGGTCGGATTCCGGTACCTGGACCGGCCGGCAACCGGAAACCCGCCGGCCGAAACCGGCCAGCGGGTCTTCGGAGCCCGGTGCTTAGCCACGCGAGGCGTGCCGCCGCCGGCGCAGCAGCAGGCCGACACCGCCGAGGCCGATCACCGCCAGGCCACCGACCGCGGCCAGCGCGGCCGGGTCGAGCGTGGTGACGGTGGCCGCGTCGGCGACCATCGGCGAGCCACCGGCCGGGATCTTGACCGGCACGGTCGGCGTGTTGGGCGTGTTGGCCACCTTGAGCGCCAGCGTCTGGCCGGCCTGGATGGAGCCGCAGGCGTTCGGCGGCGACGAGGCGTCGAAATTCTGGTCGTAGCCGGCCGGGGCCGCGACCTCGATGATGCAGATGTCCTGCGGCGTCTTCAGACCGTCCACAGTGGCCGTTCCGTCGGCGCCGGTGGTGACCACCAGCGGCTTGCCGTCGGTGCCGTTGAGCGGGCTGCCGTCCTGCTTCACCGCGGCCGCCGTCTTGTCCGCGGCGGTGACCCGCAGCTGCACGTTCGCGATGCCGGCCCCGGTCTTGCTGTCCACCTTGGTCACCTTGACCGAACCCGGCGCGGTGGTGGCGGTCGTCTTGCCGGTGCTGGTGATCGCGCCCTGGCCGCCGGTGAAGACCGTCCACTGGAAGTTGGCCGGCTGGTTCTCCGGCTTCTGCACCGTCGGCTTGGCCAGCGGCGCGTCGAGGTCGATCTTCACTGTCGGGTTGGGACCGGTCGGCGTGACGTTGACCACCAGCGGACTGCCGTCGGCCGGCGTGGTCACGGTGTCGGAGTCGACCTTGCCGTCGGTGACGGTCAGCTTCACCGGCACGCCCTTGATCGCCGCGCCGTCGCCGCCGTCCCGCACGACGTTGATCGTCCACTTGTCGGCGGTGCCGATGACCTGGGCCGCGGTCGGCGGGGTCACGGTCGCCTTCCACGGGCCGTAGTTGGCCGCCGCGTCCGTCTGGATCTTGGCCACGTCGTCCTGGGCGGCCTGCGGCAGTTCCTTCAGGTGCAGGGCCGTGTCATAGGCGACCTCGTTCGGGCCGTCGTTCGGGTTGGCCGGCCGGCCGCCGGAGGTGATGCTGTGCAGGATGTGCGCCACCGCCGCGGCCTGAGCGTCGCCCACATCCTTGGCCAGGCCGGTGGTGTCGCCGTAGCGCAGCAGGATGTAGGAGACCTCGGCGAGCTTCGTGGGGTCGATCGCGCCGCCCCACTTGTCGGTCAGGTCGCCGTCCGGGTCGTACTTCGCGCCGGAGTCGGGCGCGGCTAGGGCGAACCGCACGCAGTAGGCCGCCTTGCCGCCCACGATGTACTGGCCGAGCCAGTCGTTCGGGTCGTTGGCCGGCGAGCCCTTGTACGGCTGCTTCGGCACGTTGAGGCCGGAGCCCGTCTGCACGGCGGCGCTCGCGGTCGGCGCGGCCAACACGCCGAGGCCGGCCACCAGCATCGTGATCCCGGTCACCCCAGCGACCAGTTTGCTCAGTCCCATAACGGTCCTGCGCTCCCTCATGGGCGCCGTGCCGCTTCCCCGCGGCGCGGTGCCCTTCGTGTTAGGTCGGACGTCTTCGTGGCGGCGGTCCGGGGCTCGTTCCCCCGACGGAACGAGAAGGCCGTGGTAGGCCGCCCTGCGAGCCTGGCGGGCGCGCGGACGGCGGGCAAGCCGCCAGCGGGAGGATGTCCGAGGACACTCTGCGTGTCAATACAGTGTGAAGTAGTTGATCGCTACGCCGAACGGATCAGTGCCCGTTCGTCCACGTTGGTAAAATGACCTTTGCCCCACGGGGAACCGATCGATCACGGTTACCGTTGTACGGGCTGTAGGCGCCACACGTTCCAGGAGGACCAGGTGCGCACATCGAGCAACCCGGCGTTCCGCGCGCTGTCCGGCAAGGGTCAGGGCCAGGGCGGCTACGCGAACTTCGGGTACCAGGGGCAGCAACCGACCGGGTACGGCTACCCGGCCGCGCCGCCCACCGCCGCCGACCGGCCGATGACGATCGACGACGTGGTCACCAAGACCGCGACCGCGCTGGGCACGACCATCGTGGTGGGCGGGGTGACCGCCTACCTCGGGCTGCACCCGCTCTTCGCGCTCGCCGCCGGCCTCGTCGGCATGGTGCTGGCGTTCGTCATCACCTTCCGGCAATCCACCAACCCCGCGCTGGTCCTGACCTACGCGGCCGTCGAGGGTGTGTTCCTCGGCACGATCACCAAGGTCATCGACTACCTGGTGCCGGGCGTGGCCGTGCAGGCCATCGTCGGCACCCTGGTGGTGTTCGCCACCATGCTGGTGCTCTACCGGACCGGCGCGGTCAAGGTCACGCCGCGGCTGACCAAGTGGATCATCGGCGCGACCATGGGCGCGTTCGCGCTGGTCGTGTTCAACCTGCTGCTGTCGCTGTTCCACGTCGATCTGGGCGTGCGCGGCAACGGCCCGCTGGCGATCATCGTCAGCCTGCTGTTCATCGGCATCGCCGCGTTCAACCTGCTGCTGGACTTCGACCAGGCCGACCGGGCCATCCGCGCCGGCGCCCCGGCCAGGTTCGCCTGGTACATCGCCTTCGGCCTGATGGTCACGCTGGTCTGGCTGTACGTGGAGATCCTGAACCTGCTGGCCCAGTTGCAACGCAATTAGTCAACACAGCTTGCCAGGAGCGCCGGCATCCGTGAGGATGTCGGCGCTCTTTCATGCCGCGCGTTCCGCGCGGGGCGAGGCCGCTCGTGACCGGTGCCTTCCCTGGCCGGATTTCACCCGCCGCATCGGCTGGGTGGGTGGTTGCGTTGGGTGGCGGCGGGTGAAATCCGGCTGCGGTCCAGGCACCGGCGCGGCCTCGCGCTGTTAACGGGTCGATTTCTCCTTCTGCTGAACCCCAACCGGACCGGGTGCGTAGTGCGGACCGGTGGAGTGGGCTCTCGATGAGGAGTTACCCGTGACAGGAAGACCGATGCGCTGGAAGACGATCCGGCCGACGTTCGTGCTGCCCCAGCTCAAGAAGCTCTCCGTGCGCAGCCGCGTCGCGCTGGGTGCGCCGGCGCTGGCGGTGCTCGCCGCGGCCGTCGCCGTGGTGGCCTCCGTTGCCGTGCAAGGGGATCCGCAGCTGGCCGCGAACCAGGCCGACATCGCCAACCCGGACTGTGTGCTGCAGGTGCCGGCCAACCCGTTGTCCGCGAAGGGCTTGGCCACGCCGTACCTGATCAGCGCGGCCAAGGGCCACTGCACCGAGACCAATGCCGACCAGTCGGCGTTCGTGCAGGCGACGATCCTGGACCCGGCCACCGGCAAGCTGTCGGTGTACGACCCGCTGGTGATCGACAAGGGCAGCCGGCCGGAGATCGCGCCGACCCCGCCGCCGCTGCCGAGCGGCGCCGTCGTCGGCATCTGGTTCGGCTTCAACGGCACCAACCTCACGCTGCGCGGCGACACCGGCACCTGCGTGAACGGCGACAACAACTCCGTGTTCGGGCAGTACGCCTACTGCAACGCCCAGCCGTTCTTCGCCGCGGCAGACAAGGCCATCGCCGGCAAGAAGCTGGCCATCCCGGCGCTGGGCGCCGGCAAGGACGGCAAGCCCTGCATGACCACCCGGGACTTCGGGCTGGTCGACCAGGACCAGAGCGACAACGTGACCACGACCTACCTCCAGGCCAAGGACGGCCGCATCGCGCAGGACACCCCGGCCAACGAGACGAAGCTGGGCAAGGCCAAGGTGCACCCGAAGACCAAGGCCAAGGTCGTCGCCAAGCTGAACAACGGCAGCGACAACGTGCTGCTGGACGCGTTCGTCGACCCGGCCCTGGGCTGCACGCCCTTCACCGCGCCGGATCTGGCCAGCGGCAAGCAGGTCACCTCGCTGGCCCTGGACGAGTTGCAGGCCGCCGCCCGGCAGCAGGCCCCGATCGCGCTGGTGCCGACCAACGACCCGATGGTGCTGGACGGCACGAAGACCAGTGTGACCAAGACGAATCTGTACCGGGTCGGCGTGGACATGCCGGCGATCAATCCGAGAACCGAGACGCCGCAGGCCTACTGCCGCTCCCTGGTGACCACCGGCCTGCAGCGCACCAAGCTGGACGAGCGCTTCACCAAGACCGGCCCGTCGCCGGATCCGGGCGCGGCCAGCAACCTGTTCACGTTCCTGGCCCAGCGGTTGCAGGGCTCGTTCGACAACCTCGGCTGCGGAAACCTGTTGCACACGGCCAATCCCGTGCACCTGACGACGAACAAGGCCGGCGTCGTGGTCGACGCCGGCCTGTGATCGTCACCGCTGGGGGTTCAGCTCAGGCGCTCCAGGACCATCGCCATGCCCTGGCCGCCGCCGACGCACATCGTCTCCAGGCCGAACTGCTTGTCGTGGAACTGCAAGGAGTTCATCAGCGTGGTGGCGATGCGGGCGCCGGTCATGCCGAACGGGTGGCCGACGGCGATCGCGCCGCCGTTGACGTTCAGCTTGTCCAGCGGGATGCCCAAATCCTGGTAGGACGGGATTACCTGGGCGGCGAAGGCCTCGTTGATCTCGACCAGGTCGATGTCCGAGATGGACATGCCCGCCTTGGCCAGCGCCCGCTTGGACGCCTCGACCGGGCCCAGGCCCATGATCTCCGGCGACAGGCCGGAGACGCCGGTGGACACGATCCGGGCCAGCGGGGTGAGGCCGAGCTCCTTGGCCTTGGTGTCACTCATGATCACCAGTGCCGCCGCGCCGTCGTTGAGCGGGCAGCAGTTGCCGGCGGTGACCCGGCCGTCCGGGCGGAACACCGGCTTGAGAGTGGCGGTCTTCTCCAGCGTGATGCCCGGCCGCGGGCCGTCGTCGGCCGAGACCACGGTGCCGTCGGGCAGGGTCACCGGGGTGATCTCACGCTGCCAGAAGCCGTCCGCGATGGCCTTCTCGGCCAGGTTCTGGGAGCGGACGCCGAACTCGTCCATCTCCTCGCGGGAGACGTCCTTGGCCAGCGCCAGGTTCTCCGCGGTCTGGCCCATCGCGATGTAGACGTCCGGCACGAGCTCGTCGCCACGCGGGTCGTGCCATTCGCCGCCGCTGTGCTCCGCCGTCGCGACGGTCCGCGCCTCGGCGTCGGCGAACAGCGGGTTCTTGGTGTCCGGCAGGCCGTCCGAGCTGCCCTTGGCGAACCGGGAGACCGTTTCCACACCGGCCGAGATGAACACGTCACCCTCGCCGGCCTTGATCGCGTGGAAGGCCATCCGGGTGGACTGCAGGCTGGAGGCGCAGTAGCGGGTCACCGTGCAGCCGGGCAGGTGGTCGAAGCCCAGCAGCACCGACACCACCCGGCCGATGTTGTACCCCTGCTCGCCGCCGGGCAGGCCACACCCCATGATCAGGTCGTCGATCTGGGTCGGGTCCAGGGCCGGCACCTTGTCCAGCGCGGCCCGCACCATCTGCGCGGCCAGGTCGTCCGGCCGAATGGACACCAGCGATCCCTTGCCGGCCCGGCCGATCGGCGAGCGGGCTGCGGAGACGATCACGGCCTCGGGCATCGCGAAACTCCTTCGGTTCGCTACTCATTGGTAACCAGCGGAGTCTAGCGACCGGACCCACCCCGTGCCTGTGGCCAAGCTCTCCTCGGGCGACTACGGGGCCAGTTCGCGTGCGGGGCGGCCGAGGCGGAAGTTGACGCGGGCGATGAACCTCGCGGTGGGGCGGCGGGACTCGGCCAGCACCGAGCGGTGCGGGAGCTTGGGCAGGGGCCCGCCGGTCCACACGCCGGCCACGGTGCACAGGGCCGGCAGCAGCACCGAGCAGGCGGCGTCGTAGCCGACGGCGCTGGGGTGGAACTGGTCGGAGCTGAAGAACTCCCGGGGACGGGCCAGGAACTCGGGCGCGAGCAGGTCGGCCAGGGCGACGGGGATGGCCCCGATGCGGGCGACGGCCTTGCGCTGGGCCTGGGCCAACAAGAGGCTCCAGGCCCGGGCGATGGACTTGAGGGGCTGCGCGATGGGGCGGATCACGCCCAGATCGGGGCAGGTGCCGACGACCACGCCACAGCCGGCGTCCTGCAGCGCGCGGATCACCCGTTCGAGGCCGGCGACGGCGTCGGGCACGGTGGTCAGGGTGGTGACGTCGTTGGAGCCGATGATGATCACGGCGACGTGCGGGGGAGCCAGCAGGGCCTGCTCGACCTGGGCCGGCAGGTCCTTGGTGGCGGCGCCCACCACGGCGTAGGTGTCCAGGCGAACCGGGCGGCCGGCCTCCTCGGCCAGGCCCCGGGCCAGCACGACGGCGGGCAGCTGGTCGGGACCGTCCACGCCGAGGCCAGCGGCCATGGAGTCGCCGAACATCGCGAACCGCAGGGCGCTGTCCTCCTCGGCCGGCGGCACGGGGCCGGAGCCGTCGGGGAGGTACACGCCGTCGGCCAGGAACGGCGGGGCGACTGGGGGACCGATGATTCGCTCCGCGCGCCGCGCCTGGTTGGTGAGCAGCCCGTACGCCGCGCCGTAGAGACCGCCGAGCGTGCCGGCGGCGATCGCCGCGAACCGAAGTCCACGCATCACACCCATGTCCGACCTCACCCCATCCATTCTCCCACCGGTTCGATGGTCGATGGTCCATTGGGATCAACGCCACGCAACACCGATGATTCCCCGCAACGCGTTAGGCTGCGGCCAGTTCACAAGACGAAAGGGCCTCCGGTGGAGTACGTCGATCACGTAGTCGACCTTGTCGGCAACACCCCGCTGGTGCGGTTGAACGCACTTGTCGACGGTCTGGCGCCGCTGGTGCTGGCCAAGGTGGAGTACTTCAACCCCGGCGGCAGCGTGAAGGACCGCATCGCGCTGCGCATGGTGGAGGCGGCCGAGAAGTCGGGCGAGCTCAAGCCGGGCGGCACGATCGTGGAGCCCACCTCGGGCAACACGGGCGTCGGCTTGGCCCTGGTCGCCCAGCGCAAGGGCTACAAGTGCGTCTTCGTCTGCCCGGACAAGGTCAGCGAGGACAAGCGAAACGTGCTCAAGGCCTACGGCGCCGAGGTCGTGGTGTGCCCGACCGCGGTGGCCCCGGAGCACCCGGAGTCCTACTACAACGTCTCCGACCGCCTGGTCCGCGAGATCCCGGGCGCCTGGAAGCCCAACCAGTACGCCAACGTGAACAACCCGGAGAGCCACTACCACTCCACCGGCCCGGAGCTGTGGACGCAGACCGAGGGCAAGATCACGCACTTCGTGGCCGGCGTGGGCACCGGCGGCACGATCTCGGGCACCGGCAAGTACCTCAAGGAGATCTCCGGCGGTCGGGTCAAGATCGTCGGCGCGGACCCGGAGGGCTCGGTCTACTCCGGCGGCACCGGCCGCCCCTACCTGGTCGAGGGTGTCGGCGAGGACTTCTGGCCGACCACCTACGACCGCGACATCTGCGACGAGATCATCCCGATCTCCGACGCCGACTCGTTCGACGTGACCCGGCGGCTGGCCCGCGAGGAGGGCCTGCTGGTCGGCGGCTCCTGCGGCATGGCGGCCGCGGCCGCGATCGAGCTGGCCCGCCGCTGCGGCCCGGACGACGTGATCGTGGTGCTGCTGCCCGACGGCGGCCGCGGCTACCTGTCCAAGGTCTTCAACGACACCTGGATGGCCTCCTACGGCTTCCTGTCCCCGGACCACGCCGGCGCGACCGTCGGCAACGTGCTGCGCCGCAAGGACGGCACCATGCCGGAGCTGGTGCACGTGCACCCGAACGAGACGGTGGCCGAGGCGATCGCCATCCTGCGCGAGTTCGAGGTGTCCCAGATGCCGGTGGTCAACGCCGAGCCGCCGGTGATGGCGGCCGAGGTGGCCGGCGCGGTCAACGAGCGGGACCTGCTGGACGCGCTGTTCACCGGCAAGGCGCAGCTGGCCGACCGGGTCGAGCAGCACATGTCGCCGCCGCTGCCGACCATCGGCGCTGGTGAGCCGGTCGGCGCGGCGATGACGGCGCTGTCGGCCGCGGACGGCGCGATGGTGCTGGTCGACGGCAAGCCGGCGGGCGTGGTCACCCGGCACGACATCCTGGGATTCCTCGCCGGTCGATGAGTCCCGCCAGGTGTGCGGCGGGGCTGCGGCGTATGGGCTAGCGTTACCCGCGACGTGACGTCAAGGGCCCAAGGGGGTTGGAAACCCGATGAGTGCTCCACAGCCGCCGGAGACCGGTGACTCCGCGGTGAACCCGGAGGCCACACAGGTGGTCGGGGCGGGATCCCAGCCGCCGGCCGCCGCGAGTCCCGCGGACGCCAACGCCACCCAGGTGGTGCGGCCGGGCGACGTGTCGTCACCGGCTGTGACGCCTCCGCCGCCACCGGCCGACTCCACCCAGGTGGTGCCGCCCGGCCAGCAGCCGCCGGCCGGGCCGACCTACAGCCCGCCCGGCTACGCCAGCCCGGCCAGCGGCCCGATGCCGGTGCAGCCGGCGGCTCCGGCCGCGCCGGCGACGCCGTCGTTCGGGCAGCAGCCGCAGCCGTCCCCGTTCGGCCAGCAGCCGCAGCCGTTCGGCGCGCCGGCCAGCGGCGGCTTCCCGCAGCAGCCTGCGCCGGGCATGCCCGGCCAGCCGGGCCAGTTCGGCCAGGCCCCGTTCGGCGCGCCGCAGCAGCCGGCGTGGGCGACCCAGCAGTCTCCGGGCGGCTACGGCGCCGCGCCGATGGGCGGCTCGGCCGGCGGCGGCGCGAACACGCTGCCGGTCGCGATGTGGGTGACGATCGGCCTGATGGGCCTCGGGCTGATCTTCAGCGTGATCACCCTGATCGGCGTGCTGGGGCTCATCTCCTACGCGCCCGTCTGGGCCGTCATCGCCGCGGTGGTCGAGGTGGTCGTGGTGCTCGGCGCGGGAGCCAGTGCCTGGTTCGCCGGCCAGGGCCAGAACTGGGGCCGGATCGTGATCACCGTGCTCCTTGGGCTGGGCATCGTCATCCAGCTGCTCTCGATCGGCCGTAGTCCGGCGGGCGCGCTGATCCCGATTGTGGTGTTCATCGGCCTGCTGGTGCTGTGGTGGCTGCCGTCGACCACGGCCGGCATGGCGGCCAAGCTCGGCGCGGTCCCGCAGGCCGCCGGCGGCTACGGCCAGTTCGGCCAGCAGCCCTTCGGCCAGCCCCAGTACGGGCAGCAGCCGCAGTACGGCCAGCAGCAGTTCGGCCAGCCGCAGCCGCCGCAGTTCGGCCAGCAGCCCCAGTTCGGCCAGCCCCAGCCGGGCCAGCCCCAGCCAGGTCAGCCGCAGCCGGGTCAGCCGCCGTTCGGCCAGCCCCAGCAGCCGCCGGCCGGCGGTTTCGGCCAGCCGGGTCAGCAGCCGCCGTTCGGCCAGCCCTCGCCCTACGGCCAGCCGCCGCAGCAGCCGGGCTTCGGGCAGCAGCAGCCGCCGCAGGGCCCGTACGGCTCCTGATTCATCGCCACAGCGTCGACCGCCGCCGGGAGGTTTTCCTCCCGGCGGCGGTTGTGTCAGGTGCGCCGGTGGTAGTGGCCAGCAGTCTTTTGGCGGAGCGCATCGTAGGCTCTGTGCATGACGGACAGCACCGCCCGACACGGTTTCGAGACCAGGGCGATCCACGCCGGGCAGGAGCCTGACCCGCACACCGGCTCGGTCATCGTGCCCATCTACCAGACCTCGACGTTCGCCCAGGACGGCGTCGGCGGCCTGCGGGCCGGCGGCTACGAGTACTCGCGCACCGCCAACCCGACGCGCAGCGCGCTGGAGGAGTGCCTGGCCTCGCTGGAGGGCGGCCGGCACGCGCTGGCCTTCGCCTCCGGCATGGCCGCCTCGGACATCACGCTGCGCACGCTGGTCCGGCCGGGCGACCACGTGATCATCCCGGACGACGCCTACGGCGGCACCTTCCGCTTGGTGGACAAGGTGCTCAGCCAGTGGGGCGTCGAGCACACCCCGGTCCATCTGTCCGATGTGGACGCCGTGCGGGCCGCGGTCCGCCCGCAGACCAAGGCGATCTGGGTGGAGACGCCGACCAACCCGCTGCTGGGCATCGCCGACATCGCGGCCCTGGCCGGCATCGCGCACGACGCCGAGGCGCGGCTGGTGGTGGACAACACGTTCGCCACCCCGTACCTGCAGTCGCCGCTGGGCCTGGGCGCCGACGTCGTGCTGCACTCCACCACCAAGTACCTGGGCGGTCACTCCGATGTGGTCGGCGGCGCGCTGATCACCTCCGACGACGAGCTGCACGAGAAGTTCGCCTTCCTGCGCAACGCCGCCGGCTCGGTGCCCGGCCCGTTCGACTCGTGGCTGACCCTGCGCGGCCTGAAGACGCTGGCGGTGCGCATGGACCGGCACAGCGACAACGCCGAGCGGGTGGTGGAGGCGCTGGTCAGTCACCCAAAGGTGACTCGCGTTTACTATCCGGGCCTGGTCGAGCACGGCGGCCACGAGGTGGCGGCCAAGCAGATGCGCCGGTTCGGCGGCATGGTCTCGTTCACCGTCGCCGGCGGCGAGCAGGCCGCCCTGGACGTGTGCGCGCGGACCAAGCTGTTCACGCTGGCCGAGTCGCTGGGCGGCATCGAGTCGCTGATCGAGCACCCGGGCAAGATGACCCACGCCAGCACCGCGGGCTCGGCCCTGCAGGTGCCGGACGACCTGGTGCGCCTGTCAGTCGGCATCGAGTCGGCCGACGACCTGGTCGAGGACCTGCTGGTCGCCCTGGCCTGAACGCGAGGAAGGGGGCTTTCCCTGCGTTCGACGCAGGGAAAGCCCCCTTCCTCGCACTAACCAGCGATCAGGGCTGGACGCCGGACGCCTGGTGCTGGGCGTTCGGGAAGTCCTGCTTGTCGACGCAGCTGCCGACCAGTTCCACCACGTTGCCGGTGACCACGTAGTGACCGGCGTCGGCGCAGCCGGCCTGCGAGACGGTGAACACGGCCGCCCCGGCCAGTGCCGCGGCGCAGGCGACCGCCCCGATCAGCGGCAGCACCCCGGCGATGCGGGCCACGCGTGCCATGCCACCTCCACGATTGTCCATTCCCCGGCGTGCTTGTCTTCTACGTTCCGACGACCGCGCGTGGTTCAGCGGTCATCGCCGCCGGGGCGAGAATGCGCCCAGCCTACCCGTAACGGCCCGGCGGTGTGTCGACTGACAGGATCCTGGCAGGATCAGGCGCCATGGAGCTGGTCACCGTCGAGCGGGTGCGCGCGGCGCAGAAGGTGCTGTCGACCGTCGTGCGGCAGACGCCGATGGAGCACTCGCGGGTGCTGGGGGACTGGCACGGCGGCGAAGTGTTCCTCAAGTGCGAGAACCTCCAGCGGACTGGATCGTTCAAGATCCGGGGCGCCTACGTGCGGATGCACGGCCTCGACGGGGAGGAGCGCTCGCGGGGCGTGGTCGCGGCCAGCGCCGGCAACCACGCCCAGGGTGTCGCCCTCGGGGCCAGCCTGCTCGGCATTCCGGCCACGGTGTTCATGCCCCGCCGGGCCCCGCTGCCCAAGCTCGACGCCACCCGCGGCTACGGCGCGGACGTCAAGCTCACCGGCGAGTCGTTCGACGAGACGCTGGCCGCCTCCATCGTGTTCGCGCAGCGCACCGGCGCGGTGTTCATCCACCCCTTCGACCATCCGGACGTGATCGCCGGCCAGGGCACGATCGGCCTGGAGATCCTGGACCAGGTGCCCAACGTTGGCACGGTCCTGCTGGCCGCCGGCGGCGGCGGGCTGGTCGGCGGCGTGGCCGCGGCGATCAAGGGCACGCGCCCCGACGTCAAGGTGGTGGCGGTGCAGGCCGAGGCCGCCGCCGCGCTGCCGGTCTCGCTGGGCACCGGCTCGCCGGTGAAGCTGCCGGGCGTGCGCACGATGGCCGACGGTATCGCGGTGGCCAAGCCGGGCGCGCTGACCTTCCGGCACGTCCGGGATCTCGTCGACGACGTCGTGACCGTCACCGAGGACTCGATCGCCCGCGCGGTGCTGGTGTGCATGGAACGGGCCAAGCAGGTCGTCGAGCCGGCCGGCGCGGCCGCGGTCGCCGCACTCATCCAGCACCCCGGCCGGTTCGCCGGCCCGGTGGTCGCCGTGCTGTCCGGCGGCAACGTGGATCCGTTGCTGCTCATGCAGATCATGCGCCACGGCATGACCGCGGCCGGCCGCTACATGACGCTGCGGCTGCGCATCGACGACAAGCCCGGCAGTCTGGCCGGCCTGCTGTCCATGATCGGCGACCTCGGCGCGAACGTGCTGGACATCGAGCACACCCGCATCTCCGAGACGCTGCGCATCGGCGAGGCCGAGGTGTCGCTCAACCTGGAGACCCGCGGCATCGAGCACTGCGCCGAACTCGTCGCCGCCCTGCGCGGAGCCGGATTCACCGTGTTGCGCTGATTTCCCGTTCTGCTTGACAGTTGGATGGCCCTTCGTATCATGGTTGCGGGGAGGGAAACCGAGGGTTTTCGGGCGCGTGATCGCGCCTTTCGCGTCCAGGCACTTCGTGTGATTTACGGCCTCTGAGCTGGGGATTTGTCCGGCTCGCGGGTCGAAGGCCCGTCGCGTTCGACTTATTTCGCGCGTCGGGTTGAATTGTCGCGCCCATTTTCCGGTGAGTTGTTTGCAGGGGGAGTGGAACGTTCATGGCCGAACGCAATTCGTGGGCCGTTTCCGGGCCGGCGACCGGACTGATCACCACCGAGGACGCCCGGCTCGCGGTGACCGCGCTGATGCAGGCCGGCGTCACCCCGGTCGCCGGGGCCGACGGCATCCGGGCCGGTGTCGGCGATCCGGGGCGGGTGGCCGCCGCGACCCCGTCGCCGAACACGACCGTGACGGTGCAGCCGTTCCAGATGTTCAGCTCGCCGCGGGCCGGCGGGCACGGCAGCTACGTGCAGACCCTCGACGGCGTGAAGGTCATCGACATCCTCGGCGCGCACCCGGCCAGCACCAGCGTCGCCCGGGACGACCTGATCGTGGCCGTGCAGACCGACACCTTCTACGGCGATCCCGCGAACTCCTTCGTGGTCAAGCAGTTGGTCGGCGGCGTGGACCCGGTGCCGGCCGGCGCGGTCAAGCTCGCCAGCGTGCACATCGCGGCCAACGCCCAGACGGTCAACCCGGAGAACATCACCGACCTCCGCCCGCCCAACGTCGTCGGACTCGGCGGCGTGGTGCCGGTCCGCGACGCCACCCAGCGCGCCGCGCTGTCGGCGTACCGGGGCCTGACGGCCTACCGCGGCGACCGGAACTGGTTGGAGGTCAACGACGGCGCCGCCTGGCGGGTGCCGAGCGTGCCGGTCTGCACGGCGCTGACCGACATCACCAACCCGTACCAGGGACAGCTGGTCGCCAGCCTCACCGACGGGCTGCTCTACACCTACACCGGCACCGCCTGGGTCGGCGCGGTGGCCACCGGCGCCACGCCGCACGAGGCCCGCTACGAGCTGCGCGCCGGCCAGACCCAGACCTACCCGCAGGGCGTCGACACCAGGGTCGTCTTCCCGACCGTCGTGTACAGCACGCCGGACGTCACGACGACGGACAACGCCGTGTTCACCCTCAACCGCGGCGGACTGTGGAGCATCACGCTGAGCCTGCGGCTGAGCCCGGGCGGCGGCGCCAACTCGTACGAGGCCTACCTCGCGATCACCGACGGCGGCGACAACATCACCAAGCGGTACGCCCACCAGAACGGTTTCTTCGGCCCGGCGACCCCGCCCACCATGAGCACGTCGACCCAGGTGCGGCTGCCGGCCGGCGCGACGATCAGCGGCTCCGCGTTCACCCAGGCGCCGACGACCCGCACCACGGACAGCAGCTTCGGCGGTCCGAACCACATCACGTTCACCTGGCTGCGCCCCTGACGCACTCCTGCGCCGCACCGGAGAACCGTTGCGGCGCAGGAGTTCCAAGAAATCGGAGGTTGCCTCGGCAGTGTCGATGGCGCCTCGGCGTCACAGATTGCCTCGGCGCTCCTGCTCGCGCTCGATCGCCTCGAACAGGGCCTTGAAGTTGCCCTTGCCGAAGCCCAGCGAGCCGTGCCGCTCGATCAGCTCGTAGAACACGGTCGGCCGGTCGCCGATGGGCGCGGTGAAGATCTGCAGCAGGTAGCCGTCCTCGTCCCGGTCGACCAGGATGCCGTGCTGCTTGAGCACCTCGATGGGCAGCCGCACCTGGCCGATGCGGGCCCGCAGCTCCGGGTCGTCGTAGTAGGAGTCCGGGGTGTCCAGGAACTCGACGCCGGCCGCCCGCATCGCGGTGATGGTGGCCACGATGTCGTTGGTGGCCAGGGCGATGTGCTGGCAGCCGGGGCCGCCGTAGAACTCCAGGTACTCGTCGATCTGCGACTTGCGCTTGGCCACGGCCGGCTCGTTGAGCGGGAACTTGACCCGGTGGTTGCCGTTGGACACCACCTTGCTCATCAGCGCCGAGTAGTCGGTGGCGATGTCGTCGCCGACGAACTCGGCCATGTTCACGAAGCCCATGACCCGGTTGTAGAACTCGACCCAGTAGTCCATGCGCCCGAGCTCGACGTTGCCGACGCAGTGGTCGACGGCCTGGAACAGCCGCTTCGGCGCGCCCTCGGGCCGCGTCACGGTGCTCGACCTGGCGACGTAGCCGGGCAGGTACGGGCCGTTGTAGCGGGAGCGGTCGATCAGCGTGTGCCTGGTCTCGCCGTAGGCGGCGATGGCGGCCCGGCGCACGGTGCCGTGCTCGTCGGACACGTCGTGCGGCTCCTCCAGCACGGTCGCGCCCTGGGCCCGGGCGTGCCGCACGCACTGGTCGACGTCGCCGACCTCCAGGGCCAGGTCGACCACGCCGTCGCCGTGCTTGCGGTGGTGGTCGAGCAGCGGGCTGTCCGGCGACACCCCGCCGTTGATCACGAAGCGGGCCGAGCCGGACTTGAGCACGAACGACTTGTGGTCGCGGTTGCCGGTCTCCGGGCCGGAGTAGGCGACCAGCTGCATGCCGAAGGCCACCTGGTAGAACCACGCCGTCTGGGTGGCGTTGCCGGCCACGAACACCACGGCGTCCATCGCCCGCACCGGGAACGGGTCCTTCGACACGTCGTAGTCGACCAGCCCGACCAGCTGCTTGAGCGACTCGAAGCTGACGTCGTCCAACATCTCCGTCATGGCGACCCTCCCTTTGTGCAATCCGACGGCACAACCATCGGCGACGTCGTCATCGTGCGCAACACTCAGGGATTTCACTGGACACATTGTTCGGCGACACCTGGTTTTGGGCGGCAGAACTGGGCAGACTGACCAGGGTGGACCGGGAATCGCTGGACGCGCTGGACGCGCGGCTGTTGCTGCTGCTCACCGACGAGCCGCGGCTGGGGGTGTTGGAATGCTCACGCCGGCTGGGCGTGGCCCGCGGCACCGTGCAGGCGCGGCTGGACCGGCTCAGTGAACGGGGCGTGCTGCGGGGCTTCCCGCCGGCGGTGGACCTGGCCGCGATGGGCTACGGGCTGACCGCGTTCGCGGTGCTGGAGATCGCCCAGGGCCGGCGCTCCGAGGTGGCGGCGCAGCTGGAGGCCATCGACGAGGTGTGCGAGGTGCATGCCACCACCGGCCAGGGCGACCTGCACGTGCGCATGGTGGCCCGCTCCAACGACGACCTGCAGCGGGTCGTGGACGAGGTGGTGGCGGTGCCGGGTGTGCAGCGGACGTCGACCGCGATCGCGCTGTCGACGCCCATCGAGCCGCGGGTGCGGCCCCTGCTGCACCGCATCGCCAACGAGCAAAAGCCCTGGTCACCGGCGCGGTGACCAGGGCGACACGGCGTGAGGCTCAGCCGTTGTAGGGCACCGCCTTGACCAGCGTGACCTTCATGGTCTTGCCGTTGGGCAGCTCGTACTCGCGGGTCTCGCCCTCCTTGGCGCCCAGCAGCGCCCGGCCGAGCGGGGACGCCGGCGAGAACACCTCCAGCGGACCCTCCGCACCCTCCTCGCGGGTGGCCAGCAGGAACTGCTCGGTGTCCGAGTCGCCCTCGTAACGGACGGTGAGCACCTTGCCGGGCTCGGCGGTGCCGTCGTTCTTGGGCGCCTCGCCGACCTTGGCCGCCCGCAGCAGCTCCTGGAGCTGGCGGATCCGGCCCTCCTGCTTGCCCTGCTCCTCGCGGGCGGCGTGGTACCCGCCGTTCTCCCTGAGGTCGCCTTCCTCGCGCCGGGCGTTGATCTCGGCGGCAATGACCGGGCGGTTCGCGATCAGCTCGTCAAGCTCGTGCTTGAGCCGGTCGTAGGATTCCTGGGTCAGCCAGGTCACCTGGGTCTCGCTCACGGTCACCAACTCCTCGTCGTACTCCGGGCCCGCGCTCCTAACACGCGGGCGCCGGCATGCCAATGGCATGCCGGGAACTTCCGAGCCGTGAGGCCCGGAACGGAAAAACACGGCCCGTGGAAAGGGGCCGTGCTGTCGAGCGATTCTAGCACGGCCGGAGAGGTGGGCGGCGGAATTTTCGCAGGTCCACGACCGCTTGGCGGCCGGTTCACCCGCTTGGCGGCTAGCTACTCCTCAGGTAAGCGGGCACCTGGTACGAGCAGCCGTACACCTCCACGCTGACCGCTTGTTTCGAGGTGTGCACCACCGTGTCGACCGTTCGTTGGTCGCCGCCGGCCGGCACGTAGACCTCCCGCACACCGGCCTCGTCGCCGTCGGAGGACTTGGTCCGCACGATGCAGTCGGCGTCCTTGCCCGGGTCGTCCCGGGTGACCGTGAAGCTGAACTCCACCGTCTTGTCGTCGACGATCTTGTAGCGGGCCGGCTCGGTGGTGATGGGGCCGTCGCCGAGGTTGACATAGGCCACGTAGGCCACCACCAGGCCGGCCACCACGAAAGCGGCCAGTAACGCCCAGTAGACCCAGCGTGGTCCGCGGCGCTTCTCCCGCGAGCCGTAGCGGCCGACCGGAAGTTCACGTTGGGTGACCATGCCGCCTCCTCACTCCGGGACTGTCGGACCCCTTTGGAACAATGGCCCGCGACGCCTGCGTTGAGTATCCCTGGGCCCCCGGTGGAGACGGCGGGCAGGGTGGATACGACGATGAGGGGACCATGGCCGAGAAGCTGCGCCTGATGGCAGTGCACGCACACCCCGACGACGAGTCCAGCAAGGGCGCGGCCACAATGGCGCGCTACGTCGCCGAAGGCCACGACGTGATGGTCGTGACCTGCACCGGGGGTGAGCGGGGCAGCATTTTGAACCCCGCCATGGACCGGCCGGACGTGCTGGAGAACATGAGCGCCATCCGGCGCGAGGAGATGGCCAACGCGGCCAAGATCCTGGGCATCCAGCACCGCTGGCTGGGCTATGTCGACTCCGGGCTGCCCGAGGGCGACCCCAGGCCGCCGCTGCCCGAGGGCTGCTTCGCCCTGGTGCCGCTGGCCGAGTCGAGCGAGGCGCTGGTCCGGGTGATCCGCGAGTTCCGGCCGCACGTGATCATCACGTACGACGAGAACGGCGGCTACCCGCACCCCGACCACATCCGCACCCACGAGGTGTCGATGGCCGCCTTCGACGCCGCCGCCGACCCCGACCAGTTCCCGGACGCCGGCGCGCCCTGGCAGACCCTCAAGCTGTACTACTCGCACGGCTTCCTCAAGGCCAAGATGCTGGCCTACCACGAGGGGCTGCTGGCCCGGGGCATCGAGTCGCCGTACCAGGAGTGGCTGGACAACTGGGACCCGAACCGCCGCGACAACATGGAGCGGGTCACCACCCGGGTGCCCTGCGCCGACTACTTCGAGCAGGGGCTCGAGGCGCTGCGGGCGCACGCCACCCAGATCGATCCCACCTCGCGGTGGTTCGCCGTACCCTTGGAGATGCAGCGCGAGGTGTGGCCGACCGAGGAGTACGAGCTCGTCCGGTCGCTGGTGGACACCACGCTGCCCGAGGACGACCTGTTCGCCGGAGTTCGAGAGAAGGTGCACGTGTGACCGGTCTTCCGGTCCCGGTGGCGCTGAGCCAGACGACCACCGCCACCACCACGCCGGCCAACACCGACCAGGGCGGTCAGGGGGAGGACTTCGGCAAGTCCACGCCCGTCGGTTTTGTCCTGCTGATCCTGTTCTTCGTCGCGGTCGCGTTCCTGATCCGGTCGATGACCAAGCACCTGAAGAAGGTGCCGGCCAGCTTCGACCCGCCGGACACAGAGTCTTCCGAGGCCGGAGCCGGGTCGACGAAGACCGGGGACTAGGTGGACCACGAGGAAGCCGTCCGGTGGTACGGCCCGTGGGCCATGGTCAAGCCGGACGACGCCGCCGCGCTGTGCGCCGGGCTCGACGTGCCGTGGTGGGTCAACGGCGGCTGGGCCATCGAGGCCTACGCCGCCGTACGCCGCGAACACGGTGACGTCGACCTCGGCGTCTTCCGCCGGGACGCGGCCGCCGTGGTCGAGCACTTCTCCGCCCGGTTCCACGTGTGGGCCGTCGGCGACGGCGCGATGCAGCCCGTCGCCTGGCCGGCCGAGGTGCCGTCGTGGGCGTCCGGGCTGTGGATCCGGGAGCACGCCACCGCGCCGTGGCTGCTCGACCTCCAGCTCACCGACGACCGGGACGGCGAGTGGGTCTGCATGCGCGATTCGTCCGTGGTGCTGCCCCTGTCCGAGGCCACCTGGGAGGGACGCGGGATCCGCTACCTGCGGCCCGAGCTGGTGCTGTTGTTCAAGGCCAAGCACAACGCCGCCAAGGACGAGGCCGACCTGATCGCCACCATGCCCTGGCTGGACGCCGCCGGCCGGCACCGCCTGGCCGACCTGATCAAGGGCGTGCACCCCGACCACCCCTGGCTCAAGCTGCTCGCCTAGTACGCGTTTCTCCGTACGCTCGATTGCCGCCTCCCGACGGACGCCGCCACGCCCGTCCGCCCGGCACTCTTGCCGCCATGCCACGGGGATTCGGAACACTCATGATCATCGAGGCCGCCACCTTCCTGCTGGCCTCGCTCGCCCACCTCACCGTCGAGTGGGAGCCCGGAGCCGCCGGCCCCGAAGCCCTCATCGGCGTCGTCATGGCCGTCGGCGCCTTCTTCGCCTTTCGCGGCCGCTGGGCGGTGGCCCTGGGCACCAGCGCCTTCGCCGCCTTCGGCACCATCGTCGGCCTCACCATCATCAGCAGCGGCCTGGGTCCCAAGTCGGTTCCGGACCTCACGTATCACGCCCTGATCCTGACCACCCTGATCGTCAGCATCGTGCTGATGGTCCGCTCGCGTCAGGCCTTGAGCCGCAGCTGAACCACGAAGTCATGCAGCTCGGGCTCGGCCGAGGGCTGCTCGGGGAGGGTGGACTTCTCCTGGGCCTCCACCAGCGCGGCCAGCCAGCGTTCGTAGGTCTGCCACAGCAGTTCCGGCGACGGACCGTCGGACAGGGGAAGGTGCTCGCCGCCGGCCTTGACGGCGATCAAATCGGGCAGGAACGAGGGCCCGCCGAGCTCGGCGACGAGGGTGGACAGGTTGGCCTCGATCACGCCGGTGCGCATGAGGTGGATGCCGGTGAGCAGAGCCCGGAAGGTGTAGAGCAGGGGCTTGAGCTCGTTGGTGCGGCCGAACAACTGCCACTGGGTGCGGGCGAAGCCCCGGTAGTGGTGGGCATGCCGCCGGGTGACGCAGCCGGGGGCGAAGCGGGCCAGCTCGGTGTGGGCGTCGGAGGTGGACACGACCAGCGGCGAGAGCAGCTGCTCCAGGACGTAACCGTTGGGGCGCAACAGGAGTCGGGCGAACTTGAGCAGGTCATGGGTGACCAGGTCGAGTTCGACGCCGTCCCGCTGCCACATCCGCTCCAGGGTCTCGGGCCCGTGCCGGAGCCCGACGACCTCGTCGGCGGGCAGCAGGTGCACGCCGCGCAGGTCCACGTCGGAGTCGGCGGAGGGGAACCCGTACAGGTGCGCGCCGGACACGGTGGCGAACAGCAGCCGGTACGGCTGCTCGGCGACGACCTCGCGCAGCCCGGGCACGTCCACGGTGATCACAGGTCCTCCAAGGCGGATCTCCGGCGCACCGACACCAGCCAGTCCTCGACGGCGGCGGTGTCGGGCACGGCGGGCAGCGGAGAGCGGAGCACGCCCCGCGCGGTGCGGTCGCGCAGATCCTCCACCCATTTCACGACGTCCTTCCAGGGCACGTCGCCGTCGCGCACGGCCAGCAGCTGCGCCCGGTGTTCGCCGACGCGCACCACCAGCTCCCCGGTGGTCAGCAGCCGGTCGCACTGGGTCAGCAGCCGGATCACGTGCATGACCGCCTTCCACCGGGGCGTGCCGCCGCTGGCCATCGCGGCGGCGGCCCGCGCGAAATGCTGCGCGGTGGCCCGGCGGTAGCTGTCGGCGGCCCGCTGGGACAGCAGCGCCGGCAGCAGGGCCCGCAGCTCGTCGCCGACCGGCGTGCACATCTCGACCAGGTCGGAGGCGAGCATCTCCAGCGCGTTGGGATTGGCCTTCAGCGCCAACGAGAGGAAGTGCTCGACCTCCCAGCTCACCCGCTCCTGCTCCGGGCCGTCGACCGAGGTCGGCGGCTTCTCGAAAGTCCAGAACAGCCGGGTCGGCGGCACGTACACGCCCCGACGGTCCACATCGGACTCGTCGGTGTCCAGGCCCTGCGCGTGCGAGCCGACGACCACGGACAACACGGTGTGCTCAATCATCTACAGCCTCGGATCCACCGGCTCGGACTCCAGCGCCAGCACCGCGAACACGCATTCGTGCACGCGCCACAGCGGCTCGCCCCGGGCCAGCCGCTCCAACCCCTCGATGCCCAGCGCGTACTCCCTCGCCGCCAGCGACCGCTTGGCCGCCAGACCCCGCTGCCGCAGCCGGTCGATGTTGCCCGGCTCGGTGTAGTCGGGCCCGTAGATGATCCGCAGGTACTCCCGCCCGCGCACCTTCAGCCCCGGCTGCACCAGCCCACGCCGGCCCCGCGTGAGGTTCGCGAGCGGCTTGACGACCATGCCCTCGCCGCCGGCCGCGGTCAGCTCCTCCCACCACCGGACACCGGCCTTCACCGACTCCGGATCGGTCGTGTCCACGGTCAGATTGGCTGTGGTGGCGAACAGTTCCGGGTCGGCGGCGGACAGCTGCTCGGCGATGGCGAGGTGCCAGGAGTGCGGCCGGTCGTGGTAGGTGGCGCCTTCCGACGCGAGTAGCTGGAACGGGGCGATCCGCACCCCGTTCAGGCCCTCGGTCGGCCAGCAGTAGCGCTCGTACGCCTCACGGTAGGCGACGACGTTGGCGGCCCGGGATTCCGTGCGCGTCAACAGCTCCGTCACGTCCACGCCGCGAGTCGAAGCTTCCCGCAGCACATCCACGGCTACCGGCAATGCGCCGGTAGCCGCCGCGCCGACCGCCGCGTACTGCTCCCGGATCAACGTGCCGGCCTTGGCGTTCCACGGCAACAGCTCGCAGTCCAGCAGCAGCCAGTCACTGTCCAAAGTAGACCAGATTGAGGACTTCGTGACTGCGGAACGGATCCGCTCCAGTAGCTGCCCGGTCAGCTCCTCGTTGAAGAACGACCGCCCGGTCCTGGTGTGCACGGCGCCGCCGTCGCGCGACACGAGAACCACGGCCCGGGACCCCATGTGCTTCTCCTCGCACAAGACCCGATCCACACCGTCGTGCAGGAAGCCCGAGAACGCCTCCTCCGGGTGCTCCAACACTTCCGGGCGCGCGGACGTGGCGACTGGCGCCATCGTCGGCGGCAAGTACAGCAGCCTGGCCGGCTCGATGGCGAACCGGCTCATCACCTCGATCGCCGCCGCCGCGTTCTCCGCCCGCACGGTCAGCCGCTCGTGGTTCGCGGTCTGCACGATCCGCTTGCCGATCACGTCGGTGAGGTCGAGCTCGTCCGGCGGGCGCGCCGGGGTCGTCGGCGTCAGCGGCCGCACCGGCTCGTACCAGACCTGCTGTGCCGCAACGGAAACAATCTCCCGTTCCGGGTACCGCAGCGCCGTCAGCTGGCCGCCGAACACACAGCCGGTGTCCAGGCAGATGGTGTTGTTCACCCATTCCGTCGACGGCACCGGGGTGTGCCCGTACACCACGGTCGCGCTGCCGCGGTAGTCGTCGGCCCACGGGTACCGCACCGGCAGCCCGTACTCGTCGGTCTCGCCGGTGGTTTCCCCGTACAGTGCGAAGCTGCGCACCCGTCCGGAGGCCCGCCCCTGGTACCGCTCGGGCAGCCCGGCGTGGGCGACGACCAGCTTGCCGCCGTCCAGGACGTAGTGCGACACGAGGTCGTAGCAGAACTGCTCGGCCTGCTTGCGGAACTCCTCCGACTGTTCGGACAGCTGCGCCAGCGACTCCGCCAATCCGTGTGTCACCTGCACATTGCGCCCGCGCAGGGCTCGGACCAGCTTGTTCTCGTGGTTCCCGGCCACGCACAGCGCCGTGCCGGCGGCGACCATGTTCATCACCAGCCGCAGCACGCCCGGCGTGTCCGGACCGCGGTCCACGAGGTCGCCGACGAACACCGCGCGCCGGCCGGCCGGGTGCGACGCGAAGTCGCCGTCGACGTGGTATCCCAGCCGGGTCAACAGTTCCGTCAGCTCAAGCCGGCAGCCGTGCACGTCGCCGATGATGTCGAACGGCCCGGTCTCGGTCCGCTTGTCGTTGACCAGCGGCTCGCGGCGGATGGTGGCGGCCTCGACCTCCTCCGGGGTGCGCAGCACGTGCACCCGCCGGAAGCCCTCCTTCTCCAGGAACCGCAGCGACCGGCGCAGGTCGTTGCGCTGCCGCCGGATCACGTGCACGCCGAAGTCCCGGTCCGGCCGGGCCTGGTTGCGCTCGAAGCACACCGACTCCGGCAGGTCCAGCACGATCGCCACCGGCAGCACGTCGTGCTCGCGGGCCAGCCGCACCAGCGACGCCCGCCCCTCGCGCTGCACGTTGGTCGCGTCGACCACGGTCAGCTTGCCGTTGTGCAAACGCTTGCCGGCGATGTGGTGCAGCACGTCGAACGCGTCGCCGGTGGCCGACTGGTCGTTCTCGTCGTCGGACACCAGACCCCGGCAGTGATCACTGGAGATCACTTCCGTGCCGCGGAAGTGTTTGCGGGCGAAGGTGGACTTGCCCGAGCCGGACGCGCCGACCAGCGCGACCAGCGACAGCTGTGGGATGACCAGCTCGCTCAAGCCCCCTCCTCCCTGGTGAAAACGGCCATCTGCGTCGGCGGACCCAGCTCCGGGTCCGACTCTCCGACGGGAAGGTACTGGACGCGGTAACCATGCTGCGCGGCAACGGCTTGCGACCACGCCGCGAACTGCGCCCGAGTCCACTCGAACCGGTGGTCCGGATGGCGGAACGCACCCGCGGCCAGGCCCTCGTAGCGGACGTTGTACTCGACGTTCGGCGTGGTGACGACCACCGTCCGGGGCTTCGCGGCGGCGAACACCGACCGCTCCAGCGCCGGCAGCCGTGGCGGGTCGATGTGCTCGACGACCTCCATCAGCACCGCCGCGTCATAGCCGGCCAGTTCAGCGTCCCGATAGGTCAACGCCGACTGTCGCAGCGTGATACGTCGCAGCTCACGGTCGTTGAGCCGGTCGGCGGCCGTGCGCAGGGCCGCCGCCGACACGTCGACGCCGAGGATCTCCGTGAACTGCTCGTCCTTGACCAGCAGACGCAGCAACGCCCCCGGCCCACAGCCGAGGTCCACCACACGCCGCGCGCCGGACTGCCGCAGCACGGCCAGCACCGCACCCCGACGCAGCTCCGCGAGCGACTCTCGGCGCTGTGTCAATTCTTTTGGGTCAGGTTCGGCCTCGTCGGTGTCGAACTCGTCCACCTCGCCCAGCCGCTCCAGCGCCGATCGGACGTAACCCCGTTGGTGCGCAAGGTAACGCCGGCTGATCAGCTCCCGTTCCGGATGCCCGGCCAGCCAGCCCTCGCCGGCCCGGAGCAGCTTGTCGATCTCGTCGTGGGACACCCAGTAGTGCTTCGAGTCGTCCAGCACGGGCAGCAGCACGTACAAGTGGTTCAGCGCGTCGGCCAGCCGCAGCGAGCCGGTCAGCCGCAGGTCGACGTACCGCGACTCCTCGATCTGAGCCACGGCCACGGCCCAGCCCAGCGGCTCGAACAGCCGGCGCACCAGGTCCGCGCCGCCGCGCGCCGGCACCACCGGCAGGTGCATGCTCAGCGGCATGTCCCGGCCCGGCAGCTCCGGCTTCAGGTCGCAGCGGCCGTTCATGGCCGTGCGGAACACCGACCCGAGCGCCACCCCCAGCATCGAGCTGGCGGCATAGGGCCGGTCGTTGACGTACTGGAACAGGCCCTGACCTCGGTCGCCACGAACCAGCGCGATGGGGTCGACCTCCAACAGCAGCGCCGCCGTGCACTCCGCGTCGGTCGCGCGCGGGTAGAACACGTGCGCGGCGCCCGCGGACACCGGGAACGTCTGCGCCTTGTCCGGGTGCTTGTGCAGGAGGAAGCCCAGGTCAGTCGCCTGCGGCATGGTGGTGGTCAGGGTCAGGAGCACGCGCGCCAGTGTCCCGGATGGTCACGGGGGTGCGCATGTGGATTGTTGGAGTGGCAGGCTGAGGCGTATGGCCAACCGCCTCGCCGGCTCCACGAGCCCGTACCTGTTGCAGCACGCCGACAACCCGGTCGACTGGTGGCCGTGGTCGGAGGAAGCCTTCGCGGAGGCGCGCCGCCGCGACGTGCCGGTGCTGCTCTCCGTCGGCTACGCGGCGTGCCACTGGTGTCACGTGATGGCGCACGAGTCCTTCGAGGACTCCGAGACCGCCGAGCTGATGAACCGGAACTTCGTCAACATCAAGGTGGACCGCGAGGAACGCCCGGATGTCGACGCCGTGTACATGGCCGCCACCCAGGCCATGACCGGCCAGGGCGGCTGGCCGATGACCTGCTTCCTCACGCCGTCCGGCGAGCCGTTCTACTGCGGCACCTACTCGCCGCCCGACCCGCGGCCCGGCATTCCGTCGTTCCGGCAGCTGATGGCGGCCGTGGTCGACGCCTGGACCACCCGTGGCGACGAGGTCCGGCAGGCCGCCGGCCAGATCGTGGCCGAGTTGGCCAAGAACGCCAAGCCGCTGCCTGAGTCCACTGTGGATGCCGAGGTGCTGGACGGCGCGGTGGTGTCGCTGCTGGCCGAGTACGACCGCGCGCACGGCGGATTCGGCCGTGCGCCGAAGTTCCCACCGTCGATGGCCCTGGAGTTCCTGCTGCGCCACCACGAGCGCACCGGCTCCGTGCAGTCGCTGTCGCTGGCCGAGGGCACCTTCGAGGCGATGGCTCGCGGCGGCATGTACGACCAGCTCGGCGGCGGCTTCGCCCGCTACAGCGTGGACGCCGGCTGGGTCGTCCCGCACTTCGAGAAGATGCTGTACGACAACGCCTTGCTGCTGCGGGCCTACGCCCACCACGCCCGCCGCACCGGCTCGTCGCTGGCTCAGCGGATCGCCGTCGAGACCGCCGAGTTCCTGGCCGGGGCCCTGCGCACCGAGGAGGGCGGGTTCGCCGCCGCTATGGACGCCGACACCGACGGCGTCGAAGGCCTCACCTATGTGTGGACGCCTGCTCAGCTGGTCGAGATCCTCGGCCCGGACGATGGTGCCTGGGCTGCAACCGTTTTCGAGGTCACCGAGGAGGGCACCTTCGAGGAGGGTGCCTCGACCTTGCAGTACCTCCGGGACGTCGAGGACGTGGACCGCCTGGCATCCGTGCGGGAACGTCTGTTGGAGGCCCGACAGGAGCGGCCGCAGCCGGCCCGCGACGACAAGGTCGTGACGGCGTGGAACGGGCTCGCCATCGGTGCCCTGGCTGAAGCCGGCGCCGCGCTCGGGCAGCCGGCGTGGATCGCGCTGGCGGCGACGGCGGCGTCGTTGCTGGTGCGGGTGCACCTGGTCGACGGTCGGCTGCGGCGGACCTCCCGCGACGGGGTTGTCGGCCCTGCGGCCGGCGTGCTGGAGGACTATGGCTGCCTCGCCGAGGGGCTGCTGGCCCTGCACCAGGCCACCGGTGCGGCGGAGTGGCTGGAGGTGGCCGTGGAGCTGCTGGACACCGCCCTGGCCCGGTTCGCCGATCCGACCGAGGCCGGTGTTTTCCACGACACCGCTGACGACGCCGAGCAGCTGGTGGGGCGGCCCGCCGACGTCAGTGACAACGCCAGCCCCTCCGGCGCGGCGGCGCTGGCCGGCGCGCTGCTCACGGCGTCCGCGCTCGTCGGCTACGACCGGGCATCGCGCTATCGGGAGGCCGCCGAGGCCGCCGTCACCCGGGCTGGGCTGCTCGTGGCTCGGGCCCCGCGGTTCGCCGGGCACTGGCTGACCGTCGCTGAGGCCATGACCCAGGGGCCGATCCAGGTCGCCATCGCCACCGCGCACGGCGACCCCCGCGGCGAATCGCTCCGTGACGTCGCGCTGGCCCACGTGCCCGGCGGCGCCGTCGTGCTGGCCGGCGAGCCCGACTCCGTGCCGCTGCTGGCCGACCGCCCGCTCATCTACGACGCCCCCGCCGCCTACGTCTGCCGCGGCTACGTCTGCGACCGCCCCGTCAACTCCACCGACGAACTCCTCGTCGCCCTCGAACGCCGTTAAGCCCTCCCCTTAATCACCTTCAATTTTCTCCCACATGTGGTCCACAGGTGGCGCTGGAAGTCGAATGCGCGCCACATGTGGCGTTCCGCCGCGGGTGAACGAGGGTTGTTGCGGGTGTTGCCGGGCGTACTGTGAAGCGGTGTAATGATGTAATCAACTAGGTGGGAGGGCGTCATGCACGGACGCTTCGCACGTGGACGCGGCTGGCAGCAGGGCGAGGTCCCGTCGGCCGACGACGCGCCGGCCTGGTTCGCCGGGCGGCTGCCCGACGGCTGGTTCACCGGCGCGCCGGAGATCACCATCGACCGTGACGAGATCGTCGTCGTCGGCGAGCTGCCGGCGCTCGACGGGGAGTTCGCCGACGACGCGGCCCGCGCGGCCGCCGAGTCCGGCCGGATCAGCCGGTACCGCGAGCAGACCCGCGACGAGCGGATCGAGATCGCCCGCCAGGCCGAGCACCGCTACGGGCGCAAGGTCGCCTGGGGCGCGAAGCTGGGCGGCACCACGGAACTGTTCACCACGCTGTCCTCGCCGGTGATGACCCGGCTGCGCCAGCCCGAGCGGCTGGTGCTGGACACGCTCGTCGACGCCGGCGTGGCCCGGTCCCGTTCCGAGGCCCTGGCCTGGGCGGTGCGGCTGGTCGGCGAGCACGCCGACACCTGGCTCACCGAGCTGCGCGAGGCCATGCAGAAGGTCAACGACGTGCGCAGCCAGGGCCCGGATCTGGGCTGAACACGCGCTCTGCCCGTGGGCCGGCGCCGCTCACGGATAGAGCGCGAACCAGATGGCGATGTAGTGGCAGAGCGCGGCCAGCACCGTCGCCGCGTGGAAGAACTCGTGGTACCCGAACACCTTCGGCCACGGGTCGGGCCACTTGGTGGCGTAGAAGACCGCGCCGGCGGTGTACAGCGCGCCACCGACGAGCAGCAGCACCAACGACGCGATTCCCGCGTGGTGCAACAGATCGGGCAGCACGAACACCGCGACCCAGCCCAGCGCGATGTAGATCGGCACGCCCAGCCAGCGCGGCGCGTGCGGCCACACCATCTTCAGCGCCACGCCGAGCAGCGCGCCGCCCCACACCACCGCCAGCACGATCGTGCCGGTGGTGCCCGGCAGCGCCAGGACCGCGAAGGGCGTGTACGTGCCGGCGATGAACACGAAGATCATCGAATGGTCCAGGCGCTTCATCAGCGTTCGCGCCCGGGCGCTCAGCCAGTGGTGCCGGTGGTAGAGCGCGCTGACCCCGAACAGGCCGAGAATCGTCAGGCTGTACACAGCGGTCGCGAGCGCGGCCGTCGCCGACACAGTGGCCGCGGCGACCGACACCAGCGTCGCGCCGGTGGCCAGCGAGGCGAAGAACGACCAGAAGTGCAGCCACCCCCGCAGCCGAGGCTTGGGCGGGGTGGGCGGGATGTGGTCGAGGGCCGCAGCGGTCACGTGCCCGAGGTTACGGCACCGTAGGTTGCGCGGTCACCGTGATGTGACCCGCCTCCACTGCCCGGCGTACCCTCCGGTGGCGTGGGTCTTCGCAAGCGCCTCAGCCGGATTGTCTACGGCCTCTACGAGATGCGTCTCAACCAACAGATCACCGCGGCCAGCCGGCGGCCCCGGCACGTGGGCGTGGTCCTGGACGGAAACCGTCGATGGGCCAAGGAAGCCGGCTTCGAGGACGTCGCCGACGGCCACCGCGCCGGCGCCCGCAAGATCGCCGATCTGCTGGAGTGGTGCCGTGAGGCCGAGGTCGAGGTGGTCACGCTGTGGCTGCTGGCCACCGACAACCTGAAGAAGCGCTCCAGTGAAGAGCTGTCGGCGCTGCTGCTGATCATCGCCGACGTGGTCGACGAGCTGGCCGAGCCGGAGAACCCGTGGCGGCTGCGCATCGTCGGCGCGCTGGACCTGCTGCCCACCGACATCGCCAACCGGCTCACCGCGGCCGGGCAGCGCACCGCCAACCGCACCGGCATGGAGGTCAACGTCGCCGTCGGCTACGGCGGCCGGCAGGAGATCGCCGACGCGGTGCGCAAGCTGCTGCTGCAGCACGCCGAGGCCGGCACCCCGATCGAGGAGCTGGCCGAGGTGCTGGACGTGGACCACATCTCCGAGCACCTCTACACCTCCGGGCAGCCCGACCCGGACCTGCTCATCCGCACCTCCGGCGAGCAGCGGCTGTCCGGCTTCCTGCTCTGGCAGTCTGCGCACTCGGAGTTCTGGTTCACCGAGGCCTACTGGCCCGCGTTCCGGCACGTCGACTTCCTGCGGGCGCTGCGGGACTATGCCTGGCGGCACCGCCGCTACGGCTCGTAGACCCCTTGTACACGCCGAGAGGGCCCCGGAACCACCACGGTTCCGGGGCCCTCTCGGCGTGTGGGGGCTTGCTCAGCCGCCGTGGTGGTCGCCGCTGTTGGAGGCGGCCACACCGTCGACGCAGTCCTTGACGAACGTCGGGTTGAGCGCGTTCACCGCGACGGCCACCGGGCCACCGGCGATGGTGTTGTTGGTCAGGCACATCGGCACGTCGACGTTCTCGGCGACGTGGTCGTCGTTGACCAGGTGCAGGTCGTTCACGTTGGCGGTGCCGGCCTGGTCCGGGCCGTGCATCGGGGACGCGAAAGCCGGCGAGCCGACCAGCGCGATGCCGGCGGCGGCGATGGCAACGACGGCAGCCTTCTTCAGCACGTCTGCACACTCCTTCTCGGGGAATTACCGGCGAACCGGCCTTGCTTGGTCAGGAAACCTACTCGGTGTTTACGATCCGCACCGGGCGACTAACACCATTGTGTGATCATCTCGGCGTGTCGCGGGCCGTAAACAGCCGAAAGCACCGGCGCGCGAAATAGCGCTCCGGTGCTTTCGGATCAGGGCTGGGCCGAGATCAGCCGCCGTGGTGGTCGCCGCTGTGCGAGATCGCGGCGCCGTCCACGCAGTCCTTGACGAAGGTCGGGTTCAACGCGTTGACCGCGACCGCGACCAGACCGCCGGCGATGGTGTTGTTCGTGGCGCACACCGGGATGTTCACGTTCTCCAGAACGTGGACGTCGTTCAGCGCGTGCACGTCGTTGATGTTGGCCACACCGACCTGGTGCGGGGTGTGGTGGTCCATCCAGTGGCCCTCGCCGGGGGTCCCGGCGAACGCGGGCGCGCTGAGGACCATCACGCCCGCCGCAGCGGCAGCGGCGACTACGCCAGCCTTCTTCAGCACTTCCAACACTCTCCTTCGTACCGGGGAATAACCTGGAACCACCGAAACGGGGGTTCGTCAGGCTCGGGGCCCTTCGGAGCGAAAACCTACTCGGACTACAGACATGTTGCCCACCGCGCTAACACCATTGTGTGATCGGTTCGCCACCGCGGGTGGCACGTTTCGGTGGTCTTGCCGTCGACTGCATTTCTCGGACAGCAGTTTGCTCCGGACGGTGGTAGGTGTCGCCGCGGCCGGCCGCCTAGGCTCGCAGTTCTCATGGAACTCCAGGTCGTGCGCGAATATCTGATGCTTGGGCTGCGAATCGATCGCGTGCTGCCGGGCGTGGTCGACGCGTACACCGGACCGCCGGCGTTGCGGGCCGAGGTCGCCGGTGAGCCTGTCCCCGATCCGGGTGAGTTGTGTTCGCGTGCCGCCGAGCTGTGCCGGGCCGTCGCCGACGCCGACCTGAGCGCGCCTCGACGGGAGTTCCTCACCGCCCAGCTCGTCGCCATGCAGACCACGTGCGCGCGCCTGGCCGGTGCCCCGATCGGCTTCGTCACCGAGGTCGAGGCCTGTTTCCAGACCACCATCGAGCTCGGCCACCCGGACGTCTACGCCCAGGCCCACCGGCAGTTGCGGCGGCTGCTGCCGGGACTCGGCTCCCTGCGTCGCAGGGTCGCGCGGTATCGATCGGGTGAGGAGATTCCGAAGGAACGCATCGCCGACTGCGTCCGGCTGCTGTCCGCCGACCTGCGCGCCCGGGCCGAAGAGCGGTTCGGGCTGCCGGCCGGCGAGACCGTCGAGTACGAGATCGTCGACAACAAGGCGTGGAGCGGCTTCAACAGCTACCTCGGCGACTACCGGTCCCGGGTGTCGCTGAACGTGGCCCAGGGGCATCGAGTGTCCACCTTGGCCCATCTCATCGCGCACGAGGCGTATCCAGGGCACCACACCGAGCACTGCCGCAAGGAGGCCGGCGCCATCCGGCAGGACGGGCAGTGGGAGCAGAGCATGTTCGTGCTCAACACGCCGCAGTGCCTGGTCGCCGAGGGGCTGGCCGAGCTGGGCGTGCAGGCCGCTGTCGGCGCCCACTGGGGCGGCTGGGCCACCGAGCTGTTCGCCGAGGCCGGCGTGCACGTCGACGGCGAGCTGCTGGCGGCCGTCGACCTGGCCACCACGACGCTCCAGCGCGTGCGCCAGGACGCCATGCTGATGCTGCACGACCGCGGGGCCGACGAGGAGGACGTGGTCCGGTTCCTGTCCCGATGGCTGCTCGTGCCCGAGTTCCGGGCGTACCGGCTGTTGCCGTTCCTGACCGATCCGCTGTGGCGCTCGTACACCACCACCTACGTGGAGGGCTCGCGGCTGGTCCGCCGCTGGCTCGCCGCCGGGGGTTCGGAGCCACCGTCCACCCGGTACTCCCGCCTGTTGGGCGAACCGCTCGTGCCGGTTTCGCTTCGCGCAGAGCTGACAACTACCGACAGTAGTCTTATCTGATCACTCGTATGTCGTATCGACGCAGGTCAGCCCGGGTTTCCCGGAGATGGCCGGTCGGCGGTGGATCTTGACTCTCCGTGGCAGTTCGGTGACGACTGCGTGAATCACCTGTGTGGCAGCCTGCAAACAGGGGGCAGCCGCAGGTAGCTTTCGAAGTGACGGGTCGTGTCCAATGCGAACCGTCCCGGGAGGCCCTGGTCGTGACGGTGAGCGCGAGGGGGCCGGCACCCGGCCCTCTTGGGGCGTGCGGCTGACGCCGACGGCGTCGGACAAGCGTTCCAGCTGGGTGGTGTGCCTGGCCCATCGAGGGAGCGAACGCGGGTGCCGCGCTCGCGAGGGAGTTGCCGTGACTGCACGACGTCCCGCCAGCCGTTCCTCAGGCTCTGCCCGTAGCGCCGCGAAAAGGCGCACAACCCCCACCTTTGTGCTCGACACCTCGGTCCTGCTGTCCGACCCATGGGCGCTGACCAGGTTCGCCGAGCACTCGGTTGTGCTGCCGCTCGTGGTGATCTCTGAATTGGAGGGCAAGCGTAACCACCCCGAGCTGGGCTGGTTCGCCCGGGAGGCGCTCCGCCTGCTGGACGAGCTCCGCCTGCGGCACGGAAGGCTGGACTCCCCGGTCCCGATCGGCGACCAGGGCGGCACCCTGCACGTCGAGCTCAACCACACCGACCCGGAGGTGCTGCCCGCCGGCTTCCGCACCGACTCCAACGACGCCCGCATCCTGGCCTGCGCGTTGAACCTGAAGGCCGAGGGGCTGCAGGTCACCCTCGTCACCAAGGACATGCCGCTGCGGGTCAAGGCCGGCGCGTGCGGCCTGGACGCCGACGAGTACCGGGCCCAGGACGTCATTCCGTCCGGATGGACCGGCATGACCGATCTGGACGTGGAGCAGGAGGTCATCGACACCCTGTTCAAGGAGAACACCATCGAGCCGGCGCTGTTCGACCTGGGCGACGCCGCCGAGCTGCCGTGCCACACCGGCCTCCGGCTGCTCTCCGGCTCCTCGTCCGCGCTGGGTCGCATCACCGCCGACAAGCAGATCCGCCTCGTCCGCGGCGACCGGGAGGCCTTCGGCCTGCACGGCCGCTCCGCCGAGCAACGCATCGCCCTGGATCTGCTGCTCGACCCCGACGTCGGCATCGTCTCCCTGGGCGGCCGCGCCGGCACCGGCAAGTCGGCGCTGGCGCTGTGCGCCGGTCTCGAGGCCGTCATGGAGCGGCGACAGCACCGCAAGGTCGTCGTCTTCCGCCCGGTCTACGCCGTCGGCGGCCAGGAACTCGGCTACCTCCCCGGTTCCGAGACCGAGAAGATGCAGCCCTGGGCCCAGGCCGTCTTCGACACCCTCGGCGCCCTGGCCAGCCAGGACGTGCTGGACGAGGTCATCGATCGCGGCATGCTCGAGGTGCTGCCGCTGACCCACATCCGCGGCCGTTCACTCCACGACTCCTACGTCATCGTCGACGAGGCCCAGTCCCTGGAGCGCAACGTCCTGCTCACCGTGTTGTCCCGCCTCGGCGCCAACTCCCGCGTCGTGCTCACCCACGACGTCGCCCAGCGTGACAACCTCCGGGTCGGCCGGCACGACGGCGTCGCCGCCGTCATCGAGAAGCTCAAGGGGCATCCCCTCTTCGCCCACATCACCCTGACCCGCTCGGAACGCTCCCCGATCGCGGCCCTGGTGACCGAGATGCTGGAGGACTACGCCAACTGAGGCTCGGACACGCCGGAGGCCCGGGACGCGACGCGTCCCGGGCCTCCGGCGTTGCCGTTTCGGGTGGTCCGGCTCCATCTGGCTCGCTTCGCCGACCTGCTCGCCTTGCCGACCCGCCTGCTCGCCTTCAGGCAAGCCCTGCTCTTTACCTTTCCCCGGCCGGTCTCTTTGTCGGGCCTCAGTCCAGAGCGCGGCGCATGAATCCCCGCACCCCGATCGCCCCGAACAGTCCGATCGCGCCGACCAGGACCAGCAGTGAGACCCACAGCGCGATGTTCTGGCTGTTGGGCAGCAGCACGGCCCGCATGGCCTCGCTGGCGTAGGTGAGCGGGTTGAGCGCGCACACCACCTTGAACCAGAGCAGATCGCTGTTCAGCGAGGACCACGGGAACTGGGTCGAGCCGGTGAACATCAGCGGCGTCAGGATGACCGCGAACATGATGTTGATCCGGCGCGGCGGCACCGAGGTGCCGATGACCATGCCGATCGCGGCTCCAGCCAACGACCCGAGCACCAGCACGACCAGCACCAGCGGCAGGCTCGAAGCCGGCCAGGTCAGGCCCAGGATCGCGAACCCGATCGGGATCATCAGGATCGCCGCCAGCAGCCCGCGCAGCGCGCCGAAGACCATCTTCTCCACGGCCACCATGGCGATCGGCATCGGCGCCAGCAGCCGGTCCTCGATCTCCCGGGTCCAGGAGAAGTCCAGCACCAGTGGCAGCGTCGTGTTCTGCAGCGCGCCCAGGAACCCGTTGAGCGCCACCACCCCCGGCAGCAGCACCTCGCTGAAGTTGCCCTGCACGAAGCCGATCTGGGTGAGCACCTTGCCGAAGATGAACAGCGTGAAGAACGGCTGGATGACCACCTGGGCCAGGAAGCTCGGCAGCTCCCGCCCGGTGACGAAGACGTCTCGCCCGAGGACGGCGTTGAAGGTCCGCAGGGCCGTCACCGGAGTTCCCTTCCCGTCAGGTGGATGAACACGTCCTCCAGGCTGGGCTTGCCCAGCGCCAGATCACTGACCTCACAGCCCAGTCCGCCCAGCGCGCTGAGCGCCGACGGCAGCACCACGGCCGCCTCGAAGTCGGAGTAGAGCCGGAACTGATTGGCCTCGGGAGCCCCACCGACCCCGTTGCCCCCATTGGGTCCGCCGGCCCCGCTGGGTCCGCCGGTCGACGGTGGTGCGCCGCCTGGGAACCCGCCGTTGCCCCCGGCGATCTGCTCCACCCGTTCCACACCGTCCACAGCGGACAGCTTCGCCGCCACTTCGCCGCTCGCCACCCCGCCCAGACTGACCGTGAAGGTGATCGTCGTGCGCCCCGGCAACGACTTCGTCAGCTCGGCGGGCGTGTCCAGCGCCAGCAGCTTGCCGTGGTCGACGATGCCGACCCGGTCGCACAGCTTGGCCGCCTCGTCCATGTCGTGAGTGGTCAGCACGACCGTGACGCCCTCGGACCGCAGCTGCGCCACCCGGTCGTGCACGAACAGCCGGGCCTGCGGGTCCAGCCCCGTGGACGGCTCGTCCAGGAACATCACCTTCGGCCGGTGCATCAGCGCCCGGGCGATCATCACCCGCTGCGCCTGGCCACCCGACAGCGTGTCGATGGCGGCCTTGGCGTGGCCGGTGAGCCCCATCCGTTCCAGGATCTCGTCGGCCAGCCGCGTCCGCTCCGCCCGCGCCACCCCGTGGTACGCGGCGTGGAACAGCAGGTTCTGCCGGACGTTCAGCGACCGGTCCAGGTTGTTGCGCTGCGGCACCACGGCCAGCACCTGCCGGGCCCGCTGCGGATCGGCGACGACGTCGACGCCCTGCACCAGCGCGCGACCGCTGGTCGGCAGCACCCGCGTGGTGAGCACGCCAACCGTTGTCGTCTTGCCGGCGCCGTTCGGCCCCAGCAGGCCGAACACCTCACCGGCGTGGACGGTGAAGCCCAGCCCGTCCACCGCCGGTCTCGGGTTCTTGCCGTACCGCTTGACCAGCTCCTCGACCACGACCGCGTCAGTCACGGCGCCACCTTAGGTCGGCCAGTTAATGGGGACAACCCATTTCTTTGTGGCCAGCCGATCTGTGCCCGATGGGGTCACGGCCGCCGAGCAGCGCGAACCGCTGTCCCGGCAGCCACGTGGCACACCCTCATGTCACCAGCCGCCGGGCAGCGGGCGACCCTCGGCGAAGCCGGCCGCCGACTGCACGCCCAACACCACCAGGTCGTGGAACTCCTCCAGGTTGTGCGCGCCCGCGTAGGTGCACGAGGAGCGCACACCGGCGCAGATGGCGTCGAGCAGGTCCTCGACCCCCGGCCGCAGCGGGTCCAGCCGCATGCGGGAGGTGGAGATGCCCTCCTCGAACAGACCCTTGCGCGCCCGGTCGAAGGCGTTGTCGCCACGCGTGCGCGCGCCGACGGCCCGCTTCGAGGCCATGCCGAACGACTCCTTGTAGGGCTGGCCGGCCTCGTCCCGCTGGAGATCGCCGGGCGACTCGTAGGTGCCGGCGAACCAGGACCCGACCATCACGCTGGACGCCCCGGCGGCGAGCGCGAGCGCCACGTCCCGAGGGTGCCGCACGCCGCCGTCGGCCCACACGTGCTTGCCCAGCGCACGGGCCTGCGCCGCGCACTCGGCGACCGCCGAGAACTGCGGCCGGCCGACGCCGGTCATCATCCGCGTGGTGCACATCGCGCCCGGCCCGACGCCGACCTTGATGACGTCGGCCCCGGCCTCCACCAGGTCCCGCACACCGGCCGCGGTGACCACGTTGCCCGCGACCACCGGCACCGATCCCAGGTCGAGCTTGCGCACCGCCTGGAGCGCGGCGAGCATCTTCTCCTGGTGACCGTGCGCGGTGTCCACGACCAGCACGTCCACCCCGGCGTCGAGCAGCTCCGCCGCGCGGGCGGCGACATCGCCGTTCACCCCGGTCGCGGCCGCGACCCGCAGCCGACCGCCGGCGTCCAGCGCGGGCGCGTAGATCTCCGCCCGCAGCGCGCCGACCTCGGTCAGCACGCCGGCCAGCCGGCCGTCGCCGTCCACACCCAGGGCGACCTTGGTGGACCGCCCGTGGAGCCGGTCGAAGACCTCCCGCGGCGCGGTGTCCATCGGCAGCGTCACCACGTCCGGGTTGGCCACCTCGCCGACCCGCGTGAACCGGTCGACGCCGTGGCACGCGGCCTCGTCCACCACACCCAGCGGTCGGCCGTCGCCGTCCACCACGACCACGGCCCCGTGGGCCCGCTTCGGCAGCAGGTTCACGGCGTCCGCGACCGCGTCGCCGGCCCGCAGCACCAGCGGGGTGTCCCAGACCGTGTGCCGGGCCTTCACCCAGGCGGTGATCTCGGCGACCGCGTCCGGGGCCACGTCCTGTGGCAAGACCACCAGACCGCCCCGGCGGGCGACCGTCTCGGCCATCCGCCGGCCGGCCACCGCGGTCATGTTGGCCACCACGATCGGGATCGTGGCGCCGGTGCCGTCGGAAGTCGCGAGGTCCACGTCGAACCGCGACTCCACGGTGGAACGGCCCGGGACGACGAAGATGTCGTCGTAGGTGAGGTCGTACTGGGGCTCATGCCCGTCAAGGAAGCGCACGAGACTCCAGAATACGGGGAGTCCGCGCCGGTCACGAGCGGACTCGCCCCGCGCGGCACGCGCGGCATGAAACGGTCAGCCGGGCAGCAGCGCCCTGACCTGATCGATGGTGTCGGCCTCGCTCACCTCCTTGTCCGGCCGGTAGCGCAGGACCCGCGCGAACCGGAGCGCCACACCGCCCGGATAGCGCGGACTCACCTGCACACCGTCCAACTCGATCTCCACCACGATCTCGGGCCGGACCTGCACAGTGCCGAAGCTCGACCCCGCGAGCGAGTCTTCGGCCAACTCCCCGGAATCGACGGCGATCTCCTGGAACGCCTTGGTCTGCCAGGCCAGCAGCTCGTCGGTGAGGCCCTTGAAGGTCTTACCCACCATGACCGGCGGGCCGCCGTCCGGATCGCGCGCCCCGAGGTGCAGGTTGGACAGGTAGCCACGGCGTCGGCCGTGACCCCACTCCGCGGCCAGCACCACCAGGTCCAGGGTGTGCACCGGCTTGACCTTCTGCCACGACTTGCCGCGCCGCCCGGCCGCGTACACCGAGTCCAGCGCCTTGACCATCACCCCCTCGTGCCCGGCGGCATGCGCCGCCGCAGCGATCTCCGCGGCCCGGTCGGCGTCCGGCTCCATCGCTCCCGGGATGCGGAACGGCCCGGCGACCCGCTCGAGCGCGGCCAACCGGTCGCGCAGGGGCAGGTCGAGCAGGTCGTCGCCGTCCAGGTGCAGGCAGTCGAAGTAGTAGGGCCGCAGCAGCAGCTCCCGGGCGCTGGTCGCCCCGAACCTGCTCATCGTCTCCTGGAACGGACGCGGCCGGCCGTCGTCGTTGAGCGCGAGCGTCTCCCCGTCGAGCACGACCGACTCGCAGGGCAGGCCGCGGACCTGCTCCACGAGTTCGGGCACGCTCGCGGTGATCTCGCGCAGCGTTCTGGTGTAGACGTGCACCTCGGATCCATTGCGGTGCACCTGAATGCGGGCTCCGTCGAGCTTGTACTCGACAGTGACCTCGCCCAGCTCGGCCAGCGCCGACTCCAGCGACTCGGCCGGGGAAGCCAGCATGGGCCGGATCGGCCGGCCGACTTCCAGGCCGAACGCGGCAAGCGCCGCCGCGCCGCCGGACCTCGCCTGCTCGGCCGTGGTGTGCAGCCGGCCGCTGAGCATGAACGCCCGGCGGACCGCGTCCACCGGCACGTCGAACGCGGCGGCCACCGCGTCCGTCATCACCCCTTCCAATGCGCCCTGCCGGAGTTCGCCGGTGAGCAGCCGGAGCAGGAAATCCTGTTCCGGTGCCGTCGCACGGGCCAGGGCGGCGGTCAATAGCTCGCTGCGCCGCTGGGTCGACCCCTTGCCACTGGTGCCTGCCACCTGGGTCAGCAGGTCGTCGACGTCAAGGATGGACAGGTCCGGCTCGGCCGCGGCCGGCACCTCGATCGAGACCAGCGTGCGCCAGCCCGCGCCGACCTTGCCCTGCCTGGGCAGGCCGACCAGGAACGCGGTGGCCGCTTCCACTTCACGTGGGTCTTCGAGCTGCCGCAGCAGCTCGCTGAGCGCGGCCACCTTCGCCAGCCGGGACCTGGTTTGGGCCACGGCTGCCGAGGTGGATACGACTTCGGCGAAGCGCATGGGCCCATCTTGCGCCCCCACCCTGACAATCACATGCCGCGCGTTCCGCGCGGGGCGAGTCCGCTCGTGACCGGCGTCTTCGCTTGCTGGATTTTCGAGCGCCGCGTCAGCGGGATGGTGGGGCGCGTCGGGTGGCGGCCCTCAAAAAATCCAGCAACCGCTCCAGACGCCGGCGCGGCCTCGCGCCTCCCATGGTCAAGAAGCTATGTCCGCAATCAGATCCACGGCCGACCGGAGGCGATCCGGGCCGAGCGACGCGTAGCCGACGACCAGACCCGGGTAGGGCGCGATCCGTCCACTCGGGACGTAGCCGGACAGCGCCATCGCGTTGACCCCGCTCGCGGCGAGTGCCCGCTGGAGAGCGGTGTCGTCCACGCCGTCCGGCAGCCGCAGCACCACGTGCAGACCCGCCGCCACACCGACGGCCTGCCACGAGGGCAGCCGTTCCGACACCGCTGCGAGCAACGCGTCCCGACGACGCCGGTACAGCGTCCTGGTCCGCCGCAGATGCCGTTCGTACCCACCCGTCCGCAGCAGGTGGGTGAGCGCGGCCTGGGGGAGCGGGCTGCCACCGAGGTCGTTGTAGTGCTTGGCGTCGATGACGGCTGGGCGTAGCGCGGACGGCGCGATCAGCCACCCGATGCGCAGCGCCGGCGACAGCACCTTGCTGACGCTGCCGAGGTAGGCCACCCGCGTGGGGTCCAGTGCCTGCACCGCGCCCATGGCGTGCCGGTCGTACCGGTGCTCGGCGTCGTAGTCGTCCTCCAGGACCAGCCCGTGACACGCGCGGGCCCATGCGACCAGCGCCCGCCGGCGCTGGGGGTGTAGCACAGTGCCGAGCGGGAACTGGTGCGCCGACGTCACGTGCACGACGCGGCAGCCGGTCGAGGCCAGTTCGTCGACGCGGATGCCGTGGCAGTCGACCGTGACCGGAACCGGCCGCAGGCCGTGCGCCGCGAACAGCTCGGCCTGGCCTAGGTGGCCGGGGCACTCGAGGGCGACGCTGGTGTGGCCGGCGGCCCGCAGCACGCGGGCCATGAGGGTCAGGCCTTCGGCGACGCCGTGGGTGATCACGACGTCCTCGGGACCGGCCGCTACCGCACGGACCCGGCTCAGGTAGCCGGCCAGTTCGGACCGGAGTTCGGCGAGCCCCGCGTAGTCGGGGTAGCCGAGTGCCTCGTCGGGCAGCGTGGCCAGGCCTGCTCGGGTCGCCGCGACCCACTCGGCGCGGGGAAACGCACCCAGCGCCGGGATGCCGGGTCGCAGGTCGTAGTGCCAGCGGGCCGGTCGGCTCGGTGTGGTCGCCGCGGGCGCGGCGCCACACTCGGTGTCGGCGACCAGGGTGCCAGAACCGTGCCGTGCGACCAGGTAGCCCTCGGCGATCAGCTGGGCGTATCCGGCGGTGACGGTGCCCCGGGCGATGCCGAGCTGGCCGGCGAGGTCGCGGCTGGACGGCAGCCGGGTGCCCGGCTGCAGGCGGCCGGTTCGGATGGCCTCACGGAGTGCCGACTCCAGGGCTCGGCCGCGGGAGCGGACGGGCTCGGCCGAGACAGCGGGCAGCAGCAGTTCGCGGGTGGACGGTGTCGTGTTCGAGGTCATGAGTACGGCGGTCCGCCGCCGGGCGGTTGTCGGTCGACTGGGGACACCAGTCGAGCATGCCCGAGAACCACCCGCCGGCCAGGGCCCGCACGTGCTCACGCGGCGGCCTGGGCTCCGGTCATGAGCGCTCGGCCGGCGGCGGTCAGCACGGCTGGCACCCGCTGGTCGGGCGGGCCCGGCCGGCCTGGGCGGATCAAGCCCTGGTGCGCCAGCGTGTGAGCGGTGAACTGGTCGCAGCACGGCACGCCGTCCACGAACAGGTCCGGCTCGGCGCTGCAGGTCAGCTGAGCCCGGCCGGCGTCGATGGCGCGCAGCATGGCCAGCACGCGGTGGTTCACCGCGGGCGGTTGTGACGTCGCGTGCGGTGCGGTCATGTCGGTCCTCCCAATGCGGTGGCCGCCTTGTGACGGCGGCCACACCCCCACCTAGCAAGAGGGCGAACCGGTCGCCGAGATGCGTTGCCGACCTGGTCAGTCCGCACGACTTGGGCAAACCTGCGGTCTGGTGCGGCCCTCGGTCGGGCTCGGTTGTTCGAGCCCGTGGAGACCGCAAGTGGTCCGCCAGCAAGAGCGTCAAGTGGTGCAGGTACGCGGACCAGTCGCGCGCAGACTGGGGGACATGGCGAACACGGGGGACCTCAGGGCGGTCGCGTTCGGCGCGACGAGCATCCTGCTGGTCGGCGCGTCCTTCCCGGTGACCGGGCTGCTGGAGGGCTACCCGGTGCTGTCCGGGCAGGCGATCCGGTACGCGATCGGCGGGCTGATCCTGCTCGGCGTGTTGTTGGCGCGCGGGCGGCGGCTGCCGCGGCCGGGTCTGCGCGACCTGGCTGGCCTGCTCGGCATGGTCGTCGCCGGCATGCTCGGCTTCAACGCGGCCATCCTGATCGCCGAGCGCTATGCCACGCCGGGATTTGTCACGGCCGTGGTCGGCTGCACGCCGCTGGTGCTCGCGATCGCGGTGCCACTGCTGGGAAAGCGCCGTCCGGCGATGGCCGCTGTCCTGGGTGCCGCGATCGTGGTCGGTGGTGTCGCGGTGTTGACCGGCGGTGGCTCGTGGCACGGACCGGGACTGCTGCTCGCCTTGGCCTGCATGGCCGGCGAAGTGTTGTTCACGCTGTGCGGAATTGGGCCGGTGCAACGGTTAGGTGCGATGGAAGCGTCCACGTGGGCCAGTTTCATCGCGGCTGCCGGCGGAGCCGTCATCGCGACCATTGTGGACGGTGGCGGCGCGTGGCGGATGCCGACCCTGAGCGAGGGAACGGCGTTGGTGGTGTTGGGAGTCTTCGTCACCGCCGTCGCGTTCAGCGGCTGGTACACGTGCGTGGCGGCGATCGGCGCGGACCGTGCGGGCGTGCTCGTCGGGCTGATGCCCGTGTCCGGCCTCATCGTGTCGGTGCTGCTGCACGCTCAGGCGTTGACCGTTACGGCGGTGGTGGGTGCTGCCGCCGTAGCCGGCGGCTGCACCCTCGGTCTCTACCGCCGCCGGGTCAGCGACCGCCGCGAGCCATCCGAAGCACGTCCAGTGCCTCGTCCAGTTGCTCGACAGTGATCCGGCCGGCGTCGACGTGCCCACGGGCCAGCACGACGTCGCGGATGGTGCGCCGTTCCTTCAAAGCCTGCTTGGCGATCGACGCCGCCTCCTCGTAGCCGAGATACCGGTTCAGGGGCGTGACCACTGAGGGGGAGGACTCCGCGTACTCGCGCATCCGGTCCACGTCGGGCACCGCGCCGGCGATCACCTTGTCGGCCAACAGACGCGCCACGGCGGCCAGCAGTCGGGCCGACTCCAGCACATTGCGGGCGATCACCGGCAGCATCACGTTCAGCTCGAAGTTGCCCTGGGTGCCGGCGAAGGCGACCGCCGCGTCGTTGCCGATCACCTGGGCGACGACCATCATGGTCGCCTCCGAGATCACCGGGTTGACCTTGCCCGGCATGATCGACGATCCCGGCTGGAGGTCGGGCAGCGCCAGCTCGGCCAGCCCCGTCCGCGGCCCGGAGCCCAGCCAGCGCAGATCGTTGGCGATCTTGAACAGGGACACCGCGACGGTGCGCAGCTGGCCGGAGATCTCCACCACACCGTCCCGGCTGGCCTGCGCCTCGATGTGGTCGCGGGCCTCGGTCAGCGGAAGTCCAGTCAGCGAGGCCAGTTCCGCCGCGACGGCGGCCCCGAAGCCCTCCGGCGCGTTGAGCCCGGTGCCCACGGCCGTGCCGCCGATCGGCAGCTCGCCCAGCCGCGGCAGGCTCGCCTGCAGCCGCTCGACGCCGTAGGCGACCTGCGACGCCCACCCCCCGGCCTCCTGGCCGAGCGTGATCGGCACCGCGTCCATCAGGTGCGTACGGCCCGACTTCACCAGGTCGCCCCACTCCTGCGACCGCTTGCGCAGCACGGCGACCAGGTGCTCCAGCGCCGGCACGACATCGCGCACGACGGCCTCGGTGGCCGCGACGTGGATCGTCGTCGGGAAGGTGTCGTTGGACGACTGGGAGGCGTTCACGTGATCGTTGGGATGCACGTCACGGCCCAGCGCCCGGGTGGCGAGGGTGGCGATCACCTCGTTGGCGTTCATGTTCGACGAGGTGCCGGAGCCGGTCTGGAACACGTCGATCGGGAAGTGCTCGTCGTGCCGACCGTCGGCGACTTCGCGCGCCGCGGCCACGATCGCGTCGGCCATGTCCTCCGGCAGCACGCCCAGCTGCTGGTTCACGGTGGCGGCCGCGGCTTTGAGCAGGCCCAGCGCCCGGATCTGCGATCGCTCCAGGCCCCGTCCCGAGATGGGGAAGTTCTCCACGGCGCGCTGCGTCTGGGCGCGCCACAGCGCCTCGGCGGGCACCCTGACCTCGCCCATCGTGTCGTGCTCGATCCGGTACTGCTGCTCAGCCATGCTTCGAGTCTGGACCTCCGTGCGGGCCCCGGCAGCGTGGCCTGCGGCACGCCGGGGTCCCGGAATATCCGGCGATCTTCTGACACTCGCACCGGAGACCGCACTAGAGTCGATGGTGTTCGCGATCACTGCCTCCCACCACAGGCGGAAAGCGGGGCCAACGGCCATGGATGACATCGAGGTTGATCTTCTGGTGGTCGGCGCCGGCCCGGTCGGGCTGTTCGCCGCCTACTACGCGGGTTTCCGGGAGCTGTCCACCGCGCTGGTGGACGCGCTACCGGAACCGGGCGGCCAGGTCACCGCGATGTATCCGGAGAAGATGATCTTCGACGTCGCCGGCTTCCCGGCGGTCCGCGGCCGCGACCTGATCAACGCGCTGGTCGAGCAGGCCGCCCAGTGGAAGCCGCGTTACCTGCTGGGTCGCCAGGCCCGCACGGTCGAGGGCGGCGAGAACGGTCTGGTCGTCGGCCTCGCGGACGGCACCACCGTGCGCGCCGGCGCGGTCCTGATCACCGCCGGCATGGGGGAGTTCAACCCGCGCCCGCTGCCGGCTGGCGATGGCTGGGTCGGCAAGGGTGTTGTGTACTTCGTGCCCTCGCTGGAGGCGCACGTCGGCCAGGACGTGGTGATCGTCGGTGGCGGCGATTCCGCGTTCGACTGGGCGCTGGCGCTGCACGGGATCGCCAACAGCGTCACCCTCGTGCACCGCCGCGCGGCGTTCCGGGCCCACCCGGCCACCGTCACCAAGGTGCGCGAACTCGGCGTGCCGATCATCACCGACGCCCAGGTCACCGAGCTGCGCGGCGGCGACAACGGCCTGCTGGCCGAGGTGGAGATCGAGGTCAAGGGCGGCGGCCGCAAGGTGCTGCCGGCCCAGACCGCCGTCGCCGCCCTGGGCTTCACCGCCGACCTCGGGCCGATCGAGTCCTGGGGGCTGGAGCTGGACCACCGCGCGGTGTCCGTCGACACGACCATGCGCACCGCGCGGGCCCGGGTCTACGCCGCCGGCGACGTCGCCACGTACCCGGGCAAGGTCAAGCTGATCGCCACCGGCTTCGGCGAGGCCGCGACCGCGGTCAACAACCTGGCCGTGGAGCTGAACCCCGAGGCGCACCTGTTCCCGGGGCACTCCAGCAACGAGGGCTGATCAGGCGACGACCTCGACCGGGTCGCCGACGTCCAGCGTCGCGTAGAACTTCGCGGACGCCGTCATCGACAGGTGCACGCAGCCGGCCGACGGCCGGCTCAGGCTGCCCTCGTGGAAGGCGATGCCGCCGGCCGCGAAGAACACCGAGTTCTCCATGGGCGCGTTGTTGAACTCGCTGCTCTTGTGGTGCTTGTCCTTCCACTCCACGTGGAAGAAGCCGTTCGGGGTCGGCTCGGACGCCTTGCCCGGCATCATCGGCACCGGCCCGTAGCTGACCTTGCCGTCGATGATCAGCCAGGCCTGCCCGCTGCTCTTGTCCACACACGCGGCCATGGTCGCCAGGCACGGCGTGCCCGGCGCCTTGCCGACCGGCTTGGGCTTCGTGGTGGTGGTCGGCCGCACCGTCGTGGTCGTGGTGGTCGGTGGCGGAGTCGTGGTGGTCGTCGTGGGCGCCACCGTCGTGGTCGTGGTGGTGGTCGTCGTCGCGCTGGCCGACGTGCTCGCCGGTGACGCGTCGGACGCCAGGTCCACCCCGGTCGAGCACGCCGTCATCAGCGTGGTGGCGCCCACGGCGGCCAGCGCCAGCGCGATCTTGTTCACCCGCACGCGACTCTCCCCTGCAACACCCGGCGGCACGTCGATCATCAGCAACGACGCGACACTGTATGCGGGGGTTGTCGCGAGAACTCCGTTACTTCGTAACGGTTGGAGCTCCGATTGGCTACGGCAGCGGCGGCAGGGCGTCCCCCTCGGCCAAACGGCCGAAGTCCACATTGGAGTACTCGCGCAGCTTGGTCAGCCGGTGGAAGCCCTCGATCACCCGCACGGTGCCGGACTTGGAGCGCATCAGGATCGAGTGCGTGGTGCAGCCGCCGGCCCGGTACTGCACGCCGCGCACCAGGCTGCCGTCGGTCACGCCGGTGGCGCAGAAGAACACGTTGTCGCCGCGGACCAGGTCCTCGGTGGTGAGCACGCGGGTCAGGTCGTGCCCGGCGTCGAGGGCCTTCTGCCGCTCTGCGTCGTCACGCGGCCACAGCCGGCCCTGGATCTCGCCGCCCATGCACTTCATGGCGCACGCCGTGATGATGCCCTCCGGCGTGCCGCCGACGCCCAGCAGCAGGTCCACACCGGTGCCCGGCCGCGCCGCCGAGATCGCGCCGGCCACGTCGCCGTCGGCGATGAAGTGGATCCGGGCCCCGGCCTCGCGGACCTCCTTGACCAGCTGCTCGTGGCGGGGCCGGTCCAGGATGCACACCGTGACGTCCTCGACGCCGCCGTGCTTGGCCTTCGCCACCCGGCGGATGTTCTCCGACACCGGCGCGGTCAGGTCGATCACGTCCGCGGCCTCGGGGCCGGCGGCGATCTTCTCCATGTAGAACACGGCCGACGGGTCGTACATGGCGCCGCGTTCGGCCACGGCGAGCACCGCGACGGCGTTGGGCATGCCCTTGCTCATCAGCGTGGTGCCGTCCACCGGGTCGACGGCGACGTCGCAGTCCGGCCCGTCGCCGTTGCCGACCTCCTCGCCGTTGTACAGCATGGGCGCCTCGTCCTTCTCGCCCTCGCCGATCACGACCACGCCTCGCATCGACACCGTGCCGATGAGCTTGCGCATGGCGTCCACCGCGGCGCCGTCGCCGCCGTTCTTGTCGCCCCTGCCCACCCAGCGGCCGGCGGCCATCGCGGCGGCCTCGGTCACCCGGACCAGTTCCATCGCGAGGTTGCGGTCGGGGGCCTCCGGCGCGCGCCGGGGCTCGGTGGTGGTCATGGCGGCCTCCCTGTGCTGCTTGTGGCAGGACTACCCGAAAATCCTCGCAGATCACCCGCCCCGGACCGGTCCGTGATCGATTCCGCGGTGAGAAACAGCACCCGGTGCGGCCCCGGCCCGCCAGCTTGAGACGATGGCTGGGTGCCCGACACGCAGACGCCCACGCCACCGAAGCCCGGACGCGGCGCGCAGACCGCCCGCGACATGGTGCTGTCGCTGGCCGCGCTGCTGCTGATCCTGCTGGCGGTGCTGGGCTTCAGCAACGCCTGCCAGTTCAGTCCGGGCGGACCGACCATCAACACCAGCGCGGTGCCGTCCGTGGACGTGCACTCCGCGCTGTCGGGCGTCGCGTCCGGCCTGGACCTGCCGGTGCGGGAACCGAAGCTGCCCGCGGGCTGGCGCGCCAACTCGACCGACACGATCTCCATCGGCGCCGGCGACCAGGCTCGGCCGGTGGTCCGGGTCGGTTGGCTGGCCCCGGCCGGCGGCTTCCTGCGGCTGTCCCAGACGCAGGGCGGGGCCCGCGAGCTGATCGCCTCGGAGACCGACGACCCGAAGTCGGAGCCGGCCGCGACCGGCACCATCGACGTGGCCGGCGTGAACTGGACGATCTACCCGGCCCGCCGCGACGAGACGTCCTGGCTGGCCGAGGTCGGCGGGGTGCGGCTGCTGATCTCCGGCAACGGCAAGGACGCCGACTTCCGGACGCTGGCCCAGGCCGCGCAGACCGCGACGCCCCTACCCAAGAAGTCCTAGCCCTCGGCGACGTCCTCCTCGACGACCGCGAGCGCCGTCTCCACCCGCTGCCGGGCACCGGCCAGGTGGGCCTCGCAGACCTTGGCCAGGGCCTCGCCGCGCTCCCACAGCGCCAGCGAGTCCTCCAGCGACAGTCCACCCGCCTCCAGCTTGCGGACAACCTCGGCCAACTCGTCGCGCGCGGCCTCGTAGCCGAGCGTCGGTTCCGTCATGTCGCGCTGGTTCCCATCTGGCTCTGCACCCGGACCACAACCGCCGCGACGGCCTGGTCGTACCCGACGAACGCCTCGGCGAACTCGGCGCCGTCGCCGTCCTGCGCCGCCTCGCCGATGCGGTCCTCGGCATCGGCCACGCGGCGCCGGTGCACCGAACCGTCGCCGTACCACCACTGCGTCCCCACGTAGACCGAAGTCGCCTCGGTCAGCTCGCGGAGACGCGAGGGTAACGCCCGGCGGCCGGGGTAGTCGCAGCCGGCCAGCATGGCGGTCCAGGTGTCCACGGCGGCCGTGTTCGCGGCCTCGGCGCAGTACTGCACGACCCGGGCGCTCCGGGTCAGCTCGGACTGTTCGGGGTTGTCGGCCGCGGCTCGCGCGGTGGCCACCGTCAACGGGAGGAACGTGGGCTCACGCGCCGGGTATGGCACCCCTACCTCCGCTCACGGGTGTCGTCGTCGGGCACGACGGCACGGATCGCCCCGTCAACGAGCCGCACCCGCAGCTGTGTTCCCGGCGGGGCGTCGTCCACGGACCGGAGCACGGAGGTGGCCCCGTCCTCGGCCACGCTCTGCACCACGGCGTATCCACGCGCCAGCGTGGCGGCTGGTCCGAGGGTCGTCAAGCGTGCGCGGACGGCCGACTGGGCACTTTCCTCGCTGCTCAGCATCGACCGGATCTCCCGCCGGCCGCGGTCACGCAACGCGGTCACGTCGTCGGCCCGCCGCCGCAGCGGCGTGAACGGGTCGGCCAGCGCCGGGCGGCTGCGCAGCGCGTCCAGCAGCCGCCGCTCGCGGTCCACCCAGCCGTGCAGCGCCCGCCGGGTGCGGTCGCGCAGCTGGCGGATCCGCTGCGTCTCCTCGGCGACGTCGGGCACGACCCGCTTGCCGGCGTCGGTCGGCGTGGAACACCGCAGGTCGGCGACGTGATCCAGCAGCGGCGTGTCCGGCTCGTGGCCGATCGCGCTGATCACCGGCGTGCCGCAGGCGGAGACCGCCCGGCACAGCGTCTCGTCGGAGAACGGCAGCAGGTCCTCGACGCTGCCGCCGCCGCGGGCGATCACGATGACGTCCACGTCGGGGTCGGCGTCCAGCGTCTTCAGGGCGGTCATCACCTGCGGGACGGCGGTCGTGCCCTGCACCGCGACGTTGATCACCCGGAAGTGCGCCGCCGGCCACCGGCCGCGGGCGTTGGTCAGCACGTCGCGCTCGGCGGCCGAGGCACGGCCGGTGATCAGCCCGATGGTGTGCGGCAGGAACGGCAGCGGCCGCTTGCGGCGCGGGTCGAACAGGCCTTCGGCGGCCAGCAGCCGGCGCAGCCGCTCGATGCGGGCCAGCAGCTCGCCCACGCCGACCTGGCGGATCTCGTCCACCCGCAGGCTCAGCGTGCCGCGGCCGGTGTAGTAGCTGGGCTTGCCGTGCACCACCACGCGGCTGCCGTCGGTCAGCGCCGGCTCCATGCTGCGGACCAGCTGCGTCGAGCACGTCACCGAGATCGACACGTCCGCGCTGGTGTCCCGCAGCGTGAGGAAGGCGGTGGCGGTGCCCGGGCGGGCCGAGATCTGGGTGACCTGTCCCTCCACCCAGACGGCGCCGAGCCGGTTGATCCAGTCGGCGATCTTGCGGGTGACCGTGCGCACCGGCCAGGGCTGCTCGGCGGTGGTCGGGCCGGGAGCGGTCACGAGTCGGCGTTCTCCTGAGCCCGGACGGTGGCGATACGCCTGGTCAGCATGCCCAGGTAGGCCGGGCGCGCGGCGTGCTCGCGCTCGTAGGCCTGCAGCTGCTCCAGGTCGTCCAGGGTGAGCCGGCGCAGCCGGGCCCGCAGCTGCGGCACCGACAGCTCGTCGTACTCCGGCAGCGCGGCCGGGCCACCGGAGGCGACCTCGTCCTCGTCGCCGGTGTCCTCGTGCTCCGACACGGCCCGTTCCTCGGCCAGCCAGGGGTCGTTGAACTCGGGCTGGACCGGGGCCGCCGGGGTGGGCTCCTCCTCGTCCTCGTCGAAGGTCGCCCATTCGGGGGTCTCCTCGACCGGACGCAGCGAGGCCAGCGCGTCGTCACCCTTGATCGCCAGCTCGGTGACCCGCTGCTGCACCCGCATGGACAGCTGCAGCGCCTGGGAGACGACCGTCACCGGCAGCCCGGTCAGTTGCTCCGGGAGCTTGCGCGCCTGCTCGACCGCGGTGACCGCGAGCCCGGCGGCGATGCGCACCGGCAGCGGCAGTGACGACTTCATGGCGTCTAGCCTGCCCCAGTCGGCCCGTCCTGCCCAGTTTTCGGTGGCGAACGGGTGACGAAACGAACGCCGCTCGCGCGGAGTGCTCGTCCGCGCGCCGCTACCCTTGGGCCATGACCCCGTCAAGCCCAGCTGCTGACCGGCCCAAGCGCGTCTTCCTCGCCAAGCCACGCGGCTACTGCGCGGGCGTGGACCGGGCCGTGGTGACCGTGGAGAAGGCGCTGGAGACCTACGGCGCCCCCGTCTACGTGCGCAAGGAGATCGTGCACAACAAGTACGTCGTGGAGACGCTCCAGGACCGCGGCGCGATCTTCGTGGACGAGACCGACGAGGTGCCGGAGGGGGCGCTCGTGGTGTTCTCCGCGCACGGCGTGTCGCCGGCCGTGCACGAGGAGGCGGCCGCCCGCAACCTGCGCACCATCGACGCCACCTGCCCGCTGGTGACCAAGGTGCACCAGGAGGCCAAGCGCTTCGCCCGTGACGACTACGACATCCTGCTCATCGGCCACGAGGGCCACGAGGAGGTCGAGGGCACCGCCGGCGAGGCTCCCGAGCACGTGCAGCTCGTGGACACCGCCGAGGACGTGGCCAAGGTCGAGGTCCGCGACCCGTCCAAGGTCATCTGGCTGTCCCAGACCACGCTGTCGGTGGACGAGACCATGGTCCGGGTCGAGCAGCTCAAGCAGCGCTTCCCGGACCTGCAGGCCCCGCCGAGCGACGACATCTGCTACGCCACGCAGAACCGCCAGGTCGCGGTGAAGGCGATGGCTCCCGAGTGCGACCTGGTGATCGTGGTCGGCTCGCAGAACTCGTCCAACTCCAAGCGGTTGGTCGAGGTCGCGCTGCAGCACGGCGCGCAGGCGTCCTACCTGATCGACTACGCCAAGGAGATCGACGAGGCGTGGCTGGACGGCGTCCGCACGGTCGGCGTGACCAGCGGCGCGTCCGTGCCGGACATCCTGGTCCACGAGGTGCTGGCCTATCTCGCCGAACGCGGCTGGGGCGACGTCGAAGAGGTCACCACCGCCAACGAGAAGATCGCCTTCCAGCTGCCCCGCGAGCTCCGCAAGGACTTGGTTCGCTAACCACTCTTCGCTCGTGATTTGTCCGCCCGGTGACCGTTGCGAGGCCCCGCCGGTGCTTCGCACGGTTGGCGGATTTCGGCCGCCGCCACCCGACGCACGCCCCGCCCGAGCCGGATGCGGCGGGCGAAATCCGGCAAGGGCGAGGCGTCGGCTACCCGGGGGCCGAGCCGCGACGCCGAAGGCGGCGCCAAAGACTCAGTAATCGTCGTCGGGACGACGGGGGCGACGCGGCGGGGGCTGCGGCGGGCGGCCCTGGCCGCCTCCACCGGGACGGCCACCGGCGCCACGGCCCGGCGCGGCCGGACGCGGCGGCACGCCACGCTGACCACCGGCGCCCGGTGCGGGACGGCCAGGAGTGGCGCCACGACCCGGCGGCGTCTGACGGGGCGGAGGTGGCGGCGGCTGCCGGTCACGGTCCATCCGCTCACGGTCCGGTCGCTCGCCACGCCCGGGAGGTGGCGGGGCTGGCCGCGTGCGCGCGCCAGCCGGCCGTGGGCCCTGGTCACGGCGCGGCGGCTCCCGGTCGCGCCCGAGGTCGCGGTCGTCACGGCTCGGCGGCTCCCGGCGCACGGACCGGGCCGCCGGCGGGAAGTCCTCGTCCTCGTCGACCTTCGGCTTGCGCTGCAGGATCAGCCGGATCGCGCCGATCACCACCGTGAGCACGGTGGCGATGGCCATCACCGGGAAGTTGCCGATCAGCGGCGGGCCGACCGCGATGGCCTTGGCCGCGAGGCCGCCGCTCCCGCCGCCGGCGAACAGCACCAGCACCACGCCGGCCACCACGATCATGATCAGTGGTGGCTGCACCATGGGCCCGAACAGACTCCGCCGGCACACGAAGGTCACGGCCAGCACGCAGCCGATCGTGTACAGGACCTGGAACGGCAGTCCCAGCGTCTTGTTCGTCAGCTCGTCGAACAGCGCCCCGACCGCGGTCAGGGCGAGCGCTGTCAAGACCGCGCCCCACCAGGGCATGGCCCGTGAGCCGAACGCGGGCGCGTCCCCCCATGAGGAGGTCCGCGGCTCAGTGTCAAGATCGCTTCGGCGATCGCGCGTGGCGGTCACGAGACGACACGGTAGCCCGTTTGTGTCGCGAAGCTTGTGAACGCTCCGTGAGAATCAGCGGCAGTCACCCCTCCGTGCTGCCGGTAGTGCCCCTGTGAGCGGCGAAAACCGCCAGTTGATCACCCCCCGTCCGATGTTTGCTCACTGTTAAGCGGTTCGGCCATCGGGGTAAACGGGCCAGCCGTGACCTCGTCCGCGCGCCGCACCGTCGTCAGCGGCGTCGGGCTGCCGGCCGCGTCGGTCAGCGGCTGCACCGCGCCTCGGAACCCCTCCAGCGCGTCCAGCTCGCGCCGTCGCGCCGACAGGAAGCGCTGCAGATGCGTGCTCGACAGGTTGACGGAGTCGATCGCCGTGTTCGCCGCCCGGTGTGCCACCGAGGCCTGGCTGCGCACCTGGTCCACGTCGTCGGCGATGGCCCGCTCCGTCGCCGCGAACAGCGCTGCCGAGGCCAGCACCGCGAACCCGGTCGGGCCGCACAGGAACACCCGGCGGTCCAGCAGCCAGCGCAGCAGCTCGGGATCGGTGTCCATGGCCGCCACCACCGCCGCGTCCGAGGGCACGAACATCACCGTGCCGTAGATCGCGTCGGCCCAGCGGGCGTAGCCCTTGCCCGCCAGCTCCGCCGCCCGCGACCGGATGTTGCGCACGTGCACCCGCAGCGCGTCTGCCCGCTCGTCGGCGTCGTCGGTCTCCATCGCCTCGGCCCAGACGACCATGCTCATCTTGGCGTCCACCGGCACCTGCCGGCCGCCGCCGACCGCGAGCACCAGGTCCGGCCGGACCGTGCCGCCGCCGGCCAGGTCCGTCTGCAACGTGAAGTGCAGGCCTTCCCGCAGCCCCAGCGTGCGGGCCGTCTCGACCAGCACCTGCTCGCCGAGTTCACCCCTTCCGGTGATCGAGGAGAACGCCACCTCATACCGGCGCAGCGTCGCCTGCTGCCGGTCGAACCGCGCGCGCTCGGCCTCCACCGCGGCGAACGCCGCATCGGTGCGACGCACGCTGTCCTGGTACATCCGCCACAACAGCACCAGGCCACCGGCCAGCAACAGGGCCAGCACGATCGCCGCCGTACTGATCACTTCGGAACTCACGAACCCACAGTGCCACCCGCCCCTGACAGTTCTGCCAGCCCCCTACAACGACTGCGAGACCGCGCCGGTGCCTGGACCGCAGCCGGATTTCGGCCGCCGCCACCCGGCGCACCCGCCACCCGAGCCGGATGCGGCGGGCTAAATCCGGCCAGGGAAGGCACCGGTCACGAGCGGCCTCGCCCCGCGCGGAACGCGCGGCATGTCTCGGTCACACATTCGAGACTCGCCGAGGCTCCTCCCGGACGTTGCCAGGTTCGGGGCCTAGCTTGAGGGGCCATGCGGGTCCTGCACACCTCCGACTGGCACGTCGGCCGCACCTTTCACGGCCGTGACCTGCTGGCCGACCAGGAGACGGTCCTCACCGGACTGGCGTCTCTGGTCGAACGCGAGCGGGTGGATGTCGTGGTGGTGGCCGGCGACCTCTACGACCGGGCGATGCCGTCGGCCGAGTCCATCGAGACCTGCGGACGGGCGCTGTCGGCGATCCGCGAAGCCGGCGCGAAGACCGTGATCACCCCCGGCAACCACGACTCGGCCCAGCGCATCGGGGTGTTCGGCAACTTCGCCGCGGCCGGCGGCCTGCACCTCAAGACCAAGCTGTCCGCGCTGGACACCCCGGTCGTGCTCGATGACGTCGCCTTCTACGGACTGCCCTATCTGGATCCGGAACCCGCCCGCCACACCCTTGGCGTCGACGGTCGCGGCCACGCCGCCGTGCTGGGTGAAGCGATGCGCCGAGTTCGTAGCGATTTACGCAACAGAAGCGGCCTTGGCACCATGGTGCTCGCCCACGCCTTCGTGACCGGCGGCGAGCCGTGCGAGTCCGAGCGCTCCATTCGCGTCGGCGGCATCGACCACGTGCCCGGCTCGGTTTTCGACGGCATCGACTACGTCGCGCTCGGCCACCTGCACGGGGCCCAGAAGCTGGCCGAGAACCTGCGCTACTCGGGCAGCCCGCTGGCCTACTCCTTCTCCGAGGCGCGGCATCGCAAGCAGGTCCTGCTGGTCGACCTTGACAGCTACGGATTGCACAACGTCACGCAGGTCGAGCTGCCTGTTCCGCGTCGGCTGGCCACCGTCAGCGGCACCCTTGACGATCTTCTCAGCGACCCCCGGCACGCCGATCTGGAAGAGTGCTACCTGTCGGTCGCGGTGACCGACCACGTACGACCCCTTGATCTGCAACGGAAGTTGCAGACGCGGTTCCCGTACGCCGTGCACGCCGAGTGGCGTCCCGACGGCGGCCGGGCCGCGGCCGACCTGCGCTACGCCGACGCCGTGCGCGGCCGCAGCGATCACCAGATCGCCGCCGGCTTCGTGCTCGACGTCCGGGGCAGCGAGCCGACCGGGTCGGAGTCGTCGTTGCTGGAACGGGCTTTCCGGGAGGTAGAAACGGAATGAGGTTGCACCGCTTGGAGTTGTCCGCCTTCGGCCCCTACGCGGGCCGTGAGGCGGTGGACTTCGACCTGCTCGGCGCCGACGGCCTTTTCCTGCTGCATGGGGAAACCGGCGCCGGCAAGACGACGCTGCTCGACGCGGTGGCGTTCGCCCTGTTCGGCCGGGTGCCCGGCGCGCGAGGCGACGTCAAGCGGCTGCGCTACGACAACGCCGACCCGGACCTGCCGACCGAGGTCATGCTGGAGCTTTCCGTTCAGGGCCAACGAATTCGGCTCGCCCGGAGCCCGGAGTACGAGCGGCCCAAACGGCGCGGCGGCGGATTCACCACGCAGAAGGCGACGGCCTCGCTGACCTGGCTGAGTTCCGACGCCGAGGGCATCACCCGCAACGACGAGGTCGCCCGCACGGTGGAGCGGCTGCTCGGCATGACCGCGGAGCAGTTCTTCCAGGTCGTGCTGCTGCCCCAGGGGGAATTCGCCCGCTTCCTCCGTTCGGACACGTCCGAACGGGAGCGGCTGCTGGAGAAGCTGTTCGGCACGCAGCGTTTTCACGACGTCGAGCAGTGGTTCCGCGACCGCCGGACGTTGGCCGGGCGCAAGGTCGAGCAGCATCGCCAGCAGGTGCGGGAGCAGGTCGCTCGCACCGCGCAGGCGGCCGGCGAGCAGATGCCGGACGAGGCCGCCGAGCCGTGGCTCGCGGAATTGTCGGACCGGGTCGCCACCATGGTGTCCATGGCCGAGACATCCGAGTCCGCGAGTCGGGAACGAGTCCGGCTCGTGGAGACCGAGCTGGCGCAACGGCGTGCGCTGGCCGATCGGGTGCGCCGCCTGCGGCGGGCGACCGAGCAGTTGGCGAGTCTGCCGACCGAGGAACGAGATGGCTGGCGCGCTGAGTTGGCCGCCGCCCGACGCGCCGTGGGTGTGAAGGCCGCCCACGAAACCGAGCGCCAGGTCGAGCGTGAACTGGCCACGGTGCGAGACCGGGAGCGCGCCGGAGTGCGGCGGCTCGGCCCGGTAGTGGTCGATGACGATCCCCGCGGTCAGGCGGGACGTCTCCGCGAAGAAGCTGGATCGCTGCGGCAGCTGGTCGCCGAGGCCGAGCAGTTGGCGGCCGACCAGCGGCGGATTCGCCAGCAGGACGCCCAGCGCGAGCAGTTGGCGGCCGGCATCCGGCAGCACGCTGGAGTCCTCACGCAGCTGCCGGATCAGCTGAGCATCGCTCGGCAACGCCTCGACCAGGCCCGGGACGCCCGCACGCGGCTGGACAGTGTCGAGGACCGGTGGAAGCAGCTGTCGGAGATCGCGGTCGACGCTGATCGGCTTCCGGCGTTGGAACGTGCGTTGGAGCGGGCCGTCGCGGGCGATCGTCGAGCCGTGGACGAGCATCAGGCGGCATACGATCGGTTCCTGGATATCAGGCAGCGCCGTTTGGACGGCATGGCGTCCGAACTGGCCGCCGGGCTGGTCACCGGCGAGAGCTGCCCGGTCTGCGGCTCCGCCGAGCACCCGGCGCCGGCCCGCCCCGCTGACGGGTCGGTCACCCGGGAGCAGGACGCCGCCGCGCAACGGGCCGAGCAGGAGGCGAAGCAGCGTCGGGAGCAGGCCGCCGCACGGTTGCGGTCGGCCGAGCAGGAATGCCTGACGCTGCGGGACCGGTTGGCCGGCAAGGATCCCGAGACGCTGAAGGCCGACCTCAAGGAACTCACCGACGAGCGGGACGAGCTGCGCAAGATCGCCGCGTGGGTGGACCGGATGGTCGCCGAGGTGGCTCGGCTGGAGGACGAGACACGGCGGCAGACCGACCGGCATGCCGAGGCCGAACGGCAGCTCGCCGTGGTCGTGTCCGAGCTGACCACGTTGCGGGAGAACGTCGACGAGCGCACCGAACGCGTGCGGCTGGCTCGCGGCGAGTTCCCGGACGTGGCGGCCCGCCGCGAGCACCTGATCTCGGTCGCCGGCTCCGTCGACTTCGTCGCCGACGCCCGAGATGAGGCCGTCGGAGTGGAGAAAAGGCTTACGGCGCAACGGGAAGCCATCGCGCAGGCCGCTGTGGCGGCCGGTTTCGACGCTGTTGCCGCGGCTATCGCCGCCGTGCGTTCCGACCAGGCGATCGCTGGCTTGGAGCGACGGTTGGAGGAGGTCCAAGCGGTTGAGGACTCGGCACGCGGTGTGCTGGCCGAGCCTGAACTGGTTGGCATGGACCCGGCCACCGAGGTCGACGTCACGACGGTCGAAGCCGAGGCGGTGCAGGCCCGCGCCGCGCTGGAGGCCGACGTCGCCGCGCTGCGTGCGGCACAACAGCGGCGAACCGAGCTCACCGAACAGGGCACCCGGCTGCGATCGATGTGGGTTTCGCTCGGCCCGGTGCTGGCCGAGTTCGAGGAGCTGGACGCCCTGACCGACGTGGTCAACGGTCGCGGTCAGAACGCCCGTGCCATGTCCCTGCGGTCGTACGTGCTGGCCGCCCGGCTGGAGGAGGTCGCCGTCGCCGCCTCCCGCCGGCTGCGCCGGATGAGCCAGGGCCGATACGAGTTCGTGCACTCCGACGCCGCCGGCCCGCGCGGCACCCGGGGCGGTCTCGGGCTCGACGTGCTCGACGACTACACCGGTCGGATCCGGCCGGCCAAGACCTTGTCCGGCGGCGAGTCCTTCCTCGCCTCGCTGGCCCTCGCGCTGGGCCTGGCCGACGTGGTCGCCGCCGAGACCGGGGGCGCGCTGCTGGACACCCTCTTCGTCGACGAGGGTTTCGGCACCCTCGACCCGGAGACCCTCGACATGGTCATGGACACCCTCGACGAGCTGCGGGCCGGTGGCCGCGTTGTCGGGCTGGTCTCGCACGTCGAGGAGCTGCGGCAGCGGATCCCGACGAGGCTGCGGGTGCGCAAGGCCCGCGCCGGATCCCGAGTGGAGGTGGTCGCCTAGGCAGCCGGCTTTCGGGGGAGCCCTGTCCGCGGAAAGCGCGGACCTAGTCGAGCCGGGAATGCTTCTGGGGGACGACCCCCAGACCCCCGGGCGAGGCTTCGCCCGGAGCTGCTGAGACGGCCTCCTCATGATCTATCAGCCAGCGCTTGACCTCGGAGCCCCAGCGGAACCCGCCGAGCGTGCCGTCGGTGCGCAGGACACGGTGGCAGGGCACGAACAGCGTCGCGGCGTTTTGCGCGCAAGCCCCGGCGGCGGCCCGAACCGCGGACGGGCGACCGGCCAGCTCGGCGTACTCCCGATAGCTGACCGGCTTGCCGGCCGGGACGGTGCGCAGCACGCGCCAGGCGTGCTCGCGGAACTCGCCGGACCGTTGCAGCACCTCGATGTCGTCGATCACCAGCAGCTCGCCCGCGTGATAGTCGCGGACCGCCTTGGTGATGTGGCCGAGCTCGGTCCGCTGCTCGATCTCGGCCGGCCGCAGCGATGGCTGCACCTGCGGGAGCAGGTCGCCGAGGTCGGCGGTCCAGCCCGAGGCCAGCACGACGTCCTGGTCGTTGACGACCGTGGTGAACGGCCCGATCGGGGTGTCCACAGTGGACGAGTACGCAGTGGTCACTTCGAACTCCTGGGGATCGGTGGGGTCGACTGGGCGGCCCGCCACAGGTGCATGCCGGCGTAGGAGCGCCAGGGTCGCCAGGCCCGGCCACGGGCCGCCAGGCCGTCCGGGTCCGACGGCAGGCCTAGGTTGGCCGCGCCCTTGAGCAGGGCCACGTCCGTGGTGAGCAGGACATCGGGTGCGCCGAGCACGCGCATCAGCACGTAGCCGGCGGTCCACGGCCCGATGCCCGGCAGGGCTTCGAGTTCGGCGCGCAGTTCCTCCGGGTCGCGGCCGACATCGACGGTCAGCGTGCCGTCGGCCAGCGCCGCGCAGGTGGCGAGCACCGTGTCGATGCGCCGGCGTGGGCCGGTGAGCACCGACGCGCCCTCCTTGGCAATTGCCTCGGGGGTGGGGAACAGCCTGGTCAGCGTGCCGTCCGGGGTTTCGAGCGGTTCGCCGAGCTGTTCGGTCAGGCGGGCCAGCGCGGTGCGGGCGGCGGCGACCGTCACCTGCTGGCCGAGCAGGGCCCGCAGCACGATCTCCGGGCCGTCGACCGCTCCCGGCAGCCGGATGCCCGGCGTCTTCGCCACCGACGGCGCCAGGTCCGGGTCGGCCGCGAGCAGGTCGTCGCAGGCCACTGGGTCGGCGTCCAGGTCGAACAGGCGGCGCACTCGGGTGACCGCGCTGCCCAGGTCGCGGAGGTCGGTCAGCCGAAGGGCGCATTCGACGTGCTGGGGTGTCGGCGTCAGCCGGACGGTCGCGCTGCCGTGCGGCAGTCGCAGCGCGCGGGCATAGCTGTCCTCGGCCGCCTCCTCCACCCCCGGGATCGCCCGGGCGCGGAGAAACGCGAGCATGCCCGCCGCATCCATCGGTGGCCGGAACGGCAGCCGCAGCGAGATGCTGCCCGGCGTCGACCGCTGGTGCTTGCGCTTGGCCGCGCCCTCCCGCAGTTGGGACGGGGTGACCGCGAACACCGCCCGCACCGTGTCGTTGAACTGGCGGATGCTGGCGAAGCCGGCCGCGAACGCCACGTCCGAGAACGGCAGGTCGGTGCCCTCGATCAGCAGCCGGGCCGAGTGCGCCCGGTGGGCCCGGGCCAGCGCCAGCGGCGGGGCGCCCAGCTCCGCCGTCAGCACCCTGGTCAGGTGCCGCTCCGAGTAGCCGAGGCGGCGGGCCAGCCCCGGCACGCCGTCGCGCTCCACCACGCCGTCCGCGATCAGCCGCATCGACCGGGCCGCCAGGTCGGCGCGTACGTTCCAGTCCGGCGAACCCGGGACCGCGTCCGGCAGGCAGCGCCGGCACGCCCGGTAGCCACCGGCCTGGGCGGCCGCCGCCGTCAGGTAGAACTCGACGTTCTCCCGCTTCGGGCGCACCGCGGGGCAGGAGGGTCGGCAGTAGATGCCGGTCGTGCGCACCGCGGTGATGAAGTGGCCGTCGAAGCGCGCGTCGCGGGAGGCGACGGCGCGATAGGCGCGTTCCGGATCGATGAGCACGGTAGGAATGCTGCCAGCGCCAGCGGCGGCCGGCTGGCGGTTTTCGGACACGAGCTTCGGGCCGCGTAGACTGCTCCGTCGTGAGTCTCACCCTCGGCATCGTCGGTCTGCCCAACGTCGGCAAGTCGACCCTGTTCAACGCGCTGACCCGCAACGACGTGCTCGCCGCGAACTACCCGTTCGCCACCATCGAGCCCAACGTGGGTGTCGTCGCGCTGCCCGACCTGCGGCTGGACAAGCTCGCCGAGCTGTTCGGCTCCGAGAAGATCGTGCCGGCCACCGTGTCGTTCGTCGACATCGCCGGCATCGTCAAGGGCGCTTCCGAGGGCGCCGGTCTCGGCAACAAGTTCCTCGCCAACATCCGCGAGGCCAACGCGATCTGCCAGGTCATCCGCGTGTTCGACGACCCCGACGTGGTGCACGTCGACGGCCGGGTGGACCCGTCGTCGGACATCGAGACGATCAACACCGAGCTCATCCTGGCCGACCTGCAGACCCTGGAGAAGGCGCTGCCGCGGCTGGAGAAGGAGGGCCGGACGCACAAGGACCGGCGGCCCGCCTTCGAGGCCGCCGCCAAGGCCAAGGAGATCCTCGACGGCGGCCGGACCCTGTTCCAGGCCCAGGCCGAGCTGGACGTGCCGCTGCTCAAGGAGCTCAACCTCCTGACCGGCAAGCCCTTCCTGTACGTGTTCAACGCCGACGAGGGCGTGCTCACCGACGAGGCCCGGCTCAAGGAGCTGCGCGAGCTCGTCGCCCCCGCCGACGCCGTGTTCCTCGACGCCAAGGTCGAGTCCGAGCTCATCGAGCTCGACGCCGAGTCCGCCCGCGAGCTGCTGGAGTCCATCGGCCAGCTGGAGCCCGGCCTCGACGCCCTGGCCCGCGCCGGCTTCCACACCCTCGGCCTCCAGACCTACCTCACCGCCGGCCCCAAGGAATCCCGCGCCTGGACCATCCCCCAGGGCGCCACCGCCCCCCAGGCCGCCGGCGTCATCCACACCGACTTCGAGCGCGGCTTCATCAAGGCCGAGGTCATCTCCTACGACGACCTCGTCGCTGCCGGCTCCGTCGCCGCCGCCCGCTCCGCCGGCAAGGCCCGCATGGAGGGCAAGGACTACGTCATGGCCGACGGCGACGTAGTGGAGTTCCGCTTCAACGTCTAACCGTTGTCGGCCGCGAGCGTGATGCTGGTCGTGGAGACCGGGCCGGCCACGCTCCGGACGTCGCCGAAGGGCTGCCAGGTACCGTCCGCGTGCCGGACGGTGTGATACACCGCGCCGTCCTCGGTCGCCGTGGCGACTTGCAGCGACCCATTGGTCGAGGCCGCCACGGCGAGGCTGCTGATGCTGGGGATGCGGCCGGTGCCGCCTTCGTATTCGACGTCACCGGTACTCGTCCAGGTGTTGTCGGAACGCAGGATCGTGTGCCAGAGCCAGTCCTGGCCGAAGACGTACCTGAGCACCACCTGAAGGTCCACGCCGACCTGCGCCGCGGCGACGTTGATCGCGGCGATCGGCGGCCCGATCACCTGCACGCTCTTCTTCGGCGACGCTGACCACGTCCCCGTCGGCGACCGGTTCTCCACGAGTACGAAGTTGCTGTCCTCCGTGAGCGCCACCACGCGCAACGTGCCGCCGTCCGCGGTCACCGAAAGGCTCAGGATTTCCGGCTCGAACGGCACCTTCTCCCACGTCGACCAGGTGCCGTCGGCCTGCTGAGTCGACACCAGTGCCGTCCAGTTCTGCAGGCGGGCCAGCACGAGTCGGCCGCCCACACTGGTCACACTGATGCTCCCGATCTGGTCGGGGGCCACCTCCGGCACACTCCCGTTGACGTCCCACGTTCCGTCCGCGTGCCGGATGTAGTGCGTCAGCGCGCCCTGCCCGGTCGGCGCCTGCGCGAAGAACAGGTGCTCCTCGCCGTTGACGATCACCGATGCCGGCTGGCCGACCGCCGCCACATCCAGATGACCGAACCGCTGCCAGTCGCCGTTCGCGTACCTGATCGTGTGAGCGAGCGTGGTGCCGTCGATGGCCACCAACTGCGCATCACCGATCGTGCTCGGCGTCGCTTGCGCCGCCGGCACCGTGCTCACCACCAGCGCCGCCGCGATCGTCAGTGTCGCCGCCAGCCTGCTCTTCGTCCGCCCCATGGGGTCAACGTATATGGCTGGAAGGTCCCCAGCGTCGCGTTTACGGTTCCCACGTGCTCATCCGTGACGCCGAGGACCGCGACTGGCCCCTGATCTATCCGTTCTTCGCCCAGATCGTCGCCGAGGGCCGGACCTACGCCTATCCCGACGGTCTCACCCTCGACCAGGCCCGCGGCTGGTGGATGGAGTCCCCTCCCGGCGGCACCGTCGTGGCCGTCGACGGGTCCGACCTCCTCGGCAGCGCCAAGATGGGGCCTAACCACCCCGGTCGGGGCTCCCATGTCGCCACCGCCAGCTTCATGGTCGACTCCCACCACCGCTCCCACGGCGTCGGCCGCTCCTTGGGCCGCCACGTCATCGACTGGTGCCGCTCCGCCGGCTACCGCGGCATCTAGTTCAACGCCGTCGTCGAGACCAACACCGCCGCCGTCGCCCTCTGGCACTCCCTCGGCTTCCGCACCATCGGCACCGTCCCCGCAGCCTTCGACCACCCCGACCACGGCTACGTCGGCCTGCACGTGATGTGGCTGGATCTCACCGTTTCTTCGGATTGAACAGCGTGGTCAGGTCAATGCTGACCGGGAACGGCACCGGCCGCTCCATGCTGCCTCGGAAGATGCCAGCCGGCACGTAAGTGCCCGTAGGGATGTCCAGTTCGTACACGTGCACAACCGGCTCGTTGTTTTCTTCCTCGACCAGCCAGTAGTGCTTGATCGACGCTTCCGCGTACTTGCGCAGCTTGACAGTTCGATCGCGGTGCTCGGACTCCGGCGAGACAACCTCCACCGCGAGCACGACCTCGGACGGGGCAAACGCGGTTCGGGCCGGATCGACCGGAGCGGACGTCGCCACGATGTCGGGTTCCGGCCTGTTGCGGTCGTCGAGGCGGATGGTGACTTCGCGGTCGACCTCGACGCCGTCCGGAGCCTGGGCCGTGAGGGCATTGGTGAGGGCAGTGACGACGCGGGCATGCCAGACCCGCTGCGGCGACATCATGAAGACAAGGGCTCCGTCGATCAGTTCGGTGTGCTTGGGAGCCTCCGGCAGGTGGTCCAGGTCGTCCGCGAACCAGCCCTCGACGCGGGGAGGGCGCATCCAGTCCGGCAATGCGGTCATAGTCTCAACCGTAGCCGCTGTGTCGGGGCTCAGGGAGCCCCGACACAGGTGGCTCACTGCTCCGAGTTGCGGTGGCGGGCGGCGTAGATGATCACGCCGAAGGCGGCGGCCAGGATGAACAGGCCGGCGACGCCGGCGAAGATCAGGTCGCCGTCGCCCTGGTGGGACGAGGCGACCTGCTGGGTGGGCGAGGCGGCTTGGGCCTGCACGGCGAACAGGACGGCGAGCACGATGGCGGCGGCGCTGGCGGCCGCGGTGCGAAAGAACTTGATCACTTCGGAATCCCCTTGTACGGCTTCACTAGAGACGACGCACGGCGGCGGGGGATCGTTGCCCGGGTCGCGCAGGTCACAACCGGATGGGTGGCGGAGGCGCGGCCGGGCAGGCGGTGGGGACAGGTCGCCGGGGACACATCCTGAGATTCCCCTGTGGAGTTCGAGAACCCGGCACGAAGCGAGGTGGGCTCGGCGTTAAGAGAGGTGTAAGGCCGACAAGGAGGGCCATCATGACCACTGCATTCGCCAACAACCCGGCGGCTTCGGCGCTGCCCACCCCGCCCACCGGCTGGCCGATCGGTTCCTACGACACCTACGAGCAGGCGCAGCGGGCGGTGGACTTCCTGGCGGACCGGGAGTTCCCGGTGCAGGACATCACGATCGTCGGCGTGGAGCCGATGCTGGTGGAGCGCGTGGCGGGGCGGCTGAGCTGGGGCCGGGTGCTCGGGGCGGCGGCGGCCAGCGGAGCGTGGTTCGGACTGTTCGTGGGCGTGCTGCTGTCGCTGTTCACGGTGGGCGGCGGCTGGCTGCCGATCGCCATCGGCCTGGTGGGCGGCGTGGGATCGAGCATGATCTTCGCGGCGATCAGCTACGCGTCGACCAGGGGCAAGCGCGACTTCGTGTCGCAGAGCCAGCTGGTGGCGCGCCGCTACGACGTGTTGTGCCAGCCCCGCAACGCGGAGGCGGGCCGGAACCTGCTCTACTCGCTGGGCTGACCGAGTAGCTCCAGCACACCGTCGATCTCGCCGGCGAGCGTGACGTCCAGGGACGTGACGCCGCCGGCGCTGTGCGTCCGGCACCGGAACGTCAGGGTCCGCCAGCGGATGTCGATGTCGGGGTGGTGGTTGTCGTTCTCCGCTATCTCGCCGATGCGGGCGACCGCCTGGATGGCCTGGGGGAAGCTGGCCAGCTCCACGATGCGAACGATCGCATCGCCGTCCTGCCGCCACTGGGCCAGTCGCCCGAGCGCCTCGGTCACCTGATCGTCCGTGAGCAATTCCGCCATGGCGTCCATGGTGGTCCCGACCACGCCGGAACGCAGCGTAAGCTCCGGGTGAGCCACGGGAGTCCGGTGCGCCGGGCTGAGAGGAGAGCGGGCGAGCTCTCGACCGTAAGCACCTGATCCGGGTCATGCCGGTGGAGGGAGGCACTACGGGCGACCTCGCGCGACGAGGTCACCTGGAGGAGAGTTTGAGCAGGACGGCACGGCTGGCCGTGTTGGCGGTGGCGGCCACGACGCTGGCGGGCTGCTCGCTGGTCGGGGGTGGTGACACGGCGTCGAGCACGCACACGGTCACGCTGGTCACCCATGACTCGTGGGCGGTGGACAAGACCCTCTGGGAAGACTTCCAGAAGACCTCGGGCATCACGGTCAAGGTCAGCATGAACGGCGACGCGGGCGCCCTGACCAACAAGCTGGTGCTGACCAAGGCCAACCCGATCGGCGACATCGCCTACGGCGTGGACAGCACCTTCGCCTCCCGGGCGCTGTCGGAGGACGTCTTCGCCGCCTACACCAGCCCGGACGCGGCCAAGGGCCCGCAGCGCTACCAGTTCGACGACTCGCACCGGCTGACCGCGATCGACGTCGGCGACGTGTGCCTGAACGTGGACACGGGCTGGTACGCGGCGCACCATCTGCCCGCCCCGACCGGCTACGCCGACCTGGTCGACCCGAAGTACAAGGGCCAGACCGTGGTCGAGGACCCGTCCACCTCCTCGCCGGGCCTGGCCTTCCTGCTGGGCACGGTCAAGCAGTTCGGGCCGGACGGCTGGCCGGCCTTCTGGACCGGGCTCAAGGCCAACGACGTCAAGGTCGACTCGGGTTGGGAGGAGGCCTACAGCCAGGACTTCTCCGGCTCGTCGGGCAAGGGCCCGCGTCCGGTCGTGGTGTCCTACGCCTCCTCGCCGGCCGACGAGATCGGCGCGGACGGCAAGCCGCGGACCAAGGCGCTGCTGAACACCTGCTACCGCCAGGTCGAGTACGCGGGCGTGCTGGCCGGGGCCAAGAACGCGGGCGACGCCCAGAAGGTGCTGGACTTCCTGGTCTCGCAGAAGTTCCAGCAGCAGGTGCCCAACAGCATGTACGTCTACCCGTCCCGGTCGGACGTGTCGCTGCCGGACGCCTGGAAGACGGCGGCGCCGCTGCCGGACGCGCCGGCGCAGCTGCCGGCCGACCAGGTGGACGCGAACCGGGAGAAGTGGGTCCAGCAGTGCCGAACACTGCTGCAAGGCTAGTTCTGCCGCTGCTGGCGCTGATCCCGGTCGGTTTCCTGGGCCTGTTCTTCGCCTGGCCGGTGGTGTCCATCGTGGGCATCGGTCTGGGCGGCAGCGGCGTGACGGCGGTGCTGACCAGCGGCGACACCTGGCGGCTGGTGGCGTTCACGCTGGGCCAGGCGGCGGCCGCGACGCTGGTGGCGGTGCTGGCCGGCATGCCGCTCGCGTACGTCCTGGCGCGCTGCAAGGTGCCGGGCGTGGGCGTGGTGCGCACGCTGGTTCTGGTGCCGTTCGTGCTGCCGACGGTGGTGGTGGGCCTCGCGTTCCGGTCGCTGCTGCCGGACGGCGGCGTGCTGTCGATCGTGCTGGCCAACGCTTTTTTCAACGTCGCGGTGGTCGCTCGGACCGTCGGCGGGCTGTGGGCGCACACGGATCGGCGCGCCGAGGAAGCGGCCCGGGCGCTGGGCGCGTCACGCTGGCGGGCGTTCACGTCGGTGGTGCTGCCGGCGCTCGCACCGGCCATCGGCTCGGCGGCGGCGGTCGTGTTTTTGTTCTGCGCCACCAGTTTCGGTGTCGTGCTGATGCTCGGCGGGGCCCGCTACCGGACCCTGGAGACCGAGATCTACCTCCGTACGGTCGACTTGTTCGACCTGCCCGGTGCGGCGGCATTGTCGATCCTGCAAGTGGTTGCAGTGATCGCGGTGCTGCTGATCGGTGCCCTCGCGCGTCGACGCCGTGAGACGGCGCTGCGGCTGCGGGGCCGCTTCGAGACGGCCCGCAGGCCGGTCGGCGGCGAGTGGATCGTGGTCGGGGCAGCCCTGGTGGTGGTCGCTGCCTTGTTGGTGCCGATCATTGGTCTTGTCGCCAACTCACTGACCACAGTGGACGGTTGGCGGGCGCTTGCCGGCACCGGCGACTCCGGCACGTTGGAAGTGTCGGCGTGGGAAGCGGCCTGGAACTCGATCCGAGCCGCGACCGACGCCACGATCCTGGCGATGGTGCTCGGCGTGACGGCGGCAGTGGTGCTCTCGCAGGTCCGGAGAGGCCGCGCGGTGCTCGGCGAGACGCTGGACCTGGCGCTGATGCTGCCGCTGGGCGTGTCGGCGGTGACGGTGGGCTTCGGTTACCTCGTCACGCTCGGCGATCTGCCCTTCGACCTGCGCACATCGCCGTTGCTGGTGCCGTTCGCGCAGGCTCTGGTGATCACGCCGTTGATCGTGCGGACGGTGTTGCCGGTGTTGCGGGCCATCGACGAGCGGCTGCGACAGGCCGCCGGCACGCTCGGCGCGGGGCCGTTCCGGGTGTGGCGCGAGGTCGATCTGGCGCTGGCCGGACGATCGCTGATCGCCGCGGCCGGCTTCGGTTATGTGGTCGCGCTCGGCGAGTTCGGGGCGACGAGTTTCCTGGCGCGGCCGGACGCGCCGACGCTGCCGGTGGCGATCGCCCGGCTGATCGACCGGCCCGGCCAGCTGAACAACGAGATGGCGTACGCGGCGTGCGTGGTGCTGATGGTGGTCACGGTGCTGGCCGTGGTGGCGATCGAGCGGCTGACACCGGCCGTTGGGGAGTTCTGATGGCACTGGAACTGCAGGGTTTGTCCGTGCGCTACGGCTCGATCGCCGCAGTGTCCGATGTGGACATCACGGTCGCCGACGGCGAGGTCGTCGCGCTGCTCGGGCCGTCAGGTTGTGGGAAGTCGACGCTGCTGCGCGCCGTCGCGGGCCTTGAGCGACCGGCCGCCGGCCGGATCCGTTGGGACGGCGTCGATCTGGCCGGCGTCGCCGTGCACCGGCGGGACTTCGGACTGGTGTTCCAGGACGGACAGTTGTTCCCGCACAAGGATGTCGCCGCGAACGTGGCGTTCGGCCTGCGCATGCACCACGTGGACCGGGCCGAGCGGGCCGAGCGGGTCGACGAGCTGTTGTCCCTGGTTGGTCTCAAGGGCTACGGCGAACGACGCGTGACCGAGCTGTCCGGCGGCGAACAGCAGCGGGTGGCGCTGGCGCGGGCGTTGGCGCCCAAGCCACGCCTGCTGTTGCTGGACGAGCCACTGTCCGCTTTGGACCGTGCTCTACGCGAGCAGCTCGCCGTCGATCTCGCGGCGCTGCTGCGCGCGACCGGCACCACCGCGCTGGTCGTCACCCATGACCACGACGAGGCGTTCACGCTGGCCGACCGGGTCGCCTTGATGCAGGCTGGCCGGATCCGGCAGGTCGGGCCGCCGGACGAGGTGTGGCGGCGGCCCGCCGACGACGTGGTCGCCGGGTTCCTCGGCTGCACCACGTTCGTGCCGGCGCAGGCCGACCGCGACCTGGTGACCAGCCCGCTCGGCGAGATCGCCCTGCCGGGTGCCGGAGACGGGACGGTGCTGCTCGGCTTGCGCGCCAACGCCTTGCGCACCGATCCGGGCGGTTTCGTGCGCGGCGAGGTCGTGCAGCGGCTGCACCGGCGCGATCACGCCCGGCTGTTGGTCCAGCTGAGCGGCGACGGCGTGCCCAGCGGCCCGGTTGAGGCCGTGGCGCCGGTCGCCGGCGCGCCTGAACCCGGCGACGCGATCCGGCTCGCCCTGGACCCGGACGGCATCGCGCTCACCGGCCAGGCCTCATAATTCGGGTCGGTTGGGTGCCGTAATTTCGCAAGGCTTTTCTCCCTGCTTTGCGGGTTTAGCGGGGCTGATCGGCTCGGCCGAAGTCGGTGTGACCGTTTGTCGCGCGTTTTCGACTGGTCGTCGCAGACCCCTTCAGTCGTCCCCCGGCACCGGTACCGTCCGGATGTCCTTCGGATCTGGGGATGGGGAAGGAGCGGGTGTCGGTCATTGTCGGCGCCCGGGCGTACCTGATGGCAGAAGAAATCGATGAGGTGTTCGGATCTGCGGCCGTGAATACGGTCGCTTCCGGTCATTTCGACACCGTTGTGCAAGCCCGGGAGATCAATGGGGGCGTGCACATGCACCCGCCGGCCGCGGACCGGCACGTACCCGGCCACCTGCCGCCGCGGCCGCGAACGTTTGCCGGTCGGGACCGGGAAACACGGCAGCTCACGGCGGCCGTGGCGCGGTCGGGGATCGCCATGATCTGCGGTGGGGGCGGAATCGGGAAGACCTGGCTGGCGCTGCACTGGGCGTACCAGAACATCGCCCAATTCCCGGACGGTCAGTTGTTTGCGGACCTGCGTGGCTTTGACGCGGCCGGTGAGCCGAAGACGCCCTGCGTCGTTCTGCACTTCTTCCTTCAGGCGCTCGGTGTCGAATCGGGGCGAATTCCCGTCGACATCGATGGCATGGCCTGTCTGTACCGCAGCCTGGTGGCTGGTAAACGAATGTTCATACTGCTCGACAACGTTCGGGACATTGCCCAGGTCACGCCCTTGTTACCGGGCAGTTCGAGCTGTGTGGTGGTGATCACCGGCCGGAGTCGGCTGGTCGGACTGTTCGTGCAGCACGACGCCCAACTCGTGCCGATGGGCGTGCTGTCCGCGCGCGAGGCGCACGCCCTGCTCACGCGTCGGCTCGGGTTCGAACGCATTGCGGGCGAGCCGGCGGCGGTCGGCGAGCTGCTGGACAGCTGCGCGGGTCTGCCGCTGGCGCTGGGCGTGGTCGCTGGCCGAGCCACTGCCCGTCCCGGCTTCACACTGACCCGGCTGGCCGAGGAGCTGCGCGACACGGCGACCCGGCTCGGCGTCCTGGACGAGCACGACCCCGCCACCAGCCTGTCGGCCGTGTTCTCGTGGTCGTACGCCGCGCTGACCGACCGGGAGGCCGAGACGTTCCTGCTGATGTGCCTGGCCCCGGGCCAGGACCTCAGCCTGCCCGCGGTGGCCAGCCTGGTGGGCCTGCCCGTCGAGGACGCCTGCGTCGTGCTGCGCGAGCTGGAACGGGTTTCCCTCGTGCAGGAACCTGCTCCGGAGCGGTTCCGGGTGCACGACCTGATCCGGCTGTACGGCATCCAGCAGGCGCGGCAGACCCCGACCCGGCACGGCCCCGAGGTCGCGCTGCGCCGGCTGGTCGACTTCTACCTGCACACCAGCCGCGCCGCCGACCGGCTGCTCGATCCGGACAGCCAGCCCGTCGACATCGTGCCGGCGACCGAGGGCTGTCGACCGGCCGTGCTCGAGACCCGGCGGGCGGCGCTGGCCTGGTTCGAGGCCGAGCATTCGCAGCTGCTCGCCGTGCAGGAGCTCGCCCACCGGTCCGGCTGGCGCCAGCACGTCTGGCAGCTGGCGTGGACGCTGCACGCCTACCACCTGTCGCGCGGGCATCTGCACCACGATCTGGCGATCTGGCGGTTGGGGTACGAGGCCGTCGAGGGCGTCGCCGAGTCCGCCGCGAAGGCGATCGTGCACCAGATGCTCGGGTACGCGTACTCACGGCTCGGTGTCCACGCGCAGGCCCTGAGATTCGTCGCCGACGCGATTCACTTCGCCGTCGAGACCGGCAACCTCGCGTACCGCGCCGCCGCCCACCACGCGGCGGCGCAGGTGTGGGGACGCCATGGCGACACCGTCGAGGCCCTCCGGCACGCCGCGGCCGCGCTGCGCATCTACCGCGCCGTCCGCACCCCGTTGCGCGAGGCGTTCGCGTTGAACATGGTCGGCAACTTCGCGGCCCGGCTCGGCGACTTCGAGCTGGCGCGCGGCACCTACGAGGCGGCGCTGAGCCTGTTTCGCGCGCACCACCACCGGCTCGGCGAGGCGACCATCCTGGACAGCCTGGGGCGGTTGGCCGATGCCGTCGGTCACACCGAGGCGCTCGGGCACTACCAGCACGCCCTCGTGTTGCTGCAGGAGCTCGGCGACACCTACGCCGCCGCCGAGACCCTGGAGAGGCTCGGTCAGACGTACCGGGCGCTCGACCAGAACAACCGGGCCCGCGCGGCGTGGCGGCAGGCCATGCGGCTGTACCGGACACAGCGCCGGACCGCCGACGCGGACCGCCTCGAATGCCAGCTGCAACTGCTGAAGGCCGGCGTCGCGACCGTCGACGGAGGCCCCTGGAACTGAGTGACGCACGCCATAGAATAGACGGAATGACGAATTTGGTCAGTGCGTCTACCGTGGTGGCATGACCACGAAGACGGAACACGGCCGCCGGGCTCTTGTCGTCGGGCTCGGCATCAGCGGCATCGGGACGGCACTGGGGCTCAAGCGCGCCGGCTGGCAGCCGGTGCTGATCGAGAAGGCGCCGCAGCGCCGCTCCGGCGGGTACTTCGTCGGCCTGTTCGGCGCGGGCAAGTCGGCGGCCGAGCGGCTCGGCATCATGGCCGGCCTGCATGACCGGACCGCGCACGACGGCGTCACCTACGACCTGGACCGCTTCGGCGAGTGGCGGCGCGGCCTCGGTTTCCGGGACATCCCCGGCGAGCCGTGGCTGATGCTGCGCGGCGACGTCGAGCAGGCCGCGTTCGAGGCGCTGCCCGAGGACGTGGAGATCCGCTACTCCACCGTGCCGACGGCGATCGAGCAGGACGACGACGGCGTCACCGTCACGCTGGCCAACACCGCCGACGGCACCACCGGCACCGAGCGGTTCGACCTCGTCGTCGGGGCCGACGGCCTGCGCTCCACGGTCCGCCGGCTGGCGTTCGGACCGGACTCGCGCTACCTGCGCCGGCTGAACTACATGATCGCCGCCTTCCAGCTGCCCGGCGGGCTCGGCGACCTCGCCCTGCACGACGGCTGCACGCTGCTGGAGCCGGACCGCTCGCTGTGGGTGTTCCCGTTCGTCGACCACGCGCCGACCATCCTCATGGGGTACCGGACCGACGACGTGGACGCCGAGTTCACCGAGCCGCCCGCGGTCCGCGTGCGCAAGGCGTTCGGCCCCGAGCCCACCGGCGACATGCTCGGCGCGGCGCTGGAGGCGTTGGAGGGCACCGACGAGCTGCTGTTCGACTCAGTCGAGCAGGTGCACATGGACCGCTGGCACAAGGGACGAGTCGTGCTGGTCGGCGACTCGGCGTGGTGCGTGACGCTGTACGCCGGCATGGGTGTGTCGGCCGGGCTGGCCGGCGCGGACCTGCTGGGCACCATGCTCGCCCGGTTCGGGGACGTGGAGCGGGCGCTGACCGAGTGGGAACGCCGGCTGCGGCCGTACCTGAACTACTACCAGCAGCTGGGTGTGCAGCAGACCGCGGTCTTCACGCCCAACCGCAAGCAGATCACCCTGCGCCGGGTGATGATGCGGGGCATGGCGATGCCGGTGACCTCCAACCTGCTGAAGTTCATGCGCACCCACAACAAGTCCGGGCGTATGAAGGAAATCGACATCGCGCGGGCATAATCCCAGGCCGGCGCCCACGGGAGGACGATCATGGCGGTACTTGCGGAACAGGACTCCGGCAGCGCGGCGCGCATTCTGGCCGCGGCGCGGGAACTCGTGCTCAAGCGCGGGGTCAAGGGGCTGACCATCGCGGAGATCGCGGAGCGGGCGCACGTCGCCAAGGGCACCGTGTACCTGCACTGGAGCACCCGCGAGGACCTGCTCGTGGGCCTGTTCGCCCGGGATTTCCTAGCCATGACCGACACCTTCGCGACGGTGGTCGCCGACGATCCCGATGTCTGCCGCCCCAGCCGGCTGCTGCCGATGGTGATGCAGAACGCCGTGGACCGGCCGTTCGTTCGCGCGCTCCAGATCGAGGACGACGACATGCTCGGCGCCCTCACCCAACACCCCCGCAGCACCAAGCTTCGTGAGGAGCTCGGCCCCGGCGCGCTGATGTACGCCGCGCTTCCGGTGTGGCGTGAGCACAATCTCGCCCGCACCGACTGGGCCCTCGACGAGCAGGCGTACGCGTTGCACGCCCTGCTCTCCGGCTTCCTGAACGCCGCCACCCAACAGCGGGTGCTCAACACCGTGTCCGTGGACGACCCGGCCCGGGTGCTGGCCGCCGCGACGACCGCGCTGCTCGGGCCGGAAACGCCCAGCCCCGAGGACATCCGGGCCACCGCCGACGCCGCACTGGCCGTGCTGACGGCCAAGCGCGAGGCGGTGCTGGAGTCCATCGGAAAACGTGAAGACTGAGGAGAAAACCTTGCCGCACCACCGCACTGTCCGCGTGAACGGCATCGACCTGCACATCGCCGAGCAGGGCTCGGGACCGCTTGTCCTGCTGCTGCACGGTTTTCCGGAGACGTCGTACTCGTGGCGGCACCAGATCGAGGCGCTGGCCGCCGCCGGCTACCGGGTCGTCGCGCCCGACCAGCGTGGCTACGGCTCGTCCGACCGGCCCGAGGGCATCGACCAGTACTCGATCTTCCACCTGGTCGGCGACGTGGTGGCCCTGATCCGCGAGCTCGACGAGGAGCGGGCCGTTGTCGTCGGCCACGACTGGGGATCCATGGTCGCCTGGAACACCGCCCTGCTGCGGCCCGACGTCGTACGCGGTGTCGTCGGCATCAGCGTGCCGCCGCTGCCCCGCCCGTCCGTGCCGCCGCTGACCGTCACCCGGGAGCGGTTCGGCGACGGCTTCTACCAGAACTACTTCCAGCAGCCCGGTGTCGCCGATGCCGCCCTGGGCAAGGACATCGCCGCCACCCTGCGCATGACCTACGCCTCCGTCCGCAATCCCGAGCCGTCGGAAGGCTTCCTCGGCCTGTTCGCCGAACCCGAGACGCTCCCGGCCTGGCTCACCGAGGAGGACCTGGCCACGTTCGTCGACCAGTTCACCGCCAGCGGTTTCACCGGCGGGCTGAACTGGTACCGCAACCTCGACCGCAACTGGGAGCTGACCGCCGCCTGGCAGGACGCCCCCATCACCCCGCCGTCGCTCTACATCAGCGGTGAGAACGACGCCGTGCGCATGTTCTACCCGCTGGACGCCGCCGCCCGGGCCCTCGTGCCGAACCTCCGTGGCGTGGTGGACGTGCCGGCCTGTGGCCACTGGACGCAGCAGGAACGCCCCGACGTGGTGACCGGGGCGCTGCTGGACTTCCTGCGCGACCTCTGACGAATCCAGCCCCCGCCCTTCCCGGGGGGCGACCCCGACACCATTTTACCAGGTGAGGGGGGTTGTGGATCTTTGTTTGGGGCGGCTGTGGACAACCCGCCGCCCGGTCCACAGTCAGCCGTCCTTGGTTGACAGGCGGGCGTAGGCCGCCCCGATGCCGATGACGAGGTAGCAGGCGGCCTTGAGGGTGCTGTTGACCAGGCCGTCCCACGGCATGGGGTCGCGCAGCACGTCGGTGATCGTGGGCCAGGTGCTGGTCAGCAGGTACGGCTGGAGCCAGTCGAGCTGGGGGATCACGGTCAGGATGCCGAACACGAGGGCGCCGGCCAGGGTCGCGGCCATCACGACCAGGGGGTGCTCGGTGAACGCCGAGACGGCCAGGGCGATGGCGGCGACGGCCCAGACCTGGAAGGTCACCCACAGCACGGCCAGCCCGATGCGGGCGAGCGCGTCGCCGAAGCTCAGGGTGTTGCCGGACAGGGTGATCAGGCCGTCGGTGCCGACCAGCACGACACCGGTGAGCAGGCCTACAACGGCGATGGCGACGACGGCGATGAACACGGTGGCGCCGACGCCGAAGGCCTTGACGGCGAGCAGCCGGGCCCGGCTGACGGGGGCGATGAGCAGCCCGCGAAGCGTGCCATGGGCGGACTCGCCGGCCAGGGCGTCGGCGGCGGCCATCGCCCCGAGCAGCGGCAGCAGCATGGTGAGCAGCAGCGTCAGGGACAGGATCGGCAGCACGAAGCCGTTGCCGATCAGGCTGGCGAACAGGCCCCCGCCGCCGGGACCGATGCCGGCGCTGCTGGCGATCCGGGTGCCGACGCCGATGAGCACGGGCACACCGGCCAGCAGCACGATGGCGATGACGGTCCGCGGGCGGCGCAGCACCCAGCGCAGCTCGGAGGCGAGCAGCCGGCCCAGTGGCGCACGGACCGGGCGATCCAGCGCGGGCCGGTCGAGCACGGCGGCGGTCATTCGGCTTCCCCCTCCGTGAGCTGGGCGAACAGGTCTTCCAGCCCGGTGCGGCGCCGGCGCACCTCGTGCACCCCGGCACCGGCCTCGACGAGCACCCGGACGACCTGCGGCGCGGTGGTGCCGATGAGTTCGACGAACAGTCCGTCCTCAGTGGACCGAGCGGCGATGCCGTTGTCCCGCAACGTGTCGAGGGAGGCCTCGACGTCCGGAGTGGACACGATCAGGGCCGGCGCGCCGGCCTCCAGCAGCTCGGCCAGCTCGCCCTGGGCGACGACGGAACCCTTGTGCAGCACGGCGACGTGCGTGCAGGTGGCCTCGATCTCGGCCAGCAGGTGGGAGCTGACCAGCACGGTGGTGCCGGCGGCGTGCAGCTCGGCGATCACCCGCCGGATCTCCCGCGTGCCGGCCGGGTCGAGCCCGTTGGTCGGCTCGTCCAGCACGACCAGCCGCCGCGGCAGCAACAGCACGGAGGCCAGGCCCAGCCGCTGCTTCATGCCGAGCGAGTAGCCCCGGTACCGGCGGTCGGCGGCGTCGGCCAGGCCGACCCGCTCCAGCGCGTCCGTCACCGACGAGGCGATCGCCGAGGTGGACATCAGCGGCTCGGCCGAGGCGACCCGCCGCAGGTTCTCCCGCCCCGACAGGAACGGGTGGAAGCCGGGCCCCTCGACCAGCGCGCCGACGTGCGGCAGCGTGATCTGCGCCCCGCTGGGCATCGGATGGCCCAGCAGCTCCACCTCGCCGGCCGTGGGCTGCACCAGCCCGAGCAGCATCCGGATGGTGGTGGTCTTGCCCGAGCCGTTCGGGCCCAACATCCCCAGCACAGCGCCGTCAGGCACGTCCAGGTCCACCTGGTCGACGGCGACCGTGCTGCCATACGTCTTGCGCAGTCCCCGAGTCCGCGCCGCGAGGGTGGGGGCGGCCACGGCCGCCCCCACTCCCGGCTCCACGAGGGAGGTGCTGGTCACTTCACGCTCGCCAGCGCGTCGGTCAGCGCCTGCTCGGGCACGGCGCCCACGGCGACGCGGCCGTCGTCGAGGACCAGCGCGGTGCCGACGGCGGTGCTGATCTCGTAGCCGGAGCCCCACGGCCCGGTGACGCGCTTGCCCAGCTGACCCAGCAGCCGCGACGGGTCGACGTTCTCGCCACCCTTGGTGGTCGCGCTCCTGTCGGCCGAACCGCTCAGCGCGCCGGCCGGCAGCTTCGTCACCAGCACGGTGTCCCAGCCGCTGCCCACGACCTTCGGCTCGGGCAACTGGCCCTTGACCTCGCTGGCCTTCTGCTTGGCCTCGTCCGCCGAGCCGGTGACGACCTTGGCGTTGGCCGGCGGGGTGAACGTGAACAGCGCCGGGTCCTGGGCGGCGACCTCCAGCTTGGAGAAGCCGATCTGGGCCACGGGCTGCGCGTTGCCGTTGGCCAGCACGCTTAGCTGCAGCGGGATCTTGGTCTCCGAGTCGACGGCGATGCGCACCTCGCGCAGCATCGTGCGCTCGGTCGGCTTCGGGGCCAGCACGAGCTCGTAGGCCGAGCGGCCGGCCACCGTGGCGGTGCCGTCCACCTTGACCGTGCTGTCCTTGTTGATCAGGGCGATGATCTGCTTGGCCGCTTGGGCCGGGTCGGTGGCGACCTCACCGTTGGAGGGCTTGTCCGGGTGTGCCTTGTCGGGCGCGCCGGTCTCCTTGTGCACGGTGTTGTTCGACGAGGTCCAGTCCCACACCGTGGCGCCGTCGAACACGACGGTCTCCTCGGAGGTGGCGTTCGGCAGCGACAGCCGGCCCCGGCCCTTGCCGTCGGTCCAGACCTGGGTGTTGGTCGAGCCGTTGCTGAGGAACCGCGACGCCTGGCCGAGCCCCGGCACCGCCGGCAGTCCCAGGTTGTTGGTCGCGGTGACCGTGCCGGCCAGCGCCGGCATGGACTTCGTGGTCAGCACCGACTGCACCAGCTCCTCGGCGCTGACCTTGGGCAGCACGGGGGCGGGCCCCGCGCCGGCCGGCGCCGCGAGCACCCCCAGACCGACCACGCCGGCCAGCACGCCGGCCGCCCCGACGACCAGACCTGCCTTCTTCCCGCTCATGGTTCCCCTTCCCACTCACGTCCAGTGAACGCTTCGAGCTTGGTCAAGGCCAGCTGAGACCGGGCTGAGGAGCTGAGAGAAGACTGAGAGCGCAGGTAGGCGCGCTGGTTGGGTTCGGAGCTGGGAGAAGGCTGTGTGCGCAGGTGGGAGGGATGCCCGCGGCGGGAGCGGCCGGCCCGGCGGGCTGAGATATCCCTGAGAGCGGCCGTGGACGTGGCCATACTGGCCCGGTGAGACCACGGGTGCTCGTAGTGGACGACGAGATGGGGGTGCGGCGGGCGCTGGAACGCGGCCTGACCGCCGAGGGGATGGACGTGGTGTGCGCGGCGGACGGCCCGAGCGGGCTGCGGGCGGCGCTGACCGGCAGCTTCGACGTGGTGCTGCTGGACATCATGCTGCCGGGCCTGTCGGGTTACCGGGTGCTGCAGCACATGCGGGCTGAGAACGTGGAGACGCCGGTGCTGCTGGTGTCGGCCAAGGACGGCGAGGTGGACCAGGCGGACGGCCTGGACCTGGGGGCGGACGGCTACCTGGTGAAGCCGTTCTCGTTCATGGTGCTGGTGGCGCAGGTGCGGGCGGTGCTGAGGCGGGGCGCGTCGAGCGAGGCGGCGGCGGTGCAGCTGAAGGTGGGGGAGCTGGTCATCGACCGGGCCGGTCGTGAGGTGCGCTGGGCCGGCGAGGTGGTGGCGCTGAGCCCCCGTGAGTTCGCGGTGCTGGAGGTGCTGGCCAGCCGGGCCGGGGCGGTGGTCACGAAGGACGAGCTGTTGCGCACGGTGTGGGGCGACGAGCTGGCGGCCACGCGCAACGCGGTGGAGGTGTACGTGGGCTACCTGCGGCGCAAGCTGGAGGCCGTGGGCGCGGGCGACGTGGTGCGCACGATCCGAGGCCACGGGTACATGGCCAGCTCGCCGGAGCTGGACGCCGCCCTGCGCCGATGAGTTCTGTGCCGATGAGCTCGATGAGCCCGACGAACCGGATGAGCCTGACGAACCTGCGGAAACGGCTGGACCCACGGGCCTGGTGGCGGCGGCGCTCACTGCGCTCCAAGATCACTGGCTCGGCCACGCTGTTCGCGATGGCGTGCCTGCTGGTGCTGGCCCGCTTCGGCGGCGGGGCAATCGGCACGCTGCTGGTCGGGGTCGCGGACACCGAGCTGCACCACGCGCTGGACTTGACGACCACACAGGTGGTGCAGGGCAAGCCGGTGGACTCGACGCTCACCGACGTGCAGGTGCGTGTGCTGGACACCGATGGTGCGCCGGTCGACGGCGGCCGGCAGCCGAATCTGAGTGAGCACGACGTCGACGCGCTGATGTCTGGCGTGAGCGTGCTGCGGCTGGACGACGACCCGCCGCACCGGTGGGTCGCGCAGGTGGTCTACGACCCCACGGGACTGCCGCGCCTGGTCGCCGCGAGTGCCGGTCTCGTCGGCTACAACGAGGCCGTTGACCACGGCACGGCCTGGCTCTCGCTCGCGGCGGTCCTGGCGTCGCTGCTGATCGGCGTGGCGACGTGGTTCCTGGTCGGCTGGTCGCTGTGGCCGGTGCGCCGCATGCACGCCGCCGCGGGTGCGCTGCCGGCGGGGCAGCGGCTGCCGGTGCCGGAGGCGCATGACGAGCTGCGCTCGCTGGCCGTGGCGATGAACGACCTGCTGGCCCGGCGTGACGAGGCGGTGCAGCGGCTGCGGCGCTTCACCGGTGACGCCGCGCACGAGCTGCGGTCGCCGGTGGCGTCGATCCGCGCGCAGTCGGAGGTCGCGGTGGCGCACCCGGATCCGGAGTTCGCGCAGGAGGTGCTCGCGGCCGTCACCGACGAGTCCATGCGGATGTCGACGCTGGTCGACGACCTGTTGGCGCTGGCCCGATCCGACGCGGGGGAGTCGCAGCCGGTGGGACGGGTCGACGTGAGCGAGGCGGCGACCGCCGCGGCCGAGCGCCTGTCGGTCGACGGCGGTCCGCGAATCCGGGTCGACGCCCCACGGGCCGGCGCGGTGGTGCTGTGTGCGCCGGGGGAGGTCGCGCTCGTGCTGAACAACCTGCTCAACAACGCGCTCCGGTACGCCCGCGTGCAGGTGCGGGTGTCGGTGCTGCCGGCGGGCACGACCGTGCGACTGCTGGTCGATGACGACGGGCCCGGCGTGCCGGTGGAGCACCGCACCCGGCTGTTCGACCGCTTCTACCGCGTGGACGACGACCGTGGCCGCGGAACCGGCGGTGCGGGGCTGGGGCTGGCCCTGGTGGCCGAGGCCGTGCGGCGGCGTGGCGGGACCGTGCGCGTGACGGACTCGCCCGAGGGCGGCGCGCGATTCGAGGTGCGGTGGCAGGCCGCCGGCCTGGCGATGTGGGGCAGGATCTGACGATGCCCCAGATCGTCGTCGCCACCGCCATTGTCCGGAATCGACAGGTGCTCGCCCAGCAGCGGGCCTTTCCCAGCGATCACGCCGGCCGCTGGGAATTCCCGGGCGGGCGGGTCGAGCCGGGCGAGTCCGAAACGGACGCGGTCGTCCGGGAATGCCGTGAGGAACTGGGTGTCGAGGTGACCGCCGGCCGCACGGTCGGGCCCGATGTTCCGCTCAAGAACGGAATGGTGCTCAGGCTCTACACGGCGACACTGGCCGACGACGCGGAGCCGGTGGCGGTGGAACACAGCGCGGTGAAATGGATCGGCGTCGAGGAATTCGATGCGCTGCCGTGGCTGGAAGCGGACCTGGCGTTCCTCCCCGACCTGTCCCGGCTGCTGTCGAACATTGCCCGAACAAGGCTCTGACCTGCGCGAACGTCCCTGGAATTGACTATGCACATTTCCGGCTTGAACCGGGAGCCGCGGTCGGGCTGAGATGTTCTCACCGACCGCAGACTTCAGAGGGGAAAGCGGAAAATGAACAAGGTTATGGCCGTTGTCGCCGCCGGCGCGCTTGGTCTGGGCCTGATGGCCGTCGCGGCCCCGGCCGCCGACGCCACCACGAAGCACACCGCGCACATCGACTGCTCCTCGCCGAAGGGCGCGCAGGCGAACTACTCCTGGGCCAACGGCATCACCTCGGTGACCATTTACTTCAACAACCACTGCTCGGGCAAGGTGTCCGCGGGCATCGTGGTCGCCGACGTGCAGGACGGCCGCAAGGACATCTACTGCATGGTCACCAACGGTGGCACCAAGGGCAATAAGAAGTTCGACATCGGCGCGCAGAACAAGGTCGACCGCATTCAGGAAGGCTGCAAGCTCTGAGGTGGGCGGCGGGTGGCCCAGGAGGGAGGGGTCACCCGCCTCGCACAATTCGTCACGGACCGTTGACATACCCCCAGGTGGTTTATATTCCCGTCTGTGACCGGTCCTCAGAATCAGGCTCGACGGGGGCGCAAGCACATCGTTCCCGACGTCGATGCCGGTCCGGCGGCCCGATTCGCCCGCGACCTCCTGGAGCTGAAGGAGCTCGCCGGCAACCCGTCCTATGACCGGATGCGCGCCGAACTCGGCGCGGCGGCCTCGAAGTCCACGCTCTCCGCGGCCACCCGGGGCCGCTCGCTGCCGTCCTGGGAGACCACCTGGGAGTTTGTGCGCAGCCTGGCCGGCTCGAGCGAGGACGTCCGGCGTGAGTGGCGTTTCCGTTGGGAGACGGCCAATGCCGAGCTCGCGAATCCGGATGCGGTCGTCGTCGAGCTGGTGGATCCCGGGCCCGAGGCGGTCGAGGCGACGTCCAGGAGGAAGGTCCGCCGGCGAGCCGCGCTGGCCATCGCGGCCGTGGTGCTGCTGGCCGCCGCCGCGGTGCTGGCCCCGCGGCTGTTCCGGCAGCTGCCGACCTGGGGTGCCGCCAACCCCTACCCGCTGCCCGGCGACGCCTCCGGCTTCGGCGGCGACGGCCTGTCCGGCGACATGACCTATCCGGACGGCTCGCAGGTGCTGGTCGGCCAGACCTTCACGAAGGTGTGGCGGCTGAAGAACATCGGCACGGTGCCGTGGCACGGCCGGTTCCTGGCCATCGCCGGCGGCACCACCGTGCTGTGCGAGTCGCCGGCCCGGGTGCCGGTGCCCGACGCCGAGCCGGGTCAGATGGTGGCGGTCAGCGTCCCGGTCACGCCGCGGGGCACCGGCACGTGCCACGTGCTCTGGAAGATGGTGGACGCCGCCGGGGCACTGGTCCTGCCCGACCACAACGGGGTCTTCTACGACGTCAGAGTGATCGCGCCCACGCACTGATTCGGTGTGAACCCTGTCACTCGGCAACCGGACGCTGCCCCGATCGGCGCAAGCTCGACAACCCTTGGTGGGGCCGGCCGTCAGGCCGCCTTTTTCTTGGCCTTGAGCAGGGCGATCACCGGGCAGCGCTGGCATCGGGGCTTGGACCGGCAGCACTTCTTCTTCACCTTGGCTTTGCCCACCCGACGCGCTCCCGTCCTCGACTCAGGCCAGGATAGGTGAGGCTGCCCTTACTCGGAACCCGTGCGTCCGAAAAGGTATGATGGCCCAGGACACGTGCGGGTATCAGAAGGCCGCCGGTGCCCACCTCCCACTTCGTTAGCTCTAGGAGTTCCGCGTGCCCACGGCAACCGCGAGTCAGATCCGCACGGACCTTCGCAACGTCGCCATCATCGCGCACGTCGACCACGGCAAGACCACGCTGGTCGACGCCATGCTGCGGCAGTCAGGCGCCTTCGCCGCCCGGGCCGAGCTGGTCGACCGGGTCATGGACTCCGGCGACCTGGAACGTGAGAAGGGCATCACGATCCTCGCCAAGAACACCGCGGTGCGGCGCAGCACGCCGGACGGGGTCGTCACGATCAACGTGGTCGACACCCCCGGCCACGCCGACTTCGGCGGCGAGGTCGAGCGCGCGCTGTCCATGGTGGACGGCGTGCTGCTGCTGGTCGACGCCAGCGAGGGCCCGCTGCCCCAGACCCGCTTCGTGTTGCGCAAGACGCTGGCCGCCGGCCTGCCAGTGGTGCTGGTGGTGAACAAGGTCGACCGCCCCGACGCCCGCATCGCCGAGGTCGTCGAGGAGACCCACGACCTGCTGCTGGACCTGGCCACCGAGGTCGGCGCGGACGACTCCGTGCTCGACCTGCCGGTGATCTACGCCTCGGCCCGCGCCGGCAAGGCCAGCCTGACCCAGCCCGCGGACGGCGGCCTGCCCGACAGCGAGAACCTGGACCCGCTGTTCGACGTGCTGCTCGGCCACCTGCCGGCGCCGACCGGCGACCCGGAGGCCCCGCTGCGGGCCCTGGTCACCAACCTGGACGCCAGCAGCTTCCTCGGCCGTATCGCGCTGTGCCGCATCCACGCCGGCACCATGCGCAAGGGCGAGTTCGTGTCCTGGTGCCGTGAGGACGGCTCGACCCAGCGCGTGAAGATCACCGAGCTGCTGATCACCGAGGGCCTGGAGCGTCAGCCGGCCGAGCAGGCCGCCGCCGGCGACCTGGTGGCCATCGCCGGCATCCAGGACATCACCATCGGCGACACCCTGGCCGACGCCGAGAACCCCGAGCCGCTGCCCCGGATCACCGTGGACGAGCCGGCCATCTCCATGACCATCGGCGTCAACACCTCGCCGCTGGCCGGCCGCAACGGCGGCACCAAGCTCACCGCCCGCCTGGTCAAGGCCCGGCTGGACAGCGAGCTGGTCGGCAACGTCTCGGTGCGCGTGCTGCCCACCGAGCGCCCCGACACCTGGGAGGTGCAGGGCCGTGGCGAGCTGGCCCTGGCCATCCTGGTCGAGCAGATGCGCCGCGAGGGCTTCGAGCTCACCGTGGGCAAGCCGCAGGTGGTCACCCGCACCATCGACGGCGTGCTGTGCGAGCCCTACGAGCGGCTCACCGTCGACGCCCCCGAGGAGCACCTGGGCGCGGTCACCCAGCTGCTGGCCAACCGCAAGGGGCGGATGGAGCACATGGACGGCCACGGCTCCGGCCGGATCAAGCTGGACTACGTGATCCCGGCCCGCGGCCTGATCGGCTTCCGCACCGACTTCCTCACCGAGACCCGCGGCACCGGCATCGCCAACCACGTGTTCGAGGGCTACCACCCGTGGGCCGGCGAGATCCGCACCCGGCACTCCGGCTCGCTGGTCGCCGACCGCACCGGCCCGATCACCGCGTACGCCATGATCCAGCTGGCCGACCGCGGCACGTTCTTCGTCGAGCCGGGCCAGGACGCGTACGAGGGCATGGTCGTGGGCGAGAACCCGCGGGCCGAGGACCTGGACATCAACGTGGCCCGGGAGAAGAAGCTCACCAACATGCGGCAGTCCTCGGCCGACGTGATGGAGACGCTGGCCCGGCCGCGCAAGCTGTCGCTGGAGGAGGCGCTGGAGTTCTGCGCCAGCGACGAGTGCGTCGAGGTCGCGCCGACCGTGATCCGGGTGCGCAAGCTGGTGCTGGACTCCACCACCCGCGGCCGCGAGCGGTCCCGCGCCAAGACCCGCGACGCCGCCGCGAAGTAGCAACCCCTGGGACCCCGCACACGTCTATTCACCCGTGTGGTCCATAGTTGACGGCTGTGGACCACACGGGGCTTCGCCCCTGACTTCCGGTAGCAGGAGGGGGATTCGTGCGCGGCAGGTCAGTGCTGCTCGCCCTCGCGGCGGCGGTGTCGCTGCTGACGGCGTGCACCGACTCCCCACCGCCCCCGCTGGTCAGCGCCCCGCCCACCACGGTCACGCCCACGCATCCGACCGACCCCACCCAGCTGGTGGTCGGCGTGGACAGCGTGAAGGGCGGCTACAACCCGCATCTGCTGGCCAGCCAGACCACGGTGGCCCGGGCGCTCGGCGAACTCGTGCTGCCCTCGGTTTTCCACATCGGACCGGACGGCTCCCCGGTGCTGGACCAGACCCTGATGGTCTCGGCCCAGGTGACCAAGGCCGCGCCGTACACGGTCACGTACACCATCCAGCCGCAGGCGGCCTGGGGTGACGGCGCGCCGATCGCCGCCGAGGACTTCGCCTACCTGTGGCAGAACATGCGCAGCCAGCCCGGTGTGGTCGACCCGGCCGGCTACCGCCTGATCACCGGCGTGTCGGCCCGCGACGGCGGCCGGGTCGCCGACGTGACCTTCAGCCAGCCCTACCCGGGCTGGCGCACGCTGTTCAACGACCTGCTGCCGGCTCATCTGCTCAAGGACGCCCCCGGCGGCTGGACCGGCGCGCTCAGCACCACCTTTCCGGTGGCCGGCGGCCCGTTCTCGGTGCGCGACATCGACCAGGACCGCGGCGAGATCATGTTGCAGCGCAACGACCGCTACTGGGGCCAGTCGACCAAGCTGCAGCAGATCGTGCTGCGCCAGGCCGGGCCGGCCGACCTGGTCAGCGCGCTCAAGGCCGGCGACGACCAGCTGGCGGTGCTCGACCCGAGCGACAGCACCATGCGGGCGCTCACCGAGCTGGGCAAGACAGTGCAGCTGACCACCGTGCCCAATCCGGTCGTGGTGCAGGTGCTGCTGCGCCAGTCCAGCCCCCGGCTGTCCGACCCGGCGCTGCGGGCCGCCGTGTTCGCGGCTATCGACCGGGAGGCGCTGATCTCCATCGGCTCGGCCGGCGGCCCCTCGGCCGCGCTGCGGGCCGACTCGCTGGCCCTGGCCCCGTCGCAGCCGGGGTACAAGCCGACCATCCCGGCCGGCGTGGGCACGCCCAACGCCGACACCGTGAGCCAGCAGCTCACCCAGCTGGGCTACACCAAGACCAACGGATCGTGGATCCGTGACGGAGTGCCGCTCAACTTGGTGATCGGCGCGCCCAACGACCGCGCCCCGTACTCGCAACTGGCCGGCGTGCTCCAGCAGCAGCTGGAGGCGGCCGGCATCGGGGCGACCATCCTGAACACCTCCGGCGACCAGCTGTTCGGCACGGTGCTGCCGTCCACCACGACCACGACGACCGGGACCGGCAGCGCCACCCCGGCCACCAACGACCAGGGCGGCGACGCCACCTCCTCGGTGGACATCGCGATCGTCCCGCAGCCGGTCGGCGGCGACCCGGCCAGCGTGCTGGCTGCGTCGTTCGGCTGCCGGGGCCCGCTGCCGGACGGCACAACCGCGTTGCCCGCGGCCAATCCCGCCGGGTTCTGCGACCACGGCCTGCAGCCGACCATCGAGTCGGCCCTGAGCGGCGGAATGCCGCTGTCGGACGCCCTGGCGACGGTCGAGCCGGCGCTGTGGCAACAACACGTCGCGATGCCCCTGTTTCAACTCGCCGATGTCCTCGCAACCGGTCCTGAGATCACTGGTGTGAACGGCGGGCCCCCCTTGGTCGGTCCCTTTGCCGACGCGCCGACGTGGCGCCGATCAGTTCGCAAGTGACCCGTTCGTGTTGTTAATTGCTGTTAATTCGGGCAACGTGGCGGCACTCGCCGATTTCAACTCTTGACAGATTTTTCGCCCGTTCGGGTAGCGGACGATCCCGCCCGGTAACGGGTCAATCGCTACGCGCTGTCACCGTGTCACCCTTTGGTCACGATCGCCGTGTCACCAGTGACCGCCGGGTATTCCCCTTCTTACGGTGCCTGGCACAGGCGCGCAGGTCGAGTAGCTTGTGGCGCGCTATGGTCCCCGGGTGTGCACGTCGACTGATCGAGTCGCGGCCGCCCTGTGCTAGGAGGGCACGTGTCAATGAGGAGATCCAAGGCGATCCCCGCGATCGCGGTGATCGCCGGCGCCGCGCTCATGCTGACCGCATGTGGCGGCTCTGGTGGTAGCGATCAGAGCAACGGGTCGGGTTCCGGCAGCACGAACGCGACCATTGCCAAGGGTGAATCCGGTGACTCGTACACCGCCCCCAAGGTCAACGACATGGGCCCGGTTGTTGTTTCGACCGACAAGCCGTTCACCGCGTACAACAACGCCCAGGCGAGCGCGGTCCAGTCGTACAACACCTTCGCTCTGATCCAGGTCCTGGCCCGGCCGTTCATCCTGGACGGCAACAACAAGGTCCTGTTGAACAAGGACATGATGGACTCGGTCACGGTCACGTCGACCAACCCCCAGGTGATCACCTGGAAGATGAAGCCGGGCCTGGAGTGGTCCGACGGCGCGCCGTGGGGCTGCAAGGACTTCTACCTGTCCTGGCTCTCGGAGAGCGGCCAGGACCTGAAGCCGGACGGCAAGACCACGTACTTCCTGCCGGGCAGCACCACGGGCTACAGCTCCATCAGCTCGGCCAAGTGCGAGAACGACACCACGCTGGTGACCACGTTCTCCCAGCCGTTCGGTGACTACAAGAGCCTGTTCGGCATCACCGACGAGCTGCTGCCGGCGCACATCCTGGAGAAGCAGACCGGCATCTCGGACATCACCCAGGTGACCCCGAAGAGCCCGGCCGACGTGCTGACCAAGGTGTCGGACTTCTGGAACAACGGCTGGAACGGGGTCAAGCCGGAACTCGACCCGGCCTCCGGTCCGTACATGATCAAGGACTGGCAGCAGGGCACCTCGATCACGCTGGTGCGCAACCCGAAGTGGAAGGGCAACCCGGGCGGCCCGTCGCAGATCACCCTGAAGGCGATCCCCGACTCCAACGCCCAGGTCCAGGCGCTGCAGAACAACGAGGAGCAGGTGCTGTCCTCGGCCCAGCCGGACAACAACGCGGCCCAGACGCTGCAGACGCTGGCCTCCTCGGGCATCACCTACGGCGCCACCTCGGGTCTGAACTACGAGCACCTCGACCTGAACCTGAAGCGTCCGCTGTTCCAGGACGAGGCGGTGCGCAAGGCCTTCGGCCAGTGCATCAACCGCAACGAGCTGGTGGACAAGCTGGTCAAGCAGGTCCAGCCGGACGCCAAGCCGTTCAACAGCGTCGTGTTCTTCCCGAACCAGACCGGCTACACCGACAACTACTCGGACAAGCTGATCAACAACCCGGCCACCGCCAAGCAGACGCTGCAGGCCGATGGCTGGGCCCCGGGGCCCGACGGCATCATGGCGAAGAACGGCCAGAAGCTGTCGTTCAAGATCAGCCACACCGACATCCCGCGCCGCAAGTCGACGGTCGCGCTGCTCCAGCAGGAGTGCAAGGCGGCCGGCATCGACATCCAGGACGACACCGACGCGAACTTCCTGGACAAGCGGGTCAGCCAGAGCGACTACGACGTGGCGCTGTTCGCGTGGTCGGTGCAGCCGTTCCATTCCGCGGGCCTGTCCACCTACATCACCGGTGGTGGCCAGAACTGGAACGGATGCGGCAACAAGACCTCGGACGACGCCTTCAACAGCGCGATCGCGCAGACCGACGACGCCAAGGCGGTGGCCGATTACCAGGCCGCTGACAAGGCGATCGCGGCCACGTACTGCACGTTCCCGCTGTTCCAGCCGCCGAACATGTACGCCTACACCGGCGACATCGACCGGGCCTACTTCCAGTCGTTCTACGGCACTCTCTGGAACGCCAACGAGTGGCAGAAGCCCAACGCCTGATCGGTTCCTGAGCAGTACTACGGTTGAAGACTCCCCGGCGTCGGTCGCGATCGGCGCCGGGGCGCACCCGTGCAGCAACTGACCCCGTCCCCACCCGTCCAGGCAGACCTCGCTCCAGCCGGCTACCCGACCAGCGTCGGCGTGAGGTCGTCGAGGAGCAACCCGTGTTCCAGTACCTGATTCGACGGTTGCTGATCTCCATACCCATCCTGTTGATCGGCAGCTTCCTCGTCTTCATACTCGTGGCGTCCGCCGGTGATCCGCTGGCCGCGCTGCGCACCAAGCCCGGCGTGACCGCCGAGCAGATCCACTCCCTGTCCGTCCAGCTGGGCCTGGACCAGCCGATCCTGATCCGGTACTGGAACTGGCTGACCGGCTTCCTGAGCGGCAACTGGGGGGTCAGCGTCGCCCTGGGCGAGGCGCAGGCCCCGGTCTACGACACCATCACCAACGCGCTGTGGGTGACGCTGCGGCTGGTGATCGGCGCCGAGCTGCTCGCGCTCGTGCTGGGTGTGGCCGTCGGCGTGCTCTCCGCCGTCCGGCAGTACTCGATCTTCGACTACATCATGACCAGCGTCGCGTTCCTGATGTTCTCGATGCCGATCGCCTGTGTCGCCGTCGTGGTGAAGAACTACGGCATCCAGTTCAACGACCTGCTGGTCTCGTTGCACCTCAAGCGCTGGCTGACCACCGCCGGTCCGCCGGCCACCGGCTTCGGCCACAACCTCGCCGACGTGATCGTCAACTACACCGGCACCTTCCTGCTGCCGACGATCTCCCTGATGACCATCAGCTTCGCCGCGTACAGCCGGTTCCAGCGCGCGTCCATGCTGGAGACGCTCAACGCCGACTACGTGCGCACCGCCCGGGCCAAGGGCCTCTCGCAGGCCCGCGTGATCTTCCGGCACGCCATGCGCAACGCGCTGATCCCGGTCAGCACGCTGTTCGCGCTCAACATCGGCGCCATCATCGGCGGCGCCATCATCACCGAGCGGGTCTTCGGCTGGAACGGCATGGGCACCGTGCTGGTGAAGTCCGTCGGCAACTACGACCCGCCCACCCTGATGGGCTGGTTCGCGGTGACCGCGACGGTCGTCGTCCTGTTCAACCTCATCTCGGACCTGCTCTACGGCCTTCTAGACCCGAGGATCCGCCTTGGCTAACGCGACCCAGACCACCGCGACCGACGGCTCGGCCGCCGCCGCCGTGCGCCACGAGTTCGACGCCAAGGCGCGGTCTCAGACGTCCATCATCCTCGGCCGCTTCGTGCGCCACCGCCTGGCCATGGTCAGCCTCGGCGTGCTCGTGCTGCTGGCCCTGGTGTCCATCGTGGTGCCGTTCTTCCTGCCGTACAGCTTCGCCGACGCCAGTTCGGGCGGGTACCTGCCGCCCAGCAGCCGGCACCTGCTCGGCACCGACCAGATCGGCCACGACACGTTGGCCCAGCTGCTGCGCGGCACCCAGTTCTCGCTGGCCATCGCCTTCACCGTGGCGATCAGCTCCACCGTGGTCGGCGTGCTCGTCGGCGCCGTCGCCGGCTACCTGCGGGGCTTCATCGACAACAGCCTGATGCGGCTGGTCGACCTGTTCCTGATCGTGCCGCAGATCGCGGTGGTCGCGCTGCTGGTGCACGCGCTGGCCCCGAGCTGGTACGTGGTGGCCGGCGTGCTGGCCATCTTCAGCTGGATGCAGATCGCCCGTATCACCCGCGGCGAGGCGCTGTCGCTGTCGGCCCGCGAGTTCGTCGAGGCCTCCCGCGCGGCCGGCGCCGGCACCTGGCACATCGTGTTCAAGCACCTGATCCCGAACATGATCGGCACCATCACGGTGAACGCCACGCTGTCGGTGTCCACGGCGGTGCTGACCGAGGCCGCGCTGTCGTTCATCGGCCTCGGCGTGCAGCTGCCCGACACCTCGCTCGGCCTGATCGTGCAGGACAACTACACCCAGGTGCTGCTGCGGCCGTGGCTGTTCTGGGGTCCGTTCCTGGCCATCGTGCTGATCTCGGTGACCATCAGCTTCATCGGCGACGGACTGCGTGACGCGTTCGACCCACGGCAGACGAAGGTGCGTGCGTGATGACCAACGGGATCGACACGAACGAGCCGTTGCTGCGGGTGTCCGACCTGACCGTCGAGTTCCCCACCGACGACGGCGTGGTGCACGCGGTCCGCGACCTCAACTTCGACCTGCGGCCCGGCGAGGTGCTGGGCGTGGTCGGCGAGTCCGGCTCCGGCAAGTCGGTGTCCTCGATGGCGATCCTGGGCCTGCTGCCCCGGACCGCCCGCATCTCCGGCTCCATCGCCTACCGCGGCCAGGAGCTCAACGGCCTGAGCTACAACGAGATGCGCAAGTTCCGCGGCAACTCGATCGCGATGATCTTCCAGGACCCGATGACCTCGCTGAACCCCGTGTTCACCGTGGGCGCCCAGCTGTCCGAGGCCTACCTGGAGCACCACAAGGTGTCCAAGAAGGTGGCCTGGGCCAAGGCGGTCGAGGCGCTGGAGCAGGTCGGCATCCCGCAGCCGGACCGGCGGGCCAAGCAGTACCCGCACGAGTTCTCCGGCGGCATGCGCCAGCGTGTGGTGATCGCGATGGCGATCATCAACGACCCGGACGTGATCATCGCCGACGAGCCGACGACCGCGCTGGACGTGACCGTGCAGGCGCAGATCCTGGAGACGCTGCTGCGCATCCGGGACGAGACGAGCGCGGCCATCGTCATGATCACCCACGACCTGGGCGTGGTGGCCGGCATGGTCGACAAGGTGCAGGTGATGTACGCCGGCACCGTGGTCGAGTCCGGGGCGGTGGACGAGGTCTTCGAGACCCCGCGCATGCCGTACACGGTCGGTCTGCTCGGCTCCAACCCGGACCCGAGCCTGATCGGCCAGCGGCTGACCCCGATCAGCGGCGCGCCGCCCTCGCTGGTCAACCTGCCCTCAGGCTGCGCCTTCTCGCCGCGCTGCCCGCTGGTGGCCCCGGTGTGCCACGACTCCGAGCCCGACCTGGCCGAGGTCGGCGGCGCGGTGGCGCACCTGACCCGCTGCCACCGGTGGAACGACCTGGCCGGCTACGAGGACCCGAAGAAGCTGTTCGCCCGCAAGGAGATCGGCGCCGAGGAGCCGATCGCCGCGCTGATGATCGACAACCCCGAGGCGGTCGTCGAGGAGCACCTCGCGGACAGCTCTGACCCAACGAAGGCCGACCAAACGAAGGGCGACCAGGAGAAGGAGGCCGCGTCGTGAGCACCGGCACCGAGACCAAGCCGGCGACCGGCGGTGCGGGCGCCACGGGCACGCCCCTGCTCCAGGTGAAGGACCTGTTCAAGTCCTTCCCGGTCCGCGGCGGCGGCATCATCCCGCGCACCGTCGGCCACGTGCAGGCCGTGCACGGCGTCACCTTCGACCTGGCCGCCGGTGAGACGCTGGGCCTGGTCGGCGAGTCCGGCTCGGGCAAGTCGACGACCGGCCGGGCCATCCTCCAGCTGCACAAGCCCACCTCGGGCTCGGTGAAGTTCGAGGGCCGCGAGCTGACCACCATGCGTGGCCCGGAGCTGCAGGCGATGCGCCGGGACCTGCAGATCGTGTTCCAGGACCCGTACGCGTCGCTGGACCCGCGCTGGCAGGTCAACGACATCATCGCCGAGCCGCTGCGGATCCACCGGTTCGGCAGCGTGGACGCCATCCAGACCCGGATCAACCAGCTGATGGAGATCGTCGGCCTGAACCCGGAGCACCGCAACCGCTACGCCCACGAGTTCTCCGGCGGCCAGCGGCAGCGCATCGGCATCGCCCGGGCGCTGGCCCTGAACCCGAAGTTCGTGGTGCTGGACGAGCCGGTGTCCGCGTTGGACGTGTCCGTGCAGGCGGGTGTGGTCAACCTGCTGGAGGAGCTCCAGCACGAGCTGAACCTGGCCTACCTGTTCGTGGCCCACGACCTGTCCGTGGTGCGGCACCTCTCGCACCGGGTCGCGGTCATGTACCTGGGCACGCTGGTCGAGATGGGGCCGCGGGAGCTGATCTACAGCCGGCCCATGCACCCGTACACGCAGGCGCTGCTGTCGGCCGTGCCGGTGCCCGACCCCAAGCGGGAGCGGGAGCGCCAGCGCAACCGGATCGTGCTCACCGGCGACGTGCCCAGCCCGGTGAACCCGCCCTCGGGCTGCCGGTTCCGCACCCGCTGCTGGAAGGCGCAGGACATCTGCGCCACCGAGGTGCCGGAGCTGCGCAAGCGCGGGGACAGCGACCTGCTGTCGGCGTGCCATTTCGCCGAGGAGATGCCGGTCGTCTGATTTTTTCACTCATACGGGTGGCCGCCGAACTCGCGTTCGGCGGCCATTTCCGTGTTTAGGTGGTCGGGCAGGCAGTTCGAGACGCTGGGGGAAACATGAAATTGCTTTCGAAAGCCGTCCGGATCACCGCCGCGATCACCGCCGTCGGCCTGGCCTCGGTTGCCGTCACCGGCTCGGCCAACGCCGACGGTGGCGGCATCCACAACTACACCGCCCATTTCTGGGGAGCCGACGCCCAGGGCTACACCTCCATCGACGGTGCCGTCGACAGCGCCGCCACCTGCGGCGTTCCGCCCGGCTCGGTGGCCTCGGGTCAGATCAACTTCGTAATGAAGGGCCACTGGCCGGCCAATGGGCCGTTCTCCATGCACAGCGTGAGCATGACCAACAACACCAACGACTATTTCCACGTGTACGACATCGGATTCTTCTACGACAACGAGAATTTCCACTTCCCGCATTCTCGGCTGGAACTGCCGGCGCACCAGACCTACACCTGGGTCATCGACTACACGGGCCACCATCCGCATTCGACAATGGTGTTCAACGCCATGCTTGGCGACATCGGCCGCTGCGGCAGCGCCGGCAACAACGCCTGGAAAATCGTCCCCTGACGGTTCCGAGGCCAACGCGAGGGCGGAGCCCCTTGGATGGGGTGGGGTGATGACGGCGGCCATCTTCCGCGCGCCCAGCTCGGGGGTCCAGGGGGCGAAGCCCCTTGGCTTGGGGTCTGGGGCGGGAGCCCCAGAAGACACTCCGGCGGATGCTGGCGAGCGCTTTCCGCGAGCACACCTCGCCCAATCCGCCGGGGCAGCCGATACCCCCTCGTCGACTGCCCCCGCGGACCGGTTCCTCGTGTTCCTCCCCACGGTGTCTACGACCCTAGCGAGGGGGTCTGACATTTTCGTGACGCGGCGGAGTCACGTCCATGGGGTGCCGCCGCTGTAGTCCGCCGCCAGGGTGGTGTGCACCGAGGTCAGGACGGCCGAGTCGGTGGTGATCAGGCCCAGTTCCCGGTTCTGGTTGAGGGAGGCGCTGGAGAAGTTCTCCGAGCCGAGGAACACCTTCGCGCCGGTGCGGCCGTAGTCGGCGACGATGGCTTTGGCGTGGATGTACAGCGAGGCGTTCGCGGCGTAGGTGGCGACCTTGGCGCCGGCGGCGGTGAGGGCGTCGAACTCGCTGGCGTAGTCGTTCGCGGTGTTGGTCATGATCACCTGCACGGCGACGCCCCGCTTGGCCGCGTTCTCCAGCGCGGTGGTGACCGCGGGCAGGCCCATCTCCTCGTTCTCCACCTGGAGCGTGGCCGTGGCCCCGTTGATCAGGGCCAGCAGCTTGGACTGGGAGTCGGTGGGGCTCCACACCAGGTCGGCGCCGTCGCCCGGGGTGACCGTGGAGTGCGCGTAGTCGGCGTTGAACACCTTCTCGATGGCGGCGACGTCGGCGGCGGTGGTGTCGACGACCGCGAAGTCCCGGCTGGTGGCGTAGTACTGGCTGGTGAGGTTGCCGGTCATGATCGCCGAGGTGGCGCCGTCGACGGTCAGCGTCTTCTGGTGGGTGGCGGCGTACGTGGTGTCGGCCCACACCACGTGCACTCCCTTGCCGGACAGCAGCGTGTAGGCCGCCTGGTTGTGCGACTTCTCCCGGTTGACGTCCAGCACCACCCGCACCGTCACGCCCCGTGCGGCGGCGTTGACGAGGTCGTTCTCGGCGGTGGTGTCGGTCAGCTCGTACATTGTCAGGTCTAGTGTTTTTTGTGCTTTGTTCATCAGGTCATATATGGCGGTGTAACCCTGCTGCGGCTGTGTGACCAGCGTCAACGCCGAATCGGAGGCAAAGGGTAATGTTATGGACAAGGCGGCGGGAATAGCGAGTAAAAGAGATGTCCTCATGTGTTGTTGATATCGTGAATTATATTGTCGCGTGGGGCCGGTAATTCACGGTTGACGGCTGCGGCCGGCTGCGCCACCTCCGCGTCACGGAGACGTCACGCCCCCTTGGTTAGCTGTGATCCGTCGACGACGGGGTGTACCGAGTCGCTGCCGGCCTCGCGGCAGGGGGGAACTCGGTGCGCCCGAGCCCGTCGACGCAAGGGGGGAAACGAGGCCGCGTTCGCTGATTCCCCAGTCCCCGGACGCGGTCTCGGCCTCCCCGCCACCGGTCGGTGTCGGGTCGGGCAACTACGCTTGGCCGGTGACCCTGACCGCCCCTCCCCGGCTCGCGCTGGTGCACGCGCACCCCGACGACGAGAGTCTGTGCACCGGGGGAACCATCGCCCACTACGCCTCTCTCGGCGTGCATGTCACCGTCGTCACCTGCACGCTCGGCGAGGAGGGCGAGATCATCCCGGCCAGCCTGAACGAGCTGCGGGCCGAGGCGGCCGACCAGCTCGGCGGCTACCGGGTCGGCGAGCTGCGCTCCGCGTGCGCCGCGCTGCGGGTCAACGACCACCGTTTCCTGGGCGGCATCGGGCGCTGGCGGGACTCGGGCATGGCCGGCGCCCCGGCCAACAAGCACCCGCGGGCCTTCGCCGCCGGCGATGTCACCGAGCAGACCGAGCAGCTGGCCGAGGTGCTGCGCCAGGTGAAGCCCCAGGTCGTGGTGGGTTACGACAGCTTCGGCGGCTACGGCCACCCCGACCACATCCGCGCGCACGAGATCACCGTGGCGGCGGCGGCCGCGGTGCCGGAGGTGCTGCGCGTGTTCCACACGGTGTCCTCCCGCGACGCCGTGGCCGAGGGGGTGGCCAAGCTGCGCGGCGTCGACGGCGTGCCGTGGCGGATGCCCGAGCCGGGCGAGCTGGCCGTGGTGGACGACGACGTCATCACCACCCGGGTGTCGGTCGAGGACCACGTGCCGGCCCGGCTGAGCGCGCTGCGCGCCCACGCCACCCAGGTCGGCGTGTGGCAGAACGACGAGGGCGCGGCCTGTTACGCGCTGTCCAACGGCATCGCCCAGCCGGTGCTCGGCACCGAGTGTTTCGTGCTCGCCTCGGGGCCGGCCGAGGGGGCCGAGACCGACCTGTTCGGCGGCCTGAACGACGTGGAACGCTCGCGATGAGGCCCGGCGACTGGGCGGTCCTTGTCGTGCTGGTGCTCGACGCGATCCTGCTCGCGGTCGTCGACCTCGTGTTCCTGCCGGCCCGGTTCGACGGCACGGTGCTGCCGGACCTGGGCGGCTTCCCGTTCCCGATCACTATCCTGGTCGCCGCGCTGACCACGCCGCTGCTGGTGCGGGCGGCCGCCCGGCTGCGGCCGGTGACCTGGATCGGCGGTCTGCCGGGCTTCGCCTGGTTGGGCGTCACGCTGTGGCTGACCGTCGGCGGTCCGGGCGGTGAGTTCCTCGTCTATCCCGACTGGCGGATCCTGGCGCTGCTGGCCGCGGGCGCGCTGCCGTCGGCCGTCGTCCTCGGCAACGCGCTCGGTCGGGCCGCCCGGGGCGCGCTGGCCCAACAGCCGGTCGGCAGTGGATGACCCCGAGGTCGTCGCCGCGCTGCGCCCGTTCGCCCGCGCCGCGACGCAGCTGCTCGCCGTCCTGACCGAGCCGGACCCGTTCCGGCTGCACGGCCGGGCCATCGGGGCCGTGGCCAACATCGACGGCGTCGACCCCAAGTACCTCGCCCGGCTGGGCTCGCTGCCCGACGAGCTCAGCCACCGCGTCGCCGCCCTCGTGCCGCTGCTGGTCGCGTCGACCGGCGTCGACCGTCGTGCCCTCGGCCTCGCCGCCGAGGCGCTGGTGGTGTGCGCCGAGGCCGACACGCTGGAGTTGCGGGTGCGGGTGTTGGCGGCGGTGCTCTACGACCGTGACGTCAATGCCGCCTCGGTCGGCGGCGACGAGGACGGGCAGACCGCCTGGCTGCTGGCCGAGCTGGCCGAGGCCACCCGCCGCCACGGCCGGGTGACCGTGCGGGCCCTGGCCGTCACCATCCAGCGGCTCGGTGACCTCTTGGCGACCATCGACGGACGCGCCCGCCCCCTCATTGGTGGCAGGCTGGGACTGTGGCGCCTGCGGTCGCGGGCGCGGCGGTGGATTCGGGAGCAGAGCGCGGTCCGCTGGGATCCGCGGGGGAGGCAGTCGTGAGCGAGCTTGCGAGCGAGCCATTCAACGCAGAGCGTCCGCGAACGCGGACAGCGAGCGCTGGTGAGGTGCGGCGCATGAGCGAGCTTGCGAGCGAATCATTCAACGCAGAGCGTCCGCGAACGCGGACAGCGAGCGCTGGTGAGGTGCGGCGCATGAGCGAGCTTGCGAGCGAATCATTCAACGCAGAGCGTCCGCGAACGCGGACACCGAGCGCTAGCGAGGTGCAGCAGTGAGCGTGCAGCGCAAGGACGACCGGCACTCCAACGACCCGGTCGACGCCATCAAGGCCCTGGTCGACGGCAAGGACGGCGAGACCAAGCCGAGCACCAAGGGCCCTCAGTTCCGGATCGTCGGTGACCTTCGCCACACGGACAAGAAGAAGCCGCGCTAGGGCTTCCAGTAGCCGTAGCGGTGGTGCTCGGTGAAGCCGAGGCCCTCGTACAGCCGGATCGCGGCGGTGTTGTTGATCTCCACCTGCAACACCGACCGGTCCGCGCCGCACTCACGGGCCCACGTGCCCAGGGCGGCCAGCAGCCGCCTCGCCACGCCCTGACGCCGTGCGGCCGGGGCGACGGACAGCCGTGCGATGTGCAGGGTCGTGTCGACAACGCAGCCCCGGACGACCGCGGTGTCCTCGACGTACCCGAAACCGAGCCGCGGTCCCGTGCCCAGAACGTGCTTCTGCGCCGCCGTGGGCTCCCCGACGCTGAACTCCCACCACTGCCGCGACGGCTTGTCCAGGATCTCGCCCACCGGCCCCCCGACCGGCAGCGGACCGGTCATCACCTGAGACACCGAGCCCGCCGGATGGTCCGTGGCCGGCTGCCACCCCGCGGCCTCGATACGCCGTTCGGTCTCGGACCCTTGGATGACGTGAGCCTTGGGCTCGATGCCGCGCCGCGCCGCGAAGGCGGCCGTGGCGGCGAGGGCGTCCGACACGGGCATTCCGGGATCGCCAATGGTCAGGGCGGTGTTGGCCCGCCCGGTGAAGCCGCCGGCGGCGCGCAGACGCCACTGCCCGAGGCGCTCGTCGACCAGCGCCGGCCACGCGTCGGCGCACAGCAACTCCAGTTCGGCAATGGTGTCCATGGGGTGACTGTGCCCGGGGCCACATGGCCGATCCACCATTTTTCCCGGCTTTCGGGACGTACCGTTGCCGTTGGGGTGCCCAGGTGCGAACGTCACCGGCCAGCCGGGGGATACTGAGCCGGTGCGCGCGGACCCCTGACGGTGTCTCGCGGCGGATGAACGAGGACGGAAGCAGGAGAACGCAGTGACCTATGTGATCGCCGAGCCCTGCGTCGATTTGCTCGACAAGGCGTGCATCGAGGAGTGCCCCGTCGACTGCATCTACGAGGGCGACCGGATGCTCTACATCCACCCCGACGAGTGCGTCGACTGCGGTGCCTGCGAGCCGGTGTGCCCGGTGGAGGCCATCTACTACGAGGACGACGTCCCCGACCAGTGGAAGGACTACACCAAGGCCAACGTGGACTTCTTCGACGAGCTGGGCTCGCCCGGCGGCGCGGCGAAGATCGGCAAGACCAGCAACGACCCGGCGTTCGTGAAGGCGCTGCCCGTGCAGGCCTCGCACGAGTGACCGGATCCACAATGGGGCCGGCGCTGCCGGACTTTCCCTGGGACTCGCTGGCCGACCACACCGCCACGGCGCGGTCGCACCCCGACGGTGTGGTCGACCTGTCCGTCGGCACCCCGGTCGACCCGGTGCCCGAGCTGATCCGTGACGCCCTCGCGGCCGTCTCCGACCAGCCCGGCTACCCGACCACCCATGGCACCCCCGAGCTGCGCCAGGCCGCCGTCGAGGTGATGGCCCGGCGGTTCGGGGTCACCGGGCTCGACCCGGCGGCCGTGCTGCCGACGATCGGGTCCAAGGAGATGGTGGCCTGGCTGCCCACGCTGCTCGGCGTGCGCGCTGGGGACCTGGTGGCGATTCCCGAGCTGGCGTACCCGACCTACGAGGTCGGGGCCCTGCTCGCCGGCGCCGAGGTGGCGCGGGTGGAGGGCCTGACCGCTCTCGGTCCGCGCACGCCGGCCCTGTTGTGGCTCAACTCCCCGTCCAACCCGACCGGGCGGGTGCTGCCCATCGAGCACCTGCGCAAGGTCGTGGACTGGGCCCGGGAACGGGGCGTGGTGGTGGCCTCCGACGAGTGCTACCTCTCCCTGACCTGGGATTCTGACGCGGTGTCGATCCTGGACCCGCGGGTCAGCGGCGGCAGCGCCGAGGGCCTGCTGGCCGTGCACTCGCTGTCCAAGTCGTCCAGTCTGGCCGGCTACCGGGCCGGATTTGTCACCGGCGACCCGGCGCTGGTCAAGCGGCTGCTGGAGATCCGCAAGCACGCCGGCATGATCGTGCCGCGGCCCGTGCAGTCGGCGATGACCGCCGCCCTGCGCGACGACCAGCACGTCGTCGACCAGCGGGCCCGCTACGAGGCCCGGCGCAAGGTCCTGCGGGAGGCGCTGCTCGGCGCTGGCTTCCGCATCGACCACTCCGAGGCCGGCCTGTACCTGTGGGCCACCCGGGACGAGGACGCCTGGGACACCGCGGGCTGGCTGGCGTCGCTGGGCATCCTGGTCGCCCCCGGCACCTTCTACGGCCCGTCCGGCAACCGGCACGTCCGCATCGCCCTGACGGCCACCGACGAACGCATCGCCGCCGCCGCCGCTCGCCTGGCCGGCTGAGCGCAGGGTTCTAGCGCAGGGCGGCCTCGGCGTCGCGGGACACGGCCAGCCACGCTTCGTGCCACTGGTCGCGGGTGGTGACGCGGCGGACGTGTTCCCGCTCCACCAGGCGGCCGGCGACGAAGACCAGGTCCCAGTCGACGACGTCGCCCTGGGCGGCGACCAGGCGGCGCACCTCCTGCTCGGCGACGCAGGCGTCCTGGTGCTCGCCCAGCACCTCCTGGAGCTCCTTGGTCGCCCGGACCAGGTCCCGCAGCTGCTTGCCGGCGATCGGCCGGACCAGCTCGGCGGCGTACCGCAAACGCTTGCCGAGGATGCGCAGGCGGTGCAGCTGCTCGTCGGGGGGATCGGCCGGCAGCGCCTGGACGGACCGGCGCAGCTTCCGATAGGGGGCGCGGACCAGGTCCAGCAGCTCGGGCTGCGGGGCGTCGGGGTCCACTTCGGAGTTGGCGGCCTGGGCGAGGTGCCCCAGCAAGGTCCGGTAGCGGGGGCTGTTCAGCGCCGACGTGAGGCGCTCGCGGGCGCTGAGGCGTTCGGCGACGAGGCCGTCGAGCAGGGTGGCGGCGACGGCCCGCTCGTCGTCGGGGAAGTCCTCGGACTCGGCCCGCAGACGGTCGATGAGCACGTCGAGATCCCGCACCGGACCGAGCGCGCCGCCGAGCCAGCCCAGCTCGGCCCGCAGCCGCTCACAGTCGGGCACACTTCCGGGCGCGGATTTGAGAACGGCTCGCAGCCGCCGCACCGCGACCCGCATCTGGTGCAGGTCCTCGGGATCCTCACCGGTGCGGGTGCCGGGCTCGTAGTGCAGCATGGCCAGCGCCTGGGCGTGCAGGGCGGCGCGGACGTGGCGGGCCACCGGGTCCTTCGCGGTCGCGGTGACCGGGCGCGGCGCCAGGCCCAGCCGCTCCGGCGTCACCGGCCGGCGAGCTGCGGCGATGGTCGGGGGGCTCATCGGGTGAATGGTAGGTGAAGAACGAATGAATGGCTCCCCCGAAGGGACGCCGAGATCGGCCACCGGCCAGAGTGGACCCATGGACGCTGAGCTGCTCGAAGCGGCGATACGGGAGGCGCGCGCGGGCCGCGCCGAGGGCGGCATCCCGATCGGGGCCGCGCTGTTCCACGTCGACGGCACGCTGCTGGGCAGCGGCCACAACCGCCGGGTGCAGGACGGCGATCCGTCGATGCACGCCGAGACGGCCGCCTTCCGCAACGCCGGCCGGCGCGCCACCTACCGTGACACGATCATGGTGACCACCCTGTCGCCATGCTGGTACTGCAGCGGCCTGGTGCGCCAGTTCAACATCGGCCGCGTGGTGATCGGCGAGGCGCGGACGTTCCACGGCGGCCACGACTGGCTGGCCGAGCACGGCGTGGCCGTGACGGTGGTGGACGACGCCGAATGCGTCACCATGATGACCGAGTTCATCGCGGCCGAGCCGCACCTCTGGTTCGAGGACATTGGGGAGACGCCGTGAGCCAAGCAGTGCCCAGCATCGACCTCCAGCCGTGGTTCCACGGCGATGACCGGGACCGCGCTGAGGTGGCCGCCCGCGTCGACGAGGCGTTGCAGACCGCCGGCTTCCTGCTCGTCACCGGGCACGAGGTGAGCACCGAGCTGCGCGACAACACCCGGTCGGTGGCGCGGGAGTTCTTCGCGCTGCCCGAGGACGTCAAACAGCGCTACGCCACCGCCGTCGGCGGCCGCGGCTGGCTGCCGCCCGGAGCCGAGGCCAACGGCTACGCCGAGGGCACGCCGACGCCGCCGGATCTGAAGGAGTCCTTCACCGCGGCCAACGACGCCCCGACCGGCGATCCCGCTGTCGACGCCGAGTGGTTCGCGCCCAACGTGTGGCCGGACGCCGAGCTGCCGCGGATGCGCGACGTCGTCGGCGAGTACCTGGACGAGATGCACGCCCTGTCCGACGAGCTGATGGCCCTGTGCGCGGTGGCGCTGGGCCTGGACGTCGACCACTTCGAGCCGTTCCTGAGCGAGCCCACCTACGGCTTCAACATCAACTGGTATCCGCCGCTGACCCGGGTCGGGCCGGCCGCCGACGGACAGTTCCGGATCGGCCCGCACACCGACTTCGGCACCGTCACCGTGCTGGACCGGGAGCCGGGGCTGGGCGGGCTGCAGGTCTACACCCTGGACGGGGAGTGGGTGGACGCGCCGTACGACCCGGCCGCCTTCACCGTCAACATCGGCGACCTGATGGCCCGCTGGACCGGCGACCGCTGGCGCTCCACCCGGCACCGCGTGCTGCCCCCGTCGCCCGAGGCGCCGGCCGAGGACCTGGTGTCGCTGGTGTTCTTCTACGAGGCCAACCACGACGCCGTGGTCGAGTCCATGGCCCCGCCCATCGGCAAGCGCAGCTACCCGCCCACCAACTGGGGCGCCTACCTCAAGGAAAAGCTGGCGGCAATCACAGTCCCCTGATCGAGGGACCCCTTTACGTTGTGAAAGGACCATTCCTCGCACTCAACGTGAGGAATGGTCCTTTCCAAACGACCGGCAGTTGACAGCGATCAGTTGGCGTGCAGGGCGGCGTTGAGTTCGATGCCCTGGCCCTTGCGCTGGCGGACCTCGACGACGCCGGTGGCCGAGTTGCGGATGAACAGCATGCCCGACTGGCCGGACAGCTCCAGGGCCTTGACCACGGCGCCGTCGGGCAGGGTGACCTTGGTGCCGGCGGTGACGTACAGACCGGCTTCCACCACGCAGTCGTCGCCGAGGGCGATGCCGATGCCGGCGTTGGCCCCGATCAGGCAGCGCTCGCCGAGGCTGATGACCTCCTTGCCGCCGCCGGACAGCGTGCCCATGATCGACGAGCCGCCGCCGACGTCGGAGCCGTCGCCGACGACCACACCGGCCGAGATGCGGCCCTCGACCATGGAGGTGCCCAGGGTGCCGGCGTTGAAGTTGACGAAGCCCTCGTGCATGACGGTGGTGCCGGCGGCCAGGTGGGCCCCGAGCCGGACCCGGTCGGCGTCGGCGATGCGGACGCCGGCCGGCAGCACGTAGTCGACCATGCGCGGGAACTTGTCCACGCCGTACACGGTGACCGGGCCGCGGGCCCGCAGCCGCAGGCGGGTGGTCTCGAAGTCGGCCACCGCGCACGGACCGAAGTTGGTCCACACCACGTTGGCCAGCTTGCCGAAGATGCCGTCCAGGCAGAGGCCGTGCGGCAGGACCAGCCGGTGCGAGAGCAGGTGCAGCCGCAGGTACACGTCGTGGGTGTCGACCGGCGCGGCGAACAGGTCCTCGATCACCGTCTCGACCTGGACGACCGTGACGCCGCGGGCCTTGTCCTCGCCGAGCAGGTCGGCGAAGTCGGGCTTCTCTGCGGCGGGGGAGCCGAGGGTCGGCGACGGGTACCAGGTGTCCAGGACGGTTCCGTCGGCGGCGATGGTGGCGAGGCCGGTGCCGTAAGCGCTGGTTGTCACGGCACAACGGTAACGTGCCGGAGGTGACGACCACCCTGGACCTGACCGCCGATCCCGTCGAGCTGACCGCCGCGCTGGTGGACGTGCCGAGTGTCTCCGGAGACGAGGAAGCGCTGGCCGCGGCCGTGCACGCGGCGCTGGCGAAGCAGGCCCCGCACCTGGAGCTGGTGGTGTCCGGGAACACGGTGCTGGCACGAACGAACCTGGGCCGTCCGTCCCGGGTGGTGCTGGCCGGTCACCTCGACACCGTGCCGATCAACGACAACCTGCCGCTGCGCCGCACCGGTTCCGGTGACGACCTGGTGCTGCACGGCTGCGGCACGGTGGACATGAAGGGCGGCGACGCGGTCTTCCTGCATCTGGCCGCCACCATCGCCGAGCCGGTGCACGACCTGACCTTCGTCTTCTACGACTGCGAGGAGATCGAGGCGGCCCGCAACGGGTTGGGCCGCATCGAGCGGGAACTGCCGGAGTGGCTTCGGGCGGACCTGGCGATCGTGGGCGAGCCGTCCAACGGCGTGATCGAGGCCGGCTGCCAGGGCACGCTGCGGATCGAGTTGCGCACCAAGGGAATCCGGGCCCACACGGCCCGGGCCTGGATGGGGGAGAACGCCATCCACGCGATGGCCGGCGCGCTGCACCGGCTCGACCAGTACGAGCCGCGGCAGGTGGAGATCGACGGCTGCCACTACCGCGAGGGCCTGCAGGCGGTGAAGATCAGCGGCGGCGTGGCCGGCAACGTGGTGCCGGACGAGTGCGTGCTGACGATCAACCACCGGTTCGCCCCGGACCGAACGGCCGAGCAGGCGCTGGACCACCTTCGGGTGCTTTTCGAGGGCTACGAGCTGACGCTGGTCGACACCGCCGAGGGGGCGCTGCCCGGGTTGTCCGCGCTGACGGCCCGTGAGCTGGTCGATGCGGCCGGCGGCACGCCGGTGGCCAAGCTGGGCTGGACCGATGTGGCACGCTTCGCGGCGCTGGGCATTCCGGCCGTGAACTTCGGTCCTGGCGACCCGACGCTGGCCCACACCCAGCAGGAAAATGTGGCGGCGGCACAGATCACGCACTGCACGCAGGTGCTGCGGACCTTCCTGAGTAGGGTTTCCCGATGAACGAGAACCAGGAGCAGCCGCCGAAGGAGCGGCAGCGCGGCCCCGTGACGCTGCGCCGGGACCGCTCCAGTGAGTCCACCACCACCGACCAGCGCCTGCTGGACGCCCGCGGCCCGTCCGACTGGGTGCACACCGACCCGTGGCGGGTCATGCGCATCCAGGCCGAGTTCGTGGAGGGCTTCGGCGCGCTGGCCGAGCTGCCCAAGGCGGTCACCGTGTTCGGCTCGGCCCGCACCAAGCCGGACCACCCCGAGTACGAGATCGGCCGCAAGCTGGGTGGCGCGCTGGCCGAGGCCGGCTTCGCGGTGATCACCGGCGGCGGGCCGGGCGCGATGGAGGCGGTCAACCGCGGCGCGTCCGAGGCCGGTGGCTACTCGGTCGGGCTGGGCATCGAGCTGCCGTTCGAGCAGGGCCTGAACCCGTGGGTCGACCTCGGCGTGAACTTCCGCTACTTCTTCGCCCGCAAGACCATGTTCATCAAGTACGCCCAGGCCTTCATCTGCCTGCCCGGCGGTTTCGGCACACTCGACGAGTTGTTCGAGGCGTTGACCCTGGTACAGACCAAGAAGGTCACCAAGTTCCCGGTCGTCCTGTTCGGACGGTCCTACTGGCAGGGCCTCTACGACTGGCTACACGATTCGGTGGAAGGCGGGGGCAAGATCGGGGCCAAGGACATGCACCTGCTACATCTGACGGACGACATCGACGACGCCGTCCGGGTGGTCCAGGACGCCTATCGGGCGTGGGAGCAGGTGCACTGATTCCCGACTTTCGGACCTGACGGTCGGCGTGGGGCACCCCCTTGAATGGGTCGGGGGTCGCTCCGGCTGCTGCTCAGGAGGAAGTCATGAGTCGACGATCGGTCAGGTCCGCGGGCGTGCTGGCGGCCGGGGTCGCGCTGGCGCTCAGCGGCGTCGCCGCCGCGCCCGCCCTCGCGGCGCCCGCGCCGGGCCATCACACCTTCAGCCCGGCGGCGGCGTCGTTCGTCGGCGCCGACACCGTGCAGCAGAAGGTGCAGCGGCTGGAGACGGCGCTGGCCGCGCTGCCCCGGCTGGCCGCCGCCTACGACGTGAAACCGTTGTGGGACAAGGGAACCAACGGTACGGGCATTACCGTGGCGACGCTGGTCTCCTTCGGTGACAAGGACATCCAGTCGGTCATCGACTCCTACGACCAGCGCAACGGCCTGCCCAAGGCCGATGTGCAGATCCTGGAGCCGGTCGGGCACGTGCCCGGCTGCCACGACGCGGGTGTGGACACCGCGACCTGCCAGAGCTGGGGCGGCGAGACCGACCTGGACGTGGAGATGATCCACACCCTGGCGCCGGGCGCGAAGATCGTCATCGCCGCGACGCCGGTGGCCGAGACCGAGGGCATCACCGGCCTGCCGGAGATGATGCAGGCGGTCGACTACATGACCACCAACAAGTCGGCCGACATCATCTCCATGAGCTTCGGCACCGCCGAGGACAACTTCGACTCGCCGAGCCAGGTCACCGGCCTGGACCCGGCCTTCCAGCGGGCGAGCGCCGCCGGCGTCACGCTGACCGCCTCCTCCGGTGACTCCGGCGCCACCAACCACACCAAGTCCGGCGGCTACTGGAACAAGCGCACCGCCAGCTGGCCGGCGGCCGACCCGAACGTGACCGCCGTCGGCGGCACGAACTCGGTGAGCGGCAAGCCGAACACCACGCTGTGGCCGGACTCCGGCGGCGGCCTGTCCAGCGTGTACAACCGGCCCAGCTGGCAGGACAGCGTCTCGAAGATCACCAACAGCACCAAGCGGTCCTTCCCCGACATCACCATGGAAGGCACCAGCGGCACCTCCGAGTCCTCGCCGCTGTTCGCCGGTGTGCTGGCGCTGGCCGCGCAGACCAAGGGCGGCCGGCTCGGGCAGGTCAACACCGCGCTCTACACCGGCAAGCTGGCCGGCATCGTGGACGTGACCTCCGGCAACAACAGCTACAACGGGGTCACCGGCTTCGCCGCGGGCAAGGGCTTCGACATCGTGTCCGGCTGGGGCACCATCGACGCCGCCAAGTTCGTCCCGTCCCTCGTGACGGCCCTGCGCTGAACGTAACCACAAAATGTTGTGAAAGGACCATTCCTGACGTTCAACGTCAGGAATGGTCCTTTCCGCCGTTAAAAATGGTGACTGGGAGTGAAAATGAGCGGTAGATCCATGGCGGTGGTGGTGGGGGCGGCGTTAGCCGCGACCGCGCTGGCGGCGGCGCCGGCGGCGGCGAGCCCGCAGCCGAAGGCGGCCCAGCAGGCGCACCACGTGTTCAGCGCGGCGGCGGCCTCGTTCGTCGGCGCGACGACGGTGGAGCAGAAGGTGCAGCGCCTGGAGGCGGCCACCGCCTCGTTGCCACGGCTGGCCAAGGCGTACAACACGCCGGCGCTGTGGAACCAGGGCCTGACCGGCGCGGGTTCCACCGTGGCCACCCTGGTGTCCTACGGCGACGCCGACGTGAAGGCCGTGATCGACGCCTACGACCAGCGCAACGGACTGCCGCCGGCCGACATCTCGGTGATCGCGCCGTCCGGCCCGGTGCCGGGCTGCACCGACCCCGGCGTGGACACCTCGACCTGCCAGTCCTGGGGCGGCGAGACCGACCTGGACGTGGAGATGATCCACACCATGGCGCCGGCCGCGCACATCGTCATCGCGGCCACGCCGGTGGCCGAGACCCAGGGCTTCACCGGCCTGCCGGAGATGATGGCCGCGGTCGACTACATGACCAAGCACCAGATCGCCGACGTCATCTCGATGAGCTTCGGCACGGCCGAGGACACCTTCCCGACGCTGGACTCGGTCAAGAGCCTGGATCCGGCGTTCGAGCGGGCCAGCCGAGCCGGCGTCACGCTGGTCGCGTCCTCCGGCGACTACGGCGCCACCGACCCGGTGCTGACCGGCCCGGGCACCTTTCCGTACCGGACGGCCAGCTGGCCGGCCTCGGACCCGAACGTGACCGCGCTCGGCGGCACCGTGCTCTCCTTGGACGCCAACGGAAACCGCACCGCGCCGGACGTGCTGTGGCGGCCCTCGGGCGGCGGCCTGTCCAAGACCTACGCCCGGCCGAGCTGGCAGAACTCGGTGAAGGGCATCACGGGCAGCAAGTTCCGCTCGTTCCCGGACATCACCATGGAGGGCATCTCCGGCACCTCCGAGTCCTCGCCGCTGTTCGCCGGTGTGCTGGCGCTGGCCGTGCAGGCCAAGGGCAGCCGGCTGGGCCAGATCAACCCGGCGCTGTACGGCAAGCTCGGGCCCAAAGCCGACAAGTCCGGGATCGTCGACGTGACCAGCGGTGACAACACCTACGGCAGCGTTGCCGGCTTCGCCGCGGCGAAGGGCTTCGACATCGTGTCCGGCTGGGGCACGCTCGACGCCTCGAAGTTCGTGCCGGCGCTGGTGAAGGCGCTCAGGTAGCAGTGCCAGAAGGCGGGGGCTCCCGCGCCGGGGCCCCCGCCTCCCGGATCAGGTGACCGGAACGGTCAGCGTGCCGGACAGCGTGACGTTGCTGCCGATCTTGCTCGACGACCCGTAGCGCGGGTCGACAGTGTCGACAACCAGCGCGAGATGGTGCCCCGCCGGCACATTCCAGGCGATGGGCTCCAATCCGAGGTCGATGTTCCTGGCCACACCCGGGGCCGCACCCAGCAGCGAGTACGGCTTGTGCGTGATCAGCGACCCGAGGCCGATCGGCCCCACGTCGTAGAGGTACGCGAACAGCGTCGTGTCGGCCGCGCTGGGCGTGACGGTCAGTTTGGCGTGCGGGGCTCCGTCCACTTCAAAGCCTTGTGCCGCAGTGGATCCGGACCAGACCCCGGCCAGCGCCCGGGACACCAGCGGGATCGAGACGCCGGTCGGAATGCCCAGGTAGCCCTGCAGAGCGCCACTCACGAGCACCGTGCCACTGTCGGCGATCGTGTCCAGGCCGGCGCCGAACCTGGTGCTGCCCAACGGAATCGTCTGCTGCTGGGTGGGGAATCCGGTTGAGCCCTGCCAGCCGCCGCCGTTGGCCGGCTTCACCTGCACCGGTTGCTCCCGGTCGATGCCGTTGTCCACGCCCAGCAGGTAGTGGTCGAACCAGCGGTCGGCGGCGTCCCAGACCTCGTTGGGCAGCCCGGCCGCGCCGAACAGCTCCGGCGTGGCGTGGTCGCCGGGCGTGAGCATCAGCCGTTTCGGACCGGTCAGTTTGCCGTAGAAGTCGACCAGCTGGCTGGGCGGGAACAGCGAGTCCTCCCAGGCGTTGGCCATCAGCACCGCGGTGCTGTGCTGGTTGATGGCGTCGATCTTGGTGGCGGCCGAGCGCACCGGCGCGATCGGCAGCACGTCGGCGAAGTTGCCGGCCAGGTAGTCCTTCTCGGCCTGCTGGAGATCCGGGCCGGGACGGCCGGTCAGGTGACCGGCGGCCAGCAACAGGTCGACGCCCTCGCTGCTGACGGTCTGGTTCGGGTAGAGCGAGGCGGCCAGGTCGGTCCAGCCGCTCAGCGAGGCCACCGCCCGGATCCGCGGGTCGGCGGCGGCCGCGAGCAGGCTGATGCCCGCGCCGTAGGAGATGCCCGCCATGCCGATGCGGGACGGGTCGGCATCGGTGTTGGCCAGCGCCCAGTCGATCACCTTGCTGGCGTCGGCCACGTCCTGGGGACCGGCCACCTCGATCTGGCCGCCGGAGTCCCAGAAGCCGCGGGCGGTGTAGCTGACCACCACGTACCCCGACTGGTAGGCGAGCCTCGCGGCCGCGCCCACATACTCGATGTCGTTCAGGCCCCAGCTGCTCGGCAGCACCACGAGCGGGAACGGCCCGTCGCCGCGGCCGGTCGGGCGGATCACGAACGCGTGCAGCGTCGTGCCGCCGTCGCCGGGGATCGCCTGATAGCTGGTGCTGAAGCCGGCCGTCGGCGCGGCGGCGGCGGTCGCCGCCAGCCCCATGGCTAACGCCACGACAGTCAGCAGAGTCGTCATTGACCTGCGCACTTGCCCTCCAGAGTGACCTCGGTCACGACATAGCTACTCAGGAGTAAACTTGGACCTACTGTGGAGTAGCAATGAGCTGTGACACGCGTCACGGCTGAACGGCGGTGTCGCTCCCGCGAAGGGGTGACACCGCCGTTTCGGGCTGCGTCAGTGGTTGCCGACGCCGCCGGAGTTGCCGCCGCCCACGGTGTTCCCGGAACCGCCGTTGCTGTTCCCGTTGCCGCCGTTGTTGTTGTTCCCGATGTTGTTGCCGTTGCCGCCGATGTTGCCCTGGCCGGCATTGTTGCCGGAACCGCCGTTGTTGTTGCCCGGCAGCGGCCAGTGGTGCGCCACTCCGGTCAGCGAACGGGCCGGCGAGATCATCGGGGGCACGCTCACCCGATGCTGGCGGTGGTTGCCGATGCCGCCGGAGTTGCCGCCGCCGACGGTGTTCCCGTTGCCGCCGTTGCTGTTGCCGTTCCCGCCGTTGTTGTTGTCGCCGATGTTGTTGCCGTTGCCGCCGACATTGCCGCTGCCGGCGTTGTTTCCGGAGCCGCTGTTGTTGTTGCCCGGGCCGCCGGTCAGGCTGCGCTCCGCGAATCCGCCTTCCGGTAGATTGATCGCCTCTGGCGCGGCGTAGCCGCCGCCGACACCGCCCGCGTTGCCGCTGCCGACGGTGTTGCCGGAACCGCCGTTGCTGTTCCCGTTGCCGCCGTTGTTCGCGGAACCGATGTTGTTGCCGTTGCCGCCGGTGTTCTCGGTGCCGGAGTTGTTGCCGCCGCCGACGTTGGTGTTGCCGGGGCCCGCAGACGGCACCGCGTCGCCGCCGAGGAAGTCTGAGAAGGGGACCGAAGCCGCCTGGGCCAGCTTGGCCAGGCCGTTGTGCACACCGCCGGCGTTGCCCCCGCCGACGGTGTTGCCCGCGCCGCCGTTGCTGTTGCCGTTGCCGCCGTTGTTGTTGTCGCCGATGTTGTTGCCGTTGCCGCCGACATTGCCCTGGCCGGCATTGTTGCCGTTGCCGCCATTGATGTTGCCGGTCGGCACCACGTTCTGGCTGAGGACATTCACGTTGGAAACGAGTGGCTGCTGGAAAAGGGGGTTGTCCGCCGGTGCTGCCGCCGCGAATGCCGGTGCCCCGATGACCAGCATTCCGGTCGCGGTCACCGCCACGACAAGAGCCTTCTTGGCCACGGTCTCTCCTTTGTGATCTTGTGTTGTGCGCCGGGGCGGCGAGCGGAAGTGCGCCCCCTTCCGCTCGTGGATCGCCTCGGCCGGACCGAGGCTAGCCCCGAAATCGCCCAGGTCAGCCCGTGTGCCCTCGTTCGGGTGGACCAAAATGCGGTAATCGGTATCACCCGCTGGTGGCGATTCGCTAGGCCGAATGGGTAAAAGCGCGGGTGAGGGCCTTGGCTGGAATACCCGGCCGGGGGACAAGGTCGGACAATGATCGTCCCGTCGCGATTTGACCTGTCTTGGATGCCTGTGGCATACAGGAGGATCGCTGTTCGCCGGAGTGGTTGTTTGTCCCGGCAACAGTGACGGACATTACTCCAAACAGGTGGATCGGGCGCGGCGTGGCACCATGACCGTTGTGCGACCGTTGCTATTCGGGACGAGGCCGGCCGGCGCGGGCCGCGCGCTGGTGATGGCCATCGTCAACCGGACCCGCGACTCGTTCTACGACCGCGGCGCCACCTTCACCGAGTCGGCCGCCATGGCCGCGGTGGACGCGGCGGTGGCCGACGGCGCCGACATCATCGACATCGGCGGGGTGCGGGCCGGCTCCCAGGGCGAGACCGTGGACGTCGCCGAGGAAGCCCGCCGTGTGGTGCCGTTCGTCGGCGCTGTCCGTGAGCGCTACCCGGACGTCGTGATCAGCGTGGACACCTGGCGGCACGAGGTCGCGGACCACGCCTGCCGCGAGGGCGCGGACCTCATCAACGACACCTGGGCCGGCGCGGACCCGAAGTTGGCCGAGGTCGCCGCCGAACACCGGGTCGGCATCGTCTGCTCGCACACCGGCGGGCTGCCGCCCCGCACCGACCCGTTCCGCCCGCGCTATGAGGACGTGGTCGCCGCCGTGGCGGCCGAACTGGCCGAGGCGGCCGAGCGCATGGTGGAGCTGGGCGTGCCGGCCGAAGGTGTGCTCATCGACCCGACCCACGACTTCGGCAAGAACACCTGGCACGGTTTGGAGCTGCTGCGCCGGGTGGACGAGCTCGTCGGCACCGGCTGGCCGGTGCTGATGGCGTTGTCCAACAAGGACTTCGTCGGCGAGACCCTGGGCGTCGAGCTGGACGAGCGGGTCGACGGCACGCTCGCGGCCACCGCCGTGGCGGCCTGGGGCGGCGCGCGGGTGTTCCGCGCGCACCAGGTCCGGCAGACCCGGCGGGTGCTGGAGATGGTGGCCAGCATCGCCGGCACCCGGCCGCCGTCGGCTGTCCTGCGGGCGCTGGCCTGACGTGTTACCCGACACCGAGCGGTGGTTTCGCGAACGCACCTGGCAGGAGCCCGCGTGGACGGCGCCGGAACTGGTGCGCGCCAAGGGGGATCGCACCGTCAGCGTGGTGCTGCCGGCGCTGAATGAGGAGGAGTCGGTCGGCGCGGTGGTCGCCGCCGTTCGGCCGCTGCTCGGCTCGCTGGTGGACGAACTGGTGGTGGTCGACTCCGGATCCACCGACGCGACCATCGAACGGGCGCGGGCCGCCGGCGCCCGGGTGGTGCGCCGCACCGACGTGCTGCCCGAGCTGGAACCGTTGCCGGGCAAGGGAGAAGTCCTCTGGCGCTCGCTCGCCGCCACCACCGGCGACCTGGTCGTCTTCCTCGACTCGGACCTGGTCGACCCGGACCCCGGATTCGTGCCGGCGCTGCTCGGCCCGCTGCTGACGGCGCCGGGTGTGCAGCTGGTCAAGGGTTTCTACCGGCGGCCGCTGCGGTTGGAGAGCAGCGGCGGCGGCCGGGTCACCGAGCTGCTGGCCCGCCCGGTGCTGGCGGCGCTGCGGCCGGAGCTGTCCGGGGTCGTGCAGCCGCTGGGCGGCGAGTACGCGGCCACCCGCGAACTCCTCGAGTCGGTGCCGTTCGCCGCCGGCTACGGCGTGGAGATCGGGCTGCTGATCGACACGTATGCCTCATATGGGCTGGATGGCCTGGCCCAAGTGAATCTGGGCGTGCGCAAGCACCGCAACCGGTCGCTGCTGCAGTTGGGCGTGATGGCCAGCCAGATACTCGGCACGGCACTGGCCCGCTGTGGCACGGACGTCGGCGCGGCCACCGTGCTGACCCAGTTCGTGCAGGTGGACGGCGAATGGCTGCCCGATCCGAGCACCGTGTCGACCGCCGATCGGCCGCCGATGCGCACGGTGCGCGGGCCTGGTTCGCGGGTTACGGACGACCCCCGTGCACGGGTGGCCCCGGACGTGCCACGATCGATGCCGTGACCACCGTACTGATCTACCTCGTCGTGATGGCCGTGGTGGCCGGCGTGGTGTTCCTGGCCGCGTCGCTGGTCTTCGGCCGCGGCGAGGAGCTGGGCCCGCTGCCGCCGGGCGCGTCGCCGACGCGGCTGCCCGCCGACGCGGTCACCGAGCAGGACGTCCAGGACCTGCGGTTCCAGCAGGTGTTCCGCGGCTACAAGATGTCCGAGGTCGACTGGGCGCTGGACCGGCTGGGCCGCGAGGTGACCGAGCTGCGGGCCCGGGTGGCCGAGCTGGAGGAGCAGCAGGCGGCCATGGCGGACAGCGCGGTGGAGGAGAGCACCCGGTGACCGAGCGGGTCCGCTGCCCGTGGGGTGACTCCACAGAGGACTACCAGCGCTACCACGACGAGGAGTGGGGCGTCGAACTGCGCGGCGTGCCGGAGATGTTCGAGCGGATGACCCTGGAGGGCTTCCAGTCCGGCCTGTCCTGGCTGACCATCCTGCGCAAGCGGGAGGCCTTCCGGGCCGCCTTCGAGCATTTCGACCCCAAGAAGGTCGCCGCCTTCGACGAGTCAGACATCGAGCGGCTGATGGCCGACACCGGCATCGTGCGCAACCGCCAGAAGATCGATGCGGCCGTCCGCAACGCCGGCACCGTGCTAGGTCTGGACCAGCCGCTGGACGAGCTGCTGTGGTCCTTCGCGCCGGCCGGCCGCCGCCGTCGCCCGCGCACCGTCGCCGACGTCCCGGCGATCACGCCGGAGTCAACGGCGATGGCCAAAGCGTTGCGCAAGCGTGGCTTCGTCTTCGTCGGCCCCACCACGTGCTATGCGCTGATGCAGGCGACCGGCATGGTCGACGACCACCTGGCCAGCTGCTGGCGGGCCCGCCGCTGACCGTCCACAGCGGACCGCCGTGGGACTGACCCGCGCCCGTCCGGCGTGCCGCCTCGGCGGCAGGGCCGCTGACTTGCCAAGATGGTGGCAGTGGCGTGCGACCGAAAAGATCGGTTCGGTTTCACGCCTGATCGCGGATGGGGGAGAATGTAGGGGACCCGACAGGCTGGGAGGCGGTCGGGCCGAGCTGGACAGACGGAGGGAGCACGCTATGGCGGCCATGAAGCCCAGGACCGGCGACGGTCCCCTTGAGGTCACCAAGGAGGGGCGAGGCATCGTGATGCGGGTGCCCCTCGAAGGTGGTGGGCGCCTCGTCGTCGAGATGTCGGCGGAGGAGGCGAGCGAACTGGGCGATGCCCTCAAGGGCGTCGTGAACTGACGCTCCCGCTTCGCGTGTTCCCCCAGCCCCGGTTTCCCACGTGGAGCCGGGGCAGAATTCGTTTCCCTGCTGGAGGTTTGAAGTGCGCTCGACGGCGCCCGCCGTGCCCACCCCGCTGCCCGCGATCGAGGTCGCCCCGACCCCGCGCCGCGGCCTGCCCGCCGTGGTGATCGTCGCCGACGGCCCCGCCTACGGGCCGGGGCGCGACCGTCTGGACGACGCCGCGCTGACCGGCTTCGAGCCCACCGGAAAGACCGGTGAGGTGCGGCGGATCGGCCGTGACTGGATCGCCGGCGTCGGCGCGGGCACGGTGAAGGACTGGCGGTCCGCCGGGGCCGCGTTGGTGCGGGCGGCCGACGAACACGAGGTCGGCAAGTACCAGGTGCTGCTGCCCGAGGACGTGACCGCCGAGCAGGCCGCGGCGTTCGCGCTGGGCCTGGCCCTGGGCGGCTACAAGTTCAAGGTCACCGGCGACACGCCGGCCGCGCGCACGAAGTCCGTGCTGCTGGTCACATCTGCCCAGGTTGTCGTCGATGAGGTCGCCGATGCCGTCGCGGAGTCCGTGACGCTGGCCGCCGCCACCGCCCTGACCCGGGACCTGGCCAACACTCCGTCAAATGTGAAGGATCCGGCCTGGCTCGCCGGCACCGCCGCGCGGCTGGCCGCCGGCGTCACCGGCCTGACCGCCGAGGTGCGGGACGAGGCGTGGCTGGCCGAGCAGGGCTTCGGCGGCGTGCTCGCCGTCGGCGGCGGTTCGTCGAGGCCGCCGCGCTTCCTGGAGTTGACGTGGCGTCCACGCGGTTCCTCGAAGGCGCCGCACATCGTGTTCGTGGGCAAGGGCATCACGTTCGACACCGGCGGCATCTCGGTCAAGCCGGCCGACGGCATGCACCTGATGCGCACCGACATGGCCGGCGGCGCCGCGGTGATCGCCGCCCTGCTGGCGGTGGCCGCGCTGAAGCTGCCCCTTCGGGTCACCGGTCTCGTGCCGTGCGCCGAGAACCACGTGTCCGGCTCCGCGTACCGGCCGGGCGACGTGGTGCGGCACTACGGCGGCAAGACCACCGAGGTCGCCAACACCGACGCCGAGGGCCGGATGGTGCTGGCCGACGCCATGACCTGGGCCGTGCGCAAGCACTCCCCGGACGTGCTGGTCGACGTGGCCACCCTCACCGGGGCCATGAAGATCTCCCTCGGGCTGCGGACCGGCGGCCTGTTCGCCACCACCGACGAGCTCGCCGCGCAGCTGATCACCGCCGGCGAGCAGGTCGGCGAGGCGCACTGGCGGATGCCGCTGCTGGCCGACCACGCCGACTCCGTGCGCAGCGAGATCGCCGACGTCAAGCAGGCCCCGGGCGGCCCCGGCGCCATCGCCGCGGCGCTGTTCCTGCGGGAGTTCAGCGGCAACCTGCCGTGGGCCCACCTCGACATCGCCGGCCCGGCCCGCTCCGAGGCCACCTACGACGAGGTCGTCCCGGGAGCCAGCGGCTTCGCCGCGCGCACCCTGGTCAGGTTCGCTCAGAACAGTGCCTTTGCCGCGCGTTCCGCGCGGGGCGAGGTCGCCATCTAAGCCGGTGCCTTCCCTTGTCTCAGGTCGATCGATGGACAATGTCTGATCTGCGCGCTCCGCGCGGGCATCGATCGACCTGAGCCCGCGGTCCAGGCACCGGCGCGACCTCGCACTGACCGGCTGAGCGGCGCTCACTGGTTGGCGACGAATCCCCGGAACATCTCCGCCGCCGGCGGCAGGGGCACGCCCGCCAGCCAGACCAAGCCGATGGTGCGGCTGGCGGGCGGGGTCAGCGCCAGTTCGACGACGCCGTTCAGCGCGGTGTCCGACTGCGGCAGCAGCGCGAGGCCGAGGCCGGCGGCGACGAGGCCGCGCACGGTGTCGACCTCCTCGCCCTCGAAGGCCAGCACCGGCAGGAAGCCGGCCCGCTCGCACATCGCGTCGGTGATGCGGCGCAGCCCGTAGCCGGCCTTCATGCCGACGAACTGCTCGCCGGCCAGCTCGGCCAGCCGCACCCGCCGCCGGCCGGCCAGCGGATGGCCGGTCGGCACGGTCAGCTGCAGCGGCTGCTCGTAGAGCGGCAGGCACACCAGATCGGGCTGGTCGGCGGGCAGCGGCGCGGTCAGGGCCAGGTCGACGTCACCGGCCCGGACCCGGGCCAGCATCTCCTCGTGGGCGGCCTGCTCCAGGGCGAATCGCACCTCGGGATGCTGGGCCCGGAAGGCCCGCAGCAGCTCTGGCACCCGCACGCCGCCCATCGTGTGCAGGAATGCCAGCACGACCTGGCCACGCTCCGGGTCGGCCTCGCCGATGGCCCGCCGACAGCCGGCCTCCAGCACGGTCAACGCCTGCTCGGCGGCCTCGGCCAGGATCTGCCCGGCCTTGGTCAGCCGCACGCCGCGGCCGTTGCGGACGATCACCGGCGTGCCCAGCTCGGCGCTGAGCGAGGCCAGCCAGCGGCTGACCGTCGGCTGCGGCACGCCCAGCCGGTCGGCGGCCCGGGTGACGTGCTGCTCGACGGCCAACGCCCGCAGCAGGGCCAGCCTGGGGGCCAGGCCCGCGGCCAGTTGCTCGTGCGTCATCCGAAGTCCAGGGGCAGGTCGACCGGCGCGCCGGCGGCGGTCAGGTCCACCCGGCCGAGGGCGGAGACCTGCACGGAACCGGTGCTCACCCCGATCTTCACCGACTTCACGTCGGCCGGCACCTCGAACACCAGCGCGGCCGGCAGCAGGTCGCCGTCGTAGCGGACACCAACCAGCTTCGCTTTGCTGCCGTCCGGCAGAGTCAGTGCGAACGAGTCCTTGGTGACGGTCCCGCCCATGATCGCCGGCAGCTGGCCGTCGGCCTTGATCGCCACCTCCAGCAGCGCCTTGCCAGCCGTCACGTCGGTGACCAGCTGGTAGTTGCCGCTGTCGAGCTTGATCGGCCGCTGCCGGCCCAGCCGCACGCCGGTCACGGTCACCTGCGCGCGGTGCTCGCCGGCGGCCACCCCGCCGTAGGGCTTGACCGTGTTGACGGTGATCGGCTGGCTCGCGCTCGCCGGCACCTTGCTGACACCGCCGGGCGTGAGCAGCGCGTCCGGGATCTGGGTCATGGGCTTGCCGCCCGGCACCTCCCGCTGCTGGTCCAGCGAGCTGCCGCCGACGCTGGACAGGATCAGCGACTCGGCCGGGGCCGGCTTGTCCGGCACGGAGTAGATCAGGAACACGTCGCCGGAGTCGGGCAGCCGGTCGGCCGACAGCACCGTTCGCCGGCCCTCCACCTGCAACGACAGTGTGGACGGCTGCGGCGGCCAACCCGCCCACTGCTGGGCGGCGAACGCCGGGTCGGTCTTGCCCGGCCGCTCCACGTGCAGGCGCAGCACCCGCAGCTGCACGCCCTTGTCCGGCACGAGGGTCGCGCCGTCGCCGAGCGGGAAGCTGGTCGGGCGGCCGTAGCCGGTGGCGTTCACCGCGAGCAGGTCGTCGTGCATGCGCAGCGACACCGGGTCGGTCAGGCCCAGGTCGGCGTTCGACTTGTGCTCGGTGTCGGCCAGCACGGCGACGAAGTTGGCGCTGGCGGTCCGGTTGACCACTGCCTTGGGATCCATGCCGGAGCCGTCGGCCCGCAGCAGCTTGTCGCCGACCGGCGTGCTGCGGTTGCCCGGCAGCGGCACGTCCGGGGGCTGCACCTCCAGCTGCACCTGGCTGCCGTTCTCGCCGGTCTTCTTCAGCGGGATCGGCACCCAGGCGTTGGTCGGCGAGGTGCTCGGCACCTGCACCGGTCCGCACCACAGCCGGCTGTCCACCTGGTCGGTCAGGCCGATCCGGGCGAACCAGCAGCGGGGCAGCCCGGTGCCGGTCGGCGAGACGTAGCCGAAGCTGACCGTGTAGGCGAGCTCCCGCTCGCCGTCGGCCTCCAGCTGCGCCGCGTCGACGATCTGCTTGCCGTCAAGGGTGAAGGTCATCGCGTCCGAGCTGCCCGCATGCGAGGTCGAACAGGCCGCCACACCAGCCAGCAGGGCGCCGATCGACAACACGAGCGCGGCACGGCCCCCAGGCCCGTGCACGGTGAGTGACACCGGTCCTCCGATAGCTCGATCAAAGTCGCTCTATCGGGTAAAGGTGGTTGGCCGCGCCTTCGGGTTGCTGTGACCGGAAATGTCTTAGATCACATTTCGGTATACCTCGACGGTCTGGGCCGCGACGCCCGCCCAGGAGAACTCCCGCACGGCCCGCTCCCGACCGGCCCGGCCCATCGCCTCGGCCCTGACCGGATCCGCGAGCAGCCGCGACACCGCCGCCGCCAGCCCGTCCCGGAACGACTCGACGTCGGACTCGTCGTAGTGCACCAGCAGCCCGGTCACGCCGTCCTCGACCACCTCCGGGATGCCGCCCACGTCGGAGGCCACCACCGCGGTGCCGCAGGCCATCGCCTCCAGGTTCACGATGCCCAGCGGCTCGTACACCGAGGGGCACACGAACACCGTCGCGTGGCTGAGCACCTGCTTGACCTCGTCGGTCGGCAGCATCTCCTGGATCCAGAACACGCCCGGCCGGGCCTTGGCCAGCTCGGCCACCGCCGCCTCGGTCTCGGCCGCGATCTCCGGCGTGTCCGGCGCGCCCGCGCACAGCACCAGCTGGACGTCCTCGGTGATCCGGTGGGCCGCGGCCACCAGGTGGCCGACACCCTTCTGCCGGGTGATCCGCCCGACGAAGGCCACGATCGGCTTCGACGGGTCGATGCCGTGCCGCTCCAGCGCGTCGGTGCCGGTCACCGCCTCGTACAGGGACGTGTCGATGCCGTTGCGGACCACGTGCACCCGGGCCGGATCCAGCGACGGGTAGCAGTCCAGCACGTCGGCCCGCATGCCGTCGCTGACCGCGATGATCGCGTCCGCCGCCTCGTAGGCCGTGCGCTCCACCCACGACGACAGCCGGTAACCGCCGCCGAGCTGCTCGGCCTTCCACGGCCGCCGCGGCTCCAGCGAGTGCGCGGTCACCACGTGCGGCGCCCCGTGCAGGATCTTGCTCACGTGCCCGGCGAAGTTCGCGTACCACGTATGTGAATGCACCAGGTCCACGCCCTCGACCGCGGCGGTGATCTCCAGGTCGACCGACAGCGTGGACAGGGCCGGGTTGGCCGCCCGCAGATTGGGAGCCGGCTGGTGCGCGACGGCGTCCGGCCGCTCGCCGCCGAAACAGTGCACGTCGACATCGATCAGCTCGCGCAGTCGTGGCACGAGGAAGCCGACGTGGACGCCTGCCCCGCCGTACACCTCTGGCGGGTATTCGCGTGTCAGTAATCCGATCCGCACAGCTGACAACCTAGTGCCCGGCGGATAGGGTCACTGATCGTGAAGGGGCAGCCCCACGTTCTGGGAATCGTTCTGGCCGGTGGCGAGGGCAAGCGTTTGTGGCCCCTGACGGCGGACCGGGCCAAACCGGCCGTGCCGTTCGGCGGCAACTACAGACTGATCGACTTCGTGTTGTCCAACCTGGTCAACGCGGGCATGTCGAAGCTGTGCGTGCTGACCCAGTACAAGTCGCACTCGCTGGACCGCCACATCTCCACCACCTGGCGGCTGTCCAGCGTGCTCGGGCAGTACATCACCCCGGTGCCGGCCCAGCAGCGGCTCGGCCCGCGCTGGTACACCGGCAGCGCCGACGCGATCTTCCAGTCGCTCAACCTGGTGCACGACGAGAAGCCGGACTACATCGTCGTCTTCGGCGCCGACCACGTGTACCGGATGGACCCCGGGCAGATGGTCGAGCAGCACATCGACTCCGGTTGCGGGGTCACCGTCGCCGGCATCCGGGTGCCGCGGGCCGAGGCCAGGGCGTTCGGCTGCATCGACTCCGACGCCGAGGGCCGGATCACCCGCTTCCTGGAGAAGCCGGCCGACCCGCCGCACGTGCCCGACGACCCCGACGTGACCTTCGCGTCCATGGGCAACTACGTGTTCACCACCGAGGCCCTGCTGGACGCGCTGCGCACCGACGCCGCCGACCCCGACTCCGACCACGACATGGGCGGCAACATCATCCCCATGCTGGTCGACGCCGGCGGCGCGCACGTCTACGACTTCGACGACAACGTCGTGCCCGGGGCCACCGAGCGGGACCGCGGCTACTGGCGGGACGTCGGAACCCTCGACGCCTACTACGACGCGCACATGGACCTGGTGTCCGTGCACCCCGTGTTCAACCTCTACAACCAGGCCTGGCCGATCCGCACCGCCACCCCGCCGCTGCCGCCGGCCAAGTTCGTCAACGGCGGCTTCGCCCAGGAGTCCATCGTCGGCCCCGGCTCGATCATCTCCGGCGCCACCGTGCGCGACTCGGTGGTCAGCTCGGACGTCGTGGTGGAGTCCGGCGCCATCGTCGAGGGCAGCGTCCTGCTGCCCGGCGTGCGCGTCGGCAAGGGCGCCGTGGTGCGCAAGGCCATCCTCGACAAGAACGTCGTGGTGGCCGACGGCGCCATGGTCGGCGTCGACCGCAGCCACGACCTGGAGCACTACACGGTCAGCGCCGGCGGCGTCGTCGTCCTCGGCAAGGGCGCTCGCGCGGAGTAACCCGCCGGCAGCCAACCGCCCCCGGCTTTCGCCACATGTGCGCCACATTCGACCTCTGACGCCACATGTGGACCACATGTGGCGTCAGAGGTGGTTGCGGGGGGTCAGCGCTTGGCTGCGACCAGGAGGCCGTCGCCGACTGGAAGCATGATCGACACGAGCCGGTCGTCCTCGCGGACGGCGCGGTTGGTGTCGCGGATGGCCTGGGTCTCGGCGTCCCGGTCAGTGGGATCGGTGACCTTGCCCTTCCAGAAGACGTTGTCGAACGCGATCACGCCGCCGGGGCGCAGCATGCGCACGCCGTGCTCCAGGTAGCGGGGGTACTCGGACTTGGCGGCGTCGACGAACACCAGGTCGTAGCCGCCGTCGGTGAGGCGGGGCAGCACGTCCAGCGCCTGTCCGTTGATCAGGCGAGTGCGGCCGGGGCTGATCCGGGCGTCGGAGAAGGCCTGGCGGGCCACCCGCTGGTGCTCGGGTTCCACGTCGATCGAGGTCAGCACGCCGTCCCGGGCCATGCCGCCAAGCAGCCACAGGCCGCTCACGCCGGCCCCGGTCCCGATCTCCACGACCGCCCTGGCCTGCAGGGACGCGGCGAGGAAGCGCAGCGCGGCCCCGCCGGTGACGCCGATGGGCACGCATCCCAGCTCGACGCCCCGGGCCCGCGCGGCCGAGGCGACCTCGTCCTCGACGGCGAAGCCGTCCACGTACTCCCCGAGCGTCACAAGGTGCGAGGTTAGCGGCGACTAGGGCCGTTCTGGGTGAACAACCCGCATCTGAGCATTCTCAGTCTGCTCTCAGGCGTCTCTCACCATGGTTATAAGCGAGCCCGCGACAGTAGTGGGGAACAACGGGGACGTCCGCCACGTTGTCCCCACCGAAGGGCAGCCGCCCGCTGGAGGTGCCGAAACCACCGATGCGCACTCAGACGACCGACCCGGCCACTGAGCCGGTCGCCGCCGCTCCCGTCGCCATTGCGCCGGTCGAAGCCGCCTGGACACCGCCATCGTGGGACGAGGTCGTGCGCGAGCACGCCGACCGGGTCTACCGCCTCGCCTACCGCCTGTCCGGCAACCAGCACGACGCCGAGGACCTGACCCAGGAGACGTTCATCCGGGTGTTCCGGTCGCTGGCCTCGTACAAGCCGGGCACGTTCGAGGGCTGGCTGCACCGCATCACCACGAACCTGTTCCTGGACATGGCCCGGCGCCGCTCCCGGCTGCGCATGGAGGGCCTGCCCGAGGACACCGACCGCCTCGTGGGCGACGACCCGAGCCCCGAGCAGGTCTACTCCGACACCCACCTGGACCCCGACCTGCAGGCCGCGCTGGACGAGCTGCCGCCGGAGTTCCGGGCCGCTGTGGTGCTTTGTGACGTCGAAGGCCTGTCCTACGATGAGATCGGAGCCACGCTCGGGGTGAAGCTGGGCACCGTCCGCAGCCGCATCCACCGGGGCCGGCAGGCCCTGCGCGCGAGCCTGGAGCGCCGCGCCGAGCTCGCACGGAAGGACGTTGGATGACCGAGCTGCGCGGGTGGAGTCTGCCGAGCCTGCCGGAACAGCATCTGCTGCCCGACGCGGTGGTGGCCTTCGTCGACGGTGAGCTGTCGGCGACCGCTCACGACCGCGCCGCCGCGCACCTGGCCCGCTGCCCCTTCTGCGCCGCCGAGGCCGCCACCCAGCGGCACGCCCGCTCGGCCATGAAGGCCGCGCCCGCGCCGTCCGCGCCGGCCGGCCTGCTCGCCTCGCTGATGTCCATCCCGCAGGACGTCGACCTGCCCAGCGGCCCGGACAACCTGGCCGTGACCGAGGACGGCCAGCTGGTCACCGTGCAGCGGCTGGGCAAGGGCAGCGAGAAGCTCCGCCCGTTCGGCAGCGGCCCCGTCTTCGGTTCCTCCGCGCCGCTCGGTAGCGGCGCCGCCGTCCTGGGCAGCGGCAGCCGGCTGTCCCGCCGCACCAAGCAGGGCGCCGGCGTGGTCGTGTCCGGCATCGTGCTGGGCGCGCTGGCCATCGTGACCATGCACGGCGACACCCCGGCGTCCGGCGACACCTCCGGCGTTCCGGTGGACGCCCACCCGGTCGCGGTTCAGCCGGCCAGCTCCACCACGCCGACGACCGTCGCGGACCTGCCCACACGGTGAATTCACCGTTGGTGAGGCACGCTTTCCCCTGATGAACGAGCAGCAGCCCAGTCCCGAACCGCCGCCGGCCACCCCGGTCTCGGGCGTCGACGACGGTCAGGGCCGCCGCATCGGTCCCCGGCCGCTGGACCGGCCGCCCGTCGATCCGACGCAGGCCGCCGAGTTCGGCCGCCCAGACGGTGTGGACAGCGCCTTCGCGCCCCGTGCCGCCTCGGCCGCCGCCAACGGCTCCATCGCGCTGGCCCCGCCGCCGCCCGAGGCGTTGAGCACGGCCTTCAGCCGCCCCGACAGCCTTGGCGACGTGGTGTTGCAGCGAGCGCCGGGTTCGGTCCCGTACGGCTCCGAGCCGACCGTCGAGCCCGTGTTCTGGCAGGACTCCGCCGACCGCGACCCGTGGCGCGACCCCGGCGCCGGCGCCATCCTCGGCCCGCCGGCCGCCGAGTCCGGCTCGGACGGCGACGACGGCGCCGCGCCGCCGGCCAAGACCGGCCCGCTGCTGTCCGTGCCCGAGCTGCTGTTCGGCCGCCGGGTCAAGCCGGTCGCCCTGGCCTCGCTGGCCGGCGTCGCGCTGCTGATCGGCGTGGCCGGCGGCCTCGCCGGCTGGGCCATCGCGCAGGCCGGCAACCCGCTGACCAGCTCCGTCACCCTGGCCCAGGTGGACAGCCCGGGCAAGCAGGCCGCGCCCGGCTCGGTCGCCGACATCGTCAAGCGCACCCAGGCCGCCGTGGTGCAGATCGAGGTGCAGGTCGGCAGCGGCGGCGGGCTCGGCTCCGGCGTCATGATCGACGCCGGCGGCTACATCCTGACCAACAACCACGTGGTGTCGGCCGCGGCCACCGACCCGACGGCCACCCTGCGCGTGGTGTTCGCCGACGGCACCAAGACCGACGGCAAGATCGTCGGCCGGGACCCCAAGACCGACCTGGCCGTGGTCAAGGTGGCGGTGACCAACCCGACCGTGATCCAGCTGGGCAAGTCCAGCTCGCTGTCGGTCGGCGACCAGGTGATCGCCATCGGCTCGCCACTGGGCCTGTCCAGCAGCGTCACCAGCGGCATCGTCAGCGCGGTCAACCGGCCACTGCAGGCCGCCGGCGAGGGCGGCGACCCGCCCGTCACCTACGACGCCATCCAGACCGACGCCGCCATCAACCACGGCAACTCCGGCGGCGCGCTGCTGGACGACACCGGGGCGCTGGTCGGCATCAACAGCGCCATCCTGTCGCCCGGCGACAACACCGGCTCCATCGGCATCGGCTTCGCCATCCCGATCGACTTCGCCCGGCGGATCGCCGAGGGGCTGATCCGGGACGGCCAGGTCAAGCACGCCGACATCGGCCTGAACGCGCGGTCGGTGTCGGCCGTGTCCACCGACGGCGCCCAGGTGCAGAACGTCAAGGAGGGCGGGGCCGCGGCCAAGGCCGGCATCGCCGAGGGCGACGTGATCACCAAGTTCGGCGATCGACCCATCCGCACCGCCGATGAGCTGTCGGTGGCGGTGATCGAACGCAACATCGGCGACACTGTGAAGGTGCAGATCGTGCGGCAGGGGCGGCAGATGGAGCTACAGGTCACCACGCAGTCGGATTAGGCTGGGAGACGTGTTCGGAATCAGCGGGGGCGAGCTGCTCGTCCTGATCGTCGCCGGCCTGTTCATCCTGGGTCCCGAGCGGCTGCCGTCCGCTGCCGCGTGGCTGGCCAAGGGCATCCGACAGGTCCGGGACTACGCCAACGGGGCCCGCGACCAGCTGCGGTCGGAGCTCGGGCCGGAGTTCGACGAGCTGCGCAAGCCGCTGGAGGACCTGCGGCAGCTGCGGGAGTTCAACCCCAAGCGGGCCATCACGCGGCACCTGCTCGACGACTATCCGGAGGACAACGGCTACAAGCCCAACGGCTTCGCGTCGGCGCCGGCTCCGGCGGCCGAGCCGCGTCCGGAGCAGCGGCCGCTGTCGCCGGGGGAACGTCCTCCGTTCGACCCCGACGCCACCTGAGTCCAGGCGGACGACGTCTGCTGGTTGATTGACGGCGCAAGTTAGAGCGCTCTTATTTCGGCCAGTGCCCGGTGCGAACGATTGCGATTCAGGGATCGCGGGGCTCCGGGGGCAGGGCCCGGGCAGCGGAACCGGGGGCGGGAGCCCGGTCAGCGCGAGGTCAGGGACCTTCTGGCAGCGGCGGGGAGGCCGCGGCCAGCTGCTCACAGGTGCGGCCGAAGTCGGTGATGGCCGCCTCGTCCAGCGCGTCGACGAAGTGGCGGACGACACCGGCCAGATGGGTGCCGGACGCGCTGCGTAACCGGTCTAGCCCTGTCTGGGTGAGTACGGCCACCACGCCGCGGCCGTCGCCGTCGGCTCGCTCCCGGCTGACCAGGCCTGTCCGCTCCAGGCGGTCGACCAGCCGGGTGACACCGGACCGGGACAACAGCACGGCGTCGGCGAGCTCCGTCATCCGCATCCGACGCCCGGGCGCCTCGGCGAGCTGCACCAGGACGTCATAGGACGCCAGCGACAGACTCTGCTCGGCGACCAGCTCGGTCTCCAGATGTCGGACGATGCGGGCGTGCGCCCGCAGGAATGACCGCCACACGGCTAACTCGGTCCGGGTGGGAAGTCGGGTCCTACCTGTGTCCAGCACGACCCCTCATGTTACGGAACGCGTCCAGATGGTCGCGCAGTGCCCCTATCGTGATTCGGCGAACGCCGGCTAACCGATCGGTAACACCGGCTCGTAGCATGGGTCTCGTGACTTCTCTCCCGAGTGCCGACGCTGTGCGGGCCGCGCTGGGCTCCGTCCAGGATCCGGAAATCCGCCGCCCGATCACCGAGCTGGGCATGGTGAAGGACGTCACCATCGGCGCGGACGGCGCGGTCACCGTAGCCGTCTACCTGACCGTGGCCGGCTGTCCGCTCCGCGACAAGATCACCGCGGACGTCACCGCGGCCGTCAGCAAGGTCGACGGGGTCACCGGCGTCAAGGTCGAGCTGGACGTGATGAGCGACCAGCAGCGCAGCGAGCTGCGCAAGTCGCTGCGCGGCGACGCGGCCGAGCCGGTCATCCCGTTCGCCCAGCCCGGGTCGATGACCAGGGTCTACTGCGTCGCGTCGGGCAAGGGCGGCGTCGGCAAGTCCAGCATGACCGTCAACCTGGCCGCCGCGATGGCCAAGCGCGGGCTGTCGGTCGGCATCGTCGACGCCGACATCTACGGCCACTCCGTGCCCCGCATGCTCGGCGCCACCGGCCGCCCCACCCAGGTCGAGAAGATGATCATGCCGCCGCAGGCCAACGGCGTGAAGGTCATCTCGATCGGCATGTTCGTGCAGAACAACGCCCCCGTGGTCTGGCGCGGGCCGATGCTGCACCGGGCCCTGCAGCAGTTCCTCGCCGACGTGTTCTGGGGCGACCTGGACGTGCTGCTGCTGGACCTGCCGCCCGGCACCGGCGACATCGCCATCTCCGTGGCCCAGCTCATCCCCAACGCCGAGATCCTCGTCGTCACCACCCCGCAGCAGGCTGCCGCCGAGGTCGCCGAGCGGGCCGGCGCCATCGCCATGCAGACCCGCCAGCGGGTGGCCGGCGTCATCGAGAACATGTCGTGGATGGACATGCCCGACGGCAGCCGCATGGAGCTGTTCGGCGCCGGCGGCGGCCAGACCGTCGCCGAATCCCTGACCAAGGCCGTCGGCTCCGACGTGCCGCTGCTCGGCCAGGTCCCCCTCGACGCCCGCCTGCGCGAGGGCGGCGACGCCGGCACGCCGCTGGTGCTGTCCGACCCCGAGGCCCCCGCCGCCAAGGTCCTCACCGAGGTCGCCGCCAAGCTCACCGTCCGCTCCCGCGGCCTCGCCGGCCGCCTGCTCTCGGTGAGCCCGGCCGGCCGCTGACGGCCGTGCCGAGCAGCCCCCGAATCAATCCAACCAGGCGAACCTGGCAGTCCCGGCCCACCGGCCACGACCGCGCATTGCCAGGTTGATCTGGTTGGCTTGCAGACGGGGGCTGCTCAGTTCGAAGATCAGCTCTTCTGGGTGACCGTCTCCTCGTCGTCCCACCGGGGGTCGTCGCGGATGTCCTCGGCCGAGGGGCTGGACTTGCGGTGCTTGTCCCGCTTCTTGCCGCCGGCCATCTCGGCCCGCAGCCGATCGAGTTCGCTGCGCAGGTAGTCCCGGGTGGCGACCTCGCCGACGGCGATGCGCAGGGCGGCCAGCTCCCGGGCCATGAACTCGGTGTCGGCCTTGGTCTGGGCGGCGCGGGCCCGGTCCTCCTCCAGCGAGATGCGGTCGCGGTCGTCCTGGCGGTTCTGGGCCAGCAGGATCAGCGGCGCGGCGTACGCGGCCTGGGTGGAGAAGGCCAGGTTGAGCAGGATGAACGGGTAGGGGTCCCACTGCAGGCTGAGGGCGAACAGGTTCAGGCAGATCCAGACCACGACGATCAGCGTCTGCCAGAACAGGAACTTGCCGGTGCCCAGGAACCGGGCCAGCCGCTCGGAGAACCGGCCGAACGCCTCCGGGTCCACGTCGATGGCCCACCGGCGCGGGGCTCGGGGCTGGTCGAGCCGCCGTCGTGAGGTCAGCTCAGGCATGGGCGACGCCCTCCTCGTCGTGGTGCAGGGTCTCCCGCCAGTCCTCCGGCAGCAGATGGTCCAGCACGTCGTCAACGGTGACGGCCCCGAGCAGGTGGTCCTCGTCGTCCACCACGGGAGCGCACACCAGGTTGTAGGTCGCGAAGTACTTGGTCACCTCGGTGAGCGAGGCGGTCGGCGACAGCCGGGGCAGGTCGGCGTCGAGGGCGCCGGCGACGAGGTCCGAGGGCGGCTCCCGCAGCAGCCGCTGCAGGTGCACGCAGCCGAGGTAGCGGCCGGTGGGGGTGCCGGTGGGCGGCCGGCAGACGAACACCATGCTGGACAGGGCCGGCGTGAGCTCGGGGTTGCGGACCCGGGCCAGGGCCTCGGCGATGGTGGCGTCCGGGGTGAGCGCGACGGGCTCGGGGGTCATCAGACCGCCCGCGGTGTCGTAGGAGTACTCCAGCAGCCGCTTGACCGGCTCGGACTCCTCCGGCTCCATCAGCTCCAGCAGCCGGTTCTTGTCCAGCTCGGACAACTCGGCCAGCAGGTCGGCGGCGTCGTCGGGGTTCATCGCCTCGAGGATGTCGGCGGCCCGCTCGTCGTCGAGGTGGGCCAGCAGGTCCTTCTGGTCGTCCTCGGGCAGTTCCTCGATCACGTCGGCGAGGCGCTCGTCGTCCAGCGCGTCGGCGACTTCGTAGCGGCGCTTGGCCGGCAGGTCCCGCAGCGCGTTGGCGACGTCGGCGGCGCGCATGGCGTCGAACACGGCCAGCAGCTGCTGGACGCCCTGCGGTTGTGAGGAGAGCTCGGCCATGCCCAGGCCCAGTACCTCCTCCCAGCGCAACACCTGCACCGGCCCACGGCGGCCGAACCGGCCGGTGCGCTCGCGGACGGCGACCCGGCTGATCGACCAGTCGCGGGTCCGGGTCGGCTCCATGGCCGCGTCCACCACGATCGCGTTGACCGACCCCTCCTCGATGCTCACCCTGGCGTCCAGCAGTTGCCCGACGACAACAACTTCGTTGGGGCGCTGGTGGAAGTGCCGCAGGTTGACCGAGCCGGTCGACAGCACGACGGCGTGCGGCTCGATGGTGGCCACCCGCAGCATCGGCACGAAGATGCGCCGGCGGGTGACCAGCTCGACGACGATGCCCAGCACCCGGGGCGACTGGCGGTCGGTTCGCAGGCTGGCCACGACGTCGCGAACCTTGCCGATCACCTCCCCGTCGGGGCCGAAAACCGGCAATCCGGCCAGCTGGGCGACAAAAATCCGGTCTGTGGCTGCCACACGCAAAGGCTAACGTTGCCGGGTGGCCACCATGCGTTTTGACGTGCTCGACGTGTTCACGGACACCCCGTTCACCGGCAACCAGTTGGCCGTCGTGCACGGCGCCGACGACCTCTCGGCCGAGCAGATGCGGACCATCGCCGCCGAGTTCGGCTATTCGGAGACCACCTTCCCGCTGCCGCCGACCCAGCCCGGGGCCGACTACCGGGTGCGGATCTTCACCGTGAGCGAGGAGTTGCCGTTCGCCGGCCATCCGAGCGTCGGAACCTCGTGGCTGCTGGCCCGGGACGGCGTCATCGGGCGCGGGCCGGTGGTTCAGGAGTGCCTGGCCGGTCTGCTGCCGGTGGTGGTGGACGAGCGTGGCGCGCGGATCAGCGGCGGCCGACGCACGATCGGTCCCCGGCTGGACCGGGCCGCGCTGGCGGCGGCGGTCGGGCTGACCGTCGACGATCTGTCCGATGTGGACTCTGGGGTGGCCGGCTGTGGCCTGGAATTCGCCTACCTGGGGGTGCGGCCGGACGCCGTCGGTCGGGCCGAGCCGGACCGGCGGGCCATGCGGGAGGCCGGGATCGAGCACGGGCTGCAGGTGTTCTCGCTCGTCGATGGCCAAGCCCACGTGCGGGTCTTCGTCGACGGTGGCGAGGACGCCGCGACCGGCTCGGCCGCACTGGGCATGTGCGTGTTCGCCGTCGACCGGGGACTCATCGCCGAGACCGCCGATGTTGTCGTCCGGCAAGGAATCGAGATGGGCCGACCGTCCACTCTGTACTGCTCGGTGAGCCCCGAGGCCGCCACCGTCCGCGGCGACGTCGTGCACGTCGCCAGCGGCCAGCTCACCATCCCCACCTGACCCCGCGAGTCCCGCTCTCGAGCAGCTGAATGTCGAGTTCCGGAACTCGACACATGGTTGCCTGAGAGCGGGACTCGCGAGGGGTCAGTGGGCGGCCAGGGTGGTGGCGATGGCCTGGCAGGTGTCGTTGACCCAGCCGTCGGCGTCGGCCCAGTTCACCACGGCCGACACGAAGGTCCAGGCCCGGGCCTTGGCCGCGTCCAGCTCCTCGATCTCCACCAGCGTGGCCAGCCGGTGCTCGACGCGGTCCGGCTCGAACCGGTTCCACAACAGGGTGGCCAGCCCGAACTCCGGGTCGCCGGCGAGCACCTTGGGGTCGATGACCAGCCACGGTTCCCGGTCGCCGGCCAGGATGTTGTCGAAATGCTGGTCCTCGTTGACCATCTCGTCCAGCGCGACCGGCCCCAGCGTGCGGCAGTGGTCGACGGCCTCGTCGATGATCCGCCGCGGGAGACCTTCGGCCCGCGGCAGCTTTTCGGCCCACCGGGCCGCGCTGGCCCGCAGCGTGCGCATCCGGTGCGGCGCGGGCCGGCGCAGCCGCTTGCGCAGCGTGCCGGCGATCACCAGCGCTTGCTCGATCGGTTGGCTGGTAAGGCATTCCGGGCGCAGTCGCTCCAGCAGCAGCACGCCGTCGTCGGCGTCGTGGGCGAGCAGCCGCACCGCGCCGTCACCGTCCCATAGGGACAGTGCGAGCCACTCGTGTTCGGATTCCTCGTGCAACAGGCCGAGTTTGAGCATCGCCGGCCGGCCGTCCGGCAGTCGCACCGGCTGCACCACGCTGCAGAACCCGTTCAGCGGCGCGCCGTCCGGCGTCAGGTCCCAGCGGTCGAGGTACTCCGCCGCCAGTTCCGGCAAACCGAGCAGCCACCGGGTGGCGTCGTCATCCCCCCAGCTCAGCACCGTGTCCGTGAAGTCCTTGGGTATCCGGATCAAGTCGGTACACCTCTGTCCAGGCCGGCTCGGCATTGAGTCTGGCTGCCCGGAGCGCGTCCGTCACGTCTTTTTCCGGCTGGACCAGCCGAACGGCCGCCGGCACGTCGGCGAGGTGCGAGTGCGTGGTGGGGGAGCGAACGGTGATCGTGCAGGTCACGCCGTCACGCAGGCCCGGGACCTGCTGCTCGCCGCCGCCCACCGCGACCCAGAGCGCGCCGTCCCGCCACAGCGCCCAGACCAGCCGCGGCCGCCCGTCCACGGTGATCCAGACCGCGGCGGCCTTGCGCAGGGCGTTGTCCAGCAGACGGGTGATCTCCACCGGTTCAGCTAACCACGGGGCTGTGACGGGTGACTCAGCGAATGGCGGGCACCCTCGAGCCGTGCCAGCATCGCCGTAAGTTACCGGTCAGTACGAGGAGGTACCGCCGTGCCGCGCCCCCGCCGATCCTGTCTCGCCGTCCCCGGCTCCAGCCAGAAGATGATCGACAAGGCCCGGACGCTGCCGGCCGACCAGGTCTTCCTGGACCTGGAGGACGCCTGCGCCCCGCTGGCCAAGCCGGGGGCGCGCAAGACCATCGTCGAGTCGCTCAACGAGGGCGGCTGGGGCGAGCGGACCCGGGTCGTGCGGGTCAACGACTGGACCACCGAGTGGACCTACCGGGACGTCGTCGAGGTCGTCGAGGGCGCCGGGGCCAACCTGGACTGCGTCATGCTGCCCAAGGTGCAGACCGCGCAGCAGGTGCAGGCCCTGGACCTGCTGCTCACCCAGATCGAGAAGACCATGGGCTACGAGGTCGGCCGGATCGGCATCGAGGCCCAGATCGAGAACGCCCGCGGCCTGGTCGAGGTCGACGCCATCGCCACCGCCTCGCCCCGGGTGGAGACCATCATCTTCGGCCCCGCCGACTTCATGGCCTCCATCAACATGAAGTCCCTGGTCGTCGGCGAGCAGCCGCCCGGCTACGACGTCGGCGACGCCTACCACTACATCCTGATGCGCATCCTGATGGCCGCCCGGGCCAACGACGTGCAGGCCATCGACGGCCCCTATCTCCAGATCCGCGACGTCGACGGCTTCCGCCGCGTCGCCGGCCGGGCCGCCGCCCTGGGCTACGACGGCAAGTGGGTCCTGCACCCCGGCCAGATCGAGGCGGCCAACGAGGTGTTCAGCCCGGACCAGTCCGACTACGACCACGCCGAGAACATCCTGGACGCCTACGAGTTCTACACCTCCGACGCCGGCGGCAAGCGCGGCGCCGTGATGCTCGGCGACGAGATGATCGACGAGGCCTCCCGCAAGATGGCCCTGGTGATCGCCGGCAAGGGCCGCGCCGCCGGCATGACCCGCACCGACAAGTGGACCCCGCCGGCGGAGTGATCCGCGCCGACGATCGGACCTTGCCGGCGTAGTGATCCGTCATTTGCGCAAATGGCTTCGCGGGCAGGGTTTTCGTGGTGAAAGGCCGGATGTGGGCCAGGCGCGCATCCGGTCCGTGCGCGGGGAATCGACTAGGAATGTGTTACCGTTTGTGAGCCGGATCAAAGATCAGGTTACACAAATCGCGTAATTCGGCTACGCTCCGCGTTTGATCACGGTGAGATAACACACAGAAGGCAACCTTGGTTTGCGTTGGACCCCGGGGGTCGGTTCAGGCTGGGTGCCATGTCCAAGCACTCGAAGGGGATCCACCTGTTCCGCCGGCGGCGCCGGGATGACCTGCTGGAGCGCAGCTTCGTGCCGTGTGGCGGCTGCAGCCAGCCGGTGTACGTGTTCGCCGAGCAGTGTCGGTCCTGCGGCGACGCGGTGGAGGTCCGGGCCAGCTGAGCACCTGAACCGATCGGGTGAGCACCTTCACAGGGTGAGACGTTGCGGGGTTGGGGATACTCACCGGTAACCAGTCAGCGACGACAAGGGGACCAGCATGGCCCGCCTCGCCCAGACCGCCGGTCTCACCGACGTGCAGCAGGAGATCCTGACCACCGTTCGCGACTTCGTGAACAAGGAGATCATCCCGCACGCGCAGGCGCTGGAGCACGGGGACGAGTACCCGGCCGACATCGTCGAGGGCATGAAGGAGATGGGGCTGTTCGGCCTCACCATCCCCGAGGAGTTCGGCGGGCTCGGCGAGTCGCTGCTGACCTACGCCCTTGTGGTGGAACAGATCGCGCGCGGCTGGATGAGCGTCTCGGGTGTGATCAACACCCACTTCATCGTGGCCCACATGATCAAGCAGCACGGCACCGACGCGCAGAAGGCGCACTACCTGCCGAAGATGGCCGCGGGCGAGATCCGGGGCTCCTTCTCGATGTCGGAGCCGGACCTGGGCTCGGACGTGGCCGCGATCAAGACGCGGGCCAAGAGGGACGGTGACTCCTACGTCATCGACGGCCAGAAGATGTGGCTGACCAACGGCGGCACCTCCAACCTGACCGCGGTGCTGGTCCGTACGGACGAGGGCGCGGACAAGCCGCACAAGAACCTGACCGCCTTCCTGGTGGACAAGCCGGTCGGCTACGGCGAGGTGGCCCCCGGCCTGACCATCCCGGGCAAGATCGCCAAGATGGGCTACAAGGGCGTGGACACCACGGAGATGGTGTTCACCGGCTACGAGATCGGCGCCGACCAGGTCCTCGGCGGCGTGACCGGCCAAGGCTTCGCACAGATGATGGACGGCGTGGAGGTGGGCCGGGTCAACGTGGCCGCCCGCGCCTGCGGCATCTCGATCCGCGCCTTCGAGCTGGCCATCGAGTACGCCCAGCAGCGCAAGACCTTCGGCAAGCAGATCGCCGACCACCAGGCCATCGCCTTCAAGCTGGCCGAGATGGCCACCAAGGTGGAGGCCGCGCACCTGATGATGGTGAACGCGGCCCGGCTCAAGGACTCCGGGCAGCGCAACGACGTCGAGGCCGGCATGGCCAAGCTGATCGCCTCCGAGTACTGCGCCGAGGTGACCCAGGAGGCGTTCCGCATCCACGGCGGCTACGGCTACTCCAAGGAGTACGAGATCGAGCGCCTCATGCGCGAGGCCCCCTTCCTGCTGATCGGCGAGGGCACCAGCGAGATCCAGAAGACCATCATCAGCCGCGGACTGCTCCGGGAGTACCAGTCCCGGGGCTGATCAGGCACGCCCGGTTCGCGTGGGTCGTTGGTCGTGAGGACAATGGGAGACCACCGACCGCGAACGGGGTGATATCGGTGACGAGTTCGTTCTCATCGCAGGACAGGTCCGCCGGCCCGCCGCGGCTGCCCACCAGGCCGACCGGGTGGCCGATCGGCTCGTACGAGGAGTACGGGCAGGCGCAGCGTGCCGTCGACTTCCTGGCCGAGAGCGAGTTCCCGGTGCAGGACGTGACCATCGTCGGGGTCGACCTGATGCTGGTGGAGCGGGTCACCGGGCGCCTGTCGTGGCGGCGCGTGCTGGGCGCCGGCGCCGCGTCGGGCGCGTGGTTCGGCCTGTTCGTCGGCGTGATGCTGAGCCTGTTCACCGGCGGCCAGTCCACCGGTCTGCTCCAGATCGCCGTCTGCCTGGTGCTGGGCGTGGTGTTCTTCATGGTGTTCGCGGCCGTCGGCTACGCCTCCACCCGCGGCCGGCGGGACTTCCAGTCCTCCAGCCAGCTGGTGGCCGGCCGCTACGACGTGCTGTGTCAGCCCCGCAACGCCGAGCAGGGCCGTGACCTGCTGGCCAAGCTGGCCATGCGCCCCGCGGGCGGCGCGCTCTAGCCGATGCCGATGCCGGTCTCCGGGACGCCCTGGAGGCCGGCATCGGCACATCAGAAGGCCCGCTCGGTGTCTGAATCGTTGCCCCAAACGCTTGCGGCTGCCAAAACGCCGGCCATAGGTTGCCTGCACCGGTCCGTCGGGCGTGATCGCCCGGCCGGATCGGGGCACGTCGGGGTGCCGAGACCGGTCGGCGGACGTCGTGGTGTCCGCCGGTAGGCGTGTGGGTTCGGCCCCCTGAAGCGAAGGGAGGACCGATGGCACAGCCAACCGGCCGGCGCCCGCGGTGGCGCCGGGGCCTGGTGGCCACGGCGGCCGCGGCACTGGCCGCACCGCTGGTGGCCGCCTGCGGGGCGGGCGCGGGCGGGGGAGTCACGATCAGCGTGTACTACCCGCCGGAACAGCACTTCCAGAACGTCGTCGACCAGTGCAACCAGCAGGCCAACGGGGCGTACCACATCCAGTTGCTGACCGCCCCGCGAGCCGCGGACGGCCAGCGCGAGCAGATGGTGCGAAGACTGGCGGCCGGCGACACCAGCCTGGACATTCTCGGCCTCGACGTGACCTGGACGTCGGAGTTCGCCGGGGCGGGCTGGGTCGTGCCGTGGACCGGCGCGTACGAGCAGGAGGCCAAGCAGGACGTGCTGGCCGGCCCGCTGGCCTCGGCCAGCTACAACGGCAAACTGTACGGGGCCACCAAGAACACCAACGTGCAACTGCTGTGGTACCGCGATGATCTGGTGTCCACGCCACCGTCCACTTGGGACGAAATGATCGCGGACGCCCAGCAGCTCAAGCAGCAGGGCAAGACCTACAAGATCGGCTTCACCGGCGACCAGTACGAGGGCCTGGTGGTCGGCTTCAACACGTTGACCGCGTCGGCCGGCGGCAAGCTGGTCTCCGACGACGGCACCAAGGCCGTCGTGGACGACGGCGCGGTGCAGGCGTTGGCGATGCTGAAGAAGTTCGCCACCGCGGGCGTCACCGACGCCGGCCTGTCCAGCGCGGAGGAGCAGCAGACCGCGCTGCTGATGGAGAACGGCGACGCGGCCTTCGAGCTGAACTGGCCCTACGTCTACGCCGCCATGCAGCAGGACAAGCCCGACCTGTTCAAGCACTTCAAGTGGACCACCTACCCGAGCGTGGTCCCGGGCCAGCCGGCCAAGGTCACCATCGGCGGCGAGAACCTGGCCGTCAGCGCCTACTCCCTGCACAAGGACGAGGCGTTCAAGGCGGCGCTGTGCCTGCGCAGCCCGCAGATGCAGGACTACTCAGCGGTCAACGACGGCGTGCCGCCGACCATCTCCAGCGTCTACGACGCGCCGGACATGGCCAAGGCGTACCCGATGAAGGACGTGATCAAGGCGGAGTTGGCGACCGCCGCCAGCCGGCCGATCACGCCCGCCTACCAGAACGTCTCGACCATCATGCAGAACCTGCTCTCGCCGCCGTCGGCGATCGACCCGACGGCCACGGCCGGGAAGATGCGGCAGGCGATCCAGGACGCGCTGGACTCCAAGGGGGTGCTCCCGTGAGTCAGACCACCGAGGCGGCGCGGTCCGCCACCACACACCGCGCGAAGACCAAACCCGTGCTCAGTGAGGGAAAGCGGGCCGAGCGCCGGCTGGGCCTGCTGCTGTGCGCGCCGGCGGCGATCGTGATGCTGGCCGTCACCGGCTGGCCGATCATCTACTCGGTCTGGCTGTCGTTGCAGCGCTACGACCTGAGATTCCCGGGCAAGCAGGAGTTCGTCGGGCTGGCCAACTACTTCACCGTGCTGTCCAACGGCTACTGGTGGACCGCCTTCGGCACCACCGCGCTGATCACCGTGATCTCGGTGGTGATCGAGCTGGTGCTGGGCATGGCGCTGGCCCTGATCATGCACCGCACGCTGGTCGGCCGGGGCCTGGTGCGCACGGTTTCCCTTATCCCGTACGGCATCGTCACGGTCGTGGCCGCGTTCAGCTGGAAGTTCGCCTGGACCCCGGACACCGGCTACCTGGCCAAGCTGGTCGGGCCGGACACCGCCGTGCTGACCGAGAAGCTGCCGGCGCTGAGCGCGATCATCCTGGCCGAGGTGTGGAAGACCACGCCGTTCATGGCCCTGCTGCTGATGGCCGGCCTGGCCCTGGTGCCTGACGACCTGCTCAAGGCGGCCTCGATGGACGGGGCCGGGCCGTGGCAGCGGTTCACCAAGGTGATGCTGCCGGTGATGAAGCCGGCCATTCTGGTGGCGTTGCTGTTCCGCACCCTGGACGCGTTCCGCATCTTCGACAACATCTTCATCCTCACCGGGGGTTCGCAGAGCACCGGCTCGGTGTCCATGCAGACCTACGACAACCTGATCCGCGGCCTGAACCTGGGCATCGGGTCGACCATGTCGGTGCTGATCTTCCTCGCGGTGGCGGTCATCGCCTTCGTGTTCATCAAGGTGTTCGGCACCGCCGCGCCCGGCTCCGACTCGGGGAGGCGATGATGGCCGTCATCACGACCGGCAAGCGCGTCCAGTGGACGCTGATCGACATCGTGGTGGTGGTCTACGCGCTGGTTCCGGTGCTGTGGACGCTGTCGCTGTCGTTCAAGTCCAAGGCCACCATCGGCGACGGCTCGTTCATCCCGCAGCAGTGGTCGTTCCAGAGCTACCTGGACATCTTCCAGACCAACGAGTTCCTGCTGGCCCTGGTCAACTCCATCGGCATCTCGCTGATCGCCACCGCGATCGCCGTGGTGCTGGGCACGATGGCCGCCTACGCCATCGCCCGGCTGGACTTCCCCGGCAAGTCGCTGCTGGTCGGCTTCTCCTTGCTGGTGGCCATGTTCCCGCAGGTGTCGCTGGTCTCGCCGCTGTTCTCCATCGAGCGGTCGCTGAACCTGTTCGACACCTGGCCGGGCCTGATCCTGCCCTACATCACCTTCGCGCTGCCGCTGGCCATCTACACCCTGTCCGCGTTCTTCCGGGAGATCCCGTGGGAGCTGGAGAAGGCGGCCAAGATGGACGGCGCGACGCCGGCCCAGGCGTTCCGCCGGGTGATCGCGCCGCTGGCCGCGCCGGGGGTGTTCACCACCGCCATCCTGGTGTTCATCTTCTGCTGGAACGACTTCCTGTTCGCCATCTCGCTGACGGCGACCACCCGTTCCCGCACCGTGCCGGCGGCGCTGCAGTTCTTCACCGGCGCGTCCCAGTTCGAGGACCCGACCGGGCAGATCTGCGCGGCGGCGGTGGTGATCACGATTCCGATCGTGGTGTTCGTGCTGTTCTTCCAGCGCCGCATCGTCGCGGGGCTGACCTCCGGCGCCGTGAAGGGGTGAGGCCGCGATGGCCGAGATAGTTCTGGACAAGGTGACCAAGCGGTACCCGGACGGCGCGCTCGCGGTGTCCGAAGTGGATATCGAGATCGCCGACGGCGAGTTCATCATCCTGGTCGGGCCGTCGGGCTGCGGCAAGTCCACCACGCTCAACATGATCGCCGGCCTGGAGGACATCACCGGCGGCGAGCTGCGCATCGGCGGTCAGCGGATGAACGAGAAGGCGCCCAAGGACCGGGACATCGCCATGGTGTTCCAGTCCTACGCCCTGTACCCGCACATGACCGTGCGGGAGAACATGGCCTTCCCACTGCGACTGGCCAAGGTGGACAACGCCACGGTCAAGGCCAAGGTGGAGGAGGCGGCGCAGATCCTCGACCTGACCCAGCACCTGGACCGCAAGCCGGCCAACCTGTCCGGCGGCCAGCGCCAGCGGGTGGCCATGGGGCGGGCGATCGTGCGCAGCCCCAAGGCGTTCCTGATGGACGAGCCACTGTCCAATCTGGACGCCAAGCTGCGCGGGCAGATGCGGACCTCGGTGTCGCGGCTGCAGAAGCAGCTGGGCACCACCACCGTGTACGTCACCCACGACCAGACCGAGGCGATGACCCTGGGCGACCGGGTGGTGGTGCTGCGCGGCGGCCTGGTGCAGCAGATCGGCGCGCCGCAGTTCCTCTACGACCACCCGGCCAACCTGTTCGTGGCCGGCTTCATCGGCGCGCCGTCGATGAACTTCCTGCCGGCCACGCTGGCCGACGGGGCGCTGGCCACGCCGCTGGGCAAGGTCGCGCTGACCGACCGGGTCCGGCGGGCGGCCGAGGCGGCCAACGCGCCGCGCGAGGTGATCATGGGCGTGCGGCCGGAGCACTTCGAGGACGCCGCCCTGGTTGACCCGGCGGCGCTGGCCCGGGGCGCGGTGTTCGACGCGCAGATCGAGGTGCTGGAGTCGATGGGCTCGGAGAAGTACGCGTACTTCTCGGTCGAGGGCGGCGAGGCGCAGGCCAGCGACCTGGCCGACCTGGCCGCCGACGCCGGTTCCGCCGGCGTGCCGGACAGCGGCGGCCAGGTGGTCACCCGCCTGTCCGCGGCGTCGGCCGTCGCTGAGGGCCAGCCGGCCAAGTTCTGGTTCGACACCGACAAGGTCCAGCTCTTCGACCCCTCATCCGGAGCAAACCTCACCTACTCGGAGGACTAACCACTGTCATGAAGGGCCCCATCCTCACGTTCAACGTCAGGATGGGGCCCTTCATGACGATGGGGTGTCACTCGATGAGAGGAGTCGTCGGGACCGGTTGGCCGCTGATTTCCGGTGTGTCCCGGTGTCACCATCGGAACCGGGGTGATCCACATGACGATCGGCGACCGGGCCCGGCTGACGGACTGGCAGCTCACGGTGGAGGCCCGGGCCCGACGGACCCGGGCCGACCTGGCCGAGCTGGCCGACGGCGCGGGCCTGGAACGGGAGCGGCGGTCGGCGTCGGACTCGCTGGACGTGGTGGACCGGGTGCTGGAGCTGCGGGAGTCGTGGTGGCGGCTGCCGGCGTCGTGGTGGTCGGGCTGGCACATCGAGCGGGCCTGGCGGGCGCTGCACGAGGCCGAGGTGTGCACGGCGGCCGGGCTGCCGGACCTCGCCGGCCGGATGCCGGGCCTGCGCCAGCGGGTCGCGGGCTACCTGCCGGAGGAGGACCTGCGCCGGCAGGCGTTGGAAGCGCTGCAACCGGGACGGCCGGCCGGGCCGACCGACCGGGCCATCGTGGTCGACGCGCTGAGGGCGGCCTTCGACGCGTCCGACGACGCCCACGCGGCGGCCCGGGCCCTGCGCAACAAGATGGTCGCCGCGGCGCTGCTGCTGTTCGTGGTCAACACCGCGCTGGGGCTACTGGGCATACTGCGGCCGGAGTACCTGCCGATGTGCGCGCACATGCCGGAGAGCACCTCCGTGGTGGCGTGTGCGGCCGGCGGCAAGGGACCCGGCCCGTTGGACGTCTGGATGGTGCAGCTGCTGGGGGCGTTCGGGGCGACGGTCGCCACGGTGGTGCTGCTGACCCGGCGGCGGCCCAGCCTCTCGCCGTACGTCCTGGTCGGCTACCAGGCGCTGATCAAGGTGCTGCTCGGCTCGGCGCTGGCGGTGGTCGGCGTGCTGGCGCTGAGCGCGCACGTGGCCGAGGGGCTGACCTGCGTCACCTCGCAGGCGGCGCTGCTGCTGTGGTCGGCGCTGCTCGGCTACTCGCAGCAGGTGGGCACACGGCTGCTGGACAACTACGCGGACCGGGTGATGAACCACGTCCGTCCGCTACCGGACGTCTCGCGCTGACCGAAGGGCAGCGATCACCTCGTCGTCCCAGCGGTGGGTGCGCATGAGCCGGTAGCGCTCGCCCGCCACCCGCAGGTACGTCTCCGTCTCGGTGCGGCCGTCGAGCAGGTCGGCGGCCTTGAGCATGGCCACCACCGGCAGGTATTCCTCGGTGTACCAGCGGCGGGCGATCGACGGCCGGTCGAGGAATTCGCCGGAGTCCTGCATCAGACGGAATCCCCAGGCCTCGACGTGTTCGCCGAGCCGGGCGTAATCGAGTGGATCGGTGACCAGAACGGCCGCGCGGGCCTCGCCGGCGAGGGGGACCCGGTCCAGGAACAGTCGGCGGTGGTCCTTGAGAATCAGATCGCCGCGATAGCGAATTCCGGCGGCCGACAATCGGGTCCGCACTTCCGTCACGTACGCCTCGATGACGTCCAGGCCGAGCGCGTGGGCCACCGAGACCCGGTGATGTCCGTCCTGCACGAAATGCAGGTCGCCGATCCGGTAGACCTCGATCGGCGGCACCGACTCGCCGCGCCGCTGGGCCAGGGCCAGCCGCTCCCACCGCTCCCGCACCCGGGCCGAGGTCGGCCGGAACCGGCGGTCGAAGTCGCGGGTGCGGTCCACGCTGCCGACGATGGAGTCCAACCGGATCACCCGCGGCCCGATCCGCCGCTCGCCCTGATATCCCAGCGCCGCCACGACTTCGTCGTACGGCAGCATGATGTTGACGTCGTCGGGCTCGCGCCGCAGCCACGCCGCCAGCCGGGACAGCACCTGCCCGCGGCGGGCCCGCAGGAAGTCGTTCTCCGCGTCGGCACGGGGAAATCCGGTGTCACGGGCCATCGGGAGTCACCTCGAACAGCTTGTAGCCGACCACGTTGACCACACGGGTGTCGCCGAGCCGGCGGTCCGGCGTGGGCGCGCCGTGCGGGTGGATGTGCCCGTGCAGCAGCAATTTCGGCCGCAGCCGGCGCACGGTGTCGTGCAGGCAGGCGAAGCCGCGGTGCGGCGGGTCGTCGGGGAGGTCGCCGCAGCCGGCCGGTGGCGAATGGGTCAGCAGCACGTCCACGCCCCGACCGTCGCGCAGCCGCCGCCAGCCGGCCAGCCGGGCCATCCGCCGGGCCCGCCGCGCCTGCTGCCGCTCGGTCCACTGGTTGGGGCCGCGGTTGTAGCGGATGGAGCCGCCGAGGCCGGCGATGCGCAGTCCGGCGACGTCGACCACGCCGGCGTCCACGTTCACTGCGCCGGCCGGCCCCGGCCAGTCCGCCGGCATGCCGGCCCGCGTCCACAGCCCACGCACGTTGGTGTAGCCGGCCAGGTCGGCGTCGTGGTTGCCGGGCACGAACACGCACGGCCGGTCCAGCGCGCTGGTCAGGTACTCCAGGTAGTCGAACGGCAGGTCGCCCGCGCCCACCACGAGGTCGACGTCGAGCCGGCGGACCCGGTCGGTCCACAGCTGCTCGACCACCTCATCGGAGACCGCGAGCACTTTCGCCATGACCGGAAGCGTACGAGCGGATAGCGTGCACGGTGTGCTGGCGAAGCTCTTCCGCGACATCTCGGCCTCGTGTCTGCCGGGCAGCCCCCTGACCCACGCCGTGATCAGCGCCGCGGCCGACGATCTCGACGCGGGCGGTGTCACCAGCCGCGCGATGGCCGGCTCGGAACGGGACCGGCCGGGCACGGTGCCAGGGCTACGCTTCGCCGCTGCCCTGCACCATCTCGTGCTCGACGGCCGCGCCCCGGCGCTGGCCAAGCACTATCCGAGCGTGGGCGGCGAGCCGAACCTGGACACGCTGTGGCCGGATGCCGAGGCGACCGTGCGGGAGCACGAGGCCGAGGTGCGACAGCTGGTGCGGGCCAATGCCGTGCAGACCAACGAGGTCGGCCGCAGCGGGCCGCTCTACGGCGGTCTGCTGGTGGCCTCCGAGCGGGTCGGCGGTCTGCCGGTGCGGCTGCTGGAGGTCGGTGCCAGCGGCGGCCTGAACCTGCGTCCGCACAAGGTGGCCTACCGGCTGGCCGACGGCATTGTGCTCGGCGATCCGGACAGTGAGCTGCAACTGGACCCGGAGTGGACGGGTTTGCCCCCGGCGGATCTGAGCCGGCCGCTGGCCCTGCACAGCCGGGCCGGCTGCGACGTGGACCCGGTCGACGTGACGACCACGGCCGGGCAGCTGCACCTGTCCTCGTTCGTCTGGGCCGACATGGTGGCTCGGATGGAACGGCTGCGGGCCGCCATGCGGCTGGCCGTCGCCGACCCGATCCAGGTGGAACGCGCGGGCGGCGCGGACTGGCTGGAGCGGCAGCTGGCCGAGCTACCCGACGGGGTGCTGACCGTGGTGTGGCACTCGGTGATGTGGCAGTACGCGTCCCCAAACGAACGCGAGCGCGGGCGCGCCGCCCTGGCCGAGGCGGCGGCCCGCGCCACCGGGAACGCCCCGCTTGCGCTCCTCGTGTACGAGCCGCGACGAGCCCGCCGCCACTTCGAGCTGCTGCTCAAGCTGTGGCCGGCGGGCCTGTCCCTGCGGCTCGGCCAGGGCATGGGGCACGGCTTGCCGTTCACCTGGGAGGAACAGCCCTGGGGCTGATCACTGCCCGGCCAGCGTGACGTCGCCGGCGGTCACCTTGCCGGCCGCGCTCGAAACGTCGCCGAAGCGCTGCCAGGTGCCGTTGCTGAACCGGATCGTGTGAAACAGTCCGCCGTCCATTGTGGACGCCACGAGTTGCAGCACGCCGCGCGAGTTCGTCACGGCGATCTGCTGGACCGCCGGGATGTCGCCGGCCACGCCCTCGACGTAGCCGAACTGGTCCCAGCTACCGTTGGCGTGGCGGACGGCGTGCCACACCTCGTACCGGCTTCCGTTGTGCGCCACCGCGGCCACCTGGAGGTCGACGCCGACCTGGGCCACCGCCACCTGGGTCGCGGTGCCGCCGTTGAACGGCACCCAGGTGGGCTGCGACCAGGTGCCGTCGGCGGCCCGCTCGTAGTCGCCGATCTGGGTGCCGTCCGAAGTGGACACGATGACCCGGAGCACGCCTCCGTTGACGGTGACCGAGAAGCTGCCGATCGGGCCGGTGGGCAGGGTTTCCCACGCCGACCAGGTGCCGTCGGCCTGCTGGATCGAGAGCGACAGGACGTCGTGCAGCTTGCGCACCAACGCGATGTGGCCGTTCAGGTTGGCCACGGCCTGCGCGTCGTCGATCCACCCGTCGCCGGCCGGCAGGGTGCCCTGGGTCCAGTTGCCGGCCGCGTCCCGGACCAGGTGGTCGTAGGTGTAGGCCGGCGGCATGTTCTGGTAGATCTTGGCCGTGAAGACGTGTTCGACGCCGTTGATCATCACCGACGAGAGCTGGCCGCCGTACTCGTAGTTCTGCAGCGTGCCCCACGGCTGCCAGGTGCCGTTGGCGTAGCGGATGGTGTGGTTGAGGAAGAGCCCGTACTGGGTGGCCGTGAGCAGTTGCACGTCCCCGACTGCCTGCGGCGCGGCCTGAGCCGGAGTCGTTCCGCCGGCCAGCAGCGCGCCGACCGCCAGCGGGACCAGGACCGCGCGCATCACTGGCTCGCCACCGTGATCAGGCCGGCGTTGGTCTCCCCGGCGACCTGGCCGACGTCGCCGAAGCGCTGCCACGTGCCGTCGGCGTGGCGGATGGTGTGGAACATGTGGTCGCCGCCGTCGGGATTGCCGTTGGTGATCACCAGCTGGAGCTCGCCGGCGACCTCGGCCGCGGCCACGTCCACCGGCTGCTCGACGAAGCCGGCCACGCCGGCCAGATCGCCGAAGTTGTCCCAGTTCCCGTTGCTGTGCTGGATGGTGTGGTACATCCGCCACACGTCGGACAGCACCACGTGCAGGTCGTCGCCGATCTGCACGGCGGTGATCCGCAGCGCCCCGCCGGGAGCGCCGATCGGGCTGGTGAAGGGCACTGTGGTCGGCGTGCCCCACGTGCCGTTGGCGCGGTCCATCTCCACGAAGCCGCTGCCGTCGCCCTTGAGCGCCACCAACCTCGCGGTGCTGCCCTTGCTGGTCAGGGCCACGTCGCGGAACTGGCCGGTCAGCGGGACGTCCTGCCAGGGCGACCAGGTCGCGCCGTCGTAGGTGGCCAGCTGGAACTTGGCGTCCTGTAAGCGAACCAGGGTCAGCGTGTGGTTCACGTTGGCCACGGCGAGCTCGTCGCCGGCGTGCGCTCCGCCGCCCGGCGCAGTGGCGTTGAGCCAGCTGCCGTCGGCCTGCCGAACCAGGAAGCCCGTTGTCGGCGTGTGCGTGGAACCGGCCAGATAGTCGAACACCACGTCGTTGTTGCCGTTGACGATGGCCGAGTCGAGCGCGTAGGTGCCGTAGAAGTCGTTGTAGCCACTCAGCCAGCCGAACTTGGTCCAGTTGCCGGCGCTGTCACGGATGGCGTGCGCCATCCCGGCCTGGACGCCGACCCCGATGACCTGGAGCTGGCTGGTCGCCGCCGGCGCGGCCTGCGCCGACGGCACGGCGCCGGCCGTGACGGTCACGGCCAGCGCCAGCGGTATCAGCGTGCGAACGAAACCCGACATGACGTGTTCCCCTCCCGGACTGATGCGTCTGAGGAGAACACGCCATGCCGTGGCCGCAGGTTGCCTCAGAAGGTGTAACCGGCGATGGTGACCTGGCCGGCGGTCACGTTGCCGGCCACCGACTCCACGTCACCGGCGGGCTGCCAGTTGCCGTTGGCGTCGCGGATGGTGTGGAACAGCTGGCCGTTGGTGCTGGAGAAGGTCAGGTGCATCTGGCCGTAGGACGTGGTCATCGACAGGTCCTGGACCGCGTAGTAGTTGTTCAGCACGTTCTGGACCGACCGGAAGTGGTCCCAGCTGCCGGTGCCGCTGTGCAGGATGCTGTGGTAGACGCCGACGTTGAAGTTGTAGTACGTCTCGACCAGCCCGACCTGCACGCCGTTGTAGTCGGCCTCCACCGCGACCTTGGTGGCGGTGTAGTCCGAGTAGTCGTTGACGGTCGTGGACCGCGGGGCGCTCCACGAGCCGTCGGAGTACTGGTCGTACTCGGTGACCGACTTGCCGTCCGCGGACAGCTCGACCACGCTCAGCGTGCCGCCGTAGCTCGCGGCGGCGGCGCTGCGCACCTGGCCGTTGGCGGGCACGTCCGTCCACGGCGACCACGTGCCGTCGGTCCCCTGGGTGGACTCCTTCACCGCGCCGTCCTTCTGCTGCAGCAGAACGATCTTGCCGTTGACGGTGGTGGCCGACAGATCGTCGACCGTCGCCCCCGCGGCCTGCGCCGGTGTGCTGGCGGCCCAGTTCCAGGTGCCGTCCGCGTGCCGGATGAAGTGGGCCAGCAGCGGCCCCTTCGGGCTGGTGTACTGGAAGAACACGTTCTCCTCGCCGGAAACCAGCGTGGAGGTCAGGCCGGTGACGCCGGCGTAGCCGTCGATCCGGCCGAACTGCTGCCAGCTGCCGTCGCTGTGCCGAATGGTGTGCACGAGGCTGGCATTGCCGTCGGTGGTCAGCAGCTGCACGTCGCCCTGGTCGGCGGCGTTGGGCTTGAGCGGCCCCGCTTGCGCGGCGCCGGCGAACGTCAGTGCGGCGGTGGCCGCGAGTGCGATCCCGGCGACCGCACGCATCTTGGTGGTGAACACTTTCCGATCCCTCCCCTGTCCGGATGTGGACGTCCTCATCACGCCCGCCGGGCCGAAATGGTTGCCCGGCGGGCGAAAACTCGTTTGCGATCAGTTCTTGCCGTTGCCGGTCAACACAAGCGCGCCGACGGTCAGTAGCCGGTGATGGTCACCGGGCCCAGGGCCGCCTCGCCGCCCGCGACCTGCTGCACCGAGCCCGCGTCCTGCCACGTGCCGTCGGCGTGCCGGATCGTGTGGTATGTGTCCCCGGTCGTCGTGGTGTAGGCCAGCTGCGTCTCGCCGTTGCCCAGGGTCGCCACCATCGACAGCTGGGACGGCCGCCCCCAGACCAACGCCCGCAGTCCGGCGAAGGCGGACCAGGCGCCGGACTTGTCCATGGTGGCGAAGGCGATCGAGGGAATCGCGTTCGAGTCGGTGGTCGAGTTGACCACCGCGCCCACCTGGAGCGTGTCACCGACCTGGACCGCCGCCAGCTGGGTTGCGATGTTGCCCTCGCCCACGTCGACCTGAGTCCTGGTGACCGGGGACCAGCCGGTGGCGGTACGGTCGATGACGCTGACGGTGAGGCCGTCCCCGGACAGGCCTACCACCCGCAGCGCGCCGTCGTGGTCGACGGCGGCGATCGAGCGCAGGTGCGTGCCCAGGGGCACGGTGCTGAAGCCCGACCACTGGTCGTCCGGTCCGAGCGTGGCCACCTGGGGGCCGTCCGGGGTCAGCGAGACCACGTTGAGCTGGTCGTCCACCGCCACCGCGGCGATCGGCTCCGGGCTCACCGGCAGCTGCGGCATCGAGGCGTGGAAGTCCCAGTTCCCGTTGTCGTGGCGGATCAGCCGGGCGGCCTGGATGTTCGGGTTGTTCGACGGACCGGTGTGGTACTCGACGACGACGTTGTCCTCGCCGTGCAGCGAGGTCGACGTGAGGTAGTCGACGTGCCCGTAGCCCGGGATGAGGCCCACGCGCTGCCAACTGCCGTCCGGGTGCCGGATGGTGTGTTGCAGGTCGCCCCACGTGTCCGTGGTGACCAGCTGCGTGTCCCCCTGGACGGTCGGCGGCACGGCCTGCGCGGCCGGGCTGAGGCCCAGCGCCGCCGCGCTGGCCAGCGCGAGCGGCACCAACACAGTAATTCCCTTGTGCTTCATGGCTTTCTCTCTCCCCCTTGGTAGGCCAGCACAGCCTGGCATGGAGGAGACGACGCCCGGAAGACTCCGGTTGCCTGCTTCCCGGATCTTCTTTTTCCCGCCGGTCCGGCGGGAAAACGTTGGCCGGTAAGGGAAAACGGTCAGTTCTGGCGGGCGATGATCAGGGTCACGGTGGCCAGCCACAGCAGCACGGCGGTCATCACCCAGAACAGCGGGTTGCTCAGGATCTTGGACATGGTCGGACTCCGGTCGCTCGATGGGGTGAGGGTCACAGCCAGCGGTTGCGGCGGAGTATTCGGTAGAGCAGCAGGCAGACGAGAATGATGACGCCGAGCGCCAGCGGATAGCCGAAGCGCCAGTGCAGCTCGGGCATGTCCTCGAAGTTCATGCCGTAGATGCCGGCGATCATGGTCGGGATGGAGATGATCGCGGCCCACGCGGTGATCTTGCGCATGTCGGTGTTCTGCTGGAGCGTGATCTTGGCCAGGGCCGCGTCGATGAGCGTGCTGAGCAGCTCGTCGAAGCTGGCGATGTGCTCGGACACCGTGGTCAGGTGGTCCTCGACGTCCCGGAAGTAGGAGCGCACGTCCTCGGGCACCAGGGTGATGTAGCCCTCGGACAGCCGGCGCAGCGGCGCCGCCAGCGGCGTCACCGCGCGGCGCAGCTCCAGGACTTCCCGCTTCATCAGGTAGATCTGCTCGGAGTCGACGCTGGTGCGGGGCGCGAAGACCTGCACCTCCATCTCGTCGATGTCGTCCTCGATGGCCTCGGTGACGGCGAGATAGGAGTCCACGGCCATGTCCGCGATGGCGTGCAGCACCGCGGCCGGACCCATGGCCAGCCGCTCCGGGTCGTCCTCCAGCCGCCGGCGCAGCGTGCCCACGCCGGCGTGCTTGCCGTGCCGCACCGTGACGACGAAGTCCTTGCCCAGGAACACCATCAGCTCGCCGGTCTCGACGATCTCGTTGGCGGTGCTGGGGGATTCGTGCTCGATGTAGTGCACGGTCTTGAGCACCATGAACAGCGTGTCGTCGTAGCGCTCCAGCTTGGGCCGCTGGTGCGCCTGCACCGCGTCCTCCACGGCCAGCTCGTGCAGGCCGAAGGTCTCGGCGACGCCCTGGATCTGCTCCTCGTCCGGCTCGTACAGGCCGATCCAGACGAAGCCCTCGTGGCGCTTGCGCACCTCGCGCACCGCGTCGGTGTGGGTCCAGCGCCCGGGCAGGCGCTTGCCGTCGATGTACACGCCGCAGTCCACGACATAGGCGGACAGGGGCACCGGGATGGGCGGCGCGACCCGCCCGTTGGTGCGGGCGGACCGACCGCGCAGACCGCTGAACGAGGGCAGGCTGGGCATACGGCCTCCAGGGTGGGACGGTTCGAACAGGGCGAACGCGTCCGGGCCGGGGCCAGGCTGTTACACGAACGAGTGAACCTGGTCGGCGGGGACGCGGTACCTACTACTGGCACTGGACATCTGGCGTCCCTCACCTCCTAAGGTCGACGGGTGGAGCGGTGGATTCGCTCACACACCGTTGCAGAGACTACTCCTCGCGGGGCCACACTGTCGTCCCCGGCCACCGAGGTCCGGGCCACATCCTGGAGGTGGACGTGCAGTTCGGGCGTTACTACGAGGAGTTCGAGGTCGGCGCGGTCTACAAGCACTGGCCGGGCAAAACGGTCACCGAGTACGACGACCACCTGTTCTGCCTGCTGACCATGAACCACCACCCGCTGCACATGGACGCCCACTACGCCGCCGAGACCACCGACTTCGGCAAGAACGTGGTGGTGGGCAACTACATCTACTCGCTGCTGCTGGGCATGTCGGTGCCGGACATCTCGGGCAAGGCCATCGCCAACCTGGAGGTGGAGTCGCTGCGGCACATCGCGCCGACCTTCCACGGCGACACCATCTACGGCGAGTCCGAGGTGCTGGACAAGACTCCGTCGAAGTCCAAGGACGACCGCGGCATCGTGTATGTGGAGACCCGCGGCTACAAGCAGGACGGGACGGTGGTGTGCGTGTACCGGCGCAAGGTGATGGTGCCCAAGCGCTCCTACGGGGACAGCCGCGGCGGCGAGCAGCCCGGTCGTCCCGAGCCGAAGCTGTAAGCCGTGAGCGTGGCACGGGCCGCGGCCAGGCTGCGGGAGTTCGCCGAGCGCGACGCCGCGGCGTCGCCGCTCTACCAGCTGCTGGCCGGCCGGGCGGCCAACGACGCCGAGGTCGCGGCCCTGCTCGGCGACCGCGACCCGCGGCTGCTGCTGGCCGCGGCGCACCGGCTGGTGCAGGCCGAGCCCATCCACCCGCTGTCGGCCTACTACGCCACCCTCGGCGGCGCGTCCGGCCCGGACGAGGGCACCTGGCCGATGTGGCGGCAGTTCGTGCTGGAGCGGGCCGACCGGGTCCGGGAGCTGGTGTCGACCCGGTCGCTGCGCACCGACGACGTGCGCAAGGCGGCCCTGGTGTACCCGGCGGTGGCGCTGGCGGCTAAGCAGGCCCGCGGCCCGGTCGCGCTGCTGACCGTCGGCTCGTGCGCCGGCTTCCTGCTGCTCATGGACAAGTTCGGCTACCGCTACCAGACCGGAGCCGCCGGGCAGTTCGCCGCCGGCCCGACCAAGACGCCGCTGGGCCTGCACTGCGTGCTCGGCGGCGACCCGCCGCCGCTGCCCAAGAAGCTCGCCGTCAAGGCCCGGGTCGGCCTGGACGCCGCGCCGGTGGACGCCGACGACCCGGACGAGTTCGCCTGGCTGGAGGCCTGCGTGTGGGCCGACCAGCCGGAGCGGGTGCGCTGGCTGGGCGTGGCCGCCACGATGCTGGCCAAGGAGGGCCCCGAGCTGGTCGCCGGCGATCCGGTGGACGGGCTGGCCGACGCGGCCGGGCGGCTGCCGGCCGAGCTGCCGCTGGTCGTGGTGGACAGCGGGCTGCGGCCGGGGGAGCGGGCCGGCGAGTACGTGGCGGCGCTGGGGCGGCTGGCCGCCGGGCGGCCGCTGTGGTGGGTCAGCGACGAGCCGTACGACTCGGCCCTGCACGTGCTGATGCCCGGCCGCGATGATCTTCCGGGTGAACCGGGGGAGGGCGTGCTGGGATTGGTCCGATGGTTGGACGGGCATCCCCAGGCTCAGGCGCTGGCCCGCACCGGCCGGCACGGGCAGCGGCTGGAGTGGTTGCCTCCCACCGGGTGACACACGCGCCGTGGCGGCGGTAGCGGCGTTGGTGCTTTCGGGCACTTCTTGGTGGGACACCACACCCTTGCCCAGTTGATCAAGAAGTGATCAGCTGGGGAGGACGTTCCACGAGGTCAGGGCGTCCGCGAGGCCGTCGGTGAGCAGGTTGAGGCGTTCGAGTGTGGCGAAGGTCTCGGCATCCACCCAGGCCGCGTCGGCGGCGTCGTCGCCGGCCCGCAGCGTGCCGCCTATTGCCTGGCAGGAGTAGTCATGGATATCAAAAACGCCCACCGGGGACGGACGGGACACCGATCCGATCAGGTGACCGACGATGACTCTGAGTCCGGTTTCCTCCAGTAGCTCGCGCGCCACCGCCCGCTCGTCCGACTCGCCCTGCTCCACTCGGCCGCCCGGAATCGACCAGAGTCCCTGACCTGGCGGTTTTCCGCGCTTGACGAGCAGGATCCGGCCGCGCGAGTCGTGTGCGATCCCGCCCACGCAGCGAGTACGCTGGCTTTCGTCCGAGACCATGAACACGGAGCGTAGCGACTTTCCGCTCCGTGCGCCCCGCGCTGACCCGTGCGCAGTACAAACCTCCCGAAGCGAACCTCGGTGCGGTACAACCTTGTGCAGCGAGGGTGTGAAGGCTGCTTTAAGTACTTGGACGGGGTTGGTCGCCGTGAACCTGAAGAAGATCCTCATCTGGGCCGGCGTTGCGTTGGTGCTCTTCTTCTTGGTGAGCTCACCGATGCAGGCCGCGGGCTTGGTGCACAATGTCCTTGGCTCGCTTCGCACCGGTGCCGAGGCGCTGATCAGTTTCGTGCAGAACCTGTTCTAAGCACCTGGCGGGGAGGGGAACGCGTTCGTGTTCGCACCCAGGGATCCAGACGAGTACCTGCTCGGGACCGAGCGCAGGGTCATCCGGGTGCGTCGGCACTGGGCCACGCTGCTCTGGGACATCTTCGAGGCGGCGGCGCTGCTGACCATCGCGGTGCTGATCTCGCACCTGCTGCCGCTGGACGCGGCGGTCGTGCAGAACATCCTGTGGTACGCGGCGCTGCTGGTGCTGCTGCGGTTCGCCTACTTCGTCATTGAGTGGTGGGTGGAGCGCATCGTCGTCACCGACAAGCGCTTCATGATCACCAGTGGCGTGTTCGTGACCAAGGTGGCCATGATGCCGGTCACCAAGGTCACCGACCTCACCTACGAGCGCAGCCTCGGCGGCCGCATGTGGGGCTACGGAACCCTGATCGTGGAGTCGGCCGGCCAGATCCAGGCGCTCAACAAGATCGACTACCTGCCGCGGCCGGAAGAGGTCTACGACGCCATCTCCGAGCTGGTCTTCGGGGACAAGAAGGCGCAGGCCGAGCGCTTCTCGATGATCAAGGCCCAACGAGCCGCCCGCGGCAAGAAGATGGTGCCGTAACCGCTCCCCAACACTGAAGGCCCCGGCCGAACTCCGGTCGGGGCTCTTTCGTGCCCCGGCGAGTCCCGCTCTCCAGCAACCGAGTGTCGAGTTCCGCCACCTCGGCGAGTCCCGCTCTCCGACACACCGAATGCCGGTTTCGGGTCGCCGGTGTACGTCCTGACCGCCGGATATTTCGTGGTTGCCGGGCCTCTGAGGCAAGCTGAGACCGTGCCCATCGACCTGCATGCCCACACTGCCTGCTCCGACGGAACCGACTCTCCCGCTGAGCTGATGGCGGCCGCCGCGGCGGCCGGCCTCGACGTCGTGGCCATCACCGACCACGACACCTCGGCCGGCTGGGCGGAGGCGTCGGCGGCGGTGCCGGCGGGCATGCGGCTGATCCCGGGCGCGGAGCTGTCCTGCGAGTCCCCGGACGGCCTCGGCGGCACCTGCACCGTGCACCTGCTGGCCTACCTGTTCGATCCGGAGTCGCCGGCGCTGAAGGCCGAGCAGAGCCGGCTGCGGGCGGAGCGCCGGCTGCGGCTGCGGCGGATGGCCGAGCGGATGGCCGCCGACGGCTTCCCGGTGGACCCCGACGACGTGATGGACCGGCTGCCGGCCGACTCGCCCGGCGGCCGGCCACACCTGGCCCAGGCGCTGATGCGGGGCGGCGCCGTGCGGTCCGTGGACGAGGCGTTCGCCAAGTACCTGGGCACCGGCAGCAGCTACCACGTGCCGCGTACGGACACCCCGGTCGGGACGGCGATCGACATGATCGCCGACGCCGGCGGCGTGACGGTGCTGGCCCACCCGTTCGCCCGTCGCCGGGGCCCGATCGTGACCGCCTCGGTGATCGCCGATCTGGCCGACCGGGGCCTGTCCGGGGTGGAGGTCGACCACCCCGACCACGACGAGCCGACCCGGCAGCAGTTGCGGGCCCTGGCCGCCGATCTGTCGCTGCTGGTCACCGGGTCCAGCGACTACCACGGCACCAACAAGACCGTGCGGCTCGGCCAGGAGACGACCGCCCCGGAGATGCTGGACGCGCTGGTCGACAAGGCCAGCGGCGCGCCGGTGGTCGTCGGGTGATCTTCAACCTGGGCCTCTACCTGACCGCCACCATCACGCTGACCGTGATCATGGACCCGCCGGGCAACATCCCGGTGTTCCTGAGCCTGGTCGGCCGGCGCAGCCGGGAGGCCCGCAACAAGGCGGCCCGGCAGGGCGTGCTGGTGTCGCTGGCGGTGATCTCGCTGTTCGCCATCGGCGGCGAGGCCATCCTGTCCTACCTCGGCATCGGCATCCCGGCCCTGCAGGGTGCGGGCGGGTTGCTGCTGTTGCTGATCGCGCTGGACCTGTTGACCGGCAAGGGCGCCACCGAGCCCGAGGCCGTCGAGGACGTCAACATCGCGCTGGTCCCGCTGGGCACGCCGCTGCTGGCCGGCCCGGGCGCGATCGCGGCGACCATCGTGTTCGTGCGGCAGGCCGACGGGCAGGCCGCCAGCTACCTGGCCCTCGCGGCGGCCATCCTGACCGTGCACCTGATCAACTACCTGGTGCTGCGCTACTCCAGCCTGCTCATCCGCCTGATCAAGGACAGCGGCATCGTGCTGGTCGCCAAGATCGCCGGTCTGCTGCTGGCGGCCATCGCCGTGCAGCTGGTGGCCGACTCGGTGAAGGGGTTCATCTCGGGCGCGGCCTGACCGCTACGGTGGGTCGGTGCCAGATCAGCTCGGACTGTTCGAGAGCATGCCGCCCAAACTGGTGCGCGTCACGCCCGCCAAGCTCGCCACCTGGACGGACTGCCGACGCCGCTACCGGATGGCCTACCTGGACCGGCCCACCCCGCCGCGGGCCGGCGGCTGGGCCCACAACACGCTGGGCGCGGTGGTGCACAACGCCCTGCGGGCCTTCTTCGACCTGCCCGTGGTACGGCGAACACCCGAGCAGGCCGCGGCCATGGTCACCCGCAACTGGAAGGGCGACGGCTTCCGCGACATCGACCAGCAGGCCGAATACCGGGACCGGGCAAGGCAATGGGTGTCGCAGTACGTCGAGGACACCGACGTCAGCGCCGACCCGATCGGCCTGGAGCGCTGGGTTTCCGCGCCGGCCGGGCGAATCATCGCCGAGGGCCGGGTCGACCGGATTGACGTCCGGGAAGGCGAACTGGTCATCGTCGACTACAAGACCGGCCGGCACGCGCTGACCACCGACGACGCCCGCGGCTCACAAGCCCTTGCCCTGTATGCGATCGCGGCCCGTCGCACGCTGCGCAAGCAGTGCCACCGGGTCGAGCTTCACCATCTGCCGACGCGGTCGGTGGCAGCATGGGAGCACACCGACGACTCGCTCGCCCGGCACGTCGCCCGCGCCGAGGAGAGCGCCGACGAACTCACGGTGGCCGGCGACACGTTGGCCGCGGGCGGCGATCCCGACATCCTGTTCCCGCCGGCGCCCGGCCGGCAGTGCTCCTGGTGCGACTTCCGGCGCAGCTGCCCGGAGGGCTCGGCGGTCGCCGAGGACCTTGAGCCATGGTCGATGCTCGCGCCGTAGGAGGTGACGTGACCAAGACGATGACCGAGCCCGAGCCCCGGACGACACCTCGCCGCAGCGTGCTGCGCGGCGCCAGCGGCGCGGTCGCCGCGTGTGTGGTGATCCTGCTGCTGGCCGTGCTGGCGTCGCAAATCTTCTTCCAGTTACAGGGATATCCCGGCCTCGGCTGGCCGGCCGTCGCCGGGCACGCGGTGGCCGCCGTGATCGCCGTGCTGCTGCAACGCGCCGCCGACCGCCGCGCCGGCGTCGTGTCCGCCCTGGCCTGCCTGGCCGTCCTGCTCGACGCCGCCGCGACGCTGTGGCTGTTCTGGTGGTCCTGATACCCCGGTTTTGACGTTCGGAAGGGGGCATTCCTGGCGTTCAACGCCAGGAATGCCCCCTTCACAGCGTTGACTTGGGGTCAGAGCGCGTCGGCGAGCCAGGCGCGCCAGGTGGGCAGCAGGGTGCCGAGCAGGCCGTCCGGGTTCTCCGTGTTGGGGGAGTGCTTGGCCCCGGTGACCACGGCGAAGTCGGCGTCGAGGCGGTCGGCCATGTCCCGCTGCGAGGCCACCGACCACGCGTCGTCCTGCTCACCGCAGATCACCAGCGCCGACGCGCCGCCGGTGCGCAGCGCGGCGGCCAGCTTGGTCACCAGGTCTGGCTCGTAGCGCAGGCCGTCGGCCATGCCGAGCAGCCCGGCGGCGGTGGAGCGCAGGAAACGCTTGCGCTTGAACTCCTTCAGCTCGACCGGCACCTCGGCCCAGCCCGGATCCTCCGCGGCCCGCGACTCCAGCACCTGGTGCGCGGCCTCCACCCCGTGCTCGCGCAATACGGCCTCGCCGGTGTCCAGAGCGCTGCGGCGGTCGCCCGGCGGCAGCTCCGCCGGCCCCGAGTCCATCAGCGTCAGGCCGGTGACCGGGGCATGGGCCAGCACGGCGGCCCGCACCACCAACCCGCCGTAGGAGTGGCCGAGCAGCAGCACCCGGCGGCCGTCGGCGGCGATCTTGGCGACCAGGTCGGCCAGCACCGTGCCCAGCGCCGCCGGCCGGTAGGCCGCCTCCTGGTCCGGCCCCGGCGACTCGTACTGGCCGGGCAGGTCGATGGCCAGCACCTCGACGCCGGCGTCGGCGATCGGGTCGACCAGCGGCGCGAAGTCCTCCTTGGAGCCGGTGTAGCCGGGCACCAGCAGCGCCGTCGCGCCCAGATCCGTACCGGCGGCGGGGGCCCGCAGCGCGGCGATCGAACCGTAGCGGCCGGGCAGGTCAACCCGGCCGGCGCGATTGGGGGTCAGCGGGGACGGCGGCACGGCGGTCATGACTCGAAGTCTGCCGCACGCTGCACGTAGCGTGTAGTACCGGATCAGCGCATCGCGACGAGAGTGTCGCCACGCTGCTCGAAGAGCACGTCGCCGAGCGTGGTCAGCCGCACCTGCCCCTGGTAGCCCTTGCGGTCCACCTTCACGTCCGGGCCGCGCACCCCAGTGGCCGGGTCCAACACGGCCAGCCCACCCGGCACCGGAATCAGCAGTTTGTCCGCGTACACCGTGCCCGGGCCGAACGCGCCGTCCACCGTCCACATCGGCTCCAGTGTGGACCCGGACAGCGCCACGGTCTTGGTGCCCGTGAACCAGGTGACGACCCGTGCCCCGATGCTGTTGGTGGTGGTCCAGCTGTTCGGCTCGCAGTCGGTGGCCGGCTGCGGCTGCTGGATGCAGGTGAACATGACGGTCGGCTGGACCATCGTGTTGGGCGTGGCCGACAGGTCGACGCCGTTCAGCGGCACGGTCTCCACCTGGGAGCCGGTGTTGTTCCAGATCACCAGCCGGCTCGGGTTGGGCAGCGCCACCGCCTCACGCTGGTCGGTGAGCGCCACGATACGGCCGCCGTCGCCCGGCACCTGCACGCTGAACAGCACGTTCGGCTTCTCGGCGTCGCTCTCGGTGCCGCCCGGCCGCAGCACGGTGAACCGGTTGAACTGCTCGTCGGGGCAGCGCTCCAGCACGCCCAGCAGGTTCGGGCCGGCCAGCTCCGAGCTGTACACGCAGTTCAGCCGCGGCTGCTTGTCGTGGTTCACCTGCGCGGTCACGGTGCCGTACTGCTGGGTCTGCACCAGGTCGGACCGCCAGGTGTCGACCAGCTTGCTGCCGCTGGTGGAGACGAATGTGCCGTCGGACATCAGCTGGGTGTTCAGCTCGGCGTCGCCGTTGCGCTGCGCGCCGCGCTTGCCGGTGACCGCGTCCAGTTCGGTGACTTCGCTGCAGTTGTGCGTCTTGCGGTAGACGGCCATCGCCTTGCCCCAGGCCGCGGACACCGTGCACAGGTCGAGGTTGGTGCGGTCGTAGCTCCACCGGACCGCGCCGGTCACCGGGTCGTGCCCGGTCACGGTGTGCTTGTCGCCGGTGACCGCGGTCGGGCCGACCACCACCGGGTCGGGCGTGGACCCGCTCAGCGCCTGCCACAGCTGCTTGAACTCGGCCGGCACGGCGCCTGGCTTCGGCGGCACGGTGACGTTGGTCGAGCCGGTCTCCGACACCGTCGCGGCCGCGTCGGAGCTGCGCCACCACAGGGTGGCACCGCCGGCGACGAGCAGCACGATCAGCACGACCACGGCGTAGTCGCGCTTGCGCCGGAACCGCGTGCGCGGGCCCGCGGGCGCCGGTGGCGGGACGTGCTCGGCGGACTCGTCGAGCACGTCTTCCTCGACCTCGGCGGCCACGGGGGCGCTCTCCTCGGGGCTCTCCACGGGCCCTAGTCTGCCGAACGCTCCGTGTCGCCCGTGTTGGCCTGCTCGCCGGCGGCCACGTCGGCGCCCGAACGACGGCGGCGGCGCACCCGGCGCGGCCGGTCCGACTTGGCCGCGTCGTCGGTGCTGGCCTGCGGCTCGTCGGCCGGCGCGGCCTCGCCCTGCACCACACCGCCGCGGCTGCGGGTACGCGCGCGCTTGCGGCGCGGCTTGGTCTCGGCGGTCTCCTCGCCGTCAGCCGCGGCCTGGCCCTGGCCGGCCGGGCGGGACGCGCCACCGCGGCCGGCGCGGCGGCGGTTGCGGGTCTTCTTGCCGCCGGACAGGTCCTCCTCGACCTCGGCCGACAGCCCGGCCCGGGTGCGCTGGCTCAGCGGCAGCCGGCCGGTCGCGTCCTCGGGCACGTCGAGGTCGGTGAACAGGTGCGCGGAGGTCGAGTAGGTCTCCACCGGCTCCGGGATGTTCAGGCCCAGCGCGTCCGAGATGGACTTCCAGCGCGGCTCCTCGTCCCAGTCGACCAGGGTGACGGCCACGCCCTCGCGGCCGGCCCGGCCGGTGCGGCCGATCCGGTGCACGTAGGTCTTCTCGTCCTCGGGGCACTGGTAGTTGATGACGTGCGTCACACCTTCGACGTCGATGCCGCGGGCGGCGACGTCGGTGGCGACCAGCACGTCCACCTTGCCCGAGCGGAACGCCCGCAGCGCCTGCTCGCGCGCGCCCTGGCCCAGGTCGCCGTGCACGGCGGCGGCCGCGAAGCCGCGCTCGGCCAGCTCGTCGGAGATCTTCTGCGCGGTGCGCTTGGTCTTGGTGAAGATCATCGTCAGGCCGCGCTCGCGGGCCTGCAGCGCGCGGGCCAGCAGCTCGCCCTTGTCCAGCGAGTGCGCCCGGTAGACAAACTGCTTGGTGCGCTCGTGCACCGCGCCGGCGTCGTTCTCCTCGGCCCGGATGTGGGTGGGCTGGGTGAGGAAGGTGCGGGCCAGGTTGATGATCGGGCCGGGCATCGTGGCCGAGAACAGCATGGTCTGCCGCTGCTCGGGCACCATGCGCAGGATGCGCTCGATGTCGGGCAGGAAGCCCAGGTCGAGCATCTCGTCGGCCTCGTCCAGCACCAGGTTGCGGACCTTGCCCAGCACCAGGTGGCGCTGCTCGGCCAGGTCCAGCAGCCGGCCGGGCGTGCCGACGACCACGTCGACGCCCTTGCGCAGGGCGGCGATCTGCGGCTCGTACGGGCGGCCGCCGTAGATGGCCTCGACCCGGATGCCCAGGTGCTTGCCGGCGTCGGTGATGTCGTGCGTGACCTGTAGGCACAGCTCGCGGGTCGGCACCACGACCAGCGCCTGCGGCACGCCGTCGGCCGGCGTGACGATGCGCTGGAGCAGCGGCACGCCGAAGCCCAGGGTCTTGCCGGTGCCGGTGCGCGCCTGGCCGATGACGTCGTCACCGGCGAGCGCGATCGGCAGGGTAAGCTCCTGGATTGCGAACGTTCGTTCGATGCCGGCCTCGGCCAGCGCGCGCACGATCTCCTCGCGCACGCCCAGCTCGGCGAAGGTCGGCGCCTCGGTGCGCACGGGCGCGCCGGCGGTGAGCGGATGGGACGTGTCGACCTCGGGCAGGCCGGCCTCGCTGTGCTCCAGCGTCACCGGGTCCAGCCGGGTGTTGTTGCTGACGGTCAGAGTGATCGCCTCTCTCGTACCAGCGCGCACCGGCCTGGCTGGGCCGCTCGACCACGCCCCGGGCGTTGTGTCTCGCCCGGCGGGTCGCGGGAGGGCCGACGAGGTTGTCGTGCGCGCACCCTGTCCACATGGCGGCTCTGTCTCACCGCCGTGCTCGGTCAGCCCGGTCGGCAGTGGGACTCGTGGGGTCATCCCAGGTCGCGCCGCCGCCATTACCAGGCGTCAGGGCGGGAGTCTACCTGCCCGGACGTGGTTTTGGCTCGTCCCGCGGCGGCTACGCTCTGCGGATATGAGCGAGGCGGACGAGGTTCTGGCTGACGGCGTCGCGGATCTGTTGGGGGTGTTGGCCTACGGCGAGCTGTCGGCGTTCGATCGGCTGGCCGAGGACGCCCGCAGCGCGCCGACACTTCCGGGGCGGGCGGCGTTGTCCAGCATGGCGGCCGCGGAGATCGGCCACTACCAGCTGCTGGAGCGGTACCTGGGGGAGCACGGCGTGGCCGTCGCCGACGCGATGCAGCCGTTCGCGGCCGCCTTCGACGCGTTCAACGCGTCCACCGCGCCCCGGTCGTGGCACGAATCACTGGTCAAGGCCTACGTCGGCGACGGCCTGGCCGCCGACTTCTACCGGGAGGTGGCCGGCTGGCTGGACGAGCCGACCCAGAAGCTGGTGCTGGAGGTGCTGGCCGACACCGGGCACTCGGCCTTCGCCGAGCGTGAGGTCAAGGCCGCCTGCGAGGCCGACCGCAAGGTCCGCGACCGGCTCACCCTGTGGGGCCGGCGGCTGCTCGGCGAGGCCCTGACCCAGGCCCAGCACGTCGCCGCCGAGCGGGACGCGCTGGCCGAGCTGATCATCCGCGGCTCCGGCGACCTGGCCGGCATCGGCGCCCTGTTCAAGCGTCTGCAGCAGTCCCACACCAAGCGCATGTCCGCCCTAGGCCTGGGCTGAACCCCCGCGAGTCCCGCTCTCGAGCAGCCATGTGTCGAGTTCCGGAACTCGACATTCAGTTGCCTGAGAGCGGGACTCGCGGGGTGTTCGCCGTGGGCTGATGGGTCGGTGCCGCGGGGGTGTCACCGGCTCTACTAGCCTTGACATCGAGAATTGCACGGATCCGGAGGTCAGCGTGGAGATCAAGATCGGCGTCGTCGAGAGCCCTCGGGAGCTCCTCGTCAACAGCGACCTGTCGCCGGAGGCGGTCGAGGCGCTCGTCGCCGAGGCGCTGGACGGTAAGCAGTCGGTGCTGACGCTGGCCGACGACAAGGGCCGCCGCTTCGTCATCCCGTCGGCGCGGATCTCCTACGTCGAGATCGGCGCGTCCGACGCGCGCAAGGTCGGCTTCGCCTAAGGCGACCGCAGCGAACGGCCCGGTCGGCAACCGCCGACCGGGCCGTTGTCGCGTCCTGGCCCAGGTCTTGTCGGCTCAGTCGTGGGCCGGCACGGCCTCCACCGCGAACGGCGGCCTGGACGTGCCGGTGACCCGGTAGCGCTGCCACGGGTCCGGGTCGGACAGCGTGGCCGTGGCCTCGCCCTCCGGGGTGCGCAGCAGCAGTTCCTTGCGGCCGCCCTCGACCAGGTCGGTCACCGCCTGGTCGGCGTCGAGCCGGCCGTACCAGTGGTAGCGGCCGTCGATCGGCTGGAAGTAGCCGCGAAGCACGGCACGCACCTTGACCTGCTGCTCACCGTCGACCAACACCGCGTCGCCGGTGTAGCCCTCATCCCCGTGCTCGTCGGTCATCGCCCTTGTCTCCCTGTGGTGTGTCGGGCTGCACCAGGCGCAGCGGCGGGCTCGGGTCCAGGCTCAGCGGCATCTGCGGGTCGACGACGATGCCGCCGGAGCGCAGCAGGCCGTCCACCGCGAACCAGATGATCTTGGTGAGGTAGTCGCTCAGGCTCTGCCGGGTCATCGACTGCCGCTCCAGCCACCAGTCGCCGGCGCTCTGCACCATGCCGACGGCCGCGTGCGCCCAGGGCTCGGCGCCGCCGGAGTCCATGTCGAAGGCCCGCAGGTAGTCGCCGAGCAGCCGGGCGAGGGTGTTGGCGATGATCCGCTTGTCCTCGGTGGCGATGTCGGTCTCGACCGGCTTGTCGGTGAACGAGCGCCGGACCACGAAGTGGTAGAGCTCGGGGAACTCCTCGATGGTGGCCAGGTAGGAGTCGACCGCGCGGTAGATCCGCTCGTACGGCGTGCCCTCGTCGACCAGGGCCGGCTTGAGCCGGTTCATCAGCAGGTCGGTGCCCCGCTGGCCGACGGCCAGGTACAGGTCGGACTTGTCGGCGAAGTGCCGGTAGAGCACCGGCTTGGTCACGCCGGCCTCGGCCGCGATCTCGTCCATGCCGACCTCGGGGCCGTGCTTGGTCAGCGCCCGGATGGTGGCGTCCACGAATTCCTCGCGCCTGGCCTCGCGGTGTGCCCGCCACCGCTCGCGGCGTGCGTCCCCGCCGTCCGGAGACCTCTTGACAGCTCGACCCATGTGACCCACGCTACCAGAGTTACCGTTACTTCCGGTAACACTAATCGAACTGGTCTGGGCGGAGGAGCGATGGCTCGATCGTTGAAGGTCGCCGACCGGGAGAAGACCGCCGAACGGCTGCTCAACTCCTCGGCCGACAAGTTCTACGACCCCGAGGTGGACATCGACTGGGCGGCGCCGCTGGCCGAGGACAAGTACTACATCCCGGCCCACCGCAGCTCGCTCTACGGCACGGAGCTGTGGGACGGCCTCACCGAGCAGCAGCGCATCGAGCTGACCAAGCACGAGGTGGCCAGCGTGGCCAGCGTCGGGCTGTGGTTCGAGGTGCTGCTGATGCAGATGCTGGTCAAGGCCGTCTACAACGCCGATCCCACGACGCGGCACGCACAGTACGCCCTCACCGAGGTCGCTGACGAGTGCCGCCACTCGACGATGTTCGCCCGCATGGTGGAGCGGGTCGGCTGCCCGGCCTACGGGCCGAAGCGTTACGTGCACCAGCTGGGCAAGCTGCTGCCGACCATCGGCTACGGGCCGGCCATGTACGGCTCCATCCTGGTGGCCGAGGAGATCCTCGACCGCATGCAGCGCGAGGCCATGCAGGACGAGTCGGTGCAGCCGCTGGTGCGCATGGTCAACCGGATCCACGTCCTCGAGGAGGCCCGGCACGTCCGGTTCGCCCGCGAGGAAGTGGTGCGGGGCATGGCGAAGATGGGCCGCACCGAGCTGATGTACCAACGGGAGCTGACCGCACTGGTGGGCTTTTTCATCTGCCGCAGCATCATCAACCCGCGGGTCTACGCCGCCGTGGGCATCGATCCCAAGGTCGGCGAGCAGGCGGCGCTGCACAACCCGCACTACCGCGACACCATCCACTGGGCCGGTGAGCGGATCATGAGCTTCCTCGACGAGGTGGGTCTCGTCGGCAACCCGGGGATGTCGTTGTGGCGCAAGTCCTTCCTCGTTCGGTGACGCCCTGGGACGTGGCCGCGCGCAGCCGGTTCGTCACCTCTGACGGCACCGCGCTGCACGTGGTCGACGAGGGTCCGGCGGACGTCTCGACCACTGTTGTCCTAGTGCACGCCTGGACCCTCGACCACACCTCGTGGGACCGCGTGGCCGCGACCCTGTCGCGGACCGTCCGGGTGCTGCGCTTCGACCACCGCGGGCACGGCGGCTCGGCGCCCGCGGTGACCGGCACCGCCACCATCGCCCAGCTCGCCGACGACCTGGCCGAGCTGATCGTGGACCGCGTGCCGACCGGTCGCGTCGTGCTCGCCGGGCACTCCATCGGCGGCATGACCATGATGGCGCTGGCGGAACGAAACCCCGACCTGATCGCGTCCCGCGTTACCGGCGCCGCCTTCGTGGCAACCTCTTCCGGCGGCTTGGACTCGCTGAGCCTCGGTCTGCCGGGGCCAGTGGCGCGGGTCGTCATGCGCGGCGAACGCCTCGTGAACTCGAAGCTGGCCAAGCTGGAGCACCGGTCCCTGCTGGCCAAGCCCCGGCTGGCCGAGCCCGGGCTGCGCTGGCTGCTGTTCGGTCCCCGGCCCCGGCGGGAGGACGTCGCCGCCGCGGCCGAGCAGGTCGCCCGGGTCCATCCCGCTTCGATGGTCGGTTTCCGGGCCTCGCTCCGTGACCACGAACGCCGCGCCGCCCTGGCTGCGTTCCGGGACATCCCCACCGTCGTCCTGGCCGGCGGCGCCGACCGCCTCACTCCCGCCGGTCACTCACGGCTGATCGCCGCCGAGCTGCCCGACTCGGAGCTGGTGATCTATCCCGGCGCCGGCCACATGCTGCCGTTCGAACGCGGGCTGGAAGTCACCGCCCGGATCGGAGGACTCGCGTGATCGCCGACCGTGAGCGGACCGCCGAGCGCCTGCTCAACTCGTCCGCCCGCAACTCCTACGACCCCGACGTCGACATCGACTGGGCCGCCGACCTGTTGCCCGACAAGTACTTCCTGCCGGCCCACCGCAGCTCCCTGTACGGGACTCCGTTGTGGGACAGGCTTTCCGAGCAGCAGCGCATCGATCTCACCCGCCACGAGCTGGCCAGCATCGCTTCGGTCGGCATCTGGTTCGAGGTCATCCTCATGGAGCTGCTCGTCCGGCACTCCTACAACTCCGACCCGCTGACCCGGCACACCCAGTACGCCCTCACCGAGGTCGCCGACGAGTGCCGCCACTCCGTGATGTTCGCCCGTCTCATCGAGAAGGTCGACTGCCCCGCCTACGGTCCCGGCCAGACCGGCCTTCGCCTCGGGCGGCTGTTCAAGTCCATCGCCTTCGGCCCCTCGATGTTCGCCGGCATCCTCGTCGCCGAGGAGATCACCGACGCCCTGCAGCGGGAGTCCATGGCCGACCCCTCTGTGCAGCCCCTCGTGCGGATGGTCAACCGCATCCACGTCATCGAGGAGGCCCGCCACGTTCGCTACGCCCGCGAGGAGGTTCTCCGCGGCACGCCGGGATTGTCGCGGGTGGGCCTCTCCTACCACCGCGCCATGCTCGCCCGGACCGCCTTCATCGTCACTCGATCCCTGATCCACCCGCGGGTTTACCGGGCCGTCGGCCTCGACCCGTACGAAGCCCGCCGCGTCGCGTGGGCCAATCCCCACTACCGGGACACCCTCCGCTGGGCCGGCTCCAAGCTCACCTCATTCCTGGGGGAGAACAACCTCATCGGCGGTTCCAGCCGCAAGATCTGGCAGGCCGTAGCCCTGGTCTGACCAGCGGATCATCGCTTGTCCACAGCCCCTCGCCCTATCCACAGGCACCCTTTCTCCAAGATCACCATCGGGCCTGTCCCGGTATCCTGGAGGCCTGGGCCAGCCCCCCTTGGGATAGGGCGGGGGCTGTTTTCGGTGCTGGAGGGGGCCTTCGCCGGTTGGGTGCGGGTCAAAGGCTTGGCGGCGCTGTGTGCGAAGTGACGCCACGTCTCCAGTGGCCGGCCGGCAGAACGTTGTGAGCCGGCCGACAACCCCCGAAGAGTGCGAGGCCCCGCCGATGCTTCGCCCTGGGCGAGGCATCGGCTACCCGGGGGCCGAGCCGCGACGCCGGAGGCGTCGCCAAAGACTCAGTGCTGGAGGGGGAAGCCGCCGCCGATGCCGCGCCAGGCCAGCGTCGAGATCAGGGCGACGGCGTCTTCCTTGGAGACCCGGCGGTCGGTGTCGAGCCAGAAGCGGGCGGTGACCTGGCTCAGGCCGGTGAGGCCGACGGCGAGCAGGCGCGCGCGGTCCCGGTCGAGGGCGGCGTCGGCCATGATGGTCTCGGTGATGGCGTCGACGCTGGCCGAGGTGGCGCGCTCGATGGCCTGCTGGACGGCGGGCTCGCCGCGCAGGTCGGACTCGAAGACCATGCGGTAGGCCTGGCCCTCGTTGTCGACGAAGTCGTAGAAGGCGCTGACCGCGGCCACCACGCGCTGCTTGTTGTCGGTGGTGGACTCCATGGCCTGGCGGACCGAGGCGACCAGGGCGTCGACATGGCTCTCCAGCAGCGCGAGGTAGAGCTCGAGCTTGCCGGGGAAGTGCTGGTACAGCACGGGCTTGCTGACGCCGGCCCGCTCGGCGATCTCGTCCATGGCGGCGGCGTGGTAACCGTTTGCCACGAACACGTCCTGCGCGGCGGCCAGCAGCTGGGCGCGTCGTGCCGACCTGGGCAGCCGCACTCCTCGCCCGATGCCCTGTTGTGCCGTCTCCGTCATCTCGCCTCCCGCCAGCGTCGCCCACCCTGATCGAGTCAGATCGGCCGGGTCAACAAACCTTACTCGTCGGTAGCGGCCTGTGGTGACTTCCCTAGGTCTGCACATGTACGGAAGGTGTCGGAACTTCGCTCCCGAGGTGAACAGGAGGCATCATTGGGGTATGACGACCGTATCCGCGGCCGCGCCACTCGGAGCCGGCATCCCGCTGACCCTGCCCGCGCGCCCGCGGACGCAGTCGCTGACCAGCGTGCCCCTCTCCACGGCGGCGCTGCCCCCGCTCGATCTGACGATCCCGCCCTGGCCGGGCGAGATGATGACCTCCGGCGGCGTGACGCTGCATGTCCGTCGCACGCCGGGGCCCAGCCCGGACGCACCGAAGGCGGTCTTCGTGCACGGCCTGGGCGGCTCCTCGACAAACTGGACGGACTTCGCCGGCCAGCTGTCGGCCAGGGTCGACGGCCTCGCGCTCGACCTGCCGGGATTCGGCCGCACGCCGCCGCCGGACGGCTATGACTTCAGCATGGGCGCGCACGCCGACACGGTGTTGCGCTTCCTGGACGGCCTGGACGAGCCGGTTCACTTGTTCGGCAACTCGCTCGGCGGTGCGGTCTCGCTGGCGGTCGCCGCGCAGCGGCCGGACCTGGTGCGCTCGCTCACACTGATCTCCCCGGCCGTGCCGGATCTGCGCCCCGACCTGCGGCGCTGCGCGAACCCGATGATGCCGCTGGCCTTCGTGCCGGTCATCGGTGACCGGGTGCGCCGCCGGCTGGCCTCGATGACGCCGCGCGAGCAGTCGCTGCAGATCCTGCGGCTGTGCTTCGCCCAGCCCTCGGTCGTCCCGGACCACCGGGTGGACCAGGGCGTTCGCGAGACGATCGAGCGCAACGGCCTGCCGTACTACCGGTCGGCCCTCGCGGCCACCACGATCGGGTTGATTCGATCTTGGTTGGCCCCCGCCCACAGGTCGATGTGGCGGGTGGTGCCGAAGGTCACGGCCCCCTCGCTGGTGGTGTGGGGCGCGCAAGACCGCCTGGTCAGCGTGCGCAAGGCCCCGCGAACCGCTCAGCTGCTGCAACGCGGTCGGCTGCTGGTGCTGCCCCGGGTCGGGCACTGCGCCCAGATCGAGCGTCCGGTCACGGTCGCGCGGGCCGTTCTGGGCATGTGGGAGGCCGTGGACCGAGCCCAGTGGTGAGCCCCGCCTGCGTGGCGCCCAGTCACGGATGTGGCACTCTGAGTCGGTGACCCGGACGACTGAGGAAGGCCGTGGCGAGGGCAGCCCCGCGAAGCCCACGCCGAGCAAGGTCTCGCCTATCCGTCCGGCCGTGACCCGTCGTCCCCCGGAGGAGCGCTACCGCAGCGGCGGCCGCCGCACCGCGGCCCAGCCGCTGGCCGCGTCGTGGCGTCCGGAGGGCAAGGAGGACAAGCCCGAGCCCGGCCGCGGCAAGCCCCGCAAGGGCGTGAAGGGCTTCGCCGCCACCTACGGCTGGCGGGTCTACGCCCTGCCGGTGCTGGTCGTGGTGACGGCCCTGGTCGTGTTCAACGTCGCCCGCACGCCCTCGTCCGACACGAACGGCGGCGGCATCGACGGCCTGGCCGCGCAGAACCCCGCCGCCACCTCGGGCCCGCCGGTGGCCACCGAGAACTCGGCTGTGCCGGTGGACCCGAAGACGGGCACCGCCGTGCTGCCCCAGGGCGACTCGTTCCCGCAGGCCGGCGCCGGCACCTGGCACCTGGTGCCGGGCAGCGGCTCGAAGGTCGGCAGCGGGCCGAAGCTCTATCACTACGCGATCGCCGTCGAGGACGGCATCGACGCCTCCGCCTACGGCGGTGACGACGCGTTCGCCAAGACCGTGGAGAACATCCTGTCCGATCCGCGCAGCTGGATCGGCGGCGGCTCGATCTCGCTGCAGCGGGTCGGGCCGGAGTTCCACAACCCCGACTTCGTGGTCAGCCTGACCACGCCCAACACCGACCACCGGCCGGACATGTGCGGCTACCAGATCCAGTACGAGGCGTCCTGCTGGAACCCGACCTACAAGCGGGTCGTGATCAACCTGTCCCGCTGGATCCGAGGCGCGCTGGCCTTCAACGGCGACATCGGCCTGTACCGCGAGTACGCCATCAACCACGAGGTCGGCCACGTGTTCAACAACCCGCACGTGGGCTGCTCCACCGAGGGCGGACTGGCCCCGGTGATGATGCAGCAGACCTTCGGCGTGTCCGACGACTACGTGTGGCAGCTCAACCAGGCCGACCCGTACAACCGGACCGCGGTGACCAAGGACGGCAAGGTGTGCCGACCCAACGCCTGGCCCAATCCGCAGGGCTCACCGGGCGGCCAGTCCAACCAGTGAGACGACTTTCCCATGGGGAAGACAGTGGGGCAGGCTGGACGTTGAAGTGGGGGCAGGATGAATTCCCCCTGCGTCGAGGAGGAGCAGATGCCGCTTCCGCCGCTCGTTGAGCCAGCCGCGGAGCTGACCAAACAAGAGGTCGAGCGCTACAGCCGCCACCTGATCATCCCGGATGTCGGGGTGGACGGGCAGAAGCGGCTGAAGAACGCCAAGGTGCTGGTGGTCGGCGCCGGCGGCCTCGGCAGCCCGGCGCTGCTGTACCTGGCCGCGGCCGGGGTCGGCACGCTGGGCATCGTGGAGTTCGACGTCGTCGACGAGTCCAACCTGCAGCGACAGGTGATCCACGGGCAGTCCGACGTCGGGCGGCCCAAGGCCGAGTCGGCCCGCGACTCGATCGCCGAGATCAACCCGTTCGTCAAGGTGAACCTGCACCAGCTGCGCCTGGAAGCGGACAACGTGCTGGACGTGTTCCGGGACTACGACCTGATCCTGGACGGCACGGACAACTTCGCCACCCGGTACCTGGTCAACGACGCCGCCGTGCTGCTGGGCAAGCCGTACGTGTGGGGCTCGATCTTCCGGTTCGAGGGCCAGGCCAGCGTGTTCTGGGACGACGCGCCGAACGGCCAGGGCCTCAACTACCGGGACCTCTACCCGGAGGCGCCGCCTCCCGGCATGGTCCCCTCCTGTGCCGAGGGCGGCGTGCTGGGCGTGCTCTGCGCGTCCATCGGCTCGATCATGGTGACCGAGGCGATCAAGCTGATCACCGGCATCGGCGAGACCCTGCTGGGTCGGCTGATGGTGTACGACGCGCTGGAGATGACCTACCGGACCATCAAGATCCGCAAGGATCCGGAGGCCAAGCCGATCACCGAGCTGATCGACTACGAGGCGTTCTGCGGCGTCGTCTCCGACGACGCCCGGTCCGCCGCGGCCGGCCACACCATCACCCCGCTGGAGCTCAAGCAGAAGATCGACGCGGGTGAGGACTTCCTGCTGGTGGACGTGCGGGAGCCGCACGAGTACGAGATCGTCAAGATCCCGGGCTCGGTGCTGATCCCCAAGGACCGGATCCTGTCCGGCGAGGCGTTCTCCGAGCTGCCGCAGGACAAGCCGCTGGTGCTGCACTGCAAGTCCGGCGCCCGGTCCGCGGAGGCCCTGGCGGCCCTGCACCAGGCCGGTTTCTCCGACGCCGTGCACGTCGGCGGCGGTGTGCTGGCGTGGGCCCGCGAGGTCGACCCCAGCCTGCCCACCTACTGACAGTAGTCGAGAGGAATGCCCCTCCCTGACGCGTTGGATGTCAGGAAGGGGGCATTCCTCTCGTTCAACGTCAGGAATGGTCCCTTCACTGCGTTGAAGACACCTGGTGGCGGTCCCCCCTTTTCGCGGCGCGGCAAGGTAGCGTCGCGGGCTGTGACGACCTCCCTGCAGCCTCCGCCGCCACATGTGTGCGCGGCTTTCGGCGCGAGGGGCGTGGAGCCGGAGCTGATCGACGGCGGTCCGGTCTGGCGCTGCGGCGAAGCGGCGATCCGGCCGGCGCCCAACCCGGCGGAGGCGGCCTGGGTGGCGCAGACGCTGGACGGGCTGACCGTGGACAACCTGCGGCTGGGCCGCCCCCTGCGCTCGACGGACGGCCGCTGGGTCGTCGGCGGCTGGTCCGCCACCCGCTACCTGTCCGGCCGGGCCGAGCCCAAGCACGACGAGGTCGTCGCGGTGTCGGTCCGCCTGCACGGGGCCACCGACACGCTGCCGCGGCCGCGGTTCCTGGACGCCCGCAAGGACGTCTTCGCCACCGCCGACCGCGCCGCCTGGGGCGAGGAGCTGGTGGAGCTCGACCACGACAAGGGTGGCCGGCTGTTCGAGCTGGTGGCCCCGTCCCGGGTGCCGATCGGGCTGAAGTCCCAGGTGGTGCACGGTGACCTGTTCGGCAACGTGTTGTTCGCCGGCACCGCGCCGCCGGTGCTGATCGACTTCGCGCCGTTCTGGCGGCCGCCGGAGTGGGCGGCGGCGGTGATCGTGGTGGACGCGCTGGCCTGGGGCGGGGCCGACCAGGGCATCCTCAAGCGCTGGGCGCACCTGGCCGAGTGGCCGCAGGCGCTGGTCCGGGCGCTGCTGTTCCGGCTGGCCGTGCACGCTCTGCACCCGCGCTCGACCTCGCAGTCGCTGCGTGGCCTGGAGCGGGCCACCACCCAGATTCTCGACATCGTCTGACGCGCACCAGTTTCTGACCTGCGGTGGGAGCACCACGTAACCCGCAGGCAACCCGGGTGACCCGGCGGGGTCACGGTTTCTGCCCAGCATTGGCCGCATGACGCGGACACTGGTCGTGATCGGCAACGGGATGGTGGGCCACCACCTCGTGCGCACGCTGACCGAGCGCGGCGGCGACTGGCGCGTCGTCGTGCTGGCCGAGGAGCCGCGTCCGGCCTACGACCGGGTGGCACTGTCCTCGTACGTGGACGGCTGGGACGCCGACAAGCTCAGCCTGCCGCCGGTGGACGTGGAGACCCGGCTGGGCGACAAGGTCGTGGAGATCGACCGCGCGGCCCGGAAAGTCGTCACCGCGCAGGGCTTCGTGCAGGACTACGACGCCCTGGTGCTGGCCACCGGCTCCTACCCGTTCGTGCCCCCGGTCTCTGGGCATGACCGCGCGCACTGCTTCGTCTACCGCACGATCGACGACCTGGACGCGATTCGGGCCCACGGCGGTGCCAGCGGTGTGGTGATCGGCGGCGGCCTGCTCGGCCTCGAAGCGGCGAATGCCTTACGGCTCATGGGAGTTCGGCCGCAGGTGGTCGAGCTGGCGCCGCGGCTGATGCCGTTGCAGGTCGACGAGGGCGGCGGTGCGCTGCTGCGCCGCGAGATCCTCCGACTCGGCCTGGATGTCCACTGTGGAGTATCGGTGTCCGGGGTCGAGGACGACCGGGTGGTGCTCTCCGACGGCAGCGAACTTCCCGCCGACATCGTGGTTTTCTCCGCCGGTGTGCGACCCCGCGACGATCTCGCCCGCACGTTCGGGCTGGAGGTCGGCGAGCGCGGCGGCATTGTCGTCGACGACGGGTGCCGCACGTCCGACGAATCCATCTACGCCATCGGGGAATGCGCCTGCGTCGGCGGTCGCGTGTACGGCCTGGTCGCCCCCGGTTACGCGATGGCCGAGGTGGTCGCCGACCGGCTCCTGGGCGGCGACAAGAAATTCCGCACCGCGGACACCTCGACCAAGCTCAAGCTTCTCGGCGTCGACGTGGCCAGCTTCGGCGACGCCCACGCGACCTCGCCCGGCGCCCTCGAAGTGGTGCACAACGACCCGGTCTCCGGCTCGTACAAGAAGATCGTGGTCTCCGACGACGCCAGGACGCTGCTCGGCGGCGTCCTCGTCGGCGACGCCAGCGCCTACGCGACGCTGCGGGCCTTCGTCGGCCGGCCGCTGCCCGACGACCCCGGTTCGCTGATCGCCCCGGCCGCCGCCACCAACATGGCGCTGCCCGACGACGCCCAGGTCTGCTCCTGCCACGGTGTCACGAAGGCGGCCATCGTCGAGGCCATCGGGACCGGGTGCGCCGACGTGCCGTCACTCAAGGCGTGCACCAAGGCCGGCACCGGCTGCGGATCCTGCGTGCCGACGCTCAAGCAGTTGCTCACCAGCTGCGGCGTCGAGCAGTCCAAGGCGCTGTGCGAGCACTTCAGCCAGTCCCGGGCCGAGCTGTTCGAGATCATCCGCGCCACCGGCATCCGCACGTTCAGCGCGCTGATCGCCGAACACGGCCGCGGCGCCGGCTGCGACCTGTGCAAACCGTCCGTGGCCTCCATCCTGGCCTCCCTGAACAGCGGGCACGTGCTGGAGGGCGAGCAGGCGACCCTGCAGGACACCAACGACCACTTCCTGGCCAACCTCCAGCGCAACGGCACCTACTCGGTGGTGCCGCGCATCCCCGGCGGCGAGATCACCCCGCAGAAGCTGATGGTGATCGCCGAGGTGGCCCAGGACTTCGGGCTGTACACGAAGATCACCGGCGGCCAGCGCATCGACCTGTTCGGCGCGACCGTGGACCAGCTGCCGCTGATCTGGCGGCGGCTGGTGGACGCCGGCTTCGAGTCCGGCCACGCGTACGGAAAGGCCCTGCGCACGGTCAAGTCCTGCGTCGGCAGCACGTGGTGCCGCTACGGCGTGCAGGACTCGGTCGGCCTGGCCATCGAGCTGGAGCTGCGCTACCGGGGCCTGCGCTCGCCGCACAAGCTCAAGGCCGGCGTCTCCGGCTGCGCCCGCGAGTGCGCGGAGGCCCGGAGCAAGGACTTCGGCGTGATCGCCACCGAGCAGGGCTGGAACCTGTACGTGGGCGGCAACGGCGGCTTCACGCCCCGGCACGCCGACCTGCTGGTGTCCGATGTGGACACCGAGATGCTGGTCAGGACCATCGACCGGTTCCTGATGTTCTACGTGCGCACCGCGGACCGCTTGCAGCGCACCTCGGCGTGGATCGAGGCCATGGAGGGCGGCCTCGACCACCTGCGGGACGTGATCGTGCACGACAGCCTGGGCATCGCCGCCGACCTGGAGGCGGCGATGCACGCGCACGTGCGCGACTACGCCGACGAGTGGCGCGGCGTGCTGGAGGACCCGGTGAAGCTGGCGCGCTTCAGCTCGTTCGTGAACGCGCCCGGCGTCCCCGACCCGACGATCTCCTTCCGCGAGGAGCGCGGCCAGCGTGTCCCCGTTCAGCTGGGAATTCCGGAGGTGATGGCCCGATGACCGCCGTACAGGAACGCACCTGGACCACCGTGTGCCGCTACACGGACCTGTTGCCCGGCCGAGGGGTCGCGGCCCTGCTGCCCGGCGGCGATCAGGTCGCGGTGTTCCGCACCGAGGACGGACTACACGTATTGTCCAACCATGACCCGTTCAGCTGCGCCGCCGTCCTCTCCCGGGGCATCGTCGGCGACCGTGGCGGCGTGCCGGTTGTCGTGTCGCCCGTCTACAAGCAGGCCTTCGAGCTGGCCACCGGCCGCTGCGTGGACGACGCCGGGGTCGCGGTGGCGACGTACCCGGTCGACGTGTGGGACGGCTACGTCCGGGTGGGCTCACCGTGACTGAGGTCGACCCGCTCGCCGGCTACACCGTGGGCCTCACCGCCGCGCGACGGGCCGACGAGCTCGCCGCGCTGCTGGTCCGGCGCGGCGCGGCCGTGCAGCACGCGCCGGCGATCCGGATCGTGCCGCTGCTGGACGACGCCCAGCTGCGGGCCAGCACCGAGCAGCTGATGGCCCGGCCGGTGGACGTCGTCGTGGTCACCACGGCCATCGGCTTCCGGGGCTGGATCGAGGCCGCCGACGGATGGGGCCTGGGCGACGACCTGATCAAGCACCTGGGCGAGGCCGAGGTGCTGGCCCGGGGGCCGAAGGTGCGTGGCGCGGTGCGGGCGGCGGGGCTGAGCGAGGCCTGGGCTCCGGAGTCCGAAAGCAATGCCGAGCTGCTCGAATACCTGCTGGAACGGGGTGTCGCCGGCAAGCGCGTCGCCGTGCAGCTGCACGGTGAGCCGCTGCCCGACTTCGTCAACGCGCTGAAGGACGCCGGGGCCGACGTCACCGAGGTCTCCGTCTACCGCTGGACCGCGCCCGCCGACACCAATCCGTTGGACCGCCTGCTGGACGCCATCGTCGGACGTCAGGTCGACGCCCTGGTCTTCACCAGCGCCCCCGCCGTCGCGTCGACCTTGGCCCGGGCCAAGGCCACCGGCCGGCGTGAGGCCGTGGTTTCCGCACTGCGCGAGGACATTCTCGTCGCCTGCGTGGGCAAGATCTGCGCCGGTCCGTTCCAGCCCTACGGCGTGCCGTGTGTCATTCCGGAACGGGCCCGGATCGGGTCCCTGGCCCGGGCGCTGGCCGTGGAACTGCCGGCCCGGGCGCGGCGGATCCAGTTCGCCAGCACCGAGGTCCAGATGCGGGGCCAGGCCGTTGTCGTCGACGGCGACCTGCGGCCCATCGCCCCCGCGCCGATGGCCGTGCTGCGGGCCCTGGCCGAGCAGCCCGGGCATGTCGTGTCCCGGCAGCGGCTGATGTCAGTGTTGCAGCGGGATTCCACGCCCGTGCAGGAGCACGCTGTCGAGACCGCTATCGGCCGGCTGCGCACCGCCCTGGGGCAGCCCAAGCTGGTGCAGACCGTGGTCAAGCGTGGTTACCGGCTGGCCCTGGAGGCCTGATGACCCTGGTGCTGGCCGCCCACGGCACCCGTGATCCGGCCGGCGCCGTTGTCGTCGAGGAGATCGCCGCCGCCGTCCGGCTGCGGTTGCCCGGGATCCCGGTCTCCGTGGCCTACGTCGATGTCCGCTCGCCGTCGTTGACCGAGGTGTTGCGATCGGTAGATGGGCCGGCGGTGGTCGTGCCGGCTTTTCTGGCCGCCGGCTACCACGTTCGGGTGGATGTGCCGGAGCAGATCCTGGCGTCCGGGTGTTCTTCGGTGGTCGTCACGCCGGCCCTGGGGCCGTCTGACCTGGTGCTTGACGCCGTGTACGACCGTCTTGTCGCCGCCGGGTGGGAGCATGGGGACGGCGTGGTGCTGGCCGCCGCCGGCTCATCGGATGCCCGGGCCGTGGCCGACGTGCACCAGGCCGCTCGCCGGCTGTCGGTGCTGATCCGGTCGGACGTACAGGTCGGGTTCATCACCTCGGCCCAGCCCTCAGTGCCCGAGGCGGTTGCAGCCAGCTCGGCCGCCGACCGCTGCCTGGTCTCCGACGCTTGTCCGGCCTCTGGGTCCGGTCGCGTCGCCATCGCTTCCTGGCTGCTCGCCCCTGGCCTCTTCCACCAGCGGCTCGCCGACATGGGGGCGGACCTGGTGTCCGAGCCCATCGGCGCGCATCCCCGCCTGGTCGACCTGGTCGTGCGGCGCGCCCTGGCCGCCGGAATAGTTGACCTCTCAACCATGTTGGTGGGACAGTAGGCACAATCCGTCGAGGAGGCCCGCCATGCCCGCCGTCACCGCCGACACGCTCACCCTGCCGCGGCTGCCCGAGCTGCCCGCCGCCGCCATCGAGTGGCGGCCCGTGCTGAAGGTGGTCACCGCCGGCAAGTTCCTGGAGGGCGAGGGCTTCCAGGTCCGCCGGCCGTTCCCCAGCGCCGAGATGCCGCTGGCGGACCCGTTCCTGCTGCTCGACCACATGGGCGCCGTCGAATACGGGCCCGGCGAGGCCAAAGGCGCGCCGTGGCATCCGCACCGCGGCTTCGAAACCGTCACCTACATGATCGACGGCGTCTTCGAGCACGAGGACTCCACCGGTGGCGGCGGCGTCATCACCGACGGCGGCACCCAGTGGATGACCGCCGGGGCCGGTGTTCTGCACAGCGAGCTGCCGTCCCAGGAGCTCGTCACCAAGGGCGGGCTGTTCCACGGCGTGCAGCTGTGGGTCAACCTCCCGCGTGCCGCCAAGTGGACTCCGCCGCGCTACCAGGACATCGGCGCTCGCGACGCCGCCCTCGTGTCGTCCGCCGACGGTGGGGCGCTGGTTCGGGTCATCGCCGGCGACCTCGACGGTCACCAGGGCCCCGGTGACACGTACACGCCGATCATCTACCTGCACGCCACCGTTGCCGCCGGCGCGCAGCTGGACATGCGCTGGCCCACCAACTTCAACGCCATGGTCTACGTCCTGTCCGGCCGCGGCACCGTCGGCCGCGAGGGCCGGCCCATCGAGGAGGGCCAGCTGGCCGACTTCGGCTACGGCGAGGCCGTCACCCTCCGCGCCGCCGACACCCAGCCCTCGGCCGCCGCCAACGCCATGGACGTCCTCGTGCTCGGCGGCCGCCCCATCCGCGAGCCCGTCGCCCGCTACGGCCCGTTCGTGATGAACACCAAGGAAGAGATCTACCAGGCCATGGACGACTTCCAGGCCGGACGGCTGGCCACCGTGCAACCCCAGCACCTGGCCCACCGCAGCGCCGCCGACACCGACCTCTGACCCCTCGGGCGAAAATCTGCCACATGCGCGCTCTTCGTGTGGCATCAGGGCGCAAATGGGAAGCGCATGTGGCAGAACCTGGGTTAGCTGGCTCGGTGGACATGGAAGATGTCGCCGTCCGGCTGACGAGCAGGTTCGGGTCCCAGGTCGAGGGCTGGCTGGCCGAGATCCCGGTCGTCGCCGCACGGCTGGGATCCCGATGGGGGCTCGTGCTCGGCGAGCCGTTCGCCAGCGGGGCAGCCTCGATCATCATGCGTTGTCAGTGGCCGGACGGAACCCTGGCGGTGCTCAAGTTCAGCCCGGATCGGGAGTTGTTGGCCAAGCAGGCCGAGATGCTCGCCCTCTTCGCGGCAACCGGCCGGGTGCCGGCGGTGTTGGCCGCGGACACCGAAGCCGGGGCGATGGTGCTGGAGGAGATCCGGCCCGGCACCGAGGCGGAGGACATGCCGCCGGAGTTTTTGCCGCAGCAGTGGGGAGAACTGCTCGCCGCGCTGCACTCCGTGACGCCGGCGGACTGGCCGTTGGATCTGCGTGGGCGCTGCGAGGAAGCATTCGACCGAATCGGCCGCCGGTTGTCCGAGCCCGCCATCGCCGCCCGGATCGACCAGGACACGTGGCAGCGGGCGATTCGGCGCTGCGAGACGTTGCTGGACACCCAGACTCGGCCCGTGCTGCTGCACGGCGATCTGCACCTCGGCAACGCCCTCGACGGCGGCCCCTCGCGCGGCCTGATCGCGATCGATCCCAAGGCATGTATCGGAGATCCATGCTTCGACGCCGTCGACTACGTCGTTGCCGCCGCCGGCCAGGAGGGCGTCGAGGCTCGCTGCCAACGAGTGGCGACGGCGTGCGGCCTCGACGGGGACCGGCTGTTCGCCTGGGCTCAGGTGATCGCACCGATGCTGGCCATTGCACACCTCACTTACGACGGCCCGGCGTCGGCGATCGACGAACTGCTTGCCCTGGCCGGCACCTGACACCCCGCTTTTTTGCCACATGTGGCGCACATTCGACTTCCAGCGCCACATGTGGACCACATGTGGCAAAAAGTAGGGGCTGGGGGCTAGAACAGCCCCAACTGTGGCTCCTCCGGCGGCTCGGGCACGGCCTCCTCCCAGCGGTACCTCCGCAGGTCGACCTTGCCGTCGATGGATGGAACGCCCTCGGCCTCCAGCAGGCTGAGCTGCTCGTCGGCCAGGTGCGGGGCGCATGTCCCGTTGGCCCGCAGCACCCGCTGCCACGGCAGGTCGTGCCCGTTCTGCAGCACCCGGCCGACCAGCCGCGCGGACGGGGCCCGGGAGATGTCGGCGACGTCGCCGTAGGTGGCGACCCGCCCGGCGGGGATGCGGGCGATCACCGCCCGCACCTGCTCGACGATCACCGGGTCGAGGATCTCGGCATCCATCGGTCAAGCCTCGCAGAGGAACCCGCGCAGCAGCGCACCCACCTCCGCCGGCCGTTCGAGGTACACGGCGTGACCGCAGTCGATCTCGCGCACGGTGAGGTCGGCGCCGAGCCGGTCCCGCAGCGCGGCCACCAGTTCCGGTGCCACGAAGTCCGCCTTCGTCGCTGGTACGAGAAGTGTGCGCGTACCTCGTGGCGGCAGCATCGGCCGGCGGGACATCTCGCTCCACGCGGTCACGGCCATCGGGGTGGAGTACCGCCGACGCCACCGGCCGTCCGACATCTGCACGAAGTTGGCCGGCACCTCGACGTCGACGCCCTCGGTCGTGTGCCACGTCTCGGCGAAGGTGGCCCGCGCGGCGTCGAGGTCGGGCCACGTGTCCGGCACCAGCTCCTCGAGGGCGATTTCCTCGCACGTCACCGGGGAGAGCCCGGTCGCCGGGTCCAGCAGCGCCAGCCGGGCCACCCGTTCAGGGGCCCGAGCGGTCACGTGCAACGCGGTCGCGCCGCCGTAGGAGTGGCCGACGAGCGGCACCCGGTCCAGCTCCAGGGCGTCGAGCAGATCGATCACGTCCGCCGCGTGCTGTTCGAGGTGCCACGGCGGCAACCGGGTCGAATCCCCATGACCACGCAGATCCGGCGCTATCACACGGAAATCGGCCAGCTCACGCTCGGCCAGCAGTCGCCACCGGCCGCCGTGGCCGGACAGCCCGTGCAGAAACACGACGGGCCTGCCGTCGGCAGGCCCGAACTCGTGGACGTGAAGTGTCATGGGCGGATTATCCGGCGCGCAGTGCTTTTTCACTGGGCCATTTTTCCCACCGTGAAGGGGGATGCGGGGCCACCGCCGATCCGCCGCCAGCTCGGCGGGGGGCCCCGCAACTCGTGGTCAGCCGGTGAACTTGCCGATCACCTTGCTGAAATCGTTGGGACTCTGGGAGACACCGGAGCAGGTGTCGCCGTCCCCGCCGGAGCCGCAGGCGCGGTCCCGGTTGGCCGACCAGTAGGTCAGCCGGGCCAGGTGGTTGGTCTGGGCGTAGGACAGGATGCTGTTGAAGTTGGCCAGCGTCACCGTCTCACCCGCGTTGTCGGTCTTGCCGTTCATGGACGAGATGCCCATGTGCGGGTAGGCCTGCGCGTCGGTCCAGCCGAAGGCGCTCTTGAGCTGGCTCTTCAGCCCCTCGGCGGCGGACTTGGTGTGCGCCCACATGTCGCCGCCGCTGCTGAAGTCGAACGGCATGATCGACCAGACGTCGACGTTCGCGCCCAGGGCCTTGCCCTGCTTGATCAGTCGCTGGCCGTCGCCGTCCGGACCGGAGGTGGTGGTGCCCATGGTCACCACGACCTTGAGGCCGGCGTTGTTCTGCTTCACGGTCTTCAGCGCGCCGAGGACCCGGTCCTGCACCGCGGGGGTGCTCATCTCGGTGGCCTCGATGTCGATGTCGATGGCCTTCAACGAGTACTGCGTGATCACCTTCTGGTAGGCCGCGGCCAGCGCCGACACACTCGAGCAGTGCTCGCCGAGCTTGGCGCCGCCCCAGCCGCCGAAGGAGACGATCACGTCGCCGCCGGCCTTGCGGATGGCGTTGATCGTGTTGGACGCGGCCGACGCGCCGCCGTCGAACACCGGCGTGCAGCCGCCGTTGGACAGCACGAACGCGATGGTGAAGGCCTTGAGGCCGGTCGCCGACATCGTCGAGGCGACGTTCGGCTGCCAGCCGGCGCCCAGGTAGATGTACGGCGAGGCGGTCACCGGGTTCACCGCGGCCGGAGCCGCGTCCGCGACCGTGCCGGCCAGCGCCCCAGTGCCCACGAGGCCGGCGGTGAGCAGGGCCGCCAGGCCACGTCGGGTCAGCTTCATCGACGTCCTCCGCAGGGTGAGTCAGGTCACTCCGGTGAAGCGCTTTCCACACTGGACTAGACCAGTCGAAACCGTCAAGAAGGTAGACGATCGGGATCGGTTCAGATGGTTTTTCTCGGCCGTCCGGCCCAGTCGGCATTGCGCCGAACCGCCGTCTGGCGGCGATTGCCCAATCTGGTCTATACCAATTGAGCACGCTCCACCGACCGCCGCGTGGTCCCCTGCCCGCTCCTGGAGGTCCGTCATGCGCTTGCGTTCCATGACCATCGCCGCGATCGCCCTCATGGGCGCATTCGTCGCGCCGATCGCGGCCACGGCCGCCGCGGCGCCGCAGTCCGCCGCCCAGCCACAGGCCGCCGGCTCGCCGATCCCCGTCGCCCCCTACGTGGACATGGGCGAGTGGCCGACGCCGGTGCTGTCCACGATGGCGAAGTCGGGCAACCTCAAGGGTTTCACCCTCGGCTTCGTCACCTCGGCCGGCTGCAAGGCCAGCTGGTTCAACGCCTACGACCCGCGGGCGGCCTGGCAGGCCGACGAGATCGCCAAGATCCGGTCGGCCGGCGGTGACGTCAAGGTGTCCTTCGGCGGCGCCAGCGGCATCGAGCTGGCCCAGGCCTGCACCAGCGTCAGCTCGCTGGCCGCCGAGTACAACGCGGTGATCAAGGCCTACGGCCTGAAGTACGTCGACTTCGACATCGAGGGCGCGGCGGTGGCCGACCCGACCTCGATCACCCGCCGCTCCCAGGCGCTGGCCCAGGTGCAGTCGGCCAACCCCGGCATCAAGATCTCGCTGACCCTGCCGGTGCTGCCCAGCGGCCTGGACACCAACGGGCTCAACGTGGTCAAGGCGGCCAAGTCCGCGGGCGTCAACCTCGACATGGTCAACATCATGGCGATGGACTACTACATGGGCTCGGCCAACCAGGGCGACCGGGCGGTGTCCGCGGCCAAGGCCACCCAGGCGCAGCTCAAGTCCCTGTACGGGCTGTCCGACGCGGCGGCGTGGAAGAAGGTCGGCCTCACCCCGATGCTGGGCGTGAACGACTCGCAGAACGAGATCTTCTACACCGCCGACGCCACCAAGGTGGTCACCTTCGCCAAGTCGGTGCACCTGGGCATGCTGTCGTTCTGGGAGGTCGGCCGGGACGCCAACGCCTGCACCGGCGCGCTGTACCGGTGCACCAACGTGCCGCAGTCGCCGTACCAGTTCTCCAAGATCTTCGCCGGCTACACCGGCTGATCGAGCGGGCCTCGCCCCACCCTGCCGGGTGAGGCCCGCGGTTGAACCGGGTCGGAAATTGGTGCGTACCAATATTCGACCCGGTTCGACTGCTTCTGGAGGATCCCCGATGACCATTCCCCCTGCCCGCCGCAAGGCGTTGATGGTCGGCGGTGTGATGGCGGCCGCCGTGGTGGTCGGCATGGGCGCGGTGTTCGGCGCCAGCTCGCATGACGCCAACGCCGCCGCCAACAACAGCGCGGTCCGGCCGGCCGCGGCCGGTGCCATCACGGTCGCGCCGTACGTGGACATGGGCCTGTCCGCGGACAAGCTGACGCAGTTCGCCAACGCCGGCGGCATCAAGTCGTTCAGCCTCGCGTTCGTCACCTCGGCCGGCTGCAAGGCCAGTTGGTTCAACGCGCACGACATCTCCGAGGGCTTCGGCCTGGCCCAGATCAACCAGCTGCGGGCGGCCGGCGGCGACGTGAAGGTGTCCTTCGGTGGCGCCACCGGCATCGAGCTCGCCCAGGCCTGCACCGACGTCAACCAGTTGGCCGCGCAGTACAGCTCGGTGGTCAAGGAGTACAAGCTCACCCACATCGACATGGACGTGGAGGGCGCGGCTGTCGCCGACAAGGCCTCCATCGACCGCCGCTCGCAGGCGTTGGCCTTGGTGCAGAAGCAGAATCCCGGCCTGAAGGTGTCGCTGACCCTGCCGGTGCTGCCCACCGGCCTCACCGCCGACGGCCTGAACGTGGTGAAGTCGGCCAAGGCCGCCGGTGTGGCGATGGACGTCGTCAACATCATGGCGATGGACTTCGGCACCGCCGAGAGCGACATGGGCGCGCGGGTGATCCAGTCCGCGCAGAGCACCGAGAAGCAGCTCAAGACCGTCTTCACCGGCCTGTCCGACGCACAGGCGTTCAAGATGCTCGGCATCACACCCATGCTCGGCGTCAACGACACCCAGACCGAGGTCTTCAGCCTGGCCAACGCCAAGGCGGTGGTGAACTTCGCCAACCAGCAGCACGTCGGCTACCTCGGCTACTGGGAGCAGAGCCGGGACGCGAACGCCTGCAACGGCGCGCTGTTCCAGTGCACCAACGTGCCGCAGCAGGCCTTCGACTTCGCCAAGGTGTTCGCCGGCTTCAAGGGCTAATCGTCGTACGGGTCGTCCGCGACCGAGCCGTACTCGGACTCGTCGGAGTCGTCCGGATCCAGCAGCGCGAACCTGGTGCCGAGCGGGTCGGCGAACACCGCCACCCGCCCCAGCGCCGACTGGTACGGCTTGAACCGCAGTCGTGCGCCGAGCCGGCGGGCCAGGGCGACGGACGCCTCGAAGCCCAGGTCCGGATCGACCGCGAACTGCGCGATCCACCGGGCCGGCACGTCTTCCGGCGTGCCCAGAGCCATCCGCACGCGGGCGAGGACCGAGTCCTCGCCCGCGTACCACACCATGTGGTCGAAGCGGCGGCCGTCGCCGAACTGCTTCTGGCCGTAGTCGAAGACCGCGCCGAAGAACCGGTCGGCCAGCGTCGCCCGCCAGGTGACCAGTTCGGCCCAGGCCAACGATCCCGGCACGCCCACGGTGAAGTGGTGGCCTTCGTCGCACTGGCACAGGCCGACCGCCGTTCCGGTCGGGTCGAGCAGGATCGCCTTGTCTCCCTTGCGATCCTTCAGTCGCCCACCGTACCGAGTGGCCAGTCGCGCGGTGGTGTCTATGTCGGGCGTGGCCAGATACGGGGTCCAGCCCAACGCCGGTTCGCTGGTCCTGCGCAGCCCGGCCACGGGCTCGCCGTACAGCGTGGCGGTGTCGCCGTCGAACTCCCAGCCGAACAGACGGCCGTAGAAGCGCTTGGTGACGTCGATGTCGGGTGTGGCGATCTCAAGCCAGCACGGGCTGCCGAGGGCCGGCTTCGTGATGACGGACATGGGGTCGCCTCCTCAAGATGTCGAAGGAAGTGGCCTGCCTTGATTATGTCATTACCAAGTCTTTACCTCAACATGCCGCGCGTTACGCGCGGGGCGAGGCCGCTCGTGACCGGTGCCTTCCCTGGCCGGATTTCGATCGCCGCGTCGGCGCAGGTGGTGGGTTGCGTCGGGTGCGGCGATCGAAATCCGGCGACAGTCCAGGCACCGGCGCGGCCTCGCACTCCTGCGTTGGCGGCCAACCCAGCCCGCATGGCGGAGACAACACTGTCGGGGTTGCGTGGTTCTATCGGGGGGTGGCACGCAGAAGCACTCCACTCGCCTTGGTGCGCCGGCCGGCCCAACCGCCGCCCCGGCCGCGGTGGGACGCGACTGCCCGTCGGGTCATCGACCACGAGGGCGGTCCGCTCCGCCTGATCGGCGGGCCCGGCACGGGCAAGACGACGCTGCTGGCCGGCGTCGCGGCCGACCGCGTCCTGAACACGGGCGTGGACCCGGAGAGCATTCTCGTGCTGACGTCCAGCCGGAAGGCGGCGGTGGCGCTGCGGTCGCAGATCACCCGGCTGCTCAAGGACCAAGGCCCGTCCCGCACCGCCCGCGAGCCCCTGGTCCGCACCGTCCACTCCTACGCCTTCGCGGTGCTGCGCCTGGTGTCCATCAGGGAGGGACTGCCGCCGCCACGGCTGCTGGCCGGTCCCGACCAGGACGCGATGGTGCGCGACCTGCTCGCCGGTGACATCGACGACGGCGCGGCGTACTGGCCGGACGGCCTGCGGCCGGCGCTCGGCATCCCGGGCTTCGCCGGGGAGCTTCGGGACCTCATCCTCCGCGCGGCCGAACGCGGCCAGGGCCCCGAGGACCTGGTGCGACTCGGCCGTGAGCAGGGCGTGCCGGAGTGGGTCGCGGCCGGCCGGTTCTGGCGCCAGTACGAGGAGGTCACGCTGCTGGCCGGCAGCGAGGCGCAGGAGTCGGCCGCGCCGGCCTACGACGCCGCCGAGCTGGTGTCCAGCGCTCTGCTGGCGTTCGACCTCGACCCGGACCTGCTGGCCGACGAGCGCGCCCGGGTCCGGCACCTGCTCGTCGACGACGCCCAACACCTCGACCACCAGCAGTTCGCGCTGATCAGGGCGCTGGGCGCGGCGGCCCACGAGTTCATCGTGGCCGGCGACCCGGACCAGGCGATCTTCTCCTTCCGCGGCGCGGATCCGACGCTGCTCACCGCCCACGCCGACGGCCCGGTCGAGGTGCTGAAGGTCGATCACCGGATGGCGCCGGAGATCCGCAAGGCGATCAGCCGCCTGCACGCCCGGCTGCCGGGCGCGGGCCCGCAGCGGGAACTGCTCGCCCGGGAGGACGAGGAACGCGGCAGCGTGCAGATCCGGCTGCTGGCCTCGGCGGCCCAGGAAGCGACCTGGATCGGCGACCAGCTCCGCCGCGCGCACCTGCTGGACGAGGTGCCGTGGTCGGAGATGGCGGTGCTGGTGCGGTCGACCGCGCACTCGCTTCCCGTGCTGCGCCGGGCTCTGCTAGCCGCCGGCGTGCCGCTGGCCGTGCCGGTGGACGAGCTGCCGCTGGCCCAACTCCCGGCGGTGCGGCAGTTCCTGGTGCTGCTCCGGTGCGCCGACGACGCGTCCGTGCTGGACCAGGACACAGCCGCGTACCTGCTCGAATCGCAGCTCGGCGGCGCGGACACGTTGGCGCTGCGGCGATTGCGCCGCGGCCTGCGCCGGCTGGAGCTGGCCGCCGGCGGCGACCGGTCCAGCGGCGAGCTGCTGGTCGACGTGATCAACGACAACGACCTGCTGGTGGCCCTGGAAGACAGCGAGGCCGCCCCGGTCCGCCGCATCGGCACGTTGATCAGGACGTCCCGGGACGCCATCGAGGCCGGTGTCAGCGTCGAGCTGGTGTTGTGGCAGCTGTGGAAGGACAGCGGCCTCGAACAGCGCTGGGCCACACAGGCCACCCGCGGCGGCCCGACCGGCGCGCAGGCCGACCGCGACCTGGACGCGATCGTCGGCCTGTTCGACGCGGCCGGCCGCTATGTCGACCGGCTGCCCGCCGCCAGCGTCGCCGGCTTCGCGGATTACCTTACGGCGCAACAGATCGTCGGTGACTCACTGGCCCCGACCGCGCCGCTGGGCGAGGCCGTCACGGTGATCACCGCGCACGCCGCGGCCGGTCGCGAGTGGACAGTCGTGGCCGTGCCCGGCGTGCAGGAGGGCAGCTGGCCGGATCTGCGCACCCGCGGCACTTTGCTTGGTGTGGAACGGATGCGGGACCTGCTCAACGGCGTCGACCCCGGCGATGTGGTGTCGGCGACCGCGCCGCTGCTGGCCGAGGAGCGCCGGCTGCTGATCGTCGCCGCCAGCCGGGCCAAGCGCACGCTGCTGGTCAGCGCCGTGCGGGGGGAGGACGAGCAGCCGTCCCGGTTCCTCGACGAGTTGGAGGGCACCGCCGCCGATCCGGAGGCGGCGGTCCGTCCGGTGTTCACGCCGCCGCGCGGGCTGGTGCTGTCCGAGCTGGTCGGCGAGCTGCGCCGGGTGTGCTGCGACGCCGAGGCCGAGCCGGCCAGCCGTCGCCGCGCCGCCAAGCAGCTGGGCCGGCTCGCGGCCGCGGGTGTGCCCGGCGCCCATCCCGGTTCCTGGTACGGGCTGCCGGAAGTGTCCACCGACAGTCCGTTGTGGACGGACGAGGAGACCGTCAGCGTTTCCCCGTCCACCATCGAGGTGCTGTCCAAGTGCCCGCTGCGCTGGATGGTCGAGCGGCACGGCGGCGAGGACCCGGCCCAGCTCGCCTCGATCACCGGCACCCTCGTGCACGCCCTGGCCCAGGCCGCCGCCAGCGGCGTCGACCGGCTCGAACTCCAGGTCCGGCTCGACCAGGCGTGGGCCGCCGTCGACGCCGGGGCTCCGTGGTTCTCCCGCCGTGAGCGCAACCGGGTGCAGAAGATGCTCGACACCTTCATGGCCTGGTTCGAACGCAGCCGGGCCGAGCTCACCCAGGTCGCCGTCGAGCGGGATCTGTCCATCGAGGTCCCCAAACAGGCCGACGGCCCCTGGCTGCGGGTGCGCGGCCGCGTCGACCGCCTCGAAGTCGACGACCAGGGCCGCCCCGTCGTCGTCGACATCAAGACCGGCAAACAGCCCGTCAGCAAGGACGACGCCCAGGAGCACCCCCAGCTGGCCGTCTACCAGCTCGCCACCCAACTCGGCGCTTTCGAGGAACTCGGCCTCGGCGAGGACCCCGGCGGCGCCCGGCTGCTCTACGTCTCCAAGGAGGACAAGAAAACCGGTGCGGCGGAACGGGTTCAGGCGCCGCTGGACCCGGACTCGTCCAAGGTGTGGCTGGCCACCGTCCAGGACGCCGCCTCCTCCTGCGTCGGTCCCGAGTACACCGCCACCGAGAGCCCCGACTGCCCCCGTTGCCCGGCGCGGACCTCTTGTCCGCTGCACGAGTCCGGACGGCAGGTGGGCGAATGACCTTGGCCCTGAACCACTCCCGCCGACGGGTGGGGGAAGGGATCCGGGCCGCCGGTCAGGTCGCGGAGTGAGAGGAGTTGATGCGATGGCGTGAGGACTGCGGCGAGGATGCCGCCTCGGCGGACGACCAGGCCCCGGTCGTGCGGAGCCAGGTGTCCACGGCCCAGCGCCAGCGCAGCGCCTCGGCCAGCGAGCCCTCCGGCGGGGAGAAACCGGTCAGCTCGCCGAGCCGGCGCAGGCGGTGCTTCACCGTGTTGGGGTGCACGTGCAGTGCCAGCGCGGTGGCGTCGACCCGACCGCCGTGGTCGAGGTAGGTCAACGCCGTCGACGCCAGCAGCCGGTGGAAGTCGTCGGTGCCGGCGAGGCCGGCCAGCAGGTCGTCGGAGAGCATGCGGCCCAGTGCGGGGAAGCCGTCGGTGACCAGGTCGACGGCCAGCTCGGTCAGGCGCAGCGGCCCGACCAGGCCACGGCAGCGTCCGGTCTGGAGCGCGGCCCGGCAGGCCTGGTAGGCGGGGGCGAGATCCCTGGGCAGCACGGGCGGCGTCACGACGATGAGGACGTCGGCCACCGCCGCGAGGTCGGGCAGCTGCACGGCGACGCCGCACACCAAGCCGTCCACGGTGACGCAGAAGGTCTCGGCCAGCGCCGCCTCGGCGCGGCGGGCCTGGCGCGGGTCGCTCACGTCGGCCAGCACCACGTGGTAGTGCCGGTCGTCGGCCAGGCCGGTGTTGACCACGCCGGTCGCCGGACCGCCCTTGAGCAGCTCGCGCAGCGCCTGCACGCGGGCGGCCTGAGCGGTGCGGGCCAGCCGCAGCTCGGCTTCCCGGTAGGCCTCGACCAGCCGGTTCTGCAGCCGGTTGGCGTAGCCATCCAGTTCGAGCAGCGCCGACACGAAGTCGTCGGCGAGCATCTCGTGCTGGCGCAGCCGGCAGCCGAGCTCGCGCAGCACGTGCGCGCGCCCGGTCTGGAAGCCGGCGAGCAGCGCGGACAGCGGGACACCCTGCAGCGCCCGGTCGGTGGCGAGCCGGTCGGCGACCTCCACACCCAGTCCGGTGGAGTCGATGAAGGCCGCCGACGCGACGCCCAGCAGGGCGGCGATGTGCCGCCGCACCTCGCCCACGGGCAGCGCAGCCACCTGCGGTGACTGCGCCCGCACCTCGGTCACGACGCCGTCGAGCACGTCCGGGTCGGCCCGCATCTGCTCCATGATGCGGCGCAGCGTGGCGCGCCCCGCCGTCTCCTCGGTCATCGTCGTGGTCACCTCAGGACAGCGATCCGAGCACGGCCGGGTCGACCTTGGCCACGCGTTCGCGCTGCGGGAAGGTGCCGACCGGCACCCGCGCCACCTCGGTCCCGGTGCGGTAGTCGACGACCGACACCGCGTTGGCCTGGCTCAGCGACACGTAGCAGTAGTTGCCGTCGGTGCTGGTCTGGCCCCAGTAGGGCAGGCTGTTGGTCGGGTAGTTGACGAACGCCCGGTCCACCAGGCCGTCGGTGGACACCAGCGCCACGTAGTCGTCGATGGTGCCGACGTCGCACAGCGTCGAGCCGTCGCCGGACAGAGCCAGGCCGTGGTGGGCCGAGTTCTTCGGGTAGTCGTCCGGCTTGAGCGTCTTGGCGTGGTCGCTGAACGGCTGGTTCACCGTGGCCACGATCTTGCCGGCGTTCAGGTCGTACTTGACGAAGCCGTTGAGGTAGGACAGCTCCGCGTAGAACGTGTTGCCGTCCGGGGCGATCAGGTTGGGCCGGATGCCGTGCGGGAACGTCCAGGTCTTGACCACCTGCAGGGTGGACGTGTCGATCTTGGTCAGCTGGAACGCGCCCTTGGCCCACTCCAGCGACTGCGGCAGCGAGATGTTGCCGATGCTGGAGTTGTAGACGTACTTGCCGTCGGCCGTGTAGTCGTTCTGGTGCGGGTAGTTGCCGGTCGGGGCCGAGCCGACGATCGCGCCGGTCGTGGTGTCGATGAACTGGGCCTTGTTGGCCGTCGTGGCCGAGACCACGAACCGGGTGCCGTCCGGGGACAGCGCGGCGTGGTCGGCGTGGAAGCCGTCCAGCCGGGTGTGCCACAGCTCCTGCTTGGTGGCCAGGTCGAAGGCGGCGACGTCGTCGAGGTTGCCGCGGGAGACGATGAGCCGGCGGCCGTCGGGGGTCAGGGCCGCGTCGTCGACGAACCGGTCGCCGCCCTCGATGCCCTTGACGGTCTCGTAGCCGATCCGCTGGATCGGGTCCATCTCGTTGATGCGCTGCTGGAGGTCGGGGATGACGTTGAAGCTGCCAAGGTTGGCAAAGCCGTTCTCGTCGATGAAACTCACCGAACCCGTTTGGCTGTTGCCCACGAGCAGCACGTTCTTGAGCGCGGTGACGTTCGGCGCGGCAGGGCTGGCGGTAGCGGCGGGCGTCGTTGCCACGGCGGCGAGCGTCGCGGCGACCACCGCGACGGCCAGGGGGATGCGCACGGTCGGCATCGGCCTAGTCTGGGTGAAATCGGTGTGACCCAGATAGACGCGTCCGGACCAATGTGAAACTTATTCATTGTCGATCGCCGACAACGGCTGCCCCGATCGGCCGACGGCGGGTCCGTTTCGGTCCCTGAGGTGCGACGACCTAGCGTGGTCACGTGCAACTGGTCAGCCCGCAGGAGGTGGCGGCCGCGCTCGGCCTGCCACCGCCCACGGACGAGCAGGCCGCGGTGGTCGCGGCCCCGGCGCAGCCGGCGCTGGTGGTCGCCGGCGCGGGCGCGGGCAAGACCGAGACGATGGCCGCCCGCGTGGTCTGGCTGGTGGCCAACGGCCTGGTCACGCCGGACCGGGTGCTCGGCCTGACCTTCACCCGCAAGGCCGCCCGCCAGCTCGGCGAGCGCGTCCGGGCCCGGCTGCGGCGGCTGGCCGGCTCCGAGCTGCTGGACCGGCTCGACCCCGGCGGCGACCGGCGGGCCCTGGTGCTGGCCACCGAGCCGACCGTGCTCACCTATCACGCCTACGCCGGCCGCCTGGTCGGCGAGCACGGGTTGCGCCTGCCGGTCGAGCCCGGCGCCCGGCTGCTCACCGGCACCGCGTCGTGGCAGCTGGCGCACCGGGTGGTGGCGACGTGGACCGAGGACCTGGACACCGACAAGGTGCCGGCCACCATCACCGGCTACCTGCTGGCGCTGGCCGGCGAGCTCGCCGAGCACCTCGTCGACCCGGACAAGCTCCGTCGGCACGCGGAGTGGCTCCAGCGAACCATCGAATCCGCGCCCAAGGGGCCGCGCCAGCGGGCCGAGCTGTCCACCGCGCTGCGGGAGATCATCGCCGCGCAGCGGTTCCGGGTGGCCATGCTGCCCCTGCTCGACGCCTACCAGCTGCGCAAACGCAAGGAGGCGGCGCTCGACTTCGCCGACCAGATGGCGCTGGCCGCCCAGCTGGCCAGCGGCTTCCCGGAGGTCGCGGCCGGCGAGCGGGCCCGCTACGGGGCCGTGCTGCTCGACGAGTACCAGGACACCGGCCACGCCCAGCGGGTGCTGCTGCGCTCGCTGTTCGGCCAGGGCGAGCCGATGCCCGTGACCGCCGTTGGCGATCCCGCACAAGCGATCTACGGCTGGCGCGGGGCCAGCGCGGCCAACCTGCCCCGGTTCACCACCGACTTCCCGCTCGGAGACAAGCGCCCCGCCCCGAAGTACGGCCTGCTCACCAGCTTCCGCAACCCGCCCGAGGTGTTGGCCGTGGCCAACGCCCTGTCCGGGCCGCTGCGCGCCGCCGGCCTCGACGTCGACGAGCTGCGGGCCAAGCCCGGCGCGACACCCGGCGACGTGCACTGCGCGCTGCTGCCCGACGTGCGCACCGAGGTCACCTGGCTCGCCGACGAACTCGCCGGCCGCTGGGAGGCCCAGTACGACGCCACCGGCAAGCCGCCGACCGCCGCCGTGCTGGTGCGCCGCCGAGCCGACATGGGTGCCATCGCCCACGCCCTGCGTGAACGGGGACTGCCGGTCGAGGTCGTCGGCCTCGGTGGGCTGCTCGACGAGCCGGAGGTGCGCGACCTGGCCAGCGCGCTTCGGGTGCTCATCGAACCCCTGGCCGGCACTGCCGCCGCCCGGCTGCTCACCGGCTCGCGGTGGCGGCTCGGCGCCGCGGACATCGCCGCGCTGTGGGAACGGGCCGGCCAGCTGGCCGGCCGGCAGCGTCCCAGCAGTGGTGACGACCCGTTGGCGGCGATCACCGACGCGCTGCCCGGCGAGCACGCCGAGCAGGCCGGACTGGTCGACGCCATCGACGATCCGGGCGAACCCGAGAACTACTCGGACGCCGGTTACAAGCGGATCCGGCGGCTGGGCCACGAGCTGGCCATGCTGCGCCGCCGGCAGGACCAGCCGCTGCCCGACCTCGTCGCCGACGTGGAGCGCACCCTGCTGCTCGACATCGAGGCCACCGCCCGTCCTGGCCGCGTCGGCCGCGCTCACCTTGACGCCTTCGCCGACGTCGTAGCCGACTACGCCTCGGCCAGCCCGTCGGCCACGCTCCCGTCGCTGCTCGACTACCTGCGCACCGCCGAGAACGCCGAGGACGGCCTGGAGCCCGGCGAGGTCGAGGTGGCCGAGGACCGGGTGCAGATCCTCACCATGCACGCCGCCAAGGGCCTGGAGTGGGAGATCGTCGTGGTGCCGCACGTGGTCCGCAATGTCTTCCCCGGGCCCCGCAAGTCGTCGTCATGGCTGAAGAACATCACCGAGCTGCCCGCCGACCTCCGTGGCGACAGCCAGGACCTGCCCAGGCTCAACCTCGCCGGCGCGGAGAACCGCAAGGAGATCGAGGAGGCGATCGCCATCCACAACGAGGAGTTCGAGGAGCGACGCCTCGTCGAGGAGCGGCGGCTGTGTTACGTGGCCCTGACCCGGTCGGAGCGAGTGCTGCTCGTGTCCGGCCACTGGTGGGGCGAGACCGGCGAGAAGCCCCGTGGCCCTTCGGAATTCCTGGACGAGGTGCACGCCGTGCTCAGCGAGGGCGACCGGCCGCCCGGCATGGTCGACGAGTGGGCCCCCGCACCGGCCGAGGACGAGGCCAACCCCTTGATCGCCGACGTCCGCACCGCCCGCTGGCCCGTCGACCCCCTGGCTGCCCGGCGGGAGGCGGTCGCCGACGGGGCGACGATGGTGCTCGCGGCACTGGCCGGCCTGTCCGAAGCTCCTCCTGAGTCAGAAGATGGGGTTGAAGAGGCCGACGAGGATCCCGAAGGCTGGGCGGCCGATGTCGATGTGCTGCTCGCGGAGCGGGAAGCGGCGCGGAGTCGGCGGGAGCTGGTGGCGCTGCCGGATCAGCTGACGGTGAGCCAGCTGGTGGAGCTGGCCGACGACCCGGACGCGCTGGCCCGCAGGCTGCGGCGGCCGTTGCCGTTCCCGCCGAATCCGCTGGCCCGGCGGGGCACGGCGTTTCACGCCTGGCTGGAGCAGCGGTTCAAGTCGAACCGCCTGTTCGACATCGACGAGCTGCCGGGGGCGGCGGACGACACGGCGGGGCAGGAGACGGACGCGGATCTGGCCCGGCTGCGGGCCGCCTTCCTGGCCAGTCAGTGGGCGGACCGGGTCCCGGCCGACGTCGAGGTGGCGTTCGAGACCGAGGTGGACGGGGTCGCGGTGCGCGGCCGCATGGACGCGGTCTACGCGGACCCCGACGGCGGCTGGACGGTGGTCGACTGGAAGACCGGCGCGGTCCCGGACGAGGACAAGCTCCCGTCGCTCTCGGTGCAGCTGGCCGCCTACCGCCTGGCCTGGGCGGCTCTGAAGAACGTGCCGGTGACGAAGGTCCGCGCGGCCTTCCACTACATCCGGCACGACCACACGCTGCGCCCGGCCGACCTACTCGACGCCGAGGGGCTCAAGCTGCTGCTCAGCACGGTGCCCAGGGCGTGACACAGCGCCTGACTACGGCAGCTGCTCGGCGCCGTCCCAGTGTTGGAGCAGCACCGCACCGGGTGCCGTGACGTGCGCGTACAGCACTTCGAGCAGCCAGCGGCTGAACGGCGACGGGCCGAACTCGCTGGCCCGGTCCTCGGGGGCGACCTCGACCCGGGCCGGGCCCTCGTCCCCGGCCCGGACCAGTCCGACGCCGTAGTAGTCGAGCTCGATGAGCGGCCACGGATCGTAGTCGGGACTTTCGGGCACCAGAACGGCGCACGGGGCGAGGGTCATCAGGGTGCCGCAGGCCTCCAGGGCCTGTTCGACGGTCGACTCGGTGACCAGGATGCCGACCAGCTCGATGGCCGACACCGGGACCACGTCGTGGAACGCCGGCTCGAACCAGGAGTGGAACCAGGACGGGTCCGGGGCCGGCGGCCAGCCGTTCTCGCTGCGCCAGCGGTGCACGTCAGCGCGCAGCCGAACCACCGCCGACACTCGCTGACCGAGCACGGCCACATCCGAGATCACTGTGCCCTGCCATCCCAGGGCAGACACAGCGTGCTGGGTTCGCGACTGCACGCGATCATCCTATGGTCAGGGTCGCCGCGGCGACAGGGTCTTGCAGATGGCCAATTGCAGGAAACCTACGGCTCAGACGGCCGAACGGCTCACTCGCAGCGCCCAGATCACCAATGGAACCTGGAGCGGAAGGCGGGCGACAGTGGCCAACTGCTCGCCCCGGGACCGGCCACGGGCGTCCAGGGCCATCTTGATGTTGGCCGGGAAGACGGCCGTGAACAGCGCGGCCGCGGCCAGTCCGCCCAGCCGCCGGGTGCGGGGCGCGGCGACCGCGGCGGCCACCGCCAGTTCGGCCACCCCGGACACATATGTCCAGGTCCGGGCCGTGCCCGGCAGCGCCGTCGGCACGATCCGGTCGTACGGCTCGGGATAGGCGAAATGGGTCACGCCCGCAGCGGCCAACAGGGCGGCCAGCGCGAGCGCCGGACGGGGGGATGTCATGGGCCGAGGGTGGCACGACGAGTCCCTTCGCGGCGAGGTGAAGCGGGTCTCAGCAGGTCGAACCGAAGATTGTGGGGAAGTTACCACGATGTGCCCATGATCGGTTGAAAACTAACCTAGGCGGGGGAGGTGATCACCGGCCGGCCCGCCCGTTACCCTGCGGCAGCATGAGTAGCAGCGGCGACGAGGGCCTCGCCGGGCAGCCGGGACACGCCCTGGTCGGCGTGGTGCGCATGCCGGCCTCCGGCATCAGCCCGATCCGCACGATCGTCCGCCGCCTGCTGTTCGCGCTGCTGGCGCTGGTGGTCGCGGTGGTGGTCGTCTACCTCGACCGCGGCGGGTACCGGGACGCCAACGCCGTCCCCGGCCACAGCCTCAGCGTGCTGGACTGCCTCTACTACTCGACGGTCTCGCTGACCGCCATCGGGTACGGCGACATCGTGCCGGTCACCGAGGCCGCCCGGCTGGTCAACGTCCTGGTCATCACGCCGCTGCGGGTGCTGTTCCTGATCCTGCTGGTCGGCACCACGCTGGAACTGCTCACCGAGCGGTCCCGGCAGTCGTTCAAGATCCAACGGTGGAGGTCGAAGGTGCGCGACCACGTGGTCGTCGTCGGGTACGGCACCAAGGGCCGCGCCGCGGTCTCCGCCCTGCTCGGGGAGGGCGTCGAGCCGGGGCAGATCGTCGTGGTGGACATGGCCAAGCCGGCGCTGGAGGCCGCCTCCGCCCGTGAGCTGGTCACCGTCACCGGCTCGGGCACCCGCTCCGACGTGCTGCGGGTCGCCGGCGTGCCGAAGGCCCGGGCGGTGGTGGTGGCCACCAACCGCGACGACACCGCCGTGCTGGTCACCCTCACCGCCCGCGAGCTGGCGCCCAAGGCCCACATCGTGTCGTCGGTGCGGGAGGCGGAGAACGAGCACCTGCTCCGGCAGTCCGGCGCCGACCAGGTGGTGGTGTCCAGCGAGACCGCCGGCCGGCTGCTCGGCATGGCGACCAGCACGCCGAGCGTGGTGGCCATGGTCGAGGACCTGCTCACCCCCGACGTCGGCCTGGCCATCGCCGAGCGCGACGTGGAGGACGGCGAGGTCGGCGGCTCGCCCCGGCACCTGTCCGACATCGTGCTCGGCGTGGTCCGCAACGGCGTGCTCTACCGGGTCGACGCCCCCGAGGCCGACGCCATCGAGACCGGCGACCGGCTGCTCTACGTCAAGAAGGTCACACCCGCCTGATTCCCGCCCTTCGTTGGGTTATGTCCGTCACAGCGCGGGCGCTACCTTCCGTGTCGGTCCCAACACCCTGCGGGAGGACACATGGCACGGCGTCTGCCCCTGCCGATCAGCGGCGTCGCGGCGGCCATCGCCGCCGCGGCCGTTCTGTTGCTGCCCCAAGCCGTGGCCACCAACAACGTGGCCGCGTCCGAGAGCACCCAAGCCAGCCAACCGACCTTCGTGTACCGGGTCACCGGCGCGTCGGCCAACGCCGAGAAGCTGTTCGCCTACGGCTTCGACGTGCTGGAGGAGCGCGACGGCAACGACCTGTTCGTGCTCGGCTCCGCCGCCGAGGGCGACCGGCTGCGCGCGGCCGGCTTCACCGCCAGCACCGAGACCGCGATGAACCCGCCGAGCTGGGCGCCGCCCAAGCCGCGCAGCGCGAACAACCCGACCGCGGCCGACGCCGGCGAGACGTACTACGGCGGCTACCACACGGTCAACGCCCAGTACGCGCACCTGGACCAGGTCGCCCAGGCCCACCCCGACCTGGCCACCACCTTCACCTACGGCCAGTCCTGGCTGAAGTCCAAGGGCAAGGCCGGCTACGACCTCAAGGGCATCTGCATCACCAAGAAGCAGGCCGGCGACTGCGCCCTCAACCCGAACTCGGCCAAGCCCCGGTTCTTCCTGATGGCCCAGATCCACGCCCGGGAGATCACCACCGGCGACGTCGCCTACCGGTGGATCGACTACCTGGTCAACGGCTACGGCACCGACAGCACGATCACCGCGCTGCTGAACTCCACCGAGATGTGGGTGGTGCCGATCGCCAACCCCGACGGCGTGGACATCGTGCAGCAGGGCGGCGACTCGCCCAACCTGCAGCGCAAGAACGCCGACAACGCCAACGGCAGCAACTGCGGCTTCGGCGGGCAGATCGGCGTCGACCTCAACCGCAACTACAACACCCACTTCGGCGGCGCGAGCACGTCCACCGATCCGTGCAGCGAGGTCTACAAGGGTCCGGCGGCCGACTCCGAGATCGAGAACACCTCGATGGAGAAGCTGTTCCGCAACCTGTGGCCGGCCCGTCGCACCGGCACCGGGGTCACCGACCCGGCGCCGGCCGACACCAAGGGCATCATGATGACGATGCACAGCGACGGCAGCGTGGTCATCTTCCCGTGGGACTACAGCTCGACCGTGCACACCGGCAACGACGCCTCGCTGCGGGCCATCGGCAAGCAGCTCGGCTCGCTCACCGGCTACCCGTACGGCCAGGCCGGCCAGGTGCTCTACAACGCCTCCGGCAGCACCGACGACTGGTCCTACGACAAGCTCGGCGTGGCCAGCTTCACCATCGAGGTCGGCGACAACGCCGGCCGCGGCTGCAGCGGCTTCCTGCCCAAGTACTCGTGCCAGTCCAGCTTCTTCTGGCCCAAGATGCAGCCCGCCCTGGTGTACGCCGCCCAGCAGGCCAAGGCGCCGTACCAGAACCACTGATACCAACCGGCGAGAAGAAGGGGCGGAAGCCGTCTCGGCCTCCGCCCCTTCTTCGTGTCGACAGCTCGCCGTGTTCGCGTCATTCCTTGCCGCGTAACGGTTCGTCCCCGCTATGTGGTCAGACAGCGGTCGTGGCGCACCGGAAGCAGGTCGCGGTCGGGTCACCGAGGGAGTCCAGGTGGACACGCGCGTACTGAGCCTCGACGAACTCGGCGGGGTACAGGGAGATCGCCTCGGTCCATCGTCGGCCGGCCAGCTCGACGTCGCCGGCGGCCCGGGCGATGTGGGCGAACCCCTCAAGGGCGCGAGCCTGGAACCGGGGCATGTCGTACTCCTCGGCGTGCTCCCGGGCCCGCTCGAACACCTCGGCGGCGCGGTCCAGATCGCCCTGACAGAAGATCGCCTCGCCGAGGGCCAGCAGGGCCTCGCACTCGGTGTTGCGTACTCCGGACTTCCGGGACAGCGCGAGTGCGTGCCGGCCGTCGGCGATCGCCCCGTCCAGGTCGCCGATCGACCGCTTGACGTCGCTCAGCCCCAGTCGGGCGAGCGCCTCACCGCGCTCGAACTTCAGCTCGACGCTGGCGTCGAGTTCCTGGTCGAACAACTTGAGGGCCATGGCGTGGTCGCCCCGCATGTGGTGCACCGTGGCGATGTTCCATTGCACGTAGACCACCTGGTCCCGGCGGTCGGCCGAGGATCGCGCGGCCGACAGGGCCTCCTCGAACAGGACCAGTGCCTCGTCGAGCCGGCCCGTCTCCCGGCAGATGACGCCCAGGTTGTTCACGATCGCCTGGCGCGAGGCGGGTGCCGAGGCGCGCCTGGAGATAATCTCCGCCAGGCGGAAGTTGTCGTGGGCCTCGCCCAACTCGTTGTCCGCGTAGTGCAGGGCGCCCAGGACCGACAGCTGCTCCGCCTCGCCCTCCTCGTCGCCGACCTGCCGGCTCAGCCGGATGGCGTGCTCGCACTGCTGCCGCGCCTCGGCCTTCTCGCCGCGCGCCTGACACACCTGCACGAGGCCGTACCGGCAGGCGGCCTCGCCGCGGATGTTGTCGTCGGCCTGAGCCGCCTGGATTCCCCGCTCGAATATCCGGCGGGCGTGCCGGTCGAAGTTGCGTGACCGGAGATACGGGTGGAGCACACAGGCCAGCTGCCAGGCGTGGCGGTGCCAGCCGTGCTCGGCGGCGAGCTGGGAGATCGCCGCGATGTTCTCGTACTCCGCCGCCAGCGCGCCCATCGGATCCCGCTGGGCGTCCGCGACGTCCACCGTCTCCGGCGCCGGCCCGAGGCCGGTGAGCACCCGGCGCAGCCCGCCCTGGAAGTGCTCGCACCAGGCCAGACTCGCATGCAGGTAGTGGTCCACCAGCTGGAACCGGGCTCGTTTCCGCTCCTCGGCGGAGTCGAACTCTTCGCTCAGCTCACGCGAGCAGTCCCGGACGAGGTCGTGGAAGTAGTACCGGCCGGAGGTCTCCTGCCGCAGCAGGTTGTCGTCCAGCAGCATCTCCAGCGCGTCCTCGGCGTCCGGCACGTCGAGCCCGCCGAGCGCGGCGGCGGCCCGCGCGTCGAAGTCCGGCCCCGGGTGCAGGTGGAGCAGCCGGAACAAACGTTGCGGCATCGGCTGGAGGTATCGGTGCGACACCTTGAGCACGGCCATCACGTTGCGGTCGCCGACGTCGAGCAGCCGGCTGCGACGCTTCTGGTCCTCGAGGCGCGAGACCAGGTCCGCCACCGTCCAGCTCTGACGGTCACGCAGGCGGGCGGCCGCGATCCGGATCGCCAGCGGCAGCCGACCACACAGTTCCACCGCGGTCGCCACCGCCGCTGGTTCGGTCGCCGTCCGGTTGGCCCCGGCGATCCGCGTGAACAGGGTGATGGCGTCCTGCGCCGGCATGAGGTCCAGCGACACCGAGACCGCGCCTTCGAGCGAGGTGAGCCGGCGGCGGCTCGTCACCACCACGAGAATCCCGGACGTGCCGGGCAGCAGCGGCCGCACCTGGGCCGCGTCCACCGCGTTGTCGAGGATCAGTAGTGCTCGCTTGCCGGCCATGTGGGCCCGCCACCGCGCCGCCCGGCCGTCCAGCCCCAGCGGGACGAGTTCCGACGCCGTGCCGGCCGCCTGCAGCAGCGTCTCCAGCGCCCGCGCCGGGCTGACCGGTTCCATGCCGAGGGTGAAGCCGTGCAGGTCGAGGAAGAACTGCCCGTCCGGGTACTCGTCGGCGAGCTGGTGGGCCAGCCGCACGGCCAGCGTGGTCTTGCCGATGCCGCCCATGCCGTTGATCGCCGAGATGACCAGCGCGGACGGGCCGGCCTCCTGGGCGTCCGCGAGCAGCCGGTCCAGCTCGGCCGACCGGCCCGAGAAGTCCCTGGTGTCGTTGGGCAGGAAGCGGTGGGCCGGCGGCGGCGCGTCCATCGGGGACGGCTCGACCGCGTCCGGCCCTGGCTGCTCCGGCGTGCCGCTGAGGATCTTCGCGTGGAGCTCGCGAATCTGCGGCCCCGGGTCGATACCGAGCTCGTCGGCCAGCAATCGCCGGCCCTGCTCGTACACGTCGAGGGCGTCGGCCTGCCGGCTGGTCCGGTACAGCGCGGTCATCAGGCTGGCGCGCAACGATTCCCGGTACGGGTGCTCGTCCACCAGTTCCCGGAGCTCGCCGATGACCGAGTCGGCCTGGCCGATCCGCAGCCGCAGGCTGATCCGTGACTCGACGGCGGCCAGCCGCTGCTCGTCCAGCGCGGTCGCGGTGCTCGAGATCAGCGGGCTGTCCAGGCCGAGCAGGGGCGCGCCCCGCCAGAGCCCGAGCGCCGAGGTCAGGTGGGTCACCGCTTCCTCGAGCCGGCCGTCGGCCTCCGCGCGTCGGGCGAGCTGCGTCAGTCGCCCGAATTCGTGCAGGTCGATCCACGACTCGGGGATGCCCAACTCGTAGCCGGCGTCGGTCGTCGTGATGCGCAGGTCGGTGAACGCCGCTCCGAGCGTGCGCCGCAGGCTGGCAATCGCGTTGTGGATCTGTTGGCGCACCGACTGCGGTGGATCGGCCCAGAGTTCCTGGGCCAATCGCTCGACGGTGACCGTGTGATTGGCATTGAGCAGAAGGATCGCCAGCAGCCTTCGTTGCCGGGAACCGTCAACGCGGACCTGTTTTCCCGATGCGCGCACCTCGAGCGGACCGAGGACGAGGAAGTGCATGTCCGTCCCCTCAGCTGGTTGGCAACCTCGGTGTGGCCGGTCGTCGACCCGGTGCGGCGGCAGTCGTCGCCAGCTTACAGTAGGAACGAGTAGCGGACGAGTAGTGGTCCTGGTACGGTTTCCTTTAGAGGTTTTGTGAATGGGTAAAACGGGGGGAAGAATGAAAACCAAATACCTTGTGCCGCTCGCCGTTGCGGTGCCGATAGCCATTTTCGGGGCCACGGTGTTGATCGGCGAGTTCGACCCCGGATCGCCCGGTGTCGTGGTCGTGCCGGCCAACCACGTCGTCCAGATCCTGCACCCGAACGAGGCCCTCGTCGGGCCGAGCGATCCTGCCAGGGACTACCCGCCCGTTGGAGCTTTCTGATGCCACAGCCCCCGACGGTGCCCGCTGCCACCACCGATCCGAGCTCGGATGAGTGGCGGGCCGCGTCTCGGGGGCTCGTGGTGACGGCCACCATGATGCTTGTCGGCCTGCTGTTGGCCGGCGTGACGCAACTGGCCGGCGTGGTGGACCCCGAGGGGGCTCGGGCCCGGCTCGTGTCCTACCGGATGCTGTGGCCCGAGGGCTGGTCCTTCTTCGTCGGACTCGCCGACAAGCAGGTGATCATGGCCTATCCCGTCGGCCCGGCCGGGGTGGCGCCGAACCCGCTGACGCAGCGGATGTCGTGGACCGACCAGTTGGCGGGCCTGGACCGGTCCGGCGACGTCCGCCTGGCCGAGCTCTTCCAGTTGGCCGTCCAGGTTCCGGACCAGTACTGGCACGAGTGCGGCCGCGCCGACCCGAGCGGCTGCGCGAGCCGGTCCGTGATCGAGCACCCGTTCCGGCTGCCGAACGGCTCGCACCGGGCCGGGCTGTGCGGCCTCACCGCCTTCGCCGGCACCCACCCGGTCCCGATGACCGGCGGTGATCCGCCGGCCGCCCGGCGCCGCGTCGACAAGATCGCGATCGTGGACCTGGCATGCGCCGGCTGACCAGCCGCTGGCGCTCGCTGCCGGGGTTGGCGCTGCGATGGGAATCCCGCACCCGTCCGCTGGCCGCCGGGCGCAGCCTGATCGCCGTCGCCACCCTGTCCGAGTTGCTGTTCACCGCCGACGCCGGCCTGTTCAGCGACGCACCGCGCTGCACGGCGATCGGTTCGATCTCGCTGTGGTGCGTCAGCGCCGCCACCACGCACGCGACGCTGCTGGCCCGGGTGTTGTCGGTCGTCGTCCTACTGCTGGTCGCGTCGGGATATCGGCCGCGTTGGACCTGTGTCCCGCACTGGTATGTCACGTTCAGCCTGTTCTCGTCGCTGCTCACCCCGAACGGCGGCGACGGCGCGGCGATGATCGCCACCCTGCTGGTCATCCCGATCTGCCTCGGGGACGATCGTGTGTGGCAGTGGGGGAAACCGCGCCACCCACCCTCGCCCGGTTGGCGGGGCAGCGCGTTCGCGGCACACATGGTGATTCGCCTTCAGGTGCTCATCGTCTACCTCGTCGCGGCCGTTTCGAAGATCTCCGATCCGGCCTGGCGGCACGGCGCCGGGATGTACTACGTCTTCAATGACCAGGAGTTCGGAATTCCGACCCAGTCCTGGCCGGTGATCCTCGATCTGACGCAGTGGGGTCTGCTGATACGGGTCCTCTCGTGGTCGGTCATCGCGTTGCAGCTGTTCGTCGCCGTGGGCAGCGTCGGGCCGTGGCGGCTGCGACTCGCGGCGCTGCTGGCCGGTGTGAGCCTGCATCTCGCGATCATTCTGGTGATGGGCCTGCCAAGTTTCGGGCTCACCATGATCGGTCTGCTGCTGGTCGGATACGGCGGTCGCGCCGCCGGCCTCGATCGGCCCGTCCAAGGCCGGATTCACGACCTGTCTGGAGACCGCTCGGCCACATCGGCGTTGTGAGGTGGGGGAGTCGCCCGTGGCGGCAGCGTCGCCGGCGAGCAGGTCGCCCGCGATTTTTTTCCGCCGGGAACGCAGCTGCGACGCCGTCCTGCACGGTCTGGGCTGGCCTCGTGACGACGCGTTGTGTCCTGGGAACGGGGTGGGTGAATAGTTCGACAATTTCTCTGCCTGTGATGCTCGGGTTATTAATTGTGGACGGGTTAGCCGTGTCGGATTCACTGTGGTGAGTATGCTCTGGTTGCTGGCTGTCGTTGGAGATGTCGAGTAGCCTCACGGTATCGACCGGGTAGTCGCCCGTGGCAGACTTTGATAGTGCCGAAAGGCAACGAGGGGCTGCTGCTCTGAGGTGTGGCGGGTAGCGGGTGAGAGGGGAATCCGCTAACCGTCACGCCCGGCAGTGTGTGCCGCCACTTCCGATTTCCCCGGGCCTCCTGGTCGTGGCGCTATTTATCCCGGGTACGACATCAACGCCCGGTCGGCGGACAAGATCAAGCAGGGCGGAATCCGGCAGTGGCCGATCGACCAGCTCGCGGACGGCTGGGACGCATGCATGCCAGCCCGACCGTTCCACGGTTGGGGGACAACGGATATTGGACGAGATCGAGCCGTTCGCTTTTCCAAGAGCTCACCGACGCCACTCGCGCCACCGCCGGCCGGGGATCTGTGTGCCGCTGAGGAATCACGTGGCGCTTCCGTGCCACTGCTGTCGAGCGGGCCGAACGGCCGGTCCCCGCTCGCGGGAACCGGCCGCTCGATCCGATTTGTTCGTGACTGGACGCCGACTGTCAGCCCTGCGCCCAGGACTCCAGCATCCGCCGGGCGATCGAGGTGACGCCGGGCAGGATCAGGCCGGGCCCGGTGCCGCCGTTGGCCAGGGCGGCGCGGACCTCGTCGCGGTGCACCCAGCGGGCGTTCTCGATCTCGCCGTCGGCCGGCACCAGCGGCGTGGCCGGATCGCCGACGGCGGCGAAGCCCACCATGAGCGAGCGCGGGAACGGCCAGGGCTGGCTGCCCAGGTAGCGCACGGCCTCGACGGTGATGCCGACTTCCTCGCAGATCTCCCGCACCACACAGGCTTCCAGCGACTCGCCGCCCTCGACGAAGCCGGCGAGCACGGAGTAGCGGTCGGGCGGCCAGATCGGCTGGCGGGCCAGCAGGACCTGGTCGCCGCCGTCGTGCACGAGGCAGATCACGGCCGGGTCGGTACGCGGGTATTCCTCACGTCCGCAGCCGGTGCAGTGCGTGGCCCAGCCGGCCCGCTTCGGCTCGACGACCGAGCCGCACTTGGCGCAGAACCCGGCGTTGTCGTGCCAGCTGAGCACCGCGACGGCGGTGGTGAGCAGACCGGCGTCCTCGGCGCTGAGCAGCCCGCCGGCCAGCCGGAGGTCCTGCCACACGGGCTCGTCGGTGTCGGGCAGCACGGCGTCCCAGCCCATGCCTTCCTGCACCGGCCCGTCGGGCTCGGCCCGCACGGCCCAATAGCAGACGCCGTCCTGCTCGCCGAGCAGCACAGCGCCGGCCGGCGGCACCGGGCCGAGCGGCTCGGTGGACCGGAAGTCCAGCACCGGCATGTCACCGGAGCGCCCCATCGGCGCCCGCCCGCGGCGGTCGACCGGCAGCAGCCGGGCCGACGGCCACAGCCGCGCCAGCTCATCGGCGTTGTCCCGCAACAGATCGTTGCGGGGCACGGCGGTCCGGGACAGCGCCGGCAGCTCGTCGAGCTGGAAGCCGGCGGAGGTGGTGCACGCAGTCACGGGAGCACCACACCGCCGATGGCCCGGAACTGCGGGGCCAGCACGTCGGCGTCGCCGACCACGATGCCGGTGAACCGGGCCGGCGCGAAGAACTTCTCCGCCGCCTCGGCCACCTGCTCCGCGGTCACGTCGGCCAGCCGCAGCGGCTGCTGGCGCAGCCAGTCGTAGGACAGGCCGACCCCGCCGAGCGCCGCCAGCGTCGCGCACAGCCCGGCCTGCGAGGAGGTCGAGGTGAGCAGCGAGCCGATCGCGTACTGCTTCGCGTTGTCCACTTCGGACGCGGACGGCGGCGACACCACCAGCCGGCCGAGCTCGTAGCGGGTCTCCCAGAACGCCGCCGGCGTCACGCCGCTGGCGGTGTCGGCCTCCACCAGCACGGTCGCACTGTCCTTGGTGAACTCGAAGTACGAGTGCGCGCCGTAGGTGTAACCCTTGTCCTCACGGATGTTCTCCACCAGCCGCGAGGAGAAGTAGCCACCGAACACCAGGTTTGCCACCTGCAGCGCCGCGTACCCCGGGTCGGTGCGGGGCACGGTCTGCGCGGACAGCCGCAGCTGCGACTGCACGGTGCCGGCCCGGTGCACCAGCCGCACGTCGCTGGGCGTCAGCTCCGGCAGCTTCGGCATGGCCGAGGCGCTCGCGTCCGACTGCCAGCCGGCCAGCACGCTGCCCACAGCGGACACCGCGGCGTCCGGGTCGATGTCGCCGACCAGCACCAGCAGCGAACCACGCGGCAGCACAGCGTCCTTGTGCAGCGCGCGCACCTGCTCCGGCGTCACCTCGCCGATCTCCGACGCCTCTGGCATCTCCTTGGCGAACGGGTGGTCGCCGTAGCGGTGCGTCTGCAGCGCCTCCCGGGCGATGACGCTCGGCTGCGACCGGGCCATGATGATGCGCTCGACGAGGCGCTCCGACTCGCGCGCCACCTCCTCGTCCCGGTACACCGCGCCGGTCAGGGCGTCGCCGAGCACGTCCAGCAGCACGTCCAGGCCGCTGGCCAGAGCGCTGCCGCCGAAGCTGAGCCGCTCCGGGTCGACGACGGCCGACATGTCGCCGCCCACGGTCGCGAGGTCGGTGTCGAACTGCGTCCGGTCGCGGCGCTCGGTGCCGGTCAGCACCGTGTTGGCCAGCACCTCGGCCCGGGCCGAGTGCAGCCGCTCGGTGCCGGCGAACGGAATGCGCAGCCGCAGCTCGACGATCGGCACGGATTCCTTGCGCACGGCGATGACCCGCAGCCCGTTGGGCAGCACGGTGTCCACAAGGGACGGTTGGCTGGCCGCGGCCTGCTCGCCCAGTGGCGGCAGCGGCCGCGGCCCCTGCTCGGTGTGGCCGATCTGCTCGGCCGTGCGGTAGCTGAGGGAAGTCACTTGTTTCCTCCGGCGGCGGGAACGACGAGCACGGCCCGGGAATCCGGCCGCAGGGCCTTGGCGGCGGCCGCCACCTGCTCGGTGGTGACCGCGCGGATCCGCTCCGGCAGCTCCGAGGCCAGTTCGGCGCGGCCGTGCAGCAGCTCCGCGGCGCCGAACGAGAGCGTGCGCGCGGTGATGCGGTCGTGGTCGCGGTGCATGGACGCGGCCCACCGCGCGGCCACCCGGGCCAGCTCGTCCTCCTGCGGGCCGGTCGCGGCCAGCTTCTCCAGCTCGTCGTCGATGACGGCCAGCAGCCGGTCCTCGGACACCTCCGGGGTGTGCATGGCGGTCACCGTGAACGTGTCGGGGTCACGGGCGTCCAGTGGCCCGAACAGGCCCGCGCCGACCGAGACGTCGGTGACCAGCGGCTCGCGGTGCACCATGCGCTGCTGCAGCCGCGAGGCGTCGCCGTCGGACAGCACCGCCGAGAGCACCACGTTGGCCAGATAGCCGTCCAGGTCGGCGGTCGGGTCCGGCAGCCGGTAGCCCACCGCGAGCGCCGGCAGCGGGGCGTGCGGGTCCTCGTGCACGGCGCGCAGCTCGCCCCGCGGGTGCGGCTCCGCGAACGACGGCCGCGCCGGCGTCGGCCGGGCCGGCACGTCGCCGAAGTGCTTGTGCACCAGCTCGGTCGCCCGCTCCACGGTGAAGTCGCCGGCCACCGTGAGCACCGCGTTGCCGGGCGCGTAGTAGGTGTCGAAGAACTGGGCGCAGTCGTCCAGGTTGGCCTGCTCCAGCTCGGCGAAGTCGCCGTAGCCGTTGTGCGCGTTGGGATACGTCGTGTACAGCACCGGCGGCAGCCAGATCCACGGGAACCCGCCGTACGGGGTGTTCAGCACCCGCAGCCGGATCTCCTCCTTGACCACGTCGATCTGGTTGTTGAGGTTCTCCTGGGTGATGCGGGGCGCCCGCATCCGGTCCGCCTCCAGGAACAGCGCCCGCTCCAGCGCCGCCGACGGCAGCGTCTCGAAGTAGTCGGTGTAGTCCGGGTGTGTGGAGCCGTTGAAGGTGCCGCCGGAGGACTGCACGTGCCGGAAGTGCGCCAGTTTCTCCAGGCTCTCGCTGCCCTGGAACATCAGGTGCTCGAACAGGTGCGCGAACCCGGTCCGGCCCTCGGGCTCGGAGCGGAAGCCCACGTCGTAGTGCACGCTCACGCCGACCACCGGGGCTGTGCGGTCGGGGGCGAGCACCACGCGCAGGCCGTTGGGGAGAGTGAACCTGTGCAGTTCCGGTGCGGCCATGACACAGAGACTACGACGTCGCGGGGTCCACCCACGGTCGTACCGCGTTGATCAACCCCTGGTGCGATGTCCGCCTACGGCTGAACTGGGGATTGTTCCCCCATGAGCTTGTCAAGCATGGTCGCCGCGGGCGCCCTGGCTGTGTCCGCGGTCACACCCGCGCCCGCCTCGTTGCTGCCCGATCTGGGCAACGACGGCTACCGGGTCGCCGCCTACGACCTCACCTACGACGTCGATCCGAGCACCACGAAACTGCCCGGCACCGCCAAGATCACCGCCGTCGCCGACCGTCGGCTGTCCGAGTTCCGGCTGGACTACGCCGGCGGCACGGTGGCCGAGGTCCAGGTCGACGGCCGTCCGGCGGCTTTCCATCTGGACAAACAGAAGCTGGTCGTCGATCCGGCGACGGCCGTCCGGGGTCCCTTCCTCGTCACCGTCGACTTCACCGCCGACCGCGCCGCCAAGGTGCCGTCCGTCGTGGACGCGACCGCGGGCTGGAGCAACGACTCCGACGGCGGCTTCGTCTGGTTCGGCCAGCCGGACCGCGCGCACTTGTTCTTTCCCTGCAACGACAGCGTGAACGACAAGGCCTACTTCACCTACCACGTGACGGTGCCGGCCGGCTGGACCGCCGCAGCGAATGGCTCCCTGGTCGCGCGTAGCGACACCAAGTCCGCATCCACTTTCACCTACGCCTCGGTCCATCCGTTCGCGACGCAGCTGGCCCAGCTGGCCGTTGGCAAGTACACGCTGGTGACCGGAACCGGCCCGAACGGCCTCCCGCTGCGCAGCGCCGTGCCGGATCCGGCCGCCGCGAAGCCGATGCTGGACCAGCTGCCGGGTTTCCTGGACTGGCTCCAGCAGCGCATCGGCCGCCGCTTCCCGTTCGAGACGGTCGGCCTGCTCGGCGCGGCCGGACCCACCGCGCAGCAGACATGGGCGCTGGAGACGCAGACCCTGCCGGTGTTCCAGGCCCGGGATCTGACCGACCCGAACAACGCCGCCGTGGTCGTGCACGAGCTGGCCCACCAGTGGTTCGGCGACTCGGCCGGCGTCGCCGACTGGAACGACATCTGGCTCAGCGAGGGCTTCGCCGTCTACTTCGACCACCTCTACACGGCCGAGCACGGCGGTCAGTCGCTGGCCGACCAGTTCCAGCTGGCCTACCAGCGGGATCCGGAGGTCCGTGCCCAGGGCATCACGCCGGCGAACCCGACCCGGCCCGACGTCATGTTCGGGCTCGCCCGTGGCTTCGGTTCCCTGGTCGTCTACGCGCTGCACGAGAAGGTCGGCGACCAGGTGTTCCAGCGCATCATCGACACCTACCTGGACCGCTACCGCGACGGCTCGGCCACCAGCGCCGACTTCATCAAGGTGGCGACCAGCGTCGGCGGCCAGGACCTCGGTCCGTTCCTGCACGACTGGCTGTACGGCAGCACCACACCGCCGATGCCGGGCCACCCCGACTGGACGCCTAAGCCTTCAACGAGCGCAGGTGGCCTCCCTGGGCCAGCACCCCGTCCAGGGAGCTGAGGAACGCCGGGAACCGGCTGGCGAACCGGTCCAGGTCGCGGGACACCTCCACCTCGCCGAACCAGTACAGGCCGGGCGTGCCGTCGGCGTCGGGGTCGAGGCCGCGGAACGTGGTCAGCCACCGCTCGGTCTGGCCCAGCACCACCGCGTAGGGCAGCGACCGGGAGAACACCATCTCCCGGTCGCTGTCCGGGATGTCCGTGGGCGACACGGTCGTCAGGTACGTCAGCAGGCCGCGCACCTGGTGCAGCAGCGCGCTGCCCCGCCGGGTGCGCGCCGGCATGGACCGCGCGCCGGCCGCGAGCGCCGCGCCGGCGACGACCACGGCCAGGCCCAGCAGCGCGTGGCCGATCGTCAGCGCCAACACCACCGTGAGCACGATGCCGAGCGCCGCGACGGTGACGCCGCCCCACCACCAGCGGCTGCGCTCGGTGTCAGGCCGCCGTGCGAACCAGTCCTTGGCCACCACGTCCGAGTACAGCGCACTGCGCACTGCCGCGAGGTTCACGCCCCTGCCGCGCAGCTGCGACAGCTGCACCTGGTCGGCGTCGCCGAGCAGCGACTTGTACACCGCCTTCTCGTACGCCGTGAGCGCGTCGTCGGCGGGGTTGCGACGCACGATGCGCCAGTCGACGACGCCCTGCTCGCTGGGCATCTCGTCGATCCACAGGTAGTTGCGCACCGCCAGGTCGATGACGGTCGCGGTCACGTCCACCACGTCGACGTGCTCGTCGATGACGGTGCCGACCTGTCCCGGCAGCACGCCGTCGGGGGAGGCGAAGGCCACGTGTCCGCCGGCGTCCTTGGCCAGCACCTGCACCGGGCCCACATCGCCGGCCAACGCCTTGGCGTCGCGGCCACGGGCGTACCAGAGCAGGCCGAGGCCCGCGAGCAGGATCACGACCAGCGCCGCCAGACCGATGCCGGTCTCCGGGGTCAGCGCGAACGCCGACGCCAGCCCGTTGGTCTGCTCCACGCGTTCGTTCACCGGCACCGTGCCGTTGGGCAGGCCGATGGCGAAGTCCACCCGCTGCCCGGGCGTGAGCGTGTCCTGCTCGGCGGTCGGCACACCGCCCTCGCCGATCTGCGACAGCCCACAGGCGGTGGTCGAATCCGGGTCGCCGGCCAGGCAGGTGATGGACTGCGGCTCGGCCGGCGTCACCACCGACACCGTGAGCCGATCGATCGTCACATCCCAGCCGCTGGCCACCTGCCAGCGCACGTCCTCGTGTGTGCCCTGGTCGGCGACGGCCCCGTCGACCACGTAGCTGACGGTCGACTCGCCGGCGCCCAGGTGCACCGTCAGGTTCTGGTCGTCCACCGAGGCGCTGCCGTTGCCCGTCACCTTGGCCTGCGTGACGGTGTACACACGCTCGGTGTCGGTGCCCGCGGCCAGCCGCAGCGGCGCGGTGCGGTTCGCGGACTTGCCGGCCGGCACGGTGATCCGCTCGCTGACCGTGAGCTTGCCGTCCCGCTCGACCTTCAGCCCGATCTGCGACTGCACGCCGTCGGACGGCGCCGCCGCGGCGTGCGGGCTGAGCAGAGCCCCGCCAGAGGACGTCAGCACGGAGAACGTGAGGGTGGCCACGGCCAGGCCCCAGTTGGTGAACACGGGAGCGGACAATAGTGCAGGCCGCCTATCCTTGCGGCCGTATCCACCAAGGGGGCGACGGCTGGCTGGTGCCGCCCATGGACGACAGGGCGTAGATGGACAACCGGGGCGCGTTCGACGATCCGCTGCGGGAACCCGGTTTTCCGAGTGTCACTCCGATCCGGACCCGGCGGCGCGTCCCGTTGGAACGGTACGTGTCGCTCGGCGCGCTGGCGCTCGTGCTCCTGCTGGTGTTCGGCATCGACTACATCGGTCCCACCGAGGCGGTCGCCGGCGTGGCCCAGGCCGAGGCCCCGCGACCGGTCGTGGCGCTCGCGACCAACCCGCTGCTGACCTACTCCGCCTCGCTGGCCACCAGCACGTGCAAGCTGCCCAAGTTCGGCCGCGAGCTGGAGCGGTTGCGCGCGTACCTGACCGCCGAGCTCAGCTGCCTCGACGCCGCGTGGAAGCCGCTTGTCACCGCGCTCAACATGCCGTTCGAGCCGACCAAGCTGGTCATGGACAAGAGCTCCGGCGAGTGCCGGTCGCGGGACGACAGCGCGCCGGTCGCGTTCTACTGCGGCGCCGACAACCAGCTGCACATGCCCATCGACACCGTGCTGCAGGGCACCGACGGCATCCCGGCCGTGATCGTCGGCGTGCTCGCCCACGAGTACGGCCACCACGTGCAGGACATCAGCGGGATCCTGCTCGCCGAGTCCCGCCGCGAGCAGAGCGCCGGCCGCGACACCGACGCCGGGCTGGAGCTTTCCCGGCGGTTAGAGCTGCAGGCGAACTGCTTCGCCGGTATGTTCCTCGCCAGCGTCGCCGGCCGGGGCTCGATCAGCCGGTCGATGGCCGCCGACGGCGCTGCCGCGTTCGCCGACGGCGGCGGGGAGAAGGACCACGGCAGCGCGGCGCACCAGGGTCGGTGGGCGGAGATCGGCTACCAGGAGAACAAGACCGCCGCGTGCAACACGTGGGCGGCGGCGCAGGGGGACGTCAGTTGAATCCGTGGAACACCGGCGACGAGCAGTACCGCCCGTTGCCGCCGCCGCTGCCGAGCCCGTATCCGCAGAGCGCATACCCACAGAACCAATATCCGTCGGGGCAGTCCTCGCCCTACGGCCAGCCGCCGCCTCCGCCGCCGGGGTACCAGCCGTACCCGATGCCGCCGGCCCGACCGGTCATGCCGCCACCGGTGCACGCCCAGCGCCCGACGGTGCCGCCGCCGGTGTCGCCCTATCCGCCACCGGTGTCGCCTTACCCGCCGCCTCTGCAACTAAGGCGGCCTTCGCGGCGTCCGTTCGTCACGCTGTTCCTGATCGGACTCGTGGTGCTCGGCGTCGTCGTGGTCGGGGTGGTCGGCAACGGCCGCAGCCGGCCGCGCACCGTGCCGTCGCCGACCAGCCTGCCGACCTCCGTGCCGACGACCTCGCCGGGCAGCGGCCCCGGCAGCACTCCGGACGGCGTCGACAAGCTCGGCGACAACCCGCTGTTCACCGCCAGCGGCCCGGGACCGGTGACCTGCACGCTGCCGCGCTGGCAGTCCGTGTCGTCCGCGTCCAACGCCTACTTCACCGCCGCGCTGCCCTGCCTGGACCGGGCGTGGCAGCCGGTGCTCCAGTCCGTGCACCTGCCGTTCCACGAGCCGAAGCTGGCCTTCCCCAGCGGCAAGACGTGGAGCAGCCCCTGCGGCTCGGTGTCGCAGGAGGAGGCCGCCGCGTTCTACTGCAACGGCGACCAGACCCTGTACATGCCGATCTCCGGGTTGCAGACCGACGAGATCGGCAACCGGCCCGGCGCCTACCTCGCGGTGTTCGCGCACGAGTACGGACACTTCGTGCAGGACCTCAGCGGTGTGCTCACCGCCGCCCACGAGAAGGAGTACGGCGGCAACAACCCGGACAGCCCCGCCAGCCTGGAGGTCTCGCGCCGCATCGAGCTGCAGGCGCAGTGCTTCTCCGGGCTGTTCCTGGCGGCGGCCGTCGGCCGCGGCTCGGTGGACGCCACCGTCGCCCGCGACGCCCAGAACACGCAGGACCGCGGCGACCAGCCCGGTGAGCGCCGCGACCACGGCACCAGCGACCACGCCTCGGGATGGTGGACCCAGGGGTTCGTGAAGAAGACGGTCGCGCAGTGCAACACGTGGGTGGCCAGCAGCGCCGACGTGCAGTGACGGGAGCCCTTCAGTGACCCAGCCGCCCGGCTGGCAGCCCCAGGGGCCGTCGTACCCACCGCTGCCGCCGCCCGTGCCGAGCCCGTACCCGCCGGCTTCGCCGTACGGCGCGGGCTATCCGCCACCCCCGCCGCCCCCACCGATGAACTGGTCGCGGCCGCCAGTCGTAGCACCAGTGATGCCGCCACCAGTGATGCCGCCGCCACAGAGCAACTGGCAGGGACTGCCGCCACCGCGGCGGCCCTCGCGCGGGCCCGTCATCGCGATCGTGCTGGTGGCGGTGGTCCTGGTCGGCGTCGCGGCGATCGGCCTGAGCCGCCTTGGCCATTCCCGCCCCGCGGCCGACGCCGGCGGCGCGCCCAGCGCGACGTTCACCTACGACGAGCCCACGACCACTCCCTCGCCGACGCGCACCACACACCGCACCACCACGCCGCCGCCGACCACCACCAGCCGGCGCACGAGCACCACGTCCGCGCCGCCGACCAGCACCCAGCCCGCCGGCCCGCAGCCGGTGCTCAAGCTCGGCGACAACCCGCTGTTCGAGGTCGGCGGCCTGCCCGCGACGACGTGCAAGCTGGCCCGCTGGAGCACCGACCCCGCCGGCGCGGAACGCTTCTTCCGCAGCGCGCTGCCCTGTCTGGACGCCGCGTGGGCGCCGGTGATGAAGGCCGCCAACCTGCCGTTCTTCACGCCCAAGCTGGCGTTCCCGCCCGGCACCTCGTTCAACACGCCCTGCGGCAACCAGACGATCGGGCACATCGTCGCCTTCTACTGCGGCAACGACAACACGCTGTACGTGCCCTTCGCCGGGCTCCAGACCGAGATGTACGGCGCGCACCCCGGCGTGTACCTCGCGCTGTTCGCCCACGAGTACGGGCACCACGTGCAGGCCATGGCCGGGATCATGCAGGCCTACGGCGGAGCCCGCTACGCCAAGGACAACGGCGACAGCGCCAACGACGCCGGCTGGGAGCTGTCGCGGCGGCTGGAACTGCAGGCGCAGTGCTTCTCCGGCATGTTCCTGGCCGCCACCTCCGGCCGCGGCGACGTGGACGGCAACATCACGCACGAGGCGCAGACCAGCCAGGACCGCGGCGACCACAACGGCCCGCCGCGCGACCACGGCACCGACGACCACGCCATGGGCTGGTGGAACTCGGGATTCCAGCGCAACAGCCTGTCCCAGTGCGACACCTGGTTGGCCAGCTCCGCCGACGTCGCCTGAGTGGCAGGCTCGGGGGCATGCAGACGCGTGAGTGGATCGCCGCCGTCGGCGGCCAGGGCGAGCGGCTCGCGGCCGCCGCCGAGCGGGCCGGACTGGCCGCGCCCGTGCCGACCTGCCCGGAGTGGGTGGTTCGCGACCTGCTGCTGCACCTCGGCGGGGTGCACCGGTGGGCCGCGACCTTCGTCGGCCAGGCCCGCACCGAGCCCATCGACATCGGCGAGCCGCACGAGATCGCCGACGCCGTGCCCGACGACGCCGGTCTGGTCGACTGGTTCCGTGACGGCGTGACCGAGCTGGTGGATGTGCTCACCGCCGCGCCCGCCGACCTCGACTGCTGGAAGTTCATGCGGACCGCGCCGTCGGGGTCGTTGTTCTGGGCTCGCCGGCAGGCCCACGAGACGACCATCCACAGCGTCGACGCCGAGGCCGCCGCCGGACTGGACTCGCCGATCCCGTCCCCGCTAGCCGTCGACGGCGTGGACGAGCTGCTGTGCGGCTTCTTGCCCCGCAACCGCCGCCTGCGCGCCGACACCGAGACGTCCGTGCTGGTCAGCGCGACCGACACCGGCGACAACTGGCTCATCCGCTACGGCCCCGAACGCCCCGCCACCGCGCGGGTGCCGGCACCCGTCAAGGCCGACACGACGCTGGCCGGCACCGCGTCGGAGCTGTATCTCGCGCTCTGGAACCGGCGTTCGTGGCACGGCCTGAGCAGCGACGACGGACTCGCGACACGGTGGGCGGACAACGTCCAGGTCCGTTGGTCATGACCCGGTCAGCTGCCCTGGGAGGCGTTCTCCTCGACCTTGCCGGGCCCATCCCCGGACTCGTCGTGGGGCTCGTCCGCTGACGCGTCCGTGAGCTCCGGTGCCGGAACAGCGATCGGCGCCAGCGGCAGTTCTGGCTCGCTTGAGCCGATGACCGGAGCCGCAGCCGCGGTCGCGGGCTTGGGCGCCGGCCGGTACCGGATCAGGTACGCGTACAGCGCCCCGGCCACCGCGCTCAGGCACAGCAGCAGCGCGGTGAGCCGCCCGTCCCGGTTGGCGCCGACCTGCGCCGCGTCCGAGGCGTGCGCGCTGAGCTGCCCGTTGTCATCGGTCACGGCGACGTCCAGCGAGGTGCCCTTGGACTGCCCGCAGCCGTCCAGCGGCACCTGCTTCTTGGCCCCGTTGACGGTGACCTCGACCGTGTCGTGCGCGTTCGCGCCCCCACACTGCGCCGAGGTCACCACTGTCGCCTTGGTGTGCAGGGCCGACGGCGCGTCCGTGTTCGGGAAGCCGAGGGTCGGCCACCACACGAGCACCGCCGCACCGATCCCGACCAGCCCGATGACCAGCAGGATCAGCACCCATCGCACCTGGGTCTGCCGAGCCGCCACCGCACCATCGTCCCAGACACCGGGGCGCGGGGCACCCAGGCCGTCAGGAACTGGGGGTCGTGGTCGGCGCGGCGCTGCTGGCGTGCGGCTGGGCGACCCGGACGGTCAGGGCCTGCTGGCCCTTCACAACGGCGGTCACGCGCTGGCCCTGCTGGAGCGGACCGCCCTCGATCTTGGTGGTCGAATCCGTGGTCAACGTCTCAGTGCTGCCGTCCTTCTTGGTGACGACGACCTGCGTGTCGGACGCCGACGCGACGGTGCCGGCCACCCGGCTCTCGCCGGCCGGCAGCGGCTTGGCCTTGCCCTTCGACGGCGCCGAGGTCGCGGTGGTGGACGGCGCGGGGGCCCCGGAGGCGGTCGTGGAGCAGCCCGCGACGGTCAGGCCGGCGACCGCGGTCAGGACGAGCGCGCCGAGGGTGCGGGCCAGGGGGCTGGTGGTTCGTGACAGGGAGGTCATGGCAACCACCGTCCCGGCCGGAGCTGAGCGGAGGCTGAAACGTCAGCGAGCCAGCACGCGTGCCGACCCTCCCGCCCAGCAGAATGGGGATCGTGTCGGTCGCTCGGATCTTGATCGTCGAGGACACCGAGGCGATTCGCGCCGCGGTGCGCTCCGCCCTGCGTGACAACGGCTACGAGGTGCTGGCCCGGCCGGACGGCCGCGAACTGGAGGCCGACCTCGGCCAGTTCCGGCCGGACCTGGTGGTGCTGGACATCATGCTGCCCGGCCGGGACGGCTTCCAGCTGCTGGAGGTGGTCCGGCGGGCCAGCAACGCCGGCGTCGTGATGCTCACCGCCCGCGACGGCGTGCCCGACCGGCTGCGCGGCCTGGAAGGCGGGGCCGACGACTACGTGCTCAAGCCGTTCGTGCTGGCCGAGCTGGTCGCCCGCGTCGGCGCCGTGCTGCGGCGGCTGGGCCGCACCCCGTCGGCCGTGCAGATCGGCGATCTGCTGGTCGACGCCGACTCCGGGGTCGTGCTCTACGCCGGCTCGACCATCGACGTCACCGCCACCGAGCTGCGGCTGCTGTGCTACCTGGCCGCGCAGCGGGGGCGCGTCGTCAGCAAGACCCAGATCCTGACCAGCGTGTGGGGCTACGAGGACTACGACCCCAACCTGGTCGAGGTGCACGTCAGCGCGCTGCGGCGCAAGCTGGAGGCGCACGGCCCGCGGCTGCTGCACACCGTCCGCGGGCTCGGCTACGTGCTACGGGTCGGTGCCACGTGAGAAGCGGCTCGCTGCGGCTGCGGGTCACCCTGTCGGTCACGATCGCGCTCGCGGTCGTGCTCATCGGGCTGGTCGTGGTCGTCGACGCCCTGTTCAGCCGGCAGACCGTGCAGGACGAGACCAACCTGATCCGGGACCGCGTGCAGCTGGCCACCCAGCTGGAGAACAAGCGCCTCGTCCCGGAACAGCTCTACGCCCGGCTCTCGCTCGGCGGCCTCATCCTGGTGCGGATCACCGAGCCCAGCGGTCTCGTCCTGGAGCCGAAGGGCGCGCAGCCCGCCGCCACGCCCCCGCCCAAGACCGTCACCTACCGCAACGGCACCCGGATCACCTTCTTCGCCGACGCCGAGACCCGGCCGCAGGCCAACCTGAACCGGCTGCTGATCACCGTCGGCGTCTCCGCCCTGGTCGTCACCGCCGCCGCCCTGATCTTCATCGTGCGCTTCGCGCTGCGGCCGCTGGACCAGATGACCACCCTCGCCCGCTCCATCGCCGCCGGAGACCGGGGCCGGCGGCTGGCGCCCGAGCGCACCGACACCGAACTCGGCCGTACCGCCGCCGCCTTCGACGACATGCTCGACGGGCTCGAGGGCGCCGAGCAGCAGGCCCGCCGGGCCGAGGCCCACACCCGGCAGTTCGTCGCCGACGCCGCGCACGAGCTGCGCACCCCTGTCGCCGGCTTGCAGGCCGTCGCCGAATCCGTGCTCCAGCAGAACGCCGACACCGACCCCGAGGAACGGGACCGGATGCTGCTGCTGCTCGTCCGCGAGTCCCGCCGTGCCGGCCGCCTCGTCGACGACCTGCTGGCGCTGGCCCGCATCGACGCCGGCCTCGACCTCCAGCACGAGCCCGTCGACCTGCGCCAGCTCGCCGACGCCGAGGCCGACCGCACCCGCGTCCTGGCCCCCGAGCTGACGGTCTCCGTCGACGGTCCGTCGGCCGTGGTCTACGGCGACCACCAGCGGCTGGCCCAGGTGCTGGCCAACCTCGTCAACAACGCCCGCCAGGCCACCGGCGGCGAGGGCCACGTGTCCCTGACCGTCGGCGCCGCCGCCGGCTTCGCCCACCTCATCGTCGCCGACAACGGCCCCGGCGTGCCCGACGCCGACCGCGAGCGCATCTTCGACCGCCTCGTCCGCCTCGACGAGGCCCGCGCCCGCGCCTCCGGCGGCTCCGGCCTCGGCCTGCCCATCGCCCGCGGCATCTGCCGCGCCCACGGCGGCGACCTGCGCTGCGAACCCCCGCCCCCGGGCATCCCCGGCGCCGTCTTCCGGATCACCCTCCCCCTGGTGACTTCCATCGACGCCCCCACCGTCGCCTTCGTCCGGCCGTCGAACCCGTCGTAACCGGCCACCCACCTCTACGTCAATCAGGAAACCCGGCCGCCGCGGACCTCGCGTCGCCCGGTCAGACGGTGCGCGTCGGCTCCCGGTGACCTCGCCCGCTGTCGGCCCGGCCGGACCGGGGCAGTTGGCGAACACAATTGCGATTTAGCCGTCGCGAAATGGCCCGATGGCCTATTTTGGCAATGCGTGCGTTTCACCCCAACGAGTCTGATCTTGACGATACGATCACGTCATGGCTGGGGAGACCGATGACCCGCTGATGCTGGAGATCATGCGGCATCTGGAGGTCGATTGGGAGTGGACGCGCCACTTCGATCCCGATGACAAAGAGGGAATCGCGGGGGCACGGGCGGCCGGCCGCCGGGCGGGCCGCGCGCTCAAGCTGAAGATCACCACCGTCGCGTCGGCCAGCAAGGATGGTCGGGTGGTGGTGATCGTCGCCATCAATCAGGAGATGGATCCGGTCGAGAAAGAACGCATGGACCAGCGAGCTCTCCTGCTGATCGACAACGCGCTCCGGGAACTGTCCAACGGGCGATTCGACACCGAGTGACCCGATGTGAAATTCATTCACCCTTGAAAAACAAATAGGAACGCCCGCGACCGGCACGGTCACGGGCGTTCACGTTTGACGTGGGTTAGGGGTCCTCGCGGTCCAGACCCGCACCGTCCCAGGTGGTGTGCGTACAGGCGACGCCCCGGCCGTTCTTGGGCCGCAGCACGTCGTAGATGTGCATGCGGGGGATCTTGGACGACACGCCCCAGCCGCTGGGCCAGGTGATGACCCAGTCCATGTCGAGGTCGACGAGCAGCCCCAGCATGCGGGCGATGGTGGGGTCGTCGAGCCGTTCGAAGGCCTCGTCGAGCAGCACCAGCCGGAGCGGGGCCTCGTCGCCGCCGCTGGAGACGGCGTCGTAGAACGAGGCGGCGGCGGCGAAGAGCGTCACGTACGAGACGAGGCGGGTCTCACCGGAGGAGAGCTGGCGCAGCCGCCGCACCCGGGGCTTGCCGTCGGGACCGGAGTCGCGCACCCGAACGGTGAACGAGTACCAGGTCCGGTAGTCCAGCGCCCGGGCCAGGATCTCGGCGTAGCCGCTGGAGTGGGCGTCCCGCTCGGCCTCGATCCGCTCGGTGATCACCTGCCGCAGCAGGTCGTCCTGTTCGGACGTCCGGTCGGCCAGCGGAGTGCGCACCAGCTCCAGCGCCTGCTTGGTCCGGTCGTCCAGGGCCGCCGACGGCCGCCACTCCAACTGGACGTGCACGCCCTGGCTGGAACGGGCCTGGTCGAGCACGTCGTTCATGCGCCGGCACAGGTCCTCGGCGACCTCGATCTGCCCGCGCAGCCGCTCGGCCAGGTCCCGGATCAGGTAGTCGGCGAAGATCGACTGGTATCGCTCGCCGAGGAAGCCGCGCTGCTCGGCCAGCCGCTGCGAGACCCGCAGCGCGGCGTCGGCCACGGGGCGGGGGCCGTCCTCGCCGGTGACGGTCACGGTCAGCACGCCGCCGGCCGTCTCGGCCCCGATGTCGTGGGTGCCGGCCAGCGAGGTCTGGAGCACCTGGAGCTTGCCGATCACGGTGCCCTCGCTCGACCCCTTGCGGTCAGCGGCCCCGTCGATCAGTGCCAATGCGCTGTCGACGTCGGCCGCCGCCTCGACCTCGGGGAACGCCGCGGACCACACGCCCGGCGCGGCCAGGGCCTGCTCGAACGCGGCGACCGCACCGGCGGCGTCGCCCTCACGGCCGGTGAGCTGGGCCCGCTTGGTCTCCAGCAGCGTCTCCAGCTTGGTGGCCTGCTCCCGCAGCTCGACGACCTTCTCCCGGGACTGTGGCAGCTGCTTGCGCACGGCCTTGCGCTCGGCGTCCAAAGTGGACAGCTGGCGCGCGACCTCCTCGGCCTCGCCGCCGATCGCGGAGCTCAGCTCGGCCATCGCATGCGAGCGATCGGCGTACTCGACGCACAGCGCGTCGGCCGCCGACTCGGCCTCGGTCCGGTCGGTCAGCGCGGCGTGATGGTGCTGCATCGCGTCGATCAGGTCGATCACGGTCCGGGCGCACCGGCCGGCCAGCGCCTCGGCCAGTTGCTCGGCCGCGCCCCGCGCCTCCGAGGCCGCGCGATTCGCCCGATCGAGTGCTTCCGTGTCGACGGTGTCACCCAGCCCGATGCCCGCCTCGGACGCGGCCTGCACCAGCTCGGCCCGCGCCGCGTGCCACCGCTCGTCGCTGGCCTGGTGCTCGCCGCGAAGCTCGTAGGCCCGCTCCTCGGACTCCTCGGCCGACTCCTTGGCGTTGGTCAGCTTGGCGTGCGCGGAGATCAGCTCGCCGTCGTCCGGGAACGCCTCGACGTGCTGCTCCCACTGCGCCGCGTCAGCCCGAGCCGAGTCGCACAGGCGTTCCGCGTCGGCCAGCTCGCTGTGCAGCCGTTCCACCGCCGAGCTCAGCTCGGCCAGCCGCCGCTGCCGCGCCGCTTCCCGAGCACCGGTGCCGACGAACTCGGCGACCGGCTTCGTCTGCGACCCGCACAGCACACCGGCCCGCCACGCGCCGCGCGTCGACAACACGAGGCCGGGCGTCTGGGTGCCGGCCGGCTCGTCGGCGACACCGACCGCGGCCAGCAGCTTCGCCACGACGTCAGCCGGTACCGGGCAACCGGGCTCGGCCGCCGGGATCAGCACGTCAGCCAGCGTCCGACCGCTCGCGGCCGGGCCGGCCAGGGCGATCACCTCGGCCAGCTCCGCGTCGGAAACCCTGCCGGTGGTCGACACCTTCGCCGTCAACAGGCCGCTTGCCTGGAGCGCCGCCTCCAGCCCGGCCTGCTCGACCTCCGGCAGCGTCGGCACGAAGTCGACGAGCCGGTGGAACGCCGACGGGTCGGACTGCTCGTCCGCGCCACCGGAACGCAGCGCGACGACCTCGGCCTCGTACTGGGTGATCGTCGCCCGCAGATTGTCCAGCCGCTGCTCGGCGGCCACGACCCGCTGCCGCAGCTCGTGCGACTTCGGCGACGCCCACTGCCGAACGCTGTCGCGAGCCGCCCGCGCCGCGCCACGGTCCTCGACCAGCCGCTCCGCGCTCGGCGGCTGCGGCCCGTCCTCCGCGGCCCACCGCCGCGCCTGCTCCCGCCACACGTCCACGGCCGTCGCCAGCTGCTGGCCGGCCTCGTTGCGCCGGCCAGCGGACTCCGTGGCGGTCAGCTGGGCCTGCCGGGCCGCGCGGTGCAGCTCCTCGACGTCACGCAGCTGACGGTCCGAGGCCAGCGCCCGCTCGTGCAGCGACAGCGTCAAAGCGTTGCGGCGACGGGCTTCCGTGGCCACCTGCTCGGCCTGCCGGCCGGCGTCGCTCAGTGTGTCCAAAAGGGACTGTGGGTCGATCGCCGGCAACAGCCGTCGGTCGATGGTCTGCGGCTCCGCCTCCGGATCCGGCTTCGCCCGCACCCGATCCTGCGTCACCTGCGCGTCGGTCGGCGGCATCGGCGGCACCTTCGGGCACAGGTCGCCGTCCAGGCCCGCGATGGTCAGCCGCTCACGCGCGTGCCCCGCCAGTTCGTCGGCGCTGTCGATGTCCAGCCCGAGCCTTCGCAGCACAGCCAGCACGGAGTCGACCGCACGGTCCTCCTGCGCCCGCTGGCGGCTCGCGGTGTCCAGCGCCGCCTCGGCCGCCGACCGCGACCGGGCGACCAGCTGCTCACGGTCCTGGAGGTCGCGCATCCCGCGGTACGCCGGCAGCTCCTTCAACGCCTCGATCCGGGCGTCGAGCTGGCTGTCCTGGGCCTCCTGCTCGGCGACGGCCTGCTCCGCGGTCACCCGACCGTCCCGAGCTGTCCCGAGCTTGCGCTGCAACGACTCCAGCTCGGCACCCAGCGCCGTCAGGCTCTTGCGGCTGGCCGCCACCTTGTCGCCGAAGCCGCGCAGACTGGCCAGCGCGTAACCGGAGTAGGTGCCGAGGAACGCCGTCAGCGCCGAGTCCGCGGTGGTCAGCCGGGTGATGTTCTCCCGGATCGACTCCAGGTCGTCGAACGACGTGGCCAGCCCCTCGACCATCGCCGAGTCCAGCGGCGGCAGCGCGTCGGACAGGATCTGCTCCAGCTGGCCTTCCAGCACCTTCAGACCGACGTCCGGGTTGCGCAGCGTGCGCTGCAGGTGCAGCAGGTCGGCGTAGCGGGCCGCCGGCACGCCGTAGACCGTCTCGGCCACCTTCGCGCGGAACGCGGCGTCCTCGAACATGCAGTCCGCGCCGATCAGGTCACGCAGCTGCGCCGGCCCGATCGGCACCCGGTCCGGTCCGGCCAGCCGCAGGTCCTTGCCGACCCGGGCCGAGGTGACGAACCGCCACGAGTCGGTGATCTGCTGCGAGGTCTTGGACGCCTTCACGCCGAGGCCGCAGGTCAGGTACTCGTCCTCGCCGCCGGAGTCGTTCTCCCTGCGCAGCTCGATCCACGCGTAGCCGATCCGGTTCGGGCCGCCGTCGTAGTCGTCCAGCATCAGCCGCCGGATGCTGACCGTGTCGAAGCCCTTGGAGCCGAGCTGGCGCAGGTCGCCGTCCAGGCACAGCGGCAGCAGCAGCTCCAGGGTGCGCGACTTGCCAGACCCGTTGGTGCCCTGGAAGATCGCCCGCCCGCCGGAGAAGTCGAAGACCTGCTCCGCGTACTGCCACACGTTGACGATGCCGCCCCGATTCAAGGTCCATCGGTGCAGCGTCCAACGCTTGTCGCTCACAGTTCACCTTCTCCATCGAACAGGGACCAGCCGGGCTCTTCGGGTTCGGCCGGCGGTGGGGGCGGGGCGTTGCGGGCCGGTGTGTCGTCCGGCTGCGGCGCCCAGCGGTGCGCGGTCGGGGCGATCAGCCAGCCCTGCTCCGGGTCGTCGACCGCCAGCCCCATCCGGACCAGGAGGTCGAGCACGTCGGCGGTGAGCCGGTCCAGATCCTCGGTGGCCTGCCGGGACCACGCCGCCGGATAGTCCTCGACCAGCTGCGCGCAGATCACCCGGACCTGGCCGTAGGTCACCGGATGGCGGCCGTCGGGGCGGGGATCCGGCGGCTCGGCGTCGTCCTCGAACAGCTCCGGATCGGGGTCGGCGATCAGCTCCGGCAGCGCCAGCAGCGCGATCCGGGCGACCGTGCCGGAACCCGGGAACAGCACGTCGGTGAGGTAGTCCTCGGGGTCGGTGACCGCGACGCCCTCCAGCCGCGTCTCGGTGACCAGTCCGAAGCTGCGCTCCAGCAGCCCCGACTCACGGCGCTGGTTGCGGCGCAGCCACTCCACCTGATCGGGTGGCAGATCGGTCTGCAGCACAACGGGATTCTCGACGAGCTTGCGCCGCACCGCATGCTCCGCGCCCCGCGGCCCGGGCCGGGCGGCCAGCTCGATCAGGTGATCCGGGCCGGTCGCCTCCAGCAGCGGGCCGGACAGCAGCTGGCCGAGCAGGTCGGTGTCGATGGTGATCAGCGCCTCGGCCGGGCCGTCGGTGCCCCACGGCGCGACGGTGCCCTCGGTCTCAGTGATCACGCCCAGCGACAGCAGATGCCGCAGCGCCGCCGTCAGCGCGCGGCGGTCCGGCAGGTCGTCGGTGACGGCCACACCGGCCTCGACCGCGGCCGCCCGCACGTCTGTGACCAGCCGGGACAGCAGCACCTGGCGGCCGACGCCGGTCAGCGCGGCGATCGTCAGCGCGAAGTAGGTGTAGCCGCGGGGCGACAGCGTCGGCTCGCCACGGGTCGGGTCCACGCCTGGCCCCGGCTTGTAGAGCCGGGCGAAGCGGCGCTCCACCACGAGCCGGTACGCCAGCAGTCCGGCGAACAGATCCTGAAGCGTGATGCGGTGCCGGTAGACGAGCGGCAGCAGGTCGCCATCTGGTCCGTCAACACGCAACAAAGGCCGCCTCAGCAGCACGCGTGCGCAGCGCACGACGTTCGCCGCGTCGATGTCGGACAGGCCGTCGAGCACGTCCTTCATGCGCCGGCCTCCAGCGCCACCGACGCGTTGTGCAGGGTCAGCGTGCCGCCCGCGGTCTTGATGGTCGTCGTCCGGCCTTCCTCGGGAGTGACGGTCAGCTTCAGCCCGCGCACCGGGTCGGCCGCCGAGCCGACGTCCTCGGCCCGCTCGCGCTGCGCCATCGCCATCGTCAACAACTCGCAGAACACGTCGAGGGCGCCGTGCGACAGCGAGCTCTCCTCGATCGTCGGCGCGGCCTCGACCAGCTCGGTCACCGCCTCCGAACGCTTCTTGTCGACGGCGCGCGCGTCGGCCAGCAGGGCCTGTTCGGTGATCGGGTCGTCGACGATCCGGGAGGTGCGGCCCCGCGCGCCGCGGTCGCCGCGGCTGCGGACGCTCACTGTCACGTCGAGCAGCGGGCCGTCACGCCATGGGGTGTGTTCGTCGTCGCCGTCGTGCTCGGGCGACGGCAGCAGGTTGCGGGCTGAGTAGAGGCCGAACGCGGCGGCGTAGAGCGAATGCGCCTGGTCCGGGGTCGCGCCGTCGAACCAGCCGGCGAGCTTGAGCAGCTCGGCCCGGCGACCCGGCAGCAGTCCACCGCCGGAGGTCGCCCGCTTCACGCTGGCCAGCAGCGACCCGATCGCCCGGCCGGTCGCCTCACGCAGCGCCGTCACCTGACTGGGACGACCCGGACGGTCGACGAACCAGTCGGTCAGGTCCTGCCAGTCGGCGTTGGTCCGGCCACGGGAGCGCTCGATCGCCACGCCCAGGTCCAGGTCGCCGGAACCCAGGTTGTTGGAGCCCAGCGCGTTGGCCGGCCCGAGCAGCCGCAGCAGCTCGCTGCGGCCCCGCGCCAGCTGCCCCAGCGACTCCGCGATCGCCGGCGTGTGCCGCAGCACGTCCTCCACGACCATCTGGATGTACTCGACCAGCAGGTTGCGGAAGCCGGAGATCTCGTCCGGGGCCAGGTGGTGCCGGGTGACGATCTGGCCCAGGTAGGCGTAGAAGTCCCGGACCGTCACCGCGAGCTCGGCGTGTTGCAGGAACAGGGTTGTGACCTGCTCGGCCAGCGCCTCCCGGGCCCGCTTCGCGCCCGGACCGCCCTCGGTGAACACCGCGTCCGACAGCGACCGGCCCAGCTGGCCCAGGCCGCGCTCGATGGCCGGCAGCAGCTCGCGCGACACCTCGCGAGCGCCCTCGGGCACCCGCAGCAGCTCGTCCACGTCGCGCTGCACCCGGACGGCGAGCTTGCTGACCTGGTAGCGCACGCTGCCGTGCTGGAACTCGGCGATGCTGGCGGCGATCACCTCGCGCCGGCCCGGCACCAGGTTTCCCCACTCCACCAGCTGCTTGAGCCGGGCGATCACGGTCTCGATCCGGGACTCGCCCGGGTCGATCAGGCCCTCCCGCTCGGCCGCGGCCAGCTTGGCCGCCACCTCCCCGGCCGACAGGTCGGCCAGCAGCGTCGACGCGAACAGCCGCATCGTCGTCAGATAGGTGCGGTGGTGCTCGCGGGGCTGGAGGTAGGCGTACAGCAGCAGCCGGCGATCGGTCGTCTCCCCGCCCACGAGCGTGTCCTGGACGTGCTGCTCCTGCTCCACGGTCGGCCACATTAACCGGCCCACGGGCAGTGGCTGAGCGACCTGTCGCCGAACGGGTGATGACCAGGACTAAATCGGCGCTATCGCGGCCTTCATGCCAGGGGTAGCTGATCCTTGCGCGCCGGTGGGCCGCGGAAGCACCGTTACTCCACCATCTGGTCGAATGTGTGTTTGATAGAATTGGACTGTGCAGGCTAGATACCGCTGCCGGATCGACCCCGCCCCGGGGCAACGGGCGATGCTGGCACGCACATCCGGCTGTGTTCGGGTGGTGTTCAACGACGCCGTGCGGTGCCGGGACGAGGCGTATCGGGCGGGGGAGAAGGTCAGCTCGACCGAGGTTCAACGCAGGGTGATCACCCTGGCCAAGGCCGGTGAGGACCGGGCATGGTTGGGTGAGGTCGCCAGTGTGGCGTTGGTGCAGTCGGTGCGGGACGCCGACCGGGCATTTCGGAACTGGTTCGACTCGATGGCCAAGCGCCGCAAGGGCCGCCCAGCCGGGCGTCCGAGGTTCAAGTCTCGCAAGGACAATCGGCAGTCGGCCAGGTTCACCCGTAGCGGCTTCACGCTCCGACCGGGCGGCCGGCTGTATCTGGCGAAGATCGGCGACGTGCGGGTCCGGTGGTCCCGCGGGCTGCCGTCCGAGCCCAGTTCAGTCACGGTCATCCGCGAGCCGGACGGCCACTACTACGCCAGCTTCGTGGTCGAGGTCACCCCGACACCGCTGCCGCCGGTCGACCGGGAAGCGGGCCTGGACCTGGGCATCGCCCGGCTGGCGACGCTGGCTGCCAGCGACGGGCAGCGGGTGGACATCCCCAACCCGAGGCACCTCGCCCGCAAACATCGCACGCTCGCCCGCCTGGAGCGGGAGAAAGCACGCCGCGCCAAAGGCGGCAAGAACCGGGACAAGACGCGTCGCAAGGTCGCCATCCAGCACGGCAGGGTGGCACGCGCGAGGCGGGACTACCACCACAAACTGGCCCTCACGCTGGTCCGCGAGAACCAAGCGGTCCACGTGGAGGACTTGAACATCACGGGCATGGTCCGCAACCGGCGGCTGGCCCGCGCGATTTCCGACGCCGGTTGGGCGCAGTTCGTGCGGCTGATTGAGGAGAAGGCCGAACGTCACGGCCGCACGGTGCACAAGGTCAGTCGCTGGTTGCCGAGCTCGAAAACGTGCTCGGCGTGCGGGTACGTCATGGACGGCATGCCGTTGCGCGTGCGTGTGTGGAGCTGCCCCGGGTGCGGTGCCGCGCACGATCGGGACCACAATGCCGCGAAGAACATCCTCGCCGCCGGGCAGGCGGAGAGGCTAAACGCCCGTGGAGCCCGTGTGAGTCCATCCGCGAGGGTGGCGATGGGTGATGAAGCGGGAACCACCCCAGACGCGGCGTAGCCGCGTGGGAATCCCCATGCCTTCAAGCCGGGGAGGATGTCAACAGGCGATAACGTCTAGGATCTGGCGACGGGGAATGACGGGGGTCTGGGGAGTGAACGCGGCGAGAGCGGTCGGCCTGCTGCTCGGCACGGCGGCCGACGCGGTGTTCGGGGATCCGCGGCAGTGGCACCCCGTGGCCGCGTTCGGCACCACCGCCGCCGCGCTGGAACGGGCCGTCTATCGGGACCACAAGGTGCCCGGGATCGTGCACAGTGCCCTGCTCACCGGGGGTGCCGTGGCCGCGGGCGTGGCCATCGAGCGGATCGGGCGGCGTCGGCCGCTGGTGCAGATCGCCACCACCGCGCTGGCCACCTGGGCCGTGCTCGGTGGCGCGTCGCTGGCCGCCGAGGGCACCGCCATGGGCCGCTCCCTGGACGCCAGCGACATCGACGCCGCCCGGGAACGCCTGCCAAACCTTTGCGGACGCGAACCGTCGAGCCTCGACGCCGCAGGGCTCGCCCGGGCCACCGTCGAGTCAGTGGCCGAGAACACGTCCGACGCCGTCGTCGCCCCGCTGTTCTGGGGCGCGGTCGCCGGCGTGCCCGGCCTGCTCGGCTACCGCGCCGCCAACACGCTGGACGCGATGGTCGGCCACCGCTCGCCCCGCTACGCCAAGTTCGGCTGGGCCGCCGCCCGGCTCGACGACCTGGCCAATCTCGTCCCGTCGCGGCTCGCCGCCGTGCTCACCTCGGCGTCCGCCCCGGTCGTCGGCGGCTCGTGGCGAAGCGCGTGGCAGACCTGGCGGCGCGACGCGTCGGCGCACCCGAGCCCCAACGCCGGCCAGGTCGAAGCCGCCTTCGCCGGCGCACTGGAGATCCGCCTCGGCGGCCGGACCGTGTACTCGCACGGCACCGAGGAGCGCCCGGTGCTCGGCCACGGCCGCAGTCCCGACGCCGGCCACGTCACCCGGGCCGTGGAGCTCTCCCGCGTCGTCGGCTTCGCCTCGGCCGCGGTCTCGGCGGTGCTCGCCCTGGCCATCGGCCTCCGCCGCCGTCGTCGGGGCTGAGTGCGGCTACTTGGACTCGACGGCGCCGACCGCGTCCGGGCCGGTGGTCAGCGCGTCCTGCGCCCGTTGCCAGGCGTTGTCGCCGGGGTGGAACTGCGTCCGCAGGTAGGACGCCGTGAGCTCGGCGACCGCGGCGACCTGCTCGGGCTTCTCGGCCTCGAGTTGCGCGGTCTCGGCCGAGTCGTAGCCCTGGATCCCGCCGAGCAGGTGCCCGCCGCCGAAGACGGTGAGCAGGGTCTTGGCGCCGGGGGCGAGGTGGTACGGGTCGTAGTGCCAGCTCGGACCCATGTCGGTGAAGTGCTTGGGGTCGTCCTGGTCGCCGGCGACCACCAGCGCGGGCTGGACCATGGTGGAGAAGTCGACGGTGCGGACGAACGGCACCTGGTCGGCCATCGGCCCGTTGAGGACGTCGCCCCGGCCGGTGCCGGCGAGCACCACACCCTGCTTGATCCGCGGCTCCAGGTAGCTCACCCGCTCCCCGGTCTCGGGGTCGGTGACCCCCGCGCCCAGCAGGATCTCGGCCGTGAAGCCGCCCATGGAATGCCCGGCGACCGCGATGTGGTCGTGGTTGATCCGACCGGCGAGCAGCGGCACCGTCTTCTCGATCTCGTCGAGCCGGTCCAGGATGTGGATCATGTCCTCGGCGCGTGAGCGCCAGAACAGCGGCGCGCCGGGGGCGGATTCCCACAGATGGCTGTGCCGTCGGGAGCTGAGGTGCGTGGGCTGGACGACCACGAACCCGGCGGCCGCCCAGCGCGCGGCGATCGGCGCGTAGCCGTCCTGCGAGGCGAGGTTGAGGGCGAAGCCGTGACCGTGGGAAAGCAGGATGACCGGCAGGTCGCCGCCGGTCTCGGGCGCGGTCACCCGTAGCGAGAGGTCCACCGGGCGTCCGGGCACGGGCAGTGTCACGGGGTTGTAGGACAGGACCGGGGTGGTGGCGTTGGCCATGGTGAGTCGTCCCCTTCGAGCGGACCAGCAATCGGAACGTTGCTCCGCTTAATTTACGGAACGACGTTCCGGTTATCAAGTGGAGCGCTGTTCCGGCTTTGTCGCTGTGTGCTGTCCGACCGAGGTCAGGGCTGGGGCGTCACGTTCCTGGCGCAGGCGGGCTAACCGCGCGCGGCCGCCGCCTCTGCACGTTCGCGGGCCTCGTCCTCGGCCAGGATCTCGGCCACCGACTTGCGCTTGGGCTTGGCCGAGTTGTCCAGCGCGCCACCGGGCCGGGCCTCGCGCCAGCTGAAGTAGCCCCAGCCGAACAGGGCCATGGTGCCGAAGATGATCCACTGGAGCGCGTAGGAGAAGTACGGCCCGTCGTCCAGCTGCGGCAGCGGGATGGCGCCGCCGCCCTTGACCATGCCGGGCTGGTTGTCGCTGAGCTGGTAGTAGCCGGGGTCCAGCCGCACGCCGGTGGCCTGGGCGACGGTGCCGGAGTTGATCGAGTAGATCTGCCGCTTGCCGGTGTCCAGGAAGCTGGGGCGCTTGTCGGCCGGCTCGTCGGCCTGGGCCCGGGCGGTGATGGTGACCTGCCCGGTGGGCGGCGCGACGTAGGTCGGCACCGACTTGCCGGCCTGGGGCGGCTCGTAGCCGCGGTCGACCAGCACGGTGCGGCCGTCGATGAGCTTGAACGGCGTGACGATCTCGAACGCGGGCTCGCCCTGCACGGTGCGCAGCCGGGCCATGGCCTCGCCGGCCGGCTCGTACGAGCCAGTCATGGTGACCAGCCGCCACACTGCCCGGCTGGACGGCTCGGCGCCGGCCGGCACGAGCTGCCCGACCGGCACCGGCTTGCTGGTGAAAGAGGCGGTCAGCGCGGCGTTCTGGGCCTGCTGGTCGGCGTTGCGGCTGAACTGCCACGGAGCCAGGATCGTGTAGCACGCGGCGGCGAACACGAACACCACCAGCGTGAGCACCAGCCAGTTGGGCTGCAGCAGGAACCGGAACCGCACCACCCCACGGTATGCCTCACCCGGTCGTGAGCTCCAACCGGTCGAAGGCGACGGAGTAGCCCGGACCGTCCGGAGAGGCGCACATCACCCCGGCCAGCGTCGGCGCCGCCGGCGGGTAGTAGGCCAGCCGCAGCATGGTGGTCGGCTCGTCGCCGTCCACGCCGTAGCGCACGGTCACGGCGTCACCCGATCGCTCGATCTCGATCGAGACCTGATCGGCGGCTTCGATCGGAGTGACCGACCAGTCCGACAGGCCTCGGGTCACCACGACGCTGGCCTGCTGCTGGCCGTCCACGTACTCGACGCCGGTCTTGATCCAGTTCTCGGCGTCGATCCGCAGCATCGCGCCGGCCTGGTCGTACTGGTGCGTGTAGGCCCCGGCGAACCGGGTCCGCAGCCGGAAGTCGCCGCTCACCTCGCGGGCCAGCACGTGCCCGGTGTCGCGGATGAATCCGTAGTGCGTGACACGCCAGAAGTCGGTGTCCGGGTCGGTGCGCACGGTCAGCGCGTCGCCCGCCGACCACGACTTCGGTTCGTTCAGCCACTGCCAGCCGGTCACGTCGATCATGCCGTCGATCCTCACAGTTCGAGGGCTCGCCGCGCAGCCGTCACGGCCTGATGTGCATACGTTCGGCCGAACAGTTCGACGTGCACAAGGAGCGGAAAGAGTTGGTGCAGCGGGATCCGGCGCTGCCAGCCGGCGGCCGGTGGCGACTGCGAGACGTAGCCGAGAAGTACCCGGTCGAGGTGCGGACACCCGAACAGGTGGAGCATGGCCAGGTCGGTCTCGCGGTGCCCGCCGTGGGCGGCCGGGTCGATCAGCCACACTCGGCCGTCGGCCGCCCAGTGCACGTTGCCGCTCCACAGGTCCCCATGCAGCCGGGCCGGCGGCTCCTCCGGCCCGGCCAGCTCCTCGATGCGGTCGCAGACCTGCTCGAAGACGGTCTTCTCGGCGCTGGTCAGGGCGGCGGCCCGGGCCAGGTACGGAGCGATCCGGTGCTCCGCGTACCAGCGCGGCCAGTTCGGTTCGGCGGCGTAGTCCATGGCCGCCAGCCCGATCCAGCCGTCGGCCGGAGCCCCAGGTGGGGCCTCCCCGAAAGCGTTTGCGCCTGACGCGTGCAATGCCGCGAGCTGGCGTCCGAACCGCTCGGCGGCGGCCGGCGAGGAGGCGCCGGGCTCGATCTGCTCGATCACGAGCCAGCGGTCGTCATGCCCGCGCACGCCCGGCACCGGCACCGTCCCCGACTCGGCCAGCCAGGCCAGGCCGGCGGCCTCGGCGGCGGCGCCATCCGTCTGCTTCGCGACGACGAGATCGCCGTCGGCCAGCTCGACCTCCCACACCGACGACGACAGTCCGTGCACGGAGACCGGCTCCAGGCCGGTGATCTCCGCCACGGCGTCGGTCACAGGTTGTCGCGAACCCATGCCAGCAACCCGGGCGACGCGGCCTCGACCATGGCCAGCACCTCGTCGAATCCCTCCGGCCCGCCGTAGTACGGATCCGGCACGTCGAGGTCGTGGCCGGCGTCCGGGTCGAACGACCGCAGCAGCCGCACCCGCTCCGGGTCGTCGGCGATGCGGCGCAGCGCCCGCGCGTGCCCGCTGTCCAGCGCGACCAGCAGGTCCGCGCCGAGGTGCCGGTCGTCGACCTGGGCGGCGACGTGGTCGGTCGGGTAGCCGTGCCGGGCTAGCGTCCGCCGGGCCCGCTCGTCGGCCGGCTCGCCCACGTGCCACGGGCCGGTCCCGGCGCTGTTGACGTCGACGACGTCGGCCAGCCCGGCCTCCCGTAGATGCTCGCGGAAGACCAGCTCGGCCATGGGGGACCGGCAGATGTTGCCGGTGCAGATGAAGCTGACCATCACACCCTTAGACTTCCACGCGATGACCGGCCAATCGATCTCGCGTGCGCTCCTGCGCCACCACGGGGACGTCGACGCCGAGCCTGGTCTGGTCGACTACGCCGTCAACGTGCGGCTGACCCGTCCGCCCGGCTGGCTCCGTGAGCGGCTCGCCGCCGCGCTCGACCGCCTCGGCAGCTATCCGTCCGCCGCTGACCACGCCTCCGCCACGCAGGCCGTCGCCGACCGTCACGGCGTGTCCCACGATCGGGTGTTGTTGCTGAACGGCTCGGCCGAGGGATTCGCGCTGCTGCCGCGGCTGCGCCCCCGGCTGGCGGCGGTGGTGCACCCGTCGTTCACGGAGCCCGAGGTGGCGCTCACCGATGCCGGCGTCCCGGTGCACCGCGTGCAGCTGTCGCCCGAGGACGGCTACCAGCTGCGCTCCGAGCTCGTGCCGGAGAACGCCGACCTGGTGGTCATCGGGAACCCGACCAATCCGACCTCGGTGTTGCACCCCGCTGCCGAGCTCCTGGCGCTGGCTCGCCCGGGCCGCACAGTGGTTGTCGACGAGGCGTTCATCGACGCCGTGCCCGGTGAACGCGAATCGCTCGCCGGCAGCGAGGCCGACGGCCTGCTCGTGTTCCGCAGCCTGACCAAGATGTGGGCGCTGCCCGGCCTGCGCGCCGGTTACGTGCTCGGCGCGCCGGATCTGCTCGCGCGGCTCGCGGCGCACCGCCCGCAGTGGCCGGTCGGCACGCTTACCCTTGAGGCGTTCCGCGCGTGCAGTGAGCCGTTCGCGGTCGCCGAGGCCGAACGCGCGGCCGTCGAGTTTGAGACGCAGCGGGCCGAGCTGATCCGGGCGCTCGCGGAGTTGCCTGGCGTGCACGTCAACGAGCCTGCGTCCGCGCCGTTCCTGTTGCTGGCCGTCAAAGACGGCTCACGGGTGCGGCTCGCGTTGCGGGAACGCGGCATCGCGGTCCGACGCGGCGACACCTTCCCCGGGCTGGACGCCGACCACATCCGGGTCGCCGTCCGCTCGCCCGAACAGTCCGAACCCCTGTTGACTGCCTTGCGTGAGGTGCTGGGATGACCGCAACCGTCGGTGACGTGGTTGCCGCGTTGGAACGTGCCTACCCGCCGGAGTTCGCCGAGTCGTGGGACGCCGTCGGCCTGGTCTGCGGTGATCCGGCCGAGCCGGTGGAACGCGTGCTGTTCTGCGTTGACGTCGTCGAGGCGACGGTCGAGCAGGCGCTGGAAATCGGCGCGCAGATGATCGTCGCCCACCACCCGCTGCTGCTGCGAGGTGTGCACGGCGTGCCGGCGAACGACACCAAGGGCCGGACCGTGCACCGGCTCATCCGAGCCGGCATCGCGCTGTTCTGCGCGCACACCAACGCGGACTCCGCCGATCCCGGCGTCTCCGACGCGCTCGCCGAAGCGCTCGGCCTCACCGTCGACCGGCCGCTCGACCCGCACGAGCCCGGCAGCCGCACCGGCATCGGCCGGATCGGCACGCTGCCGGCCGCCGAGCCGTTCTCGGCGTTCGTGCAACGAGTCGCCGACGCGCTCCCGCCCACCGAGTGGGGCGTGCGCGCGGCCGGCGACCCCGACCGGATGATCCGCACCGTCGCCGTCTCCGGCGGCGCCGGCGACTCCTGTCTCCGCCACGCCACCCGGGCCGGTGTCGACGCCTACGTCACCGCCGACCTGCGTCACCACCCGGCCGGCGAGCACCTCGAACACGGCGCTGACCAGCCCGCACTGGTCGACGTCGCCCACTGGGCCAGCGAATGGCCCTGGTGCCAGCAGGCGGCGGACGTCGTGTCCGCCGCGCTGACGGGTACCGTCGACACCTTCGTCTCCACCCGCCGGACCGATCCGTGGACTCTGCACGCGCGGAGCACCGACCGGCATGATGCTCAAGGGGGCACCCAGTGAAAGCTGACGCCGCTGTCCAGCGCAGGCTGCTCGACCTCGCCGAGGTCGACGCCGAGCTGAGCCGGGTGAACCACCGGCGGCGCACGCTGCCGGAGCTGGCCGAGATCACCGCTTCCGAGCAGACCGTGCAGGCCAAGCGGGACGCGCTGGTCGCCGTCGAGACCTCGCTGGGCGACCTGGACCGCGAGGCGCGCCGCCAGGAGACCGAGATCGAGCAGGTCCGGGCCCGCGAGGACCGGGACCGCAAGCTGATGGCCGACGGCAACGTCGGTGCCAAGCAGCTCGCCGACCTGGAGCACGAGCTGGCCACGCTGCAGCGCCGCCAGGGCGTGCTGGAGGACGACCTGCTGGAGCTGATGGAGCGGCGCGAGGCCGTCGAGGGCGACACCAACCACGCCCGCGTCGAGTTGGAGAAGGCCCAGGCCGCCCTGTCCGACGCCCAGGGCCGCCGCGACAGCGCGCTTGCCGACCTGGACAGCACCGAGGCCAAGCGCGTCGCCGAGCGCGAGATCATGGTCAAGCAGTTCCCGGCCGACCTGCTCGGCCTGTACGAGCGGGTGCGGGCCCAGCGCGGCATCGGCGCCGGCCTGCTGCGCGGCCGCCGCTGCGGCGCGTGCCGGATCGAGATCGACCGCACCACCATGTCGAAGATCCAGTCCGCCGCCGCGGACGACGTCGTGACCTGCGACGAGTGCGGCGCGATCCTCGTGCGTACCTCGGAGTCCGGTCTGTGAGGGTCACCGTCGAGGCCGACGGCGGGTCCCGGGGCAATCCCGGTCCCGCCGGCTACGGCGCCGTGGTGTTCGACGCCGACACCGGCGACGTGCTGGCCGAGCGCAAGGAAGGTGTCGGCCACACCACCAACAACGTGGCCGAGTACAAGGGCCTGATCGCCGGCCTCGCCGCCGCTCGCGACCTCGGCGCCGACACCGTGGCCGTGCGGATGGACTCCAAGCTGGTCATCGAGCAGATGTCCGGCCGCTGGCAGGTCAAGCACCCGGCCATGCAGCCGCTCAACGCCGAGGCCAAGCAGCTGGCCGCCGGCTTCGCCCGGATCACCTACGAGTGGATCCCGCGCGAGCGCAACAAGCACGCGGACCGGCTGGCCAACGAGGCGATGGACGAGCAGGCCGGCATTGAGCGTCCCGCGGCCAAGCCGGCCTCGACCAGCGCCGCTTCGACCAGCGCGGCCAAGTCCGTTGCCCCTGGTTGGACCGGGGCTCAGGGCACGCCGACCCGGTTCCTGCTCCTGCGCCACGGCCAGACGCCGCTGACCGTCGAGCGCCGGTACTCGGGCCGCGGCGAGATCTCCCTCAGCGAGCTCGGCGAGCAGCAGGCCGCCGCCGCGGCCGCCCGGCTGGCCAAGGTGGCGGACATCGCGGCCGTCGTCGCGTCGCCGCTGACCCGGACCAGGCAGACCGGCCAGGCGGTGGCCGCCGCGGTCGGCGTCGAGCTCACCACCCACGACGGCCTGATCGAGGCCGACTTCGGCGACTGGGAGGGGCTGACCTTCCGCGAGGCCGCCGAGCGCGATCCCGAGCTGCACCGGAGCTGGCTGTCCGACACCTCGGTGGCCCCGCCCGGCGGCGAGAGCTTCGACGTCGTGCACCGTCGGGTGCGCCGCGGCCGTGACGACCTGATCAGCAAGTACGGCGGCAGCACGATCGTCGTGGTCAGCCACGTGACGCCGATCAAGAGCCTGCTGCGGATGGCGCTGGACGCCGGCCCGTCACTGCTCTACCGGCTGCACCTGGACACCGCGTCGCTGTCGATCGCCGAGTTCTACCCCGACGGCAACGCCTCGGTCCGGCTGGTCAACGACACCTCCCACCTGGGCTAGCGGCCACCTGGGCTAGGAGGCGACGGCGAGCTGCGTGCCCAGCGCCTCGTCGAAGCCTTCGAGCGCGTTGTCCACGGCCGCCCGCGCGTCGGGGGCGATCGCGCCGCCCTCCTCGCCGTACTGGATCAGCCGGTCCAGCACGAAGCAGCCGGGCACGAGCCGGTCGGCGCCCATCGACGTGAGCAGCGGCCGCAGGGCGTAGTCGATGGCCACCAGGTGACCCTGGGTGCCGCCGGTGGCCAGCGGCAGCACGACCTTGCGGGCCAGCGCGTTGTCGGTGAGCAGGTCCAGGAACGCCTTGACCAGGCCGCTGTAGGCGGCGCGGTAGACCGGGCTGGCGACGATGACGCCGTCGGCCCGGTGCAGCATGCTGACCGCGGCCCGGATCGCCGGATGCTCGGTGTTGGACACCAGCAGCGCGGACGTCGGCAGGTCGCGCACGTGCAGCGTCTGCACCTCGTGCCCGCGCGCGACCAGCCAGGAGTCGGTGTGCGCCAGCAGCACGCCGGTTCGGGAGTCCGGCGATGGGCTGCCGGAGAGCAAGAGCACTGTCGACATGGCGACCTCCAGGGGCGCCCCGGTGCGCCAGCGGCAGCTACCGCACCGGGGCAGGGGAGTGGATCGGGTCAGCTCGCGTGCACCGGTTCGGGCGTCGCCGCCGTCTTGTCCAGGTCCGCCTCCAGCTCGCGGACGATCGGCAGCACCTTGCTGCCGAAGTACTCGACGTCCTCCAGGTAGTGCAGGAAGCCGAGCAGCATCAGGTCGACGCCGCGGCGCCGGTACTCCACGATCCGGGTGGCCACCTGCTCGGGCGTGCCGATCAGCCGGGTGCGGAAGCCGTCGTTGTACTGGACCAGGTCCTCGAACGAGGAGTCCTGCCACATGCCGGTCTTGTTCCCGGTCGACTGGCCGGCTTGCCTCACCGCCGAGCCGAATCCCTCGACCGCCTCGACATCGGCCTTGGCCACGATTTCCCGCAGCACTTCCTTGGCCTCGGCCGCGGTGTCGCGGGCGATGAGGAAGCCGTTCAGGCCGAATCGGACCCGGCGATCGTGCTGCGCGGCGGTCGCGTTGACCTCGGCGATCTGCTCGCTGATCCCGTCGAAGTCCTTGCCGTTGCTGAAATACCAGTCGGACACCCGGCCGGCCATCGCGCGGGCGGCCGTGGAGTTGCCGCCCTGGAAGATCTCCGGATGCGGCCGGCCCTCGCTCGCGAGCGGTTTCGGCTTCAGGTCGAAGTCGTGCAGCCGGTAGAAGTCGCCGCTGAACTCGGCGTGCTCGGAGGTCCAGATCTCCCGCAGCACCCGGATGAACTCCTCCGAGCGCCGATAACGCTCGTCGTGCTCCAGCCAGGGCTCCCCGAGCTTGGTGAACTCGTCCTTGAACCAACCGCTGACCACGTTCACCGCGGCCCGCCCGCCGGACAGGTGGTCGGCCGTGGCCAGCAGTTTCGCCAGCACACCGGGCTGCCACAGCCCCGGGTGCACCGCCGCGATCACCTTCAGCCGCTCGGTGGCCAGCAGCAGGGCCAGGCTGAAGCTGGTCGACTCGTGCTGGTAGGCCGCGCCGTAGCTGGCGATGTAGCGGACCTGGCTCAGCGCGTACTCGAAGCCGTTGTTCTCAGCCAGCACCGCCAGTTTGCGGTTGTAGTCGTAGCCCCAGTCGGTGCGCTGCTCGATCTTGCTGACGACCAGTCCGCCGCTGACGTTCGGCACCCAGTAGGCGAATTTCACGGGCTCGTATCCGGCGTGTTCGGACAAGGCTTCTCCAGAAATTTGTGTCGTACACAGAAGAAACCCGCGCGGGGTCACGGGGGAATTGAGGAGGATCTACCAGGTTCGACAGCCGCTGGCCGCGACGCGGACGAAATCCACGTGACGGCGACGAGTGAGTCGGCAAACCGCGACCATGCAGCGAGTAGAGCACGGGGTCCAAAAGGGGTCAACGCGTCCGCGAACCCATTCCAGCCCCTGGGACACCCGCGTACTAGGCTGGCCCACGCGGACGAGTCGGCGGGGCGGCCGCGTCGGCGGGCCTGGTGTCCGCCGCCGAGGAAAGTCCGGACTCCACAGGGCAGGGTGGTTGCTAACGGCAACCCGGGGCGACCCGCGGGACAGTGCCACAGAAAACAGACCGCCCGGGCGCTCACGAGCGGCCGGGTAAGGGTGAAACGGTGGTGTAAGAGACCACCAGCACCCCGGGTGACCGGGGTGGCTAGGTAAACCCCACCCGGAGCAAGGCCAAGAGGGCGCCGCGTGCGGCGCCTGCGCAGGCGATCGAGGGCGGCCCGCCCGATGCCTGCGGGTAGGCCGCTGGAGCCTGCCGGCAACGGCAGGCCGAGATGGATGGCCGCTGCCCGGTCTGACCGGGTACAGGATCCGGCTTACAAGCCGACTCGTTCGTTACATGGCCCCGCCTCCGGCGGGGCGGGCCCGGCCCCTTTGGGGCCGGTGCCTCGCCCTTGCCGGATTTCGCCCGCCGCATCCAGTTGGGCGGTGGGGCGCGTCGGGTGGCGGCGGGCGAAATCCGCCAACCGGGCGAAGCACCGGCGGGGCCGGGCCGACTCCTCTGTCGGGGGCCCGAGCAACCTACTAATCAGTAGGGCTACTTACCGGTGTGGGCGTACTTCAGGCTTCGGGCCAGTCTCTGGGGCGGCCGACGGGGAGGCGCATGACCGGATCGAACGGTTGGCCCGAGTTGAAGCGCTCCTCCAGCTCGGCGACCCGATCGGCCACGGCCGGGTTGACGATGTCGGCGAGGCTGCGGACGCCGGCCTCCGGAGTGTGCGTGGCCAGGTGGGCGGCGGCGGCCCGGGCGCGGTCCAGGACCTCCTGGTCGAAGTTCACGGTGCGCTGGACCCGGCGGCCGCTCACCCGCCCCCGGCCGGTAGCCTGTCCGCCGTGCAGCGGGGCGTCCTCGCTCAGGTCTAGCTCGGGTTGGTGGGCCATGCGAACATCCCTGCTTGAGGAGGGGTGAGCCGTCCGTCACCGAAGTCGAGCGGCGTGCGGGCCGCATCGGGAGGAACGTCAGCCGAACAGGTCAGGTCCGTGACGGTGTTACGGTAGTCGAGACACACTGTGTGATGACCTTTGTCGCAAGCGGGTGAACTGTTCCGGCAAGCGGGAGAATTCCGTGTCACGTGTTCTCCATCCGGCCCTCGCCACCGATGATGGGTGGAGCCAGATTAGACGTAATACGCGGTCGAGGGGAACGTTTTGGATCAACCCAGGGCGCTGACGACCCCTACACCCGACGACGCCACTCGTGCTGTACTCGCCAGCGCCGACCGGGGGCGCCCCCCGGCAAGTAACGCTCCACGCACTCCGGAGTAGGACATGACCGCCAGCAGCCTCATCACCGTCGTGGCCGACACCCCCCTCAAGACCAACAACATCCAGGCCTGGATCACCGGCAACCTGGTGCCGCTGCTGTTGCTCGCGGTGGCGCTGCTGCTGCTCTGGCTGGGCGGCGGCAAGGGCGACAACGCGGGCGTCATGCGCCGCATCGGCGGCGTCATCGTGGCGCTGGCGATCATCGGCATCGCGATCACAGGAGCGGGCGTCGACATCGGCAAGTGGCTCGCCGGCCTGTTCACCGGGTGAGCGGGCGTGCGGATCCGCACTGACGACGAGGTCTACCGGGTCGACGCCGTCTGGCTCGGCCCGCCCAAGGCGACGTTCCCGTGGCGTGCCCGCTACGTGTCCTGGGGCATCGGCCTCGCCGTGTTCTTCCTCACCCTCACCGTCGAGCGGCGGATCGGGATCAGCTTCGGGTTCTTCAGCGTCGCGTGGGCGCTGGTGATCACGATCGCGATCACCCGACTGATCGGCTCGCGGATCAGCCACGAGCGCCCGCTGGGCGCGGTGGTGACCATGTGGCTGCGGGAACTGACCTCGCCCCGCCAGACCAGCACCGGCACCGGCGGCGCGGTCACCGCGACCCGGATCAAGGTCAACGGCCAGCGGCCGCAACCCAAGCCAGGCCGGCGGCAGCTGCCGCCGGCGCAGAACTCACCCGGCCGGCACGCGCAACAGCAACCACGTCGGCAGGCAGTCAGTCGTACCAGGGAGGTTCGCGGTGTTCGGACGCCGGCGAGACCGTGACAGCCGCTCGGTGCGGCACGTGGCGCAACATGCGGCAGCCGAGCTACCGGTCGACAGGACGGCGTACAGCACACGGGGGCGGCGGCTCCCCGGCGAGCAGTCCATCCCGAGCTACACCCCGAGCATCGCGGTCCGCAGCATCGACGGCCACCTGGTGCGCACCGGCCAGGACGTCTACGCCTGGTACCGGCTCGCGCCGCAGCGCTGGTCGTTCCGGTCCGACTCGCAGCGCCAGGACCTGATCGCGGCCATCGCCGGCCAGTACGCGGAGCTGCAGGGCCGCTGGATGCACCTGCGCGTGACGACCCGGCCGTACCCGATCCGGATGTGGGCCGAGGCCCACGTGCACAACGCGGTCAGCCGACTGCCCGACGCCCCCGGCGGGCTGTCCTTCGACGACTACATGATCGGCGAGCAGCAGCAGCTGATGGGCCGGTCGATGGCCGAGAAGGAGGTCTACCTCGGCGTCCAGGTGCAGGTCCGCAACGTGGTCGACCGGGCGGTCGAGCGGGCCGCCCCGGTGCTGCGCCGGGTCTTCCCGGCCGCCGTCGACGCCGAGCTGGTCGCCCTGGACAGCGAGGTCGAGTACCTCGACCAGGTGATCGGCTCGGCCGGTCTGGAGGGCCGTCCGGTCAGCGCGGACGAGATGTCCTGGCTGATGCACCGGTCGTGCTCGCTGGGCCTGCCGGCGCCGCGCAACATGCCGGCGGTGCCCACCGACACCTGGGAGCCGGAGGACCTGGCCAGCTTCACCGACGCGGCCGACTTCTACCAGGAGCCGTACTCGCCGACCGTCACCGTGCGCGGCCGCACCGGCTCCAACGCCGGCGTCGGGCGGCACGTCTGCGTGCTCACCGTGGGGCCCATGCACGGCCTGCAGATCCCCGAGATCGACGACCCGTGGGTGCAACGCGCCGACCGCCTGCCCGCGTCCGTGGAGTGGTCGGCCCGCATCTACGTCCGCCGGCCCGAGGAGGTCGGCGGCGAGTTGCAACGGCAGATGAACAAGGTGCGCTCGCAGGTCCGGCACTACACCGACGAGCACGACCTGGAGCCGCCGCAGTCACTGGTCCGGCAGGCCGGGCGGGTGCTGGAGATCGACGACGAGATGACCTCCGGCTTCACCGCGCTGGGCACCCGGGTGCGCTCGTGGTGGCGGCTGGCGGTGTCGGGCACCAGCCAGCGCGAGGCGCTGCGGCTGGCCCAGAACCTGCTGGAGCTGTACAAGCCGAAGGTCGCCATCGAGCACCCCGAGGCCCAGTACGCGATGGCCCGGGAGTTCATCCCGGGCGAGCCGCTGGCCTCGGCCGCCTACATGCGGCGCGGCTCGGTGGTGTGGGCGGCGTCCTCGGTGCCGACCGCGACCGCCGAGGTCGGCGACCGGCGGGGCATCCTGCTCGGCGAGACCTGCACCGCGACCCGGCGCCCGGTGGCGTGGGACCCGTGGATGGCGCAGGAGGTCCGCGACGGGTCCGGCCTGACAGCGATGGTCGCCGGCCTCGGTGGCGGCAAGTCGTTCCTCGGCGGCGGCATCGTCTACAAGACGTTGCGGTCCGGCGCGTACTGGACGGTGCTCGACCCGTCGGGCCCGCTGGCCGCGCTGTGCGAGCTGCCGGAGCTCAAGCCCTACGCGCGTCCGATCAACCTGCTCAACGCACAGCCCGGCATCCTCAACCCGTACCGGGTGGTGGCCGAGCCGCAGATCGAGCACTTCCTGGACGAGGAGGACCCGGAGCGGGCCTGGCGCCGGGAGAAGGCGCTGGCCGCGGCCACCCGGCGACGGCTGGTGCTGGACGTGCTGTCCGGCCTGCTGCCCTACGAGGTCGCCCGGCTGCCGCAGACCCGGATCGTGCTGCTGCGGGCCGTCCGCATGGTCGGCGGCCGCCCCGACGCGCACCCCGGCCTGGTGTTCGACGCGCTGCGGCGGGACGCCAGCGAGCACCACGAGCACGCGGTGGTCGTCGCCGACTTCCTGGACGAGATGCGCGAGCGCATGTCGCTGCTGATCCCGGAGGCCGGGGCCGACCCGTACGCCGAGGTCCGCGACGACCGGTTCACCGTGCTGACCATGGCCGGGCTGACCCTGCCCAAGGACGGCATCGGCCGTGAGCACTGGACCGACGCCGAGGCGCTGGGCGTGGAGATGCTCAACCTGGCGGCGTGGCTGACCCAGCGCTCGGTGTACGAGCGGCCCAAGGACACCCGCAAGGGTGTCTGGATCGACGAGGCGTTCTTCCTGTCCGAGGTGCCGACCGGCCGCGTGCTGATGAACCGGTTCGCCCGAGACTCCCGGAAGTGGAACGTCCGGGTCATGCTGTCCAGCCAGATCCCGGCCGACTTCCTCAAGATCCAGGGCTTCGTCGCGCTGCTCGACTCGGTCTTCGTCGGCCGGCTCGACGACGACGAGGCCCAGGCCGACGCGCTGCGCCTGCTCAAGGTGCCGGTCGGGGCCGGGTACGAGCAGGTCATCGCCAGCCTGGGCCGCCGGCCCGGCGCGCACCGCAACGGCACCGAGCGGGACACCGCGCCCCGGCAGTTCGTCTTCGGCGACGGCGCCGGCGGCGTGGAGCGGATCCGGATCGACTTCTCCGGGCCGCACCTGGACCCGCTGCGCAAGGCCATGGACACCACGCCGGACGCCCAGCGCGAGACCAACCGGGCGGTCGCCGAGCTGCCGGCCGTGCCCTCGCCCGAGGGGCTGGACGGCGGGCTGCCGCCGGAGTCGATCGAGCACGGCTACGACTCCTACGACGACGACCTGGCCGCCGAGCTGGAGGTCGGCCTGATCGACGAGGCCGACGTGCCGCAGACCCGGTCGGACCCGGAGACCCTGGTCCAGGTGCCGCCGCACCAGAGGGGTCAGCGGGAATGACCGCCTTCCTGCTCGTCCTGTCGGCCGCCACGCTGGTTCTCCTGGCGTGGCGGCTGCTCCGCCGGGCCAGACCACGGGGCCGGGCGGTGCTGGTGGTCGCGGCGATCCTGGCGATGCAGGCCCTCATCGGCGCGCCGGCCTTCGCCGCGCCGACCGACTGCGCCCCCAACCCCGAGCGCCCCGACCTGGGTCTGGTCGGGGCGTTGGACCCGTCCAACGAGCTCGGTGTGCACGGCCAGAACGGCTCCATCTACTACGACTACCGGTACGCCGGCCTGACCTGGCACACCTACGACCCGAACTGCGGCTCGATCACCGCCATCACCAGCTCCAACTCGGAGATCGACACCTGGTTCGGCAACCAGCTGTTCAACGTCTCCAAGGTCATCGTCGCGGCCACCAACGGCCTGCACTACGTGATCACCGGCAATCTGCTGGTGGGGCCGCTGGACAATCTGGTGGCCAGCGGCACGAAGGCGTTGTACAACGGCGTTTTCGCGCCATTGCTGGGTCTGGCGGCGCTGGGTTTGGGAATTCTGCTGTTCCGACAGATCTGGCGCGGTGATCTCGCCGCGATCAGCAAACGAACGATGTGGGCGCTGGCCGGACTCTGGCTGGCGTCGGCCGCGTATCTGACCCCCCTGGTCTACACCGAGGTGCTGAACAAGGTCCTCATCTTCGGCACCTCGGAGATCCAGGCCGGCTTCCTGAGCGAGGTCGGCCTGGGCGACAGCACCAACGCGCTGCCGACGATGCTGCACGACAACGTGGTGTACCGGAACTGGCTGCGCGGCGAGTTCGGGTCCCCGGACGCGCCGCAGGCCCAGCAGTTCGGCAAGGACCTGGTCGCGGCCCAGGCCTTCAGCATCAACGAGAAGAACCAGAACAAGGACTCCGACCCGAACAACACCACCGCCAAGAAGCAGCAGTACGTCGACATCCGAGGCAAGCTCGGCAATGCCACCGGCTATTTCGACGGCACCGACGGCAGCCGGATCGGCGACGGTTTCCTGGCGCTGTTCCAGGCGCTGGCCTTCTCGCTGTTCCAGTTGCTGGCCAAGGCGGCCATTCTGCTGGCGCAGGTGTTGTTGCGCATGGTGGTGCTGGCCGGTCCGCTGATCGGCCTGGCCTCGATCATCTTCCCCGAGCTGCTGCACAAGATCGGCCGGGCGGCCGGCGCGGCGCTGCTCAACGTGGTGGTCATCTCGGCCCTGGCCGGCCTGGACACCCTGGTGCTGACCTGGATCTTCGACCCGGCCCACGGCCTGCCGCTGCTGGCCCAGATCCTGCTGGCCGGGCTGGTCACGGTGGCGTTCTTCATGATCGGCAAGCCGGGCCGCCGGATGATGCAGATGGTGCAGCTGTCGGTCGGCGCGATGGGCTCCAACCTGGCCGGCGGCGGGCTGTGGTCGCGGATGCTGGGCCGCCGGGGCGGGGGAGCCACCCCGCAGGACGCATTCTGGGACCACGTCCGCGACGGCGAGCACCTCCCGCCGGAGATCGCCGCCGCGCAGCGCAACGGCCGGTACCGGCCCGAGGCCGTGCTGGCCACCGCGGAGCGGCTCGACGTCAACGGCAACGCGCTCACCGCCGGTAACACCCGGGCGTTGCAGTCGGGCGTCGGCGGCGCGTCCGCCTTGCCGGCGGGCGGTGGTGGCTTCAACGGGCCGATGGCGCTGTCGGCCGGGTCGTCACGGACCATCGACACCCCGCCGGTCGTGGACCGGAGCTGGGAGCGACGCGGCGAGGACGCCGTGATCGTGCCGTCGCAGGTGGTCAGCGGGCAGCGCCCGCAGACCGAGCCGCGCCGGGCCGAGGTCGAGGTCATCGCCGGCCGGCCGGTGCACATGATCTACCGCCCGTCACGGGGACTCGAGGTCGCCGAGAACGACGGACCGCAGCACGGCTGGGGCGAGAGGGGGTAACCGATGCCGATCCGCACCAACCGCGGCCGGTCCGCGGTGTATCGCAAGCTGTGGAGCTGGCCGCTGCGCTCGCCGCGGCACCTGGTCGTGTTCGTGATCATCATCGTCGCGCTCGGCATCGGGGTGGCGCTGGTCATCCCGCCGGCCCCGGCCAGCAAGAGCTCGGAGCAGACGCCGGGCGTCAGCACCAGCTCCGACGCCGACGGCTCGACCGGCTCGCCGGGCCAGTCCGCGCCGGGCGCCACGACCACGCCGGCCACCCGGCTGACCTCGCCGCTGCTCAGCCCGACGCCCGCGCCGCCGGCCCCGCAGGCCCTCGACGTGGCGCTGAAGTGGGTGACGGCGTGGGCCAAGCACCCGGCCGGCATCACCAGCCAGCAGTGGCTGGACCAGCTCAAGCCGTATACGACCGACGAGTTCCTGCCCCAGATGGCCACCGTGGACCCGGCCAACGTGCCGGCCAGCAAGGTCACCGGGGCGGCCGTGTCGGTGGACTCGACCACCAGCTCGGTGCTGGCCGACGTGCCCACCGACGGCGGCACGATCCAGGTCACGGTGATCACCACCCCGAACCAGGGATGGCGGGTCTCCAAGTACGACAAGGCCGGCTGACATGAGGATCTGGATCATCGTCGGGGTCGCGCTCGGCCTGGTGTGCGCCCTGGTCCTGGTCGTCGTGACGGTGACCACCGTGGTCAGCACCCAGCAGCAGGCGCTGAGCCTGTTCCGGATGGGCAGCTGCAACGCGGCGATCGGGCCGTGGGCCGACGCCACCGGCGACGCCGCCGCCGGCGAGGGCAAGGTGTCGCAGCTCAGCGTCGACCAGCGGGGCATCGCGGCCCAGATCATCAAGATCGGCAAGGACCGGCAGCTGCCGCCGCTGGCCTGGCAGATCGCCATCCAGGCCGGCATGCAGGAGTCCAGCCTGACCAACGTCACCCACGGCGACGCCGCCGGCCCGGACTCCCGCGGCATCTTCCAGATGCGGTTCACCATGGGCTGGGGCACCGAGGCCCAGCTGGAGGACCCGAACTACTCGATCAACAAGTTCTACGACGTGCTGACCAAGATCCCCAACTGGCAGCAGCTGCGCCCCGGCGACGCCGCCCAGACGGTGGAGCGCTCGGCCTTCCCGGACGCCTACGACAAGTGGGAGGCGATGGCCGCGGCCCTGATCAAGACGGTCGGCGACGTCGCCGACCCGTCCGGCTGCGGGCAGGCCGTGCAGGCCGCGGCGATGGTGCTGCCGGCCAACCAGGCGGCGGCCAAGGCCATCGCCTACGCCCAGCTGCAGCTGGGCAAGCCGTACATCTGGGGCGGCAACGGCCCGGTCGGCTACGACTGCTCCGGCCTGGTGCAGCAGGCCTACCTGACCGCCGGGATCCAGCTGCCCCGGGTCGCCGCCGACCAGTACCACGCCGGCGCGATGCTGCCGGTCGACCAGGCCCAGCCCGGCGACCTGGTCTTCCTCGCGACAGACAAGAGCAACCCTGCCACTATCCACCACGTGGCCATGTACCTCGGCAACCACCAGATCATCGAGGCCCAGGACTTCGGCATCCCGATCCACATCCGGCCGTTCAGCTTCACCGAGGCTGAGGTCGTCCCCCAGGCCGTACGGCCGGGCGTGTAGCAGGAGGCGCCATGAAATTCACGCCCGAGCCCATCCCGCGACCGGCTGGCCGTCCCGCGTCGAGCACGCCGCTACGCGACGTGCTGAACTCGACCAGCCAGGGCGTGGACGCCGGCTACGCGGTGGTGCCCCGGTCGTTGGCCGAGTCGATGCCGCTGCCGTGGCAGCAGCAGTTCGCGACCCTGCTGGCCGAGTTCCACCAGGCCTTCGCGCACCTGCAGTGGCCGGTTTACCGGGTGGTGCCGTCCCGCTACGAGCGGCTGGTCGACCTGGACGAGGAGCAGTTGGCCGAGGCCGGCTACCTGATGGAGATCGACTCCGACGGCGAGATCGTCTACCGCGGCCGCAACGGGGCCCCGGTCGACAACCCGGAGCAGACCACGGCGCTGGTCTCGGTGCTGGACCCGATCCCCAACAGCCGGCACGCCCGGGTCGAGCCGGCCGCCTCGGCCCAGCCGCCCACCGGCTATCCGGACCAGCCCAGGCCGGACCAGTCCAGACCGACGCCGCCCGGCGGCTTCCCCAACCAGCCCGGCCCGCCGGCCACTCCGCCTGGTGGCTTTCCGGCCCAGCCGGGTGCGGCCACCCCTCAGGGCCACCACCGCTACCCGTCGCCGCCGGAGAAGCCGTCCTGGTGACCGACGCGTGGCCGGGGAAACCACGAACCGGTAATTCGTTGTCTAAGGTTTGAAGTGTGGTGTCCAGGACGTTCACAACCAGTGGCGCCGGGCGGGACTTCGCTCCGATCCGGAGCGAGTTCGGGCTGCACGAGGAGTTCCCGGCGTCCGCGCTGGTGGAGGCCGAACAGGCCCTGGACGACGTCCGTGGCGGTCCCCGTCGGGACGCCACCGCGTTAGCCCTGGTCACGATCGATCCGCCGGGTTCCAAGGACCTCGACCAGGCCGTCCTGCTGGAACGCCGGCCGCGCGGCTACCGCGTCCACTACGCCATCGCCGACCTGGGCGGCTTCGTGCCGCCGGGCGGCGCGCTGGACCGGGAGGTCAAGCGGCGGGGGCAGACGCTCTACCTGCCGGACGGCACTGTGCCGCTGCATCCGCCGGTGCTGTCCGAGGGCGCGGCGAGTCTGCTGCCCGACCAGGTCCGGCCGTCGGTGCTGTGGACGATCGACCTCGACGCGGACGGCAATCCGGAGGGTGTTGTCGTCCAGCGGGCCGACGTTCGCTCGGTGGCCCGGCTCGACTACGAGTCCGTGCAGGCCAGCCTGGCCGAGGGAACGGCCCATCCGTCGATCACGCTGCTGCCCGAGATCGGCCGGCTGCGGCGGGCGATGGCGGCCGACCGGGGCGCCGTCGAGCTGCAGCTGCCCGAGCAGCAGGTCAGCCCGGCCGACGACGGCGAGTGGACCCTGAAGGTCCGGCTGAGGTCGGAGATCGAGGCCTGGAACGCGGAGATATCCCTGCTCACGGGCATGTGCGCGGCCCAGATCATGATCGACGCTCGGATCGGCGTGCTCCGCACCCTGCCGTCGGCCGACGTCGACGCCGTCTCCGTGTTGCAACGCGCCGCCACCGCGTCCCGCGTCGAATGGCCGGCCGGGGAGAGCCCGGCCCGGCTGCTGGCCGGCCTCGACCCGAACCGGCCCGAGTCGCTGGCGATGTACGTCGCCGCCACCCGGCTGCTGCGCGGCGCCGGCTACACCGCCTTCGACGGCACCGAGCCGGCCGTGACCTCGCACGCCGGCGTCGGCGCGCCGTACGCGCACGTCACGGCCCCGCTGCGGCGGCTGGTCGACCGGTTCGCCACCGAGTGCTGCCTGGCCAGCGTGGCCGGCGCCGAGGTCCCGGCCTGGGTTCGCGCCGCGCTGCCGGAACTGCCGCACTTGATGTCCGTCTCAGACTCATTGGCCGCGAAGGTCGAACGTGCTTGCCTCGACCAGGTGGAGGCCTGGGTGCTCGCCGACAGCGTCGGTGACGTCTTCGACGCCGTGGTGCTGCGGTCCGAGGCCAACAGCGGCGAGGTCTTCGTCGCCGAGCCGCCCGTGATGGCCAAGTGCAGCGGGGCCGAGCTCCCCGAAGGCGAACGGATCAGGGTGCGGCTCGTCGAGGCGGACACCGCGCGTCGCAAGGTGTCCTTCGAGAGGTTTTTCGGAGAAGAGGAAGATCGTGACTGAAATCGGTGACCTGACGGTCGGGGTGCTCGGCGGCACCGGTCCCCAGGGCAAAGGGCTGGCGTTCCGGTGGGCCAAGGCCGGCCTGAAGGTCGTCATCGGCTCGCGCAGCGCCGACCGGGCCGAGACCGCGGCCGCGGAGCTGCGGGAGCTCGCCGGGGTGGACAACGTCGCCGGCGCCGACAACCTGGAGACCGCTACCAAGGCCGACGTGGTGCTCGTCGCCGTGCCGTGGGACGGCCACGGCGACCTGCTGACCTCGCTGCGCGAGGCGCTGGCCGGCAAGATCGTGATCGACTGCGTCAACCCGCTCGGCTTCGACAAGCAGGGCCCGTTCGCGCTGAAGGTCGACGAGGGCAGCGCCGCCCAGCAGGCCGAGGCCCTGCTGCCGGACTCCCGCGTCACCGCCGCCTTCCACCACGTCTCGGCGGTGCACCTGGCCGACCCGGCCATCGAGGCCGTCGACACCGACGTCCTCGTGCTCGGCGACGACCGCGAGGCCACCGACCTGGTGCGCGCCCTGGCCGACACCGTCCCGGGCATGCGCGGCGTGTACGGCGGCCGGCTGCGCAACGCCGGCCAGGTCGAGGCGCTGACCGCCAACCTGATCGCCATCAACCGTCGGTACAAGGCCCACGCCGGCCTGCGCGTCACCGACATCTAAGGACGTGAAGGGCTGGCCTTAACGACGTTAAAGGCCAGCCCCTCGTCACATCAGTGGAACGAGTGTTCCGGGCCGGGGAAGGTGCGGCCACGGACCTCGGCGGCGAATTCACTGGCCGCGTTGCCCAGCACCGAGGCCAGGTCGGCGTACTGCTTCACGAAGCGGGGCATCTTGCCGCGTCGCATGCCAGCCATGTCGGTCCACACCAGGACCTGGGCGTCGCAGTCGGGGCCAGCGCCGATGCCCACGGTCGGGATCCGCAGCTCGTGGGTCACCCGCTTGGCCACCTCGGCGGTCACCATCTCCAGCACCACGGCGAACGCCCCGGCCTGCTCCAACGCCACCGCGTCGGCCAGGACGTCGTCGCCCTTCTCGTCCCGGCCCTGCACCCGGTAGCCGCCGAGCTGGTGCTCGCTCTGCGGGGTGAACCCGATGTGGCCCATCACCGGAATTCCGGCCGCCACGATCGCCTCCACGTGCGGGGCGAACCGCCGCCCGCCCTCCAGCTTCACGGCGTGCGCCCGGCCCTCCTTCATGAACCGGACCGCGGTGGCCACGGCCTGCTCCACCGACACCTGGTAGGAGCCGAACGGCAGGTCGGCGACCACGAGGGAGTGCTTCACCGCCCGCGTCACGCCCCGGGTGAGGAACAGCAGCTCGTCCACGGTCACCGGCAGCGAGGTGTCGTAGCCGTAGACGTTGTTGGCCGCGGAGTCGCCGACCAGCAGCACCGGGATGCCGGCCTCGTCGAACAGCCCGGCCGAGTACATGTCGTAGGCAGTGAGCATGGGCCACGGCTCGCCGCGGTCCTTCAGCTCCTGCAGGTGGTGGATGCGGACCTTGCGTGCCGGCTTCTGGCTGGCCCCGTTGCCGTACGGCGCCGTGATTTCGGCAGACGTCATTGTCCCGACCGTCCTTCCCTCAAGGCCCGCGATCAGCGGGTCCCTGGGTGTTGTGGATGGGTACGGGCCAAGGGTGACACCCTGCGGCGGTCTCAGCCGCACGGTGCGAGGAGCTTCACACCAAGGCTTCGGTGTGCTCCCGCCAGCCGTTGGTGATCGGCAGCCGCCGGTCCCGGCCGAAGGCCTTGAGACTGATCTTGGTGCCCGGCGGGTACTGCCGGCGCTTGTACTCGGCCCGGTCCACCATCAGCAGCACCCGCTCGATCAGCTCCGGGTCGAAGCCGCCGGCCAGCAGGTCGTCGTAGCCGCGGTCGCCCTCCACGTACTGGTCGAGCACCCGGTCCAGCAGCTCGTAGTCGGGCAGCGAGTCGGTGTCGACCTGGCCCGGCCGCAGCTCGGCCGACGGCGGCTTGGTGATCGAGTTCTCCGGGATCGGCGGGGCCTCGCCGCGCCGCAGGGCCTCGGCGTTGCGCCACCGGGCCAGCTCCCACACCAGCGTCTTGGGCACGTCCTTGATCGGCGCGAAGCCGCCGACGGCGTCGCCGTAGATGGTGGAGTAGCCCACCGCCAGCTCGGTCTTGTTGCCGGTGGCCAGCACCAGGTGCCCGTCGGCGTTGGACCGGGCCATCAGCAGCATGCCCCGGCACCGGGCCTGGATGTTCTCCTCGGCCAGGCCGGTCAGCCCGAGCTGGTCCACGTACACCTTGACCATGTCGCCGATCGGCTGCGTCTCGTAGTGCAGGCCGGTCAGCTCGGCGGTCAGGGCCGCGTCCGAGCGGGAGTGCTCCGACGAGTACGACGACGGCATCGACACGCCGTACACGGAGTCCGCGCCGAGCGCGTCCACGGCGATGGACGCCACGACCGCCGAGTCGATACCGCCGGACAGGCCCAGGATCACCGACCGGAAGCCGTTCTTGTGCACGTAGTCGCGCAGGCCGGTGACCAGCGCGCCCCACACCTCGGCGCAGTCCGACAGCGGCGTGGCCGGGGCCGGCGCGGGCAGCGGCTCGTAGCCGGGCAGCTCCGCCGACTCCAACGTCACCCGGGTCACCTCGAAGCCGTCGATCGGCTCCACCGACGTGCCCTCGCCGGCCGGCAGGTCGAGGTCCAGCACCAGCAGGTGCTCCACGAACTGCGGGGCCCGGGCCAGCAGGTTGCCCTTGGTGTCGATGACCAGCGAGTCGCCGTCAAACACCAGCTCGTCCTGGCCGCCGACCATGTTGACGTAGGCGATGGGCGCGCCGGCCTCGGCGGCCCGCTTGGCCACCAGCTCGGCCCGCACGTCGTCCTTGTTCCGCTCGTACGGCGAGCCGTTGACGCAGACGACCAGGTCCACCGCCGCCTGGCCCAGTGCGGCGATCGGCCCGCCGTCCTGCCAGATGTCCTCGCAGATGACGAACCCGATGTCGGCGCCGTGCAGGCGCACGATCGGCAGCTTGCTGCCCGGCACGAAGTAGCGGTACTCGTCGAAGACGCCGTAGTTGGGCAGGTGGTGCTTGGCGTAGCGGGCGACGACCTGGCCCCGGTGGATGACCGCGGCGGCGTTGCGCACGCCGGCCTCGTCGCGGTCCAGGTAGCCGACGACGGCCAGCACCTCGCCGCAGCCGATGTCGGCCAGCCGCTCGGCCAACTCGTCGACGGTCGCGCGGGACGCGGCCGCGAACGACTTGCGCAGCGCCAGGTCCTCGACCGGGTAGCCGGTCAGCACCATCTCCGGGAAGGCCACCACGTGCGCGCCGGACTCGGCGGCCTTGCGGGTCCACTCGGCCACCAGGTCGGCGTTGCCGGCCAGGTCGCCTACCCGGGGATTGACCTGAGCGAGTGCGATGCGCAGCTGCGGCATGTGCCCATCCTCCACCACACCGGTGACAACCGGACGAATTCTGTGGCGCAAGGATCACCCGCCGGTCGCCGCCGTCGCGGATCTTTCCCTCGATCGGAGGCCGGTAGATGGCACGATCGACGAGTGCGCCCTCGTCGTTCTCACCTCCTGCCGTACGTAGTGCTACTCGCCGTGACCGCCCTGGCGGCCGGTGGCTGCACCGCCGTCTTCGGTGGCCAGCCCGAGGCGGGCGTCACCTTCGAGAAGGCGGGGCCGGCCGGTTCGGTGCCGGCCGGGCTGGAGAAGTTCTACGGCCAGCAGCTCGGCTGGGGCTCCTGCGACAGCTACGCGACGTCCGAGCAGGACAAGAAGACGTTCGCGGCCAGCCCGGACCTCAAGTGCGCGCGGCTCACGGTCCCGCTGGACTACGCCAAGCCGGACGGCAGGACGATCACGCTGGGCCTGCTCCGCCGCAAGGCCACCGACCCGAGCCAGCGCATCGGCTCGCTGCTCATCAACCCCGGCGGCCCCGGCGCCTCCGGCATCAGCGCCGCCGCGTCACTGTCCTCCGCCGTGGCCGGCAACGACCTCGGCAAGCGCTTCGACCTGGTCGGCTTCGATCCTCGGGGTATCGGCTCCAGCGAGCCGGCCGTGCACTGCCTCACCGACGCGGAGCGGGACAAGCAGCGCGCCGACGACATCGAGGACACCTCGGCCGCCGGCGTGGCCAAGGAAGTGGCGCAGCTCAAGGACTACACCGCCAAGTGCGCCCAGCGCAGCGGCGCCGACCTGCTGGCCAACGTCGGCACCCGCGACGTCGCCAAGGACCTCGACGTGATGCGCTCGGCCTTGGGGGACAAGAAACTCAGCTACCTCGGCTTCTCGTACGGAACCTTCCTCGGCACCACCTACGCCGAGCAGTTCCCGGCCAACGTGCGGGCGCTGGTGCTCGACGGCGCCGTCGACCCGACGCAGAGCCCCACCGACGCCGAGGTGGCCCAGTCGGCCGGCTTCCAGAAGGCCTTCGACCAGTTCGCGGCCTGGTGCGTGCAGCGCCAGGACTGCGCCCTGGGCAAGGACGCCGGCAAGGCCGTGCAGGCCTACCACGACCTGGTGGTCCCGCTGATCAACCACCCGGTGGACACCGGCGACAACCGCAAGCTCACCTTCGCCGACGCCACCACCGCGACCATCCAGGCGCTCTACACCCAGCAGCTGTGGGAGACCCTGAACAGCGGCCTGGTGCAACTCAAGCGGGGCCTCGGCCTGACCCTGATGGCCATGGCCGACCTGTACGACGGCCGCGGCGAGGACGGCAAGTACTCCAACGAGCAGGACGCCTTCACGGCCATCCAGTGCGTGGACAATCCCCAGTCCAACGACCAGGCCGCCGAGCTCGACGCCGAGCGCCGCTCCACCGCGGCCGCCCCTTTCCTGGACAACGGCCAGCCGATGCCGACCTCGGCGGCCGGCGACGCCTGCGCCTACTGGCCGGTGCCGAACACCAGCCAGCCGCATCTGCCGCAGGTCAGCGGCCTGCCCGCGACCCTGGTGGTCTCCACGACCAACGACCCGGCCACCCCGTACCAGGCGGGCGTCAACCTGGCCCACGCCCTAGGGGGTTTTCTCCTCACGTACCAGAGCACTCAGCACACCGCGTTCCTGCAGGGCAGCGAGTGCGTGGACCAGGTCGGCGTGGACTACCTGGTGAATCTGAAGCTGCCGGCGGCCGACCCACGGTGTTCATCCTGAGTGGGCTCCGTCCTGACGGGTCGGCCACCGCGCGACTGTCCTATGTGGTCGGTGCGGTCTCGGCGGTCCTGCCGAACTGGATTCCCTTGGCCTCCTTGCCGAAGAACGTGAGCACGGCCAGGATCGCCAGCACCGGCATCACCGTGACGGTCAGCGCGAACGGATAGCCGTGGCTGGCGGCCAGCGACTCCTGGATTGGCAGGTTGAACGCGGCCAGGCAGTTGCCGAGCTGGTAGGTCACGCCGGGGTAGAAGCCGCGGATGGCGTCCGGCGACATCTCCGTGAGGTGCGCGGGGATGACGCCCCAGGCCCCCTGGACGGCGACCTGCATCAGGAAGGAGCCCAGACAGAGCAGGGCCGCGGTCTGGGAGAACGCGAACAGCGGCACGATCGGCAGCCCGATCACCGCGCAGAACACGATCGTGTAGCGCCGGCCGAAGCGTTCGGACAGCGAGCCGAACACGACGCCGCCGATCATCGCGCCGACGTTGTAGATGATGGCGATCCAGCTCGCGGTGGTGGCCGACAGCCCGGCGCCGCCGTTCTCGGTGGCCTTGAGGAAGGTCGGGTACACGTCCTGGGTGCCGTGGCTCATCCAGTTGAACGCGGTCATCAACAGCACCAGGTAGACGAACCGACGCAGCACCGGCCCGGTGAAGATGACCGTGCGCAGGGAGGTGTTGTGCGCCTTCAGCTTCTCCCGGGTGGTCTGCCAGACCTCGGACTCCTTGACCCGGGCCCGGATGAGCAGGCTGATCAGGGCCGGGATGATGCTGAGCGCGAACAGCCAGCGCCACGACAGGCCGGCCCAGCCGTGCAGCACCAGGTAGGCCAGCGAGGCCGCCAGGTAGCCCATCGAGTAGCCCTGCTGGAGCACGCCGGAGAAGAAGCCGCGCCGGTTGGCCGGCAGCTTCTCCATGGCCAGCGCCGCGCCCAGGCCCCACTCGCCGCCCATGCCGATGCCGTACAGCAGGCGCAGGATCAGCAGCACGGTGTAGTTGGGCGCGAAGGCACAGAGGAAGCCGACGACCGAGTAGAAGATCACGTCGGTCATCAGCGGGATCCGCCGGCCGACCCGGTCGGCCCACAGTCCGAACAGGAACGCGCCGACCGGCCGCATGATCAGCGTGACCGTGGTCAGGAAGGCCATGTCGGTCAGCGACACGCCGAACTCCTTGCCGATGTCGGCGTAGACCAACACCACCAGGAAGTAGTCGAAGGCGTCCATGGACCAGCCGAGCAGGGCGGCGGTGAAGGAGTTGCGTTGGTCCGAAGTGAGACGTTCCCGGGGTGCCGTGGCACTGCCTGTCATGTCTGCCCCTCCCTGGATCTGAGGATCCGATCCGTGACTGACGGCGTTGGTACGTCGTACTCGCTGCGCTGTGCGTGGGCAACCGCACGCGGTGTCATCGGCCGCCCTGGCCCCCCCGAAACATGCTGTTAACGAAGGCTGCCTACGCTGCGCTTATGGACCGCCAGCAGGAGTTCGTGCTGCGCACGTTGGAGGAACGCGACATCCGGTTTGTCCGGTTGTGGTTCACCGACGTGCTCGGATATCTCAAGTCCGTGGCGGTCGCGCCCGCCGAGTTGGAGGGCGCCTTCTCCGAGGGCATCGGCTTCGACGGCTCGGCGATCGAGGGCTTCTCCCGGGTCTACGAGTCCGACATGGTCGCCAAGCCCGACCCCTCCACGTTCCAGGTGCTGCCGTGGGAGACCGCCGACGGCGGGCACTACTCGGCCCGCATGTTCTGCGACATCGCCATGCCCGACGGCTCGCCGTCCTGGGCCGACCCGCGGCACGTGCTGCGCCGGACCCTGTCCAAGGCCAGCGAGGCCGGCTTCACCTGCTACGTCCACCCCGAGATCGAGTTCTTCCTGCTCCGCGAGCTCAACAACGACGGCCTCGAGCCGGTGCCGGCCGACAACGGCGGCTTCTTCGACCAGGCCAGCCACGACACCGCGCCGCACTTCCGCCGGCACGCCATCGAGGCGCTGGAGTCGATGGGCATCTCGGTGGAGTTCAGCCACCACGAGGGCGCGCCCGGCCAGCAGGAGATCGACCTGCGCTACGCCGACGCGCTGACCATGGCCGACAACGTCATGACCTTCCGGTACGTGGTCAAGGAGGTCGCGATCACCGAGGGGGTGCGGGCCTCCTTCATGCCCAAGCCGTTCACCAACCAGCCGGGCTCGGGCATGCACACCCACGTCAGCCTGTTCGAGGGCGACGGCAACGCGTTCTACGACGCCGAGGACCCCTACGAGCTGTCCGCCACCGGCAAGGCCTTCGTCGCCGGCCTGCTCCGGCACGCCCGCGAGATCACCGGCGTGACCAACCAGTTCGTGAACTCCTACAAGCGGCTCATCGTCGGCGGCGAGGCCCCGACCGCGGTCTGCTGGGGCCACGCCAACCGGTCGGCCCTCGTGCGGGTGCCGATGTATTCCCCGGGCAAGGCCTCGTCCCGGCGGGTGGAGGTGCGCAGCCTGGACTCGGCCTGCAACCCGTACCTGGCCTACGCGGTGATCATCGCCGCCGGCCTGAAGGGCGTGCAGGAGGGCTACGAGCTGCCGCCGGCCGCCGAGGACGACGTCTGGTCGCTGACCGAGGCCGAGCGGCGGGCCGCCGGCTACGCGAACCTGCCGCAGAACCTGGGCGAGGCGCTGCGCGAGATGGAGCACTCGGAGCTGCTGGCCGAGACGCTCGGCGAGCACGTCTATGAGTTCTTCCTGCGCAACAAGCGGGCCGAGTGGGACGCGTACCGCAGCCGGGTCACGCCGTTCGAGCTGAGCACCTTGCTGCCGATCCTGTGACAAGCCGAGCCTCGCTCGATCTCCGGCGTGTCGTTCATGCCCAGGCCCGTCGCCGTGCCATGATGTTGATCTACGTCACGGCGTTCGGGCAGGCCAGCCCGGCGGATCGTCGGCGGTGACCTGGGTCGCCGCCGTTCGTGACGCGCGCCGGCTGTCGAACTCCAGGCCGGGCATTACTTCGACCCGACGCCGGATCGGGCTAGGTTGTGCCCGTGACTGACGTCCCTGCCACAGACCGTGCCACCGACGAGCCCGCCGAGCCGATCACTCCGGTTATCCGGGTCGGCATCGGTCCCGCCGGGTCGAGCGGGCCGGATGTGCCGCCGTCGATCGCACTTCCCGAGCAGTCGGCGCTGAGCGCCTGCACCGTCGCCACGAAGGCGCAGCTGCCCGCGGTCCGCACCCTCGGCGCCGCCTTCCTGACCCTGCACGAGAACAGCCGCTTCGTCGCGCTGATCGTCGACGCCGACCCCGGCACCACCGGCCAGGGCGTGCTGGCCCCGGCCGACATCGGCATCGGCGACCGTGAGCTGGCCGAGCTCGCCACCGCCTGCAGCGCCGAGCAGCTCTGCGCCGTGCTGCGTCCGCGCCTGCTGGAACGCCTGCTGGCCGACGGCGGTCCCGTGCTCTTCCTCGACCCGTCGGTGCACGTCGTCGGCCCGATCGTCGAGCAGGTCGTCCCGGCGCTGGCCCGCAAGCCGCTGGTGCTCGTGCCGAGGGTGCTGCGGCCGCTGTCCGACGACGGCATGCGCCCCACCCCCGAGGAGCTGGCCGCCGCCGGCGTCTACGACTCCGGCTTCGTCGCGGTCGCGCCCGGCGCCGAGGCCTTCCTGCACGCCTGGTTCGACACAGTTCGCCAGGCCCCGGAGGCCGCCGCGACCTTCCTCGACAGCGCCCCCGCCCTCGTCGACCACGAAGTGCTCCGCGACCCGGGCATCGGGCTCTCGGTGTGGAGCGCGGGGCAGCGCCAGCTCGGCAAGGACGACGGAGCCCTGCTGCTCGACGGCCGTCCGCTGCGCACCGTGCACTTCAGCGGCTTCGATCCGCAGCGCCCGTGGCTGCTGTCCGCCGACGTCACCGCCCGGCCCCGCGTGCTGCTCTCCGAGCACCCGCTGCTGGCCGAGCTCTGCACCAGCTACCGCAACGAACTGGTCCGCCACGGGTTGGGCCAGGACCGCGGCGAGTACGGCTTCGGACAGCTGTCCGACGGCACGATCCTGCCCAGCGGCCTGCGTGCGGAGTACCGGCGCGCGTTGCTCACGGCCGAGCGGGCCGGCGAGCTGCCGCCCGCGCCGGCGTTCGGCACCGCCCAGGCCGAGTTCGTCGCCTGGGCCGCGGAAGAGGCCGACAACCTGCCCGGCTCCACCCGGTGGGCCCAGGCGGTGTGGCAGGACGACCCCGCGCTGCGGGGCCAGTTCGCCGAGCCGTTCGGCGCCGACAGCTCGTCGTTCCGCGAATGGTGCGCCGGCCCCGGTGTCGCGAGCGGCCGGATCCATCTCGACGCCGTGCCCAAGCGCCCCGGCAACGAGACCACCCTGCTCGCACAGCTCGGTGTCTCGGTGCTCGGCAGCGGCTGGATCGCCGACCTGGTCGCGGCTTCGGCCCGCGCCTCCGGTCTGCCCGCCGCCACCGAGCCCGGCTATCCGGTGGTCCTGCTCTGCGACGTCGAAGCCTCGGCCCCGGCCGAGCGGTACGTCGTCGCCGTGCGCACCGACGCCGGTCCGGTCGGCGGTCAGGCCGACGTGAACGAGGTGTGGGTCACCTCCGAGACCACCCGGGTCGCCCTGGAGCAGACCGTCACCGTGCCGGTGCGGACGATCAGCCTCCCGGTGCTCGACCGCCCGGTCCGCGAGGAAGCGGCCCGCACCGCGTCGAGGACCGCCCACAACATCGGCGACGAAGTGGTCTTCACCACGGTTGTCGACCACGCCGCCGAACGGGTCGGCAACGCGCTCGGCGCCGTGTCGGCGTTCCTCGCCGCGTTTCCGGACCGGCAGGACGTCTTGCTGGTGCTGGCCATCTCCGGCTCGGCCGAGCACCCCGAGTCGGCCGAACGCCTTCGCCTGGCCACTGCGACGGATCCTCGGATTCGACTGGTGGAAGACCCGATCAGCCTGCCGTTCCTGCTGGACGCCGCCGACTGGGCCCTGTCCCTGCACCGCGGTGGCGGATCGGACTTGATCGCCTGGGGCCTCACCGAGGCCGCCGCCCGCGGCGTGCCGGTGATCGCCAGCGGCCACGGCGCCGTCACCGAGCTGTTCGACCGGGACACAGCCGTGCTCGTGCCGTGCCACCACGGCGGCACCGAGCCCGACATCGAGGTGGCGGCCAAGCTGCTGCGCGAGGTCGCCGACGATCCCGAGATCGCCGACCGCCTGGCCCGCACCGGCCGCTGGCACCTGCTGCGCGCGTACTCCCTGCCCAAGGTCGCCGACCAGTTGAAGGAACGGGTCGAGCACGCTTATCGCACGTGGCGGGCCCGGCGTTCGGCTTCGCGTGGCGGCAACGACTCCGATCCGCTCGGCCCGTTGCACTCCGCCAAGCACGCGCTGCTGCGCCAGCCCGACGTCGACGTCGCGAGCCGGATGCCGATGGCGCCCGCGCTGCGCAAGGGCGTGCTGCGGGTCCTCAACCACTACGACAACCACCTTCGTGACGTGCTCGGCACGGTCCTCGACGGCATGGAACGCACCGCCGGCGAACTGCTGCGCCGGCAGGACGAGATCCGCGAAGTCGGGGGTCTCGTCGAGCTCGAGAGCCTGCGCGCCGACTTCGAACGGCTCGTCGACCGGCACTCCGAGCTCGGCGACCAGCTCGTCAGCACCGACGACGGCGTGGTCCGAGTCAGTGCCGATCTCGCTGGTCAGGGCCGTCGCCTGCGTGAGTTGGAGGACGCCCTCGTGGCCGAGGCCGGCAAGCGGACCAAGCAGCTGGACACGCTCGCGGACCGCCTCGACCGCCTGACGTTGATGCTCGACAAGACCCTCGACCGCATCGACGCCCTGGAGTCGAAGGTCGCGGAGAACCTGCGTGAACGCGACGGTCGGCTCGAGTCCGGGCTGCGCGCCGCGGACCAGGCGCTGCACACGTCCGACGCGCTGCGCCGGGTCGTAGTGCGTGAGCACGAACGGCATGGCGGCGCGGTCGAGGGCGTGTCGAGCTCGCTGGTGCTGTGCGACGTGGGGTTGTTGCGTCTGCCGTCCGAGGACGCCCTGATGCTGCCCCTGCTGTCGAGCAACGGGGTGTGGGAGCCGGAGCTGTCGAGGCTGATCGACTCGCTGGTCGAGCCGGACGGCATCTTCGTCGACATCGGCGCCCATGTCGGATATCACACGATCAGGGTGTTGAGCCTGCTCGGCGCCAGCGGCGCGGTCGTCGCCGTCGAGCCGAGCGACCCGGTGCGACGCCTGCTGCGGCACAACGTCGGGGTGAACCTGATGCCGCAGATCGCCGAGCGGCTGGTGGTCGTCGAAGGCGCGGCCTGGGACCAGGCGGCGGACCTGTTGGCCGAGCCAGCGCTGACCGGCGGGGTGGCGGTGCGGCCGAATCCGGGGCCGCCGGTGCCGGCCGCGGCCTCGCCGGCGCAGAGCCAGCTGCCGGCCGGTTCGACGCAGTTCGCCGGCGCCCCGATTCTGGAGCCGATGGACTCCGGTCAGCCCGTTGAGCTGGGCGGATCAGTTCGCGGCGTGCGGTTGGACAAGGAGCTGGAGAGCATTCCGAGCCTGGCCGGGATGCGCTTGTCGGTGGTGAAGGTGGACGCGCCGGGGCGGGAGCACCGGGCGCTCGGCGGTCTGGTCCGGCTGCTGCGTCGGGACCGGCCGCACGTGTTGTGCGCGTTCTCGCCGTCCGCGACCGCCGACCTCGGCGATGACCCGCTCACCGTGCTCCGGGAGTTCCGCACGTGGGGCTACGACCTGGTGCCGGTGGACCAGCAGCGGGTGTTGAGCCCGGAAGAGGTGCTGGAGGCGTCGTCCGGGGGCTCGCGCAGCTCCACGCTGTGGCTGCGGCCGCGGGGCAAAGCGGTCTGACCCCGACTGTTAACCGCCCTGACCAGGCGATTTGACTTCGGTGATCGACCTGGGTAACTTTCTCTCTGTCAGCGCAACACGGACTCGCCCCGGACCGCAAGGACCGGCGAGGACGAGCGAAGACACCAAGATCCTCGGTCGCGAAACAAGCTCCCGTGAGAACGTGGTAGAGTGTGCGACCGCCGGGCCTGGAACCCAGAAAGTTCGACTCTCCGAGCCGATTTGACAGGGAAAATCCGGACCGGATAAGCTTCAAACACAAGCGAGAGAAACACCAAAGCCCCCGAACGCGGCTTGAAAGAGCCTAGTGACGGTGTGCGTGTGTTCTTTGAGAACTCAACAGCGTACTGTAATAGCCAGTAACAATGAATAACCCCTTAGTGGGTTCCTTTGAGATGGTTACTGAACTGGATTGATGCCAGTTTGTACTAGTCTCGATCAACACAATCCTTATTGGAGAGTTTGATCCTGGCTCAGGACGAACGCTGGCGGCGTGCTTAACACATGCAAGTCGAGCGGTAAGGCCCTTCGGGGTACACGAGCGGCGAACGGGTGAGTAACACGTGGGCAACCTGCCCTGCACTCTGGGATAAGCCCGGGAAACTGGGTCTAATACCGGATATGACCTCTGATCGCATGATCGGTGGTGGAAAGTTCCGGCGGTGCAGGATGGGCCCGCGGCCTATCAGCTTGTTGGTGGGGTAGTGGCCTACCAAGGCGACGACGGGTAGCCGGCCTGAGAGGGCGACCGGCCACACTGGGACTGAGACACGGCCCAGACTCCTACGGGAGGCAGCAGTGGGGAATATTGCGCAATGGGCGAAAGCCTGACGCAGCGACGCCGCGTGAGGGATGACGGCCTTCGGGTTGTAAACCTCTTTCAGCAGGGACGAAGCGCGAGTGACGGTACCTGCAGAAGAAGCACCGGCTAACTACGTGCCAGCAGCCGCGGTAATACGTAGGGTGCGAGCGTTGTCCGGAATTATTGGGCGTAAAGAGCTCGTAGGCGGTTTGTCGCGTCGACTGTGAAAACCTACAGCTTAACTGTGGGCTTGCAGTCGATACGGGCAGACTTGAGTTCGGTAGGGGAGACTGGAATTCCTGGTGTAGCGGTGAAATGCGCAGATATCAGGAGGAACACCGGTGGCGAAGGCGGGTCTCTGGGCCGATACTGACGCTGAGGAGCGAAAGCGTGGGGAGCGAACAGGATTAGATACCCTGGTAGTCCACGCCGTAAACGGTGGGAACTAGGTGTGGGGGGCTTCCACGTCCTCCGTGCCGTAGCTAACGCATTAAGTTCCCCGCCTGGGGAGTACGGCCGCAAGGCTAAAACTCAAAGGAATTGACGGGGGCCCGCACAAGCGGCGGAGCATGTGGATTAATTCGATGCAACGCGAAGAACCTTACCTGGGCTTGACATGCACTGGAAACCAGTAGAGATATTGGCCCCCTTGTGGCCGGTGTACAGGTGGTGCATGGCTGTCGTCAGCTCGTGTCGTGAGATGTTGGGTTAAGTCCCGCAACGAGCGCAACCCTCGTTCCATGTTGCCAGCGCGTAATGGCGGGGACTCATGGGAGACTGCCGGGGTCAACTCGGAGGAAGGTGGGGATGACGTCAAGTCATCATGCCCCTTATGTCCAGGGCTTCACACATGCTACAATGGCCGGTACAAAGGGCTGCTAAGCCGTGAGGTGGAGCGAATCCCATAAAGCCGGTCTCAGTTCGGATCGGGGTCTGCAACTCGACCCCGTGAAGTCGGAGTCGCTAGTAATCGCAGATCAGCAACGCTGCGGTGAATACGTTCCCGGGCCTTGTACACACCGCCCGTCACGTCACGAAAGTCGGTAACACCCGAAGCCCGTGGCCCAACCCGTAAGGGAGGGAGCGGTCGAAGGTGGGACTGGCGATTGGGACGAAGTCGTAACAAGGTAGCCGTACCGGAAGGTGCGGCTGGATCACCTCCTTTCTAAGGAGCACCCAACGCCGGCCCTCGGGTCTGCGGAGGACCACCAACCAGAGCGAACGTCTTTGGGGTGGTTGCTCATAGATGTGGATGCTGGCTAGAAGCAACAGGACCTGCGGTCTGGGCCTGCTAGTACTGCTCGCAAGAGCGTGGAACGCGGCACTGGATGGTGAGGTTGGGGTTGTCAGTACGCTGTTGGGTCCTGAGGGAACACGCGATCGTGGTGTTGCTTCAAACCACAGGGTTCGACCTGAGTGCAAACCGGCCATCAATATGGTGGAGCAAGGTGCCTCGCGAATAGGTTGGGCTTCCTGGTTGTTCTTTGAGAACTACACAGTGGATGCGAGCATCTTTGTGGTCAAGTTGTGAAGAGCACACGGTGGATGTCTTGGCACCAGGAGCCGATGAAGGACGTAGGAGGCTGCGAAAAGCCTCGGGGAGCTGCCAACCGAGCTGTGATCCGAGGGTGTCCGAATGGGGAAACCCGGCCTCAGTCATGTGGGGTCACCCGCGCCTGAATATATAGGGCGTGTGGAGGGAACGTGGGGAAGTGAAACATCTCAGTACCCACAGGAAGAGAAAACAACCGTGATTCCGTGAGTAGTGGCGAGCGAAAGCGGATGAGGCTAAACCATGGACGTGTGATACCTGGCAGGGGTTGCGTTTGTGGGGTCGTGGGACGTTGCTTGCTTATGCTGCCATGTAAGCGCAGAGTCAGAAAACAGTGTGTTAGTGGAATGGGTTTGGGAAACCCAACCGTAGAGGGTGATAGTCCCGTACGCGAAAACATGCTGTCTCTGTTGTGATGTTCCCAAGTAGCAGCGAGCTCGTGGAATTTGCTGTGAATCTGGCGGGACCACCCGCTAAGCCTAAATACTCCCTGGTGACCGATAGCGGACTAGTACCGTGAGGGAAAGATGAAAAGTACCCCGGGAGGGGAGTGAAAGAGTACCTGAAACCGTGTGCTTACAATCCGTCAGAGCCTCCTTTGCAGGGGTGATGGCGTGCCTTTTGAAGAATGAGCCTGCGAGTTAGTGGTACGTGGCGAGGTTAACCTGTGTGGGGTAGCCGTAGCGAAAGCGAGTCCGAATAGGGCGTTTTAGTCGCGTGCTCTAGACCCGAAGCGGGGTGATCTAGCCATGGCCAGGGTGAAGCGCGGGTAAGACCGTGTGGAGGCCCGAACCCACCAGGGTTGAAAACCTGGGGGATGAGCTGTGGTTAGGGGTGAAAGGCCAATCAAACTCCGTGATAGCTGGTTCTCCCCGAAATGCATTTAGGTGCAGCGTCGTGTGTTTCGTGGTGGGGGTAGAGCACTGGATGGTCTAGGGGGCCTACAAGCTTACCGAAATCAACCAAACTCCGAATACCATTACGTGAGAGCGCGGCAGTGAGACTGCGGGCGATAAGGTTCGTAGTCGAGAGGGAAACAGCCCAGAACACCAGCTAAGGCCCCAAAGTGTGTGCTAAGTGGGAAAGGATGTGGGGTCGCCCAGACAACCAGGAGGTTGGCTTAGAAGCAGCCACCCTTTAAAGAGTGCGTAATAGCTCACTGGTCAAGTGGTCCTGCGCCGACAATGTAGCGGGGCTTAAGCACACCGCCGAAGCTGTGTCATTCGCACATGTGACCGGCTCCAGTTTGCTGGAGTCCAGTTGTGTGGATGGGTAGGGGAGCGTCGTGTGGGGGATGAAGCGGCAGGGGAACCTAGCCGTGGACACTACACGAGTGAGAATGCAGGCATGAGTAGCGAATGACGAGTGAGAAACTCGTCCGCCGGATGACCAAGGGTTCCTGGGCCAGGCTAATCCGCCCAGGGTAAGTCGGGACCTAAGGCGAGGCCGACAGGCGTAGTCGATGGACAACGGGTTGATATTCCCGTACCCGTGTAAACGCGTCCATGGTGAGGCTAGTGATGCTAACCGCCCGCGAAAGATGGAGCCTTCGGGCGAAGTCTGGAGTGCGCGGGATCCGATCTAGTAGTAGTCAAGCGATGGGGTGACGCAGGAAGGTAGCTCCGCCAGTCAGTGGTAATACTGGTGTAAGCGTGTAGGCTGTCAGGGTAGGCAAATCCGTCCTGATGTGTAGGCTGAGACGTGATGCGTAGCCGATTGAGGCGAAGTAGAGTGATCCTATGCTGTCGAGAAAAGCCTCTAGCGAGTGTTTATGCGGCCCGTACCCCAAACCGACACAGGTGGTCAGGTAGAGAATACCGAGGCGTTCGGGTGAACTGTGGTTAAGGAACTCGGCAAAATGCCCCCGTAACTTCGGGAGAAGGGGGGCCGAGGGACTTGAAGCCCCTTGCGGGCTAGGGTTTTTCGGCCGCAGAGAGCAGCGAGAAGCGACTGTTTACTAAAAACACAGGTCCATGCGAAGTCGTAAGACGATGTATATGGACTGACGCCTGCCCGGTGCTGGAACGTTAAGGGGACCGGTTAGTCCTTTGGGGCGAAGCTGAGAACTTAAGCGCCAGTAAACGGCGGTGGTAACTATAACCATCCTAAGGTAGCGAAATTCCTTGTCGGGTAAGTTCCGACCTGCACGAATGGCGTAACGACTTCTCGACTGTCTCAACCACAGGCCCGGTGAAATTGCATTACGAGTAAAGATGCTCGTTTCGCGCGGCAGGACGGAAAGACCCCGGGACCTTTACTATAGCTTGGTATTGGTGCTCGGTTCGGCTTGTGTAGGATAGGTGGGAGACTGTGAAGCTGGCACGCCAGTGCTGGTGGAGTCGTCGTTGAAATACCACTCTGGTCGTTCTGGGTGTCTAACCTCGGACCGTGATCCGGTTCAGGGACAGTGCCTGGTGGGTAGTTTAACTGGGGCGGTTGCCTCCCAAAGGGTAACGGAGGCGCTCAAAGGTTCCCTCAGCCTGGTTGGCAATCAGGTGTTGAGTGCAAGTGCACAAGGGGGCTTGACTGTGAGACTGACGGGTCGAGCAGGGACGAAAGTCGGAACTAGTGATCCGGCCATGGCTTGTGGAAGCGTGGTCGCTCAACGGATAAAAGGTACCCCGGGGATAACAGGCTGATCTTGCCCAAGAGTCCATATCGACGGCATGGTTTGGCACCTCGATGTCGGCTCGTCGCATCCTGGGGCTGGAGTAGGTCCCAAGGGTTGGGCTGTTCGCCCATTAAAGCGGTACGCGAGCTGGGTTTAGAACGTCGTGAGACAGTTCGGTCCCTATCCGCCGTGCGCGTTGGAGATTTGAGGAAGGCTGTCCCTAGTACGAGAGGACCGGGATGGACGGACCTCTGGTGTGCCAGTTGTCCCGCCAGGGGCATGGCTGGTTGGCTACGTTCGGAAAAGATAACCGCTGAAAGCATCTAAGCGGGAAGCTTGTTCCAAGATGAGATCTCCTGCCTCCTTTGAGAGGGTAAGGCCTCCTATAGACGATGGGGTTGATAGGCCAGAGATGGAAGCCCTGTAAGGGGTGGAGTTGACTGGTACTAATAGGCCGAGGGCTTGTCTACAAAGACGCTTCGCATCCACTGTGTGGTTCTGAAGGAACCAACCGGCACGACCGGGGAGATATTGTGTCTTCTGGGTGGTGTGTGGTGGTGATCTTCATAGTGTTTCGGTGGTGTTAGCGGAGGGGAAACGCCCGGTCCCATTCCGAACCCGGAAGCTAAGCCCTCCAGCGCCGATGGTACTGCACTCGTGAGGGTGTGGGAGAGTAGGACGCCGCCGAGCAAAATTTCAAGGTGCCCTCTGTTCGCGGAAATCGCGAGCAGGGGGCATTTTGTTGTTTGTATGTGGGGGACGACCCCCACACCCCCGGCCAGGGGGCTTCGCCCCCAGACCCCCAACCCGTGTTGGGGGATTTTTTGCGTTCAAGGGAAAACTGTCGCGGCCGGGGTGCCGTGGCAGGCACAGTTGGTTGATGGAGGCCAGGTTCTACGACGATGCCGCCGCGTTCTGGGCGGTCGCCCATGACTTGTTCGAGGCCGATCCGGTCAAGCACACCACCGTGCTCAGCGTCATACACGCCGTGCTCCACGCACCGCAGCAAGACGCGGCACCGCTCATGCTGGTCACACTTCACGATGACGCCGGCTCCCTCTGCGGGGCCGCGATGCGCACACCTCCGTGGGCCTTGGCATTGAGCGGCATCCAGGTCGAGGACGCACCTGTGCTCGTCAACGCACTCCTGCCCCAGCATCCCGAGCTCGACTCCGTCATAGGCCCGCAGTCCGTCACAGAGTCCTTCGCGGCCGCCTGGTCCGCCGCCACCGCCCGCGACGTCCACACCGTCTTCCGCCTTCGGTTGTTCCGTCTGGCCGAGCTGACCGTCCCGGCCGCCGACGGCTTTCCCCGCCTCGCCACCGAAGCGGACGTTCACGTTGCCGCCCAACACTTGCTGGACTTCAACCGCGAGTCCGCCTCGCACCGCCGCAGCACCCTCGCTGACGCCCTCGACTCCGTTCGCCGCCAGTTCGCCCTCGGCAGCGGCATCCTCCTATGGGAGGTCGACGGCGTCGTCGTCAGCCACGCCACTGCCAAGGTCCCCAACTCCGGCGCCTCTCGCATCGGTCCCGTCTACACCCCTCCCCAACACCGCCGGCGCGGCTACGCCGCCGCGGCCACCGCCGCTGCCGCCCAATGGGCCCTCTCTGCCGGTGCCCACTCCGTCCTGCTCTACACCGACCTCGCTAACCCCACCGCCAACGGCGTCTACCAACGCATCGGCTTCCGCCCCGTCACCGACTTCGCCGAACTCGCCTTCGACCCGCGGTCCTGAACAACTTCCCTGACCCCCTACCCGTGCCTCACCTCCCGGGCCAGCTGCCCATGAGGGCGGTGTCCTCTTGGCCTGGGAGGGGGCGGGATTAGGCTCGGGGGCGTGACTGCGCCACGCCTGCTTGTCATCCAGCCCTCCGACACCGATCCGGTGGGCCGCCTCGAAGAATGGCTCACGGGTGCCGGGGCCGAGATCGACGTGGTGGCGCCGTCGCGGGAACCGCTGCCGGCGCTGGACGGGTATCAGGGGCTGGTGTGCCTGGGCGGCGAGATGGGCGCGCTGGATGATGGGGAGCATCCCTGGCTCGCGGACGTGCGGCTGCTGCTGTCGAAGGCGGTGGCGACCAAGACGCCGACGCTGGCGGTGTGCCTGGGGTCGCAGCTGTTGGCGGTGGCGACCGGGGGCCAGGTGCGGCGCGGGGACAAGGGACCCGAGGTAGGGGTGCTGCTGGTGGCCAAGCGGGACACGGCGGCCCGGGATCCGTTGTTCGCGGAGCTGCCGTTGACGCCGGATGTGCTCCAGTTCCACCACGACGAGATCACCCTGCTGCCGCCCGGCGCGGAACTGCTGGCGTCGTCGCCGAGGTACGCCAATCAGGCATTCAGGGTGGGCTCGGTGGCCTACGGCGTGCAATTCCATATCGAGACGACGCCGGAAATAGTGCTGAAGTGGGCGGAGCTGGCCCCCGATGAAGCGGCGCTGGCCCGGCCGGGGCAGCTGGAACCGGACGCGCTCGCGGAGGTGCATGTCACGCTGGGCGAAGTGTGGCAACCGTTTGCACAGCGCTTCGTGCAGCTCAGCTCCGGTACGCTCGAACCGGCGATCGGAACGACCAGAAGTCTGCCACTGGTGTGATAACGCGCAGTCACTGTACGTTTACGGTATGACGCCCGCCCGGACGTCAGTCACCCCATCCGCCGTGGGGTAGCGTTCTTCACGTAGTTGCCCACCGCCGGAGGATTTTGGTGGACGTCCCCCTACTTGTGGCCGTTGTTGTGCTGACGGCACTCGCCTTCGATTTCACCAACGGTTTCCACGACACGGCCAACGCGATGGCCACCTCGATCGCGACCGGCGCATTGCGACCACGAGTCGCCGTCGCCATGTCCGCGGTGCTGAACCTGGTCGGCGCCTTCCTGTCCGTCGAGGTGGCCAAGACCATCTCGGGCGGCATCGTGGACGATCTGAAGATCACACCCGCGGTGGTGTTCGCCGGACTGGTCGGCGCCATCGTCTGGAATCTCCTGACCTGGCTGGTCGGCCTGCCCTCCAGCTCCTCGCACGCCTTGTTCGGTGGCCTGATCGGCGCCACCTGGGTCGCCTCGGGCACCGGGGCCGTGCACTTCGACAAGGTCGTGGAGAAGGTCCTGATCCCAGCGGTCGCCTCGCCGCTGATCGCCGGCCTGATCGCGATGGCCGCGACCTACCTGACCTACCGGATGACCAGAACGGCCGACCGCAAGGTCGTGTCCTCGGGCTTCCGCATCGGCCAGATCGTGTCGGCCGGCCTGGTCTCGCTCGCGCACGGCACCAACGACGCGCAGAAGACCATGGGCGTGATCACGCTGACGCTGATCACCGCCGGCGCGCTGCCGTCCAACGCGGGTCCGCCGATCTGGGTGATCATCAGCGCCGGCACGGCGATCGCGCTCGGCACCTACTTCGGCGGTTGGCGCATCACCCAGACCCTGGGCAAGGGCCTGACCACGATCGACGGCCCGCAGGGCTTCGCGGCCCAGACCAGCGCCGCCGCGGTCATCCTCACGTCCTCGCACCTCGGCTTCGCGCTGTCGACCACGCACGTGGTGTCCGGCGGCATCCTGGGCGGCGGCCTCGGCCGCAAGGCCTCGGACGTGCAGTGGAGCACCGCGGGCCGGATGGTCATCGCCTGGGTGCTGACGCTGCCGGCGGCGGCCGTGGTGGGCGCCGTTGCCAGTTCCGTCGCCAGCACCGGCACCGCGGGCGTGGTCATCGTGGCGGCCGTCGGCATCGCCGTCGCGGTCGGCATCTACATCGCCTCGCGGCGCAAGCCGGTCACCCCCGACAGCGTCGTCAACGACGACGTGTCGATCGAGCCTCTCAAGGTGGCGGCATGAGCGAGCTTGCGAGCGAATCATTCAGCACAGAGCGTCCGCGAACGCGGACACCGAGCGCCAGCGAGGTGCCGCAGTGAGCGTGAATTGGGTGGCACTTGGCGAGGTTTTTGTCGTCGGCCTGGTGTCGGTGGCCGCGTTGGTGGCGCTGTTCGCCCTGGGCATCCGCGGCGTCTCGCAGCGGGTGACCGCTCGGGCCGAGGGCGGCTCGGGCACCGGCGGGCTGACGGTGGCGATCGTGTGCTTCGCGGCGTGCTGCGCCGTGGTGCTCTACGGACTGTCCCTGATCATCTCGCACTGACGTCGTCACGGCCCGACAGGTGACGGTGGCCCGGCCGGTGGGACTACGGTTGGCTCCGTCATGACAGATCCACGGTCCACGTCCTCGCCAGCCAGGTTCGGGCTCACCGATCCACGTGCCGAGGAGATCCTGCACGCCGGCGGCTGGTGGCGTGGCGGTCCGGTCGAGGGCGCCGAGCTCGTGCTCGGCGCTCTCTCGCGCAGCCCCGATCCGGATCTGGCGCTGCAGACCCTGGAGCGGCTGCGCGAGGCGGCCGGTGATCGGTGGTCGGCCATCGCCGACGCGCTGAACACCGACGGCGGCTTCCGCGGCCGGCTGATCGCGGTGTTGGGCTCGTCGACCGCCCTGGGCGACTTCCTCACCGCCAACCCGGACGAGTGGACTCGGCTGGAGTCCGACGCCCCACCGGATTCCGACTACACGGCACAGCTGCTGCGGGTGGTCGAGGAGGGTGACGTCCGGCAGCTGCGCCGGGCCTATCGGGGGCTGCTGCTGGACATCGCGGCGGCCGACCTGGGGCACCTGGTGCAGCCGGAGATCGCCGAGCCCAGCTACGAGCAGGTCGCGGAGCAGCTGTCCGACCTCGCCGCCGCCGCCTTGCGAGCATCACTCGCGCTGGCGGCCAAGCAGGTCGGCAAGCCGTCCAGGCTGGCCGTGATCGCGATGGGCAAGTGCGGCGGTCGCGAGCTGAACTACGTCAGCGACGTCGACGTGGTGTTCGTCGCCGACAACGACGACGACCTGCCGATGGCGACCCGGCTGGCCAGCACGATGATGCGCATCGCCGGCGAGGCGTGCTTCGAGGTCGACGCCGCCCTCCGTCCGGAGGGCAAGGCCGGCGCGCTGGTCCGGACGCTGGACGGCCACATCGCCTACTACAAGCGCTGGGCCCGCACCTGGGAGTTCCAGGCGCTGTTGAAGGCCCGGCCGATCGCTGGCGACGAGGAGGTCGGCCGCCGCTACGTCGACGCGCTCGCGCCGATGGTGTGGATGGCGGCCGGGCGGGAGAACTTCGTTGTGGACGTGCAGGCCATGCGGCGGCGCGTCGAGGATCACGTGCCGAAGGACATCGCCGAGCGGGAGCTGAAGCTCGGCCGCGGTGGGCTGCGGGACGTGGAGTTCGCGGTCCAGCTGCTGCAACTGGTGCACGGCCGGACCGACGAAGCGCTGCGCTCGCCGACGACCATGGCGGCGCTGACCGCGTTGGGCGCGGGCGGTTACGTGGGTCGGGCCGATGCCGCCGGGTTGTCGGAGTCGTACCGGTTCCTACGCACGCTGGAGCACCGGCTCCAGCTACAGCGGTTGCGCCGGACCCACACGTTCCCCGCTGACGAGGACCGGGCGGCGCTGCGCTGGCTGGCGCGAGCGGCGGGCCTCTACCCGGACGGCCGGCGCGCGGCCGGCGACGTGCTGCTGGCTGAGTTCCGACGGCACAGCAACCGTGTGCGCCGACTGCACGAGAAGCTGTTCTATCGGCCGCTGCTGGAATCCGTGGCGCGCGTGCCGACCGAGGCGATGCGGTTGACGGCCAAGGAAGCCACGGCTCGACTCGCGGCGCTCGGCTACACGGCGCCGGATGGCGCGCTGAAGCACATCGAGGCGTTGACCTCGGGGGTCTCGCGGCGTGCGGCGATCCAGACGACGCTGCTGCCGGTCCTGCTCGATCTCCTGGCCAACACCCCGGATCCGGACGGCGGTCTGCTGGCGTATCGGCGGGTGTCCGAGGCGCTGGCCGACACGCCCTGGTACCTGCGCCTGCTGCGGGACGAAGGCGCTGTTGTCGAACGGCTCGCCGTCGTGCTGAGCACGTCGAAGCTGGTGCCGGACTTGCTGGTGCGTGCGCCGGAGGTGCTGCGCCTGTTGTCCGACACGGCATCGCTGGCGCACCGCAACCCGGCCGAGGTCGCTGTGTCGCTGCGTAGCGCGGTCGGCCGGCACGCGGACCTCACGCAGGCGGTCGCGGCGGCGCGGTCGCTGCGCCGGCACGAACTGCTGCGCGTCGCCTGCGCCGACCTGCTCGGGCTGATCAAGGTCGAAGAGGTGTGCGCGGCGCTGTCGGGCGTGTGGCTGGCGGTGTTGCAGTCGGCTCTCGACGTGGCGCTGCGGTTGTCGGACGGAACACCGCCGCCGGCGACGATCTCGGTGATCGGCATGGGCCGGCTCGGCGGCCGCGAGCTCGGCTACGGGTCGGACGCCGACGTGCTGTTCGTGTGCGAGCCCCGCAACGGGGCGACCGACGCCGAAGCGGTGCGCTACACGTCCGGGATCGCGGAAGCGGTCCGACGGCTGCTCGGCGCGCCGAGCCAGGATCCGCCGCTCCAGGTCGACATGGATCTCCGGCCCGAGGGCCGCAACGGTCCGCTGGCGCGGACCCTGGACTCGTACCGCGCCTACTACGCCCAGTGGTCGGAAGTCTGGGAGGCGCAGGCCCTGCTGCGGGCCAGCAACGTGGCCGGCGACGAGGACCTGGGCCGGCGCTTCTGCGAGATGGTCGACCCGGTCCGCTACCCGGAAGGCGGGCTCGACCCGACGATGGTGCGGGAGGTCCGGCGGATCAAGGCCCGGGTCGACGCCGAGCGGCTGCCACGCGGTGCTGACCCGACGACGCACACCAAGCTGGGCCGAGGCGGGCTGGCCGACATTGAGTGGACGGTGCAGCTGCTCCAGCTCCAGCACGCCGGCGATCACCCGCGGCTGCGCACGACGTCGACGATCGAGGGCCTGGCCTACGCCGCCGAGCTGGGGCTGATCGCCGAGTCGGACGCCGAGGCGATGACGGCGGCGTGGCTGCTGGCGACCCGCGCGCGCAACGCCGTGACGCTGGTCCGTGGCAAGCCGACCGACCAGGTGCCGACCTCGGGTCGTGAGCTGGCCTCGGTGGCCGCGGCGCTCGGCTATCCGCAGGGCACCGATCCGGGGGAATTCCTCGACGACTACCGGCGGACCACCCGGCGGGCGCGCACTGTGGTGGAGCGGATCTTCTACGACGGAGGATGAGTTGAAGGCAATCGCCCAGAACGAGTTCGGCGACGCGGGCGTCCTGTCGCTCCAGGACCTGCCGGACCCGCTGGTCGGCCCGGACCAGGTGCTGGTCGCGGTCCGGGCGGCGAGCGTGAACCCGGTGGACTACAAGATCCGCGCGGGCTACCTGCAGGGCGCGCTGCCGCACCACTTCCCGCTCATCCAGGGCTGGGACGCGGCCGGCGTGGTGGTGCAGGCTGGCCCGGCGGCCGACGGCTACGCGCCCGGTGACGAGGTGTTCGGCTACCTGCGCAAGGACCACGTGCAGAACGGCACCTACGCGGAGCTGGTGGCCGCACCGGAGCGGGGCCTCGCGCACAAGCCGGCGGGAATCACCTTCGAGCAGGCGGCCGCGCTGCCGCTGGCCGGGCTGACGGCGTTGCAGCTGCTGAAGAAGGTCGGCGTCGGCGAGGGCGACACGGTCCTGGTGCACGCTGCGGCCGGCGGTGTCGGGCACCTGGCGGTGCAGATCGCCCGGGCGCTCGGCGCCGGCCGGGTGCTCGGCACGGCGTCCGAGCGCAACCACGATTTCCTGCGCTCACTGGGCGCGGAGCCGGTGACCTACGGCGAGGGCCTGGAGGACCGGGTCGCGGCGCTGCTGGGCGGTGACGGCAAGGTCGACGCCGTGATCGATCTGATCGGCGGCGACGCGCTCAGCGTCTCCCCGAAGCTGGTGCGCGATCCCAGCCGGATCGGGTCGATCATCGAGAACCGGGTCCTTGAGCTGGGCGGCCACTACGTTTTTGTGAAGCCGAACAGCGAACAGCTGTCCTGGCTCGGAGATCTCACCGCATCGGGTGACATCAAGGTGGAGATCGAGAAGGTCTTCCCGCTGGCCGAGTCGGCCGACGCGCAGCGCCTGGTCGAGGGTGGCCACGTGCGGGGCAAGGTGGTCATCTCGGTGCCGTGACCGGTGTTGGGGTGGGGCGTGTTGGCACGCCCCACCTCGGCGGTGTCAGGCCACCTCGGCCTCACTGTCGGCCTCCGCCTCCGGAACGGAGGCGAAGATGTCGACCACCCACTCCTCGACGAACGAGCCGTCGTCGGAGTCGGTGTCCGGGACGAGCCGGTTGGACAGGGCGACACCCAGACCGAGCAGGTCCGCGGCGCGCACCGCCTCGGTCGCCTCGGCGGCGGAGTCGAAGAAGTGGGTGCTCAGCAGGTTTGCGTCGTTTTCGGCCACGGGCGTGACATTAGAGGGTCGCCCCGGAGCCCCTGCGATCAGCCTGCCTGCTCTATCCGCACCGGTAACGAGCCCCGCTCGACCTCGAGCATGAAGTCGTCGATGCGGTGGTGGAAGCGCTCCGGCACGTCCTGCTCGGCCAGCGCCAGCAGCTGCACGGCCAGGCCCCGCAGGCCCGCCTTGTCGCCCCGGATCACCACCTCGCCGTGCGCTGTGACGTCGAAGCTCAGCCGGTAGTTCGCCGGCCAGGTCCGGCTCAGGCCGCGGACCGCGTCGTACACGGGGACGGAGACGACCACCTCGCGGGTGGACTCCATGCGAACGGGCTCGGCCATCTCGCCACCTCCAGCGCATCACCTGCTGTTCATCCAACCCGACCGACCCGGCCGTTTTGTTACGTCTGTGTGTCACTTCCCGTTGTGCGACAGGCAAAAGCCGGGCCCGTGGAGACGGACCCGGCTTCTGCGCGACGTCTAGGGCCGGCGGGGTGAACCCCGCCGTCGATCACACGTCGTAGTACAGCGCGAACTCGTACGGGTGCGGGCGCAGCCGCAGCGGGTCGATCTCGTTCTCCCGCTTGAGCGCGATCCAGGTCTCGATCACGTCCGGGGTGAACACGCCGCCCTCGAGCAGGAAGTCGTGGTCGCGCTCCAGGTTGTCCAGCACCTCGCCGAGCGAGCCGGGCACCTGGGCGACCTCCTTGGCCTCCTCCGGGGGCAGCTCGTAGAGGTCCTTGTCGACCGGGGCCGGCGGCTCGATCTTGTTCTTGATGCCGTCCAGGCCGGCCATCAGCATCGAGGCGAAGGCCAGGTAGGGGTTGCCGGACGAGTCGGGGCAGCGGAACTCGACGCGCTTGGCCTTCGGGTTGTTGCCGGTGATCGGGATCCGGATGCACGCGGAGCGGTTGCGCTGCGAGTACACCAGGTTGACCGGGGCCTCGAAGCCGGGCACCAGGCGGTGGTAGGAGTTCACCGTCGGGTTGGTGAAGGCCAGCAGGCTCGGCGCGTGGTGCAGCAGGCCACCGATGTAGTGGCGCGCGGTGTCGGACAGGCCGCCGTAGCCGGACTCGTCGTAGAACAGCGGCGCGCCGTCCTTCCACAGCGACTGGTGGCAGTGCATGCCGGAGCCGTTGTCGCCGAACAGCGGCTTGGGCATGAAGGTCGCGGTCTTGCCGGCCTGCCACGCGGTGTTCTTGACGATGTACTTGAACAGCTGCAGGTCGTCGGCCGCGTGCAGCAGTGAGTTGAACTTGTAGTTGATCTCGGCCTGACCGGCGGTGCCGACCTCGTGGTGGGCCCGCTCGACGGTGAAGCCGGAGTCGATCAGGTTCAGCGTGATCTTGTCGCGCAGGTCGGCGAAGTGGTCGGTCGGGGAGACCGGGAAGTAGCCGCCCTTGTACTTGACCTTGTAGCCCTTGTTGCCGCCCTCCTCGTCGGCGCCGGTGTTCCACCAGCCCGCGATCGAGTCGATCTCGTGGAAGGAGGCGTTCTCGGCGCTGTCGAAGCGCACCGAGTCGAACAGGTAGAACTCGGCCTCGGCGCCGAAGAAGGCGGTGTCGGCCACGCCGTTCTCGGCGATGAACAGCTCGGCCTTGCGCGCGATGTTGCGCGGGTCGCGGCTGTAGGGCTCGCGGGTCAGCGGGTCGTGCACGAAGAAGTTGACGATGAGGGTCTTCTCGATGCGGAACGGGTCGATCCGCGCGGTCGCCAGGTCGGGCAGCAGCAGCATGTCCGACTCGTGGATCTGCTGGAACCCGCGAACCGACGAGCCGTCGAAGGCCAGCCCCTCGGCGATGGCGTCCGCGTCGAACGACGCCGCCGGCACAGTGAAGTGCTGCATGATGCCTGGCAGGTCGCTGAACCTGACGTCGACGAACTTCACTTCCTCGTCGGAGATGAAGCGCAGGACCTCGTCGGGATTGGTGAACACCCTCGTTGGCTCCTTCGGCTCGTAGCCCGTCCCGGCACGTCGCCGGCTGTTTCCGTGACGAAACTAGGCGGGTGGTGTTGCCCGTCAGTCACCCAGGTGTTTCGCGGGTGTTAACGAGACCGCGAACAGGGTAGTGGGTCACCTCGCCGCCTCCTTGCTGTGACCGCGGCCTTACCCTGGAGGGGTGAACAGGTGGACCGGTTCGTGGATGTCCGGACCCCGCGCGGCGCAGGAGCCGGGCGAGGGCTCCGGGGGCACCCAACAGCACATCGATCAGCAGCGGTATCGCGGTGAGCGGTTCGGTCTGCCCGAGTCCGGCGTGGGCTCCGTCCCGTCGACCGCCCGACGCGCGGCGGCGATGCTCATCGACTGCGTGCTGGCCGCCCTGATCACCGCCCTGTTCACGATGCCCGACCTGCCGCGCAACTGGAGCCTGCTGACCTGGTTCCTGATCGGTGTGATCGCGGTCTCCTTCTTCGGCTTCACCCCCGGCATGTTCGCGATGGGCGTGCGGGTGGCCCGCATCGACGGCTCCGCCATGGTCGGCGTGCCCCGGGCGATCGTGCGGACGCTGCTGGTCGGCGTGATCATCCCGGCCGTGGTCTGGGACTACGACTACCGGGGCCTGCACGACCGCCTGGTCGGCACCATCGTGGTCCGCATGCGGTGATGTTGTAGGTCGGCAAGGGAGCGGACTTCGCCAACACAGGAGAGTGCGAGGCCCCGCCGATGCTTCGCACGGTTGGCGGATTTCGTCCGCCGCCACCCACGCACCCCGCATCCGAGCCGGATGCGGCGGACGAAATTCGGCAAGAGCGAGGCATCGGCCCCCGAAGGGGCCGAGCCCCGCGCGGAACGCGCGGCAAAAAACTCAGCGCCGCCGGAGGGTGCGCTGCACGTTGCGCATCTTGGCGCCCTGCGGCAGCGGGCCCTTGGGCAGCGCGGCGCCGCGGCTGGCCAGGGCGGCCATGCCCTTCTCCAGCCGGTCCACGTCGGCCTTCGAGATGTTGCGGGGCAGCCGCATCATGTGCTGCTGCAGCTTGCGCAGCGGCACCTCGCCCTCCTCGTTGCCGATGATGACGTCGTAGATGGGCGTGCTGCCCACGACCCGCGACAGGCGCTTCTTCTCCTGCGCGAGCAGCGACTTCACCCGATGCGGCGCGCCCTCGGCGACGAGGATGACGCCGGGCAGCCCGAGCACCCGGTGCACGACGTCCAGCTGCGTGGTGCCGGCCACGGCCTGGGTGACCCGCCAGTTGCCGCGCAGGTTGTCCAGGGCCCAGCCGGCCGCGCCGGGCTGGCCGTCCGCCTTCTTGTACACGGTCCGCGACACGCGCCGTCCGAACAGCAACACCGCGGCCAACGCGCCCAGCACCACACCGGGGCCGAGGAACAGCCACTGCATGTCCCAGATCAGGCCGATCAGGAACGCGACAGCGGCAACGCCCAGCAGCGCGCCCAGCATGAGCGGCACCAGGGCCTTGTCCTCGCGGCGCTGCATCTTGAACGCCTCGAAGATCTGACTGCGCCGGGCCCGCGACTCCGCGCGCTTGGCCCGCGCCGCCTCCTTGGCGGCCGCCTTGTCCTCCTGCTTACCAGCCATGTGTCCAGGATAAGGCCGGTGGGTGGACCGGTTCCGCCCTGCTCCGCTTTTCCTGTCGGAGGCCTCTGCGAGGATGCCAGGCATGGACGCCGAAGGTCGACTCCTCGAAGACCTGGATCCGGAGCAACTCGGCGCGGTCACCGCGCCCAGGGGGCCGGTGTGCGTGCTGGCCGGCGCCGGCACCGGGAAGACCAGGACGATCACCAGGCGCATCGCCTACCTCGTGGACCGCGGCCACGTCGCGCCCGGCCAGGTGCTGGCCGTCACCTTCACCAAGCGCGCGGCCGGCGAGATGCGGACGCGGCTGCGGGCGCTCGGCGTGCACGGCGCGCAGGCGGTCACTTTCCACGCCGCGGCGCTGCGGCAGCTGCGCTACTTCTGGCCGCGGGTGATCGGCGACGCCCCGTGGGAGCTGCTCGACGGCAAACTGCGGCTGGTCGGCCAGGCGGCCAACCGGCTCGGCGCCCCGACCAGCGCCGAGTCGCTGCGCGACCTGGCCAGTGAGATCGAGTGGGCCAAGGCGTCGCTGGTCACCCCCGACGACTACCCGACGGCGGTGGCCAAGGCGCGGCGCGACGTCCCGCTGCCGGCCGACCAGGTCGCCCGCGTCTACCAGGGCTACGAGCAGCTCAAGACGCGCGCCCGGCTGCTCGACTTCGACGACCTGCTGCTGCACACCGCGGCCATCCTGGAGGAGCACGCCGACGTCGCGACCGAGTTCCGCGACCGGTACCGCTGCTTCGTGGTCGACGAGTACCAGGACGTGACGCCGCTGCAGCAGCGGGTGCTCAACGGCTGGCTCGGCGGCCGGGACGACCTGACCGTGGTCGGCGACGCCAACCAGACCATCTACTCCTTCGCCGGCGCCTCGCCCCGGCCGCTGCTGGACTTCCCGCGCCGGTTCCCGGAGGCGGTGGTGGTGCGGCTGGAGCGTGACTACCGGTCCACGCCCGAGGTGGTGACCCTGGCCAACCGGGTGATCGGGGCGGCCCGGGACCGACCGGCCGGCTCGCGGCTGCGCCTGATCGGGCACCGGCCGTCCGGGCCGGAGCCGAAGTTCTCCGAGTTCGACGACGAGCCGGCCGAGGCCCAGGCGGTCGCCGACAAGATCGGGGCGCTGTTGCGCAACGGCCTGCCGGCCAGCGAGATCGCCGTCCTGTTCCGGGTCAACGCCCAGTCCGAGGTGTGCGAGCAGGCGCTGTCCGAGGCGCAGATCCCGTACCAGGTGCGCGGCGGCGAGCGCTTCTTCAACCGGCCCGAGATCCGGCAGGCCATGGTGTCGCTGCGGGCGGCCGTGGGCAGTGCGCCCGAGGCGGAGCTGCCGACCTTGGTCCGCGAGGTGCTCAAGCCGCACGGCCTGTCGCTGGAGCCGCCGACCGGTGGCGCGCAGCGGGAGCGCTGGGAGTCGTTGCTGGCGTTGGTCGAACTGGCCGAGGAACTCGACACGGTGGTGCCGGGGGCGGACCTCGCGCGGTTCGTGGGCGAGCTGGAGATGCGGGCCGAGGCCCAGCACCCGCCGACGGTGGAGGGCGTCACGCTGGCGTCGCTGCACGCGGCTAAGGGGCTGGAGTGGGACGCGGTGTTCCTGATCGGGCTGACCGAGGGCACCATGCCGATCCAGCACGCCGACACCGACGAGGCGGCGATCGAGGAGGAGCGCCGGCTGCTCTACGTCGGCGTCACCCGGGCGCGTGAACATCTGTGGCTGTCGTGGTCGCTGTCGCGGACCGCGGGCGGCCGCCGGACCCGCCGGCGCAGCCGCTTCCTCTACGGGCTGCTGCCCGAGGACCACCCGGCCGCACGACCGGTCGGCGGTGCGCAGCGGGAAGCCGCGCCGACGCGGCGCTCGTTCCGCGTCGAGTGCCGGGTGTGCGGTGACGTGCTGGTCAGCACGCCCGCCATCAAGCTGGGGCGGTGCGCCACCTGTCCGTCCGATGTGGACGAAGAGCTGCTGGAGCGCCTGAAGGAGTGGCGCAAGGCCAAGGCCGGGCAGCTGAGGGTTCCTCCCTATGTGGTGTTCACCGACACCACGCTGACCGCCATCGCCGAGCAGCGGCCGTCCGACACCAGCGGCCTGGTGGCCATCTCCGGCATCGGTCCGAGCAAGCTCGACAAGTACGGCGCCGACGTGATCGCCCTGGTCAGAGGCGATGCTGGGGTAGGCTCCACCTGATCGTCGAGAAGTTCCGTAGGAACTTTTCAAAAACCGGTTGCACGCCCCTGCGCAGGGGCAATAGCCTGCATAGGCCGGGCGCGAGACGCCCGAACAAGACAAGACCACACGACCACGACGAGACCCTGGTTTGGAGGCGGACGACATGGGAAGCAACGGCATCAACATCCTCGTGGCACCCGCCTATCCGCAGGCCGGGACTCTTGCCATGTGCGGCAAGGGGATCACCTCTCGTGTTTCCGTCGATCAGGCGCGGCCGTGGACGGCCGGCTCGGTCGAGCGCGCCCTGACCAATGGTGAGCAGAGCACTGGCCTGCCGACCAATGGCCAGCCGGCGTTCGTGAAGGTCCGCAAGCACGTTCTTCTCTGGTTCGCGCAGGAGCGAAGTACCTGACAGGAGTGTCAGGACTTACGGCTCACGAAGGCCGCGGACCCGGGAACGGGACCGCGGCCTTCGTGGTTTTTTCGGCACCAACTCGAACGGCAGGGACATGCACGCCCCGACGTACGACGGCTCCACCGCCAACACCTGCATGAGCACCACCGAAAACGGGAGGAAGTCCACCATGTTCACCGCCACCGTTCCGATAGAGGGAACTGTGTTGCCCGACTTCACCGCGCCGACCGGCGCCGGTGTCGCGGAGCTGCTCGACACCGCGCCGGGTGCCGGGCTCGACCTGCCCTGCCGGGCCAACAACCCGGACCTGTGGTTCGCCGACGCTCCCGCCGACCTGGAGCAGGCCAAGGTGCTCTGCACCTCCTGCCCCGTCCGGACGGAGTGCCTCGCGGCCGCCCTTGCCCGGCGTGAGCCGTGGGGCGTCTGGGGTGGCGAGATCTTCGAGCGTGGCGCGGTCATCGCCCGCAAGCGGCCCCGTGGCCGCCCGCGCAAGAGCGACCGCCTCGCCGAGGCGGATGCCGCGACCACAGGAAACCAGGAGGCAGCCGCGTGAACACCGTCCGCTACGACGCAGACATCCCGATGATCTCCAATTACGAACCTGAGGGGACCTCAGTCATGTTGCTCGACCAAGAACTCGCCCGGATCCGATTGCATGAAGTACGCCTGGTAGCGGAGGAGCAACGCTTGGCCCGCCGGCTGAGCGCCACCAAGCGGTGGCGCAAGGTCGCGGGCTGGGCAGCCAGGCGCGCCGAGCGGGCGGCATCCCGCTACGCGGTCTGACACAACAACAAGATCCGGTCCAGCCGCCGCACCGCCCCTTCGGGCAGTGCGGCGGCTGGACGCCGTGTTTTTGGCGCCGCCTTCGGCGTCGCGGCTCGGCCCCCGGGTAGCCGGTGTCTCGCCCTTGCCGGATTTAGCCCGCCGCATCCGGCTCGGATGCGGTGCGCGTCGGGTGGCGGCGGGCGAAATCCGCCAACCGTGCGAAACACCGGCGGGGCCTCGCACTCTCCTGCGTTGGGGGAAGGCCTCTGCGGTGTGAGGGGATCGATCGGGTGTCGGTGCGGCCTTGCGATAACTAAATCCGTTCGGCCGCCGTGCTGCCCTTTGGAGTGGTGCGGCGGCTGGACGCGCGTCGGCCGGTGTCGGGATGGCTTCGGACACGGGTGGACTAATGGTTCGCCCACACGGCTGTGCAACTGCCGGCCCGCGGTGTCGGGAACTGTCCTAGCGTCGTGGGCGTGGCAGACAACGAACTGGTGACCTGTTCGATCTGCGGCCGCCGCCGCGACCTCGTCGCCGCTCCCGCCGAGGCGCTTGCCTGGGTGTCGGAGCGGGAGCGGGGCGCCCAGCGGTGGCTGTGTCCCACCTGCGCCCGCGCGCATGTCCGGGACATCGAGGGCAAGCTGCCGGCCGAATACTGGTGACCCAACCCGGCCGCCGCGGATTGCCCGCGGCGGCCGTCGGCATATCCGGACTCAGCCGCCGGGTAGGTGGTCGGACAGCGCGTGCACCGGCGGTCGGACCCGGTTGGCGGCGCGGCGGAACGCCTCCACGAGGTCCCGCCGCACGCCGTCCGGGTCCCGGCGTAAGACTTCCGGCACGGTTCGCAGCATGATCACCCCAGCGGCGGAGAGCCGGGCGTCGCGGCCCGGGGGCTGCGGGCCGAGGCGGAAGTGCTGGGCGCCGGCCTCCCAACCGAGCGCCACCTCGTCCCACCACGCGTCGACGACGCCGAGCAGCGCACCGGTGACGTCGCGGATGGGCACGTTCCATCTCGGCGGCGGCAACAGCGAGCCACGGGCCACCCGCCGTGCCAGGCCCTCGGTCAGGGAGACCACTCCGTCCGACACCGCCCGCAGGGCAGCTCGTGGCGCGGCGGAGCCGTTCTGGTTGCCGGCGTCCAGTTCGGACCGAAGCTCGGCGACGCCGCACAGGCCGTGCCGGACCGGCGCGGAGAGCAGGGCCCGCAGCCGGACGGCGTCGCACTCTCGGCGGGCGGCGTCGAGCACGGCCCGGGGGACCGGGGCGTAGCGCAGTCCGTCCCGCTCGACCGGCGTTGGCATCCTCGCGGTCCGTTCAACCACGAGATAGCCGGCGGCGGCGGTCCGTCGAGCCGCCGGCACGAGCACATGCACCTCGGACCCGGCACGCACGTCCAGGTCGTGGTCGAGACCCGCGGCGTCCAGGCCGGTGATCGCCGCCTCCTCGCCGGCATACGCCAGCGCCGCACGCAGCCGCTGCCGGCGGCTGGGCTCCGCGCTGGACAGCAGCAGCACGCCCGGCAGCAGCCGCTGCCACGGTCCGCCGGCCCGGCACCCGGCAGCGATCTCGGAGCCGGACACGCCGCTCGCGCGTAGTTCCGCGGCACTGACCACGCTGTCGGGCACGCTGCCCGCGAGCGAGGCCAGAGCGGCCGGCGTGATCTGGGTCATGACCTCGATGGTCGGGCCATGGCCGACCCAGGGGAATACCGATTCGGCATCTGTGGACAACTGCCCGTTACTGGCCCCTCAGCCACCCACAGCCTGTGGACAACTCAAGCCGCCCGCGGTCCCGCGCCGGTGCCTGGACCTCGCCAACGCCGGAGAGCGCGAGGCCCCGCCGCTGCCCGGCCTACAACACCGGCCAGGTCGCCAACCCCGTCGAGTGCTCGGCCGCGCCGGTGCCTGGACCGCAGCCGGATTTCACCCGCCGCCCCCCAACGCAACCACTCACCCAAGCCGACGCGGCGGGTTAAATCCGGCCAGGGAAGGCACCGGTCACGAGCGGCCGAGCCTGCCCTGCCGGAGGCGGGGCCAAAGACTCAGCCGAAGCCCGGCTGCCACCGAGAGACGATCGCCCGGGCCGGCACCTCGGCGCCGAGCTGGCACAGGATGCCGGTGGCGCCCATCGTGACCCGGTGGATGAGTAGGTACTGCGGCGGCAGGTTGAGCGAACGCCCGGTGCGGAAGTCCTGGCCCCGCAGGTCGCCGATGCGCTCTGCCTGCTGCTGCAGCCACTTGCGGGTGAACTTGAAGCGCTCGGCCCGCAGTGGCTCGACGAACGGCCCGAGGTAGGCGACGGCGTCGTCCGGCGCGACCTCGCTGTCCGGCCGCACGAAGTGCTCTTCCTTCAGCAGCTCCAGCAGTTCCTCGGAGCGGTGCTCCAGGGACAGCCGGGTCATCAGCCCCAGGGTGCGGGGCAGGCCGTCGGGCAGCCGCGCGGCCGCGCCGAAGTCGATCACGCACAGCCGGCCGTCCGGCAGCAGCATGAAGTTGCCCGGGTGCGGGTCGGCGTGCAGCAGCCCGGTCCGGGCTGGTGACGAGAAGTGGAACTCCGACAACAGCGTGCCGGCGTGGTCCCGGGTCGCCTGGTCGCCGTCGCGGATGATCGAGGCCAGCGGCGTGCCGGTCACCCATTCGGAGACGATCACCATCGGCGCGCTGGCCACCACCTTCGGCACCAGCACGTGGTCGTCGCCGTCGAAGGCCTTGGCGAAGGTGCGCTGGTTGGCGGCCTCGGTCCGGTAGTCCAACTCCTCGACCATGCGCTCGCGCAGCTCGGCCAGCAGCGGCTTGATCTCCGCGCCCGGCACCAGCGCCTGGAACAGCCGGCTGAAGCGCTGGAGCTGCTTCAGGTCGGACAGCAGGGCCTCGTCCGCGCCCGGGTACTGCACCTTGACCGCGACCTCGCGGCCGTCGTGCCAGATGGCCCGGTGGACCTGCCCGATGCTGGCGGCGGCGGCCGGCCGGTCGTCGAACTCCTGGAACCGCTTGGCCCACGACGCGCCCAGCTGCTCGGCGAGCACCCGGTGCACGCTGCGCGCCTCCAGCGGTGGCGCGGCCGCCTGGAGTTTGGTGAGCGCGTCCCGATAGGGCGCGGCCAGCTCGTCCGGCACCGCGGCCTCGAACACGCTCAGCGCCTGCCCGAACTTCATCGCGCCGCCCTTGAGCTGCCCCAACACCGCGAACAGCTGTTCGGCGGTCTTGGCGTTCAGCTGGGAGCTGACCTCCTCGGCGCTCTGGCCGATCAGCCGCTTGCCCCAGCCGCCGACGACCCGACCGGCTACCCCGATCGGCAGGCTGGCAAGCTTCGCGGTCCGCTGGACGGCGTTGCGCGGGATCTCGGTCACCCGGTGATTCTCCCCTTGAGCTGGGGGTGGACGTGAGTGATCTCCTCCACCCCGGCTGTCGCTCTACACGCTAGCCTCCTCGGGCCCGACCGCGCCGCAGCGGCAGTCCGGATGCGGCGGCCACGGCTTGGTGAGCACCGTGCCGGCGGCGGTGTCGATCTCCAGGCTGGCGTTGCCCAGCGTCGGCGCGCCCGTACCGCTCAGCCACCAGTCCAACGTCAGCAGTGCCTGCTCGGCGGCGAAGCCGGCGGTCGCCTGGGTGGCGGCCAGCTCGGCCGCCTGCGGCCGGCCGGCGAGCTGCAGGGCCAGCAGTGGCCACGCCGGGTCCAGGTCGCGACGGTGCAGATCCATGCAGTGCGGGCAGCTGGTCCGGCCGGGCACCACCAGCGGGCCGACGACGCCGGTGCCGTCCCGCATCCGTACGAGCAGGTAGGGGACGCCCTCGGCCTGCAGTGCGGCGATCATGCCCGGCGCGGGCACCACCGCGTCGGTGAGCACGGCCAGGTCCGGCTTGCGAGCCGGCGGCAGCCGGCCGGTCTTGGCGGTGCAGACGGACCGGTGGATGGCGGCGATGCCGGCTTCCCGCCGGGGCAGGTCGACATCGGTGTCCAGGTATCCGGTTCCGGTGTCCTCGGCCCGCACCCGGCCGGCCGCGTCGAAGTCGACCCAGCCGACGCCGGCCGCCGCGAGCAGGCCCGCGATCGCCACGCCCAGCCGGCCCTCGCCGCGTACGGCCACCGCCGCCTGCTGTCGGTTGAAGGGCAGCCGCCGGCGTGGGTTGCCGGTCCGCAGCGACCATGCCGTCGCGTCCGCCGACAGCCGGGCCGGCATCTGCGGGCCGCCGCCGTCGGGCGAGGCGTCGTCGAGCAGGCCGGCGTCGGCCAGCGAGGTCAGCAGCGCCACTGCCGCCTGCCGGGACCGCTCGTCGGCGAAGCGGTCCAGCAGCTCCGGCAGGGTCGCCTCCCCGGTCATCGCCGGCAGCAGGTCGATCAGATCCCCGGACAGGTTGTCGAGCAGCACGCCGTGCCGGGGGTCGATGCCGATCTGCAGCTCGTGGTCGCCGCGCCGGAGCACGGCGAGGCCCGGCAGCACACGGGGCCGACGTGGCAATGCCACGTGCGGCTGTGCCACGTCCAGCGGCGTCTGGTCCATGCATGCAGGCTGGCAGGGGCGCCGGCGACCGCCAACCGACTGTCCACGGCCGGGCGGGCAGTCCACAGTTCACCATCGGTCGATTGACAGTTCGTCTGATTCGGGCTATTTGACGGCGTTCGCCGCTCGCTGACGGCACTTGACACGGCCACCCGAGTTGGTGTCCGGCATCGCCGCGACACCCCGAACAGCCCAGCCCAGCAGCGCAAACATGGTCGCGGTCGGTGGTCGCGGCCGAGGGCGGGGAACCACCCCGGAGAGGGATCCGCGGACCGGTCGTAGTGCGGACCGACACGACCCGGGGTGAATTGTCGGTGCTTGGCCTTACCGTGAACGCGTGGCTGATCCACAGGTGGAGGTTCGCCGCAGCCGGCGACGTCGTCGCACGGTGACGGCATATCGGGAGGGTGACACGGTCATCGTGCTGCTCCCGGCCCAGATGACTCGGGCCGAGGAGGAGCACTGGGTGGCTGAGATGCTCGCGCGCCTGCAACGGAGCGAGACCCGACGCCGGGCGCCCGCCCGGACGTCGGACGAGGCACTGCTGTCGAGGTGCGCCGAGCTGTCGGCGCGACATCTGGGCAACCGGGCGGTGCCCAAGAGCGTGCGGTGGGTGCCGCCGATGCGGACGCGCTGGGCGTCCTGCACGCCGGCGGACGGCACGATCCGAGTGAGTGAGCGGCTGCGCGAGGTGCCGACGTGGGTCCTCGACTACGTGCTGGTGCATGAGCTGACGCACCTGCTGGTGCCCGGTCACGGGCCCGCTTTCTGGAAGCTGGTGCAGAACTACCCGCGGACCGACCGGGCGGTCGGCTACCTGGAGGGCCTGTCGGCGGCCGCGGGCTGGGGCATCAGCGAGGAGGACGACTGACGACGGCCGGTGACACCAAGGCCGCCTTCGCGGCGCCAGCGGCCAGGCAGCACGCCTTCGATGCCGAGCCCGCTGGCCCCGCGGCCCGAGACCGGTGCCTCCTGGCGCACAGGCCGCCAACCTGAAGTTCAGGCCGGTGGGGGCGAAGCTGCCCGTAGGCCGGCCGCCGTGCGGACACGACGGCCGGCGCGGATGAGTCAGTCCTGCTGGGGGCCGTTCTCCCCGCGTTCCTTCTCTTCACGCTCGGTGCGCTCGAGCTCGGCGATGGGGTCGTCGCCCAGCTCGGCGCCGCCGCCCATGCGCTCGGCGAACTCCATGGGGTCGTCGAGGTCCTCGCCGGTCGGAATGAGGTCGCGGTGGGCCCACAGCCCGTCCCGGCGCTCGATGCCGTGCTGGTCGCCGACCAGACGCCACAGCGCGGAGGCGGCGCGCAGCCGGCGGGGGCGCAGTTCGAGGCCGACGAGGGTGGCGAAGGTCTGCTCGGCCGGCCCGCCGGACGCCCGGCGGCGGCGCAGCGTCTCCCGCAGCGCCTCGGCGCCGGGCAGCCGCTCGCCGACGGCGTCGGCGACGACCACGTCGACCCAGCCCTCGACCAGGGCCAACAGGGTCTCGAGCCGGGTGAGGGCGGCCTTCTGCTCGGGGGTGGTCTGCGGTTCGAGCAGGCCGGACCGCATGGCCTCCTCGATGCTCGCCGGGTTGCTGGGGTCGACCTGCGTGGCCAGCTGCTCCAGCGCGGAGGTGTCGACCTTGATGCCGCGGGCGAACTCCTCGACGGTGGCGAGCAGCCGCTGCCGCAGCCACGGCACGTGCGCGAACAGCCGCTGGTGAGCGGCCTCGCGGGCGGCCAGGAAGACCATCACCTCGCTGGCCGGCCGCTCCAGGCCGCCGGTGAACTTCTCGATGTTGGCCGGCAGCAGCGCGGCGGTGCCCTCGGGGCCCAGCGGCAGGCCGACCTCGGTCGAGGTGAGGACCTCGGACGCCAGCTGCGCCAGCGCGCTGCCGAGCTGGGAGCCGAACGCCATGCCGCCCATCTGGCCGACCATCGCCAGCATCGGGCCGGCCGCGGCCTTGGCCTCCTCGGGCAGGGCCTCCACCCACGCGCCGGACACCCGCTGCGCGACCGGGTCGAACAGCCGCTGCCAGGTGGACAGCGTCTCGTTCACCCAGTCCACGGCCGACCAGGCCTTGCCGATCCGCGCGCCGGCCGGCAGCGTGGTCACCGGGTCCAGCCACATCTCGGCCAGGTGCACGGCGTCGGCCACGGCCCCGGACTGCTCGCCGCCGGCGCTGCCGCCGGACTGGGACAGCTGCTGCATGGCGATCTGCTTGGCCAGCTCGTAGTTGACCGGCCCACTGCCCGATGTCTGCGCCTGGCTGAGCATCTGACCCAGTTGGCTGAGCATCTGGCCGAGCTGGCCCATGTCGAAGGGGACGCCCCCGGGCGGCATCCCCCCGGGCGGTGTGTTGCCGCCGGAGGAGGAGCCCTCGCCGCGGTCGTCAGGGTTCGGTGACGGATTGAACCCGAACGGCAGATCGGTCATGTCTCCACGGTACGCGGCTGGCCAGACCCAAGCTGTGCGCGCTCGGCGAACGCCGCCACGAGCGGAATCAAGGCCGCGTCGGTGGTAGGAGTCCGGCCGCCAACGCAGGAGAGTGCTCGGCCGCGCCGCTGCCTGGACCGTCGCCGGATTTCACCCGCCGCCACCCGACTCAACCACCCACTCAAGCCGATGCGGCGGGTTAAATCCGGCCAGGGAAGGCAGCGGTCACGAGCGGCCGAGCCCCGCCCGGAACGGGCGGCATAGGCACAGCCCGTACCCTCTGGGGTCGTGAGCCAGCAAACTGAGCGGCCCGACCAGGACACCGCTGAGCCGCAGCCTCCACGTCCCCGCCGCGGCGGCCCCGCCCGTCGCACGTGGACACTGGTGTGGAGCTTCGTGCTCGTGGCGGCCATCGGTCTGCTCGGCGGCGTGGTCTCGATCCCGTATGTCGCGATCGGCCCCGGCCCGACCTTCAACACGCTGGGCAGCGTCGACGGCACCACGGTGATCTCGGTGCAGGGCCAGGACACCTTCCCCACCAAGGGGGAGCTGCGGATGGTCACGGTGTCGCTGACCGACAGCATCACTCTGTTCGGCGCGCTCGGCCTGTGGGCGTCCGGCCGCTACTCGCTGGCCCCGCGCGAGGAGTATTTCAAGCCCGGTGAGTCGCAGCAGGACGTGCAGAAGCAGAACGTCCAGGAGTTCACCGACTCGCAGTCCAACGCCCAGGTCGCGGCGCTGCGCTACCTCGGCTACCCGATGAAGGTGCTGGTCGGCTCGATCAGCCAGGGCAGCCCCGTGACCGGCGTGCTCAACGCCGGCGACCGGCTGCTGGCCGTGAACGGGACCAAGGTCAGCACCTCGCAGCAGGTGCAGGACGCGCTCAAGAGCACCAAGCCCGGCCAGGCCGTGCCGGTCACCTTCCAGCACGGCGCCTCGCCCGAGCAGACCGCGACGATCACGCTCGGCCACAGCGACGACCGGGCCTGGGGCTTTATGGGCATCGGCCCGATCGACCGGCCGGACGTGCCGTTCCAGGTCAAGATCAGCCTCGCCGACGTGGGTGGGCCGTCGGCCGGCCTGATCTTCGCGCTGACCATCATCGACAAGCTGACCCCGGACAACCTGAACAACGGCGGCGACATCGCCGGCACCGGGGAGATCGACGACCAGGGCAACGTGAAGCCGATCGGCGGCATCCCGTTCAAGATGATCGCGGCCAAGGAAGCGGGCGCGACGGCGTTCCTCGCGCCGGCCGACAACTGCGCCGAGGCCAAGGCGCACGCCCCGGACGGGCTGAAGCTGATCAAGGTCACGACGCTGGCCGACGCGGTCAGCTCGCTGCAGGCCCTCAAGGCGGGAAAGCCCACCCCCGGCTGCTGAGCTTGTGGCGCGCGTTCCGCGCGCGGCGAGGTCGCGGCATGCCGAAAGGGGCATTCGCCGGGGCGCTACGGCCGCAGGGTCTGCAGCAGCGCGCCGGTGAGGTTGGGGGCCAGCTCCGGGTGCTCGACGATCTCGTCGGGACGGTCCTGGTCGCCGCGCAGCCGCAGCACGCAGGCGGCGGTGCCGTCCCGCAGCACGGCCGCGACCAGCCGGGCCTCCCGGCGCTGCGGGTGCTCGGCGGCGACCCGGCGCAGCACCGAGGTGTCCTCGGTGACGGCCTCGATCTCGGCCTCGGCGTCCGGCGGCAGCACGACGATCTCCTGCGCCACGGCGCAGCCGGTCACCGCGTCCGGCCACACGATGCTGGCCAGCGCGTCCCCGAGATCCTCGCCCGGCAGCTCCTCCTGGGCGATCGGCGTGAGCGCGGCAGCCGGGTCCAGCTGGGCGCGCAGCTCCGGCTGCTGAGCGATCAGCTCGGCGGTCGGCACCAGCGCGAACAGCTGCGGCGCCTGATCCCACCCGGCGGCCGAGACGAACTCCTCGACCTCGCGGGCCAGAGCGGGCAGCAGCGTCGGCCGGGTCTCGTCGGCGTCGTCAACAGAAGGCACGCCGCCCATCGTCCCATCCGACCCCCACAGTTCCGATGACCGCCCGGCCCCGCGGGTGTCCCGCCCGAGGAACTCAGGACACCGTCCGTAGAGTTGTCACAGGTGGAACGGCCCGAGCGGGCCGCGACCCGAGACGCCGACCGCAACCGTAGGAGCGTGCCCCGTGGCAAACCGGCCTCCCGTCGGACTACCCACGCTGTCCCGACGCAGCCGCATCCTGATCGTCGTCGGCGTGATCGTCCTGATCGGGCTGATCCTCAGCTCCCGGGTGCTGTCGACCTACATCGACTGGCTCTGGTACGGCGAGGTCGGCTTCCAGTCGGTGTTCACCACCAAGCTGGTCACCCAGGTGGTGCTGTTCCTGGTCGTCGGCCTGGTCGTCGGCGGCCTGGTGTGGGCCAACCTGCTGGTCGCCTACCGCACCCGCCCGGTGTTCGTGCCGCTGTCCGGACCGGACGACCCGGTGTCGCGCTACCGCATGGTCATCAGCCGCCGGCTCAAGCTGTTCGGCCTGGGCATCCCGGCCGTCATCGGCTTCCTGTCCGCGGTCACCGCCATCAACGACTGGCAGCAGGCGCAGCTGTTCCTGCACGGCACCAGCTTCGGCAAGACCGACCCGATCTTCGGCATCGACGTCGGCTTCTTCGTCTTCACGCTGCCGTTCTACGAGTGGGTGCTGAACTGGCTGTTCGTCGCGGCCGCGCTGTCCTTCTTCGCCGCGCTGATCACGCACTACCTGTACGGCGCCATCCGGCTGGCCGGCCGCGGCGGCCAGCTGTCCGGCCCGGCCCGCATCCAGCTGTCCGTGATCGCCGGCGTCTTCGTGCTGTTCAAGGCGGTCGCCTACTACTTCGACCGCTACGACCTGCTGTTCTCGCAGAGCAACCCGCAGGCCTTCGGGGCCAACTACACCGCGCTCAACGCGGTCATGCCGGCCAAGCTGATCCTGCTGTGCATCGCCGTGTTCTGCGCGGCCGCCTTCTTCGCCGGCGCGTTCCTGCGCAACCTGCAGCTGCCGGCCATCGCCACCGCGCTGCTGGTGCTGTCCAGCCTGCTGATCGGCGTGGCCTGGCCCGCTGTCCTCCAGCAGTTCTCGGTGGCGCCCAACGCCAACGAGAAGGAGGCCGTGCCGATCTCGTACAACATCGCGGCCACCAAGGACGCCTTCGGGCTGGGCGACGACAAGGTCAGCTACAAGGACTACAACAACCAGCCGACCGCGACGCCCGACCAGATCAAGTCCGACGTGCCGACGGTGTCCAACGTCCGGCTGCTCGACCCCAGCGCCCTCTACCAGACGTTCAAGCAGTTCAAGCAGGGCCGCAACTTCTACGACTTCCCGCAGAAGCTGGACATCGACCGCTACACGGTCAACGGCGTCACCAGCGACTACATCGTCGCCGCCCGCGAGATCAACACCAACGGGCTGGCCGACAGCCAGAAGAACTGGATCAACGAGCACCTGGTCTACACCCACGGCAACGGCTTCGTCGCGGCCAAGGCCAGCACCGTCAACTCCCAGGGCTACCCCGACTTCACCGTCAGCGAGCTCAACACCGACGGCAAGGTCAACGAGGGCGCGATCAGCGTCAAGCAGCCCCGCATCTACTACGGCGAGCTGCAGGGCGACACCACCGACTACGCCATCGTCGGCGGGCCCGACGGGCAGAATCCCAGCCAGGGCCAGGAATACGACACCGACGTCACCAAGTACACCTACCAGGGCAGCGGCGGCGTCTCCATCGGCAACTGGTTCAACCGCCTGGTGTTCGCGGCGTACTACGGCGAGCGGAACATCCTGTTCAACTCGGCCATCACCGACAACTCGAAGATCATGTACTACCGGGACCCGGCCGACCGGGTGAAGAACGTCGCGCCCTGGCTCACCCTCGACAGCGACCCCTACCCGGCGGTCGTCGACGGCAACATCGAATGGATCGTCGACGGGTACACCACGCTCACCAACTACCCGTACTCGCAGCAGACCCAGCTCGGCGACGCCACCTCCGACTCGCTCAACTCCACCGGCAACGGACCGCGCCAGCCCAACCAGGGCGTCGGCTACATCCGCAACTCCGTCAAGGCCACAGTGGACGCCTACACCGGTCAGGTGAAGCTCTACTCGGTCGACGACACCGACCCGGTGCTCAAGGCGTGGGAAGCCGTCTACCCCGGCACCGTCCTGCCCAGCAGCGACATCAGTCCCGAGCTGCGCGCCCACTTCCGCTACCCGGAAGACCTGTTCAAGGTGCAGCGAGGACTGCTCGCGAAATACCACGTCACCAACCCGCAGAACTTCTTCTCCAGCGTGGGTTTTTGGAGCGTGCCCAGCGACCCCACCGCGGTCGACAACCCCACCAACGTGCAGGCCATCCAGCAGCAGACCTCGCCGCAGCCGCCGTACTACGTGATGTCCGGCAACCCGGCCGCCGGCGGGGGCGGCTCCGCCAGCTTCCAGCTGACCAGCCCACTGGTGTTCCTCGGGCGTGACTTCATGTCCGCCTACGTGTCCGTGGCCTCCGACCCAGGACCCAACTACGGCAAGATAACCGTGCTCAAGTTGCCGACGGACACCCAGACACCGGGTCCCAAACAGATGCAGACCCAGTTCATCACCACCAACGGCAACCAGCTCAACCTGTTCCGACAGCAGACAACCAACATCAAGTACGGCAACCTGCTGACCCTGCCCGTCGGTGGCGGCCTGCTCTACGTCGAACCCGTCTACGTCGAACAGAGCCAGGCCAGCAACTCCCAGACCTCCTACCCACAGCTGTCCCGGGTGCTCGTCAGCTACAACAACGGCATCGGCTTCGCCAACACCTTCACCGACGCCCTCAACCAAGCCCTCAGCGGCACCACCCCCGCCACCGGCGGCGGCAACACCGGCAACCCAGGCGGCAGCAGCACCAGCCCCACCACCACAACCGGGCAGCCCACCAGCCCCGACATGGCCAAGGCCGTCGCCGACATCCAAGCCGCCCTCGCCGCCATCAAGAGCGCCCAACAGAGCGGCGACTTCCAGGCCCTCGGCAACGCCTACAAGGCCCTCGACGACGCCACCAAGGAGTTCACCGCCGCCGGCGGCGGCACCACCAGCGCCAGCCCCACCACCACCGGCGGAAGATGACCTCCGTCACGTGAGCGACACCTGATTTGCATCCAGCCGCAACCACCCCGTATAGTTCCTATTACCGACGCGGGGTGGAGCAGCTCGGTAGCTCGCTGGGCTCATAACCCAGAGGTCGCAGGTTCAAATCCTGTCCCCGCTACAAATCCGGGAGATCCCTGTCTGTGGAAAACACAGACAGGGATTTTTCGCGTCTCACTGGGGCTCCCGCCCCAGACCCCGAGGCAGGGCGGGCTTCGACCCCTGCACCCCCCACGGGCTCGGCTTCGCCGTCGCCCGTGCCGCTTCGCTTCGCTCGCGGGGGCCGGCCTTTGCTTCGCTCGGCCTGCGGGAGTGCGTTCGGCCTTCGCTTCGCTCGGCCTGGTGGTGGGGGCGGTGTGCGCGGAGGGCTTGCCTTTCTGGGCCTGGAGCGGGGCATGGCTGGGCGCTTCGCGCGAGCTGCTTCCTTGCCTTCCTGCCCGTGTGGGGAGGCCTGGGCTTCGCGGCCGGGAGTGGCTGGGTGTGCCGTCCTGGCTCTCGTCCCTCGTCGGGGCCGGCCTTTGGGCCTCGGCCCTCGCTTCGGGTGCTGTGGGGGAGAAGTGCTGGTCAGGTGGGGTATTGGGGGGCGATTTGTAATGCGGTGGACGGGTGGGCTAGAGTAATAACTACCGACGCGGGGTGGAGCAGCTCGGTAGCTCGCTGGGCTCATAACCCAGAGGTCGCAGGTTCAAATCCTGTCCCCGCTACAAATCCGGGAGATCCCTGTTTGCCTATTCGGCAAACAGGGATTTTTCGCGTTTGTTCTGGGGGGCGACCCCCAGACCCCCGAGGTGGGGGCTTCGCCCCCACACCCCTTTCGGGGCGTTGCTTCGCTCGCCCCGCCGGGCATCGCTTCGCTCGCCCGGCTTTGCAGAGTGGTGTGGCTTCGCTTCGCTGGCCGAGATCGGTGTGGCTTCGCTGCGCTCGCCATGGTGGGTGCTGGGAAATGGGGGTGCGCCGGGGTTGGGGCCCGGCGCACGGTGGCGCAGGGAGCCCGTCAGCTCATGTTTTCCACCCAGAAGTGGGCGCAGGCCACGGAGCAGACACGGCCCTCGCCGGTGACCTTGCGGTGCTTGCGGATCTGTTTCCCGCACACCACGCACTCGTCCTTGCCGGCCTGCCCGGGAATGCCCCCTGTGGCCCAAGCACGGGCGTTCTTCACAACCTTGTGCTCCATCCACTTCATGCCCACGGTGGCACCTCCGTCCATCACCTCCGGTGGACAGCCGCCCACCCGCGGTGATGGTCCCGTGACAAAGCGGACACCCGAAGAGGGCAAGCCCAACTCCACCGATTCGGAGGATGATCGGGACACTGGGATGGGCGTACGACGCTACGACGGGTGACGATCCAGCCCGTCCGGTGACACCGGAACACCGCAATCCGAGGGCGTGGGCCTACATGTGGTGTACATCACGACGGGTCGGAGCCGCGGAGAGCGGCCAACCAGAGGGCCAACGCCGCGGTGATCACGGTGGCGCCGAGCCAACTCCAGACGCCGCCGCCATCCAGGAACGCCCAGAGCAGGCCGATCAGCGGCGCGGGGACGATCAAGACGGCGTCGGCCCGGAGCTGCGGGAGCAGACCCAAGGTGGTCACGGCGCGTGCACGGACGGAATCGTCGATCTCGGACGGGTTGTCGACCCGCCGGCCCCGCGGGTCGTCCTTGACGACCCGGCCGGACGGATAGAGCACGGTGTCGTCGATGACTGCGGCGACCAGGCGGTTGCGGCGGGGATCACCGAAAAAGGCGACGGTGGTGGGGGTGGGGAGGGTGATCAACGCCGGCTCGAAATAGACGGGGACCCAGCGGCGGGGAATGTCCTCGGTCTCCAGCCACGAGCGGGCCAGAAGACCGGACTGGATGCGGACCCGGCGCACCGGGACCCGGACCTGGGGCCGGCGAGTGAGCCCCAGGCGGGAAAGCAGGCGCACAGCGGTGACGATGAGCAGAACGACCGCGACGATGGCGATGAAGAGAAGTTCGCCACTGGAGCGGTCAGCGGCGATGAGGGACACCGCGCCGGGGATGACGGCATGCGAGGGGTTCGAGGGGTCGTAGCCGACGGGCACGGTGGCGCCAGGGGCGGGCGCCGAGCCGTCGAGCTCGACGGTGGCGCGGGCCGGAGGACCGGAGGGCGGAGTCCACGTGACGGTGGCGGTGTCCGCATCGTGGTCGACGGCGGCGACGTGGGCCTGGGCCCGGGCAGTGAGCGGGGCCAGGTCGGAGCGGGCCGAGGCCAGGGTGAGGGCTGAGAAAGTGGCCACCACGGCGCAGACGACCAGGACAAGGGCCACGGCGGCCAGGCAGTGGCGTACAGCGCGCGTCCGAAAGCCCATGGAGTGACATCCTGCCCAGCCCGCCATCCGTAGGTTCCCGCAGGGTGGGAAACGCGGAAGACTCGACCCGTGCCTGCATAGGGTGCGAACTGGGAACTGGGGGCTTCAAGGGGAAGGCATGCTCGTGAGTCGAACGCCACGCGCGCTGCTCGCGGTCGCCGTTTCGGTGACCGCGTCCGCGCTGCTGTTGTCGGCCTGTGGGGGATCGGCAGGTTCCTCCGCGCCGCCGCCCACCAAGCAGATCGGGCAGAACGACATCAACCCGACGCCGCGGGACCAGGTGAAGGACGGCGGCATTCTGCAATGGGGCATCGAGGCGTACCCGGCGAACTTCAACATGCTCGCGGTGGACGCCACCAACGGTGACATCCCGCCGGTCGTGCAGTCGTTCGAGCCGACGCCGGCCATCTCGGACGCCTCCGGCAACTGGGGCCCCGACCCGGACTACGTGGAATCGGCCAAGCTGGTGTCCACCGATCCGCAGAAGGTCGAGTACAAGCTCAACCCCAAGGCCAAGTGGAGCGACGGCACGCCCATCACCTGGGTCGACTACCAGTCCCAGTGGCAGGCGCTCAATGGCAAGAACACCGCCTACCAGCCGCTGAGCACGGCCGGCTACGCCAGCATCTCCGACATCAGCAAGGGCAGTGACGACTACGACTTCACCGTCACCTACAACCCGAAGCTCGCGGAATGGGCCAACCTGTTCAACGTGCTCTACCCGAAGTCGCTGACCTCGGACCCGAACGAGTTCAACAAGGGCTGGGCCGACGCGCCGAAGGTCACCGGCGGGCCGTTCAAGATCGGCAACCTGGACAAGACCGGCAACAACGTCACCGTGGTGCCCGACCCGAACTGGTGGGGTGACAAGCCCAAGCTGGACAAGATCGTCTTCAAGTACTACTCCAGCACCAACGTCGAGGTCGACGGCCTGGCCAGCGGCGCGTTCGACTTCGCGGGCGTCTCGTCCAACCTCGACGCGTACAAGCGCACCTCGGCGATGAAGAACGTGACGCTGCGGCGGGCCAACCTGCCCAACTACCGCGAGATCGTGTTCAACGGGGCCGGCAACTCCATCCTCAACGACCAGAAGCTGCGGGTCGCCCTGGTCAAGGGCATCAACCGCGACCCGATCGCCAAGGCCGAAATCGGCCAGCTGATCCCCAACGCGCAGCCGCTGGGCAACCACATCTTCCTGCCCGGCTTCCCCGGCTACCAGGACAACTCGGCCGGCTATCTCTACAACCCGGACGAGGCCAAGAAGGAGCTGGACGCCGACGGCTGGACGCAGCCGGCCGGGGCCAAGTTCCGCAGCAAGAACGGCAAGCAGCTGACCATCCGGGACGCCATCTCGGCCGGCGCGAAGTCCTCGCTGGACGAGGCCCAGCTGGTTCAGCAGCAGCTCGCGACGCTCGGCGTCGACCTGCAGATCGTGCAGGACGACCCGAACACCTTCTTCGACCAGCACATCACGCCCGGCGACTTCGACTTCGCCAACTTCGCGCAGATGGGCGACAGCGGGCCGCCGGTCAACAACGCCCAGAGCTGGTTCACCACCGGCGCCGGCGAGCAGGGCAACGTCGGCCGGATCGGCGACGAGAAGATCAACGACCTGCTGGCGCAGGCGTCGGCCGAGTTGGACCAGACCAAGCGCTACGCGCTGCTCAACGAGGTGGACAAGCAGGTGTGGGCGCTGGGCCACTCGCTGCCGCTCTACCAGCGGCCGTCCATCGTGGCCTGCCGCAACGGCCTGGCCAACATGGGCAACACGGGCCTGGCCAGCTTCCACTTCCAGGACATGGGCTGGGCCAAGTAATTCCCCAGGTCAGAGCGGGGCGGCGGGGTCAAGACAGCGAGCCGACAGTGGCGTTGTGTGTCATGGACACTGCCGGGACGCGGGTGGCACCGTCGCCCCGCACTGACTAACTGGGGGTCGGTGCGGTGTGGCACGCAGTGCCCCCGTCCCGGCCCTTGTCGCTGAGACGGACTCAGGTTCCAGACACGAAAGCGCCCGGCCGGGAGAACCCGGCCGGGCGCTTTTCGGTCGATCCGACGACTACTTGGTGAAGCCGATGGCGGCGTAGTCGATCGGGTTGGTGGCGAAGCCCATCGCGCCGTAGTTGGCCACGGTCTTCTTGGTGGCCACGGAGCCCGGCACCTGGTACAGCGGCAGCTCGCCGGCGACATCCCACAGCTGGGCGTCGATGGCGTTGACGTCATCCACCCGCTTGGCGTCGTCCAGCTCGGAGCCGGCCTTGCTGAACGCGTCGTTGATCGCCTCGTTGCCGACGTGCCCGAAGTTCTGCTGCACGTTGGCCGGGTTCTTCAGGTCGATCACGTAGGCGCCCTTCTGGCCCGACACCGGCGCGCTGCCGGCGATCCAGCGGAAGGTGGTCAGGTCGAAGTTGCCCACGTTGACGTACTTCGGGAAGAAGTCGGCGGTGGGCACCGCGTTGATGGTGACCTTGATGCCGACCTGGGCCAGCTGCTGCTGCAGGATCTTGCCGGTGTCGTCCGAGGCGGGCGTGCTGGAGCTGACGTAGGTCAGGTCCAGTTCCTTGCCGTCCTTGGACCGGTACTGGCCGTTCTGCTTCCAGCCCAGCGCGTCCAACGCCTTCTTGGCCTCGTCCGCGCTGAACTGCAGGCCGCCGGAGTTGTCCTTGTACTCCTTGGTGCCCTTGGCGAAGATGTGGTTGTTCAGCAGCGGCGGGTTGGGCGTGATCTTGCCGATCTCGGCGTTGGCGATGGACTGCCGGTCAACCGCCTTGAACACGGCTTGGCGCAGCTTCTGATCGGCCAGCAGGCGGCCGTCGCCGCCGTTGAGCGTCATGTGCACGGTGTCCGGCGCGAGCGCCTGGTGCAGGGTGACGTTCGGCATGGACTTGTAGCGGGTGATGGCGTCCAGCAGCGCGTTGGTGTCGGCCACGTCGATCGCGCCCGAGGCCATCGCGTCGGGCATCGACGGACGGGTCAGCACCTTGAACAGGATGCTGTCCAGGTGCGCCGGCTTGCCCCACCAGTTCGGGTCCTTCACGACCTCGACGGTCTTCGCGGTCAGGTCGATCTTGCCGATCTTGAACGCGTTGGCGGTGATCTTCGGCGCGTCCACCCAGCCGGTGTTGAACTCGTTCGGGTCGGAGTTCAGCTCCTTCGGGTACAGCGGGCTGAACAGCGCCTTCCACTCACCGAACGGCTGGGCGAAGGTGATCTTGACGTCCTGGTCGTCCGAGCCCCGCTCGACGCTGGCGATGTTCTCGTAGCCGGTCGTGCTGTTGGGCTGGTAGGCCGGGTTGGTGCCGTTCTGGGCCTTCCACTGGGCCTGGAAGTCCTCCCAGGTGAAGGCTCGGCCGTTGGACCACTTCGCCTTGGGGTTGATCTTGAACTCGAGCACCTGCGGGCTGGTGGACACCACGTCCGCCGAGGTCAGGTAGTCCTTGTTCAGGTTGAGCGAGCCGTCCGCGGCCTCGGTGAAGATCCACGGCATCAGCGTGTTGGACATTCGGGCGCTGGCCACGTCGTTGCCGTCGACCTGGTTCTGGTTCCAGTTCGCGGACGGCGAGTCGATGGCGAACTGGAGTGTGCCGCCGTCCTTGATGTTGCTGTCCGGCTGCGGGTTGATGTCGTTCACGCCGGCCTTGATGTCGGCCGGCGGCAACTGGCCGCCGCCCCCGCCCCCGCCGCAGGCGCTCAGGGTGAGCGCCGCCGCGAGGACCGGCGCCGCCAGCGCCAGCACCTTCCTTCTGCCCATCGAACTGACCTCCGTTGTTCCTCCGAAACCGATGCGACTTCGTCGATCGGATGGCCTGCCCCCGCGGTCACGGCCAGTCGCCCGGCGTGCACCTTGGGTGAAATCTCCCCAGTTGTGACGCTGGCCCGGCGACAGGGCTTGTCGCCGGGCCAGGCCGTCAGGAAAACCTGTGTCTGCTCACTTCAGGAAACCGATGTCGACGTAGTCGATCGGGTTCCCGGCGAAGCCGAAGGCGCCGAAGTTGGCGAGCGTGTTGCGCACCGCGTAGGCGCCGGGCACCTGGTAGGCGGGCAGGATGTGCCCCTCCTTCCAGATCTCGGTGTCGGCCTGCTGGATCAGGTCCACGCGCTTGTTCTCGTCCAGCTCCGAGCCGGCCTCGTCGAGCAGCTTGTTGATGGTGTCGTTGCCGATCGCGCTGTAGTTGGTCTGGGTGTTGCCCGGCGTGTAGTAGAAGATCGGCGTGTTGGATATCAGCGGCTGCGCGTTGTCGATCAGGCGGTACAGCACCACGTCGTAGGCGCCGCGGTTGACGTAGTTGCTGAACAGCTCGGCCACCGGCACCGAGTTGATCTTCGCGTTGACGCCGACCGCTTTCAGCTCGGTCTGCACCAGGTTGGCCACCGCGGTGCTGGTCGGGTTGCCGGCGTCGACCACGTAGTTGAGGTCGAGCTCCTTGCCGTCCTTGGACCGGAAGGCGCCGCTCTGCTTGTAGCCCAGCTCGTCCAGCTTCTTCTTCGCGGCCTCCGGGTCGAACTTGATCGGCGCGGAGTTGTCCTGGTAGTTCTTGCTGCCCTTGACGAAGAAGTGGTTGCCCAGCGGCGTCGGGTCCGCGCTGATCGGACCGAGCAGGGCCTTGGCGATGCTCTTGGTGTCCACCGCCTGCTCGACCGCCACCCGGGTGGCCTGGTCGTGCAGGGCCGAACCCTCGGCGCCGTTGAAGTCCAGCAGGTTGTACTGGGCCTCGGTGGCCTGCCGGATCGTCACGCCCGGCAGGGTCTTGGCCCGCTGGTACAGGTTCACGTTGGAGCCGATGGCGTAGAAGTCGATCGCGCCGCTGGCCAGGGCGTCGGGCAGGGCGTCCCGGCCGACCACCTTGAACAGGATCTGGTCCAGGTGCGGCTTCGTGCCCCACCAGGCCGGATCCGGCACCTCCGACACCGTCTTGGCGGTCAGGTCGATCTTGCCGATCTTGAACGGACCGGCGGTGATCTTCGGCGCGTCCACCCAGCCCTTGTTGAACTCGTCGGCCGAGACACCGAGCTCCTTGGGGATCAGCGGGGAGAACAGGCTCTGCCACTCACCGAACGGCTTGGCGAAGGTGACCTTGACGTCCTGGTCGTCCGAGCCCCGCTCGACACTGCCGATGTTCTCCAGGCCGGTGGTGCTGTTGCACTGGAAGGTCTGGTCCTTGCCGTTGCAGTCCTTCCACTGCGCCTGGAAGTCCTCCCAGGAGATCGCGCGGCCATTGGACCACTTGGCCTTCGGATTGATCTTGTACTCGACCACCTGCGGACTGGTCGAGACCACGTCGGCCGAGACCAGGTAGTCCTTGTTCAGCGTGAGCGTGTTGTCCGCCTGGGCGACGAACAGCCACGGCAGCATGGCGTTGACCAGCTGCGGCGTGCTCTGTGTGTTGCCGTCCAGCTGCGCCGGATTCCAGTTGTCGGACAACGCGTCCAGCGGCCACTGCAGGGTGCCGCCCTGCTTGATCTTGTCCGCCGGCTGGGCGTTGACGTCGTTGTGCCCGGCCGCCGACTCGTCGGACTTGAGCGTGCCCCCGCCGGAGTTCCCTCCGCCGCAGGCCGTGGCCACCAGCGCGGCCACGGCCAGCGCCCCCAGTAGCTTTCGGTTCATCGTGATCAGACCACCTGTTTCGTCCGAGCGAAGTGACAGGCCACCTCGTGGTCCGCCCCCTGGGCCTCCCGGAGCGGTTCCACCTCGACACACTTCCTCTTGTCCGAATCGGACAGTGTGGCGTGCAGGAAACAGCGGCTGCGGAAACGGCAGCCGGACGGCGGGTCGGCCGGGCTGGGCAGGTCGCCGGACAGGATGATGCGCTCGCGCTGGCGCTCCTTGACCGGGTCCGGGATCGGGATGGCCGACAGCAGCGCCTGCGTGTACGGGTGGCTCGGCGCGCCGAACACCGAGTCCACGTCGCCGATCTCGATGATTTTGCCCAGGTACATCACGGCCACCCGGTCGGCGATGTGCCGGACCACCGACAGGTCGTGCGCCACGAACAGGTAGGACAGGCCCAGCTCGGCCTTGAGCCGGTCCAGCAGGTTGATCACACCGGCCTGGATGGACACGTCCAGCGCCGACACCGGCTCGTCCAGCACCAGCAGCTTGGGCTCCAGGGCCAGCGCCCGGGCGATGCCGATGCGCTGCCGCTGGCCGCCGGAGAACTCGGCCGGGTAGCGGTCGGCGTGCTCGGCCCGCAGCCCGACCAGATCCAGCAGCTCCGGAATTCGCTTGCGGATGTGAGTAGCGTCGAAGCCGTGCACCTGCATGGGTTCCGCGAGGACGTCGCCGATCGGCATCCGGGGATCCAGGGACGCCAGCGGATCCTGGAACACGACCTGCATGTCCCGGCGGATCGCCTTGCGCCCCTTGCTGTCCAGAGTGGACACATCCTTGCCCAGCACCGAGATGCTGCCGGCGGCCGGCCGTTCCAGGCCGAGGATCTGCATCAGCGTGGTGGTCTTGCCGCAGCCGGACTCGCCGACCAGGCCGAGCGTCTCCTGCTCGCGCACCTCGAAGCTGACGCCGTCCACCGCGTGCACGGTGCCGACCTTGCGCTTGAGCACCACGCCCTTGGTCACCGAGAAGTGCTTGACCAGCGAGTCCACCGCCAGCACGGTCGGGCGCTCGGTGCGCGGCCGCAGCGCGGCCTTGGGCTCCTCGACCAGTTCCGCGCCGAACACCTCCACCGCCGCCTCGATCGCGGCCGCGTTGCTGGCCTCGACGCCCTCGATCTCCTCGACGGCCGCCTCGGTCGCGGCCAGCTCGCCGCTGCGGATGCAGGCTGCCCGGTGCCCGCTGGTGCTGTCCACTTCGGACAGTGCCGGCTCCTCGGTGCGGCAGTCGTCGACGGCCATCGGGCAGCGCGGCGCGAACGGGCAGCCGGTCGGCAGGTCCACCAGCGACGGCGGCTGGCCGGAAATCGGCACCAGCGGCAGCTTCTCGGCCGCGTCCAGCCGGGGCAGCGACCCCAGCAGGCCGAGCGTGTACGGCATGCGCGGCTGCTGGTAGACCTCGTTGACGTGCCCGGACTCCACCGCGCGGCCGGCGTACATCACCATCAGCCGGTCGGCGAAGCCGGCGACCACGCCCAGGTCGTGCGTGATGATCACGATGCCGGCGCCGGTCACCTCCTTGGCCGTCTTGAGAACCTCCAGCACCTGCGCCTGCACGGTCACGTCCAGCGCGGTGGTCGGCTCGTCGGCGATGATCAGGTCCGGGTCGTTGGCGATCGCCATGGCGATCACCGCGCGCTGGCGCATGCCGCCGGAGAACTCGTGCGGGAACGCCTTGGAGCGCGAGGCGGCGTTGGGAATGCCGACCAGGTCCAGCAGCTCCACCGAGCGGTTGGCCGCGGCCTGCTTGGACATCCGGCCCTTGCCGTGCACCAGCAGCGCCTCCGCGATCTGGTCGCCGACGGTGTACACCGGCGTCAGCGCGGACAGCGGGTCCTGGAAGACCATGGAGATCCGGCGGCCCCGGATCTTCGACAGCTGCACGTCGGACAGCCCCAGCAGCTGCTGTCCCTGGAAGCGGATGGAACCGGTGATCCGGGCCTGTTCGGGCAGCAGCCCCATGACCGCCAGCGAGGACACCGACTTGCCGGAGCCGGACTCGCCGACGATGCCCAGCACCTCGCCCCGGGACACCTGATAGGTCAGCCCGCGCACCGCGTGCACCCGGCCGGCCTCGCTCGGGAACGAGACGTCGAGGTCGGAGACCTCCAGCACGGGACCGTCGCCGGCGTTGTCGAGGAGCTCCTCGTCCAGCGTGATCTCGGAGGCGGTCACTGCTGCACCTCGCTAGCGCTCGGTGTCCGCGTTCGCGGACGCTCTGTGTTGAATGATTCGCTCGCAAGCTCGCTCATGCCACCTTGTCCTTTCGCTTCTCCCGGCGGCGAGCGCGGGTCGAGGTCGGGTCCAGCGCGTCGCGCAGGCCGTCACCGACCACGGCGACCGACAGCAGGGTGACGATCAGCAGCACCGCGGGCGCGTAGAACAGCCACGGGAAGGTCAGCGCCGAGCCGGTGCCGGTGGCGATCAGCGTGCCCAGCGACACGTCGGGCGGCTGCACGCCGAAACCGAAGTAGCTCAGGCCGGACTCCTGCAGCACCGCGCTGCCGACGTTGATGGTGGCGTCCACGATCAGCAGCGAGGACATGTTCGGCACGATGTGCTTGAAGATGGTGCGCCACGGGGACTGCCCCATGAAACGGGCGGCGCTCACGTACTCCCGTGTCTTCAGGGTCAGTGTCATGCCGCGCACGATGCGAGCGGTGATCATCCACTGGAACAGCACCAGCAGCACGACCAGGATCAGCCAGCTCGATCCCTTGAACAGCGGGCTGGCGATGGAGATGATCAGGAACGACGGCAGCACCAGCAGCAGGTCGACCACCCACATCAGGGCCCGGTCGGTCACGCCGCCGAAAAAGCCCGCCGCCGCACCGACAACCGCCGACAGCGCGGTCGAGATCACGCCCACCAGCAGGCCGATCGTCAGCGACTTCTGCAGCCCGCGCATGCTGGCCACGAACATGTCGGTGCCGATGTTGTCGGTGCCGAACCAGTGGGTCAGCGACGGCGGGTCGTAGGTCAGGCTGGTGTCGTGGAACTCGTAGCTGTACGGGGAGAACAGCGGATAGCTGAACGCCACCAGGTACAGCAGGACGATCACGATGATGCCGCCCAGCGCCCAGCGGTTGCGCAGGAAGCGGCGGCGCACCAGGGCGGCCCGGGAGACGGGCTTGCTCGTCACGGCTTCCTCGACGGCGGCCGGGTTCACGGTTGTGCTCATGTCGTCTGGCCCCCTACACCCGGATCCGCGGGTCGAGCAACGCGTACAGCACGTCGGACAGCCAGCCGGACAACAACACGCAGACCGCCACGAACAACGTCACCGTGGCGGTCACGTTGGTGTCCTGGTCGTTGATGCCCTGCACCAGCCAGGCGCCCATGCCCTGCCAGTTGAAGATGCTCTCGGTGAACACACCGCCCACCACCAGCAGGCCGAACCCGAAGGCGAACAACGTGGCCATCGGGATCAGCGCGGTGCGCAGGCCGTGCTTGAAGAACGCGCGCCGTCGGGTCAGGCCCTTCGCCTGGGCGGTGCGCAGGAAGTCGCTGCCCAGCACGTCCAGCATCGCGCTGCGCTGGTAGCGGCTGTAGTAGGCGATCTGGCCCAGGACGATGGTCACCGTCGGCACGATCAGGAAGCGCAGCCGCTCGTCGAACGAGGCCAGCCAGCCGGCGTCCGGGTCGAGTGTTCCGCTGTACTCACCGGTGAACTGCAGCCATTCGCTGCCGGTGGCGTTGTTGATGGCCTGCGCCACCTGTTTCACCAGCGGGCCGAGCACCAGCACCGGCGTCGCCAGGATCACATAGGAGAAGAAAGTCGATATGTAGTCGAAGAGCTTGTACTGCCGGACCGCGCTGCCCACGCCGATGAGCACGCCCAGCGTGATGCCGATGGTGATGCCCAGCAGGAACAGCCGAAGGCTCACGCCGATCCGGCGCCACAGCTCGTCGGTGATCTGGTGATCGGTCGTGGTCTCGCCGAAGTCCCCGCGCAGCACGCCTTCGCCCCAGGTCAGAAAGCGCAGCGGGATGGGCTGATCCAGATGCAGCTCCACGCGCTTGGCCTCGATCGTCGCCGCGGGCGGCGGCGGGTTGTGCTGCCTGAGCAGGCTCAACGGGTCGAACGAGATCGAGGACAGCGTGAAGGACAGGAATGTCGCCACCACGCAGAGCACGATGTAATTGATCAGTCGGCGAACAAGGAAGCCGAACATCGGCTAGCTCCTCCCAACGGCGGAACGGATCCGCGTCCGTCGGTGGAAGGATGTGTATGTGGTGGTCCCAGCGGTCACCCGGGGGATTCTGCGGCTTACCCCCAGTGCCACGCCACCCTCCACCGGCCCGATTCTTGCGCCGATTGGGTAACGAAGCGCCTGCTCGCTGCTCCGGACGGCGCAACGGCAAGGCCATTCGGTGATCAGCCACTGTGGACTGAACGGCAGACCATTGTGGACAGCCGCTCGATGCCGTGGCACCGTAGTGGTGTGTCTGAACTGAACGCAACTGCCGCTGCACTGCTCGGATTGCTGCACGACGGTCCCAAGACCGGCGGGCAGCTGGTCACGGCGGCCGGTGAGCGCTTCGGCGCGTTCTTCAGCGTGACCCGCAGCCAGGTCTACCGGGAGCTGCCGGCGCTGGCCGAGCAGGGCCTGCTCAAGTTGGGCAAGCAGGGCCCGCGCTCCAGCCAGCAGTACGTGATCACCGCTGCCGGCAAGAAGGCCTTCAAGACCTGGCTGACCACCGAACCCGGTCCCGACCACCTGCGCTCGCCGCTGATCCTGCGGCTCGTGCACGCCAGCTCGCTGACGCCCAAGCAGCGCGCCGGTCTGGTCGAGTCGGCCAAGGTGGTCTACGGGGCGGAGCAGGAGACCCACCGGTCGGCCGCGAAGACCGCGGAGGACCCGTACGCCAAGGCGGTCGCCGAGTTCGCGCTCGCCCACGCCAAGGCCGTGCTGAAGCTCCTGGAGAGCATTCCGACGAGCTGAATTGGAGGGTGTGGCACCGCTGAAGGCGACCGCCTCAGCGGTGTTACCCCCCGACTGCCGACGTGTGTCCGCGGAAAGCGCGGACCACGTCGCTCGGAGTGTCTTGTGGGGGCCCGGCCCCCACGCCCCCACGCCGGGGGCAAGCCCCCGGACCCCCGAGCGCGCCTGCTTACCTCCAGCTGACGTAATCTTGTTTGTTGTGAACCCGGACGTCGAAGCCGACCTCAAGGAACTGTCCGCGACTCTCGCCAGCGTCGAGGCCGTCATGGACCTGGACAAGCTGCGCGCGGACATCGAGCGCCTGGAGGCGGAGGCGGCCCGTCCGGACCTGTGGGACGACGCCGAGAAGGCGCAGCAGGTCACCAGCCAGCTCTCGCACAAGCAGGGTGAGCTGCGCCGCGTGAGCGGTGTCCGGCAGCGGCTGGACGACGTGTGGGTGCTCTACGAGCTGGCCGAGGACGCCGGCGACGCCGACAGCGTGGCCGAGGCCGAGGCCGAGCGGACCAAGCTGCGCGAGGACATCGACCAGCTCGAGGTCCGCACGCTGCTGTCCGGCGAGTACGACGAGCGCCAGGCCCTGGTCACGGTGCGCTCCGAGGCCGGCGGCGTGGACGCGGCCGACTTCGCCGAGATGCTGATGCGCATGTACCTGCGCTGGGCCGAGCGGCACGGCTACCCGACCGAGGTCTACGACACGTCCTACGCCGAAGAGGCGGGCATCAAGTCGGCGACCTTCCAGGTCAAGGCCCCCTACGCGTACGGGACGCTGTCGGTCGAGCAGGGCACGCACCGCCTGGTGCGCATCTCGCCGTTCGACAACCAGGGCCGCCGGCAGACCTCGTTCGCCGGCGTCGAGGTGGTGCCGGTGGTCGAGCAGACCGACCACGTGGACATCGACGAGAAGGACCTGCGGGTCGACGTCTACCGCTCGTCCGGCCCCGGCGGCCAGGGCGTCAACACCACCGACTCGGCGGTGCGGCTGACCCACATCCCCACCGGCATCGTGGTGTCCTGCCAGAACGAGCGCTCCCAGCTGCAGAACAAGGCTTCGGCGATGGCGGTGCTGCAGGCCAAGCTGCTGGAGCGGCGCCGGCAGGAGGAGCAGGCCAAGATCAACGCGCTCAAGGGCGACGGCGGCTCCAGCTGGGGCAACCAGATGCGCTCCTACGTGCTGCACCCGTACCAGATGGTGAAGGACCTGCGCACCGAGTTCGAGGTGAGCAACCCGACCGCGGTGCTCGACGGCGACATCGACGGCTTCCTGGAGGCTGGCATCCGGTGGCGGCGCAGCTCCGGGCAGTGACGAATTGCCGGGAATTCGTGAAATCGGCGTGAGGTAAACCTGTCAAATCCTCACCCGGACGGGGCTAGATGTCGACCCGATAACGGTCGCGGGTACGCTCCCCAACCGTGATCCGGCTCGAACACGTCAGCAAGGTCTACAAGACCTCCACCCGGCCCGCGCTCGACAACGTCAGTGTCGAGATGGGCAAGGGCGAGTTCGTGTTCCTCATCGGCCCGTCCGGCTCGGGGAAGTCGACCTTCCTTCGACTGCTGTTGCGCGAAGAGGTGCCCAGCAAGGGGCGCGTCTACGTGTCCAACTTCGACGTGGCCAAGATGGCCCGGCGCCGCGTCCCCCGGCTGCGCCAGTCCATCGGCTGCGTCTTCCAGGACTTCCGGCTGCTGCCGACCAAGACGGTCGCCGAGAACGTCGCCTTCGCCCTTGAGGTCATCGGCAAGCCCCGGCACACCATCCAGAAGGTCGTGCCCGAAGTCCTGCAGCTCGTCGGCCTGGACGGCAAGGCCGACCGGATGCCCACCGAGCTCTCCGGCGGCGAGCAGCAGCGGGTGGCGATCGCCCGCGCCTTCGTCAACCGGCCGCTGGTGCTCATCGCCGACGAGCCGACCGGAAACCTGGACCCCGACACCAGCCAGGACATCATGCTGCTGCTGGAGCGGATCAACCGCACCGGCACCACGGTGTTGATGGCCACGCACGACCACTCCATCGTCGACTCCATGCGGCGTCGGGTGGTCGAGCTCGACCACGGCAGGGTCATCCGCGACGACGCCAGGGGCGTCTACGGAATCGGCCGCTAGCCACCGCCGCGCCCGTCCCCCGCGGGCGACCGAGAATCCCCGAGCCAAGGAACGTCAACCCCGATGCGTGCCAGTTTCGTCTTCAGCGAAGTGATCACCGGGCTGCGCCGGAACATCACGATGACCATCGCGATGATCCTGACCACGGCGATCTCGCTCGGCCTGCTCGGCGGTGGTCTGCTCATCGTCCGCATGATCGACAAGATGCAGCTGATCTACTCCGACAAGGTGCAGGTCATGGTGAGCCTCACCGACGACATCAGCGCCAACGACAAGAACTGCTCGTCGTCGATCTGCGCCGACCTCCAGCGCCAGCTCCAGGGCTCGAGCAACGTCGAGACGGTCACCTTCCAGAACCGGGACCAGAGCTTCCAGCGCTTCCAGCAGCTGTTCCAGGCCGAGCCGGAGCTGCTGCGGCTGACCCGGCCCGAGTCGCTGCCGGCGACCCTGCAGGTCAAGCTGACCGACCCGAGCAAGGCCGACGTGCTGGTCAAGGCGTTCACCGGCAAGCCCGGCGTGAAGACCGTCGACGACCAGGGCGTGTTCCTGCAGCGCTTCTTCGGCATCCTGGACAGCGTCCGGTACGCGGTGTTCCTGATCGCCCTGGTCCAGGCCGCGGCGGCGGTGCTGCTGATATCCAACACGATCCAGGTGTCGGCGTTCACCCGTCGAGTCGAGGTCGGCATCATGCGCCTGGTCGGCGCCACCCGCTGGTACACGCAGCTGCCGTTCCTCATCGAGGCCGTGGTCGCCGGCATCATCGGCTCCATCCTCGGCATCGTCGGACTCGGCCTGGCCAAGGTGTTCTTCCTGGACAGTGCCCTGTCCGGGCCGATCGCCTCCGGCGTGCTGCCACGGCTGGACCTGCTGGACGTGGTGGCCATCTCGCCGATCCTGCTGGGCGTGGCCGTGGTCATCTCGGCCATCACCGGCTACATCACCCTGCGGCTGTACGTGCGGCTGTAGTAACCGGTTGTGGCCCGGACGTAAAATCAGAGCATGCCCAAGGAACAGGGCCGCAAGGCCATCGCGACCAACCGCAAGGCGCGCCACGATTACTCCATCGTGGACACCTATGAGTGCGGTGTCGTCCTCATGGGCACCGAGGTGAAGAGCCTGCGGGCGGGGCGGGCGTCCCTTGTGGACGCCTTCGCCACCGTCGACGACGGCGAGGTCTGGCTGCGCGGGCTGCACATCACCGAGTACGAGATGGGCACGTGGACCAACCACGAGCCGCGCCGCAACCGGAAGCTGTTGCTGCACAAGGCCGAGATCCTCAAGCTCATCGGCAAGACCAAGGAGAGCGGCCTGAGCCTGGTGCCGCTGTCGATGTACTTCAAGGACGGCAAGGTCAAGGTCGAGCTGGCGCTGGCCAAGGGCAAGAAGACCTGGGACAAGCGCCAGGCGCTGGCCAAGCGGGACGCGGAACGCGAGACCAGCCGCGCCATCGGCCGCTGGGCCAAGGGACGGCGTTGAATTGCCCCGCCTCCGGCGGGGCGGGCTCGGCCCCTTTGGGGCCGAGCCGTCTCTTGTGTCGGCGGTGGAGGGGGCGGCGTGCTGGGGGATGACAGTGAGATCGCCGGGTGGGTCCGTTCGCTGGGCCTGCCCGGTTTGATCGATCTGCACGTGCACTTCCTGCCCACGCGGGTGATGGACAAGGTCTGGGCCTACTTCGACGACGCCGCCGTCCACTATGGCGTGGAGTGGCCGATCCACTACCGACTGCCCGAGGCCGAACGGCTGGCCGTGCTGAAGTCGTTCGGGGTAAAGGGTTTCGCGCCGCTGGTGTACCCGCACAAGCCGGGCATGGGGGAGTGGCTCACGCAGTGGGCGATGGAGTTCGGCTCCTCGACGCCCGGGGCCGTGCCGACCGCGACGCTGTATCCGGAGCCGGGGGTCGCCGAGTACCTGGGGGCCGCGGTCGCGGCCGGCGCGCGGTGCGTGAAGGCGCACGTGCAGGTCGGCTCCTACGATCCGCGGGATCCGCTGCTGGAACCGGCGTGGGGGCTGCTGGCTGAGGCCGGGGTGCCGGTGGTGATTCACTGTGGGCACGGGCCGGTGCCGGGGGAGTACACCGGGCTCAAGCTGTTCGAGCAGGTGCTGATGAGGCATCCGCGGCTGGTGGCCGTGCTCGCGCACGCCGGCATGCCCGAGTTCGACGAGGCGCTGCGGCTCGCGGCGTCGTATGAAACCGTTTTTCTGGACACCACCATGGTGGGCACGCCGTTCTCGCAGCGGATGTCGCCGCTGCCGGCCGACTGGTCGGCGCGGCTGGCCGACCTCGGCGACCGGGTGGCGCTGGGCACCGACTTCCCGAACATCCCGTACGACTACGCGACGCAGCTGCGGGCCATCGAGTCGTGGGGGCTGGGCGAGGACTTCCTGCGGCGGGTGCTGCACGACACCCCGGCCCGGCTGCTCGGCCTCGGGGCGTAGAGAAGCCCCCGTCCGGTCTAGACCTGGGGGTGAACGGGGGCCTCGGGTGGGGCCGCCGATGCGGGAGTGGACGGCCTCACTGTGAAGGACAGTTTTTGGGCCCAACTCTGACGCGTCGCCGTCGGATTCACTCGAATGGCCTAGTAAAGGTGTGATCTGTCCGGCAGGTGGGTAAGGATTCCGTAAATACCCCGGTTGTTGGATGATGTGACCGTGGGATCGATGGTGTTTGCGCTGGTGGCGGCGCTGGGATACGGGCTGAGCGACTTCGTCGGCGGGCTCGCCTCCCGCCGAACCCACGTGTTGCGTGTCGTGCTCCTCACCTACCCCGTCGGCCTGGCCGGACTGCTGCTCGTCGCCCCGCTCGCCGGCGGCCAGCTAGGTGGCTACGACCTGCTCATCGCCATGATCGGCGGGGCCGCCAACGGGCTGGCCATCATCTGGTTCTACAGCGCCCTGGCCACCGGGCCCATGAACGTCGTCTCCCCGCTCACCGCGCTCCTCGTCGCCGGCCTGCCTCTCATCTTCGGCCTCGTCACCGGCGAACAACTCGGCGCCATCGCCATCGGCGGCGCCCTGCTCGCCGTCTTCGCCGTCGTCCTCGTCAGCCGCGAAGAACGCACCGCCGTCGACGAAGCCGGCCCCGTCCGCTTCACCGCCCGCGTCGGCTGGCTCACCATCGGCTCCGGCGCCGCCTTCGCCGTCTACTTCGTGCTGCTCGACCGACTGCCCCACGACAGCGGCCTCTGGCCGCTGGTCGTCTCCCGCGGCACCGCCACCGCCCTCGTGCTCGCCGCCGCCCTCGCCGCCGGCCAATTCCGCATGCCGGAACGCTCCGCCGTCGCCCTGTCCCTCACCGCCGGCCTGCTCGACGCCGTCTGCAACACCGCGTTCCTGCTCGCCCTCCGCACCGGACTACTCGCCGTCGTCAGCGTCCTGACCTCGCTATACCCCGCCGCCACCGTGCTCATGGCCCGCATCGTCCTCGGCGAACGCACCGGCCGCGTCCAACGCGTCGGCCTCGCCCTCGCCGCGATCTCAGTCACCCTCATCGCCGGCGGCTCCGCCCTCGCGTGAACCGGGATGAACCGCGAGCTCGGAGACGTTATGCTTACCGGTGACAGACCCACGACCAGGGGGTGAACGGTTTCGACTTTGTGCGTTGAGTCAGGGGAAGCGTGTAGGTGCAGGCGAGAGACCACCTTGAGCGTCGCCGCAAAAAAATAAGCGCCAAGACTAACAGTCGCGCTGACTTCGCTCTCGCTGCCTGAGCAGCCTGAGTGAGTCTGTCGGCCCGGGAGCGCCTCCGACCCGGTAGCCGGCATCAGCTAGGAGGCTAAACCGCAGAACCCGGTCGCGGGGGACTGCGGGACAACCACAGCGACTGGGCCCGTCACACCGTCTCGTCCGCGTGAACGGTGGGGCCGAGTAGAGACACAGTGGACTGCACACGGAGAAGCCCTGATGAGGCGACAGAGGACCCGGGTTCGATTCCCGGCACCTCCACTCATGGACGGCTCGTGCTCGCGGAGAGCACGAGCCGTTTTTCGTTCCGGCTACCTAGTGGGGCTCGCGCCCCACACCCCCAGGCAGGGCGGGCTTCGCCCCCCTGCACCTCCCTTCGGGCTCGGCTGCGCCATCGCCCACGGGGCGCGCCCTGCGCTCAGGCGGGAGGGCTTCGCGTCGCTACACCTCCCTTCGGGCTCGGCTGCGCCATCGCCGCCGGGGGGCGCGCCAACGCCGTTCAGCAATGCCCGTGGGTGCCCCGGGTGGACTTCACGCCAAGATCAGAAACTGTGAATTTCCCCTGGGGCGGAACCTGCAAAGGGGCTACTGGCGGCGCATACCGGTCACCGAGCCATATTTGCCGCCGAACGGCTCCTACCGGCTACCGAAGTTCTGCGTCCAGTACACGCCGTAGGTGCTGTTGGGATTCGTTGCGTACCCCACGCCGATGTCCTTCAGCGCGCAGTTCAGGATGTTCGCGCGGTGGCCCGGGCTGCCCATCCACCAGGCGACGGCCGCTTCCGGCGTCCGCTGCCCGGCTGCGACGTTCTCGGCCAGCGCCCACCAGCCGGTGTAGCCGGCACGTTCGACTCTGACCTCCACCGTGCTGCCGTCGGAACCTATGTGACCCATGAAGTTGTGTGTCGCCATGTCCTGGGAGTGGCCCTGCGCCGCCTGGTTGAGCTCGGTCACGACGTTCAGTGGCGCGCACCCGGCCCGCTGCCGCTCGGCGTTGGTCAACCGCACCACGTCGTCCTGGGCGGTCTTGACCGACGCCCCGGCCGGGGGTGTGGCGAACAGGCCGGCCGCCAGCACCGACCCCACCACGGCGACCTGGATCAGCGCAATCCTCCCCAATCGTCCCATCACTGGAATCTCCTTAGGAATCTCCTTCGCGTGTCGGAATCTGCAAGGTTATGCCAAGGTTGGAACCTTTAAAGGGGCCAGTAATGGCGCAAACTGGTCACCTGTCCACATTTGCCACTGAAATGCGGCGGGGTTGCAAATATGGATCGTGCAGCTGTTGTTGATTGTGTCAAACGACTACACGGCTGTAGTTTCTAATCCGGTGGAATAACGAAACGAACCGTGGTGGATCGGCTGGATACTGATGCCCAGATTGTGACAGTTGGCGAAATATGCCGCCGCATGGCGGTCTGTGTTCCACCGAGGACGAACTGGCCGCGGCAACCCGGCGGCGGTTGCGGGCCGGGTCATCGAGGGCCAGCTGGGTCGCGCCCGAGCGCTCTCGCTGATGAGCGTCGGGGTAACTTTCAGCAACGGTGGCTTCGGCCATTCCTTGGTGGTCAGGTGGGCACGTTTGGTCATCGCGTCCACCCGTTGACCTGCATGGAGGCCAAGTTCACCCGGTTGTCGGACATGACGGCTACTGCGTCTGCGTGCCAAGTTGATGTCTTGGCCACGAGGAGTGAACGGGGCGGGACACCCGAACGCCTCCGCTTGAGAGCGAGATCCATCGGCCAGGCCTGGGGGAGGGCGGAGACGGTGCCGCACAGCACGCAGCCCGTTCGTGTCTCGGTGGCCGACTTGTCGGAAACACTGGCCAGGCTGGCCGACCAGCGCGACTGGGCCGGGCTCGAAGCCCTGTGTGACCAGCACATCCTGGTGGAGGGCGAACTCGCCGGTCGGCTGCTTCTCGTGCTGAGCCAGGTGCCGGACGAGGAGTTACGCGCTCGTCCCCGCCTGATGATCTCGTGGATCGGCGCCTACTACGCGGCGAACCAACCACATGCCGGCGAGCTTCGGCCGTACCTGCGCCACTACGCCGAGCTCGGTACCCGCCTGGTGGCGACGATGGACATCGCGGGCGAGACGTCGATCGCGGCACTCGTCACGGTCGGCACCGCGGCGATGATCGGGTTGCGCATGAAAGGCGAGTGCGCCGAGGCCGAGGAGTTGGGGCAGCGCCTGGCCAGCCGCGCCGCGCAGCTCAGCCCGCTGCCCGGCGTCGACCCGGTGCCGCGCCCCGGCTGGCTGGCCATGCAGCGAGGCCTGACCCGGTCGTTGATGGACGACTTTCCGGCTGCGGTCGCGTTGTACCGCCAGGCGTACGAGCACGCGACGGTCGAGCCGCCAACGGCGGCCACGGCCCTCAACGCGACGGCGAATCTCGCCATGATCTTCGGACATCTCGGTCACGGCGCCCTCGCGCGGCAGTGGCTGGACCGGATGCGGGACTTCGAATCGCCACACCAGCGGGTCCGGTTCCTGCTCACCGCGGGTGGGACGATCGCGCAGGGCTGGGACGCGTTGGACCGTTACGACGAGGCGACTCTCGCGACCTGCCTGGAGATCACCGGCGACGGCACGAAGCAACTGGAGGTCTGGCCCTTCGTGGCGGCGCTGGTGTTCGCGCGCGGGTTGTACCTCGGCGATCCGGCCGCGTCGCTGGCCCACCTGGGCGAGCTCCGGCTCAGTCACGCGCCCGCACTCGTCGAACAGGGCACCGCCGTCAGGGTGATGCGACGCGCCCACGTCGATCTGCTGATCGCCACCGGCCAGGCCACCCGCGCGCTCCGCGTGATCAAGGAAGCGGATCCGCAGACGTCGTGGCTGGCACTGCCCGCCGCCCGACTCCGCCTGCTCAACGGCGAGTACGAGGCTGTCCGCGCGATGGCTGCGCGCACGTCCTGGCACGAGACCACATCGCGCCGGGACGCCCGGCAGATGCTGCTGCTCCGGGCGATCGCCGCGCTGCGCATGGGTGACAAGGACGAGGCCCGCCAGGCAGGCGAGCTGGTCAGCCGCGTGCGCTCGCCCGATGACGTGCTTTCGCTCGCGTCGTTGTCGCCGGCTGATCGCGACGACCTGTTCCAGCTGGTCGACATTCCCCTGACGGACGAGGCGACATGGCGTCTGGCCGGTGCCCGGCCGGTGTTCCCGGAGCGCATCCGCCTGGTCGAGTTGACCAACCGCGAGCACGTCGTGCTCACCGAACTGGACGCCGGCCTGACCGTCGCGGAGGTCGCGCGCAAGCTCGTCGTGTCCGTCAACACCGTGCGCACGCAGGTGAAAAGCGCTTACCGCAAGCTCGACGCGTCCAGCCGGGAGGACGCGCTGATGCGGGCGTACGAACTCGGCGTGCTCTGACTGTCTACTATGGACTGATTGGTCAGTGGAACAGGGGGGCGCCGAGCTGACGTTGCTGGTCGAAACCGGGGAGTATCAGGAAGGTCGCGCTGGCTGTGGTGGTGGTGAAGCGCAGCAGCGCATCGGAATTGTCCATGTGGGTGAGGGTGCTGGTGAAGGTTCGCAGGTCGTTCTGGAAGCTGACGAACAGGAGACCGGGGACGGGTTCGTCGGTGCTGTAGGAGCGCCGGAGCATGAGCCCGACGCCGACCACGTTGGAGTGCGCCCGGCGGATATGGGCGTCTGCCGGAATGAGGTAGCGCCCGTCCGGTGTCTTGGCGCCGAGGTCCGGGTCCGAGGCGATGGCGCCACCGGAGAGCGGGACGCCGGTGACTCGGCGACGGCCGAAGACGGCCTCCTGGTCGCCGACCGACAGCGTGGCGAACCGCGGCAGGTCCAATTCCATCCGCCGCAGCACGGCGATGGTGCCGCCGGCGACCGGAGTCGGTCCGGCCAGCCACAGGTCTCGTTGTTGTTCGGCAGTCGTGTGCGGGCCCACGATGCCGTCGATGAAGCCGAACACGTTTCGTGGCGCGGTCCGGTCCTGGTCCACGGGAATGTTCGCGCCGCGGCGGCCGGACTGCCGCCAGCGTTCGTGCACACGGTCACCGGCTTGGCCCAGCAGCGCGGCGGCGACAACCGGGACAACCACGGCGTCGCTGGCACAGATCTGGATCAGGAGATCACCGCCACGTGCTTGCGGGGCGATCTGCTCGCGGGAGAACTCGGGGAGATCCGCCGCGCCCGGCAGGGACGGATCGACCATGCGCACCAGCCTGGGCCCCACCCCGATCGTCACGGTGAGATCGCCCGGCGGTAGACCCATCAGGCGCGCCTCGGTACCCGCGGCGAGAGCGCGGATGGTCTGGCCGAGTTCGGCCAGCAACGGGCCGACAGCCACGCCGTCGGCGACGTCGGCGATCACGGCCAACAGGTTGGGCTGGGCCGGTTGTGGGAGCGTGATGCCCGCCTGATAGCGACCCGTCGGGGACACCGGCGTGGCCGACGCAGGGGCATCGACCTGGCCCGACGGGGCGGAACGCGATTCGCACCCGGCGGTGAGGCCAACTGCTGCCATGGCACCAGTTACACCGAGAAAGGCACGACGTGACGGGTGGCGATCGGCTCGGCGCACGGGTCCGGAGAGTGCCATACCCGCCCTGCCGCAGGCGAATCCGGCATCCATGCCAGACTCGGGTCATGCCGCGTTTTGGTCTTCGCGTGATGGTCGCGGTGCTGGGCACGCTGACACTTGTGTTGAGCGGCTGTGGCGCCGGCGGTGACGGACCAGGCCAGGGCCGGCGACCGGCCGGTGCGCACGTGACGATCCGCGTGCCGGCGGACGCCCCGACGATCTCGGCCGCGGTGTCGCTGGCTCAGGCCGGTGATCTCGTGTTGGTCGCGCCGGGCGTTTACCACGAGTCGGTGAAGGTCACCACGGCCAACGTGACTCTTCGCGGCGAGTCCCGGGACAAGGTCATCATCGACGGACAGTTGCGGCAGGCGAACGGCATTGTCGTCGCCGCGCCCGGTGTGGCCGTGGAGAACCTGACCGTGGAGGAGAACACCCAGAACGGGATCCTGGTCACCGGCTCGGCGAAGGCGGCCACGGGACTGCCGGGGCAGAACGGCGGCTACGACACCGGCGACGAGCCCGTCACCTTCCTGAAGTCGTTCCTGGTCTCCTACGTCACCGCGACCCGCAACGGCCTGTACGGCATCTACGCGTTCTCGGCGCAGGACGGTGTTATCGAGCACTCGTACACCTCCGGCGGCGCGGACTCGGGGATCTACGTCGGCCAGTGCAAGCCGTGTCGGATCGTGGTGCGGGACAACATCGCCGAACTCAACGCGGTCGGCTACGAAGGCACCAACGCCAGCGGCGACATGTACGTGGTCGGCAACCGCCTTGTCGGCAACCGTGTTGGGCTCACCACCAACTCCGACCATCAGGAGAAGCTGCTCCCGCAGCAGGGAGCCGTCGTGGTCGGCAATCTGATCGCGGCCAACCAGCAGCCGTCGACGCCCGAGCAGGCCGACGGCGGGTGGGGCATCGGCATCGGCATCGACGGCGGCAGCGACAACCAGTTCCTCCGCAACCGCATCGCCGGCAATGTCAACGCGGGGCTGGTGATCACCGCGACCGCCGACCTGCCACCCAATGGCAACCAGATCGTGGACAACACCTTCGCCGGCAACGGTGTCGACGTGGGCTGGACATTCCCCGACGGCACGCAGGGGCGGGGCAACTGCCTGCGGGGTAACGACTTACGGGCGACGGCGCCCGCCGAGCTCGCCACGACCGCCGCCTGCCCAGTCCCGGCGCAGTCACCCACGCCGTCCGGCACCTGGACGATGCCGAAGGCGCCGGGCGGCATCCCGTTCACCGATGTGGCCGCTCCGGGCACACAACCGCAGTTTCCCAACGCCACCACCGCCGGCGCCACCGCTGTCCCGGCCGTCCCGGAACTGCCGGACACCGCGAGCATCCCGCTGCCGCCGGCGTCACTGCTCGCCGACGGCGCGCGGGTGCAGACGTCCTGAGCGGCGACTACCGCGTCGGACCGGCGCCGGGGACCGGCTGAACCGGAACGTATTTCTGAGTGTCGAAATCGATGACCACCGGCTGCGGCTCGGAAGCCACACCGGCCCGAACCCGGTACATGGCGCCGTCCGAGCCGATCCAGTAGCGCACGTCGCCCGCCGTCCCGGACACGGAATGGGTGTGCGGCCCGGTCATGACATCCACCTGATGGCCGGCCACCTGGTCCGGCCCGACCCAGGTGGCGCCGTTCTGGGGCAGCAGTTCGGCGTTGTCCGGCCGGTCGCTGCCGAGACTGAGCGCGATGGCCAGCGAACTGTCCAGCGAACTGCCGGACGACTGCAGCGGGCGGCTGAACCAGCCCGACCCGGGCGGCGATGCCGGGGCCGTCGCCGGGGTGTTCGCCATCGGATGGATGAGCACGGTGGTGGCCGTCCACTGGACCAACCCGTCGCTGGACGTGTCGCGGCCGGCGCCGTGCACCACGCCGTAACCGAGCTTGGCGCGATAGTCGACGGACCCCGTGATGACCAACCCGCCGGCGGTGCTCGGCACGGTGATCGTCACCGCGCGGCCGCCCGTCTGGTAGTTGCGGAACCGAGTGATCGCCAGTCGGTTCGCCTCGTCCGAGGTCAACGCCCGCGGGCCGGTGGGGCCTGAAACGCTGTCCAGGACCACGAACGCGGCCACCGCGGCGACTACGAGGCCGATGGCTGCCACAACCACCCAGCGTGGCCGCGGCCATCGGCGCCGGCCGGCCGCGCGCCGCGGGAGACGTTGCTGGGCTTTGCTGCTCCGCACGCGACCCGACGCTAACAGCTTCGCCGATTCACCCCCTGAATCACCCTGCCGAGGCGTCAACGTGATGAGGACTTCTGGTTGGCTGTGTCGGTTCGTGGTCACTTTTCGTGCCCGGCGTGCCAGCGGGGACCACGGGCAGACGGGGGTTGGTGCTCACATGACAAGGGGACAGCGATAGCTATGAGCCGAGCCGGCAGAGGATTGAGCCGGGGAGCCGTGACGCGCATGGGCAGGCTGGCACGGCTGGGGTTATCCGGCCTGTTGCTGGTAGCCAGCGCCACTGTGGCGGCTGGACCGGCGGCCGCGTCGACCGCCGACGGCACACTGACCGTGCAGGTGCTGCGGGACTTCTTCGGCACCGGCGTGATCAACGCGACCATGGACGTGCCGCAGCGGGGCATGAACGTCGACGTCGCCGACCCTGGCGGCCATCACGTCGCGGGCGTCACGGACGCCACCGGAAAGGTCGTGGTGTCGCCGTCGGCGCAGCTGACCGGTGGCCTGTACCGCGTCGATGTCACCGTCCCGGCGGCCTACAGCAACCACTTGCGGGCGGCGCCGGCCTCGACCGCGACGAATCATTTCGACAGTTTCACCACGTTCGTGGACGTGTCGGGCGGCAAGAACGCCTCGGTGATCACCGGGGTCTGGGACGCGGCCGACTACGCGCTGCCGGATTCGCGGTATTTCGTGCCGGTCCAGAATGGTGCTGGTGGGACGGACACCCGGGCATTGGTGGCGTTCGGGACGAAGACCCGGGGTATCTGCCCAGACGAGGTGGCGTGCCCGGCCGCGCTCGACACGCAAGCCCAGGTGGGCACGACGTTCGGGCTGGCCTACGACAAGGACCGGCGGCGGCTGTTCCAGAGCGAGTTCGCCCGGCGGTTCACCCAGTATGGGCCGGATGGCGGCGACGCGATCTACACCGTGCCCGCCGACGGTGGAGGCGCGCCGACCCTGTTCGCGAAGGTGCCGGGCGCCGCGGTGACGCCGCACGACACCGCCAACCTGAACAAGGACGCTGGGTTCACCAATGCGCCGGGCAAGGAGAGCATCGGTGGCCTGGCCCTGTCGGAGGACGGCTCGACGCTGTACGCGGTGAACCTGCTGACCCGGACGCTGGTGAGCTACGACGCGACCGGGACCACCGCGTTATTGCCCAAAGCGACGGTACCGATCCCGGACCCGGGTTGCGCGGCGTCCACCGACTGGCGGCCGTTCGCTGTCTCCACGCACGACAACACGCTCTACGTCGGTGGCGTGTGTTCCGCGGAGAGCACGCAGAAGCGCGAAGACCTGAAGGCTGTTGTCTACATCTATGACGGCACGCGATTCAGCGCGGTGCTGACCCAGCCGCTAGGTTTCGAGCGCGGTTACGTCTACCCCGGCCCGGTTGGCGAGACCAAGGACAATCACTGGAACCCGTGGAACATCAAGCTGTCGGACTGGGACGATTTCCGCCTGAACGGTGGCAACACCATGGTCGACCCGCAGCCGGAGCTGTCCAGCCTGGCCTTCACCCGGGACGGCTCGATGATCCTCGGTTTCCGCGACCGGTTCATGGACGTCATCAGTTCGGGTGGGCTGGACCCTCGGCCGGGCAACAGCACCGCGGAAGCTGGCATGTCCGGTGGTGACATCAACATGGCCTGCGCCAACCCCGCCGGTGGATATTCGTGGGAAGGCACCGGAAGCTGCCCGAACCACGCGACCTCCGCGACCACCGGCGGCGAGAGCGCTGGCGTCGTCGAATACTTCCCGGGCGACTTCCTGCCGAACCACGGCACACCCGCGCCGCACCAGGAAACCGCGCTGGGGGCGGTGGCCTATATCCCGCAGCAGCAATCGGTCATAAGCACGGAGTTCGACCCGTCCGGCCCGGTCACCACCTCCGGAACCGGCTACTACGACGTCAAGACCGGCGCGGGCCCCGGTAACAACCCGGCCGCCAACGCCTACCAGTTCGTCTCTCCCAACCAGAACGGGTTCGGTAAGGCCGGTGGACTCGGCGACATCGCCTACGAGGCGGCGAACGCGCCGATCCAGATCGGCAACGTGGTGTGGTTCGACGGCGACCACAACGGGATCCAGGATCCCGGGCAGGTGCTGCTGCCGGGCGCGACGATCAACCTGTTGGACGCCAACGGCAAGCAGGTCGCCACGACCAAGACCGATGCCGCCGGCGAGTACTACTTCGGCGGTGTCGGCGCGGCCTACCAGCTGACACCTGGCGCGAAGTACACGGTGCAGTTCGACGTGTGCACCGCGAACACCAGCAAGGTTCCGGACCAGCCGCCCGCGACCGAGCTGCGGTTCACGCTCCCGCTGGCCGGCAGCGACCGGGCACATGACTCCAACGTGGTCCCGCCGACCACCGGGGAACTGTGCAACGGATACGCACCTGTCACAGCACCGGCCAACCCCGGAGGCGTTGACCACACGATCGACGCCGGCGTGTACATCCCCCAGGCGCCGCCCACCACGACGCCGCCGACATCGGCGCCGCCGACGACGGCACCGACCCAGCCGACCGGCACACACACGGGTCCGCTGGCCTACACCGGTGTTTCCGGCCTGCCGTGGCTGATCGTCCTCGGTGTGCTGGTCGTCGGTGCGGGCGCGGCACTGGTGTTCGTGAGCCGGAAACGCCGCGCCAGGCGAGGCTGACAAACAGGTGGTCTGCCCGCCCGAGATCCGCCAGTCGTGCGGGCGGGCAGACCACGTCTTCCGGTGGACGACGCGGCTCCGCGAAGCTTCGCGGAGCCGCGTTTCGCCTTGTCCGCTGCTATTACGTCCAGGTCCAGATTGCGGCGGGGCGGCCGGTGGAGTGGTGGCGGACGCGTTGGTCGGTGCGGGAGAGCGTGGGGATGCTGGCCATGAGGCGGTTGAGGTTGGCGGGGTTGGGGGGATCGCGGCGCAGGGCGGCGGTGGCGGCGACAGCGCGGGTGGCGGAGAAGGAGTCGCCGAGCAGGGCGCGGGTGAAGGTGAGGTCGGACCAGAGCTTGGCGGCGAGCAGCGGACGGCAGTCGGCGACGATGCGGTCATGGTCGAAGGCCAAGGCAGGGACGGCGGACAGGGGAGCCCAGTCGGCAGTGGACTCGACCGGGGCGCAGACGGCCCACATGGCGATGGAGAGAGTGGGACCGCGAGGGTCGCGGTTGGGCTCGTCGAAAGTGATGAGCTGACCGACGGCGCGGATGGCCGAGGCGGGAACGCCGAGTTTGGTGGTGACGGCGCGATGGGCGTCGTCGGCGAGGCGGGCGCCGCGGGTCAGGAGGACACCGGGGAGGGCGAGCCGGCCGAGGAAGGGCTGGGCCTTCCGGTGCGTGATGCCGAGGTGGACGGTCTCGTCATCAGGCCAGAAGCGAAGGGCCAGCACGTCGAGCGAAACGGCCGACTGGGGCGGGACGGAAGAGTCAGTCTCGGGCGGCACGAAGAACTATCCTGCCGCACCCGCGACGGCGGCGGGAACGCGGTCGGCGCGGGAAGGGCCATGGGCGGTCAGGGCGACGGGCGTGTGGAGCAAGGAGCCGATGGCGTGGACGGGGTCGGCGGGTAGGTCCTCCAGGACCGGGCGGGCCGAGCTGAGGATGCGGGTGAGGTGTTCCTGGTACGCGAGGTCCTGCCACGGGCCGCAGCGCAGGGCGTCGACGACGCCGTTGTCGGTGAGGTAGGCGGCGGCGGAACGCACCCCGGACCGCTGGTCGAGGTGGGTGACGGAGAGCCCGTCGACGCCACCGCAGGCCTCGATGGCGTACCGCAACAAGATGGGGTCGAAATGGCCGACCCGGAAGGCGCCCTGGTACTCGCCGGTGGAGTTGTGGGGCTCGGGCAAGGCCAGGGTCGGATCCTCGGTGGGGAAAGGGCCGGCGCCGTGGCGGGTCAGGTAGGTGCGGGTCACGCCGAGCACATACGGATGCGCGCCAAGGCTCTCGACCATCCCGCGGGCATAGCGAGGCTCCACAGTGGACCAAGTGGTGTGGGGATGCAGGCCACGCCACTCGTCGAGCAGAACGCCTTGTGCGCCTTCGAAGACCAGTCGGCCGTGGGCGGCGAAGCGGGCGAGTGTGTCGGGGCCGACGATGCGGACGGCGGCGGCGAACTCCCGGTAGAGGGTGACCAGTTCGGCGATTGATCCGATGCGGTCGCCGATCAGCGGGGCGTAGTGCTTGGCCAGATCGTCCAGCAGTCGGGTGAGCTGACGAGGGTCGCGGCAGTCGGCGACCGTTGGTGCACGGTGGTTGAGGGCGTAGTCGGCGGTCTCGCCGATGCCCAGGCCGCACGAGCCATGGCGGGCAGCGCCCCGGGCGTCCTCCCGCGCCCGGTTCGCCGCCACGTGGATGGGGGTGGTGAGCAACGCGTCGCCGTCAATGCGCAGCAGCGCCAAGGGATCGGCGACGCCGAGCCTGGCCAGCGCGACCGATTCCGCGGCCAGCGCGATCGGCTCAACCAGCATGTGCCGCGACAAGAGTGTTGGCACGCCGGCGAAAGTGCCGGAGCCGAACTGGGCGAAGCGGTGGTGCCGGCCGTCGGCGACGACGTTGTGCGCGGCCTGCGCGCCGCCGTTGAACCGCACCACCGCGCTCACGGACCCGTTGGCGCACAACCAGTCCACGGTCGCGCCCTTGCCGGCGTCGCCGAACCCGAGGTCGACGACGACCACGTGCTGATCCCCGAGAAGCATGCTCAGACCCGCGTCGCCAAGGCGCGGCGGACCGCGGCGGCCTCGGCGTGCGAGCCGACGTCGCGCAGGTCGGCCAGCCCGTCGCCGACGTCGATGCGGCCCTCGCCGACGCCGACCACCAGGGCGATCAGCTCGCACACCGCGCCCGGATCCTCCAGGCGCAGGAACCGCTCGCCGAGCAGCGACGCCCAGTGCGCGGCGATCTCCGGGTCGTTGTAGTAGCTCGACTGCTTGGGCAGCACGTAGAAGACGTTCCACCGCGCGGCCAGCTCGCGGTACACCGAGGCGACGGAGATGTCCTCGCGCACGTTGTCGCCGATGACCCCGCGGATGTGCCGCCCGGCCAGTCGCGGCTTGTTGAGCTCGTCGCCGATCAGGAACAGGTAGCCCTTCTTGCCGCGCTTGTCCCAGGCGTCGGTCGCCACGTGGCGGACCATGAAGTAGGCGGCCAGCTCGTAGCTCTCCGACTTCTGCCCGCCGCCGCCTCCCTCCAGCAGAATCTGGCGCAGCTGCTCGTCCATGCGGTTGTCCGACTCGAACTGGCCGACCTGCAGCGGCACCCGGTCGCTGTCGGCGTCGCCGATGCCGCCGAACAGGATCTGCGGGTCGTCGGCGTATCCCTTGCTGCGCAACAGACCGTGCAGCCGGCCGAGCTTGCTCTGCATGATCCGCGGCACCGCCCCCATCGACCCGGTGACGTCGAACAGCACCGCGATCGGCAGTGAGCTGGCGTGGTCCGCGCTGTCCCGGCTCTCCCGGAACGCGTCCCGGGGGTCCAGCGCCGGGTGCGCCCGCCACGTCGAACAGTCCTGGTCACGCAGGTCCGCGGTGTAGCCGAAGTCGTCGATCCCCCGACTGGCGCGGAACGTCCGCGCCGCCTGGAAGGCGTTGTCGTCCCAGTGGCCGTACCCCATCGCTTGCTCCCCTCCGGTCGTCGGATCAGCACCCCCCGTCTCGCCGACCCAATTTTAGTCTAGATGACTAAAACAAGAGCGGCAAGAGGGTCGGGCACGATGGGTGGGGTTGTGAGGGGAGGTGCTCGCTCTAGTCGTCCGGGTCGGTCGAGTGTCGACGGCCTGGACTCACGGCAGCGTGGAGATGGTGGTCAGCTGCTCGGTGGTGAAGGCCAGGGCGGCCTGGCGGAGCGGGATGTCGTTGGCGCGGGCCAGGGAGAAGACGGTGGCGAGGATGCGGCGCATCTCACCGCGGATCTGCATGGTGGCCTGGGAGACGGAGGCGTCGATGTCGCCGAAGAGGGTCCACCACCACCAGGCGTTGGTGGCGGAGTTGGCGACGAAGTCGGGGACCACGTGGACGCCGCGGGCGGTGAGCAGGGACTCGGCGGCGGGCAGCACGGGGAGGTTGGCGGCCTCCACGATGAGGGAGGCGGTGACCTCGTGCTGGTTGGCGGGGGTGATGCAGTAGGAGACGGCGGCGGGGACGAGGACGTCGGTGTCGACGGAGAGCCAGGAGTCCAGGGAAAGCTGCTGGTCGGCGGGGCGTAGGCCGGAGCGGGGGATCTCGCCGAAGGCGTTGCGGGAGCGGAGAAGGAGCTCGACGTCGAGGCCGGCGGGGTTGGCGATGACACCGAGGGCGTCGGCGACGGCGACGATGCGGAGACCGGCCTGGGCGAGGTAGCGGGCGGTGGAGCCGCCCATGGAGCCGAAGCCCTGGATGACGGCGCGGGTGCCCTCGATGGGGCGGCCGAGCTCGGTGAGGGAGGTCAGAACCGCTTCGGCGACGCCGATACCGCCGGAGAGGTCGCCGAGGCTGATGCCATCGACGTCCAGCGCGAAGGCCCGGCGGAGCCGGCCGGTGGCGGCGGCCTTGTCGGGCAGCAGGGGGTAGACGGCCTGGATGGAGCTCTCCAGTCCGATCTCGGTGATGACCTCGTCGATGAGTTTCTGTTGCAGGCCAAGGTCTTCGCCGGTGGTCCAGTGGCGTTCGAGCAGCGCCTGGACGCCCTGGAGGTAGCGGGTGAGGATGCCCCGCATACGGGGATCGTGCGGGTCGCAGTCGATACCGCCCTTGGCGCCGCCGAGGGGAACGTAGCGGTTGGAGGGCTGGTAGTAGAGGGCTTCCTTGCGGGTCATGCCGGCGGCGAGACCCCGCACCTCGTCGAGGGTGCAGCCGGCCCGCATCCGCAGCCCGCCGGAGCAGACGCCGCGAACCAGGCGGTCGATGACCAGATAGCCCTTGCGGTCGGTGACCGGATCGGTCCACGTCACCTCAAGCAGCGCGGCCAAGGACACCTCCCGTACTGAACTGCGATTCAGTATGGGAGGGCTCTGGACGAAGTGTCAAGAAAAGGTTTGCTAAGCGTTGGGCAACACTGTGGCGTCGACGGAGAGCTCGCAGGTCAACTGGTTGATCAGCCACGAACGGAGCTCGCGCCGGGGTAGTCGGGCCTTGTGCACCACGGACCGGACGGCGAGACCGTCCAAGAAGGACGTGAGGCGGGCGGCGGCGGCCGCGGAGTCGGCGGTGTGGAACACGCCGGCGGCCACGCCGTCGTCGATCACGGCGGCGATGGCGTCGGTCCACCGGCGCTGGAGGTCGGCCAGCACCTTGGCCAGGGCCCGGTCGCGGATGGCCACGGACCACGCGTCGATCCAGATGGTCCAGCCCCGGGCGGGACCGGTGGGCGAGTACCAGTCCAGGGCGGCCAGCAGGCGGGCGGCGGGCGAGCCGGGGCCGGTGACGATGGAGTCCAAAGTAGACAGATCCTGCGCGCAGGCGTGCACCAGGGCCTCGGACAGCAGCCGCTCCTTGGTGCCGAAGTGGTAGATGATCAAGGCGGGGCTGACGCCGCTGGCCTCGGCCACATCGGCCACCCGCACGGCGGCCATGCCCAGCGCGCGGATCTGGGTGAGCGTCTCGTCGAGCACCTCGGCCCGCCGCGCCGTCGCGGTCTTCCTCGGCATGGCCCGCACTATTCCACCAGGGGATGCGATCCCGCGGTGACCGGTGTTGACTTTCCCCGTGCGGATCACTGTGGTGGCGGTGCTGGGCCTGGTGGCGCTGGCCTCGGTCACGTTGGACGTCGCGGTCTCGCCGTGGTGGCTGTTCCTGACGGTCCCGCTGCTGGCGGTGGCCGCCCTGGGCGTCCACGACCTGGTCCAGCGGCGGCATTCGGTGCTGCGCAACTACCCGGTGCTCGGGCACATGCGCTTCCTGCTGGAGGCTCTGCGGCCGGAGTTGCAGCAGTACTTCATCGAACGGAACTTCGACGGCCGCCCGTACGACCGCGACGTGCGCAGCATCGTCTACCAGCGGGCCAAGGGCACCGACGCGGAGGAGCCGTTCGGCACGGAACGGGATGTCTACGCGAACGGCTACGAGTTCCTCACCGCCTCGATCCACCCGCGGCCGGTCCCGGATCAGCCGCCGCGGGTGACGATCGGCGGGCCGGACTGCACCAAGCCGTACGAGATGTCGCTGCTGAACGTGTCGGCGATGAGTTTCGGCTCCCTGTCGGCGAACGCCGTGCTGGCCCTGAACAAGGGGGCCAAGCTCGGCGGATTCGCCCACGACACCGGGGAAGGCGGCCTGTCCGAGTACCACCTGCGGCACGGCGGGGACGTGGTGTGGGAGATCGGCACCGGCTACTTCGGCTGCCGCACCAAGAACGGCGACTTCGACGAACGGGAGTTCGCGGACAAAGCGGCCCACGACAGCGTGCGCTGCGTGTCGCTGAAGCTGTCGCAGGGGGCCAAGCCGGGCGTCGGCGGTGTGCTGCCGGGCAGCAAGGTCAACGCCGAGATCGCCTCGGTTCGGGACGTTCCGATCGGCCAGACGGTGATCTCGCCGCCGTATCACCGGGTCTTCGACACGCCCCGCGAACTGGTCCGCTTCATCGCCCGCATGCGGGAGCTGGCCGGCGGCAAGCCAGCGGGCTTCAAGCTCTGCCTGGGATCCCGCCGCCAGTTCCTGGCTGTGTGCAAGGCGATGCTGGCGGAGGGCACGGGGCCGGACTTCATCATCGTGGACGGCGCCGAGGGTGGCACCGGCGCGGCCCCGCTGGAGTACGCCGACAACCTCGGCACGCCGCTGACCGAGGGCCTGATCACCGTGCACAACGCGCTGGTCGGGACCGGGCTGCGGGACCGGATCAGGATCGGCGCCAGCGGCAAGGTCGCGACCGGCAGCGACATCGTCAAACGCCTGCTGCAGGGGGCCGACTACACCAACGCGGCCCGGGCGATGATGTTCGCGGTCGGCTGCATCCAGGCCCAGAGCTGCCACACCAACACCTGCCCGGTCGGCGTCGCCACCCAGGACCCGCGGCGGGCCCGGGCGCTGGACGTCGAGGACAAGTCCTTGCGGGTGCAACGGTTCCAGCAGTCCACGGTGCGCAGCGCCGTGCAGATCATGTCCTCGATGGGCCTGCGCGGCCCCGAGGACCTGCGCCCGCACATGCTCTGCCGCCGCACCACCCCGGTCTCCGTCCGCAGCTACGCCGAGCTGTACGAATGGCTGGAACCGGGCCAGTTGCTGGCCGAGCCGCCGCCGCGCTGGGCCCGGGACTGGGCCGCGGCCGATCCGGACGAATTCACTATGTGACGATTCCGCGAAAACACGCAACGCTTCACCCATCTCGGGCGTCGTCTGGTTGGGTTGACCCTTCCGACGAACCGACCATGGGGGATCAGTGCGGAAAACTGTCCTCGCCGGCGTGTGCGCGGCCGCCCTGCTCACGGCCGCCTGCTCCGCCGGCGGACCCGCGCCGGAGCCGCCGGGCCTCGCTGCCCGCGACACGACGATGACCACGGTGAAGCCGGCCCACCAGGACCTGAGCAACCAGGTGAGCCTCACCGGCAAGGTGGCGCTGGACCCGGTGTTCGGGGTGCCGGCGCCGATCGACGGCCAGGTGCGCTACCTGGACGTGAAGCAGCCGGACGCGACACCGACGACGTCGACACAGGTGGCCAACGTCTGGGCCAACGGCAAGGCGACGCGGGTGGACGTGCCGGCGGGCGCGACGTTCAGCGGCCGGTTGGTGGACGACAAGTCGACAGTGACGGCGGGTATGCCGGTGGCGTCGGCGAAGTACGCGGGCTACGGCATCGTGGCGGACCTCGACGGTTCGCAGGCGTACCGCATCGCGAACGCCCCGGGCACGGTGCAGGCGCAGATCAAGGACGGCCCTGGCCCGTTCCAGTGCACGGTCCTCGGCACCATCGCGGCCCTCCCGGCCGGCACGCCGGCGCCGCCGTCGCCGACGACCCCGACCCAGCCCACGAAGCCGTCCAACGCCCCGTTCCCGACCGGCCTGCCGCCGCAGCAGTCGCCGCAGCAGTCGGACCCGACCGGCCTGCGCCTGGTCTGCACGCCGCCGGCCGGCGTGAAGATGATCAACGGTGTGGCGGCGACGCTGCAGGTGGTCACGGCCACCGCCCAGAACGTGCTGACCCTGCCGGTGGAAGCGGTTGCCGGCAGCCAGGGCAACGGCAAGGTGGACGTGGTCGTGGACGGCCACCGCCAGACCAAGGACGTCACCCTCGGCCTCACCGACGGCAAGGTCATCGAGATCAAGTCCGGCCTCAACGGCGACGAGACGGTCGCGGTGCCGGGTCCGAACCTGCCGCAGCCGCAGCAACAGGCCGGCGGTCCGACGCGATGACCGAACCGCTGATCCGGCTGAGCGGCGTGACCAAGACGCTGACCGGCCAGGAAGAGCCGCGCACGGTGCTGAACGGCGTCGACCTCACGCTCCACGGTGGACAGAGCATCGCCGTGCTCGGGCGCTCCGGTTCCGGCAAGAGCACCCTGCTGTCCCTGATCGGCCTGTTCGACCGGCCCGACCAGGGGCAGTATCTGTTGCGGGACAACGACATCACCCGGATCTCCGAGCGCCGGGCGGCGATCCTGCGCAGCCGGGAGTTCGGCTTCGTGTTCCAGCGGTTCTTCCTGCTCAAGCACCTGACCGCGGCCCAGAACGTGGCGATGGCGCTGGTCAACGGCCAGGGCTGGCTGCCGCGCCGCAAGCGCCGGGCCAAGGTGATGGCGGCGCTGGAACAGGTCGGCGTCGCCCACCTGGCCAAGCACCGCCCGGCCCGGCTGTCCGGCGGCGAGCAGCAGCGGGTGGCCATCGCCCGCGCCCTGGTCCGCGACCCGAAGATCCTGCTGGCCGACGAGCCGACCGGCGCGCTCGACTCGGAGACCGGCAACCTGGTGGTCGAGGTGCTGCGGTCGGCGACCGACCGGGGCTGCGGCCTGATTCTCGTGACACACGACCATGACCACGCCGCCCGCATGGGCAGTGTGCTGCACCTGTCCGACGGCGTGCTCGGGGCGGTGACGGCGTGATCCGGCTGTCCGGCAAGCTGCGCTCGGCGCTGATCATCGGCCTGCAGGGCATCCGGTCCCGCAAGCTGCGCACCCTGCTGTCCATGGTCAGCCTGTTCCTCGGCGTGCTCGCGGTCGTCGCGGTGCAGGCCGGTTCCCAGGTCGCCGAGCAGGCGGCGCTGGGCAACATCGAGCTGATCGAGGGCGTCGACGGCACGCAGCAGATGTACCTGCCGCAGAACGACAAGGCCCCGGCGGTCGTGCTGGACGCCTTGCGGGGCCGGCAACACGCGGTCGCGGTCAGCGGCGCGCACGCCGTCATCGGCGAACCGAACGTCACCCCGATCAACAAGGGCGGCGGCCCGATCGACGAGCCGTTCAGCGGCGGCTACTACTGCTCGGGCTACGGCCCGTGCGGCCCGGACCAGGACGTGGCCCAGGGTCCGCCGGGCAAGGCGATCGAACTCGGCCTGAACGCCATGACTGGCGACGTCCGCCAGTTCCAGCCGTACCGCCTGCAGTCCGGGCAGTGGCTGGACTTCACGTCGCCGCCCTCGCTCGCGCCGCGCATCGTGCTCAACACCAAGGCGGCCGCGGCGTTCCAGCGCTACCGGATCCCGGCCCAGATGCACATCACCGGCGGGGCCAACGATCCGACGCCGCAGATCATCGGGGTGGTCGACGACGGCGGCTACGCTCCTACCGCCTACGTCCGCTACGACGAACTGGCCAACTGGCTGCCCACCAACGGCAACACCCAGCTTCGGGTCCTGATGTCGCCGGCCGAGACCGCGTTGCAGCAGACGCTCAAGGCCCGGCTGGTCGCCGCCGGGGTGCCGGCCGACCAGATCAACGTACGGCCCATCAACTCCAAGGAGCACGTGGCCGAGCAGTTGGCCGTGATGCGCTGGATCTTCCTTGGCATGGCCGCGCTGGTGCTGCTGATCGGCGTGGCCGGCATCCTCAACGTCGGTCTGGCTACGGTCGGCGAACGCGTGGAGGAGTTCGCGCTGCGCCGGGCTTTGGGCACACCTCGATTGCTGTTGGCCGGCATCGTGCTCGCGGAAACCTTGCTGACCGGCCTCTTCACGTCGGCGCTGGCGATCGGCGCCGGGGTGCTGGGCCTACGAGTCGCCGGCATGCTGCTGGGCAGCCGTTCGCAGTTCGCGTTCCTGCACGACCTGGCCTTCCCGTGGCAGGCCGGGGTCGCCGGTGTGGCCGCGGGGCTGATCGCCGGCCTGCTCGGCGGCTTCGTGCCGGCGCTGCGGGCGGCGCGCATCCCCATCGCGACGGTGATGCGCGCCTGAGAGAATCGGGCCATGGACGACAGGGATCGGGACGCGGCCGGCCGGGCCCGCAACGCGCGTCCGCGCGACGGGCTCGGCCGGCCGATGGCGCACGGCGCCCCCGGCGTCGAGCGCCAGCCGGAAGGCATCATCCGCACGCCGTCGCAAACGCTTGCCGAGGCCCAGGACCTGCTCGATCGCGGCCGCCCGTTCCACGCCCACGAGGTGCTGGAGGACGCCTGGAAGTCGGCCGACGAGCCGCACCGGCAGCTGTGGCGGGGCATGGCCCAGCTGGCCGTCGGCCTCACCCACGCCGCCCGCGGCAACCGCACCGGCGCGATGTCCCTGCTGCGCCGGGGAGCCGGCAACATCGAGCCGTACAGCGGGGAGAGTCCGTACGGAATCGATGTCGCCGGCTTGGTCGGCTGGGCGACCCGGGTGGCGGACGGCGGCGGCGTGGACACAGTGCCGCCGCAACTTCGGATCAGCCGCGCCTGACTTAAACGCGAGAAGCCGGTTCCTGGGGGCTGGAACCGGCCCCTCGCTTGGGTGGTGGTTCGACGATGCCGCCGGGCCCGGAGGGGAGGCGGGCGCGGCGACCGGTGCCGCCCGGCTGTGCGTCGGCGGGGGACGAAGCACAGCTGCGACGGCTCGCGTGGTCACCAACCGTGACCGAACGACCGGGGCCGTCGGCGGCGGTGCGATGGGTGTCGTGGTCTTGCGGGTGCCTGGTCGGGATCGCTTCGGTGATCTCTGTCGTGCTGACCGGCTCCGACGTTACGGTTGTGGCGTCAGGGAAATTTCGGCGGACTGGGTGGACCACCGCATGATCGCCGGGCTAGTTCGTGGCGTTACGTGACCGCCAGCGTTCCAGCACCATCGGGATCTCGACCCGGAGGAACTCGAAGAACTCCACCGACTCGCGCAGCCGGGAGCCGGCGTCGGTGGACCGGCCGACGGCGTCGACGCCCTCCAGGAGGGCCTCGGACCACAGGGTGAGCAGGCGCTCGCGGTTCATCGCGGACTCGTACCAGCTGTTGCCGCGGACCCGGTAGTGGTCGCGCTTGGAGCCGGGCTCGCGCTCCCGCACGATCAGGTGCACCTGGGTGAGGTAGCGCACGGCGCCGGAGACGGCGGCGGGGCTGACCGAGAGCTGTTCAGCCAGTTCGCCGGCGGTGAGCTGGCCGTTCTCGGACGCGAGCAGCGCGACGAACACCCTGGCCGGCATGCGGGGCACGCCGGAGTCGGCCAGCACCAGGGCGAACCGTTCGATGAACTTCGACACGGCCTCGTCGTCGCGCTCGGTCACCCAGCCATCCTCTCACCCATCTGAGTTCACTAGCTTCACGAATTTGTGAAATGAGTGTAGCTTGACGGCATGACTACCGCCATCTCGGTGTCCGGACTGCGCAAGGCGTTCGGCCGGACCCAGGCGTTGGACGGACTGGACCTCACGGTGAACACCGGCGAGGTGCACGGTTTCCTGGGCCCGAACGGCGCCGGGAAGTCCACCACCATTCGTGTTCTGCTCGGCCTGCTGCGCGCCGACGGCGGCCGCGCCGAGCTGCTGGGCGGCGATCCCTGGCGGGACGCCACCGAGCTGCACCGCCGCCTGGCCTATGTGCCCGGCGATGTCACGCTCTGGCCGACGCTGTCCGGCGGCGAGGTGATCGACCTGCTCGGCCGGCTGCGCGGCGGGCTGGATCCCAAGCGCCGCAAGGACCTGCTGGAGCGCTTCGACCTCGACCCGACCAAGAAGGGCCGAACCTACTCCAAGGGCAACCGGCAGAAGGTCGCGTTGGTCGCCGCGCTGGCGTCCAATGTGGAGCTGCTCATCCTGGACGAGCCGACCTCCGGGCTGGACCCGTTGATGGAGGAGGTGTTCCGGGACTGCGTCGCCCGCGAGCGCCAGGACGGCCGGACCGTGCTGCTGTCCAGCCACGTGCTGGCCGAGGTCGAGGCGCTGTGTGACCGGGTCAGCATCATCCGCGGCGGCCGGACGGTCGAGTCCGGCACGCTGGCCGAGCTGCGGCACCTGACCCGGACCTCGATCACAGCCGAGCTGGGCGCGCCACTGTCCGGTGTGGACACGATGACCGGCGTGCACGACTATTCGGCGCAGGGCAACAGGGTCCAGTTCGAGGTGGACACCGCTGAGCTGGACGCGGTGCTGCGCAAGCTGACCGAGTTCGGCGTGCGCAGCCTGGTCAGCCAGCCGCCCACGCTGGAGCAGCTGTTCCTGCGGCACTACGAGGTGCAGGCGTGAACACGGTGGTGGGCACCGGCTCCCTGGTGCGGCTGGTGCTGCGCCGGGAGCGGATCCAGCTGCCGGTGTGGATCCTGGTCATCACCGGCATCGTCGCCGCGACGGCGTCCAGCTTCGCCCAGCTGTACCCGACGGTGCAGTCGCGGCAGGAGTTCGCGGCGACGATCGTGAACAACCCGTCGGTGCTGGCGCTGAGCGGCCCGGCCCAGGGGCTGGACACCATCGGCGGCATGACCGAGTGGAAGTACGGCGCCGTGGCCTGCGTCCTGGTCGGTCTGATGGCCGTGTTCATGACCGTCCGGCACACCCGGGCCGACGAGGAGACCGGCCGGCACGAACTGCTCGGCTCCGGTGTCGTGGGCCGGCACGCCAAGCTCACCGCGACGCTGATCGTGGTGTTCGGGGCCGGCGTGGTCTACGCGCTGCTGATCGGCCTCGCCCTGACGGCCCAGGGCCTGCCGGCGGCCGGGTCGTTCGCGATGGGGCTGGGCATCGGCGGCTGTGTGTGGTTCTTCTCGGCGGTGACGGCCGTCGCCGTCCAGGTGAGCTCGAGTTCCCGCGCGGCCAACGGAACCGGCGGGATCGTGATCGGCGCGGCCTACCTGCTGCGCGCGGCCGGCGACTCCGCGGCCGAGGACGGCCCGCGCTGGCTGTCGTGGCTCAGCCCGATCGGCTGGTCGCAGCAGATGCGCCCGTTCGCGGGCGAACGGTTCTGGGTGCTGGCCCTGTACGGGGCGATTTCCGTTGTGCTGCTGGGCATCGGCTACGCGCTGGTGGGCCGCCGGGACATCGGGGCCGGCATGCTGCCCGAGCGTCCCGGCCGGCCCGCCGGGCGGTTCGGCACGTTCGGCCTGGCCTGGCGGCTGCAGCGGGGCATCCTCATCGGCTGGGCCTTCGGCATCGTGGTGATGGCCGGGGCGCTGGGCGGGATCTCGCAGAGCCTCAAGAGCATCCTGGACAGTAGCCCGCAGGTCGCCCAGGCGCTGCAACAGATCGGCGGCCAGCAGTCCATTGTGGACTCGTTCATGGCCGCGATCCTGGATGTGATCGCCCTCGCGGTCTCGGTGTACGCCATCCAGGCCACGCTGCGGCTGCGGGCCGAGGAGACGGCGTCGCGGGCCGAGCCGGTGCTGGCCGGCTCCGTCGCCCGACTCCGTTGGGCGGCAAGCCATCTGGCCTTCGCGTTGCTGGGCAGCGCGTTCCTGCTGGCGGTGGCCGGCGCCGCCATCGGGCTGGCCGTCGGCCTCAGCCAGGGCGACGTCGGCGGCCAACTGCCGCGGCTGCTCGGCGCGGCCATGGTCCAGGTGCCGGCGGTGTGGGTGCTGGCCGGCATCGCCACCGCGCTGTTCGGGCTGCTGCCGAGGCTGACTTCGCTGGCCTGGGCCGCGCTGGTCGTCTTCCTGCTGCTCGGCCAGCTCGGCTCGCTGTTCCAGCTCAGCCAGTGGGCGCTGGACATCTCGCCGTTCACCCACCTGCCCAAGCTGCCCGGCGGCACGTTCACCGCGACGCCCCTGGTGTGGCTGGTGGTCGTCACGGTGGCACTGACTGCCGCCGGGCTGGTCGGGTTCAGGCGGCGGGACGTCGGATAAGGCCGGCCAGCTCCCGCCACTCGGCGCGCGGAAGGCGTGGGGAGTCCGCGGTGAGCACCTGGATGCAGACGTGGTTCGCGCCGGCATCCAGGTGTTGCCGCACCCGCTGGGCGATGGCGTCCACGTCGCCGACCACGGTGATCGCGTCGACCAGCCGGTCGCTGCCGCCGTCGGCGAAGTCGGCGTCGGTGAAACCCAGTCGCCGCAGGTTGTTCGTCTGGTGCCGGGCCGCCAGGTAGCCGCCGACGTGCGCGCGGGCCACGTCGCGGTCGTCGCCCAGCACGACCGCTTGCTCCACCGCCAGCAGCGGCTCGGGCCCGAGGACTTCCCGCGCCTTGGCCGTGTGCTCCACCGGCACGAAGTACGGGTGCGCGCCCTCGGTCTTCTCCGCCGCGAGTTTCAGCATTTGTGGCCCCAATGCCGCGAGGACCCGCCTTGGTCGCACGTCGAAACCCTGGAGCGGCGCCTTGTCCATCGCGTCCAGGTAGTCCCGCATGGTCTCCAGCGGCTGCGGGTCGGGCGCGACGAGCCCGTTCATGCCCGGCACTGATTGCTGCTTCGGCGACCGGTGACCGCCGAGGCCGAGCAGGAAGCGCTCGGGGAACGCCTCGGTGAGTGTCAGCTGGGCCGCCGCCATGGCCAGCGGGTCGCGTAGCGACGCCCGGGCGATGCCCGTCGCCACCACGATTCGGTTCGTGGTGTGCAGAAGCAGCGAAGCCTGGCTCAGCGCCTCCCGCCCGAACGCCTCGCCGAACCAGATCGCCCCGTAGCCGAGCTCGTCCAGCTCCGCCGCCGCTTCCCTGAGCCGACTGACCGGCTGCCCCTCGAACGCGAACGTCCACACGCCGATGCTGCCCAGATCCATGTTGTCCCCCTGATCGTCAGACAAGGCTTGCCAGTTCCCGCCACTCGGCGCGCGGCAGGCGCTGCGAGTCCGCGGTGAGCACTTCGACGCAGACGTGGTTCGCGCCGGCATCCAGGTGTTCCTGTATCCGCTTGGCGACGGCGTCCACGTCTCCGGTGACGACGAGCGCGTCCACCAGCCGGTCGCTGCCGGCCAGGTCGTCCTCGGTGAAACCGAGCCGCCGCAGGTTGTTCGCGTAGTGCCGGGCCCGGAAACCGCCGCCGACCCGCGCCCGTGCCACCTCCCGGTCGTGGCCCAACACCACCGGCAGCTCCACGGCCAGCAGCGCCTCGGGGCCGAGGATTTCCCGGGCCTGCGCCGTGTGTTCGACGGGCACGAAGTAGGTGTGCGCGCCCCAAGTCTTCTCGGCCGCGAGTTTCAGCGCTTGTGGCCCCAGTGCTGCCAAGGCGCGCCTTGGTCGCACGCTGAATCCCGGCACCGCGTCCATCGCGTCCAGGTAGTCCCGCATGGTGTCGATCGGCCGCGGGTCGCCGGCGCCGGTGATGCCGGGCTCCTGCTTCGGCGACCGATGACCGCCAAGGCCGAGCAGGAAGCGCTCGGGGAACGCCTCTGTGAGCGTGTGGTGCGCCAGCGCCATGACCGCCGGGTCCCTCCCGACGGTCCGGGCGATGCCCGTGGCCACCGTGAGGCGATTGGTGGCGTGCAGGAGCAGGGACGCCTGGGTCAGCGCCTCCCGCCCCGTGCTCTCGGCGAACCAGATCGCCCCGTAGCCGAGTTCGTCCAGCTCCGCGGCGGCTTCCCGGACTTCGCCGGCTGGTTGGCCGTCGAAGGCGAACGTCCACACGCCGATGCTGCCCAGATCCATCTCTCCCCCTAAGCTGAGGTGGCCTCCGGATACCACGATACGGAGGCTGCCTCCGGTTGTGCAAGGGAGTATTCGATGCGTGCCGACGCCCGGCGCAACTACGAGCGCCTGCTGGCCTGCGCCCACGAGGCGTTCACCGAGCGCGGCGCGGACGCCTCACTGGAGGACATCGCCCGCCGGGCCGGGGTGGGCATCGGCACGCTGTACCGGCACTTTCCCACCCGCGAGACGCTGCTGACGGCGCTGCTGTCCGACCAGCTCCGCGGCCTGACCGCCTACGCCGAGCAAGAGCTGGTCCAGCAGGAACCGGGCGAGGCGATGGCCAACTGGATCCTCGCCATGTCCAGGCACGGCCGGATCTACCGTGGCCTCGCCGCCGGCGTGCTGTCCCAGCAGCTCGGCGACCGGACCGAGTTCGACGAGGCCTGCGCGGCCGCGCAGGAGGCCGGCGACCGCGTGCTGCACCGGGCCCAGGCGGCCGGGGCGGTGCGGCCCGACGTGGCCAGGGCCCACCTCGTCGCCCTGGTGCACGGCCTGGTGCTGGCCACCGAGAACTCGCCGGAGCTGTTCGACCAGCTGCTGGCCGTGATGTTGGACGGCCTTCAGCGGGTGACGAGCCCCGCGTCGTAGGCGAGCAGGCCGATCTGGGTGCGGTTGGCGCAGTCCAGCTTGACCAGCATCCGCGACACGTAGCCCTTCACGGTGGCCTCGGACAGGTGCAGCCGGTCGGCGATCTGGGCATTGGACAGGCCCTCGCCGAGACAGGTGAGCACGTCGACCTCGCGTTCGGTGAGGTCGCCGACCAGGGACAGGGCCTTGTCGCGGGCGGCCTGCTCGGCGGCGGAGGCGGCGACGAGCCGCTGGGTGGCGGCGGGGGAGAGCACGGTGTGGCCGTCGGCGGCGACGCGGACCAGGCTGATCAGGTCCTCGGGCGGGGTCGACTTGAGCAGGAAGCCGGCGGCCCCGGCGCGCAGCGACCGGATGACGTACTGGTCGGCGTCGAACGTGGTGAGGGCGACGACGGTGGGCGGCGAGGGCAGGCCGGCGATGCGCTCGATGGCGGTGAGGCCGTCCACGCCGGGCATCCGCAGGTCCATCAGCACGACGTGGGGCTGGTGGCGGACCACGGCCTCCACGGCGGCGGCGCCGTCGTGGGCGGCGTCGACGACGGTGATGTCGGGGGCGGAGCCGAGAATGGTGCGCAGGTGGGCGCACACCATGGGCTCGTCGTCCACGACCAGGACCTTGATCTCGTCAGCCGCCATGACTCTCCGCCGTAGGTACGAACACGGGCAGTATGGCATCGACCTCGAAGCCGCCGTCGGGTCGCGCGGCAGCGGTGAACCGGCCGCTGACCAGCTCGACCCGCTGCCGCAGGCCGAGGAGCCCGGTGCCGGAGCCGCTGCCGCCGAGCTCGTGGTCGACTTCCTCCTCGGGCGCGCTGTTGCGCACGGTGAGCCGTACCCGGTCGGCCCCGTAGCGGACGTGCACCCGGGTCCGGGCTCCCGGCGCGTGCTTGCGGACGTTGGTCAGCGCCTCCTGCACCACGCGGTACGCCGTGCGGCCCACGACCGGGGCCGTGAGCAGGGGATTGCCGTCCACGATGAGCTCCACGGACATGCCGACGCCCTCGGACTCGGCGACGAGCTCGGCCAGGTCGGGCAGCCGCACGGCGTCGGTCGGCTCGGCCACGCCCTCCTCGGCGTGGGTCCGCAGCACGCCGACCAGGTCCCGTAACTCGGTGAGGGCCTGGCAGCCGGCCTCGCGCAGCTCCTCGGCCGCGGCCCGGGTGGCGTCGTCGGCGGCGGTGATCCGCAGCGCCCCGGCCTGCAGCACCATCAGGCTCACCCGGTGGGTGACCACGTCGTGCATCTCGCCGGCCAGCTTCACCCGCTCGTCGGCACGGGCTTGCTCGGCCAGCAGCTCCTGCTCCCGCTCGGCCCGCTCGACTCGCTCGGTCAGCGCCTGGATCAGCTGGCCTCGGTTCTGGATGTAGAGCCCGAACAGGGCCGGCAGCGCGGTGAACAGCACGCCGGAGGTGACGGTGTCGAACGAGGGGATCCACGGCCGGGTGGAGATGGCGATCAGGGCCGCGGTGAGGATCCACGTCGGCCACGAGCGGGGCAGCCGCTTGATCGCGCTGCCGATCGCGAACGGCGTGGCCAGCGGAACCCACTGGGCGGTCTCGCTCGGCCGGCCGATGAACAGCAGCGGATCGGTGTAGGCCGAGTACATCTGGGCGATCGCCGTGGCCGCGCAGACCGCCAGCACCACCACCGGGAACCGGCGGTGCCACAGCAGGGCGATCGCCGCCGGCATCTGGATCAGCGTCTGCGACCAGTCGTAGAACGACTGCGGCGGCCCGTAGCCGATCCAGACCAGGAGGATGACGGCGACCACCGTGACTAACGGCGACAGCAGGAAGAAGGCGTCGCGCCAGCGCGGTGCGGTCACCACCCGACGATACCCAGCCCAAAGACACTCAGCCCGACAATCCGCCTCAGGTCGCCGCGACCCCCTACGAAAGTAGGGGTTGCCGGGCACTTTCCGGGCTGTCCCCGCAGCGGTCCGTCCGAGTTGGATGGTGGTTGTCGCGGGACAGGCCGCGCATCAAGGGGGGAACGGCAAGTGCGGCAGATCGAGGAGACCACGGTCAACTCCCCCAAGCCGGTCGTGGCGGTCGCCGCACTTGCCGTGCGGCCCGTGGCGATCATCGCCGGCCTGCTGGGGGTCGCCCTGCTGGCCACCAGCGGCCGCTACGGCTACTTCGGCGACGAGCTGTACTTCATCGCCGCCGGCCACCATCTGGACTTCGGCTACGCCGACCAGCCGCCGCTGACGCCGCTGCTGGCGCTGATCGCCGACACGGTCGCGCCGGGATCTGTGGTGGCACTGCGGATTCCGGCGATCCTCGTCACGGTGGCGGGCGTGTTCTTCGCCGCCATGACGGCCCGGGAGCTCGGCGGCACCCGCCGGGCGCAGGTCCTCACGGCCGGCAGCTACACCGTGGCGCCGTTCCTGGCCGCCGGCGGCCATCTGCTGGCGACGTCCACAGTGGACCCGTTCCTGTGGACGGTGATCACGTGGCTGTTGGTGCGCTGGGTCCGCACCCGCGAGGACAAGCTGCTGCTCTGGGCGGGCCTGGTCACCGCGGTCTCGCTGCAGGTGAAGTGGCTGATCGTGTTCTTCTGGCTCGTCGCCGGCCTGGCGATCCTGGTCGCCGGGCCGCGGGATCTGTTGCGCAGCAAGATGTTGTGGCTCGGGGCGGCGATCGCCGGGCTGACCTCCGTGCCGCAGCTGCTCTGGCAGGCCCGCAACGGCTGGCCGCAGATCCAGATGACCAACGCGATCGCGGCCGAAGTGCGTGCCACGGTCGGCGGCCCTGGCGGCTTCCTGCTGGTCCTCGGCTTCTACGTCGGAGTTGTCGGCGTCCCGCTCGCGCTGTACGGCCTGTGGCGCGCACTTGCCCTGCCGCGGTTCAGGTTCCTCGGCATCACGGCGATCGGGTTGATCGTCGTGTTCATCGTCACCGGCGGCCGGCCGTACTACGCCGGCGGAATCCTGCCGGTGCTGTGGGCCTTCGGCGCGGTCGGTCTGGACGGCCGGCGGCGGTGGCTGCCCTGGGTGGCGTGGCCGGCGTTCCTGGTGTCGGTCGCGCTGGTGGTCGCCGCACTGCCGGTCCGGCCGGTGGAATCGCTGCGCACTGCCAGCGAGGCCGTGTACTTCGTGGACCTGGAGAGCGTCGGCTGGCCGGCCATGGCCGACGAGGTCGCCGCCGCCTACCACGCGCTGCCGGACGACGTCCGCGCGCACACGGCGATCGTCGGCGACACCTACTGGGCGGCCAGCGCGATGTCCATGTACGGCCCCGAACACGGTCTGCCGGCCCCGTACAGCCCCAACCGCGGCTACTGGTACTTCGGGGCGCCGCCGGAGAGCGCGACGAACATCCTCTACGTCGGCAACAGCCACTCCGACGACATCCGGCGGCACTTCGCCACCGTCACCCGAGTGGCCACAGTGGACAATCACCTCGGCGTGCCCAACGGCTACCAGGGCTCGCCGATCTACCTGGCCGCCAACCGCGACCAGCCGTGGTCAGCCCTGTGGCCGGCGCTGCGCTACCTGTGACGGCTCGTTCACCGTCCACAGTAGAGTCTCGCCGGCCGCGTAGCGCTTCAGGTTGTCGGTGAAGGCGATCAGCGAGCGCTGCATCATCTGCTGGGTCACACCGGCGATGTGCGGCGTGGCGATCACCTTGGGGTGGTTGACCAACGGGCCTGCCGGATCGGCCGGCTCGACGGCGTGCACGTCCAGCCCGGCCCCGCCGATGTGCCCGGATTCCAGCGCTGCCAACAGGGCGGCCTCGTCGACCAGTCCGCCCCGGGCCACGTTCACGAACAGCGCGCCCGGCTTCATCGCCGCGAAAGCTCCTGCGTCGAAGAAGTTCCGGTTGTGCTCGCCGAACATCAGGGCGCTGAGCACCACATCGGCCTGGGCCAGCACCTCGGGCAGCTGGTCCACGCCGTACACCCGCTCGACCTCGGGCGGCCCGCCCAGCTCCGGCCGCGCCCGCACGGCGATCAGCCGGGGACCGAAGCCCGCCAACCGCTTCGCCGCCGCGATGCCGATCGCCCCCAGCCCGATGATCGCCACTGTGCCGCCGAACAACGCCCGGGCCACCGGCTGCGACCAGCGGCCGTCGCGCAGCGCCTGGCGCGCCCCGTCGAGCTCCCGGCTCAGCGCCAGCGCGAGCAGTACGGCGTGCTCGGCCACGCTGTCGGCGTTGCCGGTGACGTCGCCGGGCAGCCGCGACACCAGCACCCCGGCCTCAGTCGCGGCGTCGATGTCGACCTTCTCCAGGCCGACGCCGAACTGCTGCACCAGCCCGAAAGTGCCGGCGGTCAACAACTCGGCGTCCACAGTCGCGGCGATCGGCGTCACTACGTCCATGCCGTCGGCCAGCTCGGCGAAGCGGTCCGGCGAGGTCTTGACGACCTCCCAGTCCGGCAGCAGCGTGGCGAACGGTTCCAACGGGTACTGGTCGAAGCCGATCAGGAGGCGCATGCCCCCAACTTAGCTCCGGGTCAGCCCTCAGTGATGGCCGGCGGCGAGGGCATCTGGTAGCCGGAGCTGCCGACGTTGCTCTGCAGCGCCGACCGCCAGGCCCCGGTGGAGATCATCTTCTGCAGCGCGGCGTCCACCTTCCGCTGGCCGTCGGCGTCGCCCTTGCGCAGGCCGATGCCGTAGGAGTCCTTGGTGAACGGCTTGCCGACGACCCGCAGCAGCTCCGGGTTCTGGGCCGCGTAGCCGGCCAGGATCACGTCGTCGGTGGTGACCGCGTCGACGATGTTGGCCAGCAGCGCGGTGACGCAGTCGGAGTAGCGGCTGTACTCCACCAGCTGGGTCTGCTGGGCGAACTTGTCCTTCACCTGCTGGGCCGAGGTGGAGCCGGCGACCGAGCAGAGCTTCTTGCCGTTCAGCGACTGCGGGCCGGTGATCGAGGTGTCGCTCAGCCGCACCAGCAGGTCCTGGCCCACGGTGAAGTACGGCCCGGCGAAGTCCACCAGCTTCTTGCGCTTGTCGTTGATCGTGTAGGCGGCCACCACCATGTCGACCTTGCCGCTGGTCAGCAGCGTCTCCCGGTCGGCCGGCTCGGCTTCCTTCCACGTGATGTTGGCCGGGTCCACGCCCAGCTCGGTGGCCACGTACTTGGCCACGTCCACGTCGAAACCCTGGTAGAGGCCGTTGAGTGTCTTCTCGCCGATGCCCGGCTGGTCGTACCGGATGCCGATGGTCAGCTTGCCCTGCGCCGCGGCCCCGGTCAGGGAGTCGGCCGGGCCGCTGGCCCCACAGGCGGCCAGCAGCATCAAGACGGCGATCGCGGCGGTCGCTCGTAGTGATCCCCGCAGGCGCATGTCAAGGTCCCCTTCAGGTCGAGGCGGCCTGCACTGCCTAACAAATCCAGGGCTGCCGAGTCCAATCGGGCAGACCTCGACTTCGTCACACTCCACTACGTGCCAGGTTCCTTGACAGTTCAGTTGTGAGCTTCCGTCGCGGATGCGGCACGTTCCCGGCGCAGCTGAACGTATTCGCGGACAACCAGAACGATGATCACAATGTCGATCGCGGCGAAGATCGGCAACGCGATTGAATGGGTGTTGACGGCCCGGTAGACCTCGTAGACGACAAATGCGCCCAGCACCACCACGGCCACCGGGTAGAGCGGCATGATCTTGCGCAGCAGGGCCGCCACCAGACCGAGCTTGATGACGGCGTGCAGCAGCAGGTAGCCGATGGCGAAGCCGCGGCTGCTGCCGTCCGCGAAGTTGTGCGCCGCGGTCTGCAGGTGCGTGGACAGCGTGCCGTCCGGGTCGCCGAGCAGGTCCCGGGTGACCACCTCGTTGGCCAGCCCGGTGATCACCGTGGGCGGGATGAAGATCAGCACGATGCCCAGCGCGAGCTGGCCGAGGCCGTCCAGGCCCTTGATCGCGATGGCGACCCGGAACAGCTTGTCGGTGGTGGTCGAGTTCGTCACGCCGACCAGGATGCCCTGGTCAGCGCGGTTTCGTGCGGCGGGTAGGGGTGGCCGTGAGCGGATCGTCCGGCCATGGGTGTTTTGGGTAGCGGCCGCGCAGCTCGGACCGCACCTGCGGATAGCCCTGCCGCCAGAACGAGGCCAGGTCCCCGGTGACCGCCACCGGGCGGCCGGCCGGGGAGAGCAGATGCAGCCGGACGGGGACGTGGCCGTCGGCGATGCGGGGCGTGTCGGTCCAGCCGAACGTCTCCTGCACCTTCACCGGCAGCACCGGGCCCTCGTCGGTGTAGTCGACGCGGATCCGGGAGCCGGAGGGCACCTCGATCCGGTCCGGGGCCAGCTCGTCCAGGCGGGCGGCGGCCGGCCAGGGCAGCATCGTCTGCAGCACGTGCTGGGCGCTGATCCGGCCGAGGTCGGCTCGCCGGCGGGCGGTCGACAGGTCGACATTCCGGATGATGGCGTCATCCGACACCTCGGGCCAGGGGTCGCCCAGGGTCGCGTGCAGGAACTCCATCCGCTGCCGCTGCCGGGTCGCGTCCTGGCTCCAGTGCAGCAGGGCGGCGCCTTCTCTGGTCAGGCCCTCGATGAGCGCTTTGTGTAGTTGCTCCGTATTCGGATCGGCCAACGGACGTTCGGTCAGCACGATCGCGCCGAGCTTGCGGACGTGCCGGGCGACGACGTCGCCGCCGGCCCAGGTCACCTCGTCGGTCTCGGTCAGCAGCGCCGGGGCGGCCCGCTCGGCCAGCTCCTGGTCGGCACGGGCGGCGAGCCGGATCCGGCCGTGCGCGCGGCCCGGCTCCCGGTCGGCGACCGCCACGGCCAGCCACTCGCTGTCGTTCGGGCCGTCCGTCTCGACCGCGGTGCCGCCGGCCATCAGGTAGCTGCGCGAGCCCTGGTCACGCCTTCGCGCCAGCCGCTCCGGGTGCGCCAAGGCCACGACCAGAGCCGGGTCGTCCAGTGTCCTGGCGGGGCCCTCGACCAGCTTGGCCAGCCGGTCGACCTCGCGTTTCCAGGCCCTCGGCTGATCTTGGCGGAGTCGCCGGACCGCGGTCTCGACGTCGTTCGAGGTGGCCTGGCTGTCGTCGTCCAGCAGCGCGACGACCTCGGCCGCCGGCCGGGGGCCAAGCGCTTGCGCCCCGTCGAGCAGGGCGCGGCCCAGGCGAGGATGCAGGCCCAGCTCGGCGATCCGGCGGCCGCGGTCGGTGACGCCGTGGGCATCGAGGGCGCCCAGGGCCCTGAGGACCTGCTGGCCGGCGGCGAGGGCGCCCGGCGGCGGCGCGTCCCACCAGGCCAGGTCGCCGCCGTCTGGAGTGCCCCAGCAGGCCAGCTCCAGGGCCAGTCGGGTCAGCTCGGCGGTGCGGATCTCCGGCTCCGGGTAGCGGGGCAGCGTCGCCTGCTCGTGCTCCGGCCAGCACCGGTACACGTGGCCCGGGGCCTCCCGGCCGGCGCGGCCGGCCCGCTGGTCGGCGACGGCTTGGGACACCCGGGTGGTGACCAGGCCGGACAGGCCGCGGCGGTGGTCGGCCCGGGGCGAGCGGGCCAGGCCGGCGTCCACCACCGTGCGGACGCCCGGCACCGTGAGGCTCGACTCCGCGACCGCTGTGGCCAGGACGATCCGCCGCCGCGTGGTCTGCCGCAGCGCCTCGTCCTGGGCCTTGGTGGCCAGTCGGCCGTGCAGGGGGAGAACGTTGAGGTTGGGGAGTTGCTGGGTGACGCGGCGGATTTCACCCACACCCGGCAGGAAGACGAGAATGTCACCGTCCGTTTCGGACAGTGCCTTGTGGATGGTCCTCGCCACGTGGTGTTCCAGGCGCTCGTTCCGGGCCGGCGGCACGTACGTCGTCGTTATGGGAAACGTTCTGGCGTGCGCCTCGATGACCGGGGTGTCGGGGCCGAGGATCTGCGCGAGCCGTTGCGCCGCAACGGTTGCACTGGTCGCCAACACCTTGAGATCGGGCCGCAGACCCTCACGGGCGTCGAGCAGCAGCGCCAGCAGCAGGTCGGCGTCGAGGTGGCGTTCGTGGCATTCGTCCAGCAGCACCACATCGACGCCGGTCAGCTCCGGGTCGTGTTGCAGGCGGCGCAGCAGCAGGCCGGAGGTGACCACCTCGATCCGCGTCTGCTTGGACGTTTTCCGGTCGCCTCGCACCGCGTAACCGACCGTGCCGCCGACCGGCTCGCCCAGAAGTTCCGACATCCGGGCCGCCGCCGCCCGGGCGGCCAGCCGGCGCGGCTCCGCCACGACGACCCGCCCTGGTAGCGCCAGGGGCACCAAAGTCGTCTTTCCGGTGCCGGGCGGGGCCACCAGGACCGTCGTGCCGTGCTCGCTCAGGGCGGCGTTGAGCTCGTCCAGTACCGCGCGGACCGGGAGATCGGGAAGTCGCACCCGGCTAGCCTGCCGCAGCCACGCCGATCAGCATGCCCACCAGGTAGGTCGCGCCCGCCGCGATCACGCCGAACAGCAGCTGGCGCAGGCCGTTGAACCACCACTGGCGGGTCGTGAAGCGGGCCACCACCGCGCCCGCCGCGAACAGGCCGATGCCGCCGATGGCCAGACCGGCCAGCAGCGACTCCCAGCCCAGCAGGAACGGCAGCAGCGGGAACAGCGCGCCGATCGAGAAACAGAGGAACGAGGAGATCGCCGCCACCAGCGGCGAGGGCTGGTCGTCCGGATTGACGCCCAACTCCTGCTCGATGTGGACCCGGACGGCCAATTCCTCGTCGGCGTGAATTTCCTCGGCCACCTGGGCCGCGGTCGACTCGGTCAACCCCATCTCGGTGAACATCTGCACCAGTTCCGCCTTTTCGGCGGCCGGATTCTCGCGCAGTTCCCGGCGTTCGACCGCGACCTCGGCCTTGACCGAGTCGTTCTGCGTCTGCACCGAGGCGTATTCGCCCAGAGCCATCGAGAAGGCTCCGGCGACCAGGCCGGCCATGCCCGTCAGCACGATGACGTGCGCGCTCGCGCCGCCACCGCCGACCCCGGCCACCAGTGAGATGTTGGTCACCAGGCCGTCCATCGCGCCGAACACCGCCGGCCGCAGCCAGCCGCCGGACAGGTCGTTGTGGGTGTGGCCGACCTCGTTCTGCGCAGTTTCGTCAACCTGGGTCACGATTGGAGGGTAATAGGCCCACCGGGTTCTGAGGAAAGCCTTGGGAAGTGTTGCCTAGCCTTAGCGTCATGCCACAGATCGATCCTGAACTCGCCCAGTTCGTCGCGGCCTTCCCGCCGGTCCGGGTGTCCGCCCCCGGCGTCGACGTGGTCGAAGTCCGCGACGACCTCAACCGCCGCTGGCAGCGGATGACGCCGGTGGTGCAGGTCGGCGAGGTGACCGACATGACAACGCCGGTGCCGGTCCGGGTCTACCAGCCGGCCCGCGGCGCCGTCGGCCTGCCGGTCGTGGTGTTCCTGCACGGCGGCGGCTGGTGCACCGGCGGACCGGTCACCCATGACGATTTGTGCCGCCGAATTTGCCGTTCCGCACAGGCCGTTGTCGTGGCCGTCGACTATCGGCTGGCTCCCGAGCACCCCTTTCCGGCCGCCGTCGACGATTCCTTCGCGGTGCTGCCCTGGGTCGGCGAGCACGCCGCCGAGATCGGTGGGGACCCGACCCGGATCGCCGTCGCCGGGGACAGCGCCGGCGGCAACCTCGCCGCCGTGCTCGCGCTGCTGGCCCGGGACCAGGGCGGGCCCGCCCTGCGGTTCCAGCTGCTGCTCTACCCGTCCACCGGCGGTGTCGGCGAGTTCCCCTCGCGGGCCGAGAACGCCGACGCCCCTGTGCTCTCCACCCCGGACATCGAAGCCTTCCTGCGGCATTACGCCGGGCACCTCGACGGCGAGCCGCCCGCCACTCTCGCTCCCGCGCTCGCCCCGGATCTGTCCGGGCTGCCGCCCACGTTCATCGCCACTGTGTGGCGCGATCCGCTCCGTGACGAGGCCGAGGCCTACGGGCGGCTGCTGACGGCGGCCGGCGTGCCGACCGAAGTCGTGCGATTCGATCACCTCGTGCACTCGTTCGCCAGCTACGCGCCCCTGATTCCGGCCGCCTCCGATGCCCTCGAACAGTGCATATCGGCGTTGCGAAAAGGACTTCTCAGGTAACGCCAAGGCTGCGTCGGTAGCATCCGGCCAGGAACTCGGCCGCCGAGTCGGTCGGCCGGCGACGAGGAGGACGGTTCACCGTGGGCGCGGCCCAGAACAACGACAAGAACAAGCGCAACCAGCACGACAAGGCCAATGCGGGTCAGCAGAAGTCCACCCCCGGCCAGAACCACAAGCGCAACCAGAACAAGGCCAACGCCGCCCGGGCCGTCGCGGCCGCCCGCGGCGCCCGCAACGACCGCCGCAACATCGCCATCGGCGTCGTCGCCGTGATCGTCGTGGCCGTAGCCGTGATCGCCGGCGTGATCATCACCACCCAGCAGTCCGCGCCCCCGGTCGCCACCGGCGCCGATGCGATCAAGGTCACCAAGGCCAGCTCCGAGTACGCCACCACCGTCGCCGACGACGGCACCGTGATCGCCGGCAAGGACACCGCCAAGGTCAAGGTCGACCTCTACGAGGACTTCACCTGCCCCTACTGCGGCGAGCTCGAGACCGCCAGCGGGGCCCAGATGGCCAAGGCCATGGCCGACGGCCAGCTGCAGGTCAAGTACCACCTGCTCAACATCCTCGACGGCAACACCAACCCCGCCGGCTACTCCCTGCTCGCCGCCAACGCCGCCCTCGCCGCCGCCAAGCAGGGCAAGTTCGCCGACTTCCACGCCAGCCTCTACGCCCAGCAGCCCAAGGAGGGCGGCCCCGGCTTCACCAACGAGCAGCTCATCAGCCTCGGCAAGCGGCTGGGCATCACCGCCCCCCAGTTCAGCGACGACGTGACCAAGGGGGCCTACAGCGACCTGGTCAAGAAGCAGGTCACCACCGCCTCCGCCCCGCCCGTCAATCTCCAGGGCACCCCCACCGTCCGCCAGGGCACCACCGACATCCAGGCCCTGCAGGACCCCCAGTGGCTCGACAAGCTCCTCAACGCCTGATCCCCGTCGCCCGGGGCGTTCATGCGCCTGACCTGCGTGAACGCCCCAACCGACCCCCCGATTTCACTTTTCTCAGCACCGTCGTGTAGTGTTTGCACCACGAGATGAGGGACCTACCAACCCGGGTTTCGATTCTCGTTTCGGGGCTGTGGCGCAGCTGGTAGCGCATCACACTGGCAGTGTGAGGGTCAGGGGTTCGAGTCCCCTCAGCTCCACAATTGTTGAATAATTTAGATACGCCCCCTGACCTGGGAAAACCGGGACTGGGGGCGATCTTGTATTTCCGTCCCAAGTGGACAGTGGATGACGTAACTGGAGCAAAACTGGAGCAGGGCCCTGACCCTATGCGAAATGGGGTCAGAGTTTGCTCCACCCCATTCGGGTGGAATGTGGATGGCGCGACTCCTGGTTCGCCGCTGGCCCCGTGTGCGCCGGTAACGGCTACGGACCCACCGACCTACGACACCGTTGGCGTAGCGAGGGCGTCAGCCGCGTCTGCGGGGCAATCGCACGTGGCTGGTTTGGGTGGTAGCCGCGCGTTAGGCCGGCAGTTGCTTCTACCGAAGTAGCACCCGCAGCACCGTCTGTCGGTCGTTTTCGTCGAGGTCAGACGTGGCAGCCAGCAGGTATTGTGCGGCCATTGCCGGAGGCAAGACCTGGGTCAGGGCTGCGTAGAACCGCTGGATGCAGCCGGCCAGTGGGTCGATAGCGTGCCGACTGTCACCGGCTTCAGCTGCGGTGAAACCCAGACCGGTGTGCCCGGCAGGAAGCCCAGTTGGACGTATTCGACGCGGCCGTTGGCGTCGCCGCGCTCGACCCAGAAACTGCCGCCCGAGTTCAGCGCCGGTTTCGGCGTGCTGAACGCGAGCTTGCTGGTGGCCTGTTTGGCGTCGAGCTGGACCGTCTGGTCGGTGGAGATCGACAGTTGGGTGTCGAACACGTCGTGCTCGGCGGTGACGACGCCGTTGGCGTCGGTGTCGGTGTAGACCGCCAGGGCGAGGTAGTTGCCGTCTGGCACGCTGAACTTGGCTGTGCCCTGGAACATCTCGCTCGCAGCGGCGTACCGTGCCAGGTCGTCGACGTTGATCATGGCTACCAACGCGCCGGTGTTCGGTCTGCCGTTCGTGTCGTTACCCGCGATGGTGACGGTGCGCATGACGAAGTTCGGGTTGGCTTTCGGTGCTGCCGCCGCGCCCTTGCGGCTGATCCGGGCGGCGCCGCCGAACAGCGCCGGCTTGCCCGGTTTGCCTTTGTCGACGAGGTACTGACTGGTCAGCGCGGCACCAAACTGGTCGGCGCCGTCCTGGCCCAAGTAGCCGGATTCGGTGGTCGCGTCGGATCCCGTGACGGTGAGCCCGGGTACGTTCGGGGCCGCGCCGGTGTGAGCGATGCTCACTGGAACGGTCGCGGCCGCGACCTGGCTGGCGGCCAACGCTGTCACGTCGAACAGGCTCAGGTCGAGACCGTCGCCGAGGTAGGGCACCGCCGTCACGGGAATCTCTTACTGATCCCCGTGCAGCGTGATGCCGATGTAGGTATGGGCGACGCCGCCGCCGTTTGGCACGACCGCCGCGCTCGTCGCGCCGCCGGCGACGCTTCGCACGACGACGTGGTCGCCGTTCGGTAGGAGCACTGCGGTGGTGGCTGCTTTGGCGATGGCATCGGCCTTCATTGTCGGCGTGGCCGTAGCCGGGATCGCCGGCAACGATAAGGCCAGGGCGAGAACACCCAGTGTGATGCGAGATTTGCGCACGTAATCTCCAGAACCGTTCGGAGCCAGCCGGTTCAGTCGAAAAGATGACTGAACGACGCCAGGATCGTATGACCGAAAGGCGCACGTGCATTGCTACTTTGAGTTATGGCACAATCGCTCAACTTTTCCACCTGCTGGCCCGTCTACCACAGGTTGGGCTAAGTCGCGGCACGAACTGCAACAGAGGGAGGACAACACCATCGCCTGTGCGACCGTACCCGAATATCATGCCGAACGCCTCGCCTGCAAGGGGCCGCTGTGGGTTGGCAACCAGGCCTGGCCATGCCAGGACAGGTCTCGGTTTCGCACTGGCTCGACGAATGAAGACCACCACGCACGATTTGTGGTCACAGCACCTGGAAAGACATGACTGATACTCACGATCGTGTCATGAGGTCGGAACGCTACGGTAGCCACCGGCGAACCGGTCTCGGAACCAGTGGAGGTGTCGGTGACCTTCGTGGCGACCTTGGCCGGGACGATCCCATTGACCGCTGCCGTCAGGTAGACAGTGATCCATAACCCTGTTGCCGTCAGCCGTGTCGAGGACCGGAAGCATCTTATGTGAGACGAACTCGGGTTGATCCTACGGGGGTGTTCGCCGAAGAGATGGTCGTGGTCACGCTCGGTTCCCTTTGCGGGAAGTGTCATGTGCGCACACTCGGACAAGACTTCAATGTCCGCCTCCGTTGACAATTGGACCTTTCGGTGGCATCCATAGCGGCTCCCTGGCGGCCTCAGGTCAGAGAATTGCTATCAGGAAAGTTACCGTCGACGCAGCATTGTCGATTGATGTCGGCGGACGTGTCTCGGCGGTGGAATTCCGGAGGCCATTTCAGCAGTGAATGGCCGACATGCACAGCTTGCGTTGGACGAAGCGGGCAGGTCGGTGCGACGATTGAACGCATGACCGGATCAAGTGATCAGGAAGTGCTCAGTGGACTCGGATTGCGGATGTTTCAGCTGTACGTGATGTTCGGTAACGCCAATGAGTCCTGGGACGTCGAGTCCCCTGCCGCCCAGCAGGTGCTCGCCGAGCATGTCAGTTATCTGCGTACGCTAGAACGTGACGGCATCATGTTCATGGGCGGCCCGTTCCGCGCCTCCGACTATGACTGGAACGGCTCGGGAATGATCATGGTGCGGGCGCGGGATATCGTAGAAGCGCGGGCGATCGCCGAGCGCGACCCGCTGTACCTGGGCGGTTTTCGCACCTACGAGGTTCGCGGCTGGCAGCTCAACGAAGGCGCGCTCAGCTTCACCTTGCATCTCGACGCCAACCGCATCGACATCCACTGACCACCTGTCGCGGAGGAAGATCATGGCTGAAAACCATATGTCCTGGCCAGACCTTGTTGACTGGTCGCGCCAGCACGACCTGCTCGCCAAGCAGTTGTACGTCATCATTTCCGAGCCTACTGACGGTATCGGGCCGGTGTTGGACAATCTTGACGACCATGTCGCCTACCAGACCCGCCTTGAACAAGATGGCGTGATGTTCGGTGCCGGTCCTCTCGCTGACGAGGCTGAGCGCGCGTGGTTGGGTGCGGGAATCTTCATCTACCGAGCCGAATCCCGCTCCGAGGCGGTCAAATTGGCGGAGTCCGACCCGATGCACGCTCGCGGCGCTCGCACGTTCACGGTTCGGCTCTGGTTGCTCAACGAGGGCACCTATAGTGTCCAGTTATTCTACTCCGGCGGCCGCCCTCGGGTAATATGAGTAGCCCTATGGTCCGGTATCCAGATTTAGGCAGCAGGCCCTACAGAAGCCGCCACAAACGGAGTTGGCACCGTGCGCGAAGTCACAATTCTTGCTATCTCTGGCAGTCTACGCCAAGGATCCCACAACACTGCATTGCTTTACGCCGCACGCAAGCACGCGCCGGCCGGTATGATGATCGAGCTATACGACGGACTCGGTGATTTACCGCCCTACAACCAGGACCTCGACACCACCATGCCGCCGCCGGAAGTAGCGGATATCCGGCTGCGGATCGCACGCGCGGACGGGCTACTGATCGCATCTCCGGAATACAATTACTCCGTGCCCGGGGTTCTTAAGAACGCACTGGACTGGGCATCTCGACCAAATCCTGGTTCCTGTTTGGTCGACAAGCCGATCGCGCTGCTAGGGGCCTCGCCTGGAAACTTCGGGACGGCGCGCGGCCAACTCGCGCTCCGTCAGGTGCTGATGGCCACTCGCAGCCATGTGCTCGGACATCCCGAGTTGCTTGTGTTCGGCGCGCACCAACGGCGGGATAGCGGCGGCCATGTGACCGACACGACCACGCTTGAGCTTCTGCGCCAGCTTCTGGAGCGCTTCCGCGACGAGATCGCGACTCGTCAAGCCCTGAGCGCGAGGTCGCAGGTCACATGCGCTTGAGCGGCCGCGGCGAAGGCCGCAGCGGCGGGTGACAACGGTTTGCTATCCGAGGTGATGAGGAAAATTCCCCAGTTGGGGAGATCCGCGATGGCCGTCGAAGTGACATCGTCCCGCTTCTCGACCTGTGAACGAGGTAGCACTGCGAAGCCGAAGCCGGCGCGCACCATTTCCAGGCAGGTAGCGACGTCCCCGACCTCCATCACCACTTCCCGGCTGACGCCGGCTTCCGCGAACGCCCTGTCGGACACGGCACGCGCGCCGAAGCCGACAAGCAGTTCAACAAACGACCGCCCGCGAAGGCCACGAATGGTGACCGGACCGGCCGGGGGGAGGAGCCGGGCTGAGGAGACGAGGGCCAGGGGTTCAGTCCGCAACAAAGTCGCCCGGACACCAGGGGTCGCTACGCCCGGATGCCAGGCGAACGCCAGATCCAGCTCACTGCGGCGAATCCGCTCGGCGAGCGAGGTCGATCCTCTTGGCGCCGCATGGAGTTCGATGCTGACGTGCGGATGCTGGCTGTGGAACTGCGCGAACAGCGTGGCGACGTCGAGCGCGCCCATCGACTGCATGATGCCGATCCGCAGCGGCCCACGCACAGCGCCCCGTACCTGTGCCACAGCGTCCCTGGCGGTCTCGACGTCGCGAAGCACCCGTCTGGCTTCGGGCAGGAATGCCTCCCCCGCCGGGGACAACCGGACGCCTTGGCTCGTACGATCGAAAAGCGGGGCGCCGAGATCCTTCTCGAGGTTCCTGATGGACACTGACAACGCCGACTGCACGAGATTCAACCGCCCGGCAGCCCTGGTGAAGTTGCGTTCCTGGGCGACGGCGATGAAGTGTACGAGATGCCTGAGCTCCACCGTGAGCCTCCTTCGGATCGGCCGACCATCGATGCCCGGTTCTGAGCCGGACGTCAGCTGTGCGCGCGTCCGGCGAGGGAACGGTCGTAGCCCGATAGCATTGTCGTGGTGTTCCGGTATTTTCCGTGAGTGGCGCTGTGTGCTGGTGTCGTCCATGCGGGAGCCACCCAGGCGGCGGTCGGCCGGCAACGCTGCTGCCGTCGATCGTGCGCCGGCGAGCCAATTGCCACGACACCTCCAACGCCTGACGTTCAACGTCACGACGAGGCTACCCATCGATCATTGAACCTTCAAGTACCGTTCGGCTAGCGAGATGAACACCGAGCCGCGCTGGCTGCCCGCGTCCGAGACCGACGCCTGGCCTGGGTCGCGCTCGTCGGGAGCCGACCCGCGGGTCGGCATCGAGTTCGTCATGTACCCGCCGCGAGCCCTCGCTGGGATCGGCGAGGTCCAACTGCATATGGAACACAAGGCGGTCGCACGCGTTCGAGTGCAGATGTGCCGTGTCGACCGACGTGGCGTCATCACCCACGTCGACGTGAAGCCGTCCTACCGCCGCCGGCGGATGGCGACGATGCTGATCGCCTGTGTGGTGGCCCGTGGCCCGGGGTATCACTGGTCGACGGCCCGCCGACCGAACACGGTGGAGTCGAGGTCGGTCAGTAGCCGGTCCGCCTCCGCGGGACCCCAACTTCCCCTGGCGTACGGGTGCACGGGGACCACGTCGCCCAGCACCGGGTCCACCACGCGCCAGGCATCCTGCACGGTGTCCTGCCGGGCGAACAGCCAGCGGTCCCCGTCCAGCGCCGCGCCGATGAGCCGGTCGTAGGGGCGGATGTCCGACCCGGGCTGCTGCGCGAACGCAAGCTCCTCGGTCAGCGGCTCCCACCCGGCGCCTGGCTTCTTCCCGTGCACAGTGAGGCTGACCGCTGTCTCGGGCCAGATGCGGAACTTCAGCGTGTCCTCGGGCACCATCGGCTCGATCCCGAACACGTCCTGCGGCGGCGCCTTGAACGTGATCGTGATCTCGGTGGCGGTGACCGGCAGGCACTTGCCGGCCCGGATGACGATCGGGACCCCGGCCCAGCGCCAGGTGTCGGCGGTGAGTCGGACCGCGACGTAGGTCTCCACGGTCGAGTCCGGGGCCACGCCGTCGACCTCGTGGTAGCCCTCGTACTGGCCGCGGACGGTGTGCTCGGGGGTCAGCGGGCTCAGCGCGTTCACCACCTGCTGCTTGGCGTCTCGCCAGGACCTGAGGTGAGACCCGGGCGGCGGCTCGGCCAGCACGGTGGCCAGCACCTGGAGCATGTGGTTCTGCAGCACGTCGCGGATGGCGCCGGTGCGGTCGTAGAACCGGCCGCGGTCGGAGACGTCGAACGCCTCGGACATGGTGATCTGGATGGATTGCACGTAGGTGCGGTTGAGCAGCGGCTCGATCACCGAGTTGGCGAACCGAACGAACAGCACGTTTTCCACCGTGTCGAAAGCCAGCCAGTCGTCGACCCGGAAAATCGCCTCTTCTGGGAAGTACTGGTGCATGGTGTCGTTGAGTCGCCGCGAGCTGGCCAGGTCGGTGCCGAACGGCTTCTCGACCATGATCCGAGCGCCGGCGCTGCGGCCGGCATTGGCGATCCCTTGGGCGATTCGCCCGAACAGTTGGGCCGGCACCTCCAGGTAGAACAGGAGGTTCTGGCCCGCGCCGACCTGATCGGACATGGCCTGGTACGTGGCGTCGTCGCTCAGGTCACCGTCCACGTACCGCAGCAGGCTGAGCATCTTGACCGCCGCCGGGTCGGCCGGGTCCATCCCGTTGAGCTTCAGCGACGCCACGGCATAGTCGCGGAACTGGTCCAGGCCCCAGCCGCTCTTGGCCACTCCGAGCACCGGGACGTCGAGCATGCCGCGCTTGACCAGCCCCACCAGCGCGGGGAAGGTCTCCAGCTTGGCCAGGTCCCCGGTGGCACCGAAGATCACCAGCGCGTCAACGTGATGTGAGGTCATATCAGTTCTCCTTGTCGACGTGAGCTGCCGCTCGTCGCCCGGCATCCCCGGTTGGCACCACGGCGGGCGCCGGCGGCGGTCATCGCGCCGTGAGCGCCCGCCCGACCATGCCGGGGCCGTGGTCGAGTTGGTGGTTGAGGTCGACGGCGGCGCTGATCAGCGACAGGTGGCTGAAGGCCTGCGGGAAGTTGCCCAACTGCTCGCCGGTGCTGCCGATCTCCTCCGAGTACAGGCCCAGGTGGTTGGCGTAGGTGTGCATCTTCTCGAACACCAGCCGGGCCTCCTCCAGCCGCCCGGCGTGGGCCAAGGCCTCGACGTACCAGAAGGTGCACAAGGAGAAGGTGCCCTCGTCGCCTTTGAGCCCGTCGGGGGAAACAGCCGGGTTGTATCGGTAGACCAGGCTGTCGGAGACCAGCTCGCGGTCCATCGCCGCGAGGGTGGACAGCCACATCGGGTCACGGGGGGCGATGAACCCCTGCAGGGGCATGAGCAGCAGCGAGGAGTCCAGCACCTCGGTGTCGTAGTGCTGGGTGAACGCGTCGACCTGAGGGTTCCAGCCGCGCTCCATGACCTGGTCGTAGACCTGGTCGCGGACGTCGGTCCACCGGGTGAGGTTCGCCGGGCGGCCACGAGCCGCGGCCAGGCGGACGGCGCGATCCAACGCGACCCAGGTCTGGAACCGACCGTAGGTGAAGTTCCGCCGGCCGCCGCGGGTCTCCCAGATCCCCTCATCGGGCTGGTCCCACTGCTCGCACAGCCAGTCCATCATCTTCCTGACCGCGGTCCAGCCCTGGTGGGCCTGCTGCACACCGTGGCTGTCAGCCAGGAAGATCGCATCAACCGCTTCGCCGTAGATGTCCAGTTGCAGCTGGTCGGCGGCGCCGTTGCCGATCCGTACCGGGCGCGAGCCGCGCCAGCCCTCGAAGTGGTCCAGGGTTTCCTCGACGAGGTCCGAGGTGCCGTCCACCCGGTACATGATCTTCAGCGGCCCGGAGGCATCACCGGCCTGCTCGGCCGCGCGGTCCCGCAGCCAGGCGCCGAACGCGGCGGCTTCCTCCACGTAGCCCAAGCCCAGCAGCGCGTGGATGGAGAAGGAGCCGTCCCGGATCCAGGTGTAGCGGTAGTCCCAGTTGCGCTCCCCGCCGGCCTGCTCGGGCAGCCCCGTGGTCGGCGCCGCGACCGGGGCGCCGGTCGGCGCGTAGGTCAGCAGCTTGAGTGTTATGGCCGAGCGGTTGACCATCTCCCGCCACCGGCCGGTATAGGTCGACCGGTGCAGCCAGCCGCGCCAGAACCGCGCCGTGTCATCCGCTAGCCGCTGCGCCTGTTGGGGCGAGACGAGCTGCGGCGTGCCGCCCATCGACTCCAGCACCACGCCGCCGATCTGACCCTCGCGCAGAGTGCGCGTCCAGCGCAGCCCGTCGCCGGCGCGCTCCGGCGTGATGCCCGCATCCTTCATGGACGTCCCCTCGGGTGCGATACCGTGCATGCTCAGCTCCATGCCCGGGGAGGCGAACAGCGCGCCGTGCTCGGAGATGTCCAGCGTGTGCGGCTTGCGGCCGTAGTCGAAGCGAGGCTGGACCTCGATCGCGAACCGCATCACGCCACGGACCACGCGGATGTTGCGCACCAGCCGGTGCCGGTCAGTCGCCGCGCCCTGGATGACCGGCATGAAGTCATGGACCTCGCCAACCCCGTCCGGGGTCATGAACCGCGTGACCAAGATCGCGGTGTCCGGCAGGTACAGCTGCCTGGTCACGTAGTCGTCGCGGTCGGGCGCGATCCGGCAATGACCGCCGCGCTCGGTGTCCAGCAGGGAGGCGAACACGCTGGGCGAGTCGAACCGGGGGCAGCAGAACCAGTCGAGGGTCCCATCGGTAGCCACCAGCGCTGCCGTCTGCAGGTCACCGATAAGCCCGTGATCACTGATGTTGGGATAGCGGTCCATGGTCCTCTCCTGGCTCATGCCATCCGGTCCAGCAGGTGCTCGCCCACCCGGATCGCGTTGGCCATCGCGGTCAGCGCCGGGTTCACCGCCCCGATGCTGGGGAAGAAGCTGGTGTCCACCACGTAGAGGTTGTCCAGCTCGTGGGCCTTGCAGTTGACGTCGAGCACCGAGGTGGCCGGGTCGGCGCCGAACCGGCACGTTCCGGCCTGGTGTGCGCAACCCGCGATCGGGATGCTCATGTCCAGGTAGAAGTTCTTGCGCAGCAAGTGATGCTCGGCCATGCCCGCGTGGTTGAGGATCTTCTTCAGCTCCCCGTACAGGCGGTCGGCCTCGACGTTGTTGGTCACCTGGTACGCCAGGTGGACGTTGCCGTCGCTGTCGGTCGTCACCCGGTTCTCGGGCACCGGCACATCCTCGGTGGTCAGCCAGAAGTCCACCGCGTGCTCGGCCACATCGGACAGGGTCCACTCGGGGGACAGCGTGGTGAGCGTGGGCTTCTCCCCGCGGATGGCCTCGGCGTTGGACTTGCCGATCATCTGGATGTTGCCGATGGGCCACTGGTAATCCGGTGCGCCGAAGTAGAAGTCGTTGATTGCCAGCGTCTTCTGGTAGACCGTGTCGTTCTTCTCCTTGGACAGCGCCATCACCGCCTTGGAGTTGTGGAACATGTAGTTGCGGCCCACCTGGTCCGAGCCGTTGGCCAGGCCGTGTGGGTGGGTGTGGCTGGCCGAGTTGAGCAGCAGCTTGGCGCTGTTGGCGGCCCCAGCGCTGATGGCCACGATGTCGCCCCGATACACCTCGCGGTCGCCGTCCCGGGAGACCACGACTCCGGTGATGGTGCGTCCGGAGCTGTCGGTTTCCAGCGTGGTCACCTCGGCCCCGGTGACCACGGTGACGTTGGGCCGGCCGAGCAGCGGCCGGACGGCGATGACCTCGGCGTCGGACTTGGCGTGCACCAGGCACGGGTAGCCGTCGCACCAGGAGCATCGGATGCAGGTGCTGCGCGGCTGGTCCGCCTCGTCCAGCAGGATCCCGCACGGCGCGTGGAACGGGTGGTAGCCGCTCTTGGCGAGATCGTCGGATATCTGCTGGATCCTGGGCTCGTGGGAGACGGCGGGCCAGGGGTAGGGCCTGCTGCGGTGGCCCTCGGTCGGATCCTCCCCGGCGTTGCCGTGCACTTGATACAGGTGCTCGGCCTTGGAGTACCACGGTTCGAAGTCGTCGTAGGACAGCGGCCAAGCCGGCGAGATCCCGTCGGCGTGCTTGAGCTCGCCGAAGTCCTGCGGGCGCAGACGGTACAGGGCCGCGCCGTACATCTTGGTGGCGCCGCCGACGAAGTAGTGCACCTGCGGTTGGAAAGGCCTGCCGGTGGAGTCATACCAGGTGTCGGGTGAGATGTATTTCCCGTCCACGAAGACCGAGCGGGGATCCCAGTTGTCCATCTCGCGGGGCAGGAAGTTGCCTCGTTCGAGCAGCAATATCCGCTTGCCTGACGGGGCGAGCGTGTGGGCCAGCGTGCCGCCCCCAGCGCCGCTGCCAACGATGACGACGTCGTAGTGCTCGGCCATGCACCCATCGTCTTGGCATGGGCGTACGGCGCCTCGGCCACCAGGGGATGATTTTGTGACTGAGCCGGCCCGTACTGATGACGAGCCGCTGTAGCGGCATGCGACAAGTCCCAGCGGACCTGACCAGAGAATTGGCCCACCGGGATGTCAGATGGCCTCGACAACTGACCGGCACGAATCCACCCGCGGGGGATGAGGCAGCGGGCCTGTTAGGTGCGGACACTCGACCTGTGATCGCAAGTCCTGACCGGGTCGTCTGTCCCGGTTCCCGGGGTTTGACCGCTACGGCCGAGCAGGCCGCAAGCGGCTGGTCGTCCTCACCTTGCCGCGTTCTTCGCCATCAACGCCGAAGGCGAGTCGCTGGAGCCCGTCGCTCGCCCGGTGACCGAGGCGGCCGCGCGATCCCGACGGGGGAGTGGCTAGTCACTGGAGGTGAAGGCTCGTCATGGATCAACCCGGCGAAGGCGCCAGGCCGGACAGCGGACGCGAGACGGCTCGCGCGGCGTCGGCTCCCGACCCCCTTGAGGCCGAACTCTCCCCGGCCGAAGATCGCATCGTCGTCACGGAGTGGTCGCGGCGCATCCCCCCGATCATGGCGTGGGTTCCGCACATGCGCATCGGCAAGCGCTGGTTCAACATCCTCTGGCTCCTGCCGATCGGCGTCGTGCTGCTGATCGCCGGGATCGCGGTGGCGCAGCAGCTACGCACCTACCCAGCGGTGCAGCAATTCATCCACACCTATCCCGGACAGGGCAGCTTCCAACCACCAGTAACCCTCGGGTTCCCATTGTGGCTGCGTATCCTGCACTTCCTGAACCTCCTCTTCATCGCCTTCATCATTCGGGCCGGGATACAAATCCTGGCGGACCACCCACGTCTGCAGGTCGACGCCGGGTCCACGCCCGGCCGAGAATGGCTGCGACTGCGCGGACCGGTCCCGCCCGATCGGATGAAGCAGGAACCGCCAGAGCGTGCCTGGACGGCCAAGGACGATGCGGTCACCCTCCCCAGATGGCTCGGCTTGCCGGGGATACGGCACTCGATCGGCCTGGCCCGCTGGTGGCACTTCAGTTGCGACCTGCTCTGGCTTGTCAACGGCGTGGCGTTCTACGTGTTGCTGTTCACCACAGGGCAGTGGGCGCGGCTGGTGCCGCGAAACTGGGACGTCATCCCCAACGCGGCTTCGACCGCGCTGCAATACCTGTCACTGGACTTCCCCACGAACGAGGGCTGGACGCAGTACAACGGCATGCAGATCCTCGTCTATTTCCTCGCGGTCTTCATCGCCGCGCCGCTGGCGTTCATCACCGGCTTGCTTCAGGCGCCGGCCATCGCGGCGAGGTTCGGGTTGGGGTGGGGCCGGATCAACCGGCAGGTGGCCCGCTGCGTCCACTTCGCTGTGCTCACGTTCTTCGTGCTCTTCATCCTCGTCCACACCGTCATGGTCTACATCACCGGGCTGTTGGTGAACCTCAATCACATCACCACCGGTATGAACACCGCCGCCTGGGCCGGGCTGTGGCTGTACGTCATCTGGATGGTCATCGTGGTGGCCCTGTGGTGGGCCGCCTCACCGCTGACGTTGCGCTATCCGCGGGTCGTGCAGAAAACCGGGAGGCTGCTCGTCGGCTGGGCGAAGGGGCTGCTGGAGTGGAGGGATGCTCGCGCAACCTATCCCGAACGGGCGGTCTCGTCCTTCTTCTGGCCCAACGGCACGCTGCCGACCAGTCAGGTGTACGCGACCTTGCGTGACAACGGCTTTCGCGACTACACCTTGCGCGTCGACGGACTTGTGGAGCACCCGGTTGTCCTGTCCTATGACCAGCTGAAGGCGATGCCCAGACAAGAACAGATCACCCAGCACTACTGCATCCAGGGCTGGTCAGGTGTGGCCAAGTGGGGCGGCGTGCCGATGCGAGACATCGTCGCGTTGGTGCGACCATCGCCCCAGGCACGTTGGGTCGTCTTCTACTCCTTCGCCGCCGGCACCGAGGGCGGACGCTACTACGATGCCCACAAGATCGAACACATGCGGCACCACCTGACCATCCTCGCCTACGAGATGAACGGCGAGCCGCTCAACGTGCTGCACGGTGCGCCGCTGCGGCTCCGCAACGAGCTTGAGCTGGGCTTCAAGATGGTGAAGTGGATTGAGGCCATCGAGTTCGTCGAGAGTTTCGAACACCTCGGCGCGGGGCAGGGAGGCTACAACGAGGACCACGAGTTCTATGGCTATCGCATGCCGATCTGACGGCACGGCGCCAGGAGCGAATCCACCCGCAGGGGATGAGGTGGCGGGCGTCGTCCGTGTGGACACTGCCTTCGTGATGGGCGTGCGCGTGCTCCGTGCCGACCGCTGAGAAAGGCACGGGCAACCCTTCGCGTCGCCTCCGGACTGACCCAGGGGGTCACATGGGCGCTACCGAGGCCGAACCGCGCACTCGTGTCCTCATCCTCGGCGGGGGGTTCGCCGGGATCGGCGTGGCGCGGAAGTTGAGGAAGGCCGACGTTGACGTGGTGATCGTCGACGAGCACGATTACCACACCTTCCAGCCCCTCCTCTATCAGGTCGCCACCGACCTGCTGCCGAGGACCACGGTCGGACATCCGCTTCGCGACCTGTTCGACCATCAGTCGAACGCCCGAGTCCACACAGCTTGCGTGACGTCGGTGAACCTCGAGAAGCGGGAGGTCGAGTTCGCCGAGATGGGCCCGCTGGGTTACGACTACCTGGTGCTGGCCCTCGGCGCTCAGGTGAACTTCTTCGGTGTCGAGCACGCCGCCGACCACGCCTTTCCCCTGTACACGCTCGCGGACGCGGTGCGGCTCAAGGAGCACATCCTCGACCGCTGGGAGGCAGCTGACAAGGATCCGGCGCTGGTCGAGGACGGTGCGCTCAATGTCGTCGTGGTCGGCGGTGGGCCGACCGGGGTCGAGAGCGCGGGCGCCATCGCCGAACTCTATCGCGCGATCTTCGTGACGGACTATCCGGACATTCCCCAGGAGAACGCGGAGATCGTGCTCGTCGAGGCCGGACCGGAGATCTTCGCCATGTTCCACCCGAGCCTGCGTAGGTATGCGGAGAAGGCGCTGGCCAGGCGGAGTGTCGAGGTGCTCACCGGTGAGATCGTCGAGTCGGTCACGCCCACTCGCGTAGCCCTCAAATCTGGCCGGGTGATCCCGTCGCACACGCTCGTGTGGGGCGCGGGCTTGCAGGCGAACGCCGTCGTGGAGGTGCTGGGCCTGGAGTTGCAAAAGGGCAGGCGCATCCTCGTCCAGCCGGATCTCAGCGTCGCCGGCCACCCGGAGGTGTTCGCGATCGGGGACATCGCCTGGATCACCGATGCCAAGACGGGCAAGGTTCTTCCGCAGCTCGGATCCGTTGCGCTGGAGTCCGGGCACCACGCGGGCGACAACATCGCCAGGCTGGTCAAAGGTGTTAAGGCCGAGCCGTTCAAGTACTTCGACAAGGGCACGATGGCAACCATCGGCCGCGGCGCCGCGGTCATCCAAGGACCGCGTGGACTGACGATGAAGGGAAAGGCCGCCTGGCTCACCTGGGGGGCGGTTCATCTCGCGCTGCTGTCGACCGGGGAAGACAGAGCCAAGGCGGTCGTCGACTGGACATGGGCCGCTTTCACACACGGGCGGTCCACCCGGATCACCGTGCGGACCGACGCGACATGACATCGGCAGTTCCGGTGCGGTCGCGTGTCCGCACCGGTCAGGAACCGGCGGAATGTCTGTCGTCGCCGGGGAAGACCGGGCTGGTCCAGCCGAAGTGGACGCTCAGCACGCGCAGGACCGTCACGACGACGACGGTGACCGCCACTGCCAGGTAGAACGCCGCGTAGATGGTGACGACCCAGAAGACCACCGCGCCGAAGACCATGGTGGACAGCAGCCAATGGTTCTCGCGCATGATGGTGGCCTGCCTGCCGGCGAGCGTGTCATCGGTTGCCCCGCCGACGGTCGCGGCGATCACGCCGAGCAGGATGGCGGACGCGGCCGGGACGCGGTACTCGACGGCCTTCTGGACGCCGATGCCGATCAGCAGCCCGACAGCGGTGGCCTGCACGGCGACGAACGGCAGCAGGCTGAGGCTGACCCGGCGTGGCATCGAGCCGCCGATGATCGCGGCGGCCAGCACGGCGGGGATGTAGTACCACGTCGTGATGGCGGCGGGCTCCAGGCCGAGCAGCACGTCCCGGGCCATGGCGCCGCCAAGCCCGGTCACCATGCCGGCCAGCAGCACTCCGAACACGGGGATGTGCCGGCAGCGAGCCGCGTGCGCCCCGAACAGGGCCGCCATCGCCATCGCGGTGACATCGACCCAGGCGGGCAACTCGTGCAAGGGGGTTGGGGAGATGGATGTCACTGACCAGCCACCATGTGAATTCATATGAATTCCGCTTCCGCCGTGTCATCACTCCACCTCGCGCCGGGCGCGGCTGCATCCCCCCGAGTGGGAGGAAAGCTGAATCGGGCCTGCCAACGGACGTCTCAGAGCAGGCGCAGGTTGACTGCCCACTCGATGGCCTCCGTGCGCGACGTCACCCCGAGCTTGCGGTAGACCGACTGAAGGTGGGTCTTCACCGTGCCACGCGAAACGTAGAGAGCTGCGGCGATCTGCGCGTAGGTGCTGGTCGGCAGCAGCTTCAGGACGCGCAGCTCGGCGGGAGTCAGCGGCTCGGCCGTCCGGCGGCGGTGCCAGGAGGCGTGCGGCTGTGCGGCGCGCACCTCACGGGCCGCGGCGGTCAGCCGCTCGGTGAACGGGTCCGGGTACGGTGACGTCCAATGTCCGACCAGGTACTCGGTCACCTGTGGTGCGGTGGCGACGACGGTGTTGCAGAATCCGCCGAGGCGGGCTGTGTGGAGCGCACCAGCCAGGATGTTGACAGTCATGGGGTCGCTGCGGCTGATCGCAGTGGCGGCCAGCAGAAGTTGGCGGATCAGGGCGCGCCGCGGCGTTAGCTTCCCCGGCGGCGACTGCAGGTGTTGTTGTGCGGTGTGGTGATCGCCGGCAGCGAGCGCGATCTGGGCCAGCAGCTGGGCGCGGCGGACGGCCGGCAGGCGTCCGGCGAGCTGGGTGGGGGTGCTCGGATCGCCAAGCGACAGCCGCAGCAGCGCCTCCAGCTCATCGGCGTGGGCCAGCAGCACCGACTCGGTCCCGGCTAGCACCAGCCGCGCCGCCTCGATGCTGGTCAGCGCCTCGCGGACCTGCCCTCGGGCAGCCCAGATCCCAGCCTGGTCCAGCAGCGCCAGGAACTGGAAGGCCGGCCGCCTCCGCTCCGATATCGACAGGGCCTGCTCGGTGAGGTGCTCAGCGGCGTCGAGGTCACGGCGCTCCAGCGCCAGGCCGGCCAACGCACGCAGGCAGTCCACGGCGAACAAGTGCTGGCCGAATCCCAGCCGCCTGGCCTCCGCCTCGGCTGTCCTGGCGGCATCGGCGGCCTGCGCCAGGTGGCCGGCCTCCAGCCAGGCCACCGCCCGCGCACCGGGTACCAGCACCAGCTTGACCGGTTCGGTGAACTCTGGCGCGGCAAGCGCCGCCGCTGCCTCACGCTCCACCGCCTCGTAGTCCTCCAGCCACGTATAGGCGCGCAGGAGGACCATCGGGACGGCGACGTTCCAGTCGCCGCGGAGCCGCGTCCGTTCCTCGGCGGCCCGGGCAGCGAGGGTTTCAGCTGCGGCCTCGTCCGCTTGGCCGGTCAGCATCCAGCGCAGTGCCCATGCCGCCGCAAGCCGGGCCGCCAGCTCCGAGTCGGGCGGGATCGCCGGCTGGGCGCGCTCCAGCAGGTCGAGGTACTCGCCGCCGCGAACCGAGTCGCCCGACAACAGCAGATCAGTGGCCAGGCCCAGAAGCCGGTCGGGGGCATCCACCAGCCGCGATGGGGCGATCATGCTCAGATCCAGCGGTGGTAGCAGCGTCGGGTCGCTTTGGAAGCCGGTGAAGACCCGGTCCCGCAGCAGGGCCACCGCCCGGTCGGCTTGCTTCGCGGCGAGCAGATGGCGCGCCGCGCGCCGCACATCACCCGTTGACTCGAACCATTCCCCGGCCTGTAGCTGCGCCTGCTGTTCCCGCCCCCGGTCCCTGGCCCGCAGACGGGCGCGAAGAAGCTGGCGTACCAGATGGTGGTAGCGGAAGCTGGTTCGCTCCTCATCGAGGGCGACCAGGAACACGTTGGCCGCATCGATGCTGTGCAGCAGCGTCGCAGCGTCGTGTCTGCCGGTGACCACCGCGCACGCGTCCGCGGTCAGCTCGCTGAGGACGGAGGTGTCGAGCATGAACTGGGCCGCCTCGGCTGGCTGCTGCTCCAGGACCTCCTCGACGAAGTACCGGGCGGTCGCGTGGCGGAGGACCTCCGGGGCCCTCGCCGCCCACGCCGGGTCGCTGGTGCCGCGCAGCGACAGTGCCGCCATCTGCAGGGCGGCGGCCCATCCCTCGCTGCGCTGATGTAGCAGCGCAAGGTCCGCCGAGGCGACCTGCACACCGAAGTTGGCCAGCAGGTGCCCGCTTTCGGCCAGCGAGAAACGCAGGTCACGGTCCCGCAGTTCGCAGAGTTCACCGGTCATCCGCAGCCGGTGCAGCCGCAGCGGCGGGTCCATGCGGCTGGCCAGCACCAGCTGGACGGTCTCGGCCGGCCAGCGCTCGACCAGAGTGGTCACATCCCGGGCGGCCGGGCCCGCCGCGTACTGGAATTCATCCACAACGATCGCCGACTCGGCGGGCAGGTTCGCGGCATCGTTGACGATCGACGCCGTGACATCGGCCAAGACGACCTCGTCCATCGCCAGCAGTCCGGCGGCCTCGGCGCCGAACCACGGCACCCAAACCCGAATTGCCTCGATGAACCCGGCCCAGAACCGAACCGGGTCGGTGTCGGCCACATCGCATGACAGCCAGGAAGTGAGGCCTGCTGGCCGTGCCGCCGCCCAGCTCGCCAGCAACAGGCTCTTGCCCGTCCCCGCCGCTCCCACCACAAGGGTCAGCCGCTGGCTGGCGCCGGCCAGCAGCCGGTCGTGCAGCGCCGATCTGGTGACCAGCGTGGTGGGCAGGGGCGCCGGCCGGAACTTCGTTGCCGCGAACCGTGTGCCGCGTGAGGTGGGTCGCTCCGTCGTCGCGCTCTCTACCGCGGGACGACCCTCGTGGCGGTTCCCTGCTCTATCCAAGGCCTCGTTGGTCGCTACGCGCGGCGTGTCGACGCCCGACCCCTTCCGGCTCTGCTCATCTCGCACTAGCTGGCTCCTACGGCCCCCGCTCGCCGTCGTGCCGCCATTCCACCTCGCATCGGGGCCGCAGCCCTCACTCGCAAGGGATGAATCGTCGGGTTGTCCCCTCCAGGGATCGCGTTTCCCGATCGACAAGAGTTTGTCTATGGGGATCTCGGGGCATGTGCTCGTTCCGGTCCGCCAAGCTGTGCGTGCCGAAAACCACGTCTATCCAGGTCGAGCGGCATGTCGGTAGCCGCCGACGCCACGCTCACCGTCGAGCAGGCGCACCGCATCGCACGCGATGTCGAGCACGAACTCGTGCACTCCGTGCCCCGGCCGGCCACCGCCACTGTCCACACCGGACCCGTCAGCGCCGCCGAGGCGGCACACGACACCCTCGCACATCACCGCTGAACTTGGCTGGATGGTTGATGGCGCCATCGGCACGGACGAAGCAACGATGACGCCATCGCAAGCTGGCGCGCGCTGAGTCGCGTCGAGGCCGCGACCGGAGCATGCTGTGGCGCAAGGGATTGCATGCGCTTCACACTGGATCGTCTGGAGCAAAAATGGAGCAGGGATGTGTGTTGAACCTACATTGAACCCGCACTGTACGGCACTCAAGTGCAGTGACTGCAACGGGTTTGACGTGGTGATTCTCTGTTTCCGCAGGTCGGGATCACTGCCCAAACCAGACTGGCAGTGTGAGGGTCAGGGGTTCGAGTCCCCTCAGCTCCACAATTGAAAGTTATTCCAGATTCACCCCTGGACCTGCGGAAAGCGGGACTAGGGGTGATCTTGTATTTGTGTCCCAAGTGGATAATTGCACGTTCAAGTGGAGCCAATCTGGAGCGGGTGTCAGGATTCCCGCGAAACAGGGTCAGGATTCTGCTCCAGCTGCATGTCACCCGCTCGGGGATTCTTTGCCACGAATCTCTCACGCGCCCGTTGACGTGTCCGTCGGGTCTGTGGGGACCCAGTTGCGGCGTGACCGGTTTCGACGCCGCTACGGCCCACTCAGCATGGTCCGGGACGTGGCAGTCGACCATGTTCCAGGCCCGTTGGGGCGGTGACCGCACAGGGCATCACCTTCAGGCGGGGGCGAGCAGGTGTGACACGCTGGAACGCCCATCCCAGTCGCTCGTCCTGACCTCGTCATGCTCCCCACCTCGACAAGATGCTCAGCCGTGCCGAGAGGAACAGGAACGCGTGCCAAGAGCCAGCTGGAAGGTCAGGTCCGCCGGGTCGCCGCAGTAGTCAGCGCCGGCCCGCAGGACCTCGCAACCGGTGAGACCGCCGAGGATTCGGCCGCCGTTGGCAACCGGTGTCGATCGTGGTGTGTGCCACATCGTCGGAGCATTGTCGGGATGTTGAGCACTCGCCGAGGGGCACCCATTGGCGGCACACCCGCACTTGACTACATGAAACAGTCCATCGAACGGACGGTCACGTGACCTCGACCCGTCGCCCAGCCCGCGCGGCTCGTAGCGTTCGCCTTCGGATTTCAGATAGTCGACGGAATGATCGCCCTGCTTCGGAAGTGACGTCTCTGTGACGAGACTGCGGTGCGTCCGCCCGCAGGCACACGTTCGATCCACGCAGCACATGGCGCCGAGGCGCGACCGATCCGAGGAGGATGACGATGACGATCAAGCGCTGGACACCCTCGTTGATCGGCCCGCCGGTGGGCCAGTACAGCCACCTCGCCATGGCCCCCGCGAACCGGGACATGCTGTTCATCGCCGGGCAGGTCGGCACTCTGCCCGACGGCAGCCTCGCAGGGCTTGATGCCGAGGCGCAGTCCCGGCAGATCCATGACAACATCGAGGCCCTGTTGCGGTCCGCAGGCGGCAGCCCGGCCGACCTGGTCAAGATCTTCACGATGGTCGCCGGCAGCGAACACGTCGCAGGGACGCGGGCCGGGCGGATCGAGCATTTCGCCCGCTGGTTCCCCGGGGGCGACTGGCCCACCCAGTCCCTGATCGTGGTGAGCGCGCTGGCAGCGCCGGAGATCGTCGTCGAGGTCGAGGCCATCGCCGCGATCCCGAGCCGATGACCGGCCCGAGGAGAGAGCAGACCATGGCAGTCACACCGGCGCGTTTTCGTGCGCTCTTTCCCGCGCTGCGCTCATCGATCTGGCTCGACACCCCGGGGTCGCCGCCGGCCGCGCGACCCGTCACCGCGGCGCTGCGGGACGTGCTCGACGACTGGGACAGCGGATCGTTCTCCTGGATCAACTGGGACGGCGCGGCGGATCGCGCGCGTACCAGGTTCGCTTCCTACCTGGGAGTCGACGCAGGGCAGGTCGCCGCGGTCGGATCGGTCGCGGAGGCCGCGGCGACGGTGGCGCGCTCGGTGCCGCCGGGCCGGGTCGTCGTGCCCGAACAGGAGTTCCGCAGCGCCTCCTTCCCCTGGTACGAGCGGCACGAAGTGGTCACCGTCGCCCCGCGGGACGGCGTGACCCGCACCGAGGACCTGATCGACGCCCTCGACGAACGGTGCAGGATGCTCGTGGTCAGCGCGATCACCTCGCGCGACGGTCAGCGACTCGACCTGGCGGCGTTGCGCGCCGCCAGCGACGCGGTCGGCGCGCAGATGTTCATCGATCTCACCCAGTCGCTGGGGGTGCTCGCGGTCGACGACGACACGATGCGGGCTGACTACCTGGCGGTCCATGGCTACAAATGGATGCTGGCGCCCCGCGGAGCCGCATGGCTGGTAGCCCGCACGGACCGCTGCGCCGGATTGCGCCCGCTCGCCGCGAACTGGCACTCCACCACCCGGCCCCTTGGCTACTTCGGCGGCCCGCCGGACCTCGCTCCCGATGCCTCCCGGTGCGACGCCTCGCCAGCCTGGTTCGCGTGGCTGGGCGCAGTCGCCGCCCTGGATCTGCTCCGCACCCTGCCCGCGGCCCGAGTGCAGCGACACTGCGTGGACCTCGCCCAGGAACTCGTCCGGGGCGCTGCCGAATTCGGGATGCATCCCCTCGCCACGACAGCCTCGCACATCGTCGTGTTTCCCACTCGCACGCCCGATCGGATCGCGGCCGAGCTAGTTGCGGCCGGTGTCCGTGCGACGGTGTCGGCCGACCGCGTCCGGTTCGGGGTGCACTACTTCAACGAGGCGTCCGATATCGACAGCGTCCTGGCGGCGTTGCGCCGCGCCCACTGAGTCCGGGCGCGCAGCCCCACAATGTTCAGATAATGGAAATCGAGGTCTGCTCGGCCTGACCGCGCCGACCCGACACGGAAGGGATGCGGCGGTGATGACCGAGACCACGACCGGGCGCGGCACGACCCTGCTCACCCTCGAACGCGGTCTCGACCTGCTGGAGGCCGTGGCCGCGGCCGACGGCAACACCACGGCCAAGATGCTCAGCCGCTCCCTCGGGCTCAAGATCGGAACCTGCTATCACCTGCTACGCACACTGGTGGGGTCCGGGCACCTCGTCCGGATGCCGGGCGGCCGCTACGACATCGGGCCCCGATCGGCGTCGCTGAGCAGGCACCTACAGCGGCGATCAGGGCCGTCGCCGGAGCTGGCCGTCATTCTGACGCGCCTGCACAACAAGACCCAGGAGACCGCTTACCTGGCCGGGTGGCACCATGGGGCGCTCGTGCTCCAGCATTACCTGACCGGTCGGCAGGCGCTGCGGGTGGCGAATCTCGACGTCGGGTACGCGTCGCACATGCACGCCCGCGCGTCGTGCAAGGCAGTGCTCGCCTTTCTGCCTCACGAGCAGGTGTCCGCCCTGTTCAATGGCGTCGAGCTGGCCGCGATCACCGCGAAGACCGTCACGGACCTTGACGAGCTGTTCGCCGAACTCGCGGCCGTCCGTCGACAGGGTCACGCCATCGACGACGAGGAGTTCGAAGAGGGGATCTCCTGCGTCGCGGCCCCCTTCTTCACCGTCGGCGGCGACCCGGCCGGCGCCTTCACCGTCGCCGCGCCGACCACCCGTTTCGTCCGCCGGAAAACGCACCTCATCACCGAGGTCCGCGAGGCAGCCGCGATGGCCACCGGTCTGCTGCGCACCGGGCGGCTCAGCGTGCCCTCCTGCGTCGCCACACCCGCGCCTCCGGTCAGGTCCGGGTGGCCCGCACGATCTGGTTGACGAGTCGTTGGACGGCGGCGGGGTACCTGTCCTCGCTGCGGCGGTGTACGGCGATCTTCCGAACTATCAACGGGTTCCGCAACGGGCGCGTCACGACGGTGGTGGCCGACAACAGGGGCAGCACCAACTCGGGCATGGCGCTGACGCCGAGCCCGGCGGCGACCATGCCGCCGGCGGTCGCGACGGTCCTGGTCTCCAGGCGGCGCGTGGGCTCAATCCCGGCCTGGGCGAACGCGAGGTCGGTCAGGCGCCGGATGCTGCTGTCCGGACTGAAGGCGATGAAGGACTCGCCGGCGAAGTCCGGCCAGGACAGGTCGTCGAGGGCGGCCAGCGCGTGCTCGGGCGGCAACACCGCGACGAGCGGGTCGTCGATCAGCTGCTCGAGTGCGAACGCCGTCGACGCCGGGCCGACCTCGGTGATCGCGATGTCGGCTTCGCCACGCTGGAGCATGGCCAGCACGTGCTCGTTGGTTCCGTCGGCGAGCCGCACCTGGACGCTCGGATGTTCGGTGAGATAGCCGGACAGGGCTGACGGCATCAGCACGGCGGCGATGGACGGCAGCACGGCGACGGTGACCTGTTCACGTTCGCCGGCCCGATAGTCCACGAACCGGCCCATCTCGCGTCGGTAGGTGGTGAGGATCTCGGTGGCGGCGCGCAGGAGTTCCTTGCCGTCGTCGGTGAGCTCCACCGAGCGGGTCGTGCGTTCGAGCAGTGCCGTGCGCAGCTTGCGCTCCAGCTCGCTGATGGTCCGGCTGATCACCGGCTGGCTGACGACGAGCTCGGTGGCCGCCGTGGTGAAGGACCGGGTGCGGGCCACAGCGACGAAGATCTCCAGCTGGCGCAGCGTCAGGTCCACCGCGAGAGGGTACAAGTCGGCCACGGACGAGTGAGACAGCGTGTCGTCGCCGGCCGGCCCGGGTCACCGGTTCACCGCGGTTGGGCGGGAATCACCGGCAGCACGATGCTGCTCGGGTGCAGCCTGCCCCGGTGGATCGCCTGATGTGCGACACGGACGTCCGGGCCGGTGTCGACGCCGAGCGGATTGCCGGTGTTCGGGTTCGGCTCCCACTCGGGGAAACTGCTGGACGACAGGCGGAGACCGACACGGTGACCGGCGAACAGCACGGCGCTGGTCGCGGCCAGGTCGATCGTGAAGTGGTACACGGCGCCGGGCACCAGGGGCATCGTGACGCCCGAGTGCCTGGCCCGCACGGCTCCCTCGCAGAGGTTCACCCAGCGCCCGTCAGGGCGGACGTCGAGCAGCAGGGCCGTGAAGTCGGTGTCCGGGGCGTCGGTGCCCGCCCACAGGTCCATCGTCACCGGGCCGGTCAGCTCGACGTCCTCGGTCAGCACGGGAGAGAGGTAGTCGAGCAGGTCGTCGCGTTCGCCGACGGCACGCTGGTCCAGCGGGCCTGGCTGCTCGCCGCCCGCCCCGAGCAGACGGCCACCCAAGGTGGGCACGGGATCGGCCGGGTCGAAGGTGAACCGGTCGACGTCGTGGTCGTCGGCGGGCGGCTCCGGCAGCAGTCGCCCGTCGGACCTGAGGTACCACCGGGTGTACTCGGTGCGCGCCAGCGGCCACTCCCGCTCGTCCCGCCAGACGTTGCTGCCCATGACGAAGATCCGCACCGGCGGCCGGTTCGCAGCGGGTTCGTCGCACAGCTGCTCCCGGAACCAGTTGGCCCGCACCTGGGCGAGGTCGATCGCCGCGTCGGTGCCGAAGGCGATGTCGCCGACCGTGGAGTTGCCGGGATGCCAGTGGTCCCACGGTCCGATCAGCAGCCGCTGCCCCTGCCGGGCCCGCTCGGTGGGCGCCTGCCGGCGCATGCCGGTGTAGTGGCGCAGCGTCGCGCCGAGGTGGATGTCGTACCAACTGCCGATGTGCAGTGCCGGCAGGTCGATCGCGCCGTAGTGGGTGGTCGGGTTGACGCGCAGCCAGTGCGAGTCCGTCCGCGACTCGTGCTCGAACAGCTCGTCCAACCAGGTCGCCCGGCCGTGCCAGAGCGGGTTGTCGCGGATCGGACGCCGCCGCAGCACCTTCTCCACCGCGGCCCGCAGCCGGCGCCGGATCCTGTCGAGCCGGTTTGGATCGTCCGACTGGGCCGCGTCGTAGGACTCGGCCGACAACTCGCGCAGGTTCGCCAGTTCGTCGTCCTGGATACCCCACTCCGCCGCCATCGCGGCGACGACGAACACGGTCCAGCCCAGGCGTAACGCGAGCCGGAACGCGCCCCCAGAGTCGAACATGCCCTCCCAGTAGTCCGCGGCACACGCCTCAGGCGCGATGGCGACCAGGTGCGGTGGCCGCGCCTGCGCCGCGAGCCACTGGGTGTTGCCCGAGTAGGAGGCGCCGAACATGCCGACCCGGCCGTTGCACCAGGGTTGCGCGGCGGCCCACTCGACGGCGTCGAAGCCGTCCTCGACGTCGGAGTGCACGTAGATCCACTCGCCCTCGGAGCCGAACCGGCCCCGGCAGTGCTGCGCCACCACCGCGAAACCCTCGGTGGCGAGCCGTTCCGGGCTCGCCGCCCGCACCACCTGATCCCCGTACGGAGTGCGGAACAGCAGCGCCGGCAGCGGCTCGTCGGTCGCGGGCCGCCACACGTCGGTCAGCAGACACGCCCCGTCCCGCATGGGGACGCGCAGTCCGTGCTCGACGACGATGCCCACGGTCACGAGACCGCCCGAAAACCGAGCTGGGTAGCCGATGTGCCGAGCTCGACGCTGACCGTGCCAGGCAGATCCTCGGACTCGATCTGCGGGTAGTCTTCGCTGGAGATCGTCAGCCGCAGCGTGTGCCCGGCCGCGACACGATGGTGCGTCGGCCACATCGGGATGGTGAGCGAGTAGAACGTGCCCGCCACGACCGGCACCCGCTGCTCGTGGCCCTCGCGGTGGCTCGCCTTCAGCCAGCCGTTGCTGACCCGCGTGACGACGCCGTCCTGGTCGACGTCGTCCAGCACGACCGCGATGTTCCCGTCCTCGCCGGTGAACGCCGCTCGCACGGTCATCTCGATGCCGCCGACCACAACGACGTCATGGTCGAGACGCGGCGTGCCGAACTGGACGTTTTCCTTGCCGGCCTCGAACTGCGCGATGGACGCGGCGCCGGGGTCGGCGCCGAGCAGGCCACCGACCGCCGGGAACCAGGACAGCGCGCTCGATTCCGCCGGAGGCCAGGTCGAGTACTGCCGCCATCCGTGCTCCGGCATCTCGTACGACGTCACCTTTGCCTGGGGGAGCGGGGTCGGCAGATCGGCCAGCCAGTGGTCCCACCACGCGAGATAGCAGGCCGATGCGATGTCCTCCCGCTGCCCCGGCACCATGCCGTGCTCCCACGGGCCGGCCACCATCCAGGTGTTTGCCTCGCGGGCGACGAAGTTCTGCACCATGGCGTCCCGGTAGGGGTCGAGCCAACCGCCGACGTCGAGCACCGGGACGGTCAGCTTGTCCCACCGGGCCTTGACACTGCGTTCGCGCCAGAATTCGTCGTAGAGCGGATGCTGCGGGTAGATGTCCAAAGTGTCCGGTGCGGTGGTCTGCTGCCAGTCGCGGATGCGGGCGTTGTAGATGCCGCCGCGATAGATGGTGTTCTCGTACCAGTCGCTGATGGCTTGGACCGCAATGACGGCGACCAGGTGCGGCGGCTGGTTCACCGCGCACAGCAGCGTGTTGTGGCCACCGTAGCTGACGCCCATCTGGCCGACCTTGCCGGTGGAGAACGGCTGGACGGCGAGCCACTCGACCAGATCGTAGCTGTCTTCCTGCTCCTGTCGGCCGAAGGGCACCACGTGACCGGGTGTGCCGCCGGAACCGCGCACCGACGCGACGGCGGCCACGTACCCGCGTTCCACGAAGTGCCGGGCACCGCCGCCGAAGATCTGCCGGGCGTTGTAGGCGTTGAAGTCGTACACGATGCCGGGGAAGCGTCCGTCCGCCGGCTCGCCGTCCGGACCCGCGGGCCGGTACAGGTCGCACACCAGGTAGCTGCCGTCGCGGGTGGGGACCTGGATCGTCTCGATGTGCACGCCGTGCGTCGCCGGCCGGTCGTAGGCGAAGAACAGGTCCTGCTCGGCGATCGTGGCCGTCGGGCCGCCGGCGGCCATCGATCCGGCTTTGACGAAGGCCTCGATCATCTCGGCGGAGATCGGTGATGACATTGGTCGCTCCCCAGCTGTGGTGTCGTGTGACTCATGTTCGAACCAACTCGCGCGTGTGGTGGGCCGGAGTCCCGGCTATCGCCCGATCGGGGCTCCGGCACCTCCATCTCCAGCAGCGACGAGGAAAGGCTCTTGCCGTGCACGTCGAGATCGAGCGTTCGCGTCACGCCGCCCAACGCCTGGCGCAGCACGAACTTCAAGGCGTGGAGCTGGGGCAGTTCGTACCGCTCCACCACGCCGAAGGCGATGTCCGCGAAGTGCTCGCGGACGCGTTCGATCGTGACGTGCCGGCGTAAGTGCTCGAAGTCCTCCGCCCGATACGGGATGACCGTGATGTCCGACGTCGTCCCCTTGTCCCCGGCCCGGGCGTGGGCCAGCAGGTGCAACCGCATCTCATACCTCCACAAAGGACACTTCGACGGCGACAGCGTCCCTCGGCAGGAGGACCGACTCGACGGCAACGACCCGCTCGGCCCGTCGCGTGGCGCCGCCGCCACCCGCGGGACCGTTCAGCCACAACGCACTGACCTCGTGACCGATGTGCCTCGCCGCGTCGACCGTGTCGGTCCGGCCGGCGACCCGAACGCGGACCTCAAGGGGCTCAACCGATTCGGTGATCCGGCCGCGGCGCACGGCGTCGACACCGATCAGCTCGAACCGCATCTGCTCCACCGGGAACCCGGCGTGCAGGAGCCGTTCCCGGACGACGTCGAGGGCCAACCGGCCGCGGGCGGTCGCATTGGCCCCGGTGTAGGAGATCTGTCCCTCGCCGAGGCAGCCGTCCAGGTAGCCGACGGAGACCTTCAACTGCTCGGTCCGGGCCCGACCGGTCGCACCGGTGACGCGAACCCGGTCCGGACCGATTTCGACGAGCTGGACACCGGTGAAGTCCGCGACGGCGTCGGCGGAGACATAGGCGGCCGGGTCGTGCACCTCGTAGAGGAGTTGTTCGGTGCAGGTGCGGAGATCCACGCGGCCCCCGGTGCCGGCGACCTTGGTCACGACGAAGGCTCCGTCCGCGGTCACCTTGGCAATGGGGCAGCCAAGGCGAGCGAGCGCCGGCACGTCCTTGTAGCCGGGGTCCGCGAAGTACCCGCCCGTCACCTGAGCCCCGCACTCCAGCAGATGACCGAGGCAGATTCCCTTGCCCAGCAGGTCCCAGTCGTCGAACGCCCAGTTGAATTCGTGCACGAGCGGCGCCAGGTACAACGAGGGGTCCGAGGTTCGGCCGGTGATCACGACGTCGGCGCCCGCGTCCAGTGCCCGCACGATACCCTCGCAGCCGAGGTAGGCGTTGGCCGAGATCACCTCGCCGTCGAGCGACGCGACCGTGCCCGGCCGGTCCAGCAGGGGCAGGGCGCCGGCCGCTACGATATCGAGGACGTCGTCGCCGGTGACCGCGGCGATCCGCAGCTCCGTGAGCCCTAGGCGACGCGCGACGCGGGCCACGACTTCGGCGGCCGCGGCCGGGTTGGCGGCCCCCATGTTGGTGATGATCCTGGTGCCATGGGCGGCGCAGGCCGGCAGCACCGCCTCCATCCGGTCACGCAGCCACTCGTTGTACCCGGCGCCGGGATCACGCAGCCGGTCCAGCTGGGCGAGCGCGACGGTCCGTTCCGCGAGGCACTCGAAGACCAGGTAGTCCAGCTCGCCCCGCTCGGCCAGTTCCACGGCCGGCTCGATGCGGTCGTCGGCGAAACCGGCGCCGGAGCCGATCCGTAGTGTTCGCACGAGTCCATCGTGGACACTCCCGGTTGCCCGGACAACTTCCGATTTCACATGCGTTCATGTGCCGAGGCTATGACCGCTGGTCGGCCGCGTGATCCATAGCCGGAGGTCATAAGTCCATGCGTAATCGGCAATTGTCCGGCACGGGCAGCTGCTCGACGATGGGAGGATCCTGACGACAAAGGAGTGCTGTGCCATGGGCGGTCCTCGTGGGGAGGTGGCGCCGGACCAGCTGAGCGAGGACGACCTCGCGCTGCTCCATGCCCTCCAGTTGTGGCCGAGAGCCAGTTGGACCGCGCTCGCGCCGATCCTGTCCAGTTCGCCGTCGGTGCTGGCGGCGCGGTGGAATCGCTTGCGGAGCAACAACCTGGCGTGGGTGTACGCCTACCCGCTCGGCGGCGTCGCCCGTGGCAGCCGGCAGGTCGCGGTCGTCGAGGTGGATTGTGCGTCCGGTGTCGCCGTAGAAGTGGCTCGGGAGCTGGAAACGCGGCCGTACGTCCGTGGTCTGGACTTCGCGGCCAGCGGCCGGCACCTGATGCTCGTTGTCACCGCCAAGTCGTTCACGCGGATGTCTTCGCACATAGTCGACGAGTTGGCGCGCATACCTGGCGTTGCGTCCACCCGGTCGCACCTGTCCGCACACATGCACGTCGAGGGGCGGCAGTGGCGGCTTGATGCGCTCGACCCGCGCCAGCAGGCGGCGGTCGAGGCCGCGGCGCACTGCGCCGCACCGGACATCCGCGACAGCGCGTTCATCGATCTCGGCTCCGAGGCTTACGCCCCGCTGTTGTCCGTGCTCGGCATCGACGGCCGGGCCACCGCCACCGACATCGCCGAACGAATCGGGCGGCCCGCGTCGACCGTGCGCCGCCAGCTCGGTCTGCTGCTGCGGGCCGGCGCGTTGGCGATGAGGTGCGAGATGTCCCAGCAGCACACCCGATGGCCCGTCAGCGTCACGTGGTGGTTGCGTGCGCCACATGCCGTCACCGCCACGGTGGTGGCGAGGCTGCGCGCCGAGCGGAGGATCCGAATGTGCATGTCCGTTGCGGGGACGGCAAATCTCGTTGTGACGGCGTGGACGGCTGATCTCGCCGACCTCATGCGATTGCAGGCCGCGGTCGAGAGCATGCTGCCGTCCAATGGCATCGTCGACACGTCGGTGAGCCTGCGCACCCGCAAACGCTCCGGCTGGCTGCTGGCCCCGGATGGCCGCCTCGATCGGTCACATTCCTCACCGGTCTGCGGTCGAATGAGCGAATCCACCGGATGAGCGGGTTTTTTCGGCCGGTGGCCCTACCTTCGTGCGGTCAGTCACCAGGTTCGGCGAGCGGAGGCACCCCATGACCACCGAGACCGTCCAAACCGGACAATCGGTGCGCGCCGCCGTCGGCGTGCTGGTGTTCGTCGAGCTGGTCAGCGGTCTGACGCAGGGCATGACGCCGGCGCTGGTGCCGCAGCTGGGCCGGGAACTGGACATCCCGACGGCGAGCCTGAACTGGATCCTTTCCGTGGAGCTGCTGTCGGCCGCCGTCTGCGTGCCGATCTTCAGCCGGCTCGGCGACCTGCACGGCCACCGTCGGCTGCTGCGGGTCAGCCTGCTGTTGGTGCTGCTGGGCGCCGCGTTGTTCGCGTTCGCCCCCACCTTCGCCCTCATGCTGGTGGGGCAGGCCGTGCTCGGCCCGGTCGCGGCGTTGCTGCCACTGGAGCTGGCCATCGTGCGCGACCGGCTCGATCCGGCCCGGGCGCGCGGCGCCGTCGGTCTGCTGCTGGCCGGCGCGACGATCGGCGGCTTCGCCGGATTCACCGTCGCCGGCTTCGCGCATTCGGCGACCGGCAGCGTGCGCGGCGCGCTGGCGGTGCCGGTGGTGCTGCTCGGTCTCTGCGTGGTGGTCTCTTTCCTTCTGGTGCCGGACAGCACGGTTCGCGCCGCGGGCCGCATCGACTGGGCCGGCTCGGTGACGGTCAGCGCCGGCCTCGCCCTGCTGCTGTGGACGCTCGGCGACGCGGCCAGCAGGCCGCCGCAGGCCACGGCTGGCCTGCTGGCTGTGGCCCTGGCCCTGCTGGCCGCGTGGGTGGTGATCGAATTGCGCTCGACGTGCCCGCTGGTCGACATCCGCGCCGTGGTCCGTCCGGCGCTGCTGCGCGGCTACCTGGCGATGTTCGTGGTCGGCGTCCCGCTCGTCGGCTCTCAGACCATCGGGCTGACGTTCCGGAAGTGGACGGGTTGGCTTCGGATCGTATGACATCGGATCATCTGACTCACACTGATCTGCCCCTGGAAGATCCCGCGATGGATGGTATGGTCGGGCGGTGTCGCCGAAGAGCAATCGCCACGATGCGGCGCCGCTGCCCGACGCCACGTCGGCGAGCGGCGACCTGACCTGGCTGGCCTACCGGGCAGCGGCAGCGCTCGGCGACGCGTTCAACGAGGTCTCGCGGGACGCGGGGCTGGCCGATCTGCGCGACTGGCTCGTGCTGGCACTGATAAGCAAGGGCCCGGAGCGCACGCAGCTGGAGATCGCCACGGAACTCGGTGTCGACAAGACCACCTTGGTGTCGATTCTCGACCGGTTGGAGCGCGGCGGGCTCGTCGTCCGCACACTCTCCGCCCGTGACCGGCGCGTGCGCATCCCCGAGGCGACAGCGAAAGGTATCGAGGTGATGGAACAGGTCGCCATCGCTCGGGACACGGCGATCAGCCGTCGTCTGGCCGCGATTCCCACCCGTGACCACGCGAAGTTCCACGCGATGCTGTGGAGCATCGTTCAGAATCGCTGAGAGCACGACCTTGGAACGACTGCTTGAGCGGCCAGGTCCGCGCAGTAGCTGACGTCGGCGCTCCGCGTGCCAGGCGTGAAGGATCCGTGCGTTGAAGACCAGAAGTGAACATCGGCGAATCGCTTGGGGACGGTTCAGCCCGCGAGACTGGGGGACAGGCAGGGAATTCTCGATGGGTCGCGTGGGCAGGGGAGTGTGATCTGGTGAGCGACATCGGCCTTTTCGAGCATGCTGGCGTTGATTCCCTTGTGGGACGTGGCGTGGAGCTCGAACGCATCCGCGGCTTCCTCGCCGCCGCGGATCGGGGCGGGGCGCTGCTGCTGTCGGGGTCGGCCGGGGTGGGCAAGACCGTTCTGCTCAACGCCGTGGCCGACGCCGCGGTCGCGAGTGGATCGCGGGTCCTGCGTGCCGCCGGTGTCGAGTTCGAGGCCGACGTGAGCTATTCCGGGCTGAACCAGGTCCTCCTACCCCTCTACGAGGCGTTCGGGGAACTCGACGCGCCGCACGCCGACGCGCTGCGAGTAGCCCTCGGTTTCGGGAATGGATCACCGCCTGAGCGGCTCGTCGTGTCGAACGCGACGCTCATGCTCCTGCGCCACGTGGCCGACACCGTCCCGATGCTGCTGATCGTCGACGATCTGCCGTGGCTCGACCGCGCCAGCGCTGCCGTGCTGGGCTTCGTCGCCCGCAGGCTCAACGGCACCCGCGTCACCTTTCTCGGCGCCATGCGCTCGGGAAGCGAGACCTTCTTCAACCGCGGTGGCCTGCCCGAGTACGAGGTGCCGCCGTTGGACGGGGAGTCCTCCCGGCTCCTGCTCGACACCCGGTTCCCGACGCTGGCCGCTCAAGTGCGTCAACGACTGCTGTCGGTGGCCGAAGGCAACCCGCTGGCCCTGCTCGAGTTGCCCACGGCGCTGAGTGGGGAGCAGCGCGTGTCCCTGCGGAGCCTGCCCGCGGTGCTGCCGCTCAGCCAGCGGCTCCAGGCGCTGTTCGCCTCGCGGGTGGCCGTTCTCTCCCTCGCCGCACGGCGGTTGTTGCTGCTCGCGACACTGGAGGGAACCGGTGATCTCGCGGCCTTGCAGGCGTCGGCGCGGCAGGCCGGCTACGAGTCCGACCTCGAGGAACTCGCCTCGGCCGAGCAGGACCGGCTGGTGGCGTTCGACGAAGGCACGCGCCGGCTCGTCTTCCGGCACCCCTTGATCAGGTCGGCGGTCGTGGACGCCTGCCCGTGCGCCGAGCGCCGAGCCGCCCATCGAGCGTTGGCCCAAGTGCTCGTGAGCCACCCCGAGCGGCGGGCCTGGCACCTCGGCGAGGCGTCGGTCGAGCCGGACGAACAGGTGGCCGGCCTGTTGGAACAGGCGGCCCGTCGCATCGGGGCTCGTGGCGACGCCATCGGCGCGGTCGCGGCGCTGGTGCGGGCGGCCGATCTGAGCCCCCACGGCTCGAATCGCGCTCGCCGGCTCGCCGAGGCCGCCTACATCGGCGCCGACGCGACCGGGCAGCTGCGCAACGCCTCGGAACTGCTCCAAGGCGCCCGTTTGGCCGACCCGGAGCTGATGGGGTCCCTGCACTCCGCCGCCGCCGCGGTCTTCCTGATCATCAACGGTGACGGGGACATCAACACCGCCCACCGGCTGCTGGCCGGCGCCATCGAGTCCGGCCTGCACCGCTACGACGCCAAGGACGGCGCGCTTATCGAAGCGCTCCACCTGCTGCTGCTCCTCTGCTTCTTCAGCGGCCGCGCGGAGCTGTGGCAACCGTTGTACGCGACGCTGCGACGCCTGCGACCGGAGCCGCCCGCCCTGCTGTCGGTGGCGGCCAAGACCTTCTCCGATCCGGCCCGTTCCGGCGCCGAGGCGCTGGGCCAGCTGGAGTCCGTGCTCAGCGACCTACAGAAGGAAACCGACCCCGGCCGCATCGTTCGCGCCGGCACCGGCTCGCTCTACCTCGACCGCCTGGCGGATGTCCGCGAGCCGTCATGGCGAGTTGTTCGTCAAGGGCGCGACGGCGGTCCGCCACGCCGGCACATCGGCGCGCTGATGCACCTGTGCCTGGACGACTACCTCACCGGCCGGTGGGACGAATGCCTGGAACTGGCCGACGAGGGAACCCAGTTGTGCCAGGACTCCGGGTACCACTTCTTCACCTGGTACTTCTGGTACTGCCGAGCCGTCGTCGCCGCGCCCCGCGGCGACGACGAAGCGGTTGACCGCCTGACCGACCAGATCATTCGCTGGGCCACACCACGTGGAGTGGGGGTAGCGCTGCACTACGCCCGACACGTCCGCACAGTCGCCGAATCGGGCCGCGGTGACTTCGAAAGCGCCTACCAGAACGCGACGGCGATCAGCCCGGCGGGCACACTCGCCTCCCACGTGCCGCATGCGTTGTGGGTGGCGTTGGACGTCGTCGAAGCCGCGGTGCGGACGGACCGGCACACAGTCGCCGTCGCTCACGTACGTGCCATGCGGGAGGCCGACATCGCCGCGCTGTCCCCGCGGCTGAGCCTGCTCGCCGCCGGTTCGGCGGCGTTGTGCGCCACCGACGACGACGAGGCGGTGCGCCTGTTCGAGGAGGCGCTGGAGATGCCGGGCGTCGAAAGGTGGCCTTTCGAGCTGGCCCGCGTGCAACTGGCGTACGGAGAACGGCTGCGACGCGCCCGGGCGAACGCCGACTCCCGCGAGCCGCTGCGGCTGGCTCACGACGCCTTCACGCTGCTCGGCGCCAGTCCCTGGGCGGATCGTGCCGTCAAGGAGCTGCGTGCCACCGGATGGGGCGCACCGAACACCACACCGAGCGGAGAAGTGCTCACGCCTCAGGAGCGGGAGATAGCGGATCTCGCGGCGTCCGGATTGAGCAACAAACAGATCGCCGAGCGCCTGTACCTCTCGCACCGGACCATCGGCGCACACCTGTACCAGATCTTTCCGAAGCTCGGGATCGCCTCCAGAGCCGCGCTTCGCGACGCGCTCTCGGCCCTGGAGAAATGAAACCACCTCACCACACTGCGCCCTGGTCGGATCCGCCGCTGGGCCGACCGGGAGCGATCCTCAGCGGCCTGGTGCCCTTGGGGCTGTCGACGAGGGCCGCGATGGCCTGGGCCGTGCGGGCGACGTCCGTGCCGGTAAGCGCCTGCCCGGCCAGCTTCGAGTCCACCCGGCGGACCAGGCCGGGGTATCGACCCTCATACGCCTGAACGGTCTCGGCGTCGTCCGGGTGGACCGTGCGAACGCGCGGGCCGGTCTCGGGGACCAAGAAATCGGGGAGGACGATCGTGGTCTCCACCCCGAACTCGGTCAGTTCCCTGGCGTAACTGGCCGCGAGATGGTCGATCATCGTGACGGCCTCGGAGTGCAGCGCAAGGTAGGGCGTGCCCGCGGCCTTGTGGTTCATGGGCACCAGCCACACCAGCAGGCCCTCCTGCCGGTCGCGCATCTGCGGCAGCACGGAACGGTTGACGCGCTGAGTGGTCAGCACATGCGCGTCGTAGATCTGCGCAAGCTGGTACGGGGTGAAGGACTCGAGCGGCCCCAGGGGCACCGGGCCGACGGCGTGGACCACCGCGTCGATTCTGCCGGCTTCTTTCAAGATGTCACTGACCGCGGTGGAGACCGAGCGCTGATCGGCGACGTCCAAGGAGATGAGGCGCAGTCGCGGGCCGCGCACGTTCGGCTCGGTTGGGTGGACGACGGCCGGGTCGATACCCGCGTACGCGATGTGGCCTGAACCGGCCAGCGCGCTGGCGGTGGCGGCTCCGATCTCACTGGAAGCCCCGGTAACAAGGACGATCTGGGACATGGTTCTCCTCGTTACTGTTCGGCAGACCAGGAAAGCGGCGCGGTAGCTGTCCCATCAGTGTCGGCATTGCGGAATCCGTCCGCATGAGTCGAATGACTGTCGCCGAGACTGCGGCTCGCCGATCCGGCACGGGACATGGAATGCCCTGGCAGCGTCGGTTTTCGTCGCCTCGCCGTGGCTGACGCGACCCGATGGCACAGACGAATGACTGCCTCGTGCGCAGTGTCGTGCCGCCCGGCGATGGTCTTCCGACGGAAGCGGCCGCCCGCCGATCCCGGCGAAGCTGTCGACCAGCGCCGGGAGGCGACTTCCCCGGCAGACACGAGAGGAAAGACATGGCAGTGAGTTTTGCCCAAGCACGGACCGAGACCGTGGACGTCGACGGAACGCCGTTCGCGTACCGCGAGTTGGGTCCGACCGCCGGCGTCCCACTGGTGTTGCTGAACCACATCACCGCGGTGCTCGACGACTGGGACCCCGCCGTGGTGGACGGCTGCGCGGCGGAACGACGGGTCATCGTGGTGGATCTCCGCGGCGTCGGCGGCTCCGGCGGCACCACTCCCGACAGCGTCGAGGCGATGGCCGCCGACACGGTGGCCTTCCTGACGGCTCTCGGGCTGGACACGGCCGACCTGCTCGGCTTCTCCCTCGGTGGCATGGTGGCGCAGGTGGTCGCCCAGCAGCGACCCGACGTGGTCCGGCGGATCGTCCTGGCCGGCACCGCGCCCGCCGGTGATGAAGGCCCTGCCGCCTGGGGCACCGGCCTGCAAAGTGCTTTCGGGAAGGCCGACGCGGAAGGCAAGCACCCCAAGCACTTCCTCTTCTTCTCGCCGACGGCGTCCAGCCAGGCTGCCGCGGATGCCTTTCTCGCCCGCCTGGACGAGCGTGCCGAGGACCGAGACACGCCCGTGACGAACGAGACGATCGGCGCCCAACTGGCCGCGGCCGCGAAATGGGAGCAGAGCGGCTCACCCGCCGGTCTGGCCGATGTGGGCAAGCCCGTCCTGGTCGTCAACGGCGACAACGACATTCTGGTGCCGACGATCAGTTCGTTCCGCCTCGCGCAGCTGCTGCCCAACGCCACGTTGAGCATCTACCCGAACGCGGGCCACGGCGGGATCTTCCAGCACCACGACCTGTTCGTGCGGCAGGTGCTGGAGTTCCTCCGCGACTGACCCCGCCGTCCTTGCCTGTCTCCCCGGTGTCGCCGACCCGGCCACAGCAATGACCAGCAAAGGAGGAAACGCCATGTCCGCCAGCGATTCCCGCCCCGTCCAGACCGTCGCACACGTGGTGCGCCGCTTGGCCATCCCCGTCACGGCAACCTTTTCCGAGTTCCGGGACAGCTACGAACGGGCGGTGCCGGCGCTCGACGCCGCCCGCATCGAGCAGCTCAAGCGGGACCAGGCCAGTTGGGACCTCGTCCGGCAGGCGACTGACGAGAACGCCCCATACAGCTTCATCAGGTACTGGGGCACCGATGTCGGCTCGCTGATGGCACTGGCCGCCGAATCGCGGCCGTGCACGGAGTACTTGATGGGCAATCACGTCTTCGCCCAGCGCATGTTCCGGCACGACCCCGCGGTGATGCTCTACGCGCCGTTGCGCACCGCGATCTACGTGGACCGCGACGAGCACACCTGGTTCGCGATCGACCAGCCCAGCACCCGGTTCGGCAGCTTCCATGATCCGCGCATCGCCCAGGTGGGAGAGGAACTCGACGCCAAGCTGGCCGCGCTCCTCGAACACCTCGGCCTGTCGGTGCCCGCCGAACTCGTCGCCTGACGCCCGCCACCTCGCCACACCTGGCTTCGACTGCTCACCGGGCATCTAACCGAATTCGCCCTTTCAGATGGAAGGTCCGCATGAATGACTTCTCTGCCGACGAGGTCGACACGATCGTGCTCGTTCACGGCCTTTGGGTGAATCCGCGTAGTTGGGAGGGGTGGAAACACCATTACGAGGCTCGGGGGTACCGGGTTCTCACTCCCGCCTGGCCGGGGCTCGACCGTGAGGTGGAGGAGCTTCGGCGTGACCCCGCGGGTATCGCGGGCGTCGGCCTTCGCGAGGTGGTCGACCGCTACCAGGGCATCATCGCCGCGCTGAATCGACCGCCGATCATCATGGGCCATTCGTTCGGCGGCGCCGTCGTGCAGATCCTGCTCGACCGCGGCCTGGGCAGCGTCGGCGTTGCCATCGACTCGGCCGCCGTCAAGGGCGTGCTCCCGCTGCCGCTGTCGACGCTCAAGTCGACTTGGCCGGTCCTGGGAAACCCGGCCAACAAGAACAAGGCGGTCTCGCTGACGCCGGAGCAGTTCCACTACGCCGTCACCAACACTCTCACCGAGAGCGAGTCCGCCGCCCGCTACGAGCGGTACGCCGTGCCCGGTTCGGCCCGCGTCCTCTTCCAGGGCGCGTTCGCCAACTTCACCCCGCGCGCCGCGACCCGGGTCGATTTCCGCAACCGCCGGGCCCCGCTGCTGTTCATCGCGGGGCAGGTCGACCACATCGTTCCGCCCAAGGTCAACAAGGCCAACTGGCGTCTCTGCCGCAAGTCCGCCGCCGTCACCGACTACAAGGAGTTCCCCGGGCGCTCGCACTTCATCATCGGCCAGGACGGCTGGCAGGAAGTCGCCGACTACGCGCTGAACTGGGCCGAGGAGCACGTCCCCGCGCGCGCGTGACCGCCGGCGGTCCGCCTCGCCCGTCCTGGCACAACGCCGACTCGGGCGGCCGCCGCCACGAACCCCCGCAGGAACACCTGTCTGCGGTCTGCAGTGAATACCCCATCTGACAAGGAGAAACCGTGCGTAGCCGCCGTGTTTTCCGCTTCGCAGTCCTCGGCCTGACCGGGGTCGCCCTCGCCGCCAGCGTGACCACGCTGGCGGCGGCCGCGCCGGCCCCGACCGGGCCGGTCGCACTCTCGTACCAGCCGAAACCGACGATCGTCCTCGTCAACGGAGCCTGGTCGAACCAGGCCAGCTGGGACGGCGTGGTGAAGCCGCTTCAGGCCGCTGGCTACCCGGTCGTCGCCCCGCCGACGTCCCTGCGCAGCCTCTCGGGCGATTCCGCCGACCTGGCTTCCTACCTCAAGACCGTCCAGGGTCCGATCGTCCTGGTCGGACAATCCTATGGCGGATCCGTCATCACCAGTGCCGCCACGGACAACTCCAACGTCAAGGCCCTGGTCTACATTTCGGCCTTCGCGCCGGACGACGGCGAAAGCGTCTCGACCCTCACCGCGCGATTCCCGGGCAGCCACATCAGCAACGATCCCACGGCGCCCTATCCCACCGCCCTCAGCCCAGTCCCCGTCTCGTTCCTCACGCCCGACGGCCATCCCGAGGTCGATTTCTACGCCAAGGCGGCCCAGTACCGGGACCTGTTCTTCAGTGACCGCGTCTCCGTGTCCACCGCAGCGGAATTCGCCGCCACGCAGAGCCCCGTCGCCTCGACTGCACTGGGCGAGACCACCTCCGGCGTGCCAGCCTGGGAGAAGATCCCTTCCTGGTATCTCGTCTCCGACGATGACCACCTGATCCCTCCGGCGGCCGAGCGCTTCATGGCCACTCGCGCCCACTCGCACGTCGTTGAGGCCGACACTCCCCACGCGGCACAGGTGACCAACCCGGGCATCGTCGTCAACCTCATCGAGCGGGCCGCAACAGCCACCCGTTGACGTCAGCCGAACGGCACCGCCGGGCAACCCAGCGGTGCCGTTCGGCACAGGCCGAACTCCTGGGTCGCCGTGACCGGCGCCACGAGGGACTGGGGCGGTCAATCCTACGGCGTAGGACCTCGACCTCGTGGCGGAGCACCAGGATTTCGACATCCTTGGCCGCAGTGGATCGAGCAAGCAGGCCCAGCAGCCGAACAACCTGACCGTGATCAAGTAGGTCAGTCGAAACAGCACGATCGGAGATCATCGCAGTACCCTGGCCCGGACAAAACGGCAGTTCAGCGGACCTGGCTCGAGTTGTGGCACGGTACAGGCTGTGCGTATTTGTCATCGTCGATAAGAAAGAGTATTGCGGTCTTGTTGTTTGTTGGTAATTTATCTGACGGGCGGGAAAGGTGTTGTTCACCCGGTTTGGTGACATTGTCGGGGTGTGGGACTTTTCTCGCGGTCGGCCGCCGTGGCGGCCCGGCGCAGGACCGGTGCGAACCCGCGGCGCGACGCGTCCGCTGCGGTGCCGCGCCGTCAGTCCGTCCGACCGGGCGGTGTAAATTGCCTCACGTGTTTCCCGGCCGGTACGGGTCGTTCGGTCGCGGGTCGCTGTCAGGGGACGCACGCCGCGAGCGGGCCGACGAGATGGGATGAGATGTGCTAGATCTGAGTGTTCTGCTCAATGAGACCGACGACGTCGCCGCGCGGCTGGGCTCCAAGGGCCTGGACCAGGAGACAGTCTACGCCGCCCGCGACGCCGCGGTGCGTCGGCGCGAGCTGCGCAAGCGCCTCGACGACCTGCGTGCGGACATGAACCGCGGGTCCAAGGAACTCGGTCGCATCATCTCGTCCCAGCCGGAGAACGCCGAGCAGGCGCGAGCCCAGTTGTCCGCGCTCAAGCAGGAGATCACCACGCTCGAGGAGGACCACCGCGTCGCGGAGACCGAGGAGCGCGACCTGCTGCTGGTGCTGCCCAATCTCCCCGACCCGAAGGCGCCCATCGGCGCGGACGAGTCAGCCAACGTCGTGTTGCGCTACGGCGGGCCGACGGCGACGCCGGTGCCCGGCGCCCGCCCGCACTGGGACGTGGCGGCCGACCTCGGCATCTTCGACGTGGAGCGGGCCGCGAAGCTGAGCGGCTCCGGCTTCTCACTGCTGCGTGGCGACGGCGCCCGCCTGCTGCGCGCTCTGGTGCAGTTCGGCCTTGACCTGCACCAGGACAAGTACGAGGAGATGACGGTCCCGCACTTCGTCCGCAGCGAGACCCTGGTTGGCACGGGTCACCTGCCGAAGTTCAAGGACGACGCGTACGAGATGCGGCTGGACGACCTGTGGGCGGTGCCCACCGGCGAGGTGCCGCTGACCGGCATGCACCGCGGCGAGATGCTCGACCTGGACACGCTGCCGAAGAAGTACATGACCTACACCGTCTGCTTCCGGCGGGAGGCGGGTAGCGCGGGCAAGGACACCCGGGGCATGCAGCGGCTGCACGAGTTCCACAAGGTGGAGCTGGTGCGCATCTGCGAGTTGGAGAACGTGGAGGCCGAGTTCGAGGAGCTGCTCGCCGACGCGGAGCTGAGCCTGCAGAAGCTGGGCCTGCCCTACCGGGTCGTCGACCTGTGCACCGGCGACCTCACGTTCTCGTCGGCCCGGATCTTCGACCTCGAGGTGTACGCGCCGGGCGTGGACAAGTGGCTCGAGGTGTCGTCGGTCGGCAGCTTCACCGACTTCCAGGCCCGCCGCAGCAACATCCGCTACAAGACGCCGGACGGGCAGACCAGGATCCCGGCCTACCTGAACGCGTCCGCGATGGCGACGCCGCGGGTGTGGGCCTCGATCATCGAGCACGGCCAGCAGGCCGACGGCACCGTGCGGGTGCCCGAGGTCCTGCAGCCCTACCTGGGCAAGGACGTCATCGGGCCGCACGTCGCCCGCTGAACGAGGCGAAGGGGACCGGCCGGTGAACGACCGGCCGGTCCGCCTCTCACTGCCAGCCGTTGATGGCCGGTGCCGTGGCGCGCATAGCCGATCCCCTTTCGTGCTGGTGTGGTGGTTCTCAAGACAGGACGAGCGGTGGCAGGCCGGCCGCTTCCGCGGCGAACCGCCGGTTCAGCAGCACGCTGAGGCAGTGCGCGAGCGGCCCGCCGTCGCCGGGCGCGAGCGGACTCCACGCGGCGGTTCCCGGTGTGCTCACGCGGCCGAGGAACCGCCGGATGTGCGACTCGTCCACGGGCAGGCCATGCCGGTCGGCCGCCAGCACCGCCTCGTAGGTGGACAGCAGATCCGGGACGCGGTTGCCGGTGCTCGCGAAGCCGCCACCGGAAACCCGGTGCGCGGCAAGGAGATCGGCGACCGCCGTGGGGTCGGGGCGGCCGAGCGCCGCCAGCGCGCGCAGGCCCTGCAGCCCGGAGCGAAGCGTCGGCTCGGCGGCCGGCACCGGGCGGAACCCGTTGCCGTGACGGCAACTGTCCAGGAACGCTGCGAGCCGCCCGGTGTCGATCGTCGAGGACAGCGGCAGCCCGAGCAGCCCCACGGTGTCCACCGCGGCGATCGTGGACACCATCTCCGAGCCGCGGCCCTCCCACAGGCCGAACCCGCCGTCCGGGTTCTGCAGCCGGCGCAGCCAGCGGGCGACCGTGGCGCGCCCGTCCGGGTTGTCGGCCAGCGCCCCCGCCGCGAGGCCCCACAGCGTGCAGCGGACCTCGGCGCCGCGGGCCGGCATGTACATCAGCCCGCCCTCGTTGGGCAGTTGGCACGACGACAGCCACGCGACGCCGGCATCGTCCGGCGAGCGCAGGACGGCGGCTGCCGTGCTGAGCACATCGGCGGCCCGGTCCGGCTCACGGTAGGTATAGCCTCCGTCGGGGCAGGCGAGCGCGGCGATCCGGGCCGCGACGGCCGGGGCGAATTCGTCGACGGGCGCGCCGATGCTGCGCAGTGAACCGATCGCGCAGAAGGCGGCCCACACGTCCTCGACGGTGTGGTCGGCCCATCGCACGAACGATCCGTGTGGACCCCTCATGTTCGCGATCCAGTCCGCCGTGGCCCGCTCCGCTCGCCAGCCGAGCAGTTCCAACGCCGAGCAAGCGCGATAGGTGGCCCAGAGGCAGGGCGTCTGGGCGTCCGGAGAGAAACGGAATCCGCCGTCCTCGCCGCACTGGCCGCGCAGCCAGTCGACCAGCGCGTCGGTGCGCCACGGCTGGGGCGTCGGCCGGAGGGCGTTCAACCGCGACCACACCGTCACGCCGTAGTGGCAGGCGCGAACGTCGGCGATGCCGTGCTCGGGCGACCAGGACAGGCCGCCGCCGTCGGTCTGCAGCCCGGCGAGCCAGTCCAGCAGCCGGGCCGGATCCGCGGGCTCGATCCCGCACACGTCGATCGCCGTCCTGGTGCTGAAGTGCGTGGCCCAGACATCCGGCCGCTGGCCGGGCTGCATCGCGTAGGCCTCGCCGGACCACGTGCCGCGCAGCCATTCCGCGGTCCGGTCGAGCGCCGCGGGGTGCTCGCCCAGATCGGTGAGGGCCTGCGTGCAGTAGAAGGTGGCCCACGCGTCGGACGGCATGCCGCGCGTCCACGCGTAGCCGCCGTCGGCGTTGCGCCTACCGGCTAGATAGCGCGCCGTGCCATCACGGTCGGCGACGACGTCCAGCCGGTCCAGCCACCGCAGCGTGCGCACGGCCGCATACGTGCACCACAGGTCAGCCTCGCCCGATCCGACGCCGCCGGGCGCGGATTCGCGGAGGGGCGCCGCCGCGGTCATGACACGCGCTCCACGATCCGGATGTTCGAGCGCTTCCAGCTCTTCTGCGAGCCGCCGGCCTTGGTGGTGCGGGGCAGCAGGTTCACGAACGACACCGAGTCCCACCGAATGCCGAGGCCGGCGTCGAAGGCGTCCTGGACCGCGGCGATCTCTGCGCCTTCCCGTCCACGGTCGCCGTCCACGTCGCGTTCCAGCAGCAGCCGCGCATGGTCGCCGGTCGTGTCGGCCTCCAGCAGGTAGCCGGTCGACGCCGTCACGCCGTAGACGATCTCCTCGACGGCCCGCACGGTCAGCGGCACGCCCCGCACCCGCAGCACGTCCGAACTGCGCCCGCCCACCTCGATGACCGGGGCGGCGTTGCCGCATACGCAGCGCTCGGTCACCACGACCTCGTCGCCGGTGTCCAGCCGCAGCAGCGGCCGCGCGTACAGGTTCAGCGGCGTGACGACCAAGCGGCCCCTCGCGCCCTCGCTCAGCGGGGTGACCGTGCCGTCGGGCGCCGCGAGCTCGAAGTAGTTGGCGGTGGTGAGCAGGTGCATGCGGTCCTGCGGGCACGTGGCCGCGAGCGTGCCGGTCTCGGTGCTGCCGTAGCTCGCGTCGTACACGTCGGCGCCCCACCAGTCGCCGAGTCGGGAACGCAGCGCGGGTGTGCTCACCTCGCCCAGCAGCAGGATGCGGCGCACCGACTCCCGCATGCCGTCCAGTTGCCCGCGCTGCTTGAGAAAGCGGGTCAGCTGCCCGGCGACACCCGGCGCGAGGAACAGCACGGTCGGCCGCAGGTTGGGCCACAGGCCGATCACCCGGTCGAGGTCGGAGATGCCGGTGGTGAAGGGATACATGCGCACGTGCGGCAGCCCGAGGTACTCGCTCGTGGACACCACGAGGTCGGCGACCGGCACGATGTCCGACGGCAGCAGGATCGCCACGCGGTCGTCCTCGTGCAGGACCGACCGCCACGCCTCCGCGACGGACACGGCGTTCCACACGATGTCCTCGAACGTCCTCGGCGTCGGCGTCACCTGGCCGGTGGTGCCCGTCGTCTCGTAGTACTTGGCCGTCCCGGACCAGTCCGTGGCCACGAAGGCCCACGGATCGGCCTTCAGGCGGGCCCGCGGGGTCGGGGCCAGCGCCTGGAAGGCATGCGGGTCGAAGGGACCGATGCCGGCGTACGCCCGGGTCCGGGCGGCCCGCGCCCAGACGCGGGAGATCTTGGCGGCGTAGAAGTCCGCGTCCGACCGCGCGGCGCGGATCTCCGCCTGGGCACCGCGGATGAGGTCGAGTTGCCCGCCGTTCGTGACAAGCATGCGCTCTCATTCCTTTCCGAGTGGCCGAAGCGGCCTGCGATGCGTCTATGCTAACGACGGCGGCGCGCAATCCGGTAATAACGATCGCCCATCAGCTCACAAGCGTCATTTATCTGCCTGGGGAAGCTCGGGTATCGATAAACGGGCGTTTTCACCTCAGAGCGAGTTGTCATGACCGGGTGGCCCGCGCGCCGTATACAGTTTGTTCGGGGCGGGTACTCGAGCGTTTCTCCGCCCCATCCTGCCGAACGAGCGCGGGCTCGTCGGCGTCGTGGAGGTGTTCACCGTGCCCACTGTCGAGATCGTCACCGCCGCCCTGCCGGCCAACCGGAAGCGGGCCATTGCCGTTCGCCTCACCCGCTGGCTGGTCAACCGGGGCGTGACCGCCTCCCACGTCGTGGTGAGCTTCACCGACGAGTCGCGCAACTCGCTGTTCAGCGGCGGTATGCCGATCGACGCGATCACCCCGCGGCCGCCGGCGCCCGCGCACGCGCGGGTCGTCTGCTGCATCGGGGCGAACCGGGACGACCGGTTCCGCGACGAGTTGGCCGACGAACTGGTGGCCGCGCTCGCGACCGCCGACCGTGACGGGTTCGTCTACGTCGAATTCCGTCCCATCGAGTCCCCGCTGGTGTACCTGGCGCACGGGGGCAGGCTCAGCCGGGCCGACCAGGTGGTCAGCACCTGATCACCCATTCGGCCGCCATCGCGGAAAGGACCGGCGGATGACCACCGCACTCTCGCCCCCATGATATTGGATGATCTTTGGTGGTTTCCCTGCTTTACACCCCTGCGTGAGTTCGGATCCATTCACACGTCATCGAGGTGTTCAATGCTCGTCCAACAAGTCCGCGAGTCCGCCACGCTGGGCCTGGTGCTGCTGTTCGCATGTCTGCTGTTGATCGCGACCGGTGTCGAGCGCGCGGCGGGCGCGCAGTGGCCCGCCGCACCGATCTCGCACTCCACCGGCGGTGTCCCGCTCTGCTGCTAGTGCCGTGCGACGCGACAGCGGCTCAGCTCCGGACGCCCTGTCCGGGCAGGCCGCTGTCGCTGTGCGACCGCACCGCGCCGCCGAGCAGCCCGCTGCGGTGGCCGAGGCAGCGCATGCTCTGCCGGTACGCCCAGATCGCCCGCTCGTTCTCGCCGGACTCCTCCAGGATCTCGGCCAACTCCGACCACGCGAACGCGGCTTGCCGGCCGGCCTCGGACGCCTCGAGCATGAGCGCGCCGCGCTCGTAGGCGGTCTTGGCGGCGTCCCGGTCACTCTGCCGCAGCCGGGCGGCGGCCAGCAGCAGCCACGCCCGCGCGCTCTCCAGTCGGTGCTCCGGGCCAAGCAGCTCCAGTGCCCTCCCGATGTGCTCCACGGTGGCCTCGCTGTTGCCCAGCATCAGTTCGGCCCGGGCCAGGGAGGTCTCGTTGTAGGCCACGTCCACGCTGCTGCCGACCCGGGCCAGCACCTCCGAGTTCTGGCACAGCAGGTCGCGGGCCTCCTCCGGGCGCGGCGCCTCGGACTGCAGCAGCACGGCGGCGTAGGCGTTGCGCACGCGGGCCAGGGCTCGCTCGTCGTCGCCCTCGGCGTAGATCGCCACCGCCCTGCCGATCAGCCGCAGGGCCTCCATGGACCGGCCCTGGCTGTGCAGCACGACGCTGGCGTTCCAGTAGGCCGCGCCGAGCGCCTTCCGGTCGGTGATGATCGCCGCCTGGTCGATGGCCTTGGTGGCCAGGTACTCGGCCCGGTTGAGGTCGCCACGCTCGCAGTAGACGCCGACCAGTGTCGACATCAGCTCCAGGAACGCGACCGTGGGCGGCAGCTGCTCCGACTCGACCCGGGCCAGCGTCGCCTCGGCGATCTCTATCGCCGTCGACAAGTCGCCGAGCTCTCGGTAGCAGCGGGACAGCGCGGTCACGACGGTCAGCCACTCGACGGCGTCCCACGCCCCCCCGTCCGCCGCGCTGCGCAACGATTCCAGGCGCGCGACGGCGTCCTCCAGCCTGCCGCCGAGTTCGAGGCACTGCGCCGCGCCGAGCTCTGCCGCATACCAGATCGTCCGGTGTTCCCCGATCGACGTCTTGCCCTGCAACTCCTCGTAGGCCGTCAGGGCCGCGTCCCAGTCGCCGTTGCGCAGCGCCATCTCGGCGTACCGGAGCTCGAGCTCCAGCCGGATCGTGTCGCTCGACGCCGGCACGCCGAGCAGGTGCTCGGGTGTGCAGTCGAGCTTGCGGCTCAGCTGGCGGATCACGTCATCGGAGGGCACCCGCTTGCCTGCCTCGAGCAGGGAGACGTAGCTGGCGGACAGGTCCGGCGCGGCGAGCGCCTCCTGGGATAGGCCGGCGGCGAGGCGCAGTCGACGGATCCGTGCACCGACCGGTTCGTCCTCCACCGCCGCCTCCTTGAGTCGCTCGTCTGTCATGACAACTAGTCATGGCTACTTAACCATATACTGTCATGGATGTGCTGGACAGTGGGCCGTGGCGTCGGCGCAGGGGAGCCAGTATTACGACAGCGGCCTTGACAATCTGTAAAGTTACGCCCTGACCGGACGTTCGACCTCCTCGGCGGCGAGCTGTGCCCGCGCGAGCTTGCCGCTGCGGGTGCGCGGCAGCGAGCCCCGGGGCGCGACCCGCACCCGGTGCACTGGCACGCGCAGCCGTTCGGCGGCGGCCAGGACGTCCGCGGTCGGGTCGGCGCGTCCGTCCCGGTCGACCTCCACGAAGCACACGCCCTTGTCGGCGAGCGCGGCCACGTCGCTCACGCCGGCGAGCAGGCGGACCTCGTGCTCGAGCAGCGCCTGGTTCCAGCGGCCCTCCGCGTCGGCCCGGCCGATGACCGACAGGTAGCCGTCCGCGTCCAGGAAACCGATGTCCCCGGTGTCGACGTGGCTGCTTTCGCCGTCGGCATGGTCGGCTTCGCGCAGCCGCACCTGGATCTCGCCGACCTCGCCGGCCGGCAGCACTTCGCCGTCCCGCATGATGTCGATGCGGATGCCGGGCAGCGGCCGGCCGACGGAACCGGGGTGGCGCAGCCATTCCGGCGAGGTGATCTCGGTGATCGTGCTGCGTGACGTGCCGTAGAACTCGTGCAACACGGGACCGAGCAGCGCGATGCCGGCCCGCTTGACGTCGGGTGGGCACGCCGACCCGCTGTGGAACACGACCGTGAGTGAACGCAGTGGCGCCGCACCGGACTCGACGACGTCGAGCAGGCCGTCCGGGCTGAGCAGCGCACTGTCCGCGCGGTGCCGGTCGACCAGTTCGACGAAGCCCTCGGCCGACCACGTCCGCTGCACGACGACGGCGGAGCCGGCCTGCAACGCGTACAGGGCGGGGCCGAGCGTGCCCAGGTGGTAGGCGGGATTGGTCATCAGGCACGGGCCCTTGTCCACGCCGGCGGCGTAGCGCTCGGCCACGGCGACGCCGCGGTACGGCCGCCACGGGCGTGGGCGCGGCACCGCCTGCGGCTGCCCGGTTGTGCCCGAGCTGACGAACATAAGCCAGCCGGCCGGGCGGTCCGGCGTTTCGCGAGCGCCTCGGCCGGCGGCGGCCAGGTCGTCGTCCAGCACCTGGCGCGCCGACAGCCCGGCCAGCGGGCGGTCGGTGACGTGGATCGCCGCCGCGGTGTCCGTCAGGATCGCGGCGCCGGCCGGCCCGTCGAACAACTCGCGATCCACCGGCAGCAGGCCGTGACCGTGGCGCAGTGCCGCCAGCGCCAGCGCGAAGAACCGTGGCCCCGAAGGGATGTCGGTGGACACCACCGCGCCGTCCGCCACGCCCCGCGCGGCTAGTCCGGCCGCCAGCGCGTCGGCCCGGGCGGTGATCTCGCCGAAGGTGCACGACTCGTCGCCGGCGATCACGGCGAGCCGGTCGGGGTGGCGGTCGGCGGTCCGCCAGGGATCCCACACGTAGGGACGCATCGCGGTCACCTGCTCGCGACCCGGGTCGTGAGCGCGGCGGCGAGCGCGCCGAAGCTCGCGCTGTCCACGACCAGCTCGCCATCGATGTCGCCCCCCAGCCTCTGCTCCAGTTCGACCGCGAGTTCGACGGCGGTCACGGAGTCGCCGCCGACGCCGAAGAACGAGTCCTCCGCAGCGACCGGTCGGCCGAACACGGCGGCCGCGGCCGCGAGCACGTGGTGCAGTGAGTTTTCGGACATCTTTCCTCCTCAGGAGATCCGTGTGAGTTGCCGGTCGGGCATGTCCGCCGCGACGGCGTCCAAAATGGACTGAGCTAGCGGCCGGCCGACGACGTCACCCCGGTAGCGCAGCCGCAGCCGGAGGTGGTCGGGGTAGTCGTAGCAGTCGAGGTGCAGCGCCGAAGTCTGCCCGATCACGATGCGCCGCAACGGATACGCGGCAGCGGTGATCCGCAGCGGACCCGAGTCGCCGGTGTCCCGGTGATCCCCGCTGAAGCTGCGCAGGTGGACGTGGATCTCCTCGCCCGCCCCGGCCGCGGGGACGTCCGGTGCGACGGAGGCGATGTCCGCCGCCGTCATGCCCTGGTGGCGCAGCGCTGTGAGCAGCTGCCCGCGCACCCGCGTCACGACGTGGGGCAGGTCGTGGTGCAGGTCGTCGAGCGCCAGTGGCGAGGAGCCGGCGAACATGCCAACCATATCCCGGTCGCGGGACGGCCGAGTGTCCATCGTGGTCCACAGGGTCAGCCGCCGCCGTCCCGCGGCCGCGGCAGTCGCGCGGGCGAACGCCCCGATGACCCACTGCTGCAGGGAACAGCGCCGCTCCGCGCACTGGGCGCGCAGGGCCGCGACCGCCTCGGCGGGGAATTCGACGGTCAGCACGCCGTTGTCCGTGGGCGTCGTACCCGCGGGCGGCCGCCATCGGTTCGCCGCGGCGAACTCCAGCCTGTCCCTCCAGTCCGCCAAAGTACGCGCCGAAGCCACGGTCGCCCGCTGCTGGCGGGCCGCCGCGAGGAAGGACGAAGCCGTCGTGGGCGGCGAATCGCCGCGCAGGATCGCCGCGTAGTCCCGCCACAACTCTCGGGCGAACACCTCGTGGGCCCTGCCGTCGAACACCACCTGCTGGAACGTCGCGAGCAGGGCGTGGTGCCGGTCGTCATAGCGCAGCAGACGGAACCGGAACGGGCGCTGCCCGCCGGACCAGGGCTCGAGGCAGTCACGGGACAGCACAACGGAGGCGTAGCGGGAGAACTGCTCGGTGGAAGCGGCGGTGACGTGCTGGCAGCCGGCCACCTGCTCGTCGTCCGCCACTGGCACGTCCCGCTGCTCGACTGGCGCGTCGAGATCCGGTAGCAGCTCCACCCGCATGGCATCGTGCCGGCGCACGAACGCGTCCAGCCCGGCCAGCAGTGCCTCCCGGTCCAGATCCCCGAGGATCTCGAACGAATGCCAGACGTTCTTGTGCACCCAGCCGCCGCCGTGGATCTTCGCGACGTACCGGTCCTGTTCGAAGGTCAGCGGCGCGGTCATGTCAGGCACAGGAACTCCTCGTTGCCCTCGCGCAGCGCGGCCGGCGACCCGGACGCCACGATCCGGCCGTCCCGCATGACGATCACCTGGTCGGCCCGGTCCAGCACGGTCAGCCGGTGCGCGATGGCCACCACCGTTATGCCGGACTCCAACAGGTCATGCAGGATCCGTTGCTCCAGCGCGGGATCCAGGGCGCTGGTCGCCTCGTCGAGGATCAGCAGCTTGGGCTTCTTGGCCAGCGCCCGCGCCAGGACGATGCGCTGCCGCTGGCCGCCAGACAGACCGTGCCCGCTCGGGCCGACCAGCGTGTTGTAGCCCATGGGCATGGCCTGGATCTCGTCGTGCACGTTGGCGCCGTGGATCGCGTCGATCAGCTCCCGCCGGTCGAGGTCCTCGGCCCCGAACAGGATGTTCTCCCGGATCGAGCCGCCGAACAGGTGGGCGTTCTGGTTGATGTAGCCGATCTGCCGGCGGAACGTCGGCCGGTCCAGCTCGGTCAGGTCGATGCCGTCGACGGTGATGGTTCCCGCGGTGGACACGTACAACCCGGCCAGCAGCATGCCCAGCGTGGACTTGCCCGAACCCGAACGGCCGATCACGGCGACGAACTGCCCGGGTTCGACGGTCAGGTTCACGTCGTGCAGCGCGGGCTTCGGCGCACCGGAGTAGCGGAACGCCACGCCGGTCGCGGTGATCCGACCCGGCTGGTCAACGCCGACGCCGGCCATCGTCCCTCGCGGTTCCGGTTCGGCGTTCAGCACGTCGTCGAGGCGGGCCAACGTCGGCCGGACGGTCGCCAGTTGGGACGCCGCGTCGAACACTCCCTCTAGCGGCACGAACAGCGCGATCGTCAGCGTCATGAAAGCCAGTGCCGTGCCGAGGGATCCGTCGCCGGACAGCACCCGCAAGACGCCGACGAGCACTACCAGCAGCGGTGCGCCGAACTGCACCGCCCGGCTCACGCCGGTCGCGACGGCGAGGCTGCGCCGGGTGCCCAGGCGCTTGTTGACCTCAGCGACCAGCGTGTGCGACCACCGCTGCGCGGAGTACGCCTCCATGCCGCTCGACTTCAGGCTGGTGATGCTCTCCAGCATCTCCACCAGTTCTTCCTGGGTCTTGGCCTGGCGCTCGAGCACCTCCTGGTTCAGCGTCGCCTGGCGCCGCCAGGTCAGCACGAGAACGCCCAGCTGGATGCCGATGAGCAGCACGACGAGGCCGGCGAGCAGCGGATTCGTCAGCACGATGACCACCAGGTAGACCACGATCAGCACGCTGTCGCAGGCGGCGGACACCGCGGTGAGGCTGAGCACCTGGGTCAGGCTGCTGCTGGTCCGGGCCCGCATGGCCAGATCGCCGGAGTTGCGGACGGTGAAGTAGTCGTAGGGTAGGGATGTCAGGTGGTCGACCACGCCCTGCGTCAGCCGTTTCTCGATCAGCGCCTGGCGTTTGGTGACGAGGAACGACCGGGTCACCTGCAGGACGAGGAACAGCACGCACAGGCCGGCCAGCACGCTCGCGAGCAGCCCCAGCTTGCCCATGGCCCGCTCCGGCGCCACCTGCTCGACCAGGAAGCTGGTGGTCAGCGGCAGCGCGAGTTCGAAGGCCATCAGCGCGGCCGACGCGCCGGCGAGTCCGGCCAGTTCCCTGCGCCCGGGCAGGAACTGGGCGAGGCGCCGCCACGGCCCGGCCTTGCCGGCGCGTCGGCTCCTGGCGCGGGGTCGGTCGATCGGCGGGTCGAACTCCAGCGCGACGCCGGTGAACGCCTCGGCGACGGCGGCCCGGGACAGCCGGCGGCGCCCGAAGGCCGGGTCGACGATGTCCACATGGTCCCGGGTCGCGGCCTCCAGGACCACGAAGTGGTTGAAGTTCCAGAAAAGGATCGCGCCGGGGCTGAGCTTGGGCAGCGCGTCGAGCTCGGCGCGCACGCCCCGGCCGCGCAGGCCGTGCTCCCGGGCGATCTCGAGCAGGCTGCGCGCCGACGACCCGTTGCGGCCGGAGTCCGCCCTGGCGCGCACGGTCGCGAGGTCGACGTCGATACCGTGCAGTCCCAGGGTCATGACCAGACACGCCGGGCCGCAGTCGCTGACCTGGGTCTGGAAACACACGGACACCCGGTGCCGACGGCGCTCGCGGAAGGATGTGACCTGCTCCCACAGGCTTGTCATTGGCCTACGCTCCACGCTGTGGCCCAGTATCGGACCCAATCCGTCCGACCTCTGGTGTTGCTCCAACGCCTCTGCTCGAAAACGTGAGTCGACGCTCATTTCGCACACCTCTTTCGGGAACGCCTCGGCCGCCGCGGGGTCGGGAGCCCGCGGCGGCCGAGGCGTTGTGTGACGGCTGACGCGGCCGTCAGCGGTTTGGCGGCTTGGTCAGATGACGCAGGCCGGGTCGACCGAGAAGGCGCCGCCCAGCAGGTCGTCGAGCTGCTCGTCGGACAGGTTCATGATGTCGACGTTCTCCATGACGTATCTCCCTTGCGCTGTATCGGATGTGTGATCGGGTGCCCCGCGGCGGCGGGGCGTTGTGTGACGGCTGACGCGATCGTCAGCGGTTTGGCGGCTTGGTCAGATGACGCAGGCCGGGTCGACCGAGAAGGCGCCGCCCAGCAGGTCGTCGAGCTGCTCGTCGGACAGGTTCATGATGTCGACGTTCTCCATGACGTATCTCCCTTGCGCTGTATCGGATGTGTGATCGGGTGCCCCGCGGCGGCGGGGCGTTGTGTGACGGCTGACGCGATCGTCAGCGGTTTGGCGGCTTGGTCAGATGACGCAGGCCGGGTCGACCGAGAAGGCGCCGCCCAGCAGGTCGTCGAGCTGCTCGTCGGACAGGTTCATGATGTCGACGTTCTCCATGACGTATCTCCCTCGTTCTGTGTCGAATCTCGACCGGATGCCCCGTTGGCGAGCCATAACGGTCGGTTCTGACAAAAGTTGACCTGCTTATCTCCGTCGTCTCCGGGAAGTGGTTCCCGTTCCGACACGGCAAACGCTACACACGACTCCGTGACTCGCGCAAGCCCCAATTTTGACAAGTCGTCATTAGACTTGACTCGATGTCATGACGGGAGTTAGCGTTGCCTTCATCGGTACTGGCCGCGGTGTCTGTCCGGCACCCGCCCGAGAGGAGGCAGACGCACATGCGTGCTCCGACACTGGCCCGGTGGGTCGGCGACCCCGACGAGTTCATGGCGACGTGCTGGCGCGCGAAGCCGGCGGTGTTCCGGCCCGGTGGCGGCGCGTACAGCCCGTTCACGCTCGCGGACCTGGACGAGGCTCTGGCCACCGGCCTGCTGCGCTCGCCCTACGTCGAGCTGACCCGCGCGGACGCCGTGATCGAAGAGTCGGACTACCTGTCCGCGCGGTCGGTCTACCACCAGAGCTACCCCGGCTTCGCCGACGAGCGGAAGATCCGCGCGCTGCTTGACAAGGGCGCGACGCTGCTGCTGCGCCGGCTCGACCAGTGGCACACGCCCACCCGTGAGCTGCTGGCCACCTTGTCCACCGAGCTGGGCCGTCCGGTCGAGGCGTTCTACTTCGTGACGCCGGCCGGGCAGCAGGGTGTGCCGCTGCACCGGGACGACGCCGACGTGCTGGTCATCCAGGTCAACGGCAGCAAGCACTGGCACGTGCACGCCGGTCCCGCCGACGGGAACTGGCTGCAGGGCCGCGTCACCGGCGAGCCGCCGGAGCAGGTCATGGAGACCACCCTGCGGGCCGGCGAGGTCATGTACATCCCTCGCGGCTACGCGCACCGCGCCACGGGCGAGAGCGGGCTGTCCGCGCACCTGTCGCTGACCCTCCGCGAGGTGCACCTCGGCGACCTGTTCCGCGCGCTGCAGAAGGTCACCGCGACCGGGCTGGACCTGGCGCCGCGGCCGGTGACCGACGACGACGTGCTGGCCACCGCAAAGGCGCTGCTCGAGCACGCGCGGCTACAGGTGCACGCGCTGTCGCCGGAGGACCTGGTGCAGGCGGCCCGCAAGGCGCGGCTGGCCGAGCTGCCGCCCGTCCGGACGCCGCTGTCCGTGGTGGACCTGGCGGCCGCGGACAGGGCGTCATAACTGTTCCTTATCACCCTCATTAGAAAGTGGTTCTGTACACGGCACCCGGAGGCGCGGTCCAATGTATGGACAAACAAATCGCGAACACAGTGACGACTATTGTGGTAATTCGGAGATCCCGGAGTGCGGTGACATGGAATTGTGGCAGCTGAGGCACTTCGTCACCGTCGCGCGGGCACAAAGCTTCGGCAAGGCTGCCGTCGCGATGGACATTTCCCGGTTCGAGCTCGCACGCGCGATCAACGAGCTCGAGGAGCAGATCGGGTTTCAACTGCTGTACACCGCGAACAACGTGGCGCGGCTGACGGAACGCGGGTCCGCGTTCCTCGACGCCGCCGAGAACCTGATCGCGCACGCGGACGCCGTCGAGTCGCTCGCCGCGGACCTGCCGCAGGCCCGGGGCTCGACCGTGTTCACCGTCGCCCGCGCCACTGAGGCCGGCGTCGACGTCGCGCGCCGGCTGTTGTTGCGGTTCCGCGCCGCGCACTCCGACGTCCTGCTGCTGGAGCGCCCGATGTCCACGGTGGACTGCGTGCAGGCGCTGCGCGAGGGCAGCAGCGACATGGCCGTGGTCGGGCTGCCCGCCGATCTCGACGGCATGATCTCGGTGCGGCGCATCGGCGCCGCCGAGTTCGGGCTCGCCTGGCGGGCCGACCGGTTCACCCCCGCGGTCGCCCTGCTGCTGTCCTGGATCGACGACTTCGTGGCCGGACAGATGCAGGACGGTCACCTCACCTGAGCGGCGCGCTCAGGCCAGGCACAGAAAGCAGACCTCGAGCAGCTCCGGGTCGAGCAGGTCGACCAGCCGGCGCGCATCGTCGTCGGTGTCGTTGACGCCGTGCACCAACACGTAGTCGATGACGGCGCGACGGCCCTGGCGGTGGGCGAAGAAGCGGGCCGCCTCCAGCACGTCGGCGATGTTCCACTCGCGGCCGACCCGGATCAGCTTGCGCCGCGCGTCGTCCTCGGTGGCGTGCAGCAGGATGCGCAGCTGGATGTCCGTCGGCTCCTCGGCGAGCCGGTAGATGCCCGGCACGATGCCGGATGTGGTCACCGAGACGGTGCCGTTGCTGGTCCAGCGGCGCAGCCAGCGCGCCGCCTCCAGCACGTTGTCGTAGTTCAGCAGCGCCTCGCCCATGCCGGACAGGTGGACCTGCTGCCACGGCTTCGCGATGCCGCGGGAGCGCAGGTCCTCGTCCACCGACCGCGCCTGCGCGATGATCTCGGCGGCCGTCAGGTCGCGCACGGAGTAGCGCAGCGCGGCGGCGCAGAACCCGCATCCGGGCGAGCAGCCGGTCTGCGTGGACAGGCGCAGGCCCGGCGTCGGGTCGTCGAAGCACGCGCTCTGGATTGTGCGGTTGTCGCCGAGTTCCCACAGGTATTCGACCGTACCGTCGCCGTTGTCGTGACGTTGCCTCGGATTCAGCGCGACATGCTCCACGGTCGTCCCTTTCCTCGGCGCAGGGCGAATGACACGACAGAAGCGGGGTGGTGGCCCGGCGACATCGGCGAGCCACCACCCCGTTCAGGGAACTACTTGCTGGCGCGCGGGTCGGCGCAGCAGGTCCGGAAGCGAATCAGGTCGGCCTCCCGCTTCGCCTTGATCTCGGCCAGCGTGTCGGCCAGGCTCGTCGGCCGCACGATGACCGTCTGGTGGGTGGTCTGGATGGACTCGACAAGGGTAGACATGATCAACTCCTTATCACTGATTTTGATGACGGCCGGTTGAATGGTGTGGTTCGCCGTCATCGCTCACACTCTGCCAATGAACTGCGTGCGGCTCACGAATGCCGCTTCGGTGGGCGCCGTCAAACGTGGCAACCCAAGGAAACCATGGCAGGACAGCGGCGAGGAACACCATCACTCGGTCGGAGTCAATGTTCACGACCTTGCAAGCAATCTCGGTAAATGATCACCGGCTCTGTGCACGACAGCGTGCGTCGACCGCGTCCAACTAATGTTTGGTAATACATGTGATGTGCATCACATAACAAAGAGTTTTCTGCTACCTTGTCTCCTGTGGAGCCGTTGAGTGAATCCGATGGGGACCTGTCAAGTCTGGGACTCACCCCGGAGGCGATGACCGTCTACCGATTTCTGCTCGGCCGGCAGGGCGCGTATCCCGAGTCCGTCGTCGCGGCGCTGCGCGTCGAGCGCGAGGCGCTGGACCACGCGCTGACCACACTGCACGGCCTTCGGCTCGTGCACACCGCCGACGACCAGCGGATCCACCCCACGGATCCGGCGGTCGGCATCGAGCGGCTGATCGAACGGCGGCTCGCGGAGCTCAGCGACGCCTCCTACCGTGTCGCCGCGGCCCGGCTGGCGATCCCGGTGCTGCAGAACGCGCGCCGGGAAGCCGCGGTGGCCGATCCGCCGCAGGAGAACGAGACCATCGTCGACCTGGCCGCGATCCGGGAACGCATCGACGACCTGGCGTTCTTCGCCCGCCATGAGATCTGCTCGCTGCAGCTCGACGGGCCGCTGACCGCGTCGATGCTGGAGTCCGCCCGGCCGCTGGACATGCGCTGCCTGCGCCGTGGGGTGGCGATGCGGACCGTCGTGGTCAGCTCGGCCGTCGAGGACGGCCTGACCGCGGCCTATCTGACGGAGATCAGCCGGCTCGGGGCCCGCGTTCGGCTCATCGACGGGCCGCTCGACCACCGCATGCTGGTCTACGACCGCCAGGTCGCGATCATTCCGGCGGACCCGGACCCGGAGACGAACACGCGAGGGGCCGTCGTGATCCGGCAGCCACCGCTGGTCGCGAACATCGTCGTGCTGTTCGACCAGCTCTGGTCGGCGGCGCGGGACTTCGTGCCGACGGAGGGGCGCGAGTCGGCGGCCACCCCGATCAGCGCCGTCGAGAAGCAGGTGCTGACGCTGCTGGCCACCGCGGACAAGGACGAGGTGGGGGCGCGCGAGCTGGGCATCTCGCTGCGCACCTACCGACGGCACGTCGCCGACCTGATGACGCGGCTCGGGGCGGGCAGCAGATTCCAGGCGGGGATGCTCGCCAAGGAAATGGGGTGGCTGTGAGCGGGCGAATCGATAATCGGCGGTTCTCACTCTCAGTCGTAGCTGTCATGACGCTTGTGGCATCCCGCTGGTTACAGTTGAGGCAGCCTTCAGGAACGTCGACAGAAAGGAAGAGCAGATGTCCGCCCCCGTTGCCTCCGCTGCCGCCGTCACCGTCGCCGACCGCGTCCGTGTGGCGCTGCGCCTGCAGTTCGGCGCATTGGTCGACCCCGTCGGCGCCGACGACCTCCTGTCCGACGCGCTCGGCGACCGTTACGACAGTCTCGCCGCCCTCGAATGCGTGTGCCGTATCGAAAGCACATTTGGCATCGAGGTCGATTTTGTCGAACACGACATCCGCCATCACTTCTCGACGCTGCGCCTGATTGCCGAGTTCGTCGCCGAGCGGCTCGAGGACCTCGCCGTTCTGGGCGGCGCGACGGATTCATGATAGTGGCAAAATGCAGGCGGAGGGTTGCGCGGCTGTGACCCGTCAGGTAGACGGCGCCGCGCACCCAAGGTGATAAGCACGAGCGATCACCCGGTTGGGCCCGTTGCGCCGACGCGCGGGCGTCCGGCGGCCCGTCTCGACCCTCCGGGTCGTCGCAATGCGCAGGTGTGAAGAGTTGTTGAAAACGTTATTGGTCGACGAGTATCCGTGTGTTCGCGCAGGTGGAAAAGGTGGACCTGTCCGGCATTTACGGTGCAACCACCGTGATCTCTATCACAGCTGATTGGGGGGCTTGGATCCGTCGTCCCGCTGCACCAGTCTGGTGATCGGCCCGGCCCTTCGATGGTCGGGCGACACCCGATTTCGTGCCGGGAGCCGCCATGGTCAGCGTTGTTTCGCGAGTTCGGTGCGCGGCGCCGCCGCGCGCCACGGATCCGGGCGCGGCTCGATGACCGGCACCGTCACCGACTGGACGGACGCGGTCCGCCTGCTCGACGACGCCGAGGCCGGCGCGGTCTCCGAGTCGATGCGCCGGCACACACCCGTTGACGGCGACGTCGACATCCACCGGCGGCCGGACGGCCAGGCGGCAGCGCGACAGGCCGTCGTCGAGAGATGGCCGGGCTTTGCCGCCTTCGTCGACGAGATCAGGGCGATCCTGGCGCGACCGCCGCACTTCGCGTGGATCAGGAACATCCCGCTGGTCCAGCCCACCGTCTTTTTCGTCACGCTCGCCGACGCCCTCGGCTCCTTCGTCGAGCCGTACCGGGCCGCCTGGGCCCGGACCATGCGGGAGTTGCGGCCGGCCACCGACGCGGCGCGCGAGGGATACGGCGTGCTCAACGAGAACCTGCACACCGACGGCACGGATTGGCTGCGCCCCAACGACCTCACGTGCTTGTTCAGCGTCAGCCCCGACCAGAACGGCGACGGGCGGTCCCTGCTGCTGTTGGACAACACGAGGAGCCTGCACGCCCGCACGCCGATCGTCGACGCGTCTAACTCCGAGCGGTCGTTGCTGCGGGTCAAGGTGATGCTGTGACTCCGCCCGCCCGGCCGTCGGAGCCGCTCCACACCCTGCCGGGCAGCGGCCTCGGCGACCTGGACTTCGCGAGGCGGTTGCGCAGGGCGATCCACCGCTGGCCCGAGCTCGCCCACCACGAACGCCGCACCGCCGCCCTGATCGAGCGAGTCCTGGCGTTGCTGGGGCTGAAGCCGTTCCGGCCGGCCCCGACCAGCGTCGCCGTGGTCGTCGGACCGGCGGGCGTCAAGCCGGCCATCGGCTTCCGCGCCGACATCGACGCCGTGCCGGTCGAGGAGGCGGGCGAGAAGCCATACCGGTCGCGCACGGCGGGTGTCGCGCACGCGTGCGGCCACGACGGACACGTCGCGTTGCTGCTCACGCTGGCCCGACGACTGAGTGCCCGACCGCCCCGCCGGCCGGTGCTGCTGGTGTTCCAGCAAGCCGAGGAGTCCTACCCGTCCGGGGCGCCGCTGGTGCTCGGCGGTCTTCCCGCCGAGTTGCGGCCGCCGGAGTTCGTGGCGTTCCACATATGGCCGGAGCTGCCCGCCGGAACGGTGGGGGTGCGGGAAGGGCCGTTGCTGCCCGCGGTCGCCGGGATCACGGTCGAGATCACCGGCCGGCCCGGCCGGGCGCACGGCACCCAGTCGGAGGCAGCGGCCGTCGACGCGTTGGCCGCTGCCGTCCGGCTGTACGGCGCGCTGCCGTTCCGCACCGGCCGCCACCCTGAACCGGCCGATCCCGTGGCGCTCAACGTCGGCGTGCTCGCCGGCGGCCGCGCGCCGAACAGCGTGCCGGCCGAATGCACGCTGCGGGCCACGCTGCGATCGCTGACCTGGCGCGACCAGGACGCGGCGGTGGCCGAAATCCGCAGGCTTGCCAACGAGATCGCGACCGCGACGGGAACGTCCGTCGAGACCGAGGTGATCTCGGGGGTTCGGCCGCCGGTCTGGAACACCAGGGACTCCGTCGACCGGGTGCGCGCCGCGGCGGCGAGCCTGGGCATCGACTGCGTCGACTACCCGGCGAAACCGGTCGGCGTCAGCGACGACTTCGGGTGGTACCTGGTGGACGGTTCCGGAGTGCTGTGTCTGCTCGGCTGCGCCCGCGGACCCGACCACCCGGATCTGCACACCGCGGACTTCGACTTCGACGAGTCGGCGTTGTTGCCGGCAGTGGAACTCGGGACCGTGCTCTCGCGGGGAGGGGAATCGGCGGCGTGATAGCTGAGTATCATCAGGAACGGACTGTTCGGCCGTCGAGGAAGCCTCATGGACTAGGTAGTCTGGGGGTACCGGCATGAGGTGACTGAGCCAGTATCACATGGCAGGCGGTCCGATACGCCGGCGCAGACCAGCGCGGAGGAATCGGTCACCATGGTGATACACGACATGCAGGATGCTCAGGCCCGTAAGGGAATCACTTGTCAGCCAGCATGGAATCGTCGCCCGCATAGTGTGCGAGCGTGGGGAGGTCTGATTCGACCCGCCTGGACGGTCCGTTCGCCGCTGAGCGAAGTCGGCTTCTCTGCGGTGGGACAATTGGGTCAGGAAGGGGCTGGCTGATGGAACTGCGTGGCCTTCGATATTTTGTGACCCTGGCGCGCGAGCTGAACTTCGGCAAGGCCGCGAAGCTGATGCACATCACCCAGCCCGGCTTGTCGCAGGGCATCAAGACCTTCGAACGCCAACTCGGGTTCCCCGTGTTCGAGCGCAATCGCCAGCACGTCACACTCACCGCCGCGGGCAAGGCGCTGCTGCCGGCCGCCCAGCGGCTGCTCGAGCACGCCAACGAGGTCAGCCAGCTGGCCAACGACCTGGCCCAGAAGGAACAGGGCGCGCTGGTGATCAGCCACACGCAGTCGGCCGGCGTCGGCCTGCCGTACACGATAATGTCGTCGTTCCGCGCCGCGCACCCGAAACTGGAGGTGCGGGTGCTCAACGGCTTCTCCAGCATCAACATCGACCGCGTCGCGTCGCGCCAGATCGACCTCGGATTTGTCCGGCCGCCGCTGGAGATCACCGACGATCTCACGAGCGTGGTGATCGGCCACGATTCCGTGGTGCTCGCGGTGCCGACCGGCCACCGACTGGCCGACGCGCCGTCGGTGATCACGGCCGACTTCATCGACGAGCCGCTCGTGTACTTCGCGCCGGAGGCGGGCGGGCTGTGGCATTCCATCATGAATGCGGTGTACGGCCCCGGCCATCGGCCCGAGATCGTGCGGATCGAACCCGACGAGGCGCACATGCTCGCCGCCGTCGCCGAGGGGGCTGGCCTGACCCTGATCACGGAGTCGGCTGCGGACATGTTGAACGTGTTCGGCGTCGTGTTGAAGCGATTCCATGATCCCACCAAGGTGCCGATCGGAATCGTGTGGCGGCGGGACAACCTCAATCCGGCGCTCGGCAAGTTCCTGAAGTTCGCCCAGTTCTTCCTGAGTAAGGAGAACACGGCATGACCGCGGACGCACCGGTGGTGTTCCACACGTCCGGCCACACCGGCGAGCCCGTCCGCTGGCTGCGCACGCGTGCGCAGATCCTCGCCGAGGTCCGCGTGGTGGCCGACGCCGTGCTCGTCCCCGTCGACCAGGTGGTGTGCTTCGCACCGCCGCAGCACATCTTCGGGGGCCTGTTCGGGCGGGAACTTCCTGCACTGCAAGGCATTCCGGTGGTGGACGCGTGGCGCGAACCGACGTCGCCGCCGTCGATACCCGCCGGCCTTCGAACGCTGTTTGTGTGCGTGCCCTCCAGTTGGCCGCTGCTGCGTGCGGTGGCGGGCGACATCGCACGGCTGCCCGCGTCGGTGGCGCTGCACGGCTCCGGCCCCAGCACGCCGACGGCCCGCCAGGTGTGCCGATCCCTTGCGGGCAAAGGCTTTCGCGCCGCCGAGATCTTCGGCAGCACCGAGACCGGCGGCATCGCCACCCGCGACCTCGTGGCGGACGACGTGCCGCCGTGGACGCTGCTGCCGGACGTGACGTTCGCGCGCGACGGCGCCGACACGGAGCAGTTGTTGGCGGTGCGCAGTCCGCGGCTGGCCAGGCGCGAGGACATGGTGGCGACGCCGGACCAGTGGCGGACGCAGGACGTCGTCCGCCTGGTCGACGACCGGCATTTCGACTTCATCGGGCGGACCTCGCGGCTGGTGAAGATCAACGGCGTCCGCGTCGACATCGGCGTCGTGGAACGGCTGGTGGCCGCGACGTTTCCCGACGTCGACGTGGCGTGCGTGCCGGTGGTCGACGAGACCCGTGGTGAGCACTATGAGCTCTGCTACGCCGGCCGGGACGACGAGCCGGGCATGATCGCCAGGCTGATGGAGGTCATCGCGTCCGACGGCGGCACGCCCGTGCCGCGCACCGTGCGTCGCGTGCCGGCGATCGCCCGCAGCGCGACCGGCAAGGTGCTGCTCGAACAGCTCCGCACGGCCGCCGACTAGCGGCCCCAGAAGTCCACGACCTCCGAGTTGTCGTCCCTGCGTCGCAGGATGAAGGCGCCGAGGCGGCCGTAGGTGGCGTCGATGAACTTGCGCGCGGTCTCGAGGTCGCAGCCGGAGTGGGCGCGCAGCACCACATAGGTCGGCGTCGGGCCGTCGTGGATCAGGCGCGCGCCGAAGTCGATCATCGAACCGGTGTCCGGCCGCGTCGGCGACACCAGGAACCTGGCCGTGCCGCGGCCGTCGACCGCGCTGATCAGGTGGTCGTTGCCGTGCCAGTCGGACCGTATGTTGCTGCCCAGTCGGGTGGTGCCGACGAATAGCAGCTTGGCCCCCACCTGGCTGGCGCGGGGGCGGATGGTCGTGTCGAGGTGCTCGGTGAGAAAGCCGCTGTCACCGAGGTGCGGGGAGCGCTTGGAGACGCGCAGCTCCAGTCGGTCGAGGATCTTGGCGACGGTCGGCTGCGACAGCTGCACGCCGAATTCCCGCTTCACCAGCAGGCCGACGATGGACCTGGTCCACAGCGCGGCGCCGAACCCGAACTCGCGTGGTTCGTGATCTCTGATGAGCGTGTAGAGCTGCCTGGTCTGCTGCTCGGTGACCGCCGCGGGCCGGCCGAGCGTGGTCTGGGCGTGGAGCGCGTCCGTTCCACCTTCGCGATATTTGCGCAGCCATTCGTACACCGACGACCGGCTGACCCCGAACACGTCCGCCACGAGCTGCGGGTCGCGCCGGTCCTCCTCGATGAGCCGAACGATGCGCAGCCGGTCCTCCGGCATCACCCTGCGGCGCTCCATGCCCATACCTTGTCGCTCTCCGATTCGCGGTTGAGTGCGTTCGGCTCTGCTCACAGGGCTGATGGATTCGCTGGAGTCTCCACTCCTCGGTCCCTCCCTTCGACGAGAACCGTTGCTTGGAAAACGCTTTCCCGTCGGGTTCGGTCAGTGGGCCGGTGACGCGTCACCGGCCCCTCGTGGCCGCGACGGTGCGAAGCCGTTCGTTCGACGGGACCACCCACCAGAGGGCATGCGGCGGCAAGGTATGCCGGGCAGTAATGGGGCGGGCCGCTCGGGCGTCCGTGAGGAGCCGACGGTCGAGGGTCCGGGGTGCCTGGGTTCGCGCAACGACCTGCTCTTTCCTTCGATTGTCGTGCCGACACGGTCAGATGTGCAACAAAAGGCTGGCCGTGGCTGCAATTGCTTATCCCGCAACTCGTCACCAGTTAACACATTTCGTTCTGCGACCGTCGGGTTCGTCCGTATGTGCTACCAAGTTGACGGTCCGAGCCGTCCGTGACGGGTATGGCATCCGCGAGCACCATACTAGAACGTCAACCTTGGGCTCTGTCAACGTGGGATGACTTTTTGTGTAGACTATGCCGGCCGACCGGCCGACCGGTCGGTATTCAGTCTGTGGCGCGTGGCCGTCAATTTTCTGTCGGGATTGTTGGTATCGCGCTGGCTGTCCCGTCGAGCCGAGCGTCGGCCGTCGGGCCGGGATCGCCTCTCGTCGAAAGTTTCGATCATCCGAGTGGCGCCCGGGTTGGCTGGACGATTAAAAACAATTGATTATGTGATGTGGATCACACATGTTGCCATGAATTGACTGGACTCGTGTGGCGTCCGTGTGCTGGGCGGATGTCGTCGGTCGTGTCGTGTGTTCCTTGTTGCTTGTCGAATATTGACTCCGGTTGAGTGACGATGCTGCCTATCTCAGGTGGGTCATGGTTTGCTTGGTATGCGTGATTGATGAGAGCCGCTGATCAATGTTTGCCTATCACGCGTGGTGGATCGACGGAACTGTTGGCGCTGACGGTGAATGCGGCGAGGCGCGTCGTGGAGATCGCCGTCGAAACATTCCAAGGAGTTGATCATGTCTTCAGTAGTCGAGACGACTGAGACCACCCAGACCGTCGTCGCCAAACCGGCCGGACTGGCGGACGTTCTTTCCGAGATCGAGGCGAAGCGCGAGGCCGACCTGATCCGTTTCCGCACGTGTTGCGCTGACCCGCGCGCCAGCAAGTAGAGCGTGGGGTCCGGTGGTGGCCCACCGTCCTCGTCGGGCCACCACCGGACCCGCCTGTCGATCCGAATGTGAAGGGATCTCGTAATGTTTTCGCTTCTCGACAGGCGCGGCGGCCTGCACACGCTGATCACGCAGCCGGGTGACACGCTGGCCGCCGCGTTGCTGCGCAACGCCATTCCGCCCACCTCGGTCGTCGTGCTCCAGGACGGCGTCGCCGGCTCCGAGGCCGACCAGATCGTGCCCGACGGCCACGTCATCGACCCGGCCATCAACTACACGGCCCGGCTGATCGAGGGCTACGACATCGTCGGCATGCTCAAGCTGTACGAGAGCCGGGACTCGAGCGCCACCTACGTGCGCCGGCGGCTCGGCCTGTCCCCCAACGGACACCTGCGCATGGAGCGGACGCCGCTCGACCTCGCGGCCGCGGCCGAACACGTCGAGTCCGTCGTGCGGGACACCATCGCCGAGGGCAGCCTGCTCGGCAAGGGCGATCGCGTCGTGCTGGGTCTGTCCGGCGGTGTGGACAGCGGATCCCTGCTCATGCTGCTCGCCGCGTACCGGGACGCCTTCGGCATCGACCTGACCATCGACGCGGCCACGTTCCAGGACTTCGACAGCAAGTGGTCGGAGACCTTCGACTTCGCCCGCCGACTCGCCGAGCGGCACGGCGTCGAGCACCGCGTGCTCGAGCCCGGCTACGCCGAGGAGGTCTTCCACCTCAACCGGCCCATCGCGCAGATCCTGATGCACCTGATGGAGACCGACGACGCGCACTTCGCGATGTACGTCGACCACCACTCCACCCGCCGGGTGCTCGAGGTGTACGCGGACGAGCGGGGCGCCCGCAAGATCGCGCTCGGCCTGCACACCACCGACCTGCTCGCCGGCCTGCTCAACTCGTACACGTCCGGCTTCGACATCGGCACCATCCCGATGCGCTCGGTCGGCCCGTACTCCTACATCCTGCCGCTGGCGTTCACGCCCAAGCGCGAGCTGCACCTCTACTACGCCCACCGCACCGGGCACTTCCCCAAGCAGACCGTCCCGAACCAGTGGGAGTTCAACCCGGGCGACCGCAACTTCTTCTACTACCTCGCCGATCATCTCCAGTGGCACTGGCCGGGCATCGAGACGTGGATGTTCACCGCGCACGCGCACAACGCCCCCAAGCGGACCGAGCGCTACCGGGCGTGCGAGAACTGCGGCGGCTCCGTCGTGCAGCAGCCGATCCTGACCGACGAGTGGTCGGGCGTCTGCGACGTGTGCGCGCTCCTGGACAAGCACGGCTGGGTCGATCGCTGAACGAGAGCAGGAGCGCTGGCATGTCTGTACCGAAGGAAAAGCACGCCGAACGGCGACTGCCCATTGTCGACGTCCGCGACCTGGGGCTGCTCAGCGCCGACCACGAGGCGCAGGAGCTCCAGCCCGAGGGCATGATCGACGGGCGCCAGGTGTTCAAGGTCGACGACGAGTACCTGTTCTCGAACGAGGAGCTGATCAGTCCGCTGCAGCCGTACGCGGGCGCCTGGCTGCCCCGGCTCGGCGGCCGCACGGCCTACCCGCTGCCGGACCGGGTCGGCGAGTACGGCACGTACTCGGAGTTCGCCAAGGCGCCCAAGTACATGGCGCAGTGGGTGCACTGGAAGAAGCGGGCCGAGATGGTGCTGGAGGGCCGGTACCACGAACTGCCGGCGGCCCACTTCGAAGGCATCTTCACCCTGGTGTGCAACTTCATGTGCCCGCACTGCACCCGGCGCGTGACGCGCACGAAATGGGTCGAGGGCGGCACCTGGGAGCACAACACCGAGGTCGAGAAGAAGAACACGATGCACCCCGTGGGCCTGCGGCGGGTGATCGACCAGCTGGCCGAGCACCGCACCGACTCCCAGATGGGCATCGTGTGGGGCGGCGGCGACCCGACGGCCAACCCGTTCACCTACGACGGCATGAAGTACGCCCGCTCCAAGGGGATCACCGCCAGCTTCCTGACCAACGGCACCTTCCTCGAGGTGGACAACTGCCTGGACGCGGACCCCATCCTGATCCGGATCAGCCTCAACTGCGGCACCGAGGAGGCGTACCGGAAGTTCCACGGCTATCCGCGCGGCTGGGACTACTTCGAGAAGGTCAAGCAGAACATGCGCACGCTCGCCAAGCGCAAGCTGGAGCGCGGCGCCCGCACGCTCGTCGGCATCTCGCTGATCACCGATGAGCGCAACATGGAGGACACGGTCGCGGCGGCCAAGGAGATCCGCGCCGTCGTGGACGAGGTGGGTCCCGGCATCGACTACGTGATCGCGCGCCCGGTGATGAACTACGAGCACTTCGAGAAGAACTGGGCGCAGGTCAAGGACAACACCAAGCAGAAGGCCAAGGACCTGGTCAGCGAGGGCGGCGAGGCCTGGCAGATCATCAAGGACCTGGACATCCCCCTCATCCTGATCAAGGACTCATACGACAACCGCCCGGTCGAGCAGGACTACGAGGGCACCGACTGCCTCGCCTACGGCATGTACGGCGAGCTCCGGCACAACGGCGACGTGCAGCTGTGCTCGGACTCGTACGGCAATCCCGAGTACACCATCGGCAACCTGTTCGAGAACACGCTCGACGAGATCTGGACCTCGCAGCGCCGCCAGCAGGTGCTCGACAAGATCAACGAGAAGCAGTGCTTCAAGACGGCGTGCCCGCACAACTCGCGTGGCCACCACCACAACCGGGTCTTCCACCAGATCGAGCGCTTCCGCCGGGAGGGCCGGCTCGACGTGGTTCGTCGATGGATGGAGGATCTCCGTGAGGTCACCTACCCTCTCGGTCACTCGTTCTTCGTCTAGCTGGCCGCTGCCGCACACCGTCGCGGGCTATGGCGACGAGGAGGCCTTCCGCCGCAGCCGGAAGGAGGCTGGGCAGTGGGTGTTCTGGCGGGACCGGGTGGACCTGGTGCTCGCCGGGCGCTACGACGAGGTGAAGCCGCTGCACGTCGAGGTCTCGCCCACCTACCTGTGCAACTTCGCCTGCCCGTGGTGCAGTTGCCGCAGCGCCCGTGAGGAATGGTCGGAGACGGACGTCTTCAACCACCCGCGGGCCACCCCGCTGACCGTGATGCGCGAGGCCAAGCTCGACCACGTGCTGGAGCATCTCGCGGAGCACCAGGTGGGGATCATGTGGGTGGGCGGCGAGCCCACCATGAACCCGGCGCTCTACCCGGCCGCGCTGCGGGCGCACGCCCTCGGGTTGCAGCAATGCGTGTTCACCAACGGGAGTCTGCTCAACGCCGACCGCATCGGCACGCTGTTCGACGCGAACTTCGTGTTCGTGCGGGTGAGTCTCAACGCCGTGACGGAGGAGGTGCACCAAAGACACCACGACTACGACCCGAGGCTGCCCTACACCGCTCGTGTGCTGGACAACCTCGAGCAGCTCGCCGAGGAACGGGCGAAGCAGCGGTCGGACACCCAGGTCGGCGTCTCGATCGTGGTGGACGAGCGCAACCTGGAGGACCTCGCCGCCACCGCGGAGCATCTGGTGCGCCTCGTCGAGCGACACGGTCGGGACTCGCTGGACTACGCCATCTTCCGCCCGGCTTTTCCCTTCTACTCGGCGGAACTGGACATGCGGCCGGAGACGGTCGATCGGTTCCTGGACGCCGTCGGAGCGGGCTCGCCCTGGCACCGGCGCATGACGGACGCCGGCATCGACGTCGTCATCCCCGACGACTCGGTGCCCGACGGCACCGTGCTCGTCGAGGACGTCCCGTTCGCCGACGACCTCGGCTGCCTGTCGGCCGGCTGGTTCGGGGAGGTCACCCCCAACGGGGACCACGTGCTGTGCTCCGACCGGTACGGCAATCCCGACTACTTCATCGGCAACGTGGCCGCGAACGGGATCGACGACCTCTGGTCCGGCGACCGCAGACAGACCGTGCTCGACCTGGCGCGGACGAGCAACTGCTACGGCACGTACTGCCCCCGCAACGGCCGCGGTTTCCACCTCAACCGCGTGTTCCGCCAGATCGAGTCGCTGCGGCGGCAGGGCAGGCTCGACGAGGTGCGTGCGTGGATCGAGGACCTGCGGACCGTGCTGCCCGAACCGAAGCACAGCTTCTTTCTGTAGCCGTCCCCCGTGGGCGCCGGCCCGCCCGGCGCCCACGGGACGCGAAGGGACGATCATGGACCACGTCGTACTGAACCTGAGCGAGCGTCACGAGGACAGCGAGGGGACCGTCAAGTACCTGTGGGCGCTCGAGGACAACCGCAAGATCGAGACGGTGTACTTCAGCCACCACGCCGGCCCCGGCCAGTGCCTGTCCACGCAGACCGGCTGCACCGTCGGCTGCGTGTTCTGCGCCACCGCGCTGCAGCGGCCGGCCCGCAACCTCACCGCGGACGAGATCGTCCTGCAGGCCGAGCTCGTCGATGAGGACTTCCGGTCCCGCGGCATCGAGATGCCGTGGCGCTTCGTGACGCTGTCCGGCATGGGAGAGCCCATGCTGAACTACGACAACGTCGTCGAGGCGGCCCGCAGGCTGTACGAGTGGACCGGCATCGAGGTCGTGTCGGCGACCACGTCGGGCATCGTGCCCCGGATCTACCAGCTGGCCGAGGAGTCCACCTACATCCAGCTGCACGTGTCGCTGCACGCCACCCAGGACGAGACCCGCAAGCAGCTCATCCCGATCAGTCGCAAGTGGAGCATCGCCGAGGTGCTCGAGGCGGCCACGTACTTCGCCCGCACCCAGGGCCGCCGCGTGATCGTCAACTACCTGCTGTTCGAGGGCATCAACGACTCCGACGACGACGCGCGCCGGCTGATCGACCTGCTCGACCCGGAGCTGTTCGAGGTGCACTTCCTGCTCTGGAACGAGATCGAGGGCTTCGACTTCCGGCGGATCAGCGATCGGCGGGTCGCGGAGTTCAACCAGATGCTCGAGCCCACCGGGCTGATGGCCAAGCCCATGCCCAGCAAGGGCCGGGACATCCAGGCGGGCTGCGGGCAGCTGCTCGCCGAGCGGCCCCGCCCGGCCAGGAGCCGGGTTCGTGGTTGACGAGCTTCCCGTCGTCGACCTGGCCGACTACCTGCGGGGCACGCCGGCGTCACGGCGGCGGGCGGTCGAGCTGGCGGCGCGGGCCGGCGAGCGGATCGGGTTCCTGCTGCTGCGCGGGCACGGCCTCGATCCGGCGCTGCTGGCCCGCGTCCGCCAGGTGTCCGCGACGTTCTTCGCGGCGGACGAGGCGACCAAGCTCGCGTACCACCTGCCCGAGGGATCTCGCGGCTACACGCCGATGAACACCGAAAGTCTGGCCGCGACCGCCGACTTCACCGAGGGCTCGCCACCCGACATCAAGGAGGCGTTCGCCATCGGGGCGGTCGACGTGCCGGAGCATGCCGCGCCCTTCGCCGACGCCCAGCGCGTGGGCTGGCCGGAGCGGCCGGCGGGGTTCCAGGCCGCCTGGCTGGCGTACTACCGCGCCGTGCGCGTGGTCGCCGGCCAGGTCATGGACCTGTTCGCCGACGCACTCGGCGTGCCACCGGCGTTCTTCGCGGCGAAGTTGGACCGTGGCCCCGACTGCCTGCGCGTTGTCGAGTACCCGGAGCAGGCCGTGTCCCCGCCGGGCGGCGCCCTGCGTGCCGGCGCGCACACCGACTTCGGTGTGCTCACGCTGCTCAGCTCGGACGACGCGCCCGGCGGGCTGCAGGTGCGGTTGGGCAACGGCGAGTGGTTCGACGTGCCCCGTCTCCCCGACGCCTTCACCGTCAACATCGGCGATCTCATGGCGTACTGGACGAACCACCGCTGGATCTCCACGGTGCACCGGGTCGTCAACCCGCCGGCCGGCGTGCCGGGCAGCCGGCGCCAGTCCGTCATCTTCTTCCACAACCCCAATGTGGACGCGGTGATCGAGCCCGTGCCGACCTGCGTGGGTTCCAGGGAGGCCGCACCGGCGCCGGTGATCGCGGGGGAGTGGTTGCGCGCCAAGACACACCGGCAGCGGGCCGCGGCCGGCTAGCGGGACAACGGTCCGGTCCGGGGCGGGCCCCACCGGGAGAACCGCGAACGCCGTGGTCCTCCGGTGGGGCCCGGCCGTTGATTCCGGTGCGTCCTCGGCCGCTGCCGCCACCGAAAGCACGTCACCGGCGAATCCAGGCCTCCACCGGCGACCTGTGCGAACGACGCTTCTCCGCGACATGCGCCCGACCCATGCGCCCGCGCCGAACTCGACGGCGAGGTGGCATGAAGCTGTCCGGCGCCAACAGCTTCCTGTCATGTCACCATGCTGACGAAGCTGGTCGCCCGGCCCACACTGGTGTGTGAATTCGCATTGCCAGCCGGGAGGACCAATGAGTGACCCCTACGCGTCGTGCCCGACGTTCCAGTCGCGGGCGAAGCTGCACGAGCAGGCCGAGCAATGCCCGGTCTTCTACGAGCCGGAGACGCTGGAGCACTTCGTCACCCGTTACGACGACGTGGTCACACTGCTCACCGATCCACGTATGCAGGTCGCTCGTCCGTCTGATCCGCTGGTTGACGCAATGCCCGCCGAGCGCCGCGAAATCCAGCGACGCGCGAACGAGTTCTTCACCTGGTGGCCCAATGCCCTCGACGGCCCGACGCACGAGGCGATCCGCTCCGCGCTGGCGACGGCGTTCAGTCGCCGCCACCTCGAGCCGGTGCTCGCCAGCGCGAGGCAACGCGCACACGCGCTGCTGGACGACCTGAGTCACAACACCGGATCGGTCTCGTGGACCGATGACTTCGCGGGACCGCTCGTTCGTCACGTCCTCGCGGCATTGTTGGGGGTCACCGAGGACCAGATGCGCCTGCTGATGGACTCGATCGACCGGATGCTGGATTTCCTCGGCGCGGGTGAGGACAGGAACGACGACAGCGCGCGCAGAACGATCATCGCGGTGGACCGGTTCACGGCGACGCTGAGCGACGTGCTGGCCTCGGCGACCGGCCGGCTGTCCGCCGACCTGCGGGAGATGGCGGCCGCCCCCGGCCTCGGTCTCCAGATCGCCGCGGCCACGGCCGCACAGATCATCAGCGGCGCGTTCGTGCCCGTGAACACCGCCCTGTCCGAGGGCGTCATGTTCTGGCGGCAGTGGCGGGCTGACGGGCGGTCGAGCGACGGCGCCGTCCGTGCGGCCGATCTGGTCGAGGAGACGCTGCGGTTGTCGGTTCCCTTCCGCATCGTGGTCCGGTACCCCACCGAGCCGATCACGGTCGGCGGCACGACGATAGGGGCGCAGGAGCGGGTGACGCTGACGATCGGCTCGGCCAACGTCGACGAGCGCCGGTTTCCCGACGCCCTGGCGTTCCGGCCGGACGTGTCCCGGCGCGGGCACCTGACCTTCGGCAGGGGGCCGCACCACTGCCCCGGCGCCCGGCTGGCGAGGACCATGGTCGCCGCGATGTTCACCTGGTTGCTCGAGAACGACGCGGAGATCGACATCGACGTGTCCTCGGTCGACGCGACGTCCGCGACGAAGTTTGCGCACTTCTACCAGCTGAAGGTGTGGTTCGGCGCGCCCTGACCGCGCTCACGAGGGCCGTGAGTCCGCCCACCGTGACCTGCCCAGGCCCACTCCGGACTCCGGCAGGTCGTCGGACCAGTTGACGATGTGGGTGTCCACGGTGCGCCGGTTCGGATCAGCCAGCATCCGGTAGACCGACTCCTTCATGCCGTTGCGCTCCGGCACGCCGTCGGTGGGGACCGGTAGCGTCGGGCCGGCCCAGGCCGGACGGTACGACGCGGCGAACATGCGACGCGGCTGATCCGTTCGATTGGCGCCGGCCGCGTGGAACACGCGCTGGTTGATCAGCACGGCGTCACCCGCGCGGCACGTCACGGCAACGGCGTCGGGATGGGAGCGGTAGCGCAGGTAGGGCATCGCGTCGCGGTGCAGGCTCAGGTGGGAGCCCGGCACCACCAGCAGCGGCGCCCGGTCGGGCGTGATGTCGTCCAGATAGTAGAGAACCCGGACGATCACCGGGGAGGTGCCGACCGCTCCCAGGTTGTTCGATCCGTAGGGGTGGCTGTCGGTGTGCAGCGGCATGCCGTCGTAGCCGGGCTCGGAGCGGGAGCAACTCACTCCGATGCACACCAGCTCGTCGGCGAACAGCGTGTCGAGGAAGGCCAGGATCCTGGGCTGCTCCACCAGGCGAAGGACCTCGGGATCGCCGTCCCGTTGCAGGTTGTGCCGGTACCACTGCTTGTCCGTGTAGCTGGAGCGATCGAGGGACGTGCGGCGCTGGAGATCGCCGAGAGCGTGCACGGCGTCCTCGTCCAGCACACCCGGCAGGACGGCGTAGCCGTCGATCTCCAGGCTGCGGACCTGGTCACCGACTGTCAGGCGGCGCCGCTCGGTTTCGATGGTCATTGTTCATCAAGTCCTTTCCTTGGAACTCCGCCCGAATCGCTACTGAAATGGATAGATCGACCCGTCGTCGGGCTCTCGCCGCCTTCTTCTCGATGGGAGTCGGTCCCTGAACAGCGCGACGAGTCGGCGAAGCCAGCGCATCCCTGCTCCTCGGTCGTATCTGTGGTCACATGGCGTCCGTCATGATCTGTGAGACAGTCCGGTAGCCGTCGTCGTTCAGGTGAACCCGGTCGATGAAAACCCACTGGTCGGGGCCGATCGAACTCTTCATTTTTTCGTTCATGTCAATGAGCCGGATGTCGCGTTTACCGCACTCTTCGGCGATCGCGTCGCTGAGCATCTTGCCGGCCGACTGATGTTCGACGGCTTCGAACAAGCGCTGCTCGAACGCGTTGCGTCGGTTCGAGTCGTCGAACAGAAGTTGTTCTTCCCACGGCGGCCGGTCGCGTATCCAGCTCGCGACCGGCTGAAGGACGTAGGAGAGTCGTGCGCCGGAGGCGTCGGCCAACGGCAACCAGTTGTCCAGATTTCGCGCGATCTGCTCCGTTGTGCGCCGCACCCGGTCCTCGGCGGATCGGTCCGGCTCGTCGCCGGCTGTCGTGACCGGCGGTCGAGCGGAAAGATGCCGCGACGATCGCCGCGTGCCTCGCCCGTTTCGGTGCCGGGGCTTCGCTTCCTCCATAGTGGCGTAGTATTCGCCGCAGGAGAAGAACGATCCGTACTCGCTGTCGAGTGAGCTCTTCAGGCCGGTGAGGATCAGGTCGTTGGCGCCGCTCATGATCACAATGTCACGAACCGGCGGCAACAGGTGCCGGTTCAACAAGAACAGCAGCAACTCCTGCGTGGCTGAGTACCCACGACCGCCGAAGTTGAGCCAGGGCGACTCTTCCTCCGGTGTCGAGAGGCGGGACGATATGCACGCGCCGTCACCCGTCGCGCCCACGCCGAAGACCGTCGAACTGCCGGCCAGGACTCGTACCGAGGCCGCCGCGGTGTGCGCCGTGGCCGGCGAGATGACGGAGTCGCGCCACGAGGTGAGCCGGAAGCCGAGTCGGTCGGTGTTCACCACGGGCGATCGGCAGTCGCGCCGGTGAAAATACATCACATAGGGCAGCCACGGGACTTCGGCCGGATCGCTCAGATCCCGGTACGCCGCCATCTGTGGCACCAGACTGTCCCCGCGGCCGACCATCGCGCTTGCTGTCCCCCGGCGGAACATGGTCACGAATTCCGGCGTGCGCGCGGGTGAGCCGATGACGTCTCCTCGACCTGGGCCAGGCCGTGGGGCGCGCTCCAGTAGCTCGCCCGGTCACTGCGCCACCGAAGTTGCAGCGGGTCGATGACGCGACGGAGCACGACGCCGATCGGAGTCAGCACGAGGAAGAAGACGATCCCGACCAGAGGGGTGAGCAAAACATGCTGAAGGGTTTTTGCCGTGGCGCTCGTGGACCGTTTGGTCACCTGTACTACATTCCCAGATCAAGGAATGTGCCGGGGTGAGTCGTTGTTGATGTTGGTGTGGAGCAGGTGACCGCCCAGGACATCGCCGCCTGGGACGCTGACCTTCAAACCCTGACCGACCGCCTGAGCTGGATGTTCACCCGCCCCGAACCGAAGAAGACGTTCGGGCTGATGCTGCGCGCGTTGCTGGCCGACGTGCCCAAGAAGAACTCCTGGGGCTTGGCTGAGCACGCGGGACTGCCCACCCCACGCCCGGTCGAGCACCTGCTCGATGGCGCGGTCTGGGACGCCGACGTGCTGCGCGACCTGGTCCGCGACTACGTGGTGGCGGGCCTGGGAGCCACCGACGCGATCCTGGTCGCCGATGACACCCAGGCCATCAAGAAGGGCAGCAACAGCGTGGGGGTCGCACCCCAGCACTGCGGGCTGACCAACCAGATCGAGAACTGTCAGGTCATGCCGATGCTGACCTATGCCACCGAGGCCGGGCACGCGTTCATCGACCGGGAGCTCTACCTGCCGGAGTCGTGGACGGCGGCTCCGGACCGCTGCCGAGCCGCGGGGATACCCGCCGAGCGGGAGTTCGCGACCAAGCCCCAACTGGTGCAACGGATGCTGGCGCGGGTGCTCGCGGCGGACGTGGTGTTCGGGTGGTTCGCGGCGGACTCCGGCTACGGTCGTGATCCAGGTCTGCGGGCGTTCTGCCACGACAACGCCCTCCGCTATGTGATGGCGGTGCCGGTCGATCTGTCGTTGGTCGACGCGCGGGGGAAGGCGTTGTGCTGCAAGGACATTCTGACCGGCCGCGCCCAGCGGTGGGAGCGTCGGTCGGCGGGTGAGGGGAGCAAGGGCGCCCGGCTGTATGACTGGGCGATGCACGCGGTGCGGGTGAAAGGACAAGACCCGACCGACGGATTCGCCCACACGCTGCTGATCCGACGGTCCAAGGACATGCGCAGGCGCAAGGGACAACCCGCGTCCTACGACATCGAGTACTTCCTGGTGCACGCCCTGCTGTCCACGACGATGGCCGAGATGGTGCGGGCCGCCGGGCTGCGCTGGAAGATCGAGGAGGAATCCCAATGAGGTTGTCAAGCGGCGGCGGTGACGGTCCACGAGTTCGTCAGGCCGCGACGGCGCCTGGTTGGGGCGTGCTGGCCTGGAAGGTGCGGTTGTCGCGGATGAGGGCCCACAGGACGCTCAAACGTCGGCGGGCAAGGGCGAGTGTCGCCTGCTTGTGCGTCTTACCCTCGCGCCTTTTGCGGTCATAGAACGCTTTCGACGTGGGACACCACCGGGTGGCGACCTGCGCGGAGAGGTAGAACATGCGCAGCAGGCGTCGGTTGTAGCGGTGTGGACGGCGCAGGTTGTCCTGGACCCGTCCGGAGTCCTTGGGCACCGGGGCCAGGCCCGCGACACCCGCAAGCCGGTCGGCGCTGCCGAACACGGTCATGTCCCCGCCGGTCAACGCGATGAACTCGGCGCCGAGCAACGGCCCGATGCCGGGCATGCTCAGCACGGCGGCGGCGTGGCGGTGCCGGCGAAACCGGCCCTCGATGAGCGTGTCGGTCTCCGCGATCTCCTCATCCAAGGCCATCATCCCCTTCGCCAGCCGGGCCACCATGGCTGCGGCCGTCGCCACTCCCGGAATGGTGGTGAACTGCGCCTGCGCAGCCTTCACAGTGGTGGCGGCGACCGCCGCACTGTTGCGGACCTTCCGGCCCCGCAGCCAACTGGCGAGCTGGTCCTGGCCACACTCCCGCAGCGCGGCGGGGGTTTGGTAGCCGGTCAGCAGGACCAGCGCGGCCTTGGACTTGCTGTAGTCGAACGCCCGCTCCAGAGCGGGGAAGTACTCCAGGAGTTGGGCGCGCAACCGGTTGATCGCCCGGGTGCGGTCGGCGGCCAAGTCGTACCGGCGGGCCGTCAGGATCCGCAGCTCCACCGCGATCTCGTCGCCGGTGGTGACCGGGTGCAGGTCACGGCGCATGCGGGCCTGGTCGGCGATGACGAGGGCGTCTTTGGCGTCGCTCTTGCCATCTCCGCGGTAGCTCCCGGAGGCGTGGTGGACGGTGCGGCCGGGGATGTAGAGCAGCTTCTGCCCGTGGTTGACCAGCAGGGCGATCAGCAGCGCGCCGCCGCCGGCGTTCAGGTCGATCGCCCACAGCACATCCGAGGCCAGTTCCCGCACGTCGCCGATCAGTTCCAGCAGGTCAGCCTCGTTGTTGGCCACTCGGCGGGAGAGCACCTTGGTGCCGTCGGTGTTGATCACCGTGCAGTGATGGTGGGTCTTGCCCGCGTCCACACCGGCCCACAGTTCGGGCACGGTCACCTCCGTTGTTGTTGTTCCAGTCCCAGCGGACGACCTCGCCGACGTGTCCCTACACAGCGATCAGCATCGCGGATCCCAATCAGCGGCCGGAGTCGTCGCGGGGCTCCGGGCGGCCAATCCTCCTCAGCCACACCAGCGGCAACAACATGACAGCCACACCCGGAGCCCCTGGGCCCTCCGATCCTACGAATGACCAGATCAGGCACAGAAGAAGGTAGGGACAACAAGACCGGCAAAGACCAGCTCGGGATGGACGCCTACCAGGTCCGCAAGTGGGTCGGGTGGCATCGGCACGTCACGATGTGCATGCTGGCCCAGGCTTTCCTCGCGGTGACCCGCGCCAGCCAGGGAAAACACGCCACGCCCCGGGAGGGGCAGGTGATCTGCTGAGGTCGGCCGTTCTCCCGTTGTCGACCGCGGCGATCCGTGGGCTGCTGGCCGCGACGACACTGGTTCGTGCTGCGGGTGTCGCCGCTGCGATCGCCCGTGCCGTGTGGCGCCAAGTCCATCAGACCAGAGCCATGATCAGCCATTACCGCCGACGAGGTGACTCACTCCCACTCGACCTCGGAATGTAGTACCTGCGGCCACGGGTGGCCGTGTCATCACGGTCTCTTATCAGATCGGTCGTCATCACTCGTTCGGACGAATGTGGTGGATTTATCGAAGATATTGTCCGTGGTGGGCCTGCGATAAGCGCAGTTGGAGAGTGTGGGCGGGTCGAGAAATTTGTTGGCAACAGCTATGAGGTTTATCACATCGAAGTCGGCGGCTGGATTGACTTTGGGTCGGCGAGGATGCTTGGCCGTTGAGCGAGGTCGGGTGCGAATGGGATCAACCATCGGGGATGTCGTATGACCGTTGATACGCGGGCCGTGCTGCGGCCCCGAAGTGACTTGGGTGCGCTGATCGAGCCCGACTGGCGGCCCGCGTCCGAACGGATGCTGTTGGACGCGGAATTCCGGACGGCGTTGGTCAGTTCCGTGCTGGCGCGGTCGGAGGCGTTCACGGAACTCGGCGGCGAACTGGTGCGGCGACTGCGCCGGTATCCGTACTACGCCGTGCTGCGCGGCATGCACTTCGATCCCGACAACATCCTGTTCGGTGTTGTCGCCTGTCTGGTCGGGAAACCCGTGCAGCCCTACCCGGACCCCACCTTCGCGGTCCTGCGTGAGTTGCGGCCCTCGGCCGCATCGACATCGGCGGGTTGGGGTGTGCTGACGGAGTTCCTGCACTCGGACAGCACCAACTGGCCCGCGCCCAATGACGTGACCGTCATGTTGTGCAGGAAGCCCGACCAGGCATCCGAAGGCACGTCGCTGGTTCTACCGTTGGACGATGCGATCGAGGAACTGAACACGACGAGGGGGCTCGGCACGGCTGCCGTCGAGCGGTTGCGTACGCAGCCGCTGCCGTGGGCCATCGACCCCGACCTGGGCGGCGGTACGACCTGGGCGCCGGCACTGGCGGGGAACGACATCCGGTGGCAGCTCTACCGAATCGCCGAGGCGCGGGACCGGGACGGCGCGCTACTGGACGACGACACGTTCGACTTCGCAGGCACCGTGGACGCCGCACTGGCGAACAGCAGGCGCACACACGAGTTCATGCTGGGTGAGGACGACGTTCTCGTCATCAACAACAAGCGTCTGCTGCACGGTCGCCGAGGCATCGCCGACCCGGTCGGCTCGCGTCGCGTCCTTGTCCACTGCAAGGTCGATTTCGACGACTCCGGGCGAGCGAACGGGCACGGGGCATGAGCCGTCGTGTCCGCGTCGCGGCCACGTTTCCGGCACGGCCCGTGATCCGACCGTTCCGTGCTCTCGCCGGCCGCCTCGGACTCGACATCGGATTCGAGTACGTGAGCGACAATTCGGTGCACTTCCGCCATCACGGCGACGACGAGCCGGTGGCATGGGACATCCTGTTGGTCCGCGTTCTCGACTGGGCCGCGGGCACGGGCACCGAGGCCGACGAGCGCTTCGAAGCCAACCTGGCCGAACTGGAACGAAGCCTGGCCGGCGCTGGGGCACGATTCACCAGGGGCGCCGTCGTCTGCCTGTGCCCGTCCGTCGGCGATACCGACGTGGCCGCGGCGTACGAGGCCGAGGTGACCGCGCGACTGCGAGCCCTGCCGTCGGTTTCGGTTGTCGCGTCGGCGGATGTCGTCCAGCGGTACTCCGTACGTGATCACTACCGCACGGTCCAATCCGATGGGTTGCAGCTGCCTACGAATGACCTCCTGACCGCCTGCGCCACCGCGACGATGAGAGCGGTGCACGAGCGGGAACGCGTGCCGGTCAAGGCCATCGCCGTGGATGCGGACTACACCCTATGGGAGGGCGCATGTTCCGAGGTCCCCGCCGACGAGTTGAGGCTGGGCAACGGTCGTGCACTGTTCCAGCGGACGCTGCGCGACCTGGGCCGGCGGGGTGTGTTGCTGTGTCTGGTGAGTCAGAACGCGCCAGCGGACATCGAGGCGGCCTTCCGCCGTGTGCCGGCGTTTCCGCTCACGTTGGACGACTTCGTCGTGGTTCGCGCAGGCTGGTCACCCAAGCCGGATCTGCTCGCGAGTGTGGCCGACGATCTGGACCTGTCGGTCGACTCGTTCGTGTTCCTGGATGACAATCCGGGTGAGTGCGCTCGGATGCGTGAATCACTGCCGTCCGTGTGGACGGTGAGGTTTCCCCAGCACGACGGCGACGTGCCCGGCTTCGTGGACCGGATGTGGGCCTTCGACGTGTCCAGGACGACGTCGGCGGACAGCGGCAGGTTGGGCAACTACAGGTCCGCCGCGCGCAGGCGCAGGGCCATGGCCGAAGCGCCCGACAAGGCGGAGTTCGTCGCCACGCTGGGTTTGGTGGTGGACGTGCGGCCTGCCCTGCCCGAGGACCTGCCCAGAGTCGCCCAGTTGAGCGAGCGAACGACGCAGTTCACCACGTCGTCTCGGGCGCTGGACGAAACCGTGTTGGCCGCGAACCTGGCTCGAACCGACCGCGGTCTGTTGGTGGTGGACGTGGCGGATCGGTTCGGCGACTACGGTCTCACCGGCGCGGTGAGTTACGCCGTCGAGGCAACGGCACTGCATGTGGACGCGTTCGCACTGAGCTGCCGGGTGCTGCACAGGGACGTGGAGCACCGGGTGCTCGCCAAGCTGGCCGAGACGGCGATCGCCAACGGGCTGGACCGGCTGCGGATAACGACAGTCTCGACCAGCCGTAACCTTCCTGCCAGGACGTTCCTGAATCGGGTCGGTGCGGCTTGGCGCGACGAGCCCGACGGTACCCGGACCGCCGACCTGTCCGTCGACTCAGCCGTCGCACCGCCCGCGCCCGCCCCGGCCGACGCGCCCACCCGACCCAGCAGCCCCGCCCCCTCGGCCGGGCACCCGGCGTCGATCTTTCTGGCCGACCTGGCCGAACGACTGGTGGACGTCGACGCCCTACGCACGGCGCTCGCCGAGCAGCCCGACGAGTCGATCACCACGGATCCGGACGAGCCGACGAAGCCACCGTCACGACAGGCCCAAGGCCTTTGGCTGACCAGGATTCGGCATATCTGGGAAGACCTTCTCGGGGTACGGGGGATCGGTCTTGGGGACCACGTCTTCCAGCGTTGGGGCGCGACCTCCGTCGACGCCTTGAAGATGTGCGCCGAGTTGCGAGACACGTTCGGGAATTCCGTCTCGCTGGCGGAGATGCTGGCGCTGGGCACGATTCGCGAGCAGGCCGACGCGCTTTGTCGATCGGCGTCGACGCCCGTGCCCACGGTGACGACCGTGTGCCGTGGCAGTGGGACACCGATCGTCTTCCTGCCACCCGCGGGCGGCCTCGCCTTCGCCTACCTGGAACTCATTCGCGAGATCGCACCGGATCATCTCGTGCTGGTCACCCAGGCGCCGGAACTCACGAGGCGGGACGACGCGCTGCTCGATCTGCCCGAACTCGTCCGCGTCTATCGCAGCGAGATCACCACCCGGCTGCGCGGCACAGCGCCGGTGCTGGTCGGTTGGTCGTTCGGCGCACTCCTGGCCTACGAACTCGCCGTCACGCTGAACCAACGGCAGCCTCTGCTGTTGTTCGACCCACCCAGGAACGCCAAGCACACCGCGCCGACACATCCACTCGACGCCTTCTTCGATCTGCTGGATCCCTACCACGTCACGACCGAGTCCCTCGCCGAGATCGACAGGGCCGTCTTTCCCGACAGTCCGGCAATCCGCGTCGACGGTTCGGTCGCCGACGTCTGGTCCGTGCTGCTGAAGCGGCTGCTCGACACGACCAACGAACAGCAGCGTGACCGGTTGCTCATTCCGGAACTGGGGCCGATGGACGTGCTGCGTGCCGCGCGGGTGTGGAAGAAGAACCAACAACTGGCCGCGCGATACTCGCCAAGCCCGGGGCTGGTCGGTACCTCGTACGTCTTCGAGGTGGCAGGCAGCGTCGGTGAGCACATGTTGCACGACGCCCTCGGTGACCGGGCGGTGTCCCGGGAGTACGCGGTGGCGCCGATCGCGGGGCTGCGAGCCCATTCCGCCATGATGGAGAGGGAGAACATGCTGCTGTTCAAGGACGACGTGCGAGCGGCACTGCGAACGGTCGGACCAGGACTGTCCTGAAGGGACACCGACCGAAGGCATCGGCTGCGCGACGGCAAGCGGCCGGTCCGGATCGCGCCGGCTCTCAGCCTCTTGGGCACCCGGCCCAGTCCATGGATCAGCGCCCAGTGCCCGGCCAACAGGTCCGGCGACTGCCGCGAGGGGATCATCCGCGCGGTCGTCACCCGCGAATACCCCGACACCATCACCAATACCGGCGGCCGACCCGCCTGCCCGAACCCGAGCGGGACGTCGACCGGCGGGAACCACAGATCGCACTGGGCCAGCTCGCCTGGCTGGTAGTCGGTCCGGCTGGCGGGGTCCGGCGGGGCGAACAACGGCCGCAGCTCCCGGACCCGTTCCTTGAGCACGGTCAGTGAGCGGGTCCAGCCGATCCGCTCGGCGATCACAGTGGCCGGCATCGTCGGCCACTGCGCCAGCAGTTGCCGGATCTGTGGTTCGACCTCGTCCACGATCGATCCCTTGGCCGGCCGTTGGTAGTGCGGCGGGGCGTCGGCGGCAAGGGCCCGGCGGACGGTGTTACGGCTGATCCCGAGCTGACGGACGATGGCCTTGATCGGCATGCCCTCAGCTCGGTGAAGACGGCGGATCTCCGCCCAGTCCTCCACGGTGAGCACTCCCTACTGTTGACGGGGGTCCGTTTTCACCCGTCGCCAGGGGGTCAGTTTTCACGCGTCGCCGACACCAGGGCCGCGCCGCTTCGGCATCGCTACTTGAAGATCTCAAACACCTTCTGAATCAGCCGCTTTCGGTGCCGGATGCCTGGACGACGTGGGTGGCGTACAGGCGGTGCCGGTCGCGCCGGGTGGTCGGGGGAGGCACGGCATCGGCAAGACCTGGCCACCAGCAGTGGGTCGGCCAGCCCCAATCCCACTGCTGGTCGCCAGCGGTCTTCCCTCCGTCACGCCGTGCGGCTTGGCGGGGCCTGTTTGGAGCTGGTCGTCGGGCATTCCGGATCGGTCGTGAACTCGACGCTCAGGGTTGTGCGACGGCCCGGGCGGCAGCGATGACGAACGGGGCGATGCGGACCTCGTCGATCGGTCCGAGCGCCACGACGCCTACGGCGGCCTCCGCCGGTTCCCGCCCTGTCGTGACGGGGGCTGACAGTCCCCATGCGCCGCGTTGGATTTCGTCGTGCGTGGTCACGTAGCCGAGTTCCCGGGCCTTGGCCAGGTCGGGCCGTAGGTCGGGGTCGAACGGTCGGCCGATCAGGATCGCGCGGCCGGGGCCGAGCGAGACGGAATGGCGGAGTCCGGTGCGGTAGGCGACGTGCACTGGAGTGTGCGGTGGCTCGATCACGCTGACGCTGACGACCTCGTCGCCGTCGAGCACGGCCAGGAATGCCGTGGCTCCGGTGTCGTTGGCGAGCGTGCGCAGTGGACCCTGTGCCGCCGCCTGGAGGTTCGGCCGCACCGCTCCGGACAGTTCGATCACGCCGAGGCCGAGTTCGTACCGACCGTCCTCCCGCTGGGTCACCAGTCGCTCGCGCTGCAGTGTGCCGAGCAGGCGATACACCACGGTCCGGTGCAGGCCGAGTTCCTTCGCGAGATGGGTGAGCAGCAGCCCGCTTGGGTGCCTCGCGAGCACCTTGAGTACTTGGATGCCGTTGCTGAGGGTCTTCGATCCGGCGGCCGGTACTCCGGTCTCGTTCTCTGGCACAGCAACTCCCTCGATCGGTGGAGCGAATATAGCTCTCTATGTGCTGCGTGGTGTCGCGAAGGTCTCGATCCCTGAGCGCCCCCCTTGACACCCTGCTGGTTTGGTTGCACTCTCAACCAAGATAGTGCGATTTTGACACAGTAGGAGCGATAGTTGCACCCCATGGACTTTGCGGCTCGCGTCGGCAGCGGCGACCACGCGGTGCTCGTACTGCATGGCTGGTTTGGGTCCGCCGCCGCGTGGGCGCCGCTCTGGCCCCATCTGGATCGCGCGCGGTTCAGCTACTACTTCATGGACTACCGCGGCTACGGCACCCGCAAGCACGTCGAGGGCGTGCACTCCATCGAGGAAGCCGCCAGCGACACCGTCACGATGGCCCGGGAACTCGGCATCGAACGGTTCTCGGTCATCGGCCACTCGATGGGCGGCAGCGTGATGCAACAGGTCGCGCTGCAGGCCCCAGACCTCGTCCGTGCGCTGGTCGGCATTTCGCCGGTGCCCGCCAGCGGCGTGCCGATGGACGGCGATCTGTGGCGACTGTTCGACGGAGCGGCCGACAGCGCCGACAACCGTCGAGCGATCATCGACTTCAGCACGGGCAACCGGCTTAGTGACGTGTGGCTGGACGCGACGGTCCAGCACTCGCTGCACCACTCGACCCGGCAGGCGTTCGCCGACTACCTGATGGCCTTCGCCCGGACGGACTTCCATGAGCGGGTGGTCGGGAGTCAGACTCCGGTCCTGGTCCTGGTCGGCGAACATGATCCGGCCATGAGCATGGCCGTGATGAGACCGACCTACGGCGAGTGGTACCGGGACGTCCAGTTGGTCGAACTGCCCAATGCCGGCCACTACGCGATGGACGAGCTGCCGGTCACGCTGGCCACCGAAATCGAGAAGTTCCTTGTGGAGCACTGAATCCTTGTGAAGCACTGAAGGAGCAGCACCATGTCGTACTACCGCGCGGTCGGTGAGCTGCCGCCGAAACGGCATACCCAGTTCCGGCAACCTGATGGAACCCTGTACTACGAGGAGTTGATGGGCCTGGGTGGGTTCGCCGACGACTCGGCCCTGCTCTACCACGAGAATCCGCCGATGTCGATCCTGCGCAGCGAACGGGTCGATGGTCCGACGGCGATCAGCCGTCCCAACCATCCCCTGCTGCCACGGCATTACCGCACTCGTCAGCTCGACGGCACGGGGGCAGACGCTGTGCTCGGACGGCAGGCGCTCCTGGCGAACACGGATGTGCGGGTCTCGTACTTCGCCGCGGACCAGCCCTCCTCGCTCTACCGCAACGCGATCGGCGACGAATGCGTGTTCCTCGCCAGCGGGTCCGCCACCCTGGAAACGGTCTTCGGTCGGCTGTCGGTCCGCAGCGGCGACTATGTCGTGATCCCGGCGGCCACCACCCACCGCTGGGTGCCCGATGCCGGCGAACCGTTGCGCGCGTTGGTGATCGAAGCACTGGGCAGTGGTCACATCCACCCGCCCAGCCGGTATCTGTCGCCACGCGGGCAGTTCCTGGAACACGCCCCGTACTGCGAACGTGACCTGCGATCCCCGGACGAGCCTCTGACGGTCGCCGACGAGCCCGCTGATATCCTTGTGCGGACACGGAACGGCTGGACCCAGCTCACCCACGGGCACCATCCGTTCGACGTGGTCGGATGGGACGGCGGGAACTACCCGTACGCACTGAACATCCGTGAGTTCGAGCCCATCACCGGCCGCATCCACCAGCCACCTCCGGTGCACCAGGTCCTGGAGGCGCCCGGGGCGGTCATCTGCGCTTTCGTTCCGCGCAAGTTCGACTACCACCCGCTGTCCATACCCGCGCCGTACAGCCACGCCAATGTGGACAGCGACGAGGTTTTGTTCTACGTGGACGGTGAGTTCAACTCCCGGAAGGGTTCCTCGATCGAGGCCGGGTCGATCTCGCTGCACCCGTCCGGCTTCATCCACGGTCCGCACCCGGGAGCTGTGGAGGCGTCGCTGGGCAAGGAGCGAACCGAGGAGTACGCCCTGATGCTTGACACCTTCCAGCCGCTGGAGCTGTGTGCGTCGGCGGACCGCTGTGAGGACGAGTCCTACGCGTGGAGTTGGGCGCGACACCGAGCCGGGAGCACGTCGTGAAATGGATGACCGTGGCGCTGCCATCGAGCGGCGAAGTGCGCACCGGTGTGCTGGCTGAGGAACGGCTGCACCTGTTGGGCGCAGGGCAAACCCTGCGTGGGTTGCTCGGTGACGACGGCGAACGGCTTGCCGCAGCGGGTGAGCGTGCACTGCGTGATCCTGATGTCGTCGCCGATCCGGCCGCTGTGCGGGTGATGCCTCCCATCCCCGACCCGGGCGCGTTCCGTGACCACTACGCCTTCGAACAGCACGCCCGCGCCGGGCGGCGAAGCCGGGGACTGGATCTGGATCCGGTGTGGTTCGAGTTGCCGATCTTCTACTTCTCCAACCCGCACGCGATGCTGGGCCCCACGGAGGACCTGGCGGTGCCGCCGGGTTGCCAGCGGCTCGACTACGAGGTGGAGGTCGCCGCGGTCGTCGGTCGGGACGGCCGGGACGTCAAGGCGGAACAGGCCGGCTCCTACATCGCCGGCTACATGGTGATGAACGACTGGAGCGCGCGCGACGTCCAACGGCGCGAGATGGTGCTGTCGATGGGACCGCACAAGGGCAAGGACTTCGGCACCACGGTGGGACCGATGCTCGTCACTCCCGACGAACTCGCCGACGTGCGTCAGGGCAAGGCCTTTGATCTCGCGATGACCGCGTCGGTCAACGGCGTCGAGTACAGCCGTGGCAACCTGGCCGACATCCACTACTCCTTTGAGGAGTTCGTCGAGTACGAATCCAGTGGCGCCGTCATCAAGGCCGGCGACGTCATCGGCTCCGGAACCTGTGCGACGGGGTGCATCCTGGAGCTGTCCGGCACCCACGGCGAGGAGCGCTATCCCTGGCTGCGGATGGGCGACGTCGTGGAGGTCGAGGTCTCCCGGCTGGGCCGTCAGCGGACCGTGATCACGGGTTGACGATGGCACCCGATCTGGTGGAGGTCCCGGTCAAGGGCGGACCGTTGACGGTGGCCATCTGGAACGCCGGCGTATCCCCGGAGGTCGCGGTGATCGCCATCCATGGTCTGACCATGTCCCACCGAATCTGGTCGGCGGTCGCCCCGCAGTGCGGCGATGTCACATTCATCGCCCCGGATCTGCGCGGCCGCGGCGGTAGCAGCGGCCTCCCCGGACCGTACGGACTGGCCCGTCATGCCGAGGACGTCCAGGCCGTCATCGACGCCTTCCAGCCACGGCGGACCGTCCTCGTGGGCCACGCGATGGGCGGCTATGTCTGCGAACGCCTCGCCAGTGGCAGCACAGTCGCCGAAGTGGTGCTGGTTGACGGCGGCCTGACGCCCGCCGCGCCGGTGGGAGTCGACATCGACGGCTACATCGACCGGTTCCTCGGTCCGGCGCTGCGTCGGCTGGGTCGCACGTACGCGTCACGAGAGGACTATCGGGCGTACTGGCGACGACATCCGGCCTTCGCCGAGACGAACACCTGGAACGCCGCGATTGAGTCCTTTGTGGACTACGATCTTGACGGGCTGGTGTCTCGGACCGTGGAGCAGGCGGTGCGGGAGGACTTTCTCGACGGTCGGTTCGACGCTGCCACCCGGGAGATCGCGTTCGGGCTGACGGACCTGCCGATCACGCTGCTCTGGGCCGAGGGCGGGCTGCTCAACCAGCGGCCCGGCCTGATCAACCAGGCACTGCTGGACGAGTACCGAACCCACCTGCCGCAGATCAGGGAAACCTTCCTGCCCGCCGTGAACCACTACACCATCACGCTGGCCGAACCCGGCGTGTCGGCGGTCGTCCACGCGCTACGGACCGCATGTCGAAACGTGACACAACCCGGGCGCTAGCGCGGAACACGCCGTCATTCGCGTCACTTCTCCTCGCCTGTAAGGAAAGGCCATGCCACATGTCGTCACTGCGGCGGTTGCACGTCGCGGGCGGTCCGACTTCACCGTCGAGACGCTCCACCTGGCGGATCCCAGACCGGATGAGCTGCTCATCCGGTTTACCGCCAGCGGTCTGTGCCACACCGACCTGGAAGTGGCTGCCGGCCGTCTGCCCACTCCGCTGCCAGTGGTGGCCGGGCACGAGGGCGTCGGCGTCGTCGAGGCAGTGGGTTCGCAGGTCTCCGGTGTCGCCCCAGGCACGCGGGTCGTGCTCAGCGTGGACTCATGTGGTGTGTGCTCATCGTGTGTTGACGGGCAACCGGCCTACTGTGCCGACCACGCAGCGTTGAATTTCGCCGCACAGCGGGCCGACGGCTCGACCGGTCTCACCGATGCCAGCGGTGCACCCGTGCACGACCACTTCTTCGGGCAGTCCTCGTTCGCCAACTACGGTCTGGCGCATCGGCAGGGACTGGTCGCCGTGGACGACGACATCCCGGACGAGGTCCTGGCGCCGCTGGGCTGCGGCGTGCTGACCGGCGCGGGCGCGGTGTGGAACTCCTTACGTGTCAACGCCGGTAGCACAGTTGCGGTGCTCGGCACGGGAACGGTCGGAATGTCCGCCGTGTTGGCGGCGGCGGTCGCCGGGGCTGGGCGCATCATCGCCGTCGACCGACACCCGCATCGACTCGAACTCGCGTCGGCGTTGGGTGCCACCGATGTCGTCAACGCCGCCGAGACTACGACCGACGACGCCATCATGACCCTCACGGGAGGGACCGGCGTCGACTACAGCGTCGAGTCCACTGGTGACGCCACCGCGATGTCCACCGCGATCGCGGTGCTCGCCGCGCGCGGCACCGCCTCGATCCTCGGCGTCGCAGGGCAGGACGCCTCGGTCCGCGCCAACGCGTTCGACTTGTTGCGGGGCCGCACGATCGCCGGATCCGTGATGGGGCATCAGGCGCCAGCTGCGCTCATTCCGCGCATCATCGCACAGTACCGGCGCGGTCGGTTCCCGCTCGATCGCCTTGTCCGAACCTATCCGCTTGCGAAGATCAACGACGCGGTGGCCGACGCGCGTGCCGGTGTGACCGTCAAAGCCGTGCTGCTGCACGACTCGGCCTGAGCGCCGCCGCGCACCGCGGCACAGCAGGCGCTGTTGAACTCTCAATCATTCTGCTATGGTGATATTGAGAGTTCAATCAGGCCGCCGAGTTGATCGATGTCCGCCGCATGCCGGCGGCCACGCTTCCTCGGAAGGCACGGCTGACAGCGAGCCGCACCGGTCGGCTCATAACCTCGGAGAAGGTCTCGATGCCACTCACGATCTCCTGCCAGTTCACCACCTCCAACCGGGTGCCGGAGTACATCCGGATCGCCGAGCAGCTCGGCTATTCGAGGGCGTTCTGCTGCGACACCCCGACGCTCTACTCGGAGGTGTGGATGCAGCTCGCCAGGGCCGCGGAGCGCACCGAACGGATCGGCATCGGGCCGGGCGTGCTTGTCCCGGCGCTGCGACACCCGATGGTGAACGCCGCAGCCATCTCGACACTCGTCTCGCTGGTCGGCCAGGAGCGAGTGTCCGTCGCGATCGGTAGCGGCTTCGCCGGGCGGCGCATGCTGGGCCAGAAGCCGGTTCGATGGGCGGACGTCGCGGCATACATCAAGGTGCTGCGCGCCCTCCTGGCGGGCGAACAGGCGCAGTGGGAGGGGAAAACCATCCAGCTCCTGCACGACGGCGACTTCGGGGCCCGGCTGCCGATCAGGGTGCCGCTGTTGGTCGCGGTGTCCGGACCGAAAGGCATTCAGGTCGGCCACGAGATCGGCGACGGGGTGTTCTGTGCGCCGAATCCGGTGGGCGGCTTCGACGTGAGCGTGCTGGCGCTCATGGGAACGGTCCTCGACGAAGGGGAGGATCCGTCGTCGGAGCGGGTGCTGGCCTCCGCCGGCCCGGCGGCGGCCATGGCGTTCCACTTCGCCTACGAGTCGGGCCTGCTCCAGTACATGCCAGGCACGCACGAGTGGGCGGAATCGTACGACGAGATCGACGAGACCACCCGGCACCTGCAGATCCACGACAAGCACCTGATCGGCGTGAGTGATCGTGACCGCCGTTTCCTGACCACGCAGTTCCTGCAGGAGCAGGGTTCGGTCTTCACACCGAAGGAGTTGCGTGAGCGGTTGGCCGCGGCTGAGGAACTCGGCGTGACCGAGTTCGCCTACACCCCGACCAGCACGGACGTACCCCGCGAGCTGGAGGCGTTCGCCGCGGCGGTCTTCGACTGAGGTTCTGATCGTTGAGAAGAGGGCTCATGGCACTCGAGAAGAAGTACGTCGACGTCAACGGCTACAAGATGGCCTATGTCGAGCGGGGCGAGGGCGATCCGATCGTCTTCACGCACGGAAACCCGACATCCTCCCACCTGTGGCGCAACATTCTCCCCAGCCTGGAGGGGTACGGCCGGCTGATCGCCTGCGACCTGCTCGGGATGGGAGACTCCGACAAGGTGGCGGACTCCGGCCCCAACAGCTATTCCTACCTTGATCACCGGGACTTCCTGTTCGCGGCATGGGACAAGCTCGGCGTGACCGAAAACGTCATCCTCGTCCTACATGATTGGGGCTCGGCGCTGGGTTTCGACTGGGCCGAGCGCAACCGTGACCGCGTCGCCGGCATCGCCTACATGGAGGCGATGGTCAGCGCGCTCGAATGGCGCGACTTCGACCCGCAGTTCCGCTCGATCTTCCAGGGCTTCCGGTCCCCGGCGGGGGAGGAGATGGTGCTGGAGAACAACTTCTTTCTGGAAAACGTCATGTTCGGCTGCACGTCGCTCTCGGCCGAGGACAAGGCGGTCTACCGTGCTCCCTTCGCCACGCCGGGAGAATCGCGGCGGCCGACCCTGAGCTGGCCTCGTCAGCTCCCGATTCTCGGCGAAGGCCCCGACTACACGATCGAGGCGATGCGGCGATACGGGGCGTGGCTGGCGCAGTCCCCGCTACCGAAGTTGCTGGTCCGCGGTGACCCGGGAAGTCTCCTGATCGGGCCGGCGCTGGACTTTGCCAGGAGCTGGCCCAATCAGACCGAAGTCACCGTCCCCGGAGTGCACTTCCTGCAGGAGGACAGTCCGGTCGAGGTCGCCGCCGCCCTCGTCGACTTCGTCAAGCGTGTCCGCAACATCGACTGAACAGAGTGTGGTGAACGAAAATGACAGGCATTGAATACCGGCGCAAGGCACACGACCCGTCACAGCTGAGCGAACTGTTCCTGGAGAGGTTCACCAACGGCGACGTCGAAGGCCTCGTGCAACTCTACGAAGCGGACGCAGTGCTGGCGCTGTTCGGCGGCGGTGTCGCGATCGGACACGCCAAGATCCGTGCGGCGTACAAGGACGCGACATCGGCTCCGGTCTCGCTGCGTCCCGGACGGCAGAACCTCACGGTGGTCCAGGGAGATCTCGCCCTGACGTCGACCACCCACGACGGCGGGCCGATCACGGCCGAGGTGGCGCGCAGGCAGCCAGATGGAACATGGCTGTGGATCCTCGACAATCCCAACCTGGCCTGACCGCCGGCCCGCCATAACGGCCCGCGCCGTGTCTGCGACGGCTACCGCTCATAACGGCGTGCGGGTCGGACTGGACCCGGTTCGTGCCCGGCGAGCGGGTGGCCACCTCGAAGCCGTGTCCCAACATGCCGTTCAACGCGACCGCGGCGGACGCGCGGAGCACCATCGAAGACGTCCTCGCCTCCTGGGCCGCGCTGATCGTGGAAGAGCAGGGGATCCAAGGACCCCGGCGCGATGTCAGCGGCCTCGTTTCCTTCTTGGCCGCGAACCTGCCTTGGCTGAGCGAACATCCGGCGGCCGCAGAAGCGGCGGAGGAGATTGCGGCGCTGCGGCGGGCGGCCCGTCAGGTGATCGATCCCATGCGGATGCGGGTGATTCCGCTCGGACCCTGCGCCAAGGACGGCTGCATCGGCATGGTGCGGGCCCTTGTCCACCCCGACCGGGCCTCACATCGGACCGAGATCCGCTGCAGTGAAGATGAACAGCACAGGTGGAGCTCGGAGATGTGGTTGCAGCTGGCAAGGGCGAACACATCAACCGCGCACTGGTACGGCGCGTCCGAGATCGCCCAGCTCTGGCAGGTGTCCACCGGCACGGTCTACCGCCTTGCCAGCCAACGGAAGTGGCGGCGCATCAAGATCGACGGGCGTGCGCTGTACCACCACGCCGACGTACACGAGTCGATGTGTGTGACCGCTACTGCGATGGGGCAAGTGTGAGTGCTGCTCGGCTAGACCGCCGAGCGCTCACCCGCTCACGGATGGGTAGCAGGCGGCCGCGCGGTCGAGGCGGAGGGTTCGCTTGCGTTCGTTGCGGTTGAGCGGCGCGGCGCGTTCGTACTCGTTGATCAGGCCTTCGAGGAGCCGCTGTCGCTTGATCGGCTGGGTGATCGGACGGCCGATGCCCGCACTTCCGGCGGGAAGTGCGGGCATCGGCGATTCGCGTCAGTCCAGGAAGTCGATGAGCGACCCGTGCGGCGGCATGTGGAAGCCCGCCAGCGCCATCCAGTGCCAGAAGGTGCCGGAGCTGTAGCAGTTCTCCGGGACCTGTGCGTGCCGAAATCACGTTCATGCAGTTCAAGCGGCATGTCGGCACCTACCGACATCGCGCTCAGTGTCGAGCAGGCGCGTCGCATCGCGGGCGAATCTCCGGCGCGCGGTGGCATGTCGAACGGGATTGCCGAGAGCCGTCGGATGTACTGCTGGGCGCCGCCGGCCCGAGCCTGCTGGGTCCGATGGCGGCCGCCGGGGGACGGCGCGGTTGCTGCCGATGTCGGCCTGAGCGAACAGCACCCCAGGGGCTGATCCCTGGTTCGGCGGCACCGTACGCCGAACCAGGACGCAGCCATAGGTCCTGTTGGTTAGACGACGATGGTCTTGTGTTCGACGTACTGGCCGAGGCCGACTGCGCCGAACTCGCGGCCGATGCCGCTGGCCTTGTAGCCGCCGAAGGGCATGTCGAACCCGCCCTGGGCGCCGTTGACGGTGAAGGTGCCGGTGCGGATGCGGCGGGCGATGGCCAGCCCGCGTTCCGGGTCGGTGGTCCACACGCCGCCGCTGAGTCCGTACGGGGAGTCGTTGGCGATGCGGACCGCGTCGTCCTCGTCCGCGTAGGGGATCACGACCAGCACGGGGCCGAAGATCTCCTCCTGGGCGATGCGCATGGAGTTGTCGACGTCCACGAACACGGTCGGCCGCACGTAGTTGCCGGTGGTGAGGCCGTCGGGCATGCCGAGACCACCGACGACGAGCCGGCCGCCTTCGTCGATGCCGGTCTGGATGTAGTCCAGCACGCGCCGCTGCTGCACGGCGGTGACGAGGGGGCCCACGAAGGTCGAGGGTGCGGAGGGGTCGCCGACGGTCACGGCCTCGGCGGCGCCGATGATCGCGGGCACGAACTCGTCATACCGGCTACGCGGGATGAGCAGGCGGGTGTGGGCGGCGCAGGACTCGCCGTTGTTGACGAAGGCCATGAACGGCACCGCGGCGATGACGGCGCTGAGGTCGGCGTCGTCCAGCACGATGGAGGCGGACTTGCCGCCGAGTTCCAGGCTGCATCGCTTGAGCTGGTCGCCCGCGACGGACGCGATCCGCCGGCCGGCGGCGGTCGAGCCGGTGAAGGCGACCTTGTCGACGTCCTGGTGCGAGATCAGATACTCACTGGTCTCGCGGTCGGCGGGCAGGATGCTGACCACGCCCTTGGGGAAGCCGGCCGCCTCGAACACCTCGCCCAGCAACAGACCGTCCAGCGCCGTCTCGGGCGACGGCTTGAGGATGACCGTGCAACCGGCCAGCAGCGCGGGGATCACCTTGACCAGCGCGGACTGGTGCGGGGCGTTCCACGGAATGACGGCGGCGACCACGCCCACGGGTTCGCGTCGCAGGACGGTGGTCGTGCCGTTCGAACCGGGAATCCTTTCCTCCCAACCGAAGTCGGCGGCGGCGCGGAGGTAGGCGTTGGTCTGTTCGGCGACGCCGCCCTGCAGTGAGGACGTGAACCATGCCGGTGTGCCGTTCTCCGCGGTGACCAGTTCTGCGATCTCCGTGGCGCGTGCCGCATGCAGCTCGTTGAACCGGGCGACGTGGTCCTGCCGCTCCTTGGGACTCAGCGTGGGCCAGGGACCGTGGTCGAAGGCCTCGCGGGCGACCGCCACCGCGCGGTCCACGTCCGCGCGTGACGCCTGCGCGGCGGTGCCGACCAGGCTTCCGTCGTGCGGCGACCTGATCTCGAGCGGAGTGGTGCCGGTGGGCGCCGTCCACTCGCCGCCGATGTACAGATTGGCATATGTGCGCATGGGAAATACTCTCCGTAGGCCTGAGGAAGTCCAGTGGCGGACAGTTCGAAAAGGTGCCCAAGACGCCGCCGTTCCGGCGGGCGATGGTGGTCGATTTGGTATGGCTGGGTATGGAGATGTGGGGTGGAGTCCTGGTCGAGCAACGCCCAGAACCGGTCTACGCGGTCGAGCAGGTTCCGGTGGATGGCGACATGCGGGACGGTCGTGCTCACATCTCCGGGAAGCGCACCTTGGTCAGCTGCTCGGAGACCGCCCACAGGCGACGGGCGTCGGCCTCGTCGAGCGCCCGTTTCGGCACGCGCGCCTCGGCGGGTCCGCCGGTCAGCTCGAACGGACCGTTCGGGCCGTAGTAGCCGCCGCCGACGGCGTCTGGGCTGGTCGCGGCGTACAGGGCAGGCAGGATGCCCTGGTCGACCTGCTGCCACATGCCGGGGATCCGGTACGAGATCCGGTTCATCAGGTCGACCATGCCGGTCGAGCTGCGGCCGTGGGTCGGGCCGGTGACCTGGAGATTGGTGATCGTCGCCCCGGGGTGCGCGGAGTTGCTGCGCAGGCCCCAGCCGCCTCGGTCGCTGCGTCGCTGGAGCTCCTGCGCGAACATCAGGTTGGCCAGCTTGGACGTGCCGTAGGAGCGCTGTGCGCTGTAGGACCGCTCCCAGTTCAGGTCGTCGAAGTTCAGGCGGCCCCAGCGGTTGGTCATGCTGCTCATGGTCATCACGTGCGCGTTTCCCTGACGCAGCAATGGAAGCAGGTGAGCGGTCAGCGCGAAGTGACCGAGGTGGTTGCTGCCGAACTGGAGCTCGAAGCCGTCCTCGGTGACGTCCCGGCGCGGTGGCGTCATGATGCCGGCGTTGTTGAGCAGGAAGTCGATCGGGCGACCCTCGGCGACCAACTGCTCGCCGAGCGCGGCGACGGAGTCCAAACAGGACAGGTCGAGGTCGCGCATGCCGAGCTTGGCGCCGGGAATGTTCTTGCTGAGCCGGTCGATCGCGTCCGCGCCCTTGGCGCGGTTGCGCACGGCGAGGATGACGTCCGCCCCGGCCTTCGCGAGTCGTCCGGTGAGGCCGAAGCCGAGGCCGCTGTTCGCGCCGGTGACGACGGCGAGCTTGCCGGTCAGGTCGGGAATGGTGATGTCGGTGGTCATGCTGCCCTCCGCGAGGCGTCCCGCAGCGCCGACAGCCACGGCGTCCAGCGGGGATCGGGACCGGTTTCCGGCTCCCAGGACATGTTCGTGCAGGTGTAGCCGACGGACAGACCGCTGGCCCGGTCGGCGAACGCCAGCCGGCCGCCGAGACCGGCATGGCCGAAAGAGCTGCCACCGAGCAACGGCGAACCCGCGCGCGGCGCCTCGTAGCCGAGGGCGAACCGCACCGGGAACTCGCCTGGCTCGCCGTGCGACGGCAGACCGTCGGTCTGGACGACGGTGGCGCGGTCGAGGGTCTTCTCGGTGAACAGGCTGTCGATCAGCGCGCCGTAGAAGCGGGCCAGCGAGCGAGCGTTGCCGACTCCGTTGGCTGCGGGCAGTTCGGCGGCCAGCACCGCGGGATTGTTGAGCACCTCGACGGCGGGGTCCGGGTTTGGCAGCGTGGTGAACTCGTTCACGAACCGGTCCAACTCGCTGGCGGGCAGGCCGATCCACAGGTCGAGGCCCAGCGGCTCGGCGAACTCCTCGCGCAGGAACGTGCCGACGCTGCGGCCGGAGATCCGGCGGATCACCTCGCCGACCAGGAAGCCGTAGGTCACAGCGTGGTACTCCAATTCGGTGCCCGGCCGCCACATCGGCGTCATCGCGGCCAGTGCGCCGACGCAGAGGTCCCAGTTCAGCAGCTCGACGTAGCCGATCTCCGGCGGGAACGCCGGCAGTCCGGCGGTGTGGCTGAGCAGGTGCCGGACGGTGATCTCGGGCTTGCCGAACTCCGGCCAGTAGTCCCGGACCGGCCGGTCGTAGTCGAGCAGGCCGCGTTGGGCCAGCAGGTGCGCGCAGCTGGCGGTCAGGCCCTTGCTGACCGACATCAGCACGCTGATCGAGTCGCCGGTGAACGACTCGGGTCCGGTCCACAGGTCCACCACCGGCCGGCCATTGCGGTGGACGGCCAGCTGCGCCGACCCTGGATCGGGCGCCTGGGCCTTGGCGAACGCGTCACGCACGGCCTCGAACCCGGGTGCGACCTCGCCGTAGACGTCCATGACCTCGCCTCCGATCGTTATGTAGGAAGTTACCTACATTGAGGCTAGGGCGAGTCGGCGCGGTGGGCAAGTAGACGGTTACCTACTTACACTGTGGGGCATGGCACGCAACGCGGACGAGACCCGGCGCAAGATCCTGGACGCGGCGACCGAGGAGTTCGCCCGGCACGGCATCGCCGGCGCCCGCGTCGACCGCATCACCAAGAACGCCGGCGTGAACAACGCACTGCTCTACCGCTACTTCGGCAGCAAGATCGACCTCTTCGACGCCGTCTACAGCCGGCTCGTGCTGGACACGGTCGACGCCGTCCCGATGGACCCGGCCGACCTGCCCGACTATGCCGGCCGGCTCTACGACTACTACGAATCTCACCCGGACGTGGTGCGGCTGGCGGCCTGGCGGCAGTTGGAGCGGCCGGAGCAGGAGCTTCCGGAGGCTGTGCACGAGGGGTATCGCGCGCGGACGGACAAGATCGCGCAGGCGCAGCGCGACGGGCTGATCCCGGACGCGATGTCGGCCGCCGAGCTGCGGGACCTGATGATCCTGCTGTCGCTGAGCAACACCCCGCTGATGCCGGCGATGGGCTCGGCCATCGATCGCAAACGTCGTCGCGCCACCATCGTCGCGGCCGCCGCGGCGGTGCTTCGGTCCGGCTGACCCCGCAGTTCCCGCGTGTTCGTGGGCACACTTGTCGCCGTGTCTCCGGCGATCTACCCTCGAAAGTAGGTAACTTCCTACATACGAGGAGACGTGATGGCCATCCGGGTGCGGCCCAGGCAGGCGGCGACCATCAGCCCGCAGGCGGTGGCCTTCCTCCAGCGGACCCCGTCGTCGTGGATCCCGTCGCCACTGATCTCCGCGATGACCTCCGCCGGCATGGCGGTGCGGTTCCGCAAGCAGTTCCAGGCCCATGAGGACGTCGTCGAGGAGCGGCTGATCGCGGAGCGGGGTCTGACCGTCGAGCGCGGCGAGGTCGCCGGTGTGCCGGTGCAGTGGATCACGCCCCTGGCGCCCGCGTTCGCCGATGCGGTGCTGCTCAACATCCACGGCGGCGGCTTCATCATGGGCACCGCCCGCGAGCGCACCGCGCTGCTGACGGCGTCCGAGCTGAACATCCGTGTCTGCTCCGTCGACTACACCCTGGCGCCCGAGGCCAAGGCCCGCGGCATCCCGATGCCGGCGGCACTCGGCCTGTTCACACCGGCCGCCGACATCAGCGGCGAGGGCGACTCCGACGCCAGCTACCCGCCGACGATCATCACCACCTGCACCCGGGACACCTTGGCCAGCAACGGGATCCGGCTGTACTGGACGCTGCGCGCCGCCGGCGTGCCGGTCGAACTCCGCGTCGGCGAGGGCATGTGGCACGGCTTCAACTGGGAGCCCGACCTGCCCGAGGCCGTCACCGTGCGCCGCGACGTCACCGACTTCCTGGCCCGGCACCTCGTCGGAAGGTGAGCCGGTGGCCCGCAACGCCGACACCACCCGACAGCGCATCCTCTCCGCCGCCACCGCCGAGTTCGCCGCCCACGGCATCGCCGGCGCCCGAGTCAGTCGAATCGCCGCCCGTGCCGGCGTGAACAGCGCCCTGCTCTACCGCTACTTCGGCCGCAAGATCGACCTCTTCGACGCCGTCTTCAGCTCGCAGGTCCTCCGGATCGTCGACGCCGTCCCGCTCGACCCCACCGATCTGCCCGGCTACGTCGGCCGGCTGCACGACTACTACCGTTCCCAGCCCGACCTCGTCCGGCTCACCGCCTGGGGCCTGCTCGAACGCCCCGAGCTGCCAGCCCCTGACGCCCTCCGCGACGTGCAGACGGCCAAGTCCGCCCTCATCGCCCGTGCCCAGCACGACGGCACCGTCCGCGACGACATCCCCGCCGACGAGATCCGCGACCTGCTGTCCCTGCTGTCCCTGAGCGCCACCCCGCTCATGCCTTTCACCGCCTCCGACGTCGACCCCGACACGAAACGGGCAACAAGTGTCACCGCGGCCGCCGCCGTTTTCAGTGGCGGTGCACATCGCTGAGCTCGCGATGCGAGTTGATCGAGGCGGGCGTCCAATCGTTCGCGAGGAGGCCGAGGACGGCTTCGTCCGCGTATGCGCCGTACACCCAGGCGGAGCGCCGCAGCGTTCCCTCGCGGATGAACCCGACCCTGGTTGCCGCCGCGAGCATCGGGGTGTTGTCCGTGAGGGTCTCGATCTGCAGGCGCTGGAGTCCGCGTACGGCGAATCCGTACTCGCACAGCGTGTGCAGGACATCGACGCTGAGCCCGCGGCCACGGAACGTGGGGCGCAGGGCGATCCCGATGTGAGCTGTCCGGTTGTGTGTGTCGATGCCCCAGAGCAGGGCCTCGCCGGCCAGCTCCTGCGACTCCAGCTCGACGACGGAGAAGCACGCTGCCTCGTCCGACGGTCCGGTCGCGGCGAAGGGTGAGTGGCCCGAGCCTGGTGGGATGGGCCGCCACGGACGAGAGTCGGCGCGTGACCGGGTGGCCACATCGTCGTACAGCTCGGAGTGGAGAACTGGGACGTCGTTCTCGTGCCGGGCCCGCAGCCCGGTCTTTTCGCCACGTATCACTGGGCATTGCTATCCAAGGGGCAGCAGCCGATCAACCACGTTTCCCCGCCTGAGCCCGATGGCCAGGTCGCGCCAGGTGGCTACGGCCGTCGACGCGGAAGAAGTCGATCGCGAGCAGGCTGTCGGCTTGAGCTCGCGGGAACGTGCGCCCTTCGGGCTAGCGGGAATGTGCGATGGAGGCGGCCTTGCCATCCTCGGGTCATGGCCTTGCGCTGTCTTCTCGTCGACGACAGTGCTCGCTTCCTCCAGGCCGCTAGGGCGCTGCTCGAACGCGAGGGACTGGTCGTCGACATCGCCTTGACCGGCGCCGACGCGCTACGGCGCGCCGGGGCGTTCCGGCCGGACGTGGTGCTTGTCGACATCGATCTCGGCGACGAGAGCGGCTTCGAACTCGCGCGGCGGTTGGACGAGCATCGGTTCGACGACCGGCACACCACGGGCGGGCCCGGGATCATCATGGTGTCGACCCACCAGCGGGAGGACTTCGAGGAGCTCATCGCGGACAGCCCGGCACTCGGATTTCTGGCCAAGTCCGCCCTCAGCGCCAGCGCCGTCCATGAGCTGCTCCTCGGCCCGAGCGGCCAGGTCTAGCGGGCTTCGAGGAAGGTGATGACCGCGAGCACGCGGCGGTGATCGGCGTCGCTGGCGGGGATCTGCAGCTTGGTGAGGATGTGTTGCACGTGCTTCTCGACGGTTCCCTCGGTGACCCACAGCTGACGAGCGATGCCGGCGTTGGACCGTCCCTCCGCCACCAGTGCGAGCACTTCACGCTCCCGGGCGCTCAGCGCGGCCAGTGGGTCGTCCTTGCGACTGGCGCGGAACAGATCCTGCACCAGCACGGGGTCGACGACGACACCGCCCTTGGCGATCCGCTCCACGGTGTCGATGAACTCGTTCACGTCGACGACGCGGCTCTTGAGCAGGTAGCCGACCCCCCGCCCGCTGGCCAACAGCTCCAGCGTGTGCTCCACTTCGATGTGGGCGGACAGCAGCAGCACACCCGTCCGGGGGTGCCGCTCGCGGATCGTTCGAGCCGCCGTGAGCCCTTCGGTGCGCTGCGTCGGTGGCATCCGGATGTCCGAGATGACCAGGTCGGGAACGTGGTCCTGGACCAGGGCGAGGAGTTGGGCGCTGTCACCGGCCTGGCCCACCACGTCGAATCCGGAGCGTTCGAGCAGGCTGGTTATGCCCTCGCGCAGCAGGACGTCGTCGTCCGCCACGACCACCCGTCCCTTGTTGGTCGCGGTGCGGTCTCGCGCCGGTCCTGGACCGGACTCCTTCGATGCTTCCATTTGTCCGTTATGGGGACCCTAGTCCCTTACGCGTCGCGAGGCGACGGACTGTACTGGAGGCCATGTACAGGAGGCTACCGTGGGCGGCTTGATCCTCCGCGTGCTCGGCGCGTGCGCCCTGCTCACGATCACGGAGGGCGTCCTGCTCGTCGTCCTGCTCAGCGCGGTCGTCGTTGAGCGCGAGTCGGCGCAACTCGCGAGGCATTCTCAGGAATTGCTCACGAGCTCGAGCCGACTCGAGAGGCTGCTCGTCGACGTCGAGACGGGCGGCCGCGGCTTCCTGCTGACCGGCGACGAAAGCTTTCTCGAGCCCTGGAACACCGCGCGCGCCGCGATCCCGGCGGAGAGCGCGAACCTGCAGCGGCTGTCCGACACCCTCGAACAGAAGGGCCAGTCCCGGCGGATCACACAAGGCATCGAGTCCTACATCGCGCGGTATTCGGTGCCCATGGTGGATGCCGCGCGCCGGAACGATCCCTTGGTCCGCAGTGTCGCGGCGATCGAGGAGGGGAGACGGCGTGTGGACCCGATCCGGATCGATTTCGAGCGCCTCGACCTGACCGAGCGCGGCGTGGCCGTCGTTCGTGACGAGCAGGCCGAGGCCACGGCTCGCCAGGCGGTGGTCGCGGTCGCGGCCGGCGTCGCCGGATCGCTAGTGCTGATCCTGCTTTTCGCCGGCTACATGACACGTGCCGTCATCCGCCCCGTGCGCAGAGCCGCGGCCATGGCCGACCGGCTCGCCGGCGGCGAACTCACCACTCGCATCCCCGAGACCGGAGCAGCCGAGATCCGAACACTGGAGCGCTCGTTCAACAAGATGGGACGCTCGCTCGAGCAGAACCGCGACGAGCTCACCCGGTTCGCCGATGAGCAGGCGGCGCTGCGGCGGGTGGCCACCCTCGTCGCGCACGCGGAGCCGCCGCCCGCTGTCTTCACCGCCGTGACCGAGGAGGCGGGCCGGGTCCTCGGTGCTGACGGCACGCGGCTGCTGCGTTACGAGGCCGACGGCACGGCGACCGTGGTCGCGAGCTGGGGAGCGGCCGGCTCCGAGGTGCTGGTCGGAGCCCGCGTGACGCTCGACGCCGGTGGTGTCGCGTCCCAGGTGTTGCGCACCGACGAGCCCGCGCGAATCGAGGGCGTTGCCGTGGCGCTCGGCGGAGACGTCAGGTCGGCGGTCGGGGTCCCGATCCTCGTCGAAGGAGCCCTGTGGGGAGTGATGAAGGCGCTGTCGACGCGGGACGAGCCGCTGCCCGAAGACACCGAGAACCGCTTCGCCAATTTCACCGACCTGATCGCCACCGCGATCGCCAACACCCAAGCGCGTGCCGACCTGGCCGCCTCTCGGGCGCGCGTGGTGGCCGCCGCCGACCAGACTCGTCGGCGGATCGAACGCGATCTGCATGACGGCATCCAGCAGCGACTCGTCTCCCTCGCGCTGGACGTGCGGACGATCGAGGCCGGGACGCCGGCCGAGTTACCCGGGCTCCTGGCGGAGCTGTCCGAGGTCGCCGCCGGGTTGGCGGCGGCGGTGGACGAACTGCGCGAGATCTCGCGTGGGATCCACCCCGCGATCCTGTCGGAGGGGGGTCTGGGTCCCGCGCTCAGGGCGCTGGCTCGTCGCTCAGCCATCCCGGTCGAACTCGACGTGCGGGTGGAGAGCCGACTCGCACCGCCCGTCGAGGTCGCGGCGTACTACACGGTGGCGGAAGCGCTGGCCAACGCCGCGAAACACGCGCGGGCGTCGGTGGTTCGGGTCGAGGCGGCTGTGCGGGAGGGCCGGCTGTTCGTTTCGGTCCGTGACGACGGCGTTGGCAGTGCTGATCCGGCACGCGGCTCCGGTCTGATCGGGCTCACCGACCGGATCGAGGCCCTGGAAGGTCGGATGACCGTCGCCAGCCCACCGGGCCTGGGCACCTCGCTGCAGGTGGAGCTGCCGGTCAGCGTGGACGAATGACCGCGGGCGGTTCCGGCTAGCTGGTATGCCGGTCTGCCGGTGAGCACCCAGTGCAAGAAGCCCGTTCGCTGCGACGACACAGGCCCGTTCGCGCGCGACGCTTCCTGTTGCCAGGGACGAAGTGCCGAACATCGGGGACGTGCGATGCGAGCGGTTGCGGAGCTGGAGCACCGAGATGGACGGCCGAGGTGAGCGGCATGGCCGGCGGTCGAGGGCAGGCGGCGATCGCCGCGATGATCAGCAGTCTGGCCAGTGCCAACAACGTGCCGGTGGGGATCGAGCATGTCTGCCGCGCCTGCTCGGCCGCGCTCGGCGTCGCCGGCGTCAGCCTGTGCACGATCGGCGACCTCGGGCTGGGCGAGCCGATCTACGCGACCGATGTCGTCAGCGAGCGCGCGATCGAACTTGAGATCACCGTCGGCACCGGTCCGGGCATGCAGGCGCTGCAGGACGGCGACGTGGTGATGTCGACCGATCTGGCCAGCAGCGCCAGCCTGCATCAGTGGCCCGCGCTGGTCCCGATGTTGAGCTCTCTCGGCGTGCGCGCGGTGTTCGCGTTCCCGCTGGCCGCTCGCGAGGTGCCGGTCGGCGTTCTTGAGTTGTACCGCGCCTACCCGGGCGCGTTGCCGACGGCGGCGCTGACCGATGGGCAACTTTTCGCGGACTACGCCCTGGCATTGCTGCTGGACAGCGAACTTGGGCAGCGTGGGCGCGGTGTGGAGGACGTGCTCGCCGGCTCGTTGCCGGAACAGTGGGCACGGGTGAAACTGGCGGTCAGTGTCGTCTCGGCTCAGCTGGGCATCGGCGTGACGCATGCGTACCAGTGCATGCGCGCACACGCGTTCACTGTGGACTGTCAGTTGCGGCAGGTCGCCGACGCCGTGCTGGATGGCTGCATCGAGTTCACGCCGTGACCCTGCGATCGGCGTGCGCGCCTGCGGCTCGACGTGCCCGCTGCGTAGCGTTGAGACCCGGTCCGTTGACGCGGACGCCGCCTAACGAGGAGATCGGCATGGCGCGGGGTGTGGTGACGTGGTTCAGCCAGGACCTCGGTTTCGGCTTTATCGCCCCTGACCGGGGTGGTCCTGATATTTGCGTTGATGACGTCGACATCGAGGAGCTGCTGCCGGCCAGGAAGGACGGGCGTCCGACATTGGCGCCTGGACAGTGGGTGGAGTACGAGCGGGCATCCGGCACGACAAGCGCCGGTTTGGCGGTTCGTGTCCGGCCCGTCTGATTCGTGGCGCTGTGACCGCATTCCTGTGGCGTAGCCGATAGTGGCATACACGTTGCGGGAACTACGACTCGTGCTCGCGGTGTCGGACTGTCGAGTGACACTCAGGTTAGTCCGGCGGGTCGTTCGCCCGCGCCGAGGTGGGCAACGCGGCGCTGGAGCACCTTGGCCACCCAAGCTGCGGACGGCCGCATGATGATCGCTGCGCCCCAGGCATCAGGGTCATTCGCCAAACTGGGCGCCAGTGAACGCGATCACCACCATATTCACCATCGGCGGTATGGTGGTGATCGCGTTCAGTGTGGATTGATCGCAGGGACTACTTGAGACCCATGCTCGCGCCGAGGCTGTCCAGTGCCTTCTGGACCAGGGCCTGGGCATTGGCGTTCAGGTTGGCGTTGCTGCCGTTCACAACCCAGGACGGGCCAGAGAAGATCACCACGGTCACGCCGTTGTCGACACCACCGTCGGTGCCGCTGCTGTTGATGCCGAGCAGCGCGGCCGACTTCACCGACGCCTCGCCCAGTTCGCGGGAGTCGTTGTCCGAGGTGGTCTGGTCGTTCCCGGTCTGCGTGTCGCCGAAGATCGCGCCGATGACCTTGCTCTTGTAGAACATCAGCGCGAACTGCCGGCCCTTGATGTTGTGTTCCTTGTAGAAGAAGTGCGGGCAGGGGGACTTGCGGTCCCAGCAGTCGTCGCCCAGCACGTAGAACGGCACGTGGTGCGCGGCCAACTGCTTGCCGTTGCTGTCCTGGAAAGTCGTCTGGTCCTGGTGGTCGGGATCGGAATCGGGGTCGCTGCCGTCGTCGTCGACGGCCAGGCTGGAACCGTAGGCGTAGACGCCCGTCGCCACCTGGTACACGTTCACGTTCTTGGCGCGCGTCATGGTGTTGATGTGGGGCTTGGAGTTGACCTGGTTCGCGGACGTGCTGTTCTTCTTGACGCCAGCCAGCACCTGGGCGGCCGTGTAGGCCGGGGAAGCTGCGGCCGAGGTGACAGCCGTGGCGTCGGTGTTCATCGTCGCGGCGGCGGCGGACCTGACGGCGAGCGGCGTGGCTAGCGCTAGAGCCGCAGCGGCTACCACTGCGACGCGCGTACGGGGAGATGACATGAGTGCAGGGCCTCCGTCGATCGTTAGGAAAGTTTCCTAACGCATTGAAGCACCGGTGACCAACCCCTGTCACTGATCAACTTCGCGGAGAATTAACGTAGGTGTCCCGGACTCCGAGCGTGCTGGACAGTTCCGGCTGGTAACAGGGCAGGCCGGTATTGCCGATGATCGCCAGCGCTTCGGCGGCCGCGATCAGATCGACGGGTCGCCGAACCAGCGGGTCGCGGCCGTTTCGAATGCCCGGCGGTCCGGATCGGGGTCACCGGCCCAGGCGATCACGCCGTCCGGGCGGACGAGTGCCGCGCCCAGGCCGAGAGTGTCCTGCGCCGGTCCGGCCACGTGCTGGACGCGGGTTTCCCAGCCCTGGGCCGATTCGCGCAGGGTTCCGGTGAAGTCGAGCAGCACGCCACGCCCGGCCGCGAGCAGGTCGCCGAGGTGGGTCCCGTCCGCGAGGTGGAAGTCCGGGGCGCTGCGGCCGACCAGCGGCTGCGTGCTGCCGAGGTCGTAGCGGATCGCCAGGCCGGACAGCTTCTCGTAGACGTAGGTCGTGCCGTCCCGGGTCGACAACAGGTCGCGAATCAACCCCTGCATCGCCTGGCCGTGCGGATCCGGCCGCATGGCCGACACCTGGGCGCGCGTCCACTCGACCACCCAGGCGCCGATCGGGTGCCGTTCCTCCTGGTAGGTGTCGAGCAGCCCGGCCGGCGCGGATCCCCGCACGGTCGCCGCGAGCTTCCACCCCAGGTTCACCGCGTCGCCGATGCCGGTGTTGAGTCCCTGCCCGCCGAGCGGCGAGTGGATGTGTGCCGCGTCGCCCGCGAGGAGCACCCGGCCCTGCCGGTAGGTCGTCGTCTGCCGGGCCCGGTCGGTGAAGGTGGAAGCAAGGCTCACGTCGGCCACCGTCACGTCGGTGCCGGAAACCCGGCGCAGCACCGTCTGGAGGTGCTCGCGGTTCGGTTCCTGCGAACGGTCGAACGCGCCGCCGTCGAAGTCCATCATGCCGATGTGTCCCGCCGTGGGCATCCCGATGTACATGCCGGTCGGCGTCAGGTTGAACCCGGGGTTCAGCTTCGCCGGATCGGCGAGGGTGGACAGCATGACGTAGCCGGTGAGCTGCGGCTCGGTGCCGGCGAACTCGAAGCCCGCGAGCCTGCGCACGGCGCTGCGCCCGCCGTCGCAGCCGACCAGCCAACGTGCCTCGTACTCCTGCTCGCCGGCGCGCACGACCACGCTCTCCTCGCCCTGCTCGACGGCTGAAACCTCGGCGCCGTACCGGATCTCGACACCAAGCTTGACCGCCCGCTCGGCCAGCATCCCTTCGAGCACGGCGAGGCTGGTCGGCACGCCTTGCATCGCCGGGGCCGGCAGCCGGAACGGCAGTGCGGCAACGTTCACCTTCTCCGGATCGAGCACGATGCCGGCGAAGTGGCCGACGTTGTGCGGGTACACCGCGTCGTCCGCGTCGGGGTCGATCATGAAGCCGTACTGCGCTTTCGCGGCGGCCCGCAGCGGCTCCAGCAGCCCGCGGCGGTAGAACGCCTCGACCGACGCGGCGGACAGGCCACGCATGCCGAGCGCCGCCGCCCGCCACGGGGTGTCGGTGTCCGGCTCGCGCTCCAGCACCAGGACCGAGCAGCCGGCGAGACCCAGCTCCCCGGCAAGCAGCAGCCCGACCGGTCCGGCGCCCGCGATCACCACGTCGTACATGAGAGATCCCCTTCGAAACCTGTTCTCCTCGGACAGCTGAAGGGTGCCGCGGACCGCTCACACCAGGCGCACACAGCGCTCACACCGGACGCCCTGGTTTGGATACGCGCTGGTCGGCACGGAAAGATCGGGTCATGGACAGGCTGCGGGTCACGCTGCTCGGCGCGTTCCAGGCGTCTCGTGGCACCGCCGTCCTGGCCGTCCCGGGTGCGCGGTTGCGGAGTCTGCTCGTACGGCTGGCGCTCGCCGGTGGCCGTGCGGTCGAGCAGAGTGTCCTGGTCGACGCGATCTGGGCTGAGGACCCGCCCGCCGACCCCGCGCACGCCCTGCAGGCCCTCGTCTCCCGATTGCGGCGGGCCCTCGGCTCGGCCGGCGACGTCACGCAGGTCGCCGGGGGTTACCGGCTGGACGTGGCCGCGAACGACGTGGACGCGCTGCGGTTCGAGCAGCTCGCCGCCGACGGCCGGGACCGGCTGCACGCCGACGATCCGAACGCCGCGGCGACCGTGCTCGGCGAGGCCGTGACGATGTGGGGCGACCGTCCCGGCGCCGAGCCCACGCTCGTCGCCGCAGTGGCCCCGGCCGTCGCGGCCCGGCTGGCGCACCTTTCGATCGAAGCCGTCGCTGATCTGGCCGCTGTCGAGCTTTCCCTTGGCCGTGCCGACGCGGCTGCCGACCGGCTGACTGCCCTGCTCGCCGAGTATCCCGTCCACGAACGGGCGACCGCACTGCTCATGGACGCGTTCGATGCCCAGGGCCGCCAAGCCGAGGCACTGGCCCGGTACGAGCGGGTCCGTGAAGCACTGGCCGACGACCTCGGCGCCGACCCGGGTGCCGTGCTGCAAGAGCGGCACCTGCGCCTGCTGCGGGCCGAGCGGCCGGCGACCGGCCTGGCGCCGCGCACGCTGCCCGCGCCGCTGACCAGCTTCATCGGCCGCGACGACGACCTGGCCCGGATCGACACCCTGCTCACCGGCGGCCGCCTGGTCACGGTCCTCGGCCCCGGCGGTGCGGGCAAGACCCGGCTGGCCGTCGAGGCCGCCCGCCGCAACCGCGACGGCGCCTGGATGATCGACCTCGCCTCGGTCACCGAACCGGCCAAAGTCACCGCGGCCGTGCTGGCCGGGATCGGGCTGCGCGGCGGCGCGATGTTCGAAGCCCGCAGGCGAGTCGAGGGCACCGAGCTGGACATCCTCGCCGACCAGCTCGGCAGCCGGGAAAGCCTGCTGCTGGTGGACAACTGCGAGCATCTGATCGACGCCGTCGCCCACCTGGTCGCCGCCCTCCTGTCCCGATGTCCCGGACTCCGGGTTCTCGCCACCAGTCGCGAACCCCTCGCAGTCGACGGCGAAGCACTGGTGCCACTGGGCCCACTCGCACTGCCCGGGCGGGACGACGGCGTCGAGCAAGCACAGCGGACCGCGGCGGTGCGCCTGTTCGCCGAACGAGCCGCCGCCGTACGACCCGGGTTCGCCGTCGACGAGACCACGCTGCCCGACATCATCCGAGTGGTGCTCGGCTTGGACGGCATGCCGCTCGCGCTGGAACTGGCCGCCGCCCGGCTGCGCACGTTGTCACTACCCGACCTGGCCAACGGGCTCTCCGACCGATTTCGCTTGCTCACCACCGGCAGTCGCACCGCACGGCCCCGGCATCGCACCCTGCACGCGGTCATCGCGTGGAGCTGGGACCTGCTGAACGACGTCGAACGCACGGTCGCCGAACGCGTCTCGATCCTGCCCGGCGGCGTCACGCTCGCCTCGGCCATCGCGGTCTGCGCCGGCACCACGGTGCCCGCCGCGGACGTCCCGGAACTGCTCGCGGGTCTGGTCGACCGGTCGTTGCTGCAGCTCGCACCCGACCCCGGCCGTTACCGGATGCTGGAAACGCTGCGCGAATACGGCATCGAGCGACTGTCCGAAAAGGACGCTCTCGATGCCGTTCGCGACCTGGCCGTGGGGTACTTCACCGAGCTGCTGACCCGATCCGACGCCGAACTGCGCGGGCCCGGTCAGCTGTCGGCCACACGCGTCATCAGCGCCGAGTACGACAACGTGCTGGCCGCCCTGCGCCGGCGGTGCGACACCGGCGACGCGGACGGCGCGGTCACCCTCGCGTTGCGGTTGACCTGGTACTGGCAGATGTTCGGCCGCCAGGCCGACGCCGCCTACTGGCTGGGCGAAGCACTGGCGGTACCCGGCGGTGAGCGATCTCCCGACCGTGACTGCGCACGTGCGATCCACCTGTTCAACCTGGTCGACAGCCGCGCTAGCGCACCCGCCGGGCAGGGGGCCGATGACCGGGCACGAGCACACGAGCTGGCCGCGCAGCTGCTCGGGCACCCGGAGCTGCCGGGCCCCTACGCCGCACTTTCCGCGCTGCCGCTCGCGTTCCTGCGGCAGGAAACGGCCGCGCGCACGATCATCGAGCGCCTGATCGACGGCGACGGCTGGTTGTCCGGGCTGGCCCGGATGTTCCGTGCCGAGCTGGCCGAGAACGCGGGCGACCTGGACGCGGTGCGCACCGACGTGGCCGCGGCCCTGACCTGTTTCCGCGAGTCCGGTGACCACTGGGGCCAGGCCGCCGCGCTGCCGATGCGGGCCCAGTTGCGGCAGTACGACGGCGACCTCGACGGTGCGGTGGCCGATCTGCGCGAGGCCCAGTCGCTGGCCGCCGAGTTCGGCTCGCTCAACGCCGGCGACCGGGTGTTCAGCCAGCTGCGCTGGATCGACCTGCACCTGCTGCGTGGCGAAACCGACCAGGCGATCGCGATGATCGAGTCGGCTCGGGAACGGGAGCTGCCCGCGTCAGGCGAGATGCAGCTCCTGTTCGACGCGCGGGAAGCCGGTTTCCGGCTCCGGCTCGGCGATCTGGGCCGGGCGCGCGAACTGCTCGACGCCACCGAACGGACTCTGCGGGGCTACACCGCGTTCCCCAGCGACCATGTGGCGACGCTGGTCGGCGCCGCACGTTGCCAGCTCTGCCTGGAACTGGGCGATCCGGCCGGCGCGGAGAAGGCACTGGCGAGCGCGTACGCGGCCGGCGTCCGGGCCTGGGACATGCCGATCCTGTCGCTGGTCGCGGTGGGGGCGGCCGGGGTCGCCGACGCGTACGGGCAGCACCACGAGTCGGCCGTCCTGCTCGGCGCGGCTTCCCGGCTGCGCGGCGCACACGACCGCACCAACGGGCAGGTCCGCGAACTCGTCCGCCGAGGCGAGGCCGCGCTCGGCACGGAAGCGTTTGCCGCGGCGTACGGAGAAGGCTGGCGCCTCGACGGGGACACCGCCGCGACCGCCGTCGACCCGGCTCGGCTCCGCCGGCATCCCTAGTCCGCATTTCAGAAGCGCGTCAGCCCCCCGCCCACCCAAGATCAAGGGACCTTCCCTGACGTTCAACGTCATGAAGGACCCCTTCACCACGATCAACGTGAGGAAGGGGCCCTTCATGATGCCGCAGGTCCCGGTCGACGACTCCGTCAACACGGCGATGCCGCTGGTGATGGAGGAGTGCGCCCGCCGGAGCGGGTGGCATCCAGACGGCAGCTGGGCCGGGTGGCGCCCGTGCTGCTTGGCCAGTCCTGGCCAGTGGCGTCATGTCCCCCTGGCGTCGGGGGTGTCGCCTCTGGTTGAGTGATGCTCAGATCCGGGCACGCACCCCCCGACGTGCACCGGGTTCGCGGGGGTACCGGTCCGACGACAGCGGGTCGGGGGACCGGTACCCACCCGGGGGCGAACGCCCAGGGCTGGGCGGGGGTGTGGCTGGTTGATTGGTTCTGGCCCGGCCGACCGCTCAGTTCTGGGCGGCGGACAGGACGCGGCGGGCCAGTGCCAGGCCCAGCCCTTCGCGGTGGCGGCCGCCCAGCGGCGCGGCCCGGTCCCGGCGGCCTTGCCAGCGCAGGACTTCGCACGCGGTCAGACGGCCGCGCCCGATGAGCGACCACGGCGTGGCGGTGTTCGGAGCTAGAACTCGAAGACCGGACCGGTGTGCAAGCGGAGCTTGCACGGGTTGTCGTACGTCTTCTCGAATGTGATCGGAGTCCCCTCCCATATCCCCGTGGCGCTGACGGTAACCGGGTCGTAGTGACGACTCCCCGTGGCGCACACCCCGTTGGGATCCCCGGGGAGATGATCGAAATCACTGGACGCGACGCTGAGATCGTGACACGCGGCATCTCCGTACGGATGATCACCGCCCACCGGGTCGCACAAGAGCACGCGTTCCAGTCGCTTCACCGTGTCCCCAGCACCCGCGACCTTCGTCAGCTGTAATTCGCTCCCCACCTGTGGTTCATCAGCACGGAGAGCGACACCCCCTTGTTGGTCCACGGTTACCGCGCTCAAGAGCACGAGCGACGCGACCCAGAGCTGGCGTAACATCGTTGCTACTCCCAAAATTCACCATCGGTACTACCTGCCGGCAAGAAGCCACGAGAGAGTTGTGCTTCCTCAGGCGGGGCGCCGGGGTCCGGCACTTCCCAGCATGCGCGAGCCAACGGGACACCCGTGACGGTCATAGGCCCTGAGTCCACAGAGTCCATGTGCCCGCCCCCGCGGTTCCGCTCCGGATCGGGTGGGCACCGGGGCAGAGATGGCGAGTTGGTGACACTGTCGTCAATTTGCGAGGCTTCCGCGTTTTTGATCTGGCGTCGGGTGCGGGGGTGCGGCATCATCGGGGTCGCCGCCGGCAGCGCGAGGCGTCACGGTTACCCACGTCAGTGATTGTCGGGCGGTGCGAGCGCGGACGTCCGACAGAAATGGCGGAGGTCGTGGCTGGCTGGTGGTCTCCCCTCCGTACGCAGCTGGTGGCAGAGAGGCCAGCAGTGGCTGGTGTTGTGCTCGTGAGGGGCGGCCGGTTCGCTGTTGTTCCGCGGCTCCATCCCCGAGGGACCGGCTGCCCCGGTTTTCCGGCTTGGCCTGGCGGGAGCACCACAAGGCCGGCGGGCGGCCCAGGCACTTGTCCATTCTGGTGTCCAGAACCGCGTCATGCGTGGTGTCGGGTTCGGGCCGGGTCCCCGCAACGGCCGGTCACACCACCACGGGCGGGCCCGTCACGGAACGGCGAACACTGTCCGATGAGACACCATTGCGTCCCCTGGCGGATGGCCACGAGGTTTGAAAGGACGAGTCGGACACGCAAACTCGAATGCGCACGACGAAAGCCGCATGTCACGAGGAGTGATCCGACAGTGATGGAAAAATGGCTCCGTCAACCCTCCCAGCGACGCACCATCGACCAGCTGACTCGCGGCCCGCGCGAAATACGAACACGGGCCTGCATGCGGCGGACCACGGCCGATCCCACGCCGGCTGGGGCCCGATCCCGATTACTGGAGCTGAACCACCAGGGAGTTCAGGTCTTCGCCGCACACGGCGGTCCCAGCGGCACGGACGACGGACGCGTTCGCCACATCGCGCTCGTCCCCCCGCCGGACGTCGTCGCGGACCGGGTCGTCGCGTACTGCGCGGCCGTGCTTTCCGTGGAGGGAATGCGAATTCCCGGTCCCGGCCCACTGTGCTCCTCCTGTCTGCAGCAGGTGCGGCTGTGAACCTGTGCGGACAACTGCTGCAGCCGCATTTCACCTGGCAGCCCGCCGCCCTGCGGAGGCACTGCTATCTCGCGGAACACCCGGCGGGGCCGGGCACCGAGCTGCCGGCGTTGTGCGGCGTGGTCATCGTCAGCCATCGGGCCCATCAGGACGAGTGGTACTGGCCGACGTGTTCGCACTGCTACGACGAGGCTCGGCGGATCCAGCTCCGCTGGGCGGGTGACGACCAGGCCTGGTCGCTGGAGTAACCGAGACGAAGCTCGGGATTCGTCTGAAGCACCTCGTACACCTCCTCGACGGCCACCCCCAACTGGCCGGTCAGCTCGCCGAGCCTGGACCGGGGCTCAGCTGCTGCGCCATCGTGCTCGGCCCGGCGGGGAATCCGGGCCGGGACACAGGCGAACGCGGAGGTCGACGCGGGCATCAGCGATCCTTGCGGGAGTGTGGAAAACGCGAGCGCCCGGCGAGTGTGGAAACTGCCGGGCGACGCCCAGGTTCGCCGGTCCGCGCGGCGAGATCAAGTCGCCGGACCGCTGCGGGTGAGCAGATCGTCCTCGGGACGACAGTGTCTGTTCCGACCGGGCGACTTCGCTGTGATCATGGGAATCCGGCACTCGTGCGCCAATTGTTGTTGCGCCGACAAAGTTCGCGCGCCGCGTTCGGTGTACCGAGCTGCCGCAGGGAAACACCGCGCGCGGACCTGGGGCCGGATCTTCTGGAGGACATCGGTGGACGAAGTGGTGGGGGACCGGCCGGCGAGGATGGCACCGGAGGTGCCCGGCGACCGGCGCGTTTCACCGAGAACTGTGCCGCTCACGTTTGCCAACGCGCGATTCGCCGTGCGCGCGCTCGGCGGCCGGCGACGTGAGGAGCGGGCCGTCCTGTCGACGCTCGCGGAACAGTTGTGCGCCCGGCAACTCCGCGTCGGCGAGGACCTGTGTTCGCCCGGACAGCGGCCGCCAGGTGTGTGGATCATCCAGGACGGCATCGCGGAGGTCGCCGTCGGCGTCGGCGCCGACCGGTGCGTGGTGCAGACGTTGTGCCGCGGGGAGGCGTTCGGCGTCGTGCCGCTGGTGTCGGGCCGCTGGACTCCGTGCCATGTGCAGGCCGCCACCCATGTCTCCGCGCTGTTGTGGCCGGTGCGCGAGTTTCTCGCTCAGCTGGAGCGGGATCCCGTGCTGGCGCGATTGTTGCTGGACGGTCTGGCCGACCGCGTTGTGGACAGCCGGGTTCGGCTGTCGGCCGTGCTGGCCAGCAGCTTGGAGGTGCGGGTGGCGCGCATGCTGTTGTTGGAGGAACGCGACGGCGTGGTGCCGGTCTCGCAGGCGACGTTGGCGTCGATGATCGGCGCGTCCCGGCCGGCGCTCAACCGTGTGCTCCGGGACTTCCAGCGCGACCACGCGATCGAGCTTCAGTACCGCCGGATCCAGCTGCTGGACCTGGACCGTCTCGACGACTTGGCCCAGTCCACGACGGAGCCCACACGGCACGAGCTGTCGCAGGGGCCACGGGTGCGCCAGCTGCACAGGTGCCGCTGACGCCGCGCCCGGCCGGCCGGCTCAGCCGGCCGGGCTCCTTCCTCGTGTGGGCGCGGAATGGCAGCTACCTCGGTTCCGCATGGCGAGGACTGCCGAGCGCGCTGATCGGTTCGTCCCCATAGGGCTGGGCGAGTCGGACCAGTGCGGCGCGGTCGAGGATTCGGATCGTCCGGTAGGACAGCTTGATGACGCCGACCGTCTGGAGTCCGCGCAGGATTCGGTTGAGCGCCTGCCGGGAGGCGCCGATCATCGACGCGACGACGTCCTGCGGCAACGCGACGACACCGTCCCGGGCCTCGATCAGCAGCATGCGCGCCGCACGGATCTCGAGACTGCTGACCGCCACCGAGGCGAGCCGGACCCAGCCGTTGGTCACGCGTCTGCTCAGCGTGGGCAGCAGCATCCGGGCCAGCGCGGGGCGCCGGTGCAGCGCGCCGAAGAACAGGCCGGCCGGCCATTCCAGGGCCGACACGGTGTCCACCGCCTGCGCCTGGCACGGCAGAACCTGTCCGCTGAGCAGCTGTACGATGCCGACGACCTCGCCGGCGCCGGCGGTCTGCACGACCCGGCGGCGCGCGCCCCGCCCGACGGCCACCTCGACCAGGCCGTGCTGGATGATCCAGACCGCCGACGGGAGTCGGTCCGCCTGCCACAGCTTCTCGCCGGGCCGTATCGACCGCGGCGACAACTGGGCGGCCAGCGTCGACAGCACGCCGAAGTCGACGTCGCTGGAGTTGTCGGGGGTCTCACCGCCGGACAGGCAACAAGCCGCGAATCTGGCCTTCTCCAGTCCGGCGCGGCGATGCTCGGGCCTGGCGTCGTCCATCTGTCGCTCCCTCCAGCTACTGCCGACGGGGACGGGACACCGGTCGACGAGCGCTACGACGCGATATGCAGGATGCAACTTGCCAGAAGGTACTGCGGGACAGTAGACAACGGCGGCGGACGCCACCCGATCGAGCTAGTCAGGTCTCCCCTGAACGGCGCAGCGGAGCTGATCCCTTCGTACCTGCGTGGGACGCCGCGTGCACGAGCATTTGCCACGACGGGCGGAAGGTCAACTCACGAGCCGTGCCGTCGGGGCGGGCGAGCGGCGCGGGGGTGCGTTCGTCGAACGGTGGCTCGGCGAGAACATCGCGCGCCCGGCGGGAGCAGCCTGCCCCTGGTTACCTGATTGCTTTGTCATACAACGAGATTTGATCCGCCGCTCGGGACCTGGCTGAGCTACTGATCGTCCGATGGCGGTGGGTGTTCGGTGATCCACGCGGCGAGTTGGGCGCGGTCGGTGAGGCCGAGTTTGATCAGGATGCGGTGCAGGTGCCCCTCGGCGGCGTAGGGGGCGATGAGCAGCGTGGCCGCGATGTCTTCGGTGGACAGTCCCCGGCTGCCGAGTTCGGCGACCTGCCGCTCCCGGCGCGTCAGGAGTGCCGCTCGGTGCTTGGGGGTCAGGGCGGGTGGAACCGTGCTTGCCGTTGCGGCGGGTTCGGCGAGGGCGTAGCTGACGGCATGGTCGATGCCGAACCGGGCGCCCTGCCGGAAGGCCACACCGAACTGCTTGTCCCCGAGCGCGACGCGCGCGTCCTGCTCGCACCGGTCATGCCAGGAGGTGAGGTACCTCGGGCCGGACGAAGGCGTCCCGGTCGACCGCCAGACCCCGTGGGTGGCGCCGAGCAGCCGGGCGGCACGGGTGTGCAGGCCGTCCGCTCCCGCGACCCAGGCCAGTGTCTCCAGACAGTGTGCGAGCGCCCACTCGTCGCCGAACTTCTGTGCGGCCTCGATGGTTTCCCGGATCAGCCGGCCGGCCCGGTGTCGGTCGCCGGAAAGCCACTCGCCGAGGCTGAGCCCCCACAGTGGATAGATCCGGGACGCGGACGCGCCACGGCTGTCGCACAGGGCCAACCGCTGGCGGCTGAAGCCGACCGAGAGATCCGGTTGTCCGAGGACCGCGGTGGCCAGGGCCAGGTAGCCCAGGGCGAGCCAGGCGCCGGCCGGGTGACCGAGCGCGTGGTGGTGGGCGAGTGCGTCCTCCAGGAGCGCGACCCCACGGTGCAGGTCGCGCTGGAAGAACGCCGCCGTGCCAAGACACAGCGTGGTGTAGGCGAGAGCGGACTCGTCGCCGAGTTGACGCGCCAGCACGTCGGCCTGCTTCAGCAGGGACAGCGCGGCGGTCATGTCGGCGTGTTGGAGGGTGAGCCAGCCGCTGACCCACAACGCCTTGGCCCGTTGCGGACTGGGCTGCCGGTCCAACTCCAGTGCCCGGCGCAGCCAACCGCGCCCCTCCTCCAGGCAACAGGATCGGACCCAGTAATGCAGCAGGGCAGTGGTGATCTCCAGCCCGGCCCGGGCCTGGCCGGGTTCGGTCAGGCAGAACTCCAACGCGGCCCGCAGGTTGGGGTGCTGATGCCGGAGCCAGGCGAACCACGCCACCTCGTCGGGACCCAGCCACGCCCGTTCCGCTCGGATGGCCAGGCGGTGGTAGTGGTCGCGGTGTCGGGCGCGCAGGACTGTCTGCTGGCTGGATGCGACCAACTGTTCCCTGCCGTGCTGCCGAATGGCCTCCAGCATCCGGTACCGCGCCGGGGCGCCGTAGTCGGGCCGGGTCAGGATGGACTTGTCGACCAGGGCGGCCACCAGTTCGAAGACGTCTTCCCGCACGATGGGAGCGCCGCTGCAGACCGCCTCGGCCGCCTCCAGATCGAACCCGTCGGCGAACACCGAGGCCCGAGCCCACAACTGCTGCTCCAGCGGCGAGCACAGCGCGTAGCTCCAGTCGATCGCGGCGCGCAGCGTCTGCTGGCGGGGCACCGCGACCCGGCTGCCCTCGGCCAGGAATTCCAGGTAGTCGTCCAGCCCGGTCAGGATCTGGCCGACCGGCAGCGCCCGGACCCGCAGCGCCGCCAACTCGATGGCCAGCGGGATCCCGTCCAGCCGGTGGCAGATCCGCGCGATGGTGTCCCGGTTGGTGGCATTGACGACGAAGCCGTCCCGGGCCGTCGCCGCCCGCTCGGCGAACAGCCGCACCGCCTCGTGACAGGCGATGGTGCGGGTGGTCAGCGGCTGCCCGGGATCGAGCTCGGGCACCGGCATCGGCGGCACCTCCAGCAGGTGCTCCCCAGTCACCCCCAGGGCTTGCCGGCTGGTGGTCAGGATCCGCAGGCCCCGCGCCGAGGCCAGCAGTCTGCTGGTCAGTGCCGCGCAGGAGTCCAGCAGATGCTCGCAGTTGTCCAGCACCAGCAGCAGTTGTTTGTCGGCCAGGTAGTCGGACAGCATGGCCGTGGCGCAGCAGTGGCGCTCCTGCGGGCCTCGCACGCCCAGAACGGTGGCGAGCGATTCGGCCAGCAGTGTGTCGTCGCTGACGGCGGCCAACTCGACCAGCCACACCCCGTCCGGGAAGGCATCGCGGAGTTGGCCGGCCACCCGAACCGCCAACCGGGTCTTACCGACCCCGGCCATCCCGGTCAGCGTCAGCAGCCGTGCGCGCCGCAACACCCGCTTGGCCGTGACGCTCTCGCGACGGCGGCCCACGAAGCTGGTCACCTCGCCCGGCAAGTTGCCCGCCACCCGACCCGATCCGACGCCCGCCATCACTGGCCCCGGCGTTGTCGTTGCAGTTCACAGAACTGGTGACCTCCGCGGGAAGATTGCCCCCATGCTGACGCGACCAGATGCCAGCCATCACAGGTTCTCGTCGATCTCATCCAGGCCGCGAGCCCCCCGTGTCCAGCGACGCCGATCGAGGCCACGACGCGTTCGCGGTGACCGTCCCGGGTGCACTGAGCTGGCCTCCGGACCGAACACAGCCCAGGGCAGCCGACAAATCCGACACCGAGAATGCGGCAGCGGCCCGGCATGATGGAAGGGCCGGAACTGACGCAGGCTCGTCACTGGCCACCAGACGCCGTCGGAAGCGCGAGCCTCTCCGCTGAGGTGCTCTCGGTGTGTTCGGCGGTGAGGAGCGCGGTGGCGATGCCGGCCCGGGTGGTGACGCCGACCTTGGCGCGAATGCTGGCGATGTGGTGTTCGACGGTGCGCGGACTGAGGTAGAGCTTGGTGGCGATCTGCCGGCTGGTGAGCCCCTGCATGACCCAGCGGGCTATCTCGGTTTCGCGGCGGGTGAGGGCGGCCGCGCCGAGAGCGTTGTGGGGATTGCGTTGCCCGCTAACACCTTTGGGGACCCGACGGCCGAGTTTGCGCATTTCGCGGGCGGCCCGGTGGCGCAGGCCGGTGGCGTGGCACTGGGCGAACAGGGCGTAGGCCTGTTCCAGTTCGCGCAGTGCTTCCGAACGGAGACCGGTGCGAGCCGTGGCGGTGCCGGCCAGCAGCCATGCGCAGCCCTCGTCGAAGGGATCACCGACCTGTCGGAAGGCGGCGGCGGCCGCGTGAGCGGTGTCGGCCGCGCCAACGGTGTCACCCGTGGCGTACTGGACTCGAGCACGGGCGAGTCGCGCGAAGGCGGTGCTGCCGGCCAGGCCGAGGTGGGCGGCAGTGGTTTCGGCGCGCGTGGCCCACTGTTCGGCTTCACGGCTGTCGCCGAGGGCCAGGGCGGCGGTGGTGAGGACGTCGAACCAGCCGGGGCGGGCTGGCTTGGGGATCATCGGGAGTTCCGCGCCACCACCGGCATCGACCAGGATCGAGACGCAGCCCTGGGGGTCGCCCGCCATCAGGCGGGCATGTGCGAAGAACGCCGACGCCAGCACCGACAGCCAGTCGTCGGCTGGTCCGGCCAGCTGGCACGCTTCTTCGCCCAAGCGCACGGCCTGGTCGGTGTCGCCGGTGAAAGTCGCGATGCGGCAACGCATCGCCAGCGTGGCGGCGCGCAGAGCGGGGCTGTGCACCAGTTTCCCCGATTCACGCGCTTCGGCGACGCTGTCGGCGGCCTCTCGTGACTGCCCCTGCCACCGCAGTGTGCTGCCGAGGCCGACGAGAAGATAGGTCACGAGGTGGTGTTGACCGGTGGCGCGGCACAGGGAAAGGCCGCGTTCGAGATGGCGCCGTGCCGCGTCGTAGCGTTCCAGGCACTGTTCAGCCCAGCCCAGCCAGACCACAGTGTCCAGTTGTCGGGCCAGTTCGCCGTCGGTGAGCCCGTCGACAAGCTCGGCCGCCCGGTCGCAGTGGCGCTGTGCGGCTGGAATGTCGGCCACGGCGTAGTCGGCCAGGGCCAGGACACTCGCCGCGGCAGTCGACATGAGACGGTCTCCGGTGCCGCCGACGGCACGACGGGCGGCGCTGGCCCAGGTGTGGGCCTGGGTGAAATCGCCGCACAGCAGGCTCGCGGTGGCGAGTTTCAGCTTCAGCGCGGTGACCCTGTCGTCCAGTTCGGCCCCGCCGTCGTAGTGGTGCTCGGGCAACTGGCGCAGTTCGGCGAGGAGCAAGCCGCCGGCTTCGGCGTGGCGGCCCAGGAGGTGTTCGATGGTGGCGCAGAACCCCACGGCGCGCACCCGCTGATCCACTGCGTCACGAGGCAGCAGCCGCACCACCTCGTGCAGGGCGACGCGAGCCTGCTCCAATTGGCCGCTCATGCCGAGAAAGGTCGCCATGTCGGCAAGCAACTCCAACCGCCGCTCATCGTCCTCGCCCTTGTCCGGCAACAAGTCCAGCGCGAGAGACAACCAGTGCGCGGCTTTCGCGGGTGCCCGCGCGGCGGTCATTCGCGCGGCGTCGACCAGCACGGCGATCGCTCGCTCGTCCCCGGTCCGAGCACACCGTTCCACGTGGTGCACCCGCAGGAACACCGAGGCCCCCCGCTCCTCCAACGCCGCCCAGGCCCGTGCGTGCGCCTGAATCAGCCAGCCACCGCCGCCGCTGGCGTACGCGGCCGCGCGCATCATCGGCAACCAGTAACCGAACCGGCCCCTCCCCTTCGGCCGGATGAGATCACGGGCCACCAACTCGTCCACTGCCCGGTCGGTGTCCTGTCGGTTCATCCCGGCGATCGCCGCGACCACATCGGGCTCGAACAGGTCTCCGGCCACCGCCGCCGCCTGCGCGACCACACGAACACCTGCCGTCAGGTCGGCCATCTCGGCCTGCACGCTCGCCCGGACGACAGCGGGGACATCCCGCACCGACACCACCGCGTCCCCCGACCGGGCGCCATCCGGCGGTGGGGTGGCCAGCAGTTCGGGCTGGAGCTGGTCCTCGGGAACCTGTGCCAGCGCCGCCAGGTAGAACGGGCAACCCCCACTGGCCTCGTGCAGGACCTGGCACCGTCGTGTGCTGACACCGGGACCGAGGAACTCGGCCACCGCCTCGGCATCCAGCGGACCGAGCTCGATGCGGTCCGTCCTGCCCTGTCGCGCCGCCTGCGCCAGCACCGCGGTCAACCGGCCGGGCGCCAGACTGGGACGGTACGCCACCGCGAGCACCAAGGGTCTTTCCGGCGGATGACAAACCAGATACCCCAGCAAGTCCAGCGAGGCTTCGTCCCCCCAGTGCAGATCGTCCAGCATCAGCACCAGCCCACGCCCGGGCGCCAGCTGCTCCAACAACGCGCGGACCCCGAGGCGCAGTCGCCACGGCTCAACCAGGTCGAGCGACGCGAAGTGATCACCCAGCACGTCCGCGAAGACACCGAACGGGCTGCCTCGATCCGATTCGGACGCATGGCCGGTCAGCACCGTCCACCCGTCACGGGCCGCTGCCGCACCGAACTCGCCCAACAACCGTGACTTGCCGATACCCGATTCGCCCACCACCGCCGCCACCTGAGTGGCATTCCCACGCGCGGCCGCCGCGCGGATCCTCTTCAGGCAACCCAGTTCTCGCTGCCTGCCAACCAGCGGACCAACGTCGCCGGCCACTCCTTCATTGACCTGAATGCCACCTCCTGAAGCCTCCTCATCGCGACAACTCCGCGTTCTGGTCACACAGGTCGTGGTCATGGCGGCGAGTTTTCGCCACCAGCACGACACATGGGAGGGGTTCTCCGTATTCCCGCGGGCGACGGGTCGGGATACAGGCCGCGAGCAGGGGAGACGACCACCATGAGGCACGGTCGCCCACCAGCGGCGTGGCCGGCCGTCAGGTGTTCGACGAGTGCTGACGGACCATTCCCGCCGATCACAGATCAGGGCTCGCGGGATAGTGGCGCCACGGCTTGAGTTGGTTGCCGGGGAATGGGGTGTAGTCCGCAAGCCGGTCACGAAGCTGGGCCGTGGTGGCGGCGAGAGTGAGGTCGTGATCTCGAATCCATGTGTCGTTGTAGATGGTGTCGAGGTAGCGATCGCCGCCGTCCGGCGCCACGGCTACGACGTTGTGGTGCGGACCCAGTCGTTGGGCGACCACCAGTGCGACGAAGACAGCGGCGCCGGACGAACCGCCGAGCAGCAGGCCTTCATTGCTCGCGAGCAGCCGGCAGGTGCTGAATGCCTCGGTGTCGCCGCACCAGTATGCCTCGTCGACGGTGGTGGGGTCGAAGTTGCCTGGGGTGAAAGCGGAACCGAGGCCGACCAGCAGATGCTGACCCATGGGGCCGCCGATCGCGGCCGAGCCCCGGCCGTCCACCGCCACCATCCGGCAGTCGGGGCTGGTCTGCCTGATCCATCGGCCTATTCCGGTGAGCTGGCCGCAGCTGCTGGTGGCGCACACGATGGCGTCGACGTCACCGTCGAGGTCGGCGACGATTTCCGAGGCGGTCTCGCGGTGCGCGGCCGGGTTGTCCGGGTTGTCCCACTGGTTGGGCACGTAGGCGCCCGCGACGGTTCGGCCGACCGCTTCGGCCGCCTGGATCCGCGGGATCTGGTACTTGCCGTGCTCGTCGGACTTCTCGACGAGGATCGGTGTGGCGCCATAGGCGGCGATGGTCCGCACGCTCGGCACGGGCGTGCGGGGGTCGACCATGATCTTGACCCGGATGCCGAGCGCGGAGCCGATCATCGCCAGCGCGATGCCCAGGTTTCCGGACGTGGCTTCGACGATGGTGCCGTCCTCGGTGAGCGCTCCCGAGCCCAACGCCGCACGGATCATGCCCAGGGCCGGCCGCGCCTTGACGCTCCCCCCTGGGGTGAGGCATTCGAGTTTGACCCACACCGCCGCGTCGGTCGGCTCGGTGAGCCGGTTGAGGCGCACCATCGGCGTGTTGCCGATGGCGTCGAGGATGGTGTCACAACGCATGAGCGTCCTTCCTTGTCACGAGCGGTTTCGAGACGGAAACGCCGTGCGGGCGCGCACTACGCCGATCAGGACCGTGCCGGCGAGCCCGTGACCGACGAGCAACAGCCAGGGCAGCCACGGCATGCCCAGCCGGACGCCCAGATCGGCGACCTGACCGACAGCGATGCTGCCGATCGCGGCGGCGATCCCGGCGGCCATGGTGTAGCCGCCGAGGTACGTGCCGGTCAGCGCGCTACGTCCGAATGCCGGAACGAGATCCAGGACGAACGGCTGCGCCACGACAACGCCGAGCGTCAGCACGATCGTCGCCACCACCACCGGGGAGATGGCCGGCAGGGACAGCAGCACAGCCGCCATCCCGCCGTCGTGCGGGCCGGCGGCGGTCGGCTGCACGGAGCCGGTGACCGCGAGCGGCGCGAAGGCCAGGCCGCACAACGCGAGTCCGACGCCGATGGCCGTTGTCGGCTCCCAGTGCCGCCGGCACCAGTTGGTGACCCGGACCTGGAGGCCAAGGGTGACGAGGGTGGAGGCGAGGAACAGCAGCGCGACCGTGCTGGCCACGCCGGACAGACGACTGGCCTCCAGCGGCAGTGTCAGGTAGAGCTGGCTGTACAGCACGAACATGCCGGATGTGGCGCAGATGAAGAGCAGGAAGCGCCGATCGGCGCACAGTTCCCGCCAATCCGCCAGCACCGACTGCACTGCCGGCCGCGGTGCGCGAGCGGGCAGCACGACAAGCTGAGCCATGGTCAGCAACGCGAAGACAGCCGCCGCCGTGATCGCCACGACGGGAAACGCCACGCCGAGCAGCACGCCGCCCAGCAGCGGGCCGAGCAGCGCTCCGGCCTCGCTGGCCACGTTGAGCAACGCGAAGGCCCGCAGCCGCTGGTCACCGGACTCGTGCGCCAGGTATGCCCGCGCGGCCGGGCTGAACATCGCGCCCGCGACACCGGTCAGGAGTGTCGCGGCGAACAGCCCGGGCAGGCTGTCCAGGAACGCGAACGCCGCGAATCCGACTGTTCGCAGCGCACACCCGACGATGATCACCGGTCGGCAGCCGAGGCGATCCGCCGCCGACCCACCGAACAGGGTGAGCCCCTGCTGGCTGAGACTGCGCGCGCCGAGAACCGCCCCGATGACGCCCGTCGACAGCTGCAGGTTCTCCCGTAGATGCGTGGCCAGATACGGAATCAGCAGATAGAAGCCGAGGTTGACACCGAACTGGTTGAGCAGCAACAACTGCGCGGTGCGGGACAGCGACCGGACGGATCGGATCGCGCTCAGCACCGTCTCACCTCGCCGTGCTCCGGCCGGGTGAGCGGATCCACCACACGTCGGCAGCGCGTCCAGGAGGTGACTTCGCGGGCCGACGGGTCGGGAATCTCGTCCGGCTGGGTGGCCGGCGGCGCGTCGAGCAGCCCGTGGCGCCGGCAGTAGTCGTCGTTGTAGACGGTGTCGAAGTAGCGCAGCGGGCCGTCCGGGAAGATCGCCACCACGCGCTGATCCGACGGCTGCGTACGGGCGATCCACCCCGCGACGAGGGCCACGGCGCCCACACTCCAGCCGCCACTGACGTACCGGGCCCTGGCCAACTGCCGGCACGACCACACCGCCTCGGCCGGCGCCACCCAATGGACCTCGTCGAAGCTGGCGTAGTCGACGTTGCGTGGATAGACACTCGACCCGAGACCGCGCATCAGGCGCTGCCAGGCGGGCTGACCGAAGATCGTGGATCCCACCGTGTCCACGCCGACCAGCCGCAGCTGCGGGAAGTACGTCCGAAGCACCCGAGTGACGCCGGCCGAGTGACCGCCCGTGCCGACCGAACACACCAGGACGTCGATCCAGCCGAGCTGTGCCACCAACTCCAACGCGAGGGGCGCGTAACCCGCGGCGTGGTCAGGATTGCCGTACTGGTCGGGATGGTACGCGCCCGGGCACGCAGCCAGCAGTTCCCGCACCCGGTCGCACCGAGCCTGCTGCCATCCCCCGACCGGACAGGGCTCGTGAACCATCTCCACCCGCACCCCCTGCGAACGGAGCATGCGCCGCACGATCGGCTCCATGCCGCGATCCGTCACGACAGTCACCGGGTGGCCGAAGGCGATTCCCGCCAATCCCAGGCCCAGACCGAAGGATCCGCTGCTCGACTCGACAATCATCGCGCCCGGGGCGAGTTCACCACGCTCACGCGCACGTGTGACCATGTGCAGGGCCGGTCGGTCCTTCATCCCACCGGGATTGGCCCCCTCCAGCTTCGCCCAGAATCCTCGACTCCCCGACGCGAACGGGGTGTCGATCCACAGCACCGGCGTGTTTCCCACTGTCGAAGCGAGATCCGCACACCTGCCCAAACGCCCCAGTAACCCGTTCAACGCCCGAAACCCGTGCTGGACAAGCACAAGCCCGCTTGTCCACCAGTGGACACTGTCATGAGCATGGCACACCCCTTCGGCATACGCACACGTAAGCTTCCCCGGCGGTGGATCTCCCTGGCGCCTGCCGCCGAGGTGGGATCACAACTGGATGCGCGTCAGCTTGTCTCGCACCAGCACGGAGTTTCCGTGAACGCGCCGACCGTGAGAAGAAGTTTCCCGTATCCCTGCCTGATGACTGTGGGGGATACAGGCCATGAACAGGGAAGACGGCTCAAGAAAGGCACAGGGCTTCGCGGCCGCGTTGCGGCGCCTGCGTCACGCGCAGGGACTCTCCCTGTCCCAGCTGTCCGGGCTCACCCATTACAGCCGGGGCTATCTGAGCAATGTGGAGAACGGCCACAAGCCGGCGACGCCGGACCTGGCCCGCCGGGTGGACGAGGTGCTGCAGGCCGACGGGGCACTGGCCGGTCTGGTGACGCCGGCCGAAGACGCCCCCGCGTGCCCGTATCCGGGGCTGGCGGCGTTCGGTCCCAAGGACGCCCGCTGGTTCTTCGGTCGGGCCCGCAGCACGGCGGCGTTGGTCAGCCGAGTCGCGGAGTGCGTCGACCGTGATCAGCCGCTGATCGTGTTCGGCGCGTCCGGGGTGGGCAAGTCCTCGCTGCTGTCCGCCGGACTGGTTCCCGCCCTGGCCGCCGGTTCCCTGCCGGCGGCGGGTTCGGCCGGCTGGCCGGTGCTGGTGATGACCCCGACCGCGCATCCGACGTACGCGCTGGCCGAGCACGCGGCCAAGCTGCTGGGGATCCCCGCCGAGAAGCTCCGTGACGAGATCCGCGCCGGGCGGTGGGGCGAGACGCTGCGGATGACGCTCGGGCCCGGCGGCGGCCGGCTCGTGCTGATCGTCGACCAGTTCGAGGAAGTCTTCACGCTCTGCGAGACGGACATCGAGCACCGGGCGTTCCTCGGCGCGCTGGCCGACGCGTCCCGTCCCGGTGACCTCGGTCAGGGCGCGGCCGCACTGGTGGTGCTCGGCGTCCGCGCCGACTTCTACAGCCATTGCCTGGCCCACCCCGAGTTGCTCGGCGCGGTCCAGAACAACCAGTTCGCCGTCACCGCGATGAGCCGAGGGGAACTCATCGAGGCGGTCACCGGCCCGGCCCGAGCCGCCAAGCTCGATCTCGAACCCGGGCTGGTCGAGATACTGCTGCGCGATCTCGGCATCGAGCACGGCGCCGACCAGGAACACGCCACCTACGAATCGCGTGTCCTGCCGTTGCTTTCCCATGCGCTGCTCGCCACCTGGCAGCAACGGGAGGGCACTCGCCTGACGGTGGCCGGCTACCAACTCACCGGTGGCATCCACGGCGCGGTCGCCACCACCGCCGAACGCGTCTACACCAGCCTGGACGTGACCGCCCGGCGGGAAGCCCGCCAGTTGCTGCTACGTCTGGTGCGCATCGGCGAGGACAGCGAGCACAGCGGCCGCCGCGTCGAACGTGACCGGCTGGTGGGCCAGTCGTCCAACCAGGCCGCGTCCGCCGTCGCCATGGAGGCGCTCGTCGCGGCCCGGCTGCTCACCCTGGACCGCGACTTCGTGGAGATCACCCATGAAGCCCTGTTGCGAGCCTGGCCGAGACTACGCGGCTGGATCGACAACGACCGCGCCTGGCTGCTCAGCCGGCAACGGCTCATCGACGCCGCCGAGGCCTGGGACCGCGAAGGCCGGCACCCGGCCACTCTCTACCGGGGCCCGCGCCTCGCCACCGTGCGCGAACAGGTGCAGGAGGCCGGCTCCGGCGGCGGTGTGACCCCACTGGCTCGCCAGTTCCTCGACGCCTCGATCCAGCTGGAACAGGACGAGCAGCAGTGCGCCCGCCACCACACCCGCCGCCTGCACCGACTCGTCGTCGGTCTCACCGTCCTGTCCGTTCTCGCGGCCGCGGCGACGATGTACGCGGTACGTGCCCGGGGAGACGCCATCGAGCAACGGAATCTGGCCATCTCCGGCAAGGTGGCCAGCGAGGCAACCGGCCTGCGGGCGGCCAATCCCGCTCTCGCGGGGCAGCTCAGCCTCGCCGCCTACCGCCTCACGCCCACGGTGGAGACCACGAGCAGCCTGCTGAGTTCCTGGGCCGCGCCACGGGCCACGGTCGTGACGAGCCGCGCGGATCTCACGGACGCGCTCGCGCTGAGCCCGGATGGCCGAACGCTCACCACGGCCACCCGAAGTGGCTTCAGCCTGTGGGATCTCAGTGATTCGCGGCAGCCGAGCCCGCTGGCCGCGACGACGATCGGGTCACGAGGGGCCGACGACCTCGTCGGCTCGGTGGCGTTCAGCCCGACCGGAAATGTCCTGGCCACCGGCAGCACGGACGGGACGGTTCGGCTGTGGGACGTGGCGAACCGGCACGAACCGCGCGACCTCAGCACCATTCCCGACCACACGGATGCCATGGGATCGCTGGCTTTCGCGCCGACCGGCGCCGTCCTGGCGACCGTGGGTGACGACGGCGAAGTCCAGCTGTGGGATCTCAGCGATCCGCAACAGCCCAGGCCCGCGGGCCGGACGAGCGGACATTCCGCGGCCCGAGCGCTCGTGTTCAGCCCACGGGGCGACACGATGGCGACCGTGGGCGACGACCGGACGGTGCGGCTGTGGGACGTGGCGGACCGGTCAGTCCCTCGGTTGCTCAACTCCCTGCCCGGGGGCGGAGACCTCGCCGCCCAGTTCAGTTCGGACGGACGCCTGCTGGTCACCGCCGGCGAGGACCGCACCGTCCGGCTCTGGGATGTGGCGGATCCCCATCGGGCGAGCATCGCCGCCACCCTGCCGGGATCCGATGGCTCGGTGGACGCCGTGGCGTTGAGCGGGGACGGGCACATGCTCGCCACCGCCGGCGACGATCGCACGATCCGGCTGTGGGATGTGACCAACCCTTACCAACCTGGTTCCGTCGCGGTGCTGACCGGCCACACCGGCGCGATCACGTCACTGGTGTTCAGCCATGACGGAAGCGCCCTGGTCTCGGCCAGCGCCGACAACACAGCCCGGCTGTGGGAAGTCACCGGCCCCTCCCTCGCCGACCACGCGGGCGCCGTCTACGCCGTCGCGTTCAGCCCGATCGGCCGGATGCTGGCCACCACCGGGGACGATCGCACGCTACGCCTGCGGGACGTCACGGATTCCCGTCGGCCGAGCCTGTTGTCCGCGACCCCGACCGGCCACACCGACACGGTTCGCTCGATGGCGTTCAGTCCCAACGGTCGGCTGCTGGCCACCGCGAGCTGGGACAAGACCGTCCGCCTGTGGAACGTGGCCGATCCACGCCGACCGACCTGGTCGGCGACCGTGTCCGGGCACGAAGGCAGGATCCGCTGGGTGGCGTTCAGCCCGGACGGCCAGACTCTGGCCACCGCGAGCGACGACCACACCGTCCAGCTCTGGGACGTCAGAAACCCGCACGCGCCCGCGCCGTTGAGCACCCTGAAAGGGCACACCGAAACCGTTCGCGTCGTGGCGTTCAGTCCCAACGGTCGGCTGCTGGCCACCGCGAGCTGGGACAAGACCGCTCGCCTGTGGGACGTCTCGAACCCCCGGAAACCGGTTCTCGTCGGCACGATCGGCGACGTCGACCAACCGGTGCGAACGATCGTGTTCGCACCGAGCGGTGACGTGGTCGCCACGGCCACCTGGGACGGCGTGATCCGGCTCTGGGACGTCACCGAGCCGCAGCGGCCCAGAGCCCTCTCGTCCTTGACCGGACACAGCGGCATGGTCTTCGGCGTGGCCTTCAGCCCGGACGGCGACACCCTCGCCTCGACCGGCGTCGACGGGACCGTCCGGCTGTGGGATGTCACCGACCCCGAGCAGCCCAGCGCGTCGGCGGTCCTGCTGCCCGAACACCTCGCGGCCGTTTTCGCCGTGGCGTTCAGTCCGGACGGCCACACGCTGGCCACAGTCGCCCACGACCACACGACCCGCCTGTGGGAAACCGATGCCGACCGGGTGGCCGCGCACGTCTGCGACGTCATCCGGAAGCCCATCTCGAAAGACGAGTGGGACCGCTACTTCGGCGACACCCCCTACAACCCGCCCTGCGGGTAGGTGGCACGGCCGGCCCCGTCCGTGCCGGCCACAACCTCGGAACCCGTACCGATGTAGGTAACTTCGAGGATGTTCCGCCAGGCGGCTCGGCGCACGCTTGTCTCGTTCCTTTCCGAGCATTGCGCGAATCTGCCGACTTCTGGTTCAGGGAGCTCACGTGGCGGGCAAGTCTGTCGAGACCGTGACGGCCGATCTGGCCGAACCTCCAACCACCCGGTGCGGGACCGAGGCGATCCTCGCTGAGGTGCTGGCCGACGTCGTGCGCGTCGAGCGGGTGCCGGTCGACGGCCACTTCTTCGACGACCTGGGCGCCGACTCGATGGTGATGGCCCATTTCTGCGCCCGGGTCAGGAAGCGGTCGGACCTGCCGTCGGTGTCGATGAAGGACGTCTACCAACACCCCACGATCGCCAGCCTGGCCGCGGCGCTCGTATCGCAGGGCGACCCGGCCGTCGAGCCGGCCCAGGCGTCCAACGAGGCGGCGCCGCCGGCGAGCACGCGGCAGTACGTCCTCTGCGGAACGCTGCAGGTTCTGCTTCTGCTCGGGTACGTCTATCTCGTCGCGCTCGCTTTCGAGCAAGCCGTCGAGTGGATTGCCGCGAGCGGGAACCTGCTCGACGGCTACCTGCGCACGGTGCTGGTCGGGGGCGTGACCTTCCTCAGCGCGTGCACCCTGCCGATCGCGCTGAAATGGGTGCTCATCGGTCGGTGGAAGCGCCAACGGATCCGCGTCTGGAGCCTGGCCTACGTCCGGTTCTGGCTGGTCAAGACGCTGGTCACGGTGAACCCGCTGGTCCTGTTCGCCGGTTCGCCGCTCTATGTGCTCTACCTGAGGGCACTGGGTGCGCGGATCGGTCGTGGCGTCGTGATCCTCTCCCGGCATGCGCCCGTGTGCACCGACCTGCTTTCCATCGGCGACGGCACGATCATCCGCAAGGACACCTACCTCACCGGCTACCGAGCCCGCGCCGGCTGGATCCAGACGGGCGCGGTCACCGTCGGGCGGGACGCGTTCGTCGGCGAGAAGGCGGTGCTCGACATCGAGACCTCGATCGGCGACGGGGCCCAGCTCGGTCATGTCTCCTCGCTCCACACGGGACAGAGCGTGCCCCACGGCGAACGCTGGCACGGCTCGCCCGCGCAGCCGACCGAGGCGGACTACCGAGGTGTCGAACCGGCCGCCTGCGGCATCGCCAGAAGGGCCGGCTACAGCGTCGTGCAGCTGGCGAGTGCGCTGTTGCTGTACCTGCCGTTGATGCTGGGCGCCACGGACTGGCTGTTCGACGCGGTCCCGGGGCTCACGGCACTGTCCGACTCCGATGAGCCGGCCTTCACGAGTTGGACGTTCGTCGGTGTCGCGCTGGTGGCTTCCCTGGTGCTGTTCTTCGGGTCCGTACTCCTCGGCCTCCTCGTCGTGACCACCCTGCCCCGCCTGCTCAACCTCCTTATCAAGCCGGACAAGGTCTATCGCCTGTACGGACTCCGCTACGCGGCCCACCGGGGGATCACGGGCCTGACCAACAGGAAGTTCTTCGTCGAGCTCCTCGGTGACAGCTCCTACATCGTCGGCTACCTGCGCTGCCTCGGGTATCGCCTCGCGCCCGTCGTGCAGACCGGAGCGAACTTCGGCAAGCAGGTGAAGCACGACACCCCCTACCTGGTCTCCGTCGGCAGTGGCACGGTGATCGCCGACGGGCTGTCGATCGCCAATGCCGACTACTCCAGCACTTCGTTCCGCGTGTCCGCGGCCTCGATCGGCCAGCACAACTTCCTCGGCAACGACATCGTCTATCCCGCGCGGGGACGGACGGGCGACAACTGCCTGCTCGCGACCAAGGTCCTGGTCCCGATCGACGGGGAGATCCGGGAGGATGTCGGGCTCCTGGGATCGCCCAGCTTCGAGATCCCGCGCACGGTCGAGCGAGACATCAGGTTCCACCACATGGCGAGCGGGGACGAGTTGCCCCGCCGGCTGGCGGCCAAGAACACGCACAACGCCATCACCATCGCGTGGTTCCTGCTGTCGCGGTGGGGCTATGCCTTCGTGGTCACCCTGATCGGTTTCTGGGCCTCGGGCCTGCGAGGCTCGTGGGGCGCTTCGGCGATCGCGTTGTTCGCCGTCCTCTCCCTGCTGTTCGGCGTGGTCTACTTCGCGCTGGTCGAACGCGCCGCCACGGGATTCCGGGGCACCCAGCCGTCGTACTGCTCGATCTACCAGCTCGACTGCTGGCGGCGGGAGCGTTTCCTCAAGATGAGCGGGCACGTGCACATGGCACTCAACGGAACCCCGCTCAAGAACGTGGCTTGGCGACTGCTGGGGGTCCGGCTCGGCAGAAGGCTCTTCGACGACGGCTGCACCATGGCGGAGAAGGACATGGTGACGATCGGCGACGACTGCATGCTCAACGCGGGAAGCTCGATCCAGTGCCACTCATTGGAGGACTTCGCCTTCAAGGCCGACCGCATCACGATTGGTTCCGGCTGCACCGTCGGGGTCGGCGCCCTGGTCCACTACGGCGTGACGATGGGCGACGGCGCGGTGCTCGCCCCCGACTCCTTCCTCATGAAGGGCGAGGAAGTCCCTCCGCACGCCCGGTGGGGCGGGAACCCGGCGCGCGAGATGCCCGACACCGCGGCAGATTCGCAGCTCCGCCGGGGTGACGACCACGGCGTCGCCGCTCTGATCGGCGACAAGTAGCACCGGGACGACCAAGGAGCGGAGGAGAATGCCGATGAACACGTCAGCGGAGTTCTGGCGTGGTGTGCTCAGTGCCGGCGGATTCACCGCGATCCCGCGGTGGACCCTAGACCCGGTGCCGGGCATTGCCGAGCACTGCTCGACAATCCCCGACCAACTCGTGACGGCGTTGTACGGGCTGGCGGACGGGTGGGCGGTGTCGCTGGGCTCGGTGCTGCTGGCGGCGCACGCCAAGGTGCTCGCCGCGCTGACCGGCGAGCGCGAGGTCGCGACCGGCTGGGTGCCCGCGGTGGGTGGACGGCCGCTGCCCTGCCGGCCGACGACCGAGCCCGACTCGTGGCGGGCCATGGTGCGGGACGCCCATCGCGTCACGTGGGAACTGCTGCCGCACAAGGACTTTCCGATCGACGAGCTCGGCCGCGAGTTGGGCCTGACCGGGCCGCCGTTCGAGGTGGTGTTCGATCCGGCCGGCATCGGCGGTGACCTCGCGCCGGACACCGTGCTGTGGGTGGGATTTTCGTGGCACAACGGTCAACTCGAACTGCGGCTGCGGTACCGGACCGACGTGCTCGACGCCGACTGTGCCGCCAGGATCGCCGGCTACCACCGCCGCGCGCTCGCGCTGATCGCCGCCGATCCGGACGCCGAGCACCGCCGGCAGAGCCTGCTTTCCGACGAAGAACTGCGCTGCCAGCTCGAAGGGCTTGCCGGATCTCGCCGAGAGCTGCCGGACCGCCGGGTGCACGAGCTGTTCGAGGAGCGGGTGCGGACGCACCCGGATGCGATCGCGGCCGTGCACGGCGACCGGCAGTGGACCTACCGGGAGCTCAACGCCCGTGCCAACCAACTGGGACGGGCACTGCTGGTGCGAGGCCTGCGCCGCGAGGGCGTCGTCGCGGTGGTGACCGAGCGCAACCTGGACTGGATGGCCGCCGTCCTCGGGATCTTCAAGGCCGGCGGCGTGTACCTGCCCATCGAGCCGCACTTCCCGGCCGGTCGCATCGCGACCGCACTCTCCCTTGCCGAGTGCGGTCTCGTGCTGACCGAACGCGGCAGCACCACCACGCTCGACGCCGCCCTCGACACCATGTCGGGCGTTCGGGTGCTCCGCGTCGACACGGCCTACGCGGAGTACCACGCCGACGAGGACCTCGGCGTGACCGTCGCGCCGGACCAACTCGCGTACGTCCTGTTCACCTCGGGTTCCACCGGTACGCCCAAGGGGGCGATGTGCGAGCACGCGGGCATGCTCAACCACATCTACGCCAAGATCGCCGACCTGGAGCTCGGCGAGGGGGAGGTGGTCCCGCAGACCGGACCGCAGTGCTTCGACATCTCGGTGTGGCAACTGGTCGCCGCGCTCCTGGTCGGCGGCCGGACCCTGCTGGTCGAGCAGGAGGCCATCCTGGACGTCGAACGGTTCGTCGACACGATCGTCGACGGCCAGGCCGCGGTGCTCCAGGTCGTGCCGTCCTACCTGGACGTCGTCCTGTCCTATTTGGAGCGGCACCCGCGCGAACTGCCGGACCTGCACACCGTGTCGCCCACCGGTGACTTCCTGAAGAAGGAGCTCGTGCACCGCTGGTTCGCGGCCCAGCCGAAGATCAAGCTGGTCAACACCTACGGACTGACCGAGACCTCCGACGACGCCGTGCACGAGGTCATGGACCAGGCGCCGGACCGGGAACGGGTCCCGCTCGGCCGCCCCATCGACAACGTCCACGTCTACGTCGTCGACGAACACCTGGCACCGGTGCCGCTGGGCGCGCCCGGCGTGATCGCCTTCTCCGGAGTCTGCGTCGGCCGCGGCTACGTCAACGACCCCGAGCGCACCCGCGCGGTCTTCATGGCGGATCCGCATCGCGCGGGCGAGCGGCTCTGCCGCAGCGGCGACTACGGCCGCTGGCAGCCGGAGGGCAAGCTGGAATTCCTCGGCCGCCGGGACAACCAGGTCAAGATCTCCGGCTTCCGGATCGAGATCGGCGAGATCGAGAACGCCCTGTCACGGGCGCCCGGTGTCCGCGACGGCGCGGTGGTGGTCGCCGAGCGGGCGGACCGGAGCAAGCGCCTGGTGGCCTTCTACTCCGGCCGGCGGCCGCTGGAAACCGACGTCCTGCGTGACCGGCTGGCGCAGTCGCTGCCGGGCTACATGGTCCCCGCGGCCTTCCACTGGCGGGAAAAGCTGCCGCTGACCGGCAACGGCAAGATCGACAGGAGCACGCTGACCGCACTCGCCGGAGAACTCGACGGCCGTGACGGCGCCGAGCAGACCCACCAGGCGCCGTGCACGCCGACCGAGCGGCGGCTGGCGGCCGCATGGGCGAAGGTGCTCGGCGTCCGCGCCGACCAGATCGGCCGGCGGGACCACTTCTTCGACCGCGGCGGCACGTCGCTGTCGGCGGTGCGGCTGGCGATCGCCCTGGACCGCGCGGTGTCTCCCGCCGACCTCACCCGGCACCCGATCCTGGCTGATCTGGCCGGGCTACTGGATTCCCGGTGAATACCACCCCCCCGATTCCGCGAGGCCCCGCCGGTGCCTGGACTGTCGCCGGATTTCGGCCGCCGCCACCCGACGCGCCCCACCACTTTGCTGATGCGGCGGGCTAAAACCGGCTAAGGAAGGCACCGGCCCCGAAGGGGCCGAGCCCCGCGCGGAACGCGCGGCAAGAAACACTGAAAGGAACCAGAGATGTCGTCCTCATCCCCGCCAGTGTCGCTCCTCGATGTGGACCTGCGACCCGGCAAACCGCCGATACTGCGGGCGGAGGCCACCGGCGACGCGACGAGCTGGGTGGCCGAGCACCGGGATGCGGTGCGCGCCATCGTCACCGAGCACGGCTCGGTCCTGGTCCGCGGCCTGACGCTGCGTGACGAGGCGGAGGCGAACGCCGTCTTTCGCCGCCTGGCCACCGGCCTGATGACCGAACGGGAGTCCTTCGCGCCGAGGCGGGCCTACTCCGACGGCGTGTACTCGGCCTCGAAGTGGCCGCCGAACCAGCAGATGTGCATGCATCACGAACTGAGCTACCTGCTGGAATTCCCCGGCCTGATGCTGTTCGCGTGCCTGCAGGCGCCCGCCACCGGCGGCGCGACCGTGACGGCCGACTCGCCGACCGTGCTCGACGCGCTGCCCACGGAGTTGGCCGAGCGGTTCAGATGGGAGGGCTGGCTGCTCACCCGCAACTACAACGACGAGATCGGGGCGTCCTTGGCTCAGGCGTTCGGCACCGACGACCGGGCGGCCGTCGAGAAGTACTGCCGCGCCAACGCGATTGACTTCGAGTGGCAACCCGACGGTGGACTGCGCACCCGACAGCACCGCAGCGCCATCGTGCATCATCCGGTCACCGGCAGGCGTTGCTGGTTCAACCAGATCGCGTTCCTCAGCGAGTGGACGCTGGCCCCCGAGGTGCGGGAGTACCTGGTCGACGTCTACGGCGCCGACGCGCTGCCGTTCAACACCAGCTTCGGCAACGGCGACCCCATCGGCGAAGACGTCATACAGCTGCTCAACGAGGTCTACCAGGACGACACCGTGCGCGAGCCGTGGCAGGCCGGCGACCTGATGGTCGTCGACAACATCCGCACCGCGCACGGCCGGGAGCCCTTCGAGGGACCACGGGAAGTGCTCGTCGCGATGGCCGACGCGGTGCGCCTGGCGGACTGCTCGCCGACCGTGGCGGTGACCGCCGGATGACCAGCAGTGGGGCCACAGCTGCGGGGTCCAGGGCCATGCCGTCGTTCGCGGTGATCTCCGGCGCCCAGGTCGGCAGCGCGCTGCGGGGACGCGAGAAGCAGATCGTGGAGTTGGTCGAGGACGCCTATCGGTTGCACAGCGCCGGTGATTCGGTGAACCCGCCGTCCTATTTCCTCCGCTTCCCCGACCGCCCGTCCTCCCGGATCATCGCGCTGCCCGCCTCGCTCGGCGGGCAGGCAGGGGTGGACGGCCTGAAGTGGATCTCCAGCTTTCCGGAGAACGTGCCGGCCGGCCTCCCGAGGGCCTCGGCCGTGCTGATTCTCAACGACCACGACACGGGCTACCCGTTCGCGTGCTTGGAAGGCTCGATCATCAGCGCCACCAGGACGGCCGCGTTGGCGGCGTCGGCGGCCGACTGGCTCAGCCGCGGCCGACGGCGTCCGACGCGCGTCGGGTTCTTCGGGACGGGTCTGATCGCCCGCTACATCCACACGTACCTGGCAGCCACCGGCTGGTCGTTCGACGAGATCGGCGTGCACGACCTGTCCGCCGACAGCGTGGCCGGCTTCCGCGGTCACCTGGAGCGGTCCGGCGCTGCCGGGCGGATCACCGTGCACGCCGGCGCCGAACAACTGCTCCGCGCCAGCGACCTGGTGGTCTTCGCCACCATCGCCGGTCAGCCGCATGTCGGCGACCCGTCGTGGTTCGAGCACAACCCGTTGGTGCTGCACGTGTCGCTGCGCGACCTCGCGCCGGAGATCGTGCTCGCCGCGACCAACATCGTCGACGACGTCGAACACTGCTTGAAGGCCAACACATCGCCGCACCTGGCCGAACAGCTCACCGGCAACCGGGACTTCCTGCACGGCACGTTGGGCGACGTGATGGCCGGCCGGGTGGCGGCACCGGCGGATCGGCCGCTGGTGTTCTCGCCCTTCGGTCTCGGCGTGCTCGACCTCGCGGTGGGCAGGCACGTCTACGACGAGGTGGCGCGCAGCGGCGAGTTGCACGTCGTCGACGACTTCTTCCACGAGCTGCGTCGGTATGGATGAGCGGCCGGACCACCGGCCGCGGACGAGGGGGCAAGAGTGTCGGTCATATCCGGGCCTGCGGACTTCAACGAGGAGAGCCTCTACGTCGACCTTCGGTCGATCGTCGGGCGCCCGCTGTATCTGAAGTGCGAGGGCTTCAATTTCGCCGGCTCGATCAAGTTGAAGCCGGCGATCGAGATGGTGGCGGCCGCGGAGCGGGACGGACTCCTGCGGCCCGGGTCGGTCCTGGTCGAGTCCTCGTCCGGGAACCTGGGCGTCGCGCTGAGCATGATCGCGGCGAGCAAGGGGTACGGGTTCCTGTGCGTGACCGACTCCCGGTGCAACCTGTCGACCAGACGCATGATGGAGGCACTGGGCAGCCAGGTGCACGTCATCGCCGAGCCGGATCCCGTCGGCGGTTTCCTCGGCGCGCGCATCGCCCATGTCCAGGCGCTGTGCGACTCCGACGACCGGTACGTGTGGCTCAACCAGTACGCCAATCCGGCCAACTGGCGGGCGCACTACCGCCGGACGGCGCCGGCGATCGCCCGCCAGTTCCCCGGGCTGGACGTGCTGTTCGTCGGCGCGGGCACCACGGGGACCCTGATGGGCTGCGCGCGCTACTTCCGGCAGTGGCGCCGACGGGTGCGGATCGTCGCGGTGGACAGCGTCGGCTCGGTGACCTTCGGCGGCGCGCCTCGCCGCAGAATGATTCCGGGCCTGGGCACGAGCGTCCGCCCGCCGCTGCTCGACGAGTCCTATGTGGATGATGTGGTGCACGTCGAGGAGGCGGACACCATCCGCGCCTGCCATCGCCTGGCCAGAAACGGATTCCTGTTCGGCGGTTCCACCGGCACGGTGGTCAGCGGCGCTGCGGAATGGCTGTCCCGTTACGACACGTGCGGACTCACCGCGGTGGCGGTCGCACCGGATCTCGGCGAGCGCTACCTCGACACCGTCTACCAGACCAATTGGCTGCAGGATCTCTACGGCGACGACGTGCTCGGTTCCGAGGAGCTGACCGCGGGTTCGCGCTCGGCATGACGTATGGAGGGCTGCCACATGGGTGGCGTGACTGGGTCGGTCGATCGAGCGGGTTGTGAGTGGCTGCAATATGACTACAGCTCAGCACTGATAGGGGGTCAACCCCCGCAGTCGTTCACGATGTGGCGTTACCGGAAGCTGCTGCCGATTCCCGACGGTCCGGTGCGGTACCCGATGCCGATCGGCGGCACGCCGCTGTTGTCCGTGCCGGCGCTCAGAAGGACATTGGGCACGCCGCGCCTGTGGATCAAGGACGAGACGCGGAACCCGAGTGCGTCCAACAAGGACCGTGCCACCGCCCTCGTGATCGAGGACGGGCTGCGGCGCGGGGTGGGCACGATCACGACCGCCTCCACCGGCAACGCGGCCGTGGCCACCGCCTTCGGCGCCGCGGCCGCCGGGATGCGGGCCGTCATCTTCGTGTCCACCGACTGCCAACCGGAGAAGCTCGCGCTCATGACGCAGGCCGGCGCGCGGGTCTTCCGGGTGCCCGAGGGTTACGCGGCCGCCGTCGACCTGTCTCGGGCCGCCGCGCGCGTATTCGGTTGGCTCGACCGCAACACCGGCGCCAACCCGTTCACCATCGAGGCGAAGAAGACAGTGGCGTTCGAGGTGTGGGAACAGCTCGGCCGCCGGCTCCCGGACGCGATGATCGTCCCGGTCGGCGACGGTCCCACGTTGGTGGCGCTCGACAAGGGCTTCGCCGAACTCGTCAGCTGTGGCCTCGCCACCCGGCGGCCGCGCCTGATCGGCATCCAGGCCGAGTGCTGCCAGCCGTTGGTGCGCGCCTGGTTCGGGGTGCCCGCGGGCCCGGCGGAGCTGAATCCCGCGGGAACGGTGGCCGACGGCATCGCGGTGGTGCGCCCAGCCATCGGTGACGCGGTGCTGGACGCGGTGCGCCGAAGCGGCGGTTCCATGGTGGCGGTCACCGAAAGCGCACTGCTGAACGCGGTGGCGACGTTGGCCGAGCGGGCGGGAGTAGGCGCCGAACCCGCTGGGGCGGCGGCGCTCGGCGGGCTGGCATGTGCCGTCGAACGCGGCCTGGTCGACCGCTCGGAAACCACGGTTCTGCTGGTCACCGGACGGGAGGTGAAGGCGGGCGGCGCGCCGCCCGGTGCGGGCCGAGTGGTGGTCGTCGCCGGGCTCGATGAGGTCGAACGGGCGCTGGCGGGTGACTGCTGATGGCGACGGCACGGTCCCTGACACCTGAGGGGGACATGTCAGGGACCGGCGGCCGCCGGTCCAACGGGCAGCCACACCGGTGTCGGACCACCTGCCGTGTTCGAGCACTACGCCCGGCAGTGGCGGTCTCCCGGTGAGTCGGTCATGACGTGACGGCAACGGGAGACCGCCTGCCGGTCAGACCTCCTCCTGCGCGTCCGCTGTCTACACTCGCACCGCCCGGCATCCACCGACTGCGCTGCGGGGCGGCAAACTCCAGCATGCGGCGTCCACATCGCCGACGCGAGGGGCCAAATCGCGGGATCCTCACAATATGACGTCAGTGTCGAAAACACGCCAGGCGTCGACTCGCGGCGTGCGCTCGACGCAGACCGCCAGCACGGCGTCGGCGACCTGCCGCGCCTGACAGTCCACAGTGAACAGCTGGACTGGCCTACTCGCTTCCGATCCACTGGACGTGCCAACCGTTGGCGCACGCCGTGGCAGAAGTGTCCACCTGCATCGTGATTCCATCGGTGGAGTACTGAGTCCACTGGCATGTCGCGGATCGGCCGGAGCTGATTCGAATGGTTCCCGCCGGACTCGCCACGGCGTGTGGGTTCGCGTCAGCCGGGCGGGCGACCGTGGTCTGTTCCGCGGCGGTGGCGATGGCGGTCCTGGAACCTGCCGCCGCTCCTCCGGCGGTCAGGCCGACCAGCAATCCGACGACAAGTGCCGACCATGTGCGCGCATTCACTCGTCGATTTTGCATGGGAGATACCTGCTTTCAGCGGCCGGTCTTGTCCTTGCCGTCTCCCTGGTCCTGTCGTCGGCGCCTCCGTTCTTGGACCGTAAGAGCGCGGTCGAGTTCCGTTAAGAGGCCACTTCCACGGCCCCTGACACCGCAACTCGCGGCGGTGGGAGGAGACCGTCCTGGGGTGCTGCCCCCGGGCGTGATCGCGTCAGTGGCGATGATGCGCCACAGATGGCCCCGTTGCCTTCCTGTCAACGCCTGTAGGTTTCGTATTTACCTGAAGTTTGGGAAATTCGAACGGGAGAGGCGATGTCGACAGTGGAAGCAAAGGGGGCGCGCTCTTCGAGCAAGGGGCGGGAAACCGGAGCCGCTGGTCAGGAAGTGGAAAAGCACGCGCCGGAGGGCGGGGGTCCGCGGACGGGGACCATGACCCTTCCGTTTGCCACGGTGCAGTGGCGGCAGCCTGATTTTCCCATGTCGATCGGCGGTCAGGAGATGCAGGCCACCGTGCGCAAGGTGCGCGAGGCCCTGCCACCGCCCACTCATTTGGCGTACTACGCCGGTCTCGGGGCGCTCGCTGTGTTCGCGATCGTCGAGTGGCCGGTGGTCATGATCGCGGCGGCCGGAATGATCGTGGTGCACCGGACCTTCCGGCGTAAGGACGAGCACGACAAAGAGTCGGACGCCCCGGTGCCGGAAAAGCCGGAAAAGCCGGCGAGGCCAGGAAAGTCAGCGGAATAGCCATGCCATTTCCTCAACTGTTCCGCTTGGCGTCGAAGATTGCCGGCGACACGGTCGCGACCGCTCGGGCATACCTGCCGACCGGCTTCGACCGTCGCGTCCGTGTCGTCCGCGACCGTGCCTATATCGAGATCCACGGCATTGACCGACCCGGCACGGAAGACGCGGCCCACGAACTCGTGAAGCGCCTGACCGAGTCGTACGGTGTGCGCACCGCCGAGGTCAACGCCGCGCTGGGGTGGGCGATGGTCACGTTCGACCACTACAAGGTCAAGGTCGACGACCTCGTGCGGATGATCCACGAGGTCGAGCAGACACACGCGATGCGTGCCGTCCCGCGTGCGGAACGCGAGCGGTTTCCCGGCGCCGCCGGTGGGCTGGTGACGGAGGCGGTCGCGCTCGGCGTCGATCTCGTCGGCCTGCCCTACGCGCTCGCGGGCCGACTGCTTCCGCTCCCCAGAACGCCCACGACTTTCTCCGCGCTCGTCGCCGTCGCCGACTTCTCGCCCCGCGTGCACGGCTACGTGGAAGGCGTGGTGGGCCGTCCGGCGGCCGACGCGCTGTTCGCGCTCACCGGGTCCGTGGCCAACGCCATGGCCCAGGTCCCGCTGCTATTGATCAACGACGCCTGCCATCGCGGTTCCCTGATCATGGAAGGGCTGGCCCGGCGACGCAGTTGGGAGCAGTGGCACCGAGCGCTGGCCGACCGTGAGGGCGCATACGACACCCCGCCGCTCGACCGCGCACCGCGTCCGGTGCCGCTACCGGCCGGCGCGGCCGACCGGGTCGCTGACGTCGTGACGTCGTTCGGCACGGCCGGTGCGGGCGTCACGTTCCTCGGCAACCGGCAGCGCGCGCTGGGCGTGCTGGTCGCCAGCGCACCGCGTGCGGCGCGCATGGGCAGGGAGGCGTTCGCCGGACAACTCGGTCGCGGCATAGCACGGCGACATGTCCTCGTGGTCGACCCGGATGCGCTGCGGCGGCTGGACCGCGTCGACACGGTGGTGCTCGACGCGGCGATCCTGGGGACCGGCGAGCAGATCATCGACGAGATCGTGCCGGTCGACACGAGCATCACACTGGACGAGTTGCACGCGCGTGCGCATGAAGTGGTCGACCTGTCGGCCCCGGACGTCCGTCGGGAGCGCGACGGGTGGTCAGTCGTGCCGGTCGCCGACGACGCGCTCGGCGCGGACGCCCAGGTGCGTGAATGGACGGCACGGGGCGCTCTCGCGCTGGCACTTCGGCGCGGCGCTGAGGTCGTGGCGCTGGTCAGCGTGGTCACCGAGCTCGATCCGTTGGCCGAGGCGCTGGTGTCGGCGGCGCAGGGCGCCGGCGCCGTCGTGGTCGCCGGCTCGAACGGCGCGCTGGAGAAGCGGCTCGATGTCGACGGGTGGGTGCCCGGTGACGTGGAATTGGCGTCCTCCGTGCGGACACTTCAGGCTGACGGCCACGTCGTGGCGGTCGTCTCGGCCGTCCGCCCGGACGGTCTGGCCGCCGCCGACGTGGGCATCGGGATCATCCGCGCGGACACGCCGCCGCCCTGGGGTTCCTCGGTGCTCTGCGGACCCAGTCTTGGCGAGGCGTGTCTGCTGATGCAGTCCGTGCCCTTCGCGCGAAAGGCCAGCCGACGCAGTGCCCAGATGGCCATCGCGGGCGCGACCGCCGGCGGCCTGCTCTCGATGTTGGGACCGCCGCGGAGCGCGGCCGTCCGTGCCCAGGTCGCGGTCCAGGTCGCGGCGCTGCTGGCGATGGCCGCCGGCACGTGGTGGGGCACCCGGCCGATGCGCATGCCCGCGCCTGTGCCGGTGACCCGCACCCCGTGGCACGCCATGCCGACGGACGTCGTGCTCGACCGGCTCGGGACGTCGCCCGACGGGCTGGACGCCGAGGAGGCCGCACGGCGTCGACAGGGCCGGCCGGACCAGGAGGCGGTGCAGCGGACCGGCGGTGTCGTCGAGACCTACCTGGAGGAGCTGGACAACCCGGTGACGCCGGTGCTGGCCGGCAGCGCGGCGCTGTCCTGGACCGTCGGGTCGATGATCGACACGATCCTGATCGTGGGAGTGCTGGGGGTGAACGCGCTCGTGGGCGGCACCCAGCGACTGGGAGCCGACCGCGCACTGCACCGGCTGACCGAAGCCGTGGCGATGCAGACCCGGCTGCGGCGGGGTGAACAGCGGGTGGAGCAGTCGCCGGACCAGCTCGTGGTGGGCGACGTGGTCGAGCTCGACGCGGGTGACGCCGTGCCCGCCGACTGCCGACTGCTGGTCGCGCAGGACCTGGAGGTCGACGAGTCGAGCCTGACCGGCGAGTCCCAGGTGGTCGGCAAGACCGTCGACGTCGCACCGGCCCGGGTGATCGCGGACCGGCACTGCATGCTCTACCAGGGAACGGTGGTCGCGGCCGGTTCGGCGGTCGCGGTTGTCACCGCCGTCGGCACCGACACCGAGATCGGCCGGACCACCCTGATGGGCGACGGGCCACGGTCCGGTGGCGTGCACACCAGGCTGAACTCGCTGGTGCGACTGGCACTGCCGATCTCCGTCGGCGCCGGCGCGACGCTGTTGGGCATCGACGTGCTGCGTGGCCGTCCCGTCGCCCAGGCGTTGGGACGGGCCGTGAGCCTGGCGGTGGCGGCAGTGCCGGAGGGACTGCCCTTCGTGGCCACCGTCGCGCAACTCGCCGCCGCCCGTCGGCTTTCGCGGCACGGCGCCCTCGTGCGCAATCCGTCCACAATGGAGGCTCTCGGCCGGGTCGACGTGCTGTGCTTCGACAAGACCGGGACGCTCACCGAGGGACGGATCCGGCTGCACCGCGTCAGCGACGGGTTCACCGACCGCCCGGCGGACGACCTCACGCCGGCGCTGCGCCGAGTGGTCCGCGCCGCCCTGCGGGCCAGTCCGGAGCCCGACGAGAACCGGCCGCTCGCGCATCCCACCGATCGCGCGGTCGTCGAAGGCGCGCTCGGCGCCGGGGTGAGCACGACCGAAGGAGCTGCCAGCTGGGAACTGGTCGAGTCGATGCCGTTCGAGCCGGCGCGGGGATTCCACGCCGTCCTGGGGCACGACGAGCAGGGACTGCTCGTCAGCGTCAAGGGCGCGCCGGAGATCGTGTTCGCGCGCTGCAGCCACTGGCGCCAACCCGAGGACGGCGACCGCATGCGGCCGTTCGACGACGAGGCCCATCAGCGGTTCAGCCAGGAAGTGACGCGGCTGGCCAGCAGCGGGTACCGGGTGCTCGCCGTTGCCGAGCACGCCGCGTCGGACGGCAACGGTCTCGACGACGACCGGGTGCGCGGCCTGTGCCTGACCGGTCTGCTCGCCCTGGCGGATCCGGTCCGACCGACCGCCCTGCACGCGGTCGAGCAGCTGCGGCAGGCGGGCGTGCGGGTGGTCATGATCACCGGCGACCATCCCGACACCGCGGAGGCCATCGGGACGGAACTCAACGTGGTCAACGGCGACCGGATCATGACCGGCTCGGAACTGGACGCCGTCGACGACGCCGAACTTGCCCGCCAGCTGCCGGACATCACCGTGTTCGCCCGGGTGAGCCCGGCCCAGAAGGCCCGCATCGTCCGGGTGCTGCGCACCGCGGGCCGGGTCGTCGCCGTCACCGGTGACGGGGCGAACGACGCACCGGCCATCCGATTGGCCGATGTCGGCATGGCACTGGGCCGGCACGCCACGCCGGCGGCGCGGCACGCCGCGGACGTCGTGATCACCGACGACCGGATGGAGACGATCACGGCCGCCATCGTCGAGGGCCGCGCGATGTGGGCGTCGGTCCGCGACGCGGTGGCCATTCCGCTCGGCGGCAACCTCAGCGAGATCGCCTTCACCGTCGGCACCGGCCTGATCAGCGCGGCGGAGACGCTCAACGCGCGCCAGCTGCTGTTGATCAACGTGTTGACGGACGTGTTGCCCGCCATGGCGATCGCGCTGCGACCGCCGCCCGGCGCCACCACCGAGGTGCTGCTCGCGGAGGGGCCGGACGCCTCGCTGGGACCGTCGCTCACCCGCGACATCTACCGCCGCGCCACCATCACCACGGCGGCGACCAGTGCCGCGTGGCTGCTGGGTCGATTCACCGGCACTCGCAACCAGGCCAACACGGCGGCGTTGGTCGCGCTGGTGGGAGCGCAGCTCGGACAGACGCTCGCGGCCGGCCGCCGGGACCGGCTCGTGCTCGCGGCCACCGTCCTGTCGTACGCCGTGCTGGCGGCGATCGTGCAGACACCAGGGGTCAGCCACTTCTTCGGCTCTCGTCCGCTGTGGCCGCACGGCTGGACCATCGCCGTCGGCACGTCGGTGGCGGCCGCTCTGGTCAGCCTGGCGCTGCGGTCGCCGCGCACGACGGACAGGCGTGCGATCGAGGCCGCCGGATAACCCTCTCTTAACCTGCTGGAAAGCTGTGACTCCACGGCAGTACAGCGGGGCACCCTATTCTTCGGACGTTTGACCTGGAGGATCGGGTGTAGGAGAGGAAAATCCGATGGCTGACTTCCTTGCGGTTGTCGTCGCGAAGGCGGCGATGATTCTCCTTGAGATCATCGCCGTCCGCGTGGCGCAGGTGATCTTTGCGAGGGTTTTCTCGTCGAAGGTCGCGACGGCTGGCTAGTTCCGCGCCTGCTGGCCATCACACGCCAATGGCCACAATATGCCCGACTTTGCGTGCCGAGCATTTCGTGGGCTGTTTCGGAAGATCCTGCGGAAAGTGGAAGCTCGGGGTCGGTGCGCCATGGTGGGATGGGTTCTCGGGACAGCTGTGACCGTGCTCGGGCTCGGCGTGTCCTGCCTGGTGCTCGCCCTGGTGGCGTGGTTGCTGCCACCGGGGCTGGCGAAGGAGGTCGCGCGCTTCGTGCCGTGCTGCGTGCGGGCCGTATTCGCATTGCGGCGGGACCCGCGAGTGCCCCGCCGGGCCCGATTCGTGCTGGCGTTCGCCGGCCTGTACACGCTCTCGGGGATCAACGTGATCCCGGACTTCGTGCCGGTGATCGGGTTGCTGGACAATGTCATCGTCCTTGTCGTCGCCCTGCGCTATGTCGGCCGCAGGGTCGCCCGCGAGGTTCTCTTCGCGGCGTGGTCCGGCAATCCGGCTGTGCTCGACCGGCTCCTCGGCCGTCCTCGCGGGCAGCGCGATCCGGACGGTCCCCGCTGGCGGCGGCGTCGAATTCGTGACCGCTGAGCGGAATCGGCAATGGTCATCTTCTGTTCATGCCGGAACTCGGTGGCCGTGCCCGCCGCGCGCCGCCGGGGTCATGGCTGTCCGGTGGCGCGCCGGGGCAGCCCGCCGTCAGTCGACGTGGTGCTCCTCGGCGTGGTGCGGGCCCGGCACGGCGAGTTCGATGGTGCACCCGGAGTCGTCCGAGCTGATGTCGAGCCACTCGCAGATCTGGTTGGTCAGCCACAGCCCCTCGCCGGTCTGCTCGCACAGCGCCGGAGTGCGGAAGCCGACGAACGGGGGGAGGTCGTCGAGCGGCTGCGCGCTGTGCACCGTGCACACCACCCGGCCGGCCGCCAGCCGCACCCACGCCGTCACCCACTCGATTCCCCGCTGGTGCAGGTACGCCATCGCCTCACCGACCGCGATGGAGAACATCGCCTCGCTGTCCTCTGCCTGCAGCAGTCGCGTGGCCTCGTCGAGAACGTGCCGGCGGGTCGCGGCGAGGTCGCCGTCGAACCGGACGACGTCGGCGTCGTCCCACGGGAGTCTCGGCGGCGGCGCCTGCCGCTTCGCGAACTCCGCGGGCGTGACGAACTGCGCGCTGGGCTCGGCCTGGCACCCGGCAACGCACTCGGGATGGGTGCGGAGGGCATCCTCGACGATCGCGGCGTCGACGACCCTGGTGTCGTACGGGCAGATCATCCAGATCGTGGTGTCGGCGAGCACCACGTTCAGGCCCGCCTCCATTCGCTTCCACGCGGCCACCTCGCGCCGGGACCGGCCGAACCAGATCGGCTCGGCGAGAATGCGCACGGCGCCGCGCGGCGCGGCCGGCCGGTGGCGCGTCCAGTAGCGCTGGAACGCGGTGGCTCGCTGCGGCGGCCGGCGGCCGAAGTACGCGGACTCGGCGTAGTCGACGTCGCTCGCCTGTGTGCCCAGCGCGCCCTGCAACAGGTCCAGGTTCGCCGCCGTCGTGGTGACCAGCACCGGTTCGTTCCGGCGCAGGCCGTCCTGCACGAACGGGACCGCCATCGACAGGAATTCCGCATCGCTGCCGTAGATGCAGCCCTGGTGCAGAAAGCCTGACTTCATCACACCTCCCTTGCGCCGCACAGCACCCACGTCCAGCCGGTGTCGGACGCGGTTCGTCGCCAGCCCCGGCCGGGCCGGTGAACCGGCAGCCATGTGACGGCTCCCGACGTGGCGGCTGACGGTCCCCGTATCCGGCAGGAACGCTGGATTCGTGGTGGGAAGGGAGACTACCTCCGGCCACGATGACGCGGAACCACTCCTGGAGTAGATCGTACTCCGTCGTCGGAGTTGGACAAGGACACCTTGCTGGCACTGGAAGTTGTGGGTTCGGCCCGAGTGGGCCGCGCTGTTGTGGAGGATCACTCGGGTTGGCTCGTCGGCCACTACTGTCCGGTGCGACGGGACGGAAGTGTCCGTCCTCGGCGTCCGACGCCGCGCCGGGGCGTGTCCCGGGGATGATGGCGGTGATCCACGGAACACGCCTCGGCTCTTACCCTCCTCCCGCGCCGCACGACGCGGAGGAGAACCACACCGGCGACGGGTTGGTCGCCTCCCGTGCCGGCGACGATGTCCCGGCGACGACGTCACTGCGCGGCGTGGTCCGGTCCGGGATCGCGTGGGACGAGGAACGCGGCCAGGTAGTCGCGGAGCGCGCCGACGTCGTCCAGCGGCGCGACCAGTCCGACGTGCCCGTCCGGCCGGACGAGCATGAGGTGCTGGACGCCGGCCAGGTGGCGTGCGGAGGACCGGTCCACTGAGGCGATCGGCACGATGTCGATCGCCGCCGGGTAGTCGGCGCACACCTGCTGGAGCCGCCGGACGACGGCCGGCTCCGCTCGGGCCACGGCCAGCAGCAACGTCCAGTGGTCGTACCCCAGCAGCCGATGCAGTCCCACGGGCTGCCCGCCGGCCTCGCGCGTGACGAAGACATCGGGGATTCGATCACCCGCACGGCACTGGCTCCCGATGCGCCGGCCTTTCTGCCGCGACAGCGGACTGTCGCGATGGCTCCGGCCGAAGTCGCTCATCAACCACTCCACCCGTCGCTGGAAGAGGGACCACGGCAGAGCGGCGCGCAGGACGGCGGTTCGCAGTCGGTGCAGGGGTTCCGGCAGCAGGACCTCCGTGATGTTGCGCCTCATGTCACGGATCACCGCACGGGCGAGGGCTCGCTGCTCGACGTCGTAGGAGTCGAGCAGGGCGTCGTTCGCCTGCCGGCGGTGCACCGCGGCGAGCTTCCAGGCCAGATTGTGCGCGCCGAGCATGCCGACGTTCATCCCGTGCCCGCCGACGGGCGCCCACGCGTGCGCCGCGTCGCCGGCGAGCAACACCCGGCCGCGACGGAACTCGGCGGCGACGCGGTCGGAGAAGCGCGCCCGGCTCAGCCAGCCGGACTCCGTCGGGTCGAGCCGCAGCCCTGGGATGCCGGCGGTGTCCGCGACCAGGTCGCGCAGTTCCCCCATCGTCGGCGGTTGCGTGCGGTCCGGTTCGGGGTCGTCCCGGATGCAGAAGACCCGATAACCCTGACCGGGGGTGGGAAAGGCGAGCACCGTGCACCTGGCGCCGAGGAAGATGTAGCCCTGGCCCGGCCGGTCGCGCAGCGGCCAGGCCGGCACCACGTTGCCCTGGACCACCTGCATGTTCGCGCGGCGCTTCCCGCCGAAGGGGATGCCCAGCCGGGTCCGGACGGTGCTGCCGCGGCCGTCGCAGGCGACCACCCACGGCGTCAGCGCCATCTCGGTGACGCCGGTGGGCAGTCGCAGCGTCGTGAGGGCGTGGTCGTCCCGTTGGCGCACATCGGTGACCTCGGTTCGCCATTCGACATCGACGCCGAGTCCGGTCAACTCCTCGGCGAGCAGCCGTTCGATGTCGTGCTGCTCGATCGTCATCGCGTACGGGTAGTCCGATTCGAACCGTCCGGCGGTGAAGCAGCCCAGATGTCGCCCGTCGCCGTAGAAGTTCACGCTCCGCATCTCGTAGGCGTGTCGCCGTATCGTCTCGCCGACGCCGAGCGTGCCGAGCGCCTCGCCGGCTCGGGGAAAGACCACGTCGGCCCGCGCCTCGCGATTGGGGCCCGCCGCCTGGTCCACGATCCGCACGCGCAGCAGCAAGCGCCGCAGGGCTATCGCCAGGGTCAGACCCACCGGTCCCGCGCCGATCACCAGCACGTCCACGTTCTCGTCCATGCGCCCTCCTGTGTTTTCGGCGTTGCGGCTAAGTCCCTCCAGCCCCGGAGAGCGCGAGGCGCCGGCCCCAGAGGGGCCGAGCCCCGCGCGGAACGCGCGGCATCAGCACGGCACGGCCTCAAGCACGTTCAACATCGAGGGCGGCCCGACGACACGGGCCAGCCGCAGGCCGGCCTCGGCGAGCAGCCAGGTGTGTTCGGCCTCGGTGCGTTCGCGCCCGCCGTAGACGAACAGCATCGTCAGGTCGAGGAACTTGCTGGGATGCGGCGCGTTCCCGGTGGGCACCACCCAGTCGACGAGCAGCAGCCGGCCGTGCGCGTCCATCGCCCGGCGGCAGTTGGTGAGGATGGCGCGGGCGTCGTCGTCGGACCAGTTGTGCAGAATTCCCTTCATCAGATACAGATCCGCGCCGGCCGGGACCGAGTCGAGGAAGTCGCCGGGCAGGAAGCCGCAGCGGTCGGCGAGCCCGGCGGCGGCCAACTGCCGCTCGACCTCGTCGGCGAGGTAGGGCTGGTCGTAGACCACGCCGGTCAGCTCCGGATTGGCCCGCAGGACCGCGCTGAGGAAGGCGCCGTTCCCACCGCCGACATCGACGATCTGGCGCGCCCGAGAGAAGTCGTAGTAGTGGGCGAGCGTCTCACTGATCACGTGGCTCTGCTCGGCCATCGCGGCATTGAACAGCGCGCGGTGTTCGGGGTGGCTGCGCAGGTGCTCGAACAACGGCTCGCCGAAGACTTTCGCGGTGGTGGCCGCGCCCGTCCGGATGCTGTCCGCGGCGTTCGCGTAGACGGTGTTGAGCAACCCCTGGAAGATCACCCAGGATCGCAGCGACTGCGGATGGTCCGCGCGCAGCCGCTCACCCACCGGGGTCAGTCCGAACCATCCGGGCTCGACCTCGACGAACACTCCGACGCTGGCGAGCGCGCGAAGCAGCCGGTACAGGGCGTCGGGATGGGCCGGGACCGCGGCGGCGAGATCCGCCGCCCCGCGGGGCTCGTCGGCGAGCAGGTCCGCGACCCCGAGCTCGGCGGCGAGCTGCACGGCCCGAGCCGCACCGAACCCCTCAGCCAGCTGGATGAGCCGGTAGGCGTGGTCCTCGCGCTGGTCGGTGTCATGCATCGGTACTCCCTCCACAGGTGCCGAGAACGAGGTGCTGTGGGCCGTGGAAGACCATGTCCTCGGCGTATTGAACCGGTTTGTCGGTCAGCGCAAGCCCGGGCAGGCACTCGAAGAGCACGGCGATCGCGATCTCGGCCTCCGCCAGTGCCAGCGCGGAACCCAGGCAGCGGTGGACACCGCCGCCGAATCCGCAGTGGCGACTCGAACGCCCGCGCGGCCGCAGCTCGTCGGGCTCCGGGAAGACCAGCGGATCACGGTTGGCCGAACCCAGCACCAGCACGACGGTGTCGCCCTCGTGGATGTCACGCCCGTGCAGCACATCGTCCCGGTACGCCCAGCGGGTCACCATCTGAACCGGGCTGTCGTAGCGGATGAGTTCGTCCACAGTGGACGGCAGGAGCGCCGGATCGGCGCGCAACTCGTCGAGCACGGCGGGGTTTCTGAGCAAGGCCAGCACCGCCTTGCCGATGAGGTTCGTCGTCGTCTCGTGTCCGGCGGTGAGCAGGTGCACGCACGTCGCGGTGATCTCGTCCTCCGTCACGGACCCGCACTCGCCGGCCTTGACCAGCGCCGTGATCAGGTCGTCATCGGGATCGTGCCGCCTGCGCCGTGCCTCCCAGCGGAAGAAGTCGCTGAGCTCGGTCGCCGCGTTCTCCGCCCGCCGGTAGTCGCGGGCCCGACCGGAACTGGCCTTCTGCAACGACACGGCCCGTTCCCGGAGCCACTCCCGGCTGCCCTGGCGGACCCCCAGCAGCTCCGAGATCACCAGGATCGGGAGCGGAGCGGCGAAGTCGTCTATCAGGTCGAGAGTGGACCGCTGCCCGATGTCCGCGATCAGTTCGCGCGCGATCTCCGCCACGCGGGGCCGCAGTCGGGCCACGACACGGGTCGAGAAGCTTCCGGCGAGAAGCGACCGCAGTTGGCCGTGTCGTGGCGGGTCCATGAAAACCAGCCAGTTGCCGACCAGCCGCCACAGGTTCTCGCACTCCGGCGGGATGCCGGTGAGCAACGGGGCGACGTGGTGTCCGTAGTGCGGGTGCGACAGCACCCGGGTGACGTCCTCGTAGCGGAAGACGTACCACCTCGTCCGCCCGTCGGGGCTCGACCGACCCCGGTGGACCGGGTCGATCTCCCGGTACCGGCGGTAGATCGGGTACGGGTCGGCGATGTCCTCGGGCGGCCAGTCCAGGGGATCGAAGGGGCGCGGAACTCGCTGTGTCATGGCACTCACTCGCCATTCGTGGTGTGTGGACCGAAGAAGTCGGCCAGGAAGTCCAGCGCCTCGGTCACGTCGACGGGGACGGCGGAACACGCGCGGGCGCGCGCCGCGAGGTGGCGGAAGCGCAGCGCGAGGCCGCGTCGCGCCACGTCCGGCCGGGACACGTACCCGGGCACGGACTCCAGTTCGAACGACGGCCCCGCGGTCCGGCCCCGGCGGCCGGACGGCATGGCGGTCAGCAGTTCGCCCAGCGGCCGCATGACGCAGGTCATGACGTCGATCGCCCGGTTCATCAACGCGGAACGGCGCAGGCTGGCGTCCGGGGACTCGCCGAAGTGCTGGACCATCAACTGGAGCGCCATGAAGTAGGCCCGGTCGAACAGCCGCATGACCTCCGCGGCGGCGGGATCGGTGACCAACTCCTTGGCCGCGTCGCCCGCGCGCAGTGTCGGGTTGCGCAGTGCGGGGTAGGCCGGGGTCCACGGCGCCGACCGCCCGGGCGGGCCCGACAGCTGCTCGGCCGTGAGGCACTCGTACATCCACCGGAAGGTGTCGAAGTGCGACTTCTCCCCGGCGCCGGGGCCGGTCGCGGGGAGCACGTTTCCCTCGCCCTGCTCGGTGACGACGTCGAGCGCGAACAGGGCGCTGGCGAGGTCGTCGACCTCGAGCTGGTAGTCGGGATGGACGTCGTTGACCGACCTGCGCAGGAAGAGGTGGTGTTCGCCGCCGCCCCGGCCCCGGCCCGTCAGGAACAGGTCCGGCACCCGGCGCAGGCCTTCCCGGATGTCGGCGTAGAGCTCGCTCGCCGAGCCGTAGCGTTCGTCCACATCGGACTCGGCCGACGCCGGTCCGCACCGGCCGACCTCCTCGACGAGTCGAGCCGGCTGCTCGATGGCGATGAACCTCGCGACACTGCCGACGCCCAGCGGCTCCAGCGACAGGTCCAGCGGGATCGGCAGCTGGTGGTTGATCGTGCCGAAGTCGATCAGCGGCACGTGGAACGGTTCCCCGATGGCCGTGAGGATGTTGTTGAGGGCGAGGAAGTGGATCATCTCCTCACGGGCCACGGTGAGCAGGCTGCCCCGCATGCCGCCGTCGCGGGTCTGGCCGCCGTCGCCGCAGGCGAGCGCCAGCTGCCGGGGTGACCACCGGCCGTGGCGCACGTGCTCCGTGCCGGCCGCGTGGGTGGGTATCGAGAACGCCGCGTAGAGGTACTGCGCCATCACGGCGAGTTCGAGCGTCACGGCGTCCCGCAGCGCGTGGACGAGCTCACCGCGGCTGGTGATCGCCTTGCGTGCCGGCCCGGTCGCCGCGACGAACGTGGGCACGCTCTCGACCGCGCGGCAGGCGCGGAGGAATCGCAGCAGCAGCCGCGCCTTGGGCGCGGACAGGTCCCGCGTCGGCGGCATGTGGTAGGTCTTCGTCCTGGTGCTGGGATCACACATCTGCCAGATCAGGTCGGCATACGTGCGCACCGCGAACCGGTCGGCGAGGCTGAACACCTCGGAGCGCATGAACGAGCCGGTCAGCTCGTAGAACGCGAACACCTCGCGATACACCAGGTCGTACGTCACGTCTTCCTGGGCGATGTCGTCGAGACGCCGATCGTCGGGGAGCACCCGCACGGCCAGCGAACCCGCACCGGCCCAGTAGCCGAGCAGATCGTCGTTGTCGTAGCAGGCGCTGGCGGATCCCGGCCGGGTGGTGTCGCACGGCGATTCCTCGGCGTGGGCGCGGAGCTGCACCCGGGCCGCCCCGGCCCGAGCACCTCGGATCGTCAGCCAGCCGCGGCCCTCGTCGTCGGTGCTGACGACGCAGCTGCCGGCGAAGTCTCCCGGCTCGTCCGCCCGGCCGGGACGCAGGCGCACGATCTCGATGTCCCCGGGCAGCGCGTCCGGCGACGTGGCGAGGGGATCCCGGGGGAGCGCCCGGGGATTGAAGAACTGCCGCACGTGGATCGCCTCGACCGCGTGCGGGCGGCCGCGGACCAGGGACCGGATCTGCACCTCGACATTGCCGCCGCCGTCCCCGAGGTGGTCGAGGATGAGGCCGGCGTCGTCGGCCTGCACGTTGGTCTCCCGTTCCACCAGCAGCACCGCGCGGGCGCCCGACGGATCCGTGCCCACCACGCACAGCGCCTGCTCGTCGGCCGGAGACGGCGCCTGCGCGGGAACCGTCAGCATGCCGCCGGTGAGCGCCCCGTCGGCGAGGTAGGCCGCGGCCGGCACGCGGGCGACGAGCTGATGGCCGTCGACGGTGCGCAACTCCCAGTCGCCCAGGTCGAGCAGTGGACCGCGCCGGTGGGCGGGACCGCCGTCGTCGGCGCGGCCGGTCGCCGGCACCGCATTGATCATGTTCAGCGTGACGTGGTCCGCCGTCACGTCGACGGTCATGTTGCCCAGCCCCGTCCGTCGCGGGACGAGCAGGCGTCCGGCCGGATACGTCCGTGGCTCCGGCTTCCGCCATGGCGCGATCGTTCCGCGCAGCGCCCAGTGGCCGGGCGAGTCCGGCGCCTGCGGCGCGGACATGTCGCTGACCGCGAACTGGACCACCAGGCCGTCGGCCGCGCCGGACACCACGGCGGCCCGCAGGAGGGTGACCACCGGCGAGGCCGACGCCTCGTCCAGCCACCTCAGCCCGTCGCCGGACTCGACCACGAACTGGTAGAGGGTGGACAGCTTGAGCTCCCGCGCCAGGCAGTGGTCGCTGATGTCGAGGATGTGGTCGAAGTTGTGCCATCGCGGCGGATGGATCCCGCTCACCTCGCCGGTGAGCATGTAGCCGACGTCGTGGGAACGCCCCGCGCGGCCGAAGCAGAACTGGCCGACCATCAGGCTGGTGGTCCAGTTCGAGGACGGGTCGACGTCGAATATCCGGGCTCGGTTGACGGTGGTGGCCAGATAGGGGTTGTAGTGGCCCCACATGTCGACGCTGCGTCCCACCACCGGGTCCGCGACGTCGACGTCGGCCGGCGCGACCTCGCAGCTGACGATCCGGGCGTCGATCGAGAAGTGGCCGTTCCCGCCGAAGTTCCACCCCTTCGCCGCGCTGAACACGCCGTCCTCGCGGAGGTGGCCGGCCGCGTCGAAGCGTGGTCCGAGGCGGTGCAGGTAGTCGTGGTACTCCTGGGCCGGGTGGTGCGCGGGAAACGGTCCGTCCTCCGTGAGCGCCTCGTTGGTGGCCAGGTCGACCAGGCCGTTGCGGATCCCGGTGAGCAGCCCCGCCGTCGCCGTGCCCGCGAAGTGCAGGCGCGGTGTGTCGAACACGCTCATTCGGTCACCACCTCCAGACGCGGAACGCCCACGGGCACAAGGCGTCGGGGCTGGTGGAAGTGGATCTCGTACACCGCCCGGACCGCCGATTCGATCGCCCCCTCGATCCACGCCGTGGTCGACGAGCAGTGCTCGCCGGCGAAGAACAGGCGGCGTTCGGGACGGGTGGCCCGTCTCCGTTCCCGCTCGCAGGCGTGGATGTCCTTGCCCCAGCGGACGCAGGCGGCTCCCTCGCTCCACCAGTACCGTCCCCAGGCCAGGCTCACGGCGTCCAGAACCATGCCCGGGCGCAGCAGCTCGGGGTGCATCTTGCTCAGCTCCTGGAGGACGACCGCGTGCCGGACGGCGGCGGGCAGCCGGCCGAGCGCGTCGGCGTCGGCACCGATCGTGTAGCTGGCCAGCAGCGCCGCGCCGCCCGCCGGATCCCCTTCCACGGGGCAGTAGTAGGTCTGTCTCAGGTTGCCGCCGCAGAACGACGCGCCGCCGGAGATCCCGTCGCTCTCCCAGAACGGCTCCCGGCAGTGAAAAGCGATCTTCGTGGCCGACCAGTACCTCACGTCGTGGATCACGGCCATCTTGTGCTCGCTGAGCCCGGTCAGCCGCAGCCTGGCCAACACCGAGAACGGGATGGTGCACAGCACGTAGTCGCAGCGCCGGCCGGTGATGTGGTTGCCGTCCCGAACGGCGACCGTGACGTGGTCCTCGCACGAGTCGAGGCCGACCACCTCCTGGCCGCAGCTGATGGGGCCACGGATCCGCGCCGCCAGCCGTCGGATGATCTGGTCCATCCCCCCGCTGAGGCGGACGAGGTCGGGGCCGGTCTCGCTGAGAATGTCGTCCAGGAAACGATTGAGTCGCCCGTTGTGGCTCATCCGGACCTCCGGGTGGACCGCGAAGAAGGCGTGCACGTCGACCTGGTCGTGGTCGCTGCCGCGCAGGAACGGGCTCAGATCGAACTGCTCGATCAGCTCCAACAGTTCGAGCCGGAGATCGCCGCGCAGGCTGTCGCGAAAGTCGGACGGTGCGATGGCGTCACCGATCGCCGTCAGCCACGCGCCGAAACGGATGGTGTCGTCGCTGAACCTCCCGTCGGGCAGACTCCGTGCGAAGTCCGCCGTCAGCGTTTTCGCGGCATCGCGGACACGCGTGTAACCGCCGCTGGTCGTGCAGTAGGAATCGGCGTCCGAGAACAGCGTGCTGAAGGTGCGTACCTTGTCGGCCAGACCGAGCTTGGTGACGTACTGCATCGTGCGCCGGTGCTTCACGGGAATCCGCATGGCACCGAGTTCGATGAGTGGCGCGTCCGGCCCCGAATGGAACCGGTGCGTGTAGATCCTGCCGCCGATCCGGTTGCTTCCCTCCAGGATCTCGACAAGATGCCCGCGTTTCTCCAGCTCGTACGCGGCCACCAGGCCGGCTACCCCGGCCCCGATGATGATCACTCTCTTTGTTGTCCCGTCGACGGCACCTGTCATGCCGTTCTGCATGTTCGACACCGCGACCTCCTCGCGGAAACCGGGCCGACAACCGACCAGCTGAATACCCGCCCGCCAGTACGTGAAATGGGGGCGTGTCGACTGCGGGAGTGGTGCGACTAGTAGTGCTCGGCGATTGACACTCGCCTGCGGTAAACGCCTTCGCGCATGTGCGCGATTGGCTGTGGTCACCCCCGTTCAAGCGTCACGTCGCTGAACTCTCTCAGTGTAAAACCCTGCCAGCTTCGCCACAATCTTCATGCTCGAATTGTTGCTTTTTGGCCACGGTTCGCCACTGTCGCAAATTGGCCGCGAGAAATGAATTCGAGGTTCGATTGGCCAGCGATTAGGCCGTTCGTGTCGCAAGAATGATCATGTGGAGGGCTGTCCCGCCATTCGGGTGACGGGCGATCCGCGTCGGCGGCGCCGCGGACGCGGGCCGGGTGGGTTGAGCCACACATGCGGCATGCCGGCGGCAAAACCGTCAGCAGGAAAAACGGGAATATTGGGTCACTTGGAAGGGTGAATTGTCTTCAGTGTGCGGGGCGGTGTCGCTAACCTCCGTGGAGGTTGATCATTGCTCCAACCCAGTACAAGGCTCGTTGTTCCACTGTGCTCGATCTCGTTCCACTCACGCTCGATCGTTGACCAGCCACGATCGAGCGTCGAACGGCGCGCGTCAGGAAGGCCAATGCCCGAAAATCGAATCGTCGCCAACGGACTAAGTCGGCGCTCATTACTGCGTACCGCGGTTTCCATGCCGCTGACCTCGCGCGTTCTCGCCGCTCAGGGCAGTTCCACCGTGGTTGCCGGCAGCACCCTGGATCCCCGGACGATCCCGAAGTACGTGACCCGACTGGCGGCGTTGCCCGCGATGCCGATGTGGTCGTCGTACGGCGGCGTCGACTACTACCTGATCGGTATTCGGCAGTTCTCCCAACAGGTTCTGCCGCTCAACCTGCCCAAAACCGTTGTCTGGGGCTACGGATCGCCGCGGAGTCCCGCCACGTTCCACAGCCCGGCGTGCACCATCGAGGCGCGGGTGGGTCGTCCCGTCCAGGTGATGTGGGCGAACCAACTCGTCGACGGCAGCGGCCGATTCCTGCCGCACCTGCTTCCGGTCGATCCGACCCTGCACTGGGCCAACCCGCCCGGTGGCCGGCAGGGACGGGACTCCCACCCGACGTTCGCCTCGACCCCCGGTCCCTACACCGGGCCGGTGCCCGTCGTGACCCACCTGCACGGCGCGCACGTCACCGAGGAGAGCGACGGCTATCCCGAGTCCTGGTACCTTCCGCCGGCCTGGGACATTCCCGGCGGATACGCGAGGGTGGGGTCCTCGCACGACCGCCACCGCGCCATGGCCGCCGACCAGTTCGGCGCCGAGTGGTCGCCGGGCACCGCCGTGTACCGGTACGCCAACGACCAGTCCGCGGGAACCCTGTGGTTCCACGACCACACGCTCGGCATGTCGCGGCTGAACGTCCACGCCGGCCTGGCGGGGTTCTACCTGCTCCGGGGCGGCGCGCGCGACCTGCCGCCGGGCGTGCTCCCCGGCCCCGCGCCGGGAGCCGACGACCGTCCCGGAATCCGATACCACGAGCTTTCCCTTGTGGTGCAGGACCGTTCCTTCAACCGGGACGGCTCGATCTTCTTCCCCGACGGCCGGGCGTTCAGCGGGGACGTCCCGCCGGCCGGCCCGTTCGTCCCGGCCAGTGACATCCCGCCGATCTGGAACCCGGACACGTTCGGCAACACGATGGTCGTCAACGGCCGCACCTGGCCGGTCCTGTCCGTCGAACCGCGGCGCTACCGGTTCCGGTTGCTCAACGCGTGCAACGCGCGCACCCTGCTGCTCAAGATCGTCGCCAACCCGCTGGCCCCGCGGCCCGCGCCGGCGGCGCTGCCGTGCTGGCAGATCGGCGCGGACGGCGGATTTCTGCCCCGTCCGGTGCAGACCGACCAACTGCTGTGCGCGCCGGCGGAACGCGTCGACGTCATCGTCGACTTCACCTCCCTGCCGGCCGGAACCGAACTCTTCCTCATCAACGAGGGGCCCGACGGAATGTTCATGGGCGGTTCCCCCGGCAAGGGCCTGACCCCGGCCGATCCGGCGACGACCGGGCAGGTGATGAAGTTCGTCGTCACGCAACAGTCCACACGCGACACCAGCGTGCCCCCGGCCCAGCTGTCCCTGCCGCGGCTGCCGTCGCTCGGCCAGTCCCGCCGCACGTGGCGGATCTCGCTGACCGAACGGCATTCCACCGCGAACCCGGCGGCTGCGGTGTCGTACCTGCTCGGCACGGTCGCCGCCGACGGGACGCCGAAACCGTTGACCTGGGCGGACGATGTCACGGAACGGCCGGCGCTGCGGACCACCGAGACCTGGGAGTTGGCCAACTTCACCGGGGAGGCGCATCCGATCCACCTGCACCAGGTGCAGTTCCGCGTCACCGGCCGCCAACCGCTCGCGGGCGGGGGGCCCGGCCGTGGCCCGGAGAGCGGGGAGACCGGGGTCAAGGACACAGTGATCGCTTACCCGAACGAGATCACCAGAATCGACGCGCGGTTCGACATCTCGGGCCGCTACGTCATGCACTGCCACATCCTGGATCACGAGGACAACGAGATGATGCGACCGATCCAGCCGGGCGGGTGATCGACCGACGAGTGGGCGGGGAGCCCTGGCAGGACCACCGGGGTCAGCCGCCGCACTCACGTGGCCGCGAGATCTCCGCCGCGCTGAGCGCGGCCTGCGTGTGGCGCAGGAGCGGGCATTCGCAGGGCGGCACGGGGACGCCCAGCGCCGCTCGGATCTCGGCGGCCGCGTTCAGCAGGGTGGCCGCGCGGGTCCACGCCGACCGGTCGCAGGCGAGCGCGGCCAGCGCCTCCAGCACGCTGGCCGTGCGCCACCGGTCGCCCAACTCCCGGTGCCCGGCGAGGCTGCGTTCGAGCAGCGGCTCGGCCTCGGTTGATCCGGTGGCGCGGTGGACGAGACCGAGCAGGTTGAGTGCCCAGGCGATGCCCTCCTGACACCCGATCCGCTCGGAGATCGCGCGGGCTTCGAGCAACAGCCGATACGCCAGAGTGTTGTCGCCGCGGTAGTGCGCCACGGCGGCCAGGTGTCTGAGCGCGCTTGACGTCGACTCGGCGTCGCCCAGCTTCCGGGAGCGTTGCAGGCTCTCGTAGGCCCACCGCTCAGCCGCGTCGAGATCGCCCTGCAGCCATGCCGTGAAGGCACTCAGCTGCAGGGCGTGCGCGATGCCGTGCTCGTCGTCGAGGTGCTGGAAGTTCCGCAGCGCCGACTGGTGGTAGTCGAGCGCGCGCGGGTAGTCGCCCTGTTCCCGACAGATCGAGCCGAGCAGCAAGCGGACGGAGGCGAGGCCCCGCTGGTCGCCATCGGACTCGTACAGGATCAGGCTCTGCTCGGCCAGCAATACGGCGGGGTCGTAGTCACACTGGAGAAGAGTGACGGCGGCCGCGCCGGCGAACGCCTTGGCGCGCAACGTCGCGGGCGCTTGTCCGCCGTGCTCCAGCGCGGCCGTCAGCCAGTCGCGGCAGTCCCGGTGGTGGCCGCGCAGCCGGCAGTAGCCGATCAGCGCGCTGGTCAGCCGCAGCGCCAGGGTCGGGTCGGGCTGGGCGAGGGTCCATGTCACCGCGGCCCGAAGGTTCTCGTGCTCGGCGGCGAGTCGCTCCAGCCACGGCGCCGTGCCCGCGCCGAACAGTTGCCGTTCCGCCTGCTCGGCCAGCTTCAGGTGGTACTCGGCATGCAGACGCCGGGCCTGCGCGCGTTCCTCGTGCGTGAGCTGCTCGGCCGCGAAGTGCCGGATGGTGTCCAGCAGCCGGTACCGCGCGGTGTCGATCTCCTTGGTGACCAACGACTTCTCGACCAGCCGGCCCAACAGGTCCACCGCGTTGTCGTGCGGCCACAGCGCCTCCACGGCGGGCAGCTCGAAACCTCGGGCGAACACCGCGAGATTCCGGAACAGGGCCTGCTCGTCGGGCGTGAGCAGGTCGTAGCTCCACTTGATGGTCGCATGCAGGGCTCGGTGCTGCGGGCGGGCGCCGTGGCCGCCGGAGCACAGCGCGAGGAACTGGTCGCGCAGGTGTTCGGCGATGCGGGACACCGGAAGCGCCGCCGTGCGGGCCGCCGCCAGTTCGATGGCCAGCGGCAGGCCGTCCAGACTCGCGCAGATCGTGGCCAGCGCTTGTGCCGTGGCGCGGTCCTTCTCGATGTGGGCGCCGGCCTCCTGGGCCCGGTCGACGAACAGTTGGACCGCGTCATAGGAGGCCAGGTCGTCGAAGGAATACGTGGCGTCGGGGTCGGGTGTGGGCAGCGGTCGCAGGGTGTAGACCGATTCGCCGGGCACGTGCAGCGGCTCGCGGCTGGTTGCCAGCACGCGCAGCCCCGGGCAGACGGACAGCAGAACGCGGACGAGTTGCGCGCAGGCTCTGACGAGGTGTTCGCAGTTGTCCAGGACCAGCAGCGTCGTCCGATCGCGGAAATGGTCGACCACGGTGTCGAGCACGCCGTTGCCCGCGTGCTCGGGCAGCCGGAAGGCATCGGCGACGGACCGCGGCACGAGGGTGGGATCGGTCAGCGACGTCAGATCGACGAAGCCGACCTCGTCCGTCTCGTATCCGGAGGCCACCGCGATGGCCAAGCGCGTCTTGCCGCACCCGCCCGGACCGGTCAGCGTGACCAGGCGCCGCTGGTCCAACAGCCACCGTGTCCTCGAGATGTCCGCCGCACGATCGACGAGCCGGGTCAGGGGCACCGGCACGCGGTGCTGGGAACGGCCGGCGACCGGCATGGTCGCCGCCGCCGACAGGTCAAGCGTGGGATCCGCGGCCAGCACGGCGACTTCCAACTGGCGCAGCTGCCGGCTCGGCTCGATGCCGAGCTCGTCGACCAGGGTGGCGCGCGCACGGTGGAAGGCGGCAAGCGCGTCGCCCTGCCGCCCGGATCGGTACAGGGCGAGGATCAGCAGTTCCCACAGGCGTTCCCGGAACGGGTGCTGGGTGACCAGCGATTCCAGTTCGCCGACGGCGGTGACGTGTTCGCCGAGCGCGAGCCGAGCACTGATCAGGTCCTCCGAGGCGGCGAGCCGGATCTCGCCGAGCCGGACGGCGACGGCGCGGGACCATTCGCCCGGCCGGCAGTCGGTCAGCGGCTCGCCGCGCCACAGCGTGAGCGCCGCGCGGAGCAGACCCGATGACAGCTCGTTCTTGCCCATGGCCAACGCGTTGCGCCCGGCCACGGCCAGGCTCTCGAACCGGATGGCGTCGATCTTGTCCGGCTTGGCCAGCAGCACGTAACCGGGATCCCGGGTCGCGATGGCATCGACGACACCGGCCTGCCGCAGTTGCTGGCGGAGCCGGGCCATGTGGCTGTGCAGGGTCTTGACCGCGGTCGGCGGTGGGGTCTGTGGCCACAGCGCCTTGACGAGCGCGTCCTGGGACATGGTGGTCCCGGGTTGCGTCGCGAGCCGGGCGATGAGGGTGCGCTGCCCCCTTCCGCGCAGGTCGACCCGACCGCCGGGCCCGGCCACCTCCACCGGTCCCAGGACGCCTATGTCTAGCCCCTCGGGCATCGTCCACCCCGTCTTGGCCGCCAAACGCATTGGCTCAAGTGGTGCAACTTACCCGTGCCAACCCAGGGGAAGACAGACCGTCGACACGACGAGACCACGACGATGGCGTACTTCGGCCAGCGGTGCGCCGCTTCGTGTCGGGTTGCGCCGTCCACAACCGCGATGCAACCCGATCACAAGTGGCGGGCGTTGTGGTCTGTGCTGTGACGGAGTCCGTTGGAAGCTGCCCGACCACTACCGCACTGTTGGCAACGGCACCTCGTTCAAGAACACCGTCTGGCGGCTGCTCGGCGTGACGGAAGGAAGAGGCGATGGCAACGCCAACGGAGTCCGGCCGGGAATTCTGGCGCGGCGTGCTGCTCGCCGGCGGCTCCACCACGATCCCACGCTGGACTCGCACGCCGGAGACGGGTGTCGCCGAGCATGACTCGACGATCCCCGAGGACGTCGCGACCGCGCTGGGCCGGCTGGCGGATCAGCTGGCGGTGCCGGCGAGTGCGGTGCATCTGGCGGCCCATGCCAAGGTGCTTGCCGCGCTGTGCGGGGAGCGGGAGATCGTGACCGGTTACGTGGCGGCGCCGGGCCGTCCGCCGTTGCCCTGTCGACTGGCGATCGAACGGGACACCTGGCGGGCGCTGCTGCGCGACGTCCGGCGTGTTGAGTCGGAGCTGTTGGCGCACAAGGACTTCGCGGTCGAGGAGTGGGCACGCGAGCTGGGCGTGGCCGAGCAGCCGTTCGAGGTCGTGTTCGATCCGACCGGCGACGGCGATCTCACCGGCCGGACGGCACTGCGGGTGGGCGTCGTGCGCGAGCGCGAGCAAGTCGTGCTGCGGCTGCGGTATCGGACCGATGTGCTCGACGCCGACTGCGCCGCCAGGATCGCCGGCTACCATCGCACCGCGCTCATGCTGCTCGCCGCCGATCCGGATGCCGAGCACGGGCCGCAGAGTCTGCTGTCCGCCGAGGAGCACCGCTTCCAACTGGAGGAACTCGCCGGTCCGCGCCGGACCCTGCCGAACCGCCGGTTCCATGAGCTGTTCGAGGGGCGGGTGCGGATGCACCCGGACGCCGTCGCCGTCGTGCACGGCGACCGGCGGCTGACCTATCGGGAGCTCAATGCCCGGGCCAACCGGCTGGCGCGAGCCCTGCTGGCGCGCGGGCTGCGCCGCGAGGGCGTCGTCGCGGTGGTGACCGAGCGCAACCTGGACTGGATGGCCGCCGTCATCGCGGTCTTCAAGGCCGGTGGCGTGTATCTGCCGATCGAGCCGCATCTGCCGGCCGACCGCGTCACGGCCATGCTCCGCCGCGCCGACTGCTGGTTCGTGCTGACCGAACTCGGCAGCACCTGTTCGCTCGACCACGACCTCGACACGCTGTCCCGAGTCGAACTGATCTTCATCGACGCCGCCTGCGGACAGCCGTACGCCGAGGGCGACCTCGGCGTGCATGTCGGCCCGGAGCAACTCGCCTACATCTACTTCACCGCCGGCTCCGGCGGCGAGCCCAAGGGCGCGATGTGCGAGCACGCGGGCATGCTCAACCACCTCTACGCCAAGGTCGACGATTTGCGGATCGCCGCGGGCCAGGTGGTCGCCCAGACCGCGCCCCAGTGCGTCGACATCTCGCTCTGGCAGCTGCTGTCCGCGCTACTGGTCGGCGGGCGGACCCTGCTGGTCGAGCAGGAGGCGGTCCTGGACGTCGAGCGGTTCGTGGACACCATCGTGCGCGGTCGGGTCGCCGTGCTCCAGGTCGTGCCGTTCTACCTCGACGTCGTGTTGACCTGGCTGGAGCACACCCCTCGCTCGCTGCCGGACCTGAGATTCGTGTCGGTCACCGGCGAGGAGTTGCGCACGGACCTCGCGCGGCGCTGGTTCGCCGCCCAACCCGGGATCAGTCTAGTCAACGCGTACGGGTCGACCGAGACCTCGGACGACACCCACCACGAGGTGATGACCGCGCCGCCGGCGGGGGACCGCGTCCCGCTCGGTCGGTGCGTCAACAACATTCGCACCTACGTGGTCGACGAGCACCTGTCGCCGGTGCCGCTCGGCGCCCCCGGCGCGATCGTGTTCTCCGGGGTCTGCGTCGGCCGGGGCTACGTCAACGATCCGGAGCGCACCCGGTCGGCGTTCCTGACCGATCCGCACCGGGAGGGCGAACGCCTCTACCGGGGCGGCGACTACGGCCGGTGGCTCCCCGAGGGCAAGCTGGAGTTCCTCGGTCGCCGTGACCATCAGGTCAAGATCCGTGGCTGCCGAGTCGAGATCGGCGAGATCGAGACGGTCCTGTCGCGGGCGCCCGGTGTCCGTGCGGGCGTGGTGGTCGTCGCCGGGCGCAACGACCTGAGCGACCATCTGATCGCCTACTACGACGGACCCGCGCCGGTGGATGCCGACGTGTTGCGGGGCCGGCTGGCGCAGTCGCTGCCCGAGCACATGGTTCCCGCAGCGTTCCACTGGTTGCGGAGTCTGCCGCTGACCGCCAACGGCACCATCGACCGAAGGACGTTGGCGACGCGCGCCGCGGAGCACGCCGCCGCCGAGCCGGATCGCGACTCGCCGAGCACGCCGACCGAGCGGCGGCTGGCGGTCGCGTGGGCGAAGGCGCTCGGCATGCGAGCGGACCAGATCGGCCGGCACGACCACTTCTTCGACCGGGGCGGCACGTCGCTGTCGGCGGTGCGGTTGGTGATCAGCCTCGACCGCGCGGTGTCCCTGGGTGACGTCACCCGCAACCCGGTGCTCGCCGACCTGGCCCAGCTGCTGGCTTCCCGATGAACACCAATCCCCGACCTCAGAAGGTGTGAGGCCCATGAGAACCGGTCCCCAGCCCCGCCTCGCCGCCGACACAGGAGAGCGCGGGGCCAAAGAGCACTATGGCGACCCGGTGCGGGTGAGTAACGGATGACCAGAATCCACCCCGCTGCCATGACCTGCCCGGTCTCCGCACCCGCCAGCACGCCGACGTTCGCCGTGATTTCCGGCGCACAGGTGCAGCGGGTGCTGACGGGGTGCGAGGACCAGGTCGTCGAGGTGATCGACGACGCTTATCGGCTGCACTGCTTCGGTAGCAGCACGGAGAATCCACGTTCCTGTTTCCTGCGCCTGCCCGACCGGCCGTCCTGCCGGATTACCGCGCTGCCCGCGTCGATCGGCGGCCAGGTGGGGGTGGACGGCGTGAAGTGGATCTCCAGTTTCCCCGGCAACGTGGCGGCCGGCCTCCCGCGCGCGTCGGCCGTGCTGATTCTCAACGACCACGACACCGGCTACCCGTTCGCCTGCATGGAAGGCTCGATCATCAGCGCCACCAGGACGGCGGCGTTGGCGGCACTGGCGGCCGAGTGGCTCAGCTGCGCCCGGCCGCGCCCAGCGCGCATCGGGTTCTTCGGGACGGGTCTGATCGCCCGCTACATCCACACCTACCTGGCGGCCACCGGCTGGTCGTTCGACGAGACCGGCGTGTACGACCCGGCGTCGGACAGCGTGGCCGGCTTCCGCGGCTACCTCGAGCGATCGGGCGCGGCCGGCCGGATAACCGAGCACCACAGCGCCGAGCGGCTGATCCGGACCAGCGACGTGGTGGTCTTCGCCACCGTGGCCACCAGGCCGCACGTCGGCGACCTGTCCTGGTTCGAGCACAACCCGTTGGTGCTGCACATGTCCCAGCGCGATCTCACGCCGGAGATCGTGCTCGCCTCGGTCAACATCGTCGACGACGTCGAGCACTGCCTGACGACCAACACCTCGATGGCGCTGGCCGAGCGCCGGGCGGGCAATCGGGATTTCCTGTGCGGCACGCTGGACGACGTGATGGACGGACGGGTGAGCCTGCCGGTGGACCGGCCGCTGGTGTTCTCGCCGTTCGGCCTCGGCGTGCTCGACGTGGTGCTGGGCAAGTACGTCTACGACGAGGTGGCGCGCAGCGGCGAGCTACGCGTCGTCGACGACTTCTTCCACGAGCTGAGCCGGTACACATGAGGCGATCGGTGCGCCACCCCGGATTCACCGCGCGGAACAGGAAGCTGTCGCCGCCGAGCTGACGGGCGCTCAGTGCGCGGGCCGGCACTCGTTGACCCAGGCGGCGACCTGCGCGCGGGAGGTGAAGCCCAGTTTGGTGAGGATGTGTGCGACGTGGCCCTCGGCGGTGCGCACGGCGATGAACAGGCGGCCGGCGATGTCCTTGTTGGACAGTCCGTCGGCGATGAGTCTGGCCACCTGGAACTCGCGTTTGGTCAGCGGTGTCGCCGGCGGCGCTACCGGTTGCTCGGCGTCGTCCTCGATGCTCTGCGTCGTGTCACCCAGCGCGTAGGCGACCGCCTCGTCCAGCGTGAGTTCGGTGCCCTGGCGGAAGCCAGCCTCGTACCCCGTGTCCCCGAGCGCGTTCCGGGCGAGCTCCTGGCAGGTGTCATGGCTGGCGTTGAAGTAGTTCGAGCCGAAAAGGGCAAGACCGACCGACGACCAGATGGTGCGGGCGGAGCCCTGCAACACCGCCGCTCGGTCCGCCGCACCCGTCAACGCCTCCAACAGCGCGAGCAGCTCGATGGGGAGCACGATGCCCACGAGGTCGCGGAAGATGTGGTTGATGCGGACGCACTCCCGTGCGTCACGGATCGCCTCGCTCAGGTCGCCCCTGGTGCACGCCGCGAAGGCCAACACGTACAGGGCGTAGGAGTAGGCCCACCGCTCGCCGTGCGCCAGGCAGACGCGCTGCGTCCGCAGACAGAGCTCGACCGCCCCGTCGAGGTCGCCGCGGAACGCGGAGACCATGGCCAGCTCGATCCAAGCCATGATCACATTGCTGTTCAGCTCACCGAGCGCGGCGTAGCGGCGGATCGCGTCCTCGAACAGCGCTTGGGCGCGCACGTGGTTGCCGGTCAACAGGGCGACGCAGCCGAACCGGTGCACCGCGTACGCCGCCGGCAGGTCGCTGCGAAGCACCTCCGACATGGCCAGGCACTCGCGCAGCATCGGCATCGCGGCGGCGAAGTCGCCCTGCAGGATGCACAGGTAGGCGTTGACCCACAGCGCCTTGGCCCGTGCTTGGCTCGGGCTGGTGTCCAGTGCCAGGGCCCGGTCCAGCCAGCGGCGCCCCTCGGCCAGGAAGCCGCAGCCAACCCAGTAGAAATACAGCGTGCCGGCCAGCCCCAGCCCGATCTGGGACTGGCCCCGTGCGGTGAGGCAGAACTCCAGCGCGGCCCGGAGGTTGTCCTTTTCCTCGTGCGTGCGGCGAAACGTCCGCTCCTGGTCCTGGCCGAACCAGTCCCGCTCGCAGGACCGCGCCACCTGGAGGAACCAGTCGCGGTGCCGGCGGCGCAACGTCAGTCGCTCCTCGTCCGCGGCCAGCCGGTCCGCGCCGAACTGCCGCAACGTCTCCAGCATCCGGTAGCGCCGGCCATCGGGTCCGCGCTGGCAGGTCAGCACCGACTTCTCGACCAGTCCCGCCGCCGCGTCGGAGACCTCGTCGGGGAAGATGCCGTCGCCGGAACAGATCATTTGCGCCGCCCGCAGGTCGAAGCTCCCGGCGAAGACGGATGCCCTGGCCCACAACAGTCGCTCCTGGCGGGTGCACAGGTCGTAGCTCCACTCGACGGTCGCGAGCAGCGCCCGGTGCCGGCCCGACGACCCGCCCCAGCGCCGCGTGATCAGCAACTGGTAGCGGTCCTGCATGCGGTCCAGGATCTGGCGAAGCCCCAGCACGCGTACCCGCACCGCCGCCAGCTCGATCGCCAACGGGATCCCGTCGAGTCGGTGGCACAGCAGCGCGACCTGAGCCCAGTTGGCCGAGGTGAGTTCGAAGTCCGGCGCCGCGGCTGCCGCCCGGGCCGCGAACAGTGTCATGGCCGGGTAACGGTTGTCCTGGTCCGGTCGCAACGGCCGTTCGGGGTTCGGGGTCGTCAGCGGTGGGATGGGCAGGACGTGTTCTCCGGGGGTCCGCAGCGGCTGCCGGCTGGTCACCAGCACGCGCAGTCCCGGCGCGGCCGCCAGCACTGCCTCGACGAGCCGGGCGCATGCGTCCACCAGGTGCTCGCAGCTGTCCAACACCAGCAACAGTCGGCGATCGCGCAGGTAGTCGGCGAGGACCGCGGACACCTCCCGTCCGGTGTTGTCGTATGCCTTCAGCGTCGCTGCCACCGTGTGCGCCACCAGGCCGCGATCGTGGAGCCCGGCGAGCTGGACGAGCCACACCCCATCGGTGAAGGACCGCCGCAGCTCGCGGGCGGCGCGCAGGGCGACCCTGGTCTTGCCGACGCCACCCACCCCGGTGAGCGTGACCAGCGGACGCTGCGACAACCACCGCTTGACGTCGGCGATCTCCCGCTGGCGGCCGACGAAGCTGGTGACCTCGGCCGGCATGTTGCCCGTCCGCCGCCGTGTCGACGAGTCTGCTGGTTTTGTCACGCTGCCCACCAAGGGATCCGCTGGATGAACGGCGGCGTCACCGGGGTCGACTTCCGCCATTGCCGGTTCAGCGGGTCGCCGACCGCGGCGCGCCGCCTGGTTGACTCCGGTGAATCACGGCCGAACGCTAGGGGGCAAATCCTGGCCCGTCAACGGGCGCACTTGGCCGATTCGCGTTTTCGGCGGCCGAATCACGTCATCGGCGCGGTAGCGCCGACGACGCTGATCGACACTCGGGTCCGGAGCGGTGCGCGGCTGTCTTTCCCGCACCATGGCGGAATGTGGCCACGATCGTCCCGCCGCGGCGGGGAAAGTCTTGCTACAGTCATTTGTCTTCTGGGGAAATTCGATGTTGCGTCAGGCGCGTCGGTCCGGCCGGCGCCGGCCGGCGTGTGGTCCTTTGTGGACGTTCGGTGCCATGGGGTGGCGGGCGCCGGGACGGTCGACGGCGACCGCGTCTCACCCTCGGCGGGTCCGGGGCGGCCGACGAGGTGGCCACCGGTATGGCCTCTTGGAGGGCACTGCCAACCAGTGGAACCTGGGAATCGTCGACAAGTGTGAGCAGTCGGGAGTGCGCACCCGGCGCCTCATACGAAAGGAGGTGTTCGGCTGACGGTGACACGAGGCGTCTCGGGGATACGGCCGAGAATGCGAGCACGGCTGTAGAATGAGTACGGGGCCAGATGTATGGCCCCCTTTTGCGGGCCGGTCACCGGCAACAGACTGTGGGCGTGGATCTTCATCGTGGCGAGGTCGCGCGCCGACTCGCGACTTCGGTTTGCCGGGCAGAGCAACGGATTCGGCGTCTGGGCAGGGTGGCCGCGTGAGCGACATCGCTGTCGTCGGTTTGGCGTGTAGGTTTCCGGGCGCGGCCGATGTGGGGCAGTACTGGCGGGTGATTCTCCAGGCGGAGCGGCAGTTCGACACGATTCCGCCGGACCGCTGGCGACACGAGACCTTCTACGATCCACACGATCGCCGTTCTCCGCACGCGGCCTACACCGATCAGGTCGCCTTCCTCGACGATGTCGAGCGGTTCGCGACCCTGCACTACAACATCCCGCCCCGGCGGGCCATCGCGATGGATCCTCAGCACAGGCTGTTCATCGATCTCGCGCGGGAGTCGTTGCAGGACGCCGGATGGGAGCGCCGCCCGTTCGACCGGGAGCACACCGGCGTGTTCGTCGGCCTGAACCAGTCCGACTACCAGGATCTCGCCTCGACCCGACTGCGCGCGATGCTGCTCGCCGACGGGTCGCTGCACCGCGGGCAGGACGACGAGGCATTGCTGGCCGCCGTCCAGGACGCGGCGCAGGGGGCGCTCGCGCCGATCCAGGCGTACTCGCTGCCCGGCACGATGCCGAACATGGCGGCATGCGCCGTCAGCTCGGTCTTCGACCTCGGCGGTCCCGCGTTCGCCGTTGACTCGGCGTGCTCGTCGGCGATGGTCGCGCTGCACGAGGCCGTGCACCATCTGCGGGCCGGCACCTGCACAGTCGCGTTGGTCGGTGGTGTCTTTCTCAACCTCACACCCGACGCCCTGGTCAGCTTGTGCCGCGTCGGCGCGGTGTCGGCGAACGGGGTGTGCCGTCCCTTCGACGAGCGCGCCGACGGATTCGTGCTCGGCGAGGGCGGCGCCGTCGTGGTGCTGCGGCCGTTGGCGGACGCGGTGCGCGACGGCGACCGGGTCTACGCGGTGATCAAGGGGGTCGGCACGTCGAACGACGGCGCGTCCGAGGGTCCCGTGACACCTCGGGTCGAGGGCCAGCTGACGGCGTTCCGCGCCGCCTACCGCGACGCCGGCGTCAGTGCGAACACGATCGAGTTCTTCGAGGCACACGGCACGGGCACCGTCGTGGGCGACCGGGTGGAGCTCAAGGCGCTGGGCGCGCTGCGGGCGGAGGAATCCGACCACGGCGCCGCGGAGTGCCGGGTGTCCTCGGTCAAGGCGTTGATCGGGCACACGATGGCGGCGGCCGGCATCGCCGGGCTGGTCAAGACCGTGCTGGCGCTGCACAACGCCACGATCCCGCCGCAGCCGGAGACGATTCCCGACGCCGCGCTGCTGGACGGCGCGAGGCTCACGATCGCCGAGCGGGCGCTGCCCTGGCGCAGCCGACCGCAACACCCGCGACGGGCCGGGGTCAGCGCGTTCGGCTTCGGCGGCACCAATGTCCATGTCGTGCTGGAGGAGGCGCCGGCGCGGTCCGCCGTACGCGCCGACCGGCCGGTGCCGTTCCTGCTCACCGCCGACTCGCTGGAGCTGCTCGCCGAGCATGTGACCGCGGTGCGCGAACAGATCGTGGCCGACCCCGGACTGACGCCGTCCTCCGTCGCGTACACCCTGGCGACTCGCGCACCGCTGCCGGCGCGCGTGGCCTTCGTCGCGACCGGCCGCAGCGAGCTGATCGATCTGCTCGGCGCCGCCGCGGCGGCGCTGCGCGCGGGCGAGGCCGGCGATCTCGGCCGGGGCATTCACGCCGCGGCGGCGCCGCTCGCCGAGCAGGAACGCCAGGTGGCGTTCCTCTACCCGGGGCAGGGCGTGCAGCGCGTCGGCATGCTCAGCGACCTCTACCACGGCTTCCGCAGCTTCCGCGGCGAGATCGAACGGTTGGACGACCGCGTCCACGCCTCGACCGGGACGTCGTTCGCGTCGCTGCTGTGGGGGTGGGAATCCGCCCCCGAGCTCGCGGAGACGGCTCTCACCGACACCCGCCGCTGCCAGCCGGCCCTCGGCGCGCTGGGCATCGCGACGACCGCGCTGCTCGCCGAGTTCGGCGTCCGCCCCGACATCACGATGGGCCACAGCGTCGGCGAATTCCCGGCCGCGGTCGCCGCCGGGCTGCTCGACCCGGTCGACGCCATCGACTTCCTGGTGCACCGGGGCGAGGCGATCGCCAACGGCGGCAGCCGGGGGGCGGGCGGGATGGTCGCCGTGCAGAGCACCGAGGAACGGTTCGACGAGCTCACCGCCGGGATCGAGGGCATGTGGCCCGGCTGCTTCAACCACCCGGAGCAGGTCGTCGGCAGCGGCTCGGCGGGCGCGGTGGCGATGCTCACCGAGCGCTGCGCCGAAGCGGGGGTGACGGCGGTGCCGCTGCGCGTCTCGCACGCGTTCCACTCGCCGCTGGTGGCCGACGCCGACGAGCTGGTCGCCGAGCGGATCGCCGAACTGCCGCTGCGCTCCGGCCGGGTGCTCGTCTCCACGGTCAGCGGCCGGCGCTGCACGGACCTGGACGAGTTGCGCGGCTGGTGGCAGCGATCCGTCTCGTCGCCGGTGCGGTTCGCGGCGGCCAGCCAGGCCGTGGCCGACAGCGGCGCCCGCGTCTTCGTCCAGGTCTTCGGCGGGAACGGACTGCTCGCCATGGCCCGGCGGTCGATCGCCGACGCCACTGGCTGCCACTTCGTCGCGCTGGAGTCGGAACCGGACGACGGCCGCGTCTTCCTGTCCGGGCTCGTCCGGCTGGCCGTGCTCGGGCTGCCGGTGGATCTGCTGCCGTTGTTCGGCGACGGCGAACGCGACCTGGCCACGCTGCCGTCCTCCCCGCTGGCCGCTCAGCCGTACTCGATCCGGACCGCGTCGCGTCATCGGCCGCCGCGCGGGCGCGTCCGGCCGGTCGCCTCCCCGGGCGACGTCCGTCCCACCATCGTCGACCCACCGGAGGACTATCCCGTGAACGACCTGGTCAACCTCCTCAACGAGGTGCTCACCGTGCTGCGCACCCTCACCAAGGTCGAGCACACGAACGCCTTGGCGCCCGCACGGGACGCACCACCCATCCGGGACCAGGTGCTCGCCGCGATCGCCGAGATCAGCGTGTACCCGCCGGAGCACCTGCGGGGCGAGCAGTCGCTCGGCCGTGATCTCGGGTTCGACTCGATCATGATCGCCGACCTCGGCACCGTCATCCGCAAGCTGTGGCCCGAACTGCCGATGGACGGCAAGCAGCTGTCGGCCGAGGTCACGGTGGACGATCTCGTGCGGCTGGTCGACGCGCAGCGCGACCGTCGTGAGCCAGAACTGCCGCAGGTCATCGACGTGCCGGCCGTGCGGACCGAGCCGGTCGAGGAGGCGCCGGAGCCGCCGCTGGAGAACATCGACCCGGCCGCGTTCCCCGAGATCGTCGAGTCCGCGCAGCGGGTCCAGCTCGTGGATCGCCTGGGCCTGCGCAACCCGTACTTCGTGACGCACGAGGGGATCAACGCCAGCCGCACCCGGGTCGGCGGCACCGACCTGATCTGCTTCTCCAGCTACAACTACGTGGGACTGTCCGGGCATCCGGCCGTCACCGCCGCGGCGAAGGACGCGCTCGACCGGTACGGAACGTCGGTCTCGGCGGCCCGGATGCTGTCCGGTGATCGCCCGCTGCACGCGGAGCTGGACGGCGCGATCGCCGACCTGCTGGGCACCGAGGCCGCGCTCACGCTGGTCAGCGGCCACGCCACGAACGTCACGGTGATCGGGCACCTGCTCGGGCCCGACGATCTCGTGGTGCACGACGCGCTGGCGCACGACAGCGTGCTGCAGGGCTGCCGGCTGTCGGGCGCCACCCGCCGACCCTTCCCGCACGGCGATCTGGCCGCACTGGACGAGCTGCTCGGCCGCGCGCGCCGGAAGTTCCGACGGGTGCTCATCGTCGTCGAGGGCATCTACAGCATGGACGGCGACATCGCCGACCTGCCGGAGCTCCTCCGGATCAAGAAGCGGCACGGCGCGATGCTGATGGTCGACGAGGCGCACAGCATCGGCGTGCTGGGCACCAGCGGCGGGGGGATCGGCGAACACTTCGGCGTGGACCGCGCCGGCGTCGACATCTGGATGGGCACGCTGTCCAAGGCGTTCGCGAGCTGCGGCGGATACGTGGCCGGCAGCCGCGCGCTCATCGACTACTTCCGTTACACCCTGCCGGGTTTCGTGTACAGCGTGGGCATGACACCGGCCAACGCGGCCGCCGCGCTCGCCGCGATGCGACAGCTGCGGGCCGAGCCGGACCGGCTGACCGTGCTGCGGCAGCGCTCGAAGTTGTTCGCCATGCTCGCGTCGGATGCCGGCATCAACATCGGAGCCAGCAGGGACACACCGGTGGTCCCCTGCATCGTCGGCTCCTCCATGCGCAGCTTCGTGCTGGCCAACGCGTTGTACGACCGCGGCGTCAGCGTGTGCCCGATCGTCCACCCGGCCGTCGAGGAGCAGCAGGCCCGGCTGCGGTTCTTCGTGACGGCGGAGCACACCTCCGAGGAGATCGCCTACACCGTCGGCGTGCTGGCCGACGAACTCGCACGACTTGGCTGAGCGAGCGGCCATCGCCTTGTCCCGACAACGTTCGTGCGCCCGCTGACGCACGGACGTTGTCCCATGTCGGGCTCGTTCGGCGCGCCGCCGCCGGCAGAACGAGCCCTGTTCCGGTCCTGTTCTTCCACACGACAGGTGAATGATGTGATCAACCGCACGAACAAGACCATCCCCCGGCCCGCGACGACGTCCGTGGGCGGGAACAGGCTGCTGCGCCTGATTCTCCACCAACCGAGGGCGGTCATCGCCGCTGCGGTCCTGTTTACCGTGATCGCCGGTGTGCTCGGCGTGAGCGCCGTCGAACACCTCAAGGTGGGCGGCTACGACGTCGAGCAGTCCGAGTCGATCCGCGGCCGGGAGCTGCTGGCCGAGAAGTTCCCCAACAGCAACCCGAACCTGGTCGTGCTGGTGGACAAGCCCGGCGGCCGCGTCGACGATCCCGACGTGTCGGCGGCCGGCCAGTCGCTGACCCGGCGGTTCGCGCTGGCCGCCGGGGTGGTGCTCGTCGGTTCCTACTGGGACACACCGGTGGCCGAGCTGCGCGGCGAGGACGGCCGAGCCGGGTTGATCCTGCTGCGGGTGATCGGGAACGACGACCAGATGGCCAAGCGGATCGAACAACTGCACGACACCCTGGGCGCCACCGGCGGCATCCGGGTGCGCTTCGGTGGCCTGCTGCAGGCGAACAACGACATGGACGCGCAGGCCAAGGCCGATCTCACCACGTCGGAGACCGTGGTGATCCCGCTGACGCTCGGCTTGCTGCTGCTCGTGTTCGGCACCGTCGTCGCGGCCGGTGTTCCGCTGCTGATCGGCGTCTTCGCCATCGTCGGCACACTGGCCGCGTTGCGCGTGTTGAGCTTGTTCACCGACGTCTCGGTGTTCTCCGTCAACCTGGCCACCGCGCTCGGGCTCGGCCTCGCGGTCGACTACAGCCTGCTGTTCGTCTCGCGCTACCGTGACGAACGCCGCCGGCGGCCCGACATCGCGGCCGCGCTCACCGCGACCATGCGCACCGCCGGCCGGACGATCCTGTTCAGCGCCGCGACGGTGGCCGTCGCGCTGTCCTGTCTGCTGGTGTTCGACCAGTACCTGTTGCGCTCGTTCGCCTACGCCGGCGTCGCCGTGGTCGGCGTGACGGTGCTCGGCGCCACTGTCGTCGTGCCGGCGCTGCTGGTGCTGCTCGGCGACCGCATCGACATGTGGCCGCTGCCCTGGCGTCGAATCCGCAGCGGTCACGCGGTGGGCCGGTGGGGCCGCCTGGCCGGGGTCGTGCTGCGCTATCCCATCTCGACCGCCATGCCGGTGATCATGTTCCTGCTGGTGCTCGGCGCGCCGCTGCTGCACGTCCAGTTCGGTCTCGCCGACGAGCGGGTGCTGCCGGCGCAGGCGGAGAGCAGGCAGGTCGCCGACCAGTTGCGCGAGCAGTTCCCGGCGACCAGCGACGGTTCGCTGTCGGTCGTGGCGCAGCAGTGGGGGTCGAGCCGGGAGGCGACCTACGAGCTGGCCGACTACGCGCAGCGGGTGTCCGGGGTGGCGGGGGTACGTCGGGTGGACAGCGCCGCCGGTTCTTTCGCCCACGGCGCGCAGATCGCGCCGATGGGCGCGGGCGGCACGCGGTTCCAGTACGCGGGCACGACGTGGTTGTCGGTGCTCACCGACGCCGAGCCGTACTCGGCCCGAGGCGCCGACCTCGTCCGCGCGGTCCGAGCACTGCCGGTGCCCGCCGGACGCGCGGTGCTGGTGACCGGGCAGTCCGCACAGCTCGTCGACGTCACGGCGGCGATCGCCGACCGAGCGCCCCTCGCGTTCGCGCTGATCGCGCTGTCCTCGCTGTTCCTGCTCTTCCTGCTCACCGGCAGCGTCGTGCTGCCCTTGCAGGCGCTGGTGCTGAACCTGCTGACACTCGTCTCCATGTTCGGCGCGATGGTGTGGGTGTTCCAGGACGGCCACCTGCAGACGCTGCTCGGGTTCACCCCGACCACGCAGTCCGTGGTGTTCCCGATCCTGGTCTTCTGCATCACCTTCGGACTCTCGATGGACTACGAGGTGTTCGTGCTGGCCAGGATCACCGAGCAGCACAACGCCGGGATGGCGCTGGGGCCCGCCGTGATCCAGGGGGTGTCGCACAGCGCGCGGGTGATCAGCGCGGCCGCGGCGGTGTTGTGCGTGTCGTTCCTCGGCCTGGTGATCTCGAGGGTGTCGTTCATCCAGTTCATGGGACTGGGCGCCGGCTTGGCCGTCCTGCTGGACGCGTACCTCGTGCGGCCGGTCCTGGTGCCGGCGTTCATCGGGCTGACGGGCAAATGGACCTGGTGGGCGCCCCCGCCGCTGCGCGCACTGCACCGCAGGTACGGCCTGAGCGAGAGCGGCCGGCCGTAGTAACACACTGGCGAAACGACAAGGGCCTACCGAGACATCAGTCTCGGTAGGCCCATTGTCATGACGGCGTGTCGGCTCGACCGGTGGGCCCGGCCGGGTCACCGCGCCGCGGTGGAGAAGGTTGTCAGATTCCGGTCGAGGAGAAGAGCGACACCGGGCTGGGCAGGCCCGGGGTCCGCGGCGCGATGTGGAAGTCGACCGCGTTGTTGTTGGTGTTGGTGAACCGCACGAGCGCCAGCGGCTGGTCGTTGGTCAGCGGGGAGGCCGGCGCACCCATCACGAACGGCGACGACGCGATGGTGGCCACCGAGTCGATCGTGACGTTGGACGGGGACAGCAGCGCGACGCCGACCCGGTCGGTGAGCGGGACGGTGCTGGTGAAGAACTGGTCGACCACGGGGCCGCTGTAGCCCTGCGGGTTGGCGATGACGTACACCCGGCCCGGCTGCAGGATGGTGCCCTGCGGGATCGTGGCCACCTCGAAGATCTGGGACGGGCTCGGCGCGACCGCGATCTTGAAGCCGCTCAGGTCCTGCGGGACCTGGCTGAGGTTCTTGACCTGGATGTACTGGTCGGCCGGGCCGTTGGGGCCGCGGGTGGCGAGCTGGTCGATCACGAAGGTGAAGGACTTCTGCGCGCTCGGCACCGTCTGCGGCGCCGCGGACGCGGTGGCGGCGCCGGTGACCAGCGAGAGCGCAGCGATACCCGCTGCGACGAGGGCCGAGAGAGAACGCCTCATGTTGTTTTGTCTCCTTCAAGCAAATAGTGGTGAAGCGCTTAGTTTTGTCAGGAGGGTTGCCCAATTTGGTGGGTCGCGGTGAACATCGCGAATTCCCCTCCCGGAGGATCTGCTGTTACTGGGTCTGCGGCTGCTTTCTGTGCGCTATGGCTTCGATGCGTCTGGAAGCCGGCGGACCCTGCCGCAAAGCTTGCCGGTGGTGGTGCGCCTCGGTAAGAGGCCAACTATTTGGCCCCCGGCGTGTGGAATGTGTCTCGGTCATGTTCGAGGTTTATCGTGACATCGTTCGAGGTCTGGCGCGGTATTGCGCCCGGTTCGGCGCTTCCGCCGACCATGGGAAGCACGTCCGCAACCGATTTCACCGTCCGAAATCTCCTCGAGAACGTCGCCGAGCATTCGAGACGCTCCAGCGGAACCTCGAGGACCACGGTGAGCCAGCGCAGCCAGTGCCGGGTGGGGATGCGCTTGCCGCGCTCCCACCTCGACACCTCGGAGCGGGTCACAGTGTCCTGGCCCGACACGTCGGCCAGGGACATGGCGAGGCCGGTCTGACTCAGGCCGCGCTCCGTCCTGGCGCGCTTGATCAGGTCGGAAATCAACTCAGGTATTGGCCGATCCTCCACTTCCGGTCTCCTGTCGCGATGATCCGATGATGTGCTCGCGGTGCGAGGCCGGGGATCGTGCTCGTGACTTCTGCCATGTGCCGTCGACACGCGGCAAGTGCGAAGTTCTGTATTCCGCACGAGGATGCGCCGTCCTGAGCATTCGTCATTCGCGGACAAACGGCCTCGGCGAACGCTGTGCCAGGGTAGCGTGCGGGATGCCGTTTTTCGCCTGCCGGCGGTGTGATGGGAGTAGCTAGCCCGGTTGCTCGTGATCCCTAGACTGATCGAGCGATCATGGGAATAGCGTCCACGGCCAGCGTGCGGGACGCCAGACTAGGCGCTGTGCGAACGATCGCCAAGAACCCGGCCGACCGGAGAAGCCCGCTTCGGAAATGGCCGCGGGCGTCAGGTCCTGGCCGCCGGCTGTCCCCAGACGCGCTCCGAGGGCGTGTACCGCACCGTCGAGGGAGCGGACGGCGGCAGCTGCTCCAGTCCGAGCAGCCAGGCGATGCCGTGCTCGACCCGCGGCGCGGCGTAGCCGTCCCCGAACGGGTTGGGGGCGCCGGCGCCGCGCTCGGCGGGCTCGTCGAGGATGCGCGCCGCCAGGTCCACGATCACCTGCGGATCGGAGCCCACCAGCCGGGAGTCGCCGGACTCCAGCGCTTCCAGCCGCTCGGTCAGGTCCCGCAGCACCAGCACCGGCACCCCGAACGTGGGCGCTTCCTCTTGCACGCCACCGGAATCCGACAGCACCAGGCGGGCGGTCGCGAGCAGCTGGCAGAACTCGTCATAGGGCAGCGGCGCGGTGAAGTGCACTCGGTCGACACCGAACAACCCGGTCATGAGTTGCTTGCGCGCGGCGTCGTTGGGGTGGATCGGCAACACGATCTCCACGTCCTGATAGCGCTCCAGCAGCGTGCGCAGCGCGTTCATGATCCGCGTCAGCGGCGCGCCCAGGGACTCGACGCGGTGCACGGTCACCAGCACCAGCCGGGTCTGACCGCTGCGTGCCCGCCATTCCACGGCCGCGAGACGGGGGTCGTGGTAGCTGACCGGCCGGCCGGCGACCCGCGTCAGCGCGTCGACGACGGTGTTGCCGACCACCAGCACGCCGGGACCGCTGATCCCCTCCGCGTGCAGGTTGGCGGCGGCGCCGGTGGTCGGGGCCAGGTGCAGCGAACTGACGCGGGCGACCAGGCGCCGGTTGGCCTCTTCCGGGAACGGCGCGCGCAGGTCATGGGTGCGCAGGCCGGCTTCCAGATGGACGACGCGAATCCCGCGCCAGAACGCCGCGAGCGCACCGGCCAGCGCGGTCGTGCTGTCGCCCTGGACCACGACCGCCGCCGGCCGGCGACGGGCGAAGTGCTCGTCCAGCAGCCGGATGAGCGAGCCGAGCAGTTCGGGCCGACCGCTGCGCGGTTCGACCGGCAGCCGGATGTCCGGCCGCATCGCGAACACCTCCAGCGCCTGGTCGAACACGAGCTCCTGCTCGCCGGTGGCCACCATCTGGCAGCCCATGCGGCCCCGGGCGCGGATCGCCTCGGCGACCGGCGCGAGCTTGATGGCCTCGGCCCGGGTGCCACCGATGAGGTGCACCTCGGGAAGGCAGAGACCACGGGGCAACAGCGCCGTGCTTGGCGCCCAGCCGTTGGCGGAGCCGTGGCTTCGGCTGGACTGATCCATGTACTGCCCCCACTGGGTGATCAACGTTGGTTTGAGCTGAGTCGGCTTGCCTGCGGACGACTACGGGTGATGGCGAACGCGCTTCATGCGCCGTCGGTGCACCGAACCGACGCCTTCGGGGTGGGCCAGGTCCAGCCGTCCGGCGGGTGCGCCCGGCGGGCGGCTCATGGTGCGAGCGCCTGCCGACCGGTTCGACCGCCCGGGCCAGTCCCGCACCGCCATCACGATGTCGGGCAACACGCCCACCACGGCGAGCACCAGCTCGACCGCGCACATGCAGTGAGCGCAACAGGCGCACGTCACGGTGCGCCGCCATTGGCGGCGCACCAGCGCATCGCCCCGATCACGCTGATCCACGGGGGCAGTGGACGCCCCAGGACGGGACTGGTGGACCAGCGGACCTCGCCGCCGGGCAGCCGCGACGGCGGCAGCGGGACGAACTCGTCGTGCGGCCAGAGCCGGACATCGGCGCGGCCGATGTCCGCCACCGTCTGCCGGGACAGGTTCTGCGCCGGACCGGTGAGGAACACCCAGTCCGGGAGCTGCTCCGGATCGTCCTTCGGCAGCAACAGCACGGGTCCCGCGAGCAGGCGGGCGCACAGCAGGCGCTGGGTCTGGATGCCGAGTTCGCCGCGGACCGCGATGGCGTCGACACCGGCGCGCACGGAGAGCACGAGTTCGCCCCGGTCCGGGGACACACACACCGGCCACTCGTAGAGCTGTTGGTATGCCTGCGCCCGTGCCGCCATCTGTTCGAGTGGGCGGTCCGCGGGCACGGCGACGTTGAGCATGATCGATCACCTGATTCGTTCTGCCACCGGAATCGCGGTGGATGGATGGAGGCGCGGTGGGGCCGGATGGGGAGGGGCGTACGGGTTCCGGCCCCACCGCGGTGAACCGTGCGGCGAGTAGGCGGCCTGCCAGCCACAAGGCGGGCCCTACGCCGCACGGCGTCTCGCGGGCGCCGGCCGGATCGGGCCGGCGCCGGTGGGGTGCGGTGAGGACGGGTACGGGGACAACCCGTCCCCACCGCAGCAGAGGGCCGGGTGGCGATGGGCGCCGCGGCGGAGAACTGCCGCACCGCCACCCGGCGGGGCTGGCACCGGGCGGGGGCGCGACAACGTGCTCCCAGTGCCAGTGACAGGAGCCGACAGCGCGGACGGCGCGGAGGGCGTGACCGGTGATCCGCGGCGTCGTCCGGTTGCTTCCTCGAGCATCCCGTCCCGCCGTCCGTCGGCTCCTGAAATGTTGCCCAGTGAATGAACACGGTTCACGTTCGGTCATCTCCTGGGCTGTACGTCTTGTGTGGCTAGAGCCTGCCGTGTACGTACAGAGCTGTACATCGGCCATCGAGGTTTTCCGGGCGTTACGCCGAACGGCCCCTCCACAAGAGAACACCTTCGGCGGACCCCCAAGAGTTCGATCCAGCTTGTGTACTGGCCCCGCTGCAGCCCCATACTCCTGATAAGCGGGAGACCGTGGGGGTCGTGTCGGCAATCTAAGGAGTGTCGATGGCCCTTGACTACAGTCCGACAGTCCGCCGCAGGCGCCTGGCGGCCGAGTTGCAGAGACTACGAGAGATTTCAGGCATGAAGCTCGAGGATGTCGCCGCGTACCTCGACTGCCGGCATCCGAAGATTTCTCGCATTGAGAAGGGACGGGGCGCGGTCAGCGTCGGTGACGTGCGACTCATGCTGGATTTGTATGGCGTCACCGGGGTCGAGGCCGCCCGCCTGATCCAGCTTGCGAGGGATTCCGGGAAGAAGGGGTGGTGGCACAGTTATAGTGATGTGATCCCCGACTGGTTGGCCACCTACGTCGGGTTGGAGGCCGAGGCGGCGGAATGCCGCACATACGAAGGCGAGGTGGTCAACGGACTGCTGCAAACACGCGACTACGCTACTGCTGTCACACTGGCCACAGTGGACGCGTCGTCCGTCGACGAGATCGACAGACGAGTGGAGCTTCGGCTGAAGCGGCAATGCCGGCTACACGACGAGCGGCCGCTTGAGCTGCACGTAGTGCACAGCGAGGCCGCTCTGCGGCGTCCAGTGGGCGGGCGGGCGGTGATGCGCGAGCAGCTGCGACATCTCGTCGAGCTCGCCGAGCTGCCGAACGTCACGGTGCGGGCGCTGCCGGTTTCCGCCGGAGCGCATCCGGCCATGTTTGGTCCCTTTGTCATGCTCCGGTTTCCGGAGCCGAGCGACCGGGACGTCATTTATCTCGAAACCCAGGTCGGCGGTCTCTACCTGGAGAAGTTCGATGAGATCACCGACTACTCGCGGGTGTTCGACCATCTGTGCCGCAAGGCGGTCGATCCCCGGGGAACGATCCAACTTATCCACCGAATCACTGAGGAGCTGTAGTTGCACAACCTTGATCTTGCGGACCTGGCCTGGCGCAAGAGCAGTCGGAGTGTCGGGCAGGGCGCGTGCGTTGAGCTGGCGGTACGTGTGGACCGTACCCTGGTACGCGACTCCAAGAATCCGAGCGGGCCGATCCTGGCGTTCCCTCAAGGATCGGTGGCGATGTTTCTTCGTGAGCTGAAGCAAGTCTGCCCCGAACGCGAGTGACGGTATGCGGCCACGTCGGTGGTCCGCCGCCAGCCGTATGGTCGACGTCCATCCGAGTGACGTGGCCCCGGTCACGTCCTTGTCGGCCTAGTGTGAATTGTGCTCGCTGAAAATATTCGTCGCGACATGGAGTTGTTGGTTCCGGCACGGCTGCGTTACCCCGCCACGATGCTCGTGCTGTTGTGCGTCGTCATCGTGGGTGGGCTCGGTGCGTCGTTCCATCAAAGAAGTTCGCCCGCCGGCGTGGACCGGTTCGTCGCCGACTGGGTGCACCGGCTCGCCGGACACCACGCCGGTCTGATGGAACAGGTGATCAGGATCGGCGATCCGCTGCCCGTCGCCGCCCTTGTCGTCGGCCTGGCACTGGGGAGCGCCGCGTTGGGCCGTTGGCGGACAGTGCTGTTCGCAGTCGTCGGCCCGACCGCGGCGGTGCTGCTGACCGAATTTCTGCTCAAGCCGACGGTCGGGCGGACCCGTTACGGGCAGCTGGCGTTCCCCAGCGGCCACACCACGGGCACGGCCGCCGTGGTCACGGTCGTCCTCGTGCTGTTTCTCGGCAGCGCGTGGCTGACCTCGACAGTGGTCAAGGCGATGCTGATCCTGCTCGGGCTCGGCGTGTCCGTGGCGGTCTCCGTCGCCCTCGTGGGGCGGAACTGGCACTACGCCACGGACACGCTGGGCGGGATCTGCGTCGCCGTGGCGTCGGTGCTCGTCGTCGCGCTCGTGATCGACGAACTCGGGGGCGGATCCGACGGTCCGCCGGTGCGTGGCGGTCGCGGGCTGTCCCCCGCGACGGCCGTCCGGCCGTCGCGGGGTCTCGTGCCGGCCGAGCGACACGACTCCGGCCGGCACGAGATCGCCCGCGCGGGGCGCCGGGACCGGTGGGAGCCACCTCGCCGGTGATCTGGTGACGCGCCCTCGGGCCGGCGCGTGGGCTGCGTGAATATTTCCGTGTCCGGAGCCGGATAATCGGCCGGACTGGTTCTCCATATTTTGGGTTCTCAGTTCCCAGGGCCAGTTGAATGGCCCCTTCCTGTGATGGTGACGTCGTTGTTACGGTGTTGACCGCGATCTCTTGACAGATACCGGCGCGGCGGTGTCAGGGTGCGCAGATTATGTCGATGGATTTTTTCTGCACGTGGTCGCGGAGATTCACGAGGAGTTGATTCCGTTCATGCTCATACTGCCGCGAACTCCACTCGTCGCCACCACCTCGCCGTTCCGGCGCGTCGGCGAGCGGGGCAGGAGGCCGCGTCGACCTGGGGGCGCAGGCGTGGACGACCCGCCGGAACGGGTGAACCGCGTGCGGTTGGCTGCGCGCGCCTGAGGACCACGGCGGTGGTTGCCGCTCGATTTCCGCGGTTGCGTTCTCCGCGGTTCGCGCGGCCGCCGCCGCTGTCGCGCCTCCCTACCACAAACGCAAGAATTATACGCTGCCGAGGGATAATGCGATTTCCCAACCTGACGCTCGGGACACCGTGGTTCGTCGTTCTGCCGGACGTGCCCACGCGAGCCGAGGCTGTTCTCGCACTGCTGCACCACGCGACCCGCTCGGTGGCCTATCCGTCGGGAAGACCGTGGCTGGTGGGCAGCTGGCCGGACGACCAGATCATGCTCCACGTGGCGGGCCGCTCGCGTGTCGCGCTGATCGGGCACACCGCGGTCTCGATGGACCACCTGGCCCGGCTGGTGGAACGGACGGGCGACGTGTCCGCGCTCGATACCGCGCTGGCGAGCATGCCGGGCAGCTGTCACGTGATCGCGGACCTGGGCGGCCGGCAGCGGATCCAGGGCACGGCATCGGGTGTTCGGCGGGTGTTCCACACGGAGCTGGACGGCCAGCTGATCGCGGCCGACCGCGCCGATGTGCTCGGCTGGCTCATCGGCGCCGAGCTGAACCAGCACGCGGTCGCGTTGTCGCTGCTCGATCCGATGTGCCCGCACCCACTGGACGACGTGCCGATGTGGCAGGGCGTGACGGCGCTGCCCGCCGACCGGTTCCTGCTCGTCGAGGCGAGCGGGCGCGCCAGCACGATCCGGTGGTGGCAGCCGCCGGACCCGGTGCTGCCATTGCGCGAGGGCGGCCGGCGGCTGGCGGCGGCGCTGTCGGACGCCGTGCGGTGCAGGCTGCCGGGAACGGAGACGGCCAGCTGCGATCTGTCCGGCGGGCTGGACTCCATGGCGGTGACGTTCTTGGCCGCACGAGGACAGAGCAAGCTCATCGCCTACACCGCGTGCACCCTCGACCCGGCGGATGACTACCTGTCCTGGGCCGACCGGGCGATCGTCGAACTGCCGGGCGTCGTGCACGACGTGTTGCCGCGCGACCAACTTCCCCTTCCCTACGACGGCATCGCCGGCGCCGACGACACGTTGGACGAGCCCTCCGTCGGCGTGATCGACCGGGCGAAGCTGCTGACCGGTTACCGGCGGATGGCCGCGCACGGATCGCAGGTGCACCTGACCGGTCACGGTGGCGACGAGGTGCTCGATGGCGCGCCCAGTCACCTGCACACAATGCTGCGCACCCACCCGCTGCGCGCGGTGGACATGTTCCGTGGATTCCGGGCCCGGACGCGCTGGCCCCTGCTGCCGAGCATGGTCACCGCGCTGCGCGCGCAGCCGTACTCGTCCTGGCTGAGCTCCTCGGGCGTCCAACTGGCCGGCGGCGGCTCCCGACTGCGCCTGACCGATCTGGAGTGGGACATCCCGCCGACGCTGCCGCCGTGGGTGACGCCGGATGCCCGCGCGCTGATCCGGGAGAGCTTCGCCGCCATCGCGGGCTCGGCCGCTCCGCTGGCGAGCACCCGCGGGCGACACGCCGACCTCTCGGCGATCCGGGGCCGCGCCCGGCTCGTCCGTTCGCTCAGCCAACTGGCCGCGCCCACCGGGACAGCCGTGGCCGCTCCGTTCCTCGACGACCGTGTGATCGAGGCGTGCCAGTCGGTGCGGCCGCACGAACGGGCCGCCCCCGGCCGGCGCAAGCCGCTGATCACGGAGGCGATGCGGGGCATCGTCCCGGCGCGGTTGCAGGCCAGGAACGGCAAGGTGGACCGTTCGGCCGACGAGGAGGCCGGGATCCGGGCCAACCGCGGCCACCTGCTCGTGCTGTGCGAGGGCTCGCGCCTGGCCGACCTCGGGTTCGTCGACACCGGCCAGCTGCGGGCGGCGTGCCGGTATCCGATCTCGCCGGACCGGTTGCACGAGCCGCTGCAGCAGACCGTCGCGTGCGAACTGTGGCTGCGGACGTCCACGGCGGGCTGACCTCGCCCGCCGCTCACCCGGGATCGACGTGCGTGGCGGGGGACCGGCCCGTTCGCGCGGCGTGGCCGATTCGCGTCGCCGACCGGAGGGCGTCTGGGCGATCGGCCCACCCAAGCCTTAAAGATGGCCTGAGGCGGCAGGCGCCGGGCATCGGTCGGGGATGCCCGGCGCCTGCCGGTGAGGGCGATGCGGATGGACCCCGAAGTCGTTGACGCCTTTCGATCGAAGTAGGGAAAGCGGTGTGCGCAACCAGGGACGTGCGACCGGACCGGCGCCTGCCGGCGGCGCAGCCCGGCGCGGCGTGGTTCGTCGTGCTGCCCGACACCGAACGCGCCACCGCGGCCGCGGCCGGGATTCCACCTTCGGCCACGCGGATCGACCACTGCTCGGGACGGCCGTGGCTGGTGGGTCGGTGGTCGGACGGCGAGTTCCTGCTCGCCGAGGTCGGCACGACGCGGCTGGCCGTCGTGGGGCACTGTCCGGTCGGCGCCGCCGCGCTCGCGCAGTGGGCCTCGCGGATCCGCGACGTCGCCGACGTCGACGCGGTCGCGGCCTCGCTGCCCGGGAGTTTTCACCTCATCGCGTCGGTGGACGGCCGATCGCGGGTCCAGGGCAGCGTTTCCGGACTGCGTCGGGTGTTCCACGCCCTGGTCGACGGCGTCACGGTGGCGGCGGACCGGGGCGACGTGCTGGCCCGGATGACCGGCGCCGTGGTGGCCCGGAGCCGTCTGGCCGCGCGGTTGCTCGTGCCGAACGCGCCGTACCCGTTGGCGGATGACACGCTGTGGCAAGGAGTTTTCGCGGTCGCGGGGGACAGCTATCTGTCCGTGTCGGACACCGGCGCCGGCCGGGTGGTGCGATGGTGGGAGCCACCGGAACCGAACCTCGGACTGAAACCGGGGGCGAGCGCGCTGCGGCTGGCCCTCGAGACCGCGGTGTGGGGCCGTGCCTACACGGAGCCGGCGCTCAGTTGCGATCTCGCCGGCGGCATCGAGTCGGTCGCGATCTGCTACCTGGCCGCTGGCAACGGCAGACAGCTCACCGTCCTGATCGCCGCCGGCGACGGTCGTTCGCCCGGCGTGGAGCTCGCGGCGCGGGGACTGCCGCATGTTCGGCGGTTGGCGGTGTCGCCCTGGGAGGTGTGGCCGCCGTACGCGGATGTGGCGGTGCCCGGACCTGCGGGGGACGAGCCGCTCACCGGTATCGAGAACCGGGCGAACGTGCTTGCCACGGCCCACCGACTGGCGGCGGCGGGCTGCCGGGTGCACCTGGCCGACAGCGGCGCTTCCGAGGTGCTGCAAGATGGTTCGGCCTACCTCTGCGACCTCGCGCTGACCCGACCGTTCCTCGCGTTGTCCCGTGCCCGCGGCTATCGGGAGGCGCAGCGCTGGTCGCGGAGGTCGGTGGCGCAGATCTGGACCGACCGACGCGACTACGGCAGCTGGCTGGTCGGCATGGGGCGTGCGCTCACGGCGGGCCTGTCGGCGGGCGACACCGCGCCGACCGGCTGGGGATCCCCCTTCCGGCTTCCCGCGTGGGCGACCGCTGACGCCGCGGACGCGGTGCGTGAGCTGATCGCGGATGTGGCGGCGGACGTGCGTCCACTGGCCCGGACCCGAGGCCGGCACGACGCGCTGTGGGCGGTCCGTCAGGTGGCCTACCGCATGCGCGGCCTCGCCGGCCTGGTCGCGTCGGCCGGCGTCGCGATCGCGGCTCCGTTCCTCGACGATCGAGTGGTGGAGGCGTGCCTGGCCGTCCGCCCGCACGAGCGCACGAGGCCCGGGCGCGACCGGGCGCTGCTCGTCGAGGCAGTGCGAGGCGTCGTCCCGCAGGCAACGGTGCGCCGCCCGCTCGAACCGGCGCTGGCGGTCCCGGAACCCGCCGCGCCCGACCGGCTCCGCGCCGACCTCCTCGCGCTGTGCGAGGACTCCGCGCTGGCGCGGTTGGGGCTCGTCGACAGCGGCCGGCTGCGGTCGGCGTGCGACCGGATGCCGGAGTCGGACCTGGAGCGCGTCGCGCTGTCTCGAACGTTGGGCTGCGAACGGTGGCTGCGCGATCTGGCCGAGGCGGATCTGGACAGCGTGGCGGATGCCATCGAACCATCGGAAGCGAAGGAATGACCACATCGTGTTGCATCTGAACCTGCTCGTTCCATCGGACCGGCACCGTGCCGACCACAGCGACGATGACGAGCGGGAACCGCAGCCAGAGCGCGAGCCGGACGACGCGGGCGCCCCGGCGCCCGCGGCGCGAACCGCCGACCTGGACGAATTCGACCTAATGATGCCGGCAAACGCCATGGGCAAGGTCGCGCGCGAGTGTGCGCTTCTTGTCCCGGCCCACCACATGGCCGCGGTCCGGTCCGTCGATCGCGTCGCGGTGCTTGACACCCGAAACAAGTTCGCCGATAGCCGGCGTGAGGATCTTGTGTGCGTGAATTCGCGCACGGCGGTGCTCACGATGGATCGGCTCCATTCCCGGGCTGAGCTGGGAGAAACGGACTCGGATCGTATGAGTGGTCACGAGCTCTGCTCACTTGACTACAGAGAGTGATAAACCCGGTTGGCCCTGTCCGTTGTGTCCGGTTCATCGCTTGCTGTTCGGCAAGGTTTGGCGAGCGACTACCTGTCGTCACGTTGAGATGTGCAACTTGCGACACTCGGGTGACGGTGGCTGCGCGACCGGTTGAACGGTGTCGGGTCGCTCGGCGCTACCGGCTGGCCGTGGTTATCGGATGGGTGAAGAATACCGTTCTTCGTAGGACGGATAACGAGTTGTGGCCATAATCGTCCAGCGGTAGTGAGCTTGATCGTCTTCGGTTACCCGATCTGGTCGCCGTCAACGGTTCCGGCTCGATGTCGTGCGGAGGCGGTATGACATCGAGGCCGTGCTCGTGTGCGTGGTGGTGGTTGTGGATCGCCCCTTTGCCGGCTTGTCCGGTGGTGCCGATCCGATTAGTGAAAGAGGTGCAGAACGGCATGCGACGTGTTCTGGTCCTTGGCGCCGCCGGATTCCTCGGCCGCCATGTCTTTCGGAGGCTCGCCCACGACCGGGACCTCACCGTGATCACCTTGGGCCGGTCGCCGCTGGCCGCCTCCCCCTGGCACATCTCGCTCGACCTCGGCGTGTGCGGTCCGGACGCGATCGGCTCGATGCTCCAGGCGGTGATGCCGGACGTCGTGGTCAACTGCGCCGGCGTCACCAACGGTGATCCGGCGGCGATGGTCACCGGCAACGTCACGGCCACGTCGTCCCTCGTGGAGGCGTTGCTGGACAGCGACCTGCCGATTCGCCTGGTGCACCTGGGCTGCTCGGCCGAGTACGGCATGGCCGACGTGGGAAGACCGATCAACGAGGACGCGCCGGTCCGCCCGGAAGGGGCCTACGGCGTCACCAAGCTCGCCGCCACCAGACTGGTCATGACGGCGCGGACCGCGGGGCTCGAGGCGACGGTGCTCCGGGTGTTCAGCGCCATCGGACCAGGGATGTCGGTGGACAGCGTCGTGGGACCCGTCGTGGCGGAGATCAGACGGGCGGCCGGGACGGACGGCGATGTCGTGCTCGGACCGCTGGACGTCGTTCGCGACTTCGTCGACGTCCGCGATGTCGCGGGCGCGGTCGAGGCGGCGGTCACGGCGGCCTCGCTGGAATGGCCGGTGGTGAACGTGGGCAGCGGGCGCGGCGTCCCACTGCGCACGCTCGCCGACACCATGACGCGCATAGTCGGACTTCGGGGCGAGATAAGGGAAAGCGATGCCCCGCCCGGGCCGGCTGCGGAGATTCCCTGGCAACAGGCGGATGTCACCATCGCGGAGCGGTCGTTGGGCTGGCGTCCCCGTATCGGGCTGGCGACCTCACTGGCCGATTTATGGTGCTCCACCATGTGATCCCGTCACGGGAGACCACCGCGGTCCCGCCGGCGACGCCGTCCTCACCCGCCGCCGGCCAGCCGTTCCGCGCGAGCTGCCGACTCGATCCTGCGGCGCAGCAGATCCAGCCGCGTGCTCGAACCGAAGTCGAGACGTGACATCATCGCCGAGTCGTCGATCGGGGTGTCCGGCCGCGTCGTGAAGTCCTGGATCCAGCGCAGGCGCGTCGCCATACCGCCGATCCCGGTGCAGCACCACCGGATCGACAGCTGCTCGAGCGGCCCCGGCCCGATTCTCCGGGCGTGCACCGTCCGGCGCGTGGGGTCGCTCAATTGCTCGAGAATCCACCTGAGCACCCGGCCGCGGGCGTCGGGCGGTGCGGTGAGCCGGAACCGGGACGCGGCGCCGTCGCGGTGCAGCAGGCGCACCGACGCGTACTCGCCGAACAGGTCGGGCCAGTGCCGGATGTCATTGGCGAGCCGCCAGGTGACGTCCACCGGCGCGCCGATGAGGACCTCGTTCTCGATATGCGACGTCACCGGTCACACCACGCCGCTCTGGGCCTCGCGCAGACGTGTCATGAGCTGGCGGGGGGTCGGGCAGTCCTGCGCCGCCTTCGCGCCCAGATCGACCCGCCGGCGGTGCTCCAGCTCGCGGACGACCGCGAGCATGCCGAGGGAGTCCACCCCGATGTCCGTGAACGTCGTCAGTCGGTGGCTCAACCGGTGGACGTTCACCGTGATGCCGACGTGTTTGAGGATGACCGACGCGAGTTCCTGGTAGGTCAGCTCGGGGATGGAGGACATGGTTCAACGCCTTAGCAGATGGTTGCGGGCACCGCGGGTGGACGCGACCGGTGGTCGCCAGCCGGCGTCAGCGATCCGGGCGGCGCAGGACGAGTGCGGAGTTCATGCCGCCGTACCCACGGGCGAGCACGAGCGCGGTGCGCAACTCGGCCTGGCGCGGGGCGCCGACGACGAAGTCGAGTTCGTCGATCGGCTCGGCGAGCGCCGGGATCGGCGGAATGATCCCGTGATCGAGGCTGAGCACGGCGGCCGCGGCGTCCAGCGCGGAGGCGCTGGCGTACGCCCGACCGAACCCGGCCTTGGGTGCGGTCACCGGGACCTTCGTGCCGAACAGCGACTTGATCACGGTGACCTCGGCGCGGTCGGCCGTGGGGATGGCGGTCGCGTCGGCGAAGACGACGTCGATGTCCTCCGGCTGGCAGCCGGCCGCCGCGAGGGCCTTGCGGCACGCCATCGCCAGCCCCTCGCCGGACGGGTCGAAGGCGGCGACCGCGCTGAAGGTCGCACCGTGCCCGGCGATCACGGCCCTGGGCCGACTGCCCCGCTCGGCGGCGTCGGCCGCCGACTCCACCACGAACATCGCGGCTCCCTCGGCCGGCGCGTATCCGCTTGCGCCGTGGGAGAACGGGAGATAGGCGGTGGCGGGATCGGCCGACTCGCTGAGCATTCGCGCGGAGTACTGCGGCGCCAGCGCGTAGGGGCACAGCGGCGCCTCCGCCGCGCCCGCGATCATGATCCGGGCGCCGCGTCGGATGGCGCGTCGGGCGTGCGCCAGCGCGTCGAGACCGCCGGCCTCGTCGGTGACGAGGACCCCGCACGGCCCCTTCATGCTGTCGCGGACCGACACCTGCCCGGTCGTCGCCGCGTGGAACGGCGCGATCGACTGGTAGGGGCTGACGTGGTGCGGGCCGCAGCGCCACAGGTTGCCGAGCCCACGCTGCCCGGACTCGGCGCCGCCGACACAGCTGGTGGTGATCACGCCGGCGGCGAAGGGATTGAGCGCGGGCGGCGAGAACATCGCGTCGGCCATGGCGAGGTCGGCGGCGGCGAGACCGAACTGGGTGGCCCGGTCGGTCTGCACCAGGTAGCGGTGCTCGATCAGCTCGTCGGCGTCGAAGCCGACCTCGCCGGCGACGGTGACCGGGTTGCCCTCGGGGTCGAACCGGGTGATCCGCGCCAACAGGTTGCGGCCCGCGGCGGTGGCCTGCCAGAACTCCGTGGCGCCGACGCCGCCCGGCGCGACCGGGCCGACCCCGGTGATCACGGCCGTGACAGTCACGGCCGACTCCTTTCCACGCGGCCAGAATCGGGGCGGCGCAAGGCCATCACGGACTGGAACCCGCCGAACCCGCTGGCCAGCGACAGCGCGACGCCGACGGGGTGCTCGCGGGCGGTGTCGGGAACGTAGTCCAGATCGCACTCGGGGTCCGCCACCGTCAGGTTGGCCGTCGGTGGCACCACGCCGCGTTCGATGGCCAGCGCGGCCGCGACCAGCTCGATCGCCCCGCTGGCGCCGAGCGCGTGCCCGACCATCGACTTGATCGAGCTCATGGGCACCGAGTACGCCCACTGTCCGAGCGCCAGCTTGACCGCGTTGGTCTCGTGCCGGTCGTTCTGGCGGGTTCCGGTGCCGTTCGCGCTGATGTAGTCGATCTCCGTGGGGCCCAGGCGCGCCTGGTTGAGCACCTGGGTGATGGCCACCGCGAGCACCCTGCCGTCGGTGGTCAGCCCGGTCATGTGGTGCGCGCTGCTCAGCGTGGCGTAGCCGGCGATCTCGCACAGCACGGTCGCGCCTCGCCGGACGGCGTGCCGGAGCTCCTCGAGAACCAGGACCGCGGCGCCCTCGCCGAGGACGAAGCCGTCGCGGTCCCGGTCGAACGGCCGGCAGGAGTGCTCGGGATCGTCGTTGCGCGACGACGTCACCCCGATCGCGTCGAAGCGCCCGACGGTCGCGGGTGATATCGGCGCCTCGGCGCCGCCGGTCACCACCACGTCGGCATCGCCGTCCAGGATGAGCTGGGCGGCGTAGCCGACCGCGTCGATCCCGGCCGTGCAGCCGCTCGACACCGTGTGCACCGGGCCGCGGGCGCCGCAGAGCCGGGCGATCTCCGCGCCGAGCATGCTGGGCGTCCACGCCAGGTGCAGATGCGGAGAGCCGTACTGGTGGTCCAGTTCCCACTTCGCGCCACCGTCGCTCATCACCACGTAGTTCTGCTCCAGCAAGGCCGCCGAACCCAGCGCGGTGCCCATCACCACGCCGACCCGCCACTCGTCCTCCTCGACCGCGTTGAGCCCCGAACCGCGCAGCGCCTCGGTGGTGGCGGTGGCGGCGAACTGGAGGTAGCGGTCCAGCCAGCGGGTGTCCCGGGTGTTCATGCCGTGCCCGGCCGGGTGCAGGTCGCACTCCGCCGCGATGCGTGACCGGAACCCGGTGGCGTCGAACAGAGTGATCGGCCGGGTCATCGGCCGCCCGGTGGTCAGCAGTTCCCAGAACGCGGGAATTCCGACGCCGCCGGGAGCGGTCACCCCCATGCCGGTGATCACCACTCGCCTTGTCACGCCGCATCACCTCGTGCGGCGTCCGTAGCGCGCAGGGTCAACTCGTCGTCCTGACTCATGTCGGCGTCCGGCTGAGCGTTCCAGTGCTGGGACCGGCCGGACGAGCTCTGCTGAAGAAGCGACCGCATCCCGGCCGTGGTGGATCAAGTTTGCAGCGGCGTGCCGGCCGCCACAGGTGGCCATCTGGGTGGCCCCCGGCCCCGCGGCCGATCATGAGCGATGCTCGCCACCACCGCCCTCGTCACTGCCCGGGCGAGTCGTGCGGCATCGGCTTCTGGTCGGCGTGCTCGTCCGGCGGCGGGACCAGGCCACGGAAGGACGCCTGCAGGCCGGCCTGGAAACGGGTGCGAACCCCCAATCGCTCCAGCAGGCCGCCGATCCGGCGCTGGAAGGTCCGGTAGGACAGTCCCAGCTGGCGGGCGATGATCCGATCCGGCAGGCCGGCGGTCAGCAGGGCGACCAGGCGGGCGTCCTCCTGCGGCAGCCCATGCTCCTCTTCGGCGCCCCGGCCGCCGACCGGGGGGAGCGGCAGGGCGGTGCGCCAGAGCGTCTCGAACAGCGCGTCCAGCGCCTCCAGCAGCGCGGACGGGTGCACGACCAGAACCGACTCGATCGAGTGCGGGTCGGATCGCAGCGGCAGCAGCGCGAGCCGCCGATCGGCCAGGATCAACTTGATGGGCGCCTCCGCCAGCACCCTCGCCTGCTCCCCCTGGGCGATCGCGGGTTCGATCTCGGTCTGGATGTCGCGAGTGGACAGTCCGACCGGATCGTAGAGACCGCGGTAGGGAACACCGCGGCGCAGCATCTCCGCCTCGACGGGAGCCAGCATCTCCGGGGCTATCACGTAGGGCTGCTTGTCGATGAAGCGGACCTCGGTGCTCGTGCTGCGCAGGATCTGCTCGACGCGTTGGGCGACCGCGTGCCGGCCGGAGATCACCTCGATCAGATCGGCGGGGTTGCGGCCAGCGGCCGCGCGGCGGTATCGGGCGGCCAGTTGCTCCATGTACAACCGGGTGCGCTTGATCCTCTCCTGTTGTTCCAGCAACAGCACCTCGAGCGCGACGTCGGGGGGAGTCGCGGTGACCACCTGCGAGCCCCCCTCGGTGCGCATGATCAGCCCATTGGCCTCCAACGTGTTCAACGCGTCATGGACGCATGTTCTGTCCAGAGTGGTAGCGCCGCTCACCTCTTCAACCGTCAGCGGTGGGTTGTCGACGAGTGCTTCGTACACCGCCTCGGCGGTGGCATCGAGGCCAACAATCTCGAGCATGCATTGATCCTCGGGGTACGTGTGGCCTGGCAGGGCGGTCATCGGAGGCGAAAAATCGCATCTGTCGTCCTTGCGCCACGGCACGCTATTCCCAACCGGTGGGTCATCCGACAAGGTGGGGCGTGCCGCACCCCGGTGGGACGGGTGGCAAGGACACCGTCCAGGCGGGAGTCGACCCGTCCTGTCGACTCCCGCTGGTGTGGCGGTTTCCGCCCAGGGGCTCGCCCGGTCAGCTCGCGGGTGTTTTCGCCAAGGGGCTGTAAACCATGTCGACCCAAGGCAGGTGGATGTTCAGCATGTTAGCCGTGATCCGATCGAGGTGCCGCTGCACATGCGGACTCGAGTGCTCGGTCGGAGGCTGGGTGCGCAGCTGTTGTTCGAAGTGTGAACCCTTGACGCCCGTCGACGCCGTGATGGCGTACAGCACGCAGTCCGCGGCCGCCGCGACGGGCCCGGCCGGCCAGCCGAAGGCCCGGCGGTGCAGCTTCGTGTCCGCGGTTCCGGGATCGACGGACACGGCGCTGCACGAGCTGTCGGCCAGGATGTCGGCCAGGCCGGCGGTGTGCATCGTGAGCGCCAGCTTGGACTGGGCGTAGGCCGTCACCGGGTGGTAGCGGTGTTCCATCGACATGTCGTGCCAGCGCAGCTTGACGTTGCGTTGCGGACTGCAGACCACGTTGACGATCCGGCTGTGCGCGGGGGTGGTGAGCAGGGGGAACAGTCCGGCGGTGAGCATCACCGGGGCGAGATAGTTCACCTGGAGCGCCATCTCGTGCCCGTCGGCGGACAGTGTTCTCGGGTAGATGCCGGCGGTGGCCGCGTTGTTGACGAGGATGTCGAGGCGGTCCAGGCTGCCACAGACCCGATTGATCATGTAGCGGACCTCGGTGAGGCTGGCGAGGTCGGCCTTGAGCGGGATGATCGTCGTCCCCGGGTTGGCGGGTGCGAGCGAGGCCGCCAACTCCATCAGGCTGGCCGGGTACCGACCGTGTATCAGGAGGGTGTCGACCAGGCCCGCCAGTCGGTGCGCCACGGCGCAGCCGATGCCGTCGGTGGCGCCCGTGACCAGGGCCGCCGCCCATTTCTTGTTCATGTGTGGATGCCACCTCGGCCTTCCTGCTGGCACCTCCTCGATGGCGATGTCGGGGATTGAATGGTGTGGGCTTCGAGTGTCTTTTTGCTCATGTGTTCACTTCGCCTGTCGTGTTTTCGCATGCACGGGGTTCGCCGCCGCTCGCTGTTCGGCGGGGAGCGGGCTCACCCCCGTTGTGATCGATAGAAAGACAAGACGGTGCGGCGCCGGTTGGCCTGTGGTCCTCGGCGTGGTGAATTCCGGCTGGAGGGTGATCCGGTGCCGGTGAACGCCAGGCCGTGCGGGTAGGGGGGCCAGATGGCGTCATTTGATTGCTCCGTCTGGTCGATCAAATCGAGCCCCGTTCATGTTGACGGTACTCAGGGTGTGCGGCAACGGCCGCGAGGGTGATTGGTCAACTGCTGTTCGGGTCAATGGGCGCGCAAAATCGGTCGGCTAATACGAAGATCCTTCATGTTATTCGTGAATAGTATTCATGTTGTTGCCGAATTGTGGCGGCCTGTGACGCATGTGCCGTGGTCTGGGCGTTTCCATTGATTCGTCGTCGGGTGGCGGTCGCGTCGGGGTTTACGGCGAGCGGGTGTCCCCCGTGTGGCCGCGAGCGCCGGTTCACCCGCATGGCAGGCGTGTGAAACGAATTTCATCTGCGAGAGTTGCACCCGTTGTGCTTCGTGGGGGAACGAAGGGCGCGGTTGGTCGCGGGGCATGTCCTCGCCTGCCGAGGTCGGTTGCGGCACGCGTTCTTGTGGAACTGCTCACGCGGTGGCGCCCGGGTCCTTGTCAGGGCATTCGCCGTTGAAGAGAAGGTTTTTGGATGGATATGCGCTACGAGGCTTTCTGCCTTGAGGATCCGCAGTTCTACGAAACCCCGGCGAACTGGGGGGGTGACCACGACTCGTTCGATGTGCCGGCGCGCTCGTGTCCGCCTGGATGGGAGCGTTCTCAATTCGGTGTCTGGTCCGTCCTGCGCCCCGCCGAGCACAGCGGGCCTGAGCAGGGCTGGAAGGTGCACGTCTCGGCCGTGCCGAAGAACGCGGCACGAGTGCTCGCGACGGTGGCGGACTACTGCCTGCCGCGTGGCGTGCCGTTCAAGTTCATCACCAGCGAGAAGGCTCTGGTGGCGCGGAACTCGAAGTACGCGCCGCGCGAGTCGAGCGGGAAGTTCGTCACCATCTACCCGGTCGACGAGCAGGAGCTGGCCCGGATCCTCGTCGATCTCTCGCTGGCGCTCGTCGGCGAACGCGGACCGTACATCCTGTCCGACCTGCGTTACGACGAGGGACCGTTGTACGTGCGCTACGGAGCCTTCGTCGAGATGTGGACGTCCGACGAGTGGGGTCGGCCGGTGCCGGCCCTGCGCCGGCCCGACGGCCGGCTGGTCCCCGACCGGCGAGAGCCGGTGTTCCGCCCCCCGGACTGGGTGTCGCTGCCCGCGATCCTGTTACCCCAGCTCGAAGTGCGCAAGGGAGCGGCGACGGTCGACTACCCCTACCGCGTGGACCGGGCGCTGCACTTCTCCAACGGCGGCGGGGTCTACCTGGCCCGGCCGACCGACGGCGGCGATCTGGTCGTGTTGAAGGAGGCGCGGCCACTGGCCGCCCTGGAGTGGGACGGCACGGACGCGGTGCACCGGCTCTACCACGAGGGTCGGATGCTCGATCGCCTCGCCGGCCTCGCCGGTGTGCCGGAACTGCGTGACTACCTGGCGATGTGGGAGCACGACTTCCTCGTGATGCAGCACATCCCCGGGCGGAGTTTGGCCCAGTGGCAGGCCGACGAGTACCCGTGCCACCAACGTGAGGCTTCGTCGCGCGAGCTGCACTCGTACACCCGTCGGGCGCTGCGCGTGCTGGCCGACGTCGAGAAGCTGCTGGCCGAAATCCACGACCGGGGCGTTGTCTTCGCCGATCTGCACCCGGGCAACATTCTGGTCGACGTCGACGACTCCGTCTCGCTGGTGGACTTCGAGCTCGCCTTCGACGTCGGCGCCCGGCGGCGCCGGCCGGCGTTCGGGGCGCCCGGGTTCGGCGCACCGGCCGACCGCATCGGGTTCGCGGTCGACGACTACGCGCTCGCGGCGTTGCGACTGTGGATGTTCCTGCCGATGACCACCTTGACCGCACTGGCTCCCACGAAGCTGCGAGCGCACGGTGACTTCGTCCGGCGACGGTTTCCGCTGCCCGCGGGCTACGTCGAGGACCTGCTCGCCGAACTCGACCCGCGCCAGGCCGCCCTGCTGCCCGCGGGACCGGTCGCGGACGCGTGCGGACCGGGCGAATCCGACTGCATGGTGGCCGATGTCGTGCACGGCGGCGGCGCGCTGCCCGAATTCTACTGGGTGGCACTGCGCGACTCCGTTGTCGAGGCGATCAGGGCGAGTGCGACGCCGGAGCGACAGGACCGGCTGTTCCCCGGCGACATCGAGCAGTTCTCGCTCGGCGGCACGTGCTTCGCGTATGGCGCGGCCGGCGTGCTGCACACGGTCGCGGTCAGCGGCGGCGGCCGTCATCCCCAGTACGAGCAGTGGTTGCTGGACGCGGTGCGCCGTGAACCGGTGCGGCGTCCGGGCTTCTACGACGGGGCGCACGGCATCGCCTACGTGCTGGACTTCCTCGGCCACCGGAAGGAGGCGGCGGCACTGGTGGAGGCGGCGGCGCCGCTGGTCCGCGCCAGCCGGGACCACCGGCTCGGCGGCGGCCTCGCCGGCATCGGCCTCAACCTTCTGCACCTGGGCCGGACCTGGCGGGACGCGGCGCTCACCGCGGACGCGATGGCCATCGGCGAGCGGCTGGCGGAGCGACTCGCCGAGACGAAGCCCCGCTCGAACGCCGCCGTCGGGCTGCTGCGCGGCTGGACCGGACCGGCGTTGTTCTTCCTACGCCTGTACGAGCACACGCTCGCTCGGCCCTGGCTGCGACTCGCGGAACAGGCGCTGTGCCGTGATCTCGGCAACTGCGGATACGGATCCGACGGATCGTCACCCGTGTCGGCGCGCCGGCGCACGTCGTCGAGCCTCGCCGCCGGCTCGGCCGGGTTCGCGCTCGTCGGCGACATGATCGTCGGATACCTGCCCGAGGCGGCATGCGCGCCGGACCTGCCGGTGCTGGAACGGTCGTGCCACGCCGAGTTCGTGTCCGAGGCCGGACTGTTCGCGGGACGTGCCGGCATGCTCGGCGCGTTGGCGGTTCTGCTGCGTCGTGGCGCGGACGCCGACACCGAGCGGGCCCTGCACCGTCATCGGTCTTTGCTGGTCTCCCTGCATGCCACCGACTATTTGGGCGCGCTGGCCTTTCCCGGCAGCCACTCGCTGCGCCTGTCGATGGATTTCGCGACGGGCAGCGCGGGAGTGCTGCGCGCGATGACCCTGGCCGGCGGTGGCGAAGGCACGCTGCTGCCATTCCTCTAGGCGCCCCAGTCGCTCGTCGTAGGGGCCCAACGGCTCGGCGCGGATCGCGCCGGCCCACTGACCTCCAGCGCGTGACGCTGGCGGATTTCCCATTCAAAGAAGGAGAAAACCACATGGAGAACGTGCTCGCGCTTCAGGGGATCGAGTCGGCCCCGGGTTGCTGCGGCGACCCCTGCGACCACGGGTGCGGCCATGGGTGCGACCACATCTGGGTCTCGGTGATCCTGGGCGGCGGGGTGTGCCTCTAGCAGACCACCTCACCCGAAAGCTGACGCAGTAGAGGTGGGAGCGGCGCGTACCGACCGCGCCGCTCCCACCCTGGTGATCACATGAACATTCCTTGGAGGACGACGATGTTCTGCCGACCGCTGCGCGGTCTGCTCGGTTCCTTGGCGCTGTCGGCCTGTGGCGCGCCGTTGATCGTCCGTGTCGGCGACGCGCTCCCGGCCATCGCCGCGGCGGTGTCGCCCGCGATGCTCGTCGGCGGCCTCGACGCCGCGCTCGTCGGCCGTGGCGCCGCGTTCGCGATCGTCTCGATGCTGGCCGCGGCCGTGGTGTCGCTCGCCGCCGACGCTGTTCGAGACTTCACCCGGCCACACCGCGACGGTGGCGGCCTGCCGGGGCGGGGCGGTCGCCCGTTTCGCGAGATGCTCGAACTGGGGGTCGCCGAGCAACGGCGGCTCATGCCGCCCGATCCAGGGACCTCGGCGACGATGGGGCAGACGGGCACCGCGCTGCTGCTGATCGAACTCCTGCTGGCCGTCGCCGCGTCGATGGGCGCCATGGTCAGGTTGGCGTCCCGCGGTTGGCATCTCGCCCTCATCCTGACCGTGAGCGCGCCGCTGTCGGCGTTGACCGCCACGACGTGCGTGTCCAGCCTGAGCGACCATGGAAATTCGGTGGTTGTGGCCGGAGAGCTGGCGTCGTGGTTGCTCGACGGCCTGCGCGAGCTGAGGGTTCGCCGCTCCGTCGAACCAGGCGTGGCGCCGGTGGCGCTCACCCATAACGCTCGACCATCTTCTTGCGGATTCGGTAGAGCGCGGAGTGCGTGCCCTGCGGCGTAGTGCCGAGTTCTTCGGCGATCTCCTTCCGGGTGAATCCGCTCGTCAACATCAGAACCAGTTTTCGGTCCTTCGGTGAAAATGCCTCCAGGCGGGCGGCGAGCCACTGGGCTTCCGCGTTGTCGCACACGACATCCACGAGATCGTCTGCGCTTTGCGGAATGAGTCGGGGGTGGCTGGCCATCTTCTTGACGATTGCATTGTGGCGGGCCTCGTCGACACATAGGCGGGTTACCAGTCTGGTGAGGAACTGGGGAACGCGGTCCATGTCCAGTCGATCGAACTCGGCGCCTCGGATGATCGCCTCCTGTACGATGTCTTCGGGCTCGGTGGGTGCGGTGCATCGTCGAGCCGCCACTCGGACCAGTTGTTGCCGTATCCGGATGCATTCCATCCAGTAAGCGGAGGATGGAACCTTCTGAGCGGGCGTGGTTGCATCCGCCGGCGGCCTGGGTGCTCCTGGCGCGTCCTCTCCGAGCGGTCGGCTGAGCGTTGGAGTCGTCACACAAATTAGGCTGCCCTGTTCGCGCTCCACTAACCAGGGGGCCGCCACGCGATTCGGCGTCGCGTTCGCGCGCTGAATCGATTCTACATGGGTAAATATCGGATAGTTGTGGTGGGATCGGGCATTTGTCACTGAAATGGTGTAGTGGTCGGTGTCGGCGCGTCACCGCGCTCACTTCGATTATTCATCCGTTCGGCGGCTGGTGGCCCGGGTGGTTTGCGGTGGTAGTTGTCGCGCTGTGATAGATGGCTGATGCATTCCTTGACATTTGACGCGGAAGCGCCATGCTGACCAGGTTTGGGTCGCTCGGTGGCCAGATTAGTGGACGATCGCGATCCCTGGCCGACCGTTCAGGTGAAGATGTGTGAGAGGTGCCACCCTCGGCCGAAGAGATGGTGCTCCGGTGCTCCTGGCGTGGATGCCGTAGTGACGGTGAACAGGTTTGGGGAGTTGTGGCATGGTGTGTCGAATATTGTTTGCGTCAATCGTGCTCGTGAGTGGAGTCATGGCGGAGCGGCCGGCAGTCGCGGTTCCGCACGCCGTCGGACCGGCCTATACCGAGTATGTGCAGCTGACAGCGGTCACGGGCGTCGGTGACAAGGAGCGGAGACAGACGCGCCTGCTCCGGTGCGATCCCGTCGGAGGGGATCATCCGCACGCCCAGGCGGCATGCCGCGACATCACCGCCGCGGCGGGTGACTTCGACCGACTTCCCGGCGATCCTGTGCGGGGGGTGTGCGGGGCCGGCTCCGCACTGTACGACCCGGTGACCGTCAGTGCCACCGGGACGTGGGACGGGGCGACCGTGGACTACCGGAAGACGTTCGTGAACCAGTGCAGGCTACGGCTGGCCACCGGTCTTGTCTTCGATCTGTAAACCCCTCGCGGATCGGGGACGGCAACCCCGGGCTGGTCACGGGGTGCGGACGGGTGGTGCCCGGCAGGGGTGGCACCACCCGTCACGCTCGTCGCTAGGCCCGCCATTCTCCTTCGAGACGTGTCATTCGACCGGCTTGTCGGTGAGCGCGTAGGCGCGCAGCACGGTCTGGTTCATCCGGTTGCCCGCCAGATCCGACGCCTCCAGCCGGAGCGACACGAACCCGGTCGTCCCGAGGGCGCCCAGGGCCGGATTGGTGACGTGAACGTGGTAGTGGCCCGCGCCGCCGCTCACCGCCGCCTGCTGCCAGCTGCCGCCGTCATTGGTCGAGTACCACAGTTGCAACTGGGTGACCTGGGCCGGTGGCCGAGCCTCCGAGTGGTAGCCGACGGTGACATCGAAGGTGTGCGGCCGGCCGGCCGGAGCCTGGTTGAGCAGGTCCAGGCCGAGGTCGTAGTTGACCTGGAGCAGCGGTTGGTAGGCACATGCCGACCAGTCCTGCAGGCAGCGGTAGCCCGGTGCCAGCGGGCCGGCCGGCTGTCGCGGCCGGAAGGTCCACGACGTGGTGGTCTGGGTGGCCGTGCGCTGGATCGCCGTGCTCGGCCACCCGAACGCCGGTGTCGACGGCGGGCTGTCCACGGTCTGGAGACGGTAGGTCGCGTTCCTGCTCGGCAGCGCGAACTCGGGCACGGCGATGGGCAGGCCGCCGATGGCCGGGATCTCCTTGTCGTCCTGGAACAGATGCACCGAAGGCAGGTACTGCCCGCTCTGCCAGGGGTCGACCGTGTGGCCCGGTGTCGAGTCCATCCATTGCAACGCCGGCACGAAACGCCCCGTGTCGCTGAGGCAGAGGGCGCACAGCACCGGCGCCGCGCCGTTGGCCGGCGACGCGCTCTGTTGCGCACCGCCGCCATGAATCGGCGCCTCGAACCAGTCCTCCACCGGCCGGAGGCCGGCGCCGCGGAACACGTCGTTCGAGTACAGGCTGAACATCGTCGACCGGTCCGGGTTCCCCGCGGCGTCGGGGGCGAACTCCGACACGGCCCGCTTCCAGTACACGTGGTCGTCCGCCGGCCCGATGTACTCGGTCAGCGAGGAGGGGCCACGCAGCAGCGTTCCGGTCAGTGCCATGCCGAACGGGTTGTCGGTGGGGAAGGCGAACCACTGCTTCTTGAACAGCAGGTCGGGCCGGTCGCCGTGGTACCGGGTCGGCACTTGGACCATGCTCGCGTGGTCGACCTTGCGAACCTGGTCCGCGGAGATGCCGTTGCGGTCGCGGAAGAACAGGTTGTCCATGTAGTCGGGCCGCGCCTTGGTGCGCAGTGACAGCGTGCTGCTTCCGCTCTTGGCGAGTTCGGCCAGCTGCCGTCCTTCCTTTCCGCTGAGCGACAGCACGGGGAGCGCGGCGCCGCTCAGACCGGTGATCGGCAACGCGTCCGCGGCGTCGACGTACGGCACGAGGGCGAGAGCACCCCGCTGGCTTGCCGCGCTCGCCGCCTGCTGCACCGCCTGCCACAGGTAGGTGCTCGGGTTCGCCGTGCCCGGTGGCACGGTGAGGCCCACCACGGCGAGCTTGTTCTTGACGGCGGCCGCGTCGAAGTCCGCCGCGTTCGGGGATCCGACCAACGCCGGCGAAGCGACCGCCTCCGTGGGGAGTTTGCCGGTGACACCGGCCGGGTCGTAGAGCGGATGCAGCGCCACCCGGCTCGGTGTGCGCACCTCCATGTCCACCACCGACTGGCTCAGTGTCAACCGATCCGCCGCAGAGATCGATCCGCGCCGCGTCGGGGCGGTTGGCGTCACATAGGTCTGCCATCCCATCGCGGGAGCGAGGAAGGCACTGGACGCGGGCAGCAGGTCGTTGGGCAGATCACGCTGCACCGAGACGAACTGCTCCTGCAGATCCGTCGGCTGCCCCGTCGAGGCGCCGACCGGCACGGCCTTGCGCGCGTCGAGCGAGATGGTCGTCGGTCCGTCCACAGTGGTCTCCGCGGCCACCAGGAGGTTCGCCCGCCGGATGGTCGTGTCCTGCTCCATCGTGACCGTCGATGTCGAGTACCTGCCCGCGGGCACCTGGATGGTGCCGGTGCCGTTCGTCAACGGCATCGCGAGCACCGGCGGGATGAACGGATCGTTGGCGTTGGGATGTGCCCAGTCGTAGTCGTCGCGCGTGATGGTCAGCTGTGCGCCGGACGGTGTCGTCGCAGCGCCGCGTGAGTCGGTCACGGTGGCTGTCAGCGGGAACGTGCGGGACTCGGAGTAGAAGCTGACGCCGCTGCGGATCGGCACGCCGTCGCGAGTGGTCGCGGTGATCGCGCCGCCGTAGGGACCGGTGGGGCCGGCCGCGGTGTCCACGGCCAGGTTGACAGTGGCCTGGCCGTTGGCCGGTATGGCGACGGATGTCTTGTCCAGTCGGGCGGAGCCGGCGGACGCGTGGTCGCCGTCCCATTCGTTCATGGACACGGCCACGGACAGCTCGACGGGCTTGTCGGTGAGATTGGTGTACGTCACCGCGCGCGTCGTCTTGCCGTCCTTGTTGGACAGTCGTCCCAGCGAGACCGCGGGCGGGCCGAGCGCCGCGCTGCCCATCGCGTTGGGCACGTCGACGCAGCCGGTGCCCTGCTGATACCACGGCGCGCCGGTGTCCTTCGCGCTGGAGGTGAGCAGCGCCTTCAGCTCGGCGGCGTGCCAGCTCGGATGGGACTGCGCGAACAACGCCGCCGTGCCGGCCACGTGCGGGGTGGCCATGGAGGTGCCGGACATCTTGGTGTACTTGTCATCGACAGGACTGCCCAGCGAGGTGTTGTGCGCGCGGGCGGCGATGATGCCGACGCCCGGCGCGGTCACCTCCGGCTTGACCGCCGCGTCCTGCAGGCGAGGTCCGGCGCTGGAGAAGCTCGCCATGTGGTAGGACGAGTCGACGGCGCCGACCGCCAGCGCCGAGGCCGCCGCCGCCGGCGTTTCCACCTGCATGGCCGCGCCGTCGTTGCCGGCGGCGACCACGAACAACACTCCGGTCTGTGCGGTGAGGTTGTCCAGCAACGTGCTGAGCGGGTCGGTGCCGTCCGTCACGCCGGCGCCGAGGCTCATGTTGACGATCCGCGCGCCGGCCTGGACCGCCCACTGCATGCCGGCCATCACACTGGATTCCGTGCCGTAGCCGTCATTGTCGAGCACCTTGCCGTTGAGCAGCTGCACACCGTCGGCCACACCACGGTACTGGCCGCCGGAGGCCGCCCCCGAGCCGGCGAGGATGGCGGCGACATGCGTGCCGTGGCCGAAACCGTCGCCGGTGTCGGGATCCGAGGTGAAGTTGGCGGCGTCGACGACCCGGCCGGCCAGGTCGGGATGGCTGGTGTCGATGCCGGTGTCCAGCACGGCGACCTTCACGCCGGCGCCGTCCAGTCCGGCCGCCCACGCCGCGGGCGCGCCGATCTGCTGGGTGCCTTGCTGCTGGGTGGCTTTCTGCTGGGTGGCTTGTTGCTGGGCGCCTGGCTGCTGTTGTTGGTCCGAGCTGGCTCGGACCCGGCGGTCCAGCGACACCTTGCTGATGTGGTCGGTGCTGATGTGGCTGGTCGGCGTGTGCGGGCTGAACCGCGAGTCCCCCTGCGCGCCGACGAGTGCCTGCCAGAAGCCGGTGAGACCGCCCCGGTCGACCCGGACCGCGGCCGCTTCCGCGCTGGGCAGCGGCAGCTCCTTGTCCGCCGAGGGCAGGGAATGCGCCCGGCGGGAAAGGGTGTCGCCGGACGGATGGTCCCCGTACCCGAGGATCAACGGCAGTGTCCTGACCGAGGAGTCGTCGAGTCCCTCGGCGACGAGTTCCTTGACATCGAACAGCTCGCGGTCGAGCAGCCCCGAGGCCACGTACGGGGACGCGTCGGACGGGATCACGTAGTAGCCGTTGGGTCCGGAGCCGATGGAGAACACCGGAGACGGTCCGGACCTGGGCGCCGGCTCGACCGTGGCCGAGGGCGCGGTGTCGGCGGGCGCGGTGTAGGTCACCACGTCGCCGGTCACCAGGGTGATCCGGTGGGACGGCGCCGGCCGGGCGCCGGGCACTTCGGCGCCGCTTGACGCGACGGGGGCGGCGGACGTGGTCGCCGGAACGACCGTGGTCAGCAGGGAGGCGGTCAGCACGCCGAGGGTGATCACCAGCGTGGCCCGCCAGCCGGACTGTGGCCGACTGTGGCCGCGGTGTTGTTCAGCCGTCATGATCCCTCGTCTCTACAGGATGAAACGGTGGTCTCATCGGTTGGTTGGATAGTGGTAAGCGAGATCGTGACGGGGACATGACCATCCTCGGAATGACGTTTGATGGCGGGATCGCGTCAGAGGCCATTACCCGCCAACGCTTCGCCGCCATGCCACCGACCTCGGCCAGACTGCTGTTGTCGAGTGTCAGTCGTCATGACCTCGTTCGCTGACTGCTGAATATCGAGTGAACCCGCATGCACGAGCGAGTGTGAGTGTGTCGTGCGTCGCCGGGGCGGGCTACGGGAGAACTACCTACTCGCTCGCCGGGCGTTGCCGCGCACGTGCGGCGGGGAAACGAGGGATTGTCGGATCATTCGGTTCCGGCGATCCACGCCGTGATCTCGGCCCTGGTGGTGAAGCCGAACTTGGTGAGGATGCTCTCGACGTGTGCCTCGGCCGTGCGTCGCGCGATGAGCAGGGTGGCCGCGATGTCCTTGTTCCGCATGCCCCGCGCGACCAGTTCGGCGACCTGTCGTTCCCGCTGGGTGAGCGAGCGTGCTCCGTGCGGGCGCGTCCACTCGGCGGGCGGCCGGTCGGCCGCCGGCATGCCCAGGCCGTAGCCGATCGCCTGATCGATGCCGAGTTGGGCGCCCTGGTGGTAGACGGTGGCGAACTGGTGGTCCCCCAGGCTCTGACGTGATCCGTTCTCACATCGGTGGTCGAACGCCGCGTAGTGCTGCGACTGCACCACCGCCAGTTCGGCCGGCAGCCAACGTGAGGAGCTGGCGCCGAGCAGCCGGGCCGCCTTCGTGTGCTGGTTCTGCCCGATCGCCGTCCATGCCAACAGCTTCAGCGTCAGCGCGACGGCCAGTCGATCGTTGCCCGGACGGAGCAGTCGCAGTGCGCTCTGGGCCAGGGCGGTGGCCCGCCGCAACTCGTCGCGCCGCCAGGCGGCGAACGCCGCGACCCACAGCGCGTGCGGCATGGCGCGGGCGGCCTGCCTCGTGATGCACAGCACGAGACCTTCCTCGGCCCGACCGACCGCGGTGGAGTCGCCCAGCAGCGCCGCGTCGACGGCCAGCTGCGAGAGGGCGGCGTGCGCCCCGGCGAGGTCGTCGGTGTCGCGGAATCCCGCGAGGGCCTTCTCGGCGAGGATCACGGCGCCGGCGAGGTCGCCCCGGTGGGTGGTCAGCATCGACAGACCCAGCTGCGTGTACGCCTGCGAACGCCGATCGTTCAGTCGCCGCGCCAGTTCCTCCGCCTCCGTGAGCGACGACCGGGCCTGGGGCGCGTCGCCCATCAGCGTCGTGAGTATGGCCCGTGCGGACAGGGCGTTGGCGCGCTCGGCGGTGGGGGAGGGGTCGGCCGCGATCGCCCGGTCGAGCCAGTACCGGCCCTCGTGCAGTTCGCCGGTGACAAGCCAGAAGTGCAGCAATGTCGAAGTGATCCGCAGCGCGGGCGCGGACTTGCCGCGTTCGGTCAGGCAGGAGGCGATCGCGGTCCGCAGATTGTCGCGTTCCTTGCGGAGTCGGTCGCTCCACAGCGCCTGGCGCGAACTGAACCAGTCCGTGCCGGCGACGGTCACCAGGCTCAGGTAGTGGTCGCGGTGACGGACCCTCGGATCCGGCCGCCGCGTGGGCCTGGACCGGTGCTCCAGGCCGTACTGGCGCATCGGGGCGAGCAGCTGGTAGCGGATCCCCTCGTCCGTGGTGCCGTCCTGACGGCGGTGCACGATTCCCTTGTCCAGCAGGCTCGTCACGATGCCGGCCACCTCGTCGACGCGGACGTCCTCGCCTCCGCAGACCGCCTCGGCGGCGGCGAGGTCGCAGCTGCCGGTGAAGACCGACAACCGCTTCCACACCTGGCGTTCCGCCGGCGAACACAGATCGAAGACCCAGTCGATCACCGGCTGCGGCCGCAACCGGTGCGGCGCAGCCAGTTCGACCGCCTTGGTGCGCTCGCGGAAGTGCGCGTCGAGCAGGTCGACCAACCGGCGCAACGGCATCGCGCGCAACTGCGCGGCCGCGAGCTCGACGGCCAGCGGAATTCCGTCCACCCGCCGGCAGATCCAGGCGACGTCGGCCCAGTTGCTCTCGTCGACGACGAATCCGGGCTGGGCCGCGGTCGCCCGTGCCGCGAAGAGGCGAACCGCTCCGTAGTGATTCAGCCCGGTGGCGGGCGGCAGCCGGTCCAGGTGCGGCACCGTCAAGGGCGGCACCGGGAAGACGCGCTCGCCGCCCAGCCGCAACGCGTTCCGGCTCGTGACGAGGACGTGCAGCCGCGGCGCGGCCGCGAGCAATGCTCGGATCAGCGTCGTGCACGCGGCCGGCAGCCCGTCACAGTGATCCAGCACCAGCAGAATCCTCTTGTCCGCGAGGAACGCGGACAACGTGTGCACGACGGGTGACCCGCCCCGGTGGTCCACGTCGAGATCGGCCGCGACGGTCTCGGCGAGCAGCTCGGCGTTGTCACATCCGGCCAGCTCGACCAGCCAGACGCCGTCGGGAAACGCCGGTCGCACATCCATCGCCAGGCGCAGCGCCAGCCGGGACTTGCCGATGCCCGAAACGCCCGTCATCGTGACCAGACGACTGGTCGACAGCAACTTGCGGGCGGCGGCGAGCTCTCGACGACGGCTCACGAAGTTCGTCGCGCTGCCGGGCAGCCGGCCCTGCCACTGCGGTGGCATCGGTTCCCTTCTCCAGGACGATGGTGGTGGTCGGCGGGCGAAGTCCGTGCCGCGTCACGCGTGCGGTCCCACTCAGGGCAACACCCACTGGTGATCGCTGCCGGGAGAATCCAGCCACAGCCACTGGAACTCGGTGGTGACCGTGAGCCCGAAGCGCTCGCGCGACGGCCGACCGAGGGCGCACCACTCGCGGTATATGCGTTCGACGTTGTCCCACAGGAGGCGGGGACCGTGCTGTTCGACGGTGTGGCTCCTGGTGTTGTGGCACGCCCATGAGCCGTCGGGGTGGAACAGCCAGGTCTGCGGCTCACGGGACAGCGGCCGAAGGTCCAACCGAGCCACCCCGGGCATCAGCAGTCCGGCGAGCATGACGAGGGACGCCGTCTGGTTGGGCAGCGCCAGCGCCAGTTCCGGCTCGGTCGGGCGGACCGTGCCGTGTTCGTGGATGGCGCGCCGGAAGCGCTGGCCCGGGTCGACCGGCCGGTACGACCGGGTCGGGGCGAAGCCACCCTGATACGGCAGGAAGAAGCCCCGCGCCGAGCGCTCGTCGTCGACGGTGAGGCGGACGAGCGCGTTGACGCCGAGTTCCCGGTAGATCTGCGCGAGAATCACGCCGGTGGGGCGGACCTGTCCGAGCCAGTCGGCCGGTATCGCGGGCACGCCGCAGGTGGCGATCAGACAGTCGTAGGGGTCGTTGCCCGGGTCGCTGCTGACCTGGTCGGAGATGCCGAGGGCCGGGTAGTAGCCACAGCTGTCCAGCTGGGCACGTGCCCGGTCGACCAGCGCCGGGTCGATGTCGATCGACGTCACCAGCGGAGAGCCGAGCCGGTGGCAGAGCACGGCCGTCGTGTAGCCGCTGCCGGTCCCGATCTCCAGCACGCGGTGCCCGCAGCGCAGCTCGAGCTGCTCGATCATCATCGCGGCCAGACTCGGCGATGTGCTTGTGCTGGTGGGTAAGCCCTTGATCGACCGACAGCCACGCGGAAGCTCCCACGCGCAGACGCGACCGTCGAGCTGGATGGGCCAGGCGCGGTCGCTGTACACCATGTCCAGCCATGCGGGATGCCGGAAGTCGACCGTGTCGTAGGACGTTCCGTCCAGCGCCGGCCGGAAGAAGTGGCGGAGAAAGGCTTCGCGCGGCACCTGGTCGAACGCCGCGTGCAGCTGCGGGTCCCGCAGCAGTCCTCGCTGGGTGAGGTCGTACGCGAACCGCTTGCGTGGTTCGGTCACGTTGGGGACGGTCATGTCACTGATGATCCTCGGCTGGATGAAATGCTTTGAGTAGTCGATTACCGGCGTCTCACGGTTGCCGCAGCGGATTCGCACTCCTGGCTCCACCATGATGTTTCATCGACCTGCGGTGCGACGTGGTGGTCGTCACCAGCTGAGGCCAGAATGGACCTGGCCGGAGAGGAAATGCAACTCCACGCCGTCGCCGTGCGGTCAGCATCACCCGCTCAGCCGCTTATCGCTTTCCGCTGAGCGGCCCAGCGATGGCGACACTCGTTCGGTGTAGCGGATGTGATTTACCTACGGGAAGCCGGCGGTTCGTTGCCGTGGGCGACGTTCACGCACTTCCAGCTGGACCGGGCGATCGGCGTGTGGCAAGGGGATTTCGTGGGGTGGGCCTGGACGGAGCTGGTCGAAACCATAACTCGCGCGGCCGTCTCGAGCATAGCGCCGATCGCGGCCATGAGAGCTTCGGTCATGATGAGAACCAGTAGCTTGTGACGCTTCGGCATGACATCTCCGTGTTGTCCGCTATGGTCCGGGCACACTGATATCCGCACTGATATCGGTTCGCGTTTCCCTGTCCTTGTACGCCATCGTCGGCCATGTGTGCATATGTCCATGCACTATTCACGCGCGATGTGCGATCCTGGGTCCTGGGGTCGCGACGTGGACGCGCAATCTGGTGAGGCCACCTCCTTTTCGGTACCGGTGCGACGCTAGCGGACCGGCAGCAGAAAAGAACCGAATCGGCAAGGCGTGTAGTGGTCCTTGCCGCATACTGGCCAAGGTGGATCACCGTTTCTGATAAGTCCTCATGTTCTCGACCGCCGTTGGCCGGTTCGAGCGGTGACACCCTCGAAGTCGTCGCAGCGCAAGCGATCGATGCTCGTTTGGCGGTCGTCGTCGCACGTGGGTCTTGTCCGGATGTTCCATGATCGGATGTCGGGACGGATGTGATGTTGGGACGGATGTGTTGTCGCGCAAGGCGAACTGGGTGCGGGCATGGTCTGCCCACGGGTAGATGTAGTCCACTTTGGATAGATCGTGCTCACTGAACGCGCGCTGCTCAGCCTGTCGCTGCTCGGTCAGCCTCGCCGGCGGCCACCGGCGCCACCGTCACGGGGTGAACCGCATGCGCTGCGTGAGCACGTCTTCCGCGATCTCCGACAGCGGCCGGTCGGCGGCGAAGGCGCGGGCACGCAGCCTGAGGAACGCCTCGGTCAGGCCGGATTCCAGCTGTATCGACACCACGCCGATGGCTCGGTGTATCTCTCCCCAGCGCGCGCCGACGCTGCACGCGAACTCCTCGACGTCGTCGGAGTCGGGCTCGACCAGGTCGGCCAACAACGACACCGCCACCTCGGCGAACAACAGCGCGTCGGTGATCTCGTCGCCGGACAGGTCGCCCTCGACCACGCGGTGGACCTCCAGGACGCCGACAGGGATCGCGTGCTGGACCAACGGGAACGCGAACATCGCGGACGCCCCGGCCTTGACCGCGGCCGGGGCGAACAGCGGCCAGCGGCGCTGGCTGGGAATTCCCGTCAGCTCGGGCGCCAGGACCGGACTGAGCCCGTCGAGGGCCTGGACTCCCGGTCCTTCGCCGACCGTGACCTGCATGTCCATGATCCGCTCACTGACCACGTCGGTGGCGTAGATCGGCTCGCCCGCCCACAGATCCCCGATCAGGTACAGCCCGACCCCGCCGGCGCGCACCATCGACGCGCACGCCTGGCAGACGTGTCGGACCGCGACCGGCCTGCCCTCGGCCCGGGCGAGCGCCCGGACGGCCGCCATCACCCGAGCGAGGCGGTCGTCGTCCCTCGCTGTCATCGTGTTCGGGTCCTTCATCGGACAGCCCATGCCTTCCGTCATTCCATGCCCGGCAGCCGTCGGGCCGCGCGGGTGTGGACACCTAGTGGAAGTGATGCCGCGGTGAACGCCCGGTGTGCGCCTGATCGCGTCACTGGGCGTGTCTGGTGAGCGTCGCGCGGAGTGGAGCGTGCCCGACATGACCGGGGCGACAACACGGGAGAACTACCTGTTGTCGCCGAACGGGCGGGTTCTACTACGGTGAGTGGTCGACACTGCCGATGATCCGGTGAGCGGTGGCCGACGTCGGACACGGGCGTCGCGCACTGCGCCAATCGGTCGGAGAAGGTCCAGGCCCGGCCGGAGCCGTCACGGGGGATGCCGGCGTGGACGCCACGATCGCTGCCGTGCGTCACCATGCCGCTGGTGCACGGAAAAAGGGGATCTGCCGGCCGAGTCGCCGGGGCCCATCGCTGAGCGTGTGCTGGCGGCCAGGGCCTGCACCTCGAAGGCCGATCGCGCCCACCCGCGCGGCCGCGGGATCAAGGTGACCATTCCGATGGCCGCGGTCAACGAGTGGCTCTGGCCGACTTCGACGCGGGCTCTAGTCCGGGAGGACGGGCGCCTGGTGTTCGAGGTACCAGGAAATGATCTGAATGCGCGAGGCGAACCCGAGTTTGGCCAGGATGTGCTCGACGTGGTCCTCGGCCGTGCGCTGGCTGATGATGAGCGCGCCCGCGATGTCCTCGTTGCTCGCCCCCCGGGCGATGAGCTTGGCCACCTGCCGCTCGCGCAGGGTCAGCGGTGTCGCGCCGGCGGCGGACGGCGCCGCGGTCGCGACTGGCTGCGTCTCAAGGGCACAGGCCACCATCTCGTCGAACGTGAGCCTGCCGCCCTCGCGGAAGGCGGCCTCATATTTCTTCCCGCCGAGCGCGCGACGGGCGTCCCGCTCACAGTCCAGGTGGTAGTCGAAGAAGGGCTTCAACGACGCCGCCGAGGTGCCCATCGACTGCCAGAGTGCCTCGGCGGCGCCGAGCAGCGTCGCAGCCCTGCTCTCCCGATGCTCCGCGGACGCGATGCAGGCCAGTGCTTCCAGGCAGAACGCCGTGCCCTGGACGTCGTTCAGCCCGCGCTTGAGCCGCAGGCTCTGGTGTTGCAGTTCGGTCGCCCGCCGCAGGTCGCCCTGCTGCCATGCGGACAGTCCGAACGCCCACCGCGCGTGTGACCGGTGGCGGCGTTCCCCGTTGGGCTCGGTGATCGCCATGACCTCCTGGTGGCAGGTCCGCGCGCGCCGCGCGTCGCCGGCGACGGCCACGGCCACCAGGAGCGACTGAAGGATGTCGACTCGCAGGTTCAGGTCCGGGGACCCGGCCGCCAGCGCCTTTTCGTAGGCCATGATCGCGGCCGGCACGTCGCCGCCCCACAGCGCGAGATGGCCGGTGGCGTAGCCGAGCCGGCCCAGGCTGTCGGCGTCGCCCAGCTGTTGTGCGAGCGCCTTGCCCTCGACCAGCAGCGACCGGCCGATGTCGAAGTCACCCTGAACGACGGCCAACTGGCTGTCCAGCAGCAGTGCCCGGGCGCGATACACACTCGGTTCCCTCGCCTGGGCCAGTGCCCGGTCGAGCCAGCGCCGGCCCTCGCTGAACCTGCCGGGGGACCACCAGTAGAAGCGCCAGGGACTCACCGCCATCCGCAACGCGGATTCCGCCTCACCCGGTTCGGTGAGGCAGAACCGCAGCGCGGACCGGATATTGGCGTGCACCAGGTCCAACTGGGCGAGCCAGTACTCCTGCAGCGGGCTGAGCCACTCCCGTTCGGCCTGCAGCAGCAGTTGCTCGTAGTAGTCGCGATGCCGCCGGCGCAGCCGAATCTCCTCGCCGCGGTCGCGCAGCTTCGTCAGCCCGAATTCCATGAGCGTGTCGAGCAGCCGGTAGCGCAGGTCCGACCCGTGTTTGTCGGTCACCAGGACCGACTTGTCGACCAGTCCGGTGACCAGGTCGAGCATGTCCTCCGTGCGCAGGCCCTCGCCGGCGCAGACCGCTTCCACCGCCTCCAGCTTGAAACTGCCCGCGAAGATCGACAGCCGGGCCCACAGCAGCTGCTCGTCCGACGAGCAGAGCTCGAAGCTCCATTCGATGCAGCTGCGCAACGTCTGGTGCCGTGACGCCCGGTCCCAGGTGGCGCCGGCCAGCAACGAGTAGCGGTCGGCCAGTCGGTCCAGGATCTGCTGCGGCGAGAGCACCCGCAGCCGCACCGCGGCCAGTTCTATCGCCAGCGGAATCCCGTCGAGCTGGCGGCAGATACCTGCCACCGAGAGGTAGTTGTCCTCGGTGAGACGGAACTCCGGGACCGTCGCGGCGGCGCGATCGATGAACAACGCCACGGCCTCGTATCGGCGCTCTCCCCGCTTCTCCTGCGGTTGTGTCAGGTCCGGCACGGACAGCGGCGGCACCGGCCAGACGGCCTCGCCGGAGATGCCCAGCGGTTCACGGCTGGTGGCCAGGACGCGTAGTTTCGGGCAGTCGCCGAGCAACGCGTACACCAGTTGCCCGCACGCGGCCAGCAGGTGATCGCAGTTGTCCAATAACAGCAGAAGGCGCCGATCGGCCAGACAGTCGGCCAAGGTGACCCGGAGCGGGCGCGGCGATTGGTCCCGCAAGCCGATGGCACTCGCCACCGTCTGCGGCAACAGCGCGGCGTCGCGCAGCTCGGCCAACTCGACCAGCCACACTCCGTCCGGGAAGGCACGCCGCACACCGGCGGCCGCCCGTAGGGCCAGCCGGGATTTGCCCACTCCGCCGACCCCGGTGAGCGTGACCAGTCGCGACGCCGACAACAACTGCTTGACCTGGGCAAGTTCGCGTCGGCGACCGACGAAGCCGGCCAAATCCGCGGGGATGTTCGTCGGGGACGCGCCTTCTTGGCATCGGGCCATAATGATACATACTGCCATAATTGGGCCGGTTCGGGCGAGGTATCGCGCACCACGCGAAACCCTGCTCTGGCAAGGACTTCCGATCGGTCCAACACGTTCGGCGGGGTGATGACGACGGCCTCGCTCGTTCGCCTGGTTGTGCGCGCGGTGTGCTCGTCGTTAGCGGGCTGGCGGCGTGCGGCGGGCTTCGGCGATCGCTGTGGTGATGGCGAACAACCCTCAGATTCGGATTTTGGGCACAAACCGTCGAACGTCTTGACGTTCAACGGTTCGCGAGCATCCCCGGCGCCTGGGGAATCCGTGTCGCTGGCGCGCATGCGCCAGATGGCAACGGTTTACGTGTCCTACGTTCGTTTCGGCGGCAGGCGCGGCCCGCGCCCGGACGACCGCGGGGCCGTGTCCGCACGACTGGCGCGTTCCGTGAAAACGGGCGCCTGGCGGGAAGGAAGGAGGGGTGGAGATGACCACCGAGGAGATCGGACCGGGTTGGGTCGTGTTCGCGAGTGTGCTGCTCATCGTGACCGGCGCGGTCAATGTCGTCGAAGGACTCGTGGCGCTGGGCCGGCGCGGCCGAGTGGTCGTCGTGGAGGACCGGCTCTACCTGGTCGACACCGTCATCACCTGGGGACTGGTGCTGCTGGTCTTCGGTGCGGTCCTGGTCGCCGTCGGAGTCGGCCTGCTCACGCTGTCGGAGTGGGCACGCCTGCTCGCGATCGTGATCGTGGGCCTGCACGCGATCTCGCAGGTCTTCTGGATCGGCGCGTATCCGGTCTGGGCGGTGCTGATGATCGCACTCGACACGGTGCTGTTGTTCGGGTTGACCGCGCGCTGGTCGCGGCCGAGCCGCGCGAAACGCTGGCGCGCCGCCGCCGAACCGACGCGTCCGGTCGACCCGTGACCGGATCCGGTTGACCGCGGCGGTGGCCTGGGGGTTCGATCCCGGCGAATCCCCGAGGCCACCGCGGAAGCAGTGCGGGGTCGACCTCTGCGCTACCGGGTCCGACCGACTAACTGGTGCGGGTGCTGGCGTAGTCGAGGGTGAAGATCACGCGATCGGTGTTGCTCCCCGACGCGAGCCACGACACCTGGAACTGGGGATCGGTGCCGGTCGCGTCGTAGTCGTTCTTGCCGAAGTACGGGTTCTTCCAGTGAACCTTGATCGGCTTGGCGTTGAGGGTCGGATCCGTGCAGCCCGCGGCGATGTAGCTGGCGGTCCCCTCGGTTCCCCGGAGGAACTGGTTCGACTCCGACCCCCATTCGCCGCGACTCCGCGGGTTGATGACCAGCGGCGGCTCAGTGGTCCACGTGCCGCTGTCCAGTCGCGCCTCGGTGCGCACCAGCGTGCAGTCCACGTTGCTGGTCAGGGCCACGGTGGTGGAGCGGGCCGCCGCCGGCCCGGCGGGCGGTTCCGGCGCCTGCGGCGCGGCCGATGCCTGGCCGGGCACCAGAGCCAGGCTTCCCATGGTGAGTGCCGCGACGAGCACGGACCACGTGGCGGTGGGAAGCTTGCGGCGGTGTGCCGGATGCGTTGAGTTCATGGTGGGGCTCCTCTGTGGGCGGCTTCGACGGCCGCCCTGCCATCGGCAGTTGTCGCTTGGTGTGAAACGGTGTGAAATGCGTTGTCGAGTCGCGTCGTGCGATCCAATCACCCGCACTGCCGGCCTCGTGCGCGGCGAATCGAACCGAATCGGGGAGTTGTGTGGTCGGCCACGCCGGATTCGAATGCCATTCATGGTGATTGTGATCTCACACTGTCGTCTCGCGTCGGTGATCGCAAGGGGCCGCGGGGTGATTTTCTGTCCACTCTCGGCCGATGACGCGGTCGGTTTTGTTTAGTTGTCGCGAACGATGGGTTTTTGGCCGCCGTTCGAGTCTGGCCCCTTTTGTTGGCGAGGATCGATCGCTAACCTGACTGGGAGAATGTGAGGCATTGGGTTGCGAACGCCTGTCGCCGCGGGCTGGTGCTCGTCGCAAACACGCCGGAGAATGCGTGGCGGCCTGGCGGTCATGGGGCCGAGGAGCTGGATTTGCTCGAGTCGGCGATGTCCGCCGGACGGCCGTCGTCGCGGACCGTGGCGCTCCCGTCGTGTGGGTGAACCGCGGCCGAACCGCGTGTGCTGATCGAGAAGAGATGGGAGTCGGTTCCGGACAGGGCGACCGCGTGTGCGGCCTTCCGGGGGATCTCCACGATTTCCGAGACGACGCCGTGTGTGAGAATTGCGAGACGGTCGCGGTCCGGACCCACCCGTGGGAGTCGGCGGAGAAGAGCGCCCACCGCCGCGCGGATGTGGTTCATTTCCTTTCGCCCGGCGTCGGGTGCCCCGCTTTTTGTCGTCGCACGGTGCTGAGTGTGATCGTCGCGTGAGACCGGTCGAGTCTGGTCGAACAACCTCGTGACTCCTTGTTGACAAATCACTGTCGGCGTATTTGCGATGATCAGTTTGCTGACAGGTTTTTGCCGACGGAAGGGGCCATCCGGCTGGCCCCCGGCGCACGGTGTCCGGCCAGGTGGCGCCGGGGGTGAGGGGCGGGGCGAGCTCGCGTCGACCTGCTGTTCGTCGGGGTGTGCCGCCGTGCGGTCGCGACGGGCGCGCGGCCAGTGGGCGTCGCCCCGCTGTGCCGGTGGGCATGACCGTCACCCGCGGGGGAGGCGCCAGGACTCCAGTTCGGCGAGGATCGCCATGAGGTTCTGCCCGGACGGGGTCAGGTGGTATCGGACCTGAATCGGCCTTCGTACCCCGTTCACCTCCCTGGCCACGATCTGCGCTTCCCGTAGGCGACGGAGAACCCTGCTCAGCTGCTTGTTGTCCATGTGCAGCGTGCGTGACAACTCGCTGTAGCGCACCGGCCCGTGACCCAGCGCCACCAGAACGGCCAGCGCCGACCTGAGAGCGACGATTCCGATCACCTCGGCGACTTCGGCCCAATTCACCAGGTATGTCGCCGGGACCGCGACCGTGCCCTCGTCCGGCCATTCCGAGTCCCAGTGCGCTTCGGTGGCGTTGGTCGATTTCACGGTGCTTCAGTCCTCTGCTGTCACTGTTGCGCGAGATGTCCAAGGATTGTCTTCGGCGATTTCTAGATCAACAAGAGGCCAGGCGCTTGGCCCTGCGAAGCCGGTCCATGTCGTGTCGACACGGGTTTGCGGCACCCGTGGTCACGCACCGCGGCGGTCGAGTCTGTTGTCGTGGTCGCATGGTTGCCAGCCTGCGCAATCGATGTCAGCGGCGCGTGGGATCGGTTCACGTCCGGTCGGGCCGGCGTCGGGTGGTGGTGGCCCACGCCCAGGGGCCAGCCAGTTGGCCTCTCTCTGGCCGTGCTCTTCCTCGTTACAGTCGAACCCGTTCGCTCAGTGGTCAAACGAAAGGTGTGACACGCCCTTGTCTTGACCGCTTCGCATTCCCCATCGGCATCGTGTCGCCTTGCATTCGCAAGAGATGGGATGGCCGGGTCGACAGCCGATCTGCGGTGTTGTCGGACGAGAGGGTGTACCCGGTAGGGCGCCTTGAGTTTTGATGGACTCATTCTGGGTGGACGTTGATTGTTCGTTCGCGTGTATCCGGCCCCGCGGATATTCGGGATGAACATTTGTGGTTGACCGTTGAATTTTTCACAGAGAGGAGTGGTTCTCAATGGTAACGGAAAAGGTTCAGTACGCCCTCGGTGACCTGTCGATGGACGTGTTCACGCTGACCGACCGTGGCCTGACCGTCGAGTCGCTGACGGCCGGTCACGGTATGGCCGAGAACGAGGCGTCCAGCTCGTCGCACTGTTCGGGTAGCTGCAGCTGCGGTGGCGGTAGCTGCAGCTGCGGCGGTTCCTGCAGCTGCGGGGACGGCGGCTGGGGCGGCGGCTGGGGCGGTGGCTGGGGCGGTCACGGCGGCCACTGAGGCCGGTGACTAGCACCAAGAACCGCTGATTGAACCCGCGGGTGCCGATGGGCGTGGCGCGTCGTCGGCACCCGCGGCCTTCCCGGGAATCGGGGCCACCAAGAGATGGAGGAACACAGCCGTGGTACTGGCGGCGGGACCGCTGAACGGAAAGGTCCAGGCACTAAGCCGATACCGGCTGGAGACTCCGCTTGTCGCCCGGGTCACGGGACTGCCGGCGTCAGTGCTCCAGGAACTGCGTCTCGAAGAGTCGTGGGAGCTGGTTGAGAAGATCATCGACCTCGATCGGGGGCTGGCCGCCGCGGCGGAAGTGCTCGAGCAGGCGCTGTTCGACGTCATCGGGACCCTGTCGGAGTCCCCCGTCAAGCCGCGGGTCGTGGCGTTGCGCCGGGCGATCCACCAGGTGCGGGCGCCGCGCAAGGGGGAATGGAACGAGCAGGTGACGCTGGCGCTGCCGGCTGAGCTCGTCATGGACGTCGAGCGCTGGTTGGCCCTGCTGGGGGATCGGGACCGGTGCCGCGCGAGGCTGCCGCAAGCACTTGCCGACGACGTCGAGCGCAAACAGGAGCCGCTGCGTCGCGCCTGCGCGCACCCGCTGTTCCAGAACGCGTTGCGCCGGGCCAGCCCGGCGTTGTTCGCCGAGATGCACAAGTGGCTCGCCGACGACAGTCGCAGGCTGCGGCGACGCACCCTCGTGGGGATGGCGCGCTATCTGTCCCGAGCGGCGGCCAAGACCAGTCCCTACAGCACGTTCACCACGAGCGTGCTCGGCGACTGGACCGACCGGGGGCCCGCCGTCGGCGTCGCCGGAGAGCTGACGGTGCGAGGGGTGCTCGAATTCGACCGCGCAGTGCTGGGACGACTGGTCCGTGAGTTGGTCGGCCGACCGGCCCTCGGGGGCGGCCTGCCCGTCCGCCTCAACCCGAGCGCGCTGGTCACCGACGACTCCGTGCGCTTCCTCGGGCCCCGCCCGGATGAGTCGATCATGAGGGTGCCGATGTCGCCCGCGCTCGCCGAGTGCCTGCGGATCGTCCGCCAGGAGGGCGACCGCCGGACGGCGTCCGAGCTGGTGGCGCTGCTGACCGCGCATACCGGCGCCGACCCGGCGCAACTGCGCCCGTTCCTTGACCGGCTGGTGGAAATCGGCCTGCTCGAACATCTGCTCCCGGTCCTCGACCAGTCCGAGCGGCCGCTGGCGGAACTGCTCGCCTGGCTGCGGTCGGCGGACGCCGACGACACTGTCGGCCCGGAGGTCGTCGAGCTGATGGATCAGCTGCGAGCCGAGCTGAACCGTCCGTTCGCGTTGGACGTTCAGCCGACCACCCGGGACGTGCCCGCGGAGCAGGTGAGCGCCCTCGCGACTCGCCTCGACCTGCCGGCGCCGGCGATCGAGCGGATGAGCAAAGCCCCCACCCACGAGACGTCGATGTTCCCGCACGCTCGGCTGAAGTGTGCCCTGCCGCAGTGGCGGCCGGCGTTGGACGACCTGGATGTCGTGCGGCGCTGGCTGGCGCTGCACGACTGGCTGCTGCCGACCCGGCTGTCCATCGCCAGCTATGTCGGCCACCGGTTCGGTCCGGGCGCCAGGGTGCCGTTCCTCGTTCTGCACCAGGCGATCCAGCAAGACCTTCGCCGCCCGGAGGGCGAGTGCGAGCCGTGGCTGGCCGAGCTGCGTCCCCTGATCCAGTTCGCCATACCGCTGCCGTCCTGGGTTCTGGCGCGGTCCTCGCTGCCCCGGATGGCGGAACTGCATCGGCTACGGGTCCGGTCCCTGGACTTCATCCTGTCGGCGACGGACGACTCGGGCGTGGCCCGGGTCGCTTCGCAGGGGCTGGCCCGGCTCGTCGACAGCTGGCCCTCGTGGGTGGGCACGCCGGACTCCGTCGCCTGCTACGTGCAGCCGTACCTGACCGGCGATGACCTGAGGCTCGCGCTCAACATGGTGGGCGGCGGCTACGGACGGGGCCGCAGCCGATGGTTGCGGCTGGCCGCCCAGGCGGGCGCGGCGCAGCCCGCCCCAAAACACCAGGCCTCGGCGCCGTCGCGGATGCGGGGCACGGATCCGGTGGTCGTCGAGATATCCGGCGTCTTCGACTACTCGGTGAACCTCCGGGTGCCGATGGCCCCCTACGAGATCGACTACCCGTTCACCACGAGCGACCGGCCCGACGGCGAACGGATCCCGTTGTCCGACCTGACCGTGGTGCACGACGCCGAGACCGACCTGATTCGGCTGCGCTCCACCCGGCTCGGCGTTCACGTGCTGCCGGCCCACCTGGGCATGCTCGGGGACACGTTGCTGCCCCCGGCCGCCCACCTGCTGTTGGCGGCGTTCGGACCGGCGCACCTGTTGCACGCCGCCTACTCACCCGTCTATCCGCTTGACGAGGCGGACGTTCCCCGCCACCTGCCCAGGGTCGAGGTCGGCCGAGTCACCCTCCAACGGGCCCGCTGGTTCGTTCCCGTCGCCGAGGTGCCGGCCCGAGCCGCCGGCGAGGACGACGCGGGTTACCTGCTCCGCATGGTCGCCTGGCTGCGCGCGTCCGGCATCCCCGAACGCTGCTATGTGCGCGTGATGGATCCCGACGGGGACCCGCGCAGCCAGTTCTTCTCCAAGGCCCGCAAGCCGATGTTCGTGGACTTCGCGAACTTCTTCCTCGGCGCGGCCTTCGAGCACATGCTGAAGGACCGCGGCGGGCTGGTGATCTTCGACGAGGCGTTGCCGCCACCCGAAGGTGGGTGCGGGCTCGATCCCGCCGACCCGCGCGTGACGGAATTCATCATTGAGTTGTCCGCGAGTGAGGTGTGAGTGAGCGGGCATGACTGGGTCAGCGCCCACGTGTTCTACCACGGAGATCTGGACGTTCTGGTCGGGGAGTTGATCTCCCCGCTCACCAGGGACCTGGTGCGGCGGAGACTGGCACGACAGTTCTTCTTCCTACGCTACTGGGACGGCGGCCCGCACATCCGCCTGCGGGTGCGCCCCGCGCGGGGCCGGTCCGGCGTGGAGGTGCGGGAGTTCGTCGAGCGACGCTGCGACGAGTACCTGCGACGGCGCCCGGCGCCGGACCGGCTCGACGAGAAGGAGTACGCCCGCTCCGCCGCCCAGATGGCGCAGCTGGAGGCGACGACGCCGTTGCCCCGCATGTACCCGAACAACTCGGTGGTGTTCATCCCGTACATGCGGGAGGGCCACAAGTTCGGCGACGGGAAGTCGATCCTGGCCATCGAAAGGCATTTCGGCGAGTCGAGTCAGATCGCGCTGGAGATGCTGGCCGCGCGGCCGTCACCCGATCAGCGAGCGACGCTCGCGTTCTGTCTGATCCTGCTGACGTGGTTCCTGTGCGTGCCGGGTTCGGCTGAGCTGCGGGCGTATCTGGGTCTGTCCTCCGCGGGGATGGCAATGCTGCCGCCGGGATGGGACAAGAAGACCGTGAGCGAGATGGAGGAGCGCTACCGCCGGCAGCACGAGCGGCTGCACGCGATCGCCGATCGGATGCGGGCCGCCACCGCGGCGCTGCACCTGTTGCCGCACAAGGGCACGAACACCCTCTGGGCACGGTCGGTGACGCGGGCCCGGGACGTGGTCGCGGACGAGATCGCGCTCGGCCGGTTCGTTCCCTGGCGGCCCAACCGCGGTGCGGCCGTCGACACCCAGGCCGCGGTGCTGCGGGTGCTCGACCAGTGCGCACACCTGATGTGCAACCGGATCGGCCTCTCGATCGGCGGCGAAAGCGCGCTGCGGTACCTGGCCGGCCGGACCGTTCACGACCTGACCAAGGAGAACTGAGCCGTGCGGTGGCACAGCGTGCACGTCTACTACTACGACGCCGACAAGACCGACCTGGTCCTGGACGCGGTGCGGCCCCTGTTCCAGAAGCTCCCGGCCGGCGTGCGGGCCTACTACGTGCCGCACTGGCTGAGGGGCCCGCATCTGCGGCTCAATTTCGAGGCCGACCAACGGATGTACGACGAGGGCGTGCTCCCGGCGGTGTCCGAGGTGGTGGGCGGGTTTCTCCGTGACCGACCGTCCACCGCGGTCGTCGACCCGCAGCAGTTGCACGCCCAGCACACGCGACTGGCCGAACTGGAACAGGAGCGTGGCGAACTGCTGCCGCTGCGGCCGGACAACTCCATGCACGAGGCGTACTACGACCAGCGGTTGCACGTGCTCGGCACCACGGCCACGGCCGACCTGCTCGCCGACTTCTACGTCGACACCACCCCGCTCGCCTTCGAGATGGCCGAGGCCGTGCGCAACGGCCGGCAACTGCTGCGACTGGGCTTCGACCTGATGGTGGCCACCGCGCACGCCCTGTCCGGAGTTGGCTTCGCGCGGGGGTTCGTGTCTTTCCGTTCGCACGCCGAGGCATTCCTGTCGTGGATGCCCGAGGGCGAGGGTCTGCGCCCCGCCTGGCAGCGGCACCACGAGCAGCATGCGGAGGCGCTGACCAGCAGGGTCCAGGCGGTGCTCGCCACTGTCGACGGCGCTGGACCGTGCGTGCCGTTCGTTCGGCCGTGGGTGGAGGTGATGAGGCCGTACTGGCGGCGCGGGGCGGAGCTCATCGAGTCCGACCTGCTCAGGCTGGCGCCCGCCCCGAGCCCGGACAGTGCGGAGCACGCCGAGCGAATGCGCCGCAGTCCGCTGCACCGGGCTCGCAAGGACGTGGTGGTGGACCAGGTCTGGTTCGCCAAATACCGACTGATGCTCAACTACACCTATCTGCACCTGACAAGGCTGGGACTGGCGCCGGCCGAGCGCTTCCTGCTGTGCCATCTCGCCGCCAACGCGGCGGAGGACCTCTACGGGCGGCCGGCCGCCGAAGTCGTCCTCCCGGCGCCAGGTGACGCGGCCGATCCGAGTGAGCTCGTTCTGCGTGGTACGACGTGATCGACGGCCCCACGCACATGGCGGTGTCCGAGACCGTGCGGCTGCCTCCCGGGGTGCACTGCGCGGTGGGTGACGGCGGCGAGGTGTTCCTCGTCGCCCGTCCGCGTAGCGAGTCGCTGGGACGGCTGACCGCGGAACAGCTCGCGACGCTGCGCCGGCTGGCAACCGCCTGCACCGTGGACGACCTGCTGGACGACGGGTTCACCATGCCGCTGCTGCAGCAGTTGCGGTCAGGGGGGTGGCTCACGACCACGGTCTGGGGCAACGACAACCAGCCGCTGTACACGGTGTGGCCACGCCGCCGCCGGAACAGCGCCGGGCAGGATCCGGTGCCGGACCGCGTCGCGTTGTCCCGCTTCGCCGTGCTGCGCCGCGACGGCGCGGACATGCTCGTGGAGTCGGCCGCGGCCACGTGCGACGTGCGCATCCACGATTCCCGGGTGCTGGCGTTCGTGGGTGGATCGTTGACGTCGATGTCCCGAACCGATGCCCCTGGCCAGCTTTCCGCGGAGGTCGGCCGAAGGCTGGTCGTGGACCTGTGGCGTGCGGGTTTCCTGACGCACCAGCCGGACGCCGAGACCGACGAGCTGCGACTGGCGCAGTGGAGCACGCACGAACTGTTGTTCCACCACCAGAGCAGCAAGATCGACGGCACCGGCGGCACCTACTGGGCGAAGGGCCGATTCGCCCCGCTGCCCGGACGCCACCGGCCCTTCGACGGGCCGGCCGTCCCCCTGCCGAAACCGGATCTGGCCCGGCTGCGCGCCGACGACTCCACGCTCACGACGGTGATCGAGGACCGCCGCTCGGTGCGGGAAGGCGACGAGGACAACCCGCTCACGCTCGACCAACTCGGCGAGTTCCTCTTTCGCTGCGCGCGGGTGCGCGGCGTCGGCGAGTACGGCGGCCAGGAGATCTCCGACCGGCCCTACCCGGCCGGCGGTGGCCTGCACGAACTCGAGATCTACCCGGTGGTGCGATCGGTGGCCGGGCTGCACGCCGGGCTCTACCACTACGACGCCCACGCCCACCGGCTCGTCCGCGGGTCGGCGCAGCCGGCCCCGCTGCGGGCGCTGCTGAAGTGGGCCGGCCTGCCACAGGTGCTGTTCGTGGTCAGCGCCCGGTTCGGCCGGCTGATGTGGAAGTACGAGGGCACGGGATACGCCCTCATGCTCAAGCACGTCGGTGTGCTGTACCAGAACATGTACCTCGTCGCGACCGCGATGGCGCTGGCTCCCTGCGCGATCGCGGTGGGCGGCGCCGAATTCTTCGCCGAGGCGACCGGCCTGGACCCGATGACCGAATCGAGTGTCGGCGCGTTCACGTTGGGCAGCCGGCGGCCACAGCGGTCCACCGGGGCCGACCGGGAGGGCAAGTCCTGATGAAACCCCAACTCGCGCGGGACGCGTATTTCGCGCCGGTCCCGGACGGGGTGTACTGGCTCACCAACAAGGGACCGGTCACGCTGACCGGCAAGACCATCGCCGCGTGGATCGACCGGCTGGCCCCGTTCCTCGACGGGCAGCGGTCCCTGGACGACCTCGTCGCGCACCTGCCGGCGGACCGAGGCGCCTTCGTCAGCGACGTCGTGCGCACCTTGCACGAGCGCGGGCTCGTGAAGGACGTCGCTACCCGCGGCCTGCCGCCGGACCAGGTGCTGGCGCCGCACGCGGCCGAGGTGCATTTCATCGACGACTTCGCCGACACCGCCGTCCTGCGGTTCGTCCGGTACCGCAACTGCCCGACGGTGGTGATCGGCGCCGGTCGGAGCCTGGTCGCCTGCGCGGCCGCCGGGCCGCGGTCAGGCATGGACAACGTCACGGTGATGGTGACGGACGACTGCGCGACCGATCTCGACGAGCTCAGGGGAGTGCTCGGGAGCTCTCGCTCTCGCCGCCGCGGGGTCGAACGACTGGTGGTCGGTGAGCCCGAGCCCGGCCGGTTCGAGCAGATGATCGCCGGCGCCACCGTGGTCGTGCACGTCTCGGACCGCGTCTCCCTGGCCAGGACCCGGGTGCTGACGCGAATCTGCCACCAGAGCGGGACCCGGCTGCTGCAGGTGGTCATGACCGGCGCGGAGGCGTGGATCGACCCGCTGCCGTCGATGGGCCGGGGCGATTGGGACGACGCGCGGTTGCGGCTTTCGCTGCCGGAGCAGGAGGACGACACCGAGCCGCCGACGCCGGACGCCGCCGCCGTGCTGGCCGACCATGTGGTCCACCGCGTGTTCCAGGAGGTGACCGGGCTCGCCGACACCGACGATGTCCGCCCCCGGCTGGCTCGATTCGACCTGCGGACCCTGCGCACGACGTACCACCGGGTGCTGCCGCATCCGTTCGCGGGTTCGGCCCGGCCGCAGACGGCTGACGAGTTCCGACACAACGTCAACCGGTTGAGCCGCGGACCCCGGCTGGACGAGGAGACTTTCTCGCGCCGGGCCGCCGAACTCGTCGACGACCGTCTCGGGCCGTTCCGTGCGATCGGCGAGCGGGACTTCGCCCAGCTTCCGCTGCACGTGTCCGAGGTGACCGTCGCCGACCCGGTCTGCCTGCCGGGCGAGCGGCGCGCGCTGATCCCGGTGATCGCCGCCGGCCCGGACTTCGCCGCCGCTCGCCACCGCGCGGCGGTGCGGGCTTTCGCCGTCCACGGGTCGCTGTTCGTCGATCCACGCCGACTGCTGGCCGCGGCCGGTTCCGAGGAGCCGAAAGGTGGGGGCGACCCCGCGGATCCTCTCGTCGCTCTCACCTCCGGCGCACTGCGGGGCCGGGTGTGGGGAACGCGATTGACCGACGGTGAACCGTGCGAGGTGCCCGTCGAAACCGTGTTTCCGGCGCTGCGCTCCGCCGGCGCCACCGCGGGGTACGACTGGGCCGAGGCCGTGACCGCCGGTGTCGCCGGTCGCTGTCTCGACCTGACCGTCGCCGAACTCGCCGGCGACCGGCCGCCATTGTCCGTTGTGGACATTCGATACGTGTTACTCGACGAGATCGGCCAGCGCTACCGGCAACTGCTGGCGGTGTTCGACACCCCGGTGGTGGTCTACGACGCCACCGGATCGCTCGGTGTGCCCACGTTCGCGTTCTGCCTCGGCGCCGAGACCGTGGCCTACGCCAGCGCACCCCGGGTGACTGACGCGCTGCGCGACGGCCTCGAGCAGGTCCTGCTGGCCTGCCAGGCCCGCATGCACTCCCAGCACGCCTACGCACCGCCGCCGGTGCCCCAGCTGCCGCCACGGCTACGCGGTGACGAGCCCGCTCGACAGCGGCCGGACACCGGACTGCGCAACATGGTCGAGGCGCTGTGCAGCAACGGCCGGATCCCGGTCGCGGTGCCACTCGACCACGATCCCGAGATGAGTCAGGTCATGCCCTACGCCGTACAGGTGGTGCTGCGATGAGCCCTAGGGCGCGCATCGGTCTCAGCGGTTCCGGCGCGTTGCGCACCGTGATCAGCAAACTCCTGGCCGACCAGGGCGGGCTCGTGCCGGTCACCGTGGAGGACCCGTCCGACGGACTCGACCGGTGCCGAGCACTCGTGCTGGCCAGCGACGCCTGGGACACCCGGACCCACACCGACGCGCAGACTGCCTGCGCCGCGGCGGGTATTCCCTGGCTGCCCGTCTTCACCAGGCTCGGGCACGCGGTGATCGGGCCCGTGACGCGTCCCGGCGTGGCGGGTTGCGCGAGCTGCGCCGACCTGCGTGGCACCAGGGCTCGACAGCGAGGGGCGGAAGTCGACGCGGTGTGGGAGCGCAACGCCGACGCCATCGTGAGCCGCCCGTCCTCCTGGCTCACCGCTCTCGGCTCCCATGCCGTCGCCGCGCTGGCGGTCGAGGAGGTGCGGCGGCTGGTTGACGGCTCCGCCCCACCCCGAACCGACAAGGCGGTGCTGCATCTGGACCTGGCCGACATCACCGTCACCACGCACGGGTTCCTGCCCGATCCACTGTGCCCGGCGTGCGGTTCCCTGCCCGAGGACACGGCGGAGCGAGCCGAGATCGCGCTGTCTCCGCGACTGAAGCCGGCGCCGGACTCCTACCGACTGCGGTCGGTCGCCGGCGAGCGTGACGAGCTGATCCGAACGTACGTCGACGCCGAGACGGGTCTGATCCGGACGGTGGACATGGGTGACGAGGCCGGGGTCGCGGTCGCGGTGGCCGCGATGGGCCTGCGCGGCCACCGCGGCCATGGCGTGGAGTGGAGTTGGGGGCGCAGTGACAGCTACCGGACCAGCGAGCTGACCGCCGTCCTCGAATCGCTCGAGCGCTGGGGCGGAATGCAGCCCGGGGGCAAGCGGACCACGGTGCGCGCCCGGTACTCGGAGATCCGCGCGGATGCCGTCGACCCGCGTTCGTTCGGGCTGTACCCGCCCGAGCGCTACGGGCCGTCGTTCCCGTTCGTCCGGTTCGACGACGATCTGGAGCTGGACTGGGTGTGGGGCTATTCCTTCGCCCAACGCCGTTCTGTGCTGGTGCCCGAGAGCTGCGCGTACTACGGACTGCACCAGACCAAGCCGCACGAGCCCAAGATCGCCTTCGAGACGTCCAACGGGTGCGCGCTGGGGGGTTGCCTGGAGGAGGCGATCCTGCACGGGATCCTGGAGATCGCCGAACGCGACGCCTTCCTGATGACCTGGTATGCCCGGATGGCGGTGCCCCACATCGATCTGGACTCGGCCCGTGACCGACGGATCCCGTTGCTGCGCCAGCGGATCGAGGACGAGACCGGGTGGCGGATCTTCGCCTTCGACACCACCGTCGAGCAGCGGATCCCGTCCGTGTGGCTGCTGGCGGTGAACTCGCCGGGTGGCGGCGACGTGGCCAAGACGGTGTCCACCGGTGGGGCGCACCTGGAGCCGGAACACGCGCTGCGCAATGCCCTGTTCGAGCTGGGGCCGGTCATGACCGGCCTCAACCGGACGTATCTCGACAACGTCGACCGCGTGCGGCGGATGGCCGAGGACTCGTCGCTGGTGCACCGGATGGCCGACCATTCGCTGCTGTACGCCAGCCCGGCGGTGTTCGACCGCTTCGACTTCCTGATCGCCTCGACGGGCCGGCGCACATTGGCGGAGATGGCCGCCGCCCGTCCGCCGGCCCGCAACGTCGACCTGACCAGCGACCTGATCGACATGGTGGGGCGCTACCTCGACACCGGGCTGGATGTCGTCGTCGTGGACCAGACGACGCCGGAACACCGGGTCAGTGGGTTCAGCTGCGTCAAGGTGATCATCCCCGGCACCCTGCCGATGACCTTCGGGCACGACTTCCGGCGGGTGCACGGCCTGCCCCGGCTGCACAATGTCCCGCGCGCCCTCGGCTACCGGGACACGCCGCTGCCGCCCGGGGAGGTCAACCCGTATCCGCACCCGTTCCCGTAGCGCCTGCGACAGCGTGCGAGGCGGGAGTCGTCGGTGACGGCTCCCGCCTCGGGGCGTGGGCTCAGGTGAGTTTGAGGGTGGGGTTGTGCAGGTCGAGCCAGGTGCTGACGTCGAGGAAGCGTTCCAGACCGGAGCGCTCGGCGTTGGTGATGGTGGCGACCGAGGCGGTGCAGGCGGCTAGGACGGCGTCGCGGTCGTAGAAGTCGAGGACGGCGTGGTTGGCTGACACGATGTCGCGGGCGTGGGACTGGATGGAGGCCAGATAGGCCGGGTCGTAGGAGCCTGGGTAGCCGCTCTTCTTGCGGTCGGCCACGGAGGCCGGGAGGACGTCGCGGGTGGCGCCGCGCAGGATGCTCTTCTCGCGGCCGTCGTAGGTCTTGAGGGACCACGGGGTGTTGAAGACGTACTGGACCAAACGGTGGTCGCAGAACGGCACGCGGACCTCCAGGCCGACGGCCATGGACATGCGGTCCTTGCGGTCCAGGAGGGTCTGCACCATGCGAGTGAGGTGCAGGTAGCAGACCTCGCGCATGCGGTGCTCCAGGCCGGATTCGCCGTCCTTGTGGGGGACTTCGGACAGCGCTGAGCGGTAGTGGTCGGCCCGGTACGTCTCGACGTCGAGCCGTCCGGTCAGCTCCGGGTTCATCAGCCCGCCCGGGCTGATGGGGGACTTCGTGTTGGCCAGCCAGGGGAATGTGTCGGCCTCGCGCTGCTCGTTGTGGAACCACGGGTAGCCGCCGAACACCTCGTCGGCGGACTCGCCGGACAGGGCGACGGTCGACTTCTGGCGGATCGCCTTGAAGAGCAGGTAGAGCGAGTTGTCGCGGTCGCCAAGGCCGACCGGGAAGTCGCGGGCGCCGACGGCGGCGGCGCGGACGGCCGGGTCGGCCATCGCGGAGCCGTCGAGCATGATGTCCTGGTGCTCGCAGACGATGTGCTCGGCGACCGCGTGCACGTACGGGGTGTCCTGGGTGGGGGCGACTTCCTCGGCGCGGAAGTTCTCCGCCTGGTTGGGGAAGTCCACCGCGAAACTGCGCACGACCTCACCGTTCTCCTGCAGCTGCGCGGCGGCGATGGCGGTCATCGCGGACGAGTCGAGGCCGCCGGACAGCAGTGTGCAGCGCGGGACGTCGGCGACGAGCTGGCGCCGGATGATGTCCTCCAGCAGCTCGCGCACGTGTGCGACGGTCTCCTGCCGGCTGTCGGTGTGCTCGCTGACCTCCAGCTGCCAGTAGCAGGTCTCGCGCAGGCCGGTCCGGTCGACGACGGCGAGGTGGCCGGGGCGCAGTTCGCGCATCCCGGACCAGATGGCGTGGCCGGGCGTCTTGGCGAACGCGTACAGCTCACGCAGCCCGTCCAGGGTCACGACGCGCTCGGCCAGACTGTTGGCCAGGATCGCCTTGGGCTCCGAGCCGAACAGCACGCCGTCGTCGGTTTCGGTGTAGTAGAACGGTTTGATGCCCATCCGGTCGCGGATCATCACCAGCTTCTCGGTGCGCGAGTCCCAGATGGCGAAGGCGTACATGCCGTTGAGCCGCTCGACGAGCGCCTCGCCCCACTCCAGGTAGCCGCGCAGCACGACCTCGGTGTCCGAGTCGGTGGTGAACCGCGCGCCGCGGGCCCGCAGTTCGTCCCGCAGCTCGGTGAAGTTGTAGGCCTCGCCGGAGTAGACCATCGAGACCGGGCCGTCCGGGGTGTCGACGGCCATCGGCTGCGCGCCGCCGGGCAGGTCGATGACGGCAAGCCGGCGATGCCCGAGCGCCGCGTGCGTGGCGGTCCAGGTGCCCGACGCGTCCGGCCCGCGACAGGCCATCGTCGCCGTCATCGCGTCCAGTTCCCGCCCCTCGAACGTCAGGTCACGGCGGAACGCGACCCAGCCGGTGATCCCACACATGATGTAATCACCTCGTTACGTAGAGATGTTGTATTTGAAAACTAACTATTAGGCGGTGCTCGACCCGGTGACCATCCGACAAACGAGTGGCGGTCGCCTCTGGTGCTCACTCAGCGTGGTCGCCGCAGGTCAGGTGGCATGGCGTCGACTCGCAAAGGACACGGCCGCGCCGTCCGTAAGGGGGAGCCGGCGAGGCCGGCTGACCGAGTTCCGGACCCGGGGGCTCTCAGGTCGCCCGTCTCCGCCACCGGTGCATACGCTGGGCCGACCCTCGGTGGAGGACGTCGGACTCCACCAGCCGGACGTACCCGCGGAGGAACGTGCCATGTCCTATGCCGTGGACTTCGACACCGTGTCGACCGTCGGCCTGGAGTCGTCGCCGGCCGCGGCCGCGCTGGCCGGGCTGCGGGCGAACGAGGCCCGGTACTTCAAGAACAAGTACAGCCACGTCTTCACGGTCGAGCCCGCGAGCGACGCCGGGGCGACCATCGACTGGGTGAGCCGGATCCTCGAGGAGGAACGCGGCATCGTCATCTCCTCGCGTCCGCTGGAGGCGACCGAGTTCCAGGTCGAGAACATTCGGATGGCCTACGTCTTCTACGAGAGCGGCCTGTCGATCAACGTGATGTACACCCTCGAGGACGCCGGCAAGCGGGCGGTCGGGTTCAAGCTCTCCGACGGGATGGAAGTGCCCGCGGAACTCGGCTCGTTCAAGTTCGCCCGGCAGAAGTCGAAGCTGGCCGGCACCATCCGCGGCTCGTACTTCGTCATCAAGAACGAGTACTGATCCTGATGTCGAGCTCCGACGAGATCAGAGACCTCCAGCGGACGGCGTGGGCGGGTCTGGCCGCGGGCTGGGAGAAGTGGGACTCGGTGATCATGGATCAACTGGGCCCGGTCGGCGCGGCGATCATCGACGGGCTCGACATCGCCGCGGACGACCGGCATCTCGACATCGCCTCGGGCACGGGCGAGCCGGGGTTGAGCATTGCGAAGCTGTTGCCGCAGGGGCACGTCGTGCTGACCGACCTTGTGGCGGAGATGCTCGACATCGCCACGCGACGAGCCGCGGCGCAGGGGATCGCCAACATCGAGACGATGGTGTGCAGCGCCGATGACCTGCCGTTCGACGACGCCACCTTCGACAGCGTCTCCGTGCGGTTCGGGTACATGTTCTTCCCGGACGTGGCCAGGGCGACGGCCGAGTTCGCGCGTGTGCTCAAGCCGGGCGGGCGCCTCTGCGCGTCGGTGTGGGTCAAGCCCGAGGAGAACCCGTGGACGGCGATCGCCATGCGGGCCATCGCGACCGAGGTGGCGGTGGCGCCGCCCGCTCAGGACGCGCCGACCATGTTCCGGTGCGCAGCCCCGGGCTATATCAGTGCCCTGTATGAGAATGCGGGGCTACGCGACGTCGCCGAGTGGGACGTCCCCGTCGAACTCGTGACGGAATCGCCCGCGCAGTACTGGCAGATGATCAGCGAACACGTCTCGCTGGCGGTTGCCGCGCTGCGGCAGGTCGACGAGCCGACGCGGGAGCGGATTCGGTCGCACGCCATGACAAACGTGAGCGCCTTCGAGCAGGACGGTAGGGTTCGGGTGCCAGGCCTGGCGCGGTGCGTCGTGGGCACGAAAGGATCCGATGACCGAGGACACTGCCCGTGATCGGTTCCTGCGATCGTTGGTCCTCGCCCGCCGCGACACCGACCAGATCGACACCCGCGACCGCGAGTTCGTGCGGGCTGTGCTGGACTTCGGCTCGGATACCGACGACAACACCGAGTGCGTCGAACGAGTCGGGCCGGCCCTGCTGCCGCAGCTCCACGGCAGTGGTCCGGCCGGCTTCACGTTGCGGCACAGTCGGATCCCGGTGGCGGACGTGCTCAACGCGGCTGAGGGCACGCCAGTGCCCGATCACGTCACAGCCGAGTTTCCCGAGGTGACGCAGGAGGATTGGAACGCCATCCTGCGGCTGGCCACGTTGGCCTTCGTCGCGTTCCAGACACCGCCGGACCGGTAGCGGGGCGGTGGAGACGAGATCGACCGGGGCTGGTGAGACATCGCTCGCGCGATACTGTTCGCCTCGACGTGAGTAGTCCTGAGCGAATTGGGAGCATTCATGGTTCGCCTTCAGAGGGTCGGTAGCGTGATGCTCACGGTGGCCGCGCTGCTCGCCACGGCCGTGCCGGCGGCCGCCGATGGTGTGATCACCGAGCACGGGCCGCTGCCGTCGATCCCGCTCAGCGGCGTCTGCGAGACCCACTTCGACAACAACGGCACACTGTGGGTGGAGCAGTACCTGAGCAGCCAGGTTGCCCGCTACGACACCGAAACCGGCGCGTTCACGGAGTTCGACACGCCCATGCCGCTGTCGGTCCCCGGCGGCATGGCGCTTGGTCCGGACGGCGGCATGTGGATGCCGGAGGTGACCGGGAACGCGTTGCTGCGCGTGGACACCAGTGACGGCGGCATGACCGAGTACAAGCTGCCGTGGCTCAACGCTTTCGACGCCGGGCCGCTGCACGTCGGGTTGGGGCTGTCCAACGACGTGGTGCCGGGCAGGGACGGCGCGATGTGGTTCACGCTCGGCGGCCTGAACGCGATCGGCCGCTTCGACCTGACCACCCACGAGTTCAGCCAGTACCCGGTGCCGGGGGAGATCCTGGGACAGGTGCAGTCGCTGCTGGGCATCATCAAATCCGGGCCGGGCAACACGCTCGTGATGGATGTGCCGCAGCAGAACCGGGTCGTCACCCTCGACGTCTACACCCACCGGTACGTCTCGTACCCGATGCCGACCCCGCTCTCGCTGCCGGTCGGCGTCTGGACCGACACCGACGGCACCATCTGGGTCACCGAGTCCGCCGCGATGAAGGTCGCCAGCATCAACCCGGCCACCGGTGCGATCCGGGAGTTCCCGCTGTTCGGCGTCGGCGGCCTGGTGCGCGACGTCGTGGACGACCTGCTGCACGGCTCGGTCGGCAGCCCGTTGCCGACACCCGGCCCGATCACCCAGGGCAGCGACGGCAACCTGTACTTCCTGCTGTCGTTCCCGCTGGCCACCGGCCTGGGCAACCGCATCGCCCGGATGAACCCCACCACCCACCAGGTGACGACCTGGACCACCCCGTCCTCGCTCTCGTCCCCGTGTGACCTCCAGGCCGACCGGCCGGGCTCCATCTGGTTCGGCGAACTGGTCCCGAACAAGATCGGTGAACTCCGGATCGGCTGACCTCGGGCAGTGCCGTGCCGCGCGGTGTTGACCGGCCCCTTGCCAGGCCGTAGCGTTTCCTAAATAATTAGTAAACTTTCCTAACCTATGGTCCGCCGCCAGCCCTGCACTGGAGGACCCATGCGTGTTGCGACAGTTGCGATCGCGGCGATGGCCGCGGTGGCGTCGGTGAGTTTCGCCGTGCCCGCGGCGGCGGCCACCGTCGCGCAGATCCGGGTGGACGAGGTCGGCTACGCGACCGGGGAGGCGAAGGCCGCGTACCTGATGGGCACGACGTCGAACGCCGGGGCCGCGTTCACCGTCACCGACTCGTCGGGCAAGTCGGTGCTGACCGGCAAGGTCGGCGCCAGCACCGGGAAGTGGAGCTCGGCCTATCCGGCCGTCTACCCGATCGACCTCTCCGCGCTCAGGACCGTTGGCACGTACCAGATCAAGGTGGGCGGCACGGTCTCCCCGTCCTTCCGGGTGGACAGCGCGAACGCCCTGTTCGCCCCGCTGGCCGACGACACGGTGCAGTTCTTCCAGATGCAGCGGGACGGCTCGGACGTGATCCCGGGCATCATGAACCGCAAGCCCAGCCACCTCACCGACCAGGCGGCCGCCGTCTACGACGTGCCGAAGTTCGACGGTGAGACGATCACCAGCAAGATGACGCGGACCGGGGTGACGGTCGACGCCTCGGGCGGCTGGTTCGACGCCGGCGACTTCCTCAAGTTCACCGCCACGGCCTCGTACTCGGTGGTCAACCTCCTGCTGTCGCAACGGGTTCACCCGAGCGCGGCGCTGAACGCCGAGGCGCGGTACGGCCTGGACTACCTGGGCAAGATGTGGGACGCCAAGAACGGCGTGCTCTACGCGCAGGTCGGCATCGGCATCGGCAGCACGAAGGACAACTTCGTCGGTGACCACGAGGTGTGGCGGCTGCCGGAGGCTGATGACGCGCTGAACGTGAAGCCCGGCGACAAGGACTACTACATCAAGTACCGCCCGGTGTTCGCGGCCAACAAGCCCGGCGACAAGATCAGCCCGAACCTGGCCGGGCGGATGGCGGCGGCGTTCGCGTTGGCGGCCCAGAACCTGGCTGCCACGGACCAGGCGAAGGCCATGCAGTACCTGGCTACGGCGTCGTCGATCTACGCGCTGGCCAACACCGCCGGCGGCAGCATCGTCTCCGTCTTCCCGCACGAGTACTACCCGGAGTCGTCCTATTTGGACGATCTGGAGCTGGGGGCCGCCGAGCTCGCCCTGGCCGGCCAGGCGCTCGGCGACAGCCGGGCCACCGGGTGGGCGACCGACGCCGGCAAGTACGCCAAGGCCTACATCGCCAGCAGCAACCACGATTCGCTCAACCTCTACGACACCAGCGCGCTCGGCCACGCCGACCTGGTCAAGCTGCTGCGCCGGCCTGACGCCCCCAAGCTGGCCGTCACCGAGGCCCAGCTGACCGGCGACCTGGCCCGCCAGCTGTCGACCGCCACCGCGCAGTCGGCCAAGAGCCCGTTCCACACCGGCTGGCCGCTCCAGGACGGCGACGGGGCCACTCACACCTTCGGTCTGATGACCACCGCCCTGCTGTACGGCCAGCTGACCGGCAAGCACGACTACGACGCCTTCGCCACCCAGCAACGCGACTACATCCTCGGCTCCAACGCGTGGGGCATCTCGATGTTGATCGGCGCTGGCAACTCCCCGAAGTGCGTGCACAACCAGGTGGCCAACCTCTCCGGCAGTCTCACCGGCGGCGCCAAGGTCGCCGTCGGCGGGGTGGCGAGCGGCCCGACCGACGCCCACCAGTTCGACACCATCGACCCGCTGCCCGACGGCTACCGCGAGTGCAGCGACCCCTCGTACAAGACCTACGACTCCAGCACGGTCCGGTACCTGGACAACATCCTGACCTGGGCCACCAACGAGCCGGCCGACGACTACACCTCGACCGGCACGCTCGCCCTCAGCCTGGCCGCGGCCGGCTGAGGTCGCACCCTGTCATCGGCCCTGCTGCGCTGGTGGCGGCGGGGCCGATGCGACATATGGCCCAATCCCTGCGGTATCGGTCACATCGGGCTTGGCGGAACCGATGTACTGGGCGGGGAGCCACCGCCGGAGGTGGCATGGACTTTGCGGGGGGATGACACGATGCTGCTGTCGCAGCGATTACTGACGCGTGCCCGAATCACCGCGGTCGCCGTGGTGGCGGCGGTACTGGGGGTGCTGGCGCCCGGCGTGGCCCACGCCGCGGCGGCGCCGTCCAACGACGACTTCGACCATCCGGCGCCCATCGCGGCGTTGCCGTTCAGCACGCAGGAAGACACCGGCGGGGCCACCAAGGCGACCGACGACCCGTTCGGCTGCCAGGGCTACGACCAGGGCGGCTCGGTCTGGTTCCAGTACACCGCCACCGAGGACGGGCTGCTGCGCGCGACCGCGGCCGGCAGCGACCACTCGACGATCCTGTCCGCCTACACCGGCCCGCGCGTCGAGCTGAGGAGCGTGGCCAACGCCTGCGGCATCGGGAAAGACGCCACGATGACGTTCCGGGTGACCGCCGGCACGACGTACTCCTTCATGGTCGCCGGCTACGACGTCCCCGGCGGGGCGCTGTCCTTCGCGGTGGACCGGATCGCCCCTGCCGCCAACGACAACTTCGCCAACGCCGAGCCGTTCTCCGCGCTGCCGCTGACCCGCCGGCCGGATCTGTCCATCGCCTCGATCGAGGCCGACGAGCCGCAGTCGAGCTGCGACGGCGACGCCCGGACCGCGCCGTCGGTCTGGTACGCCTACACCACACCCGGACCGGCGACCTCGGTCACCGCGAAGATCGACGGATACGGATCCACGGTCACGGTGTACGCCGGCAACTCGCTGCCGGAGCTGAAGCAGGTCGCCTGCACGTCGAACTACCGCGAGGCCACGGCATTCCGCGCGAACCCCGGCGCGACCTACTACGTCCGGGTCACCGGGCCGTACATGAGCACCCAGCCGATCACGCTGTCCCTGGCCGAGGCCCCGCCGCTGGACCCGCAGTTCAGCGTCTCGCCGTCCTCCCCGTCGGTCTACGACACCGTCTCCTTCGCGGCCTCGTCGTGGAACTCGATCGACCAGCCGATGACCGTCGCCTGGGACTTCGGCGACGGCACGTCGGCGCCGGCCACCACGGATTCCGTGCACCACAACTACACCGTCGACGGCGACTACCCGGTCACCATGCACGCCACGTCCCCGGACGGCCGCACTGTCACCAAGACCACCACGCTCACGGTGAACACCCATGACGTGGGGATCACCAAGTTCGACGTGCCCACCACGGCCCGTGAGGGCCAGCAGAAGTCGATCACTGTGCACGTCGCCAACACGCGGTACGCGGAGAAGCCGACGGTCGTGCTGTACCGCAGCGACGGCTCGTCCTGGACCCAGGTCGGCACGCTCACCCTGGACGTGCCCGCGCGGGCCAAGGGCACCGTGCAGTTCCCCTTCGCCTACACGTTCACCGCGCAGGACGCGTTGGTGGGCAAGGTGACCTTCCGCGCCGAGGTGCAGCTGCCCTATCCGGTGCAGGACGCCCGGCGGGCGGACAACGAGGTGATCGCGATCGCCACGACCGTGAAACCGCGGGCCACGACCCGGTTCGCCAGCTGAGGGGGATGACGAGATGACGCTGTCCATCAGGCGACGCCTGCGCTCGCCGATCATCGGCCTCGTGGCGGTCGCGACCGTGCTGCTGGCGCCCGGCGTCGCGAACGCCGCGCCGCCCTCCAACGACGACTTCGACACCGCGACCACCATCAGCGCCCTGCCCTTTACCTCCACAATGGACACAACGCAGGCCACCAAGGCGTCTGACGACCCGATTTCCTGCTATTACTCGGGTTCCGGAAGTGAGTGGTTCGACTACACCGCGCCCGCGGACGGAATCGTCATGGCGTCGGCGACCACCGCCGGGACCCGGCCGCTGATCTCGGCGTACACCGGCGCGCGCGGCGCGCTGACCCAGGTGCCGGGCAGCTGCACCAACGGCAACCGCAGCCCGTTGAGCACCTTCCACGTCACGGCGGGCACGACCTACCACATCATGCTGATCGACCCCTACTACGGCAGCCAGGTCACCTTCGGCCTCACCGCGGTCCCGGTGGAGCCCAATGACGCCTTCGCGACGGCGACGGTGGCCGCGTTTCCCTCGGAGCTGACCGGGGATCTGTCGCGGTCGTCGGCCGAGCCGGGCGAGACGACCCCGAGCTGTGACTCCACTGTGGACCATTCCGTCTGGTACCGGTACACACCCGAGCGCACCCGGTCGGTGAGCGTGGAGCGTGCTGCCTACAACCAGGCGCCCGCGATCAGCGTGTACCGGGGCACCCGGCTGGACGGGCTGACCGAGGTGGACTGCGTGCCCTCGCAGTCGTACCTGAACTCGGTGTTCACGGCCACCGCCGGGCAGACCTACTACATCCGGGTGGCGGCCGGCGTCGAGGACGCGGGCTGGTTCGACGTGCGAATCGGGAACGCGCCGGCGCTGAAGCCCTACGTCAGCTTCTACCCCCAACAGCCGTCGGTCTACGACACCATCACGTTCTCGCCCTGGGCCGGTGATCCGCTGGGCCGGCCGCTGGTCAGCGGTGAGGTGCGCTTCGGCGACGGCGCCGCCGCGCCCATCGACGGCAGCCCGATCCAGCATCAGTACACAAAGGACGGTCAGTATCAGGTCGAGGTGACCGGGGCGACCGGCGACGGGCGCGCCGGATCCACCGTCGACACGGTGCGGGTCGAGACCCACGACGTGGCCCTGTCCGACCTCCGCGTGCCGGCCTCGGCCCGCGTCGACCAGACGAAGTCGATCAAGGTGTCGGTCGGGAACACCCGCTACGACGAGGATGTCCGGGTCGAGCTGTTCCGGCTGTCCGAGGGCGGCTACTACACGAGCGTCGGCGTCCTCACCCAGCGGGTGGTGGCCGCTCCCGGCCACCAGGTCGATTTTCCCTTCGCCTACACCTACACCGCGGCCGACGCCGCGGCCGGCAAGGTGACGTTCAAGGTTGCGGCCACCCTGAGCAGCTGGTCCTCAGGCGATGATCACCCGCAGGACAACGAGCTGGTCGGCGTGACAACTTCGGTGCGTCCCAAGGCCTGACCCGAAGCCGCGGGGGCGGTGCCGCATCGCCCCCGCGGCTTCGGGCACGTCGACGAGTTCGCCGCGGTCGGGCTCGGCCGTCATCGCGACACGGACCACTGGCTGCCCGAACCGAGCTGACCACCGTCGGTCAGAGGTGTTCGGGGATGTTCGCGGCGAGACTGCCGAGCAGGGTCAGTTTCTCGGTGCTGGCGGCGCCTTCGGCCTGGTGCACCAGCAGCTGCTGTCCGGGCGTGCCGCGCACGTCGAAAGCCTGGTACGACAAGGTGAGCTCGCCGATCTTGGAGTGGCGCAGCGTCTTGGCGTCGCTGGTCTTGCCGCGCACCTGGTGTTGTCGCCACAGCGCGGTGAACTCGGGGCTGTGCTCGGTGAGTTCGGCGACGAGCTCCCGTAGCCGCGGGTCGCGCGGGTCGTGCCCGGCGGCCAGCCGCAGGTTCGCGACGCAGGCGTGCAGGGCCCGTTCCCAGTCCACGAAGAAGGTTCGCCCCACCGGATCGAGGATCACCATCCGGACGAGGTTGCCGGTGTCGGCGAAGTCCGAGTAGAGGGCTTCGGCCATCCGGTTGAGGGCAAGGAAGTCGTAGGTGCGGTTGAGGATGTACGCCGGCGTGTCCGGCCAGGCGTCCATCATGCGCAGCAGGTCCGGGGAGACCGACGTCGCCTCCGCCGGCGGACCGGGCAGGAGGCCGGCGAGGCGGTAGAGGTGGTCCCGGGCGTCACCGCGCAGCGCGAGGGCCCGGGTCAGGGCTTCGAGCACCTGCAACGAAGGATGCCGTTCGCGGCCCTGCTCCAGCCGTGTGTAGTAGTCGACGCTCACGTCGGCCAGTTGCGCGACTTCCTCACGTCTGAGGCCCGAAACCCGGCGGCGCAGGCCCGGGGCGAGTCCGACGTCCTCCGGGCGAACACGTGCGCGGCAGGCCTGGAGGTACGCGCTGAGTTCGGAGGCCGCCATGGGACTGATTCTAGGTTGTCCAGGGAGTGCCGCACCCAGGTTGACCGCTGCCTGGTTGCCCGTTCGACCGCTGGCCAGCATTGTGTTCATGAGCAACGACTACTCACTCAAGTCCAGGATTGCCGTCGTCACCGGGGCGTCCAGCGGCATCGGCGCGGCCACCGCGCTGCGGCTGGCCGAGGGCGGGGCGTCGGTCGCGCTGCTGGGCCGGCGAGCCGACCGGTTGACGGAGCTGGCCGAGAAGATCGGCGACCGGGCGCTGGCGGTGCCGGTGGACGTCACCGACACCGCGGCGGTGACCGAGGCGGTCCAGGTGGTGCGCCAGCGGCTGGGCCGGCCCGATCTGGTCGTGGCCAACGCGGGCGTCATGCTCGGCGCGCCCTTCGACACCGGCGAGGTGTCCGAGTGGGACACGATGCTGGACGTCAACATCGCCGGCCTGCTGGCCACCGCACGAGGTTTCGTGGACGACCTCACCTCGGCCGCCGCCGACGGCCGGGCCGACCTCGTCCTGGTCGGTTCCTCGGCCAGCAAGCTGGTCTTCCCCGGGTACGCGGTCTACAGCGCGACCAAGGCGGCGGTGAATCAGCTGGGCCGGATCCTGCGCGCCGAACTCGGTCCGCGCGGAGTCCGGGTGAGCACCATCGAACCGGGAATCACCGCCACCGAACTCGGCGCCGACATGGCCGACGCCACCACCCGCGCCGCGCTGGGCGAGATGCGCGCCGCGATCGAGATGATGCGGCCCGAGGACATCGCCGAAGCGATCGCCTTCGGCGCCTCCGCGCCGGCCCGCGTCAACCTCGCCGAGCTGCTGATCGTGCCCACCCAGATGGCCTGATCGCACATATGTTCGAGTTGCCCACAGTTGGGGACAACCCTGTGGACAACTAGCTGAAGCGCAGGTCAGCGGGCGGTTCGGCGCTGCTCGGCGCGGTGGGTCAGGACGGCGAGGACGCGCTGCCAGGCCGGGGAGGCCTCGGAGATCCGGGAGACGACCAGCTTCAGGTAGCCGGCCTGGCCGTCACCGGTCGAGTGCCTGGCCTCCCAGGCGTCCATGTCGTCGATGAGGCGGTCCAGGCGTGGATCACGGGGATCCCAGTCGACGGCCTGGTCACAGGCGAGCAGCAGGCGGGTGGTCTCCGGATCGTCGAGGCTGGCGGTTTTGTCCCGGATCCGCTGGGGCAGCAGGTGCGGGTCCACGGCCTGCATGAGGATCCACGAGTCACGCTCCAGCAGCACCCGCCGCTCGCTGACGCCGAGGCGGCGCATCCGGTCGAGGATGGCGACGACCTCGGACGGCAGCACGAGCCGTTCGCCGCTGGCCAGCTGGGCGATGCGGCCCCGGTAGTCGGCGAGCTGGTCGATCCGGCGCTGGAGGTCGGCGTCGATGTCGGTGATGGCGGCGGCGAACTCGGCCGGCCGGGCGTGCAGCAGGGCGTCGACGTGGGCCAGTGGAACGCCGGCGTCGGCGAGGGTCCTGATCCGGATGAGGTCCACCGCGGCCTGGGCGCTGTAGCGGCGGTAGCCGGAGGCGTCGCGGTCGGGCTCGGGCAGCAGGCCGACGTGGTGGTAGTGGCGGACAGTGCGCACGGTCACGCCGGCAGTCGCCGCGAGCTGGCCGATCGTGAGCACTGTCCTCCTCTGGTCCGCGGCGACGAGTCTAGGCCCGGTCGACGACGTCTCGGACGGCCTGGACCACGGCGTCGGGGCGGTCGAAGCAGAGCCGGTGGTGGACGGTGTCGGTGAGGATCCGCTGTTCCCCGTGCGAAACCGAGCCGATCAGGGCGGCGTCCATGCTCGTTCGGCCCGCCGAAGTCCGGTCGCCCGCCACGGTCAGGGCGATCACCGGGACGTCGGGGATGCCCGGCCCGGCCTGGAGCTCGCGGGCCAGTGCGACCAGGGCGGTGCGCTCGGCGATGCCGGCGCGGAGCCACTCGGCGCTCACCTTGGCGTCGATCAGCGCCCGACGAACCTGCTCCGGGTAGTCCGCGCGCAGTTCGGTGTGCGTCTCGATCAGGGTCGGGCGCATCCGTTCGAGCTGCTCCAGGTCGGGCGCCGTTCGCTCGGTCGCGGCCAGACTCAGGTCGGACGGCATGAACTCGTCCCAGTCGCGGTGGAGAGCGTCCAACCAGACCAGCCCGGCCACGTCGCGCGGGTACAACTGCGAGAACCGGTGCGCGTAGAAGCCGCCGAGGGAGTGCGCCGCCAGAACGTAGGGCGCGGCGATGTCCTGGGCCCGTAGCAGCTCACGCAGTTCCGTGGCGACCGCGGCGGCGGTGCGTGGCAGGCGGAGGGGGTCGCTGTAGCCGGTGCCGCCACGGTCATACACCACGGCGGTGGTGAACTGCGAAACCCCTTGCTGGACACCGAAATAGTCCAGCCCGACCGCGCCGGCGCCCGGCAGGAACACGACGGCCGGCCCGCCCCGCCCCGATCGGTGCACGAAAATCCGGCGGCCGTCGATCTCCTGGAACCCGCCGATCGGCGGGGCGCTGGTGGTGGTCATGCGCCCAGGCTGCAACCCTGACGCAGGGGCAAGGTCAACCGGAGCCGCCCGGCCGCCGGGGGCGATGGCCGCCGACACCGTGCCGGGCGTGCGGGCCGCGATGCCGTGTGACGCGTGTGGACGGTGGACCCGTCGATGTGTGCGTGGTGATGAGCCTGGCCGTCCGCTGTCCGGAGTTCACGGCGACGATGCTGCGCAAGATGATCGACGACGCCGCCTTCGAGTGAGACGTGGGACACAGTGCGGGTGTGCGCCCTGCCGGGTCTGAACCGATGACCGACGATGGTGAGACTTCAGGAGGCGTCATGACCAAGCCGGACACCGCTACCGACAACCGCGCCAACAACAACACCGCCGGCGAGATCGAGCGGACCAGCGTGGTCGAGGTCAACATCGCCGTGCACGACATTCACATCCCGAGCGACGACGACATCGACCGCGGCCCGGACACCACCCGCGTGCAGTGAGTCCGGCCCCGCCAGGAGGAAGCATGAACGCCACCCAACTCGGCCTGCTGACCGGCCTGACCCTGGGCCTCGCCGCCGCGTTCGGCGGCTTCGGGGCCTTCCTGGCCGTCCTGGTGCTCGGCGGGCTGGGGCTGTTCGTCGGCCGCGTCCTGGACGGCAAGATCGACGTCTCGCAGTACGTCGGTCGGGGCCGGTGACCGCGGTGCTGCCGGACGCCGAGCAGCGCGGTCGGACCACGGTGGACGATCGTGTGGTGTCCCGGCAGGCGGCGAAGGCGGTCACCGAGGTGGACGGCGTCGTCGACGGCGCGTCCGCGACCGCCGACGTCCGCGGCGCCGTGATCACGCTCGACGTGCGCCTGGCGATCGCCTATCCGGCGTCGCTCACGCAGACCACGCAGCGGGCCCGGGAGCATCTGATGGGCCGGGTCGAGGACTTCACCGGGTTGGAAGTGTCCCGTGTGGACATCACGGTGACGGCCATGCAGCCCGGTGTCACCGCCGCCCGGAGGTTGCGGTGAAGCGCCGATCCCGCCGCTCGCTCGCGGCCGCCCTGACCGCTATCGGACTGTTCGCCTTGTGCGCGTTCGCCGTGACGGTGTCGGTGCAGGTGCTGATGGACCCGCGCCGGTGGAGCGATGTCGACAACGCCATCGGCGTGCTGAATTCCGTTCGCTGGGGCGATCTCGTGGTGCTCGCGGCCGCTGTCGGGGTCGGCGTCGTAGGGCTGATCCTGTTGTTGGCCGCGCTGGTGCCGGGCCGGCTTGTTGTTGTGCCGCTTGCCTCCGACGACACCGGCATCACCGCCGGCGTCGGACGGCGCAGCCTCGGTTCGGCCCTGCGCCGCACGGCGCTCGCGGTGGACGGGGTGAGCACGGTCCGGATCAAACGCCGACGCCGCAAGGTTGTCGCCGCCGTCCGGACGACCCGCACCACCACCGACGGCTTGGCCGACGCCGAGCAGACGGCGGTCGATCGGGTGCTGGACGAGATCGACCTCCAGCGACGGCCAGTGGTGTCCGTGAAGGTCAAGTCGGTCAGGAGCTCGGCATGAACCGTCCTTCCCGACTGAACCGGACACTGCTCGCACTGCTCGGACTCGTGCTGCTGGCCGCGGGCGCTGTCGCCACCGTCGCCCACTTCGAGCGGATCGGGCCGCTCGAACCGGGTTCGCCGGTGCTGCCGGCCATCGGCCAGCCGCCGGCGTGGACGCCGACCGCGGTGGGGGCGGCCGGCGTGCTCCTCGGCCTGCTGGCGCTGCGCTGGCTGCTGGCCCAGTTCGACCGTGGCCTGAAGGCGCACACTTGGCAGCACACCGAGGATTCCGGCGCGACGCGGTACCGGCCGACCATCGCGATCACGCCCTTCGAGGACGAAGTCACCGCCCTGCCCGGTGTCCGGTCCGCCGCCGCCGATCTCGGCGGAACCCGTGACGCGCCAACGTTGTCGGTCGTGGTCACCGCCGAGCCGAACACCGACCTGCGGGAGATCCGGCAGTCCCTGGCCGCCGACGTGGTGCCCCGCCTTCGGCAGGCGCTCGACCTGGAGGTCATTGCCGCGACCGTGGAGTTCCGCTTCAGCACCACCACGGTCCGTGTGGTGTAAGAACTCCAGCTGCCCGGTGTGCACGATCCGAGCCCCGGCCGGTTCGCCACACCGGGTAACGTTTCGGTCACGGGTCGATCGAGGGGGAGACCGATGGACGGCGAGCAGCACCCACAGCCGCTGGTGCATGGAGTGCGCATCCGGCCCGGGGACACCGATATGCAGGGCATCGTGCACGCCTCGCGCTACGGCGTGTTCTTCGAGGCCGCGTTCATCGAGGCGTTCCGCACCGTCGCCGGCTCGTTCAGCTTCCTGGCCAGCACCGGCGTCGACCTGGTGATGGCCGAGATCACCATCAGCTACCGCTCCCCGGCCCGGTTCGACGACCTGTTGGAGATCACCGTCTCGCGGCGGCACATCGGCACCACCTCGCTGATCATCGGCTACCGAGGCTGCGTGGCCGGCCGTGAGGTGGTCGTCGCCTCGGCCCGGTACGTCGCCTTCACGCCCGGCGAGTTCAAGAAGACCGCCATCCCGGCCAAGCTCCGCGAGGTCTTCGAACGCATCCCGCCCGAGCCGGCTCAGTAGGACTCGACGTAACGGTGGGTCACGTCCCGGCCGGCGGGCAGCCCCTTCGGCCCGCCGGTGACCTGGATCAGCGGCGGTCGGTGGTGACGGCGACCAGGTCGGCGGCGCTGGCCGCGAGGACGTGGGCGAAGTCGGCGCGCTCGTCGGTCAGGCAGCGTTCGGCGGTCAGGCGGAGGACGGCGAGGGCGGCGTCGGTGGCCAGCCGGGCGGTCTGGGGGATGTGGCCACGGCGGACGAGGGCGGCGGTGAGGGCCTCGGACAGGGTGGCGAGCTTGATCAGCTCACGTTCCTGTAGGGGTGGGTTGGCGGCGATGACGGCGGCCCGCTCCAGGAGGAACTCGCGCGGGCGGAACACCTCGGGGGCGGTGGTGAAGGCGGCCAGCAGGGTGGGGAACGCGCCGGTGTCGGCGGGGACGGCGTCGATGGCGGCGAGCAGGTGCCGCTCCAGCTCGTCGTCGGCGAACAGCACCGCCCGCTTGTCGGCGAACCACCGGTAGAACGACCGCTCGGTGAGGTTGGCCCGCTGGGCGATCTGGGCCACGGTCGTGCCGTCGTAGCCCTGTTCCCGGAACAGGTCCAGCGCGGCTCGTTCGAGCCGGTGACGGGTGTTGCCTTCCCAGCGCGCCATGGCCCGAGCATAGCGACAGCAGATGCTGTCATCACTCTGCTACCGTCGTGAGTGACAGCAGATGCTGTCATCACTTCGGGAGGAGAGCTGATGCGCGCCCTTCGATTCCACCAGCACGGAGCCCCGCTCGACGTCCTGCGGCTCGAGGACGTCCAACCGCCGACCCCGGGACCGGGCCAGATTCGCATCGCGGTCCAGGCGTGCGGGCTGACCCCGGCGGACTGGGCCCTGTGCGAGGGACTTTTCCCCGGCGACCTGCCGCGGGGCATCGGGCTGGAGGTGTCCGGCACGGTCGACGCCATCGGCGACGGCGTGACCGGCGTCGACCTCGGCGACCCGGTGTTCGGCCCCGCGCCCTTCACCGGCCCGAGCGCCGGCGCCTCCGAGCAGGCCGTGCTCGATGTCTGGTTCCCACGCCGGCCAGGGCTCGACCCGGTCGACGCCGCCGCACTGCCGATGGCCGTGGAGACGGCATACCGAGGCTTGGACGCACTCGGTGTCGCCGCCGGCCAAACCGTGCTGGTCCACGCGGCTGGCACCACGGTGGGGTACGCCGCCGTGCAGATCGCCCTCCGGCGCGGGGCCCGCGTGATCGCCACCGCGGGCAAGACGTACGCCGAGGCCCTGCGGGATCTCGGGGCCGAGGTCACCGACTACGGCGACGGCATGGCGGATCGGGTGCGGGCCCTGGCCGGTGGCCCGGTCGACCTCGCGTTCGACACCGCGCCGCCCAGCAATGCGCTGCCCGAACTCGTCCGCGTGACCGACGATCCGAAACACGTGCTGACGGTGGTCGACTTCCCCGCGGCCAAGGAACTCGGCGTGCGTTTCAGCGGACCCGGCGGCGAAGGCGCGATCAGCACCCATGTCCTCGGCGACTACGGGCAATTGGCCGCCGAAGGCCGGTTCTCGATCCCGGTGGCTGGCAAGTTCCCGTTGGCGGACTGGCGGGCGGCCGTCGAGCTGAGCCGGTCGGGCCATGCCCGCGGCAAGCTGGTGCTGCTGATCGGCTAGCGCCGGGAGATGGCCAGGACCACGACCGCGCTCAGAGGGCGAGTTCCCGCAGCTGGCGGCGCGAGGAGATGCCCAGCTTGCGGTAGATGTTGCGGAGGTGGGCGTCGATCGTGCGGGGGCTGAGGAACAGGGCCACGGCGACTTCCTTGGACGTCGCGCCGCCGCTGACCCGACCGACGATCAGCCGCTCCTGGGCGGTGAGCAGTTCGAGCGGGTTGACGCCCTCGCGGCGTGGTCGCTGGCCGGTGGCGATGAGCTCCTGGGCGGCCCGGTTGGCGAAGGCGGTGGCGCCGATGGCGGTCAGACTCTCGTGCGCCGCCTGGAGTTCGGCCCGGGCCTCGGCGCGGCGGGCCTCGCGGCGCAGCCACTCGCCGTAGACCAGGCGGGCCCGCGCGTAGCAGGCCCGAACCTCGCTCTGGGCCAACAGATCAATGGCTTCCCGGTAGCGGGTGTCGGTGTTCTCCGCCGCCGGGTCGAGCAGGGCCTGCGCGAGCAGGAGCTTGGCCGTGGCCCAGTTGCTCCGGTCCGTGCGAGCCAGCGCCTCGATCCGGGCCACGGCCGTGGCGGCCTCCTCCGGCCGTCCGACCCGGGCGGCCGCTTCGACCAGCTCCGAGTCGATGCTCCAGGCCACGTAGGAGCCGTCCCGTTCCTGTTGCTGGGAGGCGAGTCCAAAGTCGAGCGCGGCCGGGTAGTCGGTGAGTCCGTTGCGCAGCACGGCAGTCGAGTACAGCTCGCCTACGGCCTCGTCGCGGCCGATGCGTTGGCGCATGGTGGATCGCAGCTCGCCGTGCCGGTCGGTGTCGCCGCGCCAGCCGGCGAGGATGAGCTCCGCGAACGACATGTTGACCGTGCCGGCGGCCTCGTCGATCGCCCGCGCCTCGGCCAGGCTGGCGTCCGCTTCCTCGTACCGGCCGAAGATGGTCCGGGTGATCGCGTGGATCCGCAGGGCCTGGGACAGCACGGCGAACGCGCCTTGCTCGCGGGCCAGCTGCACCTGACGGTCCGACAGCGTCGCCGCGGCTTCGTCCTCGCCCAGGTCGAGGGCCATCAGGACGGCCAGCTCCAGCCACCACGGGCTGGTGGCGGTGCGGAAGGCGTCCACCGCGCGCCGCATCGTGGGCGCGGCCTGCTCGACCGGCACCAGCATCTGGTCGAGCAGAGCCTCCAACAGCAGGTCGACCGGGCGGGGCTCGTCCTCCCACGGCGGGGCCTGCTCACGGATGCGTAGGCCGAGCTGGCGCAGCCGCCCCGGCAGCCGGTCGACGAACATCGACGAGGAGAAGGCCTCCAGATACGTCTCCCGGGCCCGCGCCGGCGGCAGGTCGGCGGCGGCGTCGACGAGCGCGGTGGTGGCCTCGGGGCTGCGGGCGACGTGGAATTCGATCAGGGCGCGCAGCAGCCGGGCCTCGGCCCGGTCCACCGGGGCCAGTGGCCGCCGTTCGGCCTGCGCGACCAGCTCACGGGCCGCCGCCGGGGCACCCGAATCCAGCTTGGCCCGGGCCGCGACGAGCAGCCGTGCGCCCTGGTCGGCGGCGTCCGGGGTCAGCAGCGCCGCGCGTTCGAGGAACGCCGCCGACGCGGCGATCCCACCCCGGCCCTGGGCCCGCCCGGCCGACCGGACCAGCTCGACGGCGACTTCCTCGTCGGTGTCGACCACGGCGTGGGCCCGGTGCCAGGCCCGGCGGTCGGGATCGGTTGACGCCTCGGTGGCTTCGGCCAACGCGCCGTGGACCTGCCGGCGCATGGCGGGCGTGGCGGAGCGGTAAGCGCCTGACCGCACGAGCGGGTGACGGAAGCGCAGCCGGGGCCCGAGGCTGAGCAGTCCCTCGTCCTCCGCGGCCGTCAGCTCCGCCGGGTTCAGCCCGAGCAGATGGGCCGCGCGGCGCACCAGGCCCAGGTCGCCGACCGGTTCCGCGGCGGCGAGCACCACCAGCGACCGGGCGTCCGACGGCAGCGCCTGCACCCGGCGGGCGAACTGCTCCTCCAGCGCGTCCACCAGATTGGCCCGCGGCCGGTCGTCCCCGGGCAGGCCCAGCGGCCCGGTCCGGTCGCTGAATTCCATGAGCGCCAAGGGATTCCCGCCGGCCTCGGCGATGATCCGCTCCAGCACCTCGTCGTCCAGGTCGGCGCGGGCGGTCGAGCTCAGCAGCGCCCGCGCGTCGGCGTCGCCGAGACCGGCCAGCAGCAGATGCGGCAGGTCGGTGAAGGCGGGATCGGCGGCCGGGCTCCGCTCGGCGATCACCACGGCGATCCGCTCGGCCGCCACCCGCCGGGCGACGAAACCCAGTACCTGCCGGGTGCCCTCGTCGATCCACTGGATGTCGTCCACCACACAGCACACCGGCTGCTCCTGGGCCAGTTCGAGCAGCAGCCCCAGCACAGCCATGCCGATGGTCAGCGGGTTCGGCGTGGTCTCGCCACCGAGGCCGAACACCGACTCCAGCGCCGACCGCTGGACTGGCGGCAGCCCGGCGCGGTGCTCGATCACCGACGTGCAGAGCTGGTGCAGCCCGGCGTAGGGCAGGTCGCGCTCGAACTCGGTGCCGCCGGCCCGCAGGACCTGCCAGCCGGCCAGCCCGCCGACCGCGGCGTCGACCAGCGCGGACTTGCCCATGCCGGCCTCGGCCGCCACGACCAGCGCGCCGCCGGTCCCGTCAGCGGCGGAGCGGAGCAGGTCCCCGAGCTCGCGCAGCTCCTCCCGCCGGGCGACGAACGACATGGCGCCGGTGTCCTTTTCGGTCGACTGATGCGGACTCGTCACTCTAACGGGGTAGTGCCCTCGGTCGCGTACCTACGCGATCTACGCAGTTCTTGCCGACGCGCCCGGGGCCGCCGCCACGGCATCGTTTGTCCCATCAGCGAACGAGAAGCCCAGGAGGCAATCATGATCGAGGCGGCAATGATCACCGAAGTCGAGCTGCCGGGAATCGTCGAGCCGAGCGGCCTGCGGCTGCGGACCCGCGAGGTCCCGACGCTCACCGCCGGGCAGGCCCTGGTGCGGATGGAGGCGACCGGGGTGTCGTTCGCCGAGCAGCAGATGCGCCGCGGCAAGTACTATGACCAGCCGCCGTTCCCGTTCGTGCCGGGCTACGACTTCGTCGGCGAGGTCGAGGCCGTCAGCGACCCGGACCGCGGGTTCGCGGTCGGCCAGCGGGTCGCCTCGCTGTCCAAGATCGGCGGCTGGGCCGACCGCGTGGTCGCGGATGTCGCCGACCTGGTCCCGGTGCCGGACGGCCTGGGCGCGGAGGAGGTCGAGGCCGTGATCGTCAACGGCGTGACGGCCCGCCGCATGCTGGACTTCGCCAAGGTCGGCAAGGGCGACACCGTGGTGGTGCTCGGCGCCAACGGCGGCGTCGGCTCGCTGCTGGTGCAGCTGGCCCGGCACCAGGGGGCCCGGGTCATCGGTGTCGTTTCCCGGCGGCACATGCCCTACGTGCGGGAACTCGGCGCGATCGCCGTCGACCGGGCCGGCGACGTCGCCGCCGAGGTCCGGGAGCTCGCCCCGAACGGCGTGGACGCGGTGTTCGACCACGTCGGCGGCTCCGGCATCAAGACCTCCTGGTCGATGCTCGGCCGTGGCGGCTCCCTGGTGTCGTACGGCACCGCCGCGACCCGTGACCAGAGCGGCAACGCCAAGCTGCCGGTGCTCGCGCTGATCGGCCGGCTGCTGCTCTGGAACGTGCTGCCCAACGGCCGGTCCACCACGTTCTTCAACATCTGGGCCGGCAGCAAGCGCAACGCCGTGAAGCACCGCGCCCAGCTGCGGGCCGATCTGGAGGCCGTGTTCGCCCAGCTCTCGGCCGGCGTGATCACCGCCCGCATCGCCCGTGTCTTCCCGCTGTCGGACATCTCCGACGCCGTTCGCTACGCCGAGTCCGGCACCGCCGCCGGCAAGGTCGTCGTCGTTCCCGACGCCGCCTGAACCTGATGTCGCTCACTCCTGACGAGGCCGAGCGAACGCGGGAATGCGGCGCTACCAGCACACCGGAAGGGCGGTCAGGCCGCGCGCCCGTGAGCCGTCCCGCCAGGTCAGCTCCTCGGGCGGCACTTCCAAGGCCAGCGTGGGAATCCTGGTGACCAGGGCCAGCAACGCGGCTCGCAGCTGCATCCGCGCCATCGAGGCGGCGACACAGAAGTGCGGTCCGTGGCCGAACGCCACGTGCGGATTCTCGGTCCGGTCGAAGTCGATGGCCTCCGGGTGGTCGAACACCGACTCGTCACGGTTGGCCGACGCCAGCGAGACCAGCACCGCCTCGCCCTCGCGGACCACCACCCCGCCCACTTCGACGTCCGCGAGGGCGATGCGCACGTAGCCGTCGCCCACGCCCAACGGAATGAACCGGAGCAGTTCCTCCACAGCGGCGGGCACCAGTCCGGGGTCATCGGCCAGCCGCCGGTACAGCTCCGGCCGGCTGAGCAGGACGTACGCGACGTCGCCGAGCTCGTTGACCATGGTCTCCTGACCGGCGATCAGCAGGCTGCGGACGAAGTTCACCAACTCGTCCTCGCTGAGCCGATTGGTGTTGTCCCGGACCGAGACCAGCGCGCTGACCAGGTCGTCGGCCGGCTCGGCCCGCCGCCGCGCCACCAGGCCGCGCAGGTAGGCGGTGAGCTGCCCGACCTGCTCGGCCACGTGGTCGGGGGACAACGCCGTGGTCGACATGACGGCGCCGACCCAGCCGCGGAACCGGCGGTGGTCCGCGAACGGCACGCCCAGCAGCTCGCAGATGATCGTGACCGGCAGCGGCACCGCGAGGCATTCGATCAGGTCGGCCGGCGGGCCGTCCGCGATCATCCGGTCCAGCAGCCCGTCGACCAGCAGCTCCACCCGTGGGCGCAGCCGTTCGACATGGCGGGGCGTGAACCCCTTGGTGATCAGCGTGCGCAGCCGGGTGTGGTCGGGCGGGTCCATCGTCATGATCGTCGGGCCGCGGCGCACCTCGTCGCGGGTCAGCCGGGGCACATCGGCCCCGAGCGTGGCGGCCCGACTGAACCGGGGATCGCCGAGCACCGCGCGGACGTCCACGTGGCGCGTGGCCAGCCAAGCCGCGCCGCCGTAGGGCAGCACGACCCGCGACATCGGCTCGTGCTCCCGTAGCCTCGCGTAGATCGGGTCCAGGTCCAGCCGGTCCGTGCGGAACGGAAAGACGCGCACCTCGGGGTCACTCGTCATGAGCATGTCTCCCTTCTGGCGACGCACCTGGTCCCCATGGTCGACCGGCGACCTGAAGTCCCGCCAAAGGCGCACGTTTCAGGCCGGCTTCAGCGGTGTCCGGCACCATGCGGGGCCCATCGGCGGGCGCCTGCGGCAGACGTTGCCGGCCGGACCCGATCGACGTCGGAAAGGATCTCTGCCGTGACCGAGTACTCGCGCGTCGCGTTGTCGGCGTTGGATGTGGCTCCGGTGTGGACCGGATCGTCCGCGACCCGGTCGCTGCGCGACACCATCGCGCTGGCCCAGCGACTGGAACAGCTGGACTACGCGCGGTTCTGGGTCGCTGAGCACCACGGCGTGCCCAGCCTGGCCACCTCGGCGACGGCGGTGCTGGTCGCCGCGGTGGCCGGGGCGACCACGACCATGCGGGTCGGCTCCGGCGGCGTGCTGCTGCCCAACCATCCGCCGCTGGTCGTGGCCGAGCAGTTCGGCACGCTGGCGGCGCTGCACCCGGACCGCATCGACCTCGGCGTGGGGCGGGCGCCGGGCAGCGCTGACCCGACGACCGCGCGGCTGCTGCGTCGGGGTGGCGAGTCCGACGCCGACTTCCTGGCCCAGATCGCCGAGCTGACCGGCTACTTCGCCGCCGGACCGGGCGAGCCGGCGCCGAGCCCGCAGTCCGGGGTGGCCGGGGAGCACCGGCCGCCGATGGTGATCCTGGGCTCCAGCCCGTCCAGCGCCCGGATGGCCGGCGCCCTCGGCCTGCCCTACGCCTACGCGCACCACATCAACGCCACGGCCACGGTCGAGTCGCTGGCCGCCTACCGCGAGTCGTTCCAGCCGTCGGCCCGGTTCCGCACCCCGTACGCCATCGTCGCCGCCCTGGTGTTCGCCGACGACACCGATGAGGCGGCCCGGGAGCTGGCCGCGCCGTTGCTGGTCGGCCAGGTGCGGATGCGCTCGGGTCGGATGGACTCGCTGTTCCCGACGCCCCGGCAGGCCGCGGACTTCTCCTTCACCGAGGCCCAGCGGGAGTGGGCGCGGGATCGGCTGGAGCGCCAGATCTGGGGTTCGCCGGAGCGGGTGCGGGAGCGCGTCACGGAGCTCGTCCGGGCCACCGGGGCCGACGAGCTGATGGCCTTGACCATGGTCTACGACCCCGAGCGCCGGATTCACTCCTACGAACTGCTGTCCGAGACCGTGGGCCGCGTCTAGGTAGGTAACTTCCCTGATTCCCTGGCGTGCCGGGATCGCGCCAGACTGAACGGGCGCAAGTCACGGTGAGAGCGAATCCGTTTCCGGGGGAGTCGTGGTCAGATATGAGATCATGGGGGCACCGCGTGTTTACGACAGAGGCGAGTATCGGACCGTCAGCGCCCATAAGATTGAGATTCTCCTGGTCGCCCTGATCGTTCGGGGTGAGCGTGGAGCCTCGGTCGAAGAATTGCTGGTGGAGATATGGGGCGGTTGTCCGCCGAGGAGCGCGCACGCGGCACTGCACGTGTACGTGTCCCAGTTGCGCAAGTTCCTCGGCCGGCGCGGCGTCCGCGGGCCGATCGTGACCAGGGCGCCCGGCTACGCGCTGGCCCTCGGCGGGGACACTCTGGACGTGCGCGCTTTCCAGGCGCTGATGGACCGGGGGCGCCGGCAGCTGCGGGCCGGGCAGCACGAGGTCGCGGCCGAGACGCTGCAGCGCGCGTTGGACCACTGGCGTGGCGGCGCGCTGTTCAGCCAGTGCGACGGGCCCATTCTGACCAGTTTCGGGGCCTGGCTGGAGGAGGCCCGGCTGGAATGCGTCGAGCTGCTGATCGAATCGAAAATGGCCATGGGTCGGTATCGGGAACTGGTCGGATTCCTCACCGGGCTCATCGACGAATACCCGCTTCGCGAGGGGTTCTACCGACTGCTGATGACCGTGCTGTGCCGGTGCGAACGGAGGGCCGACGCGGTGCGGGTCTTCCGGTCGGCCTGCCGGACGCTGAACGACGAACTCGGCCTGGAGCCGGGCCGGGCCCTGCGGGAGGCGCACCAGGTCGCGTTGGCGGCCGATGACCTCAGCACGGTGGACTGACCGGTCCGCACAGAAACACCGACTCGCGTCGACCAGGGGGCGGGGCGAGTCGGTTGCCCGCGGGGTTGGCTGACCTGGGTCAGCCAACCCCGGCGATCAGTCGGGCCAGATCGACCCGCGAGCGGACGTTGAGCTTGCGGTAGATGTTGGTCAGATGGGCGTCCACCGTGCGCGGGCTCAACGACAGCTTGGTGGCGATGCTCCGGGTGGTCAGGCCGGAGCCGGCGTTCACGGCGATCTCCCGCTCGCGGTTGGTCAGCACCGACAGCACGGTGTCGGTGGGGGCGCCGGGACCCGCCGCCGTCCACCTGCGCACCGGACCGGGCACGTCGTCGGGTCCGCCGCTCAGCCACGTCGCGCCGCACTGCCGGGCCAGGTCTCTGCTCAGCACCAGCAGCGGTTCGGCGTCGGCGGCGCGGCCGGCGGCCTCGGCGCAGCGGGCCGCGAACACCAGCGCAGTCGCCTGCGAGCCGATCGCGCCGAGGGCGGCGAAACCGTTGGCCGCGGCCAGATAGGCGTCGGCGGCGGCGTCCATGTGCTCGGCGTCGCGCAGCACGTGCGCTCGCGCCTGGGCGGCCCACGCGAGCTGGTAGGGCAGGCCCAGGGCGGTGGCGGCCTCGTCCGCCCGCCGAGCCCAGTCCGCGGCGCCGGCCGTGTCACCGGCCATCACCGCGGCGCCGGTCAGCAGCTCGTAGCACTTGGTGCGCAGGAGGACCGGCAGGGTCGGCAGGTCCGGGCCGCCGCCGGCGTCGGTGATCACCATGATGCAGCGGCGCGGGTCGCCGTCCATGCCGGCGGCCTGGGCCAGCGTCGTCGCGGCGGTCATCCCGAACCAGTGGGTCTTGTCGCCCTGCTGGCCGCCGTAGGTCTGCTCGGCGAGGACGAGCGCGTCCCGAGGGCCGTCCTGCTGGTTGAGCAACCCGCTGCTCAGCGACTCGACCGCGAGCGCCAGGTTGACGACGGGCGGGGCACCGAGCAGGGTCGCGGCGTCCCTGGCCTGCCGGGCCAGCGCGAGCGCCTCCGTGTACCGCCCCATGTGCCGGTACGAGCTGCTCAGGCCGACCAGCAGCATCGCATGGACGAACGGGGCGGCCCGCTCCCGGACCAGCGACAGGCCGCGGCGGAAGTGCCCCTCCCCGTTGGAGAACGACCCGAGCAGGGTTTCCGCCCAGGCCAACAGCAACAGGAACTCGGGGCGTGCGATCACGGCCGTGTCCGGCAACGGGTCCATCAGCGTGGCACTCTCCGCGAGCGCGTCCCTGGCCACGGTTGCGTGGCCGCGCGAGACCGCGCACAACCCCTGCACGGCCAGCGTGGCCGACAGACGCGCCGGGTCGCCGTGCTCGCGGGCCACTCGCAGCGCCTCGGCGATCTGGGCGTCATTGGGCAGCGTGCCGTCCATCAGCCCGATCATCGTCTTGACCGCGAGCAGGTCGGCGATCTCCGGCCGGTCGTGGGGATGCAGCGTGGCCAGCTCGACCCCGACCAGCGTGTTCGCGTCGGCGTAGCGGCCGAGGAAGGCATCGGCCAGCGCGGATCCAAGCACCGCCGGCAGCCGCTGCTCGCCCGGCTCCGGGACCAGCCGCAGCACCTCGGCCAGGGTGTCCCGGCCGGCGGCCAGCTGACCGCCGCGGATCAGCACCCGGGCCAGCTCCAGCAGCAGCCGCGGCCGGTCCCGACCGGTGGCCAGGGCGACCCGCAGCCAGTGCTCGGCGGTGGCCGGCGCGGAGTCGACGACCTCCTCAGCCGCGCGGACCAACACGTCCAAGTCCCCATCGGTCACGTGGACCAGTGAGTTCTCGATGTGCGGGGCCAACTCCACCGCCGGCGCGCCCCGTTCGGCGAGCACGGTGCGTGCCCGACGGTGGTCCTCGATCCGGCGCAGCGGGTCGTGGTGCTGGTAGAACAGCTGGCGTAGCACCGCGTGCCGGAAGGCGAAGGCGGCCGTGCCGTTGACCGGCCGCAGCACGTCGCGTCGGACCAACCGGGTCAGTGCCTCGCCGGTGACCGCCTCGGGCAGCTCACTGACCGCGATCACGGTGGCGAGGTCGAACCTGTCGCCCAGCAGCGCCGCCACGGTGGCCGTGTTCAGCTCGTCCTCGTCCAGCTCGGCGATCTCGCCGGCCAGCAGCGCGGCGAACTGGTGCGGAATCTCGCCGTGCCAGGGCTGTCCGTCTCGCGGCGGTCCGGTCTCGGCCAGCATCCTCAGGTACAGCGGATTGCCCTCGCCGGCGCGGTGCAGCCGGTCCAGGTCCGGGTCACCGGCCGACAGACCCAGCAGCTCGGCCGCCTGCTCGGGAGACAGCGGCCCCAGTTCGGTGCGCAGCACCGTGCCGGTCTCCACGCCGTAGGCCAGCGCGCTGCGCAGCCGCATCGACGCCTGGCGGGGCCGGTAGGCCAGCACGATCAGCGCCGGCGCCTCCAGCGGCCACCGGGCCAGCCGGTCGACCAGCTCCAGGGACGCGGTGTCGGCCCAGTGGAAGTCGTCCAGCGTGATCAGCACCCGCTGCGGCGCGTGGTCGGTGCACAGCGCGCGCAGCCGCTCGTCCAGCTCGTCCACGGTGGCCGCGCGGCGGAACTGTTGCAGCGGCAGCGATTGGTCGCGCTGCGACAGCCGACCGCCGAAGGTGACGAACCCACGGCGACGGGCCTCGCCGGCCAGCTCCGCGATCAGCCGGGTCTTGCCGCTGCCCGGGTCGCCGACCAGTTCGACGATCTGTCCGGCAGTGGCGTCGAGGGCGTGCAGCAGGCGGTGTGACTCGGCCCGGCGCACCACACCCGGACCCGGTGCGAACGAGTCCGGCACGCTGTTCCCGGTGCTCGTCCCAGTGGCCACCGACTCACCTTACTGGCCGGACAGCTGCCCAACGTGGTCGCGAGCACGCCGTTCGGTGACCGCGGCCCGTCCCTTGTGGACGATCCAGCGGGATTCAGCCGAAAGTCGTAACACGAGATCCCTTTGATCGATGCTCGCGGCGCCGTCGGCCGGGAAGCTGGCACCATGAGCGAAAACGAGACCCCGCAGGCCAAGGCCCCCTACATCGGGCAGACGGCCGACGTTCTGTCCCACAAGACCGGCGCCGACACGGGCGCTGCCATGATCAGCCAGAAGGCGCTGTTCCAGCGGCGCGGCGAGATCGCCCTTTACCAGGACAAGCTGGTCATCGGCGACTGGAACGACGACGGCGACCTGGTGCTCGGCCGCGACGACATCAAGGCGGTCCGGCTCGAGTTCACCGAGCTGTACGGCCGGTTCATCGGCGGCCTGCTCAACGCCGGGAAGCCGCTGATTCTGGAGACCACCCACGGCGAGCTCTACCTGCTGATCAACCGCAAGGAGCTCATGGAGTCCACCGACGACAAGCGCTGGGCCCAGCTGATCGAGAAGTGGATCGCCGGCTGAGCGATCGCCGCCCAGGCCTCGCTCTCGCCCACGCCGGTCGGCGTCCCCCTGGGGGTGGACGCCGACCGCGGCGAAATCGGCTGAACGGCGCAGTGCCAGTAATTCCGCGACTGTTCAACGAAAACCCACTCAACGGGATGATCATTCGGCCAGTCTCGCCAGGCCGTTTGCCTCATTCTGGGAGGGTTTCGTGAGTGAATCGCGCGCACGCCGTCGGGCCGTGGGCCTGGTCGCCATGTCGGCGCTCGCCGTCATGCTGACCGGTGGTCCGGCCCACGCCGCGGCGGGGGACACAGTGCGCATCAACGAGGTCGTGACCACCGGCGACGTCAACGACTCCATCGAGCTGTACAACACCGGCGCCGCCGCGGTGGACATCTCGGGCTGGATCCTCAAGGACAACCAGGACAGCTCCAAGTACACGATCGCCAGCGGGACCACCCTCGCCGCCGGCGGATTTCGGGCCTTCGACGTGCACAGCTCGTTCGGCTTAGGCTCCGCCGACTCGGCACGGCTCTACCACGGCAGCACCCTGGTCGACAGCTTCAGCTGGACCGAGCACTCCGACCCGTCCTGGTCCCGCTGCCCCGACGGCACCGGCGCTTTCGCCCAGGCTGCGGCCATCACCCTCGGCGGGCCGAACAGCTGCGGCGGCGCCGGCACCACGCCGGTCGCCTGGCCCGGCAGCGCCACCGTGACCACCGCCGACGGCTCCAACGTCTTCGGCGAAGACCTCAGCGGCCTGTACCAGGAGGGCAGCGTGCTGTGGGCCGCCCAGAACTCCGGCAAGCTGTGGCGGCTGGTCCGCAACGGCACCGGCTGGAAGCCCGACACCTCCTCCGGCTGGACGTCCGGCAAGACCCTGCGTTACCCCAACGGTTCCGGCACCCCCGACGACGAGGGCGTGACCCTCACCGGGGCCGGCTCCGCCGGCGGTGTGTTCGTCTCCACCGAGCGCAACGCCGACGCCTCCAACACCAGCCGCACCTCCGTGCTGCGCTATGACGTCAGCGGCACCGGCAGCACCCTCACCGCCACCAGGGAATGGAATCTCACCGCCGACCTGCCGCCGGTCGGGGCCAACCTGGGCTTCGAGGGCATCACCTGGATCCCCGACTCCGCGCTCACCGGTCTCGTCGACTCCGCCACCGGCTCCGCCTACGACCCGAGCCGCTACGGCTCCCACACCGGCGGCGTGTTCTTCGTCGGCGTCGAGGGCACCGGCATGATCTACGGCTACGTGCTCCAGGACTCCGGCGCCTTCACCCGGATCGCTTCCATCAGCAGCGGCATGGCGAGCGTCATGGAACTCCAGTGGGAGCCCCAGACCTCCCGGCTGTGGGTCGTGTGCGACGACACCTGCGACGGCCAGCACCGCACCATGCAGATCAACGCCTCCGGAGCTTTCGCCACCACCGCTGTCTACAACCGGCCCAGCGGCATGCCCAACTACAACAACGAGGGCTTCGCCATCGCCGGCGCCGACGAGTGCTCGGCCGGCTCCAAGCCCGTGTACTGGTCCGACGACAGCGACGACGGCGGCCACGCCCTGCGCCGCGGCACCATCACCTGCTGATCTGGTTGGCCCACAACACAGTCGTGGGGGCGTCCGAGGCCTCGGACGCCCCCACGGGTCGGGGTCAGGAACGGGTCACAACTGGGCCTGCGGCGGGAAGGCCTTCACCGCGTCGGCCAGCCGCTGGGCCAGTGCGTTGTAGTAGTCGTCGTTGAGGCCGCCATTGGTGAGGTACTGCGCCGCGACCTGGTTTCCGTTGCTGGTGTCGCGAACCGTGAGATCGAAGTCCACCAGGTAGTCCGCGCCGATGTCGCCGAGGGACCCGCGGATGTCGGAGTTGAGCAGTTGTCGTTGCTGCTCACGGGGATCGTCGGGGCCCAGGCCCAGCGGCGGGACGGTGGTCAGGATGACGAGCACCGGTCCGGAGCCGTCCGCCCGGTTGATCTGCTTGATGCCGTCGGCGTTGGTCGCCTTGATCAGCTTGGTCAGGTTGGCCTTGACCGTGGTGGCGCTGTCGCCGGCCAGGATGTCGTTGGCGCCGAGGCTGACGATGACCGTGCGGAGGTTGGGCTCGTCCGCGGCGGTCTGGTTGAGGGTGGTGCCGGCGTTGCGGGCGTTCGGTGCGCCGATGCCGCCCAGCGGTCCGGTCGGGGCGTCGCCGAGGTAGAGCTGACCGGCGTCGGCGGCGGTGAGCGCCTGTTGGTAGACCCGCACATCGGAGATGGACCCGTTGAAGAAGTCGCCGGACCCGCCCTGGGCGAGGGTGACCGCGCCGATGGACAGCTGCGAGGTCGCCTTCCACGGCGACGGGTTCAGCGCCGTGCCGGCCAGCGCGCCGTTGACGTACAGCTTCATCGTGCCGGACGACGCGTCGAAGACGCCGAGCAGATGCGTCCACCGGCTGAGGATCGGCGCGGTGGTGGCGTGCGCCGCGGGGTAGCTGTCCGGACTGGTCGCGTCCGAACTCGGGCTGACGAACGTCCAGGCGTGGAAGGTCGCGGAGTACTGGAGGTACGAGCTCGCCGCGTGCTGGCCGCCGTCGCCGACCGCGGTCATAAACGTGTCGGCGGTCTGGGGATTGACCCAGGCCGACACGCTGTAGCTGCCGGTCGTGTCCAGCACCGGCCCGGCCGTGGTGATCTTCCCGTCGAGCCCGTTGAAGACCGCCGAGCCGCCGTGGTCGGAGCTCCAGGTGACGCCGCCGCTGAGCGTGCCGGTGTTCGCGCCGACACTGTCCTTCGCGGTGGCGCCGGACCCCTCGTCGAGCTTCCACCGGGCCGTGGCCGGCACGCCGGCCTTGCTGTCGTTGACGATGCTGCCCGGCAGCTTGGAGCCCAGCTTGGCCGGCATCTTGTCGACCCACGTCCCGGCGCTGGCGCTCGCTGCCGACCGCTGGTCGCCCAACACCGCGACGGTGCCCCGAGAGGCGCCGACCGGCGAGATGTCGACCGCGGTGACGAAGGAAGCGGTGTTCTGCGTGGATGTGAACCCGGTGCCGTCAGTGTTGTCGCTGACATTGCCTGCAGCGGCGTAGGTCGGGGACGAACTGTCGGTGTGCACCGGGATCCAGGTGAGGGCCTGCGGCACGTGCACACTGACGGCCAGGTCACCGGTTCCCGCCGGCAGCGCGGTGGGATCGCTGTACACCTCACCGCCGGCCGGGATGGTGACCGTGCTGATGGCGCAGCCGGGATCCTTGCCCAGTGCGGCGCAGAAGGTCAGCAGCCCGGGATTCGCCGTCGCCGCACCGGTTCCGGCCTGGCGGGCCAGCACCACGTGGTCCAGCGTCGTCGGGGTCGGGACCCCGGAGTTGGACAGCCGGACTCGGGCGTTGACGCCGGTCACGGTCGGATGGACGACGATCCGCATGGTGGTGTTCACGTCCCCGCCGGCCGGGGCCGGCACGGCACGGTCGGCGGGTGCCGCCCAGGCCCCCAGCCAGTCGTTCTGGGCCGGGCGGATGCCGATGGCGAGGATGTGTAGCGCGTTGTCGCACACCCCGGAGCGGAAGCTGGTGCCGATGTTGGGCAGAGTGATCGAGGCCAGCTGCTTCGTCGGGTCGGTCGGCACGAAGATCGCGAACACCTTCGGCTTGGCCGCGCGGCCGCCGGACCAGTGGTCCAGCACGACGGCCGCGCCGTCGGCCGGACTGGCGATCCAGTCCGGCACCGACGGGAACCAGGGATTGCTGTAGGTGTGGGCGTCGTCCTTGTACGTCACCGCGCCCGGCGCCGCCGGGGTGTTGCCGCAGGTGCTCACCGCGAGCAGGCCGACCGCGCTGGCGTTGACCTGTTGCTCGGTCGGGAACGGGATGGTCTGGCCGGCGGCCACCACGTTGTCGTTGTTGGTGCTGGGGTTCGCGGCGGGCATGGTGAAGGTGACACCGCCGACGGTGGTCGACGCCCCGTGCGAGAGTCCGGCCGCGGCCAGCGACTGGCTCGAGAGCCCGGCGCCGTTGAAGTCCAGGTTCACCGCGTTGCCGTCCGGCGCGATGCCCTGGTTGTTCATCGCGTCGGTGAAGTTGTCCGAGATGACGTTGTTGAGCGGTGCGACCGTCAGGTAGTCGATGCCGACCTGGTACCGGTTGCCGGTGGTGGCGGCGTTGGTGCCGGTCAGGGTGAAGGTCAGGGTGTGCGAGCCCTTGGTGAGATGGGCGCCGTTGAGCGGCAGGTAGGCGCGGGCGACCGCCGGCGCGTAGCCGTCGAACGCCGTGGTGTCGGTGCCGGCCAGCGGTTTTCCGTCCAGCGCCACCTGGACCTGGCCGTAGTCCGGTGCCTTGGTCATCTCCGCGCCGAGCGCGTAGTCGGCCTCGACCGGGGCGTTGAAGGCCAGGTCGAAGGTCTGCTTCGCCGCATTGCCGGGGAAGAACAGCTGCCAGCCGTTGGAGTAGAACTCACCGCCCTGCTGGGTGGTCATGAGAACGTTCTGCCCGTTGGGCTGGCTGGGCGTCACGTCGGTGTTGAGCTCCGCCTCCAGCTTCGTCTTGGTGACGCCGACGTTGGGGGACACGTAGAAGGTGTACGTCGGCGACTCGGTCGACAACCGGTGCGCGTCGTCGAAGCTGCGCAGGTGCAGCGTGTGGTAGCCGACCGACAGTCCACTGGGGACGGTCAGGGTCGCGACGCCGCTCGTGGTGGCGATCCAGCCGCCGTGCGTGCCGAAGACCTTGTTGTAGTCGCAGTCCGTTGTGGACGGAATGGCCTCGGTGCCGGCGCCGTCGAAGGTGTAGGTGAAGCCGACCATGTTCGGCGCGCCGTTGGACTGTAGCCGGAACGTCGCCGGGGTGCCCTGGGGCACGCCCCAGTAGTCCTGCGGATAATCGAAACTGGTCGCGGTCGGCACCTGGTCGACCGGTCCGGTCCGGGCGATGAAGCTGAACCAGTCCGACCATCTGGACTGCAGCCAGTCGGCTCCGTCGGCCGGCTCGTTGGTGGCCTGCACCCGGTAGGCGTACTGGTTCTCGGGCAGCGCCTGCGAGGTGGTCCAGGAGCCCTCGGTGCCGTTGGCGATACCCACCAGGTTCTGGTTCGAGACGATCCACTGGGTCGCGTCCCGGTTCCAGACCTCGAACTGGAGTCCCAGCGGCAGCGGAGAGGCGTTGTTGTCCGTCGCGGAGGCGTACAGGGTCGGGTTCGCGTCCGGCGTGGTGGGCATTCCGTTGCAGTTGACCGCGTGCGCCACGTGCAGGCCGGTCGGCGAGTTCGGCGGGAAGTTGAACGTCACGTCGAGGTGCGCGCCGGTGGGGCTGAAAGTCTTCCACTGGTTGCCATCGGTCTCGTCCGGAGCCGTCAGCGCGAGAGCGATGCTGCCCCAGTCGTTAGTGGCCGCCTGGACCGCGGCGGGCCCGGCGGCGAACTGCACCGGCGCCGGCGGCGAGGTGGAACAGGTGTCGCTGGCGCTGGAGGACGAGCGACTGACGAACGCCCCGAGCGGTCCGGGAAATGTGGTGCCCTTCTGGAGCGTGGCGCCGGCCTCGTGCAGGTCGACCGGCTCCGAGACACAATGGACGTACTGGTGGTACTGGGTGGCGTAGAAGTACGCCGAGTGGATTGTCGCGGTCCACCCGTTGCGCTTGAGCAGGGGCGTGGTGTCCAGCTGGAAGTACGAGCGGGTCACGCCGATGCCGTTGCACTGCGAGGTGTCCCCGCAGTAGCCGACCTGCTGCGGGAAGTTCGACGTGTCGAAGATGCTCTCCCGGGGGCCGCTGCTGGAGACGACCAGCGTGTGCTGGGTCTGGCCGTTCATCTGCGGGTCGATGTAGAGCGGGTAGACGACACCGGGCCCGGCGAGCGCGGCGGGATCCGGGGTCAGCGTGAGATCCGAAGTGGACGGTGCTGAGGCAGGAGTCAGCGCGAGCGGGAGGTTGCTCACGTGTCCGCTGCCGGGTGAGGTCGCAGTGGGGAGCGGTCCGATGTCCGGCGCCTTGGTGGAATCCCACATGATCGGCGCCGAGCCGTGCAGCACCTCGGCGCCCCCGGCGTCGCGAGCGGACAGTCCATTATGGTCGGTGGAGAGGGTGAGGCCGCTCGTCGACGCCTTGAGCTTGATGGACTTTAGCGCCGGGTTGGCGGCGGCGGTCGCGTCGTGCACGACCAGCACTTCGCTGTAGTCATCGGCCCCGGCCGTGACCTGGAGGTCGACGCCGGGCAGGACGGACGGATACACGGCCGTCGAACCGGAGACCCGTGGTTTGGGCAGCGGCGAGGGCCAGGTGAACGACACCGACTTGCCCTGCGTGCTGATGGTCGCGAGCGGAGCGTTGCCGCCGTTGGAGAACTTCATGTCCTCGGTGCTGGCGGCCGGCGCGAGTAGACCTTCGGCGGTGGGCTTCAGCGAGGTGTCCACGGGTGTCCAGGCGTTGTCCCGCCGGACCCGGATGGGCTCGATGTGGCTGCTCATCGTGAAGGTGCCGTCGGGGTTGGCCACGACCGTGCGCGTCTCGCTGCCCTCGTCTGCGACCTCCACCGCGGCGCCGGTTCGGCGGGCCTGTGCGGCGGCGGAGGTCTCCGACGGAGTCTGGGTCGTGCTCGCGGGCGCGGCGGGCGGCGTCGACTCGGCGTGCGCGACGGGGGCCCACAGGCCTCCAGCCAGTGCCACCGCCACGACACCCATGGACCCAGTACGCTGCAGAAGCGATTTTCTTCGCAAATCGGACATCTGTCTTGACGTGCGCATGATTGTGCTGCCTCCCCCGTTGTCGCGGCCGAAGCCGTTTGAACAGCGGCTGCACCCTAACTGTGAACCCAGGTACCGGCAAGGGAATGTGCGGCCGCTGTGCCGAAAGGTCTAACGGCGCCCGGTGTGTGTCCTGTGTGTGAGATTTTTCTTCCCCGGCGAACATGTGCCGTGTAGCGTCCGCTAGCGGCGGTATAGGTATGCCGAGGGGGCAGTGTGCGCGGGTTCAATGGGTGTGTCTTGCGTGCGGTCAGACGGCCGCGCAGTGTCCTGGTCGCTTCGGCGGCGGCGGTCGCGCTGGTCGCGTCGCTGGTCAACGCGGGTGTTACGGCCCCACTGGCGCAGGCGGACGGGACCGGACAGGTGTCGGTCGAAAAACCGATCCCACACGCCGACCGGGCGCTGAAAGGCGCCGATAAAGCGGCCTTTGAATCGTCGACGCCACTGGTGAATGTGTCGTGGCCGGCGGCCGGCGACGCCGATGTGACCACGAACGGTGTTTCGCGGACCGCGAAAGCCGCGACGCCGGCGCGCGCCGGAACGCTGCCGATTTCGTTGTCGGCGGAAAACGAAAATCAGGCGACGGAAACACCGTCCTCGACATTTCATGTGCACCTCGCCGATCAGGCCGCGACGCGAAAAGCCGGCATCAGCGGCCTGCTCTTCACCGTGAAACCGGACAAGGCGCAGGACCAGCACGACACGGTCCAAGTCGACTATTCGTCCTTCCGCAACGCGGTCGGCGGCGACTTCGGGTCGCGCCTGCACCTGAGCCAGCTGCCGGCCTGCGCGTTGACCGACCCGGACCGCCCGGACTGCCGCCAGCAGACGCCGCTGGCCTCGTCCAGCAACGACGCGAAATCGGCGCGGGTCTCGGCGCAGGTGTCCTTTGCGGCGCAGAACGCCCAGACGCCAATGGTGTTGGCGGCGACAGCCGGCCCCAGCGGACCTAACGGGACATTCACCGCGTCCTCGCTCTCGCCGTCGGGAACATGGTCGGTCGGTGGCAGCACCGGCGCGTTCACCTGGTCTTATCCCATTGCCGTGCCGCCGTCCGCGGCTGCCTCCACAGTGGCCCCGACGGTCTCCCTTTCCTACAACTCCAGCGCGGTTGACGGGCAGACTTCGGGAACCAACAACCAGTCGTCGTGGATCGGCGAGGGATGGGACTACTCGCCGGGCTATATCGAGCGGTCCTATCGATCCTGCGACGAGGATCCCGCCGGCACCGCGCCGAAGGTGCACGACCTCTGCTGGGCCGGCCAGGTCGTGTCGATGGACCTGAACAACCAGTCGGTCTCCCTGGTCACCGGGGACAACGGGCAGACCTGGCACGCGTCGGCCGACACGGGGGACCGCATCGAGCTGGTCCACGGCGCGAACGGCGCGAACAACGGCGTGCACGACGGCGAGTACTGGCGGGTCACGACCCCGGACGGGACCCAGTACTTCTTCGGCCGCAACAGCGGCCCCGCCGGCGCGACCAACTCGGCGTGGACCGAGCCGGTCTACGGCGCCCACGCGGGCGACCCCTGCAACAACACGTCGGGCTTCGCCGCGTCCTCCTGCCCGCAGGCCTGGCGCTGGAACCTCGACTACGTCGAGGATCCGCACGGCAACGTCACCGCCTACTACTACACGCCGGAGACCAACTACTACGGGGCGAACGGCGGCAAGACCGGCGTCCTGTACACCCGCGACGGCTACCTGGCCCGGATCGACTACGGGCTTCGGGACGTCAACGGCACCGTGTCCAGCGGTCCGGCGCCGGACCAGATCGTGTTCACGACTGCGGAGCGCTGCCTGCCGACGGCCACGATGGACTGCGCGGCCGACAAGTTCACCAAGGACAACGCGGCGTTCTGGCCGGACACCCCGCAGGACCAGCAGTGCGTCAAGACCGACCAGAACAAGACGCCCACGTGTGACAACCCCAGCCCGTCACTGTGGACCACCAAGCGGCTGGTCAAGATCTCGACGCAGTACTACAACGGATCCGGGTACACCCCGGTCGACAGCTACGACCTCACGCACCAATTCTTCACGGCCAGCGACTCGGACCTCTGGCTGTCCTCGATCAAGCACACCGGATTCGGCGCGGACGGCGCCTCGCTCGCGATGCCGCCGGTGAGCTTCGTGGGGCAGACCTACGACAACCGTGTCCTGGGCTACAACACCCAGCCGGCCATGGCGCACCGGCGGATGACCGCCATCACCGCCGAGACCGGCCAGGTCACCAAGGTGACGTACACGCCGGCGGAGTGCACCGGCACAAACTATCCCCAGGACGTGTCCAACGACCAGATGATGTGCTTCCCGGTCTACTGGACGCCGGAGTTCAACTCGACGCCGATCCTGGACTTCTTCCACAAGTACGCCACCAAGGAGGTCGACGTCCAGGACACCAACGCCCTGTCGCCGACCAAGCGAACCACCTACGACTACCAGGGCAAGCCGGCCTGGCACTTCGACGACAACGAGCTGGTCAAGCCGGTGAACCGGACCTACGGCCAGTTCCGCGGGTTCGGCGAGGTCGACGTCCGCTCGGGCAACACCGACAACACCAGCAACGGCTCGGCCGATCGACAGACCCTGACCAAGACCACCTACTACCGCGGCATGGACGGCGACACCATGCCCAACGGCAAGACCCGGGACAACGTGAAGGTGCCCGACTCGCTCGGCGAACAGGTCAGTGACAGCAACCAGATCGCCGGCACGCCGCGAGAGGCGCAGACCTACAACGGTGACGGCGGCGGGCAGATCAGCACCGTCATCACCGACGCCTCGGTGATCGCGACGACCGGCTCGCGGGCCCGCACCGGCCTGCCCGCGCTCACCGCGGACGTGGTCGCCACGACGAAGTCCAGGACGCTGACGACGCTGGCGGCCGGCGGAGTCCGGACCGACATCGAGACCACGGCCTACGACGGCGCCGGCCGGGTCTCGCAGCAGACGTCCACAGTGGACGGATTGCCGGACCTGTGCACGACGACCAGCTACGCGGACAACACCGACAAGTGGATCCGAACCCGGGTCAAGGAAGTTGTCGTCTCGCAGCAGCAGTGCCCGGCCCCGGGGACGGCGCCCGCGCCGATCCTCAGTGACACCAGGAATTTCTACGACGGCCAGAGCGCAAACGGCGCGCTGCCCGGGCCGGGTGACGTGACGCGGACCGACAGCGCGACGACGAACACCAACGGCGCGCTCACCTTCGCCACCACGATGACCGCGACCTACGACGCCTCGGGTCGGGTCACCTCCACCACCGACGCCCGGCAGGGCGTCACGAAGACCGCCTACACGCCGCCGGACGGTGGCGTGCTCACGAAGCGTGTGGTCACCAATCCCTTGCAGCAGGCCACGACCTACACGTACGAGCCCGCGAACGGTGCGCCGACGGAGATCGTCGACGTCGCCGGCCACGTTACGGATGCGCAGTACGATCAGCTCGGCCGGCTGACCGGAGTGTGGCTGCCCGGGCACCACCGGGGCAGCGACCCGGCGTCGAGCACGTACGCCTACGCGCTCAACAGCACCGGCCCCTCGACGGTGACCACCAAAACCCTGATCGACTACGGCAGCGGCACGTTCTACACGACCAATGTCAGCCTGCTGGACAGCTTCGGGCAGGTGCTACAGACCCAGTCCAACGCCGAAGGCGGCGGGCGGATCGTGTCGGACAACTTCTACGACTCGCACGGCTGGGTCATCCGCAGCAACAACCGCTACTACACCGATGGCGATCCCGGCACGACACTCGTCTCGGTCGCCGACAAGGACGTCGAAGACCGCACGTTGAACTCCTATGACGGCTCCGGGCGCATCCTCGTCGCCGCCGACTACAACGGCGCGAATCCCAAGTGGTCCACGACCACCGTGTACGGCGGTGACCGCACGACCACGATCCCGCCGGCCGGCGGCGTGACGACGACCCAGCTGGTCGACGGCCGCGGCCGTACCAGCGAAGTACGCCAGTACACCGCGGCACCGGCGGTCAACGGCAGTGTCGTGTCCGGCGGCGCCTACCAGACGACCAGCTACCACTACACGCCGCTCGGGCTCCAGGACCAGATCACCGACGCCGACGGCGACAAGTGGTCCTACAGCTACGACCTGATGGGACGCAAGAAGTCCCAGACCGACGTCGACGCGGGCACCACCAGCTACAGCTACGACGACGCCGGACTGCTGACGTCCGAGACCGATGCGCGGGGCCAGACCCTCGCCTTCTCCTACGACCCGCTGGCCCGTAGGACCGGTGAGTTCCAGGGATCCCTGACCGGCCCGCAGCTGGCGTCCTGGACGTACGACACCGTTCAGACCGGCAAGCTCTCCTACTCGACGCGCTACACCGCCGACGGCGACTACCTGGTGGGCGTGACCGGATACGACGCCGGCGGCAACCCCACCGGCTCGATCCTGCGCGTCCCCGACGGTGAGGCCGGGCTGGCCGGGGACTACACCACGTCGATGTCCTACACCTCGACTGGGCTGCTGGACGTCACGACGCCGGCGCCCGGTGGCAAGCTGCCGGGCGAGCAGATCGTCACCGCGTACGACCAGCTGGGCAACGCGAAGAGCGTCTCGGGCTACAACACCTACGCCACCAACGCCGAGTACACCCCGTACGGCGAGCTGCACAAGTTCAGCACGGCCGGCGGCCAGGGCGCGCTGGCGGTCGAGCGGGACGCCCAGACCCGTCGCGTCACCGACGTCAAACTGACCGCGACCAAGGCGCCCGTGCAGATCGACGACACCAGCTACACCTACGACCCGGCGGGCAACCTCACGTCGAGCACGGATGTCGAAGGACCGGCCGGCTCGCCCGTGCAGCAGCAGTGCTTCACCTACGACGCGCTCGACCGCCTCGCCCAGGCGTGGACCGCCGCCAACTGCGGGGACCAGCCGTCGACGGCCGGCATCAGCGGCGCCAATCCGTACTGGACGAGCTGGGGCTTCGAACCGGCCGGGCTGCGCAAGACCCAGGTGCAGCACTCGCTCACCGCCGGCGTCAGCGACACCACCACGACGTACAACTATCCCGATCCGAGCGCCCCGCAGGCACACACCCTGTCCTCCAGCACGACTTCGGGGCCGGGCGGGAACAGCGCCGCGAGCTACACCTATGACGCGGTCGGCAACACCAAGACCAGGACACTGCCGTCCGGACAGCAGACGCTCACCTGGAACGAGGACGGCCGGCTGTCGACCGACCAGACGGATTCCGGCACGACGTCCTACGTCTACGACGCCGACGGCAACATCCTCATCCGGCGCGACCCGGGCAGCAGCACCCTCTATCTGCCCGGTGAGGAGCTGAAGTACAACACGTCGCTGAAGACCGTAGTCGGTACCCGCTATTACGCGATGACCGGCGGGACCGTCGCGATGCGTGTCGGCGGCGCCAATCCCACGGTGCTCACCAGCGACCAGCACGGCACCAGCAGCATCGCGTACCAGCCCGACACCGGAGCCGTCACCAGGCGCGCGTTCGACCCGTACGGCAACCAGTTCGGGACGCCCCAGGGCATCTGGCCCGACGATCACGGCTTTCTCAACAAGTCCGTCGACCAGTCCACCGGGCTCACCGACGTCGGCGCCCGTGAATACGATTCGACCACGGGTCGTTTCCTGTCCGTCGACCCGCAGCTCGATCCGTCCAGCCCTGGGCAGCTCAACGGCTACGCCTACAGCGCCGACAACCCGACCACATTCAGCGACCCGACCGGCACCCGAATCGCTGGCTGCGAGGAATACCACACGAACTGCATCGACGGCGGCCCGGTTGGCGAGCAGCACGGTGATGGCCCACCTTCACCGAGTCCTAATCCGTCGCCGATAGTTTTCAACTCGCCGCATGTCAAGGCGTCTTACGACTTCGCTACCGGTCATTACTATATCAACCATGTCTTGATGCCGACGGACATGAACTTCGATAGTGCGCTCAAGTTGCTCAAGGCGATGCTGGCCGACCCTGCCGAGAAAACGTGGTGGCCTCAGAGGAGTAGCTTCGAGGACCCGCTGGCTGGTGATGACGATGTGGTAATGATGTTGCAGCACGTCTGTCACATGGATGACTGCGGCAAGGGTGTCGGTAAAGAGCTGTTCACCATGCATATGGCGTTCTCTCTTCCGATTCTGGTGGCGTTCGGCGGCCTTAATGCTGGCTCTGCGGATCTGGCAGGAATGGAAGCGTCGAGAATCCTGCCCAATGGAAAGATGTACGAGCCGGGTAGTCTGGCCAGTAAATTCACGGAAATGCCGGACCGTGTTCGCAAGGCGTTGTCGTGTGCGACCGGCAACAGCTTCGCCGCCGGCACCCCTGTCCTGATGGCCGACGGCTCCGTCAAACCGATTGAGGACGTCAAGGTCGGCGACACAGTCGAGAACGCCGACGTCGACAGCGGTGTCCGTCAGCAGCACGTCGTCACCGCCGTGCACGTCACCGACACCGACACCGACTTCGTCGACCTCGCCATCGGTCCGCCCGGCAGGCAGAAGACCGTCACCGTGACCGCGCACCACCTGTTCTGGGACGCCACCACCCACCAGTGGGTCGACGCCGCCGACCTGCGCATCGGCGACCAGCTCGACACTCCCGGCGACGGCCACGTCGCGGTGGTGTCGTCGCACCGCTACACGAAGTCGATCCGCACCTACAACCTGACCGTCGACGTCGTCCACACGTACTATGTGCTCGCTGGCAACACGCCGATCCTTGTCCACAATGTCGGTGGAATGGACGGGTGTTCCGACCCGGCCTATCAAGGTGTTCTGCATATTACTGACGAAGTTGCCAAGGGAAACACGAGTCACGATCTGGGTATGAGTGAAGACGAGCTCGCGGACTATCTTGATGTGTATGCAAATAGCGGCACGGGGCAGGCGATCAAGGGTGGGGGTGTAGGATGGTACGACTCGAACCGTGGAGTTATGATTATTCAGCGCAACGAGTACTCGATGACCGCCTTTAAGACGTCGAAGGACAACTTCGAGTCCCGACTAGACCCGAACAGGTGATGTATGCAGCTCAAGCGTGATGAGGACAGCTTCATGCTCACCTTGACGGAGGTTGAGCTCGGTCGACTTCTCGTGTGCGTGGTCGAATCCGTGGAAGCGTTGTCTCGTAGTGAGTTCTTTATTCGCACCGGATGGGCTCGCGATGACGTGCGGTCAGCGATCTCTTCCTTTGGTAGGGTGTCAAATGGAGAGCTTGTCGAGATTTCGATCGATATCCCAGAACCGGAAGAAGCGGTTGAGAATCCGAGACGTCCCAGGGAGCGGCGGTAGAATACTGCGCTTTCTTGTCGGCGCTGCCGAACCCTGTGTCTGGTGTCAAGGTTGGCGACACCGTTGAGAATACCGATGTCCACAGCGGCAGCGTCACACCGTCATGGCGGTCCACGGGCACGGCGAAGTCGAGCGTCGTGCCGATCAACCCCACCTGGACTCCCTGAGAACGAGTGAGCTGTAGATCCCTCGCTGGCGCAGGAGAACATGGTCGTGCTGGAGGCGTTGCAGGCGTCCCAGGGGCTGATCTCCTCGGAAGTGAGAGGGGTGTCCGTCCAGATCGAGGCGGACAGAGTCGTTCTTCACTTCGCGCTGTGGCGGCTGACTGGGGAGGTCGAGGAGGACATCAGCGACATGGTTTTCGAACTCGATGCCCTGAGGGGCGGGCACACCGCGGTGGAGACCGTGATCCATGTCGGACCGACCGACGACAGTTGGCCGGGGCGGGGCGGGCGACTCATCTACCTGGCGAAAGATCCTGCTCCTGGCTGGTAGGCGATGACGATGGGGTTCGGTGAGGTGGACGGGCGGGATTCTCGGGCCGAGATTCTGGATCCGCGGGAACTCGTCGGCCTGAAGGCGAGTGTCGTCTCGACGATCGTGGACGACGAGGACGACGTCGCGGCACTGCAGATCGGTCTCGTCGTCGGCGCCTTCGCGGTGTTTACCGTGTGGACGGACTGGACGCTGCGGGTCGAGCGGAGAGCGGACGACGAAATCCCCGACTACCGCTGGCCGGCGGACGGCTACCGCAGGGTTCCGCTCCTGCCGGACATCCCCGAGCGTGGGGTGGAGATCGTTTCGGTCGAGGTCGAGACCGACGATTCGGGTGCACGGGTCGGGGTCAGGATCGAATTCCCCGAACAGTGGATATCAGTGAGATCATTTGGCGGGGAACTGGCGCTCGTGGTGGATTGACCTGGTGTGGTCCGGGCCCCGCGGCTCACCGGCCGCGGGGGCCTTCGCGTCGGTGCTCAGCCGAATTGGCCTACCTCGTAGCTGCCGGCCGGCTGCTGGTTGATGACGTTGACGCGGTTGTAGGTGTTGATCACCGCGATCAGGGAGACCAGCGCCGCAAGTTGGTCCTCGTCGTAGTGCTTGGCGGCGTTGGCCCAGGCGTCGTCGGTGACGCCGCCGGCGGCGTCGGCGATGCGGGTGCCCTGCTCGGTGAGCTCCAGGGCAGCCCGCTCGGCCTCGGTGAAGACGGTGGCCTCGCGCCAGGCGGCGACCAGGTTGAGGCGCACGGAGGTCTCGCCGGCGTGGGCGGCGTCCTTCGTGTGCATGTCGGTGCAGAAGCCGCAGCCGTTGATCTGGCTGGCGCGGATCTCCACCAGCCGCTGCACGGTGTGCGGCAGCGTGGAGTCGGCCAGCGCCTTGCTGGCCGCGTACAGGTGCTTGAGCACCTTGGACGAGACGGGGTTGCGGTACAGGTCCAGGCGCGGGTTCATGGGTTCCTCCCCAGCAGTGCTGACGGTCCGTACTAAAGACCGGACAGCCCGCCGGGTTGTGACACCAAGGGCTAGGACGGGCGGACGATCTGCTGGAGGGCCCAGTGGTTGCCGTCCGGGTCGTCGAACTCGGCGAAGCGGCCCCAGGCCAGGTCCTGGACCTCGCTGATCTCGACGCCCCGGCCGGCCAGCTCGGCCCGGACCTTGTCGGCGTCCTCGACCACGGCCTGCAGGCCCTTGACCGAGCCCGGGGCGGCGTCGGTCAGGCCCTTGCCGAAGGCGATCGAGCAGGCCGAGCCGGGCGGGGTCAGCTGCACGAAGCGGACCTCCTCGCTGACCGTGTGGTCGTGGTCGAGGTGGAAGCCGACCTGGTCGACGTAGAAGTCCCGAGCCCGGTCGACGTCGGTCACGGGCAGGATCACGAGCTCGATCTTGATGTCCATGAGCACCACCCTAGAAGGCATTGCGGACAGGTACGGTCCGCAATGTCACCGGCGTTTGCGCAGGCGCTGAAGCGCCTCGCGGGCCCGCTGCTGGTTGCGGGGATCGCTCGCGGCCCGCGTCACCTGCTCGGTCAGCCTGCGGCCCTGGGGACTGCGCAGGAAGTCGGTGATCCGCCGCCAGATGGACGCCATGACGCCGCTCCTCTCCGATGCTGTTCGCACCTTTTGTCCCCATTATCGCCCAGTCTGAAACCTGGCCGACGGCAGCGGCGTCAGGCCCGCTTGGCGAACTGGGCACGGGCCCAGAGGTAGCCGGCGACGGCGATGGCCAGCGACCAGGCGAGGGCGGCGATGGTCTGGCCGGGGGCGGGGACGCCGGTGAGGAAGCCGCGGACGGACTCGATGATCGCGGTGAACGGCTGGTACTGGGCGAACTCCCGGATGCCGGGGCCCATCTTGGCGGCCGGCACGATGGCGCTGCTGAAGAACGGCAGCATGATCAGGGGCACGGCGAAGAAGCCGGCGGCCTCGACCGACCGCGCGCCGAGGCCGAAGGCGACGGTGAGCCAGCTGACGGCGATGATCAACAGCAGCAGCACACCGGCGGCGGCCAGCCAGTCCACAAAGGACCCGTTGGGGTGGAAGCCGAACAGCAGGGCGATGCCGATGATCGCGGCGACGGCGAAGGCGGTTCGGGCCACGGTGGACACGACGTGCCCGGTCAGCACGGCTCCCCGGGAGACGTCCATCACCTTGAAACGGTTGATGATTCCCTTGGTCATGTCGGAGCTGACCGACACGGCGGTGGCGCTCAGGCCGTAGGTGATGGCCATCATGATCATGCCGGGGGTGGCGTAGTCGACGTAGTCACCGCCGACGTCGAACGCGCCGCCGAGGACGTACACGAACATCAGCATCATGATGATCGGCATGAAGATCGCGTTGAACAGCGTGACGGGGTTGCGCAGGGTGTGCTTCACGTTGCGGCGCAACATGATCAGGGCGTCGGTGCTCATGGCGCGGCCACCTCCGGGGCGCTGGCGTGGCCGGTCAGGGCCAGGAAGACGTCGTCGAGGTCGGGCAGGTGCACGGTGAACTCCTCGACGTCGATGGCGTACTCGTCGAGCCGGTCCAGCAGCGACCGCAGCGACTTGTTGCCGCCGTCGCTGGGCACCCGCAGCACCAGGCCGTCCTCGTCGGGAGTGGAGCCGGGCAGCACACGGGCGGCGGCGCTCAGCTGCGTGGCGCCGCCGAAGCGAAGCTGCACGTGGCCGCCGGGGATACGCCGCTTGAGCTGCTCGGGGGTGCCCTCGGCGACCAGCTTTCCCTGGTCCAGCACGGCGATCCGGTCGGCCAGCTGGTCGGCCTCCTCCAGGTACTGGGTGGTCAGGAAGATGGTCATGCCGTCGGCCACCAGCTCGCGCACGATGGTCCACATGGTGCGGCGGCTGCGCGGGTCGAGGCCGGTGGTCGGCTCGTCCAGGAAGATGATCCGCGGCCGGCCGACCAGGGTCATGGCCAGATCGAGCTTGCGCCGCATGCCGCCGGAGTACGCCACCGCGCGCATCTCGGCCGCCTCCAGCAAATCGAAGCGTCGCAACAGATCCTCGACGACCGAGCGGTCCTTGAGGTGGTGCAGGTCGGCCATCAGCCGCAGGTTCTCGCGGCCGGTCAGCAGCTCGTCCACGGCGGCGAACTGGCCGGTGACGCCGATGGCCGAACGGACCTTCCTGGTCTCGGTCACGACGTCGTGGCCGCCGACCCGCGCCGTGCCGCTGTCCATCGACAGCAACGTGGTCAGCACGTTCACGGCGGTGGTCTTGCCGGCCCCGTTCGGGCCGAGCAGCGCGAAGATCGAGCCGGTCGGCACGTCCAGGTCGATGCCGTCGAGCACGACCTTGCCGCCGTAGGACTTTCTCAGGCCTGAAGCCGTTATCGCTGAACTTGACATGCCGCCTAATCTGCGCGGCTGCCCTGACACAGCCCTGACACGGCCTCAGCCGAGCGTGACAGCGGCCAACTCGTGCCAGTCCGCCAACGCTCCCTGCTGGGTCGCGGCGGTGAACAGCGCGTCGCCGAGATGACGCCGCGCGGCCTGCTCGATCCGGGCGACGTCTGGGTGGCCGGGGGCCGGCAGGCCACGCACGCGAGCGCTGGCGGCGAGCAGGCGGACGGCCTGCTCGTGCTGTCCCTGGCGCAGGGCCAGATCCGCCACGCCGACCAGGAGCTGGGCGACCATGGGGGCGTTGCCGATCTCGTGCGCGGCCCGGAAAGCCTCGACTCGGTGCTCGCGGGCCTCGTTGACGTCGTCGGCGAGATAACCGAGCAAGTCGTGGGCCGACGTCCGGTAGTTGGCCCGCTCGGCGGCGCTGCCCAGGGTGGCCTTCGCAACGTCGAGCTGCCGCCGCGCCCGCGCCGCGTCGCCGTCCCAGCGTGCGAGCTCGGCCTCGGTCAGGGCCAACTCGGCCAGCGCGTTCGGCCACGCGACCCGGTCGGCGCACCGCCGAGCCTCGGCCACCGCCGCCGCGCTCGACTCCTTGTCGCCCATCAGCCAGTACAGTCGCGCCTGCCGCGACCGCATGCCCACGACGTCCTCGATCGCGCCGATCTCGGTCACGACGGTGACAGCCTGCTCGTAGTGCTCGCACGCCGCGGCGAGCTCGCCACGCATGGCGACCCGCTCGGCCAGCTCGATCAGGGCGAACGAGATCGCCCACCGCTCACCGACCGCGCGCAGCTCGGCCAGCGCTTTCTCCAGGTGCGCGTCGGCCTCCGGCCCGCCGTCGCCGAACAGGACGCGCTGCTTGCCCAGCTGGAGCCGGGCAATGCCACGCACCCACGGATTGTCGTCGGCCAGCAGCGGTTCGAACGCCGTCAGGGAACCTTCCGGCGAGCGCAACAGACGTTCCAGTGGGGCGGCGAACTTCACCGCTGGATGGAAGTGGTCGTCGACCCGTCGGCTGACGTCGTAGGCCGCGCGGATCCACTCGGCGGCGTCGTACTGGTCGCTGCGCCCGGAGACCACGAACTGCGCCACATAGACGTAGACCAGGGCCCGGATCTCGTCGGACACCTCGCCGGGCACGGCGGTGGCCGCCATGATCAGGTCATTGCCCTCGGCCTTGTGCCCGCCGAGCCACCAGTACCAGGTGGCGGCGGCTGCGAGGCGCATCGCGCCCTGCGCGTCCCCGGCGGTGATCGCACCGCGCATCGCGGCTGAGATGTTGTCGTGTTCGCGCGCCAGCATGGTCAGCCACTCCACCTGCTCGGTGCTGCGCAGCCGTGGCTCCGCGGTCTCGGCGAGCTCGGTGAAGTACGCGAGGTGCGCGCGGCGGGCCAGATCCGCCTCGCCGGCCTCGTCGAGGCGCTGCCGGGCGTACTCCTTGATGGTGCCGAGCATCCGGTAGCGGTCGCCCGTGGTCACCACCAACGACTTCTCGGTCAACGCCGTCAGCAGGTCCAGCGCATCCTCGGAGCAGATCCGTTCCGCCGCCTCCAGGCTCGCGCCGCCGGCGAACACCGAGAGCCGGCGCAGCACCACCCGCTCCTCCTCGGAGAGCAGGTCCCAACTCCAGTCGATCACCGCCCGCAGCGTCCGGTGCCGGGGCAGCGCGGTCCGGCTGCCGCCGGTCAGCAGCCGGAAGCGGTCGTCGAGCCGGGTGGCCAGCTGGTCCAGGGACATGGTGCGCAGCCGGGCGGCGGCCAGCTCGATGGCCAGCGGCATGCCGTCCAGCGCCCGGCAGACCCGGGCCAGCGTGGCGGCGTCGGTGGCGAGATCCGGGCGTACGGCGGCGGCTCGGTCCCGCAGCAGCTGGACGGCCGGGGCGGCCTCGATCTCCGCCGGCTCGGCGTCGTCCGCCGGCAGGACCAGCGGGGCGACGGCCCACAGCGCCTCGCCGGTGATGCCGAGGGGTTCCCGGCTGGTCGCGAGGATCCGCAGCCGCCGGCACTCGCCGAGCGCCCGGTGGGCGAACTCGGCCGCCGACTCGATCACGTGCTCGCAGTTGTCCAGGATCAGCAGCATCTCCCGGTCGCGGACGGCCGCCACGACCCGGTCGGTCGGCTCCGTGTCCGGGTCGTCGTCGAGCAGCGAATCCCGCTGGCCGAGGGCGGTCAGCGTCGCCTGGGCCACGTCGCCCTCGACGGGCGCGAGCTCCACCAGCCACGCCCCGTCCGGCAGGTCGCCGAGCAGGGTGCGCACGGTCTCGGTGGCCAGCCGGGTCTTGCCCGTGCCGCCCGGCCCGATCAGGGTGGTGAGCCGGTGCCCGGCGATGAGCTCCCGGACCGCGGCGACATCGGCGTCCTTGCCGACGTAGCTGGTCAGCTCGGCCCGCAGGTTGGTCTTGCGGGTCTCCGGCCGCCGGCCGAGTTCGCCCCGCAGCAACGCGACGTGCACGGCGGACAGCTCCGGCGAGGGGTCGACGCCCAGCGTGTCGGCCAGGGTTTCCCGGGTCCGCTGGAACACCTGCAGCGCTTCGGCGTCACGGCCGGTCGCGGCCAGCGCCCGGATCAGCGCGGCCACCAGCCGTTCCCGCATCGGATGCGCGGCCACCAGGTCGATCAGCTCCGTGACCTGCTCCGGGCCGGTTTCCGCGTCGAACCGGTCCTCCAACGCCGTCAGGCGCAGGGCTTCGAGCCGCGTGACCGCCGCGTCGAAGGCGGCGCTGTCCTGGAGGCCGATGTCCTGCATGGCCGCGCCGCGCCACAGGGTCAGGGCCTCACGCAGCCGTCGCGGATCCTCGTCGTCGCGGGCCCGGCCGACGAGGCGTTCGAACCGCACGGCGTCCACGGCGTCCGGGTCCACGGTCAGGCGGTAGCCGGTGGGCTGCCCGTCGACCAGGCCGTCCGGCAGCACCTTGCGCAGCCGGGAAACCAGGCGCTGCAAGGCATTCGCCGCGTCAGCCGGCGGGTTCTCGCCCCAGATCCAGTCGACCAGCGCCGCCTTCGGGACCACGTGCCCCGGTTCCAGCGCGAGGGCGGCCAGCAGTCCGCGCAGCCGGGCGCCCGGAACGTCGGCGAGAACGCCGTCATCCGTGCGAACCTCGAACGGTCCGAGCATCCCGATCTGCACGCGGCCGATTTTGCCACGGGCGGTGTCAGGGCCATGGCGGTTTCGTGTCAGCGCCAGCGGCCAGAGTTGTCGTTAGCACCCACCACGGAAGGAAAGTCCGATGACTCAAGCGGTTCCCGTCCCGCAGGGCCTGCCCATGAACCGCGACGCCGGCCCGTTCGACCCGCCCCGGGCGATCACCCGGCTGCGCTCGGCCCGCCCCGTCAGCCCGCTGGTGTTCCCCGACGGCCATGAGGGCTGGCTGGTCACCGGCTACGACGCCGTCCGCCAGGTGCTGGCCGACACCCGGTTCAGCTCCCGGCAGGACCTCGGGGTGCTGCACGTGCCGTGGGAGACCCCGGGCATGCCGCCCGCGACCGAGCCGTCCCCGCAGACGCCGGGCCTGTTCATCGCCATGGACGGGCTGGACCACTCCCGCCTGCGGCGCAAGCTCATCGGGGCCTTCACCGTCCGGCGGATGAAGGCCCTGGAGGAGCACATCGTCGAGGTCGTGGAGCGGCAGCTGGACCGGCTGGCCGCCATGACCGCGCCGGTCGACCTGGTCAAGGCGTTCGCGCTGCCGGTGCCGTCGCTGGTGATCTGCGAGATGCTCGGCGTGCCCTACGCGGACCGGGACACCTTCCAGGCCAACTCCGCCCAGTTCATGGTCAAGGACCAGTCGCTGGACGAGAAGATGGCCGCCTGGAACGCGCTGACCTCCTACCTGGCCCAGCTGATCGTCGGCAAGCGGACCGAGCCCGGCGAGGACCTGCTGTCCGACCTGGCCCGCGACGAGGAGTTGAGCGTCGAGGAGCTGATCGGCATCGCCTTCCTGCTGCTGCTCGCCGGCCACGAGACCACCGCCAACATGCTCGCCCTCGGCACCTTCGCCCTGCTGGAGCACCCCGATCAGCTGGCCGAGCTGCGCGCCAACCCCGAGCTGATGCCCGAGGCCGTCGAGGAGCTCATGCGCTACCTGGCCGTCGCCGACGCATTTCTGCGCTACGCCACGGAGGACATCGAGGTCGGCGGCGAGACCATCACCAAGGGCTCCACCGTCGTCGTCTCCCTGCTCGCCGCCGGGCACGACCCCCAGCGCTTCGACGACGCCGACACCCTCGACGTGCACCGCAAGGCCCGCGGCCACCTCTCCTTCGGCCACGGCCCGCACCAGTGCCTCGGCCAGCAGTTGGCCCGCATCGAGATGCGCGCCGGCTTCGACGGCCTGCTGCGTCGCTTCCCCACGTTGGCCCTCGCCATCCCGGCCGCGGAGGTGAAGCTGCGCACCGACATGAACATCTACGGCGTCCACGAGCTGCCGGTCACCTGGTGACGGGCCTCAGCCGCGCTCCGCGAGCAGCTGGCGGAGCGCGCGGCGGTCCGGCTTGTGGCTGCCGGTCTGCGGCAGCTCGTCCAGGAACGTCACCACTTCCGGCGCGTAGGCCGCGCCCCGTTCCCGCCCAACCCACCGGATCACCTCGTCCTCCGACAAGGTGCTGCCGGGAGCCGTGACCACGGCCGCGTGCACGTGCTCGTCACGGCTCCCGTCGGTGACCCCGAAGACGATCACGTCGGCGATGGCCGGGTGACGCAGCAGGACGTCCTCGATGGCCGACGGGTAGACGTGGCCGTTGGCCGCCAGGATCACGTCCTTGCTGCGCCCGACGATCGTCAGGTAGCCCTCGGCGTCCAGGTGGCCGAGGTCGCCGGTGTGGAACCAGCCGTCCCGAAGCACCTGCTCGGTGAGCTCCGGCCGGCGGTGGTAGCCGGTCATCACACCCGGGCCGCGAACCCAGATCTCCCCGGTGCCGTCGGTCGGATCGCCCGCGGCGTCGCGGATCGTCAGCTCGATGCCCGGCACCGGCCGGCCCACCGTGGAGATCAGCTCCGGCCGCTCGTGCTCCCGCGGGGTCAGCCAGGTGATCTGCGCCGCCTCGTTGGTCCCGTAGCCCTGGGCGACGATCGGGCCGAACCGCTCGATCGCCTCGGCGACCCGGTGCGGGGTGCTGGCCGAGCCGCCGAGCGCGATCGACCGCAAGCTGGCGGTGTCGGTCGTGGCCAGCGCCGGGTGGTCCAGCAGTTGGTGCAGCAGGCGGGGCGGCAGCCAGAGGAACGAGACCTGTTCCCGCTCGATGGCGGCCAGCACCTCGCCGGCGTCGAACCGCTCGTGCAGCACGACACGGCCGCCGGCGGCGAGCACGACCCCGGACAGGGTGCCACCGAGATGCCCGATCGGCGTGCACAGCAGTTGCACCGCGTCCGTCCAAGCGGCCAGGGCCGCCGGCGTGAGGTAGCCCGGCAGCTTGGCCTGACGGGGAATTCCCTTCGGGACTCCCGTGCTGCCGCCGGTGAACTGGATCGACGCCAGGTCCTCGGGCCGCGCCTGCACCGGAATCGGCTTCGCTGATTCGGCTTCGGTCGCTTCGTCCAATGAGAGTCCCGTGACGCCGGGAACTTCGGCGAGCACTTCTCGCGCTTCGCCGGTGTGGCGGTCGGCGTCGTACACCAGCGCGGCGGCCTCGGCGGTGCGCAGCATCTCCGCCAGCAGGGAGGGGGCGAGGTCGTCGTACAGCACCGTGACGCAGCAGCCGAGGGTGTTGGCCGCGTAGCGCAGGACGTAGGTCTCGGGCCGGTTCCCGGTGAGCAGCGCGACGACATCTCCCCGGCGGAGCCCGTTGGCTCGCAGCACCCGGGCCGTGCGGTAGATCCGGTCCCGAAGCTCGCCGTACGTCCACTCGCCGCCGGCGTGCCGGATGGCGACCCGGTCGCGGTGGTCGTCGAAGGCGGCGAGCAGCGCGGCGATCGTGGTGTCGTGGGCCATGACCGCCATGCTGCCCGATCGCCGGCCGGTCCGTGCGGGTTTCGAGTTGCACCTCCGGTAAGGGGAGGGGCCAGGATCGGGGCATGGCTGTGCTGCTGCCCATCGGCGACTTCTCGCGGATGACCTACCTGAGCGTCAAGGCGCTGCGTCACTACCACGACGTGGGGCTGCTGCTGCCGGCGGTGATCGACCCGGTCAGCGGGCACCGGCTGTACCGGCCGGAGCAGGCCCGGACGGCGCAGGTGATCCGGCGGTTCCGGGACCTGGGCATGCCGCTGGAGGAGGTGCGGGCGGTGCTGGCGGCCCCGGACGTGGCGGGGCGCAATGCGGTGATCGGGGCCCACCTGCGGCGGGTGGAGGAGCAGCTGGAACGCACGCAGGCGGCGGTGACCTCGTTGCGGCTGCTGCTGGAGCAGGGGCCACCGGCGATCGAGGTCGAGTACCGCTCGGTTCCGGCTATGACGGTGCTGGCCGTGCGGGATCGGATCGCCATGAGCGACTGCGAGCGGTGGTGGGGCGACGCCTTCGGCCGCCTGCACGCGGCGGTGGGGGATCACCGGGTCGGACCCGACGGCTGCCTCTACCACAGCGAGTTCTTCACTGACGACGCCGGAGACGTCCTCGCGTTCGTGCCGGTGGACGGCGAGCCGTCCGGGCGCGGTGACGTCGAGCCGTTCGAGATTCCGGCCGTGGAACTGGCGGTCACCCTGCACCAGGGGCCGTTCAGTGAGCTGGACCAGACCTATGGCGCGCTCGGCACGTACGTCGCTGAGCGCGCCATAGGTGCGGACGGCCCGATCCGCGAGCACTACCTGGCCAGCCCGACCGAGACCGAGGTGTGCTGGCCGGTCCGGCACACCACTGACTGACAACGGGAGCACCACATGGGAACCATCGTCTACGCGATCACTTTCGACTGCGCGAACGCGGCCGAGCTGGCCGAATTCTGGGCCAGGGCAACGGATCGCGCCGTCGACCCGGACGCCAGCGAGGTCTTCGCCTCCATCGACGGCAAGGACGACCGGCCGCGCATGATGTTCATCAAGGTGTCGGAAGGGAAGACGGCGAAAAACCGAGTGCACCTCGACCTGGTCTCGACCGACCTGGACGCGGAGGCGGCCCGTCTGGTGTCGCTCGGGGCTGCCCGGGGCGGCGAGTTCACCGAGGCCGGCGCGCACTGGATCACCCTCGCCGACCCGGAGGGCAACGAGTTCGACCTCATCGGGGCCTAGCCGGCGGTTACCTAAGATGACAGCCGTGGAGATCGACCGGCTGCTGACGCTCGCCAGGACCGCCGACGACGCGGATCCCATGGTCGGGCTGGCGGCGGCCGTCGAGGTGCGCCGCGAGATGGAGCACCAGGAAGCGGTCCTCGTGCGGCGGGCCCGGGACCAGGGCCGGACCTGGGCCGAGATCGCCGAGGTGCTGGGCGTCAGCAAACAGGCCGTGCACAAGAAGCACGGCAGGTGACGGGGGTCACTGCGCAAAACGCAACACTCTCGGGGCCGGTGGGAACACACCGGGCATGACGACGAAGAAGCTGACCTTGACCCTGTCCGTGGCCGCCGCGGCCGTCGCGATCGCCGCCGGCAGCGCGGTGGCGTTCGCCGCCATCCCCAGCTCGGCGCCGACCGTGAACGTGGCGGCCGGCGCCGCCGACGACCACGCCACCGGGGACGCGCTGATCGCCAAGGAGTGCGTGCGCAACACCCAGGGCATCCCCAACCCGGCCAGCTGGCGCGCGGGCGCCCGCTACGACCTGAGCGCCCAGCTGGGCTTCCTGGTGATCCGCAACGACAAGCAGGCGGCCGTCTGCGTGATCGAGAACGGCAAGGCCGGCAGCGTGATGGGCGGCGACGTGAGCACGCGCCACACCTACACCAACCTCACCTCGGCGCGGCCGTTCGACTACCTCAGCTCCTGGAACACCGACAACGAGTCCGTCCACTTCGGAATCGCCACCGACAACGTGGCCAAGGTGGCGCTGGTGGGTCCGGACGGCTCGCAGACCCCCACTGTCCTCAAGGACGGCACGTTCATCGCCAAGACCAAGTTCGCCGAGGACAGCAACCAGTCCACGAGCAACCACGTCCGAGCGACCCTCGACAACGGCCAGGTGGTGACCGGTCCGTTCCGCGGCTAGCATCCGAATCCGGCCGCGTCGCTGACCAGCGGCGCGGCCGGAGCTCGGCTGTCAGCCAGACGCAACACTGGCCAGGCGAGTGGGAACTCAATGGGTGTGACGACGGCTGGAGAATGGGTGCGGCGACCCGAGACGCGCGCCGGGCAGGACGGCGACGCGGACCCTCAGGCTCCTCCGCTGAGCGACGACCAGGCGCTCTGGGAGCAGGCCGCGCGCGGCGACCGCGGCGCGTTCGGCGAGCTGTACCGGCGGCATGCCGAGGCGGTGTGGAACTACGCCTACCGCCTGACCGGATCGTGGTCGGTGGCCGAGGACCTGACCTCCTCGACCTTCCTGGCCGCGTGGCACAAGTTGTCCGAGATGACGCTGGTCAACGCCAGCGCGCGGCCGTGGCTGTTCACCGTGGCCAGCAACCTGGCCCGGCACGAGTTCCGCCGCGCCGGCCGGTTCTCCCGGGTGCTGACCCGGATCCCGCTCAACGACACCACCCGCGACCACGCCGACGACGTGGTCGACCAGATGGACGCCGACCACCGGCTGCGGGAGGTGCTCGACGCCGTCGAACGGCTGCCCAAAGGGGAGCGGCGGGCGGTCGAGCTGTGCCTGCTCGGTGAGGTGTCCATCGCCGACGCCGCCGAGGTGCTGGGCATCGCCGAGGTGAGCGTGCGGGCCCGGATCTCGCGTGCCCGCAGTAAGCTTCGTGGCTTACTGCGCGACACCGGCCCGGGCATCGACTTGAGAGCCCTTGAGGAGGGGCCATGAACGAGACCGCCGACCTGCCGGAGCAGCGACCGATGCCCGAGGGCCTGCGGGATCGGTTGTGGGAGGAGATCGAGCCGCAGCTGGAGGTGCCGGGCAACCGGTTTCGCACCTGGCGTGCGCCGCTGACGGCCGCCGCCGCGGTGATCCTGCTGGCCGCCGGTGTGGTGTTCGCCCTGCCGCTGATTCGGGGCGGGGGCCCGGCAACCGCCGCCGCCGGCCCGGACATGCAGCTGGTCAACGACTGCATCCACACCCCCTACGCCGAGATCCCGTCGGGCAGCTGGCGGGCGGGCGCCAAGCTCGACTACGACTCGAAGCTCAGCTACGTGGTGATCCGCAGTGACGAGTACGCGGGTGTCTGCGTCCTGACCAACGGCAAGCCCACGGGCATCATGGGCGGCGTCAGCACCCGCCACACGTACGGCAATCTCACCGCCTCGCGACCGTGGGACTATCTCAGCTCCGACAACTTCGACACCGAGTCCATCCACTTCGGAATCACAGCCGGCAACGTGGCCCAGGTGGCGCTGGTGGGCCCGGACAAGGTGGCCGTTCCCACGACCCTGAAGGACGGCACGTTCATCGTGCGGACCAAGTTCGCCGAGGACAGCAACAGCTACACCAGCAACCGCGTCAAGGCCACTCTCGACACCGGGCAGGTGATCGAGGGCCCGTTCCGCTCCTAGCGGCGCTTCGCGGTCAGGACCAGATCCTGCTGGCGCAGCTCCAGAACCTGGTCCACCACAGTGAGCTCGCAGTCCAGCCCGACGGCCCGCAACCGGCCGTCGGGCTGGACCCGCAACGTGATCGGGGGCTGCCCGGGCGCGTGCAGGACAAGATCGTCGGTGATGGTGATCGAGTAGCCGTCGTGCACGTCGTACGTCCCCGCGACGCCGGTCGACGTGACCTGCGGGGTCTGTCCGTACTGGTGTTCGGCGGCGGCCAGCACCGCGCGCCGGACCTCGTCGGCCATCTCGTTGTTGGTCATCACGGCCATCGTCGTGCCGGTGGCCGGCCAGGTGAACAGCCAGCAGCCGTAGCCGGCGTTGCCGCCGGTGTGGCCGAACCTGTCGTCTCGCACGAAGGTCCCCAGGCCGATGCCGCCCGGCACCTGCGGCGTGATCATCTCGTTAGCCAGTTCCCGGGACAGCAGCTCGGATCGGCCGGCGATGGCCTGCGCCATCTCGACGCCCACCCGGGTCAGATCCGACGGCGTGGTCCACATACCGGCCCCGGCCAGCTCCGGCTGCACCCGCCAACCGCCGCGCAGCTGCGTGCCGTTCACGTGGTGGCCGGCGGCGACTTCGCCGTGGCGGTGCGGGAAATCCTGGTCGTAGCTGCTGTCGTCCATGCCCAGCGGTGCCAGCACCAGCGACTGCATCAGCTCGGCGAAGCCGGTTCTGGTGACGTCCTCCAGCAGCTGCTGCAACACGGCGTAGTGACTGCCGGAATAGCGGAAAGCACTGCCCGGCAACATGGTCGCCCGCACCGGCGGGCTCGTCGCCGGCAGCCGACCGGCCAACACGTCGACCATCTCCGGCACCGCCTCGCCCGGGCCGAATCCCCGGAACCAGTTGTAGGACAACCCGGCGGTGTGGGCCAGCAGCTGCCGGATCGTCACCACCGGCCGCCAGCCATCGGTCGCCGGCAGCCGCCACGACGTCAGGTATGCCTCGATGTTCTCGTCGAGATCCAGCACGCCGTGATCCACCAACCGGACCGTGCCGAACGCCGCCACGTGCTTGCTGATCGAGCAGGCCTGGAAGATCGAGCGGGGGCTCACCTGCTCCCCGTACGCCTGCGACCACGGCTCGGCGCCGTCCTGCCGCACCGCGAGACTCACCGCCGGCACGTCGTAGAGCCGCATCAGCTCCGGCAGTCCGACCTGGTCGGGCGAGGCCTGTAACCATTGCGACTGACGGTCCAGTCGCGTCAGCACGGACGGCCACTCCGCCGGCAGCATCAGGCCCCCTGAGCGGTGAACAGGTGGAGAAAGGTGTCCAGCAGTTCGCGCGGTCCGGCCAGCTGGACCAGGCCGCATTTCATGGCCTGCATGAGGTTCTCGTACGACGGCAGCTCGCCGGCCGGGTCGACGGTGACGACGAGGTCGGGGTCGCCCGGGGCGGGGCCGGGGCCGATGTCGGGCTTGCCGTCGGTGACGACGGCGTGCAGCACCAGGTCGGCGGCGCGGATCTCCCAGGAGGCGGTGAGGCCGGCGGCCGCCCCGTGGTTGAACGTCGCCCGCAGGGTCATGGTGACCGACTCGGGGGTGACGATGTCGCCCGGCCGGGGTTCGCCGAGCTGGGTGGCGCCCCAGCGGCCGAGGGCGAGGATGGCCGGTTCGAGCTCGTGGCCGGCGGCGGTCAGCGTGTAGACGACGCCCCGCTGCGGCGCGGGCGCGACCTGGCGCTCCACGATGCCGGCCTGTTCCAGCTCCTTGAGCCGGGTGGAGAGCACGTTGGTGGGAATGCCCGGCAGGCCTTCGAGCAGGTCGGTGTAGCGGCGCGGGCGCACCGTGAGATCCCGGACGACCAGCAGGGCCCAGCGCTCACCCACCAACTCCAGGGCCCGTGCCAGACCGCAGTGCTGGCCGAACTCGCGTCGCTTCACGCGTCTAACGTAGCAAACTTGCTCAAACGAAGCTTACTTGCAAAAACGAAGCTTGATGGTTAGCGTCGTTGCCACACCCCCGCGATGCCGAGTGGCCGCGGGCTACGGAAGGAACCGACGATGACAACCCTGAGCAACGCCACCGTGTTCGTGACCGGCGCCAACGGCGGGCTCGGCACGGCGTTGGTCGCCGGCGCGCTGGAGCGAGGCGCCCGCCGGGTCTACGCGGCGGCCCGCGCGCCCAGGGCCTGGGACGACGACCGCGTTGTGCCGGTGCGGCTGGACGTGACCGACCCGGCCTCCGTCGAGCAGGCCCTCGATCAGGCCGGCGACACCACGATCCTGGTCAACAACGCCGCCGTCTTCCCGCGGGGAGACCTGCTGACCGCCCCGTTCGACGACATCACGGACACCATCGAGACCAACCTGATCGGCGCGATCCGCCTCACCCGTGCGTTCGCGCCGGCGCTGCGGGAAGCCAAGGGCGCACTGGTCAACGTGGGCTCGGTGCTGAGCTGGTTCGCCGTCGGCAAGGCGCACAGCGTGTCCAAGGCGGGACTGTGGATGGCCACGAACGCCTTCCGGCTGGAGCTCGCGCCGGACGGGGTCCAGGTGCTCGGCGTCTACCCGGGTCCGACCGACACGCCGATGCAGGAGGGCAGCGACCGGTCCGGCATGAACAAGCCGGCCGACGTGGCCGCCGCCGTCTTCGACGCGTTGGCGGCGGGCGAGCACGAACTGCTCGTCGACGAGCTGAGCAAGAAGGTGCGCGCCGCGATCTCGCAGCCCGTCACCGCGCTGTACCCGGCCCTCGCCTGAACGGCGGCAAACACGAATAAAGCTCACCTGGATAACCACACCGCCGGCCTGGAGACAGTGGTCATGCCGGCGGTGCGGTCGAACCTGTCCGTTGGCGGCCGGGGTGGAACTTTAGTCGCATGGTGGTCCGCGAAGGTCGTCGCCGGTTCGCCACCATCGAGCGATACGGCCGACCGGCCGGTGGCCGTACCGTGAAACCATGCCCACAAAAGGTATTCGGTCCACCGCTGTCTCCCTGACCGCCGTGCTGGCCGCCACCCTGGGCTTTGTCGGGGTGTCGACCGCGTCGGGTCAGTCCACAAGGGACGTCGTGCCAACCGGAAGCGGATTTGTGCGAGGAACCCTCGATGGCCAGTCCAGAGTGTTCAGCGGGATTCCGTTCGCGGCCCCGCCGACCGGTGACCGGCGGTGGCGGCCGCCGCGGCCGGCGGCGTCCTGGTCGGGCGTGCGGGACGCGACGAAGCGGCCGGCGCCGTGCCCGCAGCTGGGCGAGGACGGGAACTCGCTGATGCCGGGCTCGTCGGAGGACTGCCTCTACCTGAACGTCACCACGCCACAGCGGGCCGACGCCAAGCCGAAGCCGGTCATGGTGTGGCTGCACGGCGGGGGCTTCTACTCCGGCGCGGCCACCTACTACGACGGCCGCCGGCTCTCCCGGGCCGGCGACGTCGTCGTGGTCACGGTCGCCTACCGGTTGGGAGCACTCGGGTTCTTCGGCTATCCGGGATTGCCCGACTCCGGCACGTTCGGCCTCGCCGACCAGCAGGCCGGGCTGCGCTGGGTGCACGACAACATCCGGGCCTTCGGCGGCGATCCCGACAACGTCACGGTGTTCGGCGAGTCGGCCGGCGGGCTGTCCACCTGCGCGCAGCTGGCCTCGCCGGGCACGACGGGCCTGATCGACCGGGCGATCGTGGAAAGTGGCGCCTGCGACACCAACTTTCCGGCCAACCTGAACTACCCGGATTCGACGGCGCAGCCGTTCTGGGTCCCGCAGGACACGATCGCGGCCCGGGGCCGGGAACTGGCCGGCCGGCTGGGCTGCGCCGACCTCGACTGCGTGCGCGAGGCCGACCTGCTGACGCTGGTCAAGGCCAACGGCGACTTCGAGCAGGTGGGCTACGGCACGCCGCTGCTGCCGCTGGATCCGCGGCTGGCGCTGCGGACGGGCGCGTTCAACCACGTCCCGGTGATGCAGGGAAACACCCGGGAGGAGCAGGGCTTCTTCGGTTGGCTGTACCAGGAGAACGGCAAGTTCGACGCGACGGCGTACCGGCACAACCTGGTCAAGAGCTTCGGCGACCAGGCCGACGTGGTGGCGCGGGAGTACCCGCTGTCGGTGCACGACTCGCCGATGCGGGCGTGGAACACCCTGGCCACGGACCGGGCCTGGATCTGCCCGGCGCTGACCGCGAACCGCCAGCTGGCGCGGCGGGTTCCGGTCTACAGCTTCTCCTTCGCCGACCGCGCCGCGCCCGACATCATCGGCTTTCCGGCCGGCTACGACCAGGGCGCCTACCACTCGTCGGAGGTGTCGTACCTGTTCGACCTGGGGGTCCGGTTCACCGAGCAGCAGGCCGAGCTGTCCCGGCAGATGGTGGGCTACTGGACCAACTTCGCCCGCACCGGCGACCCGAACGGAGCCGGCCTGCCCGCGTGGCCCCGCTTCGCTGACGGCGACACCACCCGGTCGCTGCAGCCGGTCGGCGCCACCCGGACCGACCTGAGCCGGGACCACCACTGCGACTTCTGGTCCCAGCTGTCCTAAGTGGATGATCCCAGACAGAACTCCACGAACGCCTCGGCCCGGCGGTTGAGCCGCATCGTCTTGGGCCACGCGACCAGCACGTGCGAGGGCTCGATGGGCTCGGTGATCTCCTTGACGACCACCGGGTTTCCCTCGTACGTGCGGTCGTTGACCGGCCGCTGCACGAGCAGGGCGTAGCCCATGCCCCGGCCGACCAGCGCCCGGGTGAGCTCGAAAGTGGTTGGCCGGTAACGAACATCAGGGCTCACACCGAAGCGTTCGAAGATGGACAGCGTGTTCTGCGAGCTGGGCGGCGCGTCCAGCAGCACCATGGGCTCGTCGGCCAAATCGACCAGTGACACGGCGGGCTGCCCGGCCAGGCGGTGGTCGGCCGGCAGCAGGATGTGCGGCCGGGCCGAGCCGATCACCACCCGGGTCATCTCCGGCCGCACCTGCATGTCGTACAGGATCGCCAGGTCGAGTTCGCCGACCAGCAGCCGCCGTTGCAGCACGTCCTGGGTGTCCTCGGTGAACTCGACGGTGAGATCGGGATGCAGCGCCGAGAACTCCTGCAGCAGCGGGGGAAGCACGGTCGGCGCGAGCGTCACGTAGCAGCCGAGGGACAGCACGCCGCTCAACGCCCCGCCGCCGGACGCGGCGCTCTCCAGGTCCTGGGCCCGGCGCAGCAGGTCGCGGGCGTGCCGCAGCACCTGGGCGCCGGACGGGGTGAGCGTGATGCCGTGGGCCTTGCGGCGCACCGCCAGCTGCACGCCCAGCGCCCGCTCCAGGTCGGTCAGCGACTGGGACAGGCCGGGCTGGGACACCCGCAGCCGCGCGGCCGCCTCGCTCAGGGTGCCGGCCTCGGCGACGGCCACGAAGTACTCCAGCTGGCGCAGCGAGAACCGACTCATAGGTTCCCCTTATGTGTCTCAGAATATTCCCGTCCTTTTCCAATATATGTCGCCGCTGTCACAGTGGGTGGACCCGATCGGAAGGACTGCCATGGCCAAGCCGTTCGCCTCCTCGGCCGACCTCGGCGACAAGACCGAGACCCTGGACGTCGTCGCCGACGGCGTCTATGCCCTGACCGCCGAGGGCGACCCCAACGTCGGCGCGATCGAGGGCGAGGACTTCCTGGTGGCGTTCGAGGCCCGCGCCACCCCGGTCGCCGCCCGCGGCTGGCTCGACCGGCTGCGCGAGCACACCGACAAACCGGTCCGCTACCTGGTGCTCTCGCACTACCACGCGGTCCGCGTGCTCGGCGCGTCCGCCTTCGACGCCGACGTCATCGTCACCCACGACAACACCCGCAAGCTGATCGCCGAGCGCGGCCAGCAGGACTGGGACAGCGAGTTCGCCCGGATGCCGCGCCTGTTCCGCGAACCCGCGTCGGTGCCCGGTCTCACCTGGCCGGACGTCACGTTCAGCGACTCGATGACCATCCAGCTCGGCGGCGACCGCGGCGAGCTGGTGCTCCAGTACTGCGGCCGCGGCCACACCGCCGGCGACATCGTGGCCTGGTTGCCTCGGCGGAAGGTGCTGTTCGCCGGCGACCTGGTCGAGGCGGAAGCCGCGCTGTACACCGGGGACGCCTTCCACACCGACTGGTCGACCGGAACTCTGGACCGGGTCAAGGAGTTCGGCGCGGAGGTGTTGATCGGCGGTCGCGGCGGCGTCACGCGCGGTCGTGACTCGGTGGACGCCGCCATCGAGCAGACGCGGTCGTTTCTCCTGGTCATGCGGGAGAAGGTCGGCGATGTGCACCGCCGCGGCGGCACCGTGAAGGAGGCCTTCGAGGCGACACATGCCGCGCTGGCCCCGAAGTTCGGGGCGTGGCCGATCTTCGAGCACTGCCTGCCCTTCGACGTGCAGCGCCTGTGGGACGAGTTCGACGGCGTCGACTGGCCGCGGATCTGGACCGCCGAGCGGGACCGTGAAGTCTGGGACGTGTTGCAGGGATGAGCGCGCCGGTCGCGGTCATCGGCAACGGCCCCGTCGGCCAGACCACCGCGCTGCTGCTGGCCCGCTGGGGGATTCCGGTGGTGCTGCTCGATTCCCGGCCGGCTCGCGACGAGGTCGGCTCCAAGGCGATCTGCCAGCAGCGCGACGTCCTGGACATCTGGTCGGCCGTCGGGGCCGGCCGGATCGCCGACGACGGTCTCATGTGGACGACCGCGCGCACGTTCTACCGGGACCGGGAGCTGTTCAGCCGGTCGTTCGTCGACCCCGGCTGCTCCCCGTTGCCGGCGTTCGTCAACGTCTCCCAGTCCCACACCGAACGGGTGCTGGACGAGCGGATCGCCGCCCAGCCACTGATCGATGTCCGTTGGGGCCACGAGGTTGTCGGCGTCGAGCAGTCGGCCGACGGGGTGACGTTGACCTGCCTTGGCGGCGCGGAGATTCAGGCGTCGTACGCGGTCGCCGCCGCCGGGGCCCGTGGCGACCGGGTGCGGCGGCTGCTCGGCGTCGGCTTCGACGGGCAGAGTTTCGACGACCGGTTCCTGATCTGCGACATCCGGGCCGAGCTGCCCGGCTGGGAAACCGAGCGCCGTTTCCATTTCGACCCGGCCTGGAATCCCGGCCGCCAGGTGCTGATCCATCCCTGCCCCGACTCCACCTTCCGGATCGACTGGCAGGTGCCGGCCGAGTTCGACCCGGACCCGGCGGCGCTGGACACCCGCATCCGGCAGATCATCGGCGACCGGCCGTACGAGCTGGTGTGGCAGTCGGTCTACCGCTTCCACAGCCGGTGCGTCGACCGGATGCGGGTCGGCCGGGTGCTGCTGGCCGGGGACTGCGCGCACCTGGTCGCGCCGTTCGGGGCCCGTGGCCTCAACTCCGGCGTCGCCGACGCCGAGAACGCCGCCTGGAAGCTGGCTTTTGTGCTGCACGGCTGGGCGCCCGACACCCTGCTCGACTCGTACGACACCGAACGGCTGGCCGCCGCCCGCGAGAATCTGGCGATCACCAGCGCCACCATGCGTTTTCTCGTGCCGCGGACCGAGGCCGAGCGGGCCGCACGCCGGCGCATCCTCGATGCGGCCGTCGAAACCGCCGACGCCCGGGCCCTGGTCGACAGCGGCCGGTTCGCGGAACCGTTCTGCTACGCCGATTCCCCGCTGACCACCCCGGTCGCCGACCGGCCCGTCGGCGTCCTCGTACCCGATATGCCGGTGGCCGTGCCCGGCCGCCCCGACGTGGTCCGGCTCCGTCAGTTGGTCCGTGACGGCCTGCTCGCCCTCACCACCGACGACATCGACACCGCTCCCTTCAAGGCCGCCACCACCGCCCCGACCAGGGTGCTCCGGGTCGCTGACGTCGATCCGGGCGGTGTCCTCAAGGCCCGACCAGGGGAAACCTGGCTGCTCCGCCCCGACGGCCACATCGCCGCCGTGGTGCACTCCGCCGCCGACCTCGCCGCCGCGGCCCGCCGCGCCCTGGCCGTTTCACCCACGCGATGACCGCCGGCCTGGCACTCTGGACTCCATGTCCGCGCCACTGCTGTTCGGCCCAGCGTTCGACGCCGACCCCTCGCCCGCCTACGACTGGCTGCGGGTCCATTCCCCGGTGCATCGGGTCGACTTCCCCGGTGGGGCGTGGGCTTGGCTGATCACCCGCTACGACCACGCCGTCGAGGCGCTGCGGCATCCGGCGCTGGCCAAGAACCCGGCGCTGGCCGACGAGCGGTGGCAGCGCTCGGAGATGGGTCTGCCGCTGGACCACCGCCCCAGCCTGGTCGCCAGCGTGATCAACCGGGACGGCGCGGACCACGCCCGGCTGCGCAAGTCCGTGACCGGCGCGTTCACCCCACGGCGGATCCGCCCGCTGCGCGAGCACGCCGAGCGGCTGACCGTCGAGTTCCTGGACCGGATCGCCGATCGGGGACACGGCGACCTGGTGACCGAGCTGGCCTACCCGCTGCCGATGGCCGTCATCTGCGACCTGCTCGGCGTGCCGGAATCCGACCGCGAGGAGCTGCACCGCTGGGCCCTGGTGATCGACAGCAGCGACGACACCGAAGGCGACAACGTCCGTGCGGCCACCGACGCCCTCGACGGCCTGGTCGCCGCCCTGGTCGAGCGCAAGCGGCGGGAGCCGGGGCCGGACCTGGTCAGCGACCTCATCGCCCAGCAGGAGCGGGGCGAGCTCACCGCCGACGAGGTCACCTCCACGGCGTTCCTGATCCTCATCGGCGGCCACGAGACGACCGTCGGTCTCATCGGCAGCGCAGCCCTGGCCCTGCTCACCCATCCCGAGCACGCCGATCGAGCCCGTACCGATCCGGCTGTGCTGGAGGAGGTCGTCGAGGAAACCCTCCGCCTACACAGCCCGCTGCAGAACGCCACCTGGCGTTTTCCCACCGAGCAGGTCGAGATCGGCGGCCAGCGGATCAACCCCGGCGACCCCGTTCTGGTCTCGGTGCTCGCCGCCAACCGCGATCCCGAACGGTTCGAGCACCCCACCCAGTTCCGGCTGGGCCGCGAGGAGCGCCACATCGCCTTCGGTGTCGGCCCGCACATCTGCCTGGGGGCCGCGCTGGCCCGGCTCCAGGGCGAGATCGCCATCGGGACCATGCTGCACCGCTGTCCCGGCCTGGAACTGGCCGAGGATCCGGCCACCCTGCGCTGGTGGCCCAGCCCGATCACCCGTGGCCTGTACAACCTTCCGGTGTGGATCAGTCCTTAGTGGACACCCGGTCGAGCAGGGCGGCCAGCGGCCGGGGCATGCGGTCGAGCGGGATGGCCTCGGTGAGCAGGCGGGCGTAGCGGAGCTTGCGCTGAGAGCCGGCGGCCAGGAAGCGGCGCAGCTGCGCGGGTTCGGGTTTGCCCCGCCAAGCGGGTTGGCGCTGGATGATGCGGAACGCGGCGAGATCACCGTGGGCGGCAAGGACTTCCTGGACGAGGTCAGTGCCGGCGGCGCGGATGAGCTCGTCCTCCAGGTCGTGGTCGCAGATGAAGACCCCGAGCTGGGCCAAGCCGTGCTCGACGAGGTGGGCCTCGCCGGCATCGCAGAGAACGGCCAGGCGCGCGGTGGGGAAGCGCCGGAGATAGCGGCCGATGCCGTGGGCGCCGCCGGTGGGCAGCACAGCGATGTCGGCGGCGGCCAGGTCGAGACCGAGGCGGGGAGCGAGGGTCTCGACGGCGATCTGGTCGCTGATTCCCTCGACCAGCACGACAATCCGGGCCTGCGAGGCCCGTGTCAGGGCGACGGCGGTCGCCTCGGTGGCAGCCGCCGGCCCGCGCACATAACCGGCGAGGGGATCCCGCATGGGGTCACTGTGGTCCAGGGCCCCATGCGGGCGCCAGCGGGTTTCAGCCGAACCGCAGGGTGCCGTCGTCGATCCGGCCGTGCCGCAGCAGCACCGCGTCATTGAGGTAGCTCATGCCCAGCTGCCACGGCTTTCGCGACCCGGCCCGGGGAAACTCGTGCACGGAGCGCTGGACGTAGCCGGCCTGGAAGTCCAGCAGCGGCCGCTCGGCGACCTTGGGGCCGTCGTTGACCGGCACCACCCGCCGGAAGCCGTTGGCGTCCATGTGCCGCAGCACGCGGACGGTGAACTCGCTGACCAGGTCGGCCTTGAGCGTCCAGGACGCGTTGGTGTAGCCGACGGTGAACACCAGGTTCGGCAGGCCGCTGAGCATCAGACCCCTGTAGGCCATGGTCTCCGGCAGCTTGATCTCCCGGTCGTCCACGGTCAGCCGGATGCCGCCGAAGGCCAGCAGCCGCAGCCCGGTGGCGGTGACGACGATGTCGGCCGGCAGCTCGTCGCCGGACCGCAGCCGGATGCCCGACTCGGTGAACTCGGCGATCTCGTCGGTGGCCACGGAGGCCTTGCCGTGCCGGATGGCCCGGAACAGGTCGCCGTCGGGCACCAGGCACAGCCGCTGGTCCCACGGGTTGTAGCGCGGCCGGAAGTGCTTGTCGACGTCGTAACCGGCCGGCAGCAGCTTGACCGTCGCGTCCCGGATGATCCGCCGCACCAGCCCCGGGCGGCGCTGGCTGAGCTGGTACAGCAGGGTGGCGACCGCGACGTTCTTCCATCTTGCCGCCGCGTACCCCATACGGTCGCCGAGCAGGCGTCGCAGCCGGTCGGCGACCTGGTCGACGCCGGGCCGGGAGATGATGTACGTGGGGGAGCGCTGCAGCATGGTCACGTGCTTGGCCTTGTCGGTCATGGCCGGCACGAGCGTGACCGCGGTGGCGCCGCTGCCGATGACTACCACGTTCTTGTCGGCGTAGTCCAGGTCCTCGGGCCACTGCTGCGGGTGGATCACCGTGCCGTCGAACCGGTCGATGCCGGGGAACGTCGGGGAGTAGCCGCCGTCGTAGTGGTAGTAGCCGGTGCACACGTACAGGAACTTCGCGGTCAGCCGCACCGGCTTGCCGTTGTGCTCGGCGTTGACCGTCCACAGCGAGTCCTCCGTGGACCAACTCGCGGCGACGACCCGGTGGCCGTAGCGGATGTTCCGGTCGATGCCGGCCTCGGCGGCGGTGTCCTTGATGTAGCGCAGGATCGACGGCCCGTCGGCCAGCGACTTGGCCTCCGTCCACGGCCGGAACCGGTAGCCGAGGGTCTGCATGTCCGAGTCCGAACGCACGCCCGGGTAGCGGAACAGGTCCCAGGTGCCGCCCATCGCCTCCCGGGCTTCCAGGATCGTGTACGTGCGGTGGGGGAAGGCGGACCGGATGTGGTGGGCGGCGCCGACGCCGGACAACCCGGCGCCGACGATCACCACGTCGAGATGGTCACTGGCCACGTTGGCTCCCGAGGCGGTCGGCGATGCGGCTGAGCACGTCGTAGTAGTGGGTGGGGGCGATGCGGACGAGGGCGTCGAACACGTACGCGTCCGGCCCGACGAGGATACGTGCCCTGCCGGCCTCGACGCCCTGGTGGATGATCCGCGCTGCCTTGTCCGGCGTGGTCATGGCGATGGCGTCGAAGGACTTCACCATCTCCTCCTCGCTGCGGCCCTCGGGATCCTGGCGCATCCGTCCATTGCGGACGATGTTCGTCTTGATGCCGCCGGGGTGCACCGCGACCGCGCTGACGCCGGTGCCGCGCAGCTCGTGGCGCAGCGAGTCGGTGAAGCCGCGCACCGCGAACTTGGTGGCGCAGTAGGCGCTCTGGTACGGGATGCCGGCCAGCCCGAACACGCTGGACGTGTTCACGATCACGCCCTGGTCCTGCTCGACCAGGATCGGCAGGAAAGCCTTGGTGCCGTTGACAACGCCGTGGAAGTTGATGTCGTGCAGCCACTGCTCGTCGCCGGGGTCGCCGTCCAGCACGGTGGCCGACAGCGCGACGCCGGCGTTGTTGAACACCGCGGCCAGCGGGCCGGGCAGCCAGTCCCGCACCTCGTCGGCGAACTTCCTCTGCTCGGCGGCATCCCGGACGTCGAGCACGCGGGTGAGCACCCGTCCGCGCAGGGCCGCGGCGGTCTGCTTGAGCCCGGTCTCGTCCACGTCGGCGATGGCCACCGGCGAGCCGAGCCGGTTGAGTCGCAGCGCGAGGCCACGGCCGATGCCGGACGCGGCGCCGGTGATCATCACTGGGCGGCCGGTCAGCTTGGGGAGCTTTCGAGGCATGGCTGTCCTTTCAGGCGCGTCGGTGGACGACGGCGAGGCCGCCCTTGGCCGGCGCGTTGGCGATGCCCCGGTTGTGCCAGGCCTCGTCCGGCTCGGCCGTGGGGGCCAGGTCGAAATCGCGCAGCAGGGTCCGCAGCACCACGTTCAGCTCCATGGTCGCGAACGCCGCGCCCACACAGCGCCTGGTCCCGCCGCCGAACGGGATCCACTGGTAGAGATCGGGTTTGGCGGTCACGAACCGCTGCGGGTCGAACCGCCGCGGATTCGGGAACAGTTTGCCGTCGTCGTGGATGAGGGCGATGCTGACCAGCACCACGATGCCCCGGGGCAGCGTCCACCGGCCGAGGCGGTAGCCGTCGGCCCGGATCTTCCGGCCGACCATGTCGATCACCGGCCGGACCCGCTGGACCTCCAGGATCGTGGCCTCCCGCAACGTCTTTCCGCCGTCACGGGCCTCCTCGGTCAAGGCCCGCAACACGTCCGGGTGGCGGCGCAGGCGTTCGACCGCCCAGGCCAGCGTGGTCGCCGTGGTCTCGTGGCCGGCGGTGAGCAGGGTGAGCAGCTGGTCGGCGATGTCGCTGTGGCTCATCCGCGTGCCGTCGTCGTAGCGGGCCTGGAGCATCAGCGCCAGGATGTCCTCCCGCTCGTCGAGGTCGCCGGCCCGCTCCGCCTTGGTGATCAGGCGCGCCACGATCTCGTTGTACTCGCGGCGCATCAGGTTGAACCGGCCCCACGGGCTCCAGCGGCCCCAGTCGGCCGTGGGCACCGGCAGCACCGCCAGCAGCGAGCCGAGCTTCACCCAGCGCGGCAACAGATCCCGCAGGTGGTCGAACTCCTCGCCGTCGGCCCCGAACACCGCCCGCAGGATGATGTTGATGGTGATCCGCATCATCGCCGGCATGGTGGCGAACTCCTGACCGTCCGGCCACGAGGCGAACTCGCGGACGGTCTCGTCCGTCATGATCCGCTCGTACGCCGCGAGGCGACGGCCGTGGAACGGCGGCACCAGCAGCTTGCGCTGCTTGCGGTGCTCGTCGCCGGACAGCGCGAACAGCGATCCCGGCCCGAGCACCCGGCCCAGGTTGGGCTCCAGGTTGTCGGCGACCTCGGCGCCCGCCTGGAACAGCTGCTTGATCTCGGCGGCGTCGCTGATCACCAGCGCCCGGCCGAAGACCGGGGAGTTGATGGTGAACGCGTCGCCGTAGCGGTCGCGGGCCTGGCGCATGCCGCGCTGCGGCCGGGTCAGCGCGGAGACCGCCTGCACCAGACGGGGAGTGGACGGGCCGGGCGGGAGCAGAGTCGTCACGGGACCGGGCCTCCAAAGTGGTACGCCTGCGTACCGCGCTCACGGTACGCTGGTGTACCACCGGAGTTCAAGGGAGGCGTATAGCGTGGCGACGGTGACGACCACCCAGGCGGAGGCCCCGGCGGACTTCCGGCAGCGCCTGCTGGACGGGCTCGCGGTGTCGATCGGGGCGCGCGGCTACCAGGACACCACGGTCGCCGACATCGTGCGTGGGGCCAAGACCTCCCGCCGCACCTTCTACGAGCACTTCGCCAGCAAGGAAACCTGCTTCGTGGCCCTGATCACCGAGGCCAACGACGAGATGATCCGGACCATCTCGGCCGCGGTGGACTCGACCGCGCCCTGGCCGACCCAGGTCCGGCAGGCCGTCGAGACCTGGCTGGCCTGCGCCGACGCCCAGCGGGCGGTCACCCGCAGCTGGATTCGTGACATCCCGTCCCTCGGCCTGGTCGGCTGGGACCTCCAGCGGGATCTGATGGAGCGGTTCGTGCGGATGGTGCGGGTCCTCACCGAACGCGCCGTCGGCATCGATCCGGCCGACCGCGAGCTGACGATCGTGCTGCTCGGCGGCCTGCGGGAGCTGATCGCCAGCACGGTCGAGGACGGCCGCCAGGTCACCGACATCACCGAGCCGGCCGTCCGGGCCGCCATCGCCCTGCTCGGCCCCACGGCCTGAGCGGGCGACGGCGGTCCGCGGACCTCAGGCGTTGACCGCGGTGATCTGCCAGATCGGCAGCAGCACGTGGCCGTTGTCGTCGAACTCGACGGCCGCGTCCGGAACCAGGGCCAGCCACCGGTCGCGGGTGAAGTTCGTGGTGTAGCGGCGAATCTCCATGCGCTCGACCCGCCAGTGCTCGCCGAGGTCGCGGCGCAGGCTGGCCTCGTCGGTGTCGGCGGCCAGCGGGAAGAAGGCGCCGACGGTCTCCGGGAAGCACAGGATGTGCAGGCGGGCGCCGGGCCGGCAGCGGTCGTGCAGCGCGGCCAGGTAAGCCCGCCGCTGGTCGCCGCTCAGGCAGTGCATCAGCGCGGAGTCCAGCGCGCTGGCGAAGCCGTCGCCCACGCCGTCCAGCACGGTCGCGTCGGCCACGGCGAAGGTGACGTCCGCCCCGCGCGCCGCGGCCTTGGCCTGGTTCCGCTCGATGGCCGTCGGCGACGCGTCGACCGCGGTGACCTTGAGGCCCTGCTCGGCCAGGAACAGGGCGTTGTCGCCGAGGCCGCAACCGATCTCCAGCACCGGGCCGGTGAACTCACCGGCCTTGGCCAGCTCGATGACCAGCGGCTGCGGGCCGTCCAGCTGCCACGGAACGCCCTCCAGCGTCGGGCCGTCCTCGCCCATACGCACGGACTTGCCCTGGTAGAGCGCGTCGAAGTCCAACAGCTCCTGCTCGGTCACCGAGACTCACCCCAGTTAGTAGACGTTGACGTTCACTATGACGGAGAGTAGTCCTGTGGTTAGTGGACGTCAACGTCTACTATCGGGTGGTGAGCCCTGGTCACGTCCGCTCCCGCCGTCGCGGCCCGGAACTGGAACACGCCCTCTACGAGGCGGCCCTGGCGGAACTGGTCGAGGTCGGCTACGGCCGGCTGACCATGGAGGGCGTCGCCGCCCGGGCCCGCACCGGCAAGGCCGCCGTGTACCGACGGTGGTCGAGCCGGCAAGCCTTGGTGCTCGACGCCGTGCGGCACTCGATGCCGCCGCTGCCGGGCTTCGACCCGGCGATGCCGCCTCGCGACAACCTGCGGGTGGTCTTCGGGAAGCTGTGCGGCGTCTTCGCCGGCGAGACGTCGTTCCCCGGCCTGGCTGTGATCACCGGGCTGCTCGGCGACTCGGCGCTGCGGGACACCTTCGTGGAGGCGATCGTCCGCCCCCGGCTCCAGGTGATCGAGTCCATCCTGGCCCACGCCGAGCAGACCGGCGATGTCGCGCCCGGGGCGCTGTCGCCGCTGGCCCCGCACATCGGCCCGGCGATGATCATGCACTCGTTCCTGCTGACCGGCGCGGCCCCGAGCGAGGCGGACATCACTCGGATCATCGACATCGTGCTGCCCTGATTCTGTGCAGCGCCCGGGCCAGACAATTTGGCCCACCTCTCGTGTGAGGATTGACCGATGTACGTGCCCGCCCACTTCGCCCCCGACGACGACGCGGTCCATGAGCTGCTGACCAATCACGGTGCCGCCGACCTGGTCACCGCCACCCCCGACGGCCTCGTCGCCACCGTGCTGCCGTTCGTCTACGACCGTGAGCGCGGCACCCTGCGTGGGCATCTGGCCCGCAACAACGACCATTGGCGCCAGGAGGTCCTCGGCGACGCCCTGGTGATCGCCCGTGGCCCCGACTCGTACATCACGCCTTCCTGGTACGCCTCCAAGTCCGAGCATGGCCGCGTCGTTCCCACCTGGAACTACGTCACTGCCCATGTCCACGCCACCCTCACCGTGCACGACGACCCGTCCTGGGTCGCCACCGTCGTCCGCGACCTCACCGACCATCACGAGCGCACCCGCCCCCACCCCTGGTCGGTCGACGACGCCCCTCCGACGTTCGTCGCCGGCCAGCTCCGCGCCATCGTCGGCGTCGAGCTCTCCATCAAGCGCATCGAGGCCAAGTTCAAGCTCAGCCAGAACCGCCCGCCCGCCGACATCGACGGCGTGATCACCGGCCTCCGCGACCAGGGCGACCAGGCGGCGGCGGACGCCGTGGCGCAGCATCGCCCGTGAGCACGGCTATTCAGTTGCCGGGTTTGCTTGGCCTGGGGCGGTGAACTGCGGCCGCCCCTCAACCACCTGCACGGTCCATCTGCTGTGGTGCATCAGCCTGTGATGCATTCCGCACACCAGAACCAGATTGTCCAGACTCGTCGGCCCACCCTGGGCCCAGTGCACCGCATGATGCGCGTGACATTGCCGGGGTCTCCTCAGACACCCCGGAAACGCGCACCCTTTGTCCCGGATGATCAGCGCCCGCCGTATCTGGTTCGGTATCGTCCGGCTCGCCCGGCCGATGTCCAGCGGCTCCGACTTCGCCCCCAGCACCACCCGCATCACCTTGCTGTCACAGCCGATCCTCCGTACCGAGGCCGCGTCCATCGGCCCCATGCCCTCGACGTCGCCGGTGCCGCGCTGCTCCTGAAAGTCCTTGAGGGACATGGTCAGCGCCAGATGCGGCCGTTCCCCACCCGCCGCCGGCAGGTCCTCGCTCGCTGAGGCCATCTCGATGATCTCCGCCAACGCGTCACCCTGCCGCTCCGCCGTGGTCCGGGTGTCGCCGGCCGAGGTCGGCTTGGCCAACGGGTCGATCAACGCCGCCCACGTGGCCCCCGTCTCCGGGTCGACCTTGCCGCGAAACACCACCGACCCGTCCTTCCGGCTGGCCAGGTGCAATTCCCGTTTCGGCTCCGCCAGCTCCCGGTCATCAGGCGCTTTCCCGTCCTGGTCAAGCAGTTGCAGGATCCGTTGCCCCATCGTCCGCAGCGTCGCCCCGTCAAACCCGGCGGCCTTCTCCACCAACTCGGCCTCGACCCGGTCCCGATCACCCTCGGGCGCTTCCGCCAGCGTCTTGTCGATCACGGTCAGGTGCTGTTTGCTCAGCACCCCCTCGTGCGCCGCCCGGCGAATCCCCGCACGCTGGAACAACTCCGCGTGCCGGACCAGATCCTTCGCCTCGCTCCGGGTCACCCGCCACTTCGCCATCAGACCAGCAACGATCGCCGACAGGTCATCCTTCGACCGGGCACTACGACCCCACAACTCGGCTACCACATCGACCAGTCGCACGTAATCCGCTCGACGACGAGCCTCGATCTGCTCCCCGGCCTCCCACAGCGCCCCCTCATCCAGCCGCCACCACTCGGCGTCGGCCGGCACATCGAGGATCGCTGTCATACCCCCATTCTACCGCCCACAGAAGATCGATTTCCCTTACCCTCCAACGAATACCCAAAAGCGTGACGCTTCAGCCTCCCTTTAGGAAAGCGCTTTCCAGCAACCCGTTACCCGCCAAGTCAAACCAAGCCCCATCCCCCTTCCTGTCCAAAGCCCTCTGTAAACGCGCCCACCCACTCAACCGACGCCGCGCCACCCACCCCAACCACCCACCTGAACCGCGCAACCGCGGCCCGCCACCCCTCACCTCTCCACGCTCACACCCGCATCCGCACCCCAACTTGCCGAAAGCGGCCGGGGGTGGTGCTCACCCGCGGCCGGCGCCGATCCGACGGTGGTGGTCACGCGACCCTGCCGAACGACAGGGCTGCCCTCTTCTCCATGCCGCTGCTCCTTTGACCAGAGTGTTCTCGCCGGCACAAGGCTTGCCCGAACGGGCCGGACGTGGTCGGCTCGACTCCTATCGTGGAGGCAGGCCCGCGGCCGGGCCAGGCAACGCGACCGGCAATGTGCTGCCGGTCGGAGCAGGGGGGATCCGTGTCGGAGGACAGGCGGGATTCGCCCATTCGGCGGTTCCGGTTGCGAGCGGGGCTCACCCAGGAAGAGGTGGCCGACCGGTCCGGGCTGTCGGTGCGGACGATCCGGGGACTGGAGAGCGGGAAGCAGCGCAATCCTCAGCTCGCGTCGTTGCGGCAGCTGGCCGCGGCGATGTCGCTGGACCCGGCTGAGTCCGACGAGCTGCTGGCCGAGCTGGGCGTCATCTCGCCAACACCGTCCGGGCCGGCTGTGCCGCGCCAGCTGCCGGCCGCGCCGGGCCTGTTCACGGGGCGTGATCTCGAACTGTCGGCCATCGACGGCTCGACCGCCGTGATCACGGCGATCGCCGGTCCGGGCGGGATCGGCAAGACCTGGCTGGCGCTGCGCTGGGCCCACCGCAATCTGGACCGGTTCCCCGACGGGCAGCTGTTCGTCGACCTCCGCGGCTACAGCCCCGACAGCGAACCGGCCGAACCACTGGCCGTCGTGCGGGGTTTCCTGGAAGCGCTCGGTGTCTACGCCGGCCGGGTCGGCGGCAGCCTCGACGACTACACCGCCCTGTACCGCAGCCAGCTCGCCGACAAGCGGATGCTGATCGTGCTGGACAACGCCGCGACCGCCGAACAGGTCGTGCCGCTGCTGCCCGGCTCCGCCACCTGCGCCGTGCTGGTGACCAGTCGTCGGATCCTCACTTCGTTGCTGCACCGGCATTCCGTCAACCATCTGTCGCTCAGCGTCTTCGGCGAGGACGAGACCCACGAGGCGCTGGCGGAACGTCTCGGGGACAAACGCCTGGCCGCCGAACCCGAGGCCGTGGCCGAGCTGGTCGAGCTGTGTGGGCGGTATCCGTTGGCGCTGGCCATTGTCGCCGGCCGCGCGCACGCCCGTCCCGACATTCCGCTGGCGGAGTTCGCCACCGAGCTGCGTGAGTCCGGTTTGGACGCATTCGACGACGGTGACGACGCCGCCAGCCTGCCGGCGGTGGTGTCCTGGTCGGTACGGGCGCTGAGCGTCGAGCAGCGCGTTGTGTTCGGGCGTCTGGGTGTCGCGCCGGGCGGCGACATCAGCCTGCCGGCCGCCGCCAGCCTGGTCGCGATGTCCCTGCCACAGACCCGAAAGGCGTTGCGGGAAATGGAAGACGCCTCGCTCATCCGGCGCCAGCCCGGCGACCGGTACGCGATGCACGACATCATCCGCCGCTACGCGGTCGACACCGTGCACAACCACATCGCCGAAGCCGATCGGGAAGCTTCGCTGCGCCGTGTCCTCGACTTCTACGTTCACACCGCCCATGCCGCCGACCGTTTGCTTGCGCCGCACCGACCCGTCGTCCCGCCCGGCCCGCCGTCACCCGGCACCCACACGATTGCGCTGGCCGACTACACGGCCGCGCTGGCCTGGTTCGACGCCGAACACGCCAACCTCCTGGCCGCGCAGGAAACCGCGGTCGCCCACGGCTGGGCCGAAACCACGTGGCAGGTGGCCTGGACCCTGGCCCCGTTCCACACCCGGCGGCCGTTCGAGCGTGAATCACTGGCGCTGTGGCTGGCCGCGCACCGCGCCGTTGATCAGCTGCCCGACCCCGAGATCCGGCTCCGCACCCTGCGGCGTCTCGGCGTCGCGCACAGCGTCATGGGCCAGCACGACGAGGCCATCGCCCGGCTGGACCAAGCTCTGGCGCAAGGGGGTGAAGCCGGCTTTACCCACTACGAGCTGTCGGCCGCGTGGGCCCGTCACGGCGACTACCGGCGGGCCCTGGAGCACGCCACCCTGGCCCTGGACCTGGTGCGCGGCACCGGGTTGGACGTCTGGGAAGCCAGCGGGCACGTGCAGGTCGGCTACTGCCTGGCCCGCCTCGGCGAGCTCGACGCCGCCCACCGGCACTACCAGGAGACGCTGCTGCTCGACTACCACGACAACCCCGTTGTCGCCTTGGACATCGAACTCGACCTCGGCTACATCGCCCACCACAACGGCCAGAACCGCCACGCCGTCCAGCACTATCGCCGGGCCCTCGCCCTGGTGCGCCCCATCGGCCACATCTACGCGTACGCCAAGACCCTGCACCGCCTCGGCCACGCCCAGGTCGCCCTCGGCCAGCACGACGCCGCCCGCGCCGCCTGGGAGGAGACCGTCATGCTGTGCCGGCAGCTCGGCCACACCGAGGACGCCGACCACGCCCGCCGCCACCTCGACGAGCTCGGCCTGCGTGACCGTTAGCCGCCAATGGGGACCGGTCCCAGCGGTGGGGCCCTAGCTTGGTCCGGACGGGCGACTCCCGGCCGAACGCCCGCGGCGCCGTCCCGGACACGGCTAACGTCGACCACGGCGACAAGTAGGGGGACCGCGATGGACTACCCGCCTTTCGAGCAGCAGTACACGGCCTACCCGCCGCCCGAGCCGGAGCCGACACCCACGCCGCGGTCCCACGATCCGGTGGCGGTCGCGGTGGGCAACGCGTCTCTGTTGAGCGTCGGCTACTTCATGCTGGGCCGGCCGCGGCTGGCGGTGGTCACCCTGGTGATCACGGTGGGTCTGCTCGCGCTGCTGGTGACGACGGTGCCGACACTGGCGTTCGAGATCCTGATCCTGTTGTGGTGGCTGGTCCTCATCGGGCACGGCTGGTTCCTGGCCGGCGGCCGGACCCGAGGGGTGGTGCTGTGGTGGCCGCAGCGCGCGGTGGCGCTGGTGGTGACGGTGTTGGTGCTGCTGGCTTTCGGCCTGCTGCGGTTCGACGACATCACGATCGGCCAGACTGTGGCGCAGGCCCGGCAGAGCGGCAACTGCGAGCAGGCGCTGACCGCGATGGATGGGGTGTGGCTGGGCAACCGGCTCGCCGACGCCCCGTCGACCGCCGACGGTGATCTGGCCGTGCAGGCGTGTCAGCGGCTGGATGTGGCCCGTAGCAAGCTCACGACCGGCCTGACCGGCGACAGCAACGCCCTCAAGGCCGGCTTCGACGGCCTCGGCGCGGTGCTGGCGGATCTGCCCGGCCACGAGAAGATGGTCGACGTGGCGCTGAGCGGCTTCCTGGCCGGCCTGCCCGGCAAGGACCCCTGTCACGCCGCCGCAGTCACCGACTGGCTCCGCCAGCGCAAGCCGACGCACAATGACCTGGACCGGTCGGCGGCGGTGGTGCCGAAGGTGGCCCCGGACGCGCTGGTCGGCTGCGGCGACAACCTGATGTCCAGCAATGACTGGGAAACGGCCCGCAAGCGCTACCAGCAACTGCTTGACCAGTACCCGGGCAACGCGCTCACGGCCAAGGCCCAGGACGGGGTCACCAAGGCCACACAGGCCATCGAGCTGGCCAACGTCCGCCGCCTGCTCGCGGACACCACCGACGGCCAGCCGGCCTACTGCAGCCAGCCGGCGCAGTACAGCGCCGCCCCGGCGTACGGGCACGGCGTCAACCCGTCGCTGATCTACGGCACCGACGAGTACGCCCAGGAGCTGCCGGGAGGTTGGCAGGTCAGCGATCCGGCGCAGGCCGTGGTGGTGATCTGCGCCGGCACCAAGGACTACGGCGACCCGGTGCAGACCTGCCCGTACACGGCCGAGAGCGGGGTCTTCAGCACCATCCCGACCGACGTGACCTTCCACAAGATCGCCGTGCCGGTGAAGGCGTACGAGCTGCGGACCGGGAAGCTGATCACCGACAAGGCGGTCCAGATCGGCGGCGCCAGTTGCCCGGACACGATCCACTGGTCCAGCGCCCTCGACGACTCGCCCCCGCCCAAGGACATGTACGTCACGTCCTCGCCGCCCGACGTGGTCGCGGCGTTCGGCACGGTGATCAATCCCTGACGCTGTCCCCCGTGGGAGCTACCGCCGATTGTCGGTTGCAGGGGGATGGGGCGGGCCGCGGAAATTCCTAACGTTTCCGGCATGACAAACGACGCGCTCCTCCCCGCCGCCGAGCTGTCGACCGCCCGCCGCCGGCTGCGCAGTTTCCGGGTGCCGGTGCTGATCGTCGCGATGGCGGCGGTGCTGGTGATCACCCGCCTGCTGAACATGGCCGTCGAGGACGTGCCGATCCTGGCCCTGCTGATGGGCCTGGGCACCGCCGCCGCGGCGATCGCCTGCTACGCCTGGCTTTCCCGGAAGGTCGAGGCCCGGACCAGCATCACCGAGCTGCCCCGGGCCGGCCGGTGGTCGTCGCTGGTGAAGGGCTTCGGGCTCGGCTTCGCCGCGTTCACGGTGGGGATCACGCTGATCGGGATCCTCGGCGGCTGGTCGGTCGGCTGGGGCTCGTTCGGCGCCCTGGTCGGCGGCTTCGGGGCCATGGCCAGCGTGGCGGTGAACGAGGAACTGCTGTTCCGGGGCGTCGTCTTCCGCATCCTCTCCGAGCGCGCCAACATCGTGGTGGCGTTCGTGCTGTCCTGCCTGATCTTCGGCTTCGCCCACGCGGTCAACGCCAACGCCAGCCTGCTCGGCCTGCTCTCCATCGCCATCCAGGGCGGTTCCCTGATGGCCTCGGCCTACCTGGCCTCCCGCTCGCTGTGGCTGCCCATCGCCATCCACTGCGCCTGGGACGTGGCCGAGGGCAACTTCTTCGGCGTGCAGAACTCCGGCACCGAGCAGACCGGCCTGCTGCACACCGTGCTGACCGGCCCGGACTGGCTGACCGGCGGCTCGTTCGGCCCGGAGGCCAGCCCGGTCACCTGGGTGGTCTGCCTGTCCCTGTCGGCCGTCCTGCTGCTGCGGGCCCGCCGCAACCGCGCGCAGGCCTAGGCGACATCGCCGATCGCCGAGTCCAGAATGGACAGACCGAGGTCGATCTCCTCCTCGGACGCGGTCAGCGGCGGCGCGATGCGGAACACCCCGCCCATGCCCGGCAGCTGCACGATGTTCATGTGCAGCCCGAGTTCCAGGCAGCGGCGGGTGACCCGCTGGCCGAGATCGTCGGAGACGAGTTCCAGACCAGCCAGCAGTCCCCGGCCCCGAACGTCGGCCACCACGTCGTGGTGGCCGGCGATTTCGTCCAGTCCCTTGCGCAGCAGGCCACCCAGGTAGTGGGACCGGTCGTCGAGGCCGTCGCGGACCAGCACGTCCAGCACCACATTGCCGACGGCGGCCGGCAGCGGGTCGGAGACGTGAGTGGTGAAGAACAGATAGCCCCGGTCGTGGGCCGCCTGCTCGATCTCGGCACTGGTCACGACCGCGGCCAGCGGCAGGCCGGCGCCGAGGGTCTTGGACAGGGTGAGGATGTCCGGCACGATGCCGTCGCGCTGGAAGGCGTACCAGGAACCGGTGCGGCACAAGCCGGTCTGCGCCTCGTCGAGGATCAGCAGCATGCCCCGCTCCCGGCACTTCTCCCGCAGGGCCAGGAAATAGCCGGCCGGCGGCTCGATCACCCCGCCGGAGCTGAGGATCGGCTCGACCAGGCAGGCGGCGAGGCTGCCGACCGACTGGGCGTCGATCATCTCGAAGCCGAAGTCCAGCTGCTGCCGCCAGTCCGGGCCGACCGGCGCCGGCAGCGCGAAGTTGCCCGGCGCGTTCGGGCCGTAGCCCTTGCGGCCGGCGCTGTAGGTGGCCCCGGCGGCGGCCTGGGTCATGCCGTGCCAGGACCGGGCGAACGACACCACCTCGTGCCCGCCGGTGACGAGCTTGGCCATCCGCAGCGCCGCCTCGTTGGACTCGGCCCCGGTGGTCAGCAGCAGGACCTTCTCCAGCGGCATCGGCAACGTCTCGGCCAGCCGCCGGGCCAGGTCGACCACCGGGCGGCTGAGCATGCCGCTGAACAGATGGTCCAGCTTCGCCGCCTGCTCCCGCACCGTGGCCACGATCTCCGGGTGCGAGTGGCCCAGGATGGCGCTCATCTGCCCGGAGGTGAAGTCCAGGATCTTCCGGCCGTCCTCGGTGAACACGAAGCTGCCCTCGGCGCGGTCGATGATCTCGCGGGTGAAGTCGGCCCGGCCGGCGTAGCGGATCAGGTGTCGGTCGGCGTCTGCCCAGAAATCAGCCATGGCTTGACGGTAGGAGCAGCGTGAGCGACACGTCCAGCTCACAAATCCGGTTTGGCTGTACGGTTCTGCCGAACAATAGGGCCATGCTGAACCCGTGGCGGCTGCGGCTGCTGAGCCGGCTGGACACGCTGGGCACGATCCGGGCGGTGGCCCAGGACGCCAACCTGAGCGCGTCGAGCGTGTCGCAGCAACTGGCGGTGCTGGAGACGGAGACCCGGACCCGGCTGCTGGAGCGCACCGGCCGTCGGGTGCGGCTGACGCCGGCCGGGCAGATGCTGGCGCGGCGGGCGCGGGCGATCCTCGATCACATGGACACGGTCGAGGCCGAGTTGCGGGGGCTGCGCGAGGAGCCGGCCGGCCTGGTGCGGCTCGGGGCGTTCCAGAGCGCGATCCGAACCCTGGCGCTGCCGGCGGTGACGCGGCTGGCGGCCGAGCACCCGCAGTTGGACGTCGAACTGCTGGAGTTGGAGCCGCACGCCAGCATCCCGACGCTGCGCGGCGGCGACGCCGACGTGATCATCACGACCACCGACTTCGTCGAGCTGCCGCTGGGCCCGGATCTGGAGATCGTGCCGCTGGCCACCGATCCGGTGGTGCTGGTGGCCTCGCCGGACCGCCCGATGCCGCGCGGCCCGGCCGAGCTGTCGGCCTACGCGGGGGAGCCGTGGGCGCTGGACATCCCCCACTCCTACATGGCCAATCTGACGCTGCGCCTGTGCCGGGAGTCGGGCTTCGAGCCGCGGGTGGCCTGCCGGTTCAGCAACTACCTGATGACGCTGCAACACGTCGAGGCCGGTCTGTCCGTCGCGCTGCTGCCGGAACTGGCCGTGGATCCGCGATATCGGGTCGTCACCAGGGAACTGGCGTCCCCGGTCAGCCGCACGATCACCGCTGTCGTGCGGCGGGGTTCACCGCGGCGGGCCGCGGTGAACCTGGTGCTCAACGCCTTGCGGGAGCAGCCGATCATCCATCCATAGTGGACGGATGATCGGCCGCCCGTCACGCCGTGGCCACGAGGGTGCGGTCCAGCCAGGGCAGGTCCATCGTGCCGTCGCGATGGACCTGGCAACGCCAGTGCGCGCCGGGAACGTCGCCGACGATCAGGGCCAGCCAGGTGCTGCCCCGCGTGCCACAAAGCCGTGCCACCTCGGCGCTTTCGGTCTGCGGCGCGGACGCCGGGACGGCGACGACGCCGGTGAGGCGGTGGCGTTGCGCGGCCGCCCGGACTGGGGTGTCGAAGACCGGCCGCTGCGGACCGATGACCGTGGCCAGCTCGCTGCTGTGCCGGAACTGCCCGACCCGCTCGGGCATGCCGGGCAGCGCGCCGAGCACCGCGACCCGCAGATCGGGGTGGTAGGTGGTGATCTGGTTGAGCAGCGCGCCCAGCACCTCGTCGGCGGTGGTGGGGTCGCCGCCGAACGCCACCACGCTGTCGCAGTAGCTGAGGTCGACGAAGGTCTGGCGGTCGACCGAGCCGCCGATCCGCACCGGGCGGAAGTCCACATCGGACGGATTGGCCGCGTAGTTCGTCCACCGTGGCCGGGACCAGCCGCGTTCGCCGTCGGCCTGCCACGGGGGCGGTGGCGGCACGTCCGGCGCCGGCAGCACGCGAACGGCGTCGGCGGTGAGGTCGGCCGCGACGGGGCCAGCGATGGCCGGCGACAACGCCCGGGTGGCCTCGGCCAGCGCGGCCCGGACCGCGCCCGGGCCGGCGGTGTCGCCCTGCCACTGCCGGGCCAGCTGCTGGCGCACCTTGCGTGCGCGACGGCGGCGGCCGGGGGCGGCCAGGCGTGCGCCGACGGCGCTCACCGACCGGCCGATCCGCCGCGCGGCCCGGCCGGCCTGCCGGCGCAGGAGAATGAGCAGGGTCAGCGCCAGCAGCAGCACGCCGCCAATTACGGCCAGGACCACGGGAATCTGGACACCCTCGTCCACGCCCGCCGACTGTGTACCGTTGTCCCTTCCGAATTGCACGAACGGACCGGACGCGTCGGCCGGCAGGCGCAATATCCAGCCCGGATTCAGCGGCTGGTTCTGTGTGGTAAGAGAGGCGCCGTCCGACTGCGTTCGCCCCTTGTTCAGGTCGAAGATCTCGGATGATCGCGCAGCGTTGCCGAGCGTGCGCTGTGCGATTTCCGGCAGGGTGTCGGCGACCCCGTTGTTGTCCGCGGCTGACTTCACCACGTACACCTTGATCAGGCCGTTGTCCTGGGCATTCGCCGCCCCGACGGCCGGGCCGGCGGTCAGGGCGAGCACGGCCAGCAGGGCGGCCAGGAGTCCACCGAGGATCCCTGGCGGACCGCCTGCCCGGCGCGCGGACGGACACGTCATCGGGGTCGCCTCCAATTCTCTGGGCCCCAAGCGGGAGCCGCGATCGTGACACGTAATATCGCGCCGACCGGTTCAGCGCATCTCTTCAAAGTCGATTGAACTACTTCGCGCATCCATCCGTGTCCATGGCGGAGCGCGACCGAGCGCCGTATCTGAAGAACCATCCAGTGAGGACGTGACATGCCCGACTTCGCAGTCAACAGCGACACCACCGCGCAGACCTCCAGCGCTCTGCTCAACGATTTCTCGCAGCTGACCGACAAGCTGACCGAGGTCCGGGGCAAGATCCAGAACCTGCTCAGCGACGGCTACAAGACCCCGGCCGCGCAGCAGAAGTTCCAGCCCTTCTTCGACGAGTTCGCCAAGGGCTTCGACCAGGTCAACCAGTCCCTGCAGGGCATCGGGCAGTACGTCAAGAGCGTGGGTGACGCGTTCGACAACACCGACAGCCAGCTGGGCTCGTCGCTGCCGTCGAACTGATCATCCCCTGTGGACGCACGGCGCCGCCCCTCGTGGCGCCGTGCGTCCCACCCGTTCCCGGAGGAAACCGTGCGTTTCACCATCAACCTTCTCGATCCGGGCTCGCCGGGTGCGACGCCGGTGACCATCGAGACGGAGCCCTCGCTCCCGGTTGCCGCGCTGGCCGGCGAGCTCGCCCGGGTGCGCGGCTTGCCGCCCAACGCCCCGCTCTTCCACGGCGCGGCGCCGCTGGATCCCCGCACCACCCTCACCGCCGCCGGTCTGCGTGACGGCGTCTCGCTCAGCATCGGCGCGCCCGGCCCGGACGGCGACGAACCCGCTGGCGTGGTGGAGATCCGCGTGGTCGGTGGCGCCGGCGCGGGCACGATCTACCGCCTGCTCGTCGGCGAGTACGACCTCGGCTCCTGGCCGGGGTGTCGCTTGTGGATTCCCGGCCCCGCGCCTGAAGTCGCGGCCCGGGTCCGGGTGACCGCGCAGGGCGAGATCCACGTCGAGGCCCGCACTTCCGGCGTGAAGCTCGGCGGCGACGAGCTCGAACCGGGCAAGGCCACGCCGTGGCTGCTGGGCAGCCAGGTGTCGGTCGGCGCGACGCTGATCGAGATCGCCCCGGTGACCCGGCCGCGCGCGTCCATCACGATCAGCGAGGACGGCGTCGGCCGCGAGTTCAACCGCCCGCCCCGCTTCGTGCCGCCCACCGCGCAGTCCCGGTTCCGTTACCCGGCCAAGCCCGGCGACCCGCCGCAGGCCCCGGTCTCGCTGATCACGGTGCTGCTGGTGCCGGTGATCGCCGCGATCGTCACGGTGGCCATCAGCGGCAACTGGAAGCTCATCTTCATCGGCCTGCTGTCGCCGCTGGGCGCGCTGCTGACCCGGTCCGGCAGCAAGCGCCGCTCGCAGCAGGACTACGACCGCCGCGTCAAGACGTACGACGAGACCATGGAGCGCATCGGCAGCGACATCGAGATGGCGTTGCTGACCGAGCAGCACGCGCGCCGGCTGGCCCATCCGGACCCGGCCGCGTTGCAGGCCACCGCCATCACGCCGTCGGACCGGCTGTGGGAACGCCGTTGGCGTGACATGGACTTCCTCGACCTGCGCATCGGCACCGGCGCGATTCCCTCGCAGGTGCAGGTGGAAGACCCGTCGCAGGACGAGAACCGCCGCACCAACGTGCCGCTGCTGACCGAGGTTCCGGCGACCGTGCCGATCCGCACGGCCGGTGTGGTCGGCCTGGTCGGCGACATCGGCCACGCCAAGTGGCTGGTGGCCGAGGCCGCCGTGCTGCACAGCCCGGTCGACCTGCGCATCATGATCCTCAGTGGTGCGCCGGCGGCGCAGAGCGAGGCGGTGTGGGGCTGGAGCCGCTGGCTGCCGCACACCCAGCCGCAGGGCGAGGACGCGTATGCGTTGATCGGCAACTCCACGGCGTCCATCGCCCGCCGGGTCGCCGAGCTGACCGCGCTGATCGCCGCCCGCACCGCGACCAAGGCCGCTTCCTCGGACGACACCGTTGGCGCGCCGGACATTCTGGTCGTGCTGGACGGCGCTCGTCGGCTGCGCGCCCTGCCCGGCGTGATCGGACTGCTGCGGGACGGCCCGTCGGTCGGCGTGTACAGCATCTGCGTCGACACCGACCCCCGGCTGCTGCCCGAGGAGTGCCGCGCGCTGATCCTCGCCGAGGGCCCGGCGCTGCGCCTACGCGTGCAGAACCGGCCCGACGTCGCCGGTCTGCGCCCCGATCTGCCCTCGCCCGCCTGGTACGACCACGTGGCCCGGGGCCTGGCCTCGCTGCGGGCCGGCGGCGACGACGAGGACTCCGCGCTGCCGAACTCCGCGCGGCTGCTGGACTTGCTCGACCTGGAGCCGCCCAACGCCGACGCCATCCGGGCCCGGTGGATCGCCCAGCCGCGTAGCACCCGGGCGTTGCTGGGGGCCGGGTTGGACGGCGAGTTCGCCGTGGACATCGTCCGGGACGGCCCGCACGCGCTGATCGCCGGCACCACCGGCTCCGGCAAGTCCGAGCTGCTGCAAACACTTGTGGCCACGCTGGCCGTGGTCAACCGGCCCGACGAGATGACGTTCGTGCTGGTCGACTACAAGGGCGGCAGCGCCTTCGCCGAGTGCGCCGACCTGCCGCACACCGTCGGCCTGGTCACCGACCTGGACACGCACCTGGTGGAGCGGGCCCTGGTCTCGCTCGGGGCCGAGCTGCGCCGCCGCGAGCAGCAGCTGGCCGCCGCCGGGGCCAAGGACATCATCGACTACACCGACCGTCGCCGGCGCGACCCGTCGCTGGCACCCATGCCACGCCTGATGATCGTGGTGGACGAGTTCGCGTCCATGATCCGCGAGCTGCCGGACTTCGTGCCCGGCCTGGTCAACATCGCGCAGCGGGGTCGGTCCCTGGGCATCCACATGGTGCTGGCCACGCAGCGGCCGTCCGGCGCGGTGACCGCCGACATCCGGGCCAACACCAACCTCCGGATCGCCTTGCGCACCACCGACACCGGCGAGAGCCGGGACATCATCGACGCCCCGGACTCCGGCGAGCTGTCGCCGCGCACCCCGGGCCGTGCCTACGCCCGGCTCAGCGCCGCCGCGCTGCTTCCCTTCCAGGCCGGGCGAATCGGCGGTCGCCGCCCCGGCACCGCGGCCGCCGCCTCCCGGCCGTCGACCGTGCAGCTCAGCGAGATCAGCTGGACCGAGATCGGCGAACCGGTGGTCCGGGTGAAGGCCGCCGGCGGTGGCCAGAGCGAGGGCGTGCTCACCGACATCGCGGTGCTGGTCAGCTCGATCTCCGAGGCCGCGCAGGCCGCCGGTATCCCGCGTCAGCCCAGCCCTTCGCTGCCGCCGCTGCCGGAAGTCCTGCCGCTGGACGAGGTTCCGGCTCCGCCGGTCAAGGAAACCGGGCTGCCGGTCGTGGCCTGGGGCGTCATCGACCTGCCGGCCGAGCAGGCCCAGGTGCCGCTGGTGCTGGACCTGGACCGCTCCGGGCACCTGCACATCGGCGGCGCCGGCCGTAGCGGCCGGTCCCAGGCGCTGCGCACCCTCGCCGTCGCGCTGGCCTCCGCGCACAGCTCGGCCGACCTGCACATGTACGCCATCGACTGCGGCAACGGTGCTTTGCGGGCACTGCAAGATTTGCCGCACTGCGGCGCGGTCGTCGACCACCGCAGCCCGGAGCGGCTGGGCCGGCTACTCGACCGTCTCGGCGAAGAACTCCGCACGCGCCAAGGACTTCTGGGCGCACGCGGCGTGGCCGACCTGGCCGAGCTCCGGGAGCGCAGCGCGCCCGCCGAGCGGCCGGCGCACATCGTCGTGCTGGTCGACCGGTTCGAGGTGTACGACCGCGACTTCGCCAGCTTCGACAACGGCAGCTACCTCGATCGGTTCCTGTCGCTGCTGCGGGACGGCGCCAGCGTCGGCATCCACATGGTGCTGACCGGCGACCGGGTGCTGGGATCGAGCCGGTACGCCTCCACCACCGAGGACAAGATCGTGCTGCGGGTCAACGACGCCGCCGACTGGTCGATGTTCGGCATCCGGGTCAAGGACGTGCCCGACGCCCTGCCGCCCGGCCGGGCCCTGCGCGCCTCCGACGGCGTCGAGGTGCAGATCGCCGTGCTGCCAACGGGTTCGACCCCGCCGGACATCTCCGGCTCCGGGCAGGCGACGGCCATCGCCGACGTCGCCGCGAAGCTGGCCGCCCGTGATGCGGACGTGCCGGCGCAGCTGCGCCCGTACCGGCTCATGGCGTTGCCGGACGAGATCGACTACGCCGGCGCGGTCGCCGCGTCCGGTCCGCGGCCGGGCCCGATGTGGGCGCTGGTCGGCGTCGGCGGCGACAGCGTCACCGGCATCGGCACCGACCTCAGCCAGACCTCGACGTTCATGATCGCCGGCTCGCCGCGCAGCGGCCGCAGCACCGCGCTGCTGACCATGGCGCGGTCGCTGATCGAGGCCGGCACCGGCGTGCTCGTGTTGGCCCCACGGCGTTCCCCGCTGCGGGAACTGGCCGGGCTGCCCAACGTCGCCGGCGTGCTCACCGATCCGGACGTGCCGCTGGCCGACTTCCGGCAGGCGCTGCGCGGCGTGACCCAGCCGACCGGCGTGGTCGTGCTGGACGACGCGGAACTGTTGCTGCAAGCCGAAGTCGCCTCCGATCTGGCCGCGTTGGCCCGAGGTGCGGCCGGCGAGGGCTGGGGCCTGATCGCGGCCGGCAACGCTGACGCGCTGTCCACCGCGATCGGCGGCTGGGCCGCGCAGATCCGGCGCAACCGCACCGGCCTGATCATCGCGCCGCAGGCCATCACCGAGGGCGAGGCCATCGGCGTGCGGCTGCCCCGTGGCGTCATCGGACAGCAGCCCCGGCCCGGGCGGGCCTACCTGCACCTGGGTGACAACCGGCTGATCGCGGTGCAGGTCCCCAACACCACACTCTGAGGAGGTTCTCGTGGCACGGCGCCATACCAGCGGTTTCGAGGTCCTCGGGTTCGGCTCCGACCCGACCCCCGGGGATCCCGACGTCATCCTGAACCAGATCGTCCCCACCTACACCTCGCTCGGCGACGACGCCCAGAGCGCGTTCGACGCCCTGCGGGGCAACGCCATGGCCAACGGCACCGGCAAGACCATGGACGCGCTGCGCACTGTCATCGGCAGCAAGTACCCGCCCAAGCTCCAGCAGACGGCGGACTCGTTCCACGGCGCGGCGCAGGTGTACCACACCTACGCCCAGTCGCTGTCGGACGCGCAGAGCCAGCTCGACCGGGCCATGGACCAGGCGCAGTCGGTGGCCGGCACTGCGGCCCAGACCGTCACCCCACCGCCGGCCGACGCCACGCCCGAGCAGCAGAGCGCGGCCAAGTCCCAGCAGCAGAGCATCGACCAGGCCAACGCCGACCTGACCGCGGCCAAGAGGCTGGCCCAGGACGCCAAGGACCTGCGCGACCAGGCCGGGCACACGTTCAACAAGCAGCTCGGTGACGTGTCCACCGTGCCCGAGCGCAGCTTCTTCCAGAAGTTCCTGGACTTCTTCGAGCACAACCCATTGATCAAGATCCTGATCGACGTGGCCATCGCCATCACCACGGTGTTCTTCCCGGTGGTGGGGCTGGCCCTGGGCGCGGCCGCGTTCATCGGGACAACCGTGCTGGACACCATATCCACCGGCCACTTCGACGTCGGGTCGTTCGTCGCTGGCCTCGCCGGATTCGCGCTTGGCGGGCTCGGCGTGGCCGCGAAGTTCCTGCCGGCGGTGGCCAAGGGGCTGAGCACGGTCAACTCGCTGGGCAAGAGCATTCCCGGCGTCGGCAAGCTCATCTTCGAGGCCAGCCCCAACCTCGCGACGAAGGGCCTGGCCGACGGGGCCAAGCAGGTGGCCAAGAACTTCGCCAAGGGCTTCGGCATCCAGGGCGGCATCAGCTTCGGCACCGGGCTCGCCTCGACCGGCATCAACGACGCCCTGTCCGGCAAGCAGTTCACGCTCAAGCAGTTCGAGCAGATCGGTCTCGGCGCGCTGGCCGCCGGGGGCATCGGCGGCGCGCTCAAGGTCGGCGACGGCGCGATCTTCAAGGACCCTGACGTGCCCGGCGTCAAGGTCAGCCCGGCCGAGGGCGACGCCCCGCCGATCACCACCGCCCCCAAGTCCGACGGCGGGCTCACCCCGCCCAAGGCCGACACCCGTCCCGACGGTGTGGCCGACTCGGCCGCGGTGAACTCGCCGCCGTCGATCCACGTGACGCCGCCGTCCGACGCCCCGGCCGTCAACACCGTGCCGCGGCCCACCGGCGACGGCCTGACCCCGCCGCGCGCCGACACCCGTCCGGACAGCGTCGCCGACCCGGGTGCCGCCGGGACTGCGCCGCCGACCGCTCCGCCCGCCGCTCCGCCTGCCCCGCCTGCCCAGCCGGCCGAGGGGCCGCAGATCACAGTGACCCCGCCCGAGGGCGGGCCGGGCGTCCGGGTCACTCCGCCCGACGGGCCGCCACAGAGCCGAGGCACGTCGCCGGCGGACGACACCCCGCTCGCCGCCAGCGACGGCAAGCCGTCCACCGTGGACCCGAATGGCCCGCCCGACGACCCGGGTTTCAGCCACGAGGGCTCCTTGGGGCGGAAGGGCTTCGATGCCGCCAACGGGGTCATCCAGAACGTCGGCAGCCAGTCGGCCCAGGTCGGTGTGGCCGTCGGTATCGGCAACGACGAGAAGGACGACAACGGCGACGTGGGCACCGCCATCGCCGACGGCGCCACCACCGCCCTGCCCGGCTCGGCCAGCGGCCCCACCGGAGCGCCGGTGATCCGCCACATCACCGGCGGCCCCGGCTTCCGCAAGTAACCCCGCGAGTCCCGCTCTCAGGCACCTGAAAAGCAGGTTCCGGCACTGTCCGGAACCTGCTTTTCGCTTGCTCCAGAGCGGGACTCGCGAGGGTAAGGGATAGGCCGGCACCGTGGTTCGGTGCCGGCCTTGGGGTTTGCGGTCAGGCGAAGCGGAAGGTGGCGGAGATGGCCTCGAACAGCTCGTACACCTCGTCGGCCAGCGGGAGGTTGGGGCTGCAGCAGGTGATGAGGAACTGGTCGGTGCCGCCGCCGGGGACCTTGACCAGGGTCTGCATGGTGAGCATGTCCACGGAGACGTCGGCGGTGACGGTGACCCGCTCGGTGCCGACGATGCGCACGGCCTCGCCCGCAGCGGGCAGCACGACCGGCTTGACCTCGCGCTCGACGGTGACGCCGTCGGCGGCGTCCCGGGAGAGCTGCTTGGTCAGGGTGGGCAGGCTCATGTCGGTGTCGGCCCCGGGGTCGATGCCGAAAACCATGACGTGGCCCAGGAACATGGCGTCCTGGTAGGCGGTGGCGGTGCCGGCGCCCCACAGCGCGCCCCGGCGGCGGGCGGCCTTGTTGATGGCCCGGGCCTGACGGAACAGGTCGTCGAGCTGGATGCGCTCGACGGGGTCGCGGACGGCCTTGAGGGCGGCGCTGCGGGCCCGCGAGAGCGGGGCGTCGTCGAGGTCGAACCGTGCCCAGTGGTCGGGCACGGTCAGGCTGAACCCGGTGGGACGGGCCAGGGTCGGCTCGGTGCTGGTCATCGTCGTCGTCCTCTCAGCTGCCCGCGGTGAGCTGGTCGCCGATCTTGTTGTCGGTGTCGGTGAAGGTGTCGATGACCTTGCTCAGCGCGTCGATGATGGCCTGGCCCTCGTCCTTGAGCTGGGTGTGGCCGTCCTTCCAGCGCTTGTCGAACTCGTGCGCCGCGTCGGTGACCAGCTTGTCGTTGCCCACCGCGGCGGCGATGTTGGCCTGGGAGGTGTTGGAGCTGTCGAACAGGTCCATGACCTGCCGCATGTTGTCCCGGGCCGACTCGATGTCGTCCCCGGGGATCTGGATGTCCGCCATGGGGTTGTGCGCCTTTCAGCCTTGGTGGTCGCCGTCGAGCGAGATGGTGAACCAGCCCTGCACCCCGCTGCCGGCGGTGTCGCCCGCCTTGGTGTCCTTCGGGTTGGTGTAGAGCGGGAAACCGACCAGGGTCATTTGCGTGCTGCCGTCGGGGCGCTTCACACTGCCCACATCGGACGGTGCGACGCCCTTGATCTGGATGTTGCCCGTGCCGGCCGGCACCGGCGTGAAGCCGTTGCTGCACGCGCCGGTGCACTTCACCGCGGACGGCGAGGACTGGTCGGTCGAGTTGACGTAGATGGTGTGGCCGCCGCCGTCGGAGACCACCAGGCCCTGGGCCGACTTCTGCGCGGTCAGGATCGTCTTGGGGCCGGCGTTGGCGTTCTGGTCGTCCTTGGTTGCGGTGGACGCCTTCTTGCCGTCGGGGGCGATCGCGAACCAGGTGCCGTTCACGCCCTGGCCCAAGGTGGCGCCGGCCGCGTGGTCGCCGGAGAACCGGTACAGCGGCCAGCCGCCGATGGTCAGCTGGGTCGAGCCGTCGGGACGCTTCACCGTGCCCACCACCGACTTGTCCACGCCGTCGGCGTACACCTTGCCACCCTGCTGGATGATCACCGGCGGCCAGGTCGTCTGGCAGCCGCCGGTGCATGTGGTGGTGGGCGGCTTGGGAGAGTCCTTGTCGAACCGGTACAGCGTCCGGCCGTCCTTGTCGGTCACGATCGTGCCCAGCGGCGAGCTCTTCGCCGTCAGCTGCACGGTCTGCGGGGCCGACAGGCTGCCCAGCGGGATCGAGGCCACCGGCGGCGCCGGCGTGCTCGACGTGGCCGGGGCCGGGCCGCCCACCAGCTGGATGTCCGCATTGGACGCGGGTGTGGTGCTCGCCGGCTGGCCACCGATGGTCAGGGTCTGACCGCATCCCGCAACCGTGGACAGCGCCACCGCGCCGATCGCCACGCGGACGAGCATCTTCCTCACGCTGAACACTCCTCTTGGCTTCTCACTTCACGGTCGCGCCACCGTCAACACGAGCGGATCGCGACCACGGTTCACACCGCCGTGACCGAAATGGACGATGCCGCCCGACGCGGTGCGCGCCAACGCTATCGTCACGCCAAGAGGGCAGGAATCGCTTACCTTTCGGCCAAGCGCCCTTGTGTGGACCGGATTTCCGGCCTATCGACCGGACTTCCGGTCAGCAGTTGAAGGCGCGGACCCAGACGTCGTCCGCGCTGTTGCCGGGCTCGGAGTTGTAGTTCCACGAACGGGCAAACCACTCGGCCCCGTTGTGCAGAACCAGGGCCCCGCCGTTGTACTGGGCGTCGCGCTGCCACTGGTCGGCCTGGCAGAGGCCGTTGACCGTGGTCGCCGGGGGAGCGGTGGTGGCCGGCGGGCGCGTGGTGGTCTTCGGCGGCGCGACCGGAGCCTTGACCGGCGGCCGAGACGTCGTGGTCGGCGGCTCCGTCGTGGTTGTCGTCGTGGTGGTCGTGGTGGCGGCCGTCGACGACGTCGGCGGGGCGGAGGTCGTCGGATGGGGCACCGGCTCCGCGACCGGATCGGGGGACCGGGTCAGCGCCCAGAACACCATGCCCAGGCAGAACAGCCCCAGCACCACGGCGGTGATGATCACGATGCGCGTCTGGCCGCGGGTCATGGCCGGCACCGCCCGGTGAGCCCGGTCGGGGGAACGCGGTAGCGCAAGTGGCTGATCTCCACGGCGGCACACCCTAGCGCCATCCGGACGGTGATGGTGAAAGGGGTTCACCTTCACTCGGGGGTGGCGGGTCTCTCCGGCTCGGGGGTGGCGTCGGCGAGGCGGTCCATCAGCGCCGCGGCCAGGCCGACGAGCTCGGCCTCGGCGTCGGTGAGGCCGGCCAGGGCGGCGGCGAGCCAGCGGTCGCGGGAGGAGAGGTCGGCGTCGAGGGCGTCGCGGCCGGCCGAGGTGAGCTGGAGCAGGGACTGGCGGCGGTCGACCGCGCTGCGGGTGCGGGTGAGGAGCCCGTCGGCCTCCAGTTCGGCCAACAGCCGGGTGAGGGACTGCGGCTGCTGGTGTTCACGGCCGGCGATGTCGCCGGGGGTGGCCGGCCCGAAGCGGGCGAGGTGCGCGAGCACGCCGATCTTGCCCGGGCTCAGCGGCGAGGGAGAGCGCTCGGCCCGCAGGCGACGGGCCAGGCGAGCAGCGCCCTGGCGTGTGACGCGGGCGATGTCCAGTCGACGCTCTGGCTCCACAGATATTACGCTATCACTTACTATTGGAAGAATAAATGCTGGAAAGCCGAGCGAGATAGTAAGAGGTGCCTAGGGCGGGGTCGACCATGGTGGCGGCGATGCGGGCGCGCTAGTCCACTCTGGATACCATGCGGCCGCCGCTCACGAGAGGTTTGCTCAGGTGTCCGACATTCCCGCTCGCCGGTGGCTCCACGTCGCTGTGCTCAGTGTTCTCGTCGCAGTCGCGATCTACGTCTTCGCGGTGTTGACGCCCGTCGGACAGGCGCTGGAGAACGGGGCCCTGCGCGGCGCCGACCAGCTCAGCGTCTCCGAGGTGAACGACGCCAACAAGAACCTGAACCAGATCACCGTCTACTCGCTGGCGGTGTCCGTGGTGGTGGTCGCGCTGATCGGCCTGCTGCGCCGCCGCTGGGAGCTCGCGGTGGCCGCGGTCGGCGTGATCGTCGCCGGCCAGGTGGTGACCCAGAGCCTCAAGCGCTTCGTGCTGCCGCGGCCGCCGCTGGTCCAGGTGTCCGGCCACTACGCGGCCAACAGCCTGCCCAGCGGGCACACCACGATCGCCATGACGGTGCTGTTCGCCGCGCTGATCGTGGTGCCCTACCGGTGGCGCGGGGTGGCGATGTTCTTCGCCATGTCCTGGGCGGTCGGCATCGGGGAGTACACGGTGGTGGCCAAGTGGCACCGTGTGTCCGACACGCTGGCGGCCGACGCGATCGCGCTGGCGCTGGGCTGTCTGGCGTCGTGGTGGCTGGCCCGGCGCGGGCTGGTGCGCCACCACGACGGCCGGAGTCGGACCCTGCGCGTCCTGTTCGTGCTGCTCACCGTCGCCTTCACCCTGCTGGTGCTGGGTCTGGGCGTGGTGTTCCTGTGGTCGACGCTGTCCCGCGAGGGCCTGGACGCGACCCTGCGGGACAACACCTGGCTGCTCTACCTGTCGGGGTCCCTGTTCGCGTCCGTCGGATCGGCGGTCGCGGCGCTGGTGTTCCTGGCCACCTGGCGGCGGCTGGAGATCCCTAGCTTCCGAAGTACCCGGCGAGATCGACGATGACGTCGACCCGGCCGAGGTGGTTGTACACCGAGAACACGCCGTTGGTGCCCGACGCCACCGCCATGTTCGGCACCGTCTCGCCGGGGCCGACGTTGAGCGTGGAGGCGTCGGGCCGCGGGTCCCGCTGCGGGTCCCAGATGGTCAGGAAGGTGTTGGCCGTCGCGTTGGTGGCGGTGATGTTCACCACCGCGTACCAGTAGTCGCCCAGGTTGACGTTCAGCACGCCACCGGCTTCCAGCGGGGCGCTGTCCCGGGTGTCGACCACGCGCTTCGGCGGCACGCTGTAGAACGAGTTGCCGCCGTCCTTGACGTAGATCCCGGACAGGTCGGCGATCAGGTTCACGCGGCCGGAGTGGTTGTACAGGTTGATCTTCCTGCTCGGCGGCAGCGGCACGATGACCATGTTCGCCCTGGTCTGCCCCGGACCCACGTTCATCGAGCTCACCGCCGGCCGGTCCGAGCCGTCCGGCCACGCCGTGACGTAGGTGTTGTCGGTGGTGTCGGTGGCGGTCAGGTTGAGCGCCACCGCGGTGACGAAGTCGGGCTCCTTGGTCAGGTCGAGCACGGTGGTCCCGTCCGGCCCGACCGGACCGCCCGCGGTGCGGGTGTCCAGCTGGCGGTGCGGGCTGAAGCTGAGGAAGCCGGAACCCCGGGTCGGGCTGTAGAAGCCGGCGACGTCCACGACCACGCCCAGGTCGCCGTGCACCCAGAGGTCGACCCGCTCGTCGGGCGCCGGCAGCCCGACCGTGGCCAGGTTGGCCGCGGTCTGCCCGCGCGAGACGTTCAGGTTGGAGGTGCCCGGCCGGGCCTGCCCGTGCGGCCACACCGTCACGAAGCTGTCCACGTTGGCGTCCGCGCCGGTGACGTTCAGCACCACGGCTGTCGAGCCGGGATCCACCACATGGCTCAGGTCCACCACCAGGTGGTCGCCCTCGACCTGGACGCCGGTGCCGTCACGGGTGTCCAGCACCCGTTGCGCCGCCGGGACGAACTTGCCGCCGATGGCCGCCGCAGACGCGGGCGCCACCACCGTCACCAGAGCCGACGCCGTCAGGGCGGCAGCCAGCACTACAGCACGTATCGACATGCTTTCCCCACCTGATCCGGGAGTGACGTCAGGGCGACGTCGGATTCCCCCCGAATCCCGTGCTGCCAACCCTATCCGGCCGAGCCTTCGTCGCAAGCGTGCGTTCGGCCTCACTGCCGGCGGCGCGGTTTGGCCCAGCCGAAGGTGAGCTCGACGGCCCGCTTCCAGTTGTCGTACTCGGCTTCCCGGTCCTCGGCGTTCCACTGTGGATTCCAGCGGGCCGCGAGATGCCAGTTCCGGCGCAGGCCTTCCAGGTCGGGCCAGTAGCCGACGGCCAGCCCGGCGGCGTAGGCCGCGCCGAGCGAGACGGTCTCGGCCACCATCGGCCGCAGCACCGGCACGTCCAGCACGTCGGCGATGGTCTGCATGAGCAGGTGGTCGGCGGTCATGCCGCCGTCGACCTTCAGCGCCTTGGACGGCACGCCGAGCTCGGCGGTCATGGCGTCCACCACCTCGCGGGTCTGCCAGGCGGTGGCCTCCAGCACCGCGCGGGCCAGATGTCCCTTGCCGATGTAGGAAGTCAGGCCGACGATCAGGCCGCGGGCCTCGCTGTGCCAGTGCGGCGCGAACAGCCCGGAGAACGCCGGCACGATGTAGCAGCCGCCGTTGTCGCTGACCGTGCGGGCCAGCGTCTCGATCTCGGGGGCGCTCTGGATCAGGCCCAGCTTGTCCCGGAACCACTGCACCAGCGAGCCGGTGACGGCGATGGAGCCCTCCAGGGCGTAGGTCGCCGGCTCGCCGCCGAGCTGGTAGCCGATGGTGCTGAGCAGGCCGTGCTCGGACTTCACCGGCGTGTGGCCGGTGTTCATCAGCAGGAAGCCGCCGGTGCCGTAGGTGCACTTGGTCTCGCCGCGGGCGAAACACGTCTGCCCGAACAGCGCCGCGTGCTGGTCGCCGAGCGCGGCGGCGATCGTCACGCCGGGCACGACCCGGCTGGTGACGCCGCGGATCTCGGTGGAGGGCCGGATCTCCGGCAGCATCCGGGTCGGAATGTCGAAAAAGGACAGCAGCTCGGCGTCCCAGGCCTGGGAGGTCAGGTTCATCAGCATGGTGCGGCTGGCGTTGGTGACGTCGGTGACGTGCAGGCCGCCGCTGGCCCCGCCGGTCAGGTTCCAGATCAGCCAGGTGTCCATGGTGCCGAACAGCACGTCGCCGCGCTCGGCCCGATCCCGCAGCCCCGGCGTGTTGTCCAGCAGCCAGCGCAGTTTCGGCGCGGAGAAGTACGTCGCCAGCGGCAGGCCGCAGCGCTCGCGGATACCCGAGCTCTCCGGACGCGCGGCCAGTTCCGCCACCAGCTCCTCGGTGCGGATGTCCTCCCAGACGATGGCCCGCCCCACCGGAACCCCGGTGTGCCGGTCCCACACCACGGCGGTCTCGCGCTGGTTGGTGATGCCCAGCGCCACCACCTGCTCGGCCGAGATGCCGGCGTCGCGCAGGGCCTGCGGCACGATCCGGTCCACGTTGCGCCAGATCTCCACCGCGTCCTGCTCCACCCAGCCCGGCCGCGGGTGGTGCTGGCGGTGTTCCCGCTGCGCCACCGAGACCAGCCGGGCGCTCTGGTCGAACAGGATGCACCGGGTCGAGGTGGTGCCCTGGTCGATGGCCATCACATACCGTTGCGCCATGATCCCCGCTCAGTCGCTCAACGCCCGGGAGACGGCCTCGGCCGCGCTGCGCACGTGACCGACCAGTGCCGGCTTGGGCCGGTTGGCCGAGTCGCAGATCCGTTCCACCGCGCCGGAAACGCCGATCGCCCCGACCACCAGGCCGCCGGGGGCGCGGATCGGCGCGGCGATGCCGGCCTCGCCCGGCATGCACTCCTCGGCCTCGCTGGCCCAGCCGTCGGACCGCACCTGGGCCAACACCCGCTCCAGGGCCGGCGGCGAGACGATGGTGCGCCGGGTCAGCGAGGTGAGCTCGCGGTCCCGGGCCAGGGTGGCGTCGAAGGCCAGCAGCACCTTGCCGAACGCGGTGGCGTGCAACGGAAGCATCGCGCCGACGCCCAGCGTCTGCATCGTGTCGTCGGGCCGGAACACGTGGTGCACCACCAGCACCGCCCCGTCGTGGGGCACGCCGATGCGCACCTCCTGGCCGCTGCGGGCGGCCAGCGTGTCGGCCCAGTTGATCGACCGCGAGCGCAGCTCGTTGGCGTCTAGGTAGCTGGAGCCCAGGTGCAGCAGCGCAGCGCCCAGCCGGTAGCGGCCGGATTCCTGGTCCTGTTCGACGAATTCGACCCGTTGCAGGGTGCGCAGGATGCCGTGCGCGGTGCCCTTGGGCAGGCCGAGGGAGGCGGCGATCTCGGCCAGCCCGTACTGCCCGGAGCCGCGCGCCAGCAGCCGCAGCATGGCGGCGGCGCGCTCGATGGACTGGATGGGGCCGGGCACGGCGTCAGCTAATCAAACGAGCTCGTTGTCGGCAATGTCGAACGCCCGGTGGTGGGACGGCCCCGGCCACGGGGCGTCCGAGAGGCGGACCAGCCGGACAGTAACCGGTCGGACACGCTGTGGCCCAGGTCACCGTTCGACATTGTCGACCGACGCCCGTTGAGCGGCCCGTTTCCGCTGCTTACGTTCCCCTCACTCACTGGGGGTGAGTCGGCCGTTCAATGACGAATGGAGGAGTGGGTGTCACTCGGAGCGGTGTTCCTCAGCGAGGTGCTCGGCACCGGACTGCTGATCTTGCTCGGCGCCGGTGTGGTGGCCAACGTGCTGCTGGTGAAGTCCAAGGGCTTCGACGGCGGCTGGCTTCTGATCAACTTCGGGTGGGGGCTGGCCGTGATGGCCGGCGTCTACGTGGCCTACAAGTCGGGCGCGCATCTCAACCCGGCGGTCACCATCGGCATCCTGAGCAGCGGGGCCAGCACGTACGCCCCGGGCGTGGCGGTCAGCTTCGGCTCGACCCTGGTCTACCTGGCCGGTGAGATGGTCGGCGCGTTCCTCGGCGCCTGCCTGTGCTTCCTGGCCTACAAGAAGCACTTCGACGAGGACCCGGACGAGGCCAAGAAGCTGGCCGTGTTCTCCACCGGGCCGGCGATCCGCAGCTACGGCTGGAACTTCCTGACCGAGGTGCTGGGCACGTTCGTGCTGGTCTTCGTGATCCTGTCGTTCGGCAAGACGCCCTCGGGCCTGGGCCCGCTGGCCGTGTCCATGCTGGTGGTCGGCATCGGCGCCTCCCTGGGCGGCCCCACCGGCTACGCCATCAACCCGGCCCGCGACCTCGGGCCGCGCATCGCCCACGCCATCCTTCCCTTGCGCTACAAGGGTGAGCCGCAGTCCACGGAGCCGAAGAACTCCGACTGGAGCTACGCCTGGGTGCCGGTGGCCGGCCCCCTGGTCGGCGGCGTCATCGCCGGTGTGCTCTCCCACCTCGCGTTCTGATCGGAAGGAAACCCCATGGCTCAGCACATTCTCGCCATCGACCAGGGCACGACCAGCACCCGGGCGATCGTGTTCGACCACGCCGGATCCATCGTCTCGGTGGGGCAGAAGGAACACGAGCAGATCCTCCCGAAGGCCGGCTGGGTCGAGCACGACCCGGCCGAGATCACCGCGAACACCCGCTACGTCATCGGCCAGGCGCTGGCCAAGGCCGACCTTAACATCGGCGACCTGGCCGCCGTCGGCATCACCAACCAGCGCGAGACCGCCGTGGTCTGGGACCGCAGGACCGGCGAGCCGGTGTACAACGCCATCGTCTGGCAGGACACCCGCACCCAGTCCATTGTGGACGGGCTCGGCGCGCTGGGCGGCGGGGCCGACCGCTACAAGGCCAAGGTCGGCCTGCCGCTGGCCACCTACTTCTCCGGCCCCAAGGTCCGCTGGATCCTGGACAACGTGCCCGGTGCCCGCCAGCGGGCCGAGAACGGCGACCTGCTGTTCGGCAACACCGACACCTGGACGCTGTGGAACCTCACCGGCGGCCCGAACGGCGGCGTGCACGTCACCGACGTGACCAACGCGTCCCGGACCATGCTGATGGACCTGGACACGCTGTCCTGGGACGCCGAGATCGCCGCCGAGATGGGCATTCCGCTGTCCATGCTGCCGGAGATCCGCTCCTCCTCGGAGAACTACGGGTCCGGCGCCGGCGGTGTGCTCGGCGGCGTGCCGATCACCGGCATCCTCGGCGACCAGCAGGCCGCCACCTTCGGTCAGGCCTGCTTCGAGCCCGGCACGGCCAAGAACACCTACGGCACCGGCAACTTCATGCTGCTCAACACCGGCCTGGAGAAGGTGGCCAGCCACAACGGCCTGCTCACCACGGTCTGCTACAAGATCGGCTCGCAGGCCCCGGTGTACGCGCTGGAGGGCTCCATCGCCGTCACCGGCTCGCTGGTCCAGTGGCTGCGCGACAATCTCGGCCTGATCGGCTCCGCGTCGGAGATCGAGGGCCTGGCCCGCGGCGTCGAGGACAACGGCGGCGCGTACTTCGTGCCCGCCTTCTCGGGGCTGTTCGCGCCGTACTGGCGGGCCGACGCCCGCGGAGCGCTGGTCGGCCTGACCCGCTTCGTCAGCAAGGGACACCTGGCCCGGGCCGTGCTGGAGGCCACCGCCTTCCAGACCCGCGAGGTGCTCGACGCCATGAACGCCGACTCGGGCGTGGCGCTGACCGAGCTGAAGGTGGACGGCGGCATGGTCGGCAACGAGCTGCTGATGCAGTTCCAGGCCGACATCCTCGACGTGCCGGTGGTGCGGCCCAAGGTCGCCGAGACCACGGCCCTGGGCGCGGCCTACGCGGCCGGGCTGGCCGTGGGCTACTGGGGCGGCGAGGACGAGTTGCGGGCCAACTGGGCCGAGGACAAGCGGTGGACGCCGGAACTGGCCGCCGACGAGCGGGAACGCGTCTACCGCAACTGGAAGAAGGCCGTCACCAAGTCGTTCGACTGGGTCGACGACGACGTGCGCTGAGTGATCGACTAGAAGGAGTTCCCGATGTCCGCAAGGCTGGACGCCGGCTACCGCGAGGCCGCGCTGCGCTCGCTGGCCGAGACCGAGTTCGACGTGCTGGTGATAGGCGGCGGCGTGGTCGGCGTCGGCGCGGCGCTGGACGCCGCCTCGCGTGGCCTGTCCGTGGCGCTGGTCGAGGCGCGGGACTGGGCATCGGGAACCTCCAGCCGGTCGAGCAAGCTCGTGCACGGCGGGCTGCGCTACCTGGAGCAGCTGGAGTTCTCGCTGGTACGTGAGGCGCTGCGGGAGCGCGGGCTGCTGCTCAAGCGGCTCGCCCCGCACCTCGTGCGGCCGGTCCCGTTCCTGTACCCCTTGACCCACAAGGGATGGGAGCGGCCGTACGTGGGCGCCGGCCTGATGCTGTACGACACCATCGGCGGCGCGACCTCGGTGCCGATGCACAAGCACCTGTCCCGCACCAAGGCCCTGGCCATGTCGCCGAGCCTGCGGGACGACGCGCTGACCGGCGCGGTGCGGTACTACGACGCGCAGGTCGACGACGCCCGGTTCACCATGATGGTGGCGCGGACCGCCGCCCAGCACGGGGCCACCGTGGTCAACCGGGCCGAGGTCACCGAGCTGCTGCGCGAGGGCGGCCAGGTCGCCGGCGCGGTCGTGCGGGATGCCTTGTCCGGCAACGAGATCCGGGTCCGGGCCCGGCGCGTGATCGGCGCGACCGGGGTGTGGACGCCGGAGAACCCGGCCTTCAAGATCCAGATGTCCAAGGGAGTGCACCTGGTCGTGTCGCGGGACAAGCTGGACCTGGAGACCGGGCTGATCATGCGCACCGAGAAGAGCGTGCTTTTTGTCATCCCGTGGGGCCAGCACTGGATCATCGGCACCACCGACACGCCCTACTCCGACGCCCCCGACCGGCCGACCGTCACCGACGAGGACGTCGACTACCTGCTCCAGCACGTGAACTCGGTGCTGAAGCAGCCGCTGACCCGGGACGACGTCGTCGGCACCTACGCCGGTCTGCGGCCACTGCTGGCCGGAAAGGGCGGCGAGACGGCCAAGTTGTCCCGCGAGCACGCCGTCGCCTCGCCCGAGCCGGGGTACTTCGTCGTGGCCGGTGGCAAGTACACGACCTACCGGGTGATGGCCGCCGACGTGGTCAACGTGGCGGTCAAGGGCCTGGGCGGCGTGGCCCCGTCGCTCACCGCCAGGCTGCCGATCCACGGCGCGGTCGGCTTCCGTGAGCTGTGGGACGACCGGATCGGACTGGCCTCGAGGCACGGCCTCTCAGTGTCCACTGTGGAGCGACTGCTGCGCCGGCACGGCTCGGCCGTCACCGAGCTGTTCGAGCTGATCGGGTCGGACCCGGGTCTGGCCGCGCACGTGACCGACGGCTACCTGGCGGCCGAGATCGTGCACGCCGTCACCCACGAGGGCGCGCTCGATCTCGACGACGTGCTGAGCCGGCGGACCCGCATCGCCTTCGAGGCCCCCGAGCGCGGCCGGGCCGTAGTCGAGCAGGTCGCGGATCTGGTCGGCGACCGGCTGGCCTGGGACGCCGCCGCCCGGCGCGAGGCCGTCGACACCTACCTGGCGGACGGTGTCATGCTGGCTTCGTGATCGGTCTCCGCTGCGCGCGACTGTTCGACGGCGACACGCTGCACCACGGCCCGGCGACCGTGGTGGTCGACGGCGGTCGCATCGTCGAGCCGTCCGATGACGTGCCGGTGATCGACCTGGGTGATGTCACGCTGCTGCCGGGCTTGGTGGACGCGCACGTGCACCTGGCCTTCGAGCCCGGCAGCGACATCCCCCGGGACATGGCCGAAGCGCCGCGCGAGGTCGTGCTCGAGCGGATGCGCGTGCACGCGATGCGGGCATTGCGAGCCGGCATCACGACCGTTCGCGATCTCGGTGACCGAGGTTACCTCGTGATCGAGGCCCGGGACGGGCTCCCGCTGGGGCCGGAGATCCTGGCCGCCGGCCCGCCGATCACCAGCCCCGGCGGGCACTGCTGGTTCCTCGGCGGTGAAGTGCCGGCGGACCGGTCGGCGCTGGTCGACGCGGTGACCGAACGGGTCGAGCGCGGCGTGGACGTCATCAAGATCATGGCCACCGGCGGCGGCATCACCCCCGGCAGCGCCGCCCACGAGTCCCAGTACGACCTGGACCAGCTGCGGGCCGTCGTCGAGACCGCCCACGCCGCCGGCCTGCCGGTCACCGCCCACGCCCATGGCGGCGCGGGCATCAGGGACGCCGTCCGGGCCGGTGTGGACGGCATCGAGCACGGCACCTTCCTCACCGCCGACGGCGCCGAGCCCGACTGGGCCACCATCGACGAGATCATCGCCGCCGGTGTCCACATCGGCGTCACCGCCGGCCGCATGCCGAACGGGAACCCGCTGTCGCCGAAGGTCATCGCCGCGCGTTCCTTCCTGGCCGACGTGCGACGGAAGGGCGCGCGGCTGGTCTGTTCCTCCGACGCCGGAGTCATTTCCGACAAACCGCACGACTGTCTGCCGCACGGCGTGCCGGAATTCCAGGTCTTCACCCAGGATTCGACGGTCTCGGTGTTGACGTCCGTCACCCGATTGGCCGCCGAATCCTGTGGCGTAGGCCACCGCAAGGGCCGCATCGCCCCCGGCTTCGACGCGGATCTCCTTGCCGTGCGCGGTGATCCGACCGTGGACCTGGCCGCGCTGACCGACGTGGCGGCGGTGTTCCGGGCCGGAACACGCGTCGACAACTAGGGGAACACCGGCGCGGTGACGCAATGCACCAGGTGGGGGTCGGCCGTCGTGGCTACGATGCCCATCGGCCGTGCGCGGAAGGGGAATGGATGCCCTACCTGGTGTGGATCGATCTGTCGGGACCCGACACCCAGGCGGAGGACGAGCTGGCGAGCGCCCAGGTGCCCGAACTGGTTCTCGAACTCGTGCAGGCCGGCTGGGAAGTGACCGCTCCCGTGCTCGACGACGAGGAGGACGAGGACGACGAGGGTCCCGAGCTGCTCGACGTCCGCGTGCTCGGCTACCCGGCGGGCGTGTTCGTCGGGCTGGCCGTGGACACCGACTCGATCGACGTGGCGACGGCCCTGGGGGCGAGCCTGGGGCGGCACCTGCGGGACGCGGCCCCGGCCCTGATGGGCTGGACCGTGGACTCGCTGCGGGTGGACAAGGCCACCGGCCCGGACGCCGAGGGCGGCTGGTTCCCGCTGCTCAGGGACGAGCCCCGGCCCCGGTTCCCGGTCGCCGAGCATCTGGCCTGGGATCTGCAGCGACTGTGCGCGCAGTACCTGATCGGCGGGGCCGTCCGGCACCTGATCGATCCCACGCTGCGCGCGCCCCGAGCCATCGACGCCGCCGATGTCGTGGCCGGCGCGAGCACCGAGCACCCCTGGGACCGGGAGCTGGCCGGCGCCCTGGGCGGCCTGCTGATCTCCGCCGGCCGGGTCGAGCACGAACTGGGCATCCGTGGCTCGATCGTCGGCCGTGGCGAGGGTGATCCGGCGCTGGCCCAGGCCCTGGTCGACGCGGTCCGGCGGGAGATCGACACGCCGTCGACCGAGCACGACGAGGACGACGTGGACGAGCGCGGGCACGCCGTGCTCGACCGGTTCATGACCGAACACCAGCTGACCTGGCAGGACACCGCCGACGGCGAACGCCGCAGCCGCCAGCAGTTCCGGGCCCTGCTGTGGGCCGGGCTGCGGGCGCTGGCCACCATGACCCACTCCATCCAGGGCGAGGCGCGTTCGCCCTGGATGTGGCTGGCGACGCTGGACGAGAGCCCGGTGGTGGGCTGGCTGGCCGACCAGGACGACGAGGAGCTGGAGCTCAGCGACGAGGACGAGCACAGCCAGATCGCCGCTGCCGCGCGGGCGCATCTGCTGGTGCGGGTGGCTTTGCTGCACCCCGCGCTGCTGGATCCCGGCGTGCCCGAGCACGGTCGCATCGGGATGGACGACATCGACTCGGACCCGCTGCACCATCTCTACGCCGACGCCGTGCTGGATCTCGGCGTGAGCGCGGTGGAGGCGGCGCTGCCGGCCGCGGTCGGGGACGCGCTCCTGCCGGCGCTGCGGGCCGTCGAGGCCGAGGACGACGACGCCATCGACGACCTCTACCACGTGCTGGAAGGTCTGCTGACCGACGACAACGTGCTGCCGGCGCTGGGTTTCCTGGCCGACGTGGCCCGCGCCGCCGGGCCGGCCAAGGTGGCCCAGACGACCCGGCTGCTGCTCAACCGCCCGGCCGAGCTGGCCTGCGTCATGGTCGACCGGGACGACCAGGACGTCGACGCCGTGCTCCGACGTTTCCTGGTGGCCCTGTCCTGCGCCGTCTCGGTGGAGTTCGCCGCCGAGCTGGCGGCCGAACTCCCCGAGCTGACCAGCGCCGATCCCCGGGACGAGCCGGCTTTGCGGCACGAGGCCATCACCTGGCTGGGCCGGATCATCGAGGCCGACTCGGATCCGGAGTTCCACGCCACCGTGCGCAAGGCGGTCGACTCCTGCCCGCCGCCGGGATCGGACCTGCTCGGGACGCTCGGCCACGACAGTCCCGATCCCATGGCCATGTCGGCGCCGCTGTCCACATCGGAGCTCACCGTCGGCGTCGTGCAGGCCCTGTCCGCGCTCAGCCTGACGGCCCGGGCCCCGTGGCTGCCGCTGGAGTTTCTGGTCGAGTGAGGAAGTCGGACAGCCTGTCGGCTTCCTCGTGGACGGTGGTCTTTTCCTTGCGGCTGAAGGGACGTAGCGGCGTGACCGCAACGGTGCCCTTGGCGACGGTCCAGGTGGCGGCGACCCGACCGTCGACCAGGACCACGCGTTCGCCGGCGACGGACAGGTTCCGGTGCTCGTCGTCGACGATGCGGGTGCGGTCGTCGTAGCCGAGCAGGGCGTTGTCGAAGGACGGCAGGAAACGGATCGGGGCCGGCGTGTCGGGGTCCGGCCGCGGGGCGTCCGGGAGGTCGAGCAGTTCGCGGCCGCGCTCGTCCCGGAACGTTTTCAGTTGCGGCTTGAGGGCTTTCACCGCCGCGGGCAGGCCGGCGATGCCCGACCAGGCGCGGATGTCGGCCGTGGCCGCCGGGCCGAACGCCGCGAGATAGCGCAGGACCAGCTCCTCGCCGTCGGTCGGCGGCTCCAGCTCACGGCCGAGCCAGTGCGTGAGCAGCACGTTGCGAACGCCGCCTTTGCCGCGCCAGAGGCCACGTGGGGGCGTCTGGACCACCGGCACCAGGGCGGCGATCAGCAGCTCGCCCAACGCCCTGGCCGGCACATCCGGCAAGTTCATCGCCCGCACCAGCTCGGCCGCCGTGCGGGGCTGGCCGTCGGACATCACCGCGCTGGCGGCGGCAGCCGTTTTCTCCAGGTCCACGCCGTCCAGCTCAAGGCGGTAGGTGCCGAGAACCCGTTGGCGCAGCATGGAATCGTGCCGGGACCGCCAGGCGATCACGTCGTCCGCGGTGAGCAGGTGGACCGTGCGGCGCATCAGATGCGTGCGCACGACCCGGCGTTGGGTCAGCAGGTTGGACAGGTCCGTGGGGTCGAAGGCCTCGACTCGTGACCACAGTCCGACGAAGGGCTCCTGCGGCTCCTGGGCTTGCAGGCCGCAGAGGTGCCCGACCGCGTCGAGAACCGGCAGATCGGCGCGGTCGAGCAGCAACTGGCGGGCGAGGGTGGCCCGGTTCAGGGCCCTCGCGGACAGGACGGTCATCAGCTGGACTTCTGCCCGTCCAGGCTCTCGCGCAGGATGTCGGCCTGGCCGGCGTGCTGCGACGTCTCGGCGATCACGTGCACCAGGATCCGGCGGGCGCTGCGCACCCCGCCCGGCTCCAGCCACGGGGCCGCCGGCAGCGGCTGGGTCGCGTCCAGGTCGGCGTCGGTGACGATCTCGGTGGTGCGGGCCGCGACCTGCTCGTAGCGGGCCAGCACATCGGCCAGGGTGTCATCCGGCAGCATCTGGAAGTCGTTGCGGTGGTCGATCATCCACTGCGGCGGCTGGGCCTTGCCGGCGAAGATGTCGGGCCAGGTCACGCCCTCGGGCAGGTCGTAGGGCATGGCTGACGGGCCCTCGACGACGAACCGCAGCCACTGCTCCTCGATGGCCGCGACGTGCTTGATCACCCCGCCCAGGCACAGCTCGCTGACGGTCGTGCGCTTGCCCGCCTGCTCGTCGGTCAGCCCGTCCACGGTCCGGATCAGGGCGTTTCGGGCCTTGGCAAGCTCGGCGAGCATGTCGGTGTTCTCGGTCATGGCAGCCACTCTGCCAGGGGTAGCGGACAGGTTGTGGCCGCTACTGTGCGGCATGCCGAAAACCTCGGGCCGGCTGCTGTCGCTGCTCTCCCTGTTGCAGACCCGCCGGGACTGGCCCGCCTCGCTGCTGGCCGAACGCCTCGACGTGAGCACCCGGACCGTGCGGCGCGACGTCGACCGGCTGCGGGAGCTCGGCTATCCGATCCAGACTTTGAAGGGACCGGACGGCGGTTATCGGCTCGGGGCCGGGGCCGAGCTGCCGCCGCTGCTGTTCGACGACGAGCAGGCCGTGGCCATCGCCGTCGCCCTCCAGACCGCGATCACCACCAGCGGCGGCGTCGGGGAGGCCGCCGCGCGGGCCTTGACCACCCTGCGCCAGGTGATGCCCGCGCGGCTGCGGCACCGGATCGACTTGCAGGTCACCGCCGTGCCCGGTGATTCTGGTGTGGTCGACGTCCGGGTGATCATGGAACTCGAGGCGGCCGTGCGGGCCTGCCACGTGCTGCGCTTCGACTACGTCGGCGAACGTCGGCGGGCCGAGCCGCATCACCTCGTGACCCGGGGCGGGCGGTGGTATCTCGTCGCCTGGGACCTCGACCGCGACGACTGGCGGATCTTCCGGGTCGACCGGATCGAGCCCCGCACCCCCACCGGGCCCCGGTTCACGCCTCGTGACCTGCCCGACGTCGCCGCCTTTGTCGCCGGCCGGTTCAAGGGCTCCGACGGCGCCGGCGACTGGCCGTGCCGAGGCGAGGTCATCCTCCACCTGCCCGCCTCCGTCGCCGCCCGCTACGCCGGCGACGGCGTCGTCGAAGAGCTCGGACCCGACCGTTGTCGCCTCACACTCGGCGCCTGGTCGTGGGTCGCTCTCGCCGCCAGCATCGGCCGTTTCGACGCCGACATCGAGGTCGTCGGCCCTCCCGAGCTCTTTGAGGCCTTCGCTCTCCTGGCGCGCCGCTACGCCTCACATGGCTGAGGCCCGCTGGTACACCTCGTTGGCCGCGTCACCCAAGGTCGGGCCCTCCAGACTGAGGGTGTGCAGGTCCACGTCCATCGCACCCCGGCTGACCACGGAGAAGACAGTGCCGGTGTGGCCGTCGAAATCCGTCAGGAAGGGTCCGCCGCTGGAGCCGCCGGCCATGTCGCAAGGGGAGTCCCAAGTGTCGCCGATGCTGCTGGGCCGGAACGTCACCGGGACGTCGCAGCGCAGCAGGAACTCCCCGCGCACCGGGATCGAACCGGGGTAGCCGAACATGCTGGCGTTGCCGGTCGGGCGGGTGTCGAAGGCGATCCGCTGCGCGCCGGCCACATCCGAGATGTGCCGGCCGTTGTGGGTTGCCAACACCACCATGGCCACGTCGCGCGGGGCCAGGCTGAAGTCGTCCGGCACGACGTAGCCCCGGGCCGCGAACACTCCGCGCGGCGCGTGGCCGTGGTCGTAGCCGGGGACGAACACCACGTTCGTCACCTTGATCTCCGTGTCGTCCCGGGTGAATCCCGGGTGCACGCAGTGCGCCGCCGTGATCAGCGTGTCCCGGTTCTTGCTCGTCACCGCCGTCGCCGTGCACCAGTGGTCCACGCCCGGCACCTCCGTGAAGAAGAACCGGCCCACTCCCGCCGGCGCCGGCCCGGTCCACGGCTGCGCCGTCCGCTCACCCGGCTCCGTCGGATCCGCGCTCACCTGCTGCATCCGCTCCGGCGTCCAGTGCGCCAGCGCCGCCGCCTGATCAGCCGCCGACACCGTGTCCACTCGATCGGCCGTCGCCGCCACCGCGGCCGGGGCCGTCAGCAACGCCACGGCCCCGAAGACGAGTAAAGCTCGTGCGAAGGTCCCCATGTCTTCATGACGTGCGGCTCGTCGCGGCGTTGCGCCGATCAAGTTCTGCAATTTGCGACAAGCAATCGGCGTCTTCTCCGCGTTGTCCGGAAGCGGTTCGGAAACCCTCCGGAACGGGTGTGCGGGACGGTGCGTGACTGCTAGCCTCCGGTGCAGATGCACGTGCATCTGCACGAGGAGGGAGTAACTGACCGCTGTTTTCCCTGGTGGTGGAGGTTTGCCGCCTCCCGCTGCCAGATGGGGACGGGGCCTCCTGCGCGAACAGGAGGCCGCCAGCGTCCCATTCCAAGAGCACCCGCTGCTAGGAGTTGGACATGTCGAGAATACGCCCGCGATCACGAGGCCGGCATCGTCGCCTCGTCGGTCAGCGGCCGCGTCGCGCGCCGCGTTTCGGTGCACCTCCGGGCCGCCGCGCCCACACCTCCGCGCCGCACGTCCTGCCGCGGCCGGGATCCTGCGACTGTTGCTGGATCCGCCTTGCCCGTGATGTCCTCATGAACCGGCGGCCCACGCTGCACGCCGCGTTGCTGATCGCGGTCGCTCTGGTCGGACTGACCGTCGCCGCGATCGCCTTCGGGCCCGCGGGCCTGCCGCTCGCGCTGTGCGGCGGCGTCCTGCTGCGGTCTCGCCGCAGACGATAGCTGACGCATACTCGGCTTCGCCGCTGTGGGCGGGGGTTTCGCCCCGTCCGCAGCGGCCCGGCGATTGCCGGCTCGCGATCCCGACCACGTTGAGCGTCATAGACCTGGGCCCCGCCATTCCACGATAATGCCCATTTTTTGTCAACTTCCCGCCCGGTAACCGAAATTCTGACCACTTTTCTGCCTTTTTTCGACGCCCAATCCGTGCTTATCATGGGTCGCGTGTCCGGCTATGAGTACGACATATTCATCAGCTACAGCCGTTACGGCAGCGCGCAGAAATGGCTGCTGAACCACTTCTATTCGAAGCTGAAGGACTGCCTCGCCGACGAGATAGCGCCCGCGCCGCGGGTGTACGTCGACCGCGAGATGGCGCGCGGCGAGCACTGGCCGTCCAGCCTGCAGCGGGCCCTGCTGCGCAGCAAGATCATGCTGCAGGTGCTGCATCCGCCGTACTTCGAGTCGAAGTGGTGCATGGCCGAGTGGCTGAGCATGCGCGAGCGGCAGAACCGGCTCGGGCTGGCCAGCGTCGAAGCCCCGCAGGGATTGATCTATTCCGTGCTGTACGGCGACTCGGACAATTTTCCGATCGAGGCCCGTGAGGTCTCGTGGGTCGACTTCAAGGATTTCGCCAACCCGGACATGGCGTTCCAGCAGACCGAGAAATTCGCGTCCTTCCACTGGAAGGTTCGAGATTTGGCCCGTGACCTGGTCGAACTGCTCAAACAGGTGCCGGAATGGCAGCCGGACTGGCCCATCGTCGAGAAGCCGGATCCGGTCCTCATGCCGCCGCCGAAGCTGCCGAGGTTCCGGCGATGACCGGCACCGTCGTCACCTTCTACTCGTACAAGGGCGGTGTCGGCCGCAGCTCCACGCTGGCCAACGTCGCGGTGCTGCTCGCGCGGTGGGGCTACCGCGTGCTGGCGGTCGACTGGGACCTCGAAGCCCCCGGCCTGCACTACTACTTCAAGGACGCCCTGCCCGAGGAGCCGACGGGCGGCGTCATCGACCTGGCCCACGACTTCCTCAACGACACTCCGCCGCGCTCGTACGAGGTTCGGCTCGACGTCGCGGAGGGCACCCTCGCGCTGCTGGCCGCGGGCCGGTTCGCCCCCGACTACGCGGAACGTGTCCAGTCCATCAACTGGGAGGACCTGTACCGGCGGGGATTCGCGGCCTACTTGGAGCAGCTTCGAGCCGAGTGGACCGCGAACTACGACTTCGTGCTGATCGACAGCCGCACCGGCATCGCCGACACCGCCGGCATCTGCACCGCGCACCTGCCCGACCGGCTGGTCGTCGTGTTCACCGCCAACGACCAGAACCTCAGTGACGTGGTCGACATCGCCAAGCGGGCTGACCGGGCCCGGGACGCCATGCCGTACGACCGCCCCAAGCACATGGTGCTGCCGGTGCTGTCCCGCCTCGACAACCGGGTCGAGTACGAGCGGGCCGAGGCGTGGCAGCACAAGTGCGCTGAGGCCGTGCAGCCGCTGTTCGACGACTGGCTGGCCAAGGCCGTTTCGCCGGAGGCGATGGTGCGGCACCTGACGTTGCCCTACGTCTCCTACTGGAGCTTCGGCGAGCAGTTGCCGGTGCTGGAGGAGCAGACCCCGTCGGCCGACCAGCTCTCCTACGCCCTGGAGACCGTCGCGGCGGTGATCGCGCAGCACTTCGACCGCACGGACCTGCTCGCCGACAACCGGGACGCCTACGTCGCCGAGGCCCGCACCCGCGACGAGGTCTACGACCTGGATCTGCTGGTGTCCAGCCCCAGATCGGCGGCCAACCTGTCCGCCGAGCTGATCGACAAGCTGATCCGCCTCGGCGTCCGCGCCGACCAGTCGCTGTCCGGCATTCCCGAGTTCCTCGACCGTTCTCCCTTGCTGGCCAAGCATTTGTGCCTGGTCGTGGACGGTGAGGTGTCGCGGTGGCAGGTCAACGAGGCCGAGTACTTCCTCCGCCAGACGCTCGCCCCCGGCGGCGGGCAACGGCAGCTGTTCTGCGTGCTCACCCGGGGCGGCAACCGTGAGAGCCTGCCCGGCTTCCTGCGCAACCTGCGGCCCCTGAAGTTCGGGCCCGGCGTCGCCCGGGAGCTGTACGACCTCATGGCCGGCGGCTCGCTGCCCATGGCCAGCCCCGACCGGGAATCCTTGCGGGACGCCGCTTCCGCGCTGCGCAACCTACCCGCCCAGGTGCCCTACCCCGGCCGGCTGACCCTCCTCCGGGAGACCGTCCGCGGCATGACCAACGCCCTGGACGCCGGCGACCTCACCCTGCTGCCCGACCTGTCCGTCGACCTCGAACTGCTCAGCAAAACCCACGGCGCCGGCCTCGACCTGCCCGACGACCTCGCCGCCGAGGTCCGCGGGCTGCTCGACCGGATCGACCGCCGAATCACCGCGTTCACCGTCTGAAAGGTGTTGTGATGCCGGAGAAGTACGGAAGCCACGAGCAGGCCGCCCTGTTCGCGCTGATGCTGGCCCGGACGGAGGTGGGCAACCCGGACCTGAAGAACGACTACGGGATCGAACTGCGGGCCGACAAGCGGGCCAGGCTGAACAAGGACGGCCTGATCAAGTCCTGGCAGGTCAAGCGGCGGTATGTGCACCAGATCACCGACGACGGCATCGCCTGGTGCATCAGGGAGTTGAGCGTCGTCGAGGCTCCGGACCGGTCCGGGCCGTTGCCCCGCCTGGTGTTCGAGGTCATGCACCGCCTTCCCCAGTACTTGCGCTGGCGCGACATCGACATTGTCGACGTGATTGACAGGGGCACTCTCGAAGGGCTGATCCGGAAGGCCTACCAGGAACTGTCGGCCACGTCCGGGGATTGGGTTCGGCTGGCCAGGCTCCGGCCCATGATCGATGACGTCGACCGGGACAAGGTTGACAACCTGTTCCCGAAAATGATCAAGACAGGCCTGGTTCACTTCGCTCCCGACTCCAACACCAAGGCGCTCACCGATGTCGACCATGCGGCGGCGATCCGAGTCGGTGGTGAGGACAAGCACCTTCTGGCGATCGAGGAACAATGACCGAGAAGCAGCGCAGGGCGCTGGCCGCGGTTCGATTCAACACAGTCGAGAACATGGATGACGTGTGGCACACGTCGCGCTCCCACGTGGAGGGGCTGCATGTCCGGGCCGAGCACCGCATTCGTGCGAGCGTCGCGGACGCCAAGGCCAGCAGCGGCGGCAGCCCTGTCGGGCTGGTGCTACAGGGCGAGAAGGGGATCGGCAAGACCCACCTGCTCGGCTCGGCCCGCCGCGTCGTGCAACGTGAGGGAGGGTACTTCTTCCTGGTCGAGCTGACCACGGGTAAGGCGTTCTGGGACGACCTCGCCGAAGCGATGCGAAGCGAACTCCACCGCCGGAACGAAGACGGTGAGCTTCAGATCACTGTGTTGCTGAGGCAGCTGTGTGCCGCAGCGGAAGTACCGGACACAGTGGCGAGATCGCTCCTGAACAAGACCGCGTTGACCGCGGACAACATGCGTGAGCTCGTCCGCCACCTGCGCAAGGTAGATGATCGGATCGCGGTTGAGTGCTCGGATACCATTCGGGCACTGGTGTTGTACGCATCCGACCATTCCGACATCGGATTGCAGTATCTGAGGGGACAGGCGGAGGAGCGCGACGAACGCCGGTGGGGAATACGACCCATGCGGTATGACCCGCGCGCGTTGGTCCGAGACATCTCCCGTGTCCTTGCGCTCACCGGCCCATGTGTCATAGCTATCGACCAGTTGGACACCTTGGTGAACAAGGGGCGGGACCGTGCCGGCGAGCAGGTGACGAGCCCGGAGCTTGCGGGGGAGGTGGCTCACCTCTCGGACGCCATGATGCAACTTCGTCAGACGACGAGGCGAACGGTTTCCATTGTGGCCTGCCTTCCCGGCACATGGAGGCTGTTGGAATCGATCGCCAGTGACACCGTTCGTGACCGCTTCACGAAGACGCCGATCCTAGCATCGATCAGCGATCCACTGGTCGGTAAGGCCTTGGTGGAAAAGTGGCTTGCGGTGATCTATGAGCAGGCGGACTTCACGCCGCCGCACCCGACTTGGCCCGTGGCGTCGAGTGCGTTCGACGGGGCGTGGACCGCCTTCACGCCGCGGCAGCTACTCAAGCGTATTCATGCACATGCCGAGGCCTGCATGTTCGGCGATATTCGTGAGCTAAGCTCATTTGACGAGAAGCCCGTCGAGCCGACGGTTCGTCCGAGCCCTCCGCCTGACTATCTCCAGGAGTACGACAAGGGATTTGGTCAGCTGCGGGAGAAAGCCACCATCACGATCGCAGACCTCAAGCAGCACAACGAGGACGAGGTGATGCCGGCACTGCTGATGGCTGGGCTGAAGTCTTGGGTCAACGAAGTCGGTAACGACGCGATGGAGTGGGAGGTCGAAGCAACGGACGTTGGCGCGTTGCACGCGGGTCTGCGACGTACGGTCCATGAGAAGCTGGATGTCAAGGAATTCTGGAGTTTTCGGTTCATTGCGAGCAGTCACGGCAACAGAGTGTTGCGGCGCATGCGAACGGCGCGCGACGCGGCGCAAGTTCATCCTGGTGTAAGCAACCGACACTTGGTTCTGCTCCAGAATGGATCGGATGGCTGGGGTGGGAACCAGACCAAGGTCGAAGTCGCGGAGTTCGAGGCGGCGGGTGGCCGTCGCATCCGAATCTCCGATGACGACCTGCGGACTCTCAGCGCGCTCAAAGTCATGCTGGCCGATCACACGCCGCAGTTGCTGGCGTGGATGGTGGCCCGCAAGCCGGTGAGCACGACGACGTTTCTGCGGGAGATCCTGCCGGAGCCGAAGGTGGGGCAGGCGGTGGCGAGGCAGCAGGAGACGCGGCCGCCGCCGGTGGGGGAGACGGTGCTACAGCCGGAGTTCACGCTGGACGAGGTCCGCATCGAGCTGGAGTCGTTGCGCAAGCACGTGATGATCTTCGCGGGGTCCGGGAGCGGGAAGACGGTGCTGCTGCGAAGGATCGTGGAGGAGTGTGCGCTGCGCGGGGTGTCGGCGATCGTGCTGGACCCGAACAACGACCTGGCGAGGCTGGGGGACGCCTGGCCGGAATCGCCGGAAGGGTGGGGGCCGGGGGACGCGGACAGTGCGCGGGAGTACCTGGCCAACACGGAAGTGGTGGTGTGGACGCCGGGAAGGAACGGTGGCCGACCGCTGAGTTTCCAGCCCCTGCCGGACTTCGACGGAGTGGGTGAGGACCCGGACGAGTTCACGGCGTCGGTGGAGGCGGCGGTGGCGAGGCTGGTGCCGCACGCGGGACTGACCGGCACGTCGAAGGGAGCCAGGCGCGGCCAGGCGGTGTTGCGGGAGGCGGTGAGGTACTACGCCCGCAAGGGAAAGCGGGATCTGGCTGGCTTCGTGGACGTCCTGGCGGAGCTGCCGGACGGCGTGAGCAAGCTGAGCACGGCCCCGGGAATGGCGGCGGACCTGGCGGAGACGCTGCGCGCGGCGATGGTGAACGACCCGCTGCTGGGCGGGGCGGGCACGCCGACGGATCCGGCCTTGTTGCTGACGCCGTCGCCAGGCAAGAGGGCCCGGGTGTCGGTGATCAGCTTCGTCGGGCTGCCGGCCGACGAACAGCGGCAGGGCTTCGTGAGCCAGTTGCAGCTGGAAGTGTTTGCCTGGATCAAGCGAAACCCGGCGGCGGACCGGCCGCTGGGCGGCCTGATCGTGATGGACGAGGCCCAGACCATCGCCCCGTCGGGCAAGCTGACGGCCAGCACGCAGAGCACGATCCTGCTGGCGTCGCAGGCCCGGAAGTACGGCCTGGGCCTGATTCTGGCCACACAGGCGCCGAAAGGCGTGCACAACCAGGTGGTGGGCAACGCGACCACGCAGTTCTACGGCCGGCTCAACACCGCGGCCCAGATCAGCGCGGCGATGGAATTGGCCCGAGCCAAGGGAAGCGCGGTGGCGGACATCGCGAAGCTGGAGCGCGGGCAGTTCTACGCGACGACCGAGTCCGGCGGCTTCCGCCGGATGCGGGCGCCGCTGTGCCTGAGCTACCACCCGCCGAGCCCGCTACGGGTGGAGGAAGTGCTGGACCGGGCCCGCCCGGAATAGCGGAAATGGGCTCCCCCCGAGGGAGCCCATTTCCGACTGTTTCAGCCCACTGTCGCGGCGAGTACGGTGTTGATTCGCTGCCACAGCGCGGCGAACAGCGCTTCGCGGCTGTACGAACAGGGTTCGGTGCCACGCCCCAGCACCGAGAGGTCGTGCAGCTCCAGCACAGCGGCTCCAGCGTCCAGGTCGTAGACCGGGCGGGCCCAGCCGTTGCTGCACGCGCTGCCGGCGTCGTGCCGGCCGACCACGAAGTTCACGGTCTCGTCGCCGCCGATGCCGCCGCGCTGGATGTCCAAGGCGTACACGGTGTCGCCGGCCCGTTCGATCCGCACGGCGATCCGTGCGTCGCCGACGTGCACGGTGCCGGCGAACCCGCGCCGCTCCAGCCCCGGCAGCGCCGCCGCGAACTGCTCGCCCAGGTACCGCATCGCCACGTCCTGCTCGGCGTAACGGCTGAAGGTGGCCGGCACGGCGGCCGCCACCGGCACGAACTCCATGGCCTTGCGGACGATTTCCGCCACCGGAGCCGACAGCGAAGCCCCTTCGACCCGGGCGGCCAGCGCCTCGGTGAGCTCCTCGGCTCGATCCCACAGGTACGCCACGTGCGGGTGCAGCAGCTCGGCCGGCACCGCGATGTCGCCCACCAGCACCGGCAACACGTGCTCGTCCCCGGCCTTCACCGCGCGCAGCATGGCCGCCGTGAAGTCGTCCACGGACGACACGAACGGCAGGAAGAACCGGACGCGGGCGTCCGGCAGGTCGCCGCTTTCCTTGTGGGACCACCATTCGTGCGTCTGGTCGGGCCCGTGCAGCACGGTCAGCCCGCGCTGCCGCCACTCCTCGACCACCTCCCCGACGGCGGTCCGCTGCTCCTCGGCGAACGACACGGCGACGTCGTAGTCCACTACCAACCTCCCGATTTCGGCCAACTGTGCGGCGCAGTATCCGGGCCGGATGTCGACAGGAAGTGGACGAGCCGTGGATCCGCGGACCGTGACCGTGCGGCAACCCTCTGCGGCCGGAGGGCGTCATGCACGGTGATCGACTCCAACCTGGGAGGACCCCGAATGACGATCGCCAGAATCGCCGCCGGACTGGGCCTGGTGGCCGCGACGCTGCTGGGCGGCGCGACCACCGCGACAGCCGCGCCCGGTCCGACAGTGCCGAATTCGGCTGGGCCGCACGACTTCGTGGACAACGTGAAGGTCTGGGCCTGGCACGACGTCAACGTGCGCCAGCGCTGCGCGGCCACCACGTGCCCGATCGACCCGGTCGACACCCTGAAGGCCGGCGATTTCGCCTACGGCCACTGCTGGAAGCACGGCGAGACGGTCACGGCCTACGGCATCACCAACGACATCTGGGTGGTGATCAGCCTGGAGGACGGCATGCCCCGGTTCGTCAGCGCCGTGTTCCTCAAGGGGAACAAGTACGCGGACCTGCCGGCCACCGCCGAGTGCCCGCCGTACGTCTGAGCCGTTGAATGACCGTTTCCCGTTTCCCGCTGGGACGGGAAACGGTCACCTCATTGTTGTCGTTTTCTGGTCGATGAATCCTTGGTGTGGGCGCCGGAAATCCCGGCGGAAATGCCCGGTCACATCATTCGAGGGGATTCATCATGTCCACTTCTCTGGCACGTCTGCTCGCGGTCGCCGGCGCGGCCGTGGTCGCGCTGTGCATCGTCTTCGGCTCGCCGGCCAGCGGCTCGGTCCGGCACCTGGCCGGCGACGACCCGACCCCGCCGCCCACCACGACCAGCGCCACCACCGACGGCGGCAACCCCTGGCACGGCTGACCACGGAAATCGCCCGGCCGGCCGGGAAATGGTCGCGGCCGGCCGGGCGATCGTGGTGTAATCGGCGGCAGTCGTCAGGGGAGGCGCCGATGACCGAATCATTTGGTGCGCTGCTGCGTGAATGCCGCGAACTGGCTGGTCTCTCGATGGGCGAGCTGGCCCGGCGGGTCAACTACAGCAAGGGTTATCTCAGCAAGATCGAGAACGGGCTGAAGCCGCCCAACTCGACCATGGCCAAGCTCTGCGACCACGCGCTGGACGCGGGCGGCCGGCTGATCGAGGCGGCCCGCTCGGTCCGCACCCTGGACCGGCGGCAGGTGCTGGCCGCCGGCACGATGGTCGGCCTGGCGCTGGCCGGCGGGCCGCGGCCGGCGCTGGACGAGTCGGTGCTGGCCGGCATGCGGGCCGCGTTCGAGAACCTGCAGGCCCTGGGCATGCGGACCAGCCCGGTGGTGGTGCTGGAATCGTTGCGGGCCCAGGTGAACACGGTGGTGGCGCTGGCCCGCGAGAACCCCGAGCCGATCCGGCCGCGACTGCTGCTGCTCGGCGCACGGATCGCCGAGTACATCGGCTGGATGAGTCAGGAGGCCGGCGACGAGCCGGGGGCGCTGGCCTGGACCCGGCAAGCCTCGGAGCTGGCGCTGGCCGGCGGAGATCGCGAGATCGAGAGCTACGCGTTCGTGCGCGAGGCCGGTCTTGCCCTGTACCGACAGGACCCGAAGAGCACGATCGACCTTGCCCAGCAGGCACAACGAGTCGGCCGGCCGACCGCGCGCACCCTGGGACTGGCGCTTCGCCGTGAGGCGCAAGGACATGCGATCGCCGGTGACCGTGACGCCTGTGAGCGGGCCATGGACCGAGCGGTCGAACTGTTCGACCAGTCCAGATCAGACGGTGCGAAGTATCCCGTTCTCGGCTCCACCGCGCCGGATCCGATCGGGCTGGCTCGCGGATGGGCGCTGTGCGACCTGGGCCGGGCGGTCGAGGCGGCTGAGCTCCTCGACCTCGAACTGACCCGATTGCCGGACGGATCCCGCCGGTCCCGGGCCCGGTTCGGCACTCGCCGCTCGCTGGCCTACGCCCTGGCCGGCGAGATCGACCAGAGCTGCCTGACCCTGGCGGAGACGTTGGACGACGCGGCACACGTCGACTCGGCGACCGTGCGGATGGACCTCCGGGACCTGGCGCGAACCCTGCACCGCTGGCGCGGTCACCGCACCGTGCGGGAGATTTCCCCGTCGCTGAACCGAGTTCTGCATCGGCGCTAGCGGCGGTCACACTCCAGACCGGCCCGTTCGGCGCGAACGGCTTCGGCCTCCGGCTGATCCAACTCGGTGAACTGGGCCTCGGCCACGTCCCAGTGCGCCCCGGCGTCCGCGTGTTTTCCCAGCGCATGGAGGGTTTGCGCCACGCCATGGTGGGCATGGGCCTGGTAGAGACGGTTTCCCGTGCCGATGGCCAGATCCAGCGCCGCCTCGAACATCCGGAGGGCATCGGCCAGCTTGCGGCCGGCCAGCGCGGTGGCGCCGCGATCGTGATACAGCTGTGTGCGCAGGTCGACGTCGTTCACCTCGGCGGCCGTGACCTTCGCGCGCGTCTGAAAGTGCTCCGCCTCGGCCAGTTGCCCCTGCGCGCGGTAGACGTTGCCGATGTTGTTCAACGCATAGGCTGCCGCGCAGCGATCGTCCACCTCGTCCGCGTGCTCATACGCCTCCGTGTGGCTGGCCATGGCCTCGGCGAGCAGCCCGAGGTCCAGCTGGACGGCACCGAGATTGTTCAGGGCGTGGGCCAAACCCGGGTGGTTGATCTCACGGAGCATGGGCGCCGCGGCCAGGTGGTGGCGCAGCGCCACCTGCGGCCTGCCGCGGATTCCGTTGAGATAGCCCAACATGCCCAGCGCATGGGCCTGTCCGCGCACATCGTCGCACTGTTCGTACTTCTCCAGCGCTGCCTCGAACTGCGTGATGGCGAACTCGTGCTCGCCGAGCTCCATGGCGGGGATGGCGATGGCGCACAGCGTGGCGGCCTCACCCCGTGCGTCGCCCAGTCGAGTCCACTTCGGCAACGCCTGCTCGGCCAGCGCCCGCGCCTCGGTCAGCCGGCCGAGCCGGTCATGCGCGGTGGCCAGCCGGAGCAACACGTGAGCCTGCCCGTGGTCGTTGTCCCGCACGATCTCCCGGGCCTGCTCCAACGTGTCGACCCAGTCCTCCAAGCGGTTGGTCGTGTTGAAGTACCGCCACATCAACACGGCCAGCCGCCACGCGTGCTCGGGCTCGCCATTGGTCGCGGCGTAACGGATCGCCGCGACCAGGTTGGCTCGTTCGGCGGCAATCCAGGCCACCGCGGCATCCGGATCGTCGAAGGTCGGTGCGGCCGGCGCCCGTAAGTCCACAGTGGGCAGTTGGTCGAATGGGTAGCCGACAGCCGCCGCGCCGGCCAGCGTCACGAGGTAGAAGTCCAGTAGCCGCAGCAAAGCGTCCGAGGTGTGCTGCGGCAACGCCGCAGCGAACTCCTTGAGCGGATCCAGCATCTGATACCGGTCCGGGGCGATCTCCTCCAGCAGGCACACTTCGTGCAGCGTGTCGAGCACGGCGCGAGCCCAGGCGACGTCGCTGTCGACCAGCGCCGCCGCGCCGGTCACATGGAGATCCGCCCCCGGGACGTGCCCGAACAAGCGGAAAGTGTTCTGCTGCACCAGGTCCAGCTGCTGATAGGAGGCCTGTAAGGCGGCCGGCCCGGACAGGTCGTCCAGCTGTCCCAGCAGGTGTTCCAGCGACCACTGGTCGTGCCGGCGGAACAGCGCGGCCGCCACCTGGATCTGCACCGGCAGACACCCGCACCGTCGGACCACCTCGGCCACCTCGGCCGACTTGCCGCGAACCCGGTGTGGGCCGGTCAGCACCCGGAACAGCGCGGCGGCATCATCGGCCGGCAGCGGGGAAAGCCGGACCGGCTCGCCGGTGTCCGGATCGCCCATCCGCCGGCTGGTGACGATGGCCAGGCAGCCCTCCGCCGCCGGCAGCAACGCCCGGACCTGCTCCGGCGAGAAAGCGTTGTCCAACACCACCAAGGTCCTGGTGCCGTACAGCTTCGTCTGGTACAGCGCGGCTTTGCGGCTCTCCGTGGTCGGGATCTGCTCGGGCGGCACACCGAGTTCGAGCAGTAGCCGGGTGAGCGCCTCGGACCCGGCCATTGGCACCACGTTCGGGGTGAAGCCGTTGAGCCGGACCAGGAACTGGCCGTCGGGAAAGCGGTCCCGCAGCCGGTACGCAGCCTCGATCGCCAGCCCGGTCTTGCCCGAGCCCGGCGCGCCACTCACCCATACCGCCCGTCCGTCGAGGCCGGTGATCACGTCGAGTTCCTTGACCCGCCCGGTGAACATCCCCGGGCGCGACGGGAGCGAGCTGGCGGGCTCGCCACGTTCGGCCCGCGCGGCCAGATTGCGCAGCGCGGTGCCCGGCTCCATGTTGTACTCGGCCAGCGCGTCGCTTGTCTCCCGGAAAATGCGGACAGCCTCCACATTGTCACCGCCCGCGAGCAGTGCCCGCATGAGCAGCTCGGCGTACTTCTGTCGGGCCGGATCCTGCCGTACCGCCCGGCGAAGCCGGTCCCGCGCGGAGCGGTGATCGCCCACGGCCAGCTCCAGCTCGGCCAGATCACCGACCGCGTCGGAGTACGCCGCCTCCGGCGACACCACCTCGGCCCCACCAACCCGGTCGATGTCGATGTCCTCAAGGAACGGTCCACGCCGGAGATCGACGGCTTCGCGCAGCAACTCGATCTGACGGCGTTTGTCGCTGGTGCGCAGCGATTCCTCGCGCAGCCGGTCGAATCGCGCGACGTCCAGCTGGTCCTCGTCGACGCGCAGCACGTAACCGGTGGGAGTGGTCTCGATCGCGGCGTCCGCGTCGCGGAAGGCTATGCGCAGCTTGTTGATGTATCCCCGAACAAGGGATCGGCGCTCCGGCTGGTCGGGCCACACGACCTCGGTCAGCCGCTCCGGCGAGATCGGCCGATTGACGTGCAGCAGCAACACAACCAGGATGAACCGCTGCTGTTGGTCACCGAGCGGCACCGGCGCGCCGCCGTGCCATGCCTCCAGTGGCCCCAGCATCCGAAACTCCACGCGGCCTCCCGGCGTCCGAGCTTGATATCCGTGCGGCGGTGGCGCAAGCGCCCGTCCGGGTACCCGCGCTTTCATCGTTCGATCCACGATCTGTCGACGCCCGCCGGGCACGCTGCCGCCGTGGAGCCTGTGCTGCCCTGCTACGTGGTGTGTGACTTTTCCCCGTCCATGACCGACTACATCGGCGATCTGCGCGCCGGGTTACGGGAATTCCGCGGCGCGTTGCACGCGGATCCGGTTGCCGCCGCACGGATCCGCGTGTGCGTGATCGTCGTCGGGCCGACGCCCCGGGTGCAGCAGCCGCTGCGGCCGGCGGCCGAACTCGTCGACCTGGCCGAGCGAATTCCCTGCGCCGGCACGAATTTCGGGCCTGTGTTCGAGTTGCTGCGCGTCACCATCGAGCGGGACGTGAACGTTCTCAACGGACATCGGCGGCCGATCGTGTTCTTCGCCTCCGACGGCCGGCCGACCGACCCGCTGGCCTGGCCGGCGGCGCTGGCCGCGCTCACCGACCCGGCCTGGCCGGGCAACCCCGAGATGATCGCCTTCGGGGTGGGCGCGGCCGACCGGGACACCCTCACCCGGATTGGGACGGGCCGGGTGTTCCTCGGCGGCGTGCGGATGGGCGCGGCGCTGAGCGCCAGTGTGCTCATCCACGCCGTGTCCACTTCTGGTCCACTCGCGCGCCCGACCCTGTCCGGGAACGGGGACGTCTTAGGGGAGGCGGATCGATGAACGGGCACCTGGAGCTCGTGCGCGAGCTGAAGCGACTGCGCAAGGGGAGGGGCGTGCTGGCCGGCGGAATCCAGCAGCGGGTCGGTCCGGCGGTGCGCGCGGCGTGCGACATCGACGCGGGCGACGGGCCGGTCGCGGTGCGGCGCAAGCTGACCGTCCGCCTGATCGAGCTGGCCGAGCAGCTGCCTGAGGACCTGCGGCTGGTCACGCTGGTCGCGTTCGCCATCGAACGCGACGCCAAGCAGGCGCTCTACCAGGAGCGGGTGCGCTGGGCGGCGATCCAGCTGGAACGGGACGAGCGGACGGTCCGCCGGCGGGTGGACGAGGCGATCAACCAGGTCGCCGAGTTGGCCGCCGGGGACGGTAACTGGTTCGGCGGCTGGCGCACTGCTGAGCTCAGCGTGGCCGTGGCGCTGGACCAGGACCGGCCGGAGGTGTTGGAACAGCGACGGATCGTGGCCGAACAGGACGACCTGCGTGAGGTGGAGCTGGTCGCGCCGATCCCGCTGGGGCAGTCCGACGTGCAGGTGCTCTACGGCGGGACCCTGATCGCCGACGATCCGGCCGGCTTCACGCTGGCCCTGCCGACACCGGTGGCCAAGGAGGAGCGGCACGACCTCGCGGTGCGGTTCCGGCTCCCGCCCCGGCAGGCGATGCAGCAGTACCTGCTGTGTGTGCCGAAGCGGCCGTGCGAACGGTTCGACCTGCGGCTGCGGTTCCGCCGCGACGGCCGGCCGCCGACAGTGTTCGCGCTGCACGGGACGCCGGGGGAGAACCCGCCGCGCGACGGCCGCGAGCAGGCGGTGGACCGGGCCGGGGAGGTGCATGTGCGGTTCCACCAGCTGACTCCCGGTCTGGCCTACGGCGCCCGCTGGGAATGGCCCGTCTAACCCCCGGCGGGTTTCGCCACATGCGCGCTCTTCGCTTGCGCCCAGGTGCCACATGGGAAGCGCACGTGGCGAATCACGGCGGCTGTCGGGGGTGGTGGTTACGGTGGTGGGGTGCGAGTGGCGACGTGGAACGTGAACTCGGTGAAGCAGCGGCTGCCGAGGCTGCTGCCGTGGTTGGACGAGCGGCGGCCGGACGTGGTGTGTCTCCAGGAGACCAAGCTGTCGGAGGAGGCGTTCACGGCGCTGCTCGGCGAGGAGTTGGGGCAGCGCGGGTACGAGGCGGCCGTGGTGGGGGAGCCGCGGTGGAACGGGGTGGCGGTGCTGTCCCGGGTCGGCCTCGACGACGTGACGGTGGGGTTGGCTGGCGCGCCGGGCTTCCCGCACCAGGAGGCCCGTGCGGTCGCGGCCACCTGCGGTGGCGTCCGGGTGCACTCGCTCTACGTGCCCAACGGCCGTGAGCCGGACTCCGACCACTACCGGTACAAGCTGGCCTGGCTGGCGGCGCTACGCGAGGTGGCGGCGTCCGGGCCGGCCGACGCGGTGCTGTGCGGCGACGTCAACATCGCGCCAACCGACGCTGACGTGTTCGACCCGGCGGCGTTCGTGGGCCACACGCACGTGACCGAGCCGGAGCGGGCCGCCCTCGATTCGCTGCTGGAACTGGGCCTGCACGATGTGGTCCGCGAGCGCTGGCCGACCGAGCGGGTGTTCTCCTACTGGGACTACCGGGCCGGCATGTTCCACCAGGATCTGGGCATGCGTATCGACCTGGTGCTGGCCTCGGCCCCGGTGGCCGGGCGGGTGCGGGCGGCCTGGGTGGACCGGCAGGCCCGCAAGGGGACCGGGCCCAGCGACCACGCGCCGGTGATCGTGGACCTCGACGAGGCCCCGGACGGGGACATCGGGCCGATGGTGCCGCCGCCCTCGGCCCGCGGCGGGGGCCGGAAGGCGAGGCTGCCGCAGGCCAAGAACTGATCCACATCTCACAACGGCAGTCAACCGGCCATCCGGCACCGTATCGTTATCTGAAGCTGCCAACTGGGGGTACGCGGAGGTGAGTGGATGCGGCGGCGACGGTACGTGGACTACGAGCCGCCGAGCCAGCCGCTGCCGACCCGGTTCCAGGTCGAGGGCCTGGTCGGGCGGGGCACCGGCACGGAGGTCTACGAGGCCTACGACGAGCTGCTGGACCGCCCGGTCGCGGTCAAACTGTTCCCGGGCGACCTCGACGACATCGCCTGCCGGCGGATCGCCGACGAGGCCCGCGCGCTGGACCGGCTCGACCACCGGCGCCTGGTGTCGGTGTACGACGGCGGCATCCACCTGGGCCGCCCGTACCTGGTGATGCAGCTGATCCGCGGCACCAGCCTGAGCCGGCGGCTGCGCGAGGGCCCGCTGCTGATGGCCGAGGCGGTGGTGCTGGTCGCGCTGCTGGCCGACGGGCTGTCACACGTGCACGCCCAGGGCGTGGTGCACCGGGACGTGAAGCCGTCCAACATCCTGCTCGACGAGGACGGCTTCCCGCACCTGAGCGACTTCGGCATCGCGCTGCTGGCCGGGCAGTCCCGGGTGACCGCCGTCGACGAGGTCATCGGCACGCCCGCCTACCTGGCCCCGGAACAGATCCTCGGCGGCGCGCTCGGGCCCGCGGTCGACGTCTACGCCCTCGGCCTGGTGCTGCTGGAGTGCATCACCGGCCGCCGCGAGTACGACGGTCCGAACAAGATGGAGGCCGCGCTGGCCCGGCTCAACCGCGACCCGCGGATCCCGGCCGAGCTGCCGGGGCCGCTGGCCGGGCTGCTGCGGGCGATGACCGCCCGCGACCCGGTCCGCCGGCCCACCGCCCAGCACTGCCTCAACACGCTGTCCGCGCTGGTCGCCGACGCCGCCGGCGGCGAGTTGGAGACCGAGAACCTGTCTATGCCCTGGCGATCAGCTTGATCTCCAGCAGCTGCTGCGGGAAGGCGAGCCGGCTGCACTCGACGATCGTGCTCGCCACCTGCGGTACGTCCACGCCGTAGGCCGCCTTGCGCACCGGGCCGGCGACCGCATCGCCGGGGCCACCGGCACGGGCACCGCCGCCAACTTCCGGCTGATCTTCCGCCGGGAGACCGGCTCCCTCCCCAGCGACTACCGCCGGGCCCACCGGCGATGATGGCCGATTCCCGCCAGCTCGGCCGTGGTCCGCGGGCCATGCTGGTCGTATGAACGTGAAGACCATTGTGGACAGCCCGGTCGGCCAGCTCACCCTGGTCGGTGAGGACGGCGAGCTCACCGGCCTCTACATGGAGAACCAACGGCACCGGCCGGCCGAGGAGACCTTCGGCCTCGTCGACGCCGCGCCGTTCGGGGCGGTGATCGAGCAGCTGACGGCGTACTTCGCCGGCGAGCTCGACCGCTTCGACCTGCCGTTGGCCCTGAGCGGCACTCCGTTCCAGCGGACCGTGTGGGCCGCCCTGCGCGAGATCCCTTACGGGGAAACCATTTCCTATGGCGAACTGGCTCAGCAGATCGGCCGGCCCAGCGCCTCACGGGCCGTCGGTCTGGCCAACGGCAAGAACCCCGTCGGCATCATCGTGCCCTGCCACCGGGTCGTCGGCAGCGGCGGCGACCTCACCGGCTACGGCGGCGGGCTGGAGCGCAAGCAGTACCTGCTGGACTTCGAACGGGCCGGCGCGAAGGGAGAAGTCGGACTTCAACTGGCCTGGTGAGTCAGCGCTCGATCCGGGCCGTGAGGGTGGCCACGCCCGGACCGGACAGCTCGCCCACCACGCCCCGGCGACCGGTGATGGCCATCAGCAGCGGCTCGGCCGGGCCCGCGACCTCCGGCCCGAAGCCGAACGACCAGCCCAGATCGGTGGCGGTCACCCGCAGCCCCCGGATCCGCCACGGCCCGCCGACGATCGGGTTCAGCACGGCGGTGCGCAGGCAGGGCCGGAGCCGGTCGGCGGGGACTTGCCGGGGCCGGCCGAGGGCGCGGCGGATGTCCTGGTGGTGGATCAGGCAGTCCTCCAGCCCGACCAGACCACCGAACCACGAGGTCAGGCCCTGCGGCGTGAGGTGCCGGCGCAGCATCGCCAGTAGTTCGTCGGGGGAGAGCCGGCCCAGGTCCTCGACGCCGATGGCGTTGGAGCGGTGGACCCCGAACGCGCCCCGGACGAGCCGGTCGAACAGGGCCCGGGTGTCCAGCTCGTCGTAGCTGATCATGTGGGCCACCACGTCCCGCACCCGCCAGCCGGCGCACAGGCTCGGCGCGTCCCACTCGTCGGGGCTCAGGGTCGCCAGGAACTCGGCGAGATCGGTCCGCTCCTGCCGGGCCAGCTCCAGCAGCGTCATGGGGTCACTATTCCATGGCGGTAGGCGTAGCGGATGGCCTCGGGACGGGTGCGCACGCCGATCTTGGCGAACAGGTTGTTGATGTGGGTCTTGACGGTGGTCTCGCCGATGAACAGCGTGCCGGCGATCTCGGCGTTGCCGAGGCCTTTGGCGATGAGGGCGAGCACCTCGGCTTCCCGGGCGGTCAGGCCGGCGGCGGGACGGCCGGGAGCGGCCAGGGCGGCGACGATGCGTTGGGAGACGGCGGCGTCGAAAGTGGACTGCCCGGCGGCGACGGCCCGCAGCGCGGCGGTGATCTCGGCGCGGCCGGCGTCCTTGGTGAGGTAGCCGCGGGCCCCGGCGTGCAGGGCGGTGGTGATCGACTCGTCGTCGGCGTAGGTGGTGAGCACCACCACGGCGACGCCCGGGAACGAGGCGGCGATGCGGCGAGTGGCCTCGACGCCGTCCATCACGGGCATGCGGAGGTCCATCAGCACGACGTCGACCGCCCGGGATTCCAGCAGCGCCAACGCGTCGGCCCCGGTGCCGGCGTCGCCGACGACCTCGACGTCGGCGACGAGATCGAGCAGGGCCACCAGACCCTCGCGCATGACGAGCTGGTCGTCGACGACGACAACCCTGATCATTCCGGCACCTCGGCGGTCACCAGCCAGCCCTCTCCCGATCGTCCCGCGGTCAGCGTGCCACCGGTCAGCGCGATCCGCTCGCGCATGCCGATGAGACCGTGCCCGGGGTCGGCTTCCGTGGTCGAAGCCGGGTTGTACACCCTCAGGGAAACGGTAGTGCCGTAGTCCAGGACCACCGACACGGACGCGCCGGGGGCGTGCTTGGCGGCGTTGGTCAGCGCCTCCCGAGCTATCCTCAGCAGCGACACGGACGTGCCGGCGGACAGCGGCCTTTCGGCTCCGGTGACCGAGAATTCCACCTCCAGGCCCCGATCCCGCCGACCGTCGGCCACGAGCTGGGCCAACGCCTCGGGCAGCGGTGGCACGTCGGCCCGCAGGGCGGCGACGGCCCGGCGGGCCTCGTCGAGCCCTTCGTTGGCCAACCGGCGAGCCCGTTGTACGCGGAGCAGGCCGCCGGCCAGGTCCCCACGCTCGGCCAGCAGCCCCTCGGCGACCTCAAGCTGCACGCCCAGCGCGCCAAGGGAATGAGCCAGCACGTCATGCAGCTCCCGGGCGATGCGGGCCCGCTCGTCCAACGCGGCGTACTCGGCGTGCAGGCGGGCCTGCAACTGGTGCTGCCGCCAGCTCAGGCCGGTCAAAGCCATGATCAACAGCGCGGCCGGATCGCCGAGCAGGGAGGCGGTGTCCTGTCCCCACGCCAGGGCGCCGACCTCGGCCAGCGCGAACGTGCCGACGAGCAGGCCGGCCAGCGCCCGCGACGACAACCGGGGCTGCGAGCAGACGACCGCCAGCGCGACGCAGGTGAGCAGCACCGGCGTGCCGTCAGGAGCCGGCCCGATCAACGCCACCGACACCAGCAGACAGGCCAGCAACGACCCGACGGCGACCCGTGGCGCGCGGCGTTCCAGCGCAGCGAAGCCGAGCCAGCAGGCCAGGGCCAGGCCGTACAGCGACCACAGCCAGACCGGCGTCGGCCGCTGCACGGTGGCCAGCGTGATGACGAAAACGCAGGTCCCGAGCAGGCTGATGACCAGCCACGCGGGCGCCATCCGATCGAGCAGTCGCACGGACATCAGGCTGCCATGTCAGCGGCCCGTCCGCCGCCAGATCAGGGCCAGCACGAACAGCAGGATCACCAGCGCGAGCACCCCACCCCCGATCATCAGGAACCGGAGGAACAGGTACTGCATCACCGCGCCCATCAGCGGCGCTCCTTGGTCACGCGCTCGACGAGCATGTTCGTGAGCCCGCCTCGGCGCCGGGCCTGCTCGCGCAGCACCGGCTCGACCAGGTCCCGCGCCCGGTTCAGCTTGCCCATGCGCCGCAACACCAGCGCTACCGCGAACAGGCCGAGCACCACCAGCACCACCGCGCCGCCGATGAAGGCGAAGCGGATCGCCATGTACCCGGCGATATCCATCAGGGTTTTGTCCATGCCCCGGACGCTACGGAGAAACCCCGGTGGACCAGGACCTCCCGCCGGTGGAGATCGGGGTGGACCGGGTCTCCACCGTCAGGGCCGCAGCAGCACCCGGATCGGATAGCCGTCGTGCTCACGCAGCCGGCGGATGCCCTCCGCGAACTCCTCCAGCGGCAGCACCGCGCTGACCGAGGCGGTCAGGTCGAGCCGTCCCCGTGACACCAGCTCCACCAGTTCGGCCAGGTGCTTCATCTTGTAGCCGAGGTGCCCGGTCACGGTGTGCCGGCGCCCCAGGAACGTGCCCTCGCGGCCCAGTTCGATCGGCTCGCCGCTGATGCCGACCAGCAGCACCCGGCCGCGGGCCCCGATCGCCGCGTTGGCCTGCGCCACCGTGGACGTCCGGCCGACGCAGTCGAACGCCGCCCGCAGGCCGCGGCCGCCAGTGATCTCCATGATCCGGTCGTGGGTGTCCTCGGCCAACGGGTCCAGCGCGAAGTCCGCGCCCAGCTTCAGGGCCCGCTCGCGCACCCCGGCCACCGGGTCCAGGCCGATGATCGGCGACGCGCCGGCCACCCGGGCCAACTGCACCAGGTGCGTGCCGATGCCACCCAGCCCCCACACGCCCACCGACTCGGCCATCTTCAGATTGGCCGTCTCCAGCGCGCCGTACGGCGTGGAGACCGCGTCGGCCAGCACCGCCGCCTGCTCCATCGGCACGCCGTCCGGCACCGGGATCAGCGACACCGCCGGCGTCACCACGTATTCGGCCCACGCCCCGTCATAGGAGAAGGCCATGATCTCCAGGGCCTCGCAGTCGTCGATGCTGCCCCCGAGCCGGCACGACTGGCAGTTGCCGCAGGCCCGCCCGGCCGCGACCACCACCCGGTCGCCCACGTTCCAGTGCCGCACCGCCTCGCCCACCGCCGCCACCGTGCCCGACGCCTCGTGCCCCGGCGTGATCGCCGGGAACCGGGCCGGGATGTGCCCGTCGAACTGGCTCAGGTCGGAGTGGCAGATGCCGCACGCCGCCACCTTGACCACCACCTCGCCCGGCCCGGGCCGCGGCACCGGCACCGTCTCCAGGCTCAGCGACCGGTCCTCGGCGTGGAACCGGACCGCGCGCATGGCCTCCGGCAGTTCGATCGTCAACGGGGATTCCCTTCCAGCGGAACGAGTGCTGCCACCGACGCTAGGGGACCTGTGCGCTCATGCCAACGTGATGGTCTTTTCCCAGTCGATTTCGTGCTCGTACAGCCACGACCTGACTTCCGGCTTGGCGTTGTCCGCGGCCTCTTCCTGGGTGCGCACCGGTTTCGCCACCATCTCCGCCAGCCGCTGCACCCGTGGCGCCCGGATCTGTTGGTACCGGGCGAAGGCCGGCCCCAGATCCGGGATGTCCCGCACGCACATGGCCAGGATCACGCTGTCCTCCAGCGCGATCGACGCGCCCTGGGCCGCTGACGTCGCACTCAGGTGGGCCGCGTCGCCGACCAGCACCATGTGGGAGTTGTGCCAGCGTGGCAGTGAATCGGGCAGGCGGTGGATGGCTGTGGCCAGGACTTCGTCCTGCTGGGCCAGGACCACCCGTCGCGGGGCATCGGCGGTGAACTGCGCCGCCAGCCTGTCGGGCTTCGGCGCGCCGTCCAGTTGCCCGGGAACCCCCACCGCCCAGTAGGTCTCGTTCGCCGGCGACGTCACGTAGACCAGACCTCCGGTGACCAGCCGACAGGTGTCCGGCACGGTCGGGATCGAGGCGTCGCGGCTGTAGCCGTAAACCAGCGTGAGACCGGTGAACTGCGGCTTCGGCGCGTCCGGGTCGATCAGGCCTCGGGTGGTGGACCAGACCCCGTCCGCGCCGACCAGGAAGTCGCCCTCGGCCGTGCTGCCGTCGGCGAACGTCGCCACCACCCGGTCGGTGGTCTCGACGCCCACCAACCGCTTGCCGTGCTCGATCTTTCCACCGCGTCGCGACAGTTCCCCTTGCAGCGCCAGGTAAAGATCCGCCCGTCGCATCGTGCGCGGACCGTCCGGGTCGGGATGGCTCGCCCCCATCGGGCCGCTGGCATAGATGTTCCCGTCGGCATCGAGGTATTCGACGTCACGAGTGCGGAACGACGCCTCGATCACCGGCCCGGCCGCGTCGATCGCCCGCAACGCGTCCATCCCGTTGTGCATCACCATGAGGAACGCCCCGACGTCGTCACCGCCGCTGGGATACGCCTCGTACACGGTCGAACTCACGCCCGCCTTGCCCAGCGCCAGAGCCGTTGCCGTGCCGGCGATGCCGCCGCCGATCACCAGTGCGTGTGTCATCCGGATTCCGTTCTGTCAGCGGCAGGCCAGGATGGCGTTGGGCACCAACAGGGTCTGGCCCACCTTGAGGTCGGTGGCGTCGCCGAGGCCGTTGAGCCGCTGGAGTTCGGCGACGGTGGTGAGGTAACAGCGGGCCAGTTGGGAGAGGGTGTCGCCGGGGCGCACGGTGACGGGGAGCGGGGCGAGGAGGTCGAAGGACGGCGTGAGGGAGCGGAGGTAGCTGGGCTGGTAGGTGGGCAGGTAGCTGGGTAACAGCTCGCCGGTGGGGTAGCGGAAGGTGGTGGGCGGCGGCACGGCGATGGTGGGCTGCACGGTGTTCAGGCTGCGGGGCAAGGGTTTGGGGGTGATCTCGGCGAACACGAAGATGCCGACGAGCAGGGCCAGGGAGACGCCGCCGAACACGAGGACCCGCCGCACGCGGTCCCGTTCACGGCGGGTGGGCGCGGAGTCGACGGCGACGAGGGTGGTGGACTCGGCGACGGAGGCGTAGGGGCGCTGGGGATCCACCCGTAGGGAAGCCAGGTGCAGGCGCAGCCGCTCGACGCCGGAGCGGTGGTCGACGGCGTCGAAGACGAGGGTGTTGAGCTCGGCGAACGGAAGCACATGCACGCCGTCGGAACGAAGTTCGCTGACGACGAGGTCGCTGGGCCCGGTCCACGACAGCCGCCAGTGGGCGCTGCCGGCTTCGACGAGGTAGTGCCCGACGAGCCCGTGCAGGGCCTCGCACAGGCGAGCCATGGCCCGGTGCGGATCCTCGGCGTCGAAACGGGCGGCGAGCTCCGCGGCCTCGCCGGCCTCCAGGCGGTGGAGCACGGTTTCGAGGGTGGCGTCCGCGCCGGTGGCGGCGAGCAGCAGCCGGGCGGAAGCGGTCGGCGCGGTCAGGCGGGCGGCCTTGTCCAGCCACTGCGCGGCCGGCAGTGCCTTGATCTTGTGGTCGGGGAGCAAGTGCCTCAGCAGCGCCGGTTTGGGATAGCTCCAGGTCGACGGGTCGGGCTCATGCAGCCGGGCCGGCACCTCCGAGCGTATGTCGGCCAGCCGGGCCAGCCGGTCGGCCATGCTGGGGTGGCTGGCGTACGGATTGTGTTTCTCCGCCTCGGGATCGGCCGCCTTGAGCCGATCGAGTGCGGGCCGACGGGCGGCCAGCATCGCGACGAACATCGCCTGCGGATCATCGGGCGCGTAGCCGGTGACCGCGGTCCGCACGAGGTAGTTCCGCACGAAGTCCTGCCAGTGGGCGTCGATGGCAGCCAGGGACCGCAGCACCCGGACAGTGGCCTCCGGCCCGGCGACGCGGGCGGCGACGGCGTCGGCCTCGAACTCCTGCCGCCGCCGCACGGCGAACGAAACCCGTGCGTACAGGTAGATGTAGCCGCGCATGAGCAGCTTGAAATACCCCACCGGGCTGAACGGGTGCAGGGATACCTCGTCGAGGTTGTGCTGGATGCGGTCCAGCGCCAGATAACCCCGGTACACCACCGAGCCGACACGAGTGTGCCAGCCGAGGTAGTGCCCGAACTCGTGGCCCAGCAACGCCCGGAGCTCGTTCGCGGACAGCTCGGCCAGCAGCGGCAGCCCCAGATGCAGGCGACGCCGCCCGGGCAGCAGGCCAAGCAGCCGCGAGTCCTCGCTGACGGAAGCGTTGACCTCGTTGGTGAGCCGCAGCTCGGCCGGCGGCGGGACACCGGCCTCGGCCGCCACCTCCCGGACGAACGCCCACAGCTCCGGCGCGTCCGACTCGGAGACCGGAACTCCGTTGGTGTCCGCTGCCTGGTTGACCGTGAAGACCGCGCTGATCAGGGCGGCCATCACGGTGATCGAGCCGAGCAGGGTGCCCACGACGGTGCCGCTCAAGGTGGAGACCTCGCCCTGGACGTAACCCTGCACGTCCTCGGCGGTGAGCAGCAGCAACGCGCCGGCGAGGGCCACGCCGACCAGGGCGGTCAGGTAGACCCCGAACAGCAGCAGGATCGCCAGCACCGCGCGCAGTGTGATCATCCGCGCCCCCACCAGCTCCGCGACGAAGGCACCTGGTCCACCGCGCCGCGCACCCGAACCCGGGTCCGCTCGTCCGCGGCGAAGCCGTCGGCCAGCCACCGCTCGGCGGCCAGCAACGACTCCACGATCCGGTCCCGCCGCGCCGTCGCGACCAACTCGTCGTCCGGCGTCCGGGCTCCCAGCCCCAGCTTGGCCGCCAGCGCCTCGCGGGCCTTGAACAGATGTGCCGCGACCGTCCCGCGCTTGATGTGCAGCAGCTTTGCCACCTCGGCCTGCTTCAGGCCGTCGAGGCAGCAGTGCACGAGCACAGCCCGCTGCATCGGCGGCAGCCCGGCGACCGCCGCCAGCACCTCCTTGGCCTCGAACGCCTCGTGCGGCGTCGCGTACGGGGAAACCGGGAGCTCCAAGGCCGCCATCTCCTCCAGCCGGCGCCGCTTGAACAGCCGGAACACCTTGCGGGTCATGGTCACGTGCAGATACGCCTCGGGCGCTTCGTAACCGCTGGCGGTGTCCCACTTGCGGGCCACCTCGGCGAAGGCCTGGGCCACCGCGTCCTCGGCGTCGGCCCGGTTGCCGCACAGCACCACGGCCCGGGCCATCAGGCGGGGGTAGGACTCCCGGAAGAACTCCTCGAAGCTCATTCGCCCTCCCCGCGGACGATCACCAGCCAGCCCGATCCGTCCCGGCGCGCCACCGTCGACCCCGGTCCGGCGGCCCGCGACAGCCGAGCCAGCGCGCGCAGCCGCGCCCGCTCGGCGTACAACATCATCCCCCAGCATGCCAGCCGCACCGCGCCCATGACCGCCGTGAGAAGCAAGGGATCCTGCATCGTCGTCATGTCAGGGGAGAGGCCGCGGCGCGCGGAAGTGTTTACCCGGGTTTCTGAACTGAACTGACTGGTACAGTACGGGGATGGGCGACTCGGGACGGGCGGCGCCGTCGGGGGCGCGGGCCGACGGCAAGCGCAGGGCGATCGTGCAGGCGGCGCTGCAGGCGTTCCTGGACGAGGGCTTCGACGTCAGCATGGACCGGATCGCCGCGGCCGCCGGCGTCTCCAAGGTCACGGTGTACAACCACTTCGACAGCAAGGAGAACCTGTTCCGGGCGGTGGTCTCCGGCCAGCTGCACGCCGCGCTGGAGGTGGTCGAGCAGCTGGTGGCGGCCCGGCTCGGCGACTCCGAGGACGTCCGGGCCGAGCTGGTCAAGGCCTGCCGGGCCTGGGTGGCGGCGCTGGCCACGCCGGGGCTGCTGGCCCTGCGGTCCCTGGTCGCCAGTGAGTCGAAGCGCTTTCCGGAGCTGGGCGAGACCTGGCTGGAGCACGGCCCGAACCGGCTGCACGCGGTGTTCGCGGCGGCGCTGACCCGGCTGTGCGAGCGGGGTCTGCTGGACATCGCCGACGTGGAGCTGGCGGTCCTCCAGCTCTCCGGTCTGGTGCTCTCGCCCAACCTGGTCTACGGCGTGTACGGCCGCAGCCCGGGCAAGAAGCTGTCGGACCGCCTGATCGTCTCCGGCGTGGACATGTTCCTCAGCTACTACACGCGCAAGTGAGCCGAACGGTCGTCCACACGGGACTGAAGGTCGTTGCCTAGGCTGCTCCCATGGAGCTCTACGAAGCGATGCGCACCACGCCGGCCACCCGGGAGTTCACCGACGAGCCGGTCCCCGACGAGGTGCTGCGGCGGATGCTCGACAACGCCCGGTTCGCGCCCAATGGCGGCAATCGGCAGGGCTGGCGGGTGCTGGTGCTCAAGGACCCGGCCGTGCGTGTCCGCATCCGCGAGCTCTACCAGCTGGGCTGGCGCGAGTACGTGGCGCATCTCCGGGAGGGCCTGGTTCCGTTCGCGGCCAGGGACAACGGCCGCTGGACCGGGCCGGCCGTCGACCTGGCCGCCGCCCGGGAGACCCCAGCGCCCGACGCGTTCGGGGACAACCTGGAGCACGTGCCGGCGCTGCTGCTGGTGCTGGCCGAGTTCGGCGCGCTGGCCACCGTGGACAACGGCCTGGACCGGCAGTCGATCATCGGCGGCGGGTCGATCTACCCGTTCTGCCACAACCTGTTGCTGGCGGCCCGCAACGAGGGGTTGGGCGGGGTGCTGACCAGCGTGCTGATGCGCCAGGATCCGGCGGTCAAGGAGCTGCTGGGCATTCCCGACGGGTTCGGGGTGGCCGCGCTGATCGCGATCGGCCGCCCGCGCAAGGTGATCACCAAGCTGCGCCGGGCCGCGGTCGAGGACTTCACCACCGTCGACCGCTTCGACGGCCCGGCGTTCTAGACGCGTTTTCCGCATCGTTGGACGGCTACCTCTGTCGGGCATGACGGGCTAGTTGGCGTTTTCGGGCCAGGGCAGGGGGATGTCGAGGTGGGCGAGGATGGTGCGTTGGACACGGGTCAGCCGGTCCAGGTGCGGACCGGTCGGGGTGTAGGTCAGCTGGAGGCCGTGGAAGGCGGCGAGGACGGCTCGGCTGGTGGGGATCGCGGCTCGGTGTTCGGGCAGCAGGCCGGGTAGCGGGGTGTCAGGGCCAAGGCAGTGGCGGAGTTCGGCTTCGATGAGTCCGTAGATGAGCAGCGCGATCCCGATGATCGCGATGAGGGCTTCGATCCGGTCGTCGTTGTGCAGGAACAGCGGGCGGACTTTGAGTGTTTGCTTGAGGTCGCGGTGGCGTTGCTCGACGATCCACTGGTCTTTGTAGACGGTGAGCACGTCGAGCGTGGCCAGTTCACGGCCGGGTGGATCGGGCAGGTTGGTGGCCAGGGCGTAGAGCCCGTCCAACTCGGCCGCGGCCGCGATGGCGTCGGGGTTGCGCTGCCAGCCGATGCTGGGTTTGCCGTGGCGGGCGGGTCCGGTGGTGACGGTGATCAGGTCGGCGATGTGGGGTCCGATGATCTTCGCGACGCGGGTGTCGACCTGGTGTTTGGTCTTGTAGTGGCGGCCGCCGAGTCCGTTGCGGATTTTGGTCAGCGCGGTTTCGGCCTGGGTCAGGGCGCGTTCGCGGGCCGCAGCGATGGAGGCGGCTTCTTCGCTGGAGTGGATGTAGGCCACGCGTAGCTGGTGGTGGCCGGTGTCGGGGTCGGTGACCTGGAATGGCCGCAGTAGCCCCCGGTAGACGGTTCGGCGGTCAGCGGGCAGGTGTTGTTCGCGCCGGGAGTGGTGATCGAGGTGGGTCAGGGCGTCCAGGGTGCCCACATCGGCGCGGAAGCGCCCGGCCCAGCCGGTGTCGGCGCGCAACGGGACCACGAACCGGGTTGCGGCGGCGTCGAGCGCGCAGAGGGTGCTCAGGTAGCCCAGGCCGGAATCGGCGATCGCGACGAGTCCGGCGGGGAGTTGGGCGCGCAGCGCGTCCAGGGCCGCGGTGAACGCGGGGAGCTCGCCTGCTGAGCCCTTGTGCGGCCGGAAGTACAGCGGCACCCCGGTTGTCGTGGTGGCTTGCAGGGTTTTGACCTGCCGGCCGAAGCTGCGATCGGCGGCCCATCCCTTGGCCACCAGCGTGGAGTCGGTGTGCCGGCCGGCGAATCGGACCGCGGTCAGGTCCAGGTGCAGTCGGGAGGCGTCGGCCACGGCGAAGGTCTCGACCGTGCGGACCAGCAGCCGGCTGCGGACCCGTTCGGCTTCTGGCGCCAGCGCTTCCAGCGCCCGGCCCAGCCGGTCGTCGTTGAGCAGCAGGGCCGGCACGCCGATCAGTTCGGCCACCGCTGCGGAGGAGGCCCACCCGGCCACGTCGTAGAGCGGGGCCGGCCCGCAGAGCCGGTTGGCCACCAGCGCGGTGATGATCTCGCCGTGGGTGGCCGAGGCTCGTCCCCGCATCGGCGCGGCGTCGTCAACGATCTTGGCCAGTCCCAGCCGGTCCAGGTAGTGCGTGACCAGTAGCAGCGGGCCGACGTCGCGGCGGGTGCCGATCGGGGGTGAGTCCAGTCGCGCCAGGCCTGCGACCAGGTGCTCCAGCCGGCCCGAGGCGGTCAGCTCGTCCAGTCGGCCGAGTTTTGCCACAACACGTTGCCGTACCTGGCCGTCGACCCGGTGGCCCTCCACCAGTTCCAGGTACTCGTACACGCGGCCGCCGCGACGGACTCGCTTCACCTTCGGGTACATGTTGTCACAACGTTAGCGTCGTGATCGCTGGGTGTGGGTGTGCGACACGCCGTAATGGGCCGTCCTCATGTGCCGAGTTTGTCACAACATCTTGCCACTCGCACCGAGACTGCCCGGGGCCTGGAACCGCACGCCAGAGCCATCTCGGCAGTCATGCGGTTTCCTGGCTACCAGGTCGCGATGCGGAAAACGCGTCTAGAGCCCGAAGATCGCGGCCGCGTTGGTGTCCAGGATGGCGGTCGCCTGCTCGGCGCTGACGGTCCGGCCGATGTAGTCGATCGCTGCCTGGTACTCGGCCTTGGCCTGGTAGGGGAAGTCGGTGCCGAGCACCAGCCGGTCCGGGCCGAGGGTGTCGACGGCGGCCCGCAGCGCCGGGGCGTGGTCGTGCCCGACGGTGTCGAACCACATCCGGCGGGCGGCCACGCTGGGCAGCTCGGGCGTGCCGGGGGACTCCCACGGGACCTGGTGGTCGGTGCGGTTGAGCACCATCGGCAGCGCGCCGCCCAGATGCGAGGCGATGATCTTCATGTCGGGGTGGCGACTGGGGATGCCGGCCAGGATCAGGTGCATGACCGCCACCGTGTCCTCGATGGGGGCGCCGATCGACCAGGTCAGGTTGTGGCCGGCGATCAGGTCCGAGCCGGCCCCGGCGCCGGCCGGGTGCACGTACAGCACGCTGCCGCGCCGGTTCAGCTCCTCGTACACCGGCTCGAAGGCCGGGTCGTCGAGGCCGCGGCCGAGCACGGACGTGGTGACCGCCGCGCCGACCATGCCCAGGTCGTCCAGGGCGCGGGTGAGCTCCTTGACCGAAGCGTCGACGTGCGGCAGCGGCAGCGCGGCGAAGGCGCGGAACCGGTCCGGGTGCTCGGCGACGGCGGCGGCGTACTCGTCGTTGCCGGTCCGGGCGGCGTGGACGGCGGCCGCCTCGTCGGGCACATGGGGCGAGACCGGCGTGACCGACAGGATCTGGAGGTCGACCCCGGCCGCGTCCATCTGGGCGAACCGGGCGGCCAGTTCCTCGTCGGTCGCGCCGGCGCCCATACCCCGTTGGCCGAGCGTCGGCACGCCGATCCCGTCCAGCTGCTCCAGGTACTGCTCGCTCCACAGGTGAGCGTGCACGTCGATGCGCATAGCGTCCTCCTGAACTGGTCCGTACAGTTCACTTTAGCCCAAGGCGGTACGCTCGCCAACGGCGCTGTCCAGTGTGGGGTGGGGGCATGACAAACGCTCGGGTGGAGACCGTTGTCGACACGGTGTTCGGCCACCAGTTGGCCGACCCGTACCGGTGGATGGAGCGCAACGGCCCGGAGCTGCGGGACTGGCTGCTGGACCAGGGCAAGGCCGCTGAACAGCACTTCGCGGGGTTGCCGCGGCGGGACGAGCTGCTGGCCCGGCTGGATGAGCTGACCAAGGACAGCGTCGACCTGCGCGGCTTCTCGATGGCCGGCGACCGCGTGTTCTTCCTGCGGCAGACCGGGGACGTGCCGGCGCTGGTCGTCCGCGAGGGCGGCGAGGAGCGGGTGCTGCTCGACCCGGCCACGTTCGAGGGCGACGAGCACAGCAACATCGACTGGTACTCGCCGAGCCCCGACGGCGCCCTGGTCGCCTGCGGCATCTCGCTCGGCGGCTCCGAGCAGAGCCAGGTCTCCGTGCTGGATGTGGCCACCGGCGAGCTCACCCCGACCACCCTGCGCAACGCGATGCAGGGCAACCCGGCCTGGCTGCCGGACGGCTCCGGCTTCGTCTGCCACTGCTACCCGGTGCCCGACCCAGCGCTGCCGCCGGCCCGTCGACGTGACAACAGCGTCACCTGGTTCCAGCCGATCGGGTCGGGCGAGCCCACCGTCGTGGCCCGACGCGGGCACAACCCGTCGCTGCCGATGGCCCCGATCGACCGGGCGTTCGTGCTGCTGCCGGCCACCTCCGAGCTGATGTTCGCGGTGGTCTCGCACGCGGCCGTCGGCGACTCGATCACCGAGCAGATGTCCGCCTTCACCCTCTACGCCGCACCGAGGTCGGGCCTTGGCAGCACGGCCACCTGTCAGTGGCGCAAGATCGCCGACCCGTCCGACGACGTCACCGGCTACGCCGTCCACGGCGACACCCTCTACGTCATCACGCACAAGGACGCCCCTCGGGCCGAGATCCAGGCCTGGTCGCTGACCGACGGCGCCCGCCGCACCGTGGTGCCCGGCGGCGACCGCGCCGTGCTGGGCGTCGAAGTCGTCGGCGAGCACCTGCTGGTGCGGGACGTCGACGCCGGCACCGCCCGGCTGCGCCGGATTCCCCTGGCCGGCGGCGAGATTGAGGACGTCCCGCTGCCCGCCGGCGGCACCATCCAGCAGTGGACCGCGCACGCCGACGGCCGGTCCGCGCTGATCGTGTTCAGCTCGTGGACGCAGTCCCCGACCGCCTACCGCTACGACGGCCGGCTGCACGACACCGGCTGGATCCCGCCGTCGCCGGTCGACTTCGGCGGCATCGAGGTCACCCAGCTGTCGGCGCCGGCCCGTGACGGCGCGCTGATCCCGCTGACCGTGTTGCACCGCAAGGGAATTGTGCTCGACGGCGGCAACCCGACCCTGCTCACCGGCTACGGCTCGTACGGCTACGTGGTGCCGCGCTCGTTCAACCCTCGCCTGCTGCCGTGGCTGGAGCGCGGCGGCGTGTACGCGCTGGCCGGCCTGCGCGGCGGCGGCGACCACGGCGACGAGTGGCACCTGGCCGGGCGGCTGCTGAACAAGGAGAACACCATCACCGACCTCGTCGACTGCGCCGAGCACCTGGTCGCCGCCGGCTATACCCGGCCCGAGCGGCTGGCCGGCTCCGGCGGCAGCGCGGGCGGCATCCCCACCGGCGGCGCGATCGTGCGCCGGCCCGACCTGTGGGCCGCGATGGTGATGGAGGTGGCCGTCAGCAACACGACCCGGATGGAGTTCACCGACAACGGCCCGATCAACACGCCCGAGTTCGGCTCCGTGGCCACCGAGGAGGGCCTGGCCGCGCTGCTCATCGCCGACGGCTACCTGCGCGTCGAGGACGGCGTCGAGTACCCGGCGGTGCTGCTCACCGTGGGCCTGAACGACCCTCGCGTGCCGGCCTGGCAGCCGGCCAAGATGGCCGCTCGCCTCCAGGCCGCCACCGCCTCCGACCGGCCGGTGCTGCTGCGGGTGGAGGTCCACGGCGGCCACGGCTTCGGGGCCACCCGCGCCCAGCGCAACGCCGAGACCGCCGACATCTACGCCTTCGTGGCATCCCGCACCGGGCTCTCATAGCTGGCTGGCGAGGGCTCGTAGTCCGGGCATCGGCCCCTCGCCCGGCCGGGGCAGGACCTGGACGGCGACGTGGTCGGCGCCGGCGTCGAGATGACCGGCCAGCGCGGCGGCGACCGTCTCGGGTGTGCCGTGCGGGACCAGGCCGTCGATCAGCCGGTCGCTCCCGCCACCGGCTACGTCGGACTCGTCGTAGCCGTGGCGGAGCAGGTTGTTGACGTAGTTCGAGCGTCGTAGGTAGGGATCGCTGACGAATTCGCGGCCACGTCGACGGGCCTCGGCCGGGTCGGTGTCGACGACCACCGTCTGCTCAGGCGCGAGCAGGGGGCTCGGGCCGAGCAGGCGGCGGGCCGCCAGGGTGTGGGCGGGCACGGTCAGATAGGGGTGGCTGCCCACGGAGCGGTCGACGGCCAGCCGCAGTGTCCGCGGCCCGAGGGCTGCGAGGATGCGCCGGTCACCGGGAAGTCCCTCGGCGTCAAGGGTGTCGAGGAACGACTCCATGCGCTGGTGCGGCGAGCGGTAGCCGGCGATCGATTCCGGGTGGCCGAGTCCGATGCCCAGCAGGAAACGGTCGGGATGGCGGGCCTGGACCCGGTGGTACGACGAGGCCAGCGCGGCCGGGTCGTTGGTCCACATGTTGACGATCGCTGTTGCCACGACAACATGTCCGGTCGCGTCCAGGACCTGCTCGACCAGCCGCAGGCCGCTCTCGTCACGCTGGCCGAGGCCGAGCCACACGGTGCCGTACCCCAGCGCCTCGGCCTCGACTGCGTGGTCGATTCGGCTCGGATCGTCGTACACGGGGTTGAGCCAGGCTCCGTACCGGCCGAGCGAGATCACGGCTCGATGACGAGCTCGGCGATGAGGCCATCGCGCAGGGTGAACTGGAAGCGCAGGTCGACGACACCGCCGGGGAAATCCCCCTCGAGGTGGTGCACGGCCACGTAGTGCTCGTCGTCGACGCGCTGGGCCGCGACGAGCTCGATGGTGTACGTGTACTCGCTGGCCGAGCGGGCCAGCCAGTCGCGGATCGCACGCTTGCCGCGGTAGGTGTTGCCCTCGTCGACGACGACGGCGTCCTCGGTGTAGCCGGCGATGGCCGGGTCCAGGTCGCGGGCCTGGTGGGCGGCCAGGTAGTCGGTGATCACCTGGGGCAGCTCGCGGGTGTCGATCGGTGTGCTCATGTCGGGGCCTCTCCGTTCCGGCGTGGTGCTTTCACGCTGGGGTCTCCCGCGGGGAGAGGGTCAAGCGCGTGGCGTGGGGAGGGTGCAGAGTGGGGGCATGGCCCGTGGTCTGACGATCGGCGAGTTCGCACAGTTGACCCACCTGAGCGTGCGGACGCTCCGCCGCTACCACGAGTCCGGGCTGATCGAGCCCGCGGCGGTTGACCCGTTCAGCGGTTACCGCTACTACACCGCCGACCAGATCCCCACCGCGCAGGTCGTCCACCGGCTGCGTCAGCTGGAGGTGCCGCTGTCCGACGTGGCGAAGATTCTCGCCACCGAGGACACGTCGGAACGCGCCGGCCTGGTCGGCGAGCACCTGCGGCGTCTGGAGGCCGAGCTGGACCGCACGCGCGCCGCCGTGGTCTCGCTGCGCCACCTGCTCCGCTCCGACGAGGGCCTGCCGAACGTCGAACTGCGCTCGGTGCCAGCCACCACGGTCGCCGCGGTTGAGGGGGTCGTCGACCACGACGAGGTGCTGTCCTGGTACGCGGAGGCCATGGCCGAACTCGACGCCGCAGTCGCCGGCCGGCCGTCGCTCGGGCCGCCGGGTGGGCGCTACGCCAACGACCTGTTCACCGGCGGCCGCGGAGCGGTGCTGGTCCACCGCCCTGTCGCCGACCCACCGACCCGTGGGCGGGTGACGCCCGTTGTCCTTCCGCCGGCCGAACTCGCCGTCACCGTCCACTTCGGACCGCACGACGACATCGACGTCACGTACGGCCGCCTCGGCGCCTGGGTCGTCGACCACGCCCTCGCCGTGGACGGCCCCGTCCACGAGACCTATCTCGTCGGACCTCGCGACGACCCGGATCCCGGGTCCTGGCGGACCGAGGTCGGCTGGCCCGTGTTCCGCCTGGCCGCCGACTAGGGCCACGGGGATATGCGACCACCAGTCGCTGAACCGCATGACCATGCCGTAGCTCATTGTCGGATGAGCGCGTCGGGCGGCAGACGGTGTGTGAGCAGGGCATGGGCGAGGTCGGTCAGGGATTGGTCCTGGGCGGCGGCGTGGGCCCGCAGCCGCAGCAGGGCTTCGTCCAGGGGAATGCCGAGGCTTGTGGCGAGAAAGCCGGTGGCCTGATGGATCTCGGCGCGGTGCAGGAACAGGTCGGTCGGCGGTCCGGTCGCGTCGGCCGGCCCGGTGCCCGTGCTGTCCACCAGCAGCAGGAGCAGGAGGACTCGGCCCAGGCGGCGGATATCGCGCCGTTGAGCGGTGGTCGAGTCCCTGGGGCTGGTGCGGTAGCCGGTCAGCACGCCGACTGTGATGATGCCGAGCTGGAGCGGGTCGGCGATGACGGCGCGGGCGGGGGTCTGGGCGGCGGCCGGCAGGAAGGCGGGCCAACGGACGGGATCGGTTGCGGCCAGGTCGGGCTCGATCACGGCGTGGCCCTGGCGACCGGCCTCAAGGGTGGGGCCTTCGCCGAGGGTGTACTGCAGTTCCTCCAGCGCGGGGCCCAGGCCCTCCGCCGGATCGCACCACACGAGTTCCGGCAAGCCGCCGTGGACCACGCTCACAGTGAGGGCGTCCATGCCGAACAGGCGTGTGGTGTCGGTGGGCACCGCACACAGGCCGCGCCCGGCTCGGACGGCGCGGCCCAGATCGGCCAGGAATTCCTCCACGCGGTCGGGGGTTGGCAGGGCGCTGCCTGCGGTGTCTTCGCCGTTGGCCGACATGTCAGGACGTCGCGGTGAGTTCGTTCGGGATTTCTCCCCGCGTGATTCGGGCGGCGAGCGTGCCGAGCTCCTGCCGCCCGGCGCGGGCGTGGGCGCGCAGCAGCCGGAATGCCTCTCCCACATCGACCCCCAGACGGGCCGCCAGCACGCCCTTGGCCTGTTCGATCATGATGGCGGTGTTCCGGGCCGCATGCAGTTGATCGAGGATCTCGTCCTTGCTGCGCAGCACCCGCTGCCGCAACAGCCAAGCCCCGGCGGCGTCGGCCAGCACCTGCGCCAGGCAGACGTCTTGCTCAGTCGGCACCGAGGGGCTGGTGCTCATCAGGTTGACGGCGCCGAGCGTGTGTTCGCCGGCCCGCAGCGGCACAGCGGCGACGCAGGTGACGCCGACACTCAGGGCCCGAAGGGTGAAACGGGGCCAGCGCTCCAGGCCCGAGCCTGAAGCGCGCAGCGAGATCGGAGGCAGGACGGCGCCGCTGCGAGTGCTGTCCACGCACGGCCCCTCCCCCAGCCTGAACTGGTCCTCCTCCAGCCGTCGGCACACCTCGTCGGAAGCGGTGAGATAGTCCACCTGTCCGATCTCGTTCAGGATCGTCGTCCCGGCGGCCCGCAGGCTCAGCAGCGTGACCATGGAGGTCGTGAGATCGTGCAGGAGGTCCAGGACACCTGATTCGTACGTGCGGGTGGCCAGGTCGAGCACAGCCTCAGCGACCAGCGTCTCACGTTCCGAGGTCGGCATGGGTCCTCCCGGGCGTGCAGGGCCCGCGCGTGCCGGCTGAGGTCACGCTGCCGCCATAGTTGCCCCGGTGGCGCTCGGCGGACGGGCTCCGGTTGTTCACGGCCACGCGGCGGTGCAGTAACGGTGTCCGCGGCTGCCTGCCGCATACCGTTCAGTGAAGTCCGCTCCGCACGGCCATGCCATGCCGATAACGCGGCAGGCGGCGTCGGGCATGCAGAAAACGCAAGGTCTCGGATCCGACAGGCCGGACGGACCCGGCCCTTTGCCCCACGACCGTCCCGTTACCTCCAGACAAACTCAGGGGCCGCGGTGGACGAGGGTCTGATGCGGGGTGCAGCCATAGGCGGCACGGTAGGCGGCGGCGAACCGGCCGAGCTGGAAGAAGCCCCACCGGGCGGCGATGGCGGTGACCGTGATGTCGGTCGTGGGGTCGGCGGCCACCAGTTCGGCATGGGCATGAGTGAGGCGGACCCGGCGCAGATAGCCCATGGGAGTGGTGCCCAGGTGACGCCGGAAGGCCAACTGCACCGTGCGGACGCTGACGTGGATGGCCGCGGCGATGTCGGCCACGGCGAGGTCCGCCTGGGCGTGGTCGTCGATGAAGGCGACGGCGCGGCGCACGGTGTCCGGGTGGGCGTCGTGGCGGTCCTCGATGGTGGGGTCGGTGAGCGCGGTGTTGGGGAAGGCGTTCAGCACGCTGGCGGCCAGGCACTGGGAAGCGGTGGACACGAGCAGCGGCTGTTCGCTCAAGGCAGGGTCGGCGCAGACGCCTTTGCGCAGGTAGGCGATGGTGTGCCGCAAGTGCCGGGCGGCCCCTGGCGAGACCGGCCGGTCGCCGGTCAACCGCACCGGTTCGGGTCTGCGGCCGGGAACGGTGGCGGCCACCTGGGTCAGCAGCTGAGGCTCGATCAAGATGAGGTTGTAGCGGGACCTGCGGATGACACCCGCGTAGGGATGGTTGTCCGGGGTGTACACGAACACGTCGCCGGGACCGAAGCAGCCTTCCGCTCCGTCGGGGAAATACTGTCGGACGATGGTGCCGGAGTGCACACTGCCCAGGCAGATCTTGTCCAGGACGTTGGCGTCGTGACGCATGTCGTAGTCGAATTCCAACTGGTCCACGCTGACCGGTCCCACGACGTTGCGTGAGACCTGGGCGTGGGTGTCCGCGGCATCGCCGCCGATCCGCATCCTGGTGTAGGCCTTGCTGAGGAATTCCTCGGTGAGTTCCAGGTCATCGCTGTCGAAGTTGAGCGTTTCCATCGTGGCTCCCGTCAGTCCGCCACGGGCGCAGGCGCGTGGGGCGGACGCCCGCAGACCCGCCGGACGGCGGCCTGCGATGGACCCGGATGGTCGTTCCGTGTCCGCCAACCGCGCAGAACCTCACCCGCATACCGAAATACTTTCCGCGGGGAACAGATTCGATTCCTCGGACACAGCGCCGGTCTTCGACGCGTGAGACAGGGAACCGGGGTCGATGTCGAACTCGTCGACCGGTAGCAGCGCACTGGGTGTGGACATGACCAGCTCCTCCGCCGGCTTGCCACCGGACCACGCCTGCTGCCCTCAGCGCCTCATCGACGGGTGCCAGACCGATCATCCTGTCGTCCACGGAGACGCTCGCGCCGGCCTGTGTCCACCCCTGATCGGGCCGCAGGAGAGTTGCCGACGTCGTCGGCAGACCGCTCTCCACCGCGCCGCCACCCCCTGGCCTGGTCAGTGGGTGCACCTCCATGTCCTTACAGTCCCACTCACCCAGACTCAGCCGACAGGGCACATTGGCCGCATTGTCACAGTTCAACCGACCTCTCATCGGCATAGCGAGCATTGGGGCGAGTCCACGTCGTCGTATCGGTTCAGTGAGACAGGCCAACCTCGATGAGACGCCCACGCCGTGTTTCAGAGCTGCGTCGCCCCCAAGATCAAGGGACCCTCCCTGACGTTCAACGTCAGGCCCTTTCCTGACGTTGAACGTGCCACGTTCGATGAGAACGGACAACAGTGTCGCCACCTGCGCTTCGCACTTGCGCCCACGTGCCACCTGGGAGGCTCATGTGGCGAAAACGGGGCTGATGTGCCTAGGGTGCGCGAAAGCCGTCCCAAAGGGGGGAACACCGTGACCCGCGTCGACTTCTACTTCGACCCCGCCTGCCCGTTCGCCTGGATCACGTCCAGATGGATCCTGGAGGTCGAGCAGCACCGGGACATCGACCTGCACTTCCAGGTGATGAGCCTGTCGGTGCTGAACGAGCACCGCGAGATCGAGCCGTGGTACCGCGAGTTCTGCGACCGTGCCTGGGGCCCGGTGCGGGTCTGCATCGCGGCCGCCCAGCTGCGCGGCGACGACGTGCTGCGCGAGCTGTACACGGCGCTGGGCACCCGGATCCACAACGGCGGCAACAAGGACTACGACGTCGTGATCGCCGAGGCGCTGGCCGAGGTCGGGCTGCCGGCCGAGCTGGCCGCCGCCGCGGGCAGCACCGACTACGACGAGGAGCTGCGCAAGAGCCACCACCGCGGCATGGACCCGGTCGGCGACGAGGTCGGCACGCCGACCATCCACATCGACGACGTCGCCTACTTCGGCCCGGTGCTGGCCTCCATCCCGCGCGGCGAGCGCGCCGCCGAGCTGTTCGACGCGGCCAAGGTGCTGGCCGGTTTCCCGCACTTCTTCGAGCTCAAGCGCAGCCGCAACGCCGACCTCGACTTCAGCTGAGGGCGTTTTGCCGGTATCGCCGAAGAGCGGCTGATCGGGCGCTGTCGGTCCGCGCTCCCCGCGTGTTAGAACCTGCGCAGGTTCGAGGTGGGCCATGCCGGCCCAAGGGGGAGCACACCATGCGCACGCGCGCCGTTCTTGCGTCGCTTGCCGCCGTTCTGGGCCTGACGACGCTGACCACCGGGGTCGCCCACGCCGACGGCGGTGCCGATCTGTGGGTGATCCCGCTGGGCAACTGCTGGGACCAGGGGCCGGGCACGGTGGCGCAGCCGTTCTGCACGGTTCAGGGCGCGGCCGCGGTGGCCCAGCCCGGCGACACCGTGCACATCACCGGCGGCAGCTGGGGCGAGCTGGACATCACCAGGTCGGGTCGGCCGGGCGCGCCCATCACGTTCCTGGCCGACCGGAACAACGGCTTCCTGCAGCAGATCAGCCTGGGAGCCGACAGTCACGGGAACCAGCAACCGCACGGCGTCACGATGCACGGCGTGCACGACATCGTCGTCCGCGGCAACTTCGTGGTGGGTGGCACCGCGGGCCCGGTCGTGATCGACGACTCCACCGACGTCACCGTTGACGGCGTGCAAGCCTCCGGACCGCAGCCCGGGACCGCCCCCGTCGTCGACATCGCCGGGGCGAGCAGCCGGATCACCCTCAGCCGCAACCATTTCACGCATGCCAGCGGCCCCGGGGTCGCCGTCGAGTCCGGCGTCACCGGGGCTGTCGTCACCACCAACGTGATCAGGGGCAACCTCGGGCCGGGCATCCAGGTCAGCGATTCGGCCGGCGCGGTGCTCACCTCGAACACCGTGCTGAACAACTGCCTGGCCGGCATCTCGCTGGCCGGTGCGTCGGCCGGGGCCTCGATCGAGAACAACGTGCTGGTCGGGAACACCGGCCTGGCCACGGCGGGGTGCACCACGCGCGGGGCCGGCGAGATCGCGGTCGCCGCGTCGGCCACCGCTGGCACCACCTCGGCCTACAACCTGTTCAAGGCGGCCAACAACGACCTCTACGGCTGGGCCGGCACCGTCTACAGCAGTCTGGACGCGTTCACCGCCGCGACCGGGCAGGGCGCGCACGATCTGGTCACCGACCCGAAGTTCGCCACCATCACCCCCGACCCGACGCCGCAGGACAGCTCGCCGCTGATCGACTCGGCCGACGACCACGCGCCCGGCGAACTGGCCACCGACCTCACCGGCTCGCCGCGGGTCGACGATCCGTTGATCACCGGCCTCGGCACGCACGACCGCGGCGCGATCGAGTTCCGCGACCCCTTCAAGATCACCAGCTACCAGGTGACGCCGGACCAGGGCCCCTACCCGCTGCCGGTGACCGCGACGGTGCAGGCCAGCAATCCCTGGTCCACGCCGATGACCTACATGTTCGACTTCGGCGACGGCAGTGCCCCGGTCGTCACCACCACCCCGTCGGCCAGCCACGTCTACCAGAAGCCCAACGCGAACGGGTCCCCGTACTTCGGCGGTGTGACCGTCACGGCGCCTTCCGGCGTGACCTACCACGATCCCGCCAACGTGCAGGTGAACGAGCCGGGACCCGAGGTCGCCCGGCTGACCGCCTATCAGAGTGATCGGCTGGAGGTCGGGATCGACGCCGGCGCGTCGACGGACCCGTGGAAGATCACCGACTACGCGGTCGACTACGGGGACGGCAGCGCGCCGGTCCATTCGACCTACACCGGCGGCGGCCACACCTATGCCGTGCCCGGGACCTACCCCGTCACACTGACGATCACGGATTCGACCGGCGCCACGGCGGCCACCACACAGAAGGTGCGGGTCGGCGGACTGTACACACAGGACGGTCCGAGCCGCGTGCTCGACACCCGCGGCGGCGGCACGCTCGGCGCGGGCGGACAGCTGAGCCTGAAGGTCACCGGTGCGAACGGCGTCCCCGCCACGGGCGTCACCGCGGTCGTCCTGAACGTGACCGCCACCAACCCGACCACCGACAGCTACCTCACCGTCTTCCCGGACGGACAGCCGAAACCCGGCACCTCCAACCTGAACTTCGCCGCCGGCCAGACCGTGCCGAACCTGGTGACGGTGCCGGTCGGCGCGGACGGCACGATCGACATCGTCAACCATCTCGGCTCGGTCGACGTGATCGCCGACCTCGAGGGCTACTACGCCGACTCGCCGGCCACCACCGGCCACGCCCTGGTCACCAAGCAGCCGACGCGGGTGCTCGACACGCGCGACAGCGGCGGTCCCGTCGGCCCCAACGGCACCCGGACGCTCGACCTGTCCGGACAGCTCGACGAGTCCCCGGGCTTCATCACCGCGGTGCTGCTCAACGTGACAGTGACCAACCCGACCGCGAGCAGCTATCTCACCGCCTTCCCGGACGGCCAGCCGCTGCCCGGTTCCTCGAACCTGAACTTCGTGCCCGGCCAGACCACGTCCAACCTGGTCGTCGTCGGTGTGAGCCTGGACGGCAAGGTCGACTTCTACAACCACGCCGGCAGCGCCGATGTGGTCGTCGACTACGTCGGCGCCTACTCACTGGTCGACCCGCCGACGCTGGTCGGCGCGCCGTTCACGCCGCTGGCGCCGAGCCGGCTGCTCGACACCAGGGAGGGCAGTGGCAGCGTCGGCTCGGGCGAGAGCCGGGCGCTGCGCGTCGCCGGGGTCGGCGGCGTGCCGGCCGACGCGACGGCGGTGGTGCTGAACGTCACCGTCGCCGACGGCACGGCCGACAGCTACCTCACGGTCTTCCCCGGCGGCACAGCCCGGCCCGCGGTGTCCAACCTGAGCTTCGGGGCCGGCGGGATCGTCCAGAACCAGGTGATCGTGCCGGTCGGCGCGGACGGCACGATCGACTTCTTCAACCACCTCGGCACTGTGGACGTGATAGCCGACGTGTTCGGCTACTTCGCCCGCTGACCAGCCGGAATTCCGCTCCCGCTGGGTAAACTCCCCGTTCGTGAGCGAGCCCACCCGGCAGCGGACGCTGTGGCAGCGCGGCATCGCCGCCCCGGTCCGGGCGTTCCTGCGGACCGAGTCGGCCAGTGCGGGCGTGCTGGGGGCGGCGATCGTCGTCGCGCTGCTGTGGTCCAACCTGGACACCGGCTCGTACGAGACGCTGTGGCGGACCGAGCTGTCGGTGCGGCTGGGCGGTTTCGAAGTGGCCGCGGACCTGCGGGAATGGGTCAACAGCGGGCTGATGACGCTGTTCTTCCTGGTCGTCGGCCTGGAGGCGCGGCGGGAGTTCGACCTGGGCGACTTCCGGGACCGGCGGCGCTTCCTGCTGCCGTTCACGGCGGGCCTGGTCGGGCTGGTGCTGCCGGCGCTGATCTACACCGTGGTCAACCTCGGCGGGCCCGGCGCGCACGGCTGGGGCGTGGCCATGTCCAGCGACACGGCGCTGGCGCTGGGCCTGCTCACGCTGCTCGGCCGGGGCGTGCCGGACCGGGTGCGGGTCTTCCTGCTCACGGTTTTTGTCGTCGACGACCTGGTGTCGCTGTTGGTGATCGCCATCGCCTACAGCTCGCAGATCCGGGTCCTCCCGCTGATCATGGCCGTAGTGGTGTTCGCCGTGCTGGTGGTGCTGCGGGTGGTCGGCGTGCGCAGCGGCGTCGTGCTGGCGGTGCTGGGCTTCGTGTCATGGCTGGCCCTGCTGGAGAGTGGCGTGGACCCGGTGGTCGTCGGGCTCGGCGTCGGCCTGGCCACCTCCGCCTACACGCCGGCCCGGGACGACCTGGAGCGGGCCACCGGCCTGTTCCGGCTGTTCCGCGAGCAGCCGACGGCCGAGCTGGCCCGGGAGGCGACGGTCGGGCTGAACCGCAGCCTGTCGCCGAACTCCCGGCTGCAGAACATGTTCCACCCGTGGACCAGCTACGTGATCGTGCCGCTGTTCGGCCTGGCCAACGCCGGCGTGGCCATCGACGGCGGCTTCCTGGCCCGGGCCTACACCTCGCCGGTGACGCTGGGCATCGTGCTGGGCTACGTCGTGGGCAAGCCGGTGGCGGTGTTCGGCTCCACGTGGCTGATCACCCGGCTCAGCCGCGGCCGGATCCGGCCGCCGGTCGGCTGGCTGGCCGTCGCCGGCAGCGGCACCATCGCCGGCATCGGCTTCACGGTGTCGCTGCTGATCGCCACCCTGGCCTTCGACGGCCCGGAGTTGGACCAGGCCAAGGTCGGCGTGCTGACCGCCGTGCTGCTGTCGGCCGCGGTGACCTGGGCCGTGTACCGGACGACGCGGTTCATGTCGCCGAAGAAGAAGGCCCTGGCCCTGCTCGGGACGTCCGAGCAGCTGATCGACCTCGTCGACGAGGTCGACCCCGAGCGCGACCACATCCGCGGGCCGGCCAACGCCTCGGTCACCGTCGTCGAGTACGGCGACTTCCAGTGCCCCTACTGCGGTCTGGCCGAACCTGTGGTGCGGGATCTGTTGACCGACACCGATCTCCGTTACGTGTGGCGGCATCTGCCGCTGACCGACGTGCACCCGCAGGCCCAGATCGCCGCCGAGGCGGCCGAGGCCGCGGCCGCGCAGGGGGCGTTCTGGCCCATGCACGATCTGCTGATGCAGCGCCAGGAAAACCTCCGCATCGTCGAGCTGCTGTCCTACGCCGAGGAGCTCGGGCTGGACCGCGAGCGCTTCCACGACGACCTCAAGCGGCACCAGTTCGAGGCCCGCATCGCCCAGGACGTCCAGTCGGCCGACCTGTCCGGCGTCTCCGGCACGCCCACGTTCTTCATCAACGGGCAGCGCCACTACGGCTCGTTCGACATCGACACCCTGTCCGCGGCGGTGAAAACCGCCCGGGCGCGGGCCGTCATCGACCGACACCGTAAACCGGTTGTGGGGCCTACCTAGCCTAAAGTGCATGGGCCGGACCTTGGTGACGACGTCGATCCCGTACGTGAACGGGTCGCCGCACATCGGCCATGCGCTGGAGCTGGTGCAGGCGGATGTCCTTGCGCGGCACCGGAGACAGCGTGGCGACGACGTGCGGGCGCAGACCGGCACGGACGACAACGCGCTCAAGAACGTGCGCAGTGCCGAGGCCGAAGGCATTGCGGTCGCGGACTACGTCGCCCGCATGGCGGACCGCTTCGTCGCACTGTCCGACGCCCTGGACCTGTCCTTCGACGACTTCGTGCGCACCAGTGTCGATCCCCGACACCGGCCGACGGTCGAGCGGCTGTGGCGGGCCTGCGAGCGCAGTGGCGACCTGTACCGGAAGTCCTACACGGGCCTGTACTGCGTCGGCTGTGAGGCCTTCGTCGATGGCGACTGCCCCGAGCACGAGGAGAAACCCGAGCTCGTCGCCGAGGACAACTGGTTCTTCCGGCTGAGCCGCTACCAGGACCGGCTGGCGCGGCTGATCGCCGACGACGTCATCGAGATCGAGCCCGCGACCCGAAAGCGAGAGGTGCTGGCCTTCGTCGCCGCCGGCCTGGACGACTTCAGTGTCAGCAGAAGCGTTTCCCGGGCCCGCGGCTGGGGAATCCCGGTGCCGGACGATCCGGACCAGGTGATCTACGTCTGGTTCGACGCCCTCGTCAACTACGTCACCGGCGCCGGCGACTGGTGGCAGGACAGCGAACGCGTCCATGTGATCGGCAAGGGCATCATCCGCTTCCACGCCGTCTACTGGCCGGCGATGCTCCTCTCGGCCGGTCTTGACCTGCCGTCCCGGGTGCTGGTGCACGAGTACCTCACCGCGAACGGCCGCAAGATCGGGAAGTCGTTGGGCAACACCGCCGATCCCGTAGTGACAGCAACACAATTCGGGATCGACGCGCTGCGCTGGTGGCTGCTGGCCGAGGTGGCCCGCACCGGCGACACCGACTACTCGGACGCCCGGCTGACGGCGCGGTTCGACGAGGACCTGGCCAACAACATCGGCAACCTGGTCAATCGCACGGTGTCCATGGTGGCGAAGTACCGCGACGGCGTGGTTCCCGTTGGCGCACAGGAAGATCCGGCCGCGGCGGCGCTGCGGGCGGCCCGGGTCGCGGCGCCTGAGACCATCGACACCGCGTTGCGGAACTTCGACTTCCGGCGCGCGGTCGAGGCCGTGGTGCGCATCGGCGACGAGGCCAACCGGTACGTGCAGGCGGTGAAACCCTGGCAGCTGGACCGGAATTCGGCCGAGCTGGACGCCGTGCTGGCCGAGCTGGTGGCGGCGTGCCGGGACATCGCCGAGCACCTGACGCCGTTCCTGCCGGCCGCGGCCGGGCGCATTCTCGACCAGTGCGGCGAGGACGTCCTGTCGACGCCAAGCCCGGTGTTTCCGAGGACTGTCAGACCCCGTCCCTAGTATCGGCGGCATGGGCATCGACTACGCCATGCCGGGTGTGTTCACCACCGTGTCCCCGGAGCAGGTCCCGCTGACCACGGGCCTGCCCGAGGACCCGGTCGGCATCTGCTCGGCGGTGACGCACCTGTTCATCCAGCCCACTGACGCTCCGGCGGCCGGCGTGCCGGAGCAACGGCTGGGCGAACGGAACATTCGCCCAGCCAGCGGTCTGATCGATGCCCTGATCGCGCTTGACCCGGCGCCCTTACACGTGCTGAGGCCGCCGGACCGACGGGTGGTCGGCACCTGTCGGCACTGGGCGACGCTGGCCACGGCCCTGCTCCGGCAACGGGGAATCGCGGCCCGGGCCCGATGCGGCTTCGGCACCTATTTCGTCGAGGGCAAGAACCTCGACCACTGGATCACCGAGTACCGGGACGGCGACCGGTGGCGACGGGTCGATGTCGAGCACCTGGGCCACACGTTCGTGCCGCGGCCGGACGACCTCGCCCCTGGTGAGTTCCTGACCGGTGGTGAGGCCTGGCAGTGGTATCGGACCGGGGAGGTCGACGGCGGCCTGTTCGGTGTCCACGGCGTCGACTTCGCTTGGGGCACCGGGGAAATCCGCGGCAACCTGATCCGGGACCTGGCCTCCGTGCTCAAGGTGGAGACCCTTCCCTGGGACGAATGGGGGCGCATGGACGAGTCGTACAAGGGGCGTACCGGCGACGACTTCGACCTGCTCATGGACCGGATCGCCGACGCCTGCGGGCGCGACGACCCGGCCGCCGTTCGGGCGGTCTACGCCGCCGAGGACCTGGCCGTCCCGGAAGCGGTGATGCGAAACCCTTAGGGGACAAGTCAACCCGTGGGTCGCTGAAGGGGGTGCACAGTTTGCCGTACCGGCGTGAGCACGTGACGATCTCGCCGACATTGATGTGAATGGGCTACGGTCGCGCATATGGATCGCCTGTCCGAGATCACCTTCGTACTGCCTGTGACGCCGGAATCACACGCCTTCCTCGGCGAGCTGCGTACTCTGCTCTCGGATGTGTCGTATGCCAAGTCCGCCGACTCCGCGGGCGTGCGGGGCGGGGCAGTAGACCGCCTGGCCCTCACCCCGCCGCAGCCCTGCGAAGCCCGTCCCGTGACAGCGTTCGTACTGGCCGAGGTACCTGCACCCGAGATCGTCCTCGATACGGGTCAGTCCATCGTGACCTGCGCGGGCACGTCCGGTCGGCAGGCGCTCACGGCGAGGGTCGAGATGCCAGACCTGACCCGCCGTCTCGCCGGACACGTCCGACGGGTCGACCACACTGGCGTGAACGTGCCTGGTAGCTCCACGTCACCCGAGCAGTGGCGCAACCTTGTGCAGGCGATCGCTTCGGCGTCCACCATGTACCGCTATCCCACCGGCGAGGAGTGGCCGTTCGTCCTCCCATCGACGTCGGCCGAACTGCGTGACGATATCCGGGACTTCGTCGTTGGCCGCGAGCCTCGGTTCGAGCTGGTCTACGACCAGTGGCGGACGCAGACTGAGTGGCAGTTTGCGCTCTGGACCGACCTGACCCGCGCCGGACTGGAGCTGATGTTTCCCGAACCCGAAGGGACCACGTTCTCCGGCCTTGAGGAGATCTTCCGCGTCGTCTCGGTACATCACCCCTGGCCGGGCCTGGATATCCGATTCGACCTGTGCTATCGCATCGAGGACGGCCCGTCCGACTGGGAGACCGGCGAGTGGCTGGTGACCGAAGGTGGCCGGATACGCTGACACCCCGCTACCGACCGCTGCTCGAGAACGGTGGATCGTGAAGGATCGCCCATGTCGTCAGGCGGGTTGGGTTTCGGGTGGCCGCCCCAGCGTTGGCGGCGTTCGCTGCGGACGCGGACGCGTTCGCGGCGTTGGGCGGCGATGACGTCGGGGGGCGGTTGTCGGCGTTGCGCCAGCGCAGGCACGCGTGCAGCGCGCGAGCCAGGGCGGCGCGGTTGGAGTAGTTCGAGTTGGCCATGGTGAACATGCGCAGGGGCCCGAACTGGGCCTCGATCGGATCGGCCCACGACGCATTGGTCGTCCTGTCGCAAACCGGCAGTCCTTCAAGGTCAACGCACTGGCCATCCTGACAGTCGCCGACGCGGCGGATCAGCGGCGGACGCGGTAGGTGAGGTGGGTGACGCCCTCGCCCTCCACCACCGTCGGACCGTCCAGCTGCACCGGGCCGGTGGCCAGCTCGCCGAAGAACGGGATGCCCTTGCCCAGCAGCACCGGCACCAGGTCGACCTGCACGGCGTCGAGCAGCCCGGCGTCGAGGCACTGGCGGACGATGGTCGGGCTGGCCACCGCCACGTTCTTGCCGCCGGCCGCCGCCTTCGCCTTGGCCACCGCGCTCTCGATGCCGTCGGTGACGAAGGTGAACGGGGCCTCGGGGTGCGCCCAGTCGGTGGGCACGGTGTGGGTCACGATGACCACCGGCACGCCCATCGGGTGCGTCCCGTTCCAGCCGCTGGTCAGGTCGAACAGCCGCCGGCCGCCGAGCAGCGCGCCGATGGTGGCCTGCCCGTGCCGCAGCACCCCGGCGCTGGCCTCCGACGTGCGGAAGGTCGCCCACTCCACCGCCGTCGGCACCGCCACGTCGCCGCTGCCGTACCAGCCGAAGACCTGCTCGATGCCGTCGTCGGTGTCGGCGACGAAGCCGTCGAGCGACATGGACATGTTGGCGATGACCTCGGACATCTCGTGCTCCTTGAGTTCGGGTTGGCGTTGCTGGTCAAAGCCTCGCCGCCGCGGGTGGCCGATATATCTGCCAGGTGGCCGAGATGGCCGGGCGAGGTGGCCGATGTCCTCGGGTGGGGTGGCCGATGCCGCCCGGCCTGGCAGGATGACCAGGCATGTCCGTGACGCACCTGGCCGCCGGTCTCGACCCGCTGGGCGCGGCCGGGCCGAACGACCCCGCGCGGGAGTCGCGGCGGCGGCTGGCGCTGCTGCTGGACGCCACGAAATCCGCCTTCGCTTCGGTCGAGGAGGCGGTCGCCGCGGCCGACGACCTTCGGCAGGGCTTCGCGGACGACCCGAACGCCAAACGTTTGCGGATCGCCCTGCACACCGGCGACGACAGCGAGCCGACCGTCCGCCGGGCGCGGCGCCTGTGCCAGATCGCCAACGGCGGCCAGACGTTGCTGTCGGCGACCACCGCCGCCGAGCTGCCACTGCGGCCCTATGACCTGGGCGTGCACCGACTGCGTGACCTCATGTCACCGATCCGCCTGTACGCCATCGGCGACGACCGGCCGCCGCGGTCGCTGGACCAGGTGCCGAACAACCTGCCGCTGCAGTTCACCACCTTCGTCGGCCGGCACGCCGAGCTGGCCGCACTGCGCACCCTGCTGCTCGGCGAACGGCTCGTCACCCTCGCCGGTCCCGGCGGCAGCGGCAAAACCCGCCTGGCCGCCCAGCTCGCCGCCGACCACTCCGAGTACTGGCCGCAGGGCGCTTGGTGGGTGGACCTGGCCGAGATCACCGAGCCCGCGCTGGTCGCCGACGCCGTGACGGAGGCGATCGGGGCACTGGTCGGGTCGGGCCAGTTGGCGCCGCAGTTGCGGGGGAGCCGGCTGCTGCTGGGCCTGGACAACTGCGAGCAGGTACTGGACGGGGTCGCGGACCTGGCCGCCGAATTGCTTCGCACCTGCCCGGAAGTGACGGTGCTGGCGACCAGCCGGGAGCCGCTGGGGATTCCCGGCGAGGCGGTCTGGCGAGTGCCGCCGATCGCCACCGGCGAGGCGCTGGCGCTGTTCGTGGAGCGAGCCCGGCAGGTGGTGCCGGGGTTCGAACTGGACGACGCCGGTCGTGCGGCGGTGGCGTCGATGTGCGAGCGGCTGGACGGCATGCCGCTGGCCCTGGAGCTGGCGGCGGCCTGGCTGCGCACCCTCACCCCGCAGCAGATCGAAGCCGGCCTCGACGACCGGTTTTCCCTGCTCACACGGGGTCCACGCGGCGTCGCCACCCGACAGCAAACGCTTGCGGCCTCGGTGCAGTGGAGCCATGACCTGCTCGACGACACCGAGCGGACCGCCTTTCGTCGCCTCGCGGTCTTCCACGGCGGCTTCACCCTCGACGCCGCCCGCGCCGTCTGCGACCGGGATGTGCGGGGAACGCTGGCCGGCCTGGTCGACAAGTCGCTGGTCGTCGCCGAGGACGGCCGCTACCGCCTGCTGGAGACCATCCGCGAGTACGCCGCCGCCCGTCTCCAGCAGGCCGGCGAGGAAGAGGCGACGAGGGACCGCCACCTCGACCACTTCCTGGCCTGTACGGAGGGCGGGGACTCGCAGGACAAAGACGTGTGGCGGATTCGGATGCAGGCGGAGCACGGGAACCTGCGGGCGGCGCTCGACCACGGCCTGGCGGCGGGGGACCCGGAGAAGGGGCGGCGGCTGGCGGCGGGGCTGGCCTGGCTGTGGCATCTGAGCGGCCCGGGACACGAGGGAATCGACTTCCTGCGGCGGGCGATCGAGCGGGCGCCGGAGGACAGTTCGCCGTTGCAGTCCAGGCTCTTCACCGGGATGGCGCTCGTGGCGGATGTTGCGGGGCCGGTTGGGCTCGGCGTGGAGGCGTTGGATCAGGCGCTGAAGCTGGCGGCGGACGAGCGGGACCGGGGGCTGCCGTTGGTGCTCCAGGCGGTGGGCCGGCTGTTCGCGGATCTGGATGGGGCCTGGCAGCAGGGGCTGACGGCGCTCCGGTCGGCCGAGGTCTCGGGGGACGAGTTCGTACGCGATGCTTCCCTTGCGCTGCAAGGGATCGTGCTGCACCTGCGGGACGAACACGAGCAGGCGGTGCCGTTGCTGGCCAGCGCGTCGGCGGAGCTGCTGCGGCGGGGCGACCGGGGTGTCGCGGCCACGGCGCTCGGCTTCCGGGCAGCCAGCGCCCGGGTCACCGGGGATCTTGACCTCGCGAGGGATCTGGCCGAGGAAGCGGTCAAGATCGCGGCGCCGCTCGGCGACTACAACCGGGTCGGCAGCACGCGCGGCGTCCTGGCCACCGTGCACGCCACTGCCGGCGACACCGAGGCCGGATTGCGGCTGATGGAGCCGGTGCTCAATCTCGTGCGCAACGCCGAGGTGCCGGTTGTGGTGCCGGGCATGGCATCCGCGCTGGGCAGCCTCTACCTGGCCCGCGGCGAGTTCGACGAGGCCGAGCGTTGGCTGCGCGAAGCGGCCGCGCCGACCGAGCGGGTCACCTGCATCGCCGTGCAGTCATTGCCATCCCTCGCCGCCGCCCTCATCGGCCTCGACCGCCACGAGGAGGCTGCCGCGCTCCTTGACCGCGCCGTCACCATGGCCGGCGAGCTGCGCATGCCCCGCGTCCTGGCCGACGCCTATGAGCAGCAAGGCCACCTTCGTAGCGACCTCGACCTGCACCACCGCGCCCTCGCCATCCGCGTCGACCACGGACTGCGCCTCGGCTGCGTGGACAGCGTCGAGGCCATCGCCACCCTCACCGGTGATGACCAGGTCCTCGCCGCGGCCCGTGCCCGGAGCGACGCCATGATGTCCCTGGACGAAGCCATCGAGTACGTCCGCCGCACGCGTGGCCCCCGTTCCCGCCCGTCGGCCGGCTGGCCCAGCCTCACGCCCACCGAACTCAGCGTCGCCAAGCTGGCGGCCGCCGGTCTCAACAACCCCGAGATCGCCGCCAAGCTGTTCATGAGCCGGGGCACGGTGAAGACCCATCTCTCGCACATCTTCGCCAAGCTGGGCATAGGCAATCGCACCGAGTTGGCCACGATGGCGGCCGCCCGGCTCGGGGACTGAGGGGAGCCCCGGCTTCCCCCACGGTGACGTCCTCGTATCCCGAATGGACACAGTGCGCCGGTGATCGCGCGGTACAGTCCGGCCGCCGGTTAGGCTGGCCCGCCCGGCCGCGCGCCATGACTTGTCCCGATCTGCCCGAGGGAACCGATGACCGAGAAGTCGCCCGAACGCCTGGTGTTCTTCACCGACGCCGTCGTCGCGATCGCACTGACCCTGCTGGTGCTGCCGCTCACCGAGATCGTGCCGGAGGTGGTGGCCGCGCACGGCGAGCCGCTGGAGGCGGTCACCGGTCACCAGCAGCAGATATGGAGCTTCCTGCTCAGCTTCGTGGTGATCAGCCGGCAGTGGATCGCCCACCACCGGCTGTTCGAGCACATCCGGGCCTACAACCAGATGCTGTTCATGGTGAACCTGCTGTGGCTGCTGACGGTCGTGGTGCTGCCGTTCGCCACCCAGATGGTCGGCGCGTTCGGCACCGACAAGTTCACCTGCCTGCTCTACATCGGCACCATGGTGGTCAACAGCACCTGCCACGCGGTGATGAGCTGGACCGTGCGGGCCCACCCGGAGTTGGCCGTCGAGGGCGACGGCATCACGGTCCGCTGGCTGTTCAACGCCATCGGCAGCGCCATCGCGATGGCGGTCGCCTTCCTGCTGGCCGCCGTCTTCCACGACATCAACTACTTCGGCATCCTCCTGCTGCTGGTGCCGCCGGTGGTGGCGCGCCTGGTGTATCCGAGCGTGCCCAAGCCGGCTCGACTGTCCGAATAGGACTCAGTCACGGGCGCGGCCGGTGGTGGCACGGGCCAGCAGCGTCGCCTCCAGGGTCACCGGGGCCGGGTCGGTGTCGGGCTCGTCGTTCTGGGCCAACAGGAGTTCGGCGACGGCGGCCGAGCCGAGGTCGGCCAGCGGCGCGGCGATGGTGGTGAGGGCCGGGGTGGAGTACGCGGCCATCTTGGTCCCGCCCCAGCCGGTGACGCTGGTCTGCCCGGGGATCCGGACGCCGAGTTGCAGCAGCCGGGCGACCACGCCCATGGCCATCTGGTCGTTGAAGCACAGCACAGCGGTCGGTAACGGCCGCCGTACGAGGGCGTCGGCGGCGTCGCTGCCGGTTTCGAAGGTGGCCGGGCCCATGGGGGCGACGGTGAGCTCGACGCCGGCGGCGGACGAGGCCTTGCGCAGGGCGGCGAGGCGGTCGTGGGCGACCCACGAGTTGTCGGGCCCGGGGTAGTAGGTGGCGGCGGTGTGTCCGAGATTGGCCAGGTACTGGGTCAGCAGCGACATGGCGTGCGGGGCGTCGACGAGCACGCTGCGGTGGCCGGGCACGTGCCGGTTGACGAAGACGAGCGGCCGCAGCGGGCCGACCGAGGCGATCTGCTCCTGGGACAGCAGCGAGGAGAACAGGATTAGCCCGTCCACGTCCTTGGCCAGGGCGTGCACCAGTTTCTCCTCGTCAGCGGCACTGTCGTCGCTGTCGGCCAGCAGCGCGGCCAGGCCGTGCTCGCGAGCGCCGTGCTGGGCGGCCTTGATCATCTCCGGGAACAGCGGGTTGGCCAGGTTGGGCACCACCAGCCCGATGTTGGCGGTGCGGCCCGTGGTCAGCGAGGCGGCGTTGCGGTTGGGGGAGTAGTTCAGCTGCTCGGCGGCGGCGTGCACCTTCAGCCGCGTCTCGTCGCGGAACAGCTCCGGCCGGGTGAACACCCTGGACACCGTGGAGACCGACACGCCCGCCGCCCGCGCGACATCGCGAATCGTTGCTCGCGGCATTGCTTCCTCTCGCCCTGTGGTCACCCCCTCACACCCAGTTTAGGACAGCGGGCGACACCGTGCCCGCATCCTTGACAAGGCCGCGACCAGGGCACATTCTTAACCGTCCGTTCGGTCAGTTAACACTGGAGTCGACGATGACCGCAGGATGGGATGCGGCGCCGGCCGCCGAGGAGCTGACCGCCGTCGAGCGGCTGTCCGTCGACGAGCTGCGGGCGCTCCAGCTGATCCGTCTACAGTGGACACTCCAGCACGCGTACGAGAACGTGCCCTTCTACCGCAAGAAGTTCGACGAGGCCGGGGTGCGGCCGCAGGACTGCCGCGAGCTGGCCGATCTGGCGAACTTCCCGGTCACCACCAAGCACGACCTGCGCGACAACTACCCGTTCGGCATGTTCGCCGTGCCCCAGGAGCGGGTCCGGCGCATCCACGCCTCCAGCGGCACCACCGGCAAGCCGACGGTGGTGGGCTACACGGCCGAGGACATCGACACCTGGGCCACCGTGATGGCCCGCTCCATCTTCGCCGCCGGCGGCCGGCCCGGCCACAAGGTGCACGTGGCCTACGGCTACGGCCTGTTCACCGGCGGCCTGGGCGCGCACTACGGCGTGGAGAAGCTGGGCTGCACGGTGATCCCGGCCTCCGGCGGCATGACCGCGCGCCAGGTGCAGATCATCACCGACTTCCGGCCCGAGATCATCATGGTCACGCCGACGTACATGCTGACCCTGCTCGACGAGTTCGAGCGGCAGGGCATCGACCCGGCCGGCAGCTCGCTGCGGGTCGGCATCTTCGGCGCCGAGCCGTGGACCGAGAAGATGCGGGCCGAGATCGAGCAGCGGGCCGGCCTGCACGCCGTCGACATCTACGGACTGTCCGAGGTGATGGGGCCCGGGGTGGCCCAGGAGTGCGTGGAGACCAAGGACGGCCTGCACGTCTGGGAGGACCACTTCCTGCCCGAGGTGATCGACCCGGTCTTCGGCAACGTGCTGCCGGACGGCGAGACCGGCGAGCTGCTGTTCACCTCGCTGACCAAGCAGGCCCTGCCGATCATCCGCTACCGCACCCGGGACCTGACCGCGCTGCGCCCCGGCACCGCCCGGCCGGCGTTCCGGCGGATGGACAAGGTCACCGGCCGCAGCGACGACATGATCATCCTGCGCGGGGTGAACGTGTTCCCCACCCAGATCGAGGAGATCGTGCTCGGCACCGCCGGCCTGTCCCCGCACTTCCAGCTGCGGCTGAGCCGCCGCGAGCGGATGGACCACCTGACCGTGGTGGTCGAGGCCCGCCCGGACGCCGCCGCCGAACTCCGGGTCGCCGCGGCCACCGAGATCGTCGGCCGGGTCAAGGACGGCGTCGGCGTGACGGTCGCGGTCGAGGTCGTGGACCCGGAGACGCTGGAGCGGTCGGTCGGCAAGCTGAAGCGGGTCATCGACGACCGCCCGAAGGACTAGGCCCGCCGCCCGCACGTTCAACGTGAGGATGGGGCCCTTCATGACGAAGGGCTCGCCGGTGAAATGCGGAGGCTTCAGATCGGCCGGGGCGGCATACTGCGGCGGTGGACCGAGACTTCGTGCTGCGGGAATTCGACCGTCAGATCCGCCGGGCCGGCGGGGACGTGCTGATCGAGGACGACTGGGCCGGGGTGGTCAGCACCGACCTGGACGAGCGGACCGCGGACGCGGCGATCGCCAAGCACGTCAGGACTTTCACCGAGCTGGGGCTGCCCTGGGAGTGGAAGCACTACTCCTACGACCAGCCGGCGGATCTCGCGGATCGGTTGCGGAAAGCGGGATTCACGGCAGAGCCGGCCGAGGCGCTGCTGGTGGCGGTGATCGACGAGTTGCCGACCGAGGCGCCGCTGCCGTCGGGGGCGGAGATCGTGCCGGTGACCGACGTGGCCACCGCCGAGCAGTTCGTCCAGGTGCACAACGAGGTGTTCGGCGGCGACTACGCGAAGGTGGCGTGGCGGCTGCTGGCCGACCCGGACAACCAGCTCGGCTTTGTGGTGCTGGCCGGCGGGGAGGCGGTGTCGGCGGCGCGGGTGGAGTTCCACCGCGGCACGGAGTTCGCCAGCCTGTGGGGCGGTGGCACGCTGCCGTCGTGGCGGGGCCGCGGCCTGTTCAAGGCCCTGGTGGCGCACCGGGCCCGGCTGGCGGCGGCTCGGGGATTCCGCTACCTCCAGGTGGACGCCTCCGACGACAGCAGCCCGATCCTGCAACGGCTCGGCTTCGTGCAGCTGGCCACGACCACGCCGTTCATTCACTCCTGACCATGCCGGCAACATCCCGCCACAGCTGGCGGACCGTCGACTCCTGCCAGCCGCCGGGGCCGCCGCTGACGTGACCGACCACCGAACCGTCCTCGGTGTTGCGGGCCCGCACGCTCATTCGGGTCGTGATGCGCATCAGCGGGCCGGCGGCCTCCGCCACGCGGCCGGTCGCCGGCCCGAAGACGAGGCCGATCGGGCGTTCGGCCGGGATGAGCTCGAAGAAGGTGCGCAGCGTCGTGGACTCGGCCATGTCGGGGCTGAGGCCACGCAGCTCGATGAGGTCGAAACGGTTGTGCCGCTGGGACTTCAGCAGCACGTCGCGAACGACCCGGGAGTAGTCGGCGGTCAGCTCGGCGGGCGGCGCGGGGATGGCCACGAAGGTGGGGGCGAAGCAGGGACCCAGCATCCGCTGCCACTGTGGACGGTCGCGCTTGCGGAACACGGTGGAGAAGATGAGATCCCCGCCATCCATCCGCGGGCCCATGGCACAGGCCAGGGCGGCGAACATGGTCGTGAAGGCGGTGCCGCGGTGGGTCCGGGCCAGCCGCTCCAGGGCGGCGTAGTCGTTGGCGGACAGGACTTCGCCCCGGTACTCGAAACCCTCGGCGCCGGCGTCCGGACGCACGCGGGCGAACCGCTTGCCGCCCAGGGAACTCTGCCACCAGGCCCGCGCCGCGTCGAGGCCGACGCGCTCCTGTTCCAGCTCGTGCACCACATACTCGCCGAACTGAGCCGACGGTGGCGGCACGGCCGGGCCGCCGAGTTCGGCGGTGTAGAGGGCGGCGAGCTCAGTGAGGGCGGCCCACACCGTCGGCGGATCGCAGGCCAGGTGTTGCAGGTGCAGGGAAAGTTTGTTGCCGGACACGGTGAGCACGAGCGGCGTCGGGCTGTCGGCCGGCACCGGGAAGTGCAGGGCGACCTCGTCGACCTGCTCGATGACCCCGGCGACCTGGGGAGCGACCACCTGGGCGTCCTCGGCGAACCGGGTGCGCAGCAGCTCGTGCCGCCGCAGCAGTTCGTCCAGGGCCCGTTGCAGCACGACGAGATTCAACGGCTGGTCCAGATCGACGACGGCGTTGATGGTGAAGTAGGGGTCGGTGAACACGCCCGGCCGCGTCTGCTCGTCGGTCATGCACTGGCGCTGCCAGATGGACAGCGGCCAGGAGGTCTCCACGGTCGTCATCGGCGGGCCAACTCCTCGGCATAGTCGGGAATATCGGCCTTCAGCAGCGCCTCGTGCAAGGGCCGCAACAACTCCGGGTCGAAGCCGGACTCCCGCCAGGTGTCGAACGGGATGCCGAAGCCCAGGGCGCACCACAGGTCGGCGTTGCGCTGCTCGTGCGCGCCGAACGGCTCCAGCAGCACGGCCGGCGTGGCCGACCACAGCGAGTCCAGCAGCGTGCCGCCGCCCGGCTTGCTCACGGTGGCCATCGCCGCCCGGGTCAGGTCGAACGAGCCGTGGTGGCCCTGGCTGCGCGCGAACTGGGTGGAGCCGTCGGCGAGGACCTGGCCGAACGGCGGATATCCGTTGTCCAGCCAGGGATGCCACTCCGGGTCGACCATGAAGTAGCGCACGCCCTCGGCCGTGACGTCCCGGCCCTCGTAGGCGATGACGTCCAGCCGCAGCCCGTGTTCCAGCAGCTCGCCGACCCGCTCGCGGTAGGTGCCCATGCCCCAGCCGCCGCCGTGCAGGAACACCCGCTGCTCGCGTTCCGCCCACGGCACCGGCGGCTCGGTGCTGACCGGGATGCTGCACGGGATCGTGCCGGCCTCGGCGTCAGCCAGCCGCACATGGCGAACGTCAAGATCCGTGACTGTCTTGGTGAATGACGGCGACTCCACGGAATCCACGTGGCACACGTCGATCTCGCAGTCGTAGCCGGCGAGGAGGGGCAGCCAGAAGCCGGAGAACACCACCACCCGGTCCACACCCCGGGCCCGCCAGTCGGCGAACAACGCTGCCACCGCCACCGGATCGACCGAGTCGGCCGGCGAGCCCGCCACCTTCTGGCCGGCCAGCGCGACCCGGAAGTTCCGGTGGAAGGCGAACTTCATGGTCGCGGTGGTGGCCAGCTTGCTCTCGGGGAGCAGGCGTTCCAGCACGCTGACGCCGACCGGCACGCCCCGCTCCCGTAGCCGGTCGGCCAGCAGCAGGCCGGGCACGTGCACGCCGAGGGCGACACCGGAGGTGAGGATCTCGATCATTGGAGTTCCCCCAACGCCTTGCGCAGGCACATCGAGGTCAGTTTGACCAGGGCCGCCCGGTCCGGCCCCGAGTAGCCGCGCGGGTCGCCCTCGATGAGCATGATCAGGTACAGGTAGGTCCGGTACAGCGCGAGCCGCCGCCGCGCCGAGTCGGTGAACTCGATGCCGCCGTAGCCGTCCAGGAACGCGGCGTCGTCGGCGATGTCGCCGAACAGGGCCAGCGACACCATCTCGGCCAGCGGGTCGCCCCAGAACGCCCGCTCGCCATCGACGACGCCGGTGATCTCCTTGTCCTGCACCAGGATGTTGCCCGGCCACAGGTCGAAGTGCACCAGCGCCGGCGTGGTCACGTCGTCGAGCACGTAGGCGTTGGCGCCGATCAGCTGGCGGATCTGGGTCACCGAGCGCGGCAGCGGCGTCTCCCAGCGCAGGGCGTCGGCCAGCAGCGCGTCCAGCATGCCCAGGAACGCCGTGCGCCAGCTCGGCGAGGTTTCCCCTTGCGGGTAGCCGAAAGTCTCACCGGTGATCCGGTGCAGGCCGGCGACCAGCCGGCCGAGGTCCCGCCGCAGTCGCTCCCGGTCGGCGTCGCCGATCTCCTCGCGCAGGCCGTACCAGTTCCCGCCGGGCAACTCGGTCATGAGCAGGAAGTCGGTGTCCAACACCGATCGGGAGAAGTCGGCGTGCACCACCTGGGGCACCGGCAGCGCGGTTGCCGTGCGGTAGAACAGGGTCTCGGTCCGCATCAGGTCGCGCTCGTAGGACAGGCCCGGCATCGACGGGTCCGGAGCGATCTTCAGCACCAGCCCCGAGCCGTCGGTGAGCCGCAGCCGGTAGGCGGTGTTGTAGCTGGCCTCGCCCAGCTCCTCCCGCCCGGCCAACCGGTTCGGCTCCACCCCCGACGCCGCGAGCACGCCGGCCAACTGCTCGTCGTCGACATGCCGCTGGTAGCTGTTGATGCTTGTCATGACGCCTCCCTGGCCTGCCGATGGATGGCGGCCATCAGCGTGATGCGGTCGATGGCGGCGGCGAGTTCACCACTGCCACCGGCCACGATGTCACGGGCGCGGGCCAGCTGGAGGTCGTAGTAGCCGACCGGTGGGAACGCTTCCACGGTTTTGGTCCCGTTGGCCCGCCGGATGACCAGGTTCAGCGGCAGCGTGCCGGCCGCCGGCAGCAGGAAGTTCCGGATCCGCACCGACGCCTCGGCGAAGATGAACTCGTGGTTGGCGAGGTGCTTGTCGCCGACCTCGCAGTGCAGCTCGGCGGTGCAGTCGGGCCAGGTCAGGGTCGCGTCGAAGGAGCGGTCGACGCCGCCTGCCCCGTCGAAGGCCGACCGGCCGGACCCGACCGCGCCGTCGAGTCCGACCGTGGCCTGCACGGCTTGCAGCCAGTAGCTGGCGCTGTCCAGGAAGATGCCGCCCCCCAGCTCCGGCCGCTCCCGGTAGCTGCCCGCCACCGGGACGCCGAAGCGGATCTCGGTGCGGATCCCGGTCAGCGGCCCGTACCTACCGTCGGTGATCATCTCCCGGACCGCCGCCGCCCACGGATGGCCGATCGTCGGCACGGCCTCGATCACCTGCACGCCGGCCGCGGCGGCGGCGATCTCCGCGCATTCCGCCGCTGACAGGCACAGCGGCTTCTCCACGATCACGTGCTTGCCTGCCTCAGCGGCGGCGACCACCCACTCCCGGTGCGCGGAGTTGTGCAGCGACACGTAAACCGTGTTGACACCGGGATCGGCGACCAGCTCCGCGTACGAGCCGTGCACGCGGTCGATGCCGTTGCGGCGGGCGAACTCCTTGGCCCGCACCGGATCACTGGCCGCCACGGCCCGCACGGTCACGTCGTCGAAGGCGGCGCTGGGGCGCAGCACTGCCTTCTCCGCGATCCCGGTCGCGCCGATCAGCCCGATGTCAAGCGGCATCCACGACTCCCCTCGGGGTCAGCCCGGCGGCGGCCAGTGCGGCCACCACCGCGTCCTGCAGGCGGCCGACCTCGGCGGACGGGCATACCAACCCCAAGTACACCCGTCCGCCCGGCGCGGCCAGCCCGCTGCCGCTCAACACCACCACATCCAGGCCTTGCACCGCGCCAATCACGTCCTCGACGCCCTGGCCCTCAGCCACCCGCAGATCCAGCTGCCACAGCCGGAATCCGGGCATGCGCCGCTCCAGCCGCAGCGCCAGCAGGCCCAGCGACCGGCGGGCGTTGACCTCCAGGATCGGCACGACGGTCCCGTTGGCCAGCACCATCGAGTCCACGCCCACCGGACCCCAGTAGCCGGCCGCCGACACGGCCTTGGCCACCGAGCCCAGCACGTCGACGTAGCCGCTGCGCTCGACCAGGGCCAGCAGCTCGTCGGAGGCCGGCGCGGAGCCGATGTGGCGGAAGCCCCGGTTGTTCATGCCCTGCACGCCCAGGAACTCCCAGCGGCCGTCCCGAAACACCTCCAGATGCCCGGAGAAGTCCAGCCGCTTGTCGAACTTCGGCTGCACCAGCAACTCGATCCGCCGGTCCTGGCGGGCCAGCGTCCGGGTCACGGCCCGCAGCACACCGGGCGTGCCGACCTCCAGCATCGCCCGCCCGGACACCCCGTACGGGTCCTTGACCACCACGGTTCCGTCTACCGCGGCGGTCAGCTCCTCGACCGACCGGACCACGGTGCCGGTGCCCGGCAGGCCGAGTTCCACGGCCAGCTCGTTGGACCACGTCTTGGAGTTCACCTCCGCGACTACGTCGCCGTCCGGCAGCCCGTCCGTCCAATCGAGACGGACAGTGTCCGGCAGCACCGCGTACGGGCGGAGCTCGCCGTAGGCCCGCAGCAGTTCCCGGGTCGAAGGGTCAGCGAGGACAGCGCTTTCCACGGTTCCGTCAGCGTCGACGGAATGCCCCGTGAACGTGATCCCGCACGCCGCCAACCCCTCGACCACCGCCGGCGCCACCGGTCGCCGGGTGACCAGCAGATCCCCCGGCGCGCAGAAGCCGGCCAGCAGCTCGTCCATCGACTCGGCGACACCCTCGGCCGAGCCGGCCGCCGGCAGCGTCGCCAGGTCTTCCGGCCGCCACCAGCGCTCCGCGTCGAAGGTGCCCAGGACTACCCCAGAGCCACGTCGGACGGTCACGCCGCCGGCGCCAGCTGTCGCACGTAGGACGCGAACTGCGCCACCGACCGCAGGTCGTCCAGCTCCAGGTTCTCGTAGTCCAGCTCCAGGTCGAAGGTGTCCTCGATGCCCAGCAGGAAGGAGATCATCTGGAGCGAGTCCAGGCCGTACTCCTCGACCAGGTCCACGTCCCGGCCGACCTCGTCCGGGGTCATCCCGTTGGACAGCACGCCGACCAGGACCTCGCGCACCTTGTCCTCAACCGTGTCCATGTCACACCCCGTTCAGGTAAAGAAGAATGCACTTCGAGCAGACCGGCATCATGCCGTTGGTCGACAGGATGGAGCGGACCTGGCGGAACGCCTCGCTCTGCCACAGCTCGGTCATCTCGGTGTCGTAGAGGTTGCCGACCACGAACTCGGGGAAGAACTTGCAGGAGCTGACGTTGCCGTCGGCGTGGACTTCCATCCGGTTGGACACGGCCAGGCACTTGGAGCGGTTCTGCGCGGGGCGGGAGGTGCCGCGGATGAAGTCCTCGACCTCGTCGGCCTCCAGTTGTGGCTGGTAGCGCACGCGCACGCCCCAGGGCCGGGAGGCGAGGCGGGCCATGGACTCCCGCAAGACCGGGAGTTGGTCTTCGGGTAGTTGGTAGGTGTAGGAGTGCCAGGTGGGTTGTTTGGTGCCGGTGTCGGGTTTGAGCCAGGCGAAGGACTGCTCGTAGACCTGGTCCATCTGGCCGGCGACTTCGGGGCTGATGTACCAGGGGAACTGGAAGTAGACGGTGTTGACGCCGAGTTCTTCGGCCCACTCCATGAACTCGTACATCTTGCCGACGGTGACGTGGGAGACCATGCACGACAGGGAGAGCTCGCCTCGGAAGCGGCCGTCGCGTTTGAGGTCGAGCATCATCTGGATGTTGTCCATGGTGCGTTTGAAGGTGCCCTTGCCGCGTAGGGCTTCGTGGTCCTCGCCGAGGCCGTCGAGGCTGACCAGGAGGTTGAGGTTCTCGCCGATGCGGAGCATGTCGTCGAGCTTGCGTTTGAACAGCAGGCCGTTGGTGCACATGTTGACCGTGCGCGGATACCGCTCCAGGAGTTCGGCCACTTGGCCGAACTTGGTGTGCATCAGGGGTTCGCCGCCCCAGAGGAAGAGCTTGGAGCGGGTGGCCGCGGTGGTGCGCAGCACGTTCTCGACGATGTCGATGTCGAGTTCGGTCTTCTGGCGCTGGGGGCTGAAGTCGCGGAAGAAGCCCTGCTCGTTCCACTGGTAGCAGTGGGTGCAGCGCAGGTTGCAGCGGTAGGTGAGCTGGAGACTGACCTCCTGCGGCACCGGCGCGGCGTAGCCGGGGTCGGCCAGCAGACCGTGCCGGGCCCGCGAGCGGATGGCCACGGTGTGCTTGATGTCGGCGAATTCTTTGGCGTTGATCCTTCGTGTTGTCAACGGGTGCATCGGTTTTCCCCAATCAGGCCGGGACCAGGTCGGGCTGGACAAGACTTTGGCTGGCGCGGCGAACCGCCAGCACGCTGCAACTGGCGAGCAGGCCGCCCGCCGTGAGCACGAGCACCAGCCCGTGCGTGACGCCGAGCCAGCTGGTGGCCAGCCCGGCGGCGAACCCGCCGACCAGCGAGCCGGCCGGTGTCGCCGACGAGACCAGCGTGCGGGCGGTGGCGTGCACGGTGCTCTCGTGCCCGGCCGGGGCCAGCGACTGGCGCAGGCCCGTGGTGAGCACGGCCCACACCGGCAGCCACACCGAGGAGAACACGCGGATCACCACCAGCACCGCGACCGGCGCGAACAACAGGCTCAACGGCAACGCCACCCAGGAGGCCCCCTCCAAGCCGGACAGCAGCATCATCCGCCGCACGCCGAACCGGGCGGCCAGCCGCGCGGCCAGGAAGGCGCCGGTCAGGCCGCCCAGCGAGCCCGCGGCCAGCAGCAGGCCACCGCCCACACTGGACAGTCCCAGCGCGCGGTAGGCGAACAGCAGCAACACGGTATCCACGATGCCGATGCCGAAACTGCGGATGGCCGAACCCTGCACGATCTGACGCAGCATCGGCGTCCGTCTGACCTGCGTGAGCCCGTCTCGGATCCGCACCAGCACCGGATCGCGGTGGGCCGGCACTGGCACCGGTTCCAGGGTGCGAACCCGGGACTGGCCGAAGGCCGACAGCGCGAACGGCAGGCCGTTGACGGCCAGCGCGGCCAGCGGGCCGACGACGCCGATCACCGCGCCGGCCAGCGCCGGCCCGATCAGCTTGGACAGGCTGTCGGAGCTCTGCAGCCGGGAGTTGGCGGCGAACAGCGAGCGGGGCTCGACCAGGGTCGGCAGGTAGGTCTGGCTGGCCACGTCGCCGAACACGGTGGCCACACCGGCGACGGCGACCGCGACGATCAGGCCGGCCACGCTGATGTGGCCCAGCATCGCCAGCACGCCGACGGTGACGAACGCGACCAGTCGGGTGAGCTCGCCGGCCACCAGCACCGGGCGCTTGCGGACGTGGGCCAGCAGCCCGCCGGCCAGCATGCCGAAGGCCGGGTAGGCCAGCCAGCCGGTAGCGGACAGCACGCCGACCTCGGCGCTGGAGGCGTGCAGCACCAGGATGGCGATGCTGGGTGCGGTGAAGCCGGTGAGACGATCCCCCACGAAGCTGGCGGTCTGGCTGAACCAGTACCAGCGGAAGCAGGTCGGCAGCCTGCCGCTCATGCGGTCCCCGTACGCATGCGTCCACCAATCCGCCGCAGCACCGGCGAAAATGCCGCGACAACGTTGTCAGTGTTCGCGAAACTTTATTGACGGTAAGCGACGGCGCTGATTCTTCAGCCTCGCTCTGCCTCTTCGGGCAGCGATGAGTTCATCTTCGGCCCCCAGGTTTCCGCCGGTTTTAGGCGCTGTTCGGAAGCTAGCTCGGCCCCCGCACGGGTTCAAGAGCGTTTCAGTGATGCACACGAACGGAGCAGTAATGCTACTCACAGTGAGCGTGGGGGTGGTGTCGACCGATTCGCGACGCGAATGCGAGCGAGGTGGGGCGGGATGCGTCAAGAATTGTCAACGCTATTTTTTTCTCGGCTATTCGGCCTACTGAATCTTGAACTATTTCTGGATACTCAGAGTGACCGATCGGTTACTCGAGCGAGAGCTTGTCATTCCAGACTGATAAATCTACTGTTACTAGTCGTGGCGGAGCTGAAGGAGTTGTCCCCGGACGTGGTCCGGGCCGGCGCCGACCTGCGGGTCGCCGTCGGCCGGATCGCACGCCGGCTGCGACAGGCCCACGCGGTGGGCGACATGACCCTGTCCGAGGTGTCGGTGCTGGCCCGGCTGGACCGGGACGGGCCCAACACCTCGGGCGCGCTGGCCGAGCTGGAGCGGATCCGGCCGCAGGCGATGGGAGTGACCCTGTCCGAACTGGAGAGTCGCGGCCTGGTGTCGCGCGCGGCCGACCCGGTGGACGGCCGCAAGATGCTGATCTCGATCACGCCGGCCGGCCGGAACATGTTGTCGCAGCGGCGATCGGAGAGCGCCGAGCGCATCACCCGGGCGCTGGCCGAGGAGTTCACCGCGGTGGAGCGACGGCGGCTGCTGGCCGTGCTGCCGCTGCTGGACCGGTTGGCGGAGAAGCTGTGACGGCGGTGCGGGAAGCCCCCGCGATCGGCGGGCGCTACAAGTGGATCGCGTTGTCCAACACCACGCTCGGCGTGTTCATCGCCACTGTGGACGGCTCGATCGTGATCATCTCACTGCCGGCCATCTTCCGCGGCATCGGGCTGGATCCATTGGCCCCAGGCAACATCAGCTACCTGCTCTGGATGATCATGGGCTACCTGCTGGTGTCCGCGGTGCTGGTGGTGGCGCTGGGCCGGCTCGGCGACATGTTCGGCCGGGTCCGGATGTACAACGTGGGCTTCGCGATCTTCGCCGCGGCGTCCATCGCCCTGTCGCTGGATCCGTTCCTGGGCGGGGCCGGCGCGCTGTGGCTGATCGGCTGGCGGGTCGTGCAGGCGTTCGGCGGGGCGATGCTGACCGGCAACTCGGCGGCGATCATCACCGACGCGTTCCCGGCCGAGCAGCGCGGCATGGCCCTGGGCATCAACCAGATCACCGCACTGGCCGGGCAGTTCATCGGCCTGTTGGCCGGCGGGCTGCTGGCCGTGATCGACTGGCACGCGGTGTTCTGGGTGAGCGTGCCGATCGGCGTGGTCGGCGCGATCTGGTCCTACCGCAGCCTCCGGGAGATCAGCACGCCCAAGCGGGCCCGCATCGACTGGATCGGCACGATCACCTTCACCGCCGGCACCGGGGCGCTGCTGGCCGCGATCACGTACGGAATCCAGCCCTACGGCGGGCATTCCACCGGCTGGACCAGTCCCACTGTCCTGAGTGGACTTGGGCTGGGGTTGCTGCTGCTCGTGGTGTTCTGCATCGCCGAGACACGGATCGCCCAGCCGATGTTCCGCCTGGGACTGTTCAAGATCCGGGCCTTCGCCGCCGGCAACATCGCCGCGCTGCTGACCGCCATCGCCCGCGGCGGCATGCAGTTCATGCTGATCATCTGGCTGCAGGGCATCTGGCTTCCGCTGCACGGCTACAACTTCGAGGACACACCGCTGTGGGCCGGCATCTACATGCTGCCGCTCACGATCGGCTTCCTGGCCGCCGGGCCGGTTTCCGGCTTCCTGTCCGACCGGTTCGGCGCGCGGCTGTTCGCCACCGGCGGCCTGGTGCTGGTGGTGATCGCCTTCCTCGGCCTGCTGGCGCTGCCGGTGAACTTCTCCTACCCGGTGTTCGCGCTGCTGCTGTTCCTCAGCGGCGCCGGGCAGGGCATGTTCTCCGCCCCCAACACCTCGGCGATCATGGGCTCGGTGCCGGCGGCCGACCGGGGCGTCGCCTCGGGCATGCGGTCCACGTTCCAGAACTCGGGCACGTCGCTGTCCATCGGCGTGTTCTTCTCGCTGATGATCGTCGGCCTGGCCAGCTCGCTGCCGACCACGCTCACCGCCGGCCTGACCGCCCAGGGCGTGCCGCTGGCGACCGCGCGGTCGGTGGCCTCGCTGCCGCCGGTGAGCACCCTGTTCGCGGCATTCCTGGGGGATAGTCCGATCGCGCACCTGCTGGCGCCCAGTGGCGTGCTCAAAACCCTGCCCCCGGATCACGTCGCGGCGTTGACCGGCAATACGTTCTTCCCGGAGCTGGTGTCCGGTCCGTTCCACGACGGACTGATCACCGTGTTCGGCGCGGCCGCCGTGATGGCCGCCGTCGCCGCGCTGGCGTCGCTGCTGCGGGGCCGGACGGCGCGCTAGACGGCGCAACCCGCGCCACCGGACGGCGTAATCGCGTATTCACACTCTTGACTGGTATAGACCAATCCGGTCTAGTGGTGGCTGCCCGTTGGAGAAGAGCGTCGGTGCAGCCGCCACTCCCGCCGTGCTTGCTGGTTCCTCGGGCCTACGCACCCCTGCGCGTCGAGGAGTGATCGCCTTGTCGTTACGACGTTTCCTGGCGGGGCTGGCGACCTTCGCCGTGGCCGCCACCGTCGCGGTCGTGGCCCCGGCCACCGCGAGCGCGGCCACCTGCGCCGCCGCCTACAGCGCCACACAGGTCTACACCGGCGGCATGACCGCCTCGTACAACAGCCACAACTGGCAGGCCAAGTGGTGGACCCAGGGTGAGACGCCGAGCACCGGCGGCTCCGGCGTCTGGGCCGACCAGGGTTCCTGCACCGGCGGCTCCGGGGGAGGCGGTGGCGGCGGAACCACCTGCAGCTACCCCGACTGGGTCGCCGGCACCAACTACAGCACCGGCGCGATCGTGCGCTACCCGGCCAACGGCCAGTACTACCAGGCCACGCACGACAACCCGGGCTACGACCCGACCATCAGCACCTGGTACTGGTCGCCCTACTCCTGCACCGGCGGGGGCGGCGGTGGCGGCAACACCGGCTTCGTGGTGAGCGAGGCCCAGTTCAACCAGATGTTCCCCAGCCGGAACTCGTTCTACACCTACGCCGGCCTGACCGCGGCGATCGCCAAGTTCCCGGGCTTCGCCACCACCGGCAGCGACACCGTGCAGAAGCAGGAGGCCGCGGCCTTCCTGGCCAACGTCTCGCACGAGACCGGCGGCCTGGTTTACATCACCGAGATCGACAAGTCGGGCAACTACTGCGACACCTCGCAGTCCTACGGCTGCCCGGCCGGCACCTACGCCTACTACGGCCGCGGCCCGCTCCAGCTGAGCTGGAACTTCAACTACTACGCCGCCGGCAACTACCTGGGCCTCAACCTGCTGAGCAACCCTTACCTGGTCGAGCAGGACGCCTCCGTGGCCTGGCAGACCGGCCTCTGGTACTGGTTCACCGGCACTGGCAACGGCGGCACCACCTCGCACAACGCCATGGTCAACGGCCAGGGCTTCGGCGCGACCATCCGGGCCATCAACGGCGGCCTGGAGTGCAACGGCAACAACACCGCTGAGATGCAGGACCGCGTGAACCTGTACCAGCAGTACGCCTCGATGCTGGGCGTCTCCCCGGGCGGCAACCTCACCTGCTGACCGAGTTCGTGGGTCTCCAAGACCCGCAAACCCAGGGCTGGGAGGTCCTCAACCGCCCCAAACCCCGCGCGGGGTTTGGGGCGGTTGGCGACGTTGTGGGGAGGGGTTTGGGGGTCTTGGAGACACTCAAACCGTCAGGCGGCGACCGGCTCCGCTTCCGGCTCCGGGGCGGTGGGGCGGCGACGGCGGGTGAGGATCAGGCGGATCAGGCCCAGCACGATCGTGGCAATCGTCACACCGACCTGCGTCATGAAGTTGTCCACCAGCGGGGTGCCGACCACCAGGGCCTGGCTGGCCAGGCTGGAGCCGAGGGTGGTTCCGTTCGCCACCAGCACCGCCGGCACGGCGGCGAACAGCAGGATCAGCGGCGGCTGCACCATGGGGCCGAACAGGTTGCGGCGCCGGACAAAAAGCACGGAAAGCACACATCCGCCCGCGTAGGCCGCCTGGAAGGGCACACCGAGCCTGTGATCGAAGGTCATGTCCGCGTAGGCGCCGGCCGCGGTGGTCACCAGGGGCAGCAGGATGGCGGCCCACCAGGGCAGTCCCCACGGGCGGCGGGCGGTCGTCGTCTCGGTTTCCATGCTCCCTCTTCACGTCGTCCCGTTCAGGGTAGTGACGCCCCATGCCCGCGCCGGGTTGCGTCACAGAACACAGGCAACCGGAACGGGCGGTTCGGCGTCTGCCGGGTGGGGGTTGTCGGAGAAGTCGGGGAGGAACCGTGAGCGCAGGCAGATCCGCGTTGATCACAGGCAGAACCGTGGTCGCGCTGGCCTCGGTCGCGGTCATCGGCCTGTCCGGCTACGGCTGGACCCTGCTGCAGCAGGCCCAGACCCACCTGACCACCGACAACGTGATCGAGCACCACACGCCGCCGGCCGCCCCCGCGACGGTGCCGCACCAGGACGGCCAGGACACCAACTTCCTGCTGGTCGGCATCGACAGCCGCACCGACGTGCACGGCAACCCGCTGCCGCCGGACGTGCTGGCCTCGCTGCACGCCGGCCCGGACGACGGCTTCCTCAACACCGACACGCTGATCGTGGTGCACGTGCCCGGCGACGGCGGCAAGGCCTCGGCCATCTCCATCCCGCGCGACTCGTACGTGGACATCGCCGACGGCGACGGCCGGGACTACGGCAAGCACAAGATCAACTCGGCCTACTCGATCGGCATGAACAACCACAACGGCTCGCAGACCGAGGGCCGCAAGACGCTGATCAACACCGTGGAGAAGTTCACCGGCGTCACCATCGACCACTACGCCGAGATCAACCTGTACGGCTTCGACCTGATCAGCCAGGCCCTCGGCGGCGTGCCGGTGTGCCTCAACCACGCGGTCGACGACCGGGAGTACTCCGGCGCGGTCTTCCCGGCCGGCCAGCAGACCCTGTCCGGCGTGCAGGCGCTGCAGTTCGTGCGGCAGCGGCACGGCCTGGACAACGGCGACATCGACCGCGAGCGCCGGCAGCAGGCCTTCCTGGCCTCGGCCGTGCACCAGCTGCTCTCGGTCGGCACGCTGACCAGCCCCAGCAAGCTGAACGCGATCATCACCGCCGTGCAGAACTCCATCGTGCTGGACCAGGACTGGAACCTGTTGCAGTTCGCCCAGCAGGTGCAGGGCATCTCCGGCGGCAACATCACCTTCGACACCATCCCGATCGTGAACATCACCTACTGGACGCCGGCCGACGGCGACGCCGTGCAGGTGGATCCGGCTCAGGTCAAGGCGTTCGTGCAGGCCAAGTTCGGCGACGCCCCGACCCCGCCGGCCGGCGCCACCACGACCACGCCGACCTCGCCGACCGGCAAGGCCGCCGGCACCAGCACCGACCGGTCGCCGGTCATCCCCAGTCAGACCACCGGCGGCGCCGACACGTCCAGCACCGGGCAGTCGATCACGGCGACCGGCGTGACCTGCGTGAACTGAGGTCAGCGAACACGTCGAGCAGGCTGGCGTCGTCCACCGACTGCGGGTCGACCACGTCGGCCACCTCGGCGCCCTGCAGAAGCCGCTTCACCGGCACCTCCAGCTTCTTGCCGGTGCGGGTGTGCGGGATGCCCCGCACGGCGATGATGTCGTCCGGGACGTGCCGCGGCGAGGCGTCCCGGCGGATCGCCGCCTTGATCTTCTCGACCAGCTCGTCGGTGAGCTCGATCCCGTTGGCCGGCACCACGAACAGCGGCATCCAGTAGCCGCCGTCCGGCTGCTCGGCCCCGATCACCAGCGACTCGGCGATCTCCGGCAGCTTCTCCACCACGGCGTAGATGTCGGCGCTGCCCATACGGACCCCGTTGCGGTTCAATGTGGAGTCGGAACGCCCGTGCACGGCCACGGTGCCCCGGCCGGTGATGGTGATCCAGTCCCCGTGCCGCCACACGCCGGGGTAGTGGGCGAAGTAGGCGTCGTGGTAGCGGTGGCCGCCGGGATCGTCCCAGAAGGACAGTGGCATGGACGGCATCGGTTGGGTGACAACAAGTTCGCCGACCTCGTCGACGACGCTGCGGCCCTGGGCGTCCCAGGCCTCCAGGGCGACGCCCAGGCAGGGCACGGAGATCTCGCCGGCCCAGATCGGGGCCGTCGGGACCGCGCCGGCGAAGGCGGTGACCACGTCGGTGCCGCCGCTGGTGGACGCCAGCGCCACCTCGGAGCCCAGTTCCGTTGCCACCCAACGGTATGCGGTCGGCGGCACCACGGATCCGGTGGCCCCCAACGTACGCAGCTTGGGCAGCGACGGGTGCACGCCGGCCTTCTCCGACGCCTGGAGATAAGCCGGGCTGGTGCCGAGAATCGTGACTTCCAGGCGCTGGGCCAGATCCCACAACGCGCCCGGGGTCGGAAAGCCGGGATTGCCGTCGTGGCAGACGATCGTGGCCCCGACGAGCAGCCCCGCCACCTGGAAGTTCCACATCATCCAGCTCGGCGACGTGTACCAGAGGAAGGTGTCCTCCGCACGCAGGTCCAGGTGCAGCGACACCTGCTTGACGTGCTCCAGCACCACGCCGCCGTGGCCGTGCACGATGCCCTTGGGCTTGCCGGTGGTGCCGGACGAGAACAGCACCCACAGCGGGTGGTCGAACGGCACCGGCTCGACGGTCAGCGGATGGTCGCCGTCCACCGACCACGGCGTCACCCCGGGCAGGTCCAAGCCCAGGCGGGACACCATGATCGTGGCCGTGAGCGACGGGATCTCGTTACGCAGCAAGGTGATCGCCTCGCGGCGATCCTGGGCCTTGCCGTTGTAGCGGTAGCCGTCGGCGGTGATCAGCACCTTGGGCGTCAGCTGCCCGAGCCGGGACACCGCGGCCGGGGCCGAGTAGTCCTGGCCGCACGAGGACCAGATCGCCCCGAGGCTCGCCGTGGCCAGGAACGCCACCACCGCCTCGGCGATGTTCGGCAGGTAGCCGACCACCCGGTCACCGCGCTCAACGCCCAGCCCTCGCAGCGTGTTCGCCACCGCCGCCACCTGACGCCGCAGCTCGCTCCAGCTGAGCCGCCGACCCGCCCCACCCGGCTCCGGCTCGTCGATCACCGCCGTACCTTCGCGCACGTGCCGGAACACCTGGTCGACGTAGTTCAGGGCGCTCCCGGTGAACCACCGCGCGCCGGGCATCTCGGCCGAGGCCAGCACCTCGTCGTACGGGGTGGCCAGGATGTCGAAGTACTCCCAGAGGGAACCCCAGAACCGCGCCGGCTCCGCCACCGACCACGCGTGCAACGCCGCGTAGTCGGGGAGGTCCGGCCCTTCGTGCACGCTCAGCCAGCGCCGGTAGCGCTCGACGTTCGAACCGTCGACGGCAGCCTGGCTCGGGATCCAAACAGGCCCTGTCATAGTGGGCATCAGCGTAACTGCGACAGGGGCCCGGTCATGAGCAATCTCTGCACGAATCCTTCCCTGGGCGAGGACGGCGCGGCCGCCGGCGACGTCCAGCTGCTGGCCGCCCGGGCCGTGCCGCTGGGCGGTGTGCGGGCGATCAAGGTGGACCGGCTGCTGCCGCACCGGACGCTGCCGACGGTCGGGGCGTGGTGCTTCCTCGACCGGTTCGGGCCGCAGCACGACGACATGACCGTGCTGCCGCACCCGCACACCGGGTTGCAGACCGTCACCTGGCCGCTGGCCGGCGAGATCCGGCACCGGGACAGCCTGGGCAGCGATGTGGTGATCAAGCCCGGCCAGCTCAACCTGATGACCGCCGGCCACGGCATCTCGCACTCCGAGTTCTCCCTCGGCGACCGGCCGCTGCTCGACGGGCTCCAGCTCTGGCTGGCGCTGCCGGCCATCTCCGACAGCGTCGCCCCGAGCTTCGAGCAGCACACCGACCTGCCGATATTCGAGGATCACGGCCTGCGGGCCACGGTGTTCATCGGCGCCATCGGCGACGTGGTCTCCCCGGCCACCACCTACAGCCCCCTGGTCGGGGCCGACTTCTCCCTCGCGCCCGGGGAAGCCGCCACCGTGCCGCTGCGCCGCGACTTCGAGCACGCGCTGGTGGTCGTCGAGGGGACGCTGTCGGCTCTCGGCCACGACCTGCCGTCCGGGCCGATGCTGTACCTGGGCACGAACCGCGACCACATCACCGTGACGAGTGATCGCGGCGCGCGGGCGGTGCTGATCGGCGGCACGCCGTACGAGGACGACCTGGTGATGTGGTGGAACTTCGTCGGCCGCAGCCACGAGGAGATCGCCCAGGCCCGCCAGGAGTGGGCAGAGGGAGACAGGTTCGGGCTGGTCGACGGGCATGACGGGGCTCGGATCCCGGCCCCGCCGCTGCCCGGGGCGCGGCTGCGTCCACGGCGACGGGCCTGACTCCGAAAAAATCTTCGGCCCAGGTGTCCAGGGGCGGTCCCGGCCGTTCGTCCCTAGGGTGACGGTCGGCGAAACGGAGCCGACCCGCAGCACTCGGGAGCAGCCATGACGACCTACCTCGCCCTCATCTACAACACCGACCAGGCCTGGCACGACGACGTGCCGGTGGCGCCGAGCGAGGAGTACAACGAGTTCGGCCGGGCAGCGGCCGCGGTCCTGCGCGGCGGCAACGCCCTGCACTCGACCGCCACCGCGACCACCGTGCGGGTGAGCGGCGGCAAGGGCGGCGACATCCTCACCACCGACGGCCCGTACGCGGAGACCAAGGAGGTGCTCACCGGCTACTACCTGCTGGAGTGCGCCGACCTGGAGGAGGCCGTGAAGACCGCGGCGATGATCCCGGCGGCCTGGAACGGCGGGGCCATCGAGGTCCGCCCGGTGGTCAACTTCGGATGACTGCCACCGGTGACGCGGTCGCGCGGCTGGTACGCGAGGAGTACGGGCGCGTGCTGGCCACGCTGATCCGCGTCACCGGCAGCGTCACCCTGGCCGAGGACGCCGCCCAGGACGCGATGGTGCGCGCCCTGGAGACGTGGCCGCGCGACGGCGTCCCGGACAACCCGCGGGCGTGGCTGCTGGTCACGGCCAAACGCCAGGCCATCGACCACATCCGGCGCGAGGGCCGGCGGGCGGACAAGGAGGCGGCGGCGATGGACCTGGTCGATCCCGCCGACGAGCCGGCCGAGGTCGTCCGCGACGACCTGCTGCGGCTGGTGTTCACCTGCTGCCACCCGTTCCTGTCGCTGGAGGCGCAGGTGGCGCTGGCCCTGCGCACGCTGGGCGGGCTGTCGACGACCGAGGTGGCCCGCGCGCTGCTGGTGCCCGAGGCGACCATGGCCAAGCGGCTGACCCGGGCCAAGCAGAAGATCGCCCAGGCCGGCATCCCCTACCGGGTGCCGGCGGCCGAGGAGCTGCCGGACCGGCTGGACGGCGTGGCCACGACCGTCTACCTGATCTTCAACGAGGGCTACGAGGGCCGGGCGGAACTGGCGGGGGAGGCCATCCGGCTGGGTCGGGTGCTGGCCGCGCTGATGCCCGACGAGCCGACCGTGCTGGGCCTGCTGTCGTTGATGCTGTTGCAGGAGTCACGGCGGGCCACCCGGTTGGCCGCCGACGGGACGCCGGTGCTGCTCGCCGACCAGGACCGGCTGCGGTGGGACGCCCAGGCCATCAAGGAGGGGGTGGAGCTGGTCGGCGTCGCGCTCCGGCGCAGCGCCGACCAGCCCAACCGGTATGCCGTGCAGGCCGCGATCGCCGCCTGCCACGCGCTTTCGCCGTCCTACGCCGAGACCAACTGGGATGCCGTCATCTCCTGGTACGACGTGTTGTCGACCATCCACGACACGCCGGTGGTCCGGCTGAACCGGGCCGTCGCGGTGGGGGAGCGCGACGGCCCCGCCGCCGGTTTGGCGCTGGTGGAGGGAATCGCCGGCCTGGACGGCTACCCGTGGTGGCACGCCAGCCGTGCTGAGCTGCTGAATCGCCTGGGGGACAAGGACTCCGCGCGCGTCGCCTACGAGCAGGCGCTGAGCCTCGGCAGCAACGACCCGACGGCCGAACACCTCCGCCGTCGGATGGACGATCTGGGGTAACCAGTTGACGGCGGCTCCGGGCCGTGTCATTCTCGTCCCATCATGCTGATGATCTGACACCACTTCAGAGCCCGCGACCGAGGCGCTTACCGCCCGGCGGGCACTCCCGCACTGCTCCTTCTCGCGGTAGGTGTCTCATGTCAAACATTCCCTTTCTGCATGCCCGCGACCTGGTCAAGAACTACGACGGCCGGCGGGTGCTGGACAGCGTCACGCTGATCGCCTCGCCCGGGCAGCGCATCGGCCTGGTCGGCGACAACGGCGTCGGCAAGTCCACGCTGCTGCGCCTGCTGGCCGGCCGCGAGGAGCCGGACGACGGCGTGGTCACCAGACCCGACGACTGTGGATTCCTGTTGCAGGAGCTGCCTTTCAGCACCGTCCGCGAGGTGATCGAGGACGCGCTGGCCGAGTGCCGGCGGGTGGAGCGGCTGCTTGTGGAGCTGGACCCGGAGTCCGCGGAGTTCGGCGACGCGCTGGAATGGGCCGAGCAGCACGACATCTGGGACGCCGACCGCCGGGCCGAGCTGGTGCTCGACGGGCTGAAGGTGTCCGATGTGGACGGATCGCTGGACCGGATCTCCGGCGGTCAGCGGTCCCGGCTGGCCCTGGCCGCGCTGCTGATCCGTCGGCCGCGGGCGATGCTGCTGGACGAGCCGACCAACCATCTCGACGACGACGCGACGACCTTCCTGGAGCAGCAACTCGTTGCTCAGCAAGGGGCTGTCGTGATCGCGTCCCACGACCGTGTTTTCCTGGACCAGGTCTGCACCGACATCGTCGACCTGGACCCGACGCGTACGGGGGTGACCCGCTTCGGTGGAGCCTATTCGGACTATCTGCACGCCAAGCGCGCCGAGCGGCAGCGCTGGGAGCAGCGTTATGCCGACCAGCAGCAGGAGCTGGCCGCGTTGCGGGAGTCGGTCGATCTGACCGCGCCGTCCATCGGGCCCAACCGGGCCATGAAGGACCGCAACAAGATGGCCTACGGCATGCGCACCAACCGGGTGCAGAAGCAGATCTCCCGGCGGGTGCGCAACGCCCAGCACCGGCTGGACGAGCTGACCGCCACCCAGGTGGCCAAGCCGCCGGAGCCCCTGCGCTTCAACGCCGAGCTCACCGGCAGAGCGCCGACTGATGGAAACGCCCTGTCGTTGCGGGACATCGAGGTCCCGGGCCGGCTGCGGCTGGCCGAGCTGGACATCGCCGCCGACACGCGGCTGATGGTCCGCGGCGACAACGGCGCCGGCAAGTCGACGCTGCTGTCGGTGCTGGCCGGCCGGCTCCAGCCGGCGGCCGGGGCGGTCGAGACCGCTGAGGGCGTGCGCATCGGCCTGCTGGAACAGGATGTGGTGTTCCACCATCCACATCGGACACCCCGCCGGCTGTACCGGGGTGCGGTTCCTTTGACGGAGCTCGGCCTGCTGGCTGAGCGCGATCTGGATCGGCCCGTCGGCACGCTGTCCGTGGGGCAGCGGCGGCGGCTGGCGCTGGCCATGCTGGTCGCCGAGCCGCCGGACGTGCTGCTGCTGGACGAACCCACCAACCACTTGTCTCTGAGTTTGGCCGAGGAACTGGAATCCGCGCTGCGGAGCGCGCCCGGCGCGGTGGTCGTGGCGACCCACGACCGCTGGCTGCGGCGCGGCTGGCGGGGCGCGGAACTGGTGCTGGCCGACGGACGCATCGCTTAGGGGGAAACACCTTGTCAGCTCAACTCACCATTCGCGCAGTGAGCAAACGGTTCGCGCACCGGCGGGTGCTCGACGCCGTGTCGGCCACGGTCCGGCCCGGTGAACGGGTCGGCGTGGTCGGCGAGAACGGCTCCGGCAAGTCCACGCTGCTGCGGCTGATCTCCGGGCAGGAGACGGTCGACGACGGCGAGATCATCGTGCAGGCGCAGGGGATCGGGCATCTCGGGCAGGTTCTCGACCTGCCCGAGACCGCCACCGTGCAGGACGCGATCGACGCCGCGCTGGCCGACATCCGCGCCCTGGAGCAGGCCATCGCCGAGGTCGGCGAGGACGTCGACGCCTTCGCGGAGCTGCTGGCCGAGTTGGAGCTTCGCGACGGCTACCGGGCCGACGCGAAGGTCGAGGCCGCAATGTCCGTGCTGCGTATCGGACATCTGCCCCGGGAGCGGCCGCTGGGCCGGCTGTCGGGCGGGCAGCGGGCCCGGCTGGCCCTGGCCTGCGTGCTGTCGGCCGAGCCGGAGCTGCTGTTGCTCGACGAGCCCACCAACCACCTCGACGCGCAGGCGCTGGCCTGGCTGGAGGAGCGGCTGCTGGCCCACCGGGGCACGCTGGTGGTCGTCACCCACGACCGGCTGCTGCTGGAGCGGGTGGCCACCGCCATCATCGAGGTCGACGGAGACCGGCGGGCGATCACTCGCTACGGCAACGGATACGCCGGTTTCCTGGCCGAGAAGTGGGCGGCCCGGCAGCGCTGGGAGCAGCGCTACCTGGACTGGGTCGCCGAGATCGAGCACTGGACCCGGTTCGGCGCGACCACGGCGTACGACGTCGCCCCGGGACGGCCGATGAAGGACCACAACAAGTGCAAGTACTACGGGGACGGGCAGCGGGTGCAGGCCAGCATCACCACGCGGGTGCGCTCGGCCGCCGAGCGGATCGACCGGCTGTGGGCCGATCCGGTGCCCCGGCCGCCCGATCCGCTCCGGCTGCACGCCCCCATCGCCGGCGGCGCGGTCGACGGCGTAGTGCTTGCGGCAGAGAATATTTCCGTGAGGGGAAGGCTTTCCGTCGATGAACTGAGCATTCAGGCCGGCTCCCGGCTGCTGGTCTCCGGACCCAACGGGGCGGGCAAGTCCACCCTGCTGGCCGTGCTGTCGGGCCAGCTGCGGCCAGACACCGGCACCACTGTCCGCAATGGACGGATCGGGTTCCTGGCCCAGGAGTCGGTGGTCCGGATGCCGGAGCGGACCGTGTTGGCGACCTTTGCCCGCGGCCGGGCCGGCACCTTCGACGAGCACACCGAGCGGCTGCTGTCGCTGGGCCTGTTCGCCGAGTCGGACCTGAAGACCCCGGTGGGCTCCCTTTCCGTTGGGCAGCAACGGCGGTTGTCGCTGGCCCGGCTGCTGGTGTCCGAAGTGGACGTCCTGCTGCTGGACGAGCCGACCAACCACCTGTCGCTGACCCTGGTGGAGGAGCTGGAGGTCGCCCTGGAGAACTATGCCGGTGCGGTGGTCGTGGTCTCCCACGACCGGCTGTTCCGCCGTCGGTGGACCGGGGCCGAACTAGAGCTGCGCAACGGAAAACCGGTTCACGCCGTGGCCGGAATGTAGGCGAGCCCGTGCGCGCCGGCCTGCTTGGCGCGCGGGATGGTCAGCGTCTCCAACACGGTGGGCGTGGTCGGCACAGTCAGGTCGACCACGCTCACCGTGGAGCTGAAGATGCCTGCCAGATAGGCCCGCTCGCCGTCCGGTGCGGACGCACAGGTGATCGGGCACGAGCCCACCGACACCGAGCCGACCGGTTCGACGCTGGCCGGCGACGGCCCGGCCCACACCACCAGCCGGCCATCGGGCTGGTCGGACTGCTCGAATACCACGCCGTTGGGCCCGAGCTCGCCGGCCAGCAGCAAACCGGTGGACGTCCAGTGCACCGGGATCACGGCCCGCTCGGTCGGCAGGGTCCGAACGATCGTGCCGGTGCGGGTGTCGATCAGCCGCACTCCCGGCTCCTTGCCGGGTTCGCCGGCGTGGGCGGCCTTCGGCGCGGCCACGGCCACCATCGAGCCGTCCGGGCTCACCGAGATGCCCTCGCCGCCCGGCACGGCGATCTTGTCGACCAGCACGCCGGTGGCCAGCTCGACCACGGTGATGTACGGGGCCTCCTTGTTGCTGGCGTAACCGAGGACGCCGTCCGGGCCGATGGCGAACCAGTGCGGGCCCGGGGCCAGCGTGTCGATCCGGCGCACCACGCGGCGGGTCTCCGTGTCCACCACGACAACCCCGCCCGGGCCGGCCGGCCCGGCCTCGACACTGACGTAGAGCAGCCGGCGGGCCGGGTCGAGCGCCAGCCCGTGTGGGCCGTGCTCGGGGGACAGGTCCAGCACCTCGACGATCCGCCCGGCGTCCGGGTCGATCACCGTCAGCAGGTGGTTGCGGCCGTCGTTGGCGTCGTAGTAGCCGGCGTGATAAGTGCTGGTGCAGAACAACATTCGGTGCTCGGCGTCGAACAGCAGCTCGTGCGGCTCGGCCGGCAGCGTCAGCACCGTCCGCACGCCGTGGTCGACGGCGTCGAACAGGGTCACGGTGGGGCCGCTCTGGCTGACCACCGCCAGTTGGTCACCGGTGCGAGGCATGGCGAGAACTCCTTGTCAGAAATAGGAGACGAGGTCGTCGAACAGGCCGGGGCCGGTCGGCGTCCAGTCCAGCAGCGTGCGGGTGGCGTGGTTGGACGCCGACATCTCGGTGCCGAAGAACGAGCCCACCCAGCCGAAGTGCTCCTCGGGGGCCGACTCGACCGGCAGACCGAGCCCACGGCCGACGGCCTCGGCGATGTCCCGGGTCGGGATCTCGGTCTCGGCCACGGCGTGCAGGATCGTGCCGGCCGGAACCGGCTTCTCCACGGCCAGCCGCACGGCCCGGCCGGCGTCCGCGACGTGCACCGCCGACCAGCGGTTGGCGCCCTCGGCGACGTACGCCGAGACGCCCTTGTCCCGGGCGATGGACACCAGCGCGGCGAGGAACCAGCGGTCGCCCGCGCCGTGCACGGTCGGAGCGAATCGGGTGATGACCGTGTCGACACCCTGGTCCACGAACTCCAGGGCCAGGTTCTCGCTGCCGCCGCGCATCGAGCCGACGCCGTGGAACGGAGACTTGTCCAGCTCGGTGGCGACCCGGCCGGGCGCGATGAAGGCCAGGCCGGAGGCGACGACGAACCGCCGGTGCGAGCCGGCCAGGGCGTCGCCGAGGGCCTGCACGGCGGCCCGCTCGGCGGCGTTGGTCGCCGCGTGGTCGGAGAAGTCGTGCTTGTTGGCCAGGTGGATCACTGCCTCGGCGGCGTCCGCACCGGCCCGCAGGCTGTCCAGGTCGTCGAGGTCGCCCCGCTGGACCTTCGCGCCCTTGCCGGTCAACACCGCGGCGGAGGAGTCGGAGCGGGCCAGGCCGGTGACCTCGTGGCCGGCTTCGAGCAGCTGGTCCACGACCGCCGTGCCGATCCAGCCGGTCGCTCCCGTAATGAACACATGCATCGTGTTTGCTCCCTCGTTGATGTGACACCAACGCTAGGGATGCTCGGGACGATCGTGCCACGCAAGTTCGGCAAGGCAGAGTTGCGTACAATGCAACTATGGAGCAGCTGGACCTGAACCTGTTGCGGGTGTTCGACGCCCTGCTCCAGGACGGCAGCGTCACGGCCGCGGCCGAGCGCCTTCACCTGTCGATTCCGGCCACCAGCCGGGCGCTCGGTCGGCTGCGACGGGCCATGAACGACCCGATCCTGGTGCGGGCCGGCCGCGGCATGGCCCCCACGCCGTTCGCGCTGCGCACCGCGCCCCGGGTGCGGTCGCTGCTCGACGAGGCGTCCGCCCTGATCAGCGCCGACCGCGAACTCTCCCCGGCCGATCTCCAGCGCACCTTCACCATTCGCATCAACGACGGCGTCGCCGTCACCCTGGTCACGGTGGTCGTCGAGGCCGTCGCCGCCGTCGCGCCCGGGGTGGTGCTGCGCTTCGTCGCCGAGGGCACCGAGAGCCCCGAGGCCCTGCGCAACGGCACAATCGACCTGGACATCGGCGCCGTCGACGACCTCGGTCCTGACCTGCGCAGCGCCCCGCTGTACCGGGAGCGCCTGATCGGCGTTGTCCGCGCCGACGTCCCGCTGGCCCGGCGGCCGACGCTGGCCCAGCTCTGCCGGCATCCCCACGTCTCCGCCTCGCGCCGGGGCCGGGCCCGCGGTCCGCTCGACGACGTGCTGGAATCCGCTGGCCTGCAACGACATGTGGCTGCCGTCGTGCCCACCTCGGTCATCGCCATGCACCTGGTGGCGTCCAGCCACTACATCGGCCTGGTGCCGGAGCGGTTGGTCGACCTGTACGGCGAGACCCTGGGCGTGCGGGCGGTGCCCATCCCCGGCGGGCTGCCGGAGGTCGAGGTCAGCATGTGCTGGCACGCCCGCCTCGACGCCGACCCCGCCCAACGCTGGCTCCGCGACACCATCCGCGAGGCCCTTGCCTAAACCCCCTCTTTTCCGGCTCATGTGCGCCACATGTGGCTAATGAGCCCACATGTGCGCCACACGTGGCTTCTGGGCCCACATGTGGCGCACATGTGGCATCAATCAGTGCGTCTTCAGGAGGGCGGCGCTGCCGGCCGGTACGGTGATGGTGGCCTGCTTGCCGTGCACCCGTACCAGTTTCGGCGCCGGGTGGAACGTGCCGTGCCCGTCCACGCCCGAGCCGGCGAGGGTGATCGCCGTGGAGTCGAGCGAGGGCGCGGTCAGCACGTACTCGCTGCCCATGAGCGCCGCCGAGCTCAAGGTGACCGTGAAGGTCTGGGCCGACGTGCCCTTGTTGTCGATGATGACGTTGTTGCCGATGCCCCACGCCGTCACGTCGGTGGCGCCGGTGACGGTCGCCGGGTGCAGCGCGCCGGTGCCGGCCAGGGACCACAGCAGCTCGCCGTAGAACACGCCTTGCACGCCAACGGGAGTCAGGCCGTTGTAGGCGATCGGCGAGTAGTTCAGCGGGAACTGGGTGGAGGTGCCGCCGTGGAAGTTCACGCCGTCACCGTTGTGCGCGGCGATGCCGTACATGAACTCCAGTGACCACAGGGAAGCCGCCTGCACGTTGCTCACCCCGGCGGTGCCGCCGTGGTAGTAGGAGTTGGCCTCGCTCATCCGCCACTGCGGGAGTTGGCTGGCCGCCTTGGCGTTCTGCAGCGCCGTCTCGTCCTTGTCCTCGTAGCCCTTGCCGTTGGAGGCCAGCATGCCGGCGATGGTGCCGGTGGTCTGGTCGCCGATGTAGCTGTGCATGGTGACGATGTTCAGGCCGTTGGCCTTCTCCTTGGCCGAGAACGGGGCCAGCCACGCGTTCTGCCCGTTGGTCACGCCCGGGCCGTCGAACACGGCCTTGGGCAACTGGGCCCGGATGGCCGACACGAACTGCTCGTACGAGGCCTCGTAGGTGGCTTCGGTGCGGTAGAAGTTCGGCTCGTTGCCGATCTCGAACGCCTCCAGGCTGCTGCCCAGCGCCTTGGTCGCGAAGGCCGCCTCGTTGGCCGCGTTGGCCGCCGTGTTGGTCTTCAGGTTGATCCCGTAGATCACCTTCCAGCCGGTGGCCTTGACGAAGGCGGCCAGTTTGGTCACGTCGGCCGGGGCCACCTCGGTGGCCGAGCCGCCGGCCCCGTTCGGGTTCCAGGGCGTCATGTCGACCAGGTTGCCGCCGATGCGCAGCGAACTCGGGCCGAGCAGCCGGAACAGCCGCACCAGGTCGGTGTCCTTGGCGTCGAACATGCCCGCGCCGACGCGGTCCTTCTCGTAGCTGAAGCCGGCGAACTCCTGGCCGACGTGGCCGCCCGCGGCCGGGCCGACCGTCACCGCCGGCCCGGCCGCCGCCTGGGCCGCGGGCGCGGTCGCCAGGCAGGTCACGGCCAGTGCCACCGAGCCCAGCAGCGCTGGGAACCGGATCATGGGTACACCTCCGGAAGCGTCACTCTGGCGGAGGCAGGCGTCATCCTCGCAATCTCACCGCCCGTGGTCAATGCCACGCGGCCGGTCACGTTCAGCGGGCTAAGGTGGGATCATGGGGGATTTCCGGGAGACCACCCGCGACTCGTACGACGCCCTGGCGCCGGGCTACGAGGACATGTTCCCGGACTGGGAGCTCAACCCGATCGACGGCGCCGGCTACGCGGCCTTCGCCGACCTGGTCCGGGCCGGCGGCGGTGGACCGGTGGCCGACGTGGGCTGCGCCTTCGGCTGGCTGACCGAGCTGCTGCACGGCCTGGGCCTGGACGCCTACGGCATCGACCTGTCGCCGGGCATGGTCCGGCAGGCCCAGCAGCGCTACCCGTACCTGGGCTTCGAGGTGGGGGACATGCTGGCCCTGGACGTGCCGGACGGCGGCCTCGGCGGCCTGATGGCCAGCTACTCGATCATCCACATCCCCTGGGACCTGCGGCCGCAACTGTTCGCCGAGTTCCACCGGGCCCTGAAGCCGGGCGGCACGCTGATGCTGGGCTTCCAGATCGGCGACGAGCACATCCACCGAGACGTGGTCGGGGAACGGCAGGTCGACCTCGACTGGTATCGCCAGCGGCCCGACGATGTCGAGAAACTGCTGACCGAGGCCGGATTCACGGTGAAGGCGACGATCGTCCGTCAGCCCGAAGGCCGGGAGAAGACGCCGCAGGGGCACGTGCTCGCCCAGAAGTAGCAGGAGCTACAGCAGCTTGGTCTGGCGGGAGATGCCGCTGGCGGCCGTGCGCACCGCGAAGGCCAGCCGGTCGATGTCCACCGACGAGTGGGCGACGATCGACACGGCGGCCACCACCGCGCCGGCGTCGGTGGTCACGGGCGAGGCGACCGAGCAGGCCCCGAGCGTCATCTCCTCGCGGGAGAAGGCGACCTGCTCGTCCCGCACGGTGTCCAGGGTCCGGGACAGCCGCCCGGGTTCGATGATGGTGTACCGGGTGAAGCGGCGAAGTCCCTTCTCCGACAACGTGGTGAGCAGGTCCACGCCGGCCGCGGCCAGCAGCACCTTGCCGACCCCGGTGGCGTGCAGCGGAAGCCGGCCGCCGATGCGGGTCCTGGTCGGCACCGACCGGACGCTGTTGATGTTCTCCACGCACAGCGCGGTGCCGCCGTCGAGCACGGCCAGCTGGATGTTCTCCCGGGTCGCGGTGTGCAGGTCCTGCATGTACGGCAGGGCCAGCTCGCGCAGGTTGCGGTAGCTCGGCGCGAGCGTGCCCAGCTTCCACAGCCGCAGCCCCACCCGGTACCGCCCGTCGGGCAGCCGCTCCAGCCAGCCGCCGGTGGTCAGCTCGGCCAGGAACCGGTGCGCGGTGGGCAGCGGCAGGTCGGTGCGGGCGGCGATCTCGGTCAGCGACTGGGTCGGCGTGGCGGCGTCGAAGGTGGCCAGGACGCTGAGCAGCCTGCGCACCACGCTGCGCCGGGGCTCCTCGGCCATTGTCGACGTTCCTTTCACGGGGTGGAAGTCCGATGTCGACCGTACTCGGCGGCCGCTCCTAGCGTCGAGGCATGGACGAGCAGCGGATCGCCGCGGTGGTACAGCGCTGGGCCCTCTACCGCGACGCCGGCGACTGGGACCGGTTCGCCGAACTCTGGCATCCCGACGGCTGGATGAGCGCCACCTGGTTCCAGGGCCCGTACGAGGAGTTCATCCGGGCCAGCCGCAAGGCTTTCGCCGACGGCGTGCGGATTCTGCACTTCCTCGGCGGCACCGCGGCCGACGTGGCCGGGAGCCGGGCGGTCGCCCAGACCAAGATGACCATCACCCAGCGCGGCGTCGTGCACGACACCGAGGTGGATGTGGTCTGCACGGGCCGGTTCTACGACTTCTTCGCGCTCCATGAGGGCGACTGGCGCATCACGCATCGCCAGCCGATCTATGAGACAGACCGGATGGATCCGGTCGACCCGTCGGCCGTGCTGAGCCTGGACCCGGGGCGGCTCAACCGCTTTCCGGTCGGCTACCGTCATCTGGCCTATCTCCAGGAGGCCAACGGCCAGCAGGTGCGGCCGGGGCTGCCGGGCCTGGCCGACGAGGCCACGACCCGGCTCTACCGCGAGGGTCGGGCCTGGCTACTGAACGCGGTATAGCGCCGCGCCGCCGGCCGGCAGCATCACCGAGACCGAGGTGTTGCTGCGCACCGGCCGGTAGGTCTGCGTGCCCGGGTCGAACTGGGTCACCGCCGACACCGCCGGCCCGAACGTCAGCGTGGTCAGGCTGGTGGAGGAGAAGGACCGGTTGGTCACCAGCAGCCAGCGTCCCGGTGCGCCGCTGGTGAACTGTCCCAGGATCACCGGGTCGCCGTTGATGTCGGCGACGTAGGCGTCCGGACTGAACGGGATCACCTTCGCCGGGTCGGCCGGGTCGTTGTAGTGCACGGTCCGCTCCGACACCAGCGGCTTGAGCTCCCGGCCGACCTGCTTCAGCCAGGTGGTGTTGATCATCTTCGCGCCCTGGTACAGCGCCGTCTGCTGGCCGGCCAGGTTCATCATCGCCGGCTGGAAGCCCTCGCCGCGGGCCGGATCCGGCTGCCAGTAGGTGAAGTACTGGATCCCCTTGCAGCCGTAGGCCAGGCTGACGTTGATCAGCCACAGCATCTCGGCCGTGGTCGGCACGCGGTACCAGCTGGTGCCCACCGACTGGATGTAGGTCCAGGTCGGCAGGTTGTGTCTCAGCCCGGCGTCGCGGATGTCCACCCAGTTGCCGAAGTAGTCGGTGTCGAACGAGCCGGCGTCGGGCAGCAGCGGGTACCGGTCGAAGGACAGCAGCGCCGGCTGCACGGTCTGGCAGAACTGCTCCACGTAGTTGGGGTAGTCGCCGGCCGGGCGGCCCAGGTCGGGCAGCAGGTTGGCGTAGGGCAGCCGGCTCGGGGCCTGCTGTCGGACCAGCTGGAAGGCCTTGCCCACCGTCGCGAACTTCCCGTAGTCCGGCTCGTCGTAGAGGCTGTAGCCGGCCAGCGAGCCGTGCACCCCGTACACGGTCTCGGCCCGGCGGATCAGCTCCGCGCCGTCGGCCATGGTGATCGACATCGGCACCGAGCGGTCGTCGCTGATGTCGAACCAGCGGGTGAGGTTGAGCAGTTGCGTGTCCTCGAAGACGATCACCTTCAGGCCGGCCGCGTCGGCCTGCTTGAGCGACCAGCCGATGATGTCGCCGTCGTCCAGGTAGTTGCCGGTGATCAGGAAGTTGACACCGGCGGCGGCGATCTCCTGGTAGCGCTGCGCGGTGGTCTCCTCCGGCGGCGGGGGCCAGTAGATGCCGATCGGGAAATCGGGACCGGAAACCAGCGGCAAGTCCGGCATGTGCTCTCCCCTCGCACGGGTGACCCTCCGTGATCACAGGGTAGCCCACCGACCCGTATCTTTGCGGGGCGAGGTACTTTGTGTTACAAAGTTCAAGGGCGGTCGCCAGAGGGGGGAAGTCGGATGGAGCGCGAGCTGTCGCCGGCCGAGTCGCTGGCCCTGATCGAGGGGCAGCGGGCCGAGATGCGCCGGCGCCGGGGGGTTCGGCCGGAGCTGATCGCGTTCGGCTGGGGTTTGGCCTACCTGCTGGGTTTCGGCGGCTGGTACCTGGCTCTTCAGGGCGTCGTGCCGGCCGCGGTGGCCGGCGTGGTGCTCGGGGTGTTCGCGGCGATCGCCCTGGTGTTGCCGATCGTGTTGGGGGTGCGGGCCTCGAGGGGGGTGCGGGGCCCGTCCCGCACGATCGGCGCCATGTACGGCACGGCCTGGGGGCTGGCCTTCGCGGCCAACTCCGTCGTGCAGTCCGCGTTGCAGCAGCAGATGAAGGTGTCGCCGGAGGTCAGCAGCCTGATGTGGGCGTCCAGCTCGCTGCTGGTCGTCGGGCTGATGTACCTGGCCGGCGCGATGCTGTGGCGGGACGTCTCGCAGTACGTGCTCGGCGCGTGGATGCTGGCCTCCGCGGCCGGCAGCGTGCTGGCCGGTGTGCCCGGCAACTTCCTGGTGCTGGCCTTCGCCGGCGGGGGCGGCATGCTCGCCCTGTCCGCGTACTACGTGATCCGCCGATGACCGAGTCGTGGCCGGAGCTCGATCCGGTCATCCACGCCCAGGCCCGGTTGCGGGTGATGGTGTCCCTGTCCACCCTCGCTCCCGGCGACAAGCTGACTTTCCCGCGCCTGCAACAACTGTTGGACATGACCGCCGGCAATCTCTCCACGCATCTGCGCAAGCTGGAGGACGCCGGCTACGTGGAGATCAGCAAGACCCACGAACGGCGCACGCCGGTCACCTATGTCGCCCTGACGCCGTCGGGGCGGCGCGCCTTCGAGGCGTACACCGAAAGTCTCCGGTCCCTGCTCGGACCGGCCAAGGGGGAGCCATGATCATCGAAATCGAAGACCTGCGAAAACGTTACGGGGCAAGGCAAGCCGTCGACGGAGTGACGCTCTCCGTCGACGAGGGGGAGTTCTTCGGGCTGCTCGGCCCGAACGGGGCGGGCAAGTCGACCCTGGTGGAGATCGTGGAAGGCCTGCGCCGTGCGGATTCCGGCCGGGTGAGCGTTTTTGGCAAGTCGCCGTGGCCGCGGGATCTGGACCTGTTGGCCCGGCTGGGAATCCAGACCCAGTCGTCGTCCTTCTTCGTTCGGCACACGGCCCGGGAGCACCTGCGCCGGGTGGCCACGCTGCATCGGGTGTCGCGTGACCGGGCCGACGAGGTCCTGAAGCTGGTCGGGTTGGAGGACAGCGCCGACACCCGGGTGGAGAAGCTGTCCGGCGGCCAGCGACAGCGGCTGGCCATCGCCTCCGCGCTGACTCACGATCCAGAGCTACTGTTTCTGGACGAGCCGACGGCCGCGCTGGATCCCTTGGCCCGCAAGCAACTCTGGGGACTGCTCAAGTCACTGCCCGGCACCGTCGTCTACACCACGCACCACCTGGACGAGGCCGAGGCGCTGTGCGACCGGGTGGCGATCATCCAAAATGGACGGATAGTGGCCGTGGACACGCCGGCCGGGCTGCGTGAGCGGACCGGAGCGGCCAGTCTGGAAGATGCCTACCTGAGGCTGGTGGCGGCGTGACCGCGGCGGCCGGCGCGTACCTGCTTGCCATGGTGCGCAACAAGATTGCCTTATTCTTCACGTTCGCGTTCCCGATGGTGTTCATCGTCCTGTTCGGACTGATGTTCGGCGGCCCGGGACAGATGAACCGGCTCGCTGCCGGTGTGGTCGACTGGGGCGTCGGCAACGCGGCGATGTTCGGCGTGGCCTACTCGATCGTGCAGTGGCGGCGGGACGACCTGCTGCGCCTGGTCCGCACCACGCCGACACCCGTGACCTCGCTGCTGTCCGGCTGGTACGCGGTGACCGTCGGCTTCGCCGTCGCCCAGGCCGTGCTGTTGCTCGGGGTGTCGATGCTGCCGGTGTTCGGCCTCACCGTGTCGGCCCCGGGAATTGTGCTGCTGCCGGTGGTTCTGCTGTTCGGCAGCCTGACCTTCTTCGCCATCGGCGTGGTGGTCGGCCGTTTCGCGCCCAACCTGGACGCCGTCGCCGCCATCGCCAACTGCGTGATGGTGCCGATGGCCTTCCTGTCCGGCTCCTTCTACCCGCTGGAGCTGGCCCCGCACTGGATGGACGTCGTGTCAAGGTTCCTGCCGCTGAGGTATCTCAACGACGCCATGCGGGAAGTGCTGTCCGGCGGCTACGACCTGGTGGTGCCGTTGTCGGCCCTGCTCGGGTTCGCCGTCCTTTTCGGAGTGATCGGCCTGCGAACCTTCAAGTGGGCCGACAACAGCTAGAACTTCGTGTCATGAAGGGCCCCATCCTCACGTTCAACGTGAGGATGGGGCCCTTCATGACACAAAATCACTCGCCTTGGCTGCGGCGGTCGTAGGAGACCGAGTAGGCCGAGTGCCGCAGGCGCGGGAGCGGGTCGTCGGACAGCTCGATGCCGGCGGTGAGGTTGGTCGGGTCGAAGATCTGGGCGGCCCAGTGGTCCTGGTCCTCGACCTCGCCGGTGAGGGTCAGGGTGCCGACCTCGATCTCCGGGCGGTCGTCGGGCCACACCTTGGTGGCGTCGTTGGTCGGGTCGCTGGGGTCGGCCAGGGTGGCGTGCAGCGTGAACGACACCGGGCCCTCGGCCAGGCGGGACACGAACTCGCCGACCAGGAACTGCTGGTCCTCGTTGACGGCCTGGTCCGCGGTCAGATTCTGTTCGCCGAGGACGGGCGCCCAGCGGTAGCGCACGGCCTGCTGGTCGCCGTCGGCGTTCACCCACACGAACGCGTGCAGCGCCCGGTAGGCCGTGGTGCCGAAGCTGGCCGGAATGCCCATCAGGCCGAGGGCCTGGAACGCGGGCACGGAGTCGGGGTGCGCGGCCAGAAACCCTTGCAGGTGCGCCTGGTCGCCCTTGCCTGCGGCCTTGTCCGCGGCCAGCGCCCGCACCAGGTCGAGGAACTGCTCGGGGGTGGCGACCAAGAAGCGAGGAAGGTTCACACCGATCACGTCGGTGACCGAGCCGTCGGCGAGGTGGAACCGGGTGGCCATGCCGCGGCCGCCGGGCTGGGTGTCCGGCACGGCCGGGTTGCCGCTGCCGTTGGAGTAGCGGACGGTGACCGGGACCGGCCCGCCGGTCAGGTGAGCGGCGGTCGTGTACTTCGCGGCCTCGCCGGTGGGCGTGAACGTGCCGGTGAAGCAGGCGCCGCGGGCGTGAGCCCGGCGGTAGCCGGGGTGGCGGCCGTCGATCTGCTCCATGGTGTCCACGACCTGGACGGGCAAGGGGAGTTCAGCGGTCATCAGCGCGGGGTCCTATCACCGTGGTGGTTCGGGATTCGACAGTAGGTCTAAGCCCACCACGCTTTCGGTGTCCAGGCATCCTGACCTGGGCTTCCCCACCCGGCAGTGTTTGTCTCACGTTCGGTCCCCTACGGAGGTGCTCGTGACCACGACACTGGCCAAGCCCGATATCGACCCCGAGCCGAAGGGCACGCTGGAACAGGTCCTGCTGGGCGTGTTCGTCGTGGTTCCGTTCCTGGCCCTGCTGGCCGCGGTGCCGCTGGCCTGGGGCTGGGGGCTCGGCTGGCACGACGTGGTGATCACGGTCTTCTTCTACTTCCTGTCCGGTTTCGGGGTCACGGTCGGCTTCCACCGGCTGTTCACGCACGGCTCGTTCAAGGCCAAGCCGGCGCTGCGGGTGGCGCTGGCCATCGCCGGCAGCCTCTCGCTGGAGATGGGCGTGCTGGACTGGGTGGCCACGCACCGCCGCCACCACAAGTACTCGGACCGGGCCGGCGACCCGCACTCGCCGTGGCGGTTCGGCTCGGACTGGAAGGCCCTGGCCAAGGGCCTGGCCTACGCCCACGTCGGCTGGCTGTTCGACAAGGAGCGGACCTCGGTCGAGAAGTTCTGCCCCGACCTGCAGGCCGACCCGGCGATCAGGGCCGTGCACAAGCGCTTCGAGCTGCTGATGGCCGTCTCCCTGTTCACCCCGGCGCTGATCGGCGGCCTGTGGAGCATGTCCTGGCACGGCGCGCTGACCGCGTTCTTCTGGGGCTCGCTGGTCCGCATCGCGCTGCTGCACCACGTGACCTGGTCGATCAACTCGATCTGCCACACCTTCGGCGACGAGGCCTTCGAGGTGCGCGACAAGTCCCGCAACGTGTGGTGGCTGGCCATCCTGAGCATGGGCGAGTCCTGGCACAACCTGCACCACAGCGACCCGACCTGTGCCCGGCACGGCGCGCTGAAGGGGCAGGTCGACCCCAGCGCCCGGGTCATCTGGATCTTCGAGAAGCTCGGCTGGGTGCACGACGTGCGCTGGCCGGATCCGGCGCGACTTGCCGCAAAGCGGCTGTCGACACCCCGGGCGTGAGGAGAATGGCTCTTGTGGCACCTCGGATCACGAACGTGGGCTCCAGCATGATGACCCGGCTGCGCATCGTGCCGCTGGCGCTCGGCCTGGCCCTGGCCAGCCAGCTCGGCTACCTCCCGCTCGTCCTGGTGGTGGTGTCGGCCTCGCTGATCCCGCTGGGGATCGGCGTGCCGGCGGTGATCGGCTCGGTGGCGATGTGCCGCTGGTTCGCCGACCTGCACCGCGGCGTGGCCGGCAGCCTGCTCGGCCGCGACGTGCCGCGCCCGTACCGGCCGATCCAGCGGGAGGACAAGTGGCTCGCCCGGTTCCGCATCGCCGGCGGCGACCCGGCCACCTGGCGGGACCTGTGCTGGCTGGTGGCCAACACGGTGGTCGGCCTGGTCACCAACCTGCTGGTGGTGGTCCTGCTGCTCGGCGGCCTGTTCTACGTGACCATGCCGGTGTGGTGGCCGTCGCTGCCGCCCGGCTCGGACGTCGGCAACATCGGCCTGTTCCGGGTGCGCACCGAGGGCGACACGCTGTGGATGGTCCTGCTCGGCGTCGGGGTGTGGATCTTCTGGCTGTGGATCACGCCCCGGCTGATGTGGCTCAACGCCATGGTGACGGCCAGCCTGCTCGGGCCGACCGAGACCGAGGTGGTCAACGCCAAGCTGACCACCCGGGTGACCCAGCTGTCGGAGTCGCGGGCGGTGTCGGTGGACACCCACGCCGCCGAGCTGCGGCGCATCGAGCGGGACCTGCACGACGGGGCCCAGGCCCGGCTGGTGGCCCTGGGCATGAGCCTGGGCATGGCTGAGGAGACGGTGGACGACAACCCGGAGGCGGCCAAGCAGTTGCTGTCCGAGGCCCGGGAGGCCACCACCAGTGCGCTGGCCGAGCTGCGCAGCCTGGTGCGGGGCATCCACCCGCCGGTGCTGGCCGACCGGGGCCTGGAGGGCGCGCTGCAGGCGCTGGCGCTGGCCAGCCCGGCCAATGTGAAGGTGGCCATCGACGTGCCGGGGCGGCCGCCGGAGCCGGTGGAGTCGGCGGTGTACTTCGCGATCGCCGAGGCCCTGACCAACACGGCCAAGTACAGCGGCGCCGAGAACGTCTGGCTGCGGCTGTCCTATTCGGACGGAAAGCTGGTGGCGGTGGTCGGCGACGACGGGCGTGGCGGCGCCAGCGTCGAGCCGGGTGGCGGCCTGCACGGGCTGGAGCGCCGGCTGGCCGCGTTCGACGGGACCCTGCTGGTGACCAGTCCGCTAGGCGGCCCCACCGTCGTCTTCCTGGAGGTCCCCTGCACGCTCACCCCGGCCTGAGGTGAGCAGGTGGGTCAGGATCAGGCCCACCGACGCGATGATCACGTTCTGCAGGGCCGCGGTCAGGCCGTTCCACTTGGACGACTGCCACATCTGGAAGTACTCGCCGCCGATGGCGATGAAGCCGCCGCCGAACAACATCGCCTCCATCAGCCAGCCCAGCGAGGACAGCCGCCGGGCCAGCTCGCTGCCCCGGATCCAGGCCACCAGCGCGGCGATCAGCGCGATCGCCGCCAGCCCCTCCCAGATGATGATCAGCACGTAGGCGGTGGTCACCAGGCCGGGGCTGGTGATGGCCCGCCACATCAGGTTCGGCGACTTGAACGTGGTGTCCATCGCGAACACGTGCTGCACGAAGGCGTAGTTGGTGTCGTAGTCGGTGATGTTGCCGATGGTGATCAACGCGAGCTGCAGCGCGCTGATCGCGGTGAGCACCGCCACCACGACCGGGAGGCCGCCGAGTCTGTTGAGAAGACGCATGTCGCGGACTCTACGTGGGCTGTTGGTCACTCTGGGCAGGTTTGGGCGGGACCGTCCAGTACGTTCACGGGCATGCCCCTGGTGTCCGTGCTGACCGCCGCGCACGCCGACCGCGCACCGCTGCTGCCGGCCACCGGCGACAGCCTCGCCGCGCAGGCCCTGCCGGCCGGCTGGGAGCTGGAGTGGATCATCGAGGAGGACGGTCCGGAGCCGGTCCTCGCCCCGCTCGCGGCCGCTTTCCCGCAGGCCTCGCACCGAGCCCTGGGCGTCCGGATGGGCGTGGCCGGCACCCGTAATCTGGCGCTGGCCCGCGCCCGCGGCGACCTCGTGCACGTGCTCGACTCGGACGACCTGCTGGTTCCCGGCGGGCTGGCCACCGTGATCGACGCCTTCGAGCGGCACCCCGACATCGGCTGGGTCGCCGGCCAGGCCGACAACCTGATGCCCGACGGCAGCCGGGTCTCCTTCGAGCCGATCTCACCGACCGGCCGGGTCGAGGCCGGCGCGGTCAACGACTACGTGCTCGAACACGGCCGCGGCCCGTTCCATCCGGCCGGCCTCACCGTGCGCACCGACCTGGCCCGCGCCGTCGGCGGCTGGGCCGCGCTGCCCCGGGCCGAGGACATGGCCCTGGTCGTGGCCGTCGCCGAGCTCGCCGCCGGCTACCACACGCCCGAGGTCACCTGGCTGTACCGGCAGCACCCCGGCCAGATGACCAGGGCCGACGACTGGCCGGACCTGGATCCGGCCTGCTGGCAGGCGATCCGGCAGCGGATCGAGTCGACGCGCCGGTGGGGCCGTGACATGGGGGAAGGGGAAGTCTGATGCGGCTGCTGTCCACTGTGGACTGCTTCGGGGGGTTCTGATGCCGCTGCTGTCCATCATCACCGCCGCCCACGCCGGCCGCGCCGACTTCCTGCCGTCCACCGGCGAATCCGTTGCCGCCCAAGAGCTTCCGCCCGGCTGGGAGCTGGAGTGGCTGGTGCAGGAGGACGGGGCCGAGCCGCACCTGGCCGAGATCGTCGAGGCCGTGCCGCAGGCCCGGTACCACGCCAACGGCCAGCAGCGCGGCATCGCGGACACCCGCAACCTGGCGTTGTCCCGGGCTCGCGGCGACCTGGTCCGGACGCTGGACTCCGACGACCTGCTGCTGCCCGGCGCGCTGGCCGGCCCGATCGAGCGCTTCGCCGAGCACCCCGAGCTGCACTGGGTGGCGGCACGCCCCAAGTACCTGGACCGTGACGGCACGTGGTTCACGTACTTCCTTTTGCTGCCAACCGGAATCGTGCGTCCGCGGGCGGTCGGCGACTACCTCGTGCACCACCGGATGTGCCCGCTGCACTGCGCCGGCCTGACCATGCGCACCACGAGCGTGCGGGCGCTCGGCGGCTGGGCGGCCAACCCGCGCACCGAGGACATCGAGCTGCTGGCCGCGCTGTCCGAGCTCACACCAGGCTACCTGGAGGCCGAGGAGAGCTGGATCTACCGGATGCACGACGGGCAGACCGTGCACGACCCGGCGTGGGGCTCGAATCTCGTCGGCGCCTCGTATCTCATGGTGCACAACCGAATCCTCGCGATCAGGGAGCGAGTCTGATGCCGCTGCTGTCGGTGCTCACGGCGGCCCACGCCGGCCGGGCCGAGCTGCTGGCCGAAGCCGGGAACAGCGTCGCCGCGCAGGCGCTGCCGGCCGGCTGGGAGCTGGAGTGGGTGGTGCAGGAGGACGGCGTCGCGCCGGAGCTGGAACGGGTGGTCAAGCAGTTCCCGTTCGCCCGGCACGCCGCCAACCAGGAACAGCTCGGCATCGCCATGACCCGCAACGTCGCGCTGTCCCGCATCGACGGCTCGCTGGTGCACGTCCTCGACTCGGACGACCTGTTGCTGCCCGGCGCGCTGAAAGTGGCCATCGCCGCCTTCGAGCAGCACCCCGAGGTGCACTGGGTCGCCGCCCAGGCCGACGACCTGCTGCCCGACGGCACGCGCCGGTCCTTCGCCCTGGAATGGCCGGCGGGTCTCGTGGCCCCCGGAGCGTTCGGCCCGTACGTCGAGGAACGCGGCGAACTGCCGGTGCACTGCGCCGGACTGACGCTGCGGCCGGGCATCGTGCGGGCCGTCGGCGGCTGGACGGCCAACCCGCGGTCCGAGGACACCGCGATGATGGTCGCGGTCGCCGAGCTGACCCCCGGCTACATCACGCCGGAGGTCACCTGGCTGCACCGCTGGCACGACACCCAGACCACCGGCGACGGCGCGTGGCGGTCGCTGCTGGCCGAGTCCGCGCTGATGGTCCGCCAGCGTTCGGCCGCCCTCAAGGAGTTTCAGTCCTCGCAGGGCGGCGAGTAGGGCAGCTGCGGCAGGTGCAGGTTCCAGACCGCCGGCGTCAGGATGTTGCGGGTCTCGGCGCAGATCCGCTGGACCGAGTGCTCGACGTCCAGGTCCAGGGTGCGGACCACGTTGTCCCACGACGAGTCGTAGGTCAGGAAGTTCGTGCCCGGGATGAAGGCCACGCCGTAGCCGTACTGGTTGGTCGGCACCAGGGAACCGCCCAGCGGCAGGGGTGAGGTCGGGTCGCTCACGTCCCACAGCCGGATGCCCTGGTCGGAGTTGCCGGTGACCAGCGTCTTGCCGTCCGGGCTGAACTGCATGGAGCCGATGCTCTTGGTGTAGCCGGTCAGCGAGGCGATCCGCTTGGGCGCGGCCGGATCGCTGATGTCCCACAGCAGCACGAAGTCGTCGTCGCCGGCGGTGGCGATGGTCTTGCCGTCCGGGGACATCGCCAGCCGGATCACCGCGTCGTTGTGCCCGGTCAGCGGCTGGCCCAGCGGCCGCGGGTGCCGCGGGTCGCTGACGTCCCACAGCCGCACGGTCCGCACCGCGCTGACGGTGATCAGCGTCTTGCCGTCCTTGGTGAACACGCCGTCGTAGACGTAGTCGCTCTGCTTGGGGCCGTGCGTGATCACCGGCTCGCTCAGCCGCTTGGGGTCGGCCGGGTCGCTGATGTCCCACAGCACGGCGCTGTGGTCGTCGTAGTCGGTGACCAGCGTCCGGCCGTCGGGGCTGAGCACCAGCATCGACGAGTACCGGGTGCCGAGCGGGATCGGGTGGCCCAGCCGTCGCGGGTGCGCCGGGTCGGCCATGTCGAACAGGTCGACCTCCTTGTTGCCGTACACCACGGCCAGCGTCCGGCCGTCCGGGGTGAACCGGCTCTGGCTGACGCCGGCCGGCCCGGTCAGCGGCGGGCCGAGCGGCTTGGGCAGCCCGGGATCGGCCAGCTCCCACACCTGGACCGCCCCGTTGCTCGCGCCGGTGACCATCACCTTGCCGTCTGACCGGACGGTGGGCGTGCCGACGCCGGCGGAGTGCGCGATGCCCGTGGTCGGCGGCAGCGACCACAGCCGGACGTCGGTGTCGTTGCCGCCGGTGGCCAGCGTCCGGCCGTCCGGGCTGAAGCCCAGCGCGCTCAGGCCGTTGCTGCCGGTCAGCGGCTGGCCGATGAGCAGCGGCAGGGTCGGGTTGGTCATGTTCCACAGCCGCAGCGAGCCGTCCGAGCTGGCCGCGGCGAACACCTTGCCGTCCGGGGAGAACGACACCGACCAGATCGCGCCCAGACCGGTCAGCGGCAGCCCGATCGCCGGCATGGCCCCGGTCGGGTCGCTGGTGTCCCACAGCCGCACCGAGCCGTCGTCGCTGCCGGTGCCCAGCATCCGGCCGTCCGGGCTGAACGCCACCGAGTGCACCGTGCCCTTGTAGCCGGTCAGCGGCTCGCCGACCCGGTCCTTGGTGGCCATGGAGTAGAGCAGCACGCTGTCGTCGTCGCCACCGGCGGCCAGGTAGCGCCCGTCCGGGCTGAACGTGACTGACCGCACCGGCCCGGTGTGCCCGGTCAGCGCCGGCCCCGGGGTCGGGTGCGTGACGTCGTGCACGTCCCACAGCTGCACCTTCGAGCGCTCGCAGGCGGCGGCCAGGGTCTTGCCGTCGGGGCTGAACGCCACCAGGTAGATGGTGCCGGTGCCGGCGTCCAGCGGCTGGCCGATCGGCTTGGGGTGGGCCGGGTCGCTGACGTCGAACAGCCGCACCAGGTGGTCGTCGCCGGCCGCGGCCAGGGTCCTGCCGTCCGGGCTGAACACCGCCGAGCTGACCCAGCTGCCGAAGCCGGTGATCGGCTGGCCCAGCGGCTTCGGCCGGTGCGGGTCCCGCACGTCCCACAGCCGCACCGTGTTGTCGTAGCTGGCGCTGGCCAGCAGCTGGCCGTTCGGGCTGAACGTGGTCAGATAGACCGCGCCGGTGTGCCCGGTCAGCACCGTGGACAGCGGCCCCGACGCCGACGCCAGCACCCGGGAGTTGGCGTCCGGGCTGTCCGGCCGCATCTGGTGCGCCACCAGGGCCAGCTGCGCCCCCAGCGCCGGGTCGTTGGTCATGGCGTTGTCGGTCTCGGCCAGCACGCTCGCGAACACCGCGTCGTCCCGCTGGTTGACGGCCATCGACGCGGCCACCACGGCGATCACCGCCAGCACGACCACCACCGCCACGCCGGAGCGGCGCAGCCACGCGGCCCGGCGGCGGTGCCGGATCGAGTTGTCCAGGAACGCGGTGGCCACCGTGGTCAGCACGCCCGGCTCCGCCGAGTGCGCCCACTGCTGGGCCGCCTCCAGCCGGCCGCCCCGGTACAGCAGCGAAGCGTCCCGGTTCTCGGTCTCCCAGCTCTCGGCGTCCTCCTCCAGCCGCTGCCGCAGCAGGTTGCCGGCGCGGTCTCGGTCGATCCAGCCGCGCAGCCGTGGCCAGGCCTGCAACAGCGCCTCGTGGGTGATCTCCACGATGCCGGCGTCCACCGTGACCAGGCGGGCCCGGGTCAGCACCTCCAGCGCCTCGGTGGCGGCCGTCGGGTTCACCGCCAGCTCCAGCAGCTCCTGCCGGCTGGACCGGCGGCGCGTGTCCTGCGTGTCCTCGCCCACCCGGACCAGCCGCAGCAGCACCGGCCGGGCCGCGCCCTGCCCGGCGGTGTCCAGATCGGCCCAGGCCCGCTCGGCCGTCGCCGCCACCGCGCCCCGGATGCCGCCCGCCGCCCGGTAGCCGGCCACGGTCATCCGGCCCGCCTGCCGCCGCTGCCAGGTGGCCAGCAGCGCGTGCGACAACAGCGGCAGCGCGCCGGCGTCGTAGCTGTTCTGGCCGTTGCGCGAGGTGTTCACGCCCAGGTCCGACAGCATCAGGTCGACCAGGCCCGACTCCAGCTGGAGCCCGACCGCGCGGGCCGGCCGCGCCACCGCGTCCCGCAGCTCGGCCACCGTCATCGCGCCCAGCACCATCTGCCGGTCCTGCAACGCCTCGGCCAGCTCCCGGTAGTCCAGGCAGCGACCGTAGAAGTCGGCCCGTACACCCAGCACCACCAGGGCCTGGCCCTCGCCCGTGCACGCCGCGTGCAGCGCCGCCACGAACAGCCCGCGCCGCGCCTCGTCGTCGGCGAGGGTGAAGGCCTCCTCGAACTGGTCGACCATCAGTACGGGTCGCGCGCCCGGGCCCGCGACCCGCGTGCCGTAGGCCGCGACCGCCTCCCGCACGCGGGCCGTGAACGTGGCCTCGTCGTAGTCGACCAGGCCGTCGTCGACCGCCTCGGCCAGCTCCGGCACCAGCCGGGTCAGCTCCTTGAGCGGGTCCACGGTCGGCGTCAGCACCAGCGTCGGCCACGAGCCCGGACCGAGCGCGCCCTCCTGCACCGCCGGCCCCACCCCGGCCCGCATCAGCGACGACTTGCCCGCGCCGGACGCGCCGACCAGCATCACGATGCCGCCGGTCCGGACCGCCGACGCCAGCCGCGACACCAGCGCCGCCGTGCTGCGCTCCCGGCCGTAGAACCAGCCCGAGTCCTCCTGCCGGAACACCGCCAGCCCCCGGTACGGGCAGGCGCCGGCCTCCTCGGCCGGCTGCTGCTCCTCCGGCTCGGCCTCCGGCGTCACCGGGCTGGCCAACGCCTGCTCCCACAGCCGGTGCCAGGCCGCGATGTCGTACAGGCCCTCCACCACCGGCGTCGGTCGCAGCTTGCGGGCCTCACCGACCAACACGTCCAGCACCGCCGCCAGCGCCGCGAACCGCGCCGGCACGTTCCGGCCGCGCCGCCAGTCGCTGACCCGCTGCGCCGGCACCCGCACCGGGCGACCCTTCTCGTCCACCTTGCGGGCGCGCGCCACCGACTCCGTCACCCGCTTCAGCGGCGGCTCGCCCGCCTCGGCGTAGAGCAGCGCGAACCGCTCCGCGAACTGCCCCCTTGGCCCCAGCACCGGTGCCGAACTGCTCATCTGTCGCGGCCTGCCCGTAGTCGTCTCTGCCGGTCGTCACGTCCGGACCGGAAAACCGTCGTGCCTGTCTGAGCAGGCATTTTACGGACCGGACGCGTGCACGAGGCCACACCCCCGGCCACCGGCTGACAAGCTCTGCGAGGTGCGTTTCCGGACCGGGTCCATGGGGATGGGGTCGGGTTCGGGGATCTGAGGTTTCCAGCGGTGAGGACTTCGCGGGTCACTGAGGAGCAGAGGGGTCTGCTCAGTGACGGGGTCCATGCCGAGGCGCCCGCACCTTGGGGGGAACGGCGACCCACCGGCGCTGTCGCCGGCCGGTGGGTCTGGAGGGCTCCGGTCGGCTCGCGCCGACACACCTGCGGCGCGGCGGGTGGGCCCGGTCGACGGCGGCTCTCGCTGACTTGCCACGGGTCCTTTCCCCCTGACAGGACCCGTGGCTGCTCAGCTTCTGATCCGCTCCAGCAGTGTCGCCAGCTGCCGCCGCGGCCCCTCCAGCTCCTCCGGCAGGGCGGCCAGGGCCTCGGTCAGCACCTGCTCGGCCTCGGGCAGCCGGTCCAGGTCGACCAGCAGCCGGCCGCGCAGCGCCTCGGCCATCGCGGCCTCGGTGTAGGCCTCCAGCCGCCGGAACCGCTCCGCGACCGGGGCCACCCGCACCAGGGCCTCCCCGAACCGCTCGGTGTTGGCCAGCACCCGCGCCCCGTCGTAGCCGAGCATGGCCTGCTCCCAGATCAGCGCCGGCTCGGTCTCACCCAGCTGGCCACCGAGGCTCTGGGCAGCCAAGACGTCGGCAGCGCCCAACGCCTCCACGGCCAACTCGTGCTCGCCGCCCCACAGCCACGACGTGGCGCACCGCCGTCGGCACGACAGCTCCTCCACCGGCAGTTCGGCCTCGCGATAGGCGTCGGCGGCCTCGACGAACCGCTGCGCGGCCTCGGCGTCCCGGTCCAACGAATCCAGGATCTCGGCCGAGGCCGACAGCATCTGCGCCAAGCCGGCCGGATTGCCGCCGGCCCGGCAGTGCTCGGCCACCTGGTCCAGCAGCTCCAGGGCCGGCACGCCGCGACCCAGCGTCCGATAGGCCTTGGCCAGCAGGAACCGGGCCCGCGCGGCCTCGTCGGCGTCGCCGATCCGGACCAGCACCGGCAGCGCGTCCTCCACACAGTCGGCCAGCTCGTCGGGGCGGTCCAGCCCCAGGCAGGCGGCGGCCAGGTCGAGCTGGGCGTAGGCGATTCCCACCGGCGCGTCGGCCGCGGTCAGGGCGGCGATGGCGTCCACCAGCGACTCGTAGGCGTCCTGCGCCCGGTTGAGGTCCAGCGCCAGCCGGCCCCGCTGGTGCGCGGCCCAACCCCGGACACCCGGGTCGGTCGCCCGCACGGCCTCGCCCAGCAGGTCGTGTGCCCCGGCCAGGTCACCGCCGGCGGCGCGAGCGTTGGCGGCGAGCACCACGGCCCGGTACAGCGCGTTGCACGGCCCGACCGCCCGCCACAGCTCGACCGCCCGATCGGCGTCCTCAACGGCGCCGCTGCGCTGGGCGTGTTCGAACGCGACCTGGGCGACCCGCTCCGGCTTGCCGGACTCGGCCGCCAGCTCGTCCAGCCCGGCCAACACCGCCGCGGCCTCGTCGTGGCGATGCATCGCCTCCAGCCCGGCCAGCAGGCGCATCCGCGCCGCGAGCCGGCGTTCGGCGTCGCCGGTCCGGTCGACTTCCGCACACATCTCGACCAGCAGCGGATGGCCCTGGTCGCCCCGGTCGGTCATGCAGTACAGCACCGCGAGCCGGCCCAGCGCCGAGTGCCGGCGCTGCTCGTCGCCGATCTCGGTGCTCAGGTCGACCGCCCGCTGCCAGGTCTGCTCGGCCAGTTCCGGGTGCTGGCTGGCCTGCGTGGCCCCGAGCGCGTTCAGCCGGCGGACCAGCAGCTCGCCCGCCGGCTCCGGGCACAGCTCGTCGAACCGCTGCCACGTGGCGGACGACTCGTCGATGTCCGCCCGCGACCACTGCGCCTCGGCCAGCTCGGCCAACTCCTCGGGGGAGTCCGGCAGCTCTGCCTTCGGCGGTTCCGGCGCCGACCGGGCCGCGGCCTTGCGGGCCGGACCGGACAGCGGCAGGTGCTCCACCAGCGGCTCGGCGGCCAGGTCCACGGCGACCAGCCGGCCGACCTCGTCGGTGCCGTTGCGGGCGTCGAACTTGGCCGCCAGCACCAGAGCCCGCTCGGTCAGCTCGTCCCGCAGCTCGGCCACGCCGATCTCATCAGCTCCTCGGCGTACCGTCAGATTCGAGTGGCCCGCGTCGGCGACCCGGCCCAGCGCCCCGGCGGCGATGGCGCTGAACCGCATGTCCGAGTGCGGCGTCGGCGGCCCGGCCAGCCAGCCCACGTGCCGCTCGACCAGCTCCAGCGCCCGCGCGTGATTGCCGGTGCGGGTGCAGAAAGCCAGGTGGTCGGCCACCGCGTTCAGCTCGGCCCGGTCGCTCTGGATCGTCCGGTACGCCGCGCGATGCGCCTCGGCGGCCTCGGTCAGCCGACCCGTGCGCAGGTACGGCTCCAGCAGCTCGGTGAGGATGGCCTGCGGCTGTTCGCTACAGCCGGCCCGGCCGTCCAGCGCCGGCATCGCCTGCGCGACCGCGTCCTCGTAACGGCCGTGCCAGCTCAGGTAGGACGCCTTCGCGGTCGGCACGCAGCCGACGCAGTCCGCCATCGAGCCGCGCGGCGCGGCGCACAACAGCCGGTACTGCTCGGCCGCGGTCTCCCGGTCCCCGATGTGCTGCGCGACGAGCAGGCGGTACTGGTGCACCGGGTGCATGGTGTGCCCGGCCAGCCGGTAGCGGCGCTCCATGTCGTCCAGCACGCCGTAGGTCCGGTCCAGCGGCACCTCCGGGAAACTGGTCAGCGCGCCGACCATCCACTTGAAGTACCAGAACAGGCTGTGGTTGTGCAGCGGATCGCTCTCGCCCCGGTCGTACGCGGCCACGCACCAGGAGAAGGTCACGAATCCCTTCGCCGGCTCGCCGCCGTACTTGTACGCCTTGGTGGCCAGCAGCCGGGTGGCGTACTTCAGCCGGTCGCTGCCGGTCGCGTCCACGTGCCGCAGCAGTTCCTCGACCGCCGCGACCTGCCCGCGCCCGTACGGCATGAGACTGACCTGGCTGAGCCGGTCGGCCAGATCCTGTTCGGAGAAGGTCACGGGTTCCCCTCCGTCGGCACAGCCTGGTCCAGCAGACCCAGGAAGGAACGGTTGAGCAGGGCCGCGTCGGCCGGCCGGATCGGGTGATAGCCCAGCAGCAACGCCTGTCCGTACAGCGCCTCCACCGACAGGCCGACCAGGTCCGGGTCGGACAGTCCGCACACCCGGCGCACCAACGGGTTGCGGTGGTTGAGCACCAGCTGCGGCCGGTCGTCGGCCGGCTTGTCGAACGCCGACAGGACGCCCGCCCACAGCTCGTCCACCCGCTGCTTGGTGGCCCGTAGCTCGGCCTGGAACGCCGCCGACCGGTCGACCAGGAACAGCACCGGCAGCGACGCCGGCTCGTAGGAGCGCAGCACCACCTCGCAGCCCAGCCGGTCCATCGCCCGCTGGGCCGCGGTCAGGAACGGCCGCAGCGCCAGCTCGGTGTCCGGCGGCACGCCGTCGAAGCGGGTGGCCAGGTCGGTCGGGTCCAGCCGGGACACGGTCAGCCCCGGCTCGATCGCCGGCAGCCGCTCGACGATCTCCGTGTCGTAGGTGTAGCCGCCGTTGACCAGCGCGATGTCCTGGGCCGCGGCCACGCCGGCCAGCTGTCGGAAGTCGTCGGTGGTGGCGCAGTAGCGGATTTCGCCGTGCTGGGCCCGGAAGTCGGCCAGCGTCATCCGGCCGACGTTGGTCTCCATCGGCCACCACTGCTCGACCAGCCGCAGCATGTCGTCGTCGTGCAGGGCCAGCGCCTTCACGCCCAGGTGGTGCACGCCGAGGAACTTGTGCAGGCGGGCCTCGTCGGTGCGGGCCAGTCCGACCAGCCAGCCGCGCAGTTGGTCGCCGAGGGCCTGCCGGGTGGCCTCCAGCAGGTTGTCCTCGTACAGCGCCTCGCGGCTGGCCGTCGGCCGCAGCTCGCCGGCGTCGACCACGCAGCGGGCGAAGAAGGCCCAGTCCGGCAGCAGGCCCGGCGCGCTCTCCGTGAGCAGCATGCCCTTGAGGTAGACGCGGTGGCCGGCGTGCTCGGCCGGGTTCGCCGGGAACGGCAGCACGTAGGCCACGCCGGTCAGGCCCGCCTCCGGCACCGCCAGCTCGATCACGTCGAACGGGGTGAAGCCCAGCGTCTCCTGCGCGTAGCCGACCAGATCGGCGCGCCGCAACCCTGGCGTGCGGTCGTCGTCGCGCCACGGCGTGCCCGCGCCGCTGACCGCCGTGCTGTCCACGGTGACCGGCACCGGCAGCATCGAGCCGTACAGGCGGGCCAGCTCGACCACCGTCGGCGGTTCGAACCACTGCTCCGTGCCGGGGCGGGCGGCCAGCTCCACCGTGGTGCCGACCTCGTCCCTGTCCGCCGGGGAGATGTCGTACGTGCCGTCGGCCCGGCCGATCCACCGCACCGCCGGCGCGCCCTCGGCCCGCGTCGTCACCCGGACCTCGTCGGCCACCAGGAACGCCGACAGCAGGCCGATGCCGAACTGGCCGAGGAACTCGTGCCGGGCGAAGCCCAGCTCGTCCCGCTTGGAGCTGCGGCCGATGGTCGCCAACAGCTCGTGCACCTGGGCCTCGGTCAGCCCGATCCCGGTGTCCGTCACCGTCACCGCCCCCGGCCCGGTGGCGATCCCGATCCGCGCCGGTGCGTCCGGGTCTGCCGCGCTCCGGGCTGTGACCGCGTCCACCGCGTTCTGCATGAGCTCGCGCAGGTACACCCGCGGGCTGGCGTACAGGTGATGGCTGAGCAGGTCCACAACACCGCGCAGGTCTACCTGGAACGTGCGGTTCACGCGCAGCAGGGTAGATGGTTTCGGTCGAGCGCGCGGCCAACTTTCACAGAGGGGCTTTCTGTCGACGGGCCGGTCAGCGCCCAGGGCGCGTAGGGTCGGTCACGGACTGTTCGTCGTCGAGGGGGGACACCTTGCGCGAGATCACATCCGTTGACGAGCTGACCGAACTGGTCGGCGAGCCACTGCCGCGGGTCGCCGACAAGGCCCGGCCCGCGCTGCACGAACTGGACCGGCAGTGGCTGGCCGCCTCGCCGTTCTGCCTGATCGCCACCAGCGCCGCCGACGGCACCTGCGACGTCTCACCCAAGGGCGACCCGCCCGGCTTCACCCTCGTGCTCGACGACCGCACCATCGCCGTGCCCGACCGTCCCGGCAACCGCCGCGTCGACGGCTGGCACAACGTGCTGTCCAACCCGCACGTCGGCCTGCTCTACATGATTCCCGGCCGTGGCGACACCCTGCGCATCAACGGCCGCGCCCGCCTGCTCTCCGACGCCCCGTTCTTCGACCGCCTCGTCGTCAAGGGCAACCGCCCCAAGATCGTCATGCTGGTCGAGATCGAGGAGATTTTCCACCACTGTGCCAAGGCCTTCCTCCGCTCGGCCCTGTGGAACCCCGAGACCTGGGCCCCGGACGCCGTAGCCTCCCGGCCGGCCATCGCCAAGGCCCTCGAACGCCCCGAGGACCCGCTGTCCGAACTGGAGCGCTACTACGGCTCCGCCTACGCCAACGGCCTCTACTAGCGCAACGATTCCAGCTCGCGAGCGAGGTTGCGGCGGGCGGCGGCCTCCCACCGGTCGCGGCCATTGCCGGTGAGGTAGAGCCAGTCCCGGTCCAACAAGGAGGACAGGACACTGGACCGGCCGCTGCGCCACGCCTCGTCGGTGACGGCCGAGTACTCCTGGCGCACGGCTGCGGCATAGGCGTCGTAGTCGGCGGCGGAGGAGCCGAGAATGGCGAGGTCGGCGTCCAACAGCGCGCAGGCGACGGCGTCGGAGGGGGCGGCGGTGTGCTTGATGGTGGCCAGCACGAGATCCGAGACGCGGTCGGCGATCGCTTCCAGGTTGGACTTCGCCAGCCAGGAACGGGCCCAGTCGGCGCTGCGTTGTTCGTCGGTGCCGGGCACGGCGTCGTAGATCACGTCGTGGGCGCAGGCGGCCAGGATGAGCTCGGCCTTTTCCTGCTCGGTCAAGGAAACCAGCGTGACGGCATCCCGCGCCACGGCCCGGACGTGCACCAGGTTGTGGTAGCGGCGGTGGGGTTCGCCGTAGCGCGCGACGATGTCCGTGTCGACGGGAGTGCCGCCGAGAGCGGAAATCGCCGCGCGCCAAGCGATGTCAGGCAACGGTGACCACGATCGCGGTCACCACGAACCCGTCCTTGATCAGCCAGCGGCCCTCGAATCCCCTGACCGGCCCGGGAACGAGGATGCGGGCGGAGAAGGTGCCGTCGCCGAAGCTCAGCTCGGCCTCGGAGAAGTCGAGGAACTTGCGGGCCAGCGGGAACCAGGCCTTGTAGACGCTTTCCTTGGCGCTGAAAAGAAGCCGCCCGTGCACCGACAGCTCGGACGGCAGCGCGATGGCCTCGTGCACGCCCTCGGGCAGGGGTTCGTCGGGCTCGGCGTCGATGCCGATGGTGACGATGTCCCTGTCCCAGGCCAGCGCCGCGGCCCGGTAGCCGGCGCAGTGCGTCATGCTGCCGACCACGCCGTCGGGCCACTGCGGGGCGCCGCGTTCGCCGGGCAGGATGGGGGATTCGGGCAGCCCCAAGGCCTTCATCGCCTGGCGGGCGCAGTAGCGGACGGTGCTGAACTCCCGGCGCCGCTTGTCCACGGCCCGGACGATGACCTTCTCCTCCTCGGGGAACAGCTCCACCGCGGAGTGGTCGTCGAACGCCTCGGCGAAGGCCACCTTCTCCGGCAGCAGCTCCTCGATCACGGCTTCACCGGCAGGATCTGGCGCAGCCACGGGCTGGAGCGCTTGAACTTCTTCCACTCCCGCGGGTAGCCCACGGAGACCTCCTCGAACCGGACGTCGTCGTAGTGCGTGGTGCGCGGGATGTGCAGGTGACCGTAGACCGAGCAGGCCGAGCGGAACCGCAGGTGCCAGTCGGCGGTGAGCACCGTGCCGCACCACTGCGCGAACTCCGGGTAGTACATGATCCGCGTGGGCTCCCGGACCATCGGCCAGTGGTTGATCAGCACGGTGGGCAGCTCCGGCGGCAGGGCCGACAGGCGCTTCTCGGTCAGCTCCACCCGCGCCTCGCACCACGCCTCGCGGCTGGGGTACGGATCCGGGTGCAGGAAGTACTCGTCGGTGCAGACCACGCCGGCCTCGTGGGCCTTGGCCAGGGCCTCTTCCTTGTTGTTGGTGCCCTCCGGCCGGAACGTGTAGTCGTAGAGCAGGAACAGCGGCGCGATCACCGCCGGGCCGCCCTCGCCGGTCCAGATCGGGTAGTCGTCCTCGGGCGTGAGCACGTCCAGCCGCCGGCACATCTCCACCAGGTGCTCGTAGCGGGCCACGCCGCGCAGCTGCACCGGGTCGTCCTTCGGCGTCCACAGCTCGTGGTTGCCGGGCACCCAGATCACCTTGGCGAACCGCTCCCGTAGCAGGCCCAGGGCCCACTCGATGTCGGTCGACATCTCGCCCACGTCGCCGGCGACGATCAGCCAGTCGTCGTCCGACTCGGGCCGCAGGCCCTCGGTGATCGTCCGGTTCTCCTCGTACGCGACGTGCAGGTCGCTGACCGCCAACAACTTCACCGTTCGATCGTAGGCAATCCGAACGGTCAGGGTCGGCTGTCCGACGAATTCCCGGCGATATGTGCCAGAACTGCTAGTACTCGCCGGTTGTCGTCGTCGGAGGCGGCCAGCCCGAGCTTGCCGAAGATCGAGGCGATGTGCTTGCTCACGGCGCTGTCGGACAGGAACAGCCGCTGCCCGATGGCCGCGTTGGACCGCCCCTCGGCCATCAGCTCCAGCACCTCCCGCTCCCGCGGGCTCAGCTTGGCCAGCGGCGGCGTGCCGCTGATCAGCTTGGCCACCACGTCCGGGTCCATCGCCGTGCCGCCGGCCGCCACCCGCCGCAGCGCGTCCACGAACTGCTCGTCGTTGAACACCCGGTCCTTGAGCAGGTAGCCCACGCCGGCGCCGCCGTCGGCCAGCAGCTCGCGGGCATAGAGCTGCTGGACGTGCTGGGACAGCACCACCACCGGCAGGCCCGGATGGGTGCGGCGGGCCTCGATCGCCGCGCGCAGGCCCTCGTCGGCGAAGGTCGGCGGCAGCCGCACGTCCACCACCGCCACGTCCGGGCGGTGCTCGATCAGCGCCGCCAGCAGCTCCGGCCCCGACTCCACCGCGGCCACCACCTCGAAGTCGTACGCCTCCAGCATCCGGGTCAGTCCGGCCCGGAGGAGGTAGACGTCCTCCGCGATGACAACACGCACGGGATCTCCATCGTCAGTGTGGTCGGCCCGCCGACGGGGCTGCGCACGTCCAGGACTCCGTCGAAGGTACCGAGCCGCCGCCGCACCCCCAACAGCCCAGTCCCGCCGGCCAGATGCGCGCCGCCGTGGCCGTCGTCGTACACCACGATCCGCAGCAGGCCGCCGGCATGACTGACGTCGACCCGCACCTTGTCAGCGCCCGAGTGCTTGGCGGCGTTGGTCAGCAGCTCCCGCACCGCGAAGTAGGCGGCCGACTCGACCGGTGGATCGAGCCGTCCGGGCAGGTCGGCCGCCACCGCCACGTCCAGTGGGCTGTCCAGCGCCACCACCCGGATCGCGTCCGCCAGGCCACGCTCGGCCAGCACCGGCGGGTGGATGCCGTGCACCAGCTCCCGGATCTCGGTCAGCGCGGTCGCCGTGTTCTCCCGCACCTCCACGATCAGCTTGCGGGCCAGCTCCGGATCCGCGTCCAGCAGCCTTTCCACCGTTCGCAGCGCCATACCCATCGCCACCAGCCGCCCCTGCGCCCCGTCGTGCAGATCCCGCTCGATCCGCCGCAGCTCCGCGGCCTGCGTGTCCACGGCGTCGGCACGGGTCTCCGTCAGCCGCTCCACCCGCTTGGCCAGCCTCGCCGCCTCGGTCGGCGCCAGCAGCACCCGCGTCCAGCGGTCGTGCCACCTCCGCAGCGTCGGCGCCACCATCAGGACCACCGCTGTCGCCAACGCCCCGGCCGGCACCTGCCACCCCGGCTGCGTGTGGTGCCACAGATAGGTGACTGTGGTCGTCACCTGCGCGAATCCCAACAGCAGCGCCGCGCACGGCAGCGCCAGCAGGGTCACCGTGACCAGTGGATTCAGCACCATCCACAGCAGGTCCCGGCCGGACGCCGGATCCCTGGCCAGCCAGCTCAGCCGGGCCAGCCGCGTGGGAACCGCCGGCGACCGGTACACGCGCCGCCGCACCCGATACCGCCCGTCTGCCTCGGGCCGTGGCGGGGCCGGGACCGGCCGGTACGGCTCGTCGATGCCCCCGATCCTCCGCCGGTAGTAGTTGACGAAGGTCCTGGAGTTCTCCACCAGCACGATCAACGGCGACGAAACCCCCGCCAGCGCCAGCACTCCCGCCGCCAGCTGCACCACCACCAACAGCAACCCCGCCACGGCCACCGCTGCCAGCTGCGCCCCGTCCAGCACCAGCAGCGTTCGGTCCCGCACCCAGTTCGGCCAGGGCCTTCGCGCCCCCAGCAGCGCCCGGGTCCACCGCCCGTGCCACCTCAGGCCGGGCTTTCCGGCCACCGCCGCCACCAGCCCCAACACCGTGCCGCCCAACGGATTCACCACCAGCCACAACAGATCCAGCCAGGTCGCCCCGTCCGCCGCCAGCCAGTGCACCTGCTGCCAGAACACCGGCACGTAAGGCCGGCGATACAGCCGCCGCCGCACCTCGTACAGGCCGTCCGGCCTCGGCCGGGGTGGCCCCGGCATCGGGTCGTACGGCTCCGCGATCGGCACCTCGCACCACTCGCCCGCCAACCGGCGCGCCAGCACCGGCAGCCGCCGTATCCCCAGCACCACCGGCGACACCCCGAAGATCAGCGCCGCCAGGTCCAGCACCGCCAGCGGCAGGCCGAGCAACGCCAGCACGACCAGGCCCAACCCCCTCAGCCGTGCCATGGCTCCACCCCCTGCCGCGCCGTGGTTCGAGTCTGGCCGATCCACCGGCGTGCCGGGAGTGCAGCCACCTGCACTCTTGCGGGTCACGGGCCTAGGCTGCCGGCGTGGCGGACTTCGACGAGATCAAGGCCGTGTTCTGGGGCGGCGGCACCTACGCCGTGCAGCCGCCGCTCACCGACGAGGCGGTTCTCCAGGCCCAGGACCTGCTCGGCGTCACCCTGCCGGCGGCGCTGCTCGATCTCCTCCGCGTCCAGAACGGCGGCATCGTGGCCTGCGGCCGCCGCCGCTTCCCGACCTCGGCGCCCACCTCGTGGGCCGACGACCACGTGCCCGTCACCGATCTGATGGGCATCGGCCACACCCCGGGCGTGGCGTCACTGCTCGACGTCCCCGACCTGATCGACGAGTGGGGCCTGCCGGACGGCGTGGTGCCGGTCTCCGGCGACGGCCACTGCTGGATCGCCCTGGACTACCGGCGCTCCGCCGAGCCCGCCGTGACGTGGATCGACACCGACCGGCAGACGGAACTGGCCCTCGCGCCGGACTTCCGGTCGTTCGTCGAGGGCCTCACAGGTCGATGACCGCGATGCCCTGTTCCCGGAGGCTGCCGAGGTAGAGCTTCCCGTCGTGCTGCCGCACGCCGGTGACCATGTGATAGCCGGGCGCGGAGGTCTGGAGGTCCCGCACGATGGCGCCGGTGCCGTCGATGGCGACCACCCACGTGGTGCGCACCTCGAGCTTGGTCAACAAGGCCGGCGGCATCGCCCAGGTCGCCTTGCGCAGCAAGGGATGCCGGGGCGCGGTCCAATCCAGCACGGGGTTGCGGGGCGAGGCCAGGGCGACCCAGAGCAGGCCGTCCTCGCCGGTGCTCATGTTGTCCGGAATGCCCGGCAGGTTGTCGGCCAGCACCTCGCTGCGACCGGTGTCGGAGCCGGTCAGCCACACCCGCCGGATCCGGTAGGCGCCGGTCTCGGCGACCGCCACGTACGACTCGTCCGCGGACAGGGCCACCCCGTTGGCGAACTGGAGGCCGTCCAGCAGCTCGGTGACCTCGCCCGACACGTCCCGCCGCAGCAGCCGGCCGGTGCCGCCGTGTTCGAGTAGGTCGGCCACGTAGTGCTCAAGGCCGAACCGCTGCGTGGAGTCGGTGAAGAACACCGTGCCGTCCCGGGCCACCGCGGAGTTGTTGCACAGCCACAACGGCCGCCCCGCCGCCATCGCCCGCCCGGCGACCAGCGGCTCCACCGATCCGCCCTCGGGATCGACGGCCAGCAGCCCACGTTCGGCGTCGCAGACCAGCAATCGGCCGTCACCGAGCAGTTCGACTCCCAGCGGGCGGCCACCGGTCTCGGCCACCTGGTCGATCCGCCGGCCCTCGTCCGACAGCCGCAGGATCCGGCCATCGGCCACGCCGGTGACCAGGCGCCCCTGCTCATCCACGACAACGTCCTCGGGCCCGACACCATTGACCGCGAGCACCCGCGGAGCCGGCATCGGCGGCGCGCTGTCCGCCTGCCGGGACCGCTCGGGCGCGGCCGGCGGCTGCCAGACGACCGGCTGGATGGTCGGACGGGCCATCTGCTTCTCCTCGCGCTCCACCTCCGCCCGGCGGCGGCCACGGCTCAGGCTGCCACCGTTCGGAGGCCACCCCAACTCGGGCGGTCGCCATTCCCGGGGAAGCGGACTACCCCCGCCGGGGCCGGCTCACTCCTCGCCGGTGAAGGCCTTCCTGACGTCGTCCGTGCCGGCGCGGGCGGCCAGCAGCTGGCGCAGCAGGATGCGGGCCTTGACCGGGCTGAGGAAGCCGGCGCCGATCAGGCCCCGGCGCAGCAGGTCCTGCTCCGAGCCTGGGAAGCCGTAGGTCTCGGTCAGCACGGGCCCGGCGCCGGTTCGCGACGCGAGGATCACGGGCATGCGCTCAGCCAGCGACGTCAGCGGCTCGACCAGGGCGGTCGGCACGTGACCGGCGCCGAAGGCCGCCACCACCAGGCCGTCCACGGCGTCGCCGATCGCCTTGACCAGGGTGCCGTTGTCGCCGAGCGTCACCGTGACCAGGCCGATCGTCGGCTCCGGCGCGCCCTGCGGCACGTACACCTTGAGCACGTCGGCGGGCCGGTTCAGCAGCCGCAGCGAGCCCTCGACGACGTAGCCGATCGGGCCGGTGTTCGGTGACACGAAGGCGGCGATGCTCGCGCTGTGCGCCTTGGTGACGTACCTCGCGGCGTGCACCTCGTCGGCGAACACCACCACGCAGCCCAGCCCGTCGGCCTGCTCGCTGGCCGCCACCTGCACGGCGGCGAGCAGATTGGCCGGGCCGTCCGCACCGGCCAGCGACGGGTTGCGCATCGCGCCCGTCACCACCACCGGCGCGCCGTCCAGCACGCTCGTGTCGAGGAAGAACGCCGTCTCCTCGATCGTGTCGGTGCCCTGCGTGACCACCACGCCCCGGGCCCCGGCGTCGATCTCGGCCGTGATCAGCTCGGCCAGCGCAGTCAGGTCGTCGAACCCGACCGAGGCCCCCGGCAGCGACCGGAACGCGATCGTCCGCAGTTCGATGTCGACCTTGGCCAGCCCCGGCACCGAGGCCAGCAGCTCGTCCACATCGAGCGCCGGCACGGCCCCGGTGCTGCCGTCGGCCGGCCTGGCCATGGCGATGGTTCCACCGAGCGCGATCACCGTCACGAAGTCGGTCACCTGCACTGGCGTACCACATGTGCCGTGCTGTGTCATTGCCCCGCCTTCGGCGGGGCGGCTCGGCCCCCGGGTAGCCGATGCCTCGCCCTTGCCGGATTTCGCCCGCCGCATTGGCCGGGTGGTGGGGTGCGTCGGGTGGCGGCGGGCGAAATCCGCCAACCAGGCGAAGCACCGGCGGGGCCTCGCACTTTCTTGGCTTGACGGCCGCTGATCGGCGGGTGGCTTCCGCCGACGCCGTCCAACACCACGCTGAAGCCGCCCGCCAGCCCAGTTCCCATGCCGATATGACATGCAGCCGCTGACGCAAGAGAGTGCGAGGCCGGTCACGAGCGGCCTCGCCCCGCGCGGAACGCGCGGCATAAGCACAGCCTTCTCACCTGCGATGATGGGCGATCCACCTTGTCAACTCGGCATCGACTTCGATCTTGCGGGCCGGGTTGCGGCGCACGCTGGCCTGCATCCAGACCTGCACCTGCAGCCAGCGGATCTCCCGGCACAGCTCGACCAGGTCGGCGTCGAACGGATCGGGGTAGGCGGCCAGTGCCGCCTCTCCGTCCAACAGCCTGGTGCGGGCCAGGACGGCCAGGTCCCACTCGATCGGCCCGCGCCAGGTGTCCTCGAAGTCGTTCCAGACGAGGCCGGCCGGCGTCGCCAGCACGTTGCCGGGGTGCGCGTCGCCGTGCAGGGCCTGCCCGCCGGTGGGCAGCAGAGCCGACAGCCGCTCGTGTTCGGCTCGCAGCACCGGAGCATGTTCCCCGACCAAAGGCAGTCCGAGCAGGATGTCGTCCAGCGGGCCGGAAGTGGGCAGCGGGCCGGAGTAGTCGGCCAGCGCGCGGTGCAACGAGGCCAGCGACAGCGCGAAGTCGACGGGCTTGATCGATACGGCTGGGTCGTGCGGCACGAACGTCCAGAAAGACATGGTCAGACCGTCGTGCACGACCGGGCCGCGGGGCAGTTCGGGCGTGGGGGAGACGACCGGCGAACCGTGGCCGAGCAGGTGGTCCACCAGGGACACCTCGCGGGCGAACCAGTTCGCGACCGGGTGTCGGACCAGGCCCGTGGTGCCGGCCACCCGGGCCACCACCGGCGCCGGTCGCAGGTGCACCAGCACGTTGCTGCCGTCCTTGAGCACGGCGGGCTCGGCCGACCGGATTCCGTGGGCCGCGGCGTAGGCCACCGCCGCCCGAATCGCCTGTTCCATGCCCGAACATGCTGTCACGGGCAGTGATAACGGTCACTCGAATTAGTCAGTGCCAATCTGACGGCAACAGGCCCATCAGCCCAGGAGAGCGCGAGGCCCCGCCGATGCTTCGCCCGGTTGGCGGATTTCGCCCGCCGCCACCCGACGCGCCCCACCAGATAGCCGGACGCGGCGGGCTAAATCCGGCAAGGGCGAGGCATCGGCTACCCGGGGGCCGAGCCGCGACGCCGAAGGCGGCGCCAAAAACGCGGCCCAGGCGAGCTGACCTGATCTCGCCGGTCTACCATCCAACTGGTTTCCCGAGATGACACTGGCTGGAGGGCATCGTGACGGCCGTAGCACCGCAGCCGATCGCTACGCGTCCCTATCCGACGCGAACGACGGTCAAGGGATCCGCACTGCTGCGGTTGTTCCACACGACCGACCACAAGCAGATCGGGATCATGTACCTGGTCACGTCGTTCGCCTTCTTCATGGTCGGCGGCGCGATGGCCCTGCTCATGCGCACCGAGCTGGCCCAGCCGGGCCTGCAGTTCCTCTCGCAGGAGCAGTTCAACCAGCTGTTCACGATGCACGGCACGATCATGCTGCTGCTGTACGCGACCCCGATCGTGTTCGGCTTCGCCAACTTCGTGCTGCCGCTGCAGATCGGCTCGCCGGACGTGGCCTTCCCGCGGCTCAACGCGTTCGCCTACTGGGCCTACCTGTTCGGCGGCACGATCGTGGTCGCCGGCTTCCTGACCCCGGGCGGCGCGGCCGACTTCGGCTGGTTCGCCTACACCCCGCTGTCCGACATGGTGCACTCCCCCGGCGTCGGCGCGGACCTGTGGATCGTCGGCCTGATCCTGTCCGGCCTGGGCACCATCCTCGGCGGCGTCAACATGATCACCACGGTGGTCTGCCTGCGCGCCCCCGGCATGACCATGTTCCGGATGCCGATCTTCACCTGGAACATCCTGGTCACCTCGATCCTCGTGCTGCTGGCCTTCCCGATCCTGACCGCGGCCCTGTTCGGCCTGCTGGCCGACCGGCATCTGGGCGCGCACGTGTTCGATCCCCAGAACGGCGGCGTCATCCTCTGGCAGCACCTGTTCTGGTTCTTCGGCCATCCCGAGGTCTACATCGTCGCGCTGCCGTTCTTCGGCATCGTGTCCGAGATCTTCCCGGTGTTCAGCCGCAAGCCGCTGTTCGGCTACAAGGGCCTGATCTACGCCACGCTGGGCATCGCGGCCCTGTCGGTGACGGTGTGGGCGCACCACATGTACGCCACCGGCGCCGTGCTGCTGCCGTTCTTCTCGTTCATGACCTTCCTGATCGCGGTTCCGACCGGGGTGAAGTTCTTCAACTGGATCGGCACCATGTGGAAGGGGCAGCTGACCTTTGAGACGCCGATGCTGTTCAGCGTCGGCTTCCTGATCACCTTCCTGTTCGGCGGTCTGACCGGCGTGCTGCTGGCCGCGCCGGCCATCGACTTCCACGTGTCCGACTCGTACTTCGTGGTGGCGCACTTCCACTACGTGCTGTTCGGCACCATCGTGTTCGCCACCTACGCGGGCATCTACTTCTGGTTCCCGAAGATCACCGGCCGGATGATGGACGAGGGCCTGGGCAAGCTGCACTTCTGGACCACGTTCATCGGCTTCCACACCACCTTCCTGGTGCAGCACTGGCTGGGCGCGGAGGGCATGCCCCGCCGGTACGCCGACTACCTGGCCAGCGACGGCTTCACCACGCTGAACACGATCTCCACCATCGGCGCGTACATCCTGGGCGCGTCCACGCTGCCGTTCATCTGGAACGTGTTCCGCAGCTACCGTTACGGCGAGGTCGTCGAGGTGGACGACCCGTGGGGCTACTGCAACTCGCTGGAGTGGGCGACCTCCTGCCCGCCGCCGCGGCACAACTTCACTTCGCTGCCCCGGATCCGCTCCGAGCGGCCGGCCTTCGAGCTGCACTACCCGCACATGGTGGAGCGGCTGCGCCTGGAGGCCGAGGTCGGCCACAAGCCGGCGCCGTCCGAGGCGCTCACCGCGGCCGTCACGGGTAGCGACGACCCGACGGAGAAGTGACCGTCAACTGAACATCTGACCAAGCGGGCCCCGGTGATCACTGACACACCGGGGCCCGCTTGCTTTTCCGGCAAACTGGGCGGGTGATTAGCCCCCAAGCCAGCACGGTCCTGATCACCGTCACCGGACCGGACAAGCCCGGCGTGTCGTCGGTGCTGTTCGCGGTGCTGACCCGGCACGGCGTCGAAGTGCTCGACGTGGAGCAGGTGGTCATCCGGGGCAAGCTGGTGCTCGGCGTGCTGGTCAAGGACGAGCGCGACCCGGAGGGCCTGCAGGAGACAGTTGAGCAGGCCATGGCCAGCGTCGCGATGAACGTGGACGTGGAGATCGGGGCCGACCCGCGCAGCTCCTCCCAGCACGGCTCCAGCCACGTGCTCGTGGTGCTCGGCCGGCCGGTCACCGCCCGGGCGTTCACCGAGGTGGCCCGCAAGCTGGCCGCGCTCGGCGTGAACATCGACGCCATCCACCGCGTCGCCGACTACCCCGTGACCGGCCTTGAGCTGCGGGTCTCCGTGCCGGACGACACCGCGGAGCAGGACGCCCTGCTGCGCAGCGCCGTCGCCGAGGTGTCCTCGCGGGTCAACCTGGACGTGGCGGTGGAGCGGGCCGGGCTGACCCGGCGGGCCAAGCGGCTGGTCGTGTTCGACGTGGACTCCACGCTCGTGCAGGGCGAGGTCATCGAGATGCTGGCCGCCCGCGCCGGCTGCGAGGACCAGGTCCGGCAGATCACCGAGGCCGCCATGCGCGGCGAGCTGGACTTCGCCCAGTCCCTGGAGCGGCGGGTCGCGCTGCTGGCCGGGCTGCCCGCCGAAGTGCTCGACGAGGTCGCCGGCGAGCTGGAGCTGACCCCCGGCGCTCGCACCACCATTCGTACGCTCAAGCGCCTCGGCTTCCGCTGCGGCGTGGTCTCCGGCGGCTTCACCCGGGTCATCCAGGGCCTCGCCGACGAGCTGGGGCTGGACTTCTGCATGGCCAACGAGCTGGAGGTCGTCGACGGGCGGCTGACCGGGCGCACCACCGGCCGGGTCGTCGACCGGGCCGGCAAGGCCGAGGCGCTGCGCGAGTTCGCCGACTCCTTCCACATCCCGCTGGCCCAGTGCGTCGCCGTCGGCGACGGGGCCAACGACATCGACATGCTCTCCGCCGCCGGCATGGGCGTGGCCTTCAACGCCAAGCCCGCGCTGCGTGAGGTCGCCGACGCCGCCCTGTCGCACCCCTTCCTGGACGCCGTGCTGTTCGTGCTCGGCGTCACCCGTGCCGAGGTCGAGGCAGCGGACGCCGCCGACGGTCTGGAACCCTTGCGACTGTGAACGTGCTTCAACCGCTTGCCGACCGCTACGCCTGGTGGCTGCGCCGCCCCGCGCCGCAGGACACCTCCGACGAGGACCCGGCCGAGGTCCGGGCCATGCCGATAGTGCTGCGCATCGAGAAGGCCACGCCACCGGCCCGGACGCCGCTGCTGGAGGCTGCCGCCGCGGCGGCGATCGCCGTCTGCCTGGACCCACGGGCCGCTGACCCCGCGGGGGAGTGGCACGGCGAGGTCACCGCGTGGATCGACGGCCGGATCCGCAAGGTCTCCCGGCGGGCCCGTGGCGCGCACTGGGAGGCCGTGCAGGCGCTGCCGGGCGTGACCGTGCGGGTCGGCGACGCGGAGGCCCGGGCGCTGCTGCCGTGGAAGGTCGCCGAGACGCCGCACGAGGTGCGCCGGCTCCAGATCACCGGCAGCGAACTGCCGTTCGACCAGCCTGGTGCCGCCCCGGCTGGGGCGCCGGTGCTGTGGATCAATCCGGACGTGCCGATGACCGCCGGCAAGGCCGCCGCCCAGGTCGGCCACGCCACCATGCTGCTCGCCGCGCTACTGCCGGCAGACGAGCTGGCCGCCTGGCAGGCCGCCGGATTCCCCTGCGCGGTAAGGACTCCCGAGCCCGCCGACTGGAAGCTTCTCGTCCCCGGCGACGATCCTGCCGGGGCCTGGCAGTCCCGTGGCGTCGTCGCCGTGCGAGACGCCGGGTTTACCGAGGTCGCCCCCGGCACCGTCACCGTCGTCGCCCAGCGGGCATCGTGAGCGTCACGGTGCAGCGGATCGGCGAGGGCCGGTTCGTCGCCACCACCGCGGACGGTGCCACCGTCGAGATCGGCGGCGACGGCTTCTCCGCGGTCCAACTGCTGGAAGCCGCCCTCGCTGCCTGCGCCGCCATGACCGCCGAGCAGCTCATCACCCGCCGTGGCGGCGATTCCTTCACGGTCACCGCCTCCGGGGAGCAGGCCGCGCACGAGCTCCGTAGCGTCGACATCGCGTTCGACCTCCCCGCCGACGAGCCGCTGGCCACCATCGTTCCCCGGGCCGTGGCCCGCGAGTGCAAGGTCAGCCGCACCGTCGAGCACGGCGCCCCGGTGACCGTCCGGCTGAACGGCTAGGCCGACGCGGCGGCGTCCAGGCGTTTGAGGGCGGCGCGGACGACCTCCGGGTCGTGGGTGGTCCAGAACGGGGGCAGGGAGGCGCGCAGGAAGCCGCCGTAGCGGGCGGTGGCCAGGCGGGGGTCGAGGATGGCCACGACGCCCTTGTCGTTGGTGGAACGCAGCAGGCGGCCGGCGCCCTGAGCGAGCAGGAGGGCGGCGTGGGTGGCGGCGACGGTGAGGAAACCGTTGCCGCCACGGGCTTCCACGGCTCGCTGCCGGGCGGAGGCGAGGGGGTCGTCGGGTCGGGGGAAGGGAATCCGGTCCACGACGACGAGTTGCAGGGAGTCGCCGGGGACGTCGACGCCCTGCCACAGGGACAGGGTGCCGAACAGGCAGCAGCGCACGTCCTCGGCGAACTTCTTGACGAGCTGGGCGGTGGAGTCCTCGCCCTGGCACAGCACGGGGTACTCGATCCGCGAGCGGATGGCCTCGGTGGCCTGCTTGGCGGCCCGCATGGAGGAGAACAGCCCGAGCGTCCGGCCGCCGGCGGCGTTGACGAGGTCGACGAGCTCGTCGAGGTAGGCGGGCGGCAGGCCGTCCCGGCCGGGGGTGGGCAGATGCCGGGCCAGGTAGAGGATTCCGCTGCGCCCATGCTCGAACGGGGAGCCCACGTCCATGCCGCTCCACCGAGGCACGCTCAGGTCGGACGGAGCCTCCTTCTCGGTGGCGGTGGCGTCGACCACCGGAACCTGGCTGGAGGCGGGCAGACCCCACTGCCGGGCGAGGGCGTCGAAGGTGCCGCCGAGGGTGAGCGTGGCCGAAGTGAGGACGGTGGTCCGAGGCGCGAAAAGCCGTTCCCGCAGCAGCCCGCCGACTCCCAGCGGCGCGACCTTCACGGTGGGCGGCTTGCTGTCGTCACGGAAGTCGCCGGCCAGCCACACGACGTCCCGCCGGTGGGCCTCGTCCTCGTCGAACGCCTCCAGCAGCCGCACGGAGGTGTCGTGGACCTCGTCGAGCAGCGCGAGCGCGAGCTTGCGGCCGACGGCGCCCTCGGGATCCTCCTTGCGTTCCGGACCGAGCGCGGTGATGCAGCGGTGCGCGGAGTCCCGCACGGCGGCCAGGGCGCCGGACAGCGCCCGGGGCATCGAGTCCAGGCGACCGACGGGCATCTCCGACAGCACGATCTCCAGGCCCTCGCCAGCCTCGGACAGCTGGTCGGCGACGTCCTCCTCGATCTGCCGCCCGCACCGCCGCACGGCGATCGCCAGCGAGGCGGTGGAAAGCTCGGCGGTGGCGACCGAGGTCACCCGGTCCACCAGGTCGTGCGCCTCGTCCACGATCACCAGATCGTGCTCGGGCAACACCTTGTAGCCCTCGAGGGCGTCGATGGCCAGCAGCGCGTGGTTGGTGACGACCACATCGGCCCGGCCGGCCTCGGCCCGGGCCCGCTCGGCGAAGCAGTCGACGCCGATCGGGCACTTGGACACGCCCAGGCATTCCTTGGCGCTGACCGAAAGCTGCCGCCACGCCTGGTCGCTGACCCCGGGCACCAACTCGTCCCGGTCGCCGGTCTCGGTGTCCGACGACCACTCGTGCAGCCGCTTCACGTCCCGCCCCAGCCGGGAGATCGCGAACGGGTCGAACAGGCCCTCGTCCTCGGGCTCGTCCGGCGCGCCGGAATGCACCCTGTGCATACACAGGTAGTTGCGGCGGCCCTTGAGGATGGCGAACGTGGGCTCACGGCCCAGCGTCTTCTTCAGCGCCTGCGCCAGCCGCGGCAGGTCCCGGTCCACCAGCTGCCGTTGCAACGCGATCGTTGCGGTGGACACGACCACCGTGGCGTCCTCGGCGACCGCGTGCCGCACCGCGGGCACGAGGTAGCCCAGCGACTTCCCAGTGCCAGTGCCGGCCTGCACGGCCAGGTGCTCCCCGGTCCGGATGGCCCGCTCCACCGCCAGCGCCATCTCCACCTGCCCGGGCCGCTGCTTGCCACCGAGGGCTTCCACGGCTTCGGCGAGCAGGTCTTCGACTGAGGGCAGTTCCGGCACGGCGAAGACGTTACCCGCCCACCCTGACAGGCTTACGCAGCGCCGAGGGCCGTGGCGACCGCGTCCCGGACCGCCGCCTCCGACGGCGTGGAAACTCCCTGCTCCGAAGCCAGTTCGGCCAGTGAGCACATCGTCACGCCGGGCAGTGCACAAGCGGTGAAGTCGCGGTACACCGACATGTCAGGGTCGACGTTGATGGCGAATCCGTGGCTCGTGACACCACGCCGGATCCGCATGCCGATCGACACCAGCTTGCGGTGATCCGGCGTCCACACCCCGACCAGGCTGCTCTCGCCGGGCGGAGTCTCCCGCCGGACGGTTGCGAACCCCAGTGCCGCCAACGCCTCGATGAGCCCGTTCTCCACCCACCGCACGATGTCCACCGGCCCGCGCTGCCGCACGTTGACCACCAGGTACCCGATCAGCTGCCCAGGCCCGTGATACGTCGCGTAGCCGCCGCGGTCCACCTCGACGATCTGCATGCCGGTGGGCAGATCCGCCGGGTCGGTGCGTGGGCTGTAGGTGACCACGGGCGGGTGGCTGAGCAGGAAGAGCCGGTCCTCGGCCCGGTCCTCCTGGCGCTCGGCCACCCACCCGCGCATGTCCGCGGCGGCCTGCTCGTAGTCGACGACGCCGAGATCGATCCGCCGCATGGTCAGGACTGCTGGAAGCGGCGGACCAGGGCCCAGGTGCCGGGCAGCAGGCCCGCAGCGAGGGCGACCTTGATTGCGTCACCGAGGAGGAAGGGCACGACTCCCGCCAGCAGTGCGGCCCGCAGATCCATGCCGGTGGCGGCCATCAGCCAGGGCACGCCGACGGCGTAGATGACGAGGTTGCCGAGCACCATGGTGCCGACGGTGCGTAGCGGCGTGCGGTCGCCGCCGACGCGGGCCAGAGCACCGACGAGGGCGCTGGCGGCGATGAAGCCGACCAGGTAGCCGCCGGTGACCGAGGCCCAGCCGGCGGCCCCGTCGGTGAACCACGGCACGCCGGCGAGCCCGGCGACGAAGTACAGCGCCAGCGACAGCCCGCCGCGCTTCCAGCCGATGCCGGCGCCGACCAGCAGGGCGGCGAAGGTCTGGCCGGTGACCGGAACCGGGCTGCCCGGGATGTGCACGGCGATCTGCGCGGCCAACCCGGTCAGCGCGGCGCCGGACAGCACCAGGGCGGCATCCTTGGCCAGGGCACCGGGAATCGCGTCGGCCAGCACGGCCCGGCGATCGGTCACAGCGAGCACGGACATCAGGGTCCCCTCCTCACAACGAGTTACTCGTTGTGACCCTAATCGGGGACGGGTAGCGGACAGCTGGGACTTTTCTCACCCCGGCGGCGATCTCGGGCACCGGCAGCCGGCTGGGCGTCGACGGCTGGTAGATGAAGGTGTCCCGGGCGTACCCGATGGTCAGCGGGCGCATGCCCCGCCACGGCTTGCCCTCGGGCCCGGCGATCGAGTCCAGGGCGGAGAGCCGGACGAACCGGCCGTTGCCGCTCAACGGGTTCGCGTCGGCCGGCCGGGCCAGGTAGGCGTTGGTGAGCCGCTTGAACCAGCTCCGGCCCTCGCCGTTGGTCCGCACGTCGATCTGCACGGCCCCGGTCCGCGGGTCCTCGAACTGCGCGGCGGTGATGCCCAGGCAGTTCCAGGCCGGCCGGCTGCCGGCGTCGAGCACGGTGATGATGGCCCGCTCGGGCGTGGCGTGCCGGCCCTGCCACACCTTGAGCGCCCGGTACGCGGCGTCGAGGGCGTCGTCCTTGCCGGTCCGAGCCTGTGGCCGGTAGCGCTGCACGAGGTGGATGTACCGCCCCTCGATGCGGCGCAGACTCCGCACCACGGCGGCGGTCCGGTCGTCGGAGTCGTCGTCGATGACCCAGACGTGCGCCGCCTTGAAGGTCTGCCGCAGATACGTGATGGTGCCGCCGATGACGGCCTGCTCGTCACGGCACGGCACGAAGAAGTGCCACTCCAGTCTGGTCGGATCACCCAGGTTCATAACTTCTCCCGCCGCACGGCCAACCACCCGAACAACACCAGCGAGGCCATCCCGCCGAGCACACCGGCCAGGGACCCCAGCAACACCGCCAACACGTCCACCGCGGCCAGTGCCGCCGTGGTGAAACCCAGCGCCACCAACGCCTTCCGGACGGTCCGGGGCCACAGTGCGACTACCACCGAGACCGTCAGGAGCAGTGGCACGAGCAGGTAGGCCGACCGGCCCGCCTGTCCGGTGTGGACGGACGGGGTCGCCAGTCCGGCCAGGGCGATCTCCACGTCGCGGTAGAGCCGGCGCGCGAGCACCAGCCCGGCGGCGACCGCGACCAGCAGCACCACGACGGCCCGGTCCGACACCGGGGCGCGATGGGTTGTCACAACTGTCACGCGTGGTCCTTTCACGTTCGCGTCCAGCGAGGTATCGGAGTCGCGCTCCGTTGCCTGAACGGCCGGAACGGGTGGCTAGGTGACGCTGAACTGGCTGAGATCGGCACCCTGCGTAGTGGCGGCTGGGCGAAACGGTGGAACGGTGTCCCTCATGTGGGTCGCCGAGCTTTGCCTAGTTCGGGTGAAGGTCAATAGTCCAAAGCTCGCCCTTCTCCCACCTGCCAGGAGGACCCCCGCATGCGCGAAACACATCCCGCCCGCCGGTCGTCGACCCGGGACATGTGAGGAGCGAGCCCCTTGAGCACCGAAGTGCTGCTGCTGGCCGGCACCCGGCCGGAGGCACTCAAGGCCGCGCCGGTGGCGCTCGCGCTGTCCGGCCACCCCCTGCTGCGTCCGATGATCGTGCACAGCGGACAGCACGTGGGCATGGTCGAGCAGGCGCTGTCCGCCTTCGACCTGCGGCCGGACGCCTTTGTGCCGCTACGCCGCGAGATCGGCAGCCAGGCCGAACTGGTCGCCGGCATGCTGCGACGGCTGGACGAGCTGATCGTGCGCCGCCACCCGGCCGTCGTGATGGTTCAGGGCGACACGTCGACCGCGCTGGCCGGCGCGATGACCGCCTACTGGCGCGGCGTGCCCGTGGTGCACCTGGGTGCCGGGCTACGGACCGGAGACCTGGCCTCGCCCTTCCCTGAGGAGGGCACCCGGCAGATGATCTCCCGGATCGCCGCCCTGCACCTCGCGCCGACCGAGGCCGCCGCGCGCCAGCTGCGCGCGGAGTCCGTGCCCAGCCAACGAATCACTGTCACCGGCAACACTGTTGTGGACGCTCTGCAACACGTCGTCGCCGCGAATCTGCCGCCACGCAGCAAGGCCTTGCTGGAGCTGGAGGCGCGAGTCAACGCCGACCAGGGCCGCATCGTGCTGGTGACCGTGCACCGCCGTGAGTCGTGGGGCGCGCCCCTGGACCGGGTGCTGGCCGCCGTGCGGGCCATGGTGGATCGTCACCCCGACGTGCACGTGTTGCTGCCGATGCACCCCAATCCCTCGGTGCAGGCCCAGGTGTCGGGTGCCTTGCAGGGACACGACCGGGTGTGGCTCTGCGAGCCGCTGGACTACCCGGACCTGCTCCGCGCGTTGCGGCAGGCGGCGCTGGTGGTCACCGATTCCGGTGGCTTGCAAGAGGAAGCGCCGAGTTTCGGGGTGCCGACGCTGGTGGTCCGGGACCACACCGAACGCACCGAGGCGGTCGACGCCGGCTACGCCTGGGTGGTCGGCACCAACGACACCCGCATCGTCGCTGAGGCCGACTGGCTGCTGGGCTCGCACCTGCGCCTGCCGTCCGGACAGAATCCGTTCGGTGACGGCCAGGCCGGCCAACGGGTGGTGGCGGCGCTCGACCGGCTGCTGGGCACCGGCGGAGTGAGCGCGCACACCCCGGAATTGGTGTCAATCCGCTGATGTGTCACTCGTATGGGTGGCTAACGCCCCGTCGGGTTACATGACGGCGACCGGGCGCAGATGATCGGACGCGAACGACCCTCACCGGAGAAAGGATCCGAATGCTCAGCAGGAGCGCGCGGCGCGTCGGAGCCGGGGCGGCCGCGGTTGCCGCGGCGATGACGCTCACGGCGGTTCCGGCCGGGGCGACGCCGCTTGGCCAGACCTCGCTGGGATCGGTCGACGTGACCCGCACCGGCCGTCCCGTCACGGTGCCGCCGATCGCACCGTGCGACGTCACGGCCGACCAGCAGAACACCAGCAACGGCACGACCGCGCGTGGCGTGGCCAGCTTCGGCGCCGGCAACACCACGTGCACCAAGGACGCCGGCGCGAAGACGGCCAAGATGCAGGCCACCGGCGGCAGCTTCGACCTCACCGCGTTGACGCCCTACGGCGGCCCGGAGATCAAGCTGGCCAGCTATGCCGCGAGCTGCGCGGCCACGACCACCAGCACCACGGTCGCCTTCCAGTTCAGCGGCCTGCAGGGCGTGAACGCGCCGAAGCCGATCCCGGCCAACTACACCGCCACCGTCGGCCCGGCCGACCACCCGCAGGCCAAGATCGTCTTCAACGAGGTCATCCAGGCCGACCCCAACGACGGCAGCGTGACCATCAACATGCTGCACATCGAGCTGTTCCCCAACGGCGACGGCCCGATGAGCGGCGACGTGATCGTCGGCCACGCCGCCTGCTCACCCACCTCGTGAGGTGACCCCGGGGCTCAGCCGAGCCTCGGGGTTCCCACCAGCGTGACGCCGGCCGAGCGCAGCTCATCCAGCGCCCGGTCGGTGGTCTCGGTCGCCACGCCCGCGGTCAGATCCAGCAGGACCGTGGTGGCGAATCCCGCCCTGCTCGCGTCCAACGCCGTCGCGCGCACGCAGTGGTCGGTCGCGATGCCGACCACGTCAACGCGGTCGACCCCGTTGTCCCGCAACCAATCCGTGAGTGACCTGCCCGCTGGGCCGTCGCCCTCGAAACCCGAGTACGCCGCCGCGTAGGCGCCCTTGGAGAACACCGCCCGCACCGGGACGACGTCCAGCTCCGGGTGGAACGAGGCGCCCGCCGTGCCGGCCACGCAGTGCACCGGCCAGCTGTCCACGAAGTCCGGTGTCTCGCTGAAGTGGGCGCCGGGATCGATGTGGTAGTCCCGGGTCGCCACGACATGGTCGTACGCGCTGGACGCGATGTGCCGGGACACATCGGCCGCCACGGCCGCGCCGCCGGCCACCGCCAGCGAGCCGCCCTCGCAGAAGTCGTTCTGCACGTCCACCACGATCAGTGCGGTAGCCATCGCAGCCTCACAGGAAGGTCGTCGGGATCGCCGGTTCGCCGTGCGAGAGCTTCAGGCCCTCCCACGGCACGCTGACCAGGGCCTGCCGCAGTCGTTCCCGGCTCTGCTCGATGGTCGGCAGGTCCGCCACCGGCTGTCCAGCCCGCAGCAGGGGGATCTGCAGCTCGCGGTCGTGCTCGCCCGGCTCGGGGCGATTGTCCATGGTGTAGACGACCTCTTCGGTCGCGGTGCCCGTCTCGCGGAAGCGGCGCAGCGCGCCCTTGCGGCCGCCGCGCGACTCCTTGTGCGAGCTGCGCTTGGCCACCGGCCGGCCGGCCACCTCCACCAGCTTGTAGACCATGCCGGCGGTCGGCGCGCCGGACCCGGTCACCAGCGAGGTGCCCACGCCGTAGGCGTCCACCGGCTCCGCGCGCAGCGCCGCGATGGCGTACTCGTCCAGGTCGCCGGAGACGACGATCTTCGTGTTGCGGGCCCCGAGCGAGTCCAGCTGCTCGCGCGCCTGCCGGGCCAGCGGTCCCACGTCGCCCGAGTCGATGCGGATCGCGCCCAGCTCCGGGCCCGCGACCTCCACCGCCGTCTGGATGCCCTTGGTGATGTCGTACGTGTCGACCAGCAGCGTTGTACTGGCGCCCAGCTGCTCCACCTGGGCCCGGAACGCCGCCGCCTCGCTGTCGTGCAGCAGCGTGAAGGCGTGCGCCGAGGTGCCGGCGGTCGGGATGCCGTAGCGGCGGCCCGCCTCCAGGTTCGAGGTCGCCGTGAAGCCGGCCAGGTAGGCCACCCGGGCCGAGGCCACCGCCGCCTCCTCGTGGGTGCGCCGCGAGCCCATCTCGATCATGCGACGGCCGTTGGCCGCGGTCACCATGCGGGCCGCCGCCGAGGCGATCGCGCTGTCGTGGTTGAGGATCGACAGCGCCAGTGTCTCCAGCACCACACCGGTCGCGAACGGGGCCCGCACGGTCAGGATCGGCGAGCCCGGGAAGTACAGCTCGCCCTCGGGGTAGCCGTCCACGTCGCCGGTGAACTCGTAGTCCGCCAGCCATGCCAGCGTCCGGTCGTCCACCACCTCGGCCGCGGCCAGCTGGTCCAGCTCGGCCCGGTCGAACCGGAACCGGGTGATGGCGTCCAGCAGCCGGGCGGTGCCGCCGACCACGCCGTAGCGGCGGCCGTCGGGCAGGCGGCGGGCGAACACCTCGAACACGCAGGGGCGGTCGGCGGTGTCGTCCCGCAGCGCGCTGGACAGCATCGTCAGCTCGTAGTGGTCGGTGAGCAGCGCGGTGCTCGAACTGGTCATAGCTGATCAGCCTAACGGGGAACGGCATGACACCATTGGCGGTATGACCACGCCCGTCGAGCATGAGCGGCCGGAGGTAAGCGAGGTCGGCAGCGAGGACAATCCGTGGCTGACCGTCGTCTGGAACGACCCGGTCAACCTGATGTCCTACGTCACCTACGTGCTCCAGAAGATCTTCGGCTACAGCCGAGAGAAGGCCACCAAGCTGATGCTCGACGTGCACCACAAGGGCCGGGCGATCGTCTCGTCCGGGAGCAAGGAGAAGGTGGAGTCGGACGTGGCGAAACTGCACGCCGCCGGCCTGTGGGCGACCATGCAGCAGAAGTCGTGAGAGGTTGGCAACGGCAGGGCGAGCAGCTCGTCGCCGAGGTGGACCGGCAGGAGGCGGCGATCCTGCGCGGGCTGGTGGGCCAGGTGCTGGACATGCTGGCCGCCCGTGAGCAGGACGCGCCCGAGGACGAGCTGGCCGAGCTGACCGGGATCAGGGTGGGCCCGTCCACGGCGCCCGACGACCCGATCCTGTCCCGGCTGCTGCCCGACTTCCACCGGCTGGACGACGACCAGCCGTCCAAGGAGGACCTGGACTCGGCGGCGGCCATGCGCAGCCTGCACGAGCCGGAGCTGCTGGCCGCGAAGACGGGCGTGGCCCAGGTGGTGATGGACACGTGCCCGCCGGACGGCGGCCGGATCGTGCTGTCGACGGAGCAGGCCGACGCCTGGCTGTCGGCGATCAACGACGTGCGGCTGGCCCTGGGCACGGCCCTGGACGTCACCGAGGACATGCCGGACGAGCTGCCGGAGGACGATCCCCGCTCGTCCCACCTCGGCGTCTACCACTGGCTGACCTGGGTGCAGGAGAGCCTGGTCACCGCGGTGTCGTCGTGATCACCGACGTGCCCGGTGTGCTGGTCGGCCAGCACCAGCGGCTCGGCGACGGCTGGGCCACCGGCACGACCGTGGTTCTCGTGCCCGACGGCGCGACCGCCGGCGTGGACCAGCGCGGTGGCGCGCCGGGCACGCGGGAGACGGACGTGCTGGAGCCGTCCCGGCTGGTGCAGGAGATCCACGGCGTGTGCCTGACCGGCGGCAGCGCCTACGGGCTCGCGGCTGCCGACGGCGTGATGCGGTGGCTGGCGGAGCACAACCACGGCGTGAGCGTGGGGGAGTTGCCGCACGAGGTGGTGCCGGTGGTGCCGTCGGCGGTGCTGTTCGACCTGAAGCTTTCCGACTGGGGCAACCGTCCGGGCGCCGCCTTCGGTTACGCGGCCTGCCAAGCCGCCACCGACGGCCCGGTCGAGCAGGGCTGTGTCGGCGCCGGAACCGGTGCGCGGTGCGGGTCTTTGAAGGGCGGCATCGGTACGGCTTCCATGGTCGTCGACGGGCTGACCGTCGGTGCCATCGTCGCCGTGAATGCCATGGGGGAGGCCGTGAATCCCGCCGGTGTCCCGTGGGCCGTGGACCACGAGGTCGACGGCGAGTTCGGCCTGTCGGACCCGGGTGCCGCGGCCGTGGAGCTCAAGCCCAAGCGGTCGGCACTGAACACCACCATCGGCGTCGTCGCGGTCGACGCCGTGCTGTCCAAGGCCGAGTGCCAGCGCGTGGCCGCCGTCGCCCACGACGGCCTCGCCCGGGCCATCCGCCCCGCGCACGCCATGTACGACGGCGACACGATCTTCGCCCTCGCGACCGGCCGGCAGGAGCTGTCCGGCGTTCGGGGCATGGCTCTGGACCGGGTGTGCGAAGCCGGCGCGCAGGTGTTCGCCCGGGCCATCGTGCACGGCATCCTCGCCGCCACCACCGTCGCCGGCGTGCCGGCGTACCGTGACGCATGGCCGGACGCTTTGGGGGGATTGTGACTGTTTTCCGGGTGGTCGCCTACAACGACCTGCGCAGCGAGGACACGGTCGTCGCCGACGTGCTGAACCGGGTGTGCGGGCTGCCGCTGGCCGACGCCGTGACGCTGACCAGGCAGATCGGGGCCGAGGGCAAGGCCACTGTCGGCCTGGCGGAGACCCGGGGCGACGCCGAGGTGATCGCCGCCCGGATGCTGGGCTTCGGGCTGCGGCCGGTGATCGAGAGGAACACGCCATGAGCTGGTCCCACGGCTTCGACGTGGTCGTCGGCGAGAACCAGGTGCTGCTCAACCTCACCGAGCACACGGTGTCCGCGCTGCGGGAGGGCATCGGCACGCTGGCCCGGCTGCTGGACGACGCGCCGCCGCAGGGCGGGTTCCGGGACCGCTGGCGGTTCGACCGGGAGCGGCTGGCCCTGCTGGACCGGGTGCTGCCGCCGGTCTCCGAGTACGGCCCGTCGGCGCAGGAGTTCCTGGCCCGCTTCGGCGTGGGCCTGCGGGAGGAGCTGCGGGACGCGGCCCGGCGGGTGCTGGCGTCGATCCCGGACTCCGGGCCGGCTAGCTACCCGCTGTCCGGCGTGGACGACTGGATCAAGGTCCTGGGCCAGGCCCGGCTGGTGTGGGTGCCGCGGGGCGTCCAGGGCGACACCCGATCGAGTGACGTCGGCGTGCGGCAGGCCGGGCTGTTCGCTGACCTGCAGGGACAGCTGGTCACGGCGCTGCGTCCGGAGCTGGCCGCCCAGCTGACCGGCTGATTCCCATACCTCGGGACAACACCGGCCACCTACTAGGATGGGTACCGTGCTGGTGATCCGCCGTGACCTGGTCGAGGCCATCGTCGAACACGCCCGCCGGGACCATCCCGACGAGGCGTGCGGAGTGATCGCGGGTCCGTCGCCGGCCCGGCCCGAGCGCTTCGTGCCGATGCTCAACGCCGCCCGGTCGCCCACGTTCTACGAGTTCGAGTCCGGCGACCTGCTGCGGCTGTACCGGGAGATGGACGCCAACGACGAGGTGCCGGCGGTGGTCTACCACTCGCACACCGCGACCGAGGCGTATCCGTCCCGCACCGACGTGTCCTACGCCGGCGAGCCGGAGGCGCACTACGTGCTGGTGTCCACCCGGGAGCCGGACACCCACGAGTTCCGGTCCTACCGGATCGTCGACGGCCAGGTCGCCGAGGAGCCGGTGGAGATCGTCGAGTCCTACGGGGAATAACCGGCCGGTGCCGGGCGTCCCAGCCAACAGTCAAGGCCGATAGCGGAGGTTAGACAGCACATGGCCATCAGCGTCTCGATTCCGACGATCCTGCGCACCCACACCGGCGGCGAGAAGTCCGTCGAGGCCAGCGGCGCCACGCTCGCCGAGGTCATCGACAGCCTGGAGTCCAACCACGGCGGCCTGAAGGCCCGCCTGGTCAAGGACGGCGTGCTGCACCGCTTCGTCAACATCTACGTCAACGACGAGGACGTGCGCTTCGCCGGCGGCCTGGAGGCCAAGGTCGCCGACGGCGACAACGTGACCATCCTGCCGGCCGTGGCCGGCGGCAGCCGCTGACCTCGCCGTGGCCCGGTACGACTCGCTGCTCGACGCCCTCGGTGACACGCCCCTGATCGGGCTGCCCCGGCTGTCGCCGTCGGAGACGGTGCGGCTGTGGGCGAAGCTGGAGGACCGCAACCCGACCGGCTCGATCAAGGACCGGCCCGCGCTGGCCATGATCGAGGCGGCCGAGCGGGACGGCACGCTGTGGCCGGGCTGCACCATTCTCGAGCCGACCTCCGGCAACACCGGCATCTCGCTGGCCATGGCGGCCAAGCTCAAGGGCTACGGCCTGGTCTGCGTGATGCCCGAGAACACCTCCACCGAGCGCAAGCAGCTGCTGCAGGCCTACGGCGCCCGGATCGTGTTCTCGCCGGCGGCCGGCGGCTCCAACCAGGCCGTGGCCATGGCCAAGGAGCTGGCCAAGCAGAACGCCGACTGGGTGATGCTCTACCAGTACGGCAACCCGGCCAACGCGCAGGCGCACTACAACGGCACCGGTCCCGAGATCCTTCGGGACCTGCCGTCGGTCACCCACTTCGTGGCCGGCCTGGGCACCACCGGCACCCTCGTCGGCGCCGGCCGGTTCCTGCGGGAGCACAAGCCCGACATCCAGATCATCGCCGCCGAGCCCCGCTACGGCGAGCTGGTCTACGGCCTACGCAACCTCGACGAGGGCTTCGTGCCCGAGCTCTACGACCCCGAGGTGCTGACCGGCCGTTACTCCGTCGGCTCCTACGACGCGCTGCGCCGCACCCGGCAGCTGCTGGAGACCGAGGGCATCTTCGCCGGCATCTCCACCGGGGCCATTCTGCACGCGGCGCTGGCCGCCGCCGAGAAGTCCGCCGCCGCCGGCAAGCCCGCCGACGTCGTCTTCGTCGTCGCCGACGCCGGCTGGAAGTACCTGTCCACCGGCGCCTACTCCGGCACCCTCGACGAGGCCGCCCAGCGCATGGACGGCCACCTCTGGGCCTAGCTCTTTCCGCTACGTGAGTGGCTCACTTGACTCGTTGGAGTCAAGTGAGCCACTCACATGCGTTTGCTCAGCTCAATGCCCGAAGGTCGCACACGGAACGACCCCGTGGAAGAGCATCTCGCGAAAGCTGTGAACAACTTCCGAGTTGTCCGCAACTTGTGCATTTTTTGTGAGTCGAGCCGCCTGGTCACTGGTTGGCTCGCTGCCATGCGATCAACACCATCAGTCAAGGCGGATCCAGCTGGCGAGCGAGGTGACGAACGGTGACCACGCGCAGGGACACGCGAACCGGGCAGGAGCCGGAAAGGCTGCCGTTGCGCTGGGCTTTCATCCTGTTGACAGGCGCGCTCGCCGGCGTGGGCTCCGGCCTGGTGGCGGGGCCGGCGGTCGCCATCGGCACCGGGCTCGCAGTCGTGGGACTCGGGCACCGCGTCATCAGCTGAACCGACGTGTGGGCTACCGATACGCCTCGGTGGCCCACACGTCCATCACCCGTTGCCGTAGTCGCGGGACTCCACGATCAGGCCGTCGCGGATGCGCATCACGAAGATCCGTGGCGCGTCGATGTCCCGGCCGTCTCGGCGGCCGCGGTACACGAACTCTCCGATCACGAGCTCGGGGTCGGTGGTCTCGTGCACCACGACGTCCTCGGCCCGGAGGTCGACACCGCGGGTCGCCGCGGCGGCGAAGTGCTCGCGGATCTGCGAGCGACCGCTCAGTCGAGCGCCGGTGAACGGGTACACGACCACCGCGTCCTCGGCGTAGAGCAGCGGCAGCTCGTCCCACTTCCGGCCGGTGACGCCGTCCAGCAGCCGGTGGAAGACTTCGGCCGGCGTGGTCATCGGTTGCCGGCGTAGTCCCGGGACTCGACGATCAGGCCGTCGCGGACCCGGACCACGAGGATCATCGGCATGGCGACGTCCTGGCCGCCCAGGCTGCCGCGGTAGGTGTACTCGCCGACGACGACCTCGGGGTCGGTGGTCTGGTGCACGACCAGGTCCTCGGCCCGGAACTCGACGGCCATCTCGGCGGCGCGGGCGAAGTGCTCGCGGATCTGGGTCCGGCCCTCCAGGCGGGCGACGGCCGGATCGGTGCTGAACGGGTGCACGACGACGGCGTCCTCGGCGTACAACAGGGGCAGCTGGTCCCACTGGTGGCCGACGACGCCGTCGACCAGTTGCCGGAACACCTCTGCGGGTGCGGTCATCTCGAAACCCCCTAAACGGAACCATCACTCCGTATCCAACGCTAGCGTGAACGGGCGCCACATGCCAGGGGGTTTCGCCTCGGCCAGGGCGAACGAGCGGAAGGCGTCGGCGGCGGCGGGCATGAAGCGGTCGCACCAGGCCAGGCCGATGGTGCGGAAGCAGGCCGGCGCGGACACCGCCAGCTCGACGATGCCGGGCACCGGCGCGGGTCCCGGTCCGAGCAGCCCGACCCCGCAGCCCGCGCCGATGAGCCCCCGCAGGGTGGCGCCGTCCTCGCCCTCGCACTCGATACGCGGCGTGAACCCGGCCTCCTGGCACAGCCGCTCGGTGGTCGGCCGCAGCCCGAAGCCCCGGGCGAACATCACGAACGGCTCGTCGCGCACCTCGGCCAGCCGAACCGACGACCGTCCGGCCAACCGGTGCGACGAAGGCACGACCAGCACCAGCGGCTCGGTCAGCAATGGCTGCCAGATGATCTCCGGTCTGGTCGGTGTGGAGATCAGCAGCATGTCCACGACACCGTCGAGCAGGTACTGCTGGATCCGCTCGGTCCCGCCCTGTCGCAGCCGGAACTGCACCTGGGGCCGCCGCGGCCGGTAGGCGCTCATCAGGTGCGGCACGACCAAGGGCCCCATGGTGTTCAGGAACGCCAGGTTGACGGTGCCCCGGTCCGGATCGGCCAGCTCGCCGATGGTCCGCCGGGCGCCGTCGACCGCCGACACCGCCCGCCGGGCCGCCTCCAACAGCGCGGAACCGTTGGCGTTGAGCCGCAGCACCCGCCCGATCCGGTCGAACAGCGGCGCGCCGAGTTCCCGTTCCAGCCGCCCCAGTCCCCGGGACAGCGCGGGCTGGGACACGTGCAGCGTCTCGGCCGCCTCGGTCACGGTCCGGCTCTCCGCGACCCTGATGAACCAGCGCAGTTCGTCCACGTCCACGAATCGATGTGTAGCACGCATCGATTCCATGGGGAATGTTCATTGGACGCATCAATACCGCCGGGACGACCCTCAAGAGGTGACTCCACTGGCCCTCGGTCTCGTCGCCGCGACCGGACTGGTCGTCGGCATGCTCAACGCCGTCGCCGGCGCGGGCGCCATCCTGACCTTCCCGCTGATGGTCGGCCTCGGGCTGAGCCCGCTGGCCGCCAACGTGACCAACTGCGTCGGCGTGGTGCCCGGCTCGATCGCCGCGACCATCCGCCTCCGCGGGGACTTGCGCGGGCAGGGCCGGACCCTGCGCAAGGTCGTGCCGCCGGCGGCGATCGGCTCGGTCCTCGGCGTGATCCTGCTGTTCACCTTGCCCAGCAAGGTTTTCGACTACGCGGCCCCGGGTCTGCTGGCGCTCGGCGCGGTGCTGGTGCTCACGCAACCGTTGCTGGCCAAGAAGTTGCGGGCCGTCGCCCCGCACCGCAACAAGCCGGCGCTGACCGCCAGCATGCTCGCCAACGGCGCGTACGGCGGCTACTTCGGCGCGGGCGTCGGCATCATCTTCGCGGCACTGCTGGGACTTCTGGTCACCGACGACGCCCATCGCATGAACGCGCTCAAGAACGTGTTGCAGACGGTGGCCAACGGCGTGGCCGGGCTGATCTTCTGCTTCACTGCCCCGGTGAACTGGCCGGCGGCGATCGTGCTGGCCGCGACCACGGCGATCGGCGGACCCCTCGGGGCCCGCCTGGCCCGGCACCTCCCGGCCACCGCGCTGCGCTCGGTGATCGGCGTCCTCGGTCTGATCACCGCGTCCACGCTGATGCTGCGCGCCTTCTAGTCGATCCCGCTACCATCGGGATCGACCAAGGGGGAAGTCATTTCTGACGGGATCAAGCTGTCGGTGCTGGACGTCGCGCCGGTCTGGCGCGGTGGCACCGCGAGCAGTGCACTGCGAGCATCCCTGAGCCTCGCCGCGGCGGTCGAGCGGCTCGGCTATCGCCGGCACTGGGCGGCCGAACACCACAACACGCCATGCCTCGCCGCCACGGCACCGGCCGTCATGGCCGGACAGTTGGCCAACGCGACGTCCACGCTCCGGATCGGATCTGGCGGCGTGCTGCTGCCCAACCACGCGCCGCTGGTGGTGGCCGAGCAGTTCGGCATGCTGTCCGCGTTCCATCCGGGACGAATCGACCTCGGTGTCGGCCGTGCGCCCGGTGGCGACGCACGCACCGCGCAGGCGTTGCGGAGGGCGGGAAACCCGGGCGACGAGGAGTTCGCCGAGCAGCTTGCCGCGCTGGCCGGGTACTTCACGCCTCGTCGTGACGGTGCGATCGACGCCGGCGCGGCCGGCGAGCAACGCCCGCCGATCTGGCTGCTCGGCTCGAGTCCGGCCAGCGCGAGAACCGCGGCCCGACTGGGACTTCGATACGCCTACGCGCACCAGATCAACCCGGCGGCCAGCGAGGAGGCGCTGCACGCCTACCGCGACGGTTTCCAGCCGTCCGAGGACCTCGCCGAGCCGTACGCGCTGGTGTGCGCGACCGCCATCGTGGCGGAATCGGACGCGGCGGCCGACCGGCTCGCCCGCCCCTACCTGCTTTCCAGGATCTGGATGCGGGCCGGGACCCGGTTCGACGCGTTCCCCGACCAGGCGGCGGCGGACGCGTACTCCTTCTCGGCGCAGGAGCATGACCACGTCCGGAACTTCGCGGACCGGCAGCTCGTCGGCGGCCGCGACACGGTGCGGCACAAGGCGTCCGAGCTGATCGCCGGGACCGGCGCCGACGAGCTGATGGCGCTCACCCTGATGCCCGGCCACGACGATCGGGTCAACTCGTACCGCCTGCTGGCCGAGGCGGTGCGCGACTAGCCGGCGAACAGCGTGGACGGCACGCCGACGCCGAAATCGGGCAGCACCAACAGGGATCCGGCCAGTTCCTGCTCGGCCAACTGCTCCGGGGCGAGCCCTTCACGAGCAGTCGTCACGTACAGGTCCGTGAAGTTCGGGCCGCCGAAAGCACATGCCGTCGCCCGCGCCACCGGCATCGGCACCTGACGGTCCAGCTTGCCCTCGGGCGTGTAGCGACGGATGGCGTGCCCGTCCCACAGCGCCACCCACACGCACCCGTCGGCGTCCACACACAGGCCGTCGGGGGAGCCCGGGGTCCCCTCGACCGTGCACAGTGGACGGCGGTTGACGGCCGTCCCGGTGGCCAGGTCGTAGTCGAACACGTCGACCCGCTGGGTCGGTGTGTCGATGTAGTACATCAGCGTGTTGTCCGGGCTCCAGCCCAGACCGTTGCTGATCGTCACGTCGTCGAGCAGCACCTTGGCCGCCCCGTCCGGCTCCACCCGGGCCAGCCAGCCGCCGCCCTCGGCGGCGTCGTAGCGCATGGTGCCGGCCCACAGCCGGCCCGCGCCGTCGACCGCCGCGTCGTTGCCGCGCACGCCCTCGCGTTCCCAGTACACCAGCCAACGCCGGGTGCCGTCGGCGTCGAGCAGCGCCACGCCGTCCCGCAGGTTGGCGATCAGCCCGCCGGCGGCGCGAGGCTTGGCCGCGCCCACGTGCTGCGGCGTCGGCAGCACGGCGTCACGGCCGCTGCCCGGGTCGTACCGGTGCACCGCGCTACCCAGGATGTCCACCCACAGCAGCGTGGACGTCGACGTGTCCCACGTGGGGCCTTCACCGAGCGTCGCGTCGCCGCGCACCGCCACTTCAACCACTAGCTTCACCTTAGGTGTTGTACCTGATGCCCTGGACCGGTAACCGGCTTACTCTCGGTTATGTGGCTACCCTTCCCGTACCGTCGGCGCCTGGCAAGCCCGTCAACCGGGTGCTCCCGCCGCAACCGCTGCAAGCCGCCATCGTCATCGGCGCCTTCACCGCGTTGCTGTACCTGCTCGAGTTCGTCAACATGGCGTTCTTCCGCGGCAGGCTCAGCGACTACGGCATCGTGTCGCACGAGGTGAGCGGCCTGCCCGGCATCATCTGGGCGCCGCTGCTGCACGTGAGCTGGCAGCACCTGGCCTCCAACACGCTGCCGGTGCTGCTGTTCGGCTGGCTGGCCATGGCGATCGGGGTGCGGCGGTGGGTGGCCGTCACGGCGACGATCTGGCTGATCAGCGGCCTGGGCGTGTGGCTGACCGAGGACACCGACGTGTCCACCGTCGGAGCCTCCGGCATCGCCTTCGGCTGGCTGACGTTCCTGTTGGTGCGCGGCGTGTTCAACCGCAGCATCAAGCAGCTCGCGGTGGCCGCGGTGCTGTTGTTCTACTGGGGCAGCGCGCTGTGGGGCCTGCTGCCCAACGTGAATCCGGAGATCTCGTGGCAGGCGCACGCGTTCGGCGCGCTGGGCGGTCTGTTGTCGGCCTGGCTGGTGGCGATGGCCAACCGGCCCACCCGCCCCGCCGGTAGTCTCGCGGCGTGAGAACCGCCGCCGACGCGCCGATCGGGATCTTCGACTCCGGGGTGGGCGGCCTGACCGTCGCCCGCGCGATCATGGACCAGCTGCCCGGCGAACGCGTCCGCTATCTCGGCGACACCGCGAACTGCCCGTACGGGCCGCTGCCCATCGCCGAGGCCCGGCGGCACGCGCTCGCGGCGTTCGACCAGCTGGTGGCCAGCGGTGTGAAGATGCTGGTGATCGCCTGCAACACCGCGTCGGCGGCCTGCCTGCGGGACGCCCGCGAGCGCTACGACATCCCGGTCGTCGAGGTCGTGCAGCCAGCGGTGCGCCGGGCCGTGGCCACCAGCCGCTCCGGCCGCATCGGCCTGATCGGCACCCAGGGCACCGTGCAGTCCCGCGCCTACGACGACGCCTTCGCGGCCGCCCCGCACGTGACGCTGACCAGCGCCGCCTGCCCGCGGTTCGTGGACTTCGTGGAGCGTGGCATCACCTCGGGCCGGCAGGTGCTGGGGCTGAGCGAGATGTACCTGGAGCCGCTGCACCGCGCCGACGTGGACACGCTCATCCTCGGCTGCACGCACTATCCGCTGCTCACCGGCGTGATCCAGATCGTGATGGGGGACCAGGTCACGCTGGTGTCCAGCGCCGAGGAGACCGCCAAGGACGTGGTCCGGGTGCTCACCCAGCACGACCTGTTGCGCGAAGCCCCCCTTGATCAATTGGAGGGAGAGTTCGCGGAACACGAGTTCCTCGCCACCGGACCGGCCGAGCTCTTCCTGCGACTGGCCCGCCGGTTCCTCGGTCCGCAGGTGGGAACGGTCGGCCACGCCGTGTCACCCTCTACGCCGTGAAGCTGACCATCATCGGGTGCTCGGGCAGCGTGCCCGGGCCGGCCGCGCCCGCCCCGTGCTACCTGGTCGAGGCGGACGGCTTCCGGCTGGTGCTGGACCTGGGCAACGGCGCCCTGGCCGCGTTGCAGGCCCGGATCAACGCGTTCGACATCGACGCGATCGCCTTCTCGCACCTGCATCCCGACCACTGCGCCGACTTCAGCGCGCTGGCGGTGCTGCGCCAGTACCACCCGAAGCCGCCGTATCCGCCGGGGCAGCGCCGGCTGCCGGTGCACGGCCCGTCCGACGCCGCCCGTCGGTTCGCCGCCCAGTACGCGCCCAACGACGCCGAGCGGGTGACCACCGACTTCTCCACGGTCTTCGACTTCCACCCGCTGACCGACGAGACCGTGCAGATCGGCCCGCTGAAGGTGACCTCCGCACGGGTCACGCACCCGTGCGAGGCGTACGGCTTCCGCATCGAGCACGACGGCCAGTCCCTGGTCTACTCCGGCGACACCGCCCCCTGCCCCGCGCTGGACACCCTGTCCGCGGGCGTCGACCTGCTACTGGCCGAGGCGACCTGGACCGACCTGCCGACCCGGCCCTCGGACATGCACATGTCCGGCCGGCAGGCGGGTCAGACCGCGGGCCGGGCCGGCGTGGGCCGGCTCATGCTCACCCACATCGCGCCGTGGACCGACCCGCAGGTCGTGCTGGCCGAGGCGCGCGGTGAGTTCGACGGCGAGGTGCTGGTCGCCGAGCAGGGCCGAACGTACGAGGTCTAGCCGCCGACGCCCTTCCAGACGGCCGTGGCCCCGCTGTCGCCGATGAGATAGATCTCGTAGGTCACGGCGACGGCGCTGGCGATCACCGCGAGCGAGACCAGGATCGTGATCAGACCCCAGAACCGGCCCGCGGACTGGCGGCCGTCCTGGATCGTGTCCGGCGCGGGCGCGACAGTGGTCTCCTCGTCCAGCTCCTCGATGCTGTGCACGCCCGGCGCGACCGGCTGCTGCCGTGGCGACGCGACGGCCGCCCGGACCCCGCCGCCGGCCCGCTCACGGTCGGCGAGCCGGCCCACGATCACCAGCAGCAGCACCATCACGCCGAACGTGATCGCGTACGGCAGCAGCGCGTGGCCCAGGTCCGCGTGGTGGTTGAGCTCCGGGTTGTTGACCTTCAGGTTGTCGTACAGCTCCTCGCCCGCCTGCTGGGTGATCGGCACCGCTCCGATGCCCAGCACGGCCAGCACCAGCACCGGCAGCCAGTAGCGGCGGCGCCATTTGGGGACGACGGCGATGACGATGCTGCCGACCGCGGCGAGGGGTAGCAGCACCACGACGGCATGCACCAGCAGCGGGTGCAGCGGCAGCCCGTTGAAGGTGTACGTGTTCGCGGCAAGGTTCATGACAACCTCACGTTGGGATCGCGTCAGCGGTTCAATCGGTGCCCGTAGGCTAGCCGGGTGGTTAGAGCAGATGGCCGAGGCGACGAGTCGCTCCGCGAGATCAAGATCACCCGTGGCTACCAGCAGTGGCCGGCGGGATCCGTGCTGGTCGAGTTCGGCAACACCCGCGTGCTGTGCGCGGCCAGCGTCACCGAGGGCGTGCCGCGCTGGCGGGCCGGGTCCGGCCTGGGCTGGGTCACCGCCGAGTACGCCATGCTGCCCTCGGCCACCCACACCCGGGGCGACCGGGAGTCGGTCAAGGGCCGGATCGGCGGCCGCACGCACGAGATCAGCCGGCTGATCGGGCGGTCCCTGCGGGCCTGCATCGACCTGGCCGCGCTGGGCGAGAACACCATCGTCATCGACTGCGACGTCATCCAGGCCGACGGCGGCACCCGCACCGCCGCCATCACCGGCGCCTACGTGGCCCTGGCCGACGCCATCACCTGGCTGGACGCCGCCGGCCGGCTGGCCGACCCCAAGCCGCTGTCGTGCTCGGTGTCCGCGGTCAGCGTCGGCGTGATCGACGGCCGGGTCCGGCTGGACCTGCCGTACGAGGAGGACTCCCGGGCCGAGGTCGACATGAACGTGGTCGCCACCGACGCCGGCACGCTGGTCGAGGTGCAGGGCACCGGTGAGGGCGCCACGTTCGCCCGCTCCACCCTGGACCAGATGCTGGACCTGGCCCTGGCCGGCTGCGCCGAGCTGTCCCGCCTGCAGAACGAGGCGCTGGCGCTGCCCTACCCGGGCCAGCTGCCGGAGCCGTCGGCCAAGGGCAGGCGCCGGTCGTGACCAAGCTGCTGCTGGCCACCCGCAACGCCAAGAAGCTGGTTGAGCTGGACCGGATCCTCGTCGCCGAGCACGTGTCCGGCATCGAGGTCATCGGCCTCGACGCCGTCCCCGACTTCCCGGAGGCGCCGGAGACCGATCCGACGTTCGAGGGCAATGCCCTGGCCAAGGCCCGGGACGCCGTCGCCGCCACCGGGCTGCCGGCCGTGGCCGACGACTCCGGCCTGGCCCTGGACGCGTTGAACGGCATGCCCGGTGTGCTGTCCGCGCGCTGGTCCGGCCGCCACGGCGACGACGCTGCCAACCTCAACCTCGTGCTCGGGCAGATGGGCGACGTGCCCGACGACCGGCGCGGCGCCGCCTTCGTCTGCGCCGCCGCCCTGGTGCTGCCCGGCGGTGCCGAGGTTGTCGTCCGCGGCGAATGGCGGGGGACCCTGATCCGCGAGGCTCGGGGCGCGAACGGCTTCGGGTACGACCCGATCTTCGTGCCCGAGGGGGAGACCCGAACCTCCGCCGAGCTCGACCCGGCCGAGAAGGACACCCTGTCCCACCGCGGCCGGGCCCTGCGGATGCTGCTCCCGCACATCACCGCCACCCTCGTGTAACCCCGCGAGTCACGCTCTCCGGCACACCGAATGTCGGTTTCCGGCACCCGGCCTGATGCTGGGAAGGGGGCTTTCCCCGCATTGAACGCACGGAAAGCCCCCTTCCCAGCATGGGGAACGCCGGCGCTCCCCTCTTTTCGCGCTACTGCGCCGGCGTGAAGGGCGGAGCCACCCCCCATCCCCAGCGCGGGACGGGAGCCTGCTTGACCGGCCGGGCGTCCGGCTGCGAGTTGGCCAGCGCGATCCGCGTGCCCCACTCCAGATAGCCGGTGAACGCCGCCCGGAACTCCGGGTCCGCCGGCAGGCCGACGTCGTCCGCCGCGTCCTGGAGCAGGCTCACCCACCGCCGCCGCTGCCGCTCGGTGATCGCCTTGCCCAGGTGCATGCCGAGCATCGTCGAATAGCCGCCGCGCTCCTCGGTGTACGCCTTCGGACCGCCGAACACCTCGCCCAGCCAGTGCGCCACCCGGCGCGGGTGGTCCGGCGACATGCCCCGGAACAGCGGCTCCAGCAGGTCGTCCTGCAACACGTGGCGGTAGAACTCCTCGGTCAGCGCCGTCAGCGCCTGCTCCCCGCCGGCCCAGTCGTACAGCGTCGGCGGTCCCTCACCCGCGGCCAGCTCCTCGTAGTGCCGCATCTCCTCGATGTCGCCCACGTACGGCCGCACCTCGGCGAAGAACCTCGGGAAGTGCGGCCCCTTCCGGAAGCCCTCCAGGTGTCCCTCGGCCGAGGTCCACCTGATCCGCACCACGTGGCAGGCCGGCTCGTCCACACTTCGGGCCACGTCCCAGCCCACACACTGCGGCGACTCTGACAGCACTGTTCCGGCCCGTCGATACGCCTGCTCGAACTGGCTACCCTGGCCCTCGGGAACCCGGTAGCGGAGGTACTCGGTGATCACCCGCCCGACGCAACCACCGCCGCCGGAGACCGACAAGTACGCACTTTCCGGTACGCACCCAGGGGGCGCAACGTTGCGGAGCTACCACTGCCCGGTCGAGCTCACCCTCGACGTCGTCGGCGGCCGCTGGCGCGTCCTCATCCTGGCCCGCCTCAAGCAGGGCCCGCTCCGCTACGGCCAGCTCAAGCGCCTCATCCCCGACATCAGCGAGAAGATGCTCACCCAACGCCTGCGTGAGCTCGAAGCCGACGGCCTGGTCCGCCGCGATCTGGCCACCGAACCGGAGCTCCGCACCGACTACCGGCTCAGCCCCGAAGGCGAGACCTTGGCCCCAGTCCTGCAATCCCTCTACGACTGGGGCCAGGCCCGCGCCGACCGCACGGGTGCGGTCATCGGGCCTCAGCCGTAGCGGATCTCCACTCCCGGGCCGAGTCGGTCGACACCACAGACCTTCTGGCCTTCGGTGATGTACGCCCTCAAGGCAGGATGGTTCGCTAACGGCGAGAGATCGATTTCTTTCTGGCAGCCGTCTAGGTAGAGAATGTGCAGGGTAGGTGCGTCGGCGAGTGTACTGATATCCTCGATCGGGCATTCGGTGAGGCTGAGGCATCGGAGGGGGAGGTGGCGGACTGCGCTGATATCGCGCATTCCTCCGCCATCTAGCATCACGGTGGCAAGGTTTGGGAAGTATTCGTTCAGAAGACCGTTTTTGCCGCCGATTTCGTCGATAGCGGTCAATCCTGTGGACTCAAATAAGATCAGTTTGGTGAGGTTGTGCAACTGACTCAACGGTGTGTAGTCGGTCACGTTTTCGAGGTTGTACAAGGATAGTTCCTTGATATGTTCAAGCTTTGCAAAGGGAGATAATTCTCTCCATTTCCCACATCTCATTAGGGTGAGTTCGTCCAGGCTCGCCGCTCGTGACAGGCTGGCGATGTTGGTTACCTTTCGCGCGTCCCATACTTCTAGCTGCTTGAGGTTCGGATAATCGGCGAATTGGCTAACGTTGACGTTTTTGCCATTTGTAATGGTGAGGGACCTTAAAGGGGCTGGGTTGGCAAACCTTGCTAACTCGCCGACTTCGCTGCCGTTGATAAACAGGGTCAGATCGGTCAACTTGCTCACTTTGTCGAGATGGCGGACCGCTCCGCCAAAGCTGATCCACATCGAGCCGTTCGGCAAATTGGCCTCGGCGAGTACCTCGCTCGCGTAGCGCTCGAAGTTAAAGCGCTGCCAACCTGACGCAAGTTCTTCCTGTACTCGTTGGCGGCCGTCGCGAGCATATTCGGCTAGTAGCGGAAGGGCCTCTGGGTCGGCGGTGAGCACTGCGGCCTTGACTGTCGCCGCGGCTGCCGGCTCCGTTAACTCCTCCAAACTTGATGGTAGATAGCGGAGCAGTCGATGGCCGATCGAGTTCAGTGACCTGGTCTCCCGCACGCTGCGCGGCGGCACCAACTTGGTTCGGATCATCTCGTCGATCCGGCCCAGTACGTCAGGATCGGCATCCGACACGGTTTCCAGGCAGGCGGCGGCGAGCAGCCGCAACCGGCGGGCGCGCGTGGGCTCGGCGTCTGCGCGGTCGAGAATGGCGGTCAGCAACTCCTTCAGCTGTGGCCGTTTGGCGTGGCCGCAGGCCATCACGATCGTTTCTCGCCACTGGTCGAGGTGGGCATTGGCCACCAGAGTGTCGATGTGCTCAGTCTCAGTGGCCTCGCTGGCAGCCAGATACTCCTGGAAAGTCCGGTGTACGAAGTCCACGCGCCCGGGTGTTGGTTCACGCACGACGCCGCTGCGTTCCAGCAGGTGATCGACGAGCTTCGCCGGGTCCTCGTCCACGTTGGGCATTGAGGGGAGCTTCTGGGTGACAAACGTGAGGACCTTGTCCCGAGGGAGCTCGGTGCGGTTGGCCTGGGTGAGACGCCACGCGAGATCACGCAGCAGCACCGTCTGGTCAGTCACATCGAGCAGGCCGGGAATGTTGCGCTCGCTGTCGCGCAAGTTCAGTAACATGCCGAGGGCTAGATGGTAGAGCTCCATCCGCTTGCTTGGCAGCTCGGAAACCCGATCCAGGTTGAGCGCGCACAACATGGCGCACAGCAAGGGGTTGGTGGCCAACGCACGCAGATGCGCGCGGTCGTCGAGTTGGGTGAGCAAACGCTGTTCGGCCGCTGGGAGATCGCCGGGCTCACACGGCAGCGACTTGGCCTGCGCGGCGGCTTCGTGCCAGCGCTGCAAGAAGATCCGCACGTCGTTCGGGCTCATCTGGTCGAGGTCGACCGACCCGAAACCCTCTTCGGCAAGCCAATTGCGCTCGGCCGCAGCCGGCCGGCTGGTGACCACGCACTTGATCCCGCGAAATGTGGTCACGAGCTCGTGAAGCCACAATCGCGCGGCTCGCCGCTTGGCCGGCGGCACCTCGTCGACGCCGTCGATGAGCACCAGCGCCCGCTGGCTCGAAAGTTGCCGCTCAACCCAGAGGTGGGGCATCAAACCGGCCAGCATCGGAGCGACGTGCTCCAGGAACTGAGCGGGCTTGGGTAGGTCGGTGTCGACGCAGCGTCGTAGTCGGATCACGAACGGCGTGAGACCGTTCCACTCGGTGAGCTGATCGGTGAAGCTGGCGCGCGAGGCGCCGACCGCGAGCCAGTCCAACAAAGTGGTCTTGCCGGAACCGGCTTCGCCGCGCACCAGAGTGCGGTCCGAACCGGCGAGAGCGGCCTCGATCCGAAGGGTGTCGACGTGTGCGCGACGCTTCTGAGACCAACGATCGATCGTCTTATGGGCCTTGCCGCGGATGCGTTCCTCGGCCGATGCGGTCAGGCTGAGGTAGGCCAGGCTCAAATCGAGCCGAGGCCGCTGGCGCATGGACAAACCGAGCAGTTCCAGCTTGTCCAACGTCTTCGCCAGGTGGTCGAGGTATCGGGTCCGAAACGCCTCATCGTGATTGGTTCCCTGAGGCGCCTCAAGGCTTGCCCTGGGCGTACGGCTCAGCAGCTCGGCGAGTTGGCCACTCAACGACGTGAGGCGGCCGAGGACTTCGGACAGTGCGCGAGGTTGGAAGGCGGGCAGCTGCTGGATCACCTGAACCAGGTAGCGGCAGCTCTGGTCCAGAACGATCCCGTACAGGCGGGTCGCGACGTCGGAAAGGCCGACGGGCTCGCGGACCGACTGCCGGATGCGGCGGGCCAGGACTTCGCCGTCGACGTCGGCGGCAAACAACGCGTCGTCGGACAGGTCGGCTGCGGTGACGGCGTCGCCGCCAGCGTTCAGTGCAGCGCAGACCTCGTTCTCTGGGGCACCGCGGAGCAGGGACTGGAGCTGCTCGGCGACCTCGTTGCCGATGCCCTCGATCGCGTGCAGCAGTTTGTTCTGCTGCAGCGGCGAAGAGAGCTCCATCGCGGCCAGCTCTACAAGCGTCGAGGCACGCTCCTTGGCGGAGCGGCGGCGAGCCAGCCACGCGGTGGCCGCGCGCTGAGCGATGGTCTGGCCCACCTTGAGCACGGCGGTTTCGATGCCAGTGATGACTGCCCCCTCGGATCCGTGTGCCGTCGAATGCTGGTCCCGACGGCACACGGAGGCAATCACGCGGCCGAGTGACTCACCGACAGCTGCACCACGAGCACGCCGGCCAGGATCAGGGCCATGCCGCCGATGGTCAGTGCCGACACGGGTTCCGAGAACAGGACCCGGTTGGCGACAACAACGAGGGCGATGCCGCCGCCGGCCCACACGGCGTAGGTGACGGGCATCGGCATGCCGAGCTGAATCACTTGTGACTCAAGGAAGAACGCCAGCGCGTAGCCGGCGATCAGGCCGAGCACGGGCAGCGGCTGGGTCAGGCCGTTGGACAGTTTCAACATGATCGTCGCGAACACCTCGGCGACGATGGCGAGGACGAGCAGAATCCACATCAGCATTGCTGGGTCCAGGTTTCGGGCGCGCGCCAACAGCCGACACCACGGCAGGTGGGTCGGGGTGCGCGAAAGGGACCGCCAAAAAATTGGCGGTTAGCGGGGGATGGGGCCTATCGGCCCGTACTCAACCGCCTCTGGTCGGGAAGTGGACCCGCAGGACGAACTTGGAGGGACGCTCAGGACCGCTTGGTGTGGAGGAACCACACACGGCGTATCACCCTCTGCGTGAACTGGGGCGGCCATTCGCCAGCCCTCAGCGTCAGCTTACCCCAATCGGGGGCCTCACAGGTCGGACGACAGGGCGCTGACCTCGTCATCCACCGCCGAGGCGGCCATCGCCCAGTCGGTGCCGACGGGGAAGGACGCCAGCACGACCGCCACAAAACGCCAGCCGGGCCCGACCAGGCCGCTGGTGTGCAGCACCACATCCCGCGGGCTGGCCGACCAGCCCTGTTTCACCGCCCACGGCCGGGGCAGCCGGCCCGGGATGCCGAAGTGCTGGTCGAAGCCGTCGGCGCCGTACCGGGGTGCGGCGGCCAGCGCGCCCAGGATCAGCTCTCGCCACTGCGATCCCAGAATGTGCTGGTACGTCGCGACGACGTCCCCGATGCCCAGCATCGTGTCGCCCCAGCGGCCGGCGATCTCCGGCGGGCGCGCCGCCGGCAGCGCCAGCCGCCGGGCCGTCCGCTCGACGATCTCCGGGCCGCCGTCGGCGTCCCACAGCTCGTTGGCCACGTCGTCGTCGCTGGCCGACAGCATCAGCCGCAGCGCGTCGCACAGCTGCGGCGAGGCCGGCCGCCGCTCCAGCACGTCCAACGCGATCAGCAGCTTCACCAGCGACGCCGAGCGGAAGATCAGCTCCGCCCCGCGCCACCGGACCGCCTGCCGGCGGGTCCGGTCGAAAACCGCCGTCGCCGCGATCAGATGCCGAGGTCCTTGCGGAGCTTGGCCACGTGCCCGGTGGCCCGCACGTTGTACGACGCCTTGGCGATCTTGCCGTCGGCGTCCACGATGAAGGTGGACCGGATCACGCCCATCACCGTGCGGCCGTAGTTCTGCTTCTCGCCGAACACGGCCCAGCGCTGCATCACCGCCTTGTCGGCGTCCGAGAGCAGCGGGAAGGTCAGCCCCTCCGCGTCCCGGAACTTGGCCAGCTTCTCCACCTTGTCCGGGGAGACGCCCAGCACCGCGAAGCCGGCGTCGTTGAACTCGGCCAGGTTGTCCCGGAAGTCGCAGGCCTGCTTGGTGCAGCCCGGCGTCATCGCGGCCGGGTAGAAGTACACGACGACCTGCCGCCCGCGGTAGTCGGACAGCGAGACCTTGTTGCCCTCGCTGTCCAGGAGCGTGAAGTCCGGCGCCGTGTCGCCGACGGCCAGCCGCGTCTGCTCTGTCATACCGGCGAACGTAGCGTGCCGGACCGACAATCCGGCTAGGCGGTCCCCGCGAAGGCCACCGCCGGCACCGCGTCCACCACGTCCGGCAGCACCAGGACGCGCAGACCGGCGGGCTGTTCCGGCATCGCGAAGGCCACGGTCAACTGCACCGACTTGCCCGGCGCGAGATCCTCCTGCGCGGCCACGTAACCGCCGAGGCCCTGCGCCGGGTCGACCACCTCCTGCGCGGGCTGGCCGTCGAGAGTGGCCTTCAAGGCCAGCTGCGAGGGCCGGTACGTCGAGGTGGTGCCGTTCTCCACGGTCAGCTCGAACACCGCCGCCCGGGCCGCCTGCGGGTAGGCCGTGCTGCTCGGCTTGGTCGACCGGGGCTGCGACAGGGTGATGGCCAGGCCGTTCGGCCAGGTCCGGCGGTCCCCGAAGGCCGCGTCCAGGGTGCGCGCCATCTGGCCGACGGTCGGGTTCGCGTCGCTCGTCACCACCGACAGCTGGGGCTGCGCGGTCGCCCCGCACCCGGCCAGCAGCGTGGCGAGGCACGCCGCCCCGACCAGCCTGACGATCCGCACTTCCGCTCCCCTCGACCAAACCTCTCCACCTTGGCCGCCGGTCGGGTGTCAGGGTCAACCGGTTACGCCGGTCGAGGCACAGCTGGTGCACGGATGTGGCCAACCCGTAACCGACCGACGACGGAGTGTGGGCGTGACCACAGAAATCTGTGGCATGTCCGGTTGGTCCACAGTGGTGACGAGGGCGACCGCGGGGCGGGCCGCGTCCTAGAGTCGGGGGGTGACTCCAGCCGACTCCCCGACCGTCGCCGGCAGGCCGCTGCGCGCCGACGCCCGGCGCAACCGCGCCCGGGTGCTCGAGGTGGCCCAGCAGGTGTTCGCCGAGGAGGGCCTGGCCGTCCCGATCGACGAGATCGCCCGCCGGGCCGGGGTCGGCGTCGGCACCGTCTACCGGCACTTCCCGACCAAGGACGCGCTGTTCCAGGCGATCATCGTGGAGCGGCTGAGCGGGATCGGCGAGACCGCCCGCGAGCTGGCCCAGGGGCCGGACGCGGGCAAGGGCTTCTTCGCGTTCTTCGAGCACATGGTGCGCGACGCCAGCCTGAACAAGGCCCTGTTCGACGCCATGGCGGCCAGCGGCAGCTTCAACCAGGAGCTGACCGCCCAGGCCCGGTCGGTGATGATGACCGGCCTCGGTGAGTTGCTGGCCAAGGCCCAGGCCGCCGGCGAGGTGCGGCCCGAGCTGACCGCGGCCGACGTGAAAACGTTCATGGTGGGCTGCCTGGTCATGGCCCGGCAGGGCACCGCCGCGCCGGAGCTGATCGTCGGCGTGGTCTGCGACGGCATGCGGCCGGTCAGTCCAGGCCGGACACCCGAAGCGTGATGTTGATGCGCCCGGCCGCCAGGCCGGTCGCCGGATCGCCGGTGCCGGGCAGGGTCTTGGTCACGCCGTGATACGCGAACCGCGACGGCCCGCCGAACACGAACAGATCCCCGGACCGCAGCTCCACGTCGGTCCATGGCCGGTTGCGATGCTCGGTGTTGCCGAACCGGAACACGCAGCTGTCCCCGATGCTCAGTGACACCACGGGCGCGTCGCTGCGCTCGTCCTTGTCCTGGTGCATCCCCATTTTCGCGGCCTGGTCGTAGAAGTTGACCAACGCGACGTCCGGCCGGTAGCCGGGATCGCCCACGGCCCGGGACCCCAGCTCCGTGAGCCAGTCCGGCATCGGCTTCACCGGGGAGCCGTCCTCGGTGACACGGCTGTAGCGGTACGGGATCCAGTGCCAGCCCAGGCACACCGTCTGCACCGACATCACGCCGCCGCTGGGCAGCCGCGTGTGCCGCATGCCCGCCGGCTGCGCCGCCCATTCCCGGCACGCCACCACCAGCCGCCGCTGCTCGTCCAGGTTCAGCCAGTCGGGCGTGTGGACAGCTCCCGGCGCGATCTCCGCCGGTTCGCGCTCGAACATCGAATCCACGGGCCCCTCCTGCACAGGCGGCCAACGCCCGCGGGGCGCAGCCCCGCCTCGGGGGTCTGGGGGTCGCCCCCCAGAAACAACACCGGAGCGATCCGGCGAGCGCCTCCCCGCGAGCAGGGAAAACGCCATCGCGTAGGGCCGGTCGGACTCGAACCGACACTGGCACGGACCTAAACCGTGTGCCTCTGCCAATTGGGCTACGGCCCCCTCTCCGGCAAGCCTAGCGGGCTCCCTCCGGCGGGCCCCAGGAGCGGGTCTCAACGTGGTCAACTACGGTGGTTCAGGCACGCACGGCGAGGAGGACAAGTGGCTCGCGATCCCGACACCATCCAGCGCGAGATCGAGCAGGCGCGGGACGCGCTGGCCGCCACCCTGGACGAGTTGGCCGTGAAGGCCAATCCGAAGCAGTACGTGGACCAGGGCAAGGACGCGGTCCGGGCCCGGCTGTCCGATCCGCGGGTGAAGTACGCGTTGATCGGCGTCGGTGTGCTGGTCGGCGTCCTGGTGGTGCGCAAGCTGTTCCGCTGACTCGACAACCCCCGCTCTGCCGCTGGCGGAGGCGGGGGTTTCGTGTGTTCAGGGTCGCAACAGCGGCAGCAGGACCTGGTCGACGAGCCGGTCGACGAAGGTGTCGTCGAGCGGGTCGCCGGTGAGCATCAGCCGGTAGGTCAACGCGGCGCCGGCGAGTTCGACGGCCATGCCGCGCGGGGCGTCGAGGCGGACTTCGCCGCGAGCCGTGCCGCGGTCGATGATGCCGCGCAGCACGTCCCGCTGGGCCACCAGGAACGTCTCCCGGAACGCGGTCGCCAGTTCGGGCTCGTGCGGCAGCTCGCCGACGAGGGCTTGGGCGGCCTTGCCGGTGGGGCCGGACAGGAACGCGGCGAAGGCGCTGAGGAATTCCCGCAGGTCGCCGAGGAGGGAACCGGTGTCGGGCTCGGGGATGTTCTGGTGCACGAGCTGGTTGACGGTGTCGATGACCAGGTCGAGCTTGGATTCCCAGCGCCGGTAGATGGTGGCCTTGCCGGCGCGGGCCTTGGCCGCGACGGCGTCCATCGTCAACGCGCGGTAGCCGACCTCGGCCATCACTTCCAGGGCCGCGCGGCGCAGCGCCTCGTCGCGGGTGGCGTCTCTCGGCCGGCCGCGGGCGGCCGCGTTTGCCTGCTCCGCGTACGACGTTGTGGCCAAGACCAGCCTCCCGATACGGCTTCAGGTCGCCTATCGGGGATCATCCTAAGTGCAATCAGCCGGTCGGGTGGCTCAGTTGTCGGTCTCGGCCTTGTCGTCGGCCAGTTCGGACAGGTCCATCTCCTGGGTGTTCTCGCCGACGGTGGGCGGCTCGGCGACGGGCGTGTCGACGGCCGGGGGCTTGGGCTGGGTGCTCAGGCCGTGCCGGGCGTGCAGGTAGGCCGTGGTGAACGCGAACGCGTCGCCCTCGAGCAGGTGCACGACGGTCGGCTTGCGGTCGTTGTCCGCGCCGGTGAGCTGTTCGACCATCTGGTCGGCGCGGTCGCGGGCGGCGATCAGGCCGGGGGCCTGTTCGGTCAGCACCGTGCCGTCGGACTCGACGTTGACCGTCCAGTCCTCGCCCTGCGGCTGGTAGTTCACCAGAATCGGTGTCGCGCCCATCCTTGATCACCCTCCCCGTAGCGTCGCGGCCTCCCCTGGCCGAACGGGGCCGCTCAGGTGAGACGCGGCCCCGTCGGACGCATGACGACGTTACACCGATCGGGTGACCGCCATCTGCGTTACACCAAAGCGTGCCGCCCTTGTCGCTGCTCATCTCCTGCCTGTTCGATCATTCGCAGGGCCACCCGGTCGATCGCCGCGTCCAGATCGGCCCGGCTGTCCTGCCGCCAGTCCGACAGCCGCTCGACCAGCCAGTCCCGCCAGGCGTGGGCGAGCCGGTCGAACTCGGTCCGGCCGCGCTCGGTCAGCGCCAGCTCCTCGCCGTCCTGCTCCAGGTAGCCGGCGTACTCCAGGGCGACGAACGCCGGCTCGATCACCTTGGCCGGCAGCCGGTGCTTCTCGGCGATCGCCTCGATCGTCGCCGGCCGCTGCAGCTTGTGCTGGAACTTGACGCGCAGCAGGCACCAGACGCCGCCTTCGTCCAGGCTGCTGCCCGCGCGGCCGAGGATCGCCGGCGCGGCCTTGTGGCGCTCCCGGAACATCAGCGTGGCGATCTGCCGCTCCAGCTCCTGGTCGGAGTCCCGGGAGTCGGGCATCGCGAAGCCCTCGCCGAGCTCCGGCGCGCTGGCCCGGGAGGTGTCCCGCAGCGGCATCTCCTTGAGGAAGAACGACACCACCAGCGCCAGCAGGCCGAACGGCACCGCGTACAGGAACACCGTGTGCAGCGAGTCGGAGTAGGCCTGCACGATCGGCCGCGATATCGCGTCGGGCAGGGCGTGCAGCAGCGACGGCACCGCCGTCACGTGCGGGTCGACGCCCGCGGGCAGCGGGTTGCGGGCCAGCGTGGTCCCCAGGTTGGTGGTCAGCTGGCTGGAGTAGATGGAGCCGAAGATGGCGGCGCCGAACGAGCTGCCGATGGAGCGCAGGAACGTCACGCCGGAGGTGGCCACGCCGAGGTCGGCGTAGTCGACGGTGTTCTGCACGGCGATGGTCAGCACCTGCATGGCCAGGCCGATGCCGACGCCGAGCACCAGCATGTACAGCGAGGACAGCACGATCCCGGTGTCCGGGTTGAGCAGCGACAGCAGGTACAGGCCGGCGCTGATGCCGATGCTGCCCAGGATCGGGAAGACCTTGTACCGGCCGGTCTTGCTGACGATGTTGCCGGACAGGATCGACGAGACCAGCAGGCCGATCACCATCGGCAGCAGCCGGATGCCGGACGTGGTGGCGTCGGTGCCCTGCACGTACTGCATGTACGTGGGCAGGAACGACAGCGCGCCGAGCATGGCGAAGCCGACGATGAAGCTGAGGATGCCCGACACCGTGAACACCGGGTTGCGGAACAGCCGCATCGGCAGCATCGGTTCCTTGGCCCGCAGTTCGACCGCCACGAACAGGCCCAGCAGCACCAGCGAGCCGACCGACATCCAGATGATCTCCGGCGAGTTCCACGCGTAGGTGGAGCCGCCCCAGCTGGTGACCAGGGTCAGCCCGGTCACGGCCAGGCCGATCAGCAGGATGCCGAGGTAGTCGACGACCGGCTTGAGCGCGGACTTCACCGAGGGCATGGCCGCCGCGGCGACGATCAGCACCACCACGACCAGCGGGATGTTGACGTAGAAGGCCCAGCGCCAGGACAGGTGGTCGACGAACAGGCCGCCGAGCATCGGGCCGGCCACCGTCACCACGCCGAACACCGAGCCGAGGATGCCCTGGTACTTGCCGCGTTCGCGGAGCGGGATGAAGTCGGCGATCAGGGCCGTGGCGGTGACCATCAGGCCGCCGCCGCCGATGCCCTGCACCGCGCGCCAGATGATCAGCCAGGTCATGGAGTCGGCGAAGCCGGAGAAGAACGAGCCGACGCCGAAGATCACCACCGACAGCTGGAACATGCGCTTGCGGCCGAACAGGTCGCCGAACTTGCCGACGATCACCGTCATGATCGTCTCGGCCAGCAGGTAGGCGGTGACCACCCAGGACAGGTGGCCGGCCCCGCCCAGGTCGCCGACGATCGTGGGCAGCGCCGTGCCCACGATGGTCTGGTCCAGTGCTGCCAGCAGCACGCCGAGCAGCACCACACCGAAGATCGCGTTCGTCCGGCCGCGGCTGACGTTCGCGGTGTCCGGCTCGACAGCGGTGGTGGCAGCCATGCACGCCCCCTCGTCCCGAGTTGGTTCCGACTTCACCGCACCGGGCGGTCCGCCGCAGCGGACGTCACCCGGAGAGGTGAGATCCCGGGTGTAAGCGTACAGAACAGTTCTGTTCTATCGACTGTGATCCCGCTGACCCAGCAGCGGCGCGAGCAGGCCGTCGACGATCCGGTCGATCAGCTGCTCGGTCAGCGGCGCGTCCCGGAACAGCAGGCCGCTGATGGCCACCGCCAGCGGCAGCTCGGCCATCAGCTCCAGATCCAATCCGGGCGGAAGCTCGCCGCGGGCGTCGGCGGCGGCCAGCACCTCGGCCATCGGGTTGGTGCCGCCCTGGCCCATCTGCTCGGTCATCAGCCGCGACAGCTCCAGGTCCCGGCGGCTGCCCTCCAACAGCGCCAGCAGCAGCCCCCGCCGGTCGCCCGGCACCTCGGCCCGCAGCCACCGCTTGCACAGCTCGCGCACGTCCCCGAGATACGAGCCGGTGTCCGGGGCCACGACCTCGACCCGGTTCGCGTTCAGCGCGGCCACGATCAGGTGAGCCTTCGACGGCCAGCGCTGGTAGAGGCTGCCCTTGCTGACGTGCGCCTTCTGGGCGACGAGGTCCATGTTGAACCGCTCGTAGCCGACCTCCGCGACCACGTCGAGGGCTGCGGTCAGCACCTCCGCGAGGCGTTCCGGGGTGTCGAGGGGGACGCGTCTGCGCGACGGGGACGACATTCCGGGGACCCTACTTCGACGCCGCCGGTCCACGCCGGGCGCGGGGCGCTCCGTTCGGCGTAGCGCGGACGTCACCCGAACAGTTTAATTGGCGTGTTGGCGCGAGAACCCGCACGTAGGACGCCCTCATTCGTCGAGCCGCACCCTTCGGCAATTATCGACAAATTTATTTCCGCTCCCGATGATAATGGCCTCAACTGGAGTCGACTATCGCCGGATTTCGGCCGTCAGTGCAGGAGAGTGCGAGGCATTGGCCCTCAAGGGGCCGAGCCCCGCGCGGAATGCGCGGCATAGGCACAGACTTCCGGTGGAGAGGGCCACCGTGGCCCTGGGGCCCTCTCCACCGGAAGCCGGGACGCGCGGTGAGCTGCCGGCGCCGGCTCAGCGGTCGGGAAAAACCGCTGCCCGGCGTGCGGTGGAACGCACCTGTCTGAGACCGCCGTCGCGGTCGTGAGTCGGTGGTTCCGTCAGCCGCGGGTCCGGGACTTCTGTCATAGCACCTCCTGTGTGGTCGGTTCCCGGCCGGCACGGCAGGGCTGATGCGCAGGTTGCCCTGCGTCGCGAAGATGACACATTCGTCACCCGAGAAGAGGAAGGGTGCGGAAACCCGAAAGGCGCGCGGCCGTCCCGATCGGGAGATCGACGTGGTCGATGTCCGGTTGACCAGGTCGCATGGCAGGCGTCACCCTTTCGAGTTCGTACGGACCCGGAGACGGATCCGTGTCGGACTCATTGAGCCACCAGATGGCAGCGTCCTCAATACTCCATTTCGTTAAGGGAGTACTAACTCAAAGGTGTAGTAGCGTCGGGTTTGGCCACGATGTGAGCACAGAGTGTCACCGTGCGCGTTCACGGCTTCACCCGTTCGGTCGGTTCGTTCGGACCCGTGATAACTACCGGGCAGTAGGCCGACCGGACCAACCGGAGCTCCGATGTGTGCCGGCGAAAGGAGGCATATGGCCTTTAGGTCCTTGTGCTCGCGGTCTGGACCTCCTACGTTTTGACCCGCTCGCCGTCGCCGCCGCGCACGTGTCCGAAGCCGACAAGCTGGAGGAACGAACGTGCGCAGGACTGTGCTGACCGCGTTGGCCGCGGTCGCGGCGCTGGTCGGGTCGGGGGTGCTCGGGGCGACTGCCGCCACCCCGGCGCTGGCCCTGGACAACGGACTGGCCCTGACCCCGCAGATGGGCTTCAACAACTGGAACCTCACGCAGTGCGGGTCCCAGTTCAACGAGGCCTTCGTCAAGGGCATCGCCGACACCTTGGTGTCCACCGGCCTCAAGGACGCCGGCTACCAGTACGTGAACCTGGACGACTGCTGGGCGCAGTCGAGCCGGGACGCCAGCGGCAACCTGGTGCCGGACAAGACGCGTTTCCCGCACGGCATCAAGGCCGTCGCCGACTACGTGCACTCGAAGGGCCTGAAGTTCGGGCTGTATTCCAGCGCCGGCACCAAGACGTGCAACAAGGCCGGTTTCCCCGGCGGCCTCGGGCACGAGAAGCAGGACGCCGCGCTGTGGGCGTCGTGGGGCGTGGACTACCTCAAGTACGACAACTGCAACAACCAGGGGCAGGACGCCAAGAAGCGGTACACCGCGATGCGCGACGCGCTGGCCGCCACCGGCCGGCCGATCCTGTACTCGATCTGCGAGTGGGGCCAGAACCAGCCGTGGACCTGGGCCGCGTCGGTCGGAAACTCCTGGCGCACCACCGGGGACATCAACGACTCGTACTCGAAGATGCTGTCCATCTACAAGGCCAACATCAAGCTGGGCAAGTACGCCGGGCCCGGGCACTGGAACGACCCCGACATGCTCGAGGTCGGCAACGGCAAGATGTCCGACACCGAGTACCGCAGCCACTTCACCCTGTGGGCCATGATGTCCGCGCCGCTGCTGATCGGCTCGGACATCCGCAAGGCCTCCTCGGCCACCCTGACCATCCTGCGCAACGCTGACGTGATCGCTCTCGACCAGGACGCGAAAGGCGTGCAGGGCAACGAGATCTCGGCCGCCAACGGCCTGCACGTGATCCGCAAGCCGCTGGCTGACGGCGACACCGCCGTCGCCCTGTTCAACGAGACCGGCAGCACCGCCAAGATCTCCACCACGCTGTCGGCGATCGGCGTCTCCGCGGGCACGCACTCGCTGACCGACCTGTGGTCCAAGGCGAAGTCCACCACCACCGGGCCGATCAGCGCCTCAGTCCCGGCCCACGGCACGGTTGTCTACCGGGTCCACTGACCATTCCGATGGGTGTGTTCCCGGGCGCGAAACCCCCGGGAACACGCCCTTCTGGTGATCAGGCTGTCGGCCAGGGCAGGACGGTCAACTCGGGCCACTGGCGGAGCCATCGGCCGGCCTTGGCCTCGTAGACAGCACGGGGTGCCAGCACCGGATTCGGGCGGACGACGAGGTTGAACACGTCGGAGAAGCCGTGTGGGGCGTAGACGCGCCAGCGGCCGCCTGGTTCGAGGCGGACCCCCAGGCAGCTCGTGGTCGCGGCGAAGGAGTCAATCGCGTCCTCGGTGCACGTGTGGGCCGGGCACGGCGTCCCGAACTTCTCCTCGTACCAGAGGTGGACCCGTGCCTCGTTGCGGATCTCCACCTCGGCGGGTACGTCGGCGAAGACCTGCTTCGCCGACTGGATCACCGTGTCCTCCGCCGCCCAGGACAGGTCGGTGGCGTCGAAGTAGAACAGGTCGTAGTCCTTGATGCCCGCGTCGGCGGTCCGGTTGGTGACCGCGTTCCAGACGGTCTGGAACAGGCAGCCCGCCGTCAGGTACCAGCCGGGCAGTCCCATCGACGCCGACCGGGTCAGCACCTCCGTCAGCACTTCGTTGCGCGACAGCACTTCGCGGAAGGCGTCGAGTTGTTCGTCGACCGGCAGTTGGCTGATCACCGCCCATGCCTACCACTCGCGGCGGGGCCGGTCGCCGGCTTTCACTCCGCCAACCCGGTGTCGTTCTGTCCCGCTCGGGACAGGATCGGTTTGACTGCCAGGTTCGTGTGCCACTGTGTGCCCATGCGGACACGTGCGGTGATCCGGCGCCTCCTGGTCGGGGTGGCGCTGGTGGTGGCCGGCCTGGTGGCCGGCTCGGTCGCCTCGATCGCGGGGGCGGCGCAAGCGGTGCGGGCCGACGACGGAGCCACCGTCGTGAGCCAGAACCTGGTCGCCCCAAGGACTCTCGATCTGACCATCCAGTCGCCGGCGCTCGGCCGCACCGCGATGACCCGGCTGCTGCTGCCGCCGGACTGGGATTCCAAGCCCAGTGCCCGCTGGCCGGTGCTCTATCTGCTGCACGGCTGCTGCGACGACTACACGTCGTGGACCCGCCAGACCGATGTCGCCGCGCTCACCGCCGGCACCGATGTGCTGGTGGCGATGCCGGAGGCCGGGCCCGACGGCTACTACTCGAACTGGCTGAGTGGTCCGGCCTGGGAGACGTTCCACACCGTCGAGCTGCGGCAGCTGCTGGAGCGCGGCTACCGGGCCGGGACGCGGCGGGCGATCGCCGGCCTGTCCATGGGCGGGCTCGGGGCGTTCGACTACTCGGCCCGGCACCCGGGCATGTTCCAGGCCGCCGCCTCCTACAGCGGGGCGTTGGACACCACGCTGAACCAGGACACCATCAACAACGTCATCTCGATCGTCACGAGCAATGGTCATGATCCGAACGCGCTCTGGGGCGATCCGACCAAGCAGCCACTCGTGTGGGCCGCACACAACCCGGTGGATCTGGCCTTCTTGTTGCGTGGCACCAAGTTGTTCGTCGCCTGCGGCAACGGCGAGCCAGGTCCGCTGGACCCGCCGGGCACCGGGTTCAACCAGAGCGAGGCGCTGCACGGCGCGGAGACGTCCGCGCTGGTCGACCGGCTGCGAGCACTGCACATCCCGGCCACGGTCGACCTGTACGGGCCGGGCACCCACAGCTGGCCCTACTGGCAGCGTGAACTCCATGCGTCCTTCCCGATGCTGATGACCGCCGTCGGGGCCGGGAAGGGAGGCGCCGTCCAACCGTAAACACCGCGTCCGGTCCGCCGTTTCCTGGTAGGACAGCACGTGTGGTGATGCGCAGCGTCGAGGACCTGGTCCGCGCCGAGGCCGCGGGCCGGCGGCTGAAGTACGTCTACTTCTGGGGACACGAGCCGCGCCGCGACGGTCGCATCGGCCCCTCGTGCCTGAGCCAGTGGTGGCCGGCCGAGTTCACCGCCGACGGGCTCGTCTTCCCCACCGCCGAGCATTTCATGATGCACCGCAAGGCGTTGCTGTTCGGTGACGAGGAGGCCGCCGCGCGCATCCTGCGTGCCCGGCACCCCAACGAGGCCAAGACCCTCGGCCGCGAGGTGCGGGGCTACGACGACGATGTGTGGGCCGCCAACCGGTTCGACGCCGTTGTCGCCGGCAACCTGGCCAAGTTCGGGCAGCATGCCCTGCTGGGCCGGTATCTGCTCGGCACCAGCGACCGGGTGCTGGTCGAGGCCTCGCCGCTGGACCGGGTCTGGGGCATCGGCCTGTCCGCCGACGACGAGCGGGCCGAGTCGCCGGCCACCTGGCTGGGCGCCAACCTGCTGGGCTTCGTGCTCATGGCTGTCCGGGAGCAGCTGGTCGGCGCCAGCCTCATCGGTGGCCGGGAGCAGCGCGCCATCACCATCGTCGACCACGACCCCGCCTGGTCCGCCCGCTTTCGGGCCGAGCGGGACCGCATCCGCAAAGCCTTGGGCGACAACGCGATCCGTATCGACCACGTCGGCTCCACCGCCGTGCCCGGCCTCGCCGCCAAGCCCATCGTCGACGTCCAGGTCAGCGTGGCCGACGCCGACAAGGAGGACACCTACCTGCCTCAGCTCGAAGCCGCCGGCTACCACCTCCGGGTGCGCCAGCCCGACCACCGCATGGTCCGCACCGCGGCGCTAGACGTGCACGTGCACATCTGTCCCGCCGGCGGCAAGTGGGAACGCGACCATCTGCTGTTCGTCGACTGGCTCCGGGCCACCCCCGCCGACCGCGACGCCTACGAGCGGCTCAAGCGGGAGCTCGCCACCCGGGAGTGGTTCGACATGAACCAGTACGCCGAGGCCAAGGGCGACCTCATCGACCAGATCCTCGGCCGGGCCCGGGAATGGGCCGACCGCACCGGTTGGACCGTCGAACGCCCACGCTGACCGCCCCGGCACACCGCGGTGCCGGACGGCGGGGCGGAGGTCAGTCGCCGGCGCGGGAGGACAGGCCGGTCCACACCGCCGTCATCAGCAGGTCGGTGGCGCGCTCCGGGGTGATCTCGGGGCGGCGTTCGCACCACTGGGCCAGCCGCTCGCAGGAGCCGACCAGGATCTCGGCGGCGGCCTCCAGCTCGACGGGATCGACGCCGGGCAGGGACAGGGCCATCCAGCCGATCATCAGGTCGGTCTGCTGGCGCCGGATCGCCTCGATCTCCTCGACGGCGGAGGGCACGGTGACGGCGGCCTCGTGGCGCAGCAGCCCGTAGGACTGCCGGCGCTCGGCGATGAACCGGAAGAAGGCCAGCAGGCCCAGCCGGAGCATGCCCTCGGCGCTGTCGGCGCCGATGACGGCCTGCTCGGTGGCCTCCCGCAGCTCGGTGCGGGCCTTGTCGATGCAGCCGACGAGCAGTCCCTCCTTGGAGCCGAAGTACTCGTACAGCATGGGCTTGGACACACCGACCCGCTCGGCGATCTCGTCCATGGAGGCGGCCAGGTAGCCCCGTTCGGCGAAGACCTCCTCGGCCACCGCCAGCATCTGGGCCTTGCGGGCCGCCCTGGGCATCCGCCTGCGTCGGCCGGTGTCGGCTGCGCTCGTCACGAGAGTGAGTCTACCCAAGGTAACCTACTCGTAGTAACCTACTTGCCGGTAAAGGTCGACGGAAGGATTCGGGACATGGGCGGGCAGGACACCAGCGTCGTCATCATCGGCACCGGGTTCTCCGGGCTCGGCATGGCCATCCAGCTCAAGCAGGCCGGCCGGCGCGACTTCGTCATCCTGGAGAAGGCCGAGGACGTCGGCGGCACCTGGCGGGACAACACCTACCCGGGCTGTGCCTGCGACATCCCCTCCCACCTGTACTCCTTCTCGTACGAGCAGAACCCGGAGTGGAGCCGGCTCTACGCGGGCCAGCGGGAGATCTGGGACTACCTGCGGATCGTCGCCGACAAGCACGGGCTGCGCGAGCACATCCGGTTCGGCGTGAAGGTCGTCGGCGCGGTCTTCGACGACGACACCAAGCTCTGGACGGTGCGGACCGAGTCGGGCGACACCTACACCGCCGGCGCCGTGGTGGCCGGCATCGGGGCGCTGCACATCCCGTCCATTCCCGACCTGCCCGGCATCGAGCGGTTCCAGGGCGAGACCTTCCACTCCGCGCAGTGGAACCACGACTACGACCTGACCGGCAAGCGGGTCGCCGTGATCGGCACCGGGGCCAGCGCTATCCAGTTCGTGCCGGAGATCGCCAAGCAGGTCGAGCACCTCACGGTGTTCCAGCGCACGCCGGCGTGGGTGATGCCGAAGGGCGACCGACCGGTCAGCAAGATCGAGAAGACCCTCTTCCGCAACCTGCCCCTCACCCAGTGGCTGCGGCGGACCGCCCTGTTCTGGGCCCTGGACGCGCGGGCGCTGGCGTTCACGTTCAACCCGAAGCTGATGGCCTTCGCCTCCCAGCCCGTGCGCAAGCAGATCAACGAGCAGGTGCACGACCCGGAGCTGCGCCGCAAGCTCACGCCCGACTACACCATGGGCTGCAAGCGGGTGCTGATCTCCAACGACTACTACGCCACCTTCAACCGTCCCAACGTCGAGCTGGTCACCGACGGCATCACCGAGGTCCGCGAGCACTCCGTCGTCACCGCCGACGGTGTCGAGCACGAGGTCGACGCCATCATCTACGGCACCGGCTTCCACGTCACCGACGCCTTCGACTACCTGGACATCAAGGGCCGCAACGGCGTCGACCTGACCAGCCAGTGGCGGGAGAAGGGCCTGGAGACCTATCTCGGCATCGGCGTCTCCGGCTTCCCGAACCTGTTCTTCCTGCTCGGCCCCAACACCGGTCTCGGCCACAACTCCGTGGTGCTGATGATCGAGGCCCAGAGCCGCTACGTGCTGGAGTGCCTGCGGCTGCTCGACTCCCACCGCGCCGCCGCCATGGACGTGCGGCCCGTCCCGCAGCGCAAGTTCAACCTGGAGATCCAGCGCAAGCTGCGCAAGGGCGTGTGGAGCGTCGGCGGCTGCAAGAGCTGGTACCTCGACTCCGCCGGCGTCAACCGCACCGTCTGGCCCGGCTTCGTCTGGCAGTACAAGGTGCGAACCCGCAAGGTCGAGCTCGCCGACTACGAGCTGCTGGCCGCGACCCGCACCCCGACCGCGGTCGGCTGACGGGGGCGACGGGCAGGCGCGAGCGGGCCTGGCGAGGAGCCGGGAGGCGGACTTCGGGGTGTCGGTCTCCCACGAAGCCGGCCGCGGTGGGGTCCGCGGCCGGCTTCTCGCGTGGTGGGACACGCGGGTCCTGGCCGGCGAAGGGCACCGGGCAGGGCGTCCGGACGGCCATGCGCGTCGTGCTTGCCTCTCCACGCCACGTGCGGACCGCAGGTGACGAACGGGGGCGGCGGGGAGGGCGCGCTGGGCCAGGGGTGGTGCAGGGTGGGGACCGGTCGCCGGGGAGAGGGCGACCGGGGTCAGTGGGTCATGAGCTGCCGGAGCCTCGACATCAAATCCACGGTGTCGACGCCGCAGAGCTCGGCGAGCTGCCGCAGGGCGGGCAGGTCGAGCTGCACCTCGGAGGTGCGGGCGCCGGCGACGCGGAGGCGGTCGCGGGCCCAGCGGCGCAGGGGCAGCAGCTCGGGCTGGCCGTCCTCGACGACGCGGGACAGCTCGAGACGGATGTGGTCGCCGCCGGGGGTGTCGGTGAAGATCCGGCCGTGCACCCGGGCCAGCAGGTCGTGGGGCGTGGCGTCGAGGGCAAGGCAGATCTCGGCCAGCCGGACCACCGAGCACTGTCTGGTGCCCAGTTCGTAGGTGGCCAGCGTCTGCAGCGAGACCTCGGTCTGCAACTTCCCCTGCAGCACCTTCCTGGTCCAGCCGCGTTGCTTGCGCAGCTTGCGTAGCTCGTCGCCGAGCACGCGCTGGTATGTCATCGGGTCGATCCGCACGTTGATGAGAGCGCGCACGGAGCGGTTCATTACGCGGGTTTCGCGAGAACTTTTCGGACGAGGGTCTCACCCGAACGGGGCAGGGGAGGCCGGGTGGGGGCCACCGGGGCCGGAAGTGGCCGGTCGGCTACCAGTGGGTGTCCGGCCGGTTGGCGGGCTTGTCCCCGGCGGTGCGTGGGTTACGCTGGACGGCGATGCCATTCAACTTTTTCACCCCAACGCACCTGGTCATCATCCTGTTGGTGATCGTGGTGCTGTTCGGCGCGAAGAAACTGCCGTCCGCCGCTCGCGGCATCGGCCAGTCGTTGCGGATCTTCAAGGCTGAGATGGGGGCCAAGGACGGCCAGGCCGAGGAAACTCCGGCCCAGCCCGCCCCGCCCCAGCAGCTGACCCAGACCCCGCAGCAGCCCAGCGCCACGCAGCACACCACGCACCAGCAGGGCAACGTCCAGTCCTGAGCCTGCCCCGACTAGCCCGAAGCTAGTTGACGCAGGTGACGCCGTCCGCCGTGATCGGCGCGTCGGAATTGGTGGTCGGAGCGGCCTTCAAGGCCGCCCCGTTGAGCGAGAGGCCACCACCAGCGGCCCAGCCCTGGGCCCCGGGTCCGCGGTAGTCGCTGCCCAGGTAGACCTCGACATGGCCGTCGGCCAGGCTGGGCTCCTGGGACACGGTGACGCCGTCGCCCAGGTCGTGCGCGACCTTCTGCGCGTCGGCCTGCGCGTGCGGGCCGGAGCCGTAGGTGACCAGGGTGGAGGTCCGCGCCATGGTGTTGCTGGTCTCGCCCTGCCCGTAGCCCTTGGACACCAGCTGGCTCATGGTCCGCGCGGCCAGGCCGACGGTGCTGGTCCCGTTGAACACGTCCACGGTGATCGCCGGCGGCGCCGGGGTGGTGGTGGTCGGGGCGGTCAGGCTCCGCACGAAGTCCTGGACCCGGAACGGGTCGACCTGCACGGCGTCGCCGTCCTCGGGCGTCTGATACGAGATGTTCTTGATCGGGATGGTGCTGAACTGGGTGCTGCCGCCGGTCAGCCCGCGCAGCTGCTGGGCGAAGCTGACCAGGTTCCAGCCCTGGTCCAGCACCACCGACTTCTTGATCGCGTCGGCCAGCGCGGCCAGCTTGTCCGGATCGGCCAGGGTGCCGGCGGACAGCACCTTCTGCGCCATGCCGGCCATGAACGCCTGCTGCCGGCGGATCCGGTCCAGGTCGCCCTCGGGCAGCCCGTGCCGCTGCCGCACGAACGACAGCGCGGCGGCCCCGGACACGCTCTGCTCCCCGGCCTGGAAGTGCGCGCCGGAGAAGGTGTCGTCGACGGCGTTCTTCAGGCACACCTGCACGCCGCCGATGGCCTGGGTGATGTCGTAGAACCCGGCCAGGTTGATCTGCGCGTAGTGGTCGATGGTGACGCCGGTCAGGTCCTGCACGGTTCGGATGGCGGTCTTGGCGCCCTCCTGGTTGGACTGCACGTCCAGCTGCGCGCCGGACAGGCCCTGCTGCCGCAGGCTCGGCAGCACGGCGTTCTTGCCCCAGGCGAACGCCGAGTTGATCTTGTGGGTGCCGTGGCCGCCGGCGATGTCCACGTACGAGTCGCGCGGGATGGAGATCGCGGTCGCCCGGTTCCCGCCGTTGGGGATGTGCACCAGGATCATCGTGTCGGTGTTGGACTCGCCGTCGTCGCCGCCGGCGTGCAGCTGGGCCAGCAGGTCGGGGGACAGGGGGTTGCCCTGCGCGTCGGTCCGGCTGTCCATGCCGACCAGCAGGATGTCCTCGGAGCCGTCGGCCGGCGACTCGGTGCTGGTGCCCGACTCGATGACGTCGGCCGTGGTCAGCCCGCTGTTGATCTGCTGCAGCTGGGTCCAGCCGAACCAGGTCAGCACCAGCGTGAGCGTCGAGGCCAGGGCCACCGCGATCTTGGCGTTGCGCAGGCCGTTGCTCGGCCGGTACGGCCGCCGATACGGCCGGCGGTAGGAGCTCCCGTGGCGATACCGGTTGTCCAACACCTGCCCCTTCCCGCATGACGGGGCCGCACGGCGTTCCCCGTCACCAGGACGTGACATGCCGGGAGCAGGTTGCCGATCGGCCCGCACCGGTTTCTATACCCGGTCACGGCGATCGGCTACCGCTGACACCCGGTGCGCAGCGTTAACACCCGATGTAGCTACTCCCATTCCCATCGTAGGCCGTACAGACCAGCGGGGATGTCGACCAGGGCCACGTGCACGCTGCCGTTGGGCTCGATGCGCTGCTCGGACTCCTCGCGGCGGTTGCGCCGGCCGGCGGCCTGCTGCTTGGCCTGCGGCTGCCACACGGGGTAGCAGCGCGCCGGCACGGCGTTGGGGTGGAACACGACCTGGAGCACGCACTCCCGGGTCGGCTGGCGGAAGCCCAGGGTCAGCTCGGTGGTGCGCACCTTCGGGTTGACGCCGCTGATCTCGTACTCGGCCAGGTACGTCTCGCCGATGGTGAGCTTGCGGTGGAACAGCAGCTCGGCGGCGGTGACGTCCTCCTCGGCGTCGTACACGGTGCGGCCGAGCACGCAGTTGACGCCGGCGGTGAACACCGGGCTGCCGGCCTCGGGGTCGTCGCCGACGTTCATCACCAGCATCCGGTCGGCCCCGTCGGCCCGGGCCCGCAGCACCCGGCGCACGGCCATCCGGTAGCCGCGGCCGTCCTCGTCCAGGTAGAGGTCCTGGTGGTGGCTGAGGGTCTCCAGCCGCTGGTTGGTCTCCGGGTCGAGGGTGTCGGAGAGGATCTCGACGGTCCGCTCGCTGTGCCCGAGCTCGGTGTACGGCACGGAGCCGGGCACGTGGTTGGCCCAGCGGCCCCGCGGCCGGGCCGGCCCGAGCAGGCTGATCAGCGAGCCGGACGGCAGCCCGAGCACGGTGTCCAGGCTGCGCACGGTCTCCAGCGAGCTGGCCCGCTCGGGCCGGCTGCGGCCCCGCTGCCAGTAGCTCAGGCTGGCCACGCTGACCTCGTGGCCGCGGGCCTGCAACCGGCGCTGCACGGTCTCCAGGCTCAGCCCGCTGGCCGCGATGGCGGCCTGCAACGCCAGGTGGAACGGCCCTCTGCGCAGTACCTCGCCCAGCTCCTCCTCGTGCTCCGGTCCGGCTCCGAGGTCAAGGGCTGCGGCGAAGGTGCGGGTCACGCGGGTACCTCCAAGCTGCGACGGTCCGTGCGCGGACGTGGCGGGTCATTCCCCCCGTTGGTTCATCTGCCAACGTCGGACTGGTCTATTTTAGGGGCGCTGAGTGATCGATACCACTCGAAGGAGTGCAAGTGGCCCTGTCCCGCCGCACCATGGTCGCGATCCTCACCGTAGGTCCGTTGTCGCTGGTCAGCGTGGGCGCACCCGCGCTCGCGCAGCCGACGCCGGCGTTCTCGCCGCTGGTGGCGAGCGTCGTGCCCGGACTCGACCGCGCGGTGAGAACCGGCCAGTTACCCGGCGCCGAGCGGCTGTCCGTGGCGGTCAGCCTCAAGCTGCGTAATCAGTCCGAACTGGACGGACTGCTCGCCGACCAGGCCGCCGGCCGCGCCAAGCACGTTACGCCGCAACAGTTTCGGGATCGTTTCGGACCGACCCAGGCCGATGTGAACCGGGTCACCGACTACCTGCGGTCGCGGGGCCTGACGGTCACCGGGGTGAGCGCGAACCGGCTGGCGGTGGACGCCACCGGCACGGCCGACCAGCTCGGCGCCGCCTTCAACACCTCGCTGGCCCGCTGGCACGACGCGGGCCTGGGTCGGGACTTCACCGCCGCCGACGCCACGCCCAAGGTGCCGACCTCGCTGGCCTCGCTGGTCAGCGGCGTGACCGGGCTGGACGAGCACTACCTGCCCCAGCGGCGGGACGCCGAGGTGGCCGGCCCCAAGGTCGGCAGCGGCCCCGGCGGCGGCTACACGCCGACCGAGCTGCGGTCGGCGTACGGGCTGAACTCCTTCGACACCGGCGCCGGCCAGACCCTGGCGCTGTTCGAGTACGGCAAGTTCGACCAGGCCAACATCGACACCTACGACCACCAGTACAACCTGCCGACCACGCCGCCGACGGTGAAGAACATCGACGGCGGCAACACCGACGCCGGCTCGGCGCAGGCCGAGGTGGAGCTGGACATCGAGGTGGCGCACGCGATCGCGCCCAAGGCCAACCTGGTCGTCTACACCGCGCCCAACACCACCTCGGCCGAGGTGGACATGTGGAACGCGATGGTCGCCGACAACGTGCCGGTGGCGTCGTCGAGCTGGGGCCTGTGCGAGTACGACCGCAGCCTCGCCTCGATGCAGGCGGTGGACGCGGTGGCCAAGCAGGCGGCCGCCCAGGGCATGACGTTCTTCGCGCCGGCCGGCGACGCGGGGGCCTACGACTGCGAGCGGGACGCCAACACCCAGCACGCGGCCGACCTGGCCGTGGACTTCCCCGGCTCGGACCCGAACGTGACCAGCGTCGGCGGCACCACGCTGACCCTGAACGCGGACGGCACCCGCGCCTCGGAGACGACGTGGAACCAGGGCGGCGGCTGGGCCGGCGGCGGCGGGCAGTCGACGGTGTTCGACAAGCCGTCCTGGCAGGGCACGGGCGGCAAGCGGCAGGTGCCGGACGTGTCGGCGGCGGCGGCCGGCGGCGAGTACTCCGTCTACATCCAGGGCGCGTGGGGCCGCAACGGCGGCACCAGCGCGGCGGCTCCGCTGTGGGCGTCCTACCTGACGCTGATCAACCAGCGGGCCGGCGTCCTGGGCAAGCTGGTGGTCGGCCAGCTGAACCCGAAGCTGTACGCACTGGGCGGTGCGGATGTCAACGACGTGACAGTCGGGGACAACCGCTTCTATAAGGCGGCTGCGGGCTACGACATGGCCAGCGGCTGGGGCACCCCCAACGGCATCACGCTGGGTGACGCGCTGCTGGGCTGAGCGACCCTCATCGTTATCTGTCTGTGGCGCACGGCGGAGGCCGTGCGCCACAGACGTTCACGGGGCGACAAGATCAGACGTCGACGTCGAGGATGTCGGGCCCGTCCTCGCGGGCGAACTCCAGCTTGCCCAGGTCCTGCCGGGCGATCGAGGTGTTGCCGTCGATGTGCAGCGCCGCGGAGTTCTCGGCCGTGCCGTAGCCCTTGGCGTCCACCGTCCAGCTGCTGACGGAGCGCTTGGTCTTGCCGTCCTTGGACACCGCGTACAGGGTGCAGTCCAGCGGGCCCTTGACGCCGGTCAGGTCGAACGACACCCCGGTGCCGTGGTCGTCGCCGGTCAGGCCGATCTTGGCGCTCACCGGGCCGTTGCTGGCCTGGATGGTCTCGGCCGGGCCGCTGCTGAAGGCGCCGGTCAGGCCGAGCGTGAGCAGCGGGCCGCCGACGATCAGCACGGCCGCCGCAGCCGCGGCCAGCAGGCCGGTGCGCTTGCGGCGCCGCCGGGCGTCGGCGATGTTCACCATCACGCCCTGCAGCACGTTGTCCTCGGGCCGCGGTGGCGCGGGCAGCTGCGGCGCCGGGCGGAAGTCGGACAGGTCGGGCAGGCCGCTCATCGGCGGCCGGGGGCCGTGCCGGGGGCCGCTCGGCGGGGCGGGCGGGCCGCTGGGGAACGGGCCGGCGTTGCCCAGCATCGGTGGGGGAGTGCTCAGGCCCTGGCCCGGGTTGAGGCTGCCGTGGGTGGGCCCGGTCAGGTCGTCGCCGAGCAGGTCGGCCAGCAGGCCGCTGCCGCGGACCTGGTCCAGCAGCGAGGGCAGGCCGGACAGCTCGTTCAGCTCGGCCTGGCAGCGCGGGCACGTGGCCAGGTGGCGCTCGAAGGCCGCGTTCTCCGACTCGTCCAGCGCACCCAGCACGTAGGCCGCGACGTCCACGTGGTCGGTCGGCGATGTCATGTGGTCATCCCCCGATCCTGCAGGGCTCGCCGCAGGGCCCGCAGTGCGTAGTACACCCGGCTCTTCACCGTGCCCGGTGGCACCCCCAGGACCTCGGCGGCCTCGTTCACCGTCCGGTCCTTGAGGTATGTCTGGAGGATAGCCTCGCGGTGCTCGGGGGACAGGCTGCGCAGCGCCTCGGCCACCACCATGGCCGACAGGGCCTTGTCGGTGCCGTCGGGCACGGCCACCAGTTCCAGCGGCCCGGCCTCGGTCTCCGGCGGCCGCGCGCCCTTGCTGCGCCGGCCGTCGATCACGATCCGGCGGGCGACGGTGAACAGCCACGCCCGTAACAGCCCGGGGGCGTCGTCGAGCTTGTCCGCGTTGCGCCAGGCCCGGAACAGCGTCTCCTGGACGACGTCCTCGGCCCACTGCTGGTCGCCACCGGTCAGCCGGAGCACGTGGCCGAACAGCGCGCCGCGGTGTTCCTGGTAGAGCGCGGTGACCAGCGTCGAGTCCCCGCCGGCGGCGTTGGCCGCCACGGGCTGGTCGCGTCTGGTCATCCGGTACCGCACCACGGGAGACATCTTGATGCCACGAACGTGTTTGCGGAAGTGCACTCTACGTAGCAATTGGTCACGGTCAACTGTGAATGTGAGCGGTTGCACCCACAAGTGAGCCGAATCCGAGCGCGCTGAGTACTTAGTGGCGACCCCGCATCCCGCTCGAAAGGACGACACCGTGCACCTGCGCCACAGGCGTCGTGGTCGGCTGACGGCCGTCGCCGCGCTGGGCCTGCTGCCGCTCGCGTTCACATCCGCGTGCGGGACCGGCTCGCAGGCGGCCACCGCGGCCGAGGCCGTCGCCACCCCGGTGTACACCTCCGACGCCGACGCACCGGCCAACAACGCCGCGCTCAGCGTGGCCAACTCGGCCCTCGGCCGGATCGTCGTGGACGACCAGGGGTTCACGCTCTACGTGTACGCGCACGACTCGGCGTCGCCGTCCAAGGCGACCTGCGACGGGGAGTGCGCGCTGACCTGGGAGCCGGTGTCGGCCAAGGACGGCGCGGTCGCCGTCGAGGGCGTCGGCCAGGGCCTGGTCGGCGAGGTCACGCGGACGGACGGCACCAAGCAGATGACGCTGGGCGGCTGGCCGCTCTACCGGTACGACCCTGACCAGAAGCCCGGTGACACCACCGGGCAGGGCCAGGGCGGGTTGTGGTTCGCCATCGGACCCGACGGCAAGAAGGTGGCGGCCACGTCATGATCACCAGGGTCCTCGCGCTGCTCGCGGCCACCGTGCTCGCCATGATGTCCCCGATCATGGCGGCGGTGGCGCATGCGGCGGCGCCGGGCGACCAGGGTGCGCAGAGCGTCAGCCAGAGCGACCAGGACGTGCTGACGACGGTCATGCAGTCGGGGATGTGGGAGATCGCCGCCGGCGGCATGGCCCGCAACCAGGCGTCGGCGGCCGCGGTCCGCACCGTGGCCGCCACCCTGGTGACCGACGACACGGCCCTCAACCAGCAGGCGGCCCAGGCCGCCGAGCAGCTGGGCGTGCAGCTGCCGGGCCAGCCCGACAACGACCAGCAGGGCTGGCTGGCCCAGCTGCACGACGAGGCGGGCGCGACGTTCGACCACGACTACGTGAACCTGGTGCGCCAGGCGAGCGGAAAGGTGTTCACGGCAGTCGCCGCGGCGCGTGCGGGGACGAAGAACGATCTGATCAAGCAGTTCGCTCAGGGCGCGGTCAACACGGTCATGAAGCACATGACCGTGTTGGAGGGCACCAAGTTGGTGGACTCCTCCGCGCTGTCCGATCCGGCCCTTCCTCAGACGACCGATCAGAACCCGGCCGGCTCCCAGGCCGCCCAGGGCGCTGGCGCCACCCCGACGACGGCGCCCACGGTCCAGCAGTCCACGACCACGACAACCGTCGTCGACGACCGGCCCTCCCCGGCCGTCGTGCTCGTCGGCGTGCTGCTCATCGGCGCGTTGGCCTGGGGCACCGTGATGATCATCCGCAGGGTCGTCAACTCCGCATGACGAGGTGAGAATTCAGTGCTAGGAAAACTCAGGACGCCCTGGTCGCGCGGTACGCGGCTGACCGCGGTGATCGGCGGCCTCGTGTTGGCCGCCGGATCGGCCGTGGGCATCGGTGTCGCCGCGGGCATGGGCGACTCGTTCGCCGCCACCGGCGGTGACTCGCCCGAGATGGCCAGCGTCCAGGCCCTGCTGGCGAAGGCGCCCAAGCCCGGCTCGAACAAGATCGGCCCGTTCGCCAACGACTTCATCGACATCAAGAAGGTCCAGCCCAACCGCAACGCCAACGCCGGCGGCGCGAGCGGCACCTTCACCGAGGACTGCGGCACCAACCAGAACAACCACCACAACTCCGACAACTTCATCGTCACGCCCGGCGTCGACCACGGCGCCCTGCACGTGCACGACTACGTCGGCAACCGGACCACCACGGCCCGCTCCAACGACCGCAGCCTGGCCGCCGGCGGCACGACCTGCGCCAACGGCGACAAGTCGGCGTTCTTCTGGCCGGTCATCCGGATCAAGCAGGAGCCCAACGGCAAGACCAACAACCAGCCGGGGCCGGACGCGGGCAACATCGGCCGGCTGGTCGAGCCCAACCAGGTGACGATCAAGTTCACCAGCGGCGGCGCCAACAAGGTGACCCCGACGCCGCAGTTCCTGCGGGCCATCATGGGTGACGCCAAGGAGGTCACCAACGGCCCGACCAACGCCAAGGCCACCTGGACCTGCACCGGCTTCGAGAACCGGATCACCAACAAGTACCCGGTGTGCCCCGGCAACAGCGCCGTCGAGCGGATCATGCAGTTCCCGAACTGCTGGGACGGCAAGAACACCGACTCGGCCAACCACCGCACGCACATCGTGTTCGCCAAGGGCAACGGGCAGTGCCCGAGGGGCACCAAGGCGGTGCCGCAGCTGGAGTACGACCTGGTCTACAACTCGGTGCCCAACGGCTCGGTGTTCGCGGTGGACGGCTTCGACGGCCAGCTGCACAGTCCGGCCACCGACCACGCCGACTGGGAGAACGTGATGAGCGCCCAGCAGGAGAACGGCGTGGTCAGCTGCATCAACAACGGCCAGCAGTGCGTCAACCAGCCCCAGGGCGGCGGCAACAACGGCGGTGGCGGCAACAACGGTGGCGGTGGCAACAACGGTGGCGGTGGCAAGAACGGGGGCGGCAACAACGGCCAGCCCGCGTCCAACCAGAGTGTGACCTGCCCCGACGTGCGGTCCCAGATGCCGGCCATCCCGGCCTCGGTGCAGTCGTCGGTCAACCAGGACCTGGACCAGATGGACAACTTCCTCAACGACGCCAACAACCGGATGCAGGCGGCCGGCAGCCAGGCGACGCAGGACTTCGTCAACAACTCCATCCTGGCCCCGCTGCAGAACAACCGGCAGTTCCTGATCAACCAGATCCTCAACCTGTTCAACCAGGCCCGGGCCCCGCAGCCGCAGGGCAACCTGGTGTCGATGGCGCCCTGCTCGATGACCGGCAGCTGATCGCCGCGAGCTGATCGCCGCGAACTGATCATCTCTGCGGGCGCCGCGCCCGACATGCGGCCAGCGGCCCGGCGCCCACCCTGCGAACGCCCCACCCGACAGCCAGTCGGGTGGGGCGTTCGCTGTTTTACGTCTATTTCTGCCAGGAGTGAACGTCGAGTAAACCGGTGGGCAACTTCCGCAAGGCTTCCGGTGAACGCGACAGGAAAGTGATAAGGGATTACCTGAGAGAACCCTCAGATACGCCAAGATCAACTTTCATTTCGAAACCTGATCGTGACCTCAATTCGATGTGATCCGCATCACACTCGATAGTGTGGCGCGCCACGCTGTCGATCCTGTCGGTGGGCTGTCGGTCGGGCAGTACGGTGCCGCTGACCGGGGATTCGCTCGCGCGCTCCCTGGCCGAGGGGGCCGCCACCTGCGGGGGGTGGTGTTCGGCTCCGGCGGTCCGGGGGTTTTCCCCACCCCTAAACCAGGGGTGTCCCCCATGGACCCGTGTGTGCGGATGAGGTGAGAATCGACGCCGTGAGCGACCAGGCGGCTGGGGGCCGAACCAGGGACAGGCGTCGGACGTGGGCGCTGCTCGCGATCGTCAGCTTTGTCGCCGCGCTGCTGCCGATGGTGTACCTGCACCTGGAGTCGAGCGGACAGCTCAATCCGATCAGGCACACGATCAGCGACTATGTATTCGCCAAACAGGGGTCCAGGTATTTCGACACAAGTCTGGTCGCGTTGGCGGTGGGGTCCGTCGCGCTGATGGTCGGACTGGCCGGGGTAGGAATTGTTCGGGGAATCGTGCTGACCGTGCTGGTGTCCGTGTGGTGTGTGGGGCTCGTGGTCGCGCTGGTCTTTCCGACCGACCCGACGCCGGCGGTGTCCTCCATTTCCGGCACGGTGCACCGCTGGGCCGCGATCTTCTTCTTCCCGTGCCTGTCCGCGGCGGGATTCCTGCTGGCCAGGCGGTGTCAGCTGACCGTGGGGTGGGAGCGGTTCGCGCCGATCGTGTTGCGCCTGTCGATGGCCAGCACAATCGTGCTGGCCACATTCGCCGGTATTCAGCTGGCCATCAATGAGCCGGACATGCTGCCCTTTCTTGGCTTTATGAAGAATTACCTCGGCCTGGCCGAGCGTATACTCTTCGGTATCGACATGGCGCTGCTGTTCGTATTGGGCATGGCGTTGTGGCGGGGCGCGAGGCCGGCGGTGGAGCGCCACCAGGAGGCCGGCCTGGTCGAGGGTGGTGCCTGATGATCCCGCTCGCGATCGCACTGGCGGTGCTCGGGGCCTGCTGCAACGCCGTCTCGGCGAGGCTGCAGCACGGCGGCCTCAGCGAGAGCACCGACGAACGCGGCCTGCGGCTGGCCACCATGCTGCGGCTGGCCCGCCAGCCGCTGTGGCTGGCCGGCATCGCCATCGCCGCCGCCGGGGCCGGGCTGCACGCCACCGCCCTCGGGCTGGCCCCGTTGTCCGTGGTCCAGCCGATCGGCATCCTGGCGTTCGCGCTGACCACGGTGATGTCGGTGCGCATCGAGAAGCTCCACCTGGACCGGGTGGCCATCGGCGCGGTCGTGGCCAGCACCATCGGCACCATCGCGTTCGTGCTGCTCGCCGCCACCCAGGCCAAGGCCACCGTGGTCGCGCCGGACACCGAGATGCGGGCCACCGTGCTGGTGGTGGGCGTGGTCGGCGGCCTGGCCGCCATCGCCGCGCTGAACACCGGCGCGGTCCGCTGCCTGGGCTTCGCCACGGCGTCCGGCGTCAGCTTCGGCTACGTGTCCCTGCTGATGCGGGGCACGCTCCAACAACTCACCGAGGGCGGCCATCCCTTCCCGCTGCCCGAGGTCCTTGGCATCGCGGTCGGCATCGTGGTCGGCGGCTGGCTGGTCCAGCACGCCTACGCCAGCGGTCCGCCCGAGGTCGTCATCGGCTGCCTGACCGTGATCGACCCGTTGGTCGCCGTCGGGCTGGGCGTGGTGTTGCTCGGTGAAGCCACCGACACCTCCGTGCCAGTGGTCGCCGGAGCCCTGACCTGCGCTGTGGTCGCCGCCACCGGCGTGGTCGTGCTCACGCTGCGTCGACCGAAGTCAACACCGCCAGCTAATACAGTCGTCGACGGCGACCGGCAGCTTGTCGCGCCCGGGATGACGACCCAGCACTACGACGGGAGTACGAAATGACCTGGTCCCAGGTGCCCGATCGGCACGAGGCGGCCTCCGGACTGCGCATCGTGATCGGCGCCGAGACCTTCCCGCCGGACGTCAACGGGGCGGCTCGGTTCACGCACCGGCTCGCGGTCGGCCTCGCCTCCCGGGGCCACCAGGTGCACGTGATGTGCCCGGCCCCGAGCGGCCGGCCCTCTGTTGACGAGGTCGACGGAATCACGATTCACCGGCTGTCGGCGTTCCGCACGCCGTTCCACCCGTCGTTCCGGGTCGCCTGGCCGTGGAAGGCGCAGAAGGCGATGGCCCCGCTGCTGGCCGAGATCAAGCCGGACATCATCCACGTCCAGTCGCACTTCCTGCTCACCCGCGCGCTGATCTGGCAGGCCGAGCTGCTGCGGATCCCGCTGGTGGCGACCAACCACTTCATGCCCGAGAACATCCTCGGCCACATGCGGATGCCGATGCTGCTGCGCTCGCTGGCGTCCAAGGCGGCCTGGTGGGACCTCACCCGCAACTTCGGCAACGCCGGCGTGGTCACCGCGCCCACGCCGCGGGCCGTGCAGCTGCTCATGGACAACGGCCTGCCCCAGCAGGCGCGGGCCATCTCGTGCGGCATCGACCTGGACCGCTACCTGGACCGGCCGGTCTCGCCCGACGCCGAGCACCGCACCGTGCTGTTCGTCGGCCGCCTCGACGAGGAGAAGCGGGTCCACGAGCTGATCCGGGCCCTGCCGCTCATCCCGGCCGAGCTCAAGGTCCGGGCCGAGATCGTCGGCGACGGCAGCAAGCGGGAGGCCCTGGAGCAGCTCGCCGGCCAGCTCGGCATCGCCGACCGGGTCACGTTCCGCGGCTTCATCTCCGACGAGGAGCTGCTCGACGCCTACGCCTCGTGCGACGCCTTCTGCATGCCCGGCATCGCCGAGCTGCAGAGCCTGGCCACCATGGAGGCGATGGCCGCCGGCAAGCCCGTCGTCGCCGCCGACGCCATGGCCCTGCCCCACCTGGCCCGGCCCGGCCGCAACGGCTGGCTCTACCCGCCCGGCAACGTCCCCACCCTGGCCGCCCGCCTCACCCAGCTGTTCTCCGACGACGCCGAGCGCGAGCGCATGGGCAAGGAGAGCCTGGAGATCATCGGCACCCACGGCGTGAACACCACGCTGGCCACCTTCGAGGACGTCTACAAGGAGGCGATGGCCGAGTCCCGCCGGCTCACCCGTATCGCCGACCACCCCCGGGTGCCGGAGCAGGCCGGCGACTCCCCCCGGGAGCGCGCCGAGCGCACCGCCTGATCGGCGCGCCGACACACGCTTGGAAGGGGCTTTTCCTCTCGTTGAACGCGAGGAAGGGCCCCTTCACCACGTCGGGCCGACTACCCGAGGACCGTGCTGATTCGGACCTGGGCGCTGGCGGACACGGCGTAACCGGCGCAAAAGGGGCGTAACGCCGGAGTCGTGGCGATCTTGCGGGTGGTTGGGGTCGGTCGACCGGCGCGGCGCGGGGTGTCGGGATGGTAAACAGGTGCTGTGGCGGGGGAGCGCAAGAAGCGCCTGACGACCGGGTTCTGGCGGCTGCTGCAGGGCCGTGCGGTTGCTCGTGAGACGAGCAAGCTGCACGCCGTAGTGGCCGCTGCTGGCGCGCGCGAGGACGAGCTGCGGGAGCTGACCGACGAGCAGCTGACGCAGGCGGCGGAGAAGCTGCGCAAGGACGACCGCAGCGACTACGACGACAAGGACCTCGCGCAGCTGCTGGCCCTCGGCCGGGAGGCGGCCCGCCGCACGCTCAGGGAGCGGCCGTTCGACGTGCAGCTGACGACCACGGGCTGGATGCTCAAGGGCCGAGTGGTGGAGCTGCCCACGGGTGAGGGCAAGACCCTGGCCGGCGCGATCACGGCGGCGGGGTACGCGCTGCACGGCTGGCCGGTGCACGTGGTGTCGGTGAACGACTACCTGGCCCGCCGCGACGCGGAGTGGATGGGCCCGCTGTACGGGCTGCTGGGCGTCACGGTGAACTGGATCAGCGGCGCCTGCGACCCGGACCGCCGCCGCGAGGCCTACGCGGCCGACGTGACCTACGCGTCGGTGAGTGAGATCGGCTTCGACGAGCTGCGCGACCACACGGCGACGAAGGTCGAGGACCTGGTGTCGCCGGAGCCGGGCGTGGCCCTGGTCGACGAGGCGGACTCGGTGCTGGTGGACGAGGCCCGGGTGCCGCTGGTGCTGGCCGGCGCGGCGGCGGCCGGCGAGCCGGACCGGGAGCTGCCGGACGTGGTGCGCCTGCTGCGCGCGGGCATGCACTACGAGATCGACGACGAGCAGCGCAACGTCTACCTGACCGGCGCGGGCGCGGAAGCGGTGGAGCGCGCGCTGGGCGGCATCGACCTGTACTCGGCGGAGCACGTGGGCACGACGCTGCCGCGAGTGAACGTGGCGCTGCACGCGGAGGTGCTGCTGCGCCGCGACGTCGACTACATCGTGCGCGACGGCAAGGTCCAGCTGATCAACCCCTCCCGCGGCCGGGTGGCCCGGTTGCAGCGCTGGCCCGACGGCCTGCAGGCGGCGGTCGAGGCCAAGGAGGCGCTGGCGGCCAGCGAGACCGGCGAGGTGCTGGACACGATCACGGTCCAGGCCCTGCTCAAGCGCTACCCGAAGGTCTGCGGCATGACCGGCACCGCGCTGGCGGCGGCCGACCAGCTGCGCACCTTCTACGACCTCCAGGTGGCCGAGGTGCCGCCGAACGTGCCGTGCGTCCGCGTGGACGAGCCGGACCGCATCTACGACACGGTCATCGACAAGAACGCGGCGATCGTCGACGAGATCGTCAAGGCGCACGAGACCGGCCGCCCGGTGCTGATCGGCACCCAGGACGTGGCCGAGTCGGAGGCGTTCGCGGCCCGGCTGGCCGAGATGGACGTGCCCTGCGTGGTGCTCAACGCCAAGAACGACGCCGAGGAGGCGGCGATCGTCGCCGAGGCCGGCCAGTACGGCACGGTGACGGTCTCCACCCAGATGGCCGGCCGCGGCACGGACATCCGGCTCGGCGGCGCGGACGGCGCCGACCACGAGCGGGTGGCCGAGCTGGGCGGCCTGTACGTGATCGGCACCGGCCGGCACCACAGCTCGCGCCTCGACGACCAGCTGCGCGGGCGGGCCGGCCGGCAGGGCGACCCGGGCCGGTCGGTGTTCTTCGCCAGCTTCGGCGACGACATCGTCACCCAGTTCGCGGCCGAGGAGCCGGGCCCGGGCAAGATCGAGGACGGCGGCCGGGTCACCGACAAGCTGGCCCCGCACACCATCGCCCACGCCCAGCGGGTGGCCGAGGCTGAGAACCTCGAGGTGCACGCCAACACCTGGCGCTACAACCAGCTCTCCGCGCAGCACCGCAAGATCCTCGGCGAGCGCCGCGACCAGCTGCTGCGCACCGACCTGGCGGCGCGGGAGCTGAAGAAGTCCGCGCCGGACCGGTACCAGGAGGTGTTGGACAAGGTCGGCGAGGACGTCCTGGTCGACGCGGCCCGCCAGATCGCGCTGCTGCACCTGGACCGCGGCTGGGCCGAGCACCTGGCCATGCTGGCCGACCTGCGCGAGGGCATCCACCTGTGGGCGCTGTCCCGCGAGAGCCCGATCGCCGAGTACCACCGGGCGGCGATCCCGGCGTTCAACGCGCTGTTCCGGGTGGCCGGCGAGAAGACGGTCGAGACCTTCGAGACGGCCAAGATCACCGAGGACGGCGTGGACCTGTCCGGCGAGGGCCTGTCCCGGCCCACCGCGACCTGGACGTATCTGGTGCACGAGAACCCGTTCGGTTCGGACCTGGAGCGCAGCGTGCGGGGTGTGGGCCGGCTGCTGGGCGGCGGTTCGAGGCGGTAGCGTGCGCGCGGTGGACCTGACCACCGCCATCGAGCTCTACCGCAAGTACGCCGACGACCTGGCCGCCGTGCGCGAGCAGCAGCGTCGGCGGCTGCCCGGAATCCGAGCCCAGCTCGACGACATCGAGGCCGAGCTGACGTATCTGCGGCTGCGCGAGCTGCGGCCGGCGACCGTGGTGGAGATCGGGACCTTTCACGGCTGGTCCACCACCTGGCTGCTGAGTGCGTTGCGGGACAACGCCAAAGGGATTCAACACAGTGGACGCTTGCTGTCCTACGACGTGGTCGACCACGTGCTGAGGTCGGTGCCGGCCGACGAGCGCTGGACCTTCACCCAGGGTGACGTGAGGAAGGCTCAGCTGCCGGCGGAGATCGACTACCTGTTCCTGGACGCGGCCCACAGCGCGAGCTTTGCCCGGTGGTACATCGCCGAATTGTTCAGCCGGCTGAACAACACGCCGGTGAGTGTGCACGACGTGTTCCACGGCCGGCGGCCGATGCCGTTCAGTGAGGGCGCCGTATTGGTTCGTTGGCTGAACGAACGAAAAATCGACTTCTTCACGCCCTCGGCCAAACGGGCGCCGGAAACCTTTGCCGAGTTGCTTGCCGTGAAACGGGAACTGGGCCTCGACCAGCCGCTGCGGCCGAGTCGGGACAACCCGATGGTCTTCTTCGACCTGCCCCGATGAGACTGGGCCGATAAGACTGGGCCGGAAATAGCCGTCGGCGGGCGGGCCACCCCCAGTGGACCCGCCCGCCGACGACGGCACCGCGCCACTCAACTATGACGAACACGGCAGTGCGGCAACAGTGTTGACGAGTTGAGCAAAAGTGGAAACACCCGATCGTCGGGTGGCTGGTGTCGGCTGCGTCACCCGCGATTCGGACGAGTCACCCTCGGGTTAGCCGAGGGCGTCCAGCTCGGCCTGGACATCGAGGGCCTGCCGGTCGTCGACCTCCTCGTACAGGGCGAGGGCGGCGCTCAGCGACTCCCGCGCCTCGTCGGCCCGGTCCAGTTCCCGCAGCACGATGCCGCGCCGGAACAACGCGCTGGCCTCGATCATGCGGTTGCGCACGTCCCGGGTCGCGACCAGCGCCTGGTCCAGGCTGTCCAGCGCGCGGCCGGCCTGCCCGTCGGCCAGGTAGACGGAGGCGATCTTCAGCAGCGTCTCGGCCTGGTCGGAGGCGTCGTCGCTGTCCTGCGCGACCCAGAGCGCTTCGTGCAACGTGACCAGTGCGCCGTGATGGTCGCCGCGCAGTTGGCGGACCTCGCCGAGGGTAGCCATGGTGGTCACCTCGCCGTGCCGGTCGCCGAGGTCGCGGAACAAGGCCAGCGCCTGGTCGGCCGTCGACTGCGCGGCGTCGGGATCACGCTGGTCGACGGCCAGCAGCCCCAGCCCGGCCAGCGTCCACGCCTCGCCGTGCCGGTCGCCGATCTCCCGCCGCGTGGCCAGCGCCTGCTCGTACAGCCGGGTCGCCGCCTCGAAGTCGTGCAGCCGGTGCTTGGCCACGGCCAGGTTGGTCTGCACCCACGCCTCGGCGAACCGGTTGCCCTCGGCCCGCGCCGCCCGCGTGGCCAACTCGTGCGTGGCGAGCCAGACGCTGAGCGGCGTGCGTAGCCGGAAGTAGTCCCACGAGGCGATGCACAGTCGCCACGCGGTGCCGGCCAGACCGTAGGCCAGGGCGGTCTCCATCACCGGCAGCAGGTTGGCGACTTCCCCGTCGCACCAACGCAAAGCTTCTACAGGCGTGTCGAAGTCGAGCGGTGTGACGGTCGGGCCGGCGGCCGGCACCTCCAGCATGTGCACGCGGAACGGCGCCAACGCCTCGTTCGCGCGCTCGGCGGTGCGCAGGTACCAGTCGGTCAGGCGGACCGCGGCCTCCCGCCGGGACTCCTCGGTCTCCTCGGACTGCACCAGCTCGGCGGCGTAGACGTGCAGCAGGTCGTGCATCCGGTAGCGGTCGCGCTCGATGCCCTCGACCAGGTGCACGCTGGCCAGCCGCTCCAGCAGCCGCCGTCCCTGCACTGTGGACACACCGGCCAGCGCGGCGGCCGCGGGCGTGCTGATCTGGCCGCGCCGGAACACGCCCAGCAGTCGGAACATGCGGGCCGACTCGGCCGACAGGTCCCGGTACGACCAGGAGAACACCGACCGCACGGCCAGCGAGTCGTCGGTGGCCAGGCCGTCCAGCCGCTGCTCGTCGGAGTCCAGCTCCTCCAGCAGCTCATCCACCGGGTGGTGCGGGTGGGTGGCCACCCGCTCGGCGGCGATCCGCAGCGCCAGGGGCAGGTGCGCGCAGTGCTTGGCCAGCGCGGTGATCGCGGCCGGCTCGGCGTCCACCCGGTCGTCGCCGATCACGTTGCGCAGCAGCAGCCGCGACTCCTCGCCGGTCATCGGGCCCAGCGTGACCTGGCGGGCGTTGGTGCGCATGGCCATGCCGGACAGCCGCCGCCGGCTGGTGACGATCACCGCGCAGTAGCCCGAGCCCGGCAGCAGCGGCTCGACCTGCACCGAGTCGGCCGCGTTGTCCAGCACGATCAGCAGCCGGCGCTGGTTGACCAGGGATCGGAAGAGCTTGGCCCGCTGCTCCTGGTCGGCCGGCATGGAATCGGTGGCCACCCCCAACGCGGCCAGGAAGTCGCCGAGCACATCGGCCGGCCGCGCCGGGCCGCCGTCGGGGGAGTAGCCGCGCAGGTCCACGTACAGCTGGCCGTCGACGAACTCGGCGGCCACGTCATGGGCCAGCTTCAGCGCCAGCGCGGTCTTGCCGACGCCGGGCGAGCCGTCGACCGCCACCACCGCCGGCGTGCCGAGCTGGCGGTCGTCCATCAGGGCCTCGTGCAGCTGGCCCAGCTCCCGCTCGCGGCCGACGAACCGGGCGGCGGCGGCCGGCAGCTGGGCCGGCCGGGCCGGCACCGCCTCGGTGGCCAGCGCCATCAGTCGGCCGCCGGCGTCCAGCACCTGGTCGCAGCGGCGGGCCAGCTCGGCCGACGGCGGCGTGCCGTTCTTGACCTTGCTCAGCCAGCTCGGCGTGTAGCCGACCCGGTCGGCCAGCACCCGCCAGGACATGCCCCGGCGGGTGAGCAGCCGCTCCAGTTCGTCTCCGAAGGCCGAGCTCGGCATCACGGCATGGGGGAGCGGTCGACGACGGCCTGCCGCAGCTTGCGGATCTCGCGTGGCAGGTTCCAGCCGACCCCGCCGGTGACGACGCCGTCGCGGCCGTAGAGGGCGGCGAACTTGCGCTCGCCCGGGTCGCCGGCCACCACCGCGTACTCCAGGCCCTCGCCGACCAGGCCGTAGGCCTGCACCTTGGCGTCGTACTGGTCGGTCCAGAAGTACGGGACCGGGGCGAACTCCTGGTCCGCGCCGAGCAGGTTGCGGGCCACCGCCATGCCCTGCTCGGTGGCGTTCATCCGGTGCTCCAGCCGCATCCGGCCGTAGCGCGGGTGCTCCCAGTTGGCCACGTCGCCGGCCGCGTAGACGTTCGGCGCGGCCTGGCATCGGCTGTCGCAGACGACGCCGTTGTCGATGGTCAGGCCGGAGCCGGCGAGCCAGTCGGTGACCGGCGTCGCGCCGATCGCCACCAGCACACAGCCGGCGTCGAGCACGTTGCCGTCGGTCAGCCGGACACCGGTGACATGACCATCTGTACCGAGCAGTTCAGTGACGCCGGTGTCCATCAGCACCCGCGCGCCGTTGTCCCGGTGCAGCTCCTCCAGCAGCTTGCCCACGGTCTCGCCCAACTGGCGGGCCATCGGCACCGGCAGCGGGTCGACCAGCGTGACGTCCAGGCCCAGGGTGCGGGCGGTGGCCGCGACCTCGGCCCCGAGGAAGCCGGCCCCGATGACCACGGTCTTGGGCTGCCTGAGCATTTCGGCCCGCAGTTCGGTGGCGTGCTCCAGGGTGCGCAGCAGATGCACGCCGGCCAGGTCGTGGCCGAACGGCAGCCGCCGCGGCGCGACGCCGGTGGCGACGACCAGGCCGTCGTAGCCGACCCGGGTGCCGTCGGCCAGCACCACCTCGCGGGCGTCCAGGTCCAGGCCGGCCGCCGGCGCGCCCAGCCGGAACTCGGCGTTCAGGTCGGCGATCTGCTCGTCCTTGCGCAGCCGGGTCTTCTCCGGCTCCCACTGGCCGGCCAGCACCTGCTTGGACAGCGGCGGGCGGTCGTAGGGCGGGTGCGCCTCGTCGCCGATGAGCGTGATGCGGCCCGGGTAGCCCTCACGGCGCAGCGTCTCGGCCGCCGTCAGGCCGGCCGCCGAAGCGCCGACGATCGCGATCTGATCCATGTCGACGAGGATAGGTGGATGTTCATCGGGATCGACATCGGAACGTCGGCATCCAAGGGAGTTCTGGTCGCCGAGGACGGCACGGTTCGGCGCCGGGTGAGCCGTCCGCACGCCGTGTCGACGCCCAGGCCCGGGTGGTTCGAGCACGACGCCGAGGACGTGTGGTGGCGGGACTTCGTCGCCATCGCCCGGGAATTGGTCCAGACAGCCGAGGGTGAGCGCCTGAACGGGCTGGCGGTGAGCGGCATCGGGCCGTGCCTGCTGCCGGCCGACGCCGACGGCACGCCGCTGCGGCCGGCCGTCCTCTACGGCGTCGACACCCGGGCAACCGTGGAAATCTCGGAACTGACGGACCTGCTCGGCGGTGAGGAGATTCTGCGCCGGGGTGGTTCGCCGCTGACAAGTCAGGCGGTGGGGCCGAAGCTGCGGTGGCTGGCCGTGAACGAGCCTCAGGTCTGGGGGCGGACCCGGATGCTGCTGATGGCCTCGTCCTTCCTGGTGCACCGGCTGACCGGGCGGTACGTGCTGGACCACCAGTCGGCCAGCCAGTGCTCGCCGCTGTACGACCTGGGCCGGCGGGAGTGGGCCGCGGACTGGGCCGCCGTGGTCGCGCCGGGGCTGCCGTTGCCGGAGCTGGTGTGGCCAACCGAGGTCGTCGGGCGTGTGAGCAAGGCGGCCTTCCATGCCACCGGGCTACCCGAGGGGCTGCCGGTCACTGCCGGCACCATCGACGCCTGGGCCGAGGCCACCAGCGTCGGCGTGCGGTCGCCCGGGGACGCCATGGTCATGTACGGCACCACGATGTTCCTGGTCCAGGTGGTCGCCCAGCCGCGGCCGCATCCGGGGCTGTGGACCACTTCCGGCGTGTTCCCGGGCACCAGCACCCTGGCCGCCGGGATGGCGACCTCCGGGGCCGTGACCGACTGGCTGCGCGGTCTGGTCGGCGGCACCTTCGAGGATCTTGTTGCCCGGGCGGCGGATGTGCCCGCCGGCAGTCGGGGATTGCTTGTGCTGCCGTACTTCGCGGGCGAGCGGACCCCGCTGTTCGATCCGTCCGCGCGGGGCGTGATCGCCGGCCTGACGCTGTCCCATGGGCCTGGTGAACTGTACCGTGCAGTACTGGAGGGCATCGCCTACGGCGTGCGCCACAACCTGGAGGCCATGACCGAGGCCGGCGGGGCCACCCGGCGGCTGGTCGCCGTGGGCGGCGGCACCCAGGGCGGGCTGTGGACCCAGATCGTCTCCGACGTCACCGGTCTGCCCCAGCAGCTCACCCGCGAGAGCATCGGCGCCAGCCTCGGCGACGCCATGCTCGCCGCATCCGCCCACGGCGTCGACGTCACCGACTGGAACCCCGTCGTGCACACCGTAGAGCCCGGTCCTTCGGGTCCGTACGACGAGTTCTACGCCCGCTACCGGTCGCTGTACCCGGCGACGGCGGACATCTCCCACTTCCTCGCCGCGCAGCAACACCTATCTGCCCGCCCCGAATAGCCGCATTCGCAGGGGTCAGAAGGGGTAGGCGGGTGGGGTGTCGCGGACGGTCACCCACTGCCACTGGGTGAACTCCTCCCAGTTGGCCTGCCCGCCGTAGCGGCCGCCGTTGCCGGAGGCGCCGACGCCGCCGAAGGGCGCGGTGGGGTCGTCGTTGACGGTGGTGTCGTTGACGTGCACCATGCCGGCCCGCAGGCGCTCGGCCAGCTTCCAGCCGCGGAAGGGTTCGGCGGTGATGACCGAGGCGGTCAGGCCGTAGGCGGTGGCGTTGGCCAGCGCGACGGCCTCGTCCTCGGAGTCGAAGACGGTGACCGGGGCGACGGGACCGAAGATCTCGTCGGTGAAGGCGGGCATCTCCGGAGTGACGCCGGCCAGGACGGTGGGCGCGTAGAACAGGTCCTCGTAGGTGCCGCCGGCCCGGATGGCGGCGCCGGCCGCGGCCGAGGACTGGACGATGCGGTCGACACCGGCCAGCTGGGTGGCGTTGATGATCGGGCCGATCTGGGTGTCGGCCTCGGCCGGGTCGCCGACCTTCAGCTTGGCGGCGCGGGCGGCGAGTCGGTCCAGGTACTCGTCGGCGACCTTGCGGTGCACCAGATGCCGGCCGGTGGTCAGGCAGATCTGGCCCTGGTGCAGGAAAGAGCCCCACGCGCCGACCGAGCTGGCGGCGTCCAGGTCGGCGTCGGCCAGCACGATGACGGCGTTGTTGCCGCCCAGTTCCAGCGACACCTTCTTGACGTGCTCGGCGGCGGTGGCGGCGACGATCTTGCCGGCCCGGGTGGAGCCGGTGAACGAGATCATCGGCACCCGCGGGTCGGCGACCAGCGCCTGGCCGGCGTCGGCCTTGCCGGGCAACACTTCCAGCAGCCCGGCCGGCAGCCCGGCCTCCTCGAACAGCCGGGCGATCAGCGCGCCGCCGTAGACCGGGGTCTGGTGATCGGGCTTGAGCAGCACGGAGTTGCCGAGCGCGAGCGCCGGCGCGACGGCCCGCATGGACAGCACCAGCGGGAAGTTCCACGGCGCGATCACGCCCACCGCGCCGAACGGGATCCGGCGGCCGTAGCTCATCCGGCCGGCCGACGGCAGCAACTGGCCGTACGGCTCGGCGGCCAGCGCGGCGGCGGCGATCAGCTCGCCCCGGCTGGAATGCACCTCGTGCGCGGTCTTGCCGGCGATGGCCCCGCACTCGCGGATGCCCCACCGGACGAACTCGTCCTCGTGGTCGTGGATCAACTGGGCCGCGCGGAGCAGGATCTCGGCCCGCTCGGCCGGCGCCGTGTCGGCCCACTCCGGTTGCGCGGCAACGCTTCTGGTCACCGCGGCGGCGACGTCCTCGGCGCTGGCCAACCGGGTCCGGCCGAGCGTCTTGCCGGTCGCCGGCTCGATGATGTCGACCTGGTCCCCGGTCAGCCCGGCGAACACCGTCTGGTCGGACACGAGCATCACTGCCTCCGTGACAGGGAGTCGGGGTCTCGGTGCACCGGTCCACGATCCACCACGCGGTCAAGCAGACCCTCGGCCAGGTAGGCCGGATAGTCCTCCGGACGGACCGGAACCGGCTGTTGGCCGGTGTAGCCCAGCAGTCGTTTGACCAGGTCGCTGGTGTAGTACGCGCCGGCGACGATCTCCAGCACGGCCTGGTGGGCCCGCGGGTCGAGATCGGTCAGCAGCCGCAGGGCCGGCCCCGGCCGGTGCTCGCCGGCCAGCGCCCAGGCCCGGTTCAGCGCGCGGGCCAGGTCCGGCCGCACGGCGAGCACCAGGTCCAGTTGGCTGCCGGTGACACCGACCTCGGTGGCCGCGGGCATGCCGTCGGCCGCCGGGATCAACTCGTCGGCGATCGCGCCGAGCCAGCCGCGCACCTTGTCCTCGGTCATCGGGGAGTCCTTTGCTCGCGCCGGTTTTCGATGAGGTGCTCGACGTTGCGCAGCGCCAGCGACACGATCGTGCTGGTCGGGTTGACCGCCCCCGAGGTGACGAACACGCTGCCGTCGGCGACGTAGAGGTTGGGCACGTCGTGGGCGCGGCCCCAGCCGTCGACCACCGAGGTCGCCGGATCGCCGCCCATGCGCGCCGTGCCCAGCAGGTGCCAGCCGGAGAAGCGCATCAGCGACTCCACCGCCGTGCGGTGCGCGCCGGCCTCGGCGAACGAGTGCTGGGCCCGCTCGATGTTGAAGTCCAGCAGCCGCCGGGAGTTCTCGCCGACCCGGTAGCTGACCTTGGGCGCGGGGATGCCGGAGGAGTCGGTCAGGCTGTCGTCGATCTCCACCCGGTTGTCCTCGTCGGGCAGGTCCTCGCCGAAGATGCACCAGCTCAGCGAGTGCCCGAGGTGGTGGCGCACGTGGGCGTGATGTCCCTTGCCCCACACCGAGTTCCCGGCCCGCGAGGGCAGCGCCGCGTTCAGCGGGCCGCCGGTCGGGGCCAGGCTCCACTTGGCGCCGCGCACGAAGTCCCGGTCCGGGTCGGTCTCGTAGAACTCGTAGCTGACGATCTTGGCCCCGACGTGGCCGCCCGCGTCCACCGGCTCGTCGAAGTAGCCGGTGACGTTGGCGAACGGGTGCACCATCAGCCGGCGGCCCACTAATCCGCTGGAATTGGCCAGCCCGTTGGGAAAACGCGGCGAGGCCGAGTTGAGCAGGATGCGCGCGGTGCCGACCGAGTTGGCCGCCAGGATCACCACGTCGGCCTTGACGATGTCCCACTTTCCTTGCTGGTCAACGTATTCCGCGCCGATGGCCAGGCCCTGGCGGTCGGTGAGGATGCGGGACACGCGGGCACCGGTGAGCAGCCGCGCGCCGGCATTGACGGCGGCGGGCCAGTGGGTCACGTCGGTGGACGCCTTGGCCCCCTCCGGGCAGCCCTGCATGCAGGAACCGTAGTGGGCACAGGCGTTTCGGCCCTGATAGGGACGTGACAGCACCGCGTTGGGGGCGGGCCACCAGTGCCACTTGAGGCGGTCGTGGGCGCGGGCCATGCGCAGCGCGCCGTCGCCGATCGGCAGTGGCGGCAGGGGAAACTCGCCGCCCGGCGGCAGCGAGGTGTCGCCGGCCAGGCCGGACACGCCGAAGGCCCGGTCGGTGCGCTCGTAGAACGGTTGCAGCTCGCGGTAGGTCAGCGGCCAGTCGTCGCCGACGGCGTCCAGCGTGCGGGTGCGGAAGTCCGAGGGCAGCAGGCGGGGCCAGTCCGCGGCGTACAGCACCATGCTGCCGCCGACGCCGTTGTACATCAGGGTCGCGATGTCGGAACCGGTTTCGTTGACCGGGTAGTCCTCAGGTCTGCCCCTCAGTGTCGGATTGCCGCCCCAGCCGCCGCGCGCCTCCAGCTCGTAGGTCGGGCGCAGTGCCGGGAAGTCGGTGCGGTCCGGCCAGTGACCCTGTTCCAGGCAGACCACGTCGAAGCCCGCCTCGGCCAGCGCGCCGGTGACCACGCCACCGGACGCCCCGGCGCCCACCACGAGCACATCCGCGTGTTCCACGGTCCTCCCCGTCGTTGGGAAAGCGCTTTCCCTCGAACCTATCCCGCCGCCCGATCGGCGGCAAGGCGAGAAGGCTATCGCCGGCCCGGCCACCCGGGCCGCCGGTGATCCGGATACTGGCCGATCGGGCGGCGATCCGAGTACACCCCGCGAGTCACGCTCTCCGGCACACCGAATGCCGGTTTCGGGCACAGATGCGAAACCCGCATTTCGGTGTGTCCCAGAGCGGGACTCGCGGGGGTGGGCCTTGACTCGGTGTGTCCGACGCTCCTAGTCTGGCCGAGCCGCCGCGCTGAAAACGTTTACATTTCCTCGTCCCTGGGAGGATAGCGTGCGCTACGCAGCGTTGCGGAGATCGGCCCTGCTGCCGGCCATCGCGGTGGCCGGGATCGTCGTGTTCTGCGCCGGAGGCGCCGCGGCGGCCACGGTCCAGCCGCACGCGACCACCTACAAGGTCACCGACTACGGCGCGAAGGCCGACGGCAAGACCAATGTCGCCGCGTCCTTCGACAAGGCCATCGACGCGGCCAACAAGGCCGGCGGCGGCACGGTCGAGGTGCCGTCGGGCAGCTACCTGTCGTCGGGCACCGTCCACCTGAAGAGCAACGTCACCATCCAACTGGACGCCGGCTCCACCATCACCGGCGCCTCCTCGGGTTACGACCAGGCCGAGTCCAACCCGTACGACAAGTACCAGGACTACGGCCACAGCCACTTCCACGACGCCATGTTCTACGGCGACGGGCTGACCAACATCGGCTTCACCGGCGCGGGCACCATCGACGGCGGCGGCCACCTGATCACCGGCAACCCGAAGTTGGGCCAGGCGGACAAGATCATCTCGCTGACCCGGTGCACCAACCTGACGCTGTCCGGCATCACCCTCAAGCGCGGCGGCCACTTCGGCGCGCTGATCAACGGGTGCGACCACGTGGTGTCCGACCACCTGACGATCTCCACCGCCAGCGACCGGGACGGCTGGAACATCATCAGCACCACCAACGTCACCATCACGAACATCACCGACGCCGCCAACGACGACGCCCTGGTGTTCAAGAGCGACTGGGCGCTGGGCAAGACGCTGCCCAGCGGGCACGTCACCGTCACCAACGCGCAGCTGTCGGCCGGCTGCTGCAACGCCCTGATGTTCGGGTCCGAGACCTGCGGCGACTTCACCGACTACCAGTTCTCGCACATCACCATCACCGGCGCCGGCAAGTCCGGACTGGGCCTGGTGTCCATGGACGGCGCGCACATCAGCAACGTGCACTACGACGACGTCACCATGTCCAACACGCAGTCGCCGATCATGCAGAAGATCGGCACCCGCAAGCGCTGCGGCGGCAGTCCCGGCATCGGCAGCATCAGCGACATCCACTACAGCAACATCACCGGCACCAAGGCCGGCAAGTTCAGCCCGACCATGTGGGGCCAGTCCGGGCACGCGATCAGCGACGTCACCTTCGACAACGTGCACCTGGACCTGCCCGGCGGCAGCGGCGCGGTGGGCGCCGGCGTGCCCAGCGACAACGGGGACTACAACCCGAACAGCATCGGCACCCGGCCGGCGTACGGGTTCTACCTGCACAACGTCTCCGGCGTCACGTTCACCAACAGCGGCTTCACGTTCGACAAGTCCGACGCGCGGCCGGCGATCATCGCCAACGCCGCCACCGGTCTGACCCTGGACAACGTGACCGCGCAGGCCGGCAAGGCCAGTTACGACCTGGGTCTGCAGCAGGTCAACGGCTACTGCCTGACCGGCGGCACCAAGCTGCGCGTCAACAACTCCGGCTCCACGGAGAAGTGCGCCAGCTGATCTGACCAGATGAATGCAAGGCGGTGTTGCTCGCCCCCCGATGCGAGTGACACCGCCTTGTCCACGTCTGTGGTCAGACCCGGAAGACCGGGTAGCCGGGGGCGATCTCCAGCAGCTGCTCGTCGGTGGCGGTGTGGTCGATGCCGTCGAAGAAGACGCCGACCTCGAACTTCCAGCGCTTGAGGTAGGCCCGCAGGATGGCCGGCTTGTCGGCGTCGGCGAGCTCGGTGGGGGTGAAGGTCTCGACCCGGCGGCCCAGGCGCAGCTCGCCGGAGCCGGCGACGCGGATGTTGCGCACCCACTGGGTTTCGCCGCGTGGCGCGACGAGGTAGCGAACGCCGTCGATGGTGAGCAGGTTGACCGGGGTGGTGCGCCAGTCGCCGCTCTTGCGGCCGCGGACGGCGAGCACCCGGCTGCCCCACACGCTCACGCCCAGTCGCGTCAGGCCGGCGACCAGCTGGTTGAACACGTTCGTCGCGCGCTTGGGCTCGATGTAGCGGGTCATGGTGGTCATCTGCCTTCTCCGATTCGAGAGCGGTGCTCTGTCTTGAGAACAGTGAACACGAATCGGCGCGCACAGTCAAGAGCAGTGCTCTCGGAAGTGGTCGCCGCTCTGATAGGCTGCGGACCGTGAACGCAGGACGGACAGCACGTGATCGCGCCCGGGCCGAGCTGACCGCGGAGATCAAGGACGAGGCTCGGCGGCAACTGGTGGTGTCGGGCGCGGACGGCCTGTCGCTGCGGGCGGTGGCCCGCGCGCTGGGCATGGTCAGCTCGGCCATCTACCGCTACTACCCGAGCAAGGACGAGCTGCTCACAGCCTTGATCATCGATGCCTACCGGGCACTGGGGGCGGCGGCGATCGCGGCCGACCAACGCCTGCCGGAGCGGGATCTGCGCGGCCGCTGGCAGGCGGTCTGCCACTCGGTGCGCGACTGGGCCCGAGCCAATCGGCACGAGTACGCCCTCATCTACGGCTCGCCGGTGCCGGGCTACCGCGCCCCGGAGGCGACCATCGCCGAGGCCCAGAAGGTGCCGCTGGTCATGGTCAACGTGCTGCGCGTGGCCTGGGCCGAGGGCACGCTGCGCCCGGCCCGCGACGCCGGCGTGCTCTCCGAGGGCTTGGCCGAGCAGTGTCGCGCGGTGGCCGAGGTGATCGCGCCGGAACTGCCGCCGGAGGTGCTGGCCAGGGCGATCGTGGCCTGGACGCAGCTGTTCGGCATGGTCAGCTTCGAGCTGTTCGGCCAGCTGGTGGGCAGCGTGGACCCGTCGGACGAGTTCTTCGCCTACGCCGTCGAGGTGCTGGCCGACCTGGTCGGCATGCCGTCGTGAGCCTGGACCGGTTCGCGGGGGCGAGGGTTGCTCGGCTTGCCACCACGGGCGTGGACGGCCGGCCGCATCTGGTGCCGGTGACCTTCGCCGTGCACGGCCAGGTGGTGGTGATCGCCGTCGACCACAAGCCGAAGACCACCACCAATCTGCGTCGGCTGCGCAACATCCGGGAGAACGACCAGGTCAGCCTGCTTGTCGATCACTACGAGGAAGACTGGCGGCGGCTGTGGTGGGTGCGGGTCGACGGCACGGCGCGGGTGCTGACCGAGGAGGCGGAGCGGGCCGAACCGGTCGCCTGGCTGTGCGCGAAGTACGAGCAGTACCGCGAGCGGCCGCCGACCGGTCCGGTGATTCGGATCGACGTGGTCACGGTTGTGAACTGGAGCGGCTAGAACGCATTCCCATGATTGGAGTGACCAAGGCCACTGTGGTCGTGGATATCGGCCGAAGGGTGGCCAAACACCCCTGTCGCGCATGGTGAAACGTGTTGCGCGGTCAACGAACGGCGTTCGACAGCCTGGGCGGCATAGCTCCCACCAGCGCTCATGATCCGTTGAAGATCAGAAACCGGGGCCGCGAATATCGGTGGAACCCGCGCCGGGAAGGCTGATTCGGCTCTTCCAATCACTGCCCGTCGAGACCGGTTCCAGCCGGGCCGCGGCCCCTATAGATGCCCCTATGGACAACTTCTGGAGACGGGGGGAGTTACCTCCTTCATACCGTGAAGCAAGTCGGTCGGGAGGACCCATGGCGCGGGTGAGGGTGTTCGTACAGGCGGGAGATCCGATCTCCGCGGTCGGGCTGGCCAGTTACATCAGAGCGCAGCCGGGCATGCTGGTGGTGCCGAGCCGGCTGCCGGCCGACGCCGACGTGGCGCTCACGGTCACCGACCGGGTCAACGCCGACTTCATCGGCGCGCTCACCAAGGCGGCGCAGGCCGCCCCGCTGCCCACCGTGGTGGCCACCGACCACGTCGACCCCGAGCAGGCGCCGTCGCTGCACCGGTGTCGCGTCGTCTCGCTGCTGCCGCGCTCCGCGGCCACCAGCAGCCGGCTGGCCGGCGCGGTGATGGAGGCCGCCGGCGGGACCGCCGTGCCGAGCCTGGCCGAGCAGGCCGAGAACCTGCGCCGGGAGATCGCCGGCCCGGACGGCGCGATGCTCGCCCCGCGTGAGCTGACCGTGCTGCAGCTGATGGCCGACGGGCACGACACGCCCGAGATCGCCGACATCATGGCCTGCTCCGACCGGATGGTGAAGAGCATCATCCTGAGCGCGACCAAACGCTTCAACGTGCACAACCGCGTGCACGCGGTGGCCTGCGCGCTGCGTGCCGGCCTGATCTGAGCATCTGGAGCCCAATCATGTGAGCCCGGCTCACCCCGCGCGGACGTCGCGTGTGGTCCCCACTCGGTTCCGCCACACCGAGTGGGGACCCCGCGTGACGTCCGTTTCGCGTATCCGGCTCCGGCGCGTGCTCGTTGGTTCCAACGAAGGTGTCGAAGGGCTACGCCGAACGGGCTAGTGGTTGGCGTGGCGGGCCGTTCCCCGCTTTCGTGCCCCGGTAACACCCGGTGTGCAGGGAGCGAATCAGGGTACGGCGACGCCGTCGGGCGTCGCGCAAGCGAATTCTCGCGGGGAGCGTGGCGGATGTCGGTCTGTCGGCTGTGTGGCTCGACGAGCCTGCAGGGTGTGGTGGACCTCGGCGCGACGCCGCCGTGCGAACGGTTCCTCACCGCCGAACAGCTGGCGGAGCCCGAGGTCACCTACCCGCTGCACCTGCGGGTGTGCACGAAGTGCTGGCTGGCGCAGATCCCGCCGCTGATCACTCCCGAGGACACCTTCACCGAGTACGCGTACTTCTCCTCGTACTCGACGTCCTGGGTCGAGCACGCCCGGCGTTTCGTGGACGGCGCGGTCGAACGGCTCGGCCTGGGCGCCGACTCGTTCGTGGTCGAGGTCGCCAGCAACGACGGATACCTGCTGCAGCACATGGTGGCGCGGTGGATCCGCTGCCTGGGCGTGGAACCCTCGGTCAATGTGGGCGAGGCGGCCCGCGAGAAGGGCGTGCCGACGCTGACCGCGTTCCTCACCCCGGAGAGCGGGGCGCAGGTGCGGGCCGAGCACGGGCCGGCGAACCTGGTGGTGGCCAACAACGTCTACGCGCACATCCCCGACGTGATCGGATTCACCAAGGGGCTGCGTTATCTGGTCGCCGACGACGGCTGGGTGTCCATCGAGGTGCAGCACCTGCTGACCCTGATGGAGCTCAACCAGTACGACACCATCTACCACGAGCACTTCCAGTACTACACGGTCGCTTCCGCGCAGCGGGCGCTGGCCAGCGGCGGACTGTCCGTTGTGGACGTCGAGCTGCTGCCCACGCACGGCGGGTCGATCCGCCTGTGGGCGCGGCCGACCGAGGCGGCCGGCGAGCCGAGCGACCGAGTGCACGACGTGTTGGCCCGGGAGAAGTCGGCCGGTCTGCACGAACTGTCCGGCTACACCGAATTCGCGGCCCGGGTGGCCAAGGTCCGCCGGGACCTGCTGGCCTTCCTGACCACGGCCGCGGCCGAGGGCAAGACCGTGGTCGGCTACGGCGCCCCCGGCAAGGGCAACACGCTGCTCAACCACTGCGGCATCCGGCCGGACCTGCTGGCGTACACGGTGGACCGCAACCCCTACAAGCACGGGCGGTTCACGCCCGGCACCCGGATCCCGATCCTGCCGCCCGAGCGGATCGCCGAGGACCGCCCCGACTACGTGCTGGTGCTGCCCTGGAACCTGCGCGACGAGCTGGTCGAGCAGCTGGCTTATGTCCGCGAGTGGGGCGGCAGCCTGGTCTTCCCCATCCCCGAACTTGAGGTGAAGTCGTGAAGGTCGTCCTGTTCTGCGGCGGGCACGGGATGCGGATGCGCACCGGCACCTCCGCGGACGTGCCCAAGCCGATGCAGCTGGTCGGGCCCAGACCCCTGATCTGGCACGTGATGCGCTACTACGCCCACTTCGGGCACACCGAGTTCATCCTCTGCCTGGGCTACGGCGCCCACCACATCAAGGACTTCTTCCTGAACTACCAGGAGACCACGTCCAACGACTTCGTGCTCTCCCGCGGCCAGGTGGAGATGCTGTCCACCGACATCTCGGACTGGAAGATCTCGTTCGTGCAGACCGGGATCGAGTCGGCCATCGGCGAACGGCTGCGCCGGGTGCGCCCCTTCCTCGACGGTGACGAGATGTTCCTGGCCAACTACGCCGACGTGCTCACCGACGCGCCGCTGCCGGAGATCATCGGCCGGTTCGAGCAGTCCGACGCGGGCGCGGCCATGATGGTCGTGCCGCCGCCGGGCAGCTTCCACTGCGTGGAGCTCGGCGGGGGTGGCATGGTCTCGGGCATCACCCCGGTCAACGAGATGCCGCTGTGGTCCAACGGCGGGTATTTCGTGCTGCGCCAGGACGTTTTCGACCACATCCCGGAGGGCGGCGACCTGGTCGCCGACGGCTGTGTGGAGCTGGCCAAGCAGGGGCGGCTGATGGCGTATCCGCACCGCGGCTACTGGAAGCCGACCGACACCGTGAAGGAACGGGTCGCGTTGGACGAGGCCTACTCGCGCGGCGAGCGGCCCTGGGCCTTGTGGGAAAGGGAATGATCGGATTCTCGGCCGGACGCCCGCGCCGGATCGCCCTGCTCGCCGCGCACTGCGACGACATCGCGATCGGCGCGGGCGGCAGTCTGCTCACGTTGTGCCAGGCCAATCCCGGCCTCAAGGTGGACGCGCTCGTGCTGACTGGCGGCGGAACTCCCCGCGAGGACGAGGAACACGCCGCCCTGGCGGCCTTCTGCCCCGGCGCGCAGCTGAGCGTGACGGTGGGCAAGCTGCCCGACGGTCGGCTGCCCGCGCACTGGGACGAGGCCAAGGCGGCGGTGGAGGAGCTGCGGTCGCGCACCGCCCCGGAGCTGATCTTCGCGCCGAACACCCTTGACGCGCACCAGGATCACCGCGGCCTGGCCGAGCTGGTGCCGCAGGTGTTCCGCGACCACCTGGCCCTGGGCTACGAGATCGTCAAGTGGGACGGGGACCTCGGCCGCCCGGCGGTGTACCAGCCGCTGGCCGACGAGATCGCCGAGGCGAAGGTGCGGCTGCTGCACGAGCACTACCCGTCGCAGCGCGACCGCCCCTGGTACGACCGCGAGGCCTTCCTCGGCCTGGCCCGGATCCGCGGCATCGAGTGCAAGGCCCGGTACGCGGAAGCGTTCCACGTCAACAAGTTGGTTCTCGACCTGGCTGGAGGATGACCCGGATGCGCGTGCTGCTGACCGGACACCAGGGCTACCTGGGCACTGTGATGGCCCCGGTGCTGGCCGAGGCCGGGCACGAGGTGGTGGGCCTCGACTCCGGCCTGTTCGCGGACTGCGTGCTCGGCGACCGGCCGGCCGACCCGGCCGGCATCGACGTCGACCTCCGTGACGTCACCGCCGAGCATCTGTCCGATGTGGACGCCGTGGTGCACCTGGCCGCGCTGTCCAACGACCCGTTGGGCTCGCTGGCCCCGCAGCTGACCTACGACATCAACCACCACGCCTCGGTGACGCTGGCCCGGCTGGCCAAGGAGGCCGGCGTCGAGCGCTACCTGTACGCCTCGACGTGCTCGGTCTACGGCGCGTCCGGCGGTGGCGGTCTGGTCGACGAGGACGCCCCGCTGCGCCCGGTGACGCCGTACGCGGAGTCCAAGGTGCGGGTCGAGGACGACGTGGCCGAGCTGGCCGACGACGACTTCACGCCGGTGTATATGCGCAACGCCACCGCTTTCGGCTTCTCGCCGCGGCTGCGCGCGGACATCGTGCTGAACAACCTGGTCGGGCACGCGCACCTGACCGGCCAGGTGCGCGTGCTGTCCGACGGCACCCCGTGGCGGCCACTGGTGCACGCCAAGGACATTGCCGCCGCGTTCGCCTGCGCGTTGGTCGCACCCAAGGAATCGGTGCACAACAGGGCGTTCAACGTCGGCACCGAGCTGAACAACCTGACCGTGGCCGAGATCGCCGGCGAGGTGATCGAGGCGGTGCCCGGCTCCAAGCTGGTGATCACCGGTGAGGCCGGCGCGGACCCGCGCTCCTACCGGGTCGACTTTAGCCGGATCCGGGCGGCCATGCCGGACTACCACGCCGCGTGGTCGGTCAAGGACGGCGCGGTCGAGCTCTACGAGGCGTACCAGCGCTTCGGGCTCACCGAGCAGGACTTCAAGCACCGCTTCACCCGGCTGGCCCGGCTCTCGGACCGCACCGACGCGGGCACCCTCGGCCCGGACATGCGGCCCGTTCGGTGAAGGAGCTGGTGGAGCGGCTGTTCCCGGTGTGCCGCAGCATCACCGGGAACGGCCTGCGCCGGACGTTGGAGATCATCGGCGAGCAGGTCGAGCTGGCGGTCTCCGAGGTGCCGACCGGGACCGAGGTGCTGGACTGGACGGTGCCGCGGGAGTGGAACATCCGGGACGCCTGGGTGAAGGATGCCAGCGGCCGCAAGGTGATCGACTTCGCCGAGCACAACCTGCACGTCGTCGGCTACAGCACGCCCATGCACGCGGTGATGCCGCTGGCCGAGCTGCGCGAGCACCTGCACACACTGCCGGAACAGCCGGCGCTGATCCCGTACCGGACCAGCTACTACGCCGAGCGGTGGGGCTTCTGCCTACGGCACGACGTGCTGGAGTCGTTGCCGGACGGCGATTACGAGGTGTTCATCGACTCCACCCTGGCGGACGGGCACCTCAGCTACGGCGAGCACGTGGTCCCCGGTGAGCTGACCGACGAGATCATCGTCTCGTGTCACATCTGCCATCCCTCGCTGGCCAACGACAACATGGCCGGCGTCGCGGTGGCAGTGGAGCTGGCCAAGCGCCTGGCGGCGCGGAAACCGCGCTACACCTACCGGTTCATCTTCGCGCCCGGCACGATCGGCGCGATCACCTGGCTGGCCCGCAACTTCGAGCGGGTGGACCGGATCCTCGGCGGCGTCACCATCGCCTGCGCCGGCGACCGCGGCTCGGTGACGTACAAGCGAAGCCGCCGCGGTGACGCGCCGATGGACCGGGCCATGGAGCACGTGCTGCGGGAATTGGGGCGGGAGCACACGGTGCTCGACTTCTCCCCGTACGGCTACGACGAGCGACAGTACTGCTCACCGGGCTTCAACCTCGGCGTCGGCAGCCTCACCCGGACGCCCTATGCCGGCTATCCGGAATACCACACCTCCGGGGACGATCCCGACTTCGTCACCGAGGAGTCGATGGCCGACACCCTGGAGACCCTGTGGGCGGCGGTGACCGTGCTGGAGCGCGACCGCCGCTACGTGAACCTGAGTCCGTACGGCGAGCCGCAGTTGGGCCGGCGCGGGCTGTACGACTCGCTCGGCGGGCGCAGTGACACGAAACAGGCCCAGCTGGCGATGTTGTGGGTGCTGAACCTGTCCGACGGCGAGCACAGCCTGCTGGACGTAGCGCAACGATCCGGATTGCCGTTCGCCACGGTCGCGGACGCGGCCGACGCCCTGCGCGGCGCCGGCCTGGTGAAGGAGTGACACCGAAGATGACCCAGTCCGTGACCACCGCGCCCACGCTCGGCTTACGGGTCGGCGACCTGGTCGAGGTGCGCAGCATCGAGGAGATCCTGGCCACCCTGGACGACCGGGGCGAGCTGGAGAACCTGCCGTTCATGCCGGAGATGGTCCGGTTCTGCGGGCAGCGGATGACCGTGCACAAGGTGGCGCACAAGCTCTGCGACACCATCAGCCGCAGCGGCATCCGCAAGATGGAGAACTCCGTGCACCTCGCCGGGGCCCGCTGCGACGGCTCCGCGCACGGCGGCTGCCAGACCGCGTGCTCCATGTACTGGAAGGAAGCCTGGCTCAAGCGTGTCGAGCCGGGATCTCTGGTCCCGGAGGCGAAGCCGACCGGCCGGATCGACCTGCCGCTGCTGGTGACCAACACGCACAAGGAGCCCGGACCGGACGGCGGGGAGCGGTTCTCCTGCCAGGCCACCGAGTTGCTCCGGGCCGCGCCGACCTGCCTACCGTTCCGCGACCTCGGCCAGTACGTCGAGGACGTCAAGACCGGCAACGTCACCGCGTGGGAGTCGTTCAAGGCCTTCCTGGTCGGCCTGTTCAACCGGCTCCAGGACGTGAGCCGGAGCAAGCTGCCGCGCCGGCTGTGGTTCAAGGAAGGCCTGCGCTGGGGCTTCATCAAGGGCGGCGTGGTCGGCAAGACGCCGACCGCGCACCTGGACCTCCAGCCGGGCGAGCTGGTCCGGGTGAAGAGCAAGGAAGCGATCCTGGCCACCCTCAACGAGGACATGCTCAACCGGGGCATGGGCTTCGAGATCGAGATGGCCCGCTACTGCGGCCAGACCGCGCGGGTGCAGGCCCGGGTCACCAAGTGCCTGGACGAGAAGACCGGCGAGCTGCTGACCATGAAGAGCCCGTGCATCATCCTGGAGGACATCGTCTGCGCCGGGGTGTACAACGCCAGCTGCCCGCGCGAGTTCGTGCCGTTCTGGCGGGAGATCTGGCTTGAGCGGGTCTGAGTTACCGGAGGAGCCGGCGGCGGAGGTCGGCACGATCGGCCCCGACTCGCCGGCAGCCGAGCAGACGGCCGCCCAGGTCGGGACGATCGGTCGCAAGGCCGGGCGCGGCCTGCGCTGGAGCCTGGTCGGCAACCTGGGCACCAAGGTCGGCTCCTTCACCATCGGGCTGATCCTGGCCCGGCTGCTGGTGCCGGCCGACTTCGGTGTGTTCGCGGTGGCCATGGCCGCCACCGCCTTCGTCATGCACGTCAACGACATCGGCGTGATCGCGGCCGGCGTGCAGTGGCGCGGCAAGCTGGAGGACATGGCGCCGACCGGCACCACGATCGCCATCGCGTTCAGCACGCTGGTGTACGCGGTGTTCTTCGTCGGCGCGCCCGCTTTCGCCACCCTGGCCGGCACACCGGACGCGGCGCCGGTGGTGCGGCTGCTGACGGTGATCATCATCGTCGACGGCATCACTTCCTGTCGCAGCGCGGCGCTGATGCGGCGGTTCGAGCAGGACCGGCTGACCAAGGCGACGATGGTCGGCATGGCGGCCAACTTCGTGGTCGCGGTGCCGCTGGCCTTCGCCGGGGCCGGGGCCTACAGCTTCGCCGGTGGACAGGTGGCCGGCTCCGTGGTCACCGGGATCCTGGTCTGGCGCATGGGAAACCTCCCGTTCAAACTGGCCTTCGACCGGGAGATCGCCCGCAAGCTGCTGAAGTTCGGCATCCCGCTGGCGGCCAGCCTGGGCGTGGAGTCGGTGCTGCTCAACGCCGACTACGTGATCGTCGGCAACGTGCTCGGCGCGACCGCCCTGGGCTACTACCTGTTGGCGTTCAACGTCTCCAACTGGGTGCCGGGCCTGGTCGGCACGGCCGTCCGCTACGTCTCGATCCCGAGTTTCTCCCGGCTCGCCGAACAGGAACCGGAGGCGCTGGCCGCCGGAGTGCGGCGGTCGGTGCCGGTGCTGGTGTCGGCGATCCTGCCGGTGGCGGTGCTGATGGCCGTGCTGGCGCCGTACATGATCGTGTTCCTGTACGGAGATCAGTGGGGCCCGTCGGCCGCTGTGCTGCGGTTCCTGACCGTGCTGATGGTCGTGCGCATGCTGACCTCGCTGGCCTTCGACATCCTGACCTCGTTGGGCGCGACCCGGTCGACGGTGGTGCTGAACGCCGGCTGGGCCATCGCGCTGATTCCGGCGCTGTGGTTCGGCACGCACCTGGACTACATCCGTGGCGCGGCGATCGCCCACGGCATCGTCGCGCTGCTGGTGGCCCTGCCGCTGGCCGTGGCCGCGCTGCACCGGGCCGGCGTGTCGCTGCTTCCGGTGCTGCCGGCCCTGATCCGGCCGGCGATCGGGGCCGTGCTGTGCGCCGCCGCGACGATGGTCGTTGTGCGACTGGTCGACGGCGGCGTGTTCCTGCACCTGTTCGTGCCCGGTTTGGCCGGGCTGCTGGCTTTCGTGCTGACTGTGGTGCCCGTAGAGCAGTTCCGGCAGTTGCGCACGCGGCTGGCCCGCGCCCGCTGAGTTAGGGAGTTGTCATGCCGCTGGTGTCCGTGGGTCTGCCGGTCTACAACGGGGTCGAACGGATCGAGGCCGTCGTGCGCTCGGTGCTCGCCCAGGACCACGCCGACCTGGAATTGGTGATCAGCGACAACGCCTCCACCGACGGCACCGAGCAGCTGTGCCGCTCGCTGGCCGCCGAGGACTCGCGGATCGTCTACCACCGCAACCCGGTGAACGTGGGGCTGCTCAACAACTTCGTCGGCGCGCTGCGGCTGGGCCGCGGCGAGTTCTTCCGCTGGGTCGGCGACGACGACTGGCTGGCGCCCAACTGCGTGTCCCGCGGCCTCGACGTGTTCGCCGAGGATCCGCGGCTGATCCTGGTCACCAGCCAGGTCGACTACACCGGTCCGGACGGCGTCACCGCGACCGAGCCGTACCGTGGAACCGCGTTGCGGTCGGACGATCCGGTGGTCCGCCTCACCGAGATGCTCCGGCTGCTCAACGAGAGCCACCTGATCATCGACCCGCTGTACGGCATGGTGCGCCGGGAGCCCGTGGTGCGCATCGAGCGGCGCAACATGCTGCGTGAGGACGAGGTGTACGCCACCAAGCTGGCGCTGGCCGGGCCGTGGGGCCATGTGCCGGAGGTGCTGGCCAAGCGGAACTGGAAGCACGAGGTCCCGTCGACCCTGGCCCGGCGGCTGGATGTGCCGGCCTGGCAGGCGCATTTCGCGACCACCCTGCAGTGCCGGGCGATGCTGGACTACGTGCGGCACATCGACGCGCTGACCGACGACCAGCGCCGCCGCGCGATGGTCGAGGTCGGCCGGATGTACGCCCGCCGCCAGCGCATCGTCGCCACCCGCCGAGCCCGCAAACTCGCCAAGATAGCCCGAGACCTGGTTCCCCGCTAGCCAAGCTCGCTTGGAAGGGGGCATTCCTGGCGTTGAACGTCAGGAATTGAGCCTTGATCTTGGTCGGTCGGCGGGATCCCGCTCGGTCGACGGGGCCCTGGGCCGGTCGACGGGATCCCTCAGTCGGTGGCCGGGAGCGGTTCCGCTGCCTCGGCCTTGGCGGTGCGGGCGGTCAGCGCCGCCTTGAGGGCGGGCCAGCTGCGGTGCTTGACGAACGGGATCTCGAACAGCGCGGCGAAGCCTCGGGCGAACGCGACCGTCACCGGCACACAGATCAGCAGCATCAGGCCGAACGCGGCCATGCCGGTGCCGAGCAGCGGACCGACCACGAACGTGTAGACCACGACGACGATCGGCGCGTGCGTGAGGTACAGGCTGTAGGAGAACGAGCCGAGACTGCGCACCGGACGGGTGTCGAGCAGGCGCACCAACGGTTTCGGCTGCCGGGTGGCCACGGCCACCAGCAGCAGCGCGATGGCCGGGCCGGCGGCCAGGTCCACCCAGAGGAAGTTGCCCGTCGTCCAGACGGGGCCCATCACGACGATCAGCGCCACGACCGGCACTGCGGCGGCGAAGGCCCACCACTGCCAGCGCACGTGCTGCCACTTCTCGCCCGCCCGAACGATTCCGGCCGCCACCACGCCGGCCGCGAACAAGGCGGCGAACTGCGGCGTGAACCGCAGCAGAGCGTCCACAGCGGACACATGCGGGGCCAGCGCGCCGATCAGCACCACGATTCCCGTTGCCGCACCGAGCATCACCGCCGCGCCGAACCGCCGCAGCGTCAGCAGGAGGAGCGGGAACACGAAGTACAGCTGCGCCTCCACGGCGATGGACCAGAACGCGCCGTTGGGACTGGGCGAGCCGAACACGTCCTGCACCAGCAGTCCGTAGACGACAACGGTCTTCCCCGTCGGCACGCCCTCGCCGGGCTGGGGCACCAGTGTCCACGCGATCAGCAGGCTGAACAGCAGCGCCGGCCAGTACGGCGGCAGGATCCGCCAGGCCCGCCGGCGGGCGAACTTCGCCTTGCTGTCCAGCCGCCAGCCGTTGCGCGCGGGCGAGACGGCCAGCGAGAAGCCGGACAGCACGATGAACACGACCACCGCGAAATGCCCGTACAGCAGGAAACCTGTCCAGGCCGGCGCGTGGGTGACGGGAAAACCGGGGAACGCCATCAGGTAGCTGTGGTGCAGCACCACGAACAGCGCCGCCAGTCCCCGGAGGCCGTCCAACCCGACGAGCCGCGGGCGGGCAGGTGAGTCCATGCCCCTCACATCGCGCGCGCCCTCGCCCACGTAACCCACACCCTCGTCGGAGCAATCCGCACTGGTCCGTTCAGCTCAGTCTTGTAACAGGAATTCGCAGGTCGGCGATTCCCCGGATGCCGGCGGTCGCCGTGACCGGCGCTCACGAGACGGGGCATGGGCCTATGGAATTCTGGAAATCCATGTGGGGTCTCCTCCGCCGCCGTTACGTGGGACCGCCGGTCGTGCTGCTGGCCGTGATCGCCGCGGCCGTCACCTTCCTGCTCGTGCCGACGCACTACGTGTCGCGGGCCTTCATGGTGCTGGCCACCCCGGCCGGCGGCGGCACGCTCTCGCTGGACCCGAACAAGCCGACCGGCCTGACCAACCCGCTGCTGAACTTCAACGACGGCCTCAAGACCACCTCCGGCATCCTGATCCAGGCCGTGACGACGCCCACCGCACTGGCCGATCTGGGCGTGGGGCCGAACAGCCCGACGACCGTCGTCATCAACGACGGGTCGACCAGCCCGGACCTGCTCAGCAGCAGCCAGACCGGCCCCTTCGTGTACATCGAGGGTGAGAGCACCACCCCGCAGGCCGCCAGCGCGGTTGTGAAGAAGGCTCAGGACAAGCTCCGCGAGGAGCTGGTCAACCGGCAGAAGGCGCTGAACGCGCCACCGATCACCTACCTGTCCATCGTCGACGTGATCGCGCCGACCGCCCCGGTCTCCAAGATGACGACGAAGCTCCAGCTGACCGGCGCGGCTCTGGTGCTGGTGCTGGTGCTCGGACTCGGCGGCGCGTACGCCCTGGACCGGATGCGCGAGTCCCGCAAGCTGCGCGCCCCCGACACGGTGGCCGAGCTAACCAGCTCTCCCGGTGACCTCGACCCACCGACCCTGCGGATGGCGCGGGCCAAGGACAAGGCGATTCTCACCGTCCGCGGCGACGCCTTCTCCGGCACGCTCAACGACGACAACCCGCACGAGACGGTGTAGCCCGACATGGACTTCTGGCAGACCGTGCTCGTGCTCGGCCGTCGCTGGTACGTGGCGGTGCCGGCCTTCCTGCTGGCCGTCGCGGCCGCGGCCGGCATCTATATGACCGTTCCGGTCACCTACACCTCCACCGCCGTGCTGGTGCTGGACCAGCCGCTGGCCGGCGGCAGCCTGCCGGCGCTGCCCACCGACAAGGGCACCATCACCAACCCCTTGCTGAACTTCGACCAGGGGTTGAACAACGCGGCGGCGATCGTCATCCAGGCGCTCAACACGCCGGAGGTGGCGGCCGCCCTCGGCTCGTCGCCGACCGGCGACCCCACGTACAAGGTGACCAACGGCAGCACCAACCAGCAGGAGCAGATCGTCGCCGGGCCGTTCGTGTTCGTGGAGGGTGACAGCCGGATCCCGCAGGCCGCTCAGGACATCGCCAGGCGGTGCGTGGAACGGGTCAAGCAGGAGCTGGCCGGCCGGCAGAAGGCGCTCGACGCGCCGCCGTCCACGTACATCACGGTCGACGTCGCCGTGCAGGCGACCACGCCGGTGGCCCAGCGCGGCAACAAGACCCGGGCCGCCGCGGTCGCGGTGGTGATGGGCATGGTGGCCGCGCTGTGCGCCGCCTACGCGTTCGAGAGCTACTACCAGGCGCGGCGGCGCAAGGCCGGGTCCGCCAACGAGAAGGCGCTCGTGCCGGCCTCGAGCGGCGCCTGACATGTCGACGGACTTCCTGCCCGGGAAGACCCGGTCGCTCGCCGACGGCGCCACGCTGGTCTGCATCTTCGTCGCGGTGCTGATGCTGGTGCCGGCACGCCTGGTGTTCAAGGGAATTCCGCTGTCGCTCACGCCCGGCAACGTGGCCGCGCTGTTCGCGGGCATCTGCTGGGTGTGCGCCCAGCTCACGTTGACACTCGGCATGGCCAAGGGCCGGACCCCGGTCCGCACCGGCCTGTTCGTCTACATGATCGCCGTGGTGATGTCCTACGGTTACGCCAACTACGGGCCGCTGCCGGCCGACGAGGTGAAGCTGTCCGACCACGCCATCGTGCTGGTCGCCGGCAACTGCGCCGTCGCGCTGATGATGAACGACGGCGTGCGCGGCCTGATCCGGCTGGACAAGGTGCTCAAGACCGGCGTCGTGTGCGGGGCCGGCGTCGCGCTGGTCGGCTGCTGTCAGTTCCTGCTCAAGCTCGACCTCACCAAGTACATGGTGCTGCCCGGCCTGCGCGCCACCTCCGACGACAGCGCCGTCCAGACCCGGGACGCGTTGGCCCGCGTCGCCGGAACCACCGGCCACCCCATCGAGTTCGGCGTGCTGTGCGCCATGTTGCTGCCGCTGGCCGCGCATTTCGCCTTCCAGGCCAAGCAACGCGGCGAGCCGGCGCTGCGCTGGTGGATCTGCTGCGGCATCATCGCCGCCGGCATGATGTTCTCGGTCTCGCGGTCGGCGGTGCTCAGCATCCTCGGCGCCGCGGTTGTGCTCTTCCTTGGCTGGCCGGCGAAACGGCGCTGGTACACGCTGTTGGTCGGGGCGGTGTTTCTCGGGGTCATCAAGGTGGCGGTGCCCAGCTTGCTCGGTGCGCTGGTCGATCTGTTCGCGAACATCGGCAACGACAGCAGCATCTCGCACCGCACGTATGCGTCTGCCGTGGCGGCCAAGCAGATCAGCCTGCATCCGCTGTTCGGGCACGGGCCGGGTACCTGGTACGCCGGCAAGCATGAGGTGTTCGACAACCAGTACATTCTGTCCACAGTGGAGACCGGGTTCGTTGGTGTTGCGGCGTTCGCGAGCATCTTCCTGTGTGCCTTCTACTCTGCGTTGAGAGCTCGTTACCTGAGCAAGGATCCGGGTGCGCGTGACCTGGCCCTGACCATCTGCGCCTGCCTTGTTGCGCCGTTGATCGGCTCCGCGACGTTCGATCTGCTCGGCTTCGCCACGGTTACCGGCTTCACGTTCGTGCTGGTGGGGGCGGCAGGGTCGTTGTTGCGGACCGCCAAGCAGTTGGCACCGCATGAGGACCAGTTCGGGGTGTTGTACTGGGTTCGGTACCGGTGGGCGTGGTTGCGGGGGCTGGTGTTGCGGAGGCGTCGGGCTGAGGCGATGCCGGAGCCGGTGGGGTGAACCCGCGAGTCCCGCTCTCAGGCAACTGAAGTACCGGTTCCGTGTACCTGGGTCCTGTCGTGGTGGGATGGTTGCCGATAGCGCGAGTCCCGCTCTCGGCTTACAGCGAGTCCCGCCCTCGGGCCATTTCCGGGGTGGTTGCGTGAAGTGGTAGGGCCCGAGGATGGGACTCGCCTGCCGAGAGCGGGACTCGCGTTTCTGACTTGTGCCCGCGGATCTGGGTTCTTGTGCCGGCGGGGCTGGGCTCTTGTGTGGTCGGACCTCGTGGAGGTCAGCTGGCGCAGGGGAGGGGGGCTACGGTGGAGGTGATGGCGTAGTTGGCGTCGATGGTCACGATGGTGTTGTCGGACCAGCGGATCTGGGAGCAGGTGGACTCCACGGGGGCGTACTCCCAGGACTTGTCGACCATGCGGTTGCCGGTGACCACGGCGGTGCCGCCGAACTTCTTGACCTGGATGGAATAGGTGCCGCCGGCCAGCAGGTTGTTGGTGACGGTGACGTTGTTCTGCTGGTCGGTGAGGAAGACCGGCGCGGTGATGTCCTTGACGCCGCGCTCGTCCAGGGTGTTGTGGTCGAGCACGATGTTGTTGCCGGCGCCGTAGCTCTGGATGCCGTCGGAGTGGTCCCCGGGGTTCGAGCAGATGCGCGCGTACGAGTCGTGCACGTTGACGTCGCTGCCGCCGGCCTGGAAACCGTGGCTGTGGTTCTGCACGAGCACGCCGCGCGCGGTGAACGAGCCCTGGCCGACGCCGGGCAGCGAGTCGCAGCCGGTCGGCTTGCCGACGGTGGAGTCGAGGATCGTGAACGAGTAGTAGCCGTTCCCGTACTGGTCGTCGACCCAGCCGTCGATCTGGCTGTTGCGGACGGTCACGTTGTACGCGGTGATCAGCAGGTTGCCGGCGATGTGCACGCTGTCGAGCACGGCCCCGTTGTCGGTGACGCGGTAGCCGTCGCCGTCGGGCACATTGGGGGCGAGGTCCTTGAGCTTGGTGCCGGGCGGGACACCGGTGCAGGACGGGTTCGGATAGGCGGGGCAGCGCCCGGCGCCGGAGCGGCCGGCCGGCGGCGTCGAGGGCGAGCCGGCGGGCGTGGAGCTGGTTGTCGCCGTGGACGACGGCGGAGACGTGGTGGTGCTGGAGGCAGCCGTGGTGCTGCCGGCGGTCGTGGTGCTCGGGGTGGTGCGCACCGGATCGGCCACGGGTGTCGATCCGGTGCACGCTGTCAGCAGCATCGCCGCCGCCCCGACAACCACGACGGTTCTGGCATGTCTCATGGTGATCTCTCCAAAGTGGACTTCAGTTCGGCCCAGGAGCCGGCGCCGGCGTCGCGCGGGCTGACCACGGTGACCGGTTGCGGCCAGGCGATGGCCAGGTCGGCGTCGTCGTAGCGGACGGCCAGGTCCTCGGCGGGGTCGTGCTCGCGGTCGATCCGGTAGCAGACGTCGGCCTGCTCGGTCAGGGCCTGGAAGCCGTGCAGCAGACCCGGTGGCACGTAGAGCGTCGCGAACGTCTCATCGTCCAGAAGGAACGATTCGACCCGCCCGAAGGTGGGCGAGCCCGGGCGGGCATCCACCAGCACGTCGTGCACGGCGCCGCGGGCGCACCGCACCAGCTTGGCCTCGCCCCGCCCGCCGCGGCCGTGCATGCCGCGGATGGTGCCCTGTCGGGAGCGGGACTGGCTGTCCTGAAGGAAGTTCGCGCCGTCCACGCCGTGCTTCTCCCCGATGGCCAGGTCGAAGGTCCGGGTGAACAGCCCCCGGTCGTCCCGGTGCGGGGTGGGCAGGAAGAGCAGCACGCCGTCGATGCCGGCTGGTTCCACACGCATCAGTGACTGGTTCCCGTCAACGGGTGCTCGCGTCGGCCGACCACTGCACGTCGGCGTTGCCCTTGGCGCGCGTGAGGATTCGGTCGAGCACGAGCACGGTCAGATAACAAGCGGCGTCCACAGGGGACACCGAGCGCCTGGTGATCAGCGAGCCCAGCGCGCTCAGTCGGAGTTGGCCCTCGGGGGCGGGCCGGCCCATCGCGGCCAGTTGCCGGTTGCCCTGGCGCAGCCGGACCCGGCGGCGCAGATGGGCCCGCACGGTCCGCGCCGGCCGCACCACCGACTCCGCCGACGGCACGACAGTCCGCTCCAGCGGGGTGAACGACCGGTGCACCCAGCCGTCGTCGGAGATGATGTCGGGCAGCGGAAACGCCCTGGCGTGCCCGTCCTTGGACAGCACGTACACGCCGACGCCGGACAGCACCCGACTCGGGGCGATCAGCCGATCGTGTACCCGGTGCACCCGCTTGGCGATCCAACTGGCACCGGCCAGGTCCCACCGCGGCACCGGCGCGCAGGCCAGGATGCCGGGCCGGTCCAGCGCGGCCACCAGCTCGCGCACCGACCGGGTGCTCAGCTCGATGTCCGCGTCCAGATACACCCGGGGAAAGTCCCGGCAGGCGTCGTCGCCCAGGCGCAGCGCGTGCGCCTTGCCGCCGTGCGGGGTGTCGATCACCCGCACGCCGTGCTGCCGCGCCACCGCGGCGGTGTTGTCGGTGCACGCGTTCGGCACGACGACGACGTCGAACTCGTCCTCGTCGGCATCCGCGAGCAGCGTGCTCAGGCAGCGCCCGAGCACGGCCTCCTCGTTGTGGGCGGGTATGACGATGCTGGTCATCGCCGACCCCGCAGCAGTCGCATCATGGGCAGTTCCACCGTGTTGTACAGCAGCCAGGCCGCCACCACGGTGACGACCAGCAGCCCCGCAGTCAAGCCCAACGACCCGACCGTGGACAGCGAGCCGAGGTGGAAGGCCTTGCCGACGAGGCGGATGACGATCTGGTGCAGCAGATAGAACGCGAACGAGATGTCGCCGAGCCAGACCAGCACCGGGTGCCGCCACGGCGACCACCTGCCCTCGGTGTCGGCGACGGCGGCCGCGGCGACCAACAGTGCGATCGGGATGACCGTGCCGGCGACGTTGCCGAACATGCCGGGCAGATAGGCGCACAGCCAGTAGGCGAGCACGCACAGCAGCATCGATGGCAGCAGCCCGACGCGAATCCACCGACCGCTGGCCACGATCCGGGCCAGCACCATGCCGAGCGCGAATTCCAGGGCCCGGGTGACCGGGAAGACATAGGACAGCCAGTACGCCGTCGAGGTCGGCAACGGCAGCACCAGAACCGGCACCAGCAGCACCATGGCGACCAGGGCGATGGCCACCGGCCACAAATGCCGTTCGGACAGCCGGCGAATCCAGAAATACAGCAGCGGGAACGCGAAGTAGAACGCCGCTTCGCAGGACAGCGACCACGCCGGCGTGTTCCCGCCGAAGTACACGCCCTGCACCGGAACCCAGGCCTGGAGCAGGAAAAGACCGACGACCGACGACGCCACGTTGAAACCGCGCGGGCTGGCGTAGATGATGCCGGCCAGCGCGATCAGCCAGGTCACGACGTGATTGGGCACGATCTTCGCCGCGCGCCGCCGCCACACCGTGCGGGCCGGCATGCCCGGCTTTCCCGACCAGAACAGCACGAAGCCGGAGAGCAGGAAGAAGAAACCGACGCCGACCGCGCCCTGGCCGAAGACCAGGGCCAGCAGCCACCGCGCGGTCGGGTCGGGCACGATGTTCTCCGCGTGCACGTGGAACCCGAACACCAGCAGCGCCGCCGCGAACCGCAGGCCGGTCAGGGACGGCAGGCGCGTGAAGACGGCGGCCGGGCCCCGCTCGGGGGCGCCGACCGCCGTCCGTTCGCTCACGCCAGGGCCGCGGTGTAGGCGGACAGCAGCGCCTTGCGGGAGTTCGCCCACGACAGCGGTCCGGCCACGCGGGCCCGGCCCAGCTCGCCCATGCGCTTGCGCTCGGCCGGGTCGTCGAGCAGCTTGACCACCAGCTTGGCGAACTCGGACTCGTCGTTGGCCGCGGCGTAGACCGCCGCCTCGTCCGCCGAGACCCGCGCCTCGACCAGGTCGAAGGACACGATCGGCTTGGACATGGCCATGTATTCCATGATCTTGTTCATGGTGGAGACGTCGTTGAGCGGGTTGAGCGGGTCGGGCGCCAGGCAGACATCGGCGGTCGACAGGTAGCGCAGCAGGTCGGCGTCGCTGACCCGGCCGGTGAACTCGACGCAGTCGTCCAGCCCCAGCTCGTGGGACAGCGCCACCATCTGCTCGAAGGTGTCGCCGGAGCCCATGAAGACCGCGTGCCAGTCGGTGCGCCCGAGTTCGTCCCGGATCCGGGCCAGCGAGCGTAAGGCGTAGTCCACGCCGTCCTGCGGGCCCATCACACCGAGGTAGCACAGCAGGTGCGGCTTGCCCTTCTTGAGCTCCTCCTCCGGCGGCACCTCGTGGAAACGCTCCACCACCGGCGCGCTGCGGACCACGAAAACCTTGTCCGGGGCCATGCCACCGCGCTTGAGGGCCACCTGCCGGTAGCTCTCGTTGGTGGAGATCACCACGTCGGCGGTGCGGAAGGTGGACTGCTCCAGCCGGCAGACCGCGCGGTACAGAAAGTCCTCGCCGCGGTTGAACCGCGACAGGTACAGCTCCGGCACCAGGTCGTGCTGGTCGAAGACGAACTTGGCGCCGCCCCGCTTGAGCCAGCGGGCCACCAGGAAGAGCAGGTCCGGTGGATTGCAGGCGTGCACCACGTCCACCGGCCCGATCCTGCGGGCCAGCCGGAAGGTGTGCCACACCGCGGCGGAGTACTCGAACAGGTAGCCACGGGGTCCGCCGGTGGCCGCCTTGAGCGGATACCGGTGGATCTTCACCCCGTCGATCTCGGCGTACGGTTCCCGGTCCTGTTTCGTCCCCTGTGGACAGATCACGTGCACGTCCCAGCCGGCCTCGCGCAGCGCCTTGCTCTCCTGCCACACGCGGCGGTCGAACGGGACGGACAGGTTCTCCACCAGGATGAGTGCTTTACCAGCCAAGGCCCACGTATCCAGGTCGTTCCCGGCGCAGCTCGGCGTCGGGGAGGCGGACGAGGTCGACAATCACGCGCTCACCAGGGTCGGCGAGCGCCGCCAGGACGGCGTCGTCCCGGCATCCGATGACACAGACGTCGGCATGCGCCATGACATCGGAGACTGAGGTGGACAGCAGCTCGCCCAGGTGCGGCAGCCGGCCCTCGATGTACTCGCGGTTGGCCCCCATCAGCCGGGACAGGGTCACGTTCGCGTCGTAGATGCGCAGGTCGTAACCCTTGCCCAGGAGGCGTTCGGCCAGCTCCACCAGCGGGCTCTCGCGCAGGTCGTCGGTGCCCGGCTTGAATGACAGGCCGAACAGGCCCACCCGCCTGCGGCCGGTGGCGGCGATGAACTCGAACGCCCGCCTGAGGTGTTCCTCGTTGGACGGCAGCACGTGCGAGAGCAGCGGCACCGACACGTCAGCCCGCCGGGCCGCATACACCAGGCCGCGCAGGTCCTTGGGCAGGCACGAACCGCCGAAGGCGAAGCCGGGCCGCAGGTACGCCGGGCTCACGTTGAGCTTGCGGTCGGCCAGGAACACGTCCATCACCCGGTGCGAGTCCAGGTGCAGCGCCCGGGACACCGCGCCCAGCTCGTTGGCGAAGGCGATCTTGAGGCCGTGGAAGGCGTTGTCAGCGTACTTGGTCATCTCGGCCACCGGCACCGGCACCCGGAACACCTCGCCCGGCAGGCCCTCGTACAGTGCGGCCACCACGTCCCCGCTGGCGGTGTCGAACTCGCCGATCACCGTCTTGGGCGGGTCGAAGAAGTCGCGGACGCTGGTGCCCTCCCGCAGGAACTCCGGGTTCACCGCGACGCCGAAGTCCACGCCGGCGGTCAGGCCCGAGGCCTTTTCCAGGATCGGCAGCAGCAGGTCCAGGCAGGTGCCCGGCAGCATGGTGCTGCGGAACACCACGGTGTGCCGGCCGCCCTTGGCCGCCAGTGCCGCGCCGATCTCCTCCGAGACCCGCTCCAGGTACTCCGTGGACAGGCTGCCGTTGGGGGCCGAGGGAGTGCCGACGCAGATGAGCGACACGTCGGTCTCGGCGATCGCGTCGGCCACGTCGGTGGTGGCCCGCAACGCCCCGCTGGCAACAACTTCCGCGGTCAGCTCGCCGATGCGCTCCTCGACCACCGGGGCCTTGCCCGCGGCGATCAGGTCCACCTTGATCTGGTTCACGTCCACGCCGACCACGCGGTGGCCCTGTGCGGCAAGACAAGCCGCCGAGACACACCCCACGTAGCCGAGCCCGAACACGCTGATCTTCATCTGCGATGCCTCCATGGCGCTCGACGTGCGCGCACCCATTGATCGGGGAAGGCAACGGCCTCGTTACCTCTTCAGGTTCCGCAACCCTCGGGCCACTCGGCGCAATCCCGGTGCCAGCGGGGAGGATTTGGCCGCGGCGACCACGCCGTCACCCAGTCGGCGCAGGGCCAGCCGGCTCGAACTGCGGGTCACGATCCCTTGGCAGACCTGGGTTTCGCCGGTCTTGGCCCGGCGCTTGTACTCGTCGTCGCCGCGGCCCAGATCGATCCGCTCGATGCCCAGCGCGGGCGCCGCGATGACTAGTTCACGCAACAACATCCAGCCCGGCGCGAGCCGGCCGTGCTCGGGCGCGTACACCGGAAACCACCAGTGCAGCACGGAATCCGAGCGGATGCCGAAGTGAGCAGCGATCAAGTTCGGGCCGGCGTGCAGTGTGGACAGCAGTCCGCCGAAGCTCGCGTCCCGGGTGCGCAGCAAGCGGTGCAGGAGCTTGCGCCGATCGGGCTCGGCGAAGAAGTCCCTTGCGCCGGTTGCCCGATACTGGCCACGCTTGAGTTCCACCAGTTGGTCCAACAGCTCCCCGTCGACCACGTCGACCTGGAACTTCACCGGCCCCAGCTCGCGCTCGGCCTTGGCCGTGCGCCGCCGGGCCTGGGATATGTTGTCCCGCCCCGACTTCGAGGCCCGGCCGAGATAGCCGTCCAGGCCGCCGCGCACGTCCACGTACGGCGACACCCGGCGGGACCGGATCCACGGCTCGAATGCCGCGACGCCCTCCACCAGATGATCGAACTCGAACGACCGGACGCCTGCGGAGAGCAATGCCAAGGGGGAGAACGACTCCGAAGGGCGCACGAGCGGACCCTGGAAGTCGGCGCCCGGCCACCCGACCGGCCGTAGCATCGATCCCTCACGGTGACCGGGCAGCAACGCGCGGATGGCGCCGGCCTGGTCGCCGTCCACCGCGACGTGCACGGTCCGTCCGCTTTCGTGCACGGCGGCGGCGAATCCCGGGTGGAAGTAGGGACTGTCCAGCGCCGGGTTGTCCGCGCGGATGGCGTGCCAGGCGTCGAGCTCGCGGGGGCCGAGCTCGTCGAACCGCAGCCAGCGCATCAGCCGGCCAACGTCTGGATTCGGCGGGATGGCCGCAGCAGCGCGGCCACCGAGGCCCGCGAGGTCTGTCGGCCGGCCATCGCCCGCGCCGATTCGCCCAACACCACAGCGATGTAGTAGGCAAGTGCGGGCATGAAGCCGCGCCGGCGCCGGAACAGGCGCACCTTGTTCACCGCCAACAGCGCGGCCAGCATGGGATTGGTGTCCGAGTCGCCGCCGATGTGCTCGACCACCGCCGCCGGTTCGTACCACAGCGACCAGCCGAGGTCGGCCGCGCGCAGCGCGAACTCGGTCTCCTCGCTGTAGAGCAGGAAGGACTCGTCCCACGGCCCGGTCTGCAGCAGCGCGTCGACCGAGATGAGCATCGCCGCCCCGGTCGCCCAGGCCGCCGGCGCAGCCCGCTCGTACTCGCGCGGATCTGTTACCAGTTCACCGAGTTTGCCGATTCGTCCAGCTCGGGTGCCGCCGATCACCGCTTCCACCAATGCTCTACGCACAGTGGGTGTGCGGCGCAGCGACGGCTGCAGCGAGCCATCCGGATTGACCAGTCGTGGCACGGCGATGCCGCGGCCAGGCACTGTCAGTACGTCCGCCAGCGTGGCCAGCCCGCCGGGGGCCAGCCGGCAGTCGGGGTTGATCACCAGCACCGAGTCCAGCGTGGCCAGGTCCAGTTGGTTGACCCCGGCGTTGATGCCGGCGGCGTAGCCGGCGTTGCGGCCCATGTGGACCGTCCTCATCGGAAGGTCGGTGAACGTCTCGGCCAGGTCGAGCGTGCCGTCGCGGGAGGCGTTGTCGACCACGACGACGTCGGTCAGCTCGACGCCCTCGGCGCCGCGCGCCAGGGAACGCAGGCAGTCGCCCAGCACCGGCGCGCTGTTGTACGTGACGACCACGATCGCGGTCCGTGCCCTCATGTGCACGTCATCGTGCGCCGGGCGGCGCTCGTTACCACCGCGCATATTCCCTAATGGTGTTGCGGGGCAACGGCCTTGGCGTCAGCCGCGCAACCGCTTCACCGCGCGTGCGGCCGTTCGGCGGGCACGCAGGGGCAAGGACGGCTGCCCGGTCAGCACCTCGTGCGCCCACTTGGGTCCGATGTCGTGGTGCAGACTGTTGCGGGGTTGCAGCCAGGAGTCGGCAGTGGCCCGGCCGCCGTCGCTGGTGTAGACCCGCCGCACACCCGCACGGCGTAGTCGGCGCAGCACATGCCGGTCGTAGGAGCCGAAGGGAATGGCCACCTCGGTGACCGGCTCGCCGGTCAGCTCGGCCAGGACCTTGTTGGCCTGCCCGATCTCCTCGCGCGCCTGCTCGTCGGTCAGCCGCCGCCAGTCCCGGTGGGCCCAGCCGTGCGAGCCGATCCGCATGCCGGCCCGCATCAGCTCGTGCAGTCCGGGCAGGTCGAGCCGGCCGGGCTGTCCCAACAGCCCGGCCAGCACGAAGAAGTCAGCCTTCAGACCTCGTTCCACCAGACGCGGCAACGCGATCCGCACATCGGAGGCGTTGCCGTCGTCGAAGGTGATCCGCACATCCGATCGCCCCACCGCCGCGTCCAGCACCTGTTCGAACTGTTCGACGGTGACCCAGGTGCGGTCCTCGTCGGGTTCCAGTGGGCGCTCGGTCGGTCCGATCCCGTGCACCGTCAGGTTCACGACCGACACCGACATGAGCGTCCCACCTCCAGCGAACCCTGACCGATCGCTTGGGATATCGGACGTTCCGGTCGAATCCGTTACAGGGTAGGAGAGTTACCTAGCCCATGTCGTGGAATACCACGCTGCCGTCCGGCGCAGCCCGGTCTCCAGGCTAGTACGTGGACGCCAGCCGAGCAGTTCACCGGCCGGCCCGATGTCGGCCACCTGGGCCCGGTCCAGCGGCCGGTCGGCGACGGCCCCGAAGCGCGGTTGCTGGTGCGCCCCGATGATTTTCGCCAACAGCTCCACGGTGTCCCGGATCGACAGCTGGCTGCCCGACGCGATGTCGAACACCTGCCCCGGCGCCCGTTCCGAGCCGGCCGCGGCCAGGAACGCGTCGACCACGTCGTCGACGTATATCCAGTCCACCAACCGGGTTCCGCTGGTCAGCGCCGGGGACTCACCGCGTAGCAACGCCGTTGTCACGTACGGGATGAGCTTGCGCAGATCCTGTTGCCCCGGGCCGTACACCATGCCGATGCGCAGCGTGGTGACCGGCACGTCCCAGAGTTGGTGGAACATCCGCGCGTAGCCCGACACAGCCCACTTGGCCACCGCGTACGGGGAACACGCCACCGTGTCGCCGTCCTCGGGTCGCGGCTCCTCCACCGAGCCGGCCAGCACCAGCCGGCCGGTCGGCACGGCGTCGGCGACCGCCGTGAGCAGGTTGACCGCGCTGTCCAGATTGCTCTCCAGGGTGGGCCGGACCAGCCGGACCTCCCGCGCGCCGGTGACCTCGCTGGCGAGGTGGAACACCACTTCCGGATCCGCCGCACGCACCACGTCGCTGACCTGGTCGGCGTCGCAGAGGTCGGCGACGTGCCACGTCACCGCGTCCTCCGCGCGCACCCGCCGGCTCACCGCGTGCACGACGGCGCCGAGCCTGGTCAGCCTCTTCACCAAGTGGGAACCGATGAACCCGGTCGCGCCGGTCACCAGTGCCCGCACCCCCAGCCAGCCGGCCATGTCAGTACGCACCCTGTCCGCTGAAGACCGCGCGCACGGTCTTCCACAGGATCACCGCGTCCAACGCCAGCGACCAGTCCTCCACGTACCGCAGATCCAGCCGCAGCGCTTCCTCCCACGGCAGGTCGCTGCGTCCGCTGATCTGCCACAGCCCGGTCAGCCCCGGCTTGACCAGCAGCCGCCGCCCGGCGTCCGAGCCGTACTGCTCGACCTCGTGCGGCAGTGGCGGCCTCGGCCCCACCAGGGACATCCCGCCGGTGAGCACGTTGACCAGCTGCGGCAGCTCGTCCAGCGAGTACCGCCGCAGCAGCCGGCCCGGCCCGGTGATCCGCGGGTCCTGGCGCATCTTGAACAGCGGGCCCGCGCCCTGGTTGCTGGCCCGCAGCTGGTCGAGCAGCGCGTCGGCGTTGACCACCATGGTGCGGAACTTCCACATGGTGAACGGCTTGCCGCCGCGGCCGATCCGCTTCTGGCGGAACAGCACCGGACCGCGGTCGTCGGCCTTGACGATCACCGCGATGGCCAGCAGCACCGGCGTCAGCAGCGTCAGTAGCACCAGCGCGCCGACCCGGTCGACGATGTTCTTGATCACCCGCTTGGCCCGGCCGAACGTGGGCGCCTGCACCCGCAGCAGCGGCAGGCCGACCACACCGGACACGTGCAGCCGCGGCCCGGCCAGCTCCATCAGCACCGGCGCGACCACCAGCTCCGACTCGGTGTCCTCCAGCTCCCAGGCCAGTCGCTGCAGCTGCATGGGGGTCCAATAGGGATCCGACGCCACCGCGACCACCCGGTAGCCGCCGGGCTGAGCCCGCTCGGTCAGGTCGCCGAGCCCGCCGACCACCGGCACGCCGGCGACCTCCTGCGTGCCGTCCTGGCCGAAGCCGTCCGGCGTGCACACGGCCTCGACCCGCCAGCCGTTGTGCGGCTCCTTGCGGGTGCGGGTGATCAGGTCGGCCGCCCACTCCACGCTGCCCGCGGCCATCACCGGCAGCAGGCACTCACCCTTGCCGCGGCGGCTGTGCAGCAGCCGGCGCAGCAGATAGCGGCCGGGGAACGCGATGACCCCGACCGCCGGCACGACGAAGAACACCCACAACCGCAGGTGCGTCAGCTCGAAGGCGACGCCGGCCACCGACAGTGTCACGGCGGTGGCGATCAGCGCCTTGCCCAGTCTTCGGAACTCCTCGGCGCCCTGACCCAGGACCTTGGGGTCCCAGGCGCGGTTGGCCGGCAGCGCGGCGACCACGATGAGCAGCGCGGCCACGCTGACCAGCCGGGGCAGCTGGCCGAGGTAGTCGGGCAGCTCGCGTCCGATCAGGACGGTCGCGAGCAGGGTGGCGATCGCGGTGGCCAGCACATCGGACATGATCACCGCGGTGCGGTACCGGCTCTCCCACACGGTCAGCGGCGACCGGTGGTGCCGGTGCCGGCCGCGGAATCGGGTGGACGTGACGGCCAACAGGTGCGAGTGCTCGTGCGGCAGCAGTGCCATCCTCGGGGTCCCCCTCGGTTGCCCTCTCATACGCATTCCCTTGTGCAGGACCGACTGCGACGACCTCAACGGTGTTGGATCAAGGAGAACGAGGTGGACGTCCACGATCCTTCTCGGGTTTCGCACACGGCGCGTTACAGCGTCACTTTCGCTTTGCTGGCAACAAAACCCGCGATGACCACCCGGTCGAGGGACGACGTGCTGCACTCGGCTCAGCGGCGTTGCTGCGTTTGCCGCAGTCACCCTCATGTCGGCTACCGACGGTGACAACAGCCCCGCCGGCGTGGTCGCGGATTGGGCTGAACGGCCGCATAACCCCGGCGGGGGTGGCGCAGTTGAACCGGTTGCGGCCCCACGGGGTCGTAACGTCGGGGCCCCGGGCTCGATGTGCGGGGCATCTGACGTCTCTAGTGGAGTGGAGTGCCGGTATGCGTGTCACCTTCGTGTGTCCGACACCGGTTGTCGGTGCGCAGGTGATCCAGGGATATGCCGACGAGTTGGCGGCCCGTGGCCACGAGATCAGCGTGGTCCGGCTGCGTGCGCGGGCCGGGCTGCGAGTGCCCGGCTGGTCGCGCAGGGGCCGCGGCCTGTCCTCGGTGCGGGTCGTGACGACCGCACGGTTGACCCCGGACTGCGTGCCGGACGGGGATGTCGTGCTGGCGACCGACGCCAGCACGTCGAAGCTGCTGCCCGCGTTGTCCGACCGCCACGGTCGGGCAGGGCAGCTGGTTCAGTCCCGTGAGCAGTGGGGGGCGGACCCTGAGTTGCGGCTGGCCGTGCCCAAGATCGCCACGTCGGAGCGCCTCGCCGGCGTCCTGAATGGACTCGGTGTGCCCAGCTCCGCCGTGACAGTCGTGTCGCAGGGGCTCAACCTCGCGGTCTTCCGGCCGCCACATCCGGCGCTACCGCGCGGGCACCGGGTGAGCGTGCTGGTCGGACCGGACTCCGGGGCGGCGACCGCGTTGGAGGCGTTGGAACGGACCCGGGCCCTGTTGCCCACCATGGAGGTCACCGCCTTCGGCGAAGGTCGCCGCCCGGAGCAGCTCCCCAGCTGGATCCGCTACCTGAGGTCGCTGCCCACCTACGAGCTGGTGCGCCAGGTGTACCAGCGTGACGCCGTCCACCTCGGCAGCGCGGCGAGCGCGGCCCGGGCGATGGCGTGCGGCTCGGCGGTGGTCGGCGTCCGCGGCAGCGCCGTGTCCGAGTTCGCCGAGCACGACCGGGACAGCCTGCTGGTCGAGCCGGGCGACGCGCACGCCATGGCCGAGTCGCTGGTCCGGCTGATGCTGGACCGCGAGCTGCGCCTGCGGCTGGTCGGCGGCGGTCTGCGCACCGCGGCGGCCATGGACGGCGCCGCGTCGGCGGTGGCCCTGGAGAAGGTGCTGCACACCTGGACCCGCGTTCAGGTCTGAGTCTGACGACTCTGCCCCCGGAACTCGGCGATCACCGCGCCGTCCGCCCGCGTCACCGTCACGTCGTAGATGCCGTTGCGCCCGAAGCGGTCGCGCTCGGTCGCCCTTGCGACGAGCTCGTCGCCCAGCGCCGCCGGCCGCAGGAAGGTCACCTGGCCCGACTGGGCGACAGTCACCGGGCCGTAGCTGTTGCACGCGTAGGCGAACGCGGTGTCGGCGAGCAGGAACACGTAGCCGCCGTGGGCGATGCCGTGCCCGTTGAGCATCGGCTCGGTGACGGTCATCGTGGCGGTGGCCTGGCCGGGCTCGTCCTGCTCGATGACGATGCCCAGCGACTTGCTGGCGTGGTCGCGGTCGTACACGGCGTCAACCATGCCGCAGCGCGATCTCCAGTTCCAGCCGGCGGACCGGGTCGTGGATGAGGTGGCCGGCGAGCCGGTCGATCTGGTGCATGCGGTAGCGCACGGTCTGCGGGTGCACGTCGAGGCGGGCGGCGATCTCGTTGACCCCGCCGCGGGTGTCGAGCCAGGCCAGCAGCGTGGCCGACAGCCGCTCGCGCTGCTTCGGGGTGAGGCCGGCGAACGGGGCCAGGCAGCGGCGGCTCAGCTCGTCGAGCAGGAAGTCGTCGGCGTGCAGCAGCAGGGTGAGCAGATGGTCGTCGCAGCGCACGACCGGGCCGGCGATGACGCCGCGCTGGGCCAGGACAACCGCGCGGCGGGCCAGGATCAGCGACTGCCGGGCCTGGGCCAGCGGCACGGTCGGGCCGACGGCGAGCAGCGCCGCGGTGCGGTGGACCACCTGGTCGGGGTGGGCGGTGAGGATGCAGCTGCCGTCGGTCAGGCCGTCGGCCGGCGCCGGGGTGTCGGCGGTGAGGGCGATCACCGCGACGCTCGGCGGCAGTGGCCAGTCGGCGGCAAGCGCTTGCGCCTCAATCGATTCCGTGGGCGTCGGCGGGTCGGCCAGGATCAGCCGCAGCAGCTGCGTCCGCTGGCGTTCGTCGCCGGCGGTGGCCTGGCGCCGCGCCTCGGCGTAGCCCTCGACGGCGACCCGGCACAGCTCGTCGACGTAGGCGAAGATCGCCTCGGCGGTGAGCAGCAGCACGTCCGGCGGGATGCCGAGCTCGCGGCCGGCGCTGGACAGGTTGCGCCACGCGACGCGGGCCCCGACCCGGACCGCGGTCTGCAACGACTCGGTGCCGCGGCCCTCGCTGAACTCGACCCGGCCGACGTATCTGAACCAGGCAGTCCACTCCGTGCTCTCGGCCCGCGGGTTGCCGACGCTGTCGAAGCAGTGCACGATCGCCCGCTCCACACCGCCGACCAGAACCTGGCCGAACTTGCCGCGCAGCGGGCGGGCGTAGGCCGGGACCGCGTGCTGGATCTCGCGGACCACGTCCCGGGCCAGCCGGCCGGCATACGGGCGGAAGCGGGCCCCGAGGTGACTGGGCACGCGGGCCCACAGCTGGCTCGCGTCGGTGCGGACAGCCGTCATCGCTCGCCACCTCGTTGTGACACCGGAATTCTGCTGCTGCGACCTTACTGTCCGCTGTCAAAGGCGAGCCGGTTCTTGTCAGTCCTTTCACAGCTTTTCCGACCGCGGCTTGTCAGCCGGTGACAAACCCCCGCGAGTCCCGCTCTCAGGCACACCGAATGCAGGTTTCGTGCACAAGGCCGCCCTGCCACAGGCAAGGCGGCCTTGTCGTCACGCGGTCGGTTTCGCGGCCAGGGTCAGGTCGATGGTGTTGCCGGGGCCGCTGGCCAACGCGCTGATGAATCCGGTGAACGGACCGCAGCCGGTGAGCGGGGCGATCGCGTAGCCACCGCTGAGCTTGCCGCCCTTGAGCACGTCGAAGCCGGGGCCGGAGGTCATCCTGACCACCGACGGCTTACTGGTGCCGCAGGAGTTGGACCGGCTGATGGGCAGCCCGAACACACTGATCTGCGGCATCTTGATGGTCAGCTTGGAGGTCGCGTCCAGTGCGCCGTTGGTGACGGCGCCGGTGGTCTTGCCCTCGGGCCGGAAGGCGATCCTGGTGGTGACCGGCAGGAAGCCGAACATGCTGAACCTGGCGGTGGTCGGGTCGAGGGCCAGGTCGGCGGTGTACTTGCCGGTGCTCAGGTCGAGCTTAGCGGTGATGCCGCCGTTGATCGGCACCGTGCCGTGCAGGCTCTTGAGCACCGAGCGGCCCTTGATGCCGTAGCTGTAGGTGATACCGCCGGGGGCCGTTGTCGTGGTCGGCGGTGCGGTTGTTGTCGTGGTTGTTGTTGTGGGCGGCGGAGTTGTCGTAGTGGTGGTGGTCGTTGGGGGCGGGGTGGTCGTGGTGGTGGTCGGCGGCGGGCCGTCGGACACCTGGAAGCTGATCAGCTGCGCGTCCTGGCCCGGGTTCAGGGTGCAGTCGGAGGTGAAGGTGCCCAGGCCGGTCGGCGTGCCGTCGGCCTTCTTCGGCGTCAGCGTGGTGGAGAAGCCGCCGACGCTCACGGTGGTGGTGCCGGCCTTGGTGATCGTCGCGGTCGGCACCGGGCCGGAGGCCACCGTGTCGAACGAACCCGAGGCCGGCACCGGCGTGGACGGGATGGTCAGGCCGGGAATGGTGATGTCCAACGGGGTTCCGGCCTCGTTCAGCGTCACGCCGGCCTGCGCGGTGCCCTCGATGGTGGTCGCGCCGACCAGCTGTAGGCCCTGCGTGGCGGTGGGCGGAACCGTTGCCGTGGCTGAGAAGTCGGTCGTCACCAGATCGCCGCCGACAGTGTCCGGAGTGGACATGGTGGCCTTGATCCGCACCGCCAGCGTCTGGTTGCCGATCAGCGGGAAGGGACAGGTGAACGTCAGCGTCTTGTCCACCGCGGTGGATGCCGCCGCCGACACGCCGGCCCCGACGGCCAGGCCGGTCAGCACCAGCGCGGCCGCGGTGGCCGCCCCCAATGTTCGATGATTCACAGCCGTCCTTCTTTCGTGTTGTCAGCCCCGAGAAGAGAACGTGTCTGCCGGCCGAAGTTAATGAGGGCCTTACCGGCCGGCAAGAAGGGGCGGGAAAGTTGCGGTTCCCTGACAGATTTGGTGTTGTGGGAATTGCTCACCCCGTGACAAGAACCTAGGCTCGAACTCGTGACGCGCGACTATCCCGAAGCGCCCGTGCCGGCCGGCCACAGCGAGCCGGCGCCCCGCCGCGTGCGGGGAGTGCTGGGCGGCCGGACCGTCTTCGACACGACCGACGCCCGCTACGTCTGGGAATGGCCCTTCTATCCGCAGTACTACATCCCCGTCGCCGACATCGATCCGGACGTGCTGGTCGACGAGGACCATGTGCAGCAGCTGCGCCACGGGCCCGCCCGCCGGCACGGGCTGCGCGTCGACTCGGCCAGCTTGCCCGGCACGGTCCGGGTGTTCGAGGACGGCCTGGTCAAGTTCGACTGGGACGCCTTGGATTCCTGGTTCGAGGAGGACGAGGAGATCTTCGTCCACCCGCGCAACCCGTACACGCGGGTGGACGCGCTGCGCTCGACCCGGACGGTCCGGGTGGAGCTGGACGGGCTGGCGCTGGCCGAGTCCTCCTCGCCGGTGCTGGTGTTCGAGACCGGGCTGCCGACCCGCTACTACCTCAACCGCACCGAGGTCGACTTCTCCCACCTGGTGCCGTCGTCGACCGAGACGGCGTGCCCGTACAAGGGGCGGACCACCGGGTACTGGTCGGTGCGTTCCGGCGACACCGTGCACGCGGATCTGGCCTGGTGCTACGACTTCCCGACCCGGCAGCTGCTGCCGATCGCCGGGATGATCGCCTTCTACAACGAGAAGGTGGACGTGTTCGTGGACGGGGTCGAGCTGGCGCGGCCGCAGACGCACTTCTCGTAGTCAGACTTCCGTAAGGATCTTCACGGCCCACTCGTGGTTAGGGTGGAGTCGTGCGGAAGTTACTGCTGGCCATGGCTTTGCTGCTCGTCGGTGGCTGCGCCGCACCGGTGGCCGCTCCGGTGGCGACTGTCTCGTCCTCGACCGCCTTGCCGTCTTCGGGGCCGGGCGTCTTGACGTGGTCGGCGTGGCCGGCCGCGCTGCACGACGCCCGGCACAGCGGATCGTCCACATCGGATGGTCCGGTGTCGGGCACCGTGCGGTGGCGGCGGAACCTGGAAGGCGCGGTGACGCCCGGCCCGGTCATCGGCTTGGATGGCACCATCTACGCCTCGTCGTCGGCCGGCGTGCTGCACGCCATCGATCCGGCGACCGGCGAGGACCGGTGGACCTACGACTCGGGGTACACCGGCGGCGGTGATCTTTCGGTGTCCTCACTGGTATTGCCCAGTGGGGACATCGTGTTCGCTACGCCCGGTCCGCGGCTGTTGGTGCTGTCCCCGGCTGGCCAGCTGCTCTGGTCGGTGGTGCTGCCGGGAACGCCGACCTCGCCGGCCACCGTGGACGGCAAGGTCGTCTACGTCGGAGACCTCGCCGGGCACGTCAGCGCCATCGACGTCGGCAGCCGCCGTCTACTGTGGACCGTCTCGGTGGGGCAGACGTCATACGGGTCCGTGGTCACCGACGGGTCGCGGATCTACACCACCGCCGACGCTGGCGTCACCGCCGTCGACGCCAGCGGCGCGGTCCGGTGGCACCGCGACCCGCACGACGACATCACCGAGGTGTCGGCCGGATTAGGGCCGGACGGCACGGTTCTGTTGGGCACCAACGGCTCCCGTGAGTGGGCCTACCACCCGGATGGGTCGCAGGCGTGGAGCGTGCCGCGCTTCATCACCTACTCGTCGCCGGCCGTCACCGCCAGCGGGCTGGCCTACGTCGGTGATCACGGCGGCACCGTCACCGCGTTCGACGTGACGACCGGCAAGGTCGCCCGGTCGTACAAGGTCGATGGTCAGGAGATCTGGAGCTCCACCGTGCTGGATCGTTCCTACCGGCTGTACTACGCCAACCAGGCCGGCCATGTCTTCGGTCTTTCCCCCGACGGCCACGTGCTGTTCGACGTCAACGTCGGCGCCCCGGTCGACTCCTATCCGGCTCTCTCGGCCGACGGTCACCTGATCGTCGGCTCCCGCAACGGCGTTCTCACGTCCATCGGTTAGGGATTTCGGGCGGGGATTGTGCGTCCGTGACAAATTCTGTCGGCCGTCTTGTCGGCTTCGCTCGGGCAGGTCGACCCTGCCCGCATGATTCGCCCCGCATCTGCTGCCCTGCTCCTGGGCCCTCTGCTGCTCACTGCCTGCGGCGCGCCACCACCCGCCCCTGACCCGGACGCCCCGGCCATCGCCTGGGCCGCAAGCGTTTGCCGCGCCACGCCCTCGATCACCGCCGCCCCGCAACAGACCCCTGCCGACCTGGCCTCCTTCCTCGACACCCTCGCCGCAGGCCTGGCCAAGGAGGCCGCCGCCATCCGTGCCGCCGGCCCGCCGCCCGTGCCGGATGGCTCCTCGGCCGTGGCCAAGGCCCTGGCCACCATCGACTCCGCCCAGGAGTCCTTGCACCAGGCCAGATCCCGTCTCGCTCAGGTGGCCCCCGGCGACGATGCCGGGTTGTCCCAGGCCGTCGCCGACGTGAACACGGGGATGGCCGCCCTGAGCGATGCCGGCGACCCCAAGACCACCCTCCGGCAGAACGCCGCGCTCGACCGCGCCTTCACCAAGGCCGAGGGCTGCTAAGAGTGTGAGTGTCTCCAAGACCTACAAACCCCGCCGTGGAGATCGCCAACCGCCACAAACCCGGGAGGTTTGGGGTGGTTGGAGACCTGGCCCGGCATGGTTTGGGTGTCTTGGAGACACTCAAACCCTGAGTTTGTCGGGGCTGCGCAATGGTTGGGTCGTGGAATTTATCCGCCTCTGACAAGTTTCCGGCCGGCGTCCACTTTTCCTTGTGAGGCCGGCTACTCGTGGGTAGCGTCCGCCGGCAGGCAATTCTCGGCGATGGGGAATTCATGGCCAAGCGGTGGTGGGCGCTCGCCGTCCTGATCGGCTGCGCGATCGGCGCCGGGACGTCGGCGAACGCGGCCCCGACACCGGCGGCCGACAACGTGCCGGCGAGCGCGCAGCCGGCCGACAACCCGCCAACGCCGGTGCACTATCGGGTGGACACCACGACCCGGGTCGCCAAGCTGGGCTCCGATCTGGTCATCGGGCCGGGCCGGCTGGACGGCCAGTTCGTGATCGTGCCGGGCAGCAACCCGTTGCGGGTGGAGATCACCGGCGCGCTCACGCTGCCGCCGGCCGACAGCTACTTCGTCACCTTCGGCTTCATGCCGGCCACCGCGACGATCACCGTGGTCTCCACCGCGCCGGTGCAGTCGGTGCTGCTGAACGGAACCCTCACCGCGACCATCCACGCGACATTCGGCCTGACCAGCGCCAAGGTGCACGGGGTGCCGCTGAACATGGGCCCCAACTGTCGCAGCGACGAGGCGGTGATCGTGCAGAGCGGCCCGTTCCTCAGCCCGCTGTCCACCGGCACCATCTCCGGCACGTTCACCATCCCGCCGTTCCACCACTGCGGCGTCACCGAGAACCTCGACCCGCTGTTCACCGGCCTGGTTTCCGGCCCGGGCAACACGTTGCGCACGGTGCTGACGTTCCTCTGTGGCGGCACGGCGACCTGCGAGGCGGCCCGATGACCGCCGTAGGCCAGATGTTCGCACTGGGGCTGGAAGTTCTCCGCCAGCTGTTGCGGCGGCCGTTCCAGTACCGGGAGCTGGTCGAGCAGTTCTGGTTCGTGGCCGGCGTGTCCATCCTCCCCTCGATGCTGGTCTCGATCCCGTTCGGCGCGGTGATCGGCCTGGAGCTGGGCTCGCTGACCGCCCAGATCGGGGCCGAGTCGTTCGACGGGGCGGCGAGTGTGCTGGCGATCATCCAGCAGGCCAGCCCGATCGTGACGACGCTGATCATCGCGGGCGCCGGCGGCTCGGCGATCTGCGCCGACCTGGGGTCGCGGACGATCCGCGAGGAGATCGACGCGATGGCGGTGCTGGGGGTCTCGCCGATCCACCGGCTGGTGGTGCCGAGGGTGCTGGCCGCGACCTCGGTGGCGGTGCTGCTGAACGGTTTGGTAAGCGTGGTCGGCGTGGCCGGTGGCTACTTCTTCAATGTGATCATGCAGGGTGGCACGCCCGGCGCGTACGTGGCCAGCTTCGCGGCCCTGGCCCAGCTGCCGGACCTGTGGGTGAGCGAGCTCAAGGCGATGATCTTCGGCTTCCTGGCCGGCGTGGTGGCGTCCTACCGCGGCCTGCACCCCAAGGGTGGGCCGAAGGGCGTGGGTGACGCGGTCAACCAGTCGGTGGTGATCACGTTCCTGCTGCTGTTCCTGGTCAACGCCGTGATCACCGCGGTGTACCTGCGGATCGTGCCGTCGAAGGGGATGTGATGGAGGCGCTCGGCGACCAGCTGCTGTTCTTCCTGCGCGCCCTGGCGGCGATCCCGTTCGCGATCCGACGCTATTTCAAGGAAGTCATCCGCCTGTTGGCCGAGGTCGGCTTCGGTTCGGGCGCGCTGGCGGTGATCGGCGGCACCGTGGGCGTGATGGTCGGCATGACCGTGTTCACCGGTGTTGTCGTTGGTCTGCAAGGGTATTCGGCGCTCAACCAGATCGGTGTGGCGGCGTTCTCGGGCTTCATGTCGGCCTACTTCAACACCCGGGAGATCGCCCCGCTGGTCGCGGGCCTGGCCCTGTCGGCGACGGTGGGTTCCGGCTTCACCGCCCAGCTGGGGGCGATGCGGATCGCCGAGGAGGTCGACGCGCTGGAGGTCATCGCCGTGCGCAGCCTGCCGTATCTGGTCAGCACCAGGGTCGTGGCCGGCTTCGTCGCCGTGGTTCCGTTGTACGCCATCGGGTTGCTCTGCTCGTACCTCGCGTCGAGGGAGATCACCGTGGTGTTCTACGGCCAGTCGGCCGGCACCTACGACCACTACTTCGGCTTGTTCCTGCCGCCCGACGACGTGCTGTACTCGTTCGGCAAGGTGCTGGTGTTCAGCGTCGTCGTGATGCTGGTGCACTGCTACTTCGGCTACCGCGCGACCGGCGGCCCGGCCGGCGTCGGCATCGCAGTCGGCAAAGCGGTGCGGACCACCATCGTCGCGGTCAGCATGCTGGACTTCTTCCTCAGCCTGGCCATCTGGGGCGCCACCACCACGGTCAAGGTGGCCGGATGAAGCGGCTGTTCGGCCTGGTCTACCTGGCGATCATGGCGTTGGTCGTGGCGCTGGCGGTGGCCGTGTACCGCAAGGACTTCACGTCGGTCGCGCTGGTGACGCTGCGGACCGACCACGTCGGCAACCAGCTGCACCCCGACGCGGAGGTGAAGCTGCGGGGCGTGGTCGTCGGCGAGGTCCGGGCCGTCCGCACCGACGGTGCTGGGGCCGAACTCGATCTCGCCCTGCGGCCGGACCTGGTCAACCAGATCCCGGCCGACGTCACCGCGCGCATGCTACCCAAGACCCTGTTCGGCGAGCGCTACGTGGATCTCATTGCCCCGCAGGGCAAAGTCGGCCGCCACCTGGCCGCCGGGGATGTGATCGGACAGGACCGCTCAGCGGCGGCGGTCGAGGTGGAGCAGGTGGTCGGCGAGCTGATGCCGATGCTCCAGTCCGTGCAGCCGCAGAAGCTCTCCGCCATCCTGAGCACTCTGGCCGGAGCGCTGGCCGGGCGCGGCGCGGCGCTCGGCCAGACCCTTACCTGGCTGGGCAGCGACGTCGACCAGTTCACCCCGCACCTCGACGAGTTCACCGCCGGCCTGCGGGAACTGGCGCAGGTGACCGACAACTACAGCCGCATCGCCCCGGATGTCGTGCAGGCGCTGTCCGATCTCACCACCACCAGCCGCACCATTGCCGACCAGCGGGCCAACCTGGTGAGCCTGTTCCAGAACCTCACCACCGGCTCCCAGGACCTCGCGACCTTCCTGCAACGCAACGGCGACAACATCATCCGACTGTCCAACGCTAGCGTGCCGACCCTGAGCCTGCTGGCCAAGTACTCGCCCGAGTACCCGTGCATGTTGCGAGCCCTCACCGCTTTCGCGCCGGAGATGGACAAGGTGCTGGGCAAGGGAACCAACGAACCCGGCCTGCACGTCACGGTGAACGTCCAGCCGGCAAGGGGAAAGTACGTGCCCGGCAAGGACACGCCCGGCTACGACGACCAGGGAAACCCCACCTGCTACCCAGTGACCGCTGCGCCCAATTCCGTGCAGGAGAACACCTTCATCGGCGCGCTGCTGGGCCAGGACGTCCCCACCTGGGCCAGCGTGTTGGTCGGGCCGCTCTATCGTGGGACGGAGGTGACTGTCCGGTGACCATCAAGGTCCCGCTGATCAAGGGCCTGGTCTTCGTTCTGGTCACCGGTGTAGCGACCGCGGCGCTGGCCGTGGCTATCGCCAGTCCCGGCAATGGGGACACCGTCGACTACACCGCCCGGTTCAGCAACGCGATCGGACTGGCCGTGGGCGACGACGTTCGGATCGCCGGCGTGAAGGTCGGGCAGGTGCAGCGGATCACCGTAGCCGAGCAGCGGGTGGCCGAGGTCGAGTTCTCGGTGGAACGGGATCATCCGCTGCCCGCCTCGACCACCGCGGCGATCAAATACCGGAATCTGGTCGGGCAGCGCTACATCGCTCTCGGCGAGGGCGCCGGCGATCCCAACCAACTGCTGTCCCCGGGCGGGCAGATCCCGCTCGCCCGCACCTCCCCGGCCCTGGACCTGACCGCGCTGCTCAACGGGTTCAAGCCCCTGCTGCGGGCCTTGTCGCCCGGTGACGTCAACCAGATGGCCGGCGAGATCGTGCAGGTGTTGCAGGGCGAGGGCGGCACTGTCGACGACCTGCTCGCCCACACCGCCTCCCTGACGTCCACGCTGGCCCAACGGGACCAAGTGATCGGCCAGGTCGTCGACCACTTGAACTCCGTGCTGGCCCAGGTGAATTCCCACGACGACCAGCTATCGGCGCTGGTGTCCACGACCCAGCAGCTGGTCACCGGCCTCGCCGCCGACCGCACGTCGATCGGCGACGCTGTCAGCGGGCTGTCCGGTCTGGCCGACGCCACCACAAGCCTGCTCCAGCAGGGTCGCCAGCCGCTCAAGGACGACATCGCCCAACTGGGCGGGGTGGCCGCCAACCTGGCCGCCAACGAGGGCCTGGTCAACCAGTTCCTGGCCACTCTGCCGACCAAGCTCGACGCCATCGGCCGCACGGCGTCCTACGGCTCCTGGCTGAACTTCTACCTGTGTGGGGCCACCACGGACGCGCCCGCACCCCCGGGCGGCGCGACACCGGGGATTCCGGTGACGGCAGGGAGGTGCCGATGAAACGCAGCTTCCTGGAACTCAACCCCGTGCTGGTCGCGGTGGTCGGCGTGACGGTGACTGCGCTCGTCACCGCGGCCGTGTTCTTCGCCGACGAGCTGCCGTTCGGGACCACCGGCTATGCCGCCTACTTCACCGAGGCGGCGGGGCTGAAGCCGGCCGACGAGGTGGCGGTGGCGGGGGTGAAGGTGGGCGAGGTGACGGCGGTGGCGTTGGCCGGTAACCAGGTGCGGGTGGCGTTCCGGGTCCGGGACGCTTGGATCGGCGACCGCACCACGGCATCCATCGAGATCAAGACGCTGCTGGGCCAGAAGTACCTGGAGCTGGACCCGAAGGGCAGCGGCCCGCAGGATCCGGGCCAGCCCATTCCCCGGGACCGCACAGCCGCGCCGTACGACGTGGTGGCGGCGTTCGATGACCTGGCCGGCACCGTGACCCAGATCGACACCGGCCAGCTGGCCAAGAGCTTCCAGGTCCTCAGCGACACGTTCCGCAACGCACCGGCCGACATCCGGGCCACCGTCGACGGCCTGTCCGGCCTGGCCAAGTCGATCTCGGACCGCGACACCCAGCTCAAGCAGCTGCTGGCCGGCACCCAGCAGATCACCAAGACGCTGGCCGACCGGGACGACCAGTTCCAGCAGCTGATCGGGGACGGCGCGCTGCTGCTGCAAGAGGTCCAGCAGCGACGGGCGGCGATTTCCGGCCTGCTGCGGGGAAGCCAGGCACTGGCCCAGCAGCTGGCCGGGCTGGTCAGCGACAACACCGCGCAGCTGGGGCCGACCCTGGAGCAGCTGGACCGGGTGACGGATGTGCTGCACCGCAACCAGGACAACCTGGACAGAGGACTGTCCCTGCTAGGGCCCTACTACCGGCTGCTGGACAACGCATTGGGCAACGGCCGGTGGATCGACACGTATCTGTGCGGACTGGTGCCGTCGACGCCGGGCCGGGACTGTGCGGCTCCGGGCTCGGGAGGCAACTGATGAACCAGCTCCTGAGCGTGCTCCTGGTGATGGCCAGTACGGTGTTCGGCCCGTTGAATGTCGTGCCATCGCTGCACATCACGGCCTACTTCACCGAAGCGGTGGGCGTCTACGCCGGGTCGGACGTGCGGGTGCTGGGGGTCAAGGTCGGCACGGTGGACGAGGTCCGGCCGGCTGGCACGCAGGTGCGGGTCAGGCTGACCGTGGAGCCGGGAATCAAGGTGCCGCGCGAGGCAAAGGCGGTGATCATGGCACCGAGCCTGGTGTCCGATCGGTTCGTCCAGCTGGCGCCGGCGTACTCGACCGGACCCGAGCTCGGGCCGGACGCGACGGTCCGGGAGGACGACACGGCGACGCCGGTCGAGCTGGACCAGTTGTACGGCAGCCTCAACCAGCTGGCCACCGCCCTCGGTCCGGACGGCGCGAACGGCGACGGGGCGCTGTCCGACCTGGTGAAGACCGGGGCGGAAGTGCTCGAAGGCAACGGGCAGAAGCTGAACACGATGATCAAGCAGTTGGGTCAGGCGGCGGGCACGCTGGCCGGGAGCAAGGACGACTTCACCGGCACGGTCGACAACCTGCAGAAGTTCACCGCCACGCTGGCCGCGAGCGACGACCAGGTCCGGGATGTGACCGACCGGCTGGCCCAGGTTTCTGACTTCCTGGCGGCCGACCGGAACGATCTGGGTGCGGCGCTGTCCCAGCTGGCCACGGCGCTGCAAGCGGTGAAGCAGTTCATCCAGGACAACCGGAGCCGATTCAAGTCCAATGTGGACAAGCTGTCGGCCGTCAGCCAGGTGTTGACCAAGGAGCGGGCGTCGCTGGACGAGGCTCTGAAGGTCGCGCCGCTGGCCCTGGGCAATGTGCTCAACGCCTACGACCCGACGGCGAAGTCCTTGTCCGGACGGGTCAACATCAGGGAGTTCGCGCCCGGTGAGCAGCCGGTCCTGCCGTTGCCGGCGGTGGGCTGATGCGCAGACTCCTCGCCCTGGCAACGCTTCTCCTCGTCACGGCCTGTGCGCTGCCGGGCGGGGCGGATGTCGGCAGCCGGCCGTACCGGGTCACGGCCCAGTTCGCCGACGTGCTGGACCTGGTGCCGCAGGCGGCGGTGCGGGTGAACGACGTGCCGGTCGGACGGGTCGACACGGTACGGCTCGCCCCGGACGGCTGGAGCGCGCTGGTGACCATGACGGTCAACGGCGAGGTGCGCCTGCCGGTCGACGCTCACGCCTACCTCCGACAGTCCAGCCTGCTCGGCGAGAAGTTCATCGAGCTGACGGCCAATGGCAGCAGGCCGGCGCTGACCGACGGGGCGATGATCCCGCTCGCCCGAACCAACCGAAACCCGCAGGTGGAAGAGGTGCTGGGGGCGCTGTCGATGGTGCTCAACGGTGGCGGCGTGGCCCAACTCCAGACCATTACCCAGCAGGTGAATGCGGCCCTGGACGGGAACGAGGAGAACGTCCGCGACCTACTGTCCAAAATAGACTTGCTAGTGGCCGGTCTGGACGGGCGCCGCGACGACATCACTAAAGCCTTGGACGGCATGGCGAAACTGGCCCAGACTCTGGACGACCGCAAGAGTCAGATCGTCGGGGCCATCGACGGGCTGACGCTGGGCATTACTGTGTTGGCGCAGCAGCGGGACAACCTGACGAAGATGGTCGACGCCCTCAACCGCTTGAGCGCGGTCGCCACCGACACCCTCAACCGCAGCAAGGATGATCTCGTCGCCGACCTGAAGGCCCTGCAGCCGACGCTCCAGCAGTTGGCGGCGGCGGGGGAGAACCTGCCGAAGGCGTTGCAGGTGCTGGTGACCTTCCCGTTCACCGACGCGGTGCTCGACGACATCAAGGGCGACTACCTCAACGTCTACCTGAAGGACGGCCACTGATGCTGACGTTCGGGGTGCGCATCAAGGTCGTCGCGTTCCTGCTGGTCGGCCTGACCGCGGTCGCCTACGTCGCGGCCCGCTACGTCGGTCTGTTCGGCACCGGCGGCTACACCGTCACCATGAAGCTGGCCGACGCCGGCGGCATCTTCACCAACGCCGAGGTGACCTACCGGGGCGTGCCGGCCGGCCGGGTCGGGCCGATCACCCTCACCGACGACGGCGTGGACGTGACGCTCAACCTTGTCCAGCAGGGCATCCCGGCCGATGTCGACGCGGTGGTGGCCAACCGGTCGGCGGTGGGGGAGCAGTACGTGGATCTCAAGCCCCGCAAGCCCGACGGTCCCACCCTCCAGCAAGGCTCGGTCATTCCCCAGACCGACACCAAGATCCCGCTGCCCGCGCAGACTCTGCTCACCAACATCGACAGTCTGGTCGAATCGGTGCCGCCCGACTCCCTGCACACCCTGGTCGACGAGCTCGACACGGCCACCCACGGCACGACCACCGATCTGCAAACCCTGTTGGACAGCACGCATTCCTTCGTCGACGCGGCCACGCAGCACATGCCGCAGCTGACCCAGCTCGTCACCGACTCGACCACCGTGCTCAAAACCCAGAACGACGAAGCCCAAGCGCTGAGCCAGTTCGGTGCGAACGCCAAGCTCATCGCCGAGCAGCTGCAGAGCTCCGACGGCGACCTGCGCCGCTTCATCGGCGCCGTGCCGCAGCTGTCGATCCAGGTCAGCCAGCTGATCCGGGACACCGACCCCAGCCTCGGCGTGCTGATCGCCAACCTGTTGACCACCTCCACCGTCGCGCTGGGCCGCCACAACGCCATCCAGGAACTGTTGGTCGATGCCCCGCAGGCGATTGCCGCCGGCTCGACCTCGATCGCCAACGGCACCGCCGACTTCGGCCTGTCGCTGACGTTCTTCGACCCGCTCGGCTGCACCGCCGGCTACGACGGCACGAACCGCAAGCCAGGACTGGATGTCACGCCCGGCCAGCCGTTGAACACCCAGGCCCGCTGCACGCTGCCGGCCGACTCCGGCACCGGCGTCCGCGGCGCCCAGAACGCCCCGAACGGATGAGTCATGAAGGGCCCCATCCTGACGTTCAACGTGCGGATGGGGCCCTTCATGACAAAAAGAGAGGAGTCGAGATGAAGATCGTGGTGATGCTGGCGGCGGTGTTCGCCGCGTGGGGCGGCTGGTCGTGGTGGAGCGCCGCGCACGACGACTCCCGCCTGTTCGCCCTCGACCGGCAGGCCGTCACCCAGGCCGCGGAAAGGGGCATCGCCACCTTGAACACGTTGGACTACCGCAAGGTCGACGACGGATTGAAGGCCTGGCTGGCCGCCTCCACCGGCACCTTGCACGACCAGCTGGCGCAAACCGGCCAGGACAGCCGGAAACAGTTGGAACAGGCCAAAACCGTCACCACGGCCCAGGTTGTCGACGCCGCCGTGACGGCGCTCGACCAGCGGGCCGGCACCGCCAAGCTGATCGCCGCCGTGCAGCTGGACGTCACCCCGGACGGCGGCGCGAAGACCGCGAAGCGCACGCGGTTCGAGGCCGACCTCACCCGTACTGACCAAGGCTGGCAGGTCAGCGCCCTCGCGCCGGTGCAGGTGCAGTCGTGAAGTGGCTCATCGCCGCGGCGATCGCCCTGGTGGCCCTGGGAAGCTGGTTCCGCATCGAGTCCGCCGGCCTGTGGGACGACCCCGCGACCGCCAATCGGGCCCTGGTCGACCCGGCCGCGACCAGCAAGGTCATCGGGGACATGAACACCGCGCTGGGCCAGGTGTTCTCCTATCGCTACGACAACACCGCCGCCACCGAGCAGGCCGCGACCCGGACCCTCACCGGCAACGCCCGCAACCAGTACAACGATCTGTTCTCCCAGGTCAAAAGCCAGGCGCCGGCGCAGAAGCTGATGCTGACGACCAAAGTGGTGGACAGCGGCGTGACCTTGCTGCAGGGCGAGCACGCGCAGCTGCTGGTCTTCCTGGACCAGCAGGCCACCCGCGGCGACAACAACCAGAGCAGCCTGGCCGCGGCCGAACTGACCGTGACCGCCCAGCGTCAAGGCGACCACTGGGTGATCACTGACCTGCGAACGAAGTAGCGAACCGTTGTCCGAGTACCTACCGGTCGGTAGCATGCCGGAAATGAACGCGACGGAGCGGATCGGCCTGGTCGACGTCGTCAAGGCGCTGCCAGGAATGGCGATGGACGCGCCCAGCCTGCTGCACGGCGCGATCGGGCTGGTCACCGTCGGCCCGACCAGCCGTGACTCGGTCGGCCACGTGTTCCAGCGGGCCGCGCACCGCCACCCCGACCGCCCGTTCCTGCGCTTCGAGGACACCGAGCTGTCCTACGGCCAGGCCAACCTGTGGGTGAACCGCTACGCCGCCGTGCTCAACGCCCACGGCGTGCGCCCCGGCCGCACCGTCGGCATTCTGGCCGAGAACCGCCCGGAGACGCTGCTCGCCGTGCTCGCGGTGGTCAAGCTCGGGGCCACCGCCGGCATGCTCAACACCCACCAACGCGGCGAAGTCCTGAACCACAGCCAGAAACTGCTCGACAGCACGGTGCTGATCGTCGGCAGCGAGTGCCGGGAGGCGCTGGAATCCCTGCCGGCCAAGGAAATCCACGGCGAGGTGCTGTGCCTGCCGAACGGCGACGACGTGCTGGCCGGCTGTCCCGACCTGGACGAGGCCGCGGTCACCGCCGACGACCACGACCCCGTGCAGACGCCGCTGATCCACGCCCGCGACAAGGCGTTCTACGTCTTCACCTCCGGCACCACCGGCTTGCCCAAGGCCAGCCCGATGAGCCATTTCCGCTGGCTCAAGGCGATGACCGGCCTCGGCCACCTGGGCGTGCGGCTCACCTCGGCCGACACCCTGTACTGCTGTCTTCCCCTGTACCACAACAACGCCCTGACAGTGTCGCTGTCCTCGGTGCTCGGCGCCGGCGCGACTCTGGCGCTGGGCCGCAACTTCTCGGCCTCGCGGTTCTGGGACGACATCCAGCGCACCCGGGCCACCGCGTTCTGCTACATCGGCGAACTGTGCCGGTATCTGCTCAACCAGCCGGTGCGGCCCAACGAGCGCACGCACCGGGTGCGCGTGGTGGTGGGCAACGGGCTGCGGCCGGAGATCTGGGACGAGTTCACCGAGCGCTTCGGCATCGGCCGGGTCGCCGAGTTCTACGGGGCCAGCGAGTGCAACGTGGCCTTCATCAACGCCCTCAACATCGGCGGCACGGCCGGCGTGTGCCCGCTGCCGTTCGCGGTGGTCGCCTTTGACGCCGACACTGGGCAGCCGGCCCGCGGCGCCGACGGGCACCTGCGCAAGGTGACCACCGGCGAGGTCGGCCTGCTGATCACCAAGATCACCGACCGGGCCCCGTTCGACGGCTACACCGACCACGACGCCACCGAGAAGAAGCTGGTGCGCAACGGTTTCCGCCGCGGCGACTGCTGGTTCAACACCGGCGACCTGGTACGCGACCAGGGCTGGGCGCACGTGGCCTTCGTGGACCGGCTGGGCGACACGTTCCGGTGGAAGGGCGAGAACGTGGCCACCACCGAGGTCGAGGCCGCGCTGGACGAGTGGCCGGCGATCGAGCAGGCCGTGGTCTACGGCGTCGAGGTGCCAGGGGTGGAGGGTCGCGCCGGCATGGCGGCGATCAAGCTGCGCGGCGAGCTCGACGGCCGGGGATTGGCCGCACACCTGGTGAAACGCCTGCCCGGCTACGCGATTCCCTTGTTCCTCAGGGTGATCGACGAAGTCGAGCAGACGTCCACGTTCAAGAGCCGCAAGGTCGAGCTGCGCGACCAGGGCTACACCGGTGGCGGCCCGGTCCACGTGCTCGCCGACCGTGAGACCGGCTACGTGCCGGCCTACGACGGCTACGCCGCCGAGGTCGCCGCCGGCCGCATCCGCGTCTAGGCCGCGGCCGCTTCCTTTTCCTTCTTCTTGGCCAGTTCCACCCGGTAGCCGATGACCACCGTGCAGATCAGCGACAGCGAGATCAACGCCTCGGCGATGAAAAACGCGCCGAAGTCGATGACCGAGCCGATCGGCGGGCCGCCGGGCACGGCGTTGCGCAGCGGCACGAGGGCGAACAGCAGTGCGCCCATGAAGCTCATGGACGGCCAGAGCAGGCCGTGTCGGCCGGCGATGGCGAAGGTCGCGGCGATCACCGCGGCGATGCTCAGGCACCACATGAACAGCATGATGAACAGGGCGAACGCGAACATGCCGACGGTGCGGCCGGCGTCGGCGGAGAAGGTGAAGACGCCGTCGCTGGTCTTGCTGTCCCGCGGGCTGAGGCCGAAGAAGGTGTCACCGCTGGCGAAGGTGACGTCCACCGGCGCGGCTTCGTTGTTGCTCTCCGCGAAGAACGCGAAGTCCGCCTTGTAGCTGTCGAACGGGTAGTCGGTGATGACGCCGTCGGACAGCAGCACCTGCACGTCGTTGATGCCGGGGTTCTTGCCGGCCTTGAAGGTGATCGTGTCGCCCTTGCTGGCCGCCTGGTGCAGCACGATGTCCTTGGCCGGGAAGCCGTCGGAGTCGGCGAAGCGGCCCTTGGGGTCGATGCTCACCTGCGCGGACAGCGTCTGGCTGACCGGATCCAGCTTCTGCACGTAGAACAGCACGTCCACGCGGTCGGCGGGGCTGGCGTCGCCGAGGACCGTCTGGGTCTGGCTCTGCGCGCGCTGCGAGAAGTACACGCTCAGGCTGCCCGCGGTGACGACGATGGCCAGCACCACCGGCACCGCCCACAGCCAGCGCCGCCGCTGGGGCGTGGCCGCAGATTCTTCGCTCATGTCTGCCTTCCGTGATGAGACCGCGCGGCACCGTGGGAAAAAGACCGAAACAATTTCGGATTTGCCGCGAAGTTGGTGTGCATCGTGGACAGACGTGTCCGGAAAGTCAAGGCGGCTTGGGGGCGTGGGCAAGTCGCTTTGCCCGTCCATTCCGGACGGTCGAGATACGTGACACGGCTCACTCGACGGATGCGTGCAAGCGGCACGCATGGGGGCTACGGTGGTGATGCGTGCAGACAGCACGCAAAGTGAAAACGAGGAGAGTGTCATGAACAAGCCCGTGAAGCCGCAGGACGTGTTGGCCGACGGTCAGGAGTACGCCGAGTTCGACGGTGTGTCGGTGCGCAAGGGATCGGTCGCCGCGTTCATCGGCAACGTGCACGCGCTGGCCGAGGTTGAGGCGGACGGCCCGCAGTGGGTGGAGATCGTGGCGCAGTTGCGGGAGTTGAAGCCGGCGCTGATCCGCATCGGCGTGCTGGACGTCTTCGAGATCCGCGACCCGAAGCTGCGGGAACTGGTCGACAGTCTGTGATCCCGATCACGAAGCCGTGAGTTCGTGTCACCTTCCACGGACGACCGGTCGACGGCGTGATCATGGGTGGAATGAAATGCCTAGAGTCGGTGTTCGGGGGGAAACCAAGGCGAATCGAGGCATTTCATGAATTGCTCGGCTGCCCGACGTAAAATGGGTGCGAGTGGCACGGTGTTCACCTTCTATTCACCTGCGGTGCGGTTCGCTGCCCGTGGTGCGGCTCGGTGAGCCGTAGTGAGCCAGTGTGCGTGGACACTGGGCGGGCTGACCGCCGCGGAAGCCGTCCACTACCGCTCCGAGATCGAGAACTCCCCGTCTGAGCAGGGTTTCTACCGCCTGCGGCAGGCTCGGGTGGTGCTGGCCGGCGACGGACCGGTGCTGGGTGCGGTGCTGCGCGCCGGCATCGATACCGGCTGGCGGAACACTCTGCTGTTTACCGACGATGCCGTGCCCGAATACCGGCTGCGCGATGAATTCCAGCATGTCGTGACCGGTTCCGCCGACGGAATCGGCGGCCATCTCGCCGACGCCGATCTGGTCGTGCACGTCTCGTCCGATATCGGCGAGTTGATCGAGATGTGCCGGCGCTGCCGCGCCGCGAATGTGTCGGTGACCCAGGTGTTCGTGCGGGGCCGCGACGCCTGGCTGACCCCGGTGCACACCGCCGGCGGCCGACCGGTCGAGGCTGCGTGGCGGCGGCTCGTGCCGGCGGCGGAACCGGCCGGGCCGCTCGGTGGCCCCGCGTCCGCCCTGATCGGGGCCCAGGTCGCGCTGACCTGCTTCCGCTACCTGACCGGCGCGTCCGCGGCGTCGGAACCGGTGCTGCTGCGGCTGGATCTCGCGAGCCTGGAGCTCACCGAACACCGCTACCAGTGGGGCGGGCCGGTCGCCGAGGCCCCGGCCGCCGACCCGCTGGCGCCGGCGGAATTGCTTGACCGGCTTCCGTCGTTCGTCGACCCGCACGTTGGCCTGCTCTCCGCCGTCGAGCAGGCCGGTGTCGTCAGCTGGGCGACCGTCGAGGACCCGCGTCGGCGCTGGCCCGCGCAGCAGGTGCTGGGCTGGGCCGGCGATCCGGAGACCGCCCGGGTGCGGGCCGTGCTTGCGGCGATGGCGAGCTACGGCGCGCTGGCCGCCGGGCCGGGCTGGGTGTGGGGCACCGACCTGGTCACCGGCGACCGCCGCCAGGTGTGGCTCGACCAGCCCGGGCCGGCGGCAGACGTGGGTGTGGCCGCCGGGCTGTGCTGGCGGGACGCCGTGGCCGCCGGGTTGCAGGCCCATTGCGAGGCTCGCAGCGATCCGATGGCCGCGACCCGGCGCTGGGCCGACGAGACCACACCGTCCGATGTGGACACCCTGGCCAAGGCCTTGGCCGTGCAGACCGGCTTCACCCCGGTCGCCGTGCCGCTCAACGCCGACCCCGCCGCCGCCCGCCTACTACCCTTCGTGACCAAAGTCGTCCTGCTCCCCTGACCAGGATGCTGTGAATGCTCCTTTCCTGACGTTGAACGTGAGGAAAGGAGCATTCCAAGCATTAGGCGAGGTTGCGGAACGTGAGGGTGAACGAGTGGGCGGCGGGCCAGAGGGCGTGCTGGGGGAGGACGTCGGGGCCGCAGGCGGCGGAGCCGAGGCCGTGCTGGGCGTTGTCCAGGAACAGATAGACGCGGTCGCTGGGCGGCAGCTCGTGGGGATGGGCGGCCGCGGCGACCTGTTGCGGGGTGTGCCGGGACAGGCTGAAGCCGGGGCGGTGACCGCCGATGTCCCGCACCGTGCCGACCCGCAGCCGGTTGTCCAGGATGAGTTCCCGCAACGCCGGCCGGTGCCCGGTCTCCTGCGGCTTGGCGTAGACCACGTTCAGGTCGTCGACGGGGACGGTCCAACGCCCGACCCGAGCGGCGGTCGCACTGTCCGAATAGGACTCCAGCGGCCCGGTGCCGAACCACTGCACCTCGTCCACCGACGGCAGCTCGAACCGCACGCCGATGCGTGGCCAGGTGCAGTCCCAACCCTGGCTGGGCACGGCGTCGACCCGCAACGCGACACCGTCGGCAACACCGAACCAGTGGTACGTCACATCGACGCAGCGGGCGGCGGTGGCGGCGGCGACCCGCACGTCCACGATCACCTCGTCGTCGCCGATCCGCACGTCCCGGACGCGGTGTTCCAGGCGGTCCAGCCCACGCTCCCGCCACAGCCACTCGCCGGCCCGGGCGTCGTTGTCGGTGGGGGCCCGCCACAGCTCCAGCCGCGGACCGGCGATCTCCACGGAACCGATGCGCAGCAACGAACCCGTGCGCGGATCGAAGACAGCGCCGCCAAGACCCTTGGTCGGAACAGCGGAGACCCGCCGTGGGGTCGACAGCCGGTACTGGCGCGAGCCGACGAGGTGCCCGGACACGGCCTCCAGAGTCAGCCAGGTCTCGCCCTCGACGGCGAGGTCCAGGGCCTGCTCGGGCAGTTCGAAGGCCCCCGATTCGCCCGGCGGCACCGGAAGCACCTCCAGCACGCCGCTCTCGACCTCCCGGCCGTCCACCGTCCGGGTCCAGATGAACTCGACCGCCGAGGTGTCGATGCTGTGGTACCGGCTGCGGAACGTGCCCGGCTCGTCGCCGAACACGATCGGCGCGATCACCGCGGCGTACTCGACCAGCGACGGCGACGGGGTGCCGTCGGACAGCACCATGCCGTCCATCACGAAGTTGCCGTCGTGCACGACCTCGCCGAAGTCGCCGCCATAGGCGTAGAACGGCGTGCCGTCGGCGGTCTTGGTGAGAATGCCGTGGTCGCGCCACTCCCAGATGAAACCGCCGTGCAGCCGCGGATAGCGCTCGTACACCGCCTGGTAGTCGGCCAGGCTGCCGGCCCCGTTGCCCATGGCGTGCCCGAACTCGCAGTGCACGAACGGCCGGTTCTGCTGGCGCACGATCTCTTCCGGCCGGATGCCGCCGTGCCCGCAGCCGGTGGTGCCGATCTGCGCCAGTTCCTCCAGGGTGGCGTACATCCGCGAGTGCATGTCGGTGTACGCGCTGGCGAGGTCCCGCTCGAAGTGCACCGGGCGGGAGGAGTCCCGCTCGTGCGTCCACTGCGCCATCGCGGCCAGGTTGCGGCCGTTGGCGCACTCGTTGCCCAGCGACCAGATCACGATCGACGGGTGGTTCTTGTCCCGCTCCACGGTGCGCCGCATCCGGTCCAGGAACTGCTCGGCCCAGCGCGGGTCGTCCGACGGATTGTCCACAATGGACTCGTCGTGCTCGAAGCCGTGCGTCTCCAGGTCGCACTCCAGCATCACCCAGAGGCCGAGCTCGTCGCACAGCTCCAGCACCCGCGGATCCGGCGGGTAGTGGCTGGTCCGGATGGCGTTGATGTTGTGCCGCTTCATCAGCAGCAGGTTCTCGCGGACGTAGTCGGAGTCGAAGACCCGGCCCAGCACCGGATGCGTCTCGTGCCGGTTCACGCCGTAGAACATCACCTTGCGCCCGTTGACCAGGAACTGGTCGCCGTCGATGCGCACGGTGCGGAAACCCAGTCGCAAGTGGACGGTCTCGCCGGCGGCCGCCACCGTGCAGTCGTACAGGCGCGGCGACTCCGCGCTCCACGGCTCCACCGTGCCGACCTCGAACGCCGCGACATCGGCCGCCGACTGCCAGGTCACCGAAACGTCGAGTTCCGGCACGGCCAGGGTGATCGGGAACGAGCCGGTCACCTCGGGCGTGAGGAACCCCTGACCGTCAACGAAATCGGCCCGCACCCACACGTCGTCGACCCGCGCCGACGGCCGGCCGATCAGCGTGACGTCCCGGAAGATGCCGGGCAGCCACCACTGGTCCTGGTCCTCCAGGTAGGTCGCCGACGACCACTGGTGCACCCGCACCAGAATCGAGTTCTCGCCCGGCACGACCAGATCCGTGACGTCGAACTCGGTCGGCAGCCGGCTGCCCTTGCCCACACCCACTTCGGCGCCGTTGACCCACACCTTGTACGTCGATTCGACGCCGTCGAACCGCAGCACGATCCGGTCCACGTCCCACTCCGGCAGCGTGAACGTGCGGAAGTGGTCGCCGGTCGGGTTCTCGTCCGGCACATACGGCGGATCGACCGGGAACGGGTACTTCACGTTGGTGTAGATGGGCCGGCCGTACTTGCCGTCGCCGTGCAGCACCCAGTGCGACGGCACCGGCAGCGTGTCCCAGTCGGCCGGGTCTTCCAGCGGGGCGTCGGCGTGCGGCCACAGCTTGAACTTCCAGTCGCCGTCGAGCGACAAAGTCGGCGCGGTGGACCGCACCCACGAGCGCGGGGCCAGCCGGTTCGCGGAGCCGGGGGAGAAGTCCTCGTAGTACGTCACGCTCTTAACCCTTCACCGAACCATCGGTGAGCCCGCCGCGCCAGTACCGCTGGAGGAAAACCATGGCGATGGCCAGTGGGATGACCGACACCAGCAGGCCGCCGATGGTCAGCGGGTAGAACTCGGGGGACCGGTCCACCTGGCTGCGCCAGGCGTTGAGCCCCAGCGTGATCGGGTACAGCTTGTCGTCGGCCAGCATGATCAGCGGCAGCAGGAAGTTGTTCCAGATGCCCACCAGCTGGAACAGGAACACGGTGACCAGGGCCGGGGCCATGCTGCGCAGCACCAGCGAGTGGAAGATGCGCAGCTCGCCGGCGCCGTCCAGCCGGCCCGACTCCAGCACCGAGTCGTCGACCGTGGCGGTGGCGTAGATCCGGCACAGGTACAGGCCGAACGGCGACACCATGGCCGGCAGCAGCACACCCCAGTAGGTGTTGGTCAGGCCCAGCTTGCTGAACAGCAGGAACAGCGGCAGCGCGGTCGCGGTGCTGGGCACCAGCACACCGCCGAGCACGGTGGCGAACACCAGGTTGCGGCCGCGGAACTCGTACTTGGCGATGGCGTAGCCGCCGGCCGCGGCCAGATAGGTCGCCACCAGCGCGCCCACGCCGGCGTAGATCACGCTGTTGAGCAGCCAGCGCAGGTAGATGTGGTCGGACGCGGTGAACACCTGCACCACGTTGTTCCACAGCTCCATGGTGCGCCCGAACCAGAAGCCGGGCGTGGTGAACAGGTCGCCGGAGGACTTGGTCGCCGCGACGATCACCCAGTAGACCGGGACCAGGAAGTAGATCGCGACGATGGCGAGCACGGCGGTGACCACGATGGTCCAGCCGCGGCTGCGGGTGGTGGTCATGACCGCCCCTTCCGGTTGGTCCAGGCGAGGAAGCCGAACGACAGCACGAACGCGGCCACCGCGATGATCACGGCCTCGGCCGAGGCGATGCCGTAGTCGTTGTAGGCGAAGGCATTGGTGTACGCGCTCAGGTTGGGCGTGTACTCGGTGACGATCGCCGGGGCCACCGTGCGCAGCACCATCGGCTCGACGAACAGTTGCAGCGTGCCGATGATGCTGAACACCACGCTGAGGATCAGGGCCGGCCGGATCAGCGGCAGCTGGATGGACGCCGCGATGCGCAGCGGGGAGGCCCCGTCCACCCTGGCCGCCTCGTAGATCTCGGACGGGATCGACTTCAGCTGGGCGATGATGACCAGCATGTTGTAGCCGGTGTAGGTCCAGGTGACGATGTTGGCGATGGACCACAGCACCGTGTTCGGGCCGAGGAAGTCGATGTCCAGGCCGACCAGCTTGCCCACGTCGACGATCGGGCTCAGGCCGGGCACGTACAGGAACGACCACAGGATGGTGGCGATCACGCCGGGAATGCCGTACGGCAGGAAGTAGGCGGCGCGGAAGAACGCCGGCCAGCGGGCCGAGGCCGATTCCAGCAGCAGGGCCAGCACGGTGGCGAACACCGTCATCACCGGCACCTGCACGACGCCGAACAGCAGCACCCGGCCGATGGCCTGGATGAAGTTGCTGTTGGACAGGGCCTGGACGTAGTTGTCGAATCCGGCGAACCCGCTGGTCACCCCCTTCTCGCCGAACAGGCCGGCCCGGTTGATGCGGGTGAAGCTCTGCACCACGGCCAGGATCACCGGGCCCAGGACCGTGAGCAGGAACAGGGCGAGGAACGGGGCGAGCAGGATCCACGGCGCGGCCAGGAAAGCCCGGCGGCGACGGGCCGGGGCCGACGGCGCGGCCGCCGCGGCGGGCGCGGACACGGAGGTCTCGGTGGTGCTCACTTCGCCTCCTGCACGGTCAGGCCGATCTGCCGCATGGTGTCCACAGTGGTCTTCTGGGCGAGGTGCAGACTGTCCACGAAGGACTGCCCGGCGGTCAGCTTGCGCCGGAACTGGTCGGACAGCGCGTAGATCGTGCGCTGGGTGATCGGCCACCAGCGCCAGTCGGTCGGCTGCTGCTTGGCCGCCGGCACGAAGACGTCGGTGTTGTAGTTCTGGCCGCTGAAGTACTCGCTGGGCTGCTGCCGCTGCGCGCCGATGTAGTCGCGGGCCGGGGACCAGCCGATGCCACAGTACTTGATCATGGCGTCGACCCCCTCCTTGCTTGTGGTCATCCACACCGCGAAGTCCATGGCTTCCTTGGGGTGCTTGCTGTTGGCCAGCACCGCCGCGCTCGACCCGCCCAGCGCGGTCGACCCGAAACCGCTGGGCCACTTGGCCATCGGCGCGACCTTCCATTTGCCGGAGCCGGTGCCGATGGTCTCCACCAGCGCGTCCGACCAGGACGCACCGGTCACCGCGGCGATCTGGCCGTTGCCGGCGGCGGCCGTCCAACCGGGACTGTAGGCGTCGAAACCGGTCTGCACCCAGCCGTTGTCCACGGCCTTGTCGAAGAACCGGGCCACCATCAGGGAAGCGTCGTCGGTGAGGTTGACCAGCCAGCCGTTGTCGGTCGGCGTGAACCACTTGGCCCCGGCCTGCGCGGCGTAGGAGATGAACGGCGAGGCGTCGGCGACGGAGAAGGATTCCAGGTACACGCTGGGATCCTTCTTGTGCAGCGCCTCGGCCAGCTGGGCCCATTCGTCCCAAGTGGCCGGTGGCTGCCCGCCGACCTTGGCCAGCACCTCCGGCTGGTAGTACCAGGCCATCGGGCCGGTGTCCTGGGGGATGGCGTACACGCCGCCGTTGAAGTTCACCTGGCCCCAGGCCGCCTCGTCGTAGCGCGAGGCGTACTGCTTGGCGCCGTAGCGGGACAGGTCGACCAGGCCGCCGACGAGCATGAACTCGGGCACGCTGCGCAGTTCGACCTGGGCCAGGTCGGGCCCGCCGCCGGCGGCCAGCGCGGAGTACATCTTCTGGTAGCCGCCGCTGGCCCCGCCGAGGCTGAACACCGCCTCGACCTGCACGTTCGGGTTCTTGGCATTCCAGATGTCGCAGACCTTCTGCAGGTCCTTGAGCCAGGCCCAGTAGGTCAGGGTGATCTTCTCGCCGGGCGCGGCGGCCGGCACGGTCGGCTGCGAGTTCACCGGGTTCGCGCCCGGCGGCGCGCAGCCGGCCAGCGCGGCGGCGCCCAGTGCACCGAGGCCGAGTCCCAACAGGCGCCTTCGACCGATGGTCACTCTCCAGGCCCCTTTCGTTCACGCGGCGGCGGCGAATTTGTTCACACAATCATAGATTTGGGCTGCGGACCAGCACGGAGAGCGCCGGTACGCTCACTGTTCCATGACCCGGGTGCTGATCATCGGAGGCGGTGTCGCCGGACCGGCGACCGCCCTCGCGCTGCACAAGGCCGGCATCGAGACCGGCGTGTTCGAGGCCTATCCGGTCGGCGGCGACGACGTCGGCGCCTTCCTGACGATCATGAACAACGGCATGGACGCGCTGGCCGCGGTCGACGCCGCCGAGGTCGTCGAGGCCGTGTCCTTCCCGGCCACCACCGTGGAATTCCTCAACGGCGCCGGCCAGGTGCTGGGCCGACAACACATCGCCGGCCAAGTCGAGACCCGCCACGACCCGCGGACCATGCGCCGCGCCGACCTCTACCGGGCGCTGACCGAAGAGGCACGCCGCCGGGGAATTCCGGTCAGCCACGGCAAACGCCTCGTCGACGCGGTGCCGGAGGGCGACCGGGTGGCGGCCGTGTTCGAGGACGGCTCGAGGGAGGTCGGCGACGTGCTGATCGGGGCCGACGGCATCCACTCCCGGGTCCGCGCGCTCATCGACCCGGCCGCGCCGCAACCCCGCTACACCGGCCTGAACGTGCTGTACGGCTACACCGACGACCCGACGCTGCCGCTGTCCCCGGACGCGTACCGGATGATCCAGGGCAAGCGGGCCTTCTTCGGCTACACCACCTCGCCGCAGGGCGAGACCTACTGGTTCGCCCGGCTGCCCGGCCCGGAACTGTCCCGGGAGCAGATCGCCGCCACCATGACCGACGGCTGGCGGCGCAAGGCGGCCGAGTTCTTCATCGCCGACACCGCGCCGTCGCGCCGGATCATCGAGGCCACCTGGGAGGAGATCATCGGCGGCAACGCCTACGACGTGCCGTCCACGCCGTGCTGGCACCACGGCCCGATGGTGCTGGTCGGCGACGCCGCCCACGCCGCCTCCCCGGCGGCCGGCCAGGGCGCGTCGATGGCGTTGGAGGACGCGGTGGTGCTGGCCAAGTGCCTGCGCGACCGGCCCCGCCACGCCGCTTTCCTGGCCTACGAGCGGATCCGCCGGGAGCGGGTGGAGCGGCTGGTGGCGACCAGCGCCAACGACGGCCAGACCCAGGACAGCGGCGACGAGGTGCTGGCCGAGCAGCTCAACGACCGGCAGCAGTCGCGGGCCTGGCTGTACGCCCACCACATCGACTGGGCCGAACCGGTCGCCTGACGTCCCACTTTCGACCAAGGTCGTGATCAGGACCGGGTTCCCCCGCTACGGTGAGCCGGTGAACCGGGAAACACGGACGGTGACGGCCGAACGGGGCATCGAGCAGCGGGGCATCGAGCACGTTCCCGACGACGAGCGCTACGGCCGGCCGAGCCGGCAGTTCTGGGTGTGGTCGGCGGCCAACCTGAGCATGCTGCCGGTCGGCTACGGCCTGTTCGTGGTGGCCGTCGGCCTGAACTGGTGGCAGGCGATGCTGGCCGTGGTCATCGGGCTCGTCCTGTCCTATCCGTTGGTCGGCGCGGTCGCGATCGCCGGCAAGCGGGGCGGCGCGCCGGCGATGATGCTGAGCCGGGCCTCGTTCGGCGTGCTGGGCAGCCGGTTGCCGACGGTGATCACCTACATCACGGTGGTCGGCTGGGAGACCGTCAGCGTGGCGCTCGGCGCGCTGGCCACCCGGACCGTGTTGGAACGCCTGTCGCCCGGACTCGGCAACACCGGCATGGTGGCGCTGGCCTTCGCGGTGATCGCGCTGGGCACGATCGTGCTCGGTGTGTACGGCTATCACGTGATCCAGCGGGTGCAGCGCTGGCTGACCCTGATCACCGCCGTGGTCACCGTGGTCTACCTGATCGTGGTGCTGCCGCACCTGCACTTCGACCTGAGCGCCGGCAAGGCCGGCTCCGGCGTGGTCTTCCTCGGCGGCATCGTGCTGACCATGGCCGGCACCGGCCTGGGCTGGCTGGCCGCCGGCGCCGACTACTCCCGCTACCTGCCCCGCGACACCCCCGGGCGAGCGGTGCTGGGCTGGACCGCGGCCGGCGGTGGCGTCACGCAGGGCCTGCTGGTGCTGCTGGGCGTGCTGCTGTCGACCAGCGACCCGGCCCTGGCCGGCGCGGTGGCCAAGGACCCGATCGGCGCGCTGGCCGCCCAGGCCCCGACCTGGTTCCTGGTGCCGTACCTGATCAGCGTGATCATCAGCGTCACCGCCGCCGGCGCGGTCGACCTGTACTCCTCGGGCCTGGTGCTGCAGGCCATCGGGGTGCGGCTGCCGCGGCCGGTGACCGCCGGCGTCGACGGGGTGCTGATGATCATCGGCGGCATCTACATGGTGTTCGTCGCTCCCACCTTCGCCAGCGTCTTCCAGGCGTTCCTGCTGATCACCGGGGTCGGCGCGGCGGCCTGGGCCGCGGTGTTCCTGGTCGACCTGCTGCTGCACCGCCGCGACGGCTACGACACCGCCGCGCTGGACGACGTCAACGGCCGCTACGGCCGGTTCAACTGGGCCGGTATCGGCTCCATGGTCGTGGGCACCGTGGTCGGGCTGGGCCTGGTCACCTCGGCCGACCCGCACCTGGCGGTGATCACCGGCTTCCTGATGCCGCCGGCCATCGCCAACAGCACGCTGGCCATCACCAACCTGGGTGTGGTGCTGGGCTTCCTGCTCTCCGGCATCCTGTACGCCCTGCTCACCTCCAGGGCCAGGACCACGGCCGCCTGACCGCCGGTTACCGTTGTCGGGTGGACGCGACGACGGTGCTGACCGAACCCGAGTGGCGGGCCCGGCAGCGCGCGCACGTCGACCGGGTCCGGCAGTGGACCCAGCCGCACCGGGAACGGGCGCTGGCCAAGGAAAAGCACCCGGTGCACGACTTCCTGTTCACGTACTACTCGCACCGGCCGGGCCGGCTGGAGCGGTGGCATCCCGGCCTGGGCGTGGTGCTGGCCGGCGACGCCGACGAGTTTCTGGACTACCGCGGCTATCACCGCACCGACGAGGGCGTGACGCTGGACCCGGCCGCCTGCACCGAGCCCCGGGTCCGCACCGCCGAGTTCTACCTGGCCCTGCTGAGCGCGACCGCGTCCCGGCCGCCGCGGCTGAACTGCTTCGGGCTGCACGAGTGGGCCATGGTGTACCGGCAGACGCCGGAGCAGGTCCGGCACTTCGGCTGGCCGCTGCGCCTGGGGCACCAGGGAACCGACGAGCTGGTGGAGGCATCGAACGTCCGATGTGGACACTTCGACGCGTTCCGCTTCTTCACCCCGCCGGCCCGGCCGCGCAACACCCTGCAGCCGACCCGGGAGTCGCAGGTCGAGCTGGAGCAGCCGGGCTGCCTGCACGGCAACATGGACCTGTACAAGGTGTCCTACAAGATGGAGCCGTACGTGCCGTCCGAGCTGGTGGCCGACTGCTTCGAGCTGGCCTCGCGGATCCGCGAGCTGGACATGAAGGCCAGCCCGTACGACCTGTCGGAGCTGGGCTACCAGCCGGTGCGGATCGAGGACGCGGCCGGGCGGGCCGAGTACGCGCGTCTGCAGGCGTCCTTCGCCGAGCAGGCGAAACCCTTGCGGGACAGTCTGATCACGTGTTGTCGGGCGGTCCTGAGCTGGCGGTCAGCACACCAGCCAGCAGTTCCCTGACCGAGCGGCTGCCGGTGGTGTCGTCGATCTCGTCGTAGAGCGTCACGGCCTGCTGCCAGGACGCGCGGGCGTCGTCGCGGCGGCCCAGCTCCATCAGCACGTCGCCGCGCCGGGTCAGCGACTCGGCCTGGGCCCAGCGGTCGCGCAGCTCCCGGCCGGTCGTCACGGCATCGTCCAGCAACGCCAGCGCGTGCGGGAAGTTGTTGCGCAGCAAGTGGATCTCCACCATCTTGCGCAGCACGTAGACCTGCCCCTCCAACGAGGCGATGTCCACCATCATGCCCAGCGCCAGCCCGCACAGGGCGAGCCCGCCGTCCAGATCGCCGCGCAGCCGCAGCACGTCGCCGCGGGTCATCAGGCACAGGGCCTGGCCCTGGATGTCCTTGTACGTCAGGAATATCTGCGTCGCCTGGTCGGCGAAGTCCTGCGCCCGCGCGTGGTCGCCCAGGTCGGCGGCGAGGAACCCGGAGCCGGCCAGCGCCCAGGCCAGGCCGTAGCGGTCCCCGACCTCGGCCCGCAGCGCCCGCGCCTCGTCGTACAGGCGGCTGGCCGGCTCCAGGTCGCCCATCCGCCGGTAGCCCTCGGCCAGGTTGGTCACCACCCAGCCCTCGGCCGCGCGGTCGCCCAGCCGGCGGGTCGCCTCCCGGGCCAGCTCATGGCTGCGCAGCCACACCGTCCACGGCCGCCGTTGCAGCAGGTAGGTCCACAGCGTCACCGGCAGCTGCCAGGCCAGCTTGTCGTGGCCGTGGTCCATGGCCAGCTGGATGATCGGCACGATGTTGGCCAGCTCGGCGTCGCACCACCGCAGCGCGTCCAGCGCCCCGGCCTCGTCCTCGGTCCAGGCCAGCGGGTGCACGCCCGCCGGCAGCCCGTCCTTGTCCATCGGGTCGAAGCGGAACGGGGCCAGCACATGGCAGGCGGCCGCCGCCGAGTGCAGGTACCAGGAAGCCAGCCGGTGCACCGCCGCCGAGATGTCGGTGACCTGGCGGTCGGCCAGCTCGGCGGCGTAGTCGCGGATCAGGTCGTGGAACGTGTAGCGGTCGCGGCCGACCGCCCGCAGCAGGTGCGCGTGGGTGAGCCGGGCCGTGGCGCGGCGGGCGAAGGCGTGCGGCATGCCGGCGAACGCGGCGGCGGCCCGGCCGCTGATCTGCGGGCCGGGGTGCAGCCCGAGCAGCGGGAACAGCCGCGCGGCGTCCGGGTCGAGGCGGCGCAGCGACCAGGAGAACACCGTCCGCACGTCCGCGTCCTCCACGCCGAGCACGTCCAGGCGTTCCGAATCCAGCTCGGTGACCAGGTCGTGCAGGTCGTAGTCGGGGATCATGACCGCCCGCTCGGCCGCCACCCGCAGGGCCAGCGGCAGCCGGCCGCACCGGGCGGCCAGCGAGGCCAGCGCCGCCGGCTCCCGGGCCGCGCGCTCCCGGCCGAGCACGGTCGCCAGCAGGGCCAGCGACTCGTCCTCGGACATCGGGCCCAGGGTCAGCCGGTGCGGGCTGGCCCGCAGCGTCAGCCCGGACAGCCGCTCCCGGCTGGTGATGATCACCGCGCAGCGGGCGGTGCCCGGCAGCAGCGGCTCGATCTGGGCGAAGTCGGCCGCGTTGTCCAGCACGATCAGCATCCGCCGCTCGGCCAGCGCCGACCGGTAGAGCGCGGCCAGGTGCTCCACGTCGGCGGTGCCGGCGGCCGGCACGCCCAGCGCCCGCAGCAGGTCGGCCAGCACCTCGGCCGGCAGCGCCGGCCGGTCGTGCGGACTGTGGCCGCGCAGGTCGGCGTAGAGCTGGCCGTCGGGGAAGCGGGGAATGGCCCGGTGCGCGAAGTGCAGGGCCAGGGTGGTCTTGCCGGCGCCCGGCGGGCCGTCCACCGCGATGATCAGCGGCACCCGGCTGTCGGCCGGCCGCTCCAGCGCGGCGGTGAGGTCGCGGACCTCGGCCTCCCGGCCGACGAAGCCGCTCATGGCCAGCGGCAGCTGGGCCGGCCGGGGCAGCTGGTCGACCGTCAGCACGGCCAGCAGCGTGCCGTCCGCGTCGAGCGCGTCGTCCAGGATCCGGGCCATGTCCACCGAGGGCAGCCGGCCGTTCTCGATCTTGCTCAGGTAGCCGGGGGTGATGCCGGCGAGTTCGGCGAGTCCACGCAGCGACAGCTCACGCCGCGTGCGCAGCGCCCGCACATGCTGGCCGAAGCTTTCTCGCATTCCTTACCCCCGCCGCCGAGGGTATTACACATACCTCCCCAGCCCGGCGATGTCTGCCAGCAAATCGGCCAGGATCCGGTCGCTGTCGGCCCCGACGGCCACCTGGACCGGCCGGCGGGCCGGCAGCTCGGTGCCCGGCAGCGGGGCCGCCCGGCGGTCCACCAGGGTGGCTCCGCGCAGGTAGCCCTGCAGTTCGACCACCACCTCGTGGCGCTCGTACCGGCCGAGCTCGGGGTTCAGGGCGATCGCCGCCGCCACCGGGTCGTACAGCAGCATGCCCGGGCCGCCGTGCCCGGCGGCCGCCGTGCCCGAGTAGAAGTCCAGGTACTGCTTGTGCCAGGCGGTCAGCGCGCGGGCCACCGGATGGTCGACGCCGGCCAGCTCGGCCAGCCAGGCCTCGTCGGCCCAGGCCTGCTCCACCGCGTCGATCGGCACCACGGTCAGCGCGAAGCCGGCGGCCAGCACCTGCTCGGCCGCCTCCGGGTCGTGCCAGGCGTTGGGCTCCTGGACGATCCCGACCGTGCCCGGGCGGTCGAACACGCCGCCCATCCACACCACGTTCTTGACCAGGGTCGGCAGCGCCGGCTCGGCCGCCAGGGCCAGCGCCAGGTTGGTCAGCGGGCCCAGCGCCAGCACGGTGATCTCGCCCGGGTGCGTTCTGGTTAACCGGACCAACTGGTCGGCGGCCGACTCCGCGGTCGGCGTGGCCCGGGGCTTCGGGCCGGCGTTGCCGCCCAGACCGTCCTCCCCGTGCACGATCTGACCCGACTGCATCTCCGGCCCGACCAGCGGTTTCGCCGCCCCCACGGCCACCGGCACGGCCATCTCGAGCAGTTCGGTGATGCGCAGGGCGTTATCCGCGCCCGGGGCCGGCGGCAGGTTGCCGTGCACCGTGCCGATCGCCAGCACCCGGCAGTCGCCCCGGCGAGCCCGGGCCAGCAGCCCGACCAGAGCGAACGCGTCATCGACGCCGGGATCTGTGTCCACCACGATCAGCACACGATCGATTATGTAAGCCCCTAGGGGCAAGATCCGGGTGTTTCCTGGGTTGGCAACGGCCAACCCCTTTCGACCGTGACCGCTTGTTCACCATAGTTGACGTACCGGGGACTTCGGGGAAGCGGACCCGCTGGTCGAGGGGAGCGGCGGGTCCGGCCCCAGAGGTCTGCTCCGCCGAGGTGCGTCCCGGTCCGCGGTCCCCGCTGAAGTCCGCGCGACCCGCCCCTACGGCAACCGAATCCCGCTCTCGGGCGGCCATGAATCCGTCATGGCCGCCCGAGAGCGGGATTCGCCATCTCCGGCCCCAGCCTCTTGTGGCGTGGCTCACAAACCCCGGCGAGTCACGCTCTCCGGCACACCGAAATGCGGATCGGCGAACACGCCGATGGCGCCCGCTTCACGCGGGCGCCATCGAAGGCATTACGTGGTCTGTTCAGCTGCCGTGGGCGGCCTGGAACTTGGCCACCAGCTCGGCCGGGATGCGGCCGCGGTCGGAGATCTTCTCACCCTGGCTGCGGGCCCACTCGCGAATGGCCTGGTTCTGCGCGCGGTCGCCGCCGGCCTTCACCGCGGTGGTGGCGCCGCCCCGCTGCTTGCGGCCACCGACGCGCTGCGCCTTCTCAACGAAAGCGGACAGGCCGTCCCGCAGCTTCGCGGCGTTGTCCTCGGACAGGTCGATGGTGTACTCGACGCCGTCGAGTCCGAAGGACACGCTCTCGTTGGCCTCACCGCCATCGAGGTCGTCGATCAGCTGGACGATGGTCTTCTGTGCCATGGATGTTTCTCCGTCTGGGTCGGAACGTGGCGTAATGCTCGCTGTCAAAGAGGCGTGCCCCGTCGACGCGACTGCGGCCAGTCTAGTCGATACTCCGCACATAATGACTCACCGACTCGAAAGAAAATTGAGCGGCTAACCGGGTGGGGTCGGTCACCCCCAGCCGGCCGATCGGGCAGAAGTTGTCAAGACGCCGGTCCGCCAGTGATGTGCCGGTAGTACGCCGAACAGACCAGCGAAGACAGTTGTAACGGCCGATTCTTCACCGGATCAGGTGGTGGTGGGAAGAGCGTTAGGTCCGGATTCGCCGCAGGTCGAGGATTGCCCGCCCGCTCGGCGTGGCCGCCATGGGTGGCGCAGGATGGAGCGGTGAGCGAACCGGATCCGCGGCGGTGGAAAGCGCTGACGGTCAGCCTTGCCGCCGGCTTCATGAGCTTGCTCGACGTCAGCATCGTGAACGTGGCGCTACCGTCGGTGCAGAACGGTCTGGGGGCCTCGGCCGGATCTGTGCAGTGGATCGTGTCCGGATATGCGCTCACCTTCGGGTTGTCACTGGTTGCCGGCGGCCGGTTGGGTGACGTGCTCGGCCGACGGGTGATGTTCCTCATCTCTTTGACGGCTTTCGTGGTCACCAGCGCGCTGGCCGGCGCGGCCCCGAACGAGACGCTGCTGATCGGCGCGCGACTGCTGCAGGGACTGGCCGCCGGCTTGCTCACACCGCAGAACTCCGGCCTGATCCAGGATCTGTTCCGCGGCGCCGAACGGGGCCGCGCGTTCGGTCTGCTCGGGGCCACCATCGGCATTTCCACCGCGACCGGGCCGATCCTGGGCGGCCTGATCCTGGCCGCGTTCGGCGACGAGACCGGCTGGCGCTGGGTGTTCTACGTCAACGTGCCGGTCGGCGTGCTGGCGTTCGTGCTGGCGCTGCGCTGGCTGCCCAAAAGGGATCGAGACGGCCTCGACGGCGGTGGCCGGGGATTGCGGGGCCGGATCGACTATGTCGGCGCCGTCCTGCTCGGGGTCGCGGTGCTCGGCGTGTTGCTGCCGATCGTGGAGTCCGAGAGCGGCTCGACCGGTCCGTTGTGGCTAATCGCCGCGCTGACGCCGGTTTTCGGCCTGGTGTTCGTCTGGTGGGAGCGCCGGGTGGTCGCCCGGGGCGGCACGCCGCTGCTGGACCTGCGGTTGTTCACCGAGGTTTCCGGCTACTCGTCCGGTTTGCTGCTGGGATCGGTGTACTTCTGCGGGTTCGCCGGCATTTTCCTGGTGATGTCGCTGTTCCTGCAGAAGGGGCTGCACTACACGCCGTTGCAGTCCGGACTCACCGTGACGCCGTTCGCGGTCGGTTCCTCGATCATGGCGGCGGTCGCCGGCCGGCTGGTTTCCCGGCTGGGCCGCGCGCTGACGGTGGCGGGACTGAGTCTCATCATGATAGGGCTGGCGGTCGTCGCGGTGGTCGTGCTACTGGTCCCGCAAGACGTGATTGGCGGCGCGATCGCGATCCCATTGCTGCTCGCCGGAATCGGTGGCGGCGCGGTCATCTCGCCCAACACCACCTTGACCCTGGAATGTGTGCCGAACAGCATCGCCGGGGTGGCCGGCGGCGCGTTGCAGACCGGTCAGCGGATCGGCACCGCGATCGGCACCGCCGTGCTCGCGACCGTCTTCTACGCCACCGCCGCCGGCGGCTTTCCGGCCGCGCTGTCCACGACGTTGGGCTGTGCCATCGGATTCATGCTGGTGGCAATAGCCATCGCGGTCTACGAACTGCGGCGGGTCGGGGCCGGCCGGACTCCCGTCCGGCCGGCCGGACGGGATTAGGGCGTGACCGCGATGTTGGTCAGGCCCTTCACCGCATTGGTCACGGTGTTGGAGGCGTAGACCACGTTCGGCGTTCCCGCGCACTTGGACACCGAAGTCACGTTGATGGCGTACTGGCCGACGCCGCCGAGATCGGAGGAGTTGTTCCGCCAGACGTTCCCGCAGCCGCTGGCAAATGCCGGCGTAGTGCTCACGTTGTGCGTCTGGTAGCCGTCGGCGAAGGTGCCGGGGCTGGTGAACGTGCCCTTGTTCGCGTCGATCGTGTAGCCGGTGCCCTTGACGTCCACCCAGGAATCGGCCGAGTTCTCGCCGCTGACGCCCTGGCCGTCGAAGGTGTTGCCACTGATCACGCCGCCGGTGGTGCCCTCCTTGACGTCGATCAGCTCGGCCGCGACGTTCGGGCCCAGATGATTGTTCAGCACCTGCACCCGGTCACCCCGGTCGACGCCGCCGGTGTTGCCATAGCAGGGCCAGTTCGACACCGCCGATCCGATGTAGACACCCTCGCCGTAGCCCGGCTGCACCAGACCGGTGTCGGTGACCGTGGAATCGCGCACGACGCTGTCCGCCGAGGAGCGCCGGAAATGGATGCCCTCCTCGTCGACCCGCCGCACGGTGACGCCGTCGATGACGGTGTGCGGGGAGTTGTCCACAACGATGCCCTTTTTGGAGTCCGACACGGTGAAACCGGTGAGATTCCAGTACGGGGCGCCGAACAGCCAGAGGCCGTAGCCCGAGTCGTAGCCGGCGGCCGGCGCGGCGCAGTCCGGCGGGTCGCCGGCCGGCCCGTCGTTGACCAGCACGGCGTCGGCCGGCCCGGTCAGCGTGATGGGCTCGGCCGCGGTGCCGGCCCGCTGCGTGACGAAGGAACCGTGGTACGTCCCCGAGGCCAGCCTGATCGTCTGGCCCGGGGCGGCGCTGCCCAGCGCGGCGATCAGCTCAGCCGCGGTGGCGACGTTCACGACCGGGCCGCTGGGCGGCGTGGTGGTGGTCGTGGTGGTTGTGGTTGTCGTTGTTGTGGTCGTGCTGGTGGTCGTCGGGCCGCCGGTGCAGGCGGCCCCGTTGAGCAGGCAGCCGGTCGGGGTGGCCAGGCCGCTGACGCCGAACCCGAAGCTGGTGCTGGCTCCGGGTTTGACCGCGCCGTTGTAGCTGACGTTGGCCAGCTTGTAGTGCTGGCCGGTCTGGGACAGTGTGGCGTTCCAGGCCTTGGTCACGGTGGAGCCGCTGGGCAGGTCGAACTCGACGACCCAGGTGGTGCTGGCGGCCGTGCCGGCGTTGGCGATGGTGTAGCTGCCGTTGTAGCCGTTGCTCCAGGTCGATGTCTGGCTGAACTGCGCGGTCAGCAGGGGAGCCGTGGCCGACGGCGCCGTCGCGTCGGCCGGGTGCGCGACGGCGAGCAGCCCGGCGACGACCGCGACCGACGCCAGCGGCGCCAGCAGTCTCGTGCGGAACCTGGTGCGGAACCTTGTTCGGAACACGCGGGAACCTCCGGAAACACAGGGCGGGGTTCCGGCAGTATCAAGGTCGCTTTGACGCGGCGGCAATGGGCGGAACGGGTAGCTCCACGTACGTGAATCAAGAAAGCGGTCATGCCTTTCCGAGTCGTTTTCAGGTAGGCAAAACCGCTGGTCAGTCGGGGTCGATCGCGGTGGACCGCGGTACCACCAGGGTGAACTCCGCGCCGCCGGGACTTGTCACTTCGATCCGGCCGCCGTGCAGCACCGCGTTCTCGTAGGCGATGGCCAGGCCGAGGCCGCTGCCCTCGCCGCGCCGGGAGCGGTCGCCGCGGACGAACCGGTCGAACACCTTCGACCCCAGCTCCGGCGGCAGGCCCGGCCCGTGATCCCGCACCGCCACCCGGACCTCGGGCTCGGCGGTGCCGTCGATGGTGATGGTGATCGGCGGCGCGCCGTGGTGCAGGGCGTTGCTGACCAGGTTGCGGACGATGGTGTGCAGCCGGCGCGGATCGCCGGTCACGACGCCGTCGCCGCTGGCCGCGACCGGGATGTCGGCGCCCACCATCTCCACCACGTCCACGCAGAGCGCTTGCAGGTCAACGGGTTCCGGTCGGAACTCGGCCGCGCCGGCGTCGAACCGGGACATCTCCAGCAGGTCCTCGACCAGCGCGCTCAGCCGCCGGGTCTGCGTGCCGATCAGCTCGGCCGAGCGCTCCCGCTCCGGCCCGTCCAGGCCGTCGCTGGCGGCGATCAACACCGCCATCGGGGTCCGCAGGTCGTGCGCGACGTCGGCGACGAACTGGCGCTGTTGCTCGTCCTTGCGGCGCAGCTCCTCGATGGACTCGCCGAGCCGCTGGGCCATCGAGTTGAACGAGCCGGCCAGGTCCGCGAACTCGTCCCGACCCTGCACCGGCAGCCGCGTGTCGAGGGCGCCCGAGCCCAGCGTGCGCGCCGCGCCCGCCGCCACCCGGACCCGGCGCTGGATGCGGCGGGCGGCCAACAGGCCCAGCAGGCTGCCGACCAGGATCACGCCCGCGGCGGCCGCCGTCAGCTCCAGCCGCACCCTGGCCAGCTGCCGGTCGGCGATCTCGGTGCTGTAGATCTCGACCAGGATCATGCCCGGCTCGGCCTGGCCCATGACGATGTAGTGCAGGCTCCCGTCAACGATGTCGTTGTAGTCGACCGTCGCCGTCTCCTTGGCTCGGGCTTCCTCGACCCGACTCCGGTCGAACGGCCCCGGCCGGCCGGAGACCGGCACGTAGCCGCCCGGTCCCAGCGAGGACTGCGGGCCGAGGCTGGCGTTGAAGTTCAGGATGGACCAGTCCAGCGCCAGCCGGCCGTTCAGATACTCTCCGACACTGTCCAGTTTGGACTGTTCGGTGCTGCGGGAGTTCACCAGCCACTGGTGGATCTGCTGCCGGTCCGAGCCGAAGTCGGCCTTCGCCGCCGCCTTGAACCGCTCCCTGATCTCGGTCTGCTGCAACTGGTAGGACAACAGCGCCATCGTGCCCGTCGCCGCCACCGTGATCGCGATGACCGTGAGCACGATGCTCGTGCGCAGGCCCGGATGCCAGCGCCTCACGGTTTGACCAGACGGTAGCCGAGTCCTCGGGCCGTGCGCAGCAGCGTCGGGTTGCCCGGGTCCGGCTCGATCTTCGCCCGCAGCCGGGCCACCGCCGCGTCCACCAGCCGCGAATCGCCCGCGAACCCGTAGTCCCACACCCTTTTCAGCAGCGCCTGCCGGGACAACACCTGGCCCGGGTGGTCCGCGAACTCCAGCAGCAGCCGCATTTCCGTGGACGTCAGGTGCAGTTCCTCGCCGCCCCTCGTGACGATCATGGCCTCGCTGTCGATCGACAGGTCGCCGAAGGTGTGCACGGTGTGCTGCTGCGGGCTCGACGACGTGCGGCGCAGGATCGTCTTCACCCGGGCGTCCAGCACCCTCGGCTCCGCCGGCTTCACCACGTAGTCGTCCGCGCCGCCCTCCAGGCCCACCACCATGTCCACCGGGTCGCCCCGGGCCGTCAACAACACCACCGGCACCGTCGACTTCGCCCGGATCTTCCGGCACACCTCGAACCCGTCGATTCCCGGCAGCATCACGTCCAGCAACACCAGATCCGCCGGCGCCCTCTTCTCGAACAGGGACTCCAGGGCCTGCTCTCCCGTCGGCGCCACCGTCACCTCGTGCCCCAGCGCCGTCAGTGCCCGGGCCAGCGCCTCCGCCAGCACCGCGTCATCCTCGACGAGCAACAGCTGGGCCACCGCGCCTCCCTCGATCGGATACACAGTGGTTAGCACGACCGCCGCACCGGCGCCGCCCCAGGATGCGGCTGCCGCTCCGGTCGCCGCTGCGCCAACTCGAAATGCCAGGGCTCGTTGTCGTACCGGCTGTAGAGGCTGTACCTGTCCCCGTTGCGCTCCAGCCACCGCGCCCCCTCGGTCGGCCGCACATCCAGCGCCATTCCCCGCACGTGCTCCGACTCACTCGGCCGCAACACCCGGTTTCCCAGCTCCTGCCACAACCGATGCTGCTCCGCCGCGTCCCGATACCCCGACGTCAGCCCGATCAACTGGCCGTCCCGCCACAACGCCTCCGTCCTCGCCCCCTCGAACGCCCTCCTCGTCTCCGGCGTCAGCCCCTCCAGCGACTCCTTCGGGAACCTCAGTCCCAACGCCCACTGCGCCGCCCGATGCCGAGCCTCTCTCGGCTCCCGCACCTTCGCCACCGGCAGCAGCAGCCTCGCCAACACCTTCGTCGCCATCTCGTACACCACGCTTCGGTCCATACGGCCAGCGTGAATCCCCGGTGTGCCCGCCCCGACCTAGGACTGTGACGGAAGTGTGACGGTTGTCCGTTGTCCGCGGGCGTGCGTACCCTCAATGCCTTCTCCGCCCTGACCCATGGATCGGTGTGCTGGCCTACCCGCCTCTCCCGGCAATCGCAAGCACCGCTTAGGTTGGGCAGGGAAGAGGAGGTGCCCATGCCTGAGGTACTGGCGATTCCCGGCACGTTGTGTGCGCCGAGAGTGTTCGACCGGCTGGCGGAAAGGCTGGCCGGCGAGGTGGCGGTGACCGGGGTGTCGTGGCTGACGGAGCCGGGGCCGTGGGATGTGCCGACGGTCGCGGAGCGGATCGTGCGGAGGTACCCGGAGCCGGGAGTGGTGCTGGGCCATTCGACGGGCGGGGCGATCGCGTTGCAGCTGGCGATCGCGTATCCGGCGCGGGTGCGGGGGCTGGTGCTGGTCAACACGGGCGCCAACATGCATGGGCACGGTGACGCGGAGCGGATCATCGCGACGATGCAGGAGGGCTGGGGACCGGATCTGCACGCGGCGCTGATCGACCGGTCGTTTGCCACGCCGATTGAGCCGGTCGACCGGGCGGCGTTGTTGGGGTATGCGGCGGGGGTGCCGGCGGCGGCCGCGTTGGGGGTGTTGCGGAGTCAGCGCGACCTGGACGCGGCGCCGAGGCTGGGTGAGATCCGCTGTCCGGTCACGGTGGTGCACGGCGTGCTCGACAAGGCCCGCACCGTCGAGCACGCCAACGAGTTGGTGGGCGGCATTCCCGATGCACGCCTCTGCCTCGTGCAAACGGGGCACACACCGGTTTACGAAGCCCCGGACGAGGTCGCGAACGAGGTCCGCGCGCTCATCGGCCGACTGTGATCAGCGGCGGCGGGCCTTCCAGACCTCCTCGACCGGCCACTTGCGGGACCATTCGGCCGGCGCGTAGGCGTAGGAGGAGTCGGCCGCGCCCTCGGGGGCGTAGATCTCGATGAGGTCCTCGACCTCGAAACCGTTGGCCCGCAACAGGCGGATCATGTCGCCGTGGCCGAGGTGGAAGTCGACGGAGCCCTCGGGCCACGGCGTTCTGTGCAGGCCGCGCTGCGGACGGAGCATGCGGTCGGTGGGCCGCTCGTCCTCGTCGTCGGGGGCGCAGAGCACGGAAACGACGCTGTTGCCGAGGAAAGCGAGCCGGCCGCCGGGACGCAGCAGGCGGGCGGCCTCGGGAATCCAGACGTACGGGTCGCACCAGATGGCGGCGCCGTATTCGCTGACGGCCAGGTCGAACGAGGCGTCCGGGTACGGCACCTGTTCGGCATTGCCGTGCAGCAGCGGGAATTCCAGGCCGTGCTCGGCCTGAAGACGGCGGGCGGTGGCCAACTGGGCCTCGGAGTTGTCGATGCCGACGGGCCGGGCGCCGCGGCGGGCCAGCCAGGAGCTGACGTACGCGGTGCCGCAGCCCAGCTCGATCGCGTCCATGCCGTCGACGTCGTCGGGGAACAGCGGGGCCTCGCTCTGTGGGATGTGGAAGACGCCCCACGTCACCTCGTTCGACCGCCACGACCGCTCGCCGGCGGGTGCATACCTCGCGGCTTGTGTGTCCCAGTACTCGCGGTTGACGCGCACATGCTCCGGCAGCTCGGTCATGTCCCCATCACAACGCATGGGGTCAACCGAGTTTCAGGCGCTGTAGCGGATCATCCACTCGGTGTCGGGGTCGACGCCGGTGAACTCGAACCGTTCGGGCGGCACGACTTCCCCGGTGTGCTCGGCGCGCACCCTTTCGGGCAGGGCGCCGAAGCGCTCGCGGCGGCGGGCGGCGGCCTGTTCGTCGGTGATCTCAGCCATGACTGCCTCCGGAATTCCGTGTCGGCCGGACCCTGGCCCGATAGCTGCGGGCCGAGATGCCGACGTGTTTGACGAAGCTGCGGCGCAGCGACTCGGCCGAGCCGAAGCCGACCAGCACCGCGATGTCGGTGACCAGATGATCGGTGGTCTCCAGCAGGGTTTTCGCCCGCTCGACCCGCTCCCGGGCGATCCAGTCGAAGATGCTGGTGCCGGTCGCCTGCCGGAACTTGCGCACCAGGCTCCTCTCGCTCACGTGCGCGTGCGCCGACAACCGGTTCAACGTGAGCGGCTCGTGCACGTGTTCCCGTAGCCAGCTGAGAAAATCCTCCATGAACTGGCCGTCCGGGTCGCGGGACAGTTGCTCGCCGGACCGGTTCGGGGCCGCCACGAGCATCCGACCGACAGCGTCGGCGTACGCGTCGCCGACGTCCAGCGACAGCAGGTGCAACGCGACGTCCGCAGTGGACAGTTCGCCGCCGCAGGTGTGCACGGTCCCGTCGGTCACGAACACCCGGTCGATTTCCACCTGGGCCAACGGGAACTCCTCGCGGAGCGCCTGCGAGTACAGCCAGTGGGTGGTGGCCCGCCGGCCGTCAAGCACGCCGGCGCGGCCCAGCAGAAACGCGCCGCCGCACAGCCCGACCATGCGCGCCCCGTGGAGAAAGGCCGTCCGCAACATCGCCAGCACCGATCGGCTGCGCGGTGCGAACGGGTTCTCCACGCCGGGCACGAACACCGTGTCGGCGGTCAACACCGTCTCCATCGGGGCCAGGTCACCCAGGTCCACACCGCAGGCCAGCGGCTGGCGACGGCGTTCCCCGCACAACACGACCTGGTAGCGGCTGGACAGGTCGCCGGCGCCGGGGAAGGGACGGCGGCCGAACACCTGCTGCACCACCGCCACCTCGAGGGGCACCGAATCGGGCAGCACCGGCACGGCGATCACGTGGCGGTCGCGGCCGTGGGACACCGGCGGCGACTTCACCGGGTGCATCAGGCCGCGGCGACGAGTGCGTCGCGCATGATCTGCAGTTGGCCGTGGTGCTGGACGACGTCGGTGTAGACGTGCAGCAGCGCGCCCGAGCTGTGCACGTCGTCCCGGGCCTCGGCGATGTCCTGCTTGAGCTGGTCGATGGCTTCGTGCACACGCGTCAGCAGCGGGGCGATCGGTCCGGCGGCGGTGAACTCGGCGTCGCGGTCGCGGTGGGCCGGCCGGCCGAGCACCACTTCGCCGACCCAGTAGCCGATCGCGCCGAGGCTGTGGTGGAGCACCGCGTACGGCGTGTTCGCGCCGGGCAGCGGCAGCCGCCGGTTGGCCAGTTCGTCGCCCAGTTCCGCGACGATGTCGGCCATTGCGTTCAGGGCGTTGGCGAAGAAGTCGAGGTACTGCTCCCGTGTGATCACTGGCGTCTCCACTCGGCACCTGTCGGACCGGTGTTCGATGGTCTTCGACAATCGCGCACCGGTTAGAACGGTGTGCAGCGTTGCACGGGGTCTGCGCACCTGTCAAACTGGTGCGCATGGTTCACCGCTTCCCGTGCGACCATCCCGCGCTGGACTTCGTCGGCACGCTGCGCGGCCGCCGCTTCGACGACCCGCTCGAGATGCTCGACACCCCCGCCGCCCTGACCGCATGGTTCTTCGAATCCCGGCTCGTCGATGCCGGTCCGGCCAGCAACTCCATCGACCTGGCCAGGGCAATCGCCCTCCGTGAGGCCATCTACGCCCTCATTGCCGTGCGCCTGTTCGGCGACCCCCAGCGCGACTCCGACGTCGTCCTCCTCAACGACCACGCCCGGCTCGCCCCGGTCGTGCCGCAGCTCACCCCGGCCGGCCGGCACGTCGAGGCCACCCCCGAGCAGGTCCTCGCCACCGTCGCCCGCGCCGCCGTCGACCTCCTCGGCGGCCCCGACGTCACCCTGCTCAAGGAATGCCAGCGCCCGGAATGCAATCAGGTCTTCATTGACCGTTCCCGCGGCTTCCGTCGGGAATGGTGCTCAATGACCACCTGTGGCAACAAGGTCAAGGGCGCCACCTATCGCGCCCGCCAACGAGGGAATATGGCTCCGGCGAACTAGCTGAGCGTCAGTCGGTTTCGCTACCGTCGACCCGCCAGCCCACCTGATCTCGGACTGACCGATCACGCGAGGAGTTTGCGCACGGCGTCGACGACGGTCCGCCGGCGGAACTCGCGGGAGGACGAGCCGGCCAGTTCGGGGTTGGTGGTGGCCCACGCGGCGGGCACGGCCTGGAGCAGGACGAGCAGCTGCACGGGGTCGAAGTGACCGGGCACGGAGCCGTCGGCCTGGGCCTGGCGGAGCCGGTCGAGGCGCACGCCGTTGACGGCGGACACGGCGGGCAGGGCGACGTCGGCCCGTTCCATGCGGTACCACGTGGACAGCCGAAGCGTGACCGGGTGGGTCTCGTAGTGGTCGAACAGCCGGCCGGCGTAGCCGGGCAGGTCGGCGGCGTCGAAGGGCACCAGCTCGTAGAACTGGGCGATGTCGCGGGCGAAGACCGCCTCGAACAGCTGGTCCTTGTTGCCGAAGTACGAGTAGATCAGCGCCTTGTTGCAGCCGGCGGCGGCGGCCACCCGGTCGACCCGGGCGCCGGCGATGCCGTGCTCGGCGAACTCGGCGGTCGCGGCGTCGAGCAGCCGCTGTCGGGTGGCGTTCGCGTCCCTGGCCATGTGACCAGCGTATCAACTAACTAGATAGTTGACACGGAACATCGATGGTGCTGTCATGGTTGATGTAACCATCCAGTTAGTTACGAGATTGAGGTGGGACCGACGATGAGGACCTGGCTGATCACCGGCAGCTCCCGTGGCCTGGGCCGGGAACTGGCCGAGGCGGCGCTGGCGGCCGGCGACAACGTGCTGGCGACGGCGCGCCGGCCTGAGCAGCTCGACGACCTGGTGCGCAAGTACGGCGACAAGGTGGCGGCCTTCGCCCTGGACGTCACCGACGCCGAGGCGGCGAAGGCGGCGGTCCGGTTCGCGCAGGAGAAGTTCGGCGGCCTGGACGTCGTGGCCAACAACGCCGGCTACGCCGCCAGCGCCCCGATCGAGTTCATGGCCGAGAAGGACTTCCGCGACCAGTTCGAGGCCAACTTCTTCGGCGTGGTCAATGTGACCAAGGCGGCGCTGCCGCTGCTGCGAAAGCAGCGCAGCGGGCACATCCTCCAGTTCTCCTCGGTCGGCGGCCGGGTCGGCGGCTCGCCGGGTCTGAGCGCCTACCAGTCGGCCAAGTTCGCCGTGGAGGGCTTCTCCGAGGTGCTGAACAACGAGGTCAAGCCGTTCGGCGTGAAGGTGACGATCATCGAGCCGGGCCCGTTCCGCACCGACTGGGCCGCGTTCGCCAGCGACGCCGCGATCGACCCCGACTACGACGGCACGGTCGGCGAGATGGACCGCTACCGCGCCGAGACCGCCGCGACTTGGCCCGGCGACCCGGTCCGCGCGGGCCAGGTGATCGTGGACATGGTGCACGGCGAAGAGGCGCCGCTGCGGCTGCTGCTCGGCGCGCGGGCCGTGGACCTGGTGCGCCAGTCGGAGGCCAAGCGCGGGGCCGAGATGGAGAAGTGGGCGGAGATCAGTCGCTCGGCCGACTTCCCGACGGACTGAACGCGTACCGCCGCGCCCACGCGGCCAGCACGGAGGCCACGAACTCGGCGTCGGCCCGCTTGGTCAGCAGATGGTCGGCGCCGTCGATGGCCAGGAACGACTTGGGATGCCGGGCGGTGTCGAAGATCCGCCGCGCGTGGTCGACACCGACCAGCTCGTCCACGGGAGAGTGCATCACCAGCAGCGCCGCCCCGAGCGTCGCGATGCACTCGGCCTGCGGCTGGGCGGCGATGTCGGCCAGGAAACCGGCTCGTACCCGGAACTTCCGGCCGCCGAGCACGACATCGGCCTCGCCGTCACGCTCGATGTCCTCCCGGCGGTGCCCGATCAGGCTCAGCACATGCTCGGGATCGGCCGGTGCGCCGATGGTGGCCACGGCCCGCACCTCGGGGATCCGCCGCCGAGCGGCCAGCACGGCCGCGCCGCCAAGGGAGTGCCCGATCAGCAGTGTCGGGGCAGCATGGGTGGCCCGCAGATGTTCGGCCGCCAGCACCAGATCCTCGATGTTGGAGGAGAAGTCGGTGTTGCCGAAGTCCCCGCCGGAGCCACCGAGGCCGGTGAAGTCGAAGCGCAGCACGGCGATCCCGAACTCGGTGAGCGCCTTGGCGATCCGGGACGCGGCCAGCACGTCCTTGCCGCACGTGAAGCAGTGCGCGAACAAGGCGTACGCGCAGGGCGTCTCCTCGGGCAGCTCCAGCCGAGCGGCCAGCGGCTCGCCCTGCGACCCGGTGAACTCGGTCTTCACACTGTGCATCGGTCAGTCCTGACGGTGGCGCTGGTAGTGGCGGGCCACCCGCGCCCGGTTGCCGCAGTTCGGCGAGCACCATTCGCGGCGGGTGTGCTCCTTCACGAAGTACAGCACGCAGTTGGGGGCCAGGCAGGCGCGCAGCCGGCCGCGGGCCTCGCCGGCAAGCAATTCGACCCCGAGGGTCGCGATCACCCCGACGGCCGGCCCGTGCAGGGTGCGCTCCGGCGGTCCGTCGGCCGGCCACGACAGCTCGGTGCGGGCCAGGCCGGCCAGCGAGTTCAGGGTGGTCAGCGCGTCCGGCCGGGACATCGCGGTCACCGGCGCGCGGGGATCGTCGGTGGCGTCCGCGGCCAGCCGCCGCAGCGCGGTCCGCAGGTCTCGGAGTTGGTCGAGGTCGACCGGTCCGACCGGGTCCAGCCAGGCGACAGCGTCGTCCAGCTGGTCCTCGTCGGGGCGGACCGTGTTCATCAGCTCGACCGGCAGCGGTTCCGGCACAAACCGAACCTAGCACACCGCTAATGGAACCAAATTGTCCTATCCATTTGGTCGCTGTCGGCGGCGGGCCACCCGCGGGCACAATCCCGTGCCATGCGGGTGCTGGTCACGGGGGCGTTCGGCAACATCGGGTCAAGCGTGGTGGCGCAGTTGCGCGGGCAGGGCCACGAGGTGCGCTGCTTCGACGTGCCGAACAAGACCAATCTCCGCCGGGCACGCGGCGCGACCAACGTGGTGTGGGCCGACATCCGGGACGAAGAGGCCGTGCAGCGGGCTGTCCGCGGTCAGGACGTGGTGGTGCACATGGCTTACGTCATCCCGCCGCACGTGGACGAGAACCCTGAAACCGCCCGTGAGGTCAACATCGGCGGCACGGCCACCGTGCTGGACGCGGTGGGCCGACACGGTTCCCGCATCCTGTTCGCGTCCACTTTGGACGTTTACGGGCCGACCCAGCACCTCGAACCGCCGCGCCGCGCGGACGATCCGGTGGTGGCCACCGACGCCTACTCCGAGCACAAGATTCATTGCGAGGCGCTGGTACGGAAGTCGTCGCGACCGTGGGCGATCTTCCGGTTCGCCGACGTGCCGCCGCCGCAGGCCCGCCGGCCGCACCCGATCATGTTCGAGATCCCGCTGGACAACCGGATCGAGCTGGTGCACCGGGACGACGCCGGGCTGGCCGTGGCCAACGGCGTCGCGGCCGACATCTGGGGCCGCACCTGGCTGATCGGCGGCGGGCCCGGCTGCCAGGTCCGCTACCGGGAACTGCTGTACCGGTCGATGGCCCCGTACGGGCTGGGCGAGCTGCCCGCGTCGGCGTTCAGCACCGAGCCCTACTGCACGGACTGGCTGGACACCGAGGAAAGCCAGCGTGTGCTGCGGTTCCAGCGGCACACCTTCGACGAGATCATGGCCGACGTGGTGGCGTGCAGCCGGCCCACCCTGCCGGTCCGGCTGATGCTGCCGCTGGTCCGGCCGCTGGCCCGCCGGCAGATCCTCAAGCTCTCGCCGCATCTCTAGGTCCCCGGCCGGAGCTCGTCCACCGGCTCCATGCGCGCAGCTTCGTGTTTCCGCGTTCGACGCCCAGGGTGCCCTGCTCGAAACGGTCAGCGGTCCAGCGGGTCAGACCCGCCGCTTGTCACACACTGCGCAGGACGGTGACAACCGTGCCCAGCACTTCCGCGCGATCGCCGTCGATCACGTCGTAGGCCGGATTCCGCGGTTCCAGATAGACGTGGCCGTTTCGCTTCCGATAGACCTTCACCGTGGCTTCACCGTCGATCATGGCGGCCACGATCTGACCGGAATGGGCCTCCGGCTGCTTCTTGATGACGACCATGTCGCCGTCGCAGATCGCGGCGTCCACCATCGAGTCGCCGCGGACCCGCAGGGCGAATACGGTGCCCTGTCCGGTCAGTTCCCGAGGCAGCGTCAGAATGTCGTCGACGTGTTCCTCGGCGGTGATCGGAATACCGGCGGCGATGTCGCCGACCACCGGCACGCTCACCGCGCCGTCGGCGTGGTCCCGGCTCTTGCCGTTGCCGCGCAGGAAGTCCCGCACGTCGATCGGCCGCGACACCGAGGCGCTGCGCCGCAGGTAGCCCTTCTCTTCGAGGGCCGCCAAGTGCTTGGACACCGAGGAGGTGGACTTCAGGCCGACCCGGGCGCCGATCTCCCGGGTGCTCGGCGCGTAGCCGTACTCGACGACCCACTCCCGGATGGTGGCGAGGATCTTCAGCTGCCGCTCCGGCAGCGACTCCACGTCCATGTCCTGGAACGGGTCGAAATCGGTGTACGCGGTCATCGGATGATCATAGAGCCAGGGCATTTCCCGGTTCTTGCCGGATCCACATTCCGCGGGCCAGGCCGGGGAATCCCAGTTCTGCCCAGAGCCCGCAGCGATGGACCAGCGCCTCGTCGTTCGCGGACCACTCCACGTCGAATCCGCTCGCATGTTCGACAAGACGCAGGTTTGGCGGCGGATCATCGTCGCACGGGCGGCCCCGGCGGGCATACTCCATCACTGCGTCGCATTCCAGGAAGTGGTCGAGCGACGGGAACGCGGGCCGGTAGCTCTCGAACATTCCGAACAGGACAGTGCCGTCCACAGCCATCCCGGCGTCGAAACAGCCGTCGGCCGGATCGGGCTGGAGCACACCCCAGATCGCCGGTTCGTCCTCGGGATCGAACTGGGGCTGGAAGAAGACGGCCTGGTAGAACAGCGGGCTCTGGTAGCTCAGCCCGGCGTACCGGTCCTGGGCCCACCGCAGTCGCGCGAGCAGGTCCTCGTCCACCCGGCCGTACGCCGCCCGCATGTCGGCCCGCAGCCGCTCGTCGTCCGGCCCGAGGTCGACAGGCAGGCGCTTGGCGTTGCGGGCCAGGAAGTCGCGGGCCAGCGGGCTCAGCGGTCCCGGGTCGTCGAGCACGTGGGCCACCGGTTCATTCTGCCAGCACTAGGGTGGGGACCCGTGCCGAGTTTCGAGGATGTGCGGTTCTACTCGATCCCGATGACAACCCGGTTCCGGGGCATCACTGTGCGGGAGGGGGTGCTGCTGCGCGGCCCGAACGGGTGGGGGGAGTTCTGCCCGTTCGACGACTACGACGACGCGGTGGCGGCGACGTGGCTGGCGACGGCGGTGGAGCAGTGCACGCAGGGCTGGCCGGAACCGGTGCGGACCAGGATCCCGATCAACTGCACGGTGCCGGTGGTGGAACCGGCCAAGGCACACGAGATCGTGGCGAAGTCGGGCTGTGGCACGGCGAAGGTGAAGGTGGCCGACCACTCGGAGTCGCTGGGCGAGGACATCGCCCGGCTGGAGGCGGTCCGGGACGCGCTGGGGCCTCAGGGCAAGATCCGGATCGACGCGAACACGGCGTGGGACGTGGACACCGCGGTGCACCAGATCCGGCGGCTGGAGCGGGCGGCCGGCGGCCTGGAGTACGTGGAGCAGCCGTGCCGCACGATCGAGGAACTGGTGGCGGTGCGGCGCCAGGTGGACGTGCGGATCGCGGCGGACGAGTCGATCCGGCGGGCCGAGGATCCGCTGAAGGTGGACGTGTCGCAGGCGGCCGACGTGGCGGTGATCAAGTGCACGCCGCTGGGCGGGGTGCGGCGGGCGATGCGGGTGGCGGAGGCGGCGGGACTGCCGGTGGTGGTGTCGTCGGCGCTGGAGACGAGCGTGGGCCTGGCGGCGCAGCTGGCGTTGGCCGGGGCGCTGCCGGAGCTGGATTTCGCCTGTGGGCTGGGCACTTTGTCGCTGCTGACCGGGGACGTCGTGCGCGACTCGTTCACGGTGGTGGACGGATACCTGCCGGTGCCGGCGAAAGCGCCGACCCCGGACCCGGAGTTGTTGGCCCGGTACGAGATGACCGGCGACCGGCTGACGTGGTGGCAGGACCGGCTAGACCGCGTGCTGGCGCTCTGACCGCGGCGCGGCCAGCACGGCCGCCGGCAGGGCGATCGCGGAGAGGACCAGTCCGAGAGTGGCCACGGCCGGCCAGCCGCCGAGCACCCAGAGCTGCGAGCCGCACGCCAGACCGATGGCGATGCCCAGGTAGCGGGTGAAGAAGTACAGCGTGTTCAACCGGTTGTGGTGGGAGGCGTCGAGTCCGAACAGGACGGACTGGTTCACCACCTGGTTGCCCCACACGCCGATGTCCAACAACACTGTGCCGATCACGAGCCAGCCGAGCCACTCCTGTCCGACGGCCAGCGCGGCCCAGCCCAGCAGCAGGATGCTCACCAGGGTCAGCTGGCCGACCCGTGGCCCGAGCCGGTCGGTGAGCCGGCCGGCCAGCGGCGAGGTCAGCGCGCTGGCCGCCGCGACCAGCCCGAACAGGCCGGCGACCGCCGGCCCGAGACCGAAGTCGTGCAGCAGCACGAAGGGAAGCGTGTTCCAGAACACGCCGAACGCGGCTCCCACGAACACCCCGGCGGCGCAGACCCGGAGCACGGACCGGTTGTCCAGCAACAGCTTCGGCAGCGAGCGCAGCAGATCCGGGTACCTGATCGCGGACCGGGCCGGTGCGCTGGGCAGCACCCGCAGCAGCACCAGGCCAACGATGATCATCATGCCCATCGAGCACCAGTACACCGCCCGCCAGCCGAGCGCCTCCCCGACCGCGCCGGCGTAGGCGCGGGACGCCAGCAGCCCGACCAACAGGCCGCCCTGGAGGATGCCGACCACGTGACCGCTGCGCTCGCCGCCGTTCAACGCGACGCCGAGCGGCAGCACCACCTGGGGAATCGCGGTGAACAGGCCGATCAGGAAGCCGGCGGCGGCCAGCCAGCCCACCGACGGCGCGACCGCGGCGCCGACCAGGGCCAGCGTGGTGGCGGCCATCATGGCCAGGATCAGCGGCCGCCGGTCGCGGATGTCGCCCAGCGGCACCAGCAACAAGATGCCGGCGGCGCAGCCGAGCTGGGTGGTGGTCGGCACGATGCCCGCGGTGCCCTCGCCGATCCGCAGGTCGGCGGCGACCTGGCCGAGCACCGGCTGGATCAGGTAGAGGTTCGAGGCCGTGACGGCGCAAGTGGCGGCCAGCACAGCGGTCAGGCGACGAGTGAGCACGTGACGCCAATGTACGCCATATACTCCGGGGCGGGGAGGGAAAAATGAGTGTCGAGCACATCGTGTGGGACTGGAACGGCACCCTGTTCGGCGACGGGGCGGCCCTGATCGAGTCCACCATCGCGGCCTTCCGGGCCGCCGGCCTGACGGCGGTGACGCGGGAGTCCTACCAGCGGCACCACACCCAGCCGATTCCACTGTTCTACGAACGGCTGGCCGGGCGGGACCTGACCGAGGACGAGCAGACCGCGCTGGCCGGGCACTTCCAGACCGCGTATCTCAAGATCCGGGACACCATTCCGCTCAGCCCGGGCGCGCTGACGTCGTTGCAACGCTGGCGGGACACCGGCCGCAGCCAGTCACTGCTGTCGATGTATCCGCACGACGAGCTGATGCCCTTGGTGCGCAAGGCCGGCATCGCCGACTACTTCACCATCGTCGACGGATTGCGAGAAGGCGAGCGCGGCCGCAAGGCCCCGCATCTGCGCCGCCAGCTCGATGAGCTCGGCCTCGACCCGTCCACCGTGCTCCTCGTGGGCGACAGCGCGGACGACGCTGCCGCCGCACGGGAGTGTGGCACCAGTTTCCGGCTCTACCACGCCGGCCGGGACGCCCTGCACGCCCGCGACCACTTCGCCGGAATGTCCATCGTGGACAGTCTAGGCGAAGCGGTCGACGCCGCCCTGTGAACAACGTTTGAGTGTCTCCAAGACCCCCAAACCCTGCTCCGGAGGGTCTTCAACCGCCCCGAACATGCCAGGGTTCGTGGCGGTTGAAGACCTCTGCCGGCGGGTTTGTGGGTCTTGGAGACCTACAGACTGGGATCAGCTGCCCAGGGAGACGTGGAAGACCTGGTCGTTGCTGTTGTGCGGGGTGCTGTCCTTGTCCCCGTTGTTGGAGGTGGTCAGCCAGATCCCGCCGTCCGGCGCGGGTTCGACGGTGCGCAGCCGGCCGTAGGTGCCGTCGAAGAACACCTGCACGTTGGTCAGGCTGCTGCCGCTGATCACCTCGCGGTAGAGCCGGGTGCCCCGTTCACAGGCCACGTACAGCACGTCACGCACGATGGTGATGCCGCTGCACGAGCCCTGCGCCACCGGATAGGTGTGCTTGGGGGCGATGAAGCCGGCGGTGCCGCAGGTGCCGGACGTGCCCTCGCAGGACGGCCAGCCGTAGTTGCCGCCCTTCACGATCAGGTTGGTCTCGTCCATGATGCTGTTGCCGAACTCCTGCTCCCACAGCCGTCCCTGGGAGTCGAAGGCCAGCCCCTGCACGTTGCGGTGCCCGTAGCTCCACACCGCGTTGTGGAACGGGTTGTCGGCCGGGATGCTGCCGTCCGGGTTGATGCGCAGCACCTTTCCGTTGAGACTGCTGGTGTTCTGCGCGTTGTCGCCGTTCTGGGCGTCGCCGGTGCCGGCGTAGAGGTACTTGCCGTCGGGGCTGAACCGCAGCCGGCCGCCGTTGTGGAACTTGTTGCGGGCGATGCCGGTGACCAGGATCTGCTCGGTCGAGGTCTGCAGGCTGTCGGCGGCCGGGTCGTACTTGATCCGCACGATCCGGTTGTCGGTCGGCGAGGTGTGCATGATGTAGAGCCAGTGGTCGGACGAGAAGCTGACCGGGTTGATCTCCAGGCCGGTCAGGCCGCCCTCGCCGTCGGTGCTCTGCACGTTCGGCACGGTGCCGATGACCTTCTTGGCGCCGGTCTTGGGGTCCAGGTGCACGATGTCGTGCACGTCCCGCTCGTTGAACAGGATGGTGCCGTCGGGCAGCGTGACCAGGCCCCACACCACGTCGTCGCTCGCGCCGACCTGGGTGACGGTGCACACCGGCTGCGTGCACGAGCCGTTGGTGGTGGTCACGTCCAGCACCGGCGAGGGCGCGCTGGCGTTCTTGTTGGCGTCGGACGCGGTGACCTGGAGGTGGTAGGCCGTGTTCGGGCTGAGCGCGCTGAGCTGGGCACTGGGCGTGGCCCCGCTGGAGGAGCCGATCTCCACCGGCGAGCCGTTGACCACGTTGTAGACGGTGTACCCGGTGACGCCGACGTTGTCGGTCGAGGCGGTCCAGGCCAGGCCGATGCTGGTGCTGGTGACCGAGGTGGTGTGCACGGCGGTCGGCGCGGTCGGCGGCGTGTGGTCGTCCGACGGCGGCGTGGTCACCGACAGGGTGGGGCTGGGCTGCGAGACGTTGCCGGCCGCGTCACGGGCGTTGACGTAGAAGCCGTAGTTGGTGCTGGGGCTCAGACTGCCGCAGGTGCCGGTCAGCGTGGTCCCGTCGACCTGCGCGCACAGCTGCCCGTCGTGGTAGATGTCGTACCCGGCCACGCCGACGTTGTCGGTCGAGGCCGGCCAGCTGATGGTGACGCTGGACGCGGTGTCGCTGACCAGGGTTGGTGTGCCCGGCGCGGTCGGCGGAGTGGGGTCGCCGCCGGTGCCGTAGACCTGGAACTCGTCGAGCGAATAACCCTTGGTGGCGTCGGTGCGGCAGCGTTTGGTGCCGTACACCCGGACGTACCGGCCGGTGCCGGACAGGCCGGTGAGGTTCTCCACGCCACCCTTGCCGGCGGCAGTGGTGTAGATCGCCGTCCAGTTGGTCGTGTCGGGGGAGACCTCGACCCGGTAGGCCGCGGCGCACGAGGCGTCCCAGGTCAGCTGCACCCGGTGCACGGCGTAGGTGGCGCCGAGGTCGACGTAGATCCAGGACGGGTCGGTGTTCGCCGCGCTGGCCCACCGGGTCGTGGTGTTGCCGTCGACGGCGTTGGCCGGCTGGCAGCAGCCGCCGGAGGAGGAGGCCACGACGGGCTTTCCTTGGGACAGCAGGGTGTCCGCCGCTGAGGCAGTACCGGCCGCGCCGGCGACGACGATCAGTGCCGCCACCACCGCGGCGACCAGTCTGGCTAGTCTTCTGGCCACAACCCGCACCTCTTCCACTCGCATCGGATCTCACTGGGCGCGGCGGCGGACTGAAAACGTTTACACCAGCGAGTCAGCGTAAGAGTGGCGGGAGGGCGCGTCAACTGCTGCGACGGCCCCGATAGTGCTGTGCGACCAGTGTTGCGCCGAACGCCAGCGTGAGCAGGCCGAAGCCGACGCTGACGAGCACGAGGTTGGACGCGGACGTCACGACGTTGGCGACGGCGCTGATGATCAGCAGGATCCAGAGGGCCAGGCGGGTTTTGGTCATGGCCGAAACCCTAGGAATCCCGGGCGCGGCGGGCGATCCAGCGGGCGGGAGAGTTCCAGGTACAGCAGGCTGTACTTCTGGCCGGCAAACGTGGCGACGGCACGCGGGCGTGACTTATGGTCCCGGCGTGATGGTCGCCCGCACCCGCGCCGCCCTGGACGCCCTCGAACACCTCGCCGGTGGCCTGGGCACGGCGCTGCTCGCGGTGGCGGCGCTGGCCTGGCTGCTCGGCACGGCGGCATTGTGCCTGGTCGGAGTGGGTGTGGTGCTGCTCCCGACGGCGTTGCGGCTGGTGCGGGCGGTCGCCGACCGGGAACGGGCCCGCCTGTCCCGCTGGGGCCGGGAGATCGTCAGCCCGGAGCCGCTGCCGGCCCGGCCCCGCGCGGCCCTGGCCGATCCGGCGGTGCGCCGGGAAATCGGCTGGCTGGTCGGCCATGCCACGCTCGGCTTCCTGCTCGGCGCGACCGCGTTGACGATTCCCATCACCACGCTGCACGACATCTCCTTCCCACTCTGGTGGCAGCTGGTCTCGCCCGAGGCGGACACGGTGGCCCAGGGGTTCTTCCGTGCGACCGACTGGCCGGGCGCGGTCGTGGTGTGCCTGATCGGCCTGGCGGAACTGGTGGTCGGCGTGCTTCTGCTGCCGCCGATGGCGTGGTTGCAGGCCTGGCCGGGGATTCGCCTGCTGTCGCCCGACCGCGGCACCGATCTCGCCCTGCGGGTGGCCCAGCTGACGGCCACCCGGGCGGCCGCCCTCGACGCACACGCCGTCGAGCTGCGACGGATCGAGCGGTCGCTGCACGACGGCGCCCAGAACCGGCTCGTCGCCGTGACCGTGCTGATCGGCGCGGCGCGGCGGGCTGTGGCCCGGGATCCGGCCACCAGCAAGGAATTCCTCGACCGCGCGCAGGACGCCGCCGAGCAGGCGCTGGCCGAGCTACGCGGGGTGGTCCGCAGCATCCTGCCGCCGGTGCTGGCCGACCGCAGCCTGCCTGACGCCCTCTCCGCGTTGGCCGCGTCCTGCCCGGTGGATTGTCGCGTCGATGCCGAAATGCCCGACCGCTGCGCCGTTTCCGTGGAGGCGACCGCGTACTTCGTGGTCGCCGAGGCGCTGACCAACATCGCCCGGCACAGCGGGGCCGACAACGCCACCGTCCGGCTGCGCCGCGATGCTGGCCGGCTGTGTGTGGAGGTCCGCGACGACGGCGTGGGCGGGGCGAGTTCGACGAGCGGATCGGGGCTGACCGGCATCCGGCAGCGGGTCGAGGCCCACGACGGCCGGTTCGCGCTGACCAGTCCCGTTGGGGGACCGACAACCTTGACTGTGAGCCTGCCATGCGGATTGTGATCGCCGAAGACGACTCGTTGCTGCGCGAGGGCCTGGCGCTGCTGCTCAAGGCCGAGGGGCTGGACGTGGTGTCCACAGTGGCCAATGCCGTGGACTTCCTCACTGCTGTGGAAGAACACCGGCCCGATGTGGCCATTGTGGACGTTCGGATGCCGCCGACCCACACCGACGAGGGCATCGTGGCGGCCGTCGAGGCCCGCCGCCGGCAACCCGGGTTGGCGGTGCTCGTGCTGTCCGCGTACGTGGAACAGGCCTTCGCCACCGACCTGTTCACCACCGGCAGTTCCCGGCTCGGTTACCTGCTCAAGGAACGCGTCGGTCGCGTGGAGGAATTCCTGGACGCACTGCGGCGGGTGGCCGCCGGCGGCACGGCCATCGATCCGGAAGTCGTGGCCCAGCTGATGGTGCGCACCCGGCCCGACACCCGGCTGGAGCGGCTGAGCGCCCGCGAGCGGGACGTGCTGGCGTTGATGGCCGAGGGTCTGGGCAACGGGGCCATCGCCGAACGACTGGTGGTCACGGACGGGGCCGTGCACAAGCACATCCGCAGCATCTTCGCCAAGCTGGATCTGGCCCCGACCGACCGCGCCGACCGGCGCGTCACAGCCGTGCTGCGGTACCTGAAAGATGTGCACCGGAAAGGATGATTTCCTCTCCCCACTTCACTGTATAGCGCAGGTGGGGGCTTGCGGCAAGACCCCGGGTGTGCTTCAGGATGTGCGGCCGTAAGCCGAAATCCTGGAACTTGGGGGGATCTGCACCATGCGCGTGGTGATGACGTCGTGGGGATCGCGCGGGGACGTCGAGCCGCTGGCCGCGTTGGCCTTGCGGCTGAAGGAACTAGGCGCGGAGCCGAGGGTGTGCGTGCCGCCGGACGACGACTTCGTCGCCCTGCTGGACCGGGTCGGCGTGCCGCTGATCCCGCTCGGGCCGTCGGTGCGCTCGGTGGTGTCGGGTGAGAAGCCGGCGTCGGCCAAGGACGCGTTCTGGCTCGGGCCGGCCCTGGTCGACGCTCGGTACGAGGTGCTGGCCAAGGAAGCCGACGGCGCCGACGTGATGCTGGCCACCGGCCTGTTCCCGGCCGGCGCGCGGTCGGTGGCCAAGAAGTTCGGCCTGCGCTACACGGTCGCGAGCATGCACGTGTACGGCCTGCCGTCGCACCACTTCAAGCCAGGTGCGCGGCCGGGCAAGCCGTCCTCGGCCGACCCGAACGACCTGGAGGCGCTGTGGCGTGAGGACGCCGAGCGTGTGCAGGCCTTGTACGGCGACGCGGAGAACAAGCAGCGGGCGGAGATCGGCCTGCCGCCGGTGGACAACCTCCGCGACTACGTCCAGGGAAGTCAGGGATTCCTGGCGGCCGACCCGGTCCTGTGCCCGTGGGCCGACCTGGTGGACAAGAAGCTCACGCAGACCGGGGCGTGGATTCTGCCCGACGAGCGCCCACTCCCGGACGACCTTGAGGCGTTCCTGGAATCCGGCGCGCCGCCGGTGTTCGTGGGCTTCGGCAGCATGGGCATGCAGACCACGCCGGACCTGGGCCGGGTGGTGGTCGAGTCGGTTCGCGCGCAGGGCCGTCGCCTGCTGCTCGGCCGGGGTTGGGCTTATCAGGCCCAGATCGAGGAGGCCGACGACTGCTTCGTCATCGGTGAGGTCAACCAGCAGGCGTTGTTCCCGCGGGTGGCGGCTGTCGTGCACCACGGCGGCGCCGGCACGACGACAACGTCCACTGTGGCCGGTGTGCCGCAGGTGATCGTGCCGCAGATCGCCGACCAGCCGATGATGGCCGGCCGCGTGGCGGAACTGGGCATCGGCGCGGCTCACGACGGTGCGATCCCGACGGTCGAGTCGCTGTCGGCCGCGCTGAAGACGGCCCTGGCACCGGAAATCCGGGCCCGGGCCGTCGAAGTGGCTGGCACGATGCGTACCGACGGGGCGCTGGTGGCCGCGAAGCTGCTGATCGAAGGCTGACCACCGCGAACCGGCGCAGCCCCCCGAGGCTGCGCCGGTCCGCCTCAGGCCGGCTTGTAGCCCAGCCGGCCACGGGTCAACAGCAGCACCACGATCGCCACCGTGGCCGAGCCCAGCAGGAACGCGTGCGAAGTGTCCTGAATGGACATCTGGGGGAACATCTCCGACCAGGCGATGGAGAAGAAGTTGTTCACGCTGGTGTGCAACAGCATGGCGATCGGCAGGCTCTCGCCGCTGCGGTTGAACACCCAGGTCATGATGATGCTGAAGGTGATGCAGGTGGCCACGAACTCGACCGGCGTCAGCCAGGTCCAGTGCGGCCAGTTGCCCCACTCGGAGAAGAACAGCGGCAGGTGCCAGACGCCCCAGAGCGGCCCGAGAATGAGCGTGCCGCCGAGCGCCCCGAACCGCTTCTGCAGGCGGGGCAGGGCGAAGTCGCGCCAGCCGGGCTCCTCGGCCAGGCCGGTGGTGACCATCTGGAGCACCAGGCCGGGCACGTAGGCGACCAGCGTGGCCACCGCCGGCAGCACCGGATTCCGTTCGGACAGGGCCATCGTGGAGATGGTCAGCATGACCGGCACCGCCAGCACCACGCCGACGTACCAACGCCAGCTGACCCGCCAGTTGGCCAGCCGGCCGACCCAGCGGCGCAGCCCCGGCCGGCCGTCGGCGACCGCGGTCACCAGGTACGCGGAGAAGATCGGCCCGAGATATGCCCCGGGCAGCACGCCGGCCAGCTGGCTGTTGCCCAGCAGGTTCGGGTAGCTGAAGTGCAGTAGCCCCAAGCCGTTCTCGGACAGGATGTACGGCGTCCACGCCGCCCAGCTCAGCAGGTTGGCCAGTCCGAAGAACCAGGTCAGCGGCCGTCGGCGGATGCTGCCCCGAAGGCCCGGGGCGCTTTCGGTGATTGTCACGGGAGAAGAACACCAGCCCGGGGGCGCGGGGTCATTCCCGCGCACACCCGAAGTGAGGTACAGCAGGCTGTACCGGCCGGGTGGGGCGGGCAATAGTCCGAGGCGGTGAAATCCGCGCGGCCGAACGAGGTCGGCACGCCCACCCAAAACACTGCCCCTACCCCTGATATACCATCCTTCTGACTCGATCGAGTTAACCGGATGGGTCACTCTTGTCTGGCTGATTGACCGGCAATAACGTCGTCGGTGCTTCGGGAACGGGCCAGGACAACTATCCATTCTGAATGGTGGTCGAGTCGTGCCGGAAATGATCGACGCTCGGGTCAACGGAAACAATGGCGCCGGGCAGCTCAGCCTCAGCACCGAGGCTGCGCGCAAGCTGTCGTCGACGACCAAGTCCGTGCCGCAGATGCAGGGCATCACCCCGCGCTGGCTGCTCGGCCTGCTGCCCTGGGTGGAGGCGCGGGGCGGCGCGTACCGGGTCAACCGGCGGCTGAACTACACGCTGGGCGACGGCCGGCTGGACTTCCACACCACCGGCAGCGAGGTGGAGGTCATTCCGGCCGAGTTGACTGAACTGCCGCTGTTGCGAAACTTTGGCGACGCCGACGCGCTGGGCCTGATCGCCGGCCGGTTCACGCAACGGGAATGCGAACCGGGTGAAGTCCTTGTGGCGGCGGGCGACCCGGCGGAGGAGCTTTTCCTCCTCGTGCACGGCCGGCTGGCAAAACTTCGTGAGGGAAAATACGGCGAAGAATCGACCCTGACGATTATGGCGGACGGCGACTATTTCGGTGACGACGTCCTGCTCACCGCCGGCGGCGCCTGGGACTATTCGGTCAAGGCGACCACGGCGTGCACGGTGATGTCGCTGTCCAGGTCGACCTTCCAGGAGATCCTCGACCGGTCCCCCGGCCTGCGCGCCCACGTCGAGCAGCAGCGCACGGCGGCCGGCAAGGCCCAGAACCCGTACGGCGAGGCCGAGGTGGACATCCTGTCCGGCCACCGCGGCGAACACCAGCTGGGCGGCACCTTCGTCGACTACGAGATGAAGCCGCGCGAGTACGAGCTGAGCATCGCCCAGACCATCCTGCGGGTGCACACCCGGGTGCAGGACCTCTACAACGAGCCGATCGACCAGCTCGAACAGCAGCTGCGGCTGACCATTGAGGCGGTGCGCGAGCGCCAGGAGCACGAACTGGTCAACAACAAGGACTTCGGCCTGCTGCACAACGCCGACTTCAGCCAGCGCATCTACACCCGCGGCGGCCCGCCCACCCCGCACGACATGGACAAGCTGCTCAACACGGTGTGGAAGAACCCCGGGTTCATCCTGGCCCACCCGGAGGCCATCGCCGCCTTCCGGGACGAGTGCACCCGGCAGGGCGTCGCCCCGGAGACGGTGCACGTGCCCGGCGGCCGGATCTCCGCGTGGCGCGGCGTGCCGATCTACCCGTGCTGGAAGATGCCGATCAGCGACCAGCGCACGACCTCGATCCTGGTCATGCGCACCGGCGAGGCCGATCAGGGCGTCATCGGGCTGCGCAAGACCGGCCTGATCGACGAGTACGAGCCGGGGCTGAGCGTGCGGTTCATGAGCATCGACGAGAAGGCGATCGTCAACTACCTGATCACCTGCTACTACTCGCTGGCCGTGCTGGTGCCGGACGCGCTGGGAGTGCTGGAGAACGTCCAGCTGGGGAGCCTCGATGGCCGCAGCTGACCCGTTCCACCGGGCCCGTGAGCTGGTCACGCCGGGACTGAGGGCCGCGGCCGACCGGATGAACTCGGCGACGCGCCAGGTCATCGGCTACCACTTCGGCTGGTGGGACGAGCACGGCCGGCCGCTGGATGCCAATGGCGGCAAGGCGGTTCGGCCGGCCCTGGCGATGCTGGCGGCCGAGGCCGTGGGCGGCACGGCCGATCAGGCCGCCGACGCGGGGGTCGCCGTCGAACTCGCGCACAACTATTCGTTGCTGCACGACGATGTCATGGACCAGGACCGGACCAGACGGCACCGCCCGACCGCGTGGACGGTCTACGGTGTGCCCGCCGCCATCCTGGCCGGCGACGCGCTGACCACTTTGGCCGTCGAGGCCCTCGTCGCCGACGGCCCGCCGCTGTCCACCCAGGGTGTGGAACGGCTCAATTCGGCGCTGCTGCGGCTGATTGACGGCCAGGCGGCCGACACGGCGTTCGAAGGCCGTACCGACGTGGGGCTGGACGAGTGCGTGACGATGGCCGGCGACAAGACCGGCGCGCTGTTCGCCGTCGCCTGCGAACTCGGCGCGCTGGCCGCTGGTGCGCCGCCGGAGCGGGTCTGGCAGCTGCGTCAGTTCGGCGAACACCTCGGTCTCGCCTTCCAGCTCGTCGACGATCTCCTTGGTATTTGGGGGGATCCGGAGAGCACCGGTAAGCCGGTACTGTCGGATCTCCGGTCCCGAAAGAAGTCGCTGCCGGTCGTGGCGGCGCTCAACGCGGGCAACGGGGCCGCCGGGCGGCTGGTCGAGCTGTATCACCGGGCCGCCCCGCTGGACGACGCCGAGCTGCGGACCTGCGCCGACCTCATCGAGGAAGCCGGCGGACGCGCCTGGGCCCACCAGGAGACCCAGCGGCAACTCGACGCGGCGCTGGCCTGCCTCCAGGCCGCCAATCCGGATTCCACGGCCGCGGCGGAACTGGGGGCGCTCGCGAGCCGGCTGGGCACTCCGCCGGCCAAGCACGCGCCGACCGACAGCGGATCGCGGTCGTTCGAGCTGCCCGAGTTCCAGATCAACCGCGCGGCTCGGCTGAACCCACAGCTGGAGACGGCCCGCGCCCACACCAAGGCGTGGGCCGGGCAGATGGGGCTGCTCGACCCGAGCGCGGACGTCGTGCCGTGGACCGAGGCTCAACTCGCCGCGAACGACTTCGGGCTGCTGTGCTCGCACACGTTCCCCGACGCGCCCGTCGACCGGCTCACCACCGTCACCGACTGGCACACCTGGCTTTTCCACCTGGACGACTACATTGTCGAGGCGTTCACCCGCACCGGCGACGTGGCCAGCGCGAAGGCTTATCTGGCAAGGATTCCGCGGTTCGCGCCGGTCGATCCCGGCCGGGACCTGCCGACGCCGGCCAATCCGACCGAGCGGGGCCTGGCCGACCTGTGGTCTCGCACCGCGTCGACGATGTCGCACGGATGGCGCTGCCGTCTCCGGGCCGCCCTCGAGGACCTGCTGACCGGACACCTCCTGGAACTTCGGCGGCACACCAGCGATCCGGTCGAGTACCTGGAGATGAAGCGGAAGACCAACGGCGGTCGGCTCGCCGCCGGGCTGGCCGAGTTCGCCCAGGGCGCGGAACTGCCGGCGGCTGCCGCCGACAGTTCACGGACCCGGGCGCTGGTCGACGCCGTCACCGACAGCGCCTTGCTGCTCAACGACATCTTCTCCTACGACCGCGAGGCGGCCGATGCCGGTGAGACCGCCAACATGGTGTTGGTGCTCAAGGACTTCCTCGGCTGCGACGTCCAGCAGGCGGTGAACGCGACCAACGACATGATCACCGCTCGGGTGCGGCGGTTCGAGCACATCGCCGGGGTCGACATGCCTGAGCTGTGCGAGGACCACCGCCTCGGTGACGAGGACCGGGCCGCGGTGCTCGGTTTCGTGGATTCGCTGCGCGACTGGCTGCCCGGTTGGCTCGAATGGCACAAACGCGCAGCCCGCTACCGTGGCTCGGCCGTCACTGCCTCGGTCACCCGCCGGCTGGCCGGCCCCACCGGGTTCGGCACGGCCACGGCCCGACGCCCCCTGGTCGGCGCCGGAAGCTGAGCGTGCCGCTACTCGAACTCGGCCGCTGGCGGCGAGGCGGTGGGCTTGTCCCGTTTAGGCGCGTATGACCACTTCGGCCCGGCGTGGTCGACCTAGCACGGAACTGAGTGTTACACCAGTTTCATTGGTCGTCGTTGTCCTGGCGAGACAACGCCATCTGTGTCTCATTCACGTGTTGCGCTCGAATTCTTGCGGATTCACTACCTTCGTCGGGTTGTACGCCGTTCGCCGAGACACGACGCTGGTTCGTGGTCGACCCTTCCACGCCGAACCCGGCCCGCCACCGGGCTGAGTTCGCCCTGCCCGGAGGAGAAACGCCACCGATGACATTGCGACGACCACTCATTCTGATCGCAGCCGGTGTGTTGGCCGCGGCCGCGACCACAACGGCGGCCGCACAGGCGCAACCCACCCCGAACACGACGTCTCCGCTCACCGCGGCGGCGATGGCCGCCAACGCCGCGCAGAGTCTGGTTGCCTCCCGGCCCGCCGCGCTGCACGCCAGCGCGAGCGACGTCTTTGTGCCGCACACCGTGGTCTCCGCCACCAACGGCCTCAAGTACGTTCCGTACGACCGCACCTACAAGGGCATGCCGGTGGTCGGCGGCGACTTCGTCGTGGCCACCGACTCCACCGGCAAGGTCCTCGGCACCTCGGTCGCGCAGAGCGACACGATCAACCTGCCGAGCACCACCCCGAAGCTGACCGCGGCTCAGGCGGAGGCGATCGCCCGCACCCAGGTGCCGACCGTGGACAGCGTCACCGCCGCGCGGCTGGTGACCTACGCGCTGGGCACCCCGGCGCTGGCCTGGATGAGCACCGTCGTCGGCAAGAACGCCGAGGGCCCGAGCAAGCTGGACGTTGTCGTGGACGCCAGCACGGGCAAGGTGCTGCACACCCAGGAGCACGTCCTGTTCGGTGACGGCACCGGTGTCTGGAACGGCCCCGAGCCGCTGCACATCGACACCAGCCAGGCCGATGGCGGCTACTCGATGACCGACCCGAACCTGACCAACGTCAGCTGCCAGGACGCCGACAACAACACGACGTTCACCAAGTCCACCGACAGCTGGGGCAACGGCGACGAGACGAGCAAGGAGACCGGCTGCGTCGACGCCCTGTACAGCATCCAGTCCGAGAACAAGATGCTGTCGCAGTGGCTGGGCCGCAACGGCTTCGACGGCAACGGCGGCGGCTGGCCGATCCGCGTCGGCCTCGACGACGAGAACGCCTACTACGACGGCAGCCAGGTCCAGATCGGCCACAACACGGCCGGCCAGTGGATCCCGGCCATCGACGTGATCGCCCACGAGCACGGCCACGGCATCGACGACCACACCCCGGGCGGCATCTCCGGCAACGGCACCCAGGAGTTCGTGGCCGACGTCTTCGGCGCCTCCACCGAGTGGTTCGCCAACGAGGCCGCGCCGTACGCCAAGCCGGACTTCCTGGTCGGCAACCAGGTCAACCTGGTCGGCCAGGGCCCGATCCGCAACATGTACGACCCGTCGCAGCTGGGCGACAAGAACTGCTACGACAGCTCGATCCCCGGCACCGAGGTGCACGCCGCGGCCGGGCCCGGCAACCACTGGTTCTTCCTGCTGGCCGAGGGCACGAAACCGACCAACGGCCAGCCGACCAGCCCCACCTGCAACAACAGCACTGTCACCGGGCTGGGCGTGGAGTCCGCGCTGAAGATCTTCTACAACGCGATGCTGCTCAAGACCAGCGGCAGCTCCTACCTGAAGTACCGGACCTGGACGCTGACCGCGGCCAAGAACCTGTTCCCGGGCAGCTGCACCGAGTTCAACACCGTGAAGGCGGCCTGGGACGCGATCAGCGTGCCGGCGCAGTCCGGCGACCCCACCTGTGGCTGACGTTCAGTAGCAGGCAATGACGGACGGGGAGATGGCGGCCGCCGTCTCCCCGTCCCGTGTCGAAGCTCCCCAGGTACGCCGAACTCACGCGGCCGGCGCCAGCTGTCGCACGTAGGAGGCGAACTGGGCCACCGAGCGGAGGTGGTCCAGCTCCAGGTTCTCGTAGTCCAGTTCCAGGTCGAAGGTGTCCTCGATACCAAGCAGGAACGAGATCATCTGCAACGAGTCCAGGCCGTACTCCTCGACCAGGTCGGCGTTGGTGTTGACCTGCTCGGCGGTGAAGCGACCCGCGAGCACACCCACCAGCACGTCCAGAACCTTGTCCTCAACCGTGTCCATGTCACACCCCGTTCAGGTAAAGAAGAATGCACTTCGAGCAGACCGGCATCATGCCGTTGGTCGACAGGATGGAGCGGACCTGGCGGAACGCCTCGCTCTGCCACAGCTCGGTCATCTCGGTGTCGTAGAGGTTGCCGACCACGAACTCGGGGAAGAACTTGCAGGAGCTGACGTTGCCGTCGGCGTGGACTTCCATCCGGTTGGACACGGCCAGGCACTTGGAGCGGTTCTGCGCCGGGCGGGAGGTGCCGCGGATGAAGTCCTCGACCTCGTCGGCCTCCAACTGCGGCTGGTAGCGCACGCGCACGCCCCAGGGCCGGGAGGCGAGGCGGGCCATGGACTCCCGCAAGACCGGGAGTTGGTCTTCGGGTAGTTGGTAGGTGTAGGAGTGCCAGGTGGGTTGTTTGGTGCCGGTGTCGGGTTTGAGCCAGGCGAAGGACTGTTCGTAGACCTGGTCCATCTGGCCGGCGACTTCGGGGCTGATGTACCAGGGGAACTGGAAGTAGACGGTGTTGACGCCGAGTTCTTCGGCCCACTCCATGAACTCGTACATCTTGCCGACGGTGACGTGGGAGACCATGCACGACAACGACAGCTCGCCTCGGAAGCGGCCGTCGCGTTTGAGGTCGAGCATCATCTGGATGTTGTCCATGGTGCGTTTGAAGGTGCCCTTGCCGCGTAGGGCTTCGTGGTCCTCGCCGAGGCCGTCGAGGCTGACCAGGAGGTTGAGGTTCTCGCCGATGCGGAGCATGTCGTCGAGCTTGCGTTTGAACAGCAGGCCGTTGGTGCACATGTTGACCGTGCGCGGATACCGCTCCAGCAACGAGGCGACCTCGCCGAACTTCGTGTGCATCAACGGCTCGCCGCCCCACAGGAACAGCTTCGACCGTACGGGGGCGGTGGCACGCAACACGTTCTCGACGATCTCGATGTCGAGTTCGGTCTTCTGGCGCTGGGGGCTGAAGTCACGGAAGAAGCCCTGCTCGTTCCACTGGTAGCAGTGGGTGCAGCGCAGGTTGCAGCGGTAGGTGAGCTGGAGACTGACCTCCTGCGGCAGCGGGGCGGCATAGGCCGGGTCGTCGAGCACCCCGCGCCGGGCCCGCGAGCGGATGGCCACGGTGTGCTTGATGTCGGCGAATTCCCTGCTGTTCAAGGTCCTCGTGGTTGACGGATGCAATTCGACCCTCCGCTAGTGGGAAGCGTCCACCGGCCGGGCGGCCCGCAGCAGCGGAACCAGCCGGATGGCGAACGGCGTGCTGATCACCAACCGTGCCAACAGATATCCGGTCGACCAGACCAGGCTGAGCGCGGCTGCCTCGGCATGTGAAACCAGCTGCCAGGTGTCGGCCAGCAGCAGCACGCACACGCCCTGCGGGCCGCCGTAGCCGCCGATCGAGACCGGCAGCTGGGTCACGAGCAGGAGCACGGCACAGAACTGGACGAGATGCCCCGGGCTCAGGTGCAGACCGAAGGCGGCCGCCAGCAGCCACCACGAGATCATCATCGCGGCGACCACACCGGCCCGCAGCGCCACCTGCACCGCCAGCTCGGCCGGCCGGGTCCGGGTGAACACAGCGAGAAAGCGGCTGCCACGCCACCGAGGCAGCACGCCGAGGCCGGCGGGCAGCCAGATCCAGGCCAGGAACAGCACCAGCGCCGCGCCCAGCCCGATGCCGATCGACACCGCGGCCTCGGGCAGGCCGCCGGCCACCGCGCTCACCGCGATGACCGCGACCAGCACGGTGAAATCGGCGACGGTCAGCACCTCGCTGGCGCCGAGCGTGGACATCACCGGCACCCGCCACCGGCGCTGGAAGTACACCGGGGCGACCACCTTGGTCAGCGGCGCGAACAGCACACCCAACAGCTGCTTGCCGCAGGAGATCACCACGACATCCCGCACCGGCACCTCTGGCGCGAGATGACGCCGGTAGACCAGCGCCAATCCAGTGGTGTCCAAGGCGTAGAAGGCGGCGGTGTAACCGGTCACCGCGAGCAGGACCGGTGCCGGAGCGGCCGTGCGCAACGCGTCGCCCAGCCCGGCCAGGTCCACACCGTGCAGCGCCCACCAGCAGATGCCGACCGCGACGACCGCGGTCGCCACGAATCCCGGCATTCCGCGCGTTCGGCTCATGGTCTTGCGCGCTCCTCGCCGAAGTAGGCCCCGCCAGCTCGCTCACAATAAGCCGGGCGCGATAGGCAATCTCCTAAACCTGGCCCCGAAAAACGATGGGCCCGGGAACTGGCGTGCCGCCAGTGTCGCCGGGGTTAGGGTGAGCTGGAAAACGATTCTCCGATCTCGCGGGTCGATCAAGGCCGGCGGGCCGCCCAATCATGCTCGCGGCCCGCACATCAATTCCCGGAAGAACATGTTCCCGGAGGTGCTCGCTATGGGGCTGACCTGGCCCGCGTCCGTTTTCCAACACACCCTGATGGCCACCGACCAGCTGCTGCCGGGCGGGTCCATCGGACCGCGCATGACCATGAGCGTGGCCGCCCGAATCACCGGCCCGGTCGATCTCGGTCTGCTGGACCAGGCGTACGACGATCTCGTCGCCCGCAACGACGTCCTGCGCACGACGATGGTCCAGGTCGACGGCGGCGGCTACCTCCAGCAGGTGCACCCGCACCAGGCCGTGCATCTGGAGAAGACGGATGGCCACGGCGCGACGCCGGGGCAGTTGGCCGACGAGTGGTCGCGCACCCCGGTGCCGTCGACCGCCGCGCCGCTGATCCGCGGCCACGTCGCCCAGCTCGACGACGGCGACCACGTCGTCGGCCTGACCCTGCACCACCTGCACACCGACCCGCGCTCGCTGCACCTGGCGATCGCCGAGCTGGGCCGGCTCTACACCGCCCGCGTCGACGGCCGGCCCGAGCCGGCGCCGGAGCTGCAGTTCGGCGAGTACGTCGAACAGCGCCTGGCCAGCGTCGCCGACCGGCTGGACGCCGACCGCGACTTCTGGCGCACCACCATGGCCGGTGCGCGGCCGATGGCCCTGAGCCCCGACCTCCAGCGCGACTGGGAGCGCCAGCCGAGCAGCGGCTCGTTTCGGATCCAGGTGCTCGACGCCGACCAGGCGGCCGTCATGGAGCGGTGGGCCCGCAAGAACCGCACCACCATGTTCGGGGCCCTGTTCACCGGCTTCAGCCTGGCCATGGCCGACCGGCTGGAGAACCGGGACGTGCTGGTCAGCACGGTGTTCGAGCAGCGCGACCGGCCGGGCACCAAGGACATGATCGGCCCGTTCATCCACCCGGCCCTGCTCCGGGTCCAGGTGCCCGAGGGCGCGAGCTGGGAATCGCTCGCGCCGCTGGTCCGGGACAGCGTGCTCAACGCGTACAACCGCGCGCACATCCCGGCCATCGAGGTGCTCGGCATGCATATGGACGTGCTTCAGGAGATTGCGATGCGGCCGGCCGGGCTGTGCGTTTTCCAGTACATTCCCGCGCACGTGTCGGAAAAGCCGATTCCTTTCGGCCCCGCGCAGGCGAACGTTGTTCCGGGTGACGAAGGCGGCCCGACCGGGGACGTCGGTCTCATGTTCCGGCTGCACCGGCTGCCGACCGGTGAAGTGATCGCTCGGGTCACTTTCGACGAACGCGATCTCGACGAGCCGCTGGCCCGGGAGCTGTTCGGCGAATTCGCGGCCCGGCTGTCCGAGCCGCTGGCGGGGGCCTGAATGTCGCGGCAGACCGAGATCGACGACCTGGTCCGGCAGGCGGGTCGGGGCCGCGTCAGCGACTCCGCCTACGACGTCGGATGGCTGGCCCGGCTCGGGGCCGCCGACACCACACTGTCCGAGGGGGCGCTGGCCTGGCTGCGCCGGCACCAGTTGCCCGGCGGGACCTGGGGTGCGCCACACTTCGTGTACCACCACGACCGGGTGATCTGCACCCTGTCGGCGATCACCGCCCTCGCCTTGCACGGCGACGAGGCCGACCGCCCGCGGATCGAGGCGGCCCGGCCGGGTCTGTTGTCCTCGTTGCGGAAGCTGGACGCCGACATCGCCGGCGAGACGATCGGGTTCGAGTTCCTGGCCCCGGCACTGCTCGGCCAAGCCCGGCAGTTGCGGCTGGTCGGCCCCGAGGTTGACGAGGTGCTGGCGCGGCTGTGCGCCTACCGCCAGCGGAAGCTGGCCCCGCTGCCGTCGGCGGTGGTGTCGAACCGTATGGCGCTGGCCCATTCCGCCGAGCTGGCCGACCACAACGACATGCACCTGCTCGACGTGGACAACCTGTTGGCGTCCAACGGTTCGGTGGGCTTCAGCCCCGCCGCCACCGCCCTGTACGTCACGTCTGTGGAGAAGGACGAGCAGGCGCTGGCGTACCTGGCTCGGATGACCGGCGAGGACGGCGGCGTGCCCAACGTCGGGCCGATCGACGTCTTCGAGGCGGCGTGGACGCTGTGGAACCTCGACCTTGCCGGGTCTGTCCCAAGTGGACAAGGGCGTCTGATCGAGCTGTTGCACGACGCGTGGACGCCGGGCCGCGGCGCCAGCTTCGGGGCCGGCTTCACGCCCGAGGACGGCGACGACACGGCCATGGTCTACGAGGTCCTGGCCCGCTGCGGCAAGCCGGTCGACATGGACGCGGTGCTGGCCTACGCCGGCCCGGAGCACTTCTACACCTGGTCGACCGAGCGCAACTCCTCGCTCAGCACCAACATCCACGCCCTCGGCGCGTTGCGGGCCAACGGCATTCCCTGGGACGACACGCTGACGCGGCGGGTGCTCGCGTACCTGGCCGGCCGGCAGAATCCGTGCGGGTACTGGGTCGACAAGTGGCACGCGTCGCCGTACTACCCGACCGCGCACGCGGTGCTGGCCGGGGTCGAGAGTGGCGACGACATGTTCCGCCTGGCGGTCGACTGGCTGGTCGCCAGCCAGCGGCCGGACGGCTCGTGGGGCCATTTCCTTTCCACCGCCGAGGAAACCGCCTACTGCCTGCAAGCCCTGGTGATCGCCCGGCGCTGCGGCGAGAACGTGCCGCGGGAGGTCGTGGACCGCGGGTACCAGTGGCTGGCCGGCCACGCGGACGGCCCGTATCCCTGGCTGTGGATCGGGAAATGCCTGTACTCGCCGGACCTGGTCATCCGCTCGGCGGTGCTGTCCGCGCTGGTGCTCGTCGAGGCGGATCGGTGACCACCATGGACACTCGCTTCCACGCCAATCTCGCCGACATCCGCCGCCGGGTCGACGACTACCTGGCCGAGCTGTTCGACACGACGCTGTGGGACGACTGGAAGTCGGCCGACCTCGACGAGTTCGGGTTCGCCCTGTTGCGGGAGGCCGCGATCGGCGGCGGCAAGCGCATCCGGCCGGCGTTCACGCAGTGGGCGTTCCTGGCCGGCGGCGGTGGCGTCGAGGACGACCTGGCGATCCGCGCCGGCGCGGTCTTCGAGCTGCTGCACACGTTCGCGCTGATCCACGACGACGTCATGGACGAGGCCGACACCCGGCGGGCCATGCCGACGCTGCATGTCTCCTTCACTGAGCGGCACTACGCGCTGGGCCTGCGCGGATCCGCGCAGCGCTACGGCGAGAACATGGCCATCCTGCTCGGCGACTACACCCTGCTGGTGTGTGCCCGGCTGGCCGGCTCCCTTCCCCCGCAGGCACAACAGGTCTTCTACCGGGCGGCCACCCGCCTGATGCACGGGCAGTACCTGGACCTCGAAACCTCGGCGATGGGGGAGTGGCACGAGGACGTGGCGGCCACCACCGCCGAGCTGAAGACGGCCAGCTACACCGTCGAGGGACCGCTGCTGGTCGGCGCGGGGCTCGCCCCGAACGGGGCTGCGCTCGAACCGTTCCTGCGCTCCTACGGCCGGGCGGTCGGCCAGGCGTTCCAGCTCCGTGATGACCTGCTCGACCTGTTCGGGAACGAGGCACAGACCGGCAAGCCGATCGGCGGGGACGTGGCGCAGCACAAGGCAACCCGGCTGCTGGAGATCGCCCGTCGGCGCGTGACCGGCCCTGATTCGGCGTTGTTGGGCCGTAACGACGCCGACCTCGACGCTGTCCGGACCGTCCTGCACAACTGCGGCGCGGTGGCCGAGCTGGAGCTGGTGATCGAACGGCTGGTGCTGGACGCGACCGAGGCGGTCGCGAACGCGCCGATGACGGCGTACGGACGGGAAATGCTGATCGACGCGGCGCGTTTCGCCGGCGAGCGGAAGTGGTGAGCACGATGCGGGAAGCGGCCTACATCCCCTGGGCGGACATGGATCCCGCGCTGCGGGCGATGATGGTGTACGAGCAGAACGACGCCTTCTCGGTGGCACAGCCGCAGCTCGTGTTCGATCGCCTGCGCCGGGAGAGCCCGGTGGTGCGGTGGGAGGCGGGCGTCGGGTTCTTCGCCATGGACGACATCATGGCCGCCTGCCGCAACCGGTCGATCGTGTCCAACCACCCGGACACCGGCCGCCCGTTCGGCATGGGCACCCGGGAGCCGCTGATCCCGGTGCACCTCGACGGCCTGGACCACCGCCGGTACCGGCGGCTGCTGGAGCCGCTGCTGTCCTCGGCCAAGGTGTCGCCGATGGAGCAGGAGATCCGCAAGCTGGCCGACGAGCTCATCGACGGCTTCGCCGGGGACGGCCGGACCGAGCTGTTCTCCGCCTTCTGCGCCCCGCTGCCGGCCACCCTGTTCCTCAACCTGTTCGGGCTTCCGTTGCAGGACATGACCTTTCTCACCGAGATGAAGGACCGCATCCTGGAGAACGAGGGCGCGGACCTGGCCCAGCGGGAGGAACTGGGCGTCGAGGCCGGCGACCGGATGCGGGCCCGGCTGCACGAGCGGCTGGCCGAGCGCCGCCGCGAGCCGCAGGCCCGCGACGACCTCATCGGCCGGTTCATGACCTTCGAGGTCGACGGCGAGCGCCTGGCCGACGACGAGATCGTCAACATCCTGCACCTGTTCACCATCGCCGCGCTGGACACCGTGACGTCGGCCCTGTCCTGCCTGTTCGCCTGGTTCGCGGCGAATCCCGAGCAGCGGCGGCAGGTCGTGGCCGACCCGTCCATGCTGCCCGGCGCGATCGACGAGCTGATGCGCTTCGAGAGCCCGGTGCCGGCCGGTGGACCCCGCTGGGCCAAGGAGGACACCGAGGTCAACGGCATCCCGGTCAAGCGGGGCGAGTTGGTGTTCCTGTGCTGGGGCAGCGGAAACCTCGATCCCACCGCGTTCGAGGACCCGCTGGAGCCGCGGCTGGACCGCAAGATCAGCCGGCATCTCGGCTACGCCGCCGGCGCGCACCACTGCCTCGGCATCCACCTGGCTCGCATGGAGCTGTTCGTCGCCATCGACCAGTTCCACCGCCGCATTCCCGACTACCACGTCACTCCTGGCGAGCAGCCGGTCTTCCGGCTGGCCGGCGTCCGCCAGGCCCGGCACCTGCCGATCACGTTCGCCTGAGCCCGGGAGGGGAATCGGCATGGCGCGACGCCATCTGGAAGTCCTCGGCACGGCTCCGTCGCCGCGCGACGACGCCCCGCTGCGGATCATCGCCGAACTGGCGCAGCGGGCCGAGCGGCACGGCGTGAACGGGCTGTTGGCCTTCTACAACCACAAGAACCTGGACCCGTGGGCGGTCGCCGGGGCGATCATGCAGCACACCAAGGCATTGTCGCCGCTCACGGCATTGCAGCCGTACTCCATGCCGCCGTTCACCGCGGCCAAGCTGATCCACGCCATGACCCGGCTGTACGGGCGGCGCATCGACATCAACCTGATCACCGGCGCGGCCAACGAGGAACTGGGCCAGCTCGGCGACACCCTCGACCACGACCAGCGCTACGAGCGGGCCATCGAGTACGCCAAGGTGTTGCGGGCGCTGCTGGCCGTGGACGAGCCGCTCAACCACGAGGGCAAGTTCTATAGCTATCGAGGTCTGTGGACGCATTCGTGGCTGCCGCCGGAGGAACGGCCACGGGTGTTCGTCGCCGGCTCCTCACCCGCGTCCCGGCGGGCCGCCGAGGAGGTCGGCGACATCGCCATCACGCACCCGGAGCCGGTCGACCAGTTCGCGCGGACTTTCCTTGACGGAGCGCGGACTGTGCGCACGGGAATCCGCATCGGCCTGATCGCCCGGGACACTGACGAACAGGCCTGGCAGGTCGCCCACGAGCGCTACCAGAGCGACCGGCGGACCCGGCTGAAGACCGCCATGCGCCGCAAGTCCGACTCGGACTGGAGCCGGCGGATGGCCACGCTGTCGGCCGACGTCCACGACGACGTGTACTGGACCGGGGCGTACCAGGCCGACAAGGGCTCCATGCCGCTGCTGGTCGGCAGCCACGGCCGGGTGGCCGACTACCTGGACCGGTATCTCGCGCTCGGGGTGGACACCGTGCTGCTGGGCGATCTTCCCACCGAGGAGGACTTCCGGCACGCCGGCGCCGTGCTCTCCGACGTGCGCAAGCGTGTCTCGGTGTGAAGGGGTTTCCGATGACTGCACAGGGTTTTCCGTCAGCGGCGCAGTGCGTGCCGATCGCCATGCGCTCGCTGGGCGTGCTGGCCGACCTCCGCTCCTGGCTCGCCGGACCGGCCGCCGGCCTGGAGAACCTGCCCATCGAGGCGATGGCCATCTCGGCCGCCACGATCGCCCCCTGGCGCTCCGTCGGCCAACTCCGGGCTGTCGCTCGGATGTACGTCTGGACCTACGCCCTCGACGACCACGTCGAGCAGGCCGTCACCTCGCTGCCGGAGCTCGACGACCTGTTCGCCCGGTGCCTGAACGTCGTTCGCACCAACCAGCCCGACACCAGCCACCCGCTGCTGACCGCCCTGTCCTCCTGCCAGCGGGACCTCAGCGCACAACCGCTCTACCCCGCGCTCGCCGAGCTCTGGGCGGCCAAGTTCGCCGACGACCTCAAGGCCGTCCGCTACGACTGGCTCGTCAGCCGGGGCGAGATTCCCCGGACCGACATCCGCGACTACCTCGACCATGCCAGCAGCGTCACCCTGTGGATGAACCACTTCCCCCTGTGGGCCACCGCCGCCGACGCCGACCTCATCGACCACCTCGATGCCCTGGTGTCCTCTTTGGATGATCTCACCGTCGTGGTGCGACTGGCCAACGACCTCGCCACCTTCCACCGCGAGAGCCGCACCGGCGACAACAACATCCTCATGTACCCCGGCGTCAGCCCGGCCCAGGTCCGCACCGAACTGGCCCGCCGGGCCGAATCCGCCACCGCTCGGCTGTCCGCCCTGGTCGATCGTGACTTCGCCCCGGCCGTTGAACTCATCCGCCTGCTCGAATGGTCCACCGTCTTCTACTCGTGCGGCGACTTCCGCGGCTGGGGCTCGGACGCGGTCCCGGAGCCGGTCCTGGGGTCGGCGGGCTGATCGGGCGCAGGGTCGCCGCCGCTCGGCGGACGCCGTGCCGCCGAGCGGCGGCGGTGAAACGGACGTTGCCCGTTCACGGGTGATGTGCCTTTCGTGAATATCGCCGAATGATGGTTGAATATGTTACCCCCGTGGTGAAGTGAATTCTCGCCCGATCGTGCCGTCACCGCGCGTAGTGAATGATCATTGGCTGGTCCAACCCGGTGATGCGGGTGTCCGCCCTGACAATGGTTGGCTACGCTTCCGGGCTGTGTGGGCATGGGGGCGAGGTGATCGCGGCCGCTAGTCTGTCATGTCGACGTCCGGGTGGGGCGCCGGCCGGAAGGATGTGCGCGGCTGGCGACGACAATTGTGCGTCACACTGGGGGATAACTGTCATGCTGTGTGGAGAAGAGCGCTTACGGGCGCGGATGCCGAGCGATCTCGACCTCGGCGACACGACGCTGGGCGAGCTCTGCTCCCGGCTGTTCGTTTCTCTGCCGAGAAAAGATCAGCGGGCCAGGGCCGCCGAGTATGTGTGCGGCCTGTTGGAAGTGGACGGCCGGAAATCGATCCGCAACATCGCGGCGCTGATCGGCGGTGCCACGACCGAGCAGAAACTGCACCATTTCGTCAGCAGTTCGACCTGGGACTGGCGGCTGGTCCGCCGGGCACTGGCCCAGTACGTCTTCACCATCGCGCCGCCGCGGGCCTGGGTGGTCCGCCCGCTGGTCATCCAGAAGGCGGGCGAGCATTCCGTCGGCGTGGAGCGCCGTTTTCTCGCCGATATCGGACAGGTGGTCAACGCCCAGCGCGCCACCGGTGTCTGGGCGGCTTCCGCGGACATGAGCGCACCGGTCAACTGGCGGCTGCACCTGCCGACGGCGTGGCTCAACGACCGAGAGCGGCGGGCCCGTGCGGCGATTCCCGACGGGGTGACCGAGAAGTCACCGGCCGACTGCGCGGTCGAGACGTACCTGACGATGTCGTCGGACTGGGGCCTGCCGGCCCGACCGGTGGTGATCGACGGCCGGGACACCGAAGTCGCTGTCCTGCTGGGCCGGGTGAGCCGGGTGCTGGCCCGGATCGGCGGCGCGCTCCCGCTGACCGTGCGGGACCCGGTGCTGACCGGGCGCGGCAACGACGAACTGCCGGCGCGCGAGATCATCGGCATGTGCCGGGACCTGCGCCGCCCGGTCACGGTGGCCGGTCGGACCACGCTGGTGGCCGCCGTCCGGGTGGCGTTGCCGAGCCGGCCGGGCGAACTGCTGCTGATGGGTGAATGGGGCAGCGCGCGGGGCTGGCCGACCCGGCTCTGGATCACCGACATGCTCGACGAGCCGCCGGCCGAGCTGCTGGAGCTGGACCGGCTCACCCAGCGCGTGGACCGGGATTTCACCCGGATAGCCGACCAGGTCGGCATTCGGGACTACACCGGCCGGTCGTACGACGGCTGGCACCGGCACACCACGCTGGCCTCGGTCGCGCACACCGTCGCTGTGCTGAGCGGGGACGTCCGCGACGACGAGATCAGCCGCGCCTGCTGACCTGACGGATTCCGCTGACCTGACGGATTTCCCGCCACGTGACGGACTGAGCGTGACTGCCTTGGTGGATGCCCCGGGCCAAACCCAAGATCGGGGCATCCGCCGCACGTGGCGCTCAGGAGGGAAAACCATGGATGTTCTACAGGCGATCAAGGGAATCCTCACTTCCGAGGTGCTGGTCGAGGTCCCGGCCGAGCGCATGACCCTGGACGACAGCCTGCGCGACCTGTACGGGCTGGACTCGCTGGGCTTCGTCGAACTGCGGGTGCAGTGCGAGGACATCTTCGACGTGGTCATCTCCGACGACGACTTCTCGCCGGAGAACTTCACCACCCTGGGCGGCGTGTTCGCGCTGGTGGAGAGCCTGGTCGCGGCCAAGGAGAAGACGCCAGTCGCCTGAACCTGTCCCGCCGACCACCAGCTCTGGGGGAGAAACCCTTGTCCGCTCCTGCGAAGTCCCAGCTCACCGCCGCCGACCTGGCCCAGCTCCGGCGCAGCCAGGAACTGCACTTCAACCACTACGACCGGACCCCGCTGCCGTTCGCGTGCCTGCGCGGCCAGGGCATCGAGATCGAGGCCGCCGACCTGTCCGACGGCGAGCTGTTCCGGCTGCTCGACACCAGCGGCGGCTACGGCAGCGCCTGCCTCGGCGCCGGCCACCCGGTCGCGCGGCAGTCGCTGCAGCGGGCGCTGGGCGAGGCCGGCTACGTCACCGACGAGCTGGCGTCCCTGGAACGCGCCCGCATGCTGGACTGGCTGTTCGGCCCGGAAGGCCTGTGGGGCCAGCACTTCCCGGCCGGCGAGTACCACGCCAGCGGGCGCAACTCCGGCTCGGAGGGCATGGAGCTGGCGATCCGGCTGGTGCTGGAGTCGCGGTTCGACACCCGCCGGCTGCGGCCCAAGCCCGGCAAGGAGAAGCGGGACACGATCCTCGCGTTCGAGGGGGCCTGGCACGGCTGGACCGACGGCCTGCTGCCGCTGCTCAACCGCCGGCACTACCGGATCGGCCTGCCCGGACCGGCTGCCGACGACCAGTACGGCATCCGGGTCGAGCACATCCCGTTCGGCGACGCCGACGCGCTGCGCGAGTACTTCGCCGAGAACGCCGACCGGCTGCTGGCCGTGGTGGTCGAGCCGATCCAGGGCGACGCCGGCATTCTGGTGCCGGCCAACGGATACCTGCGCGGCCTGGCCACGCTGTGCGCCGACAACGAGGTGCTGCTGGTTGCCGACGAGGTGCTGACCTTCGCCAAGTCCGGCCAGTTCTTCGCGATGCGCGACGAGGACGGACCGGTGCCGACCGACATCACGGTCATCGGCAAGAGCCTCGGCATGGGGATGCTGTCCACCTCGATGGTGATCGCCCGGCGCACGCTGAAGACCCGCAGTTCGGGCGCGGTCGCCACCTCGGACCTGCGGCCGGTCACGTGCGCCGTGATCCACGACGGCCTGCGGCACATCGTGGAGGCCGACCTGCTGGGCCACTCCCGGGAGCTCGGCGCGCACCTGTCCCGGCTGTTGGACTCCGAGCTGGTGCGCCAGTTCCCGGACCTGTACACCGAGGCCAGGGGCCAGGGTGTGATGCACGGCGTCGAGCTGTCCGACCTGGCCGCCTCGCGGCTGGACGCGTTGCGGGCCAACGTGATCCGGTCCGGGGTGTACGTGGAGTTCATGGCCGGCGCGGGCAAGCGTTCCCACGGGCTGCGCTACGTGCACCCGACGATGCGGATCGCGCCGCCGCTGATCACCACCGTGGCCCAGGTCGAGGAGATCGTCGGCAAGATCGCGGACGGCACCCGGCGGTTCCGGGAGTCGCTGTGACCACACCGTTCCGGCGGCGGGTCGAGCACGTCGACACCGACGCCTCCGGGGTGGTCCACTTCTCCCGCTACGTCTCGCTGATGGAGACGGTGGTGCTGGAGTTCCTGGAGGACCGCGAGGCCGGGCTCACCGCGCTGGCCGAGCAGGGCGTCGACCTGGCCGTCACCCAGCTCCAGGTGTCCTACTCCCGGCCCATGACCTACCGCGACGTGGTGGTCGGACACGCGCACGTCGAGCACGTCGGCGGCGCGAAGTTCCGCGCCACGGCGGTGCTTTCCCGAGAACCCGACGCCGTCCTGGCCACCGGGAGCCTCACCTTCGCCGCGGTGGACCCGACCACCGGCGGCCCGGTGCCGTTGCCGGCCGCCCTCCGGCAGACCCTGAAAGGAATCGCAGCTGATGCAGGTCTCGACGCAGGACAGCGCGCCGCCGCGGCTCCAGGAGCCCACGCCTGACCGCATGATGGGCTTCTCGGAGCTCAAGAAGTACCTGCGGCACGGGCACCCGATGATCTACATCGACCGGATCACCGACCACGAGCCGGGCGTGTTCCTCAAGAGCCTGCTGTCGGTGTCGGGCAACCTGGACGCGATCGCCGGCCACTTCCCGGAGCGGGGCATCTACCCGGGCAGCCACCTGATGCAGGCCTACGCCCAGTCCGGCATCATCCTGTACCTGCTCAGCAGCCGCCCGCTGGAGGACGACGAGCTCACCCTGATCGGCTCGGTCAAGGCCCGGTTCACCAAGCCGGTCGTGCCCGGCGACCAGGTGCTGTTCGACGTGCGGGCGGACCGGTTGCGCGGCAACCTGTTCTTCTTCTCCTGCCAGGCCACCGTGGACGGAAAGTCGGTCGCGGCGTTCCGCGGCACCCTGACCAGGACCAAGATCGAGGCGCTCGGCCGGCAGCTGTGGTGACTGCCCCCGTCGTCACGGGGATGGCGTGGTCCACCCCGCTCGGCGCTGATCTCGACGGCGTCTGGGACCAGCTGTGCGCGGGGCGGACCGGGGTCGCCCCGGTCGCCTCGCCGCACCAGCTGCGTTCCGAACTGGCCGCCGTGGATTCCTCGGTGCCGTACCGGCCCGAGGCGGCGGCCGAGCGTCAGGTCACGTTGGCCGAGCGGACTCTGACGGCGGCCTTCGCCGACGCCGGGCTGGCCGCCGATGATCCACGGGCTCTGCTCGTGCTCGGCACCAGCTTCGGGGCGGACTTGGACGGACCGCCGCTGGACTGGACAACGTTGGCCGCCAGGGGCATCGGCCACCCGCACCGGCCGATGTGCGTGACCACCGCGTGCTCGGCCGGTTCGGACAGCATCCTCGTCGCCGACGCGCTGATCCGCAGCGGACGCAGTCAGGTCTGCGTGGCCGGCGGCGTCGACGTGCTGACCGAGGCCAAGCGGCTGGGGCATTCCGCGCTGGGCACGATGAGTCCGTCCGGGCTGCGTGCGTTCGACGAGGGTCACGACGGCATGATTCTCGGTGAGGGCGCGGGATTCCTGGTGCTGGAGTCGGAGGAGTCCGCGCGCCGGCGGACGGCCCGGGTCTACGCCCGGCTGGGCGGCACCGGCTCCGCCAACGACGCCGCCGGGTTGACCGCGCCGGATCCGTCCGGCCGCAGTGTCGTGGCCGCCGTGCGCCGGTGCCTGGACCGGGCCGGCCTCGATCGGTCGGATGTCGGCGTGGTCAGCGCGCACGGCACCGGCACACAGCTCAACGACCAAGTCGAGGCGTCGAGCTTGAACCAGCTGTTCGGCGATCTCGACCCCGGGCCGATCGTCTTCGGCACCAAGGGGGTTCTCGGGCACAGCCTCGGGGCCACCGGCGCCATCGAGGCGATCGCCACGATCCTCGCCCTGCGGCACAAGACGGTTCCGCCACTGGCCGGCCTGCGCTCGCCCCTGCCGGAGTTCACGTTGCGACTGCCGGCCGACGGTCCGGCCGAAGTCCCGGCCGGCGTGGGGATCAGTCTCACCCTGGGCTTCGGCGGCTTCAACACCTGCCTGCTGTTCAGCGAAGGAGGATGGCAGCGGTGAGCGGTCGGCTGATGGTCGAGGATCCGGCGCAGTGCGCCGACAACCGGCCGTCCTTCTACGCGGATCCGGTGGCGTGGCTGGTCGCCCGGGCGGTCGAACAGACGCTCACCGAACCGGTGGAACGCGACCAGGTCGCGGTGCTGGTGATGAGCGCCACCACCACGCGGCCGACGATGGCCGGCATCGCCGACAAGGCCGCGCGGGGCCGGGTGTCGCCGCTGCGGTTCGCCGGCGCCAATCCGGGCATCCTCGCCGGCTTGACCTGTATCCAGCAGGGTTTCACCGGTCCGTCGCTGGTGCTGGCCAACGAGCCGGCCGACGCGCTCGACACCGCCGCGGCCGTGGTCGACTCGTGGCTGGACTCCGGGCAGGCCCGGCACGTCGTGTGCGTCGCCCATCGCGCGGACCCGAACGGTCATCAGGCCCGGGCGGTTGTCGTCGGCGGGCACGACGACCGGGCCGACCGGCTGGCCCAGCTGCTATGAAGGGAACACCGATGCAGCACAACGACAGCGTGCCGGTGCTGGACGCGCGGCGGGTCGCCGATTTCCTCGACAACGTGGTCGACGCGGACGGCGCCGCGAGCCGGCAGTCCCTCGACGACGTCACCGCGGACCTCGCCCGGCTCGGGCTTCCGGCGGGCACGGCGGTGGTCCTGGCGTTGTCGAACTCCGTGCAGATGGTGCGGACCTATCTGTCGGCGCTGCTGCTCGGTCTGGTCCCGCTCGCGGTCGCGCCGGCGACGCCGTCGGCCAGGATCCGCGAACTCGCCAGCCGACTGGGCGCGGGCGCGGTCATCGCTGGCCGGCTGGCACCGGAACGCTATGGGGCCACACAGATCCACGTTGTCGGTGCGGCCGAAGCGGTGCTGCTCAGCGGGGCCACATCTTACGAGAGCGGCCAGGTCCTGATCCCGACCTCCGGCACGTCCGGCATGTTCAGCGCCTGCCTGCATCGTGTCGATTCGCTACTGCGCAACGCTCATCGCCACGCCGGGGCGGTGGGGCTGACTTCTGACGACGTGGTGTTGGTGAATCTGCCGCTGTACTACTCGTACGCGATGGTCGCCCAGGTGCTCGCCGCGTACGTCCAAGGCGCGGCGCTGGTTGTGTCCGGTCCGCCCTTCACGCCGAGCGCATACCGAAAAGCGTTGGGGCAGCACGGGATCACCCAGAGCTCGATCACCCCGACCATCGCACGCCAACTGCTGGCCCGCCCCGAAGGGCTGCCGAATGGTCTGCGCGCACTGGCCGTCGGCGGGGACCAGTTGACGGCCGACCAAGTGGCCGCGTTGCTGGCCGCCCGTCCCGGTGGGGAGCTGTACATCACCTACGGCCTGACCGAAGCCGGACCGCGTGTGTCCACGCTCGCCGCCCACGCCGAACCGGCGCGACGGCACGCCTCGGTCGGCCGGCCGCTGCCGGGAGTTCGTGCCTACCTGCGCGGACCGGACGACGAATTGCTGGTCGAGTCCGACACCGTGCTCGTCCGCAAGATCGGCGGCTCGACCGCGAACCGGGTGCTGGTCGCCGACCGGACCGTCGCCACCGGTGACGTGTTCCACATCGACGACGACGGGTACCTGTTCTTCCGGGGGCGGCTGTCCGACTTCGTCATGGTGCGCGGCGAGAAGGTCTCGCTCACCGGGATCAAGCAGGCCGCCCAGGCGATCCCCGGCGTGCTGCGGTGCGTGCCGATCGTGCGCGCCGAGGACGACGGTGCTGTGCTCGACGTCGAGATATCGGTGGCCGATCCGGGTCCGGACACCGAGCGGGCGGTGCGGCGGGCGCTCAATTCGGTGCTGCTGCCCGGCGAGCGGCCGAGCCGGATCCTGATCGCCGCCGAGTCCGGGGCCTTTCAGAAATGACCGCTGACATCCAGTTGTTCTGCGTGCCCTACGCCGGCGGGTCCGCGCGCGTGTACCGGAACTGGCGGCGCGAGTTCCCGGACAGCACCGAGGTCGTGCCGCTGGAGTTCGCCGGCCGTGGTTCGCGGGCCGCGCAACCTTTCCCGGACTCGGTGGCCGAGGCGGCCCTGGACCTCGCCGAAACTGTGCGCGAAAGGGCGACCGGCGTGCCGTATGTCCTGTTCGGACACAGCATGGGCAGTCTGGTCGTGTTCGAGATGGCAGTGGCGCTGCGGGCCCTAGGTCTGCCCTCGCCGGCGCTTGTTGTTGTGTCCGCACGCAATCCGCCGCACATCCGGGCCAAGTGGAACGCCCACGTCCCGGAACTGCCGGACGCCGAGCTGCTGGACCTGCTGGCCGGGGTTGGGGGAGTGCCGCCGGGGCTGAGCCCGGCCATCGCCGCCGGCTTCTTCCTTCCGCTGTTACGGGCGGATTTGCGGATCGCGGTGAAGTACGATGCCGGGGCAGCCGATCGTTCGATCGACGCGCCGATCCTGGTGCTCGCCGGCCGGGAGGACCCGCTGGTGGATCCGGAGTTGGTGGCGCAGTGGGGGCGCTACACCGAACGGGGCTGCACGGTGGTAGAGCATGGGGGGCACCACTTCTCGCTGTTCGGCCAGGTCCACGAGCTGGCCGGCGCGCTGCGGGCGGCCGGTGTGCCTGGAACTGGGGGTTCACTGTGAAGGGCTATCTGCTGATCGCGTTGTCGGCGACCGGCTTCGGCCTGATGCCGATCTTCGCCACGTTCGCCTACGGCGACGGGCTGAGCGTGTCCACGCTGCTGTTCCTGAGATTCGCCATCGCGGCGGTGTTGTTCCTGCCCTACGTCTGGTGGCGGGGCGTGCGGCTGTCGGGGCGGGAACTGCTGCGGGTGCTGCTGCTCGGCGCGGTCCTGTACGCGTTGCAGTCGGCGTTGTACTTCTCGTCCGTCCAGCATATCTCGCCCGCGCTGGCGGCGCTGCTGCTGTACCTGTACCCGGGCATGGTGGCCGTGGCGTCCGCGGTGCTGAGCCGGCGGTGGCCGTCGAAGATGGTCGTGCTGTCGGTGCTGGTCTCCTTCTGTGGCGTCGCCCTCGCGCTGGGGCGCATCGACTGGGGGCTGAGCCTCGTCGGCGTGGCCGAAGCCCTTGGCGCGGCGGCTGTGTACACCGTGTACATCCTTTACGGGGACCGGGTCGGGGGCAGCGTGCCGCCGGTCGCCATGACCGGGTTCGTGTCGCTGTTCGCCTCGATGTCGTTCCTGGTGTTCGGCACGGCGACCGGCCAGCTCGGCTTCGACTTCGCGCCGGCCGGCTGGATCCCGGTGCTGTGCGTCGCTGTGGTGTCCACGGTGGTCGCGATCCTGTGCTTCTTCCGCGGCATGGCCATGATCGGCCCGACCAAGGCCTCCATCGGCAGCATGCTGGAGCCGGTGGTGAGCATCGGCGCGACCGCGCTGCTGCTCGGCGGCTCGCTGACGTGGCTCCAGTGTGTCGGGGCGGTGTTGGTGCTGATCGGGGCCACCGTCGGTGTGTTGTCCCGCCGCGGCGCGGATGTCGAGGCGTTGGTCGTCTCATGACCCGGGAGCTCCGCTTCTTCTCTCGCAAGGATGTGCTGCGGCTGCTCGATCCGGACACTGCCATCCGGTCGCAGCGCCGGGCCTTCACGGAGTTGGCCGCCGGCAAGGCCGATCTGCCCGACAAGATCATGCACGCCAGTCACTTCGACGACTCCGTGATGTTCTGTTATGCCTCTCGGCTTTCGCTGGACAGCGGCGCGGTGGCCAAGGTCGGCAGCGTCAACCCCGGCAATCCCGCGCGGGGCCTGGCCAGCGTGCACGCCATGGTGATCGCCTTCGACCCGGTCACCGGCGAGCCTGTCGCCATCATGGACGGCACCACCGTGACCACCTTGCGCACCGCCGCCGCGAGCGCTGTCGCCGTCGACGTTCTCGCCACCCACGACGCCGACACTCTCGGCATCATCGGCTCCGGCGTGCAGGCGCGGGCTCATGCCCGAGCTATCGCCCGGGTGCGTCCGCTGCGGGCCATCCGGCTGTGGAGCCCTTCACCGCAACGCCGCACCGTGGCTGCCGACGACCTGGCCCACGAGCTCGGGATCACCGTCGATGCCGTTGGCAGTGCTGAGGAAGCCGTCACAGGATTGTCCATTGTGGTCACCTGCACCCTCAGTCTCACCCCCGTTGTCCACGGCTCGTGGCTCGCTCCCGGATGCACCGTCGTCAGCGTCGGCTCTTTCGAGCCTTCCCGCTGTGAGGTCGACGAGGCCGTGATCAGCCGCTGCACCGCCGTCGTCGTCGACGACCCGGCCACCGCCGCCACCCATGCCGGCCCCATCGTCCTCGCCCTACGCTCCGGCTCTTTACACCCGGCCGACCTCATCCCACTCGGCGATGTCATCACCGACCGCCGCCGCGCCCGCTCCACCGCTGACGACATCCTCTTCTACAACAGCGTCGGTCTCGGCGTTCAGGACGCTGCCGCCGCGTGGAGCATCGTCGATCCAGGCCCCTAGCTGGCCGCCGCCCACCCGAACTCCGGCACCCCGGCATTGATCTTGACTGACCAATCGCTGTGGTGGATCAATCGATGATGCTGCCCGCACAGCAGCACGAGGTTGTCGATGCTGGTGGGGCCGCCGTCTGCCCAGTGGATCACGTGGTGTGCGTGACATTGTCGTGGTCTTCGATGACACCCAGGGAAGGCGCATCCCCGGTCGCGGATGATCAACGCCCGACGGATCTGCGTCGGGATGGTGCGGGTGGCACGGCCGATGTCCAGCGGCTGGGACTGGGCACCCAGGACCACGCGGAGGACGGTGCTGTCGCAGCCGATCCGCCGGGCGGAGGCGGCGTTGAGCGGCCCGGACCCGTCCATCTCGGCCGTGCCCCGCTGGGCCAGGAAGTCGTCGAGCCGCATGGTCAGCGCGAGGTGGGGCTTCTCGCCGCCCTCATCCGGCAGGCTGTCGCTGCCGGCCGCGAGGTCGATGATCTCGGCGAGGGCATCGCCCTGACGCTGCGCGGTGGTGCGGGTGTCGTCGGCGGAGGTGGGCTTGGTCAGTGGGCTGAGCATCGCTTCCAGCTGTGCTCCGCTTTCCGGGTCGAGCTTGCCCCGGAACACCATCGAGCCGTCGCGCCGGTTGGTGTAGTGGAACTCGCGGTCGGGTTCGGCCAGGTCCGGGTCGTCGGGTTCTTTGCCGTCCTGGTCGAGCAGTTGCAGGATGCGCTGCCCGAGCATCCGCAGCGCCGCCCCATCGAACACGCGTGCCTTGTCCAGCAGTTCCGCCTCGACCTTGTCCCGGTCAGGCTCAGGTGCCTCGGCCAGTGTCTTGTCCAGCACGGTCAGGTGCTGCTTGCTGAGCACCCCCGCCCGCGCCGCCTCACGAACCGCCTCGCGCCGCAACAACTGCGCGTGCCGTAGCAGGTCCCGCGCCTCCGCCCGAGTGATCTTCCACCGGGCCGCCAGGTCCGCCACCAGCGCCCGCTGGTCGTCTTTGCCTTGTGCCGTGCGGTCCCACAGCTCACCGACCAGTTCGACCTGCCGCACGTACTCCGCGCGCTGCCGGTCCTGGCTCTGCTGGCCGGCGGCCCATAGCGATCCCTCGTCCATGCGCCACCACTGGGCGTCGGCGGTCAGGGTCGCTTCCATACCCTCGATTCTACCGCCTCACAGTGATCGATTCCTGTTGTGGGGCAATGAATACCTGTGTGGGTGACCAAATTAGGCAAGCGCTTTCCGCTATGGTGGCGGTGGGAGTGAAGGCGGCCTGGGGCAAGGGCGATCGCCAGCGGAAACGGGTAGCCGGCGACCAGAGGAATGGCATACCGGCCAACGGCAACTGCGCGGTGCGGACACCCGAGCCACAACCGTGCCCGGCCAACGGCAACCGCGTGGTGCGGACACCCAAACCACACCCCACCCCGGCAACCCACCCCACAGCAAGACAACCGCCCGAGCCCGCCCCCACCCCAGTCCACAGCCCTCCCTAAACCCAACCCCACACCCAACCGCCGGCAAACCACCAAACGTCACCACCCGCCCAACCCAAGCGAACTAGGCAACTGCGCGGTGCGGACACACGAACCACACCCACAACCGCCCCAACGAATCGCCCAGCCCTGACCTGGTCGCCGACGGCCTCCTCGGCCGGCAGTAGCGGTCAGCCGGTCAGGCCAGCTCGCTGTCCGGGATCCACGAGCCGTGGAAGCCGGCTGGCACCCGCCGCGGCAGCTGCACGGCGGCCACCGGCTTGGCGGTCACGTCGGTGGCGTCGTGCACGAGTAGCCGTGACGGCACGGTCGGGTCGATGTTGGTGACGATCGACATCAGCCAGCCGTCGTCCTCGGCGGTGCCGCCGGCGGCCGGCACGAACACGGCTTCGCCGGTGTGCCAGTCGGTGCCGAGCTCGTGCCGGTGCACGGCCCCGGAAGCGTTGTCGTACTTGACGATCGCGTGCTGGTCGACCGCGTACAGGTAGCGGTTGGACCGTCCGACCAGTCGGTCGTCGACGGTCGGGAACTCGATGTGCTGGTCGTCGAGCTGCTGCTCGCTGACCCGGCCGGTTGTGGTGTCCAGCGTCCACCGGTGCAGGACGGCGCTGCTCACGATGGCGCTGCCGTTGCTGTCCGGGGAGCTGTACATGTCGCTCCACGTAGTGAGGAACGCCGCACGGTTGTAGCGGACGGCGTCCAGCGTGATCCGCCCCTGCCCGTCCTCGCGGGCGTTGCCGACGTGGAAGACGTAGCACGGGTCGACGTCGAACCACTGCACCGGCCCGCCGTCCTTGTGCATCACGCCGATCCGCGGCCGGTAGCTGTCGCTCCATTCGTACGGCATGCCCTTGCCGACCCGCGCCGGGTTGAACACGGCGGGCAGGTCCAGCCACACCAAGTGGTTCTCGGTGATGGCGAAGTCGTGCATCATCGTCGGCCCGCCGACCTCGACCGGGAAGCTGGTGATCAGCTGCCCGTCGGCGGAGAGCCGGTGGTAGGTCAGGAAAGGCGGCTTGAAGCCGTAGCCGAACAGGTGCAGCTCGCCGGTGACCGGGTCCTCCTTGGGGTGGGCGGTCATGCCGGTGGTGAGCCGGCCGCCGAAGTCGCACGGGCCGACGGTGTCCAGCTCGGGCGTCACCTGGTGTGGGAATGAGGTTTCGACCAGGGCGAAGATCTTGCCGCCGTGCTCGATGACGGAGGTGTTGGCGCTGCCGACGGCCAAGTCCCGGGTGCCGTCCTCGCGGAACGGCCGCGCGCCCTCCAGGGTGCGGGTGCGCACCCAGCGGTTGCGGTACCACTCGGCCCGGCCATCGCGCAGCCGCACGCCGTGCAGCATGCCGTGGCCGGTGAACCAGTGGCCGGGGTCCTCGCCGGGCTTGGGGTTCGGCCCGTTGCGGAAGTAGCGGCCGGACAGCTCTTCGGGCAGCGCGCCCTCGATCGGCAGGTTCACGGCGTCGGTCTCGTCCGGCACCGGGGCCAGGGTCCCTTGCAGGTAGATCGGAGTGTTGTCGCTCATGCATCAACCATGACATGTACGAGCTGACACGTCAATTGGTACATGTACATCCTGTCTCTACACTCGGCCCATGTCCCTTCGACACGCGCTGCTCGGGCTGCTCATGGAAGGCCCGCAGACCGGCTACGACCTGCGCCGACGCTTCGAGCAGTCGCTGTCCAGGTACGCGTGGCACGCCAGCCACAGCCACATCTACCCGGAACTGCGCAAGATGACCGAGGACGGGCTGATCGAGGTCGTCGACGAGGGCGCGCGCGGCAGCAAGTCCTACGGCATCACCCAGCCCGGCACCGACGAGTTCCGGCAGTGGATGCTCACGCCGATCAAGGACTCCCCGGTGCGCAGCGAGCAGACCCTGCGCCTGTTCATGCTGTCCGCGCTGGAGACCGACGAGATGCGGCCACTGCTCGACGACGTGGTGGAACAGGCCGAGGCCGGCATCGCCGAGCTCACCGGGGCGATCGAGCACATCGACGCCTCCGCCACCACCGGCGCCAAGCCGCCCTTCGCCCGCTTCGCCGCCGAGTTCGGCCTGCGCTACCGGCAGTTGCAGCGGGACTGGGCGCTCTGGGCCGCCGGCGAACTGGACCGCTACCCGTCGTCCTGACCGCTGTGGTGGTTGCTGAGGGGTTTCCCGCTGATCCGGTCCGCGGCGCTCGGTGCTGTCCCCGAAGTTCCTACTGTTGTGGGGCGCCGGCAATCCTCTCGACGGCAGCGGGGACCGGACGCTATTGCGGCTCAGAAAGGGCCGCGAATCGGCGTGGACAAAGGAGATCGCATGCGTTCATCGGTGGCCAAGCGGACCGCGGCGGCGTCGGCTGCGGTGGGACTGGCCCTGGTCGGCCTCGCGGTGGTGCCGGCGGTGGCGTCCGCGGCGCCGGCCGCTGGCGGTGCGCAGCTGTGCGTCGACCGGTTCGCCGACTACAGCGCGGTCATGCAGTGGCCCAACCGGGGCGGCATGGAGACGACCGTCACCGGCCCGGGGCAGTGCAGCAACTGGGGTCCGGGCGACGCCGGCGAGCTCATCGTGGTGCTGGCCTTCTACAACGGGGCGCAGATCAACCTCGGGCACTTCCAGGCCAGCGGGCGCGGCGACAACGTGGAGGCCGTCGGCCGGGTGAGCGACGGCACGGAGGGCATCAACCTGGGCGTCTGACCCGGTTTTCTGCGGGCCTATCCCCGCTCGCAGATATGTCGGCGGCGTGTTCTCGTACCCCGGAGCAGGACACGCCGCCGATCTCGGGTCAGGCCGGGTATTCGCCGGTGAGCATGGCCGCGGCCAATTCCACTCGCGACCGGTATCCGGTGCGCTGGAACAGCCGGGTCAGCCGGCCCTCCACGCTTTTCTCGCTGCCGCCGAGCACGACCGCCAGTTCCCGGTTGGTCAGCCCCTCGGTCACCAGCGCGGCCAGCAGCCGCTCGTTCTCCGCCACCGTCGCGCTGCGGCCGGGCACCGCGATGTCCAGGTCCCGCATCACCTGACGCAGCCGGGCCCGCGGCAGTAGCGCGTCCAGCTCGTCGTACAGCTCGTACGCCTCGCGCAGCAGCTTGCCCTCCACCAGCTCACGGCCGGCCAGCAGGCTCAGGGCATTGGCCAGCTCGAACGGCTGATCACGTTGTCGGGCCAGGGAAACGGCCTCGGCGGCGGCCCGGCCGTCCCGGTCGGCGATCGCGGTGGCCAGGAACCCGTGCAGCCGGGCGCGGCCGGTGTCGAGCAGGTCGGCGATCCGGATCACCTCGGCCGCGCACTCCCGCGCCTCGGTCGCCTTGCCCGCGGCCAGGTGCCATTCCGTCATGCGCAGCCACAGTTCGTCGGTGCCCACCACCAGCCCGCCCTCGACGGCCAGCCCGATCCCGTCGAGCACCAGTCGCCGGGCCCGTTCGGCGGCGCCGAGAGCGTGCTCCAGGTCCGACTCGGGCACCGACAGGAGGTGCAGCAGCATCGGCCCGCGGGCCTGCGCGTTCTCGATCACCGTGCGGGCCTCGGCCAGCCGGCCGCGCGCGGTCAGAATGATGCTCATCTCCCGGCACATCACCGTGTGCGCGGCCGCGTAGCCCAGCGAGGACCCGGTGGCCAGGCTGACCCGGGCCACGTCGAGCGCGTGATCCCACCGGCCGGCGAGGGCGGCGCTGATCACCTGGTTGTCCAGCGAGCGCCGTTCGGCGGGCAGGTCGTGCGCGGCGAACAACGCCTCGGACCGGTCCAGCTCGCCGAAGGTCATCAGGTTCCAGCCCAACTCGACCAGCTGCTCCTGCCGGTGCCGCTCCACGTCCCACAGCGGCCGCTGCGCGGGATCGGCGACGGCGCTGCGCAACTCGGCCATCCGGCCGAGGAACGACGTCGTGCCGGTGCTGAAGATCAGCCCGAACGCGGCGACCGCGTCGTTGTCGTCGCGCCAGATCTCCCGGGTGGACCGGAGCTGCTCGTCCGCCTCCCGCCAGCGGTCCAGGTGGCACAGCGCGGCGGCCCGGGTGACGATGCGATGGCCCTCGCCGCCGGGCAGCGTGCGCCAGCCCTCGTCGACGATGGCGGTCAGCGCCTCGATGTCGGCCGAGCCGAACAGGGCGACGACGTAGATCATCTCCAGTTCCAGCACGATCTCGGGCGGCAGGAGATCGGCGTGGCCGGCGAACACCGCCGAGGCGCTGTCCACCGCCTCGGCGAACCGGAGATGGACGCAGCACGCCGCGGCGTGCATGAACAGCGCCCAGGCCCGCTGGCCCCGGTCGGTGATCAGGTCGACCGCGGCACGCAGCCAGCGTTCAGCGAAATACCCGTTGTCCAGCATCGCGCCCTGGGCCAGCAGCTCGTTGACCGCACGCGGCGGGTCGACCAGTTTGCCCGCGGTGACCAGCTGCTCAGCCAGATAGCGCGGGTCGGCCTCGACCCCGTCGGTCCAGATCGCTGTGACGGCGATCTGGGCCAGGCGTCGCCGCTCGTACGGGCCGAGGCAGACGGCCAGCGAGTCGGCCAGCAGCGGCAGCCGGAACCGTGGTCTGCCGCCGGGCCGCAGCACACCCTCGTCCCGCAGCCCGGCCAGCACCTCGATCACCTCGGCCTCCGACAGGCCCACCGCCTCGGCGATCAGCCGCGTCGCCGCGTCACCGAGGGGATGCAGCACGGCCAAAGCCTTGACCACGGGCCAGGCCGGCTCGCCCAGCTGCCGCAGGTCCTCGAACATGGGCAGATCGGTGGCCGGCTGCGGAGGTTTGCCCGGCCAGGCCAGATAGGCGTGGCGCTGGACGATGCGCAGTGACCCGGTGCGCCGGTGGCCGTCGATGGCGGCCAGCACCGCGGCCGGCACGCCACGGCAGCTGCGGTGCAGCGACTCCGACAACGTGTCGCCCGGCCTGGCCGCCAGCGTTGCCGTGACCAACGCGTCCACCTCGGCCCGGCGCAACGGCCGCAACGGGATCACCTCGGCCAGGCCGTCCTCGACCAGACCGGCCAGCGCGTCCCGGCCGGCCTTCGAGTCGGCCATCCGCGAGCGCAGCGCGACGACGAACGTGATCGGGCTACCGACCAGCGTCCGCACCATCGGGACCAGCGTGGCCAGCGAACCGGCGTCGATCCACTGCAGGTCGTCCAGGAACACCGCCAGCCGCTGGTGATTGGCCGTCGCCCGGGACAGCGCGTCGGCCAGCTGGCCCGCAACCGGCGCGGGCCGACTCGCCGGCGGACGGTCGTCGGCCGCGGTCAACTGGGCGGACAGCCGGGAGAGCACGGCGTAGGGGCGGGTGCGCTCGTTGCGAGCGCCCCGCGAGGTGATCGTGGTCACCCCTTGATCGGCCAGCCGCTCGCGAGCCGCGGCCAGCACGCTGCTGCGCCCGATGCCGGCCTCGCCCGTGACCACGACCAGTGGCGCGGCCGACTCGACGATCCGGCGCAACTCGTCGTCCCGGCCGACCAGGGCGGAAGACGACGAAAGATTGGCAGGCCTCACGTTGGGTCTAGACGCCTCACGGTCACGTAGGTTTGCCTCGGCGGCCGGGTCTGTTTCCGAGCATACGGCTTGCCGAGGGATGTCCCCTACTCCGGGCATCCGAGCAACCCCACGGGCCTCGAACGCGTAGAACTGGTGCCTCGCGGCGTTTCCGCCGTCGGCACTGGAGGAGACACGCGGCATGGCACGGCGGCACAGCGGACTTCGCGGCAGAGAACAGGAGTTGGCCGCCCTGCGCGCGGCGCTCTCCGGCGAGGTCGGCCGCGTGACCGTGGTGCGCGGACCAGCCGGTGTCGGCCGTTCGGCGCTGCTGGACGCGGCCACCCGTGGCCTGCCGACCGACGCCGCCCGGGTGCTGCCGGTGCGGTTCGATACCGAGGATCCCTTTGGTGTCGCGGCATTGCTGCGGGCGCTGCGCGGGCGGTTCGAGCAGTTCAGCGACATTCGGCTGGCCGAGTCGCTCAACGCGGTGGAGCGACTGCATCGGTTGTCCGGTACCGGTTCCGACTGGTGGATTCCCCGGATGACCGCCGAGCTGGGCGTCCTGTTCGACCGGATCGCCCGAGCCCGGCGCACCGCGCTGGTGGCCGAGGACGCGCACCTCGTCGCCGAACCGGCCCTGCTGCTGGCCGCCGCCGGTCAGTCCGGCTGCCTGGTCGTGGCCTCCTGTCGTGACGATGTCGAGCCCACCCCGGGCTCGGCCGAACTGCTCACCATCGCCGATCAGGTAATCACCCTCGGACCGTTGGCCGACGAGGACATCGAGGCACTGGCCGACCGGGCCGCCGGCGGCCGCCTCGACAAGTCGGCGGTGGCCGCGCTGCGCCGCGCGCTCGGGCCGCTGTTCGGCAACCCGGGCACCGTCCTCGCCACCCTGGAAGGCCTGCGTGACCGGTTGGTCCCGGTATACGACCGACTTTGCCTACGTGGTCCGGACGAAGCGATAACTCTGCCCCCGGATCACCACCTGCTGCGGCGAGCTGAGCGTCTGGGCGAGCCGGGACCCGCCCTGCTGGCCGCCGTCGCGGCGCTCGGGGCGATCCCGCTCGACGAACTGCCGTTGCTCAGCCAGGCCATCGACGCCGATCTCGCCCGGTGTGGCCGGTTGCTGGACGAGCTGATCGCCGCCGGCGTGCTGGTGGTCGACGAAACCGGCCGGGTGTCCTGCCTGAGCCCGGCCCTGGCCGCGGCCGTCGCGGACCGGCCGGCCCCGGCGTGGCTGCACACCCGGATCGCCACCCTGCTGTTGGACCGGCGGGATGAGGGAACCTGGGTGGATCCCGCCGCGCTGGCCGAGCACATCGCCGGCAGCGACCCGACTTTCGCGCTGGACGAAGAGATCATGGCTTGGCTGCTGGACTTGGCCGTCGAGGCCGAAACCGAGCTACCCGACCACGCGGCCCGCTGGTACGCCGCCGTGCTGCGCCGCACGGATCCCTCGGCACCCGAACACGTCCGGGGACTGGCCACCCTGATCGGCCTGGTGATGCGCACCGGCCAGTACGAGCTCCTGCACGAAGTCCTTACCCGGTACGGAAATCTCGGCGCCAGCCCGGCCTCGCTGCACGATCTGGCGGCCGCCGTCGTGCTGGTGGTCGTGCACTCCACCGACCCGCTGCCCCCGTCGGCGGTGCGGGCGCTGCTGGACGAGCCGGTCGTGGCCGATGAGGTCGCGGAGTTTTTGCAGTGGTGGTCCGGTGATCTGCGCGGTTCCACCGTTGAGCTGGCCCGACCCGGTGGGGCGCCGATGCACCGGATCTGCACCCGGGAGGTGGCCTCCTCCGACCAGGTCGGGCTGCTGCGGGCGGCGATGTCCGGCGATCCGGAGCTGTGCCGCCTGGCCTGGCAGCAGGCGGGCCGGCCGGCCGATTCCCCCGACCTGGACCGGCTTCGTGAGGGTGCGGCCCTGGTGGAGGTGGCCACCGTGTTCGAGATCGTGTTCGGCGAGGGCTACCGGGTGCCCGACACCGGGGTGGCGGCGCGCTACCAGCGGGTGATCCACAGCTATGCCGCCGCGGACTGGTCCACCGCCATGTCCGCCGTGCGGGAGCTGGAAATGCTCGGCTCCGGCGACACCATCGTGCACCACGCCGCCCGGCTGGTCGCTGCCGAGATCAGCGCCGTCTGCCACCAACACGCCAGCGCCGCCGAGTGGCTGGCCGCCGCCGCGCCGCTGCCCGACCTGGCCGCCATGCACGCCTGGGTCGAGGTCAAGCTGCTCGCCGACGCCGGTCGCCCCCGGGACGCGGTGCTCCTGGCCCAGCGGACCTACCGCCAGGTCCTCGCCACCGGCGGCCGCGGCTGCCTCGAACCACTGCTGATCCGCGGCCTGGAGATCGCCATTTCCGTGGACGACCAGGAGATCGCCGCCGAGCTGCTGGCCGTGATCGAGCAGCTGCACCAGCAGGGCGCCTGCCGGATCACCACCGCCATCGTGTCCCTGGCCCGCGGCCTCGTGCACCGTGACCAGACCCATGCCCAGGCCGGCGCCGGCCACGTGCGCGACCGTGGCTACAAGAGCGAGATGATCGGCGCCTGCCTGGTGGCCGCCCAGTTCGCCGCCGACCCCGCCGCCTGGCTGTACGAGGCCTACGAAATCGCCTGCCAGTCCGGTTCGCAGAACCTGCGCGACCACGTCCGCGGCCTCATCCGCGACCACGGCCTGCCCGCCCCTCGCCCCCGCGACCGCCGGGATCCGTTCTCCGACACCGAGTTGCGCATCATCGAGCTCATCCGCGCCGGTTCCACCAACCGTCAGATCGCCCTCGACCTCAACGTCAGCGAGAAGACCGTCGAGAACCACCTCACCCGGCTGTTCGCCCGCACCGGCTGCCGCTCCCGCGTCGAACTGGCCGCCGCCAGCCTCGACGGCCGCCTACTGGAACCCGCCTCCTGACCGCTGACAGTCCACTGTGGACACGAATCTCGGTCAGTGGGCCTTGTCGCGGGGCTTGGCCCGGACGCTGATGCGCTCGCCCTGCGGCCCGAACAGGCTGAGCACCTCCACCGGCCCGTCCCCGGTGCTGCCGAACCAGTGCGGGAAAGGTCCCGCCCGTGATGCGTGCGGGACCTTTCGCTGTCAGCGGCCGACCGGCGCGTCGAGGTTCAGGCCGGCGAACAGATCGTCGGCGCAGCCGTCGGATTCCCCGACGGCGAGCACGAAGTGCTCCGTGCCGAGGATCGGCTGTGCCACGCCGTTGGACAGTGCGTAGGCGGCGATGCCCGCGCCGTCGTGCCACTGGTCCAGCCACAGCGACACCTGGGTGCCGTGGCAGCGCAGGGCGTCGATCCTCGCCGGCAGATGGGCCCGGACGTCCACGATCGTCGTGACCGACTCGTCGGCGACGGTGGGCAGCTCGTCGACATCGGGCACGGGGAAGGGCACCGCGCCGGTGCCGGCCAGCGCCTTCAGTCCACTGTGGATCGCCGCCCGTGAGGGGACCACGTGGAAGACCCGCCGCACCTCGGGCACCAGCGCCGTGGCGGCCATGGTGATCTCGTGCGCGCGGACATGGTCGGGATGCCCGTAACCGCCGTCGTTGGCGTAGGTCACGACGACATGGGGCCGCACCTCCCGCAACACTTCGACGAGCGCTTCGACCTGCTCGTGGCGGTCCGCGTTGGCGAAGGCGCCCGGCCCGGCGTTGGGGGTCGGACCGGCGAGCCCGGGCCGCAGCCAGGCCATGCCGGAGTCACGCCAACGCCCCACACCGCCGAGGAACCGGTGGTCGGCGACGCCCAACGCCCGGCAGGCGCCGTCCAGTTCGGCCACCCGGAAGCCGCCCAGCTGATCGGCCCGGTCGGCGGCGAGGCCCTGCAACCGGTCGCCGATGACCTCGCCCTCCTCGCCCAGGGTGCAGGTCACGAGCGTCACCTGCGCGCCCTGCGCGGCGTAGCGGGCCATGATGCCGCCGGTGGCCAGCGTCTCGTCGTCGGGATGGGCGTGGACCAGCAGCAGCCTCGGGGTCGTCATGAATTGGAGTTTAATGGCCCCGGATAGGCCGAATGGAGCGGAAACCCGATCGTTCCGTCCCGGTTTCACCGGCTCTGACCAGTGTGTTCCCAGAAACGGCAAGAAACTTTGTCCGGTCGTTCCGGCCTGCGGCACCCTGATTCCCGTAGATGATCGCCGCACACTGGATTGGGGTAGGGATGCTGGATTTCGACGTGGTGATCGTCGGTGGGGGCGCGGCCGGACTGAGCGCGGCGCTGGTGTCGGCGCGGGCGCGCCGCAAGGTCGTGGTGGTCGACGCGGGCGAGCCCCGCAACGCGCCGGCCGCACATCTGCATGGTTTTCTCTCGCGTGACGGCGCCGACCCGGCCGAGTTCCTGGCCGCCGGCCGCGCCGAGGTCGCCGGCTACGGCGGCGAGTTCGTCACCGCCGAGGTGCTGGGCATCGAGCGCCGCGACCTGGCAGGCTTCGTGGTGCGGCTGGCCGACGGCCGGACGCTGACGAGGGTGGAAGCACTCCCAGGTCAGCCGCGGAGCCCGCCCGAGCGGCGTATCGCCAAACCGGTGAACCTAAGTGGACAACGCACTAGCGTGACCGATGGTTGTGGGCTGATCAGGAAAACGCCGCACCTCGCCGATGGTCATTCGAGTTTCCGGCGTTTCGTCCTGGGCATGTCTACCGAGTCGCCCCCCTCCCCTCGTGTCACCTGGACGGATGGTCGATGCGCGTGCGCTGAACCGAACGCACGCGCTGTCGGTGGACTCCAACGCACCTCGACGATCGCCCTGCGGCACACGCCAGCGGGCGCCACTCACAGTGCTGGAGAGGGTTGGGATGAGCCGGCAGGGCCGAGTGTTCAAGCAATGCAGCTGCGTGAACCCGGATACCGGACGGCGGTGGGGACGTGCGTGCCCGGCGTTGCGCCCTGGTGGCGTCTGGAGCCCAGACCACGGCAGGTGGCATTACCGGTATGAGTTGTCTAGCGATCCACACGGCGCGCGGCGCGTGCTACGCCGTGGCGGCTTCGCCACGCAGGACCAGGCACAGCAGGAAGTAGACCGCCTGCGTGCCCTGGTGGCCCTGGTCAATCCCGGGGACACCGACGTCGTAGAGCAGCTGGTCGCAATGATCAAAGATGCGGCCCGCCGAGGCGTGCCACTGCCAGAGATCGACCAGACACGCGGCTATCTCAACGGCGACCTGCTGCCCGGACAACTCCCGACGGTCGCTCAGTGGCTGCGGCACTGGTTGACCAGTCGACGTGGTCTGCGGGCAACCACGCTGAGGACCTACGAGGCTCACATCCGGTTGTATCTGATTCCCTACCTCGGGTACATCCGCCTGGACAGGCTCCGCCAGCACGATATCAAAGGCATGTTCGCCGGGTTGGAGGAACGCGACTCGGAGATTCTGGACCGCCACGCCAGTCCAGAGTCGACCGTTCGCGCCTCCACGACCGGGCAGCGCGTGGTGGGTGCGGCAACCATGCACCGGATTCGCGCCTGTCTGCGTAAGGCCCTCAACGACGCGATCGGACATGAGCTGATCACCGCCAACCCGGCTCAGCACGTCGAGTTGCCCAGCGGACGACGCCCCTGGCCGATGGTGTGGACTGATGCGCGAGTGGCGGCCTGGCGCGCCACCGGCCAGGTGCCCTCCGCGGTTATGGTGTGGACGCCCGAGCAGACCGGCCGATTTTTGGATCACGCGCTGCCGGATCGTCTCTATCCGCTGTTTCACCTGATCACGTTCCGTGGACTGCGCCGGGGAGAAGCCTGCGGCCTACCTTGGGACGAACTCGATCTGGTTCGCAGATCGTTGACGGTGTCCCAGCAATTGGTGCAGGTCGGATGGCCTGCTGATCTCAGCAAGCCCAAGACCAGCGCCGGGCATCGGGTCGTCGCCTTGGACTGGGACACCGTCGCCGTGTTGAGTACGCACCGCCGACGTCAAACGCAGGAACGGCACGCCGCGGGACCGGAGTGGACCGAGACCGGGCTGGTGTTCACCCGTGTTGATGGGCGTGCTCTGCAGCCAAGGACAGTCAGCGATCGGTTCCGTGAACTGGCAGTGGAGGCGGATCTTCCACCAATCCGGCTACACGATCTGCGCCATGGTGCCGCGACGTTGGCGTTGGCGGCCGGTGCGGATCTGAAGGTTGTGCAGGACATGCTTGGCCACTCCAGTATCGCCATCACCGCCGACACCTACACCAGCGTTCTCCCGGAGTTGGCCTATCAGACGGCCGAAGCCGTCGTCGGTCTGGTGCCCCGCACCTGCCGCCCCAGCGACTCCACGGCAGCGAGGCTGCGTCCCGTTGCTGGCCTCGCCGGTGCTGGCGCGCGGTGTGAGACCGAGCCGGTGCCGCGCACCGTGGGCAGCTATCCCGGGTGCTGACGGCCGGTGGTTGTGCCGGAGAGGTGGGCGCCAGTGGTCACACCCATCCGGACCGAGTCGGTGAAGGCAGCCTAGGCCGATGGTCTCTACTAGGCACAGCACATGGACCAGGCCCGTGCACGACACGAGGTTCGGATCGTCGAAGGTCGCCTACATCGTCGAGCGGCTCTGCGCTAATCGCACCTGGAGGGCGTCCTCTCGGTGGAGGTCCGACGTTCCCTTAGCAAGAACATCATCCCAGCGCAGAGGGCACCTTCCTCGTTTGCCACACCGTCATACTGCCACGTCACCGGCGGATCCAGGATGAGGCCGACTGATCGTCAAGGATGTTGCACGCGGTGGCACGGCTGCCACGGATGAGTCACGCTTCGGCAACTGAGGTAACAGCGCCCGGTCTGTGACGACATGTCTGCTGCCTGTTGTTGTCAGATGGTGGCTCCAAGGGGGAGACATGGACGTTATCGTTACGATCGAGAGTGGCCGGGATAATGAGCTCCGTAGGATTGAGACCGCGGTGCGCAGTGAACTACAGGGGCAGGGTATACAGATCGACCGCGCCGTTACCGAGATCAAACAAGGCGGACTCGGCGTCCTGGAAGTACTCCAGTTTGTCGGGGAGAACGTAATGCTTCCGGTGCTCTTGCAGGCGCTCTACGACTACGTCGTCAAGCGACTGCGTGAGCCGGACGGCGACACCCTCAAGATCCAAGCCGTCCGGACTGACCTGCCTGACGGCACACGCAGTTGCGAGCTTACGGTCGAAGGCGATGCGAAGGAGGTTGCCGAGGTTCTAAAGGAGCTGCAGTGAATCCCGATCAAGAGAAAGCTGACCCGTCCCGCTCGAGCGCCCTCCTGATTGGTGGCAAGACCTATCCGGATTGTAGCCTCGCTACGGTCGACGCGGTCGAGGGCAACTGCGAAAAGCTGAAGGAAGCGTTCTCCGACCGTCAACTGTGGGGCTTGCCGCGGACCCGGCTCGTGGCCGAAATCGACCTCGAGCGGGCCGACATGCTTGATGCTATCAAGCTGAGCTATCGGCGCTCCGAGCGTGGTGGTGTGTTTGTCCTATACTTCACGGGCCACGCACACTTTCACGATGGAATGCTCTACCTGGCATCGCATGACACCAAGGACCTCGCCAATCCTGACACCTCGATGGTGTCTATGGGTGAGGTCTTCAAGGCGGTCGAACTGGAAGGCAAGCGAGCCGAGCGAAAACTACTCATCCTCGACTGCTGCTACGCGGGGGCTGCCGCCAGCAGCGTCCGAGGAGAGCCCAATCCTGTTAGTGCCCGAAGTGGCTGGTTCGTCTTGGCTGCGACGTCGGACAGGGACATCGCACTCGGCGAATCCGGCCGTGAATCCACCTTCTTCACCGGGGCCTTGCTCGAAGCGTTCGACGGGGTCCAGGACACGCGGCGCAGTTTGTCGGCGAACTGGGTGTTCGAGGCGGTCAGCTCGATCATCGAGCGTGCCGAGGAACCAAAGCTTGCGCCAACACCACACCACTTGACGGCCAGCTGGGCGGATGAGCCGTGGCTGCGCAACCGCCAGCACGTTCCCGTGCCCAGCACCGCGTACCATTATCCTCCGTCGCGTGCAGAGACGAGCACTGTTCGAGGACCTCGGCCTAATGGCTTCCGAGTGTGGCCACAGCCCGAGGTCAACTTCGCCGGCCGCGCACAGGAACTGGAAGCGGCCCTCGGTCGCTTCCGGCAGCGCACCGTACTTCCCGTCAACGGGCCCCGTTACGCGGGCAAGGCCGCGTTCGTCCGTCAATTCCTGGCCACGAGCGGCGTCAAGGAAGCAGTTCCCGCCGAGCAGCCATGGCTGTTCCTGGAAATCACGATCGTCAACGCCAGCGCCGAATCACCTGTCCTGGAGGCGCTCGCCTCTGCGCTGGAGATACGCCTCCAGGACATCGCCCAGAGCACGGAGGGCCACGACGACCCACGCCGCGAACTAGTCATCGACCGGCTCCGGGAACACGCCCGTGGAGGCACCCTGCTTCTCGTCATCGACTGCGGGCGCCTCGGGTATGACTCCGGGCGTATCAGGGGCGAGCTCGACCAACTGCTTGCGCACCCGTATTTTCGAGACACGGCCAATATCGTCATCTCCAGAGGGGCCCTAGCCGTCCACGGCGACGAGCAGCTCGATCTTCAAGTCCCCATTCAGCTGAACGAACTCGAGCAACCGGAAGCCGCAGCGCTCCTCACCGTTCTCATGGCACAGGAAAATCTGACGGTTGATGGAGCGGATGTCCTCAACCGCATTCAGGACCGCTGGATCAGGCTGCCTGGAGTACTGAAGAACACAGTACAGGGCTACCTTAGCAGTCCCGGCCGTGGCACGACCCCGCCCGACCCTGGGCATATGGCGGCCAGGCTGATCGAGGGCACGACCTACAGCGTGGCCAGGATTCTGAAGGACCTCGATTGCCGCCTTGCCGTCGGTATGGACGGATCCGCCGGGGTGGGTCCCCTCGCGATCCTCGCCGTTTGGGCTCTGTGTGATCAGCTTTCGCTACCTCGCCACGTCTTGCTGGCCCCTTCCGTGGGCTTCCCGCACCGCACCCTGGTGCTGCTGGAAAACGCCCGTGTCATCTCCTCCGCCGATTCGGGGCAGCTCATGCTCGGACAGGCCAGCGAGCAGGCACTTCGTTTTCTTGTCCTCGCCACCTTGACACGCGGCGAGTCCGTGGCTGACCCACTCGCGCCGGTCATGCTTGATCCCGGGACCCTTGAATACCTTTTCCCTCTTGAGCTGGAAACTTCTGAACTGGACCGGCGGTTGGCCATGGCCGCGACCCCGCTGTTGATCACGACGGGCGGGACGCTAGACGTCGACGAGGGGAGGGTGGCCGATACCTTCCAGATGAAACTCCGTTCGGCACTCGGGTGGATCGAGGACGAAGGCGGCAACAGGCTTCCGGCGCTGCATGAGGTCATCTGTTCACTGGTCGTGGCACCCGCTGGTGATGCCCCGTATCTGCCGGCATCCGCGGACCGCCTGGTGCAGCCAGCTTCTCAAGGCGAGCCGGTTGAGCAAGAGCCTGCAGTGGCAAGGGTGCGTGCCAGCGAGGCCAACGGGAGCTCCGTGGCTGGGCTCTTTCGCCTATACAGTGCGCTGGCCTCCCTCACCATGAAGGCCCGCGTTGATGGCGCGGCTGCGTCGGACAGCGGGCGATTCGTCGCGGCCGCTGAGGAGTTCGCCGCTGCTTTCGTGGATTGCGAACCCGGACAGGTCCAGCACACTCTGCTGCGCTCCGCAGATGCTTCGTTGTCTCTCACTGGTAAACGGCTGCGGCTGCAGGCGCGCCTCATCGATGTCCGGCTGAAGGTTGTCGACACGCTGCTTCTCGGCGCGCGGCGACCTGGCGCTGGACAGGCTGGCCGGATCACCCTGGCCGTTTCCTGGCTGCTCAACACGGCGGACGCGCTGATCGACGTCGACCGGAGCCGTGAGGCCGAAGGGCTCGTCGAGATATCCGACCAGCTTCTGGCTGACGAGTTGCCGCAGGACGGTACGGCGCGCAGCCTCTATTCAAGGCTGCAGCTCGGCAACCGGATCTCCCGAGTACGCAGCCGCCTCTTGCGGGATCTCGCCGACAGCCGCCGCGAACTCGTCACTGCGGTGCGGTACGTCGTGTCTGGCCTGGAACTCGCGCACGAGGAAGGCGCACCGCTGACGCTGTGGTCCATGCGCCTCTTCGAATCCGCCACGCTGCTGCTCCAGGAGGGCTCCACCGAGGAGGAACTGTCCGAGGTTCGAGCACTCGTACTGGACCCGCTGGAGCGCTACTGGGGTGATCGGCGTTCCTGGCCGTTAAGTATCTGCATCGCCGCGGCACGCTTCCTACAGAAGGTACATATGCGATGCGCGGATGCGGCTGCGAAACTGAGTGGAGCCAAGGAAGCCGTGGAGCTGCTGGCTCACCATGTGCCCGCGATGGACAACCAAGTCGTGGAAGCAGAAGCAGACCAGCGCAGTGCTCCACTAATTTCCAAGCCGGGAAGCGGCATCGCTGCGCTGGACAAACGGGAGGTTGTCCAGCTAAAGACCGCATTGGCGCGGGCGTACGGAATCCTCGCCCGAGCACTACGAGATGGCCAGAGACTTCGCGAGGCAAGCGCGGCGCTGACAAAAGCCGAAGAACATGCCTATGCCGCGGTCGAACTGACCACGACCGCCTTGTCGTTGTCGGTCTGGCTCAGGCAGGTACTCGACATCCAGCAGTCTGCTCCGCGTACCAGTGGCGCCGGCGAGGAGGCGGAGAGACGTCGCCGGCGCTGCGTCAAGACGATCCGGAGTTGGTTGGCGCAGGCGGACATTCGCTCGCACGCCCATGCTGTGCTCGATCTGAAATGCCTCGAGTCCGATTGGGTCGAGGAAGGCAGCTTGCGCAGTGCCGCGCAGCGTGCTGGAGAACAGGATTTCCTGTCGCTGCCCCCAGCTGTGCAGCTTGAGCGGATCGAAGCGCTCTACCACGAACGTCACCTGAAGCTGCAGGCACATCACCACCGCTACGGTCCTTCGATCGAACTGTGCGCCTCGGAGATGCGACTGGAACGGGAGTACTGCCGATGGTCAGCCGTGCTCGACTTCAGGGTAGCCAAGTGGGAGAAGAATCGAGGTGTCGGCCCGGGCCCTGCTACGAAGCGCCCGAAGGTCGACAACACCCCGGTCTTCGAAATTTTTGACAAGGCCTCACGTCTCTGGCCCGAGGACGCCCGGCTGCGGATGGCCGAAGCGGACTTCCGCCGCTACATCTGGGACCATGAGGGGGCCATTGACCTGTACGAGCGCCTTGCCCGTACCGCGCCGAACGGTGACATCCGGCGGATCGCTCTGTTGTCTGGCGCGGAAGCGATGCTTGCCGATGTGGAGTACGCCGACCCTGACGTACGGCCTGAATGGCGCTCTCGGCTCCTGGTCGCCAAAGACCAACTCAACACCGTTCTCAGTGGCGACCATCGCCTGTGGCTGGCTTTGGTGCTCAGCGGACGAATAGCCCTCAGGCTGGGTGAACCGTTGAACTGGGAGCCGATCGACAATGCCTTCAAGACCATCATCGGCGGGGATTACACGGGTACTGTCGGCCGATTTCTGGACCGCCGCTGGTACGGCGCGGTCTCGAGCATCGATACCATCGGCGACAGAATACGTCCTAAGGCTGGTGACAAACTGCCGGAACGGCGACGGCGTAACGAGCTGCTTGACTTGCTCGACGCAGATGTCGTAAACGGCAGCGCTCCGGCGACTTTGGGGGCAGGCAGTGTAACGTCTGCTCAGTTGGGTGCTGCGGACACCTACGCCCGCGAGGAGGACTTGGAACAGCTCGCCCCGGATCTTCTCGGTGAACTGGTTGTTGTAGACTTCACGAGCGTGCCGCTTTTGGGTGGGCTCGGAAAGCTCTATCTTGATCGGGCTACCGACCTGATTAAGAGGCATGAGGGTTCTTGTGGAGGCGATCCGGAACCTGATTCCAGCACGGCTGAGGAAGCCGCGGACTATGCCCGACGCGCCTACGATTGCTTTGATGCATGTCGTATCCTTCAAGAGGCGCACGGAGCTGAGTCAATCGTGACGAAGTTCGAACGTGGACGCGCCATCACCTTCGCGGCGAAGTTATTACACAGCGCGGATCCCTTTCCGTGGTCTGTGTTGCAGGGGCGGGGAGCGCAAATCAAACATGCTGTCAACCTCTTGCTGGTGGCACGGGAGCACAGTGTCGGCAAGTTCAACTCGGTGTGCTCACGAGCCGTAGCGGAGAACAATTATGTTCAGGCACGCCTCGGCTTACGGAAAGACGCCGACAATCGACGAACGAGTCGATCGTGATCGTGACGTATGTGTAGCTCAATGTGCCGGGGGTTGCTATCGATCTGAAGATCATCATTTCAATCGCCGACGCCGACGAACTGGTGGTGTACCGCGACCTGCTGACTAAGGTTGCCGGGCACGTCGACGTCGCGCCGTCACCGCTCAACGCCTCTGGCGGTTCGATATACTACACGCCCACCCACTATCAGACCTGGATTGTGGTGGTGCCTGGCTCATGACGACCGCAGAACTGTGGACCCTGGACGGGGCGAACCTACATGTAGTACGTGCCGACTTCCTATGTCGTCCGATCGACTGGATGCCGCCGTCTGGGGTTGTTGTGATAGCCTGACTCGACGGATCGAAAATGGTTTACCCCTCTGATTTAGGTCTGTTTTGAAGGGTAAACCACGCGCCTTGGTTGGTCTGCTTGGGGTGGACTTCGCGGGGCGTGAACCCAGCGTTTCCGGGTGAGGCAGCCCCTGTCGTGCCCTACTGTCCCCGGCCGTATGGTGGTGGTGTGTCCCGGGTCTTGACAGACAAACCGCCTTGTCCTGCATCTGCGTCCGCCGCAGCCGCTTGACCTCGTGAACCACCCACCCCCACCGTATGGGGCATATGCAGGCTCTGTCGTGCGGTCGGCCCTGGCGACCTGGGTGCCATGCCGGCAAGCTGGGCAGGTGGCCACAACTGACGTGTCGACGGAACTCGCCAGCCAGTACAACCTTCCGGGCGCCCTGGGCATCACTCGCCACCGCACGAAGGTTTTCGTCGAACTGGACATCCCCCTGCACGCCGAGCGCATCAACGAGGCGCTGATTCCCGCTGTCGAGGCACTCTGTCTGGGCTTCGTGAAAAGGATGTACACCGCGTCAGGTGGACACCGGGATTCGGTGAACATCCACGTCGGTGACGACTACGTCGCGGCGTGGGCCAGTAAGGACGACCTTGACCACCTGCTGGTTGCGTTGTCGGCACTGCTGGCCGGCGCCGGAGTCGAGGGCAGCCTGGTTGCGGGCAGTGGCACTTCGCGGCCCGCGTGACGATGACCGAGGACCACCTCATCAGGCCGTATCGGACAGGGGCCGGATCGGGCCGATGACCGATGGTGACCCCGCTGGTGGCCGTCTTGGCGAGCACGGTCGCCTGGACAACTCGGGACGCCCTGGCGCTCGATCAACCTGAGATCTGGTTGTACTCGGTTCCCCATCCGTGGACGTGGTAGTCGCCGCGGCGAGTGAAGATCGCGGCGCCGCGCACGGTGGGATCCTCAGGGATCTCGGGGAAGCGGTAGTCATGCTGGCTGATGGTGGGGTGCGGTTGAAAGCCATTGTCGGACCAAAGGGTCACGATGCCGCTGTCGGGGTGCTGGATGGTGATGGTGCCGTCGGGGTGGTCGCTGATGGTGGTGCCGGTGGTGCGGTCGCGCAGGAGCGTGAGGTAGGCGTTGTGGTCGAGCCGGCATTGGCGCGGCGGTTGGCCGGAAGGCCAGTCGGGACTGGTGATGTCGGCGTTGCGGGCGGAGCGGTAGAGCTGGGGGACGAGCTGGTCGGCGTGTTCGCGGGTGGCCATCTGTTCGCACATCCACAGCAGCCGGCCCGATCCTCGCGGCGGGGCGGTAGTGCGCCAGCGGATGCGGCGGCCGAGGTCCGCGGCGGTAATGGCGATCCAGGGGTGCACGGTGCCGAGGGGGCCTTGTTCGGCGAGCCAGGAGAAGTAGCGGGGTGCCTCGGCGAGGATCGGGAACAGTGTTGTGGCGGTGAGACCAGCGATGGTGCGGTTGCGGCCGGCGAATGAGTGCGGGGCATGGGCGACGAGGAGGAAGGCGAGTTGGGCGAGGTCGCCGGGTGCGCAGGCGTCCGCCGGTGCCAGACCGGGCGCCGGTGGGGTGGTGTCGAGCGCGGCGGGGTTCCCACCAGCGCGCAGTAGCCGGGCGATGGTGGGGCGGAGTTCGTCGGGAACAGGGGCTTCAGCGAACTGGGGCACTGTGGTGGCCACGGTGCGGGCAAGCAGTGCTTCTGCCTGTTCTGGGCCCGCAGGGTGGTCGAGCGCGCTGAGGTGGGCGGTGAGTTCGATCCCAGCATGCACGCTAACCATGAGGCGGGTGGTGAGGTACCCGAGGTCAGTGACGGTGAGCAGGGTGGTGTCGTCGCGGATGGTCTCGGTGAGGTAGCCGCCGTCGATGAGAAGTTGGAGAGCGGCGTGGACGGGGCCGACGTCGCGGGTGCCCTGGTGGTGGGCCAGGGTGCTGATCCACCAGTGCTCGGCGTCGCTGACGGTGTGCAGGCGGTCCTGGGCGGCTTCGGCCAGCAGGTGGTCCGGCAGCGTGTTGGCGATGTGGGAGACGACGGTGTAGCCGGCGACCAGTTTGGCCTGCCAGTCGGGGCGTTCGCCTTCGGTGGTGATCAGGTAGGACCAGCCCTCGGTTTCGCCGGCGCCGACCCGGCCGGCGCGGCCGAACATTTGCTGCACGGTGGCCACCCCCATGGTGGTGGTGCCGAGCTGGGTGTCGCGCACGATGACGGCGCGGGCGGGCAGGTTCACCCCGGCGGCGACAGTGGTGGTGGCGACCAGGACGTCGAGGTCACGGGCCCGGAACGCGCGTTCGGCGGCGGCCTTGTGGTCCCAGTCCCTGTAGTGGAGCCCGACTCGGACCGAAGTGCAGACACGTTCGAGGGCGTCGAGGTCGTCAACGTGCACGCCGGCGGTGTTGGCGCCGCGGGCGGTGGCGATGGCCAGCGCGGTGGCGCGGACGTTGCGTTTGCTGCCGCAGAACACCAGCACACTGCCGGCGTGCTCGGTGACTTGTGCGGTGATCGCGACGGCGAGCTGGTTGCGCTGGGAGTGCTCGACTGTGCGTGTGTGGCTGCCGGGAATGGCGGGAAGCTGCCAGGTCAGGCGACTGGGACGCCACACGGTCGCGACGAGATGTGCGCCGAGCCAGTCGGCGATTTCGGTGGCGTTGGACACCGTCGCGGACAGACCGACAATCCGGACGGGCGAGTCGGTGCCGCGCACTCGAGCCAGCAGAGCCTCCAGCAGTGGGCCGCGGACAGGGTCGCCGAGCAGGTGGATCTCATCGACCACCAGGCATGCGACCTCTGCCAGCGCGGTGCGCATCGAGGCGGTGCGGCACAGCGATTCGAACTTCTCCGTGGTGGAGATCCACAAGTCGGCGTCGCGGATCTTGCGTAGGTCGGTGACCTGCTCACCGGAGAGCCGTTCCACCCGCACGCCGAGGCCGCGCCAGGCTTCCAGTTCGCGGTCGAGTTCATCGGTGAGTGACCGCTGGGGGACCAGCCACGCGGCTTTCCGGCCCTGGGTGACGATTGCCTTGATCGCAGCCAACATCCCGATGACGGTTTTGCCGGCACCCGTCGGCGCGGTGACGACCACGTGTCCGGATTCGTCCGCGATGACCGGCGCGGTCTGCGCCTGTGCCGGGTTCAGCGTCGGGTACGGCAGATAGGGCAGCCAGTCGACAGGGACGAATTCGGCTGCCGCCACGGGCGTCCACACAGTCGACACCGTCTCGTCGTGGGCCTGCCAGATCATCTCGAACGCGTCACGTGCCGCCGCGGCGTCGACACCGCGCACCGTCACCGGGTCCGAGCCGATGCCGTTGACCAACGTCGATACGGCGGCGGTGGCCCGTAGCGGTGCCAACCGCGCGCCTTCACCAACTGTTGAGATCGTTTCGTCTTCCAGCCAATACCGAACCTGTCGGAACGCGACATCGGCTTGGGCTAGCCGGGAGGCGAGGGGCTCGAACTCCGGCGCGAGCGGCAGCAGCACCCGCACATCCGTGTGCGGTGGCTGCCGCGGGATTGTCGCGTGCGGGTTAGTGGTCTTGACCCAGTGCAGCAGCCGCGTCTCCACCAGCAGCGGGACGGGGCTAGAGGCGACCACACGCGCTCCCGGCTGACCGAGCAGTTCGGCGACGTAGGCCTCGACGTCCGCGACGTGGATCGTCCGGATCCGCATTCCACCGGGCTCGACGTCGCAGTCCAACCACGGCGTCGAGTTGGGCCGCGATACTGGCTTGGTCGTTTCGGATTCGGGCGGGGTCATCAGGTGGGCGTAGGTCCGCAGCCCGAGCGTGCGCAGCTGAAACGTCGCAGGACAAGCTGGGCACACTGCGGCGACTAGGTGTCCTGGCTTGGTGCCGGGTTTGCGGTTCGGTCCGTCGTAGTTCTTGCGGAACGCTTGCAACGGCTCTCCGCAGTCGGGGCATGGCCGTGGGCTCGGCCCTTCGTGCCACCACCCTGGCCGGTCGAAATGTGGTGACGCTGAGGTCGGGCGCACACCCCACAGCCGCTCGGTGAGATCACTGATCGTCGAGTCGTTCGCCGCCGCCACCGCGTCGTCCACCACGGTCTTCAATGCGGTGGCCCGTGGCGGTCCATCCGCAGCAGCCCTGCGCGGCGGTGTGAGCAGGTGGTCGTACTTCTTCACGCCGACTCCTGCCAGATCAAACGCGGCTGGGCAGCGCGGACACACGATGGCCACATAGCGATACTGCTTACCTGCGCTCATATACGGTTTGCGCAGGGTGTGCAGCTCACCGCCGCACGTCGGGCATGGCGTCGCCACCACCCGCTCGTAGGACCAGCCCGGTTCCGTGAACCGTGCAAATGGCGCCGAGAGGCGCACGCCCCACCGCGCCGCCGCGATCCCGATGACAGAGCTGCCCTCGTCATGTGGAAGCCCAGCCGCAGGCTCGTTTGGGGAGCGGCGTGTGTCGTTATGGGCGTTTCGCTCAGTGCGCCCTTTGCCCCAACCGAACACCGCATACCCTCCCCAGGTACCGACTCGTCGGCAGCTGCGTAGCCTACCGAGTCAAAGGCCGGATCAGCCTGGTGGTGGCATGGCAACCACGTCGCCCGGCGACAACGCGGAGATCGGTGTCAGCGTCGCACCGGTCGGGTTCTCGCACGGTTTTCGTGATCTGGCCCGCTACCCAGCCCGTCGCCGGGTAGTTGGTCATGCAGAAGTGTTGATCGTGATCTGCTCAAGGGTTCTCCGGCTGCCCGGAACCAACCGCGCGTCCGGAGACGACATTCCATTGGCGTCATCGCCTGGTCTGGGCAAAGTGGACGTATCGGTCGCGCGCGGGCGTCCGTCGATCTCGACGGAGATCCGGAGCCCTGTTGTGTCCTTGGCAGAACAGAATCGTCTGTGGGGCGAGCGCCGCCTTCAGGGTGAGCTCGCCCGACTTGGTCGCGGGTGGGCACTGACGCGGTCCTAGGCGGAGCCCGCCGGGTCGGCTCCTCGTGGTGCGGACACGACGTGGCCGATGGTCCTATGTAACCAGGCGCAGGGCCTGCTCGCGGTGGGCTTCCTGCTTGGGGTGGTCAGTGAAACCACTGATCGCATGGCTACACCGATTTTTGTGCGGCACAGGGGCGAATGAGTACGAAGCATGTGGCCGTCATCGGGAACCGCGACCTGGTCGATGCGGCTTAGCCGGAGCAACTCGTTAAACTTTGGTAGTTGTTGAAGCTGGTGGTGCAGCCATTAGTCTTTCCGTCGACGGGAACGTAATAGGCGGGGAAGACGAAGTGGCTGGCCTCGCCCTGGGCCACTGGGGTGCCAGTGAAGCCGGTGGTGCCTTGTACCGGCGCCACGAGCAAGAATGCCTGACCGAGCTCAGTGTCAGCGTGGCCCGCCGGGCTCGCGTAGTCCTGCAGGCCAATAAACCCTTGGGCTGTTATGGCTTGATTCGGTTCGACCTCCTGGGCTGAACTGATATTGGCAAGAGTGCCGTCCGTTGATTGGCCTCCAAAATTTGTATTGCAGGTCGCGCCATCGCTGAGATCGATCTCGATGAAAAGATTGGAGTCGATAGTGGCCGACTCGAAGTTGTAGCTGAGTGTGGTACTGAAGCCGGTCGTGGCATTCGTCAGCATGATCCTGAATGGGACCAGTAGGTCCTTCTGTTGGTTGACACGACACGCTTGAGCGGTGATCGGTCGGTCGGCGGCGAGCTTGGGTTCGCCTAACTCCAACGTCACGTGCTCCTGGTACCCGTTGCCATCGAGCGTTTGTGTGAAGGTGTAGGTGTGGGTGTAAGCCACCGGCGCTGTCGTGGGGTTCGCTGACGTGGTGTTGGTTGAGAAGGCTGTGCTGCCGGTTGGTGTCGAACTCGGTGTCAGTGACCGCACGTTTGTGCCACCAGTGCAGGCGGTCAGTAACAGCGCTATGGCGCCGAGTAGAGCGGTTCGAACGATGTGAGGCATGGGTCTCCTCTTGGAAGCGTAATCGCCTTCACGGGCAAAATATATTCAATAAATTTGACCAATAATTGTTCGCCGCTGAAACTTGGTGTATTGAGCACGTTGTCGCACATCTAACTAGGTGTACGCAGCATCGCTGAAGTGGGACGATTTATTACGGCGAGATGCGAAATTGTGACCTCTTGCCTCCAAATGGGTGGCAGGTTGAGGGAGTTCCGCTCGCTTCGCGCAAGCTGGCCTCTGTCAACCTTCCATCGCCATGTGGCACGAGTCATGTGGCACGCGTCTTGAGATGCTCATTCGTTGCAGCTTGAGCTGGATCTTTGATCGATAGGGCGATTGCGTGCACGTGGACCTGGCCCCTGCCCTGTCACGGTCCGATCGGAGTATCAGGTTGAGTGCCGCACAGCGCGCCAGACTCGGGAAGTGCATGGGGGCTTCCCTGAGGTGCACGCGCACCCTGGGTGCCATGGTGGCGGTATGGTCCCGATCGCGGCGAGGCAAGACTCGGCGACGGCCCTGGAACGTGGGTCGAGCGGTCTACGGTTCGTGCAGGCGGCGATGGTTGTCGGACTGCTCTTTGCCGCCGTCAGCCTCTACTGGAGCGTGGGCGGCACGGTGTTGCTGGACACCGTCGGCGGCGCACTGGAGCGTGGCGGGCGCACCCACAGCGTCGGCACGATCCTGCTCGCCTGGGCTGCGGTGTTCCTGAAGGTGAACGCCTCGGTGCTGCCGTTGCTGGCTGTTCGCCGCGCCGGGAGCAGGTGGCATCGCCTCGTGCGTGGCGTGGTGTGGGTCGAGGCGGTGGTGTTGCCCCTGTACGGCCTGGCGCTGACCGGTGTGGTGATTCTGATCCAGGTAGGTGTCATCCCTGCCGCCCCGTCCGCGGATCACCGAGCGCTGGCCTGGCACGCCTTTCTCTGGGATCCCTGGTTCCTGATGTGGGGACTGCTGGTCGCCGCCGCGCTGCTGCACATGAGAGGACAAGTCGAGACGGAGCATGCTGCAGTGTGAACGGTCCCATCGTTTCCTGCCTGTGGGAGCACAGTGGACGTCACGATCACCGCCGCGGACATCTCCGCCGGCCCGCTCGCGGGCACGACCCATCCCGTGTGGGCCGTACCGTCAGGGCGCCGCCACGTCGAGGGCTGCGGTCGCCTGTCACGCAGTGTCCGCAATGTCGTAGGCTCGCTGACCTTTCCCCCGGACGCGACCCTCGCCGATGTCGAAGCGCTCCTACCGGCCGGGTGTGGAATCTGCCTGGCGCGGCACCCTTATCTCCGTGAGGCCCGCAGGTTCCTGCAGCGGGCGCAGTTCACCGAGCGGGCGTTGCGGACACTGCGACGTGAGCTTCATCTGCGTACCTATGCGGCGGAGCTGCGTTCGCTCGATCGCTGGCGCCTGGACACGGTGAGCCCACCCCTCCGCCCGATTGCCGAACGGCTGGTCGCTGCCGAACGCGATGTCGTCAACTTGTACGCCGACGCCGTCCGTTCGCCCAGTGCCCGCGCCGAGGTTGTCGGTGAACTCCTGGCCCCGAACCGACCCGACCTCGCCGCTGATCGTGAGCGGCTGCTCGGATCAGTCGAGGCTGGCCAGTGGTCGCTGTTGTTGCTGACCGAGGATATTGCGAGCCAACCCTGGTGGTTGCTGGCTCAGGCTCAGTACTGGGGGCAATGCGGCGCCGGGACCGGTCGCTGACCGCCTTGGTGGTTCCCCGCGTGCTAGCCGACGTCGTCCCCCAGTTGGAAGCAGCGGGCGTCCCTGTGCATCCCGATCGTGTCCGTGTCGTGGGCAAGCTGACCGCCCACGAGACCTCCGAAGAGTTCTGTGCAGCCGTTCTCGACGAGCTGCCGCGTTTCGTGTTCCGAGTTGGTCCCGTGGTGCAAGCGGCGTGGTTGACGCTGGACCTTGACGCCGTGCTGTCCCAGGCGCGACACCCACTACCGCGCACCACGCAGACCATCTCGGCAGGACCAGGTGCGGCCTCCAGCAAGGAGTTGCTGGAGAACGCGCGCGGGTACCTGAGCGACTTCCTGCACAACGAGGACTGGTTCGACGACGACGGGATCCAAGACTGGTTCAACAATCTCGGCCGGTACGTCGCTGCACTTCCCCTGACACACCCACATATCCGGGCGGCCGCACAGTATCTGCGCCCGTTCCTCGAGGATGACGACTGTATCGACGGCTTGCTCTATCCCTGCGGCGCGGCGATCTGTTACATCGAACGTCGCCGGCCGGGTGGTGACCTCGACGACTATCTGTCGGGTTTCCTTAAGGCCCTGGCCATCGACTGGAGAACGTGGCGTGATGTGACCGAGCACTTCGGTGCCCAGGCACATTGGCACGGGGCCGTGAGGCCCGCGCAGCCCACCGGACCTTTCACCTCCACCAATGTCGGCAACTGAGCACGACTGATCCAGGCAGCTCGAGGAAGTTGACTGGTCCGCGGCACGGCAGCCAGCCGTCGACGCAAGTGATCATGCGCGATGCTGTCCACCACGACGGGCCGAGAGCCAGGCCCGAGCCGGCGGCCTCGGCTCCAATTACACCTGCTACGGACGTCACACCTGCTACGGACGTCCGAACACCTTCTCGGGTGCGTGGACGTGGCCTGCATCAGACAGCACAGGCCGGACAGCCTACTGGCCGCCGGTCTGTTTGCCCTGCGCCGCTGCAGCGAACGGCACCGTATGCCACTCACCGGCTGGAGCCGTCTGTAGACCGCCCATGCGCACGAGGCGCGTGCGTAGCCACCGTGCGGCGTCGAGCAGCTCGACGAAATGCGGCCTATCGCTGTGCTTGGCTGTCGGTGTGTAGCGGTTGTTGGAGGTCTCCCGGATCCGGTGGGCCTCTTCGCCGATCAACACGTCCAGCCCGTTGCATCGAGCTGACTAGCGCCGGATGTACGGCTGGTCGTCGAGCTCCACGCGGATAGGGGCGGCTTCGGCTGCGGTGAATTGCCAGGCGTGACCGGGTAGACCGGCGGTCGTGCAGCCGTCGCAGTCGACGAACATCACGCCGTCGCGTTGGCTGACCCGGAAGCCGACCTTGTGGAGCGCGCGTCCGCAGACTTTGCAGGTCGCGGGGATGATGCCCACCTGTTCGCCATCGACGTCTCGACGGTAGTGCAGCACGCCATCCGACTGGTGCCCGGGTTGGAGGTTGTCCACGGAGCAGACCCTACCCTGACCATCGCACACACTTTCGAGTTTCCCCAGGTGGGGGCAACCTGTGGACAACCCTGGGGGCGGAAGGTTTACCCAGGTCGGTGGTGGATCCTCGGCCGAAGGAGGTTCTTCGATGTCCTCTCCGGAACAGCCCGCCCGCACAGGGACGACATCCAGTTGATCCCCGCCGCCGCATCGCAAGTCACGGCGCGTCTACCTCGTCCTAGGGAGAACCATCACTCATACGGTGGCGTGTTGCCTCCGAGCGATGATCAGTCACGACCTGATCGGTTGGCCCGTGTGGGTGATCACACTCGTCGGAGAAGCTGATCCGTTCGGCGTACCGCCAGTCGTACTGAACGGTAGCGCTCCGGTGCGCGGGCATCATGGATGCCCCGAAGCACCCGGCCTATGAGGACGCGGTGCCCCGCTGGAACAGGGCTGCGTCGCGTCTACCCGAAGCACCGGGCGTGCGACCATGTGACATCAGGAGACCCTCGTGAGCACGTGACCGAACCGGGTGGTGCGCCCACAGGGGGCACGGCCACCGTGGCACCGCGAACAAGCATCGCGCCGACGCCATCTCGTCGTCCGTCGTCCTTGATGGAATCTGTTGCTGTGTCACGGCTGTCGACCGTCGTTTGTGGATTACCAGAAAGTGCTCATGTCGGCCGCCCGTTCCTCCCGCCCGCCGCCGTCGCTGAACCGCCGACTGCTGTCCTTGCCCAGCACCATCATTGACACCGACGTCACCGTTGCCGGCGACGATGTCCCCTGCCGCCTGGCAACCGGCCTGGTCAGCTGCTAGGAGAGCCTGAGCTGGTCGCAGCAGGTTCCGCATACTCGCTGGTATCGACACCGATGCGGAAGACGCTGTCCGGTCACGCTCCTGGGCGCCGGCCCTCCTGACCCCCTGCTGCCGCACCCCTTGAAACCAAACGACACAAACGACACAGAACAGGGCGGAATGAGGACAACACGGACGGCCGTGCACCGCACCATCCTCGCGGTCGACGTCGAGAAATACGGGGACCCGCGGCGGACCAACCCGCACAGGGTCACCGTCCGCGAGGGCGTGTATCGGGCGCTGCAGGCGGCCTTCGCCCACGCCGACGTGCCATGGGCCGACTGCGACCATGCCGACCAAGGCGACGGCGTGTTCGTCCTGGCCCCACCGGACATCCCCAAGGCACTGTTCGTCGAATCGGTACCGGCCATGGTGGCCACCATGCTGCGCGAGCACAATGCGGCTCACCTGACCGAGGAGCGGATTCGGCTGCGCATGGTGGTACACGCCGGCGAAGTTACCTACGACGCTCACGGGTTGGCCAGTAACGCTGTCAACCACGCCTTCCGCCTGTTGGACGCCGGTCCGGTCAAGACGGCGCTGGCCGCATCTCCTGGAGTCCTCGCACTGATCGCATCATCGTGGTTTTTCGACGAGGTCGTCCGCCACACCACGGTCGTCGACGCGGCGACCTTCCGGCCGGTGCGGGTAGTGGCGAAGGAAACCAACACGGTCGGGTGGATCGCACTGCCCGACCATCCCTTTCCAGCCGAACCCGCCCGACTCCTCTCGCCACCACAGGATGCCGTGGCTGCGATGCCACAGCAGTTGCCCGCCGCTCCGTGCGGGTTCACCGGCCGGGATGCTGAGCTGGCCACGCTCACCACGACGCTAGACGGTGAAGCCGTGCAGGCAGGCGTCGTGGTGGTCAGCGCGATCGGAGGCGCCGGGGGGATCGGCAAGACATGGCTGGCACTGCACTGGGCGCACCGGCACCTCGACCGATTCCCCGACGGCCAGCTGTATGCCAACCTCCGCGGCTTCGACCCCAGCGGCAGCCCGGCCTCACCAGCACACGTGGTCCGCGATTTCCTTGGTGCGCTGGGCGTGGAGCCCACGGCCATGCCAGTCAGTGTGGACGCCCAGAGCGCCCTCTACCGCAGCCTGGTCGCCGGCAGGCGCATGCTCATCCTGCTGGACAACGTCGCCAACACTGACCAGGTCGTCCCGCTGCTGCCTGGTAGCCCAACCTGCACCGTGGTGGTGACCAGCCGACACCGGCTGACCGGGCTGATCGCTACCCACGGCGCCCGGCCCCTGGAGGTCGATGTGCTCACCGACAGCCAGGCCCGGGATCTGTTGGCTGCGCGACTGGGTGCCCAGCGGCTGGCGGCAGAACCTGACGCGGTCACCGAACTGGTGGCCTGCTGCGGCGGTTACCCACTCGCGTTAAGCGTCGTCGCCGCCCGCGCCCTGAGCGCGCCCGGTCTGTCCTGTCTCGCGACGTTGGCCGCCGAGCTCCAGGACACCGGCACTCGCCTGGGCGCGCTGGACACCGGAGATGACTCCGGCTCCAACGTGCGGGCGGTGTTCTCCTGGTCCTATGACGCGCTCAGCCCCGCGGCGGCCCGGATGTTCCGGCTGTTGGGGCTGCACGACGGCGCAGACATCAGCCGGCACGCCGCAGGGGCACTCGCCGACCTCACCACACAGGAAGCCCAGCAACAGCTGGACGAGCTGACCAGGGCGCACCTGCTGGAGTCGAAGAAGGACGGTCGCTACCAGTTCCATGATCTGCTGCGGGTGTACGCGCTGGAGCGTGCCACCAGCGCCGAGCGTGCGCAGGATCGGACCGATGCGGTCGGCCGGGTGATCCGCTGGTACCTGCACGCCGCCAACCTGGTGGACAAGAAGATGATTCCGCACAAGCCCATCCACGACATCGTGGAACCGCCCGAGCACTGGAGCTTCCCCATCCCAACCGACCCAGCCGACGCACGGGCATGGTTCGCCGCCGAGGAGACCAACCTGATCGCGGCCGTCCGCCGCGCGGTCGAGCTGGAGGATCACTCGACCGCCTGGCGGCTGCCGCAGACCATGTCCAGCTTCTGGTACGTGCACAACAAGCGCTGGGATCTGTGGGCGGAGATGCTGCGCATCTCCCTTGACCACGCGCGGCTGGACGGCAGCGCCTCCGGACAGGCCTGTGCTTACTCCAGTCTTGGCATCATTAGCAACGACCTGCACCGCTACGACGAGGCCGCCGAGTACTACCTGAATGCCATCGAGCTGTTTGGCGGTCCCCAGGACCGGTGGCAGGAGGGAATCACCTACAACGCGCTAGGCAACACCTACGTCAGTCTCCGCCGGTTCGAGGACGCGATGTGGGCCCTGGACAAAGCGGCCGAGGTGTTCGAAGCCATCGGAAGCCGGTTCGGGCGGGCCTGGGCGTTGCAGGGCACAGCGTCGGCGTATGAGGCCATGGGTGAACACAAGGTCGCGCTGGACTACGCGAGGCGGGCGCTGGCCGCGTGGAGTGAGATCGAATACGTGCACGGCGTCGGCTCCGGCCTGAACTTGCTCGGCCAGATCCACTGCGCGCTCGGTCGGTACGAGCAGGCCGTGGACTACTTCGACCAGGCGGTCCAGACCCGCCAATCGACCAACGACCAGTTCGGTGTTGCGGTCACGTTGCAGAACAGGGCCGCTGCCCACCTGGGCTGCGGTCAGACCGAACAGGCGAGGCAGTCACTACGGACGGCACTACCCATCCTGGAGAGGCTTGGTGCCGATGAGATCAACAAGGTGTCCGCGCAGCTCGCACAGCTCGACGAGCATTGAGGATCTTGCAGCAATACTGAACCGCGCCGGGTGTGGATCAGTGGAGTCAATACCTGTCGCTTGTCACGCTGTTCAAACGATTCGTCGCCCCGAACACGCCCGGCTTTCGCCAGGCCAAGAACACCTTGCTGGAGCCGCCCGCACGGAACAGTCCCGCCTGCGCGGGGACTACCCCGTCGACCTGTGGCGCCAGGCCGAACAGGCCGGAACAGCCCCGCCTGCGCGGGGACGTGGTCCGGGGCCAGCAGAAGATCACCGCCACATACGGCTGATCTTCCATACCTGCTGCGGACCTGATTCCGAGCGCGCAGCCTCGCAGCGGCCTGTCTAGATACCAGCTGGCGGTCATGTTGGTGCCACTGACCAACCACGATGTTTAACCGGCCACCGCGGGCGCTCACTCACAACTGTGTGTGTGTCGCTCAGGCGCAAGGTGACAGAACTTCACGCTAGGTGGAGGATGCAGTGTCACCCCTGCAGCATCCGTCCGCGCCAACGGCACACACGATGACACAATCATGGTTGCCCTCGTGCCCGGCGGATCCGGCGCAGCTTCGTGGTCGACCTGGACGGCAAGGCCACCATGCGCAGTACAACAGGAAGACACCAGCCGCGTCGCTTGCCTCCGCGAGCACACCTCAGAGCCTCATCCCTCATCCGTGCTGTCCCAACTTCTCCGTTCCAGGCACATTCCTGCCCGCCCGTCCCTAGAGTGGGGCCTCGACTTGGACCGAGCACACATCCACTACTGGGGGAAGCATGGGTGCGTCCCTGACGCGGCCCGCCGGGCCAGATCAGCTGGCCAGGTGGGCGATCACTCGCAAAATCCTCGCGTGCGTCATCGCGGTTGCGATCGCGCTGCTGTCCGTGCCGGGCGCGCTGGCCTGGGCGGCCAGTAACCCGGTCAATGGCTCCACCGACGGTGGCCCGGGCATCTGGCGCCCAGCCAAGAACGGCGGCCCACGACCGGGAACACAATCATGGGACTACGAGCAACAGATCAAGGGCGGTGATCCAGGCCTGGACTACTGGGTGCCGTTACCGGAGACCCGCCAGAAGCCGGGATTCGACATCCACACCTGGGACCCGATTGACGCACCGGGAGCGACCAGCGACGGGGTGAAGTTCGACGGCTACGATTCGGCCACCAGTGAGCTGATCGAAGCCAAGGGCCCCACCTACGCGTGGCTGCTCGACCCCAAGAACGCGGGCTGGTCAAAAAGCAAGGACGGCATCATCCAACAGGCCCAACGGCAACTGGCCGCGGCCAGCGAGACCAACACGCCGATCCGGTGGGAGTTCGCAGAGGCCGACGCGCAGCGACAGCTGAGCGCCGATTTCGCCCGGATGGGCGTCAAGTCCGTCTTCACCCCGCCGGCCAAGCCGGACCTGTTCGACGCGCCGGGCAGCCCGGCCGATCCCGACGGCAACGCCGTGCAGGGCGGTGCCGCAGAAGAGGAACCAGGCGGGATCGACTTCAGCACGCTGCAACTGCACTATCTGTCGGCCACGACGGCGCCGGACGGTTCGGTCGGCTTGAAGTACTCGTTCCAGAACACGCCCGGCCTTGTCACCGGCGATGCGAGCAGCGCCCGTGAGGCGTCCGACGCGTTCTTCGTCTGGCTGTCCCTGGACCCGTCGCAGTTCTGGGTCAACCTGAACCCGCACCAGCCCGACACGATCATCGACCCAGCGCTGGCCAGGACCGACGTGGGCAAGGTGTTGCTGGAGTCCGATCTTCAGCTGAAGAAGTCGATCACCGATCTGATGGATCCGAACACCAAGCTGGGCAACGAGTTCTGGCAGAAGATCTACCACGGCCCGGACAACGACCACTGTTTCTGGATCCGGAATTGGATCGTGCCCCAGCCAGCCGCGGTGCGGCCTTCTGGCACCGACCTGTACATCCTGGACGCCCCGCTGGAGGTGCGGTCGGAGAACTGGCACGACGGCTCCAACGCCTGTCCCGGCCAGACCCAGCAGCGCGCCGACTACAACGAGCAGGTCATCCACGACCTGTTGCTGCCGGCTGTGCAGCAGAAGGTCAACACCGCGCCCGAGTTCGCCGAGCTGCGCAAGGTCTACTTGAGCCGGATCGCGGCGGAGTGGTACCGCCAGCTCAGCACGACGCAGAACACCCAGTACAAGTCCGTGATCGGATCGGGCATTGTGGGTCCGTGGGCATCGCGCACGGCGTGGGATCCCAAAGATGTGTTCAACCAGTACGTCAAGCTGGTCAACGGCACGCACAGCGTGATCACGGTGGACGGCGTGACGTACCGGATCGTCTACGGCGGCGTCGACTTCTCCAAGGCGCCTCAGACACCGGTGAGTCAGCAGGAGTTCCAGCAGAAGTGGCCGCAACTGCCGCAGACCGTCGACCGGTCGATTAGCAAGCCGACCCTGGACTCGAGCGGAAAGTCCATCTGGTTCGGTGGCACCTCCCTGGTCGCGCAGGTGCAGCCCGGTCCGCCGAGCACCACACCCCCTCCTCCGTCGTCGACGACGGGCCCGCCCAACAGCACACCGCCGGCGACCTCGACCGGCAGCGGGCCGGCTCCGCAGGGGAGCGGGCTGGCCAACACGGGTGTGTCGGTGCTGGTCCCGACCATCGCTGGCGTGGTGTTGTGCATGATGGGCGTTGCCCTAGTTGTGCTGATGCGTCGTCGAGCGAGGAACCGAACCTGATGTCAACGCACGGATCGTCCTGGCCGGGCACGGTCGACCTGTCCCACGACACCTGGTTGTTCGAGGCCGGGTGGGCAGCCCGGCGGGACGATCCGGCGGACTGTACGGCGCGGCTGCTGGCCTGCCTAACCGAAGTGGCCGCGCTCGACCCGCTGCTGAGCCGGTGGTACCACGGCGCGGAGCCAGTCGCCGTGGACGAGCCGAGCCTACGAAGCCGGGTGGATGCCAACTGGGACAACCCGACCTCGTCGACGACGCACGGCACCGTCATTTCGCTCCGTAACGGGATGACCGACGACCTGACCGTGGCCACCTTCTCGGTGTCCTGCGGAGCGACCGCGTCCTACCTGCGCAACTCGGTCGAACTCCGGCCGCCACTGCCGGTGTCCGTGCCGCACCTGTACCAGCTGGACACCATGCTGGGACTGGTCGACTCGATGATCTCGGTGTGGCAGCCGCAGTGGTGCCGGGTACGACCCAGAAGCCTAGCCGAGGCGACCGGGCGGGACACCGTGGACGTGTTGGCGTCGTGGATTGTCTACCTCGACGAGGGCAGCCACCGCCGGACGGATGGTGCACTGCCGGAGGAGGTGGATGTGCTCGAACGCGCCAATGGCGAGATGTTCGTGCTGGCGCCGACCGCTGAACGAGTGCAGTTGGCGACCATCGACCGGCTGCGCGAGCACATCACGCTCGCTGACGCGGCACGGCTGGGCTGACCGTCCGCGCACCAGCACCGAGCCTGTGACGCCGGACAGCACGATCTGACCAACCACCGACAGCGGCCTATCGGTTATGTGGGGACAACACATGGTCCGAACACTGGCCCGGCTCCCTGCTGACGCGGTCGTGCGGACACTGACCTGGACACAGCGCGCTGGAATCGACTGGCCCCGCAGACCATCGACATGCAGTCCACCAGCTCCGGCTACTTCCCGCTGGCGCTGAACATCACGGACATCCTGACCGTCGTCAACCACCCAGTACTACAACTCCGGCACCATGAACGGCTGCGACGGCAACGTCTACGCCCAAGGCACCGAGGACTTCCTGACCGTGCTGGCCTGCATCCAGCTGCAAAGCGGGCGGAACCCGAGCCAGGTCGGCTCCGGCCTGCCGGCCTCACCGTCCGACGCCGGCAGCGGCTACCAGGACCCTGCCAACGTCACTAAGGCGCTGGACTGCCTGGCCACCGGCACCAACTGCGGCACGTTCACGCCACCGCAGACGTCGGGCGCGATCGGCGGGACGATGGACTGGTCGATCAACTGGGACGCGGCCAACGGCTACACCTTCGCCAACACCGTCAAGGCCGGCTGATGCGCGGTGACGGGGCGCGACTCGTATGCCAACACCTCGAGTCGTGCCCGGTCACGCGCACCGAGCTTTGGTCATGATCCGACGGACGTGGGCACGTGAGGTCGCTGGGCTGATCACCAGGTGCTCGGCGACTTCATCGTGGGACAGTGCACCGGCGACCAGCGTCAGCGCCTCCCGATCCTGATCGGTTAGCTCGCGCGGCGCCGTGGGATCGGGCCGGTGCTGCTCGGGGCGGGCGGCGAACTCGGCGATCTGCCGCCGGGTCGCTCCCTCACCGAGGTGATCAGGTCGAATTTGAGGTAACGTCGCTTCCCGACCCACGCCGCGAGTGCGACGCCGAGCAGGCGTCGGCCGTGTCCCCGGACACCTGATGGCCAGCCTCGCGATCCACGACATAGTCACGCATGTTCACTTGAAATACACCTCGTTCGCTGGCCGGCGATAGCCCGTTGGGTACACGCTGGGGTGCGAATCGCGTGCACTACAGCGCGCGGGTAGGGAGTCGGTAGGTCATCATGAGGGTGTTTCGGACAGTCGGGGTGTTAGTCGGCGCAGTGGTGATGCCTGCGCGGTGGGCCCGTTCGCGCAGGCAACACCCGCGCACACCACGGCAGTGATGGCTCCGTCGCAGACTTGTTCGCAGCAGTATCTGCCGTTGCCGGATTCAGCGTGTACTCCAGGAGCGCTCAACCCGGATGTCACGCAAGCGACGATCGGTCAGACCATCTGCGTGTCCGGGTGGACGGCGACGATCCGGCCGCCGGTGTCCTACACCAACGCGCTCAAGAAGCAGGGCATCGCCGACTACGGCTACGCGGACACCAGCATGGCGGACTACGAGGAAGATCATTTCCTGCCGCTGGAACTGGGTGGGGCGCCGCGGGATCCCAGGAACTTGTGGCCCGAGCCGCACTCCGGTGACCAGAACTCCTACTCCAAGGACAAGGTCGAGAACGACGTGAAGAAGGCCGTGTGTGCCGGCGAAGCGACCCTGGACCGAGCCCAGCAGGCGATGCTTGCTAACTGGACCACGGCAGAGTCGGTGCTGGGCGTCGGCTGACGCCACAAGCGGCGCTGGCGGGCACCCTGTGACCACGTCGGAATAGCGCAGCAACTGCACTTTCGCCGTTACTGAATACATGGCGGGATCCAACGCTTGGTGTAGGATCTCAAAACTGATGTCGTAATCTCACGAGCGATGTCGTACGGATGTCGTATACGACAGCGCGTTGAGATTCTCCCCGAACGGCGTGCCCGATCCGCGCGGGGTCGAAAACTCATCGCGCCATGCCAGATGCGACCGGACAGCCCCGTCGTTTGTGACATCCCCGACGGTCAACAGGGCTCGGGGAAGCAATGCCAGCGGCTCAGCTTGTCCTGGTTGAGCACGATCCACAGGGCGCTGATGCCCGTCTCGCCGGCCTCGACCGCGATCACCGCCACGGCTTCCCCGGCGGCCTGGCGCATGAGCAGCCCGGACCGTCCGTTCACGGCTTCGACTGTGAGATCGGCGTGCGGGAACACGCTCCCGATGAGCGTGACGAGGCGGGCCACGTCCTGCGCTCCGTGGAAGGTCCCGGTCAGCGCGGGCAGCAGACCGGCGCTGTCGCAGACCGCGGCGGCTTCGGCGCTCAGCACCTCGCGCACCGCGACGGCCTCGCCCGACCGGATGGCCTCAGCCAGCCGGTACACGGCGTCGTCACTCTCGCGGCCCATAGCCCACGCGGTTCTCGCTCCCCAGACGGTTGCAGGTTACGACCGGGTGGAACCGGGCTTTGTGACGTCGCCGAACCGGGTCTCGGCGGCGAGCCGGGCGGGCAACGATCGGTCCGTGATCTTCTCCGTGTTGAGCATCCACAGCACCTGGTCGATGCCGTCGGTGGAGGCGCTGATCGTCAGCATGCCGAACGTCAGGCCGCCCTGCCGGATGACGACTGTGGCGAGTCCGTTCGTGGTGACCCAGTCCAGCTCGACGCCGTCCCAGAACCACACCATGGCGTGCAGGAACTTCGCCACCGGCAGCGCACCCACAATGACCTTGCGGGCGACGCGGTGCCGGCCGTTGCCGTCGGACACGTTGGCCACGTCCCCGGCGAAGAGCTTCTCCAGCACGGCCATGTCCCCGGTCTTGGCGGCTGTGAGGAAGGACGTCAGCAGCTCCTTCTGCCGGGCCGCGGTCACCGGGGTCTTCCGCTCGCTCGTCATGTGCTTGCGGGCGCGGCTGACCAGCTGCCGCACCGCGGGCTCCGTCGAGGTCAGGACGTCGGCGATCTCGCCGTACGAGTAGTCGAACGCTTCGCGCAGCACGTACGCCGCGCGCTCGTTGGGCGTGAGTTTCTCCATCAGCAGCAGTGCCGCGTACTCCAGCGCCTCGCCTCGTTCGGCGCCGAGGTACGGGTCCGTGCTGGTGTCGACCGGCTCGGGCAGCCACGGCCCGATGTAGGTCTCGCGCCGGACGCGTGCCGACTGGAGCAGGTTGATGGCCAGCCGGGTGGTGGTGGCCGTCAGAAATGCCGGCGGGTTGTCCACGGAGCTGCGGTCGTAGGTCTGCCACCGCAGCCAGACGTCCTGCACCAGGTCCTCGGCCTCGGTGACGCTGCTGAGCATGCGGTAGGCGATCCCGAACAGCTGCGGCCGGACGCTTGTGAAGACCGCGACTGCCTGCTCAAGGTCGTCGGTGCTGCCGGTCTCGGCCTTCGTGGTATCCATCGCCCTCGCCCCTTACTGATCAGTCGCATCACGGCGAGCGTTCGCTCTCATCGTGTGCCATGGAGGCCGTCCGTACCAACCCTGGAGAGCGAATCCCCAGCTCAGACAGCATACGTGCGGTCGACATCCAGGGTGATGTCACAGATTCGGGGCCTGCCCGGTCAGTTATGCCATGAGCCAATCCCTCGAATCGAAGACCGGTGTCGACGGACCGGTCACCGTGATCAAGCCCTACACCGTGCCGTCGGCCGAAGCCGACTACTTCGCCGAGGCCTACCAGGAGAACGCCCGGATCATGTCGACACAGCCGGGCTTCATCCGCTCGCGGCTGCACAGGCCGCTCGCCGACGCGCCTGACATCCAATTCATGCACATCGCCGAGTGGAGCTCGGGCACCGCGCTCGACAAAGCCACAGGCAATCCCGAGTGGCGTGCCGCGGTAAAGCGCCTGTTCGACGATCCCGGTCTGCACATCACCTCGACACCGGCAAGCTACCGCGTCGTTTCCGAACTTCGCGCTTCCTGAGGACTGCTTCCGCCCGAGCGGCGCCGGCCGAGCACCGACACCGACAGCAGCACCGACACCGACAGTACGAACAAGGAAAGATCATGACATCAGAATCCGCAGAGACGACCGGTGCCAACCGCCGCACGTTTCTGAAGACCGCGACCGCCGCCGCTGCGGTTCCCGCCGCCGCCGTGCTGGTGGGTGGTGTCGCGGACACCGCTGCCGCCGCCGACACGCCCTCATCCGGCCTGCCGGACTACGCGCCGGTGCCCTCCGGGGCGGTCGGGCCCGCGCTCAACGCCGAGGGCTATTACGTCGGACAGATCAAGGGCAACCTGTACTGGATCACCGACGCCTATTACCAGGCCATGTTCCTCACCACGCGGGAGGGTGTCGTGCTTGTCGACGCCCCGCCGACTACCGGGCACAACCTGCTGCGGGCCATCGAGCAGGTGACCCGCGCCAACGGCAAGCCCTCCAAGGTTACGCACCTGGTGTACTCCCACAACCACGCCGACCACATCGGGGCCGCCTCCCTGTTCGGCAAGGACGTGGTGCGCATCGCCCACACCGAGGCCCGCCGGCTGCTGCGCATCGACAACGACCCCAACCGGCCGGAACCCAACGTGGTCTTCGACGACCGCTACACCCTCCACGTCGGCGGGGAGCGTCTCGAACTCGCCTACCATGGCCCGAACCACTCCCCGGACAATATCTTCATCTACGCGCCCGACTACGCCACGCTCATGCTCGTCGACGTGCTCTTCCCCGGCTGGGCGCCGTTCAAGGGGCTCGCTGCCTCCTCGGACATCCCCGCCTGGATCAAGGCCCACGACATCGCGCTCGACTATCCCTGGCAGACCCTCGTCGGCGGCCACCTCGGACGGCTCGGCGTCCGAGATGACGCCACCCTGCAGAAGCAGTACATGGCCGACCTCCTGGCCAGCACCAGGGCTGCAGAGGCCGACGTCGACCCCACTCCCTTCTACGAGAAGTACGGACCGAGCGGCAACTCCTGGGCCATCTTCAAGGCCTACCTGGACGCCGTCGCGGAGGCAGCCGCCGCGCCCGTCGTCAGCAAGTACATCAGCCTGCTCGGCGCCGCTGACGTCTTCACCTTCGACAACGCCACGGCCCTGATCGAGTCGCTGCGCATCGACTTCGGTGAGCTCGGCCCCTTCGGTATCCGACCGTGACACTGGCTACGGACCCACGTCGGGCCCGAATGCCGAGAACGTAGGGCTGCTCGGACATCTGAATAGATCAATCGCCCCAGGTCAACAGCTTACCGACCTGGGGCGATACGAGCTGGTGCAGATTTCGGTTCACATCCTCAGCCTCGCCAACCGTTCGGCGGCCGTCGAGCCCCGCTCTTCAGCTGTCCGTCCAGGTCGGAGACCGCTCAGGCTCGTTGAGCGAAGAAATGCCGCAGGTCTGAGACTGATCTTGGTGACATCGCCGTGAGACAATTGAGAAACCGCAGATCACACAAGATCGACATGCCATGCGCGGTGAGAACCTACAGGCATGTAGGGTCTCGCGACACATGTCGCAATCTCACGGACGATGTCGTAACGATGTCGCATGCGACATCGCGGTGAGATTTAAGTTTCGCTCAAGTCGACGTCAGAGCAAGCTCGTTGAACGCGTGCTCATAGCGATGAGCGCGCGATTCGCGGCGATGCCCGGCCGATGGCGTGCCGGGTAACGACGCGGGCTCACGAGTTTCTCCATCACGGGGATTAGCGGCTCCACAGGCAGACGTTGTTGTCTGCGCTGCCGCTGGCGAGGAGGCGTCCGTCGGGACTGAACGCCACCGTAAGCACCCCGCCGGCATGGCCGGTGATGGGCGAGCCGACCGGTTCACCGGTTGCCGGATCCCACAACAGGACCGCGTTGTCGCTGCCGGACCACCGGAAGGTTTTGTCCCGGCGGCTGCCGCTGGCGAGGAGGTGTCCGTCCGGGCTGAACGCTACCGCCATCACCCCGGCAGTGTGGCCGACGAGGGGGTGGCCGATCGGTCGACCGGTTGCCGGATCCCACAGTCGGACGGTTCTGTCCCTGCTGCCGCTGGCGAGGAGGTGTCCGTCCGGGCTGAACGCCACTGCCGTCACCTCGGCAGTGTGGCCGACGAGGGGCGGGCCGATCGGTTCTCTGGTTGCCGGATTCCACCTCCGGACGGTCCTGTCATTGCCACTGCCGGCCAGGAGGCGTCCATCGGGACTGAACGCCACCGCCGTCAGGCCGGTGTTGGCGGCGAGGTGCACGCCGGTTGGTTGACCTGTTGCCGGATCCCAAAATCGGACGGTCGTGTCATTCCCGCAGCTGGCCAGCTGGTGTCCGTCCGGACTGAACGCCACCGCCGTCACCCCGGCAGTGTGGCCGACGAGGGGGTGGCCGATCGGTCGACCGGTTGCCGGATCCCACAGTCGGACGGTCCTGTCATTGCCGCCGCTGGCCAGGAGGCGTCCATCTGGACTGAACGCCACCGCAAGCACCGCGCGGGTGTGGCCGGTGAGTGGGTCGCCGACCGGTTCACCGGTTGCCGGATCCCACAGTCGGACGGTCCTGTCATTGCCGCCGCTGGCCAGGAGGCGTCCATCCGGACTGAACGCCACCGCCGTCACCCCGGCGAAGATCCCGTCGTGTCCCCTGAGGACCCTCACGCAGCGGTAGTCAGGCGCTTCATCCGCTCGGTGATCGGTGGCGGGTTGGTGGGGCGGCGCGGTCTCGGTCGGATGCTCGGTTGGGTTGCCGGCGGTCGGGATTGTTCGGTTGGTGGCCTGGAGCAAGTGGCTGGCATCAGCGGCGACCGACGGGACGTCCTGGGAAGCGACGCGCTGCAGGACCTGGCGGGCGGCCGCGACCGCGCTGGCATCATCGGAGGCCAACCAGGTGCCCAGGGTGGCGACAGCACCCCGACGGATGTCCGGGTAGGGGCTGTCCAAGGCCACTCGCACCGCCTCAGGCAGCTTCGCCGGGGTGACCGTCGCCCCGTGGGGATTGCGGGCCAGGATGATCTCGCCTTCGGCCCCGTATAGCCACCGCTGCGGGCTCTGCTCCCCGCCAGCGGCTACGACCTGGTCGGCGGCGTAGACGTAGGCGTCATCCACCGTGATGTAGCCGTCGCCGTCACGGTCAGCGGCCCCGGTGCGGAGCCCGTCAAGGAGAGCAGCGGTGAACACCGAACGGCCGGTGACCACGCCGGGCAGCACAGTGCCCTCGTATGAGTACTCACCGGCCCGCGACGCAGTCAGCACCGCCCGCCCCCGCCCTGCCCCGATCAGACGGCGGTCCAACTCGACATCGGAGCCACTGCCCGCTTTGGCGCGCGCGAAGGCGCCGCTGAAGCAACAGTCCAAGATCAGCACCTGTCGGCGAGCCCGGCACTCCTCCAGCCGGTCCAGCAGCCATGCCGACTCGATCCCGGTCGCGGCCAACTGCCCCTTGACGGTGTCGGTGGCGGCGAAATACAGGCGGCCGCGCGCGTCCAGCACGCCATGGCAGGACAAGTAGAGCACCACCAGATCGTCACGGCCCCGGTCAGCCAGGAATGCGCCGATGGCCCGACGGATCTCGTGCTCGGGCCGGTCCAGCATCGAGGTGACGGTGAATCCGCCGATCTCCGGGGCGGCCAGCACATCAACGACCGCGGCCGCATCCTGCGCAGGGGCACGCAATTGGGTCATCTCAGGGTCGGTGTAGGTGCTGGTGGCCACGACCAGGGCCAGCCGTGGCCCTGGTAGCTCAGGCACTGTGTGCTGCATGCCGAGCGAGCCAGCCGTCACGAACAGCGTCCTGTTGCTGCCGCGTCGCGTGGGGGATCTCGTGGGGGTCCGCGTAGACGGTGGTCTCGTCGGTGCGGTGGCGACGCAAGTGGGTGGCGAGCATCGTCGTGAACGCGGTATGGGCGTTCGTGACGGCCGTGTTCGCCGTGTCCTTCACATCGGCGGCCACGCCCCCGACCAACGCCGCGAGCGGCGTGTCCGCAACCTCGCTCACCCCACACCCCGATCCGGTCGACTCGAACGATCCCGTTGACCAGCCACCTATAGCTGAATCCCGGCCAGACGGTCACGCGAACCGGTCGACCACTCCCCGAACAGACTAGTCCGCGGATCCGCCAGCCTCGTCAGTCAGCGTCACACCCCGCCCAGGTCATGCCGGACAGGCCGGTGACCAATCGGTGCCGGACGAAGAAATGCCATGGGTTTGAGACCGATCATGGGTGACACGGCCGTGAGACAACTGAGAAAGTCCAGGCGAGCGAAGATCGACATGTCATCAGCGGCGAGATCCTACACTTGGCTGTAGAGTCTCACAGCTGATGTCGTAACCTCACGAGCTGTGTCGTAGCGATATCGTTTACGACATTGCCGTGAGACCAGTCGGTGTGCGATCAGTCAGGCAGCTGATCCAGACGCAGGCTCATCGCCTCCTGCTCCGCCTGCTCACGGCTGCGCCGATAGCTGCACACGAAACAGATTCCCGCCCGGATGTTGTACCCGAAGGAGTCGCTGCCGCCGTCAGGGATCAAGGTGCAGTTGCCGCACAACGGGCAGTCTTGAAGCCCGTCGTCCTCGAACGGGTCAGGGGCGAGCCAGTCCGCCGCCTTGACCCGGCGGTCGATCTCGTCCTGGGTGAGCAGCCGGAGATAGTCGTTCGCGAGGTCCACACGCAGCTGATCGGCGTCGATGTCGTCACGCTCGGTGGCGTCGATCTGCGCCGTCAGCAGTCTGTTGAGGCCAGGATGCGCGTCGAGTGCGAACAGCGCGTCGAGATGGCGCTGCTCAAGCTCGCCGTCGGCGTCGTTGCCGTGTCGGATCCCGTTCGCGATGTCGATCGCGTCCAGGAGCACTGCCGAGTCGACACGCACGATGTGGTGGGACGGTGTGAACGGCCGGAACGCAGAGCCTAGCGGCCCCTCCGGACGATGCGGCTGGAGCTGCTCCGGCGGGATGTCCAGAAAATGTGTGACCGTGAGTTCCACCGCGGTGGCGGTCGCACCGGTGACATCCCACTCGGCGGCGATGCCGTCCACCCGCACCTGCGGCGCCGTCAGCGCGGTCCCAGCCGGCGTCACCGCCTGAGCGCGGGCCTTGCTGGCAAGGATGTCCAGAAGCTCCCGGCTGAACAACACCTTCAGCTTGCCGTCCTTACCCGGCTTCGGTCTGAATTCCTCGCCGCTCCAGCTCGATCCGACGATGACGGCTAGGCTGTTGCTGAGTGCGGCGTCGAACAATGACTCCGCGCCGGCGACGTTCGGATCACGCTGCAGCGCGAACGCGCATCGGGCATAGACCTGGGCGCGGCTGTAGAACAGCGCCGCGTCGAGGGACTCGGGAGGCAACATCTCGCCAGTATCGGCCTCTACCGCGGAGGCATTGACGAGACCAGCTGGGGGCGCGGCGTCTGGGACGATCGCGCCCACACGATGACAGAGGGTCCAGATCAGTACCGGCGGCCGTGGCTGGGAAGCCCGCCCGAGACCGTCCGCACACTTTCCGAGGCCGAGTGCGTCAGGGGCCGCACTCGTAGCGTGGGCGCCTTCACTGGCTTCGATGCCGTCCTGGCGGGTTGTCCCGCTGCGGTCACGCAGGATTGACACGAGCAGGGCGGCAGCGCGGCTTCCGACTCGCTCATCGGTTCGGTGATCTGCTCGTTCGACAGCAGACACACCTCGACCTTGCCGGGGATCTGGTGTGAGTACAGCGTTCCCCGTACCCGGTGCAGCCGGGTCCGGGCGCCGCACACCGGGCACTCGTAGCGTTGGACGTAGGGGTTACGGCTGCGCTCGGGATCGTGCCGCACGGGGCCGCCCGGTGGCGGTAGCGGGGCAGGTGCGAGCTGCAGCCCGGCCAACTGCAGGGCCTGCGACCGGCGCTGGTGCCGAACCTCGCGTGCGATGCGCTTCCGACACGACAGGCACTTCTGGTTGCTCAACCTGCTGCGGGGAAAGTGATTTCCGCAGCCCTCGCAGGCCTGCGACCTGCATCCCTTGTGGATGGCGACGCGCTTGCCGAGGGGCTTTTCGCACACCGAGCACAACCGCGGCTCAGTCGGCTCCGACGCCGGCTTCGCCGCCGCGTCGCTGTCGTCGGAGTGCCCCGGCCCGGTCTGCGGGATGTCGAGCTGCTGGCGAAGCTGTGCGCACGCCCGCTCTGGGTCGGTCTGCCCGGTCGCGGCACACAGTTGGGTGCGAAGGCGCTGGTGGATGATCAACTGCTCGATGTTGAGGCCGGAGCTGCGCCGGCGCTTGGCCAGCGCGGTGAAGGTACGCACGGCGTCGCGAAGCTCTGTGTGATCGAGGTTGGTCATAGACACCTCCCTGGCAACCAATCCACTGTGCCACGACTACACGCGATGCCGGGGCAGGTCGTGGAGACGGCCGGCGCGGCGGCCGTGTGCGTGACCATCGCACCCGGCACCTCGCGGCGTTACGCCGGTCAGCTGTGGCAGGACGAGACCAGCATGCGGTTGGTGCCGCCGTCTAAACTGGTCAGCGTCGTGTCGTTCGTGGTGATCACGCGTCCCTACAGTTCCCGACTACTCCATATGGGTGTACCGCAGCGATGTGTGAATCCGATCGTGTCGAGTGGTGACATCCCGTTGATCAGCGACGATGGACAGTGTGGTGTGGGAGAGGTTACTCACCGGCATCGACATCGCTGTCCTTGTCGACGCCGAGCTGGACTGGTGGCCCACCGGCGACCTGTACGAGCGGCTGCTTCTCGCGGGCCCACCACCTACGATCCCACCGGCGGCATCTGGACCCGGTTCAGCTGGTGCTGGGGCCACAGCGCGACTCGGGCGATGGCCACCCGGTACCTTTTCCGAACTAAGCAGCTCTTTGACACGACCAGGCGCTACCGTCCCCTTCTGGCTCACGGTCCACTCGACCCGAGGCTATCTCGGATGCGTGGGCGTCCGAAGCCGTTGACAGCCGCGACACAGCAGATGGATGTGGAGGCGCCTGATCTCCGCCCGGCGGTCCCCGACTGGGCAGTCACTTTCAGGGGTGAGAAATTCGGCGATGCTGATGGCTTGGTGCTTCCATCCTTTTCCTTGCGGCTTCGGAACTGCTGTACCTAGTGTTTCCTTGGCTAGTCCACAGTCGCTACCGAGAAGCGGTTGCCCGGGCTACACGTCTTCAGGTTGAGTGAAACCGTCGATATTTTGCCGCACCCGTATCGCGCTCGCGTCGCGGCCTTGTCGCCGGTACAGCTTCTCTGCCTCCTGCCACGCCGTTCGCGCTTGACTGTGTTCGCCAACTTTGAAGTAAGAAAATCCGAGATCATCAAGGACGCTGGCACACCTGCGGGCATCGCCGAGCGTGCGGAACAGAGTCGCGGCCCGTTGGTCGTAGTTGATGGCATCACGGTGACAATCTGTGTTTCGGGCGATATCGTCGAGGGTTTCCAGTGCGATCGCTTCGCCATAACGGTCATGATGATGCTGTAACTGCGCAAGGGCCGCCTGACAGTGAGACCGAGCGGTTTTGTAGTCACCCAGCTGCGACGAACACCAACCCATGTAGTTTAGTGCGTTAGCCTCCCATACTGGCAGGTTGAGGTTGCCGTAGAGAGCGTGGGCTTGGTCGGCGTGCTCCAGGGCTTGATGAAAGTCGCTTTGAGTGGCGGAAGCGACCGCAAGGGCTCGGTGAACCTGCGCCTGTTGATGGAAGTCGCCGTATTTTTGGGTCAGCGCCAGGGCTTCATGTAGGTGTCGGCGAGCTTCGTTATGACGCTCACGGGCAGAGTAGGCGACACCGAGGTCCCGGTGAGCGATTATGAGCATGTGGACGTTGGATAGGTGAGCAGCGGAATCCAGTGCGGTTAGCCACACGCGAAGGCGATCGCGGCTGAGTCCTCGTCGGCCATGGAATTCGTTCAGAGACCAGGCTATTTGCCAAACGACGTCATGCCAGCCGTGAGTGACAGAACCGCGCTGGGCGGCGAGCAGTGTGGTATGCTCCGTGTCGAACCAGTCTATGGCTGTCTGAATATTCTGAACCAGCTGAGGGTTGGCGCCGGGAGCAGGCGCTCTGAGTGGGACCGATTCACGGTAGGGATTTAGGATCCGAGCAGCAGAGTGCGCCGTGTGTGCGTAAAAGTCGAGCAAGCGCCGCAGCGCGACCTTCCGCAGTTCCCCGGGCAACTCTTGGTCCGCTGTGGTGGCGGCATAACCACGGATCAGGTCGTGCATCACGTACCGATTGCCGGGCTTGCGGTCAAGCAGCGACGCCTCCGTCAAAGCCATGAGCACAGCGTGGGCCTGCACGTCGGACTGGTCAGACAGCCTCGCGGCGGCTGGCAGACCGATGTCAGAGCCGGGTGCGATCCCCAGCAAACCGAACACCTTGCGTTGCTGCGCGGTCAGGGCCCGCAGGGACCAGGACAACACGGTGTACACGTTCGCGGCGGGGTCGTCATTGTCCAGCGCTCGGAGCCCGAGGTGGCGCAGGTCTGAGACGAAGTCGGCCAGGGGGACGTCGGGTTGAGTGTAAGCGCGGCCGGCAATCAGGCCGAGTGCAAGCGCGAACCCGCGACAAAAGTCGATCAGTTCGTCAACGGCCTCCGTTTCTGCTGTGATTCGGTGGAGCCCGAGCCTGGCGGTCAGCAGCTCGCGGGCGTCTTGGGGGGTGAGCGTAGCCAAGCGCAGCTGGCTGGCGCCGTGTCGGGTGATCAAGGTAGGCAATGTGCGGCGACTGGTCACGATAACCGTGCACGTACTTCCTCCAGGTAGAAGCGGGGTAATCTGATCCGCACCGGCGGCGTTGTCTAGCACGATCAGCATCCGCTTGCTTGCCACAAAGCTGCGGTACAGCCTGATCTGATCCTCCAGTTCGACAGGTATGTGGGAAGGGGTGACACCCAAGGAAATGAGGAACCCTCGCACAGTGTCGGCGACCGACATCGGCTCGCCTGCCGGAGAGAAAGCCTGCAGATCGACGAACAGTTGCCCGTCGGGGAATCGGTCCAGGTGTTGATGAGCCCAATGTAGGGCGAGCCAGGTCTTGCCGATCCCACCGGCGCCGGCCAGTACGAAGATCAGTACCGTGCCCGCAGCGCCGGCGGCATGATTCAACGTCGCGGTGAGTGCCGCGAGTTCGTCCACGCGGCCAACGAAGCCGGACGAGGCCGGCGGCAGTTGGCGTGGCGTTGGGGCCTTGCGCGGCAACGGGTAATGGTAATGGACGCCGCCGCTGATTACTCCGGCCTGCACTGAGCCGGTCACGATGCCGGCCGTCAGCGTGTTGTGGATCTCGCCGGCTGACGGCCGTCCTTCGACGTCATCGCCGTCATACTCTGCATTTGCCATCGTCGTGCCCCTGGTCGCCACGTTGATGGTCTGACGATAGCGAGCCGATCAGCTGTGAGTACCTTCTTCGCGCTAGTCGCACCCCACTCCCTCAAATACGGGATAGTACGGCGGACGTCTGCGTGAGGAACGAGGGGTGCAAGGTGTCGAAGAGCGATGGTTCCTCCCGGAAGCATGTCGTCATCGCTGCGGCAGGCGCCTTCGCCATGGTGGTCGGCTTGTCCCTGACCGTGATCAACTCGCTGACACCTTTGCTGGGGGGCGGGCGCCGGATCTCTCCGATGCCCGCCCTTCCTCCATTACCTCTGCCGTTCGGTGATGACCGGGATACCGAGGTCGACCGGGCCGTAGCCCCCATCCTTGGTCCGGTCGAGACTGATCAGTTTCCGGGCCGCCTCGTTCAGGCTGGTCTCCAGGCCGGCGACCTCGCCCATCTAGCCATTCAGCTTCGCCTCCTGGATGCGGTCGCGCAGGTTGGCGATGATCTCGACCAGCCGCGGCCGCGCCGACGGATCCAGCCGAAGGCTTGTGAAGATCATTACTGGGTCTCAGTTGTATCGAGGCATGCGGTCGGTCGCGACATCGCCTGCTGGGGCTGGCCGCCTCAAGGCATGTGACATCTTGCGGTCTCGCGACAGCAAGGCTACCCATGTCACCATGAGGTTATCTCCCGCAATGAGTCGAGCCTGAGCGAATCGTGCCCACGGGTCGTGCCCTTGGTGTCATGCTTGGCCCATGGGAGCCGTCAAGGAGCGCACCGCTAGCACGAGGCCGCGTGTGCTCAACCCGCTGTGGATCATCTCTCTGTTCCTCGGGATCGCTGAGACCACACTGGGAGTTGCCGCGACGCAGGTCACCGGTTGGATTCAAGGGCTGTTCGCGGTGTCAGCCACCATGTTCCCCTTGCTGGTGTCGGCAGCTTTCTTCGCCACCCTCTGGAAGAAGCCAGAGGTGCTCTACGCGCCCGGCGACTTCCCCGAGCATGTCCCAGTCCCTGAGTTTGTTCACGGCATACACCGGAGTGTGCCTGGTAACCTGGAAGAGGTCGGCTCGGTGGTGCGCGACACACTAGAGTCGGTCCTGCCCGGCATCCTTGCCTCCCGAGTGTCCCCAGACGCAGTCGAGGAAGTCGTGAACGAGGCTGTGGCAAGCGCGCAGACCGACCTGGAGAACCGCACTATCAAAATAGATCTTTCTCGCGTTGGCATTGGCGTCAACCAGGTTGAATGGCTCATCGACAGGAAGATGACCGTCGATAACTTGCTCGATTCCCTCTGGCTCGTTCATCTCAAGCAAGTAGTGCCGACCTATGCCTATTCCGAACAATGGGTGTTGATGGAGTGTCAGACAAAGAAAGTCTTCGACCAGATGGGGTCTCGGTGGGCCGAGAGGCACTCCTTGAAAAACGACGACCGGCCACTCGAGGCAGTTGGCATACTTCCAGGAATGGAGCTTGCGGTAGTCCTGACAAGTGAAGGCTAACTGGAAAATCTGTGGACGGCGACTGTATCGCCCTTCGAGATCGCGAGCAAGGCGAACTACCGCTCATCACTGTTGCTTTCCGGCCGGCCAACGTGTCAAAGTTGGGCATGCCAAGATCAACTGTCGTGGTTTGGCGCCGGAGTGTGGTCCAGCGAACGAGCGTGCCGACCTGGCCCAGTTGGTCTGACTACGGGAGACTCCTCCGCGTGCTGACGCCTCTTGTCGCTGGATTGTTCGCCTTGGCTGGCGTAACACTCGGTGTGTTCCTTGAGCCCGTGAAGGCTCGCGTGGCGGCCCGAACCCGACTACGGGAAGACAGAGCGCTGCGCTGCGCCCAGTTGGTTGAGGCGGCGACGGCAGCTAGTGGGGCGATCGTATGGCTCTTGGGGACCATCCGCATCGCCACTCCGCCGCTGGCCGCGAGCGACACCATGATCGCCGAGGTGGAGCAGCGGTACTGGAGTGTGCGCAACGACATCAAGAAGGCGGTGTTGCTGATACAGCTCATCGGGCCAAACGAACTGATCGTGAGCGCCGTGGCGGTCAGCGACAGCGACCTGGACCTCCGCAGGCTATGGTTTGATCGAGAGCCTGCCGCGCGCCAGTCGGACTCCGCTGAGATGGCCCAGGCATTGCACGCCAACACGCGAGCGTTGGAAGAGTTCGCCGACCTTGCGCGCCGACTCACTACACCTTCTCGGACCTAACTCCTCAGCCGGGCTGACGTCGTGGCACAGGACCGCGCGGCGATTTGGACGAAGGAGGGCATGCCGAGCTCCGTGATGGTAGATTGCCGTTGAAGTGTCGAGTCAATTTGGGCGATCTTATCCTCGTGCCAGCCAGGCTGGCTTCCCCGGGTCATCCTTCGCGCTTGGCCTCGATAATACGAGACTCCAGATTATCTCGGATCTCCTCCAACTGCGGTCGTTGCACTGGGTCAGGCCGCAGTAGTGAACACCTGGCACAGGCGTGCTCATGTACGCAAGGCGATCTGAATGCTCATGTGCAGGTTCCGACTGACACCTTCCTCTTTTTCAAGTGTGCAAGGAAGGAGTCTCACTCTTGATCGGTCGGGGTCCGATATTCTCCGCTGGGCCGGGTCGTCCGTCGGCGGGCAATGAACGCCCGATGGACCTCGATCGCCTCGGCGGGATAGACCGCCTTGTAACCCATTGCCGTGTCGAGAGATTTGTGTCCGCAGATGACTTGGGCGATGTGGGGCAGTAAACCACTCATGATGGCGTTCGTGGCAAAGATTCTCCGGAAATCGTGGAGTGAGAACATGAGCGGATCGCCGCTGGTGTCGGTGAGGCCGGTCGCCGCGAGCGCGTTGATGAGCAGTTTGCGGATCGCCGTGGGTGTGAACGGCGGGTTCTCGCTGCCGATGGAGCGTTGGAACAGCAGCGGCATCGGTGGGTTCCAGACCCTCTCCCGGATGTCGTAGGACGCCACGAGCGGTATCGCGCCGTTGGGGCCGCGCAGGCGGCTAACCATGGCGCTGAGGACGTCCGTGAGCTCGGGGCTGACGAGTAGGAGGCGCTCGGTGTCGGTCTTGGATGGCGCGATCTGCAGCAGCGGCACGAGCTCGCCGGTGGAGGGCAGTCGGTATTCGGTGATGCTGTGGTGGCTTAAGGTGTCTGACTACTCAGCATGTCGTGCGTGATGATGCCTGTTCTGGTTGACGTACAGGTCGTGCACATGCACCAGGGCGGTAGCTGTGGTGATCTATGGCTGTCATCCGTGTGGGCGGCGCCGGCGACACTCCGCGACCGAACGTCGGCAAACGGGGGTTTTCGTTGAGTGGAGCCTGGTCCGATTGAGCGGATTCTTGCAGGCTGATTGCTCAGTGACCGGCCGTGTTCTTAGCTGACAGCGCGGCATTTCCTGCACGCTCGGGGGAGGTCATGTGGGGACATCGGTGCGTTGGCCAGGCCCATCACGTGGCGCCTGGACCTCTCCCAGCGCGAGTCTGACGCGAACACTGAACGCTCTTGTGGACCGCGGTGTTGAGGCAGCGGTGCCGGTGCCTCGAAGCGAGAGTGAACCGTCCAACTCCGCTGGACCGCCGGCCGCACCCCCACCGGCCCTGTCGCCAGACGAGGTCGAGCGCCTTGGTGAAGGCTTCCGGGCTGCACTGGCCACGGCGCTGCAGCGCGATCCGGACCAGTTCGGTCTGCGGGATGCCGTCGAGCAGGCCGGAAACCGGCTAATGGATACCCTGCAGAACATCGACCGCGAGTTGCCGGCATGGCTTGCGGTAGCTGACGACGCCAGCGTTGATGAGCGGCGGGATGAGTTCGTTGCCCGCTTCAGTGACGAGGTCGCTGGTTCGGTCGGGGGCATGGCGGACGCCGCTGTTCGGCACGCCGCCACGGACGCCGCCGTCGCAGTGCTCGATGGCAGTCCGCGGCTGCGCCACGCGGTGGACACGGGAACGCCCTCCCGCGGTGGCATCAGCAGCGAGCTCTTTTGCACCGTCTACCGCATCTTCTTCGCGCAGGCCGTCACCAACTTCCTGAAGTCCGTGATTACCGCGAAGATCACGCTGATAGCACCTATCCTTCCCGTCATCGATCCAGCTGGGCACATTGCCACATGGATTGCGGACATGATCATGTCGATTGTGCCGACCCCATGCGATCAATCAAGCGCGCACGACAGCGGCCCACCCATCGCCGAACTGGGACGAAGCCTTGTGCGGGAAACAGTCGAACGTGCGCTGGGCCTTCCTGTGGATGGTGCATCATGAGCAGCCAGCGCGTGTTCCGCTACGCGTTCAGCTCGGTAGGGAAGTACCCCACCACCGGTGAGTGGTCCCACGTGAGCGAGGCGGACTTTCACACCTCGCTCCGGCGGATCGGACAGGCCGTCTTGGCCGCCGAAGTCACGCCTGCGTGGGCTGATGATCTGTTGCGTATCGCCCGCGCGGTGTACCTGGTGGACAAACGCGCCCCGCGTCCTCGCGGTCTCGACCCGTGGACCAGGGACCTGCACCTATGGGTCCATGTCACCGATGCCGACCGGTGGCGCGGCGAGCCCATCACCGTCCTGGAGACGGTGCTGCGCGCCATGACCTCAGACCAGTGGCATCTCACCATCGAGGGTGGCGCCCCACCCATCGACGTCCAGCCACGCCTGGGCACAGACTCGCCCGCTGGCGAGGTGGCTCTGTTCTCCGGCGGCCTGGACTCCACCGCGTACGCGGCCCAGCAAGCAAGCACACCCGGGCACCCAGTGCTGTTGATCGGCCATGACCTGGCCGACGGCCACATACCGCAGAAAGCCCTCTACGAAGCCATTCGGCGCCTCTCTGGTGGGCAACGAACGATCACGTACTGCCCCGTCGGGGACAGCCCCGCCACCCCATCCGGCTACTCGGAGCCCAGCACACGTACGCGTGGGTTCTTGTTTGCCGCCACCGCGATCTATGCCGCAGCGGCGCACGGCACCACCGTGGCCACCATGCCGGAGAACGGCCAGCTTGCGATCAACCCGCCGTTGACAGCGGCTCGACGAGCCGCGTGCTCCACTCGGTCGGTGCACCCGTGGGTCCTAGACCTGCTCAACCACCTCACTACCGCTGTTCACGGCGACGTGTCCCTGCACAATCCGTTCCTCTACAAGACGAAGGGGGAGGTGTGCGCGATCGCCCGCGACAGTGGACTGTCGGCCAACTCGCTCGGCGCCACGGTGAGCTGCGGCACCTATTCGGTGCACCGCCAGGACGGCAACTGCGGATTCTGCTATCCCTGCCTAATCCGGCGCTCCGGTCTGCAGGCCGCACTCGGCCACGACCCGACGCACTACAGCCGTGCTCTGTCCGAGCTCACGACGATCAAGACCGCGCAACACGTCCTCGACCTCCAGCAGTGGCTGCTCAGCGACTTCGGCGCCCGTGAACTGGTTGCAGACATGCCGCTGCCTCGATCGGCTGACCGTCCGTCGCTGCTGGCCATGCTGACCCGAGGCCGCGCCGAGATCGTGCAGATGCTCGCCCATCACCATCAGTGGAGCCCTGTCCCGGAGACCGGCGCAGTCGCCGAGGCCGTTGAGCGTTAGCGAGGCGCAGTGCGGTCTGACGGTCATGCTGGTGCGCGCATGTTTGAGGTGAGCTGGCCGAGTAGCGTCTCGAGTAGGTCGCGTCGTCGAGTGGGGTCGTTTGTGTTGAGATACAAGGGAACGTCGATCGGCATCGCGTTGACGTGTGCGCCAACGCTGTTGTCTGGGTGGCGGATCGTGAGTGTCGTCGTGGGGGTGCTGGCGGGTCCGGGGTACAGGATGCACGCAGTAGGAGCGTCGTCGCGGCTGAGCGCATAGCCATACAGGAAGGTCTGGTACAGATCTGTGGGGTCAAGCTTGCGGTCGGCGTACATCTTGTACTTGATGTCCACCGGACGCCTCCAGGCGTGCGGGCTTCGCCCGTCGCTGATCACAATGTCCGGGATCAGATTGGTGTACGTGCGCCCCGCTGTCTCATCGCGGATGATCCCGGAGTGCGCAACTTGGTCCAGCACGACCAGCCCGGTGCCGGCGGCGGCCTCGCGCAGCAGCCGGGTGGCGAACCGCTCGAACAATCGGTTCATGTCAAGCAGGAATGCCTCACCGTGGTGGCGGCTGCTGGTGTAGAGGTCGTCGAAGCCACCGGCGCCCAACAGCAGCAGGGCCCAGTGGTGAGCAGCCCGGTAGTGCTCGTTGTGTCGGTGATAGGACAGGACCGTGGCGACATGCCCCGCATCCAGGGGCGGCGTTGCGCACAGCGCGGCGAAGTCGGCGGCGACTACTCGAGCACGAGCTCGTACAGCCGTGTCACTGGCGGTACGGGCGGCCACTCCCAGCGCCACCGCGCATAGACGGTTGTCGAGGATGTCGGTGGTGAACTCGTCGAAGCGGCATTCCAGGTGGTCCAGCCGGCCGTGGCGGCGAAGCAGTTGCCGGTCGGTCAGTAGCCTGCCGCGCAGGGCAGGCAGCAGATCCTCGCGGCGTGTGTAGTCCCGCCGTGGCCCCGAGCGCAGGATGCCTTCGCACTCGGTGGCTAGCAGCAAGCAGAGCAGATCGCGCAGGTGAAGGCCGCCGGTGGGCATCGAACGTGGAGCGGGCAGCGTGTGCAGTGTGGACGTTCCGCTGGTGTAGTCGAGCATGTGCAGCACGCCGAGTTCTCCGCCGACCAGTTTCGGGGTGATCCGCACAACGACGCTATCGAGGGTGATCACGCCGACGTGGGAGGTGGTGGACACCTCCAGCCGGTCACCAGCAAGCCAGCGTAGTGCCAGCCGGTTGCGGATCTCCGGCTGTTCGGCGAGTTCTCGATCGGCCGTGGTGGCAGGTATCGCCTCAAATACTTCGGTTTTGTGCTCAGCCAGGGTGATCACGCGTTGGTCGGTCATCCGTCTACCGTGCCGACCTGGAATTCCGTGTAGAGGGCCTCGACCAGCTCCGCGGCGTCGAGCTCGCGGATGTGGTGTGTGGGCAGATCTATGATCGTGTCGCCGACGAGGGCAGCGAGCAGGTTGTAGTCGTCGTAGGCGTACTCCTGCAGCAGGGGCAGCACCTCTCCGTAGACCACCGCTGCCACCTCGGCTTCGTTGTCGATCGGCTCGCCGTCGGACAGGAAGAACGAGTGGCCGATCTGGCGTTCGCGGCCAAGGTGGCGCAGTAGCCGCTGGTTCAGCCCGCGCAGCAGCAATCCGAGGTCGAGTTGCCCGACCAGGCTGCCGTCCAGGATGGTGGGGTCGGGCATGATCTCCAGGAACGTGAACCGCCGGCGTAGCGCGGAATCGAGCAGCCGGATGCTGCGGTCCGCGGTGTTCATGGTGCCGAGCAGGACGACGTTGGGCGGGACCTGGAAGGCCCGTTGGCTTTGCGGCAAGGTCACCGTGATGCCGCGTTTGTCGCGCTCGATCAGCGTGATCAGCTCGCCGAAGATCTTCGGTAGGTCGCCGCGGTTGATCTCATCGATCAGCACGAGGTAGGGGTGGTCCGGATCCTGTTGCGCGGCGCGGCAAACCCGCGTGAACACCCCATCGGTCATCGCTAGCCGCAGTCCGTCTTCTCGGCCCTGGACGCCCGTGTTCCCCTCGGCGGTGACTGGGCGGAAGCCTTCGATGAAGTCCTCGTAGGCGTAGGCGGGGTGGAAGGTGAGCTGGGTGAGATGGCCGTGGTTGGTCAACGTGGCCAGTGCGGTCCGGAACCCCTCGGTGCCGTAGTCGGCCAGAGGGTCGACGTTGAGGTCGACCCGTTCGGCCAGCCACCACAATGCGAACCGCAGAGAAGTGTAGGTCTTCCCGGTACCTGGTGGCCCGAACAGTACGGCCTGTCCTTTACGTCGCAATGCCTCCGCCAGCCGGGGGAACTGCGGATCGGTGGGGAGCAGCGGAGCTGGTGTGGCCGCCGGTTCTGCCGGTTCTGCGTCGTGGTCGGCGGCGCGATTGCGGCGGATGACTTGCCAGAGCCGGTCGGGCACCTTCGCGACGGTCACGACGCCCCATGCTTTTTCCGGTTCCGGGAGTTGCTGGGCGTAGCTGGTGTCCCAGTCCACCGCCACCGTGTGCCGCATATCCGGGCGTTCGGGCCGCCAGGAGTAGCCGGCGCTGGTGACCGTGCCGACACCAAGGATCCTGCTGATGCCCTGGTTGGCGACCACCAGGTCATCGGCTTGTAGTTGCGTCAGTCGCCATACTTCGGTGGCCTTCTGCGTGATCTTGCTCTGGTTGCCGTTGTACTCATCTCGGTAGGCGGTGCGGAACGCCTCGCGGAACTCGTCCTCATCGGCGAAGGCGGAGAGGTCACCTACATCGTCCCAGCCAACGCAGATGTATCCGCCGCGAAGACAGTCCTGCCATTGGTTGGCGTTATGGCCGGGGGCGATCTTCATGATGGACCTGGTGGGCCGGGGATCTGCCCACCAGTACAGGAACTTCCCGATCTCCAGCGGGTTCCATCCGGCGAACCGTGCATCCTCGACGGTCAGCTCGCGCAGCCGCGCGCACGCTGCGAACGGACCGAGCGACCGCGAGGCCGCCTGCCCAGATATGCGCTCGATGAAGTGCCGGACGTGGTCCCGGCTGTAGATCGGCAGGAGTCGATCAGGGAAGTAGCTGAATACGGCCTTGCCTACCAGCAAGGTGCCCGAGCGCAACACGTCGATGTCGTCGATGTCGGCTAACCGGCCTTCGCCCGCTGCGGTGAAGGCATCCTGGAACCCTTGGCGCAAGGCTGCCCACGCCTGGCCCACGTCGGAGAACTGCTTGTCGAAGTACCAGCCCTGGTCGCTCCTGCGCCGGTAGATGATGTGCTTTCTCGAGCTGCCACCGGAGATGCTGCCCAGGTTCGGGGTCAGAAACTCTATGAGGTGGCAAAAGTTTCCCCGAAAGTCATCGTGGCCGAGTGCGTAGCGCTCCAGTGGCAACGAATCCCATGACTGGAGCGGGAATGCCTCCCGTACCTGTGCGAGTTCTGATTGCCCCGCAGCTACTGCGGTGGCAATGGTGGTCCGGTCGAACAGGGCCAGCGCCTCGTCCAGCGTGCGCCAGCGCCGCGCCTCACGTCCGTCCACTGAGATGGCTGGGCGCAGCACACATTCGCTGCAGGTGGTGGTGAGCGGTTGGCCGGCGCCGTTCACCAAGTCTGCCGCCCGGGCGAACGCTGCCCGGCCTTCGAGATCCGTGCTCGGCGCGGAGTCGATCAAGCGTCGCCATGTCATGCGGTCGGGATCAGGAATTCGCTGCAGCGCAGCAGTGTCCGTCCCGCGGACGTACATGCAGTCCAGACGGTGGTGCATCGCCGTGCCGGTTGGTGTGCCGATCACCTCACCAGCCGAGGGCATCAGCGCCCATATCTGGTCCTCAAACTCGATAGCCTCGGGTCGACCCGGCGCCTGTGCCCTTGCATCGACATCCTCCGCCATCGGGCGTCCTCCTCGCTGTCGGCACCGAGCCCCCCGCGGCAGAGCTTAATGTCACAACATGACTACCGCACTGGGGACGGTGCGAAGTGCTGCATGGGCCAGCCTCTCCCGCAAAGGCGGGATTCCCGCTCAATACCTGGATGTGGCCGTGTCGCCGCGGGAGACGGACCTGCCAGGTCCGGCCGCCGTGCCTCAAGGACAGTCCGCGGTATGCAGACCCACGCTGTCTAGCGAACACCGAGCGTGCACGCAACGCTGCCGGGCGGGTGACCTCGATGCGTATCCGTGTCCCAGTGATGTCACCGCGACGGCAGGTCTTCCAGCGCTGACGGAGTCACCACCGCGTCGAGTGACCGTGACGGCGGGCCAGTTACTGCGTGGTACGGGGGTATGTGTTGGTGCGGTGCCACTCGAAGTAGTGGGCGTTGGCCGCCGTGAACGCCAGACACGGCGCCCCGGCCAGGCTTGCGATGCGCTTGGCCACCAATGGACCGTGTACGGCGTCGTCGGGTGTCACGGTGATGATGGTGCCATCCGGGCCGACGCTGATGTAGCCGAGCTCGTAGAAGTCGTCGCAGCCTAGCTTGCAGGCGAGCATGCCGATGTTCAGCAGATCGCGTTTCTCCTCGTCCTCGCACAGGCTGCGTTTTTTGATGTGCGCGGCCACTAACAGTTCGACCGGCATTTCCTGGCCACACAGCGCGCACGGCGCGACGGAGCGGTTTGCCACAAGGGAACGCCGTAGCGGTGCTTGCTCGGTGCGGGCGTACCGCGTGACCGCGACGTCTAGATCCCCTTGCGGTGCAACCGCATCCTGCTGATCGCTCGGCGTTGGAGCGCTGGTGGCGTGTGAGGCCAGCGACACGCGTGCAGGGTTCAGGCCGATGATGGTGCCCGGCAGGGTACGCATCACGGCGCCGATGAAGGCACTGCGATAGCTGGCCTCAGGCGGCCGGCAGATTACCGTGCCCTCACTGTCAATGTATGGGCTCAGGAGATCCTTGACGTTTCGTACTCGGGACATGCTTGACGATCACTCAACCTCCTGATCTTGTGACCCCGTGGATCAAGAAACACTGGCGGAGTACCGCTATCGGGCGGTGTGCGAGGTGCTCGGCGGCTCTCCGATCGGGGAAGTCGCCGCGCGGTACGGCACTTCCCGGCAGTCGCTGCACACCTGGCGGCAACGGTTCCAGCAGGAGGGCATGCCCGGTCTGGCCGATCGCTCCCGCCGGCCACGCACCAGCCCGAGCCGGGTCATAGCCGAGATCGAGGCGTTGACCTGCCAGTTACGCCGGCAGCATCCACGTTGGGGCGCCCGCCGGATCAGCCACGAACTAGGCCGGCACGGAGCCGATCCCACGCCGTCGCGGGCGACGGTCCACCGCATCCTGGTCCGCAATGGACTCATCGATCCTCAAGCCCAGCAACACAAACGCAAGTACAAGCGATGGCAACGGGCCGAGCCAATGCACCTGTGGCAGATGGACATCGTCGGCGGCGTCCCGCTGGCCGACGGCCGCTCCTGCAAGCTGGTGACCGGCATCGACGACCACTCCCGGTTCGTCGTGATCGCGGCGGTGGTCGCGGTGCCGTCCGGGCGGGCGATCTGCGCGGCGTTCACCGAGGCGATGCGCCGCTACGGGGTTCCCTCGGAGGTGTTGACCGACAACGGCGGCCAGTTCACCGGCCGGTTCATCAAGCCACAGCCGGTCGAGGTGATGTTCGAGCGGATCTGCCGGGACAACGGGATCAAACAGCGCCTGACCAAGCCGAGTTCGCCGACCACCACGGGGAAGGTCGAACGGCTGCACAAGACGTTGCGGGAGGAGTTTCTCGATCACGTCGCCCCGTTCGAGTCCATTGCCGCCGCGCAGGCCGCGATCGACGGGTGGGTCGAGAGCTACAACCGCCAGCGCCTGCACCAGGCCCTGGACATGGCCACCCCGGCCAGCCTGTTCCGCCCCAACGGCCCCACCCGTCTCGACCTCGGCGCGGACCCAGGCGGCGTCACCGACACCGATGACCCATTCCAGGAGGTGGCCCCGCACCCCGACACGCCAGGACAGCTGCCGGCGGCGTCGACGCTGCTGGTGGACGTGATCGAACCGCCCGCCTTGCTCACAGACGGCGCTGTCGAGGGCGCCGCGGTGGAGTTTCAGGCACGGGTTCCGCCCAGTGGCCAGCTCACCGTCTGCTCCGGCCGTCAATCGATCGGGCTGCACGAGAGCATGGCCGGCCGGCTGGTGACGGTCTGGGCCGACCTGCGCAGCGTTCATGTCAGCCTCGACGGGCACGTGATGCGCACCGTCGCCTCCCGGCTGCGTCCCGAGGACCTGCGGCATCTGGCCATGCGTGGGGCCCGACCCGCCGGCCTGCCGCCGGCCAAGCCCGCGCTACGCCGCCGCAACGGCATCCCGGTGCTGCCCGAGGGCGGCGCGGTGGAGATCGAGCGGTCGGTGACCAAAGACGGCCAGGTCACCATCGCCGGCAGCCCGCATCTGGTCGGATTCGCTTGGGCGGGCCGCAAGGTCAGCCTGCGCCTGGACGGGCATCTCATGCACGCCATCGCCGACAACGCCCTGATCGGCACCTGGCCCTGCCCGGTCAGCACCGACCGCCTGGCCGGCATTCACGGCGCGCGAACCCCGTCCACACCGCTGCCGCCTCCGCCGCTGCCCGCTGGATCGCTTCGCGCACAACGGAAAGTGCACGCGACCGGAAGAATCATGGTCGGTGGTCAGCGGATCAAGTTCGGTCCCCGCCACCGCGGCAAGGTCGTCACCGTCGTCATCGAGGACACGCACCTACGGGTCTTGCACGGCGATGAAGAGATCGCCGTCCGCCCTCGTCGCGACCTCACGCCGATCACCCGTCTCCACGTCACCGGCGCCGGCGTCAACCCGGGATCGTGTCAAGCGTCTCCCGACGACAAAACGTCAAGCAAGTCCTGAGACCACACACCGACACCTCACGGCGCAACGTGTCCAGCGCGGCCTGCACGGTCGCAATCGGGACAGGTTGCCCACCAGGCGATTGATTCGTAGCTACAACAACGTTGTCACCTGAAACCGCTGTGATGAAGTTCTCTGCACCACTCAGCGTCTCTAGTTTCTGGCCGAGTAGACCGCGCAGCAGCATCTCGGCGCCCTCGCGAACCTCGACGGGCGTATCCGGCTGGTGCGCCGCCGTGCCGGCCAGACGGTCCGCGAACAGGTGACTGAAGTGCGCGAACCACTCCAGCCCGACCGGGAACAGGTACCCCTGGTTGACAGTGCCTTGCGCGGTGAACATCGGCTGTGACCACTGCATACGCAGCGGCGATGGGATCTCGTCCCGCCCGATCGGCTCGGCCAGCTCCTGCATGCTCACGCGAAGGAGCCAGCCCTCGGCCTCCCACAGATCCGTTGGCAGCGACTGCGGTCGCGCAGCCGGGACTGCAGGTTGGGGAGCGCGACTGACAGCCCTGATTGCGCCGTTGGCGTAGTGCAGGACGACATCGCCGGGGCGGACCATGCTCATCGCGGTCCAGTGCGCGGGCCGCACACCGTTCTTGCCGCTGATCGGCGCCCACAGGAAGCTGCCATCGCGTTCGGCAGCGTAAGTACGGCCCTGATTCACCCACCACACGCTCACGGGGACTACTCAACCAGATACCCCTGACATTCCTGCGATGGCCGCGCACGGCCCACCGCGAACCCACATGGCTGCTGTGTCGCGTAACCAGCATCAGTTCCGGAACAGCCCGCTCGCGTGGGGACGGCGACCTTGACCGTGCAACGTTGTCACCCATTCGGGCTCCCTGTGCCCGCTCGATGTCCCCGTTAATGTCCCGGCTGCTGCCCCACCGCCCTCAGCGATGCTCTCCGCACAAGTTCTGACCAGGGGAGAAGCGATGGCAGCGCAGCAGTGGGCTCGCGGACCGATCGGCCCGGACACGGACTACCTCTACCCGACCACGGCTCGCCGGACGGTGCTGGTTGTCGTGCACACCGTTACAGCCGGTACTCGGTTGCTCGACATCGTGCCGCTGTTGGGGGCCGACCGTCGAGTTCAGGTGGTGTTCACGCGGGCGCCAGATGTGTTCGGCAACGGGGTGGACGAATTCCTCGCGGGGATCGGCGGGTTGATCGTGCCGTGGGAACAGGCCATGCTGACCCGGTTCGATCTCGCGATCGCCGCAGACCATGGGCACCTCCAGGACCTGCACGCCCCACTGGTCGTATTCGCACACGGCGCTGATCGGAACAAGTATTCGGTGCAGCGGCCGGGCATGCTGCGCTCGAAACGAGTGGTGTTCGGGTTGGGGCCGCAGTGGCTCGTTTGGGACGGCGCGGTATTGCCCGCTGTAGTGGCGCTGTCTCACGACAAGCAGATGGAGTTGCTCGCCGAGGGATGCCCGGAGGCGCTGCCGAGCGCGGTGGTGATCGGTGATCCATGTCTGGACCGGATGCTGGTCAGCCAGCCCTACCGCGACGACTACCGGAAGGCGTTGGGCGTAGATGACGGCCGCCGACTGGTTGTGGTCAGCTCAACCTGGGGGCCGCAAGGTTTGCTGGGGCGCTGCTCTGACCTGTTGCCCCGGTTGGCGGCCGAACTGCCCGTCGACCAGTTCCAAGTCGTCTGCGTGCTGCACCCGTTGATCTGGTACTGGCACGGCCCCTGGCAGGTGCGAGCGTGGCTGGCCGCCGGCCGCCGTGCCGGACTACGTCTGGTGCCACCCGAGGAAGGGTGGCGGGCAGCCTTGATCGCTGCGGACTGGGTGATCGGTGACCACGGCTCGGCGACCCTGTACGGAGCGGCGATGGGAGCATCGGTCACGCTGGCATCGTTTCCCGACACGGACGTCCATCCCGCGTCGACCGGCGCTTACCTGCACTCGGTAGCGTCGCGATTGCGGGCTGATCGGCCCTTGGCCGAACAGTGTGACATGGCCGTAAGCGCCCACCCGCCCGGCATGGCAAACACGATCGTCGAGCGGCTGACTTCGGTCGCGGGCCGCTCCGCGCCGCTGATCCAGGCGACGCTGTATCGGTTGATGGAGTTGCCCCAACCCGACACCCCGGCGGTCGTCGAGCCGGTGCCGCTACCGCGGCTGATCTGACTTCTGTCCACGACGTGACAAGGGATGAAGGGAGATCGGTGATGCAGGTGCACCATGTCCTTACCCGAGTACTGGCGTGCCCCACGGACGACTGCATCGTCGTGGCGGTAAGCGGACCGGCCGGACATCAGGACTTCGCTAGCGCAGCAGCGAACTCAGGTAGGTTCGGGATGGACAGTTACCTCGTGGCCGACTATGTGGCCACCGATCCGGGCTACCCGGGTCGGTGGCGTGGCCTTGTGGACATCACTATCCGTGACGGCGCTATGGGGGCAGGTGCCAATCGAAGTGCTGTCAGGAGTGAGATCTGGCGGCAGCACCCTGGTTGCGCCGCGGTCGTCGATCTTCTGGAGGGGGCGGCCGTGATCGGGTGCCGGGACGGCACACAGCTGAGCTTCCCTGTGATGACTAACTCCCTTCCCACGACGGTCCACACAAGAATGACCCGGGCGGGCGTTTTCGCGTCAGTGATCGCCAGCCGGGCGCTCGGTGGTGGGTGGGAGAGTTTTTATGAGGCGCCGCAGGTCATCGGACTCCGGGCTACCCAACTCCGTGTAGATGTAGTGGGCTTCACCCAGGTAGTCCCGGGCGCGAGTGGGGTCGCCAACTTCATTGGCAACGTGCCCCAGCGCTGTCAAGATACGCGCTTGCTGGAATCGGGCCCCCAACACGCGCATCGCCTGCAACGCTTCGATCAGATAGGTGCCGGCCTTGCCGAGGTCGCCGGCGCACTGGTAGGCCAAGCCCAGGCTGCTGATCGCATAGGCCTCGTTGTACGCGTCCGGCAGCGCCGCCAGCAGCATCCGCGCCCGCTGGAGGTGCTCCACCGCTGCGGCGTGCTGACCGGCAGCCAGCAACGTTTCCCCTAGGTTGGCCCAGCGCAAAGCAGCCCCGCGGCGCTGCCCGGTCCGCTCGTCAATGGCTAGCGCAGCCTGCAGATAGCTCAACGCGGGCTCGAACTGCCGCCGTTCTCGGGCGATCAACCCGAGATGCTCCAGGGCCGTTGCCTCGCTGTAGTCATCATCACTGCCCCGTGCCAACTCCAACGCCAGCACAGCCTGCTCATGGGCATTATCCAGCTCGCCTGCGTCCAGCAACCCCATCGCCCACTGGCACCGCATCCGGATCTCGGCACGCGCATCCTGACAACGTGTCGCAGCCTCCACGCCCACTTGGTGCGTCGCGAACCAGTCGTGGAAATGCTTACGCTGCAAGAACAACGCCCACAATGCCTCGCACAACTGCCAGCAGACCGCGTCGAGGCCGCCTTCCCCGGCGACCTGCACCGCATCGACCAGATGCGGTCGCATCGACTCCAACCACCTCAGCGCCTCCGTGGCAGACGCGAACGTCGACGGAGCATCCCGCGCACTGTCATACAGTGGGCCGAACCGGCGCCTCAATGGCATCACCACCAGATCCGCCGCCACTGCGGCATCCAGATACCACGCCAGCATCCGCCCCACGGCGAGGCGCCGTTCGCGCTCGGTGTCGGTCGCGGCGGACAGGGATCGGGCATGCAGCCGGATCAAATCATGCAACCGGTAGCGATCTTCCCGTGGCTCCTCCACCAAGCTGGCGTCCACCAACTCGCCCAGGATCGGGTCGGAGTCCATAACAGACACCTGTATGGCCGCAGCCGCCACATCAACACCGAAATCCGGGCCGGGATGCCAACTCACCAGCCGGTACAAACGCGCCGCCGGCTCGGACAACGCGTGATAGGACACGTCTAGCGTGGCTGCCACTGACACCTCGCCACCAATCGACAACCGCTCAACCCGCCGCCGCTCGTCTGCCAACTCGGCGACGACCCTGCTCACCGTCCACCGTGGACGGGACACCAATCGAGCGCCGGCCACCCGCAGCGCGATCGGCAATCCGCCACACAACTCGGCCAACGCCTCAATCTGGTCCGGCTCGGCCCTCACCCGTTCCCGATCCACCGTTTGTTCCAGCAATGCCACCGAGTGTTCCCGAGACAATGCCGACACCTCGACCAAACAGCCACCCTCTGCCAGCACACCCCCCAGTCGCCACCGACTGGTCACCACAACCATGCTCTCCGCTGAGGCCGGTACCAACGGCCACACCTGGGCTGCCGACACCGCGTTGTCGGCCATCACCAACACCCGTCGTCCGGCGGTCAACGACCGAAACAGCGCTGCTTGCTCTGCCAGCCCGACGGGCACCCGCTCCGGCGCCACCCCCAGTGCCCGTACAAAACCACCCATGACCTGCTCGGGCGCCACCGAACCATCCGGGCTGAACCCGCCAAGATCGGCGTACAACTGGCCGTCGGGAAAACACTCCGCCATCCGGCGGCACCACGATGCCACCAGCGCCGTCTTCCCCGCACCGCCGGGGCCGACAACCAGCGCCAGAGCCGTCCTGCCTTCCTGGCGTCCGCACTCGGCCAACGCGGAATCCAATAGCCGCATCTCCGCAGTACGGTTCACAAAGTGTGCCGGAACCGGCGGCAACTGTTGCGGTACCACCGCCAGCGCTTCCGAGGGCCCCTCGTGAACATGTACACCACCATGAACCACTCCGACCTGCACACTTGTGCCCATGACCACACCCGACACCTGATTGGCCACCGTAGGCCCAGGTGACGTGGTGGGCTTGGTTGTCCCCTCCACTCGTCTGCCCTCACACGTCAGGTACGACGAAACACGGCTTGCCAGCACAACACCGTGCCTTGACCCGTCAACCAGATGTGACCGCCATGTGGGTGGATGTTGAACCCAGCTACGAAAATCTCGCGTTGTCTACCAGCGCTATCAATCAACCACCCTACGAGGCTGCCCAGATGATCCCGTGACGTCTCAGCGCGAACCGGATCGCTACCCGTCGCCTGAGCTGCCTAGAACTGTGATGAGGAATAGGAAGGCTACTCCTACGGCGTAGGCCCAACGCTCGACCACGTGCCGGCGTGATCATCTGCGGTCCAGGCGAGCATGCCGAGGCGTATCCGATCTGCGTGGTCAGGTATCGTCCAGGCTGGCGACCAGCGCGCGGATCTCCTCGGTCTGCTGCTGCGCGGTGGCATCAGAGAACTGAGCCAACACGGCCAACGCCTCAGCCCACCATCGTCGGGCCTCGGCTTGCTCGCCTTGGGCAAGCCGCGCCTCTCCCAACCCGCGCAACGCCATCGCCTCTTCATATCCATCGTTGACCTCATGAAGCACGTCCAGCGCCAGCTGGTAGGCATCGACCACCTCGTCAAACCGCTGCATCTGCTGGTAGGCGGCTCCGAGGTTGTTCAGCGTGTGGCCTTCGCCCTGGTGGTCGCCGACCTCGCGGCGGATCGGCAGCGCGTGCTCGTAGCAGGCGATGGCCTCGTCATACCGCTGCAACTCCTTATAGACGAGGCCGAGGTTGTTCAACGTGCTGCCTTCGCCATACCGGTCACCGGCCTCTCGCCAGATCGGTATGGCCTGGTCGTAGCATGCTATGGCCTCCTCAAACCGCCCCAACGCTGCATAGACGGCACCGAGGTTGTTCAACGTGCTGCCTTCGCCATACTGATCACCGACCTCACGGCGGATTGGCAATGCCTGCTTGAAGCAAGCTATGGCCTCCTCAAATCGCTCCAACTGCGCGTAGACGAGGCCGAGGTTGTTCACCGTCATGCCTTCGCGATACCGATCTCCGACCTCACGGCGGATCGGCAGTGCCTGCTCGTAGTAGGCGATGGCGTCCTCGAACCGCCGCAACTGCCAACAGACGAGGCCGAGGTCGTTCAACGTGTCGCCTTCGCCCTGGCGATAGCCGACCTCACGGTGGATCGGCTGTGCCTGCTCGAAGCAGGCGATGGCGTCCTCGAACCGCCGCAAATCCCTATAGACGAGGCCGAGGTTGTTCACCGTCATGCCTTCGCCGTGCCGGTCGCCGACCTCACGGTGGATCGGCTGTGCCTGCTCGTAGTGGGCGATGGCGTCCTCGAACCGCCGCAAGTCCCTGTAGACGTTGCCGAGGTTGTTCAACGTGCTGCCTTCGCCGTACCGGTCGCCGACCTCACGGCGGATCGGCAGTGCCTGCTCGTAGTGGGCGATGGCGTCCTCGAACCGCCGCAAGTCCCTGTAGACGTTGCCGAGGTTGTTCAACGTGCTGCCTTCGCCCTGGCGGTCGCCGACCTCACGGCGGATCTGGAGGGCTTGGTCGTAGTAGGCGATGGCTTCGTCGAATCGGCGTGCGTAGGCGAGTGCTTGACCATGGTGGTTGAGGGCGGTGGCGTGGGTGTGGCGGTCGGTGGTGTGTCGTACCGCATCCAGAGCATGACGCGTGACGGAATGCCACTCCACCGGGTGCTTACGCAGCTTGTAGAAGTCGCACAGGTGGCGGGCGATGTCGATGGCATACCGGCTGCGGTCTGTGCCGGCGGTGTGGGCGATGGTGGCGGCTAAGGCGGGATGCTCAGCATCCAACCACGCCAACGCTTGCGCGCGATCAGCGAACCTGGCCGCCCGCTCGGTGGGGGTGATGCACGGGTCGAGGTGGTCGTTGGCGGCGCGGGTGGTTGCTAGGTAGTGGTCGAGCAGGCGGGTGAGTGCATGCTCGCGTTCGGCCGCCGTGTCGTCGCGGTCGGTGCGGTCTCGCGCGTAGAGGGCAATCAGGTCGTGGAAGTGCCACCACCCACGCGGGGCGCCCGTGTCCACCAGATGCGCCCGGTGTAGTTCCTGCATCTGGCGTCGAGTGGTGTCCAAGGGCTGCCCGGTCAACGCGGCGGCGGCCTCGGTGCTGATCTGCGGGCCCGGGGCATGTGCCAGCAGCCGGAACAATCGCGCCAGCTCCGGCCGCAGCTTCTGGTAGGACAGGTCGAACGCGACGTGCACGGCGTAGCTGCCGTCGTAGTCCAACACTCGCAAGCGCCTTCCCACGTCCGCGAGGTCGTCGGCGAGTTCGGCCACGGGCTGGCCGGGGTCGGCGGCCAGCAGCGCGGCGCTGATCCGCAATGCCAACGGCAAATACCCACACAACTGGGCGACCTTCGCCGCCGCGTCGGGCGAGGTGGTGAACCGGCCGTCGCCGGAGCGGGCCCCGCGCAGGTGCCGGTCCAGCATCGCCACCGCGGCTTCGGGGGTGAGGACGTCCATGTCGAGCTGGCGGGTCCCCTCCAGGCCGAGTTGATGTCGGGAAGTGATCAGCAGCCGGTGCTCGGGTGTGCCCGGCAGCAGCGGCCGCACCTGCTCCGCCATGCTGGCGTTGTCAGCGATGATCAGGAACCGCTGACCGGCGCGGGCCCGGGCGGCCAGCGTGGACCGGTACAGCACCTCATGGTCCTGCCCGGTCCCGCGCAGCCGTTCCAATGGCAGTCCGAGTTGTATCAGCAGGGAGAACAGGGCTTGTTCCGGCAGAAGTGGTATCGGGGAGTAGCCGTGCATGTCCACAAACAGGACCCCGCCGGGAAACCAACCCGCCTCTGCGGCCTCGTGGGCGGCGTAGACGGCCAGAGTGGTCTTACCCACCCCCGGCAGCCCACCCACCGCAGCGCTGATCACCACCGTCCCCAGGCGGGCGGTTGGCGCGAGCAGGCCACACAGCTGCTCGACCTCGGTGGTGCGGCCGACCAACATCGGACGTGCCGGCAATCCCACCACCGCCTCCACCCGCCCAGATGAATCCACTGCTGGGGCGTCCAGGGCGGGGTCGCCGTTGAGGATGCGAATGTGCAGATCACCAAGCTCGGTGCCGGGCTCGATGCCGTGCTCCTGCACCACACGGGCGCGGAATTCCCGGTACACCGCAAGCGCCCGTGGCCCTCGACCGGCCCGGTACAAGGCCAACATCTGCAACCGCACCAGTGCCTCGTCCTGGGGCCACACCGCCAGCGGCTCGCCGATCTCGCCCAGCACCCGCACATGCCGTCCCAACGCGAGTTCGGCCTCAAACAGCAGCCGCCATGCCTCACCGCGCAGCTCGTCGAGGTTGTGCCGCTGGGCGGCTACCCACCTCTTGGCGTCATCCAGATTCTGCAACGCCGTCCCGCGCCACTCCGCCAACGCCGCCCTCGCCGCGACCGCCACCTGCTCCGGGTCGGCGGTGTGACGAGCGGCAGCCAGGTATTCCCGGAACCGCACCACATCCACACACCCCGCATCCAGGGTGATCATGGTGGTGCCGCGTGCCGGAGCGACCCGCGCCGCCTCCCCGACACTGTCCCGCAGCGCCTTGCGCAGGTCCTGCAGATAGCCGGTCACACCGTCTTTGGGCGGGTCGCGGTCCTCCCACATGCGGGAGGCCAGAGATCCTACCGACACCGGGGTGTTGGCGTTGAGCAGCAGCAAGGCCAGCAACGCTCGATCCAACTGGCCGCGCAACCCGATCACCCGGTCCTGGTCGTCGCGGATCTCGACCGGCCCCAACACCCGAAAATCCACCAACCCCTCCTTCCTACTTCTGCCAGCCGATAGTCTCCGGCAGTGCATCGAAGTAGCGGTCCGCGCCGTAGTTGGCCAAGCCCGCCTTGACCGCTGCGATGTCTGGCGGGTTGATCGTTGGCATGACGCCGTAGGTCGAGAATGCCGCCACCTCGGCCTCTGTCCCCTTGGCGTACTGCTCCTGCGGGGTTGGCAGCGTGTTGACAGACTTGATCAGCGTGTCGTTTTTGGGGTCGTTGACGCCGGACCTGCTGAACTGTGACTGCGAGCAGAATAGCTGGCAGATAGTGGCGAGCCCGAAAGGTGACCCCTGAGCGATACCAGCATAGAACATGTCGAACTGCTTGCCATCGATGACCTTGGAGAAGTTCGATGCCGGCACTTGTTGGATGTCGAGCTTGACGCCGATGTCCTTGAGCATGGCGCCAGTGCCGCTGGCAACGGCCTTGCTGACGCTGTCATCACCGGTGATGACATACTTGACCTGCAACTGCTTACCGCCCTTGGCCCGCGTGCCGTCCGTGCCCGCCGTCCACCCGGCTGCGTCGAGATCCATCCTGGCCTGGTTCGGACTGTACTGGATGACCTTGCCGAAGTCGTCCTGGTAGCCCTTTTGAAATGGCAACAGAACCATCGAACCAGCTGGGTCAGCGGAGTAGTTCAGCCCCTGGAAGGTGAGCCGGGCGATCTGGTTGCGATCGATGCCCTCAAAGATCGCCTTACGCGCCCTGGGATCCGAAAGGATCGGGCTACCCCCGTTGAGGACGAACACGGAGATGTCCAGGGATGGCCCCTTGCGGATCTGCACACCGGGCTGTCCCGTCACCTGCGCAAGGCGGTCCCTGCTACCTACCCCGACTGCATCGAGTTGGCCATTCTTGAACGCGTTGAGGCTCGCCGAATCCTCCATGGCGAGAAACGTCCTGCTGTCGAGCTTGCCCTTCCTGCCCCACCACTTCGGGTTACGCTCGAACGTGACGATGCCGTTCTGTCGGTCGAACTTGCTGATCACGTACGGGCCGGCACCCCACTCGGTGTGCGGGTTGTTGATGTAGCCCTTGTTGAACACCTCCGGCGCAAGCGCCTTCGGGTTGAGCAGCGTATTGAACAGGCCCTGCCACCACAGATCGATACCGTTGAACGTGACCACTGCCTGGTGGCTGTCGAGGCCCTGGGTCACCGAGGTGATGCGGTCGTATCCGTCGCTGGAGTTGACGACATAGGCCGGATCCTTGCCGTCGTTGGCCTTCCACGTCGCTTCGAGCGCCGTCCAGTCGATGGGCGTGCCGTCGTTGTAGACGGCTTTTGGGTTCATTGTGTACGTGATCCTGGTGTTGCCGCCAGCCATCTCCTGCTTGACGTTGGTCAGGTAGTCCGGGTTGTACTGGGCCTCACCGTCGGCGGTGAAGGTGATCAGGATCGGGTTGTACCAGTTCCACAAGATCTGCGTGTAGGCCGTCTCGGGGCCGTGGAACACGTTGAGCTGTGGGGGGATCTCGTCCAACGCTGTGGTGAGAGTGCCGCCGTCTTTGATGTTGTTGTACTGCTGTGGGTTGTACGCGGTCTTGTCGGCCAGCGACTGGGCAGTCTCGGTGGAGCCGGTGTCCGTCGCGCCGGAGTTGCCGCAGGCCACCAACGCCATCGACACCACGGCAATGGCCGCCGACGCGGCGGTCGTCTTCAGCCCATGCATGTTTTGTTCTCTCCCATCAAGAACGGGTATCAACGGAAGTGACAGGCATTCAGGTGGTCGGACACTCCGTCCCCGGTCAGTCGCGGGATCTCGCCCGTGCACCGGGCGCGCTCCGCGCAGCTCAGGGTCGGGCGTAGCGGGCACCGCGGGGCGAATCCGCAGCCAGGCAGCGAATCAGTAGGGCTGGGTGGCTCGTCGCGCAGGATCATCCGCTCGCGGGCGCGTTCGACCTTCGGATCGGGCACCGGCACCGCCGAGAGCAGCGCCTGGGTGTACGGGTGCTGCGGGCTGTCGAACAGGTCGTCAACACTGCCGATCTCCACGATGCGGCCCAGATACATCACGGCCACCCGGTCGCAGATGTGCCGCACCACCGCCAGGTCGTGAGCCACGAACAGGTAGGACAGTCCGAGCGTGGCCTTCAAGTCGTTGAGCAGGTTGAGCACGCCGGCTTGGATCGATACGTCCAATGCCGACACCGGCTCGTCGAGTACGACCAGGGCGGGGTTAGTGGCCAGCGCGCGGGCAATACCGATGCGCTGGCGCTGCCCTCCCGAGAATGCCGCGGGAAAACGGTCGCTGTGTGCCGGATCGAGACCGACCAGCGCCATGAGCTCCTCAACGCGCTCGCCGATCACCCTCTGATCGCGTTCCCCCATCGCGGTCAGCGGCTCCGCCAGGATGTCGGCCACCGTCAGCCGCGGATCCAGCGCGCCCATCGGGTCCTGGAACACCATCTGCAGCGTGTGCCGCACATCGCGTTTCTGTGCACGGCCCCGGATCTCGGCGACATCGACGCCGGCCACGCGGATGCTGCCATGCTCGGGCGGGCGCAAGTTCATGATTTCCAGCAGGGTGCTGGTCTTGCCGCACCCCGACTCGCCCACGAGCCCGACACTCTCGCCCTCGCGGACGTCGAGATCGACGCCGGCAACGGCATGCACCGATCCCACCCTGCGCTTGAGAATGGTGCCCTTGAATAGCGGGAACGTCTTATGGACGTTGGTCAGCTCGAGCACGGCGGCACGCTGCTCACGGGGCACGACCACCGGCACCGTGGGGAACGGGCTGCGTGGGTAGATCTCGGCATCGTCGATCAGACCACCGATGATGGCGTGCGCGCGGACGCAGGCCGAGGAATGCGCGCCCACGATCGCCGTTGGCACCGCCATCAGCTCAGGCTCGTCCTGCGCGCACCGGCTGGTGGCCAGCGGGCAGCGCAGCCGGAACGGGCACCCTGCGGGCAGGTTGAGCATCGACGGCGGGGTGCCCGTGATCGGAACCAAGGGCCGGCGCTCGGTGACGTCGATGCGGGGAACGGCGCCGAGCAGGCCAATCGTGTACGGCATCCGGGGTTCGGCGAACAGTTCGTCGGCCGACGCGGTTTCCACCGCCTTACCCGCGTACATCACCATCACCTCGTCGGCGATGCCCGCCACCACACCCAAGTCGTGCGTCACCAGGATCAACGCCGCGCCGGTCTCGGCCTGAGCGAGCCTGAGCACGTCGAGGATTTGTGCCTGCACCGTGACGTCCAACGCGGTGGTGGGTTCGTCGGCGATGATCAGGCGCGGGCTGTTGGCGATAGCGATGGCGATCACGACCCGCTGGCGCATGCCGCCGGAGAACTCGTGCGGGAACGATCTCGCCCGCGCCCGGGCGTTGGGAATCCCGACGAGGTCCATCAGCTCCGTGGCCCGTTCCCACGCGGCGTGCTTGCCCATGTCCTGATGAACCCGCAGGGCCTCGACGATCTGAGTGCCCACGGAGAAGATCGGTGTCAGTGATGACAGTGGATCCTGGAAGACCATCCCGATCTCACGGCCGCGGACCTTCGACATCCGCGTGTCATCAAGACCGAGCAACTCTCGGCCGCCGAGGATGATGCTGCCGGAGACCGCGGCGTAGTCCGGCAGCAGTCCCATGATCGCCATCGCCGTGACGGATTTGCCTGAACCAGACTCGCCGACGATGCCCAGTGTGCGGCCCGGATACACGTCAAGGTCGATACCTCGGACCGCGCTGACTCGTCCTGCCTCCGACGGGAATGCCACCTCAAGGTCGCGAACCGCCATCACCGGGCCATCCACCGGTGCGTTCATGCCCGGCCCCCCGACCGTGACGAGGGATCGAGCGCGTCCCGCACCCCGTCCCCGATCACCGCCATCGACACCGTCAGCGACGTCACCAGCGCGGCCGGAAAGAAGAACAGCCACGGCGCGCTGGACACCGATTGGGCGCCGTCGTTGAGCATGGTGCCCAGCGACACGTCGGGTAGTTGCACGCCAAACCCGACAAACGACAGCGTCGTCTCGCTCTGCACGGTCGCCACCACACCGAGGGGGAACGTGACGACGAACAGCGAGCCGATGTTGGGGATGAGATGGCGGACCACGATGCGCACCGAACCGACGTTCATGAACCGCGCAGCCTGCACGTACTCTCGTTCCCGCAGTGACCTGCCCAGCGACCACACCATCCGTGCGTTGTACATCCAGCCGAAGAGCGTGAGCACCACGATCAGCGCCCACCAGCTACCACGAGCCTGCTGCGCCACCAACGCCAGGATCAGGAACGCGGGTACCACCATCAGGAAGTGCACGACACCGAGGATCACGCGCTCGGTCACACCGCCGAAGTAGGCCGCGGCTGCACCGATGAACGCCGAGGCGAGCGTCGTGAGCAACGAGACGCTGATCGCGATGATCAGCGAGCGGCCCAGACCGTGCACGGCCTGGGCGTATGTGTCGTTGCCGCTCGCGTTGGTGCCGAACAAGTGCTCAGGCGAGGGCGCGGCAGTGAGATTGGCGAAGTCGACGTCGCCATAGCTGTAGGAGGTGAGCACGCCACCGACCAACGCGAACACCACGAGTAGACCGAAGAGCACCACACCGGCGACCGCTGCCTTGTTGCGCAGGAACCGACGTAGGTAAAGATGACGTCTGCTCGTGTATCGGCTACGGCGCTTCCCGCGTTCCTCCTTCAGGGACAGTTTCGCGTCGAGGTCATCGACACGTAGTTGGGGATCGGGGATGTGTGCGGTCATGCTCGGCTCGCCCGGACCCTTGGGTCGAGTGCCACGGCGACAATGTCGGCCAGGATCGCGCCAACCGCCGTCATCAGCGCGCCGAAGGCCGCGACCGCGACAGTGCCGTGAACATCGTTGTTACTGATGGTCTGCATGAAGTAGTCGCCCATGCCTTGCCATGCAAAGATTTTCTCGATGATCACCGAGCCGGTGAACACCGCCGGCATCGCGAACGCGACGTACGTAGCCACCGGGATCAGACAGGTGCGCAGCCCGTGACGGCGGATGGCCTGCCGACGGGTCAACCCTTTTGCTCGCGCCATCCGGACGTAGTCGGAGTTGATGGTGTCCAGCAACAGCGTGCGCTGGAGCAGGTGGTTGCCCGCGTAACTGGTGGCGGTGAGAACGATCGTGGGCAGTACCAAGTGTTGGATGCGGTCGATCAGCAGCGGCCAGAACCCGCTGACCGTGGGAGACTGCGTGCCCGCGACGTACAGCAACGTGGTTCCCAATCGCTGCTTGAGGGCGATCGCGAGCACAACCGCCGCCAGCGCGGCGACCACGACCGGGATGTTCAACGCGATGACTGAGAGCGCTTGGTGGAACCGGTCGGCAAGGCGGTACTGCCGCGACGCGGTGTACACGCCCAGGCTAACGCCGATGACAGTACTTAGGATCAGGGAGAACAGCACCAGTTGGGCACTGACGCTGACCCGGGCTGCGATCTGGATGTTGACACTGTCACCGACCGGGGAGGTGCCCCAGTTCCAGTGTCCGACGACGCCGGTGATCCACCTCCACCAGCGCTCCAGCAACGGAGTGTTGGGGTCCAGGTTGTACGGGGCAAGCGCGCGGGCGATCTCCTGCGGCGAGCGGGGTGGCCGCTGCTGGAGATAGTTGGCGCGAGGATCCAGGAGAAGACTGGCCAACACGTAGGTCAGGTTGGTGGCCATGACGATCATGACGAACCATCCGAAGATCCTCCTGGCCAGGTATCTCAGCGCCAACGCGGAACTCGCCTTCTGTTGCCACCGTTGCAATCGCTTGGTCGACTGACAGGGCCGCGGCCCTGATCGTCCAATATGGACTGTTTTCGTTGCGGCCGCTGTAGCCCGCTACTGGCGCCTTCTCGGGTTCACGCGTGCCGTCGTAAGCCACGATAACGGTCACAACATCGACTAGGTGTAGCTTCTTGAAGCTTCAGCCTAATGTCGTAGAAACTCCAGAAAATTAGGGAGATAACACGGCTGGGTAAACTCGAAGAGTGACACGTGAAGGAACCTTGTTGTGGGTTTTTCTTACTATCGGGTGAACCTGATTGCGGGCGCTCTAGTTGTGCATGAAACATGAGACAATGCCAGGTTTTCCTGTGTTGCCGAGAGCTGCTCAGCCGTGCGGTGCTCGATTTCGAACTGCCGGCCAAACTTGCGCTCGAGATGCGACGAACGTCAACCTCATGTCGACACCAGTCCGGCACGATCTCGTCCGCCGTGGTCAGGAGTAGATCGACGCCGGCGATGCCGTCGCCTATGTCAGCGTGTACGGCGGGAACTGGAGAAACTCCCGAAGCAGGCGAGAATCTGATCCCACAGCGCGAAGTTGATCGCCGGAGCCGCCGCGAACTCATCCTGGTGAGACAGTGATCTGATGGGATGAAGGAGCGGGGCCTCCGCTCCTCGTGGTCCCGAGCGGACACTCGGGTTCTCACGTCAACACGACGAAGGAGGCCCCCGTGTCTGAGTATGACGGCAACAGTTCGTCGGGATCGATCTGCACCGACACCGGTCGGTGATCGTGCGCCAGACTGCGGCAGGCGAGCACCTGGCCACGGTCCGGATCACCAACGACCCCATCGCGTTAGGTCAGGAACTCGGCAAGGCCGGCCCAGAACCGGAAGCGGTGTTGGAAGCCACCTACGGCTGGTACTGGGCCGCGGACGTGCTGGCCGAGGCTGGCGCCCACGTGCACCTCGCGCACCCGTTGGGAATCAAGGGATTCGCCTATCGGCGGGTGAAGAACGACGTGCGGGACGCCGCGGACCTTGCCGACCTGCTGCGGATGGGCCGGTTGCCCGAAGCCTGGATCGCCCCACCCGAAACCCGCGAGCTGCGGGAGTTGGTGCGGCACCGGGCCAAACTGGTCGACCTCCGCAGCGGTCTGAAGGCCGGGGTGCACGCGGTGCTGGCCAAACAGGGCCTGCACCTGCCGGTGACGGACCTGTTCGGGGTCCGCGGCCGACAGCTGTTGACCCAGGCCCCGCTGGATCGGGCGTATCGGGCACGGGTCAACGCGTTATGCCGGCTGATCGAGTCGCTGGACTTCGAGATCGACCTGGCCGCCAAGCTGGTATCCGCTCGGTTGGCCGGTCACGCTGGGTTCGCCGCGATCCAGGCCATTCCCGGGGTCGGGCCGACCCTGGCGGCGATCTTCGTGGCCGAGATTGGGGACGCGCACCGCTTCCTCGGCCCCCGCCAGTTGTGTTCGTGGGCGGGACTGACCCCACGCCAGCGTGAGTCCGACACCACGGTGCACCGTGGCCCGATCACCAAGCAGGGCTCCACCCTGGTGCGGTGGGCCGCGGTCGAGGCCGCCCAGAAGATCCCGGCCACCGCTGGCTGGCTGGTGGCCACCCGGGCGGGGATCACCGCCCGTCGAGGCCGCAACACCGCCACCGTCGCGGTGGCCCGCAAGCTGCTCACCCTCGTGTTCTACGGCCTGCGTGACGGGCGTATTCGTGCCCCGAACCAGGTCGTCACGGACACGGCGTGAGCGGGGTCGGACGTGACCAGACGCGCGGCCGAAGCAGGTCTGAGGCCCACCTCATAGTGGCGTGCTCGCCGCTCTGATTGGCCCCGTCTGGTCACGGTCGCAGCTCACCATGCCGACACGCGAATGGATGACCGGCAGCTGAGTTCTCGGTCTGCCCTCCGGCACTGGTCCGGAGCCTGGTGAACGCGACCTCACGTCCCCCTGCCCCGACCACAGAATGAGGGGAGCACCGCTTCTTCCGGCACAACCAGGATCGCGCGCACGACGTCGGTGTCAAGGCCAGGCCCCTGTGGGGTGGCCTGCGGCCAGCCTGGACCCCGACGCCTCATGCGCGCATGCCCACACCAAGCCGGAAAGCAGCAAAACAATGTCAGCTCGTCCTCGTCAAGGACTTGACCGGCCCCGCTCCTTCATGGATGACCTGCTACAAGAAACTCGCAACCCTCGCCACGTAAGACAAGCTCTTAGGGCGCCGACAGCCCGGCCCCCGGAGCAAATTCCTGCCCTAGATGATGCTGGACAACGATGGTCGCGGGGGCTTGGCGGGTGTTGCACCGTCCGGCGGACGGTGCAGGTGTGGTGTAGTGGCAGGCGTTGCAGCTGGGGAGAGCGGTGTGAGGTGTGGATGCCGCCTCTGAGGACCTTCCACTCAGCTGGCCAGGGTGGGCCGCGGCCCGTACGGCCCTGGCACCCGCCATCAAATTCTGACCTTGCCGCGGCGGTCTAGTCGTGGTCTAAACCAAGTACACGCGCAGCACGGTGCCAGCGCACGATAAGCCATGGTCAACGTGGAGGTCGGCGACCGCCGTTTCGGCCCCGAGTTCGTCGGAGCCATGCGCGTCAAGTACTCGCGCACTCGTCCGGTCGACCGAGCCTTCTGGTACCCGATCGCCACCGGCGACGAGTACGAGCCGTGGCGCGAGTGGTTCGACGATCAGCTCGCCCTGTTGCCGTCGGTGGACACGGCCAAGGTGGCCGGAAGGCTCTGGGTCGATGAGCACTTCTGGCCGACCATCCACGAGCTGGCGACAGGTGCGAGCCTGCGCGCCGCTGGGCTTCAGGTCCTTTACGCGCAGCCGTGGCGACCGCCGCGCCGACCTGCTCGCCATCATCGAGACGGCCTCAACGCCGAGGGCGGCACCGGGCAGGCCGTCATGCAACCCCGCGCTACGGCAGGTCGAGGCGACCGAACGCGAGATGCGCGCGATGGAGGTCGTTCTCGGGACCGGGCTTGGCTATCTACGGACGTCAGAAGCAGACCTTCCGGTACGTCGGGCCCGATGGCACATAATGGGACCAAACCTCGGGCGGCAGGGATCCTCCCACCTGGGCGCACAACTGCGGCAGGTAATCATTCAGGTAATGAACATCCCATAACTGCACGCCTGCGTCGGTGCCGATAGCGAGTGCCTTGCCATCCGGAGAGAACGCCACCGAACTAGCATAGCCGGCGTCCGAGTTAAGGATGGCTATTTGCTTTCTGGTCGCCACATCCCATAACTGTGTTCCATTTCCAGTGCCGATTTCTGCGCCGGTGTCGGTGACTGCAACAAGAGTCTTGCTGTCGGGGGAGAATGCCACCGAGGCGACAGAGCCCGTGTTAGCTTTGAGAATGGCAATTTGCTCTCTGGTCGCTACGTCCCACAACTGTGTGCCACCGATCGTGGTGCCGATGGCAAGGGTCTTGCCATCCGGAGAGAACGCCACCGAACTGGCATAGCCGGCGCCGGAGTTAAGGGCGGCTATTTGTTTTCCGGTCGCCACATTCCATAACCTTGTGCCAGTTGTGTCTACAATGGCAAGGGTCTTGCTATCCGGCGAGAATGCCACCGAAAGTGGAAGGCCGGTGTCAGTGTTGAGTGTGGCGGCTTTCTTTCCGCTGGCAACATCCCACAACTGTGTGCCTGTTGCGGCGCCGGAGGCGAGAATCTTACCATTCGGCGAGTATTTCACTGTACTAGTGGCGACAGTATTATCAATCGCGGCTATTTGCTTTCTGGTAGTCATATCCCACAACTGCGTGCCTGTCGCGACGCCGACGGCCAGGGCCTTGCCATTCGGTGAGAACGCCACTGAATTAGCATCGGACGGCGCCGAACGAGCAAAGCCGATGTTAGCATCGAGAAGGGTTATTTGTTTTCCGGTCGCCACATCCCACAACTGTGTGGCACCGACGCTGTTGTCGGTGCCACTGTGAGCGTTGGCGCTGGCGGCGAGGGTCTTGTTGTCCGGAGGGAACGCCACCGAATTGACAACAAAGCCGGCTTTGGTGTGGAGAGTGGCCATTTGCTTGCGGGGCGCTAAAGCCCACAACTGTGTGCCGCCGGCGCCGGTGCCGGTGCGGGTGCCGGTGGCAAGGGTCTTGCCGTCTGGAGAGAACGCTACCGAATTAACAAAGCCGGTGTTGGCGTTCAGGATGGAGATCTGGTTATCAGTTACCACGTTCCACAACTGCGTGCCGGTGTTGGTGCCAGTGGCAAGGGTCTCGCCGTCTGGAGAGAACGCTACCGAATTAACAAAGCCGGTGTTGGCGTTGAGTGTGGCGACTTGCTTGCCGCTGGCTACATCCCACAACTGCGTGGCACCGGTGCCACTGCCGGCGTTGGTGCTGGTGGCGAGGGTCTTGCTGTCTGGAGAGAATGCCACCGACTTAACAAAGCCGGTGTTGGCGTTGAGAGTGGAGACCTGGTTGTCAGTCGCCACATCCCACAACTGCGTGCCGACGGCTTGGGTGCCGATGGCAAGGGTCTTGCCATCCGGAGAGAACGAAACCGAACCAATGGCGTCGGCGTTGGTGTTGAGACTGGCTATTCGCCTACCGGTCGCTACCTCCCACAAGTGTGTGACACCGGTTGGGATTTTAGCGTCGCTGTGACCGTTGGTGCTGGTGGCGAGGGTCTTGCCGTCTGGAGAGAACGCTACCGAATTAACAAAGCCGGTGTTGGCGTTGAGTGTGGCGACTTGCTTGCCGCTGGCTACATCCCACAACTGCGTGCCACCGGTGTTGGAGCCGGTGACGGTGCCGGTGGCGAGGGTCTTGCCGTCTGGAGAGAACGCCACCGAATCAACAAAGGCCGTGTTGGCGTTGAGAGTGGCGACTTGCTTGTCAGTCGCCACGTCCCACAACTGTCCGCCGGCTTTGGTGGCGGTGGCAAGGGTCTTGCCATCCGGAGAGAACGCCACCGAATTAACATCAACAGAGCCGTCAGTGTTGGTCGGCGGCATGGATTCGGGGCGTGCTATGGCAGTCAGCATGGCGTAGCGGGATTCTGGGGATGGGTTGATTCCCCATGCCGCAAGGCTATCTATTTTGGCGACCATAGGGTCTCTGTTCGGGTTTTCGCTTTCGCTGCCGAGCTGTCCGGAAACTGCGATGTCACGCTGGTCGTCGGCGCTCTGTCTGGCTTGTTGGACCAGGAACGTGGTCGTGGCGAGAACGATGACGAAGACGATAAGGGCCGCGATGGCCGCCTGTCGCGTGCGCACACGACGCCGATGGATGCGCTGGCTGGCGTGGAGGAATTCCTGCTCGGTTTGACTGAACAGTGCATGGCGAGCTGGATCGGCCGCAATCCGTGCAGCTGCTTCGTTCGCGGCTTCAAGCAGGTTGCCGGTGTAGAGGTACGAGCGGTCTCGACCGTCACGTTTCCATTCGGTTGCGGTGGCGCGCAGTCGAGTGTGCACGATGCGGTCGCCGTGGGTGTCGACGAGCCAGTCACGGAGCAGCGGCCAGGCGGTCAGCAGCACCTCGTGGCTGATCTCGACAGTATCGTCGCCGAGGGTTAGGAGTCGTTCGGCGGCGAAAGACTCCAACACGGCGACCATATCCCGCGCTTCGACGTCGCTTTTTCCTTCTATTAGTTCGCTGCGGGAGGCGCGGTCGGCGGTGTCTACTCCTTCACTGCTGATGGTCGTCAACCTGGTGAATAGCTGCCGGGCCGCAGATTGCTGGTCCGGAGTCAGGCGGTCATAGGCGCGTTGCGCGCTGTCGGCAACGGCGCCTTCGATGCCACCGGTCCACTCGTAGTCGCTGATCGTGACGTGCTCGCCGGTGCGGTGACGCCATGCTTTATCCAGTGTGTGGGACAGCAACGGCAGCACCCCAGCGGGTGAGACCGCGTAGCCGGGATTGGCCTCGGTGGACGGTGACGTGGATGGTCGGGTTTGGATCTCGCTGAGTAACAGGTCGATCAGGTCGTTCTCGACGCAGGCCCCTGCTTTCTTCGCCGGTTCGCTGATCGCCATCCGCAACTGTCGCGGCGTCATCGGTGCCACGAAGTAGCGTTGTTGGATAGCGGTTTGCAGTTGCGGGTAGTCCCCACAGGGTCCCTCGAAATCTTGGCGCATCACTAGGACGACCAGCGCCGCCGGTGTCTGACCGCTCCCGTGTCCCGTGGTCGCCGCTGCGTGCAGGGCGGTGATGAACGCCCGCCGTTGATCCTCGTCAGGGCATTGGGTGAACAGTTGCTCGAACTGGTCGACCACCAGCATTAGTCTCCGCTGCCCCGAGATGGGCAGGTCCGGGTCAGTCGATGAGCGACCCGGGCGGGCCAGTGCGGCTTGTGCCGCGGTCAGCGCGAACCGGGTCGGGTCCTCATCCAAGCCTTGACGCACCGTTGCGGCGTCTATTCCCGCGACGGACGCCACGTGCACGGCCAGCTTGTCTAATGGCGCCCGCCCCGGGGTAAACACCAGGCAGGGCCAAGATGCTGATTCCGCAGCCGATGCCAGCCCCGCTCCACGGATCAGTGGTAGTACCCCTGCTCGTATGAGCGAGGACTTGCCCGCACCGGAGACGCCCGACACCACCAGCAAACCCGGCCCCTGCAAGCGCTCCGATATGCGTTCCAACACGTCGTGGGCGGCGCTCTCGCGGCCGAAGAAGAACGGCGCGTCCCGCTCGTCAAACGCAGCCAGCCCACGATAGGGAGACTCGACCGCCCCGTGGACATCGACCAGCTGCCGCGGAACAGCCCCCTCAGTCCACGTTCCTGCGCCGTAGCTGTAGATAATCTGTGTGTTGCCCTCGCCCACCTGTACGCCCGTGGCGTGGCGGGCGTCGACGGAGGACCTGCTTGCGTCTGCCGTCGGGTCGAGCGCAGGCTGGTTGTCCGGTTTCCGATCCGTGCTCATTGTCAATGCCTGTGGTCAGTATTCGGAAGAAGATCGCCGAAGGTCGACATGTTGGGTGTTGCCATCACCGATCTGCACCCCTTCGGCATGGTCGGCATCCACGACGTACTTGCCTTGCTCGCCTTGGTTGACGTTTCCGTTGAATGTGCCGGTCTGAACTCCGGCGTTCCTCCCGCCGACGTAATTGCTTACGTTGAGGTTGGGAGCTGTATAGAAGGCGTTGCCGTGTTCGGTGACCTGGTTCCCCTGGACTGTATTGATGGTGTTTCCATCTCCGATTACCTGGTTTCCGTGGACTGTTACGCTGTTGCTGATCGACCGCTCGTCGGACGGATTGTCCGGCGTGTGGGCGAATTCCTTCGGTGACGCCGGAGCCGGTTCCGCGAGCGGGATGCTGCTGATCTGGGTCGGATGGACTCCGGCGACGCGGACCCACGACTGTTCGTTGAACTCGTTGTTCGTGATCAGCAAGGGCGCGAACTCATTACGGGTGATCACACGCGTGTAGTCCCCTTGGAACACAGTCTTGTAGGCGTTGTTGGAGAGGATGAGGGCGGTCGTGAAGGCGTCCGCGGTGATGCGTTTCCGGCAGTGGTAAACGACCTGCTTGAACGTGGCTGCGCCGAGCAGCCGGCTGACTTCGATATTTGGGCGGTAAAGGCCACGGTCGGCCGGCAGTGGGCCCAGGTGCGCGGCCACCCGAAGGCGGATTTCGAGCTTCGCGGATTTGTTGTGTGCGCCCAGGAGCTCGTCGAGCACGCTGACCATGTCGATCAGTGTCGGCAGGAACCTGCTCGGATACGCGCGTAGGAATCCGTCCCCGGTGAACTGGTCATCATGGGCGGTATCGCGACTGAGACCGACAGCGCGCAGCGCTGCCTGGGTCAGGTCGCCGACCAGTGCGGGGATGCTGCCGAGGTGTTCGGGTCGGCTGCTTCCTGAGCCGATCACGTCCACCGCTAGAAGCGCGCGGTGTTCGGGCATCAAGGCCATATCGGGCGTTCCGGACATTGCTCGGTTCCGTTCATCGCGTTGGGCTGAAGGGAGTTTCACCGACATGTGCAACCAGGTCTCCCTTATTTCAGGGAATCGGCCCGTGTTCCTGCGTTCACTGTGCCCCGCTGATGCCGTCCACGACCGACATGAGTACTGCGCGTCGGTGATCGACTCCTCGAGCTTCAGGTGATCCCGTCAGATCGCGCGCGGCGAGCTCGGCCGGCTCGAGCACTACTGTAGCCACCCGCGTCCCGGTGCGCGCCTGGCTAGCGGATGGCCCCGCTGACGAAGCATTAACGACTGCATAACGACCGAAGGTCAGCCCGCCCAGCACCTCCGCGCCCAACACGAGCCCGACGGCCTCACGCAACGGCACGCTCGACGCCGATGTCAGGCGATCGCGTTCACGATCACGCGGCGGTAGTGCTTCTCGCGACACCCACACCGACCTTGGGGTCAGACCGGGTGGCGGCAGTGGGGCCCGCAACGTCGACTGTGCATCAGTGACGTCCGAGGGATACCGGTTGTCACGCCGCTGCGGTCAATTATGGAATCGAGCTCGCATGCTCGTCGGAAGGTAATTCTTGTGATCTGTAGTCCGTCTCTGAAAGTTGAAAGTCTTGTGTGATATAGGGTGAATTGTCTGTTCGTGTTTAGATTGAACCGGTCGCGATCTCCCTCTGATACTGCAAGAGGCGGATTGTATTACGGGTAGCCGGTGTCAGTGATGGTAGTAACGCGACAGTCGTGGTGAGCGATGCTCGTGTGCCAACTGGGTGACGGGCAGGCGAGCTAACCGAATAGCCAGGGCCGTCAGCGCTGCCACGCAGTAGCATCGACGGCTCAGTAGCGCAGAGAACCTCGGGGAGAGACGAACGTGGCGTCAGAGGAGCGACCGGCAGCGCCGAAGCCCGGTCCCCCACCCCGCCTGAAGCGCTGGTTCCAGGAGCGGCCTTCGGAGTACCCATGGGAGCAAGACGGCCTCGACCACGTGCGGCGCCTCATGCCGCACGCCGAGCCGTACCGCGCATGGGCCACCTTCTCCTTCACCGCAGCCTCCGGCCGGATCAACGAGTGCGACCTGCTCATCGCCGTGCCCGGTGGGCTCTACCTAGTCGAGTTGAAGGGCCACCCGGGGCGCGTCATCAACAACGGGGACACCTGGAGCTTCTACCGCGACGGCAGCACTCGGGAGCGGACGCTCCGCAACCCACTGCACCTGACCGACCTCAAGTCAAAAGAGCTGAAAGGCCGGCTGGAGTGGGCTGCCCGACAGCTGAAGATCAGCCAGCGAGTCCCCCGGGTCGAGCCGGCAGTCTTCTTGTCGGCACCAGGACTCGAGTCGCACCTAGACGACGTCCAGGCCACACGAGTTTTCGCGCGGGACGACGACAGCAGCGGGCTGCCATGGATATGGCGTGATCTGCTGGCCAAGCCGCCGCAGCGAGAGTCACAACGTGTCACGCCCGAGTTCTCTCGGCACGTGCTGCCGAAACTTCTCGAGAAGATCGGCATTCGGGCCTCGACCGCGCACCTGCGATTCGGCGACGACTGGAAGTTGGCGACTGACCCACTCGACGCCGGCCCCACCTGGGAAGACCGCCTCGCCGAACGCAACGGCATTGTGCGTGAGGAGGGCCGGGTACGGATCTACCTCACCGAGCTGCAGGCGACGGAGGAACGGAGGCAGTCCGTCGAGCGTGCCGCCCGCCGCGAGTACCAGGTGTTGCAGGGCATCACGCATCGTGGAATCGCGCAGGCGGTGGAGATCCGGGAACACCAGGGTGGTCCGGCGATCCTCTTCCGGCATCGTGTCTCGGACCTGCGACTGGACTCCTACCTGGCGGTCTTCGGCGACCAGCTGACTCCTGAGGTCCGTCTGGACCTGGTGCGCCAGCTCGGTGAAGCGATGCGGTACGCACACAGTCGGTCGCTGTACCACCGTGCCCTGGCAGCGCGGTCCGTGTATGTGTCGGCCAAGGACGACGGTTCGTCGCCGGTGCTGCGTGTCATCGACTGGCAGAGCGCCGCAAGAGACTTCGACACCACAGGAGTGTCGTCCCTGGGCAACACGTCGCTCGGCGGCGACCACATCGCGGACGCGGCCGACGTCTACCTCGCGCCTGAGTTCTACACGCAGTACGCGGATCCTGTTGACCTGGATGTATTCGGACTGGGGGCCGTGTCGTACCTGATCGTCACAGGTCAGGCACCCGCGACAGAACGAGCAGGACTGGTCGATCGGGTTACTACCGAAGGCGGCCTGCACCTCTACGCTGTCGCCGACAGCGTCTCCGACGCACTGGACAGTCTGATCTACCGGGCAACGAGGGCTGACGTCGCAGACCGCCTTGCCTCTGCGGACGCGTTCCTTGAAGCGCTCGACCTGGTTGAGCAGGATTCGCCGGTGCCAGGTCCAGCGTCTGGTGTCGACCCGCTGACGGCGATGCCGGGCCAGTTGGTTGGCGGCGACTGGATGGTTGAGCGGGTTCTTGGAACCGGAGCGACCGCTCGGGTCCTGCTGGTCACGCGACCGAAGGACGACGAGGACGAGGACCAGGTCCGAGACCGTCGAGTGCTGAAGGTCGCACTGGACGAGGCGAAGGCGGATCGGCTCCGTGCCGAGGCAGCGGCGTTGGACCTTGTCGGCGGCGGCGCTGTGGTGCGCTTGCTCGACGGACCGCGGGTCCTGGGCGATAGGACAGTGCTCGATCTCGAATACGCGGGTGACCTCTCACTCGGCGCTAGGCTGCGAGCGGAGGGGCGGCTCACCTACCACGAGCTGGAGCGCTACGGCGCCGACCTGTTCACCGCGCTCGACCAGCTCGCTCGCGAAGGAATCCGCCACCGGGACCTGAAACCGGACAACTTCGGCATTCTGCGACGTGCTGACCGGTCCAAGCAACTGATGCTGTTCGACTTCTCGCTGCACGGAGTCTCCGAGCGGGATGTCAAGGCAGGCACGGCCGGATACATCGATCCGTTCCTGGACACCCCGAGAAGGCCCGTCTTCGATGACCACGCCGAGCGGTACGCGGCGGCGGTCACGCTGCACGAGATGGCATCGACGGGCCGTCCGATCTGGGGAGACGGGATCACCGATCCCCGCACAACCACCGATCAGACACCGGTCATCGCCGTCGAGTTGTTCGAGCCTGCTCTCAGCGACGGGCTGAAAGAATTCTTCCTGCGGGCGTTCCACCGGGACGTCAACGAACGGTTCGACACGCTGGCGCAGATGGAGAACGCGTGGCGAGCCGTGTTCACCAAGGCCGACGCCGCAAAGCCCGCGACCACCCCGGCCACCGTCAGCATGGACTCGGACTCGGTCGAGGAGACCAGGGACGCCCACGCTGCGGCAGCCGAGCTCAGCACGTCCTTGGAGGCAGCAGGCCTGAGCCCCCGCGCGGTTTCCGTGGCACAGAGCTTCGGCGCGACGACTGTCGCTGAGCTGCTCGACGTGCCGTTGCATCAGATCGCGAAGGCGCGCGGGGCTGGTGCGGTCATCCGCAAGGAACTCAACCGCCGGCACAAGCAGTGGACAGCGGCATTGCGGAAACCCGGCGCGCAGCCCACCAAGGCCGTTGCGAAGTCAGCGGAAACCGCGCACGACGAAGCACCGGTCGGTCTGCTGACTGTGGACGACATGGCGGAGCGGCTCGCTCCGCGCAGCAGCCGCAAGGGCTCGTCCAAAGCAGACGTGGTGCGTTTGTTGTTGGGGTTGGCCGAAGTTTCCGAGATGCCTGAGTGGCCGACCCAGAACCAGGTGGCCAAGCAGCTCGGCATCACCCAGGCTTCGGTGTCGCGACACCAGCAGGCGGCGGTCAAGACCTGGGCGGCTGAGACCTGGCTGGACGGCGTACGCGAGGAGCTGGTCGAGACAGTTACGGCGGCCGGCCGTGTGATGACTGTGCAGGAGCTGGCGGTGGCCGTGCGCGCACGGCACGGCGCCGCTGATGACAGTCCTCAGCGGGTCATGGCGAAGGCTCTGGCTGTCGTGCGGGCAGCGGTTGAAGCCGAGACTTGGGCGGGCTTGCACCCTGAGCAGTCGCTGACGGCTGAGGACAGTGGCCCTCGGTTGGCAGTTCTGCGCCGCGGCTCGCTGGTGTTGGTCGCGTGTGAGTCGCTTCTTGGAACGGATGATCCCAGCGCTCCGGAGTTGGCCGAGTATGCGGTGGCTCTGGGGCGGTGCGCCGATCAGCTGGTGGAGCAGGACCCATTGCCGGGCCGTGGCGTTGTGCTGCGTGAGCTTCGGGCCGTTGCCTCGCCGGATAGCCTGGCGCCGCTCGCCGACACCAGGTTGGTCGCGCTTGCAGCCGCAGCTTCGAAGCAGGCCGCTGGGTCGCCTCGCCTTGAGTTGTATCCACGCCGGCTGGGCCTTGCCAAGGCACTGCGGATCGCCCAGGCGGGGGCCGGGGTCCGCCGGGAAAGCGGTATCAGCGCGGACGACCTGCTGTCGCGCGTGCGGGCTCGCTTCCCGGAGCTGGAGATCGCCGAGCGGCTGACCCATGTCCAGCTTGAGGAGGCGCTCAAGGCGGCGGGCTTCCCGCTGGAGTACGACACCGAGGTCAAGAAGTTCCGGCCGCCGACTCCGGAGTCGTCACGGACTGCCTCCGCGTCGAACACGTCGATGAGTGCCCATAACCGGCTGGTCGCGCATGGGCTGGACCCGCTCGCCATGATCGAGGGCAAGCTGGCGACGAAGGTCGAGCGGGGTGGGTTCCTCGCGCTCACCTTGCGGGGCAAGCAGTTGCCGGGCACGGCCGAGCTGATCGCTCACGCGTATCCGGTCCGGGAGGTGGCGCTCAACCAGGTCTTCCTGGCGGAGCTTCGCAATCTGGTGACCGAGCGCGGGCAGGACTGGGGCCGGGTGCTCGCGGTGGACGCCCGTTTCAGCGAGACCGGCCAGATGCCCCGCGGCTTGAATTCCTATGTGCTCACAGCGTGGACGCGCGTCATCCAGCGGCTGACCGATCCGGCCGCTACTTCGGGTGCGGTGCTCTTCGTGCACGATGCCGGCTTGCTCGGGCGTTACTACGAGCACGGCGGTCATGACGCGCTCGTCACGTTGCAGCAGGCGGCGCGGCGGCCGACCGATGTCCCGCATGGCATGTGGCTGCTGTGTCCGGCCGAGTCGCCGATGGAGACCCCGCAGATCGACGGGCGCACGGTCGAGGTGCTGGACGACTCCGAGCGCGTCGTCGTGACGAGTACGTTCTTGGACAAGCTCCGCGGTGAGCCCGGTAGCGCGGCCTGATGTGCAGCTGATGGAGGAGAACGTAGTTTTGGCGACTCGTGGGTTTGACCAGGCCGAGCTGGTGAAGGATCTGCGTCGGCAGGTGACCGTACTCGAGGACGACCTGCGGGTGCGCAGCGCGGAGGTCGACGAGTTCGCCACCGCGCTGCGTGCCGAGTACGACGCTGCGTTCGAGGCGCACCGCACCGCAGCGACGTACGAGGCGTGGCGGGACGAGCGGGTTACGCAGGTGGCGGCGGCGTGGGTGCTGGGTATGGTGTTCGTCCGGTTCTGTGAGGACAACCAGCTCATCGAGTGGCCGTTCATCGCCGGCCCCGGGGAGCGGCTGGCGGACGCGGAGGAGCGGCACGAGGCGTTCTTCCGTGAGCACCCGCAGCTGAACGACCGGGACTGGATCGTCGCCGCGATCGATCACCTGGCTGCTTCGCATCCGACTGTGGCGGGGTTGTTCGACCGGCGCTACAACCCGATGTGGGAGATCACCCCGTCGTTTGAGGCCGCCGCCGCGCTGCTCGGCTTCTGGCGTCGTCGCGGTGACGACGGTGAGATCCGCTACGACTTCACCGACGACACGTGGGACACCCGCTTCCTCGGCGACCTCTACCAGGACCTGTCCGAACATGCCCGCAAGACTTACGCGCTGCTGCAGACCCCGGAGTTCGTCGAGGAGTTCATCCTCGACCTGACTTTGGAGCCGGCGGTCGAGGAATTCGGTCTCAAGGGCCTGCGCACCATCGATCCTGCGTGTGGCTCTGGGCACTTCCTGCTCGGCATCTTCCATCGGCTCTTGAAGAAGTGGCGTGCCGCTGAGCCCGGCACCGATGACTGGACGCTGATCAAGCGCTCGATGGAGTCAGTGCACGGCTGCGACAAGAACCCGTTCGCATCCTCCATCGCCCGCTTCCGACTCCTGGTTGCTGCGTTGAAGGCCGCCGACGAGAGGCGTTTGTCCAAGGCATCGACGTTCCCGATCAACGTCGCAGTCGGCGACTCGCTCCTGCATGGGGCTGGCGCACCAGGTGTCCAGGGTGACCTGTTCGAGTCGGAAGAGACATACAAGTACCGCACCGAAGATGTTGCCGAGTTCGCTTCATGTGATCTGCTGAAGCGAGGCTCGTATCACGTTGTGGTGGGCAACCCGCCCTACATCACCCCAAAGGACAAGCAGGAGAACGAGAACTACCGGGCTTACAGCGCCTGCTCGGGAAAGTATGCTCTCTCCGTTCCTTTCGTTCAGTGCCTGTTTCAGTTGGCCATCCGAACAGCGGGTTCCGGCCGATCTGCAGGTTACGTTGGTCAGATTACCGCTAACTCATTCATGAAACGCGAGTTCGGCAAGAAGCTCATCGAACAGTTCTTCCCGACCGTCCACTTGACCCATGTGATCGATACGTCGGGTGCCTATATACCTGGCCACGGAACGCCGACGGTCATCCTTATAGGCCGCAACCATGTTGGTCGACCTGAAGAGTCGTTGCGAGCAGTACTTGGTGTACGCGGTGAACCTACGCAACCAGTGGTTGCTGCGGACGGTCTCGTCTGGTCGGCTATTGTTGGACAGGTTGACAAGCCGGGCAGTGAATCCGACTGGGTTGGTGTTGAGGACCTGCCGCGCCGGCAACTTAGCTCCTATCCATGGAGTCTTTCTGGTGGTGGGGCCGGCATCCTTCGAAGCGCTCTTGAACAGCGTCGCGAGGCGCTTGGAAATCGAATTGATGGATCAATCGGCTTTCATGTAATTCTTGGTGACGATGAGGTGTTTTCGGCCGACTGGCTTCCTGTTCAATGGAGGGTGGTGGGAGTCGCGTGGCGTAGGTTTACCACTGGCGACGATGTTCGGGACTGGAAGGCTAGTGCCGGATTTGCGATATGGCCATATGTGAACCAAGAAGCTGCCGTTCACCTCCAGGGTACTGTCCTGTTCTGGCCGTTCAGGGTTGTTCTGCGCTCGAGTTTGACCTTTGGTAAGACTCGAGAGGAACGTGGGATGGCCTGGAATGAGCATATTATGCTGTCTTGGCCTCGAACCAAAGCTGATTTTCTTCTGACGTTCGCATGTGTCTCAACGCACAACAACTTTGAGTTGAGTCGTGGCGAAAGATTGCATAATCGCCACGCGCCGGTGATTAAGTTGCCGGAGGTGGCGAGTGAAGATGATCACCTGGCTCTGCTTGGGGTGTTGAACTCGTCTACGGCGTGCTTCTGGTTGAAGCAGGTGAGCCAAGGCAAGGGTGGCAGTGGTCTGGGGCGGGGGCTGCAAGACGAGGAATGGGAGGAGCGTTACGAGTTCACCGGCACCAAGCTGCAGGATTTCCCGATGCCGGAGAAGCCGCCACTTGAGCTTGGTCGGAACCTTGATGCTCTGGCACAACGATTGGCAAGCCAAGAGCCGTCGGCTGCGGTTGAGGCTGCCGTCCCAACTCGAGATGTCCTAGCCGCCGCGCAGGCCGAGCACGGGCGCATCCGGCGGCAGATGATTGCACTGCAGGAGGAGTTGGACTGGCAGGTGTATGGCTCCTACGGCCTGCTGACCGACGCCGAGGTTGCCCAGCTCACGGCAGGTGACCTCGACACGGTGCCGGAGATCAAGCTTGGTGAGCGGGCCTTCGAGATCGTGCTCGCGCGCAAGGTGGCGGCAGGCGAGGCGGAGACGGCCTGGTTCACGCGACACGGGTCGACGCCGATCACGGAGATTCCGGGGCACTGGCCGCAGTGGTATCGGGACATCGTGCAGGCGCGGATCGACATCATTGAGAAGCGCAAGGACATCGCGCTGATCGAGCGGCCGGAGTGTAAACGTCGATGGGCGACGCAGCCGTGGGAGAAGAAGGAAGCCGAAGCGCTGCGGACCTGGCTGCTGGACCGCTGCGAGAAGCCGGACCTGTGGTTCATGCTGCGCGACGGTATGAAGCAGCCCCGAGCGCTCACCGTCAACCAGCTTGCGGACCAGTTCCGAGACGACGCGGACATGCAGTCCGTGGCGCAGCTCTACGCCACCGACCACCTCGGCAAGCGCGACCTCACCCTCGCCCAGGTGCTGGAGTCGATCGTCGCCGATCAGCACGTGCCCTACCTAGCGGCCTTGCGTTACAAGGACTCCGGGCTGCGGAAGCGGCAGCAATGGGAACGAACCTGGGAGCTGCAGCGCGAAGAGGACCGTACCGGCAAGCGTCTGAACATCCCAGTGCCGGAGAAGTACGGCTCCGGTGACTTCCGCAAGACCAGCTACTGGTCGCAGCGCGGCAAGCTCGACGTGCCGAAGGAGCGCTTCATCTCCTACCCGGACGCGAACCCCGACTCCGACCCGTCGCTGTTGCTCGGTTGGGCGGGTTGGGACCACAAGGACCAGGCGCAGGCGCTTGTCAACGTGGTCAACGACCGCACCGATCAGGCCGGCTGGGACACGGACAAGATCAAGCCGTTGCTGGCCGGCCTGCAGGAGCTGATGCCGTGGGTGAGGCAGTGGCACGGCGACTACGACGACGAGTGGGGTGGCACGCCGGCCGAGGAGTACCAGGCGTACCTGGACGGCCAACGAGCCAAGCACCAGCTCACCGAGAACGACCTGCGCGAGTGGCGGCCGGCGGCCGCAACGCGTGGACGCAAGGCGAAAGGCTGACCAGTGAGCACCACGGACGTGTTCCTTCGCGACGTCATCGACATCCCCGAGTCGGTCCACGCGGGCGACTTCAAGGTCGAGCTGACCGGCGGCTTCACCGACACCGAGGCACGTGTCAACGAGTACGTGGTCACCGACCAGCTTGGTGACGCGTTCGCGAGGGCACTGTCGATCGTCCGCGCGGCAGTTCGTGACGGCAGCTCCCACGCCGCCTACCTGCACGGCTCGTTCGGCTCCGGTAAAAGCCACTTCCTGACCGTGTTGCACGCCGTGCTGAACAACGAACCGGCAGCGCGAGCCAAAGAAGGGCTCCAGCCGGTCATCGCCGAGCACGACGAGTGGTTGCGCGGCAAGAAGTTTCTGATGGTGCCCTACCACCTCGTCGGCGCGACGGACATCGACTCTGCCATCCTCGGCGGCTACGTGGCTGCCATCCGCAAGCTGCACCCCAACCGCTCCACGCCGGCGGTCTACCGTGCCGACGCGATGCTCGAAGACGCCCGCCGGCAGCGCGAATTCCTCGCCGACGACAGTAAGTTCTCGCAGTGGCTGGACAGCGGGGGCGGATCTGAAGCAGTCGATGACGACGATCTCGACGTCATCGACGCCGTGTCCACCTGGACGACGGCTGCGCTTGACCAGGCGTTCGCAGCTCCGGCGGGCGATCCGGTCCGTGGCGCGCTGGTGTCTGCACTGCTTTCCGGTCCGATGTCCTCCTATGTGCGGGGCGCGAGCGGTGACGCCGATGCGTTCATCCCGCTGGAGAACGGGCTCACGGCAATCAGCCAGCACGCCAAGGACCTTGGCTACGACGGACTTATCTTGTTCCTCGACGAGCTGATCCTGTGGCTGCAGGCGCACATGTCCGACCAGCAGTTCGTCAACAACCAGGTCAGCAAGCTTGTCAAACTGATCGAGTCGGGCGATGCCGGTCGCGTGCTGCCGATCGTGTCCTTCATCTCCCGGCAGCGTGACCTGACCAAGCTGGTCGGCGAAGACGTCACGGGCGCCGACGTGAAGAACCTCGAAGCCCAGGTCGAGTACCTGGCCGGCCGGTTCGACGTAGTCAGCCTGGAGGACCGCAACCTGCCCGCCATCATCAAGAAGCGGGTGCTCAAGCCGTTGCCCGGCAAGGAGCTGATCCTGCGCGACGCCTTCGCGTCGATCGAGTCCAGCAACTCTACGGACCGGGACGTGCTGCTGGACGCGACCGGCGCGACCGGCGCGACGTGGTCAGACTTCCAGGACGTGTATCCTCTCTCGCCTGCGCTGCTCAATGTTCTCGTGGCGTTGTCCGGCGCGTTGCAACGGGAACGCACCGGTCTCAAGCTGTTGCAGGAGATGCTGCGCCGTCGGCGTGCCGACATGCTTCTGGGGCAGCTCATCCCGCTCGGCGATCTGTGGGATGTGCTGTCGGACGGGACAGGCGAGGCGTTCACCGACAAGCTGCGCAGGGAAGCCGAAGCCGCGCACCGCTTCTACGCCCGAGTGCGCGCGCATCTGCTGGAGAAGTACGGTAGCGAGACAGACCAGCGTTTCGTGGCCGACGACCGTTTCATCAAGACACTGCTGCTGGCCGCGCTGGCTCCCAACGTGCCGGCACTGGCGCGCCTGACGGGAGCACGTCTGGCAGCGCTCAACCTCGGATCGATCAGGTCGCGCACAGTGGCGCCTGGATCGATGGTTGTCAACAGGCTGCGTGAGCTGCAGGCCGAGTTCGGTGAGCTTCGCGCCGAAGGTGACGAAGACCCCGTTTTCGCACTCCATCTGTCCGATTTGGATGTCGAGCCGCTCCTCGACGCGGTTGGCGAGCAGGACACCCTTGGCGCGCGGCGGGTGTGGATCAGGGACCAGCTGTGGACTGCGCTGGGCGTGCGCGACTCCAACGAGTTCGTCTGCGAACGCGAAGTGGTGTGGAAGGGAACCCGCCGAACCGCCGAGTTCGTCTTCGCGAACGTGCGCGATGCCGGCGATCTCCCGGAGCCGCAGTTCGCGCCCAGCGTTGACGGCCGCGTCCGGTTCATCTTGGACTACCCGTTCGATATCCCCGGCAAGCATCCTTCCGACGACGCCGGCCGCGTGACCGGGCTGCGCCGGGCAGGTCTCGAAGCCGCGACGGTCGTGTGGCTGCCTCACTTCCTGTCGCCACAGAAGTCCAGTCAGCTCGGCCGGCTGCTCAAGATCCGCTATCTGCTGGAGCGCGACCGGCTGGACGACCTCGCGAGCAACCTGTCCGCTGACGACCGCATCCGCGTTCGCCACCAGCTCCAGGCACAGCGCGACAATCTGACCTCACAGCTGGCTGCTGCGCTGCAACAGCTGTACGGCATTGCCCGCGCGGAACCAAGTACGGTCGGCTCCGAGGTGGGTGACGAGGGGCATGTGTTGTCCCTGCTGCCCTCCTACACACCGAGGCTCCACGGCGGCGCCGGGTTCGAGTACAACCTGCTCGCCTTGGCCGACGGGTTGTTCGACACCCTCTACCCCAAGCACCCGAACTTCGATCCGGCAGGCAACCGCAAGGCCGTCACTGTCAGCGAGCTGCGCACTGTCTTGGACTGGATCACTCGTGCCATGGAGGAGGGCAAGCAGCGCGTCGTGGTGGACCGTGCCCAGTTGGCGCTGGTGAAGCGCATTGTCCACCCCCTTGAACTCGGTGAGGTCAGTGACGGACCGCTGAACCTGTCCACGGAGTGGCGGCGGCGGATCGAGCAGTACGCGGCGCAGCACGGGGTGACCGGCGACTACTCCGTCGAGGACATCCGTAGCTGGATCGCCGGCCTCGGCTACACCGGCCTCGACAAGCCGGTCGCCAACCTGATCATCGCCACCTATGCCCTGCTCGCCGACCGGGCTTGGCTCTACCACGGTGGTCCAGTGGAGCAGACGCCCGAGCTCGAGCGGATCGGTCTGGGTTATTCCCTGCGCGCCCAGGAACTTCCAACGGAGCAGGAGTTCGCCACCGCGCGTCAACGTGCGGCGACGTTGTTCGGTGTGCACGTGCCGGACGTTCTGTTCGCGCGCAATGTCAACAAGCTTGCGGCCGACGTGCGAGCCGAGGCCGCTGCGCTGGAGTCGTCCGTCGGAGGCGTGCGAAGGTCACTGGACAAGCACGCGCAGGCACTCGGCCTGACCGACAAGCAGCCGCCGAACCGCCTGACCACGGCGCGTGATGCCACCGACCTGGTCGCCCGCCTGGCAGGAACGCACGACCCCACACCGCTGCTGCGTGAGCTTGCGTCTGTGACTTACCAAGTCGCCGATGAGGTGCTTAGCGCAGCAGTTAAGTCGGCGCCCAATGTCCTCATGGCTCTGGACAATGTGGACTGGTCGCTGTTGGAGTCCGCACGTGGTTTTGTCGGCCGCGGTGACGAGCTGGCAGATCGGGCCGAGCGCTTGATCGACGATGTCTCCCGGACCGCAGCGGCTGAGGAGTTCAAGCGCCCACTCGCTTCGGTGCTCGCAACGATCCGTGACCGCGCGGTCGCGCTGATCAGCGAGGCGGCCAAGATCGCCACCACCGTTACAGACCCCGTGGTGCCACTACCTCCACCGGAGAAGGTGACCGACCCCTGGACGCCTCCCGGTCCCAGCCCGGTTCCGGTGGCGAATCCCCTCCGTTATGCCCGGCGAATGAACACCAGTTACGCTGAACGGGAACTGGAAGCCGTAGTCAACGAAGTGAAGGAGCAGATCCAGAACTACGCCGAGGCGCATCCCGACGTCGAGTTCGAGATCGTCCTGCGTGCGGTCGACGGCGAGGACGGTTCCTGATGACCGCCCCACCCGAGGTCAACCGGCGCATCATTGAGGCACTGCTCCAGCGCGAACTCCCCCGCGCCAAGCAGCAAAGGCTGGTGCTGGTGCACGGCCGGTACGACACGTCCTCAGCCAGTGAGTTCGGCCTGCTGGTCGAAGGCCAACAGCGTCGAATCAAGGTGAGTGACCAGCCGTCCGTCCTCGGCATCGTGGAGGCATGGCAGCGGCATCGATCGAGCCCCGACACGGATGTCCTGGTCGTCACGACCGGCGTCGACGACGCCGAGCTGGGTTGGGACCTTCGCGGATACGCCGTCGGACGAGCAACCCGCACGGTCGACCGCGTCGAGATCGTCAAGCAGCGGTTCGGCGCCACCGACATCGATCCGCGAATCCGGCGTGAGCCTTGGCTCGTTGACGCTCTGCTGGACGCGGAGCCCACCGTTGGCTGGCGTCGGGCGGGCGGCGTGCTGACCAGGGACACCGCTGTTCGGGCGCTCATTGGTGCGCGCCTGGGGAGCAGGGAACTCGCGGAAGGCACTCTCGATGTCGGTGCGCTGCTCAGCTGGTCGCGCACGGCGGCTAGCGCCGCACACTTCGCCGAGCTGACGGCGACAGAACGCAAAGGGCTGACGGACTGGCTGGAAGAGACCGTCGGTAGCGCCGCGGTCGTGCTGATGACCTTGGTCGGTGCCGGGCGTGCCGAGGACGCCATGCCGCTGGGCACTCTGGGGGCGGTTCTGAGCCTGCCAGGCGTGTCGCCCGATGCGACGTTGGCCTTCGGGAGCGTGCTCGGGGTGTCGGGCAAGCGCGGGTCAGAGCTGCGCGAGTTCGTGAAAGAAGTTGAGGGAACACTCGAACGCTGGATCGCGGAGGCGGAATTCGCGACGCAGGGTGAAGCGGCTCGGCAACGCGTGTTGGACATTGTGCGACGCGCCGACGAACTCGCCAGCTCGGCGGACCTGACCGTCGCGCTCGCGCCCAGCCGCTTCCTGCCGAGCAGTTTCTCCTCGCGCCTGCGTACTCTGGCCGAGAACTTGTCCCCGGCACGTCGGACGGCAGCCGAATCCGCGCTCAGCTCGTTGCGTGACCACGCCCTGGCGCGTCTGTATCCCGATCGCGTGCACACGGCCGCGATGGCTGTGCGGCTCACCCGATGGCTGGCAGAAGCCGAGGAAACGGTGGATTCGGTGGCGGCTGGTGTTCAGAGGCAACTCGCCAGCTGGGGGTGGGTCGATCACGCGCTGGCGGTGTTGTGGGCCGGAGATGCTGTGCATGACCCAGTTGTCGGCCGCGCCTATCGCGCCGTGCATGACAAGGCGCGTGCCCGCCGGGACCGACTTGACGAGGCGTTCGCCCGCCGCCTGGAGATTTGGGCCGCTCACGCGTCAACGCAGGCGCCGGGCGGTTGCCTACTTGTCGAAGACGTTCTGGAGCGGATCGCAGTCCCGCTCGTCGGCAAGGACCACGCCCCACTCATCCTGGTGCTGGACGGAATGAGCAGCGCCGTAGCCGTCGAGCTCGGCGAGCAGTTGGCTGGGCGTGCATGGCACGAGGCGTCACCGTACTCGGAACATCGGGCGGCCGCGGTCGCAGCAGTGCCTTCGGTCACCAGGGTGAGCCGCGCGTGCCTGCTCACCGCTGGGCTGACCAACGGCGATCAGTCGGTGGAGAAGGATGGGTTCGCAGCTTTCTGGCGCAAGCACCGCAAGCAGGCTTCGCTGTTTCACAAAGCCGAAATCGGTGGGCACGCGGGCCAGCGGCTCGCTGAGTCTCTTGTCGCCGCCCTTGCCGGAGAGGACGTCGTCGGGGTGGTGCTCAACACTATCGACGACGCGCTCGACCACGGCAAGGGAGGTGCTCCCATTGGCTGGCGGCTGAGTGACGTCACGTACCTGCCGGAACTGCTGGATGCTGCGCGTGCGTACGAGCGTCCGGTGGTCTTGGTCGCAGATCACGGACACGTGCTGGATCGCTCGACGGCGGGGGATGGGCCGGTAGCCGCCGTCGGTGTGGAGTCCGCCCGGTGGCGGGTCGGGGATCCAGCGGACGGTGAGGTCGCGCTTGCTGGGCCTCGAGTGTTGTACGGCGATGGACGTGTTGTTGTGCCGTGGCGGGAAGATATCCGTTACCTGCCGAAAAAAGCGGGTTATCACGGTGGCGCGTCTCTCGCCGAGATGACTGTCCCCGTGCTGGTGCTGTTGCCGTCGGCAACCCTGCTGCCGGTGGAGTGGGAGATCCTCGCGAGAGAGTCGGTCGAGCCATCCTGGTGGAGCGCACGCGCTGGAGTTGAGGCTGAGGCTGCTCCGCGTCGCAAGCCCACCAAGGTTCGTGCGCGGATCGAGGATCAAGCCACTCCGCTGTTCCCGGTGGAGGAGTCGCTGGGCACGCGTGTCGTTGCCTCTCCGGCGTACGAAACGCAACGCGCCTTTGTGCCTAAGGCGCCGAACAAGAAGGCCATTGCCGCAGTGATCGACGAGCTCGTCAAGGCGGACAGGACCCGCCCGATCACGGCTGTCGCGGCGCTGGTCGGCCGCGCGGGGCGCAACCCTGACTTCCTCGCGAGGATGCTGGAGCGCTTGCTCAACGTCGAAGGCTATCCGGTTCTGTCCGTGACGGATGGTGGCCGTACGCTGAAGCTCGACGTCGACTTGCTGTGTGAACAGTTCGGGGTGCAGAAATGACGTCTCCAGCCAGCCAGGCACGCCGCCGCGAGGTCATCGCGGCGTTGCGTCGTGGAACCGTCCCGGAAAGCGGCCTGGACCAGTTTGCCGTCGGCCTCGACCGCTTCAGTGTTGCCATGGACGAGGAACTCGACACGGTGGCGAAGGGCGGAGCCACCTTCCACGCTATCCGTGGCGAGTATGGGTCGGGCAAGACGTTCTTTGCTCGCTGGCTCGCCGAGCGGGCCAAGCGCGCAGGATTGGCTACGTCCGAGATTCAGATCTCGGAGACTGAGACCCCGCTGCATCGCTTGGAGACGGTCTATCGCAGGCTCACCGAGCGGCTCAGCACACCGACGCATCGGCCCAGCGCGTTGGGGCCGGTGATCGACTCCTGGTTCTACATCCTTGAGGAAGAGGTTCTCGAGGCCGGCGAAGTCGCGGAGGATGACGAGCAAGGGCTGTCTGACGCCGTCGACGTTCTGCTCGAGCAACGGCTTGCGGCGGTCGCGCGTACGACCCCTGCGTTCGCCGCAGCCCTGCGTGGCTATCGTCGGGCGAGGCTTACCGGTGACGCGGCAACGGCCGAAGCGCTCATCGCGTGGCTTGGCGGCCAGAAGTCAGTGGCAGCCAGCGCCCGAAGTGCGGCCGGGGTCCGCGGGGACCTGGACCACTTCGGAGCTCTCGGGTTCCTGCAGGGCCTGTTGGCCGTCTTGAAGGACTGCGGCCACCGCGGGCTGCTTGTGGTTCTCGATGAGATCGAGACGTTGCAGCGCGTGCGAGGTGATGTGCGGGAGAAGGGCCTGAACGCGCTGCGTCAGCTCCTGGACGAAATCGACGCCGGCCGCTTCCCTGGTCTGTTCCTGGTCATCACCGGTACGCCAGCCTTCTTCGACGGGCAGCAGGGTGTGCAACGGCTGCCGCCGCTGGCACAGCGACTGGCGACCGACTTCACAACTGATCCTCGCTTCGACTCGCCGCGGGCCGTGCAGTTGCGTCTGCAGGGGTTCGATCTCGATCGGCTGGCCGAACTCGGCCGTAACATCCGGCAGTTGTACGTGACCGGAGCGCGGAACCCCGACCGCGTCCAGTCCACTGTCGACGACGACTACACCGCGGTGCTGGCAACTGCGATCACCGGCGAACTGGGCGGAAAGGTCGGCGTAGCCCCACGGATCTTCCTCCGTAAGCTCGTCGACGTGCTGGACCGGGTAGACGACCACGATGACTTTGACCCTCGCAGGGACTACCCGCTCACCGTCTCCAGCAGCGAACTGAACGAGATCGAGCGCAATGCGGCGGCCAGCGCAGGCGACGTCGACCTGGACCTCCCGTGACCACGAGCCTCGACCAGCTGCATCCGGTACTGGTCCACCACATCGTGAACACGCTCGGGTGGCGATCGCTGCGACCGCTGCAGGCGGAAGCAATCGAGCCTGTGCTGAACGGTGTGGATGCGGTGCTGCTTGCCCCCACGGCAGGTGGCAAGACGGAGGCGGCCTGCTTCCCTCTGCTCAGTGCGATGGAGCAGCACCATTGGTCGGGGCTGTCAGTCATCTATGTCTGCCCGCTCCGGGCACTGCTCAACAACCTGTTGCCACGGTTGGAAACCTACGCCGCCTGGCTTGGACGCCGGGTCGCACTGTGGCATGGCGACACCACGCCGTCCGTTCGGCAACGCATCCTTCGTGATCCACCCGACATCCTGCTCACGACACCGGAATCGCTCGAGGCGATGCTGGTCAGCGTGAAGGTGGAGCAAGCGCACCTGTTCGCCAACTTGCGTGCGGTGGTCGTGGACGAGGTGCACGCCTTCGCAGGTGACGACCGAGGTTGGCACCTCCTCGCAGTTCTCGAGCGACTCAGCCGTGTGTGCGACAGGCAGATTCAACGTGTCGGGCTGTCCGCGACCGTTGGCAATCCGAGCGACTTGCTGAGCTGGCTGCAGGGGGCGGGCAGCGGTACACGCCCGGCGCAGGTCGTCGCTCCTGGTGTTGGCACAGCCGCAGCGACAGCGGTCCCACCGGGCGAGATCGAACTCGACTACGTGGGGTCGGTCGCCAACGCTGCCACCGTGATCAGTGCGCTGCACCGAGGCGAGAAACGCCTGGTGTTCTGCGACTCCCGGCAACTGGTCGAGGAACTCGGCGCAGCCCTGCGTGAAGCCGGCGTCACGACATTCCTTTCCCACGCCTCGCTGTCGGTGGACGAGCGCCGACGGGCTGAACAGGCCTTTGCCGAGGCGCGGGACTGCGTGATCGTCTCTACCAGCACACTCGAGCTGGGCATCGACGTCGGTGACCTCGACCGGGTCATCCAGATAAACGCCCCAGGATCGGTCGCGTCCTTCCTGCAGCGGTTGGGACGCACCGGTCGCCGGCCAGGCACGACGCGCAACTGTCTGTTCCTCGCCATCAGGCGCGAAGAAGTCGCCTGGGCCGCTGGGCTGCTCCTGCTGTGGAGTCGCGGCTACGTGGAGCCCGTCACCGCACCCCCACAACCACGGCACATTGTCGCTCAGCAGTTGCTCGCGCTATGTCTGCAAGAACACCGGATCGGGAACCAACTGTGGGTGGAGGGTTGGAACGGACTAGCGCCATTCGACCGCAGCGCGGAGCCGATCCTGCGGCACCTGGTGGGAGAGGGCTTCCTCGACAAGGACGGAGACCTGCTGTTCATCGGCCCCACCGCGGAGCAGAAGTTCGGCCGGCGCCACTTCATGGACATGACGGCCGTCTTCACAGCACCACCCCAGTTCACCGTCCTCCACGGACGTCGGGAAATCGGCCGCACCGACCCAGCCCTGCTCACCGAGAGGGTCCACGGACCGCGGTTGCTCTTGCTGGCTGGCCGAAGCTGGAAAGTCGGCTGGATCGACTGGAAACGCCGACGGTGCTTTGTCGAAGAGGCAGACAGCGGCGGACGAGCTCGCTGGCAAACGTCCGGAGTGGGCGCGGCCACGTTCGAGCTCACCAGGGCAGTTCGCGAGGTGCTCCTGGGGGCTGACCCGCCGGTGAAGCTGACGCAGCGTGCTCAGCGCGCGCTGGCTGAAGAGCGTGAAGATGGCTCCAGCACCGTGCACCCCGGAGGAACGGTCATCACACGTAGCGGTTTTGACGTCCGTTGGTGGACATGGGCGGGCTATCGCGCCAACGCAACCCTCGCGGCTACCTTGTCCGAGTTGTCCGACGAGAAGCAACGTGTTGACGATGCTTCGCTGCGCCTGCGCACAGATCTCACTCTGGAGATGTGGAAGGCGGCGACCGCTGACGTGGCCGACCGGCTGTGCTTGCCTGAGGTCGACGAACGGGCGCTCGCCGGTCTGAAGTTCAACGAGGCGCTGCCGCAGCACCTTGCTGTCGCCACTCTGGCGGCACGGCTAGCCGATCTCGAGGGTGCTGCTCGGGTTCTCGCAGAGCCGGCTCGGGTTCTCGTGGCAGGACATTGACTCGATGCCGCACTCCGCGACGCTCAGCCTGAGAGGACCAGCTTCTCAACCTGACTTGGCTCAATTAGCGCACACCGTCCTTCCAAGTGTGGTCGGCGGCGACGGGTCGGTTTTGTGAGGATTGGTCGGATCCACGGGGTCCGCGCCGCCCGTGGCCGGCAAGTGTCTTTCTCCTAGCGCCAGGGCGACGTGATCGTGCAGGCTGATCAGCACTCCTCCAGGCGTCCAGGCGGACCGTGTACGCGGACAGGCCGCTGCTCTGCTGACATCTTCAGCATAGGGTGTCGTTATGTTTCGTCGGTCGTTGGGCCTATGTCATCTCACACTGCTGGCGTGAAACCAACGTGTCCCCTCAGCCTGAAGCCGACCCACGACGGCACAGAAGTAGAGCGTTCTTCGGCGTTAGATCAGAGCCCGACGAACGTTGGCTGTTGGTCGGGGTTGCCGTAGGTCAGTGTCCGCCTCAGACCGTCTCGCAGCCGGCTGACCGCGTCGCCGTCCAGGTCAAGCTCCAGCTGAAGTTCTCCATCGTCAACGGAAAGTTCGCTGGCGGCGTCGTCGGTGAAGCGGATGGTCAGCTGGGTGTCGTCAAGTTCGACGTGTTCGATGCCGCCGTACTGGACGCCGCCTTCGTCGTCCATGACGCAGTAGGTGTCCATGCCGGTGGCAGCGTCCTGGTCGGTCGGCGGCTGCAGGGAGGTCTGGACGATGAGGTGGCCGCCGGAGCCGTCCAGGTTTTCGGCGATGCCGAGGGTGAAGACCCGGTCGGTGGTGTTCTCGCCGGTGGTGACTGTGGTGACGGTGCGCCAGGTGGGTGTGGGCATGAGTCCTATCCTGCCTGCCAGGAGTTGCCGCCCCAGTGGTAGCTGACGCCGACGCCGAGCTCGCTGACCGCCCGGTTCATCGCGCCCTTGCACTGGGGGCACGGGGGTTTGGTGCCGTGGATCTCGACCCTATCGCCCTTGTTGACCGGCATCTGGTGGGCCAGCGGGTCGCCGGGGATGGGGACGGTGGGGGAGCCGCCGTGCATGCGCATCGAGCGGGCTTCGGTGTGGCTGGCCAGCGACGCGTTGGGGAAGCCGAGCGCGGATTCCTGCTGGAGTTGGTTGCCGCTGCGCAGAGTGCAGGCGTACTTCACGTTGCCGTGCGGGTCGTAGACGGTGACGTCCGCGAAGTGCGGCTTGCGCTTGGCCAGGCCAAGCGGGTCGATGAAGACCAGCGGGTTGTCGACGTAGCCGTACTCGTTGGGCGCGGGGGTCAGGCCGAGCGGGTCGGGGCTGATGTAGCGGGCCTGCTCGGGGTCGTAGTAGCGCAGGTAGTTGTTAGTCCAGGCCGGTTTCGTCGTCGTGGTACTGGCCTGGGAACCTCAGCGGGCAGTCCGCCCGCGCTGCGGCGGGGGTGCGCTGTCCCCACAGGGTGGCGCGGGCCTGCCACACGAGCTCGCCGTCGGGGGTGAGCAGTTCCTGCGGGGCACCGATCTGGTCGGCGACGATGGCGTAGAACTGCTCGTCGATGACGGACTGCGGGGCGCTCGCGGCCCAGGACCGCACGGTCTGGGCGGCGGGCCGGTCGCTGTCGGGCTCCCAGTCCCAGGTGGTGGTCGTGGCCGGCTCGCCGGCGCGGGTGTGGGCTTGCTCGGCCAGCCGGGTGCCGTCCCAGACGAACTCGACCTGTTCGGCGACGGTTCCGTCGGGTGCCAGGCGTTGCTTGGCGATGCGCCGGCCGAGCGCGTCGTAGTGGTAGCGCCAGCGGTCGCCGGTCGGGGTGGTGACGGCGAGTAGCCGGTCCTCGGCGTCCCACTCGTAGGTCCACCGCCGCTGCTGTCCGGACAGGGTGCGGCGGATCCGCTCGACGAGCCGGCCCTGTCCGTCGTAGCGGTACCGGTCGGCGTTGGAGCCCTGTAATCGGCTGCCGGCGTAGGTGCGGGCGTCGTCGAGGAGGTTGCCGGCGGGGTCGTAGGCGTGGCGCTCGGGCCGTTCGCCGTGGTCGACGGCGGTGACGCGGCCGCGTGCGTCGTGGGTGAACTGCCGCGGGCCGGCGAGCTGGTCGACGATGCTGGTGAGGGTGTCGTCCGGGCGGTAGCTGTAGGAGCGGCGTTGCAGCAGCGCCGGCCCGCGCGCCTCAGGGTGGGTGGTGGTGACGGCCTGGGTGCGCATGCGGTGGTTGTCGTCGAAGGTCTGGACGAGTGTGACGGTGCCGACCTGCCGCCTCGTGTGGCGGCCGGCCGGGTCGTAGTCGAAGGCCGTGCTGTGCCCGGCGGTGTGCAGCGCGACCGGCTGGTCGTTCGGGTCGTACTCCCACCGGCTGTCCGCGCCGGTCGGGGTGCGTCGCGTGAGCCGCCGGCCGGCGACGTCGTAGGTCGAGACGACGGCACGCCCGTTGCAGACCTCAGCCAGCGTGCGACCCAGCTGGTCGCGGTCGAACACCAGGGTGCTGACCGCGTTGGCCGCCTGGGTCATGCGCCCGACCGGGTCGTAGGCGTACGTCGTGACCGCCTCGCCCGCGTGCTGCTCGACGATGTTGCCGAGTAGGTCGTGGATGTAGCGGATGGTCTGGCCGGCGCCGTTGGTGCGGGCGACGAGCTGCTCGGCGTCGTCCTGCACGTAGGCCAGGACGCGGCCGTTGAAGTCGGTCTCGGCGACCAGGTTGCCCGCGGCGTCGTAGTCGTAGCGCCACACCAGGCCGGCCTCGTTGGTCACCGACGTCAGCCGCAGCTCGGTGTCGTAGGCGTAGGTCAGGCGGGTGCCGTCCGGGTGGATGTCGGCCGAGCGCAGGTCGAGGTGGGTGATCTCGGCGCGGCTGGTGGCACCCACGGCGTCGGTGTGGGCGACGAGGTTGCCCTCGCTGTCGTAGTCCCAGTGCTCGGTGGCGCCGTCGGGCCGGATCCGGGAGGCGAGCTTGCCCTCGACGGTCCAGCTGGTCGCGGTGACGCCGCCGGTGGGATCGGTGGCCGCGGCAAGGCGGCCGAACGCGTCGTAGCTGAAGGTCGTGGTGGAGCCGAGGGGATCGGTGACGGCGATGGGGAGGCCGGCAGTGTTGGTGTCGATGCGGCGGGTGTTGCCCAGCGCGTCGGTGACCGCGGGCGGATGCCCGAGGTCGTTGTAGGCGAAGGTCACGGTCGCGCCGGCAGGGTCGGTGATGCCGGTGAGGTTGCCGACCTCGTCGTAGGAGCGTCGCCACACCGCGCCGTCGGGGTCGACCTGCACGGTGGGCTGGCCGAGGTCGTTGTACTGGGCCAGGGCCTGGCTGCCGTCGGGGCGGGTGACGGTGGTGAGGTTGCCGGCCTCGTCGTAGTCGTAGCGGGTGGTCCGCCCCAGCGGGTCGGTCCGCGCGAGCGGCCGGTCGTAGCGGTCCCACTCGGTGACGGTGGTGCGGCCGAGCGGGTCGGTGCGGCGGATGACCTGCCCGTGCGGGTTGAGGTGGAAGGTCGTGGTCTGGCCGAGGGAGTTGGTGTGCGCGGTGGTGCCGTCGTCGTAGGTGAAGGTGCTGGTGAGGAAGTCGTCGATGCCGGTGCCGCGCACGCACCGGCCAGCATTGTCGTAGGCGAACTCGTACCAGCAGCCCAGGCGGTCTTCCCAGCGAGTCATGCGGCCGTCGGCGTCGTAGTCGAAGCGCATCGGCAGCCCGGAGGAGTTGATCACCTCGACCAGTCGGCCGGCGGTGTCGTAGCCGTACCGCATGACGGTGATCTCGCCGCCGTCGGCCGGGTCGTGTAATCGCAGTGCCGTGATCCGATCGTCGGCGGTGTCCACGCCGACCCGGTAGCCGCCGGAGTGCCGAATGCCGGTCAGCACGCCGTCCGGGGTGTGGTCGAACTCGATGCGGTTGCCGGCGCGATCGGCGATCGCGGTCAACGGCCACCCGCCGCCGACGGGGGAGAACCGGAGCGTGTGGCCGGTGTCGGCGTTGGTGATCTGGTAGCCGTCGGCGTCGCGGGTCAGCGGCCAGCGCGGGCCTTCCTCGGGCAGGACGGATCCCTGTTGCGGCGGCGTGGGGTAGGCCAGCAGCATGCCGTCGGCGGAGGCGAAGCACACGCCCTCGGCGTCGACCTCGACCCGTTGGTCCATTGTGGATGACCAGGAGGGTCCGAACCAGTGCCCGACGCGGTAGTTGGACAGGTGGGTGCGTTCCAGCGTCAGCGGCAGGGCCGCGGCGAGTTGGAGATCGAGTTGGGCGTGGATCACTTCGCCGGAGACCATGTCGACCGGGTCGCCCAAGGCCCGGCCGAGCTTGTTCTTGACACCGCTGGCGAAGTCGCGGGTCTTGCCGCCGATCCTGTTCAGTGCGCCGCGGATGCCGCCGCGTCCCGACCCGCTGGAAACCGTGGTCGGGTGAGAACCGCCGCCGTGGGCGTGGGACGCGCCTGGGTCATCGGGGTGGAGCCTTCTGAGCAGTCCGGCGCCTTTGCTGTCGGCTTCCTCGTAGAGGTCCGCGCTGGTGCCTAAGCGTTTGCCGGCGCCTTCGACGACGCGGCCGCCCTCGCTGAACACCTTGCCGGTGATCTGCACGCCCTTGCCGAACGCCTTGGCCACCACCGCGCCGATGCCCGAGCGGTCGCTGCTGGCGTGGGAGACCAGGTTCTGACCGGCGGACTCCAGCTTCTGCCCACCGTCGGCCAGCTTTCCGCCGAACCCGGCGAGCGTGCCGCCTGACCGACGTAAGTGGTCAGGATGAACATTGATCTTGCTCACGGCCAAGCCTCCCACCGAGTCGGACGGACCGACATCACGTCCGGGCCAGGACGGTCGCGGACCACGATCACCTGGTTCTTGGTCTTCTCGGCGTACCGCTGCCACGCCTGCAGATGCGTGTCGGCGGTCTCGGCGTCACCGCGGGCCGAGGCCAGCAGGCATTCTCCCATGAGGACGTTGGTCATCACGTGATCGACCAGTGCCTGACGAGATGCCTCGTCCGGCTGGAGGTCGAGCTGGGACAACATGATGTCGTTGATCTTGTCTAACCCGACCACGGCCTCGCGGGCGCCGGCGCGGACCGAGTCCCAGCCAGACTGCTGGGCCTTGAGGTAGTCGATCCACTCCTGGCGCTTGGCTGGCGGCATCGCGTCCAGTTCGGCGCGCGTCTGGTCGGTGAGGTCCAGCCCGTCGTAGCGCGGGTCCTCCTCGGTCACCGTGGCCGCCTCCCGATCCTGCCGCGATGGTGGCTGACACCGGGAGCTGGCCGTCAGCCTGGTGATGGTCAGGGCTGGTAGTCCGGATCGCCGATCACTGTGGGTACGGTTTTCTCCCCGGTGCCCCAGTGCTCGTCGGTGGGCTCCATGAACTTGTTCAGGTGCTCCTGGTCTTCCTCGTCCTTGCCTTTGCCTCGACCGGCGGGCCCGCCCATGCCAGGGCCGCCGGCCGCACCAGGTTTGCCCGCCGTGCCGGCCATTGTGCGTCCGCCTGGTCCAGCCTCTTCCAGTGCGCCTGCGCCGGCACTCCCGCTACGCCCTGGGGCATTCCCGGTGCCGCCAGCGACTGTTCCGCCGCTGCGCGCTCCGAGACCCGAGGGCGAACCGCTGCGGCTTCCATTGGTGCTGCCGTAACCGTCGGGGCCGCTGCCGACGCCCGGCGGGCCGTAGATGCCGATGGGGTCGATCGGCGTGCCGCCGCCGGGTGCCCGGACCGGGTCGCCCACGGGCGGGAAGCCGCCGGGCGGCCCAGGCGTTGGCGGTCCGCCGACCGGCACGTGCTGGATGGTCGTGGGCGGCTGCGTGTCGACTGGAGGCGCGTCGTGACCGGCCGGCGGAACGGGTTGCTGCAGAACGACGTCGTGCGGCTGCACTGCGTGGCTAGGACCGCGACTGACCGGGCCGGGCTGATACGACTTGTACGGGACCGGGCCGCCGGTCTGCTGTTGCGGGGCGGCGTCGATGCCGTTGCTCTGCGGCACCGTCGGATACGAGGTGACCGTTGTCGCGGTGGTCGAGTTGTTGCGGTAGTCCGCGTAGACGGCCGCGGCATGATCCGACGCCGCCAACGCTTGCTGCTCCTGCGCCTCGGCGTCGGTCTGGCCGCCGGTCAGGTGCGACCACCCTCGCGAGAGCCAACTGTCGGTCGCGGTGACCTCCACCGGGGGCGGCATCTTGTTCTTCACGTCGGCGAAGTGATCGGCTTGGTCCTGGGTGGACTGGCCGACATCGTGGGAGACGTCCTTGGCGTCGAGCACGAACTGCGCCATCGGGGCCACGTCGCTCTGCATGGTCTCGGCCGCAGCGCCTTCCCACACAGCACGGGCCTTGTTCAGCCCGGCGGTGATCAGGGAGTGCGCCTCGTCGAACTGGCCACCGATCTCGGACTGCCAGCTGGCCACGCTCGTGGACAACCCACCCGGGCCGGTGCCGCTGTGCAACTGCTGGTAGATCGTCTTGTGGTCGAACGCGGCGTGCGCCTCGCCCGCGACCTCACTGTCAAACGGCCACATCGTCCCCGCCTCCTACTGTCCAGCCGGAAGATTGCCCAACACATCGGCCGCGACGGTCTGCGCGACGGCACACGGGTCGGTGTTGTTCGTCCGGTTCGCGCCGAGCACAGTCAGGTCGACGAGGAAGACCTGCGTGTCGGACGTGCCGACGCCGATCGCACACGAGATGGTCTGCTTCGACGTGCGAGCGGCGGGATAGCCGGCGATCGTCAGCGGCTGGAAACTCGGAGCGCCACTCATGTTCTCGTACACGATGGCCAACCCCTTGCCCTGCGTCGTGTCAGGGGAGACACCGATGTTGAGGTTGTCGTTGCCCCACTCGCAGTCCTTCTCGCCCCACACCGAGGTTCCCTCCTTCGGCGTGGAGGCAGCGCCGAGGCTCTGCAGCTGCGCCGGCGTGAGCAGCTGACACGCCGGGTGAGCCTTGAGGTTCTTCGGGCTGGAGACCTTCGGCGCCCCGGACGCGGCCGCAGACGTGGTTGACGAGGCGGTGGATGCGGGCGAGCCGGTTCCACCGGTCTGCTGAGAGCACGCGGCGGACAGCGAGACGAGGAGCCCGCAGGCAACGACGACGGTGAGACGGCGAGGAGTGGTTGTCACAATCACTTCCGGGTCGTAGGTCAGAGCTCGAACTTGATTTCCGCGCTCGTGTCGGCAACCTGGTACAGCTTCATGGTCTGCTCGGTCTGGTGGATCAGGTCGTCGCAGCGCGCGATGCAGTCGGCCAGCGTCTTGCCCAGACAGCCGGCACCGTCGCCCGCCGCCGTGCGCAGTTTGTTGACAGCTTGTTTGCTGACGCCATCTTCAGCCGGGTAGGGCACGAATTGGAGCTGTTGGGCGGTCCGCTGCATCCCGACGAACTTCTCGCGCGCCTGCACCCAGGTGGCCTTGATCGTCGGCAGCTGGTCCGGTTCGACCTTGAGCTTGCCCTGCGTGACGCCGCCTTTGCCGTCGTTGACCCACGCGGTCAGCGTCGCCATTTCGGCACCGACCGCCGCCGCCCCACCGAACTGCACGTTCTCCGGCATCCCCAGCATCCTCCCCAGGACCATCGACTCGACACCGCCGACTGCTCATCGTGCCACGCACCGCGCACGGCTCGGCACGAATCGCACCCGATGAGACGGTCACAACCGCCGCCGGGTTCCCGCCACCAGCTCATCCACGATCCGTGTCAACAGGCCGAAGTCGGCCGGCGAGGAGACGGTGTATCCGCCGCGCGTGTACAGCGCGGACCGGCCTCGAAGGGTGTCGATCACCTGCACCACCCTGGGAGACCGGTGCCGATGACCGGCCGCGTCCCGGGCGGCGACGCCGATCTTGCCGAACCCGGTGCGGTCGCCGCCCAGCAGCGAGACCAGGTTCCGCGCGTCGTCGGAGCGCACACCGCGGGCCTGCAAGGCCGCGGTGAAGGCGGCGTCGGAGTCGTTGCCGCGGTCGGTGACGTCGCAGACAGCGGCGTCCAGCTCGGCGGTCGGCAGGCTCACCACGGTGCCGCAGGCCGGCGGGAGTTCGGGCAGCACCTGGATAAGCGCGGCGGGGAGTTGGTCGGCAGGCACGGTCTCCAGCCACACCGCGTCGTCGTCGACGACCGCGCGCACGGCGTGGCCGCCGCGGGCCGCCACGCTCGCCCGGACCTCCCGCCCGACGGCGGGCGCGAAGCGGAGATCAATCTCGACCGGGGCGTGGGTGAACAGGGCGAGCGCGCCGTAGAGGTCGTCGTCCAGGCCGCCGCGGCGGTCGATAATCCCGCGGGCGCGCAGCCGGTCCTCGGCCTCATGGAGAGCCCGTTGCGGATCGTCGGGAACCGCGGCGTGGTTGCGCCAGGTGAAGATCACCGGCAATACCGGCAGCCGGGACCGCTGCCAGGCGACCCCCAACTCGGCATAGTTCAGCTCGACAACTGCCACGAGACCCCCGTCTCTCCTCCAGCACGCAGCCTGCCGAGAGTAGCGGACTCGTGACGCACGGGAGGCGCAACGGGGGAGGTGATCAGTCCTGGGGAGCTGCTTTGTCGAGTAGCTCCCACGCCGCACTGAGGCGCAGGACGAGATCCACCGCCTGCTCGGAGTCGAACACGGCCTGGCAGGTGCGCTGCTCGGGCAGGGTGAGGGACAACTCACGAGGTCCGACTTTCCCCAGCTTTGGTGCCGGAGGGCTGGGCTGGTCGCCTGCGGGCCGGGCGTTGAGCAGCAGCCGTCCGTGCACCAAGTGCGTGCAGGACACGTAGGAGACCTCGCCGGCCAGCAGCGCGGTCATCAGCTCGAAGACGTCCTCCGGAAGCAGGCTGACCGTGAAGTCCGCCTGCCCACCGAGACAGATTGTTGCCGTGTCTCTCTCAGCGGGCACGGCGATCGTGGTCGCCGACAACGTCCTGGTGATGACGACGCTGGGCGCAGCCTGGGTGAACACCGGCTCAACCATGGGTCTCAGATCCCCCTTGAGCCCGGCGGCGAACCCGGAAGTGGCGACGGTGGGTGCCTGGGGGCAGAGCAGGTCGGCGGAGCGCCAGGTGGTTGGGACTCATCGCGACACCAGCTCCAGACCACACGCCGAGAGCGAGGTCGTCTTCATGACCCGCCGGAACTCATCCCACGCTGCGGATACGTCGACCGGGGTGAACGGCGGCGTTGCCGTCAGCGGCACTTGGTGCAGCGCCAGCTTGGCCGTCGGCTCGCCGGCGATGCCGGTCACGATGATCGTGACGGCGCCCTCGGCCACCCGCGTGACGTAGAACCGGTCCCCGGCAAGACCGGTCACGGGGTGCACCAGCGCGGTGGCGACCTGCACGGCAGAGCGTCCGCCAGACCAGCCCAGACGCAGGCCGTCGGGGCCGTCGGTGTCGACGGTCAGCCAGAACGTGTCACCCAGGATTCGCAGACGACGAAACACTCCGCAGGCCAAAGCCACCGGGCCAGGAACCCGGCCAGCGCGAATCACATCTCGCTCGGGCCCGGTCAAACGCCCGTCGAGAACGGGCGGCTGCGCGAAACCGTGGACCTGCTGGACGAAAGCGAGCGAGGCAGCCCATTGACGGGCGCTCACTTTCGCCAGCCCCACCAGCCGGGTCGGGCCGCCGTCGGCAAGGTGAAGCTGGACATGGCGACGTTGCAACGTCGCGCGCAGGCCAGCGAGCCCGTAGGGACGGCAGTCGACGACGCGGGGAGTCAACACCGCCATCATCCGGGCCAGCGCCCCCAGAGGCAGATGCAGGATCGTCTGCTCCGAACCGGGGACAGGTCGGGCCATCCGGCACAGGGGCATGGGGGCCACCACGTCGGTGTCGGGCCACTGGTAGGGCGCGACCTGGCCCAGCGCGTACAGGATTCCGGCTTCCAGCTGCTGCTGGAGGATGTCGGTGGTGTCGGGCAGCAGTGCGTCGCGGAACCGATGGTCCACGGCGGGCACGGTGTTCTCGCCGAACAGTCTGGTCTCGTAGCCGCGATCGAGGATCTCGTGCAGCATCGCCCGGTGGTCCGGGGAGAATCTGTTGAGAGCGTTGGCGATGGTCGGCAGGAGTGTGGAGTCGGTTTCGGCGGTGTAGAGCCGGCGCAACTCGGCGGCGCGGCGGGTCAGCGAGAGACGGTGGGCCATGGCGTGGTGCTCCAAGCGGGGAATCAGGGATGGCGGGCCAGGGCGGCGAAGGCCAGTGACTGGGCGGGGTCACCGACATCTGCCCAGTGCTCGGGCCGCCATTCCGGGGTGTAGACCACGCCGGGCCAGACCAGGTGCTCGAAGCCGGCCAGCATCGCGGTGATCTCCGCGCGCGTCCGCAGGTGCGCCGGGTTTTGGGTGCGTTGGTAGATCTCGACGACGTCGGCCAGCTGGTCGGGTAGTCGCTGGCGGTGGCGTGGGTCAGGGCCAGATAGCTGCCGGAGGCCAGGGCGTCGGAGTAGGCCCGCACGAGGGCCGCTGGATTCTTGTTGTCGGGGATGAAGTGCAGGACCGCGCACATCAGGACCATGATCGGCTGGGAGAAGTCGAGCAGCCGCAGCGTCTCAGGGTGGTGCAGGACGCGGTCGGGGTTGGTGATGTCTTCCCGGATGCAGGTCGCGTAGGGGTTGCCGGCGAGGATGTCGAGGCTGTGGGTGACGGCGACGTGCTCGTTGTCGACGTAGACCACGCGGGCGTCGGGCACGAGGCGTTGGGCGATCTCGTGCACGTTGCCGACCGTGGGCAGGCCGGAGCCGAGGTCGAGGAACTGGCGGATCCCGTGCTCGACGCCATGGAGAACCGCTCTGCGGAGGAACGCACGGTTGTGGCGGGCGAAGGTGCGTGCCTGGGGCAGGACGGCGAGGACCTCCTTGGCCGCGTCCCGGTCGACCTCGAAGTGGTGGGAGCCGTCGAGGAAGTAGTCGTACATTCGGGCGACGCTGGCCCGCGTCGTGTCCACCACGGACGGACGCCAGTCGACGTTGCGGCTCCACTCGTCGGGGTCGTGGCCGTCGGCGATGCCCACGATGGTTCTCCTCATCGGAAACGGTTCTGTGGTCAGGCAGTCAGGGCGTGCCGACCGGTGGATGGTTCGGTACTTGGCACCGGAATCATGGGGACCGGTGTGGTCATGTCCGGTTGTGTCTGCTCGTCGACTGACGCCCAGATCGGCTCAGGCTCGCGTTCGACAGCAACCGGGCCATCCGCCAGCCAGGCACGGATTTCACCGAGGTCACGGCTGACTCCGAGATGCCGCAGGAGTTGCAGCCACACCTGTTCGGTCGGCACCGTCGCGTAGAACGAGGCGATGCTGAGCACCAGACAGGGAGCCAGCGGTGACAGCCGGAACGGGCGGGCCGGCATCGCCGACAACGGCCGTAGTCATCGACGGGGTGCCGTCGAACGACCTCATGTACGGCGCCGACAAGCCGGAGCAGGAGCTCACGTTGCTCGGTCGCGCCGAACACTGGCAGGTCAACGTTGTCGCCGCTCTCGATCTGGCAGACAACCTCGGTCAGGTCGTCCAGGAGGGCTAGCTGGCGTGCGGGTGGCGTGTGGCGCCTCACGCGCCGTGTTCCCTGAAGTGGTCGCGCATCGGCTGCGGCCGCATCGTTGGCTGCCATCTGGACCTCCGTCGTCGTCCGGCCTCTGGTGCTATGACCATGACCCCACGTGTGTACAAGCTCAACGCAATCGCGCAATTTTGTTGCAATCTCACCCGATTGGGTGAGACTGGTGAGTGTCGTCTGGGTGAGCCTTGGCCGTTCTGGTTGACATTGCGCGCATATTGCTCGAATAGTGCACATGTTGGTCAACTGACTGGAGGAGATGGCCATGAGGCTTACGTTCATTGGGACCGACTCGGGTGGCGGCCACTGTCCGACCCTCTATGCGACGGACCGCGGCACGGTCGTGGTGCAAGGGACTCGGGTTGACGACCTGGACGCGGTCGCCGACCTGGAGCGCAGCTACGGCGGCCTGCCCGCCCACGAGAGTGCCGTCGAGATCCCGGCCGAGCTGCTGCGCAACTGGGGGCCGATGATCCTTGAAGCCCTTCAATCCCAGACGAAGGAGGGCGACGAATCGTTGACGACGGCCGACTGATGGGCAGGCAACTCTCCGTCGCCGACTTCGACGCGATCTACGACACGTTCGAGGTCAGCGTATGGCGATGGGAGTCGCAACCGGTCTACGACGAGCCCGACGAACGGGAGCCCTTCGAACGCTGGCGGGCCGGCGGGCAGGACGACCTTTCCTGGCTGCAGGGTTGGCTCGATCTCGTCCGCTCGGCCACTGCGGCTGGCCGAGAGTTCCGACGCGTACGTCGCGTCACCGATACGCCGTCCGATTACCAGCGATGGCTTGCCACCGCAGTGCGCGCCAACATCGAAGCTGGTGAGGAGGTGCGGACGCTGCGCGAGGACCAGGTGCCGAAGTTGGGGCTGCCGAGCTACGACTTCCTCCTCGTCGACAACCGTAGCGTCGCGAAGATGCAGTTCGACGATGGGCGTTTCCTCGGTGCGACCCTGCACGAGGACACCGGTACTGTTGACCGTCACCGCGCATGGCTCGCGGCGGCATGGCAACACGCGAGCCCTATCGACGCCATCAGAGGAGTCCGTGAACGAAGGTAACCAGCGCCTGCGGGATTTCGGCGCTCGGATGCGCACCCTGCGGGCCAACGCCGGGTTCCTCACCGGTAAGGACTTCGCGCAGCGACTCGACTGGCAGCAGTCGAAGGTGTCGCGCATCGAGAACGGCAAACAGGCGCCGACCGACTCCGACGTGAACACGTGGTTCGAGGCCACGGAGACGTCGGAGTCGGAGGCGTCTGAACTTCGTGACGAGCTCCGCGCCATCCGAATCGAGATGGCAGCGTGGCCGCGGCAGTTGACGAAGGGGCACCGTGATCGACAGGTTCGCGCCGGCCAGGTCGAACAGCGCTCATCGATCATCCGCGCGTTCGACCTGATGCTGTTGCCGGGACTCGTCCAGACCGCGGACTACGCGCGCGACGTGTTGACATCGCACGCCACCCTGCACGGCTTGGACACGGATGTCGGCGCGGCCGTCCGTGCTCGGATGGACAGGCAGAAGGTGCTGTTCGACACCGCCAAGCGCATCGAGATCCTGTTCCTTGAGTCGACGCTGCTCTACTCGTACAGCGCGCCGGAGGTGATGCTGGCGCAGATCGACCGGCTCCTCGCTCTCCCAGTCACGTCTTCAGTGAGGTTCAGGATCCTGCCGCTGCTCTCGCGCCTTGACGTCATTCCGATGCACGGGATCTGGATCTTCGACGACTCCGTGATCATCGAGACCAACGACTCCGAGATCGTGAGCGAGGACCCAGGCGACCTGGAGCTCTACAACAAGATTCTCGACTCGCTGTGGCCTGCTGGAGTCGAGGGCGCCCATGCGCGTGAGATCCTGATGGCGGCCAGTCAGCGCTGGGCCACGCTCAACGGCTGATCGGCGGGCCTGACGAGTCGACGTAGAGTGTGAGAGGTGACGGGGTGAGCGAGTTCGTGTGGCGCAAGAGCAGCAAGTCTCCCAGTCAGCAGTGCGTGGAGATCGCCCATGACCAAGGCGACGTTCTCGTTCGAGACTCCAAGCAGCGGAGCGGTCCCGTGCTGCGCTTCCCTGCCGAGGTCTTCCTCGCCTTTGTCAAGGTTGTCGACGGCCAGCACCATGGTTCACGAGGCAAGAGGTAGTCCGATCATCGAGACCGATGAGTGGCCACCGATGGCAACGTTCCGCGCCGCGCCGAACTTGCTTAGCCCCGGTGGTCTCGGACGCACAGGCCGCTTGCGCCATAACGAAAATCCCCAAGCGATGCCTCATGGTCGGAGTTGGGCAAGGCGCCGTCCGCTTCAACGCCCCGTCTCGCCGAACTCGAACTGTGCCGACTTCCCGGCCGTGTAGGCGGCCTGAAGGCGCGGTGTTGCGTGGCCGAAGTTTGGGTACAGAATGTGGTCCTCGGGTAGGTCGTCGCCGCGGTATGGGCACCACCCGATCTGGCCATGCACCTTCAAGATGATCCGGCCGCAGAGCCTGCAATCCGTCCACCACCAGGGGGAAGTGCCGGGCTCCGTCCCTTCGTGAGGAGTGATCATGTAGGCGGTGGGACCGAACTCGAGCTCCCACCGGGCAGGCCCGTTGTAGAAAGGGGCCCAACCGATCTCATTGATCCAACGGTACTCGGGCACCTGGTCCATGAACTTGTCGAGGCTCATGTTGGCCAAGCTGGCTGGGGCGGGCAAGTCCACCTCGCCGAAGTAGATGCACGTCTGGAGACCTGTTCCAACGCTCAGTGCCTGGGCCTTGCGTATCTCGACGTCGGTCGGCAGGTCGCCCTTCACCTCGAACCACATCGCCAGCTCGGTGTTCGGGTAGATGAGGAAGTCCGGCAGATAGGCACCGGCATCGCCGAGGCTGAAGCCTTCGGGTTCGTACCGCCATGGGATGCCCAGGGTGTCGAAGAACACCGCCCACCGAGCCTCGCGGCGGGACCGGAACCGGTAGCCAGCGTAGCGAGTCTTGATGGGGCTGATCCGAGCCATGGACCGTCTCCTCAAGCTAGGTGAACCGTTTGCGGTCGTGAAGGGCACTGATGGTCGGCATCGATGCGCGGGACACGGATGCGCCTGCAGCAACGCCACGGCCATGCCGCTCGCGCCGGCATGAAATCAAAAGGTAAGCAGCACAACGATGAGGCTCGCGATGTACAACAGCCCGAACATCACGGGCATCGCCTGCTGGATGTGAATCGTTGGCACGTATGGGTGTCGGTGGCCGTCCGCCTCGAGATGCGTCCAGCCCGCAGCGTTGGCCATCGTCGGCATCCGGGTTTCCAGGATCCGGACAACCTCCCACTTAGCCTCGATGCACCGCATCCGCGCCACCTTGCGCAAGGCTCTCAACGACGCGATCCCGCAGGGGTTGATCACGGTCAATCCGGCGTGTCATGTCGAGTTGCCGCCGGCCAGGAGGCCCAAGCCGTTGGTGTGGACGCGAGCGCGTGTGCAGTGGTGGCGGGAGACTGGGCAGATTCCGTCGTCGGTGATGGTGTGGACGCCGGAGCAGGCGGGTCGGTTCCTTGACCACGCCCAGCATGACCGGCTCTATCCGTTGTTTCACCTGATCACCTTCCGGGGGCTGCGCCGCGGTGAGGCGTGCGGCGCGCATTGGAGCGACCTGGACGAGGAGTCCCGCGAGCTGGGAATCCGCTGGCAGTTGCTTCAGCTGGGTTGGGAGACGGAGTTGGCGGATCCGAAGACCGAAGACAGCGACGCGGTCATCGCATTGGATGAGGGCACGCTGCGGGTACTGGCCGCGCACCGGGTCCGTCAGCGGGTGGAACGTCAAGCGGCGGGTGCGGTGTGGCCGAGCGCAGGGTTGATGTTCACCGAGCAGGATGGGCAGCCGCTGCATCCGGCGAAGGTCACCGACCGGTTCAAGGAACTTGTCGTACAGGCAGGATTGCCGCCGATTCGACTGCATGATCTGCGTCACGGCGCTGCGACGTTGGCGTTGGCGGCGGGGGTGGAGATGAAGGTGGTGCAGGCGATGTTGCGTCACTCGTCGATCACGATCACCTCGGACACCTACACGTCGGTGCTGTCGCAGGTGGCGCGTGAGGCGGCTGACGCGACGGCCCGGATGGTGCCGCGCAAGGTCGCGTCGTGTCGGGTTGATGATCGTGTGACGCTCGGGCTCCCCTCGGGCCCGCATGCGTCCACTATGGACAGTGAGATGAATGTGGTGGAAACGCAAAACATCCAGGTCAACGATAATGTTGACCTGGATGCGAGAAGTGCGGCGCCAGGGACTCGAACCCCGAACCCGCTGATTAAGAGTCAGCTGCTCTGCCAGTTGAGCTAGCGCCGCTCGACGAGAGTTCCCGGTGAAGGTTTCCCTCGCTGACGGGAGAAACATTAGCACAGCCGTCGCGGCAATTCCCAATCGGCTGGTCAGGGGTGGTTCGCGCTGGTCAGGGGCGGGTTTCGTGATCATCCCGGGGTGGGGTGAGGCGCGTCACTGCACTAGGGTTGACGGCTCGGTCGGGGAGGAGCGGCAGTGGGGCACGGAAGGTCGCCGAGGGGTCGGCCGAATCAGCGGCCGGGGCCGGCGGAGACGCGGGCGCCGGTCCGTTTCGGGGAGGCGGAACTGGCCCGGGACCCGGATCGGCCGGGTGGCTGGCTGCTGTCGGTGAACGGGGTCGCACAGTCCTATGTGGACCTGGACGACCCGGAGCACCTGGAATTCGACTACGTGCGGCGGATCGGCGACGTGGTGGATCTCGCGTACCCGGCGGGGCAGCCGCTGGAAGTGCTGCACATCGGTGGCGGAGCGTGCACGGTTGCGCGGTACGTGGCGGCCACCCGCAGGGGGTCCCGGCAGCTGGTGGTCGAGGCGGACGGCCCGCTGGTGGAGCTGGTGCGGGAGCAGTTGGACCTGAGGTCGGTGCCCCAGCTGAAGGTGCGGGTCGGCGACGGCCGGCAGGAGACGGCGACCCGGCGCGACGACACGGCGGACCTGGTCGTGGTGGACGCCTTCGAGAGCGCGCTGATGCCGGGCCCGCTGGCGACGCTGGAGTACACCAGGGAGGTGCGCCGGGTGCTGCGGCCGCAGGGGACGTACGTGGCGAACCTGGCCGACAGCGGCGGCCTGCACTTCGCGCGGAGGTTCGCGGCGACGCTGGGTGAGGTGTTCGAACACGTGCTGGTGATGGCCGAGCCGGGGGTGTTCCGCGGCCGGCGGTTCGGCAATCTGGTGACGGCGGCCTCGAACGCCGAGCTGCCGACGGCCGAACTGGCCCGGCGCACGGCCGGATCGGCCTTTCCGGCGCGCTGCGTCGCAGGTCAGGAGTTCGCCAGAAACGCGAAAGCCCTCATCGACGACGAACCGGTCATCCCGCCGCAGCCGCCACCGGACGCGCTGGGCCGGACCTGACCGACCACTTTCACACGTTCGGGGGAGCGTTTCCAACATCCAGACCGAGTAGACACTGCCACGGTGGGTCCGCTCGGACGCTTGTGAACCGCACCCCGACCAAAGGAGCGAGCCGACCGGCGTGAACGATCACCCGCAGCGAGGTCCCGTCGACGACAGCTGGCGGACCGACCTGGCGCGCACGTGGGCGGCGGAGATCGCGAAGACGGTCTTCATCCCGATGTCGCACGCCAAGATCGTGCGACTGCTGGCCCGGATGACCGACACGCTCGCGGAGGCGGTTCGGGCCGACACGGTACCGGCGGCCGAGGTCGCGGAGATCGGCACGGCGCTGGTCAACCGGGCCATCTCCGGCCGGGCCACGCTGTCCACCAGCCTCGACGTGCTGGGCCGCGGCCTGCTGGCGATGCCGGACCCGCCGGCCGAACTGCCGACCCGGGTGATCACGGTGCTCAGCGTGCTGGCCGCGGGGTTCACCGAGGCGTTGCGGGAACGCACCTACATCAGCCAGGAGGCGCTGAAGCGCTCGCTGATCAAGGCCAAGCGGGACACCGAGCGCAGCCTGGCCGACAGCGACGCCCGGCTGCGGGCGATCTTCTCCTCCTCCGCCGTCGGCATCGCGATCAGCGCCCCCACCGGCAAGTTCGCCCAGACCAACATGGCGCTGACCGAGATCCTGGGCTACGGCCAGCCGGAGCTGGCCGGGATGAGCGTGCAGGACCTGGCCCACGCCGACGCCGCCGGCTGGCTGTCGGACAGCATCGCCGACCTGCTGGCCGGCCGGCGCCCCAACTTCCGTGAGCGCTGCCGGCTGGTGCACCAGGACGGCGAGTCGGTGTGGGCCTATCTGGCCGTGTCGCTGCTGCGGGACGACCACGACCAGCCGGCCTACCTGGTCACCATGGTCGAGGACGTCACCGAGCTGCACCTGCTCGGCGACCGGCTCGGCCACCAGTCGCTGCACGACATGCTGACCGGCCTGCCCAACCGGCAGTACTTCGTGTCCACTTTGGAGCGGACGCTGGGCGGCTCGACCGCCACCGGCCGGATCACCTTGTTCCACTTCGGTCTCGACCGGTTCACGGTGGTCAACGACGGCCTCGGCCAGCACGTCGGCGACCAGTTGCTGCGGGCGGTGGGGCAGCGGCTGGAGAGCGTGTTCCACGGCGAGACGGCGATGGTCGCGCGGCTGGGCGGCGACGAGTTCGCCGTGCTGGTGGAGGGCACCGCCGAGACGCCGGGCGTCGGCGAGTACGCGGCCCGGGTGCTGGACACGCTGGCCGACCCGATGTTCATCGGCGGCGACGGCATCGCGGTGTCCACCTGCATGGGCATCGTGGACCGGATCAGCGTCGGCCAGGATCCGGCCGAGCTGCTGCGGGCCGCCGACATGACGCTGCACCGGGCCAAGCGGCGCGGCGCCGGCCAGTGGGAGCTGTTCGACGCCCGGCAGGACGCCGCCGACCGCTCCCGGTTCCGGCTGGCCGCGACCCTGCCCGGCGCGTTGCAGGCCGACCAGTTGGACGTGGTCTACCAGCGACTGCTGCGCTTCTCCGACGAGACGACGATCGGCGTGACCGCCCGGCTGGCCTGGCAGCCGCCGGCGCAGCAGCCGATGCGGCACGCCGAGGTGCTGGCGCTGGCCGAGGAGACCGGCGTGGTGCTGCCGGTCGGCCGCTGGGTGATCCGCCGGGCCTGTCAGCAGGCGGCCGCGTGGTGGCGGGAGCACGGCCCGGCCGCACCGCCGGTGGTGGTGGACCTGTCCGCGGGCCAGGCCCGCGACCCGGACCTGGTCGGCGTGGTCCGCCGCGAGCTGGACGCCGTCGAGTTGCCGGCCGAGCAGCTGCGCCTGGGTGTGTCGCTGGGCACCGCCGCCCAGAACGACGAAATCATCGACAACATTCTTGTGCTGGCCGAAATGGGTGTCACATCGTCCCTTTTGGACTATGGCACCGAGCATGCCGACCTGTTGCTGCGCGGTGAGTTCACGCTGCGCGCGGTGGTGCTCGACCGCCGGCTCGGCGACTCGCTGGCCGACGAGCGCACCGCCGAGATCACCGAGCCGGTGGTGCGCAGTCTGGTCGACTTCGCGCACAGCCTCGGCCTGCCGGTGGCCGTCGGCGGCATCCAGCACGAGGACCACCTGCGCCGGCTGCGTGCCGTCGGAGTGGACGCGGGACAGGGCGAGCCGCTCTCGCCGTCGGTGAGCGCGGACCGGATCACACTGGGATAGGAGCGAGCCATGTCGGGAGCAGTGGACTGGGTGCCGGCCGAGGTCGACATCGACGTTCCCAGCTCGGCCCGGATCTACGACTATGTGCTCGGCGGGGCGCACAACTTCGAGCGCGACCGCATGATCGGCGACCAGCTGGCGCAGGTCGTGCCGGTGCGGGAGATGGCCCGCCTCAACCGCTCGTTCCTGCGCCGGGCCGTGTTGTTCCTCATCGACAACGGCGTCCGCCAGTTCCTCGACATCGGCTCCGGCATCCCCACCGTCGGCAACGTGCACGAGATCGCCCAGGAGGCCGACCCGTCGTGCCGCGTGGTGTACGTGGACTACGAGCCGGTGGCGGTCGCGCACAGCCAGCTGATCCTGCGCGACGACCCCAACGCCGTGATGGTCCAGTCCGACCTGCGCGACCCCGAGCGCATCCTCAACGACCCCGACACCCGCCGGATGCTGGACTTCGACCAGCCCATCGGCCTGCTCATGGTCGGCGTCTTCCAGTTCATCGCCGACGTCGACGACCCGGCCGGGGTGATCGCCCGCTACCGCGACGCCCTGCCGGCCGGCAGCTACCTGGCGCTGTCGCACTTCACGCCGGACAACATGGAGGAGGGCATGGCCAAGGCGGTGGGCGTCTTCCAGCACAGCGCCGAGCCCATCCACCCCCGCAGCCACGCCGAGGTCACCGCCCTGTTCGACGGCTTCGACCTGGTCGACCCGGGAGTGGTCTTCACCGCCAACTGGCGTCCCCAGTCCGCCGCCGACCTGGGCGACGACCCCGAGCACTCCGGCATCTACGCCGGCGTGGCCCGCAAGCCCTAGTCCGCGAGTCCCGCTCTCGGTCCAGCGAGTCCCGTCTTCGGGACCTACCACCCGACGCACCACGCCGGAATGTCCCGAAGGCGGGCCTCGCGAAATCCGAGAGCGGGACTCGCGCGCCCGGAACCGGTATCTCGGTTGCCCCAGAGCGGGACTCGCGGAATTTCACAGGAGTTTGGCGGCTTCGAGCATCCGGCTGTGGCGGATCTCGGGGTCCTGGTGGGGGCAGCTGGCGCAGGGGGAGAAGCCGGCGTGGTCGATGAGGCAGCAGGAAACCCGCCGCACCAACGGTTTCCCCTCGATCTGCACGAATCGCGCCGGCGGCATCGGCCGGCCCATTTCCGCCACCAGCCAGGACGCCTGCTCGACGCCGCGAGCCGGATCCCCGAGATCACGCCAGGCCCGCAGCAGGCTGTTGGCGACGGCGTCGGTGGTGATGGCCCACAGCGGTGGCAGCCGAACGCCGGACACCGCCGACAGGGTATCCAGCACCGGGCCCAGCGCCGCCCGCAAAGCCGTTGGCAGCGCGGCGACTTCGGGCAACAGCCCACCGGGATGGACGTTCATCACCCGGCCGTCCTCACCGATGTGCACCCGCATCCGGTCCAGCGCGGGGTCGGCGGCCAGGTCGATCTCGGCCAGCCGGGTCAGCAGCGACGTCAGCACGACGCTGCTGGTGCTGTACCACCACAGCGTGCCGGCGGCCCGGTTGTCGTCGGTCGACCACCGTTTGCGGTTGTCGGCGACGAACCGCTCCATCTCGGCCGGGTCGGTCAGTGCCGTGCCGGGCAGGATCCGCTCAGCCATGGAGGAACTTCGCCAACGCCACCGCGGAGTCCACGTCCCGCACGCCCGACACCCAGTTCGCGTACGGCAGCACGAAGAACCGGCGCTGCTTGATCGCCGGCAGGCCGGCCAGCTCCGGCCGCCCCAGCAGGAAGTCTTCCATCTGCCGCGCCTGTTCGTCGTCGGCCGCGTCGATGGTGATCACCTCCGGCGCCCGCGCCACCACCTCCTCCCAGGACACGTGGATCCAGCTGTCCCGGACGTCGGTGAAGACGTTGGTGCCGCCGGCATGCGCGATGATCGCGTCGGGTGCGGCGTAGTGCCCCGAGGACAGCGGCTGCTTGTCCCCACAGCAATCGTAGTGGAAGACCTGCACCGGGCTGGCGGCCTTGGGCAGCGCCGCCAGCTTCGCCCGCTGGTCGGCCACCAGCTTCTCGGCCCGGTCGGACACGCCGAAGATCCTGCCGATGTTCAGCACGTCGGTGAACGCGGCCTCGATCGGGTCGACCAGCCCGCGGGCGGTGCTGCCCTGCTGCCGGCATGCCTCGGTCAGCTGGTAGGTCGGAATGCCCAGCTGGGCCAGGCTGTCCGGAGTGACGGCGGTGGCCTCGCTGAACCCGTAGCCGTAGCCGGCGAACACGAAGTCCGGCACCGCCCCGAGCAGCACCTCCTTGCTGATGTACTTGTCCGACAAGCGTTTGACTGAGGTGAAGTCGGACGACCACGGCGACTGGACGCTGCGGTCCTCGACGCCGGCGTAGCCGGCCATGTGGTCGGCCAACCCCAGCGCGAACATGATCTCGGTGGTGTTGATGTCGTTGCTGACTGCCCGCTTCGGCACCTGCTGGTAGCTGACTTGCTTACCGCAGTTGGTGATCACGGTGCCGCTGGACGCCGCCGGCGCGGCCGTGCCGCAGCCGGCCAGCGCCAGGGCCAGGGCGACGATCACGAGTCGCAAGGGAACTCCTTGGTGGGGAACAACAGTTGGGGACGGCCGGTGTCGGGATGGGTGATCACGCGCGGCCGCACGCCGAACACCTCGTGCACCAGGTCGGCGGTGAGCACGGACGGATCGCCCGAGGCCACCACCGATCCGTGGCGCAGCAGGTAGATCCGGTCGCAGTAGCCGGCGGCCAGGTTCAGGTCGTGCAGGGCGGCCACCGCCGTGACGCCGAGCCCGGTCAGCAGGCCCATCAGCGAGTGCTGGTAGCGGATGTCGAGGTGGTTGGTCGGCTCGTCGAGCACGATCAGGTCGCAGCCCTGGGCCAGCGCACGGGCGATCACGGCCCGCTGCCGCTCGCCGCCGGACAGCGTCAGCACGCTCCGGTCGGCCAGTTCTTCCAGGCCGACCAACGAGATCGCCCGCGCGCACGCGTCGACGTCCTCGGCGCTGGCCCCGCCCAGCGCCGACTGGTGCGGAAACCGGCCCATGGCCACCACTTCCCGCACCGTGTAGTCGAACTCCACCGGCGACTCCTGTGGCACCACAGCCATCCGCCGGGCCAGCTCGCGGGCCGACAGCGTCGCCAGATCCTCGTCGTCCAGCCACAACGAGCCAGTGGCTCGCAAAGCCCGGAAAACGGCGCGCAGCAAAGTGGTCTTGCCGCTGCCGTTCGGTCCGACCAGCCCCACGAACTCGCCGCGCTCGATCGCCAGCGCGATGTCCGAGACGATCATCCGCCCGTCGAGGGCGACACCGACGCCCTCAGCCCGCAGCTTGCTCACGAACCAACCCCGCCGAAGACATAGGCCCTGCGCCGCAACAGAAACAGGAACACCGGGCCGCCCAGCACGGAGGTGATGACGCCCAGCGGCAGTTCCTCGGGGGCCACCACCAGCCGGGCCAGCACATCGGCCCACACCAGGAACACCGCGCCGAGCAGGGCGCTGGCCGGCAGCACGCGACGATGGCTCGCACCGACCAGCAGTCGGACCAGGTGCGGCAACATCAGCCCGACAAAGCCGATCGCGCCGGCCGCCGCCACGACGGCCCCGGTGACCAGCGCCGTCACGAGGAACAGCCCACGCCGCACGGTCCGCACGTCCACGCCCAGCGAACCCGCGGTCTGGTCGCCCATGGCCAGCGCGTCCAGCGACTTGGCCTGAAAGCCCAGATAGCACAAGCCGAACAGCGTCCCGACCACCGGCACCAGCAGCGTCGGCCATGACGCCCCGCCGAGGCTGCCGAGCAGCCAGAAGATCGCCGTCCGGGCGCCCTCGCTGGTCGGCGCGAGGTAGATCAGGAAGCTGGTGGCCGCCGCGAACATCGACGCCAGCGCGGTCCCGGACAGCACCAGCCGCAACGCCGGCAGCCCGCCGCCGGCCGTCCGCGCGAGCGCGAACACCGCCATGACGGCCAGGAGCGCACCGAGAAATGCCCCTCCGGTCAGCGCCCACGTGCCCAATCCGGCCAGTGCCCCGAACAGCAGCACGGCCGTCGCCCCCACCGATGCGCCGGAGCTGACGCCCAGCAGATACGGATCGGCCAGCGCGTTGCGGACCAGTGCCTGCACGGCCACGCCGGTCGCGGACAGACCGGCCCCGGCGACCGCCCCTAGCAGAACCCGGGGCGTTCGCACCTCCCAGACGATGGCGTCACCCGGCCGGGTGGAACCGGCGGAGAAGTGGCTGACCAGCACCGAGAGCGTGTCGGTGACCGGCAGTGACACCGGACCGAGCACCACTCCGGCCAGCAGCGTGAGGACGAGGACAACGACCAGCCCGGCGAGCAGCCCGGAGAACCGGGCCCGCTCGCCGAACGGTGCGGCACCGCGCGCAGGCATCGACAGCCGGCCCTCCATCACCTCGTGGACGCGCCTTGCGGTGCCGTGGCCGGTCTCCTGGCTGACGGGTGGTGCGTGCGGCGAGAGGCCTTCCCAGGCGGCGAAACGCCCAGTGACCCATGCGTTCTCGCGCACATCCCGATCACAGTGGCGAGGGCCGCTCCGGTTTGGCACCGGATTCCCGTCACCACGGCGTGGTCACGGTAGGCAGCGCCCGTCGACGCTGTCAACGTGACCTGGTCGGGGGATGCTCCGGTTGACATCGGTGCGGTCGGTCGAGAGCATTCGCGCAGGCGAGTCGGGGAGTGAGTGGTGACCCAGCTGCGTCAAGCCGAAGTGGTGCTGCCGGTCGCCGAGAGCGGCCAGGACAGCCCGGGTTCGGCCCTTGGTGCGATAGGCGCGGTGCCATGGCCGCGGCGGACGGCCCGGCCTCGGGACCCGCGTCCGGTGCCGGCGGTGGTGCTGGAGAACGATCTGTTGATCGCGACCGTCCTCATTGGATGCTGCGGTCGACTGCATTCGTTGTGGCACAAGCGAGAACATCGGCCGGTGCCGTTCTGCTCGCCGGCCTTCCAGCCGGCCAGCGGCGGCCCGGTGTTCGCCGCGCCGGTGGACGGCGACACGCTGCGGGTGTGGGAGTGGGACACCGCGCGTGACCTGCCGTTCCAGATCGACTTCGCGCTGGCCGACGGACAGGCGCTGCGGGTGGACACCAAGGTGCGCGACCCGCGCGGGCACACCGACTGGGACCAGGTGTCGCCGGGCGACCTGATCGCCGTCGGCTCGGGCTGGGGCGCGCTGGAGCTGACCCGGCTCGGCGTGATGCTGCCGGCCACGCCGTTCACCGGCCTCGGCGCGCCGCAGCGGCCGTGGCTGGAGTTGTTGCGCGGCAACATGATCGCCACCGATCCGGAGCAGCCGCCCGGGCGCAGCCTGGTGTCCGCGCCGTGGCGGGCGATGCTGGAGTCGGCCCCGGAGAACTGGCTGTCCGCCTATCACCTGGGCGTGGCCCGTTGGCACGCCAGGGAAAGCGCGGCGGCGATCGCCGCGTGGCGGCGGTCCATCGAGCTGGCCGTGTCGCCGTGGGCGCTGCGCAACCTGGCGGTGGCGGAGTTCCGTGGCGGTCACGTCCGTGAGGCCGCCGAGCTGCTCACCGCCGCCGCCTGGTCCACGCCCGCCGTGCCGGCGCTGTCGGTGGAGGCCGTCGACCTGCTGCTGGCCGCCGGGCAGGCCGACGAGGCCGCCACCCTCCTACGCCGAGTCCCCACCTAACGCTGGGAAGGGGGCTTTCCTGGCGTTCAACGCCAGGAAAGCCCCCTTCCCAGCAGCAAAGTGGTCACGCGGCGAAGGGGTTCAGGGTGAGGCCGGCCGCCACCAGCCCCTCCTTGACCCGCTTGGCGATCTCCACCGCGCCGGGCGTGTCGCCGTGCACGCACAACGATTGCGGCGCAACGGAAACGACCGTGCCGTCCACGGCGGTCACGGTGCCCGCGACGGCCATTCGCACGCAGCGGGCGACGATCTCCTCCACGTCGTGCAGCACCGCGCCGTCCAACCGCCGGGACACCAACGCGCCCTCAGGCGTGTAGGCCCGGTCGGCGAAGGCCTCGCGCACGGCGGTCAACCCGGCGGATTCGGCCTGGCGCAAGGATTCCGAGCCCGGCAGCCCCAGGATCGGCAGCGACGGGTCGTACCGCCGCACCGCCTCGACCACGGCCGCCGCCTGCTCGGCATGCGTGACAATGGCGTTGTACAGCGCCCCGTGCGGCTTCACGTACCGCACGCGGGTGCCGGCGATCCGGGCAAAGCCGTCCAACGCGCCGATCTGGTAGATGACGTCGTTGGCCAGCTCGGCCGGGTCTACGTCGATGAACCGGCGGCCGAAGCCGGGCAGGTCCCGGTAGCCGACCTGGGCCCCGATGGCCACGCCCCGCTCGGCGGCCCGCTCGGTCACCCGCCGCAGCACCGTCGGGTCGCCGGCGTGAAAGCCGCACGCGACGTTCGCGCTGGTCACGACGTCGAGCAGGGCCTCGTCATCGCCCAGGCGCCACGCCCCGAAGCCCTCGCCCAGATCGCTGTTCAAGTCCATGGCCCCAACCTAGGGCAGCAGGCCGAACCGCCGGGCGGCGACCACCGCGGCCAGGCGCGAGTGCACGTCCAGCTTGCGCATGGCGCTGCGCAGGTACGCCTTCACGGTCTCCGGCCGCACCCCGAGCCCGCGGGCCACCTCGGCGTTGGTCTGCCCCAGAGCGATGCCGGACAGCACATCCAGCTCCCGGGCCGACAGCGACGGCACAGTCTCGTCGGACGGGGCCCAGGAGGACGCGAGCCGGGCGCAGACGTCGTGCACCCGCTGCCGCAGCGCGTCGTCGGTGACCTCGGCCGCCAGCTGCCGCAGCTCGGCGTGCGCGGCCCGCACTTCCTCCCAGCCCCGAGGGACCTTCACGTCCTCGATGCGGCTGCGCTGCGCGTCCCGCACCGCCAGCCCCTGCTCCAGGTCCCGGGCCGCGTCCCGCGCGGCGGTGAGCACCCGGTCACCCAGCGGCAGCGCCTGCCGCAGCGCCCCGTAGAGCACGGCCCGCACCACCCGGTTGACCACCACCGGCACGGCCACGATGGACCGCAGCCCCTCGGCCGTCACCGGCAGGTCGTACTGGTGGCTGATGCCGGCGGCCTGCGAGTAGTCGGTGACCGCGACCGGTTTGGCCAGGTCCAGTGCCTTGCCGCCGAGCCCGTTGCCGCGCACGACGATCAGCCCGGACAGCGCGTTGGTGCTGGTCCCGACCAGCTCCGACAGCTTCACCCCGGTCGACTGGGCCAGGCCGCCGAAGGCGACCGGCAGGCCGGTGGCGTGCCGCATGGTGGCGAGGGCCCGCCGGACCTCGTTCACGTCTTCCTGCATCGGTCCCCCTTTCCGGGGGTAGCGGACTGCGCTGTCCGGCACCACCATCGCCTGCGTGACCGATACCGCGTTTCGGGCGGCCCGCGACCTGCTGCTCGCCCATCGAGAAGACTACGCCGCCGCCCGGGAGCGTTTCCGCTGGCCAGAGCTCGGTGACTTCAACTGGGCCCTGGACTGGTTCGACACCATCGCCGCCGGCAACGAGCGTCCGGCGTTGTGGATCGTCGAGCAGGACGGCAGCGAGCGGCGGGTCTCGTTCGCGGAGATGTCCCGGCGGTCCAACCAGGTCGCGAACTGGCTGCGCGGGCACGGGGTGCGCCGCGGCGACCGGATCATCCTGATGCTGGGCAACCAGGTCGAGCTGTGGGAGACGATCCTGGCGGCGATGAAGCTCGGCGCCGTCCTGATCCCGGCCAGCACCCTGCTCGGGGCCACCGACCTGCGGGATCGGGTCGAGCGCGGCCAGGCCAAGCACGTCGTCACCGGCCTGCCCGGCAGCTACGCGGACGTGCCTGGCGACTACACCCGGATCGCCGTCGGCGCGCCGGCCGAGGGCTGGCTGGACTACGCCGATTCCCAGGATGCTGACGACGTTTTCACGCCCGACGGCGTCACCCGCGCCGACGACACGTTGCTGCTGTACTTCACTTCTGGCACCACCGCCAAGCCGAAGCTGGTCGAGCACACGCACGCGTCCTATCCGGTCGGGCATCTGTCCACAATGTACTGGATCGGGCTGGAGCCCGGTGACGTGCACCTGAACATCTCCTCGCCGGGCTGGGCCAAACACGCGTGGAGCAACGTGTTCGCGCCGTGGAACGCCGAGGCGACGGTGTTCATCTACAACTACACCCGGTTCGACGCCGCCCGGCTGATGGCGGAGATGGACCGCTGCGGGGTGACGAGCTTCTGCGCGCCGCCCACGGTCTGGCGGATGCTCATCCAGGCCGATCTGACCGCGCTGAAGACCCCGCCGCGCAAGGTGGTCGGGGCCGGTGAGCCGCTCAACCCCGAGGTGATCGACCAGGTGCGCAAGGCCTGGGGCGTCACGGTTCGGGACGGCTTCGGCCAGACCGAGACGACCGTGATGGTGGCCAACACGCCGGCGCAGCCGATCAAGCCGGGCGCGATGGGCCGGCCGGTGCCGGGCTACGAGATCGTGCTGGTCGACCCGGCCTCCGGCGAACTCGGCGACGAGGGCGAGATCTGCGTCGACCTGGCGAAGCGTCCGCTGGGGCTGATGGTCGGATACCACGGCGACGACGAGCGCAACGCCGAAGCCATGCGGGGCGGCTACTACCACACCGGGGACGTCGGTTCCCGCGATGTGGACGGGTATCTGACCTACGTCGGCCGCGCGGACGACGTGTTCAAGGCCTCGGACTACCGGATCTCGCCGTTCGAGCTGGAGTCCGTTCTGCTGGAGCACGACGCCGTCGCCGAGGCCGCGGTGGTGCCGTCGCCGGACCCGGTGCGGCTGGCCGTCCCCAAGGCGTACATCGTGCTTGCCGCAGGTTGGGCCGCCGATGCGGCCACCGCGGCGGCGATCTTCGCGCACTCCCGCGAGCATCTCGCGCCGTACAAGCGGATCCGCCGGCTGGAGTTCGCAGAGCTGCCCAAGACGATCTCCGGCAAGATCCGCCGGGTCGAGCTGCGCGGCAACGAGCAGGACAAGCACGCGGAGCGTGAGCGTCCACATGGTGAACACCGTGAGGACGACTTCCCCGCACTTCGCGGTCAGTAGCTTCCCACTCCATAGGATTCGTTGACGCGTCACGGGGCGCGCTGTTCGGATGGGTCGCGTGACCCTGTCTGTACCGCGCCCCACCGCGTCGGCGCCCGACGACACCGCCGACCTGCGTGTGGTGCCCGCCCGCTACCCCTGGCGGTGGGTGGGCATCGCCGTCGTGCTCGTGCTGCTCGCGCAGTTCGCGCACGGCCTGGCCACCAATCCCGGTTGGGACTGGCCGACCTTCGCCGCGTTCTTCGCCAGCGGCGCCATCGTCACCGCCCTCGGCGTGACCCTCCAACTCACCGCCTACGCCACCGTGCTCGGCTTCGCCGTCGGTGTCGTGCTGGCGCTGATGCGCTTGTCGCACAGCCGGTTCCTGCGCACCGTGGCCTGGGGCTACGTGTGGGCGTTCCGCTCCATCCCGCTGATCGTGCAGATCATCTTCTGGTTCAACGTCTCCTACCTCTACCCGAAGCTGGGCTTCGGCATCCCGTTCGGGCCGGTGTTGTTCACCGTTCCCACCCAGGACCTGTTCTCCCCGTTGGGCGCGGCGGTGATCGGCCTGACGCTGCACCAGGCCGCCTACTCGGCCGAGATCATCCGGTCCGGCGTGCTGGCCGTGGACGGCGGGCAGCTCCAGGCCGCCGCCGCGCTGGGCATCCCGCGCGGCCGGCAGTTCCGGCGGATCGTGCTGCCACAGGCCATGCGGTCGATCCTGCCCAACGCCGCCAACGAGGTGATCTCCCTGCTCAAGGGCACCTCGATCGTCTCGGTGGTGGCGATCAACGAGCTCTTCTACCAGGTGCAGGTGATCTACGGCCGCAACGCCCGGGTGGTGGCCCTGCTGATGGTCGCCACCGTCTGGTACGTGCTGCTGACCTCCGTGCTCTCACTGGTGCAGCACTACGTGGAACGGCACTTCGCCAAGGGGGCCCGGTGATCGAGATTCGGGACGTGCACAAGAGTTTCGGGCCGCACCCGGTGCTCAGGGGCGTCAGCCTGCGAGTGGCCGCCGGCGAGGTGGCCGTGGTGCTCGGGCCGTCCGGCTCCGGCAAGTCCACCCTGCTGCGCAGCGTCAACCACCTGGAGAAGGTCGACCGCGGGCAGATCCGGGTGGACGGCGAGCTGATCGGCTACCGCCGCCGTGGCGACAAGCTGTACGAGCTCAAGGAACGCGACGTGCTCAAGCAGCGCAGCGCCATCGGTTTCGTGTTCCAGAACTTCAACTTGTTCCCGCACCTGACCGTGGTCGACAACATCGCCGAGGCCCCGATCGCCACCGGCCGGCTCACCCGGGATCGGGCCCGAGCCAAGGCTTTGCAGCTGCTCGACCGGGTTGGCCTGGCCGACAGGGCCGACGCCTATCCGCGGCAGCTGTCCGGCGGCCAGCAGCAGCGGGTGGCGATCGCCCGGGCCCTGGCCCTGGACCCCAAGGTGGTGCTGTTCGATGAGCCGACCTCCGCGCTGGACCCGGAGCTGGTCGGCGAAGTGCTGGATGTGTTGCGGGACTTGGCACGTAGCGGCACCACGATGATCGTCGTGACGCACGAGATCGGCTTCGCCCGGGAGGTCGCCGACACCGTCGTGTTCATCGACGACGGCCAGGTGGTCGAGCAGGGGCCGCCCGCGCAGGTGCTGGACAACCCCACCCACGAGCGGACCAGATCCTTCCTTTCCAAGGTCCTGTAGGAGGAAAAGCGGTGTACAGCAAGGTTTTGGCAGTGCTCCTGGCGGCGGCGACACTGACCGCCTGCGGCGCCGCGGCGGGGGAGCAGAGCCAGCAGCAGCCGCGGATCACGGATTCGAAGGTCGACCGGATCGCTGCCGAAGTCCCCCAGGCCATCCGCGACCGCGGCACCCTGGAGGTGATCACCAGCGTCGGCACCGTGCCGCCGCTGACCTTCTACGACACCGACAACAAGACCCCCATCGGCGTCGAGGAGGACCTCGCCGCCCTGGTGTCCGACGTGCTCGGCCTCAAGCCGCACGTCAACGTCGCGTCGTGGGAGAACGTGTTCGTGGGCCTGGATTCCGGCAAGTACGACGCCGGCTTCACCAACATCACCGTGACCGAGGAACGCAAGGAGAAGTACGACTTCGCCACCTACCGGCTGGACAACGTCTCCTTCGAGGCCCGCAAGGGCGGAAACTGGAAGGTGAACGGCCCCGCCGACGTCGCCGGCAGGACCATCGCGGTGGCCTCTGGCACCAACCAGGAGAAGCTGCTGCTGGACTGGAACGCCCAGAACGTCGCCAAGGGCCTCAAACCCGTTGACGTCAAGTACTTCCAGAACTCCACCGACTACTACCTGGCTCTCCAGTCCGGCCGGATCGACGCCTACCTGGGGCCCAACCCCACCGCCGCCTACCATGCCAAGGCCTCCGGGCAGACCGAGATCATCGGCACCGTGTCCGGTGCCGGCCCCACCCTCCAGGGCGAGATCGCCGCCACCACGAAGAAGGGCAACGGTCTCGTGCGGGCCCTGGCCGACGCCCTCAACCAGGTGATCTCCGACGGCAGCTACCGCAAGGTCCTGGACCGCTGGGGCCTGGCCAACGAGGCCGTGCCGAAGTCCGAGATCAACCCGCCCGGCCTGCCCAAGTCCTGACCGCTGTCGTACCGGCCTGCGGCCCTTTCTCCTCTCCAGATCCCTGGCAGCGCCGGTCGGACGCCGAACATGCCTGGTCATGGGCCTACGCCGGCTAGCCCGAGCGGGTGCTCGTCACCAGCAACGACCGATTGGCGGAACTGGTCGGCCGGCTCGGGGCCGAAGTGATGGTGGTGGAGCCGCTCAACGCCGAGCACGGCCGGGAACTGCTCGCCAGCATCTGCGGCCCGGCGCGCCTGGACGCCGAGCCGGCGGAGACCGCCGAGCTGGTCGCCCTGTGCGAGGGGCTGCCGATCGCCCTGCGCACCGCCGCCACCCGGTTGGTCGAGCGGCGGTCGCTGCGGGTCGGCAAGCTCGTCGCCGACGTCAAGGCCCGCGGCATCGAGTCGGCGTCGGGCCTGTTCTCCGTGGTGTACCAGGACCTTTCCGAGGCCAACGCCCAGCTCTACCGGCGGCTGAGCATGCTGCCGGTGGTCGACTTCGGCGAGCGGCTGGCCGAGGAGGCCACCGGAGTGCATGGCTCGCTGGACCGGCTGGTCGCCGTCAACCTGTTGGTCGAGCAGAACAACGGTCGGTTTCGTTTCCACAGCCTCGTGTTGCGGCACGCTCACGAGCAGGCGCTGGCGGGGGAGTCCGCCACCGACCGCGAAGGCGTTGTGTTGCGGTCGATCCAGTACTACCTGCACCGTGCCGCCCTGGCTGACCAGAAGATCCTGGGCCCGGACCGGCTGCGCTTCACCCCGGCGCCGGAGCCGCTGGACGATCCCTGGGACGGTGTCGATCCCTACGTCTGGCTCGACGCCGAGCGCACCAACGTGCTCGCCACGGTCCGTGCCGCCCACGACTCCGGCTGGCATGACGAGGCCTGGCAGCTGGCGGAGAGCCTGACCGCCCTGTACCTGAGCAAGCGGTACCGGGCGGACTGGATCGAGTCGAGCGAGGTCGGCGCGCGGGCGGCCAACGAGGTCGGCAACCGTCGCGCGGAGGCCCGGCTGCGCAGCTTCATGTCCCGGGCTTTACTGGACCTGGGCCAGGTTGACCGCGCTCGCCGTCAGTTGGACGAGTCACTGCCGCTGGCCCAGGAGTCGGGCGATGTCCGCCTGTTGGCCTCGGTGTGGGAGCTCATCGGCCGCTTCCGCGATGCCACGGGCGATCCGGCTGGCGCGATTGCCGCCTACGAGCAGGCGCTGACCGAGTTCGCCAAGGACGATGACAGCCGTGGCATCGCCTTCGTGACGATGTTCGTCGGCCTGGCCCAGCTCGCCCAGAAACGCTATGACGAGGCGGAAACCACGCTGCGGCAGGCGATCGAGCTGTGTCGCAAGCACGATGCCCGGATGACCGCCCGCGCCCGCACCGGCCTGGGCATTGTCCACATGCGACAGAATCGCCTCGATGAGGCCCACGTGGAGCTGACGGCGGCCCTGAAGGTGCTGGTCGACGGCGGCCACCTGAACTACGTCGCCCATACCCAGGAAGCGTTGGCGGACCTGGCTTCCCGACGCGGTGACGACGCGGAGCGGCGGACCCAGCTGACCGCTGCGCTGGAGATCCAGGAGCAGTTCGGCGGTCCCGAGGCGGAGCGGCTACGGGCCAAGCTCGGCAAGTGAAACCCGCTGCCCCGCGACACCAGCGGGTCAGCGCCGGTCGAACACCTTGCCGTCGACCACTTCGAGGCGGCGGGTGGTGTGCACGGCGTCCAGCATCCGGCGGTCGTGGGTGACCAGCAGCAGCGTGCCGGGGTAGTTGGCCAGCGCGGACTCCAGCTGTTCGATGGCGGCCAGGTCGAGGTGGTTGGTCGGCTCGTCCAGCACCAGCAGGTTCACCCCGCGGGCCTGGAGCAGCGCCAGAGCGGCCCTGGTCCGCTCGCCGGGGGAGAGGGTGACGGCCGGCCGCAGCACGTGGGCGGCGCCGAGGCCGAACTTGGCCAACAGGGTGCGGACCTCGGCGTGGGCCATCTCGGGCACGGCCGCGCCGAACGACTCCAGCAGCGTGGCGTCGCCGAAGAACAGCTGCCGGGCCTGGTCGACCTCGCCGACGACCACGCCGTGGCCCAGGCTGGCGTTGCCCTCGTCGAGAGGGATCCGTTCGAGCAGGGCCGCGAGCAAGGTGGACTTGCCGGCGCCGTTGGCCCCGGTGATGGCCACCTTGTCGGCCCAGTCGACCTGAAGATCCACCGGCCCGAGGGTGAAGCCGCCACGGCGGACAACCGCACCGCGCAGTGTGGCCACCACGCTGCCGGAACGGGGCGCGGCGGCGATCTCCATCCGTAGCTCCCACTCCTTGCGGGGCTCCTCGACGACCTCCAGCCGTTCCAGCATCTTGTCGGTCTGCCGGGCCTTGGCCGCCTGCTTCTCGCTGGACTCGACCCGCAAGCGCTTGCCGATCTTGTCGTTGTCCGGCTGCTTGCGCCGGGCGTTGCGCACGCCCTTGTCGGCCCAGGCCCGCTGCATCCGGGCCCGCTCCTCCAGCGAGGACTTTGTGTCGGCGTACTCCTCGTACTCCTCGCGGGCGTGCCGGCGCGCGGTGGCCCGCTCCTCCAGGTACGACTCGTAGCCGCCGCCGTAGGTGTTGACCTGCTGCTGGGCCAGGTCCAGCTCAACTACCCGGGTCACTGTCCGGGCCAGGAACTCGCGGTCGTGGCTGACCAGCACCGTGCCGGCGCGCAGGCCGGCGACGAAGCGCTCCAGCCGGTCCAGGCCGTCCAGGTCCAGGTCGTTGGTCGGCTCGTCGAGCAGGAAGATGTCGTACCGGCTGAGCAGCAGCGACGCCATGCTGGTGCGGGCCGCCTGGCCGCCGGACAGCGAGGTCATCGCCTGGTCGAGGCCGATGGTCAGGCCCAGATCGGCGATCACCTCGTCGATCCGCTCGTCCAGGTCCGCGCCTCCCAGCGACAGCCAGCGGTCCAGCGCCGTGGCGTACGCGTCGTCAGCGCCCGGTTTTTCGGCAGTGAGCGCCTCGGTGGCCACGTCCATGTCCAGCTGCGCCTGCGTGACGCCGGTGCGGCGGCCCAGGAACGCCCGGACGGTCTCGCCGGCGCGGCGCTCGGGCTCCTGCGGCAGGTGGCCGACGGTGGCCGTCGGCGGGTTCAGCCGGATCGACCCCTGCTCGGCGGGGATCAGTCCGGCCAGCGTCTGCAGCAGGGTGGACTTGCCGGCGCCGTTCACGCCGACCAGCCCGATCACGTCGCCAGGGGCGACGACCAGGTCCAGGCCGGAGAACAGCACGCGGTCGCCGTGCCCGGCGGCGAGGTCCTTGGCTACGAGTGTGGCGCTCATCAGACCTGTGAGTCTATTCGCCGCCGTCGAGCCAGTTGCCGATCCCCGCATGCAACGCCGCCTTCACTGCGTCGGGGGCGAACGAGGCGTCCACGCCGGCTCGGGCCAGGCAGGCCAGCGCCGCGTCGTCGTAACCGAAGACCTTTCGGATCCGCTCGTACTCGGTGACCAGGTCCGTACCCACCGAAGCCGGCACGTCGGTGTTCACCGTGACCCGCAGCCCGGCCTCGACCAGCCTCGGCAGCGGGTGCTCCGGCCAGGACGGCACCAGCCCCAGGCCGACGTTCGAGGACGGGCACACCTCTAGCGGCACCCCCTGGTCCAGCAGTCGCGCCACCAGATCGGGTGACTCCAGGCAGCGGATGCCGTGGCCGATCCGGGCGGCGTGGCCGAGGTCCAGGGCCTCGGCGATGCTGTCCGGACCCGCGTCCTCGCCGGCGTGGTGCACCAGCCGGACGCCGGCATCCCTTGCGGCGTCGAGCAGTTCGGCGAACGGCTGCATGGAGTGCCGTTCCTCGCCGGCCATGCCGATCGCCACCACCCGGTCGTGATTGCGGGCCAGCTCAAGCGTCTTCGCGAACCGCTCCGGCGAGCGCCGCCGGGAGTGGTCCAGGATCACGGTGAATTCCGGGGCCAGACCGTCGAGGACCGCCGCCAGCGGCATGTCCGGATCGCCGAGCCGCTCCCCGTGCGCGGCGGCCGTGAACGTCACCTCGCCGTAGCGAACCCCTTGCGCCGCCTGGTCTTCGCAGAACTCGGCGGCGATCCGGGTGAAGTGCTCCGGCCGGGTCAGACACTGCCGGACCAGCGAGTTGTGGTCGGCGAACGACCGGAAGCCGTCGAACTCCGTGGTGTCCGAGGCGAAGCCCAGCTCGGCCAGTGTCGACGGCCGGATCGTGCTCTCCAGGTGGACGTGCAGGTGCGCCTTGGGCAGCGCGGCCAGGTCACGCATGGGAGTACTGGTCGGCGTAGCGGCGGGCCAGCCAGGCGCAGACCATCAGCTGCATCTGGTGGAACAGCATCAGCGGCAGCACGATCAGGCCGACCGCGCCGGCCGGGAACAGCACGCTGGCCATCGGCAGCCCGCTGGCCAGGGACTTCTTCGAGCCGCAGAACACGATGGCGATCTCGTCAGCCCGGCCGAAGCCGAGCCGGCGGGCCAGCACCGTGGTCGACAGCAGGACAAACGCCAGCAAGGCGGCATTCACGGCGAGCAGCAGGCCGAGGTCGGTGATCGAGAGGCGGCCCCAGATGCCGGCGACCACACCCTCGCTGAAAGCGGCGTACACGACCAACAGGATGGATCCCCGGTCCACATAGCCCAACACCTTTTTGTGCCGGGTGAGGAAGCCGGCGATCCACCGGCGCAGCACCTGGCCGGCGACGAACGGGGCCAGCAACTGCAGCAGGATGTCCCGGATCGAGTCGAGGGACACGCCGCCGCTGCCGTTGACGATGAACACCGTGACCAGCACCGGGGTCAGCACGATGCCGATCAGGTTGGAGAAGGACGCGCTGCAGATCGCGGCGGCGACATTGCCGCGGGCGATCGAGGTGAACGCGATCGACGATTGCACGGTGGAGGGCAGGCAGCACAGGAACATCAGCCCGGTCCACAGCTCCGGGGTCAGCACCGTCGGCACCAGCAGCCGGCACAGCAGCCCCAGCACCGGGAACAGCACGAAGGTGCAGGCCAGCACCAGCGTGTGCAGGCGCCAGTGCTTCAGTCCGTCCAGCGCTTCCCGAGTGGACAGCCGCGCGCCGTAGAGGAAGAACAGGAAACCGATCGCGATCGTGGTGACATGACCCAGTCCGGTCGCGTAGATCCCCCGAGCGGGTAGCAGGGACGCCACTCCCACGGTGGCCAACAGCGCCAGGATGTAGGGATCGAGCCGTAGCCGGGACATTCCGGCAGCATAAGCACGGCATTGACCTGGAGTGCGCTCCAGGACATAGCGTTGTGGCGACACTCACGACACCGAATGGGAGACGACCGTGCGAGTCGGCGTCCACGTCACCAAGTTCGACCACCCGTCGGGGTCCGCCGGCATCGGCCCGGAGCTGGCCGCCGTCGGCCAGGCCGCCGAGGCCGCCGGGATCGGCTGGCTGTCGGTGATGGACCACTACTTCCAGATGGAGCACAACGGCGGCGCGCCGGACAACATGCTGGAGGGCTACACGACGCTGGGCTTCCTGGCGGCGCACACCTCGACCATCGAGCTCAGCCTGCTGGTCACTGGCGTCACCTACCGGCACCCGGGCCTGCTGGCCAAGATCGTCACCACCCTGGACGTGCTGTCCGGCGGCCGCGGCACGCTCGGCATCGGCGCCGCCTGGTACGACCGCGAGCACGCCGGCCTCGGCGTGCCGTTCCCGCCGCTCAAGGAGCGGTTCGAGCGGCTCGAGGAAACGCTGCGGATCTGCCACCAGATGTGGGACAACAGCAACGACGGCCCGTTCGAGGGCAAGCACTACCAGCTGGCCGAGACCATCAACCACCCGCCGGCCGTGCGCTCGCCGCGGCCCCGCGTGCTGATCGGCGGCGGCGGTGAGAAGAAGACGCTGCGGCTGGTCGCCCAGTACGCCGACGCCTGCAACCTGTTCACCACCTCCCCCGAGGAGGTCGGCCACAAGATCGACGTCATCCGGCAGCACTGCGACGCCGTCGGCCGCGACTTCGCGGAGATCGAGGTGACGATCACCGCCCGCACCGACGCCGATCCGGACACCTTCGCCAAGCAGTTGGAGCCGTACGGCAAGCTCGGCGTGAAGACGGTGATCGTGGCGCCGCCCACCGGCACGCCGGCCAAGTGGATCGAGGAGTTCGCCGGCCCGCTCGCACAGCGGGTCGCCGACCTGTAGTCGTCGTGATGTGGCCCCCGGTTGCCGGGGGCCACATCTGTCTACTGTGGAGTGACGACTTTGGCGCGGCTGCTGCTGGTCCGGCACGGCGAGTCCGACCACACCCTGCGCGGCCCGGAGGGGCTGACCGCGAACGGCCGGCGACAGGCCGAGGACCTGGCCGGTCGGCTCGTGGCCGAGGAGCGCGGACCGGTCGTGGTGTGTTCGTCCACGGAGGTTCGTGCGATCGAAACGGCGGCGGTGATCGCCGACCGCTTCGGCGTGCCCCCGGCGCAGGACTGCGGCCTCTGCACGTGGCACACCCCGGCGGCGGCCACCGGCCTGACCGCCGCCGAATTCCAGCGGCGGTTCGGGATCGAGGGCGGCGGCGTGTTCCGGCCGTTCGAGACCGGGAACGAGGCGTGGGCGGAGCTGGTCCTCAGGGTCAGCCGCGCGTTGCTCGAACTGGCCGCCCGGCACCGCGACGAGACCGTGATCGCGGTCGGTCACAAGGAAACGGTCGAGGCATCCTTCGTGGCGTTCGGCAACCAGCCGCTGCTGCGCGGCTTCGACCTGGCCGTCGCGCCGGCGTCGGTGACCGAGTGGACCACCGACGGCGATCCGACCGACTGGCCGCCGCCCCGCTGGATCCTGCACCGCCTCTCGGCATTGTCTTAGCCGCGTTGCCTGGGTAACGTCGGAAGTCACTGCCGCACAAGGGAGTGTGGACGATGATCGCTGCAACGCATCCGGACGTCGCCGCCGCGACCGCGGCCGGCAGCATGGCGTTGGCCAACCAGCTCGCCCGTGCCGCCCGGATCTTCCCGGACCGGGTCGCGCTCCAGATGGACGAAACCCGCCGCACCTACACCGAACTCGACCGTCGAGTCAATCGGCTGGCCCGGGCCTTGCGCGAACGCGGTGTGCACGCCGGTGACCGAGTGGCCGTGCTGGCCACCAACCGTATCGAGACCGTCGAAGCGTTCTACGCCGTGCTGCGGCTCGGCGCCATCGTCGTGCCCATCAACTTCCGTTTGGTGGCCGGCGAAGTCGCCTACATCGTGCACGACTGCACGGCCGGCCTGATGATCGTCGACGACGTGACCGCACCGCTGGCCGCGGCCACCTTGTCCGAAGTGGACTGTGTGCGGTCGACCCTGCGCATCGGCCACGAGTTCGAGGAAGCCGTGGCGATCGAGCCCGACGACCCGCTGGACATCGTTGTGCCGGAGCAGGATCCGGCGTTCATCATGTACACCTCCGGCACCACCGGCCGGCCCAAGGGCGCGGTTCTCACGCACCGCAACCTCGCCTTCGCCGGCATGCTGCAACGGATCGCCGCCGGCGGCAAGTGTCCCAACGGCGAGACGGTGCTGCTGGGTGTGCCGATGTTCCACATCGCCGGCATGGGCACCGCGCTCGGCCGGCTGATCGGCGGCGACCGGGTGGTGATCTACTCCGGCGCCGGCTTCGACCCGGTCGAGACCGTGGACCTGTTGGAGCGGGAGCAGATCACCCACACCTTCTTCGTGCCGAGCCAGTGGCAGGCGATCTGCGCGGTGCCGGGCGTCAAGGAACGAAACCTGGTGCTGAACAACATCACCTGGGGTGCGTCGCCGGCCACGCCGTCCACTCTGCAGGCGCTGGCCGACACCTTCCCCGACGCCAGCGCGTTCACCGCCTTCGGGCAGACGGAGACGTGCGCGGTCGTGTGCCTGCTGCGGGCCGAGGACGCCATCCGCAAGCGCGGCTCGGTCGGCACCCCGATCCCCGGCATCGAAGTGCGCGTCGTCGACGACGAGATGCGGGACGTGAAACCAGGTGAGGTCGGCGAGATCGTCTACCGCGGGCCGGTGATCACGCCCGGCTACTGGGGCAAGCCCGAGGCCACCGCGGAGGCCTTCGCCGGCGGCTGGTTCCACTCCGGCGACCTGTGCCGGGTCGACGAGGACGGCTTCGTCTGGGTGGTGGACCGCAAGAAGGACATGATCATCTCTGGTGGCGAGAACATCTACTGCGCCGAGGTGGAGGCGGTCATCGACAGCCATCCCAAGGTCGCCGAGGTGGCTGTGATCGGGACCCGGCACGAGAAGTGGGTGCAGACCCCGGTCGCCGTGGTCACCGCCGTCGACCCGGCCGACCCGCCCACACTGGCCGACGTCGTCGAGCACTGCCGGGACCGGCTCGCTTCGTTCAAGAAGCCGACTGCCGTGATCGTGGTGGACAGCCTGCCGCGCACCGCCACCGGCAAAGTGCAGAAGTTTGAGCTGCGCAAGCTCTACGCCGACTAGTCACGGGTGAAGGTGAGCAACGGCACCAGCATCTCGGCCGGGGTCAGCGAACCGTGCACGCCGCGGAAGCCGGACTCGATCGGCTCCCTGACCGTGCGCACGACGCAGACCTCGCCGAGGGCGCCAGCGATGACGTCGCCGATCCTCGGCCGCACCCGGTCGGAGACCGCCCCGAACCAGCCCTCGTCGACGGCCTGCTCCTGGCTCACCACCAAAGCCTTGTCGCCCAACACGTTTCGCCACGCTGCGAGCACGTCGTCGGCGGCGCCCGGCTCCGTGTAGACGTGTCGCACGCGGGGCTCGCCGCCGAGCAGCCGAACCCCTTCCTGGAGTTGGGGGTCCGTGTCGTAGTCCACTGTGGACGTCATTGGTACCATGCCGTGATCAGCCGTGACAGCCAGCAGGGCGCCCGGTGGCAACGCGTCGACCGCCGTCGCCACCATGCGGTCGACGTGGTTGAGCTGCCACCGCCATTCCAGTGATCCCGGACCGTAGACGTGGCCCATCGTGTCCAGATCGCCGTGGTACGCATAGCAGAACCCGTCGCGGTTGGCCACGATCTTGGCGGTGAGGTCACCCAGCCCGAATGTCGGCTCGAACACGCCGCCGCGCAACACGCTCCGGGTCAGGCCCGAGCCGCGCTGCAGCATCGGTGCCGCGATCGTGACGGCGATGCCGGCCCGCTCGAACAGCGTCGGCAACGGCTGGATCTCCTCCGGCACCAGCGTTTGCCGCGCGTCCGCGCCGTTGGCTCGCCAGGGCAGCGGATACAGCAGGTCCGGCGCCGCGAAGCTGGTGCCGACAATGCCGTGCTCGCCGGATGTCAGCCCGGTGCCGAACGAGGCCACGCTCGTCGCCGTCGTGCTGGGAAACCCCGCCGTCAGCGGCTCCTGGCCCGCCATGCGCCCGGCCAGGAACGGCGCATCCTCGGCATACTTCGCCAGCAGCTCCCAGCCGAGGCCGTCAATCAGCAGCAGGCAAGCCGCGGACGTCCGCGGCACGCCCAACACGTTGTCGAAACCAGCCACGCCGAGCGCGGCGAGCAACGACGGCGTCACCTCGCAGAGCGAGCGCTCACCGTAACGCGGCAGGATCATGTCGGCCACGCAGGCAGACTAACGCCGCCCCCGCGATCGTCCAGCACACCGCCCGCGATCGTCCGACTTCCCGACTTCGTGCGCCGGGCTGCTTTTCGGCGAAAAGGAGGATTTCGTCGCGAAGGGGGAGTTCGTCAGCGGGGAGCGGCGGCGGCGAAGGGGGCGACGGCGGTGCTCCGGCGGACGGTGAGGCGCGGCGGGAGGAGACGGACCTCGGGGGCCGGCGGGCCGGAGAGCTGGCGGATGGTCATGCGCACGGCGAGGTCGCCGACCTCGGGGGCGGGGATGGCGACGGAGGTGAGGGGGATGGCGCCGAGGTCGGCCATGTTGTCGGGGCAGACCGCGACGACGGAGATGTCGTCGGGCACCCGGAGGCCGCGGGCGTGCAGGCCGGCGAGGATGTCGGGGAGCACCGCCTCGTTGTGCACGACGAGGCCGGTGACGTGGGGATTCTCGGCGAAGACCTGGTCGAGGCAGGCCATGGCGGAGTCGTAGGAGTGACCACAGGGGTGGGCGGTGGTGTGGATGCGGCGCTGGACGGCGGCGCAGTCGTAGCCGTGGCGGAAGCGCCGGGCGAAGCTGGTGCCGCGCCGGTAGACGGCGGGGGAGGGGCCGACCAGGGCGATGTCCCGGTGCCCGAGGTCGGCGAGGTGGTGCACGCAGGTCGCGCCGGCGGCGGTGAAATCCAGGTCGACGCAGCTCAGGCCGTCGGGCTGCTCGGGCAGTCCGATCAGCACGGTCGGCCGGTCGAGGGTGGCGAGCATGGGGATACGGCCGTCGGCGGACTCGACGTCCATCACGATCAGCGCGTCGGCGATCGCGGACGACGCAACCCGGCGTAACTCGGCGGGGCCGTCGTCCTTGGTCAGCAGCAACAGGTCCAGGTCGTGCTCACGGGCGGAGGTGACCACCGAGGAGACGAACTGCATGATCACCGAAAGGTTGAGGTCCGCGCGCAGCGGCACGGCGAGGGCCACCACATTGGTGCGGTTGCTGGCCAGCGCCCGCGCGCCGGCGTTGGGGTGGTAGCCGAGATCGCGGATGCACTGCTCGACCCGGTTGCGGGTGTCCGTCGAGATGCGTCTCTTGCCGCTGATCACGTACGACACCGTGCTCGGCGCGACGCCGGCTGCCCGCGCGACGTCCACAATGGTCACCACGGCGGCCCTCCACGGCTACAGGATGCGGTCTCGTCCCTCCACGGCCATTCTCGTCGTCCGAGCCAGAAATGTTTCATCAATCTGATGGGACGGCACACTTTTGTTGTTCTCGCGGTAGAGCTGCCAGGCGTGGTCGATGCCGAGCACCAGCTCTTCCAGCAGCGTCCGGGCCGTCACCCCGTTCCGGACCATCCCGATCACGATGTCCCGGGGCGACTCGCCGAGGGCCAGCCGCCGCATGGCCTGCATCGGGAGCTCCTCGCCCAGCTCGTGCGCCGGGTTCGGCATGGGCCAGCGGGTCGGCGGCGCGTCGGACGGATCGTCCTCCGAAGCCCGACGGGCGATCATGATGGCCGAGGAGAACCAGTGCACCGCGGCCACCGACGCCGAGGTGGCGTCGATCTTCGTGTACAGCTCGGGTGGCCCCATCGGGACCTGCTCGAAGTACGCGTGCGCGGCGGCCACCTGCTGGGGCTGCGGATCCAGCCTGGTCAGCACCACCGCCTGGTTGGCCCGGCCGGTCAGATCGCCCAGCGCGGCCTGGCGCATCGCGGCGACCTCCGCCTCGACGTCGGCGACCGCCTGGTCGGTGACGCGGCCGTCGGCGATCCGGTGCAGCGTCCGGCCGACCCGGTGGGCGGACTCCATCACCGCGCTCTCGCAGATCCGGATCTGGTTGCCCACCGGCAGGTTCGGCTCCCGCAGCGCCTCGGTGACCAGGCCGACGGCCAACTGGTCGCGGGCCCGGCGCAGCGCCTCCTCCGGCTGGTCCACGGCCGCGGTGAGCGGGTGGGTGTAGGTGTGCCACAACCGGTTGGACAGGTGCGTGAGGTCGTAGCCGAGCTGCAACGCGTCTTCCGGGTCGGGCAGGTGCTCACCGAACGCCACGGCCGTCTCGGCGACGTTGCCGATGCCGACGCTCCAGACCGCCAGCAAGGCGTTTCTGGTCCGATCGTAGGCGTACTCGGTCACCGGCACAGGATCGCAGATCAACATGTGTGACGCGGTCACCTCGGTCCACCTGATCGGGTCATCCGCGCTGCCCACTCAGGCGGCCTGCGGCTGCACCTTCCGGCGGGCGATTGGCTCGGCGATGATCACGACCGGCTCCAGCGCGGGCTGCTCGACCGGAGTGACCGGTTCGACCGGTGCGGTCGGGCGGTGCACGCGGCGCAGCACGAGCACGGCGGCGCCGGGCAGGCTGGAGATCAGTGTCAGCACGCCGTAGACGACGGCGGTGGTGACGCCCTGGGTGGCGCCGAGCCCGGCGGCGGCGAACGCCAGCGCGGCGACGCCCTCGCGCGGGCCCCAGCCTCCGACGTTGATCGGCAGGCCCATCGCGATCAGCGCCAGCACCAGCAGCGGCAGCAACTGGCCGATCGACGCGGTGGAGCCGGCGGCCCGCGCGGCGACGACGAACAGGCTGAGGTGCCCGGCCAGCGTCGCGGCCGACAGCAGCACGACCGCCGGCCACGACCGGCGGCTCAGCAGGCTTCGCCGAACGTCGAGCATGGTCTTGGCCACCGCCTGCCGCCAACGCGGCCGTCGGGACGAAGTCGCGAGCACGACCGCGGCGGCGATGACCAGCAGCGCGCCGAAGACGATCGCGGCCGGCGCGGGCACGATGTCCCCGATCACCTTGGCGATCAGCGTCGGATCGGTGAGCAACACACCCACGCCGACGGCGAGGATCGCCAGCTGGCCGCCGGTCCGCTCCAGCACGACGGCCCGCACGCCGCGGCCGACGTCGCCGGTGTCGTGGCCGTTCTGCACCGCGCGGTGCACGTCGCCGAGCACACCGCCCGGCAGCACGGCGTTGATGAACAGCGCCCGGTAGTAGTCGGCGACCGCGGTGCGCAGCGACAGCTTCAGCCCCAGCTGGTCGGCGACGACACACCAGCGCCAGGCGCTGAACAACGTGGTGAGGAAGCCGATGCCCAGCGCGGCGGCCACACCCCACGGGTTGATCTCGCTCAGACCGTCCACAAAGGCCCCGGTGCCCAGCCGCCACAGCAGGATTCCGATGATGGCCACGCCGGCGAGGATCTTCAGCCAGGGCCAGACCACGCGCATCATGCCGGCACCGCCAGCACGTCGACATGGCCGACGGAGCCGGTCAGCCGCCCCGCCTCGATCGCGTCGAGCCGCTGCCGCAGGTAGCTGGCGGCCGTGGCAGCCAGCTCCGGGCGCTGCTCGACGGCGGCGCCGACCCAGCCACGCAGCCACTCCGCGGTCAGCTCGCCGTGATCCCTACCCAGCTGCCACGGACTCGGCGCGACCTGGACGTTCGCGCCGTGCATCTCGAACGACTCGACGATGGCGGTCGGGGCGTCCGGACCAAGCAGTCGTCGACCGTCCTGGACACGACGCTGGTGTTCGTTGAACGCCGCGGTGATCTCGGCGTCGAAGGACTCGGCCGGCGACAGCTCCACCTCGCCGAGCACGGAGAGCGTGAACAGCGCGGGCACGCGGGCCTCGACACACGCGGCGGCGAGCCGGTCGACTTCGCCGGCGGTGAGGATGTCGAGCAGGGCGGAGGCGGTCACCAGAGAGGTGCCGGCGAGGTCGGCGGCGGTGACGCCGCCGAGATCACCCAACCGGGTCTCGACCGTGACGGGGGCTGTGGAGGTCACACCCATATACACGTGCCCCAGCAGATCTGGTTCACGGTCCTGCATGATCCAGTGCTGCGGATTCGGCAGCAGCGGGCTCAGCCAGCGGCCCATCGAGCCGGTTCCGCAGCCCAGGTCCCGGATGACCAGCCGCTCGCGGCCGGCGAACAGCCGGACCAGTCGCTCGACGAGTTCGGTGGACCTGGCGGCGGCGTCAACCGGCTCGCGCAGCGTCAGCCACTCGGGGGTGAACTCCGCGTCACCTGCGTCAACACACTGGCCAGGCTCTTCGAGGTTTCCGCCCATCCATCCAGCATGCCACGGCGCTCCCGGGCCGCTTTCCGGAGCCGTTCCCGCAGCTCAGCGTCGGTTAGCCAGCTCCGGAGCGCGGCCGCCAGCCCCGACGGCGGAACGAGCAGGCCGGGCACGCTGCCGTCCGGCGCGTGGCCCACGGTCCGGGGCAGCGGGTCGACGTCGGTCGCGAGCACCGGAATGCCGCGGGCCAGCGCTTCGGTGACGACCATGCCGTACGTCTCCGCCCGGGAGGCGAGCACGAACAGATCGGCGTCGGCGTAGCTCTGCTCGAGTTCGTCGCCGTGCTGCGGGCCGACGAAATCGACCTTTTCGTGCGCACTGCTGCTTTTCAACCGAGCGACATGCTCCGGCGCGTGATGCAGCGCGCCGACGCAGACGAGATGCCAGTCGAGATCGTCGATCGTGGCCAACGCGTCGAGCAGCAGGTCGTGGCCCTTGCGCGGGGTCACCGACGCGACGCAGAGCAGCCGCGACGCGCCGTCCGTGCCATGGGCGAGCGGTGCGCGGTCGACACCGGGATTTGCGTTGTGAACTCGGTTCACAGGCAGATTGTGGTGTTCCGCCAGTTCACGGGCGGCCCACTCGCTGGTGGCGATCACCGCGTGGGCCGCGTGCAGCACTTCTCGTTCGCGACGGTCGAGGTCGTCGCGAACGGCCGGCGGCAGCCCGGTCTCCGCCGCCAGCCGCAGATGCACCAGCACGACGACGCGCAGCCGACGGGCCGCCGGCACGACGATCTCCGGAACGCCGCACGCGACCAAACCGTCGAAAAGCACGACTTCGCCGGAATCGAGGTCGTCGAGCGCCGACGCCAACTCCGCCCGCGCCGCCGCGTCGGGTCGCGGCCAGTCGCCGCCGACCAGGATTTCGTCGACATTCCAGCCGAGCGCCGATAAGCCGGCGCTCACCCGCCGGTCGTAGACGTTGCCGCCACTGGGGGCGGCGACGTCCACGACCTGCGCGGGCCAAACCGTGTGAACTGAGTTCACAGGCAAAGTCACAGTGAACGCTCGTAACTGGCCCAGGCGTTGTGCGACTCGTGCAGCGTGACGGAGATGCCGGACAGCCCGCTGGCCGACGGTCCGAGCGCGCCGGCCCCGACGCGGTCGGCGAGCCGGTCGGCGATGACCTTGGCCAGGAACTCGGTCGAGGTGTTGACGCCGGCGAAGGCCGGTTCCTCGTCCAGGTTCCGGTAGTTCAGCTCGCCGAGCAGCTCACTCAGCTGCTGGCTGGCCAGGCCGATGTCGACCACGATGTTGTCGTCGTCGAGCTCGGCCCGCCGGAACGTCGCGTCCACCACGAACGTCGCGCCGTGCAGCCGCTGGGCCGGTCCGAACACCTCGCCCCGGAAGCTGTGCGCGACCATGATGTGGTCGCGGACGGTGATGCTGAACAAGGTCATCCTCCTGACGGGTAGACGATGCGGTGACACAGCGCCGGCAGCCGGCCGTCGGCCAGCTGCGGCATGACTTCGGGCAGCGCGGCGAAGTCGCTGGAGCCGGTGATCAAGGCGTCGAACACCGGGTCGGCCAGCAGCTCCAGCGACACCGCGAGCCGGCTGGCGTAGGTGTGCCGGCCCCGCCGGGCGGCCGGAATGGTGCCGACCTGGCTGCTGCGGACCACCAGCCGCCGGGAGTGGAAGAACTCCCCGAGCGGGACGCTGACCTGCTTGTCGCCGTACCACGAGAGCTCGACGACCGTGCCCTCCGGCGTGAGCAGCTCCAGCGCCCGGGTCAGCCCCGCCGACGTCGCGCTGGCGTGCACGACCAGGTCGCAGCCGTCGGCCGCGTCCCCGGGCGCCACGAACTCCACTCCCAGCGAGGCCGCCACCGCCGCCCGTGACGGGTCGACGTCCACCAGCTGAACCCGCACGCCCGGGAACTTGGCCAGCAGCGCGGCCACCGAACACCCGACCATGCCGGCGCCGATCACCGCGATCCGGTCGCCGAGCAGGGGAGCGGCGTCCCACACCGCGTTGACGGCCGTCTCCACCGTGCCGGCCAGCACGGCACGGGCAGCCGGCACCGAATCGGGCAGAACGGTCACCGCGGCGGCCGGCACCACGTATCGTGTCTGGTGCGGGTACAGGCAGAACACGGTTCGCCCGACCAGGCCGGGCTCGCCGGCCTCGACGACGCCGACGTTGAGATAGCCGTACTTGACCGGGGCGGGGAACTCGCCGTCCTGAAACGGCGCGCGCATGAGGTCGTGCTGGCTGGCGGGCACGCCACCCCGGAACACCAGGGTCTCGGTGCCGCGGCTGACGCCGGAGAACAGCGTTCTGACCAGCACCTCGCCGGGGGCGGGGGCGGTCAGCGGCACCGGACGGATCTCGCCTTCACCCGGGCGCAGCAACCAGAACGCGTGTGCGGACAGGTCCATTTGAACCCTTCTACCACAGTGCACGTGTTCTGACCGGAGCATGAGCACGCGTGGAGGCAAGGTGACCACTCAGATTCGGCACGTATCGACGGTGACCCCCGGCGTGGTCGCCGGACTCGGCGCGCAGCTGGTCCTGCTGGCCCTGCTGTGGGCGGCGCTGCGCATCGGCCCGAGCGCGCTGGCCGCCGGCACCGCGTGCGCGGTGGTGACATGTGCGACCCTCGGTTACGCACTGCACCGCACCCGAGCTCGGACGTTCGGCCAGGCCAACTGGGTCACCATGTTCCGCGCCATCCTGGTCGGCGGCGTCACCGCGCTGGTCGCGGACGGCTTCATGCACGGCCACTCGACGGTCGCCATCGTGGCGCTCTCCGTGGTGGCGCTGATCCTGGACGGCGTAGACGGCCATGTCGCCCGCCGCACCGGCACCGCCACCGCGGTCGGGGCGCGGTTCGACATGGAGGTCGACGCGTTCCTGATCCTGGTGCTGAGCGTGTTCGTCGCGGAGTCGCTGGGGCCATGGGTGCTGCTCATCGGGGCCATGCGGTACGTCTTCGTCGCCGCCGGCTGGGTCATGCCGTGGCTGAAGGGCGCGCTGCCGCCGAGCTTCGCCCGCAAGACCGTCGCCGCCGCCCAGGGCATCCTGCTTGTCGTCGCTGCGTCCGGCCTGCTGTCCGAAAACGCGTCGATCGCAGTGGTCGGGCTCGCACTGGCCTCCCTGGTCTGGTCCTTCGGCCGGGACGTGCGCTGGCTGTGGCACAACCACAACCAGCCGCGGCGCGCGGAGACTTCCTTACCTCGCGCGTAATCGACTCGCTTCCCGCACCCGCCTACCGTCGGCGGTGACACCGAGGGAGGCGAGAACCATGACCCGCCAACACCGTCTGCTACGTCTGGTGCTGAAGATGGACCAGGCCGGATCGGCCGGCTACATCGCGCTCGCGCTGGTGATCACGCCGGTCCTGACGCTGATCAGCCCACTGCGGCAGCTGATGTGGCTGGTGGGCCTCGTGCTCGGCATCTCCGGACTGGCGTTGGGGCTGCTGGGTTTCCTGATGGCCTGGGGCCTGACCGTCACCATGGCCCGCGGCGAGGATCTGCCGGAGCAGGTGTGGGAATCGGTGAAGGTGCTACCGAAGCCGTAGCCGGACCATCTTGGGCAGGCCGGCGACCACCCGCTCGTAGGAGTGCTCGATCATCTCCTCGATCTGGTCTGGCGGGATGTCGCCGTCCAGCCGCACCGTGTTCCAGTGCTTCTTGTTCAGGTGGTAGCCGGGCGTCACGCCGTCGTACTGCTGCCGCAGGTGCATCGCCAGGCTCGGCTCGCACTTGAGCGACACCGACGGCCCGCTCGGGGCCAGGATCGCGAACACCTTGCCTTCGACCTTGTACACGTCCAGCCCCGGGCCGAACGGGTTCTCCTCGGTCGCCTGCGGGAACTGCAACGCGTAGGCCGCGACCTGTTCCAGTGTCACGCCGTCGCCCAGCGCACGTGCACACCGTCGGGCTTGCGGAACACCAGGCCCGTCGGCTCGGCCGGCTCGGTCAGTTCCAGACCTGGCAAGCGATCCAGCACGGTCTCGACGGCGATCCGCGTCTCCAACCGGGCCAGGTCGACGCCGAGGCAGAAGTGCGGGCCGTGTGCGAAGGCCAGCTGCTTGCGCAGGTTCGGGCGCCGCAGATCGAAGACGTCCGGGTTCTCGAACACCGCCGGATCCCGGTTGGCCGCCGTCAGCGACACGGTGACGAGATCGCCGCGCCTGATCGACGCCCCGGCCAGTTCCACGTCCCGCGTGGCATACCGGTCGACCACCGCCGCGGCCGGCTCCATACGCAGCGATTCCTCGACGGCGTCCGGGATCCGCGACCGGTCGGCCCGGACGATGTCCATTTGGGACGGATCGTTCAACAGGTGCAGCAGCACGTTGGCGATCATGCCCTCGGTGGTCTCGATGCCGCCGAACATCAGCACCGCCGCGTTCGACACCACCTCCGGCAGCGCCAGCGCCTCGGCCGCGTCGGCCAGCAGCGACGGGTTGTGCCGCGCCACCGAGCTCTCGATGTGCGCCCGCAGCTCGCCGAACGCCTCCACGCCAACGGAATCCGGCTTTCGCCCGGCCGAGATGTCGGCCACTGTGGACACGATCGCGTCGTACCAGGCCAGCACCCGCTTCGCGTCCGTGCCGTCCAGCCCCAGCGCGTCGGCCACCACGGCCACCGCCAACGGCCCGGCCAGCGCCCGCCGCAGCTCCGCCCGCCCGGTGTCGGCGAAGCCGTCCACCAGCCGGTCGCACTCGGCGCGGACGAAGTCGCCGAATCGGTCCGCGATCTCCCTCGGCCGGAACTGCCGTGAGAACGGCGCGCGGTGCCGGGCGTGCTCGTCGGCGTCCAGGGACAGCATCGACGGCCCGACCACCTGTCCGGTGGAGAATCGCGGGTCGTCCACCGTGAACGTCGCCGCGTCCCGCATCACCTGCAACGCCAGGTCGTGCCGGGTCACCAGCCACCCGTTCAGCGCCGGCAGCCAGGACACCGGCTCCGCCGCGCGCAGCCGGGCAAGCAGCGGGTGCGAGTCCGCCGTGAGCTCTCCGATCGTGGCTTCGGCGCCGACTGGGAACATGGATCCGAAGCTACCAGCCGTAAGCTGGGGCCGTGGAAATCTGGATCAACCCCGCGTGCTCGAAGTGCCGTTCGGCGCTGTCGATCCTGGACGAGGCCGGCGCCGAGTACACCGTGCGGCGCTATCTCGACGACCCACCGACCGAGGCCGAGCTGGTGGCCGTGCTGGACCGGCTGGGTCTGGAACCGTGGGACATCGCCCGCACCGGCGAGAAGGTCGCCGCCGAGCTCGCTCTCAAGACGTGGGAACGAACCGAGGCGACCCGCGCGCGGTGGATCAAGGCCCTGGCCGAGCACCCGATCCTGATCCAGCGTCCGATCATCACCGCCGACGACGGCCCGGCCGTGGTGGCCCGGACCGAGGACGCCGTGCGGTCGGTCCTCACAAACTGATCTTGAACACCCTTCGTCCGTCTCCGGCTACCGCCCCACCTTCGGACTTACTCGTCTAGCGGATCACCCCGCGCCCCGGGATCAGCGGCAGGTCCAGCGCCGAGACCAGGCGTGGCGGCAGGTCGTCCAGGTACGGCACGGCGTTGACGGCCCGCATCCCGGTGGCCAGGCAGCCACCGCTGACCGGGTCGCCGTCGACCTCGTGTCGGAACGCCGTCTCCTGGGTGATCTCGGGGCTGCCCTTGACGATGATCCGGTAGGCGTCGTTGTCCACCGACGCGGCCCGCGCCCATTCCGGGGCGGCGGCGTTGGTGATGCGGTTGACGTGTTCGATGACGATCCGCGGCTCGGACCCCACCCAGCCCCGGATCTCGAACCGCACGGCCGCGCAGTGTCCGGGCTCGATCACCCCGTGCTGGTAGGAGATCCGCTCCGGCGCCGCCCACTTCTCGTAGACGGTGTCGACGCGGTCCAGCTTCACCCCGACCGCGTCGGCGATCATGGGAATGGTGTGCCCCCAGGCGAAGATCAGGATCTCGGGGATCTCCAGCATGGCCTGGGTGTCGACCGGCAGGCCGAAGCCCATGACCTTGCTGTAGTCGCCGGCGTAGCTGGCGTAGTCGACGAGCTCCTGGATCCGCACGCTGTCGACCCGCCCGCAGACCCCCAGCAATGTCAACGGAAACAGGTCGTTGGCGAAGCCGGGATCGATGCCGGTGGTGAAGCAGGCCTTGCCCGCCTCGGCACACGCCTTCTCCAGCTCGGTGCGGACCTGGGGCGGGCAGGCGTCCGGATACACCAACGGCGTCATGGCGGTCGACACCACATGCTTGCCGGACCGCAGCGCCCGCGCCATGTTCTCGATGTTCTCCAGCGCGAACTCCGCCGTGGGGCCGAAGTAGGCGACCGCGTCGGCCTCACCGTCCAAAGCGGACTGGACGTCGGTGGTCGCCACGATCCCGACCGGGTCGGCCCCGATCAGCACGCCGGCGTCGACGCCGTCCTTGGCCGGGTCGTGCACGATCACCCCGGCCAGCTCGAACTCGGGATGGTCCAGCAGCTCGCGGATCACCAGCTTGCCGACGACCCCGGTGCCCCACACGATCACCTTGTGCGCCATCGCTTTTCCCCTCAGCGGAAGTACTCGCCACCGTTGACGAACAGGGTCTGGCCGGTCAGCATCCGCGCCCGGTCGGAGGCGAAGAACACCGCCGCCTCGGCCACGTCGACGTCCCCGGCGATCTCGCCCAGCGCGGCCTTGGCGGCGAGTTCGGCCTTGATCTCCTCCTCGGGCACGCCCCGGCTCTGCGCGGTCCACTGGATGTACATCTCGACGTTCGGGCCCAGCATCCAGCCGGGCACCACGGAGTTGACCCGGATCTTGCGCGGCCCGAGTTCCTTGGCCAGCGAGAACATCGCCGCGTGCAGCGCGCCCTTGGACGTGGCATAGGCCGCCTGCGGCAGTGTCGGCGAGAACGCCGCCTGGGTGCCGATGATCACCACTGACCCGCCGCGCACCGTCAACGCCGGCAGCGCCGCCTGGGTGAGCCGCATGGTGCCGATGACGTTGACGTCGAACACTTTCCGCCACAGGTCCAGGTCGGCGCCCTCAAGCCCGCCGAACACCCGGTCGCGGGCGGCCACGTGGATCACGGCGTCCACCGCCCCGAACTTCTCCATCGCCACCGACACCAGGTTCTCGCACGCCTGTGCGTCGGTGATGTTGGTGACGGCATACGCCGCCCGCGGCCCGATCTCCTCGGCCACTGCCGTCAGGTTGGCTTCCGTCCGCGCGCCGAGGACGACGTTCGCGCCGTCCCGGGCCGCCGCGAGCGCGGTCTGCCGGCCGAGGCCGGCTCCGACCCCGGACACGATCACTGTCTTGCCCTCGAGGACCACCCTAATAACGTAACAGCGTGTTACGTTATTCACAATGACGCCAATGGACCAGTCCGACCGTGCCCGGGGCCGCCCTCGCGACCGTGCGATAGACGACGCCGCCCTGCAGGCCGCCCGTGATCTCCTGGTCGAGGTCGGCTGGGACAAGCTCTCCATGGTCGCCATCGCCGACCGCGCCGCCGTGGGAAGGCCGGCCCTCTACCGGAGATGGCCTTCCAAGACCCATCTCGTCTTCGAGGCCGTCTTCTCTTGGCAGGACGCCCCCACGCCCGTCCTGGACGCCACCACTTCCTCCGACTGGGTCCGTGGCTCCTTCGCCTACACCCAGACCTTGTTCCACCGCCCCGAGGTGAGGGCCGCCCTCCCCGGCCTCATGGCCTCTCTTCGCGACCACCCCGACCTGCAATCCGCCCTGTGGAAGGAATTCGGCCTCCCCGGCCTCTCCTCCCTGGAGTCCCTACTCCGCGCCGAAGGCGCTTCTGACCCCGCCAAGGACGCCCAGGCAACCATGGTCCTGGTCATCGGAGCCTGCATGGTCACGTCACTCTTGGGCGGCTCCCCAGCGATCACCGACCGCCTGCCAGACCTGTTGCGCACAAACCCGATATAGGTGGCAACCATCACACCCGACACGCCCCACCACGATGGGGTCCGGGGCGAGCCCCGGCGTGGGGGCGTGGGGGCCGTGCCCCCACAAAAGCACTGAGCATGACGAAAGGGGAGGCGCGAGCAGCGCCTCCCCTTTCGTCGCGGGTGAGTGACGGGATTCGAACCCGCGACACCTGGGACCACAACCCAGTGCTCTACCGACTGAGCTACACCCACCATGGAGCGTCTTCGCCGTTTCCGGCGGCGACGTCCACAAGGCTAGCGCACGCGCGCCCAGCCTCAAAAACGGGTTACCCCTCGGCGGCGGCGCGGAGGATCTCGGCGGCCGCGTTCTGGGCTTGTTCGCTGGTGGGGCCGGGTTGGGGGACGAAGGCGGTGGCCCGGTAGTAGGCGAGTTCGCGGATGGATTCGTGGATGTCGGCCAGCGCGCGGTGGGCGAGGCCCTTGGCGGGCTGCGCGTAGTAGATGCGCGGGTACCAGCGTCGGCAGAGTTCCTTGATGCTGCTGACGTCGACCATGCGGTAGTGCAGGTGGCTGTCGAGGGCCGGCATGTCGCGGGCGATGAAGCCGCGGTCGGTGGCGATGCTGTTGCCGGCGAGCGGTGTGGTGCGCGCGTCGGGGACCCATTGCCGGATGTAGTCGAGCACGAGTTGCTCGGCTTGTTCGAGGGTTGTGGTGGAGCGGCGCACTTCTTCGGTGAGGCCGGAGTGGGCGTGCATGTCTCGCACCACGTCGGGCATCGCGTCGAGCGCTTCGTCGTCGGCGTGGATGACCACGTCGACGCCGTCTCCGAGCACGTTGAGTTCTGCGTCGGTGACCAGGGCGGCGATCTCTATCAGGGCGTCTTTGCCCAGGTCGAGCCCGGTCATCTCGCAGTCGATCCACACCAGACGATCAGTCACCCCTAGCAGCCTATCTCGCCACTGTGCGTGTTCGGCTGAACGCGCGATTTTGGTCTGTTCGGCCTAGTGTCGGTGTCGGCTGTGCCGTTCGGGCTGTCGGGAGGTCGTTGTGGACGCTTTCGAGGAGATCACCGCCGGTTACGCCACGGAGGGGGGCGCGCTGGAGCTGGGGTCGGTGGTGGTGGACGGCACGGTCCGGGCGCAGGCTCGGGTGCGGCTGCCGTTGGCGACGTTGAACCGGCACGGCCTGATCGCCGGCGCGACCGGCACTGGCAAGACGAAGACCTTGCAGTTGATGGCCGAGCAGTTGTCGGCGGCCGGCGTGCCGGTGGTGATGGCGGACGTGAAGGGCGACTTGTCGGGCCTGTCGCGGCCGGGGGCGGGCGGCGACAAGGTGTCGAAGCGGGCCGCCGAGACGGGGGACGACTGGCAGGCCGCTGGGTTTCCGGTGCAGTTCCTGTCGTTGGGGGAGGGTGGTTCGGCGGTCCCGGTGCGGGCGACGATCACCAGCTTCGGCCCGATTCTGCTGTCGAAGGTGTTGGGGTTGAACGACACCCAGGAGTCGACCCTGGGGCTGATCTTCCATTGGGCCGACTCGCGGGGCCTGCCGTTGTTGGACACCAAGGACTTGCGGTCGGTGATCCAGCATCTGACCGGTGACGAGGGCAAGGCGGACCTGAAGGGTCTGGGCGGGGTCTCGTCGGCGACGGCCGGCGTGATCCTGCGGTCGCTGCTCAACCTGGAGGCCAACGGCGGCGACACCTTCTTCGGTGAGCCCGAGCTCGATCCGGCCGATCTGATGCGGTCGCGGGACGGTCGTGGCGTGATCAGCCTGTTGGAGCTGTCCGAGCTGCAGGGCAATCCGGCGCTGTTCTCCACGTTCTTGATGTGGCTGCTGGCCGCCTTGTTCCACCAGCTGCCCGAGGAGGGTGATCTTGAGAAGCCGAAGCTGGTGTTCTTCTTCGACGAGGCGCACCTGCTGTTCGCCGACGCCTCCAAGGCGTTCCTGGAGCAGATCGTCCAGACGGTGAAGCTGATCCGCTCCAAGGGGGTCGGCGTGTTCTTCTGCACGCAGTTGCCCACCGACGTCCCCAACGCGGTGCTGTCCCAGCTCGGTGCCCGGGTTCAGCACGCGTTGCGGGCCTTCACCCCGGACGACCAGAAGGCGCTGGCCCAGACCGTCAAGACGTATCCGACGACGCCGCACTACGACCTCGGCAAGGCCCTCACGACACTCGGCATCGGCGAGGCTGTCGTCACCGTCCTGAGTGAACAGGGCGCGCCGACTCCCGTGGCCTGGACCCGTCTGCGCCCGCCGCGCTCGCTGATGGCCTCCATCGGGGTGGACGCAGTCAAGCAGGAGGCGGCCTCGTCATCGTTGGCGGCCAAGTACTCGCAGTCGGTCGATCGGGAGTCGGCGTACGAGATGCTGCTGGCCAAGGTCGCCCCGCCGGCCGAGGCCCAGCCGCAGGAGGAGTCCGCGCCGGCCGCCCGACGCAAGGAGGCCGACGATCCGGGGCTGATCGGTCAGGTGCTGGGCAATCCGGCGGTGAAGTCGTTCCTGCGGTCCGCCGGTTCCGCGCTGGGCCGGGAGATCACCCGAGGCATCTTCGGCACCGGCCGCCGCCGCTGAGACGTAGGGCCATGTGGGTGGCTCAGGTGGCTCCCGGTTGCGCCACCAGCGTGAATCGGGGCGTTTCGGGTGTCGAGTCGACATACTTCCGAAACACCACCGTCCCATTGCCGAATTAGCGTCCATGGTGGACGTCGACCCGGGAGGTGGGTGGGATGACCGAACCCTGTGTCGTCTGCGGGACCGAGCGAGTCAGCTCTCCGTCTGACTTCTTCTGTTCCGACCAGTGCCAGCGGGACTGGCACGCGCGACGGGTGAATCCGCTGACGAGTGACGTGAGCACCTGGCTGCCGTCGCACGCGAACCCGAACGGCGGCACCTGGCGCGCGGCCTGACCGGTCAGATCGACCGGGTCCGGTAGGCGAGGTTGAGCACCCGCTCGACCAGTTTCGGCGCGACCGCGTAGCTGGTGGCCGCGAGCCGGCCGAAGGGCAGGTCCACGGATTTGGGTCGCTTGACCAGTGCGCGCAGCACGAGCCGGGCGGCCCGTTCCGGGGTGGCGGCCGGCATCCGGTCGTAGAGCCGGGTCGGGCCGATCATCGGCGTGCGCACCAGGGGCATGTGCACCGTGGTGAACGTGATCCGGTCACGCAGCGTCTCGGCCGCGGCGACCTGGCTGAACTCGTCCAGCGCGGCCTTGGACGCCAGGTAGGCGGCGAACCGCGGGGTGCGCGTCTGCACGCCCATGGACGAGATGTTCACCACGTGCCCGCCGCCGTTGGCCTGGAAGTGCGGCAGCAGGCCGAGCACCAGCCTGACCGGTGCGTGGTAGTTGATCGCCATGGTGCGTTCGAAGTCGTGGTGGCGGTCCTGCGAGCTGTTCAGCGACCGCCGGATGGACCGGCCGGCGTTGTTGACCAGCATGTCCACCCGGGGCTGCTCGGCGAGCACCCGTTTGAGTAGTGTCTCCACGGACTCGGCGTCGGTCAGGTCGCACGGGTAGCTGTGGGCCTGGCCGCCGCGGGCCACGATCTGGTCCCGGACCTGTGCCAGCTCGTCGGCGCGGCGGGCGACCAGCAGTGGGATCGCGCCGAGCCCGGCGACCGCGAACGCCGTGGCGCGGCCGATGCCGGAGGACGCGCCGGTGATCAGGATGCGCTTGCCGGCCAGCGGCGACGATCGGCTCATGGTGCGATGATGCCACTACCTACTCGTGAGTAGGAAGTGGTCGTGGCAGCATGACCGACCATGGCGAGGTGGGGAGAGTTTCGGGCCAGGCCGTTCCACTTGGGCTTCGGCGTGCTGGCGATCGCGTGCGCGGTGGTGAGCGCCGCGCTCATGGACGACGCCGCGCTGCGGGCCGGCTGGGTCGCGCTGGGGTGCGCCGGCCTGGTCTGGCTCGGGTTCGTGTCGTGGGCGCTGGTCCGTCAGCGCAGGCGCAGCTCCAACACCTGAACCGGCTTGCCGGCGACCACGAGTTCGTCGGTCGCCGTGAATCCGGCCGAACGGTAGAAATCGACCAGCACTCGGTCTTCGTCGGCGTAGCAGTCCAGGCGCACTCGTTCGACGCCTTCCTCGACGGCGCGCGCCCGCGCGTGTTCGAGCAGCATCCGGCCCGCGCCCCGCGCTCGCGGAAACCGTCCGCCGACCAGACCCGAGACGTACAGCTCGGGCACGTCACTCGGTGGGACGTACGCGTGCGGCGTCCCGAACGCCACGAAGCCCGCCGCTCGATCGCCCGTCTCGGCCAGCCAGGCCTCGTCGGCCAGCCAACTCTCCACCCTGGCCACCTGCTTCGGGTTCGTGGAGAACGGCCCCGTGCCCCACTGCTCGGTGCGGCCCTTGTTTGTCAGCCACCGCACGGCCTCGTCGAACAGGCCGAGCACCGCCGGCGCGTCCTCCCGGACGGCCCGTCGGAGCCTCACGCCGGCTCGGACGCCGTCACCACCGCGTCGCGCAGGGCCGCCCGCAGTCGGCCCACCTCCAACGGCGCCAGCACCGCCGTCTCGCCTGGCGGCGCGACCAGCACCACGTGGCCCTGGCTGACGAACACCGTGAGGTCACGGCGACGGCCTGCCACGTCCCGGCAGGTCACCAACCATTCCTTGCGGTCAACCACGTCTTCCGCCTCCCAGCCCTTCGGTGCAGACAACATCGCGGCGCTCGCACCGGTGTGACGCACCCCGGCCGCCGACGTGACGCGGGTTTCGCGGCCAGATCGTGCAAATCCCTTTGGTTGATCACGCCGTGCTCCGCCTAGCCTCGCACGACCGGGCCGCCGATTGTCACCTGGGAGGGTGATCGGCTGCCCCCGTCCACACCCCCTACCTCCGCTTTTACGGAGAAGGGCGGAAGCCCACCGCCCCCGTTCGGGTGATCATGACTACTCCCGCCGACTTCGCTCGCGTCGGCAGCCGCCCCGCCCGAAACCGCCAGATGGCCGGTCCGTCGGCAGGGCTCTCGAACTGGCCATCGCATGGCGCCCGCCCGCCGGCGCCGGTTCCGCCGGCCATAACCGGATATTCAATCCGGTTATGTCGGCTGTTGCCGCTACTCAGGCCCCTGCCGGCTCGATGGCCTCCGACGTCTCCGCGCGGGCCGGCGTGGCCATGGTCGCCGCCGCGTCGCGGTCCTTGATCAGCAGCGCCACCGCGCCGGCGGCGATCATCAGCCCGGCCGCCACCACGAACGCCAGCTGGTAGCCGAACAGGTGCCCGCCACCCGCGCCCGCCGCGGCCAGCACGCTGCCCAGCACCGCGACACCGACCGCCGACCCGGCCTGGCGGCCCGAGTTGTACAGCGTCGACGCCCGCCCCGTCTTCGCCGCCGGCACCTGGGCGAACGCGGCCGTCTGGGCGGGGTTGAAGTTGTTGGACATGCCCAGCCCCAGGTAGAACATGATCAACATTACGATCCACTGCGGCGTCGCCGGCCCGACCAGCGTCAGCAGCATCATCGCCACCGCCGCGTTCACCACGCCCAGCACGATGTGCAGTCGCGGCCCCAGCACCGAGTACACGCGGCTGGCGATCTGCGTGCCGAGCAGCACGCCGACCGCCTCCGGGAACGTGGTCAGCCCGGTCTGCCAGGCCGAGACGCCCAGCCCCGACTGGTAGAGCAGCGGGAACACGAACAGCGTGCCGAGGAAACCGGCGGTCGACACCAGCTGTGCGATGTTGATCGTGCGGAACAGTCGGTCGCCGAACAGCCGCAGGTCCAGCATCGGCTCCGGCACTCGCAGCTCCACCAGCACGGTCGCGGCCAGCAGTAGCGCACCCAACACGCCGGTGACCAGGATCTGCGGCGAGCCCCAGCCCAACGTGGCGCCCTCGGTCAACGCGTACATCAGCAGCGCGAAGCCGACCCCGGACAGCAGGAAGCCGGCCAGGTCGAACCGCCCGGCGCCGGGCTCGCGGTGCTCACGGAGCAGGAACAGCCCGAAGAGGAAGGCCAGCACGCCGACCGGCAGGTTCACGTAGAACACCCACCGCCACGACAGGGTGTCCACCAGCAGGCCGCCCAGCACCGGTCCCATCGCCGGCGCGACCGCCGTGGGCAGGATGAGCACGCGGTTCACCCGCATGCGCTCGGCCAGCGGGAACTCCCGGTACAGCATGGCCAGGCCGATCGGCGCGAGCATGCCGCCGCCCAGGCCCTGGAGCAGGCGGAACGCGACGAGCTGGGGGAGCGACTGGGCCACGCCGCACAGCGCGGAGGCCACCGTGAAGATCGCGAGCGCGGTCAGGAACACCCGCTTGCTGCCGAACCGGTCGCCGAGCCAGCCGGACGCCGGGATCACCAGCGCGAGGCTGAGCAGGTAGCCGACGACCACCGCGCCGGCGTCGGCCGCCGTCACGTGGAACTGGTCGGCGATCGTCGGCAGCGCGACATTGACGATCGTGGTGTCAAGGATGTTGACAAAAAGCGCGGCCACGAAGACCACGCTGACGACAACCTTCGGGCTCAGCTGGCGTAACCCCACCGCACGGCTCCCTCACGGAATGTTTGCATGCAGCAACGAAACATCCCAACAGGGGCGGACGGGGCGTTGTTCCTGGCCGGGTGTGATCTGTGCCGTACGGGGGCTGTGCCGTATGAGCGGGGCGGACTCAGCCCAGGTCGTAGGGCATGAGGGTGGTGAGGGCGTCGTCCACGCTGACCCACTGGTTCTCGGTGCCGGGCAGCACGAGGTCGTAGGTGCGGTCCAGGAAGTCGGCCAGTTCCTGCGCGGAGGCCTCGAACATGGCCAGGCCGGCCGGCGAGCTGACGACCAGCACCACCAGCTCGATGTCGTCGACCGCCGGGCGGATGCGCACATCGCCCGAGCCGGCCTCGGCGATCAGGCCGTCGGCCAGCAGGTCGCGGGCGAAGCACCACTCCACCCAGCCGGACGGGCCGGAGCGGAACGCCGCTGTCACGGCGAACGGGTCGCGGGTGTCGTAGCGGAGTTCGACCTCGACCGGGACCGACGGTGCGTCCGGCACCAGCAGGTCCAGCACCGCCATCGAGCGGAGCGTCATGTGGTCGTTACGCATCGTGTTCACCCCTCGGCTTCCCGACACTCGTCTTTGAGTCAACAGTGGCTGAGTCCTCTGGAGAACTTGTCCACGTTCACTCAATGTCGCCCCCAGGCGGAGTTGCCCGCTCAATCTGTCACTCATCCGGGTGGCGGTCCAGCGGTTTCGTCATTCACCGTACGAAAGTGTGGGGATATGACCTGAAAAGGGGAACGGCCTTGCCCCTGTTGTGACCACTTCCGTGCGTGATGATCGCTACACGCACGAGCCGCCGGGGCTGGCGCCGCTCTCCTCGGGCACCGCCAGCCGCAGCAGCACGCGCCGCAGCACCGCCTCCTCCTCCGTGCTCAATCCCTCGAGCACGGCCCGTTCGACCAGTTCCAGTTCGAGCCGGACCGCCGCCTGGACCTGGCGACCCTTCTCTGTCAGCTCGGGGATACGCACGCGGCGGTCACTCGGATCAGGTCGGCGGACGATCAGTCCCTGCTGCTCCATCCGGTCCAAGGTGGACGTCATGGTCGTCTTGTCGAGACCGAGTCGATTGCCCAATGCAAGTTGCGTTTGCTGATGGCCGTCGAGCAACGCGGTCAGCACCAGGTGGCCACGGATGCCGACGCCGGCCTCGACCGCGTGGCGCTCCATCGCCGCGCCCATCCGCTGGGCGGCGCGGTGCAGCAGCCAGTTCAGGTTGTCGCGCTCGCCGCAGCCCTGGGCGGCGGCGCAGACGTGCTGCTGCTCGGTCTCCACGCCCAAATCGTACGTGTCGACGGCCTCCGGAGAAGTTCTTGACTCAGAACATCCTTACTCGTATGTTCTTGAACCAGAACATCCCGTTAGAGAGGACTGTCATGGTCGCCCTGCTGCACATCGACACGAGCGTCCGGCACGAGGGATCGGTGTCCCGGGAGCTGTCCGCGACCTACGCCGAGCACTGGCGGCAGGCCAACCCGGACGGCGTCTACACCTACCGTGACCTGGCCGAGAAGCCCGTTCCGCACCTCAACGCGCTCACCCTGGCGACCAAGATGCTGCCGCCCGCCGACTTCACACCCGAGCAGGCCGCCGACGCCGCCGTCAGCCAGGAGTTGGTCGACGAACTGCTTGCCGCCGACGTCGTGCTGCTGGGCGTGCCCATGTACAACTTCAGCATCCCGTCCACGCTCAAGGCCTGGCTCGACCGTGTGATCGGCCCGGCGACCGCCATCAACAAGGAGACCGGCGAGGGCGCTCTTGTCGACACCCGGGTCGTGGTCGCGGCCTCCAAGGGCGGCTCCTACGCGCCCGGCGCGCCGCGGGCCGACTTCGACCACCTGGAGCCGTACCTGGGCAAAGTGCTCAGCCAGGTCGGTCTCGACCGCAACCTGCGCTTCATCACCGCCGAGTTCACCCTCGCGCACCTCGACCCCGCGCTGGCGCAGTTCCGCGAGCACGCCGACGCCTCCCGCTCCGCCGCGCTCGAGTCCGCCCGGGAGCTGGCCCGGATCAATTAGGCCGTCCAGCGGTGTGTGTCCTCGCGACACGCCGGTATAAGAGGGTCCGCTCGATCCGTGTCGCCCGCTGCCAGACTTGCCCGAGTTGCCTGGTCCGGCTGGCGGGAGGACACAAGCGATGGTCGAACCGATCGGAGACGTACTCGATCGAGCAGCCAAGTTGAGTGCCTCCGGCCGGCGACGCAAAGCGGTGGCCCTGCTGCGCGGCACCGCCAACTCCCATCCCGACAGCGCCGAGGTCTGGTGCCGGCTCGCCGGCGCCCTCCTCGACCGCGGCGACGCGACCGCCGCCCTCGCCGCCGTGCGCCGCGCGCTAGCGCTTCCCGGCGACAAGGCGTCGGCGCACCGCTTGGCCAGCAAGGCGCTCAGCCGTCTTTCCCGTCATGAGGAGGCCGTCGCCGCCGCTCGCCAGGCCGTCCAGGCCGCGCCCTCCGACTGGCGGTGCCGCATCGCCCTGGCCGAGGCCTTCGGTGCCGCCGGCAGTTGGCCCGACGCCGTGGACGCCGCCGCCCAGGCCGTTCGATACCAGCCCGACCACGTGCGGCCCTACCTCGTGCTGGGCGACGCCGCTCGGCGGACCGGCGACATCGCCACCGCCGAGCGCGCCTACCGCACTGCCATGCGCCGCAAACCGGGTGACCCTCGCGTTCGCGCCGAGCTGGCCCGCCTCCGCCAAACCCCCGCCCGCGACCGCGCCACCGACTTCGTCGAAAATCAGAACTTCGCCGCAATCCCCAACTCCGACGCGCCCTCGGTTTTCGACGTCCTCCCCGCCGGCGGTCGCACTCCCCGTCCCTCCTCCGCCGGCCGCCCGCCGTCACCCCGCTGGTCGTCGTCACCCGACCAGTCCCCAACGCCGGGCCTGCCGTCCGATCCGCTGTCTTCACCGCGAGGCCGGTCGTCTTCGCCCGACTGGTTGTCGTCGGATCCGCCTTCGTCGTCGGACCGGTGGTCGTCGTCCGACTGGTCAGCGTCGTCCGACCGCAGGCAACCGCACCGCTTTGCTGTCGACCGTTCCGCCTCTGGTCGCTCCGTCACGAGCCAGCCAGCCTCCGACCGGTCGCTCCCGGACTGGTCTCCCGCCGATCGATCGGCCTCTGGTCGGTCCGCAGTTGACCGGTTCGCGCCTGACCAGTTCGTCGCCGACGGGCCCGCCGCCGGCGGCCTTCGTTCCGACCGGCCCACCTCGGCCCCGCCGCCCGCCGCCCGCCGCGCGGCCGGCTACCCGGCCACCGGCCACTCCACCGGTGACGGCGACCCCGGCGGTCGAAAATCTGCTTTTCGTCGAAATCGAGCTTTTCGTCGAACTTCAGCTGGCGGTCGAGCTCCAGGCGATGGCCGGATTTCTGGCGACGGTCGACCTGCTGGTGACGGTCGCGCGCCGATCAGTCGGTCGGCGGGCGACAGCCGCACGGTTGGTGACGGGCGGACCGCCGCTGGGCGGGCCGCTGGCGACAAACGGGCTGTCGGCCCCGGTCGAACTGCCGGCCCGGACCGGCTGCCGGTGGCCGAGAAGCTGACCTGGCGTGCCATCCGTCAGCTCTCCGTCACACTGGTGATCGCCGGCATGTTCCTGGTGGTCTCCGGGCTGCCGAAGCCGACACCCATGCTGGCCTGGGTCGGCTACGCCATCCCGGGTGTCGTCGTGGTGCTGGCCCTCGTCGAACTGGTTCGGGCGCCGTCGGGCTGCCGATTCCTCGTGTTGACCATGCCCGTGCGCCGCCCGGTGATCGGGGTGTCGTGCGTGCTGCTCGGGCTGTCCAACGCGCTGGTGCTGCTGTGGGCGATGCTCGACCAGGCCAACGCCGGCACCATGGAGCCGCTGATCTTCGCCCTGGTCTGCGCCGTCTGCGCCGGCGCGGTGTCCCTGGTCAACGAGGCGTAGGCGGCCGGGACAAGCGCGGAACAAGCGGCACGTCAGCCACCGCCGGCAGCATTCGGTGCGGCTCAGCAGTGGGTGCCTGCGCCTGGGGGTGGGTTTCGTGAGCGGCTTGGGTCTCGACGCTGTCGCTGAGGCCGTCTATCTGACGGCGCTCACGCGCGTTCGCTGGCGGATCGTCGACCTGGCCCGCCATCTCGACCTCAACCAAGGCCACGGCCCACTCGACCTCGGCGACAACCGTCCCGCCCCCGGCCACAGCCGACTCACCTCCAGCCACAGCCGGCTCGATGTCATCCGCGGCGACGGCCGGCTCGACCTCGGCGGCGGTCGGTTTGCCGCCGCCGTCGACCAACTTCGCACCGACGGTCTGCTCGCCGCCTCGGTCGAGGAGAGCGGCGCCATCCGCGCCGTCGACCCGGCGCTCGCACTTCCGGCGTTCGCCGCGAGCCGGGTGTGGGGACTCAGCGCCGGCGACGTCCGGCCCCAGGCGTTGGCGATCGCCCAGCTCATCGCTCGCCATCAGCCACCGGGCCCCGACCGGCTCCACGGCCTGGACGAGATGAACTCGTTCGCCGAACACCTCGTCGCCAACGCCCGACGCGAGGTCGTCATCCTCAGCGGCGAGCACCGGACCGGATCCTTCGAATTCGCCGCCCCGATCGCCGAAGCCGTGCTCCGCCGCGGTGCCCAACTCCGACAGGTCTGGCGCGGTGAACTAATCCGCACCCCAAGCATCGGCGCATACGCCACGTGGCTGCGCACCCGGGGAGCCGCGCCCCGCATCGTGCCGACCCTGCCCACCACCATGCTGTTGGCCGATCGGTCCGTCGCGATGGTCGTCAACGGCGACGAGGCAGTCGTCAACCGCAGCGCCTCCGCCGTCGCGCCGCTCTGCGTGCTCGCCGACCAGGTCTGGGGCAAAGGCAGCCCCGGCAACCGCCGCCACCAGTCCCCGGCCGAGCAGACACCCCGCCACCACAAGGTCCTGCGCCTGCTGGCCGACGGTCTCACCGACGACGCCATCGCCCGCCAGGTCGGCGTCAGCGTCCGGACCGTCCGCAACGACATGGCCGCCGCCATGCTCAGCCTCGACGCCCGCAGCCGCTTCCAAGCCGGCGTCCGCGCCGCCCAGCTGGGCCTGCTCTGAGCCGGTCCCACTCGCAAACTCATTCCTGGCAGCCGCACTCAGAACCCCTGCCTGGACCCTCTGCCACGCCCGCGACCCATGACTCGCACGCCTCGACCGCCCCATACCCGTTCGAGCCACGGTCGTTCAGCCCAAGGTCTGGTCGACCCACGCCCGGTTTAGCCACACCCGATTCGACTCATGCCCGTTCAACTCACGCCCGCTCGACTCGCGGCCATTCAACTCACGCCTGCGCGACCCAGGCCTGGTTGTCCCGCGTCCACTCGACCGATGCCTGCTCGGCCCATGTCCCGTTGCTCAAGCTCGCTCCGCCCGCGTTCCTCCGTCGGCCATCCCGCCCGCTGGTCACCTCGCAGCCTCGGCCCGACCGCCACCGACGTGGCCGTATCGTCGGAGGAATGCGCCTGGACCAACACGGAATTTCGGTGCACGCCGCGACCGCCGCCGCGGTCGACGAACTGGACGGGGCCGTCGACTCGCTGCTGCACTTCCGCACTGATGTGGGCGAACGCTCCGAGCGCGCGGTCACTGAGGACCCGTTGCTGCCGACCGCCAACGCCATGCGCGTGTACCTGGCGGTGCTCAGCACCGACCCGCAATATGTGCCGCCGGTCAGGGCCAAGTTCGCCGAATTCCGGCAGAGCGCCGGCGACCTCACCGTCGGCGAACACCTGCACGTCGAAGCCGCCGCGAAGCTGCTCGACGGCGACCTGCATGCCGCCGGTTCACTGCTCGCCGATCTGACGGCGGAGCAGCCCCGCGACGCGCTGGCGCTGGCCGTCGGCCACCAGATCGACTTCCTCACCGGCGACGCCACTTCGCTCCGTGACCGCATCGGCGGTGCGCTGCCGGCATGGACCCCCGCCGATCCGCACTACGCGAACCTGCTCGGCATGTACGCGTTCGGCCTGGAGGAATGCGGCCACTGGGAGCTCGCCGAACAGACTGGGCTGCGCGCGATGGAGCTCGATGCCGCCGACGTCTGGAGCATTCACGCCGTCGGTCACACCCACGAGATGCGCGCCAACTACGACGACGGCATCGCCATGCTGGACCGCCGGCGATCTGACTGGGATCGCGGCAACCTGCTCCGCGTGCACATCTGGTGGCACTACTGCCTGTTCCTGCTGGAAGCCGGCCGTCACCGCGAGGCACTCGGCGTCTACGACGAGCGGCTCGCGCCGACCGAGGAGTCCACCATCACCGAGGTGGTCAACGCGGCCAGCTTGATGTGGCGACTGCACCTGCTGGGGGAGGACGTCGGAGATCGCTGGGCCAAGCTCGCCGCGACCTGGCCGCCGCGCATGACGATCCCGTTCAACGCGTTCAACGACATGCACGCCGTCATGTCCTACGTCGGCGCCGGCGAGGACAACCTTGCCGCTGACCTCATCGCCGACCGTCGCCGCTATGTCGGCGAAGCCGGTTCCTCAGCCAGTCCGGCGACCAATGTCGCCATGACCGCCCGCGTCGGCCTGCCGATCTGCGAAGCACTGCTCGCCTTCGGCCGCGGCCGCTACACCGAGGCGGTCGACCTGCTCTGGCCGATCCGCCGCCATGTGCACGAGTTCGGCGGCAGCCACGCCCAGCGAGACGTCATGCAGCGAACGCTGGTCGAGGCCGCCATTCGCGCCGGCCGCACCGCGCAGGCCCGAACCCTGATCGGGGAACGGATCAGCGTGCGACCCGACTCCCCCTACAACCAGCTCAAGATGCGTCAGTTGGCCGACTCCTGATCTCCAACATGGTGCAGCCGTCCACCGTCCGATACGGACCGTGCGGCATCCCGGGCCGCCGTGAGGCGAAGTGTCCGGCGCGGAACGTCCGGTCCAGAGTGATGTCGTGCAGTGAGCCTTCGAGTAGCAGAACTTCCTCGAAGTAGTCATGCCGGATCACACCGGACGTCTCCGTGCCCGGTGCCCATCGCGCGATCCGCGTGCCCACCGCACCGTCGACCTCCCGGCTGAGCACCCGCTCGCTGACACCCGACGCGGCCGGATCCGGCTGCCACGGCACGGTCTCGACGTCGAAGAACTCCAGTTCGTCCTTCATCACGATCTCCAAACCGATTGCCGGCGAGTGCGCCGCCGATCACACTGCCACCCGCGTCGACCCGTGGCCCGCACGCCGTGTTGCCATTTGGTCGAAGACCACTGAGGCAAGCGTGGTCCACAGTGGTCAATGGTTGATAGTCGAATCAACCATTGACCACTCTCGTCAACACTTCAACACCGGTCGGCGAAGGCCGCATCCATCGAACGCGACACGACGGTCCGACCGCGACCACCACATGGACGCAGTCGACCCCGGCGACGACGAGCCTCGAGACCGTCGCAGACCACCTTCGCGGCGACAAGCCGCTCGGTCGCCGCAGCCGACCTTCGCGACGACGAAGCGCCAGGCCGTCGCACTTGAGATATGCGGCGGCGAACCGCTCGGCTGTCGAAATCGACGTTCGCGACGACGGAGTACTACGCCGTCACAATCGAGGAAACCGTCGAAGCGGCCCCGACCGACCGCGAAGCCCGCCGCTGACCGACAGCGTCGGCGAGGGAACGGAGCACGGACTCCGTCACATCCCAGCCCATGCACGCGTCGGTCACGCTCTGCCCGTACGCCAGCTCCTCGGCGTGCCCCAGCACCAGTTCCTGCCGACCCGGCTCCAGGAAGCTCTCCAGCATGATGCCGACCACCTCGGTCTCGCCGCCGGCGATCCGCGAGGCGATGTCGGCGGCGACCCCCGGCTGCCGCAGGTGGTCCTTGCCGCTGTTGCCGTGGCTGGCGTCCACGATCACCCGTTCGGGGAGGCCGGACTTCGCCAGCCGGTCGACGGTGTGCTCCACGCTGGCCCGGTCGTAGTTCGGCCCGGCGCCGCTGCCGCGCAGGATGACGTGGCAGTCGGGGTTGCCGGCGGTGGAGAAGATCGCGGCCAGACCGTCGTCGGTGATGCCGGGGAACACGTGGCTGGACGCCGCCGCCTTCACCGCGTCGACGGCCGCCTGCACGTCACCCTCGGTGGAGTTCTTGATCCCGATCGGCATCGACAGGCCGCTGCACAGCTGCCGGTGCACCTGGCTCTGCGCGGTCCGCGCGCCGATGGATCCCCAGGTCACGGTGTCGGCGATGTACTGTGGAGTGATCGGGTCGAGGAATTCGCAGCCCACCGGCAGCCCCACCGCGAGGATGTCCAGCAACAGCTGCCGGGCGATCCGCAGCCCGTGGTTGACGTCGAACGAGCCGTCCAGCCGCGGGTCGTTGATCAGGCCCTTCCATCCGAGCGTGGTGCGCGGTTTCTCGAAGTAGACCCGCATCACGATGCACAGCTCGTCGGACAGCTCAGCGGTCAGGGCGGCCAGCCGTCGCGCGTAGTCGAGGCCGGCCACGGGATCGTGCACGGAGCACGGCCCGACGATGACGAGCAATCGGTCGTCGTCGCCGTTGAGCACATTGGTGACGGCGGTCCGGCTCTGCACCACGACGGCCTCGGCGGCGTCGGTCAGTGGGGCCTCGTCGCGAAGCAGCGCGGGCGAGACCATCGGCCGCGAGCTGACGATGCGCTGGTTGTGGGTGGACATGGCGCTTCCTCTCCGCAGACCGCCGGAGATCCCGCCGGCCTGCCCTGGTGTCTTGGGCAAAACAAAAGGCAGAGGCGATTCGCCTCTGCCTTGCCGGCTCTGGGTGCTTCGTGGTCAGCGCACGTGGTCGCTGCCGGGCCCACCCAGGGCCGGCTCGCTAAACCACGGATAGCAACGCACGAGACAACACTAGCGCATGTTGACCGCGAGCGTGCAATGGGTCAGGATCAGTCCATTGAAGCCGGGCGAGGAAGGGCGGTCCCCGTGATCACCGTCGACGCACTGCGCGAACTGGTAGCGACCGGGGAGGTCGACACCGTCCTGGTGGCCATCGTGGACATGCAGGGCCGCCTCCAGGGCAAACGCTGCTCGGCCGACTACTTCCTGGACGTGGTGCTGGACCACGCCACCGAGGGCTGCAACTACCTGCTCGCGGTCGACGTCGAGATGAACACCGTCAGCGGCTACCGGATGTCCTCGTGGGAGCGCGGCTACGGCGACTTCGTGATGCGCCCGGACCTGAGCACGTTAAGGCTCACGCCGTGGCTGCCAGGCACCGCGATGGTCATGTGCGACGTCGAGTGGGAGGACCGGAGTCCAGTCACCGTGTCGCCGCGTCAGATCCTGCGCCGCCAGCTGGACCGGCTCGCCGACCGCGGGCTTGCCGCGTTCGTCGGCACCGAGCTGGAGTTCATCGTTTTCGACGACAGCTACGAGCAGGCACACGACCTCGGTTACCGTGATCTCCGGCCGGCCAATCAGTACAATGTGGACTACTCGCTGCTCGGCACCTCCCGGATCGAGCCGCTGCTTCGGCGTATCCGCAACGAGATGAGCGGTGCGGGTCTGATGGTCGAGTCGGCCAAGGGCGAGTGCAACTTCGGCCAGCACGAGATCGTCTTCCGGTACGACCAGGCGCTGCCGACCTGCGACAACCACGCCATCTACAAGACCGGTGCGAAGGAGATCGCCGCACAGGAGGGCCGCAGCCTCACCTTCATGGCCAAGTACAACGAGCGCGAGGGCAACTCCTGCCACATCCACATCAGCCTGCGCGGCACGGACGGCGATCTCACCTTTGTCGGCGACGGTCCGCACGGCATGTCCGATACCGCACAGCAGTTCATCGCCGGCCAGCTGGCCGGTCTGCGTGAGCTGACGCTCCTGTTCGCGCCGAACATCAACTCCTACAAGCGTTTCCAGCCCGGCAGTTTCGCGCCGACGGCGGTCGCTTGGGGCAGCGACAATCGGACTTGCGCGCTGCGTCTGGTCGGTCACGGCGCGGGCCTGCGTATCGAGAACCGCGTGCCGGGCGGCGACGTGAACCCCTACCTGGCGGTCGCCTCGTTGATCGCGGCCGGTCTGCACGGCATCGACAACAAGCTGACTCTGGAGCCGGAACTGTCCGGCAACGCCTACGCGTCCGACAAGCCGTCGGTGCCGTCGTCCTTGCGTGAGGCCAAGGATCTGTTCGCGGCCAGCGCGATCGCCCGCGACGCGTTCGGTGAGGACGTCGTCGACCACTACTGCAACGCGGCCCGGGTCGAACTGGCCGCGTTCGACTCCGCCGTCACCGATTGGGAGCGTGTCCGTGGCTTCGAACGGCTCTGACCGCCGACCGGTCATCGGCATCACCACTTACATCGAACGAACTCGTTACGGCGCCTGGGATCTGGACGCGGCAGTGCTGCCACGCACCTACATCGACACGGTGGCCGCTGCCGGTGGCAATCCAGTCCTGTTGCCGCCGCTCGGATTCTGCGATGTGTCCTTTCTGGACGGCTTGGTGATCGCCGGCGGCGCGGATGTGGATCCCGCCCGCTACGGCGCACAGGCGCATCCGGAAACCCTTGGCCTGCGAACGGATCGGGACGGGACGGAATTCGCGCTGGTCGAGAACGCGCTGGCCGCACACCTGCCGCTGATCGGTGTCTGCCGCGGCATGCAGGTGCTCAACGTCGCGCTCGGCGGCACCCTCACCCAGCATGTCCCGGACGTCACGGGTTCGTCGGCGCATCGGCCGGTGGTAGGTCAGTTCGGCCCCACTGATGTGGAAATGGCTGAGGGCAGCGCGATCAACGAGATCCTCGGCGGCGCGGCGACCGTGTCGTGTTCGCACCATCAGGCCGTCGATCGGCTCGGCGACGGGTTGGCGGTCACGGCGAGGTCGGTGGACGGCGTCGTGGAGGCGGTCGAGCTGGCGGGCGCCGACTTCGTGCTCGGCGTGCAGTGGCATCCCGAACAGGACGCGGAAGTGCGACTGTTCAAGGCTTTGGTGGCGAGAGCGGGGAACGGGAAGTGACCACCTTCGATGTGATCAATCCGGCGACCGAGGAACTGGTCGGCGCCGTCGAACTGGCCACGCTGGAGCAGACTGACGCGGCGATCGCCCGGGCCCAGGCGGCGCTGCCGGCATGGAAGGCCGTCGCACCAGGCGACCGCGCCCGGTTGCTGCGACGCTTCGCCGCGGCCATCGACGCCGACCTCGAGAATCTGGCCCAGATCGAGGTCGCCAACTCCGGCCACACCATTGGCAACGCGCGTTGGGAGGCCGGCAACGCGCGCGATGTCGTCGAGTACTACGCCGGCGCGCCCGAACGCCTGTTCGGCCGGCAGATCCCGGTGGCCGGCGGCGTCGACGTCACCTTCGCCGAACCGCTCGGCGTGATCGGCGTGATCGTGCCGTGGAACTTCCCGATGCCGATCGCGGCGTGGGGGTTCGCGCCGGCGCTCGCCGCCGGCAACACCGTAGTCGTCAAGCCGGCTGAACTGACGCCGCTCACCGCGCTCCGGCTCGCCGAACTCGCGCGGGACGCGGGCATCCCGGACGACGTCTTCCAGGTCCTGCCGGGCAAGGGATCCGTTGTCGGGCAGCGGTTCGTGACGCATCCGGCGGTGCGCAAGGTCGTGTTCACCGGATCGACCGTGGTCGGCAAGCAGATCATGGCCGGCTGTGCGGAACAGGTGAAGCGGGTGACGCTGGAGCTCGGCGGCAAGAGCGCGAACATCGTGTTCGCCGACGCCGACATCGAGCGTGCCGCGGCGACCGCGCCCTACGGCGTCTTCGACAACGCGGGTCAGGACTGCTGCGCCCGCTCGCGAATCCTGGTGCAGCGCAGCGTCTACGACCGGTTCATGGAACTGTTGGAACCGGCGGTGCAAGGCGTCAAGGTCGGCGACCCGAGTAGCGCCGACTCCGAGATGGGCCCGCTCATCTCGTCCGCGCACCGGGACAAAGTGGCCTCGTACGTGCCTGAGGGCGCCCCGGTCGCATTCCGTGGCAGCGCTCCCGACGGAGCCGGATTCTGGTTCCCGCCAACGGTCCTCATCCCACTATCCGAAAAGGACCGATCGGTCGTCGAGGAGATCTTCGGCCCGGTTGTCGTGGTGCTGCCGTTCGACGACGAGGCCGACGCGTTGCGGATCGCCAACGACACCGAGTACGGCCTGTCCGGCTCCATCTGGACCAGGGACGTCGGCCGTGCGCTGCGGGTCGCCCGCGGCGTCGAGGCTGGCAACCTGTCGGTCAACTCGCACTCGTCGGTCCGCTACTGGACGCCGTTCGGCGGGTACAAGCAGTCCGGCCTCGGCCGGGAGCTCGGCCCGGACGCGGTCGCCGCATTCACCGAGACCAAGAACGTGTTCATCGCGACTGAGGAGTGAGAAGTGGCAGAACGGTTGGCCGGCCGGGTGGCGGTGATCACCGGTGGTGGCAGCGGGATCGGTCTCGCCTCGGCGCGCCGGCTGGCGTCCGAGGGCGCCAAGATCGTGATCGGTGACGTGGACGAGAACTCCGGCGCCCAGGCCGCCGAGGAGGTCGGTGGCCTGTTCGTCAAGGTCGACGTCACCGACGCCGGTCAGGTCGAGGCGATGTTCCAACAGGCCGTCGACACCTACGGCTCGCTCGACATCGCGTTCAACAACGCCGGCATCTCGCCGCCCGATGACGACTCCATCCTCACCACGGAGTTCGAGGCGTGGCAACGGGTCCAGCACGTCAACCTGACCTCGGTGTACCTGTGCTGCAAGTACGCGCTGCCGCACATGCTGGCCCAGGGCAAGGGATCCATCATCAACACGGCCTCGTTCGTCGCCGTGATGGGTGCCGCCACTTCGCAGATCTCCTACACCGCCTCGAAGGGCGGCGTGCTGGCGATGACGCGTGAGCTGGGCGTCCAGTTCGCACGGCAGGGCGTCCGGGTGAACGCGCTGTGCCCGGGACCGGTGAACACGCCGCTGCTCAAGGAGTTGTTCGCCAAGGACCCGGAGCGCGCCGCCCGTCGGCTGGTGCACGTGCCGATGGGCCGGTTCGCCGAGCCGGAGGAAATCGCCGCCGCGGTTGCCTTCCTGGCCAGTGACGACTCGTCGTTCATGACGGGATCCCAGTTCCTGGTGGACGGTGGCATCTCCGGCGCCTATGTGACACCCGAATAGGTGGATGCCGCCGGCGACGCGTTGTTCCGTCCGGTCCGGACGGGCAACGCGTTCGAGGAGACGGTGGAACGGCTGCTTCAGGCGATCAAGCTGGGCGTCGTGCCACCGGGCGAGCGGCTGCCCGCCGAGCGTGACCTGGCCGCCCGGCTCAACGTGAGCCGGGTGACGCTGCGCGAGGCGCTGCACGCCTTGCAGGAGTCCGGGTTTGTCGAGTCCCGCCGTGGCCGGTACGGCGGGACTTTCGTGTCCGCGGCGTCGTCGAGTGCCGCGCCGACTTCTGTGTCCCATGTGGACAATCTTGAGGACGCCCTGACCCTGCGATCCGTGTTGGAGACGGGCGCGGCGGAGTTCGCGGCCACCCGTGAGTTGAGTGACCACGAGTGTGCGCATCTGCGGGCCCGGCTGTCCGAATGCGAGGGCGCCGGGCTGAGGGAGTACCGCCGCAAGGATTCTCGGATGCACCTGGCGATCGCCGAGATCAGCGGGTCGCCGTCGCTCACCGCCGCGGTCGCCGACGCGCGGATGCGTCTCAACGAGCTGCTCGACGGAATTCCTTTGCTGCCGAAGAACATCGAGCACTCCAACCGGCAGCATGCGGCGCTTGTGGACGCCATACTCGCCGGCGACGCGCCGGCCGCCCGACAGGCCATGGCCGAGCATTTGGCCGGAACTGCCTCGCTACTTCGAGGTTTCCTGGGCTGAGCTGGGCTTTCCGGGCTGATCCGACCTTCGTTCACGTCGTGGATGTTGTTCGATTTTTGTTCGCATCCTTGACTTGCGCCAGTGGGAGCGCTCTCATGTAAGGGTCACCGGATGTCGGCCCCCTGCCTCGGCCGGCCGGTGAACCCTGCTGTGACAAGGAGGTCACCAGAGTCATGCGCGCACGTCGACGATTGCTAGCCGCCGCATCCGCTCTCGCAGTCCTGATACCGGGCGTCATCGCGGTCACCGCCTCCGCCCAGTCCGCCTCGGCGGCGCCCGCGCCGCCCACAGGCTTCACCACCGTGTGGAGCGATGACTTCGACGGGGCCGCCGGGTCCCCGGTCAACGGCTCGAACTGGCTCTACGACCTCGGCCACGGTTATTCCGGTGGCGCGTCGAACTGGGGCACTGGCGAGGTCGAGTCGATGACCAACAGCACCGACAACGTCTATCTCGACGGCAGTGGACACCTCGCGATCAAGCCTGTAAAGGACGGTTCGGGCAACTGGACCTCCGGTCGGATCGAGACCCAGCGCACCGACTTCCAGCCGCCGGCCGGCGGTGTCATGCGCATCGAGGCGTCCATCAAGCAGCCCGACGTCAACACCAGCAACGGACTCGGCTACTGGCCGGCGTTCTGGGCCCTCGGCGCGCCCGCCCGGCCGGCGGCCGCGACGAACTGGCCCAGCATCGGCGAGCTGGACGTCATGGAGGACATCAACGGCCGCAGTTCGGAATTCGCCACCCTGCACTGCGGCACCGGTTCTGGTGGGCCGTGCAACGAGACCACCGGCCTCGGTTCCGGCGAACACCCCTGTGGTGGCTGTCAGACCGGCTTCCACACCTACGCCGTCGAACTCGACTACGGCGCCAATCCCCAGCAGTTGCGCTACTACCTCGACGGCAACAACTTCTTCACCGTCAACGCCTCTCAGGTCGACGCCACCACCTGGAACAACGCCACCCAGCACGGGTTCTTCGTCATCCTGAACGTGGCGATCGGCGGCGGCTTCCCGGGCGCCTTCGGCGGTGGTCCCACCGACGCGACGGTGTCCGGCCAGCCGATGCTCGTTGACTACGTCTCGGTGTCCACCAAGGGATAGTGGCGATGGCGCCGGCCTGTGCGATCTCGGCTCGGTACCTCTCCACCGTGAACGCGTTCACGGTCGGCCACTGAGCTGGCGGTTCGGGTCGGCCCCGCGACGGCGTAACTTCGCAGTGGTGAGCGTTGCGCCGTCGAACGGGGCCGACTCGGGCCTGGTCGGCCCGAACTCGGTCACCTGGCACCTGCACGCTGACCCCGCCATGTGGCTCGGCGGCATCACCAGCCTGTTCCTGCAGTCGCTGCACCCGCTCGCGGCGGCTGGCGTGGTGCAGAACTCCAACTTCCGCGAGGACCCGCTCGGCCGGTTGACGCGCACCGCCCGGTTCGTCGCGATGAGTACATACGCACCGCTCGAAGAGGTGTGTGCCGGCGCGGCCAAGGTCCGCGCCGTGCACCGCAGCCTGCGCGGCAAGGACCCGGCCACCGGCCGGACGTTCCGCATCGACCGCCCTGACCTGCTGCTCTGGGTGCACTGCGCCGAAGTGTCGATGTTCCTGTCCGTCGTCCGCCGGGCCGGCTTCCGGCTCACCAAGTCGCAAGCCGACCGCTATTTCGACGAACAACGCCATTCCGCCGCACTTGTCGGTCTCGACCCGGACGAGGTGCCTGGCTCGACCGAGCAGATGGCCGCCTACTTCCGCGGCGTTCGCGGCGAACTCCGCCGCGGCGACGAATCCGAGATCGTCTACCAGTTCCTGCACAAGCCGCCGCTGCCCGGCGTGCTCGGCCTCGGCGTGCCGGTCTACGAACAGGCGGTCGCCCACCTCGCGTACTCCCTCCTGCCGCGATGGGCCATCGGGTTGCATGGACATGCCGCCTACTCGCCGGCCGCGAGCACCGCGATGCTCCGTACCCTGCGATCCGCGGCTCTGCTCGTGCCCGCTCCGATCCGCTGGCGGTCACCCCACGGATACGTGCCGCGGGCCATGCGCCGCCTGGGTGCAGCCGTCCGACCGTCGGCGAAGTCGCTGCCCGCCGACTGAGCAGCCAGGTTTTCACCCCATGGGACGACCTTGTCGGTGGTCGCCAGCCTGACCTACCGTCGATGACGTGGCGCAGTCAGACGATCTCCGCACCAGGCGGCATGTGGACCTCTGCCACGTGTGCAGCGCACTGTGTCCCCGCTGATCCGCGACCCCGGACGGTGACACCCCACCTGATGGCCTCTTGATCCTGCGCACCCGACGAACCCGTGCTTTTCGTCGAAAAGCAGAAGTTCGTCGACGAACCGGAAGTTCGTCGGTCGGGGGCCGTTCGTCGGCTGACCGGGAGTCGGTGGTCGAGGAGCAGTTCGACGGCCGAGCACTTGTTCGTCGGCGAAGTGGTAGCTCGTCGACGGAGCGGCTGCCGACCGGCCGGTAGTTCGCCCGCAGAGCAGCAGCCCGACGTCAGCGAAGCAGTTGGCCGACGACCGAGTGGTCGACCGACGGTCGAGGGGTTGTCCGCCACGTAGTCATGTCCGCCCACCAGCAACCCAGGAGTCCGTGATGCCTGCTGTTGTTGTCCTCTCCGGAAGTCCGTCGCGCAGCTCCAAGACGGCCCGCGTGGCCGATTACGTCGCGGACCGCCTAGCTGGGGCGGGGCTCGTCACCGAGCACCTGCGGCTGCGTGACCTGCCGCCGGGGCCGCTGCTGGCGGCCGACACGTCCGATCCGGACATCGCCCGGGCCGCGGCGACGCTGGCCGATGCGGACGGGGTCGTGCTCGCCACTCCCACATACAAGGCGGCCTACTCCGGACTGCTGAAAGTGTTCCTCGACCTGCTGCCGCAGTTCGGCCTGTCGGGCAAGACGGTGTTGCCGCTCGCGACTGGCGGCAGCCTCGCCCACGTGCTGGCCCTCGACTACGGGCTGCGCCCGGTGGTGCAGTCGCTCGCGCCGAGGCACGTGATCCAGAGCTACTTCCTGCTGGAACGGGACCTCCAGATCGATGCCGACGGTGGGTTGGTCATCAACCCGGGTGTCGAGCACGTGTTCACGGACATCGTGGAGGAGTTCCGGCACGCCTTGACCACTGCGCTGCCGTATCAGCGCACCGCCTAGACCAGTTTGGCCAGTGCGGTCGCCAATGCCTGGACGGCGGCCGCAAACGTGTGGCCAGGGGGAGTGGCGTAACCGATGACGAGCCCGGGCGCCGCCGATCGGCGGCGTGCGTAGGCCGCCAGTGAATGTGCGCCGACCCCGTGTTCGGCGAGCACGGCCTGGGCATCCTCGTCGCGGACTCCGTCGGGAAGCAGCAATGTGACGTGCAGGCCGGCGGCGATCCCGATGGGCCGGACCGTGGGCACCGACGTGGCCAGCGCGCCGAGCAGGTAGTCGCGCCGTTTCCGGTAGTGCGTGCGCATTCGACGAAGGTGACGGTCGAGTCCGCCGCTCTCGACGAGGTGCGCGAACGCCAGCTGTTCGAACACCGGGCACTCCCGCTCCGACAGCTGCCGGACCTTGACTATTGGCTCGAGCAGCCGGTCCGGCACCGCCAGCCAGGCCAACCGCAGGGCCGGCGCCAGCGACTTGCTGGCCGTGCCGGCGTAGATGACGTGCTCCGGGGCCAGACCCTGGATTGCCCCGATCGGTTGACGGTCGTATCGGAACTCGCCGTCGTAGTCGTCCTCGACAACGACCGCGTTGTTGTCGCGAGCCCAGTCGACCAGCGCACCGCGGCGGGCCGGATGCAGGGTCGTGCCCCACGGCAGCTGGTGTGAGGCGGTCACCAGAACTCCGTCGGTTTTCGGGATTTCGTCGACGACGAGACCGTCGTCGTCGAGCCGGACGGGCTCCGCCCGGAGACCGGTCTGCTCGATCGCGTCGACGTGGAACGGCAGACCGAAGTCCTCGACCGCCATCGTTCGGCCGCCGCGGTCGCGCAGCGCGGTGGCGATCAACCGCAAACCGTTTGTGAACCCGGTACACACGACAATTGCCTGTGAACTGATGCGCACACCACGCACGCGCCCCAGATAGTCGGCCAACGCGCGGCGCAGGGCCGGATGGCCACGGGGATCGCCGTAGCGGAGGTCTTCGTCGACGGCCGAGGTGACCGCGTGCCGCAACGCCGACGCCCACGTCGACCGCGGGAACTGGCTGACGTCGGGGCTGCCGGGCTCCAGGTCGTACGGAACGGAGAAGTTCGTCGCACTTCTCGATTGCGTGCGAGTTGCTGTTCCCGGGACGGCCGCCACCTCGGTGTGCGTCCGCGACCGGCTCGTCAGATATCCCTCGGCGAGCAGCTGTTCGTACGCCTGGACCACCGTGCCGCGGGACAGCCCGAGGTCGGTCGCCAAGGCTCGGGACGACGGCAGCGGGGTGCCCGCCGTCAGCCGGCCGGACCGGATGGCCTCCCGTAGCGCCCGTTCGAGGGCCGCCCGGCGGCCGAAGCCCGGCTCGAGGTCGAGGTGCAGCTCATGCCCACCACTGGTCCATGATTTTGGCATCAACCTGGATCATACGAGTGGACCAGTTCCGGGTTAGCGTCGTTGTCGTGAGTTCTGACGAGTACGTGACGCACCTGCCCCGCATCAACGTGGCGACGGAGGCGCCGGGCAGCTACCGGGCGATGTTGCTGCTCAACAAGTCCGCCCACGACGGCATCGACCCCATCCTGGCCGAGCTGATCAAGATCCGGGCGTCGCAGCTGAACGGCTGCGGCTTCTGCATCGACATGCACAGCACCGACGCCCGCAAGCAGGGCGAGCATGAGCGGCGCATCTACGCGTTGCCGGCTTGGCGTGAGCTGTCCTTCTACACGGCACGGGAGCGGGCCGCCCTCGCACTGACCGAGGAGGGCACGCTACTGGCCGAGGGCGGCGTCAGCGACGAGACCTGGGCCGAGGCCGAGAAGCACTTCAGCCAGGCCGAGCTGGCCCAGATCATCGCCCTGATCGCCACCATCAACGCGTGGAATCGGATCGGCGTCATCAGCCGCAACCAGCCGCCGGCCCTGGACGGCACGGAGTGAGCGAGCTCGCCGCGCACGCCAAGGCGCTGCGTGACCGACACCAGCGGGGCAATCCGCTGGTGCTGCCGAATGTCTGGGACGCGGCGACCGCCGGCTTGGTCGAGGAGGCCGGGTTCCCGGTTGTCGCCACGTCGAGCAGCGCGGTTGCCAACAGCCTCGGCTTCCCCGACGGGGAGAAGGCCCCGGCTGACGAGATCTTCGCCGCCGTCCGCCGAATCGCGACGGCCGTCGACCTTCCGATCACCGCCGACGTTGAGGCCGGCTACGGCCTCCCGGCTGACGAACTGGTCGCAGCCGTGCTCGGAGCGGGCGCGGTCGGCATCAACCTCGAGGACAGCGACCACACCGCCGGCGGTCTACGCAGCACGGAGTGGCAGGTGGAACGGGTCGGGCGCATCCGCAAGGCGGCGGACGCCGCTGGCGTGCCGTTGGTCATCAACGCCCGGGTGGACGTGTTCCTCGGCAGCGGCGACCCGGGCCAGCACGGCGAGGTCTTGGCCGACGGAGTCGAACGGGCCAAGCGCTACCGCGACGCGGGCGCCGACTGCATCTACCCGATCATGCTCGCCGATCCGGGGCTGATCGCCGAGTTCGTCCGCCAGGTCGATTTCCCCGTCAACGTCATGTTCACGCCGAGGACCCCGGCGATCAGCGAGCTGGGCGCCCTCGGTGTCGCCCGGATCAGCCTGGCCACCGGCGTGTGGCGGGCCAGCCTGCAAGCGGTCCGGGACGTGCTGGCCGGCCTGCGCTGACGGCTCGCCCGGCGCCTGTGGTCGCCCCGCGGGGTGACCACAGGCCGTGCTCGCCTAGGATGGAGGGTCTGTGGCGGTGTGTTTCGCCAGCTCAGTGCCCACGACCGATGGCAAGAGGGTTCCCCCGTGTTGACGATGCAGGACGCGTTGCTCGCGTTGCAGAAGTACTGGACTGATCGGGGCTGCATGGTCGTGCAGCCGTTCAACACCGAGGTCGGGGCCGGTACCGCCAACCCTGCCACAGCATTGCGGGTGCTCGGCCCGGAGCCGTGGCACGTCGGCTACGTCGAGCCGAGCGTGCGGCCCGACGACGCCCGGTACGGCGAGAACCCGAACCGGCTCCAGACCCACACCCAGTTCCAGGTGATCCTCAAGCCGGACCCGGGCAACCCCCAGGAGCTTTACCTGGGCAGCCTGGAGGTGCTGGGCATCGACATCAACGCCCACGACATCCGCTTCGTCGAGGACAACTGGGCCTCGCCCGCCCTCGGCGCCTGGGGCCTGGGCTGGGAGGTCTGGCTGGACGGGCTGGAGATCACCCAGTTCACCTACTTCCAGCAGGCCGGCGGCCTGACGCTGGACCCGGTCTCGGTGGAGATCACCTACGGCATCGAGCGCATCCTGATGGCGCTGCAGGGCGTCGGCCACTTCAAGGACATCGCGTACGCGCCGGGCATCTCCTACGGCGAGGTGTTCGGCCAGTCCGAGTACGAGATGAGCCGCTACTACCTCGACGACGCCGACATCCAGGTCAACCAGCGGCTGTTCGACGAGTACGCCACCGAGGCCCGTCGCATGATCGACGAGCGGCTGCCGGTGCCGGCCTATGTGTACGTGCTCAAGTGCAGCCACGCGTTCAACGTCCTGGACGCCCGGGGCGCGATCAGCACCACCGAGCGGGCGAAGGCTTTCGGTCAGATGCGCACGCTGACCAGGCAGGCCGCCCAGCTGTGGGCGGAGCGCCGTGAGGAGATGGGTTATCCGCTTGGCGTCGTGGAGCCGCCGGCCGCCGCCAAGCTGCCGGCCGAGCTGCCGACCGTGAACGCCCCGGCGACGCTGCTGTTCGAGATCGGCGTCGAAGAACTGCCGCACAGCGAGGTCGTGCGCAGCGCCGAGGCAGTCCGCGAGGCGCTGTCGGCGAAGCTCGGCGGCACCCGGCTCGGCCACGGCGACATCACCGTGCACGCCACCCCGCGCCGCCTTGTGTTGCTGGTCGACGACGTGCAGCCCCGCGAGCCGGACGCCGAGCGCACGGTTCGTGGCCCGCGGGCGACGGCCGCGTTCGACGCCGACGGCAACGCGACCAAGGCCGCCCAGGGCTTCGCCCGCGGCCAGGGCATCGCGCCCGAGGAGCTGCTCCGTATCGACGTGGACGGCGTCGAGCACGTCGGTGTCGTCAAGACCGATGTCGGCCGCGGCGTTGTCGAGGTGCTGAGTGAGCTGCTCGGCCAGATCGTCGCCGAGCTGCGGGCCGACAAGAACATGCGCTGGCGCGACGCCGGCCTGTCGTTCACCCGGCCGGTCCGCTGGCTGGTCGCGCTGCTCGGCGAGACTGTCGTGCCGATCGCCGTGTCCTCGCTGGCCAGCAGCCGCTACACCCGGGTGCACCGGACCGCGGCGGAGCCGGAGATCGAGGTCGCCTCGGCCGACGGTTACGCCGACTTCCTCGCCGGCCACGACATCGTGCTGGATGGCGCGGTCCGCCGGGAGCAGATCGTCGCCCGCACCGGCGAGCTGGTCGCCGAGGTCGGCGGCGCCGTGGACTTCGAGGGCGAGGGCGCCCTGCTCGACGAGGTCACCAACCTGGTCGAGCAGCCGAACCCGATCCTCGGCTCGTTCGCCGCCGAGTACCTCGAGCTGCCGAGCCAGATCCTGACCACGGTGATGCGCAAGCACCAGCGCTATCTGCCGGTTCGCGGCCGGGACGGCCAACTGCTGCCGAACTTCGTCACCGTCGCCAACGGCTCGTGCGACGTCGACCTGGTGCGCGCCGGCAACGAGTCGGTGCTGCGTGCCCGGTACGAGGACGCCGCGTTCTTCTGGCGCGCCGACCAGAAGAAAACGCCCGAGCAGCACAAGTCGGGGCTGGCCAAGCTGACCTTCGAGGAGCGGCTCGGTTCGGTCGCCGACCGTGCCGAGCGCATCGCCGGCGTCGCCGCCGACCTCGCCGGCGTCGTGGGCCTCGACGCCGCCGAGCGGGCCACCCTGGACCGCGCCGGTCAGCTCGCCAAGTTCGACCTGGCCACCCAGATGGTGATCGAGCTGTCCAGCCTGGCCGGCACCATGGCCCGCGAGTACGCGCTGCGCGCCGGTGAGCCGGCCGAGGTGGCGCAAGCGCTTGCGGAGATGGAGCAGCCGCGGACCGCGGGCGGCGCGCTGCCGGCCAGCGTGCCCGGCGCGTTGCTGGCCCTGGCCGACCGGCTCGACCTGCTCGCCGGCCTGTTCGCCATCGGCGCCAACCCGACCGGCAGCTCCGACCCGTTCGCACTGCGTCGCGCCACCCTCGGCGTTGTCAGCATCCTGCGGGCGTTCCCGCAGCTCAAGGCCATCACCCTGAGCCGGGGCCTGGCCGCCGCGGCCAAGCGCGTCAGCGCACAGGGTGTCGAGGTGCCGGAGAAGGCGCTGGCCGACGCACACGAGTTCAGCGTCCGTCGTTACGAGCAGCAGCTGCTGGACGCCGGTCACGAGCACCGGCTCGTGCAGGCCGTGCTGCCGCTCGCCGACACCCCGGCCGACGCCGACGCCGCCCTGGCCGAACTGGAGCGGCTCGGCGACGACGCCGACTTCGCTGCACTCGCCGCCGCGCTCCAGCGCGTTCGCCGGATCGTGCCGGCCGGCACCGAGCCTGGCTACGACCCGGCGCGGCTGGTCGAGCCGGCTGAGCTGGCCCTGCACGAGACTGTCGACAAGGTCACGGCCCAGTTCGGGACTGACACCACCGGCCTCGCCGAGTTCATCGGCGTCGCCGGCCCGCTGACCGGTCCCGTCAACGCGTTCTTCGACGACGTGCTCGTGATGGCCGAGGACCCCGAGCTGCGGAAGGCCCGTCTCGGCCTGCTGGCGACGATCAACTCCCTGGCCGACGGCGTACTCGACTGGCGCGCCCTCTGAGCTGTGCCCGACCGCGGCGGCCCCGTCTCATTCGTGAGGCGGGGCCGCCGCGTTTTTGTCGGTGATGCGTTCTGAGGTCTACCGACATCGTCTCCAGCGCAGGCCGTGCTGTGAGCAACACATTCGTGACGGCGCCCTGGTCCTATTCGTGCGCAGAGGCCGTCGACGGTTGGCTGTCCGGCACTCGGCCGGCCGCGGTGATGACACCCCTGATGATCGACTGGACCCGATCGGCCACGGTCTCCGGATCCGGCTGGCCGGCGTCCAGCCACGCCATGATCGTCTCGACCAGGACCACCGGGATGCTGTCGGCCGCCCACTTCGCCCATGCCGGATCGGCGATGCGGCCGGCGATCTGCTCGTAGGTCGCGTCGGCCATGCCGCGTCGGACCAGTTCCACGGTCCCGCTGAACTCGGGCTCGCGGGCGGCGTGCCGGTACAGCAGCCGGAACCCGTCCGGCTCGGACGCGGCCGTCGCGATGAACGCCTCCAGCGTCGCCATCGAGATCTGTTCGCTCGCGGTCGCCGCCTGGATGAGGTCGCCGATCCGCACCAGGGCCTGTTCGTACAGGTCCCGCTTCGAGTCGAAGTGCCGGTACACGATCATCCGGCTGATGCCCGCCTCGCGGGCCACGTCGTCGAGGCTCGTCGCGGCGAACCCGGCCCGCGCGAACGCCGTGGTCGCCGCCGCCAGGATCTGCTCCCGTCGCTGCGCTCGAGGCAGTCGTTCGCTGCGCTGTTCCGTCACGCGCACTGTCCTACCAGGTCGCAGATGTTGACTCCCGTGTGTATATTTCAAAGTATACCGAGCTGGGGAGGGAACTCGATGTCCGATCTGCCGCAACTGCCGTTCGCTCAGACCGCCGTGCTCGACCCGCCACCGGTACTCCTGGAGCTCCAGGCTGAGGGGCCGGTCGTGCGGGTGCGCACGCAGGCCGGCGACGAAGCCTGGCTCGTCACCCGCTACGAGCAGGTCCGCGAGCTGTTCGCCGACCCGCGGCTGGGCCGGTCGCACCCGAACCCGGACCAGGCCGCCCGGGTGTCGAACTCGGTGCTGATGGGCACCGCGGTGGCCGACGACAATGAGGACGAGAACCACGCGTTGATGCGGGCGATGCTCATGCCGGCGTTCTCACCGCGGCGGATGCGGGCGATGCGGCCGCACATCCAGGAGATCATCGACGTGGTCATCGACGGCATGCTCGCCGACGGCGGCCCGGTCGACCTGCACGAACGGCTGTCCATGCCGCTGCCCGTGCTGGTCATCTGCGCCCTGCTCGGCGTGCCGTACGAGGACCGGGACGACTTCCGCGCCTGGTCCAACGCCCTCGGCGACACCGTCGACGGCACCCGCTCGGCCGCCGGCTGGGAGAACCTCACCACCTATATGAAGGGTCTCATCGGCCGGAAGCGGACCGAACCCGGCGACGACCTGATCAGCGACCTGATCGCCGAGTACGGCGACCAGGTCCGCGACGACGATCTGGCGATGCTGAGCAGCGGACTGCTGTTCGCCGGCCACGAGACCACGATGGTGCGGATCGACATCGGCACAGTGCTGTTCCTGACCAACCCGTCGCAGCGGGCGGCGTTCCTCCGGGACGAGAAGCTCGCCGCGGCCGCCATCGAAGAAGTGCTGCGCCGCAGTGTGACCGGTGGCGGCGGCCTGCTCCGTTACGCCCGCGAGGACATGGACATCGCCGGCACTAAGGTCCACGCTGGTGAAGCGGTGCTGCTCGCCGCAGCTGCGGCCAATCACGACGAACGTGCCTTCGTCGAGGCCGTGCAGTTCGACATCGCACGGCCGACCAACCAACACCTCTCCTTCGGGCACGGCGCGCGCTACTGCATCGGCGCGAACCTCGCCCGCGTCGAACTCCAGCTCGTCTTCGACGCACTGCTCCGCCGCATTCCGACACTCCGACTCGCCGTTCCCGTCGAAGACCTCCAGCTGCGCGTCAACCAGCTGGGCGGCGGTCTCGTCTCGGTGCCGGTCACCTGGTGACCGTCGGCGGTCGCGCCAAGTTCGTTGGATACGAGGAACTCGACGCGACCGCCCGGGCGACCGCGAAGTCGGGCTCGGCCGACGAGTGACAGGCCGCCGACGAAGTCGGGCTTTCTGACGGAGTTGCGCATGTCGGCCAACGAGAGGACACCGGCGAAGGCGGGACGGGCGGTCGGGGTCGGGATCCTCGGCGAACTTGAGCTTTTCGTCGAAGTCGAGCTTTTCGCCGAAATCCACCTCACCGGCGGACCCGGGGTCTTCGACGGACTGGTGGACTTCGACGAAATCGAGCACGTCGACGGAGCCGGGCTTTTCGACGGCACCGAGGTAGGCCGCCGCGGTTGAGGTCTCCGGCGGAGTTGGGGTCTCCGGCCGAGGCGAGGTTTTCGGCGGAGTTGAGGTGTGCGGCGGTCAGGCCGAGGGGGTGGGGGTCGACCAGGCGGGGTCGAGGGCGGCGCGGACGATCTGGAGGAGATCGTCGGGGGAGAGGCCGAGGTCGGCGGTGGCGGCGGCGAACTGGTGGGCGGCCTGCTGGGCGCGGAGCAGGCTGTGTTCGCCGGCGGCGCTGACGAAGGTGCCGGCGCGGCCGCGGGTCTGAACGAGGCCGGCCTCCTCGAGTTCGCGATAGGCGCGGGCGACGGTGTTCACGGCGAGGCCGAGGTCGGCGGCGAGGCGGCGGACGGTGGGCAGGCGGGTGCCGACGGCCAGCCGGCGGTCGGCGATCTGGCGGGCGAACTGGGACTTGACCTGCTCGTACGGCGGAACCGGTGACGCGGTGTCGAGCTGGATCACCGGGTCACCGGCACCTTGGGCGTGAGCGGCTCGTGGGCCATCGCGAAAACCGAGATCACAGCCGAAACGGCTGTGTACACAGTTAACAACCAGATCGACGACGGCGAGGCCATCGTCACGAGGGCGAGCAGCACGGGGTAGGCGACGGCAGCGTGCCGGGCGTCGTTGACGCGGAGCAGGTCGTCGGCCTGCAGCGAGCCGTGGTCGACGGCGATGGGCGCACGGGTCAGGGCGGTGCGCAGCGAGACATAGGCGATGGCGGCCAGCAGTGCGACGCCGACGAGGAAAACGACGGACTGGACGAGGTCGCCGCCGGAGAGAAGACCGGCGAAACCGAGGAGTGCGGCGCCGACATAGGAGACGGCGAGCAGGATGCGGGTCCGCCGGCCGATGACGGCGGCGGGGTCGACGGGCTCGTGGCGGTCGACGTGCTCACGCTGCATGGCGGCGACCCGGGCGTCGCCGTGGCGCTGGACGAGCAGCGCGATACCGGCGGCGAGCGCGACCAGCGCGGTCAGCAACACCGGCCAGACCAGTGCGTCCGAGTCGAGCAGGAACTGGGCGACCCGGAGGACAAGCGCCACGGCGACCAGGCCGGCGCCGAGGTACACGGCTCGCCGGCGCACCAGCAGCCGCGCGAGCAGCAAGCTGTACGGACCCAGGTCCATGCCGCGATAGCGCTGCGTCCACGAGTCGACGTATCCCACGGAGCTCCTCGACATTGAGTGCGACCGGAATGACATGTGACTGTGATCACCGTATCCGACCGGCGGCCCCGCGTCGCCCTCCGGAAGGAGGGCAGTACACCCGACGTCAAGTCGGGAATCCACTCGAATGTCTCAGGTGATCTCCAGCACACCGGCCGGGTCGAGCGGGATCTGCCGTAGCACGAGCCGGCTGCGCAGCTCGCGGACCCCGTGTTCGCGCTTGAGCCGCTCGATCAACTCCTCGAACTCGGCGGTGTCGGCGCATGCCATCCGCAGCTGGTAGTCGTACTCCCCGGTGACGTGCGCGGCCGAGAAAATCTGCGGAAACCCACGCAGCCCCCGCTCGAACTCCTCGCCGGACATGCCGTCCCGAAGCCGAATCTCGGTTACCAGCACCAGCGGCCGGCCGAGGGCGGCGAAGTCCAGGTCGGCGCGATAGCCGCGCAGGATTCCGGACCGGCGCAGCCTGCGCACCCGGTCGGCGACGGCGTTGGCGCTCAGCCGGACGGCGCGGCCGAGCTCCTGATAGGTGATCCGGCCGTCGTGCAGGAGCACGGCGAGGATCTCCCGGTCAACGGCGTCCACTGCGACTTTTGAAGACATGTGGCCAATGTACTGAGAACATCTCAGCGGGAAAGCCCATCATGCCGCGATTTCCGCGACAAACGCGGCGGGATGGCTGAAAGGGTCGAGGTCATGGGCCAAGACCTGCTCAAACTCCTGCTGACGCCCGCCCTGATCATCGCCGCCACCCTCATCCAACGCCGCTGGGCGTCGCTGTTCGGCGGCCGCCTCGTCGGTCTGCCGCTCACCGCCGCTTCCTCGCTCGCGCTGCTGACTTTCCGTGAGGGTGAGGGCTTCGCAGTGCAGACGGCGATCGCGACCCTGTCCGGCCAGCTCGCGATCGCCGCCTTCGGTCTCGGCTACGCCCGCACGGCGCTCACCCACCGCTGGCCGATCGCCCTGGCCGCCGCCGTCTGCTCCTACGTCATCGCGGCGCGAATCCTGAGCCTGTACGACTTTTCCCTGCCAGCGCTGGAATTCCTGGTGCCGACGGGCCTGGCGGCGACGCTGGCGGCCTGGCCGGCGCTGACGCCGCGCGAAGTCCGGCCGATGCCGTGGGAGCTGCCGACCCGCATCGTCGTCGCCACCGCCATGACCACGCTGGTGCTCGCCTGCGCCACCCTGCTGGGATCGAGAACGATCGGCCTGCTGGCCTCTTTCCCTTTGTTCGCGGCACTGTTCGCCGCCTACCGGCAGGAAAGCGCCGGCGGTCCGGCGGCTGTCATCTCGCTGCGCGCTGTGGTGGTCGGAGCGTTCACGTCGTCGGTGTTCTTCCTCACGATCGCGAGCACGCTGCCGAACCTGGGCGCCCTCGCCGCGTTCCCGCTTGCCGCCGCGGCAACGGTGTTCGCGCACATCGCCGTCAACCTATTCATTCACGGATCAAATCCGACGGATTCCTGTATTGGACGCATGAACGAGCGGCAACTAGCTTCCCGACTATGACCGTGACCCATGCGCCCGAGAATCAGACACATCACCGTGGCAGCAAGGGATTCCGTCGCATCAACCTCGCGCTGTTCGCCGCCGGCCTGGCCACGTTCATGGTGCTCTACTGCGTGCAGCCGCTGCTTCCGCTGTTCGCGCACGACTTCCGCCTCACGCCGGCCGCGTCCAGCCTGGCGATCTCCGTCGCCACCGGCGCGCTCGCGCTGTCCATCGTGCCGCTGAGCATGCTTTCCGAGCGCTGGGGCCGAATGTCGCTGATGACGGCCTCGCTGTTCGCCACCGCGCTGCTGCAGATCGCGGTGGCGATCAGCCCGAACTTCGAGCTCCTGCTGGTGTTCCGGGCGTTGCAGGGCGTCGCGGTGGCCGGCCTGCCCGCGGTCGCCATGGCCTACCTCGCCGAGGAGGTGCACCGAGGGTCGCTCGGGTTCGCGGTCGGCCTCTACATCGGCGGCAACAGCATCGGTGGCATGGCCGGCCGGGTGATCACCGGTCTGGTCACCGACCTCGGCGGCTGGCGCTGGGCGGTCGGCGTGGTCGGCATCGCCTCGCTGGCCTGCGCGCTGCTGTTCCGCGCGGTGATGCCGGCGTCGGCGAACTTCCACCCGAAGCCGATCAAGCTGCGCACGCTGGGCGCCTGCTTCCGGGACAGCGGCCTGCTCCGGCTCTACCTGATCGGCATGCTGCTGATGGGCAGCTTCGTCACCATCTACAACTACCTCGGCTTCCGGCTGACGGCCGCCCCGTTCGGCCTGTCGCAGGCGATCGTCGGCCTGATCTCCGTCGCCTATCTCGCCGGCACGGTCAGCTCCCCGGTCGCCGGCCGGCTGGTCGACCGCTACAGCCGCCGCCAGGTGCTGTGGGGGACGGCGCTGGTCAGCATCACCGGGCTCGGCCTGATGCTGTCGAACGACCTAGCGCTCGTCGTGATCGGACTGCTGCTGGTCACGGCCGGCTTCTTCGCCGGCCACACGGTGGCCAGCGGCTGGGTCAGCGCCCGCGCCACCCACCCGGCGCAGGCGTCCGCCGCCTACCAGCTGTGCTACTACCTGGGCAGCAGCGTCGGCGGATCCGTCGGCGGGATCGTCTTCGCCGGCGACGGCTGGGTCGGCGTCACGGTGTTCACGGCGGCGTTGACGCTGGGCATGCTGGCGCTGGGCCTGAGCCTGCGCAAACTGGCGCCGGCCGCCCGGCTGACGCCGGTCACGACGTGATCAGCGGACCGATGTCCTCGGGGCCACCGGGCTGGCCGAGCGCGACGCCCTGACCGGCGTCCACGCCGATCTCCCGCAGCCATGCCACGTCGTCCAGGGTGTCCACGTTCTCGGCGATCACCTGCATGCCCATCTGGTGCGCGAGCGACACGGTGTTCCACGCGACGGTCGCCGGGATCGTCTCCCGCTCGCCGTTGGCCTGCGGCACCGCCAGATCCCGGCTCTTGAGCACCGTAAACGGCCGTGCCACCAGGCATTCCGGCCGATGGTGGCTCAGGCTGGCGATGCTGAACGTGATGCCACGTTCGGCCAGCAGGCTCATGTCCTCTTCCTGCTCGTCGCCGTCGCAGTCGATCGCGTCGGGCTCCAGCTCCAGCCGCAGCAGGCCGCCGTCGAGCTCGCTCTCGGCCAGCGCCCGCAACACGTTCGGCAGGAAGTCGGGGTCGCGGGCCTGCCGCGGCGGCATCTTCACACTCACCACCGGGGCCCGCTCGCCGAACTCCAGCTGCCACTGGCGCGCCTGCCGGCACACCTCCAGCAGCAGCCACTCGGCCAGCCGCATCACCAGGCCGGTCCGCCCGGCCAGGGACAGGAACTCGGCCGGCGCCAGCAGGCCGTGCTCGGGGTGGTCCCAGGCCAGCTGCGCCTCGACGGCCACCAGCCGGTTGTCGCCGAGCGCGCGGATCGGTTGGTACACAACGGTGAACTCGTCGTTGTCGAGCGCGACCGGCATGGTCAGCGCCAGTTGCAGCTGGGCCCGGTCGCGGTCACAGCGCTGCTGGTCGAACAGCGCCCACTGCGCCTTGCCGCCCTCCTTGGCCCAGTGCAGCGCCATCGTGGCGTCGCGCAGCAGCTCCGCTGGCTGCTCCCGGCCGACGGGACGCTCCACGATCCCGGCGCTGGCGTGCACGGACAGCCGGTGCCCGAGCACCGTCACCGGATCGTTGATCAGCCGCAGCGCTTCCTCGACCAGCGGCGTCACCGTCCGGGTGCCCTCCGACTCCTCGATCAGCAGCGCGAACTCGTCGCCGCCGAGCCGGGCGGCCAGCATCTTGTTGTCCTCGGCGTGGTAGCGGAGCTTGGTGCCCAGCTTGAGCAGCACCTCGTCGCCGACCTCGGGGCCGAGCCCGTCGTTGATCATGGCGAAGCCGTCGATGCCGAACACGCACAGCGCGACCCGGCTCGGCCGGTCGACCCGCCCCAGCACGCTGTCCAGCCGGGCCATGAACGCGGTCCGGGTCGGCAGCCCGGTCAGTGGGTCCTGCATGCCGAGCGTGGCCATCGCCTGGTTCGCGTAGTGCAGTTCGGTGGCGTCCTCGACCATCGCCACCTGGTACGTCGGCGAGCCGGTGGAGTCCCGCACCGCCGACACAGTGACGTTGGCCCACAGCACGTCCCCGTCCTTCTTCAGCAGCCGCTGCCGGCTGCGAAAGGAGGAGTACTCGCCGCGGAACAGCCGGTCGTAGCGCTGGAGGGTGTCCGGGATGTCGTCCGGGTGCAGGATGTCCGCGCCGGTCAGCGCGTTCAGCTCCTCACGGCTGTAGCCCAGCAGCTCCTGCAGCGCCTGGTTGGACTCCAGGATGTTGGAGTCGAAGTCGCCGATCGCCAGCCCGATCGGCGCGGCGTCGAACACGGCGAGAAAACGCGACTCGCTGTCCTGCAGCCGCCGCTGCGCCACGTCCGTGGCCAGCCACATCGCCTGCTTGATGACCTCCTGCTCCTCGAAGGTGCGCTCACGCAGCGCCTCCGAGTAGCCGGTGCTCAGCCGGCCGAGCAGCTGCACCACCCGGTCCAGCAGCCGGCGCTCCTCGCCGGAGATCCCGGCCGGCAGCACCAGACCGGTGCCGAGCAGTTGCAGCGTGCGGCCGAGCGCCTCCGGGGCGGTGAAGTGGGCGCCGACCAGCCGCGCCCCGACCTCCATCGCCGGCTCGGGGTCGAACGGCTCGCTGAGCAGCGCGGTCAGCAGGGAGTCGGACAGGTCGAGCAGGAAGTCCTCGATCTCCCGCCGGGACATCGGCACGTAGCTGGTGTCGATGATGGCCGCCGCCCAGCCCTCGGCGAACTCGCGCAGTTCGGCGCTTCGACCGTCCTCGGTCATCGCCACCTCGCTCGCTCCGGCATCCCGGGCGGTAAGTGTATTCGGCATCGGCTAGGGCTTCGCTGCCACCACTCCGTAGACGAGCGACCTCTCCGGGTGACGGCCGATGTCGGCGGTGGAGTCGGGCCGCCACAGCGGCAGGTGCACGACGCCGGGCGGCACCGGCTCGAAGCCGGCCAGGATGCGCAGCAGGTCGTCGGCCCCGCGCAGGTTGAGCGGCTCCACGGCCTCGTGCACGATCTCGCCGACGGCCTCCGCGTCGGCCAGCAGTTCGCCGTGGGCGCCGGTGAAGCTCGGGTGGGACACCGCCACGTAGCTGCCGGGGGCCAGCGCGTCGCGGTAGCGGCCCATCAGTCGAGCCGGGTCGGCGCTGTCCGGGACGTAGTGCATCATCATCAGCGTCAGCACGGCCACCGGCTGGTCGAAGTCGATCAGCGACCGGACCGCGGGCGCGTTCAGCACCTGGTCGGGCGAGCGGAAGTCGGCCAGCACCGCGGCGGCCAGCTTGTTGTCCTTGAGCACGGGCTCCGCGTAGGCGACGGCGATCGGGTCGTTGTCCACGTACACCACGCGGCATTCCGGGTCGAGGCCCTGCGCGAGCTGGTGCACGTTGCCCACCGACGGAATGCCGGCGCCGATGTCGAGGAACTGGGTGACGCCCTGGCCGACCAGGAAGGACACCACCCGGCGCAGGAAGCTCCGGTTCAGCCGGACGGTCTCCTTGACCTGCGGCATCCGGGCGACGAGCCGTTTGGCCATCTCCCGGTCGGCCGCGGTGTTGCAGCCGCCGCCGAGCAGGTAGTCGTACATCCGGGCGGCGTTGGGCCGGTTGAGGTCGATCTGCTTGGGCGCCCAGCCCGGTCTGTCCAACATCGGCACGTCAGCGCTGCTTCCTCGCCACCACACCGTAGATGGCGGCCTCCTCGGGATGATCGGCGTCCTCGGGGGACTCCGGACGCCAGCGTGGCACATGCACGATGCCGGGCTCCAGTGGGTCGAAACCGTCGATCAGGCGGGCGATGTCGGCCTGGCCGCGCAGCGTGATCGGAGTCCGGTTGGCCGCGTACAGGTCGTACACGGTGAGGATGTGGTCGGACACGGCCTCGTGGGTGGAGTGCGATAGCGCCACGTAGCTGCCCTCCGGCAACGCCTCCCGGTACACCGACATCAGCTCCGCGGGGTCGTCCTCGTCCGGGACATGGTGCAGCAGCGCGAACAGCAGCAGGCCGACCGGACGGTCGAAGTCGATCAGGTGCTGCACCTCGGGCGAGGACAGCACAGCGCCCGGGCGGCGGAAGTCCTCGTGCACTACGGCGGCGAACTCGTTGTCCTGCAACAAGAGTTCACTGTGGAACACGGCAGCCGGCTCGCGGTCGACGTAGACCACGCGACACCGCGGATCCCGCCCCTGGGCCACCTCGTGCACGTTGCCGGCGGTCGGGATGCCGGAGCCGATGTCGATGAACTGGTGGACACCCAGGTCGACCAGCAGGCGCACGGCGCGGCGCAGGAACGCCCGGTTGGCCCGGGTCAGGTACTCCACCTCGGGCATCACCCTGATGATCTCGCGCGCCAGCTCCCGGTCGGCGGCCGAGTTGGTGGCCCCGCCGAGCAGATAGTCGTAGATCCGCGCGGCGTTGGGCCTGTCGAGATCGATGTAGGTGTGAGCCCAGCTCGTGTGGTCAAGCACGGCGCACCTCGTGGGTCCGGTGCTGCGAACGGCGCGCACCCTGGTGTCTCGGTGGTAGCCCTCGGGAGTGTAGTGATCGGGGCTGTGACGTCTAGCTACCTTGAGGTAAATCCCTGCCCGCTGAGGCAGACCCGCTTCGCTGAGTTGCTGTTACAGCGTCCGATCGGGTGATGTTGGGCGCACGAAGCACCGTGAACAGGATGCCGACCGCGACACCGGCTGTGATCGACACCAACGCGCGGTCCACATCGACCGGCAGCGCCACGACACTGGTGGAGCTCCACCAGACCGGCAGGTCCTGAAGCAGGGCGACGGCGCCCAGGCCGACCGCGGCCAGCGCGGCGAACCACCGCCCGGTTCCCCGGCCGGCGGCCAGCAGGACCACCGCGGCCGCCCCGATCAGCCAGGCCAGCACGATCGGCAGGTACTCGTGCTGCACAACAGTCCACGGATCTTCTGCCTGACGACCAAGAATTGTCGCAATTCCGTTGGTGGCGCTCGCCGCGACCAGCACGGCCGTCGCGGCCGCCAGCGGACGTTGGTCGCGGGCCAGTCCCAGCAACGCCGCCGCGATCGCCAACGAGACCGTGACCAGGATCCATGGCAGCGGCGACGGCCCCGGAACCCAGCGCAGCTCGCCGCGGGCCTGATAGGTCGTGCCGTTCGAGACCAGGTCCACCTGCCAGGCCCGGATCAGCTGCTCGTGGTCCGGATCGGCGAGAACCTGCGACGGAAGTGTTGCGTCACCCCAGTGCGCGTAGTGATCGTGCCACTGCACCACCGGCTCGGTGGAGATGCGTTGCCACTGCGGGGCCTTCGCCGCGTCGTCGGACGACTTCGCCGGATCCTCGCTGATGTCGCCGGCCGGCGTCGCCTCCGCCGGCAGCGCCGCGTTCACCGCCGCGCCGTCCGGGCCGATCTGGTAGCGCTGCGCGCCGTCCGGGTCGAGCACGACGACATCCGTTCGAGTGGAATTGCGCAGCCACAGGGCTTCGCCGTTCTGCAACACCCGGAAGTCGACTCCGGGCGGCAGGGTGGAGGCGATCAGCGCGCTGCGCAGATCGCCGACGCGGTCCGGCGGGGTGTGCGCGTCGGCGTCGTGCGCCGACGCCGGCGCGGCCAGCGCCAGCAGCAGCACGGTGACCAGGACGAGCTGGCGGGCCACTTCGTCAGCCTCCCAACGGGTTGAAGCCGGCGGGCAGCTCCAGCCGGTGCGCGCTCATGAAGCCCGCGTCGGACAGGATCTCCCGGATCGGGCCGTCCGCGACGACCTGGCCGTGGTCGAGCACCACGGCCCGCTGACACAGCTCCAGCGCGTACGGCAGGTCGTGGGTGACCAACAACGTGGTCATGCCGAGCCTTTTGACCAGGTCCGCGAACTCGCGGCGGGCCGCCGGGTCCAAATTGGACGAAGGCTCGTCGAGCACCAGGACCTCCGGGTGCATGGCCAGCACCGTGGCCACGGCGGCCCGGCGACGCTGGCCCAGCGAGAGCCGGTGCGGCGGGCGGTCGGCCAGCTCGGCAAGGCCCACATAGGACAGTGCCTCGGTGACGCGGTCGGCCAGTTCCTCGCCCTTGAGGCCCAGATGGGCCGGGCCGAACGCGACGTCGCGGCCGACGGTCGGGGTGAACAGCTGGTCGTCGGGATCCTGGAAGACGACGCCGACCTTGCGGCGGACCTCCTTGAGGGTCTTCGGCCCGACCGGGGTGCCGCTGATCAGGACCTCGCCGGCGTTGGGCGCGAGCACACCGTTCAGCTGCAACACGAGGCTCGTCTTGCCGGCGCCGTTCGGGCCGAGCAGCGCGACCCGCTCGCCGCGGCCGATGGTGAGGTCCACAGTGGACAGGGCGGAGGTGCCGTCGGGGTAGTCGAAGCTGACGCCGCGCATCTCGATCGCCGGCTGGTCGTCGGGGGCCGTCGCCGAGGGCATGAACCGGCCCCGGCGCACCTCGACCGTCGGCGCGGGGGCGGGCGTGCGGATCGCCCGGCGGGCCTTCCGCTTGCCCCGGGCCGGCTCGTCGCCATGCGGGGTAAGGGAAATCGGCAGGCCGACCTTGTCCTCGTAACCGGGCAGCTGGACCCGGTACGTGCACAGGTCGCAGTTCATCCGGACGTCGCCGTGCAGCGCCTCGCGGTAGCGCTCGAGAACGATCCGGGCCAGGCGTGGGTCGGGGCCGAGATGCGGCCCACCGCGCACGGTGATCTCCGGGTGCTGCGCGGCCCATTCGCCGGCCTGCTGGTGGATTCGAGGCACCAACAGACCCGTGAACAGGAAGAACGGGCTGACCACGATCGTGGTCGCGCCCAGCAGCCGGCAGCGTTCCATCGCCTCGCCGACGTTCGGGCGGGCCACCGAGACGAAGCCCGGCTCGATCGTGCCGAGGCCGCGCTTGTCGGCCAGCAGGCGGCCGACCTTCCACAGATCCGAGCACGCGTCCGGGTCGGAGGAGCCGCGGCCGATCAGCGCCACGCCCAGCTTCTCCGGGTCCGCGTCGCCGGCCGCGTCACGGATGCGTTCCTCGGCGATCGCCAGGATCGTCGGCTCGATGCCGAGATCCCGGGCAAGTCTGAAGTGGACGGTCGGATGCCGGAGGCGGGCACGGGCCATCGCCGCCGGTCCGTCGTTCTTGAGGTGACCGGCCGCCAACAGCACCAGCGGCACCACCACGACCTCGTGCGCGCCGTCCGCGACCAGGCGGTCGATCGCCTCGTCCACGCCCGGTTCGGCCAGTTCCACGAAGCCGCAGCCGATCTGGAGCTCCGGCGCGCTGCGCTTCACGGCCTCCGCGAGCGCCCAGTACTCGTCGACGCCGTCCGCGTCGCGGCTGCCGTGGCCCAGCAGCACCATTGCCGGCGCGGTCATGCCGTCGCCCACGCGGTCGCGGTCAGCGCGGCGAAAACCGCCGGTGGGGCGAAAGCAGCCAGCCAAGCCGCTCTGGTCGCCGGCTGCCCGGTCAACGTCGTCGGCAGCGATCCCTCGTAACCGCGCGACGCCATGGCCAGATAGACCCGCTCGCCGCGTTCGAAGGCCCGGACGAACAACGCTCCGACACACATCGCCGTGTCCCTCGCCTGCCACAGCCAGCGCGGATCCCCGCCACGGCAGGCGCGGGCGGTGCGCAGGCGGTTGAGCTCGGAGTTGAGCACCTCGACGTACCGGATCATGAACGACGCCACCGCCGTGAAGATCCTCGGCACCCGGAGCCGCTCCAGGCCGGTGATCACCTCCGGCAGTGGGGTCGTGGCCGCCAGCACCCCGGTGGCCAGCAGGCCGAAACTCGCCTTCAACACGATCGAGGCCCCCGACTCGAGGCCGGCGATCGACAGCGGGACACCCAGGACATGGACTTCCGGGCCGGTAGCGAGAAACGGCAGCACCACCACGAAGAACACGAACGGGATCTCCACCACCAGCCGCCGCAGCAATGTCGTCGCCGGGATCTGCGCGGTATACGCGGCGGCCGCCAGCACCAGGCCGTACCCGAGATACGGCCAGAAGATGTCGCGCGGCGTGCAGGCCACCAACAGGATGCACAGCGCCGTCGCCGCCACCTTGCACTGCGGGGCCGCTCGGTGCAGCGGCGTGTCCGCCGGGATCAGCAGGTCCGCGCCTGGATTGTGGGCGGCTCCGCTCACTGCGACACCTCGCTAGCGCTCGGTGTCCGCGTTCGCGGACGCTCTGCGTTGAATGACTCGCTCGCAAGCTCGCTCATGCGCTCGCCCGGGTCAGATGCCGGCCCACCCGGACCAGGTCCGGCCGCAGACGCAGCAGCGCCGCCACGATGAGCCCCGTCACCAGGCCCTCGAACACCGCGATCACCGAGTAGGTGCCGATCGTCGTCACCGCCACCGTGCCGGCCGGCACTGACGTGGCACCGCCCATCGCGTATTCCAGGCTGTAGAGCACCGATCCCGCCACCACCGACACGAAACCCGCCACCCCACAGCTGACAGCTACCCAGGTTTTGGTGCGGGGCAGGAGTTTGCGCAGACCGAGGATCAGCGGATAGCCGACGACCGCCGGGATCAAGGCCATGTTGACCGCGTTCACCCCCAGCGCCGTCACACCCCCGTCACCCGCGAACAGCGCTTGCACCGCCAGGACTACCGAGATCACCACCGGTCCCAGCCAGGGGCCCAGCAGCGCCACCGCCAGCGTGCCGCCCAGCAGATGGCCGCCCGTGCCCACCCCGATCGGGAAGATCGGCGCCTCCAACACCAGGAAGAAGGCGGCAGCCAGCCCAGCCAGCGGGATGTCCCGGTCCCGCAGCGACGGTCCCAGGTTCCGGGAGCACACCGCCAGCCCGGCAACGGCCACCACCCCGCCCGCGATGGAAACCGGCGCGTTCACGAAGCCGTCAGGAATGTGCATGGGATCCCTCCACCGGTCCGTTCGCTCCGCTGTTGGCCGCCTGCGCGCCCGCGACCCCACTGCCCAGCAGGTCGAGGGACGCGACCTCGCCGATCACGAAGGTGACCGGCGGCCGCAGGCGGGTATTCGGCAGCGACGCCAGCGTGCCGAGCTCGGTCCGTTGGTGCGGACGGCTGGCGGCGCTGATCGCGGCGACCGGGGTGTCGGGCGGCAGGCCGCCGGCCATCAGCTTGGCGGCGATGTCCCGCAATGCGGACCGGCCGGTGAGCACGACGACGGTGCCGCCGACCCGGGCGACGGCGTCCCAGTCGATGTGCTGGTGGTACTCGGGGTCGTCGTTGCCGGCGACAACGGTCAGCGTGGTGGCGATCTGACGGACCATCACCGGGATGCCGGCGAGCGCCGGGGCGGCGAGCGCGGCGGAGACGCCGGGCACGACGTCGAACGGCACGCCGGCGGCCGCGAGTGCGACGGCCTCCTCACCGCCGCGGGAGACCACGAACGCGTCGCCGGCCTTCAACCGGACCACGTTCCGGCCGGCCCGCCCGAGTTCGACGAGAAGCTGGTTCACGTCGGCCTGCGGCCACGCCGGTCGACTTCCCGCCTTTCCGACGCAATGCGCGATTTCGGTGGAATCCGCGATCGCGACGATGTCGGCCATCGACGGGCGGTCGTAGACGACGACTTCGGCGGACTTGAGCAGTTCGACCGCGCGGCAGGTGAGCAGACCGGGATCACCGGGGCCGGCGCCCACCAGGTGCACGGTCACCCAGCATCCTGTTCGACCGCGTCCCGCTCGGCCGCGGACCGCGGCGTCACCAGCCAGTCGCCGAACCGCCGGGTGGTCGACGACCCGACCAGCACAGTGGTGGTCATGCCGACCTTGTCGCAGTCCAGGTCGGCGAGCGTGGTCAGCTCGACGCGCTGCCCGTCCCGGGCGATGTCGGCGACGAGGGCGACCGGCGTGGCCGGTGCGCGGCGTTCGAGCAGGACCTGGCGGGCCCGGTCGAGCTGCCAAGGGCGGCCCTTGGACCGGGGGTTGTAGAGCGCGATGGCCAGGTCGGCGTCGGCGACGGCCCGGAGCCGGCGCTCCACTTCCTCCCACGGAGTCAGCAGGTCGGACAGCGTCAGGCAGGCGAAGTCGTGCGCGAGCGGAGCGCCGACGAGCGCCGAGGCGGCGAGCGCCGCGGTGACGCCGGGCAGCACGCGAACCTCTGGGCGGACGGTTTCCTCGATTTCGTACGCATTGCTCAACGCCAACGTCGCCATGCCGTACACACCGGCGTCGCCCGACGACACGAGCACGACCCGCCGGCCGCCGGCGGCATCGTCGACGGCCTGCTCGGCGCGCAACTTCTCCTCGGTCATCCGACCGCGGACGACGACCTGGTCGGGCCGGAGGAGGTCGTCGCACGCATCTATATAGGCGGAGTAGCCGTAGACGGCCTCAGCATCGGCGATCGCCTCGGTCGCGGCCGGCGTGCGGTGTCGTGCGTCGCCGGGGCCGAGACCGACGATGGTGAGCACACCGGTCATGGCAGCCTCCGCTTCTCCACCGGAATCGGCCGGCCCTCCGTGGTGCCCTCGGCCGACCGCCGTCGGCAGCCGTGTGAGTAGGCCGGGTCGTACAACTTGGTGCGCTGAACCTCGCGGTCGTCGCGGAGAGCTTCGCCGACGAGCACCAGCGCGGCCGTCCGGATGCCGGATGCGCGTAGTTCGGCGGCGAGGTCGCCGACAGTCGTGCTGACGATCCGCTCGTCCGGCCAGGTCGCCTTCGCGACGACGACCGCCGGGGTGTCGGGGGAGTAGCCGTCGCCGTCGGCGAGCAGCTCGGCCTGCAACTGCTCGGGGCGCTGGGTCGAGAGGTAGACGGCCATCGTCGTGCGATGGGACGCGAACGAGGCGACCGTTTCGCCGTCCGGCATCGACGCGGCCGTCCGACCGCCGGCGAGGCGTGTTAACACGATTGACTGCGCAACCGTCGGTGAAGTCAGTTCACAACCAACCGCCGCCGCGGCGGCGCCGAGTGAGCCGACACCCGGCACGATCTCGTACGGCCGGCCGGTCCGCCGACACCATTCGATCTGCTCGCCGATCGCGCCGTACACGGTCGGATCGCCGGAATGCAGCCGGACGACGGCCGCCTCCGGGTGGTCGGCGTAGACCTTGAGCACGTCCTCCAGCGTCATGCCGGCGGAGTCGTGCCGCTCGGCCGCGGGATTCGCGTGCTCCAGCACCTCGGCCGGCACCAGCGACGACGCCCACACCACGATGTCGGCCCTGGCCAGCCGGTCGGCGCCGCGGAAGGTCATCAGGTCGGCGGCGCCGGGACCGGCGCCGACAAAAGAGATCAGCCCGGGTGTGATCACCGCGGGGACCGCCCGGGGCGCAGCCCGATGCCAGCCATCACATCCTCCGTGCGACGCGTGTCGGTCGCGTGGCCGGTCTCCTGGCTCCCGGATCGCCGCCGTCGCCGCGCCTTCCCAGGCGCTCGCGCCCAGTGGCTGTAGCTCTGCGGGACAACTCCCCGGTCACAGTGGCGGGACCGCGCCGGATTCGCACCGGCTTCCCGTAACCACGCTCGCGGAGCAGGTTAACTGACGCGTCGGCGTGCCGACACCGCCGACTACGGTGTGAAACGACCCAGCAGAGGGGAAGCCCGGACGTGCCGCGAGTGCCTCATCCGATCGAGTCGGAGTCGTACGAAATCCTCCGCCGACGTGTCGACACCACGGGCCTGGGGCCGCTGTCCCGGGCTGTGGTCGAACGGCTCGTGCACACCACGGCCGACCCGACCTGGGCTGGTGATCTGCTGGTCGACGAGCAGGCGCTGGCCGCGGGCCGGCAGGCGCTCGTCGACGGCGCGCCGGTGATCGCCGATGTCCGGATGGTGGCCGTCGGCATCACCAGCCGACCCGCGGCAGTCGTCGCGGAGACGGCCGGCGGAATTGCGGAGTTCGTGCGAAAAGCACCAGTCGGTGCGGTGTGGGCGGTCGGCCAGGACGTGTCGATCGTCACCGAACTCGTCGCGCGCTGCCGTTCGGGCGAGATCCGGCCGGCGTTGGTCATCGCGCTGCCGGCCGGGTTCGTCGGGGCCGTCGAGGCCAAGCGGGCGGTCCGTGAGTCGGAGGTGCCCGCGCTGACCAATCGGGGTGAACGTGGCGGCGCGGCACTGGCGACCGCCGCCGTCAACGCGCTGTTGTACCTCTGATGCAGTCGTGCCCCAGCCTCGGTTTGCCGTTAACGTGATGGTGGCTGATATGGAAAGTCGCTAACGAGGGAGTGTGGCGGATGTCGATCGGCCAGGACGAGTTCGTCGCGGCGGCCAAGGACCTGATCGACCAGCTGGTCACCACCCAGCGCGACGCGATCGCGGCGGCCGCCGTCTTAGTGGCCGACTGCGTGCTCGCCGACGGCGTGGTCCAGGCGTTCGGCACCGGCCACTCGCAGGGCCTGGTGATGGAGATCGCCGGCCGGGCCGGCGGCCTGATCCCGACCAACCGGCTGGCCTTGCGCGACGTCGTCACCTACGGCGGCGACCCGGCCGACTCGCTCGGTCCGCACACCGAACGCGAGCCGGCGATCGCGCACCGCGTGTACGACCTCGCTGCGCCGGGCGAGAACGACCTGTTCGTCATCGCGTCCAATTCCGGCGGAAACGGCTCGACCGTCGAAATGGCCTCTCTCGTCAAGGAGCGGGGCCACCGGCTGATCGCCTTCACGTCGCTGGCCCACGCCACCGCGGTCGAGTCACGGCATCCGTCTGGCAATCACCTGCACGACTATGCCGACGTTGTCATCGACAACTGCGGGCCGATGGGCGACACCCTGCTCCCCATGCCCGGCGGCGGACAGGCGTGTGCGATCTCGTCGATCACCGCCGCGTTCGCCGCCCAGATGATGCTGGCCGACGCCTGCGCCCGCCTGCTCTCGGCCGGCACCAAGCCGCCGGTGTACCTGTCCGCGAACGTCCCGGGCGGTGACGACCACAACAAGGCCCTTGAGGCGCACTACTCCGGCCGGATCCGCCGCGATCCCTAGCGTCCGGCGGCCGTGGCGGTTCGTTCATCACCTGTGGCGTTCGGCCGCTCCATCGTGAGCCGAAGCCTCGCCGTTCCGGGAGCTTCCGCATCGAGTCGCAGCCTCACGCTTCGGTGCTTCTGCTGGGAGCTTGGCTGGAAACGGATTAGGTATTCGCTTACTGGGTGGACCCCGATGCGGGTCGAGGCTTCTGCCGGGTGGGAGATCTGCCGAGGCCCAGGAGGCGGTTACTCCGGCTGGTCCGGTCGTGCGCCGTAGATCCAGGCCAGTTTGCCGACGCTGGTGGCGACCATCTCTCGAAGTTCGCCGGGATCGAGAACCTCGACTTCGGCGCCGAAGCGGAGGAATTCGCCGTGGGCGTGGCGGACGGTCTCGATGGGGACGACCGCCTCGACCCAGCCGGCGGGATCCGGTTCGGACAGGGTGGCGGTGACGAGGTCGGCGACCTGGCGGCCGAGGAAGTACGGCAGCATGCGCACACCATCGGGTGACAGGCGCACGCGGGCGCGCTGGCCGCGCATCCGCACCTCGAACTGGCCGGCCCAGTCCTGCCAGTAGTCGGCGAGGTCGAAGTCGGCGGGCCGGTCGAAACGCTCGTCGAGGGTCTGCACGGCGAGCACCTTCGACACCCGGAAGGTGCGCAGGTCGTCGCCGGCCAGAGCGACGAGGTACCAGGTGCCGGCCTTGAGCACGACGCCGAGCGGGGCGAGGCGGCAGGTGACCTCGCGGGGTGTCTTCCAGCGGCGGTAGCGGATCTCGACCAGACGCTCGTTCCAGACGGAATCGGCGATTTCGGCGAGAAAGGGGACTTCGTCGGCGTCGCGGAGCCAGCCGGGCGCGTCGAGGTGGAACCGCTCGCGGATGCGGCTGGCCCGCGCCCGCAGGTCGGGCGGCAGGGCGGCGAGCATCTTCAGCTCGGCGGTCGCCACCACCGTGCCGAGCCCCAGCTCGGCGGCGGGCCCGGGCATACCGGCCAGGAACAGGGAGTCGGCCTCGTCGGTGGTGAGCCCGGTCAGCCGGGTCCGGTAACCGTCGAGCAGCTGGTAACCGCCGGTCGGCCCGCGGTCGGCGTACACGGGCACGCCGGCGACGGACAGGGACTCGATGTCGCGGTAGACGGTTCGGACGGAAACCTCGAGTTCGTCGGCGAGCTCCTGCGCGGTCATCCGGCCCCTGGTCTGCAACAGCAGCAGAGTGGACAGCAACCGGCTCGCGCGCATACCCCGCATTGTGGGTCAGGCGTAGCGGACGACCACCGCCGGCACTCCGCGGACCTCGGCGATCCGCTCGGCCTCGGCCTGCACGTCATCGCGCATCGACGGATCCATCTCGGTGTCGAACAGGGTGACGGTGACCTCCAGGCTCTTGCGGCCGGCCAGCCTCGCCCGCCACATTCCGCCGATCTGACCGTCGACCAGCAGCGCACCGGGATTGCGGAGGATGGTCCACAGCGCCTTCTGCTCCGCCTTGTCCGGCACAAGCAGGTCGTGGTCGCGGGCCTGGAGGAACGGGTCCATCGCCGGCAGCAGGCGAACGAGCTCAACTCGGTCGCAATCGAGAAGTTCGTCGACATTGGTCTTCGGCAACCACGCGCGTCGACCGTCGACGGTCACCTCGGCGAGGTCGTCGGGCCAGATCTCGCGCACGTTGGCCGTCGACGTGTCGAGCCACTTCGCCACCTCGGCGGGCGTCGCCGGCCCGAGGAAGCGGAGGTAGCGGTGCACCAGCCCGTGCGGATTGGTGGATTTCGTCGGAATCGAACCGCGCTTGGGCAGCGGCTCCAGCAGCAAACCGTTCTCGCCGGTGCGCAACCGCAGGCCACCGGGCAGCGCGGCGAGTCGGAACGGCTGCTCATATATATGTGTCGATTTGCACGCCGGGCAGGCCTTGAGCATGCCGGGCGGCATCAGCTTGGTGACCTCGGCACTGGCCGCGCCCTTGGTCATCGGCTTGGTGACGACCTCGCGCATCGATTCGGCGATCAGCCGGTACGTCTCCGTCGCGGTCAGTCCGTCGGTCACTGTCCGGGACTTCTGCCACATCAGCCGGGCCCGCGCGTCGGTGTCGCTCCACGGCCACAGTTCGCCGGCCAGGCGGCGCAGTTCGCCAGGGCGGTGGTGGTACGGCGCGCCGCGGAGCGTCCATCCCAGCTCGTACCCGTCGAGACTGACCGGCCCGGTGGTGCGGGCGGCCAGTGCCAGCTGGGCGGAGCCCATCTGGGTGTCCTGAAGGCCGATGTCCAGCACGTCCGGCTGTTCGCTGTCGCGGAGCAGACCGTGCTGGCGGACGCGGTACCACAGGACCTGGTCGCGGCTGACGTTCGTGGTCACGGCGTCATCATCGCCCGAAAGACTGCCATCTGCTGTCAGGATCGGCGCGTCATCCCGAGCCTAGGTGCCTCGGCCGGGCCGTCGATGACCAACGGTGTGCGCGACAACAATCGGCCGGATCAATTCTCAAGGTCTCGAATCTGCCGACAACGACCGAGCGCGCCGGAAAACACCAGGTAATTTGCCGAAAACGACACCGTCCGCTCCATTCACGAGGTGGAGCGCCGTCTTGGCTACCATCGTCGCGTGACCGAGCAGCACCAGCACTACTTCACCGCCGACCCGAACGCGGTCAGCGACCCGCGGCTGCTCACCGTCGAGCTGTCCGACCTCACGCTGAAGCTGACCACCGACGCCGGGGTGTTCTCGCCAAAACAGCTCGACCCGGGCACCAGGGTGCTGCTGGAGAACGCCCCTGCGCCGACGGTCGACGGCGACCTGCTGGACGTCGGCTGCGGCTACGGCCCGATCGCGCTGACGCTGGCCAAGCGCTACCCGGGCCGCCGAATCACCGGCGTCGATGTGAACACGCGGTCACTGGAACTGGCCCGCGCCAACGCGAAGGCGGCCGGCGTCGACGCGATCACGTGCCTGCTGCCCGAGGAAGTGCCGGCGGATGCGCGGTTCGCGGCGATCTACTCGAACCCGCCGATCCGCATCGGCAAGCAGGCGCTGCACGAGCTGCTGCTGCACTGGCTCGACCGGTTGCTGCCGGGTGGCGTCGCGTATCTGGTGGTGCAGAAGAACCTCGGCTCCGACTCCCTGGCCAGGTGGCTCACCGACCAGGGCCACGCCACCGAACGCATCGCCACCGACAAGGGCTACCGCGTGCTCGCCACGCAGCCCCGGGCCTGATCATTCCTCGGTGTCGGCCTCGCCCGGTGTCGACCGCCAACACCCCAGGGTGATCGGACAGACCAGTCAGCAAGGTGGCCAGCTGGCGCGGGCCGGTGAGCCGCAGCCGCAGGTCGATGACGTTGGTCGCCTCGGTCCGGTTGGTCGAGGCATGCTCGACGACGTACCCGGACGTCGTGACGAGCTCAAGAATGTCGCGCAGGGCGCCCTCGCCGTCGCGGTAGCTGGTGCGCACCACCGTGGTCGTCGGCCGGGACCGGGTGAGCAGCCGGACCAGCGGCGGATATCCGTACACCACAAGGAAGTGCGCCGCGGTGACGAACACGGCGAGCAGTGGCAGACCGGCCGCGCAGGCGCAGCCGACGGCGACACTCACCCACACCACGGCGGCCGTGGTCAGCCCGCGCACGATGTTCTGCCGGACGAAGATCAGGCCGCCGCCGATGAAGCCGACGCCGGACACGATCTGGGCCGCGACCCGGGACGGGTCCAGCACTGCCCGGCCCTCGACGAGCACATCGGTGAAACCGTATTTGCTGATCAGCAGGAACAGCGCGGCGCCCAGTCCGACCAGTGTCAGCGTGCGCAGTCCGGCGCTCTTCTGCTTGAGTTCCCGTTCCAGTCCGATAAGTGAGCACAACACAAGAGCGGTGGTCAGCTCGGTGATCTGGGTCCAGCCCTGACCGGTCGGTTCACCGAAGGACACCAGCTCGTTCATCGCTCACTCGTCTCGTCGGAGATTCTCCCGCATACGGCGGAGAAAGCCCTGGAACTGCGCCCGCTCCGCCGCCGTGAAACCGGTCAGTGCCCGTTCCACCGCATCCTCTCCCACGTACCCGGAATCCCGCAGGTCGGAAACAGTCGCGGTGAGTTCGGCGACGGTGACGCCGAGTGAGGCCAGCGCCATTCGGGCGCGCAGTTCATACAGACTGATGCCGGTGGCGACACCGACGTTGAGCGACTCGACCTCGCCCGACATTGGAATCCGGACCACGTGGTCGGCCAGATCCAACACCTCGTCGGCGACGCCGTCGGTCTCGTTGCCGACGACCAGGGCGACGGGCCGCCCGCTCAGCGGCACCGATCCCTGGAGCGTGCGAGCACGGCCCGAGGTGGCGACGACCTCGAAGCCACGTTCGCGCAGGTCGCGCACCGCTTCGACCGGTGTTTCGTACCGGCGGAGGCGGGCCCGGAGCACCGCTGCTCGGGAGGCGTCCAACACCCGGCGGCTGGTCAGATCCGTTTCTGGATCGGTGCAGACGATATCGGCGACGCCGAGGCCGACGGCCGTGCGCACGATCGTGCCCAGATTGCCGGGATCAAGCACGTTGTCCAGCACGACGGCGAAATCCCCATACGGCTGATCGTCGTCGGTGGCCGCCAGCTCGGCGACCGCCAGCCAGGACACCGACCGGTTCAGCCGCACCGCCTGCCGCAGCACCGACTCCTTCGCCACCATCACCGGCACCCGCGCCCCGGCCAGCAGCGACGCCACCGGATCGGAGGCACCCTCGGCGGCGAGCGCGAACCGTAGCGTCGCGCCAGCTTCTACCGCCTGGGTGATGAGCGCGGCCCCTTCCAACAGACAGCCGCCGGCTTCGGCCCGGCCCGTGCGGCTGGCGAGGGCCCGGACCTGCTGCAGGTGGTCGTCCTTGAGCGACGTGATGACTGCTGGCACGCTGACGACGGTATCTGCCGCACCGGTCGCGCCCACGCTGTGCCCAGACAGCGAGGTGTGACCAGACAGTGAGGAAGGTGGACGTGACCGAACGCCGCTTGCCGCGTCCCAGCGAGCTGGCGCAGTTGCTCCGGCCGAAGCCGTTCGTGTTCGATCCGACGGAGCGCCGGCTCGCGTCCGCGCACACGATCGCAGACCTGCGCACCATCGCCCGTCTGCGCACGCCGCGAGCAGTGTTCGACTACACCGACGGCGCCGCTGAGCTGGAAGACAGTCTCCGCCGTGCGCGCACGGCGTTCCGACGCGTCGAGTTCCGGCCGAATGTGCTGCGCGGTGTCGCCGACCCGGACACCAGCGTCGAGGTGCTGGGCAAGCGCAGCGCACTGCCGTTCGCGTTCGCGCCCACAGGGTTCACGCGGATGATGAACCACGAGGGGGAGCGAGCAGTCGCCAAGGTCGCGCAGCGCGTCGGCATTCCGTACGCACTGTCCACAATGGGCACCACTTCCATCGAGGACGTCGCGGCGGTCGCCCCCGACGCGCGCAAGTGGTTCCAGCTATACGTGTGGCGTGACAAGGGCGCGGGCCGTGAGTTGCTGGAGCGCGCACGGGCCGCCGGCTACGACACGGTTATGCTCACAGTCGACACGCCCGTCGGCGGCGCGCGCATGCGGGACGTGCGCAACGGCCTCACCATCCCACCCGCACTGACGCTGCGCACCTTCGTCGACGGCGCGCTGCACCCCGCGTGGTGGTTCAACCTGCTCACGACCGAGCCACTGACCTTTGCCTCGCTCACCGAGTGGGGCGGCACGGTCGAGGACCTCATCAACTCGATGTTCGACCCGACGCTGAACTTCGACGATCTGGACTGGGTCCGCGAGATGTGGCCCGGCAAGCTTGTCGTCAAGGGCATCCAGAACGTCGATGACGCCCGCGACGTCGTCAAACACGGCGCCGACGCCGTGCTGCTGTCCAACCACGGCGGCCGGCAGCTCGACCGCGCGCCGACGCCGCTGGAGCTGCTGCCGCAGGTCGTCGACCAGGTCAAGGACGACGCCGAGGTCTGGCTGGACACCGGCATCCTGTCCGGCGCCGACATCGTGGCCGCGATGGCCATGGGCGCCGACCTGTGCCTGATCGGCCGCGCCTACCTGTACGGGCTGATGGCCGGCGGCGAGCGCGGCGTGCTGCGCACCGTCGAAATCCTGCGCAAGGAGATCGTGCGGACGATGCAACTGCTCGGCGTGCGGGCGATCGCCGACCTGCGGCCCAGTCACGCCCGGCTGCGCTGACGCCGCTCGTGCCCGAAAGGACACCCGACAGAGCGGTGTCTCACCAGCGCCGCGCCGAGTCGATCCGACGGATGGTCGATACCGGCAACGGCGAACAGTGGTGTGTTCGGCACCGTTTGCCGTAACGGCTGCTCGGTTTCTTCGGACAGTGCCGGCATCGGCACCGTACGTATTGGCGGATAGCTCTTCCGTGACTTCCGCGGCGACGCTTCGGCGAATGTTTTCCCAATCTGTCGCCGAATGTGGTTGTCGACCGCCTTGTCGGTAACTCCATGGTGTGCGCACCTGGGGCGCCGGCGGTCAGGGCTCGACCTGTGGGCGGCGCACACCCGCCTCCAGATTAGAGAGACGGGCGTCACACGGTCGCCGCCGGCTCGCCACGGCCGGCTGGAAATGGGTGCCCCCGGCAGGACTCGAACCTGCGACCAAGTGATTAGAAGTCACTCGCTCTGTCCGCTGAGCTACGGAGGCTTGGGGCATGTCGGCGCACGCCCCGTGAGGTACATCGCTTCAAGCCCGCCAGTCGTTTCCGGTTGACCCTCATTCGGATGATCACGATATGGACAACCACCGTGGGTGCCGATTTCTGCACTCGGCGTTGTCAATCCGCGTTCGGGTTCACCGGATCGGGGCGGCGCTCGATGCGCGCACCACGAGTTCCACGTCGAGGCGTACGGGTCTGCTCGGTCTGCCGCCGTCCAGCAGGGTCAGGGCCAGTTCGCCGGCCAGCCGACCCTTCTCGACCAGCGGTTGTCTGACCGTGGTCAGCGGCGGGTCCGCGACGCCGGCGGCGGGCGTGTCGTCGAATCCGACGACCGACACGTCCGCCGGCACCGACAGGCCGGCGTCACGAGCCGCCTGGAGCGCGCCCAACGCCAGTTCGTCGGACATGCAGAGCAGCGCCGTCGGCTGCGGAGTCTGCTGTAACAACCAGCGCGCGGCGGTTCGGCCGTGCTCGCGTCCGCTGGTCACGGCCTCCCAGACCGGCACTGTCTCGGTGGCGATGCCGACCGCCGTCAGCGCGTCGACATATCCGCTCATGCGTTCGCGTGTCACGCGATACGGCGACCCGGTGCGGCGCTCCGGTTCGGCCGGGCCGGAGCGGCCGTCCGGATGAAGGGTGAGTGAGATCACGCCGAAGTCGCGGTGTCCGAGCTCGGTGAGGTAGCGGCCGACCGCCTGTGTTCCGCCGAAATCGTCGAGTTCGACCCGCGCCGTGCCACCGCTCGCCGGCTGGTCCACGACCACCATCGGCAGTCGGCGCTGGCGCACCGCGGTCAGTGCCGGGGCGTTGTCCGGCAGTGAGTACGCCACGGCCACGTCGGCCTGTGCGCGGGCGATGCTTTCCGGCCGTGGTCCGCCGGTCTCGTCGCCGGGCAACAGCACCAGGGCGTGGTCGCGGCCGTCGACCGTGGCGGCCAGCGCGTCGAGCATGATCGTCAGCGCTGGATCGGAGAAGGCGCTGGACAGACCCGAGGGCAGCATGAACGCGACCGCGGCCGACTTCCGCGTCGCCAGGCTGCGGGCGACCGGGTCTGGGCCGAGGTAGCCGAGCCTGTCGGCGACCTCGAGGATCCGTGTGCGCAGGCCGGCGGAGAGCTGGTTGGGCCGGTTGTAGGCGTTGGACACCGTCGCCCGCGAGACCCCGACGGCACGGGCGACCGTGTCGAGGGTCGGTCGGCGGCTCTGCTCGGTGTCCACGGGGAAGAGCGTAGTTGGCGCAGAGGGGCGACCTTGCGCACTAGACTGTACTGAAGCGCTTCAGTACAGTCACGTTCCAGTCGAAGGGGGTATGGATGCTGGCCAAGAGCACCGCTGTGTTCATCGTGTTCGTGCTCAACGGAGTGGTGTTCGGCTCCTGGGCCGCCCGCGTGCCGGCGCTCGCCGCGCAGGTCGGTGCCACTCCCGCCGGGCTCGGGCTGTCGCTGTTCGGCGTGAGCGTCGGGCTCTTCCTCGCCGCGCCCGTCGCGGGCCGGCTCTGCGCCGCCTTCGGCTCGCGCGCCGTCATGGTGCTCGCCGCCGCCGGTGGCTTCGTCGTGTTGCCGTTGCTCGGTCTCACGACGTCGCCGCTGCAACTCGGCCTCGTGCTGTTCGTCCTCGGGCTCACGATCGGCTCGCTCGACGTCTCTATGAACATCGCCGCCGTCACTGTTATCCGGCTGCTCGACCGGCCCCTCATGCCCGTGTTCCACGCCGGCTTCAGCTTCGGCGGTCTCGTCGGATCGGTGGGAGCCGCGTTCGCCGCCGGGCTGCAATGGAGTCCGTTACGGCAGTTCTTGATCCTCGCCGTGATCGGCGTCGTCGCCGTCGCGCTCATCGTCACCTCGCTACCGGCGGAGGCGGGCGAGCGGTCCCGGGCCCGATCGGGTGACGTCGTGGTCGCCGGCCCGTCGCCCGTCCGCCGCCCTCTGCTCTGGCTGCTGGCCCTGATCGCCCTGTTCTCCGCCGTCGCCGAGGGGGCCTCGGCCGACTGGACCGCGCTGTTCCTCGCCCAAGACCGCGGCGTGTCCGACTCCCTCGCCGCCGCCGGCTACTCGGTCTACTCCGTCGCGATGGCGCTGACCCGGTTGTCCGGAGAGCGGGTGGAACGGAGGTGGGGCCCGTACCGAATGCTCGTTTTCGGCGCATCGCTCGCCGCCGTCGGACTTCTCGCCGCCGTCACGATCCACGTTCCCGCCGTCGCGTATGTCGGCTTCGCGTTCGCCGGAGTCGGGCTCGCGTACTCCTTCCCCGTCACCATGAGCCTGGCCGGCGCCGCCGGCCGCCGCGCCGACGGCACCGGCGGCGAGCGCGAGATCGGCTTCGTCAGCACCATCGCCTACACCGGCTTCCTCGGCGGCCCGCCGCTGCTCGGCCAACTCGCCCAGTGGGGCGGCCTCGGCTTCACGCTCGGTACCGCCGCCGTCGTCGCGGCGCTCATCGTGCCCGCTGTCGTATTGGTGATTCGCGCCCGTCGTCGGGAATGCGCACCAGCAGCGGTCGGTGCGCCGACGGTGTGAGCTGCGTCGCGGCCTACCCTCAACTACGTGGCCGAAGACGTCGTGACAGCCGAGCCCACACCCGGCGCGCAGGTTCGCCGACCCGCCGGCATGCTCCCGTTGCTGTTGATCAGTACCGTCATCGCCGCCCTGGTCGCGGCCGTGCTGACACTGTTCTCCGGCAGCGAGCTGCTGTACACGAACCTGGGACTGCCCGATCCCGGCGCGATCACCCGCTACGGCATCACCGTGGTCCGGGTCCTGACCGAGGCCGCCTCGACCGTCTGCGTCGGAGCCCTGCTGTTCGCCGCCTTCCTCGTGGCTCCGCGACGTTCCGGGCGGCTCGCCGTCGACGGCTACGCCGCCCTGCGCACCGCCGGCTGGGCCGCGGTCGCCTGGTGCGTCGGCGCCCTGCTCGAGGTGCCTTTCACCCTCGCCGACGCCGAGGGCAAGCCCATCAGCTTCATGCTCAACCCCAGCGTGCTCATCAGCAGCGTCGGCATCGTCGAGCAGTCCGAGGCGTGGGTCATCACCGCCGTCATCGTTTTTCTGCTGGCTGTCGGCTGCTTCTTCGCGCTGTCCTGGGGATGGACCGCCACCCTGTTCTTCCTCGCTCTGGTCGGGCTCGTGCCCGTTGCCGCGAGCGGCCACTCGTCCGCCGGTGGCTCCCACGACCTGGCCACCAACAGCCTGCTGTACCACCTCATCGCCGCCGCCATCTGGGTCGGCGGCCTCATCGCGCTGCTGGCCCACGCCCGCCGCCGCGGCGCCGACCTGGGGCTTGCGACCAGTCGCTTCTCCAAAGTCGCCCTGGTCTGCTGGATCGTGATGGCCGCCTCCGGTGTCATCAACGCCCTCGTCCGGCTGCCCCTCGGCGACCTGTTCAGCACCTCCTACGGTCTGCTCGTCCTCGCCAAGATCGCCCTGCTCGCCGTGCTCGGCGTCGTCGGCTACTTCCAGCGGGAACGCGGCGTGAAGGCCGTGCTCGCGAGCGGCTCCGGTGGCTCCCTGATCCGGCTCGCCGCGGTCGAGGTGCTGATCATGTTCGTCACCCTCGGCGTCGCCTCCGCGCTGGCCCGGACCCCTCCGCCCCAGGACGTCTATTCCGCCGTCAGCGACGTCGAACGGCTCATCGGTTACCCGCTCGACGGGCCGCCCACGGTGTTGCGCCTGCTCTTCGACTGGCGCTTCGACCTCGTCTACGGCACCGCCGCCATCCTCGGCATCGTCCTCTACCTGCTCGGCGTCCGGCGACTTCGGCTGCGGGGGGATCGGTGGCCCGTCGGCCGCACCGTCGCCTGGGTCGGCGGCTGCGCCGCCATCCTGCTCGCGACGTCCTCCGGCATCGGTCGCTACGCCACCGCGATGTTCAGCGTGCACATGGGCGGGCACATGATGCTCAACATGCTCGCCCCGCCGCTGCTCGCGCTCGGTGGACCCGTCACCCTCGCGCTTCGCGCGCTGCCCACCGCCGGCAAGGACCGTGCCCCTGGACCTCGCGAATGGCTGCTTGCCGCCGTCCACTCGCCCGTCGCCCGCGTCCTCACGCACCCCGTCGTCGCCCTCGTTCTGTTCGTGGGCTCCTTCTACGGCCTCTACTTCTCCGGCCTGTTCGACGCCGCGTTGAACTACCACTGGGCGCATCTGGTGATGAACGCCCACTTCATCCTGGTCGGCTACCTGTTCTACTGGCCCGTCATCGGCGTCGACCCCGCCCCGCGCCGGCTACCTCCCCTTGGCCGACTCGGCATGGTGTTCGCCTCCATGCCGTTCCACGCGTTCTTCGGCGTCATCCTGATGAGCATGCAGACCGTGATCGGCCAGAACTTCTACCGGTCGCTCGCCCTGCCCTGGGTCACCAACGAGCTCTCCGACCAACACCTCGGCGGCGGCATCGCCTGGGCCGCAGGCGAACTGCCCCTGCTCATCGTGATGCTCGCCCTGCTCGCACAGTGGGCCCGCACCGACGAACGCGCCGCCCGGCGGGCCGACCGCCGCGCCGACACTGACGGCGACGCCGACCTCAACGCCTACAACGCCATGCTCGAACAAATGAGTCAGCGCGGCGGTCCCCAACCGAAGTAGCCGCCGCTGAGCACCACTCATATCGACTGTGGACAATCCACGCAGCTGACGCTGCCACCATCGGCCCGCTCAACCAGCGGTCCCCGGTCGATCCCGGGCCCATCACGAAAGACCCGAGCTCGCACTGGAAAAGCGACGGCCCCGCCGGCAACACCACTGCCGACGGGGCCGTTCGCACAAAGGTCAGTTCGCTCGACGGAAGTTCCGCGTCGCGATGACCCCGCCGACCAACGCGATCAGCCCGGAGATCGCCAGCGAGGCGATCAGCGTGTAGGCCGGGCTCGCCTCCCAGATCGTCGTCGCCAGTCCGCGCGAGGCGAAGATCGCGTAGCTGAGCGGGTTCACGTTGGCGATCACCTGCACCCAGCCCGGCATCGTGGACACCGGCATGTACGCGCTGGAGCCGAACATCAGCGGGAACATCGTCAGGAAGGCGACCGCCTGCATCGTCTCCGCCTTCTTCACCCAGGTCGCGATCGCCAGGAAGAGCCAGCCAAGGCCCCAACCCACCACCAGCGACACCGCCAGCGCCGCGATCACGCCCAGCATGCCGCCCGCCGGTGAGAAGCCGAACAGCGCCGCCGCGGCGATCAGCATGACAACCAGTTGGATCGCCATCCGCACCGTGTCCGACAGACTCCGGGCCAGCAGCACCGAGAACAGGCTCACCGGCATCGACCGGAACCGGGCGATCACCCCGTTGGACATCTCCGTCAGCAACCCGACCCCGGAGCTCATCGCCGAGGTCATCGCCGTCGTCACCAACGTCGAGGGCAGCAGGTAGTTGATGTAAGAACCCCACTCGTGCAGGCTGCCTAGTTGGCTGAGACCGCCGAAAACCTGGCTGAACAGCAGCAGCATCACCAGCGGCTGTAACAGGCTGAAGAACAACATCCGTGGGTCGCGCAGGAACGTGTTGAGCGATCTCTGCGTGAGCACCCACACCTGCGTGGCAAAGCTGCTGCCGTGCCAGCCCAGGTCGCTACGCCGCGGCGCCTCGCCCGTCGGCGTCGTGGCTTGAACTGTCGTGGTCATGGAATTGCCCCCTCGTCCGACTCAGGCAGCCGGAGCTTCGCTGTTGACGGCCAGATAAACGTCGTCGAGCGTCGGCTCGGTGAGCGCCAGTTCGCCCACCTCGACCCCGACTTCGTCGAGCGCCCGCACCACAGTCGCCAGATCGGTCGACTTCTCGACCGGCGTCGTGACCGAGTACCGCACCTTGTCGTGGACCGGGTGCAGCCCTGCCTTGGACAGTGCGTTCAACGCCGTCGCCGCATCCTCCGGCTCGGCCAGCACCACGCTCACCGTGCGCTTGCCGACACCAGCCTTCAGCTCTGCGGCTGTGCCGGCCGCGACCACCTTTCCCTTGGACAGCACCGTGATCGAGTCCGCCAACCGGTCGGCCTCCTCCAGGTACTGAGTCGTCAGCAGCACCGTCGTCCCGTCGCCCACCAGGCCCTCGACGATCTCCCACAGGCCGATCCGGCTCATCGGGTCCAGCCCCGTCGTCGGCTCGTCGAGGAAGATGACGTCCGGCCGGCCCACCAGGCTCGCCGCCAGGTCCAACCGACGCCGCATGCCGCCGGAGTACGTCTTCGCCGGCCGGTCCTTCGCCTCGGTCAGGTCGAACGTCTCCAGCAACTCGTCCGCCCGCGCCGACGCCTGCTTCTTGCTCGCCCCCAACAACCTCGCGATCAGCACCAGGTTGTCATGGCCCGACATGTTCTCGTCGACCGAAGCGAACTGCCCGGTCAAGCCGATCCGCCCGCGCACCTGGTCGCCCTGACGCACCACGTCCATGCCCGCCACCGAGGCCGATCCCGACGTCGGCTTGAGCAGCGTCGTCAGCACGTTCACCAACGTCGTCTTGCCGGCTCCGTTGTGGCCCAGCAGCCCGAGCACCGTCCCCTGCGGCACCGAGATGCTCACGTCGTCCAGCGCCGTCACGCTGCCGAACACCTTGCTCACGTTTCTCGCTTCGATCATCACTTCGGTCATCGCGGGTCCTTCCCCCCTTGCTCTGCCTCGTTGGCGATGGCTCCGTTCATGAAGAGATCGACGATCTCCGACACGAACGACTCCGGCTCCTTTTCCTCGGTCCGTGCCGTCCGGACCGCCTGCATCCTCGTCATGAAGATCAGGCCCATCAGATAGCCCGCCGCCCGATCGGCCGGTAGCCGTAGTTGTTCCTGGCCCGTCGACAGCAGCCTGGCGATCGCCGTCGTCGTCTGCTCGAACTCCTCCATCATCGGAGGCTTGCCCTGCTCTCCCGACTCCGGATCCTTCGCGTGGTTGGCTTCGTCCGGGCGGTAGCCGGTAGCACCCAGGGTGTGCATCAGCGCCCCCAACCGGGCGGCCATGTCGTCGAGCATCGTCATTGCTTCGATCAACCGCTCTCGCATCGGCTGGTCGACCGGAATCGTGCTCATCCGTTCGACCAGCTCACGCGTCCGAAACGCCCGCAGGACACAGAAATCCAGCAACTCCTGCTTGTCCTTGAAGACACGGAAGATCGTGCCCTCCGCGATCCCCGCCGCCTTGGCGATCTGCCCGGTGGTGACGTGTGTGCCGTGCTCGGCCAGCAGCGGGATCGCCGCGACGGCGATGGCCTCCTGCCGGTCCTCCGTGCTCATCGCAGGAGCGCGCCGACGGCGTGGGGGTGACTCGGTGGACATGGGCACAGCTTATGAGTGTGGACTCACTCATGCAATGAGTTATCACTCATAACGACGCAGCAGCCGGTCCCACCTGCGGAATCTGGATCCAGGCGTCGGTGCCCCCGCCGTCCCGGCGGCTCATCCAGGCCCGACCGCCGTGCCCCTGCGCGACCTGCCTGACGATCGCCAGCCCGAGGCCCGACCCTGGCATCTGCCGGGCTTCCTTGGTCCGATGGAACCGCTCGAAGACCCGCTCCAGGTCGCCTTCGGCGATCCCCGGCCCGCGATCCGAGACCTTCACCTCGGCGCTGGCGCCCCACTGCCGGACCAGCACCTCGACAGGCAAGCCAGGAGGTCCCCACTTCGCGGCGTTGTCCAACAGATTCAACACCGCTCGTTCCAACGCGTTCGCCTGTCCGCGCACGATCGCCGGATTCTCCGTCAGCGTGAAGTTCACTTGTGGTGTCCTGGCCCTAGCGCGCGTCATCGCCGACCGCACCACCTCGGCCAGGTCAAGGTCCTCGACGTCTTCCCCGGAACGCGGATCGCGCGCCAGTTCAACGACCTCGTCGATCAGATGATCCAGTTCGTGCATCTGGGCCTGGACGTCCTGCAGCAGCCGTTGTTTGTCGGCCGACTCCAGCCGTCGCTCAGGATGGCTCTCCGCTCGCAGAAGAAGATCGATATTTGTGCGCAGGCTAGTCAGCGGCGTTGCCAACTCGTGGCTGGCGTCCTCTACCAGTTGACGCTGTGCGTCGCGCGAGGCGCCCAGCGCGTTGAGCATCGAGTTCATGCTCTCCGCGACGCGTGTCACCTCGTCGGGATCTCGGTGATCAACTGAAACTGCGGCGCTGAGATCCTGAGTGCTGGCAACGTGCTCGGCGGCAGCGACCACACGATCCACCGGCCGAAGACCCGCGCGTGTCAACCAGTAGCTCAGCACGCCTGCGGCGGCGATGCCGACACCGCCGGTCAACGCCAGGATCAGACCGAAGTTCGCGAGCGTTCCATTCGTCTCGCTCAGGTCGATGGCGATCTGAACCGCGTGTCCGTTCGGGCCGGTCTGCTTGGTGCGGATCCAACGAGTGAGGACCCGGTACGAGGTGCCGCTGATCTTCACGTCTTCGGTCGTGTCGTACAGCTCCCGGCGTGCCACTTGTCGATCCGCGGCCGACACCGGAATAGACGCCTGCCCTACTGGCGTCAATGAAGAGCCGTCCGGAAACACCGTCTGGTAGAGCGGGGTGTCAGGTCCGCTGCTCTGAACTGGTGCGCGCATCCCGGCTGAGTCGATCTTCACCGCGAAGACCACCTGCCGATCGAGCCGCTCGTTCATCACATCGCTGAGTTGGTCGCGAAGCAGCAGCCAGGCGGCGACGGAGACGCCGATAACGGCGACCGCGACCGCGGCCGCCGACACGACGCCGAGGCGCCGGCGCAGCGACGGTCGTCGTCCCTTCACGCGTTCTCCGACTCTTTGAGCACATAGCCAACCCCTCGAACAGTGTGCACGAGTCGGGGCTCGCCGTGCGCTTCCAGCTTTCGGCGCAGGTACCCGATGTACACGTCCAAGCTGTTGGACCCCGTGCCGAAGTCGTAGCCCCACACCTCGGTGAACAGGACCGACCGTGACAGCACCCGCCGTGGATGCCGCAGCAGTAGCTCGAGGAGGTCGAATTCGGTGCGGGTGAGTTCGATCAAGCGCTCGCGCCTGAGCACGGTGCGCACGGTGACGTTCAGTTCAAGGTCACCGAAGGTGAGCTTCTCGCTCCCTCCGGTGTCGGTACGGCGGAGCAACGCGCGCAGCCGGGCGAGCAGCTCCTCGAGGGCAAACGGTTTGACGAGGTAGTCGTCCGCGCCCGCGTCGAGGCCGGTCACGCGATCGCCGACGGCACGGCGTGCGGTCAGCATCAGGACGGGCACCCGGTCGCCGGTTGCCCGGAGCCGACGGCACGTCTCAAGTCCGTCGATCACCGGCATCATCACATCGAGTACGACGGCGTCCGCCGGCCTGGCCGCCTGGGACTTGAGAGCCGACTCGCCGTCAGCCGCGAGTTCGACCTCATAACCCTCGAACCGGAGGCTGCGACTGATGGACTCGCGAACCGCGGGTTCGTCGTCTACGACCAGGACACGCATGGGGCCATCCTCACCGACATCGACCGCCGTCGCGATTGTTCACAGCAACCTCTCAGTTGCTCAGGCCGCGTCCGTGACCAGAGCCGGCCCAATCGTCCCGGTGGCACTACCATGTCCGACGCGGATACGGTTGACCGGACAACTTGCGAGCGCGGCAGCGTGTTCGTCGCATACGGGGCCGTGAGTGAGAATTGAGGTCCGGCTGCCGTCGAGCCAGCACACTTCGAACGCGATCTCGCGGGCTGACGCCTTGCTCGCGCAAGCCGGGTGGAGGCATCCGCCGATTGACATGGCGAGCTTCTCGGCCGCGCACGAGTCGTTGTCGCCCGATGGTGTCAATGTTGGCGCTACTGGTCGCATGGGTGTGAGGGCTGTGCGCGGCTCCGTATCTACGTCGTGATCGGGCTCCGTTGACCTGGGGAGGTAGCCGCGTTCCTGCGGTTCCTCGTAGGACGAGGCGTCCGGATGGTGCTCCTGGCTTGGTTCCTCGCCGTCTCCAGTTCCGGGTGCTTGCGAGTCGTTGCTTGCGTTCGCAGCTTCGGAGGCGTTGGTCGAGGTGTCGGCGTACGCACCCGATGTGATCGGGGGTGCGTCCCGATCCTTGTCGGCCTCGGGCGCTGGCGGCGACGGATAGCCGACTTGTTCGAGGTGACGGGTGTGCACGACGCGTTGCAGCACCTCCGGTCCTGTCCGGGTGGCGATGAGTTCAATCCAGTCGTGTTCGGTGTCCCGGACCGTGTCGATGCCAAGTCGGTCTACGGCGCGGACGAGTGTCGTCGCATGTGACCAGGTGATCGCGCCGGACTGGAGCGCGACGAATGTGCAGTGGAGCTGCTCGCGTAGCCGAACGGCGGACACCGCGAACTCGTTGGCTTCGCGACCTGATAGGTGGAACTCGCTCCTGAGCAGGTCGGCAGCCGTGGCGTGGCCGGAGCTTTGGTGGGCGCCTTGCGAGATCATGACGGCGACAGTGCGGCACAAGGCTGCGCGCACCGCGGATTCGAGGCGAATGAGTCTCCGCGCTGCTTCGATAATCTCCCGGTCGGGTTGGTCGCCTTCCTTGAGATTCAGTGCTTCGGTCAACAGCGTGGGCACGTTCCAAGGTTCTTGCATGGGCTGCTCCTGTGAGTCGCGTGTGCCATTCACGCTAAGCGGTCAGCGTCGCTCTCGCAACTATGTCAATTTGCCATGTTGGGTGCCGTTTGGGAATCGGCGCGTATACCACAAATAGTTGTCAGTGCTATCGCTTCAAGATCGACCTGTGGATAGCTGCTCGCTGGCCCCAAGTTGTCCACAGGTGGTGGCCGACCCGCTTCCAGTGCTGGGCGTTCGTGCGCACGGTAGAGGCGTTGGAGGTCGACGGCAGATGTAGCGCAAGCCTGTGGACCGGACATCTAACGCGAAGGATGTGATCAGTGTTTGCAACAGCGGTGACTGTCGTGGGCAACGTTGCCACGGATGTGGTGCTTCGTCAGACCCAAGATGGAACCTCCTACGCCGGCTTCGGTGTGGTCTCCGTTGAGAGGAAGTTCGACAAGCAGCAAGACGTCTGGTCTGACGGGCACAAGCTCTTCGTGTGGGTCACTGGATGGAAGCGGCTTGCGAAGGGAGCCGCCGCTTCGTTGAAGAAAGGTGACCCTGTGATCGTCAGTGGCAGGCTTCGGGTGGAAGAGTACGAGAAGGACGGTGAGAAACGAACGACGGTTAAAGTCGAGGCGACCGCGATCGGGCCGAACCTGGCCTTGTGTACGGCAGTCGCCCATCGAGACAGTGTTGAGGAGGACTTCGCACCTTTCTTGCGGTCGGTCGACCTCGACAAGGTTGGTGGGGAGAAGGTCGCTCCGCCGCTGTCCGCGGTCGCGGTATGAGGTGGGTGGGCACGGCGGCCGGCTGCGGCCTTCGTGCCCACCGCCGTCTTGATCGCAGTTGCCCCGGCGCGACCAGATGACGGCAAGAGTGAGGTCCGCCACCCTCGCAAGGGTGGACACGGTTCGTCGCGGTCGTCGTTCGGGTCGTCACCGCAGGTGAGATGGACCGAACGGCGGTACGGGAGATCCCGGACCGTCCACGTTCGCGTCAACTTCGGCGACCCGTCCCGCCCGTTCGTGGCTACCGAGGTTCTGGTCCACTCCGCGTCGCTCTACGATCGCGCCCATGGCCGAGTACATCTACACCATGAAAAAGGCGCGCAAGACGCATGGGGACAAGGTCATCCTCGATGACGTCACCACCGCGTTCTACCCGGGCGCCAAGATCGGTGTCGTCGGCCCGAACGGCGCGGGCAAGTCGAGTGTCCTCAAGATCATGGCTGGCCTCGACCAGCCGAGCAACGGCGAGGCCTTCCTCAGCCCCGGCTACACCGTGGGCATCCTCCTGCAGGAGCCGCCGCTGAACGAGGAGAAGACCGTCCTCGGCAACGTCGAGGAGGGCGTCGGCGATGTCATGGTGAAGCTGCACCGCTTCAACGAGATCGCCGAGCTCATGGCCACGGACTACTCCGACGAGCTCATGGAGGAGATGGGCAAGCTCCAGGAGGAGCTTGACCACGCCAACGCGTGGGACCTCGACTCGCAGCTTGAGCAGGCCATGGATGCGCTGCGGTGCCCGCCGCCCGACGCGAACGTGACGCAGCTGTCCGGTGGCGAGCGCCGTCGGGTCGCGCTGTGCAAGCTGCTGCTGAGCAAGCCGGATCTGCTGCTCCTCGACGAGCCCACCAACCACCTGGACGCGGAGAGCGTGCTCTGGCTCGAGCAGCACCTCGCCCAGTACGCCGGCGCCGTCCTGGCGGTCACCCACGACCGGTACTTCCTGGACAACGTGGCCGAGTGGATCATGGAGGTCGACCGTGGCCGGGTGATCGGCTACGAGGGCAACTACTCCACGTACCTCGAGAAGAAGGCCGAGCGACTCGCCGTCCAGGGCAAGAAGGACGTCAAGCTGCAGAAGCGCCTGAAGGACGAATTGGAGTGGGTCCGCTCCGGGGCCAAGGCCCGCCAGGCCAAGTCGAAGGCGCGTCTGCAGCGCTACGAGGAGATGGCAGCCGAGGCGGAGCAGAACCGCAAGCTCGACTTCGAAGAGATCCAGATCCCGCCGGGCCCGCGTCTGGGCAGCGTCGTGGTCGAGGTGAACGACCTGCGCAAGGGGTTCGGCGACCGGGTTCTGATCGACGGTCTGTCCTTCGACCTGCCCCGTAACGGCATCGTCGGCGTCATCGGCCCCAACGGCGTCGGTAAGACCACCTTGTTCAAGACCATCGTTGGTCTGGAGCAGCCTGACTCGGGCAACGTCAAGATCGGTGAGACAGTCAAGCTCTCGTACGTCGACCAGAACCGCGGCGGCATCGACCCTAAGAAGAACGTGTGGGAGGTCGTGTCCGACGGTCTCGACCACATCCAGGTCGGCCAGACGGAAATGCCCTCGCGCGCCTACGTCAGCGCCTTCGGCTTCAAGGGCGCTGACCAGCAGAAGCCGGCTGGTGTGCTGTCGGGTGGCGAGCGCAACCGCCTCAACCTCGCGTTGACCCTCAAGCTGGGCGGCAACCTGATCCTGCTCGACGAGCCGACCAACGACCTCGACGTCGAGACTCTGGGCTCGCTGGAGAACGCGCTCGAGCAGTTCCCCGGGTGTGCCGTGGTCATCTCCCACGATCGGTGGTTCCTTGACCGCGTCGCAACGCACATCCTGGCGTGGGAGGGGACCGACGAGCAGCCGGCGAAGTGGTTCTGGTTCGAGGGCAACTTCGAGGGGTACGAGAAGAACAAGGTCGACCGACTGGGCATTGACGCGGCCCGCCCGCATCGGGTGACCCACCGGAAGCTGACACGGGACTGAGGGCGGCAATCGATCGTGGCGGGCAGTGACGGGACGCAGCCGGATGCGGAGGTTGGCACGCTCAGCGTGCCGGCCTGGCAGCTGCGTTGGCGGGCTCCTGAACTGAGCCTCGTGCTCAGCGAACGGGCGTCCGCGCTCGCCACTGGTCGTCGAGACGAGCAGGAGCGGTTGAGGGCGGAAACGCTCACGGTGTTCGCCCTCAACCGGCTCGACAAGGGCGTTCAGGCTGTCGAGCGCGCGGTCACCGCGCTCAAGGCCGCCGAGGCGGGCAACCACGTTGAGCTGGCATGGGGCCTGCGCGTCGAGCTGGCGGCGTGCGCACGTGCCGCCGGTGTTCCGCTCACCGGATTCGGGGTGCTCAAGCCAGTCCTGCGTGCCGAGGGCGTGCCGACGGAGATACGGGCGTCTGCCCTTGTCGCGCTGACGGACTGTCTGGTGCTGATCGGCCGGAGCAAGGAGCTCACGGACGCGTTAGACCAGGCTGACCATCTCTACGGTGAGGACGCCACCCTCGACGCCGACGCGAAGTTGTTGTCCCGGGCGTTGCTGAGGGTCTCGACGGCGCGACAGTTCCGTCGGTGGGGAGACCTGAAGGCCGCGGTTGGAGCGGCACGTGACGGCCTCGCGTTGCTTGGGGAGCTGAGCGACGCGGCAGCCGATTCGGGCTACGTCGCCAGTCGATTGGTGCTGGAACTCGTCTGCGCGCTGATGGACTCGGAGCAGTTGGCGGATGCGGTGACAGCAGCCGAGCAACTGCTCGAACAGCCTGTGCGCGCACCGTCGGCGGCCTCAGTGGGCTGGCTGAAGTTGGCGCTGGCGACGCGGGTCCATCTGCCGGCGGGACGTACCAACATCGCGAACGACCTGCTCCTCGATGTGGCTGACAGCGCTGGGCGGCACCAACTGGATCCGTTGCTGTCGGAGAGCATGCTCGCGTTGTCCCACGTGCACGAGATGGCGGGCCAACTAGCTGAGGCGCTGAGCTGCTTGCGGAGCGCCCACACCGCGGAGCGGCGTCGGACCGCGGCGTTGTACACGGTTCGGGCCAAACTGGCCGAAGAGTTCGCGGCCGCGCACCGTGAGAGCACGGGGCTGAAGGAGCAGCTGTCGAGCCTGATCAAGCCGCCGGTAGCCAGCTCGCAATCCCTGCCCGACACGGATGCGGTTACTGGGTTGTTGAACCGCAACGGGTTCCGGCGGCGGATCGACGCGGTCGTCAATGGCGGCTACATCGACCACGCGCTGAGCTTGGTGTTGCTGGATGTCGACGTCGCGCGGGTGAACGGTTCTGGCGTGAGTGCGGTCGATGACCAGGTCATACGCAAGATTGCCGATCGAGTGCGGGACACAGCTCCTGACAAGGCTGCGGTCGGTAGAACCGCCGGCGACGAGTTGGCTGTGCTTCTCCCACACACGACACACGACCAGGCGCAGCGATGGGCCGAGGAGCTCAGGTCCGAGGTGTCGCCGCGCCTGGCCGTCACGATGACCACCGGCGTCGCTGAATATCGCCCCGGGAGTGGCGGTGAAGCGCTGCTGACCGATGCGGACCAGGCGCTGTCGCAGGCGAGGAGCACTAACGGTGCCAACGAGGGTGTCGACTTGGGCACCCGCGGGACTGTGCCGGCAGTGGAGACTTCGGTCGAGCGGGTCGATCCTGCGCCCCAGTCGACACCACCGTCCGGCGAACTGCCTCGCCGCCGTGCGAGGCGTGCGGACGAACAGGCTGCGGGATTGTCGACGGCCTGGGCGCAGGCGGCTGACCGATGGCGGATGGGCAACACCGGAACGCCTTCCACTCCAGTGGACGTGACGAAGTCCGCGGACATGTTCTCGGACGGGAACCCAGCGCCGGAACGTGAGCGCACGCAGGCACCGGGCGCGCTGGCAGCATTCTTCCGTGCCGCGGCCGACTCGACGGCCACCAACGCCGAGCAATCTCGGACCGAGTCCACTGGTGGACGACGTCGCGCTGAAGATCGTGAAACTGGGGTGGAGGCTACAGCCCAGTCACGGCACGCCAACGACGACTCGAACCGTCCAGGTCTTGCCTCACTGGTCGAACTGCTGGCTGCAGCCGGCACTGGTGGTCGGCGGAGGGCACCGGAACCGTCTGAATCCGAGACACCGGCCGCATCAGAGTCGGCGGCACCAGAGTCGCCTGTGTCGGAGTCGACCGCACCGGGGGCGGCCACGCCGGAGCCGGCCGCCAAGCCCAAGCCTGATCAGCGGACAACAGGCAGGCGTCGTCGCGCCGAGTCGTTTGAACGCGACGAAATTGCCGATGAACTCCGTGCCGATTCCGGGCGGTGGCGGCTTGAGCAACCGTCGAGCCGCGTCGCCGCGGAGCCGCCCGCTGTTGAGCCTGCGGCGGTTCAACCTGCACCGGTTCAACCGACCTTGCCTCAGTCGGCGCCAGCCACTCGGACGGATGACCTGGCAGCCTCCCTCGGGATGTCCGGGCAACCACCTGTTCTTGGAGCCCAGGCTGCTGTGCTTGGCGGCGACGCGGATTCCGGAACGGTGCCGTTCACCACTTATGCCGGTCTGCCGCGCGAGATCGTGCGGCGAGACGGCGAAGCCAGGCGTGAGTCCGAAACAGCGGCCAAGCCGGACGCTGTCGCTGCGCCCTCCGACACCGAGGCGGCCGCGACAGTGGCCGATCGGCCGGCCGACGAGCATGTGACCGGTGCCGAAGGTCGACGGCCGCGTTCGGAGCTGGCAGACCTGTTGGCTGAGGCACTGGTGGCGTTCGAGTCGACTGAGCACGCCGTACACGCGCACTTCGACGACGAGCCGTCGGTGTCACGGCCGTCTCCGGAGCCCACGCCGACGGCCGATCGATACGACTGGCAACCGGAGCCGTCGGGGTCGCGGCACCGGCAGCCTGAGCCAGACGACCGGATCGACGTGCCGAGCACTTTGTCTGAACCGCCGATGTTGTCTGATTGGGTGCTTTCGGGCAAGGAAGATCGGCCTCCGCGAGCTGACACCTCGGGGCTCGGCGACTGGGAGCCGACGCCATTCCGTGAGGACCGGCCGGTGGTCGATCGTGATCCGCGACCGGCAGAGCCGGAGCGGAACTGGTCGGACTGGACGTGGACGCCGCCGGAACGCTGACCAGGCGAAAGTCAACTCGTCAGTAACCTGCGAAAGCCCGTTGGTGGCTCCCGTCACAAGGTTCGATTCAGCTGCAACCCCTAGGCGTTTGCGGGTCGAAGGCCCATCTAGGGTGGACGGTGGTCCCGGCGCACCGAGGCGCCGGATAGCGTGGAGCCGCCTGAAAATGACCTCGACTGGAGCCCTGTCCCGCCCTGCGACCGCCGACACCGGCGTGAGCCGCGAAGACCGGCTGGACAGTCCCGAACAGGTACGCGACGAACTGATCGGCGGCGCGGTCGCCGCCGCTCCGGAACTCGCAGAACTGATCCGTCTCTACTACCGCTACGTGCCCGCCGAGGAAGTCATCGACGACGACCCGAGCGACCTGGTCGGCGCTGTGCGATCCACCTACCAGCTGGCGGACAGCCGTGTCCCCGGCCGGCCGGTGGTCCGCATCCTCAACCCGACCCGGTCCCAGGACGGGTGGACGTGCCCGGTGACGGTCGTGCAGATCGTCACCGACGACATGCCCTACCTGGTCGACTCGATCTCGTCGGCGCTGATCCGCAGCGGGATCCAGGTGCACCGTGTCGTGCACCCGATCGTGGTGGTGCGTCGAGACGTGACGGGTGAGCTCCGCGAGGTGCTGCCAGATGCGGACCCGGGGGATCCGCCGGCGGACACTCTCGCCGAGTCGTGGATGCACATCGAGGTCGACCTCATCACGGACGCGGAGCGGAGCCGTGAGCTGGAGAACCGGCTCATCACCGTGGTCAACGACGTCCGCGAGGTTGTCGAGGACACCGACAAGATGGCGGGCACTGCGCTTCAGCTCGCGGAGCAGTTGGAGCAGGCGCCCCCGCCGCTCGACGCCGAGCAGGTCGGCGACGGCACGAGCCTGCTGCGGTGGCTGGCGGAAGGGCACTTCACCTTCATCGGCTACCGCCAGTACGAGCTGATCGACGACCCGGCGGGCGGCGACGAGCCGGCGTTGCGAGCGGTTCTGGCGTCGGGTCTGGGCGTGCTGCGTCAGGACAGCCTGGCGGCACGGAGTTTGACCGCTGGCCCGGATACGGCGGCGCAGGCGCTGGCACCGGAGTTGTTGGTGCTCACGCAGGCGAGCGCGCCGTCCGCGGTGCACAGGTCCATGTACCCGTACTACGTGGGCGTGAAGACGTTCGACGCCGAAGGCAAGGTCAGCGGCGAACATCGCTTCCTCGGCGTGTTCACGACTTCGGCACTGCATGAGGACGTGCTGGACATCCCGGTGATCAGCCGTCGGGTCCGCAGCGTCATCCACCGGGCGGGCTTCCCGCTGGAGTCGTACTCCGGCCAGAAGATGCTCGAGGTCATCCAGAACTACCCGCGGAGCGAGCTGTTCTCGACCGACGCGGACACGCTGTACGACATCGCCACGGGCGTGCTCGCCCTGGCTGAGCGTCGTCGGCTGAGGCTGTTCCTCCGCCGGGACCCGTACGGCCGGTTCTACTCGTGCCTGGTCTACCTGCCGCGTGACCGGTACACGACGACGTCGCGGTTGGCGATGCAGGAAGTCCTGCTGGCCGAGCTTCAGGGCAAGAACCTGGAGTACAGCGCGTTGATCGGCGAGAGCCCGCTGGCCCGCGTGCACTTCATGGTGCACACGGAGCCGAGCGAGGCGGCAGAGCCGAATTCAGCTCACATTCAGTCCCTGTTGGGTGAAGCCACCCGCAACTGGGACGACCGGATGGCCGACGCGATCCTGTCCGAGCACAACGAGCCCGAGCAGACCTCGGAACAGGCGAGCCAGCTGGGCGCGGAGTCGGCGACCGAGCAGGGCCAGCGCTTCGCGATGGCTTTCCCGGAAAGCTACAAGGAAGATTTCACGGCCGTCGAAGGGCTCGCCGACCTGAGGCGGATCCAGCGGCTGTCCGAGGGCGACCTGGACATGTCGTTCTACCTGCCGGCAGACGCCGAGCCGGGCGAGCGGCGGTTCAAGCTGTACCTGGCCGGCGCTCGCGTGACGTTGTCCCAGGTGCTGCCGGTGTTGCAGCGCATGGGCGTCGAGGTCGTCGACGAACGGCCGTACGAGATCCAGCGCGAGGACGGCACCCAGTGCTGGATCTTCGACTTCGGTCTGCGCATGGAAGCGGCGGCGCTGGAGCGGCTCGCCACCCAGGACCTGGACGTCGTCCGTGTCCTGTTCCAGGACGCGTTCGCGGCGGCATGGCGCGACGAGGCGGAGGTCGACAGCTTCAACGCCCTCGTGCTGCGTGCCGGGCTCGGCTGGCGGCAGGCTTCGGTGCTCCGGGCCTACGCGAAGTACCTGCGCCAGGTGGGCATCCCGTACAGCCAGGACTACATCGAGGACGCGGTCCTGCGCTACACGAACGTCGCCGCGGCACTGGTGCGGCTGTTCGAGTCGCGGTTCGACCCGGCGCTGTCCGAGGAGACCCGGGCCGGCGTGGTCGAGACGTTGACCGCCGAGATCACCGAGCTGATCGACGAGGTGACCAGCCTCGACGCGGACCGGATCCTGCGTCAGCTGCTGTCGCTTATCAACGCGACGTTGCGCACCAACTACTTCGTGCGTGACGCCAACGGCGCCATGCGGCCGTACATGGCGTTCAAGCTGAACTCACGGTCGCTGCCGGCGTTGCCGGACCCGAAGCCGCGGTTCGAGATCTTCGTGTACTCGCCCCGATTCGAGGGCGTCCACCTGAGGTTCGGCCCGGTCGCCCGCGGCGGCCTGCGCTGGTCCGACCGGCGGGAGGACTTCCGCACCGAGATCCTGGGGCTGGTCAAGGCACAGGCGGTGAAGAACGCCGTCATCGTGCCGGTCGGCGCCAAGGGCGGATTCGTGCTGAAGCGTCCGCCGGCGCCCAAGGGCGACCCGAGCCTGGACCGCGAGGCGTTCCTGACCGAGGGCATCACCTGCTACCGCATGTTCATCTCGGGTCTGCTGGACCTGACCGACAACCTCGATGCGGGCCAGGTTGTCCCCGCCCCGCAGGTCGTCCGCTACGACGATGACGACACCTACCTGGTCGTCGCCGCCGACAAGGGCACCGCGACCTTCTCGGACATCGCCAACGAGGTCGCCGGCAAGTACGGCTTCTGGCTCGGCGACGCCTTCGCCTCCGGCGGCTCGGTCGGCTATGACCACAAGCAGATGGGCATCACAGCCAAGGGTGCCTGGGAGAGCGTCAAGCGGGCTTTCCGGGAACTGGACGTCGACACCCAGACGCAGGAGTTCACGGTCGTCGGCGTCGGCGACATGTCCGGTGACGTGTTCGGCAACGGCATGCTGCTGTCCGAGCACATCCGACTCGTCGCCGCGTTCGACCACCGGCACGTGTTCCTCGACCCGATTCCGGTGGCCGCGCCGTCGTTCGCCGAACGGAAGCGGCTGTTCGAGCTGCCGCGCTCGTCGTGGGACGACTACGACCGCAGCCTGATCAGCGAGGGCGGCGGGGTATGGCCCCGGACGGCGAAGTCGATTCCGCTGAGCCCACAGGTCAAGGCGGCGTTGGGCATCGACGACAGCGTCGAGCACCTGGCGCCGACCGATCTGATCAAGGCGATTCTGCTGGCGCCGGTCGACCTGCTGTGGAACGGCGGCATCGGCACGTACGTGAAGTCCGCGACCGAATCGCACGCCGAGGTCGGCGACAAGGCCAACGACGCGGTCCGGGTCGATGGTGCTGACCTGAGGGTCAAGGTCGTCGGCGAGGGCGGCAACCTGGGGTTGACGCAGCGTGGTCGGATCGAGTTCGCCCGCGCGGGCGGCCGGGTCAACACCGACGCGTTGGACAACTCGGCCGGCGTGGACTGCTCCGACCACGAGGTCAACATCAAGATCCTGTTGGACCACCTGGTCACCGAGGGCCGGCTCGAGCGTGAGCAGCGCAACGAGTTGCTGGCGGAGATGACCGACGAGGTCGGCATGCTGGTGCTCCGCGACAACTACTGGCAGAACGGGGTGCTGGGCGTCAGCCGGGCGCACGCAGCGCCGATGTTGTCGGTGCACGCGCGGCTGGTCGACGACCTGGAGGCCAACCACGGTCTGGACCGCCACCTCGAGGCGCTGCCGTCGAGCGCCCAGTTCAAGGCGCTGGAGAAGGCTGGCGACGGGCTGACCTCGCCGGAGCTGGCGACGCTGCTGGCGCACGTCAAGCTGGCGATCAAGGACGAGGTGCTGGCCACCAACCTGCCCGAGTCGGACGTGTTCGTCCGCCGTCTGCCGGAGTACTTTCCGAGCAAGCTGCGGGAGCAGTTCGGCGACGCGATCGGGTCGCACCCGCTGCGCAAGCAGATCACCACGACGCTGTTGGTCAACGAGGTCGTCGACGGTGGCGGCATCTCGTACGCGTTCCGGCTGGCCGAGGAGGTCGGGGCGAGCGCGACCGACGCGGTCCGGGCGTACGCGGTCGTGACGAACGTCTACGGCCTGCCGCAGATCTGGCGAGAGATCGACGCACTGGACAACAAGGTGTCCACAGATCTCCAGAACGCGTTGATGCTGGAGACGCGACGGCTGCTCGACCGGGCGTCCCGCTGGCTGCTGTCCAACCGGCCGCAGCCGCTGGCCGTGGGCGCTGAGATCAACCGTTTCTCGACGATGGTCAAGGAGTTGGCGCCCCAGTCGCTGACGCTGCTGCGCGGCCGTGAGCGCGAGATCGTCGCCGGTCACGCGGAGCAGTTGATCGAGCAGGGCGCCCCGAAGGACCTGGCCGAGCGGGTCGCCTCACTGCTCTACACGTACGGCCTCCTGGACGTCAGCGAGGTCGCGGAGCTGGCTGAGCGCGAGGGCCTGGGCGTCGAGCGCACCCACCAGGAGACGGCGGAGTTGTACTACGCGCTGTCCGAGCACCTGAACATCGACCAGATGCTCAGCTCGGTCAGCGCACTGGAGCGCGGTAACCGCTGGCACGCGCTGGCCCGGTTGGCCCTGCGTGACGACCTCTACTCCTCGCTGCGGACGATCACCCTCGACGTGCTCCGGCACAGCGATCCGGGTGAGAGCCCGGAGGTGAAGATCGCCAACTGGGAGCAGTCCAACGCGTCGCGGCTGAGCCGGGCGAGGGCGGCGCTCAAGGAGATCAGCCGGGTCGGCCGGCTCGACCTGGCGACGTTGTCGGTGGCAGCGAGGCAGGTACGCAGCATGGTCCGCTGACGCCGGCGGACGACGGAGGCCTCGCGGGCGTATGGCGCCGGCGGGGCCTCCGTCGTGTTCGGGGCTGCTGTCCGCGAAAGGGCTCCGGAGCTGGCTGGGTAGGATCGAGCGCTGAATCTGGGCATTGGCCAGGGAGGCGTTGTCGTTGGGTGTCTTCGTCGCGCAGGTGCGACCGCGGTGGTCCGACATGGATGCCTACGGGCACGTCAACCACGCGAACACGGTCACCCTTCTGGAAGAAGCGCGCGTCGCGCTCGTGTTCACCGAAGCGGCCCGGCAGGGCCTGGTGGACATGTCCCGAGGTATGGTCGTGGTGAAGCTGGCCGTGGATTACCGCGTTCCGCTCGTGTTCGACGGTGGAGCGGTCGACATCGAGATGGCCGTGCGTGATCTCAGGGCCTCGTCGTTCGTGCTGGACTATTCGGTTCGCGCGGGTGGCAACGGTTCGTCGACGGTCGCGGTGACGGCGGAGACGCTGATCTGCGCCTACGACGTCGAGGAGACGCGGCCACGGCGACTGACCGACGCTGAGCGGGACTTCCTCGCGAGCTGGCACTCCGGGGGCGCACGTGGCTGAGTTGGTCTTCGCTGATCCGTCCGAGCGCGACGACCTCGGCGCATTCGTGGCCCGGGCAGTACGCCTGGACCAGCAGGGGATCGTGCGCCTACGCAACCGCGGCGACGATCGGGTCGAGGCATGGGCGGCGACGCCGTTCGACGTTCTGGCGACCCGGACGGTTGCCGGTTCGGTGACGCCGGCCGACGTCGCGGTCGCGGGCAGCGAACTGCTGGCCGGCCTGGCGATCCTGCGTGGCGACCGGGTCGATCCGGGCGCATCGAAGGATCTGATGTGGCGCAGTGCGCTGCCGCCGGCGGAGGGTTGGAAGCAGGTCGACAACCTGCCCGTGACTGTCATGACGGAGTTGGCCGACCAGGGCGTGGCGGTCGCGAGGGAGAACGCCGGCCCGCACGGGACACCGCCCGCGTCGCTGCTGGACCAGACGGTGCTGACGGTCAGCGGTAGCGGGTTGGACGTCAAGATCCCGTTGCGCTGCCTGTTCGCGCTGTCTGGGATGGGGTTCCTGGGGGCCAGCGACGAGGGTGGCAGCGTGCGTGTGACGGCCACCGACGCGTGGTTGCGCATCGACGCCCGTTTCGGCGCGGTGGTCCGTCGTCGTCACGCGTTGCTGCCGCTGCTGGTCTGACGAAATCCAGCAGTCCGACGAAATCGACCAACCTGACGACATCGACCAGTCCGGCGAAGTCGAGCTCTGCGACGAAGTCGAGCCGAGCGTCGAACTTGAGCTGGTCGACGACGTTGTGTCGACCGGCTGAGACGAGCGGGTTGGCGATCCCGGTTGGGTGACGGTCGACTTCGCCGGCGGAATTGGGATGGCCGGCGAAGTCGACGAAGTCGTCAGCGAAGCATGAACTCGTGGACGGACAGGGCGCGGTTGACGATGCGGACGTCGCCGATCCAGCCGTAGAAGCCCTGGTCGACGGTGCGGTCGTAGTCGTAGGCGCCGAGCAGCCAGTTGCCGGTGCCGGCGATGCCGACGGCGGGTGTCTTGGGGTTCCTCAACACTTGACAACCCTCGACGAACATTGACGTGTGTTGACCATTGTTGACAAGGGCGACGTGCCACCACTGGTCGAGGGGCAGCTCGTGGCCCCAGCAGGTGGAGATGCCGTTCTGGTTCAACGGGAAGACAGCCCACTGGAACTGTGCGCCGTCGGACAGGGCCAGGGTGGCGGCGGGCTCGTTCGGATCGTCGCCGGTCTTGCCGGCGTCGCCGCCACGACAGAGCCGGGAGAAGATGCCGCACCACGCGTGCAGGCCGTTCTTGAAGTCGCCGGGCACCTTGACGAACGCCTCGATCGTGTAGCCGTGCTGGAAGTCGGCGGAGTTGAGGGGCGCGTTGTCGACGGTCCGCAGGTACGCGCCGTGCCCGGGGTTCTTGCCGCCGTCGAAGCGGAGGCTGCCGTGCGCGGGGGCGCTGGGGTGGAAGTCGGTGGACCAGGTCAACGCCGACGGAGCGCTGCCGGGCATAGTCACCCGGGCAAGGTCGTTGCCGTGACCTGAGAGGTCACGTTGCACGAAACCGTCGGCGAAGGGCGTGCCGGCGGCGGGCCCGTTGTCGAACCGCCAGTAGGCGAGCGTGCCGGGGATCAGCACGTCCCGCGCCGGTCGGGAGGCGGGCGGCGGCACCGGGGCGAAGCCGCTGAATCGGTCGGTGAAGTCGATGTCGAGCGTGAACCGGTTCACCGGGCCGGTCAGCTCGATCTCCCGCCGGTCGAGCTCGTTGAGCCGGGACGAGTTCTGGGCGAGCAGCCAGGGCGAGATGGTCGACACGTCGACGACGTTGCGGGCCAGGTCGAAGCGGTAGAGGCGGATCATGGCGCTGCCGCCGTAGTAGTGGTCCTGGTAGTTGGTGATGTGCACGTGCACGTCGTGCCCGGCCTTGTTGCGCAGCACGGCCCGCCCCGGCGGCCAGAAGTGGCCGTTGAGGGTGAGGAAGATCTGGTCGTTGTCGTTGATGAGCTGGTCCCACAGCTGCTGGCCGTAGTCGGACAGCGAGGCCTGCCCGGAGTCGTCGGCGTAGGCGAGTTCGTGCGTGGTGAGGATGACCGGCGTTTTCGGATGCTGCCGGATCACCGACCGCGCCCAGTCGAAGCCGGCCGGCGAGAGCCGCCAGTCGAGGGCGAGGACGAGCCAGTCGCGGCCGGCGGCACGGAAGACGTGGTAGCTGTTGTAGCCGTCCTTCGACGAGCCGCGGTAGGTCGGCGAACCGTGGAACCGCTGCGGACCGAAAGCGGACAGCCATGGGCTGCTGCCGCGCTGGTCGTCGGTGGAGGAGTTCACGTCGTGGTTGCCGGCCAGCACGCTGTAGCCGACCCGGTTGCGGTCCAGGGCTTGGAACGAGTGGCCGATCTGGGCGATCTCGCCGGCCTCGCCATGCTCGGTCAGGTCACCGAGGTGCGACAGGAAGACAACGTTGTCATCGCCGCCGTCGAGCACATAGCGCAGCGAGGCGTCCAACGGGGCGGCGTCGCCGCGGTCCTCGTCGAACAGGTACTGCGTGTCCGGCATGACGACGAGCGTGAAGCGCGGGTCGTTCGGGTCGGGGCACCAGCCGGACGTCGACGACGGGGCGGCGGCCGCGGACGCGGCGCCGAGGGCGCTGCTCGCCGCCACGCCCGCACCGATGAGTCCGGCACCGCGCAGGAAACTGCGACGACTTGAGTCAGTCATGGCCGGCAAGCTAACCGCCGCACGCCAACGCGGGCGGAACTACCAGTGAACGCTCTCTGATCAGGCCGGACGCGTGGCCGAACGGACCGGTTGGGTGGCTTACAGGAGCCGGGCGAGCACGGAGCGGCTGGCATCCAGGGGGCGGCTGGCGGCCAAGACCGGTTGGCTGGATGGGCTGGAGATGGTTGGTGGTGTGGCGGGATTGGTTTGGCGATTGGCCCGCGTTGGGGCGAGGGCTGGCGGCGCCGAGGCCGGATCTGGCGGCTGGCTCATGCGAGCCAGGGGCTGTCGATCGCATGGGTGCCGCAGCCGAAGGGGCGGGTGGCTCGAACTAACCGCCTGGTGGTCGGCTGGACGGGCACCGCTGCCAGACAGCCAAGTGGCTTGGGGAGCCGGGTGGTTGTCGACGACCGGACGGGAGCAGCGGCCGGAGGGGCTCGTGGCTCGAACGGGCAGGGCCGCTGTCAATTGGCCGGGTGCTGCCACCGGAGGGGCCGAGACGGCTGCCAATCGGACGGGCACCGCAGGTGGAAGGGCAGTGGCTCGGAGAAGCCGGGCTCGCCGGCACCCTGGCGGCTCAGACCAGCCAGACAGCAGTGTCGGGAGGGAGTTGGTCGGCGGCCATGGGCCCGCTGGCCAGCAGGACCTGGCCGGGCGGCAGAGGCACAGGGGCGCTGCCGGTGTTGAGGGCGCAGATGAGGCCGCCGCCCTTGCGACGGAAGGCGAAGCAGCCGGGTGGCGCGCCGTACCACTCGAGGCTCTCGCCGCCGAAGGCCGGATGGGTCTTGCGCAGCTCAAGGGCCTGCCGGTAGAGCGAGAGCATCGAGCCGGGGTCCTCGAGCTGGGACTCGACGGTGAGCCCGGCCCACTCATGGGGCATGGGCAGCCAGGTGGCGGCGCCGGAGGAGAAGCCGAAGGGCGGCTGGTCGCCCTCCCACGGGAGGGGCACCCGGCAGCCATCGCGGCCACGTTCGGTGTGCCCGGAGCGGAGCCAGATGGGGTCCTGCAACGCCCACTCGGGTAGCTCGACGTTGGGCAGCCCGAGCTCCTCGCCGTTGTAGACGTAGACGACGCCGGGCAGTGCGAGCTCGACGAGGGCCATGGCCCGGGCCCGCTGCCGGCCCAGCGGCCCGTCGCCGTAGCGGGTGACGTGCCGGACGACGTCGTGGTTGGAGAGGGTCCAGGTGGCGGGGGAGTCGACGTAGGCGACGGCGGCCAGCGAGGAGTCGATGGCGGTCCGCACCGAGTCGGCGTCGAACTCGGCTTCCACCAAGCGGAAGTTGAAGCCGAGGTGGAGTTCGTCGGCCCGCAGATAGCGGGTGAAGCGCTCGTTCTCCTTGACCCAGATCTCGCCGACGGCCATGGCGTTCGGGTACTCGTCGAGCACCTTGCGGATCATCCGGTGGATCTCGTGCACGCCGTCGTCGTCGAACCGGGGGTCGAGGGCGTTGTCGTGCAGCACCCCGGCGCCGACGGAGGCCCGGGGGTCCATGTCGGGCAGCCCGTACGGCTTGGCCATGCCGTGGGCGACGTCGATACGGAAGCCGTCGGCGCCCCGGTCGAGCCAGAACCGGAGGGTGCGCTCGAGGTCGACCCGAACCTCGGGATTGGCCCAGTTCAGGTCGGGCTGCTGCGGCGCGAACAGGTGCAGGTACCACTGCCCGTCGGCGACCCGGGTCCACGCCGGCCCGCCGAAGACGCTGGTCCAGTTGTTGGGCGGCTGCGAACCGTCGCCGCCCCGGCCGTCCCGGAAGTGGTAGCGGTCCCGCTCGGGGCTGCCAGGGCCGGCCCGCAGCGCGGCCTGGAACCACTCATGCTGGTCGCTGGTGTGGTTGGGCACGAGGTCGACGGTGACCTTGATGCCGCAGTTGTGCGCGTCCGCGACGAGGCGGTCGAACGCGGCCAGGTCGCCGAACAGCGGGTCGACGTCCCGCGGGTCGGCGACGTCGTAGCCGTGGTCGGCCATCGGCGACCGGTAGAACGGCGTCAACCAGAGCGCGTCCACGCCGAGCAGTTCGAGGTAACCCAGTCGGGACCGGATGCCCTCGAGATCGCCGACGCCGTCCCCGTCGGAGTCCGCGAAGGACCTGACGTACACCTGGTAGAAGACCGCGTCGCGCCACCAAGCCGACTTCTCGGCGATCTCGGCATGAACGTCAGCGGATCGTCGCACAGGGTGTCATCATGCCATCCGTCCGGGATTGGTTGTCCCCTAATGGGTTACGCCCACCGGAAAACCGTGGTCAGCCGCCCAGTGATCGTTCTCACCGGGATCTCACACCCAGCTGTTGAGCAGACTGTTGGCCGCCATCTCCAGGTACTCCCACAGCTGCTGGCGCAGCGGCTCGGGCAGCCGCTCCTCGTCCACGGCGATCCGCATGCACCGCAGCCAGGCGTCCCGCTGGATGGGGCCGATGGTGAACGGCACGTGCCGCATCCGCAGCCGGGGATGCCCGCGCTGGTCGGAGTAGGTGTGCGGGCCACCCCAGTACTGGATCAGGAACAGCCGCAGGCGCTCCTCGGCCGGCCCGAGGTCCTCCTCCGGGTAGAGCGGACGGAGCACCTCGTCCTTGGCGACCTCGGCGTAGAAGCGGCCGACGATGCGGCGGAACGTCTCCTCGCCGCCGACGGCCTCGTAAAAGCTCTGCGGCGTTCCCACGTCACAATCCTCGCACTAGCTGCCCAGGTCGGAAGATTTGGCGTCGTCGAAGCCGTTGGCCCGCGGCCGGGCCGGCGCGGGCTTGCGCGGCTCCTCCTCCGGCTTCGGCGGCAGGCGCACGAAGTGCGGCTCGATGCCGGCGGTGACGAACGCGCCCATGATCCGGGCCCGCAGCAGTCGCTGGGTGGCCCACTGCCGGCCGGGCCGGACCTTGACGGTCAGCCGCAGCGTGATGCCCTCGGGGGTGACCTTCTCCACGCCGAGCACCTGCGGGGCGTCCATCACGTCGTCGGACAGCGGCGCCTCGGCCACGACCTGCTCCGCGGTCTCGCCCATCACGGTCAGCGCCTCGTCCACGCTGCCGTGCGCCAGCGGCACGTCCACGACGGCGACGGCGAAGCCCTGGCTGGAGTTGCCGATCCGGACGATCTCGCCGTTGCGCACGTACCAGACCGTGCCGTTGACGTCACGCAGCGTGGTCACGCGCAGGCCGACCGCCTCGACGGTGCCGGTGGCCTGGCCGGCGTCGATCACGTCGCCGACGCCGTACTGGTCCTCCAGCATCATGAACACGCCGGACAAGAAGTCCCGGACCAGCGACTGGGCGCCGAAACCGATGGCGACGCCCAGCACGCCGGCCGAGGCGATGATCGGGGTGATGTTGATGTCGAGCTGCTGCAGGATCATCAGGAAGGCGATCCCGTAGGCCACCAGGGAGGTCAGCGACTTGAGCACCGAGCCGATGGTCTTGGCCCGCTGTCTGCGCCGTTCCGACCGCTGTGGGGCGGGCAGCTGCTGCGCCCGCTCCTTCAGCGGACGCAGCAGCGGCGGCATGTCGCCGCTGCCCTGGGTGAACTTGTCGATCATCCGGTGGAGCACCAACCGGATCACCATGGCGAGCACCACGAAGATCGCGATATGGATGGCTCCGGCGACTAACGACGGCCAGTTGTCGGCGAACCACCCGGCCGCCGCGACCACCGTGTTGTCCTGCCCGGTCATATATGCGGTTCCTCCAGCTCCAAGCCGACCTCGTTGGCGAGGAAGCCGAGCTCGTCGACGGCCAGCGCCACGCTGCGCGACACCGACCGCGCCGCGTGGCCGACCTCGGTCTCGCGCCGGATCAGCACCGGGTGCTTGGTGGGGTCCGCGCTGGTGGCGTGCTGCAACGCTGCGCACATCTTGCGGGCGTGGTTCGGGTCCACCCGGCTGTCCGACTCGAAGACGGTGAACAGCACGGCCGGATACTCGACCTCCTCGAGCACCCGATGGTACGGGGAGTAGGCCAGCAGCCAAGCCAGCTCTTCGGCCACCGAGGCGCTGCCGTACTCCTCCGCCCACAGCCTGCCCAGCAGAAACCGCTCATAGCGCACCATGTCCAGCAGTGGCGCGGAACACACCACCGCCCGGTACAACTCCGGCCTTTGGGTCAACGCCGCTCCGACAAGCAGACCACCGTTGGATCCGCCCATGATCGCGAGCTGTTCCGGCGTGGTCCAGCCCTGGCGGACGAGGTGCTCGGCGGCAGCGTGGAAGTCGTCGAAGACGTTCTGCTTGCGGTCGCGCATGCCGGCCTGGTGCCACTGCTCGCCCTCTTCGCTGCCACCGCGCAGCGACACGACGACGTACACGCCGCCGGACTGCACCCAGGCCAGCGCGGTGCTGTTGTAGCCGGGACGCCGCGTGAGGGCGAAACCGCCGTAGCCGGTGACGAGCGTCGGCAGCGGGTGGTCCGGGCGGCCGTTCGGCGACACGACGAACATGCGCACCACGGTGCCGTCCTTGGAGACGTACTCCAGCTGCTCGGTGCGCACGTGCGGCACGTCAACCGAACCCGGTGCCGCGGCCCACAGTTCCGTGTCGGTCGCGCCGACACGGAAGGTGCGCACGCACACCGGCGTGGTGAAGTCGGTCCAGCCGAACCACAGGACGCCGTCGCCGCTGTCGGTGCGGGCGTCGGTCATGGTGATGCCGTGCAGGCTGCCCTTGCTCGGCAGCGGCACCTGGCCGGTGTGAGCGCCGGTGGACGGGTCGTGCAGGTGCAGCTCCGACACGGCGTGACGGGTGCGCTGCAGCACGAGGTGGGCGCCCTCGTCGACGCCGTGGAGCCACTCGGCGTTCTCCAGCACGGAGTCGGTTTCCTCGGCGACCAGCTCGGCCCAGTGCTCACGGCTGGGGCGTTGTGGGTCGGTGACGCACAGCCGGCCGCGTGGGGCGTCCAGCGTGGTCAGCAGGTACAGGCGGCCGTCACCGGCGACCCACGCGTTGCACCGCGCACCGGCGTCGTCGGGCAGCACGTCGTTCAGTACGAACTCGTCCGCCGTGAGGTCGGCGATCCACACCGCCTCCCGCTGTGTGGTGCCGCGGCGGCCGTCGACGATCAGCCAGTGACCGTCCTCCGAGGTGTGCAGCGTGAAGTAGTACGTGGGGTCCATGCCGTCGCCGTGCACGTTGGCGTCGGTCACGGCGTCCGTGCCGACACGGTGCCGCCAGACCCGCCGGTGGAACAGCTCCTCGCCGGCCGGCACCTGGTCGGTGGGCAGCCGGCGGACGTAGAAGAACTCCTCGCCGCCGGGCAGCCAGCCGATGGAGCTGTACCGGCAGCGGTCGATCGGGCCGTCGAGCAGCTCGCCGCTGTCGACGTCCAGGACGTGCAGCAGCGACTCCTCGTTGCCGCCCACCGAGATCTGGTAAGCCAGCCGGGCGCCCTCGCGGCTCGGCGACCAACCGTCCAGAGTGGTGCGCCCGGACGGGTCGATGACGCTGACGTCGAGCAGCACGCGCTCGCTGCCGTCGCGTTCACGCAGCCAGAGCGAGGCGTGGTCCTGGCCGGGGTCGCGGCGGGTGAAGAAGGCGCGGCCGTTGCGCCAGACGGGTGTCCCGATGCTGCCGGCGGCCATCAGCCGCTCCAACCGACCCCGCAGCGCCTCGCGGCCGGGCAGCGCCGTCAGCCACGACTCCGTGAGCGTGTCCTGTGCGGCCGACCAGGCGACGGTGCGCTCGTCGGCCGGGTCCTCCAACCAGCGGTAGGGATCGGACACAGCGTGCCCGTGCAGGTCCTCGACCAGCGCGAGCCGCTCGGCCGGTGGATAGGACGCCGTCGAATGGGGGAGAGCCTCCGTCATCTGCCGAAGGGTAGCGACTAGGTGAAAACGATCGCCGTTAGGCCACGGTTCACCATGGATTTCACGTCGGGTTCATGACATGTCATGCATCACACGTGCGTTGAACGGCACAAGTGTGGTCGACTAGGGCAGCACCGGTGGAGGTGGTCGCGTGCCCGACCGACAACCAACTCCGATCGGCGCCCCCAGATCGGGGCTGGCGCCGCGGGTCCCCCTGTCTCAAATTCCTGCCCAGGCCACGGTCAGCGGTCACGTATCCAGCGTGGACGCGGACCGGGTCGGCCAGGACCGGGCGCGTGGTGCGCCGGGCGGACCAAGTTGGGGTCGAAGGCGGGTGCTCCTGCTCAACGCCACGTTCGAGCCGCTGACGGCGTTACCGCTGCGGCGAGCGGTGGTGCTGGTGGTCTGCGGCAAGGCGGAGGTCGTGCACGGCGACTCGGCCGGTCTGATCCTGCATTCCTCCACTGCGAGCGTCGTCGTGCCCTCGGTGATCCGGCTGTCCAGCTACGTCCGGGTCCCCTATCGCGGCCGGGTGCCGCTGACCAGGGCCGGGCTGATGCACCGGGACCGCTACCGCTGCGCGTACTGCGGCGGGCGGGCCGAGACTATCGATCATGTCGTGCCGCGCTCGCGCGGGGGTGCCCACAGTTGGACCAACTGCGTGGCCTGCTGTGCCAAGTGCAACCACCGCAAGGCCGACAAGATGCTGTCCGAACTGGGTTGGAGGCTGTTGGTCGTGCCGACCGCGCCCCGTGGGCCGCACTGGCGGCTGCTCGCGGGCGTGGCCGACGCTGACCCCCAATGGCTGCCATACCTGGGCGAGCCGGCGGCGTGAGCGCCAGTTCGTCCAGGTAGCGGGTTCGACACACGACGGCGGTCCGGGCGTTTCCCGCCCGGACCGCCGTCGTTGTGTGTCTGTGAGGGTCAGGCCGCGTGGTTGACGCGGATGCCGTCGCGATTGACCCGGATCCCGTCCCGGTTCACGCGGATGCCCTCCCGGTTGACCCGGATCCCCGCGCGGTCGGCGGCCGCGCGGTTGACGCGGATGCCGTCGCGGTTCACCCGGATCCCGTCGCGGTTGACGCGGATCCCGGCCTGGGCGTTCACCCGAATGCCACGCTGGACAAGGGTCGACTTGTTCACCCGGATGCCCGACGTCAGCGTGAGCACGGACAGCTTCTCTTCACTCGATCGGGTGACAGTCGCAACCGCGGTGGGGAGGCTCAGCGTGTACATGGCGTGCCCTCCTGGGACGTTCGGGGTGGCTTTCAGGCAAGGCCCTTGCTCCGCAAGACCCGTCTAGGTGAAAGCTAATCTTGATTCGCCGGTCAGGACAAGCCGCCAAATCGGCGGCATTCGCGTTGCCGACCCGGGGACCGTTCGGCGTAGCGCGTTACACCGCAAGAGTGCACCCCGATGATCACTTTCACGCCCTGTCATCGGCAACGGAGTGGTCACTTGATCGCGGACCGTGCCTGGTCGGGCGTGGGCAACCTCCCACACTCGGGCGGCCGGTGACGCGCCGGGCGGAGGGCTCGGCTACCGTAAAGCCCCGTGAACGTCGTGGACACCCTCCTCGTCTTCGCGCTGATCCCGCTGTGTGTGTACGGCCTGATCGCGCTGCTGACGCTGTGGCCGAAGTTCGCGCGTACCCCCCGGTACCAGGCAGGCCAGGAGTGGGGCTACGCGCCAGTGTGGTGGACCGCCAACCCCGCGGGTGTCGGCTCCCACGCCCCCTCCGCGCACCTGGCGCTGGAGCAGGGCGAAGCCGGTGAGCCCGCGCCGACCGCACGGGGAGGTGCCCGTGGCAACTGGTGAGATCGCGCGCACGGACGTCGAGGACGGCGAGATCGGTTACGGCGCGGCGCGCATGGCCGACGGTCGGATCTCGGTCGCCGTCGAGCAGAAGCCCAAGCCGCCCGCCCTGCCGTTCCGCTCCTCCGAGCTGGCCCAGCTGGACGAGGCGCTGACCCTGTCCAGCCGGGAGACCGGCCTCGACTTCAGCATCTACCTGGGCGAGCTGGACGGCGACGACACCCGCAAGGCCGCCGAGGAACTGCACGCGCAGACCCTGCGGCCCACGCACGCGGTGCTGATCGCCGTGTCGCCGGGCCAGCGGGCCGTCGAGATCGTGACCGGCGACGAGTCGCATCGTCGGCTGCCCGACCGCGGCTGCAAGCTGGCCGTGATGAGCATGGTGGCCTCCTTCAAGGAGAGCAACCTGGCCGGCGGCCTGGTCAGCGGCCTGCGCATGCTGACCGACCAGGCCGGTCCCGCGCCGCGTCGCTGAATTCCCCGTTACGACGAAGGGGGCCCTTCCGGATAGGTCATCCGGAAGGGCCCCTTCGCTTTCGGGTCAGGACTTGTCGAACTCGCGGGCCGCCAGCGCCCGCACGATGCCGGCGCGGCCCTCGGACACCAGGCGGCGCAGGGCCGGCGGGTGCTCCTCCGCGGCCAGCCACTCGTCCGACGCCTTGACGGTCGCCTCGGCCACCGCCCACGACGGGAACAGGCCGGTCACCAACGGCTGCGCCCGCTCGCTGGACCGCCGCCGCCACACGTCCGCGACGTCGGCGAAGTACTGCTGCGCGTACGGCGCGAGCAGGTCCTTCTGGCTCGGGTGCGAGAAGCCGTAGATGATCGCCTCGTTCACGGCGTTCGGCAGCTCGTCGTCGTGCACCGCGCGCCGCCACGCCTCGGCCTTGTTGGCCTCGGTCGGCACCAGCGCCCGAGCCCGCTCGGCGTGCCGCTGACCAGCCGCCGTCGGGTCCAGCTCCAGCTCGGCGCGCACCTCGGCGTCGCCGGCCGCGCCGTGCGCGGCGAGCGCCTGGAGCAGCCGCCAGCGCAGGTCGGTGTCCACCACCAGGCCCGGCAGCGGCTCGCTGCCGTCCAGCCAACCCTTCAGCACCGCGACGACGTCGTCGGTGAGCGACGCGCCGGCCAGCGAGTTGACGAACGCCAGCTGGTGGTCTGAGCCCGGCTCCGCCGTGCGGGCCAGCTCCAGCACCGTGTCGGTGAACCGCCGCCAGCCCTCCGCCGCCCACGCCGGGTCCGCGTAGGAGGAGATCGCCGTCTGCGCCTGCAGCAGCAGTCGCTGCACCACGCCAACCTCGGTCTCCGAGCGGATGCCGCCGAGCACCAGCGTGACGAAGTCACGGGCCTTCAGCTCGGCCTCGCGGGTCATCTCCCACGCCGCCGACCAGCACAGCGTGCGCGGCAGCGGCTCGGTGATGTCCGAGATCCGGTCCACCAGCGTGGCCAGCGAGTCGTTGTCCAGCCGCATCGTGCAGTAGGTCAGGTCGTCGTCGTTGACCAGCACCAGCTTGCCCCGCGGCACGCCCACCAGGTCCGGCACCTCGGTGCGCTCGCCGGTCACGTCCAGCTCGACGCGGTGGGTGCGCACCAGCTTGCCGGTCGCCGGGTCGTCGTCGTAGACGCCGATGGCCAGCCGGTGCGTGCGCAGCTCGCCCGCACCCGGCCGCGCACCGCCCTGGAGCACGGCGAACTCGCTGAACCGGCCGTCCGCGTCGACCGTGAACTTCGGCCGCAGCAGGTTCAGGCCGGTCGTCTCCAGCCACTGAGCCGACCACCACGACAGGTCGCGGCCCGACGCCTCCTCCAGCGCCGCCAGCAGGTCGGACAGGGTCGCGTTGCCCCACGCGTGCTTGGCGAAGTACACCCGCAGCCCGGCCAGGAAGTTGTCCAGGCCGACGTAGGCGACCAGCTGCTTGAGCACGCTGGCGCCCTTGGCGTAGGTGATGCCGTCGAAGTTGACCTCGACCGCCTGCAGGTCCGGGATGTCCGCCGCCACCGGGTGGGTGGAGGGCAGCTGGTCCTGCCGGTAGGCCCAGGACTTCTCGATGTTGGCGAACGTCGTCCAGGCGTGCTTGTACTCGGTGGCCTCGGCCTGCGACAGCACGCTGGCCCAGGTGGCGAACGACTCGTTCAGCCACAGGTCGTCCCACCAGCGCATGGTGACCAGGTCGCCGAACCACATGTGGGCCATCTCGTGCAGCACCGTCTCGCAGCGCCGCTCGTACAGGTAGCGGGTGACCCGGCTGCGGAAGACGAAGTCCTCCAGGAAGGTCACCAGGCCGGCGTTCTCCATCGCGCCCGCGTTGAACTCCGGCACGAACGCCTGGTCGTACTTGCCGAACGGGTAGCGCACGCCGAACGCGCGGTGGAAGAAGTCGAAGCCCTGCTTGGTCTGCGTGAACAGGCGCTCGTGGTCCATGTGCTCGGCCAGCGAGGCCCGGCAGTACAGGCCGAGGGGGATGCTGCCCTCGTCGTCGGCGTACTCGTCACGCCATTCGGCGTAGGGGCCGGCGACCAGGGCGATCAGGTAGGTCGACAGCGTCTTGGTGGTCTCGAAGACGTGCACGGACGTCTCCGGGTTGATCTCCTCGACACTGGCCGACGGCGCGTTGGACATCACCTTCCAGTCCTTCGGCGCGGTCACCGTGACGTCGTAGACCGCCTTCAGGTCCGGCTGGTCGAAGCAGGTGAACATGCGCTTCGCGTCGGCCGTCTCGAACTGGGTGTACAGGTAGACGCCCTTGTCGACCGGGTCGACGAAGCGGTGCAGACCCTCGCCGGTGTTCGTGTACAGGCACTGCGCCCGCACCACCAGCTCGTTCTGCTCGGCCAGGTCGGGCAGGGCGATGCCGTCCTCGTCCCGATAGCCGGAAACGTCGAGCTCGACGCCGTTGAGCACGGCGGACTGCACCTCGCCCGCGACAAGGTCGATCCAGGTCGACGCGCCGGCCGTGCGGCTGCGGAAGCGCACGGTAGTCGTCGACTCGAATGTGGGACCGTCGCCGGTCAGGTCCAGAGCGATGCCGTACGACTGGACCTCGAGGAGCGCCGCGCGCTGCTGGGCCTGGTCGCGGGTGAGGTTCGGCGCGGCCACTGGGTCACCTCATCTGTGGATGTCGGGGGGCCGGGTGGCTCTCGTCGGCCACCGGGGGATGGGCAGGGGTCCCCGCATCCAATCACGTGACGTGGTCGCCGCGCTGCCAGGATCCGGCGTAATCCCCGGACGGGAAGACACGGCATCCCCCGATGGTTGGCCTAGGGGGTGGGCCCGGGCAGGCCGGGCCGGCGCAAAGCCTATGGAGACGTGCTGATGACCGCAGTGCCGTCCGTGTCGGACGAGAAGGTGAAGGTCGACTTCTGGTTCGACCCCGTCTGCCCGTGGGCGTGGATCACGTCCCGGTGGATCCTCGAGGTCGCCGAGCACCGCGACATCGAGCTGGACTTCCACGTGATGAGCCTCGCGGTGCTCAACGACGGGCGGGACCTGCCCGACGAGTACCGCCAGCTGCTGGACCGCGCGTGGGGTCCGGTGCGGGTGGCCATCGCCGCCGCCAAGCACCACGGCGACAAGGTGCTCCTGCCGCTGTACACGGCCATGGGCACCCGGATCCACAACGAGGGGGCCAAGGACTACGAGGAGGTCATCAAGCTGGCGCTGGCCGACGCCGGTCTGCCGGCCGAGCTGGCCGCCGCGGCGACCAGCACCGAGTACGACGAGGAGCTGAAGACCAGCCACCACGCCGGCATGGACCCGGTCGGCATGGATGTCGGCACGCCGGTCATCCACGTCAACGGCGTGGCCTTCTTCGGCCCGGTGCTGTCCAAGATCCCGCGCGGCGAGGACGCCGTCCGCGTCTTCGACGGCGCCCGGCTGCTCGCCGGCTACCCGCACTTCTACGAGCTCAAGCGGACCCGGACCGAGTCGCCCGACTTCTCCTGACCGTCTGTTCGGGCGCGGCCGCCGCACTTCTCGCGGCGGTCGCGCCCAACCTTTTCGTCCACGACGGCCGCGAGCGACGACGCCGGTGGTTTTCGTCGAACTACTCGTCCGCGCACGGTCTGGTGGCGCTCGCCGGATACCTCATCCGCATGCGATCCGGTGGTTTTCGTCGGACTTCTCGTTTGCGTGCGCGGCAGTGGTTGTCAGCGCCCGGTTCGCCACTGGACGTCGGAGAGGTTGGCGGGCTTGCCGGGCAGCGGGGTCGCGGAGCCGGGGCGCAGGCCGTCGAGCATCAGCTGGGTGAGGCGGGCGTCCATCTCCTCGGGCTGCGTGCCGGGCAGGTCGAACGGCCGCTTGAGGTGCAGCGACACCAGCATGGCCACGTCGACGACGCCGACATCGGTGCGCATGGAGCCGTCGCGCTGCGCGGTGGCGATCATCTGCTCGACGATGCCGAGCAGGTCCATGCGAGCCGAGTGGACCTCTTCGCTGTGCTGGAGCGCGGTGTGCAGCTGCGGGTCGACGATGGACCGGAGGGCGCCGAGCCGCAGCGCGACGCATTCGCGGACGAACCGGCTCAGCGCGTTCCAGGCGTCGGGCTCGGTGTGCAGCGCGGTGCGGGCGAGGTCGGTCATGTGCTCGACGGTGTGCACGGACAGTGCCCGCAGCAGCGCGACGCGGTCGGGGAACCGCCGGTAGAGCGTCCCGACGCCGACGCCCGCGTGCCGCGCGATCTCCTCCATGGGCACGCCGACACCCTGGTTGACCAGCAGTTCGCGGGCGGCAGCGAGGATCTGGTCGCGATTGCGCTTCGCGTCCGCCCTCAGTTGTCCCGTCATGGCCACACGCCTCCACCGGCAGGTATGTGCTGGACAGAGGCTACCTGGCCGACGGGGCGGTTGTGGCCCGTCCGGTTCGGACGGGCCACAACCGTGACCCTCAGCGACCGTTGCGCAGGGCCGGGGTCTTGATCCGGGCCGACAGCTCGCTCACGTCGAGCTTGCTGGTGCCCACGACGGACTCGCTCTTGGTCTCCGCGGGCGCCATGGTCGGGTTCTCGACCGGCGTGCGGCGCGAGTTGCGGACCCGCTCGCTGGGCACCATGGGCCGCAGCTTCTGGTCCAGCTGCCGGGTCAGGTGGATCATCGTGCGCGGCTGGTTGAGGCCGACGATGCCGACCGGCTTGCCGGCCCGGATGTACCCGGTGACGGAGCGTTCGGCGCCGTTGGGCCGGGTGCTCAGGTACATCGTCTGCTGGCCGATGGCCGGGATGCCGGCGGCCTGGATGCGCACGTGGTGCTGCTCGGACCAGAACCGGGGCAACGGCGTGAACGGCTTGGCCCGGGACTTGCCGGCCAGCAGGTTCTCGGCGGCGGCCCGGCCCATCTCGATCGCGTTCAGCCAGTGCTCGACCCGCCGCGGCACGCCGTCGAAGCGCAGGTTGGGCCAGCGGGCGACGTCGCCGGCGGCCACCACGTCGGCGGCGCCGACCACGTGGCAGGTCGGCTCGCACAGCACGCCGTCCTCGAGCACCAGGCCCGAGCCGGCCAGCCAGTCGGTCGACGGCATGCTGCCGACGGCGAGGATCACGCAGGCGGCGGTGATCAGCCGCTCGTTGGACAGCACGATCGCGACGCCCTCGGGGCCGGTCGCCCAGTGCCTGATGTCCACGCCCAGCGCCAGGTCGACGCCGTGCCGGCGGTGCAGGTCGCCGATGGCCGCGCCGAGCTCGGGGCCCAGCGCCTTGCCGAACAGGGTCTTGGACCGGCCGATGATGGTGACGTCCCGGTTCATCTCCCGGCAGCTGGACGCGAACTCGCAGCCGGTGAAGCCGGTGCCGATGACCACGACGCGGCCCTTGGAGCGGGTCAGCGTCTCCTTGATCGCGATGGCGTCGTCGAGCGTGCGCAGGGCGTGCACGCGCGGGTCGTGCCGGGGCGCGCCGGCGAGGTGTCTCGCCTCCACACCGGTGGCGATCATCAGGCCGTCGTACTTGAGCTCCTCGCCGCCGGGCAGGTGCACGATGTGCCGGCCGTGGTCGAGCTTGTGGGCCCGGGTCCTGGTCCGCCAGATCGCGTCGATGTCGTGGTACGCGGGGAAGAACAGGTCCTTGGTGGACAGCTTGCCGGTGACCAGCTGCTTGGACAGCGCCGGCCGGTGGTACGGCTTGTACGGCTCGTCGCCGACGATGACCACCTCGCCGTCGAACTTCAGCTCCCGCAGCCGCTCGGCGGCGCGCAGCGCGGTCAGCCCGGCGCCGACGATGACGATCCGTTCCATCCGGCTCACAGTCGCTCCCCGGACAGCTGGATCGCCCGCATCGGGCAGGCCATCGCGGCGGCGCGGGCCTGGTCGGCGTACTCGGGGATCACCTCGGTGACGTAACGCAGCCGCTCGTCCTCGGTCAGTTCGAACAGACTCGGGGCCTCGTACTGGCAGGTGCCGTAGAGGTGACAGCGACCGTTGTTCACGCTGATGGTCAGGGAGCTGCCGTGCAGAGCGCGTCGGGGACTCATCGGGTCAGCTGTCCTTTCTCAAGAGGCGGGTTCGGGGTAACCGCGTGGCGGGGGAGGGGCGGGACGTTCGGGGGAGTCCCGCTAGCCGCCGTTGAGCACACCAGCGCCGACGAGGGTCTTGCTGGGGACGAAGCGGAGTATGGCCAGCACGACGGTCGGGATCATCAGGGTCAGGCCGCCGAGCCAGACGATGGACAGGTGGCCGTTGGCGACCGCGCCGAGCCACGAGTGGGCGATGGTGATACCCACCGCGATGTAGGCGGTCTGGTGGAACCGCAGCCAGTTCCGGTAGACGAAGAACTTGACCAGTCCGGTGGAGATCAGGATCGCGGTCATCACCTCCAGGCCGACGATGCCGAACGCCCAGCGCAACTGCCCACCGGCCACGATCGGGATCGTGATGTTCACCCAGCTGAAGAGCTCGTCGGAGTCGGTGAGGAAAAGGAAGCATGCCGCGTGGATGCCACCGAAGGCGAGCGTGAACGTCGCCATTATCATGTGGCTGCTACGAACGGCCTGGCGTCCTGTCAGCTTGGCCACCCATCCGGTCGCGGTGAAAATTCCCCAGACCAGGGTCAGGCACATCAACGCATAGGCCAACCGGGCTGACAGCGCGGCGACCTGGCGCACGCCGGAATCGTGCGCGGAGTGCACTGTCGGCGAAACAATCAACTGCGTCAACGTTATCAACTGCGTCGACACCTCAGACGCCTCCCGGAAGGCTGTGACGCTCGGGGTGATCCGTTCGGAGTAGTGGGGTGGGCCACGTGGTCGGGGCCGTTCTCCGGGGCGGATGCCCGAATGTCACTTATTGTTGGTCATGGTTAAACAGTTTGTCTGTGGGGACAGCCGCCTCCAGACCTCGCGAGGAGTAATCCGTACGGCTGAACGGAGTAGCTGTCGGTCGCTGCTTCGTTCCTGGTTAGCGGAACTAACGAATCCCGTTGTCTATGTTCTTGTAGAAGTTGGTGTGAGCGTCACTCCGGCGGGCAGGTAGTTCGACACCAAGGGTGTTGACTTCGGCGGCGGCCGCATCACTTCTCCTGCTCGCGGGATCCGTTCCCGGCCGGCTGGAACCGGTTCCTGGAATCGTTTTCTCGTTGCTGTCATGGCCGGACGGCGGGCATTGAGCCCGGCCACCAGCCGGTTGAACTCACGCGATCGGTCGACGGTGGTCAGCCCGACCAGCCCGTCCGTCCGTGCCGAGGCCACGCAGCCAGGGCCGAGCCGACCGTGCTCACTGCCCAGCTGCGGCTGGCCCGCGACCTGCACCTTCATCCGGTGCTGCTCGGTCCAGAACCGGGGCAGCGGCGTGAACGGCGCGGCCCGGGACGGCCCGAGCAGCAGGTTCTCCGCCGCGGCCCGGCCCATCTCGACCGCGTTCAGCCAGTGCTCGACCCGCCGCGGCACGTCGTCGAACCGCAGGTTCGGCCAGCACGCCACGTCACCGGCGGCCACCACGTCGGCGGAGCCGACGACATGGCAGGTCGGTTCGCAGTACACGCCGAGGAGTTCGTCGTGCCGGAGCTTGGAGCCGCGCAGCCAGGACACCGCCGGCACGCCGCCGATCGCGATCACCACGTGCCCGGCGACCAGCACCTGGCCGTCGGACAGGTGGACCGCGATGCCGTGGTCCTGTGGTAGCCAGTGCAGCACCTCGACGCCGAGAGCCACGCCGACACCCTTGCTCTGGTGCAAACGGGTGATGCTGTCGCACAGGTCGGGCGGCAGTGCCCCGGCCATCAGCGTCGGCCCCTCGGTCACGATCGTCACCCGCCGCTTCACCGCGCGGAGACTGGCCGCGACCTCGCAGCCGACGAAACCGCCGCCGATCACGACGACCGGCTCCTTGTCGGCGGCCAGTGCCTCGCGCAGCCGCGTCGCATCGTCGAGGGTGCGCAGCTGGTGCACGCGTGGGTCGCTGACCGGGGCGCCCGGCAGGTGCCGGGCCTCCATGCCGGTGGCGATCACCAGTCCGTCATAGGCGAGCTGTTCGCCGCCGGGCAGCATGAGCGCTCGCTTGCCGGTGTCGACGCCTCGAGCCGCGGTGTTCAGCCGCCAGCGCGCGTCGACATCGGTGTAGGCGGCCAGCCGCAGCTGGTCGGCATGCACTCTCCCGGTCAGCAGCTGCTTGGACAGCTCAGGTCGGTGATAAGGGCGGTGTGGCTCGTTGCCGACCATCACCACCTCACCCTCGAACCTGAGTTCACGCAGCCGTTCAGCGGCTCTCAAGCCCGCCGCTCCAGCCCCTACTACGACGATGCGATCTCGTCGGTTCACCGACTACGTCCTCGCTCACCGCGTGGTGTCCGCCACGCCGGCCCCGACCGCACGTGTGATCCAACCAACCGGCATACCGGATCGCGCTCCGATAGCCGTTAGGTAACAGTTTGTCGGTCAGGCTCGCGCTGGCTATCGACTGTTCGGGGCAATGCCTTCGGTGAAGGGACCTGTTACCGGGCGGAACGGTTACGCCCCGTCAAGCTCGCGAGGGCCTTGCTGGTGGTCTCGACCGAGAACGGTGAGTCACGGAGCACGTCCTTGAGCGTGATGGAACCGGCCGCGAAGGCGGCCGCGAGCTCGACGACGGCCGCGATGTCGGCTCGCTGGGCGGCGACGTAGGCCGCGTCGACCGGCTCGCCGTGCCCCGGCACGACGACCGTGTCCGGGCCGGTGAGTTCCAGCAGCCCGGCGAGCGCGGTCGGCCACGCCGCCGGGAACGACCCCTCGAACGCGGGCGGCGCGCCGTTCTCCACCAGATCGCCGGCGAACACCACATCGGCGTCCGGCACGCGCAGCACCAGGTCGTGGTCGGTGTGCCCGCGGCCGAACTGCTCGATTTCGACGGTCCGCCCGCCGAGGTCGACCGTGACCCGTTCGGACACCAACGTGGTTGGCAGCGCGATCCGGGTGGCGCGGATCGCGTTGGCGATGTCCGGCCGGTGCTGCCGGTCGTAGTACGCCGCCCAGTTGTCCTTGTCGGCCGCGCCCTCGACGACGAGTTCGTCGACGCAGTTCGGGTGGGCGAACACCGGACAGGGCAGGAACGCTTTGGTGCCGAACGAGTGGTCGAAATGGGCGTGTGTGAGCACGACGGTCCACGGCAGCGGCGTCACCGTGCGTACGGCCGCGGCCCACTCCGCGCCCTGTGTCTCGTCGCCGCCGGTGTCCACGACCAGGCAGGCTTCGTCGCCGACGATCAGCCCGAGCGACAGGTCCAACTCCTCGTGGCGGCGGACGTGCACTCTGTCGGCGACCTCGATCCAGCGCGCGTTCATGAGGACAGTCTGTTCGCCAGCACTCCGTCGCGAAGCACCGGTGCGCACGAACTGCTGCCGACCGCGGCGGCGAGCTCGATGTCGGCGGCGTGGCCGCCAGCCGTCAGCTCCCGGCCGGACACGCAGCCTTGGAGAAGTTCGACGACATTCTCGATTTCGTGCGAAAAGCAGCTCGCCGCCAACCTGGTCTCCGGCGACGCACCGCTTGAGTCGGTCGCCATCAGCGCGGCGGCGACGGCGCCCGCGCCGAGCAGGTCTTCGATTCCGTGGCGCAGCGGGCCGGCGGTGGCGCCCCACCGCTCACCGGCCGGCACGATGCCGATCGGCCGTCCGTCGGCGACTTTGTCGACTTCGGACGCGACCGTCTCGGCGTTGCGCAGACAGGCGGCGAAGACCGTCGCGCCGCTGGCGGCCGCCCGTGCGCACAAGGCCGCCCCATTGGGTGACGACAGCGCCAGCAGTGTGCCGGCCGGCAGGTCGAGCAACGACGACGGCCGGAGTGTCCACTTCTGATCGCCGGCGACCACGGCGCCGGCCGACCGCGCGGAGGAAATCGCACGAACATCTCCTCTTCGCACTGGCACCACTCGACCGCCGCAATCCAGCGCGACGTCGACCGCGGTGGTGAACGACAGCACGTCGACGACGACCAGCACCGCGCAGCTCGACGCCAGCGCCGCGAGCCCGTCCTCGCCCCACTCCAACCGGATTCGGTATCCGCTCTGACCGAACACGTCGTCGCTCACTCGGTGGAGTGTGGCGTGCACCGCACTGGTCGGCAGTCGAATTACTCCTCGGCGCCCGCCGGGTGGCAGACTCTGACCGTGCGCGTCTACCTGGGTTCCGATCATGCCGGCTACGAGCTGAAGTCCCATCTGGTCAAGCACCTCGCGGCCAGCGGGCACGACGTGGTCGACGTCGGCCCCGCCGTCTATGACCCCGAGGACGACTATCCGGCCTTCTGCATCGCCACCGCCAGCCGCGTGGTCGCTGACGAGGGCAGCCTGGGCGTCGTGATCGGCGGCTCCGGCAACGGCGAGCAGATCGCCGCCAACAAGGTGCCGGGCGCCCGAGCCGCGCTGGCGTGGAACACCGAGACCGCGAAGCTGTCCCGCGAGCACAACAACGCCCAAGTCGTGGGCATCGGCGCGCGCATGCACAGCGTCGACGAGGCCACCACGATCGTGGAGGCGTTCCTGGCCACGCCGTTCTCCGGCGTCGAGAGGCACCAGCGCCGCATCGACATCGTGGCCGAGTACGAGCGGACCGGCGTCGCGCCGGAGCTGCCGGCCAGCTGATGCCGGAAGGTCACACGCTGCACCGGCTCGCCCGGCTGCACCAGCGCCGCTATGCCGGGGAGAAGGTGCAGGTCAGCAGTCCGCAAGGCAAGTTCTCGGGCTCGGCGACCGTCGACGGGCGGGTGCTGGAGAAGGCCGAGGCCGTCGGCAAACACCTGCTGCACCGGTACGGCCCGGACGCCACCGTGCACATCCACCTCGGTCTGTACGGGACGTTCACCGAGTTCGCCCGGCCGGAGCCCGTCGTCACCGGCCTGGTGCGGATGCGCCTGCTCGGCGAGACCCATGGCACCGACCTGCGCGGCCCGGCCGCGTGCGAGCTGCTCACCGATGACGAGGTCGACGCGCTGTTCGCCCGGCTCGGGCCGGATCCGCTGCGGCGGGACGCCGATCCGGAGCGGGCGTGGCGGCGGCTCTCGAAGTCCCGGGTGTCGATCGCCGCGCTGCTGCTCGACCAGGCCGTGCTCGCCGGCGTCGGCAATGTCTACCGCGCCGAGGTGCTGTTCCGACACGGCATCGACCCGATGCTGCCCGGCCGGCAGTTGGACCACGAGCAGTGGGACTCCATCTGGGCCGACCTCGTCGAGCTGATGCGCTACGGCGTGCGGGTCGGCCGCATCGACACCGTCCGGCCGGAGCACGAGCCGAAGGTCACCGGCCGCGCGCCGAGGCAGGATCGGCACGGCGGCGAGGTGTACGTCTACCGCCGCACCGGCCAGCCTTGCCTGGTCTGCGGAACTCCGGTCGCCACCAAGGACTTGGCTGGCCGCAACCTCTACTGGTGCCCAACCTGTCAGCCCGTGTGATCCGCACGGCATCGGCCGGCGAAGCGATCACAGCTAGGCGTGACAGCCATTGACCGCGAACCGGCGGCTGGTGTGACGGGACTTGCCGAGCGCTGGTCGGCTGACTGCGCCCGGCTTCAACGCGGCTGGCGTCAACGCCGGGTGTAATGCGCCCGACGGTCAACCTGCCCGGCGGTCACCAGTTGTTGTCGCCGCCACCGCCCCAGTCACCGCCACCGCCGCCCCAGTCGCCTCCGCCACCGAAGTCCCAGCCGCCGCCCTGGTCGCCACCGCCCCAGTCGCCGCCACCTTGGTCGCCGCCGCTGAAGTCGGCCTGCTGACCCTGGTCGCCGCCGAAGTCGCCGAAGCCCTGGCCACCGTCGAAGCCGCCGTTGTCCCAACCGCCGTTGTCCCAGCCGCCTGCCGCGTACGGGATGCTGTGCATACCGGAGAACATGGCGTTGAACAGCAGGCCCGCGCCGATGCCCCAGGCGCCCGCGACCAGAGCGGGCTTCCACCACGGCTCGCTGTACCAGCCCTGCGGAACCGGCCGGCCGGCGACGTAGCCGCCGGGGTAGTAGTGCGGGGTGCCGGCGCCAGGCTGGGCCGACGCCTCGTACTCGTGGCCCTCGACCTCGACCCGGCGGTCGCCGGTGACCTGGCCGGCGCGGCTCTGGCCGTTGAGGTCGGGCAGCTCGGGGCCGGGGTCGAGGCCCATCGCGGTGCGGGCGGCCCGCACGTAGTACAGGCCCTCCTGTGCGGTCTGGGTGACCAGCCGGCACTGCTCGACGGTGCGCGCCTGCTCCATCTGGGAGCCGGCGGCGGTGTAGCGCTCACCGGCGTCGGCCAGGGCCTGCTTGGCGGCGTCGTTGGTGCCGGTCAGGTTCAGCACCTGGCCGCCGAGGCGCTCCACCCAGCGGCGGGCGTCGGCCTTGGCGTCGTCCAGGCGCTGGGTGCCCGTCGCGCGCTGGCGCCAGACGAGCACGGCCACGCCGATGATCACCACGATCAGGATCACGACGAGCGCGGTCACGGTGCCTCCCGGTTTCCAACAAGGGTGAATCCGTCGCAATCGGACAACGGGAAAGCTACCGCCATGGTTCCTGGCCGGCTGAACGGGCGGTGTGACCCGGCGGACAGCTACTTGTCGGTCGCGCCGGGCGACCGCTGCGCCCAGAGGGCGCCGAGCACACCGACCACGACCACCCCGACGAGGTAGGCACCCATCACGTTCCTCCTTCTCACGGCTACGTGACGGGAACGAGTCGGCTCGTGGCGGGTGTTCCGGTTCCTGCCTGTCGGTTCCTTAAGGATCAGCTGTCCTGAAGGTCAGAAAACCTCCGGGCAGTGCGGTTGGTGGTCGCCGGCGAACGCCCGCGACGCGGCCCGTGCGCTGCCCGGCGTGAGTTCACGGATGCGTTGCGCGGCAACGAGTTCCTGCACGGTGGTGCCGCCGAGGAACACCGCGCCGAGTTCACGGGCGCCCAGCGCCAGGTCCGGCTCGGCGTCGGTGCGCGTCACGGTTGCCTGCCCGTCGGCCTCGGCGACGAGCCGCCAGGTGCCGGCGTTCCAGGGACAGAACGTGTCCTCGACCGCCAGTACGACGTCCAGCGGCGCGGAGTAGCCGCGCAGCGGCAGGGCCCGGTCGATGTCGATGACTCGCACCCACAAGCCGTCGCGGACCTGGCGGGCGTTGTCACCGGCGTCCTTGAGCATGTGGATGATCGGGTCGTCCACGGCGCAATCGGCCTCGACCGCCGCGGTCAGGTCGATGTCGAGCAGGTACCGCCACAGCGCCGCGTACGCCTGCGGCGTGGTGCCGAGTATCTCCAGGGCGTTCACCCCGTGCTCGGGCTTGCGGGACTCCCACTTCCGCTTGACCTGGTAGACGGCGTAGCCCTCCGGGTGGATGGCGTAGCGCCACTTCGTGAGGTCCTCGCTGCGCAGGTCCGCCGCGTTCTCGGACAGGTACGCCTGCCATGACGCCTTGGTGCGGCCGAGCCAGCCGACGCGGGTCGGCGCGTACTTACTGTGCAGGTGGTGCATCAGCGGCAGCGCGGTCTCCTTGTCCACCTCGCGGACCCGGGCGTCGCTGACGTCCACAGTAGACTGGAACTCGGCGCCCCTCGGCACCGTGAAAGAGGCGCGGTGACCGGCGAGGCCGTAGCCGAAGCGGCCGTAGATGTCGCCCTCGGAGGCATACAGCGCGGCGAACGCGTCGCCGCTCTCATGCTGGGAATGCAGCTGCGCCCGCATCAACTGCGACATGGCGCCCCGACGGCGGTGGTCAGGCGCGACGCCGACACAGGAGATCGCGGCCACCGGATGTGGCCCGGTGCCGGGCAGCGTCATGCGTTTGCTGAGCATCGTGGCGCCACCGATGAGCTCGTCGCCATCGAAGGTGCCGTGCGTGCGGTGCGCTTCCAGCAGATCGATCTCGGCCGCGACGTCTTCCGGGGCGGGGTCCTCCAGGAACGCCCGGAAGACGAGCTTGACGAACGCCGGGATCTCCTCGGCGGTGAGAGTGCGGGTCACCAGGGGCGATGCGGACATACCCGACTTCGTACGCCTGCGCGGCCGCCGGCGCGAGTCGTTTTTCATGACGCCCGAGGTAATCGACCGCGGCCCCGACCGCTGTCAGGGTGGAGGAAACCAAGTGGGACAAGGGAAGGAACGATCGAGATGACCGACGCGAACGCCGTGGTGCGCCGCTACGTGGAGATCTGGAACCAGCCCGATGGCGCATTGCGGGCCAAGGCCGCGGCCGAGCTGCTCACCGCCGACTGCCGTTTCGTCGACCCGATCGCCGACGTGACCGGCCCCGACGCCCTCGCCGCCGTCGTCGGTGGCGTGCACGAGCGGTTTCCGGGCCATCGGCTCCAGCAGCTGGGGGAGGTGGACGCCCATCACGACGTGTTGCGGTTCACCTGGGAGCTGGTGCCGGACGGCGGCGGCGAGTCGCTGGTGATCGGCACCGACGTGCTGGCACTGACCGAGGACGGCCGAGTCGCCGGCATCGACGGCTTCTTCGACAAGGCGCCGGCGGCCTGAACATGGCTGTGGGCCACGGGAATCCCCGTGGCCCACAGTCGTTGCCGTTGCCTTACTGGTTGGCGTCCACCAGCTCCGGCTGCGCCGGCTCGGCCGCCTTGTTCCGCTTGCGCTCGCGGCGCTTGCGGAACTTCTCCTTGCGGTTCTCGACCATGGTGTAGAGCGTCGGCACCAGCAGCAGGGTCAGCAGCGTCGAGCTGACCAGACCGCCGATCACCACCACCGCCAGCGGCTGGGAGATGAAACCGCCGCTCTGCGTCAGGCCGACGGCCATCGGCAGCAGCGCGAAGATCGTCGCGGCGGCCGTCATCAGGATCGGGCGCAGCCGCCGGCGGCCGCCCTCGACCACCGCGTCGGCGATGCTCATGCCGTCCTCACGGTACTTGTTGATCAGGTCCATCAACACGATCGCGTTCGTCACCACGATGCCGACCAGCATCAGCACGCCGATCAACGACGGAAGGCCGAGCGGGATGCCGCTGATCAGCAGCGCGGCGATGGCGCCGGTGGCCGCGAATGGGATCGACACCAGCAGCACCAGCGGTTGGATCAGGCTGCGGAACACCGCGACCATGATCAGGAACACCAGGGCGATGGCAACCACCAGGGCGATGCCGAGGTTGCCGAAGGCGTCGCTCTGCTGCTGGCTGACGCCGCCGACGGAGTACGTGGCGCCGGCGGGCAGCGTGGTGTCCTTCAGCTTCTGCGTCAGGTCGGCGCTGATCTTGCCGGTGTTGGCGCTGTCGGCCGTGCCGCTCACGGTCGCGCTACGCGCGCCGTTGATGCGCTTGATCTGCGTCGGGCCGCTGGTCTGCTGGACGGTCGCGACGGAGTCGAGCCGCACCGCGCCGGTGGCACCGGGCAGTTGCAGCGCCTTGAGCGCGTCGAGGTCGCTCGGGGCGGAACCGGTGCGCAGCATGACGTTCTCCGACGTGCCGTTCAGGGTCAACTGGGCGATCTGGCTGCCGGCCAGCTGGGCCTGCACGGCCTGGCCGATCGTCGAGTCGCTCAGGCCCTGCTTGGCGGCGGCCTGCCGGTCGACCGAGACCTGCACCTCGGGCGCGCTGTTGACAAGGTCGCTGGTGACGTCGGTGACGCCCGAGATGCCGCTCATGGTCTTCTGGACGGCGTCCGAAGCGGTGCGCAGCACGTTCTCGTCCGTGGCGTTGACCACGACCGACAGCCCGCTGCCGCCGAAGTCGCCGCCGCCACCGGCGCCCACCGTGATCTTGCCGGCGTTGGGCAGGGCGTTCAGCTTGTCCCGCAACGTGTTCTGCACAGTGCTGAGGTCGGCGCCGTCCTTGATGGCGATCGCGTAGCTGGCCTTGGACGTGCCGCTGTTGCCGCCGAAGCCGAGGAAGCCGCCGCCCGCGCCGACCGTGACCTGGTAGGTGTCGATGCCGTCGATGCCTTGGATCACGGACTCCACGCGCTTGGCCGCGGCGTCCGTGGTGGCCAGGCTGCTGCCGACCGGCAGCGTCTGCGAGACGTTGATGGTGTTCTCGCCCGAGCCGTCGAGGAAGTTGGTCTTCAGGCCGGCGCCCATCGCCAACGTGCCGAACAGCACCGCGATCGCGATCAGCACGGTGGTCAGCCGGCGGCGCGTGGCGAACCGGATGACCGGCACGTAGATGCGCTGCAGCGGGCTGCGCAGCTCCTTGCGGACCGCCTCGTCGGGATCGGTGCCTTCCTTGGCGGGCTTGAGGAACCAGTACGCGAGCACCGGCACGATGGTCAGCGCGACCAGCAGCGACGCCAGCAGCGCGACCGTCACAGTCAGGCCGAACGGCGCGAACAGCTCGCCGACCAGGCCGCCCACCACGGCGATCGGCGCGAACACCGCGACCGTGGTCAGCGTCGATGCGGTCACCGCGCCCGCCACCTCACGGGTTCCGTCCAGCACGGCCCGCTTCTTGTCCTCGCCGTAGCTGAGATGGCGCTTGATGTTCTCCAGCACCACGATCGAGTCATCGACGACACGTCCGATGGCGATGGTCAGGCCGCCGAGGGTGAGCAGGTTCAGCGAGGTCTTGGTGGTCCACAGCACGATCAGCGCGATGACCACCGAGAGCGGGATGGACACCGCGGTGACGAGAGTGGAGCGGACCGACAGCAGGAAGATCAGGATCACCACGACGGCGAAGGCCAGGCCCAGCAGGCCCTCCTCGGTCAGACCGTCGACAGCCTTGTTGACCGCGGGCGCCTGGTCCTGCACGACCGTCAGCTTGGCGTTGTCGCCGAGGTCGGCTTCCAGCTGAGAGATCTTGTTCCGGACCTGGTTGGAGATGTCGACGGCGTTGCCGTCGGGGGTCTTGGTGACCGAGACGCCCAGGCTCTCCTTGCCATTGGTGCGGGTCAGTGAGGTCGCCGGCGCGAGGTCCTCAGTCACCTGGGCGACGTCGCCCAGCTTGACCGGCTGCGGCGCGGGACGGCCCGGGAGCGACGGCGTCGTCGGCGTCAGGTAGAGGGTGCGGACGTCGTCCACCGAGGACAGTCGCTGTCCGATCTGGACGGTCAGGGTCTGGTCGTTCTGCGTCAGCGTGCCGGCCGGCGTCGGGGTTCCGTTGGCGCGCAACGCCGTCTGCACGGCGGTGGCGCTCAGTCCGGCGGCCGCCAGCTTAGTGTTGTCCAGGCTGATCGTGACGACCTTGTCGCGGGCGCCGGTCACACTGGCGTCCCGGACGCCGGTGATGCCCTGAAGTTCCGGCACCACCGTGCTGGTCAGTTTGGCCGCCAGCTGCTGCTGGTCGGCGTCCGACGAGGCCGCGAGCACGATCACCGGCAGGTCGTCGGTGTTGCCCACCACCACGTTCGGCTTGACGTTGGTGGGCAGCTGGGCGGCGATCTGGTTGACCGCCTGGGACATCTTGTTGACCGCGTTGTCGAGGTTCGTGCCGAAGTCGAACTGCACCGTGACCGAGGACGAGCCCTGGCTGGAGGTCGAGTTCATCTGAGTCTGGCCGGGCACGCTGCGCAGCGCGTCCTCGATCGGCTTGGTGACCTGGTCCTGCACGATTTCCGGGGAGGCGCCCGGGTACTGGGAGACCACCACCGCGGCCGGGAAGGACAGCGACGGCAGCAGCTGTCTCTGCAGCGACGGGATCGCCCACGCGCCGAAGCCCAGGGCGATGAGCGCCACCAGGGCCACCAGGCCGCGGTTGGCGAGGCTGAGTCTGGTCAGGAAGGTCATGGCAGCTCTCTGCGGAATTGGTTAGCCTTGCCCTAACATTTGGGCCAAGGCTAACAGTGCGATCGGCGAGCTCGCTGATACTTCTCTCAGGTTGAGGGGTGGCGCTGGCAGGGCTCGCGAGCCGTCACAGCGGCGTGACGAAGGGTGATCGGGAACCGTCCATGCAGGACAAGGAGCAGCTCATCGCCAGCATCACCGAGACCCAGCGGTCGCTGGGCCGGGTGTTCGGCGCGGCTCGGGCGAACCCCCTGATGTCGCTCAACCTCACGATGCGGCAGCTCAAGGTGCTGCTCACGCTGGCAAGACGCGGGCCGCTCGCCGGGCAGGTGCTCACCGCCGAGATGGGCGTGAGCTTGGCCACGGTCACCGGCATCGTCGACCGGCTGGCCGCGCAGGGGCTCGTCTCCCGCCGCGAGGACCCGTCCGACCGTCGGGTCCGGCTGCTTGAACTCACCGCCGAGGGACGGAAGCTGGTCGGCGGTGTCATGGATGCCGGCAGCGCCCAGTACCGCCGGCTGCTCTCGCGGCTCGAGGTCGACGAACTGCGCCTCCTTGACTCCCTCATCCGCCGCATGGCCGAGATCGCCGACGAGGAGTTCCCGCCGGCCGACATTGACGAGACTCGTCAACATTGACCACTGTGGACAACATTGACGCGCATTGACGAGGTTCGCTCAGGTGCGCCCTGACCGCTCTTTCGCCCGTTCCGGTGGCTCGCGTACGCACTGGCGGACTTCGACGCCGCGGTCAGGTCCTGCCGCCAGGGTCAGCTTCGCCGTCGAGGTCCGCTTCGCCGGCGGTCTAGCTCTCGACGTTGGAGATGTGCCCCGGCCGGCTTTGCTTCCGCCGGTGGTCCGAACGTCGGCGGTCTCGATTCTGGCGGTGTCCTCCACTTCGCCGGCGGTCTGGATTTCGTTGGCGAGGTGGAAGTTCGTCAGTGGGGCGAAGGTCGCTCGGAGTGGTGGTCGGCGATGAAAGCGGGAATCTGGGCGTTTTGATGTGTTTTGTCGGAGTTTGGTAGGCCGTTCGCGGTGGAGTGACCGTGCGCAATCGTCTCGACGGTCGAGTTCGAGGAGTACGTGTGAACTGCTCAACTTCGGCGAAGTCGTTGTGAACTGAGTTCACAGGGAGATTGCTGCGGGCAGGTCAGTCGGAGCGGCCATTCGGATCTGACACGGCTGTCATCGCTGCTCTGTCCGAGTGGAAGGCAACTCCGTTCAGGCAACGGCATGTGCTCGCTCGTGTACGAACCGTCGTGATGCCCCGTTGTGGGCGTCGACCCGTGTCCTTGCGACGGAGGGGAACCTATGCGGCATACGGACGGCGGTCGTCGATCTCCCTGGTTGCGTAGAACGCCGGCGGTGCTGGGCATCGCGGCGGCGGTGGTGGCGGGCCTGGCGCCGGCGGCGCAGGCGGACCCGGTGACCAGCGCGGACTCCACACACACCGTCACGCTGGTGACCGGCGACCAGGTGGTCGTGCAGGACGCCGGCGGACGACAGACGGCGGCGGTGCTGCCGCGGCCGGGCTCGAGCGGTGACTTCGTGAACCAGCGCGTGGACGGCGACCTCTACGTCGTGCCGGCGACCGCGCTGCCGTATCTCGGCACTTCCCTGGACCGATCGCTGTTCGACGTGTCGGCGCTGATCCGGGATGGCATCACGGACCAGGTCCCGGTGCAGGTGGCCGGCAGCGCGCCGGGTGTGCAGAGCGGAAAGGTGACGGCGCAGTCGGGGCCGGCGTTCGGCGCGGCGCTGGCGGCGCAGGCTGGACGGGACGCGAAGAACCATTTCGCTACGCCGGGGCCGCTGTTCGGCACCGCCAGCTCGGTGCGGTTAGCCGCGCCGGGCGCACCGCAGCAGGCGCACCCGAACTTCCCGATGCACACGGTCCGGATCCTGACCGTCAATGGCCCGAACACGCCGGTCGACGCGTCGCTGGGCCTGATGAACACCGACGACGGCCGGATCTTCAACGCCTTCCCGTACAGCACCGGCGGCGAGGAACGGGTCAGCGTGCCGTCGGGCAACTACGGACTGGTGGGTTGGTTCCCGACGTTCGACTCGGCCGGCCGCGTGACGTCGGTGCGGGTGGTGGTGCAGGACTTCGTGGTGTCCGGTGACCAGACCGTCACGATCGACGCCGCCAAGGCGACCTCGCAAGTGACGGTCAGCACGCCGAAGCCGTCGAACCTGGTGTCGCAGACGCTGGAGTATTTCCGCAGCGCGCAGGCCCTCGGCTCGCAGGGCTACAGCTTCGGGGTCGGCAACGGCACGGCCTATGTCGCTCCGTCGGCGCCCTCGGCGGTCGGCGGTTTCCATTTCAACGTGCAGCTGCACAGCGAGTCCCCGGACGGTACGGCCAGCCCCTACAGCTACGACCTCAAGATCGACAGTGCTGGCGCGCTGAGCCCGAACCAGCACTACAAGGTCACCGTGGACCAGTTGGCCACGCTGAAGGAGAACTACTACAGCGACAAGCCGGGACGGTTGGAGGGCTCGTCGCGGATCATCTTCCTGCCGTACGAGTTCTTCGGCTTCGGCCAGTTCGCGCCGCTCACGGCTCCACTTCAGCGCACTGAATACGTGCTCGGCGGCGCCGACCTGCTCTACGACGACGCGCTGCTGGCCAGCATGAACACCGGCGGCGGCTTCGTTTCCGGCGGTTTCCAGCACTACGCGGCGAAGACGACGACGCCGGTCGACTGGCTGCGCGGCCCGCTGGCCCCCGGCCTGACCACGCCGTCGGCGGGCACGACCTCCTGGTTCTGCAACGCCTGCCGTCGTGACGACACGATCCACATCGGCCTGGTGCCGGTGCTGGACAGCGACGGCCACGGCTTCTCCCTCGACGCGCCGACGACGGGCACCGTGTCGACTTCGCACTTCCAGCTGCTTTCCGGCGGAAAGGCGCTCATCGACGGAAAGGACGTCACCGGCGGCGAGGTCGCCGCGCCGGCCGACCCGGCCGACTACAAGATCGTCTATGACCAGACCCGGACCGCGCCGTGGTTCCACCAGTCCACGGTCAGCCACAGCGAGTGGACCTTCGGCTCGGCTCACTCCGGCACGCAGACGGTCCCGGACGGCTGGGCCTGCGATCCGGTCACCGGCAAGGCGACCGACTGCTCGGCGCTGTCCCTGGTGACGGCGGCCTACCAGCTCAACACCGGTCTGGACGGTGCCGCGCCGGCTGGGCCGGACCAGGTTCTCGTCACGTTCGGGCACGCCCCGGGCAGCCAGAACCTGCCCTTCGTCAAGGCCTCGATCCAGGTGTCGTTCGACGGCGGCGCGACGTGGACGCCGACCTTCCAGGCCGATCTCGGCGGCGGCCGCTACCGGGCGCAGTGGACCAACCCGGCGTCGGCCACGGGCGGCGACGTCGCGCTGCGGGTCAGCGCGACCGACATAGCGGGCAACTCGCTGACCCAGTCCGTCACCAGCGCGTTCTCCGTGCCGGGCGCCCAGAGCTGACCAGGGGAGTGACGATGAACCGATTTCGTGCGGCCGTAATCGTCGGCGCGCTGCTGACACTCGGATTGCCGGCGACGGCCGTCGCCGCGCCCGACACGACGTTGCACGCCGCGTGCTCGTCGACGGTTTCCACTATTTCGACGGCGCACTGCTTCGCCGTCTACCGCGCTCCGCACGCGTTCGGCCCGAACGCGACGCCGACCGGGTTCGGGCCGGCGGATCTGCGCAGCGCGTACAAGTTGCCGTCGACCGGCGGCGCGGGCCAGACGATCGCGATCGTTGACGCATACGACAACCCGAACGCGGAAACCGATCTGGCCAGTTACCGGCAGCAGTTCGGCCTACCGGCGTGCACGACGGCGAACGGCTGCTTCAAGAAGGTGAACCAGCGTGGCGCCGCCTCGCCGCTGCCTGAGGGCGACCCGGGCTGGGGTGTGGAGATCTCCCTCGATCTGGACATGGTGTCGGCGGCCTGCCCCGACTGCCACATCGTGCTGGTCGAGGCGGACAGCGCCACCTCCGCGAACCTCGGCGCGGCCGAGGACACGGCGGCGGCGTCCGGCGCGAGCGCCGTCTCCAACAGCTACGGCTCCGGCGAGTACAACGGCATGGACGTCGACGCCCGGCACTACCAGCATCCGGGCGTCGCCATCCTGGCCTCCAGCGGCGACTCCGGCTTCCAGCCGGCGTCGTTCCCGGCGTCGCTGCCGAACGTGATCGCTGTCGGCGGCACCTCGCTGGTCAAGGCCGACAACGCCCGCGGTTGGACGGAAACGGCCTGGTCGGGCGCCGGCAGCGGCTGCTCGGCGTGGATCGCGAAACCGGCGTGGCAGCACGACGCCAACTGCGGGATGCGGACCGTCTCGGACGTCTCGGCGGTCGCCGACCCGAACACCGGCCTGGCCGTGTACGACACGTACGGGCTGGGCACGCAGGCCGGTTGGATCCTGGTGGGCGGCACCAGCGCGTCATCGCCGTTCATCGCCGGCGTCATCGGCCTGGCCGGCAACGGCGGCCAGTTGGGCGACGCCTCCTCGCTGTACACGCACGCCGACAAGCTGTTCGACGTGGTCGGCGGCTCGAACGGCTACTGCGGTGAGGACTACCTGTGCACCGGTCTAACCGGTTACGACGCCCCGACGGGGCTGGGTACACCGAACGGAATCGGCGCGTTCTGACCGGACCGCGGTCCGGCCCGGTGTCCGATTCGGGCGGCTGGGCCGGACCGCGGTCAACTTGGCAGGTGTTCGAGCCAGTTCGTGGACTGGCTCGCGCGAGCCAGCCCGGAGAGGTTCGGATCGCAGCCGACGATGTGCCGGCGGGGCAGGCATTCTAGCCTGGCCGGGTGGCAGATCGATCTCCGATGCTGGGTGTGGTCGCGTCCGGCGCGGGCGGTGTTGAGGGCTTGTTCGACGGGCTGGTCCGTCCCGCGCTGGAGGCTGGCTGGCGGGTGGGCGTCACGCTGACGCCGACCGCGGGCCGGTGGTTCGACGAAGCCGGGCTCGTCGCCGAAATCGAGGAAGCCACCGGCCTTCCCTTGCGCGTCGAATCGCGGCTGCCGCGTGAGCCGAAGCCGCATCCGCCGGTCGACACGTACGTCGTCGCGCCGGCCACGGCCAACACGGTCGCCAAGCTGGCCCTCGGGTTCGGCGACAACCAGGCGTTGACCCAGGTCTCCGAGGCGATCGGGACCACGGGCGTCGAAGTGGTGGTCTTCCCCTGCGTCAACGCCGCCCATGTGCGCCACCCGGCCTGGCCGGGGCACATCGCCGCGCTCAGGGCGGCCGGCGTGCGCCTCGTCAACGGGGACGACGTCTGGCCGCTGACCGAGCCCCGATCGGGGGAGTGGCATCCGATCCCGTGGCAGGCCGTGCTCGACGAGGTCAACGCGACCCGCTCTGACCCCGGGCATCCACCGAGCGGGTGACCCGAAACGGTCACCGTAAGATGATCAGGTGACCTCATGGGGGCGGCCCGCGTGACGGCCATCGTGGACGGCACCCGGCAGACCCGACCGACCTGGGCCGATGTGCCCGGTCGGGTGCGCGAGGTCATCGAGCACAAGATCGGCGCCCCGGTCGTCCGCGCGCTCAGCCAGGCCGGCGGCTTCACCCTCGGCCTCGCCTCCCGCCTGCTGCTGGCCGACGGCCGCCGCGTGTTCGTCAAGGCGCTGCCGGCCGACCATCCGCTCGCCGGCGCCTACCGGTCCGAGGCGTCGGTCGTCTCGCGGCTGCCGCAGAACGTGCCGTCGCCGAGACTGCTGCACGTCGTCGAGGGCCAGTGGGTGGCCCTGGTGCTCAGCGACGTCGACGGGGGAGAGCCGAACCTGAGACCGGGGTCGCCGGATCTCGCGGCAGTGCTGTCGGCCCTGGGCAGCGCGTCGCGAACCTTGACGCCGTGCCCGCTCGACGACGTGCCGAGCGTGCTCGACGACCTGGCCCCGATGCTGTGCGGATGGACGTCGCTGCGGTCGGCGGCGGTCGGCGACCTGGATCCGTGGGCCCAGGCCAACCTGGACTCGCTGGCCGCGATGGAGACGGCGTGGCAGCCGTGGGCCGAGGGCGACACCCTCCTGCACAACGAGCTGCGGGTCGACAACATGATCCGGCGCGTCGAGGACGGCCGGGTGCTGCTGGTCGACTGGTCCTACCCGTCCAAGGGCGCGGCCTGGCTGGACACCGTGACGATGGTGCCGCAGCTGATCATGGCCGGCCACCCGCCCGCTGACGCCGAACGCCTGGTGCTGGGCCGGCCGGTGCTCGCCAAGGTGCCGGCCTGGGCGATCACCGGCTTCGCCGCCGCGCTGGCCGGCCGCTGGGAGCTGTCCAGCCGGCTGCCGGAACCGGCCGGCTGCGTCGGGCTGCGGCCCTACCAGTCCCGCGCGGCCGCCGCCGCGCTGACCTGGATCGTGCACCGCACCCGCTGGTAGCCGGCGCGGCGACCGGCTCTATGCAGTGGCACTGGTAGACCGCGCACCGCGGCCACCGGCCGGGCCTTGGCGAGCGCCGACCGGCGTCAGTCTCATCCGTTACGGGAGCCGACGCAGAACTCGTTGCCCTCCGGGTCCTGCAAAACGCTCCACGCCATGCCGGGGTACTTGAACTCCTCGCCCACGGTCGCGCCCAGCGCCACCAGCCGGGCCACCTCGGCCGGCCGGTCCGGGGCGCCCAGGTCGATGTGGAGTCTGTTCTTGCCGGCCCGCGGCTCGGCGACCTGTTGCAGGCCGATGTCCACGTTGTCGGGGGAGGACAGCACCAGCATGGCGCCGTCGTCGACCTCGTGGATGATCTCGGCGCCGAGCGCCGCGACCCAGAACTCCGCCAGCTTCCGGGGGTCCAGGCAGTCGATGGTGACCATGCGGATCCTCAGTGCCATGCGCAGAAGGTAATCGGCGGAACGGCCCTGACCGGCCGTTCCCGGTAACCGGTTGGAAACCCTGCCCGTGCGTTCTCTACGCTCTGTACTTTCGTCGACCCCGCACGAGGAGTCAGAGCCGTGATCACGAGGATGTCGTCGTTGTTCCTGCGCACCCTGCGCGAGGACCCGGCGGACGCCGAGGTGCCCAGCCACAAGCTGCTGGTCCGCGCCGGTTACGTCCGTCGCGTCGCACCGGGCGGCTACTCGTGGCTGCCGCTGGGGCTGCGCGTGCTGCGGCGGATCGAGGCCGTCGTCCGCGAGGAGATGAACGCGATCGGCGCGCAGGAGATCCAGTTCCCCGCGCTGCTGCCCCGAGAGCCCTACGAGGCCACCAACCGGTGGACCGAGTACGGCCCCAACCTGTTCCGGCTCAAGGACCGCAAGGGTGCCGACTACCTGCTCGGCCCCACCCACGAGGAGCTGTTCACGCTCACCGTGAAGGGCGAGTACGCCTCCTACAAGGACTACCCGGTCACGCTGTACCAGATCCAGACCAAGTACCGGGACGAGGCGCGGCCCCGCGCCGGCATCCTGCGCGGCCGCGAGTTCCTGATGAAGGACTCGTACTCCTTCGACCTGGACGACGAGGGCCAGGCCCGGTCCTACCAGGCGCACCGCGACGCCTACGTGCGTATCTTCGACCGCCTCGGCCTCGAGTACGTGGTGGTGAAGGCGACCTCCGGCGCCATGGGCGGCTCCGCGTCCGAGGAGTTCCTGGCCGTCGCTGAGACCGGCGAGGACACCTTCGTCCGCAGCACCGCGTCGACCTACGCGGCCAACGTCGAGGCGGTCGTCACCACGGCGCCCCCGGCGCAGGCCATCGACGGCAAGCCCGAGGCGAAGGTCCACGACACGCCCAACACGCCGACCATCGCCACGCTGGTGGACTTCTTCAACAACGCCGGCCTCGGCCGTGAGTTCACCGCCGCCGACACGCTGAAGAACGTGCTGCTCAAGACCCGCCGTCCCGGCGAGGACAAGTGGGAGCTGCTGGCCATCGGCGTGCCCGGCGACCGCGAGGTGGACCAGAAGCGGCTGGAGGCGGCACTGGAGCCGGCCGAGGTCGCGATGCTGGAGGACGCCGACTTCGCCGCGAACTCCTTCCTGGTCAAGGGCTACATCGGGCCGAAGGCGCTGCTCGACAACGGCGTGCGCTACCTGGTCGACCCCCGCGTGGTCACCGGCACCAGTTGGATCACCGGCGCGGACCAGCCCGGCCGCCACGTGATGGATCTGGTCGCCGGCCGTGACTTCGTGCCCAGCGGCACGATCGACGTGGCCGAGGTGCGCGAGGGCGACCCGTCGCCCGACGGCCAGGGCACCCTGGTCGCGGCCCGGGGCATCGAGATCGGCCACGTGTTCCAGCTGGGCCGCAAGTACGCGGACGCGTTCGGCCTGGACGCGCTGGGCCCGGACAGCAAGCCGATCCGGATCACCATGGGCTCCTACGGCATCGGCGTGTCCCGCCTGGTCGCCGTGATCGCCGAGCAGTACTTCGACGACCGCGGCCTGACCTGGCCCCGCGTCGTCGCCCCGGCCGACGTGCACGTGGTCATCGCCGGCAAGGACGACACGGTGCGCGCGGGCGCCGAGAAGCTCGCCGGCGAGCTCGCCGCCGCCGGCGTCGAGGTGCTGCTGGACGACCGGACCGCGTCGCCGGGCGTGAAGTTCGCCGACGCCGAGCTGATCGGCGTGCCGACCATCGTCGTGGTCGGCCGGGGCCTGGCCAGCGGCGTCGTCGAGGTCAAGGACCGGGTGTCCGGCGAGCGTGGCGACGTGCCGGTGGACGAGGCCGTGGCCCACGTGGTCGGTCTGGTCCGGGGCTGATTCGAGGCCGGTGCGGCCCGTCGGCGATCAGCCGGCGGGCCGCATGCTCGTCATGATCTTCTTGGCGTCGTCGTCGGACAGCGCGTTCGGCACGCCCTGATCGGCGAACAGCACCAGGATCACCGAGCCGGTGTCCGAGGTGGACACGGCGGCCGCGTACACCTTGGCCGACCGGGGCACGCACGGATCGGCCGACGCCGGGATCGCGACGTCGGCGATCGCCAGGGTGGCGTTCACCTTGCCGTCGGCGATCTTGATCTGCTGCGACGGCTCCACCTTCACGTCCGTGGGCTGGCTCGCGTCCGCGGACTTGTAGGCCACGGCCGCCCAGTGCTGGGCGATGTCCGGCGCGGACTTGTCGGGGCCCTCGGTGTCACTCGCGGTCACGGCGGTGCCGGCCCGCACCGAGCCGGGCTTGCCGCCGCAGAAACCCGGCAGGTAGGACGCCGCGCCGGTGCCGGTGACGAAGTCCCCGTCGGACGGACCGAGGCTGACGATGTCGTCCGAGTCCTTCCTGGTCCACTGGGTCTTCGGGATGTCGTAGGCGACGTTGCGCCGGTTGGACACGGCGACCTGCCAGCCCGGCACCCGCGGGTCCTGCGGCTTGAGCGCGGACGTGGTCGCCGGCGCGGTGGCCTGCTGCGTCTGGTTGCCGGCCTGCTGCTGGCCGTTGCGGGTGAGCAGCACGACCGTGGTCCCGATGCCGGCCAGCACGAGCACACCGGCCAGCGCCAACACGATCGTCAACGTGCGGCGGTTGCGCGGCGGCTTGCCCTGGGGCGGCTGCTGGTAAACGCCGAAGCCGCCGTAGCTGGACTGGTACGGCTGCTGCTGTTGGTAGCCGGGGTACTGCGGCTGCTGCTGGCCATAGGTGTAGCCGGGGTAGCTGTGCTGCTGGCCGTACGGCTGTTGTTGCTGCTGTCCGGGAGTTCCCTGCGGCCCGGGGTAGTCCGGCCCACCGGCCTGGTTGTCCCCGTAGCCCGATCCACCGCTTGGCCACGTCACGGCCGCAAACGCTACCGCCTGGGCGCTGGTCTGTCAGACGACCTGCGGCACCACGTGGGGACTGGTGTCCCGGCAGCGGTCCGGAGTACTACTCGTTCATGGCGACCAGCGCGACGATTCCGGCGGATGTTCCCGAGGCCGATCCACTTGTGGAGCGGTTGCGAGCCCAAGACGTCGAGGTGGTCGCGCTGTCCTTCGTGGACAACGCCGGCATTGCGCGGGTGAAGACGGTGCCGCTGCCGAAACTGGCCGCCGCCGCTCGGGTCGGCGTCGGGGTGTCGCCCTGCTTCGAGACGTTCTGTTTCGACGACGTGCTGGTGCAGGGCCGGTTCCTCGGCGGTCCCGACGGCGATCTCCGACTGGTGCCGGACCTGGCCCGGATCGTGCCGCTGGCTGGCCAGACCGGTTGGGCGTGGGCGCCGGCCGACAAGTTCCACCAGGAGGGCGACCGGTTCGAGGGGTGCCAGCGGGCGTTCGCGACGGCCCAGGTGGCGGCGGCCGCGGCGCGCGGGCTGGACCTGCGCATGGCGTTCGAGACGGAATGGGCGCTGGTGACCGAGTCCGGCGAGCCGGTTTTCCACGGCCCGGCCTACGGCGCGATCCGCCTGGAGCAGGTCGCCGACTACGCCCGCGAGCTGCTGGCGACCCTGCGCGCGCAGGATGTCGGCGTCGAGCAGTTCCATCCCGAGTACGCCGCCGCACAACTGGAGGTGTCGGTCGAGCACAACGACCCGGTCGGCGCCGCCGACGATGTCGTGCTGGTCCGCCACACGATCAGGCGAGTCAGCCATCTGCACGGCTGGTTGGCCAGCTTCGCCCCGACGCTCACGCCCGGCAGCGTCGGCAGCGGAGCGCATCTGCACCTTTCTGTTGTCGACCAGTTCAGCGGTGGCGGCGGGCCGTTCGGGCTGCCACCGGTCGGCGAGGCGTTCCTGGCCGGTGTGCTGCGCGAGCTGCCGGCGCTCGTCGCGGTCGGCGCCGGCAATCCGGCCAGTTTCCTGCGCGCCGAACCGTCGCGGTGGGCCGGCGTGTGGCAGGCGTGGGGACGGGAGACCCGTGAGGCGGCGATCCGGTTCATCACCGGCGTCACCGGGACCGGCGACACGGCGGCGAACGCCGAGGTGAAGTGCTTCGACGCGACGGCGAACCCGTATCTCGTCGTCGGCTCGGTCATCGCCGCCGGTCTCGCCGGCGTCGACGACGGGCTGCGACTGCCGCCGCCGATCGCCGGCGACCCGGCCGCGATGGACGAAAGCGTCCGAACCGCGGCCGGCGTGGCACGGCTGCCGGAGTCGGCGCTGGCCGCCGCAAACGCTTTCGCGTCGTCGAAGGTGCTCGCCGCGGCGATGGGCGAGGTGCTGCACGACAGCGTGCTGACCGTCCGCCGCGCCGAGGCCGACCGGTTCGCCGACACGCCGCCGGCCGAGTTGGCCCAGCTCACCCGTTGGCGGTGGTGACGGTGGTGACCGACGACCTCGTTCTCGTCGATCAGCACTGTCACGGCGTTGTCGCCGGCGACCTGGACCGCGCACGGTTTGCTGGATTGCTGACGGAATCCTCGTTCGCGACGAACTTCGACTCGATGGTCGGAGTCGCGCTCCGCCGCTGGTGCGCGCCGTGGCTCGAACTGCCGGCGCACTGCTCCGTCGACGACTACCTGGAACGCCGTGCCGAATGGGGCTGGCGTCGGGTCAGCGCCCAGCTGCTCGGCTCGGCCGGCGTGCGGTCCTGGCTGCTGGACACCGGTCTGACCGGTGTCGCCGACCTGCCGCTGACCGAACCGGTGGATTTCGCCGACATTGCCGGCGGCGCCGCTTTCGAGGTCCTCCGCCTGGAGTCCGTCGCCGAGCGCGTCGCCGTCGACGACGTGTCCGCCGTCGACTTCCTCGATTTCGTCGAAAACGAGCTTCGCGACGGAATCGGGGCCGGCGCCGTCGGGCTGAAAAGCGTCGTCGCGTACCGCACCGGTCTGGAGCTGCCGGCCGAGCCGCCGACCGACGTCGAGGTCGCCGCCGCCGCGAGCGCGTGGCTGCGCTGGGGCGGCGGACGGATAGATGATCCGATTCTGCTGGCCTGGCTCGTTCACCTCGGTGCCCGGCTCAGCGCCGAGTTGCACGTTCCGCTCCAACTGCACACCGGCTTCGGCGACGACGACCTCCGGCTGCATCGCGCCGACCCGGCCCTGCTCGGCGACTTCCTGCACGCCACCAAGTCGACCGGCGCCACGATCGCGTTGCTGCACACCTGGCCGTTCCACCGGCACGCCGGCTACCTCGCGCACGTGTTCCCGCACGTGCTCGTGGACGTCGGCCTGGCCATCCCCTATGTGGGTGACCGGGCCGGCAGCGTGCTGGCCGAGCTCCTGGAGCTGGCGCCGTTCGGCTCGGTCTGCTTCTCCTCCGACGGCTACGGCCTGCCCGAGCTGCACCATCTCGGCGCGACCCTGTGGCGGCGGGCGCTCGGCCGGCTCATCGACGACTGGCTCGCCGACGACGTGATGACCACCGCCGACGCGGAGGCCTTCGCCGTCAACTTCGCCGCCGGCAACTGCTGCCGGGCGTACGGTCTGACCGCACCGGCCTGATCCACGTATCCTGCGACCATGTCCGCAGGCACCCAGGCGTCGGAGTCGACGAGCGTCTACCCGAGGTGGCTGGTCGTCAGCACACTGGTGCTGTCGCTGGCCGGGCTCGCGGTGGCGATCTACATGACGATCAGCCACTACACCGACAACGCCACCCTGGTCTGCCAGGCCAACTCGGTGGTCAACTGCGCGCAGGTGACTTCCAGCCCGCAGTCGGTGATCCTCGGCATCCCGGTCGCCGTGCTCGGCCTGGTCTACTTCGTGCCGATGGTGGTGCTGACCAGCCCGTGGGCCTGGCGCTCCGAGCTGCCGGCGGTCCGCTGGCTGCGCCTGGCCGGTGTCGGCGTGGGCCTGCTCTTCGTCGTCTACCTGGTCGCCGTCGAACTCGTCGTGATCGGCAAGATCTGCGAGTGGTGCACCAGCGTGCACGTCATCACCATCGCGCTGTTCGCGCTCGTCGTGGCGGGTGAATACCGGTCGAGGCCGGCCTAGCCGTCCTTGATCGTCGGTAGTCTCCGGGCGTGGCGAACCAGGCGTCGGGCGATCTCTCCGGAACGGTCATCCAGGCCGAGACCATCGACCGGGTGATCCTGCGGGCCGCCAGTGAGCGGCTGGCTGTCGGCCTGGCCGCGCCACGGCCGCCGGTGTGTTTCGTCAACCGCGATGGCGTGCACAGGGAGGCCGACAAGCGCCGGGCCCGCGCCGTCGCCGCAGGCGAACCCACCTTGATCTGCTTTCACGGTCCCGGCGGCGTCGGCACCACCGGTGCGGCCACCATGTGGGCCGGCCGCCATGCGACCGAATATCCGGACGGCGTGCATTTCCTCAAGCTGTCCAATCCGGAGCGTGACGAGCGTGAATCGGCCGGCGAGGCGCTGGGCGTCGTGTTGAGGGCGGTCGGTCTTGAGCCCGACGACATCGCGCCGACGGCCGACGGGCGGGCCGCCCAACTGCGCGATTTCGGCTCCGACAAGAAGATGATGCTCGTGCTCGACGACGTCATCAACGCGGCCCAGGTGGCCTACTTCCGCCCGACCGGCGCGGGCTGCGCGGTTCTGGTGACGAGTCGATGGCTGCTGCAGGATCTCGGCCCGGACTTCGGCTATGTCCCCGTGCCGCCGCTGGCGACGGAGTACGCGCACCGGTTGCTCGGTGAACTGCTCGCGCGGCACGACATCGAGCTCACGGCCGAGGAGTCGGAGATCATCGTTCGGGCCGCGGGAGGCTTTCCGGCCGCGATCGAGTTGATGGCGTGCCAGCTGATCGGCGGGTCCGACGGCAAGCGGGCCCGGTTCCTGCGGCGGGTCGCCGAGCGTGGCTGGAACGCTCTCGGCGACGATGCCAAGCAGCGGCTCGTCGCCCATCTCGACATCGCCTATGGCAGTCTCGACAGTGCGGCGGCCGCCGCGTATCGGGCGCTGGCCTGGCATCCCGGGGCCGATTTCGACATCGCGCTGGCCGCGCACCTGATCGGCGGCGATCCCGACGACGCCGACGACGCGCTGGAATCGTTGGCCCACGTGGGTTTGCTGACCGTCGAGGACGAGCGATGCCGCTTCCACGACCTCGCTCAGGCGCATGCGCGGGCCAAGACCGACGGGCCGCCGGCCGAGCTGAGTCGGCGGATCGCCGAGTGGTATCTCGACTACACCGTCACTTTTGACCGGCTGCTGTCCGATCGTCCGCGCAGCGGGCCGCTGTATCGGCAGCTGTCCGCTGGGCGGGCGATCGCGCGGGCGGATGCGCTGGCCTGCTTGGAACGTGAGCGGCCGAATCTCGCCGGTGCGGTCAAGTCGACCGAGGCGGCCGGGCATGACGACCTGGTGTGGCAGCTGTGCGAGGCGTTGTGGGGCCTGTATCACCTGCACGGCCACTACGAGGACTGGATCACCACCCACGAGCTGGGACTCAACGCGGCGCAGCGGTGTGGGGACGCCGAGGGGGAGATGCGGATGGCGTCTCAGCTCGGGTCGGCGTATCTGGGCATCGGCGAACTGGACCGGGCACTGGAGTGCTTCCGGATCTCGCACGGCGTCGCGGCGCGCATCGGGCACCGGCAGGGCCAGGAGAGCGCGCTGGAGTGGCAGGGCAAGATCGCGCTCCGTGGCGGTGACGCTCGGGAGGCGTCGCGCTGCTTCGACCTTGCGTGGGCGGTCGCCGATGATCCCCGGGAGTTTGCGATCCTGCGGTTGCAGCGCTGCCGGGCGCTGGTGAAGCTGGGCCAGTTCGCAGCCGGGCGGGACGAGATCATGGCCGCGTGGCAACACTTCCAGCCCACGACGGAGACCGACAACAAGGCCAAGTGCCAGCTCGAACTCGGTCGCGCGCTGGCCGGGCTCGGCGAGGTCGATGCCGCCCGGGTGGCATTCGCCGAGGCGGAGCGGCTGTTCGCCGAGGACGGGTCCGAGCGTCAGCGGAAGGCCGCCGAGAGTCTGCGCAATCAGCTCGACAGCGTGCAGGAGTAGGCCCGGCCGTCGGCGACGATCCGCATTTCGGCCGGTGGTTCGCCGTTGACCGCGAACAACGCCGAGGCCGCGAGCAGCGGATCGCAGCCGTGCAGGCGAACCGGTCGGTCACGACCGCGAATCGTTGCTGTGCCGGTGGTTGTGGACACCACGATCCGGCAGCCGGGGGCCTGCGCGAGCAGCGCCGGCAGGTTGTCGGTCCGGTCGGTGAAGAGGATGTCGGCGTTGGTGCGGTGTTCGCGGATCGGATGGTCGGCGTGCACGACCAGATGCGCTGGGCCGGTGGGTGTCGGGCGTACGTCGGTGCGACGCCGGCGTAGTCGCACTGTCGCGTTCGACTCAATCTCGGCGGTGACGGTGAATGCCTGCACACCGGTGCCGGTCTCCAGGCCGGCCACGGAAAGCGGCGGCTCGACGATGCCACCGTCCGGTTCGGACAGATCGAGTCGTTGGTAGAACAGGGATCGGAGTCGGTGGGCGGCCTGGCCGGGCCGCGAGCTGACGAGTTCGCGGACGCCCGGCCACGTCGCGTTGGCGGCTCGCAGTTGCGGCAGCAGTGGAGCGTGCCGATCGAGTCGGTCGGCGAGCTCGACCATTGTGGACACGGCGGTGTCGCCGACGATCTCGTTCTCGTCGAACGCCGCCAGCACAACGGGTTTGTCGAGTGCGGCGGCGTAGCAGGTGACCGCGCCATGATCGCCCACGACGATGTCAGCGGCGATGAGAGCCGCCCGCCATCCCTCCAGCGGCGGGACCAGGATCAGGCCGGCTCGGACGCAATCGGCCAGCCAGGATCGGATCTGGTGCGGACTGTGGCCGTGCCAGACATGTGGGTGCAGCACCGCCGCCACGCGGAACTCCTCCGGCGGCAGTTCGGCCAGGAGCTGACGCAGAAACGTCGGCCAGGAGCCGAAAGCGGAGCCTGCGCGCCAGGTCGAGCTGGCGACAATCAGCGTGGTGTCGTCGTCACATCCCAGCGCCGCACGGTAGATCGGACGACGGCCCGTGCTGGCGAGGATGCGGTCGAAACACGGATCGCCGGCGACATACGCGGCCGGCAGCGCCTCGGGCACCGTCGCGGCCAGTCGGGCGACCTGCTCCTCGTGTGCGAACACCAGGGTGTCGGCGACGAGATTCCCGTTGTGCAGCAACCATTCCCGGGAAAGCCCATATGCTGGACTCTGGACTCTGGACTCTGGACTCTGGGCCGCTTTCTTGCTGTACCCCACCCCGTGAGAAACGATCACCACCGGCGCGCGCAACCGGTGCAACTCCCCGCTGTGGTTGGCGGTGACCGCCAGGTCGAAGTCCCGCAGCAGCGCCTGCTCCCACGGAATCGCCAGCACGTCCAGCTCCGCGAACACCTCGGCCACGCCGTCGGTAACCGTCGAGTTCGGCGGCGTGGTGAACACCAACTGCACCCGCAGATCCGCCTCGAACAACGCGACCACGTCCAACAGCCGGTTGGCCGACGCGACTGTGTTCACGACGAACAACACGCTGCGGATGAACCCGACGGTCGACAACCGGTCGACGGGCTGGTGGTGCGCCACCAACCCACCCTAACCGGCTGACCGGCGCACTGTCGCAGGTCCGCCGAATTAGCGCGGCATCCGGAGGGTAGAATTCACCCGTAAACGCTCCGTTGAATAGAGGGAAAAAGATGACGGACGCCGCAGCGCAGGCGAAGCCAAGGGTTCTGTCCGGTATTACCGCGACCGGCAACCTGACCATCGGCAACTACATCGGTGCGCTCAGCGTCTGGGCCGAGGAGCAGGACCGGTACGAGAACTTCTTCTTCATCGCCGACCTGCACGCCCTCACAATTCCCGAGGCGATCAGGGCCGACGACCTGCGGCGGCGCATCCGTGAGATCGTCGCCCTCTACCTGGCCTGCGGCCTCGACCCCGAGCGGTCCGTGCTGTTCCTGCAGTCCAAGGTGCCCGCGCACGCCACCCTCGGCTGGATCTTCGACTGCGTCACCCCGGTCAGCTGGCTGGAGCGCATGACCCAGTACAAGTCCAAGTCCCAGGGCGCAAACCCGAGCGCGGGCCTGTTCACCTATCCGGCGCTGATGGCCGCGGACATTCTCCTCTACCAGGCCAATTTCGTGCCGGTCGGCGACGACCAGCGTCAGCACGTCGAACTCACCCGGGACATCGCCAACCGGTTCAATTCGATGTTCGGTGAATGCTTCCGTGTTCCCGACGCGCTGATCCGCAAGAGCGGCGCCCGCATCATGGGCCTGGACGACCCGACCGCCAAGATGAGCAAGAGCAAGGCCGAGACCACCGAAGGCCACGCCATCGGCCTGCTCGACGACCCCAAGAAGATCCGCAAGGCCATCATGCGGGCCGTCACCGACGCCGGCACCGCCGTCGACCGCGAGAACCTCTCGCCCGGCGTCGACAACCTGCTCGTGCTGCACGAAGCCCTGTCCGGGGCCAGCCGCGAGCAGACCCTCGACCAGTTCGACGGCAACGGCTACGGCACCCTCAAGAAGGACCTCGCCGAACTCGTGCTCGACAAGATCGGACCCATCCAGGCCCGGTTCACCGAGATCCACAACGAGACCGGCTACCTCGACCAGGTGCTCGCCGACGGCGCCGCCAAGGCCGCCGAAGTCGCCGACGCCACCCTCAAGCGGGCCATGGAACTCGTCGGCCTGCGCTGAACCACGCTGGCGGCGTTCCCGAACACCCCGGGGACGCCGCCAGTTCTCATTCACGGAAGCGAGGCCGAGGTTGGCCACCACACACCAGCTGACCCACGGCCGCCGCGCCGCCACCGCCACCCGGCGCGGCGTCCGCGACCAAAACATGGACGCCGCCGCCCTCTTCCAGGCGTCCACCGGAGTCGCCGTCGCCGCCATCGTCGACGGCATCGGCAACGACCCCGCCGGCGCCGCCACCATGCGCCTGTTAGCCGACAGCGCCGTACGCATCGGCGCCACCAAAGGCGCCCTCGCCGGCGTGCTCGCCGCCGCCGCGCTCGTCGAAGACCCCGGCATCCACCCCCACATACCCGACGGCGTCATCGTGCTCGCCCTCACCGTGCCCGGACGGCCCACCCACCTCGCCTGGGTCGGCGACTCCCACGCCTACACCTGGGACGGCACCGCCCTCCACCGGCGCACCGACCCCCACACCATGGGCGCCTACCTCCGCGGCGGCGGCGTCGCCGACCTCGCGCCCCTGCACGACAGCTGGGTCCGAGTCACCCTCGCCAGCGCCACCGTCACCAACGTCGCCGTCACCTCGGCCCCCACCGACGAACTCGTGATCCTGCTCAGCGACGGCCTCGACACCGTGCCCCACGACGAACTCGAAGCCCTCACCCGCGAACACCAGGACAACCCCGAGACCCTCGCCGACGCCCTCGTCGCCGCGGCCCGCGAAACCGACGACGGCTACCGAGACGACGCCACCGCCCTCGTCCTCACCACCAGATGATGTGGCGCTCGACACATTTCGGGCACAAAAAAGAGCGGGTGACGGGAATCGAACCCGCATGACCAGCTTGGAAGGCTGGGGCTCTGCCATTGAGCTACACCCGCACGCACCCCAACCACCCGGGTGCATGCGGGAGCTTAGCGGGTCGCGCTACTCTCATGCACGCGCCATCACCAAGACGGCGCGAACGGGGTGTGGCGCAGTTTGGTAGCGCACTCGCTTTGGGAGCGAGGGGCCGTGGGTTCAAATCCCGCCACCCCGACGATTGGGTGAGCTGTGCTCAGGGGACGCCTTCGGCGTCCCCTTCGCCGTTATCGGCGGGGGTGTTTTCTGGGGCTCCCGCCCCAGACCCCGAGCCAGGAGGGCTCCGCCCCCTGGACCCCCGGGGGCGTGGCCTTCGGCCTACGCCCCCTCTGAGGTCCCGGGTGTGGCCTGTGGCCTACGCACTGTCGACCTCCGTGCGTCGGTGGTTCGCTGGTGCGGGCCTCGACCTCGTTGTCGGGTGGCGTGGGGGTCGGGGCTGGGGTGGTTGGGGGGCGACCTAGACTTAGGCATCCAATCCCGGGCGACCTGTGCGGCCGGGACGTCTGTGCACGTATTTGTTCGTACGAGGAGACCACGTTGAAGAGCACCGTCGAGCAGCTGAGCCCGACCAGGGTCCGGATCAACGTCGAGGTGCCGTTCGACGAGCTGAAGCCGAACTTCGACCGCGCCTACCGCAAGCTCGCCGGCCAGGTCCGCATCCCCGGCTTCCGCCAGGGCAAGGTGCCGCCGCGCGTGCTGGAGTCGCGCATCGGCCGCGCGCCCGTCCTCGACGAGGTCGTCAACGAGGCCATCCCGGCGAAGTACATGGAGGCCGTCAACGCGGGCGAGGTCCGCGCCCTCGGCCGGCCCGACATCGAGGTCACCAAGATCGAGGACGGCGACCACCTGGCCTTCACCGCCGAGGTCGACATCCGCCCCGAGATCACGGTGCCGGCGTTCGGCGAGCTCGCCGTCAGCGTCGACGACATCGAGACCTCCGACGAGGACGTCGACAAGCAGCTCGACGAGCTGCGGGCCCGCTTCGGCACGCTGACCGGCGTCGACCGGCCGGCCGAGAACGGCGACTTCGTCACCGTCGACCTGTCCGCGACCGTCGACGGCGAAGAGGTCGAGGAGGCCCGCACCACCGGCCTGTCCTACGAGATCGGCTCCGGACAGCTCGTCGAGGGCATCGATGACGCCCTGATCGGCGCCAACTCGGGCGAGACCAAGACCTTCACCACCAAGCTCGTCGCCGGCGAGTACGAGGGCCGCGACGCCGAGGTCAGCGTCAAGGTCGAGAACATCAAGAAGCGCGAGCTGCCCGAGGCCGACGACGAGTTCGCCCAGCTGGCCAGCGAGTTCGACACCCTCGACGAGCTCAAGGCCGACCTGCGCGAGCGTCTCGGCCGCGTCAACAAGATGCAGCAGGGCGTGCAGGCCCGGGACAAGGTTCTCGAGGCCCTGCTCGAGGTCACCGAGGTGCCGCTGCCCGAGGCCGTCGTCGCCGCCGAGGTCGAGACCCGCAAGCACGACGCGGTGCACGCCTTCGACCACGACGACGACCGCTTCAACGAGTGGCTCAAGGAGCAGGGGCAGACCCCGGAGGAGTTCGACGCCGAGCTGCGCACCGCCGCCGAGCAGGCCGTGAAGACCCAGCTCGTGCTCGACGCCGTCGCCGACGCCGAGAAGGTCCAGGTCAACGACGCCGAGCTGTCCGAGCGCATCGTCTACCAGGCCCAGCGCTTCGGCATCAGCCCCGACGAGTACGTGCAGCGGGCCCAGCAGGCCGGCCAGCTCGGCGCCATCTTCGCCGACGTGCGCCGCGGCAAGGCCCTGGCCTCCGTCGTCCGTCAGGCCACGGTCACCGACGCCGGCGGCAACACCATCGACCTGGACGAACTGTTCGGCGCGCCGGCCGCGGCCGAGACCGCCGACGAGGCAGCCGAGCAGGAGTGACGCCCTGAGCGAACGCGGGCGGCGTCGATACGTCGGCGTCGCCCGCGTTCGTTAAAGTCGGAAACAAGCCAGCCGCGGGCCGGCCGCCGGGAAACGGCCCCCGACCCGCCAGCTCGACCAAGCGACAAGCGACGCCAGGAGTCATCAGTGAGCCAGTACCAGCCACTCCAGTCCCGCTACGTGCTGCCGTCGTTCGTCGAGCGCACCAGCTACGGGGTCAAGGAGTCCAACCCCTACAACAAGCTGTTCGAGGAGCGCATCATCTTCCTCGGCGTGCAGATCGACGACGCGTCCGCCAACGACGTGATGGCGCAGCTGCTGTACCTGGAGTCGGTCGACCCCGACCGCGACATCATCATGTACATCAACTCGCCCGGCGGCTCGTTCACCTCGCTGATGGCGATCTACGACACCATGCAGTACGTGCGTCCCGACATCGCCACCGTCTGCCTCGGTCAGGCCGCCTCGGCCGCCGCCGTGCTGCTCGCCGCCGGCTCCCCTGGCAAGCGCCGCGCGCTGCCCAACTCCCGGATCATGATCCACCAGCCGGCCACCGAGGGCGTCTACGGCCAGGTGTCCGACCTGGAGATCCAGGCCAACGAGATCCAGCGAGTGCGCCGCGCCCTGGAGACCACGCTGGCCCGGCACACCAACAAGACGCCGGACGAGATCGCCGCCGACATCGACCGCGACAAGATCCTCACCGCCGAGGAGGCCCGGGCCTACGGCATCGTCGACGAGGTGCTGCCGTACCGGAAGCTGTCCGCGCAGAGCTGAAAACCGGGGCCGCGTCCCCGGCCGACACGCCGAATCCGGCTAGTAATCGCCTGGTTCGACACGGTCGGGGCACGCTGGTCCTCCCGCTCGCCATCGCGGGCGGGTACCGTCGTGGAGAACGTGCGCGACCCACCCGAGTGGGTCGGGCCATCGTGACAGCCAGGTGAGCCGGCGGCAGTCGGTCCACCGGAGGGGACAGAGGTCAGCGGTCATGGCGCGTATCGGTGACGGCGGAGACCTGCTGAAGTGCTCCTTCTGCGGGAAGAGCCAGAAGCAGGTGAAGAAGCTCATCGCCGGTCCAGGCGTGTATATCTGCGATGAATGCATCGACCTCTGCAACGAGATCATCGAGGAGGAACTGGCCGAGGCGGGCGACGTCAAGCTGGACGAGCTGCCCAAGCCGGCCGAGATCCACGACTTCCTCGACCAGTACGTGATCGGTCAGAACGATGCCAAGCGCACGCTGTCGGTGGCGGTGTACAACCACTACAAGCGGATCCAGGCCGGCGATCGCAACCGCGACGGTCGGGACGACGGCGTCGAACTGGCCAAGTCCAACATCCTGATGCTCGGGCCCACCGGCTGCGGCAAGACCTACCTCGCCCAGACCCTGGCCAAGCTGCTCAACGTGCCGTTCGCCATCGCCGACGCCACCGCGCTCACCGAGGCCGGCTACGTCGGCGAGGACGTCGAGAACATCCTGCTCAAGCTGATCCAGGCCGCCGACTACGACGTCAAGCGGGCCGAGACCGGCATCATCTACATCGACGAGGTCGACAAAATCGCTCGGAAGAGTGAAAACCCGTCGATCACGCGGGACGTCTCCGGCGAGGGCGTGCAGCAGGCGCTGCTGAAGATCCTCGAGGGCACCACCGCCAGCGTGCCGCCGCAGGGCGGCCGCAAGCACCCGCACCAGGAGTTCATCCAGATCGACACGACGAACGTGCTGTTCATCGTGGCCGGCGCGTTCGCCGGGCTGGAGCGCATCATCCAGGACCGGGTCGGCAAGCGCAGCCTCGGCTTCGGCGCCGAGATCCGCACCAAGGCCGAGATGGAGTCGTCCGACATCTTCGGCGACACCATGCCCGAGGACCTGATCAAGTTCGGCCTGATCCCCGAGTTCATCGGCCGCCTGCCCGTCGTGGCCAGCGTGACCAACCTGGACAAGCCGTCCCTGGTCAAGATCCTCACCGAGCCGCGCAACGCGATGGTGAAGCAGTACCAGAAGCTGTTCGAGATGGACGGCGTGGAGCTGGAGTTCACCAAGACCGCCCTCGAAGCGGTCGCCGACCAGGCGATCCTGCGCGGCACCGGCGCCCGTGGCCTGCGTGCCATCATGGAGGAGGTGCTGCAGCCGGTGATGTACGACATCCCCAGCCGCAGCGACGTCGCCAAGGTGGTCATCACCGAGCAGACCGTCCGGGAGAACGTCAACCCGACTATCGTCGCCCGGCAGCCCAGCCGCCGCGAACGCCGCGAGAAGTCGGCCTGATTCCTCGACCAATTCGCCTGGTGGCCCCTCGGCCGCCAGGCGAATTCGTCTTTCCGCCGGCGGCAATCGCCCTGGAAGCCGGCCCTGACCCGCGCGGCCGGTGGTGCCCAGCCATCGTGGGCTGGGCAGCGGCGGACAAGGTGAAGGCCCGCTCACCGGGAGTCCGGTGCGCGGGCCCTTCGCCACGGGTCAGAAGTTGATCATGTGGCCGGCCAGGCCGTGGATGGCCTCCTTGACGGCCTCGCTCAGCGTCGGGTGCGCATGCACGTTGCGCGCGACCTCGTTGACGGTCAGGTCCCACTGCTGAGCCAGCGTCAGCTCGGGCAGCAGTTCGGTCACCTCGGGGCCGATCATGTGCGCGCCCAGCAGCTCGCCGTACTTCGCGTCGGCGATGATCTTCACGAAGCCGCCGGGCTCGCCGAGGCCGTGCGCCTTGCCGTTCGCGGTGAACGGGAACTTGGCCACCTTGACGTCAAAGCCCCGCTCCTCGGCCTGCTTCTGGGTGTAGCCGAAGCTGGCGATCTGCGGCTGGCAGAACGTGGCCCGAGGGATCATCACGAAGTCGAGCTCCATGGTCTCCGCGCCGGCGATCGTCTCGGCCGCGACGATGCCCATGGACTCGGCGGCATGGGCCAGCATCAGCTTGGCGGTGACGTCGCCGATGGCGAAGATGTGCGGCACGCTCGTGCGACCGCGGGCGTCGATGTCGACGGCGCCGCGCTCGGTCAGCCGGACGCCGGTGTTCTCCAGGCCGTAGCCCTGGGTCCGCGGCTGGAAGCCGATCGCCTGCAGCACCTTGTCGGCCTCCAGCACCTGCTGCTGGCCGTCCTTGGTGACGGTGACCCGGACCTTCTCGCCGGAGTCGTCGATCGCGTCGACCCGGGTCGAGGTGAGCACCTTGATGCCGAGCTTGCGGTAGCGCTTGGCCAGCTCGGCCGAGACCTCCTCGTCTTCGAGCGGGACCGGACGGTCCAGGAACTCGACGATCGTGACGTCGACGCCGTAGCCGTGCATGACGTACGCGAACTCGACGCCGATCGCGCCCGCGCCGGCGATGACGATGCTGCCGGGCAGCTTGACGCTGAGGATCTGCTCCTCGTAGGTGACGACCCGCTCGGACAGCTTGGTGCCGGGCAGCAGCCGGGTGGTCGCGCCGGTCGCCAGGATGCAGTGGTCGAACGTGACCGTCTCCTGGCCGCCGTCGGTGAGCGCGACCTGGATCGTGTTGGCGTCGGTGAACGTGCCCCAGCCGAAGAACTGCTGGATCTTGTTCTTCTTCATCAGGAAGTGGACGCCCTTGACCCGGCCGTCGGCGACCTTGCGGCTGCGCTGGAACGCGGCGCCGTAGTCGAACGTGATGCCGCCCTCGGCGTGGATGCCGAACGCCTCGGCCTCGCCGGTCAGCAGGTGCGCCAGTTCGGCGTTGCGCAGCAGTGCCTTGGACGGGATGCAGCCCACGTTCAGGCAGACGCCGCCCCAGTACCGGTCCTCGATGATCGCCGTTCGCAGCCCGAGCTGGGCCGCCCGGATCGCCGCGACGTACCCGCCGGGGCCGGCCCCCACCACCACGACGTCGAAGTGTGTGCTCATGGTCCAACCCTAGTCAGCGGCCCGGTCCGGTCCGATGTGACGTTCGAGCTTGTCACCGCCGACACACCCCGGACTGCCTGTGAACTCAGTTCACAACCAGTTTCCGCTGTGTGGTCGACACGACCGATTCCGTCGACCGGACGGATAGCGCTGTGGGGCCGGTTTGCGCGCGGGGTCGTGGTCTTCGTTGAAGTGCTCGTTGTCGGCGGCGTGGTGGCGGATCGGTGGTCGGGTCAGCGGAGCACGCGCTGCGCTCCGGTGTAGACGTTCATCGACTCGCCGCGGAGGAAGCCGATGAGGGTCATGCCCTGTTCGTCGGCGAGCTCGGCGGCCAACGACGACGGGGCGGAGACGGCAGCGAGCACGGGGACGCCGGCCATGGCGGCCTTCTGCACGAGTTCGAACGACGCCCGGCCAGAGACCATCAGCACGCAGCCGCGCAGCGGGACCAGACCGGACTGCACGGCCCAGCCCATCACCTTGTCGACGGCGTTGTGCCGGCCGACGTCCTCGCGCGCGACGAGCAGCTTGCCGTCGGCGGTGAACAAGCCGGCGCCGTGCAGGCCGCCGGTGGAGTCGAAGACCTTCTGCGCGGCCCGCAACTTGTCGGGCAGCGTGGTGAGCACCTCGACGGGCACGCCGCAGTCGTCGTCGGCGGGCAGGTAGCGGGTGCGGAGCTTGACGGCGTCGAGGGCCGCCTTGCCGCAGACGCCGCAGGAGGAGGTCGTGTAGAAGTTGCGCTCCACGCCGACCTCGGGCGGAGCGACGCCGGGCGCAAGTGAGATATCGAGCACATTGTACGTATTACGGCCGTCTGGACCGGTTCCGGAGCAGTAGCGGGCCGCCGAGATGTCCTCGCGGCCGCCGATCACGCCTTCGGTGAGCAGAAAGCCGTGGGCCAGTTCCACGTCGTTGCCGGGCGTGCGCATCGTCACCGCGAGTGCTTTTCCGTCAATACGCAATTCGAGTGGTTCTTCGGCGGCTAGTGCATCCGGCCGATGGCGTTCGCCCTGGTGGGAGAGCTTGAGTACCGGCCGTCGGACCGTCACCCTTCCCATTACGGAACCACCTCGTTTCGTAAGTCTTCGCTTCATTCCGTTCGGCGCGTCACTGCTGCCGTTCGTCGTTACGTGGGCCACTCGGTCGTGCCGAGTCACACCTGATCCCAATAGGTTCCATTCTCAACTATCTGGGAGGGCAGTGGAGATGGGACTCGGGGTCCTTGATCGCTCGCGCACGATCGCGCCCGAGGGATGGAGCCGCTGGCTCGTGCCCCCCTCGGCGCTGGCCGTGCACCTGTCGATCGGACAGGCCTACGCGTGGAGCGTGTTCAAGACGCCGCTGGAGAAGGCGCTACACCTCAACGGGGTGGAGAGCGGCCTGCCGTTCCAGGTGGCGATCGTCATGCTCGGCCTGTCGGCGGCCTTCGGCGGCACACTCGTCGAACGCAACGGACCTCGGTGGGCGATGGCGGTGGCATCCGTCGCGTTCGGCGCTGGGTTCCTGATCGCCGCGCTCGGCGTGGCGACGTCGCAGTTCTGGCTGGTGGTCGTCGGCTACGGCTTCGTCGGCGGCATCGGTCTCGGCATCGGCTACATCTCGCCGGTGTCCACACTGATCAAGTGGTTCCCGGATCGGCCCGGCATGGCCACCGGTGTCGCGATCATGGGCTTCGGCGGCGGAGCGTTGATCGCATCACCCTGGTCGACTGCCATGTTGGCCGGTTTCGGCACCTCCACCTCGGGCATCGCGGAGACGTTCGCGGTGCACGGCGTGGTGTACGCGATCTTCATGGCGCTGGGTGTCTTCCTGGTGCGGGTGCCGGCGGACGGTTGGAAGCCGGCCGGCTGGGACCCGTCGATGGCCACCTCGCACAAGCTGATCACCAAGAACAACGTCTCGGCGTCCAACGCGATCAAGACTCCGCAGTTCTGGCTGCTGTGGCTGGTGCTGTGCCTGAACGTGACCGCCGGCATCGGCATCCTGGAGAAGGCGTCGCCGATGATCGTCGACTTCTTCAAGGTGAGCCCGGCTCCCGCGGCCGGCTTTGTCGCGCTGCTGTCGCTGACCAACATGCTGGGCCGGTTCGTCTGGTCGTCCACTTCGGACGCCATCGGCCGGAAGAACATGTACCGCATCTACCTGGGTGTCGGCGCGCTGCTGTACCTGGTGCTGGTGCTGGCCGGCGGCTCGTCGAAGCTCGTGTTCGTGCTGGCCGCGATGCTGATCCTGTCCTTCTACGGCGGCGGGTTCGCCACCGTGCCGGCCTACCTGCGTGACCTGTTCGGCACGTACCAGGTCGGCGCCATCCACGGCCGACTGCTGACCGCGTGGTCGGTGGCCGGCGTGGCCGGGCCGCTGATCATCGACGGCATCGCCGACGCCCAGCACGCCGCCGGCCGCTCCGGCCCGGCGCTGTACTCGCTGTCCTTCTACATCATGATCGGCCTGCTGATCGTCGGCTTCGTGGCCAACGAGCTGATCAAGCCGGTCGACAGCAAGTTCCACGAGCCGGTGGCCACCGTGGACGAGCCGGCCGCGCAGGAGGTGGACGCGAAGTGAACCGCAGCACGCTCATGGTGATCGCCTGGCTGTGGGTCGGGCTGCCCTTCGCCTACGGCCTGTACCAGCTGTTCGTCAAGGTGGTGCAGCTCTTCCAGAGCTGACAACGGAAAACGGAAAGGGCCGGGGCGTGCGAACGCCCCGGCCCTTTTGTCTGTTGAGGACGGACGACGGACGGGGGAGAGGTGAAGGGGCGGAAAGGGGAAGGTGAGGCGGAGGGCAGGACAGGGAGATCGGAGGGAGGGAAGGGGCGGAAGGTGGAGCGTGGGTTGGGAGAGACGGGAAGCGGTGTCGGAGCGGAAGGTGAAGCAAGGGCTGGAAGGGAAACGAAGTAGGGCCGCAGGGGAAGGGAAGAGGGACTGGAAGGGAAGGGGAACGGGGTCGCAGGGGAAGGGGAGTAGAGGCTGGAAGAGAAACCTGGAGGCATAGGAAAAAAGCGATGCAGGGGGCAGAAGGGAAGAGTGGACGGAAAACGGTGGTTGGAGATCAGGGCGAAGGGTCGCGGGAGACAGAAAACGCCGCGCTGACCGGGAAAAGAGTCAGCGCGGCGCGAACATCCAGGGCTGGGGTCAGCTGCGTTCGAGGCGGATGATGACGGCCTTGGAGGTGGGGGTGTTGGACGTCTCGGCGGTGGACTCCAGCGGCACCAGGGCGTTGGCCTCGGGGAAGTAGGCGGCGGCGCAGCCGGGGGCGGTGGGGTAGGCGATGACGCGGAAGAGCTTGACGCGGCGTTCGACGACGCCGGAGGGGGAGGGCCATTCGCTGATCATGTCGACCATGGAGCCGTCGGTGATGCCGAGGGAGGAGAGGTCGGCGGGGTTGACGAACACGACCCGGCGACCGTCGTGGACACCACGGTAGCGGTCGTCGAGGCCGTAGATGGTGGTGTTGTACTGGTCGTGGCTGCGCAGGGTCTGCAGGATGAGACGGCCGGCGGGCACCTGGATGAGCTGCACGGGGTTGACGGTGAAGTTGGCCTTGCCGGTGGTGGTGGGGAAGGACCGGGTATCCCGGGGCGGGTGCGGCAGGATGAAGCCGTCGGGCTGGCGGACCCGGGTGTTGTAGTCGGAACATCCAGGCACGACACGGGAAATGTGGTCGCGGACGACGTTGTAGTCGGCCTCGAAGGAGGCCCACGGCACGACGTGGTCGTCGCCGAAGACGGCCCGGGCGAGCCGGGAGACGATGGCGACCTCGGACAGCAGCGAGGAACTGGCGGGGGCGAGACGGCCGCGGGAGCGGTGCACGCAGGACATGGAGTCCTCGACGGTGACGAACTGGGTGCCGCCGGCCTGCTCGTCGCGTTCGGTGCGGCCGAGGGTGGGCAGGATCAGGGCCATCTTGCCGGGAACGACGTGCGACATGTTGAGCTTGGTGGACACGTGCACGGTGAGGTCCATGGACCGCAGGGCCCGCATGGTGACCTCGGTGTCGGGCGTGGCGGACACGAAGTTGCCGCCGACGGCGAAGAAAACCTTGGCCTTGCCGTCCCGCATGGCCTCGATGGCCTCGACGGTGTCGTAGCCGTGGGCCCGCGGCGAGGTGATGCCGAACTCGGTGTCCAAAGCGGACAGAAACTTCTCGGCGGGCTTCTCGTAGATGCCCATGGTGCGGTCGCCCTGCACGTTGGAGTGGCCGCGAACGGGGCACACGCCGGCCCCGGGCTTGCCGATCATGCCGCGCAGCAACAGAACGTTGACGAGCTCGCGGATGGTCGGCACGGACTGCTTGTGCTGGGTCAGGCCCATGGCCCAGCAGATGATGGTCCGCTTGGACTCCACCAGAAGTCGGGCCACGTGAGCGATCTGCTCCCGCGACAGGCCGGTGGCGGCGTCGACCTCGTCCCAGTCCAGCTGACGGATGTCGGCGGCCCACTCCTCGAAGCCGTGCGTGGACGACTCGATGAACTCCCGGTCCAGGACCGTGCCCGGGGCGGCGTCCTCGGCGGCCAGCACGAGGTGTCCTAGCGCGCGGAAGAAGGCCAGGTCGCCGCCGAGCCGGATCTGGCAGAACTCGTCGGCCAGCGGAGTGCCCTGGCCGACCACGCCACGCACGTTCTGCGGGTTCTTGAACCGCATCAGGCCGGCCTCGGGCAGCGGATTGACGGCGACGATGGTGGCGCCGTTGCCCTTGGCCTCCTCCAGCGCGGACAGCATCCGCGGGTGGTTGGTGCCGGGGTTCTGGCCGACGACCAGCAGCAGGTCGGCATTGGTGACATCGGCCAGGCTGACCGAGCCCTTGCCGATGCCGATGGTCTGCACCAGCGCCGAGCCGGACGACTCGTGGCACATGTTGGAGCAGTCCGGCAGGTTGTTGGTGCCCAGCGCGCGGGCCAGCAGTTGGTAGCTGAAGGCGGCCTCGTTGCTGGTGCGGCCGGAGGTGTAGAAGATCGCCTCGTTGGGGTCGGCCAGGCCCCGCAGCTTGCTGGCGACCAGCTCGAACGCGTTGCCCCAGGAGATCGGCTCGTAGTGGCTGGCGCCCTCGCGCAGCACCATCGGGTGGGTCAGCCGGCCCTGCTGGCCCAGCCAGTAGTCGGTCTTCTCGGCCAGCTCGGCGACGGAGTGCTCGACGAAGAACTCCGGCTGGACCCGCCGGGTGGTGGCCTCCTCGGCGACCGCCTTGGCCCCGTTCTCGCAGAACTCGGCCATCTTGCGGTGCCCCTGGGCCTCCGGCCACGCGCAGCCCGGACAGTCGAAGCCCTCCCGCTGGTTGAGCAGGCGCAGGGTGCGCACGCTGCGGGTCGCGCCCATCTGGTCCCAGCCGTGCTGGAGCGACACCAGCACGCCCTTCACCCCGGCCGCGTACGTTTTCGGCTCGCCGACCTTGATCTTGCTCTCGTCGACGTCCTGCTGCGGAGGCCTGCGCGTCATGCCTCCATTGTCCGCCCGCGGGTAACGAGAGGCCAGGCGGGTCAGCAGCCGACCTTGGGGATGTCCACCGTGTGCTTGGGGTCGTAGTAGGCCTGCGGGGGCTCGGCGTCGGGCGCCGCGCCGCCGCGGCCGGAGTACTGCGGGGCCAGCAGCCCCTGCTGCAGCGTCAGGTCGCAGTTGATCGAGTAGAAGTACGACTTCTCGGTCGACGGCCACGGCTTGCCGTCGACGATCGCGTAGTCGGCGTTCTCGTGGATCACGGACACGATGTCCCACGGGGTCGAGGGGGCCAGGTGCGCGGGCGGCTGGAACGCGTAGGCGTAGACGAAGTTGGCGTGCACGACCAGGTCGCCGTGCTCGTCGACGGAGCTGGTCATGCCGCCGGACACCCGGGGCGGCACCGGCAGCAGCTGGTAGCCGTCGGCGATCTTGGTGATCCGGCTGCCGGGGTCGGGCAGCTTGACGCCGGGCGTCAGCGTCGCCAGGTACGGGCCGTTGTCGTGGCGGACGGTGACCTCGGGATCCAGCCGGGCCTCGGTGGTGGTCTTCTGCACGGCGCGATAGGCGGCGTCGACCTGGGCGGCGCTGAACCGACCGGTCGCTTTGGCGATCGGCACCGGGACCTCGGTCGGCCAGTCGGCGGCCGGCGTGGTGGCGAACGGCCGGGTCAGGTCGACGTGCCCGGTGGCCTCGGCGCTGGTCGGGTCGGGATGGGCGCTGGTGGGGGCCGCGCCGGTGGTGGGCGCCGACTCCGGCAGCTGCACCGTGCCGACCCGGTAGAACACGATCAGCGCGCCGCAGAACAGGACCAGCACCCCGGGAATGACCAGCCGGCTCCACCGCGGGCCGGGTCGGCGCCGGGCGCGGCGAGCGGCCCGGCGGGCCCGTCTCTCGGCCCCGCGCAGCCATTTCTGGTCGGTCAGATCGGGATGGTTCTCGATGTCGTCCACGGTTCCCCCCGTTTCGGCGCGAGCACTCTAACAACCGGCATGTCACCCATTGGTTGGGTGCGCTCGGGGCTCCGTAGACTCTTCGCGTGACCGAGACCCTTCCGCAGCAGTACACCACCGATCTCCCGACCGCCTGGAATCCGGCGGAGGTAGAGCAGGGGCTGTACCAGCGGTGGGTAGACAGCGGCTACTTCGCCGCGGACCCGGCCAGCGACAAGCCGCCGTTCTGCATCGTGCTGCCGCCGCCCAACGTCACCGGCAGCCTGCACATGGGCCACGCCCTCAACCACACCGTGATGGACGCGCTGACCCGCCGCCGCCGCATGCAGGGCTACGAGGCCCTGTGGCTGCCGGGCATGGACCACGCCGGCATCGCCACCCAGAACGTGGTGGAGCGGCAGCTGGCCGGCGAGGGCCTGTCCCGGCACGACCTGGGCCGCGAGAAGTTCGTCGAGCGGGTCTGGGAGTGGAAGACCGAGTACGGCGGCAAGATCCTGGACCAGATGCGCCGGCTGGGCGACAGCGTGGACTGGAGCCGCGAGCGCTTCACCATGGACGAGCCGCTGTCGCGGGCCGTGCAGACCATGTTCAAGAAGCTGTTCGACGACGGCCTGGCCTACCGGGCCGAGCGGATCATCAACTGGTGCCCGCGCTGCCTGACGGCGCTGTCGGACATCGAGGTGGAGCACTCCGAGGACGAGGGCGAGCTGGTCTCGATCCGCTACGGCGACGGCGCCGCCTCGATCGTGGTGGCGACGACCCGGGCCGAGACCATGCTGGGCGATACCGCGGTCGCGGTGCACCCGGACGACGAGCGCTACAAGCACCTGGTCGGCACCGAGGTGGAGCTGCCGCTGACCGGCCGCCGCATCCCGGTCGTGGCCGACGAGCACGTGGACCCGTCGTTCGGCACCGGCGCGGTGAAGGTGACGCCGGCCCACGACCCGAACGACTTCGAGATCGGCCAGCGGCACTCGCTGCCGTCCCTGACGGTGATGGACGCCCGCGGCGTGATCACCACCGCCGGCCCGTTCGAGGGGCTGGACCGGTTCGAGGCGCGGCCCGCGGTGGTGGCGGCGCTGCGCGAGCTGGGCCGGATCGTCGCGGAGAAGCGGCCGTACCTGCACTCGGTCGGCCACTGCTCGCGCTGCGACACGGTGGTCGAGCCGCGGCTGTCGCTGCAGTGGTTCGTCAACGTCGGGCCGCTGGCCAAGGCGGCCGGCGACGCCGTGCGCGACGGCCGCACCACGGTCCATCCGCCGGAGCTGGCCAAGCGGTACTTCGACTGGGTCGACAACCTGCACGACTGGTGCATCTCGCGGCAGCTGTGGTGGGGCCACCGGATCCCGGTCTGGTACGGCCCGGACGGCGAGGTCGTGTGCGTCGGCCCGGACGAGCAGCCGCCGACCGGCGAGGGCTGGCACCAGGACGAGGACGTGCTGGACACCTGGTTCTCCTCGGGCCTGTGGCCGATGTCCACGCTGGGCTGGCCGGAGCGGACCGCCGACCTGGCCAAGTTCTATCCGACCACGGTGCTGTCCACCGGCTACGACATCCTGTTCTTCTGGGTCGCCCGGATGATGATGTTCGGCCTGTACGCGATGGACGGCGCGCAGCCGTTCGACCACGTGTACCTGCACGGCCTGATCCGCGACGCCAACGGCAAGAAGATGTCCAAGTCCCGCGGCAACGTGATCGACCCGCTGAAGTGGCTGGACGCCTACGGCGCCGACGCGGCCCGGTTCACCCTGGCCCGCGGGGCCAACCCGGGTGCCGACATGGCGCTGGCCGAGGAGTGGGCCGGCGGCTCCCGCAACTTCTGCACGAAGCTGTGGAACGCCAGCCGGTTCGCGCTGCTCAACGGCGCGACCACGGCCGTGCCGGTGCCGGCCCGGGACCGGCTGACCGACGCCGACCGGTGGATCCTGGACCGCGCCGACCAGGTCGTGTCCGAAGTGGACGAACTGTTCGAGCGCTACGAGTTCGCCAAGTTGTGCGAGGCGCTCTACCACTTCACCTGGGACGAGTACTGCGACTGGTACCTGGAGCTGGCCAAGGTGCAGATCGCCGAGGGCGGCGAGCGGGCCGAGGCGACCCGGGCGGTGCTCGGGCACGTGCTGGACACGCTGCTGCGCCTGCTGCACCCGGTGATCCCGTTCATCACCGAGACGCTGTGGACCGAGCTGACCGGCGGCGAGTCGCTGATGATCGCCGACTGGCCGACGGCCTCCGGCGCTGAGGCCGATTCCGTTGCCGCGCGGCGCATCGACACCGTGCAGCGGCTGGTCACCGAGGTCCGGCGGTTCCGCGCCGACCAGGGCCTCAAGCCGGGCCAGAAGGTGCCGGCCCGACTGTCCGGTGTGGACGAAGCCGACATCGCCGGCCAGCTGGCCTCGATCCGGACCATCGCCCGCCTGGAGGACCCGGCCGACGGCTTCGCCGCCAGCGCCTCGCTGGAGGTCGGTGGCGTGCTGGTCGAGCTGGACACCTCGGGCACGATCGACGTGGCCGCCGAGCGCAAGCGGCTGGCCAAGGACCTGGCCGCGGCGCAAAAAGAACTGGCCCAGTGCGACGGCAAGCTGAACAATCAGGCCTTCGTCGACAAGGCCCCGGCGCAGGTCGTGGACAAGATCAAGGCGCGCCGGGAGGCTGCCGTCGCCGACATCGCGCGGGTCACCGCGCGTTTGGACGCACTGCCGGAAGGGTGATTTCTCCATGACGGGTGACGGAATTCCGCAGCGCCCGTCGATGGAGGGCATCGAGGACAAGTGGTCGGGCCGGTGGGCCGCGGACGAGACGTTCCGCTTCCACCGGCCCGATTCCCGTGCTGAGGTGTTTTCCATCGACACGCCGCCGCCGACGGTGAGCGGGTCGCTGCACGTAGGCCACGTCTTCAGCTACACCCACACCGACGTCGTAGCCCGGTTCCAGCGCATGCGCGGCAAGCACGTGTTCTACCCGATGGGTTTCGACGACAACGGGCTGCCCACCGAGCGCCGCGTGCAGCTGCGCTACGGCGTGCGCTGCGACCCGTCGCTGCCCTACGACCCGGACTACGTGCCGGCGGAGACCACTGGCAAGCAGCAGGTCGGCATCTCGCGCCGGAACTTTGTCGAGCTGTGCCACCGGATGACCGTCGAGGACGAGAAGGCGTTCGAGGCGTTGTGGCGTCGGCTCGGGCTGTCCGTGGACTGGTCGCTGACGTACACGACCATCGGCACCCATGCGCAACGTGTGGCGCAGCAGGGTTTTCTGCGGCTGCTCGCGGAAAACCAGGCGTACCAGTCGGAAGCGCCGTCGCTGTGGGACGTCACGTTCCAGACCGCGGTGGCGCAGGCCGAACTGGAAGCGCGTGATCACGCCGGCGCGTGGCACCGGATTTCCTTCGGCCCGGTGGAGATCGAGACCACTCGGCCGGAGCTGCTGCCGGCCTGTGTCGCGCTGATCGCCCATCCCGACGACGAGCGGTACCGGCACCTGGTCGGCACTACCGTGCGCTCTCCCTTGTTCGGCATGGAAGTTCCGGTCCTGACGCACCCGGACGCCGAGCCGGAGCGCGGAGCTGGCATCGCGATGTGTTGCACCTTCGGCGATCTGACCGACGTGCGCTGGTGGCGTGAGCTGAAGTTGCCCACCCGCACAGTGATCGGCCGCGACGGACGGTTCCTGCCGGAGCCGCCGGTGGGCGTGCCGGCCGCGCCCTACGACGAGCTCGCGGGGCTGACCTCGTTCAGCGCCCGCAAGCGGATCGTCGAGTTGCTGCGGGAATCCGGCGACCTGATCGGGGAGCCGCGGCCGACGACCCGCCCGGTCAACTTCTACGAGAAAGGCGACAAGCCGCTGGAGATCGTCTCCAGCCGGCAGTGGTTCGTGCGCAGCCTGGAGCACCGGGATGCGTTGCTGCGTAGGGGATCCGAGCTGCGGTGGCATCCGGCCTGGATGCGCAACCGGTACGACGACTGGGCCAAGGGCCTCAACTCGGACTGGCTGGTCAGCCGGCAGCGCTTCTTCGGCGTGCCGTTCCCGGTCTGGTATCCGCTGGACGCCAACGGCGAACCTCGTTACGAGGAGCCGATTCTGCCCGGCGAGGACGCCCTGCCGGTGGATCCGTCCAGCCAGGTCCCGCCCGGCTACGACGAGTCGCAGCGCGGCGTGCCCGACGGCTTCGTCGGTGACCCGGACATCATGGACACGTGGATGACCTCGTCGATGTCGCCGCTGATCGTGTCCGGCTGGGAGCAGGACCCGGAGCTGTTCTCGCTGACGTATCCGATGGACCTGCGGCCGCAGAGCCACGAGATCATCCGGACCTGGCTGTTCTACTCGGTGCTGCGCTCGGAGCAGGAGCTGGACGAGCTGCCGTGGTCGGACGCGGTGATCTCCGGCTGGATCCTCGATCCCGACCGGAAGAAGATGTCCAAGTCCAAGGGCGCGGTGGTGACGCCCGACGACCTGCTCACCGAGCACGGCTCCGACGGCGTGCGGTACTGGGCCGCCAACGGGCGGCCCGGCACCGACACCGCGTTCGACCCCAAGCAGATGAAGATCGGCCGGCGGCTGGCCACCAAGCTGCTCAACGCCAGCCGGTTCGCGCTGTCCTTCGACGAGCCGTCCACTTCGGACAGTGTCACGCATCCGTTGGACCAGGCCATGATCACCGCCCTGTCGTCCGTTGTGGACGATGCGACGCGGGCCCTGGCCGACTTCGAGCACACCGCCGCGCTGGAGCGGGTCGAGCGGTTCTTCTGGACGTTCTGCGACGACTACCTCGAACTCGTCAAGGAACGGGCGTACGGCCTGGAGGGCGCCGGCTCCGCCCGGGTCGCCCTGCGCACCGGGTTGTCCACGCTGCTGCGGCTGTTCGCGCCGTACCTGCCGTACGTGACGGAGGAGGTGTGGTCCTGGTGGCAGGACGGTTCCGTGCACCTCGCCCCGTGGCCAGCCGCCCTCGGCTCGCCCGGCGACGTGAAGGCGTTGGACCTCGCCTCCGCTGCCATCGCCGCCGTGCGCAAGGCCAAGTCCACCGCCAAGCTCTCCATGCGAGCCGACGTGGCGGCGGTGGAACTGGCCGCCGATCCCGCCACGCTGGCGCTGGTCCGGGGCTTCGCCGACGACCTGGTGGCGGCCGGACGGATCGGCGAGCTGGGCTACCGAGAGATCGACGGCGACCTGGAAGTGGCCGTCCAGCTGTGACCCGAGCGCCGGTCCGGACCGCCGGGGTCCGGATCGGCGCCCGACGTAGACTCGGCAGGTACACCCGTCGTCCAGCGCACCGGAGACCAGCGTGCCCCAGAACGATCCCGAGGCGCTCGCCGCGCTGCGCGAGGTCGAGTCCCAACTGGACACCCGGTGGCCGGAGACGAAGATCGAGCCGTCCACGGACCGGATCGCGGCGCTGGCCGACCTGCTGGGCGAGCCGCAGCGGGCCTACCCGGTGGTGCACATCACCGGCACCAACGGCAAGACCTCGACCAGCCGCATGATCGACGCGCTGTTCACCCGCATCGGGCTGCGCACCGGGCGCTACACCAGCCCGCACCTCCAGCTGGCGACCGAGCGGATCAGCCTCGACGGCGCGCCGATCAGCGCGCAGCGGTACGTGGAGGTCTACCGCGACGTCGAGCCGTACATCGCCATGGTGGACGCCAAGTCCGACGTGAAGATGAGCAAGTTCGAGGTGCTGACCGGGATGGCCTTCGCGGCGTTCGCGGACGCGCCGGTCGACGTGGCGGTGGTGGAGGTCGGTCTGGGCGGCCGCTGGGACGCCACCAACATCGCCGACGGCAAGGTCGCCGTGATCACGCCGATCGACATCGACCACATCGACTTCCTCGGCGCCGACATCCTGGGCATCGCGGCCGAGAAGGCCGGCATCATCAAGGAAGGCGCGGTGGCGGTGCTCGCCGAGCAGCGCCCCGAGGTGGCCAAGGTGCTGCTGGAGCGCTGCGCCGACGTCGGCGCCACGGTGGCCCGCCAGGGCATGGAATTCGGCGTCCTGGAGACGGAGACCGCCGTCGGCGGGCAGCTGCTGCGGTTGCAGGGCCTCGGCGGCGTCTACGACGAGGTCTTCCTGCCGCTGTTCGGCGCGCACCAGGCCCAGAACGCGGCCCAGGCGCTGGCCGCGGTAGAGGTGTTCTTCGGCGCCGGCGCGGGCCGCAAGCTCGACATCGACGCCGTGCGCGAGGCCTTCGCCACGGTGACCTCGCCCGGACGCCTGGAGCGGGTCCGCAACGCGCCGAGCGTGTTCGTCGACGCCGCGCACAACCCGCACGGCGCCCGCGCGCTGGCGGTCGCGCTGCAGGAACAGTTCGCCTTCCGCAAGGTGGTCGGCGTGCTCAGCGTGATGGAGGACAAGGACGTGGACGGCATCCTGGCCGCCCTGGAGCCGGTGTTCACCGAGGTCGTGCTGACCAACAACGGCTCGCCCCGGGCGATGGACGCCGACCGGCTGGCCGGCCTGGCCCGGGACGTGTTCGGCGAGGACCGGATCGTGGTCGAGCCGCGGCTGGACGACGCCCTAGAGGAGGCGGTCCGGCTGGCCGAGGAGACCGACGGCGAGCCGGTGTCCACCAGTGGCGTCGTGGTGACCGGCTCGGTCGTGACCGCCGGCGCGGCCCGCGCGATGTTCGGCAAGGAGCCCCAGTGAGGATGACACCGTGACCGCCCCCGACCCGATGAAGGGCATCCGCGGGGTGATGGCCGGCACCATGGTGCTGGAGGCCATCGTCACCGGGCTGGCGCTGTTCGTGCTGGGCCGGGTCGACCACCTGGCCGGCTGGCCGGTGGCCGCGGTCGGCGTGCTGGCGCTGCTGATGGTGGTGTCCAGCGGCTGCTTCCGCTTCCCGTGGGGCATCCCGTTCGCGCTCGTGCTGCAGGCGCTCACCCTGGTCGGCTTCGTGCTGAGCGTGCCGCTGGGCATCGTCGGCGTGCTGTTCGGCCTGGTCTGGGCCTACCTGCTGTGGGTGCGGCGGGACGTGGCGCGGCGCATCGCCGAGGGCACGCTGCCCAGCCAGCAGCAGTAAGAGTAATACCTGGTAGACTCTTACCGTGAGGCTGACCAGCAAGGGGCAAGTGACCATCCCCATCGAGGTGCGCGAGGAATTCGGGCTGCAACCCGGCGACGAGATCGAGTTCGTGCTCGACGAGCGCGGACTGCACATTGTCAAGAGCACGACGCAGCCCAGCAGGGGGCGACGCATCGCCGAGTCCCTGCTGGGGCGGGGCGATGTGGAGATGACCACCGACGAGATCATGGCGTTGACGCGTGGCGAGTGACGCCGCCAGGGGCACCTTGGTGGACTCGAACGTCCTGATCGACCTGTTCACCAAGGACCCCACCTGGTGCGCCTGGTCCTTCGAGCAGCTCGCCGCCGCGGGGGACAGGGGGCCACTGTTGATCAATCACGTGGTCTACGCGGAGGTGTCCATCCGTTTCACCAGTTTCGAGGAACTGGAGGACGCACTGGGCCGGGATGTCTTCCTGCGCGCCGAGCTGCCCTGGACAGCCGCGTTTCTCGCCGGTAAGTGCTTCCGCGACTACCGGTCCCGGGGTGGTGTGAAAACCTCGCCGCTGCCCGACTTCTTCATCGGCGCGCACGCTGCCGTGATGAAGTTGCCGCTGCTGACCCGGGACGCCGCGCGGTACCGCACGTACTTCCCGACGGTCGAGCTGATCACCCCGGAGAGCTGAGTCCCGGCGCAAGGGGCCAGAATGCTGGGATCCGCAGTCGAACGGGGGAGGACGACGATGACGGGGCCGTACCCGCAGCCGGGCTCGTGGGGGCCACCACCGCCGCGCAAGTCCCAGACCGGGGCGGTCATCGGGACCATCGTCGGGGTCGTGCTGATGCTGGGCATCGGCACCTGGGCGGTGGTCGGCATCATCAGCAGCCGGCACAGCACCGACGCCGGCGGCAGCACCACCAGCCCCACCAGGACCACCAGCCGGGCGCCGCGCACCTCCAGTGTGAACAGCGTGCAGTACCACGTGAACGACTGCGTGTGGCTGGACGTGGACACCAGCGAGCGGGTGGCCTGCACCTCGGACAAGGCGGCGTTGCAGATCAACCTGGTGATCCCGCAGAAGTCCAAGTGCCCCGGCGACTTCGGCAAGTACGGCGACAACTGGTACAGCGACGAGTCGGCGATCCGGTACTGCGCGTCGCTGACCGTGCCCAAGGGCCAGTGCGTGAAGATGGACCTGGAGGGCAGCGGCCTGGTCGAGCGGGTCGCCTGCGGGGCCAATCCGCAGACCTACCAGGTGACCGACGTCGTCAGCGGCACCGACGGCAGCACCGCCTGCGCGAAGGTGCCCAACACCGACGACGTGTGGTTCTACCAGTCCAACCTGTCCGGGCAGTTCGCCTGCCTGAAACAGCTCGGCGGCTGACCGGTTACCCTGCTCGGCGGAGATTCCCATTACCTAAGGAGTTCGGACCACCGTGAGTGAGCGCACCCTGGTCCTGGTCAAGCCGGACGGCGTCAGCCGCGGCCTGGTCGGCGAGGTCATCGCCCGGATCGAGCGCAAGGGCCTGAAGCTGGCCGCGCTGGAGCTGCGCACGGCAGAGCGTGCCGTGGCCGAGGAGCACTACGCCGAGCACGCCGGCAAGGGCTTCTACAACGACCTGGTCGAGTTCATCACCGGCGGTCCGCTGGTGGCGATCGTGGTCGAGGGCACCCGGGCCATCTCGGCCTTCCGGCAGCTGGCCGGCGGCACGGACCCGGTGGAGAAGGCGACGCCGGGCACCATCCGGGGCGACTTCGGCCTGGAGGTCCAGTTCAACCTGGTGCACGGCTCGGACTCGCCGGAGTCGGCCGACCGTGAGATCAAGATCTGGTTCCCCAACCTCTGAGGTGGGGCTGACCAGCGGTCCTGACCGTGTCGACGGGTCGGCTCCCCGACTCGTCGACACGGTGACCGAGCTGTGGTTCCGGGTGTCCCAGGCCGGCGGCGCGGCGGGTTTCGCGGCGTCCGACACCGTCGAGGACATCCGGGCCGTCGCGGTGGGCATGCTCGCCGACGTTCGTGACGGCCGGGCGGACATGCTGACCCTGAGCGACGGCGACACGGTGCTGGGCGTCGCGGTGATCGAGCCGGGGCAGCGGCCGATCCGCCGGCACTCGGGTGAGCTGACCTGGTTGATGGTCGACCCCGATCTGCAGGGTCAGGGCTGGGGCGCCAAGCTGCTGGGCGCCGCGGTGGCGCATGCCCGGGCGATCGGCCTGGTGCGGCTGGAGCTGCACACCCGATCGGGGCACGGCCTGGAGCGCTTCTACTCGTCGCAGGGCTGGACCGAACGCGGCCGCTGGCCGGGGGCGGTGCGCCTGGCCGAGGACGACGAGCGCGACGAGATCTGGTTTACCCGCGAGATTTAATCGCTGCCGTTTTGTCAGGGGTGCTCGCTAGCGTCGTGGGCGTGAGTGACGACGCGGTCCTGGTGCAGGCGGACGGCCTGGTCAAACGGTTCGGCGACTTCGAGGCCGTGCGCGGCATCGACGTGAAGGTGCGGCGGGGCGAGGCCTTCGGCTTCCTCGGCCCGAACGGCGCCGGCAAGTCGTCGACGATGCGCATGATCGCCTGCACGTCGCCGCGAACCGCCGGCGAGCTGCGGGTGCTGGGCCTGGACCCGGACCGGCAGGGCCCGCGGATCCGAGCCCGGCTCGGCGTGGTGCCACAGCAGGACAACCTCGACAACGAGCTGACGGTCCGGCAGAACCTCCAGGTGTACGGCCGCTATTTCGGCTTGTCCCGCCCGCAGGTCCGGGCTCGCGCGACCGAGCTGCTGGAGTTCGCGCAGCTCGCCGATCGCGCCGACGACCAGGTGGAGCCGTTGTCGGGCGGCATGAAGCGCCGGCTGACGATCGCCCGGTCGCTGGTCAACGAGCCCGAGTTGCTGCTGCTCGACGAGCCGACCACGGGCCTCGACCCGCAGGCGAGACATCTGTTGTGGGACAGGCTTTTCCGGCTCAAGCAGTCCGGTGTCACGCTGATCGTGACCACGCACTACATGGACGAGGCCGAGCAGCTGTGCGATCGCCTGGTGGTGATGGACGGCGGCCGGATCGTGGCCGAGGGCTCGCCGGCGGCGCTGATCGCCGAGCACTCCAGCCGTGAGGTGCTGGAGCTGCGGTTCCCGGTCGACGAGCAACAGGCCAATGTGCCGCTGGTGCAGGACTTGGCCGACCGCGTCGAGGTGCTGCCGGACCGGCTGCTGCTCTACACCGCCGACGGCGAAGCCGTGCTGGGGGCGGCGAATCGGCGTGGCGTGCGGCCGATCTCCAGCCTGGTTCGCCGGGCCACCCTCGAGGACGTGTTCCTGCGCCTGACCGGCCGGACGTTGGTGGACTGATGCCCTCCGTGGGAAGGGCCGTGCACCCGGTCGCGGCGGTCGGCCTCGTGCTGGAGAACCTGTGGACCTGGTACCGCCGCAACTGGCGGGCCACCGTGGTGTCCAGCCTGCTGACGCCGCTGATGTTCTTGGGGGCCATGGGTTTCGGGCTCGGCAGCCAGATCCGGCCGGGGCCGGTGACCGAAGGGCTGCCCTACGTCGTCTACCTGGCGCCCGCCGTGCTGGTGATGCTGTCCACACAGGTCGCGGCCAGCGAGTCGTCGTTCCCGGTGCTGGGCAGCTTCAAGTGGGACCAGCGCTACTACGCCATCACCGCCACCCCGGTCTCGGTGGACCAGCTGGTCGCCGGGCAGTTCCTGTGGATCGTGCTGCGGGTGCTCCTCTCCGGCCTCGCCTACCTGGCGGTCGCCAGCCTGTTCGGGGCGTTCACCAGCGTCCGCGTGCTGCTCGCCGCGCCGGTGGCGGTGCTCGCCGGCATGGCGTTCAGCACGTGGGTGCTGGCGCTGGCCGCGTCGGTCAACGACGAGGGCAATGCCTTCGGCAACGTGTTCCGCTTCGTCATGGTGCCGGTGTCGCTGTTCGCCGGCACGTTCTATCCGATCAGCCAGCTGCCGGCGTGGAGCCGGCCGGTGGCCTGGGTGACGCCGCTGTGGCACGGCAACGAGCTGGCTCGGGCCGCCGAGTTCGGGCACATGGACCCGCTCACCGCGGCCGGCCACGTGGCCTATCTGCTGGCGCTGACGACCGGCGGCCTGCTGCTGGCCCGCCACCGGTTCCACGTCCGGCTCAAGGTCTGAGGGGGAGACCGTGACGACTCAGGGACTCGTGCTGCGGATCGTGCCGGTCGGCAGCTACGCCGGCCGGGCCCGGGCCGTGGTGGAGCGGTCCGCGCTGGTCAACCGCCGCAACTGGCTGCTGGTGCTGTCCGGCGTGGTCGAGCCGCTGTTCTACCTGTTCGCGCTGGGCATCGGCTTCGGCGGCATCATCGGCCAGCAGACCGCCCCCGACGGCCACCCGATCAGCTACGCCGCGTACGTGGCCCCCGGCCTGCTGGCCGCCTCGGCCATGAACGGGGCCGTCCACGACTCGACGTTCAGCATCTTCCTCAAGCTCAAGCACGCCAGGGTCTACGACGCCATGCTGGCCACCCCGCTCGGGCCGATGGACGTGGCCCTGGGCGAGACCTCCTGGGCCCTGTTGCGGGGCGGCATCTACGCCGCCGGCTTCCTGGCCGTGATGGCCGCGCTGGGCCTGATCGCCAGCCCCTGGGCCCTGCTGGCGCTGCCGGCCGCCCTGCTGGTCGCCTTCGGCTTCGCCGCCGTCGGCATGGCCGCGGCCACGCTGATGCGCTCCTGGCAGGACTTCGACCTGATCCTGCTGGTGCAGATGCCGATGTTCCTGTTCTCCACCACGTTCTACCCGATCACCGTCTACCCGGAGGCCATCCGGATCCTGGTCCAGTGCCTGCCGCTCTACCACGGCATCGAGCTCATGCGGCAGCTCACCACCGGGGCCGTCGGCTGGTCGGCGCTGGGCCACGCCGCCTACTTCCTGGCTATGGTCCTCGTGGGCGGCTGGTTCGCCACCCGCCGCCTCGGCCGCCTCCTGCTGACGTGACGGGTGTCAGATCGGCACGACGGTCGGGATCGAGTCGAGTCCGACGAAGTCCTTGGGATTGCGGGTGATCAACGGTAGGTCGTTCGCCACTGCGGTCGCCGCGATGTACAGATCCGAGATCCTGGAGCGTGGATTGCGACCGACCGCCCGCACCAGCACGTCGATGTGGCCATAGGCGCGGGGCACGTCGGTGGTGTCCAGCAACCCACGCTCGATGTCAGTCATTCTTCCTGAATCGCCCATAGGGGTCATGCGGCGTCTGGTCAACGAATTCGTCGATGTCGGCGCGGAGTTGCCCGTAGTCGAGCTTCGGCACGTGTGCGAACGCGGACTTGAGCTCGGCGACCGGCACGAACGTGCGCCGCCGGATCGGGCGGACCTCGGCGATCGGGGTGCCGTTGCAGGTGAGGATGAAGCTCTCGCCGGCCTCGACAGCCCGCAGGATGGCGGCGCTGTCGTTGCGGAGCTCCCGCTGGGTGATCTGTCGGGTCATGCCGCAAGGGTGCTACAAGGTGCCATAACCGGGCAGGTCGGCCGGCGGGTGACTTGGTCGTTACGCTTGACGGGTGAGTGTCGAGTCTGTCTTCCCCGCGTTGGAGCCCCTGCTGCCGAGGGTGTCCAAGCCGGTGCAGTACGTCGGCGGCGAACTGAACGCGACGGTCAAGGACTGGGACTCGACCGCCGTGCGGTGGTGCCTGATGTACCCGGACGCCTACGAGGTGGGCCTGCCCAACCAGGGCGTCATGATCCTCTACGAGATCCTCAACGAGCTCGAGGACGTGCTGGCCGAGCGCACCTACACGGTCTGGCCGGACCTGGAGGCGCTGATGCGCGAGCACGGCGTCCCCCAGTTCACGGTGGACGCGCACCGCCCGGTGCGGGCCTTCGACGTGCTGGGCCTGAGCTTCGCCACCGAGCTCGGCTACACCAACATGCTCACCGCCCTGGACCTGGCCGGCATCCCGCTGCACGCCGCTGACCGCACCGAGGACGATCCGATCGTGCTGGCCGGCGGGCACGCGGCGTTCAACCCGGAGCCGATCGCCGACTTCATCGACGCGGCCGTGCTGGGCGACGGCGAGGAAGCCGTGCTGGAGGTCACCGACATCATCCGGGAGTGGAAGGCGCAGGGCCGCCCCGGCGGCCGCGACGAGCTGCTGACCCGGCTGGCCGAGACCGGCGGCGTCTACATCCCGCGCTTCTACGACGTGGAGTACCTGGCTGACGGCCGGATCCAGCGGGTGGTGCCCAACGCCGACCGCGTGCCGTACCGGGTGTTCAAGCGCACCACCATGGAACTGGACGAGTGGCCGTACCCGAAGCAGCCGCTGGTGCCGCTGGCCGAGAGCGTCCACGAGCGGATGAGCGTGGAGATCTTCCGCGGCTGCACCCGGGGCTGCCGGTTCTGCCAGGCTGGCATGATCACCCGCCCGGTGCGGGAGCGCTCCATCGAGGGCATCGGGGCCATGGTCCAGAAGGGACTGGAGGCCACCGGCTTCGAGGAGGTGGGCCTGCTGTCGCTGTCCAGCGCCGACCACTCGGAGATCGCCGAGATCACCAAGGGCCTGGCCGACCGCTACGCCGGCACCAACACCGGGCTCTCGCTGCCCAGCACCCGGGTCGACGCGTTCAATGTGGACCTGGCCAACGAGATCTCCCGCAACGGCCGCCGGTCCGGCCTGACCTTCGCGCCCGAGGGCGGCAGCGAGCGGATCCGCCGCGTCATCAACAAGATGGTGTCGGAGGAGGACCTGATCCGCACGGTCAGCGCGGCCTTCTCCAACGGCTGGCGGCAGGTGAAGCTGTACTTCATGTGCGGCCTGCCGACCGAGACCGACGAGGACGTGCTGCAGATCGCCCGGATGGCCAAGGAGGTCATCCTGGCCGGCCGGGAAGCCAGTGGCCGCAAGGACATCCGCTGCACGATCTCGATCGGTGGCTTCGTGCCCAAGCCGCACACGCCGTTCCAGTGGGCCCCGCAGTGCGACCCGGACACTGTGGACGACCGGCTGCGCAAGCTGCGGGCCGAGGTGAACCTGGACCGCGGCCTGGCCCGCAACATCGGCATGCGCTATCACGACGGCAAGCCGTCGCTGATCGAAGGACTGCTCAGCCGGGGCGACCGCCGGGTCGGCCGGGTCATCGAGCGGGTGTGGCGCGACGGCGGCCGGCTCGACGGCTGGAGCGAGCACTTCTCCTACGAGCGCTGGGTGAACGCGGCGCAGAGCGAGCTGGAGCCGCTGGGCGTCAGCCTGGCCTGGTTCACCACCCGCGAGCGGGAGGAGACCGAGGTCTTGCCCTGGGACCACCTGGACTCGGGCCTGGACAAGGAATGGCTCTGGGCCGACTGGCAGGACGCCCTGTCCGAGCAGGAACAGGACGACTGCCGCTGGACGCCGTGCTTCGACTGCGGCGTCTGCCCGGCCATGAACACCGACATCCAGGTCGGCCCGACCGGCCGCAAGTTGCTGCCGATCTCGCCGGTGGGCGTGGGCTCCCCGGTCAGGAACCCGTCACTGACCGGCGGCTAGCTGCTCCGGGCCGATCGGCTGCTGCTGCGACATCGTCGCCGGGCCGGTCGGCCCTTGGGCGCTGCCGGTGGTCGTGGGCGCGTCCGGGGCGTTGGTGGTGGGCTTGGGCGCGGTGCCGCTGGCCACCGCGGCCAGGGCGTTCACCATGCCGTGGCCGTAGAAGCCGTTGAACGACGCGTAGCCGGAGCAGTAGGCGTCCTGCACGCCGGTGTCGTTGAGGTCGTAGTCGCTGGGGCACTGCACCGGCTTGGCCTGCTGGTTGAGCAGCTTGGTCAGCTGCGCGGGCGTGTCGCCGGGGTGCATGGACGCCAGCAGCGCCGCGACGCCGGCCACGTGCGGAGCGGCCATGGACGTGCCACAGAAGTCGCCGTAGCCACCGGGCACTGTGGACAGCACGCACGGGTTGTCGTTGTTGGACGGTTTCTGGTGCACGTCGCCGCCGGGCGCGGTGACGTCGACCGCGCCCAGGCCGTACGAGCTGTAGCTGGCCTTGACCTGGTCCGAGCCGACCGAGGACACCGCCACCACGTTGCGCTCCGCCGCCGGCAGCACCGCGCAGTCCGACCCCAGCTGGCGCACGCCGTGGCTGGGCGCGTTGTCGGGGCTACGCGTGTCGGTGCCGGGCTGTGTGAGGTCGGCGGCCGAGTTGGTGACCGCCGCGATGTTCAGCACACCCTGCGAGGTCGCGTAGTCCACGGCCCGCCGCATCGCCTCCGTGACCACGTGCTGCCCCTGCTGGTTGGCGCAGGTGTACTCCCACGGGTCCACGTAGTAGCTGTTGTTGGTGATGCTGATGCCGTGCGTGGCGGCCCACATGAAGCCGCACACGGCGTACTCGGGATAGATGTAGCCATCGTCGTCGACGACCTTCACCGACGCGATGCGCACCCCCGGGGCCACGCCGGTGACGCCCTTGCCGTCGTCGGCGGCGGCGATGATGCCGGCCACGTGCGTGCCGTGCGGCGACGTCGTCGGGGCCCAGGCCGCGACGCTCGGGTCCGGCTTGCCGGTCAGGCAGCCCACCGACAGCTGCGGGTCCAGCGCCGGCTTCAGGTCCGGGTGGCGCGGGTCGACGCCGGAGTCCAACACGCCGACCACGACTCGGGGGTCGCCCTCGGTGATCTGGTGGGCCTGGCCGGCGTTGATCATCCGCATGTCCCACTGCTCGCCGCTGCGGTCCGCCGTCGGCACCGTCTCGGTGCTGGTCAGCAGCGAGGCCGCGGACATGGTCTCGTCGGCCTTCTTGCGGGTCGACGGCCCGGTCGAGGTCCAGGCCTCGCCCTGGGCGCTGTAGGCCCGGCCGGGGCCGATCTTGGCGGCGAAGCCGGGGTCCGGCGAGGTGGCCACCGCGACGGCGATCGGGGCGTAGTAGACAGTGGTCGTGCCGCAGGCCGCCGCGACCTGGGCGTCGGCGTCCGGCTCGGCGGTGCCCTTGTCGAAGACCACCAGGTAGCGCAGGGTGGGCCCGGGCTGCACGCACCCCTGCGGAGCCTGGTCCTCGGCCCCGGCGACGGGCGCGCTCAGGCACCCTGCCGCGAGCAGGGCGGCGGCCAGTGCCGCCAGCTGTGACCGGCGGAGCAGAGGCACGCGAGACCTCCATCTCTGGGGTGGGCGTTTCGGGGTCGCCCACGTCAGCGATCAGCCGGACGGTAACCACCGTCAGCCCGCTGGACAAGCCCAGCGGTGGACCTCAGTGTCCCCGCGACCGGCCGGGTACCGTCCTACCGGACCCGTCGAACCAGCCAAGGAGAGTAGTCCTGAGCCGCCAAGACTCACCCAACCCGTCCGCCGCCGCGGTGCAGAAGCTCAGGCTGCGCTACACCAAGCGGGGCCGGCTCCGGTTCACCTCGCACCGGGACGTCGCGCGCACGTTCGAGCGGGCGCTGCGCCGCGCGGGGGTGCCGATGGCGTACTCGCAGGGCTTCAGCCCGCACCCGAAGATCTCCTGGATCGGGGCGGCGCCCACCGGGGTGGCCAGCGAGGCGGAGTACGTCGAGGTCGGCGTGGTCGAGCGGATCGATCCGGCGGCGCTGCGCCGGGCCCTGGACGAGGCGCTGCCGCCCGGCCTGGACGTGGTCGACGCGGTGCAGGCCGAGCAGGGCTCGCTGGCCGAGCGGATCGACGCCAGCCGCTGGCTGGTCGAGCTGCCCGGGGTGGACCCGGAGGAGCTGCGGCGGGCCGTCGACGCGCTGCTGGCGGCCGAGGCGGTCGAGGTGGAGCGGCTGACCAAGGACGGCCGGCGGATCATGGACGTGCGGCCGGGGGTGGTCACCGCCGAGGTGGGTGATGTGACCTCTCTCACCGCGACGCTAAGTGATCAAGGTGTGGGCGCAACGGGTGATTTGGCGGACGCGCCGATTCCGCGTAAGGACGACGACACGGCTGCGTCTTCCCCGTATGGGATACTCGTGATGGTGGTACGGCAGCTGACCCCTGCGGTGCGACCCGATGACGTGCTGAGTGCGCTCCGCGTCGTCGCCGGCCTCGAGCCCCCGGTACCCGCCAAGGCGACCCGGTTGGCGCAGGGGCGGCTCGACGACGCGGGTGGGCTCGTCGACCCGTTCGCCCCCGAGGGGCGCGGGCCGGCGGACCCGGCCAGGGAGCAGGAGCCGGACCAGCCCGCCGTCGAATGACCTGCCGCCCGCAGGCCTGGCCCCGCCAGGAACCGGGCGGCGCCAGGCAAGGTTTCCCGTCGCCGACGGCGACGGAGACAGAACAGAACGGGCCCCTGTGTGGCCGCGTCCAGACTCTGGACGCGCCCGGGGGCGGAGGAGCTACATGTCGAAGAAGAAGATCCCCGCCGGTGGGCCCGGCGGGGATGGCACCACACCCATTCCCGAGTTCCCTCCCAAGCTGCGGGTGCACGCGCTGGCCAAGGCGCTGGACACGAGCAGCCGGGAGGTGCTCGCCGCGCTGGCCGACCTCGGCGAGGTCGTGCGCAGCCCGCAGTCCAGCGTGAGCCGTGAGGTCGCCGAACAGGTAGCCGCCACTCTGCTGGCCACCGGGCACCAGGACGTCGAGGACGACACCGACGAGGTGTTGGTCGCCAACGACGAGCTGACCGAGGCCCTGGCCGAGCGGGTCGAGGCCGAGGACGAACCGGAGCCCAACGACGCTGACGACGAGGTCGCCGTCGCCCTCGCGCCGGTCTTCGCCCCGCCGTCGGTGGTGTTCATGCAGCCCACCGCGGCCGAGCCGCGCCCGGCGCGCCGCCGCAAGGCCGCCGAGCCGGTGGTCGAGGAGATCGTCGCCGACGACGAGGACGACGATCAAGAGCCGGCGCAGGCCGCCGACGATGCCGTCGAGGACGCTGCGCTCGACGAGTTCGGCGACGCCGACGACGATGCCAGCGCCCGTCGCCGCCGCCGTCGTGGCCGTCGTGGCCGTGGCCGCGGCAAGGGCGGCCCCGAGGACAGCGCCGAGGCCGAGTCCGATGAGGACACCGAGTCGGCCGAGGGCGAGTCGGAGGAGCCGGCCGAGGCCGAGTCCACCGAGGACGCCGACGCCGACGAGGGCCCCGGCGGCAACCGTCGTCGCCGTCGTCGCCGTCGCCGCAAGGGCGGCGCCGACGAGGAGGCGGCCGCCGCCGAGGACGACCCGCCGAACACCGTCGTGCACGTGCGCAACGCCCCGCCGAGCCGGGACGAAGAGCGCGCCGAGGCCGCCGCGGCCAAGGACGAGGTGCGCAGCGTGCGCGGCTCGACCCGGCTGGAGGCCAAGCGGCAGCGCCGCCGGGACGGCCGGGAGGCCGGCCGCCGCCGCGTGCCGATCCTGTCCGAGGCCGAGTTCCTGGCCCGCCGCGAGGCCGTGGCCCGCAAGATGGTCGTGCGCGAGCGCGGCGACCGCACCCAGATCGCCGTCCTGGAGGACGGGGTGCTCGTCGAGCACTTCGTGACCTCGGCCGGCACCGGGTCGCTGGTCGGCAACGTCTACCTCGGCCGGGTGCAGAACGTGCTGCCCAGCATGGAGGCGGCGTTCGTGGACATCGGCCGCGGCCGCAACGCCGTGCTCTACGCCGGCGAGGTCGACTGGGACGCCGCCGGCCTGGAGGGCAAGGCCCGCAAGATCGAGCAGGCCCTGTCCACCGGCGACAGCGTGCTGGTCCAGGTAACCAAGGACCCGGTCGGGCACAAGGGCGCCCGGCTGACCACGCAGATCAGCCTGCCGGGCCGGTTCCTGGTGTACGTGCCGGGCGGCGGCGCCACCGGCATCAGCCGCAAGCTGCCCGACAACGAGCGCAAGCGCCTCAAGGACATCCTCAAGCGGGTCGTGCCCGAGGACGCCGGCGTGATCATCCGCACCGCCTCGGAGGGCATCGCCGAGGAGGAGCTGGGCCGCGACGTGCGCCGTCTGCAGGCCCAGTGGGAGGTCATCAAGGAGAAGGCCGACGCGCCCAAGGCGCAGGCCCCGCAGTTGCTCTACGAAGAGCCCGACCTGCTGGTCAAGGTCGTGCGGGACCTGTTCACCGAGGACTTCTCCGAGCTGGTGGTGCAGGGCGAGCAGGCCTGGGACACCATCGACGGCTACGTCCGGCACGTCGCCCCCGACCTGGCCGACCGGCTGCGCAAGCACGTCGGGCTCAACGACGTGTTCACCGAGCAGCGCATCGACGAGCAGATCACCAAGGCGCTGGACCGCAAGGTCTGGCTGCCCTCGGGCGGCTACCTGATCATCGACCGCACCGAGGCGATGACCGTCATCGACGTCAACACCGGGAAGTTCACCGGATCGGGTGGCAACCTGGAGGAGACGGTCACCAGGAACAACCTGGAGTCGGCCGAGGAGATCGTCCGCCAGCTCCGGCTGCGCGACATCGGCGGCATCATCGTCATCGACTTCATCGACATGGTGCTGGAGTCCAACCGGGACCTGGTGCTGCGCCGGCTCACCGAGTGCCTCGGCCGGGACCGCACCCGCCACCAGGTTGCCGAGGTCACCTCGCTCGGCCTGGTGCAGATGACCCGCAAGCGGGTCGGCACCGGCCTGCTGGAGGCGTTCAGCCAGACCTGCGAGCACTGCCGCGGGCGGGGCGTCGTGGTCAGCACCGAGCCGCTCGGCCACAGCCACGGCAACGGGAATGGCAACGGTCAGGGCGGCAACGGGCACGCCAACGGCAACAGCGGCCAGCAGCAGGCTCCGGCCGAGAAGCCGGCCGGCTCCGGCCGCAAGCGCAACCGCAACCGGCACCGCAACGACGACCAGCCGGCCGCCGAGGTCGAGCCGGTGACGTCGGAGGCTGTCGAGGGCGAGTCCGCCCCGGCGTCGACCGCTGGTGGGCACACCACCGAGCGCGTGGTCGCCGCGGAGAGCGAGCCGGCCGCGGTCAGCGAGGCGGCGTCGACCGACGGTGGGCACACTGCCGAGGATGTGGTCGCTGTTGAGGCTGAGCCCGCCGCGGTCGGCCAGACCGCGGCGACCGCTGAGGGCGAGTCCACGCCGGAGGCCCCGGCTGCCGCTGAGTCCGCTCCGGCGGACGCCGTCTCGACTCCGGCCGCCGCGTCCGAGCCGGCCCAGTCGGCCTTCGGCTGGCCCGCTGCCGCCGAATCGGCCGCCGTCCCGGCCGGGGAGGCCGTGTCCACGGTCGCCGCGGCCGCGGTCACCGGCCAGGCCGGCGTCTCCGTGCCCTACGAGGTGTCGGAGGAGCCCGTCGCCGTCGCCACCAACGGGCACCACGCGTCCGAGCCAGAGCCGGTGGTTTCCACCACACGGCGCCGTCGCCGCGCCGCGTCCCGACCGGCCGGTCCGCCGTCGACCGGCCTCGCGACGCAGGACTGACCAGGTGTTTCACCGGCCCGTGGGCACGCGCCCACGGGCCGGTGACGCCTGTCCGGGGTGACCGCGGTCACCTTGTGCCGGCTACGGGGACCCCGGTTTGACCTCCCGTCCACCCGGCCCGTAACCTCTTGTTTGGTCCCCATCCGGTGGGCCCCGTCGTGCGCCAGTCCAAGCTGGTTGGAATTCCTCAGTCGGATTTCCTCTGGGGGTTGCCCCTGTGCTTGGGCCGTGCGTGCCCCGTCAACGTCGAGTAGCAGGAGACTTCCGTCCCGATGTACGCGATCGTCAAGACTGGCGGCAAGCAGTACAAGGTTGCCGTCGGCGACATCGTCCAGGTCGAGAAGCTCGACGGTGGGCCGGGCGCCGAAGTCAGCTTCCCAGCGCTGCTCGTCGTCGATGGCTCCGATGTCATCGCTGACGCCGATGCCCTGGGCAAGGTTTCGGTGACCGCCAAGGTCGTCGAGCACACCAAGGGCCCCAAGATCCGCATCCACAAGTTCAAGAACAAGACCGGTTACCACAAGCGCCAGGGTCACCGCCAGAAGCTGACCCGCGTCGAGGTCACCGCCATCACTAAGTGAGGACCTGACCAGCCATGGCACACAAAAAGGGTGCATCCAGCTCCCGTAACGGCCGTGACTCCAACCCGCAGTACCTTGGGGTCAAGCGCTTCGGCGGTCAGGTCGTCAAGGCCGGCGAGATCCTGATCCGCCAGCGTGGCACCAAGTTCCACCCCGGTGTGAACGTGGGCCGCGGCAAGGACGACACGCTGTTCGCGCTGTCCGCCGGCGCCGTCGAGTTCGGCGTCAAGCGCGGTCGCAAGACCGTCAACATCGTCCCGGTCGAGGCTCTGGCCTCTGCCTGAGGGATTTTCCGAACGGCCGAACGGGCGACGTGTGTCCGCGGAGAGCGCGGACCACGTCGCCCGTTCGTGTTTTGTGGGGGCCGAGCCCCCACACCCCACGTCGGGGACAAGCCCCCGGACCCCCAACCGGGGCTCTGAAAGGGAGTTCTTCTCGTGTCTCGCTTCGTTGACCGCGTGACCATCCACGTGGCGGCCGGTAACGGCGGGAACGGGTGCGCCTCGGTGCACCGCGAGAAGTTCAAGCCGCTGGGCGGTCCGGACGGCGGCGACGGCGGCCGCGGCGGCGACGTCGTGCTGGTCGTCGACCCCAGCGTGCACACCCTGCTGGACTTCCACTTCCGCCCGCACGCCCGCGCCACCAACGGCCGCCAGGGGCAGGGCTCCAACAAGGACGGCGCCCAGGGCGACGACCTCGAACTGCGCGTGCCCGACGGCACCGTGGTGCTCAGCCCGGACGGCGAGGTGCTGGCCGACCTCATCGGCGCCGGCACCCGGCTGGTCGCGGCCCAGGGCGGCCGTGGCGGCCTCGGCAACGCCGCGCTGGCCTCCAAGGCCCGCCGCGCGCCCGGCTTCGCGCTGCTCGGCGAGGAGGGCGAGGCCCGGGACCTGGTCCTGGAGCTGAAGTCCGTCGCCGACGTCGGCCTGGTCGGCTTCCCGTCGGCCGGCAAGTCCTCGCTGATCGCCGTGCTGTCCGCGGCCCGGCCCAAGATCGCCGACTACCCGTTCACCACGCTCATCCCCAACCTGGGCGTGGTCACCGCCGGCGACTCCGTCTTCACCATGGCCGACGTGCCTGGCCTGATCCCCGGCGCGAGCGAGGGCAAGGGCCTCGGCCTGGACTTCCTGCGCCACATCGAGCGCTGCGCGGTGCTGGTGCACGTCGTCGACTGCGCCACCTACGAGCCCGACCGCGACCCGCTGTCCGACATCGACGCGCTCGAGGCCGAGCTGGCCAAGTACACGCCGTCGCTCGGCGGCGAGCTGGCCTCCCGGCCGCGACTGGTCGTGCTCAACAAGACCGACGTGCCGGACGCCCAGGACCTCGCCGACATCGTCCGCCCCGAGCTGGAGGCCCGGGGCCTACCGGTGTTCGAGGTCTCCACCGTGACCAGGACCGGCCTGCGGGAGCTGTCCTTCGCGCTGGCCAAGACCGTCGAAGAGCACCGCGCGGCGCAGCCGATCCTGGAGCCCACGCGGATCGTGCTGCGGCCGATGGCCGTCGATGACGCGGGCTTCAAGGTCGAGCCGGACCCGGAGAACGAGGGCGGCTTCGTGGTGCGCGGCAGCCGGCCCGAGCGCTGGATCCGGCAGACCCAGTTCTCCAACGACGAGGCCGTCGGCTACCTCGCCGACCGGCTGGCTCGGCTCGGCGTCGAGGAGGCGCTGGCCAAGGCCGGCGCGGTGCCGGGCTGCCCGGTCACCATCGGCGATGTGACGTTCGACTGGGAACCGTCCACGCCGGCCGGCATCGCGGTACTCATGACGGGCCGCGGCACCGACATCCGGTTGGAGACCAACGACCGGGTCGGCGCGGCCGAGCGCAAGGCGGCCCGCAAGGCCCGGCGGACCCCGGGCGAGTGGCCGGCCGACGACACAGAAGAAGATTTCGACGAGGAGTAAGGCGTGTCGCAGGCCCGCCAGGCGGTCGCCGCCGCGAAGCGGATCGTGGTCAAGGTCGGATCGTCGTCGCTGACCACCGCCGTCGGAGGTCTGGACCCGAGCCGCTTGGACGCGCTGGTCGACGCCCTCGCCGCGCGGTCGGCGGCCGGCAGCCAGGTGGTGCTGGTCTCCTCCGGCGCCATCGCCGCCGGCCTGGCCCCGCTCGGCATCGGAAAGCGCCCCAAGGACCTCGCCACCCAACAGGCCGCCGCCAGCGTCGGGCAGTTGGAGCTCGTGCACGCCTACGCCACGTCGTTCGCGCGCTACCAGCTCACCGTCGGCCAGCTCCTGCTCACCGCCGATGATGTCGTGCGCCGTGCCCACTACCGCAACGCCCAGCGCACCTTCTCCCGCCTGCTGGCCCTCGGCGTCGTCCCCGTCGTCAACGAGAACGACACCGTCGCCACCGACGAAATCCGCTTCGGCGACAACGACCGCCTCGCCGCTCTGGTAGCCCACCTCGTCGGCGCCGACGCCCTCGTCCTGCTGTCCGATGTGGACGCCCTCTACACCGGCGACCCCCGCCGACCCGGCGCCCGCCGCATCACCGAGGTCATCGACGAGTCCGACCTCGCCGAGGTCACCGCCGGCTCCACCGGCGCCTCCGGCGTCGGCACCGGTGGCATGGCGTCCAAACTCGCCGCCGCCCGCCTAGCCGCTTCCGCCGGCATCCCCGTCCTGCTGGCGTCCGCCGCCGATGCCTCCTCCGCGTTGACCGCCGCCGTGGTCGGCACCGCCTTCGCCGCCACCGGCTCGCGGCTGTCCGCCCGCCGCTTCTGGCTGGCCCACGCCGCCGACTCCACCGGCCGCCTCACCCTCGACGACGGGGCCGTCACGGCCGTCGTCACCCGCCGTCGTTCCCTCCTGGCCGCCGGCATCGCCGCCGTCCACGGCGACTTCGACGCCGGCGACGTGGTTGACCTCACCGACCTCTCCGGCAACGTCGTCGCCCGCGGTGTAGTCGCCTTCGACGCCCTCGAACTCCCCGCCATGATCGGCCGTTCCAGCGAGCACCTGGCCCCCGAGCACCGCCGCGAAGTCGTCCACGCCGACGACTTGGTCCCCCTCGCCAACCGGAACTAGCCCGCCCCTCCAGCGCCGCCATCCGCCTTCGCGTGTTGGCGCCGCCCTGGAAAGTGAAAACCGCACCCGCCACAGGGATCGCCCGTGACGGGTGCGGCTGCCTGGCGCAGGCGCTGGTCAGTGCCTGGTGATCGAGAAGCTCGTGCCGTCGGAGCCGATGGCGCCCGGGATCCAGGTGTTGGTGCCACGGTCGTCGGCGTTGAGCGCGGACGGGTTGGTGGCCTTCAGGGTCTTGCCGTCGAACTTCACGCCGGTGAACGAGATGGTGTTGCCGCTGACGGTCGGGTACGAGTCGGTGGGGGACTCGATGATCGCCTCGGCCGAGTAGTGCTTGGCGCTGCTCAGCGACTTGGTGGTGGACTTGGTCCAGCCCTTGGTGGTGTCGCTGATGTCCAGCTTGTAGCTGGTGCCGGAACGAGTGACCGTGGCGGTGAAGTGGTCGCCAGCGCTGATCGCGTTGCTGTAGTACACCGGCGCGGCCGGGTACATCTCGTACCACGCCTGGTAGACCGCGTGACCGCTGGAGCAGTCGGTGGCGACACCAGTCTGCTCGACGGTGGAGGAGCCGTCGCCGTCGATGCCGACCCACGGCGCGAACAGGTCGTTGCTGGACCGGCAGGTGACCGACGGCTCGACCCAGCTGGCCGTCGCGGTGGTCCAGCTGCCGAAGCTGGCGTAGCCGCCCCAGTTGCCGCCGGAGAAGCTGCTGCCCGCGCCGTGGCCGAAGCTCACGTGCGGGCCGAAGCCGGCGGGGGCGGTGGCGGCGACAGCCGTGCCGGCGAGGCTGGCGGTGGCCAGCGCGGCCGCGACCAGGGCACGGGTGAGACGAGTGGCGCGCATTTCCGATCCTTTCACCGGCGCCTCCCACTCGCCGATCAGCGATGCGGGAGCGCCATGCAGGGGTGGTGGAGGGACAGGCGTTAATCTCCGGAATTCCGCCGGGGAACTGATCAGATTCCCCGGCGGAACCCATACCGATCCTTCAGTGCGTGATCGCGCCGCGGTAGCTACTTTCGGGGGGTTCCAAGGGGTGATAAATCCCTTTTGCTCCCCTTTGGGTCAGGTCAGCAGCAGCACTGCGTAAGCGGCGAGCCAGTGCTCGACCATGTAGTCCGTTCCGCTGGTCAGATCCAGTTCCGGAAGCGCGTGCGCGGACGCCGCGGCGTGCATCCCGGCCGGGCGGACGTCCGTCGGCGGAAGGGCTGCGGCCAGTCGGAGCAGACACCAGGCCCGGCTCAGGTTCAATCCGTGCAGATGCGCGATCTGTCCGTCCGAGTCATCGGAAACGATGGCCGGCGTGAACAGGCCGCTGTTGGCGAGGTCCGGCAGGAATCGATCGAACCAATGGGCGAACTCGGTTGGGCTGAACAGGTTCGACATCAGTTCCGCCTCGCAGAGCGCCGGCGACAGGAAATCGGCGCCGCCCGGCTCCCACCGAGCCTGATAGTCGACGTCATTGTCGAACCAGCGGTGCGCCGCGTCGGAGATGGCGGTCAGCAGCCCCGGCTCGCCCCGGTCACCCAGCGCACGGGCGTGCGGCAGCGCGCGGGACAGCCCGAACGCGCTGTTGAAGTGTGCGCCCTGCCGGTCCGGATAGGTCGCCTTCGGCAGCCAGGCCAGGAAGGCGTCCGTGATCGTCTCGGTCAGCGGCGTCAGGTTCGCCGCCCACCGCTGGGCGTCCGGATCGTCCCAGGTGGACAGTTCGTGTTGCAGCATGTGTTCCCAGGCCCACGCGTAGGGCCGCGCGTGCTTGCTGAACTCGGTGAAGCTGCGCGTCTCCACCGCGATGTTGTCGGCCGTCAGGTGCTCGTCGAGCACCGTTCGAATCTCGGCCGCCGGCACCTGGTCGGGCGCTGCCCGCAGCAGACGCACGACCGCCCAGTGCATCTCCACGCACGAGTGCCAGTCCAGGCAGCCGTAGAACGCCGGATAGACATCCTTAGGCCGGTTGGGCAGGTCGCCCGGACCCGACATGAGGTGGCTGATGTGGTTGGGAAACTCCCGGCGCAGGTTGACCAGGATGATCTTGGCGAATTCCTCGGCCCGGGCCCGCAGCAGCGCCTGCCGGTCGGCCGTCCCCAGAGTGCTCACGACTCTCCTCCGTGATGAGCGGATTGTGGTGAGATCGCTCCCGGGGGTCCCTCGCGTTACACCCGCGGGCCGCGCAGTCCATTCGGCACGGTCGAGTCGGCGTGCGAGCAGCCGTGGGGCGACTGAGTTCTGTCCGTGAGAGGCCTGCTAGTTCGTGACCGCGAGGGCGAAGGGGAGGACTGCGGGGGCACCTCCTTCGCGGAGCAGACGGGCGGCGAGGGTCATGGTCCAGCCGCTGTCCACGAGATCGTCGACGAGCAGCACGGGACCGGTGAAGGCGTTGTCGCTGTCGGCGATCCAGGACGGAGCGTGCAGGCCCTGCCACAGGCCGGCGAGGCGTTGGGCGCTGTTGCTGCGTCGGGTGCCCTCGCCGCGTGACTCGATCTCGCCGAGGTAGGTCAGGCGCCCGATCGAGGCCAGCTGCTCGCCGAGGCTGGCGACGAGCTTCGGCCGGCGGCGGGAGCCGATGGTCACCACGCCGGAAGGCCGTTGGTCCCACTTCCACGACGCGAGCACCTGCACGCAGGCCTTGAAGACGTCGTCCGGCACCGGCTGGTCGGGCGTGGCATCGGCCAGCAGGTCGCGCAGGCGGTTGCCCCAGCCGATGTCGGTCAGCCGGCCCAGCGCCCGGCCCTCCTCGGCCTGCTGCCCGGCCGGGATCTTGCCGGACAGCGGCACGCCCAGCCCGGACATGCCGCTCGGCCACATCTTGCGCGGCGCGATCTCCACGCCTGGCCGGCTCAGCCGGTCCTGTGCGGCCGTCGCCGACGAGCCGGACACCTCGACGCTCCACCGCCGGCCCGTGCAGTTGTCGCACCGCCCACACGGAGCCGCCGTCGGATCGTCCAGCTGCCGCAAGAGGAACTCCATCCGGCAGCCGTCGGTGGCCTGGTAGTCGAGCATCGCCTGCTGCTCGGCCCGGCGCGCCTCGCCGAGCCGGCCGTAGCGCTCCTCGTCGTACTGCCACGGCGCGCCCGTCGACACCCAGCCGCCGCGCACCCGGTGCACCGCACCGTCCACGTCCAGCACCTTGAGCACCACTTCGAGCCGGCTGCGGGACAGCTCCACCATCGGCTCCAACGCGGCCGTCGACAGTGGACGGTCGCTGCCCCCGAGCGCGTCGAGCACTTGGCGCACCACGTGTTCCGGCGGGAAGGCCAGCGACGCGAAGTACTGCCAGATCTCCCGGTCCTCGCGACCCGGCAGCAGCAACACCTCCGCGCGCTGCACGCCGCGGCCGGCGCGGCCGATCTGCTGGTAGTAGGCGATCGGCGACTGCGGCGCGCCCAGGTGCACCACAAAACCCAGGTCCGGCTTGTCGAACCCCATGCCCAGCGCCGAGGTCGCCACCAGTGCCTTGACCCGGTTGGCCAGCAGGTCCGCCTCGGCCCGCTCGCGTTCGGCCGGGTCGGTCTTGCCGGAGTACGCCGCCACCTCGAAGCCGCGCTCACGCAGGAACGACGCCACGTCCTCGGCCGCCGACACCGTCAGTGTGTAGATGATGCCGGAGCCGGGGAGTTCGGTCAGCTTCTCGGCCAGCCAGCCCAGTCGGGCCGCTGGACTCGGCAACGCGACCACGGCCAGGTGCAGACTTTCCCGGTCCAGCGGGCCGCGCAGCACCAGGGTCTGGGTGCCGCCGATGCCCAACTGGTCGGCGACGTCCCGGACCACGCGGTCGTTCGCGGTCGCCGTCGTCGCCAACACCGGCACGCCTTCCGGCAGCTCACCCAGCAGCGTGCGGAGCCGGCGGTAGTCGGGCCGGAAGTCATGGCCCCAGTCGGAGATGCAGTGCGCCTCGTCCACCACGAGCAGGCCGGCGCTCGCGGTCAGACTGGGCAGCACGTTGTCACGGAAGTCCGGGTTGTTCAGCCGTTCCGGGCTCACCAGCAGCACGTCCACGCCGCCGGCGGTGACGGCGTCCTGGACCTCCTGCCACTCGCCGAGATTGGCGGAGTTGATCGTCGCCGCGCGCACCCCCGCGCGGGCCGCCGCCTCCACCTGGTTGCGCATCAGGGCCAGCAGCGGCGACACGATCACCGTCGGCCCCTCGCCGAGGGAGCGCAGCAGCGCCGTGGCGATGAAGTACACCGCCGACTTGCCCCACCCCGTGCGCTGCACGACCAGCGCACGCCTGCGCTGCGACACCAGTGCGCTGATCGCCGTCCACTGGTCGTCGCGGAGTCTCGCCGCCGGCCCGGCCAGGGACCGGAGGTGTTCCTCTGCCTGCTCGCGCAAGGCGTGGTCGTCCATGACCACATGCCTACACCACGAATCTGGAAGTGTTGTCGCCGCCCGAGGTCGGCGGCCGTATTCCGGGTCGAGCGAGATTGTTCTACAATCCTACAGGTGACCGACGAGCTGCGGGACCAGGTCCACGACGCCGCCAGGCGGGCGCGAGTCGCCGCCAAGAGCCTCGCGGCCGCCAACACCCAGCGCAAGAACGCCGTGCTGCTGGCGATGGCCGACGCGTTGCAGGCCAACGCCGCCGACATCCTGGTCGCCAACGAGCGTGACCTGGAAGCGGGCCGCAAGTCCGACATCGGCGACGCGCTGCTGGATCGGCTCTCTCTGAACGAGAAGCGCATCGCCGGCATTGCCGATGGCCTGCGCTCGGTCGCCGGCCTGCCGGACCCGATCGGCGACGTGCGCCGCGGCTCGACCCTGCCCAACGGCCTGGAGCTGCGCCAGGTGCAGGTGCCGCTCGGTGTCGTCGGCATCGTCTACGAGGCCCGCCCCAACGTCACGGTGGACGCCGCCGGCCTCACGCTCAAGGCCGGCAACGCCGTGCTGCTCCGCGGTTCCTCCAATGCCGAGCAGTCCAACACCGCGCTGGTGAAGGTGCTTCGCGAAGTGTTGGCGGACAACGACTTCCCGGCCGACGCGGTCCAGTTGCTGCCGTGTCACGACCGCGTCTCCGTGCACCACCTCATCACCGCGCGCGGCCTGGTCGATCTGGTGATCCCGCGCGGTGGCGCCGGCCTGATCTCCGCAGTCGTGCAGCAGGCGACCGTGCCGACGATCGAGACTGGCGTCGGCAACTGCCATGTCTACGTGGACCGCGGCGCCGATCTCGAGATGGCGCACCGGATTCTGATCAACTCCAAGACCCGCCGGCCCAGCGTGTGCAACGCCGCCGAGACGGTTCTGGTGCACCAGGACGTCGCCGAGCGGTTCGTGCCGGAGGCTGTGCGCCGGCTCAAGGAGCACGGCGTCACCGTGCACGGCGACAAGCGCGCCGCCGAGTTGGCCGACGTGGAGCCGGCCGTCGACGCCGACTGGGACACCGAATATCTGTCCCTGGACATCGCGATGCGGGTTGTCGACTCGCTGGACGAGGCCGTCGAGCACATCGGCGAGCACGGCAGCGGCCACACCGAGGCGATCGTCTCCGACGACGTCCGCGCGGCTCGGGACTTCGTGGCCCGGGTGGACGCGGCGGCCGTCATGGTCAACGCCGCGACCTCCTTCACCGACGGCGGCGAGCTGGGCCTGGGCGCGGAGATCGGCATCTCCACCCAGAAGCTGCACGCCCGCGGCCCGATGGGACTGGCCGAGCTGACCTCGACGAAGTGGGTGGTGTGGGGCGACGGTCACGTCCGTCCCTCCTCCTGACACCGCCGGTACGTTCACGGGCGTGACTTCAGAAGCGCCCGAACACCGCAGACGTGACGCGTCGGCCACCAAGGCGGCCTTGCTGCGAGCGGCCCAGGAGCTGTTCACCGAACGTGGCTACGAGCGGACGACGGTGCGCGACATCGCCGACCGCGCGGGCGTGAACCAGGCGCTGCTGTTCCGCTACTACGGCAGCAAGGAAGACCTGTTCCACGTCGTGCTGGCCACCGAGAGCCGGGTGCTGGTCACTGAGTCGCCGGCCGAACAGGTGCTGGCCAAGACCCTGGCCAGGATGCTCAGCCCGGACCGCGCCGAGGCGCAGGAGAGCGTGTGGCTGGCGGCGCTGCGCTCCAGCGGCCACGACAGCGCTGCCGACGCCATCCGCAAGGAGCTCAGCCAGGACTATGTCCGGGCCCTGGGCTCGCTGACCGAGGCCGGGGACGCGGACCTGCGGGTGGACCTGGTGCTGGCCTGGTTGGTCGGGCTGGGCACGCTGCGCTCGGTCGTGCGCAAGGAGCCGCTGGTCAGCGCCGATCCGGAGGCGGTGACGCGGCTGATGCTCAAGGCCGTGGCCGTGCTGCTCGAACGAGTCGACACCGATCCCGTTGGTTGACGCGCGGTAGCCGGGTGCTTATCGTCAGAGATGTAAGCGGAAGCTTACATCTCAGTTCGGCCATGGGGAGCCTGACATGACGACTGTCGACCGCGGCGCGTGCCCATACCCGTTCAGCGAGGCCAAGGGCCTCGACCTCGATCCCGAGTACGGCCGGCTACGTGACGCCGGCCAGCTCGGCCGGGTGAGCATGCCGTACGGCGGCGAGGCCTGGATGGCCACCAGCTACGAGGACATCAAGACTGTGATGGGCGACCCGCGGTTCAGCCGCGCGGCCACGCTCAACGCCGATGTGCCCCGGACCTTCCCCCTGATGCAGACCGACACCAACCTGCTGACCATGGACCCGCCGGACCACAGCCGGCTGCGCAAGCTGGTCGCGAAGGCGTTCACCATGCGGCGCATCGAGATGCTGCGCCCGCGCGCCCAGGAGGTCGTGGACGGCCTGCTGGACAGGATCGAGCAGCAGGGGCCGCCGGCCGACCTGGTCGAGGGCCTCGCGCTGCCGCTGCCGATCACCATGATCTGCGAGCTGCTCGGCGTGCCCTACGAGGACCGGGACCAGTTCCGTGCCTGGTCGGACGCGGCACTGTCGCTCACCGCCTTCACCGTGGAGGAGATCCAGCAGGGCCGCGACGGGCTGCGGGACTACCTGGCGAGCCTGGTGGCCAAGCGTCGTGAACAGCCGAGCGACGACCTGCTCGGTGTGCTGGTGCACGCCCGCGACGAGGAGGACCGGCTGTCCGAGGACGAGCTGGTTCAGTTCGGCGTCACGCTGCTGGTCGCCGGGCACGAGACGACTGCCAACCAGACCGGCAACTTCCTGTACACGCTGCTCAGCAAGCCGCGCCTGCTGCGCGAGCTGCAAGAAGACCCCGACCTGCTGGAGCCGGCGATCGAGGAGCTGCTGCGGGTGACGCCGCTGGGCACCGCCGCCGGCTTCCCGCGGATCGCCACCGAGGACGTCATGCTCAGCGGCACGCTGGTCAAGGCGGGCGAGGCCGTGATGACACAGAATGCGGCGGCCAACCGCGACGGCACGGTGTTCGACCACCCCGACGAGATCGACTTCCACCGGGAGAACAACCCGCACATCGCGTTCGGCCACGGCGTGCACCACTGCCTCGGCGCGCAGCTGGCCCGGCTGGAGCTGCAGGTCGCCGTCGGCACCGTGCTGCGCAGGCTGCCCGGCCTGCGGTTCGCCGTGCCGGTCGAGGAGGTGCCGTTCAAGCAGGGACGGCTCATCCGTGGCCTCCAGGCGCTGCCGGTCGCCTGGTGAGAGAAGATTGACGCGTTCCTGGACTGGCTGAGGAGGACAGCGTGACGGAAGACGGCCGCTGGCAGATTTCGATCGACTCGGGCACGTGCATCGGCTCCGGCGTGTGCGCCGGCACCTCGCCGAAGTACTTCAAGCTCGACGGCGGCTACGGGACACCGGTCGCCGACGAGGTCGACGCCGACGACGAGGTGGTCACCGCCGCCGAGTCGTGCCCGATGGAGGCGATCCTGGTGCGCGAGGTCGGCACCGAGAAAGTGGTCGCGCCGCTGGACTGAGCGGTTCGGGGCGCCTGCTGCCGGCGGGCGCCCCGCCGCTGGGTTCACCGACTAGCGGTTCCTCACACTTCGGCGCTCGCACAGGCCGTTCTGGTGATGGCTGCCTACGCTGGGCCGTTATGACCGACAAGCGCCGGATCGGGGTCATGGGCGGCACCTTCGACCCGATCCACCACGGCCACCTCGTGGCGGCCAGCGAGGTCCAGGCCAAGTTCGAGCTGGACGAAGTCATCTTCGTGCCGACCGGGCAGCCCTGGCAGAAGAGCGGCCGCGACGTGGCCGCCGCCGAGGACCGCTACCTGATGACCGTGATCGCGACGGCGTCCAATCCCCGGTTCTCGGTCAGCCGCGTGGACATCGACCGCGGCGGCCCCACCTACACCGCCGACACGCTCACCGACCTGGCCGACCGGTTCCCCGACGACGACCTGTTCTTCATCACCGGCGCGGACGCGCTGTCGCAGATCGTGTCCTGGAAGCGGGTCGACGAGCTGTTCACCCGGGCCCACTTCATCGGCGTCACCCGGCCGGGATTCCGGCTGGACGGCCACCACCTGCCCGCGGGCTCGGTGAGCCTGATCGAGGTGCCGGCGATGGCGATCTCGTCCACCGCCTGCCGGGACCGGGTCTGCGCCGGCCTGCCGGTCTGGTACCTGGTGCCGGACGGGGTGGTGCAGTACATCTCCAAGCGCGGCCTCTACCAGTGCTGATGGATCTGGGCCGAGCTGACGGGAATCCCCCGATCCGGCGCCTGGACCGGGGGACCCGTACTCGTCAGTCCTGGCGCGCTATCGCGTACGCCCGACGGGACGAAGCGCGAGCGCGCCGAGAGACTTCCCGAGCATTCGCACACCTCCCTTCGGTTGGGCCACCCACTGCGGCCGTGTGCCGATATCTGATCGCGACGGCCGCACCCAGGTCAACGGGTTTTTCGCGCGGCCGGGGACGGTACCCTTTGCACTCATCCGTAGTTGAAGAACGCAGGGAGTGACGTGGCAGCCACCGACGAGGCACGACGGCTGGCGCTGGTGGCCGCGGCAGCGGCCGCCGACAAGAAGGCGCACGACATCAAGGTGCTGGACGTGTCGAACCAGCTCGTGATCACGGACTGCTTCGTGATCGCGTCGGCGCCCAACGAGCGTCAGGTCGGCGCGATCGTGGACGCCGTCGAGGAGAAGATGCGGGAGGCCGGCACCAAGCCGGTCCGCCGCGAGGGCGCCCGCGAGGGCCGCTGGGTGCTGCTCGACTTCGTCGACGTGGTCGTGCACGTCCAGCACACCGAGGAGCGTGTCTTCTACGGCCTGGAGCGGCTGTGGAAGGACTGCCCGGAGATCCCGTTCGACGACGGGTCCAGTGAGGACGGTTCATGACCCTGAGCAGAATCCTGCTGTGGCGGCACGGGCAGACCGAGCACAACGCCAGCGGCCACTGGCAGGGCCACCTGGATTCCCCGCTCACCGAGCGGGGCCGGGAGCAGGCGCGGGCCGCGACGCCCGCGCTGCTGGCCTACGAGCCGCACCTGGTGGTCGCCTCCGACCTGCGGCGGGCCACCGACACGGCGAAGATCCTGGTCGAGGCCAGCGGGCTGCCGCTGCGGCTGGACAAGAGGCTGCGGGAGACCGACATCGGCGACTGGCAGGGGCTGACCTCGGCCCAGGTGGACGCCAGCTACCCGGGCGGCATCAAGACCTGGCAGTCCGACCCCACGTGGGCGCCTCCCGGCGGGGAGTCCCGGGTCGAGGTGGCCACGCGCGCCCATGATCTCGTCAACGAGCTGGACGAGGAGCAGGACGGCACCGTGCTGCTGTGCGCGCACGGGGGCCTGATCACCGCGCTGACCGCGCAGCTGCTGACCATGCCGGTGTCGATCTGGCCGCAGCTGGGCGGGCTGAGCAACTGCCACTGGGCGGTGCTGGCGCGGCGTCCAGGCGGCGACGGCCGCTGGCGGCTGCTCACGTACAACGCCGGCGCGTGAACCTGCTCGTCCTCGGCGACTCGCTCTGCTTCCACGGGCCGGTCGGGCCGCTGGCCGCCGACGATCCGCGGCTGTGGCCGTCGGTGGCCGCCGGTGAGCTGGGCGGCGCCTCGGAGCTGATCGCCGGCTTCGGGTGGACCGCACGGGACGCGTGGTGGGCCGTGACGGGGGATCCTCGGTTCTGGGCCGGGCTGGCCAAGGCCGACGTGCTGGTGTTGGCCGTGGGCGGCATGGACACCTTGCCGTCGCCGCTGCCCACGTACCTGCGGGAAGGGCTGCGCTACCTGCGGCCGGACTCGCTGCGGCGACGGGTTCGTGCCGCGTATCTGGCCGCCCAACCGCACCTTTCCCGGCTGTTCGGCGGTCGGCCGGTCGCGCTGCCGGCCTCGTTGACGGAGCGGTACCTGGACGACTGCGTGCGGGCCGTGCGGACATTGCGGCCGGGGCTGCCCGTCGTCGGCTTCGTGCCGGCGGTGCATCGCGCCGCCGTGTACGGCTACGTGCACACCGGCCGGCCGGCCGGGGAGGCCGCCGTGCGGCGGTGGGGCGTGCGGCACGACGTTCCGCTGCTCGACCTGCCCGGTTTGATCGGCGATCACGTCCTTGGCGGGCACGGCAACCCGGACGGCATCCACTGGGGATTCGACGCGCACCGCGCCGTGGGGCAGGCATTGGCGGACATGGTCCGCCGCCGCCTGGACCACATCAGCACGTAGGCTGGGCGGCCGTGTCCGTCGCCGTCGTCACCGACTCCACCGCGTACCTGCCGGAAGGCTTCGCCGATCGGCGCTCGGTGCGGGTGATTCCGCTGCATGTCCTGGTCGACGGGGTCGGACGGCTGGACGGCGTCGACTTCGGGCCGGTCGAGCTGGCCGGGGCGCTCGGCGACCGGCGGACCGTCACCACGTCCCGGGCCAACCCCGCCGAGCTGGCCGCCGAGTACCGCAAGGCTCTGGAGGACGGAGCCGAGGCGGTTGTCGCCGTGCACCTGTCGGGGGAGTTGTCCGGCACGTGGAACGCGGCGTGGATGGCGGCCGAGGAGGTCGGGCCGGACCGGGTGCGGATCGTCGACTCGCGGTCCACCGCCATGGGTCTCGGCTTCGCCGCACTGGCCGCTGCCGACGCCGCTGCCGCTGGGGCCTCCGCCGTTGAGGTTGAGCGCGCCGCCACTCGGGTAGCCGCTCGGGCCCGGACGTTCTTCTCCGTGGAGACCCTGGAGCATCTTCGACGCGGCGGCCGGATCGGTACCACCGCCGCCCTGCTGGGCACCGCGCTGTCGGTCAAGCCCCTGCTGCACGTCGAGGACGGCCGGATCGTGCCGCTGGAGAAGGTCCGCACCACCAGCCGGGCCATCGCCCGCCTTGTCGACTTGGCCGCCAACGCCGCCGGGCGGGGGCCCGTCGAACTGGCCGTGCACCACCTCGCCGCCCCCGAACGAGCCGCCGAACTGGCGGCCAAGCTCGAGTCCCGGCTCCCGAACTCGCCCGGCTGCCTGATCTCCGAGGTGGGCGCGGTGATCGGCGCCCACACCGGCCCGGGCGTGCTGGGCGTGGTGGTCGTCCCGGGTGGCCTGACCCCGCCGGCCTGACCCACTTCCGGTTCGCTGATACCGCCGCTGCGCTTCGTCTCCGTGACGTGGCACTCCTGCCGTCGCGGCCGGTGATCTCGTTTGTCCGGCTCGGCACCGGGTTTTCCGCTGGCCTGGCCGGATTCTCCGTGTCGTGACGGGTTTCCGCACTCCTGATGCGAGGACCCTCGTCTCCGAGCCCAACCCACCATTGTCCCCCTGGCCCACTCCGCTCGGCCCATGCAAAGATCGTTTCCGGGCAGTTGTCCACAGGCCCCGAGTTGTCCACATCCCGATCTTCACGTGCCCCTCGGCCGACCCCCGCGCCCTAGCGTCGGCGGCGTGCTCGATCGACTGCGCCCAGGCGCCTCCAACCACGCGGAACAGGTGCGCAAGCGCCTGGCCGAAGTGCTCGGCGGCGCCGTGCCCGAACCGCAGGACCAGTCCGAGGACCGGGCCGGTCCGTCGGTCGAGCGCTGGCTGCCCGGAGGCGCCCGAGTCCGCCGACCCCGAACGGTGGTGCTCGCCCTTGCCGGTGTGGCGATCCTCGCCGCGCTGGCCGCTGCCCTGGGCATGTGGTTGAGCCGGCCTGTGCTGGAGCAGCCACCCGCCCTGCCCGCCCCCGCCACCCCAACCGCCGCGCACAGTGCGGGGGCGGGCAGAGCCGGGCCGCTCGTTGTCAGTGTGGTCGGCAAGGTAGCCCGGCCCGGCCTGGTCACGGTGCCCGACGGCGCTCGTGTCGCGGACGCCCTGCAGGCCGCCGGCGGCCCGTTGCCCGACGCCGACCTCACCCAGCTCAACCTGGCCCGCAAGCTGTCCGACGGCGAGCAGATCGCCGTCGGCGTGCCTCAACCCCAGTCGGCTCCCGGGCCGCAGCAGCCGGCCGGGAAGGTCAATCTCAACACCGCCACCCAGGCGGAGCTCGAGGCCCTGCCCGGTGTCGGTCCCACCATGGCGCAACACATTCTCCAGTGGCGTGCCAAGAACGGCCGTTTCCAGTCCGTCGACCAGCTCCGCGAGGTCGACGGCATCGGCCCCACCAGATTCAACCGCCTCAAGGACTTGGTGCAGACATGACCACCACCCCGCGCTCGGTTCCCCCGGATGCCGACATGACCAATGCTCGGGTTTGGTCGGATGAGGCCGAGCGGAGTCGGGTGGGGCGCGCGGCCCGGTTCGCGAAGGCGTGCCGGCCACGGCTGGCGGTGGCGGCCTTGCCGGTCGTTCTCGTTTGCGGGCAACAGTTCTGGTGGGCTCTGGTCGTCGCGGGCGTGGCCGCGGTGATCGAAGTGGTCCGGTACCTCAGGTCGCCGCCGTTCATGCGCATGCGCCTCCCCGCAGGCAAGGAGGCGGGGCCGCCAGATGACTGACACGCGGATGGTTCCGGTCGCCCTGGTGGTGTGGGCGGTCGCGACGGTGGGCCTGGCCTGGGGCTGGCAGTTCAGCTGGCTGGTCGGCGTGCTGGCCGTGGCAACGTCCTTGGTGGTCGCCTTCCGCTCGCTGCGCTGGCGGCCCCAGGCGGTGCTCGTGATCGCTCTCGGCTCGCTGGCCACGTGTTGGATCGCGACGGTGATCCATGCCTCGGCCACGCATCCGCTGCGGCACGAGGCCGAGCGGGGCGCGATTGTCAAGCTGCGGGTTGAGGTGTCGGAACGGCCGAAACCCCTTCGCACACAAGGATTCGGCGGCCGACAGGGCGGAGCCGACCGGGTGCTCGTCCCGGCGGGTGACGTGGTCGTGCTGGCCCAGGCCAAGGATTGGGCCGATCTGCTGCCGGGGCAATGGCTCACCGTCACCGGGCGAGCGGCTTCTCCCCGGGGCGGTGACCTGACGGTCGCGGTCGTGCAGGCCAGGGGATCGCCAGCCGAGGTGACGCCGGCCCCGGTGTGGCAACAAGCCGCGGCAGCGCTGCGCGGAGGACTGCGACGAGCGTCGGCGGTGCTGCCGGAAGAGCAAGCGGGCCTGGTGCCAGGACTTGTCGTGGGCGACACGGCGAAGCTGTCGCCGCGGGTCTCCGACGAGTTCAAGGTCGCCGGCATGACCCACCTGCTCGCGGTCAGCGGTGCCAATCTGGCGATCGTGGCTGGCGCGGTGCTGTTCACGATCCGGTTGCTGGGCATGGGACCGCGGGTCGCGGGTGTCGGCGCCGGCTTGGCGGTGATCGGGTTTGTCATCCTCGCCGGTCCGGAGCCGAGCGTGCTGCGAGCGGCTGTGATGGGCGGCCTGGCGCTGCTGGCCCTGGTGCTGGGCCGTGAGAGATCGCTGCTGCCGGCGCTGGCCTGGTCGGTGGTGGTGCTGGTGCCGATCGACCCGGCGCTCGGTCTGAACGCCGGGTTCGCGCTGTCGGTGCTGGCCACCGGGGCACTGGTGCTGGTCGCGCCCCGGTGGGCGACTTGGTTGCGGGACAAGGGCGTGCCGCCCGGCATCGCCGAGGCGGTGGCGGCGCCGTTGGCCGCCCACCTGGTCACCGCACCGGTCGTCGCTGGCCTGTCCGGCGAAGTCAGCGTGGTCGCGGTGTTTGCCAACCTGCTCGCCGAGCCGGTGGTCGCGCCGGCCACGGTGATCGGCGTGCTGGCGACCGTGGCGACGCCGGTCAATCAGGGCTTGGGGGAGTTGCTGGTCCGGGTGACGAGCCCGGAGGCGTGGTGGCTCATCCACGTCGCCCGCTTCACGTCCTCAATGCCGCTGGCGACGCTGCGGTGGCCGAGTGGGCTGCTGGGTTCGGCGTTGTTGACCGCAGTGTTGCTTGTCGGCTGGGCCGTGTTGCGGTCGCGGCGGCTGAGAGTTGTGGTGGCGGTGGTTGTGGTGGTCGCGGTGGTGGTGTTGATGCCGGCCCGGCTCGCTGGATCCGGTTGGCCGCCGACAGGGTGGGCGATGGTGAGCTGCGATGTGGGGCAGGGCGACGCGCATGTGGTGGCGACGTCCGAGCCGGGCCGCGTGGTGGTGATCGACACGGGCCCGGACCTCACCTCCATCGTGGGCTGTCTGCGCCGGCTCAGCGTGGTCAGCATTCCGCTGGTGGTGCTCAGTCATTTGCACGCGGACCATGTCGGCGGCTTGTCGTCGGTGCTCAGCGACTACCCGGTCGGCGCGGTCGGTGTCGGACCGCTGCACGAGCCGGCGTGGGCGTGGGACCAGGTGCGGCGGCAGGCCGCGAACGCCGGCGTGAAGGTAGTGGACATTGTTGCGGGACAACGGTTCGAGTTGCCGGGAGTGAGCATGACCGTGATCGCGCCGAGGACGGCGCCGAGTCATCTCGGACCGAACGCCGACGGCACGCCGGTGAACGACGCGTCGCTGGTGCTGCGCGCCGACACGTCGGCCGGCCGGATTCTGCTCACCGGCGACGTCGAACTGGAGGGGCAGGCCAATCTGTTGGCCGACAACGAGGATCTGTCCGCCGATGTGCTGAAGGTGCCACATCACGGCAGCCGCTACTCGCTGCCGCGCTTCCTGGAACGGGTGCATCCGCGGGTGGCGATGGTCAGTGTCGGGGCCGGCAACCCGTTCGGGCATCCCAGTCCGATGATCGTCGACGCCTTGAAACGGGAAGGGGCGACGGTGTTGCGCACTGATGAGGACGGGGACGTGGCTGTCGTCGCGAGCCGGGACGGCCCGCTGATCGCCCGGCGTGGGTCACCACGAGTCGTCCACTAGGGCGATGCGTCGCCGCAAACGCTTGGCATCGCGAGAAGGGAGGGCGGTGAGCACGAGGTCGAGCTGATCCCGCAGGGTGCGGTAGTCCGGGCAGCATGGCTCGAAGCCGCAACCGGGATGGTCGTGGTCCCAGATCCGATGGGTCGGCGCACGGACGAAGTCCGCCCAATGGCGGAGCATTCGCGACACCTCGCCGGGCGACCGGCGGGTGCGTTCCAGCCGGGCGATGGCCCAGCGGCCACGGGTGGACAACCCGGGAACGGCCGAGAAGCTCGACACGGGATTACGGAAGGGAGCATGGGCGCGCACCTGCGCCGGTGGCCTACGCGGCATCGGCCTTTCGGGTAGCGGTCATGAACCGATGATCGCACCGGGACGCCTTGGTCGGCACGCGGTTTCTAGAGCCGCCCACCGGAGGCGCTGTCGCCGGACAGCCGCTGGGCCAGGTAGACCGGCACGGTCGAGGCCAGGATCAGGACGGCGGCGACGACGTTCACGATCGGGGCCTGGTTGGGCCGGAAGAGGTTGTCGTAGATCCAGATCGGCACGGTCTCCATGCCCGCGCCGAGGGTGAACGTGGTGACGATGATCTCGTCGAAGGAGAGGGCGAAGGCGAGGAGTCCGCCGGCCAGCAGGGCCGAGCGCAGCATCGGGAACGTGACGAGCCGGAAGGTGGTGATGCCGTCGGCGCCGAGGTCCATCGACGCCTCCTCCAGGTTGTTGCCCATGCGGCGCAGCCGGGCCACGACGTTGTTGAACACCACCACGATGCAGAACGTGGCGTGCGCGACGATCGCCGTGAACAAGCCCAGGTTGACGCCGAGGATGGTGCGGAACGCGTTGTTCAGCGCGATGCCGGTGACGATGCCGGGCAGTGCGATCGGCAGCACGACGAGCAGCGAGACGGGGTTGCGGCCGATGAACCGGTAGCGCTGCAGGGCGAACGCCGCCATGGTGCCGAGCACCAGCGCGATGGCGGTGGCCGAGAGGCCGGCCACGACGCTGGTGCGCAGCGCGGCCAGTGCGCCCTCGTTGGCGGCGGCCCGGCTCCACCACTCCAGCGTGAAGCCGGCCGGCGGCCAGCCGAACGTCGGATCGTCGTTGAAGGAGTTGAGGAACACGACGAGCAGCGGGAAGTAGATCACCGCGAGGCCGAGCACGAGCGCGGCCAGCAGCACCCGCCGTGTGGTCCGGGAGAAGGTCACGACCGCGCCTCCTGAGGTGTGTCCGGAACGATGTGTCGTGCTGAAAACCCTTGCAGCTACAGAAATCGGGGTCGGGGTGGGGGGATTCCCCCCAAGCTAAAGAGTGTCGAGGGCGCCGGTTCGGCGTACGGCGGCCAGGTAGACGAGCATGATCACCACGGGCACGAGGGCGACCGTGGCGGCGAACGGCAGGTTGTTGGCGGCGCCGATGTTGTCGTAGACGACGTTGCCGAGCAGTTGGCTGGTGCCGCCGACGATCTTGACGGCGATGTAGTCGCCCAGCGACAGGGAGAAGGTGAAGATCGAGCCGGCGATGACCGCCGGCATGGCCAGCGGCAGCACGACGGAGAAGAACGTCCGCACCGAGCGGGCGCCGAGGTCACCGGAGGCGTCGACCAGGGAGTCGGGCAGCCGGTCCAGGCCGGCGTAGATGGGCAGGATCATGTAGGGCAGCCACAGGTACGACAGCGTGATCACGGTGGCCGGCAGGCCGTAGCCCGGGCCGTCCAGGCCGACCGGGGCCAGCAGCCAGTGCAGCACGCCGTTGCCGGACAGCATGGACCGCCAGGCGTAGGCCTTGACCAGGTAGCTGGCCCACAGCGGAGTCATCACGGCGATCACCAGCAGCCGCTGGGCGCGCCGGGAGGCGAGCTTGGCCATGGCGAACGCCATCGGGAAGGCGATCACGGCGTCGATCACGGTGACCAGCACCGCCACGCCGACCGTGCGGATGGTGATGGTGCGGTACACCGCGTCCCGGAACAGGGTGGCGAAGTTGTCCAGCGACCAGCTCACCACCACCTGTCCGGTGAACACGTCGGTGGTCCAGAACGCGGTCACGAACAGCGCCGCCAGCGCGCCCAGGTAGGCCACACCGAGCCAGGCCAGCGGCGCAGACAGCAGGATGCCCAGCCGCAGTCCCGGTGTGCGGTGCAGGTAGGCCGACAACCGGCGGCGCCGTGACGTCCGCGACGGCGTGCGGTCTGGTGACGCCCCGGACGAGCGACGCGGCGGCGGGTTCGTGATCGCGGCGGTCACGGGTCAGCCCTTGATCTCGGTCCAGGCCTGGGTCCACGCGCCGTAGTCCTCGCACTTGACGTCGGCGCGGCCGTCCAGGCACTGGGAGATCGGCGTGGTCCAGTAGGCGATCTTCGACGCGTACCCGGCGTCGCCGGCGTGGTAAGTGTCGCAGTGCTTGGGGTCGGCGGTCTGCGCGCACGCCTTGGAGTTGGCCGGGGCCTCGCCGAAGTACTCGGCGACCTGGGCGTTGACCTTGGGGCTGACGATGTAGTTCAGCCACATGTAGGCGCAGTTCTTGTGCTGCGACTTGGCCGCCACCATCCAGGTGTCCGACCAGCCGGTCGCGCCCTCGGACGGCACCGTCGACTCCAGCGGCACACCACCGCCCTTTGTCACGTTGACGGTCACCTGCCAGGCGGTGCCCATGACGGTGTCGCCGCTGGTCAGGGACTGGCTCTCCTTGAGGTAGTCCGACCAGTACTCGCTGACCAGGGGCCGCTGCTTCTTGAGCAGGTCGACGGCGGCCTGGAACTGGGTGCTGTCCAGCGCGTAGGGGTTCTTGATGCCCAGGTCGGGCTGGTGCGCCTTGAGGTACAGGGCAGCGTCGGCGATGTAGATCGGTGAGTCGTAGGCGGTGATCTTGCCCTTGTACTTGGAGTTCGGGTCGAACATCACCGACCAGGAGGTGGGGGCCGGGGTGACCTTGTCGGTGCGCCAGGTGAGCAGGTTGGCGCCCCAGCCGTGCGGGATGCCGTAGGCGACGCCGTTGACGCTGTTCCAGGACTGGTTCTTCAGGAAGCCGAACACGTCGTTGTAGTTGGGCACGAGCGAGGTGTTCACCGGCTCCACGTCGCCGGAGGCGATCAGCCGCAGGGAGGCGTCGCCGGAGGCGGAGACGACGTCGTACTGGCCGGTCTTCATCAGGCTGATGGCCTCGTCGGAGGTGCCGAACGGCTTGACGTTGACCTTGCAGCCGGTCTGCTGCTCGAACGGGGTCACCCAGTTGACCTTGGGGTCGTTGGAGCCGTTCTCCGCGTAGCCGGGCCAGGCCAGCACGGACAGCTGCCCCTCGCCCGGGCCGAGCTTGCCGAGGGCGGCCAGGGCCGGCGGGGTGAAGCCCTGGGTGCCGCCGGTGGCCGTCGAGTTGCCGCTGGTGGTGCCGCAGGCGGTGAGCGCGAGGCCCGCCGCGAGCAGTCCGGCCAGCAGCGCCGTGTTCTTCATGATCGACCTTTCATTCGGTGCCGGTGACCGGGAAGTTGTGCTCGTGCCGCCAGGTCAGCCGGACCCGGCCGTTGCTGAAGCCCGGCACGCCGTCGGTGTTCTGCCGCACCACGGACAGCTGCCCGCCGGCGTCCAGGGTCACCTCGAAGCGCATGGTCGCGCCGGCGTACACCACGTCGGTGACGGTGCCGGTCGCGCTGGTCTCGCCGGGACCGGCCGGTCGGGCCAGGTCGCCGTCGATGCGGATCTTCTCGGGGCGGATGCTGAACAGCCCGGTCATGCCGATCACCGTTTCCGCCGCGCGTCCCCCGAGCAGGTTGGAGGTGCCGACGAAGCCGGCGACGAACGCGGTCGAGGGCCGCTCGTAGACCTCCTGCGGGGTGCCGACCTGCTCGATCCGGCCGGCGTTGAACACCGCGATCCGGTCGCTCATGGTCAGCGCCTCGTCCTGGTCGTGGGTGACGAACACGAAGGTGATGTCGACATCTCGCTGTAGTTGCTTGAGTTCGCTCTGCATCGCGTGTCGGAGTTTCAGGTCGAGCGCGCCCAGCGGCTCGTCGAGCAACAGCACCTTGGGCCGGTTGACCAGGGCTCGGGCCAGGGCGACGCGTTGGCGCTGCCCACCGGACAACTGGGACGGTCGGCGGCGGCCGAAGTCCTCCAGGCGTACGGACCGCAGCGCATCGGCGGCCCGACGCTTCCGCTCGGCCCGGGGCACGCGCTTGACCTTGAGTCCGTACTCGACGTTGCGACGCACGCTCATGTGCGGGAACAGCGCGTAGTCCTGGAAAACGGTGTTCACGTCCCGGTCGAACGGCGCCAGCCGGCTCACGTCCCGGCCGCCGAGTTCGATGGCGCCGGCGGTGGGCTGCTCGAAGCCGGCGATCATGCGCAGCACGGTCGTCTTGCCCGAGCCGGACGGCCCGAGCATGGAGAAGAATTCACCCGGTCGGATGTCGAGGTCGACGCCGTCGACCGCGGTGATCGGGCCGAAGCTCTTGCGCAGGCCGCGCAGCCGGACCGCGGGCACGTCGGCGGCCGCGGGCGGCCGGCCGCCGAGCGCGACGTCGGGGGCTTGGTGGGGCATCGCGGGCCTCCGGAATCTCTGCAGGGCCGATGTCCTGAAGGGCGCTGTCCTACAGGGCGCTCATCACGTGCTTGACGCGGGTGTAGTCCTCCAGCCCGTACAGCGAGAGGTCCTTGCCGTAGCCGGATTTCTTGAAGCCGCCGTGGGGCATCTCGGCGACGAGCGGGATGTGCGTGTTGATCCACACGCAGCCGAAGTCGAGGCGGCCGGCCATCCGCATCGCCCGCTGGTGGTCGGTGGTCCACACCGAGGACGCCAGCCCGTACGGCACGCCGTTGGCGGCGGTCAGCGCCTCGGCCTCGTCGGCGAAGCGCTGCACGGTGATCACGGGCCCGAACACCTCGTGCTGGCTGATCTCGTCCTGCTGTCGAACGCCGGAAACCACGGTGGCGCCGTAGAAGTAGCCCTTGTCGCCGACGCGCTGGCCGCCACTGTGGACGGTCGCGTGCGCGGGGAGGCGGTCGATGAAGCCGGCGACGCGGTCGAGTTGGGCGGCGCTGTTGAGCGGACCGTAGTCGGCGGAGGTGTCGTCGGGGCCGCCGGTCCTGGTCGCCAGCGCGCGGGCGGTGAGGGCGGCGACGAAGTCGTCGTGCGCCTCGGCGGCGACCAGCACTCGGGTCGCGGCGGTGCAGTCCTGGCCGGCGTTGAAGTAGCCGGCCATCGCGATCGTCTCGGCGGCGGCCTCGATGTCGGCGTCGGCGAACACCACGACCGGGGCCTTGCCGCCCAGTTCCAGGTGCACACGTTTGACGTCCACGGCGGCCGCGCCGGCGACCTCGGTGCCGGCGCGGACCGAGCCGGTGATCGACACCATCGCCGGGATCTCGTGGCTGACCAGCGCCCGGCCGGTGTCCCGATCGCCGCAGACGACGTTGAACACGCCCGGCGGCAGGAACTCGGCGGCGATCTCGGCCAGCAACAGCGTCGAGGCCGGCGTGGTGTCGGACGGCTTGAGCACCACGGTGTTGCCGGCGGCCAGCGCCGGCGCGATCTTCCAGACCGCCATCATCAGCGGGTAGTTCCACGGCGTGACCTGCGCGCACACCCCGACCGGCTCGCGCCGCACGAACGAGGTGTGACCGGCCAGGTACTCGCCGGCCGACTTGCCTTCGAGCACCCGGGCCGCGCCGGCGAAGAAGCGGAGCTGGTCCACGACCACCGGAAGTTCCTCGGATGCCGTGAGCGCCAACGGTTTTCCCGTGTTCTCGCACTCGACGCGGACCAACTCGTCGGCCCGGCTCTCCACTGCGTCAGCGATCTTCAGCAAGGCCAGCTGGCGCTGGGCCGGTGTCGTGTCGCGCCACGCCTCGAAGGCCGCCTTCGCTGCGTGCAGCGCACCGTCGACGTCCGCCGCCCCGGCCACCGGTGCCGTGCAGTAGGGCTGGCCCGTCGCCGGATCCATGATGTCCGTGCGTGGTTCGGAGGCGGAGTCGACGTGGGTTCCGTCGATGAAGTGGTGCAGCTGTCGCATCGCGACTCCCTGCGGTCCCGGGTGGCGGAGGAGCGGGATGCCGGTAAACATATGAGGCCATATGTCATATGGCAAGAGTCTGAGGCAGGATTGACGACGAGGGCGGCCGGCGGGGCCGGTGACGGCGGGTCCGAGGGTGTGTGCCGGGGTCGGTGCCGAGAAGGATGAGGGCAGGCGATGGGTCAGGCGAGGTCGCACGTGTTCGCGCCGCTGGGCGACCTCGGACGGGCCGAGGCGGTGACGGCGCGGCTGGTGGACGCTATCTCGATGGGGCTGCTGGCGGACGGGGAGCAGCTGCCGAGCGAGGCGGAGCTGGCCGGGCAGTTCGGGGTCGCGACGGTGACGGTCCGGGAAGCGCTGGTGGCGCTGAGACAGCAGGAGTTGGTGGAGACGAGACGGGGGCGTGGTGGCGGAAGTTTCGTCATCACGCCGAGCGACGGATCACCGGCATCGTGGCGGCAGCGGCTGCGCGAGGTGTCGCTGAGCGAGCTGAGGGACATCGGGGACCACTACCTGGCGGTGGCCGGGGCGGCGGCGAGGTTGGCCGCGGAGCGGAGCTCGCCGGAGGACGTGGAGCGGCTGCGGCTGGCGACGGAAGACCTCCGGAAGGCCACTGCGCCGGCGGAGGGGCGGCTGGTGAGGGAGGGCCCTGAGGACCAGGCGGGGCGGCGGGGGCGGGAGTTGGCGGCGGCGAGGGCGGAGCGGCAGTTCCATCTGGAGGTCGCGGCGGCGGCGCAGTCGCCGAGGTTGACGCACCAGGAGATCCAGTTGCAGGGGGAGCGGGGCGGCCTGTTGTGGTTGCCGCCCAGCGCGAACGCGCACGAGGAGCATCGGGCGATCACGGAGGCGATCGCGCACCAGGACGGGGAGCTGGCCCGGAAGTTGACGGAGGAACACATCCTCCAGGCGGTGGACCGGCTGGTGGACATGCACCTGGAGCTGCTGGACCCCTAAGCTTTCCCGACCCGGACATCCGAGGTGGGCATGAAACGCGAGGACGAGGTCGTGGCGCACGTCTCGGCGATCGTCGAGGACGTCTTCGACCGGTTGAAGCCGGTGCTGGTGGCGGTGGAGTCGCTGCTGGACGAGGTGGAGCAGGTGCGGGCCGAGGACCTGGACCAGGTGCGGCCGCAGGTGATCGACGCGCTGGGCGGCCTGGTGATCGGCGCGGGCTATGTGGCGGCGCCGCACGTGCTGGCCGACCAGGAGTACGGGTTCGAGTGGTGGACGGCGTCCGAGAACGAACAGCCGGAGCAGCTGTTCATCAGCCTGGAGCCGGGCAGCGCCAACTTCCTGGACTACACAAGGCAAAGCTGGTTCACGGTGGCCCGGGACACCGGCCGCCGGCACGTGAACGGACCGTACGTGGACTACCTCTGCACGGATGAGTACACGCTGACGTTCACGGTGCCGGTGCAGCGCGGCGGCGCGTTCGCGGGAGTGGTGGGGGCGGACGTGTTCGTCCGGGAGTTCGAGCGGGTGTTGCAGCCGAGGCTGCGTCACCTGGGCTCGCGAGCGGCGCTCGTGAACGCGCAGGGCCGGGTGATCGTCTCCAACAGCGCGAGGCTGCCGACGGGCTCACTGATGCGGGACGCGGACGTGCCGGCGTGGTGGAGCGCCGGCGCGGAGGCCCGTGCCGGCGTTCGACGGTGTGGAGACGCCCCGATAGTGCTGGTGACCTAGAGGCCGAGGGCCTCGGTGACGGCGGCGGCGTTGGGCGGCACGACGGCCTTGGGCCCGATCCGGTCGGACACGGCGTCGAGCGTCTTGAGGCCGTCGCCGGTGATCAGCAGCACGGTGTCGGCGTCGGGGTCGAGCTGACCGGTCTCGATGAGCTTCTTGGCGGTCGCCACGGTCACGCCGCCGGCGGTCTCGGCGAAGATGCCCTCGGTCCGGGCCAGCAGCCGGATGCCCTCGACGACCTCCTCGTCGGTGACGTCCTCGACGGCGCCGCCGGTGCGGCGCACGGTGTCCAGCACGTACGGCCCGTCGGCGGGGGCGCCGATGGCCAGCGACCGGGCGATGGTGTCGGGGCGAACCGGCGACACGACGTCGGTGCCGGACTTGTAGGCGGCGGAGACCGGGGAGCAGCCGGTGGCCTGGGCGCCGAACACCCGGTACGGGGTGGCGTCCACCAGGCCCAGCTCGCCGAGCTCGCGGAAACCCTTGTCCACCTTGGTCAGCTGCGAGCCGGAGGCGACCGGCACCACGATCTGGCCAGGCAGCCGCCAGCCGAGCTGCTCGGCGACCTCGTAGGCCAGCGTCTTGGAGCCCTCGGCGTAGTACGGCCGGACGTTGACGTTCACGAACGCCCAGTCCTCGTGCTCGGCGGCGAGCTGGGTGGCCAGCCGATTCACGTCGTCGTAGTTGCCGTCGACGGCGATCAGCGCGCCGTCGTAGACGGCGGTGGTGAGGATCTTGGCCTGCTCCAGGGAGGACGGGATCAGCACGACCGACTCCCAGCCGGCGCGGGCGGCCGCGGCGGCGACGGCGTTGGCCAGGTTGCCGGTGGAGGGGCAGGCCAACACCTTGAAGCCGAGCTGCCGGGCGGCGGCCAGAGCCACGGCGACGACGCGGTCCTTGAAGGAGTGCGTGGGGTTGCCGGTGTCGTCCTTGACCCACAGGTTGCGCACGCCGAGCGCGGCGCCGAGCCGGTCGGCCTTGACCAGGCGGGTCAGGCCGGGCTCGGTGTTGGGGAAGGACTGCACGTCGGTCGGCACCGGCAGCAGGTTGCGGTAGCGCCAGATGGACTTGGGGCCGGCCTCGATGTCCTCGCGGCGGACCTGGCCGAACTCGTAGGCGACCTCGAGGGGACCGAAACACTCGCTACAGGCGAATTCCGCGGCCAACGGGATCTGGTGTCCGCACTCGCGGCAGCTCAGGGCGCGCGCGGGCCCGAGGTTGAACGCGGCGGTGGTGCGGGCGTCGACAGTCGAAGTCATGGGAGGCGTCTCCTCATCTTTCCCACGTGTGGGTCGGAATTGGCACCGTGATCGACACATGAAGATGTGTGTCGCCGGTTGCCGGGGCTTCAACGGGCCGTTCCCTCTGCCCCTCTGGATGAGCGGTTTTCAGTTGTGACTTGCACGGTACGGCACCGCAACGTGGCCCCGCCAGTTGGCCGCCCACCATGCGGGAGCGCATGGGCTGTCAGGGGGACGTGGAAGGATGACGGCGTGAGTGCCGCCCCCGAACCGCTGCTGCTCGTGCTCGGCGATGAGGAACTGCTGGTCGAACGGGCCGTGCGGACCGCGCTGGCCACGGCCCGCCAGGCCGATCCGTCGGCCGACCTGACGCGGGTCCGGGTGACTGACCTCACCCCGCCCGAGCTGGCCGAGTTGCTCAGCCCGTCGCTGTTCGCTGAGGGCCGGGTGGTGGTGCTGGAGGGCGCGCAGGAGATCGGCAAGGAGATCGCCGACGCGGTCCTGTCCTACGCCAAGGAGCCGGCCGACGGCATCGTGCTGATCGTGCTGCACACCGGCGGCGGCCGGGCCAAGGTGGCCAAGGACCTGCCGGGCGCGCTGAAGAAGGCCGGCGCCGCGGTGGTGGAGTGCTCGAAGATCACCAAGCCGGCCGACCGGGACGCGTTCGTGCGCGACGAGGTGCGCCGGGCCGGCGGCAAGATCGATCCGGCCGGGCTGGCCGCGCTGATGGAGACCGTGGGCAACGATCTGCGGGAGCTGGCCTCGGCCGCCTCGCAGCTGGTGTCCGACAACGACGGCAAGGTGGACGAGGCGGCGGTGCGCCGCTACCACCAGGGCAAGGCCGAGGTGACCGGCTTCGCGGTGGCGGACCTGGCCGTGGTGGGGGACCGGGCCGGCGCGATGGAGGCGCTGCGCTGGGCCATGCAGCTCGGCGTGCCGCACGTGCTGGTGGCCGACGCGCTGGCTGAGGGGGTGCGCACGGTGGCCAAGGTGGCTTCGGCCGGTCGGGGCGACCCGTTCCGGATGGCCGGCGACCTGGGTATGCCGCCGTGGAAGGTGAAGCGGGCGCAGGGCCAGGCCCGTGGTTGGACGCCGGCCGGGCTGGCCGACGCGATGCAGGTCGTGGCGGCGCTGAACGCCGACGTGAAGGGTGTCGCCGCCGACGCGGACTACGCGCTGGAGCGGGCCGTGCTGCGGGTGGTCGCGGCGCACCAGATGGGCTGACGCCAGTCCCGTCGGCAATTCGGCACTAGGCCAATCGGGCCAGTAAATGGTGACCGGTGGCGATGGTCAATCGTGCGCCTGATCGGGGTCGGCGACTGTCCGATAGGGCAGTGTGCTTCATCACGCCCCGTCACCGGTGATTTCCGGCGTATCGTCGAGGTATCGGCCGACATTGGCCGGAATTGTGTTCTTCTGGGGCGGTTCGGGTAGCCGTTTGGGGGCGTTTGAGCAGTCCGCCGCACGCATGTGACGGACTCTCATATCATTTCGCGGCTTTCATAGTCACTGTCTATATGCACGTGCGGTAACCGTACACAGTTAACTTTCAAAGGCCCGTGGTCCGTCTGGGGGAGACGTGTGCCGGGCGGGGGCCGCGACCGTGGATCGAGGTCGAATGCGCAAGCTCTTACCCTTGTTCGCAGCGTTGTTCATGGCCATCGCTGTGGCCCAGACCGCCCAGGCCCAGCCGGCCGCCCCGACGCCGTCGGGGGCAGGGACGGGCTGGCGGTTGGTGGACGGGCAGCCCGCCTGGACGTCGCCGACGCCGCTGACCGGCGACGCGGCGGTGGAGTTCTGGTCCGACGGCAAGCTCGTCGGCCGGGCCCGGTCGTCCGCGGACAGCCGCACGTTCTCCTTGCCTGGCAAGCAGTTGGGCGACCTCAGCAAGGTGGAGGTCCGGGCCGGCGGGAAGCGGCTGGACGCTCCGGACAAGACTTTCGGGCCGCACCGGACGCCGGCGGCCCTGCCGCCGCCGCAGCCCGCGGGCGCGGTGGATCCCGGTACCCCGGGGCAGTATCAGACGGTGACCGGCGAGTACTCGCTCGACTCGGTCAAGCTGCCCGGGTACGCCCAGCTGATCGAGATGCAGGCCGTGGTCGTGGCCCCCAAGAACGCCCCGGGCAACCGCCCGCTGGTGCTGTTCCTGCACGGCCGGCACGGGACCTGCTACGACCCGACCAACGTCAACAACCAGCCCTTCACCTGGCCGTGCCCGGCGGGCACGCTGTCGGTCCCGAGCTACCGGGGTTACCTGCAGACCCAGCAGTTGTTGGCGTCGCAGGGCTACGACACGGTCTCCATCTCGGTCAACGGCATCAATGCCCAGGACGCCGAGACCACGGACCAGGGTGCGCAGGCCCGCTCGACGCTGGTCCGGCTGCACCTGGCGCACTGGGCGGACTGGGCCGGCGCGGGTCGCGTCTCGGCCCCGCAGGTCGTGCGGGACGCCCCGGTGGCCGACATGTCGAAGGTGATGCTGGTCGGGCACTCGCGCGGTGGCGAGGGCGTCAACCAGGCGGCCCTGGACAGCCTGGCCCCGCCGCCGTTCGACACGGGCTACTCGGGCCCGGTCCGCTGGACGATCCGCGGTGACGTGTTCATCGCGCCGACCATCTTCGGTCAGAACCCCACTCCGGACGTGCCGTCGGTGACCTTCCTGCCCGGCTGCGACGGTGACGTGGCCGACCTGCAGGGACAGCAGTACGTCGACTCGACGCGGGGCGTCAGCCGGGGCAAGGCCCTGCACAGCGCCCTGTACATCGCCGGTGCCGACCACAACTTCTTCAACTCGGAGTGGACGCCGGGCATGGCCGTGGCCCCGGCCCAGGACGACTACTTCGCCGGCGGCGACCCGAATCCGCTCTGCGACCCCGGGCAGCCGGCCCGCCTGACCGACGCCCAGCAGCGTGCGGTTGGCGCGACCTACGTGGCCGCGGCCGCGCATCTGTTCATCGACCACGACCAGCGCGTGCAGCCGCTGCTGGACGGCTCCGGCGTGCGCGCGCCGTCGGCCGACCCGGCTCGGGTGCTCAGCGCGGCGCTGGGCGCGAACCGCACGCCGGTGGTGGTCCCGGACCCGACCACCAAGATCACCGGCAGCGGCAAGCTGTGCGACGAGATCAACGCCGCCAGCGCCTGCCTGGCCAACTCGTTCAAGTCGCCGCACGAGTTGGCGCTCACGCCGGCCCCGACCGAGGCCGGCCGGTCCGCGGTGGACGTGCGCTGGTCGTCGGCCGGAACGGCGGCGGTGATCGAGCCGCCGAAGCCGGTGTTGCTGGTCGGGGACCAGTCCCTGGCGCTGCGGGTGATCGTCCCGGAGAACTCGACCGGCACGTCCTTCGACGTGGCGGCGGTGGACGCCAACGGCCACCGGACCAAGCTCGGCAAGGCCACGGTGAACGGCATCCCCGGCGTGGAGCGCACGGTTTCGTACTGGGCCCAGGAAGTGCGCGTCCCGGTGCCGCCGGTGTTGCAGGTGGCCAAGCTCGAACTGGTGCCGTCGACCGGCAGTGGAGAGGCCTGGCTGCTCGACGCGCACGGCTGGCGTTCCGGCCTGCCGGATCTTGACCCGGCCCATCTGACCCGGGTCGACGTCGGTCAGATGTCGGTTCCCGAGGGGGACTCGGGCTCGAAGAACGTCCAGTTCCCGGTGACCGTGACCGGCGACGGCGGCGGTGCGCTGAAGGTGTTCCAGAGCGACCCGACCAGCCGGCGCTGGACGGAGAAGGCGCTGACGCTGGCCCCCGGCCAGCACACGGTGAGCCTGTCCACGACCGTGGTCGGCAACACCGGCTGGAGCCCGGACTACCTCATCGGCGCGATCGTCAAGGCGGCCAAGGGCACCGTGGTGGGTTCCTACCGGGGCGGCGTGAAGGTCCTCAATGACGACCCGGCGCCCAAGGTCACCCTGACGCCCTCGGCGTCCGTGGCCGCGGGCGGCACCCTGACCTGGCACGTGTCGCTGTCCGCGGCGGTCGACGTCGACGTCTTCTTCGAGGGCGCGATCGTGGCCCCGACGACCGGGCCCGAGCTGACCACCACGGACGTGGATCCGGCCTGGTTGAAGTCGATGGGTGTCGACCCGCTGCCGTCACGGCCGCTGTCGAAGGCCGGCTTCCTCGAGGTCTTCCAGCGGGTGCCGGCCGGCACCACCGATGTCGACCTGAAGCTGCTGACCCTGGCCCACAACCCGCCGGACCCGGACAAGCACGTGCAGCTGCACGTCGTGACCTACCCGACCGGCCTGGGCGTGGACGCGACCCTGACCGGCACAGTCACCGGCAAGTAGTCGAACAGCAGAACGCCCGGCCCGCACGAAGCGGGCCGGGCGTTCTCGAAAGCAGCGTGCTCAGCCGATCTTGTTCACGGCCGCGGCCAGCGCCGACTTCTTGTTGGCCGCCTGGTTGGCGTGGATGACGCCCTTGCTGGCGGCCTTGTCCAGGCTGCGAGAGGCGGCGCGAACCAGCTCGGTGGCCTTGTCCTTGTCACCGGCGGCGACGGCCTCGCGGACCTTGCGGATCGCGGTCTTCACACCGGACTTGACCGCCTTGTTGCGCAGGCGGGCAGCCTCGTTGGTCTTGATCCGCTTCTGCTGCGACTTGATGTTCGCCACGCGTCTACCTCTCAGTTCCTCACGGCTTGTCCGTGTCGCACTTCACACGGCACCCGGAGACCGGGTTTTCCTCCACAGCGGAACGCCGCACGACACGAGCAGCCAGTCTAACGCACCGTGAACGGCGCCTGCGCACTGCCCACGACCACGCTGTACGCGCTCTTCTCGACCTCGCGCTTGCCGGTGGCGTCCACGTCGCCGACGGTCACCGCGAGCTTGCTGACGTCGAAGCTGACCTGCACGGTCTTCGACTCGCCGGGCTTGAGGTCGACGCGGGTGAAGCCGACCAGCCGCTTGTCCGGCACGAGCACCGGGCTGACCGGCTGGTGCACGTACACCGGCACGACGTCGGAGCCGGCGACCGCGCCGGTGTTGGTGACGGTCACCGACACCGTCTCCTTGCCGTCCGCCCGCACGGTCGGCGCGCTCAGGGTCGGTGCGGAGGTGGCGAAGCTGGTGTAGGACAGGCCGTAGCCGAACGGGAACAGCGGGTCGTAGCCGGAGCTGGCGCCGCCGTTGGTGCCGGGCAGCTGGTCGTAGGACATCGGCTCGTCGCCGACGGTCTTCGGCCACGACACCGACAGCCGGCCGCTCGGGTTGGCCTTGCCGAACAGGATGTCGGCCAGCGCGTGCCCGCCCTCGGAGCCGGGCAGCCAGTCGGCCAGCAGGGTCGGCGCGCCGGCCACCGAGCCGAGCACCAGCGGCCGGCCGGTCATCAGCACCACGACCACCGGCTTGCCGGTCGCCTTGAGCGAGTCCACAAGGGACTGCTGGGCGGCGGTCAGCGACGGGTCTTCCTTGTCGTTGTTGCCCTCGGCCCCGGCCTTCTCGCCGAGCACCACCACGACGGCGTCGGCGTCGGCCGCCTGCGCGACGGCGCTGGCCTGGTCGGTCGCGGCGACGACGTTGGCGTTGGGCACGGCCTCCTTGATGCCCTGCACCGGGGTGACGACCGGCGGCGTCGGGCCCTTGGGGTCGACGCCCTGCCAGTTCACGGTCCAGCCGCCGAACTGCTGGGAGGGGTTGTCCGCGCTGTCCCCGGCCACGACGATCTTGTGCACGCCGGTGGACAGCGGCAGCGTCTTGTTGTCGTTGCGCAGCAACACGGTCGACTCGGTGGCCGCCTGCCGGGCCAGGTCCAGCCCGGCCCCGTTCACGATGCCGTCGGCCGTGTTCTCGTCCACGAACGGCTTCTCGAACAGGCCCAGGTCGAACTTGAGCTTGAGGATGCGGCCGACGGCCTGGTCGATCCGCTGCTGGCTGATCAGTCCGTTGTGGACGTCGTCGATCAGCGCCTTGGTGTAGCTGGCGGCGTCGGCCGGCTCCATCGCCATGTCCACGCCGGCGTTCACGCTCATCGCGATGGCCGTCGGGTAGTCCGCGGCGACGTGGTACTTGGTGGCCAGGCTGGCCATGTCCGCCCAGTCGCTGACGGTCACGCCGTCGAAGCCCAGCCGCTGGCGCAGCTCGGTGGTGAGCATGAACTTCGAGGCGTGCACGGGAATCCCGTTGACCGCCCCGGAGTTGGCCATGGCGGTCTTCGCGCCGGCGTCGATCTGCGGCTGGAAGGCCGGCAGGAACACGTCCTGCAGCTCACGGACCGGGATCTGGGCCGGCACCCGGTCGTGGCCGTTGATCGGCTCCGAGTAGCCGGCGAAGTGCTTGGCGGTGGCGGTCAGCTTGGCCGTCGCGCCCTTGCCGTCGTAGGCCTGCATGCCGGTGACCAGCGCCGCCGACAGGCTGCCGGCCAGCGTCGGGTCCTCGCTCAGCGTCTCGTAGTAGCGGCCCCAGCGGGTGTCGCGGGACAGGTCGGAGACGGGCGCGAAGTTCCAGAACACGCCGGTCGCGCGCATCGTCGAGGAGGTGGACTCGCCCATCTTCTCGGCCAGCGCCGGGTCCCAGGTGGCGCCGACGCCGATCTGCTGCGGGAACATCGTGGCGGTGACCAGGTTGTTGTCGCCGTGCACGCCGTCGGCCCCGTACAGCACCGGGATCTTGAGCCGGTTGTTGTCCAGGGCGTAGTGCTGGATGCCGTTGGTGGTCTGGGCCCAGCCCTTGGCGGTGTTGTCCACCGGGTAGTCGCCGCCGCCGGACAGGATGGAGCCGACGTGCGCGTCCACCAGCACCTTCTGCTCGCAGGACGCCACCAGCGCGCCGTTGGCGCCGTTGCAGTCCCCGCGCAGCTCGCCGACCTTGATCTGGGTCATCTGGCCGACCTTCTCGGCCAGCGTCATCCGGCGCAGCAGGTCGTTGACCCGGTACTGGGTGGGCAGCGTGGGGTTGAGGTAGATGGGTCTGCCGTGGTCGTCGGTGCCGTCGGGTCCGCTGGGGGACGCCTGGCTGCTGGACTGGGCCAGCGCCGTGGTGAGCGCGATGACCGCGGTCACCGCGAGGGCGGCGCGTAAGCCGGGGCGGATTCGGGCCACTGTGCCTCCAGTTGTCGCAGGTAACGCAGTTGTCACCTTTGTCCGGGAGAGGCCGTGACCAGTAGCGCCGATCGGGGGATTTGGAAGCGCTCCCATCCCGGGATCTGGGCACGCACGGTGACATGTTTCAGAGATTTTTCAGTGCTGCCAACGGCTTTACCGCCGGGTAATGGTTTGGACAACCCGTGCGGTCGTCACACAGGGGGCGGAACCGGTCAGCCCGAGGGGGCGGATTTCCGCAGCTCAATCGGGAATTGGCCGCCGGGACTGGACGTTCCAGAATCTGGTCACGGATATGAACGGGCCTCGGCTCGGGTCTCCACGGTTGTGAACGATTACCGCCGTCCGGGGGGTCTCGCGAACACCCGGCCGGGCGCTAGCGTCCCGTCGTGCGCCGATATCTCATCGCCCTGTTCGCCGCCGTCGCCGCGCTGAGCGTGGTCACCGCGGCGCCCGCCAGCGCCGACACCGTGGTCACCGACTACCAGGATCCGCTGACCGCGCTGCCGCCGGTCAGCAGACCGCCGACCGAGCACTGCACCGTCACCGCGATGCAGCACGTGTTCGCCAACTCCTACGGCCAGCCCTTCGTCGGCACGCTCACGCCGCCGCCCGCCTGCGCCGGGCCGTGGACCAAGGTGGTGCTGAACTGGACCGCCAAGAGCCAGGGCCGCCAGTACGACCGGCTGGCCGGCCTGTGGATCGGCGGCTCCGAGGTGCTGCGGACCTCCACCCCGGAGCCGGACCCGTCCGGCATCACCTGGAGCTTCGACCGCGACATCACCGAGTTCGCGCCGCTGCTGCACCAGGCGCAGCCGTTCGTGGTGGACCTCGGCAACGTCGTCAACGACACCTACACCGGCTCCTACGACGTGACCGTCACGGTCACCTACTACCAGGCCGACCGAGCCCATCCCGCGCCGAAGCAGGCCGACACCGTGCTGCCGCTGGCCGCCGACAAGGCCAAGCCGGGCTGGCAGGACCTGTCCGACGGCCAGAACTACACCGCCCAGGTGACGGTGCCGGCCAACACCGCGAAGCTGACCGCCGAGATCTACGCGCGGGGCGGCGGCTGCGAGGAGTTCTGGTGGTCGAACGTGCCCACCTCGCTGGCGCAGGCCAATCCTTCAGCCGGTCTGTGCGGCGGTGGGACCTACCGTGAGGTCGAGGTGACCGTCGACGGCAAGCCGGCCGGCGTGGTGTCGCCGTACTCGGTGATCTACACCGGCGGCGTGGCGCCGATGCTGTGGCGGCCGATCACCGCCATCGACTCGATCGTCACGTTGCCGTACACGATCGACCTGAGCCCGTTCCTCGGGCAGCTCACCGACGGCAAGGCGCACACCGTGCAGCTGATCCCGCCGAAGGGCATCGTCGACCTGTGGACGCTGGGCGGCAACCTGTTCGCGACCACCGACCCGCACGTCACCCGGGTCACCGGCAGCCTGCTGCACGACGACGTGCCGGCGGCGGACGTGCGCACCACCACGACCGGCAGCGGCCTCGACGACAAGATCGTCACGCACGTGAACCGATCCTGGCGCACCGCGGGCGTGCTGCACACCTCGGCCGGCCTCGTGCCGGTGAGCTCGTCCGGGCAGTGGACCTTCGACAACACCACCACGCTGGCCGACTCGGCCAGCAAGCAGAACACCGACCAGCACGTGCTCGGCAGCTACGGCTCCGACGGTCGGGTCGATGGCTTCGACTTCGCGCTGACCGCCGACGTCACGCAGAACATCGTGGACGACAACAACTACCGGATCGACGCGACCGTCCACCAGGGACGACGCCTGTGGACGGTCGGCGGCGGCGCGCCGGCGCTGAGCGACGACAGCATCGACACCAGCGGCGGATTCGGCCGCACCAACGGCGTGCTCACCTATGCCGACGGGAAGTCCAGCGAGAAGTGGAACGGCTTGGCCGACACCGGCCGCTTCTACTTCCGTGACATCGACACCGCCCACGGCTACGTCACCCGCGACGTCAGCTCGCACTAACCCCCGCTTTTCGGCCACATGTGCTCCACATTCCGCGTTCGGGCGCGAATGTGGAGCACATGTGGCTTCTCTAGCGGGTCAGTGCACGAGGTGGTAGCTGTAGGTGAAGCCGCTCGGGTTGCAGACGCCCAGCTGGTTGGCCACCTGGTCGTAGGTGTACCCGGCGGGCACCGAGCAGGCCCAGCCGTCCAGCGGCTGCGCCGACGCGGTCACCGCGCCGACCCCGAACAGTGAGCCGCCGACAAGGGCGGCAAGGGCAAGCAGCTTTGAAAGACGGGAAAATGTCTGGCGCATAAGGACTTCGACCTCCCCAGTGGATGGAATTCCCTATTACGCGGGACATTCCACCCATCGGGGAGGTCGCGGAGCTAGTGGCCGTTCGGCGGTAGGCGAGGGTCCCTTAGTACAGGGTGCCGGCATTCACCACGGGCTGGGTGGCCCGATCGCCGCACAGCACGACCAGCAGGTTGCTCACCATGGCCGCCTTGCGCTCCTCGTCCAGCTCCACCACGTCGCGCTCGGCCAGCCGGGCCAGCGCCAGCTCGACCATGCCGACCGCGCCCTCCACGATGCGCTGGCGGGCGGCGACGACCGCACCGGCCTGCTGCCGCTGCAGCATCGCGCCGGCGATCTCCGGCGCGTAGGCCAGGTGGGTGAGCCGCGACTCGATCACCCGAACGCCGGCCGACCGCACCCGTTCGGCGATCTCCGCGGACAGCTTGCCGGTGATCTCCTCGGCGTTCTCCCGCAGCGACAGCCGCTCCTCCTCGGTGTGGTTGTCGTACGGGTAGCTGGTGGCGATGTGCCGGACCGCGGTCTCGGTCTGGATGCCGACGAAGCGGACGAAGTCGTCCACCTCGAACACGGCCCGGGCGGTGTCGTCGATCTGCCAGACGACCACGACGGCCATCTCGATCGGGTTGCCCTCGGCGTCGTTGACCTTGGCCACGGCGGTCTCGTGGTTGCGGATCCGCACCGACAGTCGGGTGCGCGTGGTGAACGGGTTCACCCAGTGCAGTCCGGGGGCCCGCACGGTGCCGGCGTAGCGGCCGAAGAACTGGACCACCCGCGCCTCGCCGGGGGCCAGGATGATCAGGCCGCGCAGCACGAACAGTCCGAGCACGCTCACCAGCAGCCACACCACCATGTGGCCGACCGCCGCCAGCACGATGCCGGCGACCAGCAGAACCAGCCCGAGCAGCAGCATCAGCCCGCCGGGCACCCGGCCGGCGGTGCGCTCGGTGATCGACGGCTCCGGTGTCGCGACCGAGGTCATGGCCCCCTCCTTAACCTATCAATGTGATATCAGAACTCTACCACGGTGAACCAGCGGCGCGACGGCCTTTCCGGGTGCATGATGGATGGCCTCAACCGGTCGGGAGGCAACGAGTTGGACACGGGAGGGCTGCCCGCCTACGGGCAGCAGCAGGGGGCGCAGCCGGTGGAGCAGGCCCCGGCGCTGCAGATGTCCGGCCTGCGTAAGACGTTCGGGGCCACGGTCGCGGTCGACGACGTGCGGCTGACGGTTCCACGGGGATCGTTTTTCGGCCTGGTCGGTCCGAACGGGGCCGGGAAGACCACCTCGCTGTCGATGGCGGTGGGTCTGCTGCGTCCGGACGGCGGGTCGGTGCGGATCTTCGGGGTGGACGTGTGGGAGTCCCCGGAGCGGGCCAAGGCCCTGGTCGGGGTGCTGCCCGACGGCATGGCGCTGCCGGAGCGGCTGACCGGTCGGGAGTTGTTGACCTACACCGGTCTGTTGCGGGGTTTGGATACCGCGACGGTGGCGGCGCGGGCGGATGAGTTGTTGGGTGTGTTGGAGTTGTCCAGCGCGGAGCGGACGCTGGTGATCGACTACTCGGCGGGTATGCGGAAGAAGATCGGGTTGGCGACGGCGTTGTTGCACGCGCCGAAGTTGTTGGTGCTCGATGAGCCGTTCGAGGCGGTGGACCCGGTGTCGGCGTCGACGATTCGCACGATTTTGCAGCGGTTCGTGGCGTCGGGTGGGGCGGTGGTGTTGTCGAGTCATGTGATGGATCTGGTGGAGAAGTTGTGTGACCACGTGGCGGTGATCACTCGGGGTCGGGTGGTGGCCAGTGGTCCGGTGGCGCAGGTGCGGGGGGATCAGTCGTTGGAGCAGGCGTTCGTGCATCTGGTGGGTGGGCGGACCGGTGGTGGGGAAGGGTTGTCGTGGTTGGCGTCCTGATCCGCATGAAACTGCGGGTGCTCTCGCACTCGCTGAGCGGGGCCCGGGCGGTCAGCTTCGGGATCGGGGCGCTGGTCGGCCTGGTCGCCGGTGTCGTGTCCCTGTTCCTGGTGGTGCTCGGCTACGGCCAGAGCGTGTCCATCGGCACCACGCTCGCCGCCGCCATGATGCTGGTGTGGACGGTCGGCTGGCTGGTCGGGCCGATCATCATGGGTGGCGGCGACGAGACCCTGCGCCCCGAGAACTTCGCCCTGCTGCCGCTGTCGCCGATCAAGCTGGCCTTCGGCTTGCTGGGCGCGTCCATCGCCGGCGTGCCGCCGGTGGCCACGGTGATCGCGTTCTTCGGCGTGGTGGTCGGGTCGTGCCGGCTCGGCGTGCTGCCGGCGGTCGTCGCCGTGATCACGACGGTGCTGGCCCTCGCTTTCACCGTGCTGCTGTCGCGAGTGGTCATCAGCATGATCGGCGCGGTGCTGGGATCCCGGCGCGGCAAGGACCTCGGCGTCCTGCTCGCGGCGTTGGCCGGTTTGTCCTACCTGCCGCTGCGCTACGCCGGTCAGGCGCTGGCCCCGATCCTGTTGCAGAACGATCCGGAGCTCGCCAACCCGGTGCGGTGGCTGCCGACCGGCTGGGCGCCGGCGGCGGTCGAGGGCGCGGCCACGGGCAACTGGCTCGTGGCCATCGGCGCGCCGCTCGCGCTGGCCGTTGTGGACGGTGCGCTGCTGTGGGCGTACGCGCGGCTGTTGGTGCGGCGGCTGACCACGCCACAGACCAACGTCGGGCCGTCCCGAGTGGGCAGGGCCAAGACCGCACGGCGGAGTCTGCTGCCGGCGACGCCGGTCGGGGCGGTGATCAGCAAGGAGCTCCGCATGTGGTGGCGGGACGCCCGCCGCCGGGCGATGCTGCTGACCTCCGTGCTGATCGGACTGTTCATCCCGGTGTTCTCGTCGGCCGGCGGCCGCGGCGGGGTGGTCATGCTGCCCTTCGCCGGGCTGTGGGTCGTCGCCTTCTCCATGCTCCAGGTCAGCAACCTGTACGGCTTCGACGGCACCTCGGTCTGGCACACCATTGTCACGCCGGGCGCGGCGCGGGCCGACGTGCGCGGCCGGCAGTGGGCGTGGGCGCTGATCGTGGGACCGGTCGCCATCCTGGCCGGGGTGCTGCTGCCGGGGCTGGCCGGTCGTGAGTGGGCCTATCCTTGGGTGCTGGGCGTGCTGCCGGCGATGCTCGGCGGCGGGGCCGGGTGCATGCTGCTGCTGTCGGTGTACTGGGCGTTCCCGATGCCCGTGCAGCGCGGCGGCAACCCGTTCAACCAGGGCAACCGGCCGGGCTGCTCGCGGGGCCTGATCCGGCTGGTGTCGATGGTGTCGCTGCTGGTGATCGCCCTGCCCTCGCTGCTCCTGCTGCTCATCGGACAGCTCGAGTCGAACCCGCTGGTCAGTTGGCTGGCGGTGCCGGTCGGGGTGGCAACCGGGGCATTCACCGCGTGGTGGTTGGGCAGACTTGCCGCGCAGCGCTTGCTCGATCGCGGCCCGGAGCTGCTGGCCCAGGTGAAGGCGACCGCGTAGAAATGGCTCTCCGTAGCGTTCAGCTGGTGTTTCGTTGAGGTAACCAGTGGTGTGGAGTAGTGCCCTCGGCCACCCCGCTGGGTGAAGATGTCGACCATGACCAGGACGTCGCCATGAGTAGGTCGGCGAGGAACGGGCGCGGCAACGGCGAGCTGTTCCGCGGATACCTGGACCCGGCGCGGCCGCATGCCGACGCGTACGACGAGATGTTCTCGGCGGACGCGTCCGTGCGGTCCGCCTACCGGGCGCTGCACGAGATGCTGGCACCGTCCGATGTGGCCGATCTGAGCGCCCGCTCCGACGCGCTCGGGCGGGCCTTCGTGGACCAGGGCATCACGTTCTCGCTGTCCGGGCAGGAACGGCCGTTCCCGCTCGACCTGGTGCCGCGGGTGATCACCGCGTCCGAGTGGGCCAAGCTGGAACGCGGCATCGTGCAGCGGGTGCGGGCGATGGAGGCGTTCCTGGCCGACGTGTACGGGGACGCGCAGATCATCCGCGACGGCGTGCTGCCCCGACGGCTGATCACCTCGTGCGAGCACTTCCACCGCGAGGCCGCCGGCATCGTGCCGCCCAACGGGGTGCGCATCCACGTCTCGGGCATCGACATCGTGCGCGACGAGGCCGGCACGTTCCGGGTGCTGGAGGACAACGTGCGCTGCCCGTCCGGGGTGTCGTACGTGATGGAGAACCGGCGCACCATGGCCCGGGTGTTCCCGGACCTGTTCGCGCGGCACCGGGTTCGCGCCGTCGGCGACTACGCCTCGCACCTGCTGCGGGCGCTGCGCAACGCCGCCGCGCCCAACGCCGCCGACCCGAACGTCGTCGTGCTGACGCCCGGCGTGCACAACTCGGCCTACTTCGAGCATTCCCTGCTGGCCCGGCAGATGGGCGTGGAGCTGGTGGAGGGGCGGGACCTGTTCTGCCGTGACCACACCATCTACCTGCGCACCACCGAGGGCGAGCGCCAGGTGGACGTGATCTACCGTCGGATCGACGACCCGTACCTGGACCCGGTGCATTTCCGGCCGGAGTCGGTGCTCGGCGTGGCCGGGCTGGCCAACGCGGCGCGGGCCGGCAACGTGGTCATCGCCAACGCGGTCGGCACCGGCGTCGCCGACGACAAGCTCGTCTACACCTACATGCCGGAGATCGTGCAGTACTACCTGAACGAGAAACCGTTGCTGCCCAACGTGGACACCTTCCGGTGCTGGCTGCCCGACGAACGGGACCACGTGTTGGACCGGATGTCCGAGCTGGTGGTCAAGCCGGTCGAGGGCTCCGGCGGGTACGGCATCGTGTTCGGACCGGAGGCCTCGGCCCGTGAGCTGAACGCCCTGCGGCGCAAGGTGCGCGGCAATCCCCGGGGCTGGATCGCCCAGCCGGTGGTGCAGCTGTCGACCGTGCCGACCAAGATCGGCGACAGGTTGTCGCCGCGCCACGTGGACCTGCGGCCCTTCGCCGTCAACGACGGCAACTTCGTTTTCGTGCTGCCCGGTGGGCTGACCCGGGTCGCGCTGCCGGAGGGGAGTCTGGTGGTGAACTCCTCGCAGGGCGGCGGATCCAAGGACACCTGGGTGCTGGCTCCTCGGTCGTCCACAATGGACAGCGAGCTGTCCGGTCCGGAGCTCGTGCACGCCGGGCAACTCGGCGGCGTCGCCACCGAGCAGGGGCCGGAGTTGACGACATCGCAGCAACAGCAACAACAGCAGCAGTGAGGGAGGCGTCGTGCTGGCTCGGAACGCGGAATCCCTGTACTGGATCGGCCGTTACGTCGAACGCGCCGACGACACCGCGCGCATTCTCGACGTGTCCGTGCACCAACTGCTGGAGGACGCGACCGTCAACCCCGACTCGGAGAGCCGGCAGCTGCTGTCCGTCCTGGGCATCGCGCCGCCCGACGGGACCGCTCTGGACGTCTGGTCGCTGACCGAGCTGGTGGCGTACTCCTCGTCCAACGCCGGCTCCATCGTCGCCTCCGTCACCAGCGCCCGGGAGAACACCCGTGGCGCGCGGGAGGTCGTGTCGACCGAGATGTGGGAGTGCCTCAACAGCATGTGGAACGCCGTGCCGGAGCGGCAGCGCTACGCCCGGCAGGTGGGGCCGCACGCGTTCTTCTCCTTCGTGGAGGAGCGGGCCGCCATGTTCGCCGGGCTGGCCGACTCCACCATGAGCCGCGACGACGGCTGGCGGTTCCTCGTGCTCGGCCGCTCGGTGGAACGCGTCGACATGATCGTGCGGCTGCTGCTTTCCCGTTCCGGCGACAAGGCTTCCTCCCCGGGCTGGATCACCGTGCTGCGCTCCGCCGGCGCCCACGACACGTACCTGCGGACCTATCGCGGGGCCATGGACGCCTCTCGCGTCGTGCAGTTCCTGTTGCTGGACCGGCTTTTCCCGCGGTCCGTGTTCCACGCCCTGTCGCAGGCCGAGCGGTGCCTGGAACACCTCGACCACGCGCCCGGCCGGCGGCTCGGGGCCACCGCCGAGGCCTCCCGGCTGCTCGGCAAGGCCCGCAGCGACCTGGAGTTCCTGCGCGTCTCCGAGCTGATGGAGGACCTGCCCCGGCGGCTGAAGTCCTTGCAGGCCACCGTTCGCGACGTCGGCGAGGCCGTGTCCCAGCAGTACTTCCACACCGCGCCGTGGGTGGCGTGGACCAACGCGGAGGTCGGCGCATGAGTGAGCTTGCGAGCGAATCATTCAGCACAGGGCGTTCGCGAACGCGGGCACCGAGCGCTGGCGGGGTGCCGCGCATGAGTGAGCTTGCGAGCGAATCATTCAGCACAGGGCGTCTGCGAACGCGGGCACCGAGCGCTGGCGGGGTGCCGCGCATGAGTGAGCTTGCGAGCGAATCATTCAGCACAGAGCGTCCGCGAACGCGGACACCGAGCGCTAGCGAGGTGCCGCAGTGAGCTGGCGGCTTCGGGTCACGCACACCACCCAGTACCGGTATGCCTCGCCGGTCACCCAGTCCTACAACGAGGTTCGGCTCACTCCCCGCAGCGACCGCCGGCAGAACGTCGTCGTCAGCCGCGTCGAGACCCATCCCGCCACCCGGGCCTACCGATACACCGACTACTGGGGCACCGTCGTCACCTCGTTTGACCTGCACGCCCCGCACACCGAGCTCACCGTCACCGGCTCCTCCGTCGTCGAGACCGGCGGCGAGGTCGCCCCCGTTGGCGGTGCCACCTGGACCGACCTGCGCCGCTCCGAGGTCCTCGACCGCTACACCGAGTACCTCGGCTGGACCGACTACGTCCCCCGGGACCGGGAGCTCGCCGCCAAGGCCCGGGAACTCCGCCGGGGCCTCACCCCCGTTGACGCCGTGCACGCCGCCGCCTCCTGGGTGCACTCCCAGATGACCTACAAACGGGGCAGCACCGGCGTGCACAGCTCCGCCGTCGATGCCTGGCAGGCCAAGGAGGGCGTCTGCCAGGACTACGCCCACCTCACCCTGGCCCTGCTGCGGGCCATGGGCATCCCCGCCCGCTATGTCTCCGGCTACCTCCACACCCGCCCCGACGGCGCCACCAAGGAGACCGTCCAGGGCGAGAGCCACGCCTGGATCGAGGCCTGGACCGGCGGCTGGTGGGCCTACGACCCCACCAACGCCATCCCCATCGGCCAACGCCACGTCTGGGTCGCCGTCGGCCGCGACTACGCCGACGTCGTCCCCTTCAAGGGCATCTACACCGGCGGCGCCGGGGCCGGCCTCACCGTCACCGTGGAGCTCACCCGCCTGGCGTGAGTCGCGGTGCGTAGCGTGGCGTTGCAGTGGGTTACTTCCAACGGAAGTTCGGCGCGATGGGGCGGGGCGGTCGGGCGTACTGGCTGGCGGAGGATGTCTACCGGGCCATCGACTGATCCGCTGGCTGCCGCCTGGCTGACCGGAGCCCTACTTCCAACGTTGAGGTGGTCATCGTTGGAGCGTCGGCCCGTTGGTCCAACCCGTGTTGGAAGTTTCCGCCCTACTTCCAATGTTGAGGGCCTGTTTGTTGGAATACGGCACGTAGCGATCAGTGCCAGCCGCGGGCGTGCAGCGCGTCGACGACCCGGCCGAAGCGGTCGGGGGGCAGCACGGCGCCCTCCCGGCGCAGGTCGTCCTCGTGCAGCTCGTAGGCGCGGTCCAGGCGCAGCCAGGAGGGGCGGCCGTCGTGGTCCCAGGCGCCGGCGCCCAGGTCGAGCCAGTCCTGGGACTCGTGGGGCTTGCTGGACAGCATCAGGGCCAGCAGGAAGCGGCCGGTGCGGCCCACGACCAGCAGCGGGCGGTCCTTGCCGATGGCGGGGTCGTCCTCGAAGGGGACCCAGGCCCAGACCACCTCGCCCGGGTCGGCCAGGCCGTCCAGGTCGGGGGAGTAGTCGAGCCGGGCCAGGCGCTCGGCGCCGTGCACCTGGGTGACCGCGCCGTGGGCGGGACGGGGAACCGGACCGTGTTCGGACACGGCCCGCACCCTATTCTGTGAGGACCACCGTCGGGCACATGGGACCATTGGTGTGTCCACCGTCCGCTTTCCCGAGGAATCGCCCCAGTGAGCACGTTCGCCGACAGCACGTTCACGTCGCCGGAGCTGATCCGGAACTTCTGCATCATCGCGCACATCGACCACGGCAAGTCCACCCTGGCCGACCGGATGCTGCAGCTGACGGGCGTGGTCGACGCACGCGCGATGCGGGCCCAGTACCTGGACCGGATGGACATCGAGCGTGAGCGCGGCATCACCATCAAGGCCCAGAACGTGCGGCTGCCCTGGCAGCTGGACGGCCAGGACCACGTGCTGCACATGATCGACACGCCCGGCCACGTGGACTTCACCTACGAGGTGTCGCGGGCGCTGGAGGCCTGCGAGGGCGCGATCCTGCTGGTCGACGCGGCCCAGGGCATCGAGGCGCAGACGCTGGCCAACCTCTACCTGGCGCTGGAGAACGACCTCACCATCATCCCGGTGCTGAACAAGATCGACCTGCCGGCCGCCGACCCGGACAAGTACTCCAAGGAGCTCGCGCACATCATCGGCTGCGAGCCCGAGGACGTGCTGCGGGTGTCGGCCAAGACCGGCCTCGGCGTCGAGGAGCTGCTCAACGAGGTCGTCCGCAAGGTGCCGGCCCCGGTCGGCGAGGCCGACGCCCCGCCCCGCGCGATGATCTTCGACTCGGTCTACGACACCTACCGCGGCGTCGTGACGTACATCCGGGTGGTCGACGGCAAGATCACGCCGCGGCAGCGGATCCGGATGATGTCCACCGGGGCCACCCACGAGCTGCTCGAGGTCGGCATCATCAGCCCCGAGCCCAAGCCGTCCGCCGGTCTCGGCGTCGGCGAGGTGGGCTACCTGATCACCGGCGTGAAGGACGTCCGGCAGTCCAAGGTCGGCGACACCGTGACGTCCGAGCGGCACGGGGCGAGCGAGCCGCTGGCCGGCTACCGCGACCCCAAGCCCATGGTCTACTCCGGGCTGTACCCCATGGACGGCTCCGACTATCCGGACCTGCGGGAGGCGCTGGAGAAGCTCCAGCTCAACGACGCCGCCCTGACCTTCGAGCCGGAGACCTCGGCCGCGCTGGGCTTCGGCTTCCGCTGCGGCTTCCTCGGCCTGCTGCACCTGGAGATCACCCGCGATCGGCTGGAGCGGGAGTTCGGCCTGGACCTCATCTCCACCGCGCCCAACGTGGTCTACCGGGTGATCATGGACGACGGCGCGGAGCACGTCGTCACCAACCCGTCCGACTGGGCCAACGGCAAGATCGCCGAGGTCTACGAGCCGATCACCAAGTGCACCATCATCGCCCCCAGCGACTTCATCGGCGCGATCATGGAGCTCTGCCAGTCCAAGCGCGGCCAGCTGGCCGGCATGGACTACCTGTCCGAGGACCGGGTCGAGCTGCGCTACACCATGCCCCTGGCCGAGATCATCTTCGACTTCTTCGACTCCCTGAAGTCCCGCACCCGCGGCTACGCCTCGCTGGACTACGAGGAGGCCGGCGAGCAGTCCGCCGACCTGGTCAAGGTCGACATCCTGCTGCAGGGCGAGGCCGTCGACGCCTTCTCCGCCATCGTGCACCGCGACGCCGCCTACGGCTACGGCACCAGGATGGCCACCAAGCTGCGCGAGCTCATCCCCCGCCAGCAGTTCGAGGTCCCCATCCAGGCCGCCATCGGCTCCCGCGTCATCGCCCGCGAGACCATCCGGGCCATCCGCAAGGACGTGCTCGCCAAGTGCTACGGCGGTGACATCACCCGTAAGCGCAAGCTGCTGGAGAAGCAGAAGGAGGGCAAGAAGCGCATGAAGATGGTCGGCCGCGTGGAGGTCCCCCAGGAGGCCTTCGTGGCCGCGCTGTCCACCGAGGACTCCGGCGGCAAGGCCAAGAAGTAGCCCTCCCGGCCGCCGGCCCCGGCCGGCGGCCAGGACGATGCGAGGTCTCCACGGTGTCGGGCTTGAGCACTGAACAGGTGGATCTTGTTCACGGCCGGTGACCGGCGAAGCTCACACGATGTGGCGATACCTGACACGGTAGGCCGGCACGCGGTCCGAATTGTCGGGGGTGCCTGGTGGGGTGGTCCCCATGAGGAAAAGGAGGGACCATGACGGTCATGGCCACGCACCCGCCCTCAGGTCCGTACACGGTCGCGGACCTGGAGCTGATGCCCGATGACGGACGTCGCTACGAGCTCATCGACGGGGAGCTGTTCGTGAGCCCGGCGCCGGGGACCCGGCACCAGAAGATCGTGGCCGCGCTGGTGGCGCAGCTCTACCCCATCTGTCCGCACGATCTGCATGTCTTTCCGGCCCCGTACGCGGTTCGGCCGTCCGAGAAGACCGAGGTGCAGCCGGATGTGCTGGTCGCCCGCGACGAGGACCTGACCGAGAAGAACCTGCCGGTCGCGCCGGTGCTGGCGGTGGAGGTGCTCTCGCCGAGCACGGCGTCCAACGACTTCATCAGCAAGAAGGCGGCCTACGAGCGGATGGGGGCGGCCAGCTACTGGATCATCGATCCGGAACAGCCGCGGCTGATGGTCTTCGAGCTGGACGAGCAGGGGCGGTACCGGATGGTCGCCGACGTCAAGGAGGGTGACGTCTTCGAGGCCGAGCGGCCCTTCCCGGTGCGGATCGTGCCGGCGAAGCTGCTGGGCACGCTCCGCCGGTCCGACATCTAGCCCCGCTGACAGCCGTCGGGCCAGATCACGGTGACGGGGACACCGTGATCTTGGGCGTGGGTGACGACGTCGGCGGTGCCGCCGCGGCCGGCGGCGGGTTGGCCGTCCCAGACGGCGACGAGGTGGTCGGCGCCGGTGACCATGCGGACGCTGGCGGCCATGTAGGCCTCGCGGCCGGGGCGGTCGTAGTCCATGGTGACGACCTCGGTGGCCTGCTGGAGTAAGGCGTCGTAGGTGGGGTGGTAGTCGGCGGGTAGCCGTTCGCGGTAGCGCTGGGCGGGCAGGACGGCGACGAGTTGGCCGCCCTCGTCGAGCACGGCCTGGGCGAACAGTGCGTCGGCGCCGTCGGCGAGGCAGCTGACGCCGACGAGGGGCTGAATGGCCTGGCGGAGCTCGGCCCGGAGCGCGGCGTCGACCAGCGCTCGGGTGGGGTTGGGGAGCCCTCGGTGTCCGGTGATGGCGATCCGGGTCATCACGTCTTCTCCTCGATCGAGGGGCGGCTCCTCGATCGTGCCGTGGACCAGCGCAAATGGGGAAGACGGCCATTGGGTGGGTCACGCTATTGGTTCAGACCTCGTAGTCCAACTGGTAACTGTGCGTGCCGTCGTCGCGCTTGTCGATACGGAGCGTGCCGGAGATGCCGGTGAGCTTGCCGGTGCCGGAGTCGGGCACGATCCGCACGCTCATGTCACCGGCTCCGCCGGCCATGACGGCGGAGTGCTGGAGGACGAAAGAGCCGGAGAGCCCGTCGACGCTGCCGACGAAGCGCTCGATGGCCACATAGGCGGCGGACGTGGGCACGGGACCGCCGGCGGTGAGCAGCCGGGCGGTGCTGTCGCCGGAGAGCCCGCCGGTGAAGGCCTTGGCGACGTCGATGGCGCCGAGCTTGACGCCGTCGGCGTCGAGGTAGGTCTGGTCGTCCCAGCGGGTGATGTCGAAGGTGCCCTGAGCTGTGGTCATGGGCCCAGTCTGCGACTAGTTCCTGCCATCTTTTGTCAGGTACGAGTCGAGCAGCCGCAAGGCGGTGTCGTACTTGATCCGGAGCCGGGACTGGGTGGCCTCGTCGAGCTCGGAGAACCGGGCGGGGGAGAGGTTGTCGGCGATGTCGGCGCGCTTGACGACCACGGCGATCGGGTCGGCGGCGACCCGCGCCAGGTAGTCGGCCTGCGGCTCGTCGGGCAGATGGCTCAGCGCGACGACGGCGGTGACGACCCGTTCGGGGCAGCCGGCGGCCCGCAGGTCCTCGGCCGTGACCGGGGTGTCCTCGATCACGTCGTGCAGCACGGCGGCCATCCGCTCCTGGTCGCCGGAGACCCGGTTCATCACCCGCACCGGGTGCCCGATGTAGGGTTTGCCGCTCTTGTCGAGCTGACCGTCGTGCGCGTCGGTGGCGATCCGCACCGCGTCCGAAACTGAGAAGACCATGTCGGGAGTCAACGGGATGGGCCCTGGCGCGTCCACCGTTTCGATGGACCTCACGGATGTCTGGAACCGGGTGCTCGGCGGCCAGCCGAGCCCGCAGTTGGAACTGGTGCTGATCGCGGCCGCGGTGGCGCTGCTGGCCGTGCTGCCCTGGCGGGTCTGGCGGATCACGCGCAACGTGGTGACGATCGCGCACGAGGGCGGCCACGCCCTGGCCGCGGTGCTGACGGGCCGCCGCCTGACCGGCATCCAGCTGCACTCGGACACCTCGGGCCTGACCTTGACCAGGGGCAAGCCGCGCGGGCCGGGCATGGTGCTGACCGCGGCCGCCGGCTACGTGACGCCGTCGCTGCTCGGCCTGGGCGTCGCGGCCCTGCTGGGCGCCGGCAAGATCACGCTGCTGCTGTGGATCGCGATCGTGCTGCTGGCGGCCATGCTGGTGATGATCCGCAACGCCTTCGGCGTGCTGTCGGTGCTGGTCACCGGCGGCCTGGTGTTCGCCGTCTCCTGGTACGCCCCGAGCGACATCCAGGCGGTCTTCGGCTACGTGATCGCCTGGTTCCTGCTGCTCGGCGGCGTCCGCCCGGTCTTCGAGCTCCAGCGCAAACGGTGGCGCGGCCGGGCCCCGGACTCCGACGCCGACCAGCTGGCCAAGATCACCGGGGTGCCGGGCGGCCTGTGGGTGACGGTGTTCGGGCTGGTGACCATCGCCTCGCTCGTCGTCGGGTCCACCCTGCTGCTGCCGCACTAATGTGCCAGGAGTGATCGAGCAGCTGCGCGTCCCCGTGATCGTCGCCCCGATGGCGGGCGGCGGGTCCACCCCCGAACTGGTCGCCGCGGTCGTGCGGGCCGGCGGCTTCGGCTTCACACCGGGCGGTTACCTCAGCCCCCAGGCGATGGCCGAGCAGATCGCGAGGACCAGCTCGCTCACCGACGGCCGGTTCGGCGTGAACCTGTTCGTGCCGGGCCCGAACGTCCGTCCCGACCTGGGCGACTACCCGAGCCGGGTGGCGGCCGAGTCGGCCCGGCTGGGCGTGGCGCCGGGCGATCCGCGCTGGGAGGACGACGAGTACCCGGCCAAGCTGGAAATCGTGCTGGCGCAACGGGTGCCGGTGGTGTCGTTCACGTTCGGGCTGCCGGACGCGGCCGATGTGGCGCGGCTGCACGCGGCCGGCGCGCAGATCGTCGCCACGGTGACGACCCCGGCCGAGGCGCAGCAGGCGGCGCAGCTCGGCGTCGACGCACTGGCCGTGCAAGGCTTCGAGGCCGGCGGCCACCGCGGCACTCTGACCGACGACGGCGTCTCGCCGGGCGGCGGCGAGGAATTCGGCCTGCTGGCGCTGATCCGCCGCGTCTCGGCCGTCACCGACCTGCCGCTGATCGCCGCTGGTGGCCTCGTGCACGGCGCGGATGTGGCGGCGGTGCTGGCGGCCGGCGCGATCGCCGCCCAGCTCGGCACGGCTTTCCTGCGCTGCCCGGAAGCGGGCACGTCCGCGACGCACAAGGCGGCGCTGGCGGACGGCGCCCGGCGGACCGCGATCACCCGAGCGTTCACCGGCCGCCCGGCCCGTGGCATGGTCAACCGGTTCCTCACCGAGAACACCGCCGCTGCCCCGGTCGGCTATCCGCAGGTCCACCACCTGACCCGGCCGATGCGCGCCGCCGCGGCCAAGGCCGGCGACCCGGAGCTGGTGCACCTGTGGGCCGGCCAGACCTACCAGCTGGCCGACGAGCTGCCGGCGGCCGAGCTGGTGGCCCGGCTCGACCGCGAGGCCCGCGAGGCGATCGAGCGGGTCAGCCGCCGCTGGGGCTGACCCGCTCGAGAACTCAGCGGCTGAGGACGATCTTGCCGGCGATGTCGCCGTCGAGCATGGTCTTGAGACCCTCGGCGGCTCGCTCGAACGGCAGCTCGGCCCCGATCTGCGGGCGCACGCCGGCCAGGTCGCAGAACTTGAGCAGGTCGGCCAGCTCCTCGCGGGTGCCCATGGTCGAGCCGACGACCCGCAGCTGGAGGAAGAACAGCCGCTGCAGCTCGGCGGCGGAGGCGTCGCCGGTGGTCGCGCCGGAGATGACCACCACGCCGCCCGGCTTGAGCGACTTCATGCTGTGCGACCAGGTGGCCTTGCCGACCGTCTCGAACACGCCGTCCACCCGCTCGGGCAGCCGCGCCCCCGACTCGAACGCCTCGTGCGCGCCGAGCTGCTTGGCCAGCGCCCGCTTCTCCTCGCTGCGGCCGGTCACCCACACCCGGAAACCCGCCGCCACGCCCAGCTGGATCAGGGCCGTGGCCACGCCGCCGGAAGCGCCCTGCACCAGGATGCTCTGCCCCGGCCGCAGGCCCGACTTCACGAACAGCATCCGGTAGGCCGTCAGCCACGCGGTGCCCATGCACGCCGCCTCGGCGAAGCTCAGCCCGGCCGGCTTGGGCAGCGCGTTGCGGCGCGGCACGACGACGGTGTCGGCGAAGGTGCCCTGGTGCTTCTCGGTGAGCAGGGTGCGTTTCGGGTCCAGGGTCTCGTCGCCGCCCCAGTCCGGATCGCCGATCACCGAGTGCAGCACCACCTCGGTGCCGTCGTCGAGCACGCCGGCGCCGTCGCAGCCCAGGATCATCGGGAACTGCTCGGGTTTGATGCCCACGCCCCGCAGCGTCCACAGGTCGTGCATGTTCAGGCTGGCCGCGCGCACCGAGACGCTGACCCAGCCGGGCGGCGGCGTCGGGGTGTCGCGCTCGCCGACCACCAGCGAGGCGAGCGGGTCGGCGGGGTTCGGCTCGGAGGCGTAAACGGCGAACATACGCCGAACCTATACCCTGGGGTTGTGTTCGACTGGGTCGCCGACACCTGGGACGGGATCGAGCTGTGGGTGGCACAGCTGTGGTTCCCGCTGCAGTTCGCCCTGGTCATGGTGGTGCTGCTGCCGCTGCTGCGGGCGGTGGCGTGGCTGATCGAACGGGTCGTGGACAAGGTGTCGGCGTGGCTGGCGCCGCGCTACCGGGCCGAGCCGACGCTGTGGGGCATCGAGGAGAAGGAGCGGGCCGCCGAAGCGGGCAGCCGTCGTTCTTCGTAGGCTCAGCGGCGTGACCTCGCGCCGACGCATCACCTTCGCCCTGGTCGGCCTGATCGTGCTGGTGCTGGCCGGTTGGCTGATCAGGGACCTGTCCTCGGGCTCGCCGGCCCCGACCACCTCCGCTTCCGCGACGTCGATCTCAGGCAAGGGATCCGTGAGCGGTTCCGTGCCGGGGGCGGCGTCCGGCCTGCCGGTCAAGGCGTTGTCCTCGCTGCCCAAGGAGACCTCCGACACCTGGAAACTGATCCAACAGGGCGGCCCGTTCCCGTACCCCAAGAACGACGGCGTGGTGTTCCACAACAACGGGAACGTGCTGCCGCGCAACAAGGACGGCTACTACCACGAGTACACCGTGGACACGCCGGGGGCGAAGAACCGGGCCACCCGGCGGCTGATCACCGGCTCCCAACGTGAGCTGTACTACACCGACGACCACTACGACTCGTTCGTGGTGGTGGACCCGACGAAATGAGCGGTATGCGGCACGTGCTCGACGGCTCCGCCCTGCACGACAAGGGCTCCGCGCTGGACGCCATCGCGGCGGCGCTGTCCTTTCCCGACTATTTCGGCCGCAACCTGGACGCGCTGCGGGACTGCCTCACCGACCTGTCCTGGCTGCCGGCCGGCGAGCACGTCCTGGTGTGGCGGCACCCCGAGGTGCTGCGGGGCGACGACCCGACCGCGTACGAGCGGATCGTCGCCGTCCTCGACCAGTCGGCCTCGGAGAACGAGGACTTCTCCTATCAACTGTCCTGAGGGTCAGCTCTCCTGAGGAACCCAGCTGGGCTTGCGCTTCTGCACGAACGCCGCGATGCCCTCCTGGCCCTCCTCACCGGCGAAGTGCTTGGCCGACAGCTCCAGCATGTCGGTGAAGTCCTGGCCCATGTCGCCGGTCCGGGGCTCGCGCAGCATCTCCTTGGTCGCCGCCAGCGCGTTCGGCGCGCCCTGGGCCAGCATGGCCGTGTAGCGGTCCACCTCGGCGTCCAGGCCGTCCGCCGGCGCCGAGGCGTTGATCAGGCCGATCCGCACCGCCCGGTCCGCGTCGAACGTCTCGCCGGTCAGGAACAGCTCGTGCGCCGCTCGCGGCAGCAGTCGCGGCAGCACCGTCACCGAGATCACCGCCGGCACCACGCCGATGCGGACCTCCGAGAACGCGAACGTGGCCGTCTCCACCGCCACCGCGATGTCACAGGCCGCGACGATGCCCACACCGCCCGCCCGCGCCGGGCCGGCCAGCTTCGCCACCACCGGCTTGGGGCTGGTCCACAGCTGCTCCAGGATCGCCGGGAACTCGTTGACCCCCTGCTGCTCCGTGTTCGCCCCGCCGGCTTCCTTCAGGTCCATACCCGCACAGAACACCGGGCCGGTGTGCGCCAGCACCACCACCCGCACCCCGTCGTCGGCCACCGCCGCCGTCAGGTGGTCCCGCAGCTCCCGCCGCAACTGCGCGGACAGCGCGTTCCGGTTGTGCGGCGAGTCCAGCGTGATCGTCGCGATGCCCCGTCGCACCTCGTAGTGCACCAGCTCGTCAGCCATGGCCGCACTCTATGCGCAGCCGCTCTGACCAGCTGAGGCAAGAGTGCTGACCTACACAAAGTTTTCGGTCCCGCCCGGGGTCACCCGCTGGTAGTGTCTCGCCGGCAAGGGGGAGTCACGGAGGGTGAACCGCCGTTGCGACGGCGGCTGGCCGCTCCACATCTTCTCCTTGGTCGGGGTTCACGTAAGCACGTGTTCCAGGGAGGAATGCATGTCAGACACGGACGCCGGTAGATCCTCTGCCGGTTCGACGTGGCGTCGCCGGTTGAGAGCGGCGACGGTAGCGGCAGTCAGTCTCTCGGTCATCGCGACGCCCATGGCGGCGGCGCAGACCACTCAGGCGGGCCTGGTCCCGCAGGCGGTCGGCAAGGCGCCGGTCATTCCGCAGGGTGCGGTCGCGGCGGCGGCGCCCGCATCGGACGCGAAGCTCAGCCTGTCGGTGGCCCTGGCGCCGCGCGACCAGGCCGGGCTGGACGCCTTCGTGCAGCAGGTCTCGGACCCGAAGTCCCCGCAGTACAAGCACTACCTCGGCAAGGGGCAGTTCGGCGGGGTCTTCGGCGCGACGAAGCAGACCATCGACTCGGTGACCAAGGCCCTGCGCGACGCGGGCCTGACGCCGGGCGCGGCGACGCCGGACGGCCTGAGCATCCCGGTGACGGCCACGGTGGCGCAGGCCAAGTCGGCGCTGGGCGTGGACATCGCCGGCTACAAGATGCCGGACGGCCGTGTCACCTACGCCAACACCTCGGCGCCCAAGCTGCCGGCCTCGGTGGTCCCGTCGGTGACGGGCGTGCTGGGCCTGAACAACCTGGTGAAGCCGACGCCGAACTACACGGCGCCGACGAAGCAGTTCGCTGCTACGAGCAGTGCCAACTCCGCGGTCCGGCCGAATCTGGGCACGCCCGGCGTCTGTGCCGAGATCAGAGACATCGCCGCGGCCCAGAAAGTCCCATTGCGCGACACCTACGAGTACTGGGAGCCCTACTCTCTGGCTCAGTCGTACGCGTACAACACCACCCAGCTGTTCTCGCAGTACGGCGACAACGGCAACGGCGTGACGGTCGGCGTGTTCGAGCTCGAGGACTTCGACTGGGACGACATCGTCGAGTTCCAGAGATGCATGAACGCGCACGCCAACGTCAACAAGATCCCGGTGGCCGGTGGCCCGCAGACGCCGGGCAACGCCAACCAGGGCGTCGGCGTGGAGTCGGCGCTGGACATCGAGTACGTCAACGGCATCGCCCCCGGCGCCACGGTCAACGTGTACCAGGGTCCGGACGCGAACGTCGCCAGCGACAACGACGTGCTGCAGACCTACCAGCGGATGGTCACCGACGACACCGCTCAGGTGATCTCGACCAGCTGGGGCCTGTGCGAGGCGGACCTCACGACCAGCTACATGACCGCCGAGAAGAACATCTTCGCCCAGGCCGCGGCCCAGGGGCAGACGGTCGTGGCCTCCTCGGGCGACCAGGGTTCGACCGGCTGCTACTTCCGGTCGGGCTCGCCCAACTCGAGCCTGCTCAATGTGAGCGACCCGGCGAACCAGCCGTACGTCACGGCGGTCGGCGGCACCAGCAAGTACGGCCCGAACACCAGCGAGTCGGTGTGGAACACGCCCGCCAGCACCGACCCGAAGCACCCCCACGTCGGCATCGCGACCGGCGGTGGCGTGTCGACCGTCAACTACCTGTCCGGCTCGGCGAACTACCAGGCAGGCAAGGTCGGCCCCGGTTATCAGAACGTCTGCAACGCGCCGGCCGGCGCGACCTGCCGGCAGGTTCCGGACGTCGCGGCCATCGCCGACCCGGGCACGGGTTACCTGATCGCCGCCGGCTGGGAGATGCAGGGCACCGCGAAGGTCCGCGACTGGGGCGTCATCGGCGGCACCAGCGGCTCCGCGCCGTTGTGGGCGGCCCTGTTCGCGCTGGCCGACAGCAGCCACCCGTGTGCGGCGACCGGCCCGGTGGGCTTCGCCAACCCGGCGCTGTACGCCGCCCCGTCGAGCACGTTCTTCGACGTCACGTCGGGCAACAACTACGTGTCCGACTCGGGCAACAACTCCGGCCTGTACAGCGCCGCCAGCGGTTACGACCTGACCACGGGCCTGGGCACGCCGCACGCCCCGCAGGTCGTGGAGGCGGTGTGCAACGCGGCGCCGGTCACGGCTGGGGCCAAGTACACGCCGGTGTCGCCGGCTCGACTGCTGGACACCCGCAACACCGGCCAGACACTGCACGGCGGCAGCTCGCTTCCGTTGCAGGTGGCGGGTCAGGGCGGGGTGCCGGCGAGCGGCGCCACCGCGGTGGTGCTGAACGTGACGGCGACCAACACCACGGGCAACAGCTTCCTGTCGGTGTTCCCGGACGGGCAGCCGCGGCCGATCTCGTCGAACCTGAACTACACGCCGGGGGTGACGGTGCCGAACCTGGTCACCGTGCAGCTGCCGGCCAACGGGAAGGTCGACTTCTACAACAACGTGGGCAACGCCGACGTGGTGGCGGACGTGTTCGGCTACTACTCGGCGGACGGTTCGAGCGGCTACAAGCAGGCGGGCCCGGCCCGGCTGCTGGACACCCGCAACACCGGCCCGTCGCTGGGCGACCACGGGACCCGGCTGCTCCAGGTCACCGGCACCCAGAACATCCCGACCACGGGTGTCACGGCGGTGATTCTGAACGTCACGGCGACCAACCCGACCGACAACAGCTTCATCTCGGTCTACCCGGGCGGCTCGCCGGTGCCGGCTTCATCCAACCTGAACTTCGGTCCGGGCCAGACCATCGCCAACCTGGTGACGGTCCCGGTCGGCAGTGACGGCACGGTGTCGGTCTTCAACCACTCGGGCTCGGTTGATGTGGTGGCCGACGTGTTCGGGTACTACACGAGCGACGGCACCGGCCTGAGCTTCCACGCCACGGCCCCGGCCCGGCTGGCCGACAGCCGGACCGGCAGCGGTCTGATCAACAACAACGGCACGCCGCTCGGCACGGGCGGGGTGGCGCAGGTGGCGATCCAGAACGTGAACGGCGTGGTCGGCAACAACGGCCCGCTGGGCAACGCGGGCGCGCTCGCGCTGAACGTGACGGCGACGAACCCGACGGACAACAGCTTCTTGACCGTCTACGGCTCCAGCGTGCCGCTGCCGTCCTCGTCGAACCTGAACTTCACGCCGGGACTGACGATCCCGAACGCGGTGGTGGTGCCGGTCAACGGCGGCGCGATCAACGTGTTCAACCACATCGGCAACGTCGACGTGGTGGTGGACCTGTTCGGGTACTTCTCCTGACCGACAAACAGAAGCGTGTGCCCGGCCTCCGCACGATGGCCGGGCACACGCTTTTTTGCGGTCTCCGTCAGCTGCCGATGGTGGTGCTGGTCAGCGTCGGGGCCGGGCTGGGGAAGCAGCTGGTCGGGGCGTCGATCGGGAAGCCGAACACCGAGACCGTGGTGGTGAACTTCAGACCGGCGTCGTCGAAGCTGGTGCCGGCCAGCGTGGTGGTGATGGTGCCGGAGGACCCGGCGGTCAGGTTGATCGTCAGCGCCGGCAGCTGGAACTGCGCGCCGCCGTTGATCGGGCCGGTCACCGAGGTGACGATGTTGTTGCCCACCTGGGCCACCGAGGCGCTGCCGATGCCGGAGCCGCCGGACAGGCTGAACGAGGTCACCGTCGCGTTGGTCGGGACCGGCACGGCCAGCGTCAGGTTCTTGACGGAGTTGACGGTGAAGGAGCCGGCCGAGGTCGGCACGGTGTTGACGCCGGGGGCGAGCGTGATGGTCAGCGCGCCGCCGGGAGCCACTGTCGCGGGCGCGGTGGAGTCGACGTTCTGCTGCAGGCTCAGGGTGCTGGTCTGCCCGGCCGCCTTGCCCTGGCAGGAGTAGTTCACGGACTGGGTGTCGGCCGAGGCCACACCGGCCAGCCCCAGCAGCGGCACGATCGCCAGGGCCGCACCGGCCAGCAGACGCGAGCTTGTCTTGATCACGAAAGCCACCTCGCTGTGGTTGCAGGGGATACTGTGAAAAGTGTTCGCGCTCACAGCGTTACCCGCGAGTAACACGCCGACAAGGGTTAACCATTCACAGCGAAAACCGTTGTCACAGAAGGCAAGCCACGCGCCACAGGTTGGTGGTCGGGAACAACGGTCAGGCCGACTGTACGCCGACCGCGTCCAGTGTTGCCGCCGAATAGCGGTGCAGCACCAGTTCCGCGACGTCGATGTCCGCGCCCAGCGGCTGAGCGATCGTCACCTCCGGTGCGGCCGACCGGGCCTGCGCGATGACCCGGTCGGGGAGTAGACCCGGGGCCAGGAACCACGATCCGAGCGCGATGTGCTTGGCCCCGGCCGCCCGCAGCCGCTCGATCGCCGCCGGCACACCGGGATCCGCCGCGGCGGCGAAGGCCGCTGTCACGCCGGCCCAGCCGGATTCGCGGGCCCAGCGCCGCGCGACCTTGTGCACCAACGCATTCGCCGGCGCGTGGGAGGAACCCGCTGCGGCCAGAACGATGCCGACCTCCGGGTCGTCATGGCGTACCCCGGCAGCGGCCAATCGACGCAGTGCCGCCGACTCCAGTCGCGGATTCGGCCCGAGCACGTCGGCGATGCGAATGGACAGCCGCGGGTGTCGCGCGGCTGCCGGCACGTCAACCTTGGCGTGGTAAGCACTTCCGAGCAGCAGCGGCACCACGACCGCCTCGCGGTGCCCGTCCCACGCCACGGCCGACAACACGTCGGTCAGCCGTGGCGCGGACAGGTCGAGGAACGCCGCCCGCACGTCCAGCCCGGGCCGCAGCGCCCGCAGGACGTCCAGCAACTCGTGCACGGTCGCGGCCGACCGGGGATCCCTGCTGCCATGAGCGACAGCGATGAGAGGCGTCATCGGTCAGAAGGCTCCGCTCAGTCCACGCGCCCGCAGCACCGAGCGCTCCAGCGGACGGAACACCAGCAGCTCGATGCCGATGCCCACCAACAGGATCAGGAAGATGGCGGCGATCACGGTCGGCATGTCGCTCAGGTCGCGGCCGGCCTCCAGGAACGCGCCCAGCCCCTTGCCCAGCTGCGGCGACACGGCGATGATCTCGGCGGCCATCAGCGACCGCCAGGAGAAGGCCCAGCCCTGCTTGAGCCCGGCCAGGTAGCCCGGCAGCGCGGCCGGCAGCAGGATGTGCCGGGCCGAGGCCAGCCGGGACGCGCCCAGCACGGTGCCGACCCGCGGCAGGATCGGCGGGATCTGGTCGATGCCGGCGACCAGGCCGTTGGCGATCGACGGCACCGAGCCCATCAGCACCACGAAGTACACCGTCGACGGCGTGACGCCGAACCACAGCACGGCGGCCGGCACCCAGGCCACCGACGGCAGGCTCTGCAGACCGGACAGCAGCGGTCCGATCGCCGCCCGGATCACCCGGACCTTGGCCACGACCAGACCGAGCGGCGTGCCGATCAGCACGCCGGCGGCGAAGCCGAGCACGGCGCGGTGCACGGAGTTCCACAGCACCTCGAACGCCTGGCCGTTCTGCACGTTCTCGGTGATCACCGCCCACACCGCGGCCGGCGCGGGCAGTTGGTACTCGGGCCAGAACGCGGCGGCCCACAGCGCCTGCCACACCACGAGCAGCAGCACGACGGCGATGACGGGCGGGGCCGCCACGGCCACCACCCGCCGCCACGACCGCGTGCGCCGCTGCGCCGGCGTGTCCAGCGCGTCGAGGCCCGCCTCGACCGCCGCGACCGACTCGTCGACGAGGTCAGGCTGCGGCATGGCTGCTGATCACCTCGCGCAGGCTTGTGTTGATCTCGTCCACGGCGACGGCCTCGTCGGCCGGCTCCAGCCCGTCCACCGACCACTCGCGCACCACGCGGCCGGGCCGCGAGGACAGCAGCACCACGCGCTGCCCCAGCCGAACCGCCTCGCGCACGTCGTGGGTCACGAACAGCACCGCCGTGTTGGTGGCCCGCCACACCCGCAGCAACTCGCCCTGCAGCACGTCCCGGGTGATCGCGTCCAGCGCGGAGAACGGCTCGTCCATCAGCAGCAGCGCCGGCGACCCGTCGCGCGAGCCCTGCACGGCCGAGGCCAGCGCGCGGGCCAGCGCGACCCGCTGCCGCATGCCGCCGGACAGCTCGTGTGGCCGCTTGTCGCCGAGACCGGCCAGCCGCACCAGCTCCAGCAGCTCGGCGGCCCGCCCCCGGCGCTCGGCCCGCCGCATGCCGCCGAAGCGCAGCGCCAGCTCCACGTTGCGGGACGCGGTCAGCCACGGCATCAGCGCGGCCTCCTGGAACATCACCGCCGGCCGCGAGGTGCTCAGCGTGATGTCGCCGGCGGTCGGTCGCTCCAGGCCGGCCACCAGGTTGAGCAGCGTCGTCTTGCCGCAGCCGGACGCGCCGAGCAGGCACACGAACTCGCCCGGCGCGACCGACAGGTCCACCCCCTCCAGCGCCGACACGGCCGAGCGGCCGGCGCCGAAGCTCTTGTGCACGCCGGTGAGTCGCACGGCAGTGGTCATGGCGGAGGTCTCCAGCGTCGCGGTCATGTCCTCGCCTGCCTTATTCCGTCCCCTGGCTTGGTCAGTCGGTCACTTCTGGTCGAGCCCGGCCGCGTCCACCGCCGGCTTGCCCGCGGCCTGTAACACCTTGTTCAGCAGCGTGAAGTCGGCGAAGCCTTTCACCGCCGGCGCGGTCTTGACCACGCCCGCCGTCACCTGGTCCTTGGCCAGCTCCGGGAACCGCGAGGCCAGCGGGTCGGTGGTGAGCAGGATCTGGCCCCACGAGTCGTCGATCACGTTCTGCGCCAACGCCTTGCCGGTCAGCTTCTTGAGCTGGTCGTTGACCGCGGTCTCGGCGTCGGCCTTGTTGGCCGCCGCCCAGTCCACCGCGTCCAGCTCGCCCTTGAGCAGCGCCTGCACGGTCTGCGGGTGTTGCTGCAGGAACTGGGTGCGCACCACCAGCACGGTGGTCGGGAACTTGCCGTCCGGCCACAGCGAGCGCTCGTCCACCAGCACCTTGGCGCCGCCCTCGATGACCAGCCGGGACGACCACGGCGCCGGCGCCCAGGCCGCGTCGATGTCGCCCTTCTTGAACAGGTCGAGCGTGGTGGCGTTGTCGGCGTTGGTCACCTTGACGTCGCCTGCGCCGGTACCGACGGTGAGCTTGTTGTCGGACAACCACTTCTTGAGCGCGATGTCCTGGGTGTTGGCCAGCTGCGGGGTGGCCACCGTCTTGCCCTTGAGGTCGGCCGCCGAGGTGATTCCGTTGCGCACCACCAACTGCGCGCCGCCGGAGGTCGCCCCGGCGATCAGCCGCACGCCCTGTCCCTCGGACTTGGCGAAGGCGTTGATGGCCGGGCCGGAGCCGATGAACGCGGCGTCCAGCGAGCCGCCCAGCAGCGCGCCGACCTCATCCGGGCCGGCGTTGTACTGCTGGGTGGACAGCTTGGTGGCGCCCAGTTCCTTGGCGAAGAAGCCCTTCTCCAGACCCACCAGCGCGGCCGCGTGGGTGACGTTGGGGAAGTAGCCGAGGTGGATCTCGGTGGCCGCCCCCTGGTCGGCGGCGGCGGGGGCCTGGGTGTCGCTGCCGCCGGCCCGAGAGCAGGCCGACAACGCTAACGCGGAGATTCCGGTGGCGATCAGGGCTCTAACCCAAAAAGTTCTACGCGGCACGGGTTCAGTCCCTTTCAGGGGCCGGGGGAGACGAGGTCCTGGGCGGCCGGCTCGGCCTCGGAGATTTCGGGCTGGTCCAGCTGCGACAGTGGCGCGCCGACGAGACCGCCGGCCAGCGTGCTGCCGTCGGCGGGGTCGATCACCAGGAACGCCCCGGTGCGACGGCTGTCCGCATAGTCATCGATCGGCAGCTGCTCCGCGCTACGCACCACAACGCGACCGATATCATTCAGTGACAATGATTCCGGCCCGTCCACACTGGACAGGGTCTGCTCGTCGAACCGGGACCGCAACTCCGTGACCAAGGCCTGGACAGTGCGGGCCCCGTGCTTGACAAGAACCCGCGCGCCGGGCCGCAGCGGCTTGTCGCCCAGCCAGCACAGCGTCGCGTCGAACTCGTCGGACAGCCGCGGCGGGGCCGCCGCGGCGGCGATCAGGTCGCCACGGGTGATGTCGACATCGTTGTCCAGCAACAACGTCACGGACTCGCCGGACTCGGCGGTCTGCTTGGGGCCGTGCGGCGTGTCGATGCCGGTGACCGTGCTGGAGATGCCCGAGGGCAGCACGACCACCTCGTCGCCCACGCTGATCTGGCCGGCGGCGATCTGACCGGCGTAACCGCGGTAGTCCGGGAACTCCGCGGTGCGCGGGCGGATCACGTACTGCACCGGGAAGCGGAACGGCGCGTCCTCGGCGTCGGCGTGCACCGGCACGGTCTCCAGGTGCTCCAACAGAGTTGGGCCCTCGTACCACGGCGTCTTGTCGCTGCGGTCCACCACGTTGTCGCCGACCAGCGCCGACACCGGGATGGTCACCACATTGGACTCCGGGAAGCCCAGCTCCGTGGCGTGCGCGCTGAACTCCTTGGCGATGCGGTTGTAGGTCTGCTCGTCGTAGCCGACCAGGTCGATCTTGTTCACCGCCAGCACCAGCTGCGGCACCCCCAGCAGCGCCAACACCGCCGCGTGCCGGCGGGTCTGCTCGACCACGCCGTTGCGGGCGTCCACCAGCAGCACGCCCAGCTGCGCGGTGGACGCGCCGGTCACGGTGTTGCGGGTGTACTGCACGTGCCCCGGGGTGTCGGCCAGCACGAAGGACCGCCTGGGCGTGGCGAAGTAGCGGTAGGCCACGTCGATGGTGATGCCCTGCTCCCGCTCCGAGCGCAGGCCGTCCACCAGCAGCGACAGGTCCGGAGTGGACAGTCCGCGGTCGGCCGAGGCCCGGTGCACCGCGTCCAGGGTGTCGGCCAGCACCGACTTGGTGTCGTAGAGCAGCCGGCCGACCAGCGTGGACTTGCCGTCGTCCACGCTGCCCGCGGTGGCCAACCTCAACAGCTGCGACATCAGAAGTAGCCCTCCCGCTTGCGATCCTCCATGGCGGCCTCGGACATGCGGTCGTCGGCGCGGGTGGCGCCGCGCTCGGTCAGCCGCGAGGCGGCGACCTCCGCGATGACGTCGGCGATGGTGGCGGCGGTGGACTCCACGGCCCCCGTGCAGGAGCCGTCGCCCACGGTGCGGTAGCGAACCGTCTTGCTCAGCAGGGTTTCCCCGTCGCGGGGCCCGCCCCACGGGCCCTCGGCCAGCCACATGCCGTCGCGCAGGTACACCTCGCGCTGGTGGGCGTAGTAGATGGCCGGGAGCTCGATGTCCTCGCGCTCGATATAGTGCCAGACGTCCAGCTCGGTCCAGTTGGACAGCGGGAACACCCGCACGTGCTCGCCCGGGCGGTGCCGGCCGTTGTACAGGTTCCACAGCTCCGGGCGCTGCCGGCGCGGCTCCCACTGGCCGAAGGCGTTGCGCAGGCTGAAGATGCGCTCCTTGGCCCGGGCCCGCTCCTCGTCCCGGCGGCCGCCGCCGAACACCGCGTCGAACTTGTGCGCGGTGATGGAGTCCAGCAGCGGCACGGTCTGCAGCGGGTTGCGGGTGCCGTCCGGGCGCTCGGTCAGCCGGCCGTCGTCGATCCAGTCCTGCACGGCCGCCACCTCCAGCCGCAGCCCGTGCTCGGCCACCACCTTGTCCCGGAACTCGATGACCTCCGGGAAGTTGTGGCCGGTGTCCACGTGCAGCAGCGCGAACGGCACCGGCGCCGGCCGGAACGCCTTGATCGCCAGGTGCAGCAACAGCGTGGAGTCCTTGCCGCCGGAGAACAGGATCACCGGCCGGTCGAACTCGCCGGCCACCTCGCGGAAGATGTGGATCGCCTCGGACTCCAGGGCGTCCAAGTTGTCGGCGATGGCCAGGGTTTCAGCCATGCAGACCACACTCCGTCTTGGACTGGCCGGCCCAGCGGCCGCTGCGCGGGTCCGCGCCCGGCGCCGGCCTGGCCGTGCACGGCGCGCAGCCGATGGACAGATATCCCTCGCTCACCAACGGGTTCTCCAGAATGCCGTGATCGGCGATGTAGGCGTTGAACTCGTCGTCGCTCCACGGCGCGATCGGATTGACCTTGACCAGCCCGTTGCGCTCGTCCCACTGCACGATCGGGGTGTTGGCCCGGGTCGGCGCGTCCACCCGCCGCACGCCGGTGACCCAGGCGTCGTACTTCGAGAGCGTCTGGCGCAGCGGCACCACCTTGCGCAGGAAGCAGCAGCGGTCCGGGGCGGTCTGGTTGAGCAGCCCGAACTCCGCCTCCTGGTCGGCCACCGACTGCTCGGCCTGGGCGTTGACGATGGTCAGCTTCGGGTAGACGGTGGCCACCGCGTCGCGGGTGCCGATGGTCTCCGGGAAGTGGTAGCCGGTCTCCAGGAACAGCACGTCCACGTCCGGCTTCACCTGTGCGGCCAGGTCGATCAGCACCGCGTCCTGCATGTTGGACGCCACGATCCACGACTCGCCGAAGTTCGCCGCCGTCCAGGCCAGGGCCTCGGCCGCGGTCGCCTCGGCCAGTTCGGCCGACGCCTTCTCGGCGAACTCCTTGAGATCCGCGCTCACTTGGTCACCACCAGTCCGACGAACTTCACGGTGAACACCCGACAGCACGCCGCGCAGCGCCACGCCGCGTGCGGCTCCTCCTCGGGACGCAGGTCCTCGTCCCCGCAGTACGGGCAGTACATGGGCACAGCTCGTTCGCTCACCGGAGATCCCCCTCCTCCGCGCGAGCGGCCCACTGCGCGAACCGCTCGCCCTCGGTGCGCTGCTCGACGAAGCGGCGCACCACCCGCTCCACGTAGTCGTTCAGCTCGGCGGCGGTCACCTTGTGGCCACGCAGCTTGCGACCGAAACCGGAGTCCAGGCCGAGGCCGCCGCCCAGGTGCACCTGGAAGCCCTCGCCCTGGTTGCCGTCCGCGTCGGTGACGATCTGACCCTTCAGGCCGATGTCCGCGGTCTGGATCCGGGCGCAGGAGTTGGGGCAGCCGTTGATGTGCACGGTCACCGGCACTTCCAGTTGCGCGTTCAGGTCGGCCAGCCGGTCCTCCAGCGCGGTGATCAGGTCGGCCGCGCGGCGCTTGGTCTCGACGATGGCCAGCTTGCAGAACTCGATGCCGGTGCAGGCCATCGTGGACCGCCGCCACGGCGATGGGGTGACCTGCAGGCCCAGTTTGTCCAGGTCCGCGCTCAGCGACTCCACCTCGGTGGCGGGGACGTCCAGCACCACCAGCTTCTGCTGCGGCGTGAGGCGGACCCGGCCCGAGCCGGCGCGCTCGGCGGCCTTGGCCAGCTCCACCAGCGTGGCGCCGGACACCCGACCGACGATCGGCGCAGCGCCCACGTAGCGCTTGCCGTCCTTCTGCTCGTGCACGCCGACGTGGTCATAGGGCACGGCCGGCGCTTCCGGCGCGGGGCCGTCGATCAGCGTCCGCTTCAGGTACTCGGTCTCCAGCACCTCGCGGAACCGCTCCGGACCCCAGTCCGCCACCAGGAACTTGATGCGGGCGCGGTGGCGCAGCCGGCGGTAGCCGTAGTCGCGGAAGACGCTGACCACGCCCTCCCACACGTCCGGCACCTCGGCCAGCGGCACCCAGGCGCCGAGGCGCTTGCCCAGCATCGGGTTGGTGGACAGGCCGCCGCCCACCCACAGGTCGAAGCCCGGCCCGTGCTCGGGGTGCTCGACGCCGACGAACGCGATGTCGTGGATCTCGTGGGCCACGTCCTGCAGGCCCGAGATGGCCGTCTTGAACTTGCGGGGCAGGTTCGAGTACTGCGGGTCGCCGATGTAGCGGCGGTTGATCTCCTCGATGGCCCAGGTGCCGTCGATGATCTCCTCGCTGGAGATGCCCGCGACCGGGGAGCCCAGCACCACGCGCGGGCAGTCGCCGCACGCCTCCGTGGTGGACAGGCCCACCGCCTCCAGCTTCTGCCAGATGGTGGGCACGTCCTCGATGCGGATCCAGTGGTACTGGATGTTCTGCCGGTCCGTGATGTCCGCGGTGTCCCGCGCGTACAGTTCGCCGATCTCGCCGATCACCCGCAGCTGCTCGGTGGTCAGCGCGCCGCCGTCGATGCGCACCCGCATCATGAAGTAGCGGTCGTCCAGCTCCTCCGGCTCCAGCACGGCGGTGCGGCCGCCGTCGATGCCGGGCTTGCGCTGCGTGTACAGGCCGTACCAGCGGAACCGGCCCCGCAGGTCGGCTGGGTCGATGGAGTCGAAGCCGCCGTGCGCGTAGATGTTCTCGATGCGGGCCCGGACGTTGAGCGGGTTGTCGTCCTTCTTGCTGCGCTCGTTCGGGTTGAGCGGCTCGCGGTAGCCAAGGGCCCACTGCCCCTCGCCCCGGCGGGCGTGACCGCGCTTCGGGGGTGCTGCTGGGGGGACCATGCTGGCGTCCTCCGGGGTTCAGGGCGTGGGGCACGCTGAACGAGGTCCCGGATGTGGTGGGGGACGCTTCGCCGGCGTGACCCGCGCCGGCGAGGATCGTGCGAACGGCTACGGGCTACCTGTCGGCAAGCCCGCACATCGCGCTGGAGACACGCTGGAAGTCGACGTGGCGGCGAACCACGAGGCGAAGTTCCAGCGCAGACATGTTTCCTAGCGTGCCACGCGTCCATGAGGTGGTCCACCGCCAACCGGATGGTGGGACGCTGTTCACGAACCCCCTGGTGAAGTGCTATGCAGCGGTTCCCGACATATGACTTCGGGTGACGCGCCGATCGCCCAGCGTCGTCGGGGAGACTGGGGGTGTGCCCTCAGCTCTGCCCGTAGCCGATCCCGCCCCCGCCGACGGTTCGCTGCCCTCGACCGCATTGCGCGGTCTCGGTAGCCGTCCATTCGGAATGTACGTACATGTTCCGTTCTGCGCTGTGCGCTGCGGCTACTGCGATTTCAACACATACACGCCCGGGGAACTGGGGTCCTCCGCCTCTCCCCAGAGTTGGCTGGACGGTCTGCGCCGGGAACTCGACCTGGCGGCGTCGGTGCTGGGGAACGCCCCCGTGGCCAACACCGTGTTCGTCGGCGGCGGCACCCCATCGCTGCTCGGCGCCGACGGTCTCGCCTCCGTGCTCGACGCCGTGCGGTCCTCGTTCGGCCTGGCCCCCGACGCCGAAGTGACCACCGAGTCCAACCCGGAGTCCACGTCCGTCGAGTTCTTCGCCGGCATCCGTGACGCTGGTTACACCCGGGTGTCCCTGGGCATGCAGTCCGCCGCACCCCATGTGTTGGCCGTGCTGGATCGCAAGCACACCGCCGGCCGCCCCGTGGCCGCCGCGCGTGAGGCCTTCGCCGCCGGCTTCGAGCACGTGAACCTGGACCTCATCTACGGCACGCCGGGGGAGCGGCCGTCCGATCTCCAGTCGTCACTGGACGCCGTGTTGTCGGCCGGCGTCGACCACGTCTCCGCCTACGCGTTGATCGTCGAGGACGGCACCGCCCTGGCGCGGCGGGTCAACCGTGGCGAGTTGCCCGCCCCCGACGACGACGTGCTCGCCTCGTACTACGAGATGCTCGACACCTCGCTGGAATCCGCCGGGCTGCACTGGTACGAGGTCTCCAACTGGGCCTCTTCGCCGGCAGCCCAGTGCCGCCACAACATCATCTACTGGCAGGGCGGCGACTGGTGGGGCGCCGGCCCCGGTGCCCACAGCCACGTCGGCGGCGTCCGCTGGTGGAACGTCAAGCATCCGGCCAAATACGCCGCGGAACTGGCCGCCGGCCGCTCGCCCGCCACCGGGCGGGAGACCCTGTCGGACGAGGACCGCCGGGTGGAACGGGTTCTGTTGGAGATCCGCCTTGCCGCCGGTCTCTCCGTGGACGCCCTGGATGCCGACGGTCTCGCCGCCACTGCGCAATGTGCCGCCGACGGCTTGCTGGAACCGGCCGCGTTGTCGGCGGGACGCTGTGTTCTGACGCCCCGCGGCCGGCTCCTGGCCGACGCGGTGGTTCGCCGTCTCCTGTCGTGACATCGCGGTGAACACGGGTCGAACAACTGCGCGTTGTTTGTGTGAGCGGCGCCACCCCTCCTTACCTTGATCATTCAGCTCCCTGCGCTGCGGAGGTGGAGTCGTGGTGGACCTGGCGACGGTGCTGGCGATTCTTGGCATTCTCGTGCCGATTGGCGCGTTTCTCGGGGAATTCGGAGTCATCAGGCAGAAGCGGCTCGGCTACCGCGTGCAGATGGACACCACGCCCACCGGTGTCGGCGCGGAGTACGCGGGGGCGTGGCAGCGGCTGGAGCACAGGGACGGCACGCGGCTGGTGGACCTGTCGTTCGCGCTGATCCGCATCGAGAACCTCGGCCGGGTCCATCTCGAGGAGAAGGACTACGCGTTTCCCGAGGCGGGCGACGTCGGCGTGCGGCTCCGCTTCCGCGGGCGCAAGGTCGCCGGAATCGTCGCGACGGAACCCAGCGACGAGAGCCTGATGTCGTACTTCGACGGGGACGCGCCGCCCGGGTTCGACCGACGGAACACCACCGAGGGCGACCACACCTTCGGCGTCGTGGACCTGCCCAAGGTGAAGCTGAACCGACGCGGGCACTACAAGGTGCTCGTAGTTTTGGAGCGGGCGGAGGGCGCGCCGCACAAACCCGAGGACCCCGAGGTGATCGGCACCATCGCCGGCGGTGTCCGTGACGGGAAGATTCGCGAGACCAAGAGCCGGACCGGGCTGCCCCCGTGGATCATCCCGACGGTCTCCGCGCTGGTGGCGGTCATTCTTCTCGAGCCGTTCGCACTCAACCTGCTCCGGGGAAACGCCGCCCCGATCGACTGCGCCAGCGGAAACGTCACCATCGTCGGATCCACCGCGTTCGCACCCGTGCTGCGCGAGGCCGCCGCCTCCTACCAGAAGTCCTGCCCCGACAGCTCGTTCGCATTCCAGACGCAGGGCAGCCAGGACGGTCTCAACGTGCTCAACCGGACCAAGAATACCGACACGGTCGCCTTCTCCGACGGCGACAAGGGTCAGGTCCTCGGCGACGAACTGCCCGCCCTGCTGCCGCGGCCCATCGCCTTCCTGCTGTTCACACTCGTGGCCAACAAGGGCGCCGGCGTGCAGGACCTCACCCTGGCCCAGGTCAAGGACATCTTCGCCGGGCGCGTCACCAACTGGAAGGACGTCGGCGGGAGCGACCTGCCCGTGCGCATCGTGGACCGGGAGAGTTCCTCCGGCACCCGCTCCACCCTGGAATACCACGTTCTCGGCGTCAGCGAGCCCGGCGAGAACTCCGACGACTGCGTGCACCCCAAGCTCGGCACCCCGGCCTCCGACGCCATCCGCTGCCGCCGCGGCGACACCGACAGTCTGCTCGACGCCGTCGCCCAGACCTCAGGCGCCATCGGCTACGCCGAACTCGGCGCCGCCAACAGCCGCGCCGACCTCAACCTCGTCAAGATCGCCGGCCAGCCCACCACCGTCGACACTGCCCTGCAGGCCGCCGACCACGGCGCCTACCCGTTCTGGCAGACCGAGTACGCCTACACCTACGGCGAGCCCAAGGCCGACTCCCTCGGGGCCAGCTTCCTGCGCTACCTCACCAACCAGGTCGGCCGCGATGTCATCCGCGCCCACGGCGACCGTCCCTGCGCCGAACTGGCCAACCCCGTCCTCTGCCGCCCCTCCTGACCTCCGCGTGTCACGCTCAGCGGCACACCGAATGTCGATTTCGTGCAGAACGAACCCTCATATCCCATGAGGTGAGCCCTCAGATCGACAACTCGGACAGCCGCGCCAGAGCTTGCCGTTCAGGCCTGGACCGCGCGCCCCGTGCTACGGCTGAGCTGCGAAGTCGGCAACAGGTGACCCTTGAGTCCGCCCCGCTCCGTAAACTTGTCGTGAGCACCGTTGTCGACCGGCCCGGAGGTGACGCCGCGTGAACGCTGATGAGCGCCGCTTCGAGGTGTTGCGCGCGATCGTCGCGGACTACGTCTCCAACCAGGAGCCGGTGGGGTCCAAGGCGCTGGTGGAGCGGCACAACCTGGGGGTGTCGAGCGCGACGGTGCGCAACGACATGGCGGTGCTCGAGGAGGACGGCTTCATCACCCAGCCGCACACGAGCGCGGGGCGGGTGCCCACGGACAAGGGGTACCGGCTGTTCGTGGACCGGATCAGCGAGGTGAAGCCGCTGTCGGCGGCGGAGCGGCGGGCGATCCAGAGCTTCCTCGAGGGCGCGATCGACCTGGACGACGTGCTGCGGCGCAGCGTCCGGATGCTGGCGCAGCTGACCCGGCAGGTGGCGGTGATCCAGTACCCGACGCTGACCCGCTCCACGGTCCGGCACCTGGAGGTCGTGCAGCTCACACCGGCCCGGCTGATGCTGGTGCTGATCACCGACGCGGGCCGCGTCGACCAGCGCATGGTGGAATTGGGCGACACGATCGACGACGAGGGCACGGCCCAGATCCGGGGTCTGCTGAACTCGGCGATGAACGGGCAGCGCCTGACCGACGCCTCGGCGCGGGTGGCGGAGCTGCCCACCCAGGTGCCGGCGGAGCTGCGCAACGCGATGCTGCGGGTGTCGACGGTGCTGGTGGAGACCCTGGTGGAACACCCGGAGGAGCGTCTGCTGCTGGGCGGCACGGCGAACCTGACGCGTAACGTGGCGGACTTCCCGGGCTCGCTGCGCCAGGTGCTGGAGGCGCTGGAGGAGCAGGTGGTGGTGCTGCGTCTGCTGGCGGCGGTGCGCGACCCGGGCACGGTGACGGTGCGCATCGGCAACGAGAACGAGGCCGAGGACCTGCGCAGCACCTCGGTGGTGTCGATCGGCTACGGCGGCGGGGGAACCCTGCTCGGGGGGATGGGCGTTGTCGGGCCGACGAGGATGGACTATCCGGGCGCCATGGCCGCCGTGCACGCGGTGGCCAACTACGTGGGCGACATCCTGACCGGGCGCTAGCCCGGGACAGGCAACGGGCCGGGTCCAGGGGTGATCCGGCAGGAGGACTGGAAAACAGGTGGCCAGGGACTATTACGGCACGCTGGGGGTCAGCCAGGACGCGACCCCCGAGGAGCTCAAACGCGCCTACCGCAAGCTCGCCAGGGAGCTGCACCCGGACGTCAACCCGGACGAGCAGGCGCAGGCGCGCTTCCGTGAGGTCACGGCCGCCTACGAGGTGCTGTCCGACCCGCAGAAGCGCAAGATCGTGGACCTCGGCGGCGACCCGCTGGGCAGCGGTTCGGGTGGCGGCGGGGCCGGCATGCGCGACCCGTTCGGCGGCGCGGGCTTCGGTCTCGGCGACATCATGGACGCCTTCTTCGGCGCGGCGACGGGTGGCGGCGGTGGCCGCGGGCCGCGCAGCCGTGTGCAGCCGGGCTCGGACGCCCTGCTGCGCATGGAGCTGACGCTGGACGAGTGCCTCACGGGCGTGAGCCGCGAGATCACGGTCGACACGGCGGTGCTGTGCGACCAGTGCCAGGGCGGCGGCTGTGCCCCCGGCACGACGACGCAGCAGTGTGACACCTGCCACGGCCGCGGCGAGATCCAGTCGGTGCAGCGCTCGTTCCTCGGCCAGGTGGTCACGGCCCGCCCGTGCCCGGTGTGCCGCGGCTACGGCGAGGTGATTCCGGAGCCGTGCCAGCAGTGCTCGGGCGACGGCCGGATCCGGGCCCGCCGCACGATCACGGTGCAGATCCCGGCCGGCGTGGCCGACGGCATGCGGGTGCGGCTGGCCAGCCAGGGCGAGGTCGGCCCGGGCGGCGGCCCCGCCGGCGACCTGTACGTCGAGGTGGACGAGCTGCAGCACGACACGTTCGAGCGGGAGGGCGCGAACCTGCACGGCACGCTGCGCATCCCGGTGACGACGGCGGCGCTGGGCGCGGTGCTCCAGCTCAAGACGCTGGACGGCACCGAGGAGCTGCGCATCGAGCCGGGCACGCAGCCGAACACCGAGCTGGTGCTGACCGGCCGCGGCATGCCGAAGCTGCGCTCGTCGGGCCGGGTCGACGGCCGCGGCGACATGTACGTGCACCTCCAGGTCGAGGTGCCCACGAAGCTGGACCCGAAGCAGGCGGATCTGCTGCGTGAGCTGGCGGCGCTGCGGGGCGAGGAGGAGCCGGAGCTGGCCTCGACCAACGGGCGCGGCCACGGCGGCCTGTTCTCCCGCCTGCGCAACAACCGCCGGTGACGACGCTGCCGGTCTTCCTGGTCGACAGCCTGCCGGCGGGTGACGCTGGCGTGCTGGACGGCCCGGAGGGCCATCACGCGGCCTCGGTGCGGCGGCTGCGCGTCGGCGAGGAGCTGGTGCTGGCCGACGGCCGCGGCGGCCGGGTGCGCTGCGGCATCGAGGCGGTGGAGCGGGACACGCTCCGCCTCGCGGTGCTGGAGCGCACGCACGTGCCGCCGCCGCAGCCGCGGGTGATCGTGGCGCAGGCGTTGGTGAAGGGCGATCGGGGCGAGCTCGCGGTGGAACTGGCCACGGAGGCCGGCGCGGACGCGATCGTGCCCTGGCGCGCCTCCCGGTGTGTAGCCCGATGGGATGAAGGTCCCCGCGGCGCAAAGGCCCTGGCCAAATGGCGGAACACCGTTCGCGAGGCGGCCAAGCAGTCCCGGCGGGCCTGGGTTCCGGAGGTCGCGGAGCCGGTGAGCACCGCCGAACTGGCGGCGCTGGCCGGCAAGGCGGCGAAGGCGATGGTGCTGCACGAATCGGCCACCGGGCGGCTCGCCGATCTTCCGTCAGACGGAGATCTGCTGCTCGTGGTGGGTCCGGAGGGCGGCATCAGCGCCGAGGAACTGGCCGTGCTGACCGACGCCGGCGCGGTCGCGGTCCGTCTCGGGCCGTCCGTGCTGCGCGCTTCTACCGCGGCCGCGGTCGCGCTGGGGGCGATCGGCGCGTTGTCTACCCGTTGGGGCTGACCAGAGCGATCAAGATGGCCGCCGCGTCAATCCGGTATGGCGCGAAGCCGTGAGCAGGGTCTACCCTTTGGCAACCAAGAATTTCCGACGCCCGAAAAGGCGTTGGCGCTATCCGCCGGACACCTCCCCCCTCGGTCCGGCGGCGGCCGCGCCGTAGCGGAGTGACCCCCAGGCTCCGCTGCGGCGCGGCATTTTTTGTGGTCAGCCCCGGATGCTGTCGGTCTTCACCGCGCGCGGGAACACCGTGTAGCTGAACGACCAGATGAAGTCGACGACCAGCACCACGGTCCAGAACCCGATGCCGGCCAGCAGCGCGCCGCCGCGCAGCACGTCGAACCCGGCGAGCGCGTAGCCGCCGGCCAGCAGCACGACGACCACCGCCCATTCGCCGGTCCGCCGGTAGAAGTCGGTGCGCTGCTTGCGGGCGAACTCCGCGCCGTACAGCCGCGGCTTGGGCTCCTTGGCCAGCTTGCGCCGCACCCAGCCATCCATCGCGTGCAGGTGGTGTCGCCCGGAGACGGCCACGATGCCGATGACGATCGCGCCGAACACGTGCGCGATGTCCGAGGTGCCGCCGCGGGCCAGGTCGATGGCCCCGGCGATGAGCACGGCCACGTAGCCGAGCGGGGACAGCGCCAGCAGCACCGCGCCGGTCCTCGGCATCTTCACCAGGTAGCGCACGACCAGGCCGGCCAGCAGCAGCACGAAGAAGCCGACCTCCGAGCCGATCACGAGCGTGAGTAGCACGTCGTCCCCCGTTTCAATACGAGCGTGTTAGTACGATCGTATTTATACCAGTTGTGTTAAAACGGTGCCATGCCCAAGGCTGTCGATCACCAGGCCCGTCGCCGCGAACTCGCCGAAGCGGTCTGGCGGGTGATCAGCGTGGACGGGGTGCACCGGGTGTCGGTGCGGTCTGTGGCCGCCGAGTCCGGCTGGTCCACCGGGTCGTTGCGGCACTACTTCCCGACCCAGGACGCGCTGCTGGTCTTCGCCATGGAGCTGCTCGCCGACAAGGCCAAGACCCGGATCGCCGCCATCGAGGACACCGGCACCCGGGGCGTCCTGCGCGGCATCGCCCATGCCCTGCTGCCGGCCGGCGACGAGCAGAGCATCGAGGTCGAGGTGTGGCTCGCCCTGCTGGCCCGAGCCCAGGTCGACCCGGGCCTGCGGCGCGCCGAGCGGGACAACCGGGAGGCGCTGCTCGCTGCCTTGTGCGGCCTGCTGTGGCGGGCCGCCGCGCAGGGCGAGCTGGCCGAGGACCGCCAACCCGAGCTGGAAGCCGTGCGGCTCAGCGCCCTGATCGACGGCCTGACCCTGGCCTGCGTGTACTCCGCCGAGCGGATCACCGTCGAGGCCGCCCTCGCCGTGGTCGACCGGCATCTGGACGACCTGCTGAACCCGGCGTCTACCCTGCCGGCATGACCGCGGACTGCCTGTTCTGCAAGATCGTCGCCGGCGACATTCCGGCGACCGTCGTCCACGACGGGGAGCGCACCCTCGCGTTCCGCGACATCAACCCGCAGGCCCGGGTGCACGTGCTGGTCGTGCCCAAGCAGCACCACGAGGACGCCGCCGCGCTGGCCGCCGCCGACCCCCGGCTGCTGGCCGAGGTGATCACCACCGGGGCCGAGGTGGCCAAGGCCGAGGGCATCGCCGACAGCGGCTACCGGTTCGTCTTCAACACCGGCGACGACGCCGGTCGCACCGTGTTCCACGCCCACCTGCACGTGCTGGGCGGAGAACAATTGGGTCTCTTTGGCCGGCCCTGACGGGTCAACTTGAATGCGCGCTGTCGGTGCCCCCGACTAGCATCGGGGTGAGAGCAGCAGTTCACCGACAGCGCGCGCACGCGCAGGAAGCAGGCCCGAGGCCAGGTGCCGTCAACACCCAAGAACGGTTCGTCGCCGGCTTCCCTCGCCGACACGGACGCCCAGTCCCGGTTCACCGTTCCCGACGAGGCGGTGTTGGCCCTGCTGGGCTCCCGCGACGAGAGCCTGCGGGCCGCCGAGGAACTCCTGGACGCCGACGTGCACGTCCGCGGCAACGAGGTGACGCTGACCGGCCGCCCGGCCGACGTGGCCTTCGCCGAGCGGGTGTTCGCCGAGCTGGTCACCCTGGCCCGCGGCGGACAGCAGGTCGGCCCGGACGCGGTCCGCCGCACCATCGCCATGCTGGAGGGCGGCGACGCCGAGTCCCCGGCCGAGGTGCTCAGCCTGGACATCCTGTCCCGGCGCGGCCGGGTGATCCGCCCCAAGACGCTCAACCAGAAGCGCTACGTCGACGCGATCGACGCCAACACCATCGTGTTCGGCATCGGCCCCGCCGGCACCGGCAAGACCTACCTGGCCATGGCCAAGGCCGTGCAGGCGCTGCAGGCCAAGCAGGTCAGCCGGATCATCCTGACCCGGCCGGCGGTCGAGGCCGGCGAGCGGCTGGGCTTCCTGCCGGGCACCCTGTTCGACAAGATCGACCCGTACCTGCGGCCGCTCTACGACGCGCTGCACGACATGGTCGAGCCCGAGTCGATCCCGCGGCTGATGCAGGCCGGCACCATCGAGGTGGCGCCCCTGGCATACATGCGTGGTCGGAGCCTGAATGAGGCCTTCATCATCCTGGACGAGGCGCAGAACACCACGCCCGAGCAGATGAAGATGTTCCTCACCCGGCTCGGCTTCGGCTCCAAGATCGTGGTCACCGGCGACATCACCCAGGTCGACCTGCCCGGCGGGCAGCGCAGCGGCCTGCGGGTGGTGCAGGACATCCTGGCCGGCGTGCCCGACATCCACTTCTCGGTGCTGACCAGCCAGGACGTGGTGCGCCACCGGCTGGTCGGGGACATCGTGGACGCCTACGACAAGTGGCAGGCCGGCCAGGAGGCCGGACCCGGTGTGCAGACCAAGCAGGGCGGCCGGGGACGATAGGGCCCGTGAGTATCGAGATCGCCAACGAGGCCGGCGTCGGCGTCGACGAGGCCAGCATCGTCGCCGTCGCCCGCTTCGCGCTGGACCGGATGGGCGTCAGCCCGCTCGCCGAGCTGTCCGTGCTGCTGGTCGACCTGGACGTGATGGCCGACCTGCACGAGCGCTGGATGGACCTGCCCGGTCCGACCGACGTGATGGCGTTCCCGATGGACGAGCTGGACTCGGCCCGCCGCCCCGACGCCGCCGGCGTCGGCCCGGCCCTGCTCGGCGACATCGTGCTGTGCCCGGCCTTCGCCAAGGACCAGGCCCGCAAGGCCGGCCACGGCCTGCTCGACGAGCTGCACCTGCTCACCGTGCACGGCGTGCTGCACCTGCTCGGCTACGACCACGCCGAGCCGGCCGAGGAGCGGGAGATGTTCACGCTCCAGAACCGGATCCTGGCCGACTACCGGGACACCAAGGAGTCGGCCGCCCGCGCCGCGCAGCAGCGCAGCAACGACGACCGCGTGCTGGGCGCCGTCGGCCTGGCCGAGGAAGAGGACAAGCCCGCGGCCGCGGACCCCGACGCCGGCTGATGGGCGCCGGTGCCGTGGTGCCGATGCTGCTGTGCGCGGTCGTGCTCGTGCTGGCGGCCGGCGCCTTCGCCTGCGCCGACGCCGCGCTGGGCACCGTGTCCCGGGCCCGGGTCGAGGAGCTGCTGCGGCAGCGCCGCGCCGGGGCCCACCAGCTCCAGCTGCTGATCGAGGACCGGCCGCGGCACATCAACCTGCTGTTGCTGCTGCGGCTGGGCTGCGAGTTGGCCGCGACCGTGCTGATCACGGCGTTCTGCCTGCAGGCCGTCACCCCGGGCTGGCTGGCCCTGGTGGTGGCCGGTGTGGCGATGGTCGTCGTCTCGTACGTGTTGATCGGCGTCGGCCCGCGCACAGTCGGCCGCCAGCACCCGTACGGCGTGATGCTGCTGGCCGCCGGCCCGGTGCGGGTGCTGGGCCGGGTGCTGGGACCGCTGAGCCGGCTGCTGATCCTGATCGGCAACGCGATCACCCCGGGCCGCGGCTTCCGCGAGGGCCCGTTCTCCACCGAGGTCGAGCTGCGCGAGCTGGTCGACCTGGCCGGCGAGCGCGGCGTGGTCGACGAGGACGAGCGGGAGATGATCCACTCCGTCTTCGAGCTGGGCGGCACCATCGCCCGCGAGGTGATGGTGCCGCGTACCGAGATCATCTGGATCGAGCAGGCCAAGTCGGTCCGTCAGGCGCTGGCCCTGTCCCTGCGCACCGGCTACAGCCGCATCCCGGTGATCGGCGAGAGCGTCGACGACGTAGTCGGCGTGGTCAACATCAAGGACCTGGCCCGGGCTTCGGTCGAGGGCGGCGCCCAACAGCCCATCGACCAGACCGTGCGGGACCTGATGAAGCCGGCCGTGTTCGTGCCCGACACCAAGCGGCTGGACGACCTGCTGCGGCAGATGCAGGTCACGCACAACCACCTGGCCATCGCCGTCGACGAGTACGGCGGCACCGCCGGCCTGCTCACCATCGAGGACATCCTGGAGGAGATCGTCGGCGAGATCACCGACGAGTACGACCAGGACGAGCGGCCCCCGGTCGAGCAGGTCGACGAGGACACCTACCGGGTCAGCGCCCGGCTGCCGGTCGAGGACTTCGCCGAGCTGTTCGGCGTGGAGTTGGACGACTCGGACGTGGAGACCGTGGGCGGGCTGATGGCCCAGCGGCTGGGCCGGGTGCCGCTGCCCGGGGCCGAGGCCGAGATCGCCGGCCTGTGGCTGCGGGCCGAGGGCGGCAAGGACAACAGGGGCCGGGTCCGGATCACCACCGTGGTGGCCCGGCGCGGCGAACGTGAGAGGAACGGCGAGCGTGTCTGAACTGGACCCCGAGGACGCCAAGATCGTGACCCTGGCCCGGTCGGCCCGTGCCCGCACCGGCGCCGCCGAGGGCGCCGCGGTCCGGGACACCGACGGCCGCACCTACGCCGCCAGCACGGTCGCGCTGCCGTCGCTGCGGCTGACCGCGTTGCAGGCCGCGGTGGCTGCTGCGGTGGCCAGCGGGGCTCCCGGCCTGGAGGCGGCGGCGGTCGTCACCGAGGCCGGCAAGGTCGACGACGAGTCGCGGGCCGCGGTCCGGGACCTCACCGAAGCCGCGTACGTGCTGATCGCCGACCCGTCCGGGACCGTGGTCGACACGCAGCGTTAGACCCGGGCGCGCACGTTCGGAGCAACCAGCGAGAATAAAACGATGACCAGCGACATCACCCCTGCCGAGCACCGCTCCGGGTTCGCGTGCTTCGTCGGCCGGCCCAACGCGGGCAAGTCGACGCTGACCAACGCGCTGGTCGGCGCCAAGGTGGCGATCACCTCCAGCAAGCCGCAGACCACCCGGCACACCATCCGCGGCGTGGTGCACCGGCCGGACGCGCAGCTGATCATCGTGGACACGCCCGGCCTGCACCGGCCGCGCACCCTGCTCGGCCAGCGGCTCAACGACCTGGTCATGGAGACCTGGTCGGAGGTCGACGTGGTCGGCCTGTGCGTGCCCGCCGACCAGAAGGTCGGCCCCGGCGACAAGTTCATCGCCAGCGAGCTGGCCAAGGTGGCCAAGCGCACGCCGGTGCTGGGCATCGTCACCAAGACCGACCTGGTGCCCCAGCAGCAGGTCGCCGAGCAGCTGCTGGCGCTGCAGAAGGTGATGGACTTCGCCGACCTGATCCCGGTGTCGGCCCAGGACGGCTACCAGCTCGACACCCTGGCCGACCTGCTGGTGGGCCGGCTGCCCGAGGGGCCGCGGCTGTACCCGGACGGGGAGCTGACCGACGAGCCGGAGGCCACCCTGGTCGCCGAGCTGATCCGGGAGGCCGCGCTGGAGGGCGTGCGCGACGAGCTGCCGCACTCCATCGCCGTGGTGGTGGAGGAGATGCGCCCGCGCGAGGGCCGCGACGACCTGATCGACGTGCACGCCAACCTGTTCGTGGAGCGCACCAGCCAGAAGGCGATCATCCTGGGGCACAAGGGGGAGCGGCTCAAGCAGGTGGGCACCACCGCCCGCCGCCAGATCGAGCGGCTGCTCGGCTCCCGGATCTTCCTCGACCTGCACGTGAAGATCGCCAAGGACTGGCAGCGCGACCCCAAACAGCTCCGCCGGCTGGGCTTTTAGATCACACGTTGGGGCGGATCAGTAAAGATCGGGCCGCGAGTTGCGCCAAATGCCTGGCGGGAGCCGCCGAGCGCCCTATAGTTCCTCGCGCTTTGGCAGGTAAAAACCAGTCCAGGAGTTCGTCGTGACGACACCGCCCCCCGGCTTCGACCCGCAGGGTCAGCAGCCCAATCCGTATGGTCAGCAGCCCTACGGGCAGCAGCCGCAGACCCCGCCGCCGGGCTTCAGCCAGCCGGGGTACGGGGCGCCGCAACAGCCGTACGACCCGAACTCACAGCAGTTCGGGCAGCAGCCCTACGGCCAGGCGTCCCCGCCGTACGGCACGCCGCAGCAGCCCTACGACCCGAACCAGCAGCAGGCCTACGGGCAGCAGCCGCAGTACGGCCAGCAGCCGTACGGCGCGCAGCAGCCCTACGCCGGGCAGCCCCTGCAGTACCAGGCCGGCGGGATCTACACCCAGATCCCGGGGCTGGGCACGGTGCCGCTCGCGTCGATGGGCAACCGCTTCCTCGCCCGGCTGATCGACGGCGTCATCATCGGCATCCCGGCCGGCATCCTCATGGGCATCATCACCGCGGCCCTGGCCACCAGCGCGGCACAGGACGCGCAGAACGCCTACCACTACGACCCGACCACCGGCACCGTCGTCGGGGATCCCAACGCGGCCGCGGCGACCGGTCTGGGCTTCTTCGGCGTGATCCTGCTGATCCCGGTGATCATGGTCGTGCTGCAGTGCGTCTACGAGGCGACGATGCTCGGCCTCAAGGGCGCCACCTTGGGCAAGATGGCGCTGGGCGTGCGGGTCGTTCGCGAGGACAACGGCCAGCTCCCCGGCCTCGGCAAGGGGTTCGGCCGGGTGGGCACGATGTTCGGCCCCTGGATCGTGCCGTGCCTGGGCAGCATCTGGATCCTGCTGTGCTACCTCTCGCCGCTGTTCGACAACCAGCGCCGTCAGGGCTGGCACGACAAGGCGGTCAAGACGCTGGTCATCGCGACCAAGTGAGCACGCTGACCCGCCTGCGGGTGACCCCGGCCGTCGTCGCCGCGACGGCGACGGCCGGGGCGCTGCTGGGCACCGGGATCGTCAGCATCCCGTGCTGGTTCCACGCGCTCACCGGTGCCGACTGCCCGTTCTGCGGCGGCAGTCGGGCGCTGGGCGCGCTGCTGCACGGCGACCTGGCCGGCGCGCTGCGCTTCAACGCCTTCGCCGTGCTCCTGCTGCTGCCGGCCGCGGTCGCCGGCCTGGTCCTGCTGGCCCGCATCGAGCTGGGCCGGCCCATCCCGTCGTGGCGGACCCGCCGCGCCGGGCTGGTCGCGCTGGGGATCGCCGCCGTCGCCTGGTGGCTGGTCCGTGACCTCGCGTTCCCCCAGCTTCAGGTGTGACGCGCGTGGGATGATTGACGGGTGAGCCTGTACCGAGACACCTGCGTCGTGCTGCGGGTGCAGAAGCTCGGCGAGGCCGACCGGATCATCACGCTGCTGTCCCAGCGGCACGGCAAGATCCGGGCCGTTGCCAAGGGCGTGCGCCGCACGTCCTCCCGGTTCGGCGCCCGGCTGGAGCCGTTCGGCCACGTCGACGCGCAGTTCTACACCGGGCGCACGCTGGATGTGATCACCCAGGTGGAGACGGTCGACGCCTTCGGCGTCGGCCTCGTCGACGACTACGCCCGGTACACGGCCGCCTGTGCGGTGCTGGAGACCGCCGACCGGCTCACCGCCGAGGAGGGCGAGCCGGTGCTGCGGCTGTACATGCTGGTCGTCGGCGCGCTGCGGGCGCTGTCCGGCCGGCAGCGTGAAGCCGGCCTGGTGCTCGACGCTTTTCTCTTGCGCGCCATGGGTTTCGCCGGCTGGGCGCCGGCCGTCACCGAGTGCGCGCGGTGCGGCACGCCCGGCCCGCACGCCGCGTTCAGCGTGCCCGCCGGCGGCTCGGTGTGCGGCACCTGCCGGCCGCCCGGCTCGGCCAGCCCGTCCGGTGAGACGCTCGGCCTGCTCGATGCGCTCACCCACGGTGACTGGGAGCGGGTGGACCGGACCCAGCCGTCCAGCAAGCGCGAGGCCAGCGGCCTGGTCGCCGCGCATCTCCAGTGGCATCTCGAACGGCAGCTGCACTCGCTGCCACTGGTGGAGCGCCGCGTGTCGGCCACCGCCATCGACCGGCTCGCCGCCCAGATCCGCGCCGTGGTGGCAGATCGACAGGAAACAGTGGGGGAGAGCCTTGATCCTGCGTCCAGCTGAGCCCGACGACCTCCAGGCCGTGCACGACATCTGCGTCGAGACGGCCACCCAGCGCGACCTCGACGACCTGGACCTGATCGGCTACATCTTCGCCGATCCGTACCTGGCCCTGGTGCCGGAGCTGTGCTTCGTCATCGCCGACGACGAGGGCGTCGCCGGCTACACCGTGGGCGCGGTCGACACCGCCGAGTTCTATGCCCGGTGGCGGGCCGAGTGGACGCCGCGCTTCGCCGATCGCTATCCGAAGCCGGCCCAGGAGACCAACCGGTACGAGTCGCTCGTGCTGTCGCTGCACAACCCGGAGCGCTTCCTGCCGGCGACACTCGGCGGCTACCCGTCGCACCTGCACATCAACCTGGACGCGCGGGCCCGGCGGCAGGGCTGGGGCACCAAGCTGCTCGACGCCCTGTTCGACGTGCAGCGCCAGGCCGGGTCGCCCGGCGTGCACCTCACGACGTCCACCACCAACACCCGGGCCATCGCCTTTTACCACACCTTGGGGTTCGAGGTGCTCGATCGACCGGGAAACGCGACCGTGATGGGACTCCGCTTCGACGGTTCGGGCAGGATGGAGGCATCCCCATCCCGATCGTGAGGAGCTGGCCTGATGCTGCGTAGGCAGCTGCGCGGACGCAACGACCCCACCGTGAGGCCGCCCGACCCGCACGCCAGCGGCGCCCGGCCGCCGCGCATCCCGCTGGAGTTCGTGCCCAAGCACGTGGCCCTGGTGATGGACGGCAACGGCCGCTGGGCCAACATGCGGGGGCTGCCCCGCGTCGAGGGGCACAAGCGCGGCGAGGCCGTCGTACTCGACGTGGCGAAGGGGGCCATCGAGCTCGGCGTGAAGTGGATCTCGCTGTACGCCTTCTCCACCGAGAACTGGAAGCGCAGCCCCGACGAGGTGAAGTTCCTGATGAACTTCAACCGGGACGTGATCCACCGGCGCACCGACGAGCTCGACGAGATGGGCGTGCGCATCCGCTGGGCCGGCCGCCGGCCGCGGCTGTGGCCCAGCGTGGTCAACGAGCTGCAGAAGGCCGAAGAGCGCACCAAGAACAACGACGTGCTCAACCTGACCATGTGCGTGAACTACGGTGGCCGAGCCGAGATCGGCGACGCCGCCCGCGAGGTCGCCCGGCTGGTGGCCGCCGGCAAGCTCAACCCCGACAAGGTGGATGAGCGCACCCTGGCCAAGCACCTCTACCACGCCGACATGCCCGACGTGGACCTGTTCATCCGGCCCTCCGGCGAGCAGCGCATCTCCAACTTCATGCTGTGGCAGTCCGCCTACGCCGAGCTGGTGTTCCAGGACATCCTGTGGCCCGACTTCGATCGGCGTGACCTCTGGGCGGCCTGTGAGGCGTATGCCCGTAGGGACCGCCGCTTCGGCGGCGCCGAGGATGCTCCGTCGGAAGAGATGCAGGAGGTTGCCCGGTGACCGACGACGAGGCGCAGACCACCGCCCGCCTGCTCACCGCCGCCCGTGAGGCGCTGGAGCTGTTCCACGAGGTGCACGTCGACGACGACGGCGCCCTAAGCTTCCGTCACGGCGACGTGCCGTGCGCCGTGCAGGCCATGCAGATCGCCGAGGGGCTGACCCTGCTCAGCCTCACCTGCGTCGTCGCCTGGGACCTGCCCGACGACCCCGCCCTGGCCGTTTCCGCCGCCGAGCGCGCCGGCCAGGGCCTGTTCGGCACCCTCGGCGTTGTGCACACCGAGCGGGGGATGGACGTCACCCTCCGGTACGCCTTCCCCGCCGACAACCTCGAGTCCTCGCCGCTGTCCACCATCCTCATGCTGGTCGTGTCCACCGCTTCGCAGCTGCGGGCCGACCTCCTGGCCAGCGTCGAATGACCACCGCCAAACACCGATCGCTGTCACCGAGCCGCCGTCGATTGGGGCTGATGCCTTGACGTCCGCCACGGAGTCCCGGTCCCGCCGGCGCATCACCTCGCTCGAGGTGCTGTGCGTCGTGCTGGTGCTCGCCCTGCTGTTGCAGAGCCAGCTCGTCGACGCGCTGGACATTCCCGCGCTGCGGACCGGGGCCACCGTGTTCGTCGCCGTCTGCGTGCAGGCCATGCCGTTCCTCGTGCTCGGCACCCTGATCAGCGGGGCCATCGCCGCCTTTCTGCCGGCCGAGGTCCTGCGGCGGGTGCTACCCCGGCGGTCCGCGCTGGCCGTGCCCGTGGCCGGTCTGGCCGGCGTCGCCCTGCCCGGCTGCGAGTGCGCCTCCGTGCCCGTCGCGCGGCGGCTCATGCAGCAGGGCGTCGCCCCCTCGGTGGCCTTGGCGTTCCTGCTGGCCGCCCCGGCTGTCAACCCCGTCGTGCTCGTCGCCACCGCCGTCGCCTTCCCCGGCCGGCCCGAGATGGTGCTCGCCCGGTTCTGCGGCTCTCTCCTGACCGCCGTGGTCACCGGCTGGCTGTGGGCCCGTTTCGGCAAGGCCTCGTGGATCGCCGCCCGGGCCCTGGAACGGCTGCCCTCCGGCGGCTCGTCCAGGTGGGCCGTCTTCGCCGAGACCACCCGTCACGACCTGGTCGAGGCCGGCGGCTTCCTCGTCATCGGCGGCCTCACCGCCGCCGCCCTCAACGTGCTCGTGCCCTCATCGCTGCTGGAGTCCCTGTCCGGCCAGTGGGTCCTCGGCATCATCGTGATGGCCCTGCTCGCCGTCGTGCTGGCCATCTGCAGCGAGGCCGACGCCTTCGTCGCCGCCTCCCTGTCCGCCCTGCCCCTGCTGCCCCGCCTGGTGTTCCTCGTCGTCGGGCCCGCCGTCGACGTCAAGCTCATCGCCCTGCAGGCCGGCACCTTCGGCAAGGCCTTCGCCCTGCGGTTCGCCCCCCTGGCGTTCACCGTCGCCGTCGTCTCCGGCACCGTCGCCGGCCTGGTCCTCCTGGGAGGCGTCTCGTGAGGCGGGAAACCCAGAACATCCTGCTCGTGCTGCTCGGCGGCGCGCTGCTCAAGATCGCCCTCAACGGCACGTACCTGAACTACGTCAAGCCCGGCCTGCAGCCCTGGCTCATCCTCTCCGGCGGGATCATGGTCCTGCTGGCCGGCGTCGCCATCGTCACCGACATCCTCAAGGCCCGCCGCGCCCACGCCGACCCCGCCACCTCCACGGCCTCGGTTTCCCTCGCCGCAGACCCGGCCGTCGCCTCTTCCCTTGCCGCTGATGGCGTTTCCGCTGCCGCCACCGCCACCGCGATTGCCCCCGATCGCGAGCTCGCCCCGGCCCACGCCGGCGGTTCCGAATCCCACTCGCATCCGCCCTCCCACTCCCACGACGACGGCCATGGCCATGCGCACGGCGCCGCCCGCAGCGCGTGGATGCTGCTGATGCCGGTGCTGGCGATCTTCCTGATCGCCCCGCCCGCGCTCGGCGCCGACTCGGTCAACCGGGCCGGCGGCCGGACCGTGGCCAGCGAGCAGCGACAGGACCAGGTCATCAAGACCAAGTTCCCGCCGCTGCCGGCCGGGTCCGTGGTGCCGATGCGGATGGCCGACGTCGCCACCCGGGCCGCCTGGGACTCGACCAACTCCCTCGACGGCCGGACCCTGGAGCTGACCGGCTTCGTCGTGCACGACGCCGCGGGCGTGTACGTCGCCCGGCTGGTGATCACCTGCTGCGCCGCCGACGCCATGCCGGTCAAGGCCCGCCTGGTCGGCGCCGAAGGCCTGGCCGACGACGAGTGGATCACCGTCACCGGCCAGGTGCGGCCCAACTCCGCCGTGCAGGCCGACAACTACGTGCCGGTGTTCGACGTGACCACCGTGAAGAAGATCGGCACTCCCAGCGATCCCTACGAGTACTGATGTAGAGACGCCGCCGTCGGCTCCGACCGTGGGGTGTGAACATCCCCGACGCCGAGGAGCCGACCATGGAGACGTTTCGCATCGAGGTTCCGGACGCCGAGCTGGCCGACCTCCGCGATCGGCTGGCCCGCGTCCGCTGGGCCCCCGAGCCGCCCGCCGACGGCTACGGCATGTCCGGCTCGACCGTGCGCAAGCTCGTCGAGCACTGGCGTGACGGCTACGACTGGCGGGCCGTCGAGGCCCGGCTCAACGCCCATCCCCAGTTCACCACCACCATCGACGGCGCCAACGTGCACTTCCTGCACGTCCGCTCGCCCGAACCGGACGCCCTGCCGCTGATCCTCACCCACGGCTGGCCCGGCTCCGTCACCGAATACCTGGACGTCATCGGTCCCCTCACCGATCCCCGGGCCCATGGCCTCGATCCCGCCGTCGCCTTCCATCTGGTGATCCCTTCGCTGCCCGGCTTCGGCTGGTCCGGTCCCGTCACCGAGCCCGGCTGGGGCCCTCGCCGCATCGCCGTCGCGTGGACCGTGCTGATGGAGCGGCTCGGCTACCGCCGCTACGGCGCCGCCGGCAACGATTGGGGCTCCGTCATCTCCCCCGAGGTCGGCCGCCTCGCCCCCGATTCCGTCGTGGGCGTGCACGTCACCCAGATATTCTCCGGCCCCGAGGGCGATGTGCCGTTCTATCCGCCCACCGTCGAACCCGCCAGCGTCGCCACCCTGCCTCCCGACGAGCGGGCCCTGGTCGAGGGCTTGCGCCATTTCCAGCGCACCATGGCCTCGTACCACCATGTGCACGCCGAGCAGCCCCAGACGCTCGCCTACGCCCTCAGCGACTCCCCGGTCGGCCTGCTCGCCTGGAACAGCCAGGTCATGGGCGGCCTCGACCCCGACGCGCTGCTCACCCACGTCTCCATCCACTGGCTCACCGACACCGCCGGCTCCGCGCCCCGGATCTACCTCGAGGACCACCGCCACCCCGTGCCCACCACCCCCACCACCGTTCCGCTCGGCCTCGCCCAGTTCCCCAACGACGCCCAGGCCATCCGGACCTACGCCCACCGGGACCACGCCAACATCACGTCGTGGCACGTCTACGACCGCGGCGGCCACTACGGCTCCCAGCAGGCCCCCGACCTCTACATCGCCGACGTGCAGCAGTTCTTCGCCCAGCTCCGCCCCTGCCCCTAGCCTTGCCGATCTGCGGCGGTTCTTTGCCCAGCCCGACCTCTGACCCTTCACCTCGCCGAGGAGCCCCCGTGAAGTACCTGGTCCTGATCTACAGCAACCCCATCAGCTGGGCGCATCCCACGTTCGAGCAGACCGACTACTACCGCAGCGCCTCGCCCGCCGAACGGACCGAGATGGACACCCAGTTCGCCGACCTGATGCAGGAGATCTCCGCCTCCGGCGAACTCGTTTCCGGCACCCCGCTCGCCCCGCCCGCCACCACCCGCACCGTCCGCGTCCAGGACGGCGCCACCGTCACCACCGACGGCCCCTTCGCCGAGTCCAAGGAACAGATGGCCGGCTACTTCGTTCTCGACTGCGTGGACATGGACCGCGCCGCCGAGCTGGCCGCCCGCTTCCCCGACGCCCGAGTGGGCCGGGTGGAGGTCCGACCCATCATGGAATGAGGACGCCGACAGCCCACCGCCTGCTCGGCCGCAGCCGAATTTCCCTTGGTTGGCGCGCTTGCTCGATCCTGCCTGGACAGCCCGGTCGTTCCCGATGGCGGCTACCCGTTCGGCTTGCCGGGAACAGTGCTGTCAGGCGGTGCAGCCGGCGCAGGTGCCGAAGATCTCCACGGTGTGGCTGACCTCGCTGAAGCCGTTCTCGGCGGCGATGCGGTCGGCCCACTTCTCCACGGCCGGTCCCTCCACCTCGACGGTGCGGCCGCAGCTGCGGCACACCAGGTGATGGTGGTGGTGGCTGGAGCAGCGCCGGTAGATGGCCTCGCCGCTGTCGGTGCGCAGCACGTCGACCTCGCCGGCGTCGGCGAGGGACTGGAGGGTCCGGTAGACGGTGGTGAGCCCGATGCCCTCACCCCGCCGGCGCAGCTCCTCGTGCAGATCCTGGGCGGAGCGGAAGTCGTCGAGCTGGTCGAGCAGCTTGGACACGGCGGCCCGCTGCTTGGTGGCCCGAAGCCCGGGCACGGTGGTGGACGGACGCTCGCTGGTGGTCACGCTTCCTCCCGGTGCTCGCCCCGTGCGGCGGAGCCGCCCTCCTCGACGTGGGTGACAGCGTCCACCACGATGTGCGCCAGATGCTCGTCGACGAGCCGGTACATGACCTCTCGGCCATGCCGTTCCCCATGGACGACGCCGGCGGACTTGAGCACCCGCAGATGCTGGCTGATCAGCGGCTGGGCGACGGCCAACGCGTCCACCAGCTCGTGCACGCACCGCTCGCCCTCACGCAGCTGGAGCACGATGGCGATCCGCACCGGCGCGGCGAGCGCCCGCAGCAGGTCGCCGGCGGCGGTCAGGGTGCCGGCGGTGCGCCGTGGCGCGCTGGTGGTAGCCAGCTCACGCGGCGCGTGCTCGTGGGAGTCCGCCAGCGCGGTGCCGGAGCCGGCACGGCCGTCCGGACGCTCCGGAACAGGGCTCGCGGCGTCCGGGGTCACTGGGGCATCGTCCTCTCCGGCACGGCAGGCAACAGGGCGCAAGACCAGTCGGTCGTAACCACCATGGTAGGCGAACGAGGTCGTCCGATGCCGGCGATGCTGATAATGGTTATCGAAGCAGATGCTATCGGACCTGCTAACGGAGCACCGAGACCAGCACCGCGACCAGGATCACCAGCACCACGATCCGCAGTACCCGGTCGGCCGTCGACAGCACCCGCCAGGTGGCCCCGAGCAGCCCGAGAACGATCAGCACGAGGGCGCCGAGCAGGCCGGCGCCTACCGGCCCGCGCACCACCACGCCCACCGCGAACAGCACCAGCACCAGCCCGAACACGGCGGCCGCCGGCACCCGGGCCAACGGCCCGTTGCCCGGCAGCAGCGGCGCCTTCAGGTCGCGCCGGCCACGCCCCCGATCCGGTTGCTGTCCTCCGGCCATGTCCCCACTCGATCCGCCGACGTCGACGCCCGGGCCGTACCCCGGCGGCGGGCGGGTCCCCGCTGGTGCGAGGATGCGCCACCATAACCGACCGCCGGAACCACCCGAGGAGTCCGACCGTGCTGCTGGTCTGCCGGTTCGAGGTGCCCGAGGCCGAGGCGGCCGAGTTCACCGCGACCGCCCGCCACGCCCTGGAGCTGCTCACCGCGCAGCCCGGCTGCCGCACCGGCCGGCTCGGCCGGGCGACCGACGCGGCCGACCGCTGGGTGCTGGTCGTCGAGTTCGACTCGGTGGTCGCCTACCGGCGCGCCATGTCGCCGTTCCCGGTCCGCGAAGTCGTGGTGCCCCTGCTGTCCCGCGCTCTGGCCGACGAGCCGGCGGCCTTCGAGTTGACGGTCTCCGCCGCCGACGGTCGCGCGGACGAGCACGTGAGCCTGCTGGCCGGCGACGCCGGCACAGTCCGCCTGGGCGAAGCCGCCGGACCCGCTGCCAGCCCCCGCTGACAACAACCCCCGCTGACGGCCGCCGCCCACCGAGGGACAATCGGCGGTAGCCGGTGCGAAGGGGAAGGGCCATGTCGAGACGACGGATCGTCCTGCTCGCCTCCGCGGCCGCTGCTGTTGTCGTAGTCCTGGTAGGCCTCCTGTTCTTCGTCCCCACTGACAACTCGTCGACGACTGCGGCCGCACCGGCCACCGTGAGTTCCGGACCGTTGACGGCCGACGCCACGACCACGGTCCGACCGACCGGGGTGCCGACCACCGGCTCCGTGCACCTGCCCGCCGGCGGCACCGCCCAGTTGATCCCGGCCCAGGTGAGCAAGGACGGCACGATGTCCGTGCCGGACCAGCTCGACCAGGCCACCTGGTGGGGCGCCACCCTCGGTGCCGCACAGGGGGCCACGCTGCTCGCGGGCCACGTGAACTGGCAGGGCCGCACCGGCCCGTTCGCCGAACTGTGGCAGGACCGGGTCGGCCAGCAGGTCACCGTGGTGGACAACGCGGGCCGCGACTGGGTGTACCGGATCACCCAGATGGTCACGGTCGCCAAGGCCGACCTGCCCAATCGGGCCAAGCAGCTCTACGGCCTGGACGGCGACCACCGGCTGGTGCTGGCCACCTGCGGCGGCGAGTTCGTCGGCGGCACGGAAGGCTACGACGACAACCGGTTCGCGGTAGCCACCCTGGTCACCCGCCCGTAGCCGCCCAGTCCGGGACGGCCCAGTCCGGGACGGCCCAGTCCGGGACGGCCCAGTCCGGGACGGCCCAGTCCAGGATCGCCCAGTCCGGGATCGCCGAGGCCCGTGGAGCGCGCCGTGGCGTTGGCCGATCGGAGGATCCGTGGTCGGACAGGTCCGCGGGGCTGTGTCGGCAAAGCAGACCGACGACCCAGCAGATCAACGACTCGGCAGTTCGGTGAGCGCCGTGTCGGGCCGCCGGCCGAGCCGGGTTCGTGATCGCCCGAGTCGGTGGTCGCCCGGCCGTTGAGGCCCTACCTCGTCCGCGCGGTGGCGGAACCGACTATTCTTGCTCCCTTCCAGGAATTGCCTGTCAGTTCGAGTCTCGGCCGGATGGAGTTTGGCGTGCCCGCGGACCGCATCGACGCCGTCGTCAGCCTCTGCAAGCGCAGGGGTTTCGTGTACCCGTGCGGAGAGATCTACGGGGGCACACGGTCGGCGTGGGACTACGGGCCCCTGGGCGTGGAGCTCAAGGACAACATCAAGCGGGCCTGGTGGCGCACGATGGTGCAGGGCCGGGACGACGTGGTCGGCCTGGACTCCTCGGTGATCCTGCCGCGTGAGGTGTGGGCCGCGTCCGGCCACATCGACGCGTTCGTGGACCCGTTGGTGGAGTGCAACTCCTGCCACCGCCGGTTCCGCGCGGACCATCTGGCCGAGGAGTACGCGGAGCGCACCGGCAAGCCGGCGTCCGACAGCGACCTCTCCGACGTGCCGTGCCCCAACTGCGGCAACCGCGGCCAGTACACCGAGCCGAAGATGTTCAACGGCCTGCTCAAGACCCACCTCGGCCCGGTCGAGTCGGCGGAGGGCCTGCACTACCTGCGGCCGGAGACCGCGCAGGGCATCTTCGTCAACTTCCTCAACGTCATCACCACCTCCCGCAAGAAGCCGCCGTTCGGCATCGGCCAGATCGGCAAGTCGTTCCGCAACGAGATCACCCCCGGCAACTTCATCTTCCGCACCCGTGAGTTCGAGCAGATGGAGATGGAGTTCTTCGTCGAGCCGGGCAGCGACGAGGAATGGCACCAGTACTGGATCGACGAGCGGCTGCGCTGGTACACCGACCTCGGCGTCAACCGCGACAACCTGCGGCTGTACGAGCACCCGCAGGAGAAGCTGTCGCACTACTCCAAGCGGACCGTGGACATCGAGTACCGGTTCTTCTTCGCCGGCCAGGAGTGGGGCGAGCTGGAGGGCATCGCCAACCGCACCGACTTCGACCTGACCACGCATGCCAACCACTCGGGCGTCGACCTGTCCTACTTCGACCAGGCCACCAACTCCCGCTACCGGCCGTTCGTGATCGAGCCGGCGGCCGGCGTCGGCCGTCCCATGATGGCGTTCCTGCTGGACGCCTACACCGAGGACGAGGCGCCCAACGCCAAGGGCGGCGTGGACAAGCGGCTGGTGCTGCGGCTGGACCGCAGGCTCGCCCCGGTGAAGGTGGCGGTGCTGCCGCTGTCCCGCAACGCCGAGCTGTCGCCGAAGGCCCGGGACCTCGCAGCGGCGCTGCGGCGCAACTGGAACATCGACTTCGACGACGCGGGCGCCATCGGCCGCCGCTACCGCCGGCAGGACGAGATCGGCACGCCGTTCTGCGTGACGGTGGACTTCGACTCCCTGACCGACCACGCGGTGACGGTGCGGGAGCGCGACTCGATGACCCAGGAGCGGGTGTCGATGGACCGGCTGGAGGCCTACCTGGCACCGCAGCTCCTCGGCTGCTGAGCCGCCACGGGGTGCCGCGGGTTCGCGGTCACCGGTGGGCGGTCGCGTTTGGCCGCCCACTCGTGGGCCTGTTTGAGCCGTTGGACGAACTGGCCCGGGAAGTCCCGCAGCCGCTGCGGTGAGGTGTGCACGACCACCACACCGGCGGCGGTGAGCGCGGAGTGCCGGTCGGTGGTGTCGTCGTACGGCCGGCCGGCCATGTCGATGTCCAGCGCCACCGCCACGTCGTCCCACCAGGCGCTGACCGGTCCGAGGTAGGCGTCCTCGGCGTCGTCGAGCTGCATGTTCCATTTCGGTCGGGGCAGGCGGGCGGTGCCGATGAGCGAGGCGGCCAGTGCCTCGACGTCGGTCCGGATGCCACTTGTCACTTCGGCCAGCACGCGCCGGGGCAGCGCGCTGCCCCGACCGTTGCCGGCGACGAGCTCGGCCCTGATCAGCTCGGGCGGCAGGCCGTGCTCCCAGATCGACTCGGTGATCGGCCCGCGGACCTGCTCGGCGACCCGGACGTGGCGGACCGTGTCCAGCAGCGCCCGTTCCAGCGGTGCGACGAGGAAACCCTTGCGCATCAACGGTTTCGGCATCCTGGTGGTGCGCTCGACCCGCACCTCCGGGAAGCTCTGCAGCGACCGTCCTTTCGGGACGAGCACGTGCACGGGGCTGTACGGCAAGGGTAGGGCGGATCGCATGCCGTGCAGCAGCAGGGCGTGGCGCCCCGTGATCACCCCGTCGGGTTCCGCATAACGCAGCGCGGCCTGCATGCGCTGCGGCAATGTCGGCGGCGAGCTGCCGAGCACCAGCACCCCGGGCAGGACGCGCTGCCAGGGGCCGCCGGGCTGACATCTCCGGTACACGGAGCTGCCGCAGAGACCTAGTTCGATCAGATCCTCGGCCCGCGCGACATGGTGCGGGAACAGGTTGTTGAGCTTGTCGAGCTGGATGTGCGTCCCGCTCGGGCTGCATGTGCGCATGGGGCAAGCCTGCGCCATCCGCCCCATCGGCCGACCTCGTTTCCACCCCACCTGTGGACAACTCGGCCCCTGTGGACAACCAGGCCCTCGGAGATCCACATCGGACGGTCCGGCAGACCGGCCGCGCTAGTCTGGAGGGTTTGCCGGAATCGAGTTGACGGCGGCTCGGGCGTATCGAGATCGTGGGCCGTCAAGGCGTGTTTCCCTGCCGGAGACGCCACCAAGGGGGACTTCGTGTCAGTCAACCGCAGCCGCGGCGGTGTCGTGCTGCTGTCCGCGCTGGTCCTGGATTCGGTCGGCAACGGCATGTTCCAGCCGCTGTCGCTGTTCTACTTCTTCAAGTTGACGCCGGTGCCGCTGGCGCTGATCGGCGTGCTGGTCAGCCTGGCGAACGCGGTGACGCTGCCGATCCCAGTGCTCGCCGGCTGGCTGGCCGACCGGGTCGGCCCGCTACCACTGGTCGTCGCGTCGCAGGTGGCGCAGGGCATCGGTTACCTCGCGTTCGCCTGGGTGCACGGGCCGGTCGGCATCTTCCTCGCGTCCAGCCTGGTCACCATCGGCGTGCGGTTCTTCTGGTCCAGCGTGTTCACGGCGATCGCCGACTTCTCCGACGGCAGCGTCTCCACGATGAGCAAGGACAGCTGGTACGCCTGGGCCAACATGACCCGAACGGGTGGTCTGGGCATCGGCGGCCTCATCACGACGCTGGCCGTCGTCGGCGGCAGCGACGCCCTCTATCGAGTGCTCTCCAACAGCTCGGCCGTCTGCTATCTGGTGGCCGCGGCCGCTATCGCGGCTTTCGTGCGGGCCCCGCGCCGTGTCCACGAGACGGGCGAGGCCGTCGGCTACGCGACCATGCTGCGAGATCGGCCCTTCGTTGCGTTCGCCGCAATCAACACGGTCTTCGCTGTCTCGACCGGCATGCTCGCGCTCGGGCTGTTGGTCTTCGTGACGACCGGTCTCGGCGGACCCGCGTGGCTGCCGCCGGCTCTGCTGGCCGGCAACACGATCCTGTTGGCCCTGCTGGGGGCGCCGGTGATCAAGCGGGTCGCGCCGTACCGACGCACGCGGGTGCTCATCGCGGCCGCGGGCCTCTGGGCGGCGTGGTGCCTGGCGTTCGCGGGCCTGGTGCCGAATCAACTCGAATGGGTGATTCCGGCGTTGATCCTGGCCACCCTGCTGTACACGGCGGCGGACGTGCTGCACGCGCCCGTTTCGATGGGACTGGCCACGGCCCTGTCGCCGCTCGCCGCGCGCGGCCGCTACCTGGCTGTCTTCCAGTACTCCTTCACCATCGCCAACATGATCTCGCCGGCCTTCTTCACCGCCCTGTTCGAGCTGCATCGGTCGCTGCCGTGGCTGGCTCTCGGCCTGCTCAACCTGGCCGCGCTGGGCGGGGTGCTGCTGCTGGAGCGGATCGTGCCGGACTCGGCGCAGCGTGTCGCCGAGCCGGCACGGGCGTGAGTCAGAGCCGGCGGACGTCGAGGGCCGTCTCGACCACCTCGCTGGTCGCCTCGTCGCGCCGCATCAGGTAGGCACCGCCCCGCCGCCGCTCCGAGACGGCCTCGACCAGCGTCGTGCCGCGGTATACGAGGCCGGCACCGTCGTCGGTGCAGTGGGTCTCCGCCAGCTTGCCGGCCGCCACGGCCTCGTGGATCGTCGGCCTGCGCTGCTCCTCCGAGTCCAGGTGCACGCCGTTCGAGTAGGGCAGCAGGCCCAGGCCGTTGGTGACGACCCGCAGCTCCGGACCGAACGAGTCGGTGACGCCGCCGGTGTACCAGCAGATGGACCCGGCTGAGACCCCGCCGAGCACGACCCCGGCCTCCCAGGCCGCGCGCATGATCTCGCCGAGCCCGTGCACCTGCCAGACCGCGAGCAGGTTGGCCACCGAGCCGCCGTTCACCCACACCACGTCGTGGTCCAGCACGAAGCCGGCCAGATCGGCGACCGGGGGCATCGGGAACAGGTTCAAGTGGGTGACCTCGACGCCGGCGACCCGGCCGGCGTCGGTCACCATCGCGTTCATGGTGCGGTTGTCCCCGTTGGCCGTGCCCACGTGGCACAGTCTCGGTTGGCCGGTCGCCCCGGACAGGTCCAGCGCGAGCCGGATCAGGGGCCCGAACTCCAGCTCGGTCCGCTCGCCCCGGACCCATCCGCCCGAGGTCGCCACGATGGTCGGTTGATCGGCTGCCATGTCCGGATCCTGGCAGCCGCGGCGCCATCCATGCCAGTTGTCATGGGGGACTGCCAGCTTCCTGCCCTACCGTGATGGCCATGGTGGACGGATGCACTTCGGCGCGGGCGGACGGCGAGCGGGCCGAACGCCGGCGACGTCGGGGCGCGACCGCCTTCGCCAGCATCTTCCTGGTCTGGTCGGTGTCCGGCCTTCAGGCGCTCGCGCAGGCGGACGCGCCGGTCGCGATGAAGGCGGCGCAGCTGGCGGTGACAATCGCCTACCTGCTCAGCTATCCGCTCGGGATCTGGCTGTCGTCGACGATCGGGTCGCGGGCGAAGGTGTGGTATGTAGCCGTGGTCACGGCCCTCGGCCTGGCCACGCTGGGCTTGGACGGGCCGGATTTCAGTTCCTTGTTGATCTACGCGCTCGCGCTCGGTGCCATCATGTTGACCAGGCGCTTCGCGTTCGTGTTCGCGGGTTGTGTCACGGTCGTGGCGTTCGCTGTCTCCCTGCTCACACGGAACGGTCCCGACTGGGCGGACCTGGTGTTGATGGTGGTCCTGACCATAGGGATCTCCAGCTTCGCCAAGGTCGGGGGGGATCTGCGGGAGGCCAATCGGGAGGTGGCCAGGCTCGCGGTGGCCGAGGAGCGGGCCCGGGTGGCCCGGGACGTGCACGACGTGCTCGGGCACAGCCTGACCACGGTGACCCTGAAGCTGGGGCTGGTCCGCAGGCTGTTGGAGACGAAACCGGGGGAGGTGGAGCGGTTGATCATCGAGGTGGGGGAGGCCGAGCAGTTGTCGCGGCAGGCGTTGTCCGAGGTGCGGGCCACGCTGTCCGGATACCGGAGCACCTCGTTGAGCGCCGAGGTCGCGGGGGCGAGGGCGGCGCTGGCCTCCGCGGGCATCACCGCCGATCTGCCCCGGGCGGTGGACAACGTGCTGCCCGAGTACCAGGAGTCGTTCGCCTATGTGCTGCGAGAGGGGGTCACCAACGTGTTGCGGCACAGCGGTGCGACCAGCTGCGAGGTGCGGCTGGGGGAGTCCTGGCTGGAGGTGCGGGACAATGGTTCGGCGGCTGGGGACGCGGGGATGTCGCGGGCGAACGGCGGCGGCGCCGGCCTGACCGGGCTGGCCGACCGGCTCGCCGCCATCGGCGGCCGGATCGACGCGGGCCCGGTGCCGGGCGGCGGGTTCCTGCTGCGGGCCAGCGTGGCGAGGCCGGTGCCGGTATGACCGACGACATCAACCGGATCATCCACCGTGGCTGGGTGATCTCGGCCTCCTTCTTCACGTTGTTCATGCTGCCGATGCTGATCACGCAGTTCGGCTCCGGCCGTCCGGGCTGGATCACGGCGCTGGCCGTCGCCGGCATCGTGGTCTACGGCGTCGGCTACGTCGTGCTGCCGGTGATGATGTGGCGTTCGTCGATGGCCTGGCAGCTGGGTTGCGCGATCGCCTACATGGGACTCGCGACGGCGCTTTCGACGGTGGCCTCGCCCTACGCCTTCATCTGGGCCTTCGCCCTGTGCGCCGTGATCGTGCCGGGCTGGTGGTTCGTCGTGGTCGACGGTGCGGCGCTGGTGGTGCTGATGGTCGTGCTGTCCATGGACTACCTGGGCCTGCTGATCATCCTGCTCTCGGTGGCCGTGCTGTGCCGGTCCGTGGTGCACATGATCGACGTCAACCGCGAGCTGCGGATGGCCCGGGACCAGGTCACCGCGCTCGCGGTGGCCGACGAGCGCGGCCGCATCGCCCGGGACCTGCACGACGTGTTGGGGCACAGCCTCACCACCGTCACCGTCAAGGCCGGACTGGCGCGACGGATGCTGGAATCCGGTGTGGCGACCGATCGGGTGTTGACCGAGATGCGTGACGTGGAGCGGTTGTCCCGTCAGGCCCTGGCCGACATCACGGCCACGGTGTCCGGCGAGCGGGCGGTGTCCCTGGCGGCCGAACTGGTCGGGGCCAAGGAGGCCTTGCGCTCGGCCGGCATCAACGCCGACTTCCCGCTCGCGGTGGACGACGTGGAGCCGGCATACCAGGAGGCGTTCGCCTTCGCGTTGCGGGAAGGCGTGACGAATGTGCTCCGGCACAGCGCGGGCGCGACCCGGTGCGAGGTTCGGCTCGGCGACAGCTGGCTGGAGGTGCGCGACGACGGCGATCCCCGGCCGGCGGCGGCCGTGCCGTCCCGGGTGGCCGGCGGCGGCAACGGCCTGAGCGGGCTTTCCCAGCGGCTGGGCGGAATCGGCGCTCGGCTGGAGGCAGGACCGTTGCCCAGCCAGGGTTTCCGGCTGCGGGTGGAGGTATCGGCGTGACGACACTTCGGTTCGACCCCCGGATGGGGTGGCAGATCAGTTGTTTCTTCCTGCTGTTCGCGCTGCCGAGCCTGTACCAGTTGGTCACCAGCGCAGCGCCGACCTGGAAGATCGTGAGCGGGCTGGTGGTGTTCGCCGGCTACGCCGCGCTGTACGTCCTGGCGTCGACCAGGATGTGGGAGCTGGGCTCGCGATCGAAGCTGGTGCTGACGGTGTTGTTGCTCGCGCTGCCGACGACCTTCGTGTGGCTGCTCGGGCTGTCGTCTACCTGGGTGTTCGTCTACGGCCTGTCGGTGATCGCGATCATGCTGCCGACCGGGCTGACGTTCGCCGTGGGGTTGCCGACGCTGGCCGTGACGGCCGTGCTGATCATCGTGTACGAGGGTTTCGACCAGTTGTTCAGCGACTGGGTGGTGCTCGCCTCGGTGTTCGCGGCGACCTGGTTCATGGGCCGGTTGATCCGGGCCAACTACGCGCTGGCGACGGCGCAGGAGGAGATCGCACGGCTGGCCGCCGCCGAGGAGCGGGCGCGGCTGGCCGAGGAGTTACGCGAGGACCTCGGCCACAGCCTGGCCGCGATCACCGCGCGGGCCGACGCGGTGTGCGCCGAGTTGGAGCGCGGCGGCGCACCACTGGCCCACGTGCGTGAGGTCGAGGGCCTGGCCCGCGAGGCGGTGACGCAGGTGCGAGCGACCGTTTCCGGCTACCGCACGGCTTCGCTGGCCGCCGAGGTAATCGGCGCACGGGCCGCGTTGGAGGCGGCCGGCATCACGGCCGACCTGCCGGCGGCGGTGGACCGGGTGGCCCCCGCTTACCGGGAGACCTTCGCGTACGCGCTGCGCGACGGGGTAACGGCGGTGCTGCGGCGCGCGGGCGGCGCGACGCGGTGCGAGGTCCGGCTGGGGGAATCCTGGCTGGAGGTCCGGGACAACGGCACCGCGGGCGGGCCGGTCGCGGATGGTTGCGCGATGGACAGTGGACTGGTCGAACGGGTGGCGGGCATCGGTGGTCGGATCGTCACCGGGCCGTGCGACGAAGGAGGATTCCGGTTGAGAGTGGCGGTGCCGTCGTGATCAAGGTTCTGCTCGCCGACGATCAGGCGTTGGTGCGCGGCGCGCTGGCCGCGATGCTCAGCATCGAGTCGGACATCGAGGTGGTCGCCGAAGTCGGCTCGGGCGACGAGGTGGTGCCGGCCGCGCAGCGCACCAGTCCGGATGTCGCGCTGCTGGATGTGCAGATGCCCGGCAAGGACGGGCTGACCGCGGCCGCCGAGCTGCGCAAGGCGATGCCCGGCTGCCGGGTGGTGGTGTGCACCACCTTCGGTCGGCCCGGCTACCTGGCGCGGGCGATGGCCGCTGGTGCGGCCGGCTTCGTGGTCAAGGATGCGCCGCCGGAGCAGTTGGTTGAGGCGGTCCGGCGGGTGCACGCCGGGCTTCGGGTGGTCGATCCCGCGCTCGCCGCGGAATCGCTGGCCAGCGGGGCGAGCCCGCTGACCGAACGGGAGAGGGAGGTGTTGCTCGCCGCCAGCGACGGCGGCACGGTGTCGGACGTGGCCAGGACGCTGCATCTGTCCGAGGGCACGGTGCGCAACCATTTGTCGTCGGCCATCGGCAAGACCGGGGCCAGGACCCGGGCCGAGGCGGCCCGCCTCGCGGAGGACCGCGGCTGGCTGTGACACGATGGGGCCCGTGACTGGGTCGACCGTGCGCCGGATGTTCCTGCGGGTCGTGCTGGGCGCGCTCTTGGTGGCCGGACTGGTGATCGGCGGCACCGCCGTGCGGGTCTGGCAGGTGGCGCGACTGGACGACCGCGCGCCGGTGGATGTGGCGATCGTGCTCGGCGCCGCGCAGTACGACGGCACGCCGTCGGACGCGCTCGAGGCCAGGCTGCAGCACGCGAAGACGCTGTACGACGACGGCGTGGTGAAGTACGTGCTCACCGTCGGCGGACGGCAGCCGGGCGACCACTACACCGAGGCCGAGTCTGGCCAGATGTGGTTGGCCGACAACGGGGTTCCGCAGGACCGGATTGTCTCGGTGGGCACCGGCAGCGACACGCTGGAGAGCCTGCGGGCGGTGGCCCCGGTGTACCGCAACCACGGCTGGACCTCCGCGGTGCTGGTGAGCGATCCGTGGCACTCGTTCCGGGCCCAGATCATGGCGCGGGACACCGGCATCGACGCCGGGGTGTCGCCCACGCACACCGGTCCGATGGTGCGCACCCGGGAGACCCAGTTCAGCCAGATCGTCCGGGAGACCGGGGCGCTGCTGTTCTATCGGCTGTCCAAGGCGCCCGCGGACGAGTTCGGGGCGAGCGCCAGTTGACCGGCGGCTACACCGGGCACGACACCGCGCGACTGCTGCCGGACACCCCGAAACGGGCGGCCCTTCCGGGATCGCTGGCCGAGCAGCGCAGCGCGTTCTCCCGGGACCGGGCCCGCGTGCTGCACTCGGCGGCGCTGCGCCGGCTGGCCGGCAAGACGCAGGTCGTCGGGCCGGGCGAGGGCGACGTGCCGCGGACGCGGCTGACGCACTCGCTGGAGGTCGCGCAGATCGGCCGAGGCATCGGCGCCGAGCTGGGCTGCGATCCGGACGTGGTGGACACGGCCGGGCTGGCCCACGACATCGGGCACCCGCCCTTCGGACACAACGGGGAGCGGGCGCTGCACGCGATCGCCGAGCCGTGCGGCGGCTTCGAGGGCAATGCGCAGACGCTGCGCATCCTGACCCGGCTGGAGCCGAAGGTGCTGGCCGACGGGCGTGGCTACGGGTTGAACCTGACCAGGGCGTCGCTGGACGCGGCCACCAAGTATCCGTGGCCACGGACCGCCGGCGTGGTCAAGTTCGGCGTGTACGGCGACGACCTGGCCGTCTTCGACTGGGTGCGGGAGGGCGCGCCGGAGCGTCGGCGTTGCCTTGAGGCACAGGTCATGGATTGGGCCGACGACGTCGCCTATTCGGTGCACGACGTCGAGGACGGCGTGCTGTCCGGACGCATCTCGCTCAGCGAGCTGGCCAGTCCGGTGGAGCGGGCCGCGGTGGCCGAACTGGCCGCCAAGCACTTCTCCGACGAGCCGGTCGGCGCGTTGGAGGCTGCCGCGACGGAGCTGTTGCGCCTGCCGGCCGTCGCCGAGCTGGCCGAGCACGACTACGACGGCTCGCTGGGCGCGCAGGTGGCGTTGAAGGTGCTGACCAGCGAGCTGGTCGGCCGGTTCGCCGCGGCTGCGATCACCGAGACGCGGCGGCTGCACGGCTATGGGCCGCTCAACCGGTACGCCGCCGACCTTGCCGTGCCGCCGCTGGTGGCGGCCGAGGTGGCGCTGCTCAAGGCCGTCGCGCTGCACTACGTGATGAGCGATCCGCATCGGTTGGCCTTGCAGCGGGTGCAGCGGCAGCAGCTCATCGAGCTGTCGGAGGTGCTGTCGGCGGGCGCGCCGGACGTGCTCGACCCGGCGTTCCGGCCGGCGTGGCTGGCGGCCGGCGACGACGCCGCCCGGCTGCGGGTGGTCGTCGATCAGTTGGCCTCGCTGACCGATGCTCAAGCAGTTGCCTGGTACGACCGGTTCTGCCTGGGGTGAACCGCCTGCCCGACGGGCATTTCCGATGGGACCCTCGGTCTCATGGGCATAGCTGGAGCAGTGCGACGGGGATTACGACGGGTGTTCCGCCGCCGGGTGCTGGTCGGCGGCCGTGGCCGGGGGGCGGGGGGCCAGCGGCGGGATGACGGTGGGGAGGGCGGCGGCTCGGCCGGCGTGCGTGAGCCGCGCGTGCCGCTGCCGAACGGGCCGCGCGGGGCCGGGGCACGTCCACTTCCGGAGGAATCTGCGGACGTCAAATTGCGCGACCCCCGGCGTTAGCGGCGGGTGGGTGGCAGACTCGGGACACCCCCCATCTCAGGAGGTGTCGTGGACCTGGCGTTCACCCTCGCCCTGCACCGCGCGGTCGATCCGGACCCGGACAACGACCTGTGCTGGTCGCCGTTCTCGGTGCTGAGCGCGCTTGGGCTGACCGCGGCGGGCGCCGAGGGCGCCAGCCGGGATGAGCTCGTCGGCGCGCTGCTCGGCGAGAGTCCGGCGGTGGTCGGGGGCAGCGGTGCGTTGGCGGGCGGCCTTGCGGGTGTGATCCCTGGGGACGGCCAGGCCGGCGCGGGGTTGGCGAGTGCCGGGACCGGTGACCGGGCGGACGAGGGCCGTGCTGGCTGGGATGGCCGGTTGACGGCGCAGGCGGCTCTGCTCGCGGCGGCCTCCGAGCTGGCCGACACCGGGCACGGCGAGGCGCCGGTGCTGGCGGTGTCCAACACGCTGTGGGCGGCGGAGGAGCTGCCGATCCGGCGGGAGTTCGCCAACGAGCTGGCGCGGTGGCCCAGCGGCGCGGTGAAGGGGGCGCCGTTCGGGGATGCCCCGGAGGACGCCCGGAAACTGATCAACACGGACGTGGCGGAAACGACCAGGGGACTGATCCCCGAGCTGATTCCGCCGGGCAGCATCCGGCCGACGACGGTGGCGGCGTTGGTGAACGCGCTGTACCTGAAGGTGGCGTGGCAGCATCGGTTCGCGGACAGCGGGACGACGCCGCGGCCGTTCCACGCGCCGACGGGCACGTACAAGCCGGCGACGATGCGGCAGACCGAACGTCTCGGCTATGCGCACCGGGACGGGTGGCAGATTGTGACGCTGCCGGCGGCCGGCGCGGTGGACGCGATGGTGCTGCTGCCGGACGAGCCGCTGACGGTGGCGGAGCCGGCGCTGGACGCCGGCAAGCTGCGGGAGCTGCTGGGCACGACGTCTTCCCAGCGGGTGCAGCTGACCATGCCGAAGATCAACGTCAGCACCCGGGCCAGCTTCAAGCATCCGCTGCTGGACCTGGGGGTGCGGACGCCGTTCGTGGCCGGACAGGCGGGGCTGACCCGGCTGTGCCCGGATCCGCGGCTGTACGTGGACGACGTGCTGCACGAGTCGGTGCTCAAGTTCGACGAGCAGGGCCTGGAGGGCGCCGCGGCGACGGCCGTCACGATGCGGATGATGTCCATGGCGGTGCCGTCGGACCCGGTCGTGGTGGACGTGGACCGGCCGTTCCTGGTGGTCGTGCTGCACCGGGAGACGGGTGTGCCCTACTTCGTCGCGAGGGTCGTGCACCCGTAGCCAGGTGGGTGAGCTCGTCCGCTCGGGCGGCCAGGGGCCGACACGGTGTTCCCGCGGCGCGGTCGACGGACATGCGCTGATCCTGTCGCGAGGGTGGCCGCCTACACTCGGATGTTGTGGCAGGACGCATCCGGGACAGTGACATCGCCGAGGTGCGCGACCGCAACCGGATCGACGAGGTGGTCGGCGAGTACGTCGCCCTGCGCAGGGCCGGCGGCGGCGCGCTGAAGGGGCTTTGCCCGTTCCACGACGAGAAGACCCCGTCGTTCAACGTCCGGTCGACGCACGGCACCTTCCACTGCTTCGGCTGTGGCGAGGGCGGGGACGTGATCGCCTTCGTGATGAAGATCGATCACCTCAGCTTCGTGGAGTCGGTGGAGCGGCTGGCCGAGCGGGTCGGCATCCAGCTGACCTACGAGGGCGGCGGCGCCAGCGTGCAGCGCGACCGCGGCACCCGTAGCCGGCTGCTGGACGCGCACCGTGCGGCGTCGGAGTTCTACATGGAGCAGCTGCGCACGCCGGACGCCCTCAAGGCCCGGGAGTACCTGGCGCAGCGGGACTTCGACGAGGCGACGGCGAGCACGTTCGGCTGCGGCTTCGCGCCGGCCGGCTGGGATCTGCTGACCAAGCACCTGCTGGGGCGCGGTTTCGAGCTGGAGGAGCTGTACAAGTCGGGGCTGTCCCGGGAGGGGCAGCGCGGCCCGATCGACCGGTTCCACCGGCGGCTGCTGTGGCCGCTGAAGGACCTCGGCGGCGACGTGGTCGGCTTCGGCGCGCGGCGGCTGTTCGACGACGACCGCATCGAGGCGAAGTACGTCAACACGGCGGAGACGCCGATCTTCAAGAAGTCGCAGGTGCTGTTCGGCATCGACCTGGCCAAGCGGGAGATCGCCCGGCGGCACCAGGTGGTGGTGGTCGAGGGCTACACCGACGTGATGGCCATGCACGCCGCGGGCGTGCCGACGGCCGTCGCGGCGTGCGGCACGGCGTTCGGCAGCGACCACATCTCCGTGCTGCGGCGGCTGTTGATGGACGACGACGCGTTCCGAGGCGAGGTCATCTTCACCTTCGACGGCGACGCGGCCGGGCAGAAGGCGGCGCTGAAGGCGTTCGAGGACGAGCAGAAGTTCGCGGCCCAGACCTTCGTCTGCATCGCGCCGGACGGCATGGACCCGTGTGAGTTGCGGCAGAGCAAGGGCGAGACGGCCGTGCGCGACCTGGTGGCGCGGCGGCAGCCGCTGTTCACGTTCGCCATCAAGGCCCTGATCGCCGAGCACGACCTGGACACCGCCGAGGGGCGGGTGGACGCGCTGCGCCGCGCGGTGCCGATGGTGGCGCAGATCAAGGACGTCTCGCTGCGTGACGAGTACGCGCGGCAGCTCGCCGGCTGGGTCGGTTGGGAGGACACCAACACGGTCGTGCGGCGGGTGCGGGAGTCCTCCGGCGGCGGTGGCGGTGAGCCCGCGCGGCGGGGCCGTCGGGTGCAGGCCGACCCGAGCCAGGGCGCCCTCGGACTGGACGTTTCGGGGCCGGCGCGGCCGCGTCGGGACGACCCCCTGCTGTGGGCGCAGCGTGAGGCGCTCAAGGTCGCTCTGCAGGCGCCGGCGCTGGCCGGGCCGTACTACGACTCGGTTCCCGAGGAGGCGTTTAGCGATCCCTCCTACCTTGAGGTGCACCGGGCGATCATCGCTGCGGGCGGGGCCTCCTGCGGCATCTCCGGGCCGGCATTCGTGGACGCCGTCAGTCAGCAGCTGCAGCATCAGAGCCTGCGGTCGCTGGTGACGGAGCTGGCGGTCGAGCGGGTGCAGATGAAGTCCGAACTGGACATCCGCTTCGTGCAGGTGATCGTGGCGCGGCTGCAGGAAACGTTGGTGGCCAAGCAAGTCGCCGACCTGAAGTCTCGGCTGCAGCGGCTGTCGCCGGTGACGCACGAGGCCGAGTACCGGGAGCTGTTCGGCGACCTGGTGGCGCTGGAGGAGTACAAGAAGGCGTTGCGCGAGCAGGGGATCGGTGGCTTTTGAGCTGGTTGCGCCGGCGGTTGACCGGGATGCCCGAGGGGTTCGCCGGTCCGCTCGCCGAGAACGAGAGCGTGGCGGCGAGCTGCACCTCCGGGGGTGAGCCGGTGGTGGCGACGTCGCTCGGGCTGTGGCTGCCGGGCGAGGAGCGGCTGGGCTGGCACCTGGTCAGCAAGGCCACCTGGGACGGCACCGCTCTGACCGTCATCGCCGCGGTGGAGAGCGGTAGCGCGGGGGCGGCGGTGCTGCTGACCGACCAGCCGCCGTGCCGGTATCCGCTGGAGCAGCCGGGCAAGCTGCCCGAGGCGGTGCAGCGGCGGGTCACGCAGTCGATCGTGGACCGGCACCGGCACGAGCTGCCGGGTGGCGGCGCGTGGTTCGTGCGGCGTCGGGTGCCCGGCCAGGACGGCACGATTCTCCAGGTCCGGGCCGATGCCGGCGTCGACCCGGCCGCGGTGGCGAAGCTCGCCGAGAAGGTGGCGGCCCGGCTGTCCTGAGGGGCGGCAAGGCGGTGGCGTGCCGGCCGGTTGTGGTGGCGTGATGGCCGCTGAGCTGGTGGGCGTTCGGCTGCACCATGGGGCATGGGGTCTGGCGGGGGACTCGTCTAGGCACTATAAAAGACGTACGTACGGTTTGTGTGGAGGTTGACGATGTGGGATCCCGCCAAGTACCTCGCGTTCGGCGATCACCGGGCGCGTCCGTTCCATGACCTGGTCGGCCGGGTGGCGGCTGAGAAGCCGCGCCGGGTGGTGGATCTCGGCTGCGGGCCGGGCAATCTGACCGCGACGCTGGGGCAGCGCTGGCCGGGGGCGGAGCTGGAGGCGTCGGACTCGTCGCCGGAGATGGTGGCGGCGGCGCGGGAGCGGGGAATCGACGCCGCGGTGGTCGATGTCAACGACTGGAAGCCGCAGCCCGACACCGATGTCGTGGTGACCAACGCCGTGCTCCAGTGGGTGCCGGGCCACGCGGCGCTGCTGAGCCGGTGGGCCCGCGAGCTGTCGGACGGCGCCTGGCTGGCGATGCAGGTGCCGGGCAACTTTTCGTCGCCGTCGCACACCACGATCCGCGAGGTCGCAGGCCGCCCGAGGTGGCAGCGTGAGCTGTCGGAGCTGTCGCTGCGCGAGCCGCTGGCGGTGCTCGACCCAGCCGGCTATGCGGATGTGCTTGTGGAGGCCGGCTGTGAGGTGGACGCCTGGGAGACGACCTACCTCCAGCGGCTGTCCGGACCCGACCCTGTCCTCGAATGGGTGACAGGCACCGCACTTCGCCCGATCAGGGCAGCCCTCGACGAGGGCGCGTGGCCGGAGTTCCGTGCGGAGCTGGCCGTCGAGCTGCGCAAGCAGTACCCGGCGCGGTCCGACGGCACCACCTGGTTCCCGTTCCGGCGAGTGTTCGCCGTGGCCCAGGTGCGACGTTGATCACGCCTCGGGACCGCCGAGCTTGGCTCTGACCACCCCCGCGACACCCTGCACCGCGGGGTGGTCCTTGAGTCGCCGGTAGGCTCGCACCAGCTCGTCGTACCGCTCTCGACCAGCGCGAGCGCCCAGCACGTAGCCCACCGCGACACCCAGCAGGAAAGTTTTCATGGTCGGGTCCTCCGCTTCGCCGCCCGCCGTCCTGACCCCTTGTGCGTACCCGCTGGAGGGGGGTGTGTGAAACCCCCTCGACGGCATGCGCTACAGTTATCACCAGTCGAGCGGGAGACCGCGAGACGAAGAACAACAGAACATTCCTCCATAGCTCAATTGGCAGAGCATGCGACTGTTAATCGCAGGGTTGCTGGTTCGAGTCCAGCTGGAGGAGCCAAAACCCCCGGGCCGATGGTCCGGGGGTTTTTGTTGTTACGGGTGCCGGCCGGTGCGAAAACGAATTCGCGGTGCGGCCGTGGAAGGCCCTGGCCGGGTGAGAACCGGGCCGTGTCGGACGGCGGGACCGACGTTGGCGCGGGAGAGAACGGGGCTTGGCGCGGGCCGCGTCGAGCGGGTCCGGTGGCGGTGCGTGCCGGGTCGGTGACGCGGCGGCAACCGGCGCTGAGCAGGGGTTCCCACCTTCGGGTTGAGCCAAGTAGACGTGTTCGCGCGGCAGGGCCGTGGGGCGTCATCCCAGCGTTTCAGTCCAGTGACCAGCCGGGATGCCCGGGCCGGGGGCCGGATGGGCAAGGCGTGTGACCGTCTGGGGTGACGTTCGGGTAGTCGGGCCCGCCAGCGCCGGTCAATGCCCCCCCGCACACTTTGAATCCGTTGCGGGGACGTCGATAGGTGATTGGGGCTCGACCGTGTCGGCCGGCCGGCGATCCGGGCGAACGGTCACGGAGGACGCGCACCTGCCGCGCGGAATCCGGCTGGGGAAAGGGGAACAGTCGGCCTGGGTTTGGACTCGTTGGCGGAATCGGTCCACCGGGTGATGCTCGCCGAGCCCGGCTGGGGGCCGGCCGGCCTCGCGGCGCATCTGGGCGTCACCGAGACCGAGATCCACCACGCCCTGGACACCCTGGTCGGCCTGGCCCTGATCCGGGAGTCGGTGGAGCACCCCGGCGCGCTGCGCCCGGTGGATCCGCAGTCGGCCCTGCAGTCACTTCTCCTGCGCCAGCAGCAGGACATCCAGCGGCAGCAGCAACAGATGCGCGAGAGCCGGCTGGCGTTCTCTCGGCTGGTGGCCGACGTCGCCAGACAGCAGCCGGACACGGGGTCGGACCTCGTGGAGACGGTCATCGGCCTGGACAAGGTGCACCAGCGGCCGGTGGACATGCACCACGGCCCCCCGACGGGTGGGTGCACCACGTCCGCTGAGCAGTCGACAACGCCGTCGCGGCCGGCCCGGATCTCTCACCGGGCCGCAGCGACGGCGTCGGCGGCTTGCGGCAGGCCCAGCAGGGCCAGGATCGCGTAGCTGATGTCCGGTTCGAGCGCGACCAAGCCGTCGGCCGGGTACAGCCGGAGATAGTCGGTGGCCAGGGTGTCGGCCGCGCCCATGGCGGCGGCGCAGGCGGTGGCCGGGATGGGGCGGTACTCGGGATGCCGACCGGGCAGGCTCGAATGCCAGATATGCAGCAGATCGGCGAGTTCCCGGCGACAGTCCAGCCGGCGCTCCCGGGCCTCCGGGCCGGCGCCGTATATCTCGACGAAAAAGGCCTTCGCGAACGCCGGCTCGTCGGCCACGGCCGACAGATAGGCCAGGTTCACGGCGCGCAGCTGCTCCACCGGATCGTCCAGCGGATGTTCGATGACCGCGAAGACAGCGGCCATCATCGCGTCCCGGCCCACCTGGTGAGCGGCCAGAAAACACTCCAGCTTGTCGGTGAAGTGCTGGTAGAAGGTCTTCCGGGAGACGCCGGCACGTTCGAGCACATCGGCCACGGTGGTCGTGGCGTAGCCGAGCTCGGCGGTCGCCACCATCACCCCGTACAGCAGGCGCTCGCGCTGCGACCCGCTCACCAGCTCACGGGCCAGGCCGTGCCGCCCCGCCGGCAGGCTCCACACGCTCGGCCGGAGCGGAGAGCTTGACTTCGCCTCCATGTTCAGAAACAGTACCGTTTATATCGGAAACTGTGGTGTTTATGGAGGTGTGCGGATGCCGGTCCAGGACGTCAACGCCACGCGCCGGCTCGCCGACGCCGTCACCCTGCCCTGCGGCCAGCTGCTGCCCAACCGGCTGGTCAAGTCGGCCATGAGCGAAGCTCTCGGCGGCCGCGACCACGGACCGTCCGAGCAGCTGGAACGGCTCTACCGGCGGTGGGGCGCGGGCGGCTACGGCCTGGTCGTCACCGGCAACGTGATGATCGACCGCCGGCAGCTGGGCGAACCGGGCAACGTGGTGATCGAGGACGACCGTCACCTGGACGGCCTGCGGCGCTGGGCTGGCGCCTATCGAGGCTCCCCGCTGTGGATGCAGCTCAACCACCCGGGTCGGCAGGCCAATCCGCTGGCCGGTCGCAGCCGGCCGGTGGCCCCCAGCGCCATCGCCTCCGGCATCCCTGGCATGGCCCGGCCGCGAGCCCTCGCCGAGAGCGAGATCCTGGCGATCGTCGACCGCTTCGGCACCGCCGCGGCCGTCGCCGAGGCGGCCGGCTTCGACGGCGTCCAGATCCACGGCGCGCACGGCTATCTCGTCACCCAGTTCCTCTCGCCGCGATCCAACCAGCGCACCGACGACTGGGGCGGTGATCCCGAACGCCGCCGTCGCTTCGTGCTCGAAGTCCTGCGCGCCATCCGCCGCCGGGTGTCGCCGGGCTTCGCGGTCGGTATCAAGCTCAACTCGGCCGACTTCCAGCGCGGCGGGTTCACCGAAGAGGAGTCGCGGGAGGTCGTCCGCGCTCTTGTCGCGGAGGGCATCGACCTGATCGAGATCAGCGGCGGCTCGTACGAGAAGCCGGTGATGATGGGCACCGTCCGCGAATCCACCGCAGCCCGCGAGGCCTACTTCCTCGACTACGCCCGAACTGTCATGGACTTGGCCGGTGATGTGCCCATCGCCGTCACCGGAGGCTTCCGGACCAGGCAGACGATGACGGCCGCCGTGGCCGCACGTGACTGCGACCTGGTCGGACTCGGCCGGCCGACGGTCGTCAACCCGGACGCGGCCGTCGAACTGCTCGACCGCGGCCGGGAACGCCTCGAAGCACCGCCGATCCAGTTCGGCGCCCGCTCGATCATGCGGCGCTTCGGAGAACTGTCCGCCCTCGACGGTGCCCTGAACCTCAACTGGCACACCGACCAGATGCATCGCATGGGTCGCGGACTGGAACCCGATCCGGCCCGCGGCTGGCGTCGGGCGGCCCTGGTCATGGTGGCCCGCAACGGATTCGGCGCGTTGCGACCCCGGCGAGGTCAGTGACGGAGCTGCTGGTCGCGGCGGAAGCGGGCCGGCGTGGTGCCGACCTCGGCCCGGAAGGCACGGGAGAACGCCGACTCGGACTGGTAGCCGACCTGAGCGGCGATCGTGGCCACGGTCGAGTCGCTGGTGTGCAACAGGTCGGCAGCGGCCATCACCCTGGCCCGGGCCAGGAAAGCGCCGACGGTCATGCCGGTCTGCTGCCCGAAGTGGCGCAGAAAAGTCGCCCGTGACATGACCGCCGCGCGGCTGAGCCGGTCGATGGACCAGTCAGCCCCGGGATCGGCCAACACTCCCTCAATCGTTGTGGCGATACGTGGGTCGGACGGCGCGGTCCACAGGGCAGCGGTCGCGGGGGAGGAGCGCAACACCATGGCCAGCAACACGGTGCACAACGCGGCCATGATCGCTGCGGTGCCGTCGCCCTCGCGTCTCGCCTCCCCACGCATCAAGGCGCTCAGCATCGGCAGCACTTCGCTCTGTCCAAACGAGACATGCACCGGACTGGGCAGGCTGCGGAACAGGACCGCGCCCGCGCCCGCATCGTACGAGTAGTGGCCGCAGAACAGATCGATGACCGGTTCGCCTTCGCTCCGCTTCGTCACGAAAGCGTTGCCAGGGATATCGACCGTCCCTTGTGGACGCCCCTGGCCGGGGGTGATCACCCGGTGTGGGACGCCGCTGGGGATCAGCACGACGTCCCCGGCCCGCAGGTCCAGCACCGTGCTGCCGAACTGCATCTGGCACTCGCCGTCGAGCAGGACGTGAAAGGCCGCCTCCAACTCGGGGGCGGCGGCCACGTTCATCCGGGTGGCCCCGCCCAGCAGGCAGCGCTCGTCGAGGCTGGCTCCGAGTCGGGCCATCCGCAACAGCCGGCTGATCGCATCCATGGTGAGACTCTCGGGCGGAAAAGTGAACCGAACGGGGCTGTTTGTATCAGTTGAAGCCTCGTACGTTCAAGGTATGACAACAACCGCACTCACCGCAGATGTCCTGGTCGTCGGCTTCGGCAAGGGCGGCAAGATCGCCGCGCACGCGCTCACCGACGCCGGCAAGAGGGTGATCCTGGTCGAGCGGTCGGCCGACATGTACGGCGGTACCTGCCCGAACGTCGGCTGCGTGCCGACCAAGATGCTCGTGCACTACTCGAACTCGCGGCGTGTCGAGGACGATGCCCAGGAGTTCTTCGCCAACTCCATCGAGGGCGTCCGGGCCCTGACCGCCACCTTCCGGGCCGGCAACTTCGCCTCCCTGGACGGCAAGGACACCGCCACCGTCATCACCGGCACAGCCGTCTTCGTGGACCCGCACACCGTGTCAGTCGGCGAGGGCGAGGACCGCATCACCGTGACCGCGCCGACGATCCTGATCAGTACAGGCGCCGAGCCGGTCATCCCGGCGATTCCGGGCCTGGCCGACAGCACGAACCTGGTCAGCAGCACCGAACTCATCCAGGCCGGCGACCTGCCGGAGAGCCTGGTGGTCATCGGCGGCGGCTACCTCGGGCTGGAGTTCGCCTCCATCTACCGGCACTTCGGCACGAATGTCACGGTCATCGAGGCCGCCGACCGGCTGCTGCCCCGGGAGGACGAGGACGTGGCCGAGGTGGCGACCGAGATCCTGGCCGGCGACGGCATCGGGATCGTCACCGGCGCGCGGGTGACCGAGGTGCGGGACAACGGGAACACCTCGACCGTGGTGTACACAAAGGACGGACAGCGGCACACCGTCGAGGCCTCCGCCCTGCTGCCGGCGACCGGTCGTCGTCCCGTCACCGCTGACCTCGGGCTCGACGCCGCCGGCGTGCAGACCGCGCCCAACGGCGCCATCGTGGTCGACGAGTTCCTGCGCAGCAGCCAGCCGCACATCTTCGCCCTCGGCGACGTCAACGGCGGCCCGCAGTTCACCTACATCGCCCTCGACGACTCCCGGATCGTCGTGGACCAGTTGCTGGGCCAGGGCAAGCGCACCACCACCGACCGCGTCGCCGTGCCGCACACGCTGTTCATGACGCCGCCGCTGGCCACCGTCGGCCTGACCGAGCACGAGGCCCGGGCCCGTGGGGTGAACATCAAGGTGGCACGGGAAAAGGTCGCCGACATCACCGCCATGCCCCGCGCCTACACCGTCGAGGAGACCCGTGGCGTGATGAAGTTCGTCATCGACGCCGACACCGACCTGATCCTCGGCGCCGCCCTGCTCAGCATCGACGCCCAGGAGATCATCAACACCGTGGCCCTGGCCATGCGGCACAACATCACCGCCACCGAGCTGCGCACCTCGATCTACACCCACCCCAGCTCGACCGAGGCGTTCAACGAGGTGCTGGGGAAGATCGTCTCCTGAGCGGGACCAGCGAAGGTGGTCACCATCAGGCGGGTCACCGAGGGGACAGCAGCGCCTCGCCGGCGCGTGCGTCAGTACACCGTGCCCATGGCCTGGCGCACCTCCGCGAGGGTCTGGTCGGCGATGGCGTTGGCCCGCTCGTTGCCGACCTGGATGATCTTGCGCACGTAGGTCAGGTCGGCGGCGTAGGCAGCACGGCGGGCGCGCATGGGGGCCAGGAACTCGTTGACGGCCTCGGTGACCGTGCGCTTCAAGGCCGCCGCGCCGCCGTTGCCGATCTCCGCGGCGACGTCGACCGGGTCGCGGTCCTGGCACAGGGCGGCCAGCAGCACCAGGCTGGATACCTCGGGCCGGTTGGCCGGGTCGTAGGTGATGTGTCGCTCGGCGTCGGTACGGGCACCCTTGAGCAGCCGGGCCGTCTCATCGTCAGAAGCACCAAGGGTGATCGCGTTGTTCCGACCCTTGCTCATCTTTGTGCCGTCGGTGCCGAGCAGCACCGGCGCGGCCGACAGCAAGGCGTCCGGCTCCGGGAACACCGGGCCGTAGCGCTCGGTGAACCGGCGCGCGACGAGCCGGGTGATCTCCACGTGCGGCAGCTGGTCCAGACCCGCCGGCACGAGATTTCCCTTGCAGAAAAGGATGTCTGCGGCCTGGTGCACGGGATAGGTGAACATCAGTCCGCTCACCGAGGCTTGCCGGGAGTGTGCGATCTCGTCCTTCACGGTCGGATTCCGTTGCAGCTCAGGCACGGTCACCAGACTCAGGAACGGCAGCAGCAGCTGGTTCAGCGCGGGCACGGCACTGTGCGTGAACACCGTGGCCCGCTCGGGGTCGATGCCGACGGCCAAATAGTCCAGCACCAGCCCCTCGACGGTCTCGGCCAGCCGGTCGGCCACGTCACGGTCGGTCAGCACCTGGTAGTCGGCGACGATGACGAACAGGTCCACGCCGAGGTCCTGCATCCGCACCCGGTTCTGCAACGTGCCGAACAGGTGTCCCAGATGCAGTGGTCCGGTCGGGCGGTCCCCGGTGAGCACGCGGAACCGGCCGGGGTTGGCCTGGATCTCCAGTTCCAGCTCGGCGCTGCGGGTGATGGCGTCCATGTCTTGTCTCCCAGTGGAATCGAGGTCCGGCGGACGGACCACTCACGGGGAGAGGTGACAAAGCCGTCCTTCCGGACGGCAGGCATGCGTGGCGGCCGTCCCTAAGCGGGACGCCACCAGTTCCGGCACGCGGTCGAGGTCACGGGCACATCATACCTTCAATCGGGGGAACAGCGCCTCGGAGTTGCCGCGGTCGATCGCCGCCCGCAGCGAGCTGTGCATCCGGAAGTCCTCGTACTGCTTGGTGATGAACCCGATCGCCGGGACCGGCGCGAACGGGAAGTCGCTGCCGTAGGTGATGTGGTCGGGGTCGGCCACTTCCAGCAGGCTGGGCAGCGCCGCGGGCGTCGCCGACAGGGCGACGTCGTAGTAGAACTGCCGCATCACCGCCAGCTGCTTGGGCACCTGGTGCTTCTGGTCGACCATGGTCCACAGCTGCTGCGCCTTGTTCTTGGCGTTCAGCATGGTCAGCAGGATCCGGTAGGAGATGTACGGCACGAAGCCGCCGGCGTGGGCCAGGATGAACTTGATGTCCGGGTAGCGCTGCATCGAGCCGGACAGGATCAGGCTGATCGCCGTCCGGGTGGTGTCGAGCAGGAAGTCGGCGGTGAAGGTGGGAATGCCGGGCACCTCGGGCGCGGGCAGCTCGCCGGGATGCACGAACACGGCACAGGAACGCCGGTTCAGGAACTCCAGCAGCGGCTCGAACGCGGGGTCGCCGAGGTAGCGGCCGTCGTTGTTGGCCAGCAGCACGATGCCGTCGGCGTGCAGCTCGTCCAGCGCGTAGGCCGCTTCGGCCAGCGCGCCCTCGACATCGGGCAACGTCAGCGTGGCGAAGAACCCGAACCGGTCCGGCCGTTCAGTGACTACCGAGGCGCAGAACTCGTTGACCTCGCGGGCCCAGGACCGCGCCTCGGGCACGTCGCCGAAGTACACCCCGGGCGTGGACAGCGACAGCACGCCGGTCTGGATGTCCTGGCCGTCCATGAACTTCAGCGCCGCGGACTCCGACCACGACGGCAGGTCGATGCCGCCGGGCCGGATTCCCTTGTCTCGCATCCAGTCCGCGTAGCGGGGCGGGATGACGTGCTGGTGAGTGTCGATGCGGCGGGCGCGGCTCATCGGGATTCCTTCTCGGTCGGGACGATCAGTGCGGCGAACAGCCGGGGCAGCACCTCGGTCACGTAGTGCCGGTCGTCGGTGCCGCGCAGGATCGCGCGCTTCAAGGTGGCCTCGTACAGGGCGATGATCGTGAGGACGGCGCTGTGCACGTCCACGGTCAGCCGCCGGCCCAGCCGGTCCAGCGTGGTCAGCAGGATCTCCGACAGCGCGTCCTGGAACCGGGTCTCCGCGTCGGCGGTCAGCGGGCGCAGGTCCTCCTGGCGCAGGGCCTGGGCGCTGAACTCGACGTTGAGCTGGTACCACGTGCGGTCCGAGGCGAGCGATTCCATGAACAGCTCGCCGGTCTGCCGCAGCACGTCGGTGGCCACGTCGGGGTCGGCGATGTCGGCGGCCTCGATCGCGGCGTCGACCGAGACACGCAACCGGTCGATGCGCTCCTGCGCCTGCACTTCGTGCACGGCCAGGAACAGTTGCTCCTTGCTGTCGAAGTTGGAGTAGAAGGCGCCGCGGGTGAAGCCGGCGCGCTCGCAGATCAGCTCCACCGGGGCGTCCCGGATGCCGTGTTCGGCGAACACCTCGTAGGCGGCCTCGATCAGCCGTTCCCGCGTCTGTGCCCGTCGACGGGTCACACCTGCCATGTTCTCTCACCCGATCGCGTGACTAAGGATACACGGTGCATCGGATACACCACGTATTACGATACATGACGTATCCAAGCAGACCAGGGAGCCGATCGTGTCCTCGTTCCTCTACCGCCTCGGCCGGGCTGCCGCCCGGGCCCGAGTGCTGGTGCTGGCCCTGTGGCTGGTGGTCCTGGCCGCCGCCGGCGGCGGCGCGCTGCTGCTCAACCAGGGCACCGACGACACGTTCGCCATCCCCGGCTCGGAGTCGCAGGACGCGCTCGACCACCTCAAGCGGGTCTTCCCGGAGACCGCCGGCGTCTCGGCCCAGCTGGTGGTGCTGGCCCCGGCCGGCCAGCGTGTGGACACCGCCGCGACCAAACAGGCGGTGGCCGACACGATCGACCGCATCAAGAAGGTGGACCAGGTCGCGACCGCGGTCGACCCGTTCGGAAATTCCAGCGGCGTCTCCGGCGACGGCCGGGCGGCGCTGATCGCCGTGCCGCTGACGGTGCAGCAGCCACAACTCCATCCGTCGACCAAAACCCAGCTCACCACCATCGCCGACGATCTCGCCGCCAAGACCGGCACGCACGTCTACACCGGCGGCGACGCCTTCTCCAACCGGGTGCCCAAGCTCAGCCCCACCGAGGGCATCGGCCTGGTCATCGCGCTTCTGGTGCTGGTGCTGATGTTCCGGTCGATCCTCGCCGCCGTCATGCCGCTGCTCACCGCGGTGCTGGGCGTCGGCATCTCGATCAGCCTCGTCTACGGGGCGACGCTGGTGGTGCCGATCTCCTCCACCGCCCCGATGCTGGCGGTGATGCTGGGGCTGGCCGTCGGCATCGACTACGCCCTGTTCCTGTTGTCCCGCCACCGAGATCAGCTGGCCGAAGGGCTCGATGTCGAGGAGTCCATCGCCCGCGCGACCGCCACCGCCGGCTCCGCGGTGATCTTCGCCGGGCTGACCGTGGTGATCGCCCTGATCGGGCTGGCCGTGGCCGGGATTCCGTTCCTCACCACCATGGGCATCGCCGCCGCCGTCGCGGTCGCGCTGGCCGTGTGCATCGCGATCACGTTGGTGCCGGCGCTGATGGCGTTGGCCGGCAAGCGGTTGAAGCCGCGCACTCCCCGCCGGAAGAAGCGCCGGGCCAAGCCACAGGTGGCCCGCTGGTGGGTCCGCGCCGTCACCAGGATTCCTTTGCTCACCGTGGTTCTGGTCGTCGGCGTGCTGGCCGTGGCCACGCTCCCGGCCGCCGACCTGCGGCTGGCGTTGCCCAACAACGGCACCGAGGAGTCGGGCAGCCCCGCCCGCGACACCTATGACGTGGTCAGCGAGCACTTCGGCCCCGGCTACAACGGGCCGCTGATCGTCACCGCCGACATCGTCACCAGCACCGACCCGGTCGGCCTGGTGAACAAGATCGCCGACGAGATCAAGGCCATGCCCGGCGTGGCCGCGGTGCCGCTGGCCACCCCGAATCCCAAGGGCGACACCGGAATCATCCAGGTGGTGCCGACCACCGCGCCGGACTCGCCGCAGACCGACGACCTGGTGCACCGGCTGCGCGGCCAGGAGGCCCACTTCCTCGCCGCCTACGGCACGCAGACCGCCGTCACCGGCATCACCGCGGTCGGCATCGACGTGTCGGCCCAGCTGGGCAACGCCCTGCTGCCGTTCGGCATTCTCGTGGTCGGGCTGTCGCTGATCCTGCTGGCCATGGTGTTCCGCTCGATCTGGGTCCCGATCAAGGCCACCGCCGGCTACCTGCTCTCGGTCGGCGCGGCCTTCGGCGCCACGGCTTTCGTCTTTGACCAAGGACATCTGGCCGACGCGCTGCGGGTCACCCACACCGGCAGCGTGATCAGCTTCCTGCCGATCATCCTGATGGGTGTCCTGTTCGGACTGGCCATGGACTACGAGGTGTTCCTGGTGTCCCGCATCCGCGAGCACCATGTGCACAACGGAGATCCGGACCAGGCCATCGAATTCGGCTTCATCTCGGCGTCCCGGGTGGTCGTGGCGGCGGCGGTGATCATGTTCGCGGTGTTCGCCGCGTTCGTGCCGGAGGGCAGCGCGACGATCAAGCCGATTGCCTTCAGCCTGGCTGTCGGCGTGTTCGTGGACGCCTTCGTGGTACGGATGACCTTGGTGCCAGCGGTTTTGGCGCTGCTCGGGCACCGGGCCTGGGGCCTGCCGCCGAAGCTGGACCGCGCGCTGCCGGTGTTCGACGCCGAGGGCGACTCCCTGGTGCACGAGCTGCGGCTGGCCGGCTGGCCCGGCGTGGACGAGGCGATCAGCGCGCACAGCCTTGGCGTGGACGACGATCGCGGCCGGTCCGTCTACCACGACATCGACCTGCACCTGCCGCGCGGCGGCGTGCTGGTGGCGCACGGCGCGGGCAAGACCGCTTTGCTGTACACGATCGGCGGCCGCGTCACCAAGCTCAAGGGCGATCTGAAGGTGCTCGGCCGGGTGCTGCCGCAACACGTGCACGCCTTGCGCCGCGAGGTCACGGTGATCGGTTGCCGGGACATCACCGCGCCGTCGAGCGAAGTGGCCGCCGCGCTCGCCGACGACATCGAGCTCGTGCTGGTCGACGACGCCGACCTGGTGCTGCGCACCGACGAGCGGGACGTGCTGCGCGACCTGATCGCCCGCCGCCGCACCGCTTCCGGGCGTCCGGCCACGTTCGTGCTGACCTGCCAGGACCCGGACCGCCTGGCCGACCTGCTGCCGGCCGACGCCCGCCTGTTCTCCCTCGCCCAGCCCGTTGAGGTGCACTGATGTTCAAGCCGTTCGCCAACTCCGCGCGTGCGCTGGCCACCGGGCCGCTCACCTGGAAGACCTGGACCGGGCTGATCGCCGTGCCGGTCCTGATCATGGGCCTGCTCAGCTGGGCGCTGTGGTCGCCGGACACCGACCACGGCACCGCCACCGCGGCCGTGGTCAACAACGACCAGCCGGTCAAGGTGAACGGGCAGCTGATCCCGCTGGGCCGACAGCTGACCGGCGATCTCACGCACAGCTCCGGCTCGGCCTACAAGTGGGTGCTCACCGACGCCTCCGACGCGAGTTCGGGGCTGGACGACGGAACCTACGCCGCGGTGGTGACGATCCCGTCGGACTTCTCCGCCCGCGCCACCTCCGCCGCCAGCGGCAAGCCGCTGGACGCCAGCCGGGCCGTGGTCGACATCAAGACCTCGGCCAGCTCCGGCGTCGTCGATCCGGCGCTGTCCCAACGTATCGCCGACGGCACCCAGCAGACGCTGAACAACCAGATCGTCGAGACCTACCTGGACAACATCTACGTCGGGTTCTCCACCATCCACGGCCAGATCAACCAGGCCGCCGACGGGGCCGGGCAGCTCGCGGACGGCACCCGGCAGCTCGTGCCGGGCGCGCAGCAGGTCGCCGACGGCGCGGCCAAGCTGGCCAGCGGAACTGCCCAGCTGGCCACCGGCTCGGCCCAGCTGTCCAGTGGCCTCACCGAAGCCCAGCAACAGACCGCGCAGCTGCCGGCGCTGACCAAGAAGCTGGCCGATGGGGCGGAGCAAGTCGCGCAGGGCAACGAGAAACTGGCGGGCACCATCGTGCCGCTGGCCAACCAGATCATCGCCGCCATCGACGCCCTGCCGTCGGCCTCGGCCTCGACGGCCGACGTCCAGAAACTGGCCGACCAGTGCAGCGGCGACGTCCAGTTCTGCGACAACCTGCGACAGGTGGCGGCCCGGCTCACCGCCGACGCCGGCAAGATCGACGGGGCCAAGGCCGCCATGCGGGCCCAGGCCGTGCAGGTCCGTGACGGCATCCAGGTGCTGGCCAGCGGAGCGCGGCAGGTGGCCAACGGAAACGCCCAGCTGGCCAAGCAATCCGGCACGCTCGCTGCCGGCATCGCCACCGCCGCCGATGGGGCCCGGCAGCTCAACACCGGTGTGCAGCAGGCGAATTCCGGCGCACAGCAGCTGGCCGGCGGCTCACAGCAGCTCAGCGACGGCACCGGCAAGGTGAACGACGGCGCCCAGCAGCTTTCGTCCTCATTGGACAAGGGGCGTGACCAGGTGCCCAACTACACCGACGCGGAACGCAGTCACCTCAAGACAATCGCCGCCGACCCGACCACGCTCGCCTCGGACAGCACCTCCTCCGGCGCGCTGGCGATCACACTGTTCGCGGTCATCGCTCTGTGGGCCTTGGCATTGGCCACCTATCTGGTCACGCGGGCTGTCCCCGACGCCGTGCTGACCGCCCGCGAACCCACGTGGCAGATCATCGCCCGGGCCGCCCTGCCCGGCGCGACGGCGGCGGCACTGGCCGCGGTCGCCATCACCGCGATCGCCATTCCCGCGCTGGGACTGGGAGTCGGCGGCTCTTTCGAGTTCCTTGGCGTCGCCCTGTTGGCGGCGTTCGCCTTCGTCTCGCTGAACCAGGCCGTCACCGCGATCTTCGGCCGCGCCGGCCGGCTGGCTTCCCTGGCGGTGCTGGTGCTCGGCGCGGCCACGGGCATCGTGTCCACGCTGCCGAGCCCGTTCTACGCCCTCGCCGACTTCCTGCCGACCCACGGCGCTGTGCTCGGGTTGCGGGCGGCCGTCACCGGCGATGCCGGGCTGTACACCGGAATCACCGAGCTCTTCGGCTGGCTGATCGTCGGTGTGCTGGCGGCGATCCTCGTCACCGATCGCCGCCGCTACCTGTCTACGCGCCAGCTCCGCCTAGCCTAGGGAACAGCTCGGCGGCGGTGGCGGCCAGCGGCGCTCCTTGCACCGCCGGGGATTCGCGCAGCGCTGCGGCCAGCGCGGTAACGGCTTCGCTTGGTGTGAACGGGAAATCGCTGCCGTACAGCAGTCGGTCGGGGCTGGCGACCTGGAGTAGCGCGTCGAGCGCCACCGGCAGCGGCATGCCGGCCAGGTCGTAGTACAGGCCGCCCAACACCGCCGGCATGTCCACTGCCTTGCCGGTGATCTGGCCGATGCCGGCGACGCGGTGGGCCAGCACCGGCAACACCGCGCCGGCGTGCGGCACGATCCAGCGGATGTCCGGGTGGCGGGCCAGGGTGCCGCTCATCGCCAGGTCGATGACGCAGCGGGTGGTGTCGAACAAGAACTCGATCATCGGCCGGGGATAGCCCAGGGCCGTCCGGTCCGAGCACGGCGCCGAGGTCGGGTGCAGCGTCACCACCGCGCCGCGCCGGTTCATCTCGGCCAGCACCGGCTCGAAGGCCGGGTCGGCCAGGTAGCGACCGTGGAAGTTGGTCTTCAACGCGACCGCGTCGGCGTGCAGCGTGTCGTAGCCGTAGGCCAACTCCGCCAGCGCGCCGTCCACATCAGGCAGCGGCAGCGACACCGACAGCCCGAACCGGCTCGGGTTCGCCGCGACGATCTCCGCGCCCGCCTCGTTGACGTGCCGGGCCAGATCGCGGGCCGCTGCGTCGTCGCCGAAGTGCACCCCCGGCGACGACACCGACAGCACCGCAGCACCGACCCCGGTCGCCGCCATCAACTCCAGCGCCTCGTCCACGCTCCAACTGGGCAGGCCCGTCGGCCAGCCGTCCGGCTCGGCGTGGCCGTTGGCCCGGGCCTGCTCCAGGTACCGCTCCGTCACGAAGTGGGCGTGCACGTCCAGCCACGGGTCACGTTGCGCCATGACTGATGGCCTACCAGCCATGGCGAACGTGGTCAATGACCTCAGTCGTAGACCCGTACCCAGTCCACGTGCACGATCACTTTGTCCGGTGTGGACTGATCCGGCCCCGGCAGCCACACCTTCGGCGCGTACGGACCGGGCTCCTGCTGCATCACCATGTGCATCGGCGTGTTCGGGATCACCGGCTTCTTCTTGCTGGTGGTCGTGTCATAGACCAGGGTCCGGTCCACGTAGATCCTGATGTGGTCGGGCCGCCAGTCCACCCAGTACACGTGCCAGCCGGTGAAGTCGCCGTAGACCTTGCCGCTCTCCCGGTCCCCGTTGGGCGGGTCGCCCCAGTGCACCGAAGCCAGGTCCCAGGCCCGCTGCGGGTGCACGGTCTCGATGATGTCGGTCTCGCCGTCCTGGGGCCACCGGTTGGACTGCGGCCAGAGCAGGAACGCCGGGGCGTAACCCTTGCCGGGATCCAGTTTCGCCCGGATGCCCCACAGCCCGTAGGTCCGGTTGCCGTCGCCCTTGCACCAGCACAGCGCCCCGGACTTGTTCGCGGCGCCCGTCGGATCCTTGCCCTGCCCGATGATCTGCAACTCGCCGTTGGTCACCTTGAGCTGCGAGGACGACCAGGTGGAGACCTGGTTGGTGGACTTGCTGTTGTACGGGTTCCACCGGTTCGGGTCCAGTGTCGAGCCGTTGAACTCCTCGTCGGCCACCAGGTGATGACCCTGCAACCCCTGCGGCGCTTGGGGTTCCTGCGGCGCCGCTTGGGTGGGGCCGGTGCAGGTGGTGGCCGCGAACACCGCGGCCAGTGCGGCCGCCAACGCGATCCTCATGCCGCCTCCTTGATCCACCGTGCCGGAACCCCGGCATAGGTGCCGGGCTTGTCACAGTCGTGCACGACCACCGCGCCGGCGGCGATGACCACGTCGTCCCCGATCGTCACGCCGGGAAGGATCACCGCCCGCGCACCGATCCACGCCCGGTCGCCGATCACCACCGGCCGGCCGGTAGGGCTCTTGTCCATATTGGACTTGTGGTGCGAGGTGGCGACCATCGCCTGCATGCCGAGCTGGCAGTCCCGGCCGATACGGACCGGGGCCACCAGTTCCAGAAAGCAGCCGACGTTGAGGAACGTGCCCCGGCCGACCGTCAGATTCGACGGCGGTCCGGCGAGTTGCAGGCCCGGGAACACGTTCATGGTGTCGATCCGGGCCCCGCAGAGCCGGTAGACGGCCCAGCGCAGCGGCCGCGGCACCAGGGTGCTGCCGGCGAAAGCGTTTACCAGCGCCCGTTTGGTGAGGAAGCCGATCTCCAGCCGGAGTTGTTCGAGAACCCGGTTCATGGCGTGCTCCCCACGATGTCGCTGGCGGACAGCCGGTTGCGGATCCAGGCGACCTCCTCCAGCAGCGACTCCCTGAGCGCGTCGACATGCGTGGTCAGCAAGGCCGACTCGGCCTCGCGGTTGCTGGCCAGCTCACGTACCAGCTCGATCAGCGCGGCACTGGTCACACAGTCGGTGCGCAGCGAACGTTCAACACTGCCAACGGAAGCCAGGAAGTCGGCGCACTTCGGCTGGTACTCCAGCCCGACGAGCGGAACTCCGGCCGCCGCCCCCAACACCAGCGCGTGCAGGCGTTCCGCCACCAGCACCGTGCAGTCGGCCACGCCTTCCATGTAGTCCGACACCGTGGTGGCGATCCGGATCTCGGCGTCCACACCGGCCCGCTCGACGCAGGCCGTGGCGAACGGCAGATCCTTCAGGTTGATCACCAGCAGTCGCGCCGACCAGCCGTCGCCGACGAGTTTCCGCACCAGCCAGGCGGATTCGTCGATGACGCGGTCGTGGTCGTGCCCCCACAGGTCGTCGCCGAAGCCGAGGTTCAGCCCGAGCAGCCGCTCCTTCGGCTCGACGGGACCGATCGGGGCGTGCAGCAGCGCCGGGTCGCCGACCACCTCCGAGGCGACGCCGACCGAGGCCAGCAGCTCCTGCGAACGCGGGCCCCGCACGGTGATCCGCTCGAACCAGCCGCAGATGTCCACCCACCGCCGCAGTTCCTCGCGGTCGGAGAACGAGGCCCGGCCCTGGAAGGCCGGGTCCTCGACGCCGATGCCGATCAGGTGCCACGGGCGCTTGCGGGCCAACAGGGTGCTGGTCGCGGCCAGCAGCATCCGCCAGTTCCGCCGCCCCACCACGGTTCCGCCGCCCAGCAGCACCGACCGGCGGCGCGCCCCGACGCCGGCGCCGGCCAGCAGTCGGGCGGCGAACGCCGTCGGGTCGGTCGGCACGTGCCAAGGTGCGACGTCGGGAATGTGGTGCAGGAGCGCGTCGGCGATGGCGTCGTCGCCCAGGTTGCCGCGGCCGGTCCAACCGACGTAGACGGCGGTCATCGAGTGCCTCCCAGTTCGAGCAGGACGGTGTCGCCGATGCGGAGCTTCTCCCGGTAGCCACTGGACTCCAGGCCGGCGACGGCCTGCTTGGTCCAGCCGGGATCCAGCCCCAGCAGCATGTGGCCGTAGGCGTCCTGGGCGGGATTGACGATCACGAACTCGGGCCCGAGGCTGCGCACGCACGGCGCCTCGTCCGGGCCGGGCGGGCATTTCAGCTCCAGGGACAGCTGCTGGACCTCGCCCACCCGGGCCCACTGCATCGGCAGGTAGCCGGCGAGCGCGGTGATGTGCTGCCCCGGCGAGGCTTCTCGGTACGCCTCCTGGACGGCCCTGACGTCGTCGGAGCGGAACGCCACATAGGCGTCGTTGCCGCCGCGGGCCGTCACCAGGCCCATAGCGGCGATCCCCAGGCCGATACCGGTGATCAACGCCGCCTGCAGGCGGTCGATCATGGTCGCCAGCGCGGCCCCGCCCAGCGTGCACAGCAGCGGCAGCGCGTAGAGGTAGCTGCGCAGCAGCATCTCCCCACCGTACGACTGCAGTCCGACCAGGCCGAACGGCAGCAGCGCCAACACCGCCAGCACGATCGGCCGGGTCTTCGGCAGCCGATGCCAGCCCAGCGCGGCCAGCCCGACCACCAGTATCGACAGTCCACATCGGACTGCCAGGATCACGATCCGCCCGGCGTCGCCGGAGAACCGCTGCCCCACGTTCTGCTGTACGGAGCCGGACAGGTCGCCGACCCCGCCGAACAGGTCGTTCAGGTGGCCGATCCAGTACTCCTTGGCCCCCAGGGCCAACCAGGCCAACGGGATCACCACGGCGATCACCGCCAGCCACGGCGACCGCAGCATTCTGGTCAGCGCGAGGACGATCACCAGCCCGGCCAGGGCGAACGGCGTCACCTGATGCTCGGGGGCCATCGCGCAGACCAGGACGACGAACCCGGCTACGGCCAGTCTCGTGCGGCCGTCGCTGACCACGCTCGTCTCCGTCAGGCCGCCACGGCACAGCCACCGCAGCGCGATGGTCAATACCGCCAAGTACATCAGGTACGCCAGGCCCTGCGGCGAGAAGTAGTCCTGCTCCACCCAGTTCACGACCAGGAACAGCCAGACCGCCAGCCACGCCCCGCGCCCCTTGCCGAGCACAGTCGACGCCAGGGCATGCACGCCGATTGCCGCCAGGCCGGTGAACACCGGCGGCGCCCAGGCCAGGAACACCGTCGCGTCCGTGGCCCCGGACACCTTGGTCAGCCAGGCGATGAAGCCGAAGAAGGCCGGCCAGCTGAACCTCGCGTCGAAGTTGTGCAGAATCTGGCCGTGCTGCTCGATGTACCCGCTCCAGCCGGCGTGCAGCCAGGCCACCGGCAGCCGGGCCGCCGGCTCCACCAACGACGGCAGGCCGTAGGCACAGAGCACGGCCAGGAAACAAGCCCCTGTGAGCACCCAGCTCCGCGGATTCTCCGACCGCAGTTCCAACACGAAGCCAACCGACAGCAGCGCCACACCGACCAGTACTGCCGGCGAGATCGACGCGGCCAGGCCCAGTGAGCCCAACGTGCCCGGGTCGACCGGCTGCACGGCCAGCGCCCAGACCACTGCGGCGAAGACGCAGATCGCCGGGGCGAGCCAGTCCTGCCTTGTCTTCAACGTAGTCATGACTTCACCACCATGCGGAACAGGCCCGGACCAACCACTGCCGCCACCACGACCTGCGCCGCGAGGAAGCCGACCGCCGGCCCGACCAGACCGGTCGAGCCGGGTGCCAGCAGCACCGCCGACAGCACCAGCACGGTGCTCGACGCCTGCACCACCGCCGCCGCCAGGCCGCGGCCGGCCGCCAGCCGGACGCCGACCGAGAGCGCCACGACCGTGCGAACCACCATGCCCAGCAACAGCAATCGCAACGCCTCCGTGCCCTGCGCCGCGTAGGCGTGACCGAACAGGCCCAGCAGGAACGGGGCCAGCACCGCGCCCACGATCGCCCCGCCCACCACGATCGGCAGCAGCTTGACCGCCACCATGCGCAGCGCCGCCGGCAGTTCCTCCGGCCGACGGGAACCCCGCAGCACCAGCGAGTTCACGAACCCGTTGATGGCGTAGTCGACCGCGTTCACGCCGGTCCAGATCACGAAGAACGTCGCGCCGACCGACGTGCCGTGGGTGCTCACCACCAGCAGCGGCACCGAGTTGTACAGCAGCGTCGTGCCCAGCGTGGCCAGATATGTCGGCCCCAGATAGGAAAACACCTGTTGCGGCTGCGGCAGCGTCGCCGGCCCGCGGTGTTTGACGGCCAGCCGGGTGATCGCGACGATCGCCACCAGCATCATCGCCGCCGTCGGCACGATCCACGACACCAGGACACCCAGCGCCCCCAGAACGATGCCGAGCGCCGGCAGCGCCGCCACCCGCACCACGCCGAAGGTGCCGTTGAACATCGGCACCCACCACGCCTTGCCCAGCGCCGCCAACATGTAGTCCTGCAACTGGAACAGCGCCCAGCACACCGACGCCACCACGAACAGCAGTGGCCCGCCCACGTGCAGCACGACCTTGCCGGCCGGCAGCAACAGGAAGACCACCGAGGTCACGGCGGCGACGGCGGCGACCAACAGGTAGGAGCGCAGCACGATCGGACCGGTCTGCCGGCCCGCCTGCGGCAGCCAACGCAGAGCCCCCAGGCCGACGTTCAGCTGCGCGATACCGGCCACCAGCATGAAGCCCGACACGAACGCCGAGGACGCCCCGACCGCCGCCTGCGGCAGCGTTGCCGCGGCGACCAGCCAACAGAACAGGCCCACCACGCCCGTGATCACCGCGCTGGTGGACAGCGCCGCGCCGTCGGTCAACGCCGCCCGGCCCGGCCGGGTTGACACCTCGGTCATGCCGGCCTCACCACCTGTACGGCCAGGAGCCCGGCGCTCACCGCGAGCAGCGCGCCGAAGGCCCACATCGGATGCCAGCCAAGCAGCAACATCGCCTGTGCCACCAACACATCCACCGCCACGCTGACGCCGATCGCCAGCGCCCAGGTGACCGAGGTCCAGGCTGGCCGGGCCAACGCCACCGCCGCCAGCCCGGGGACCAGCAGGAAGAAGCCGACCGTCAGCACTATCCTGGCTGGGCTGTCCATATTGGATACAGCGAGCGCCGCAACGGCCAGCGTGACGAGCAGCAGCACCGTCGCCGGAAGCCGGCTCACCGACGCCACCTCTTGACCAACTCCGCGGTCAGCCGCCACGGTGCCAGCGTCATGCCGTACAGCTCGTCGAACACCAGCTTGCGCGGAAAGTCCGGTCCCCGCTGGGCGTTCTTGCTGGAGTCGGCGGCGAACAGCAGTCGCAGGCCGAGCCGCAGCCGCTGCGCGATCTGGCGGCCGCCGCCGGGACGCATGGCGTGCAACAGGAACGTCGCCGCCAGGCCCGTGCCGTAGCCGCGCAGCTGCTTGCGCAGTTCCGGCAGAGTCTCCCGATGTTCGTGCCACACCAGGGCGTTCGGCGTGTAGTCGAGCCGGCCGTCGGCGGTGATCAGCCGCAGGTAGAGATCCAGGTCCTCACCGGCCTTGGTCGCTCGGCCGGGGCCGAGCCGTTCGTCGAAACCGCCCAGCCTCCGGAACGAGTCCCGCCGCCACACCATGTTGTTGCCTGAGCCGAAGATGCCGGGGGAGAGCGGGTAGAGCGCGTCCGGCACCGGCTCGTCCGGCCCGAACCGCCGCCGCTCGAAACCCTTGCCGAAGCCGCCGAACGCCTCGAACCACTGCTGGGCCTGGGTGTCCAGGCTCTTCGGCAGCACCAGGCCGGTGACGCAGTCCGCGCCACCGGCCTCGATCTCCGCCACCGCCTCGGCCAGCCATCGCTCGTCGACCACCGCGTCGTCATCGGTGAACGCCAGCACCTCGCCCCTGGCCGCCGCCGCGCCCGCGTTGCGGGCCCGGCTCGCCCCGGGCACCGCCTCCCGCAGGTACCGAACGCGCTGATCCATCTCGGCCAGCCGGGCCAGGTCCCGGTTGGCCTGGCCATGGTTGTCGACGATCACGATCTCCAGATCCGGATACCGCGTGTCGAGAACACTTCGCACGCACCGCTCGGCATGGTCGACCCGGCCCGCGGTCGCGATGACCACACTCACCGACGGCCACTGCGCCGGCTCGGGCGGTGCATCCTCGGTGCGGTCCGGCTTGGCCGGCGCGGCGACCGGGATTTCCCTGGTCAGCTTGGACATCTTGCCCTTCAGGTAGCCCACACCGGCCGCGAACGGGGTCAGCAGCAACGCGCCGAAGGCGGGCCGCCCGACCTCTCGGAGCAGCGCCTTCGGAATCGTCACGCGCACGTACGACTGCTCCGTGGACAGCGCGTCCTGGGCCCCGACCAGTTGCGAGATCGCCGCTTTCGACAGGCCCTCCGCCCAGCTCCGCCGGGCCAGATACCGCCAGGTCGTGCGGTCCGCGGTCACCCGGTGACGAACCGTGGCGTCCGGCCGTAGCAGCACCTTCCGGCCCGGGAACCGCTGCCGGAGTCGGATGCACAGCTCCGTTTCCTCGCAGCCCAACGGGGTCGTGCCGATCCGCCCGATCCACTCCGCGAAACCGCCCAGCTCCAGCACGAGGTCGCGGCGGAACGACATCGCGCAGCCCATCACGTTGCGCACCTCGGCCGGCTCGGTCGGCTGGCCGGTGAACGAGCAGCCCACCACCCAGCCCAGCTCCGGCGGCAGCATGCTCGGAGCCGTGCCGTCCGGCCACACCGGATACGCCTTGCCGCCGACCGCCGCGACCGCTGGGTCGGCGTAGGGCTCCAGCATTCGTTGCAGCCACTGCGGATCGGCCCGGGCATCGTCGTCAAGGAACGCGACCACCTCGCCGACGGCGTGGTCGACCCCGGTGTTGCGGGCGCCGGACAAGCCGCGACTTCGTTTGTTGGCCAAGACCTTCACCGCGTCGAAGGCACCCTCCGCGCGGCGCTTGAGGTCCTCGTTGTGGTCGACGACCAGCAGCACCTCGTGCGGCGCCACGGTCTGCTCGGTCAGCGACTTCACCGCGTCGACGATGTCGTCCCAGCGGCGCTCGGTGTAGCAGCAGATCACCACCGACGACGTGATCATTCGACCACCGGGTCCAGCTCGGCGTCCGTGTAGACCGGGGTGACCCGCTTGCTCCGGCGGTGCTCGGCGACAATCGTGCGCAGCACCCGCAGCCCGTCCCGCCAGGTGTCCAGATTGGACACTCCGTGGATCCGGTTGCGCTCGAAGCTGGGCACCTCGTCGACGCGCAGGCCGGCCGCCGCGACCCGGCAGTTGATCAGCGTCTCGACCTCGAAGCCGTCGCCCCACTGGCGGTCGGTCCGGTCCGGGGCGGGCAGGTCCAGCACCCCCAGGATGCGGGTCCAGAAGGCGTTGTAGCCGTAGCAGAGGTCGGTGAAGCGAGTCCGCATCAGGCGGTTGGTCACCAGGTTCAGGGCCGCGTTGCCGGCGCGGCGTAAGACCGTGATGTCCTCGCTGCCGCCGCCGGGGCGGAACCGGCTGCCCTTGGCGAAGTCCGCGCCCCCGGTCAGGGCCGCGACGAAGCGGGGGATCTCGTCCGGGTCGGCCGAGCCGTCGGCGTCGAACATCACCGTGATGTCGCCCGTGACCCGGGCGAAACCGCAGGCCAGGGCGTTGCCCTTGCCGGTGCGGGTCTGCGTGACGGTCTCGATGCCCGGCATCAGGCGGCGGGCCGTCTGGACCGAGCCGTCGACCGAGTGGCCGTCCACCAGCACCACCTGGTGCACGGCGGGGAGTCGGGGGAGCACGAGCTCCAGATTGCGCGCCTCGTTGCGCACCGGAATGACGATGGAAACGCGGGGGTGGGACACAGGCATGGGGGAACCCTCTGTGGTCAGGGCGGTGCCCGGCGGCGCACCGGATCAGTGGGTAGCTCGCGTGGACGGCGGATGCGCGTCGGTCTTCGACGAAAAGCTCGGCCCAACGGTGAATTCCTTTCGTTACCATGCCGTGAATAGGCATGTCGGAACGGAAAACGCGTGGCCAAACGCCCCGCCGGCTTCAGGCGGGGTGCTTATGGCAGGTGAAGGCGGCCCCGGCGCGGCGCGCCGGCGGCATCATGCCTGGTGAAAGGCCGATCCGCGCAGTGGGCGGATCCCCTCCTCATCTTCTCGGCAGCGGCACCCGCACGCGCACGCCAACCAGGGCGGCGATGTCGTCGGGGTGGGAGAACGGAAGGTGTGGGCCTTGGTGCATCAGCAGTCCGAGTCGTGTGAGAATTCAGTGAAGGCGTATGCGCTGACCGGCCCATCGTCACTCAGGTATCGGAACTTGTCAACGCAATGTCCGAATGAATTTCGTTCACCCTGACCTGGCGTTATCAGATTTCCACCGTCGGGGACACCTCCGATAGTAGGGTCCCGGAACCGGTTTCAGGAGAGCAGGCGGGACAGTTCCTCACCGCCGTGCCGGATCAGCGTCTCCAGCTGCCGGCGCCGCTTCGCGAAGTCCTTCACCGGCACCGACAGCGCCACCGCCGCCGTCGTGCGACCCTCCGCGTCCTTCACCGGCGTGGCCAGACAGGCCAGCCCCGGCTGGAACTCCTCGATCTCCGCCGCGATGCCCGTCCTGCGGACCATCGCCAGCTCCCGGTCCAGATCCTCCAGCCGCGTGATCGTCCGGTTCGTCAGCCGGGTCAGGCCCGCCCCCGCCAGATAGTGCCTTCGAGCCGTCGGCGACATCGCCGCCAACAGCACCTTGCCGAAGCTCGTCGCGTGCGCCGATCTGTCGAACCCCAGATCCAGCGGCTCCGCCTTCCGATGCTCCGGCGAGTCGGCCACCTCCGCCACCACCAGCTCGTCGTCGCGGACCACCGCGTAGTACATCGCCGCCTTCGCCCGCTTGTGCAGGTCTCTCAGCGTGTAGGCGATCTCTGGCGTGACCGACAGCTGCTCCTTCAGGCTGCCGTGCAACTCCGGCAGCTTGTAGCCCAGGCCGAAGCCCCTGGCGTTCTTCAGCCGGACTAGATAGCCCTCGTGCACCAATGTGTTCAACAGGTGATACGTCGTCGACAGCTTGAACCCCGTGCGCCGGGCCACCGCCTTCGCCGTGATCCCGTCGCCCCCGTCCGCCACCGTCTCCAACACCCGGAGCGCTCGCTGCACCGACCCGATCAGCCCACTCGGCGGCTTCGGCTGAGCGTCGGGCATTGGTCCTCCGGTCGCAAGGGTGTCCCGCCGCCGGCAGCAGCCAGCGGCGGCATGGTGTCGAGCTACCGCTGACGCCGATGATCATTGAAGCCGCAACCAGGTGGGTCAAGGCGGAACTTTTCACATGCCGGCAAGAGCCCCGGCACATGCGGACACCCACCCAGATCCCACCCCGCCGGTAGGGCTCCAGCAGCTCCACACCGTCGCCGTCCTGGATCCCCACCCGCCCGTGCACCCCGCCGCTCATGCTCCGCACGGCAGACCCGATCACCCGCCGCTCCTCGGAACGCTCCAGCCGCCTCGTCCCGTGCTTCCGGCGGCCCTGATCACCCATGGGTTCCTGGATCTCTCTCCCGCGCCAGGCCTGATCACCACCGCCGCTCGTCCCACCAGGGGACCGCCCGCCACCCGCCCACCGTCCGCCGGTAGTCTCCCCTCCACGCGCGCCATCCCCGGCGCCCTGGGGCGGTAGCTCAGCTGGTTAGAGCAGCAGACTCATAATCTGTCAGGTCGTGGGTTCGAGCCCCACCCGCCCTACCACCTCGACCTGGGGATCTCCTCGGTTTCAAGATCCGCAACCACGATCTTCGGCCATGTTGCTGTCCTTGAACAGGCTTCTAACCTGGGCTTATGGCTGACTCCGGGGAGCAACGGCGGAGGCGCGGCAGCGTCCGCCAGCGTGGCAACTCACTACAGGTCCGGGTGTTCTCGGGCGTCGATCCGGTGACCGGCAAGGACGTGTACCTGACGGAGACGGTCAAGGGCACTGACAGGGCAGCGGAGAAGGCCGCAGAGAAGGTGATGACGCGCCTGCTGAGTCAGGTCGACCAGCAGCGCTCGGCAACTTCGTCTGTGGCGTTCGGCTACGTGCTTGATGAGTGGCTGCGTACAGCCGAGTTGGACGAGGACACTCGTGACATGTATCGGGGTTACGCCGACCGCAATATTCGGCCCGTGCTCGGTGACGAGCCTGTACGCAAGGTCTCCACCCGGATGCTCGAAACGCTCTACGCCGAGCTGCGCCGCTGCCGCGTCCGCTGCGACGGCAAGCCATTCATTGTGCACCGCGTGGACGGGGACCATGACTGCGTGAAGAAGAGGTGCAAGCCACACGAGTGCAAGCCGCTGGCTGCATCGACAGTCCGGCAGCTCCACTCAATCATGAGCGGCGCGTTGAGCGCGGCTGAGCGTTGGGAGTGGATCGACGCCAATCCCGCTCGAATCGCCAAGCGTCCCAAGCAGCCTCAGCCGCAGCCCACGCCGCCGTCACCTTCCGAGGCGGCGCAGCTAGTCGATGCGGCTTTCGCGATGGATGGCGAGATCGATGACTGGGGCACGCTCGTCTGGCTCGTCATGACGACCGGCATCCGGCGCGGCGAGGTCTGCGCTTTGAAGTGGTCTCGGGTCGATCTTGAGCAGGGGATCATCGAGGTTCGGAGCAGCTACGTCCTCCGTAAGGGCGTTGGCCGCGTCAAGGACACCAAGACGCACCAGATGCGTCGTATTGCGCTCGACACGGAGACGACCGTCCTGCTCCGCGAGCACAAGGACCGAAGCCGTCAGCGGCTCGCTGAGCTGAACGTCAAGCTGACCGACGACATGTATGTGTTCTCAGGCGTGCGGAAGTTCGATCCTACGCAGCCCTACTCACCGCACGCAGTGTCCAGTCGCTACAAGGACATGGCTGAGCGCCTCGGCATCGACACCCACATTCATGCGTTGCGCCACTACTCGGCCACTGAGCTACTGGCAGCGGGAATCGACCTCCGTACTGTCGCTGGCCGCCTCGGTCATGGCGGAGGAGGCGCTACTACGCTGCGCGTTTATGCCGCATGGGTAGCTGCCTCCGATCGGAAGGCCGCGGAGATCCTTGGCTCTCGTATGTCGAAGCCAAAACCGGGCCAAAAATGATCTAACCCGCAGCTGCAAATTGCAACAGGCCGACAAGGAAGGCTGATGAGCCAGCGAATGCGCCACTGCCTACCATGACTGATTTTGGCATGCTGGTGCCACTCAGATAGGAGAGGGTGGTTGCGCAGATTCCAGTGATCAGGCCAATCGTTAGCGCTAGTGCCAGCCATAACAGACGCATTGATGTGTTGTGCAACATATTCTTCTCCGCTTTAACTGTGGAATGCGACCGCAGTCGGGGTTGGGTAACCTACGCGAGTAAGGTCACCACTAAAGCGGGCTTCGTGTCTAGCTGGGGGTGTCCACCTTGGGTGGACGTCTTCCGTTTGGGGCGCTTCCTGAGCTGCTGTAAAATTCTTTACGTGGAAGATGACAATATGGTCAATGGCGAAGAGATTCGCATCGGCGACGATGGTGTTTTGTACGATCGATCACCATGGGCTGGTGTCAGTTGCACTTCTTACCTATGGCCATACGCGGGCAGTCGTGAGCACTTTGAAGTGCGGCGTGCCATAGCCAATATGACGCACGGACTTCGCTATGTTAATCGACCGAAGTCATATTCGTTCTTGGCAGACGATGTGGATCTTGCTGACATCCTGCAAGTTGTGAAGGCGGCAAGTTTGGTGCTTAATGCCGCTGACTCTGCGTTAGATGAAGTTGTGGCTGAAGCTATCGCGTGTGGTGCGACATGGAAACAGGTTGGCGACGCTCTCGGTGTCCAGCGCACTGCTGCTCATAAGAGATTTCACAACGGCCTCTCGGTAAAAAGAAAGACGGAGATTAGTCACGATAGCAGTATGGTCGGTGTCGTCAGCTGCTACTGGCTGGAACAACTGTCAGAGTCTACGCTCGGATTTGACGAGTCGGACTGGGAGGCTGTCTCGCTTGAGATGGCGATAGACCATGCGATTAGGAATATTGTGGGCGCTTTTCGTCGCATCGAGCTGTGGATTTCGACCGATCCGGATCAGTTTGTCAGCGACAAGGAATGGCGGGATTCGCTATTTGGAATCTATGATGTAGTAAGAAAGTCATTTCATGTGCTCACGCTAAAGAGGAGCATGCAAAAGTTTTCCGAGTACGTTAGAAAGTATCCTCTCGGGTCGCCCTGGGCTGAGCATAGTGCTGAAGTGTACTTTTCGCACGGAGTTGCCAGGCTGGCGTCCACCTTTCATCATTTCACTAAGCTTTGGGAGGTTTTTGCTGTCGATGATGACGACCAATTTAGCCGCCAGCTTGCCTATGTTTACCACGGCTTGATGGAGGTTCAGGATGACTTTGCTCGGCCTGAAATCGTTCACACGCTCGCGCACATTGAACAATATGTGGTTGAATCTGGCGATTCGGTATTCTTGACTGGAGATCGCAACGAAGACGTATCTAGTGCTACGCAGCAAGAGTTGTTTGATGCGTTCTGGAAAAAAGATAAGCGGAAAATGGCTGAATTTCTGGGAGTTGATAAGGTTGATGACGCTCCGTCTCTTGATGAAATACTGAAGCGGTTTGAATGACGATAGCTGTAAGTGATGTGCCGATACTGACCTTTTCGCCGCTGCTAGTCAATGCTTGAGGTTACTTGTAGCTTTCGGAGTCGGTTGAGTTATAGCTATTGCTTAGTCAAGACGATCCCGTAGGATTTCCCTCGTGACGGAGGAGCGCGGAGCGTGGAAGACCTACGGTGAGCGACTGGTCTATGACAACAGGTGGGTGAAGGTTGGGCTAGCGGACGTCGAGGCCCCGAACGGCGAGCGGTGGGAGTATCACGTTGTCCACCTTGGACGCATCGCGATTGCGCTGATCGTCGATGACCAGGATCGGGCGCTCATGCTGTGGCGCTACCGGTTCGCCACGGATCAGTGGGGCTACGAACTGCTCGGCGGCCTGGTCGACGACGGCGAGGAGTCCGCGGGCACGGCTGCTCGTGAAGCCGCCGAGGAGAGCGGCTGGGAACCGGTCGGAGAGCCGGAGCATCTGATCAGCTTTGAGCCCCTTCCAGGGCAGACGACAGCGCCCATGGACATCTACCTGTGGCGCAACGCCAAGCACATTGGCGAGCCGACCGACACGGAGGAACAGGGGCGTGTCGAGTGGGTGCCATTGAGCCGCGTACAGGAGTTGGCGCAGCGCAAGGAACTTCTCGGCGCTGGCACTCTCGTAGCGCTGCTCTACTACCTCGCCTCACGCAACACCGGGGACGCTCCCCGGCAGGATGAGGCCACCGAGTCGCCGTAGCTGTCGGTCGGACTTGATCTGCGAACCGAGACGCCGCGCCTGGCGAGAGTGCTCTAGCGCGGCGTCTCGGTCGCCAAGGGCGGCGTAGGCGAACGCGAGATCCACCAGCATCCCCGTCTTCGCACGGATGAACGCCGCTGGCAGTCGCGGCAGTGCCTCGCTGAGTTGGTCGATCGCGTCCGGCTCGCCGAGGCGAGCGAGCGCATGTCCGCGCCACCTGTCGAGATGTGCACCGCCGAGGAACAGGAACGGTAGGGCGGGGTCGACGGGATCGGACGGCAGCAGCGCACCGGCAGCGTCGAAGGCGCGTAGAGCCTCGGCCCGTTGCCCGGTAGCGGCGAGTCCTTCGCCGTGCGCAGCCGCAAGCCAGGCCCGGAGCAGAGGTGGTGTCTTGTGCTCGGCGAGCGCGCGAGCATCGGCGAACTGTTCGACCGCTTGCATGGTCTCGCCGAGGTCGATCAGTACGAACGCCTGCTCTGCGGTGGCGTGTGCGAGCAGAGCAGGCGCACCTGCCTCCCGTGCGGCAGTCTTCGCCCGTTCGTAGTGCGCCCATGACTGTCCGACCGCGTTCCGGTCGAGCGCTTCCCAACCGGCCAAGGTGGATGCCTCCGTGAGCACGCCGGCGAGCGGCTCGCGCAGGCCCCTCGGTGCGCCGTACATGAGAAGGTCCTCGACCTGCTTGATGCTGCCGCGCAGTTGGTCGAGCAGCGTGACGGCCCCGAACCGACGGTCAACGTGCCGGGCGTCGTCGACCTGCCGGCGGAACAACTCGACCATGTCGGCATCCACGGTCCGGGCCGCGGCCAGCCGCGACCGCAGCTCGGTGGCTTCGCTGTCTTCCTGCTCGGGCGGGAAGCCGAGTTCCTCGTTCGTACGGCCGTAGACGTCCCGAAACAGCCGCCAGTAGAGGTCGCTGACCGACTCGTGGCCGTTCTCCCACACGGACAGCTTCGTTTTTAGGCTCGTCGGCGACATGATGGCGAGCCCGAGCGTCGACGCGCGCTGCTGAAGCAACCGGATCACTTCGGCGGAGGAGTATCCAAGTTGGTCCCGTACCGCCCGGAGCCTGGTCTTCGCCATCACTCATCCCTTGCCCGGATAACCGCCCTGACCTGCGAAGTTAATTGAGGTTAATGGGATTCGGGTTAACCGGTGCCAACTGTAGAACGGCGCCGAACTGCCGTTCTCTGTAGGCATGGACGCAACACGGAACTTCCCGGCGACCGAGCCGAAGCCTCGGTCACCGCAATCGGCGAAGCCGCTACCGACGGCCGTCGTCGGTATCACCGAATGCCGCCGTGAAGCTGGCGTTCAGGTCGTCAAGCCGTTGCGTGATCTCGGCCAAGCGGTACTCGATGACGGCAAGGCGGGCGGGCACGTCGTCGTCCGACCTGACGGCAGGTTCTCCCAGGCCGGGCGGCCTGCGGCCGGCAAGGATGGCGGCCAGGTGGCCCGGATGCCAGTCCAGCGCGAGCGAGAGCGCTTCGAGGGTGCGGGCGCTGCGTCGGCGCTGCACCGTGTTGTTCTGAATCTCGCTGACGATGGCCTTCGAGACGTGCGAGCGCTTGATGAGTTCTCGCTGACTCAGACCCAGTTCAGTCGAGCGTTGATTGATCGCTCGCGCGACTGCTGCCCAGTCTTCCGTCACGTATCCCTCCGCGCTCCGCCGCTGCACCGAGCGTAGCGCGAGGGCAATTCCGCGGACCGGCTTGCGGGTTGGTTCCCGCGGTTTGCACCCCGTTCGCGGCTAGTCGGGATGAAATCATCCCGAATTTTGGATTGAAATCAGACTTCGGCTCGAACTTAGGGACAAACCGCAATGAACAACGACAGCGAGAACGCCCTACCGGCGTTCTACACCGTGCGGGAGGCGGCGCGAATCCTTCGCGTCGATCCTGCAACCCTCTACCGGGCGATCAGGGAAGACGCGTTCCCGGCCGTCCGAGTTCGTACCCGCTACGTCGTGCCGGCCGTTGCGCTGGACAAGCTGATCACCGAGGCCGCCGAGTCTGGTGGATGCGTGGATGTCGCCCGGATCGCGACCGAGCGCCGTACGGCGCGTGAAGTCGCACGGCTGACCAGTGGTGCGTCGTGGTGAACCGTGACGAGTTTCGTGACAACTACTTCGAGGTGGTAGCAGCGGACCTGGACCGCTACGCCACCGTGCCCGACGACGTGCTGTTGGAGATCGTCACCACCGACGGCACGTGCATGTGGCTGGTCGCCAACGACGACGATCCTGAGTGGGCCGACGAGGAGTTGAACGACCGTGAGCTGGCCGCGCGGCTGTGCGCGGGCTGCCCAGTTCAGCGGGAGTGCCTTGAACACGAACTGCGCACCGCCGGGGAATCGACGGTCGGAGTTTGGGGAGCGCTGTCCGAAGAGGACCGGCGCGAGGTCTACCGCGTGTGGCTGGCTCGCCGACAGGGCGGAGGGCCGCAGGCATGACGGTCAACCTGCCGATGATGCCGCTGCTCGCCGGTCTGGGCGTGCTGGTTGGTCTCCTCCTGGTGTGGCGTGCTGGACGCCGTAGCGCGAAGGCTGCCGCCGAGGCGGCACGCACAGGCGTCCGGTTGTTCTCGCTCGCCGGCCGGGTGCTGCTCGGGGGCGCGACACTCCTCGGCGTTCAGTGGCTCGTGATCACTTACGGCGGGGACACGACGTTGCGACTGGTGGTGCTCGGGCTGCCGGACCTGTTCGCGGCCTACGTGTTGACCCGTGCCCTCACCGTGAGCACGGCCGACACACCGACTCGGCGAAAAGGCGGTCAGCGATGATCAACTCCGTCGGGTCCAACCGGAAGGAGAAGGGAGCGGTGGCCGCCCACGGGCGGCCACCCGGCCCTTCCACCAACCAAGCCGAGAAGCTCGCGCGGGAGGCTGCCGAGGCCGCCCAACGGCGGGCCTACCAGACCCATCCGGACGTGGTGGCGCTGCGGGTCGAGCACGTGCGCACCCAGGTCGACCGGCTGTGCTGGGCCGGCATCACGCTCGGCCTCGGCTTCACCATGACCAACGTGCAGGCGTTCGCTGCGGCCGGCGCGGCGACGTGGTCGCTTCCATGGCTGGCAGCGTGGCTGTTGGATCCAACGGTGTCGCTCGTGCTGCTGGCGATCCTGCGAGCCGAGCAAGTTACGGCTCGCTACCAGGTCCAGACCGGACCATGGGTGCGTCGCGCGAAGTGGCTCACGGTCGCAGCCACGTACGTGATGAACACGTGGGCGTCCTATGCAGCGGGGTCCCTGGCGGGGATCGTGCTGCATTCGGTTCCGCCGCTGGTGGTGTTCGTGGCCGCCGAGGCGGTCACTGATCTCCGCGACAAGTTGACCGAAGCAGTCACCGCAGCGTTCACGAACGCCTCGGCGGTGAACGCTCCCGCGCCTGTTCAGCAGCAGAAGGCCGAGCGACCGAGGCGCAAGAGCAACCGTCGCCGGAAGCTGTTCGGGGACTACCTCGCCGAGGCGCGCACCGCATGGTCGCCTGGTGTCGAGATCACACCCGCATGGGTCCGGTCGGTAACGAACTGCGCGCGTGGGCTGTCACCTCGGTTGGCCGTCGAGCTCAAGTCCGAAGTGGAGCGATCTCCTGCCAACGATGCGAACGAAGACGGCAAAGCGACGCCGGAAAGCGAGGCGCAGCAATGACTTCCCGTGAGTACGAAGTTGTTCGTGCCGATCCGGTGTACGACGCCGAGTTGGTAGACGAGACCGCAGCGCAGACCTCACAGCCGTCGGCTCGACGCGTGTTCGCGTCGTGGTGGCAGCGTTCACCAAGGGTTCCGCTGTCGCTCAAGAGTCGCCAGGCGGCCAAGCAGGCAGCCAAGGATCTAGTGGTGCGTGTGCTGCGTTCACCGTTCCGGCTCGTCGGCGCAGTAGTCCGCGGCTTGATGGCGGCCGCGCGATGGTGGCGGAAGTGGGTCACCGTTCACGACTACCGCGGCGCAGCTGAGCAGTCAGAGAAGTTGGCCGACAAGTTCGCCGAGATTCGCGCGCTGACGCTGTTTCGGTGGAAGGTCACCGGTGCCGTAACCGTCGCGAGTGCCATCGTCGTGCTGGTGGCTCAGCTCGTGTACGGCACGATGGCTCTGTGGATCGCTGGCGCGGCTGCGTCTGTCGCGCTGGCCATCCTCGGCCGGCGCAAGGAAGGTAGCCCTGGACGCAAGCCGGTCCTTGCCGGTCCGCGCTCGCTGACCTGGACCATGGACCCACAGGTGTTGGTGGACGCGTTCCGTGACGCTAAGTTGATCGGCAAGGACGAGACGCTGCGGCTCGTGGAACGCGCCACTCGGCAGGGCGACGGGTGGGCAATCACGGTCGACCTGCCAGCCACCCGCAAGGCTGCCGATGTCGTGAAAAACCGTGAAGCGCTCGCCTCGGCGTTGGCGGTGGACGAAGTGCAACTGATCGTGGAGCGGGTGCGAGGCAACAGCGGCCACGCCGGACGTGTCTCGCTGTGGGTTGCCGACGAAGACCCGTATGCGGCGCCGCCGCTGCGGACGCCGCTGCTGAACGTTGAGCACTGGGACGCCTGGCGCCCGGTCCCATTTGGACATGATGCCCGTGCTCGGAAGGTGAACCTGCCGCTCGTGTGGACGTCGCTGCTGATCGGTGCGATTCCCAGGCAGGGCAAGACATTCGCCGAACGGCTGGCAGCCGCGGGGCTGATCTTGGACCCCTACGCGCGGTTGTACGTGGCGGACTTCAAGGGAGGCAAGGACTGGGACGCGTGCGAGCCGTGCGCGCACCGGTTCTTCTCCGGCGACGACGACAGGCACCTACTGGAGTTCAAGGCGTGGCTTGAGGAGTTGGTGTCGGAGACACAAGGTCGGTACGGGCGGATGCGGGAGCTGGATGACGAGGCGTGCCCCGAGTCGAAGATCACCCCAGCCATTTCACGAGACAAGTCGCTGAACATGCCGATCACGGCTGTGGTCGTCGACGAGGCGCACATCCCACTGGAGTCCCGCATCCCGGTCGAGACCGAGGGGAAGAAGGTCCCACTCGGCAAGTACCTCGGCGAGCTACTCACGTGGTTGGCGAAGAAGGGGCCGGCGGCCGGCATCGTGGTCATCCTGGCCACGCAACGGCCGGACGGTAGCTCGTTACCGACGTCGCTGCGGGCAGTGCTCGGGTCGCGATTCGCGCTGCGGGTGATGGACTGGCGGGACTCCAACATCATCCTCGGCGAGCAGATGAACACCCGTGGCTACGACTCGTCCAAGCTGCTGGCGTCGCACAAGGGAGTAGGCATCCTGCGGCCTGACGGAGAGACCGAGGCAGGCGCGGACGTGCTGGCCATGACGGTCCGGACGTACTACATGCCAAACCCCGACTGGAAGACCGTCTGTCAGCGTGGCCGGGCACTGCGGGAGGCCGCCGGGACGTTGAGCGGGCACGCGATCGGCGCTGACCCGACGCCGATGCTCGACCGGGCTGCGGTTGCCAAGGCGATTGGAAGCGCGAGCGCTCCGGCCGACGATGCCGAACTGGTCGAGCTGCCGGAACCGTTGGCGTCCGTTGTGGAATATCTCGGAGAGGACCTCAACGAGCAAGACGGCCGCGTGTTCGTGCCGACAGCCGAACTGGTCGAGGTGCTCGGGGTCGAGCCGACGACGTTCGGCACCCAGATGAACGATCTCGGCTGTCGGTCGAAGCGCGACCGGATCCCGATGGCGGATGGCAACGTGCGGCAGGTACGCGGCTACTTCACCGCCGACATCCGCGCCGCCGTCAAGGCGGCTGGCAGCGACGTGGTGGGCGACGATGCGGAGGACTGATACGCGTCACAGCGGCCGTCACGCACGTGTTACCCCGTCACAGCCGCCGTGACGGGTAGGTATGGCGTTCTACCAGCGCAAACGGCGAATGTGACGGGTGGGACGGGGTACCAGGTACCCCGTCCCACCCGTCACCTACGCCGCTGGCTTTGGTGAAACCAGGTGGGGCTGCGCCATCACGAGCTTGAACGCCTTCCAGGCGTCCACCGTGTCAATCCGATCGAACGGTGGCGACGCGCTCAGGGATGCCCGTCGCAGAATCACCGTCGCCGCCGCCCAGTCGGCTGCTCCCTCGATGGTGACCGTGACGCTGTCCGCACCGTCACGCGTCGCTGTGAACACATCGCCGGGCAGACCTGCCAATGGGTGTACCAACGCGGTGGCGACCTGAGCGGCAGTGCGGCCACCGCACCACTCCACACGAATGCAGGTGGGACCGTCTTCCCGGACGGTCAACCACACCGTCGTACCCAGAACACGGAGACGGCGGAACAACGCACTAGCCAACCACGCCGGCCCAGGAACGCAGCCTGCCGCAATTGCGCCACGTTCGGGGGCGCTCAACGGGTCCTCAAAGACCGGTGGCCACTCGTGGCCGGTCAGCACGCCAGCGAAGGCAAGCATGGCGCTCCATTGCCGAAAGCTCGTGCCAGCCAACGCGACGGACACGGACTCGCCGCTGTCGGCAAGGCACAGTCGCACGTGCCGGCGACGCAGGCTCACGCGCAGCCCTGGCATCCCATGTACACGGCCGTTGACAGCGTGAGGGAGAAGCTCCGCCAGCATCGGCGCTGCGGCGGCCGGGCGCAGATGCAACACCGTCCGCATGTCCTTGATGTCGGGGTGGACCATCGTGCATACGGGCATCGGCGCTACCACACTGGTTGCCGGCCACCGGTAGGGCGCAGTCCGGCCCAACGCGAACAGGACTGCGGCTTCGAGTTGTTGCTGCGCGGGGTCGGTGGCGTCGGACAGCACCGCGCACCGCATCCGATCATCCACCGGTGGAAGGGAATTCTCACCGAGCAGGCGGGTCTCGAAGCCAGTGTCGAGAACGTCGCGGATCGTCGTTCGGGACTGGTCGGTAAGTGATGCGATGCCTGTGGTGACGGCGGGCCACAAGGTGGAGTCGGTCTCGGCAGTGTAGAGCCGACGAAGTTCTCCGAGCCTGCGGACCAGTGAGAGGCGGTGAGCCATGGATAAGTGCTCCGGGTCAACACGGATCAGGGGAGGTAAGCAACAGCCGCGAAGGCCAGCGACTCGGCGGGGTTGCCGACGTCGGCCCAGTGTTCGGGTCGCCACTCGGGCGTGTAGACGACGCCAGGGAACACCAGGTGTTCGAACGGGGCGAGCATCGCTGTCGTCTCGGCACGTGACCGTAGGTGTGCGGTGTTCTGCGTCTGCTGGTAGATCTCGATCACGCGGGCGAGTCGCTCGGGATAGTCGGTGGCGGTGGCGTGTGAGAGGGCGAGGTAGCTGCCCGAGGCCAGTGCGTCCGAATAGCCACGGACGATCTCGGCGGGGTGGCGCTCGGCCGAGACGAAATGCAGCACCGCGCACATCAGCACCATCAGCGGCTGCGAGAAGTCGATCAGACGTGTGGTCTCCGGATGGTGTAGGACGCTGTTGGGCCGCAAGATGTCTTCCTGGATGCACGTGGCGTAGGGGTTGTTCCTGAGTAGATCGATGCTGTGAGTGACGGCGACGGGTTCGTTGTCGACGTAGACCACGCGAGCGTCCGGCACGGTGCGCTGAGCGATCTCGTGCACGTTGCCGGCGGTGGGTAGACCAGAACCAAGGTCGAGGAACTGGCGAACGCCATGTCGGACGCCGTACTCCACGGCCCGGCGCAGAAAGCTTCGGTTCTGCCGGGCGAAGGTGCGGGCCTCGGGAAGCACTTGCAAGACTTCCTTGGCCTTGACGCGGTCGACCTCGAAGTTGTGTGAGCCGCCAAGGTAGTAGTCGTACATGCGAGCGGCGCTGGCGCGCTTGGTGTCGACTTCGGACGGTCGCCAGTCCGCGTTGCGGCTCCACTCGGCCGGGTCGTGGCCGTCGGCCATGCCCATGGTGTGCTCCCTGTAGTGGTGGAACGGCTGTCGGGATCGCGTCGCGTTCAGGCGGACCTTCGCTTACGCGGACGCGATGCCGCCGGTGGCGTTTCGGGGGCTGCACCTTGATGGACGGCAAGTCCTGCAAGCGAAACGTGGGTGCACTTCTTGGCCTCGTTCCAACAGTCGAGGCAAGTCGGCCACGTCCACTCCGTCGGCCCGAGTCGCTGCGTCGGTACCGTCACGCGCTCGCCAACTAGCGTCGCGATCTCGTCCCCCGGCACGACTCGGCCACCTGGCACGGCGTGCCGCTTGCCGTCGGCAGGTAGCCATCGATAAGTACGGGTCCCAACCCCAGCCATTTCTTCTCACCTCCGACGGTCGGCTACGGCGGGAGCCGCGTCGGGGACCGGCCCCCGCCGTAGTGGGGTTGTCCGGCGTGTGCGGAGCGGTGCACGTGACGGAATCGCCGGACGGCCTGCTGACCACCTACGAGCGGCCGTGGCAGACTGAAATCAGACTGTCGTCATCCCGTGTCGAGGTCCATGACACGAGCACGACATAGCCACGACATGTCCGGAGAGGGGGCTGCAGGATGTCCCAGCACGACACGTCGGGCCGGCCGCCGCGAACGGTGCTTGAGCAGAGGATCAGGGAGCGCCGCCAGACCTTCGAGGAGTTCGCGCGGTTCGCCGAGCAGTTCGCAGTCGAACATGGCGAGCCAGGGACGCTCAGCGTTCGTCATCTTCAGAGGCTCGCCACCGGTCGTCACCCGGACGGCCGTCCGATTAGCAAGGTGCGTCCTGCGACTGCTCGCCTGCTCGAACGGATCTTCGGTGTGAGCATCGATGACCTACTGTCTACGCCCGTCGCCAGTGAGGCAGTTGCCGACCCGGACCGCGAGCTCCACCTAATGCTCAGCGTCTCCCAGCGAGTCGACAGCGCAGTAATCGGGCTGCTGACGGAGCAACTCAACGCCATCCGCCGGCTTGATCGTCAGTTGGGTGCGATCGTCGCTCATGAAGAGGTGAAGACGAAGGCTCGACAGGTGGAACGACTGATGTCGTACAGCTTGTCCCCAGCCGTGCGAAGCCAACTCGCAGGCCTGCTCTCGGAGTTGCACACTCTGGCAGGCTGGCAAGCCTTGGACATAGGTAGCGTCTCGGATTCCTGGCAGCACTATGAACAGGCGAAGTCGGCTGCGGCTGAATCTGGAACCCCGTCATTCGAGACGCACTCTCTCGCTGAACAAGCCTTTGTCTTGCTTGATATTGGCAGGTCTAGTGATGCTGTCGATGTGGTGGGTTACGCTCGAAGGCGAGCAGCTGGCTCGTATTCGCGACTGTTTCAAGCGTGGCTTGCTGCCGCTCACGGGGAAGCGTTGGCGGCGATGGGTATGCGCAGCGAAAGTCTGTGTGCCTTCGATGAAGCGGCGACTCTGCTGCCCATAGACTCAGCAAGTGTCGACGGACCTTATGTCGTCCTTGATGCGACCCATCTTGCGCGATGGCGCGGCCATGCGCTTGCCCGGTTCGGTGATGCGTCAGCCGCTGGCGTGCTTTCCGGTGCCCTCGACCGCCTCGATCCGTCGTTTACGCGTGCCGCAACCGCGCTGCATGTCGATCTTGTGGTGGCGCTTGCCGCTGCCGGCGAACATGCCGAGGCTCGGCTGCAAGCCCGCCGCGCTGTTCAGCTTGCGGATCAGATAGGCTCGAAACGTCAGCAGCGACGTCTACGGCTGCTCGATGGTCTGTAACGTAGTAACGTCGTAAGTGGTTACCTGTTGTCTGACGCGCGTCGCTGGACATCTACGAGGGCGGTTGTGTCTGCCCCTCTAGTGTTGAATCGTGGATACTCGCTAGGCTGACAGTTGATGTAAGGGGTACGATGCGTCTCGCTGGCAACGCTTACCAGATCGGATGCAGCCTTGGTTAACCTACTCGACCCGCTCAGTAACGATCAGTTGCTGCTTCTGCAAACCATGGCTGGCCCGTATCTGGCTGACGGAGAGTGGCCGATCTGGGACTACGTTGAGGGCGCACTTGCTCGTCGGGATCTCGATGCACGGGAGCTTATCCGTTCGCTGCCCCGAGTTGGTTCGCAGTCGGCGGTCGGGCCGTCCTATGGTCTGGCTTGGTTTGACCGGCATGGTCTGGCTGATCAGGATCGGCCTGCGCTTACGGTTGCGGCAAGTTACCATCTGCCCGAATTGGGTACTGTACTTGCAAACCCGTTCTTGAATGTCCTTAGGATCATGGTGGAACTCCAGGTAGGGGCGCCATCTTCACCGAACCAAGTCAGTCGACCGACTATCACCCCCGCCCTTATTAAGCAGACGCTGCCGTCGATCAGTGACAGTGCGCTCAAGCGGTTGCCAGAGATTCTTCTTCACGAGCCGCCTACCAGGGGTGGCTCTTACAGTCATGATCCGAACGATCCGCTCAAGTGGCAACGGCAGCTTACTCGGGAACTGCTTAAGTATCGCAACGTTCAGGACATAAAGACCTATATTGAGCGTGTTTCAAGCTTCATGCCCTCTGCCGTGGAGCCTAAGGATCCTGTTATTATTGTTAACGGTCTCGATTTGTCAACTGACACTTTTCTCTCAATTCCCGAAGGGGTTGCCGCTTCGCCGCCGGAAGGTTACGTGTCGAGCAAGCTGGTGGTTGAACTCGAACAAAAAAAGTCCGCTCTGTGGAGTGTGGATAAGCTGATTCAGCTTGTAAAGGAACTAAATAGTAACTTTCGGGATGATCGTTGGTATTCTTGCCATGCGCTTCTGCGGGCGATTCTCGATCACACGCCGCCGGTGTTTGGTTGCAAGACATTCGATCAGGTGGTTAGTAACCATTCTTGGGGTCGAACCGATCAGAAGCATTTGAAGCGCCTTCAAGCGTTCCGAAACGCGGCGGATGACGTGCTTCATCGTCAGATTCGCAAGAGTGCGGACGTTATCTCGCTGGACGACCTGCCTGAGCGGGCTGCTGTAAACGCTTTTCTGCGCGAGTGTGTCGATCTGTTGTAGGCGATGGGTGTGGTCGGAGCTTACTGGTTCGGCCGCTCCGCGACTGTCGAAAAGGGGTGCGAGTTTCGGAGAAGTTGGGGATGGATTCGTCTATGGTGTTGCGCTCGCCGCCTCGCGCTGCATGCTGTGTCACGAGATGCTGTGAAACTCCAGAATTGGTGGCCGTAGCTCTCGGGTTGGGTGTACCACGGCTACTGTGTCGAAGTTGCCATTCTCGGTGTCGATGGTTGGAGCAACGGGTGGCAATGCAGTTAGTGAGATGGTCCTGACACCAGTGTGAGGTGGCCGGCAGGGGGTAGGGCGAGCGTGATGTAGCATGGTCAGGGGTCATCCACAGTGGACTTGTCTGTCCATGAGGCTGTCCACGAACTCGGTTGGGTGAGTGCTTCTGTGGCGATACTTTCTGCCTCAACTATCGGTGAACTGCCTGTTCAGCTACTCCTGTCGGGTGAACTTGGACACTCATAATCTGTCAGGTCGTGGGTTCGAGCCCCACCCGCCCTACAGAAACGCCTGGTCAGCGGGTTGCCGGCCAGGCGTCTCAAGATCAGGCCCATACGAAACCGGCTCTTTGCGGTGTGGGCCGCCTTGGCTGCTTTAGCCCGTCCGGGCCCGACGACTGTTCAACTTGACGTCACTCCTGAACTGGGGTGGGCCAGTACTGCTTCCTTACCTCCCGCAGATTTTCCACCGCCCCCTTGGGGAGCTCTCCATCTGCAACAAAGCGTTCGACGATGTTCATGCCGAGCTCGCGGGCCCTGGTCTCACTCTCCCCGACGTAGGAAACGTACAACTTGTCGCTATCCTCGTCGTTGACGATGAACGGTTCCCCGTCGTACTCGCACCTCCACTCGACAAGCGAGAGTGATTCCAGTTCCTCCAAGCGGACGGGCAGCTTGTACGAGCCGGAAACGGTTTCCGTAAACCGAGGATCTGGCGGGCTGGAACCCGACCATCGCAGGTTCACAACGGTCGGATCTTGGGTGCGGGTGGCCCGGTAGGTGCGCCCGTCCATGACGGCCTCGTAGTGCGGCTTGGTAATCATTTCGCTCCCGGTTCAGGAATCCAAAAGCCGTCGTCGAGCGTAGCGACAAGTTGCTCGCTGCCATCGCGGCCGACACGAAAGATCTGATCGCCGTCGGAGAGCGGGCCGGGAGCGCGCTCCCACTCGGGCACTAGATGCGCGTTCGATCCAGTGAAGCCGTTCCCTGTGAACGGGTCGCTCCAGTCTTTTGTTCCTTCGATGTTCGAGCGGCCTGTGGCGGTTGGGCCACCGAAGGGAACACTGTAGTTTTCCGGCGCGTCGACGTGTGTGCGCAGGACGTGAACCGAATCCAGACCCGCCGGAAACGTGTGGTCGTCGTAGTCCAGGCGTAGGCCTTCGCGATAGTCTGCAGGGGTTTTCATGCTTTGTGCGTCGGACATGCGCGCGAAGCATCCTTGTGCCTGGTCGGCTTGGAATCCACCCTTGATGTGTACGTTTTTCAGATAGTTGTCAGCTGTGGCGGGACTGAGAACCTTCTGGACCGATGTGCCGGCGTCAAGCGGAATTCCTTCGCGAATGCCGCGCCACTTCATGGCTTCCTCGTGGGAGACGTTCGCAGTGCCGTCGGGCTGGTTCATTCGGTGGCGCATGGAGTTGAACTCCTCCTGCGTCACGTTGTGCTCACTGAGCAGTTCGGGAAGATGAGCCTCGGCAGAGTCGGGGTGAGGGAGTCGGCCCTCGATGCGGGCGGGTTCGCCACCGCCGCCGGGGATGGTAGGCGCCTTGTGATCCTTGCCGCCACTTGGGGAGCCGATCTTCTCGGCGCTGCCGGCACCGCCGCCGGGGACGCGTTTGGGCTTCTTGCCGGAGCCGGTGCCGCCCTTGCCTACAGGCGAGCCGGAACGCGCCGATCCGCCGGGAGGGGCGACCTTGCCCTTGGCGGAAGGGTGGTGCTTGCGGAGTTTGTCGGCAGCGGTGGTGTCGGCCTCCTCATAGAGGTCGGCGGTCTTGCCAAGGCGATCGCCGGCGGAGCCGGCGACCCGGCCGCCCTCCTTGAACGTCTTACCGGCGATCTCGGTGGCCCTGCCAGTGAACTTCGCGACGACCGCACCGACACCTGACCGGTCGCCAGAGGCGTGAGAAACCAGCTTCTGTCCGGTCTCCTCGAGCTTCTGACCGGTCTCCTCGACGGTGCCGCCGAACTTCTTGAGGTTGCCGCCCGACTTCCGCAGATGGTCAGGATGGATCTTGGCCTTGCTCACGTCGCCCCCAGGTGACGATCGGCGCGTCTCAACCCAACGGGCAGGATACGGCAAGCCGAGTGGGCATTCTCGAAAACTACACAGTCGAGCGACGAGCACTCGGGTCAGTCGCAGAGTTGACCAGCTTCGTCCAGGCGGTGCAGGGCTTGCGCCGGTTACATCAGGACGTCGATGTCACCGCACTGGCCCGTGGTCACGGGATCGCACGACCGCCTGCCAGTATCTGGTGCGCCGATAAGACGTCAAACAACCGTGCTCCTGTTGTGGCGATCCCGTTGTTTGGTGTGTTTCGTTTGATTGCGGCCCTGAAGAGATATTGGGCTACTGTGCAGCCGTCTGTTCCTTGCCGTCCGGTGTGAAGAAATAGTTAGGGCTGCTGGATTGTTGCTGCTGTGGAGTCGCGGCTATGTGAAGCCCGTCACCGCACCTCCCGAGCCGCGGCGCATTGTCGCTCAGCAGTTGACGATGCCTCTCTTCGCTTGTGTACGGATCTCGCTCCGGGCGTATGGAAAGCGGCAACCGCCGATGCGGCCGACCGTCTGTGCCTGCCTGAGGTTGACGAACGAGCGCTGGCCGGCTTGAAGTTCAGCGAGGCGTTGCCGCAGCACCTTCCTGTTGCCAGCCTGGCGGCACGGCTCGCCGACCTTGAAGGCGCGGTTCGTGTTCTCGCCGAGCAGGCCCGGGTGCTCCTGGCGGACAACTGAGCTGCACCGAACTCCGCGCTGCTCAGAGCCGCGGATCGCGCTAACGGTAGCGACCGAACGTTGACGGTGAATATGTCAACGGCTGACCACCGGGCTGGCGGTCGCAAACACGTCCGAGTGACGCCTGGTCGTGTGGTATTGCTAACCGCTTGACTGTCCGTCACTGGGGAGCGCGGTTGAGTCAGGTGGTCAGCGGCAGCGTCGCGGAGCTGCGGCAAAGGATGGACGACGGCACGTTGATCCGCGATCTCGTGCGAGCGACGGGCTCATGGCAGCCGGTGAACGCGGAGACTGGCGAGGTGGGCGCCTGGCGGAACAGCCTCCCGATTCTCCTGGACGTGATGCAGCGGGCCGGTATGACGAACGTGCAGGTCGTCCTCGAGCACCGGCTGCCGTACAGCCCCAAGCGGGTGGACGCGGTTCTCTGCGGCCTGTGTCCCGGGACCAGTGAGCCGTCGTACTTGTTGGTCGAGCTCAAGCAGTGGTCGGGGCCGGTCGTCTCGGAGGCCGGTGGCTTCCGGGTCAACGGCTTGAAGAGCCTGCAGCTGCATCCGTCCGAACAGGTCTTCCGGTACGGCCGACAGCTGCTGGACTTTCATCCTGATCTCGCCCGCAACCCGCACCGGATCCGCGGCGTCGCATACCTGCACAACGCGGAGGATGAGGAGTGCGCGGCGCTGGACCGTGCCAAGTTCACCGCGCAGGACTATCTGGTCACACGCAGCAGAACACCTGTTCTCGAGAACCTCTTACGAAAGGTGCTGGACGCCTCTGTGGACCATGCCACGAACCACCAAGTGGCGAAGGACCTGATGGACGCCAGGGCGGCGCCGGCGAAGACATTGCTGACGACAGCGGCCGGCATGTTCGAGAACCGCGACGACTTCGTGCTGCTCGACGAGCAGAAGCTGGCCTACAACATGGTGATGGACGCGGTCGGGGCGACCCAGCGAGGGGACAGTCGCAAGAGGGTTGTCATCGTGCTCGGTGGCCCAGGATCCGGCAAGAGTGCCATCGCGATGTCCCTGTTGGCGAAGCTAGCCCGCACCAACCGGAAGGCTGTGCACGCCACCGGGTCCAGGGCCTTTACCCAGACCTTGTGGCGGCGGGTGGCTCGCGGTGACAGCGGCGTGAAGGCCCTGTTCGTGTACTTCCGCGACTTCAGCAAACACCGGAAGAACGAGCTCGATGTCGTGATCTGCGACGAGGCTCATCGGATTCGGGACAAGCGGTCGACCGGCAGTGGCAACAGACTGCAGGTCGAGGAACTGATCGACGTGGCGAAGGTGCCGGTGTTCCTGCTCGACGAACACCAGGTCGTGCGGCCGAACGAGGTCGGGACCCAGGAGTACATCGAGGGGACCGCGGTGGCGCGGGGGTGCGACGTCAAGGTGGTCCGGCTGGAGGGTCAGTTCAGGTGCGGCGGTTCCGTCCTGTACGACGAGTGGGTGCGCCGCCTGCTCGGCCTCTCCGAGAAGCCGCCGATCGTCTGGTCGGACCTGGTCGCTGGGACGGGTGACGAATACGTCGTGCGCACCGAGGGTTCCCCCGCGAGCCTTGAGGAATGGCTCTTGGGCCGCATGCGAGGGACCGATCACACGGCGCGGATCGCGGCGGGCTTCTGCTGGCCCTGGAGCGAGCCGAAGCCGAACGGCCGGGGCGGCCTCCGCCTAGTGGAGGACGTGGCCATCGGAAACTGGAAGCGGCCGTGGAACACGCCGGACGGCAAGAAGGTCGACGACGCGCCGCCGGCAGCGCTGTGGGCGTCCGATCCCAAGGGCTTCAACCAGGTCGGATGCATCTACACCGCCCAGGGGTTCGAGTACGACTGGGCGGGCGTGATCTTCGGCGAAGACCTCGTCATCCGGGACGACCAGTGGGTCGCCCAGATGGATAAATCCCGGGACAGCGCCGTCAAACGGGATGAGGCCCGGTTCGACGAACTGGTTCGTAACACCTACAAGGTGCTGCTCACCCGCGGCATGCATGGCGTCTGTCTGCACTCGGTGGACGAGAAGACGAATGAGTTCCTGTGCACGTACTCTCGTTGAGAGCTGGCGCGGTGGAAGTGGAGGGCGCAGTGAGTCGGACCGCCTACATCTACGTTCCCAAGAACAAGATCTCGGTCAGAAACCTGGGGATCGGCCTGGCTCGACGGGTGTGGGGTTGGGAGAACGACGCGCTGTCCAAGGCGGACGGTTTGGGAATGGCACGTTCGCTGGAGCCCGGCGATTCTGTGGTGTTCGGACACCTTGGACCGAGCAGTCGCGTCCAGCCAGAGGGATGGAAGGACGCTCGGCTGGGCAAGGTCGTGTTCGCCAAGGTCACGCGGTCGCTCTACCAGTCCGGCGAGTGGGTGTGGCCGGACAAGCCGTATCCCTGGCGCATCGACCTTGAGTACGTGGGCGAGGAGGAGCAGGTCCATGGCCTGGCGCTCGGCGCGACTGGTATGGAAGCGCTGCGGCTTTCGGCCAACAAGCAGGGCCAGCCGGTCGTCAGGGACGTGGCGGACGCCTTCGAGAAGGTGGTGGGACCGGCGGCGGCCGTGCCCGATGAGGAGGATGAGAGCCGGTTCGACGGACCGGTGGACGGCAAGCGGTTGATGGCGTACCGGCGAGAGCAGCGTTGGTTGAAGAAGCTGAAGTTCGGCGACGCCGAGGAGGTCACCTGTGATCTCTGCGGACGTGAGCTGCCGAGGCGGTTCGTTCGGGCCGCGCACATCAAGCGGCGGGCCGACTGCGAGTACCCGGAGCAGCTCAAGCCGGAGAACATCATGGCGGCTTGTGCGCTCGGCTGTGACGAGGTCTTCGAACACGGCTACATCTACGTCGACGACGACGGGAAGATCCAGCCCGGTCCGCGTTGCGACGTGTTCCCGGCGGTGCGGGAGTTCGTCAAGTTTGCCTTTACCGATAGGGAATGCGGTGCCTACGGCGTGAAGAGCAAGCCGTTCTTCGAGTACCACCGAGGCCAGGCGCTCAGGGATTGAGCGTTACACGGGTTCGTCCAGGTCGACGGTGATCACCACACCGGAGGTGGAGGAAACGGTCAGTGTGTTGCCAGTGAGCGCCAACTGGTCGAACGGGTTCGACTCGGACAGGTAGCACACCCAGACCAGCCTTTTGTCGCCGTCGAGCCGTGCGAAGAAGCCCTCGGACCCGTGGGAGCCTTCGCCGGCGCAGACGAAACCGCCCGGTGCGGGCGCCTCGCGGGTGATGTCGATCGAGGTGAGCCATTCCGGGTCCTCGGCGAGGTCCACTTGCCCAACCACGTGCAAGGCGGAGTCGGCGACATCGACCGCGTACGAGCGCCCGTCCACGAAGAACACCCCGTCCACGATCGGAAGCCGTCCGTCCTGCCATATTCTCTCGATCTGGCTGAGATCGCGGCCTGACCGGCGCTCCGGTGCCTGGCCTGCCGGGAGCGGATCAGCGACCGCGGACAGCAGCGTTGTCCCGGTTTCGGGATCGACGATCGCCGCTACGGTGTCCGTGCAGAAGAAGTCGATCTCGATGCCTTCGGCCGGCGGGCTGAAATTGGTTGTCACGTGCGCGTATTCGTCGCCGATGTCGTATCCCCAGGCGATGTTGAGCACAGTCAACGTGTTTCCGTCGCGGAGTACGACCTCGGTCGGGACGCCGTCGCGCCGCTGAAGCAGTTCGATGACGTCGTCATCGCCGGGTGCCGGCTGGTCGAAGGTCACGGCGGCAAGCATGGCATCCGACGTCGGCCGGACACCTCTCCGTTCCGGACGGCGCAGGCACGGTGGCTGATGACCGCCAGCGTTGGACGGTGGCGGGGCGCAGGCTTGGCGGGTGAGCGAATTCGATGTGGTGGATCGGTATGTGTTGGCCAGCGCGGAGTTCGGGCGTCGGCTCAGGTCGGTGGGGGACTGGTCGGCGGCGACGCCGTGCACGGAGTGGAATGTGCGGCAGCTGGTCAATCACATGGTGAGGGGGAACCTGAACTATGTGGCGCTGCTTCATGGGGGCACGGGGGCGGAATTCCTGCGGATGCGGGACGTGGACGCGCTTGGGGAGGATCCGGTGGATGCCTACGAGCGGTCGATGGAGGCGTTCGCCAATGCGTTCCGTGAGCCGGGGGCACTGGGACGGAGGGTGGATTACCCGCTGGGGGAGATCAAGGGAGACCAGGCCCTGGCGATTCGGACGGCGGACACGGTGATCCACACGTGGGATCTGGCGAGGGCGGTCGGAGGGGACGAGGAGTTGAACGCGGAACTGGTGGAGTGGATGGAAGAGAACCTGGGTGCGATCTACGAAGGGCTTGAGGGCGTGGAGCGGTTCTTCGCGCCGCGGCAAGGGACAACAGGTGGAACGAGGCAGGAGCGGTTGCTGAGGCGGGTGGGGAGGTGAGCTGGTCCGAGGTGGCGGTGAATCAAGCCTGAAGGAGTGAGGTGGCGGTGACTTAGGCCTGTACGAGGGCTGCGGCGGCGGTGGCGAGGACGGACTGGGCGGTGGCGGCGAGGGCGGGGGAGTGGAGTTTCCACTGCTGCCAGAAGAGGGGGACGTCCATGTGGCGGGTGGGGGCGAGGTTGACGAGGGTGCCGGCGGCAAAACACGGCGAGGCGTGGGAGACGGGGATGAGGCCCCAGCCCATGCCGGCGAGGACGGCGTCGAGGTAGGCGGCGGAGGAGGGCATGTGGTGGCGGAAAGGACTGGCGCCGGCGGCGAAGCGGTCCTGGAGGAGGTCGGAGCGGTCGAAGAAGATGACGGGGGAGGTGGAGAAGGACTCGAAGGGGAAAGAGGGGGAAGCGCAGGCCAGGTAGCGCAAACTTCCGAGGGGGCGCACGGAGCAGCCCTGGACGGGGTCGGGGGTGGAGGTGACGGCGGCCATCACGAGGCCCTCGCGGAGGAGTTGGGTGGTGTGACCCTCGTCCTCGCGGTGGAGGTCGAAGCAGACGTCAGGGACCTGCGCCAGAGCGGGGAGGAACCAGGTGGCGAGGGAGTCGGCGTTGACGGCGATGGAGAGACGGGTGGGCTGCCCGGCAGTGGTGAGACCGAGTTCGGCCTGGGCGTCGAGGGAGAGCTGGGCGAGCTGGCGGGCGAAGCGGACGACGACCTGGCCGGAATCGGTGAGCTGGACAGGTTTGGTGCGCATGAGCAGGACCCGGCCGGTGCGCTGTTCTAGGGCCTTGATGCGCTGGCTGACGGCGGAGGGGGTGACGTGCAGGGCAGCGGCGGCGGCGTCGAAGGTGCCGGCGTCGACCACGGCGAGCAGGGTGCGAACGTGGTCGGAGGGGAGATCAGCCATCACGAGAGCTAATGATACGTAAGAATCATTAGCTGGACTGTTGACAAGGGCAAACATAGCGTCGAAGGCATGACCAACGTGATGCTCGCGCTGGCGGCGGGCTTCGGCACCTCGCTGTCCCTGATCATGGCTATCGGCGCGCAGAACGCTTTTGTGCTGCGACAGGGGATTCGACGGGACGCGGTGCTGACGGTGGTGGCGATCTGCGGCGTGTCTGACGCGGTGCTGATCAGCCTGGGCGTTGGGGGTGTGGGGGTGCTGGTGCAGGCCTGGCCGACGGCGGTGACGGCGGTGGCCGTGGTCGGGGGGATCTTCCTGCTGTGCTACGGATTTCTGGCCGCGAAGCGGGCGATGAAGCCGTCGAGCATGTCAACCGACGGTACGACGACGGGCTCCCGCAAGCGGGCGGCGCTGACCTGCCTGGCGATGACCTGGCTGAACCCGCACGTCTACTTGGACACGGTCCTGCTGCTGGGCTCGATCGCGGCCGGCTATGGCGCGTTGCGCTGGGATTTCGCCCTCGGCGCGGTGCTGGCCAGCGTCTCCTGGTTCACGGCGGTCGGCTTCGGCGCCCGCCTGCTGAGCACCCTGTTCACGAAGCCGGCGTCGTGGCGCGTGCTGGACGGGGTGGTGGCGGCGACGATGGCGGTGGTGGGGGTCAGCCTGCTTGTGGGAGCGTGAGTGGGGTAGGTAAGTCTGGCCGTTCTGAGGGAAAGGCGGTTCGCGGACCGCCTTTCCCTTCACTCCGCCAGGCTGCCCGACTTGCGCGGGAACTCCTGCTTCTCCACCAGCTTCTCGGCGTTCTCGTTCGCCTCTTCGCCGTGCTCGTTGGCCTCGTGGCTCTGCCGGCCCAGCTCGGTCGCGCCGGCCGGGAAGCTGTTGTGCTCCTCGCCGGTGGTGAACTGCTCGCCGACCGCGCCCTTGGCGGTGTCCTTGGCGAACCCGCCGACGGACTGGCCGTCGTCGACCGACTTGACGACGCTCTCGCCGGCATGGGCCCGCAGGAACGTGTTGGCGTCCTTGCCGAACTGCGAGGGGGTGTTCTGCCACGCCTTGCTGGTGGCCTTGGCCTTGCCGGCGAACTGCCCGGCGTCCTTGGCGAAGCCCTTGAGCTTCTGGGCCAGCGCCTCGACGGCGTGGCCGAGCTTGCCGAACTTGCCCATCAGCTGGGCCAGCTGGTCGAGCACCTTGGAGATGCGGGAGGCGCACTTGCCGGCGACGATGCTGCCCTCGGCGACCGCGTCGGCGATGAAGGCGGCGACCGAGGCGCCGAAGGTGCACCAGGAGCTGGCCAGCGCGATGATCGCGCGTTCGATCATCTTGCCGACGAAGGTGGAGATCAGGTCCCGGATGATGCCACGCTCGGTGCCGACGAGCACGCCGCCGAGGGTGATGCCGCCAGCCGCGCCGTCGGCGGCCTCGGCGAACGCGGACAGCGACTCGGCCAGCTCCTTGCCCTTGGCGCGGTAGCTGTCGCCGGCGGCGCTCTTCCACTGCGGGACGTCGGCGCCGATCGACTTCTGGTAGTCCTCGCCGATCTTCTTCATCTCGGCGCCGATGTTGGTCCAGGTGGCGGCCTGGGCGGCGATCTCACCGGGATTGCCGGCCAGCAGGTCCAGCGGCTTGCGCAGGAAGTCCAGGTGCTCGATCAGCCAGCCGATCCCCGCCGACAACAGCGAGCCGAGCGGATCCTCAATCACACCAAGGGTGTCCATCGCGGACGCGGCGCCGTCCATCGCGACGCCGAGCGCGTCGCCGTTGGCCAGGTCCTTGGCCGTGTTGGCGACGTCGGAGATCATGCCCGAGCCGTCGAACCCCGACGTCGGGCTCTCCGCCGGCGCCTCGCCCTTGAGGTCGGGCAGCGTCTCGGTCGTCATCACAGGCCCCCTTCGATGCCGCTGAACAGATCGGCGTTGTCGCTGTCGCTCTGCTCGTAGATGTCCGCGGTGGCGTCGAGGTTCTTGCTGACGCCACGCACCGCGTCCACGGCCGAGTTCAGGTTGGCGGCCTGCTGCTGCGAGTTCGGTTTGATGAAGGCGGCGAACACCTGCCCGACGACGCCGAACGTGTCGAGGCCGAAGTCGATGCCCTGCGCGGTCTTCGCGCAGTTGGCCACCTGCTCGGCGATCGAGTCGACGTTCTTGGCGTGGGTGTGCAGTTCGGACACTTCGACTTCGATGTCAGACACCAGAACTCACCTCAGGATCGGGCCGTTGTCGTCGTTGTCGTCGTCCCACGCCGGCCGGGCCGGGCGGGACGGCTGCTCCTGGGCCGCCGCTGGTTCCTCGGCCGGTGGGATCTGGCTCTCCAGGAACGACATGGCCTCGCTGTCGCCGATCAGCGGCTTGACCGACTGCGCCACCTGATCGGCCACCTTGCGGTGGGCCTCCCGCGCCGTGCGCAGGATGAGCTGGGCGAGCTGGGTCGAGGTCAGGCCGTCGGCCTTCGGCGACAACTGGAGGTCCTGCAGCGCGCCGGTCGGCCCGACGGTCACCAGAACCGCGCCGTCGGTGCTGCGTGCCGTTCCGATCGCCGTGTTGACCATTTCTTTAACCTGCTCGGCCCGGGCGAGCCTGTTCTGGACGTCCTGCTGGTAATCCCGCAGCCACGCGTTCGTGTCCACCCATCCCCCTTTCAGGTCGGAAAGCCGAATCTGGTCGGATCAGACCACGCCGGGGTCCGATCGGTTCCCGCATTCGGCAAAAATCTTCGGGACCTCTCGCCGGGTGGCATGATGGCCAGGGTGCCCGAATGAAGCGGTCCCCAACCGAGGAGTCAGCCATGTGGTGGATTTCCGCGCCGCCGGCCCCGATCTCGCCGCAGGCGCGGGCCGCACTGTCGCGCAGGTGGGCGACCGCGGGCGTGTTGCTGTCTTTCGCCCTGATCGTCATCCCGTTGGTCATGGCCGTCGGCGCCACCTACCTGATGGTGCGCGACACCGCTGCCCGCGGCTTGCAGTGGACCGCGTTCGTCTCCGTGCTGGGCGCGTGGATCCCGTTCCTGCTGCTGCACCGGTCGCTGCGAAAGACGGGCCTGTTCGATCCGACAACGTGGCTGGTCATGGCCCTGGTGGCGGGCACCGTGCAGGTCTTCATCGGCATCAGCCCGGCCGTCGTGTACGGACCCGGCTCGATCAGCGTGCCCGCCTACGTCATCGGGTTCGCCCTGGACGCCGCAGCCGTTGTCCTCGCGGTGACGGCCCGCGTGGTGCTGCTGAACGGACGACCCCGTGAGCTGGCGGAGACGCCGTTCACCGTGGTCTGGAAGCTGCGATCACGCCCCAAGGGGACGGTGGAGCTGGAGAACACCAGGCTGTACTGGTCGATAAGCACGCCGGTGTCCAACAACAGCGACGCCTCGGCCAGCGGTCGGTTCTTCCTCGGTGACTTGACTGCCACGCCATCAGCGTTCGCACCGGCCGCGGACCCTATTTCCTGGACCGTCGTGACCTCTCGGCGGAAGCGGATTCCCGCGAACACCACACCCGGACCGGCGGTCATGCTGCGTGGCAGTCAAGGTCATCAGCAAATCCCCTTGGACGAATCGGACGAACTTGTCGATTTCGTTCAGCGGCGGGTGGCGTTCTACCGCGAGGCGGCGCCGGAATTCCTTTCCGTGAAACCGGGCAATAAAGACAGAACTCGTCGATCGTAGACTGGGAGCGTGCGGATCGTCTCGTTGTTGCCGGCGGCCACGGATCTGGTGGCGGAGCTGGGGTTGCTGCCTCAGCTGGTGGGGCGCACGCACGAGTGCGACTGGCCGGCGGGGGAGATCGAGGCAGTGCCGGTGGTGACGGCCAGCGAGATCACCGAGGGCATGGACAGTCGGGAGATCTCGGAGACGGTGCACCACGGATCGGGCATCTACACCCTGGACACGGATCTGCTCCAGGAGCTCAAGCCTGATGTGGTGCTGACGCAGGATCTGTGTGACGTCTGCGCGTTGTCGTACCACCCGGTGTCGGACGCGGTGCGCAAACTGGACGCGGATGTCACGGTGCTGAGCCTCGAACCCCGCACCCTCAACGAAGTCCTGGACTGCCTACGCGTCCTTGGCGAGGTCCTCGGGGTGGAAGACGTTTCCCGGCAACGGATGCGGAGCCTGCACGAGCGGCTGGACAAGGTCCGCGACCGCGTGAAGAGCAAGCCGCGGCCCCGGGTGGCGGCGATCGAGTGGTTGGATCCGGTGTGGCCGGCGGGTCACTGGGTGCCGGAGCAGATCGCCTGCGCGGGCGGGGAGCCGCTGCTGGCCAAGCCTGGGGAGCACACCCGGCCGATCGAGTGGCGGCAGGTGGTGGCCGCCGAGCCGGACGTGCTGCTGCTGATGCCCTGCGGGTTCCCGCCGGCCAAGACCGAGCAGGAACTCAAGCGGCTCAAGGGGTTCGACGCCGCCGGCCGACAGTACATAGTGGACGGACCGGCCTACTTCAACCGGCCGGGGCCACGGGTGGTCGACGGCGTCGAATTCCTGGCTGAGCTGTTTCACGGAGCCGGCGCGGCCTCCTGATCGGTTGAGGTCGGGCCCTGGTCGATCGGGGTCGCGTCCTGGTCGGTCAGGACCGGCTTGCGGAACTCCCGGACGGCCACCCAGATCGACAGCACCAGGGCCCCGAGCATGGCGGTGGCCAGGATCCGCATGTCGATGAAGGACGCGTTGACCGAGCCGCCGCCAAAGCCGCCGCCGCCGAACCCGCCCGAACCCAGAGTGCCGCCACCGCCCGGCCGACCTCCGAAGCCGCCGGTGCCACCGCCATACCCGCCACCGGGGAATCCGCCGGTGCCGCCCGAACCGGTGCCGCCGGGCGGGAAGCTCGGCCGGGTGCCGCCACCGGCGCCGCCACGGAAGCCGCCGCCGGGACGCTGGCCACCGCCCCGCCCGCCACCGCCGGCCCCGATCAGGAACGGCAGGTACGCGAAGAACGACGCGAACTGCTCCAGCACCGGCAAGGCCCACAGCTTGCGCGGCAGGTAGAACGCCGCCACCACGGTCAAAGCGTCGGCGAGGAAGAAGTACCGCTCATGCATGGCCGGCAGGAAGTACGGCACCAGCAGCACGGAAACCGTTGCCGCCAAAATGATCCGCGTCGCCGACAGCTCGACCCGCCGCCACCACAAGGCGACCACCAGCGCCAGCACCAGGAAACCGGTGAGTAGGATCCCGGCGATCCGCAGCGCCGAGGACGTCACCGAGGTGCCGAGGTACTGATAGATGTTGGGGGCATTCAACGTCAGCAGATCGAAGGTCCCGGTCTGCGCCACATAGACGGAGATCAGCTGCGCGGGGCTGGTGCCGATGATCAGCGCCGGGATGTCCAGCACCACGTACACCAGCGGGATCGCCAGCAGCGACTTCCACGGCAGATAACGCAGCAGCACCAACAGAAGCAGCAGCGGGAACAGGAACACGGTCTGCAGCTTCAACGCGAAGGCGATGCCGATGAAGACACAGGCCATCCAGGGCCGCTTGCGCAGGATGAAGTACACGCCGCCGACGGCGAAGGCCGCGTACATGGCGTCGGCCTGGCCCCACATCGAGGCGTTCACCACGACCGTCGGCAGGAACAGGGTGATCGTCCCGGCCAGCACCGGCCACCACTTGCCCGGATACCGCAGCGCCACGATCTTGTAGACGAAGTAGCCCAGCAGGAAGTCGAAGACCGCCGACACGATCTTGATGCCGATCAGCGGCGTCACCGGCAGGTAGCTCAGGGCGGCCAGCAGGTACAGGTAGGTGACGTTGTAGTTGGCGAAGCTGATGTCCTTCAGCGCCGCGAACCCGCCGTTCTGGGCGATGTGGTCGTACCAGGAGAGGAAGATCCGTCCGTCGCCGGTCTCGTAGTTCAGGAACGCCATCCGCAGCGCCGCGGCGGCGATCACCACCACGGCCGCCACGCCGATCTTCAGGCCGACAGATCGGCGTGGCGGGGCGTCCGGGGCCGCAACAGCCATGCTCAGGGTCCTATCCGCTCGTGGTCGGTTTGCCTGCACCGAGTGTCGCGGGCCCGACTGAGCGCAGGCTGTGAGCGGAGAACCCCAAGCTGGGAACTGTGTGTGAGAAGGCTAGACGTTGGCCACGGCCAGGCTGGGCAGCTTGGCCACGGCGAAGCTGCGCCGCTGGTAGAACCACCAGGTGACGGCGAAGCACAGCACGTAGAACACGATGAAGCCGTAGAAGGCGTTGTCGGCGACCTTGGTCGAGGCCACCGAGGTGGCGATGATCCGCGTCACGAAGAACCCGCCGAACGCGCCGATGGCCGACACGATGCCGATCGCCGCCGCGGCCTCCCGCTTGCCCTTGCGCACGGCCTCCGAGGCGTCCGCGCCTTCGGCGGTCTCGCGCCGGGCCTGGGCCACGAAGATCGCCGGGATCATCCGGTACGTGGAGCCGTTGCCGACGCCGGCCGTCACGAACAGCACCAGGAACGCGCCGAAGAACAGGCCGAAGCTGCCGGACCGCTCGCCCACCACCACGAACGCGGCGGCCACGCCCATCAGCACGAAGTTCCACAGCGTGACCCGGCTGCCGCCGATCCTGTCCGACAGCCAGCCGCCGACCGGCCGGGACAGCGACCCGACCAGCGCGCCGAGCCAGGCGAAGTAGGTGCCGTGCACGGTCGGGAACTGAGTCTTGATCAGCAGCGGCAGCGCGGCCGAGAAGCCGATGAACGAGCCGAAGGTGCCGATGTAGAGGAAGGACATCACCCAGGTCTGGGACCGCTTGACCGCCGCGGCCTGGGCCGGGAAGTCGGACTTGGCGGTGGCCAGGTTGTCCATGAACAGCGCCGAGCAGATCGCCGCGGCGATCACGAACGGCATGTAGAACAGGCCGGCGATCGCCAGGTTGGTGCCGGTGGTCGCGGCGATCACCAGCGGGATGATCAGCTGTACCAGCGCGGCGCCGAGGTTGCCGCCGGCGGCGTTGAGGCCGAGGGCGAAACCCTTGCGGCTCTCCGGGTAGAAGAACGAGATGTTGGTCATCGACGACGCGAAGTTGCCGCCGCCGAAGCCGGCGGTGGCCGCCGCGAACAGGAAGAACCCGAAGCCGGCGTGGGTGGTGACGGCCACCGTGAGCAGCGCGCACGGGATCAGCAGCATCAGCGAGCTGACCACGGCCCAGTTGCGGCCGCCGAAGCGCGGCACCGCGAAGGTGTAGGGCAGCCGCAGCGCGGCGCCGATCAGGTTGGGCAGCGCGGTCAGCCAGAACAGCTCGTCCACGCCGAACTTGAAGCCGGCGGTGGGCAGCGACAGCACCACCACGCTCCAGATCGACCAGAGCGAGAAGCCCAGGTGCTCGGAGAAGATGGAGAAGATCAGGTTACGGTTGGCGATGCGGCGGCCGGTCGCCGCCCAGAACCCCTCGTCCTCGGGGTCCCACTGCTGAATCCAGGTGCGTCCGCCGCGGGTGGGTGCCTCAGTCGTGGTCGTCATGTCGCGTTGCAGCCCAACTTCTCGGGTTCGGTGAGGGGGTCCTGCTCGGCCAGCCAGCGGGACAGCGCGCACACGGTGTCCCGGCAGCCACCGCAGCCGGTGCCGGCCATGGTGGTGCTGACCAGGGAGTCGAACGACCGGGCGCCGGCGTGCCACGCGCCGACCAGCCGGCCCTTGTCGACGGTGTTGCAGCGGCAGATCAGCGTCGAGGCCGGCAGCGCCGCCGGATCCGACGAGTCCCCGGCGGGCATGGCGCGGCCCAGCAGCAGCGCCATCCGGTCGGCCGGGGCGGGGGTGCCCCGGTCGTGCAGCTGCGTGACGGCGGCGGCCACGTCGGGCGCCCCCAGCACGATCGCGCCCGTGACCCGGTCGTCACGCAGCACGATCTTGGTGTAGCGGCCGCGGCTGGGGTCTTCCAGCCGGACCACCTCGGCGTCGGTGGTGTGCGGCTCGACATGCACCTCGCCCATCGAGGCCAGGTCCACGTCGCGGGTCTTGAGCCGCGTCACCACCGGTGTTCCCCGGTAGCGGGCGTGCGGGTCCGCACCGGTCAGCAGTTGGGCCAGCACCGCGGCCTGCTCCCAGGCCGGCTGCACGAGGCCGCCGACGGTGCCGGGATGCCGGGCGCAGTCGCCGATCGCGTACACGTCGGGAGCGCTGGTGCGTAAGGAATCGTCGATGACGACGCCCCGGTCGACGGTGATCCCGGCCGCCTCGGCCAGGGCGGTCTCCGGGCGTGCGCCGGCCGAGACCACGACCAGCTCGGCGGCGACCAGCGAGCCGTCGTCGAGCTGGAGTCCCTTGCCCGGCAGGTACTTCGTGGCCAGCTGGCCGAGCCGGAACTCGATGCCCTTGGGGCCGAGCACCCGGGCCAGCACGTGCCCGGCGGCCGGATCCAGTTGGCGTTCCATGAGATGGCCGACCGGGTGGACCACGGTCACCGCGCAGCCGCGGCCGGCCAGACCGCGGGCGGCCTCCAGGCCAAGCAGCCCGCCGCCGAGCACCGCGACCGGTGTGCCCCGGGTGGCCAGCTCCACGATCCGCTGACAGTCGTCGAGATCGCGGAACGCGACCACGCCCGGCGCCAGTGCACCGTCGGCGATCAGGCCGTCGGTCGGCGGGACCCACGGGGTGCTGCCGGTGGCCAGCACCAGCGCGTCATAGTCCACAGTGGACCCATCGGTGAGAACGATCCGATGGTCGGATGGGTGTAGCGCCGCGGCGCCCGTCCCGAGCCGGAGGTCGATCCCGTTTTCCTTGGCCCAGTCCGGAGAGTGCAGCAGCACGGTGGCCGGCTCCATCGCGCCCGCCACTACGTTCGACAGCAGGATGCGGTTGTAGGCCGGATGCGGCTCCGCGCCGATCACCGTGATCGACACATTCGATGCGCGCAGGTGGTCGGCCAGACGGGCGCCGGCCATGCCGTAACCGATGATGGCGATCCTCATGCCGGCCCCAGTCGGACGGCGCACACCTTGAACTCGGGCATGCGGCTGGTCGGGTCGAGCGCGGGATTGGTGAGCAGGTTGGCCCGCTGCGCGCCGGGAAAGTGGAACGGCAGGAAAACCGTGTCCGGCCTGATGGTTGTCACGCAGCGCACCCGCGCGATCACCGATCCGCGCCGGGACGTGACGGTCGCCCACTGTCCATCGTGGACGCCAGCCAGCCTGGCCGTATCGGGGTGCACCTCGACAAAAGCCTCCGGGCTGGCGTCCATCAGCTCCGGCACCCGTCGGGTCTGCGCGCCGGACTGGTAATGCTGCAACACGCGCCCGGTGGTGGCGTGCAAAGGGAATTCCGGATCCGGCGGTTCGGCCGGTCCGGTGTGCTCCACCGGTTGGAACCGGGCCCGGCCGTCCGGGTGAGCGAATCTGTCGAGGAAAAGCCTTGGCGTGCCGGGATGATCGGCCGCGGGCACCGGCCAGTGCAGTGCCTCGCCGGCCCGCAGCCGTTCGTAGCTGGCCCCGGAATAGTCGGCCGGGCCGCCGGCCGAGGCCCGCCCGAGTTCGGCGAACACCGTTTCCGGATCGACCGGGAATCGTTCAGCCGGTTGGCCCAAACGGATTGCCAACCCATGCAGCACATCAAGATCGCCGCGCACCTCGATCGGTGGCGTGACGGCTTTGCCGCGCAGCAGGATCCGGCCTTCCAGGTTCGTCATCGTGCCGTCCTCCTCGGCCCACTGGGTGACCGGGAATACGACGTCGGCGACAGCGGCGGTTTCGGACAGCACGAAGTCCGAGGTGACCAGCAGTTCGAGGGATTCGAGTCGGTCACCGACATGTCCGGCGCGGGGCGCGGACACCACCACATTGCTGCCGAACACCAGCAGCGCCTTCGGGCCCCGTTCGGTGCCCAACGAGTCGAGCAGTTCGTACGCGGACGGCCCCGGTCCGGGCAGCTCAGCCGGGTCGACGCCCCAGACGCCGGCTACGTGGGCCCGCGCCGCAGGGTCGTCGATCTTGCGGTATCCGGGCAGCTGGTCGGCCTTCTGCCCGTGTTCCCGACCACCCTGCCCGTTGCCCTGGCCGGTCAGGCAGCCGTAACCCGAGCCCTCGCGGCCGCAGAGCCCCAGCGCCAGGCACAGGTTGATCCAGGCCGAGACCGTGGCCACACCGGTGGCGTGCTGCTCGGTGCCCCGCGCGGTGAGCACGTATGCGTTGCGGGCCTTGGCTAGCAGCGCGACGGCGGCCCGCTGGTCGGCGGCCGGCACCCCGGTGACCCGCTCCACCCGCTCCGGCCACCAGGCCGCGGCGATGCGCCACACCTCGTCGAATCCCGTTGTGCGCTCGGCGATATAGCGGTGGTCGAGCAGCCCGTCGGCCACGACGGCGTGCAACATGCCCAGCGCCAGCGCGAGATCCGTGCCCGGGGCCGGGGCCAGGTGCAGCGACGCGGCCTCGGCGGTGGCGGTGCGGCGCGGGTCGACGACGATCAGCCCGCCCTTGTCGGCGGCTGGCCGCACGTGCCGCATGAAGGGCGGCATTGTTTCGGCGACATTGGCTCCGACCAGCAGAATCGCGTCCGCCTCGGCCAGGTCGGCGACCGGGAACGGCATGCCGCGGTCGAGTCCGAACACTTTGATGCCGGCCGCCGCGGCCGAGGACATGCAGAACCGGCCGTTGTAGTCGATCTTCGACGTGCCCAGTGCGAGCCGGGCGAATTTGCCGAGCTGGTAGGCCTTCTCGTTGGTCAGCCCGCCGCCGCCGAACACGCCGATCGCGTCCGCGCCGTGCCGGTCGCGCAGTTCGTGCAGGCGCAGGGCCACGTAGTCGAGCGCCTCGGTCCAGCCGACCGGCCGCAGCGGGGCGTTTCGGTCCTCGCGTAGCAGCGGCGTGGTGAGCCGACCGGGGGTGTTCAGCAGGCGGGCCGAAGTCCAGCCCTTCTGGCAGAGTCCGCCCCGGTTGGTGGGGAACTCGCGCGGCGCGACCGTCGTCTCGGCTGGTTCGTCGCGGACGACCATGCCGCACTGCAGCGCGCAGTACGGGCAGTGGGTGTCGACCTCGACGCGTGCGCCGACCGACATGGTTGGACCTCCGACGGGATCGCGAGGCTTCGGCGGCACGGAGCCTCTCAACGGCGTGCTCGCGACGTCGTGAATCCGGCGTAAAAGGCCTGTTCCGACGTCCTCTCAGTGCGAGATTAGGACCGGTGCGCTCCCCGCGGCGCAAACACCGGGAGGCAAGCTAGCACGACCGCACAGCGCCGGAAAAGTGGCTGTGAGGTGGCTGATGAAAACGTTCACTTGAGCTGGATTTGTGATTCCGGAGCCAGTCGGCGGGTAGCCGGTGGGCCATTTGACATTTCCCACGTGACTATGTGATGCCGCTAGTCCGTTCGCGGTATTGACAGTGCTTGTCGCGATGTGAAAGCTTCGCTGCTACTGGGGCTGGTTGGCGCATTCGCGGCGTTGAGGGTGCGTTTTGAAGTTCCCGCATGCGCGTTTCAAGGACAGGAGCACGTGGTGAGCGCACGGCACCGGCCGGCCATCGGTGAGGTCGATGGCCCGGCATCCGGCGGGCTGGCGACACTGGTCAGACCCGGCACCATTCGGGGCCGGCTGGCCCGCATCCTGGTGTTCTCTCTGGTCCTGGTGTTGGCGCTGCTCGGCGTGACCATCGCCGGCCAGGTCGGCTCGTACCTGGCCGCCGGCGACACCGTGAGCTCGGTCTCGCTGGCGCTGAAGGTCCAGGACTTCGTGCACGAGGTCCAGCGCGAGCGCGGTCTGACCAACGGCATGCTCGGCGGTGAGACCCGGTTCCAGCAGACGGTGATCACCCAGCGCACCGCCACCGACAAGGCCCAGGCCGCGTTGAACCAGGCCCTGGCCGACGACTCCGCGCCCGGCGTCTCCCAGGTGCGCGACGCGCTGTCCCACCTGTCCGGCCTGACCTCGACCCGCGAGAGCGTCGACGCCGGCCGGGCCGACCGCAACGCGACGTTCCAGTACTACACCGACGGCATCGCCGCGCTGAACGGCTTGCAGCTGGGGCTCGACCAGGCACAGGACCCGCAGCTGCGCCGTGGGCTGCAAGCGCTGTACGCGCTGGCCGACGCCAAGGAGTACACCGGCCAGGAGCGAGGATTCCTCAACGGTGTGTTCGCGGCCAACAAGTTCGGCGCCGGCGAGTACATCCACTTCACCGAGATCCGGGCCAGCAAGCAGGCCGGCCTGACCGAGTACGCCCGCTACGCCACGCAGCCGCAGCAGGCCGCGCTGGACACCGCGCTGCGTTCCGACAACGCCACCAAGGCCGCCGCCTCCGAGGCCGTTGCCGTCGCCTCCACCAAGGGCCCGATCGAGACCCAGACCGACTCGGTCACCTGGTGGAACCAGATGACCGCGGTCATCGACTCCGAGCGCAAGGTGCAGCAGACGGTCGGCAGCGACCTGACCGCCCGCGCCCAGGACCTCCAGGGCCAGGCCAGCACCACGCTCGCCGTCTTCCTCGCGCTGGCCCTGCTCGCGGTGGCGGCCGAGGTGCTGCTGGTGATCAGCAGCATCCGCTCCATCGTCCGCCCGCTGGCCGCGCTGGCCACCGAGGCCGACGACGTGGCGACCCGCCGCCTGCCGGCCTCGGTCGCCGCCTGGCACCAGCCCGGCGAGGTCGAGCCGGAACCGCCGCAGCCGGTGCGCACGCCGCCCAAGGCCGGCGCCGAGATCGCCTCCGTGGCCCAGGCGCTGGACCGCGTCCAGACCACCGCCTTCGAGCTGGCCTCCGAGCAGGCGCTGGTCCGCCGCAACACCACCGAGTCGCTGGCCAACCTGGGCCGGCGCAACCAGAACCTGGTGCGCCGCCAGCTGAACTTCATCAGCGAGTTCGAGCAGGAGGAGCTCGACCCGTCGGCGCTGGGCAACCTGTTCGAGCTGGACCACCTGGCCACCCGCATGCGCCGCAACGCCGAGAGCCTGCTGGTGCTGGTCGGCGAGACCAGCCCGCGGCGCTGGGCCGAGCCGCTGTCGCTGTCCGACGTGATCCGGGCCGGCCTGTCCGAGGTCGAGGACTACCGCCGGGTGGTGCTGCGCCGCGTGGACGAGGCGCTGATCGCCGGCGCGGTGGTCAGCGAACTGGCCCACATGCTGGCCGAACTGATCGAGAACGGCCTGGCCTTCTCGCCGCCCGACCTGGAGGTCGAGATCTACGGCCGGCGCATCGCCACCGGCTACATGCTCGCGGTCGTCGACCACGGCGTCGGCATGGCCAAGGACCAGCTGGCCAAGGCCAACGCCCGGCTGCGCGGCGAGGAGGACTTCATCGTCGCGCCGACCCGCTTCCTCGGCCACTACGTGGTCGGCCGGCTGGCCCAGCGGCTGGGCATCGAGGTCGAGCTGACCGTGTCCCCGGTCAGCGGCATCGTGGCCCGGCTGCTGCTGCCGCCGGAGATCCTGGCCGAGAACAAGCCGGAGACGCCGAAGCAGGCCGAGATCAAGTGGCCGAGCGCGGAGCCGGAGGCCCCGGCCCTGGCCTCGACCGGCGTCGGCGAAATCCCGCCGGTGCGGGCGGAGGGGGTCCAGCCGATGACCGTGACCGAGCGGCCCGCGCCGCAGCCGCAGCGGCCGGCGCAGCACCAGGCGCAGCCGCCGAACCCGGTGCGCACCAGGCAGGAGCGTCTGGCCGGCACGCCGGTCACGCCGCCGGTCGTTCCGGTCGTGCCCGCGCAGCCGACCCCGTCCGTGCCGGCGGTTTCGCCCGCGTCGGCGTCCGCCGGCGGCGACGCGCCGGCCCAGCGCACCAAGAACGGCCTGGTGAAACGGAACCGGAGCCGTACGTCCGAGGAACCCCAGTCCCGGCCGGCCGCGTCCAGCCGGCCGCCGACCGCAGTCGAGAAGCGTTCGCCCGACGAGGTCCGTTCGATGCTGTCCAGCTTCCGAACGGGTCACCAGCGCGGTGAGCGCGGACCGCTGCCCGCACGAGTCAACACCACCCAGGAGGAGCACCGGTGACCGCCGAGGTGCAGCACGCCGACCCGCACACGTTCAACTGGTTGCTGGCCAACTTCGTCCGGGGCACCGACGGGGTCCGCGACGCGGTGGCGGTGTCCTCCGACGGCCTGCTGATCGCCATGTCCGAGGGCTTGGACCGGACCGCGGCAGACCGGTTGGCGGCGCTGGTGTCGGGTCTGTCCAGCCTGGCCAAGAGCGCGTCGCGCAACTACGAGTTCGACGGCCTGAAGCTGATCATGATCGAGATGAAGCGGGGCTTCCTGCTGGTCTCGGCCATCGACGACGGCAGCTGCGTGGGCGTGATCGCCGACAGCAAGTGCGACATCGGCCTGGTGGGCTACGAGATCGCCGTGCTGGCCGACCGGGCCGGCGCGCTGCTCACGCCGTCGCTGATCACCGAGTTGAGAGAGACGCTGCGGCGATGAGCGGTGAGCAGCCGCGCATGCCGGATCCGCGGATGATCCAGATGAACCAGGCCCCGTCCTGGTTCTCCCCGGCGACCCCGGTCCAGCCGGCCGAGCCGGAGCCGCCGGCCGAGGCCAAGGAGTCGTTCGTCCGGCCGTTCATCGTGACCGGCGGGCGGACCATGCCGCTGCGCGACGACCTGCGCATCGAGACGCTGGTCGTGGCCAACCGTGCGGCGCTGACCGCGCCGCTGCGGTTCGAGCTGCAGACCGTGGTCCGGCTGTGCCAGCAACCGCGTTCGGTCGCCGAGGTCGCCGCCACGCTGCACGTGCCGCTGGGCGTGGCCAAGGTCGTCATCGGCGACCTGATGGCCGCCGGGCACGTGACCGTGCACCAGGCGACCGAACTCGCCGTCTCCACCATCGAGAGGATCAGGGACCTTGTCCGGGCGCTCTGAACACGGGCCGACGTCGGTGAAGATCGTCATCAGTGGCGGCTTCGGCGTCGGCAAGACCACCCTGATCGGGGCCATCTCGGAGATCGAGCCGCTGGTCACCGAGGCGGCCATGACCGAGAAGTCGGTCGGCGTCGACGACCCGGGCAGCCGGTCCGACAAGCACACCACCACGGTGGCGCTGGACTTCGGCCGCATCACCCTGGACTCCTCGCTGATCCTGTACCTGTTCGGCACGCCCGGCCAGGACCGGTTCGTGTTCATGTGGGACGACCTGGTCGAGGGCGCGCTGGGCGCGGTCATCCTGGTCGACACCGGCCGGATCGAGGACTGCTATCCGGTGCTGGACTACTTCGAGCGCCGGGACACCCCGTTCATCGTGGCCGTCAACCACTTCCCGGGGCAGCAGGAGTTCGACCTGGACGAGGTGCGCGAGGCGCTGGGCGTGGACGAGGCCATCCCGCTGATCGCCTGCGACGCCCGCGACCGCGAATCCGTCAAAGACGTCCTGGTCACGGTCATCGAGCAGGTACTGTTGGCCCGCCTGACCGCTCCGCCCCAGGTCAGCGCCACACACTGAAGGCAGGTGCGGCCGTGCGGTACGGGATCCTCGGACCTCTGGAGGTCACCCGCACCGGCCGCCTGGTCACGCCCCGCACGCCGCAGCAGCGCACGGTCCTGGCGCTGCTGCTGGCCAACGCCGGCTGCTGGGTGTCGCTGAGCACCATCGTCGACGAGCTGTGGCCCGCGCAGACGCCCCGCAGCGCGCGGGTGATCGTCCAGGTCGCGGTGTCCAAGCTGCGCAAGGTGTTGCCGGCCGACGCGATCCGCACCGGGCCGTCGGGCTATTTGTTGACGCTTGACGGTTGTGAGTTCGACCAGTCGGAGTTCGTGGCCGAGGCGCGGCGCGGCCGCGAGCTGCTGGCCGCCGGGCGGCTCGGGCCGGCGCGGGAGCTGCTGGCCGCGGCGCTGGGCCGGTGGCGCGGGGACGCCCTGCCGGACGTGGCCTGTGGGCCGGTGCTGTCCGCGCACGCCCGTTGGCTGGAGGAGCTTCGATTATCGACTGTGGACAGTCGGGTGCGGATCGACCTGGCCGCCGGCCGCTGCCACGACGTGATCGCCGAGCTGACCGTGCTGCTGGCCCGCGATCCCGGCCAGGAGGTGTTGGCCGGTTCGCTGATGGCGGCCCTGCACATGGCCGGACGGGCGGCTGAGGCGGCCGAGGTGTTCGACCGGCTGGCCGCCTTCGTCGAGGCCGATCCCGGGCCCGTGTTGCGGCGGCTGGTCACGGATCCGTCGGCGTGGGAGCTGCCGCGGACGGCGTGCCGGACTGCCCAGCTGCCGCCAGTGGTGCCTGACTTCGTTGGACAGCCAGAAGTTCCGGACGGTCCGTTGACCGTCCTGTGTGGACAATCTGGGATTGGCAAGACCGCGTTGGCGGTTCGTGTCGCCCACGATCGGCGTTGTGCGTTTCCCGACGGCCAGTTGTTCGCCCAGTTGGGCGGAGTGGAGACAGCCGAGGTGCTGGGGTCGTTCCTGTCCGGTCTCGGCTGTGAGGTGCCGTTCGGTCTGTTGGAGCGACAGCAGTTGTTCCGCAGCGTGACCGCCGATCGTCGGATTCTGGTGGTTCTGGACGACGCTTCGTGCGAGGCCGACGTTCGGCCCCTGCTGCCCGGCGGCCCGGGATGTGCGGTGATCGTGACGTCTCGAAGCCGGCTGTCCGGGTTGGAGGGCGCGGTTGTCACCGAGGTCGGCCCGCTGTCCGAGACGGAGTCGGTGGCGCTGCTCTCGGCCGTCGCCGGCGCGGATCGTGTGGCGGCGGAACCGGAATCCGCTCGGGAACTGGCCCGGCTGTGCGGGCATCTGCCGCTGGCCGTGCGCGTCGCCGGGGCGAAGCTCGCGTCGGCCAAGTACTCATTGGTGCGGGAATTAACTGAGCGGTTGGCCGACGAGCGTCGTCGCCTGGCCGAGCTGAAGGTTGGCGACCTGGACGTGCGGGCCGGCGTCGAGCTCGGCTACTCCTCGTGCGATCCGTTGCCGCGCAAGCTGTTGCGGTTGCTGGGCTGGTTCGACTCGGTTGACCTGCCGGAGTGGGCCATGACCGTCCTGCTCGGCGTCGACGCCGCCGAGGCGCTGGCCGACCTGGTCGAGGCCCAGCTGGTGGCGGTGGTCGGGCGGGATCGCCTGGGGCAGCTGCGTTATCGCCCGCACGAGCTGATCCGCGTCTTCGGCTACGAGCGGCTGCTGGCCGAGGAGCCGTCCCGTTCGGACGCCCTGGACAGGTTGCTCAAGTCCTATTTGGACGTTTCGGTCCGCGCCGACCGCAAGCTGCCGGTGGGCCGCTTTCCCATAACCCCGGCCGAGAAGGTGGCCGACCCGGCAGTGGTGCGCCGGGCCGAGGCCGATCCGCTGGCCTGGCGGGCCGCCGAAGCCGGCATGCTGCGCTGCCTGGTGCGGCTGGCCCACCGGCTCGGGCGGTGGGCCATGGCCGGGCGGCTGGCCGAGGTCTGCACGGCCAATCCCGGCGACCGGCGCATCGAGGTCATCGGCCTGGTCTCGGCCCGGCACACCGGGGATCGCCGGGCCGAGGCCGTCAGCCTGTGCCGGCTCGGCGACCTGCACTGGGAGACCCGCGGCCGGGCCGCCCGGGCCCGGGTCTACTACGACATGGCGTGCCGCATCTTCACCAGCCTCGACGACCAGCGCGCGCTGGCGAGAGTACTGGCCGCCCAGGCCGACATCGACGTCGAGCGCGGCGACATCGAGCGCGCCCAGGTCGCGCTGGAGGATGGCCTGACCATGCTGCGTCGGGTCGACGACCAGGTCGGGCAGGCCGACGTGCTGCGACAGCTCGGCACCCTGCTGTCCGACCGCGGCCGGCCCCAGGCCGCCACCTGTTGCTTCGAGGACAGCCTCCGCCTGGCCCGGGCTCTCGGTGACCGCCGCCGCGAGGCCCACGCCGGCAAGCAGTTGGCCGATGTGCTGCGGCGCAACGGTGATCACGACCGGGCCGGTGCGCTGCTGGAGGCCGCCCTCTCGGCCAGCGTGCGGCTGGCCGACCGGCACTGGGAGGCGCACGTGCTGCGCAGCCTCGGCGAGCTGTCCGACGCCCAGGACCAACTGACCCGGGCCCTGGAGATGTTCGAGGAGTCCGGGCACGAGCACGCCACCGCCTACGCCCTGCGGTCGCTGGGGGAGTGGCACCGCCGCCGCGGCCAGGACGACCGCGCCGCCGACCTGCTCACCGCCAGCCTCGCCGCGTTCGAGGGCATCGACGACCGCCGCGGCCGCGCGTATGCCCTGCTGGGCCTGGGACAACTCCGCCACCACGCCGGCGACCCCACCGCCGGCCGCCGGGCCGTCCGCGAGTCCCTGCGCCTGTTCACCGCCCTGGGCTTCACCTCCTGGCAGACCGAGGCCCGCCGCACCCTCCGCCGCCTCGCCACCACCTGAACCCCTGCGAGTCCCGCTCTCAGGCAGTCGAAAAACCGCTTTTCAGCTGCCTGAGAGCGGGACTCGCGGCGTTTAGCGGGTCTTTAACGGGGGTGGTTTGACTGGGCACCCCTGTTCGCACTGGAGGAGTGTGCTCATGAAAGCCGTTTTAGTCGCCGCGGCCGTGGCCGGGTCCCTGCTCGCCGGCGCCGGCATGGCCGCCGCCGCACCGGCCGTGACCAAGCTGACCCAGGCCCAGGCCGCCTCGCAGCTGAGCGCGGCCGGCATCACCTGGTCCTCCAGCGGCAACTGCACCACCCGCAGCAACTCCCACTGCACGTCGTTCGACCAGATCAACGACAGCACGGTGAACGGCGTGATCACGCTCAAGCGGGCCAGCACCTGCGCCATCAACATCACCGGCGGCACCGAGGTCGGCCACGCCGCCGGCACCTACAGCCACTACAACGGCTACAAGGTGGACATCTCCCACAACACGTGCATCGACAACTACGTGCACAACAGCTTCAGCTACATCGGCCTGCGCGGCGACGGTTACCCGCAGTGGAAGTCCGCGGCCGGCAACCTGTACTGCGACGAGGGCAACCACTGGGACATCACGTACTTCTGACGCACGGCGACCGTTCCCCGCGGAGGACCGGCCGCGCCGGTGGGGACGAGCGCTGTGTCGCCTGCGGATGCCCCAAGCCCGGGGCATCCGCAGGTTTGTGCCTACACCTTTTGTCGTATCCCGAACTCGACCTCGTGGTGACGACGTGGCACGCCCGCTCGGGCGATCTTTGTGGCCACGGGAGCCGCGGCCATCCGGGCCGCGGCCGGACCGCGAGGTTGTGAGCGGATGATCGTCGCGCGGGGACTGACCAAGCGCTATGGATCGGTGACGGCGGTGGACGACCTGTCGTTCACCGTGCAGCCCGGCGTGGTGACCGGGTTCCTCGGCCCGAACGGGGCCGGCAAGTCCACCACCATGCGGCTGATGCTGGGCCTGGACCACGGCGCCGGCCGCACCGAGTTCGACGGCCGCGGCTACGGCGAGCTGGCGTACCCAGCCCGCACCGTCGGCGTGCTGCTGGACGCCCGCGCCGTGCACCCGGGCCGCACCGCCCGCGCCCACCTACGCATGATCGCCGCCGGCGCCGGCCTGCCCGCCGCCCGGGTCGACCAGGCGCTGGACCGGGTCGGCCTGCTGGAGGTGGCCAATCGCCGGGCCGGCGGCTTCAGCCTCGGCATGTCGCAGCGGCTCGGCCTGGCCGGGGCCCTGCTGGGCGATCCGCGGGCGCTGATGCTGGACGAGCCGGCCAACGGCCTGGACCCGGAGGGCGTGCGCTGGCTGCGTGACCTGCTCAAGGGCCTGGCCGCCGAGGGCCGCACCGTGTTCGTGTCCTCGCACCTGCTCAACGAGATGGCCGTGCTGGCCGACGCCCTGGTCGTGATCGGGCAGGGCCGGCTGGTCGCCGCCGAGTCGGTCGACGCCTTCGTCGCCCGCAACTCCCGGCCCGAGGTGCTGGTCCGCCCGGCCGACCCCGGCATGCTGGCCGACCTGCTGAGCCGGGCCGGCTTCGCCGTCGCGCCGCAGCCCGACGGCGCGCTCGTCGTCGCGACCCAGGACACCGACGCCATCGCCACCATCGCCATGCGCGCCGGCATCGTGCTGCGTGAGCTGACCGTCCGCCACAGCAGCCTCGAAGACGCGTTCTTCACCGCCACCGCCGGCGCCGCGCAGTACCGTGGGAGGGCCTGACCCGATGCTCGACGCCATTCGCTACGAGTTCGTCCGACTCCGCTCACTGCGCAGCACGTGGGTGCTGTTCGCGACCGGGCCGGTGATCCAGTTCCTGTTCGCCCTGATCTGGGCCACGCACCGGGACATGCCCCTGGAGACCCGGTTCGACAACGCCTTCACCGGCGTGTTCCTGGTGCTGGCCGTGCTGCCCTCGATCGCCGTCGGCGTGGGCGCGTTCGGCCATGAGTACCGGTTCCGAACGATCGTCACCACCACGCTGACCCTGCGCACGCCGGCCCTGATCCTCGGCGCCAAGGCGATCGTGACCGCGCTGTTCGGCGTTGCCTCCGGTGTCGCCCTCATCGCCGCCACCCTGCTGGCCGAGGCTGCTGCCGGCGCGTTGTTCACCGACGGCGCTGCCATCGGCCACGCCCTGCTCGGTACCGTCGTGTTCACCGTGCTCAGCTGCCTGCTCGGGCTCGGCATCGCCGCTGTCAGCCGCAACTCGGTGATCGCGCTGGTCGCCATGATCGGCTTTCCGACCATCATCGAGACGCTGATGCTGGCTGGCCACATCGACCAGTCGCTGATCCCGTTCTTCTCGGCCGCCCGGCTGATCACCACCGACAAGTGGTCCGCGCCGTCGGCGCTGCTGGCGCTGGCTGTGGCGTTCCTGGCGGCGAGCTGGGTGACGCTGCGCCGCCGCGACGCCTAGGGTTCTCGGGGTGAGGAAGCTCTGGTCCTGGTTGGACAGTCCGTGGGGCGTGATCGCCCGGGACACGGTGATCGCCGCCCTGGTCTGTTGGGTCACTGTCGACCAGGCGCACAAGATCCCGTTCGGGCTGCTCTCGGACGGCCCGGTGGCGACCGCGCTGGCGATCGCCGGCTCCGCCGCGCTGGCCGTGCGCAGCCGGTTCCCGCGCGCGGTCGTGCTGGCGGCCACGGTTCTCGTGGTTCTGGACGGCGCGTACATCCCGCTGCTGTTCGCCGTCTACTCGCTCGGCGCGAGGCGGGGCAACCGCCGCGACACCTGGTTGATCATGGCTGGCGCGGTGCTCGTGATGGTGGGGCCATGGCGGCCCGGCTTCCACCTGAGCTGGGGCCCCGACCTGGACTACGGCACCGTCCTGCTCGCGCTGCTGCCGCAGACCGTGCTGATCGGCTTCCCGCTGCTGATCGGCCTGTGGGTGTGGCAGCGCCAGAAGCTGCTCGCCAGCCTGCGGGAGCGGGCCGTCCAGGCCGAGCAGCAGCGGGACCTGCTGGCCACCAAGGCCGTCGCCGACGAGCGGGCTCGGATCGCCCGTGAGCTGCACGACGTCGTCGCCCATCGGGTCAGTCTGCTCACCGTGCAGGCGGGGGCGGCTTCCCTGTCGTCCAACCAGGAACTGGCCGATTTCGCCGAGGGGGTAAGGCAGAACGGCGCGGCCGCCATGGAGGAGTTGCGGGAGATGCTCAGCGTGTTGCGTCGGGAGGACGGCGATGTCGACGCGCCGAAGCATCCGCAGCCCACCTTGGCCGCCGCGTGCTCCCTGATCACCGACGCCACCGCCGCCGGCCAGCACGTGCGGGCCGAGCTGCCGGCCTCGTTGCCCGAGGTGCCCGGCTCCACCGCTCGCGCCGTGTACTGGCTGCTGCACGAATCCCTTACCAACACGGCAAAGCACGCCCCCGGCGCGGAGATCGAGGTCGCGCTGCACGACTTCGACGGCCGCTTGGAGGTGCGGGTGGCCAACACCGCCGGCCGGCCGCTGACTGTGCCCGCGCCGCGGTCCGGTTTCGGCCTGATCGGCATGCGCGAACGGGTTGTGCTGTCCGGCGGCACCTTGTCCGCCGGGCCTCGTCCCGAGGGCGGTTTCGAGGTGGCCGCCACGTTTCCGAAGGAGCCCCGGTGATCAAGGCCGTGTTGTTGGAGGACGAGGAGCTGGTGCGGCTGAGCATCAGGATGATCCTGGAGAGCAGCGGCCGGGTCGAGGTCGTCGCCGACCGCGACGACGGGGTGGACGCCGTCGAGCTGGTTCGGGAGTTCCAGCCGGACATCGTCGTCACCGACATCCGCATGCCCACTGTGGATGGTCTTGCGGTCACCCATCGCCTGCGTGCCTTGCCTTCTCCGCCGCCCGTGCTGCTGCTGACCACCTTCGATCTCGACGAGTACGTCTATGAGGCGCTCGGCGCCGGTGCCGCCGGCTTCCTGCTCAAGGACACTCCGCCGCGGGATCTGGTCCGTGGTGTGGAGATGGTCGCCGCCGGCAACGCCGTGCTGGCCCCGTCTGTGCTGCGTCGGATGGCCGTTCGGTATTCCGGTGGGGCCGTGGCCAAGCAGGCTGCCGCCCAGGCCCGTTTGGACACTCTGACCGACCGTGAGCGCGAGGTTGTGCTGGCCGTCGCCACCGGGGCCGGCAACACGGAGATCGCCGCTCGCCTGGCGGTCAGCGAGGCCACCGTGAAGGTGCATGTCAGTCGGGCCATGACCAAGTTGGGCCTGGACAACCGCACCCAGTTGGCCATCGTGGCCTTCCAGGCCGGCGCAGCCGGGTGACCCTTGGTGACGGGGCCGGCGTCGCGCGGTACAGTGCGTGGCAAGGCACACGCGGGTGCCGAGCGGCGTCACGTCCCCGGCTTTGGTGGCGCTCCTCGCCAAAGGGTTTTGGCTCATAGCCCACCGCGTCCTCTTCGGACGTACGCCGAGCCGGGCGGCCCGCATCCTCCAGGACGCCCCCATGCCCCGTCATTCCCCGCTGGTCTCCAGTGTCGCCCGTCTGCGCCGCCCCTACACCGGCGAGCCCGCGTGGGCCGTCGAACCCGAGGTCGGCGGCGCCTTGGCCGATCTCACCCCCGTCGAGCTCTCCCACCTCTTGGGCCATCTCCCTGGCCCCGTCCCCGATCGTGTCCGCCGCCTGGTCCTGCCCGATACTCTCGACTCCGCCCAGCAGAGCTTCGAGGCCGCCGTCTTCGACGCCGCCGCCACCTTGTCCCGCCCTGTTTTCTGGATGGTGCAGCCCCGCCCCGACCAGATCCGCCTGTCCCTCATGCCCGATGTCGCCGCCGAGCTCGTGCAGGCCCTCTACGCCCGCGTCCCCGGCCTCGTCTCCCGCCCCATCGGCATGCACGTCTTTTTGTCCCACGGCCCCGCCACCGTCGTCCTGGCCGGCGTCGGCACCGAGCGCTGGACCGCCCTCATGGACGACTTCTCCGCCCTCGCTTCGCCTTCTTCCCCGCCCGCCCTGGCCCCTCTGCTCAGCTCCCTACTTCGCCGCTCCTGTCTTTTCCCTTTGCCGCCCCGGGTCGTCTCCGGCGAGCTCCGTTGGCAGGACGGCCCCACCACCGAGTGGATCTCCGCCGCCCTGGCCCATCCCGTCGCCGGCCTTTCCTTTGCCCAGCCGCTGAAGTTGGTCTCCGAGTCCCCGGTCACCGGCGCTTTCCCGCGCCGCCCTGCCGCCCCCGGCCCTCGTCGCCCGGGGCGGTGAACTGCGGCCGCCCCTCAACCACCCGCACCGTCCATCTGCTGTGGTGCACCAGCCTGTGATGCATTCCGCACACCAGAACCAGATTCTCCAGGCTCGTCGGCCCACCCTGGGCCCAGTGCACCGCATGATGCGCGTGACATTGCCGGGGTCTCCTCAGACACCCCGGGAACGCGCACCCTTTGTCCCGGATGATCAGCGCCCGCCGTATCTGGTTCGGTATCGTCCGGCTCGCCCGGCCGATGTCCAGCGGCTCCGACTTGGCCCCCAGCACCACCCGCATCACCTTGCTGTCACAGCCGATCCTCCGTACCGAGGCCGCGTCCATCGGCCCCATGCCCTCGACGTCGCCGGTGCCGCGCTGCTCCTGAAAGTCCTTGAGGGACATGGTCAGCGCCAGATGCGGCCGTTCCCCACCCGCCTCCGGCAGGTCCTCGCTCGCTGAGGCCATCTCGATGATCTCCGCCAACGCGTCACCCTGCCGCTCCGCCGTGGTGCGGGTGTCGCCGGCCGAGGTCGGCTTGGCCAACGGGTCGATCAACGCCGCCCACGTGGCCCCCGTCTCCGGATCCACCTTCCCGCGAAACACCACCGACCCGTCCTTCCGGCTGGCCAGGTGCAACTCGCGCTTCGGCTCCGCCAACTCCCGGTCATCCGGCGCTTTCCCGTCCTGGTCAAGCAGCTGCAGGATCCGCTGCCCCATCGTTTGCAGCGTCGCCCCGTCAAACCCGGCGGCCTTCTCCACCAACTCGGCCTCGACCCGGTCCCGATCACCTTCCGGGGCTTCCGCCAGTGTCTTGTCGATCACGGTCAGGTGCTGCTTGCTCAGCACCCCCTCGTGCGCCGCCCGGCGAACCCCCGCACGCTGGAACAACTCCGCGTGCCGGACCAGATCCCTGGCCTCGCTCCGGGTCACCCGCCACTTCGCCATCAGACCAGCAACGATCGCCGACAGGTCATCCTTCGACCGTCCCGTGCGCCCCCGCAACTCCGCCACCACATCAACCTGCCGCACATAGTCGGCCCGACGACGAGCCTCGATCTGCTCCCCGGCCTCCCACAGCGCCCCCTCGTCCAGCCGCCACCACTCGGCGTCGGCCGGCACATCGAGGATCGCTGTCATACCCCCATTCTACCGCCCACAGAAGATCGATTTCCCTTACCCTCCAACGAATACCCAAAAGCGTGACGCTTCAGCCTCCCTTCAGGAAAGCGCTTTCCAGCAACCCGTTACCCGCCAAGTCAAACCAAGCCCCAACCCCCTTTCCTGTCCAAAGCCCTCTGTAAACGCGCCCACCCACTCAACCGACGCCGCGCCACCCACCCCAACCATCCACCTGAACCGCGCAAACGGCCCGGCGAAGGGGAACGGGCAGGGATGGCGTGGGGGTGCGGGGGATAGGGCTGTGCGGGGAAGGGTAGGGATGGGTTAAGGGTGGAGGGAAGAGCCGTGCGAGGAAGGGGCTGTGCGGGGAACGGGCAGGGATGGTGTGGGGGTGCGGAGGAAAGGGCTGTGCGAGGAAAGGGCTGTGCGGGGGAAACGGCTATGTGGAAGGAAAGACCTCACACCCCAGCTCGAACCAGCCCCGTCCTCTTCATCGTCGTCAGGATCGGCGTCACCTCGATCCCCACGCTCCGATCCATCCCACCCCCTGTCAAAAACTCATACAGCGCAGCCAAATCCGTCGCCGCAACGGCCACCACCAGATTCGCCCGCCCAGTGGTAGCGGCGACGAACCGAACCTCCGGATGCTGGCTCAAAGCCTCACCCGTCGCATCCAGCTCCCCGGGAGCGACGTTGAGCCACAGCAAAGCTTCCCCATGCACCCCAAGCAAAGCGACGTCGACCTCGATGGCTAGCTGTACTGACCCGTGAGGTTGGGAACGCGGCTGGCGGGTGGGAGACCCGCGAGCGCGGTGTGGCCGCGGTGGTGATTGTAGGTGTGCAGCCACCGCGGCAGCGCCTCGCGGCGTTCGGTCTCGGACCGGTAGGGGCGGGCGTAGGCCCATTCGTCGAGCAGGGTGCGGTTGAACCGCTCCACCTTGCCGTTGGTCTGGGGCCGGTAGGGGCGGGTGCGTTTGTGGGTGACGCCGGCGGCGGCCAGGGTGTCGCGCCACAGATGTGAGCGGTAGCAGGACCCGTTGTCGGTGAGCACCCGCGCGATGGTGATCCCGTTGCTGTGGAAGAAGGTCTGCGCCCGCGCCCAGAACGCGACAGCGGTGTTCCTGGTCTCGTCGGGCAGGATCTCGGTGTAGGCCAGGCGGGAATGGTCGTCCACGGCGTTGTGCAGGTAGGAGTAGCCCAGGTTGGCGCGGCCGCCGACCGTGCGCGGGCGGTTCGGGTCGCGGTGGGCGGAGCTGTTGCGCCGGCCTGCCGGTCGGCCGTGGGCCTGGTGGCCGCCGCCGTCGGGGATGTTGCCCAGTTTCTTGATGTCGACGTGGACCAGGTCGCCGGGGGCGGGGTGTTCGTAGCGGCGGACCGGCCGGCCGGTGGCGCGGTCCAGGTGCGTCAGCCGGGCCAGGCCGTAGCGGTTCAGCACCCGGTGCACCGTGGACGGGTTCAGGCCCAGCAGGAAGGCGATGCGGGCCGGTCCCCACCGGCGCAGTACCCGGACTTTGATGATCCGCCGTTCGGTACGGGTGGGGGTGCGGCGCGGGCTGGTGCGGGGCCGGCTGGACCGGTCGGCCATCCCGGCTGGCCCGTGGGCGCGGTAGCGATCGGCCCAGCGTTTCGCGGTCGCCACCGAGACCTGGAACCGGTCAGCGGCCCGACGCAGCGGCCAGCCGTCATCCACGACGCACCGGGCCAGGCGCAGTCTGCCGGTCTCGGACAGCGGGGCGTTACGGTGGGACATGAGGGCCTTCCGGTCGTCGGTGCAGATGTCGCAATCCACACCGAACCGGAAGGCCCTCCCTCATTCCAAGATCATCGGTCTAGGTGTCGCCCCGTTCACAACCTCCCCGGGCAGTACAGCTAGCCGAAGGCTCAAGCCTCGAACCAGAGCATCCACCCGACGCCGCACGGTGAGAGCCGAGGTGCCGCAGCGGGCGGCCAACTCCGTGTAGCTGGCTCGGCCGTCGGCGACCAGACCGCCGATCAGGGACTCGTCGACGTCGTGCCGAGTCGGGGGAACAACTTGGGAAGCAGCAAAAGAAGGCTTGACGGGTTTGCCGTTCCACAGGAAGGCGGTGGGGAAGACGCGGAGCATGGTGTACGAGGTCCATGACTCGACGGCGGCGGTGGCGGGGAGGTCGCGGAGCAGGAGCAGGTTCCGGGCTTCGGTGCCGATGAGTTGGAACAGAACGCAGATCTCGTCTCCGCCGCCGATGATGTCGACGGAGACGGTGTCGGGGCGGCGGGCGAGGGTGGCGGCGACGGCGCGGATGCGGTTGGGGCGGCAGCGGATGCGCAGCGCCATGGGGATGTAGCCGGGGAAGTGCATGGGGTTGCGGACGGCGGTGGCCCGCAGGGTCCCGTCCTGGAACAGGGGCAGCGCGCGGCGGACGACTGTCCGTTCGGAGATGCCGAGCTCCTCGCTGACGGCCCGCCACGACGCCCGCGGTGACGCCAGGATCACGGACACGATCCGGCGCTCCGTCTCATCCAGAACTTGTCGCACATTCGCGATTCTAGGCCACAAAATGTCCTAAGACCTGCACAAATCTCCCGACCCGTGCCGCGAAGTCGTAGACCAGAAGCCATGGACGTGAACACCACCAGCGGCATCGTCAGGGGAATCACCACCGGCGCCACAACGGCCTTCCGGGGCATCCCGTACGCGACGGCGAAGCGGTTCCAGCCGCCGACGCCGCACCCCAAGTGGACCGGAACGAAGGAAACAACCAAGCCCGGACCGGCGGCCCCGCAGCTCCAGTCCCGGCTGGCGCGCATCATGGGCGACCACGACGCGGACTGGGCGGAGGACGGCTGCCTGAATCTGAACGTGTGGACGACGGGCACGGCGACGAAGAAGCCGGTGTTGTTCTGGATCCACGGCGGCGGGTTCAGCAGCGGCTCGGGCGGCTGGGACTGGTACGACGGCGGACTGCTGGCCACCAAGCACGACATCGTGGTGGTCACGATCAACTACCGCCTGGGCCCGTTCGGCTACCTGGGGACGGACAACCTCGGCGCACAGGATCAAAGGGCCGCCCTGGAGTGGGTGCACGACAACATCGCGGCCTTCGGCGGCGACCCGGAGCAGGTCACGGTGGGCGGCCAGTCGGCGGGCGCGTATTCGAGCCTCTACCTGGCGATCGATCCGGCGACGAAGGACCTCGTCAACCGGGTGGTCCTGGAAAGCGGCCCCTGGGGGCTGCCGCCGATGGACCCGAAGACGGCTGAGCGGACCGCGAAGGCCTTCTTCGAGCACGTCGACGGGGACGCCCCGGCCCGGGAACTGCTCGACGCGGCGGTGAAGCTGCCGGGCAATGCCCCGGGCGCGCCGGCGTTCTATCCGGTGCTGGGCGGCGCGGGCTACCCGAAGGCCTGGCCGGACGCCGATCTGTCCAATCTGGACGTGCTGGTCGGGTTCACGAAGGACGAGGCGGTGGCGTTTCCGGGCCTGCAGAGCCTCTTCGAGGCCGGCGTGAGCACGATCGCCCAGGCCAGCAACACCGCATTCACCTACCGGTTCGACCGTTCCGGCCCGCTGGGCGCCCCGCACTGTGTCGAGCTGCCGTACCTGTTCGGGACGTTCGACGCCTTCAAGGACAGCCCGATGCTCGACCCGGACACGCCCCGGACCGTGGACTTCGGGGACTCGGTGGCGCGGTTCACCAGGACCGGTGACCCGGGCTGGCCGCACTCCCCGGAGTTCCGGTATTTCGTGTGACTCCAGGCACATTCTCCCCTCGGATGGGAAGACGGGCCGACCGTTGATAGTTGTGCGAAGCAACAATATCGGTTAGCCTACGTCAAGCAAGTTCCATGCGAGGGGAGGACCAGTGTCGACGGCTCAACACGCCAAGGCGCCGACCGGGACCACAGCAGCGTTAGGGCCGCGGTACAAGTGGATCGCGCTGTCCAACACCACGCTGGGCATGTTGATGGCCACCATCAACTCGTCCATCGTGCTGATCGCGCTGCCGGACATCTTCAAGGGCATCGGGATCAACCCGCTGGCGCCGGACAACACCAGCTACCTGCTGTGGATGATGATGGGCTTCCTCGTCGTCACCGCGGTGCTGGTGGTCAGCTTCGGCCGGCTGGGGGACATGTACGGCCGGGTCAAGATGTACAACATGGGCTTCGCGATCTTCGCGATCTCCTCGGTCCTGCTCAGCGTGACCTGGTTCGACGGCACCAACGCGGCCCTGTGGCTGATCGGCTGGCGCATCGTGCAGGGCGTCGGCGGCGCGTTCCTGATGGCCAACTCCAGCGCCATCCTCACCGATGCGTTCCCGCCCAACCAGCGCGGCACCGCGCTCGGCCTCAACGCCGTGGCCGCGATCGCCGGCTCCTTCCTCGGCCTGGTCCTCGGCGGCGTGCTCGCCCCGGTCGACTGGCACCTGGTCTTCATCGTGTCCGCGCCGTTCGGCGTCTTCGGCACCATCTGGGCGTACCTGAAGCTGCACGACAACGGCATCCGCCAGAAGGCCAGGATGGACTGGTGGGGCAACATCACCTTCGCGGTGGGCCTGATCACCGTGCTGGTGGCCATCACCTACGGCATCCAGCCCTACGGCGACTCCAGCATGGGCTGGGGCAACCCCTGGGTGTACGGCTCGCTGATCTTCGGTGTGCTGGTCCTGGTGGCCTTCGGTGTCATCGAGACCAAGGTGGCCAACCCGCTGTTCAACCTGAGCCTGTTCAAGATCAGGGCGTTCACCGCGGGCAACGTGGCCAACCTGCTGGCTTCGCTGGGCCGGGGCGGCCTGCAGTTCGTGCTGATCATCTGGCTGCAGGGCATCTGGCTGCCGCAGCACGGCTACAGCTTCGAGTCCACGCCGCTGTGGGCCGGCATCTATATGCTGCCGCTGACCGTCGGCTTCCTGGTGTCCGCGCCGCTGTCCGGCGTGCTGTCGGATCGCCTCGGCGCCCGCGCCTTCACCACCGGCGGCATGCTGATCACCGCGGCCAGCTTCGTCGCGCTGATCGTGCTGCCGGTCGACTTCAACTACTGGGTCTTCGCGGTCATCCTGCTGGTCAACGGCCTGGGCATGGGCCTGTTCTCCTCGCCCAACCGGGCCGACGTGATGAACAGCCTGCCCACCAACGCCCGCGGCGTCGGGGCCGGTATGACCGCCACCTTCCAGAACTCGGCGATGGTGCTGTCCATCGGCATCTTCTTCAGCCTGATCATCGCCGGCCTGTCGGCCAGCCTGCCCGGCACGCTGTCCTCCGGCCTGGTCTCCAACGGCGTGCCGCAGGCCGCCGCCGACCAGGTCGCCTCGCTGCCGGCGGTGGGCGTGCTGTTCGCGGCGTTCCTCGGCTACAACCCGATCCAGCAGCTGCTGGGCCCGGTGCTGCAGCAGCTGCCGACCGACAAGGCCAGCTTCCTGACCGGCCGCAGCTTCTTCCCGAACCTGATCTCCGGGCCGTTCCAGGAGGGCCTGCAGGTCGTGTTCTGGTTCGCGGTGATCGCCTGTGTCGTCGCCGCGGTGGCCTCCTGGCTGGTCGGCCGGCGCAACCCGGCGATCAAGCCGGAGCCGGTGGGCGAGGAGCTGGCCGCGGTGGCCGGCGAGGCCGCCTTCGGTGACGTCGAGCTGGTCGAGCCGGTCAACGAGGTGGTCTTCAGCGGGCGGGTGCACACCCGCAGCGGCTCGGCGGTCGGCGGCGCGGTCATCACGGTCACCGGTCCCGACGGGGCGCAGGTGGACCGGGTGCCGGTCGACACCGAGGGCCGCTACGAGCTCAACGACCTGCGCAACGGCACGTACACGCTGATCGTCACGGCCGTCGGCTACCGGCCGGCCGCCGGCACGGTCGCCATCACCGGCACGCCCGGCGAGCAGGACTTCGAGCTGGCCGGCGGCGGCCTGGTGAGCGGCATCGTCCGCTCGGACGGCATCCCGGTGCCGCTGGCCGCGATCCTGGCCAGTGACGTGGACGGCCAGATCCTGGCCCAGGTCGCGGCGGACGAGACCGGCCGCTACCGGATCGAGGGGCTGCCCGAGGGCGACGCCGTGCTGACCGCCAGCGCGCCCGGCTACGAGCCGACCGCCGAGCCGGTGGGCGTCTCGGCCACCCGACCGTCCACTGTGGACCTTGAGCTGCCGGCGCAGGCCGCGGTGCACGGCGTGGTCACCGCGCCCGACGGCCCGGTGGTGCCGGGCGCGACCGTGACCGCGCTGGACGGCGACGGCCGGGTGGTGGCGACCGCGGTCACCGGGCCGGACGGCAGCTACCGGCTGACCGGGCTGCCCAGCGGCGACTACACGGTGGTGACCAGCGTGTACGAGCCGGTCGCGGTGCGGGTCAGCGCCCGGGCCGGCGAGCTGGCCACGGCTGACGTGGTGTTCGGGAGGTGATCAGTCGTGACGTCCAGCGTTGTACGTGACGACGAGGACCTCGCCGGCCGGCTGCAGATGGCCATCAGCGCCATCTCGCACCGGATGAAGACGCACGCCGCGAGCGACGAGCTGACGCCGACCCGGTTGGTCACCCTGGCCACTGTGGCCGAGCACGGGCCGCTGCGCATCAGCGACCTGGCCGACCGGGTCGGCATCGCCGCCGCCACCATGTCCCGCCTGGTGGACTGGCTGGTCGAGCACGAGCTGCTGACCAGGACGTGCAGCACCAAGGACCTGCGGGTGAGCAACGTCGCGCTGAGCCCGAACGGGGAGGCGCTGCTGGAGCGGATGCGCGGCATCCGCACCGGCTACCTCGCCGAGCGGATCAGCCGACTGCCAGCCGATCAGGTGCGTGCGCTGGCCCGGGCGCTCGAGGTGCTGGAGGATTTCGCGACGGGCACGGAACAGGAGCGGCACTGATGGACTCCTCGCTCATTCGCGGCAGGGTGATCGGCGCGGACGGCGCGCTGATCGGGCGGGCCGCGCTCACGCTGATCGACTCGGCGGGGCGGCAGGTCGGCCGGACGACGTCCGAGGTGGACGGCACGTATCACTTCAACGTGGCGGCCGGCGGCGGCCACGTGCTGATCGTGACGGCCCCCGGGCACCAGCCCCAGGCCGTCACCGTGATGGTGGAACCCAACGGCTCGCGGATCGACGTGACGCTGACCGGCACCAGCGGCCTGAGCGGCCTGGTGCACTCGGCCGGCGGCGCCCCGGTGCCGTCGGCGGCGGTGACGCTGGCCGACGGTCGGGGCGAGGTCGTGGCCTCGCGGGTCACCGGCGCCGACGGCTGCTACGCGTTCGACGAGCTGGTGGCCGGCAGCTACACGCTGGCGGTCAGCGCCGCCACGCTGCGGCCGGTGGCCATGACCGTGGTCGTCCCGGCCACCGGCCGGGTCACGCAGGACGTCGAGCTGGCCGGCGGCGCGCGGGTGCGCGGCGTGGTCCGGGTCGGCGGCGACCGGCCGGTGCCCGACGCCCGGGTCACCCTGGTCGACGCCGACGGGACGGTGCTGGCCGCCACCGCCACCGAGCCCGACGGCAGCTACGTCTTCGAGGACGTGCCCGAGGGCGAGTACACGATCATCGCCACCGGCTACCCGCCGGCGGCCAGTGCCCTGCGCATCGCCGGCGGCAACCAGAGCAGGCACGACATCGAGTTGAGTTTCTAAAAGGGGATTCGCCATGAGCCAGGCCGAAGGCGTGCACGCGCTGATCCGCACCGGCGACGGCTGGGCCGTGCAGCACGCGGTGCTCACCGTCACGGACCTGTCCGGCAACCAGGTCGCGCGCAGCGGGGCCGACCAGGACGGCGTGGTCAGCACCGACGTGCTGCCCGCCGGGACGTACACCGCGATCCTCACCGCCGCCGGCTACGCGCCGGTCGCCCGCACCGCGATGGTCACCGCCAGCGGTTCCGCCCCGCTCGGCACCATCACACTGAACCGGGTCGGCGGGGCCGAGCTGCCGCCGCCGGGCGTGTGGACCATCGACCCGGCGCACTCGTCGATCAACGTGGCCGCCCGGCACCTGGGCATGTCCAGCGTGCGCGGCCGGTTCGACGACTTCGGCGGCACGGTCACCATCGCGCAGCCGGTCGAGCGGTCCTCGGTTTCCGCGGAGATCCGGGCGGCCAGTATCGACACCGCCAACAAGATGCGCGACGACCACCTGCGCTCCAAGGACTTCCTGGACGTCGAGCAGCATCCGGTGATCAGCTACCGGAGCACCGGCCTGGCCCAGCTCAGCGAGGAGCGGTGGGCGCTGGACGGGGAGCTCACCCTCAACGGCGTCACCCGCTCGGTGCAGCTCGACCTCACCTACCTGGGCACCGGCCCGGACGCCTGGGGTGGCACGCGGGCCGCATTCCACGCTGTGACCGAGCTGCACCGGGACGACTTCGCGATCACCTACAACCAGGTGCTGCGGGCCGGCATCGGGGCCATCGGCGCGACGCTGCGGGTGGAGCTGGACATCCAGGCCGTGCAGGGCGACACCCTGCCGGGGGCCTGATTTCGACTACCGAACGTAACATCGGGTTGTCCCTGGGTAGGTCTGCGCAGCGTGGGCGTCGCACGGCATCATGTTACGCCCCAAGCGGGATCTGTCACCTGTAAGAGTGGTGCTTGCCGAAGGACCCTGGCGCTCTTGGTCACGGTACGTTAGGAATGGCCGCCTAATCCGAGGTCGTGTCCCACAGTCGTGTCGTGGTGGGGCCACAGGCGAGCCAGGGAGTGATCGTGTTGACCGCCTCCAGCGGGCGTCATGAGCTGATCATCGGCGCGTTCAGGTGGCGGATCCGGCGCATCGCCGACTGGCCGCTGCGCACCAAGCTGGCGATGGTGCTGCTGACCCCGACGGTGGTCGCGGCGGTGCTGGGGGCCACACAGGCCAGCGCCCAACTAGCCCTCGCCAACCGGGCGTCGGGACTCACCGGGCGGGTGGCGGTGGCGGCCCGGGCGACTGTCGTCGTGCATGCGCTGCAACGGGAACGGGACCTCGCGGTGGTGCCCGGCGCCGCGGCGAAGGACTTGGCCGCGGCCCGGGCGGAAGTCGACGGCGCGGTCGCCGCGCTGGACACGGAACTGGCCGGCGACGCCGAGGTGGCCGGCGCGGACGATGTCGCCGACGCCCGCAAGCGATTGCGGGACCTCGATGCGACGCGTCGTTCCGTGGGATCGGACGGCCCTGGCTCGTCCGAGGTGCTGGCCGGCTACTCGGCGCTCATCGCCCCACTGCTGGCCATCGGGGTGCCGGAACGGGATGACGTCGGCGACTCGGGGATCGGCACCACCGCGGCCGCGCTCGGTGATGTGGGCAAGGCGATCGAGCAGGTGCAGATCGAGAAGACCGTGCTGGCCGCCGCGACGACGCGGGGGACCGCCCAGCCCGACGCGGTCGCCACGGTTCGCGTCGCCGCCGCGCTGGCCGACGACGCCCTCGGCGAACTGCGCCAGACGCTGGCCGCGGACGGCCAGAGCGCCTTGGACGGCGTGGTCGGCGGCCAGGACCGGCTCGGCCAGCTCCGCGACGCCGCGCTGTCCCGGGCCGAGTCCGGGCGGTCGCTCGCGCTCTCGCCGCAGGCGTGGCAGCAGGCCGCGCAGCCGGTGGTCGACCAGCTGACCGCGTTCGAGGGCACGCTCGCCGAGTCGCTGCGGACCGCGGTGGACGGCATCGGCGCGTCGTCCTGGACGAGCTCGCTGCGTGATGTCGCACTGGTCGTCGGCGCGCTGCTGCTCGGCCTGGCCATCGCCCTCTACTTCGCGACGACCATGATCCGTCCACTGTGGACGCTGCGGCGGCGGGCGCTGGAGGTCGCCGACCGGGAGCTGCCCGGCATCATCGACCGGTTCGCGCACGACACGCCCAACCCCGACGACCTGCGGCCGGTCCCGGTGGCGGTCACCACCACCGAGGAGATCGGCCAGGTGGCCCGGGCGTTCGACGAGGTGCACGCCTCGGCCGTGCGGCTGGCCGCCGACCAGGCGGCGCTGCGCCACCAGGTCAACGAGATCTTCGTGAACCTGTCCCTGCGCACCCAGAGCCTGGTGCAGAGCCAGCTGAAGATGATCGACACGATGGAGGCCGACGAGCTGGACCCGGACCGGCTGGACCGGCTGTTCCGGCTGGACCACCTGGCCACCCGGATGCGGCGCAACAGCGAGAACCTGTTGGTGCTGGCCGGCGCCACGCTGCGCCGGACCACCAGCCAGCAGGTGCCGGTCGGCGACCTGCTGCGGGCGGCGGTGTCGGAGGTCGAGCAGTACACCAGGATCACCCTGGAGCCGACGCCGGAGTCGGTGGTGGTCGGCGCGGCGGTCAGCGACATCGTGCACCTGCTGGCCGAACTCCTGGACAACGCCACCGCGTTCTCCGCGCCGGACACCACGGTCGCGGTGGCGTGCACGACCGCGCGCAGCGGCGCGTTGCGGATCGCTGTGGCGGACAACGGTGTCGGGCTGCCGCCGGCCGAGCTCGCCGCGCTCAACCAGCAGCTCACCGACCAGGCGTCCATCGAGGCGGCCGCGTCGAAGCGCATGGGCCTGTTCGTGGTCAGCCGGCTGGCCTCCCGGCGGGGAATCACCGTGCGGCTGCGGGCGAACGCCGGCGGCGGCACCGTGGCCGAGGTGGAGCTGCCGGCTGAGTTGCTGCGCCCGGCCGACGAGGTGCCGCTGCCGACCGCACCCGTGCTGCCGCAGCCGGTCGGCACGGTGGTCCGGCAGCGCAACTTCGCGGTGGCCACGGTGATCGCCGCCCGCAAGCACGGGCCCGGCCAGGGGCCGCCCGCTGTCCAGGCCGAGGAGCAACACGCGTGGCCGGACGAGGAACCGGCCGAGGGCACGCCGCTCTACGAGTCCGTCGCCTCGGCGTGGTTCCGCTCCACCGGCCGGCAGGACGACGACCGGATCTGGCGCGCCGACGTCGACTCGCTCTGGCGCACCGGGGATCGCCTCGACGCCCCGGTCAGCGCCGGACTCACCGCGGCCGGCCTGCCCCGCCGCATCAGGGGCGCGCTGCTGCTGCGGGGCAGCGTGCCGACCGCCGCCGACTCACCCGACACCACTGGAGAGGCCACCCCGTGACATCCGCGAATCCGTCCACACCGGACGAGTTCACCTGGCTGCTCAGCTCGTTCACCCGGGGCACCCCGGGTGCGGCGCACACCGTCGTGGTCTCCAGCGACGGCCTGCTGCTCAGCGCCTCCGACTCGCTGCCGCGCGACCGGGCGGACCAGCTGTCCGCGGTGGTGTCCGGCTTGCAGAGCCTGACCAACGGCGCGGCGACGCTGTTCGAGGGCGGCGAGGTCGACCAGACCGTGGTCGAGATGCGGCGCGGCCTGCTGGTGACGATGACCGTCAGCGAGGGTTCCTGCCTGGCGGTGCTGGCCTCGCCGGACAGCGACATCGGCGTGCTCGCCTACGAGATGATGGCGCTGCGGCAGAAGGTCGGGCGGCTGCTGACGCCCGAGTTGAGAACGAACGCGGAATCGGCGCCGTGACCGGGGACGAGCCGCGGCCGATGCGGTCCACCAAGATCGTTGTCGCGGGCGGGTTCGCGGTGGGCAAGACGACGTTCGTCGGGGCGGTGTCCGAGTTCGAGCCGCTGACCACCGAAGCCGAGCTGACCGCGATGGGTCGCGACTTCGACGGCGCCACGGCGCTGAGCGGCAAGCTCACCACCACGGTGGCGCTGGACTTCGGCCGGCTCACCCTGGACGAAGGGCTGGTGCTGTACCTGTTCGGCACGCCGGGCCAGAACCGGTTCTGGTTCATGTGGGACGACATCATCCGCGGCGCCATCGGCGCGGTGGTGCTGGTGGACTGTGCCCGGCTGGCCGAGTGCTTCGAGGCCGTGGACCACTTCGAGCAGTTCCGGCTGCCGTTCGTGGTCGCCGTCAACCGCGGGCCCGACGCCGACGGTCCCGACGTCGACGAGATCCGGGCGGCCCTACGGCTGCCACCAGCCGTTCCGATCGTGGACTGCGACGTGCACAACCGGCTCGCCGTCCGCGACGTCCTGATCAACCTGGTGGAACACGCCACCCGAACCCCCGCGAGTCCCGCTTAGCGTCACACCGAACTGTATGAAACGGATTCATGCAGTTCGGTGTGACTGTGGGCGGGACTCGCGGGGTCAGGCGGGGGCCAGCAGGACGCGGAACTTGGTGCCCTGGCCGGGAATGCTGAGCAGTTCGATGCGGCCGGAGTGGGCCTCCAGGATCGCGGCGGTGATGGCCAGACCCAGGCCTGAGCCGCCGTTGGCCCGGGAGCGGGCCTGGTCGGCGCGGTAGAACCGGTCGAAGACCAGCTTGCCCTGGTCCTCGGGGATGCCAGGACCGGAGTCGATGACCTCCAGCACAGCGAAGCGGGAGGTCTTGGGCAGCTCGCCGCCGGCGACGGCCACGGCGTGGTCGCTGGGGCGGGTCCGCTCCTGCCGCACGGCGACCCGGACGGCGGCGTCGGCTGGGGTGTGGGTGACGGCGTTGGTGACCAGGTTCATCACCACCTGCCGGAGCTTGTGCTCGTCGCCGATGACCCGGACCGCGCCGTGCGGGGACTCCAGCACGATCCGGCGTTCGGGCGCGGCCGCGCGGGCGTCGTGCACGGCGTCGGCGGCGACGACGAGCAGGTCGACCTCGGCGAAGTCGAGGGAGCGTTCCTGGTCGAGGCGGGCCAGCATGAGCAGGTCCTCGACCAGCAGCCCCATCCGGATGGACTCGCTCTCGATGCGGGCCATCAGCCGTTCCACGTCGGCCGGGGACGGCGCGCCGCCGCGGCGGTAGAGCTCGGCGAAGCCGCGGATGGAAGTCAGGGGAGTCCGCAGCTCGTGGGAGGCGTCGGCGACGAAGCGCCGCAGGCGTTGCTCGGACTGGGCGCTGGCGGTGAGCGCCGCCGAGATCCGGGCCAGCATCACGTTGAGCGAGGAGCCGAGCCGGCCGGTCTCGGTCCGCGGATCGGTGTCGGCGACCCGCAGGTCCAGCTCGCCGCCGGCGATGGCCTGCGCGGTGGTCTCGATCCGAGTCAGCGGCCGCAGCCCGATCCGCACCACGATCAGGCCGGTGAGACCGAGCAGCAGCAACAGGATCGCCCCGGCGGCCAGTTCGACGCCGGCCATGGTGACTACAGTGGACTGGGTGTCGTCCAGCATCGCCGCCACGGCCACGGTTCCGCCCGCTGGCTGCCACATGTTCGGCTGCTGCACGGCGACGGCCACCCGCCACTGCCCGGACCCGGTGCCGGCGTCGTCGGTGGTGTACGGGGTCGAGCCGTGTTGCCGCACCGAGGCGACGGACATGGTCGGCAGCTGGGGCGCCACCGTCTCCTGCTGGTCCGGGGTCAGCGTGGTGTCAGGGGTCCCGTCCGGCTTGAAGAAGTAGATCCGGAAGTTGGTCGGCAGCGCCGGCGAGTTGATCACCGGCCCGTGCCGCGGCGGCGGCCGGTCCCGGGTCGTCGTCTTCGCGATGTTGTCCCGCAGTTGCGCGTCGATCCTGGCCATCAGCGACTGCTGGAGCAGCAACCCGGTCACGGTGCCGAACAGGGCCAGCCCGATGGCCGCGAAGGCCAGCAGCGACACCAGCAGCCGGGTGCGCAGCGTCCAGGGTCGGCGGGCCATGTCAGTGGTCGCCGTCGGCCCGCGGCAGCCGCAGGGTGTAGCCGACGCCGCGAATGGTGTGCAGCAGCGGCGGTCCCTCGCCGTCCACCTTGCGCCGCAGGTAGGAGATGTACGACTCGACGATCCGGCTGTCGCCGCCGAAGTCGTAGTTCCACACCCGGTCCAGGATCTGGGTCTTGCTCACCACCTTCTCGGCGTTCACGAGCAGGTAGCGCAGCAGGTTGAACTCGGTGGGGGACAACCGGATCTCCCGGCCGTCGCGGCGCACCTCGTGCGCGTCCTCGTCCAGTTCCAGGTCGGCGTAGCGCAGCCGGCCGTCGTTGGGCTCGGGGTCGTCCAGCGCGTGCGTGCGGCGCAGGATGGCCCGCAGCCGCAGCACGACCTCCTCCAGGCTGAACGGCTTGGTCACGTAGTCGTCGCCGCCGGCGGTGAGCCCGGCGATGCGGTCCTCGACGGCGTCCCGGGCGGTCAGGAACAGCACCGGCACCCGGTCGTTGCCGGCCCGCAGCATGCGCGCCAGGGTGAAGCCGTCGTAGTCGGGCAGCATCACGTCCAGCACCACGATGTCCGGTCTGACCTGGGCCGCCGCCGACAGCGCCGCGACACCGGTGTCGGCGGCGTGCACGTCGAAGCCGCTCAGCCGCAGCGCGGCCGAGAGCAGCTCCAGGATGTTCGGCTCGTCGTCGACGACCAGGACGGTCGCCGGCGGCCCCGCGGTCGGAGTGTCCACCCGGCAAGTCTGGTCGGCCAACCTGTGAGGTCGCTGGGAAGAAGCTGAGAACAGCGGCGGGACCGCCCGTCCGGGGGTCCCGCCGCTGTTCCCCAGCCCTGTCGGCGCTGGCTATTTGGCCAGGCAGTCGTACAGCGTGTCGCCGCCGCCGCGGAACCCGCCACCCTGCTCCGAAGTGGACGAAGCGGTCACGCCGTACGTGCTGGACGGCACCACCTTGCAGTTCTGCTGCACCCACTGGGTCCGCTGCTCGGCGATGCCGCCGCCACGGGCCCCGCCGCCGGTCGCCCCGGCCGCGCTGGTCAGCACGAAACCGAGGTTGCCTTCGGACTTCCACTGCTTGAGCAGGTCGACGCTGGGAGCGTCGTCGCTGCCCATGAAGCCGCCCATGCCGATCACCGTCACGTCGCTGTTGACGATGTAGGTCTCCGACGCCATCGCGCCACCCTCGATGGCCAGTTTCACCTTGGCGTTGGGGGCGTTCTTCACGACGTAGTCGAGGATCTTCTGGTCGTCGGCGGTCAGACCGCTGCCGCCGCCGCGGCCGCCGCCGAAGCGCTGCATCATCTGCTCCAGCTGCTCCTCGGTCGGCTGCTGGCCGCCGGGGAAGCCCGGGAATCCGCCGGTGCCGCCACGGTTGCCGGCGTCACCACGGCCGCGAGCGCCGCCACCACGAGCGCCGCCGCCACCGAAGCCGCCGAACCCACCGCCGGGCGGGCCCGCCGTCGCGAGGCCGCCGGGACCGCCGGCACTGCCGGAGTCGATGGCCGCGGCGGCCGACCACACGCCCGGAGCCAGCAGCACGGCGACGATGCCGAGCACCCCCAGCACCCGAACGCCCGGCAGGTTCACCAGCTTGGCCAGCACCAGGCCGATCACCACGATGCCGGCGACGACCGCGACCGCGTAGCGCAGCCAGCCGTTCCACGACGTGTCACGGGAGATCAGCACCCAGGCCCACACCGCCGTGATCAGGATGCCGGCCGGCAGCAGCAGCCAGCTGAAGCCGGTCGGACGCCGGTAGTGGCGCCACAGCAACACCAGGCCGCCACCGGTCAGCGCGGCGATCGAGGGGCCCAGCTGGGTGGTGTAGTACTGGTGGAAGATGCCCTGCTGGAAGCTGAACACCAGGCTCAGCACGATCAGCCACGCGCCCCACATGTACCAGCCGGCGCGCTGCTGGTGGTCAGCGGGAAGCCTGCGGCGCAAGGAGATCACGCCGATCACGGCCACGACCGCCAACACGAACAGGCACAGCGGCATCAGCCAGCTGATCTGGCCGCCGACCTCGTCGCCGAACATGCGGGTGATGCCGTTGCCCTGGGCGAAGCCGCCGAAGCCGCCGCCGCCACCGCCCCGGCTGCCGCCGAAACCGCCGCCACCGCCCGGAAAACCACCGCCGGGAGCGCCGCCCCCCGGAGCCGCCCCGCCGGGAGCGCCACCGCCCGGGAAACCGCCACCGCCGCCACCGCCGGCGCCGCCGCGACCGATGTTCTCGCCGAACACCCGTCCCAGCCCGTTGTAGCCGAAGATCAGCGACAGTTCACCGCCGTCGGTGCTGCCGCCCACGTACGGCTTCGGGCTCGGCCACACCACGGTGAGCAGCACCCACCAGAACGAGCTCGCCAGCAGCACACCGCCGGCCGCCAGCAGGTCCACGATCCGCCGGCCCCAGGAGGCGTTGCGCCCCAACAGGTATCCCAGACCCAGCGCCGGCACGATCATCCAGGCCGCCAGGCTCTTGGTGAGGAAGCCGCAGCCCACCCAGAAAGCCGCCTGCAGCAACCACTTCGTCGCGCTGCGGGCCGGGATGCCGACCTCCACGGACCGGGTGAAGGCGTAGGCGGCGGCCACGCAGATCAGGGTCAGCGCGGCGTCCGGGTTGTTGACCCGGTCGATGGCCACGGTGATCGGCGTCAGCGCCAGCACGGCCGCGGCGATCAGCGCCGCGTTCTCGCCGGCCCAGCGGCGAACGGTGCGGTGCAACAGGAACACCGCCGCGATGCCCTCGATCGCCTGCGGCAGGGCCAGCGACCACTGGTGGAAGCCGAAGATCCACACCGACACCACCTGCGGCCACAGGCCCATCGGCGGCTTGTCGACGGTGACCACGCCGGCCGGGTCGTACGCGCCGAACACGAAGTTGGTCAGGCTCTCGGACATGGACTTCACGGCCGCCGAGTAGAACTCGTTCCCCCAGCCGGTTCCCCAGATGTCCCATCCGTACAGCAGCGCCGCGACCACGAGGATCGCCCCCAGCGCGTACGGACGCCACCGCACCGAACGGCCCGGCGACTCGCTGGGAGTCGCCGGGCCCGCCGGTGGCGCGGTCGCTTCTGCGGCCGTCGTCATGCGTTTCCTTCCTTGTTCTTGAAGACCCAGGCGCGCAGCAGCACGAACCGGGCCGCGGTGCCGATCAGCGAGGACGCCAGCAGCACCAGCAGTTCCGTCGCCTTCGACGCGGTCGGGTCGAAGGCGCCCAGCGCGAGCAGCGCGCCGGAGGTGAACGCGTAGTAGAGCGCGAACACGATCAGGCCCTGCAGGTGGATCCGGCTCGGCGAGCCGGCCGACCGCAGGAAGGTGAAGCGGCGGTTGGCCTCGGTGTTCAGCAGCGTGGTCACGGTCAGCGCGACGAAGTTCGCCACCAGTGCCGGCCACCACGTGCGCATGATGCCGTACAGCAGCAGGTTGGCCACCGTCGACACCGCGCCGATCGCCGCGAAGGACAGCAGCTGCCACAGCAGGCCGGTCTCGCGGCGGGCCACCACCGCGTCCGGGTGCTCCGGCTTCGGGTCCGGGCGGCGGGGGAGGTCCGCGACCTGGGCCGCGCCGGTGGCCTTGGCCCGGGCCACCCGGATCAGGCCGCGGATGTCCTCGGTGGCCGTCTTGGTCACGTTGACCCGGGTGTCCATGTCCTCCACCCAGTCCACCGGCACCTCGTGCACCCGCAGCCCGTTGTGCTCGGCCAGCAGCAGCAGCTCGGTGTCGAAGAACCAGGAGTCGTCGGCGATGTGCGGCAGCAGCCGTCGGATGACGTCGGTGCGGGCCGCCTTGAAGCCGCACTGGGCGTCGGAGAACTTCGCGCCGTGCGAGAGCCGGATCATCGCGTTGTAGCAGCGGGAGATCATCTCCCGCTTGGGGCCGCGGATGGTGCGCGAGCCCGGCGCCAGCCGGGACCCGATGGCCACGTCCGAGTGCCCGTTGACCAGCGGTGCGACCAGCGGCAGCAGCGCGTTCAGCCCGGTGGACAGGTCCACGTCCATGTAGACCACGATGTCCGCGTCGCTCCAGCCCCAGGCCTTGCGCAGGGCCAGGCCGCGGCCCTTGCGGTCCAGGTGCAGCACCCGCACCCCGGGGTACTTGTCGGCCAGGTCGTTGGCCACCTCCTGGGTGGCGTCGGTGCTGGCGTTGTCGACCACGGTGATCGTCCACTCGAACGGGAACTGCTCGGTGAGGAAGCCGTGCAGCACCTCGACGCAGCCGGGCAGCGAGCGTTCCTCGTTGTAGACCGGAACGACGATGTCCACGGTCGCGGTCCTGCCGACCGACCACTGCCCGGTTCGGGCGCTCGTGTCGGTCTCGCCGGCAACGGCCGCTCCACTCATGTCAGACCACCTGACCCCAGTCGCGGTAACGGCTCTGGATCGAGCCCACGTTCAGTTAGGCGGCCCACTGTGCGAGCACGCTGGACGCTTCCTTGGAGGAACCTGGGAGTCGGTCACGAGCGGGTGAACATCACAGCCGGTGTCGGATCAACCACGCGAATCGCCTGATCTTTTCTGAACGCGGCGGTGAACCGCCGGCGCGGGGAAGTCGTAGAGGTGGGCAGCAAGGCACCACCACCTACCCACGGAGGCTTCTCGTGACACGAGGCCGTCGTATCGCGATCGGTATCGCCAGCGGCCTGACCGCCGTGACCGCGCTGACCTGGCTCGGCATCCAGGAGCTGGGAGCGAACCAGGCGCAGCCCGGACCCGGCTCGGTGACGAACGCCGCCGCTCAAGCCCCGGTCACCGTGCAGCTGGGTGCGCCCTCGAACTCGTCCGCTCCGGGCACCGCCAACCCGGCCGCGCCGACCTCCTCGGCCGGCGCCCCGCCCGCCGCGAACGCGCTCGGACCGGCCCAGCTGACCTCGACCGAGATCCCCAAGATGGGCTCGGTCATCGAGGACAGCAAGGGATTCGTGCTGTACCGCTTCGACAAGGACACCGCCAACCCGCCCAAGTCCAACTGCGTGGACACCTGCGCGCTGATCTGGCCGCCGGTGCTGACCAACGGCACCCCGACCATCTCCGGCGTCGACCCGTCCCTGGTGGGCACCGTGGCCCGCCCCGACGGCACCATGCAGGTGACCCTGGCCGGCTGGCCGCTGTACAACTTCTCCAACGAGAAGACGCCGGGCAAGTGGACCGGCCAGGGCGTCGGCAACACCTGGTGGGTGATCGACTCCAAGGGCAAGAAGAACCTGACCTGCGTGCCGTCCACCCCGCCGCCGGCCCCGACCGTGCCGCAGGCCCCGCCGCCCGCCGACAACCCCGGTGGCACCGCCGGCACCGACCCGAACAACAACACCGGTACCGCCGGCACCTCCGGCTCCGGAGGCGGCGGCTACTGACCCCCGCGAGTCACGCTCTGGGACACACCGAATGTAGGCCCCGGACACACGACATGCGCCTTCCCACCGGGGGAGGCGCATGTCGCCATCTGCACCGCCGCCCCCCGACGCCACATGTGGACCACATGTGGCGTCGGGGCGCGAATGTGGCGCACATGTGGTCTTCGGATGTGCCGGAAACCGACATTCGGTGTGCGCGAGAGCGGGACTCGCCGGGGTTGGGCTACTGGGCCCAGGACTTGATCTTGCCGCGGACCCGGTGGATGGCGGTCTGGGTGGCCCGCGGGGTGGTGCCGAGCATGCGGGCGATGTCGCTGTGCGGGTGGCCGTCGGCGACCAGGCCGACCAGTTCGCGCTCGTAGGCGGTGAGCCGGGCCAGGGTGGACGCCACCCAGTCGGCCTCGGCCCGGTCGCAGGTGAGCTCGGCCGGGTCGGCGTCGGCCAGCGGGTCGAGCTTGGTGTGCGAGTGGGCCCGGGTGGCGGTGCTGCGGCGGCGGGCCTCGTCCACGCACAGCCGCTTCACGACGGTCACCAGGAACGGGTGCAGGCGGTCCAGGTCCAGCTCGGAGAAGTGCGCGGCGCGCAGCAGGGCGTCGTGGACGATGTCCTCGGCCTGCCCGCTGCCCACGGTGTGCCGGGCCGCGATCCCGACCAGTTGCGGCCGGACCTTGGCGCACTCCTCCCAGAACCGGGCCGGGACCTCGTAGGTCTGGCCCGGTGGGTGCTGTCGCATTGCCGTCCTCTCGTAGGCACAACAGGAAGAAGTTGCGAATTCACTTAGCTTCGCGAAAAAATCTCCTGCGACACACGGCACCGTGTGCCCCGTTTGTGTCTACGGTGTAACAACGTTTGCTGTCACGGCCGGTTTGCCGTTATCTACGTCACGTGACGACTGGTCGTTCCGGCCGCTTGCTCAGCCGTTCGAGTGAAGCTTGGTGAGCTAGGGCGTTCGCCGCACGTAGACCTCGTGGAACGACAAGTTCCGCAGACCAGGTGCCGATGTGGTGGCAGGGACCACGCCGGACACCTGACCGGTGGGCTGGCGCGGTGGCAGGGACCGCGCCAGCCCACACCTGTATTCGGGCCCGGAACATGTCGGTGGCCCGAACCTCTCAGTGGCCCGGGCCTTTCCGTGTTCGGAAGGTCAGCGGTGGTTCTCGAACAGCTTGAGCAGCAGCCGGTGCAGCTCGTCGCGCTCCTGCGGGGACAGCGGCGCGAGCATCTCCTCGTTCAGTCGCTCCACGTCGACCAGTCGCTGTCGCAGCGTCTTGGCTCCGGCGGGCGTGGGCATCACGGCGTAGCGCCGGCGGTCCCGCTCGTCCCGCTTCCGGTTGGCCAGCCCGGCCTTCTCCAGATCGTCGAGCAGCGCCACCAGGTCGCTGGCGTCGATGCCCAACCGCTCGCTGATCTCCTTCTGTGAGGAGGCGCCGTGGTCCTCCAGCGAGGCCAGGATCATCAGGTGCTGCCCGCGCAGGTCGTGGTCGAACTGGGCGCCGAGCCGGCGCCACTGCTTGGCCAGGTGCACGAACAGGAAGCTGGGTATGCGCAGCATCCGCTCCGGCAGTTCCAGCGAGGTGGTCCGGTCCGGGGCGCTCATGTCTCCATTCTACGAATCGCCCATGTTGGGTGTTGCCCACGATGTGGCGCGGACTGGAGGTCGACTGTGGTGTTGATCACAGATGGCTAACGCCGAACGGGGTGTTCACAAACGCGCGCAAGGGGTGGCGTTGTAAACGTTTTCGGAGCACTTGTGTGCAGTCAAGTCGCCCCTCGGGTAGCTTTTTGGTGGTCGATCGCCAGGATTCCGGGGCCCGGGGGTTGCTCTCTGCGTCGGATGCCCTAGGCTGGTCCTAGTTCGAACAACACAGACCTCCCGTCACCCCTCCCCCCTGGTGACGGGAAACCGGAGCCCCCGTCCTTGACGGGGGCTCCGTGCTTTTCCGGGACTGGGTGGGATTCCCTCAGTGCAGCACGTTCACCGCGCGGGCCACCACCAGCACCACGATCACCAGCGAGACCATCGACTGGGCCATCATCGCCAGCTTGGCCCACGGGCGCATCGGCAGCACGTCGGTCGGGCTGAACGCGGTGGCGTTGGTGAACGACAGGTACAGGTAGTCCAGGTACCACGGCTCCCAGTCCTTCGGGGCCAGCTCGGGGCTGGACATCTGGGGGAACAGGAAGTCCGGGTACTCGCGCTCGCCGCGGGCCCGCATGGCCGGCCCGCCGCGGTCGAACTCCCAGTACCAGAGCGCGAACACGATGATGTTGGTGACGTAGATGTCGGCCCCGGTGGCCAGCAGCACCACCGCGTTGTCGCCGATGACGCCGTCCAGGATGTGCCGGATCAGCTGCACGCCGTTGACCGCGTTGGCCGCGCTGACCAGGAACGCCACCACCAGGCCGGCCCGCCGCTCGATGCCGCTGTGCTTGCTGATCCGCCCGGGATTGGCGATGACCAGCGCGACCAACAGCGCCAGGGTGAGCGCGGGCAGCAGCCACAGCGGCAGGAAGGTGATCGTCTGCGGCAGCGGCAGCTGGAGGCACAGGGCGACGAGGATCGCGCCGCCGACCGCCCAGCGCTGCTCGGTCTGCGTCTCCCGCCGCCAGGCGGGCATCTCGGCTTGTGTCACGGAAGACATGGTGAACGCCAAAACGGGCGGGGTGCTCGGTGAGCACCCCGCCCGTCGGGTTAGCGGCCGACCAGTAGGTCGCCTCTCGGCGAGTAACGCAGTACGGCTCCAGCCGAACGGTATTCCGTACCGGTTGTTTCAGATGCGGCCCGGGGGACACGTACTGGCCAACCGCTTCCTACAACGGTACGGGTTGCCGTCTTGTTCCCGCATCCCTCGGCAGGTGCAAAGGCCTGCGTGAGGATGATCACGCACTGTGGCCGACACGCCCTCGGCCGCCGCAATCCCGGCTGCTGGCCCGGGTTTCCGGCCACGATCGACAGGAAACCGACACCACGGGGGCGAACGCATGCAGGGTGGCAGGCGGCGGGAACTGGCCCGGCTGTGGCAGGTGGCGGTGCGCCGCCCACGCTGGCAGCTGTGGGTGGCCGCCCTCGTCTCGCTGTGGACCCTGTGCTGGATCTTCGGCCAGCTCGCCGCGCACGCCAGCTCGCCGCTGGACGTGCTGCGCGGCGGCCTCGGCTGGGCCGATGTGCCGACCGGTTGGCTGGACGTGGTCACGGACTGGCTGCGGGCCGAGCATCGGCGGCCGCTGCTGGGTCTGCTGGCGGTGGCCGGCGGCCTGCTGTGGGCGTCGACGACCGAACGCAACCAGTTGCCGGCGTTGCTGGGCTGGCTGGCGGTGATGGTCGCGGCCGAGGGCATCGGCTACGCCGGCGCGGTGGACCGGGCGTTGCTCAGCCTGGCCGCGTTCATCGCCCTGCTGTTCGTGGTGTCGCTGCCGGGGCGGCGGGCGTTCGTGTTGCGCCGCGTGGTGTTGATGCCGCGGGACGTGCTGCACGCCGGGGTCACGGCGGCCACCCTTTCGGCGGTTGTCCCGCTACTGGCCCCCGGACTTGTTGTGGTCAGGCTGTGCCGCCCGTACGTGACCCGGCCGCCGAGGGCCCGCGAAATCGAGGCCGCACCACCGGCTGGGACCGCGTTGACAAATGGCGACCAGCACGGTGTTGTTGAGCCATGACGGCTGCGGCGAACCGGTTGTGCGACTCCGTTGTTACGGATGCGTTGCACCGCTGTCGGTGATCGTCCCCGCTGGTCCGGGGCGCGCCCGAATTGGTGGACTACCGACGAAAGTCGTAGGCCGTACTGCCTAGCGGCTCACACGAATACGCGGTTGGAATACCGGTGTGTGGCCGAAGAGAATGGTGGAGTACCAACTCTGCCCTGCGGTTGAGGTACCACATCATGAATGAATCAGGCCCGGTTGGACGTGCCGAGCTCCTGCACTCGGCACGGGAACACCTGGTGGGCGGCAGCGTGCTGTTCTGCGGCCCGGCCGGCATCGGCAAGTCGACGCTGCTGGGCGCGCTCGCCGGCGAACTGGCCGTCGGCGGCGACTCGGTGCTGCGCTGCGCGCCCGCCGAGTCGGACCGCAGGCTGCCCTTCGTCTGCCTGATCGACCTGCTGGCCGACGTCTCCGACGAGCTGCTCGCGACGCTGCCGGCGCCGCTGCGCACCGCACTGGACGCGGCGCTGCTGCGCGGCGAGCATCCGAGCTCCGACCAGAGCCGGCTCGGGGTGCGGCTGGCCGTGTTGCAGGTGCTGCAACTGCTGGCCGAGCGAGGCCCGGTCACGTTGGTCATCGACGACCTGCAGTGGGTGGACCGGCCCAGCGCCGAGGTGCTGGCCTTCGCCGCCCGCCGGCTGGCCGGCGACCGGCTGCGGGTGCTGGCCGCGGAGCGGGTGCCGGACGGGGAGCAGCCGCTGCACCGGAGCCTGTGCCCGCCGGACGTGGCCGAGCTGCCGGTGCCGCCGCTGACCCCGCGCGAGGTGGCCCGGTTGTTGCTGCGGGACAACGGAGTTCTGCTGCCGCACGGCGCCGTGCTGCAGATCCACGAGCTGGCCGACGGAAATCCGTTCTACGCCTTGGAACTGGGCCGCGCGGTGCTGCGCTCGGGCGTGCCGGACAGCCCGGGCCGGCCGCTGCCGGTGCCGCGGCGGCTGCGGGCCCTGCTGCTGGACCGGTTGGGGGAGTTGAGCGAACGCGCGCAGGCCACGCTGTTGCTGGCCAGCGCCGCGACCCGGCCGAGCCTGACCCTGTTGCGGGCCGCGGGACATCCCGACGCCGTCGCCGACCTGGTCGCGGCCGAGCGCTGCGATCTGGCCGTCGCCGACGACGACGGCATTGTGCGGTTCAGACATCCGCTCATCCGAGCGGCGATCTACGCCGAGGCGCCCTCGCACCGCCGCATCGAAGCCCACGCCCGGCTGGCCGACGTGGTGACCGAGCCGGTGGAGCGGGCCCGGCACCTGGCGCTGGCCAAGCCGCACGAGGACGAGTCGGTGGCCGCGACGCTGATGGCGGCGGCCGCCTCGGCCCGGCGGCGGGGCGCGCCGGTGACCGCGGCCGAGCTGTCGGCGATGGCCGCCGACCGAACTCCGTGGGACAGCCAGCAGATCCGGGCCGAGCGGCGGCTGGTCGCGGCCGAGCACGCCTGCGACGCCGGGCTGCGGGCCGAGGCCCGGACCGCGGCCGAATCGGTGCTGGCCGACGCGCGTGGTCCCCGGCTGCGGGTGCGGGCCCGGCTTTTGTTGCTGCGCAACGCCGGGCAGGCGCTGCACGATCTCGGCCCGCTGATCGACGACGGGCTGGCCGACGCGGCCGGCGATCCCGGACTGGAGGCGCCGCTGCGGATGTGGCTGGCCGGCCGGGCGTTGCTCGGCGGCGACACCGTGGAGGCGGCCAGACAGGCCGGCCGCTCGGCCGAACTGGCCACAGTGGCCGGTGACCCGGCGACCGCCGTGCAGGCGCTGACCCGGCTGGCCCATCTCCAGTCCCTGTGCGGGGATCCGGCCGCCCGCGCGACCGTGGCCACCGCGCTCGAGATCGTCGAACGGCATCCGGTCGCCGAGTCGTGGGAGCTGGAGCGGCAGCAGGCCGTGATGGAGCTGCACGACGAAGACCTGGCCCGGGCCGAGCGGCGGCTGCTGTCGTTGCTGCGCAAGGTGGAGGAGACCGCGGCCGTCGAGGACTCCGTCGCGATCATGGTGACGCTGGCCGAGGTGCAGTCCCGGGCCGGGCAGTGCCGGCGGGCCGTGGACACCGCGCGGCGGGCGATGCGGTTGTTCTCCGAGGCCGGCGTCAGCTGCCCGCCCGCGCTGTTCGCGGCCGCGGTGGCCGAGGCCAACGGCGGTAGCGTGGCCGCGGCGACCGAGTTCGCCGAGCGCGGGGCACGAGAGTCGGCGGCCGACGGCGATCAGCTGTACCTGATGCGGAACTTGGCTGTGCTGGGCCAGATCCAGCTGACCACCGGCGACGCGCCGGCCGCGGTGGAGACCCTGTGCCGGGTCGGCGAGATCGGCCGGCGGATGGACATCCGTGATCCGGCGGTGGTCCGCTGGCACGCCGACCTCGCCGAGGCGTTGGTGGCGACCGGGGCGTTGGACGACGCCCGTGAGCTGATCGACCACACTTCCAAGCAGGCCCTTGACCTGGCGCGCGACGCGGTGGCCGCGAACCTGGACCGCGCCGCCGCGTTGCTGGCGGTGGCTTCGGGTCTGCCCAACGACGGCGTGGCGCGACTGCGGGCCGTCGCCGATCGTCAGACGGGCCTGGACCGGGCCCGCACCCTGATCGTCCTGGCCGGTGTGGAACGGCGCTGCCGACGACGGGCCGCCGCCCGGGCCGCGCTGTCCGAGGCTTACGACATCTGCGTCTCGATAGCCGCGACTCCTTGGGCCGAACGGATTCGCGAGGAGCTGGACCGCGCCGGCGCGCAGGCCCGCGCCGACCACGCCGTGGCGCTCACCGTTGCCGAGCAACGAGTTGCCGAGCTGGTTCGTGCCGGCTCCACCAACCGTGAGGTGGCGGCGGTGCTGTTCATCAGCGTCAAAACGGTCGAGGCCACCCTGTCGAGGATCTATCGCAAGGTAGGCGTCCGATCACGCACCGAATTGGTGCGGGCCATGGACGTTCCGGTGCCGCAGGCCCGCGAGCCCGAGCCGGAGCCCCTCCGCAGCCAAGCCGTCTGACCCGCGAGTCCCGCTCTGGGGCAGCCATCTGTCGAGTTCATGGCTGCCTGAGAGCGGGACTCGCGCATTCGGAGGGGCGGCGTTTCCGCACGGGAAACGTAATCGACCCACTCATGCGGGACGAGACAAGGGTTTCCCCGGTTTCACACTGGGTGTCCGGTCAATAGCGTTGTGTGCGTACCGATCCTTCCCTGCACCGGGAGAGCAGACGTGAAAACTGTGAGGATCATCGGCGCGCTGGTCGCCCCGCTCGCCATCGCCGCGGTCGCGGCGCCGATCGCGCTGGCCGCGCCGGCGCCGAAGGTGACCCTGGCCGCGGACGCGGTGGCCGGTCTGGCGCAGGCCCAGCAGTTGGGCGCGGTGGCGGCCGACCAGAAGATTTCGGTGGCGGTCAGCCTGAACCTGCGCAACGGCGCCGAGCTGGACCGCACCATCGCCGCGGTGAACGACCCGCATTCGGCCCAGTACGGCCACTTCCTCACCCCGGAGCAGTTCACCGCCCGCTTCGGCCCGACCTCCGACCAGGTCGACCGGGTCACCAACTACCTGCGCGGCCAGGGCCTGTCGGTGGACAGCGTGAGCGGCAACCACCTCACCGTGGACGCCAGCGGCCCGGCGGCGGCGGTCCAGAAGGCCTTCGGCACCACGCTGCAGAACTACCGGGCCGGCGGCCGCTCCTTCTACGCCAACGCTTCCGCGCCGACCTTGCCCGCTGAGCTGAGCGGAGTAGTGCTCGACGTCGCTGGTCTGAACAACCGACAGATTCGCGTCCACCACGGTACGGTCGCGCCGCACGCGGGCCCCGGCGGCGGTTTCACGCCGACCCAGCTCAAGGGCGCCTACGACGTGTCGTCGGCCAACAACGGCACCGGCCAGACGGTGGCGCTCTGGGAGTTCGACGGCTTCCAGCAGTCCAACATCACCAAGTACGACAGCAACTACAACACCGGCTCGCCCACGCCCAAGGTGCAGAAGGTCTCCGGCGGCTCCGGCGCGCTGGGCGACGGCCAGGTCGAGGTGGAGTTGGACATCGAGGCCGTGCAGGCGATCGCGCCGAAGGCCAACATCACCGTGTTCGAGGCCCCGAACACCGACCAGGGCGAGGTCGACCTGGCCAACGCCATCGTGGCCAGCAAGATCTCGGTGACCTCGATCAGCTGGGGCCTGTCCGAGAAGGGCCGCACCACCTCGGGCATCCAGGCCGTGGACAACGTGTTCAAGCAGGGCGCCGCGCAGGGTCAGAGCTTCTTCGCCGCCTCCGGCGACAGCGGCTCCGACGACAACGGCGACGGCAGCACCAGCGTCGACTACCCGGCCAGCGACCCGTACGTGACCGGCGTCGGCGGGACCAACCTGTCCACTTCCACGACCACTTCGTGGAAGAGCGAGACCGCGTGGAACGGCTCCGGCGGCGGCACTTCCACCGTGTTCGCGCTGCCCTCGTTCCAGAGCGGCGTGAAGGTCGGCAGCACCGGCAAGCGCCAGGTGCCCGATGTTTCCGCCCAGGGTGGACCCACGGGCATCTCCGTCTACACCCAGGGACAGTGGACCTCGGTGTACGGCACCTCCGGCGCGGCCCCGATCTGGGCCGGCGTCGCCGCGGTCTACAACCAGTCCGCCGCCGCTCAGGGCAAGACCGGCCTGGGCTCGGCCAACACCAAGCTGTACTCGATCGCCGCGTCGAACTTCCACGACATCACCAGCGGCAGCAACGGGGCCTACAAGGCCGGCGCCGGCTTCGACCTGGTGACCGGCATCGGCTCGCCGGACGCCGCCAAGATCCTGGCCGCCGGCATCAAGTAGGTCCCGGCGCTCTGGTCGCCATCTGGAAAAAACGACGTGCCCCGTCCGGTCCCAGCCGGGCGGGGCACGCCCGTGATCACGGCGTGTTGCAAACCGTTTGCCACAGAGTGAGCGTTACTCGGCCGCCCGGGTGATGACCCCTCATATGGGCCCTAATGACGTTTTCCCTGGTCAGCGCGAAAACGCTTCCATTCGGCCCCGACTTTCCTGGCAGTCCGCTGAGTGTTTGGCCCGAACAGTGCGTGAAACGGGTCGTGAGGCCGCACCATGTTCCGGTGCAGGACGATCACACCAACAGCAGACTTGCCCTGCTGATGCGCAGACAGCCCGTGCAGGCAAGGGGAGCGGCCACCGTGACCGCGATCCTCGACGCGTGCCAGGCGCTGCTGGGCGAGCGGGACTACGACTCGATCACCACGGCTCGCATCGCCGAGTCGGCGGGCATTCCGATCGGGTCCTTCTACCAGTACTTCCCCGACAAGCGGTCGGTGGTGCGCGCGCTGGCGCTGCGCAGCACCGACAAGTTCCTCACGGAGGTCGAGGAGTACTTCGAGGGTGCGCCCGACGACTGGCGCCAGGCGGTCGCCGGCGTCCTCGCGGTGCACGAACGGATGCGCAAGCAGGACCCCGACTTCGGGCGCGTCCGCTTCGCCGAGGTGATGGACAACCACCTCGAGGATCCGGAGTCCGACCATCGCCGGCTGGTCGCCGACAAGATCGGCGCGCTGTTCGCCGCGCGGTACAAGGTGCGCAAGGGCGCGGGTTACCGCCTGGCGTTCCTCGCCGCGGTGGAATCCGGCGGGTCACTGCTGCAGATGGCCGACCGGGTGCCGAGCCGGCAGCGACGCCAAGTGGTCGCGACGGCACAGGAAGTCATGACTACGCTGTTGGCCAAGGCGCTGGAGAAGAGCTGACGGCGAGAGGACACCGCGCGGATGGCCACGGACCTGTCGAGCTTCCCTCGCATCCGGTTGGGACAGTGGCCATCGCCGCTGCAGGCGTGCCCGCGGCTGTCCGACCGGCTGGGAACACGGGTCCTGGTCAAGCGCGACGACGTGAGCCTGATCGGCGTCGGCGGCAACAAGCTGCGCAAACTGGAGTTCCTGCTGGGCGCCGCCGTCCGTGACGGCGCCGAGCGGGTCGTCACCTTCGGCGCGGTCCAGACCAACCACGGCCGGCTGACCGCGGCCGCCTGCGCCCGGCTCGGGCTGGCCTGCGACCTGGTGCTCACGCGCGCGGTGCCGCGTGACGGCGAGGCGTACGAGCGGTCGGGCAACATCCTGCTCGACCGCGTCTACGGCGCGACCGTGCACGTGCTCGACACCGACGAGCAGGCCGAGGTTCGTCACCAGGAGTTGTTGGCTGCTCACGGAAAGACGGTGTCCATCCCCGTCGGTGGTTCCACTGGCGTAGGGGCTCTCGGCTATGTGCAGGCGGTCGCCGAACTGATCGAGCAGTTCGGCGACACCGGCGTGTGGCCGTCCCGGCTGGTCGCTCCGCTGGCCAGCGCCGGCACCGCGGCCGGTCTGGTCGTCGGCGCGGCCGCGTTCGGCTGGGAGATCGACATCGACCTGATCGCCGTGTCCCGTCCGGTCGAGGCGGCCCGCCAGGTCCTGTCGCCGCTGATCGAGGAGACGGCCGCGCTGTTGGACATCGCGCCGCCGTCGCTGGACCGGGTCCGGATCACCGACCGCACCCTCGGCCCCGGCTACGGCCAGCCCACCGAGGACGTGTGGCGGGCCATCTCGCTGTTCGGCTCGACCGAGGCGATCACCCTGGAGCCCGTCTACTCCGGCAAGACCGCCGCCGGCATGGTGTCCCTGATCGGCGACGGTTCCATCGCCGCCGACGAGACCGTGCTGTTCCTGCACACCGGCGGCCTGCCCGGTCTGTTCGCCTACACCCCCGAGGCCACCGCCGCGCTCAGCGATTAGTGCCCGGACGGCCGGGGCCGGCTTGCCCGTGGATCACCGGTGGTGTGAGGTTGCGTCGTGACAGAGACAAGCGACCAGGGCACCTTCGACGTGATCGTGATCGGTGGCGGCGCGGTCGGCGAGAACGTCGCCGCGCGGGCGGTCCGGGGCGGGCTGACCGCCGCCCTGGTCGAGCACGAGCTGGTCGGCGGGGAGTGCTCGTACTGGGCCTGCATGCCGAGCAAGGCTCTGCTGCGGCCCGGGCACGCGCTGGCCGCCGCCCGCCGACTGCCCGGCGTGCCGGTGGGCGACCACTTGGACGCCGCCGCGGTGCTGGCCCGGCGCACCTACTTCACGTCCAACTGGGATGACGCCGGCCAGGTGCAGTGGGCCGAAGGCGCCGGCATCACCGTCGTCCGCGGCAGCGCCCGGCTGGACGGCGAGCGCCGGGTGGTGGTCGGCGACCGGACGCTGACCGCCCGGCAGGCGGTGGCCGTGTGCACCGGCAGCGTGCCAAGCATGCCGCCGCTGGAGGGCATCGCCGACACGAGGGTGTGGACCTCCCGCGACGCCACGTCGGCCAAGGAGGTCCCGGGCCGGCTGATCGTGCTCGGCGGCGGCGTGGTCGGCGTGGAGCTGGCCCAGGCCTGGCGGCGGCTCGGCGCCGAGGTGGACCTGGTGATCAGCGGCGACCGGCCGCTGCCGAAGCTGGAGCCGATCGCCGGCGAGCTCGTCGCCGAGGGCCTGGTCGAGGACGGCGTCCGCCTGCGCACCGGGGCCAAGGCCGTCAGCGTGTCCCGGGCCGGCGACGGCGACATATCCCTGGGCCTGGCCGACGGCACCGTGCTCAAGGCCGACGAGCTGCTGGTCGCCACCGGCCGCCGGCCCGCGACCACCAGCCTGGGCGTGGAGACGGTTGGGTTGACCCCCGGCGAGACGCTGCACGTCGACGACTCCGGCCTGGTGTCCGGGGTGGACGGTCAGTGGCTGTACGCCGCCGGCGACGTCACCGGCCGCGCGCTGCTGACCCACCAGGGCAAGTACGCCGCCCGGGTGGTCGGCGACGTGATCGCCGCGCGGGCCAAGGGCCCGGTCGAGACGCCGCCATGGAGCCAGTACGCGGCCACCGCCGACCACGCCTCGGTGCCGGCGGTCGTGTTCACCGACCCCGAGGTCGCCTCCGTCGGCCTGACCGCCGCGCAGGCGGCCGCCGCCGGCATCGAGACCAAGGTCGTGGACCTGGACATCGCCGTCGCCGGCTCCTCGGTGCACGCCGACGGCTACCGCGGCAAGGCCCGGATGGTCGTCGACGAGCAACGACGTGTGCTGGTCGGCGTGACCTTCGTCGGCCAGGACGTGGCCGAGCTGCTGCACTCGGCGACCGTGGCCATCGTCGGCGAGGTGCCGCTGGAGCGGCTGTGGCACGCGGTGCCGTCCTACCCGACGATCAGCGAGGTCTGGCTCCGCCTCCTGGAGGCCTACGGCCTCTGACTTGACGGGGCCGGCTAGGACAGGGCCAGGTTCAAGGTCCGCTTGGCCAGGGACACCAGCGCCGGGTCGTCGGCGGCGCTGGGCTGTCCGATCCAGACGGTCTCGACCAGCCGGACCGTGCCGCCGGACCGGTTGCTGGTGAAGGCGGCTCGGTCGAACGAGGTCGGGCCGCCCGGCCACGGGCGCTCCCGCAGCAGCTCGGTGATGCCGCCGGCGCCGGGCTGCTCGGCCAGCGACTGGAACGCGGCGGCCGGCTCGGGCCCGCCGAAGCGGATCTCGGCGACGGCCACCCCGGCCGGCCGCCCGGAGTCCTCGACCCGGTAGTTCCAGCGCCGCAGGTCCACGCACTGGTTGTGGCTCAGCCACACCTTCACGTCCCCGTACGCGTGGTCGGCGCACCGGCTCTCGTCGTCGACGGTCTCGACCCGGGTGTAGCCGGCGGCCTGCGAGGCGGCGGCCGGAGCCGGGCCGCCGGCGGTGCTCAGGGCGGCGATGACGCTGCCCACGGCCAGCGCCCCGATCAGCGCGGCCGCCCCGATCGGCAGCCAGCGGCGGCGCTTGCGGGCCGGCGTCTCGGCTGGCGCGGCCGTCGCGGCCGCCGGGAAGCCCTCGGCGATCAGCTCGTCGGTGGTGAACCGCTCGTCCGGGCAGAGGTGGATGAGCAGCCCGCCGGCCTGCTCGGCGGTGATGCCCGGGGCCGGGCCGGCGACGTCGCGCACGGCGGCCAGCAGCGTGGTCGGCATCGGGTGCAGCACCCGGATGCCGCGGTCCAGGTCCATCTGAGGCTGCGTCACCTGACCGACGTAAGGGCCGATGGCCAGGATCAGCCGAACGGGTAAGCCAGTCTCCCGCACCACTTCGGCCACCGCCGCGGCCACGCCGACCGCCTCGGCCGCCGGGTTGACCGTCGGGTCCGGGCCGACCAGCGGCCAGCCGTCGATCTTCCACTGGCCGGTGACCGGCGCGTCCAGCCGCATGGCCGGGTCCGGCAGGTCCACGCCCGCGACCACCACCGCCGCGTTGGGCAGCAGCACCAGCATGTCCACCGGCCGGGGCCGGCCGGGCGGCAGGTAGCCGGCCAGCGCCACGCCGCCGAGCACGGCGTCGCCGCCGCCCCACGACGCCAGCGCCGCCTTGACGTCGGCCGCGACCGCGGACTGCGCGTCGCCCAGTCGCACCAGGCGCACGGCGCCCACCTCCCCAGCTGATTGACCCGAGGGCACACCTTGACCCGAGGGGTCAACGGTAACCGGCCGGCCGCCGCCAGCCACCTCCCGTCCTGTGATCGACCTCACCTGTGTTGGTGCCCCCTCGCCCGGGTGATCTCTGCCCCGTGATCTTGCGGTTGCGGTGGCGGCTGAGCCCGGGCACAGGGCAGAATGGCGCATCGGCTTGATCCGCTGGTGGTCACCGGCACGTGAGGGCGTAGGGGAAGACGTCCCTCGGCGAGTGGCGGAGGTCAGCAGTGAACAACCGTGGCAAGACCAGTGGCGTGGTGTACGTCCACTCGTCGCCGTCTGCGGTCTGTCCGCACGTCGAGTGGGCCATCTCGGGCACCCTCGGGGTCCGGGCCGACCTGCGCTGGTCCGCGCAACCGGCCGCCCCCGGCCAGTTGCGGGCCGAGTGCGCGTGGACCGGCGAGCCGGGCACCGGCGCGCAGCTGTGCGGCGCGCTCAAGGCGTGGCCCATGATCAGGTTCGAGGTCACCGAGGACCCCAGCCCCGGCGTGGACGGCGAGCGCTTCTGCTTCGCCCCCGGCATCGGGCTGTGGCACGCCCGCGCGGCCGCCAACGGCGACGTCGTGGTGGCCGAGGACCAGCTGCGGGCCCTGGCCGCCAAGGCCAGGACCGGCGAGTCCTTCGCGCACGGCGTCGACTCGCTGCTGGGCAAGCCCTGGGACGACGCCCTGGAGCCGTTCCGCCGGGCCGGCGACGGCGCGCCGGTGACCTGGTTGCACCGGGTGGGGTGAGCCGTGGCACTCTCCTTGTCGTGACCCCGCAGGCTTCACCCAATCGGACGACGCTGACGTGGCTGATCCCGATCACGTTGCTGATCGCGGTCTGCGCGATGGTCGGCGGCCTGATCGCCCGCCAGGTCTACGCGGTGACCAAGCCGCCGTCGGTCAGCCACGCGCCGGTCACCAGCGAGTCGTCCGCGCCGCCGGCCGTCCGGCCGCCGGACCCGCGCTCGGTGTACTTCCTGCCGTTCGCCCAGAACGACCCGCTGTTCAGCCGGGTGCAGAACGCCATCCAGAGCTACTTCAACGCCACCAACGACCAGGACTACAACCTGTGGCGCAAGACGATGACGCCGAAGGTGGCGCAGCAGCAGACCCAGCAGGACTGGCTCGGCGGTCTGCGCAGCACCAAGGACAGCGACATGACCGTCTACCGGATCGAGGCCACCGACAAGGGCGCGGACGTGTTCGGCTCGTTCACCAGCAAGCAGGACCTCGCCGACGCCCCGGACACCCTCAAGGCCACCTGTATCAACTGGTGGATGGTGTGGCCGATGGAGGACATGGGCAGCGGCAGCTTTCGCATCGGCAGCCCCTCGGTGATCGCCAAGAAGTGCGAGGGATAAACCCCCCGGAGCTCTCCCCGATCGGACACGCGCCGCCGTCATCCGGACAGCGATCCTGCCTGATCGGACCGGATTCGCCGGGGTGGCCGGGGAATCGGAACCCTGCCTGATCGGGCACCTCCCGGCGTCGTGCGTCCTGCTCCACTCGCGGATCACACGGTCGAGTGAATAGTGTTTACCTCGAACTGGTGGGATGTTTTACCGCAACAAGGAGTCGTCTTGTCGTCGACGATCAGCGCCCGACCCCTGCCCGTGCCCCGCGAGGACGTCTGTCCGTTCGGGCCCGCGCCCGAGGTCGCCGCCCTGCGCACCGAAGCCCCGGTGGTCCGGGTCACCTGCCCGACCGGCCTCGACGCGTGGCTGGTCACCCGCTACGCCGACGTGCGCGAGGTGATGGGTGACCCGCGGCGTTTCAGCAACAACTCCGGGCAGGCCGGCCACATGCTGGCCAACCAGCCGCCGGACCAGCCGCTGGAGGAGGGCGACTTCGCCCGCATGGACGGGCCCGACCACGTCCGCTTCCGGCGGGTGTTCGCGCCGGCCATCTCCACCATGCGCCGGATCGAGGAGTTCCGGCCGATGGTGCAGCGCACCGCCGATGAGCTGCTGGACGGGCTGGCCGGCGAGATCGGGCCGGTCGACCTGCACGAGCGGTTCTCCAAGCCGCTGACCACCTCGGTGATCGCCGAGCTGCTGGACGTGCCCTACGCCGACCGCGAGATCTTCCACCGGGTGGCCGACTCGCTGTTCAGCGGCAAGTCCGACGTGGACGACCTGGACGCGTTGAAGTTCCCGCTCTTCGAGTACGTCGGCGATCTGGTCCGGGCCCGCCGCGTCGCGCCCGGCGAGGACGCGATGAGCGTCATGGTCGACCGGGGCCAGCGGCACGAGCAGCCGTTCACCGACCTGGAGCTGACCAAGATGGCGGCCGGCCTGCTGGTCGCCGGCTACGACACCACGGCCAGCATGATCACCTACGGCACGCTGGCCCTGCTGGAGAACCGCGAGCAGTTCGACCTGCTGGCCGCCGACCCGTCGCGGGCCGCCAACGCCGCCGAGGAGCTGGTGCGGCTGCTGGGCGTCGGCTCCGGGCTGATGCGGGTGGCCACCGAGGACACTGAGATCGGCGGCGTGCCGATCGCCGCCGGCGACTACGTGGTGGTGGCCATCCAGGCGGCCAACCACGACCCGGAGCGCTTCGCCGAGCCGGAGCGGCTGGACATCGACCGGGCCACCAGCGGCCACATCGGCTTCGGCCACGGCCCGCACCAGTGCGCCGGCCAGCAGATCGCCCGACTGGAGCTGACCACCGCGCTGGCCACCCTGCCGCGCCGGGTGCCGACCCTGCGGCTGGCCACCTCGCTGGCCGAGATCCAGTTCAAGGCCGACACCACTGTCTACGGCCCCGCGGCGCTGCCCGTGGCCTGGGACGAGATCCGCCCGGCCTGACGTCCCGAACAAGCCCGGAAGGGGGCATTCCTGGCGTTCAACGCCAGGAATGCCCCCTTCTGAGCACCAAGAAAAGCTGGGAAGGGGGCTTTACCTGCATCCAACGCAGGAAAGCCCCCCTCCCGGCGCAAACGTCAGACCTTGGCGAAGGCGAGGGCCACGTTGTGGCCGCCGAAGCCGAACGAGTCGTTGATCGCGGCCTTGAGCTCCACCCGACGCGGCTCGCCGGCCACCACCTCGTGCAGCAGCGCCGGATCCGGCGTCTGCAGGTTCGCGGTCGGCGGGATGACGCCGTCGCGGATGGACAGCACGGTCGCGATGGCCTCCACCGCGCCGGACGCCCCCAGCAGGTGGCCCAACGACCCCTTCGGCGCGGTCAGCAGCGGATGGTCGCCGATCGCCCGGTGGATGGCGATCGACTCGATCGTGTCGCCGACCGGCGTCGAGGTGGCGTGGCAGTTCACGTGCCCGATGTCCTCGGCCGCCAGCTCCCCGCTGCGCATGGCCGCCTTGATGGCGCGCAGCTGGCCGTTGCCCTCCGGGTCGGGCCCGGTGATGTGGTACGCGTCGGAGCTGGTGCCGATGCCGGCCAGCCGGCCGTACACCTTGGCCCCGCGGGCCTTGGCGTGGTCGGCCCGCTCCAGCACCATGATGCCGGCGCCCTCGCCGAGCACGAACCCGTCCCGCTCCACGTCGAACGGCCGGGAGGCCTGCTCCGGCGCGCTGTTGCGGGTGGACATGGTCCGGGCCTGCGCGAAGCCGGCCATCGTGATGCCGGTGATGCACGCCTCGGCGCCGCCGGCCACCACCACGTCGGCCTCGCCGCTGCGGATCATCCGGTAGGCCCAGGCGATCGCCTCCGCGCCGGACGCGCAGGCCGACACCGGGGCGTGCACCCCGGCCCGGGCCTTGAGCGTCAGGCCGACGTGCGCGGCCGGGCCGTTGGGCATCAGCATCGGCACGGTCAGCGGCGACACCTTGCGCAGGCCCGCCGTCTCCAGCAGGTCGTCCTGCGCGAGCAGGGTCAGCGCGCCGCCGATGCCGGTGCCGATGATCACCGCGAGCCGCTCCGGGTCGACGGCGTCCTCGTCGAGGCCGGCGTCGGAGTAAGCCTGCCGGGACGCCACCATGGCGACCTGCTCGCTGCGGTCCAGCCGCCGGGCCTCAACCCTGGGCAGGATCTCGGTGGGCTGAACCTTGAGCTGCGCGGCGATCTGCACCGGCAGCTCGTACTTGTGCACCCAGTCCGCGTCCAGGGTCGATACCCCGCTGCGGCCGGCGAGCAGGCCGTCCCAGGTGGACGCGACGTCCCCGCCCAGTGGGGTCGTCGCGCCGACACCGGTGACGACGACGTCGACAGAGCTCACTTCGCCTCCGCTCTACTGCAGTTCGTTCCCGACAAGCTCAGGCGTTGCTGGCGATGTAGTTCACCGCGTCGCCGACCGTCTTCAGGTTGGCCAGCTCGTCGTCCGGGATCTTCACGCCGAACTTGTCCTCGGCCTGCACCGCGATCTCCACCATGGACAGCGAGTCGATGTCCAGGTCGTCGACGAAGGACTTCTCGACCGTCACGTCGTCGACGGCCACACCCGCGACCTCCTCGACGATCTCGGCCAGCCCGGTGCGGATCTCCTCGTTGTCCACCTTGTGGTTCCTTTCATCGTGATTCCCCGGCGGGGCGGGTCGCCGCACCGGAAAGCTGTGCCCGTCAGGGGCAGATGGCGACCTGGCCCGAGTAGGACAGGCCGGCGCCGAAGCCGACCAGCAGCATCACGTCGCCGCTGGAGATCCGGCCGTCGGCCCGCATGTGGTCGATGGCCATCGGGATCGAGGCGGACGAGGTGTTGCCGGAGTGCACGATGTCGTCGGCCACCACCATGTCGTCGCGGGCGCCCTTGGCCCGCAGCTTCTTGGCGATGTGCTCGACGATGCGCAGGTTGGCCTGGTGCGGCACCAGCACGTCGATGTCGGACAGCTTCACGCCGGCCGCCTCCACCGCGCGCTCGGCGATCGGCGCGATCTGGGTGGTGGCCCAGCGGAACACCGACTGGCCCTCCTGGAAGATGTGGCCGGCCGGGGTCAGGCCGATCATGTCCACCAGGTCGCCGGAGCTGCCCAGCACGGCCGGCGCGATCAGCGGCTCGTCGGCCGGCCCGACCACACAGGCTCCCGCGCCGTCGGCGAAGATGATGCAGTTGCCGCGGTCGGACCAGTCCACCCAGTCGGTGAACCGCTCGGCCCCGATCACCAAGACCTTGTTCGCGCTGCCGCCCCGGATCATGTCGCTGGCCACGGTCAGCGAGTACGGGAAGCCGGCGCACGCGGCGTTCAGGTCGAAGGCGGCCGGCGAGCTGACGCCGATCCGGTCCGCGGTCTGCGCGGCCGCGTTGGGGATGTTGCCCGGCATGGTGCAGGTCGCCACCAGCACGGTGTCGATCTCGCCGGCCGCCACGCCCGAGTCGGCCAGCGCGTTGGCGCCGGCGGCCACGGCCAGGTCGACCAGCGTCTGGTCCGGGTCGCACAACCGCCGCTCGACGATGCCGACCCGCTGCCGGATCCACTCGTCGTTGGTGTCCACGCCCATCGCCGCGATGTCGTCGTTGGTGACGACCCGGTTGCCCTGGGCGCTGCCGAAGCCCAACAGCCGGGTGCCGGCCGGGCCGGTGCGGCCGATCAGACTGGGACGCTCGCTCACTGCTGCACCGCCTCCACTGCCTTGTCCAGGTCCGCCGGGGTCTTGATCGCGATCGGCTTGGTCACGACGTCCTTGAGCTGCCGCTTGACCAGGCCGGTCAGCGCGCCGCCCGGGGCCAGTTCGATGGTGGTCGTCACGCCGGAGCGGGCCAGCGTGTCCATGCACAGGTCCCAGCGCACCGGCAGGGTCACCTGGGCGACCAGGCGGCCGAGCATCTCGGAGCCGCTGGTGACCACGGAGCCGTCCGCGTTGGACAGCAGCGGCCGGTTCGGGTCGGCGGTGGCCACGCCGGCCACCTTCTCCCGCAGCGTCTCCCGGGCCGGGTCCATGTAGTGGGTGTGGAAGGCGCCCGCCACCTTCAACATCACCACCTTGGTGCCGGCCGGCCGCTCGTCGGCCAGCTTCTGCAGCGCGGTCAACGAGCCGGCGGCGATGGTCTGGCCGGCGCCGTTGCGGTTGGCCGGGACCAGGCCGTACTCGTCCAGCCGGGCCAGCAGCTCGTCGGCCTCGCCGCCCATCACCGCGGCCATGCCGGTCGGCTCCAGGGCGCAGGCCTCGGCCATCGCGCGGCCGCGCACCGCGGCCAGCGCCACGGCGTCGTCCATGGACAGCACGCCGGCGATCGCCGACGCGGCCAGCTCGCCGATGGAGTGACCGGCCACCGGCGCGGCCGCCGGCACCGGCACCCGCCGCTGGAGCTCGCGGAAGGCCACCAGGGTCAGCGCCACGATCAGCGGCTGCGTGATGGCGGTGTCCTTGATCTCCTCGGCGTCCGCCGTGCTGCCCAGCCGGGCCAGGTCGAGGCCGGTGGTCTCGGACCAACCGGCCACGAGCTCCGCGACGCCGTCCAGTTCGAGCCATGGGGCGAGCATGCCGGGGGCCTGAGATCCCTGTCCGGGAGCGAGCAGCGCGATCACCAGATCACTGAACACGGTCGCGGCGGCGTCCCGGGATGTCGCCACCGACGAAGTCCGATGGTCAGCGTTGTAGGAACCCTCCAAAGGTTGCTAGAAAATGTCCAGTGAGCGGCCTGGAGGGTTGTCGAAGGCGTCGCATCCCAGCCCCTGAGGCGTCGCTCACTGTCACCACAGGCCGCGGGCCTTGGCCAGCCGGCCCACGGTCAGCGCCACCCGCAGCACCAGGGCGTCGCGCGGGTCGTTGGCGTTGCGGCCGGTGAGCTCCGTGACCCGCTTGAGCCGGTACCGGACCGTGTTCGGGTGCACGAACAGGTTGCGGGCGCACGCCTCCAGCACGCCGCCGGTCTCCAGGAACGCGTCCACTGTGGCCATCAGCCCGCCGGTGGCCTCCTCCAGCGGCCGGGCGATGCGCTCGATCAGCTGCCACTCCGCCTCCGGGTCGCCGGCCAGCGCCCGCTCCGGCAGCAGGTCCAGCGACCGCACCGGCCGCGGCGCGGTCGGCCAGCCGACCACCGCCCGCAGGCCGGACAGGGCGTCGGAGGCGCTGCGGTGCGCCTCGGCGATGCTGTCCACCGTCGGCCCGACGACCACCGGGCCGGGGCCGAACGCCTCGGCCATCTTGGCCAGCACCTCCTGGCCCCGGGCCTCGTCCTCGGAGCCGCCCAGCACCACCACCAGCCGTGATCCCTGCACGCTGAGCAGCACCGGCCGGTGGATCCGGGCGGCCCGGCTGCGCACGTCGAACACCACCCGGGTCGGCTCGGCCGACATCGGGTTGCCGACCAGGACCGTGGCCTCGGCCGCCTGCTGCCAGCCCAGCGCCGACGCCCGGGACAGCAGGGACTCCTCGGCGTCGCCACGGACGATGCCGTCCACGATCAACGCCTCCAGCCGGGCGTCCCACGCGCCACGGGCCTCGGCGGCCGCCGCATAGGAAGTGGCGGCGGCGAAGGCGATCTCCCGGCCGTAGCGCAGCACCGCCTCGGTCAGCTGGCCGCGCTCCTTCTCGTCGGCGGCGATGTCCGGCAGCATCTGCTCGAAGACCTCCAGCGCCACCCGGACCAGTTCCACGGTCTGGCGCAGGCTCACCCAGCGCGACATGTCCTTGGGGGCGGAGCGGAACGCCTCGGCGGTCAGCCGGATCGCCTGCTTGTTGTCGCGCAGCCACGACACGAAGCCGGCGACCCCGGACTGGGTGACCATCAGCACGCTGGCCCGCTGGTCGGCCGGCAGTCGCCGGAACCACGGCAGCCGCCGCTCCATCTCGCCGATCGTGCCGGTGGCCAGCCGGCCCGAGGCGTGCTCGAGCCGGCGCAACGTCTCCGTCGACAACGAGTCCCACGCCAGATCACCCATTGCCACAGCTTTGCACGCCACCCACCCGGTCGACTGAACAACCAGCTCGCGGACCGAAATCGCCCCTATGTTCGGGGTTGAAAGCCATGGAGGAGGTTGACTTGCGAAGACTGCTGCCCGTCGCGCTGAGCCTGCTCGCTGTCGTGTCGCTGGTGACTCCGGCGCAGGCGCAGCGGGTGGTCTGGGGCCCGTGCTCCGGCGCGCTCGCCGCACTCGAATGCGCCACGCTGTCCGTGCCGCTGGACTACGTGCACCCCGACCAGGGCACCATAGCCGTCATGGTGAGCCGGCGCCCGGCCGCCGATCCCGCGCACCGCAAGGGAGTGCTGCTGATCAACCCCGGCGGGCCCGGCGGCAGCGGGCTGTCCATGCCGCGCTACATCGCCGACCACACGCCGCTCGGCCAGTACTACGACCTCGTCGGCTTCGACCCCCGCGGTGTCGGCTCGTCCACCGCCCTGCGCTGCCTGACCCCGCGTGGTCTCGCCGGCCTGGAGTCCCGGCCCGCCGACGACCAGTTCGCGGCGTGGGCCGCCGACGCCCGCTCGACCGAGGACGCCTGCAAGCGCTCCGGCGGCGGCATCCGGCCGTTCATCGACACCCGGGACACCGCCCGGGACATGGACCAGATCCGCGACGCGCTGGGAGTCGCCAAGATCAACTACCTCGGCTACTCGTACGGCACCTATCTCGGGGCCGTCTACGGGAGTCTGTTCCCCGATCGGCTGAACCTGTCCGTGCTGGACTCGTCCGTGCACCCCGAGTGGATCTGGCGTCGGCAGTTCATGGAGCAGGCCGCCGCCTATCGGTCCGATGTGGACTCTTGGGCCGCGTGGGTCGGGGACCGCAACGGGGCCTTCGGCCTCGGCGTCGGGCGGGCCGCCGTGCTGGTCTCCGTCGAACAGTTGGCCAGCACCCTGGCCAAGTCCCCGGTCGGCAAGTTCACCCGCAGCACCCTCGACGGGGCCGTCGGCGAGGGCGCCCGCTACCGTCCACTGTGGTCGGACCTGGCCCAGGTGCTGGTGTCCCTGCGCAAGGGCGACCATGTCGCCGTCGGCGACGCCGTCGGCGCCGGCACCGCACTGGCCCAGCGGGGCCTGGACGCCTTGCAGTCCGGTGTTTTCGACACCGTCACCTGCGAGGCCGACTGGCCAACTGACGTGACCACCTACTACCAGGACATGCGCATCTATCGGGACGCCTTCCCGTACGGCTACGGTGTGCTGCGGGCGGCTCCGACCACCTGCACCTACCGCTCCTTCACTCCCGCCGAGCCGCCGGTTTCCCTGGCCCGCAGGGGCTATCCCGTCGGGGTTGTCGTGCAGGGAGAGGGCGACACCCAGACCGAGTACGCCGGCGGACCCGCCATGGCGCAACGCCTTCGGGACAATCTCATCACCGTCTCCGACGAGGGCGCCCACGGCCAGTACGGCACCAACCCCTGCGCCACCGAGAAGATCAACCGCTACTTCGTCGACGGCGTCCTGCCCGACAGCTCGTCGGTCTGCCCCGGCTCGCCCCGCCCCGACGTCCCCGCCGACACCCTGCCCGCCCGCTCCGCCACCCTCGGCCAGTCCGTGCACAACTACCTCTCCGCCCTAGCCCCGTTCTGATCGCGAGTCCCGCTCTCGGGCAACTGAACTACCGGTTCTGGGGGCGGGGTCTCGTCGTGGTGGGGTGGTTGCCGATAGCGCGAGTCCTGCTCACGTGTTACAGCGAGTCCCGCCCTCGGGCCATTTCCAGCGTGGTTGTGTGAAGTGGTGGGGCCCGAGGACGGGACTCGCCTGCCCGAGAGCGGGACTCGCGTTTCCAACTGGCGCCGGCGGGCCTGTGTCTTGTGTCGGCGGCGCTGGTCTTTCCTGGTGGTGGGCTCGGGGCGTTGACATGCCGGAGGCCGCCGGGCGCTTGGCGCCGGGCGGCCTCCGTCTCCCCGGTCCCCACCGGTGTGTCCACTGTGGATCAAAGTGGGGCCAGGCGCCACGCGGTTCCCCCTTTCGTGCCAACCGTGTCGAGTTGCTCCACGGTGGACGCTGCGAAACCATTCGGCAATGGGCGATCAACTCAGTCAGGGGCTGGGCGACGCGTGGGCGCTGATCACCACGTTCGTGCCCAAGCTGCTGGGCTTTCTCATCGTGCTGCTGGTCGGATGGCTGGTGGCCAAGGCGCTGTCCAAGGCGGTCGAGCTGCTGCTCGGCAAGGTCGGCTTCGGCCGGCTGGTCGAGCGGTCGGGGCTGGGCGGGCCGAAATCACCGGTGGACGCGGGCAAGCTGATCGTCCAACTGGTCTTCTACTTCGTCATGCTGATCGCGCTGAACTACGCGTTCGGCGTGTTCGGCACCGGCAACCCGGTCAGCGACCTGCTCAACCAGGTCATCGCGTACCTGCCACGGGTGGTGGTGGCGATCATCCTGGTGCTGATCGCCTCGGCGATCGCCCGGGTGGTGCGCACCCTGATCACGGGTGCGCTGGCCGGCCGGCAGTACGGACAGCTGCTCGGCACCGTCAGCTACGCCTTCCTGCTGGCGCTGGGTGTCATCGCGGCGCTGAACCAGTTGGGCATCGCGACCACGGTCACCGAGCCGGTGCTGATCTTCGCGTTGGCCACGGTCGGCGGCATCCTGGTGGTGGGTGTGGGTGGCGGCATGGTCCGCCCGATGCAGTCCCGCTGGGAGCAGTGGCTGACCCGGGCCCAGGCCGAGGCGGCCAGCCGTCCGGCCGACGGGTCGGCCCAGGACGCGCCGTGGGAACGCAACCAGCCGCCGGGGTCCGACACTCCCACGCCGGCGCAGGGCTTCCCCCGGCCCGACCCGGACCAGCAGTCGCGGCCCGAGTGACCTAAATCCCTCCGGAATAACCGGCCCCGGGGCTTATGTTCTCCAGTCAGGAGACGTGCGCTCCGGGGCTTGGTGAAATTCCAAACCGGCGGTACAGCCCGCGAACCGCAAGGCAGCGATGCCGAGCGGCCGACCTGGTGCGACTCCAGGGCCGACGGTGACAGTCCGGATGAGAGGCGCGCACACGTCCGCCATCGGCGTGCGCGCGAAACAGCCCCGGAACCGAGCCGGAGAAGGGGGCTGACCAGGGTGAACTGGTTGCTGGAGCACGGGCTGACGCTGCTGGGCGAGCACATCTCGTTCGCGGAGCTGTTGGGTCAGATCGGCGCGGTGGCCGTGGTGTTCCTGGCCCAGCGCCGCACCCTGTGGACATGGCCGGTGCAGATCGCCGCCGCGGTCCTGCTGTTCTCCGTCTACACCTCGGCCCACCTGGGCGGACTCGCGCTGCGGCAGGTCATCGTGTTCGCCATCTCGCTGTACGGCTGGTGGGCGTGGACCCGCCGCCGTGACGCCGAGTACGGCGTGCTGGTCCGCCGCTCCACCTGGCCCGAGCTGGGCGCCCTCGCCGCGGCGCTGGTCCTCGGCACCATCGGCATGGCGCTGCTGCTGCAGGCCACCAACGGGTCCTGGGCCCCGTGGCCGGACGCGGCGATCTTCATCGGCACCGCCGTCGCCTACGCCGCCCAGGGCCTGCGCCTGGTCGAGTTCTGGCTGGTCTGGCTGCTGGTGGACGCGATCGGCGTGCCGCTGCAGATCGCGTCCGGCCTGTACTTCAGCGCCAGCGTCTACATCGTGTTCACGGCCCTGGTGATCAAGGGCTGGCGGGACTGGACCCGCAGCGCCAAGGCCGCCGCGGCCTCACTCGCGCAGGCACCAGCCGGCAACGTCAGCGTGTGACGCGAACCACACGTTGTGCCCGGCGATGTACTCGACCAGCTGGCGCAGCGCCACGAACCGGGACCGGTGCCCGATCACGTGCGGGTGCATCGTGAGCTGGAACAGCCCGCCGTCGGCGTAGGCGGCGTCGAACTCGTCCCGCCAGGTGGTCAGCACCTGGCGGGGCGGCACGCTCGGCCGGGTCGGATCACGCGGGAAGAACGGCGCGTCGTCCCGGATCCACTCCACCGGGATCTCCACCAGCCCGGTCGGCTCGCCGTCGGCCACCACCTCGTACGGGTCGTCGTCGGCCATCAGTGACGAGTCGTAGCGCAGGCCCAGCTCCCGGATCACGGCCAGGGTGTCGGCGCTGAAGTCCCACGACGGGGTCCGCAGCCCGACCGGCCGCGTGCCGGCAAGTCGCTCCAACGTGTCGGCGGCCCGCAAAGCCAAGTCCCGTTCCACACCGGGCGGCAGGGCCGTGTTGCGCTCGTGGATCCAGCCGTGCAGGGCCACTTCGTGCCCCGCTCGAACGTACGCGTCGATGTCGGCCGGATGCAGCAGCGCGGACACCGCCGGCACGAAAAACGTCGCCGGGATCCCGTGCCGCGCCAGCAGGTTCAGGATTTTCGGCACGCCGACGCGGCTGCCGTACTCGCCCTGCGACAGCTGGCACGGGCTGAACTCCGCGTCCCGCAGGGGAATCGTCTCGTGGTCGGAGTCGAAGGACAGCGCCACGGCCGCCTGCCGCCCGTCCGGCCAGCTCGACGGCCGCAGGCTGCGGCCCGCGCGCACCCGGCCCGTTTCCCGCCGCCAGACCGTTTCCGGCCACTCCCAAGGTTGTCCGGTAACCATGTGCGACAGGTTAGCGCCGTTCACACCTTCGACTGACCACCCGTGGACAACCCGCCAACTTCGCCTAACGTCGAAGGGGAAGCGACCCGGGCGGAGGTGGAAACCGTGCTGTCACAGCAAGAACGTCTCACCTTCCTGTCCGGCGGCCTGGCCGCGCTGCGCGACGGGGCCGCGCCGACGTGGACGCAGCTGGGCCTGTCCCGGCCGAAACCGGGAATCTACGGGGAACTGGCGGCGGCGGTGCGAGAGATGCTCGCGGCCGACCGGATCACCGACTTCTTCTTCATGCACAAGGCGCCCGGCCTGCGGGTCCGGTTCGCCGCCGCGCCCGGCCTGGAGCCGTGGGTGCGGGCCGAGGCCAACCGGCTGGCCCGGCGCTGGCGCGAGCAGGGTCTGATCGACGGGATCGTGCCCGGCGTCTACGAACCCGAGGCGGTCCTGTTCGGCGGGCCGGCGGCGATGCCGCACGTGCACCGCCTGTTCACAGCTGATTCCGTGGCCTGGCTCGATCATCACGCGCGGCCGGAGCTGCCGGCGTGGCTGGTGTCGATGCGACAGCTGCGCTCGGTGTTCGGCGGGCTCGGCCTGTGCTGCCAGGCCTGGCCGCACGTGCGGGACACCTGCGGGCGGCGGGTGTCGCTCCGGGACGACTCGGTCGCCATTGCCTGCACCGAGCTGCGCGGTGTCTGGGAGACGACCCGGTCGACGGCCGCGCCGGCGGCGCGCAGCTGGCGGGTGGCGGTCGAGCGGGCCGGCGTCGACCCGGCCGAGGTTGCGGCGTACTACGTGGTCTTCCACTGGAACCGGGCCCGGCTGAGCTCGGCCCGGCAGGCCCTGATCACGGAAGCGCTGGCATGAGCGAGCTTGCGAGCGAATCATTCAACGCAGAGCGTCCGCGAACGCGAACACCGAGTGCGCTGCTGCGGGTGGCCGGGCTGCCGATACGCCTGTGGACCGCCGCCGGCAACCCGGATCTGGTCACCGACCTGCGGGAACTGCTGGCCGAGGAGGAGGCCTACGCCGCCTACGCCCGGTCGCTGGCCGACTGGGTCGGCGCGCTGATCCCGGCCGCCGAGGATCGGGCCGAGCTGCTGGTGCTGCGCCGCGACCTGCACAACGGTCGCCCGGTGTGCAGCGCGCTGCCGGAGCTGGCCCGGGCCACCGCCTGGTCGACGGCGCTCGGGCTGCGGCGGGCGGCGTTGGACGAGGACATCGAACGGGAGCGTGAGCGGCTACGAGGGCTGCCTTGGCGGCTGGTCGACGAGACCGTCGCGCGGGCCGTGCCGGAGCTGGTCGCCGACGTGGGCCGCCGGCTCGACGCCGGCGAGGACTGGGGTGGCAAGCGTTTGCGGCAACGGTCGGAGTACCTGCTGCGGATGATCGCCCGCGGCACGGCGAAGCCCACCCCGCGCGGCTGGCTGGCCCACGTCGGCCGGGTCGAGGTTGCCGAGACGGCGTCATGGCCGGTGGTCGGGGAGTGCTCGGCGCAGTGGGTCAGCAACGTCAACGCCGACCGAAGACAGGCGACCCTGGCCGACGGCACTATCACCATGAACGGGCTGACCTGGGTCGACGGCGACCGGCTGCGCTGCTGGTCCACGACCCGCGTGGTGGAGGTGCGGCGGACCCCGCTGCTGGACGCCATCCGCAACGTCCTGGCCGACGGCGTGCACGATGTCGACGAGCTCGTGCGCCGCCTGGCCCCCGATGCCGGGGACGTGCTGCGTGGCTTCCTCCAGCATCTGGTCGGGCTGGGCATCGTGCAGCTGTCCCGGCCGCCCCGGACGAGCTGGAACGTTCCCCTGGACGGCTTCGTCGATGTGTACCGGCGAGTTCAGGGCGCCCTGCCGGTCGACTTCGTGGCCCGGACCAGTGAGCTGGCGTTGCAGGCCCTGCGCCTGGCCGACGTCCTGCCCCGGCCGGTTGAGCACCCGATCTTGGCCACCGTCGGCTCCGCGCCGCGGCCGGTGACCGATCTGGTCGCCGAGTACCTGGCCGGCGAGCCGATGCCGGAGACCAACCGTCGAAGATCGCCGGACCTGCCGGAAGTCCTTACCCCGCAAGCGCTTGACCAGCTGGGCCTGCTGCCGGCCGCGCTGCCCGAGTGGCCGCTGGACTGCCTGGTCCGGCCCATGGCCAGGGGTGCCGTGTTGGAGGCGATCATGCCGGCCGGCGTGGTGGACGCCCGCTTCGCCGCCGCCTTGACCGAACTCGGCGGCGAACCGCCGCAAGTGAGTTCCTACCGGGACTTCTTGGCCCGTAGCGCGGCCGAAGAGGGGGCCAAGCCGGTCGAAATCCTCGTGCCACCACTGGACGACCGTGCCGCCAACGCCGTGCGAAGACCCTTCTATTGTCCATTGTGGACGGGCGATGCCGACGCGGCCGCCTATCTCCCGGCGGCCGGGCGTTATCTGTCGCTGGGACGGATCACCTTGCGGCGTGAGGGAAACCGGGTCATCGCTGAGGACGTGGGTGGCAATCTGCTGTGGCCCATGCACCACGCCACACGAACGCCCATCGGTCCGTGGGGTCTGGTCGTCACCCTGCTCACTGCCGCCGCTCCGCGCGGCCGGTCGATCTCTTTCGGCAACCGGATGGCCGCCTTCCCGGAGCGGGATCACTTGCCACGACTGGAGATCGCCGGCGGGCTGGTGCTGTCCGGGCGGCACTGGCGGATTCGACCGCCCTCGACTTTCCGGGAGCTGGCCGGGCTGGACCTGCCGCGCTTCGTGTTCGCCCGGGCCGGGGGCAGCAAGCCGCGACCGGTGGACCTGCACAGCCTGGCCGCGTCGCGGGAGCTGGCCCGGCTGGGCGATCCCGTTGTCCTGGAGGAGATGCTGCCGGACCCGGACCACCTGCCGTTGCGGGATCACCACGGCGAGCCGATCGCCGGGCAGCTGCTGCTGCGGCTGCCGCACCGCCGAGCCACCACCGCGGTCGCGGTGGGGAATCAGGAAGGGGACAGTGGATGGAATCCGTCTTGGCCGTCGACGAACTGGACCGTCTCATCGCGGAACTGGACTCCCGGATGACCGAGGTCGCCCCGGCGGGCCGCGCGCCGGACTCGGCGATCTGCTCGCTGGTCGGCTGTCAGATGAGTCGCTGGGACTGCTGACCCGGGCCGCGGGCTCGCCGGAACTGGGTCCGTGCGTGCTCGCGACACTGCTGGCCGGCTCGTCGGACCGCGCGGCGCAGGCCGCCGTGCGGTCCGCGGTGCCGGCCTGGCTGGATGCCGCCGTGCGGCCGATGCAGTGCGTCGGCCTGCACGGCGGCATGGCCGGCACCCTGTTCGGCCTCAGCCTGATCGCCGAGCTCCACCCGCCGGTTTCCCAGCTGTCGCACCGGGTTTCCGGCTGGCTGGGGGAGCGGCGGTTCGAGGAGTTCGACCTGATCTCCGGTGCGGCCGGCGCCTGCCTGGCCGGCTACCCGCAGCCGGTGTGGTTCGACGGCGAGGACACCGGCATGGCCCACGGTGCCGCCGGCGTGCTGGTCGTCTCGCCCCAGCCGGAACTGGTCGACTGGCTGCTGGAACAGTCCTTTGTGGACCAGCGCCGGCAGGGCTGGTGCTACGGGATGCCCGGCATCGCCTGGGCCCTGTGGACCGCCGGCGCGCGGGCCGAAGCCATGCGCTACCTGCGGATCCTGAGCCAGACCTTCGATCCCGAGGTGAACCTCTACGGCCGCGACGCCGACCGCCTCGGCATCTGCCACGGGGCCGCCGGCGTGATGCTCATCGCCGACGCCTTCGTGCACGCCGGTGTTGGCGCCGCCCGCGGCCTGCGCGACCAGATGTGGGCGTACCTGGTGGAACGCCTCGACGTGGTGCCGACGCTGGACGAGACCCTGCTCATGGGGGCCAGCGGCGTGCTGGCCGCGCTGCTCACTGTCGACGGGGCCGGCCGCCGCTGGCTGCGGTGCCTCGGCCTGCGCTAAGCCACGGTGGCGATCAGCTGCAGGGCGACCAAGCCGACCAACACGGCGGGGCCGCGCACCAGCTGGCGGATCAGGTTGACCGGCATGCTGCCGAACGGGCTGTCGAACGCCGGGCCGACGTAGGTCATGGGCGGCCGGGTGGCCATGGCGTAGACGACGACCACGGCCCCGGCGGCCGAGATGACGGTGGTTGTGGTCGGGGCGATGGGCAGCGCGAAAGTCGTTAGCGCGCACCACAACACGGCCCCGGCGGCCGGCAGCACGAGGTGGATGATCTTCAACGACGCGTCGGTGCCGCCGAGGGCCCGGCGCAGCGCGGCGGAGCCGCAGATGGTGCGCAGACCACCGGCGAACCGGTCGGCGGCGATGTACGCGGCGAGCAGTTGCACGGGGCCGACGGCGATGGGCGGCAGCGAGATCGCGGCGAAGAACGGCACCGGCAGCAGCGCCACCCACATGGCGACGGTGGCCGGATAGCGGCGTAGCCGGGCGAGGTCGGCGAGCACGAAGGCGACGGCGCGGCTGCCGCGCAGACGTACCGAGCGAACCCGACCGATCCGGCGGGCCCGGCGCAGCGCCAGCGCCGAGGTGAGCAGCGAGAAGTCCAGCCACGTCGAGGAAACGCTGGCAGCCAGCACAAGATCGGCACCGGCGCTCAGCGAGCCGCGATGCAGCTGCGACAGCGCCCGGTAGCCGATCACGAGGGCGATCACCACCAGCACGATCACCGCCCACGGCAGGCGGTCCAGCGGCACGGGCAGGTCCGGCACGTCCAGCTGCAACGCCACGACGCCGCCCATGAGCACCGCGACGCCCAGCAGCACGACCAGGGCGGCCTGGAATCGGCGCACCTCACGTGGGCTGGTCTGCGCGCCGGCGGTGAAGCAGACCAGGGCCAGCCCCAGTTCGAAGCCGATGATCCCGGTCGTCGGCAGGTTCACCAGCCACGGCGGGTAGACCGCCGTCAGCCCGCCGGCCAGCAGCGCCCCGGCCACGCTGGCGATGAGCAGCGTCCGCGCGAAGGTCGGCAGCAGCGCCGAGCGGCGGTCCACCGGACTGGCCAGGATCCACGCCTGCGTCGCCGAACCAGCCCAGATGGGTCCCACCGCCAGCAGCCCATGCCCGAACGCCGCCACGGCCGCCAGAGCGACCGCCACGGCCATCCACGACACCGACGCGGCAGTGTGCGGCGCCGGCGCGAGGGACAGCGCCGACGCGGACTGGGTCTTGATCACGGCCTCGGTCACCAGGCCGCCGGCCATGCCGATGTAGAGCGCGGTGTCGGACAGGTCGTAGATCCGACGGAAGATCGAGCGCGGATTGCGCCGCCGCCGCATGGCCCGCAGCTCGGCCCGGACCGCCCGGGCAGTGACGACAGTCACAGCCCGACCTCGATGTACAGGTCGGCGACCGCCTCGATCAGCTCCGGATCGTGCGACGCCATCAGCACCGACGATCCGGCGGCCTTCTCGGCGTTCAGCTTCGCCGCCAGCCAGGCCCGGCCCTCCACGTCCAGCCGCTGCTCCGGCTCGTCCAGCACCAGCAGGCTCCGCGGCCGCACGAAGCAGCTCGCCAGGGCGAGCCGCCGCCGTTGCCCGCTGGACAACGTCGCCGGCAGCTGGTCCCGCTGGTCGGTGATGCCCAGTTCGTCCAGCACCGCTTCGACCGCCGCTTCGGCGTCCGGCTGCCCGTGGGCCAGCGCGCACAGCGCCAGGTGCTCGCCGACCGAGAGGTCCGGGAAGAAGTCCACGTCGTCCAACACGCAGGCCATCGCCGCCCGGGTGTCCGGCGACGTCTCCAGCACCGGGAACCCGTTCAGCGTGATGCGGCCGGCGTCGGGCAGGTCCGTGCCGGCCACACAGCGCAGCAGCGTGGTCTTGCCCGAGCCGTTCGGCCCGATCACCGCGGCGCCCTCCCCAGGCGCCAGTTCGAAGCTCAGCTCGTGCAGCACCAGCAGCCCGCTGAAGCCCCGCGTCAGCCCGTCCACCCGCAACACCGCTCGGACCCCCCTAACACGAAAACGCCGAGGGAACCGTTACCGGTTCCCTCGGCGTTGGTCGCGCACCAGGTTAAGCGGCGCCGGAGTCCGTGGTCTGGGGACCCGCGGCCTGCGGGTCGTCCAGCTTGTACCGGCGGGTCGCCTCGACCACCTTGGCGTGGTCGATCTCGCCGCGGCGGGCCAGCGCGGTCAGCGCGGCCACCACGATCGACTGCGCGTCCACCAGGAAGTGGCGGCGAGCCGCCGGCCTGGTGTCGGAGAAGCCGAAGCCGTCCGTGCCCAGCGACACCATGTCGGACGGTACCCACGGGCGGATCAGGTCCGGCACCGCGCGCATGTAGTCCGACACCGCCACCACCGGGCCGGCTGCCTCGGACAGCACCTGCGTCACGTACGGCACGCGGGGCTCGGCCTCCGGGTGCAGCATGTTGTGCCGGTCCACCTCCACCGCGTCGCGGCGCAGCTCCGCCCATGACGTCGCCGACCACACGTCGGCCTGCACGCCCCACTCCTCGGCCAGCAGGGCCTGGGCCCGCATGGCGTCGGGCATGGTGACACCGGATACCAGGATCTGCGCCCGCGGGCCGGTGGCCCCGGGGGCCGTGGCGTAGCGGTACAGACCGCGCAGCAGGCCCTCGACGTCCAGGTTCTCCGGCTCGGCCGGCTGCTGCACCGGCTCGTTGTAGATCGTCAGGTAGTAGAAGACGTTCTCGGCGTTGTCGCCGTACATCCGCCGCAGGCCGTCCTTGACGATGTGGGAGATCTCGAACGCCCAGGCCGGGTCGTAGGACACCACCGCCGGGTTGGTCGCCGCCAGCAGCAGCGAGTGGCCGTCGGCGTGCTGCAGGCCCTCGCCGGTCAGCGTGGTGCGGCCCGCGGTGGCGCCCAGCACGAAGCCCCGGGCCATCTGGTCGGCGGCCGCCCACAGGCCGTCGCCGGTGCGCTGGAAGCCGAACATCGAGTAGAAGATGTAGACCGGGATCATCGGCTCGCCGTGGGTGGCGTACGAGGTGCCGACCGCGGTGAACGACGCCGTCGAGCCGGCCTCGTTGATGCCCTCGTGCAGGATCTGCCCGTGCTCGCTCTCCTTGTAGGCCAGCATCAGCTTGGCGTCCACGGAGGTGTAGAGCTGCCCGTGCGGGTTGTAGATCTTCTGCGACGGGAACATGGCGTCCATGCCGAAGGTCCGCGCCTCGTCCGGGATGATCGGCACGATCCGGCCGCCGATCTCCGGGTCCTTGATCAGGTCCTTGATCAGCCGGACGATGGCCATCGTGGTGGCCACCTCCTGCTTGCCCGAGCCCTTGCGGATCGTCTCGTAGACCTTGTCGCCCGGCAGCACCAGCGCGGTGGACTTGCCCCGCCGCTCCGGCACGAAGCCGCCCAGCTGGCGGCGGCGCTCGACGACGTACTGGATCTCCGGCGAGTCCGGCCCCGGGTGGTAGTACGGGGGCAGGTACGGGTCGCGCTCGAGGTCCGCGTCGCTGATCGGGATGCGCAGCTCGTCCCGGAAGAGCTTGAGGTCCTCCAGGGTCATCTTCTTCATCTGGTGCGTGGCGTTGCGGCCGGCGAAGTGCGGGCCCAGGCCGTAGCCCTTGATGGTCTTGGCCAGGATGACCGTCGGCTGGCCGTTGTGCTCGGTGGCCGCCTTGTACGCCGCGTACACCTTGCGGTAGTCGTGGCCGCCGCGCTTGAGGTTCCAGATGTCCTGGTCGCTCATCGGCGCGACCAGCTCCTTGGTGCGCGGGTCGCGGCCGAAGAAGTGCTCACGCACGTAGGCGCCGTCGTTGGCCTTGTACGTCTGGTAGTCGCCGTCCGGCGTGGTGTTCATCAGGTTGATCAGCGCGCCGTCGCGGTCGGCGTGCAGCAGCGAGTCCCACTCGCGGCCCCAGACCACCTTGATGACGTTCCAGCCGGCGCCCCGGAAGAACGCCTCCAGCTCCTGGATGATCTTGCCGTTGCCGCGGACCGGGCCGTCCAGCCGCTGCAGGTTGCAGTTGATCACGAAGGTGAGGTTGTCCAGGCCCTCGTTCGCGGCCACGTGGATCAGGCCGCGCGACTCCGCCTCGTCCATCTCGCCGTCGCCCAGGAACGCCCACACGTGCTGCTGGGACGTGTCCTTGATGCCGCGGTCGCGCAGGTAGCGGTTGAACCGCGCCTGGTAGATCGCGTTCATCGGGCCCAGGCCCATCGAGACCGTCGGGAACTCCCAGAAGTCCGGCATCAGCCGCGGGTGCGGGTACGACGGCAGACCGCCGCCCGGGCCGGCGTGCGAATACTCCTGGCGGAAGCCGTCCAGGTGCTCGGCCGACAGCCGGCCCTCCAGGAACGCGCGAGCGTACATGCCCGGCGAGGCGTGGCCCTGGAAGTACACCTGGTCGCCGCCGCCCGGGTGGTCCTTGCCGCGGAAGAACCAGTTGAAGCCGACCTCGTACAGCGTCGCCGAGGACGCGTACGTGGAGATGTGCCCGCCCACGCCGACGCCCGGACGCTGCGCGCGGTGCACCGTCATGGCCGCGTTCCAGCGGATCCACGCCCGGTAGCGGCGCTCCGTCTCCTCATCGCCGGGGAACCAGGGCTCCTGCTCGGTCGGGATGGTGTTCACGTAGTCCGTGCTGGTCAGCGACGGCACGCCCACCCGGCTCTCGCGGGCCCGCTCCAGCAGCCGCAGCATCAGGTACCGGGCGCGCTGCTGCCCGGCGCCCTTCAGCACGCCGTCGAAGGACTCAAGCCACTCCGCGGTCTCATCGGGGTCGATGTCCGGGAGGTGGGCGGCGAGGCCGTCGCGGATGACCCGGACCCGCTCCGGGGGGCTCGCACTGCCAGCGCCGTTGCTCTGCGGGGCCAAGGGGTCTCCTCGCCTGGTGTTGTCGACAGGTTCACGTCCATCCTCCCTCATTCGGCGCTCGCAGATCCCTACGACTCCGTGCTACCGGTCGGTAGCTCCCTCGCGCGCGCGTATAGGAGGTATGTAGAGCCTGCCTGATGCCCCGAACGGGTGGCAAAGCGGGGTCGAATCCCGAGCCCGTCTTCGGTGTGTCACGGTGTGGGTGGTTGCGCAGGTGGCCACCCTCAGTGTTCGCTGTGCGCGACCGGTGTTGAATACAGGTGTGGCGGCTGACCCCAGTCGCCCTACTGGCATAGCTTGGAGGAGTGGAAGCCGTGGTGGCCGCGGGAGACGCTGGCAAGGTCGGCGTCGCCGACAGGCTCGGGATCGAGCCGGACATGGTGGTCCAGGAGATCGGTTGGGACGAGGACGTCGACGACGACGTGCGCGCCGCGATCGAGGAACGGATCGGCAGTGACCTGCTCGACGAGGAGTCCGACGAGGTCGTCGACGTCGTGCTGCTGTGGTGGCGGGAGAGCGACGGCGACCTGGTCGACACGCTGATGGACGTGACCGGGCCGCTCGCCGAGGACGGCGTCATCTGGGTGCTCACCCCCAAGACGGGACGCCCCGGCTACGTCGAGCCCAGCGACATCGCCGAAGCGGTGCCCACCGCCGGCCTCGCCCAGACCCTCAACGCGAGCGTCGGCGAGGACTGGGCGGGCATCAAGCTCGTGTCGCCCAAGTCGGCCAAGACCAAGCGCTGAGACCTCCCACCCGGTGGCATAGGCTTGGCGGGTAACTGCCGAGCCCACCGGGAGGTAGCGCGAGCATGGCGCTGGAAGTCGGTACCCAGGCCCCTGACTTCACGCTCAAGGACGCCAACAGGGAAGACGTGACCCTGTCGTCGTTCCGCGGCGAGAAGAACGTGCTGCTGGTGTTCTACCCGTTCGCCTTCAGCGGCATCTGCACCGGCGAACTCTGCCAGGTGCGGGACGAACTGGCCGAGTACCAGAACGACGAGGTGCAGGTCATCGGAGTGTCCGTGGACACCCCGTTCAGCCTGAAGGCGTGGGCCGAGAAGGAGGGCTACTCCTTCCCGCTGCTCTCCGACTTCTGGCCGCACGGGGCCACCGCCCAGGCCTACGACGTGTTCAACGACAAGGCCGGCATGGCCCTGCGCGGCACGTACCTCATCGACAAGCAGGGCGTCATCCGCTTCGCCGAAGCCAACCAGCCCGGCGAAGCCCGCGACCAGGACCAGTGGAAGCGGGCCCTCAAGTCGCTCTGACGTGAGACCATGACACCCGGGCCGGCCAGAACCGGCCCGGGTGCCAGGGCGCATAGCTCAGCGGGAGAGCATCCGCCTTGTCGAGCGGGTGGTCACTAGACCGAAAGGTGACTTCCGCGCACGTCAGCCGCGCGTCCGGGCGTATGCAGTCGCAGCCGTGGCGCGAGTCGTGGCACAAGCACACGTGTCCCGCGTGGATCAGAGAGTGTGGGCACAGCAGGTTTCGAACCTGCGACCCCCGCTTTGTAAGAGCGGTGCTCTACCCCTGAGCTATGCGCCCCTGAACACGAGAGTGAACGATACACGAGGCCGCAGTCGAGGTTCGCGGCATCGCCCGCCATGAGCGATTCGCCACGCATGACGGTGTAGTCGATGCTGCGAAACGACTACGGGACAACGCGCTGGTCCCTGAAGCCAGCCGAATTTGTCAGTGGGGGTGGGGCCTGAGACTTGGACCCACCCCCACTGACGTCTACTCAGCTGATCTGCTGGTTCAGGGCAAGGACCTGGGCTGGGGCCAGGGAGTACGACCACGTCTGAACGTTGCTGAGCTTGCCGGAGAAGAAGCCGGTGTTGGTGGCGTTGCTGAGTCCCCGGCCGATGGCGAGCGGGCCGCTGGCGGTGAAGGGGGTGGTGTTATGGGCGGTGCCTTGGGCGGCGCCGTTGACGAACAGGGACAGGGTTCCGGTTGTGGCGTTGTAGGTGCCGACCAGATGCGTCCATGCGCCGGTGGTCGGGGCGAACTGGGAGACGGCCTTGATCTGCGTGGCGCCTGCCGTGTCCGTCGCGGACATGGTGAATGCCCACCGCTGTGCGGCGGCGTCGTACTTCAGTGTGAACGCGGAGTTCTGGCTGCCGTCCTGGCTGGCGATGACCGCGTCGTTGCTCGTGTTGGCGAGGTTGGCCCACGCCGACACGCTGAAGCTCTTGGTCGTGTTCAGCACCGGTCCGCCGGTTTCGACATAACCGGTCGAGCCGTCGAGTTGGAGCGTATTGCCGCGCGCTGGGTCGTCGGTCCAGGACGTCGATCCGTGCAGTGTGCCCGGGGACTGTCCAACGCCACTGTCCTGTTGGAACCAGGGCGTCTTGGTTGTCGGGGCGGTGTCACGTGCTGTCGTCGAGGCGGTCTCCGGTGCGCTGGCGCCGTCATTGAGCTGCCAGGTGTCGTGTGGTCCCAGGTATGCCGACGTTAGAGCGGCGTAGCCGGTGGCGAAGAGGTTGACGTGATCACTCATCGACGCGTTCGGGTCCAGCACCGTGCTGCCGGTGGCCGAGTCGGATTGGCCGATCACCGGATCGGGCGTGATGTAGAAGTACTGCGGATTTTTGCTGGGGAGTCCGGCGCCATTGCTGAGGAAGGCGTTCATGATCCCACGCTGCGTGTCCACGTCGGTGGTACAGGGGTCGTTGGTCGATCCCCCTCTGCCCGCGTAGCCGACGCAAGGAGTCAGCCCGATGGCGATGGTTGTGATCCCAGCGCTGTACAGGTAGCTCTCGAGTTGCGCGTACGCCGCGTCCACCTCGCTGGCGGTCTTGTGGTTGAGAATGTCTTGGAGTCCTTCGTACAGCACGACGGTCGTGACTCCTGGTTGGGCGAGAAGATCTCGATCGACCCGGGAGAGCGCGGAGGGGCCGCCGACCCTGCTGTCGGCTGAGGGCTGGGCGTAGTCGGTCGTCACCTCATTGGACTCGATGCCGGCGCTGACCGCGCCGTAGGGCGCGGGTGTGGTCGGTTCGGCGGCGGACAGGACGGCCGCGAGGTCGCTTTCGAGGTAGGGGTGAGTGCTGGGCGCGTCGATCAGGCCGTCGCCGAGGACCACGGTGGTGCCGACGTGATTGGTCGTGACGTCCAGCCCGGTGAGCAAGTTGGTGAAGGCGCCGTTGGTTCCATCGAACACCGCGCCGCTCGTCACCCCGGACTTGTCCCCAGCGCCGGGCGATGTCGTGTACTCCCATGCGTTGTTCGACCATGTGTGCTCGACGAGGTAGGGCACCGACACCGAGCTGGACAGGCTGAAGGACACGAGCACGTACTGGTTGGGACTGACAGCGAACTGTTTGGCATCGCTGTAGGCCATGCCACCCGCTGGGATCGTGAGCGACGGCGATGTGCCGAAGGCCAGGGGCACCAGATCCGCAGCGGCTGTGGCCGAACGTGTGCTGCCGGTGGAGCTCGTCGCGATCGTCGCGCTATTGATGGTCAACGGGCTCGTGCCGAGGGAGTTGTCGAGCTTGATGCGCACGGTGTTGCCCGCGAGCGAAGGCTTGAGCGCGATGCGGAACGTCTGGTTGGTGAAGTTCCCTCCCTGCTGGGTGTGCTGGCCTTCATTGGGGCTCCCCCAGGCCCCGGTCCACGAGGTGTCCTTGTCGATCGAGGTGGTGTTGCGGGTGGCCATCGCGAAGATGTGCATGGCCTGTCCGAAGGCGTCGTTGCTGACATCCGGCAGGGTCACGCTGGTGATCTGTCGGCCGGCTTCGCTGGGTGGCAGCGGAACAGCGAAGGCGTAGATCTTGGGGCTGTTCGTGGTGTTCTGGCCCGAGCGTGTGTTCTCACGCGGCAGCTTGACCGCGGCGAGCGCGTCGGGGCCGGTGATCCAGTCCGGCACGGGAAGCGAGTAAGCCGAGTTGCGTTGCGAGCCGCCGGATGTGTTCGCCGTGGTGATGACGCCTTGGGCGGCACATGTGCCCGGTGACTTGGGTCCCGTGAAGCAGTAGGAGCCGGCCACACTGATGTCGGACGGCACCCCCGGTGCTGCCAATGTCCCAGTGGCGGCGACTTGAACATCGTTGGCGGTCATCTTCGCGTTTGTCGCGGTGGCCAGAAACACCAGCGATGTCGTGCCGTAGGAAGGTATGCCGCTGGAGTACGTGACAGTTTGGTTGGCAGCAAGCAGGTTGTCCGGCTTGTCGCCGCCGAATTGCGGCAAGGTGAACGTGGCGCCGTCGACAGTGACCTTGCCCCCTGGCTGCCAGCCCGCGGCCTTCAGGTCATCGGCGGAGAAGCTGTTGGTGCCGTCCGCCTTGCCCAGGTTGGGGGCGGAGTTGGACGTGATCGCGATGTTCTGTGCGGGGTCGTTCGCCACGCACTGGTCGAACGTGCCGCACGACACGTTCGGGTTGCCAGCGGCCAGGAATTCGTACGACTGCGACTCGGAGACGTTGCCGGCGGCATCGGCCGCGTACGCGTACAGGTAGTGCGTGCCGGGTGCCATCGGGTTGACCGAGACGGTCGCGGTCGCATGGATCGAGGCGACCTCGGAAGGCGCTAGCGCCCTGGCGTAGGTCTGGATGTCGCTGACCGAGCCGTTGACGTAGTCGCCGGTGCTGTTGGCGGTCTTGGCGGCGCCGATGGTGAAGGGGCCGGTGCTGGCCCATGGTGTGGGATTGGTGGTTTTCCCGGCCTGTTGTCCGTCGACGTAGAGGGTCATGGAGTGGTCGTCAGCGTTGTAGACGCCGACGAGGTTGGTCCACGTGAGTGCGGGTGGGCTGCTGCTCTGTGCGGTGGCGTAGCTGGCCGGGTTGCCGGAGTCGCCGCTGGGGCTGATGAAGGCCCAGGCGTTGAGTTGCTTGTTGTATTGGAGGTAGAAGCTGGCGGCGTTGGTGCCGCCTTGGCTGGCGATGGTGGAGTAGTTGTCGGTGTTGTTGAGCTTGACCCAGGCCGACACCGAATACGAGCTCGTCGTGTTCAACGCGGGACGGCCTGTCGTGCCATAGCCGCCAGAGCCGTCTAGACCGAGGACCTTGCCGTGTACTGGATCTGTGCCCCAGGTCGTCCCGGCGGTCAAGGTGATTGGGCGCGCGGCTGTGGTGTCTGCGGCGGTGGTGCCGCTGCCCTCGGTCAACGTCCAGCGATCGGCGGGGCTGGCGGACGCGCCGCCGCTGAACGCCGACACGACGTTGCCTGACTGCGGTGCGGTGGTGTCGATGGTCTTGTCCAGTGTGTACACCAGCTTGGTTGCCGTTGAACTCGGGGTGCTCAGCGTGAACTGGCCGGTGTCACTTGCCTTACCGCCGCCGGCGAAACTGGTCTGGACATTGGCGATCGCCTTCACGTCGGCCTGCTGCAGCGCGTAGTTGTAGACCTGGACGTCGCTGATGGAGCCGTTGAGGTAGTTGCTGGTGCTGGTGGCGGTCTTGGCGGCGCCGATGGTGAAGGGGCCGGTGGCGTTCCACGGCGTGGGGTTGGTGGTCTTGCCGGCCTGTTGCCCGTTGACGTAGAGGGTCATGGAGTTGTTGTCGCCGGTGTTGAAGACGCCGACGAGGTTGGTCCATGTGTTGAGTGTGGGGGAGGTGGTGCTCTGGGCGGCGGGGTAGCTGGTGGGGTTGGTGGAGTCGCTGCTGGGGCTGATGAAGGCCCAGGTGTTGAGCGACTTGTTGTATTGGAGGTAGAAGCTGGCGGCGTTGGTGCCGCCTTGGCTGGCGATGGTGTAGAAGTCGTTGGTGCTGTTGAGCCTGACCCAGGCCGACACCGAATACGACCCCGCGGTGTTCACTGTCGCAGTGCTCGTTGATGCGCAGCCGCTGACGTTGTCCAACGAGAGCGTCGTCCCGCGCGTGGGGTCGACGGCCCAGCTTGCGCCACCGCTCAGCGTCGCGCCATGTGGTCCGGTTGAGCCGGCCGTGGTGCCGTTGCCGTCACTGAGGCGCCAGCGGTCGACCGGCGCGGTTGTGGCGACACCGCCGGCCTGCGTCACCAGGAATTTGCCGTCAGCAGAGGAAATCGTCGGCGCTATCGGCGCGACCGGCTCGGCGATGAAGTGGCAGGTCTGAGACCAGCCGCTCGTCGCCTCGCCGTCGGTCACCTGCGCCCGCCAGTCAACGACCTGCCCGTTGGACAGTCCGGAAAGGAATGATCCTGGCAGGGAGAACTGCGCGTTGGTGCCAGATCCGATGCCGTCTGCACCGGGACTGGGGTCGCCGGGAGATCCGCCGTCCAGCCAGTACTGGTAGAAGACCTGGAGCGGGTTGTTGTCCTTGTCCGTGGCCAGCACGTTGAGCGTGGGCGTGTTCTGGGGGAGGGACTTGCCCAGGTAGGAGTACGGGCCGTCGGTGGCGCAGGGGATGGTGGTCGACCCGGCCGCCAGGTACATGCTCGATGGGTTGGGAGTGTCGGGCGGGTTGTTGTACTTGATCTCCAGTGCCGCGTCCTTGTAGAACCGGCTGAAGGCGTTCTTGTTTCCGCTCGGCTCGTAGCTGTCCTCCTGCAGGGACACAGTCAGTTGGGGGTCGTGCGCGGCGGTGCTCGCTCGGAGTCGGCCGGTGGCGTCGAATGCGGCCATTACATCTTGGCTGCCGTTGGGATTGCAGGTGGGATTGTAGGCGGCGCCCGTGGTGGCCGATGAGATGCGGCCGTAGTCAGGTATGCGGGAGTTCCAGTTGGTGGACTGGCCGATGCCGCCGGTCCAGTGCATGTCCACGGTGTAGTGGGCTTGAGTGTTGCAGTCCGAGGAGAACATCTTTTTCGCGTACACCGTGGCGCTGTTGATGATCGCGCCCCAGGTGACGTCAGGCAGGCGCCACTGGTAGTACGCACGTTCGATGCCGATACAGCCCCACCAACCGTTGTAGCCGACGCCCAGCGCGCCCGAGTCGGCGCCGGCCTCCGGGTCAGTGGAGTCGAACAGAGACACACCGTTGCATGGATTGCCCGCCTTGGTCTCCTCGAAGTCGGGGGCGAACTCCGGTGCGGTACTCCAGTTGAACGTGGGGTCGATGTAGACCGGGAATGCCGTCGACTTTCCTTTGAGCATCCCATGGTCGGGCTCGAGGATCAGGCTGGACGGCGACGCCGTTGCCTTGACAGCGCTGATGTGCGCGCCCGCGCCGGCATGACCAGCGTCGGATGAGTCCTGCGCTCCATTGGGTTTGGGAGTTGCCGTCGCTGTTGACTTGGTCGAGTCCCACATGAGTGGCGTCGTTGCGGTCAGCGTGGCCGCGCCCTCGTCGCTGACCACCTGGACACCGCCGGCCATCGGGGTGATGTGTCCACCAGTGAGAGCGGTGGGCAACTGGATGTGTGCGAGAGCGGGATTCTTGGCGGCGTCAGCGGTTTTGACCACCAGCACGTCGGTGAAGCCGCCTGTGGCGGTCGCCGTGACCCGAAGGTCGACTCCGGGCAGGACATCGGGATAGGTCGCCGACGAGCCCGAGACAGCAGGCGTCGGCAGCGAGGTGGGCCACTTCACGGTGTAGGTGGTTGAGCCCGACGTTGTGGTGGCCAGCGGGCTGTTGCCGCCACCCGACAGGACCAGACTCCCGTATGCCGTTGCGGCGGGAGCCCATTCGCCCTGGGGAGTTCGGTGCAGTGCGGTGTCGATCGGTACCCACTTGCCGTGCTGCCGGGCCCGCTGGGGCTCGGTTGTCTCGGTGAGCTTGAGGGAACCGTCCGGCTGGGCTGTCACCTGTTGTGTCTCGGTGGTCAGGCTGTCCACCGGTACCGGCTTGTGGCTGGACCGCGCCTGGGCGACTTCGGACCGTGTGTCGGCCTTCGCTGGTGTGGATGCGCTGGGGGACTTGGAACTTGACTTCGAGGGCTTGCCGGGAGACGGAGGTGGCGCTGGTTTCCCGGTCGCGCCGACCACGTTCGGGGATGCCGTGTGTGGTTGCGGCGCCGAGACCGCGCTCGGCGCGCTGACCGTGCCGATGATCAGAAGGCCTGCTGTAGCAAGTGCCGCACCGATGCCTAGGCGCGTGGATCTGCCACCGAACATGGCGACGTACCTTCCCCCTGCGGCTGGGCCAAGGGCTCAGCCGTCCGAAGCCGCTCTCGGCTCTTCCGAGGCGACAGTCGAACGCTAAGGTGCGCACCCGGTCGCACGCAGCGACTGTTCGGGCGCTAGCTGCCGCCCCCGTTTGCTCCATAAAGCGCTGTTGATTGCGCTGATCGGGCGTATTCATCGCGGCAAAAACAACTAATCGCCCAAACAAGACTTTGTTGAACTTGGTGCATGGTGGCGGACAAACCTGGTTCACTGCGCCTGCTGGACGCGGGCCCGGAACGCCCTGGTCGCGCCTTCCTCAACAGTCCCTCGTGAATGTCCACAAAGGATGGTGATCTCGCATGGGTGAGTCCAGACCGACGCGATGGCGGCTACTGATCTCCGTTGGCGTTATGCTCGCTGCTGTGGCTGTCGCCGTGCCTGGGCGGTGGGAAGCGCCGGCCCATGCGGCATCCTCATCCGGCAGTACCTACGTGCCGGCACTCGCACCCACGCGGGTGCTCGACACGCGAGATCCGGGGCTGACACGACTTCCAGCGGATGGAACGCTAACCCTGCACGTCCCTAACGTGCCAACTGGTGCAACGGCTGTCGTGCTCAACGTGACGGCCGTAGACCCCGCTGTGGGTGGCTTCCTGACCGTCTATCCCGACGGCGCCTCTCGGCCGGCCACGTCCAACGTGGACTTCTCCCCGAACCAGACGACCGCGAACCTGGTGATGGTTCCGGCCACCAACGGCACGGTCGACATCTTCAGCGCACACAGCTCAGCTGACGTGGTGGTCGACTTCGAGGGATACTACGAGCCGGCCTCCGGCACCAGCGACACGTTCACGCCGCTGCAGATGCCCGATCGGATTCTGGACACCCGTGTCGCGATTGGCACTCAGGGGGTGAAGGCTCCATTGGGGCCGAACTCCCAACTGGTGCTCCAGGTCAGCAGTCCGTCGGCGGGGATTCCCGACGATGCTGCCGCGGTCGTGCTCAACCTCACCGCGACCGGCCCCACGGACGCCGGCTTCTTGACGGCCTACGCGACAGGAAGCTCGCGGCCGGGCACGTCGAACGTCAACTTCGGTGCCGGGCAGAGCGTTGCCAACCTGACCGTGGTACCGGTCAGCAGGGGCCAGATCACGATTTGGAACAAGGTAGGCAACACCGACGTCGTGGCTGACGTCTTCGGCTACTACACCGCGGGCACCGGCAGCACGTTCACCACGGTGAACCCGAAGCGTGTCCTCAATACCTTGGACGGCACCGGAGCCAACGGCGTCGTGGCTCCCGTGGGTGAGCAGCCCGTCGGCGTCCAGGTCGTCGATGGCGCTGGCATGCCGCCCAATGTCACCGCGGTGCTGCTGCACGTCGCTGTGACGAATCCGACGGTGGACAGCTTCCTGACGGCCTATGCCGATGGCGCCGCGCAGCCGAACACCTCGAACCTCAACTTCTCACCAGGGCAGACCATCTCCAACTCGGCGATCGTCCCGGTCGGTAGCGACGGGAAGATCGCCTTCTGGAATCACCATGGAACCGTCGACATCGTTGCCGACATCTCCGGGTACTTCACCGGGCCGCCATCCCCGTAACCGGGTCCGTTTTGTGTCGAAGTGCGCTGTTGGTGAGCATCGTGGGGTCGTTCGGTCGAGCGCCACTCGTCCTTTCAGTGTAAGTCGTCGGGTTTATCAGCGCCCGAACAGTCGCTGTGTGCGACCAGTCGTGTGAGGTTAGCGTTCAGTTTGCCGTCTCGGGTTGGCCGGGAGCGGGGGGAGGGGCTGTCCTGTGTGGACGGCCTCGGCATAGGGGGGTCGTGCAGTGCACGGGTTTCGTGCTGCTGTCAGACGTAGACCGATGCGTCACCTGCTGGTCGCAATCGCATCTGTGGCAGGGCTGGTCGCCGGCACCCTCACGGACGTGCCGCCGCCCGCGCTGGCCGCGACCCCGTCGTTCTCGGCACCACCGGCACCCAAGGACCAGTCGGTCCCGGTCCACCAAGTTGCCAGCCACTACACGCAGCCGAAGGCGATGCCGGCCTGGCAGCCCAGCAAGGTCACCTGGCCATCGGGCAGCTCCGACATGGCACTCGGTGCCGCCACCACAGCCAAATCCTCAGCCGTAGCCGGGGACTCACTGCCGGTGTCCTTCGGGCCGGCGAAGGCTGGCGGCGCATCGGCTAAAGCCGCCACGGCACCCGCCACCGCGCACGTCGCCGTGAAGCCCGCTCCGGCGGGGACCGCCGGTCTCGTGGTGTCGGTGCAGCGCACGGACCATTCACCTGGGGCCGTGACCACCAATGTCGCTGTGAACTACAACCAGTTCCGGGACGCGGGCGGCGCTGACTGGGCGGCGCGTCTGATGCTCGTGCAGCTACCCGAGTGCGCACTCACCACCCCCGACCTGCCCCAGTGCCGCACGCAGACACCGCTTGCGTCGACCAACAACGTGAAGACGACAACGGTGTCGGCCGACGTCGCCGTGCCGGCCGCCGACAAGTCCATGGTCCTAGAGGCCATGGCCGCGACCGGCGGTGGTGGTGGCGACTTCTCCGCGACGTCGCTGAAGCCCTCGGGCTCGTGGGAGGCCGGCGGCGCCTCGGACGCGTTCTCCTGGTCGTACCAGATGCAGACCCCCGCCGTTCCTGGCGGCCTGACGCCGAAGCTGGGCCTGAGCTACAACTCCCAGGCGGTGGACGGACTCTCCTCCTCGACCAACAACCAGGCGTCCTGGATCGGCGACGGCTGGTCGTACGAGCCAGGTTTCATCGAGCGGTCCTACCAGTCGTGCCACCAGAACCCCAAGGGCACCACGCAGACCTGGGACGAGTGCTGGTCGCCGAACAACACGCTGACGCTCTCACTGGGAGGTCAGACCACGACGCTCGTCCCCGACAACACCCAGAAGGACGTCTACCACTCGCAGGGTGACTCGAACGAGCGGGTCACGCATGTCCCGGCGCAGGGAGATGCGGGCGAGCGGTGGATCGTCGCCACCGCGGACGGCACTGTCTACTACTTCGGTCTCAACAAGCTCCCCGGCTGGACGGCGGGGGATGCGACCAAGTACCCGACCACCAACTCGGTGCTGAGCGTGCCCGTCTACGCGACTGCCGCGGATCAGCCCTGCTACAACGCGACGTTCGCCAACTCCTACTGCTCGCAGCCCTACCGGTGGAACCTGGACTACGTCGTCGACGCCCACTCCGACGCGCTGTCCTACTTCTACAGCGTCGAGCCGGGTTACTACGCACGTAACCTGGGGACCAAGGCCGACACCGTCTACGACCGCGCGAGCCGACTCACCAAGATCCTCTACGGCCAGCGCGACGGCCAGGTCTACTCTAGCCAGCCCGCGGCCGAGGTTGCGTTCAACTCGTCCGGTCGGTGCAAGTTGGCGCAGTGCGCCGATCCGTCCAATTCGGACAACATCACCACCCAGGACTGGCCCGACGTCCCCAAGGACCTGGACTGCAAGGCCAGCGTGGACTGCTCGGCTCAGGCGCCGACCTTCTACTCCACGTACATGCTGTCCTCGATCCAGACCCTCGCCCTGGTCGGCTCGACCGAGCAGCCGGTCGACCAGTGGTCGCTGTCGCACAGCTTCCCGGCGACGAACTCCGACACGACCCCGTCGCTCTGGCTCGACTCGATCAAACGCACCGGGCAGGACACCTCGAGCAGCGGCTCCACTTCGGCCATCGACCTGCCGCCTATCACCTTCGTGGGCACTGGGCTCCCGAACCGCGTCAACGCCAATAAGGATCGCCCGTCGATCACTCGGCAACGCCTGCAGAACATCGTGACCGAGACCGGCGAGAAGATCACGGTCAACTACAACACCGCCTGCGGCACACCGCCTGCCGACCCGGCGCACAACACGACCACGTGCTATCCGGCGTTCTGGACGCCGCCGGGTGCGACGGACCCGATCATTGACTGGTTCGCCAAGTACACCGTGCACTCGGTCGACTCGGACGACCCGACCGGCGGTGGCACCAACCATCAGTCCACGACCACCTACATTCCGGTGGGGGACGCGGCCTGGCACTACGACGACAACCCGCTCACCCCGACCACACCGGTTAACCAGAGGACCTGGAACCAGTGGCGTGGCTACCAGGGGATGATCGTCCAAACCGGCGGCGTCGTCGAGTCCGACCCGGTGATGAAGACGCAGTACACCTACTTCCAGGGCATGGACGGCGACACCCTGCCCGGCAACGCAACCCGTCCCAGTCACGTCTCGGACTCCCGCGGCGACCCGCCGGTCACGGACTCCGACCAGTTCTCCGGCATGACCTACGAGACCCAGGTCTTCAACGGCTCCGCGGTGGTCTCTGACACCGTCGCCGATCCATGGTCGTCCGCGCCAACGGCAACCCACGCCCTCACCGGACTTCCGCCACTACAGGCCTTCCAGACGGGGACCGCGGACACCAGGGTCTACACGCCTTTGGCCGACGGCACCGTCCGCAAGACGGAAACCGACTACACCCACGACCAGTACGGCCGGGTCACACAGTCCAACGACCACGGCGACCTGTCTACGACCAGCGACGACCTGTGCAGCACGACGACCTACGACGACAACACCTCGTCGAAGACGTTCATTCTCGACAAGGTGTCGGAGGTCAAGGTCCTCGCGATGAGCTGTGGGGCGCGGGACGCCACCCCCGACGACACCGTTACTGACACCCGCACGTTCTATGACGGCGCAACCGATCTCACCACACCGCCCTCTATTGGCGATGTGACACAGGCCCAGCAGCAAGTCACCTACAGCGGCGGCGTGCCGCAGTACAACACGACCACGACCACTGTGGACCAGTACGGGCGCACGCTGACGGTGACCGACGCCAACAACCACACGTCGAAGACGGACTACACCCCGGCGGCCGGTGCGGAGCCGACGTCGATCGTGGTGACCGACCCGAAGGCGCACAAGACGAAGACGACGCTCGACCCGCTGCGCGATCTGACGCTGAGCGCAACCGATCCCGCCGGCTACGTCACCAGCGCGACCTACGACGCGCTCGGCCGCCGGCTCGTCGTGAACAAGCCGGGAATTACCGCCGCCGTCAAGTACTCGTACACGGTGGCCAACAACGCGCCATCGGTCGTCACCACGCAGACGCTCAACGACGACGGCAGCTACCGCACGTCGGAGACCCTCTACGACTCGAAGTTGCGGGCCCGCGAAACGCAGACACAGACGCCGGACAATGGCCGCGTCATCAGCGACACCGTGTACAACACCAACGGGCTGGTGTCGGAAACCACCGACCCGTACTTCAACTCGGACCCGATTTCCCAGACCTACATGCAGGCGCAGGCGGACAAGGTCCCATCCGCGACGGGAATCTCCTATGACGGCGCCGGCAGGAAGATCGCCAGCGTCGCGAACCACCTTGCCGTCCAGACCTGGCAGACCACGTACGCCTACGGCGGAAACACGGTGACCACCACACCGCCCACCGGCGACGCCGCGACGACGGCGTTCACGGATGCGCGGGGCAACACCACCGACGTGTACCGATACCACGCCGGCGTCACCCCGGACCCGCTCACGGCCGCGCCGTCGGACTACGACCACACCCACTACACCTTCTACCCCAGTGGGAAAAACGCGAGCATCGTCGACCCGGCCGGCAACACCTGGTCCTACAAATACGACCTGGCCGGGCACCAGATCGTCATCCAGGACCCGGACGCCGGCACCACGGTCAACACCTACGACGGTGTCGGCCAGTTGAAGACCGTGACCGACGCCCGGGGCAAGCAGAGCACCATCGTCTACGACGAGGACGGCCGTAAGACGGCCACGTACGACACCACCAGCACGTCGACGCTGTCACAGACCAATAAGACTGCCGGGTGGACGTACGACTCGCCGAAGGTCGGCTACCCGACGTCGTCGACCTCGTACTCCGGCGGTGACGTCTACAGCACCACCGTCAGTGACTACGACAACCTCGGCAAGCCAGAGAGCGTGACAGCCACACTCGTCGGCGAGGGAACCACGCTGATTCCCTCGGACGGGCTGGAGACCGATTGGGGTTACACGCCGACCGGGAGCCTGAGCTCCACCATCGAGCCGAAGACGGCTGACATGCCGTCCGAGTTGGTGCGCAACCACTACGACACGTTCGGTGAAGCGATCGGGCTGGACTCCATCGGAGGCCTGTCGGCCATCTATGTCGGCGCAATCGGGTACTCCGAGCTGGGCCAGCCCAAGCAGTACACCTTGCCCACCAACGGCGGGCAGATCCAGGTCAACCTGGGCTACGACCCGCAGACCCAGGCTCTCAACGAGGTACAGACTTTCGCGTCGAAGACCTCGTCCGCACCGGTCGACGATCTCACCTACAGCTTCTCCAACAGCTCCGTGTCCCAGGGCGCCGGTCTCGTCGTTGGCACCACCGACAAGCAGAACGGTGGCGTGGTCACCGACCAGCAGTGCTTCGCCTACGACTACGCGAGCCGGCTGTCCGCCGCGTGGACGTCGCTGGATAGTTGTGCGTCGACTCCGAAGCCCGGTGCTTCTTCGACGGTTGGTGGTCCTAGTCCGTATTGGCAGTCGTGGACCTACGACGCGGCCGGCAACCGGGCGACGCAGGTTGACCATGACACGTCCGGCAACACCTCAGCGGACACCAGTACGACGTACAACTACCCAACGGCTGGCAGCGCCCAGTCGCACACGTTGACCAACACCACCGCGACGGGGCCGAAGGCCTCGACTCAGACTGCGTCTTACACCTATGACGAGGCTGGCAACACCAAGCAGATCACGGGCGGGGCGACGGGGGATCAGTCGCTGACGTGGACCGATCAGGGCAAGCTCGCGACCGACACCACCAGCAGTGGTGGCAGTTCGTACGTGTATGACGCCGACGGCAACCTGGTGGTGCGTCGTGATCCCGGCCAGACCACGTTGTTCGTCGGTGATCAGCAGATCGTGCTGAACAAGGCCACCAACACTGTCACCACGACGCGGTACTACACCATCAACGGCCAGACCATCGCATGCCGCGTCGGTGACGGGAACCAGCAGTACCTCGTTCCCGACCGGCAGGGCACCGACCAGCTCACCCTCGACGAGGATTCGCAGGCTCTCACTCGGCGTCAGTTCCTGCCCTTCGGGCAGACCCGCGGCACCGCGCCCAGTCTGTGGCCCAGCGGCCTGGGCTATGTCGGCGGCCTGCCCGATCCCGCTACGCAGTTGGAGAACCTGGGCGCTCGCGAGTACAACCCGGCCAACGGCCGCTTCCTCTCCGTCGACCCCGTGTTGGAGGCCGGGGACCCGAATCAGCTGAACGGCTACGACTACGCCGGCAACGATCCGGTCACCGGAAGCGACCCGTCTGGGTTGATGGGGTGCGATGGCGATGCCGAGAACTTTGGCAATGGCCATCACTGCAATGGTCCTGCCGGAGGTGATGGCGCGCCGTCTGCGGGCTCCGGTGGCGGTGGTGATGACGACACCTCTGTCTCGTCTTGTCCTGGCAGGCGAGCCTGCGGTGAGTTCCCCGAGAAGGTTCAGGCTGCTAAGGGGCGCGTCTACATAGCCGAGTCAAAGAAGCCTATCTGGACCCAGCTCAAGGATTACTTGTATGTTCCGGCACTTGTTCTCGGTGCTGTTGACTTAAAGCATTGCGTCGCCGATGGTGATGGTGCCGGCTGTGCCTGGACCTTAGTTAATGCTATACCTTTGCTGAAGCCTTTAAAGTTCTTGGAAGCCGCGATAGATGCTGCTCGGATTGCCGCTAATGCGGAGAGAGCGGCTCAAGCAGCTGCTGCGGCTGCTAAGGCTGCCCAAGCTGCTGCTGACGCCGCGAAGGCTGCTCAAGCCGCCGCCGATGCCGCAAAAGCTGCGGCTATGGCTGGCAATGCCGGAAAAGCGGGTGTGGTGGCTGATGATTCTGGCAAGGCCGCCCAAAGCGTGGCAGCTGAGAGTAAGGCGGCTTCTGGTGGGTCAGGTATCGACGCTACCGAGCTCACCTTGAGTAAGACCGTAGCTGACCACAGTTTCGAACTCAAGAAGAGTGGTGACTTTGCCAGGCCGTATAATGATTCGAGGTCGACAATCCAGGCTATTATGGATGCTGTGAAGCCTGTGGCCGATCCTGGAGGTGTTCCAGGTGCCCTGAGATGGGACGTTCCCGGCGGTCTCAATGGGCGTGCGGGCGTTTGGGAGCTCGTTGTCGATGTAGTAAACAAGAAAGTTCTTCACTTTCAGTTTAAGAACCCGAATAGATAAAAGGTGTGCTATGTCGATTAAAGTCTCAGTTCGAGACGGCGAAGCCCTTTCTGGCACACTGTACTATTCGCGTAGTGAGTACTCGTTTCGCTTTGAGGTGGACGATGTGTCGGGTCTGGCTGAAAAAGTGGGGCATCATGGTGTGGCCAGCTTGGCTGTTGGGACGCTTCAGATAGAGGTTGACATCGAGTCTATGTCCGCTCTCTATGTGTGGGGGCTGCATCCTGATGTGAAATGGCGGGAGGGGTCGGTAGCTCTTCGGGTTCCTGTTCGTGAAGGTAAGGTCGTTATTGATGTGGGCTCGATAATGTCTGCCGGGGTTGCGTTGGAAATTGCCGCCGTGAATGAGTGGGGTACCACGTTCGATTCCTTGACGGGGTGGGCTCGCGTTGCGCCTCACGGATTGGTTGAGGATGAGATTGTGCTGATTGCAACCGGTGTTGGCTTGGGGATTGTCAATCTTGAAATTGGCTCGGTTTGGTTGAATCCCTTGGTTGGAGATTAGTTGTGAGTACTTTTTGGTTTTTTGATGGGCGGATAGAGTATCTTGGGAAGTGTTAGACTTCTTGGATGGGGAACTTTCGATTCGAGAGGATGGCGATCGGTAGCGGTTCGGTCTACGGTTCCAAGCCGGGTTGAGGCTATGTAGATGGTGATCGCGACCGGGAAACTGGTCGCGAAAGTGGCCTGTGACTTGGAATATACGACGGTACTGTGGACAACTGGATCAACGTGTTCCAATGTGCTCGCCCTAACCGGGGTTGGAATATTACGATCTTGTCGCTTGTGTATTTTGTGGTGACGCTCTGCTTAAATTGCAATTTCTGGATTGTATTGAGCTTGAGGGAGATTGGTTGTGGCAATTCTGTGTGTGGTGGAATCGCCCTTGTCGAGATCGGCAGATCTAGGCTGTGTCAGAGCCGTCGGTGTGGCACGAGTCGTGGGGCGAGGCAGGGTGTATCGGTGTTGTTCTAGTTGCTCCTGAGGCGGGGCGTGTTGTTATAGTTGCAGGTAGAGGACGTGGATAGCGGAGAAATTCCGCCTTACAAGCGGAAGGTCGCAGGTTCGAAACCTGCTGCGCCCACCCACTCTGGGACACGTGTGCCCGCGGAGAGCGCGGGCCTTGTCGTGGGTCCTTCGTATCTGGGGGGCGACCCCCAGACCCCCGATGTGGGGGCTCCGCCCCCACGCCCCCGGGCGGGCTCGGCTGCGCCATCGCGTTAGGGCTCGGCTGCGCCATCGCGGTTGGGGGCTCGGCTGCGCCATTGCGGGCCGGGGTGCTTCCCTTGGCCCTTTGTTTTTCCTATGCCGAAGCGGTCAGCTCTGCTTGTTGTGCCAGGTCCAGGTGGTGCGGGTGTAGAGGGGGCGGAAGGAGGGGAGGGTGGCGCCGCCGAACATGTCTGCGTAGGGGCCGTGAATGAAGAGGCTGCCGGTGGCGACGAGGTGGTCGGAGGACCAGGCGGCGTAGGAGCGCCAGGCAGGGCGGCCGACGGTGGAGGCGGCCATGGGGATCAAGGTCTCGTCCATGCCGAAGGCGCTGATCATGGTGGTGGCCCAAGCGGTGGACCGGGCGGCGTCGACAGGGCCGATGCGCAGGGAACTGTCGGCTGGCGAGACGAGGACGTCGGAGACGGGACAGCCGAGTTTCACGTAGCGGGAGCCCTCGGTGAGGTTGAGCTCGGCGGCGATGGAGGGCCACGAGGAGGGCAGCTCGGACGGGGCGATCATGATGGAGCCGGCGGAGACGCCGGAGGAGCGGAAGAAGTCGCAGACGGCGGCGACGAGGTCGAGGGTGACGGGAGTGTCGCCGCCGAAGCCGCCGGCCCTGTTCAAGAAGCACGAAGAATCGGCGCGGACGGCCAGGGCCTGCACGGAGCCGGCGTTCAGGGTGCGGATTCCCAGGTGGGACAGCACGTCGGCGGGGGCGCCGCCGGCGAAGTCGGCGTAGGCGCCGATCTCGGCGCGTTCGGCCAGAACGGGGGACAGCTCCATGGGGACTGTCTAAACCGACGTCGGGCGGCCGGCAAGCGGAGCGACCTGAGGGGCGGGAATCTGGGGCCCGTTGGGACATGAGATGTCACAACTCGTGGGCTTGTCCGGTCTTGGCTGGCATGGACACATTGGACGATCTTCGCCGACATCTGCAGTGGGCGATCGAACTTGAGCACTCGACGATCCCGCCGTACCTGTGCGCGCTGTACTCGCTGGACGGGGACCGGAACCCGGAGGCGGCGCGGGTGATCGGGAGCGTGTTCGTCGAGGAGATGCTGCACCTGGCGCTGGCCGCGAACCTGCTGAACGCGGTGGGCGGCCGGCCGCGGCTGGACGCGAAGGAAATGCTGCCGGAGTACCCGTACCCGCTGCCGCACAGTGACGGATCGGTGCTGGTGCAGCTGGTGCCGTTCGGCCCGGAGGCGCTGGACCTGTTCCTGCACATCGAAAAGCCGGCGTCGGCGGAGGCGCCGCTGCAGGCGGACGGGTACCGGACGATCGGACAGTTCTACGCGGCCATCGAGGCGGGGATCCGCGGGCTGTGCGAGAAACTGGGGGAGGAACAGGTGTTCCGGGGCGACCCGGGGCGGCAGGTGGGCGAGATGCACTTCCACGGCGGCGGCGGGAAAGTCATGCCGGTCAACGATCTCAAGTCGGCGCTGGCGGCGTTGGCGGAGATCGTCGAGCAGGGAGAAGGGGCGGCCCGGACGGACGTGTGGGACGGCGACCGGGACGTCTTCCACCCGGAGCGCGCGGAAGTGGCGCACTACTACCGTTTCCAGGAACTCAAGCACGGCCGCCGCTACCAGGCCGGGGACACGCCGCAGTCGGGGCCGACGGGCGAGGTCATCGGCGTCGACTTCGACGGGGTGCTGCCGATGGGACGCAACCCGCGCGCCGAGGATCATCCAGTGGGCAGTCAGATCCGCTTGGCGCAGCACGAGTTCAACACGACCTACTGCGTGCTGCTGGCGATGCTGGAGGAGACCTTCAACGGCAACCCGGCGCAGATGGGACCGGCGGTGCGCCAGATGTACAAGCTCAAGGGGCAGGCCCAGGCCCTGATGAAGATGCCGACGGGGCAAGGGAGAACCACCGCCGGCCCGAGCTTCGAGTACGTGCCGCCGGAGCATCGGGCCTAGCTAGCCCAGCCGCGCCGGCAGTTCCTCGTGCCCGTTGGAGAGGAACGAACGCATGTGGGTCAGCTCCCCAGCCGGCACGGCCAGCGACAGATCGGGGAAGCGGGTGAACAGGGCCTCCAGGGCGATGGTGGCCTCCATACGGGCCAGCGGCGCGCCGAGGCAGTGGTGGATGCCGTGCCCGAACGAGATGTGCTGCTTGAGCTCACGGCCCAGATCGAAGTCGTCGGCGGTGCCGCCGAACACGGCGGGGTCGCGGCCGGCGGCGGCGTAGGCGGCGAGAATGGCGTCACCTTCGGGAATGACCACGTCGCCGAGGTCGATGTCCTCGACGGCGTAGCGCAGCGGCAGATAGGGCACAGGAGCTTGCCAGCGCAGGGTTTCCTCGACCACCTCGGACCAGGTGCGCTCACCGGAGCGGACCTGGGCCAGCTGTGCCGGATGCGTGAGCAGCGCGGTGATGGCCTGGTCGAGCAGGTTGACGGTGGTCTCGTGGCCGGCGGTCAGCAGCAGGATGAGGGTGTCGACGACCTCCGCGTCGGTCAGCCGCTCGTGACGATCCGAGGAAGCCTCGATTATGGCGGTGGTCAGGTCGTCGGCCGGATGGGCCCGCTTGTCGGCGGCCAGATCGGTGAAGATGCGGTACATCTGCTCGGCGCTGGCCTGCGCCTCCGCCGGACTCCGGGTGGTGTCGAACACGGAGTCGACGACGCGGCGCAGGTCGTCCCGGCGTTCCGTGGCCACGCCGAACAGTTGGCAGATCACGGCGACCGGCAGCGGATAGGCGAACCGGGCCCGCAGGTCTGCCACGGGACCGTGCGCGGCGAGATCGTCCAGCAACGAGGCGGTGATCTGCTCGATCCACGGCCGGAGCGCGGCGGTCCGCCGGGCGGTGAAGCCGCTGGCCACCAGCGACCGCAGCCGCTGGTGGTCCCGGCCGTAGGCGGTGAACATGTTCCGCACCGACACCCAGATCCGCAGCGGCCAGTCGGCGGCGATCTCGCCGGCCCGCCACGCGGCCCAGTGCAGCTCGGGATCCTTCGACACCCGACGGTCCAGCAGCAGCGACTTCAGCGTCTCCAGGTGCGGCACGGCCCAGACCCGCACGCCGCCGGGAAGTTCCACCGGCACGGCGGAACCGGCGTCCCGCAGCCGGGCGCCCTCGCCGGGGATGTCGGCGCCGTCGATGTCGAGGGAGTACATGCGGCCATGCTGCCCCGGAAAAACGCCGCCGTCATCGTCCGTGCGAATACGGTTTATCGTCCGAACGATCCGAGTCGGCGTCGCACGCGGTCACTGTCGGCGTCGCGGAACTGGGCCTGGTACAAGGCCAACGCCTCCCGCCACCGTGCTGAGGCCCGTGCGCGGTCGCCGAGGCCCAGGTGCCGTTCGGCCAATCGGTCGAGTGTGTCGGCCTCGTCGTGGGTGTTGCCGAGCTCCCGGTACAGCGCCAACGCCTGCTCATAGTGCCGCACCGCCGCCACGTCGGAGCCGAGGCGGCCGAGGTTGTCGAGTGTGTTGGCCTCTCCGTCCCGATTGCCCTGTTCACGGTGCAGTAGCAGCGCGGCCTCGCAGGCGAGACGGGCGTCGTCGAGCTTGCCGACCCGGGCGCTGATCAGGCCGATCTCGTTGAGGGCAGTGGCTTCCCACGCCGGCGCGGCTAGTTCCCGGTACAGCGCAAGGGCGTCGGTGGCGTGGCTGAGGGCCTGCTCGTCGTCGCCGGCCCGTGCCAAGGCGCGCGCCAGCGCGATGTGGGAATGGGCCCGCTCCGGCACGTCCTCGGCGAGTTCCAGTGATTGCCGGAGATGGAACAGCGCCCGGGCGTTCGAGCCGACCCGGGCGAAGGCCCGCCCGAGCAGCCGGTGGGTGCGCTGCCGCAGCCCGGGATCGCCGACCTGGTCGGCGGCGTCCAGCGCGAGCAGCCAGCAGTCCAGATTCACCGACAGATGCCCCTGTCGGCGATGGAAGGTCGTCAACGCCCAGGCCAGCCGCCACACCTCCAGATGCCAGCCGCGGCGGACCGCCAATTGCAGAGCGGCGAGCAGACAGGCGTGCTCGGCGGTGAACCATGCCAGTGCGGAGTCCTTGTCCGGCAACAGAAGAGGCTCAACCTCGATCGGCTGCCGATGCGGGTCGAGCAGGTGGTCGCCGCCGCAGGCGGTGCGGACACAGGAGTCGACCAGACGGCGCAGCGCCACGTCATCGGAGCCGGCCTGGTCGGCGGCGTACAGGGCGATCAGGTCGTGCAGCCGCCAGCGATCCGGCACGTCCTGGTGCAGCAGCGAAACCCGTTGCAGGGCGCGGAGAACGGATCGGGTCCGGGCCGGCGGCAGGCCGGTGAGGGCGGCCGCGGCGGCCAGGCCGATATCGGGGCCGGGGGCCAAACCCAGCAGCCCGAACACCTTCGCCTGCTCCGGTGGCAGCGCGACGTACGAGCGGGCCAGCACCGCGGGCAGGCTGGCGGCCGGGTCGGCGTCGTCGAGGGCGTCCAAACCGGACTCCCGCAACTCGTCGGCCAGCACCGCCAGCGGGAAGTCGGGCTGCGCCTCGGCCCGCCCGGCGACAATGCTCAGCGCCAGCGGGAAACCGCCACAGCGGGACAACAAGTCCTGCACCGCAACGGGTTCGGCCGAGCCGACCCGACCGGTCAGCAGTTCCCGGGACTCCTCCGCAGTGAGCACGTCCACGGCCAGCGCACGGGCCCCGTGCGCGGTGACCAGGCCGGGCAGCCGATCCCGGCTGGTGACCAGCACAGTGCACGTCGGCGTGCCGGGTAGCAGGGGCGCCACCTGCGCGGTGTCGACCGCGTTGTCCAGCACGATGAGCAAGCGTCGACCGGCGACCAGGCTCCGGTACAGCCCGACCTGCGCGTCGAAGCCGACCGGGATCCGCGCCGGCGCGACGCCGAAGGCGTCCAGGAAGCCCCGCACGGCCACCTGGGCGGCCATCGGCTCGCCGGCGGCGGCGAATCCCCTGAGGTCGACGAACAGCTGCCCGTCGGGATGGCGCTCGGCGTTGCGGTGGGCCCATTCCAGCGCCAGCTGGGTCTTGCCGATGCCGCCCGGCCCGTGCAGCACAGTCACCATTGTGGACGGTCGGTCCAGCGCCGCCAGCAGGGCCGACCGCCCGACGAAGCGGCCGACACCGGGCAGTTGGTGCGGTACCGGGAACTGGTCGGGCAGGGCGATCTCGCCGGCGAGCACCTGCCGGTGCAGCTGTTGCAACGCCGGACCGGGATCCGTGCCCAGCTCCTCGGCCAGCAGCCGGCGGATCCGGTCGTACTCCCGCAACGCCTCGGCCTGGCGGCCGTTGCGGCCCAGGGCGAGCATGAGTAGTCCGCTCAACCGTTCGTCCAGGGGATGCTCCGCAGCCAATGCCGCCAGCGCGGCCAGCACGCCAGCGTGTTCGCCACGTCGAAGCCGCACCTCGGCGAAGTCCAGCCGGGCCGCAAGGTGCTCGGTGGTCAGCAGGGTGCGCTGCTCGTCGAGCCAGTCGCTGGTCGTGCCGGCGAACGGTTCCCCGTCCCACTCGGCCAGCGCCCGGCTCAGCCGGTCGGCCATCGTGGCGTCGTCGCCGGCCGCCGTGGCCTCGGCCCGAAGCCGGCGAAAACGGTGCAAATCAACCGAATCGGCATCGGCGGTCAGCACGTAGCCGCCGGAACGCTGGGCCAGGCCGACGTTCTCGATGCCGGCCAGCACGGTCCGCAGCCGGGACATGTAGGTGTACAGCGTGTCGCGCGGACGGCCGGGGGCCTGCTCGCGCCACATCCGGTCCACCAGGGTGTCCAGCGGCACCACCCGGCCGACGTCCACCAGCAGCGCCGCGAGCAGGCAGCGTAGCCGCCGGTGCCCGATATCCACGGGCTGGTCGTCGCGCAGCACCCGGATCTCACCGAGCAGCCGGAACCGAACCGTCACCACCGGCAAGGTACGTGAAGGGTCCTTGCAAGCTCGATCCGGCACGCTCGTCGCGGACGGGAGGCGGCCCGTCCCGCTGCCCCAGGGAGTCGGGGCCCTGGGGCAGCGGCAGTCAACGCGCGCGCGATTCCCGTTATCCGGCCGCGGCAAACCACCGTCCACAACGGACGATGTGACCACCGTCGCAGTGCGAATTCGTTTCCGGTCGGCCCCAACGAATGTATGAAATAAACCCGCAACATTTGTGATCCGAATCACAAGCCACTGTGTTCTCCTTTCGAATTCGCTGCTACGTTCGGTCGAATGCTCGACAGCGATCAGGTGGCAATCGAACGGCCGTCCCCGGTGGACGGTCGTGAGCTGTGGCGTCTCGCCCGCGATTCGGCGGTGCTCGATCTCAACTCGTCGTACGCCTATCTGTTGTGGACGCGGGATTTCGCGGACACCTCGGCGGTGGCCCGCGGCGCGGCCGGCGCCGTCGGGTTCGTGTCGGGGTACCGGCGCCCGGATGGCCTGGACACGCTGATGGTGTGGCAGGTCGCGGTGGCCGAGTCGCACCGGGGGCGTGGCCTGGCCCGGGCGATGCTCGACGAACTCGTCGGTCGGGTGCGGCCCCGGTTCCTGGAAACGACCATCGCCCCGGCCAACGACGCCTCTATTCGCCTGTTCACCTCGCTGGCCCGGGCCCACGACGTCGAACTGGCGCGCTCCGCGCTGTTCACTCCCGAGCTTTTTCCGGACGAGCACGAGGCCGAGCAGCTGTACCGCATCGGACCGTGGCCGAACAATCCAAGGGACTCATCGTGAGCATCTTCGACACCCTCGAATCCGAGGTGCGCAGCTACTGCCGGTCCTGGCCGGTGGTGTTCGACCAGGCCGTCGGCAGCACGCTGAGCGACGAGCAGGGCCGGCAGTACCTCGACTTCTTCGCCGGCGCGGGAGCGCTCAACTACGGCCACAACAACCCGCTGCTCAAGCAGCCGCTGTTGGAGTACCTGGCGGCCGACCGGGTCGTGCACTCGCTGGACATGAACACCGTGGCCAAGCGCGAGTTCCTGGAGACCTTCGAGGAACTGGTGCTGCGGCCCCGGGACCTGGACTACCGGGTTCAGTTCCCCGGTCCGGCCGGCAACAACGCCGTCGAGGCCGCGCTGAAGCTGGCCCGCAAGGTGACCGGCCGTGAGGCGGTCGTCAACTTCACCAACGCCTTCCACGGCATGACCCTGGGCGCGCTGTCGGTCAGCGGCGGCTCGATGAAACGCGGCGGGGCCGGCATTCCGCTGGTGCACGCCACCCCGATGCCCTACGACAGCTACTTCGACGGCCAGTACCCGGACTTCCTGTACTTCGAGCGGCTGCTCGACGACAAAGGCAGCGGCCTGAACCGCCCGGCCGCGGTGATCGTGGAGACGGTGCAGGGCGAGGGCGGCATCAACACCGCCCGCTTCGAGTGGCTGGCCGGGCTGGCCGACCTGTGTCGCCGGCACGACATCCTGCTGATCGTCGACGACGTGCAGATGGGCTGCGGCCGAACAGGGCCGTTCTTCAGCTTCGAGGCCGCCGGCATCACGCCGGACATCGTGTGCCTGTCCAAGTCGATCGGCGGCTACGGCCTGCCCATGGCGCTCACGCTGATGCGCCCGGACCTGGACGTCTGGGAGCCCGGCGAGCACAACGGGACGTTCCGCGGGGTCAACCCGTCGTTCGTCACGGCGAAGGCGGCGCTGGAGCACTACTGGGCCGACGACTCGCTGGAGAAGGGCACGCTGGCCAAGGGCGAGCAGGTCGGCCGGGCTCTGCTGGAGCTGACCCAGACCGTGGACGGTGTGGAGGCTCGTGGCCGCGGGCTGGCCCGGGGACTGGCCTTCCAGCGCACCGAACTGGGCAATCAGGTGGCGGCGGCCGCGTTCGAGCGCGGGCTGCTGGTCGAGACGTCCGGGCCGGACAGCGAGGTGGCCAAGCTGATGCCGCCGCTGACCATCACCGACGACGAGCTGGCCCGGGGCCTGGACGTGTTCGCCGACGCGGTGCGGGCGGTGGCCGCGTGATCGTCCGCTCGCTGCACGACCTCGACGGCACCAACCGCGACGTCGTGACCCCGAACTGGCGCAGCAAGCGCATCATTCTGGCCGGCGACGGGGTCGGCTTCTCCATGCACGAGACCGTGCTGAAAGCCGGCACTGTCAACGACTTCTGGTACGCCAACCACGTCGAGGCGGTGCTGTGCGTCGAGGGTGAGGGCGAGCTGACCGACAAGGAGACCGGCGAGGTCTTCCAGCTCCGCCCGGGCACCCTCTACCTGCTCGACGGGCACGAGCGGCACCAGGTGCGGCCCCGCACCGACATCCGCACCGTGTGCGTGTTCAACCCGCCGGTCACCGGACGCGAGGTGCACGACGAGAACGGGGTGTATCCACTGATTCGCAGTGAGGAGCTGCCGACATGACAACCGCTGTCACCGACCGCTATCCGACCCGCGGCCGGGCGCCGGCCGGCCCGATCCCGCGGACCGAGCCGGTGGTCTGGACCGGGCCGGGCACCGGGCCCATTCCCGACGCGGTGGTGGATTCCTATGACAGCTCCGGCTTTCTGGCCATCGAGCGGCTGATCAGCCCGGCCGAGGTGCAGGCGCTGCGCCAGGAGCTGGCCCGGCTGTGCGCCGACGAGGCGGTGCGCCGGGACGAGCGGGCCGTGGTGGAGAAGGACTCGGCCGCCGTGCGCTCGATCTTCGAGGTGCACAAGATCAGCGAGCCGATCGCCGCGCTGGCCCGGGATCCGCGGATCCTGGGGCGGGTGCGGCAGATCCTCGGCTCCGAGGTCTACGTGCACCAGAGCCGGGTGAACCTGATGCCCGGCTTCACCGGCAAGGGCTTCTACTGGCACTCCGACTTCGAGACCTGGCATGCCGAGGACGGCATGCCGCTGATGCGGGCGGTGAGTGTGTCCATCGCGCTGACCGACAACTTCCCGTACAACGGCGGGCTGATGCTGATGCCCGGCTCGCACCGGACCTTCGTGCCCTGCCCGGGCGAGACGCCGGACGACAACTACCGGGAGTCCCTGCGGGAGCAGGAGATCGGTGTGCCGAGCCAGCAGGCGCTGACCGAACTGGCCACCACGCACGGCATCGAACAGTTCACCGGCCCGGCCGGGTCGGCGCTGATGTTCGACTCGAACTGCATGCACGGCTCCGGCAGCAACATCACGCCGTTCCCGCGGTCGAACGTCTTCCTGGTGTTCAACAGCGTGGACAACGCCCTGACCGACCCGTTCGGCGCGCCGCGGCCGCGGCCGGACTTCGTGGCCGGCCGGGACTTCACGCCGCTCGGCTGAGCTCCCCCTGTGCGCCAGCCGTGACCACGGTCACGGTTGGCGCACAGGTGCGCGGTGGTGCATAGTTGGTCTGAGACGACCGGTCATTTTCAATGAACGAAGGGGAGCTGGCCGTGAGCACGTATCGGGCGTACGAGGTGACCGGGAAGCGGGACTTCCGGCTGGTGGAACGGGAACTGGTGGACCCGGCGCCGGGTCAGGTGCGGATCCGGGTGGAGGCCAACGGCGTCTGCCACTCCGACGCGGTGACGGTCGAGGGCCAGCGGCCCGACCCGAGCGTGCCGGTGGTGCCGGGCCACGAGATCGTCGGCGTGATCGACGCGATCGGCGAGGGCGTGCGGATCTGGCAGGTCGGCGACCGCGTGGGCGTCGGCTTTCTCGGCGGGCACTGCGGGGTGTGCGAATTCTGCCGCCGCGGCGACTTCGTGAACTGCGCTGACCAGCCGTGGACCGGCATGTCGGTGGACGGCGGCTACGCGGAAGTGGCCTACGCCAAGGCCAGCGGCCTGGTCCGGGTGCCGGACGTGCTGCGCGCGGTGGACGCCGCCCCGCTGGTGTGCGCCGGCATCACCGTCTTCACGGCGATCCGCGAGATCAACGCCCGGCCCGGCGCGCTGGTGGCGGTCCAGGGCATCGGCGGCCTCGGGCACCTGGCCGTCCAGCAGGCCAACAAGCTCGGCTACGAGGTGGCGGCGATCGCCCGCGGCACCGACAAGGCGCAGCTGGCCGCCGAACTCGGCGCGCACCACTACATCGACAGCACCGTCAAGGACCCCGCGGCCGCGCTCAAGCGCCTCGGCGGCGCCGCCGGCATCGTGGCCACCGCGTCCAACGTGGCGTCGATGTCCCCGCTGGTGGCCGGCCTGGCCCCGCGCGGCCAGCTGCTGGTGGTCGGCGCGTCCGCCGATCCGCTGTCCGTGCAGGGTCTTGACCTGGTCTTCGGCACGCGCACGGTGAAGGGCAGCCTCACCGGCACGTCGATCGAGAACGAGGACAACCTGAAGTTCGCCGCCGCGCAGGGAATTCGGCCGATGGTCGAGGTGCTGCCGCTGGCCGAGGCCCCGAAGGCCTACGAGCACATGATGTCCGGCGCGGCCCGGTTCCGGGTGGTGCTGGACACCACCAGCTGATCGGCTCAGACCTGGCTCAGCACGAGGTCGGCCAGTGCGGACTGGCCGTCCTTGTTCAGGTGCAGCACGGCATCCGGCCCCTCCTGGCCGGGGGTCAGCGCGTCGAAGCCGCGGTAGAACGGAGTTCCGGCCTGGCACAGCGAATGTCCGGCGAAGGCGTCGACGAGGTGGGTGGAGTCGGCGGCGTACTCGCTGACGTACCCGGTGTCGGGCCCGGCCTGGGCGGTGGTGTCACGCAACGTTTTGTCCAGCTGGCTGGCCAGAACGTTGCCCTGGGCCCGTTCCTGCGGGCTGAACACGCCGGCGTCGCAGATCGGGTCGAGCTGGCCGTCGGCGTTCGGGCCGGCGGTGAGCTGGCTGCCGTAGCCCGTCAGCACGATCTTGGCGTGCGGGCTGCGGTCGTGGATGTCCCGGAACAGCTGGGCCAGGTTCTTGGCCATGTCCGGTAGTTCGGCCGTGATGGCCTGGGTCGGCGCGCCGGAGCAGTCGCCCTGGATGCACAGCCCGCCGTACGCGGCGTAGCCGATGTCGTTGGTGCCGATGGTCAGCAGCACGATAGCGGTGTCCACTTGCAACGCGTCCAGCTGCGGCGGCTGGCCCAGAAACTCCTGGTGCAGATCGGAAGTCGCCGCGCCACTGCACGCGACATTGGTGAACTGCACGCTGGTGCCCCGCGCCCGCAACCGGGCGACGACCTGCTCCGAGTAGGAGTTGGCGCTGCGCCAGCAATTGCCCTCAGTGCCGGCCTCGTAGTCGCCGGCGCCGGTGCCCGACGCGTACGAGTCACCCATGGCCACCACGTGCAGCGGACCGATGGAAGCGAAGGCCGCCGGGGCCGTGGCGACGGCAGCGAGCGTGGCCAGGGCGGCGACGAGAAGTCGTGTCAACTTCGCTCCCGTGCTCGTACGTGACTGCCGAGTGATCGTCACCGTACTCCCGGAAACCGGGCGGCACCGCCGAAACACGCGGAGTTCAGCCGCGGCGGGCACACCAGCCGGTTCGGCCCGCGCGCCGAACCGGCCAGTGAGGCCACGCCGACCACGCTCACCCGCCCGTTGGTCACCGCTGACACCGTGTTCACCTGCCGCACCAGGTGGGTCGGCGACCGCATGTCGGTGCGCGGGCAGACCATCAGCCCGATCTCCTTGGTGGCACTGGCGATGTGCGTGGCCGGTGCGACCGGGTCGGGTCGTTGGAACGCCGCCGGCAGCAGCGCCTGGTCGATGCCGGCCGCCTCGGCCGTTCGGCAGAACGTCACCGGATCGGTCTCGGCCGGCAGAATCCAGTGGAACCGCATGCGCATCGCCGCATGCTAGGTCGGCCGCGGCCGGCGCCGGTATGGCTTGTTCTCCCCAGGTGTCCGTGCCTTTGGAATACCTAGGTAATCGACGGCCGATTTGTTGCCGGTGGCACGCGTCGCTGCGATAATCAGCCGCCGTCGAGTGGATTCTCGTTGACCGCCACCAACAGGCCACATGATGTGCTCTCGTCATGCTAATCGCGGAGGAGCCATGGGCGAAGGGCCGATGTAATCGCTTGCAGGCCATACCTCGTCGGGGCGGCGGAGGGAGAATCGACAATGCTGGCACCGGCTCGGCTCAACGTCGTCCTCCAGCACCAGAACCGGCTGGTCAGGGAACTGATGGCGACGCACCTGACGAGGGAGCCCGGCGTCACGCTGGCCGGCACCGTGGCCTCGGCCCCCGAACTGGTCCAACTGTGCCGGCTGTGCCGGCCCGAGGTGGCGGTCTTCCAGGCTGACCCGCCGCGCTGGAGCAACGACCGGCTGGTGTCGCTGCTGCTGGAGCCGGGACGGCGGCTGCGGATGGTCGGCGTGCACGAGATGCTGCCGGCGGCCTACGTGATCCGGGCCTACGAGGCCGGCATCAGCGCGCTGGTGTCGTCCAACCGAGGCCTGGACGCGTTGGTCGAGGCGATCAAGGTGCCGTCGGCGGCGGTGGAGATCACCCGGCTGGACAAGGGAAGACGTCAGGCGCTGACCACTCGCGAGCTGGAGGTGCTGTACCTGATCAGCGCCGGCTACGCGCCCCGGCAGGTCGCCGCCGAGCTCGGCATCAGCCCGCACACCGTGGAACACCACAAGCAGCGCATCTTCGCCAAGTTGGACGTGCACAACCAGGCTCACGCGGCGGCAAGTGCCACCCGGCTGGGGCTGATGGCCTCGGTGATCGAACTGCCCCGGCAGGAACGCGGCCAGGATCTGCTTCGCGTGTGCGTGCTGACGCGCGACGAGGGCTGCCTGCTCGCCGACCGGGTGCGGCGAATCCTGACCGAGCACGACATCCCGGTCGTCGGCGCCGACGAGCCGGGGGTGGCCACGGTGTTGGTCGACCCGGAACCCGGGGACTGGCAAGCGCTTACCGGCGGCCGCTCGGCCCCGGTGGTGGTGGCCAGTCGGCAACTTCCCCTGCAACACGGGCTGGAGGTGCTGGCGGCGGGCATCACTGTGCTGCCCGCGGCCAGTGTCGACGGGATGATCGTGCCGGCGGTGCGGGCGGCCGGCCAGGGCTATCTGATGGTGCACGCGGTGAATTCCCGGGCCATGCTGGGCGTCGCACGTGGTGCGGACCGTACTTGGTGGCGGTGGCAGCTCTCGCTGACCCGGCGGGAACAGGAGATCATCGCCTCCATCGGCCGCGGTCACTCGGCCAAGCAGACCGCCCGCCTGCTCGGGATCTCCGTGCGTACCGTGGAAAACCTCCAGAGCAGCCTGTTCCGCAAGCTTGGCGTGCACAGCAAGGCGGCGGCGCTGGCCGCGGCCCAGGATCTGGGGCTGCTGGAGGAATCCGACGGTGTCAGCTAGTTCAGCTTGAACGAGGCCAGCTGGCAGTCGTGGTCGACCTTCTGCTGCTGTGCCTCGGTGAGCCGCTGCGTCACGCCGTCGTCGTAGGTCCAGCCGGAGCCGAACGGTTCGATCGCGTGCACCGCGACGCCGTGACTGGTCAGGCAGGTCATGTAGACGTGGTACTGGTCGAGGTAGTGCGGATTCTTCGACTGGTCCAACTCCGGCGGCTGCAACGGGAGTTTGTCGGTGCACTCCTTGACCGCGGCCAACGACTTCGGGCTGTTGTCGTTCATGTCCGGGCTGTTGCCGGAGGTGTCGGCCACGCCGGCGTGCTGATCGGTGCCGTCGCCGCGCAACATCACGTGCCCATGGTCCTTCAGGCAGGCGTCGTAGCCCCGCCACGCGGCGTCGACCTCGGCCTGGCTGCTGTCCATCCGCAGCTGTGGACGTTTCGAATCGTCCGAAGTGGACGGTGTGCTGGTGGCGGTGCCGTTGGCAGTGGTGAGCGAGGCGACCTGCGGCGCCTGGGCCTGGGCGCCGCAGGCGGCGAGCGTCAGGACCGCGAGCGCCGCACCGGCGAAGAGCGTGAACCTCATGCCGGCCACGATGGCAGGCGATTGTGAGGAACCTGTCAGCGAATTGTGCTGCCGCGGAAAGCCGTTCGGTACGCCGACGGCGTGGTCGCGGCCTCCCTGGCCAGGTGCAGCCGAAGGTTGGCCGCGGTGCCCAGGCCGCAGCGGCGGGCGATCTCGTCGATGCCGTGCTCGGTCGCCTCCAACAGCCGGCGGGCCTCCAGCAGCCGCTGCGCGGTGAGCCACCGCAACGGGGTCATGCCGGTCTCGGCCCGGAAGTGCCGGGCGAAAGTCCTTGGCGCGTAACCGGCATGGCGGGACAGGTCGTCCACGGTGATCGGCTCGGCCAGCCGTCGCACCGCCCAGGCGCAGGTGTCGGACAGCCGGTTGCCCTCGGGCAGCGGCCGGTCCACGAACTGGGCCTGGCCGCCGGAGCGGTGCGGGGCGACGACCATGCGGCGGGCGACCCGGGCCGCCCGCTCGGCCCCGTGATCGGCGCGGTAGACGTAGAGGCAGAGGTCGATGGCCGCCGCGATGCCGGCGCTGGTCAGCACCGGGCCCTCGTCGACGTACAGCACATCGGGGCGGACGTCGATCTTCGGGAACCGGGTGGCCAACTCGTCGGTGTGCTGCCAGTGCGTGGTGGCGGCGCGGCCGTCGAGCACGCCCGCCGCCGCGAGCGCGAACGCCCCCGTGCACACCGAGACCAGCCGGGCCGTGGTCGATCGGAGTGCCCGCAGCACCGGCTCGGGCGGGGCGTCCAGCGGGTAGAAGCCCGGCACGACAACGGTGTCCGCGCCGGCCAGGGCCTTGAGGCCGGCGGTCGCCTCGATGGCGAAGCCGGTGGTCGTCGGCACCGGGCCGGGCCGCTGGGCGCAGACCGTGAACTCGTAGCGGTCCCGCTCGGCGCGGTGGCCGAAGATCTGGGCCGGCACCGACAGGTCGAAGGCGACCAGGTCGGGCAGGGCCAGCGCGACGATCCGATGCATGGCAGGATCCTAGCGAACTGGGGCAGTCCTGCCACTCGTCGTCCGACCTGCTTTTGGTCAGGATCGGGGTATGGAAATCGGCTCGCTCGTCTTCGACGACATGGACCAGCTCGACTTCACCGGTCCGTTCGAGGTGCTGGTCCGCCTGCCCGGCGCGACCTACCGCAGCTACAGCCCGACCGGTGCGGCGGTGCGGGACGCCCGTGGCCTGACCATCGTGCCGGACGCGGCGATCGCCGACGCGCCCGCGCTGGACGTGCTGCACGTGCCCGGCGGCGGTGGCGTGGACGCGCTGATGGAAAATGAGGAAGTCCTGGCCTGGCTACGAAAGCAGTCCGGCGGCGTGGTGCTGTCGGTCTGCACTGGTGCGCTGCTGCTCGGCGCCGCCGGGCTGCTCAAGGGCCGCCGGGCGACCACGCACTGGGCTTCCGTGCACCTGCTCCCCGAGTTCGGGGCCACGGTCGTCGACGAGCGGGTCGTCGTCGACGGCGACTGGATCTTCGCCGCCGGCGTGACTTCCGGCATCGACGGCGTCCTGATGCTGGCCGCTCGTCTGCACGGAGACGAGGTGGCGCAACGGATCCAGCTCCATATGCAGTACGCGCCGCAGCCGCCGTTCAACGCCGGCACCCCGGCGACCGCTCCCGCCGCCGTGCTGGCGGCCGCGCGGGCCGATATGGCGGAGGTCACGCAGCGCCGGCTGGCGACGATCCGCCGGATAGTGTCGGAGCATGCTCACCCTTGACGATGTCCAGGACGCGGCCGCCCGGTTGAAGGGTGTCGCCTTCCGTACCCCGGTGGTGCGCTCCCGCACGTTGGACGGGCGGGCCGGCGCCGAGGTCTTCCTCAAGTGCGAGAATTTCCAGCGCGTCGGGGCGTTCAAGTTCCGCGGCGCCTACAACGCCGTGTCCCGGCTGACTCTTGAGCAGCTGAGCCGGGGTATCGCCGCGTACTCCTCGGGCAACCACGCCCAGGCCGTCGCACTGGCTGCCCGGGAGTTCAACAGCAGCGCGGTGATCCTGATGCCGGAGGACACCCCACAGTCCAAAGTGGACGCTACTCGCGGCTACGGCGCCGAGGTTGTCACCTACGACCGCTACACCGGCGACCGGGTGGCCATCGGCAACGCCCTGGCTTCGGACCGGGGGCTCACGCTGATTCCGCCGTACGAGCACCCGCACGTGATGGCCGGGCAGGGCACCGCCGCGCTGGAACTGGTCGAGGAGATCGGGCCTTTCGACACCCTCGTCGTGCCCATCGGCGGCGGCGGGCTCATCGCCGGCAGTGCCACCGCCGCCAAGGGCTTGGACCGGCGGATCCGCGTTGTCGGCGTGGAACCCGAGCACGGCAACGACACCAAGCTCTCGCTGGCCGCCGGCCACCGGGTCTCGATTCCCGTGCCCCGCACCATCGCCGACGGCCAGGCCGCCGACATCCCCGGCGAGCTCACCTTCTCCGTCAACCAGCGCCTGGTCGACGAGGTTGTTCTGGTCACCGACGACGAGATCCGCGATGCCATGCGCTTTGCCTTCGAGCGCCTGAAGATCGTGCTGGAGCCCAGCGGCGCCACCTCGCTGGCCGCCGTCCTCCAGGGTGGGCTGTCCGGCCGCGTCGGAGTGATCCTGTCCGGTGGCAACGTCAGCCCGGAGCGGTTCGCCGAGCTGGTGGGGTAGTTCCGTCCACAGTGGACTTCGATGGCCGGCACCCGACCGGGCGCGGTGGCCGGGTGCCGCCGGTTTCGACGCTACGCCGAACGGCTCGCCCCTGCACCCGAACGTCGACCGCCCGGCGCACCGGTTCTGCCTGATCAGCCGCCCTTTGTCGCACCTGAGTCACTCACATGGCCCCCGGGTCCCACGTGAGTGGCTCAGTTGCGTCCGGGCTGGTCATCTGAGCCACTCAGATGGGTTGCGGGGCGCAAGTGAGCTGCTCACGCACGCCGGCTACTGGCCCTAATTTATGAAATTTTCTGTCGCCGTATTGACATTCATCGGATGTTTGACCAGGGTGCGGGCTAAACCGGTTCGCTTCTGGAGGTCGATGATGACCGAGTTGGCTGGTCGTACCCGGCGGGACGCGCTGCGTCTCGGCGGCGCGTTGGGTGTGGCGGCGGCGATGACGGGGCTGAGGCCGTTCACGGCGCAGGCCGACCCGATCCGGCCGGCGGACGCCACGGTGGTGCCGGACGCCAGCGCGACGGCGTTGTGGTACCCCGCGCCGGCCGCCGAAGATCGGATCATCGAGCAGGGCCTGCCGGTCGGCAACGGCCGCCTCGGCGGCCTGGTCGGTGGTGATCCGGGCAGCGACTTCTTGTACCTCAACGACATCACGCTCTGGGCCGGCGACGTCAACGACGTCATCCAGGACGACGGACAGCTGAACTACGACTCCGTGCACTTCGGCACCTACAGCCAGTTGGCGAGAGTCGGCGTCGACGTGCCCACGCACGCCCTGGCCGGCGTGAAGGACTACCAGCGGCGCCTCGACCTCAGCAACGGCGTCGTGACCGCGAGCTACGTGTACAACGGCGTGCACTACCGGCGTGAGGTCTACACCAGCCACCCCGACGACGTGTTGGTCATCCGGCTGACCCAGTCCGGCGGCGGCAGCTACACCGGCTCGGTGTCGCTGGCCGGCACGCATGGTGAGACCACCGCCGGCGACTCGGGCGCGATCTCCTTCGCCGGCACCCTCGGCAACGGCCTCAAGTACGCCACCGTCGTCACGGCGAAAGCCAAGGGTGGCAACGTTTCCGTACAGGGCGCGAAGGTCGTCTTCACCGGTTGCGGCGAGGTGCTGATCGTCGTGTCCGGCGGCACCAACTACACCGCGAACCCCGAGACCGCCTTCAAGGACACTTCGGCCGACCCGCTGGCCGTCGCCCGGCAGAAGGCGTCGAAGGTCACTGATGTCGCTGGCGACGTCCTGCTGGCCACGCATGTCGCCGACTACCAGAAGCTGTACAACCGGATGACTGTCGACTTAGGACGGTCGTCGGCCGGGCAGCGGTCCATGGACACCTGGGCCCGGCTGTGGCAGCGGGCCGCCCCGCACGCCGAGCCCGACCCCGAGTTGGAGGCCTCGTACCTCCAGTTCGGACGGTACCTGGTGATCTGCGGCTCGCGGGACAGCCTGCCGCTGAACCTGCAGGGCCTGTGGGTGTCGAACAACAACCCGGACTGGTACTCCGACTACCACACCGACATCAACGTCCAGATGAACTACTGGCTGCCCGACCGGGCCGGCCTTTCCTCGTGCTTCAACGCTTTCGCCGACTACTGTGTGTCCCAGCTGTCCTCGTGGACCGCCACCACGCAGAAGGGCTTCAACGATCCCCGCAACCGTTTCCGCAACACCAGCGGCAAGATCGCCGGCTGGGCCGTCGCCTTCTCCACCAACCCCTACGGCGGCAGCGGCTGGTGGTGGCACCCGTCCGGCAACGCCTGGCTGTGCAACAACCTGTGGCAGCACTACGAGTTCACCCAGGACAAGGCGTACCTGACGAAGATATACCCGCTGCTCAAGGGGGCCGTGCAGTTCTGGGAGGCGCGGCTGATCGAGAAGGACGGCAAGCTCTACGACGACCACGACTGGTCGCCCGAGCAGGGGCCGCAGGACGGCATCGGCAACACGTACTCGCAAGAGCTGGCCTGGGACCTGTTCACCCACTACCAGGCGGCTTGTGACGTCCTCGGTCAGGATCAGGACTACGCCAGGACGATCACCGCCATGCGGGACAAGCTGTACCTGCCCGTGGTCAGCCCCACGACCGGGTGGCTGGAGGAGTGGATGTCGCCGGACAACCTCGGCGACACCAAGCACCGGCACCTGTCGCCGCTGATCGGTTTCTTCCCCGGTGATCGGATCCGGGTCGACAGCAGCCCCAAGGAGATCATCGACGGCGTCCGCAACCTGCTCACCGCCCGCGGCACGCAGAGCTTCGGCTGGGCCTGCGCGTGGCGGTCCGCGTGCTGGGCGCACCTTCGCGACGCCGACAAGGCGTACCAGCTGCTGCTCACCGTCATGACCCCGTCGGTCAACTTCGGCAACGGCAGCGCCGCCAACCTGTTCGACATGTACAGCTTCGGCGAGCGCACCATCTTCCAGATCGACGCCAACTTCGGCGCGCCCACCGCCATGCTGGAGATGATCGTCCAGTCCCGTCCCGGCCAGATCGACCTGCTGCCCGCCCTGCCGTCCGCGTGGTCCCGGTCCGGCCGCGTCACCGGCATCGGCGCCCGCGGTGGCTTCACCCTCGACCTGGAATGGCGTGACGGCAAGGTCACCGCCCTCACTCTGCACAGCGTCGGCGGCACCAAGACCCTGCTGAAGTCCGGCGCCTGGCAGCGCACCGTCACCCTCGCCGCCAACACCACCCAGAAGATCATCTGATTCCCGGCAGCCCCCGAGATTCCCGGCAGCCCCCGAATCGAGTCTAACGAACCAACCTGGCAGTGCCGGCCCCGTCGCTGGTCGGCCGGCACTGCCAGGTTCTCGTGGTTGGATTGGTCCGGGGGCTGCTCAGGTCAGGTCAGACCGCAGTCCGCGCAGGTCACGCAAGGCGGCCGCCGCCGTCCACGTGCAGGGTCGTGCCGGTGATGAACGGGTTGGTCAGGGCGGTGATGGCGGCCGCGGAGACATCCGAGGGGTGGCCGATGCGGCGGGCGGGGTTCTTGGCGGCGACGTCGGCGAAGAAGGCCTGCTTGTCGAGGTGGTCCCAGGAGCCGGAGTCGATGATGCCGGGGGAGAGGGCGTTGACCCGGATCGGCGCGAGTTCCACGGCCAGGGCCTCGGCGAGAGTGGCGACGGCGGCGTTGGTGGTGGCCATGACGGCCAGCCCGGGACTGGGCCGCCAGGCGGCGACGCCGGAGAACAGCAGGATGGAGCCGCCGGGGCGGATGTGGGGCGCGAAGTGCTTGGCCAGCAGGAGGGGGCCGATGACCTTGGCGTCGAAGGCGGTGTGCACGGCGTCGCGGTCCAGGCCAGACACGGGCCCGTTGGCGTGAGCGGCGGCGACGGACACGATGTGGTCGACCTCGCCCAGGTCCGAGGCGAGGCGGCGGATGGAGTCCTCGTCGGTCAGGTCAACCGCAGGGGTGGTGCTGCGTCCGGCGACGGTCACCTTCGCGCCCGAAGCGGTGAGGTCGGCGGCGAGTTGGGCGGCGATGCCGGAGCCGGCTCCGATGATCAGGATCTTCTGGTCGGTGAGGTTCATGCCTTCGACAACGCCACAGATCGCGACGCCAATCCCGTCGCGATCTGAATGTTTTCGAGGACAGCCATAGGATTGGCGAATGCCTACGCTTCGTGCCCTGGAATGCCTGGTCGCCGTGCTGGACGCCGGCTCGATCACGGAGGCGGCGGCCGCGCTGCACATGTCGCAGCCGGCGCTCTCGCACCAGTTGGCCGGACTGGAGAAGGAACTGGGCACCGCTGTGGTGGAGCGGCTGCCGCGAGGTGTCCGGGCCACCGTCGCGGGCCGGGCGATCGAGGCTGACGCCCGGGTCGCGCTGGCCGCCGCCGACCGTGTCGTCGCGACGGGTCGGGCGGTTGCCAATGGGGCTGCCGGGCAGCTGCGGATCGCTTGCGCGGAAAGCATGACCGCCGGTCTGCTCGCGCCGGTGCTGCGCCAGTGGCGACGGCGTCACCCCGACGTGCGGATCACTCTCACTGAGGCCGCCAGCGCGGATGTCCTTGTCCAGCAACTGGATTCCGGGCAGGCCGATCTGGCCGTCTGTCCACGGCCGAGCCGCTGGACCGGCCACAGTGGACTGATCGGCCACGAGGACGTCGTGGTTGTGCTGCCACAGGGACATCCGCTCGCCGAGCAGTCGGCGATCACCTTCGAGCAGTTGCGGGACGAGCCGATCGTGCACTACAGCCCGGAGAACGGACTGGCCGGCTGGCTGGATTCCGTGGCGGCGCAACAGGGTGTCCTTCTCGCGCTGACGATGCGCACTCGGCAGGCGGTCACTGCCGCCCAACTGGCCGCGGCCGGGGTGGGTGTCGCGATCGTGCCGCGGACGGCGATCGGTGGCCGGTTCGCCGGTGTGGTCGTGCCGATGGATCCGCCGCTCGTCCGTGACGTGGTCTGCCTGGTTGCCAACCCGGCCGATGCCCTGGCCCGCCGGTTCGAAGCCGCGGTCACGAGCCGTGGTGTCAGGGTGTCTTGACAGCGGATCGTGTCAGGCTAACCTGACAACCATGACCGAGCAGAACACGCCGGCCGAGTTGGCCGGCCAGATCACCAACAAGGACCCGGCGGTCGGATTGCGGGCCGTCGTGGCCCTGCGCCGGCTGCTGGAGGAACTGGAGCGCCTGCACGTGGACAGCGCTCGCGACCAGGGCTGGTCGTGGCAGGAGATCGCCACCGCGCTCGCGGTCAGCCGGCAGTCCGTGCACGAGAAGCACGCCAACCGCCGCAAAGCGGCCAACAAGGAGGCCTGAGATGTTCGAGAAGTTCACCGACCGTGCCAAGCGGGTGCTGGTGCTGGCCCAGGACGAGGCGATGGGGCAGGGGCACGACTTCATCGGCACCGAGCACGTGCTCGTCGGCCTGGCCGGTGTACGCGACACCGTCGCCGGGGAAGTGTTGCACGACAAGGGACTTACTTCCCAGTCGCTGCGCGAGGAGGTTGCCAGAGTGCTGACGGCCGAGGGTGTGCAGTCGACCGGGCCGCAGGCCGCCGTCGAGGCGCTGGCCAGCATCGGCATCGACGTCGAGGAGATCCGCCGCCGGGCCGACGAGACGTTCGGACCGGGCAGGTTCCACTTCCCCCGACCACCGTTCACGCCCCGGGCCAAGAAGGTCCTGGAGCACACCCTGCGGTCGTCGGTGGAGCTGGGCAGCGCCACCGTCGGCACCGAGCACATCCTGCTCGGCATCCTCTCTCTCGGCGAGGGCCATGCCGTCACCGTGCTGCGCAACCTCGACGTCGACGTCGATTCCCTGCGGCCCGCCGTGCTGGAGCGCCTCGGCCGTTGAACCGAACCGGGCTCCCGGCCGTCGTGGTGGGCGGACAGGGAGGAGTTGTTCCGGTGGGCGCAACCAAGACCAGCAATGCCGTCGCGGCGGCTCGCGGCGCCGCCAACGGCCGGCGGAACCTGATTCTCATCGCCGCGGTGGTGGTCATCGCCGCCGCCGTGCTCGGGGGCGTGGTCTACAGCCACGCCCTGGCCGACCAGCCGCAGGCCGGTGGGACCTACACCGCCACCTTGCAGTCCGACGGCACCGTCGTCGCCGGCAGTTCGACGGCCAAGGCCACGCTCGACGTGTACGAGGACTTCCTCTGCCCGTACTGCAAGCACAATCTGGAAGATCCCTACGGCAAGGCCATCACCCAGGCCATCGCCGCCGGCTCGTTGCGGGTCAACTACCACGTGCTCGATCTGCTGGACAACGAGACCACCCCGGCCGGGTACTCGCTGCGCGCCGGCAACGCCGCCCTCGCCGCCGCCAAGGCCGGCCGCTTCGCCGAGTTCCACGCCGCGCTGTACAACGCCCAGCCCACCGAGGGACAGGCCGGCTACACCAATGATCAACTGGTTGACATCGGCCGCAAGGCCGGCATCACCGGCCAGCAGTTCGCCGACCAGGTTCGCGGGGGCACCTTCGACACCGAGATCCGCTCCCAGACCGACAAGGCCCGGGACTCGGTGAACTTCAAGGGCACGCCCACGGTGCTGATGGGGGGCACTCAGGTGGACATCGCCAAGGCGGGCTGGCTGGCCCAGCTCACGGGCGCGGCCTGAGCAAGATCAACGCGCCGATCCTCACGTTGAACGTCAGGAATGACCCCTTCCTGACCATCGCCGACAAGATCAAGGCTCAATTCCTCTCGTTGGACGAGAGGAATGCCCCCTTCCAAGCGTCAAAGGCTTGACAGGTGGGGAGTTAGGGGGCTATGCGGGCGAGGTCTACGCGGGACTGGATGGCGAGTTTGCGGTAGATCTGGCGGAGGTGGAAGCCGACGGTGTGGGGGGAGACGAAGAGCTCGGCGGCGACCTGGCGGTTGGTGAGGCCGTGGGCCACCAACCGCGCCACCTTCTCCTCGGTGCCGGTGAGGCTGGCCCAGCCGGTGGAGGGCCGGGGAGCGCGGTGCCAGTGCCGGCGGCGGATGCCGAGGCGGCGCAGGCGACTGCGGACGCGGGCCGAATCCCATGCGGAGCCAAGGGAGTCGTAGCACTCCATGGCCTGATCGAAGGCGACGACGGCGGCGTCGCGGTCCTGGGTGCAGAGCACGGAACCCAGGTCTTCGGTGGCGGAGGCCTGGGCCCAGGGGTCGGAGTACTCGACGGCGGCGAGGGCCGAGGGGTCCCGCTGGTAGAGGGCCCGGGCATGGGGGCTGAGCCCGAGGTCGGCGGCGGCGGCGACCACCAACCGAGCGAAGATCTCGTCGCCGGCGGCCAGGGCAGTACGGACGCACCAGGCGGCGGCGGAGGGATCTTCCAAGAGGAGTTCACGCCGCCGAGCGGCATCGGTGCGGACCTCGGACAGCACGGCCAGGGCAGCCTCGGGACCACGGCAGGCGGCGGCGACCTGGGCGGTGACCCAGGTCCGCATGGCCGACGCCGGCAGCGTGTCGAAGAACTGGAGCCGTTCGGCGGCGGCGGCGACGTCCCCACGCCGCAACGCGCACAGCACGAGCACAGCCCGCAAATGGGGTTCGTACAAGGGCATCTGGGTGCCGGCGACGAGCCCGATGCCGGCCAGGGCCTCGGCCTCCGCCTCGGCGATGGCGCCGGCGGCGAAGGCCAGCCACGAGCGCAGCGCGGAAGGGATGCTGGCCAACACCTTGGTGGCGGCCAGGCTGTCCTCAATGGACTGAAGTGTTTCGGCGGCGTCGGGCAGACGGCGCAGGCGGATCTGCATCCACGCGAGGGTCCACCGTGGATCAAAATGCCACGGGGACTCCTGTGCGGCGGCCTTGCGCACGGTGGCCAGGGCGTCCTCGACCCGGCCGGAACTCCACATGGAGTCGGCCCGAGCGGTCAGGGACACGCCGTCCCAACCGGTGGCGACGGTGTGGCCGAGCAGGGAGAGCATGGGGCGGGGAACGGTGTCCAGGACCGCCCGCCATACCGGCTCCCGCCGGAACTCGAAGGCGTCGGCCAGGGACTCCACCAAACCGGCGTTCATGGCTTCCTGCAACGGCTTGAGCAACGTCGCCGGCGGCACGGCCAGCATGGCGGCCAGGTCGGCGGGACCGAACCGTCGGCCCAGCACAGCCGCCACCTGCACCACCTGCTGGGTGGCCGGGTCCAGCTGGCCCAACCGGACCCGCACCGCGGTCAGAAATCGTTGCGGCAGAAGAGCAAGGCGCAGGTGTGCGATGCCGGCCGTGACCAGCACGGCCCCGTCCTCGACCAGCCCTCGGACCAGTTCGGTGATAGCCCGTGGGCTGCCGCCCATGCACTCGCACAGCGACAGCAGGCCGGCGTCCGGGGTGGCGTCGAGCAGATCGGCGACCACCTCGGTGACAACGTTGTCGGGCAATGGGTCGAGTGGGGCCAGCCACTCCGTGCACGGGTCGGCGGCCATCTCGCCGAGCAGCAGGCCGTTGGGGGAGTCCAGGTGCTCGGCGCGCATGGCGAAGATCCACATGAGCGGCCGGTCGGCCATTCGGACCATCAGGTCGCGCAGCGCCGTCGCGGTCAGCGGATCGAGCCAGTGCAGGTTGTCCACGGCGACCAGCACAGGCCCGCGCCGCAGCTGGGCCACCAGGTGCCGCTCCAACGGCGCGGTGAGCCAGCTCGACGGGTTCGAGTGCGGGGCCAAGGCCACCGGCAGGCTCAGCGCGGTCACATCCGGCCCGTCCACGACGGTGAAACCGCGCTCGGCGGCCATGGTCGCGGCCTCCTGCAGCAGCCGGGTCTTGCCCGAGCCGACCGGCGCCGCCAGCAGCAGGGTCCGGCGCTCCCGGGCCGACAGGCCGGCGGCGATCCGGTCGAGTTGCCGGTCCCGGCCGCGCAGCGGTCGTCGGTCATTCGGTAGCGAACGTTCGAGTACCTGCGGCTGCATGATCTCCCCCGGCCAGCTCGACGAAAGAGAATGACTCGCGGGGGGCGACTTCGGTCGGTGAACGGTGGGAAAAAGTCCCCCGGGTGGCCAGTCAATCGACCACCCGGGGACGCTGTCAACTCACACTGGCAAATCACTAGAAATGCGGACGGGCGCGTATCCCGGGGCCCGGCCCATCATCCGATCGATGCCGCGTACAGGAACCAGGTGGAATGCGGCAGCCACTGCTCCAGCCACCGCCAGTCGGTGTTGGGGCCGGTGAACGCCGTGCCGGGATCCCACGCGATGCCACGGCCGTCGTCCGATTTGCCGGTGATGCCGTTGACGATGCCGCCCGCCGACCGCAGCCAGCGCCACGAGCCGACGGTCTGCCCGTCGGCGTACTCCAGGTAGAGCGGCTGGTCACGGCCGGTGCCCTCGAGCATGCAGACGTCGAACGGATTGGAGCCGACGATCCAGTTCAGCTGGTCCTGGGCGTACGCGCGGAGACCGGCGGCGAACGCACCGGTATAGAAGCCGGCGGCCAGCCGTGCCGCCGACGCCATCGAGGCCAGGCGGGCGTTCTCGCCCTGCCACCAGGCGTCATCGGTGCGCGGGGTGACGTTGTGCGGGAAGAAGTAGCCGCTGTAGCGCGTGCCCTTGTTGTCCTGCACCAGCTGCCGCGCGTAGCCGAACGGGTTGGGCACCTCGCCGGTCACGTTCAGCTCGAACTGGAGGGACCGCCGCACCACGTCGAGCACCTTGGTCTTCGTCGCCGCGTCGGCGACGTCCAGGTACGTCAGCAGGCTGACCACCGGCAGCCCGGCGTCGGACGGGTGGAAGAACGGTCGGTCGGCGTCGTCGGCGCGCCAGTAGTCGTGGTAGCCCTGCCAGGAAACCAGCCGCGCGCACAGGTTCGCCGCCCGCGTGTCGGCGGCCGTTCGATACGTGTCCTTCTTGGTGGCCTTGAACAACTCGGTTGCGGCCAGCAGCGCGTTGAAGTCGTCGAGAATGTTCTCCTTGCCGTCATTCAGGAGTTTCACGTTGTTGGCGACCAGATAAGCGAAAGCGTCCTCGGCCGCGGCCAGGTAATCGGCCGACGCGTAGTCGCCGGACACCGGATAGGTGCTGGACCGGGCCAGCGCGGCGATGGCCAGGCCGCCGCCCTCGCGGAAGTCGACCTGCCGGGTGCTCAGGCTGCGCTGGGTCGGGTCGGCGCCGAGGTCGTCGGCCTCGGGCTGGCCGACCGAGCTGTAGAAGGAGCCGCCCTTGACGTGCACGCGGGTCAGGTAGTCCGCGCCGAACAGGGCCTCGTCCAGCAGCCAGCCCTGGGCCGCGACGAGATCGGTGTTGCCGCGCTTGGCGATCTGGTCGTGCGCGGCGGCCAGGGCCCAGGCGGTGAGCGGGATGGACAGCGTGTTGAAGTACGACAGGTTGGACAGCTGGGTGAAGTGCTTGCCCCAGTCGGCGGCCGCGTCGTACCAGCCGCCGCTGGCGTCGAAGGTGCCGCCGGACTTCAACGGCAGCTTCCGGTCGGCCTTGTCGTACTGGCCGGAGCTGCGGGCATCCTTGAAGTAGTGCACGAGATGCGACATCGTGCGGCGCTCCAGGACGTTCGGCTCGATCCAGAACGGCTGCGAGCTGCCGCCGTCCACGGTGACCACGTACTGGCCGGTGCGAGTGAACGCGGTCAGGTCGGCGACCCAGTAGTAGCTGGGCACGGCCGGAACCTGGTCGGCGGCCCAGTCCTGGACCGGGCCCACGTACTTGGCCAGCCCCCGGGACACGGTCTGGCCGGTGGCGTTGTCGACCACCTGGTAGGCCCGGGGCCCGGCGGACGGCTTCGTCGCGGCGATCACCACGCGCTTGGCCGCGCCCGGCTCGAAGCCGACGTTGTTGGTGAGCACCAAGGGTTTCGAGCCGGCGGCCGGACTCGGCGCGGGAAGCGCGGCCGAGCCGGCGACGGCGGCGGTGCCGAGGAGGAAGCGGCGGCGGGTGGGTGACTGCTCCGAAGAGGAAGACATTATTTGTAAACCTCCTTAACTATTTGTCACCCTAGGTGCCGGCCTGGTGACGGTCAAGGAGGGAAGCGAGGAGGCGGGGAAAGGGACTGGGAGGGGAAGAGGGGGCGCGGGGTAAGCACGGTCGGCCCGTCCGTAGCGCAAGGGGACGGCACAGGCGGGGCTCAGCTGGCACACAGGTCGGCGGCGCACTGTGGAGGCCATGAACGCTCGGGAGCAGGGGATTCGCAGCGCGGCGGTGATCACGGCGGCGCTGGCGTTGGTGGGGGTCGGCGGGGCGGTGGCGGTGGCGGCGGTGGTGAGCCACTCGGACAGCGCCACGACGAGCAGCAGCACGTCTGGTGGCAGCACGTCGAGCCAGTTGTCCACGGGCACGGACCCGATGGCGAGAACGGGGGGATCGTGAACGCGGCGGAATGGTCCGTATGGAGCACGACGGCCCGTGTGGTCGTCACGGAGCCGGAGCGGCTGCCGACGGCGCGGGCGCTGGTGGAGACGATGCTGGCCGAGATCGACCAGGCCTGTAGTCGGTTCCGGTCGGATTCGGAGCTGATGGCAGCGGGTCGTAGTAGCGGCCCGGTGCAGGTCAGCCCGCTGTTGGCGACGCTGGTGGAGGTCGCGCTGCGAGCGGCCGAGGAGAGCGACGGGGCGGTCGATCCGACGGTCGGCAGTGCGCTCTGCACTCTCGGCTACGACCGCGACATCTCCACTGTGGACGTTGACGGGCTGGAAATTCCGCTGGCAGTCAAGCAATCCCCGGGTTGGAGCAGTGTCAAGCTGACCGGCAACACGCTGACCATCCCCGACGGTCTGGTGCTGGACCTTGGTGCCACGGCCAAGGCCTTCGCCGCCGATTGCAGTGCGCGGCTGGTGGCTGACGCCCTCGACACCGGCGTGCTGGTCAGCCTCGGCGGCGACATCGCGACGGCCGGCCCCGCGCCGGAGAAAGGCTGGCAGATCCTGGTGCGGGACCAGGAAGACGATCCCTCTTGCGTGGTCCGGATGCCGGCCGGTAAAGCGATCGCCACCTCCAGCACCCGCAGTCGGCAGTGGCGGCGCGGGGGCCGCGTGCTGCACCACATCCTCGATCCCCGGACCAGCTTGCCGGCGCCGAGAACTTGGCGCTGTGCAACGGTTGTCGCCGATCACTGTACCGACGCCAACACGCTGACCACGGCCGCGCTGGTGCTGGGTGAGGACGCGCTCGACATGCTGCGTGAGCACGACGTGCCGGCCCGGTTGGTGGCGGCCGACGGCACTGTCAGAACACTCGGCGGCTGGCCGTGATCTGGTACATCGCCCGCGGCGCGGGGGTGATGGCCCTGCTCATGCTCACGGTCTCGGTGGTGCTGGGAATCGCCACCAGGCAAGGAAAACCGCTGGCCGGGCTGCCCCGGTTCGCCATCGCCACCGTGCACCGCAACGCCTCGCTGATCGGCCTGGGCCTGGTCGTCGTGCACGTGCTGAGCCTGCTGTTCGACTCCTACGCCAAGCTCAACCCGGTCGACCTGGTCGTCCCGTTCGTCGGCTCCTACCGGCAGTTCTGGCTGGGCCTCGGCACGCTGGCGTTCGACCTGCTGCTCCTGGTGCTGATCACCAGCCTGAACCGGGCCCGGCTGGGGCTGCGGGCGTGGCGGGGAATCCACTGGCTCTCCTACGCCATCTGGCCAATCGCCCTCGCGCACGCCCTGGGCACCGGCACCGACGCCACGCAGCTGTGGATGGGTGTCCTCGCCGTCGGCTGCGCCACCGCCGTGGCCACCACCGTGACCTGGAGGTTCGTCACATGAGGCCGCTGCTCGACGCCGCCGCGCGATCAGAGGACGAGCACATCGCCCGCAACGGCCCGCTGCCCTGGCCGAGTATTCGCGGGGCGCTGATCGGGGCCGTGCAGGAGGCCGGGCTGACCGGCCGCGGCGGGGCCAACTTCCCGACCTGGCGCAAGCTGGCCCGTACCGCGGTCACCGACCACCCGGTGGTGATCGCCAACGCCGCCGAGGGAGAACCGGCCAGCCGCAAGGACAAAGTGCTGCTGGAGCACTGCCCGCACCTCGTGCTCGACGGCCTGCAACTGGCCGCCGACGCGGTCGGCGCGGACCGGGTCTACCTCTACGGACCGAAGGGAATTGTTGTTCCGAAACGGAAATCTGACCGGCATCCGATCGTTCACGTGACGGCCCCGGACGCTTTCACGGCGGGGGAGTCCTCGGCGGTGATGGCGGCGGTCGCCGGGCGACCGGCGAAACCGACCGACCGCGGCCGCGACGACATGTTGGTGCAGAACGTCGAGACCCTGGCCCGTATCGCCCAGATCGCCCGCTGCGGTCCGAGGTGGTTCCGCCAGCACGACACCTACCTGGCCACGATTTCCGGCGCGGTGCGACGACCAGGCGTCTACGAGGTCGCCAGAGGGGCCACCGTCCAACAGCTTCTGGACCTGGCCGGCGAAAGCGAGCCCGTCAAGGCGGTGCTGGTCGGCGGCTACCACGGAACCTGGCTGCGGCCGCACGACACCATCGCCGATCCCGGCGCCGGCGTGGCCATCGCCTTGCCCGCCAAGGAAAGTGGCCTGGCCAGGACGACCGAGATCGTCCGGTACCTGGCCGTGCAGAGTGTGAAACAGTGCGGGCCCTGCCGGTTCGGCCTGCCGGCGTTGGCCGAGGCGATGACCAGACATCAATGGCCGCAAGTCAACCAGCTCGTCGGGCTGGTCGACGGCCGAGGCGCCTGCCACCACCCGGACGGCACGGCCCGGCTGGTCCGCAGCGCGATGGCGGCATTCGAAGGGGAGTGGAGATGACCGAACTGCACATCGACTGGACGGCCTGCGACGCACGGGGAATGTGTGCGGAACTGCTGCCGGAACTGGTGTCCGCCGATCCCTGGGGCTATCCGCTCATCGCCGACAAGCGCGTTCCGGCCCAGCTCGAAGAACACGCGAGGCGGGCCGCACAATTGTGCCCCCGCCTCGCGATAAGCCTGCGAAAAGTCAGTCCACCAGCACCGGAAGCTCGTCCACACCGTACACAATGGACACCTGCCGGTAGGCCAGCTCCTCGGGGCTGACGGCCAGCCGCAGCTTCGGGAACCGCCGCACCAGCGCCGGATAGGCGATGCGCAGCTCCATCTTGGCCAGCTCGGCCCCGATGCAGCGGTGGATGCCGTGTCCGAAGGCCAGGTGCGAGGAGGAAGTCGGCCGGTCCGGGTCGAAGCCCTCCATGTTCGGGCCCAGCGCGGCGTCCCGGTTGGCCCCGGACAGCGACACGATCACCACGTCGCCGGCCTTGATCTCCTGGCCGCCCAACGTCATGTCCTTCTTGGCGAAGCGCGGGAACGCCACCTGCACCACGGTCAGCAGCCGCAGCAGTTCCTCGACGAAGGCGTTGACCGCCTCGTCGTCGGTGCGCAGCCGCTCGAACGCCTCCGGGTTCTGCAGCAGCACGATCGCGCCCAGCGCCAGCATCGACGTCGTGGTCTCGAAGCCGCCGGTGAGCAGGCCGTCGGCGATGCTGGCCAGCTCCTCGTCGTCGATGGTGTCGCCGTGCTCCTTGATGATCTGGCCCAGCAGGTCGTCGCCCGGGTTCTTGCGCTGCTTGGCCACCACGCCTCGCAGGTACACCAGCGACTCGCTGATCGCCCCCAGCGAGGCGCTGGCCCCGCCGAACAGGTCGAACCGGGCCGCGCCCAGGCGCTGGAAGTCCTCGCGGTCCTCGTAGTCCACGCCCAGCAGCTCGCAGATCGTCAGGCACGGGATCGGCAGCGCGAACGCCTGCATCAGGTCCACCGGGCCGTGCACGGCCTGCGCCTCGATGGTGTCCAGGGTGTCGGCCACGATGCGCTCGATGCGAGGCGTCAGGCGGCTCAGCCGGCGCACCGTGAATTCGGGGGTGAGCACCTTACGGAGCTTCGTGTGCAGCGGCGGGTCGGAGAAACCGAGGCCGCCTGGATTCTGGTCCGCGGTGATGCCGAAATTGCCGGCGAGATTGCTGAAGTCGTTGCTGAAGTCGGTCGCCGAGCCGAGCACGGCCCGGGCGTCGTCGTAACCGGTGACCAGCCAGGCCCGGAACCCGAGCGGCAGCTTCAGCCTGGTGACCGGCTCGGACTCGCGCAGCAGGCGCATGTCCCGCACCGGGTGCACACCCTCGCGCGCCAGCGGCATGAGCGCGGAATCGGGAATGAAAGGGATACGTGACAGATTGAATCCGTCCTGCCCCGTCTTCGCGATCTGCCTGCGCACGAACCACGAAGTAATGCGCGAAGCGAGCTTCATCATGAATTCAACATACCTCATGCCCAGGACCGGCCGTGCCGGCATTCGGCGAACCGACACACACCGGTCACCCGGGCGTCACGGCGTCGGCCGGGGCAGCGGCCGGCACGCCAGGTCGGGCCCGTTGCCCGGCCGGCGCGGGGGTAGCGCGCCCGTGCTCAGGTACGCCGAAATCTTGTTGTCGACGCAAGCATTGCCGCGTGGTGTGACGGCGTGCGAGGTGCCGCCGGGCTCGGCGATCAGCGAGGCCCCGGGGTAGCGCCGCCGCACTTCGAGGCTGCCGCTGAACGGCGTAGCCGCGTCCAGGGTCTCGTCGATCATCAGCACACCGCCGACGTGCCGCCCGTCCACCGGCACCGGCGGCCCGGCCTTGGCGTGCCAGAACAGGCAAGGGGCGTTGAACCACGCGTTGCCCCAGGCGAAGTACGGCGCCTGCGCGAACGTGCGCCAGGCGTCGGCCTGCCACTGCTGCCAGCTGGTGGGCCACTGCACATCGCTGCACTGCACGGCCAGGTACGCGGCGTAGCCGTTGTCGTCGCCCACGCCGGCGATCTGCGCGAACAGCGACTTCATGGTCTGCCAGTCGCCCTGGTTGACGAAGCGCGACAGCGCCTTGCCCAGCGTGAGCCAGCTCAACTGGTAGTACGACGCCTGCTGCACCACGTCCATCAGCTCGTCCGGCCCGACCACGCCGCCGGCCGGCGCCTGGGCGATGGTCAGCAACTGCCGGTTGAAAACCTTCTCGACAGCCGATTCAGTGCCACCGAGGTGATAGACGTCATTGTGTTCGGCCAACCAGCCGAACCAGAGCCGCAGGTTGCGGTCGAAGGCCAGATCCTGGTCCAGGTTGTCGCGGTAGAAGACGCCGCTCGGGTCCACTGTGCTGTCCAACACCATGCGCCGCACCCGTTGTGGGAACAGCGAGCTGTACACCTGCGCGAGGTAGGTGCCGTAGGAGAAGCCGTACAGGCTCGTCTGTTGCGCGCCGAGGGCATCCCGGATGCTGTCCATGTCCCGCGCGGTGTCGGCGGTCCGCATGTGCGGTAGCAGCTCGGGATCAGCCGCGGCACAGGCGTCGGCGTAGGTGTGGGCCCGGTTCAGCCAGGTCTGCGTCTGCACGTCGTTGAGCGGCAGGTAGCTGGGCCGGTCGAAATCCATGTAATCGTTCTGACAGGTGAGCTTCGGCACGCTTGCCCCGACTCCCCGCGGATCGAAGCCGATCCAGTCGTACGCGTCGCCGGCGTGGTTGGGCAGCTGGTTGCCGGTCGCGGCCAGATCCAGTCCGGAGCCGCCCGGGCCGCCGGGCTCGGTGATCAGCACGCCCTGGTACTGCGCGGCGGGAACCTTGTGCAGCACTCGGGAGAGTGCGATCTGGATCGTCGGCCCGTCGGGGTCGCCGTGGTCCAGCGGCACGGACAGCAGGCCGCACTGGGCGCCCGAGACGACGAGGATGAAGCTGTGGCACGGTCCCCAGGCGATCGTCGGGGCCGGCGCGGCCTCGGCCACGGGGGGCACGGAGATCGCGGCGAGGACTGCGGTCGCGGCGACGGCCAGGCGAGTTCCCTTCACCCTCGAACCGTAGGGGCGCAGCGACTGTTGCCGCGTCCGCTGAACGTCGCGAGCGCGTTGCCCGGTTCGGCGTCACGTGTCGGTGCCTGATCAGGTCCGGTTCCGTCCCCATCGGACGGTCCCGAGCATCGCTCGCCTCCACTGTGGATCTGCCGATCGGGTCAAGGGGGTTGAGCCGATCAAGGTTCCGAATTAGCCTCTGCGCACTCGATCGGTCAAGGGGGCACGGATGAGTGGAGACGGCCGAATGGCGGGACCCGGCAGCCGGCCGCCCTGGTACGTCTTCGTGTTGGCGGCGCTGGGAGTCCTGCTGGTGCTGACCGCGATCTTCGGCGTCGGCCCGCGCGCCTCGACGCTGTTCCCCTTCACGGAACCGGTCCCGCAGCCGTACCGCGGTTCGGACGCCCCGACTCCCGTGACCGCGCTCGGCGACCCCACCTCGGTGACCACCACCACGCCCTCGGACCATCAGACGGTCGCCGCGCCGCCGGCTGCCGGCAAGCTGACCCTCGTCGCCACCGGAACGGTCCCCGCCACGACCACCACCCCGGTCGCGCCGCCGCCGACCACTACGCCCGGGCGGTCCACCGTCACGGTCGTCTTCCCAGGTCCCGGCGGTGGCGGCTACTGCTGCCAGTCCGGCGGCAGCTGGGACGGCGGCGGGGGCGGCTACGGCGGGGGCGGCGGTGGTCGTCACCGTTGACACATGCTTTGGTACTCTCGGTGACCTCGGACGCCGAGGAGGCCTGTGATGCGAGTGCCCCGCCCGGCGTCCGCTGGGCGCGCGGTAGCCGCAGTCGCGTCGTCCATTGTGGACAGTGCGGTGAAACCGCAGTCGGGTTGGCGGCATGTCCCGGAGTGTCCACTATGGACTTCGGGATCCGGAACGGGCCCGACCCGGTGGACACCACCAGCGGCGGTCGCTGGCAAGCGCTTGCCTGGATGGCGCTTCGCTTGGCAGAGTTGCGATGTGTCACGCCCCGGGCCGACGGTGTCGATCCGAGGCCGTCGATGTCGGTTTTGGGTGGTCGGGGCGGATAGGTCACGCTCCGTCGCGAATCGACTTCATAACGTCTGTCGTCGGAGGTCCGCTGTGGACCGAACGGAAGTACGCTGCGCACGTGTCTTCGGTGGAGGGGCAGCCGGTTCCGGCTGACGAACAGGTGGTCGGCTCCGTGCTGCCCAGGGACCGAGACCTCGTCCGCTGGCTGGTCGTGGTCGGTGGCGGCTATCTCGCGGCCGGGGTGGTGCTGATCCTGGTCGCGGGTGAGGACGCCTTGCGAGTGCTGGGATACGTCATCGACGTGCCGATGGCGGTGCTGGCCGCCGCGGTGCTGGTCCGCGTCGGCCGATTACGCCAGTTGCAGCGGCGGACCCGGCTGCGGCCGGCTCTGCTGGCGCCGCAGCTGGCCGCAGGGATAGCGCTTGCCGGGGTCCCCGACGTCCGGGTCCGGGTCGGCTCCCGGTCTGTCGGCCGCTCCTACCGCGCCGGCCGGCACGGGGTGGTGCTGCTGAACGACACACTGCTGGACCGCGTGCCGATCGCCACCACCTTCGTCGTCGCCCACGAGCTCGCGCACCTGGCCCGGCACGAGACCCTGCGGGAGACCGTCGTCGCGGTGTACCTGCTCACCATCTCCGCGCTGTCGCTGTGGGTGCTGCCGTGGCAGATGGCCGCCGCCGTGGCGGCGTGCGCCGCCGCGCTGGCCGTGACCTACGCGTGGACGCGGGAGCTGGACTGCGATCGGATCGCCGCCCGTTGCGCCGGACAGCGCTCGGGAATCGCCGCGATGGACGCATTCGCCAAGTGGCGGACCCGCAATCCGCTGCTGCGCCTGTGGGGCGCGTTCGGGCAGCCGCCGTTGTCGTTGCGCCGCAACGCGGTGCTTGACCCGGAGCGGCTGACCGGCTGGTTCGGTCCCAAGGATTGACCTATCTCCTGGACGGCGTGCCCCGTCGATCCTGGTGAGCGCGTTCCCACGCTGCCACTGTTGACGAGCGGGCCGCCGTTGTTGAGGTGGGAGCAGCAACGGCGGCGCCGGCTGGTCATACTCGACGTATGTGGATGGTCTACGGCGCCAACGGCTACACCGGTCGGCTCATCGCACAGGTCGCGGGGCGGCGCGGCGAGCGCCCCGTGCTCGCCGGGCGGTCGGCCGAGAAGCTCGAGCCGCTCGCCCGTGAACTCGGGCTGGAACACCGGGCCGTCGGCCTGGACGACCAGGACCGGCTCTGCGAGGCCCTCGGCGACGTGGACGCGGTCGTGCACTGCGCCGGCCCGTTCTCCGAGACGTCCGAGCCGATGGTCGACGCCTGTCTGGCCACCGGCACCCACTACGTGGACATCACCGGCGAGATCGACGTCTTCGAACGGATCTTCGCCCGGGACGGGGAGGCCCGCCGCGCCGGCACGGTGCTGTTGCCCGGGGCCGGCTTCGACGTCGTGCCCACCGACGGCATCGCCGCCCGGCTGGCCCGGGAGCTGCCCGACGCCGTCGAACTGGAGCTGGCGTTCGTGGTCGGCGGCGGGATGAGCCCCGGCACCATGAAGACCACCGTCGAGGGCATCACCACCGGCGGCCGGGCCCGGGTCGACGGCTCACTGGTCACCGTGCCGGTCGGCCACCGCACCCGGGTCGTCGAGTTCCCCTCACGTCCCCGCCGGGTCGGCTCCGTGCCGTGGGGCGATCTCAGCACCGCCTTCCGCACCACCGGCATCCCCACCATCACCACCTACACCGTGGTGCCCGAGTTCGCCGGCGCCGCGCAGAACCTGCTGGCCCCGGTGTTCCGGTCGGCCGTCGCGCAGGAGATGGCCAAACGGTTCATCGGCCTGCTGCCCGGCCCCAGCGCGCGAACCCGCGACGGCAGCCGCTGCGAGGTCTGGGGTCAGGTCCGCAACGCCGCCGGCCGGCAGCTGTCCATGACCCTGACCGGCCCCAACGCCTACCAGCTCACTGCCGACTCCGCCGTCCGTGCCGTCACCAAGCTCATCGCCGGCGCGGCGGAACCAGGCTCCCACACCCCCGCGACCGCCTTCGGCCCCGACTTCATCGCCGAACTCGACGACGTGACGCTCTCGCCGATCGCCTAGACGCTCGGAAGGGGGCATTCCTAGCGTTCAACGCCAGGAATGCCCCTTCACTGCACAAAGGGCGCGGGGTCAGCGCGGCGCCAGGAGGCTGCTGGCCTCCTGGGCGGCGGTGCCGGCCTTGAGCAGGTGCTCCAGGTTGGCCGGCAGTTGCTCGCCGCGCTTGTGCACGGCCTGGGCGTACAGCCGGCCGGCGCGGTAGGAGGAGCGCACCAGCGGCCCGGCCATCACACCGGAGAAGCCCATCTTCTCGGCGTCGGCGGAGTGGGCGACGAACTCCTCCGGCTTGACCCACCGCTCGATCGGGTGGTGCCGCACGCTGGGCCGCAGGTACTGGGTGATGGTCACGATCTCGCAGCCGGCCTCGTGCAGGTCGTGCAGCGCCTCGGTGACCTCCTCGGGGGTCTCGCCCATGCCGAGGATGAGGTTGGACTTGGTGACCAGCCCGGCCTCACGGGCCTCGGTGATCACCTGCAGCGACCGCTCGTACCGGAAGGCCGGCCGGATCCGCTTGAAGATGCGGGGCACGGTCTCCAGGTTGTGGGCCAGCACCTCGGGCCGCGAGCCGAACACCTCGGCCAGCTGCTCGGGGTCGGCGTTGAAGTCGGGGATCAGCAGCTCGACGCCGGTGCCCGGGTTCATGGTGTGGATCTGGCGCACGGTCTCGGCGTACAGCCAGGCCCCGCCGTCGGCCAGGTCGTCACGGGCCACCCCGGTCACGGTCGAGTAGCGCAGGCCCATGGCCTGCACCGACTCGGCGACCTTGCGCGGCTCCTCGCGGTCGAACTCGGCCGGCTTGCCGGTGTCGATCTGGCAGAAGTCGCAGCGCCGGGTGCACTGGTCGCCGCCGATGAGGAAGGTCGCCTCGCGGTCCTCCCAGCACTCGTAGATGTTGGGACAGCCGGCTTCCTCGCACACCGTGTGCAGGCCCTCGCGGCGGACCAGCCCCTTGAGCTCCTGGTACTCGGGGCCCATCCGGGCCTTCGTCTTGATCCAGGACGGCTTCTTCTCGATGGGGGTCTGGCTGTTGCGCACCTCAAGGCGCAGCAACTTCCGACCCTCGGGGAGCACCTCTGTCACACGCCTACCTTACGCTTTTGCCCAGCGTGGCGGCCGTCACGCAGCCGCGGGCACCCGACCGCGCAGCAGCGCGGCGAACGCGCCGCCGACGCGCTCCAGCGTGTCGTTCGGCTCGTCGAACTCGGCCAGGCCGGCGGCCAGGGCCAGCATCCGGTGCTCGCGGGCGGTGGCATCGGCCAGCACACCGCCGGAGTTCTCGTCCAGCAGGCGGCGCAGCGCGGGGTTCTCGGCCACGGCCTGTCGCCACGCGGCGGACACGGCGTCGACCCGGTCGCCCTCGGTGTCCGACAGCGCCAGCCCGATGCGGGCGGTCAGCGCGCGGGTCCACTTGTGGTCGAGGGCCAGCAGCAGCTCGTCGGTGTCGGCGAACACGGCGGCGGCGTCGGGGACCCGGGTGAAGGTCTCCTCGATCGCGCCGGGGTGGGCCAGTACGGCGTCGATGACGTCCCGGCGACGGTAGTAGTCGTTCCAGCTCATCGTCGTACCTCCGGTCTTCGGCATACTCGCGGTATGTCCGACACGACGACCATACCACGGGTACGTACCGGCGGTATGTGGATAGAGTTGTGAGCGTGGCGACAGCGCGGTCGAGACGGCTCGAGTATTCGGAATCCACCAGGGACGCCCTGGTGGACAGCGCTGTGGAGCTGTTCACCAAGCGGGGGTACGCGGGCACCTCGCTGGACGAGGTGGCCAAGCGGGCCCGCGTCACCAAGGGCGCGCTCTACCACCACTTCAGCGGCAAGCAGGCGCTGTTCGAGGCGGCCTTCGACACCGTGGAGACCAAGGCGATGCGCCGCCTCGGCGAGATCGTCAGCAGCCCGGGCCACCCGTGGGAGACGGCCATGGCCGGCCTGCGGGCCTACGTGCGGGTCTGCCTGGACCCGGCGTTCCAGCGCATCGTGGTGCACGAGGGCCCGGTGGTGATGGGCTGGGCCCGCTGGCGGGAGGCCGAGGAGCACTTCAGCTACGGCCTGATCCGCGAGTCGGTGACGGCCCTGGTCGAGTCGGGCGAGATCGACGAGATGCCGGTCGAGGTGATGTCCCGGCTGCTCTACGGGGCGCTGTCGGCGGGCGCCAGCATGATCGCCGGCGCCGCCGACCCGCGCAAGGCCAGTGAGGAAGTGGCCTGGTCGATTACCCGAGTGGTCAGCGGACTGCGCCGACCGGCAGCAGCAGGTGCGGACGCGCCGGCGGAACCGGTCCCGCCGTCACGGCGTCGTCGCCGCTAGCCAGCAGCGCGGCCAACAGCGCGCCGGCGGCGGCGTTGGACCGCTCCGGGTGCGCCAGCATCAGCTCCCACAGCGGCGGCTCGCCCTGCAGCTCCACGAACCGCACCCCGGCCCGGCCACGGGCGGTGCTGCGCGGCAGCACCGCGATGGCCAGGCCGGCGGCCACCACGTCCAGCATGGTGTGCACGTCGTCGGCGTGGAACGCGACCTTGCCGCCGAACTCGTTGCCGCCGCCCGGGAAGTCGACCAGCGTCTCGGCCCGCAGCTCGCCGAGGCCGATGGCGTTGCGCTGGGCGAACCGGTGGTCGGGCCCGCAGGCCACCACCGGCCGTTCCGGCCGCACGGGCGTGACGGTCACCCCCTCGGCACCCAGAGCACCGTTGGGCAGCGCGGCGGCCATCCGGTTGGCCGGCATCAGCAGCAGGGCCAGGTCCAGCCTCCCATCCCGGACCTGGTCGAGCAGCCGGGACGAGCTGTCGTGGCCCAGCACGACCTCCACGTCCGGATGCGCCCGGTGGAACCGGCCGAGCGCGGCCATCAGGGCCCCGTGGTCCACGGCCCGGGCGAGCCCGACGATCACCCGGCCTCGCAGGCCGCCCTGCACGGCGGCCACGGCCTCCCGGGCGGCCGTCACCGTGCTCAGGGCCCGTCGGGCCTCCACCAGCAGCGCCCGGCCGGCGTCGGTCAGCCGGACCTGGCGCTTGTCCCGGACGAACAGCTGGGCCCCCAGCTCCCGTTCGAGCGTCTGGATCGAGGCGGACAGGCTGGACTGGGCGATGTGCAGCCTCCGGGCCGCCCTGGTGAAGTGGCATTCCTCCGCTACGGCGACGAAATGCGACAACTGGCGCAACTCCATGCTGATCACCTGTGTTCTTGGCGGTATTTGGCTGGCAACAGCACGCGGCGTCACCACAGACCTTAGGTCTGTGACCGGTCGGGGGGCAGTAGCTGATCGATTCATTCGCTGGGTGGCTAGGTTGGTGGCCGTGGACTTCCGGATCTTCACCGAGCCCCAGCAGGGGGCCACCTACGACGACCTGCTCCGGGTGGCCCGCGCCGCCGAGGACGCCGGTTACGACGCCTTCTTCCGTTCCGACCACTATCTGCGGATGGGCGACTCGGACGGGCTGCCCGGCCCGACCGACGCCTGGATCACGCTGGCCGGCCTGGCCCGCGAGACGTCCCGGCTGCGGCTGGGCACCCTGATGAGCCCGATCACCTTCCGCCACCCCGGCCCGTTGGCGATCTCCGTCGCGCAGGTCGACCAGATGTCCGGCGGCCGCGTCGAACTGGGCATCGGCAGCGGCTGGTACGAGGTCGAGCACACCGCCTACGGCATCCCGTTCCCGGAGATGGGCGAGCGCTTCGACCGGTACGAGGAGCAGGTCGAGATCATCACCGGCCTGTGGGGCACGCCCGCCGGCCAGACCTACTCCTTCGCCGGCAAGCACTACCAGGTCACCGACTCGCCGGCGCTGCCCAAGCCGGCGCAGAGCCCGCGCCCGCCGGTGCTGGTCGGCGGCTACGGCGTCAAGCGCACGCCCCGGCTGGCGGCCCGCTTCGCCGACGAGTTCAACATCGGCTTCTGCTCGATCGAGACCGCGGCGGCCCAGTTCGACCGGGTCAAGGCGGCGTGCGAGGCGATCGGCCGCGATCCGTCCTCGATCATCCTGTCGGTGGCCCAGCCGGTGGTCGTCGGCCGGGACGACGCCGAGGTGGCTCGGCGCGCCGCCGCCATCGGTCGCGACGTCGACGAGCTGAAGCAGAACGCCTTCACCGGCACGCCGGCCGAGGTGCTGGACCGCATCGGCGCCTGGCACGAGGGAGCCGGCACCAACCGGTTCTACCTCCAGTTGCTGGACCTGTCCGACCTGGACCACCTGGACCTCTTCGCGGCGGAGGTCGCCGCCAAGTGGACCAAGTGACCGTCCTGCTGCTGCACGGGCTCGGCGGCGACCACCGTGGCCTGCGGGAACTGGCCGACGCGCTCGACGGGGTCGACGTCGTCGTGCCGGACCTGCCGGGCTACGGCACGTCGCCGCCGCTGACCGTGCCGCACACCCTGGAGAACTACGCCGCCGAGATCGAGCGGCTGCGGCTGTCCTTGGGACTGGACCGGTTCGTGCTCGCCGGCCACTCGCTGGGGGCGTCCATCTCGCTGGTCTACGCCGCGAAGTACGGGGCCGCGCTGGACGGGTTGTGCCTGTTCAACCCGGTGTCCGAGGCGACCGGCCCCACCGCCTGGCTGGGCAAGCTGTACTACCGGATCGGCTCCTGGCTGCCCGCGCCGCTGGCGCGGATCTGGCTGTGCAGCAAGCCCGCCGTGTACCTGGCCGACGCGTTTGTCATCGTCACCAAGGACAAGGCGCGGCGGCGGTGGATCCTGGAGATGGACTACGAGAACTACCGCAACGCCAGCGTGCGGGCGATGACCGAGGCGTTCCTCAGCTACTTCGACACCGGCTTCGCCGCGCTGGCGGCGTCGGTCGACGTGCCGACCCTGGTCGTCACCGGCACCCGTGACGGCATCGCGCCGGTCGACGCCGTGACCACGCTGCGGCAGCGGATCCCCGACTCGGAACTGGTGATCGAACCCGGCGCCGGCCACCTGTTCCCCGCCGAGGACCCCACCCGCGCCGCCGAACTGTTGACCGCATTTCTCCGGCGAGTCCCGCTGTCAGGCAACCGAATGTCGAGTTGAGGTAGATCACCGCAGCTGGCCGGCGACGTCCGCGGCGGCCGTGAGGATCACCAGCAGGGGAATGACGGCCGTGGGCGGCACCTGGTAGCTGCCGCGGCTGTCCTGCTCCACCGCCTTGGCCGAGACCAGGGCCTTCAGGTGGTGGTAGAGCTGGCCGGTGGAGCGCAGCCCGGCCGCCTCCGACAAGGCGGGGGCGGGCTGCGCCCCGTTGGCGATCAGGTGCCGGACGATCGCCGTCCGCACCGGGTGGCCCAGCGCCGCGAGCAGATCGACCCGCGGGCCGTCGGGCAGCTGGAGCGTCGCGTCCACGCCGAACTTGATCTGCCAGGACAGGTCGCCGTTGAGATGGACGTCGCCCTGGTACCCGACAATGCCCGCCGCCAACGCCTCGGCTGTCGGCCGCTGGCCCTCCAGGGCGGCGACGCGGCGTTCGAGGTCGGCGATCCGTTCGGCGTAGTCAGACACTGATCAAGCATGCCCGAGTGCCTTCCCGACCCGCGCGAGCACCGCCGGGTCCCGCAGCATGCCCAGGCAGAACATGGCGAAGTCGCCCTCGTTCGCATGCAGCGCCTTGTAGTCGTCCGCGGTGAGATCCGACACCAGGACCACGCTGATGCCGATCGTGCCGTCGGCGCGGCGCAGTGAGAACGCCAGGGTGAGAATGCCCGGCAGCTCACCGCCCTTGTAGCCGATGCCCAGCTCACCGGGCTGCACGAGCGGGGCGAGCGCCAGCTCCAGGTAGCGCCGGCCGGGAATCCGTTCCGTGGCGATGGACCGATGCAGCGAGGCCAAGTCCACGGCGCTGGCGCGGTGTGTTGTCTTCGCCCACGCGAACGGGTCCACGATCGGGGGTTGGGACAGCTTCGCGAGCGCCGCCGCGTGGAACTCGGTATCGGTCAGAAACCGCCTGGCCAACTCGTCGTTCGTGCCCGGCCACCACAGGCGGAGCACCTGGCCGATCAGCGCCGGCACCTGGGCTTCCGGCCAGCCGCCGCGGGCCGCCGTCCGGCGCAGCGCCGGCACCCCGAGCAGGTCGTGCAGATAGTCGGCGGCCGAGTTGTCGCTCTGGATGATCATCGCCCGCACCACCCAGTCCAACGGCACCAGTTGGTCCGGGTCCGCGGCCCACGCCCCGTTGGCCGGAATCCCCAGCATCGCCAACGAGTTCGGGTGCGCATTGCCGTCCGTGCCGGGCAGGTAGTACGACTCCCAGTCGCGGATCTTGATCTGGCGCTGCGGGTTGATGCCGCTGCCGGCGAAGGCGGCGGCGTGGATCGCCTTGTAGGCGGACGCCATCGGCGACATTCGGCACTCCTGGTGCGCAATGCGCCCGTCGCGGCCGTCGTCGGCGAACACCTTGACGTTGTCGCGGTGCTTGGCCAGCCACTCGCCCCAGTCAGTGCCTTCAGCAGCAACAGCCCGGCCCGGCAGCAGCAGCGGCGCGGCCGCGACCGCCGCCGCGCCGGCCAACACGTGTCGTCTGGACAGCATGGAACCCCCTCTTCCGTTTTTCCGTAGTTACGGAATATCAGAGAAGAGAGGCGTCTGTCAGGAAGACAGGGAGAACGTCACCCCGGCGGCCGTCGGCTGGTTGCGCTCGATGTTGCGGACCGTGAGCGGCAGCGTGCCCTCGATCGCGGCCAGCACGGCCGCCTGGACCAGGGGCTGGACCTCGGCCACGGTCACGTCCCGGCCCAGCTCGGCCGACAGCGAGGTGACGCCGGCGTCGCGGATGCCGCACGGGATGATCTTGCCGAAGGCGTCCAGGTCGGCGTTGCAGTTGATCTCCAGGCCGTGCATGGTGACGCCGCGCTGCACCCGGATGCCGATGGCGGCGATCTTGCGCTCGGGGCGGTCGCCGTCGGCGGCCAGCCATACCCCGCTGCGGCCCTCGACCCGGCCGGTGGCCAGGCCGAACGCGTCGCAGACGTGGATCAGGGCCTGCTCGACGCGCCGCACGTAGTCGACGACGTCGACCGGGTCGGAAAGCTTGACGATCGGATAGCCGACCAGTTGCCCCGGACCGTGCCAGGTGATCTTGCCGCCACGGTCCACGTCGATCACCGGCGTGCCGTCCTGCGGCCGGTCCGCGGGCTCGGTGCGCTTGCCGGCGGTGTAGACCGACGGGTGCTCCAGCAGCAACAGGGTGTCCGGACCGACGCCGTCCGCGCGAGCGTTGAGCAGCTCGCGCTGGAGCTCCCACGCGTCGGCGTAGTCGATGGTGCCCAGCGGCCGCACCTGCACGGGATCGGCCGTGGCGCGGCAGGATGAGGTCGTCACGTACCGACTTTACGCCCGCGTCCCGACGACGTCCGCGAGCGCGGTGGCCAGGGTCTCGTGCTGGAACTCGAAACCGTGCGCCAGCAACGCCTTCGGGGTCGCCCGCTGGCCGATCAGGATGCCCTCGTCGGCGAACTCGCCCAGCACCGCCCGGATCGCGAAGCCCGGCACCGTCCACGGCGTCGGGCGGCCCAGCGCCTCGCCCAGCTCCCGGGTCAGCTGGGCGTTGGTCAGCTGCTCCGGCGCGCACAGGTTCACCGGACCCGAGATGTCGTCGTGCTCCAGCACGAAGCGGATCGCCGCCAGCTCGTCGTCCAGCGAGATCCACGGCCAGTACTGCCGGCCGTCGCCGAGCTTGCCGCCCAGCATGAACGACACCAGCGGCCGCAGCTTGCCCAGCAGGCCGCCGGACTCCGCGAGCACCAGGCCCGTGCGCAGGACCACCACCCGGGCGCCCGCGTCCCGCGCCGGCTGGGTCGCCGACTCCCACTCGTGCACCAGGTCGGCCAGGAAACCCTGGCCCTTCGGCCCCGACTCGTCGACGACCTTGTCGCCGGTGTCCCCGTAGAAGCCGACCGCCGACGCGTTCACCAGCACCGGCACCTTGTGCTCGGCGACCGCCGCCGCCAGCACCTCGGTCGGCTCGACCCGGGAGTCCAGCAGGGTCTGCTTGCGGGCCTGGCTCCAGCGCTTGTCGCCGATGCCCGCCCCGCACAGGTTCAGCACCGCGTCCACGCCGTCCAGCGTGCCGTCCTGGATCCGCCCCGCCGGCGGGTCCCAGGTCCGCTCGTCCCGGGCCGCCGCCGGCCGGCGCACCAGGCGCAGCACCTCGTGGCCGGCGTGCCGAAGCACCGGCAGCAGGGCGGAACCGATCAAGCCGGACGAGCCGGCCACCACCACGCGCATGCCTCGATCGTCCCCCGCCCACCCGTGAACCGCAGCACCGGGGTCCCCGCGAGTCCCGCTGTCAGGCAACTGAATGTCGAGTTCCGGAACTCGACACATGGCTGCCTGAGAGCGGGACTCGCGCGAAAAAGAGGGCTGCCCGGTGTGGGCGGCAGCCCTCCTTGGTGCGCTATTCGCCTCAGAGGCCGAGGTCGGCCTCGAAGGCGCCCTCCTCCAAGCGGTGCTTGATCGTGGTGAGGAAGCGGGCCGCGTCCGCGCCGTCCACCAGGCGGTGGTCGTAGGACAGGGCCAGGTACACCATGGACCGGATGGCGATGGTGTCGCCGCCGGCCTCGTCGGCCACCACGACCGGGCGCTTGACCACGGCGCCGGTGCCGAGCATGCCGACCTGCGGCTGGTTCAGGATCGGCGTGTCGAACAGGGCGCCCCGGCTGCCGGTGTTGGTCAGCGTGAAGGTGCCGCCGGCCAGCTCGTCCGGTTTGATCTTGTTGTTGCGGGTCCGCTCGGCCAGGTCGGCGATCTTGCGGGCCAGGCCGGCGATGTTGAGGTCACCGGCGTTGTGGATGACCGGCACCATCAGGCCGCGCGGCGAGTCCACGGCGATGCTCAGGTGCTCGGCGCCGTGGTAGGTGACCTCCATCGTCTGGTCGTTGATGGAGGCGTTGACCTGCGGGTGCTGCTTGAGCGCCTCGACCGCGGCCTTGGCGAAGAACGGCAGGAAGGACAGCTTCACGCCCTCCCGCGCCTCGAAGCCCCGCTTGGCGCGGTCGCGCAGCCGGGCGATCCGGGTGATGTCGACCTCGATCACGGTGGTGAGCTGGGCCGAGACCTGCAGCGACTCCACCATGCGCTTGGCGATGGTCTGCCGGATCCGGGTCATCTTCTGCGTGGTGCCCCGCAGCGCGGCCGCCTCGGGCGACGGCGCGGCGGACGCGGCGGCGGGGGCCGACGCGGCCGGGGCCGCGGGAGCGGCGGCCGGCGCCGGGGCGGGGGCCTTCTTGGCCTCCACGGCGGCCAGCACGTCCTGCTTGCGGATGCGGCCACCGACGCCGGTGCCCTGCAGCGAGTTCAGGTCGATGCCGTTCTCCGACGCCAGCTTGCGGACCAGCGGCGTCACGTACGGCGCGCCGTTGGCGTCCTCGGCGGACGCGGCCGGAGCCGGCGCGGCGGCGACCGGCGCGGGAGCCGGGGCAGCCGGGGCCGGGGTGGCAGCCACGGGGGCCGGGGCCGGCACGGCCGGAGCCGGGGCGGGAGCCGGAGCAACCGGCGCGGGAGCCGGAGCCGGAGCAGCGGCCGGAGCCGACGCGCCGTCGCCGATGACGGCCAGCTTGCCGCCGACCTCGACGGTGGCGTCCTCGCCGGCGCTGATCTCCAGCAGGGTGCCGGCGACCGGGGACGGGATCTCGGTGTCGACCTTGTCGGTGGACACCTCCAGCAGCGGCTCGTCCACGTCGACGTGGTCGCCGACCTGCTTGAGCCAGCGGGTGACCGTGCCCTCGGTGACGCTCTCGCCGAGCGCCGGCATGGTGATCTCGGTGCCCTGGGCCGGACCGGCCGACGGGGCCGGCGCCGGGGCGACGGCCGGAGCCGGCGCGGCCGGGGCCGCAGCCACCGGAGCCGGGGCCGGGGCCGGCGCGGCGGCGGGCTCGGGGGCCGGCGCCGGGGCGGGAGCCGACGCGCCGTCGCCGATCACGGCGAGCTCGGCGCCGACCTCGACGGTCTCGTCCTCCTTGACGACGATGCGCGTGAGCACACCGGCGGCCGGCGACGGGATCTCGGTGTCGACCTTGTCGGTGGAGACCTCCAGCAAGGGCTCGTCGACCTCGACACGCTCGCCCTCGTTCTTGAGCCAGCGGGTGACGGTGCCCTCCGTGACACTCTCGCCGAGTGCCGGCATCTGGACGGAGAAGGCCATGGGTTAGTGACTCCTCGTGCTCGTTGCTCGCGTGGCTGACTGGGTGCCGACGGGTCAGCCGTGCACGTGCAGCGGCTTGCCGGCCAGGGCGAGGAACGCCTCGCCGAGGGCTTCTGTCTGGGTGGGGTGCGCGTGGATCAGCGGGGCCACGTCCTCCGGGAACGCCTCCCAGTTGTAGACCAGCTGGGCCTCGCCGATGAGCTCGCCGACGCGCTCGCCGACGAGGGTGATGCCGACGACCGGGCCGTCCGGCGCCTTGACCAGCTTCACGCCGCCGCTGGTCTTGAGGATCTGGCTCTTGCCGTTGCCGGCCAGGCTGTACAGGTAGGTGGTCGCGGAGCCGTACTTCTCCTTGGCCGCGGCCTCGGTCAGGCCGACCGAGGCGACCTCGGGGTTGCAGTACGTCACGCGTGGGATGCCGGCCTCGTCGATGACCCGCGGGTTCTGGCCGGCGATGTCCTCGGCCACGAAGATGCCCTGCTGGAAGCCGCGGTGGGCCAGCTGCAGGCCGGGCACGATGTCGCCGACCGCGTACACGCCGGGCAGGCTGGTGCGCAGCCGCTCGTCGGTGATGACGAAGCCGCGCTCCATCCGGACGCCGGCCTCCTCGTAGCCGTGGCCGGCGGTGTTCGGGCCGCGGCCGACGGCCACCAGCAGCAGGTCGGCGTCCAGCACGTCGCCGTTCTCCAGGCTGACCGACACGCCGGAGTCGTTCTGCGTGGCGCCGGTGAACTTCACGCCCGTCTTGAACTTGATGCCGCGCTTGCGGAAGGCGCGTTCCAGCTGCTTGGAGGCCCACTCGTCCTCGGCCGGGACCAGCCGCGGCAGCGCCTCGACGATGGTCACGTCGGCGCCGAAGGAGTTCCATACGCTGGCGAACTCGACGCCGATGACGCCGCCGCCGAGCACGACGACCTTCTCCGGGATCCAGTCCAGGTTGAGGGCCTGGTCGCTGGTGATGACCCGGCCGGTGATCTCCAGGCCGGGCAGGCTGCGGGCGTAGGAACCGGTGGCCAGCACCACGTTCTTGCCGGTGTAGCGGTTGCCGTCGACGACGACCGTGTTCGGGCCCTGGAAGGTGCCGGCGCCTTCGACGAGCGTGACCTTGTTGGCCTTCACCAGGCCCTGCAGGCCCTTGTAGAGGCCGCTGATCACGCCGTCCTTGTAGGAGTTCACGCCCGGCATGTCGATGCCCTCGAGCGAGCTCTTCACACCGAACTTGTCGCCCTCGCGGGCCGCGTCGGCGACCTCCGCCGCGTGCAGCAGCGCCTTGGTCGGGATGCAGCCGCGGTGCAGGCAGGTGCCCCCCAGCTTGTCCTTCTCGACCAGGATGACGGACAGGCCGAGCTCGGCCGCGCGGAAGGCGCAGGCGTAGCCGCCCGAGCCGCCGCCCAGGATCACAAGGTCGGCGGAGGTGTCGGTCACGGGATCTCCTCGACTGGCAACAGTGGCAATTCGTGGTCTGCGGGTTGACGCGCGCGTGTACGCGCGCGTCAACAGTGGCCATCTTGTCACTTCGCCGTCGCGGCTGCCCTGACCGGGGCAGGGATCGAGGGGGTTTCACACTCTTCGACCCCCGCGGCTGGCACGATTGACTTGAGACGTCCGATATGGGAGGAGGCGCCGGTGGGCCTGTTCGATCGTTTCCGCAGGACGGGGCGTCCAGGCGTGACCCGGGGCGCGACCTCGCACGACACCTCCCACCTGGAGGCGTGGGCGGCGTCGCACCGGGGTGTGGAGGCCTTCGTGGAGCCCCGGACCACGGTGACGGAGACCACTGTGGTGTTGGTCGCTCACGACGGCGAGTGGACCCGTCGGCGCATCGGCGACGAGCAGGCGGCGTTCCGGCTCGGCCGCAAGCTCGGGCTGCCGGTCTACGAGGTGAGCAAGGTCGGCTACCCGAAGCGCATGCGCGAGTACACCGCCCGCCAGCGCACCCGGTCCCGCCGTCAGGCCACCGACTGAACGGTCACCGGGAAGTTCACCGAGTTGGCGACGAAGCACAGGTGATGGGCTCTGTCGTGCAGCTCGGCCAGTTTCTCGTGGCCACTGTGGACGGTCACCTCGGGTCGTAGCGTCACGCTCGTGAACCGCCCGCCGCCGTCGGCGCTCTCGGCCATCGTGCCCACCGCGCGGTCCCGATAGGACGTGACCACGATGCCCGCGTCCGTGGCCAGGTGCAGGAACCAGAGCATGTGACACTGGGACAGCGAAGCCACCAGCAGCTCCTCGGGGTTGTAGCGGTCCCGGTCGCCCCGGAACGCCGGGTCGGCCGAGCCCGGGATCACCGGCTTGCCCGTCCCCGCGACCTCGTGGGCCCGTGAGTACTCCCGATACCCGGTGGTCGCCCCGGTCCAGCTCACTTCGACCTCGTACCCGTGCTCACGCATACGCCTTGTATACGCGCAACCCGGTGTCGGTGGGGGCGTCCACGGAATAGATCAACGTCCAGCCTGGGGGGAAAACATGAGCGAGTTGCCGACGCTGTCCGCCGTCCGGATCGAGGCGGACCGGGTGGTGCTGCGTGAGTCTCGCGAGGCCGATCGGGAACGGCTCATCGAGCTCCGGACCGACCCCGAGGTCGGTGCCTACATCGGCGGTCCGAGTTCGCGCGAGGCTGTCGAGCAGCGCATCCACGAGATCGGCATGGCCAACCTGACCAACGCGCCGGGCCTGTTCTGCATCGCCGACAAGGCCACCGACGGCTTCGTCGGCACGATCCAGCTCACCCGGTCCGCCGCCGACGAGCCTGGTCATCTCACCGACAACGCCGAGGAGCTGGAACTGGGCTACCTGCTGCACCGCGACGCCTGGGGCGCCGGACTGGCCTTCGAGGCCGCCACCGCCGTCCTGCGCGCGGCCGCGGCCGAACTCCCCGACCAGCCCGTCATCCTGCGGACCCAGACCGCCAACATGCGCTCGCTGCGCCTCGCCGACCGGCTGGGCTTCCGGACGGTCCGGACCTTCGAGTGGTGCGACGCCGACCAGACCCTGTCCGCCGCCGACCTGCACTCGTTCAAGGCCTGACACACCGCTTGGAAGGGGCCTTTCCTGACGTTCAACGTCAGGAAAGGCCCCTTCATGGCAGCGGTCAGCCGTTGGCGGCGATGTCGGCCAGCACGGCGGCGATGGTGCGGACCGGCACGCCGGTGCCGCCCTTGGTGGTGTAGCCGAAGGGGCCGCCGGTGTTGTAGGCCGGGCCGGCCACGTCGATGTGGGCCCACGGCAGGCCGGCCGGCACGAAGTCCTTCAGGAACAGGGCCGCGGCGAGCATGCCGCCCCAGCGGTGGCCGGTGACGTTGGCCAGGTCGGCGAGCCGGGAGTCGAGGTCGGAGCGCAGCTCCTCGGGCATCGGCATGGCCCAGCTGCCCTCGCCGACGGCGTTGCCGAGCTCGGCGACCCGGTCCCGGAACTCGTCGGTGCCCAGCACGCCGGCGGTGCGCTTGCCCAGCGCGACCACGGCGGCGCCGGTCAGGGTGGCGGTGTCGATCAGGTAGTCGGGGTTCTCCTCGCCGGCCCGCACGATCGCGTCGGCCAGGATCAGCCGGCCCTCGGCGTCGGTGTTGAGCACCTCGACGGTCTTGCCGCCGTACATGGTCAGCACGTCGCCGGGACGGTAGGCGTCGCCGGAGGGCATGTTCTCGACCATCGGCACCTGGGCGACGACCTCCAGCGGGTACTTCAGCTTGGCCGCCAGCACGACGCTGGCCACCACGGCCGCCGCGCCGCCCATGTCGGAAGTCATCTCGTCCATGCCGGCCGCCGGCTTGATCGAGATGCCGCCGGTGTCGAACGTGACGCCCTTGCCGACCAGGGCGACCTTCTTGCGGGCCTTGGGGCCCTTGTAGGCCAGCCGCACCAGGCGGGGCTGGCGGGCCGAGCCGCCGCCGACGCCGAGGATGCCGCCGAAGCCGCCCTTGCGCAGCGCCTTCTCGTCCAGCACCTCGACCTCGATGCCGTTGGCGTTGGCCAGCTCGACGGCCCGCTCGGCGAAGCTGCCCGGGTACAGGTCGTTGGGCGGGGTGTTCACCAGGTCGCGAGTGATGATCACGGCCTCGGCGATGGCGGTGTGCGCCTTGAGCGCCGCCTTGTGCTCCTTGGCCGTGCCTTCGGCCGGGCTGACGAGCTCGACCTTGGCCAGGGTGGCCGCGGCGGCCTCGGACTTGTACTGCGTGAAGGTGTACGAACCGAGCAGGGTGCCCTCGACGGCCGCGCCGAGGTCCACGGCGGACAGCGTGCTGGCCGCCTTCTTGGCCTTGCCCAGGGCCCGCGCCGCCGCGCCGGCCGCGCGCCGCACCTGCTCGGTGCCCACGCCGTGCTCGCCGGGCTTGCCCAGGCCGACCGCGATCAGCAGCGGGGCCGCGAGCTTGCCGCCGGTGGGCGCCTTCACGATCTCCTCGGCCTTGCCGCTCGCGCCGAGCACACCGAGCAGCGCGGGCAGGCCACCGTCGAACGCCGCGGCGACGGCGTCCGATCCCGGGGCCAGCTCGAGGCCGTCGGGACCCTGGACTGTGCCGATGACGACAACGTCCACGGCCAGAGCGACCAGGTCGCTGTCGGTCAGTGCTAGCTTCGGCGCGGTCACTTTTGGCTCCTCGACATCCTGCAGCGGTGGACAACTTGAAAACCGATGCTAACTACCGTGCCGTGAGCGTCATTCGACAGGTGGCTGCCGATCACAGGGCGCGTCTGAGAAGGTGGGCAGCGTGACACGCACGCTACGCCGGCAGCTTCCGGCGTCCGACACCGTGTTGCTCGGTGTCGGCGGGATGCTCGGCGCCGGCGTGTTCGCGGCTTTCGGCCCCGCGTCCGGCGTCGCCGGCAGCTACGCGCTGGTCGGTGTCGTGCTGGCGGCGCTGCTCGCGGCGTGCAGTGCGTTCTCCACCGCCGACCAGGCGCGAGCCTTTCCCGGTGACGGCGCCGGTTACCGCTACACCACGCAACTGCTCGGGCCGTGGCCCGGCCGGATGGCCGGCAGCGCGTCCATCGCCGGCCGGCTGGCCGCCGCGGCCGCCATCGCCGGCACGTTCGGGGCGTACGTCACGCCGTCGCGTCCACTGCTCGGGGCGCTGGCCGTGCTGGCGATCTCGGTGGCCCTGGACGTGGTCGGCTTTCGGCTCAACCGCGGCCTGAACTGGGCGGTCGTGTCCATTGTGGTCGTGATGCTGGCGCTGGTCGTGGCCACGTGCGCGGCCGTGCCGCCGCCCCCGATCACCAACGCCCCCGACGCCGACCAGCCGCTCGGGCTGCTGACCTCGGCCGGCATCCTGGTGTTCGCGTTCCTCGGCTTCGAGCGGATCACCGCGCCCGGCCTCGACGAGCCGTCCTTCACCGCCCGCCGGCTGCACCTGGCCATCCCGGTGTCCCTGGTGCTCGTGCTCGGCGTCTACCTGGCTGTCGGCTACGCGGCGTTCCGCCAGCTCGGTCCGACCCGGCTGGCGCTGTCGCCGGCCCCGCTGCTGGACGCCGTGGTTTCGGCCGACGGCCAGTGGATCGTGCCCCTGGTCACGGCCGGAGCCGCCGTCGCGACTGTCGCCGCGCTGCTGGGCGTGCTGTCGGGGGCGCGTCGCACCGTGACCACGGTGGCCAAGGCCCGCGACCTGCCGGCGGCACTCACGAGTGACCGCGCGGCCGGCTGGATCGGCGGCCTGGTGATCGCCGTGATGCTGATCGCGGTGCCGCCGTCGACGGCGATCGGCTTCGCCGCCTGCGCGATGCTGGCCTACTACGCGTTCACCAACGCCTCCGCGCGGATCCTGCTCAAGGAGGACCGCACCTGGCCGATGCGCACCGCGTGCTTCGGGCTGGGACTGTCCGTTCTGTACGGCATGACCATGCCGCCGTTCCTGCTCGCTACAACGATCGGGGTCGTTCTGCTCGGCTCCGCAGGGATGTCTCTGTACCGTCGAACGGTGTGACGAACGTATCGGCGATCTGGGCTCCGGGCGCCACCGCGCTGCTGCGGTTCCGCCGTCTCGACGGCACTCTCGGCCAGGTCCATCCGCTGTCCGTGCTGTCCGACGACGGGCGGGCGCTGGTCGGCTGGCTGCCCGCCGACACGCCGATCGTCGGCACCCGGCTGATCGGCGGCAAGGACCCGCGCGACGTGCCGATCGAGCAGCGGTTCACCATCGAGCGGGAGCGGTACCCGCACGTCTGGCACACCTCGGCCAACCTGCGCCTGGTCGAGGAGGACCGGTGGTCGAGCGTGTGGTGGTTCTTCAGCCGGGACTGGGAGTTCCAGGGCTGGTACGTGAACCTGGAGATCCCGCTGGGCCGCACCGCGTCCACTGTGGACCGGGTCGATGGCGCGCTGGACGTGGCCGTCGCGCCGGACCGCAGCTGGGCCTGGAAGGACGAGGACGAGGCCGACGAGAGCGTGCGGGCCGGGCGGTTCTCGGCCGAGCACCTGCGACTGCTGCGGGCCGAGGGGGAGCGGGTCATCGCGCTGGCCGAGGCCGGCCGCTTCCCGTTCGACGGCACGTGGACCGACTTCCGCCCGGACCCCGACTGGCCTGCGCCGACGCTGCCGGACGGCGACTACTGATGGTTGGACGTCCGATCTTTGGGACTGCGATTTTCTGACCGGCGAGTAGGCGTTAGCCTTCTGACATGACGCCAGGCACCCACTTCAGCCATGTCCCGCACCCGTCGCCGGCGACCCCGGAGCAGGTAGCGCGGGTACTGGCTTCGCCGGGCTTCGGACAGCACTTCACCGACCACATGGTGACGATCAGCTGGAATTCGGAGCAGGGCTGGCACGACCCGGTCGTGCGGCCCTACCAGTCGCTGGAGCTCGATCCGGCGGCGATGGTGCTGCACTACGGTCAGGCGATCTTCGAGGGACTCAAGGCCTACCGCCAGCCCGACGGCTCGCTGAAGTCGTTCCGGCCCGAGGCCAACGCCGAGCGGTTCCGCTCCTCGGCGCGCCGGCTGGCCATGCCCGAGCTGCCCGACGACCTGTTCCTGGGGTCGATCGAGGAGCTGCTGCGGGTGGACGGCCGCTGGGTGCCCGAGCAGGCCGAGGAGTCCCTCTACCTGCGGCCGTTCATGATCTCCACGGAGAAGGGCCTCGGCGTCCGGCCGGCCAAGGAGTACCTGTACGCGCTCATCGCCTCGCCCGCCGGCTCCTACTTTGCCGGCGGCCTCAAGCCGGTGAGCGTGTGGCTGTGCACCGAGTTCGTGCGGGCCGCCCCCGGCGGCACCGGCGCGGCCAAGTGCGCCGGCAACTACGCGGCCTCGCTGCAGGCCCAGGCCCAGGCCGCCGCGGAAGGCTGCGACCAGGTCGTGTGGCTGGACGCCATGGAGCGGCACTGGGTCGAGGAGATGGGCGGCATGAACCTGTTCTTCGTGTTCGGCTCCGGGGCCGAGGCGAAGGTGGTCACGCCGGAGCTGTCCGGCTCGCTGCTGCCCGGCATCACCCGTGACTCCATCCTCCAGGTCGCCGCCGACCTCGGCCACCCGGTCGAGGAGCGGCGGGTGTCCACCGAGGAATGGGAGAAGAAGGTCGGGACCGGCGAGCTGACCGAGGTGTTCGCCTGCGGCACCGCCGCCGTGATCACCCCCGTCGGCCGGGTCAAGCACGCCGACGGCGAGTTCCTCGTCAACGGCGGCGAGGCCGGCCCGGTGACCATGAAGCTGCGCGAGGCCCTCACCGGCATCCAGCGCGGCGGGGCCGACACCCACGGCTGGATGCGCACCTTCGCCTGACCTCCAGTCGACGCCCCGTGGGACCATGTCCTTGGTCCCACGGGGTTTTCGTCTGTCAGGGGGAACACATGGCCTTGTTCGACGCCGAGTACCACGCCGATCCGTACCCGGAGCACCGGCGGCTGCGCGAGCAGGCGCCCGCGCACAGGGTGACCATGCCCGACGGGCAGACGGCGTGGATCGTGACCCGGGCCGTCGACGTGCAGCGGCTGTTCGGCGATGCCCGGATGTCCATGGACAAGGCCAATTCCCGGGACGCCTACGTCGGTTTCTCGCTGCCGCCGGAGCTGGACGCCAACCTGCTCAGCCAGGACGGCGACAACCACCAGCGGCTGCGGCGGATCGTGTCCAAGGCCTTCACCGCCCGGCGCGTCGAGCTGATGACCGAGGGCATCCAGGCCGTGGCGACCCGCCTGGTGGACCGGATCGAGGGCCCCGCCGTCGACCTCGTGCCCTCGTTCGCCGCCCAGCTGCCGCTGCACGTGATCTCCGACCTGATCGGCGTGCCCGCGCAGGACCGTCAGGCGTTCGGCTCGTGGATCACCGCCATGTTCGCGCCCACCCAGCCCAGCGACGTCGTCGAGGGCGTGGCCAACCTGCAGAAGTTCATGCTGGAGCTGGTCGGCCGCCGCCGCACCGAACCCGGCGACGACCTGCTGTCGGCGATCATCCAAGCTCGTGACGAGCAGGACCGGATGACCGAGAACGAGTTGGTGTCGCTGGCTTTCCTGCTCCTGCTGGCCGGTGTGGAGAACGTCGCCCACGTCATCGTCAACGGCGTGCTGGCCCTGGTCGAGGATCCCTCGCTGCGCGCACCCGCCCGGCTGCCCGAGGTCGTCGAGGAACTGCTCCGCCACGCGCCGCCGCTGCCGTTCGCCATCCGCCGCTTCCCGCTGGAGGACATCGATGTCGATGGCGTGACCATTCCCGCCGGCTCCACCGTCTACCTCGGCGTCATGTCCGCCAACCGCGACCCCTCCCGGTTCGCGTCCCCGGACTCCTTCGACCCTTCGCGGCCCGCCCAGCACTTCACCTTCGGCCACGGTCCGCACTACTGCCTCGGCGCCCCCTTGGCCCGCCTGGAAACCCGCATTGCCCTGGAGACCCTGTTCGACCGGCACCCCGACCTGCGCATCGCCGTCCCGGTCGGCGATCTCCCGTGGCGCAGCTCCTTCCGCTCCCACGCCCTGAAGTCCCTGCCGGTGAACCTCGCGAGTCCCGCTCTCGGGCAAGCGAATGTCGAGTTCGGGCACTAATCCACGATGGTGTCGACCAGGTCGCCAATGGCCGCCTCGCGGGTGCTGCCGGTGGGCCACAGGGCCTCGTAGCGGATGCGGACCGGTTCGCCGCGGAAGTGGACCGGGCGGGTGCGCGAAGGGTGCCGGAAGCGGGAGCGGGGCAGGACGGCGGCGCCGAGGCCGAGGCCGGCCCAGTCCTCGACGCTGCGGTAGCTGTCGGCCACGCCGGGGTACGGGGCGAGGGCGGCGCCGGCGCTGGTGAACAGGGCCCGGATGAAGGTGTTGAGGCCACAGGACTCGCCGACCATCACCAGCGACTGGTCGGCCAGCTCGGTCAGCTCGACCGGCCGGTCATCGTCCGGTGTGGACAGTGTGGATCCCGGGCGGTAGCGCAGTTCCTCGCTGTCGATCTCACATCGACGCAGCGACGGGTCGGTGGCCGTCACGGCGGGGACGAGGATGACGTCGAGCTCGCGGGCGAGGAGACCGGCCCGCAGGCCGGCCAGGTCATCCTCCCGGAGCACCAGGGCGGCGGGGCCGCGGCCGCGGGTGGCCTGGAAGGCGCGGCCGATCAGTTCGGGCCGGATCAGCGGTGAGACGCCCAGTCGCAGCGGTTGGGCGTCGGCCTCGGTGGCGGCGCGGGCTTCGCCCAGCAGCGAGCCGAGGGAGCCGAGCACGTCGTGCAGGTGCGGCATGATCCGCTTGGCCAGCGGCGTGAGGGCGACGCCGGTGGTGGACCGGACGAACAGGGCGCCGCCGAGAGTCCGTTCCAACGCCACGATGCCCCGCGAGAGCGACGGCTGGGTGACGCCCAGCGCGGCCGCCGCGGCCGAGAACGAGCCCAGGTCGGCCGCCGCTCGGACGTAGTGCAGCTGCGTGACCCTGACCGTGTCGCCATGCATGGCGGTTATGGCGGTCATGCTCCGATTCCCACTTCCGCGTCCCAAATCCGCACGTCAACATCGTAATCGGCGGGCAAGGGCCGGGACGGGCATGAACAACGGGAGTGGGATCGTGGAGGGTCACGAGGTGGTCGTGATCGGCGCCGGCATCGCCGGGCTGGCCGCGACCGCCGCGCTGGTCGATCGGGGTGTGGACGTGGTCTGCGTCGAGGCACGGGACCGGCCGGGCGGCCGGCTGCTGTCGGCCGGGCCGCTGGACCTGGGGGCGACCTGGTTCTGGCCGGGGGAGCGGCGGGTGCGGGACTTGGTGGAGCGCACCGGCATCGCCGTGTTCGACCAGCATCTGACCGGCGACGCCGTGTACGAGAGCCCCACCGCGGTGAACCGCGTGAAAGGGAACTCGATCGACGTGCCGGCCTTTCGCTACGTGGACGGTGCCGCGAGCCTCGCCACTGCGCTGGCGACCAAAGTGCCGCTGCGGTTCGGAGCCCCGGTCACAGCTGTCAGTGCCGACCCCGCGGGCCTGCGAGTCACCACGTCCGAGGCCGTGTTCCGCGCCCAGCACGTGATCATGGCCGTGCCACCTGCCCTGGCGGTGTCGTTCGCCGGCGACGCACTGTCGCCGGAGCTCATGCGCCTGGCCGCGAAGACGCCGGTGTGGATGGGCGCGGTCACCAAGGTCGTCGTCCGGTACGCCGAACCGTTCTGGCGTGAGCAGGGACTGGCCGGCGCGGCGATCAGCATGGTGGGCCCGCTGCGGGAGATCCACGACATGTCCGGTCCCGGCGGCAACCCGGCGGCGTTGTTCGGCTTCGCCGTTGGCGAGGTCTCGGCGCAGGCCGCCGTCGCGCAACTCGTGCGCCTGTACGGAAATCGCGCCGCATCGCCCGAGCAGGTGCACATTCAGGACTGGAGCCGGGAGCCGTGGACGTCCCCGCCGGACGTCCACGCTCGTGCCGACTACTCCTGGTTCGGGCATCCGCTCTACACCCGCCCGGCCGCGGACGGCCGTCTGCACTGGGCTTCCACCGAAACCGCGACCGCGTTCGCCGGCCACGTCGAAGGCGCACTGGCGGCCAGCGTTCGCGCCGTCGCCGCCACAACCGGAAACAGGTGACACATGTTCGATGTGACGGAGTTGCTCGTCGAGTACGACCGGGCCCGCGCCTACACCGACGAGCTCTGGCGGGACCTGCGGTCCGACGAGCTGTTGTGGCGGCCCAGCGAGGATTCCAGCGCCATCGGCTGGCATCTGGGGCATCAGGCCCATGTCGCCCACTTCATGGTGCGCAACCTCACCGCCGCTGAGCCCAGCCCCGACCCCGAGCTCGACGCCCTGATGGACTCCGCCACGCCCGAACGGTCCCGGGGCGTGCTGCCGGAGATCCGCCGGCTCGCCGACTTCCGGGCCACCGTCGCCGACCGCGTGCACGCCCGCATGCTCGACATCGCCGGCCACCGGGTCGGCGCCCCGGCCCAGCTCGACATCGTCGCTCGGCACCTGCTCACCACGCTGATCAACCACGAGTACCAGCACGACAAGTGGATCGGCGAGGTCCGCAGCCGCGACCTCGGCCACGCCCTGCCCGCCGACCCGGATTCCGACCGCGTCACCCTCGTCGACGGCTACCTCATGGTGTGCGAGGTCCCCGCGTGATCGACGTGCTCGCCTCGCCCGTGGCCCAATCCCTGCTCCACTCCCGCATTCCCGCCCGGCTCGGCTACCTCGACCCCGCCGGCGCTCCCCGTGTCGTTCCCGTCTGGTTTCACTGGGACGGAACGCACATCGTCCTCGGTACCTTTCCGCGCAGCTCGAAGCTCAAGGCGCTGCGCGACGGCTCCCTCGTCGCCGTCAGCATCGACTCGGAAACCTATCCGTACCAAGGGCTTCAGCTCCGCGGTCCGGTGACTCTGACCCCGACCGCCGGCCTCGTCCCGGAATACGTCACCGCCGCCCGCCGCTACCTCGACCCAGCCGAAGCCGACCAGTTCCTGTCCCGCCTTGGTGACCGTCCCATGGTCCGCATCACCCTGCATGTCCAGCACGCGCACCTGCTGGACATGCGGGCTTAGAAAGCGCAGACCACCAGCACGACTGTGGTGGCGAGTTCGCAGGCGGCGCCGAGGACGTCGCCGGTGATGCCGCCGAAGCGGCGGCGCACATGGGAAAGCAGGAGCAGCACGAGGGCGGTGGCGATCAACACGCCGATGGGGCCGAGCCAGGGCTTGCCGGGCACGGCGAACAATCCGGCGACCAGGGCCATGACCGTCCACAGTAGAGGGACAAGCAAAGGCTGGGAGCCGGAGACCAAGGCGCCCAGGCCCTCGGGGCGGGCGGCGGGGACGGAACGCCGGCAACACCAGGAGAAGGCGACTCGGCCGGAGAAGACGGCCAGCAGCACGGCGGGCCAGGGGAGGATGCCGAAGCAGACGGCCTGGAGGCCGAGGCCGACGATGAGCACGACGACGGCGAAGGGGCCGGCGCCGCCGGACTTCATGATCTCCAGGGCGCGGGCGGGAGGGCCGTAGCAGCCGAGGCCGTCGGCGGTGTCGGCGAGGCCGTCGAGGTGCATGCCCCGGGTGAGCAGGGCCAACAGACCGACGGTGAGCAGGCCGGCCAACATTCCAGGCGCACCCAGAAAGACGGTGCCCCAGGACAAAGCGGCGGCCAGGGCCCCGAGCAGCAGGCCGACGAGCGGGGCCAGGGCGATGGCACGGGCGGCGACTCGCCGGTCGACGGTGGACGGCCCGGGAACGGGCAGGACCGTCAGCCACGACACGGCGAGCCGAAGCCCGGACACGGTTACGACGGCGTGCTCGCGGTGTCCTCGGACCGCTCGGAAACGCCGGCGTCGCCGAAGGTGGCCATGTCGGTGAGGATCCGAGCGGCCATGGTGAGCAAGGGCAGCGCGGCGGCGGCGCCGGAGCCCTCGCCCAGGCGCATGTTGAGGTCGATGATGGGCGTCAAACCCAGGTGCCCCAGGACAAAGCCGTGGGCGGGCTCGACGGAGCGGTGCCCGGCGACCCACCAGTGCCGGGAGCCGGGAGCCAGGTCCTCGGCGACCATGGCGGCGGCTCCGACGACGAGGCCGTCGAGCACGACGGGGGTGCGCCGGACGGCGGCCTGCGCGAGGAATCCGGCCATGGCGGCGAGGTCGGCGCCGCCGGCGGTGCGCAGCAGGGCCACGGGATCGCCGGAGACCTTGCGGGCCCGGCGCAGCGCGTCCCGGATGGCGGCGGTCTTGCGCATCCAGGCGCTGTCGTCGATGCCGGTGCCGCGGCCGACGACGGCCACGGGCTCCTCGCCGGTCAGGGCGGCGACGATGACGGCGGCCGGGGTGGTGTTGCCGATGCCCATGTCGCCGGCGATGAGCAGGTCAGCCCCGCCGTCGACCTCCTCGTCGGCGATGGCCATGCCGGCGGCGACGGCCTGACGGGCCTCGTCCTCGGTGAGGGCGTCCTCACGGTCGATGGACCCGGAGGACCGCCGCACCTTGAACTTGCTGACCTGGTCGGGGGTGTCGGCGTCGACGGCCATGTCGACGACCCGCACGGTCGCCCCGGACACGCCGGACAGCACGTTGATCGCGGCCCCGCCGGTCATGAAGTTGGCGACCATCTGCCCCGTGACCTCGGGCGGATACGCGGACACGCCGCTGCGGGCCACGCCGTGGTCACCGGCGAACACCACGACCCGGGACCGGGTGAACGGCCGCGGCGGGCACTTGCCCTGACACGCGGCGATCCACACACCGAGCTCCTCCAGCCGGCCCAGCGACCCGGCGGGCTTGGTCAGCCGCTCGTGCCGGGCGGCCGCCTCCCGTCGCGCGGTCGGGTCCGGCGGATCCACGGCGGGGAACTCGATGCTCGTCACCACAAGATCCTTTCACTTCACCCGGAGCGGCAGGCCGGCCACGAGCAGCAGCACCTCGTCGCACGCCTGCGCGAGCCTCGCGTTCAGCGAGCCCAGCTCATCGCGGAACAGCCTGCCAGAGCGGGTCGCGGGCACCACGCCCAACCCGACCTCGGCCGACACCAGCACCAGCGGACCCTCGCGCCGCAGCACGGCGTCGACCAGCGCGTCACACCGCAGGCGGGCCTCGTCCAGCGGCCCCTCCCAGGCCCCGGTGTCGTCCAGCACGCCGGTGAGCCACGTCGCGAGATCGTCGACGAGCACCGTGCCGGGCACGTCGGACAGCACCGCCGGCAGGTCGGAGGTCTCGACCGTGGACCACGTCGACGGACGCCGGGCCACGTGCTTGGCGATCCGCTCCTGCCAGTCCTGATCGGACGGATCCCGGCGGGCGGTCGCGACATAGGTGACCGAGCCCGAGGCGAGACCTTCGGCATGCGCCGACTTGCCGGAGCGGGCGCCTCCGAGCACCAGAGTCCGTGACGTCACGGGCCGGACGTTACCGTCTGCGCATGGCGTTGCGATGGCACTACCAGGACGACGACGGCGTGGACGTGACCGGCCCGGACGTCACCTTCGACGACCAGACCGCCGCCGAGGACTGGCTCAGCGCCACCTGGACCGACCTCGCGGAGATCGACATCACCCAGGTCACGCTGCTCGACGGCGACGAGGTCGTCTACGGGCCGATGAGCCTCAAGCCCTAGCTCACGGGCTCTGGGTCAGCATCGGGTCAGTGCGGACGTGGCCCTCCAGGACCTTGTCGATCTGCTCCAGGATCGACGCGTCCAGCTTCACCCCGGCCGCCTTGACGTTCTCCGCGACCTGCTCGGGCCGGCTGGCGCCGATGATCGCCGAGGCCACGTTCGGGTTCTGCAGCACCCAGGCCACGGCCAGCTGGGCCAGCGACAGGTCGACCTCGGCGGCGATCGGCTTGAGCTGCTGGACCTTCTCCAGCACCTCGTCCAGCAGCAGCCGGGAGATGACGTTCTTGCCGCTGGCGTCGGTGGCCCGGGAGCCCTCGGGCACCGGCTGGCCGGGCAGGTACTTGCCGGTCAGCACGCCCTGGGCGATCGGCGAGAACACGATCTGGGAGATGCCCTCGCGCTCGCTGGTCGGCACGATCTGCGGCTCGATGACCCGGTGCAGCATGTTGTACTGCGGCTGGTTGGAGATGAAGGGCACCTTCAGCTCGCGGGCGATGGCCGCGCCGCGGGTGATCTGGTCGGCGGTCCACTCGGAGACGCCGATGTAGAGGGCCTTGCCCTGGCGCACGATGTCGGCGAAGGCCAGGAACGTCTCCTCCAGCGGCACAGTCCGGTCGAACCGGTGCGCCTGGTAGACGTCCACGTAGTCGGTGCCGAGCCGGCCCAGCGAGCCGTTGATCGACTCCAGGATGTGCTTGCGGCCCAGGCCGCGGTCGTTGGGGCCGCCGGGGCCGGTCGGCCAGAACACCTTGGTCAGGATCTCCAGGCTCTCTCGGCGCTGCCCCTTGAGCGCCTGGCCCAGGACCGACTCGGCCTTGGTGTTGGCGTACACGTCGGCCGTGTCGAAGGTGGTGATCCCCGCGTCGAGGGCGGCGTGCACGCACTTGACGGCCTGATCCTGCTCGATCTGGGAGCCGTGGGTGATCCAGTTGCCGTACGAGATCTCACTTACCGACAGGCCGCTGCGGCCCAGGCGTCGAAACTCCATGACCGGAGCCTAGACCTAGTTAGTTTGAACAGCTAATTAGCTCAGGCGTTCGTCACGCCTCGACGGCCTCGCCCGGGCGCACCCGCGGCCGCGGCACCCGCAGCTTGCGCACCTGGCTGGCCCGGGTGAACGTGTACCAGATCAGGCTGGCCGCCCCGATGGACTCCTTGGGGAACTTGGCCCGGGCCAGCCGGGTGGCCAGCCGGCCCAGCATGATCGCCTCGACCACCATGGCCAGCAGGAACACCAGGCAGGCCAGCATCACGTACTCCTGCACCGGCAGCGTCGGCACCGCGATCTGCAGGAAGTACGAGGCCAGCACCAGGATGGCCAGCGGCATGAACAGGCCCATGAGGTTGCGCCGGGAGTCGATCACGTCCCGCACGTACGCCTTGACCGGGCCGCGGTCCTTGGGCATGAGGTAGCGCTCGTCGCCGGACATCATCCGCTCGCGACGCTCGCGCTGCTCGGTGTTGCGCTCCTCGCGGGTCATCTTCGGGCGCAGCTCGCGGTTGCGCTTCATGGCCTCGCGCTGGGTGCGGGGCGGCGGCGGCACGGGGCCGCGGCGGTGCGCCTCGGCGTCCCGGCGCTTGGGAGTCACCTTGCCCTTGGGCGCAGTCTGCCCCTTCGCCATCTCCGCGGTGGGAGCGACGTCCACCGCTCCGTCCTCGGTGGCGGCGTCGTCGGCTGAGTTGCGGCGCAAGAACCTCACGTCACCAGGGTAAGCCAGACCACCAGAGGTAGCTTCAGCGCATGCGCGTACTCGTCGCACCTGACTGTTTCGGCGGCACGTTGACCGCACTTGAGGCCGCCGAGGCCATCGCCGCCGGCTGGCGGCGAACCGCGCCCGCCGATGAACTGCTGCTGCGTCCGCTGGCCGACGGCGGCCCCGGCTTCGTGGAGGTGCTGCACGGCGCGCTCGGCGGCGAGGTGCACGAGGCCCGGGTGACCGGTCCGCTCGGGCATCCGGTCACCGCCCGGTGGCTGGCCCACGACGGCACCGCCTACATCGAGTCGGCGCAGGCGTGCGGACTGCACCTGACCGACCGCCGCGACCCGGAGACGTCCACCACCTACGGCGTGGGCGAGCTGATCGCGGCGGCCCGTGAGGCCGGTCTCACCAAGGCGGTCGTGGGGCTCGGCGGCTCCGGCACCACCGACGGCGGCGCGGGGATGATCCGGGCCCTCGGCGGCCACGTGACCGATGACACAGGCAATCCGATCGGGTCCGGCGGGACGGATCTGGCCCGGGCCGAGGTGGTCGAGCTGCCGGCCGTCGGTATCACCCTCGTCGCAGCCTCCGACGTGGAGAACCCGCTGCTCGGACGGCACGGCGCGGCGCGCACCTTCGGCCCGCAGAAGGGCGCGGACCCGGCGGCCGTGGAGCGCCTGGAGGCGGGGCTCACGACGTGGGCGGAGGTGCTCAGGACCGCCGGCCAGGACGTCAGGGACAGCCCCGGAGCCGGTGCCGCCGGCGGTCTGGGAGCCGGGCTGCTGGCGCTGGGAGCCGAGTTCACGTCGGGATCGGCGCTGGTCAGGACGCTGACCCGGCTGGACGAGGCGCTGGACCAGGCCCGGCTGGCGATCACCGGCGAGGGCAGCTTCGACTGGCAGTCGCTGCGCGGGAAGCTGATCACCGCGGTCGCCGCCGGCGCGGCCGACCGGGGCATCGCGTGCCTGGTGCTGGCCGGCCAGGTCAGCGTGGGCCGGCGGGAGGCCGGGGCGGTCGGTGTCGAGCAGTCGTACGCGGTGGCCGAGCACGCCGGCTCGGTGGCCGCCGCGATGGCCGACCCGGCCGGCGCCCTGGCCGCGCTGGCGGCCGATGTCGCCGGCCAGTGGTCGCGGGCAAATGGCCGCTGACCTGTGTCACCATGGGAGTGGAATGAACGTCGACCCGTTCTGCGTTGCATGTCGTAGGACAGGAATACGCAGGACGTCGAGGGAGAGCCATGACCGTCCAGGACACCGCCTCGCAGGGCGCGCAGACCGAGGAGCAGACGCACGGCGTCGTGCTCACCGACAACGCCGCCAGCAAGGCCAAGGCGCTGCTTGACCAGGAAGGACGCGATGACATGCACCTGCGCATCGCCGTCCAGCCCGGTGGCTGTGCGGGTCTGCGCTACCAGCTGTTCTTCGACGAGCGCAGCCTCGACGGCGACCTACTCCGCGACTTCAACGGCCTCAAGGTGGCCGTGGACCGGATGAGCGCGCCGTACCTGCAGGGCGCCACCATCGACTTCGTGGACACGATCGAGAAGCAGGGCTTCACGATCGACAACCCGAACGCGGGCGGCTCGTGCGCCTGCGGCGACTCGTTCCACTGATCGTCGGTCTCGGGAAGGGCCGTCCCGCTGGGGCGGCCCTTCCGCCGTGTTCAGTAGTCGTCGAGACCGTTGACCTGGGCCACGCAGGCCTCGTCCACCCGCCATGGCGCGGCCGCGCGGGGCGCTGGCAGCGGGAGTACGCGCTGCTTGAGGGCACCGGGGATGTCGGCGCAGTCGTCGATGAGCTGATCAAGTGAAACTGGCTCTGGGGCGGTCACAACCCGACGGTAGTTCCCGGGATGCCGCGCCGGAATCCGTTACCAATCGGTAGTCTTTCGAACCCGGACCATGTCCACCCGACCGGGTGGCCCACCGTTGGAGATCGGGGAGACCCACAGTGCCCGTTGCTGTCATCGGCAGTATCGCCGCCGACCACCTGATGCACTTCCCGGGCAAGTTCACCGAGCAGCTGGTCGCCGAACGCCTGGACCGCGTGTCGCTGAGCTTCCTGGTCGACGACCTGGTGGTCCGCCGGGGCGGGGTCGGCGCGAACATCGCGTTCGGCATGGGCGTGCTGGGGCAGAAGCCGATCCTGGGCGGCGCCGTCGGCAAGGACTTCGACGACTACCGGGCGTGGCTGGAGCGGCACGGCGTGGACTGCCGGTCCGTGTACACCTCGGAGCTCAAGCACACCGCCCGGTTCATGTGCACCACCGACGACGACATGAACCAGATCGCCTCGTTCTACACCGGCGCGATGGCCGAGACCGGCATGGTCGAGATCGGCGCCATCGCCGACCGCGTCGGCCAGCTGGACCTGGTGCTGCTCAGCCCCACCGACCCGGGCGCGATGATCCAGCACGCCGACGAGTGCCGGCAGCGCGGCCTGCCGTTCGCGGTGGACCCCTCGCAGCAGCTGGCCCGGATGGACGGCGACCAGGTGCGCCGCTTCGTCGCCGGGGCCAAGTACCTGTTCAGCAACGACTACGAGTGGGGCCTGGTGCTCCAGAAGACCGGCTGGTCCGAGGACGACGTGCTGGCCCAGGTCGAGATGCGCGTCACCACCCTGGGCGAGAAGGGCGTGGAGATCGTCGGCCGCGAGGTCGGCTCGCTGCAGGTGCCGGCCGTGCCCGAGCTGGCCAAGGTCGACCCCACCGGCGTCGGCGACGGCTTCCGCGCCGGCTTCCTCGCCGCCGTCTGCGGCGGCCTCGGCCTGGAGCGCGCCGCCCAGCTCGGCGCCCTGGTGGCCGTGCATGTGCTGGAGGTCAACGGCCCGCAGGAGTGGACCTTCGACCGCGAGACAGCCCTGGGCCGCCTCTCCGACGCCTTCGGCCCCGAAGCCGCCACCGAGGTCGGCGCCCTCCTGACGGTCTGACACCCCCCGCGAGTCCCGCTCTCCGGCAACCGAATGTCGGTTTCCGGCACAACGCATGAAGGGCCCCTTCCTGACGTTCAACGTCAGGAAGGGGCCCTTCATGTGTTTGGGCCCGGTCAGAGGCGGACCGGGTACTGCGGCTCCGGGATGACCGGCTTGATCCGGCCCTCGGTGAAGATGCCGTGCCAGATCATGAAGATGAGCAGGGCCCAGATGCGGCGGCTGTGGTCCATGCCGCCGGTCCGGTGCTCCTCGATCATGGCCAGCACCGCCTGCTTGTCGATCAGGTGGTCGGTCTGGGACTGGCGCACGATGTCCAGCGCCCACGGGTGCATGTCCTCGCGCAGCCAGTGCCGGATCGGCACCGGGAAGCCCAGCTTGCGGCGGTTGATCACGTGCGCCGGGATGATGTCGGCGATGGCCCGCCGCAGCGCGTACTTGGTGGTCTCGCGGGTGATCTTCTGCTCCAGCGGCACCTGCGAGGCGATCTTGAACACCTCGTGGTCCAGGAACGGCACCCGCAGCTCCAGCGAGTTCGCCATGGTCACCTTGTCGGCCTTGACCAGGATGTCGCCGCGCAGCCAGGTGAACAGGTCCACGTGCTGCATCCGGCTCACCGGATCCCAGTCCACCGTCTCGCGGTAGGCCTTGGCGGTGGCGTCGGCGTGCGTGATCGACGGGTCGAAGGTCCGCAGCACCGAGCGCAGCTGGTCGTCGCGGAAGATGCGGGCGTTGCCGTAGTAGCGCTGCTCCAGGGTGAGCGCGCCGCGGCGCAGCAGGTCCTTGCCGCGCACGCCCTCGGGTATACGGGTGGAGACCCGGCCCATGGCCTTGCGCAGCGTGCCGGGCACCTTCTCGAACGCGGCCAGCGACAGCGGCTCGCGGTAGATCGTGTAGCCGCCGAACAGCTCGTCCGCGCCCTCGCCGGACAGCACCACCTTGACGTGCTGGCGGGCCTCGCGGGCGATGAACCACAGCGGCACCAGCGCCGGGTCGGCCACCGGGTCGTCGAGGTACCAGACGATCAGCGGGATGGCTTCCATCATCTCGGCCGGCGACACGGTACGGACCACGTGCTTCACGCCGATCGCGGCGGCCGACTCGGCGGCCACGTCCACCTCGGAGAAGCCGGCCCGCTCGAAGCCGGTGGTGAAGGCGACCAGGTCCGGGTTGTGCTCCTTGGCCAGGGCCGCGATCACGGTGGAGTCGATGCCGCCGGACAGGAACGAGCCGACGGTCACGTCGGCGCGCATGTGCTTGGCCACCGAGTCGCGCAGGGCGTCGGCGATGTCGGCGTACAGCTTGGTGGCGTCGGCCGGGCCGTGCATCACGCGCGGGCGGAACTTCGGGCTGAAGTAGCGCTCGATGGAGATCTCGCCGCCGGGGGCGAAGGTGAACGAGGTGCCGGACTCGATCCGCCGGATGTGCGTGTTCAGCGACTCCGGCTCGGGCACGTACTGCAGGATGAAGTAGTGCTGCAGGGCCCGGCGGTCCAGCTTGGGCTCGATGCCCAGGGTGTCGGCCAGGTCCAGGATGCTCTTCTTCTCGCTGGACATGGCGATGCCGCCGGGGCCGGCCGCGTAGTACAGCGGCTTGATGCCGAACGGGTCCCGGGCGCCGAAGATGATCTTCTTCTCGCTGTCCCAGATCATGAACGCGAACATGCCGCGCAGCCGGGGCACGGCCGCGGCGCCCCAGTAGTGGTACGCGGCGGCGATCACCTCGCTGTCGCCGTCGGTGTGGAACTGGGCGCCGTAGCGCTCGATCAGCTCGGCCCGCAGCTCGATGTAGTTGTAGATCTCGCCGTTGAAGGCCAGCGCGTACCGGTTCTCCTGCCCGGGCGGGCCCCACAGCAGCGGCTGGTGGGAGTGCTCCAGGTCGATGATGGCCAGCCGGTTGAAGCCGAACACCACCTCGCCGCCCTGCCAGGTGGCGGCCTCGTCCGGGCCACGGTGCCGCTGGCAGCGCAGGGCCCCGCCGACCGCCGGGCGCGCGGCGGCGGCCGCGTTCTCAGTGGGACAGATCAGTCCAAGCAGACCGCACACGTCCTAACCGCACCTCTCATCGAAACAGGGCACAACACACCGGGGGTCGCCGCCCAGTATGCCCATGGCGGGCCGACGGCCGAGCGGCAGGCGGGCCGCTCGCACCGGTAGACGCGGCGGCCCGGCCGGCCGTTGCGCGGCCGGTGCCGGATCGATCACCCCCGAGGGGTGGCGCTCTACCGACTGGGTTAGGCTCCGACCTGATTGACGGCGGGGTGCCGTCACCGCTGCTGAGCAGCGGCTGGTGTGGGGTCACGCCAGAGGCCCGTCACGAGGAGGCAGCGAGCAGTGCGCCTGATGGAGGGCTCCCGGAAAGCACGGGTGGCCAAACTCGCCGGGCTGGCCGGCCTGGTCGCGGTTGCCGCAAGCGGCTGTTCGACCGACGAGGTCCTGCGTTTCGGTTGGCCGGTCGGCATCACGCCGCAGGCCGACGCCATGCGCGACCTGTGGACCTGGTCCGTGGTCGCGGCCCTTGCCGTCGGCCTGGTCGTGGCGATCCTGATCCTGTGGCCGGTGGTCTTCCACCGCAAGCGGACCGAGGAACTGCCCAAGCAGCTCCAGTACAACCACCCGCTGGAGATCGTCTACACGGTCATCCCGGTGGTCATCGTCGCGGTGCTGTTCTACTTCACCGCCACCACCGAGAACTACGTCACGGACAAGAGCCACACCCCGGACGTCACGGTGGACGTGGTGGGCTTCCAGTGGAACTGGGAGTTCAAGTACGAGGGCTACAAGACGCCGGACGGCAACGTGGTGTCGACCGTCGGCACGAGCAGCGAGATCCCGCTGCTGGTCCTGCCGACCAACAAGTGGATCCAGTACAACCTGGTCTCCACCGACGTCATCCACTCGTTCTGGGTGCCCGCGTTCAACTTCAAGCGCGACGTGTTCCCGGCGCCGGACAAGAACAACCAGGACTCGTCCTTCCAGAACACCATCGACCAGACGGGCTCGTTCGTCGGCCACTGCGCCGAGCTGTGCGGCGCCTACCACTCGGCGATGAACTTCGAGGTCCGGGCGCTACCCAACGACCTGTTCCAGCAGTTCATGCAGCTGCGGGAGAAGGTCAACGCCAAGACCGGCAAGCCGTACACCACGTCCGAGGCGCTGTCGGAGATGAACTGCGGCGACCTGTGCGCGCCGCTGGCCACGACCACGCACCCGTTCAACACGGACCGCACGGCCCGGACCGGAAGCTGAGGAACCACCGATGAAGATTGAGTCCAGGATCTTCGAGGTCGTCGCCGGCTTCTGCTTCATCATGGCCGTCATCTACGGCCTGTGGGCCAAGGAGCCGGTCGGCATCGTCGCGCTGACCCTGACCGGCGGCCTGTGCCTGATCACCGGCACCTACTTCCGGTTCGTGGCCCGCCGCATCCCGGAGCGTCCCGAGGACGACACCGAGGCGGAGATCAGCGACGGCGCCGGCGAGCTGGGCTTCTTCAGCCCGGGCAGCTACTGGCCGTTCGGCATCGCCGTGGCCGCCGCCATCGGCGCCCTGTCGCTGGCCTTCTTCCAGGTGTGGATGATCGTCATCTTCGTGGTGCTGGTCCTGATCACCGTGGGCGGCCTGGTGTTCGAGTACCACACCAAGCCCAACCACGAGTGAGTTAGCTGAAGGTGTACTGAGCGAACGGCCCCGGGCATTCAGCCCGGGGCCGTTTTCGCGCAGGATTCCGGTGTGCCCTTACTAGACGACCGAGCCGCCACCCGGCGACTGCTGGACCGCTTCGGGTTCGGTCCGCGACCGGGGGAGCTGGACTCGCTGGCCGCGGGCGGGTTCGCGGCGGCCTGCCAGCAGGTGCTGGCCCAGACACCCGACACCACGCCGCTGCCGAACCTCGGCGCGGAACCTCCGGCCATCAGCAAGAAAGCCAGCGCCGCCGAGCGTAAGCAGCGCCAGAAGACGTTGCGCGGCCAGCAGGTCACGGCCGCGCAGTGGTGGCTGGACCGGATGGCCGGCACCGCCTCGCCGCTGCCGGAGCGGCTGACCTGGTTCTGGCACGGGCATTTCGCCACCAGCGTGCAGAAGGTGCGCAGCGCCCGCCTGATGCTGCACCAGAACCAGGCGCTGCGGGGCCTGGGCGGCGGCGGTTTTCCCGCGCTGGCCAAGGCGATGATCGTGGACCCGGCGATGCTGCTGTGGCTGGACGGCCAGCAGAACAAGGTCGGCGCGGCCAACGAGAACCTGGCCCGCGAGTTCATGGAGCTGTTCACGCTGGGCGTGGACCGCTACACCGAGAACGACGTGCGCGAAGCGGCCCGGGCGCTGACCGGCTGGACGGTGAACCGCGACGCCATGACCTCCTCGTTGGCCCCCAAACGACACGACAACGGCAGCAAGACCGTGTTGGGAATCACGGGAAATCTCGATGCCAACCAATTTGTCGACATCGTGCTGAATCGTCCGGACTCGCCGCGTTTCGTGGCGGGCCGGTTGTGGTTCCGGTTGGTCAGCGCCACGCCGCCGGCGGCGGACGTGCTGAACCGGCTGGTCGCGGGCTACGGTCCGCAGCAGTCCATCGGGGGGCTGCTGCGGGCTGTGCTCGCTGAACCGGCGTTCCGCGACCCGGCGACCACCCTGGTGAAGCAGCCGGTGGAGTGGGCCGCCGGCCTGATGCGGGCGCTGGGCGTGCAGCCGTCGAAGCTGCCGGTCACGCAGCTGGAGGCTGGCCTGCGAGGCCTGGGCCAGGTGCCGTTCGAGCCGCCCAGCGTGGGCGGCTGGCCGGCGGCGCAGGCCTGGCTGACGACCTCGGCCGGGCTGGCCCGGCTGCACTTGGCCCAGTTGGTCGCCGGGCACGCCGACGTGTCACACATCACGTCCGCGGCGGCCGCCGGCAAGGCCCTCGGCGTCGACACCTGGAGTCAGCGGACCACGACGGCGCTGGCCGGCCTGACAGGGGCGCAGCTGGTCGCGATGGCCGCCTGCGCACCGGAATACGTGGTGAGCCAATGAAAATCAGCCGACGGGGTTTCATCCTGGCCAGCGGCGTGGTCGGCGCGGGCGCGCTGGCCGTCGGGGCGACCCAGGTGAACTGGACCGACCTGATGACCGCCGCCGCCCAGGACCCGCTGCGCCCGGACGCCGGCGTGCTGGTCGTCTGCACGCTCTACGGCGGCAATGACGGCCTGAACACGGTGGTGCCGGCCGCGGACCCGGCGTACCAGAAGGCCCGGCCCGATCTGGCCTACCAGCCGCACGAGGTGCTGGATCTCGGCGAGGGCCTGGGCCTCAACCCGGGTATGACCGGCCTGAAGAAGCTCTGGGACGACAAGCGGTTGGCGGTCGTGCGCGGGGTGGGCTACCCCAAGCCCGACCACAGCCACTTCCGGTCGATGGCCATCTGGCAGACCGCGTCGCCCGACAGCCCACAGCCGACCGGGTGGCTGGGACGCTGGCTGGACGTGACCGGCGACGACCCGCTGCGGGCCGTCTCGATCGAGCCCGTGCTGCCGCCGCTGATGGCCGGCCAGCGAGCGGCCGGCGCGACGCTGCCGGTGACCGGGCTGAAGCTGCCGACCGGGGCTCTGGGCAAGTCGTTCTCCCTGATGGGACAGGCGGAATCGGGCGAATCACCCGATCAGGCGAGGGTTGCTCGGTCCATCACCGACCTGCACACCACCGCCACCAAGCTCGGCCCGGCCGTGAAACCCAGCTCCGACAACAAAGGCCAGCTCGCGGCCCAGTTGGACGTGGTCGCCGGGCTGGTCGAGGCGGGCGTCCCGACGCGGGCGTATTCCGTGTCACTGGGCGGTTTCGACACCCATGCCGATGAGAAGGGCACGCAGCAGCGGCTGCTCACCGAGCTCGACCAGGCGCTGTCGGCGTTCGCGGACCGGATGCAGCGCACCGACCGCGGCCGGCAGGTCGTGATGCTGGTGTACTCGGAGTTCGGCCGCCGGGTCGGGGCCAACGCGAGCGAGGGCACCGACCACGGCACCGCCGGGCCGGTCTTCGTGCTCGGTTCCCCGGTGCACGGCGGCTTCTACGGCGAGCAGCCCAGCCTGACCGACCTGGACAACGGGGACCTCAAGGAGCACACCGACTTCCGGGACGTCTACGCCACCATGCTCCGCGACGTGCTGGGCGAGGACCCCGGCAAGATCCTGGGCGGCCACGACACCACGGTCGGCGGCCTGCTCACCTGATCTCGGGGGTTGGCCGGCACCTCAGCCCCGGCCAACCCCCGCGAGTCCCGCTCTCAGACAAACGAAAAGCAGGTTTCGGCATTGTCCGAAACCTGCTTTTCAGTTGCCCCAGAGCGGGACTCGCGAGGTTAGGCGGCCGCCAGCTTCTGCGACAACGAGATCCAGCGGTCCAGGAGTTCCGCGGCGGCGCCGGAGTCGATGGCCTGGGCGGCGATGGACAGGCCGGCCAGCAGGTCGGCGTGCAGGTCGGAGCCAAGGCCGTTGAACACGGCCACCGCGCCGGCCGCGTTGATCAGCACCGCATCCCGCACCGGCCCGGTCCGCCCGGCCAGCAGCTCCCGCACCACCTGGGCGTTGTACGGCGCGTCGCCGCCGACCAGGTCGGCCGGCAGGGCCGGGGCGACCCCCAGCCGCGACGGGTCGATCCGGTCGGTCCGCACCGCGCCGTCCTGGGCGATCCAGACCGAGGTGGTGGTGGTCGTGGTGATCTCGTCCAGCCCGTCGTCCCCGCGCACCAGCAGCACGTGCGCGCCACGGGAGGCGAACACGCCGGCCATCACCGGGGCCATCGGCTCCCGCGCGCAGCCGACCAGGCCGTACTTGGGCTGTGCCGGGTTGGACAGCGGGCCCAGGATGTTGAACGCGGTCGGCACGGCCAGCTCACGCCGCGGCCCGGAGGTGAAGCGCAGCGCCGGGTGGTAGGCGGGCGCGAAGCAGAACCCGATGCCGACCTCGGCCACGCAGCGCTGCACCGCGTCCGGCGGCAGCTCGATGGCCACCCCGAGCTCCTCCAGCACGTCGCCGGTGCCGCACTTGGACGACGAGGCCCGGGCCCCGTGCTTGACCACGGGCACGCCGGCCGCGGCCGTGACGATCGCCGTCATGGTCGAGATGTTGACGGTGTGGGCCTGGTCACCACCGGTGCCGACGATGTCGATGGCCCGGCCGGCGACGTCGACCGTGCGGGCGTGCCGCAGCATCGAGTCGGCCATGCCGAGCACCTCGTCGGCCGTCTCGCCCTTGGCCCGCAGCGCGACCGCGAAACCGGCGATCTGGGCCGGGGTGGCCTCGCCGGTCATCACCTGGTCCATCGCCCAGCCGGTCTGCGCCGCCGTCAGGTCTTCCCCGGCGATCAGCGCGCCCAGCACGTCGGGCCAGGTCAGCGTGCTCACCTCGGCACGGGCGCACCGGACCGCAGCACCTCTGCGACGGTCTCGGCCGCGGCCAGCGGGTCCAGCGGATGCACGATGACGGCGTCCGCCTGCGACCAGGTGGCCAGCCATCGGTCGTCCTTGCGCCGCACCGCGATCACGATCGGCGGGCAGTTGGTGATCTCGTTCTTGAGCTGGCGGGACAGGCCCATGCCGCCGGTGGGCTGCGCCTCGCCGTCGAGAATGGCCAGGTCGATGGCGCCGCTGTCGACGTGGTAGAGCACGTCCGCCACGGTGCCGACCTCGACGTAGTCCACGCGGCCCAGGTCCGGCGCCGGCCGCCGGCCGACGGCGTTGACGATCGCCTCGCGGACCTCCGGCCGGTGGCTGAAGACCAGGACCTTCCACGTCTGCGTGCTCATACCGTGATGCTATCTGTGTCACACCTTCAGGTCTGCAAGCAGTCCCATCCCAACGCGTCCCCGCCCAGCCGCTGGGCCAGGCCGGCCATCCGGGACCGCTCCTGCGCGCAGCTCAGGGCGGTGATCACCTGGGCGCGAAGGGCGTGCAGGCGAACGGATTCACCCGTTTCGACCACCCGCAGCTCCCATCCGTCCTGGGCCAGCAGCTCGCGGGCCCGCGCCACCGCGGACGCCGGCAGCACCAGGTGATGGCGCAGCACCGCCTTCCGTTCGGGCCGCAGCCGGGGCGAACGGGCCAGCACGGCCGAGTCCGCCTCGGCCGGGTCGAAAGCCTCGGCCACCACCTTTAAATCAGGGTTGTCCAGGTCGAACGGCAATTCCGCGCGCCGACCGAACAGTGACGTCAATCGCTCGAACGCGCCCATCGCTCGTGATCTCCCGTTGCACCCCACCCGACCGGGCGGCCTGATCCACCGCAGGCAATAATGCGACCCGTGACAACGGCAGCTCCTCCCATCGCTCAGCGGGTCCACTCGCTGAATCGCCCGAACATGGTCAGCGTGGGCACCATCGTGTGGCTGTCCAGCGAGCTCATGTTCTTCGCCGGCCTCTTCGCGATGTACTTCACTGTGAAGGCCCAGAACGTCGGCGTCTGGCCGCCCGAGCCCACCCATCTGGACCTTGGGTACGCGCTGCCGTTCACGATCATTCTGGTGGCCTCGTCGATCACCTGTCAGATGGGCGTGTTCGCGGCCGAGCAGGGCGACGTGTTCGGCCTGCGCCGCTGGTACGTGCTCACCTTCGTGATGGGCCTGATCTTCGTGCTCGGCCAGGCCAACGAGTACCGCATGCTGGTCGAGGAGGGGACCACGATCCCCAACTCGGCCTTCGGCACGGTCTTCTTCCTTGCCACCGGCTTCCACGGGCTGCACGTGATCGGCGGCCTGATCGCCTTCATCTTCCTGCTTGTCAGGACGAGGTTGAGCAAGTTCACGCCGGCCCAGGCGACCTCGGCGATCGTGGTGTCGTACTACTGGCACTTCGTCGACATCGTGTGGATCGGCCTGTTCGCCGTCATCTACGTCATTCCCTGACCCAGCCCCGAACTGACAGCAAGGGTTGCCCACCATGACCACCAAGCCACCCGCCGACGCGGCGGGCACGCCCGCTCCGGCGGGTAAGCGGGGCCGCTCGCGTTCCAAGCTCAAGCGGCGGGTCTCCGGCCTGTTGGCGCTCGGCGTCGCGCTGCTCGGCGCGGGCGCGCTGTACGCCGTCGCCGTGCCGGCGCCGCAGACCGCTCAGGCCTCGGACACCAACGCGCTCGTCGAGCAGGGCCGGCAGCTGTTCAACAACAGCTGCGTCACCTGCCACGGCGCCAACCTGGAAGGCGTCAAGGACCGCGGGCCGAGCCTGATCGGCGTCGGCTCCGCCGCGTCCTACTTCCAGCTGTCCACCGGCCGCATGCCGCTGTCCGGCGGCCAGACGGCCGAGGCCGCGCGCAAGCCCCCGGTGTTCACGCCGCAGCAGATCGACGCGCTGGACGCGTTCATCCAGTCCCAGGGCGGCGGCAAGGAGAAGCCGACCGCCTCGGACGAGCAGCTGACCAGCGGCGACCCGTCGCGCGGCGGCGAGCTGTTCCGCCTCAACTGCGCCAACTGCCACAGCTTCACCGGTCGCGGCGGCGCGCTGTCCTCCGGCAAGTACGCGCCCGAGCTGGACGGCGTCACGCCGAGCCAGATCTACACGGCGATGCTGACCGGCCCGGAGAACATGCCGGTGTTCGGCGACCGCCAGCTCACGCCGGACGAGAAGAAGGACATCATCACGTACATCAAGTCCGTGACCGATGGCAACAACAACCCCGGCGGCAACGCGCTCGGTGGTCTCGGCCCGATCTCCGAGGGCCTCATCGGATGGATCGTGGGCATCGCCGCGCTGGTCGGCGTGACCCTGTGGATCGGAAGCAAGGCATGAGCGGCGAGCACGACGAGAAGCTGCCCACCGAGGCAGAACTGGACGGCATGAGCCGGGACGAGCTGGTCACGCTGGGCACCAAGCTGGACGGTGTCGAGCTGATCAGCTACGAGGACCCGTGGCCGGTCAAGGGCACCAAGGCCGAGAAGCGCGCCGAGCGCGCCGTGGCCTACTGGTTCCTGCTGGCCGCGGTGGCCGGCCTGGCCTTCATCGTGGCCTTCTTGTTCTGGCCGTGGGAGTACGCGGCCCCGAACACCGACGGCTACTTCCTGTACAGCCTGTACACCCCGGTCATCGGCATCACGCTCGGCCTGACCGTGGTCGGCCTCGGCGTCGGCGCGCTGAACTACACCAAGAAGTTCATCCCGCACGAGCTGGCCGTGCAGGACCGCCACGACGGCGGCTCGGCCAAGGTCGACCAGGAGACCATCCTGGCCGAGTTGGCCGACGCCGGTGTGCGCAGCACCATCACCCGCCGCTCCCTGGTCAAGCGGACCGCGGGCGCCGCGGCCGGCGTGATGGGGCTGGGCCTGGTCGTGCTGCCGCTGGGCGGCATGCTGAAGAACCCGTTCAAGGACACCAACTCCAAGGACTCGCTCTGGCACACCGGCTGGCAGGCGAGCTTCCCGGGCGAGAAGGTCTACCTGCGCCGCAACACCGGTGACGCCGGCGAGGTCGCGCTGATCCGGCCCGAGGACCTGGACGCGGGCGGCTTCGAGACGGTGTTCCCGTTCCGCGAATCGGAGCGGGGCAACGAGGAGGCGCTGTCCGCCGCGCTGCACCGCTCGGACAACCCGGTCATGCTGATCCGGCTGCGCCCGGACCAGAACGTGGTCAAGCGGTCCGGCCAGGAGAACTTCAACTTCGGCGACTACTACGCGTACTCGAAGATCTGCACCCACCTGGGCTGCCCGACCTCGCTGTACGAGCAGCAGACCGGTCGTCTGCTGTGCCCGTGCCACCAGTCGCAGTTCGACGTGTTCGAGTACGCGAAGCCGGTCTTCGGCCCGGCCGCCCGCGCGCTGCCGCAGCTTCCCATCGAGGTTGACGAGAGCGGATACTTCGTGGCGCGGAGCGACTTCATCGAGCCCATCGGCCCCGCGTTCTGGGAGCGTGACTCATGAGCGGCATCACCACGCCGACGAAGCCGGCGAACACGGCGACTCGCGTCGCTGGTGGCGCGGCGAAGTGGGCCGACGACCGGTACCACCTGGCCGCCGGCATGCGTCGCCAGCTGAACAAGGTCTTCCCGTCGCACTGGTCCTTCCTGCTCGGCGAGATCGCCCTGTACAGCTTCATCGTGCTGCTGCTGTCCGGCACGTACCTCGCGCTGTTCTTCGATCCCTCCATGCAGGAGGTCACCTACAACGGCGCGTTCGACAACCTGCGCGGCATCCAGATGTCGCGGGCCTTCGCCTCCACCCTGGACCTCTCGTTCGAGGTGCGCGGCGGCCTGTTCGTGCGGCAGATCCACCACTGGGCGGCGCTGCTGTTCATGTCGGCGATCGTCGCCCACATGTTCCGGATCTTCTTCACCGGCGCGTTCCGGCGCCCGCGTGAGGTGAACTGGGTCATCGGCGTCGTGCTGTTCATGATCGGCTCGCTCGAGGGCTTCTTCGGCTACTCGCTGCCCGACGACCTGCTGTCCGGCACCGGTCTGCGCGTGATGTTCGGCCTGATCGAGTCGATCCCGGTGCTGGGCACCTGGGTGGACTGGATCCTGTTCGGCGGCGAGTTCCCGGGCACGGTGATCCTGCCGCGCATCTACACGCTGCACATCCTGCTGCTGCCCGGCGTCATCCTGGCGCTGATCGCCGTGCACCTGGGTCTGGTGTGGTACCAGAAGCACACCCAGTTCCCCGGCCCGCGCCGGACCGAGCGCAACGTCGTCGGCGTGCGCATCATGCCGGTGTTCGCGGCCAAGGGCGGCGGCTTCTTCGCCCTCGTCGCCGGTCTGCTGGCGCTGATGAGCGGTCTGTTCCAGATCAACCCCATCTGGAACTTCGGTCCGTACAACCCGGCCCAGGTCTCCTCCGGCTCGCAGCCGGACTGGTACATGGGCTGGACCGACGGCCTGGTGCGTCTGTGGCCGGCGTGGGAGGCCTACATCCACCTCCCGTGGGGCCTGAACTTCACCATTCCGGCGCCGTTCCTGCCGTTCATGCTGGGTCTGCCCCTGCTCACCGGCATCGCTGCGGTCTACCCGTGGATCGAGCGCCGGATGACCAAGGACACCGCGCACCACAACCTGCTGCAGCGGCCGCGGGACGTGCCGGTGCGGACCAGCCTGGGCATGATGGCGATCACGTTCTTCATGGTCTGCCTGCTGTCCGGCGGCAACGACATCATCGCCGACAAGTTCGACATCTCGCTGAACGCGACGACGTGGATCGGCCGCATCGGCCTGCTGGTGCTGCCGCCGCTGGTGTACTACGTCACCTACCGGATCTGCATCGGTCTGCAGCGGGGCGACCGCGAGGTGCTGGAGCACGGCATCGAGACCGGCATCATCAAGCGGCTGCCGCACGGTGAGTTCATCGAGCTGCACCAGCCGCTGGGCCCGGTCGACGAGCACGGCCACCCGCACGCGCTGCCGTACCAGGGCGCTCCGGTGCCCAAGAAGATGAACAAGCTGGGCTCGGCCGGCGCCCCGGTGGCCGGCGGCTTCCTCTCGCCGGACCCGGCCGAGGAGGTCACCGCCCTGGCCAACGCCCGCGCCGAGGCGCACGCCGAGTCGGCGGCCGCCGAGGCCGAGTCGAAGCGGCAGAAGGAGCTGGCGGGCAAGCCCCAGCAGCCCGAAGCCTGACGGCTGTCATTTGTGTCATGAAGGGCCCCTTCCTCACGTTGAACGTGAGGAAGGGGCCCTTCATGACGTTGAAGGTGAGGTCAGGGCTCGGACTGGGCGGCGAGGGCGTCGCCGATCGGGGTGCGGTGATAGAGCACCGACCGGCCGGACCGGATCCGGTCCAGCAGGCCGGCCCGCCGCAGCACGGTGAGGTGGTCACCGACTGCCCCGACGGCCAGTCCCAGGCTGTGGGCCAGGTGGGTGGTGCTGGCCGGCGTGTCGAGGGCCAGCAGCAGTTGCGCCCGGGACCGGCCCAGCAGCGCCCCCAACGCCCCCGGCTCCGCGACAGCTGGGCTCTCCCACAGGGCGGCGACGCCACGGGCGGGATAGACGATGGCCTTGGGCCAGGGGTCGTCGTGGTAGGCGGCGACGCGCGGCCACACGAACACTGACGGGATCAGCAGCAGACCCTCGCCGCGCAGGTCGACGGTCCCGTCGGCCATGTGCAGCACGTCGATGCCGTGGTCCCGCCAGCGCACCTTGGGATGCAGGCCGTCGAGCGCGGCCAGCCAGCCGCCTCGGCCGAGCAGGCCGGCCCGGTGCACCACGTCCCGCTCACAGATGGCGCGCAGCTGTGGCCAGTCCGGGGCGAGCAGCTCGTGCCATGCCTGTTCCAGCACGTCGGCAAGACGGGCCACGACGTCCGGGGCGTCGAGCACCGCACGGGCCTGGTCGTCGGCCACGGGCTCCAGGCCGGCGATCTCCTCTCGGACCCGCTCGACCGCGGTGGCCCGAACAGTGTCCAGGTCGTCTTCGACGGTCTGGGCCAGGCCTTGCGGCGGTGGGGCGAGGAAGGTGGCGCCTCGGCCGGGCTTGTGCAGGGCCAGCACCGCACGGAAGGCGGGATCTTGTCGCAGCCTGCGGTACGAAGGCGTGATTCGGTGCAGCCACGGCACGGGCAGCCGGCGCGGGGGCAGACCGACCACCGACCGGAGCAGGCTGTCCAGCTCGAACAGCGGCGACAGCGCGAACCGGCTTCGGGCCAGGTCCTCGCTGCCGACGAGGTAGCGGAGCACGCCGCGACCTTACGTCCGTGCACGTAACTTTGGCTCGGCGGCACCGCCGGGTCGCAGGCTCGGCCTATGACCTACGCCGGTGTGCTGGCCAACACTGCGTTCCGGGTGCTGTTCACCACCCGCACCCTCGCCGTCACCGCGGATACCGTGCGGATCGTCGCGCTGTCGGTCCTGGTGTTCGCGGTGACCGGCTCGCCGCTGCTGGCCGCGGTGGCGTACGGGATCTCGTTTCTGCCGCAGCTCATCGGCGGCAGCCTCCTCGGCGCGGTGGCCGACCTGCTGCCACCTCGCCAGCTGATCGCCCTCGGCTACGGGGTGGAGTTCGGCAGCGGGCTGCTGTTGGGGCTGGTTGATCTGCCGATCTGGCTGAGCATGACGCTGGTCGCCGCCGTGTCGACGGTGACGCCGCTGGTGAACGGGGCAGTCGGCCGGGTGGTGGCCGATGTGCTCGACGGCGAGAGCTACGTGCTCGGCCGCTCGCTGCTCAACCTGGCGTCGTCAGCGGCGCAACTGGTCGGCATGGCCGGGGCCGGCGCTGCCGTCGCCGTGCTCGGCGCGCAGCACGCCATGCTGGTCACCGCTGGACTGCACCTGGTTGCCGCCGCCTGGGTGTGGCTTCGGCTGCCTGACCTGCGCGTTTCGCCGGGGGAGCGCGGTGCGCTGACCGCCTTGCGACGCAGCTTGACCGGAAATCGGGAGCTGCTGCGGGACCGCACGATCCGGGCGCTGATTCTGGCCCAGTGGCTGCCGCCGGCCTGCGTGACCGCGGCGGAGAGCCTGATCGTGCCCTACGTCGCCGCCCGCGGCCTGCCGACCCAGACCGGTGGCCTGCTGCTGGCCTGCCTGCCGGTCGGGATGATGATCGGCAGCCTGGTGATCGGCCGGGTCGTCGGGCCCGAGCAGCGGCGACGGCTGATGGTGCCGATGATGGCGGTGGTCGGCCTGCCGCTGCTCGGCTTCGCGGTCGCCGACCTGCCGGTGGAGGTGTGCGGGGCGCTGCTGGTGCTCGCCGGCGTCGGCTTCGCCTATGGGCTGCCGATCCAGCAGCGGTTCCGCGACGTCGTGCCGACGGCCGGCCGTGGCCAGGCGTTCGGGCTGCTGTCCACCGGCCTGATGACCGCGCAGGGCATCAGCCCCGCGGTGGCCGGCGCGCTGGCCGGGGTGGTGCCGGTGTCACACGTGATCGCCCTGTGCGGCGTCGGTGCCGTGCTGACCGCGCTGGTGTTCCGGCTGCGCGCCGTCGACGTGGCGTTTCAGTCCAGGCCGGCGGAGAAGGAGTCCTCGGCGTCGCGGCGGGAGTAGGACCGGAAGGCGATGTGGGTGTCGGTGTTGAGCACGCCCGGCACCTTGCTGATCCGGCCCGGCACCAGTTCGGCCAGGTCCTCGTGCTGGGCCACCTTGACGTGCGCGATCAGGTCGACGTCGCCGGCGCAGGAGTAGACCTCCTGGACGCCGTCGATGTCGGCGATCGCCTGGGCGGCCTCCGGGATGGACTCGGCGGTGGCCTGGATCAACACGATCGCCGTGATCACGACGGGACCTCCTGTAATGGTTCGACGTCCTGCCGATCGTAGGGCAAGGATGGTGGGGCACAGCGATTTCGAGGGGGAGCTTGATGCGCGTTCTGGTGTCCGGGGCCAGCATCGCCGGCCCGGCGGTCGCCTACTGGCTGAGCCGGCACGGCTTCGCGGTCACCGTTGTCGAGCAGGCGCCGGCGCTGCGGCCCGGTGGGCAGGCCATCGACGTCCGCGGCGTCGCGCTGGAGGTCGTCGAGCGGATGGGCCTGATGCCGCGGGTGCAGGCCGTGAAGACGCGGATGCGCGGCATGACGATGTACGACCGAGAGGGCACGGAGGAGTGGTCGTCCACGGAGATGACCATGTCCGCCGGCCGGTTGGACAGTCCGGACGTCGAACTGCTGCGTGAAGACCTCTGCGCCTTTCTCCACGAAGCGACCCGCGACCAGGTCGACTACGTCTTCGGCGACAGCGTCACCGCGGTCGAGCCGGACGGCCGGGTCGAGTTCGAGCGGGGCCGGCCGGCGGTCTACGACCTGGTCATCGGGGCCGACGGCCTGCACTCGACGGTCCGGCGGCTGGTCTTCGGACCGGAGCGGGACTTCCTGCACTCGCTGCGGGCTCGGCTGGCCATCTTCAGCGCGCCGAACTTCCTGGGCCTGGACAACTGGCAGGTCTGGCAGCGCGACGGCCTACGCGGCTACTGCGTGTACCCGGTGCGGGACAACGCCGAGGTGCGGGTCATCGGCGGCTTCGAGGCCGGCCCGGAGGAGCACCTGGAGCGGGTGGACGCCGGCGGGTTGAAGCAGTTGGTCGCCGACCGGTTCGCCGGGTTCGGCGGGCACACCGCGGAGATGCTGACCGCCATGTGGTCGGCCGACGACCTGTACAGCGACGTCATGGCCCAGGTCCGGATGCCGGCGTGGACCTCAGGTCGGGTCGCCCTGGTCGGCGACGCCGCCTGCTGCCCGTCGCCGATCACCGGCCAGGGGACCAGCCTCGCCCTCGTCGGGGCCTACGTGCTCGGGACCGAGCTGGGCCGCTCCGGCGGCGACCCAGGTCCCGCCTTCGCGGCGTATGAGCGACGAATGCGGCCCTTCGTCGACGCCAACCAGGCCCTCGCCCGCCCCGACCGGCAGCCCGACGACAGCGCCCTCGACCTCGCCAAGAATGCGATCACGCTATGAACTGGACTGTCCGCCCAGCCGTCGCCGGCGACGCCGAAGAACTCGTCCGCCTCCGGGTTGTCATGTTCGAGGCCATGGGCCGGGACGTCGCCAACACCGACTGGGAACGCCCGTGCGTGGAGCTGTTCCGGCGTGAGCTCGGCGGCCCCGGCCTGATCGCCGCCGTCGTCGACGCCCCGGGCGGTGGCCTGGCCAGCTGCGCCGCCGCCTTCATTCGTCTGGACATGCCGCGGCCCGGCGACCTCGGGACGTCCATGGCGCACCTGCACAACGTCTGCACCGACCCGGCCTGGCGGCGGCGGGGTCTGGCCAGGCTCGTTGTCACCGCCCTGGTCGACCGGCTGGACGACCTCGGCCTGGTCAAGTGCGATCTGCATGCCACCGAGGAGGGGCGTGGGCTGTACGAGAGCCTCGGCTTCCAGCCGCGGACGGGCGGGCTGGAAATGGTGCGCAAGCTCAAGTTCTGAGCCGTGGGACGGACCCGTCGGGGATCGTGCGGTCTCAGTTCAGCCCCGCGTAGGTCTCCCGACCCGCTACCGCCCGATCCACCCAGGCCCGCCACCCCGCGGCCGACTTCGCCGGCTCGGACCAGGGCGTGTCGCAGTAGACCAGCCGCGTGCCGGGTCGGTTGAGCCAGCGCAGCACCACCCCCGTCTCCTCGGCCGGGGCGCCGTGCAGCGGGCCGTCGCCGGGAATGACCGTCTCGGCCGCGGCGACGAGGGCGTCGACCACGGGCATGGGCCGGACGCCGCGGCGGGCCACGCCGGCCGACGCCAGGCGGCCGTGGCGGACCACGGAGAACTCCCAGCCGCCGCTGCCGTCGGGGCGGGCGGCGACCAGCTCGGGCAGGGCGGCCAGCGCGGCCAGCCGCTGGGCGCGGTCGACCGCCCGGACCAGGTCGGCGAGGCGGTCGCGGCGGACGGCCGCCTCCTCGAACCGTTCGGCCAGGGCCAGCTCCTCCAGCTGGGCGGCCAGCCGGTCGAACGGCGCGAGGTCCCGGCCGGCGATGAGGTCCCGGACCGTCGCCGGGGCCAGCCCGTAGTCGTCGACGTCCTGCCGGCCGGCACAGGGGGCTCGACAGCGGCCCAACTCCGCCAGCGCACATGGCGTGCCGTTGGCGCCTTTCGCTGGTATCCGCTGGCTACAGGTCCGCAGACCGGTGGCGTCGCTCAACGCCGTGGCAGCGGTGTCGGCCGATCCCCGTGACCGGAACGGCCCCAGGGCACCGTCGCGTGGCCGGCGCACCACCGACAGCCGAGGGAACGCCTCGTCGGTCAGGGTCACCCACCAGCCGCCCTGCTGGTTGCGGGACCGCCGGTTGTACTGCGGTTTGTGCGCCGTCAACAGGCGCAGCTCCCGGACCTCCGCCTCCAGTGAATGGGCGCACACCACCGAATCCACCCGGATCGCCAGCGCCACCATCTCCCGGATGCGGCCCCGGCTCTCGCTGCCCGTGAAGTACTGCCGCACCCGTCGCCGCAGGTTGGAAGCCGTGCCGACGTACAGCACCTCCTCCGACGGGCCGCGGAACAGGTACACCCCCGGCTCCGACGGCAGATGCTGCGCCAGCGTGCGCTTACGGCGCTGCGCCGGCGTCACGTCCGGGAGGTAGTCGAACAGCTCCTCCAGCGACTGCACCCCCATCGGGCCCAGCCGTTCCAACAGGCCGTGCAGCACGTCCACCGTCGCCTTGGCGTCGTCCAGCGCACGGTGGTTCGGCGTCGTGTCCGTGCTGAACAGTTCGGCCAACGCCGACAGCCGGCAGCTCGGCGCCTCCTCCCTGGTCAGCACCCGCCGCGCCAGCCGCACCGTGCACAACACCGCCGGCTTCGGCCACGCATAGCCGTGCCGCGTGCACGCCGCCTTCAGGAAGCCCGTGTCGAACCCCGAGTTGTGCGCCACCAGCACCGCCCCCGCCGCGAACTCCAGGAACGCCGGCAGCACCTCTTCTATCGGCGGTGCTGTGTACACCATCGCCTCGGTGATGCCGGTCAGCCGCACGATCTCCGGCGGGATGCCCCGGCGCGGGTTCACCAGCGTGCCGAACTCGCCCAGCACCTCCCCGCCCCGCACCTTCACCGCCCCGATCTCGGTGATCCCGTCCTCGCCGGCCCGGCCCCCGGTGGTCTCCAGGTCGACCACGACGAACGTGGTCTCCCGCAGCGGCGTGCCCAGCTCGTCGAACGTCAACTGGCCGAGATCGTCAGCAGTGGCAGTCATGGTGATCGGGATCGTGCCAGCACCCCCTGACAGTTTTGATGCCGCGCGTTCCGCGCGGGGCTCGGCCCCTTTGGGCCTCGCGCTCTCCTGTGTCGGCGACGAAGGGGGGCGGATGCCGGCAAATGGGTGACCTGGGGTGTTGTTGCCGGCGCAACGGATCGTGTGGGGCGATTCCCTGTCAGCCGGGTGGGGCGGCACCTACTAGCCTGTGAGGGTGTCCGCGTCAGCCGAAGCCGATGAGCCGGGTCAGGGGCCCGAGCTGTCCGCCGTGGACGGTGGCGATGATCAGTCCACTGTGGACTGGTCGGCGTTGCCGGACCCGGTGCGGGGCCGGCTGGCCGAGATCAGCGCGGACGCGGTGGGCGTGCTGGCCCGGGTGGACATCCCGCAGCAGGTGAAGGCGGTGGCGCGGTTCGCGCCGGCCAAACGGGCCCGGCTGGGCGGGGCGGCGCTGATCGCGGGCCTGCGTGACGTGCCGGCGTTCCGCACGGCGGTGGTGGAGTGGTGCCGCGAGCACCGGCCGGCGGCCCTGGACGCGACGGCGCCGGACCCGGTGGCGGCGGCTGCCGCGGCGGTGCTGCTGGGCGAGCCGACGGCGGTGCACTTCGTGGAGCTGGTGGCCAGACGGGTCGGCGAGGCGCAGCTGCGCGCGGAGCGGGACGCGGCGGTGACCAAGGCCCAGCGCGCGGAGGTGGAGCTGCGCCGGGCGCAGGACGAGTTGGACGCGAGTCAGGGCGCGGAGGCCAAGGTCCTCCAGGAGCGGGACGCGGAGTTGGAGCGGCTGCGCAAGCGGTTGCGGGAACAGGGCGTGAAGCTGCGTGAGGCCCGGGACCGGGCGGACAGCGCGATGGCCGAGGCGGAGAAGGTCCGCACGGAGGCGTTGGCCGAGGTCAAGGCCATGACCGCGGAGCGGGACCGGGAACGCGAGCGGGCCGAGACGGAGCGGGCCAAGGCCCGCCGCGCGGAGAACGACGCGGAGATCGCCCGCCAGTCGGCCCGCGAGGCCCGCCAGGCCGACGAGGTCCGGCTGGCGCTGTTGGTGGACACCCTGGACGGCGCGGTCACCGGCCTGCGCCGCGAACTGGCGATCGGCGGCGGCACGGGCCCGCGCCCGGCGGACATGGTGCGCGGCGCGACGGCGGCGCAGGGCACGGTGGGCCGGGTCGAGGACCCGGCGGCGCTGGACCGGCTGCTGGCCCTGCCGACGGTGCACATGGTCGTGGACGGCTACAACGTGACCAAGACCGGCTACCCGGAGCTGCCGCTGTCCGACCAACGGGACCGGCTGGTGCACCAGATGGCGGTGCTGGCGGCCAGAACCGGGGCCGAGGTCACGGTGGTGTTCGACGGCGCGGGCGTGGTGGCGGTGCCGTCGGCGGCCCCGCGTGGCGTGCGTGTCCTGTTCTCCGACCCGGGCGTGCTCGCCGACGACGTGATCAGGGCCCTGGTGACGGCCGAGCCCGAGGGACGCCCTGTGGTTGTTGTCACGTCCGACCGCGCGGTGGCGGACTCGGTGCGCCGCCGCGGCGCGCATCCGGTGCCCTCGGCGGTGCTGCTGGCCCGACTCGTCCGAGTGTGAAGAGTTAAACCCCCTCGACCTGCCGATTCGGTGAGTGGATCTCGGTTCGCGCCGAACGGGATTCACGCCAGGTCAACGTGGACGGCGGGGAGTACCCGGTGTGATGCTCCGAACGAGTGAGCACGACCGCTCATCGGTCGCCATCGTCACGGCGGGTGGACGGACCGAACCTCCCCTCGTAACCTACCCGAGACCTTGCGGCGGCCAGCCGGCCGACCAGACCGGCGACGCGGGGTCACCGTCCGTGTCGACCTGTCGGGGGATCGACCGCGTGTCGGGATCTACCTCGAAGGAGACACCACCGACGTGGCGTCGAACCGACTCAAGCACGTGGTGCGGGGTGCCATCGCCCTCACGGCCGTGGCCACCGTCGTCGGCCTGAACCCCGGGTCCGCCGTCGCCGATCCACCGTCCAACCTCCAGGACGCGAAGTCCCAGCTGGATGCGGCCGCTGAGGTCGCGGAGAAGGCCCAGGAAGCCTATATGGCGGCCCAGGACGACTTGAAGGCCAAGCAGGCCGACGTCGCCAAGGCCACCGCCGACATCCAGACGTTCACCCAGCAGGCCAAGGACGCGCAGGTCAAGGAGGACCAGTACCGCGGGCAGGTCGACCAGCTCGCGTCGGCCGCCTACACCGGCGTCCAGTTCACCCAGCTGTCCGCGCTGCTGACCGGCAAGTCGGCCCAGGACTTCCTGGACCAGTCCAGCGAGCTCCAGTTCCTGGCCCAGCAGAACGCGGCCGTGATGGACGGCTACGACAACGCGATCAAGACGGCCAACAGCTCGAAGGCCAAGGCCGCCGACGCGCAGCAGAAGTCGCAGGCCGCGGCGGACGCGGCCCAGAAGATCCTGGCCGACCTGGACCAGAAGAAGAAGGACGCGGACACCGCCAAGGAGAAGGCCCAGTCGGCCTTCAACCAGCTCGACGCGAAGGCCAAGGGCCTGCTCGCGGGGGCCGGCGACATGGGCGTGTTCCTGGGCCCGCCCGGCGCGGCCGGCGTCGCGATGGACGCGGCGGTCGGCGAGCGCGGCGTGCCCTACGTCTGGGGTGGCACCACGCCGGCCGGCTTCGACTGCTCCGGCCTGATGCTGTGGTCCTACGCCAAGGCCGGCGTCACCCTGCCGCGTTCGGCGGCCGCGCAGTACACCGTCGGCAAGGCCGTCTCGATGAACGCGCTCCAGCCGGGCGACCTGATCTTCTACAGCAGCGGCGGCGCCTCGGCCATCCACCACGTCTCGATGTACGTCGGCGACGGCAAGGTGGTGCACGCCCCGACCGAGGGCGAGGTCGTCAAGATCGTGCCGATCGGCAACTCGGGCTCGGACATCTTCGGCGCGAAGCGCATCGTGGGCTGATAACGGACGAGCTGGGCCAACGGGCACGAGGCCGGCACCCGCGTGGGGTGCCGGCCTCGCGCATTCACCCGGTCGGTACCCTGCGGGACGTGGTGGCCAACAAACTCAGACATGCGGTTCGTGGTGCGGTGGCCCTCTCGGCCGTGACCGCGGTGGTGAGCCTCAACCCCGGCGCGGCGGTCGCAGACCCCACCCCCAGCAACGCGCAGGACGCCCAGAAGCAGGTCGAGCAGCAGACCGCGCAGGCCGACCAGATCGGGCAGCAGTACCTCGCGGCCAAGGACGACCTGGCGGCCAAGCAGGCCGATCTGGCCAAGGCCAACGCCGACATCCAGACGTACGGCAAGCAGCTGGCCGACGCCCAGGCCAAGGAGGAGCAGTTCCGCGGCCAGGTCGACCAGGTCGCGGCGGCCGCCTTCGACGGTGCGCAGTTCACCCAGCTCTCCGCCCTACTGACCGGCAAGTCCGCGCAGGACTTCCTGGACCAGTCCAGCGCGTTGCAGATGCTGGCCTCGCAGAACGCCTCCGTGCTCGACACCTATGACAGCGCGGTCAAGCAGGCCTCGGACGCCAAGGCCAAGGCCACCGACGCGCAGAAGAAGGCCCAGGACGCGTCCGACGCGGCGCAGAAGATCCTGGCCGACCTGCAGACCAAGAAGGACGCCGCGGACAAGGCCGTCGCCGACGCCAAGGCCGCCGTGGCCAAGCTCAGCGCCTCCGCCAAGGCCGCCCTCGGCGCGGCCGGCGACATGGGCACGTTCATCGGCCCGGCCGGCGCGGCCGGCGCGGCCATGGACGCGGCTCTAAGCCAGCGTGGCGTGATGTACCAGTGGGGTGGCGAGAGCGAGGGCGTCGGCTTCGACTGCTCCGGCCTCATGCAGTGGTCCTGGCGCCAGGCCGGTGTCAGCATCCCGCGCTCGGCCGCGGCCCAGTACACCGTCGGCGTGTCGGTGGCCCGCAGCGCGCTCCAGGCCGGTGACCTGGTGTTCTTCGGCAGCACGGCGTCGAACATCTACCACGTCGGCATGATGGTCAGCCCGACCCAGATGGTGCACGCTCCGACGCAAGGCGAGCCGGTGAAGGTCGTGTCGCTGTCGGTCATGTCGGACTACTTCGGCGCCAAGCGCCTGGCCGGCTGAGGCCTGACTGAGGTCTAGTCTCAAGCCGTGACCGGAGCGGCCCGGTTCAGGGCATGGCTGGTCGCGGCGATCGCCGTGACGCTGCTCGGTGGCGTGGTCCTGCTCGTCGGGCAGCCCACCACCGGGCCGGGTCCGGCCGCCCAGCATTCCATCGGCGGGCCGACCGGGCTGGCCGACCGGGCCGCGACCGGCCAGGGCGCGCCGACGCCACCCGAGACGCGGCTCACCGAGATACAGACTCTCTTGCGGGACCGGGCGACCGCGGTGCTGCACCGGGATCGCGCGGCCTTCCTGGCCACGGTCGACCCGTCCGCGTCCCAGCAGTTCCGGGACGCGCAGACGGCGATGTTCGACAACCTCGCCAACGTGCCGCTGTCGGTCTGGTCGTACGACGTCGATCCGACCGACGTCACCGCCGTGCCCGCGAAGGCGTTCCCGGCCGATGAGCTGTGGGCCCCGGGCGTGCAGTTGGACTACGCGCTGGACGCGGTGGACCGGGATCCGACGAGCAAGCCGATGGGCTACCTGTTCGCCCGGCACGGCGCGAAGTGGTACCTCGCCTCGGACACGCTGACCACGCGGCAGACCTGGCGCGGGCCGTGGGACTTCGGCCCCGTGACGGCGCTGCGCACCACGTCCGGGCTGGTGCTGGCCCATCCCGACAACAACGACCTCGCCACCAGGATCTCCCGCGAGCTGGACTCCGACGTGGCCGCCGTGAACGCCGTGTGGGACCAGCCATGGCCGCACGAGGTCGCGGTGCTGGTGCCGGACTCCGAGGACGAGCTGAAGGCGTTCGTGGGCCCCGAGTTCGCGGTCGACTCCATCGCGGCGGTGGCCGTCGCCGACCGGGTCGACAACAGCAGCCACACCGCCGTCGGGCAGCGGGTGGTGCTCAATCCCGACAACGCCGACAAGATGCCGGTGGCGTCGCTGCGGGTGGTGCTGCGGCACGAGATGACCCACATCGCCGCCCGCGGCTACACCGTGGACGGCACGGCGATGTGGATGCTGGAGGGCTTCGCCAACTACGTCGGCTACCGGGACAGCGGCATCCCGCTGTCGCTGGGCGCGGCCGACGTGGCCGACCTGGTCAAGGACGGCACGCCGCCGACCGACCTGCCGGCCAACGGCGACTTCGCGGCCAGCGGCGAGAAGATCAACCTGGCCTACGACGAGGCGTGGACGCTGACCTCGTTCATCGCCGACACCTTCGGCCAGCACGCGCTGGTCACGCTCTACCTGCGGATCGCCGGCGGGCCCCCGGGAGCCGACGTGGACGTGGCGCTGCACGACGTGCTGGGCGTGGACAAGGCCGGGCTGGTCGCCGGCTGGCAGGACTACCTGCGCCGGAACATCTGATCTTGTCCGATCTTGTCGGGCCGGCCGGGTAACGTGGCCCGGTGCGCAGGACGCTGTTGGTGACCAACGACTTCCCGCCGCGCCCGGGTGGCATCCAGTACTACCTGCACGCGCTGGCCGGTCTGCTCGGCGGCGACCTCGTGGTGTACGCCCCGGCGTGGCCGGGCAGCGACGCGTTCGACGCCCGGCAGCCGTTCCCGGTGGTGCGCCACCCCGATCCGCTGCTGCTGCCCTCGCCCGACACGCACCGGCGGGTGGCCGGCGTGCTGCGGTCCGAGCGCTGCGACGCCGTGTGGTTCGGTGCGGCCGCACCGCTGGGGCTGATGGGGCCGCACCTGTCGGTCGATCGGATCGTCGCCAGCACGCACGGGCACGAGGTCGGCTGGTCCATGGTGCCCGGGGCGCGGCAGGCGCTGCGCCGCATCGGCGACACCGCCGACGTGGTCACCTTCGTCAGCCGCTACACCCGCGCCCGCATCGCCGGTGCCCTCGGCCCCCGCGCCGCCCTGGAGCACCTGGCCGCCGGCGTCGACATCACCGTGTTCAAGCCCGACCCGGCCGCCCGGGAGTTCATCCGCGCCCGGCACGGCCTGTCCGACCGGCCGGTGATCCTCTGCGTGTCCCGTCTGGTGCGGCGCAAGGGTCAGGACGACCTGATCCGGGCCATGCCCAAGATCCGCGAACGGGTCCCGGACGCCACGCTCGTGCTGGTCGGCGACGGCCCCGACGGCAGCAGGCTGAGCACCCTGGCCGACGCCGTCGGCAAGAGCATCGTGTTCGTCGGCGAGGTCCACGCCGAGGAGCTGCCGGCCTACTACGCCGCCGGCGACGTCTTCGCCATGCCGTGCCGAACCCTGGGCCGCGGGCTCGACGTCGAAGGCCTCGGCCTGGTCTACCTGGAGGCCGCCGCCACCGGCCTGCCCGTCGTCGCCGGCCCCGCCGGCGGCGCGCCCGAAGCCGTCCGTGAGGGCGTCACCGGCCACGTCGCCTCCCGTGACGAGCTGGCCCACACCCTCGCCGACCTGCTGCTCAACCGCGATCTGGCGGCCAAGATGGGCGCCGCCGGCCGTGAGTGGATGGCCACCTCCTGGCGCTGGGACGACAGGGCCACCAAGCTCGCCGCCCTCATCGACGGCCGTCGTCCCCCAACTCCCTGAGCCGCTGCTCGACCAGTTCGACCTTGGCCGTCCGGTGCTGCGACCGGTAGAGCGCGAGCGCCTCCCGCCAGAACCGTCGACACTCCGCGGGGGCGCCGAGATCCCGATGGACGTCGCCGATGTTGAGCAGGGTGTCCGCCCCCTGATAGCGGTTGCCGATGTCGCGAAAGATGGTCAGCGCCTGGCCGAAGTAGTCCAGTGCCTGGTGACTGTCGCCGAGCCGGTGCGCGATGAAGCCGAGGCTGTCGAGCGTCGCCGCCATGCCGTCCAGGTCGTTGCCCTTCTGCTGAAGATCGAGGGCCGCCAGACAGTCCGCTCGGGCGCCCGCCAGGTCGCCGGTGAGGGCTCGGCACCACCCCACCGCGTTCAGGGCCCGGCTCCCACGGAACGTGTCGCCGAGTTTCGCGAAGATCTCGTAGTGGCGCACGGCGTGCCACAACGCGGTGTTGTGGTCGCCCTCGTGGTCGTACACCACGCTCAGGCCCTGGTGGACTCGTGATTGCTCGGCGAGGTCGCCGGTCTGTTCGGCCAGGTCGAGTGCCTGTCGCAGATGGCGCAGCGCGCTGGCCGTCTCGCCGGCCTCCGCGTGGATGTTCGCCAGGCCGAGCAGGCGGTGCGCCGTGATCACCAGCGGCTTCCGGGCCAGGTGTTCGGCCGCGGTGAGGGCCAGCTGCCACGATGCGCGCTCCTCCTGGAGCAGCCCGAGGCGGTAGTGCACGTCCTTGCGGCACCAGGCCATCAGCCAGACGTGCTCGTGCCAGCCGACCTCCGCGGACATCTCCTGGGCCGCGCGCATGTTGTGCTGCTCGGTGGCGAACCAGGCCAGCGCCGAGCTCGCGTCCGCGATCGGCAACGGACGGCAGCCGTCGAGGGGATCCGTGTAGTCGGCCTGCGGCGGAGCCAGGTCCAGCAACGCCATGCAGCCGCGCAGAGTCTGCATGTAGAAGTCGACCAGCCGGTGCACCGCGGTCGACGTGTCGACGCCGGCGGCCTGCTCGGCGGCGTAGCGGCGGACCAGGTCGTGCATGCGGTAGCGGTCTCCCGACCGTTGCACGAGGTGAGCCCGGTCCAGCTCGTCCAGTTCGGCGGTGTCGCGACCGGTGAGGTTTCGCGCCGCGGCCAGGCTGATGTCCGGCCCGGGCGCGACCCCGAGCAGCCGGAACACCTCCGCCGCCGACGGCGAGAGAGCCCGGTACGAGCACTCGAACACGGCCCGCAGGTTCACGCCGAGCTCGCCGCCGTCGAGCGCGTCCAACGGGGTGCTGGCCCGCAGCTGCCGGGCCGTCTCGGCGAGCGGGGTGGCGGGTTCGGCCAACGCCCGCGCGGCCACGATGCCCAACGCCAGGGGCAGGCCGCCGCAGCAGTCGACCAGCTCGGCCACCGCGTCCGGCTCGGCTTCGACCCGGTTGGCGCCCAGCCAGGCGACGAGCAGCTGCCGAGCCTCGTCCGGGGCCAGGCCGTCCAGACTCAGCAGCGTCGCACCATGGCTGACGACCAGCGTCGCCAGCCGGTTCCGACTGGTGATCACCGTCGTGCAGCTGGTGCCGCCGGGCAGCAGCGGGATCACCTGGTCGCTGTCGCGGGCGTTGTCCAACACGACCAGCAGCCGCTTGTCGGCCACCATGCTCCGGAACAACCCGCTCTGGGCGTCCAACCCGCGGGGAATCGCGCCGGCGTCGACGCCGAGGGCGATGAGGAAGGACCGCAGCGCCACCGATGGGTCCATCGGCGGGCCGGCCGGATCGAAGCCGCGCAGGTTCACGTACAGCTGCCCGTCGGGGAAGCTGTGCCCGTGGCGGTGCGCCCAGTGCAATGCCAGATACGTCTTGCCGACGCCACCCACGCCGCCGATCGCGGAGATGACAAACGCGCCGCCCTCGCCGAGTTCGGCCAGTTCACGGACGCGTCCGGTGAAACGGCGCGGCGCGGCCGGCAGCTGGCGGGGGACCGGCGCCGCTGACGACAGCGACAGCGCCGGGTCGTCGGTCAGGATCTGCCGGTGCAGGCGCTGAATCTCGGCGCCGAGGTCCGTGCCGAGGTCCTCGGCGAGGCGGTGGCGCAGCCGCGCGTACCGCTCCAACGCCTCAGCCGCCCGACCGCTGCGATACAGCGCCAGCATGAGCTGGCCGGCCAATCCTTCGTGCAGTGGGTACTCGGCGACGGCTCCCACCAGTTCGGCGCTCAGCTCGACGTGTCGACCCTCGGCGAGGTCCGACTCGACCCGGCGGGTCAACACCTGCAGCCGAAGTTCTTCGAGCGCGGGCCCCTCCTGCCGGTGCAGGGAGTCCGAGGGGATGTCGACCAGTGCCGGCCCGCGCCACAGCGCCCAGGCCTCCCGCACGCCGTCCGGCCGGGTCAGCAGTTCCCGCACGCGCAGCAGGTCGAATTGCGCGGGCTCGACCTTGATCACGTAGCCGGCGGGTGCGGTGACGATCGTGTCGGCGGAGCCGAGCAGATTCCGCAACCGCATCACGTAGGCGCGGACGGTGCCTCGCGCGCCGCTCGGCGGGCTCCCGTCCCACAGGTGTTCGGCGATCGTGTCCAGGGTGACGGGATGGTTGGCCTTGAGCAGCAGTGTCGCCAGCAGGACCCGGTGCTTGGCCGCGGACACCGTCACCTCACGGCCGTCGACCAGGACCTGCAACGGGCCCAGCAACCGGTACTGGGGACTTCCTGCCAGCATGCGTGCAGCCTAGGGGGCGTGACCGACCACTTGTCCGGATCGGTGGCGACAGTGATACGTGAGCGGCCTGGTGAAGGCTGGAGCGAGTGCTGGTCTGGGGCAGGACCGGCGCAGGTGGCGCGAGCCGGTGACGCGTGGGGAAGCGCGCATCGAGCTGCGACTCTGGGGGTCGGGTGGCCCGCGAGTCTGACTCGCGGGCCACCCGTCACAGTCGCTACTTGGCGTAGATCCGCGCGATGTCCTCGGCGTAGGTCTTGGCCACCACGTTGCGGCGCAGCTTCAGGCTGGGCGTCATCTCGCCGCCGGCCTCGGTGAAGTCCACCGGCAGGATGCGGTACTTGCGGATCGACTCGGCCTTGGACACCGCCTTGTTGGCCTCGTCCACCGCGGCCTGGATCTCCCGGTTCAGGTCCGGGTCGTCGATCATGCCGGCCACCGTCGCGTCGGTCGGCTTGTTGTTGTTGGCCAGCCAGTCCGGGAAGAACTCGGGGTCGATGGTGATCAGCACGCCGATGAACGGCTGCTTGTCGCCGACCACCATGCACTGGCTGATCAGCGGGTGCACCCGCAGCCGGTCCTCCAGCACCGCCGGCGAGACGTTCTTGCCGCCGGCCGTGACGATGATCTCCTTCTTCCGGCCGGTGATCCGCAGGAAGCCCTCGCTGTCCAGCTCGCCGATGTCGCCGGTGTGGAACCAGCCGTCGGTCAGCGCCTGGCCGGTGGCCTCCGGGTTGTGCCAGTAGCCCTGGAACACGATTGGGCCCTTGATCAGGATCTCGCCGTCGTCGGCGATCCGGACCGCGGTGCCGGCCACCGGCCGGCCGACCGTGCCGACCTTGTAGGCGGCGCGGGTGTTCACGCAGGCCGCCGCGCTGGTCTCGGTCAGGCCGTAGCCCTCCAGCACCGGCACGCCGATGCCGCGGAAGAAGTGGGCCAGCCGCTCGCCCAGCGGCGCGCCGCCGGAGACCGCCGCGTCGCAGCGGCCGCCCAGCGCCGAGCGCAGCCGGCTGAAGACCAGGCGGTCGAACACCGCGTGCTTGATCCGCAGGCCCAGGCCGGGGCCGCCGTTGTCCAGGGCCTGGCTGTAGGCCACCGCCGTCTGCTCGGCGGCGTCGAAGATGCGGCCCTTTCCCTCGGCGTGGGCGCGCTGCTTGGCCGTGTTGTAGACCTTCTCGAACACGCGCGGCACCGCCAGCACGAAGTCCGGGCGGAACGAGGCCAGGTCCGGGACCAGGTTGCGGACGTCCGGGGTGTGGCCGAGGGTGACGCGGGCGTAGATCGAGGACAGCGCGATGACCCGGGCCAGCACGTGCGCCAGCGGCAGGAACAGCAGCACCGAGTGGCCCGGCTGCATCAGCTCCGGGAACGCCGCCATCGCCGAGCGCAGCTCCGAGAGCAAGTTGCTGTGCGTGAGCTCGCAGCCCTTCGGCCGGCCCGTGGTGCCCGAGGTGTAGATCAGCGTGGCCGTGTCCGAGGCCTTCACGCCCTTGCGGGCCGCGCGCAGCTGGTCGTCGGTGATGTCGCGGCCCTTGGCCACCAACTCGTCCACCGCGTCGTGACCAGAGTCACTGTCGATCTGCCAGACGTTGCCCAGCTCCGGCAGCCTGGCCGTGACCCCGTCCAGCGCCGCCCGGTGGGCCGTCGTCTCGACGATCGCCGCCTTCGCGGCCGAGTCGGACAGGATCCACTCCACCTGGTCCGGCGAGGACGTCTCGTAGATCGGCACCGAGACCAGGCCGGCCGACCAGATCGCGAAGTCCAGCAGCGACCACTCGTAGCGGGTCTTCGACATCAGGCCGATCCGGTCGCCGGGCTGCAGACCGGCCGCGACCAGGCCTTTCGCCACCGCGGCGACCTCGTCCGCGAACTGCCGGGTGGTCACGTCCACCCAGGTGCCGTCCACCCGCCGCCGGAGCCCGATCGCCGTCGCGAAGCGCTCGGCGTTCGCCTGCACCATGTCGGTGAGGTTCTCGTCGTCGGCCACCGCGGCGGTGGCGGGGACGCTGAACTCGCGCACGATCAACCTCCGGAACTCCGTTGTTACTGGCGAGGAACTTACTGTGCCGTTTGGTGTCAACACCAGCCCAGTGGCACGCTGCCCGCCATGCCCGCGGTTGACGTTGTCGACGAGACCTTCCTCGTTGTCCCCCCGGCGGCCCTCGCCGCCGTCTTCTCCGACCGCGCCAACTGGCCCCGCTTCTGGCCTGACCTGCGCCTTTCAGTCTACGTCGACCGTGGTGACGCCGGCATCCGCTGGACCGTGCAGGGGGCGCTGACCGGCACCATGGAGGTCTGGCTGGAGCCCGTCCTGGACGGCACCCTGCTGCACTACTTCCTCCGCGCCGACCCACCCGCCCCCTTCCGCCGCCCCAAGGACCAGCTCGCCGCCATCCGCTCCCGCCAGGTGGCCGCCAAGTCCGTCGCCCTGGACCTCAAGCTGCTGCTGGAGGCCGGCCGCGCGCCTGGTATCGCCCCCTGAGGTCTGCCGCCGCGTGCCGCACGTGAGTGGCTCATTTGGCTCGGGCCGGCAAGCCCCGTTCTACGTGAGTGGCTCATTTGAGACCAGCACTCAACTGCACCACTCACATGGCTCCGAGCATGACCCTGGGGAGGCACATAAGTGGCTCATATAGGTCCAGGGGCCAAGTGAGCCACTCACATGGTTTCGGGCAGCGCTCCGGAGTCATATGAGCCACTCAGGTGGGGCACGGCAGTCAAATGATCCGTTCCACGAGTCTCATCCGCCGCACGGCCAAGCCACGATCCCCGCGCCTAACCACAACCCCCGCCTAACCACAACCCCCGCCTAACCACAACCCCCGCCTAACCACAACCCCCGCCTAACCACAACCCCCGCCCAACCCGGGGGCCGGCCCCGCTGCCAGCCTATCGGCGCTCGGGCCTGGATGATCTTCAATGGGGCGGCCTGTGGACGGCGCCGGAGTTGTCCACAATGCGGAGACGAGGGGTTGACCCCGTTGTCAGGCCGTAGGGTTGTGCTGTGCGGGTTCACGTGGTGTCAGACGTCCATGGCAATGCCGAGGCCCTGGCCCGCGCCGCTGTCGGCGCGGACGCCCTGGTGGTGCTGGGCGACCTGCTCGACTTCGTCGACTACCACGACCACGGGTCGGGGATCATGGGCGCGGTCTTCGGAGCGGACAAGGTGGCGGAGTTCGCCCGGTACCGCCGGGGCCCGCGTACGCCGGAGTCGATCGCGTTCGTCCGGGGCATGTGGCGGGACCTGGGCACGGACGCGGCGGGAGTGGTCCGGGAAGCGATCCGGGACCAGTACAAGAAGCTGTTCACGGCGATGACGGTGCCGACCTACGCCACCCCGGGCAACGTGGACGCGCCCGAGCTGTGGCCGGAGTTCGCGAACGACGGTGTCCACATCCTGGACGGGGAGACGGCGGAGATCGGCGGCCTGAAGGCGGCGTTCGTGGGCGGGGCGCTGCTGCCGGACGACGCGGTGCTGCGCAACAACGGGGTGTGGCGGCCGTATCTGCGGTACGAGCGGGACATGAAGGCGGCGACGGACAGGCTGCCGGACGATGTGGACATCCTGTGCTCGCACGTGCCGCCGGCAGCCCCGGAACTGACCTACGACGTGGTGGCCCGCCGACCGGAGATGGGCTCGACCAGCCTGCTGGAGCTGATCCACCGGGCCGGTCCCCGCTGGTCGCTGTTCGGTCACGTGCACCAGCCGCTGGCCCGCCGGATGCGGATCGGCCGCACGGAGTGCGTGAACGTCGGCCACTTCCAGCGGACGGGCACGCCGTACGTGCTGCGGTTCTGAGTGCGGGTAACCTGCGCGCATGGCCGACGAGTCCACCCAGTCCATCGTGATCGACGCCGAGCCGGCGCGGATCCTGGATGTGATCGCGGATTTCGCCGCGTACCCGCAATGGGCGAACGCGATGAAGACGACCGAGGTGCTGTCCACCGGCGCCGACGGCCGCGCCGAGCAGGTGCGCTTCCAGCTGGACCAGGGCGTGATCAAGGACGAGTACACGCTCGAGTACACATGGGCGGCCAACTCGGTCAGCTGGCGCCTGGTCAAGGGCCAGATGCAGAAGTCGCAGCGCGGCAGCTACGTGCTGGAGCCGGGCGGGGGCGGCACCAAGGTCACCTACACGCTCTCGGTCGAGCTGGGCATCCCGATGATCGGCATGCTGCGCCGCAAGGCGGAGAAGGTGGTCATGGACACCGCGCTCAAGGAGCTCAAGCGCCGCGTCGAGGGCCTGAGCTGAGCGTGCGGGTACTGCTGTTCACCGGCAAGGGTGGGGTCGGCAAGACCACCCTTGCCGCGGCCACGGCCGCCGCGACGGTGGCGGCCGGCCGCAAGGCGCTGGTGGTGTCCACTGATCCGGCGCACTCGCTGGCCGACGCGTTCGGCGCCGAACTGGGCCCGCGACCGTCCGAACTGGACACGGGCCTGTACGGCGCGCAGATCGACACCCGGCGGCTGGTGGACGGTGCCTGGGAGGACATGCGCGGCCACCTGCGCACGCTGCTGGCCGGCGCGGGCATTGACGAGCTGGCGGCCGAGGAGCTGACCGCGCTGCCGGGCGTCGAGGAGCTGCTGGCGCTGGCCGAGGTGCACCGCCTGGCCACCACCGGCCCGTGGGACGCGGTGATCGTCGACTGTGGACCGACGGCCGAGACGCTGCGTCTGCTTGCGCTGCCGGAGGCGGTCGGCAACTACCTGGAGCGCCTGTTCCCGACGCACCGGCGCGTGGTCCGCGGCCTGCTCGCCGGGGTTGCCGGCAGCGCGGCGCCGGCCCGCTGGGACGCCGCGGCGGACGCGATCGGTCGGCTGGCCGAGCACCTGGAGGCGGTGCGCTCGCTGCTCGTGGACCAGGAGCGGACCAGCGTCCGCCTGGTGCTCACGCCGGAACGAGTCGTCGCCGCCGAGACCCGCCGCACGCTGACTGCCCTTGCCCTGCAAGGGATTCGCGTTGACGGCCTGGTCGCCAACCGGCTGCTGCCGGACGCTGCTGCCGGCCGGGGCGCGGCGGCGAGCTGGCTGCGCACGAGGCGAGCCGAGCAGGACACGGTGCTGGCCGAGCTGCGGGCGGCCGAGGTGCCGGTGCAGACGGTCGGCTACCGCGCGTGCGAGCCGGTGGGCGTGCCGGCGCTGCTGGAGCTGGCCCAGGAACTCTATCCCGAGGGCGACCCGCTGGCCGTGTCGACGACAACGGCCGAGCCGCTGCTGTCGGTGACCGCCTCGAACGTCGGCTACCAGCTCCGGGTGTCGTTCCCGCTGGACGTCGACGCGGACCTGGACCTGGCCCGGGTGGACGACGAACTGGCGATCACCGTGGACGGCCGGCGGCGGCTGGTGGCGCTGCCGGCGGCGCTGCGCCGGTGCGAGGTGACCGGGGCCGAGATCGTCGACGGCGGGCTGCTCGTCGACTTCGAACCGGATCCAAGGTTGTGGATGCGGTGAGCGGACAGGACAGGATCGCCGAGGAGCTGCGGCTGCTGATCGACGCCGTGGCCGAGAAGGCCGAGCCGTGGCTGGCGCGGATCGCCGCGGACGGCACCGAGCACGACCCCACCACCTGCGACTGGTGCCCGGTGTGCGCGGTCGCGGCCGTGGTCAGGGGTGAGCGTTCGGAGATGGCGGCCAAGGCTGCCGAGCACGCCGCCGGCCTGCTGGCCGTGCTGCGCATGGCGTTGCAGCAGCAGCGCCCCGAGCCGGCCCCGGCCGATGAGCCGCAGGCGCCGCCGCGGGTGCAGAAGATCACCGTTCGCCGGCGTGGGCAGGACCCTTGCTGACCGTCGGCATCGACGTCGGCGGGACCAGTGTTCGGGCGGGCGTCGTGGATTCCCGTGGTGCCGTGCTCGACACCACCCGCGCGCCCACGCCCGCCGGCGGCGCGCCGCTGGAGGACGCGATCGCCTGTGCCGTCGAGGAACTGAGCGCCCGCCACAAGATCAGCGCGGTCGGCCTGGCGGTCGCCGGCTTCGTCACCGAGGACCGGATGTCGGTGCGGTTCGCGCCGCACCTGGCCTGGCGGGACTCGCCGGTGGCCAAGGCGATGACCCAGCGGCTGGGGCTGCCGGTCGTGCTGGAGCACGACGCGAACGCGGCAGCCCTGGCCGAGCACCGGTTCGGGGCGGCCCGCGGCGCGAAGGTCGCGGTCATGGTCGCCCTCGGCACCGGCATTGGCGGCGCGCTGCTGATCGACGGCGAGGTCTTCCGCGGCGCCTACGGCGTCGCCCCGGAGCTGGGCCACCTGCGGGTGGTGCCCAACGGCCGGCCCTGCCCGTGCGGCAAGAAGGGCTGCTGGGAGCGGTATTGCAGTGGCACGGCGCTGACCGCCACCGCCATCGAGCTGATGGCCAGGCACCCTGGCGCGTCGACCGTGCTGGCCCGGGAGGCCGCCGGTGACGAGCGGCGGGTGACCGGCCGGAAGGTCGCCGGGGCGGCCCGCGACGGCGACCCCATCGCCCAGCGGGCGCTGGCCGACCTGGCCAAGTGGCTGGGGGAGGGGCTGGCGCTGGTCGCCGACGTCTACGACCCGGAGGTGGTGGTCATCGGCGGCGGCGTGTCCGAGTCGGCCCCGTTATTCCTCGACGACGCCCGCGAGCACTACGCCGCCGTGGTCACCGGCTCCGGCTACCGCCCGCTGGCCCGCATCCGCACCGCCCAGCTCGGCGACGACGCCGGCATCGTCGGCGCGGCCGCCATGGCCCGGGAGATGATCGCCAAGCGGTGATGCCCGGAAACACCCGGAAAACCCGGGCACTTCCGGACACACCTCTAGGCGGCGTTCAGGGCGCGGAGGAACCAGTCCACCGCCGGCGAGACGTCCACCGGCGGGGCCCAGCCGTTGATCACGGCCAGCAGCCGCAGGTACCGGTCGCGGCGCGGGTCGTTGGCGTCGGCCAGCCGAGCCAGCCGATCCGGCTCCGATCCGGCGGTCACCTCCGCAACGATCCGGCCGGCCTCGGCCGACGCCGGGTCGACTCCCGCCGCGGCAGCGGGTCCCGCTTTGTCTCGCACCAGCGCTACCAAGTCCCGCCTTGGCGGCGTCGCCCAGACGTAGTCGTCGGCCAGGCGTCGCATCCGCGCCCGGAAGTCGGTGTCCTGGACCAGATCCAGCAGTTCCGACCAGGCCGCCAGCTGCTCGGCGGTGGGGTTCGCCGGCAGCTCTGGCGTCAGCGATCGCCGGATCCCGGGGTCGTCCAGCCCGGGGTCGTTCAGCACGGTGTGCAGGAAGTCGTCGATCAGCTGACGGTGGGCGTGCACCAGAGTCATCCCCTCGGGTAGACGACCGTGCTCCGCCACCGCGAGCAGCACCGCCCGGTGCAGGCCCAGCAGCCGGATCCGGGCCGCCAACGCCTCCGCGTGGGCCGCCGCCACCTCGGCCAGCGTCGCCTCGTGGTCCAGCACCCGCCGGATCGTGGCCAGGTCCAGGCCGAGCTCGCGTAGCGTGCGCACGAGATCGAGCCTCGCCACGGCGTCGGGACCGTAGCGGCGATGGCCCGCCGAGGTGCGCTCGGCGGCCACGAGCCCGCGGTCCGAGTAGAACCGGATCGCCTTGACCGACAGGCCGGTGAGCCGAGCCAGCTCGCCGATGGAATGGAGCACCTTCACCACTCCAGCCAACAGTCTCCCCTCAGGGGAGACGCAAGGCCTGTCCACTGCGTGAAAGGACGTTTTCGCGCGTTCAACGTCAGGAAAGCCCCCTTCCTGACGTTGGGGGCTTGACGTTTGGGGTCAGAGCTGGGCGCCGGAGCCGTCGTCGGATCCGGGCGGGGGGCCGTGCCGCATGCGCAGCAGCAGCCAGCCGACGCCGCTGGTCAACGCGATGATCGCCAGCGGGGTGGCGACCTGGGACCCCAGGCCGATGAGGGCCGGGACCGCCAGCAGGCCGACGCCGATCACGATCAGCACCACCGCCAGCACGGTCAGCGGACGCGGCCGGGGGAACGGCGGCGGGTCGGGCGGGACGTAGTGCTCCTCGTCCGAGGCGGCGGCCCAGTCCCATTCCTTGTCGCTGGTGCGCCAGCCGGCGGGCGGCGGCGCGGCCGCGGCGGGAGGCTGCGGCGGCTCGATGGGCCGCGTCTCCTCGGCGGCGGTGGTGTCCTGTCTGGCCGCGGGCTGGTCGGAGGGCCAGCGCATGCCCACGCCGTCCCGCTCCAGGCCCGCGACGATCTCGGCGAACGCCGCGTCGACGTCCTCCGGCCCATCGGCATTGCCTCGCCCAGTCAAACCCGGCCTCCACACACGTGGTCCCCCCATCCTCGCACGAGAGCGCCGGATCGCGTCGTCTCCTCGATCACTATCTGCCCGGGTGGTCGAGCCGGGCGTTGCTCGTTGTGCCGAGCGGCCGCCGCTCCGTAGGCTGATCCGCTCAGGATGCGGCATGAGGAGGCGCACGCCGAGGTGCTGTACTGGCTGATGAAGTACGTCCTGCTGGGCCCGCTGCTGCGTCTGTTCTTCCGGCCGAGGATCGAGGGGCTGGAGAACATCCCGGAGACCGGCGGCGCGATGCTGGCCAGCAACCATCTCGCGGTGTCGGACTCGTTCTTCCTGCCGCTGATGGTGCCGCGCCGCGTCACCTTCCCGGCCAAGAGCGAGTACTTCACCCAGAAGGGCCTCAAGGGCACGCTCAAACGCCTGTTCTTCACCGGCGTCGGCCAGGTGCCGATCGACCGCTCCGGCGCGGCCGCCGCCCAGGGCGCGCTGGACACGCTGGTCCGGCTGCTGCGCGACGGCCAGCTGGTGGGCATCTACCCGGAGGGCACGCGCTCCCCGGACGGCCGGCTGTACAAGGGCAAGACCGGCATGGCCCGGATGGCCCTGGAGGCCCGGGTGCCGATCATCCCGGTGGCCATGTTCGGCACCGACAAGGCCAATCCGATCGGCTCCAAGATGTGGTACCCGCACCCGATCCGGATCAAGATCGGCAAGCCGCTGGACTTCTCCCGCTACTACGGCCTGGACGGCGACCGGTTCATCGAGCGGTCCATCACCGACGAGGTGATGTACGACCTGATGGAGCTGTCCGGCCAGGAGTACGTGGACATCTACGCGGCCAAGCTCAAGGACGCCAAGCCGGCCGCCGCTCCCGCCCCGCGCGCCCCGCTGGAGCCGGCGCCGGCCGGCCGGGTGCCCAGCTAGGGACCGGTGCCGGGCCCTTCGGGCAAACCGCCTACCCTGCACGGCGTGCGGTTTTTCTATGACTGTGAGTTCATCGAGGACGGCCACACCATCGACCTGGTGTCGATCGGCGTGGTCGACGAGGAAGGCCGCGAGTTCTACGCCGTGTCCACCGAGTTCGACCCGGAGCGGGCCGGCCAGTGGGTCCGCCAGAACGTGCTGCCCAAGCTGCCGCCGCCGGCCAGCCCGGTGTGGATGAGCCGGGGCCGGATGCGCCAGGAGCTGCTGAACTTCGTCAGCCCCAACGGTGAGAACGCCGAGCTGTGGGCCTGGTTCGCCGCCTACGACCACGTGGCGCTGGCCCAGCTGTGGGGGGCCATGCCGGACCTGCCCCGCGAGCTGCCCCGGTTCACCCGCGACCTGCGCCAGCGCTGGGACGACCTGGGCCGGCCGCGGCTGCCGCAGCCGCCCTCGGACGCCCACGACGCGCTGGCCGACGCCCGGCACAACCTGGCCCGCTGGAAGGCGATGGAGGCCGAGCGGCTGCGCCGCGGGCACGTCGTGCGCTGATTTGCCGGGGGTGCCTTGCTGCACCGATACAGGGCATGACACGCTCTCGTAACACGAGGGTCGCCAGTGACGCCGGCCACATCTTTTGGGAACTGTTGAGAGAGGCAAGCAGATGCGCATCGGTGTGCTGACCGGCGGTGGCGACTGCCCGGGTCTGAACGCGGTGATCAGGGCTGTGGTCCGCAAGGGCATCGAGGCCCACGGCTGGGAGGTCGTCGGCTTCCGCAACGGCTGGCGCGGCCCGATGGAGGGTCTGACCAAGCAGCTCGGCCTGGACGAGGTCGAGGAGATCCTCACCCGCGGCGGCACGATTCTCGGCTCCTCGCGCACCAACCCTTACAAGGAGGAGGGTGGCGTCGAGAAGATCCGCGAGGTGCTGGCCCAGCACAAGATCGACGCGCTGGTGGCGATCGGCGGCGAGGACACGCTGGGCGTGGCCAAGCGGCTGACCGACGACGGCATCCCGGTGGTCGGCGTGCCCAAGACGATCGACAACGACCTGGGCGCCACCGACTACACCTTCGGCTTCGACACCGCGGTGCACATCGCCACCGAGGCCCTGGACCGGCTGCGCACCACCGCCGAGTCGCACCACCGCGCCCTGGTCGTCGAGGTCATGGGCCGGCACGCAGGCTGGATCGCCCTGCACGCCGGCCTGGCCGGCGGCGCGAACGTGATCCTGGTGCCGGAGAAGCCGTTCTCCGTGGAGAAGGTCGTCGAGTGGACGCAGCGTCGCTTCGAGCGCCAGTACGCGCCGATCATCGTGGTGGCCGAGGGTGCGATGCCCGAGGGCGGCGCCGAGCTGCTGCACAACGGTGAGAAGGACGCCTTCGGCCACGTCCGCCTGGGCGGCGTCGGCCAGTGGCTGGCCGAGGAGATCGCCGAGCGTACCGGCAAGGAGTCCCGCGCGGTCGTGCTGGGCCACGTGCAGCGCGGCGGCACCCCGACCGCGTACGACCGCGTCCTGGCGACCCGGTTCGGCCTGCACGCGGTGGACGCGGTGCACGCCGGCGACTTCGGCGTGATGGTGGCCCTGCGCGGCACCGACATCGTCCGGGTGAAGCTGTCCGAGGCGACCGCCGAGCTCAAGACGGTTCCGGACGAGCGCCTGGAAGAGGCCGAAGTCTTCTTCGGCTGAGCTCGCGAAGCCGAACGTCCAGCGCTTCGGCTGATAGCTAAAACTGCTGACAGCTTAATTCGATTGCCCGGGTCGCAAGACCCGGGCATTCTTGTGTCCATGGCGAGCAACGGATTCTCCCGAGTGCTCGGCCGATGGGAGGCCTGCGCACCGTCCCGGTGACGCGGCCCTGGTCGGTCGGGTCACGTGACGTGCATGGCAGTGCCGGCAGGAGCGCCGGCCGCAGCGGTGACGGCCGCGCCCTCATGCCCTACGGCGCTGTCCCACGAGACCCGACCGATTCCATTCACTCCTATTCCCGCCTGTGGTCCAACGGACACGACACCGGTCTACGAAGCCGGTAATGCAGGTTCGATTCCTGCCGGGCGGACATGTGTCCACATCCGCTGAAAGGGGGAACGACGATGACGCTTTTCACCTGGGGCACGCGGTTCCTCCGCGGCGAGCCCACTCCCAAGCCGTGGCCGGTCAACAAGTGAACCTGTAGCCGGCCCCGGAGTCTCGACTCCGGGGCCGGTGTCGGTGGGTGCTGCTCTAATGGAGGGGTGTCCACCCCAGCAGCCCAGCACCGCATCCTGGTCGTCGACGACGAGCACAACATCGTCAACCTGCTGACGACGGCGCTGAAGTTCGTCGGCTTCGACGTGGTGTCGGCGACCAACGGCCGGCAGGCGCTGGAGCAGGCGGCCGCTACCCGGCCGGACGTGATCGTGCTCGACGTGATGCTGCCCGACCTGGACGGCTTCGGCGTGTGCACCCGGCTGCGCGAGGCCGGCATCGACGCGCCGGTGCTGTTCCTGACCGCGCGGGACGCCAGCGAGGACAAGGTGCACGGCCTGACCCTGGGCGGCGACGACTACGTGACCAAGCCGTTCGACCTGGACGAGCTGGTGGCCCGGGTGAACGTGCTGCTCAAGCGGGGCCGCACCGAGCGGGCCCCGAGCAACCGGCTGCGGGTCGGGCACGTCGAGCTGGACCAGGACACCCACGAGGTGTGGCGCAACGGGGAGCTGGTGCGGCTGTCGGCCACCGAGTTCCAGCTGCTGCGCTACCTGATGACCAACGCGGGCCGGGTGCTGTCCCGGGCCCAGATCCTCGACCAGGTGTGGAACTACGACTTCCAGGGCGACTCCAGCATCGTCGAGACCTACGTCTACTACCTGCGGCGCAAGCTCGACGACCAGGACAACCCGCTGATCCACACCGTTCGCGGCGTCGGCTACCTGCTGCGGGCCTCCACCGTGTCGGCGGGCGGCCGATGACCCGACTGCTGCACTGGCTGCGCCTGCGCTCGCTGCGGTCCCGGCTGCTGGCCGGGGTGCTCGCGGTGACCGCGGCCGGCCTGCTGACCTCCGACGTGGTCGGCGCCTTCGCGCTGAGCAACTACCTGCTCAAACGCACCGACACGCAGGTCGCCGACGCGCTGGGCTCCACCCGGACCAAGGTCCGGCCCAACGGCACCGTCCCGATCGGCCAGTCCAACGACGATCTGTGCGCGATCACCGTGCTGGATCCGAACGGGCGCGTGCTGCACCAGTACGGCGCGTCCAGCGGCCTGCCGATCCCGCCGCTGAGCAGCCTGCAGTCGATGACCAACCAGCACAGCCCGGTCACCATCAGCGGCACCGACGACTTCCGGATCATGGTCGGGACCCTGCCGGACGGCCGCTACCTGATGGTGTCGCAGTCGCTGCGGCTGTCCGCGGCCACGATCTACCAGCTGGTGGCCATCGAGGCCGTGGTGACGGTGCTGGCCCTGGCCCTGGCCGCGGTGCTGGCGCTGCGGGTGAGCCGGTTCGTGCTGCGCCCGTTGGACCGGATGACCGACACCGCCGAGCTGATCGCCGACGGCGAGATGTCGCACCGGGTGCGGGCGGACGACTCGCCGACCGAGGTGGCCCGGCTGGGCACCTCGCTGAACCAGATGCTGGGGCGGCTGGAGCACTCCTTCGCCCAGCGGCAGGCCGCCGAGGAGGGCCTGCGGCAGTTCGTCGCCGACGCCAGCCACGAGCTGCGCACCCCGCTCACCTCGATCACCGGCTACGCCCAGCTGGTCCGGCACGGCGCGCTGGCCGACCCGGACGCCCTGGCCGACGCGATGCGCCGGGTGGAGGACGAGGCCAAGCGGATGGCCGCCCTGGTCGACGAGCTGCTCCTGCTGGCCCGGCTGGACCAGGGCCGGCCGCTGGAGTCCAGCCCGGTCGACCTGGTGGCGCTGGCCGAGGCCGCGGTCGGCGACGCCCGGGCCGCCGACTGCGCCCGCACCGTTCGCCTGTCCGTCGCCGACACAGAGCCGGACGGTGCGGGCGAGCACCTGGTCCGTGGCGACCGGGCCCGGCTCCACCAGGTGCTGGCCAACCTGCTGGGCAACGTGCGGGCCCACACCCCGCCGGGCACGGCGGCCGAGGTGCGGATCAGCCGGGACGGCGAGCACGAGGTGATCGACGTCATCGACGAGGGGCCGGGCATTTCCGCTGAGCAGCGGGACAAGGTGTTCGAAAGGTTCTTCCGCGGTGACGCGTCGCGGACCCGCACGGCCGGGCTGGCCGACGGCAGCGGGCTGGGGCTGAGCATCGTGGCCGCGATCGCCGCCGCCCATGGCGGTCACGCCGGCGTGCAGCCGAGCGAACACGGCGCGTGGCTGCGAGTCACGCTCCCGGCCACGGTGGCCAATTCTGTGCCCGATCGGGCGCTGACCAGGCAGGAAGTTCCCAGCGGACTCTAAGCCGACATCAACATCTTTCCGAGTCTGATGGGTTTCTCTTGTGGGTAGCGTGACTTGCGCCAGCCGCCGCAGGGGGAGCACCGCCATGTCCACCGAGTCGTCTACCGGCACGCCCGGACGGGTTCGCCCGCTCCGGCTGCTGGTGGCACTCGCGCTGTCCCTGGTGGTGATCTCGGCCAGCAACTACCTGCTGACGGTGATCGGCACCGCGATCTTCTCCGCGCCCGACGACTTCTGCGCGTTCCAGCTGCGGTACTCGGTGCCGATGACGCTGGAATGGGTCGCCCTGGCCACGATCGTGTGGGGTGTGCTCGTGCACTACACGACCCGGCCGGCGTGGTGGTTCTACCAGGTCACGCGGGTGTTCGTGGTGGTGGCGTGGGCGGCCAGCCTGTTCACCCTGGCGACCTGGCGGTCGGTGCTGGGTGTGGTGACCCTGGACATCATGGTGGTGGTCGGCGCGACCGTGACCTATCTGGCCCTGACCAGGATCGCGCCGACCAACCAGTTGGCTACTGCCTGAGCATCTCGGCGACGAGGAAGGCCAGCTCCAGCGACTGCTGCGTGTTCAGCCGCGGGTCGCAGGCCGTCTCGTAGCGGCCGGCCAGGTCGTCGTCGGAGATCTCCTGGGCGCCGCCCAGGCACTCGGTGACGTCTTCGCCGGTGAGCTCGATGTGGATGCCGCCGGGGTGGGTGCCCAGCTGGCGGTGCACCTCGAAGAAGCCCTGCACCTCGTCGACGATGCGGTCGAAGTGGCGGGTCTTGTAGCCGGTGGTCGACTCGTGGGTGTTGCCGTGCATCGGGTCGCACTGCCAGACCACCAGGTGGCCGGAGGCGGTGACCTTCTCCACGATGGCCGGCAGCACGTCGCGGACCTTGTGGTTGCCCATCCGGGAGATCAGGGTCAGCCGGCCCGGCACGTTGTTCGGGTCGAGGCGTTCCACGTACTCCACGGCCATCTCGGGCGTGGTGGTGGGGCCGATCTTCAGGCCGATCGGGTTGGCGATCAGCTCGGCCAGCGCGATGTGCGCGCCGTCGAGCTGGCGGGTGCGCTCGCCGACCCACAGGAAGTGCGAGGACAGGTCGTACAGCTTGGTGTGCTCGCCGTCGTGGTCCAGGTCCAGCCGCAGCATGGCCCGCTCGTAGTCCAGCAGCAGGGCCTCGTGGCTGGCGAAGATCTCCACGGTGTGCAGCGAGGTGTCGGTCACCCCGCAGGCCGACATGAAGCGCAGGCCGCGGTCGATCTCGCTGGCCAGCTTCTCGTAGCGCTCGCCGGCCCGGGAGGTGCGGACGAAGTCCTTGTTCCAGTCGTGGACCTTGGTCAGGTCGGCCATGCCGGTCGCGGTGGAGGCGCGCAGCAGGTTCATCGCGGCGCTGGCGTTGGCGTACGCGCGGATCATGCGCGACGGGTCCGGCACGCGGGCCTCGGGTGTGGCGACCAGGGAGTTGACGATGTCGCCGCGGTAGACCGGCAGGCCGAGGGAGTCCACGCCCTGGGAGCGGGGCTTGGCGTACTGGCCGGCGATGCGGGCGACCTTGACCACCGGCAGGCTCGCGCCGTAGGTGAGCACGACGGCCATCTGCAGCAGGGTGCGGACGTTGGCGCGGATGTGGGGCTCGGTGTTGCTGGCGAATGTCTCCGCGCAGTCGCCGCCCTGCAGCAGGAAGGCCTCGCCGCGGGCAACCTCGGCCAGCCGGCCGCGTAGCAGGTCGACCTCGGCCGGCACGGTGATCGGCGGCACGCTCTCCAGCACTGTGCGGGCCATCTTGGTCTGTTCGGCGTCGGGCCACTCGGGCTGCTGTGCGGCCGGGCGGGCCAGTGCCTCGTCGAGTTTCGTGCGCAGCGTCGGGGGCAGCGGCGGCAACTCGGGCAGAGTGTCCACCGGCACGTCCACGGTCCAGTTCACGGGCTCAAGGGTACGGGGTGGCCTTTGTTGATCGGTGCCGATCCGGGCTTCTTGGTGACCAGCGACGCTCGATCGTGGGCGAGGATGTGGCGATGACCTCAACACCCGTCACCGCCCTGAGCGCCCACGACGCGCTCGCCCTGCTCCGGACGGCCGTCGACAACGTGCGGCGTGACTATCCGGTGCACTGGACCCACGTCATCGACGGTGACAACGATCTGGTGCCGCAGCGGGCGGTGCACCCCGCGTTCGCCGGCTCCTTCGACTGGCACTCGTGCGTGCACCAGACCTGGCTCATCGTCCGGTTACGGCGGCTGCTGCCGTCGCTGCCGATCGATGGCGGCGAGGTGCTCGACCAGCTGCTGACGCCGGAGAACTGCCAGGTCGAGGCCGACTTCTTCGCCTCCGACCGGGGCCGCAGCTGGGAGCGTCCGTACGGCTGGGCGTGGCTGCTCACCCTGGACGCCGAGCTGCGCCTGGCCGGTTTCCCCTGGGCCGACGCCCTGCGGCCGCTGGCCTCGACGCTGCGCCGGCGGTGGCTGGAGTGGATCCGTGCCACCCGGCTGCCGATCCGGGTCGGCGCCCACCAGAACACCGCCTACGCCGCCGGTCTGGTGTTGAACGCCGCCCGGGCCGTCGGGGACGAGGAGTTGGCGGCCAGCTGCGTCGACGCCGCCCGTCGTTGGTACCTCGGCGACGTGGCCTACGGCGCGTACGAGCCGGACGCCTACGACTTCCTCTCGCCGGCTCTGGTTGAGGCCGACCTCATGCGCCGAGCTCTGCCGGCGGCCGAGTTCTCGTCCTGGTTCGATGCTTTCCTGCCCGATCTCGACGCCCCGCGCTGGGCTTCGCTGCGTGCGCCCGTCGTGGTCGACGACCCCACCGATCCGTTCCAGTCGCACCTGGCCGGGCTGGCCCTGAGCCGTTCGTGGTGCTGGCGCGACCTGGCGCCCGCGCTGCCTTCCCGGTTCGCTTCGTTGGCCCTGGCCGCGGCGGCCGAGCACCGCACCGCCGGCTGGAGCTACGTCTTCGGCAACGGCTACGGGGCCGAGCACTGGCTGGGCAGCTTCGCCGCCTACCTCGACCTCGGCGCCCTTGACTCCGGGCCGAATCAGAACTAAACAGAACCATCCGGGTGGGAAAGCGGGTGGATTCGGGTGTACGCACGGGAGCGTCAGCAGCGCATCGCCGCGCTGGCCCGCTCCGCCGGCAAGGTCGACGTCGTGGGCCTGGCCGCCGACCTCGGCGTGACCCCCGAGACCATCCGCCGCGACCTCACCACCCTTGAGGAGCACGGCCTGCTTCGGCGGGTGCACGGCGGGGCCATTCCGGCCGAGCGCTGGGGTCTCGAACCCCAGCTGGCCGCCCGCGAGACCGTCATGACCGCCGAGAAGGAACGCATCGCCCGTGCCGCGTTGGAGCACCTCCCGCCAGAGGGCTCCATCCTCATCGAGTCCGGCTCCACTCCGGCCAAGCTCGCCTCGTTGCTCCCGCACGACCGGGCCCTTACCGTCATCACCCCCGCGCTTCCGGTTGCCCTCGCCCTGGCCGCCCACCCTCTGCTGACGGTCCTGACCCTCGGCGGCCGCGTCCGCTCCACCACCCTCGCCGAGGTCGACTCCTGGGCCGCCGCCCGCCTCCGCGACGTCTACGCCGACGTGGCGTTCCTTGGCACCAACGGCCTTTCCGTGGGGCGTGGCCTCACCACTCCTGACCATGCTGAGGCCGAGCTCAAGAGTCTGATGGTTCGGGCCGCCCGCAAGACGGTGTTGCTGGCCGACCACAGCAAGGTCGGCACCGTCTGCCTGCACCGGTACGCCGAGTTGTCGGATGTCGACCTGCTCATCACCGACGACGGCCTGGCCCCGGAACTGGCAGCCGAGATCGAGGCGGCGGGGCCGGCGGTGGTGCGAGCATGAACATCCCCCGCCACTCCCAAGGGGGGCGACCCCGGACCCAGTCTACCAGCGCCGATGTCATGTTGATCTTGTTTGGCCGTCGCTTGTGGACAACTCGGCGGTTGTGGATGGCGGTGGCCGCGTGATCGTCACCCTCACGCCCAATCCCGCCATTGACCGGACCGTCGCCATTCCTGCCTTGATCCGGGGCGAGGTGCTGCGCGCGTCGGCCCCGATGGTGGAGGCCAGCGGCAAGGGCGTGAATGTGGCGAAGGCGCTGCTTGGCAACGGTCGTGCAGCGAAGGCGGTCTTGGTGGCGGACCGGGCGCTGCGGGAGTTGCTGACCGAGGCGGGGGTGCCGTTCGAGGCGGTCGACGGGGCGGTGCGCACGAACGTGAGCCTGCTCGAACCGGACGGCACGGTGACCAAGGTCAATGAGCCGGGGGCGGAACTGTCCGAAGAGGACCGTAGCCGGCTGGTGGGGATGGCCCTGGCGGCCGGGGGAGAGCTGATCGCGGCGAGCGGGAGCCTGCCGCCGGGCGTGCCGAGCGACTTCTATGCGGAGCTGGTGGACCGGGCGTCGGTGCCGGTGGCGGTGGACACCTCGGGCCCGGCCCTGAAGGCGGTCGTGGCCGCGCGGCCGATGGTGGTGAAGCCCAACCTGGACGAGTTGGCCGAGCTGGTCGGTCGGCGGCCGCAAACGCTTGCGGGCGTGGTGGAAGCGGCTGATGCGGTCCGGGCTGAGGGGGCTCGCGCCGTGCTGGTGAGCCTGGGTGCCGACGGGGCGCTGCTGGTGGACGAGAGCGGCCCGACCCACGGCGAGTCCGTTGTGGACCGTCCACGCAACACGGTCGGCGCGGGCGATGCGCTGCTGGCCGGCTTTCTCGCCGGCGGCCTGGCCGAGGCCCTGGCCTACGCGTCGGCGGCGGTCCGGCACCTCGGCACGCACGCCCCGCCGGTGACGGCCGCGGACCGGGCGTCGGTCCGCCTGCACGAGCACGTCGATGGCAACCGACGGCTGGGATGAAGGAGGAATTGGATGCGCACAGTCGTGGTAGGGGACCACTTCATCCCCGCCGAGTACTACGTGAAGGCGCTGCGCGAGGTGTGCGGCCCGGACTTCGGACCGGTCACGCCGGTGGACTGGGCCGGCGACAAGAAGGCGCAGCACACTGCCCAGCAACGCATGGAGTGGGACGGGCCGGAGGCGGTGCCGGCGCCGCAGGAGATCATCGACGCGGTGGCTGACGCGGAAGTGCTGGCGTTGCACTTCGCACCGGTGCCGAAGGCGGTCCTGGACGCGGCTCCCGCACTGAAGGCGGTCGTGGTGGCGCGAGCCGGTCTGGAGAACGTGGACCGGGCGGCGGCCAAGGAACGCGGCATCGAGGTGTTCGGGGTGGCCGGCCGCAACGCGAGCGCGGTGGCGGAGCTGGCGATCGGCCTGATGCTGTCGGAGGCCCGCGACATCGCCCGGGCCGACGCGTCGATCAAGACCGGCGGCTGGCGCAAGGAGTTCCCGTCGCCGGGGCAGGAGATCGGATCGTCCACGGTCGGCCTGGTCGGCTTCGGGCATGTCGGCCGGCACCTGGCCGGCAAGCTCCGGGGCTTTGCGCCGCGGCTGCTCGTGCACGATCCCTTCGTGTACGACGAGGAGCTGGCGGAGTTCGGAGCCGAACGGGCCGAGCTGCGGGAGGTCTTTGCGGAGTCGGACTTCCTCAGCCTCCAGGCCCGGGTCACGCCGGAGAACGAGCGGTTCATCGGGGCGGAGCTGCTGGGGCTGATGAAGCCGACGGCCTACTTCCTCAACGTCGGCCGCAGCCGGCTGCTCGACTACGACGAGCTGTACCGGGTGCTGGCCGAGGGCCGCATCGCGGGCGCGGCGCTCGACGTGTACGACGAGGAGCCGCTGCCGGCGGACTCGCCGTGGCGCAAGCTCGACAACGTCACCCTGACCCCGCACTACGCCGGTGACACGCTGGCTACCAACCGGACCTCGGCGCGTCTGGTAGCCGAGCGGATCGCCTCGCTGTGACCGGCTATCTGCTGGGCGTCGACGCTGGTCAGACGGCCACCAAGGCGGTGCTGTTCGACCTCGCCGGCCGGCCGGTCGCGGTCGGCTCGACCCGGTGTCCCACCGTGAATCCCCATCCGCGCTGGGTCGAGCGGGACATGGACGACGTGTGGACGGCCGCCGCCGACGCTATCCGTCAGTGCACTGTTGACGCGCCGGGCGAGATCCTGGCCGTCGGCGTGGTCGGCCACAACGACGGCATGTACGCCGTGGACGCCGCCGGGCGGCCGGTGCGGCCGGGCATCACGGCGATGGATTCCCGGGCCTACCAAGAGGTCGAGCGCTGGCGGCCGGTGTTCGACGAGGTGCTGGCGCTGACCGGCCAGGTGCCGTTCGAGGCCTCACCGGCCGCGTTGTCCGCGCACCTGCTGCGGCACGAACCGGCGGTCATGGACTCCGCGCGGTGGCTGCTGTTCTGCAAGGACTGGCTGCGGCTCCGGCTGACCGGCGAGGTCGCGACCGACCGCACCGAGGCCAGCGCCTCGTTCTGTGCCGTGCGGACGGGGGAGTACAGCGACCGTGCCCTGGAGTTGTTGGGGCTCAGCGGTTTGCGGGACAAGCTGCCGCCGATTCGGGGCTGTGCCGAGGTTGTCGGCACCGTGACGGCCGAAGCCGCCGAACGGACCGGCCTGGCCGTCGGCACTCCCGTCGTCGGCGGCGCGCACGACGTCGACGGTGCTGCCATCGGTGATGGCGTGCTGCACGCCGGCCAGCTTTCCTTGGTGGCTGGCACTTTCAGCATCAACCAGGTTATCTCCGACGCGGTGTCGACCGACCCCCGGTGGCAGGCCCGGGGTTTCCTCACGCCCGGCCGCTGGCTCAACATGTCCACCTCGCCGGCGTCGGCCACCAATCTGGACTGGCTGCTGCGCACTGTCACCGGCCCCATCCCGCACGACGAGATCGACGCCGAAATCCTTGCTGTGTCAGGTGATCCATCCGACGTCGTGTTCCATCCCTTCCTCTACGGCTCCCCGCACGGCCCCGGTGCATCGGCCTCTTTCCTCGGTCTGCGGGGCTGGCACTCCCGCGGCCATCTGCTCCGCGCCTTGTACGAGGGCGTGGTGTGCAACCACCGCACTCACGTGGAAGCGTTGCGGGAGGCGTTCCCGATGGGTTCCGTGGCCAGGCTTTCCGGCGGTGGCGCGAGAAGTTCCGTGTGGCCCCAGATGTTCGCCGACGGCCTGGGGGTCGACATCGAGATCACCGACACCGCCGAAGCCGGTGCCCGTGGCGCCGCCGTCCTCGCCGGTCTTGGCATCGGTATCTGGCCCGACCTGTCCGCCGCCGTCGCCGACACCGTCCGCGTCGACCGGCGCTTCGCCAAGGACCCCGTTGGCGTGCAACGCTTCGACGACATCTACGGCCGCTACCTCGACCTCGTTCACGCGCTCGAATCCTGACGTTCGTGTGGCGTGAGCCCGGCGTCTTCCCACCGGCTCACCGGCCGGCGCTAACGTCGGCCGGTGCGAAACCGGGGGGTTTGGGCGTTGTCGGCCGTGTTCCTGCTGGGAGCAGCCGGTTGCGGCTCTTCGATGGAGGTCATGCGGTCGCCGTCACAGGACGAGGTGGGTCAGCAGGCCGCGCCGCTCTCGCCGACAGCGACGGCGACGCACGCAGCACCCACTACCACCGTGGTGGTGCGGCATCCGCCCACCACGGGAGCGGCGGGGCAGGCGTGCCCGTACCTGACGCCCGAGACGGTGGGCCGAGCGCTCGGCGGTCGCCTGCTGGCGGGTTTGGCAGAACCGCAGCAGCAGTCATCGGCTCCAGGCAATGTCCACGGCTACACCTGCGGCTTCTACAATCCCGACCACGTCGACTGGATGGCCGCGCTGTCGGTGACGTTCCAGGACGTCGCGCCGAACACCGCCCTCACGGACCTGAAGGTCTGCCCGCCGAAGGAGACACCCGCCACCGGGGTGGGGGACATCGCCTCCTACTGCGTGATCTCGGAAACCAACATGGCGATCTTCGGCGCGGAGAAGATCGCGCACAACCAGATGATCGACGTGGAGGTCGAGACGACCCTGCCCGGCGCCAGCCGGGAGGCGTTGGGCTCCCTGGTCAAACAGGTGCTCGACGCGCAGTAGCCGGCTAGCCCAGCTGTTGCAGGCCGATCACCGACAGCAGGCGCAGCGCCTCCTGGGCCGGGGTGCCGGCCTCGGCGGTGAACAGCACGACCTCCTGATCACGTTCGGGCACCGCGAGAATGTCGCAGTTCAGGGTGATCGGCCCGAGCTGGGGGTGGTCGACGGTCTTGACCAGGTGCTGGTGGCCGGAGATCGCGGGGCTGGGCCACCGGGCGGCGAACTCGGGGCTGTGGCGCAGGAGTTCGCGGACGAGGTCCTGGGTGGCGCGGTCGTCGGGGTAGCGGGCGGCGGCGGCCCGCAGGTGGCCGACGGCGAACGCGCCGAAGTCGATGCCGCCGGAGATGCCGTAGTGGCGGCGGGGGTCGTCGGGATGCAGGAAGTAGCGGCGGATCAGGTTGCGTTCCCGGCGCGGCGTGGCCGAGAAGTCGTCCAGCAGGGCGGCGGCCAGTGGGTTCCAGGCCAGCACGTCGTACTTGGCGTCCAGCACGATGGCGGCGGTGTCGGGCATGCGCTCGATGAGGTCGAGGATCCGGTCCGGCACGTCGGCCGAGGGCCCGGTCGGCTTGATCGGCTCGTCGCAGAGGGTGTGCAGGTGGGCCCGCTCGACGTCGTTGAGACGCAGCGCCCGCCCGAGCGCGACCAGCACCCGCCGCGACGGATGCGGACCCCGGGCCTGCTCCAGCCGTGTGTAGTACTGCGTGGAGATGTGCGCCAGCTGGGCCACCTCCTCGCGGCGCAGGCCGGGCGTGCGGCGGGGGCCGTCGGCCGGCAGGCCCACGGTGGCGGGGGTCAGCAGTTCCCGGTGCAGCCTCAGGAACCGGCCCAGCTCACGCTTGTCCACACCTTGATGATGGTCCTCATCGCGCCGGTCAGCCAGGTACCGCCAGGGCCTGCCACGGGGCTCCCCGGCCGGCGCACGGTGAAGCCATGACCGAGAAAATGCTGGCAGACAAGATCGCGCTCGTCACCGGGGCCAGCCGGGGTATCGGGGCCGCGGCGGCCCGGCTGTTCGCCCGCGAGGGGGCGACGGTGGTGCTCGCCGCCCGCACCGAGAGCGCGTTGAAGGAACTGGCCGAGGACATTCCCGGCGCGTCCTATGTGGTCACCGACCTCGGTGACGTGGCGAGCATCGACAACGCCGTGGCCACCGTCGTCGAGCGGCACGGGCGGCTCGACATCGCCTTCAACAACGGCGCGGTGTCGGTGCCGCCGCACCCGATCGCCGACTTCCCCGAGGACGACTTCGACCTGATCATGCGAGTCAATCTCAAGGGCGTCTTCTACGCCGTGTCGGCCGAGGTGAAGGCTATGACCGAGGGCGGGGCGATCGTCAACAACAGCAGCGTGGGCAGCCTGATCGGCAACCCGGCGCTGCCGGCCTACGGCGCGGCCAAGCGAGCGGTCAACAGCATCACCGAGTCGGCCGCGGTGACCTATGGGCCGACCGGGATCCGGGTCAACGCCATCGCCCCGGGCCTGACGCTGACCGACATGGCCGAGGACTGGGACCGGTTCGACCCCGGCGTGCTCGACCGGATCGTCGCCGGCACGCCGCTGGGCCGAGGGGCCGCGCCGGAGGAGATCGCCGAGGCGGCGGCCTGGCTGCTCAGCGACCGCGCGTCGTACGTGACGGGCGTGGTGCTGCCGGTCACCGGCGGCACAGCGGTGTAGAACCCGGCCTGCGATCTAGTGCGGCGGTGTGATCGGCGCGTTCGCCCGGCAGTCGACCACCTCCGCGCGGGCCGTGGAGTAGGTGATGTCGCCGACGGTAGCGACGGGCGAACGCAGAGCGCATGAGTGGTTCCACCCGCACAGCTCTCCGACAGGTTCCCCGGAGGGAGCTCTGACCTGGCGCGGCAAGACTCGGGCCCGTGACCGCGATCCCGACCGCCGCCCGCGTCCGAGGGCTGACCACCGCCCAGTGGCTGCTGGCCCTGCTCGGCCTCAACGCCATGTGGGTGACCGACCTGCTGGTGATGGACGGCGGCCTGGACGACAACCTGCTCACCGTGTTCGGCCGGGCCACCGGCCTGTACGGGGCGCTGCTGCTGGTGTTCCAGCTGTTCCTGATCGCCCGCGTGCCCTGGCTGGAACGAGGCCTGGGCATGGACCAGATGACCCGCTGGCACCGCTGGACCGGCTTCTGGGTGCTGTGGCTGCTGCTGGCCCACGTCGTGTTCATCACGCTGGGCTACGCCGCCGCCGACGGCAGCCCGCTGCTCGACGAGTTCGGCACGCTGGTGTTCGACACCGACGACGTGCTGAAGGCGACGGCGGCGATGGTCCTGCTCGTGGTGGTGGCGGTGACCTCGGCCCGGGCCGCCCGGCGCATGATGCGTTACGAGACCTGGCATTTCGTCCACCTGTACGCCTATCTGGCGGTGATTCTCGGCTTCCTGCACCAGGTCACGGTCGGCCGCGACTTCGTGGGCTCGCCGCTCGCCACGGCCTACTGGTGGACGCTGTACGGCGCGTCACTGGCCGCCATCCTGCTGGCCCGGGTGCTGATTCCGTTGTGGCGCAACGCAAGGCACCAGCTGCGGGTGCACTCGGTGGTGCCCGAGTCGCCGACCGTGGTGTCGGTGTACATCACCGGCCGGCGTCTGCCCGAGCTGCCGGCGAGGGCCGGCCAGTTCTTCCTGTGGCGGTTCCTGACCCGGGACCGGTGGTGGGAGGCGCATCCGTACTCGCTGTCGGCGATGCCGGACGGCCGCAGCCTGCGGATCACGGTCAAGGCCCTGGGCGACGGCAGCGCCTGGCTGCGCACGATCCGGCCCGGCACCAGGGTTTTCGCCGAAGGACCGTACGGATCGTTCACGTCCGCCAAGCGCGGGAGCCGGGGCGCGCTGCTGATCGGCGGCGGCGTCGGCATCACGCCGATCCGGGCGCTGATGGAGGAGCTGCGCGGGGACATCGTCGCCGTGTACCGCGCGAACCAGTGGGAGGACACGGTGTTGGCGACCGAGCTGCGGCAGCTGGCCCAGCGCGCCCGGGCCCAGCTGCACATGGTCGTCGGCCCGGTCGACGACCGGCTGCTCAGCGCCGGGCACCTGGCTGCGCTGGTGCCGGACATCCGGCAGCGGGACGTGTTCGTGTGCGGGCCGCCCGGCATGACCGAAGCCGTCCTGGCCACCCTGCGGGCCCTGGACGTGCCCGCCGACCAGTGCCACGCCGAGCGCTTCGCGTTCGCCTCCTGAGAATTCGTCTGCTGAGAAAGGGATTCCCTCATGCGCCGAGCCGTTGTCGCCCTGGTGCTCACCGCCGCCGGCCTGGTGCCGCTGCTGCGGTACCACCCGAGCACCCCGACGGCCGCCGCCGTCACCCCGGCCGCCAACACCCCCAGCGCCGCCGCCCCGAGCTCATCGGCCCCGAGTTCGTCGGCCCCAAGCTCCTCCGGGCAACCCACGTCCGGCACGAGAACCGTGACCGGCTCCGAGGTGCAGACCGAGTTCGGCCCGTACCAGGTGCAGGCCACGTTCAACGGCCACACCATCACCGACGTGCAGCTGGTCGAGACGCCGTCGGACCGGCGCAGCCAGTTCATCGCCGAGTCCGCCGCCCCCACGTTGCGCCAGGAGGCGTTGCAGGCGCAGAGCGCCAAGATCGACACCGTCTCCGGGGCCACCGCCACCAGCGAGGCCTACGCCCAGTCCCTCCAGGCCGCCATCGACGCCGCCGCCTAAAACCGGTCGACACAGCCCATACGCTCGGTTGATGTGAGCGACTACGTCCTGCGATTCCCGGTCGAGAACCGGATCACGGTGGCGCACAACGACGTTGTCGTCGGGCACGCCGAGGTTCTCTGGTGGCGTGAGCGGGACGGCACCTGGGTGTACCTGCATGTCGGCAACGTGGATCCCGAGCACCGGGGCCGGGGTGTCGGCTCACGGTTGCTGGCCTGGGCCGAGAGCCGCATCCGCGAACTCGTGGCGCACCACGGAACCGCGGGGACCGCCGTGTTCGGCGCGAACGCCGCGGCCTCTGAGCCGGAGTCGACGGCATTGCTGCTCGACGCCGGCTACCGGCGGGTGTTCAGCCAGTTGGAGATGGAACGGGACCTCCGTGAACTGCCCGATTCGACGCTGCCGCCCGGCACCCGACTCGGTCCCGTCGATCCGAAGGACTACCGCGACGCCTGGCGGATGGTCGTCGATTCCTATGCGGGCGTGGACTTCACTCAGGAATGGACCTTCGAGAGCTTCCTCGACTGCGCCGACCCGACCTGCTGGCGTGCCATCTGGGAAGGCGAGGAGCTGGCCGGCGTCGCCCTGTGCTTCCCTCGCGGAACCTTCGGCGAGGTCGAGGAACTCAGCGTGCGGGCCGAATCCCGCCGCCGAGGCCTGGGCCGTGCCGTGCTCCTCGACGGCCTGCGCTGCCTCCGCGAGCACGGCGCGGCAACCGTCCGGCTGCACACCGGATCGGCCAATCCACACGGGTCCTACGACCTCTACAGGAGCGTGGGATTCCGCCAGTACGACGAATCCGTCCGCTACCGCAAGCCGGTCTAGGCCAGCGCCCGCCGTTCCGCCGCGGTGAACGGCGGCTCCAGCAGCGGCGGAGCGGTCGGCCCGAGCAGGGTCGCCAACGCCGCCCGGGGCGAGAACACGCGGCTGGCCGGGGACGTCAGCGTGTAGACGTCCAACTGGAGCGCGAACAGGTCCGGCCGGCGGCGGGCCACCCGCCCCATCCGGTCGGCGTACGCGTACAGCAGCCGGGACTTCAGATCCGGCTTCTCGCCGGCCAGCACCTGCTGGCTTCGGATGTCCTGCCCGACGGCCAGCTGCCACGCGTCGAGGCCGCCGCTGGTCACCGAGGCCTGGATGATCCGGGCCGTGCCGGCCGCGTTCCCGTGTCGCCGCAGGCCGTTGCGGATCGACAGCGCGTTGCGGGCGGCCACGGTCATGCCGTGCCCGTAGATCGGGTTGAAGGCGCTGACGGCGTCGCCGACCACGACAAAACCCTCGGGCCACGGGCGAATCGTGTCGTAGCGCCGCCGCCGGTTGTCGGCCGTGCGATGCCCGGCGACCGGGCCCAGCGGCTCGGCCCCGGCCATCAGGTCGGCCAGCAGAGGATGGCTCAGGTTCCGGGCGAACGCCAGGAAGCCGTCCTCGTCGGTCGGCGGCTCGCCACCGGGCAGCCCGGCCACGGTGACCATCCACCGACCCTGCTCGATCGGCATCAGCACACCGCCGCGCGAGTACGGGTCGTCGATCCCGCCGATGCCGATCACCGGGAACTCCTCGACGGCGCCCGGCGGCGACTGGAATGTCCGGCTGGCGTAGGCGATCCCGACCCCGAACCGCTCTTCCGGCACCGCCGGCAGCCCCAGTTCGGCCAGCCAGCCGGGCGTGCCCGACGAGCGGCCCGTGGCGTCCACCACGAAGTCAGCGGCCAGCTCCCGCGTGCTCCGGGTCTCCCGGTCCCGTGCCAGCGCGCCGGTCACCTTGTCCGCGCCGCCGGTCAGGCCGATCACGTCCGTGCCCTCGACGTACTCGATGGTGCCGGGAATCCGTTGGCGCACAACGAAGTCCAGCAGCGGCCGGCTGGCCGAGACGAAGAGCTGGTTGCTGGGGTAGCGGTGGTTCCAGACGCCGAACGCGTACGAGAGGTACCGGCGCGGCACGTCGATCCGATGCCCACCGGCCGCGACCAGCGCGTCGATCGTGCCCGGCAGCAGGTCGTCGATGGCCCTGGCCCCGGCCGACATCAGGTTGTGCAGGTGCCGGCCCTGTGGCACCCCCTTGCGTGGCTCGGGACCGGCCGGCAGCCGGTCCCGTTCCACGACGGTCACAGTGTCGCAGTGCTCGGCGAGGGCGGCGGCCGCCAGCGTGCCGGCCAGGCCGCCGCCCAGTACGAGTCCCTTCACAGGACCCGAAGGTACCGCCTACTTCTCCGACTTCGGGAGCGTTAGCCCGAAGTCGTCGTCGACCACGCCGTTGGTGGCCGGCTTCTCGGTCGACTTGGCCACCTGCATGGTGTCCATCAGCTGGCGGGCCATGCCGAAGCCGGCGCCGCCCAGCGACAGGGCCTTGGTGAACAGCTCGGTGACGCCCTCGGCGCCGTTGAGCACCACCATGTTGTCGACGTTGGAGAACGCCTGCGCGCCGGCGGCCACGATGGCCGGCCAGTTCTCGGCGAGCTCCTGCGCGACCACGGCTTCCTGGTTCTCGGCCAGCGCCGCCGCGCGGGCCTTGATCGCCTCGGCCTCGGCCAGGCCCTTGGCCCGGGCGGCTTCCGCCTCGGCCAGACCCTGGGCCTTGGCCGCCGAGGCCTCGGCCTCACCGGTGGCCTTGGTGGCGGCCGCCTCGGCCTCACCGCGGGCCTTGGTCGCCTCAGCCTCGGCCGACGCCGCGGCCTTCACCCGGGTGGCGTCGGCCGCCGCCCGCAGCTCGGTCTCCTTGGCCTGCGCCTGGGCGCGGGCGATCTGCGCGTCGCGGTCGGCGTCGGCCAGCGTCCGGGTCTCGTACGCCTTGGCGTCGGCCGGCTTGCGGACCTGCGACTGCAGGCGCTGCTCGGAGAGGTCGGCCTCCAGCTGGGCGGCCTTGGTCTCCTGCACGACGACCTCCTGGCGGGCGGTCGCCTCGGCCAGCGGGCCGGCCTGCTTGGTGCGGGCCGACGCCTGGTCGATCTCGGCCTGGAACGCCGACTGCTTGATCTGGCTGTCCCGCCAGGCCGACGCCTTGTTGGCCGCGGCGACCTGCTCGGCCTCGGTGGCCTCCTGGTCCCGCTGGGCCTCGGCGATGCGGGCCTGCGCGGCGACCGCGGCGGCGTGCGGCTTGCCCAGGTTGGCGATGTAGCCGGAGGCGTCGTCGATTTCCTGGATCTGCAGCGAGTCGACCACCAGGCCCAGCTTGCTCATCTCGTTCGCGGACGAGCTGCGCACCTCGGCGGTGAGCCGCTCGCGGTCCCGGATCAGCTCCTCGACGGTCAGCGCGCCGATGATCGAGCGCAGGTGGCCGGCGAACACGCTGTGGATCCTGGTGTCCATGGCGTTCTGCTGGTCCAGGAAGCGGCGCGCGGCGTTGGCGATGGACACGAAGTCGTCGCCGACCTTGTAGATCACCGCACCCTGCACCCGGACCGGGATGCCCTGCTTGGTGACGCAGGAGACCACGATCTCGGCCGACCGCGTGTCCAGCGACAGCCGGCGCGCGGTCTGGAAGCCGGGCATGACCAGCGTGCCCTTGCCCGTGACGATCTTGAACCCGAGGCTGTCCTCGCCGACCTGGACCTTCTTGGCGCCCAGGCCGGAGATGATCATCGCCTCGTTGGGCTCCGCCACCCGCCACAGCACCCGCAGGATGATGAACAACACGATCAGAGCGACGACAACGCCGCCAACGATGACCACTATGCCTGCGTTCATCTCTTTCAAACGCCCCCTCTGGTGCATGAGGCGCGCCGGTGCGCCCCACGCCCTCTGTCGTGGATGCCGACCAGACTTCCCGGCGCACCTTGGAGCCCTGACGCTATTCCTCGGTTCCCCTCCCGTACATGTCACTTGACACACACTTAGGCATCGATCGGGGAGCGGCTGTTCTTGTTGCCTGCCAACGGCAATAGCAAGGCCCACCCTTCACTCGAACGGGTGGGCCTGAACTCGACATTCGGTTGCCTGAGAGCGGGACTCGCGGTGTTCCTAGGCGGGGGGTCGGGGGAGCAGGGGGCGCCAGCGTTCCACGTAGACGGTGCGCGGGGGCTCGAAGTCGACGACGAGCACCTGCGCTCCCGGCTCGATCACCTCGTCCGGCTCGATCGGGTGCGCGTAGAACGCCTCCGACCCGCCGCGGACGGCGATCATCACCTCCCCGACGAGTCCCGGCCCGATGCGGCCGGTGACCCGTCCCCGCGTCCCGATCATCAGCCGAGTCTAGCTAGGGGAACACCTGCACGGTGATCTTCGTGCCGGGCTTGACCCGGGTGCCCGGCGGCGTGTCCTGGCTGAACACCTTGCCGTGCTTGCTGCCGAAGAAACCCTGCACGTCGATGTTGAGGCCCAGCCCCTTCAGGGTGTTGGTGGCGTCCTCCGCGCTCATGCCGCTGAGGTCCGGCACCACCACGGCGTTGGACACGACCACCGTGACCTGCTTGTTGCCGTCGCTGGCGACCGAGGAGCCGGCGTCCGGGCTGGTGCTGATCACCTTGCCCTTGTCCACCTGGTCGCTGAACTGGGCCGGGCCGTCGACCGGCTGGAAACCGGCCTGCTGCAGGACCTGGAAGGCCTGGTCGTGGGGCAGGCCGACGACCGAGGGCACCTTCTTGGGCGCGGCGCCCTTGCTCAGCACGACCACGACGGCCGAGTTGAGCGGGACCTGCGTGCCCGGGGCCGGCAGCGTGGTGAGCACCTTGCCGGCCGGCACCGTGTCGCTGAAGTTGTCCTTGCTCTGGTCCTGCAACGCCTGCAGGCCCTCGTCGGTGATCAGCTTCTGGGCGGCCGCGAAGTCCGTGCCGGGCTGCACGTTGGGCACCGTCGGCTTGCCCTTGGACACGCTCAGCGTCACCGATGAGCCCCGCTGCACCTGCTGCTGCTCACCCGGCGCCACGTCCACGACCAGGCCCGGCGCCACGTCGTTGCTGCCCACCTGCTTGATCGTGAACTGCAGGTTGGCGTCCCGGATCTTCTGCTCGGCGGCCTGCTCCTGGAGCCCCTTCACGGTCGGCACCAGCGACCACTGGCCGGTGCCCAGCCACCACGCCGCGGTGGCCACGGCCGCCGCCAGCACCACGATCACCGACATCCAGATGATGAACGCCCGCCGGCTCTTGGTCCGCTGCTGCTGGTACCGGTCCGCCGGCGACTGGTCCCGGATCGGCGCGTGCCGGGCCGTGACCGCGTTGGCGTCCAGATCGGCCCGGGACATGGCCCGGGTGCCCATCGGACCCATCGACTGCTGGCCCAGCGGCGGGGGCGGCGGCGCCATCAGCGTCGGCGCCGGCGTGGCCGCCGTGATCGGGCTGAACTTCTCGGTCGGCGGGCCGTCGTCGCGGACCCGGATCGTGGAGTCCGGCTGCGGGCTGGCCGCCACCATCGGCACCGGGGTCGGGGTGATGCCCAGGCCCAGGGCGGTGCGCTGGGCCTCGGCCAGGAACGCGTCGGCGTCCAGCGGGCGCAGCGCCGGGTCCCGGCGGGTCGCCCGCAGCACCAGGTCGTCCAGGGCCGGCGGGATGCTGCCGGTGGCCGCCTCGCTCGGCGGCGGCACGTCGTCGTTCACGTGCCGGTAGGCCACCGAGATCGGGTTGTCGCCGCTGTACGGCGGCTGGCCCGTCAACATCTCGTACAGCAGGATGCCGGCCGAGTACACGTCGCTGCGCGGGTCCGAGGCCCCGGTGGCCACCTGCTCGGGCGACAGGTAGGCCACCGTGCCCAGGATCATGTCGTCGCTGGTCGTGTTGGCGCTGGCCATGGCCCGGACCAGGCCGAAGTCGGCGACCTTGATCGCGCCGCCGCGACCGATCAGCACGTTCTCCGGCTTCACGTCCCGGTGCACCAGGCCGGCCCGGTGCGCGGCGCCCAGCGCCGACAGCACACCCTCCAGCACGGCCAGGGCCAGCGCCGGCGTCAGCGCGCCGCGCTCGCGCAGCAGGTCACGTAGGGTTCCGCCGTCCACCAGCTCCATCACCAGGAACACGTGGTCGCCTTCCGGCGAGCGGTCCACGCCCTGGTCGTAGACGCCGACAACACCGGGGTGGTGCAGCTGCGCAGCGGTGCGGGCCTCCCGGACGAACCGGTCGATGAACGACTGGTCGTCGGAGAACCTCGGATCCATCACCTTGATGGCCACCGGCCGTTCCAGGCGGGTGTCGACACCCCGGTAGACCGTGGACATCCCGCCGCGCGCCAGCAGGGTGTTGACCCGGTACCGCTGCTCCAGCAGCCCCCCGATCAGGTTCGCGCTCTGGGTTCCCACGGCACACGATGGTAGGCGAGGGAGCAGACGGTTCTCGTAAGGAGGCGAAATCGGACTCGGCAGTCGGGGTGTCGCTGTGGCATCGTGACCGCCGTGAGTGCCATTCCCGTCGCTGCCGACGTGCTCAGCCCTGACCTGGAAGTCCTGCCCCTCCCCGACGTCGCCGAGCGGCTCGACGTGCCCATCACGCGGGTGCACCAGATGCTGCGGGACGGCCAGCTGCTGGCCTGCCGCCGCCAGGGCATCCTGATCGTGCCGGCCCTGTTCCTGACCGACGACGCCATCGTGAAGGGCCTGTCCGGCACCATCACGGTGCTCAAGGACTCCGGCTACCGCGAGGACGAGATCCTCACCTGGCTGTTCACCGCCGACGACACCCTGCCCGGCACGCCCATCGAGGCCCTGCGCGGCGACCGCGGCCGCGAGGTGAAGCGCCGCGCCCAGGCCAGCGCGTTCTGACCCGCCCCGCTTATACCCCCACCCGCCCCACCGGGCAAGCATTTGACGCTTGGAAAGGACCATTCCTCTCGTCCAACGTGAGGAATGGTCCTTTCACAACGTTGGGGTGCCCCGGCCGGGTGATCGGGATCGCTCGAAGGGGTTGGCGGGGTTGAAGGGGACGGGGCCGTGGGGGTGGGGTGGCCGGCACACCCCCTCCGAGAGGACCCCATTCCCATGTCACGGATGGCCCGTACCGCCGGCATCGCCGCCGCCCTGCTCACCGCGACGGCGGCCCCGCTGCTGACCGCGGCGCCGGCGCAGGCGGCGGCCCAGGACTGCATGCAGTACCTGGTCGACCACCACGACCCGATGACCCAACAGGCGGTGACCGGCTGCGCGTTCGGGGCGGTGCTGGCCAAGGCGACGTGCGTCAGCCAGATGACGACCAACGGCGTGCCGGCCGCGGACGCGAAGCAGGCCTGCAAGCTGGCGGGCGAGCCCAGCCAGAGCTAGCCCAGCTAGAGCCAGCCCAGCCAGAGCCAGCCCGGGCTAGCGGGCGGCCAGTGCCCGGACCAGCCCCGGCAGCGCGACGGCGAGCCGGCGGCTGGTGGGCACGACGGCCCGGCGGCCGAACACGTCGTAGTCGACGACGGCGAGCTGGTCGAGGATGCCCTGGTACAGGGTGAAGGCCACGGACACGCAGGGCCGCGCCGAGGGCTCCAGCAGCCGGATGCCCGGCGCGGCCCGGCGGTAGACGGCCCGCGTACGGGCGGCCAGATGGGCCAGGGCGGCCCGAACCCGGCGGTCCCGGCCGCCGGACAGCCGGCACCACTCCAGCAGCGCCCGGTCGACGCCGAAGGCGGCCAACTCGTCGGCGGGCAGGTAGACCCGCCCGCGGTCCAGGTCCTCGGCGACGTCGCGCAGGAAGTTGGTCAGCTGGAAGGCCTCGCCCAGGGCGGCGGCGTAGGGCTCGGCCCCCTCGGCCACGACCCCGAGCACCGGCAGCATCTGCAGGCCGATGACCTCGGCCGAGCCCCGCGTGTAGGTCCGCAGCTCGGCGTACGAGGCGTACTCGCGGTGGTCCAGGTCCATCCGCATGGACGCCAGGAACTCGTCGAACAAGCCGGGGTCGATGCCGTACCGGGCGACGGTGTCGGCCAGGGCGGCCAGCACGGGATGCTCGGGGGCGCCGGCCAGGGCGGCCTTCAGCTCCCGCTCCAGGGCGTCGAGCTCGTCGGCGGGCGACGAGCCGGGGTTGTCCACCACCTCGTCGGCCAGCCGGGCGAAGCCGTACAGGGCGTGCACGGCCGGCCGACGGTTGGCCGGCAGCAGCAGGGTGGCCAGGTAGAACGTCTTGCCGTGCTGGGCGTTGAGCCGTCGGCACTGGGCGTAGGCCGCCTCCAGGCTCACGAGTGGTGTCCTAGCGCCTTCTCCGGGACGTCCTTGATGGTGCGCAGCGACAGGTTGAGCGGGTCGGGCTTGAGCAGCGACACGGCGGCCAGCACGGACACGCCGAGGATGATGAACAGGTAGCCCCAGTCGTACAGCGCCGTGCCGCCGGACGGGTAGGTGATCAGCAGCAGCCACACCGAGCCGCAGGCGGCCAGGGTGAGGCTGGCGGTGCCCCACGCGAAGCCGGCGGCCAGCACCAGCGCCCAGCTGAAGTACCAGGGCAGCGTGACCGGGGACAGCAGGGCGAACGCGGCCATGCAGATCGCGGCCCGGCGGATGGCGTCGTTGCCGCCGTCGCGGGCCAGCCACCACTGCTTGACCAGGATGTACACCAGCAGCAGCGAGCCCAGCGTCCTGGTCACGGTGACGAACGGCTGCATGTCGCCGAAGCCGACGAACCAGTTCAGCACGGTGTACACGGCCTGCCCGAGCCCGGACGGCAGGGACAGCCAGTTGATCACGATGGAGGACCCGCTCAGCGCCGGGATCCAGCCCAGGTCCACGCCGGCCAGCAGGGTGCACAGCACGAACACGCCGCCGAAGATGCCGATCGCCGGGCCGGCCGCCTTGACGAACCGGTAGCTGCGGGTGCCGTACGGGATGTGCGCCATCCAGATCCACACCACGAACGGCATGGCGAAGGCGGCGGTGGCCTTCACCGAGAAGGCCAGGGCCAGCAGCACGACGCCGGCCACGTGCTTGCGGTCCAGCACGAACACCACGCCGACGGCCATCAGGCCGATCATCAGCATGTCGTTGTGGGCCCCGCCGATCAGGTGCACCACCAGCAGCGGGTTGGCCCCGACCAGCCACAGCGCCACTGAGGAGTCGCCGCCGAGCTTGGCGCACAGCCGCGGCAGCGCCCACCACAGCAGGGCGAAGCCGACCGCCAGCACCAGCCGCATCAGCAGCACGCCGCTGATCAGGCTGACCAGGCCGTCGCCGGTGATGGCGACGATGCCCTTGGCCAGCAGCACGAACAGCGGCCCGTAGGGGGAGGGGGTGTTCTGCCAGACGATGCTGACGTTGTCCGAGAGCGCGCTGGGCAGCGCCGACGGGCCGACGCCGTAGGGGTCCAGGCCGTGCAGGGCCAGGTCGCCCTGGGCGAGGTAGCTGTAGACGTCCTTGCTGAACAGCGGCGGCGCGAGCATCAGCGGCGCGATCCACAGCACGATCACCCGGATCATGTACGCGTGGTTCACGCGGCCGGCCCGGGCGTGCCGGCCGAGCCGGATCCAGGCCCAGATGGCCAGGGCCAGGCCCATGTAGAGGAGCCAGGTGGCCAGCAGTTGGCCGTGGCCGTAGCGGATCCAGTTGAACGCGCCGTTGGCCAGCAGCGGGTCGTGGATCAGGGTGGCGCCCGCGCCCATGCCGCCGACGGCGATGAGCAGCATGCCGGCCAGGCCGAGCAGCGCGGTCCGGATCGGGAACGGCCATTCGCGCGCCGGTTCGACCGGCGTCGGGGCGGTGGCCGTCGGCGTCGGGCGCGTAGGGCCGAGCGGCACCGGTGCAGGGTCGGCGCTGGAGCGGGGAAGGGAAGGAGTCGCGGGCATCGCGTCGTCCATCGTCCCACAACCGGCGACCGGGTGAGCGCGCAGCGGCCCCCACGTCACAGGGAGTTCACCGCACGTCCTGGCCGAGTATCAGGTTACCTGATATTGTCGGCGGCGCAGGTCACCTGACGCCGGGTCCGGAGGACAGCCGTGAAGTCGTTGATGCAGGACGTCCCGCTCACGCTCGACGTGGTGCTCCGCCGCTGCCTGGAGACCGGGAAGAACGTCGAGGTCGTGGCGGTGACGCCGGCCGGTGTGATCCGCACGACCTGGGGTGGGATCGGCCGCCGGGCGACCGCCCTGGCCGGCGTGCTGGACGTCCTCGGCGTGGCCCCGGGTGGCCGAGTCGCCACCTTCGCCTGGAACACGCACCGTCACGTCGAACTGTTCCTGGGCGTGCCGTGCGCGGGCCGTGTCGTGCACGGCGTCAACGTGCGGCTGACCGAGGAGGAAATCCTTTACCAGTTGCGCAACGCCGGGGACGAGGTGCTGTTCGTCGACGCCTCGCTCACCGGGCGGCTGGCCGAGTTCGCAGAACAGTTGCCGGTGCGGGAAGTCGTCGTGCTGGACGACGGCGCTCCCGTTCACGAGATGTTCGCCGAGGCGCGCCGGTACGAGGATCTGCTGGCCGCAGTGCCGGATGAGCCGCCGGTGCGGCGTGCCCTTCCCGACGACGCCGCCTGGATCTGTTACACGAGTGGAACCACGGGTCTGCCCAAGGGTGTGGTGTCCTCACATCTCGCGTGCGTCCTGCACTCGATGTCCTCCATGACAGTCGATTCGCACGCCGTGTCGCGTGAGGACACTCTGCTGACCGTCACGCCGCTGTTCCACGTCAACGCGTGGGGCCTGGCCTACACCGCCGCCCTGGCCAACACGAAGCTCGTGCTGCCCGGCCGGGACGCCAGCGGCGGCGCGCTGGCGGCGCTGATCGAGGCCGAGCGGGTGACCGTCGGCGCGGCGGTGCCGACGGTGTGGGTCGACCTGCTCGGCCCGGCCTCCACGCCGTACGACATGACCTCGCTGCGGCGCGTGCTGTGCGGCGGCGCGCCCGCGACCCGGTCCCTGCTGGACGAGGTGGCCCGCCGTGGCCTCGTCTTCCACAAGGGCTGGGGCATGACCGAGATGCTGCCCAGCGGCACCATGCAGGTCCAGCCGCCGGACTTGGACCTGGACAGCCCGGCCGGCGCCCTGACCAGGGTCGGCAAGCCGTCCGCGGGTGTGCGGGTGCGGCTGGTCGGCCCGGACGGCGAGGTGCTGCTGTGGGACGGGCAGAGCAGCGGCGAGCTGGAGGCCAGCGGCCCGTGGGTGATCAGGGCCTACCTGGACCCGGACGACGACTCCAACGACAGCCGGTTCCACGACGGCTGGCTGCGCACCGGCGACCTGGCGGTGATCCACCCGGACGGCGTGGTGGAGATCGTCGACCGGGTCAAGGACGTGATCAAGTCTGGCGGCGAGTGGATCAGCTCGCTGGCCCTGGAGCAGGCGTTGGCCGCCCACCCCGAGGTCGCCCAGTGCGCGGTGGTGGCCGTGCCGCACGACAAGTGGGGCGAGCGGCCGGCGGCGGCCGTGGTCGCGGCTGACGGCTCCGCGCCGTGCGTCGAGGCGCTGGCCGCGTTCCTGGCCGGACGGGTGCCGAAGTGGTGGCTGCCGGAGCTGATCGTGGTGGTGGACGAGCTGCCGCTGACCACGGTCGGCAAGTACGACAAGAAGGCCCTGCGGGCCCGGCTCAGCTCTCCGAGCCGGAGTTGAGCATGCGCACGCAGCTGCGCAGCAGCAGCGGCAGCCGGTCGCGGTCGCCGACGGACAGCTCGGCCAGCATGCGGGCCTCGATCTCGCTGATCAGCGGCTCGCATTTGGCCAGCACGTCCAGGCCGGCCGGGGTCAGTTCGGTGCGCATGATCCGGCCGTGCGCCGGGTCGGCCTCGCGGCGGATCAGCCCGGCCCTGGTCAGCGCGGCGATGACCTCGCTCATCGACTGCGGGGTGGTCATGGCCCGCCGGGCCAGTTGCGCGTTGGACAGGCCGGTCTGCCGCTGCAACACCGACAGCGCCGTGTACTGCGGCACGGTCAGGCCGTGCGGGCGCACGGCGTCCTCGATGAGCAGCCGCAGTGCCCGGTCCAGCCGGCCGACCAGATAGCTCAGCCGCGGCTCCGGCGCTTGCTGGGGTGAAGCGGACACGACACGAGACGTTACCCCGCCGAATTTGATCAATGGAGACAGTGATGGGCGAGTGGAAGACCGTGCGCGTCGACGTGGTCGACGGCATCGGCTGGGTCGAGCTGAACCGGCCGGACAAGCGCAACGCGATGAGCCCCACGCTCAACGCCGAGATGATCGACGTCCTGCACACGCTGGAGGCCGACCGCTCGTGCGGGGTCGTGGTCATCACCGGCGCCGGCGAGGCGTGGTCGGCCGGCATGGACCTCAAGGAGTACTTCCGCGAGGTCGACGAGTCCGGCGACGAGGCGCTCCAGGCCCGGGTCCGCCGCGACTCCTTCGAATGGCACTGGCGGCTGCTGCGCACCTACGCCAAGCCCACCATCGCCATGGTCAACGGCTGGTGCTTCGGCGGCGCGTTCGTCCCGCTGATCGGCTGCGACCTGGCCATCGCCGCCGACGAGGCCCAGTTCGGGCTGTCCGAGATCAACTGGGGCATCCCGCCCGGCGGCCTGGTCTCCAAGGCCCTGGCCGACACCGTGGGCTCCCGGGAGGCGCTGTTCTACATCATGACCGGCCGGCTGTTCGACGGTCAGCAGGCCGCGCGCATGGGCCTGGTCAACCAGAGCGTGCCGCTGGCCCAGCTGCGCGCCGAGGTGGAGAAGCTGGCCAAGGAGCTGCTGGACAAGAACCCCGTGGTGCTGCGCGCGGCCAAGATCGGCTTCCGCAACGCCCGCAACATGGACACCGACGGCGCCCTGGACTACCTGTACGCCAAGCTGGAGCAGTCCCAGTTCCTGGACAAGACCCAGGGCCGGCAGGAGGGCCTGCACCAGTTCCTGGACGAGAAGACCATCCGCCCGGGATTGCAGGCCTATAGCCGTTCGTGAGCCGGAGCGCTCTGACTTCCCTCCGGGGCGGTCCAGTTGCGCAGCAGCTGGATCCGCTCCGCGGTCGGTGAGCCCGGCTCGACGTTGTAGACACACAGCGTCTGGTCGGGGTCGCCGGGCAGGATCAGCGACTCGTACTGGAAGACCAGGTCGCCGACCAGCGGGTGCCGGTAGGTCTTGGCCCCGTGGGTGCGTTGCAGCACCTTGTGGTCGTGCCACCAGCCGGAGAACTCCGGGCAGTGCACCGTCAGCTCGCCGATCAGGTCGGCCAGCTGCTTGTCGTTGGGGTGGCGGCTGGCGTCCAGGCGCAGCATCGCCACCGTTTCCGAGGCGTAGCGCTCCCATTCGTCGCTACGCGAGCGTGACTCGGGATCCAGCAGCAGGTAGCGGGCCAGGTTGCGCTTGCCCGGCGGCAGCGCCTCGAAGTCGGTCATCACGGCGCGGCCGAGGGCGTTGGAGGCCAGGATGTCGGTGCGGCGGCCGAGCACGAAGGCCGGCACGTGGTCCAGGGTCTGCATCATCAGGTAGAGGCCCGGCCGCACCCGCTGCGGGCCGCTCGGGGCGCTGCGGCGGGTCCCGCCCGGCTTGGTCAGCAGGTTGGTCAGGTGCTCGCGTTCGGTCACGTCCAGCCGCAGCGCCTGGCCGACGGCGTCGATGATCTCCGGCGACGGGTTGCCGGCCCGGCCCTGCTCCAGCCGCGTGTAGTACTCGATGCTGATGCCGGCCAGCCGGGCCACCTCGTCCCGGCGCAGGCCCGGCACCCGGCGCGGCCGGTTGTCGGCCGGCACCCCGGCGGCCTCCGGGCTGATCCGGGCCCGGCGGGTGCGCAGGAAGTCGGCGATCTCGGCGCTGCGGTCCATGCCTGCCAGTGTGGCCCAGCCATGGGCTGCCGAGGGTGGCCCTGCGCGTACTAGTTATGCCGTTGCCAGTCATGCCCAAACCAGTCGACACAGGGAGTGGTTGTCGTTCCTCGCCGGTGGTGGTCTTGAGGCATCCCACCGAGACGAAGGAAAACCGAGATGTCCAAGGCTCTTGAAGGTCGCGTCGCTGTTGTCACCGGTGCGTCGAGCGGCATCGGGGAGGCCGCCGCCGAGCACCTCGCCGAGCTGGGCGCGACCGTGGTCGCCGTGGCCCGCCGGGCCGACCGCCTGAGCGACCTGATCACCCGCATCGAGAAGAACGGCGGCCGGGCCCTGGCGCTGGCCGCCGACGTGTCCGACGCCGCCTCCGTGCAGGCCGCCGCCGACCGCGTCCAGGCCGAGTTCGGCGGGGCCGACCTGCTGTTCAACAACGCCGGCGTGATGCTGCCGGCCCCGGTCGACGAGCAGCGCGCCGACCTGTGGCAGCGGGAGATCGACACCAACGTCACCGGCCTGATGAACGTCATCGGCGCGTTCATCCCCCAGCTGGTCGCCGCCGGCGCCGCCAAGGGGATCGCCGACCTGGTCAACACGTCCTCGATCGGCGCGCAGAACATCTACCCCAACTTCGCCGTCTACGCCGGCACCAAGGCGTTCGTCACGCACTCCTCCCGCCAGATGCGGGCCGAGCTCGGCAGCAAGAACGTCCGCGTGTCGGTGGTCGAGCCCGGCCTGGTCCGCACCGAGCTCCAGGACCACGTCACCGACGCCGCCTCCAACGAGTGGCTGGACGGCGTCAAGGACAGCCTGGAGTGGCTGGTGGCCGAGGACATCGCCCGCACCGTCGGCTTCATCGCTTCCCTGCCGCCGCGGGTCAACATCCAGCAGGTCACCGTCATGCCGACGGCGCAGGCGAGCTGACCCGCTCTTCTGCTGGGAAGGGGCCTTTCCTGACGTTCAACGTCAGGAAAGGCCCCTTCATGACGTCAGAATTCGCCGTGGCGGCCGGCTCCGGCGGCGAAGCGGGCCGCGCCGGCCAAGGTGTCCGCGGCCAGGGAATCCTTGCCGTAGCGCAGTTCCATCGCCAGGGCGTCCACTTCGGACAGTTCGTGCTGGTCCCGGGCCGACAGCCGGTCGTTGCGCATGCACGTCTGCGGGAACGCGGCGATCTGCTCGGCCAGGGCCACGGCGGCGGCCAGGGCCTGGCCGGCGGGCACGACGCGGTTGGCCAGGCCGATCGAGAGGGCCTCGGCGGCGTCGACCGGGCGGCCGGTCAGGATGAGGTCCAAGGCCCGGCTCTCGCCGATCAGCCGGGGCAGCCGCACGGTGCCGCCGTCGATCAGCGGCACGCCCCAGCGCCGGCAGAACACCCCGAACACGGCGGTCTCGTCGGCGACCCGGAGGTCGCACCACAGCGCCAGCTCCAGGCCGCCGGCGACGGCGTGGCCGCTGACGGCGGCGATGACCGGCTTGCCCAGGCGCATCCGGGTCGGGCCCATGGGGCCGTCGCCGTGGTCGGAGACGACGTTGCCGCGCTCGGTGCCGATGGCCTTGAGGTCGGCGCCGGCGCAGAACGTGCCGCCGGCCCCGGTCAGCACGGCGACGGCGACGGCCGGGTCGGCGTCGAAGGCGCGGAAGGCGTCGGCCAGCGCGGCGGCGGTGGGACCGTCCACCGCATTACGCGCGGACGGCCGGTCGATGGACACAATCATGACCGGTCCGCGGGTTTCCACTAGAACTTCCTCAGCCATGCCGGCCAGGTTCCCATGAAATTGCATGGCGACAGGAAATGATCTCGGCATGCGTGCTCGACGGTGGTTGCTGACCCTTGCCGGAGTTGTCGTTCTCGTGATAGCGGCGTTCGTCGCGAAGGACGTTGCCGGGCCGGCAACTCCCACCGCCAACGGGTCCTCGACGGCTCAGGTCCAGTTGGCCGAGCTGCCGATCGGAGCATGGCACCCGATGGCCGGCTATTCGCGCGATCGGTTCAAGCACTGGGTCACACAGGGTAACGGGTGCGACACCCGGGAGGTGGTCATCGAGCGGGACGGCAAGGACGTGCGCAAGGACGCCTCCTGCCGGGCGACCAGCGGCAAGTGGGTCAGCCCGTACGACAACAAGCAGGTCAGCAAGGCCGGCGACCTGGACATCGACCACATGGTGCCGCTGGCCGACGCCTGGCGGACCGGCGCCGACAAGTGGACCGACGAGCGGCGCTCCCAGTTCGCCAACGACCTGACCGCGCCCCAGCTGCTGGCCGTCTCGGCGGCCAGCAACCGCGGCAAGGGAGATCAGGACCCGGCCTCCTGGAAGCCCTCCAACCAGGCCTTCTGGTGCACGTACGCGACCAACTGGGTGATCGTGAAGCACACCTACCAGCTGTTCGTGACCCAGGCCGAGCACGACGCGCTGGTCTCGATGCTGGCAACGTGCCCGAGTTGACACCTTTGCGCGGTCTGACCTGCGATCACGCCTGCGTACGCTACGGTCATGCCAGACCCGACGGAGTGACCCCGACCCGGGAACGACGACACGCCCGCCTGCGCTGGGCGACGTCGTCCGGCCCATGGTCGATCATGGTCCGGACGGGCGTGTCCGCGGACGAAGAAGGTGCACGAGGGATGAAACGGATTCTCATCATCGCGGCCGTGGCGCTGGTGCTGTTCGCGCTGATCGCCCAGCCGGCGGCGTCCGCCAACTGGGTGAAGGAGGTCGTCGGGGGCCTCGGTTACGGAGCGCAGGCGATCATCACGTTCGTGCGCCAACTCATCCCGTCATGACACCTGGCTGGCCGATTGCGCAAAGTAGTCAGCGCAGGCACAGTTCCACCGACCGGGTGCATTAACCCCGATCACGCCCTGGTAACGGGAATCGGGTCTAGCGGTGCTCCGGCGGAACGCAATACGGTTCGCAGGCGTTGGGTGATCATCAGCCATGAGGAGGCACGGATGGTCGAAGACTCCGGGGTCGACGAGCTCGTCAGGCAGTGGACTGCCGAGCGGTCGCAGGACGCCGAGCTCCAAGAGGTGAATCGGATCAAGTCCCAGTGGCTGGCCGAGACGCCGACCGTTCCGCGCCAGCGGCCCGGGATTCCCGCGCAGCGGGGTGGCCGGGGCAGTTCGCGGGGCTTGTTCGAGGTGGACGCCGTCGATCCGGCCTACCTGGCGGCGATGCGCAAGCGGCTGCCCGGCGTGCCGGACGAGCTGCTCACCGAGGTCGCCACCTGCTGGCAGTTGGCGGGCGCCGTCGAGGAGGCCGAAGCCTGGTGGGACGCCGGCATCAGCCCACTCGACCAGCGTGCGCTGGACTACCGTGCGGCCGGCCTGGCGCCGTCCGACCTGGCGCGTCGTCTGGGCCCGCTTACTGTGCTGGAGCACCTGCGTCGGGGCAGTGCGGCAGCGTGGTGCGTGGCTCGGCTGAATCGCCAGCAGCGTCCCTGAATCGGGCGAACCGGCGGTGATTCGCCGCCGGTAGCCAGTGGTTTTGTGGCTACTTGTGAGTAGCCTGTGGTGATGGCGATCCAGCAGTCCGAGCCGACGACACCGTCGTCCGCTCGCCCACCGAGGGTGGTGTTCCGGCTGCTGGTTGTCCTTGTGGTGCTCGCGGTGGCGGGCGCGGCGCTGTGGCTGGTCCAGCGGGCCAGCACGCCGACTCCCCATCCCGTGGCCCAGGACTTCCCCGCGCTGCACGTCAAACCCGCGCCGGTGCAGGTAGGTGCGGCGGCTCCGGCCGCCGACGCCGCCCAACCCTCGGCGCAGGCCGCCGCGGCCGGGCGGGAGGAGACCGCCGAGGCCTGGCTGACCCGCGTGTCCGCGGCCACCGGCATCCCGGCCCGCGCGCTGCGCGCGTACGCCAACGCCGACCTGACCCTGGCCAAGGTGCAGCCGTCCTGCCATCTGCCGTGGACGATGCTGGCCGGCATCGGCCGTATCGAGTCCGACCACGGCCGCTTCGGTGGGGCCACGCTGCTCCCCAACGGCGACGAGTCGAAGCCGATCATCGGCGTGCCGCTGGACGGCTCGGGCGTGGCCAACATCTCCGACACCGACGGCGGCGCCCTGGACGGCGACCCGGTGCACGACCGCGCCGTCGGCCCCATGCAGTTCATCCCGTCCACCTGGCGGAACTGGGCCTCCGACGGCAACGGCGACGGGGTGGCCAACCCGCAGAACATCGACGACGCCACCGTCACCGCCGGGCGCTACCTGTGCGCCGGAGGCCGGGACCTGGCCACCGCGGCCGGGTGGTGGGCGGCCGTGCTGTCCTACAACAACTCGGTGGAATACGGGCAGAAGGTCTTCAGCGTGGCCGACGCCGCGGCCAAGGCCAGTGCGGGCCACTGACCCGTCGGTGTTACCGTCGTCAACGTGGTTCTTCGCGGACTGCTAGCCCCCCGCTGGCTGCTGGTGCACCTGGTGGCCCTCGCGGCCATGCTGGCTTGCTTCCGGCTCGGTGTGTGGCAGTGGGACCGGTCGCAGGAGTCGTCCGGCACCCTGCAGAACCTCGGCTACGCCCTGCAGTGGCCGCTGTTCGGCCTGTTCATCCCGTTCATGTACTGGCGGATGTGGCAGCTGGACAAGGAGCGTCGCGCGTCTGAGCAGACCGCCGAGGCGGCGGCCGAGACCGTGGTCGAGGAGGCTCCCGTGCTCGCGGCCAAGCCCCGCCGGTCGCCGACCGAGTGGCGCACCGCGGCCGCCGAGCCGGTGGACGACGCGATGGCGCAGTACAACAGCTACCTCGCGGCGCTGAGCGCGAGAGACGGAGAGTAAGTCGATGAAGGGCTCCCTCGCCCGGTTCCGGTTCATGGCCTACCTGACCGGTGTCGGACTGCTCGTGCTGACCGTCGGCGTGATCCTGAAGTACGCCTCGGACGCGCCGACCCTGGTCGCCATCGTCGGCCCGATCCACGGCTTCTTCTACATGGTCTACCTGGCGTTCGCCTTCGACCTGTCGCTGAAGAGCAAGTGGCAGCCGCTGTACACGTTGGGTGTGCTGCTGGCCGGTACCATCCCGTTCCTGTCCTTCGTGGCCGAGCGCAAGGTCACCCACCGCGTGCAGGCGCAGCTGGCCGAGAACGAGACGACCTCCCCGGTGGCCTGACGGCACTGCGTGACGCGGTGGTAACGCGGCGGACCTAGACTCCGCCGATGACCCGCTCCGCGCACCCTGTCGACCAGCGGCTTCCCGCCGGTCAGTTGCTCACGTTCGGCCTGCAGCACGTGCTCGCCATGTACGCCGGCGCGGTGGCCGTGCCGCTCATCGTCGGCGGCGCGATGCATCTGTCCACTGCGGACATCGGCTACCTGGTCAACGCCGACCTGTTGGTGTCCGGGGTGGCGACCCTGTTGCAGTGCCTGGGAGTCTGGGTGTTCGGGGCCCGGCTGCCGATCATGCAGGGCTGCACGTTCGCGGCCGTGACGCCGATGGTGATGATCGGCACCACCGGCGGCGGGCTGCCGGCCGGCTACGGCGCGATCATCGTGTCCGGGTTGATGGTGGTGCTGATCGCGCCGTACTTCGCCAAACTGACCCGGTTCTTCCCGCCGGTGGTGACCGGCACGATCATCCTGGTGATCGGCGTGTCCCTGCTGCCGGTCGCGGTCGGCTGGGCCGCCGGCGGCACCGGCGCGCCCGGCTTCGGCAAGCCGCTGAACCTGGCCGTCGCCTTCGGTGTGTTGGTGCTTGTTGTTCTGGTGCACCGTTTTGTGCCCGGCCTGCTCGGCCGGATCGCCGTCCTGGTCGGCATCGTGGTCGGCACCCTGGTGGCGATTCCGTTGGGGCTGGCCGATTTCTCGCATGTGGGCGGTTCGCCGCTGGTCGAGGTCAGCACGCCGTTCCACTTCGGACTGCCGACCTTCGAGCCGGGCGCGATCGTGGCGTTCGTGATCGTGATGCTGGTGACCATGACCGAGACCAGCGGCAGTGTGCTGGCCGTCGGGGAGATCGTGGACCGGCCGGTGGACACCGTGACGCTGACCCGGGCGCTACGCGCGGACGGCTTGTCCAGTCTGCTCGGCGGCGTGTTCAACACCTTCCCGTACACCGCGTTCGGGCAGAACGTCGGGCTCGTCGCGCTGACCCGGGTGCGCAGCCGGTACGTGGTGGCCACCGCCGGCGGCATTCTCGTGCTGCTGGGGCTGTTCCCGGTGCTGGGCGAGATCGTCGCCTCGGTGCCGATGCCCGTGCTGGGCGGGGCCGGCATCGTCATGTTCGGTTCGGTGGCCGCCGGCGGCGTGCGGATGCTTCGGACTGTGTCGTTCGAGGGCGGCTCCAACCTCATGGTGGTGGCCGTGGCCCTGGGCATCGGCCTGGTCCCGGTGGCCGCGCCCACCGTGTACGCCCAGTTCCCGGGCTGGTTCCAGACCATCATGAACTCCGGCATCAGCGCCGGCAGCATCGCCGCCGTGTTGCTCAACCTGCTCTTCAACGGTGTGAGGGTGAACACTCAACCTTCTGACTCGAAATAGTTGAGCGTTCAGCCTCGTTGGACCGGGCATGACCTCAGCGACCCTTGATGTCCTCGAGCTCGAGCGCTCCGCCCAGGAGCTGCTGTTCCACGAGGCCCGCACCGCCAACACCTTCTCCGACGAGCCCGTCTCCGACGAGCAGCTGCGGGCCATCTACGACCTGGTCAAGTGGGCCCCGACCAGCATGAACATCCAGCCCCTGCGGGTCACCTTCGTGCGCTCCGACGAGGCTCGGGCGCGGCTGCTGCCCTTCATGGCCGAGGGCAACCGGCCCAAGACCGCCACCGCCCCCGTGGTCGCCATCCTGTCCGCCGACAGCGACTTCCACGAGCACCTGCACCGGACCTTCCCGCACGTGCCCAACGCCAAGGACCGCTTCCCCGAGCTGTCCCAGCGCGAGCAGATGGCCCGCTTCAACGCCCTGCTCCAGGTCGGCTACTTCATCCTGGGCGTGCGCGCCGCCGGCTTCGCCGCCGGCCCCATGACCGGCTTCGACGCCGCCGGCGTGCGCCAGGAGTTCTTCGCCGACGGCACCCAGGAGCCCCTGGTCGTGGTCAACATCGGCAAGCCCGGCCCCGAGGCCTGGTTCCCCCGCCTGCCTCGCCTCGAGTTCGACGAGGCCGCCGAGGTCATCTGAGTCGTCCCATCGGGCGAGCGACCCGATGCCGGGAAGGGGGCTTTCCTCGCGTTCAACGCAGGGAAAGCCCCCTTCCCGGCATCGAGGGGTCAGAGCCGGATCGGCACGCGGACGATCCAGCGGTCGAGTGCTCACGCATGCGTTCCTGCTGGCAGGCGGGGTGGCGTGGCCGACACGGGTTTTGTCGTGGGGGACCCCGTGTGGTTGACTGGCGGTAGTCGTTGGTTTTGTGTTCGTGTTCATTCACGCGCTCGCGAAACAGTGTCGCGGGCGTACGAATTCCTCCAGGAAGAGCTCCCCGCCGCATGCGGCTTGGTCCGTGGCAGCCGCGGCGGACCGGAAGACACCTGTAGAGGAGAAAAACATGGCGCAGGGCACCGTGAAGTGGTTCAACTCGGAGAAGGGCTTCGGCTTCATCTCCCCGGACGGCGGCGGCGCCGACCTGTTCGTGCACTACTCGGAGATCCAGGGCAACGGCTTCAAGTCGCTGGAGGAGAACCAGCGCGTGCAGTTCGAGGTCGGCCAGGGCCAGAAGGGCCCGCAGGCCCAGGCGGTCAGCGCCGTCTGAGCACGACGCCCGTGAATCCGCGCCCGGTGGCAGTTGCCGCCGGGCGCGGATCCGTTTCCGGGCTAGTTGAGCTCGGTTGGCGCGGCGTAGGCGGCGAGGCGGTCGGCCAGCTGCTGCCGGTTCTGCCGGTGGTGGGCCTGCGGCGAGGGCTGGCTCGGGACCTCGGCCAGCGTGTCGGAGACGAAGCGCGAGACCACCCACGGCGGCGGCGCGGGATCGTCACCGCCGAGGCGGGAGACGACGATGGGCGACTCGGCCGGAGCGGTCTCCACCAGCACGGCCCAGCCGTCACGCTCGCTCCACACCAGCATCAGGTCCCGTGGCCCCTTGACGGTCAGCCCGATGTACGCGGTGGCGGTGTCGCTGACCTCGCACGACGTGCCGGCGGCGGGCTCGCCGACGGCGTTGGCCACGGCCCGTAGATAGCCGGTCAGACCGAGGGTGAGCGCCCTCGTGACGTCCTCCCGCCCCTCGTCGTCGACCAGACCGAGCATCTCCAGCAGGGTGCCGCGATCAGCCTCGTCGAGGCAGTGGCCGGCGACGGTGCGGGCGGCCAGCGCCTGCTGGGTGCGTAACGTCTGCTGCGCGTCCGCGTGGACTTTGGACATCCGGGCGGTGTCACCGTTGGGCACGCGATCCGACGACATGTCGGCGCTCCCGTCTCCGGCCGGAATCACGCGGCCGGTCGGATCGCCGGGACCGACGCCGGCTCGAACGCCGGCGTGCGAGGTACCCCCGACCAGGCCACCGTACCGCAGGGGCGGCTCACCGACCCTGGCCCGCGACCGGGAACGGCCAGGGATTGGGCTGGCAGACCTTGCCATCGTGCGGGATCACGATGCCCTGCGGGTTCTGGGTGGTGAGCTCGGCGAGGTCGTTGTTGGCGGTGCTCAACGTCTGCTGCATCATCACCGGGGCCAGGCCGCCGTTGTCGGCGCAGGGCTGGTGGTTGCCGCCGAAGAAATGGCCGACCTCGTGGTTCACCGCGTACTGCTGGTACAGCAGCATGTTGCCCTGGAAGGCCACGGCGCCGCGTTCCCAGCGGGCGTCGTTGAGGTAGACGGCGTCGCCGAGGCGGCAGGACGTGTCGTACGGGATGTCGAAGCCACAGACCTGGGGGCTGCGGGCGGTCTGCTGGGACGCCAGCCGGATGTGCAGATCGGGCTTGCCGGCGTCGACGCGCTTGAGGGCGATCTGCCCGCCGCCGATCCAGCTCTTGGGGTTGGACAGGGTGGCCTGCACGGTGGCGGCGAAGTCGTTGTCCCCGCCGACCGGCTGGAAACCGTCCTCGACCTCGATGGTGTACGTCGTGAGCTTGCCCTTGCCGACCTGCGGCGAGGCGCCGGGCACGACGTGGAAGGTGCCCTTGCCGGCGGCCGGCAGCGGGCCGCCGTCGGGCAGTTCGGCCGAGGCCAGCTGCTTGGCGAACTTCGCGCCGGGCGGGGCCTCGCCGATGGAGACGGGCGCGGAGGTGCCGGCGGCCGGGGTGGGCGTCGGCTCGGGCTCGGCCGGCGGCTCCTTGACGATCCGGAACGCGGTGATCGCGGTCAGGGCTATGACCAGCGGAAACACGTACACCAGCCAGCCGGTGCCGGGCTTGCGGCGGCTCGGGCGAGGCGGCTCGCTCGGCGCGGCCAAAGGCTGCGCCGCCCGCCGCGTGTGTTGCCGGGCCGCCCGTAGTCGTCCACTCGCCGTCATTCGTCCCACGGTGATGACTACGCGCGAGTAGGCCGACGGGTTTGCTCAGATGTTGACCAATTCCAGATCCCGGCCGGTGGTGCGCGGCCCGAGCAGGCCCACGTCCAGCGCCACGCCGACCATGGCCGCGGCGACCACGGCGAACAGCACCGCCGAGTTGGTCGCGTGCAGCAGCGGCACCAGCACGAACGGCATGGCCGCGCTGGACAACCGGGACAGCGAGTAGGTGGCGCCGGCCGCGGTGGAGCGCAGCCCGGTGGGGAAGATCTCCGCCTGGTAGACGTGGAAGGCGTTGCTGAACACGTTGCTCACGGCCGTGTACAGGAAGCCGAAGGTCAGGATCAGCGCCTCGGACGAGGCGAAGCCGAAGGCCAGCCCGCACACCGCCATACCGAGGCCGGACACGATCACCAGGTGCTTGCGCTCGACCCGCTCGATGATCGGCAGCGACAGCGCAGCCCCGACCGGGTAGCCGACGAATGTGATGCCGCTGAACAGCAGCGACTGCACGATCGGATAGCCCTTGGCCGCCAGCACGATCGGCACCAGCGTGCCGAAGCCGTAGTAGCCGAACGTCTGGAGCAGGTGGAACACCGACATCATGATCGTCCGCCGGCGGTAGGGCGGCCGCAGCAGCGAGCCGACCGAGCCGGTGGTGTTCGGCGTCTCGTCGGCCACCGGCTCCGGCAGGTCGCCGCCGGCCTCGGCCTCGAACCGGGCGACGATCCGCTCGGCCTCCTCGTGCCGGCCCACCGACTCCAGCCAGCGCGGCGACTCGGGCAGGCCGGTCCGCAGCAGGAACACGATCACCGCGCCGGCCGCGCCGATCACGAACAGCCAGCGCCACGCCTCCGGGCCGGTCGGCACCAGCCAGGCGGCCAGGAAGCCCACCGTCGGCACGCCGACGAACGACAGCGTGTACGCGATGCCGGTGTAGAGGCCGCGCTTGCGCGGCGGCAGCAGGTCGCCGAGATAGGTGTCCGACACCGCCGGCTCCGCGCCGACGCCCACACCGGCGAAGAACCGGCTCACCATCAGCGTCCACGGCCCGATGCTGGCCGCCCCGAGCAGCGAGAACAGCGAGTACACGCCCAGGCTGACCAGGAACGCCCGCCGCCGCCCGATCCGGTCGGCCAGCCGGCCGAGCAGGATCGCCCCCACGAACATGCCCACGAACGTCGAGGCCAGCACCGCCGGCAGGATCGCCTTGTCCAGATGGAACTGCGCGACCAGCACGGTGGACAGCGTGCCGGCCAGGAAGATCTCATAGATGTCGAAGAACAGGCCCAGGCCGATGGCCACCGTGGCCAGCCGGTGCGACCGCGTGATGGGCAAACGGTTCATTCTCGCTGCTACGGACACCCCGGGGAACTTAGCGGAGCGGTGATCAGAGTGCCGGTGGGGTCCGGTTGCGCCTGGCCCTGTCCGGAGTCTCACGGCCTGGAGACGGCTTGGCGGTGATCCACTGGCGGGCCGTTCAGCGGGGCCGAGGACAGCGAAGAGCGCATGGCGCGGCCGGTGCGGTGTTAAACGATCAATTGTGAGGGGTATCCCCTGTAGGTGCTTGTGTCCAAGGGCATGCCCGCAAGGTCGTTGAGGGCCAGAAGTGTCCCGGTTGGACGAGCCTGAGGAGGCTGCGGATGCATGCCCATCTGGACTGTGACGAGCTTGGTTCTGCTGTCGCCCATCGACCGGCCTCGCACGAAGAGCTGCGAGACACGGCCAAGGAGTTGCGTGCGGAGAGCGCCGTGCTGCTTGCCAGGAGTGCCGCGCTGCGGGCCAGGAGTGCGGCACTGGTGGCCAGGAGTGGTGAGCGGCACTCCGATGGGCGTTGAGGAGCCGTCGGGAATGGCCAGAGGTTCGGGCACGCCGTCGTCGGCGGCGCGCGGCGGGCCGTGCCCGGAAGGGTCGCCCGGCCCGTCGCTCCGCGGGAGGTGCGCCGGTGATTGCGCAGGGACACCCCGAGGGAACTCAGCGGAGCAGGGCTCGCAGCGCGTCGGCGGTGCCGGTGGACTCCAGCTCTTCGGCCAGTTCCTTGGCCAGGGCGTCGCGGTCGCCGGCCAGGCGGGCCTCGTTCACGAACACGCCGGGGCCGGGCACGGTGGCGCCGAGCTCGACGAGCACGGGGCGAAGGTGGAGGTCGACGGCCAGGGCGTGCTTGTCGGACGCGGCGACCTGGAGCGGCAGCGCGACGACGCCCTTGAGCCAGCCGGCGGGGGCCTGGTCGAGCACGGCCTTGAGCAGGCCGGTGTAGGTGGCCTTGTAGGTGGGGGAGGCGACGACGAGGACCTTGGCCGCGGCCAGTGACTCCAGGGCGGCCTTGACCGCGGTGGCGCCGGGGGCGAACACCTCCTGGGCCAGCTCGGCCGCGTCGACGACGGGGCCGGCCGTGGCGTCGCCGAGCACGAGGTGCACGGCGTCGCGCAGCGCGACGGCGGCGCCGAGGGTGCGGGAAGCGGGACGGGGATTGCCGACGAGCACGCCGCTGGTGATGGACATGCCCCCGAGCATCCTCACCGAGCCCGGCGGCCCGCAACCGTTCCCATCATCTGGCCACGAAGGGGCAGCGGGTGACCGGGCCGGCCGCCGTCATGTGATGTCATCGGGCCGTGAGCCGTGCCGTGGAGGACATCAACCGCCGGATGCTGCGGGCCCGGGACGCCATGGACCGGAACTACGCGCAGCCGCTGGACGTGGCGGCGCTGGCCCGGATCGCGCACGTGTCGCCGGCCCACTTCAGCCGGACCTTCCGGGCGACGTTCGGGGAGACGCCGCACCGCTATCTCCAGCGGCGGCGGGTGGAACGGGCGATGTTCCTGCTGCGGTCCGGCGACCGCAGCGTCACGGACATCTGCCTGGAGGTGGGCTTCACCAGCCTGGGCACGTTCAGCCGCACCTTCCGGGACATCGTCGGCGAGACGCCGTCGGACTACCGGGCCCGCGGGCCGCTGGCGGCGGTGCCGACCTGCTTCGCGATGTCGTGGATGCGACCCCACGGGTGAAGACAGCAGTTTTGGATAAGCGCCGGCCCGGCCGCCGGCACTAGCGTCTGCGGCATGTTCACCGGAATCAAGATTTCCCAGATCTTCGTGCTCGACCAGGACGAGGCGCTCGACTTCTACGTCGGCAAGCTCGGCCTGGAGGTCAACACCGACGCCGATCTCGGCTTCATGCGGTGGCTGACGGTCAACGTCCCGGGGGAGAAGGACCGGGAGATCCTGCTGGAGAAGCCGGGCGCGCCCCGCATGGACGAGGCCACCGCCGACCAGGTGCGGGAACTGCTGACCAAGGGCGCGATGGCCGGCACCCTGTTCTTCACCACCGACGACTGCCAGAAGACGTACGAGACGCTGCTGGCCAAGGGCGTCGAGTTCACCGACCAGCCGACCAAGCGCGACTACGGCATCGACTGCGGCCTGCGCGACCCGTTCGGCAACGCGATCCGCTTCAGCCAGGCCCTCTGACGCTCGTGGGGGATATCCCTGCCCGACGTCGCGGCCGGACCGGCGGAACCGGTGGGCTCGTTACGCTCGCCACGGCAGGCGATGCGAAGAAAGACGTCCGCGCGGACGGATCGCGGCCGACTGGGTAGGCAGTGGCAGCGGGCCGCCACCCGCTGGTGTTGCCGTCCCGACGTGGGCCGGGTGGGATGTGCAGGGCATCCTGCCCGGCTCGGCCGCCGAAAATCGCCGGGCGTCAACCGCTCGCCCCGTGCCAGGATGCTCTTCATGTCTGGGCGTGCCTTGAGTTTCGGAGCGGTGGCGGAGACCTACGAGCGGTTCCGGCCCGGTTATCCCGACAGCCTCGCCGACCTGGTGCTGGCCTACGCGGGCCGGCCGGTGCGGACAGCCCTGGAGATCGGCGCGGGCACGGGCAAGGCCACGCGGCTGTTCGCACAGCGGGGAATCGCGGTCACCGCGACTGATCCCGACGAAGCCATGTTGGCGGAGCTGCGCAAGCAATTGCCGACCGTCGAGACCGTGCACGCCGCCTTCGAGGACCTGCCGCCGGGCGGTGGCTACGGGCTGGTCTACGCGGCAGCCTCATTGCACTGGACTAATCCGGACAACCGGTGGCCGCGCGTGGCCGCGATGCTGGAACCCGGCGGCGTGTTCGCCTCGGTCGGCGGCCGAACCCTGTTGGCCGACCCGGCGCTGCTGGCGGCCGTGAACGCGGCCCGAGCTCCGTTCCTGGACAGCGACGAGATTCCCTCGCCGGACGGAACGCCGCCGGAGCAGGCCATGCAGTGGCCAGGCACCGAGCTCCAGCAGTCCGACCTGTTCGAGGACGTTCAGCAGTCCGTGGTGGAACGCCGCTCGATGATGAGTGCGCACGACTACGTCGGCCTGCTGTCCACCATCTCGGCCTATCTCGAACTGCCGGCCGCGACGCGGGAACAGGTGTACAGCCGGATCCTCGACGTCCTGCCCGAGATGGTCGAGGTCAACGCCGACCTCGTCGCCCACCTCGCCCGTCGCGTGCCGTAGCGCGCCGGCCCCGAGTGTTGGGAAGGGGGCTTTCCTGGCGTTCAACGTCATGAAGGGCCCCTTCCTGACGTTGAACGTGCGGAAGGGGCCCTTCATGACATGGAGGTCAGGCGGCCGGCTTCCAGTTCAGGATGCCGGTGTAGGCCTTCTCGATGCCGGCGTTGGCCACGATGCTCGCCGGCACGCCGCTCGCGCCGGTGATGGCGTGGTTGTTCTTCAGCACGACCTTCTTCGAGTTCGAGTCGCCGGACCCGTTCTGCCAGTAGTTGTTCTCGATGTCCAGCGGGTCGTAGTTGCCGTCGTTGGCGGTGTAGTCCACGTGCTTGCTGCCCCAGGCGTTGGCCGCGCCGGTGCTGTACACGCCGTTGCCGGTGATGGTGATGTAGCTGGCCCCGTTGTCGGTGTAGATCACGTGGCCCTTGCCGGTCTGGTCGTGGAACAGGTTGCCGGTGATGTGCTCGCCGCCGGCCAGCGAGGAGCCGGTGATGCCGTTGGTGTAGATGGCCGCCCCGTCGTTGAGTAGCTGCATGTGGTCGAAGATCAGGTTGTTGGCCAGCGTGTTGTTGTTGGAGTAGTTCGGCTGCGCCGGCAGCTTCACCTTGTCCGGCCAGCCGCCCCAGCCGATGGAGATGCCGGTGTAGGGCACGTGGTCGATCTGGTTGTGCGAGACCGTGGCGTGCTCGACGTAGCCGATGTCGATGCCGATGCCGCCGACGAACTCCGAGGCCACGTTGTACACGTGGTTGTCGACGATCTGGTCGTTGCTGGTGCGCTGCGCGGCGGTCGGCGTGACCACGTCGACGCCGCCCAGGGCCAGGCCGTTGCCGGAGATGTCGGTGAACACGCTGCCCTTGACCAGGTCGTTCTGCGAGCCGGTGCCCAGATCCAGCCCGGTGCCGCCGAGATGCGTGAACGAGTCGTCGGTGAACTGCACGTTCTGGTCGCCGGTGAGGGTCACCGCCGCGCCCTGCTTGGTCCACGCCCCGTACGGGCAGGTGCCGCCGGGCACGAACTTGCACAGGCCCTGCTGGTCCCAGCCGTGCGCGCCGGTCAGCGTGTAGTTGGCCTGTATCTCGGAGAAGCCCTCGGATGTGTTGGGTTGCAACCAGGTCGCGTAGGAGAACTGGATGCCGTTGAACACCACGTTGTGCACGCCGTCGCCGGTCACCAGGTGCTCCAGCTGCGGCGCGGTGACCGTTGCGGTGGCGAGGTTCTCGCCGCTGCGCGGGATGTAGTAGACGGTGTGCTTGGCCCGGTCGAGGTACCACTCGCCGGGGGAGTCGAGCAGCTCGTAGGCGTTCTCCACCAGCGTCGGCGACTCGGTGATCGCCTGCCGGCCAACGAGTTCGTACGTGCGGCCGGAACCGTCGGTGCGCATCACGCGCTTCTCCGAGTTGTTCCAGCACGGCTGGGCCATCGTGATGGTCTTGCCGGACATCGAGCCGATCGGGCAGCGGGGCTCGGTCCACGCGCCGAGCCCGCCCCGGTACACGAACTCGATGTCACTCGGGTTGCGCCAACCGGCCATCGTGGACGCCGAAGCGGTGTAGCCGGTGGCCGTCCGGGTCAGCGTGACGGGCAGTTGCCCACTCGCCCGCTGAGCCCGGACGCCGTTCACGTCCAGCTGACGGGTGTCCAGAGTGGACGGTGCAGGCGCCGACCAGATGTTCTTGCCGGCGTCCGACTTCGTCCATCCCGTGATCCCGATGCCGCCACTGAGCACCGGATGGGCCCCGGTCGCCGCGGTCCACACCACGTTGTGCCCGCCCGTCCCACTGTCGTTGGCGCCCAACGACAACGTGGACGACAGCGGGTACACGCCGTCGGCCAGGCTCACGGTGATGTCCCCGGTCTGGCCGGCGACCAGGCCCCGCACGACCTGCTGGGCCCGGCCCACGGTCTTGAGCGGGGCCGAGGCGCTGGTGCCCGGGTTGGCATCCGATCCGGTCGGCGACACGTAGACCGTGGTCGCCGCGTCGGCGTGCCCGATGCCCGCCATGCTCACCGTGAGCAGGGCAGCCAGCAGCACGCCACCGCGCAGTGGCTTCATCGTTGAGAACTCCTGTCAGGCGGTCACTTGAGCGGCGGGTCGAGGGAGGTCACGCCGGGCCGGACGGGCCACAGGTCGCCCAGGGCCGGCACCGGGGTCTTGGCGATCGCCGCGCCGGCGGCCTTGTCGTGGGCCTGGTCGGCGGCCGCGTGGAAGATGTCCACGGCGATCGACTGGTCGAACACGTTGATCTGCTGGTACGGCCAGGCGCTCTGGCCCTTCTCCGCGGCCGGGATCAGGAAGTCGACCGCCTTGAGGATGTTGCCGCCGCTGGGGCTGGTGTAGTGCCACAGGTCGATGCCCAGGTTCTGGCCGATCTCGGCCAGCCGGCCCAGCGCCACCAGGTTGAAGTTGGAGTAGTGCCACGACATCGTGCGGGTCAGCTCCAGCGGCTGGCTGCCGTCGGGCTTGATCTGCTTGTCGATGCGGTTCAGCTTCACCGACTCGACAATGCTCTTGGCCAGCTTGGTGTTGCCGATGTAGGCGGCCATCGCGGCGTTCTGCTGGTCGATGAAGCTGCCGTGGTTGTTGGTGGCGGCCAGCTCCAGCTTGGCCTGCGGGCTGGTCTGCATCCAGTCCAGGAACTTGGTGAACCAGGCCTTCAGGCCGGTCGAGTCCTTGCCGCTCCAGCCGGGCGCGCCCGACTCCAGCACGGTGATCGCGTCCAGCACCTGGGTCAGGCTCTGCGAGGAGTCGATGATGCCGGTGCCGGAGATCTTGGTGCTGCACGGGATGATCTGGGCGAAGTTCAGGTTCGGGTTCATCGCCGTGGCCGGGTTCAGGAACCAGGTGCGGATGTCCAGCTCGGCGCGGGCGGCGTAGCGCGCGTCGCCGGTGTAGTACCAGGCCAGCGCCAGGTCCCGGATCGCGTCCCAGGCCACCATCCGGTAGGTGTGGTCGGTGATCGCGTCGGCCTCGGGATTGCGCTGGCCGTCCTTGTTGACGTACGGGCAGCCCATCGGGTTGTCCGGCGTCTTGGGCCCGGCCCACCAGTAGGGGGCCTGGCTCATGTAGTCGTGCTTGTCGCCGCTGGGCGGGGTCTGGGGCTTGTCCATCACCGACCACGGACCGGCCGTCAGGTCCGCGTCGGCGGTCTTGACGAGCAGGTTGTACGCGGTGCGGGTCGCCTGGGACGCGGTGCCCGTCACCAGCCGCACCTTGGTCGCGGCCAGGGCATGGCCGTCCATCACCACGGTGTGCGGGGGTTTCACTGAGGCCGCGTCGTGGCACAACGGGGCCAGGACCAGGCCCACCGTTGTCACCAGCGCCGCACCGAGCTGACCGATCACCTATGCACGTCCTCACGAGGAACGAGCCGCGCTCGTGTGGAACGAGCACGGCGTGGCGGTGGCGCGCGGCAGTGACTTTCTACGCGGGTGCACGGCCCCCGGTCAACAGTCCTCCGATGTATCCGGTTCGTCCCTGGGCCGCATGGTCGACGTGACCGATGGTCATGATCGGCCGCTCGGCGGTGCGTCGGGCCGCTGGGGCGGCCGATGTTCATATCGGTGGTTATGACAACGATGTCATCGCGAAAGGGTGAACTTGATGGCCTTAACCCCGACGCTGGCGTTGGCCGCGCTGGCGACCCTGCTCATTCCGCTCGGGCCGATCCCCTCTGCATCGGCGGCCCCGGCACAGCCCTCGCTAGTGGCCGACCCTGCCTCGATCGTCAACCCGTTCATCGGCACCAGCAACGCCGCCGATGACTTCCCGGGCGCGGACTCGCCGTTCGGCATGGTCCAGTGGAGCCCGGACACGCCCAGCCGGCCCGACGGCGGCGGCTACGAATACAACGACTCCTCGATCACCGGCTTCAGCCTCACCCACATCGCCGGTCCCGGCTGCGGGGCCATGGGCGATGTGCCCTTCCTGCCCACCACCGGCGCCGTCAACGGCGGCGCGACAGCGGCGTTCTCGCACGCCAACGAACAGGCCGACGCCGGCTACTACAAGGTCAAGCTCAACTCCGGCATCACCACCGAGCTGACCACGACCACCAGATCCGGCATGGGCCGCTTCACCTTCCCGGCGACCAAGCAGGCCAACCTGCTGATCAAGCTGGCCGGCAGCCAGAACTCGGTCAGCAACACCACCGTGACGGCGGTCAGCAACACCGAGGTCGTCGGATCGGTCACCACCGGCCATTTCTGTGGCGCTTCCGCGACGTACACGGTGTACTTCGCCGCCAAGTTCGACCATCCGTTCACGGTGAACGGCACCTTCAGTTCCGCCTCGGGGCCGGCGCCGAACACCACCCGCCCGGGCGCCCCGGCCCAGCCGCAGACCGCCACCCCGCAGCTGACCGGGCCCTCCGGCGAGTACCTGACCTTCGACACCACCGCCAACCAGGTCCTGCAGGCCAAGGTCGGCGTCTCGTACGTGTCGACGGCCAACGCCCAGGGCAACCGGGACACCGAGAACCCCAACTGGGACTTCGACTCGGTGCACCAGGCCGCGCACTCGGCGTGGAACACCATGCTGGGGCGAATAGCCATCGCCGGCGGCACCACCACCCAGCAGCAGACCTTCTACACGGCCCTGTATCACGCGCTGTTGCACCCGAACGTCTTCTCCGATTCGAACGGGCAGTACATCGGATTCGACAACAAGGTGCACTCGGTGACCGGCGGGCACGCGCAATACGCCAACTTCTCCGGCTGGGACATATATCGGGCCCAGGCCCAGCTGTCGGCGATGGTCGCCCCGGATATCGTCAGCGACATCGCCCAGTCCATGGTCAACGACTACGCGCAGAGCGGGATGCTGCCCAAGTGGGCGTTGAACAACGGTGAAACGTACGTGATGGTCGGCGACCCCGGCACGGCCATTCTCGCCGACTACTACGCTTTCGGCGCCCGTAATTTCGACACCTCGGCCGCGCTGGCCGCCATGGTGCACGAGGCGTCCACGCAGGGCAACATCCGCCCTGGTCAGAACTACCTCACGACGCCGGGCTACCTGCCGGCCGACGGCCAGTGGAACTGCTGCAACTTCTACGGCCCGGTGTCCACGCAGCTGGAGTACAACACCGCCGACTTCGCCCTGTCGGCGTTCGCCGGGGCGCTCGGCGACACCGCCAACCAGACCAAGTTCGCCAACCGGGCCCAGGAATGGGTGAACCTGTTCAACACCTCCAGCAAGTTCATGCAGCCTCGGCAGGCCGACGGTTCCTGGACCGGCGGATTCAGCGCCACCAGCGGCGACAATTTCGTCGAGGGCACCTCGTGGCAGTACACCGGCATGGTGCCGTTCAACATTCACGGCCTGGCCACCGCGTTCGGCGGTAACGCGGCGTACCAGTCGTATCTGAACAGCGTGCTGTCCGGATTCAACGGGGCCGGTGGCAGCAAGTCGGACCTGGGCAACGAGCCCAGCATCGAACTGCCCTGGGAGTACGACTACGTCGGTCAGCCGTACCGGACGCAGCAGGTGATTCGGCAGGTCCAGGACCAGATCTGGACCGACAAGCCGAACGGCCTGGCCGGCAACGACGACCTGGGCACCATGAGCGCCTGGTACGTGTGGTCGGCGCTGGGCATGTTCCCGGAGACCCCGGGCACCGCCGACCTGGCCCTGGGCAGCCCGATGTTCACCCAGACCGTGATCACGCTGCCCGGCGGGCACACGCTGACCGTGAACGCCCCGCAGGCCGCCGACAACGCGCCGTACGTGCAGTCGTTGTCCCTCAATGGATCCACGTGGAACAACGCGTTCCTGTCACCGTCAATCGTCAACACCGGTGGGACGCTTGACTACGTGCTCGGCACCACCGCCAACACCTCGTGGGCCACGTCCTCCGCGCCGCCGTCCTACCCCGGCACCGGTGCTCCCTACGTGAAGACCGGCCCCATCACGTCCGGCATCGCCGGCAAGTGCGCCGACGACAACCACAGCGGCCTCGGCAACAACACCGCGATCCAGCTCTACGACTGCAACAGCAGCAACGCCCAGCGCTTCGCCGCGCCCGGCGACGGCAGCCTCCAGGTCATGGGCAAGTGCGTGGACGTGACCAGCTCTGGCACCGCCAACGGCGTGAAGGTGCAGCTCTACGACTGCAACGGCTCCGGCGCCCAGCAGTGGAAGGTCCAGGGCGCCGGCCTGGTCAACCCCCAGTCCGGCCGCTGCCTGGACGACCCCAACAGCACCACCACCAACGGCACCCAACTCCAGATCTACGACTGCAACAACTCCAACGCCCAGGCCTGGGCGTTGCCCTAGTTCATCTGGCCGGGGGTCGTTCAAGTGAATGGCCCTCGGCCGCCAACATGAGAAAGTGCTCGGCCCCGCCGCTGCCTGGAGTGTCCGCCGGATTTTTTGAGGGCCGCCACTCGACGTGCCCCGCCACTCGGCACGTGCGGCCCTCGAAAAATCCGGCCAGCGAAGGCAGCGGGTCCGAGGGGCCGAGCCCCGACGCGGAACGCGGCGGCAAAGACACGGTTGTGCTCTGTACGGGCTATCAAGGACAGCTCGGCGATAGAGTGGCTTCGTGGATGGTGTCGGCGCGCTGGTGATCGGCTTGCTGTCTGGACTGCACAGCGCGTTCGGATGGCAGGTCTGCAACGGCGACTGGGTGCTGACGACGGTGATCACCGGCGGCTTCTTCGCGCTGGCCCCGATCGCCGCGGCGATGGTGGTCGCCCTCATCCGCAAGGTCACCGGCAACAACTACAACCCGGTGATGGTGATGCTGTTCACCGGCATCGGCGTGGTCGGCAACCTGTTGTTGCCGTTCTCGGCGTTCTCCGGGGCGGCCTACGCGCTGCGCGACGCCCCGCAGCAGCTGGTCGGCGCGGCCAGCCTGACCTACAAGTTCTGCTATGTGCTGGCCCCCCAGAACCGGCTGCTCGGGGACACGCCGCTGGGGGCCGAGGCGATCAGCGGCGGGGTGATCGGCCCGGAGCGGTGGCTGTCCATCGCCGCCCTGGTCGTGGTGCCGGTGTTCGTGCTGTTCTGGATCACCAAGCAGGCCAAGAACGCCTTCCGCGGCGGGGCCCGCTGGCCGGCCCGGCTGTTCTACGCCCCGTACATCATCCTGGTGTTCTCCACCCTGAGCCTGCCGGTCGGCGTGGTCGGGCTGCTCTGGCTGGGCTTCCTGCCGGTCAGCGCGGTCGGCGTGCTGGCCGTGAAGATGCTCGGCACGCCCAGCGACGCCGTGCTGCACCCCAATCCCAAGCACGCCTCCGCCGCGGACGAGCCCGGGGCCAAGGCGCTGGGGGAGCACCGGCCGGCGCCGCCCTCGCTGCCGCCGGCCAAGCCCCAGACGCAGGCGGCCATGCCCCGGCAGAACCCGCCGACCAAGATGTACACCCAGGCCCAGCCCCAACCGCAGCCCCAGCCGCAGCGCCCACCGGTGCAGCCGCGGCCGCAGACCCAGTTCCAGCCACAGCCCCGGCCGCTGCCGCCGTCCACCCGCGTGCAGCCGCCGCCGTCGGCCGCCGCCGGTGGCCTGGCCATGACTCCCGGCCCGCTGCCGTGGGCCACCACGCCCGCGCCGGACCCGGACAAGACCGTCTACAACCCGCTGGACGCGCCCACCAAGTTCGACAGCACCGGCGACTCCTTCGGCGGCCGGTTCCGCCGCATCCGCCAGCTCGGGGCCGGCGGCTTCGGCAAGGTGTGGCTGGCCATGGACGGCAACCTGAACCGCCAGGTCGCCATCAAGATCGCCCACACCTCCGACGCCGACACCCAGGAGCGCATGTACCGGGAGGCCCGGGCGCTGGCCGCGGTCCGCCACGAGAACTGCGTGCACGTCTACGACATCCTCGAGGAGCAGGACGGCATCGCCATCGTGATGGAGTACGTCGAGGGCATGTCGCTGGCGCAGACCATGCAGCGCAACGGCTTACTCGACGACGTGGCCGCCGCCCGCCTCTGGTCCACCCTCGCCGGGGCCCTCGGCGCCGCCCACGAGAAGTCCGTGCTGCACCGGGACCTCAAGCCATCCAACGTGATCATCGACCCCGAGGGCCTGCCGCACCTGATCGACTTCGGCCTGGCGAGGCGGCGGGGCGACTCCACCCTCACCGCCACCGGCATGATGATGGGCACCCCCGACTACCTGGCCCCCGAGGTCGCCCGCGGCGAGACCGCCAGCCCCGCCTCCGACGCCTGGCAGCTCGCCGCCACCGTCAGCTACGCCCTCACCGGCCACCCGCCCCGCGGCACCCGCGAGAACCCCATGGCCGCCCTGCTCGCCGGGGCCAACGCCGAGCCCAACACCAATCTGCCCGAGCGTTCCGTGCACCGGCGGCTGCTGATGGCCTCCCTCGACAAGGACCCCGGCCGCCGCCCCACCCTGGGCCGCGTCCAGCAGCAGCTCGACGGCTGGCTCGCCAACTCCGGCGTCGCCCAGAAGGGCCCCGTCACCACAGTGACCCGCCGGATCTAGCCCTGTTCGGCGCTGCTCAGCGCGGCGACCATGCCGTGGGGCGCGTCGTCGCCGAACATGATCGGGTAGATGTCGTCGTCGTCCGCCTCGACGGCGGCGGCGCGGGCGAACATGCCCTGTTCGTACCGGGTGAGCGCGGCTTCGACGTCGTCAGGATGGGCGGCGATGGCCTGGCCGAGTTCGGCCCCGTCCTGCATGGCCAGGTTGGCACCCTCGCCGTTCGGCGGCCGGAGGTGGGCGGCGTCGCCGAGCAGGGTCACTCCCGGCGCTCGATCCCAGCGGTGCCCGGCCGGCAGCGTGAAGATGCGGCGCAGCACCGGCGGCGTGTCGCTGTCGCTGATCAGGGCGGTGAGCTCTGGGGCCCAGCCGTCGAACTCCTCGGCGACTCGTTCGGTCATGGTGGCGGCGTCGACTTCGACTTCGGCTTTGGCTTTGGCGAGCCAGTCCTGAGGTTTCATCAACTGGGCGTAGCTGTGCAGGGTCCCGCCGCGTTCGCGGTGGGCAAGGAATCCCTTGCCTGGAGCCAGCGCGTACAGAGCTCCAGCGCCGACCGCCTTCGCGGCGGCGGGATGGCGGTTGTCGCTGTCGAACAGGAACGTCTCGACGACCGCGACGCCGAAGTACTCGGGGGTGGCGTCCGACAGCAACGGACGAACCTTCGACCACGCGCCGTCCGCGCCCACGAGCACGCTCGTCATGATGGTTATGCCGTCGGCGAAGCTCACCTCGTGGCGGCCCTCGCCGAGCGCCCGCACGCCGGTCGCCTTCCGTCCCCAGTGGACAGTGCCGTCGGGCAGCGAATCGAGCAGCAGCTGCCGTAACTCGCCGCGTGGCACCTCGGGACGTTCGCCCGTGCCGTCGTCGGGTCGGTCCAGCAGCACGGTTCCCTGCTGGTCCATGATCCGATATGCCTCTCGGCCGGCCAGGACGAGCTCGCGGAACCCTTCGGTCAGGCCGGCCGCTTCCAGCGCCGGCTGGCCGTTCCAGGGGTGGATGTCGAGCAGGCCGCCCTGGCGGCGGGCGGCCGGCGAGGGGTCCGCCTCGTGGACCGTGACCGGGATGCCGTGCACGTGCAGGACTCTGGCCAGCACCAGGCCGCCGAGACCGGCTCCGATGATCGTGATCGTCATGGGTCTCCTCCGTTTGGATCGCCGCTCCAATCACGCTAGCACGGCTTTGGATCGCCGATCCAAACATGGCAGAATGAGGCCCGTGGCCAAGAAGACCCAGCGACGTGCCGACGGCCTGTCCCGGGAGGTGATCATCAGGACCGCTGTCGACCTGCTCGACAGCGGCGGCGAGAACGCCCTGACCCTGCGCACGCTCACCACTCGCCTCAGCACCGGCTACGGCGCGATCTACCACCACGTCGCCGACAAGGGCGACCTGCTCGCCGCCGCCACCGACGACGTCCTCTCGCGCGTCATGGCCGGCGTCATCACCGACGCCGAGCCTCGGGATTCCTTGCGCGCCATCGCCCTTGGCCTGTTCGACGCCATCGACGCCCACCCCTGGGGCGGCGCCCAACTCGCCCGCGAGCCCTGGCTTCCCGCCCTGCTCCAGGTCTACGAACGCGTCGGCCGACTCCTCGACACCCTCGGCGTTCCCGAGCCCTCCCTCTTCGACGCCGCCGGCGCCCTGCTCAACTACGTCCTCGGCGTCGCCGGCCAGAACGCCACCAACACCCGCACCCCCGCCTCCCGATCCGCCGCCCTCAGCGCCGTCGCCGCCCGCTGGTCACAGCTCGACCCCGCCCAGTTCCCCTTCATGCACAAGGCTGCCACCCAGGTTCGCGACCACGACGACCGCGCCCAGTTCCTCGCCGGCATCGACATCTTTCTCGCCGGCATCGCCACGTTGGGCTGACCATTTAGGGACTCCGTCACCGAGTGGCGAGAAAGAATCCCAACGCCGTCACCGACGGTCCGTCCGGCATCTGTCCGGCGACCATCAGCTTCGCGACCTCCGCCACCGGAACCCACTCCACCCGGTCCGCCTCCGCCACCTCCGGCTCGCCCACCAGCACCGCACCCCTTGCGAGGAACACCCGGTACACCTGGGAGCTGATCCCCGACATCGGCGTGTACGTCATCAGCGGCTCCACCGTCGCCACGCGATACCCCGACTCCTCCAACACCTCCCGCCGCGCCGCCTCCGCCGGCTCCTCGCCGTCATCCGTCCAGCCCGCGGGAATCTCCCAGCCCCACCGCTCCGTGGCGAACCACGGCGAGGCGTAGACCCGCCGTGTGCCGTGCGTGATCCACCGGGATGAGCCAGCCACTACTCAACTCCCTCCGCCGGTCAATCGGCCGGTTGGAACTTGTCTCGATCACTCACGACGTCGTGCCTTGAGCTCCGCCACGGCCGCCTCCCGGTCGGACCAAGCGCCGCGCGCTGCGGCGCAGCTCGTCCCTGAACCTACGGAATCCACGGTGCAGTGCGCTATGCGGTGATCCAACAACTCCTGGGGCGACGAGGACCGCCATCGCAGGATGGAAGGGAGGGCGGGTGGGGCCGAGAAAGCACACAGGCCCGACCCGCCCTTGAGCCTGCGCCGTCAGAAGCGAGCGATGGGGTTGACGGCGATGCCGGTGAGGCCGTGGATGTGGGGCGAGGCGATGGTGGGCATGAAGGTGTGGCGACGGAGCTCTGCGCACAGGGCGGAGCCGGTGTGGGACATCATCCGCTGCACGGGAGAGACGTCCACGGTGGTGGGCGCGAACGGACTGCTGATCATGGGGTTAGGGGTGATCGGCTGGGCCAGCGACGCCCACCGACCGGTCCGCACCTCGGCGGCGGCCCGGGCCCGCACGTCGTCGGTGATGAGGTTGAGGGTGCCGAGTTCGTCGTCGGCTCCCCAGCGGCCCCAGTTGTCGGGCAGGTCGGGGGCGGTCGCGTCAGCCATGTGGTGGGAACCCTTCTCGTCGCGGCGATGCGCAATGCTATGGGGCGGGTGATCCCGGGCGTCGGCGGAACTACGTAGTCGGCAACAGATCGGTGAGCAGGCGCTCCAGGATGGCGATGCCATGTTCGGTGAGCACGGACTCGGGATGGAACTGGGTGGAGGCGAAGCCGCGAGAGCGGAGGGCGTGGATCTCGCCGCTCGAAGGATCGGCGGCGATCTCGACCCCGGGGACGGAGCCAACGGCGATGAAGGTGCTGTAGAAGCCGACTCGCTCGTGCTGGCCGAACAGGTCGATGGAACGCTGCATGCCCTGGTACGGCTGGGGTTTGCGGATGAGCTCCAGGCCCAGCAGCGAGGAGAGGACCTGGTGGCCGAGACAGATGGCCAGCAGGGGAGTGCCGGATTCCAGGACATCGCGGACGATCCCGCGCAGGGCGGCGATCTTGGGGGAGGTGTGTTGACGGGGGTCGCCGGGGCCGGGACCGGCGATGACGAGGTCGTAGCCGGAGAGCACCGGCTGGGAGTCGTGGCGAACGATGGTGACAGCGAAACCGAGAGCCTGAAGGAGATGGGAGAGCATGGCGGTGAAGGTGTCCTCGCCGTCGACGACCAGGACCCGCTTGCCGGCGAACGGGCCGGCGGCGAGTTCCCGGGGCTCCAGCCAGAAGCGGGCCAGGCGGTCGTTGCGGGACGCCAGAGCGGCGAGAACCTGGACGTCGTCGGCGAAAGACTCGGCGGCAGAGTCCGGAGTGGACTGTCCGTGCAGGGCGGCGAGGATGCCGGCGGCCTTGGCGTGGGTCTCGGCGATCTCGTTCTCGGGCACGGAATCGCGCACGAGGGTGGCGCCGACGGAGACCTGAAGGTGGCCGTCAGTGGAGATATCGGCCGTGCGGATGAGGATGGGGGCGTCCAAAGAGGACCCGTGGGGCCCGATGAGGGCCAGCACGCCGGCGTAGTAGCCCCGGCCCCGCTGCTCGTAGCGGGCGATGACCCGGCAGGCGTTCTCCAGCGGGCTGCCGGTGACAGTGGGGGCGAACATGGTCTCCCGCAGCACATCCCGAACATCCACAGTGGTCTGACCGGCCAGCAGGTACTCGGTGTGGGTGAGCCGGGACATCTCCTTCAGGTACGGCCCGAGCACCCGCCCGCCCCGGGCTGCGACCCGGGCCATCATCTTCAGCTCCTCGTCGACGACCATGTACAGCTCGTCGGTCTCCTTGCCGTCGGCCAGGAAGGCCAGCAGCTCCGACCGGTCGGCGACGCCGGAGGGATGCCGGTAGGTGCCGCTGATGGGGTTCATCATGGCGATGCCGTCGTCGACCGACACGTGCCGCTCGGGGGTGGCGCCGACGAAGGTGCGCGAGCTGGTGTGCACCAGGAAGGTCCAGTAGGCCCCCTTCTCGGCGAGTAGCAGGCGGCGGAAGACCGCGAGGGCAGTCGCCGGCGTGTAGGCGGGAATCGTTGCGGTGTAAGTGCGTTTGATGACGAAGTTGGCCCCGGCGCCCTGGCCGATCTCCTCGGTGAGCACCTTGCGCACGATCTCGCCGTAGGCGGCGTCGTCGACGTCGAAGCCGGCGTCGGCGAGTTCGAACGGAACGTCGGGGACGCGGGCCAGTACCTCGTCCATGGTGCAGGTTTCCCGCTCGCGGACGAGCAGGGCCAGCAGCGGAGCGCCGTCGTCGACGCACTCGAAGCCCCGCTCGGCGATCTGTCGGTACGGCACGATGGCCAGGACTTCGTTGTCGGACAAGGGAATCTCCGACAACGACGGCACTTCGACGACGTCGCCGACGAGCACGTCGACGGCGTCGGGGGAGCGGCGAAGCAGGGCGTAGGCCGAGGCAGAGGTGATCCGGTCCAGCAGCACGGTCGGTGGTCCTTTCACGGGAAAGGCCGTCGCAACCGAAGCGGGCAAACAAAAGGCCGCCTCGGATGAGACGGCCGCGGGGTGCGCGCAGGAGGTGGGCCGTCTAGGAGACGGGCCACCAGTTCATGTTCTGACGCGCGTGCACGCCACCACCGTACTACAGCCAGCCGCGCCGGCGGAAGGACCACCACAGCGCGACCGAGGCCACGATGATCACCAGCGTCGACACCCAGAAGCCCCAGTCGGTGTTGATGCCGGGATAGGTGATGTTCTGCCCGTAGTAGCCGGTGATCAGGGTGGGCACCGCGATGATCGCGGCCCAGCTGGTCACCTTCTTCATGATCACGTTGAGCTGGTTGCTCTGCACGGTCAGCTCGGTCTCCCGCAGCGTCGCGGCCAGGTCCCGCAGGGACTCGATCCGGCCGGTCGACTTGAGCACGTGGTCCTGCACGTCCCCGAAGTACGGCCGCATGGTGCGGTCCACCAGGTGGGAACCGTGCCGCTGCACGCCTTCCAGCACCTCTCGCATCGGCCCGGCCACCTTGCGCAGCGCCATCAGGCTGCGCCGCAGCCGGTACGACCGCCGTTGCAGCGGCTGCAGGTCGACCTGCTCGGCGAACAGCGCCTCCTCCACCTGCTCGATGCGCTCGTCGAGCAGTTGCACGGCGTCGATGTGGCTGTCCACGATGAAGTCCAGCACGCCGTGCAGCAGGAAAGCGACGCCGCTCTTGGCCAGGTCGGCGTTTGTCTCCCAGCGCTGGACCACCTGGTCGATGTCGAAGTTCGGGTCCTTGCGCACGGTGACCAGCGCGGCGGGCGTGATGAACACCGAGATCTCGCTGGTGCGCAGCCGCTCGGTCTCGGGGTCGACGGCGGCGAAGTAGGCCGACAGGAACAGGTGTGACTCGTAGTGGTCCAGCTTGGGCCGCTGGTGCTCGTGCACCGCGTCCTCCACGGCCAGCCGGTGCAGCCCCAGCTCCTCGCTGATGGTGGCCAGGTCCGCTTCGTCCGGTTCACACATGTCCAGCCACATCGCCACCCCTGGTTCGGCCAGGTGGTCGGAGATCTCCGCGGGGTTGAAGTCCTCCGCGGCCAGGACGCCGTTACGGTAGAGCCGGGTGCGAGCCATGCCCGCCAGGCTAACGGCCCGCTCCGCCGCTCTGCCGACGTATGGGAAAGGACCAGGCGCGTGCCCACAGAACCACTGCTGCCCACGACCGAACGCGCGTTGCTGCAGCGCGTCGCCACCGAGCAGGCCACCAAGCGCGCGCCGTCACTGGCGGCGGCGGTGGTGCGGGACGGCGGAATGGTGTGGAGCGGCGGCCGCGGCCGGGTCGGCGGCGAGGCGCCGGGCGTGGACACGCAGTACCGCATCGGCTCCATCACCAAGACCTTCGTGGCCGCGCTGGTGATGCGCCTGCGCGACGAGGGCAAGGTCGAGCTGAACGCCCCGTACGGCAAGTACGTGCCAGGCACCGCCTTCGGCGACGTGACCGTGGCTCAGCTGCTGGCCCACGCGGCCGGCCTCACCGCCGAGTCCCCGGGCCAGTGGTGGGAGCGCACGCCCGGCGTCGAGTGGCCGGAGCTGTCCGACCGGGTCACCGAGGGCGAGATCAAGTACCGGCCCGGCCGCAAGTTCCACTACACCAACCTCGGCTACGGCGCCCTCGGCGAGCTGGTGGCCCGGCTGCGTGGCGTGAGCTGGATGGACGCCGTGCGCACGGAGTTGCTGGAGCCGCTGGGCATGACCCGGACGACGCCGATGCCGCAGGCGCCGCACGCGGAGGGCTTCGCCGTGCACCCGTGGGCGGACGTGCTGCTGCCCGAGCCGGCGCACGACGCGATCGCCATGGCCCCGGCCGGCCAGCTGTGGTCCACGCTCACCGACCTGTCCCGCTGGGCCCGGTTCGTCGGCGGCGACACCGGCGACGTGCTGCACCCGGACACCGTCGCGGAGATGCGGGAACCGGCCGTCGTCGAGGACGCCGACCAGTGGACCAGCGGCTACGGCCTGGGTTTCCAGCTGATGCGCAACCGCAACCGCCGGCTGGCCGGGCACACCGGCTCGATGCCCGGCTTCGTGGCGACGGTGTGGACGGACCCGGCGACCGGCACGGCCGGCATCGCGATGGCCAACTCCACCTCCGGGGTGGACGTGCCGGGCCTGTGCGCGGACCTGATCGACATCGTCTCCACGCTGGAGCCGCGCCTGCCGGCCGAGTGGCGCCCGCTGCCCGCGGTGGACCAGGAGCTACTGGCCCTGACCGGCACCTGGTACTGGGGCCCGGCGCCGCGGTCGCTGCGGCTGATGCACGACGGCTGGATCAGCCTCACGCCGATCGCCTCGGGCGGGCGCGGATCGCGGTTCCGGCCCACCGGCAAGGACACCTGGATCGGCCTGGACGGCTACTACGCGGGCGAGACGCTGCGCATCGTGCGCCGGGCCGACGGCTCGATCAGCCACCTGGACGTGTGCACCTTCGTCTTCAGCCGGGAGCCCTACGACGTCACGGCCGAGATTCCCGGTGGAGTTGACCCGAACGGGTGGCGCGCCCTGTAGGCTCCCGGTCCGTTCGGTTCGAGAAAACAGGGGTGGAGAAACGTGTTGTTGATCTGGGGTTTCCGCAGATACGTGCAGCAGCTGCTGATGACCATGCTGGTCTGCGGCAACTGCCGAAACCCGGCGGCCCACGCGCTGCGCAAGTTCACCACCAAGTTCACGCTGTTCTTCATCCCGCTGTTCCCGGTCAGCAGCCGCCACCAGCTCCAGTGCACCTACTGCGGCTACGCCAGCGAGCTGGCCAAGGAGCAGGCACAGGCCCTGGTCGCGCAGCACGCCGCCGCGCAGCAGCCGGCCCCGCAGCAGCTCCCGCAGAACCTGGGCTGACGGCTTTTTCGTCGTCATGAAGGCCCCTTCCGCACGCTCAACGTGAGGAAGGGGCCCTTCATGACGGAAGATCAGTGCACGTACTTGGCGATGATCTTGGTCATCACCTGGTCCAGGTCCTTGAGCCGGCTGACGTCCGGCTTGGCGTCCTGGCTGCTGCCGCGGGCCGGGGTGGCCTTGATGATGCCGGCGATCATGCCGGGCTGGTTGATGTCGTTGTGCGGCGACACGTAGACGCTGTACTCGTCGTAGGCCGGCTCGCCGGGCTTGGCGGTCTTCACGGTGTCGTTGAACGTCTTGGCCTGCTTGCCCGACACGGTGGTGGTCTGGATGTTGGAGTACAGCGACGGATCGGACCCGTAGCGCACCGGCGAGTAGACCGTGGCCACGTCGATGGTGATGGTCAGCGCGTGCGTCGGCTCCACGAAGAAGCAGTGCTGGCCCCACACCACGGCGTGGTAGCTGTCGCCGAACACTTCCTTGACGGCGTCGGTCGCGATGGCGCAGCCGATCGAGGGCTGGGCGTCGGAGGCGCGGAACCAGTCGTTGAACGAGGCCGGCAGCGCGAACGGTTGGTACGGCACGCAATTGCCGTCGTGCACGGAGAAGTCGAGGCAGCCGCCGACGCCGTCGTTGTCCGGCTCGTTGGGGCGGTAGAGCAGCGGCCGCTGCGGCTTGCCGCCGCTCGGCGCGGGACCGGCCAGTGCCTGCTGGATCTTCACCGCCAGCGCCTTGGCCGAGTCGCAGTCCTTCAGCTGCACCGAGACGACGGTGGTGTTGCTCAACTTCTCCGGTGAGCCCGAGGGGCCAAGGCCCCACGACACGTCGCAGAAGTTGCCTCCGTCGTAGACGTTGGCGGTCTTGTCCCCGACCTGCTGGGGTTTGCGGTTCGCGCCCGTCAGCGGATCCGAGTCGTACTTCAGGTCCACCCGGCCCAGGTCCGTCGAGGAGTCCTTGCTGTCCTCCCGCTTGGCCGAACAGCCGTCCAGCGGCGCGAGCGCGTCCCCGTGATCCAGCTTGACCTTCTTCGGGTCCAGATCGCCCAGCGCCTTGGTCAGCAGCGAGCAGCCGTCCCAGTTGGCCAGCGGCCGCGACGCCGCCACGGTCACGGCGTCCGGGTTGCCCAGCTTGGCCACCACGGTGGTGGCGGCGGCCTTGGCCTGGTCACAGGAATTGGTCTTGGACTGGTAGCCGGGCTCGGCCCGCACCTGCACCGCCATGGCGAAGCTGACCGGGATGTCGACCTGACACGAGGAATGCCCGGACAGAGTGAGGTCATGGAGATAGGCCTTGGCGCCGCCGATGGTCAGCGGCGCCTCCTGGTAGGCGGCACCGAAGCTCCAGTCGTCGCCGACGATGACTTCGACGTTGTCGTTGAACGTCCGGTCCACCGTGAACGAGCACGAGTGCGGGGCGATCGGCGTCTGTTTCGCGTTACCGGGCAGGCCGGCGGCGGCCATGCCCGGACCGTCCAGCAGCGCGCACGCGTCGAGCTGGCGCATGGCGGTGAACACCGCGTTGCCGTCACGGTCCGGCGGCGGCTTCGCCGCGCTGCCCTGCGCCCCCAACACCGATGACGCCTGCCCCGTGACCGTCGTGGCGCAGCCGCCCAGCGTCAACGACAACAGTGCCAATGCCGCCAGCGTCAATCCCACTGGGCAGGCGGCAATCCCCCTTGTCCAAGCCATGGTCCGGACCCTAACACCGGATCTGTCCTATGTGGCCGGTTCGGGGAATCGCACCACCGGAAGGAGGACGGCTCAGGGCCCGTATTTGGCGATGATCTTGGCCATCACCTGGTCCAGGTCGTGCAGCCGGGAGACGTCGAGGGGGTCTCCGAACCCGCCGCCGCGGGGGATGGTGGCCTGGGCTTCAGCGGCGATCATGCCGTTGCGGGTGAGGTCGTTGAACGGCGAGACGTAGACGTCGTACTCGTGATAGGTGGGCTGGCCGGGCTTGGCGCCCTTGATGCTGTCGGTGAACGTCTTGGCCTGCTTGCCGGACACGGTGGTGGTCCGCACGTTGGCGTAGAGGTCGGGGCGGTTCCCGTAGTCGCCGGGCTTGTACACCGTGCTGACGTCGAAGCTGAGCAGCAGTGCGTGGGTCGGCTCGACGTAGTAGCAGAAGTCCCCGGACAGCACGGGTTTGAAGGCGTCGCCGTAGACCTGGTGGACGGCGTCCACGGAGATGGCGCACGCGATGGAGGTCTGGGTGTTGGCGGCGGCGAACCACTGCGAGAACGACCGGGGCAGCGTGATCGGCTGGTACGGCCGGCAGGAGCCGTCGTGGGACTGGAAGTCCACGCAGGCGCCGACGGCCTCAGTGTCCGGGTCGTTGGCCCCGTACACCAGCGGCCGCTGCGGCTTGTCGTTCGAGGGCGTGGGGCCGGCCAGTGCCTGCTGCACCTTCACGGCCAATGCGGTCGCCGCGTCGCAGCCCTTCAGTCGCACGGACACCACGGCGGTGTTGTGGGACTGGTCCGAACCGGAAGGCCCGACGGCCCAGGCCACATCGCAGGTCGAGCCGAGATCGTCGACATTGGCGGTCTTGTCGCCGACCTGGCGGGGCGTGCGGTTCAGCCCGGACAGCGGATCCGAGGTGTACTGCATGTCGAGCGTGGCCTTCGGCGTCCGCGGGGTCGCGTCCACGACACTGCACGTGTCGAACGGCGTTTCGACCACGTCCTGCTGCACCTTGGCCTTGGGGTCGAGCCCGCCGAGGGCCTTGTCGAGCAGCGAGCAGCCGTCCCAGCCGGCCAGCGGCCGGGACGCGGGCACGGCCACCGCGTCCGGGTTGCCCAGCTTGGCCACCACGGTCGCGGCGGCCGCCTTGACCGGATCGCAGGACTTGGTGTCGCTGGCCAGGTACACCGCACTGGTGAAGCTGACCGGGATGTCCAGTTGGCACCCGGCCTCGCCGGTGGCCCAGTACGCCTTCGCGCCGCCGATGCTGATCGGGTTCAAGGTCCACCGGCGGCTGAAGGGCGAGTCGAGGCCGACGGCCACCTTGAGTGTGGCATGGGACTTCGGGTCCAGCACGAAGCCGCACGCGTGCGGGCCGAGCGGCACCGGCTGCGCGCCGTCGAACAACGCGCACGCGTCCAGTCTCCGCAGCCCGGCCAGCACGGCGTTGTTGTCGCGGTCCGCCGGATGCTGAATGCCGGCCTGGGCGCCGAGCTGCGGTTCCGCCTGTCCGGCGATGCCGGCGCAGCCGCCCAACATCATCACGGCCGCCGCGGCGGCCACCCCCCTGATCCAGGACATGGCCCCGAACCCTAACAGCGGGCTTGTGTCCTATGTGGCCGGTTCCAGGAACTGGGCGACCAGATCGGGCACGACGTCGTCGGCGAAGGCCAGCGCCTGGCTGATGCCGGCGTCGGTCACGTGGTAGCCGCCCCGCCCGGCGGCGGTGGTCGCGACCAGCGTGGCCAGCCCGGCCCGGCGCTGGAAGTACGAGGCGTGCACCCGCCAGCCGATGATGCCGTCGCTGCGCAGCGCCACGGTTTCCCGCACCAGCGAACCGGATCGGGTGACCAGGTAGCCGTGGGTCAGCGTGTGCCCGAGGCTGCGGTAGCGGTCGTAGCCCAGCCACGCCGAGAACGGCGTCAGCACCAGGAACACGATCGTCACCCAGAACGGGAGGATGTCCAGCAGGGAGCCGGTCCACGCGATGGCCGCCAGCACCAGCACCGAGAGCACGGCCCGGGTGAGCCGGCGACGCAGCGCGGCCCTGGGGTGCGGGGTGAGAGCCGCGGTGGTCGGGTCGGTCGGCTCGCGCAAAGCCTTGGCCGCCACCAGATGCGCCTCGGCCAGCGGGGCCGCCGGCAGCAGCAGGCCACCGGCGCGCTCGTCGCCGCGACCGGTGCGCAGGCCGCTGACCACGGCGGTAGCGCGCCCGCCGTGCACCAGGCGCAGCGGCAGCGTCTCCTTCACCTCGACGCCGCGCAGCCGGGCCTCCTCGATCGACACCGACCGGGTGTTGAGCAGGCCGTGCCGGATGTGCAGGGTGCCGTTGCGCTGCTCCCGGGTCACCGAGAAGTTCCAGTACGACAGGATGTAGCCGAGCACCGAGGTGATGGTGGCGATCACCAGCAGCGCCACCGCGACGCCGGGGATCAGCAGCCACAACGAGGACGTGCCGGCCAGGCTGAGCGCGTCGTGCAGGATCGCGATGTCGTCCGGCCGCAGGTTGAGCTCGTTGGCGAAGTGCCAGAGCGCGCCGAACGCCGCCGCGACGACGGCGATGCCGGACAGCGTGAACGGGGCGTACCAGGTCCAGCGGCGGTCCACCCGGACCAGCTCGGTCTCGGTGGGGGCCGGGCCCGCGGCCCCAGCGTCCACATCGGACTGTCCAACCGGGACGGCCGCGGTCTTGGTGAGCAGCAGGGTGCGCAGCCGCTCGGCCTCGACCTTGGTGATGGCGTCCAGGATCAGCTCGTCGTCCTTGCCCTTGTCGTGACGACCCGTGCCGATCTTCAGCGCGCTCAGCCCGGCCAGCCGGTGCTGCCACTCCGAGGTGATGTCCACGGTGCGGATCCGGTCCCGCGGCACCGCCCTGGTCTTCCGGTTGAGCAGACCCGAGCGCAGCTCGACCTGCTCGTCGGTGATCCGGTAGCGGGCGGTGGCCCAGTGCGTGATGCCCCGCGCGATCAGCAGCCCCACGCCGATCAGGCTCAGCCAGCGCCACCAGGTGTGGGTGCTGGTGCCGGCCACGAACACCACGATCAGCGGCACCGCGGCGCCGACGATCTCCTTGAGCGGCTTGATGAGCACCATCCAGCCGTTGAGCCGCAGCCACTCCGGCGGCTCGTTCAGCGGCGGCGCCGGGGCGACGTCCAGCGGGTACTCGCTCACTGCCGCACCTCGCTGGCGCTCGATGTCCATGTTCGCCCTGTGTTGAATGATTCGCTCGCAAGCTCGCTCATGTCGCGTCACCCTTGCTGGCCGCGGTGGCGGTGGTCAGGTCGTCCACCAGCTGCCGGGCGACGTCCAGGTCGAGGCCGTGGATGTGCAGTGGGCCGGCCGCCGACGCGGTGGTCACGGTGACCTTGGCCAGGCCGAACAGCTGCTCGAACGGACCGCGCTCGGTGTCCACGGTCTGGATCCGGCTCAGCGGCGCGACCCGCCACTCCTGGTCGAACCAGCCGGACTGGGTGTAGACGGCGGTCGGCGTGACCTCCCAGCGATGCACCCGGTAGCGCCAGCTCGGCATCACGGCCAGGTGGACCAGCGCCACCACGGCGGTCACCACGATCACCACGACCAGCCAGGCGCCCGGCGGGTTGGCGGGCAGCACCAGCCCCGCCACCTCGATGGCCAGCAGCACGATCCACCCCGGCAGCGCGCGCACCGTCCAGTATGGAATGGCCTTTCGGCTGATCCGGTGCTGTGGGGCCCGCAGCCGCACGCCCGTCGTCTCACTCACGTCCACGAGCAAACCATGCCTCACCGACAAGCCGTGCACCCGGGACAGATGTCACGGACGCCCCGTGACGGACCGCTTGCCGAGGGGCTCTGCTACAAACGGAGTAATCCGCCGCCGAAGGGACCACATGTCGCACTCCACGGAGACCGTCACCGTCGACGACGGCGACGCCGGCTATCACAAGGGCCTGAAGAGCCGTCAGGTGCAGATGATCGCCATGGGCGGGGCCATCGGCACGGGCCTGTTCCTCGGCGCGAGCGGCCGGCTGGTCACCGCCGGTCCGTCGCTGGCCATCGTCTACGCGATCGCCGGCGTGTTCGCGTTCTTCGTGGTGCGGGCCATGGGCGAGCTGGTGATGCACCGGCCCAGCTCCGGCTCCTTCGTGTCCTACTCGCGGGAGTTCCTCGGCGAGAAGTCGGCGTTCTTCGTCGGCTGGATGTACTTCCTGAACTGGGCCTGCAGTGGCGTCGCCGACGTCACCGCGGCGGCCAAGTACGTGCAGTTCTTCTGGCCGGACGTGCCGCAGTGGATCCCGGCGCTGGGCGCGCTGGTGCTGGTGCTCGCGGTGAACATGGTGTCGGTGACCCTGTTCGGGGAGCTGGAGTTCTGGTTCGCCGCGATCAAGGTGCTGGCCCTGGTCGGCTTCATGGTGACGGCCATCGTGGTGCTGGTCTCCCGCACCCCGGTCGACGGCCACGTGACCGGGCCGCAGCTGATCACCGAGAACGGCGGCTTCTTCCCGCACGGCCTGCTGCCGGCGGTGCTGATCCTGCAGGGCGTGGTGTTCGCGTACGCGGCGATCGAGATGGTGGGCGTGGCTGCCGGCGAGACCGCCGAGCCGCGCAAGGTGATCCCCAAGGCAGTCAACTCGGTCGGCTGGCGCATCGCCATCTTCTACGTGGGCTCGGTGCTGCTGCTGGTGATGCTCATGCCGTCCAGCTCGTACAACAAGGACGTCAGCCCGTTCGTCACCTTCCTGTCCTCGCTGGGCGTGCCCGGGGCCGCCGGCATCATGGACATCGTCGTGCTGACCGCGGCGCTGTCCAGCGTCAACTCGGGCCTGTACTCGACCGGGCGAATCCTGCGGTCGCTGTCCGCGTCCGGCTCCGCGCCGAAGTTCCTGGGCGTGATGAGCCGCGGCGGCGTGCCGTACGGGGGAGTGCTGCTGACCGCCTGCGTGTATGTGCTGGGCGTGGTGCTCAACCTGGTGGTGCCGGGGGAGTCGTTCGAGATCGCGCTGAACTTCTCGGCGCTGGGCATCCTCAGCATGTGGTCGATGATCATGATCTGCAACCTGGCGCTGCAGCGGAAGGCCCGGCGCGGGGAGATCGAGCGACCCTCCTACCGGCTGCCGTGGGCCCCGGCCACCAACTACCTGACCCTGGGCTTCCTGGTGATCGTGCTGGCCCTGAGCTACTTCGACGTGCCGGCCGGCCGGATCATGATCTACGCGATCCCCGGCGTGGTGCTGCTGCTGGTGCTCGGCTGGTTCGCCGTCCGCAAACGCGTCCGCGAGGTCGCCGTCGAACACGGTCGGTGACCACCTCGCTGGTTGGAAGGGGGCATTCCTGGCGTTCAACGCCAGGAATGCCCCCTTCCCGGCATCAAGGGGTCACTGAGCGTCGGCGGTGGTGAGGGGGGAGGGGACGTCGGTGAGCCAGCGGCCCCGGGACATCACGCCGACCACGTTCAGGCCCTCGTCCAGCACCACCAGGTCGGCCCGCTTGCCGACCTCCAGGGAGCCGACGAGGTCGTCGATGCCCAGCACCCGGGCCGGCGTGGTGGCCGCGGCGACGGCCGCCTGCTCCAGCGGGATGCCGTTCACGAGGACCGCTCGGCGGAAGGCGGCGTCCATGGTCAGGGTGGAGCCGGCGATGGAGCCGTTGTCGGCCAGCCGGGCGACGCCGTCGGTCACCTGCACGGCCAGCGGGCCCAGCTCGTAGCGGCCGTCGCCGGCGCCGGCGGCGCTCATCGCGTCGGTGATCAGCGAGACCCGGGAGTGGCCGGCGGCCTGGAAGGCCAACTCCACGGCGGCGTCGTGCAGGTGGTGGCCGTCGTTGACCAGCTCCACGGCCACGGTCTCGGACTCCAGCATGGCGGCGATCGGCCCGGGCTCGCGGTGGTGCAGGCCCCGCATGGCGTTGAACAGGTGGGTGGCCACGGTGACGCCGGCGTTGATGGCCTCGCGGGCCTGCTCGTAGCTGGAGTCGGTGTGGCCGAGGGCGGCGATCACGCCGTTGTCGGTCAGCTGCCGCACCGCGCGCAGGCCGCCGGTGAGCTCGGTCGCCAGCGTCACCATCTTCACGGCCCCGTGACCGCGCTTGAGCAGCCGGCCGACGACCTGCTCCTCGGGTTCGCGCAGCAGCGCCGGATCGTGCGCGCCGCAGCGGGCCTTGCTGATGAACGGGCCCTCCAGGTGGATCCCGGCCAGCAGCCCGTCCTGCACCAGTCCGGACAGCGCCTCCACGGCCCGTTCCAGCTCGGGCAGCGCCATCGTCACGGTGCTGGCGATGGAGGTGGTGGTGCCGTGGCCGCGGTGGAACTCCACCACGCGGCGCGCCTGCTCGAGGTCCGCGCCGAAGGACGCGCCGCCGCCGCCGTGCACGTGGATGTCCACGAAGCCCGGCACCACCACGTATCCGGTGAGGTCGACGACCTTGATGTCGGGGTGCGGACCGCCGTTGGCGCCGGAACCCAGCTCGGTGATCCATTCGCCGTCGACGGCGAGGCGCCCGTCGTCGACGACTCCCCCCGGCAACACGAGCCGGGCGTGGCGCAGCAGGTACACGGTGCCTCCTGGGACTAGGCGTCAGGGTCCGACTGCCGCCACGGCAGCTTGGCGGTATTGGTATAGACCTTATCGGAAGCGACGCCGTGCACACGAGCACTATGCGCAACGGCATGTCATCCGGGACCGACCAGTCGCAGCGTGGCCTCCCGGTAGCCGATCAGCGCGGTCGACCGGGTCCGCTCCAGCGTCACCGCCCCGGCCAGGCCGATCTCCGGGCCGGTCAGCGCCGAGCACAGCCCGGTCACGGTGGCCCGGTCCCGGCAGGCCAGCTGCCAGTGCCGGCCCCGGCCCCACAGCGAGCGCAGCGGCGAGGGCGCGCCCCGGTTGTGCGCGCGGGCCAACGTCGAGCCCACGTGCCAGCGCCCGTCCGGCTCGTCGGTGCCCAACCGCACCAGCACCGCGGCCAACAGCTGCTCGGCGTCCACGTGCATCGGCGGCACCGATCGCAGCGCCATGTCCTCCTCGGCCAGGATCTCCCAGCTACGGCTGGCGATCTCCCACGCGATCGGCACCTGCGGATGCACCGCCGCGCCCTCGGATTCGACGGCTTCGATGCGCAGCAGCGTGCGGGTCGGCACGTGCCGCAATCGGAACCACAGCCCGTCCGGATGCGCGTTCAGCGGCCGCAGGCCGGGCAAACCCTGGCGCCGCACCGGATCCGGATGCACCAGCGCGGCCGAGGCCAGCAGGTGCGGAATGGGCGTGAGCACCACCAGCGCGTGCTGCTCGGGGGAATAGGTGATGCGGCCGGCCACCGACCAATCGAGTTGCCACCGGGTCAACTGGTTCTCGCCGCCGGTGTCGGTGTTGCACGCCAGCAGGGCCAGCAGGGCGCGGAACCGTCGCTGGCTCGCGGAGCACAAATCGAGTCCGTGGCCCGCCAGGTCACCGACCGCGACGCTGGCCCGGCTCAACGGCTCACCGGTGTATGCGGACCGCTGGGCCGAGACGGACACCCACCCGGACAAGACGCACCTCCCCGAAACTTCTCACGACAAGTGGTGTGATCCGCCAGGGTCCGGAGCGGCGTGATGGGCGAGTGCCGGCGACAATGCGCGGTGAAATCGGCCATTCAGGGTCAACTTTGCACCGGTGGAATTAGTGCCGCAACCCATCAGGACGAAGATCACTTTGATGCCTGCGGCAGCGGCGGCACCTGCTCCGATCCGGTGACCACCCCGTTCGCGAGCTCCGTGAGCCGGAGGTTGCGCCGCCTGGCGTACTCGCGAAGTGCGCCGAATGCGCCGTCGACCGAGCTGCCGTGCCGTTCGGCCAGGACGCCTTTGGCTTGTTCGATCACTATTCGGCTGTTGAACGCGGTCTGGAGCTGCGTGGCCAGTGTTTGCGCCTGCGTCAGCTCGCCGAGTCTGCGCACGCCGGCGGCGGCCGCCTGGGCCATCGCCTCGATGATTCGGTTGTCCTCGTCCGACAGCGTTCCGCGCTCGGACCGCAGCACTGTCAAGGCCCCGATCGTGGTTTCCCGGACCCGTAACGGCACCGCGGTCAGCGAGCCGAAGCCGGCCGCCCTGGCTTCGGCGAGAAAACGGTTCCATCGGTTGTTTCGCTGGTCGGTGTCGGGCACCACGATCGCCGTTCCGGTGCGGTGGCACTCCATGCTCGGCCCGTCGCCGCGCAGCAGTGGCCACAATGGCGAGGCGGCGAGCCGATCGGGCCCGGAGTGCCCGATGTGGGCCTGGCCGCGAAGATCGACGAGAACCGCGCCGACTGCGGGCACAAGCAACGTTTCCCGCGCGCGGGTGGCCAGGAATCGCGCGAACTCGGCGTGGTCGAAGTCGTCGACGAGGGTATCGGCGATGCGGGCGAACGTTTCCGCCAGCCGCGCCGGGGAGATCGCGCTCATCGTTGAACCGTACCCGTGTCGCGTCGGGACGCCGCAGGTTATCAGGCCGAATGGGTTGCGGTTGTTCCGGTCGGACCAGAGCCCACTCTACCTTTCGGCGGCTGCCTCCCCGATTATGCCGGTGAACAGGGCTCGGGCGGTACCCGATTGGACGCCGTGGTCTCCCTGTGCGGCGCAGTCATTCAGTTTTATCCTTGGTCGGGGTCACGGCGAGAATTAGACGCGGAGGATGGGATGAATTCAGTGGGCGGAGTCGCCTGATGCGCGAGGGGGAACCGCGCAACTTCGTCCAGCCATGCCTGCTGTTGTTGCTCGACGAGCGGCCCGACCACGGCTACGAGCTCATCGAGCGGCTGCGTCTGTTGTGCGGCGTGGACAACGACGCCAGCGGCATCTATCGGGCCCTGCGCAACCTGGAGCGGGCCGGGCTGGTCTGTTCCAGTTGGACCACCGCCACGCCGGGACCGGCCCGGCGGATGTACCACCTGACCGCCAACGGCGCCGCGGTGCTGGCCGAGTCCGCCGCCGCGCTCACCCGCACCCGCGCGTCCATCGACGCGTTCCTGCACCGGTACGCGCGCCGGGCCGAGAACTCCCGGGGCGCCGCGGTCTATCGCTTCCAGCGCTGAGAGTTCGTTCAGCGCTGGGAGTTCGTTGACTCTTGACGGTGAATCCCTTGGCGTCGAGCCACTTGGCTTAGGCCGGATGGCGGCCTGGCCGCCACCGCGCGCCGATGCGGATGTCCACTGTGGAGTCAACCCGGATGGCCCAACCGTGAGCCGATCGGTGCCCTTTGGTGACTGAACACGCACCGTGAGTGGTTGTCTTCCCCTGATGGGCCAACAGTTTCCCAAATCACCCTGGGACCGACCACACTAGACGGATCGGCCTGGCCTGCGTGTTCACCAAGATCGGCTGGTCGGCGGCAGTGGTTCGCCCGATGTGACGACAAGAGCACCCATTCGGGGCGGATACGATTTTCAGGCGCTGTCTTGTCTTGTGATCGGGGAGTCGTTCTGGTGTACGCCCGTAGTGTGATGACCGACACCTGTGCGCGGGTCGCGCCGGGAGCGGTCCCGCGCGTCCGCAGAGCACCGGCGCGCCCGCTCGGCCGCACCCTTGCCGAGCTGGACCACATGCACGTGGTCGAACGTCTCGAATTCCTCAGGGACGTGCAGTCCGAGTGGGTCGGGCGGCTGGGCGTCGACCCAGCTCGATGGCGCAACATCGAAGGTGTGCTCGAATTCTTCCGGGACGGCGAACTCGCGCACCCGGGCAGCTGGATGTCCATTGTGGACGCGTCCATTCTGGAGGGTCTGGAGCGCGGCACCGCCATCGCGCTCGGCCTGTCCGACGACACCTTCGGCAACCCCGGCTCGACCGAATGGGCTAGCTACTTACGGCGACTCGGCGACGGCGAGCTGGACCGGCGCAGCGTGCACGACGCGGCGTGGAGCCGGGCCGAGCAGGCCGCCACCGAACACGGCGTGGCCCTGGCCCGCACCCTCGGCGTCGCGCCGTCGGCCGCCGAGTGGCGGTTCTACCAGTTCTCCCAGGTGTACCGCTGGGCCATGCGCAACGAGCCGACCGCGCTGCTGGCGCTGGCCGGCCCGGTGGTCAACCCGCGCATCCGCGAGCTGCGGGTGCCGTTCCTGACCTGGTTCACCGACGTCGCCACGCCCGTGCCGGCCTACCGGGGCTGCGCCTTCGCGTGGGCGCTGTCCCGGCTCAACCCGGTCGGCGGCGCCTTCTCCGCGCTGGGGCTGCTGCTGGCCTACCTGCCCAGCCTGTTCGACGATTTCCTGGTCGACACCGGGCGACGAGAGCGCTGACAGCGCGCTGTCGGTGGCCTGACAGCGGGCCCCGGCAGATTGTCGGCCATGGACACCGAGATCCTCATCGTCGGGGCCGGCCCGACCGGCCTGACCCTCGCGGTTGACCTCGCCCGCCGCGGCGTGGCGCACCGCGTCGTCGACCACGACCCCGGCGACTTCGCCGGCTCCCGCGGCAAGGGCATCCAGCCCCGCACCCTCGAGGTGTTCGCCGACCTCGGCGTGATCGACGCCGCCTTCGCCCACGGCGGGCCGTATCCGCCCATGCGGGGATACCAGGACGGCGAGGTCGCCTGGGAGCGTGTGATGGCCCCGACCATGCCGGCGCGTCCCGACGTGCCGTACCCGAATCCGCTGATGCTGCCGCAGTGGCGCACGACCGCGATCCTGCGGGACCGGCTGGCCGAACTCGGCGGTCGCGTCGAAACCGGCGTCGAATTCCAGGGTTTCAGCCAGGACGACGACGGCGTCACCGCCGTGCTCGACGGCCGGTCGGTGCGGGCCCGGTATCTGGTCGGCGCGGACGGCGGCCGCAGCGGCGTGCGCAAGGCCACCGGTGTCGAATTCGTCGGCGAGACCTATGAGCAGCACCGGATCCAGATCGCCGACGTGAGGATCGACGGGCTGGACCGGGACCACTGGCACATGTGGACCAACGCCGAGGGGCCGGTGCTGGCGCTGTGCCCGATGGCCGGCACCGACACCTTCCAGCTCACCACCACCCGGTATGACGAGACCGATCTGGCTTCGCTGGTTCGGGAGGTCAGCGGCTGCACGCTCACCGATGTCGGGTGGTCCAGCCAGTGGCGGGCCAACGTGCGGATGGTCGACCGCTACCGGGTCGGCCGCGTGTTCCTGGCCGGCGACGCCGCCCACGTGCACACTCCGGCCGGCGGGCAGGGCCTCAACACCGGCGTGCAGGACGCGTACAACCTCGGTTGGAAGCTGGCTCTCGGGTCGGAGGAACTGCTCGACAGCTACGAGGACGAGCGGCTGCCCATCGCCGCCGGCGTGCTCGGCATCAGCAACAAGCTGTTCAACCGCGGCATCGGACGCAGCGAAGATGCCATGGACCGCAGCGATCCCGTGCTCCGGCAGCTCGGTCTGCACTACCGCGACTCCAAGCTCTCCGTCGACACCCGGGCGGTTGCGGGTTCCCTCCGCGCCGGCGACCGCGCCCCCGACGGCCTCGCCGGCACCCAGCGCATCCACGATGCCTTGCGCGGTCCGCAGTTCAGCGTCCTGACGTTCGGTGGCGCCGACTACCCCGGTGGCGTCGCGGTCACCGATGCCCCCGCGTACGACATCGACCACGGCTACGCCGTCGTGCGCCCGGACGGCTACCTCGGCATGATCGCCACCGACCCCGCCGATGTCCGGCAGTACCTGGACCGCTTCTAGCCCCCCGCATTTTCGGCTCTTCGTACTGATGTGTGGGTGGGTATGCCCAGGTAGCAGAAGGGCACGCCGGTGCAGCGTCTAGGTTTCTGAGCTGTCGAGGAACAGAAACTGCATAGACGGAGAACGACGTGCCCTCTACCAGGGTATGGGGTCGGCTGCTGGGCTTGCCCACCGCGGTCGTGGAGACAGTCGCGTTCGACGAGCACGAGCAGGTGTTCGTCGCTTCGGTCCGAGCCCGCAGGCGTGATCGTGGCCGATGCGGGATCTGCCAGCGCCGCTGCCCCGGGTACGACACCGGGCAGGGACGACGCCGATGGCGGGCGCTGGACCTGGGGACCGTGCGCGCGGTCGTGGAAGCCGACGCGCCCCGGGTGGCCTGTGCCGAGCATGGCGTCGTGGTCGCCGCGGTGCCCTGGGCCCGTCACGGCGCCGGACACACCCGGGCCTTCGACGACACCGTGGCCTGGCTGGCCACCACCTGCTCGAAGACCACGGTGCGGCAGCTGATGCGGATCGCCTGGCCCACCGTCGGCTCGATCATCACCCGGGTCCGGGCCGACATCGACGCCGAGGTGGACCGGCTGGCGGGGTTGCGTCGGATCGGGATCGACGAGATCAGTTACAAGAAAGGCCACAAGTACCTCACCATCGTTGTCGATCACGACACCGGGCGGCTGGTCTGGGCCGCGCCCGGCAACGACAAACAGACATTGACCCAGTTCTTCACGCTGCTGGGGCCCGCGCGCTGCGCGCAGATCACCCATGTGTCCGCGGACGCCGCGGCCTGGATCGCCCGCGTGGTCGAACAGCGCTGCCCGACCGCGATCCGCTGCGCCGACCCGTTCCACGTGGTCAAGTGGGCCACTGACGCGTTGGACGCGGTGCGGCGCCAAGCGTGGAACGCCCTGCGTCGCAGTCCGGGTGGCAGTGGTCGGGATCGCCGGGGCCGCGCCGCGTCGGCCGGGGCGGCGCGAGGGCTCAAACGAGCACGGTGGGCGCTGTGGAAGAACCCGGAGAACCTCACCGACAAGCAGCAGGTCACGCTGGACTGGATCGCCAAGGCCGACCCCCGGCTCTATCGGGCCTACCTGCTCAAAGAGGGGCTCCGGTACGTCTTCGCGGTCGGCGGCCAGGACGGCAAGCATGCCTTGCGGCGGTGGCTGTCCTGGGTCGCGCGGTGCCGGATACCGGAGTTCGTCAAGCTCGGGCGGACCGTCCGGGCCGAACTCGCCGCCATCCACGCCAGCCTCGATCACGGGCTGTCCAACGCACTGGTCGAGTCCACCAACACCAAGATCCGGCTGCTCACCCGGATGGCCTTCGGCTTCAAACGCCCCGAAGCTCTGATCTCGCTGGCACTGCTCGCTCTGGGTGGTTACCGACCGACCCTGCCAGGCCGGTAACCACCCACACATCCCTACCAAGAGCCGCATTTTCGCCACATGTGGCCCACATTCGACTCCAGAGGCCACATGTGGACCACATGTGGCATTGCTTGGGGCTGGTGGGGTGGCATCGGGGCCGGCCGTCAGCCTCGCAGCTCGGCCGCCTTGGCCCGGAGCGCTGCCGCCTGCTCGTGCTCGCCGCCGTCCTCGAACCACGCCGCCTGGGCCTCCAGCACCACGGCCCGGGCCGGCGCGTCCTTGGTTCGCATCGCCAGCTTGACGGCGATCTCGTGCTGGCGGCCGGAATCCTCACGCTGGCCCAGGGCGGCCAGCGTGAGGGCGTAGTTCATCCGCAGCAGCGCCTGGAACTGCGTGGGGGCGTCGGCATGGTCGATGGCCAGGGCGGAGCGGTGCCAGGAAAGGGCTTCCGGGAGCCGGCCGTCGAGGCGGGCGAGCTCGGCGAGGGCGTTGCGGATCCGGGCCAGGGACACGGGATCGTCGGCCGGGGTGGACTGCTCGGCCCGTTCCAGCAGCACGCGGGCGCCGGCGGTGTCGCCGGTGCGGGCCTGGAGCTGGGCGGACTGGACCTGGAGCAGCGTGGGCACATGGACGCCCATCCCCAGCGCCTCGGTGACGGCGGCCAGGGCGGCCTCGTTGTCGCCGCGGCTGGCCTGGGAGATGGACAGGAACGTCAGCGCGTAGGTGAGCCCGACCTGGTCGCCGAGCTCGCGGAAACTCGTTGCGGCGGCGGCGAAGTGACGCTCGGCGCGGGGGATGCCGCCGTCGCTGAGCTCGGAGGCGACGTAGCCGTGCAGCAGTTCGCCGGCGGCCCGCCGCCACGGGTCGGCGGACTCGCTCAGCCGGGCCGCGATGCCGCCGATCCGCCGGCTGTTGTCGCCGCTGCGCACGACGACCAGGGCCAGCGTCGCCGGGCCGTCCTCCAGGGCCAGCCGGTCCAGCAGCTCCTCGGTGGGCTGCCGCAGCAGCCGTGCCTCGTCGGTGTCGACGGTTTCGGCCCAGTGCAAGGGATCCTGCAACTGGGCCAGCACCAGCCACAGCCAGAGCCGGGCGGTGAACATCCGCGGCGACATCGCCAGGTCCAGGTTGGCCCGCTCGGCGGTGAGCCGCGTCAGCCAGGTCGCCTGCTCCGGCCCGCGCAGCAGCGGCTCGGCCCGCTCGACCAGGGCGGTGTAGTACTCGGCGTGGCGCTGCCGGGTCTCGTCACCGTCCAGTTTGGACGAAGCGTATTCACGGATCGTCTCCAGCAGGCGGTAGCGCTCTTCGGCCGCCGCCACCAGCGACTTGTCCACGAGGGACGTCAGCTGGTCCAGGGTGCCCGAGGTGACCTGCTCGATCGCCTCCAGGGTGGCCCCGCCGGCGAACACCGACAGTCGGCTGAGCAGGGTGCGCTCGGCCTCGTCGAGCAGGTCCCAGCTCCAGTCGATCACCGCCCGCAGCGTGCGGTGCCGCTGCGGGGCGGCCCGGGTTCCCTTGTCCAGCAGGCCGATCCGGTCGCCGAGCCGTTCGGTGAGCTGGGCCGGCGTCAGCGAGCGGAGCCGGGCCGCGGCCAGCTCGATGGCCAGCGGCAGGCCGTCCAACGCCCGGCAGATGTCCACGATGGACTCGTCAGGCCGGAAGCCGGGGCTGACGGCGCGGGCCCGTTCGGTGAACAGAGCGACGGCCTGGCGGTCGGGCAGCGGCCGCAGCGGGCACAGCGTCTCGCCAGTGATGCTCAGCGGCTCCCGGCTGGTGGCCAGGATCTTCAGCCGCGGGCACCGGGTCAGCAGATCGGCCGCGAAGTCGGCGGCCGCGTCGATCACGTGCTCGCAGTTGTCCAGCACCAGCAGGGAATTCCGGGCCGCCAGGTAGTCACGGGGATGGTCGGCGGTGCTCAACGCCTCCCGGGTGGCCGCAATGACGTCCACTGTGGACGTGAGGTCGACAAGCCAGACACCGTCGGGGAAATCGGGCAGCAACCGTTCCGCCGCCTCGACCGCCAGACGGGTCTTGCCCGTCCCGCCGGTGCCGGTCAGCGTCACCAGCCGCGCCCCGGCCACCGCCCGCGTCACCTGCTCCAGTTCCAGATCCCGGCCGACAAAGCTGGTCAGCCGGGCCGGCAGGTTGGTTCGGGTCGACGTCGTGCGCAGGGCCGCCAGATGCGCCTCCTGCAGCGCCGGCCCGGGATCCACCCCCAGCTGATCGGCCAACAGCTTGCGCACCCGGTCGTACACCGCGAGCGCATCGGCCTGGCGGCCCTTGGCCGTCAGCGCCCGCATCAGCCGCGCGTGCAGGCCCTCGCGCAGCGGCTGTGCCGCGGCCAGCTCCTCGACCTCGGCGATCACGTCCCGCCCGGCCGCGATGTCCGCGTCGATCCGGGCCTCGATCGCCGTGGCCCGCAACTCCGTCAGCCGCGCGACCGGCGCCCGGGCGAACTCCGCGTCACCGGCGTCGGCGAACGGGCTGCCCCGCCACAGATCCAGCGCTTCCCGCGGTCGGCCCTCGGCGACGGCCCGCTCGAACTCCGCCGCGTCCAACACTGTCGGCGGCACTTCCAGGCGATAGCCCGTCGGATGCGAGCCGACGGCCGCCCGCCCGATCGCCCGACGCAGCCGTGCCACCAGCGACTGCAACGCCGCCCCCGGCTCAGCCGGTGCCGACTCCGGCCACAAGTCGGCGATCAGCCGGTCGGTCGTGACGATGCGCCCCGCGTCCACGGCCAGCCGCACCAGCAACAGGCGCAGCATCGGCCCGCCGACCTCGACCCGCTCACCGCCGGCCCCGCGAACCTCCAGCTCACCGAGCACCCCCACAACCACCCGCGAGTCCCGCTCTCGGTCAACCATGTGTCGAGTTCCGAAACTCGACATTCAGTTGCCTGAGAGCGGGACTCGCGGGGGTGAGGGCGGCGGCTTCGGCGCGCATGCCGAGGATGATCGTGGCGACGGAGGCGGCGAAGGTCTCGCCACTGCTGGGGTGGCCGTCGGGGAACCACGGCTCCATCGCCGCGCCGGCCGACGGGTCCCCGGCCGGCGCGGTCTGCTCCTGGAGCACGTAGCCGGTCACGTAGCTGGAGACGATGTCGCCCCAGCGGGCGGCGACGGGCATCGGGATGCCCTGGCGGAGATATCGCTCCAGGCTCTCGGCCAGCTGTTCGGTGCCCGACTGATTGACGGTGACGTGCGCGGCGACCAGCCGGGCTCCGTCGCGGTGGGCGAGCATGGCGGCCCGCAGCCGGTGCGCGTACTCGGTCAGGTCGTCGGCCCAATCACCGCCCTCGCGGCCGTCGTCGGCGAAGACCGGCCGCAGCACCAGCTCGGTGACCGCGGCCAGCAGCTCCTGCTTGCTCTTGACGTGCCAGTACAGGGCGCCGCGCTGCACGCCGAGCCGGTCGGTCAGCGCCCGCGTGGTGAAGGCGTCCAGCCCCACCTCGTCCAGCAGCTCCAGCGCGGCCTCGACCACCTGTTCCCGTCGCAGCGGCATGCACGTCCCCTTCTCACCCCTTGACGGAAGCAGTCTACCCACCGTAGCTTGAGCGGCGCTCAATTGAGCGCCGCTCAAGACGCATTTAGGGGGAGTGACGATGCGAGTGCTGTGCACAGCCGTGCCCGGAAGTGGTCTTTTCCTGCCGACGGTGCCGCTGGCCTGGGCTTTGCGGGCCGCCGGCCACGAGGTGCTGCTGCTCAACAACGGCGCCGGGGCCCGCGCGGCCGCCGGGGCCGGCCTGCCGGTGGTGGACCCGCTGCCGGAGCGCGACCTGTGGGCCGAGTTCATGGCCGCGGTCGCCGGCATGATCAAGGACGGCAACGCCACGCCCGAGCGGGGCGGCTTCGGTTGGTTCGGTGAGCAGATGATCGACGGCATGCTGCCGGTGGCCCGGGCGTTCCGGCCGGACCTGGTGATCACCACCGCCGAGCAGGGCGCGGGCCGGCTGATCGCCGCCGAGCTCGGCGTGCCGCTGGTCGAGCAGGGCATCCGGCTGGGCTGGGCCGGCCTCGACGACCACGTGGTCGAGGCGCGCCGGGACATCGCCGACTACCTCGAGCCGACCAGGGGGCGGCTCGGGCTGCCGGATGCCCCGATCGACCCGGTGGCGACCGTCGACGTCCGCCCGCCGAGCATGGGCGGTGTCGCCACCGACACCCAGTTCCTCATGCGGTACGTGCCGTACAACGAGTCCCGCGTGGTGCCGGGCTGGGTGACGCTGCCGTCCAGCCGGCCCCGGGTCTGCGTCACCCTGGGCAGCGTGCTGCCGGCCCTGGGCGGTGTCGGCGCGCTGCGCGGCATCCTGGCCAATCTGTCCACAATGGACATCGAGGTCCTGTTGGCCGCGGGCGACATCGACGTCGCGGAGCTGGGGGAGCTTCCGGCCAACGTGCGGCCGCTGGGCTGGATGCCGCTGAACGCCCTGATGCCGACGTGCGACGCGATCGTGCACCACGGTGGATCGGCCACGGTGATGACACCGCTGGCCTACGGTGTGCCGCAGGTCGCACTGCCGAAGTTCGCCGACCAGCCGCTCAACGCCCAGCTGATGGCCGACCGCGGCGTCGGCCTCACCGTCACCGAGCCGGAGCAGGTCGCCGAGGCGCTGTCCCAGGTCCTGGGACAGGACAAGTTCCGCGACACCGCCGCCGACGTGCGCGACGAGATCGCCTGGCAGCCCAGCCCGGCCGAGGTGGTCGGCAGGCTGGCGAAACTGGGGTAGCCGTCGCTAGGCTCGGCGGGCCGATGGTTCGCCGGGCCGGCCAGGTCCGTCGAGGCAACAGGGAACCCGGTGCGAATCCGGGACTGCCCCGCAGCGGTGAGCGGGAACGACCGCCGTCAGAAGCACTGGACCGCCAGGTCTGGGAAGCGACGGCCAGTAGGTCCGAGAGATCGGGTGCCCGCGAGTCCGAATACCTGCCACCGGTGCGCGGGCCGCCGGTCCGCGCGTGATCCGGGGCCTCTCGGGTGGGCTCGCGCGGATGCGGTTGTCCTCGCGCGCCCTTCGACGCCCACGTGCTCGCGAGGGAGAGAGCAGTGGACACCACCTTCACCACCACGGTCCTGGGCTATCCGCGGATCGGCCCGCGCCGGGAGCTCAAGCGCGCGGTCGAGTCGTACTGGGCCGGGCGCATCGACGTCGACGAGCTCCAGCGCGTCGCGGCCGACCTGCGCCGGGACACCTGGGCGCAGCTGGCCGAGTCGCTGGACTCGGTGCCGAGTAACACGTTCTCGTTCTACGACCAGGTGCTGGACGCCGCCGTGCTGTTCGACGCCGTGCCGCAGCGGTTCCGCGACCTCGGTCTGTCCGATGTGGACACATACTTCGCGATGGCCCGCGGCCGGGACGGCGCGGCGGCGATGGAACTGACCAAGTGGTTCGACAGCAACTACCACTACCTGGTGCCGGAACTGGCGCCGGACACCAGGTTCCGGCTGGCCGGCGACAAGCCGGTGGCCGAGTTCACCGAGGCGCTGCGCCAGGGCGTGCCGACTCGGCCGGTGCTGCTCGGCCCGGTCACGTTCCTCAAGCTGGCCAAGCCTTTCCTGCCGGAACTGCTGGACGGCCTGCTCGACTGCTACGCCGAGCTGCTGGGCCGGCTGGCCGACGCCGGCGCCGAATGGGTGCAGCTGGACGAGCCGGCCGGCGTCCCGGACCTGCTCCAACGCGTATACCAGCGGCTGGGCGGATTGACCAAGCGGCCCAAGCTGTTGGTCACCGGCGAGGTGCTGCCGGCGCTGGCCGACGCGCCGGTCGAAGGGCTGGGCGTCGACTTCGTCACCAGTCCCGAGCTGGCCGACCGGATCCCGGGCTTGCTCGGCCTGCGGGACAAACTGCTGGTCGCCGGTGTTGTCGACGGCCGCAACGTGTGGCGCACCGACCTGCGCAAGGCGGCGGCGCTGGGCGCGTCGCTGCTCGGCTCGGTCGGCTCACTGGCCGTGTCCTCCTCGTCCTCGCTGCTGCACGTCCCGTACGACCTGGACGCGGAAATCGCGCTGCCGCAAGAGGTTCGCGACCGACTGGCGTTTGCCAAGCAGAAGGTCGCCGAGATCAAGACCCTCGGTGAGGCGCTGCGCGACGGCGTCCCGCTGCCGGCGGCGGCCCAGGTCACCCCGCTACGTAACGAAAAGACGCGCGAGCGGCTGTCCGCGCTGCGGCCCGAAGATCGCAGCCGGGCCGACTACGACACCCGCGCCGCCGCCCAGCAGCAGCGTCTCGGCCTGCCGGCGCTGGCCACCACCACGATCGGCTCGTTCCCACAGACCGGCGACATCCGCAAGGCTCGCGCCCAGGTTCGGGCCGGTTCGCTCACCGAGGCGCAGTACGACGAGCGGATGCGGGCCGAGATCGAGCGGGTGATCCGGCTCCAGGAGGAGATCGGCCTCGACGTTCTCGTGCACGGCGAGCCCGAGCGCAACGACATGGTGCAGTACTTCGCCGAGAACCTGGACGGCTTCGCCACCACCGAACTCGGCTGGGTGCAGTCCTACGGCTCGCGCTGCGTGCGGCCGCCGATCCTGCACGGCGACGTCAGCCGGCCGCGGCCGATGACCGTGGCCTGGAGCGAGTACGCCCAGTCGCTGACCGACAAGCCGGTCAAGGGCATGCTCACCGGCCCGGTGACCATCCTGGCCTGGTCCTTCGTCCGCGACGACCAGCCGCTCGGCCAGACCGCCGACCAGGTGGCGCTGGCGCTGCGGGACGAGATCGCCGACCTGGAGGCCGCCGGCATCGGCGTGGTCCAGGTGGACGAGCCGGCGCTGCGGGAAACCTTGCCGTTGCGGGAAGAAGACCGGCCGGCCTACCTGAGGTGGGCTGTCGACTCCTTCCGACTGGCCACCGCCGGCGCCGCCGTCAGCACGCAGATCCACACCCACCTGTGCTACTCGGAGTTCGGCGACGTGATCACCGCGATCGACGGCCTCGACGCCGACGTGACGACAATCGAGGCTGCCCGTTCCAAGATGGAGGTGCTGGAAGACTTGCGCGCCATCGGTTTCCGCCGCGGCGTCGGGCCGGGCGTGTACGACATCCACTCGCCGCTGGTGCCGGACGAGGAGCAGGTCGTCGGGCTGTTGAAGGCCGCCCTGGATGCGGTGCCTCGGGAACGGTTGTGGGTCAACCCGGACTGCGGCCTGAAGACCCGTGGCTATGGAGAGGTTGACCCGTCGCTGCGGGCGCTGGTCGGCGCGGCTCGGGTGCTGCGTTGACATAGCTGGGCCGAGGTGACGGCACGGGTGGGTGCCAACGGCGCTCACCCGTGCCACACTCGATGGTGTGGGGGAGGACACGCTCGATTCGGCCGACGCGTGGCGGTTGGCCTCGGCGCTGGTGGCCCTGGTCGAGCACAGTCCGGACGCCGAGTGGTTCGGGGTGTCCGGCCCCGGACGCGGCCACCAGGACGTGATCGAGATGCTGGCCGCCGCCGAGCGGCTGGGCACCTATCAGCTCGGCTCGGTCGACTACAACACCGTCGCCGTCGGCCCGGACGACGTCACCGAAGCGGTGCAGCTCGGCCTGGTGGCCACGACCGCCCCGGACGGCGCACCCGTCGTGCTGTCGCTGCGTGGCCCCGGCGAACGCCACCCGATGCCCAACTGCTCGATGCAGATCCTTGCCGCGCAACGGGAATCGGCCACCGCCGTGCGGGATCGGGTGGACGAGCTGATGCGGCGGCACAACGCCTTCCGGGGCGCGGTGCTGCAACTGGACCTGAACGAGCACCGCGGCAACGAGCTCATTTCCTTCATGGTCCGACCGGAGCTGACCGCCGATCAGGTGGTTTTGCCCGATGGCGTGCTGGAGACCGTGGAACGGCACGTGGTCCGCAGCCGTGCGCACAACGACCGGCTCATCGCGCACGGCCAACACCTCAAACGCGGCGTGCTGCTGTACGGGCCGCCGGGCACCGGCAAGACCCACACCGTGCGCTATCTGCTGTCGCGGCTGACCGACGCCACGGTGGTCGTGCTGTCCGGCCGGGCCCTGCGGCTGCTGCCGGCCGCGGCGGCGATGGTGCGCCGGCAGCAGCCGTCGGTGCTGGTGATCGAGGACGTCGACCTGATCGCTCAGGACCGCTCCATCGGGCCGGCCGGCAGCGGTCCGCTGCTGTTCGAGCTGCTGAACCGGATCGACGGGGTCGACTCCGACGCGGACGTCACCTTCGTGCTCACCACCAACCGGGTCGACGTGCTGGAGCAGGCCCTGGCCGACCGGCCCGGCCGCATCGACCTGGCGGTGGAGATCCCCAAGCCCGGGCCCCGCGAACGTTTGCGGCTGCTGCATCTCTACGCCGCCGGCGTCGAGCTCGACCTGCCCGACCCGACCGCGCTGGTCGAGGCCCTGGACGGCGTCACCGCGTCGTTCGTACGCGAACTGATCCGGCGGGCCGTGCTGGACCAGATCCACAACGATCGCATCGTGCTGACCGAGGCCGTGCTGCGCTCGACCCTGGGGGAGTTGGCCTCGCAGCGGCACGAACTCACCAGCCGCATCCTCGGGCGGGCGTGATCGGGCTACGCTGGCCCCGTGACCGGCTATTACACGCTGCGCGAGACCGAGAAGGCCGTCGGCGAGCGCCTCGGCGGCCTGGAGATCGACGTCGAGGCCATGATGGCGCTGTCCAACCTGCACCGGACGGCGCTGGTGGTGCGCAACCACTTCGAGCAGTCCGTGCTGCGCGACGTGGACCTGTCGTGGACCGGTTTCGTGGTGCTGTGGGTGGTGTGGATCTGGGGCGACATCGAAACCCGCCACGTCGCCGAGGAGAGCGGCATCTCCAAGGGCACGCTCACCGGCGTCGCCCGCACCCTGGCCAACCGGGGGCTGCTCACCCGCACCACGCCCGCCGACGACCGGCGGCTGAGCGTGCTGTCCCTGACCGACCGGGGCAAGGCGCTGATGACCGAGCTGTTCCCGCGGTTCAACGCCGAGGAGGTGTACAGCCTGGAAGGGCTGTCCCAGCGGCGGATCGCCGAGCTGACGCGGGTGCTGCGGCACATGCTCAACCACTTCGAGCAGACCTCGACGGGCCGGCAGGCCGAGGTGCGCCAGGAAGTCCAGGCCAGCACCCTGCCCAACCTCGCCACCGGCTGACCCTCCGTAGCCGTATCTGAGTGTGGAAGGGGCCTTTCCTCTCACTTAACGAGAGGAAAGGTCCCTTCCTGACATCAGCGATGGCGCTGCGTCACCGGCGGGGCGGGCGGATGCCGCGGAACTCCCAGTCGCCGCCGAGCGCCGTCGACAGCACCTCCTCGGATTCCGTCGGCTGCGCGCCCACGTCGGCGCGGATGGCGGTCGGCCCGCTGACGATGTGGTTGCGCAGCACACCGAGCCCCTCGACCTCGACCTCCACGACGTCTCCCGGTTGCACCGGCCGGGAGTTGGCTGGGGTCCCCGACAACAGGACGTCGCCTGGGAACAGGGTGATGGTCCGCGCGATGTCGGCGACGAGGTAGTGCATGTCCCACTGCATCTCGTCGGTGCTGCCTTGCTGCTTGACCTCCCCGTTGACCCGGGTGGTCAGCGTCTTGCCGCGGAAGTCCCAGTCGGTGACGAGCCCGGGACCCAAGGGACACAAGGTGTCCGAGCCCTTCACCCGCAGCATCGAGCCGGCGTCGGTGTCCCGGAAGTCGTGCAGGCCGTAGTCGTTGGCCACGGTGTAGCCGCGGATGTAGTCACCGGCCTCAGCGGGCGCGATGTTGCGGCAGGTGCGGCCGATGACGATGGCGACCTCGCCCTCGTAGTTCAGCCACTGGCAGCCCTCGGGCCGCACCACCGCGCCGTCGTGAGCGTTCAGGGCCGACGTCGGCTTGTGGAAGTACGTCGGCGCGGGCGGGAGCTTGGTCTGGAACTCCTCGACCCGGCTGCGGTGGTTCAGGTGCACCGCGACGATCTTCGACGGCTGGCACGGCGGCAGGTGTACCGCGTCGTTCACATCGACTGTCCGCCCGTCCGGGGCGATCAGCCTCTCGTCCACCCGGGTCACCTCGACGGCCGCGCCGTCGAGCAGGATCCTGCGGTACTCGGTCACGTCCATCCCTTCGCCGGCCGGTCGAACCAGATGTGCACCTGGCCGGTGCCGATCGCGTTCTCGTACTCGCTGAACAGCCGCCCCGGGGCCCGCCAGGCCCGCTCGCCGAGCGCCCCGGCCAGCATCAGGTAGTGCCCGAAACCGGCCTCGGGCCTGAACTCCTCGAACTCCGGCATGGTGTCCAGCACGCTGGCGTGGTCGCCGCGGCGCAACCAGTCGATGCGCACGAGGTCCGCCTTCGCGGCCTCCGGGGTGCGGATGTGCTCCATGCCGCTGGCCTCGTGCCGACGAAGCTCGCGCAGCGGCCAGAACCGGTGGCTGAGCGCGCCCGAGGCGATCAGCAGCACCTTGCGGTCGCAGTCGGCTATGCCGGCGGCCAGCGCCCGGCCCAGCCGCAGGTTGTCCTCGACGTCGGCGGTCTGGCAGACGCCGATGGACACCCAGCGCTTGTCCGGCACGCCCAGATACCGCCACAGGTTCACGGTGGCGTAGTGGATCGGCAGGTGCTGGTCGTCGATCGGGGTGATCCACGTGCCGTGTTTCTCGCCGTGTACGGCGACGGCGTTGGCCAGCTCCGGGTCGCCCGGGAAGTCGTACGGGATACGGCACATCCCGCGCGGCAGCTCCTCGGACGTGAACAGCCCGGCCCGGCGGCTGTGGGCCGTGACGACGAACTCCACGGTGGTGGCCCAGTGCGAGTCCAACACCACCACCGTGTCGTAGTCGAGCCGCTCGAACACCTCTTCGCGGAGCCGCCGCAGGCCGGCGACGAGAGTCGTGTCCCGGCCGTTGTTCAGCTCCCGGCGCTCGCGCGCCGGCAACATGATCGTCGGCACGTGCGAGAGCAGACCCGCTCCGACGACTTCACCCATGCGGCCACCCCGTGACTGTGTTCCTGATGTCGCAGTAGAAATCGAAGCTCCAGTGGCCGCCCTCGCGGCCGATGCCGGACTCGCGGCTGCCGCCGAACGGCGCCCGTAGGTCCCGCACGAAGAAGCAGTTCACCCACACCGTGCCGGCGACCAGCTCGTCGCTGACCCGCCGGGCCCGGTCGGCGTCACCGGTCACCAGGGTCGCGGCCAGGCCGTAACGGGTGTCGTTGGCCATCGTGACGGCCTCGTCCTCGGTGCGGAAGGTCTGGATCGTCAGCACCGGGCCGAACACCTCCTCGGTGAGGATCTCGCTGCCCGGTTGGATGTCGGCCAGCAGCGTCGGCCGATAGTAGAGGCCGCCGAGCTCGGTGTTGGGGCCGCCGCCGAGCAGCACCCGTGCGCCGTCGGCCCGGGCCCGCTGCACGAAGGCGTCGACGCGCTCCAGCTGCCGGCGGTGGATCAGCGGGCCGATGTCCGTGCCGGGGTCGCGGGGATCGCCCTGGCGCAGGGCGTCGGCCCTGGTCAGGAAGCCGGCGATGAACTCGGCCGCGACCGACTCCTCGACCAGCAGCCGCACCCCGGCCAGGCACACCTGGCCCGAGTTGTCGTACTGCTCAACGGCCAACTGAACCGCCAGGTCCAGGTCGGCGTCGGCGAACACGATCAACGGCGACTTGCCACCCAGCTCCAGGGAGGCCGGCACCAGGTTGGCCGCGGCGGCCTGGGCGATGGCCCGCCCGGTCGGCACCGAGCCGGTGAAGCTGATCCGGCGCAGCTTCGGGCTGTTCACCAGGTGCTGGCCGGTCTCCACGCCGTAGCCCTGGACCACGTTGAACACGCCGTCGGGCAGGCCGGCCTCGGCGGTGATGTCCGCGAGCAGCGAGGCGGTCAGCGGCGACCACTCTGCCGGTTTGAGCACCACGGTGTTGCCGGCGGCCAGCGCCGGGGCGATCTTCCAGCTGGCCAGCATCAGCGGCGCGTTCCAGGGCGTGATCAGCGCGCAGACGCCGGCCGGGTCCCAGCTGACGTGGTTGGTGTGGCCGCGGGTGTCGAAGTCGGGGTGGCGGACCTCGTCGACCAGCCAGTCGGCGAAGAACCGGAAGTTGTGCACCACTCGGGGCATCACGCCGCGCACGTGGGAGCGCAGCAGCGCGCCGTTGTCGTCCGTCTCGACCGCGGCCAGTTCGTCGAGGCGCTTCTCCACGCCGTCGGCGATCTTGTGCAGCTGCTCGGCGCGCTGCTCGCGGGTGGTCCTGCGCCAGTGCTTGAAGGCCTTCTCGGCGGCGTCGACGGCGAGGTCGACCTCGTACGGACAGGCCCGGGAGACGTGCGCGAGCACCGAGCCGTCGATGGGGGAGATGTCGTCGAAACGCACCGGCGACGTGACTCGCCGGCCGTCGATCCAGTGGTCGACCATGCCGTCTCCGATTATCGTTTGTATCCAAACGGTACCGACGTCGAGTGGCCCGGTCAACGCCTTGTTGGCCGCTGGGGGCGGCGCTATGGTTCGGAGTCAAACGACGGAGGGTGGGACGATGGCAGCGCAGGCCGACCGCGTCGTGGCAGAGCTGACCGCCAAGGGAGTCGACGTGGTGCGCGTCGTCTTCCCCGACCTGATGGGCACCGAGCGCTCCAAGGAACTGCTGGTCGAGCAGCTGCCCGCCGCCGTCGACCGGGGCGTCGCGTTCTGCCGGGCCGTCTACCACACCAGCCCGCTCGGCGACACCGTGCCGGTGCCGGGTGGCCTGGACGCCGGGCTGCCGGACATCGACATCGTGCCGGACCTGGACACCCTGGCCGTGGTGCCGTGGGAGCCGGGCGTGGCCACCTGCATCGGCGACCAGCGCGGCGGCGGCGAGTCGCCGCGGGCCGTGCTCGGCCGGATCGTCGCCGGGCTGGCCGAGTCCGGGCTGCGGCCAGTGGTCGGCCCGGAGATGGAGTACTACCTGTGCGTGCCGGCCGGGGCCGGTTTCACGCCGTACTCGCCCGAGCCCGGCAACGTCTACGTCAGCGGCACCCGCGGCGACCCCGAGCTGCACCTGATCCGCACCATCCGGCGGCTGCGCGACTTCGGGCTCGGTGTGCTCGGCGGCAACCACGAGTACTTCCCGGGCCAGTTTGAGATCAACCTCGCGCACTCCGGGGCGCTGGACGCCGCCGACCGGGCCTTCCGGTTCAAGGCCGCGGTCAAGGACCTGGCCCGCCGCGACGGCCAGCTCGCCACCTTCATGGCCAAGCCGTTCAACGAACACGGCGCGTCCGGCTTCCACGTGCACGTGTCGCTGGCCGACGCGGCCGGCTCCAACCTCGGTGCCGACGAGTCCAGCCCGCACGGCATGAGCCCGCTGCTGCGGCACGCCCTGGCCGGCGTGCTCCGGCACGCGCCGGCGCTGACCGCCCTGACCAACCCGACCATCAACTCCTACAAGCGTTTCGGCCCCGACACGCTCGCGCCGTGGCTGATCGACTGGGGTCTGGACAACCGCAGCGCCATGGTCCGCGTCCCGCCCGACCGCGGTGCCGGCACCCGCATCGAGGTGCGGCTGCCCGACGCGTCGGCCAATCCCTATCTCGTCAACGCCGGCGTGCTGGCGGCCATGCGGCTGGGCATCGAGGACGGTTCGGAGCCGCCCGAGCCGTTGGAGGGCTACGGCTACGACGCCGCGCGCACCGCCGTGCTGCCGATGTCGCTGACCGCCGCGCTGGCCGCGCTCGACGGCGATTCGGAGCTTCAGTCCTTGCTGGGCAAGGACTTCGTGACCTCGTACAGCGCGCTCAAGCGGGCCGAGATCGCCCGGTTCGAGCAGTGGGTGACCGATTGGGAGTTTCGCGAGTATGCCTACCACATCTGAGCAGTTGCGGCCGTGGCTGGAGCGGGTGTTGGCCAACCACGAGTCGTGGGCCGCCGAGTTCGGCGCGTTCGCCCAGCACGACTCGCTGGCGGTCAAGGACGGCGACGTGGCCGCCGCCCTCGACGAGCTGGCTCTGCGGCTGCGGGACAACTATCCGTTCTTCCATCCCCGCTACGCCGGGCAGATGCTCAAGCCGCCGCACCCGGTGGCGATCGCCGGCTACGCCGCCGCGATGCTCATCAACCCCAACAACCACGCCCTGGACGGCGGTCCGGCCACGGCCAAGCTGGAACGGGAGGTCGTCCGCCAGCTGGCCGGGATGTTCGGCTATGACGAGCACCTCGGGCACCTGACCTCCAACGGCACCATTGCCAACCTCGAAGCCCTCTACGTGGCAAGGGAAATCCATCCCTCGCGGGGGATCGCGTACAGCGCGGAGAGCCACTACACGCATTCCCGGATGTGCAAGCTGATCGGCGTCACCGGACACGCCGTCCCCGTCGACGGCGCCGGCAAGATGGACCTGGACGCCCTGGAGTCCTTGCTGCGCACCGGAAAGATCGGCACCGTCGTCGTCACCGCCGGCACCACCGGGCTCGGTGTCGTCGATCCCGTGCACGAGGTTGTCGCGCTGCGCTCACGCTACGACTTCCGGATCCACGTCGATGCCGCCTACGGCGGGTTCTTCAGTCTCATCGCCGGCACCGAGGGCATCGATCCCTTGCCGTGGCAGGCGATCCGGCAGTGCGACTCCGTTGTGGTCGATCCGCACAAGCACGGCCTCCAGCCCTACGGCTGCGGCGCCGTCCTGTTCGCCGACCCGTCCGTCGGCCGCTTCTACGTGCACGATTCGCCTTATACCTACTTCACTTCCGACGAGCTGCACCTCGGCGAGATCAGCCTCGAGTGCTCCCGCCCCGGCGCCGCCGCCGCGGCCCTGTGGCTCACCCTCAAGATGCTGCCGCTCCGGGCCGACGGTCTCGGCGCCGTCCTCGCCGCCGGCCGCCGCGCCGCCGTCCGCTGGCACTCGCTCATCGAGCAGTCCGATCGACTCGTTCCGTTTCAGCGGCCAGAACTCGACATCGTCACCTATTTCCCGGCCGAGCCCACGCTTTCCGCCATCGACGCCGGCTCCGAACGCATGATGCGGGACGGCATGTCGGCCGCCGAGGACCCGGTTTTCCTCAGCGTGCTCCGCGCCAACGCCGAGGCCTTCGCCCGCCGGGGCATCGCCGCCGTCGCCGACATCGACGGCGCCCGCGTCGTGCGCAGCGTGCTGATGAAGCCCGAGTCCGAGGACTATCTGGGTAGGCTGCACGAGAGGGTTGTCGCGCTGGCCGGATAGGAGTCGCCTGGTGGACGTCGTCATCGTCGGTGGTGGGCACAACGGCCTCGTGGCCGCCGCATACCTGGCTCGGGCCGGCAAGTCCGTCCTGGTCCTTGAACGCCTCGACTCCGTCGGCGGCGCCGCCGTCTCCTCCCAGCCCTTCCCCGGCGTCGACGTCCGCCTCTCGCGCTACTCGTACCTGGTCAGTCTCTTGCCTCGCAAGATAATCACCGACCTCGACCTGCCCATTACCCTGCTGCGCCGCCGGATGTCCTCCTACACCCCCGTCGGCTCTCGGGGCCTGCTCATCGACACCGAGGACCCCGCCCGCACTTCCCGGTCCTTTGTGGACCCCGCTGACTTTGCCGCCTGGCAACGCTTCTACGTCATGACCACACGCGTAGCCGAACGGGTCTTCCCCACCCTTACGGAACCCCTGCCCAACAAGGCTTCCCTACGAGCTGTGGTCGACGACGACGAGGCCTGGCAGTCCTTGTTCGAGGAGCCCATCAGTTCCGTCATCGAACGCAACTTCCGCGACGACACCGTTCGCGGCGTCGTCCTCACCGACGCCCTTATCGGCACCTTCGCCTCCGCCGACGATCCTTCCCTTCTGCAGAACCGGTGCTTCCTCTACCACGTCATCGGCAACGGCACCGGCTCTTGGGACGTCCCCGTCGGTGGCATGGGCTCCGTTACCGCTGCCCTCTCCCATGCCGCCCTCTCCGCCGGCGCCCAGATCCTCACCGGCGCCACCGTCACCTCCATCACCCCCGACGGCGAAGTCTCTTACACCACCGGCGATTCCTCCCACACCGTGCGCGGCTCCCATGTCCTCGTCAACGCTTCCCCCGCCGAGCTCGCCCATCTCCTCGGCTCCGTCCCCCCACCCCCTGCCGAGGGCGCCCAGCTCAAAGTCAACATGGTCCTCCGCCGCCTGCCCCGCCTCCTCGACTCCACCGTGGACCCCCGGGACGCCTTCGGCGGCACCTTCCACGTCAACGAGTCCTATTCCCAGCTGGCCAAGGCTTTCGCCGAGGCCTCCGCCGGCCAGATCCCGTCCCTACCGCCGTGTGAGATCTACTGCCACTCGCTGACCGACCCCTCCATCATCGGCTCCGGCCCCGGTGAGCTCGGCCTCCACACCCTCACCCTCTTCGGGCTCCACATGCCCGCCCGCCTCTTCACCGCCGACAACCCCGCTGCCCGCTCCCAGGCCCTCTCCGCCACCCTCGCCTCCCTCAACCAGGTCCTGGCCGAGCCCATCGAGTCGTGCCTGCTGCTCGACCCTTCCGGCCACCCGTGCCTGGAGGCCAAAACCCCCGTCGATCTCGAAGACTCCCTCCGCCTCCCCGGCGGCCACATCTTCCACCGGGACCTCTCCTGGCCCTACTCCGACGATTCCCACGGCTCCTGGGGCGTCGAAACCCCCCACCCCCGCATCCTCCTCTGCGGCGCCGGCGCCCTCCGCGGCGGCGGCGTCAGCGGCATCCCCGGCCACAACGCCGCCATGAAAATCCTCACCGCCGAGCGGTGATCCAGCTAACCTGGCCAGCTGACCCAAAACTCCGTGAGGGGGAGCGAGTTGGACTGGCCGAAGGTCGTCGACGCTATTGAGGTAACCACCGGCACCCCCGACCGCAACGCAGCCCTGGTGTTGCTCTGGTCGATTAGTCAGGCCCGATTTGGTCGGACGCGCACCGTGCCGTGGTCCGAGGCGAGCTCGGAGTTGGCAGACCTCTTTTCCCAGTATGGCCTGCCGGATACGGGCCCAGCGTTCGCCGGTCTAGCGCCAGCGCAGCTGTGGGACGCGACAGGTGGCCTCCCCGAAGACGTCTACCAGACCATGGCTAAGGATGCTGGACAGCGCCAGCAGTTGGTTGACCTCATTGCCGCGAAGTTCTTTACCCGCAGCACGGCGGACGAGCTCCTGGCCAGCCTGGGGCTCGCCGCCACCTGGAAGGGGTATGGGCCGGTACCTGGAATCGAGGTCGGGAGGTGGTTCCGGAGGCGAGTGGATGCCGCGGATACCAAGGTGCACCGGCCGCTGCAAAACGGCATCTGTGGCACTCCCCAGCTTGGCTGCGAGTCGATAGCGATTGTTGGCGGCTACGAGGATGACGTCGACAACGGCGACGAGATCATCTACACCGGTGAGGGCGGTCGGGACCCGAAGACCGGCAAGCAGAACGCCGACCAGAAGCTGGAAAGAGGCAACGCTGCCCTGGCGACCAGCGTGCGGACCCGGAATCCGATTCGTGTGCTTCGTGGATCAACTAAGGCCGGGTACACATACGCTGGACTCTTCTTGGTCGAAGACTTCTGGCGGGCCAAGGGCAAGTCGGGGTTCTGGATCTGGCAGTTCCGTCTGACTGCCGTGGATTCGGCTCCGCCGACGGAGCCAGTTGCGCCGAGGGGAAATGCCCGGCCCGGTCGTCGTGTCAGCCACGCCGAGCGATTGCTCCGGTCGGCGATGGTCGCGGAGTGGGTGAAAAAGGTCCATGACCATCGCTGTCAGTTCTGCAACGAGCGCTACGACACGCCGGCCGGTCCCTACGCGGAGACTGCGCACATCCGGCCGCTGGGTGGCAAACACGCCGGGCCGGATCTGGTCGAAAACGCACTCTGCCTCTGTCCGACCCACCACAAGCTTTTTGACCTCGGTGCCTTCATCATCACCGACGATCGCATCGTGATGGATGTGATGGCGCGTCGACCGTTGGGGCCGCTGACCGAGGTGGGGCCGCATCAGATCGATCTCCAGTACGCCGCTTATCACCGTGAGCTGCGCCCGGCGCCGTAAAAGCGTGGCTCCTGCCCAACGGCAGGGGTGTCGGGCAGGAGCCACGGGCCGACGTCAGAAGGTGACGTCGGCGCAGGAGTAGAAAGCGTTGCCGGTGTCGGCTATGTCCCAGACGCCGAGGATGAGGTGGCGGCCGGATTTGCCGGCGGGGAGCTTGCCGGGGATGGAGACGTCACCGGAGGGGCGCTGGCCGTTCCAGTTGGAGACGAGGAACGGGGTGGGGTCGAGGGCGGCCCGGGTGAGGGGCTTGGTGGGGTCCCAGCCGTTCTTGGTGACGAAGTAGCGGAAATCGGTGGTGGCGTGGATGGCGGTGAAGTGCCAGGTGAAGGTGTAGGCGGCCCCGGAGGTGAGCTTGGTGGCGGGCCAGGTGCCGTTGCGGGGATCGTCGAGCTGGGCGAAGCGGGCGATGCCGCCGGCGCAGATGGCGCCGTCGGCGGGGCCGGCGGCGGGGAAGTTCTTGGGCCCCTCGACGGACTGGGGCTCGTACTGGATGTCGCCGCAGTTCGTCACGATGCCTTGGGCGCACAGGGAAGAGCGGCTGACGGGGTTGGTGGTGTAGCCGTGGGCCTGGGCGGCGCCGGCGAACAGCACGGGCAGGGCGACGGCCAATGCGGCGAGCACGGGTAAAGCGAACCTCTTGCGCATGAACAGCCCCCATGGGGTCGGCAGGGATCAGGCGCGGCGGCCGAAGTGGTATAGACCACTTGCGGCTTCAGTATGGTGCCGTGACGAAAACCGTCGCAACGTCCGATTGGGCTACCGGGTTCGCAGGCCGTCGAAGGCGATTGTGCACACAGCGTCAGCGATCGAGGCGCCGGAGCGGGGGCGGTACCACTCGATCAGCGAGTTGACCATGCCGAACAGCAGACGGGCGGTCACGGCGGGGTCAACATCGGTCCGCACGTCGCCCTCGGCCTCCGCCTGCTTGACGAGGTCGGTGACGAGGCGGTCGAACTCCTTGCGCCGGGTGACGGCGGCGCGCTCGATCCTGGTGTTGCCGCGGGCCCGCAGCAGCAGGGTGACGAACGGCAGCCGGTCGACGAGCACGCCGACGCTGCCCCGGACGACATGCTCGAGCCGGTCGATGGCCCGCCCGTCCATGGCGGCGGCCTCGTCGGCGACGGCGAACAGGCCGTCCAGCGCCCGGTCCATGGCCAGCCGCAGCAGTTCCTCCTTGCCGCTGACGTGGTGGTAGATGGCGGACTTGGTGATGCCGAGCTTGCGCGACAGCTCCTCCATCGAGGTGGCCTCGTACCCGCGCTCGTTGAACACCTTCACCGCGACGGCGAGCAGCGACTCCTGGTCGTAGCCGGGCCGACCCCGGCGCGGAGCTGGCTCCACGGTGTCCTCCCACCCTTGCGAACTGACCGAATGGCCGGTTAATAATAGCGTGCCGACGCCCGAAGGAGAGCCGCCATGCCGGAAGTGTTCCTCGTCGACGGAGTGCGCACGGCGCAGGGCCGCTACGGCGGTGCGCTGGCCAAGGAACGCCCGGACGACCTGGCGGCGCTGACGGTGGCCGAGGTGGTCCGCCGGGCCAACGTCCCGGCCGACGTGATCGACGAGGTGATCCTCGGCGCGGCCAACCAGGCCGGCGAGGACAATCGCAACGTGGCCCGGATGGCGGTGCTGCTGGCCGGCCTGCCCGAGCACGTCCCTGGCTACACGGTGAACCGCTTGTGCGCCAGCGGGTTGACGGCGGTCGCCTCGGCGGCGCAGGCGATCCGCGCGGGGGAGGCGGACATCGTGGTCGCCGGCGGCGTGGAGTCGATGACCCGAGCCCCGTGGGTGATGGCCAAGCCGGGCACGCCGTGGGCCCGCCCGGGAGAGGTGAGCGACACGTCGCTGGGCTGGCGCTTCACCAATCCCAAGTACGACAAGCAGACCACGCTGTCGATGGGGGAGACGGCCGAGGAGGTCGCAGCCTTGGACGGCATCAGCCGCGAGGACAGCGACCTGTTCGCCTTCCGTAGCCACCAGAAAGCCACAAAAGCCATCGAGAAGGGCCATTTCGCCAAGGAAATCGTCCCGGTCGGCGACTTCGCCACCGACGAGGGCCCGCGGCCGACGACCACTGTGGACAAACTGGCCACGCTGAAGACGGTGTTCCGCAAGGACGGCGTGGTCACGGCCGGCTCCTCGTCCCCGCTGTCGGACGGCGCGGCGGCGCTGGTGCTGGCCAGCGAGGAAGCGGTGAAACGGCACAACCTCACGCCGCGGGCCCGGGTGGTCGCCAGCGCCTCGGCCGGCGTCGCGCCGCACGTGATGGGCCTGGGTCCGGTGCCGGCGACGGAGAAGCTGTTGTCCCGCACCGGACTTCGGATCGACGACCTGGACGCCGTCGAGCTCAACGAGGCGTTCGCGGTGCAGAGCCTGGCGGTGATCCGGCGGCTGAAGCTGGACGAGGAGAAGGTCAACGCCGACGGCGGCGCCATCGCGCTGGGTCACCCGCTGGGCTGCTCGGGCGCGCGGCTGGTCGTCACCCTGTTGGGGCGGCTGGAGCGCGAGCGCGGCCGGCGCGGCCTGGCTACCTTGTGCGTCGGGGTCGGTCAGGGTGTGGCAATGCTCGTGGAAAGGGTCTGACGTGCGGGTAGCGGTGGTCGGCGGCGGCCGGATGGGGTCCGGCATCGCCCAGGTGTTCGCCACGGTGGGCGCCGAGGTGACGGTGGTGGAAAGCGACACCATCGCCGCCAAGGCCGCCTTGACGCGGGTCGAGACGGGCCTGCGCCGCGCCGCCGAGCGCGGCAAGCTGGAGGGCACGCCGTCGCAGGTGCTGTCCCGGATCGACTTCGTCACGGAGATCCCGGCGCTGCCCAAGAACGCCGACCTGGTGGTGGAGGCGGTGCCGGAGGCCCCGGAGCTGAAGGTCCGTGTGCTGACGGCGGTGGAGCTGGCGGTGTCCACCGAGACCGTGGTGGCCACCAACACCAGTTCGCTGTCGGTGGCCGAGCTGGGCGCCGTGCTGGTGCACCCGGGCCGGTTCGTGGGCATGCACTTCTTCAACCCGGTGCCGGTGTCCAAGCTGGTGGAGATCGTGTTGGGCCCCAACACCCGGGACGACGTGCGGGACAAGGCCCTGGCGTGGGTGAAGCTGCTGGGCAAGGCCGACGTGGTGGTCCGCGACTCGCCCGGCTTCGCCACCAGCCGGCTGGGCGTGATGCTGGGCCTGGAGGCGATCCGGATGCTGGAGGAGGGCGTCGCCGACGCGGAGTCCATCGACCGGGCCATGGAGTTGGGCTACGGCCACCCGATGGGCCCGCTGCGCTCCACCGACCTGGTCGGCCTGGACGTGCGGCTGGCCATCGCCGAGTACCTGGAGCGCACGCTGGGCGACCGGTTCGCCCCGCCGAAGCTGCTGCGGGACAAGGTGGAGCGGGGCGAACTGGGCCGCAAGTCGGGCCAGGGCTTCTACGCCTGGAACTAGATTTGCAGGTCTTCAAGACCTACAAACGCTGTCCGCGGCGGTCGCTGACCGCCACAAACCCGGCGTGGGTTTGTGGCGGTTGACGGTGCCCGAAACCAGGGTTTGTGGTTCTTGGAGACACTCGAACTACTTGCCGTGGAAGGTGACGGGCTGCTTGGCCAGGAAGGACTCCACGGCGCCCTGGTGGTCGGCGGTCAGGCCCAGCCGGACCTGGGCCGCCGCCTCCGTGGCCAGCACGTCGGCCAGCGGGGGCTGGAAGCTCGCATGCAAGGCCGCCTTCGCTTCGGCGTAGGCGACGGTGGGACCGGCGGCCAAGCGGGACGCCAAGGCCTGGACCTCCTCAGCGAATGAAGCGTCCGGCACCAGCCGCCCGACCACGCCCCACTCCAGCGCCTGCGCGGCGGTGAAGGGCTGCCCGAGCAGCACCAGTTCGCTGGCCCGGGCCGCGCCGACGGCCCGCGCGAGCGTGGCCGAGAGGCCGGAGTCGCAGGTCAGGCCGATGGCGGTGAAGGCGGTGCCGAACTTGGCCGACTCGGCGGCGATCCTCAGGTCGCAGGCCAGGGCCAGGCCTAGTCCGGCGCCGACGCAGGTGCCGTTGACGGCGGCCAGCACCGGCTTGGGCAGGCTGGTCAGCGCGGACACGATCGGGTTGTAGTCGTCGACGACGATGTCCAGCGCCGTCGACGGGTCGGCCCGCAGCGCTGCGGCGTGCTCGGCCAGGTCCTGACCTGCGCAGAAGGCCCGTCCGGAGCCGGTGAGCACGACGGCGCGCACGGTGTCGTCGGTCCGGACCCGCTCGACGGCGGCCTTGAGGGCGTGCCGCATCTCGATGGTGAGCGCGTTGCGCCGGGCCTGGGCGTCCAGGGTGATGGTCGCGACTGCGCCGTCAACGTCGACCGAAACGGTTTCCCCATCCATGCGCACACGCTAGCATCTATACCGAACGGACGGTAAGTAATTCGGTCGCGAGAGGGTGCTGAGATGGCTCTGCTGCGCAGCTATGTCAACGGCCGGTGGCACACGCCCACGGTCGACGGCCAGCCGCTGCACGACGCGGTGACCGGCGAGGAGGTGTGCACGATCTCCTCGGCGGGCGTCGATTTCGCCGCCGCCCTCGAGCACGGCCGCCGGGTGGGCGGCCCGGCGCTGCGTGAACTGACGTTCCACCAGCGCGCCGCCCTGCTCAAGACGGTCGCCTCCATGCTGCGCGAGCACCGCGAGGAGCTGTACGCGCTGTCCGCGCGCACCGGCGCCACCAAGACCGACTCGATGGTCGACATCGACGGCGGCATCGGCGTGCTGTTCAGCTTCTCCAGCAAGGGCCGCCGCGAGCTGCCCAACGACACCGTCTACGTGGACGGCGACGTCGAGCCGCTGGGCAAGGCCGGGACCTTCCTCGGCCAGCACATCTTCACCCCGCTGCGGGGCGTGGCCGTGCAGATCAACGCCTTCAACTTCCCGATGTGGGGGCCGCTGGAGAAGTTCGCGCCGGCCTTCGTCGCCGGTGTGCCGTCGCTGATCAAGCCGGCCAGCCAGACCGCCTACCTGACCGCCCGCATGGTCGAGCTGATCATCGAGTCCGGGCTGCTGCCCGAGGGCTCCCTGCAGTTCGTCGCGGGCAGCGCCGGCGACCTGCTGGACCACCTGACTGAGCAGGACCTGGTCGGCTTCACCGGCTCCGCCTCCACCGCGCAGCGGCTGCGGTCCCACCCGGTCGTGGTGAACCGGTCGGTACGGTTCAACGCCGAGGCCGACTCGCTGAACTGCTCGATCCTCGGCCCGGACGCCAAGCCCGGCACCACCGAGTTCGACCTGTACGTGAAGCAGCTGGTCACCGAGATGACCGTGAAGGCCGGCCAGAAGTGCACCGCCATCCGCCGCGCCTTCGTGCCGGCCGAGCTCATCGACGCGGTGGCCGAGGCGGCGTCCGAGCGACTGGCCAAGGTCAAGGTGGGCAACCCGCTGGCCGAGGGCGTCCGGATGGGCGCGCTGGCCAGCCTTGAGCAGCGCGAGGAGGTCCGGCGCTCGCTGAAGGGTCTGCTGGAGGCCGGCCGCGTGGTGTTCGGCGACCCCGACAAGGTGGAGCTGGTGGACGCGGACGCCGCGAAGGGCGCCTTCATGTCACCGGTCCTGCTGCGCGCCGAGGACGCCGACCTGCCGCAGCCGCACGAGATCGAGGCGTTCGGCCCGGTCAGCACGCTGCTGCCGTACACCTCGACCGAGCACGTGATCGCGCTGGCTGCCCGCGGCCAGGGCAGCCTGGTCGGTTCGGTCGTCACCGGTGACGCCGACTTCGCCCGCGAGGTCGTGCTGGGCGTCGCCCCGTGGCACGGCCGCCTGCTCGTGCTGGACGCCGACGACGCCAAGGAGTCCACCGGCCACGGCTCCCCGCTGCCGATGCTGGTGCACGGCGGCCCCGGTCGGGCCGGCGGCGGCGAGGAGATGGGCGGCATCCGCGGCGTGCTGCACCACATGCAGCGCACCGCGATCCAGGCCAGCCCCAAGGTGCTCAGCAAGGTCACCAACCGCTGGGTGGCCGGCGCCGAGCGCGCCGTCGACGGCGTGCACCCGTTCCGGAAGTCGTTGGCGGAGCTGAGGATCGGCGACTCGGTGGTGGCCGGCCCGCGCCCGGTGACGCTGGCCGACATCGAGCACTTCGCCGAGTTCACCGGCGACACCTTCTACGCCCACATGGACGAGGAAGCGGCCAAGGCCAACCCGTTCTTCGAGGGCCGGGTGGCGCACGGCTACCTGATCGTCTCGTTCGCGGCCGGCCTGTTCGTGTCGCCGGAGCCCGGTCCGGTGCTGGCCAACTACGGCCTGGAGAACCTGCGCTTCCTGACGCCGGTCAACCCCGGCGACGAGCTGACCGTGACGTTGACCGCCAAGCAGATCACCCCGCGCGAGGCCAACGACTACGGCGAGGTCCGCTGGGACGCGGACGTGACCAACCAGGACGGCGACTCGGTCGCCAAGTACGACGTGTTGACCCTGGTGGCGAAATGACCGGTCTGGAGCAGCACTTCGAGGACACCATCGCGGCCGATCACCGGATCGAGCCGCGGGACTGGGTGCCCGAGGGCTACCGCAAGACGATGATCCGGCAGATCGCGCAGCACGCGCACTCGGAGATCATCGGCATGCAGCCGGAGGGCGACTGGATCACCCGCGCGCCTTCCTTGCGGCGCAAGGCGATCCTGCTGGCCAAGGTGCAGGACGAGGCCGGGCACGGGCTGTACCTGTACTCGGCGGCCGAGACGCTGGGCGCCGACCGCGGCGAGCTGACCGAGATGCTGATCTCCGGCCGGCAGAAGTACTCGTCGATCTTCAACTACCCGACGCTGACCTTCGCCGACGTCGGCGTGATCGGCTGGCTGGTGGACGGCGCGGCGATCTGCAACCAGGTTCCGTTGTGCCGCAGCTCCTACGGACCGTACGCGCGGGCGATGATCCGCATCTGCAAGGAGGAGTCGTTCCACCAGCGGCAGGGCTACGAGCTGCTGCTCACGCTGATGCGCGGCACCCAGGCCCAGCGGGACATGGTGCAGGACGCGGTGAACCGGTGGTGGTGGCCGTCGCTGATGATGTTCGGCCCGCCCGACGACTCGTCGCCGAACACCGCGCAGTCGATGGCCTGGAAGATCAAGCGGCACACCAACGACGAGCTGCGCCAGCGGTTCGTGGACATGAGCGTGCCGCAGGCCGAGAAGCTCGGCGTCACGTTCCCGGACCCGGACCTGAAGTGGAACGCGGAGCGGGAGCACTACGACTTCGGGCCGATCGACTGGGACGAGCTTAAGCGCGTGATCTCCGGCGACGGGCCGTGCAACGCCGAACGCATCGCCATCCGGCGCAAGGCACACGAGGACGGCGACTGGGTCCGCGAAGCCGCGATCGCCCATGCGGCAAAACAAGAGGGAAAGGCGGCGGTGGCATGAGCCGGAACAGTTGGCCGCTGTACGAGGTTTTCGTCCGCGGCAAGCGAGGCCTGAACCACGTGCACGTCGGATCGCTGCACGCGGCCGACGACGAGATGGCCGTGCACCACGCCCGCGACCTTTACACCCGGCGCAACGAGGGGGTCAGCATCTGGGTCGTGAAGGCCGCCGACATCACCGCGTCCAGCCCGGACGAGAAGGACCCGTTCTTCGAGCCCAGCGGCGACAAGGTGTACCGGCACCCGACGTTCTACGAGATCCCCGACGACGTCCCCCACATGTGAGCAGGCGGCCATGTTCGACAACGCCTACGAGGCACTGAGTTCCGAGGGCGACGCGCGCTGGGCTTTTGGCACCGGCTTCGCCGACCCGCTGTCCGGTGTGGACACCACCGTGCCGTCCGATGTGGACGCCGAGAAGCTGGCGGCCTACTGCCTGATGCTGGCCGACGACGCGCTGGTGATGTCGCACCGGTTGCAGGAGTGGTGCACGCGGGCGCCGGAGCTGGAGGACGAGGTCGCCCTGGCCAACATCGGGCTGGACCTGTTGGGGCAGGCCCGATTGCTGCTGACGCGGGCCGGCAAGGCCGACGGCAGCGAGCGTTCCGACGACGACTACGCGTTCCTGCGGGACGCGCCGGAGTACCGGAACGTGCGGCTCGTCGAGCTGCCGAACGGGGACTTCGCCTTCTCCATGGCCCGGCTGCTGGCGTTCAGCACCTGGCGGCTGTCCTTGTTGCAGCGCCTGGTGTTGTCGGCCGACCCGGTGCTGGCGGCGATCGCGGCCAAGGGCGTCAAGGAAGTCACGTATCACCGTGACTACTCGGCGCAGTGGGTGGTGCGGCTCGGTGACGGCACCGAGCTGTCGCACGAGCGGATGCAAGCCGGTCTGGAGGCCGTTTGGCCCTATGTCGGTGAGCTGTTCGCCGAGCATCCGTCCGACATGGTCGATCCGGCCCTGGTGCGCGACGAGTTCGACGCCGTGATCACCCAGGTGCTGGATGCCGCGAAGCTCAGCCGACCGGAATCCATCGGCACGGTTGAGGTTCTGGGTCGCAACGGCGCGCACACCGAGTCGCTGGCCGAGATGCTGGCCGAGATGCAGAGTGTGGCGCGGGCCCATCCGGGTGCGACATGGTGACCGCGCAGGCGGTCGCCGAGACGGTCACCGATCCCGAGCTGCCGATGCTGACCCTGGCCGAGCTGGGTGTGCTGCGGTCCGTCGTGGACGAAGGCGACCGGGTGGTCGTGGCCATCACGCCCACCTACACCGGTTGCCCGGCAATGGATGCGATGCGCGACGACCTCGATCACCGGCTGCACGAGGCCGGGTATCGGGACGTGGAGATCAAGGTCGTCCTGGAGCCGGCGTGGACCACCGACTGGATCACCGATTCCGGCCGGCGCAAGCTCGCCGAGGCCGGCATCGCCCCGCCCGGACCGGCCCCGCGCCAGCCCAGCGGACCGATTCCGTTGACCCTGGGGCCTTCCGTGCGGATGGTGTCGTGTCCGCAGTGTGGAAGTGCCGACACCGTCGAGCTTTCCGGGTTCAGCGCGACCGCGTGCAAGGCGCTGCGGCGGTGCCGGTCCTGCGCCGAACCTTTCGAGCACGTCAAGGAGATCTGAGTGGCCACCACGTTCCATGCGCTCACGGTGTCCGAAGTGGAGCGACTGTGCGACGACGCCGTCGCTGTCACCTTCGACGTGCCCGGCGAGCTGACCGACCTGTTCGCGTTCAAGCCGGGCCAGTCGCTGACCCTGCGCCGTGACGTCGAAGGCCGTGAGGAGCGGCGGTCGTACTCGATCTGCGCGCCGGCCGGGGCGAAGCCGCGGATCGGTGTGCGCGAGGTGCCCGGCGGCGCCTTCTCGCCGTGGCTGGTGCACGAGGTGCGGCCCGGCGACCGGATCGAGGTGCTGCCGCCGACCGGCTCGTTCAGCCCCGATCTCGATGTCCCCGGCCACCACGTGCTCATCGCCGCCGGCAGCGGCATCACGCCGATCCTGTCCATCGCGTCCTCGGTGCTGGGCAAGTCGTCGGCGACGCTGCTCTACGGCAATCGGCGCACCGACAGCGTGATGTTCGCCGACGAGCTCGCCGACCTGAAGGACGCCAACCGGGAGCACCTGGACCTGGTGCACGTCCTGTCCCGGGAACCCCGCGAGGCCGAGCTGTTCACCGGCCGGCTCGACGCCGACAAGCTGCGGGCCCTGCTGCCGGCGCTGCTCGACGTCGCCGAGGTCGACCACTGGTGGCTGTGCGGCCCGTACGGCATGGTCACCGACGCCCAGGACGTGCTCGCCGAGCTCGGCGTGCCGAGGGAGCGGGTGCACCAGGAGCTGTTCTTCGTCGACGACCTGCCGCCCGAGCCGGTCCGGCACATCGAGCCTGGCGTCGAGGGGCCAAGCTCCGCGGTCAAGGTCCAGCTCGACGGCCGGACCACCGACGTCACCCTGCCCCGCGACGTCACCGTCCTGGAGGGCGCGCAGCGGGTCCGCCCCGACCTGCCCTTCGCCTGCAAGGGGGGCGTCTGCGGCACCTGCCGGGCCCGCGTGGTCACCGGCGAGGTGGACATGCGCCGCAACTTCGCCCTCGAACCCGCCGAGGTCGCAGCCGGCTTCGTGCTGACCTGCCAGTCCTTCCCCGCCTCGGATGAGATCACAGTGGACTTCGACTCTTAACCCCAGAGAGTGCGAGGCCCCGCCGATGCTTCGCCCGGTTGCCGGATTTCGGCCGCCGCCCCCGACGTGCCCACCACCCGAGCTGGATGCGGCGGGCGAAATCTGGCAAGGGCGAGGCGTCGGCTACCCGGGGGCCGAGCCGCGCGCGGAACGCGCGCCAAAATAGCAGCGTGAGGCTCGCCAAGGCGGTCAGTGATGTGCTGGACCCGAAGAACGTGGTGGTCGCCGGGCTGGTGGTGATCGGCTGGCGCGCCGGCGGCCCGACCGGGCTGGCCTGGGCGCTGCTGGCGGTGGTGTTCGCCGGCGTGGTGCCGGGGGTGGTGATCCGGCTGGGCATCGCCCGCGGCAGCTGGCACGACCCGCACGTGCGGACCAGGCAGGCCCGCCTGGTGGTGATCCCGCTGGTGATGGTGTCGGTGGGCGGCTGCATCGCGCTGTTCGCGCTGCTGGGGGCGCCGCCGATCCTGGTCGGGGCGCTGATCGCGATGATGACGGTGCTGGTGCCGCTGTTCCTGGTGACGCTGGCCTGGAAGGTGAGCGTGCACGCGGCGGTGGGCAGCGGGGCCGTGACGGCGTTCGCGGCGCTGATCAGCCCGTGGTGGGCGCTGGGCTTCGCGGCGGTGGCGGCGGTGGGCTGGTCCCGGGTGGCGCTGCGGGAGCACACGGTGGCGCAGACGATCGTCGGGGCGCTGATCGGGGTGGTGGCGACGGGTTCGGCGATCCTCCTGCTCGGACAGTAAAGAGTCACGCCACGATCGGCCGCCCACGTGTCACGATGGCGGCCGTGGCACTGGAGTGCACGTTTGTCGAGCTCGACGCCTTGGGGGAGGCGTTGGGACTCGTGCTCCGCCGGTTTCCCTTCACCTTTCCGCACTACGGCAACGGCATCGACCGCACCGCGTTGCGGGCCGAGGTGGCGGCGAGTCTCGCGGAGCGGGGTTTGTTGCTGGACAACAGGGTCGCCTCGGAACTGCACGACACGCTGACGGTGTTCGGCACCGGGGAGCCGTCGATCGGCCTGCTGGGCACGTCCGGTGACGAGCAGTTGGCCGCGCTGGCGGTGTTCGGTGTGGACCAGGGGGTGCTCGCGGTCCGCCAGGAGGAGGGCGTCCGGTTCGACTTCGTGCCCAACGACAAGATCGTGCCGACGCTGGTCGACCACCTGCCGCCGATGCGGGGCGCGCTCGGCGAGCCGTACGGCCGGCCACGGCTGGGCGGCGGCTCGTTCCTGGTCGAGGGCCAGTCCATCGGCTGGGTGGACACGGTGGCGGGCCGGTACCTGGCGGTGACCAGCCGGGGCTCGGACGGCCGGCCTCGCATCGACTACTGGCCGGGGGACGCGGCGGCGCTGGAACAGCGGCTGCACTCGACTTTAGCTTAGGCTAACCTAAGCCAATGCTGAAGCAGTACAAGCTGGTCACGGTCACCGGCGCGCGCCAGGTCTCGCCGCGCACCCGTCGGCTCACCTTCGGCGGGCCGGAGTTGGCCGACTTCACCGACGTGGCGCCGGACCAGCAGGTCAAGCTGTTCTTCGGGCGCAACGGCGAGCCGCGGCCCTGGGTGCCGCAGCCGACCGGGGACGGCGACGTGATGCGCTGGTACCGGTCGTTCATGGCGATGCCGGAGACGAGCCGGCCGTGGATGCGGGCCTACTCGGTGCGTGAGCACCGGGCCGAGGCGTCCGAGATCGACATCGACTTCCTGCTGCACGAGGACGGCGGCCCGGCGACGAGCTGGGCCGCGGCCGCCGAGCCCGGCGACGTGGTCGGCCTGCTCGGTCCGTCGCCCAGTCAGCTGGCCGAGCCCGGCCCGTACGACTGGCGGCTGTTCGCCGGCGACCAGAGCGCGCTGCCGGCGATCGCCGCCTCGCTGGCCGCGCTGCCGGCCGGCGCGAAAGCGTTGGCCTACATCGAGGTCGCCGACGAGCGCGAGGTGCAGGAGCTGGTCGGCCCGGCCGATGTCGACGTCCGTTGGGTCCACGGTGGACTGGTCGACGCGGTCCGCGACGCCGAGTTCCCGGCCGGTCCGGTGTACGCCTGGCTGGCCGGCGAGGCCTCGGTGGTCAAGGCGCTGCGCCGGCACCTGATCGGCGAGCGCGGCCTGCCCCGGGACATGATCGCCTTCAGCGGCTACTGGCGGGTCAACGCCACGCAGGAGGAAATAGAGATGTGAGCTCGTCGCACCCCTTCCTCGGGATGTAGTACACCTGCTACATTCTGTCCGAGACATTGGACAAGGGGAGGGGTTCATGAGCGTGCTTGACGTTCGTGACCTGCGGATGCGCTACGGCACGGCCGATGTGCTGACCGGGGTCACGTTTCAGGCCCACCGGGGGGAGGTGCTCGCCCTGCTCGGGCCGAACGGGGCGGGCAAGACCACGACGATCGAGATCCTGGAGGGATTCAGGAAGCGCTCGGCCGGCGAGGTCAGCGTGCTGGGTGCCGATCCGGCGCGCGGTGATGAGAGGTGGCGCGCCAGGCTGGGCATCGTGCTCCAGACCTGGCGCGACCACCGCCACTGGCGGGTGAGCGAGCTGCTCGCGCACTTCGCCCGGTACTACCGGCCGTACCGCACGCCGTGGCCGACGGGCGAGCTGATCGAGCGGGTCGGTTTGGCCGCGCACGCCGACCAGCGGATCAGCACGCTGTCCGGCGGGCAGCGCCGCCGGCTGGACGTGGCGGTCGGCATCGTCGGACGGCCCGAGCTGCTGTTCCTGGACGAGCCGACGGCCGGCTTCGATCCGGAGTCGCGGCGCGATTTCCACGACTTCGTGCACGAGCTGTCCGACTTCGAGGACACCACCATCGTGCTCACCACGCACGACCTCGACGAGGCCGAGAAGCTGGCCGACCGGATCCTGATCCTGGCCGGCGGCAAGGTGATCGCCGACGGCTCGGCCGACGCCCTGTCGCGCCGGGTGGACGCCGCCGCCGAGGTGCGGTGGACCCGCAACGGCGAGCGGTTCGTGCACGCCAGCACCGAGCCGGCGGCGTTCACCAGGGAGCTTTTCGCTCAGTACGGCGAGGAGATCGTTGACGTCGAGGTGCGCCGGGTCAGTCTGGAGGACACCTACATGGCGCTGGTGCGGGACTTCGAGTCCGGCGCCGGCGAGGCGGCCGTGCGCCAGTTCGAGGAGGTGACCCGGTGAACGGAATCAGGCTCGGGTTGGTCCGCGGCCGCATCGAACTGCGGCACATGCTCACCACGCCCTCGGAACTCCTCCAACTGTTCCTGCCGATGGTTGTTTTCATGGTCGTCATCGCGTTCCTGCGTTACGTGCCGGTGGGCGGCAGCACCGTGTCGCTGGGCGCGGTGATAATGACCGGCGTGCTCGGCTCCAGCCTGTGCTCCAGCGGCCTGACGCTGATGACCGCGGCGCTGGCCGCCGACCGGGATGACGGCACGCTGCTGCGGGCCAAGGCGCTGCCCAACGGCATGCCGGCCTACCTGACCGGGCGGACCATGACCGCCTCCGCCTTCTCGCTGGCCAGCATCGCGGTCATGGTGGTGTACGCGTTGCTGCTGTTCGACGACGTGGGCTCGCGTGGCGCCGGCGGCTGGCTCAGGTTCGTGGTGGTGGTCGTGCTGGGGCTGCTGGCCACCCTGCCCATCGGCGCCGTGCTCGGCTCGCTGTTCCCCAACGCCAAGGCGGCCGGCGTCATCGCCATCCCGATCCTGGCGCTGACCGGCATCTCGGGCATCCTGTTCCCGATCACCGTGTTGCCCGAGTGGGTGCAGTGGATCGCGCAGGTGTTCCCGATGTACTGGCTGGGCCTGGGAATGCGCTCCTCGCTGCTGCCCGACTCGGCACTGGTGGTGGAGATCGGACACTCGTGGCGGGCTTGGCAGACCTTCGCCGCCCTCGGCGCGTGGGCCCTGCTGGGGATCGTCCTGGCCCCGATCGTGGTGCGGCGGATGACCCGGCGCGGCACGGGTGCCCGAATCGGAAAGGCGACACAGCGAGTTGGGTGAGGCACGGACGACCGAGACGGTGCACAACCGCATCGCCATGCTGCGGGCCGAGCGGGGCATCAGCCGCCGCCAGCTCGCCGAGGCGCTGGGCGTGCACTACCAGACCGTCGGCTATCTCGAACGCGGCGAGTACAGCGCCAGCCTTTACCTGGCGCTGCGCATCGCCGAGTACTTCGAGGTGCCGGTCGAGGTCGTCTTCTCCACCACGCCGTTCCCCCGCATCGGCAGCGACGTCTAGGCCTGGTCCGACCGGGTCACGGGGGTGCTGGCGACGATGGTCCGCAGCGTCTCGACGTGACCGTCGAAGGCCTGCCGGCCCTCGGGGGTCAGTGACAGCCAGGTGCGGGGGCGCTTGCCGACGAAGCCCTTGCGGACGTAGACGTAGCCGGCCCCTTCCAGCACGCGGATGTGTTGGGACAGCAGGGATTCACTGACCTCGAGGGTTTCGCGCAGCGCCTTGAACTCGGCCTCCCCGGTGGCGGCCAGCGCGGCCATCAGCGAGAACCGGACCGGGGTGTGGATGCGTTCGTCGAGCTGGTGTCGGGGATGGGTCATCGGCGCACCCGCAGCCAGACGCGGCCGGCCTCGGCGAACACCGGGATCGCCACCACCACGCCCATCAGTGCCCACCAGCCCACCACGTGGTCCAGGTAGGTCGGCCCGAACCAGGTCACCGCGGCGACGTAGAGCACCGTCCACGGCACCGCCCAGCGCAGCGCGGCCCGCCGGCTGGTCGGACGCACCGCATGCCGGGACTTCCACCAGCTCATGGCGGCCACCGCGGCCACCGCGACCAGGCTGAACGCGATCCCGGACCAGTTCCCGCGCACGGCCGGCAGCCAGCTCACGATGCCGATGGTGAACAGGCCGTACCCGGCCAGCAGCGCCGGGTACCAGCGGCCGGCCCGGCGGATCCGGACCTGCGCCTGCTCGGCCTGTCCCAGCATCGCGACCGGGTCGGTTTCCTCACGCATGGTCATCTCCAACGTGCACAGTGGGACAGAAGTAGATTAATGCCGCTAAAGTTGGTGTGCAAGCCTTCACGATTGCTCCCCGGAATCTCCACCGGCGGCTGGTTCGGTGGGGCCCATGGCTTCCTGGCTGACCGGACCGCTCTACGCCCTGTACACCCGTCGACTGCGCCGGCGGGTGGCCGCCGGGCCGGCGCCCGCGCACGTGGGGCTGATCATGGACGGGAACCGGCGATGGGCCCGGCAGCGGGGGATGGCGTCACCGAGCCTGGGGCACCGCTACGGCGCGGAGCACGTGGACGACGTGCTGGCGTGGTGCCGGGCAACGGGAATCGAGCACGTGACGGTGTTCGTGTGCTCGACGGAGAACCTCCAGCGCCGTGGCGACGACGAAGTGGCGTTCCTGATGGCGGTGATCGAAGACGTGGTGACGGAGCGGCTGGCCAAGGGGACCAGCCACTGGCGGGTGCATGTGGCGGGCGACCTGGACGTGTTGCCGGACAGCACAGCTCACGCGTTGAAGCAGGCGGTGGAGGCGACGAGGGACCGCGTCGAGGGGCACGTGACGCTGGCGGTGGGGTACGGCGGCCGGCAGGAGCTGGTGGACGCGGTCCGGGAACACCTGTGCGCCAACGCCGACAGGGATCCCCGGGACATCGCCGCCGAGCTGACGATGGACGACATCACCGAGCGGCTGCACACGGCCGGCCGCCCCGATCCGGATCTGGTGATCCGGACCAGCGGCGAGCAGCGGATGTCCAACTTCCTGCTGTGGCAGAGCGCTTACGCGGAGCTGTACTTCTGTGACGCGTACTGGCCGGCGTTCCGGGAGGTGGACTTCCTCCGGGCGCTGCGGAGCTACGGCCAGCGACAGCGTCGTTATGGGGTCTGAATCTGCCGCCAGAGGTCGTACATCGCTTCGAGCGCTTCGGCGGCGACGAAGGCGGTGACCAGCAGGGTGAGCAGGGCCAGGAACCGGTACCGGGGGCGCGCGGGGGTCAGCAGGGCGGCGACCCGCTGTGGCACGGGACCGGCGGAAACACCAAGGGCGGCAACGGAAAGCCGGGAGTGGCGGGCGGCGAGGGCGGCGGTGGCGACGGCACGGGCGGTGAGCACCCGGTCACCGGTGTCGGTGGCGGCGACCTCGTCGGCCCAACGTTCCACTGTGTACCGGACGACGGCCCGCAGCGGCCACAGCAGCGGCTGGGCGGCGCTGGCCAGGTCGACGAACAGCACAAAACGGTGGTGGCGCAGGGAAACGTGGGCTCGTTCGTGGGCTAACAACGCCCGCCGCTGGTCGGCGTGCAGGGCCCGGACCATGCCGCGGGAGACGACGACGCCGCCGGGCAGGGCGTAGGCCAGCGGCTCGTCGTCGGGCAGGATGGCCAGCCCGTCAACGGGAATCCGCCAGGCCAGCCGGCGGTGCCAGCCGGCGACACCGGTGGAAACGGTTGCGGCGGCAAAGAGGGCGGCCAGCAGCAGGCCCATGGTCGGATCGCCACTGAGGAAGGAGTTCACGGCGGTGACCGCGAGGGTGGCAGTGCTGGAGACGGCCAGCAGCACGGAGATCCCGGCGATCAGCCAGCTGGTCGGGCGCGGCGGCCACGACCGGCATCCGACCAGCAGCCAGGCCAGCATCGGCGCCAGCAGCGGCACCAGCGCGCCGTCATCCATCCGAGTCCGCGAGCAACTGTCGCAGCAGCACTTCGTCCTCCTCGCTGAGATCGGTCACGAACCGGGCCAGCACAGTGCGCCGGTCCGGTTCGGCGTCGAGGAGCTTACGCATCCGCCCGGCCACAATCCCGGGTTCGTCCTGCACTGGGGAGTAGGCGTACGCCCGACCTTGCCTCTCCCGTGCAGCCACGCCCTTCTCGTGCAGGCGGGACAGGATCGTGACCACCGTGGTGTACGCCAGCGAGTCGCCGAGTTCGGCCTGCACCTGGGCGGGGGTCAGCGCCCCGTCGGCCGCCCACAGCGCCGCCAGCACCTCGGACTCGAGCTCCCCGGATCTGCGTCGCATTGGGACAATCTACGGCGAAACACCTATTACATATATGTAGAAGTCACCCCTGCGCGGTCAGCGCCCGGACCAGCGGCGCGAACTCGGGGTTCTGCTCGGCCTCGGCCAGCGCCCGCTCCAACTCGCCGTCGTTGACCGGGCGCGCGGCCTCCAACAGCGCGAAGCCGGCCTCGGTGACCTCGGTGTAGATGCCGCGCCGGTCGGTGGGGCAGAGGTAGCGGCGCAGCAGCCCGCGGTCCTCCAGCCGGTTGACCAGCCGGGTGGTGGCCGACTGGCTGAGCACCACGGCGTCGGCCAGCTGGTTCATCCGCAGGTGGTGCTCCTGCTGCGTGGACAGCGTCAGCAGCACGCTGTACTCCCGCACGGACAGCTCGTGCGAGGCCTGCAACGCCCGCTCCAGCCGGTCCTCGATCCGGTTGTGCAGCGCCGCCAGCGTGCACCAGCCCTGCGCGCGGCGGACGTCCTCGTCGGCCAGTGTCACGGCTCACTCCTCCTCGGCTTGCCCCGAGCATCCTTGCGTGCAACATTATCAAGCGTCTGCAACTATTGCGGAAGCTTGTTAACTCAGAGTCTACTGCGGAAGGAACGCCATGCCTCTCGCTCTGCTCGCCCTGGCGGTCAGCGCATTCGGCATCGGAACGACCGAGTTCGTCATCATGGGCCTGCTGCCGGAGGTCGCCGCCGACCTGCACGTCACGATTCCCACGGCCGGCCTGTTGATCTCCGGCTACGCCCTGGGTGTGGTCGTCGGCGGCCCGCTGCTCACGGTCGCCGGCAACCGGATCCCGCGCAAGAACCTGCTGCTCGGCCTGATGGTGCTGTTCATCGCCGGCAACCTGATCTCGGCCCTGGCCCACAGCTACGCCCTGCTGCTGACCGGCCGTGTGGTCGCGGCGCTGGCCCACGGCGCGTTCTTCGGCGTGGGCTCGGTGGTCGCGGCCAGCCTGGTCCCGGCGGCCAAGCAGGCCAGCGCCATCGCGCTGATGTTCACCGGCCTGACCGTGGCCAACGTGCTCGGCGTGCCCGGTGGCACCGCCCTGGGCCAGGCCTTCGGCTGGCGCTCGACGTTCTGGGCGGTCACCGCGCTCGGCGTGGTCGGCCTGCTCGGCGTGGCGTTCCTGGTGCCGAAGCAGCCGCTGGAGCCGGGTCGCGGCCTGCGCGGCGAACTGGCCGTGTTCAAGCGGCCGCAGGTGCTGTTGGCACTGGCCATGACCGCGCTGGGCTTCGGCGCCGTGTTCGCGGCCTTCACCTACATCGCGCCGATGATGACCCAGGTCGCGGGCTTCTCCAACGGCGCGGTCACCTGGCTGCTGGTGCTGTTCGGTGTCGGCCTGGTGATCGGCAACCTGATCGGCGGCAAGGCGGCCGACCGGAGGCTGATGCCCAGCCTGTACGTCATCCTGGCCGCCCTGGCCGCGATCCTGGTGGTCTTCGTGTTCACCGCGCACGCCCAGATCCCGGCGGCGATCACCCTGGTGCTGTTCGGCACCATCGGCTTCGCCACGGTCCCGGGCCTGCAGACTCGCGTGATGCAGCAGGCCGACGGCGCGCCGGCGCTGGCGTCCACGGCGAACATCGCCGCGTTCAACCTCGGCAACGCGTTCGGCGCGTGGCTCGGCGGCGTGGCCATCGACGCCGGCCTGGGCTACACCGCGCCGAGCTGGATCGGCGCGGTGCTCGCCCTTGGCGGCCTCGCGGTCGCAGTGGCCTCAGGCCTGCTGGAGCGCCGTCAGCAGACGTGGCCGCCCTCGACCTCCAGCGGCACGACCGAGTCCGCGGCCGCCGGCGTGACGTGCAGCGTGAGCAGCCCGTCGGCATAGACCGGGCGCACGTAGTCCCGCGTGTCCACGACCGTGTCGTTGGCGACGGTGCAACCGACGCCGACGACACGGTCGATCGCGCTCAACGCCAGCAGTTCCCGAACCGGCAGCGAACCGCGCAACGCGTCCTGCCCCGGGAACCGGAACGCGCGACCGCCTTCGCGGTCCCGCACCGGTTCGTAGTCCGCGGGTCCGTCCAGCTCCAACCACACCGCATGGTGCGGGGACGGTTCCCGCACCACGTGCGTGCACAGCAGCGAGGCCGCCGGGGCCAGTTCCAGAGCGAAGTGCTCGGCCTCGTGCCGGTCCCGGTGCCCGCCGTCGACCACGAACAGCGTCACCGGACGACGACCACGAAGATCGGGTTCGAGTACGTCCACAGGTCGCTCCACGGATCCACACCGTCGGCCGGGTCCATTCGCGGCTCGATCGAACCAGGCGCGTGCACGTTTCCGTCCGTGCCGCGAAGCCGCACGTAGAACGAGTCGCGCACGTTGCGGAAGGTGCGCTGGAACACCGCCACCGGCACGAACCCGCGCCGCGTCTCGAACGACTCCACCACGCGCACGTTCGGGGTGGCGAAGGTGTCGCGATCCGTGACCGGTCCGGTGACCTGGCCCTGGATCAGGTCCATGCGAGCCAGCTTCGGCACGCTCCCGCCGGCGTTCGGCCGGGTCGCCAGCCGGGCCACCACCAGCACCGTCACATTGCCGCCGCGCCGGACCGTCGTCCGGCCGCCCAGCGTGACCGGCCAGCCGCCCTCGTCGGAGAACACCGTCACTTCCAGGCCGGCGAGCAGCCCGCCCATCGCGACCCAGACCCGGCCGTTGCGGATGCCGTCCATCACCGCGCGGTAGCTGCGGTCGGTGGCGCCGACCACCGTGCGCGAGTACTGACCGGGCCAGAAGTCGGCCCAGCTGTGCTTGGTGCCGGAGTCCACCGGGTCCAGGTGCTTGCCGGTGGCGTTGTAGTCGGCGTCCGGGGACGGGCTGGTCAGCGTGTCGCCGAAGTTGCGGTGCGAGTCCGAGTTGGAGGTGATCCACCAGCCCTTGCCCTCGGCCAGCATGGAGTCCCACAGGCCGCCGAGCTTGGCCGTCATCCAGTCGAACCCGCCGTGCGTGCGGTACAGCTCCAGCGGGTAGCCGGGCCAGGAGTCCACGCCGGGGCTGTTGGAGTAGCCGCCGCGGGCCGCGCCGTTGCCCAGCGGCGCGGGCGTGCTGTCGGCCTGCGCGCCGGGGGAGCCCTCCATGCCGACCGCGATGTGCGGGGCCACGTCCCGCCAGTTGCGCAGCTCGTGCGGGGACAGCCGGCCGTTGCGGGACGGGTGGTTGGCCAGGAACAGCGCCGAGTTGATCTTGCCGCTGCGGACCTGCTGGTCCAGCCACTTGATGCCCTGGATCGCGATCGCCTCGTTGGCCGGCGAGCTCGGGTTGGTGCCGTTGACGTTGCCGTCGAACAGCTGCTCGAACGTCTGCAGCATCTGGGCTTCGTCACGGGTGCAGTCGAAGAACACCGTCGCGTGCTCGGCCGCCGGGGTGTTCCACTCCAGGCCCTGCCACAGCAGCAGTCCGCGGTGCTTCTGCCGGGAGGCCAGCACGTCGGCGTAGGTCTGCTGGACCGCGTACTTCTCGTGGGCCAGGTAGCCGTGGTCGGTGATGACCATCCAGTCCAGGCCGTTGCGCACGCCGCCGGCGACCTGCTGCTCCACGGTGTACATGGCGTCGTTGGAGTACTGGGTGTGGATGTGGTGGTCGCCGGCCAGCCACTGATAGCGACCGGGGCTGTCCCAGGTCGGGCTCGCCCCAGAGGGGGCTCCGGAGGCCGTGCCGGCGGTCAGCGCGCCCGCGCCGGCCACCGTCGCGCCCAGCAGGCCGGCGTTGCGCAGGAACCGTCTCCGGCTCACGTCCACCGGGCGCAGTTCGCGTTCCGGCACGGACAGGTCGGCGTAGTCGGGCGTGTCGCCGTGGTGATGGTGGTGATGGTGGTGCTCGTGCACGACGTCTCCTCAGGTCAGCACACCCGCTGCGGCGGGCCGGACGCTAGGAGCCGGAGATGGCCGGCGCGTGACCGCAGCCTGAACTCGGGACGGTTCACCTGGAACGAACAGAGTCGAAACATGTCCGACACGTGCGAGCTCGGTCACGGTCCTATCGTGGGCCACGTGGTGGAGGTCGGTCGGACCGGAGCTCGCTTCGGATCGGCGCGTAACCGCGGCCGGTGGGCGGACGTTGAACCGGACGTGCCGCAGCGTGAACCGGAGACACCCGAACCGGAGGAGCCGGGCCAGAGCGAGGTCGGCCAGCACGAGTTGGCTCCGGAGGTCGGGCGCACCGGCGCCCGGTTCGGCTCGTCCCGGGCCCGCTGGCGCTGGCAGCGAGATCCCGCCGAGGAGTTGGCGCCGTCCGACGAGCCGCCCGTCGACGATCCGCGTTTCGACGAGCTGGGGCCCGACGAGCCGGGCGAGGCGCTGAGCACCCAGGCGCTGCCGATGCCGCCCAAGTCGGCACTGCCCCCGCTCCCGGCCTATCCCGACGACGACCTGGACTGGGACGATCTCGACGGGGACGAGGAACCCAGCTCGTTGGTGCGCCCCTACGCGCGGACCGGCGGCCGCACCGAGGCGAGTCGGGAACTGCGGCTGGAAACACTGATCTCCGTGCGCAATCCTGACGTAGTACTCGTCATGGAACACCGACGCATCGTGGAGCTCTGCGAGCAGACCCGCTCGGTCGCCGAGGTCGCGGCCGCGCTGCCGGCGCCGCTGGGCGTGGCCCGTGTCCTGATCGACGACCTCATCGAGCTGGGCGTACTGACGGTCTTCACCGGAGACAGCCGCCCCGACGAGGCGCTGCTGGCCCGGGTGCTGGCCGGCCTGCGCAGACTGTGACCCGTCGGTAACGCCTTGACGATCGTCAGGACGGCGTGAAAAGTTCTCGGCTACTCCGCCGAACGGAGTCCCGGCAGGCCTGCCATCCAGGTGGGTGCCGCGGCGAGGAAAGGGGCACGCCACGTTCCGACTCGCCGACACCAGCCCGCAGCAGGAACCGACCCCGCGACAGGTCGCCGATGATCTCGTCGCGATGCTCAGCTTAGCGGAGAAGATCCAACTCACTCAGCAGGCCCAGCCCGCGCTGCCCCGGCTCGGCCTGCCGGCCGCCGATCTGACGCTGCGTCCGGCCACCGCGGGCATCGAGTCGGACTTCCCGCAACCGCTCGGCCTGGGCAGCAGCTGGGATCCGGAGCTGGTGGCCCGGATCGGGGCCGCGGTCGCCGACGAGGTCCGGGCGACCGGCGGGCTGGTGCGGGAGATCCCGGTGGACTACCCGACCTACGACCCGAGGCTGGCCGACAACGACCGCAGGTTCGCCGAGGATCCGCTGCTGTGCTCCAAGCTCGCCGCGGTGTACGCGCTGGGGATGCGCGGTCCGGAGCGGGCGCATCCCAAGACCGTGCCGGTGCTGCGGCACGTGGACATGGGCCGCTGTGCGGTGGCTCCCGGCTTCAACCTGCGGGTGTTCAACGAGTACGAGCTGCCGGTGTGCCGTGCTGTGTTCGAGACCGGCGGCGGGGCCGGAGTCGTGTTGTCCCAGGAGCTGATGGAGGACTATCCGGCGCTGGCCGCGCAGCTGGTGCGGTTCGTGGTGCGGGGCTGGAGCGACGGCGAGGCGGCGATCTGGAGCGAGAAGCTGCCGGACCGGCCGCTGACCTCCGGCGGCCAGGCCCTGGCGCTGCGGCTCGGCGCCGACGGCTTCCTGGGCGGCGGCGACACCGTCGAGGAGCTGACCGAGGCCTATCACCGCGGTGAGATCACCGAGCCGCTGATCACCGCCGCGGCCCGCCGGATGCTGATGCTGCGCCTGCAACTGCTGGCGTCCAGCTCCGGTCCGGTGACCGTGGACCGCAAAGCCCACCGGGAGCTGGCGCAGCGGGCCGCCCGTGAGTCGATTGTGTTGCTGCGCAACGATGGTCTGCTGCCGCTGCTGGTCGGCCCGGGCATGCGGCTCGCGGTCATCGGCCCGCACGGCGAGGGCTTGGCGGCCGAGCTGGGCCGCCGCGTCACCGCCCAGCACGTGAGCGGATCGGACCGCGTCACCGTGTCCGGGCTGGACGGCGAGTTCGAGCTCACGGAGTGGCGGCACGGCCGGTACACGCTGGAATCCGAGACCATGGTGGTGCACGCGGTCACCGGCCCGGACGGCGAAGTGACCACTGTGGACGGTCAGCCGCTGGAGTGGCAGCGGGTGACCCACGGCATCGCCGACGCGGTGGCGCTGGCCCGCGAGGCCGACGTCGTGGTGCTGGCCGTCGGCGGCGATCCCGCGCTGGACGACGGGAATCGCTCGACGCTGGAACTGCCGCCGCAGCAACACCAACTGGTGCGCGCGGTGCGGGCGGCCAATCCGAACGTGGTGCTGGTCGTGCGCAGCAGCTACCCGTACGCGTTGCGCTGGGAGGACACCTACCTGCCGGCGATCCTGTGGAGCGCGCACCCGGGGCAGGCCTGCGACCGGGCCACCGCGGAGATCCTGTTCGGCGACCACGCGCCGTCCGGGCGGCTGCCGCAGACCTGGCCGCGCGGCGACGAGGACCTGCCGCCCACCCTGGACTACGACCTGATCCAGAGCAGCAGCACGTACATGTACCAGGAGTCGCCGCCGCTGTACCCCTTCGGCCATGGGTTGACGTACACCACGTTCGAGTACGACGACGTGGACCTGAGCGCTCGGGTGATCGACGCCGAGGGCAGCGTCACCGTGACGATTCGGGTCCGCAACACCGGGTTCCGCGACTGCCACGAGGTCGTGCAGCTCTACACCCGCCAGCTCAACTCCCAGGTCCGGCAGCCGCAGAAGGTGTTGCGGGACTTCAGGAAGGTGCTCATCCCGGCCCGTTCCAGCGTGACCGTCACGTTCCGGCTGCGCGCCGCCGACCTGTCCTTCTGGGACGTCACCAGGGACAAGTGGGTGGTGGAGACCGCGCTGCACGAGGTGTTCGTCGGCGGCTCGTCGGCGAAAGCGGTCGCCGGCGCCGTGCTGGACGTGCACGGCAAGACGCTGCCGCCCCGGGTGCTGGCCCGGACCTCGGTCAAGGCCCACTGCTACGACGAGTCGATGGGGCTGGCGCTGGTCGACATCTCCAGCGAGACCGGGCCGGTCGTGTCGGCGGTCAAGGACGGGGCATGGCTCGGCCTGCTCGGCTACGACCCGAGCGACTGCCGGACCTGGAGCGTCACCGCGTCCAACAACGGCGACGAGCCGGTGTCGGTGGAGCTGAGGGCCGGCGCGCCGGACGGCCGGCTGCTCGGCACCGTGCTGGTGCCGCCGACCACCGACTGCCGCCGCTACGCCGTGGCCACCGGGTCGCTGATGCCGGTCGACGAGGTCAGCGACCTGTTCGTGGTGTTCCCGGAGCGGGGCCCGTGGATCACCCGCGTGGCCTTCGCCTGAGGGTCAGCCGATCTGGATCGAGCGCTTGGCCAGGCCGTGCCAGAAGCCGTCGATCACCGTGCGCTGCGTGGTCAATTCGTCCTCGCCCGCGCCGAGCGTGACGAACAGCGGTGCGAAGTGCTCGGTGCGCGGGTGCGCGAGCCGGCCGGCCGGGGCCTTGTGCTCGAAGTCCAGCAACGAGTCAAGGTCGCCGCTGTCCAGCGCGCGGTGGCCCCAGTCGTCGAACTCCGCCGACCACGTCGGCGTGCCGGCGGCCTGTAGCGCCCGCAGGTTGTGCGTGAAGAAGCCGCTGCCGACGATCAGCACGCCCTCGTCGCGCAGCGGCGCGAGCTTGCGGCCGATCTCCATCAGCTGCCCGGGATCCAGTGTGGGCATGGACATCTGGAGCACCGGCACGTCGGCGTCCGGGTACATCTCCACCAGCGGCACGTAAGCGCCGTGGTCCAGGCCGCGCTCGGGGACGTCGTGCACCTGCCCGCCGAGCAGCTGCCGGACCCGGTTGGCCAGCGCCGGCGCGCCGGGGGCGGCGTACTGGACTTCGTAGTAGTGCTGCGGGAAACCCCAGAAGTCGTAGACCAGCGGCACGGTGGTGGTGGCCGACAGGCTCAGCGGCGCCTCCTCCCAGTGCGCCGAGACCATCAGGATCGCCTCGGGCCTGGGCAGATCCTTCGACCACGACGCCAGCTGGCCGGTCCACAGCCGGTCGTCGGCCAGCGGCGGCGCGCCGTGGCTGAGGTACAGGGTGGGCAGACGCATGGGACAACCTCCCGCCTAGTTCGTTGAACATTCAACAGGATAGGCGGGAGGTTGTTCAAATTTCAAGTACCGTCACCAGGTGACCGGCAGCTCCGTGACCCCGGACAGCAGGGCCATCGGCCGGCGCGGCACCTCGTCCACCGGCACGGCCAGGCGCAGTGTCGGAATGCGTCGGAACAGCTGGGTGAAGGCGATCTCCAGCTCGGCGCGGGCCAGGTTCTGGCCGAGGCACTGGTGGATGCCGAAGCCGAAGGCCAGGTGGTGGCGCATCGGGTGCTCCACGTCCAGCTCGTCGGACTCCTCCCGGTTGGCGATGGCGCTGGCCACCAGCACGCCGTCGCCGGCCTTGATCGTCACGTCGCCGAGCTCGATGTCCTCGGTGGCCTGCCGGGTCAGCGTGCCGGCGATCGTCAGGTAGCGCAGCAGCTCCTCGACGGCGGCCGGGACCGCCGCCTCGTCGGCCCGCACCTTGGCCAGCTGGTCCGGGTTGCTGAGCAGCAGCATGGTGCCCAGCGAGATCATGTTGGCGGTGGTGTCGTGGCCGGCGATCAGCATCACCATGCCCATGGTGGCCAGCTCGTCGTGGTCCAGGCGGCCCTCGGCCAGTTGCTCGGCGATCAGGTCGTCGAGCAGGCCCTCGCCCGGGTTCTCGATCTTCTTGGCCACCAGGTCGTGCAGGTACGTGATGAGCTTGAGGATGGCGTCGCCGTCGGCGTCGAGCCGGCGGCGGGACTGCTCCTCGAAGAACTCGTGGTCGGAGTAGGGCACGCCCAGCAGCTCGCAGATCACCGTGGACGGCACCGGCAGCGCGAAGTCGGCCAGCAGGTCGGCCGGCGGCCCGGCGGCGATCATCGCGTCCAGCCGCTCGGTGACGATGCGTTCGATCTTGGGCTTGAGCGCGGCGATCTTGCGCACCGTGAAGGACGGGATCACCATGCGCCGCAGCCGAGTGTGCACCGGCGGGTCGTTGGCGATCAGCGTGGCGTTCATGTTGGTCGGCCGGTTGCGGGCCAGTGCCGCCACCGGCACCGGGAAGCCGGGCCGGCCCCGGTCGGACGACACGCGCGGGTCGGCCAGCAGCGCGCGGGCCTCGGCGTGGCCGGTGACCAGCCACGCGGTGCTGTCGTCGGGCAGTCGGACCTGGGCCACTGGGCCGCGTTCGCGCTGCTCGGCGGCCCCGTCCGGCGGGTCGAACGGGCAGCTGCGGGTCACCGGGAGGTCTGGGATGGTGTCGGTCATGAGCAGTCCCCCACCACTGTAAGAAACGGATCGTATCTTCATTTCGAGGCTAGACTCCCCGGACAAGAAACGCAACGGATCTAATCGGGAGTCCCATGACCGGCGCGCGGCGACGCGGCGAGGAACTGGAACACGCGCTGCTCACCGCCGCGTGGGCGGAGCTGCTCGAGGTCGGCTACCCCAAGCTGACCATGGAGAACGTGGCCGCCCGGGCCGGCACCAGCAAGCCGGTGATCTATCGCCGCTGGCCGACCCGGGCCAAGCTGGTGATCGCCGCGCTCGCCCACAACCTGCCGCTCAAGGACGAGGACATCGACACCGGTTCGCTGCGCGGGGACCTGCTCGAAGTCGTCGGCCGTGGCATCCGCCGCTACCGCCGCATGCCCGGCGACACCTTGCCCGGCCTCATCACCGAGACCTTCCGCGACCCCGAGGTGTTCGCCGAGCTGCGCAGCCGCCTCCGCCAAGGCGAGGTCGTCGAGCTGATCCGCCCCCTGCTCACCCGGGCCGTCCAGCGCGGCGAGCTGCGCACCGACCAGATCAGCGACCGCGTCCTCCGCCTGCCGTTCGACCTGCTCCGCACCGAGGCCATGCTCTACGGGGTGCTCGTCGACGACCTGGCCATCACCGAGATCATCGACGACATAGTCCTCCCCCTGCTCGAACTCCACTGTGGAACCCCCGCGCGGAACGCGCGGCACAAGCACAGCGGCACACCGAAACGCGGGTTTCAGGCGGATGACTGAAACCCGCGTTTCGGTGTGTCTGAGAGCGTGACTCGCGGGGGTGTCAGTGGCGGGCGAGGGTGTCGATGATGCCTTCGCAGGTGCGGACCACGGTCTTGGCGGCGTCGGTCTGGGCGCGGCGCCAGACCGGGTTGGAGGCGTAGGCCTGCCAGCGGTCCAGCACGCTCAGCGCCAGCTGAAGAAGGTCCTGGTCATCGTCGAGGCCGAAACCGAGGCGGCTGGCCGGGCTGGTGCCGCCGCGGCCCAGCAGTCGCTCGGCCTCGGCGGTGATCTCGCTGGGCAGCGCGACCCGGCCGGTCTGCAACGCGGCCAGCAGCCGTAGCTCCCGGAAGTCCTGGGTGGTGACCTGGATCCGCTCGACCTCGGCGTGCAGGCCACGCGCGTCGGGGCGGGGCTCGGCCCGCAGCACCGTCTCCACGGCGACCAGCGCGGACCGGGCCTTGAGCACCGGAGCCCGCTCGGTGAAGTGGAGCTGGACGGCCAGCCGCAGGTCGTTCAAACCGCTGCGCTGCACCAGTTCCGCGGCCAGCCGGCTGGGATCGCCGTAGCCGCGGCGCACCAGCGTGGTGGACAGGCGCACGCCGAACAGGCCCAGCCGCTCCAGCAAACCCTGCCGCAGCACCACATCTTCCAGCGACGGGTTCAGGAACCGGTCCGTGGACAGCACGAGCTCGTCCAGCTCCTCGCGCGGCAGGGCGGCCAGCGCGGCCAGGGCGTCGAACTCGTCGTCGGTCAGGGTCCGGCCCGCGACGGCCAGAAGTCCGTCCACGGCAACGACATCCTGGCACAGCTCGCCCAGCTCGGGCTCGGCGCGCAGCCGGCGGGCGACCATCTTGGCCGACGTCATCGCGTCCACCCGGCCGCCGCCGAGCTCATCGGCCCGCGACAGCACGACGATCGTGTTCACCGGCAGCGGATTGCCTTGCAGGGCCTGGCGGTCCTCGGCCCGCACCGGCCCGGTCAGGTGCAGCACGGCGTCCACATCGGACGTGTGCCCCTCGACGAAGTCCTCCTCGTCCAGGGCGTCCAGCAGGGTGGACTTGCCGGCCTTGGCCCGGCCGGTGACGCCGACCCGCAGCGGCTCGTCGAACAGCTGCCTCTGTTGGGTGAGGAAGTTCACCGCCTTGGGGCTGGCGCGGTAGAGCCGCAGCGCCCACTCCAGCATGGCCCGGGCGTCCTCGGTGAGCACCTCCTGGGTGATCACGAGGTCAGCGCCAGGGCCTGGGCGCGCTGCCGGAGCGCCACCAACGTGTTGATCTCCTCGGTGATGGTCTGGTTGCGCTGGTTGCGGGCCTGGATGTCGGCCGTGGCCAGCTCGCGGGCCCGCCGGATGGAATCGCTCAGCGCGTCCTGCAACTGCTCGGCCTGCTCGGTGAAGTGCTCCCGAAGCCGCCGCTGCACCTGCCGCAGCGCGTCCCGACTGTGCTTGCCCACCTGGAACACCAGCTCGTCGACGTGCCGCTGTACGGCTGTCTTGGCCACCGCCTGCCGCCGTTTGAGCTGCGCGTCCCGCTCTTCCTTCAACGTCTTCGCACCCATCACCGCACCCGCGCCTACGGACACGAAGTTGACCAGCGGCATGCCCATCAAACTCGTCAGCAGGCCGAACATCAGCATGCCGCTGTACGAGCCGCGCAGGCCGGTGATCACCTTGTTGGCGATGCCCGGCGGGGCCAGGTCCGGGGTGAGCAGCCCGCCCATCCGCTCCAGCACCGAGGCCGGATCGCGGAAACCCAGTTCCGGCAGGGTGCCGCGGCTCTCCTCGTCGAACTGCTCGGCCAGCCGCTGGGCCAGCCAGTGGGTGCGCTCCACGGTCCAGTCGTAGTTGCGCAGCACGGCGTCGGTCAGCTTGTCGGCCAGCCAGTCGCAGAACTGGTCCCAGGTCTTGGCCGGGTCGGCCTTGTCGAAGGCCTGGTCGGTGTGCCGCAGGATGATCCGGGTCCGCTCGCGCAGATCGTGGTCCACATCGGACATCAGGTCGGCCATGCCGTCCATCAGCATGTTCTGCCAGCGCGCGGACTGCCGGCGCAGCAGCTCGGCCGCGCGCTGGGCGTCCTCCAGCCCGGCCAGCGAGGACGGGTCCTGGGTGGACAGTTCGGCCCGCAGCCCCAGCGACACCTGCTCGGTCACGGCCAGGATCGCCTCCGAGGCCGACCGCCGGGCCAGCAGGCCGGCCTGCGCCTTGACCGTGTTCTCCAGATATCCCACCAGGGCGGGAAAACCGGATTCGGCGTTGACATCGGTGCTGCCGGTGGACAACGCGCGCTCGCGCAGCACCGAGGACACCGCCACCAGCGGGATGGCCAGCCCGGCCTCGGCGATCAGCATCCGGTTGCGCTCCAGGTGCGACCGCCAGCGCGGGCTCAGGTCCGTCTTGGTCACCACGCCCAGCACGTTGGGGCAGATGGTGGTGGCGAACCGCAGGAACTGCAGCTCGGTGGGGGAGAACTCGGTCAGCGCGTCGGTCACCGCCAGCACTGCGTCGGCCTCGGCCAGCTCGGCCAGCGTGCGACTGGTGTGCTCGGACCGCAGGCCGTCCACGCCCGGTGTGTCCACGATGACCAGTCCGCCGGACAGGACGGCCCGGGGCACCCCGACCTCGGCCCGGACCACCCCGCCGGCGCTGATCTCCTGCGCGACCTGCTCCATCGCCACGGCTTCCAGCCGCTGCTGCCCGGGCCGCACCACCGCCGCCCAGGGCTGCTCGGCGTGCCGGATGACCGCGGGGGCGGCGCTGGCCACGTCGTCGTGCACCGGGCAGATCGACACGCCCAGCAGCGCGTTGACCAGGTGGCTCTTGCCCTGCTTGAGCCCACCGACCACGACGACCCGGATCGCCGGGTCGGCGAGTCTGCCCCGCAGGCGGCTGAGCCTGCTGGTCAGGTCGCGCCGGCGGCCGATGGCCGGCTGCCGGAGCGCCTCGTCGATCACATCGAGGGCCGTCATGGTCATCACCCGAAAGATTGTGTCCTCTCCGATCGGGTGATGCACACCAGGCCGGGCCCACGCTGAGGGAGCGGGCCCGGCCTGGAGTCAGTCGCCGGCGTTCGGAGCAGTGGCGATCAGAAGCCGGGCAGGTGGGTGACGTCGAGGTTGTGGGTCACGTCGTCGACGTGCACGCCGCCCAGGTTCACGTTGCCGATGTCGCCGATGTGGTTGTCGTTGCCGATGTTGATGTCCTTGACCGTGGCGTCGACGCCGGTGGTCACGTGCTGCAGCACCTGGTCGCCGTGCACCGTGTTGGCCACCGTGTTGACGGTGTCCAGGGTGTGCGACACGTTGGCGACGCTGGTCACCGCGCTGATCGGGTCGTGCGCGATGCTGGTGACGACGTGGATCGGGTCGCTGGCGGCGATCTTGGTGATGTCGGTGATGTGGTTGGCCGTGCCGGCCACGGTCTTGGTCAGGCCGTCCACGTCCACCGCGTGCACCGCGGAGTTCACGTGACCGCTGGCGTCGGCCACGATCTTGCCGGCCACCGGCACGTTGGCCGTGGCGCCGGCCACGGTGTGGGTGGTGGTGTCCAGCGTCCGGGTCACGTCGGCGCCCGCGGTGGCGGCCACGTTGGTGACGGTGCCGACCAGGGTCTCGGCGGTCGGAACGGCCGGGATGCCGCCTTGGGCGACGACCGGCACCTGAGAGGCCAGCTGCTGGACCTGGTCCAGGGAGCGGGCCGGGTTGGCGGCCGCGCCGCGGACCTCGTCGACCAGCGCGGTCGGGTCGGTCAGGGCGGACAGGCCCGGCACGGCCGGAACGGCGCCGGTGAGGCCGTCCAGCGGCAGGTTGGGCAGGGTGGGCAGGCCGGCGACCGGCAGAGCGCCGACCGGCAGGGCACCGGTCAGGCCGTCGACCGGCAGAGCCGAGGTCAGGCCGTCCACCGGCAGCGCGCCCGTGAGGCCGTCGACCGGGAGAGCCGAGGTGAGGCCGTCGACGGGGAGTGCACCGGTGAGGCCGTCGACCGGGAGGGCGCGCTCGACGCCGTCCACCGGCAGCGCGCCGGCCAGGCCGTCCACGGGCAGGGCGCCCGTGAGGCCGTCGACCGGCAGGGCCGAGGTGAGGCCGTCGACCGGGAGAGCACCGGTCAGGCCGTCGATCGGCAGAGCCGAGGTCAGGCCGTCCACCGGGAGAGCACCGGTCAGACCGTCGACCGGCAGAGCCGAGGTCAGGCCGTCCACCGGGAGAGCACCGGTCAGACCGTCGACCGGGAGGGCGCTGGTCAGGCCGTCCACCGGCAGGGCCGAGGTGAGGCCGTCGACCGGGAGAGCACCGACGGGGAGGGCGTCGACCGGGAGGGCGACGGTCAGCTGGTGGGCCAGCTGCTGGAGGGTGTCGATGGCGCCGGCGGCCGGCAGGCCCGGCACCGCGCCGGCGACGGTCTGCTCGAACGCCTCGACCACGTGGGTCGGCGCGTAGTCCATGACAAGCGGGAGGATCTCGTGCACATCGGCGGCGGTGATGTCGCCGAGGCCAGCGGACTGCAGAACACCCTCGGGGTTGCTCGCGAACTGCGTCAGCGCGGCGGGGTCGCTGAGCAGCTTCAGGGTGAAGTCTTGCAGCGTCGTCATGGCCATGGGGTGGTGCTCCTGACTTCCATCGGGGGACTTGACGGGGAGAGTCACGGCCTGCGCCGTGCTGGAGACGAACCGTAGGGGCTGGCCGCCCGTACGCCATCCGGGATCACTCCCAGTCCTGTCGGGTGGAGCACTAGGGATCGGGCCCGGGGTCCGGGCTGGGGGACTAGGGAACCCCCTTCGTTACGGGCCCAGATCACGAATGGGTTACCTTGACCCCTCACGACATGAGCCCCGGCCGTTGCGCCTCGCGGAGGAACACTTGCCGTACACGCTAGGGATCGATGTCGGCGCCAGCCGCGCCGCCGCGGCCATCACCAGGCTTGACGGACCGAACCGGGGTGCCCCGCACCCGGTGTCACCGGTGTCGGCCGACCCGGGCCAGTTCGTCGGGCGGATCGGCGACGACGTGCCCATCGTCCTGGGCAATCGCCAGCACAACGCCCACGAGCTGATGGCCACCGGCATCGACCGCATCGTCGAGCAGGTGGCCGCCCACCACGGCGACCGGCCGGCCCGGGTCACCGTCACGCACCCGCCCACCTGGGGCCCCTACCGCATCGACCTGCTGCGGGAGGCGCTGTCCCGAGTGGGCCTGGGGGACTCGGTCCTAGTGCCCGAGCCGGTGGCCGCGGCGGTGGCCGCCGCCGCCCGGCACCGCCTCGACGGCCCGGCCCCGATCGCCGTGTACGACCTCGGCGGCACCTCGGTGACAGCCACCCTGCTGCGACCGGTCCAGGGCGGCTTCGAGATCATCGGCCGCTCCGAGACCGCACGGCACCCGGCCGGCGCCGACTTCGACGACGAACTGGTCGCACTCGTGACAGCGGGTAGACCGGACCCGGGCGCCGACTGGGACGACCTCATGAAGCTGCGACAGGAGTGCGTGCAGGCCAAGCACGCCCTGTCCGCGGCCGCCGAGGTCGTCGTTTCGCCGCTGCAGGTCCGGGTTACCCGTGGCGAGTTCGAGGAGTTGATCAGGCCGTTGTTGCACCAGGGAGTGGATGTCTTGCTGCGGGCGTTGTCGGGCGCCGGTCTCACGCCCGACCGGTTGGGCGCGGTGGTGCTGGTGGGCGGCTCGGCGCGGATGCCGCTGGTCCGGCAGGTGCTGATGGAGCGGCTGCGCCGGCCCGTGCTGGTGGACGGCGCGCCGGAGGCCACCGTGGCCGCCGGGGCCGCGCTGCTGGCCTCGCGGTCGCTGCCGGAACCGGCCAATCCGGTCGCCGAGACGGTGGTCATGGCCAAGATCACCGATGAGACCGTGGTGCTGTTCCCGATGGAGGACCCCGACTTCGACGACGAGGACAAGACCGAGGAGCCGCCGGCCAGACCGTCGGTGGAGACCGAGCCCCCGGACCTCGTCCCGGCCAAGCCGGCGCTGGCCGCCGCGGCCCCGCGCACCGGTGGCGGCCGTCGCCGTCGCCGCAAGGCCAGCAAGCGCGGCCTGGTCATCGGCATCATGACGTTGCTGCTGGTGCTGGCCTGCGCCTATCTCGTGCTGCAGTACTTCAACACCCCAATAGGGGGCGGTCTGTGACGGTGCTGGAAACCGACCTACGGCAGCTGGACGCGTCGATCACCGCCGACCCGTCCGCGCCGAGAGTGGTCGGGGTTCGCGCGCCGGGCGGTTACGGCAAGACCGCCCTGCTCACGCGCTGGGCCCAGCTCTATCGCGACGCCGGCGTGCCGGTGTACGACGGCCGGCACGAGCTGCCGGCGCGGGACGCGGCCGTGCTCGTCGACGACGCCCACCGGCTCGACGACGACCGGCTGCGGGCGCTGCGGGGGCTGGCCGTCTCCGGCAGCGCGCAGCTGGCCGTCGCCTACCGGCCGTGGCCGCGGCGGGCGGCGCTGACCGAGCTGGTCGACGCCGTCACCCGGGTGCGGCCGCCAGTGCTGCTCGGGCCGCTGAACCGGACCCAGATCGGCGAGCGGGCCGGGCTGCTGCTCGGCTCGAAGCCGTCCGACGACCTGGTGAACCTGGTCGGCGAGCAGACCGGCGGCGTGCCGCGGTTCGTCGACCGGCTCGTGCGAGCCGTGTCCGAGACCCCCGACTGCTCGGTGCCGGCGACGGCGGTCGAGGCGTTCCGTTATGAGGTGGAGAACCTCGACGAGGGCGTGCGCCGGCTGCTGCTGGCCACCGCCCTGGGCGCGGGCCTGCGGACCGACTTGCTGGCCTCGCTGTTGGGGCTGGACCTGGAGGCCTTGGGCGACGCCATGGACGGCGCCCGGGCCAGCGGCCTGGTCGACGACTACGGGATGTTGTTGCCGATAGCGCAGCGGGCGCTGGTCGCGCTGAGCCCGTGGGAGCGGCGGCTGGGCCTGCACCAGCGGCTGATCGAGATTCAGCTGGCCCGCAGCGGTCCGTTGCTGCCACTGGTCCGCCCGCTGCTGATTCGACCGCTTCTGGGCGAGCCGGTGAGCGGGCCGCTGTTCGCGTCCGCGTTCAAGGCCGCCGGGGACGAGGCGCTGGCCGAGTCGCCGGCCCTGGCCGCGCAGCTGTTCGCCGCAGCGGTCGACGCCGGCGAGCCGGCGTTGGCGTTGGCGGCGCGGCGAGCCGAGGCGGCGGCGCTGTCCGGAGACCTGGACGGCGGCTTACGTCTAGCTGACCAGGCCATCGCCGCCGAGGCCGCCGCCGACCGCGCCCACGGGGCCAGCGTCGCTGCCGCCGTGTTGGCCCATCGGGGGCTGCTGGGTAGCAGCACCGAGTTGTACCGCTGGGCCGGCGAAGGCTCGGCCGTCCCGTTCGCGGCGCTGGGGCTGATCGGCACCGGCCGGCTGGCCGAGGCCGACGAACTGCTGTCGCAGCCCGGCAGCGGCGGGCCGCCCACCCTGCTGGCCGGGGCCGCGCGGCAGCTGGCCCAGGGCATCCGGGAGTCGGTGACCGGGTCGGCCACCACCGCCCTGGCCACCCTGACCCGGGCCGCCGTGCTGATCGAACCGTTGGGGCGCAACGTCTTGCTGCCCGACACCCCGGCCGCCCTGGCCGCGCTGGTGGCCATGCACTGCGGCGAGTTCGCCGTCGCCGAATCCGTCCTGCGGCGGGCCATCGACTCCGGCATGGGCGGCGCCATCGCCCTGCGGCGGCATCTGCTGCTGCGGGGCTGGACCGCCATGCTGCGCGGCGGCTTCGACGCCGCCCGGGCCGACCTGGTCGCCGCCGCCACCGCCACGGGGCCGGTCGAGCCGCGGGACTGGCTGCTCGCCACCGGCCTGGAGATCGGGCTGGCCCGCCGGGACAGCGACCTGTCCGCGCTGCGGACCGTGTGGGACCGGGCCCGGGAGGCCATCGTCCGGCACCCCGCCGACCTGTTCGCCCTGCTGCCGCTGGGGGAGCTGGCCGTCGCCGCCGGACGTCTGCACGACACCGAGCGGCTGGCCCCGCACCTGGGACAGGCCACGGAGTTGTTGCAGCAGCTGGGGAATCCGCCGCTGTGGTCCACGTCCCTGTCGTGGAACCGGATGCACGCCGCCGTCCTGGACGAGCATCCCGAGGACGCCGGCCGGCACGCCGCCGACCTCGCCGCGTTCGCCCCCGCCCACCCCTACTGCGCGGCCGTCGCCGACGCCGCCCGGGTGTGGGTCAGGCTGCTGGCCGGCGACGTCGACGCCGACGAGACCGAGTCCTCGGCCCGGGCCCTGGCTGCCGCCGGCCTGGTCTGGGACGGGGCCCGCCTCGCCGGCCAAGCCGCCATCCGCACCACCGACCGGACCGCGATGGTCGCTTTACTGGACTGCGCCCGGATCATCCAGGGCCGGCAGCAGGAGCCCACCCAGGAGACCCCGCTCGCCGACTCCGCCACCACCCTGTCCGACCGGGAGCGGGAGGTGGCCGAGCTGGTCGTCAGCGGCCTGACGTACAAGCAGATCGGCGAGAAGCTGTTCATCTCGGCCAAGACCGTGGAGTACCACGTGGCCCGGATGCGCCAGCGCCTCGGCAGCGACACCCGCAGCGACCTGCTCAACCAGCTCAGAGGCCTGCTCGGCACTCGGGCCTAAGGCGCTCCCGGGGCCAGGGCGGCGACGGCTGCGGTGATCTGGTCGGCGTCGCCCACGGTCTGCCACAGACGCAGGGCGCGGTCGTAGTGGCCGAGGGCGGTGTCGGACTCGCCGAGCAGCAGGTCGAGCTCGGCGAGCAGCCGCCAGCACTCGGCCTCGTCCCGTCGGTCGCCATGGCGGCTGAAAACGGCGGCGGCGGACTCCAGCGCCTCGGCGGCGGGTCCGCGGTCGCGCTGACCGACATGAACCCGGCCGACCTCCAGCAGGGTGTAGGCGGCGCAGCGTTCGTCGGCGAGCTCGACGAACGTGTCCAAGGCCCGGGCCAGACAGTCCAGGGCCGCGGCGGGGTCGCCACGCCGGTCGTACAGGGTGCTCTGGCGACGCAGCACGACGGCGACCCGATGCCGGTCGCCCAGGGCCGTGGCCTGGCGCAGCGACTCGTCGAACCACTCGGCGGCCCCGTCGACATCGCCCTGCGCCAGCAGCATCAGCGCGATGGAACAGCGCAGGTGCGCCTCCATGTGCCGGGCCTGGTCGGCGACGGCGATCACCAGCGCGTGCCGGAGCTGCGCCAGCGCCTCGTCGTGTCGGCCCTGGGCCCGGTTCACCGCGCCCAGCATGGCCAGCGCCAGTGCGTCGCCGAGCTTGTCGCCGGTGCGCTGGCACCGGTCGCGCGCGGTGTTCAGGGCCAGCTCGGCCTCGGCGAAGTCGTCACGGTAGATGTGCACCTGGCCGAGTCCCCGCAGCAGCACGGATTCCCCGCGCAGGTTGCCGGCTTCGCGCACGGCGTCCAGCGCGATGTGGTGTCCCAGTTGCCAGTCCTCGTGCTGGCAGCGGTGGTCGTAGTAGGTGACGGCGCTGGCGGCGAGCTCCCACGCCAACTCGTCGAGGCGCCACTCGGCGGCCAGGCGGACGGCCCCGAGCAGGGTTTCCCGTTCGGCGTCGAACCACCCGAGCGGATCGGCGACGAGCCGGCCGGCGGTCTCGTCGGCTAGCGGCCACCGCGGCGCGGAACCGGGCCCGAGCGACAGCAGGCTGGTGGGCATCAGGTCGGTGGCCCGCTCGGCCAGTGACAGCCACGCGCCCAGCACGCGGACGATCGCGTCCTGACGCTCGCGATACGGCATGCCGGCGGCGGATTCGACGGCGTAGGCGCGAATCAGGTCGTGCAGCCGGTACCGGGGCTGGCCGATGGCGTCGGTGGTGGTCAGCCGAAGCAGGCTGGCGTCGACCAGGGCGTCCAGGACGTCGTCGGCGTCGGGACGGCCCAGCAGTGGCCCGACGATCCAGCCCGGAAGCGTGTGCGCGCCAAGGAGTCCGAGCAGGCTCAGCGCTCGCGCGGCGTCGGCGGGCAGCAGCCGGACGCTCAGTTCGACGCTGGCGCGGACGCCGAGATGGCCGATGCGCAGCTCGGTCAGCCGCCGGGACTCGTCGGTGAGCCGTTCCCGCAGCACCCGCAGCGACCATGCGGGCCGGCCGGCCAGCCGGGCGCCGGCGATCCGGATGGCCAGCGGCAGGTTGCCGCAGTGGGCCAGGATCGCCGCCGTCTCAGCGGGTTCGGCGGCGATCCGGTCGGGCCCGACGATGCCGGTGAGCAGTTCGCCCGCCTCGGCCGGGCTGAGCACGTCCAGGTCGATCTGCCGGGCGCCGGGCAGTTCGGTGAGCAGGGTCCGGCTGGTGATCAGGACCGCGCACCCGCCGGTCGCGGGCAGCATGGGGCGGACCTGCTCGGCGTCGCCGGCGTCGTCCAGCACGACCAGCATCCGCCGGTCGGCCAGCAGCGAGCGGTAGAGCGCGGCCCGCTCGGCGAGCCGGTCCGGGATCGCGTTGCCGGCCACGGACAGCGCCCGCAGCGCCTCGGCGAGCAGCTGCGCCGGCTGCTGCGGCGTGTCCGAAGTGCCCGCGAGGTCGAAATAGAGCTGCCCGTCTGGAAACTCGGCGCTGACCCGGTGCGCGGCCCGCACGACGAGGCTGGACTTGCCGACGCCGGGGCCGCCCGCGACGGCCACGATCGCCGGCGGCCCGTCCGGGGTGCGGGCGCGCAGCGCCGCGGTCACCTCGGCGACCTGCTCGGTCCGGCCGACGAAGTCCGACACCTCCAACGGCAGTTGGCGCACCGGCATGGCCGGCGCCGGCGCCTCGGCCGACTCCGCGCCCGGCTCCAGCTCCGGATCGCCGCGCAGGATCAGCTCGTGGCAACGGCGCAACCGCACGCCCGGGTCGATGCCGAGCTCATCGGCCAGCAGCACGCGCACGGTGTCGAACACGGCGAGCGCCTCGGCCCGCCGGCCCTGCCGGTACAGCGCGATCATCTGCAGCTCACGGAGGCGTTCCCGGTAGGGATGCTCCTTGGTCAGCCGGGCCAGCTCGGCGGCCGCGATGTCGTGCTGCCCACGGGCCAGCGTGATCTCGGCCAGGTCCTCCAGGGCACTGATGCGCAACTCGTCCAGCCGCGCCCGCTCGGTGTCCACGATCTCGGCGTCGAAACCGTCGTACGCCGGGCCGCGCCACAGCGCCAGGGCCTCCCGCAGGAGCGCCTGCGCCTCGACGAGGTCACCGTCGGCCCACTTGGCCCGCGCGGTGTCCACCAGTTCGGCGAACCGGGTGCTGTCCAGCTGCCCGGTCCGCAGCCGCAGCCGGTAACCGCCGGCGATGGGCAGCAGCTCAGGACCGTCCACCCCGAACGCCCGGCGCAGTTCGCCCACGTACTTCTGCAGCAGGTTGACGGCGCTGCGCGGCGGCTCGCCGCCCCAGACCAGCTCGATGATCCGGTCGCGGTCCACCCGCTCGTTGACGTGCAGCAGCAGCACCGCGAGCAGCCGCAGGTGCTTCGCCGAGCCGACCCGCGACTCATTCGGGCCGTGCCAGGCCGTGACCGGACCGAGCACCCCGAACCTCGGACCGCCCCCACCCGACAACTCAGCCAATTCAGGCCCCCTCCGCCGGGCAACACGATACGGCGAGGGTGCCCCTGACCGGGGCGTTTCCGCAGGACTTCAGTGCGACTGCTGGCTGACTGCAGCCGGCGGCGACAGCATCCGCACCGGCCGGGCGAGAGCCCCGGCCGGCATCGAGGGGAGATCTCACCACATGCGCAAGCTCATCCGGGTGGCCGTCGCGGCCACCGCGCTGGCCATGGCCGGCGGCCTGGCCTCGGCCGCGCAGGCCAACGCCTACCAGCTGCCGGGCTCGACCTGGACCTGGCACGGCGCCGACGACTTCAAGTCGGGGCTGTTCGGAGTCGCCATCGACTTCGAGGACACCAACTACATGAACAACCTGTGCAACCACTTCACCATCTCGGGCAGCAGCGTCATCGACTCGCGCGGCGCCCACACCGACGGGCTCGAGCTGAGCGACGAGTGGAAGTTCGACTCGGCCAGCCTGAGCATCTCGGGCAGCCTGTCCGGGGTCGGCGTCAGCGTCAGCCCGTCGTCGGGCAGCGTCAAGTGGGACACCTCCAACCACCTGGGCTCGCTCGGCCACTACTACGCCGGCGGCAACTCGTTCTCGGTGAGCAACGGCCTGCCGTTCGGGCAGATCGCGCACACCGAGACCGGCAAGTACACGGTCGGCGGCGAGGAGTACCAGCTCCAGAGCCGTCGCAACGAACACCTGTGCTGATGTCCAGGGGCAAGCGAGTCACGGTGGCCGCGTTCGCGGCCACCGTGGCCCTTGCCGTGGCCGGATGCGCTGCCCCCGCTCCGGCCGCGGCTCCATCGTGGGAGCAGCGCACCGTCGGCGTGCTGTTGGACCTGCTGCACGTGACCGCGCCGCAGCCCTATCTCGACGACCCCGACGGGGCGGGCGACGTGGCTGTGATGGCCAACGCCGCGCTGATCGTCCGGCATGCCGGCCAGACGCCGGACACCGTTTCCTTCAAGGAGTTCGAGCAGGCCGGGCTGTACGGCGACTTCGATCCGCTCGGGCAGTCCGTGCAGGTGCACCGGGCGCTCGGGACCGTGCCCGGCTCGGCGCAGGCACGGGCCACCGTCGACCGGCTCGGCATGCTTGTCCGTCCTGGCCAGGGTTTCGCCGACCCGAGTGGGAAGGTCGGTCTCGCCGCGACCGTGCATGCCTTGGAACTGTTGGACTTGCTGACTCCGGCCGGCGATCAGGACGCGAAGCGGCTGCGGGACACCGCGCGGGTACCCGATGTCTGCTCCCGGTTGGCCACGGCCGGCCACGCCGGACTCGACGACCTGGTCGACGCCGGGGTGGTGCTCAGGCTGGCCGTGCTGCAACACGACACGTGTCCGGCCGGATCGCTTTCGGCGCTCGCACAGGCGGTGCGCGCACTGCCCGCCGGAGATCCCCTTGACCCCAGCCACATCGAGCTGCTGCGGGGCACCGTGGCCGGTCTCGGCGACCTCGGTGCGCTCACCGAATCCGACCGCAGGGCGCTGGCCGCCCCGTTGGCCGACGCGTTCCGAGTCCAATTCGGACGGTCCGACACCGCGTTGAGCGCCTCGGGACTCCAGATCGCCCGTAACGCGCTGGACGCCCTCGACGCCCTGGGCGTCAAGGTGGACACCCCGCCGTCGCTCGTCGAGTCCGCGCGCCGGATGCTGCGCTGGCACGGGTCGCTCGCCGACATCGACCCCAACGGCCAGGCCGACCGGACCGTGGTCGCCCTGTACACGCTGCGGCTGCTGGCCCAGCGCGCCGGGGGCCGGGACGATTTCACCACGCTGCTCGCCGGGATCCGCAAGGCCGTCGACGTCTCGCGCCTGGCCCCGTCCGACGCCATGGTCTGGCGGACCGCGCTGGGTCTCGCCGTGCCACCGGGGCAGGCCACCTCGGCGTCCAGCACCGACGGCATGCTGGCCGCGATCGGCGCCTTCGGTCAGCACCTGCCCCAGGCCAGTGCGGCCTGCGGCGCGGACCCGTCCGGTCTGATCGACACCGAGGCGCCCGCGCTCAGCCAGGACCAGAACCTGCCGGCCCAAGCCGTACGGATTCTTCGCTTGGCGGCCGCGTCCAGCCTGCTGCTGGACTGCGGCGGCAAGAACCGGCAGGGCGAGGTTCGCGCCGTCACCGCCCGGGCCGTGCAGCAGAGTTCCTCGACCCCGGCCGCCACCGTGTCCGGTCTGGCCATGCTCGCCGACGCCGCGTGCCTGTCCGGCGTCGATCCCTCGCCGCTGCGGGCCGCCGCGACCACTGCCATCTCCCGTCAACGACTCGCCGACGGGGCAGCCGCCGCCAGCGGCTCGGTGCCCGATGTGCAGACCACGTACGACCTGGTCCGGCTCGACACCCTCAGCAGCGGGCAGTGCTCGGCCGGCTGGTGGTCCGGCCTCGCCGGTCCGGGCTGAGGCCATGGGCCGCGCTCCGGCCGGGGCGCGGCCCTGGTGTCCTCGTCGTCAGGACGCGTCGTCGCGCTCGTTCAGTTCCTTCTGCTCCGCGGTCCGGCCGGCGCCGCGGCGGCGGAAGAAGCCGAAGCCGGGGATGCCGACGATGGCCTGGCGGACGTCGCGGGTGACCTTGAGCAGCTCGGTCACGTCCGGGCCGACCCGGTCCAGGGTGCTGAGGATGGGCAGGATGTTGGCGGTCAGGTGCTCGGTCAGCTGGGGCAGCTCGTCGACCAGCCGGATGGCCGCGTCGACCTCCTCGTCGGACAACTCCGTGACGAAGCGGCCGGCGAGCGGGGCGGCCCGCAGGGCGATCGGCTCGTAGACGCGGATCAGCTCGTTGGCGATGGCGGCGGTGTTCTCGGCCAGGGCGACGACGGCCGCGGCCTCCTCGCTGACCCGGGCGGCCCCGCCGACGACGTCGTTGGCCCGGCCGCTGACGTGCTCGGCGACCGCGACAACCCCGGCGGCCTGGCTGCTGACCTGCTCGGCCACGGCCACCACGCCGGAGGCCTGACTGCTGATCTTGGCGACGTCGACCACCAGCACGCCGGCCGAGGCTGCGACCACCTCGACCTCGGCGACCAGCCGCTCGGCCCGGGCCACCACGTCGTTGATCCGCTCGACCAGCGACTCGGCCGCGCCGACCAGCCCGATCACCCGGGCCGGCAGCGACACGAGGGCGACGGTCGTGTCGATGGCGGCCACGGTGACCGCGCGAGCGAGTCCGAAGATCGGCGAAGGCATACGCCCACTCTGCCCTGGTTGCGGCCGGGTTGGCGAGCGAACCGCGCCGGCAAACGTTTGCTGACGGCGCGCCGCGTTGACAGATGTCGTTAGATCACGGGAATGGGCCCCACCACACTGACCGTGACCGAGCTCCGACTGCCTGCCGCCGGGCTCGGGCCCGAGAACCCGCTGCCCGTGCTGGGTGAGGGGCTGGAGAAGGTGCTGCCCTGCCTGCTCCAGGACGGGTACGGGCGGTCACTCTCGGCGACAGCCCTGCCGGCGGTGACGCTGGAGAACGACCACCTCCGGGCCACCGTGCTGCCCGGGCTCGGCGGCCGGCTGCACTCGCTGCTGCACAAGCCGTCGGGCCGGGACCTGCTGTTCCGCAACCCGGTGTTCCAGCCGGCCAACCTGGCCCTGCGCAACGCCTGGTTCGCCGGCGGCGTGGAGTGGAACCTCGGCAGCACCGGCCACACCACCATGACCTGCGCCCCGATGTACGCCGGCACGGTCGAAGGCCCGGACGGGTCGCCGGTGCTGCGGCTGTGGGAGTGGGAGCGGACCAGGAACCTGGTGTACCAGGTGGACCTGTGGCTGCCGCCCGGCTCCGAGTTCCTGTACGTCGGCGTGCGCATCCGAAACCCCTGGGAGCACGAGGTTCCCGCCTACTGGTGGTCGAACGCCGCCGTGCCCCGCACCGACGACACCCGGGTGCTGGTTCCGGCGGAGGAGGGGTGGCACTACGGCTACACCCAGGAACTGTCCCGTTCGGACGCTTCCTTGGTCACCGTGGCCGACCAGGACGCCGCCGACATGTTCTACGACATCCCGGCCGACCGTCAGCCGTGGATCGCGGCCGTCGACTCGTCCGGCTTCGGTCTGCTGCAGATGTCCACGGATCGCTTGCGAGGCCGGAAGTTGTTCGTGTGGGGGACCGGCCCCGGCGGGCAGCGCTGGCAGTCGTGGCTGGCCCCGGGGACCGACGGCTACCTGGAGATCCAGGCCGGGCTGGCGCCGACCCAGTTCGAGTACGTGCCAATGCCCGGCGGCGCCTCCTGGGACTGGCTGGAGGCCTACGGCCGGTACGGGGATTTCCCCGAGCTGCCGCTGGATTCGTGGCGGACGGTGGCCGACGCCGAGCCGCGGCGGCTGTTCTCCGGTTCCGGCTGGGGCGCTCTGGAGCTGGCCCGCACTGGCCTGGATCCGTTGCCCGGCACGCCTTTCGACTCCATCGGCGACGAGCAGGGGCCGTGGCTGGCGCTGCTGGACGGCAAGATGCCGGTGCCGGATCCCCTGTCGCCGCCCGGATGCACTCTGGTGGCCTGGCTCTCGCTGTTGGAGGACGCCCCGGAGTCGTGGCTTTCCCTGTACCACTTGGGGATTGCCCGCTGGTACCACGGCGACACCCTCGGCGCGGAGTCGGCGTGGGAGCAGTCGCTGGCCCTGGCCGAGTCGCCATGGTCGTTGCGGGCCTTGGCTTTCGCCCGCCCGGACCGGGCCGCCGGGCTGCTGCTGCGGGCCATCGAGCTGGCCCCGTCGGTGCCGGGGCTGGCGGTCGAGACCCTGGAGGCGCTGCTGGCCGCCGGCTCCGTCGACGAGGCGGCGGCCGTGCTCGCGACGCTGCCGGAATCCGTTGCCGCGCTTGGACGTCTGCGGCTCATGGACGCCCGGATCCGGCACGCCCGCGGCGACCTCGCCGGCGCCCGGGCCGTCTTCGACGACGGCTTCGAGGTGGCCGATCTCCGCGAGGGCGAGGAATCGCTGACCGACGTCTGGCGTCTGGTCGCCGGCGACGAGCCGGTGCCCGCGGCCTACGACTTCCGCATGGTCGCCGACTGATTCCCCGCGAGTCCCGTTCTCAGGCAACTGAATGTCGAGTTCCGGAACTCGACACATGGTTGCTGGAGAGCGGGACTCGCGAGGGTTGTTCAGCGGCGGCCGGCCACCTGGGAGTACCGGCGGGCCGGGTGCTCCGGGTCGAGGAATCCGGGCAGCGGCGGCAGATCCCGCACGAACGGGAGCAGCCGGTCGTACATGGCCGGCGCGTCGGCCGGCCGGCGGTCGGGATCCTTGGCCAGCACGTCCTGCAGCAGCTGGTCCAGGACCGCTGGCACGCCGGGCACGGCCGGCGGCAGCTCCTTGATCTGCCGGTCGAACACGGCGTACGCGGTGGGGCCGGTGAACAGCTGCCGGCCGGTGAGCATCTCGTGCAGCACGCAGCCCAGGGCGTAGAGGTCGCTGGGCGGACCGGCCGCCCCGCGCTGGATCTGCTCCGGGGCCATATAGGCCGGGGTGCCGAGGATCTGCCCGGCCCGGGTGAACTGGGCCAGGTCGGCGTCCCGCAGCAGGGCCAGCCCGAAGTCGAGGACCTTGACGCTGCCGTCGGGGCACAGCATCAGGTTGGTGGGCTTGAGATCCCGGTGGTAGATGCCCAGGCTGTGCGCGGCCGACAGCACCGCACACGCTTGCGCGGCAATGGAAGCGGCCCACGGCACTGGCACCGGCCCGTGCTCGCTGACCAGGTCGGCCACGGTCACGCCGTCGATGAACTGCATGACCTGGAACAGCCGGTGGTCGTGCGCCCCGAAGTCGTACAACACGGGCGCGCCGGGGTGTTCGAGCCGGGCCAGGATCCGGGCCTCGCGGACGAAGCGCCGCTCCAGCTCGTCGTCGGAACCGCCGGGCCAGTGCAGGAACTTCACCGCGACCCGGCGGTCGAGGTGTTTGTCGTACCCGGCGTGCACGGCGCCCATGCCGCCTCGGCTCAGCGGCAGGTCGTCGAGCTCGTACCGGTCGGCGATGAGCATCGGCCCTCCCGCTAGCGTCCCGGTCGCAGGCTACCCTCGACCAGTCCGTCCACGCCGAGCCGCACGACGGCGCCGCCGACCGCGGCGGCCTCCCGCAGCCGGTCCTCGAAGGACAGCAGGCGCTCGAACGCCTCGCCGCATGCCCGCTGCTCGGTCAGCGACAGCCGCGGCACCTGGGTCCGCCGCACGTCCAGCCGGCTGGAGCCGGTCGTCGGCCGGGCAGTGGACGCCCGCAGCGCGCCGGCCAGGAACCAGGCGTCTAGCTGCTGGTCGTCCACGCGGTAGACAGTGAGGTACGGCCCGAGCGCGGCGGCCTCGGTGACCACCCGAGCCATGCCGGTCGGGGCAGCGACCACCTCGCCCGGCTCGATCAGCACCAGATCGCCGGTGTCGGCGACGCGCTCGCTGGCCGGCCGGCCCTCGGCCAGGTCTTCCATGGTGAGCACGGGAACGTCGTCACCGGGCGTGAGTTTGACCGGCGCGTGCCGGACAGTGACCGCCCCGGAGCGGACCAGGTCGCCGACGGTGGTGGTCGGCGCGGACCGGTGCTCGGCCAGCACGGTCAGGTCCGGCGGGGTCAGGTCGAGGCCGCGGAACCGCGCGGCGGCGGCGGCGAACTGCCGGCCGATGTCCGGCCCCTGCGCCAGCTGCCGCCGCCGGGCCGGGCTGACGTCCACGTCGTCGTCGAGCAGGTCGATGATCCGCACCGCGTCCTCGGCCGCCGGGTCCAGCCAGGCGGTCTCCACGCCCTCGATCCGGTCGGTGACCAGCACCGTGGACGGCGGCCGCAGCCCGGCGGTCGGCCGGCACAGCAGCCACAGGTCGGAGCCGGTGTCCGGCAGCGAGATCACGGCCCGCAGCGCGCCGGTGCGCAGCAGCTTGGCCCGGATCCGCCGGCCGGGCCGCCGGCTGGCGGCGGTCGGCGGCATCAGGATGGCGACCATGCCGCCGGGGTCGACGTGCGCGAGGCAGTGCTGCACCCAGGCCAGCTCGGGCTCGCCCCGCGGCGGCACGCCGTACTCCCAGCGGGTGTCGCCGACCAGCTCCTCATGCCCCCAGGTGCGGTCGTTGACCGGCGGGTCGCACAGTACGGCGTCGACGTGCCGGCCGGCGAAGCCGTCGTGCCGCAGCGAGTCGGCGGTGACCATGTCGACGTCGGTGTCGCGCAGCGTGAGCCGGCAGGCGGCGATCATCATGGCGGCCCGGTCAGTGTCCTGTACGAAGACCTGGTGCGCGGCGCTGGCCATCGGCAGCGTGCCGACGCCGCAGGCCGGGTCGAGCACCACGCCGCCGTCGGGGCAGGCCAGCCGGACCATCAGCTCGGCCACGGCCGGCGGGGTGACGGCCAGCCGCCGGGAGTGGGCATCCAGGTAGCGGGTGACGATCAGCTCGAACGCCTCGGCGGCGCCGTGCTCGGCGGCCAGCCGACTGAGCAACTGGGCCAGCTGCGGATCGTCCAGCCCGCCGCCGCTGGCCAGGAACAGGCCGGCGCGGGCGACCTCGTCGCCCAGCCGCAGGTCGTCGACGCGGGAACGCAGCGTCTGCCAGGTTCGTTCGGCGGTGGACAGCTCGAACGCCTTGCCGTTGCGCCGCAGCCAGGCCTCGACCTCGTTCAACGAGAACAGCGGGCTGGCGGCGCTGCCGCCGACCGGCTGGGGGAAGTCGTCGAACCGCCGCCGCCAGTTGCTGACGGCGGCACGGCCGACATCGACCAGTCTGGCGATGTCGGCGGCGCTGACGGTGGCGTCGGGGTTCACCGACCAAATATTAGCAGCAGCTGTGCACAAGCGTTTTGCTTGTGAACTCAGTTCACAAGTGGTTCACTGGTGTCATGGCGAACGCACCAGAGCTTCGGTTGACCGCCGTGTCACGCACCCACGCGGGCTGCCTGCGGGCCTACAACCAGGACGCCGTCCACGTGGGCGAGCACGTGATCGCCGTGGCCGACGGCATGGGCGGCCACGCGCACGGCGAAGTCGCCAGCTCGGTCGCGGTGACGGTACTCGCCGAGCTCGACGCGGCGGTCGCCGCGGGGGAGTTCGGGGAAAACGGGGAAAACGCCGAAGTCGACAAGTCCGTCGCTCTTGACAAGTCCGCCGCAATCGGCGCGGTTGTCGGCGAAGTGCTCCGCCGTCTCAACGAACTCGCCGCCCGCGACAGCGGCATGACCGGCATGGGCACCACGATCACCGCCCTGCTGTGGGACGGCGCGGTGCTCAACGGCGTGCACATCGGCGACTCGCGGGCCTACCGCTGGCGTGCGGGCCACATCGAGCAGCTGACCCAGGACCACACGCTCGTCCAGTCGCTGCTGGACAGCGGCCGGGTCACCGAGGAGGAGGCGGCCGTCCACCCGCGCCGCAACCTGCTGGTGCGGGCCATCCAGACCGGCGGCCCGGCCGAGGGAGACCTGTTCGTCCAGCGGCCCGAGCCCGGCGACCGCTACCTGCTCTGCTCCGACGGCCTGACCGCCGTGCTCACCGACGAGACCATCGCCGGCGTGCTCGCCGAGCTGGCCGACCCGGGGCAGGCCGTGGACCGGCTCGTCGACCTCACGCTGCGGGGCGGCGCCCCGGACAACGTGTCGGTGGTGCTGGCTGACGTGGCGGAAACGCGGTAGCCCGGCCGCCGAAACCCGACCACCGAAAACCCGGCTACCGAAAACGCCGGCGGCGGCACGCTGGGTAGCGTGTGCGGGGTGAGCTGGGGCAAGGGGGGCTCCCCCAGGAGGGTGACCTGGTGGGCCTGGCTGGGCTGGACCGTGGTCGCCGCCGAGGTGCTGGCCGGCCTCATCCTCTGGTTCGCCGACGGTTGGACGTTCGACCAGGCCGTGGACAACTTCCTGGTCACCGACAGCCTGCTGGCGATGACCTTCGCGCTGTGCGGGGTGCTGGTCGCCTGGCGGCGTTCGCGTAATCCGATCGGGTGGCTGCTGCTGTGCGGTGGCGCGGCCCACGGCACCACCGTGTTCCTGGTCGGCCTGCTCGGCTTCGGGCTGCGGCACGGCTGGACCGAGGCGACGCTCGGCTGGATCGTCACCGCCGCGACCGCGTCCTGGCCGCTGGGCCTGCGGCTGTTCATCCCGTTCGCGCTGCTGCTGTTCCCCACCGGCACGCTGACCCGCCGGTTCCGGCCGGCCGCCGGGCTGACCGTGGTCATCGCCGTGCTGTTCGAGTGGTGGAGCCTGATCACCACCTCGCCGTACTCGGTCGGCGGCCCGGCCCCGTACACCGGCGCGTTCGCGATTCCCGCGCTGGAGCCGATCCGCCCACACCTGGACCTGGCCGCCATCGTCGTGCCGATGCTGATCGACGTGGTCGTGCTCGCGGTCCGGTACCGGGACGGCGACGAGCGGCAGCGGCGGCAGATGCTGTGGCTGATGCTGGCCGTGCTGTGCGCGGTGCCGTGGGCGCCGTTCGGCATCAGCGCCACCGCGCTGCAGATCCTGATCTTCCTCCAGCCGGTGGCGATGGCCATCGGCCTGCTGCGCCCCCAGCTGTTCGACATCAAGCTGGTCGTCTCGCGGACGCTGCTGTACCTACTGCTGTCGGCGGCCGTCGTGCTGCTCTACAGCGGCGTGGTGCTGGTGTTCGACCTCGTGCTCAAGAGCCGGCTCGGCGACCTCGGCGCACCCCTGATCGCCCTTGGCGTGGCCATCGCGTTCCAACCCGGCCGCGCGTGGCTGCAACGCGGCATCGACCGTCTCTTCTACGGTGACCGCGGCGATCCCGTGCGGGCGCTGCGTCATCTCGGCGACCGGCTGCGCCGCGACCCCGGCTCGCTCGACGACCTGCTGACCGCGGTGCGGGAGTCGCTGCGGTTGCCGTACGCCGCGTTCCGACTGGACGGGCGAGAAACCGCGACATCTGGTCAGCCGACCGCGCGGCTCGAGGCCCTGCCGCTGCAGAGCTCCGACAATGGCGAAGTGGAACTGGTGGTCGGCGTCCGGCCGGGACAGTCGCGCCTGGATCCCGAGGACCTTCGGGTGCTCGGCGTCCTGGGCGCGCCGCTGGCCGTCGCCGTCCGCGCGACCGTGCTGTCGGCCGAGTTGCAGGCGTCGCGGCAACGTCTCGTGTCGGCGCGGGAGGAGGAACGCCGCCGGCTGCGGCGGGATCTGCACGACGGGCTCGGCCCGACCTTGAGCGGCCTGGCCTTCACCACCGACGCCGCCCGCAACCTCGTCGCCGCCGACCGGCCGGCCGGGGCGCTGGAACTGCTCGGGCAGCTCCGGGAACACACCAACTCGGCCATCACCGAGATCCGCCGCCTCGTGGAAGGTCTTCGGCCGCCGGCGATCGACGAGCTCGGCCTGGTGGACGCCTTGCGGCAGCAGGCCGATCGGCTCAGCTTCCGGGCTGGCGGCGACCCGCTGCGCATCATCATCGACGCCCCGGACGGGCGGCTGGAGCTGCCCGCCGCCGTCGAGGTCGCGGCGTACCGGATCGTCGTGGAGGCACTGGCCAACGCCGCCCGGCATTCCGCCGCCGACGAGGCCCGGGTGGAGATCTCCGTCGCCGACGAGCTGCTGATCGAGGTCACCGACAACGGCGGGACCTCATCCACCGCCTGGCTTCCCGGCGTCGGCACCGCTTCCATGGCCGAACGCGCCGCCGAGGTCGACGGCTGGTGCCGCAGCGGACCCGGCCCCGGCGGCGGGCGGGTCAGCGCCGCCCTCCCGCTCGCCGTCGGGGACTCCAGTCTCAGTCCGCGCGCACCGGTGTCCTCGGGCTGAGCGGCCCGGCGAACTCCGCGTGCGAGATTGACTTGCGTGCCGCGAACTCCATGTCGATCCCTTCCCAGGAAAGGATTTCCCCCACAATGCACAGCCTGCCCGGACCGGCGTCCCGGTCCCAGGGTGCAGGCACCCAGCCGGACCGGGAAGTTCTTTCCCGGATGGACCCAGATTCGTTCGCGACGACTCGTTCGCGATGACACGGTAGGAGCAGAGCAGGTGTCCGAACCCGAGATCACTGTCGTGCTGGCCGACGACCATCCCGTTGTGCGCAGCGGACTTCGGGCGCTGCTCACGTCCACGCCCGGCGTCCGGGTCGTCGCCGAGGCCGTCAACGGGCGCGAGGCCATCCAGGCCGCCGCCGCCCACCGGCCGACCGTGCTGCTGGCCGACATCCAGATGCCCGAACTCGACGGCATCGACGCCACCCGCGCCGTGGTCACCGTCGCCCCGGCCACCGCCGTGCTCATGCTCACCATGTTCGAGGACGACGAGTCCGTCTTCGCCGCCATCCGCGCCGGGGCTCGTGGCTACATCCTCAAAGGCGCCGACCAGGAGGAGATCCTGCGCGCCATCCGCTGCGTCGCCGAGGGCGGCGTCATCTTCGGCCCCGGCATCGCCCGCCGCGTCGACGCCCTGCTCAGCGGCGGTCCCGGCGACTTGCCCAACCTTCCCTTCCCCCAGCTCACCGACCGTGAACGCGAAGTCCTCGACCTCATCGCCGCCGGCCTGGCCAACCCCCAGATCTGCGACAAGCTGCACTTGGCGGCCAAGACCGTCGGCAACCACATCTCCTCGATCTTCGCCAAGCTCCAGGTCGCCGACCGCGCCCAGGCCATCGTCCGGGCAAGAGACGCCGGTCTGGGCCGCTGAGCCCAGGCCACTGAACACACCCCGGCCGAACACACCCCCGCCCAACCCGGGGGCCGGCCCCGCTCCAGTCTACCGGTGGGAGGGGTTAGTGGATCTTGGAATGAGGCGGCCTGTGGATGGGCCCGTTGCCGGCATGAGGCCTGTGGACAACTTCTTGGGCTACTGGGGTCGACGGCGTACTTGCCCGCGGTGTGCGTGGCTCAGCTCATCGAGGGGGCGGCTCAGGACCGTACGTGAGTGGCTCACTTAGGCGCAGAGACCACGTGAGTGGCTCAGTTGACCGTGGGAAGGCGGGGGAGCGGCATGTGAGTGGCTCAGTTGGGCGCAGGAGCCAAATGAGCCACTCACATGGCGAAGCTGGCTCCCGGAAAGTCAAATGAGCCACTCAGGTGCGTGAAGGAGGGCCAGGGGCCGGCGTTGGAGAGGGGGCCGGCCGGGGGCTCAGGCCTCGGGGAGGGAGCGGCCGGGCATGGGATCCGCTAGGGAGGCCCGGGAGGCGGGGGCGGGGAAGGGGTCGGCGAAGTACTGGGTTTCGTGGATCACGTGGCCGTCGGCGAACTCCATGATGCTGACGGAGTGGGACGGCGAGCCGTCGTAGGTGATGACGCACTCGCTCACCCAGAGGGGGCCGCGGCCGGTGATGCGCTGGATGGTGAAGTGGCGGTCGGCGGGGTGACCGCCACGTTGGGCGGAGATGGCGGCGCGGCCGTGGAAGCGTTCACCGGACTGGGGATAGTCGAGGATGGCGTCGACGGCGTAGATGGCGTGTTCGGCCTGAAGGTCGCCGCGTTCGGAGGCGCGCCAGTGCTCCTCGATGGCAAGCCTGATCCGGGAGTCAGAGTCCATGGGGCCACCGTTGCGCGGCGTTCATGAGGCCGATCATGCCGGAGACCAGGCGCATCTGGTCGACGGTGCGGATGTCGGCCTCGACGAGCTTGGGGGAGCAGACGAGGACGGCGACGGCCTGGGCGCGGGAGAGAGCGACGTTCAGGCGGTTGCGGGAGAGCAGGAAGTCGAGGCCCCGGGGGAGGTCGACGGCGGAGGAGGAGGTCATGGTGGTGATCACGACCGGGGCCTCCTGGCCCTGGAAGCGGTCGACGGTGCCGACACGGACGCCCGCGAAGCCGGCGACCTCCAGGGCCCTGGTGACGACGCGGGCCTGGAGGTTGTAGGGGGCGACAACGAGGATGTCCTCGTCCCCCAAGGGGCGGACGTCGCCGTCTGTCCACTTGCGACCGTGCAGGGACCGCACGATGTCGACCACGGCGGCGGCTTCCTCGACGGAGCGGGTGGTGTTGCCGCGGTGGTCGACGGAGGCGAGATAGAGGCCGGCGTCGATGCCGTCGATGGAGCGCTCGGCGGCGGAGGGATGGGCGTGCAGGAGACCGGCGTACGACAGCCGCGACACGGGTTCGCAGACGGCGGGGTGCATACGCCGGGACTGGTCGAGAAAGTAGCCCAGCGACGGGGGAATCACGTCGTTGTCGCCGATGAGGTGCCCCAGGGCGGAGGCCTCGGCGCCGGCGGGATGGGTGCCCTGAACGACCTGCGGCAGCTGTTGGGGATCGCCGAGCAGCACGAGGTTGCGGGCGCACATGGAGACGGCGAGGGCGTCGGCGAGCGCGAACTGGCCGGCTTCGTCGATGATGAGCACGTCGAACGGCTCGGCCCGGATGGCGGCGTTGGCGAAGGTCCACGCGGTGCCGCCGACCAGGTGCCCGTCGGTGTGCTCGGCCCGCCACCGGGCCAGCCCGGGGTTGTCCTTGGGCTGCTCCCAGGGCACGTCCTTCTCGGGGGCCTTCTTGGGGCGCTTGGCACACGGCAGCGTCGGCGCGGAGGAAGTGGCCGCCCGCAGGACGTTCTCGACGGCCTTGTGACTGGTCGAGGTGACGGCCACGGTGCGGCCGGAGCCGACGAGGTGCGCGATGAGCTTGCCGGCCAGATAGGTCTTGCCGGCCCCGGGCGGCCCCTGCACGGCCAGGGTCGAGCCGTCGAGCAGGTCGACGGTCTCGATCACGGTCCGCACGAGATCGTCGTCGCCGGAAGGCAGTGACCGGCCGCCGCGCAGCCGCGGGGGAGTGCGGCGCAGCAGATCGGTGCCGGGATGGCTTGGCAGGGAAGGCAAAGCGTCCACGGCGAGCTGGGCGAGATCGGCGACGGCCTCGTCCTTGGGTTGCGGCCGCACCGGCGAGCCGGGCAGCACGGCGTTGGGACGACCGGTGTCGGTGTCGTCGGGCTTGGCGCTCTCGATGAGCGTCAGCTCCTCGGCCGTCGCTGCGGTCACGAGGGCGTCCCGGGTGGAATCGCCGTAGCGCAGCCGAACCTGGTCGCCGAAAGCGTAGGGATGCGGCCGATCCGGGTCGCAGACGAGAGTCAGCACGCGTTTGGCCAGCTTGGTCCGCCCGGCCGGCGGCTGCCATTCCTCGGCCCGCACGGAAACCGGCACGGCGCAGGTGGTGTCCACCTCCAGATCGGACAGTGGGGCGGCCACCTGGCGGAAGAACTCCCACCACGCCGGATTGGTCTCCCGGCGGTGATAGCCCACCGACGCGGCCAGCAGAGCCCGGGCCTTCTCGTCGTCGGTGGCGTCCAGGGGATTGTCGGGCAGGTCGGCCAGTAGGGGGTCGACCAGTGCGGCGAGCCGGGCGGCCCGCTCGGCCCGGCGCTCGGCGGCGACGAGGTCCTCGGTCTGCGTGACGAGATCGTCCGAAATGGACTCCTCGACCAGCTCGATCTCGGCTTCCACCCGGACCCGGTGCAGGAAGAGGAAAAGCTCCCGGGTGGACACGCAGTCGTACTCGTTGTAGTCGCTGATGCCCTGCAACACCTCGGCCGCCCGAGGATCGCCGAGTTGGCGCAGCGTCAGGTATTCCTCGTACGCCTCGATGCTGGACACGGCCGTCTTCACGTCGCCGTCCCGCGCGGCCGGCATGTACAGCGGCTCCAGGTACTTGATGGAGTACGACCGCTGCGACACCCGCAAAGCCTTGCGCACCACGGCATACAGGTCGATCAGCTGGCCGCCGCGCAGCAGCTCGTCCACGGCCTCCTCACGGGTGCCGTGCACGGCGGCGAGCCGCTTCAACGCCGTCACCTCGTACGGCGCGTAGTGGTACACATGCGCGCCGGGATGCTCGGCCAGCCGGGCGGTGGCGAAGTCGACGAACTGCTCGAACGCCACCTTCTCGGCCGCCCGGGAATGGGCCCAGAACGGCGTGAACCCGGCCGTGGTCACCGCGCCGAACAGGTACTCCAGCCCGGTGCCGGCCAGCGCGAACGGGTCGCCCTCCATGTCGAAGAACACGTCGCCGGGGCTGGGCGCCGGCAGCGTGGCCAGCTCGGAGCCGTCCACCACCTCGTAGCTGATCTTCCCGGTGGCGTCCTGCCGCACCTGGATCGCCGCCTGCGCCCGCAGCGCGGTGAACGTGGTGGCGGACAGGTCGCGCGGACGGTCCTCGGGCTCGGCGACGGCCAGCGCGTCGATGGTGCCCAGACCGGCCTCGACCAGCTTGCGCCGCTGGTCGGCCCGCATGCCGGCGACCAGTGACAGATCCCGGTCGGCCTCCCGCCCGGATTCGCAGGTGCTCAAGAACTTGCACGTGGCGCAGGCCGGCCGGGCGTCGTCCCACAGCCGCGACGGCAGCGCCGGCTCGCGCACGGACAGCTTGGCCCGCAAGCGATCCAGCAGTGGCACGAAGTCGTCCACCCGCAGCGACACGTCACTGCCGTCGCCGAGCAGTAGGTGCATGTGCGGGCCGGTGGGAAAACCGGTGCGGCGCAAGGCATCCGCGTACGCGGTGAGCTGGAGCACCGCCGCCGGCCGGGCATGCCGGGCCAGCTTGGTGTCGTAGGCCTCGTACCGGCCGTCCGCGTCGGCGATGAGGAAGTCCGCACGGCCGGTGAGATCGCCGTCGCGGAACACCGCCTGGTAGATCACCGGCGTGCCGGCGCGCAGCGCCGCGAGGGTGGCTTCCACCGGGTCGTCGCCGGAGATCTCGACCACGTCATGTGCCGCGCGCAGGCGCTCCAGCACCGCCAGTTCGTGGGCCTGCCCGTGTTTGACGGCCAGTTGGTCGCCGCCGGGGTCGGGGCGCGGCGCGCCGGGCAGTCCGGCGGTCAGCGCCTGGTCGAGCACGCTCCGGTGCTCGCACTCAAGCAGGTCGGCCAGGTCCGTTGGGGTGAACATCGCCGGGCCAGTCTCGCACAGCGGGAGATCAACCCGCGGTCGCCACGCGCGCCGCCTCCGCGGCGAGTCGTTCGGCCAGCCCCGGGTCGTGGGCCGAGCTGAACACCGACAGCACCAGGTTGGCGCAGCGCAGCACCACCTCGACGCCGCGCTCGCCGACCACCTCGGCGGCCTGGTCGCACGGCCCGGGCAGGTCCCGCCGCGTCCCGGGCACGACGTGCGTGGCCAGGGTGAACTCCCTCGTCGAGGCCGCGACGTCACCGCTGCCGACGTAGGCGTCGATGGCGACGAACTCGATCGGCGCCGGGCCACGGCCCTGGAACCACTCGCAGCCGTTGACGGTGGCCTCGGTGAAGGTCGAAGCCGGGCCGCGGTCGATGTTGGGGGAGAGCCGGGCCAGCGCCTCGCGGGACAGCAGCGAGCACGACGACACGTGCGGGAAGGCCGGCGTCGGCGGCGGCCCGGCGAGCACCGGCACCAGCAGCCCCAGCCCGGCGGCCGCGACCGAGGCGATCGACAGCCACGACAGCTGGGCGACCCGCCGCGGCGGCAGCCGGTGGCGGTTGCGAGGCGAGGAAGTGGCCAGCGCCAAACCCAGCGACACGACGGTAATCGTTGACACGACCAGCCATTCGCGGACGCCGAACGCCGGCTGCCACCAGTTCGCGTCCCAGGACCGGCGGACCGTCCAGCACAGCATGAAGGCCAACGGCACCAGGGTGATCGCCGCGAGCCGGAGCCGACGGCCGCGCGAGGTGGCCAGCACGACCTCCAGCAGCGGCGCCACGGCGGCAAGGGACAGGCTCAGCGCCAACGGGATCGTGCGGTGGTAGGCCGACGGATCGATGCGCCAGGACACCTCCAGCCACGCCAGCGCCGCCACTACCACACCAACAGCCAGGAAAGATCCAGCGATTTCCCTGGGCCACCGGGACTTCGGCGCGGGCACGTCGGCCAGCACCGGGTAGACCATGTTGGCGCGCAACAGCTCCGCCGCCACGGTCGAACCCGTCGCGATGCGTCGTCGCAGCGGCCGGTGGGCGGCCGCCAGCTCATCGGCGGCGTAGGCGCGGAGGTCGGCATGGGGCCGCATCGGCAGCAAGGCGGGGATCGGCCCATCGTCGGCGTCCAGTTGGGCGAGCGTGAACTGGACCGGCGCGGATGGGCTCAGCTGAGCCAAACGCGCCCGCTGCCACGACGCGTACCCCGCGCGGGACCGTAGGAGTCGGTCGTGCAGACTGTGCCGGAACCCGGCGGTGCCGATTCGGTGGCGCAGCCAGGTTTCGACGCCCAGCCAGCCGGCGGCGGCCGCCAGAAGCGGCGCGACCGTCGGCAGCCGCACCGCCAAGGCGGCCAGGCCCAGCGTCGCCACCAGCCCGGCCACGGCGGCCCCGGTGCTGATCGGACGCCTTCCAGCCATGCGAGCATGATCCTCGCCGGTCGGATCGTCTCTGACTTATTTTAAGTCGTGTATTGACGCTTTCCTGTGACCCCCATAACATTCGGCCTTGTCGGGGCCGCCAACTGACACCTGTCCTCTTTCCAGCGAAGCAGGAGGGCCTCGTGACTGAGCTTGCGAAGGCACCATTCAACACAGCGGCCTCGGTCGCAGACTCGCCGAGCGTCAGCGAGGTGGGACTGTGACCCCTGTGCGAACCGCCGCGCTCGCGGCGGTGGTCGTGACCCTGTCCGCGACCGCAGTCAGCATCGCCGTGGCGCCGGCGGCCAGCGCCGCGGTGAATCCCGGCACCTACACCGTCACCAACGTCGGCAGCGGGAAGTGCGTGGACGCGGCCTCCGCCGCCACCGCCAACGCCACCGTCGTGCAGCAGTACAGCTGCAACGGATCCGGCGCCCAGTCGTGGACCTTCACCGCGACCGACTCCGGCTACTTCAGAATCGGCGCGGCCGGCGCGCCGTCGCAGGTCTGGGACGTCACCAACGTCTCCACGGCCGACCAGGCGCCGATCCAGCTGTGGCTCTACGGTGGCGGCGCCAACCAGCAGTGGCAGCCGGTCGACGAGGGCAACGGCAACTTCCACCTGGTCAACCGCAACAGCGGCAAGTGCCTGGACGTGCCCGGCGCGTCCGTGAACGACAGCGTCCAGCTGCAGCAGTACGCCTGCAACGGCACGGCCGCGCAGTCGTTCTCCATCGGTGGCGGCGGCAGCAACCCGCCCCCGCCGCCCAACACCCCGGACTTCGGCCCGAACGTCTCGGTCTTCACGCCGTCCACGCCGCAGTCGACCATCCAGAACAAGCTCAACCAGGTCTTCAACGCCCAGCAGACCGCGCAGTTCGGCGCCGGCCGCTACGCCCTGCTGTTCACGCCCGGCACCTACAACGTGGACGCCAACATCGGCTACTACGAGCAGGTCGCCGGCCTCGGTCTGACCCCGGGCCAGGTCACCATCAACGGCCAGGTGCACGTCGAGGCCGACTGGGACGGCGGCAACGCCACCCAGAACTTCTGGCGTGACGCCGAGGGCCTGACCATCAACCCGCCCGGCGGCACCAACACCTGGGCCGTGTCCCAGGCCGACCCGCTGCGCCGGGTGCAGGTCAACGGCAACCTGAAGCTGGACGACGGCGGCTGGTCCTCGGGCGGCTTCCTGGCCGACTCCCGGGTCACCGGCCAGGTGCAGTCCGGCTCGCAGCAGCAGTGGCTGTCCCGCAACGACCAGATCGGCAGCTGGAACGGCCAGAACTGGAACATGGTGTTCTCCGGCGTGCAGGGCGCGCCCGGCAACACGTTCCCGAACCCGCCGTACACGACGGTCAACAACAGCCCGGTGATCGCCGAGAAGCCCTACCTGTACGTGGACGGCTCCGGCAACTACAACGTGTTCGTGCCGGCGCTGCGCACCAACAGCTCGGGCACCTCGTGGGCCAACGGCAACCCGGCCGGCAACTCGCTGCCGATCAGCCAGTTCTACATCGTCAAGTCCGGCGACACCGCCGCGACCATCAACGCGCAGCTGGCCGCCGGCAAGAACCTGATCGTCACGCCCGGCATCTACCACCTCAACCAGGCGCTCAACGTCACCCGGCCCGACACCGTGATCCTGGGCCTGGGCATCGCGACCTTCGTGCCGGACAACGGCGTCACCGCCATCTCGGTCGGCGACGTCAACGGCGTGAAGATCGCCGGCCTGCTGATCGACGCCGGCACCACCAGCTCGCAGTCGCTGGTGCAGGTCGGCCCGAACGGCTCGTCGGCCGACCACAGCGCCGACCCGACCGTGCTGTCCGACGTGCACTTCCGGCTCGGCGGCGCGACCGTCGGCAAGGCCCAGCAGTCGCTGGTCATCAACAGCAACAACGTGATCACCGACGACACCTGGATCTGGCGCGCCGACCACGACGACAACAACGGCACCGCCGGCTGGAACGTCAACACCGGCGCCAACGGCCTGGTCGTCAACGGCAACAACGTCACCGCCTACGGCCTGTTCGTCGAGCACTACCAGCAGTACCAGACCATCTGGAACGGCAACGGCGGCAAGACGATCTTCTACCAGAGCGAGATGCCCTACGACGTGCCCAACCAGGCGGCGTACATGAACGGCTCCCGCAACGGCTTCGCCTCGTACAAGGTGGGGGCCAACGTCACCAGCCACGAGGCGTGGGGCCTGGGCGTGTACTGCTTCTTCAGCGCCAACACCAGCGTGAACAACTACCACGCGTTCGAGGCGCCGCAGAACGGCAACGTCAAGTTCCACGACATCATGGACATCTCGCTGGGCAACAGCGGGTCGATCACCCACGTCATCAACGACACCGGTGCGCAGACCCCGACCAACACCACCCCGGTCGACATCGTCAGCTACCCGTGATCCCGGGGGTGGTCGAGGGGCGCCGTGGGGCCTCCTCGACCGCCCTCCTCCACCCTGATCCGAAGGGCCCTTTCCTCACGGGGAAAGGGCCCTTCGCGCGCTTGCCGTACGCTGAGTCCCGATGAGACGCCGAGCCAAGCCGCCGCTGCCGCAGCGCCTCGGCCTCGACCCGGTGCGGATGCGGATGCCGGCGGAGGGGCCGTGGCGGACGCTGCGCGAGCACCTGGTGTTCCGACTGCCCAGAGTGGACCCGGCGCGCATCGACGAGATGTTGCGGGAGCAGCGGATCGTCGACCTGGCGGGGCCGCTGGGCCCGGACGCGCCGTTCGTGCCGGACGGGGTGATCTGGTTCCACCGGGACCTGCCGGTGGAGACCCCGGTGCCGTTCGCCATCGACATCGTGCACCGCGACGACGAGCTGCTGGTCGTGGACAAGCCGCACTTCCTGGCCACCATCCCGCGGGGACAGCACATCGCCGAGACCGCCCTGGTGCGCCTGCGCCGGGATCTCGACCTGCCGGATCTCGTCCCCGCGCACCGGTTGGACCGGGTCACGGCCGGCCTGGTGCTGTTCGTCATCCGCCCCGAGGTTCGCGGCCGTTACCAGACGATGTTCCGGGATCGCTTGGTGCACAAGGAATATGAGGCCGTCGCCCGGCACCGTCCCGAATTGGCGCTGCCGACCACGGTGCGCAGCCGAATCGTCAAGGAGAAGGGTGTGATCGTGGCGCAGGAGGTGCCCGGGCCGGCCAACGCCGAGACCATTGTGGAGCTCGTCGAGCACCGCGACGGCCTCGGCCGCTATCGGCTGCGCCCACTCACCGGCCGCACCCACCAGTTGCGGCTGCACATGAGCGGTCTCGGCGTGCCCATCCTGCACGACGACTTTTATCCGGAGCTCACCGAGAAGCCCCTCGACGACTTCTCCGATCCACTCCAGCTGCTGGCCAAGGTGCTGGAGTTCGACGATCCGGTGACCGGGAGGCCCCGCCGCTTCGAGAGCCGCCGAGCACTGTCCGCCTGGGACTGACGCCGCTGTCCTAAAGTGCTTGTCCCAAAGTGGACATTCGTTGCGTTCGAATCTTTGTTCGAATACGATGGGGTCGCGCTCAGTGGCAAACGTTAACGGTGTGTGCGTTTGCTCGCAGCGCGGACGCGAGATCCTAGCATGCTTAACGTCTCGCGAGTGGGTGAATTCCGGACTCCGGTCGGCGCACCCCTGTTGATATGCGAAAACGTGCCCGAGGTCGACATGTTCGACTTCCGTTGACATTCTCACAATGCGTCGCCAACTCCGCTGGGTTATGGAAAGTTGAGCATGCAAACGCCGGATAGGCGGTATGCCGGTTCGGGGGGCCTGTGTAGGTTTCTGGACAGCTTGCAGGGACGCTGGACAGGTGATTAATGTAACGAGTCATCGGAGTCGAAGGATGATCGTGCGGTCCCTTTCGTTGCGTGAACATGTGTGCGCTCAGCTGCGCAGTCTGTGTGTCGCGGTGGGCTTGGCGGACGCCGAGACGCCGGTGAGCATTCTCACATTGCTATTGGGTGCGGTGGGTGAGCGGCCCCCGGCCGAGCCGCCGATATGGGCCTCGCACGTATCGGACGACCTGACGCCGGTCGAATTCTCGCTCGCGATTGACGAGGACGGTTCGCCGGCCCTGCGAATGCTCGTCGAACCGATCGCCGACGGCTCCGGTGTGTTGGCCAACAATCGGGTCGCGCGGCGGGTGCTCGCCGCGCTGGCCGAACGGTACGACATTCCACTCGACAAGTTCGAGGAGGTGTGGGGACTGTTCGCGCCGGGCGAGCCGAGTGGACGTTTCGGGATGTGGTTCTCCGTCATTTTCCGTCGGGACGCCGCACCGGATTTCAAGGTCTACTTCAATCCCTCGGCCCGTGGCGAGGAACGCGCCCCGGCGCTGGTGGCGGAGGCGCTGGCCCGGTTGGGGCTCGACGCGGCGTACGGACTGGTCAGGGACCGTGCGGCCACCCGGCCGGAGCTGGACCGGCTGACCTTCTTCGCCCTTGATCTGCATTCCCGGTCCGAGGCCCGGGTGAAGATCTACGTCTCCCACTACGACGCCGGCCTGGCCACCGTCGAGCGCGCCGTGGACGGCGTCCCGGGCGTCGCGTTGGACCGGGTCCGCGAGTTCTACTCGATCATCGGCGGCGACCTCGATCGACGGCTGACCGGGCTGCCCTCGCTGTCGAGCTATTCGTTCGTCACGGGGAATCCGGACGTGCCGAACAACTACTCCTTGTACCTGCCGATCCGCGATCTTGTGCCCGATGACGAGGCGGCGGCGGAGCGGGTGATGACATTGATGGATCAATGGGGCCTGGATCGACCGCTGTTGGAGCGCTCCATCGAAGCCGTGTGCGCACGGCGACTGGAGGACGGGGTCGGGCTGATCGCCTACGCCTCGTTGCGGATGGGTCCGGACCGGTCCGGGATCACGGTGTACCTGTCGTCGGAGGCGTACGCGACGATGCCGCCGCGGTCCGGGGCGCGCACAGCCGTCCAACTTTCACAAGCGAACCTGTAGAGAGGTGGAAGGGTCATCCCATGCCCATCATCGAACCGTACCGGATCAAGGTCGTCGAGCCGATCCCGCTGACCACGCGGGAGGCCCGTGAGCGCTCACTGTCTCGTGCCGGCTACAACGCCTTCAACCTCCGGGCCGACGAGGTCACCATCGACCTGATGTCGGACTCGGGCACCGGCGCGGTGTCGGTGGCGCAGGAGTCGGCGGCGGCGCTGGGCGACGAGTCCTACGCGGGCGCCCGCTCCTTCTACCGATTCCACGGGGTGCTCAGCGAGCTGACCGGGTTCCCGCACATCTTCCCGGCACATCAGGGCCGGGCCGCGGAGCGCATCCTGTTCGGCGCGCTATTGGAGCCGGGCCAGATCACCCTGAGCAACACTCACTTCGACACCACCCGGGCCAATGTCGAGCTGTTGCGCTGCGAGGCGCGCGACCTGCCGTGCCCGGAGGCGGCCGACCTGGACAGTCTGGATCCGTTCAAGGGCAACATCGACCTGGCCGAGTTGGAGCGGACGCTGACCGGGCCGGACGGCGGCCGGGTCGGCTTCGTGATCATGACGATCACCAACAACGGCGGCGCCGGCCAGCCGGTGTCGATGGCCAACATCGAGGCCGCCGGCGCGCTCTGCCGTCGCCACCACGTGCCGTTCCTGTTGGACGCGGCCCGGTTCGCCGAGAACGCGTGGCTGGTGACCCAGCGGGAGCCCGGATATGAGCACTGCTCGCCGACCGAGGTGGCCCGCAAGGCGTTCCGGCTGGCCGACGGCTGCGTGGCCAGCCTGAAGAAGGACGGGATCTCGCCGATGGGCGCGTTCCTGGCCATGAACGACCCGGAGCTGGCCTCGCGCTGCGAGCTGATCCTCACCGCCACCGAGGGCTTCCGCACCTACGGCGGCCTGGCCGGCCACGAGCTCGACCGGCTGGCCCAGGGCCTGCGCGAGGTGCTTGAGCCCGACTACCTGCGGTCCCGGGCGGCGGCCGCGGCCCACCTGGCCCAGTTGGCCAACGAGGCCGGCGTCGACGTCGTGCAGCCGCCGGGCATCCACGCCCTGTACGTCAACGCCGGGCGCCTGCTGCCGCACATCCCGCCGGGCCGCTTCCCCGGCCACGCCCTGGCCTGCCAGCTGTACCTGGAGGGCGGCATCCGCTGCGTCGAACTGGGTTCGCTGTACCTGGGCACCCTCGACGACGACTACGAACTCGTCACGCCCGCACCGTACGAGCTGGTCCGGCTGGCGCTGCCGCGTCGGGTCTACACCCAGAGCCACTACGAGTACGTCGCGGAGACGCTGGCCACCATCGCCAAGAACCCGGAGCGCGTGCCCGGCTACCGAATGGTTGAGACCACGCCGATCCTGCGGCACTTCAACTCCCGCATGGCGCCCGTGCAGATGTAGGCCCACACAGGAAAGGGCCCCGCCGGACGCGTCGGCGGGGCCCTTTTTCCGTTGTCTCAGGCGGAAGCCTTCTCGCCCTCCACCGGCAGCCGGCTCATCGCGTGCTCGATCAGCCGGATCAGGATCAGCTTGCTGGCGTCCCGCTGACGGGCGTCGCAGGGCACGATCGGGATACCCGGGCTGATCGCCAGCGCCGAGCGGATCTCCTCCGGCTCGTAGCGGTGCTTGGCCCCGTCGAAGTGGTTGATGCCCACCACGAACGGGATCTCGCGCCGTTCGAAGAAGTCGATCGCCGCGAAGCTGGTGTCCAGCCGACGGGTGTCGATCAGCACGATGGCGCCGATGGCGCCGCGCGCGAGTTCGTCCCACATGAACCAGAACCGGTCCTGCCCGGGCGTGCCGAACAGGTACAGCACCAGCTTGGGGCTGATCGTGATGCGGCCGAAGTCCAACGCCACCGTGGTGGTCGTCTTGCCTTCGATGCCGGCGAGGTCGTCGACGCCGCTGCTGGCCTCGGTCAGTAGTTCCTCGGTGCTCAGCGGCGGGATCTCGCTGACCGACGCGACCATGGTGGTCTTGCCGACGCCGAAGCCGCCGGCCACCAGGATCTTCACCGACTCGGGGGCCAGCGCCGCGGCCTGACGCTGGTCAGAGTGCACGGACACCATCGAGCACCGCCTGGAGGAGGTCGCGACCCGGCGCTTGCAGGGCCTGTGCTGGGGGACGGACAACCACGTCGCCGCGATCCATCAGGTCACTGATCAGGACCTTGATCACGACGAGCGGCACGTTCACGTACGAGGCGAGCTCGGCCACCGACAGCGCGCGGTGGCACAGCTCGAGGATGGCCTGGTGCTCGGGACCGAGGCCGAGTCGCTCGGTGGCCGACGGCACGGTCACCACCTGGGTGGCTACGTCCAGCCAGGTGGCGCCGGGCCGGGTGCGCCCGCCGGTCATCGCGTACGGCCGGACGAGCGGGCCGTTCTCCTCGTCGAACCACTGTGTCTCCTCGGTCATCGGCTACGCCCTCTGACCGGTGTCCGCGGCCGCCGCGCTGCGCGGCGCCGAGCTCAGGTACACGCCGACCTGCTTGACGAGCAGGTTCATCTCGTAGGCGATCAGGCCGACGTCGGCGCTCTCGGTGGCCAGCACCGCCAGGCACGCGCCCCGGCCGGCCGCGGTCACGAACAGGTAGGCGTGCTCCATCTCGACGATGGTCTGCCGCACCTGCCCGCCGCTGAAGTGCCGGCCGGCGCCTCTGGCCAGGCTCTGGAAGGCCGAGGCCATCGCCGACAACTGGTCGGAGTCGTCGCGCGAGAGTTCCCTGGACTTGCCGATCAGCAGTCCGTCCGCCGACAACACGACGGCGTGCTGGGCGTCGACGACCCGCTCGACCAGGTTGTCCAGCAGCCAGTTGAGGTCGGTCTCCGAAGTGGCCTTCTCGTTCATCAGTCCTGACTTCCCTGTGCCTGCGGTGAAAAGTCCGAGGATTCGCCGGCGCGGCGGCCCAGCAGGGAACCGCTCTGGAATGCCGACATGGTCCGACGGATCTCCTCGGGAGACTTGCCCTGGTCGTCGTCGAGCTCGGGTTCCGGCTCGTCGTAGAGGTCGCCGCGCAGCTGCGGCGCGAGGTTGTGCTGGGGCTGCCGCTGCGGCAGGACCGGACGGCTGCCGGTGGCGCCGAACGAGGGCTCCTCGTCCGCGACCTCCGCGGCCGGCGGCGACGGGGGTAAGGGGTCGACGCCCTGGATGTCAGCGCCGGGGAGGTCGATGTGCTGCGCGCCCACGCCGCGGGAGTCGATGCCGTGGGAGTCGATGCCCTGGATCTCGCTGGCGGCCCGGTTGAAGCTGTCCTGGCCGTAGCCGTTGTGCCGGTGGCTGTCGCGGCCGAAGCCGTCCTGGCCGTCGCCGCTCTGGCCGACCATCGGCGGCGCGACCCGCTGGGCCTGCGCCGGCGGCGCGGCGACCTGCTGGCGCGCGCCGGTGGTCTGCACCGAGTCGGCCAACCGGGACCGGCTCAACGCCCAGAACTCGTCCAGCTCGTTGGCCCCGCTCATGTCCTCCTCCTGGTACTCGCCGGACACCGGCTGGCCGACGACCGGCACCAGGTGGCCGGTGACGGACTCGGCGTAGGGCTCCTCGTCGCGGGCCAGCAGCTGGTTGGGCAGCAGCACGATGGCCCGCGTGCCGCCGTAGGGCGAGACCCGGAACTCGACGTTGATCTCCAGCCGGGACGCCAGCCGCGCGATCACGAACAGGCCCAGCCGGGAGTCGGACTTCAGGGCCATGGCGTCGAACTCGGGGGCGTCGATCATCATCGCGTTGGCCCGGGCCCGGTCCTCGTCGCTCATGCCCAGACCCTGGTCCTCGACCTCGACCACCACGCCGCGGGCCACCGGCGTGCTGCCGACCAGCACCTGGGAGCGCGGCGGCGAGAACGACGTCGCGTTGTCCACCAGCTCGGCGATCAGGTGGATGGTGTCGGCCACCGCGGAGCCGACGATGGCCACGTCCGGGCCGCGCTCCACCTGAACCCGGTGGTACAGCTCGGTTTCCGACACCGCGGCCCGCAGCACGTCGACCAGCTTGACCGGCTTGCGCCAGCGCCGGCCGGGCAGCTCGCCGCCCAGGATGATCAGGTTCTCCGCGTTGCGCCGGGCCCGGGTGGCCAGGTGGTCCAGCTGGAACAGGCGCTCCAGCTGCTGCGGGTTCTCCTCGCCGCGTTCCATCGTGTCCAGGATCTTCAGCTGCCGGTGCACCAGGCCCTGGTTGCGGTGGGCGATGCTGAGGAACACGTTGTGCACGCCGTCGCGGGCCTGGGCCTCGGTGACGGCCGCGGTGACGGCGGTGTACTGGGCGGCGTTGAACGCGTCGGCCACCTGCCCGATCTCGTCGCCGCCGAATTTCAGGTCGGGCAGCTCGGCGCGCACGTCCACGGTCTGGCCGTCACGCAGCCGCCGCACGATGTCGGGCAGCCGCTCCTGGGCCGAGCGCAGCGCCTCCTCCTTCATCTTGGTCAGTCGGGTGACCAGGGTGCGGTCGACCAGGGTGCGGGACACCCGGACCGCGAAGAAGATGGCGCCGACCGCGGCCAGCAGGGCCAGCACGCTGCCGACGATCACGGTGGTGAGCTGGCTGTTGCTGTCGTCGATGGCCTGGCTGGAGACCTCGTTGGCCTGGTCGACGGTGAGCGAGACCAGCTGGTCGGAGACCCGGTTGGTCAGGTCCAGCCAGGCGCCCTGGCTGGTGGGCAGGCCGGCCAGGCCCTTGGTCCAGGCGCCGTGCTCGATGAACGCGTTCTCGGTGTCGACGAGCTGCTTCCAGTCGTCGCCGGCCAGCAGCGCGTTGAACCGGTTCTGGATGTCGGACTGCACGAACGGGACGGTGGTGTCCAGCTCGGAGTGGTAGGCCGCGACCTGGTTCGAGTACTGGAGGTGGTCGGCCGGGCTGAGCGTGCCGGCGGCGAAGCCGCTGGAGATCAGCGTGGCCGAGCGGGACATGAGGTCGGTGGCGCGGAAGACCGCCGCCGAGGTGACGCCGCCCAGTGAGACGGTGACGGCGGGCAGGATGCGGGCCTGGGTGTCGAACAGGCTCCAGGCCGAGTCCAGCATCGTGTTGTAGAACTGGAAGACCTGGGCCTTGTCGATGGTCTTGCTGTCGACCTCGGCGCGGATCTTGGGCAGCTGCTCGATGCTGGCGTTGAGCTTGGCCAGCCCCTGCACGACCGGCGGCGGCGCGTTCTGGGCCAGCGCGTCGGCCGCGGTTTTCATCGTGGCCAGGTACTTGTCGGTCTGCTGCTCCTGGTTGTGCAGCGTGTTCAGGTCGTTCGACGATCCGCTCAGGAAGGCGGTGCCCAGCTGGCGTTCCTTCTGCGCCGAGGCCAGCGCGGTGACCGCCGGGATCGACACCTCACGGACGCCGCTGACCACCAGTTTCACGTAGATCGCGTCGAAGACCAGGTACGATGCGGCCACCGTCCACAGCACGACCAGCGCGATACTGGGAATCAGCACCGCGCCAACCAATCGCGACTTGATCGACCGGTTCGCCTTGTCCGGCTTGTCCTTGTTCTTCACGACGCTCCATCACCGACCCTGAGGTGTGCGGTTCGTGGCCTCACACCGACCGTCCTGGCGGACGGTCGGCGATTTCGGCGGCGGTCACTCCCCGTTCCTTGCCGGCCGCACTCGTGGCCGTCTTCGGACAGGAAGCATCCGCTCACCGATCTTGATCTTCTTGCGGCCAGGAAATCTAGCACGTTCCAGTTCGCACGCGAACAGTCCGCGGCTCGGCGAGGCGGCCTTTTCCCGACTACTGCGGTGAGCGCGCCGAAGCATGCGCCGAACGGTCGCAAGTCGTTAGGTCGGACTGTCGCCTAGGGGCGGTTCTGGCCCCGATCTTTCACTCGTTCGGTGGTACGCACCCTGCGGTTCGGCGGGATATGGGGCCGAAAGTTTCGTCGCTATCGGTGTTCAACCGGATCGGTACAGTGATCATTCGCGGGTTCGGCGAATTCTCTGTCTTCATCGTGAAAATTCGGTCCGGCATTACCGTCGGTGAAACGCTTGTCCGCGCTGATCTGCGTTTATGTGCCGACGTGCAGATGCACGTGCACGAAGGTGCACGCACGAGGCGTCACGACTGGTCGCTGATCGTGTCGGTCGGCTCCTCGACGTGCTCCCGTCAGCCGAACCGCCGCGTCCGATCGACAGCGATCGGCACGCCGGGCCGACTATCGCGGCGGCCGCGGGTGGGACTGCGGTCCGTCGCCAGGCGAGTGCGCGGCGGCGTGGCGGTCGGTCGTCGCGCCTCGGCGCGGTCGGTCCGGCGCGGTCGGCCGGAGTGGGTCTGGGCCCAGCGGTGCAGTGTCGGCTGCGCCGACCGTCACAAGGGCAACCGCCGACCGGTCGTGCCGAGAAAAGAGTCACCGCATTGACGATATTCGTGCGAAAACGTTTTTGCCGGCCGGTCTGCGCCCGCTGCCTGCGCTGTTCGACGCCCGTGCGCCCGTCGCGACAGTGGACCGGGAGTCCGTGTCGCTGACGGGCCTCTGGTCAGCGCCTTCTCGGTGGAACGGTGGGATTCCGGCCGCCGATTCCGGCGGCGGACGGGCTCTCATCGGCGCGCCGGGAATACGGCACAAGGTCGCTGTGGGTATCCTGTGTCGACGGTCTTGTGGTGCCGCGTCCCACATTTGTCGCGTGTGCGTGGTCGAATTTATGTCCTTTTAACGACCACTGTGCGTGTTGTTCACGCCCCCGGGCTGAGGGTGTCCAGGATGGCCTGGCCGTATTTGGCGAGTTTGTTCTCGCCGACGCCGCTGACCGTGCCCAGCTCGGCCAGGCTGGTCGGGGCCTGGGTGGCGATCTGGCGCAGCGTCGCGTCGTGGAAGATCACGTAGGCCGGCACGCCCTGCTCGCGGGCGGTCGCGGCACGCCACGCCCGCAGCTGCTCGAAGACCGGGGCGGCCTCGGCCGGCAGGTCGGCGACCGCGGCGGCGGCCTTGGTGGAGCGGGCCGCCCGGGGCGCCTTGACGGCGGTCTCCCGGCGCAGCCGGACCTCGCGCCTGCGGCCGAGCACGTCGGCGCTGGCCTCGGTCAGCGACAACGTGCCGTAGTCGCCCTCCACGGCCAGCAGGCCCTGGGCCAGCAGCTGCCGCACCACGCCGCGCCACTCCGACTCGTTGAGCTCCTCGCCGATGCCGAACACCGTGAGCCCGTCGTGGTCGTGCTGGATCACCTTGGCGGTCTTGCGGCCCAGCAGGATGTCGATGACCTGCCCGGCCCCGAAGCGCTGCCGGCGCTCCTTGTCCAGTCGGAACACCGCGGACAGGAACTTCTGCGCCGCCACGGTTCCGTCCCACGACTCGGGCGGCGTCAGGCAGGTGTCGCAGTTGCCGCAGGGCTCGGTGAGCGTCTCGCCGAAGTAGGCCAGCAGGTTGCCGCGCCGGCACTGCACGGTCTCGCACAGCGCGAGCATCGAGTTCAGGTGCTGCCCGAGCCGCCGCCGGTGCGCGTCGTCGCCCTCGGAGGTGTCGATCATCTTGCGCTGCTGGATCACGTCCTGCAGGCCGTAGGCCAGCCACGCGGTGGACGGCAGCCCGTCCCGGCCGGCGCGGCCGGTCTCCTGGTAGTAGCCCTCGACCGACTTGGGCAGGTCCAGGTGGGCCACGAAGCGTACGTCCGGCTTGTCGATGCCCATGCCGAAGGCGATGGTGGCCACCATGACCACGCCGTCCTCGCGCAGGAACCGGGCCTGGTTGGCGGCGCGGGTCTGGCTGTCCAGCCCGGCGTGGTAGGGCAGCGCCGGAATCCCTTGCTCGGTAAGCCATTCCGCCGTCTTGTCAACCGAGGACCGGGACAGGCAGTAGACGATGCCGGCGTCGCCGGAGTGCTCGGTGCGCAACAGGTCCAGCAGCTGCCGCTTGGGCTCGTTCTTGGGCGCGATGCGGTACTGGATGTTGGGCCGGTCGAAGCTGGACACGAAGTGCCGGGCCTGCTCCAGGTTGAGCCGGCTGGCGATCTCCTTGCGGGTGGCCTCGGTCGCGGTCGCCGTCAGCGCGATCCGCGGGACGTCCGGCCAGCGCTCGTGCAGGTGGGACAGCTGGAGGTAGTCCGGCCGGAAGTCGTGCCCCCACTGGGAGACGCAGTGCGCCTCGTCGATGGCGAACAGCGACACCTTGCCCCGCTCCAGCAGCCGCGGCGTGGACTCCATGCGCAGCCGCTCCGGCGCCAGGTACAGCAGGTCCAGCTCGCCGGCCACGAACATGGCCTCCACCATCTGGCGCTCGCCCGGATCCTGAGTGGAGTTCAGGAAACCGGCCCGCACGCCGAGCGCGCTCAGCGCGTCCACCTGGTCCTGCATCAGCGCGATCAGCGGCGAGACCACCACGCCCACGCCGTCCCGGACCAGCGCGGGGATCTGGTAGCACAACGACTTTCCGCCGCCGGTCGGCATCAGCACCAGCGCGTCGCCGCCGGCCACGACATGCTCCACGATGGCCTGTTGGTCGCCGCGGAACGAGTCGTAGCCGAAGACGGTGCGCAGCACATGAGCCGGATCTGTCACGCCGCCCGAGTGTAGTCCGGCAACTCGATCGAGTCGGCGGTGCGGTTGACCAGCCACGTCAGCAGACCGTTGAGCGGCTTGAGGTTGAGCACCCGGTACACGCGGCTGCGGCCGCGGATGCCCCGCGCGCTGTCCGGCGCGAAGAAGCCGCCGGCCCGCTTGGCCTGGTTCTGGCCCATCTTGGCGGAGGGTCGGATGATCCGCTCGTAGGCGGCGAAAGCCTGGTCGTGGCCCGAATTCGTGGCCAGCTCGCCGGCCAGCACGTAGGCGCCGACCATGGCCAGGCCGGTGCCGCCGCCGCCCGGGCCGGCCGACCACGCGGCGTCGCCGACGAGCACCACACGGCCCTTCGACCACTTGTCAAGTCGCACCTGGCTGAGCGAGTCGAAGAACAGCGTGTCGGTCTTCGCCAGGCCGTCCAGCAGGATCGGCAGCTGCCAGCCGGCGGTCCGGAACTTCTCGGCCAGGATCCGCTTGTGCTGCTCGGTGTCACGCCGGTCGTAGGACAGCGGCTCGGACGCGAAGACCAGCATCGCGCCCAGGGTGTCGCGGTCGACAGCGCTCGTCACCATCGCGCCGAGGCCCGGCTCGGCGTACAGCTGGCCGGCGTGGTCCAGCCGGAGGTGGTTGGGCACGGTGAAGTAGGCGGCGTAGTAGCCGAGGTGGGTGGCGAAGTCCCGCTCCGGCCCGAAGACCAGCGACCGCACCCCGGAGTGCGCGCCGTCCGCGCCGACCACCAGGTCGAAGGTGCGGGGCGCGCCCTTGGCGAAGGTGACGTCCACGCCGCCGGCGTGCTCGGTCAGCGCGGTGATCCGGTCGCCGAAGACGTACTCCACCTTGTTCTTGGTGTGCTCGTACAGCACCCGGCTGAGGTCGCCGCGGGGGATCTCCACCTCGCCGCTCATCACCGCCGACGGCACCCGCGCCTGGTACCGGCCGTCGCCGTCGACGATCGTCACGTCGCCCATCCGCGTGCTGCGGGCCTCGACGTCGGCCAGCACGCCCATCTTGCGCAGGATCTCCAGTTGCTCGCCCCGGAAGTCGACGGCCGAGCCGCCGGCCCGCAGCGCCGGGGCCTGCTCGACGACGGTGACCTCGAAGCCGTGGCGGTGCAGCCAGTAGGCGGCGGTCGGGCCGGCGATGCTCGCCCCGGAAACCAGGATCTTCGTCATGACTGCCTCCATCGATCGGTGTGTGTCCACACCGTCGCGGCCGGCCCTGACCGTCGGCTGACCAACCGCTGACGAGGCCGTCAGCGGGCCGGCAGCCGGACCCGGAACACGGTCCCCACGCCGAGTTCGCTCTCCACCCCGACCCTGCCGCCGTGGGCCTCGACCAGCTTGCGCACGATGGCCAGGCCCAGGCCGCTGCCGCCGGTCTGCCGGCTGCGGGACTTCTCGGCCCGCCAGAACCGGTCGAACACGTGCGGCAGGTCCTCGGGCGAGATCCCGCTCCCGCTGTCCCGGACCTCCAGCACCACTTCCTCGCCGTCGACAAAGCTGTTCAGGCGCACGGAACCGCCGGTACCGGTGTGCCTGATGGCGTTGGTGACGAGGTTGTCCACGACCTGCCGCAGCCGCACCGGATCGGCCGGTAGCTCCACGTCGCCGTCCTCGGCCGCCAGCGTCACGCCGGCCGCCTCGGCCCGGGTGCGGTGGGCCGCGGTGACCTGCGTGAACAGCTCCCGCACGGACACCGTCTCCGGGTGCAGGCGCAGCGTGCCGGCGTCGGCCATGGCCAGGTCCTGGAGGTCGTCGATGATGTGGTGCAGCTGCATGGCCTCCTCCAGCAGCGACGCCACCAGCACGTCGTCGGCCTCGGCCACCCCGTCCTGGGCCGCCTCCAGCCAGCCCCGGATGTTGCTCAGCGGCGTGCGCAGCTCGTGGGCGATGTCGCTGATCAGGTCGGTCCGCAGCCGCTCCACCTGCGCCCGGCTGGCCGCCATGTCGTTGAACGCCCCGGCCAGCCGGCCGATCTCGTCCCGGCGGCGCACCGTCACCTGCGTGGTCACGTCGCCGTCCCGCATCCGCTGCGCCGCCGTGGTCAGCGCCCGCAGCGGCCGGATGAACCGCCGCCCAGCCAGCACCGTCACCACGATCGTCACCACCAGCACGCCGCTGACGGCCAGTCCGATCCGCAGCTTGTTGCCGGCCGACAGGTCGAAGGGGCTGGGCGTGGCGACTCCGCCGGCGCTGGTCACGAACAGCAGGGCCGCCGGCGCGACGAACGGCGTCAGCTGCTCGTGCCGGCCGGTGGTGACGCAGTCCTGCACCCGCTGGTCGGTCTGCCCCGGCACCGCCCCGCTCGGCGCCGCCTGCGCCGTGGTTGGCTGCCACCCGAAGTCCAGCCCGAGCAGAATCGGGGGCAACTGCTGGCGGGCCAGGCACTCGTTGACTAGCGAGTCCAGCTGGCTGAGCGCGGCCTGCTCCGACTTCACCGGCGTGTCCAGGGTCCTCGTGCACTGGGCGGTGGCCACCGGGTCCGGGCTCTGGATCCTCGGCCGACCGCTGGGCGAGGTCACGATCGACCCGACGGCTCCCCGCTCCCGCACGCACTGCAAGGCCCGCTGGGCCAACACGTTCAGTGTGTCGATGGACGTCTGGTCCAGCGCGTACGGGCCGATCGCCGACGGGCTGATCCGGTCCGGGCCGGCGCTGACCAGGCTCGGGTCCACCGCCAGCGGGTCCACGTTGGCCGACGCCGAGTCCGGCAGCGGGTGGCTGCCCGGCTCCGAGTCCACGATCACCCGCCGGTTCTGGTCGGTCAGCACGATCCGGCGGCCGGTCTCCTGGGCCAGCACCGTCACGACCTTGTCCACGCCGGCCCAACTGGTGTGCTGGGCCGCGTAGTCGACCAGGACCTCGTAGACGCGGTTGCCCGAGCTGATCGCCTGCCCCTGCTCCTGTTGGATGGCCACGCTGGTGGTCTGCACCGCCAGCCAGGCCGTCGCGGCGATCGAGCACGCGGCGACCACAATGGACACCGCCAGCAGCCGGGCCAGCATCACGGCCTCTCGTCGGTGGTCAGCTTGTAGCCGACGCCGTACACCGTGACCAGGCGGACCGGTCGCCGCGGGTTGGGCTCGATCTTCTTGCGCAGGTTCATCACGTGCACGTCGATCGTGCGGTCGGTGATGTAGCGGTCGAAGCCGTGCAGCCGCTCCAGCAGCTGCTGCCGGGTGAACACCCGATCCGGTTGCCCGGCCAGGGTTTCCAGCAACCGGAACTCGCCCGGCGTGCACTCCACCCGCTCGCCATCGCAGGTGACCACGTGTTTGGCCGGGTCCACCGCCAGGGTGCCCACCCGCAGCAGCGCGTCCGGCTCGTCCGCGCGCTGGCCCCGCCGCAGCAGGGTTCGCACCCGGGCCACCAGCTCACGAGGGCTGAACGGCTTGGTCATGTAGTCGTCAGCGCCCAGGTCCAGACCGAGCAGCAGATCGTCCTCAGTGGACCGTGCGGTCAGCATCAGCACCAGCACGTCCGATTCGGCCCGCAGCACCCGGATCACGTCCAGACCGTCCACTTTGGGCATCATCACGTCCAGCACCAGCAGGTCCGGCCGGTCGGTCCGGACGGTGTCGATGGCCGCCCGCCCGTCGCCGACCACGACCACCGTGTGCCGCTCCCGCTCGAGATAGCGGCGGACCAGCTCCGCCTGCTTCTCGTCGTCCTCGGCCAGCACGATGTGGGCGCACATGGCACCGATGATAGGGCGGCCACGCACCGGCCACCGGATCCTGACAAGTTCCTCATATCCGTCGGCGATGTTGTCGTCATGCGCAAAGTCCTCGGCCTCGCAGCGGCGGCGGCACTGCTGAGCGCCTGTTCCACGGCCACGCCGCCGCCGTCGCAGGTCGCCTCGCTGGACGGCGGCAGCACGGCCGCCACGACCACCAGCGCCGCGCCGACCACCGACCGGCCCTACATCCGGCTGGACGCCACCCAGGACGAGATCAACCAGCTGCTCAAGGGCTGGTACGCGTGCCTCAAGGACCAGGGGCACAAGATGATCGTGGTGCGCGGGTCGCCCGACTTCCAGAGCAACACCCCGGCCGACAAGGCGGCGGTGGCGGCGTGCGAGAACAAGCACCCCTACGGGCCGGACGAGATGGACCCGAAGAAGAACCCGCACTTCTACGACGACTACCACGTCTACATGAAGTGCCTGCCCGAGCACGGCCTGATGGTGCACGCCATCGACCCGTTCGGCACCGGGTGGACCTTCGACGACGGCGTCACCCAGAAGCTGTCCAACGACCAGATGACGAAGGTCGAGCAGGACTGCCAGATCCAGGCGTTCGGCAAGCACTGAGGGAGAACGAGTAGTGGCAGCGGACACCCGCCGGCGGGCGGTGATCGGGATCGCCGTGCTGGTCGTGGTGGTCGGTGCGGTGCTGGGCGTCGCCGTGATCGACTCACGGCATGGTTCGGCGGCCAGTGTGACCGCCACTCCGCCGTCGGCCCAGACGGTCGCGGTGAAGCGGATGGACCTGTCCAACGGGCAGTCCTTCGGCGGCACGCTCGGCTTCGGAGCGCCGCAGGCAGTGAAGGGAGCCGGCTCCGGGGTGGTGACCAAGCTGCCCAAGATCGGCGACGTCGCGGCTCAGGGCAAGGCGCTCTACTGGGTCAACGACAAGCCGGTGCCGGTGTTCTTCGGTGACACGCCGTTGTTCCGCAAGTTGGACGGGCCGACGGTGAAGGGCGCGGATGTCGCCGTGGTGGCGCAGAACCTCAAGGCCCTCGGCTACAGCGTCGGCATCCTGCCCAAGGACCCGCAGGAGACGGCGTTCACGCCGGCCGTCGCGGCGGCGTTGAAGAAGTGGGAGAAGAACGCCGGCCTGGACGACACCGGAACCCTTGACGTGGGCCAGGTTCTGGTGCTAGCCGGGCCGATGCGGGTCAACTCGGTGACCGCTCAGCTGGGCGATCCCGTGGCTGGCGACCTGCTGACCGTCACGTCGACGCAGAAGGTTGTCACCATGCCGGTGGACGCCACCGAGGTCGGGCAGATCAAGACCGGGGCCGCGGTGACGATCATCCGCCCGGACAACAAGACCGTGACGGCCAAGGTGACGGCGATCAGCACCACTGTGGACGGTGGCGACAAGCAGCAGAACACCGGTCCGCCCAAGCTGAACGTCACCGTGACGCCGGACGACCCGTCCACGCTGTCGGACCTCGACGCCGCCTCCGTGCAGGTGCAGGTGACCACGTCCGTCCACAAGGGAGTGTTGGCGGTCCCGGTCGGCGCGCTGGTGGCCCTGCGCGAGGGCGGCTACGCCGTGCAGACCGTGGACGGCAAGTACCACGCCGTGCAGACCGGGATGTTCGCCAACGGCATGGTGGAGATCAGCGGCGACGGCGTGGCCGAGGGGCTGAAAGTGGTGACCACGTCGTGACTCCGGTGCTGGAACTGGCCGGCGTGAGCAAGCACTACCCGGGCGGGGTGGTGGCGCTGGACTCGGTGTCGCTGGAGATCGAGACCGGCGAACTCGTGGCCATCGTGGGACCTTCGGGCTCGGGCAAGTCGACCATGCTCAACATCGTCGGCACCCTCGACCTGCCGTCGCAGGGCACCGTCCGGCTCGGCGGCCTGGACGTCACGACGCTGTCCGACCGCCGGCTGTCCGCGTTGCGCGGGCGTTGGCTCGGCTTTGTGTTCCAACAGTTCCACCTCACTGACGGCTTGAGCGCCGCCCAGAACGTCGCCACCGGGCTGCTGTACGCCGGCGTCCCACGCCGACGCCGCCGAGCCCTGGCACTGGAGGCGTTGGACCGGGTCGGGCTCTCACACCGGGTCGACCACCTGCCGCAGCAGCTCTCCGGCGGTGAACGGCAGCGGGTGGCCATCGCCCGCGCCGTCGTCAACGATCCCGCGCTGGTGCTGGCCGACGAGCCGACTGGCGCGCTGGACACCGCGAACGGGCAGGCCGTGCTGGAACTGTTGCGGCGCTTGAACAGTGACGGCACCACCATCGCCGTGATCACGCACGACCGGGACATCGCCGCCAGCCTGCCCCGCCGCATCGAGATGCGGGACGGCCGACTGGTGGCCGATACCCGCGCAGGGAGCCTGGTGTGAGGGGACTGAACCCGCGGCCGGTCCGCCCGGCCTCCGACCACTTCCGCGCCGGGAGGCCGGCTTGACCACCCTCGACACCCAGCCCGTCCGCCTCTCCTTCGGCGACATCTTCCGCCTCGGGCTGCTCGGCGTCGGCACCCGCAAGATGCGGACCGTGTTGTCGGCGCTGGGCATCTCCATCGGCATCGCCACCATGGTGATCGTCACCAGCATCCCGGCCTCAAGCCAGCAGGCGCTGCTGGACCAGCTGACCGCGTTGGGCACCAACTTGTTGCGGGCGGAACCCCAGCAGACGCAAGACAATCCCATCCTGCTGCCGCCCGACTCGATGGACATGGTCAAACGGATCGGCCCGGTCACCGCCGCGGCCCAGGTCGCCAACGCGCACAGCCACGTGCAGCGCAACGACAAGATCGACCCCAACGCCGACTCCGGCATCACGGTGTTGGCCAGTAGCACCAACCTGCTCAGCGCCGTCAACGGATCCCTGCACGCCGGCAAGTTCCTCGACGACGCGACCTCCAACTTCCCGACGGTCGTGCTCGGCTCCGTGGCCGCGGCCCGACTCGGTTTCACCACCCTGACTCCGGCACAGCAGCCGCCGCAGGTGTTCATCGGCCAGCAGTGGTTCACCGTGATCGGCATCCTCAACCCGATGCCGCTCGACCCCGACCTGGAACGGGCCGTGCTGGTCGGATGGGGCGCGGCCAAACAGGTTCTGGGCTTCGACGGGCATCCGACCGTGGTCTACGTGAAGGCCGACGAGGACGCCATCCAGGATGTGCGGGCGGTGCTCGGACCGACCCTGTACCCGCAGCTGCCGGGGCTGGTGCAGGTGTCACGGCCGTCTGATGCCTTGGCGGCCAAGCAGGACACCAAAACCACCTTCTCCGCCCTCTTCCTCGGCCTGGCCGGTGTCGCCCTGTTGGTCGGCGGTGTCGGCGTGGCCAACACCATGGTCATCTCCGTCCTGGAACGGCGGCGGGAGATCGGTCTTCGCCGGGCACTCGGCGCCACTCGGGGCCAGATCCGTGGGCAGTTCCTCACCGAGGCCGCGGTGCTGTCCGGGCTCGGCGGCCTCGCCGGCACGATCATCGGGGTGGCGGCGACGCTGGCCTACACCGGATACCAGGGCTGGCCCGTGGTCATCCCGTTCGCCGCGCTCGGCGGCGGCCTGGCCGGGGCGGTGCTGATCGGCGTGCTCGCCGGCATCTACCCCTCCGTCCGAGCCGCGCGGCTGACCCCCACCGAGGCGCTTGCCACCACGTGACATTAGGGGGTTCTTACCGATCGTCCACAACGGCCGGTTTCGTGCTGGACTGTCGGTGGACGGGAAGGAGCCCCCTCACATGTCGTTCCAGGACCTGCGCGCGCTGTTCGTCAACTGCACGCTCAAGCGGTCGCCGGAGACCAGCAACACCGACGGGCTGATCGACATCAGCAGCGGCATCATGGCCCGCAACGGAGTGACCGTCGAGGTGATCCGGGCCATCGACCACGACATCGCCGTCGGCGTGTGGCCCGACATGACCGAGCACGGCTGGGCCGCCGACGCCTGGCCGGCGATCTACCAGAAGGTGCTGGCCGCCGACATCCTGGTGCTGTGCGGCCCGATCTGGCTGGGGGACAACAGCTCCGAGATGAAGAAGGTGATCGAGCGGCTCTACGCCTGCTCCCACCTGCTCAACGGCGCCGGCCAGTACGCCTACTACGGCCGGGTCGGCGGCTGCCTGATCACCGGCAACGAGGACGGCGTCAAGCACTGCGCCATGAACGTGCTCTACAGCCTGCAACACCTGGGCTACACCATCCCGCCGCAGGCCGACGCCGGTTGGATCGGCGAGGCCGGCCCCGGACCGTCCTATCTGGACCCCGGCTCGGGCGGGCCGGAGAACGACTTCACCAACCGCAACACCACGTTCATGACCTGGAACCTCATGCACCTGGCCCGGCTGCTCAAGGACGCCGGCGGCATTCCCGCCCACGGCAACCAGCGCTCCGAGTGGGACGCCGGCGCCCGCTTCGACTTCCAGAACCCCGAATACCGCTGACCGTGCCATTGCCGCGCGTTCCGCGCGGGGCGAGGCCGCTCGTGACCGGTGCCTCGCGACTCTGGCTTGAATCCGTATTCATCAATTCGGTGTGTCGGAGAGCGTGACTCGCCGGGGTTCAGGCCCAGCCGGTGTCGATGACGGCGGGCTCGCCGCCGGCCTCGGCGAAGGCCAGCAGGGCGTCGACCAGGCCGGCCCGGGTGGGCTCGGGCATGCGGGCGACGATGGCGGCGATCTCCTGGCGGCGGCGGGCGGTCACCTGGCGGACGACCCGGCGGCCCTCGGCGGTGAGCTCGATGACGATCTCCCGCCGCGACGCCGGGTTGGCCTGCCGGTCGACCATGCCGGCGCTAACCAGACGGTCGACCATGCGGCTGGCGGTGGACGGGTTGACGCCGAGCTGGTCGGCCAGCGCGGCGTGCTTGACCGCGCCGACGGTGTTGAGGATGACCAGCAGCCGGAACTGGGCCAGGGTGATCGACTCGTCCACGGCGGCGATGGAGCGGGCGGTCACGGCCATCAGCAGCCGGGCGGCGGCCAGCACCGCGTCGGTGACGGCGTCGACCTCGGTGTTCTCGGCGAGCTCGCCCGGGGTGCGCGGCATGGCACCAGTGTGCCTCAGGCCGGCCCGGCCAGGGCCGGCACGCCGTCGCGGATGATGATCTGCCACCGGGTCGTGGGCGCGACCCAGCCGGCTGCCCGCCGCCCGGTCCGCTGCACGAGTTCGACGGCCGGCATCAGGCCCTGCTGGTAGGCGATCATGCCGGCCCGCAGGTCGACGGCCTGGTGCAGCGACTCGGCGAGCCGGTAGCCGCCGAACACGGCCAGCGACGCCCCGTGCCCGGCCAGCACGGACCCGGCCGCGGCGGCGTCGCCGACCAGCACGGTCCGGCCGACGTGCCAGCCGGCCAGCTCGACCTGGGCCACCGGGTGGTGGGCCAGCCCGGCCGGGCAGTGGTCCAGGGCCCGGTCGACGATCCAGCCCATGCCGGCGCAGCGCCGCCGCACCTCGGCCACCGGGTCGTCGGGGGAGTGGTCGCCGCGGTGCACGACGAACGCGGCGACCCGGCCGTCGGCGGTGCGGCAGAAGCCGGCCTGCCGGTCGGCCAGGCTGAGCACCTTCAGGTTCGGTCCGAGGCACGCCGCGAGCTCGTCGTCGGCGAACACGAAGGCGCCGCTCTGCTGGCCCAGGGTGCGCACGTACAACCGGTCCGGCCCGAAGACGAGCCGCCGCACGGTGGACGCCAGGCCGTCCGCGCCGACCAGCAGATCCACTTCCTCGACGCGGCCGTCGGACAGCGTGACCCGCAGTGGATCCCCAAGTCCGTTGACACCGCCGTCCTCGACGCCGACGACCTCGGCCCCGCGGCGCAGCCGCACCTGGGCCGGCAGCGCGGCGGTCAGCGCCGCCTCCAGGTCGCCGCGCATGATCGTGAGCAGCCGGCCGTCCAGCAGCGTGGCGGCGGCCAGGTAGCTGACGGTGGCCAGGGTGCTGCCGTCCTGGTCGACGTACTCGATGGCCCGGATGGGCCGCCGGGTCCGGGCCAGCGCCGGCAGCAGACCCATCTTGTCCAGCACGTCATAGCCGGCGCCGCCGATGTCCAGCAGGTGCCCGGGACCGCGGGGGTGCTCGTCGCGCTCGGTCAGCAGCACGTCCCAGCCGTGTCGGCCGAGCCACCACGCGGTGGTCAGCCCGGCGGCCCCGGCGCCGCACACGAGCACCCGCATCGTCCCTCCGTCCCGTTGTCCGGTTCCAGTTCTATCCGGTTTCCCTGTCCGGTTCCCGGCTTTCGGCCGGGTTACCCAGGTTCAGACCAATCGACATTCTTGCATAGTGCAACAGTCGACGGCGGTACCATGCGCCATCGGCCCTGGTGGAGGAGTGCCCGCGACAATCGATTGCATCACACTGCCGGGCTAGTGGGGTTGACGTTCACAGGATGCAGGGGCATCGTGAATGCGAACGATTGCAAATGCGATGCGGAGGAAGGTCATGGCTACGCCCAGCATCGGGTGGATCGGCGCGGGCCGGATGGGCGCCGAGCTGGTGAAGCGGTTGTTGGCCGCCGGGTATGACGTGGCGGTGTACAACCGGACGCGGGCCAAGGCCGAGGCGCTGGCCGGGCGGGGTGCGGCGGTGGTGGGGCGGCCGGTGGAGTTGGCCGGTCGGGACATCGTGTTCACGATGGTGGCCGCGTCGGCGGATCTGGAGCAGGTGACCTCGGGTGTGGACGGCCTGTTCACCGATCCGCAGGCCGCGCCGGGGGTGTTGGTCGACTCCTCGACGGTGTCGCAGGAGGCCTCGGCGGCGGTGCGGGTGGCGGCGGGCAAGCGGGGCACGGAGTTGTTGGCCGCGCCGGTCAGCGGGAATCCGAAGGTGGTGGCGGCGGGCAAGCTGACGTTGGCGGTGTCGGGTCCGCGGCCGGTGTTCGACGAGGTGGAGCCGGTGCTGCGGGTGTTGGGCCGGGGTGTGACCTATGTCGGGGAGGACGAGGTGGCGCGGTTGGTGAAGATCGCTCACAACGTGTTTCTGGGGGTGGTGATCCAGTCGTTGGCCGAGATCACGGTGTTGGCGGAGAAGGGTGGGGTGAGTCGGGCGGCGTTTCTGGAGTTCCTCAACGACTCGGTGCTGGGTTCGGTGTTCACCCGGTACAAGTCGCCGGCGTTGGTGAATCTGGATTTCACGCCGACGTTCACGATGCCGTTGCTGCGTAAGGACTTCGATTTGGGGTTGGCGGCGGCGCGGAGTTTGGAGGCGCCGATGCCGGTCGCGTCGGCGACCGCGCAGTTGGTGGCGTCGGCGGTCGGGGCGGGGCACACGGAGGAGGACTTCGCGACGCTGGTGCTGGAGCAGGCCCGCCGCGCCGGCCTGACGCTGGAGCCGGAGCACGCGGCGGTCGATGACGGGCTGGCCCCCGGTGTTTGACCAGCCGATCATCGGTTGATCAGGTTCGCGTTTGTCGCCGACATGGACCGAACATCCAGTCCCTATGCTGGCGCGATGGACAAGCCCGCGACCATCAAGGACGTCGCCGAACTGGCCCGCGTGCACGCGGCGACCGCGAGCCGTGCGCTGAACCCGCAGACCAGGGACAAGGTGAGCCCGCGGACAGCGGCCCGGATCGTGGAGGCGGCGCGGACCCTGGGCTACTCGCCCAACTCGGCCGCGCGCTCGCTGCGCACCCGGACGTCCTCGGTGGTCGGGGTGGTCATCCCCGACCTGCGCAACCCGGTGTTCCCGCCGATCGTGCGCGGCGTCGAGGACGGGCTGCGGGAGGCCGGCTACCTGGCGCTGCTGGGCAACACCGACGGCGACGTCGAGCGGGAGCGGGACCTGTTGGCCACCATGCGCGGCCAGCAGTTGGCCGGGTTCATCCTGGCCACCAGCAAGCGGGACGGCGCGCCGCTGGGGCCGGACTCCTCGGTGGTGCTGGTCAACCGGCGCACCGACGCCGGGGACATCGCCTCCGTGGTCGCGGACAGCGCGGCCGGCGTGCATGCCCTGGTCAACCTGTTGGTGAGCCAGGGGCACACCCGGATTGGCCATCTGGCCGGGCCACAGGACACCTCGACCGGCGTCGAGCGGTACCGGGCGCTGCTGGACGGCCTGTCCACCCACGGCCTGGCCCCGTCCGGCGTCGAGTTCTGCCCCGCCTACAGCGAGGAGGCCGGCTACGACGCCACCCTCGCGCTGCTGGCCGACCGGACCTCGGCCACGGCGATCGTCGCCGGCAACGACATGATCGCCCTGGGGTGCTACCGGGCGCTAGCCGAGCTGGGGCTGCGCTGCCCGGAGGACGTCTCGGTGACCGGCTTCAACGACATGCCCTTCGTGGACAAGCAGCGGCCCCCGCTGACCACGGTCCGCATCCCGCACTACGGCATCGGCTACGAGGCGGCCCGGCTGCTGCTGGAGCGCATCGCCAACCCCACCTCCCCGCCCAAGCGCATCGTCCTACCCGTGGAGCTGATCCCCCGCGCCTCCGTCGCGCGAGTCCCGCTCTCAGGCAACTGAAACACCAATTCCAGGCGCCGCGGGTCCCGGCTCTCGGCCAGTCATGAAACTCGACACATGGCTGCCTGAGAGCGGGACTCGCGGGGGTGTCACAGGGCGGCGATGATGTTGGCGGGGGTCAGGGGCAGGGTGCGGACGCGGATGCCCAGGGCGGAGTGCAGGGCGTTGGCGATGGCCGCGGCGACCGGGCCCTGGGCGGTCTCGCCGGCGCCCAGGCTGGGCTGGTCAGGGCGGTCCACGAGGACCACCTCGACCGCCGGCACCTCGGAGAACCGCAGGATCGGGTAGGACTCCCAGTCGGTGCTGGTGACCCGGGACCGGTCGAACCGGACCTGCTCCTTGACCGTCCAGCTGGTGCTCTGGATCGCCCCGCCCTCGACCTGGTTGCGCAGCCCGTCGGGGCTGATCACGGCCCCGGCGTCGACGGCGAGGGTGAGCCGCCGAACCCGCACCGAGGTCTCCGCCTCGACCTCGGCGACGACCGCGCAGTAGGCGCCGTGGTTGCTGTAGCGGGCGAAGGCGAAGCCCCAGCCCTCGCCGCGGTCGGCCCAGCCGGCGGCGTCGGCCGCGGCGGTGATCACCGCCCGGGCGCGGTCGTCTTCCAGGTGTCGCAACCGGTACTCGACCGGGTCGGCCCCGGCCCGCGCGGCCAGTTCATCCACAAAGGACTCGATCGCGAAGACGTTGGCGTACGCGCCCAGCGCCCGCAGCGACGAGGTGCGCAGCGGCATCTCCAGCAGCCGGTGCTTGACCACGTGCTTGGACGGAAACGTGTACAGCGGCACGGAATTGCGCTCGGAACCACCGCCGCCGGCGTAGGGCGGGTCCATCGAGACCGGCGGGGCGTCACCGGTCCGAAGCTGATTGCCGAGCAGCGAGGGGATGTCGAACAGGCCCGGCCGACTGACGTGTCCGTTGCTGTACAGGTCATGCCGCCACGCGACGACCTCGCCGTCGGCATCGAGATCGGCCTCCACGCGCACGGCCATCGCGGCGCCGAACGGGGACCAGCCGAGTTCGTCGGCCCGGGACCAGACCACCTGCACCGGCTGCCCGTTCACGGCCCGGGCCAACAGAACCGCGTCGAAGGCGGCGTCATCGGCGCCGTTGTGGCCGTAGGCTCCAGCGCCCTCGACGTGGTGCACGGTGACCTGGTCGATCGCCACCCCGAGCGCCCGGCAGATGTCCCGGCGCAGGTGGTAGACGCCCTGGCTGTGGCACCACAACTCCAGCTTGTCGCCGTCCCAGCGGGCCAGGGCGCAGGAGGGCGCCATCGACGCGTGGGCCAGATACGGCCGGGAGTACACGGCGCTGACCGTGGTCTCAGAAGAGTCCGAAATGGATGGTCCGCTGATCGTGACGTCCTCGGTGTCGCGGGACATCAGGAACTCCGGCAGGGCGTCGACATCGGGCAGGCAGTCCTGCTCGACCCACTCGCAGCGCAGCAGCTCCGCGGCCCGCACGGCGGTTTCCTCACGGGTGGCGATCACACCGAGGAAGTCGCCTTCCCGCACCACTTCCACCAGGCCGTCCAGCTTGGGAGCCGCCATTGACACCAGGGTCGCGCCCCGGGACGGCGGCCGGACGACCCGGCCGTAGAGCATGCCGGGCAGTGCGACGTCGTGGATGAACCGGGGCCGCCCGTACACCTTGTCGGGGATGTCCAGCCGCGGCCAGCTGGTGCCGACCACACGCCGCTCCGCGAACGGTTTGGGGGCGACGGATCCGGTCGCCTCCACGTCCAGGTCGACATCATCGACCAGGTCCCAGTAGGTGATGGCGCCGTTGATCACGCCGTCGTCGACCGACAGCAGGTCGGTCGACACGCCCATGATGCCGGCGGCGGCATCGACGAACAGGGCGCGGACCTCCGCGCCGACCTGACGTAGCGCGGCGCCGGAGTCCTCGATGGAGCGGCTGCCGGCGGTCAGCGCCTCGTCCGGGCTGGAGTCGGTGGTCAGCGGCACCATCCGGATCCGGTGGTAGGCCACGTCCAGCTCGTCGGCGGCGATCTGCGCCAGCGCGGTCAGAACACCCTGTCCCAGCTCGACCTTGCCGCAGCGGACGTCGATCGTGCCGTCGGCGTGCACGGAAACCCAGTGCGACAGCCGGGGATTGGCGGCCAGATTGGGCGGTATCATCGGGTCGCCTCGACCTGGGAAGCCTTCACCACAGCCCGCACCATCCGGTTGTGCGCCCCGCAGCGGCACAGATTGTCGTCCAGCGCCGCCCGGACCTCGGCCTCGTCCGGCGCGGAATTCCGGGCCAGCAGGGCGGTCGCGGTCATCACCACGCCGGACACGCAGTAGCCGCACTGCGCCGCCTGCTCGTCGATCATGGCCCGTTGCAGGGGAGTGTCGCCGAGGCCTTCCACCGTCACGACTTCCTTGCCGTCGACCGACCACAGTGGAGTGTCGCAGGAGTGGATCAGCCGCCCGTCGACGAGCACGTTGCACGCCCCGCACAGTCCCAGACCGCAGCCGAACCGGGTGCCCTTCAGTCCGAGCCGGTTGCGCAGCGCGAACAGCAACGGAGTGTCGCGGTCGCACTCGACTGTCACCTCGGCCCCGTTGACCAGCAGCCGGAATGTCTCGTCGCTCACCTGAGGAAACGCTAGTCGTCCGCCACCAGCCCGTCCACCAGGTCCAGCAGCGTGGCCAGCGCCCGGCTGGGCTGCCGGTCGGCCAGGCACACCAGCGTCACCAGCCACTCCACCGCCGTGCCGGCCAACTCCACCGCCACCAGGTCCGGCGCGCGGACGATGTCGAGGTCCGGCACGACCGCGATGCCCAACCCGACCCGCACGTAGTCGGGCACTGTGCGGATGTCGGCGACCTCCGCGACCACCCGCCGCGGCGCGCCGGCCGCCTCGAAGGCCCGGTCGACGGTGACGCGGTTGCCGAATCCCCTTGGCGTGTCGACGAATTCCTCGCCGGCCAGGTCGGCGACGGTCACCGCTGCCCGCTCGGCAAGCCGGTGGCCGGGCGGCACCAGCAGCAGGTACGGCTGCCGGTCCAGGTGTCGCGTCGACAGGCCGCTCAGGTCCGAAGCGGGCAGCGCCACCATGGCGGCGTCGAGCCGGCCGGTGCGCACGTCCTCGACCAGCCCGGTCGAACCGGCCGTCGACTCGATCAGGTGCAGGTCGACCAGCGGATACCGGTGATGGAACGCGCCGAGCAGGCCGGGCAGGTCGATGTTGCCGACGGTGGTCATGGTGCCGATCCGCAGGCTGCCCCGCAGCCCCGCGCCGGCTTCCTCCACGACCGCCCTCGCTCGGTCCAGCGCAGCCAAGGCCGCCTTCGCTTCAGGCAGGAACGCCGCGCCGGCCGGGGTGAGCGCCACCGCCCGGGTGGACCGGTCGAACAGGACGGTGCGCAGGTCGGACTCCAGCGACTTGATGCCGGCCGACACCGTGGACTGCACGGCGTGCAGCCGCAGCGCGGCCCGGGTGAAGCTCAGCTCTTCGGCGACCGCGACGAAGTACTCCAGCTGGCGCGTCTCCATTAACGCATCATATCGATAACTGAGACAAGAATCTTTCGTTGGACTCGATCAACAATCGATCGCATCGTAGGGACATGACTTCCTCGCTGATGGTCGAGCGCCCGACTCGGCTCGGACACGGCGGCGGCTTCTGGGCGGTGGCCGCCGCGTTCGGGGTGTCGCTGGCGTTCTCGACCCTGCCGACCCCGCTCTACCGGCTCTACCAGGCGCGCGACGGCTTTCCCACGGCTGTGGTGACGGTGGTGTTCGCCGCGTACGCGATCGGCGTGGTGGCCAGCACGTACCTGGTCGGACACATCAGCGACCGGATCGGCCGTCGCCGCATGGTGCTGGCCTCGGTGCTGGCGGAGATCGTCGCGGCGGTGCTGTTCCTGGCCTGGCCGGAGGTGCCGGGCCTGATCATCGCCCGGTTCGTCTGCGGCACCGGCATCGGCGCGCTGACCGCGACCGCCACCGCCCACCTGGCCGAGTTGCGAGCCGTGGCCCACCCGGGCCGGGACGCCGGGCTGTTCTCGTCCATGCTCAACATGGCCGGCCTCGGCCTCGGGCCGGTGGTCGGCGGGGTGCTGGCCAGCTACGTCACCGCGCCGTTGACCGTGCCGTACCTGGTTTTCCTCGTCCTGCTGGTGGCGGTGGCCCTCGCCGTGCGGCACGTGCCCGAGACCGTCGAGCGCAGCGAAGACCGCCTTCGCTACCGTCCGCAGCGCGTGTCCGTGCCGCCCCACGTGCGGCCGGTGTTCTGGGCCGCGGCCGCCGTCGCCTTCGTCGGCAACATGTTCAGCGGCCTGGTCTCGGCCGTCTCTCCGACCCTGCTGGCCGGCTCCTTCCACATCGCGTCGCCGCTGGTCGGCGGCCTGCTGTCCACCTCGGTCTTCGCCGCCGCGGCCGGCGCGCAGCTGCTGTTCGTCGGGCAGCCGCTGCGTCAGCAGCTGATCACCGGGCTGGGCGCGATGATCGTGTCCCTGGCTGCCATCCCGGCCGGTGTGCTGGCCGGCAGCGTGCTGCTGTTCTGGGGCGGCGCCCTGTTCGGCGGCGCTGGCATGGGCCTCACCTTCCGGGTCACCCTCGCGATGGTCGGCTCGCTGGCCACGCCCGAGCTGCGCGGCGAGACCCTGGCCGGCGTGTTCCTCGCCTTCTACCTGGGTCTCGCCCTGCCGGTGCTGGGCATCGGCGTCGCCCTCACCGCGCTGCCCAGCCTCACCGTCCTGGTGCTGTTCGGCCTGGTCGAGCTGGTGCTGGTGGTCTGGGCCGGCCGGCGGCTGCTCACGCAGTGGCGCTGATCCGCCGTCCCACGAAGCGCACGATGGCCCGCACCACCGGCAGCAGCAACCAGCACAGCAGCGCCCAGTTCGTCACGAACGCGACCGGGATCGACAGCACGAACATCGCCGCCACCGCCGTCATGAACTCCATCGCGTCGCTGATCACCTCGGCCGGGGCGTCGGCCCGCAGCAGGTGGAACCGGCGCAGGTCGGCCACGGCCAGCAGCAGGAACAGGCCGGCCAGCGCCTGGTCGGCGGCGTACACCGTGAACTGGACCGGGAACGCGTCGACCTCGCTGGTCAGCAGCTTGGTGGTGCACGGCATGAGCACGATCATGAGCAGCCACAACAGGTTCCACCGGATCAGCCGGCCGTCCAGGCCCACCGCGTGGCGGAACAACCGCTGGTGGATCAGCCAGTGCATGGCCACCGCCCCGAAGCTGATCAGGAAGGCCAGGTACTCCTCGGCGTGCTCGCCGAAGAACGCCAGCACGCCGGCGTCCCCGTGCACGCCGGAGGTCGGCGTCGGCAGCTCCAGGGCCAGCAGCGTGATGGCGATGGCGATCACCGCGTCCGAGAAGTAGATCAGCCGTTCCGGGCCGGCCACCTCGACGTCGGCGCGGGCAGCAGTCTCGGCCATGTGGTGTCCCCTCTGACAGTCCATTGTTGGACGGTCCGAAGTTAGACTGTCGGCGTTCGCCTCGTCAAGACGGCATGGTGGGGGCATGAGCCTCCAGTACCGCACCACCGGAAAGCTCTCGGCCCGGATCGAGCTGCACCGCTACGGCACGAATCCGACCCCGTGGCACGACTGGGTTCGGGACCACCTGCCGAGCGGCCGTCGCGTGCTGGAGGTCGGCGCCGGCACCGGGGCGCTGTGGCCGTACCAGCCGGATTTCCAGCTGGTGCCGACCGATTCCTCCGCGGCGATGTGCACCGCGTTGCGGGACAAGGGATTCGCGGCCGCCCGGTGCAGCGCCGACGCCCTGCCCTTCCCGACCGGCTCGTTCGACGGCGCGGTCGCGTGTCACATGCTGTACCACGTCGACGATCCGGCCCGGGGCATCGCCGAGCTGCGGCGGGTGCTGCGCCCCGGCGGCTGGCTGGTCGCGAGCACCAACGGTGACGGGCACATGGCGCAGCTGTGGGAGATCGCCGCCCGGGCCGGGCTGCCGATGTCCTTTCCCGAGGCCATGAATCTCTCGTTCCGGGCCGAGAACGCGGTCGAGCTGCTGGCGGCGCAGTTCGACGACGTCGAGCTGGTCCGCTACGAGGACGAGCTGGTCGTGCCGACCGCCGAGCCGGTGGTGGCCTACCTGGCCAGCTGCGTCGACCGCGACCTCACCGACGAGGAGTTGTCGGCTCTGCGGGCCGAGGTCACCGGCGACGTTCGGGTGAGCAAGCACGCAGTGCTGTTGACGGCCCGTTCCCGGCCCGGGAATGGTTCGTGACGCCGATCGATCCGAGGAGATGCCCGTGGACTTCGCCGATGTGCTCCGCGCCCGCCGAATGGTGCGCAGCTACCGCCCCGACCCGGTGCCCGAGGACGTGGTGCGCCGGATCGTGCAGGTCGTGCACCGCGCGCCCAGCGCCGGCTTCAGCCAGGGGCACCGGCTGATCGTCGTCACCGACCCTGAGATTCGCGGCAAGGTCGCCGAACTCATCGAGCCGCCCTACCTGGAGTCCGGCGTGGGGCCGTGGGTCTCGGTCGCCCCGGTGCTGATCGTCATCGGCGTGCGCGAGGCCTCCTACCACGAGCGGTACCAGCAGCCGGACAAGGTCACCGAGGACGGCGAGGAGGGCCAGTGGCCGGTGCCGTACTGGTGGTTCGACAGCGGCAGCCTGCTCGTGATGCTCCAGATGGCTGCCGCCAACGAAGGCCTGGCCACCGGCTTCTTCGGCCCGCACGCCGACGGTCTGGAGGAGGTCGTCGGCCTGCCGGCCGACGTCGGCCTGGCCGGGATCATGACCCTCGGCTACTCCGACGACAACGACCGCCGCGTGCCGGCCAAGCTGACCAACCGCCCCAAGCGCATCCCCCTGGACGACCTGGTCACCTGGCGCTAGCCTCGCCCCTCTTTTTTCGCCACATGTGGTCCACATGTGGCGAAAAAAGTCGACTGTGGCGCACATGTGGCATTTGCCTGTGTGAAAGGCGGTGGGTGGAGGGTGGGGTGGGGTGGCGTGGTGTCCGGGTGGCGGGGCGGTCAGCCGGCCGGCCCGCGGTCGATCACCGGCAGGGTCAGCCGGCTGGGGCGGGCCGCGCCGAAGTACACCGTGTTCTCCGCGACCACCACATCGTCCTTGCCCGCGGCCGCGACCACCCCGCCGGTGTTGGGACTGCGGTCGTAGCGCGGGAAGTTGCTGCTGGTGACGTCCAATCGGATCCGGTGGCCGGGGAGGAACACGTTGGACGTCACCGAAAGGTCCAGGGTCAGCTCGTAGACCCGGTCCGGCGCAAGGAGTTCCGGCGTGGACAGGGAGTTGCGGTAGCGGGCGCGCAGCATGCCCTCGCACAGGTTGACGGCGGCGCCGTCGGGGTGGACGTCGACGAGCTTGCCCATGAAGTCGGTGTCTACGGCGGAGCTGGACACGAACAGGGTCAGCGACACGTGTCCGGTGACCTCCAACGGGTCGGCCAGCGCGGGCCCGGTGAAGCTGAGCACGTCGTCGCGGGCCTCGACCGGGCGCTGGTCGCGCGGACCGGCGTCGGCGGCGAGGGTGTTGCCGCCGAGGGTGGGCACGGGGTCGAGCGGGTCGTACCGATAGGTCAGGGAGCCTTCGGCGAGCGTGGTGCCGGAAAGTGTGCCGTCGCCGAGGAAGTAGTCCATCCGACGGGTGTCGGGCAGCGGCCAGGCCGGCTCGTCCCGCCACTGGTCGATGCCCATCACGAAGATCCGCACCGGCGCCGAGTCGTCGGGCTTGCCCCGTAGCCACTGGTCGAAGAACCGCAGGTGCGCCTCGGTGAGGTTGGCCCCGCGGTAGTCGGTGCTCAGGTGCGTCCACGGCCCGATGACCAGCCGCTCGTTGTGCCCGCGGACCGTCTCGTCGATGAAGACGTCGTACCAGCCGCCGACGCTCAGCGCGGGGGCCTTGGCCGCGGCGGCCAGCTGCTGCCAGTACTGATCCCGGTCCGGGTGGGCGAAAACCGTGTCCAGCCAAGGGAAGTGCTTGGCCAGCACGGGATGGTCCCTGGTCGGCAGCGCGTCGAACTGCTGCCGCATGATCTCCGGCAGGTCGCCGACCGCGCCGGCCTTCATGGCCTCGCCGGCGGCGTTCGCGGTGATCCACGTCAGCACAGTGTGCAGCGACATCGCGCCGCCGGGGGAGTACCAGGGGGCGCGGTAGAAGTCGGCGGTGGCGAACGTGGGGGCGATGGCCTGCAACAACTCGGCCGACTGCCACTGCACCGCGCCCTGGTAGGACGCGCCGAAGCCACCGATGTTGCCGTCGCACCAAGGCTGTTCCCGCAGCCAGCCGATGGTGTCGGCGCTGTCGGCGGCCTCCGTCTCGTGCGGCACGTGCACGCCCCCGGAGCGGGCGGTGCCCCGGCAGCACTGGATCACCACCGCGTAGCCGGCGGCCAGCAGGGCGAACAGGTTGGGCCGGTTGCCGCCGTAGCTGGCCACGTCGTCCTTGCCGTACGGGGTGCGCAACAGCAGCACCGGCGCGGGGCGCTCGTCGGCCGGCCGCCAGATGTTGCTGGCCAGCGCGATGCCGTCCCGGGTCGGGACCGGCACGTCGGTGTCCATGATGAAGCGCATGGCCCGGATCGTACGGGCGTTGCCGAACGGGTGTCTCTGGCATTGTTGCGGCATGAACCCGTTCGCATCGCCGCTGGTCCTCACCGGAAACGGCCTGCTGCTGCGGGATTTCACCGACGCCGACCTGCCGGCGATGGTCGAGCTGTTCGACGATCCCGACGTGGCGCTGCGCACGCCCATCGTGACGCCGTTCGACCTGGCCGCGGCCCGGGACTACCTGGCCGCCATGCGGCGGACCCGGGTCGAGGAGAACCGGCTGCACCTGGCCATCACCCGGCCGGGCGAGGACGTGCCGCTGGGCATGGTGTTCCTGCGGCCGGCGCTGTGCCTGGCCGGCTATGTGGTCGGCAAGGCCCACCGGCGGCAGGGCCTGGCCGTGCGGGCCGGGCAGGTGATCACCGGGTTCGCGCTGCGCACCGTGGGGCTGCCGCACGTGCTGCTGGAGATCGAGGCCGAGAACGTGGCCAGTGTGGCCGTGGCCCGGGCGCTCGGGGCCCGGCTCAGCGGCGCCGCCCCGATCGAGGTCACGTCCAAGGGGCGGTCGCTGCGGGTGGACATGTGGATCATCGAACCGGAATTCGCCTGACCGCACGGCGTTGAGCGGCCATAGTGGGTTGGTGCTGGAAGTGCGATTGGTCGACGGGCGGCAAGCCGACGTCGACGAGTACCACGAGTTGCAGCGGGCCGCGAGCCTGGTCGACTACCCGCAATCGCCGCCGCCGACCCGGGACGCCGTGTTGGCCCGGCTCCGCGATCCCGACGTCGACCTGGGCGAACGCCTGCTGTGGACGGCTCGTCTGGACGGTCGGCTGGCCGGCTGCCTCATCGCCCAGCTGCCCGTGGACGGCAACGAGCACCTGGCCTTCGCCCGGATCGTCGTGCATCCCGCGTTGCGGCGGCAGGGCATCGGCTCGGAACTGCTGCGCACCGGGGCGGTCGCCCTGCGCGAGCGCGGCCGGGTGGTCGTCGAGGTCTCCCAGGTGGAACCCAACTCCCCGGGGGCTCGGTTCGTCGCCGACCGGGGCTTCCGCACGGTCAACATCTCCGTCTTCCAGATCCTGGAGTTCGCCGAGGTCGACCCGGCCATCTGGGAGGTCGAGCCGCCGCCCGGCTACCGGCTCGTGCGCTGGATCGGGCACGCGCCCGAAGACCTGGTCGAGTCCTACGCCCGGGCTCGGCACGCCATCGGCGACGCCCCGCCCGGGGAGTCCGCCTTCCGGGCCCCCGACTGGACCGTGGAACGGGTTCGGCGGCTGGAGGCCGGCTACCGCGAGCACGGCATCGAACGCCGGGTCGTCGCCGCTGTCGCCCCGAACGGCGAGGTGGTCGGCGTGACCGAGCTCGATCTCCAGCCCTTTCGGCCCGAGCTCGCCGCCCAACGCGACACCGCCGTCCTGGCCGCCCATCGCGGTCTCGGGCTCGGCCAGGCCATGAAGGCCCACATGCTGTGCTGGATCACCGCCGACAAGGCCGGCCTGCGCCGGGTGTGGACCTCCACCGCCACCGCCAACCAGTACATGGCCGATGTCAATCACCGCCTCGGTTTCGCCACCGTGCGGCGGTATTCCGTGGTGAACCGGGAGCTGGCCGGCCTGTGATCGAAATTCAGCCGGGCAGCGACGTCGACATCGACGAGTACCACGCGATGCGGTGTGCGGTCTACGCCGTCGACTATCCGGAGCTGCCGACGCCGACCCGGCAGGCCACTGCCGCCGTGCTGGCCGTGCCCCCGGTGCACCTCGGCGAACGCCTGATGTGGCAGGCGCACCTCGATGGCCGGCTCGTTGCCGCGGCGACAAGCTATCTGCCGGTCGACGGCAACGAACACCTGGCCATCGCGCAGCTCTTCGTGCACCCGGAGTTCCGCAGGCAGGGCATCGCCACGGAACTGTTGCGCGCCATCACTCCCGTGCTGCGCGAGCGTGGCCGCACCAGCATCGAGGGCCGGCACGTCACCGAGGGCGGAGCGGGCGATCACTGGACGAAGGCCCTCGGTTTCCGGGCCGTGCACACCACTTTGACCCAGATCCTCAACTTCGGTGAGGTGGACCGGGGACGCTGGGAGGTCGCCGTGCCCGAGGGGTATCGGCTGGTGCGCTGGATCGGCGCCGCACCCGATGACGTCGTCGAGTCGTACGCGAGCGCCCGCAACGCCATCGCCGACGCCCCGGCCGGCCTCGTGACGCCGAAATGGTCGGTGGACCGGGTGCGGCGCGTCGAAGCCGGCCTCGCCAAGCACGGCGTCGAGTGCCGGACCGTCGTCGCGGTCGATCCCGACGGCGAGGTCGTCGGGCTCACCGAGCTGGAGTACCGACCGCTGAATCCGATGCGGCTCATGCAGGGCGACACCGCCGTGCTCGCCGCCCACCGCGGGCACGGGCTGGGTCTCGCGATGAAGGCGGCCATGCTGCGCTGGTTCACCGCCGATCGCGACGGGCTGCGGGAGATCTGGACGAACACCGGGGCGGACAACACGCACATGGTGGAGGTGAATCTTCGGCTGGGGTTCGAGACGGCCCGCCGGTCGAACGTGGTGAGTCTGCGGCTGTAAACCCCGGGGCCGGTTTTTCGACCATATGTCACCCCAGGCGTGGCCGGGCTGGACCGTTACGGCCGGTAGCCGTTGCGTCGAGTGGCGGACAGCTGGTACTCCACGGGTAACCCTGCCGATCGTGGAGTGGAAGCGCCATGCGGTTGTCCGTCATCACCGACGAGATCGCCCCCGATCTCGACACGGCGCTGCGCGAGTGCGAGGCGCTGGGGTTGGAGGCGGTCGAGCTGCGCAGCGTCGCCGGCCGCAACGTGGTGCACCACGACCAGCGCCGCCTGCGCGAGTTCCAAGCCGCTCTGAAGGGGTTCAGCTGTCCGGTGGTGGACACGCCGTTCCTGAAGGCGACCAAGGCCATCTGGGAGCACCTGGACCGGGGCATGGAGATCGCCGACCTGGTCGGCGCGCAGGCCATCCGGGTGTTCTCCGGCCTGCGGGTGGACGACCGCGACTGGTACCTGCCGTGGCTGGCCGACGTGCTGTCGGCGGCGGCCAACCAGGCCCGGGCGGCCGGCTTCACGCTGCTGCTGGAGATCGACGAGGCCTGCATGGTGGCGACCGTGGCCGAGGCCGACGAGCTGCTCGGCAAGATGGCCCCGGGCCTGCTGGGCGTGGTCTGGGATCCGGCCAACGAGGCCCGCTTCCGGGACGCCGAGCCGGACCCGGTCAACCAGGGCAAGGTGGCCGACGCGGTGGCCCACGTGCACGTCAAGGACTACCAGCGGGGCGAGGGCTGGGTGCGGCCCGGCGCGGGCATCGTGGGCTGGGCGGGCCAGCTGCGCAGCCTCGAAGACGCCGGCTACGGCGGCTACCTGTCGATCGAGACGCACCACTCGGTCCCCGAGGGCGGCACGGTGCAGGCGACCCGGGACAGCGTCCAGGCGCTGCGGCAGATCGCCGCGGAGAACGGGATTTCCCTGCTATGATGGGAGAATCCCGCAGCGCTGGGCCCGCAGCACGGTGGTGAGCCGGTCGGACGTGCCCAGCTTGCGGTAGGACGCCGCGGTACCACGGCGTCCACACCTCGACCTCGTCCGGTCCGCGTTGCGGCTGTCCATCACCGCGACGGCCAGGTCGAGCATGCGCTCGTAGTCGCGCGACACCAGCTCCGCCAGGTCACGGCGCACGCTACACGGCGGTATGCCGCAATTGCGCCACCACCTTGCCCAAGTCCTGCTCGGAGTCGGCCAGCCGCGTCAGCTGTTCGTGCACGGTGCGCGCCAACGGCAGCTCGGCCGACCCGGTGGCGAGCGCGACATCCTTGGCCGCCAAGCGAATCGGGTAGTGCACGCCCTCGGCGAAGGCCCGCGCCGTGACGCCACCGACCGGGCTGTTGCCCAGGGCGGCCCGGACCAGATCCTCGGGCAGGCCATAGGTGTCGGCGAGTTTCACGGCCTCCGCCACCGCCGTCACGCCGACGATCACCGCCGTGATGGCGACGATCTTCAACGCCGAGCCGGTACTTGGCCCGCCGCAGCGGGTGATCCGGCCGAACCGCTCCAGGACCGCCTGCACGGGCGTCGGATCGCCGCCGACGAACAGCACCAGCTCGCCGGCGGCGGCTCGATCGACACTGCCCAGCACCGGGGCGTCGATCGCGGTGATGCCCGCCGGCAACTTGGCCGCGACCTCGGCGAAGGCCTGCGGGCCGATGGAGGACATGTCGATCAGATGTGCGCCCGGCTTGAGGGCTGGGGCCATGGCGTCGACGACGGCGTGCACGGCCTCCGGATCGGCCAGCATCGTCACCACGACGTCGGCGTCCCGCACGGCTTCCGCCGGGGTGGAGGCGACCTTGGCACCGTCCTGGGCCAGCAGGTCCGCCTTCGCGGCGGTCCGGTTCCACACCGTCAGCTCGTGGCCGGCGGCCAGCAGGCGGTGGGCCATCGGCCGGCCCATCGAGCCCAGTCCCAGAAAGGCGATCTTTTCCATGGCGTCGACGCTACGATTGTCCCCGCGATGCCACCAGCGAATGTCTAGCATGACTGGCATGCCAGACGCGCATGAGTTGTCCAGCAGCCTGCTGCGGGTGTTCGTCGAGGTCGCGAGGCTCGGTTCGTTCACCGCGGCCGGCACGCGCCTGGGCTACACCCAGTCGGCGATCTCCCGGCAGATCTCCGCGCTGGAGGACGAGGCCGGCACCCCGCTGTTCGACCGGCTGCCGCGTGGCGTCCGGCCGACCGAGCCCGGCCGCCGCCTGCTCCTGCACGCAGAGGCGGTGCTGGACCGGCTGGAGGCGGCCCGCCGCGAGCTGGCCGACCTGCGCGAGCTGGCCACCGGCCGGCTGCGGATCGGCGCGTTCGCCACGGCCGACGTATCCCTGGTGCCGAAGGCGATCGCGGCCTTCCGGGCGGCTTATCCGGCGGTCGTGGTGACGCTGACCGAGGGCTACACGCCGGGCCTGGCCAAGCGTTTGCGGGCCGGCGAGCTGGACGTGGCGATCCTGTCCGGCGACGGCCCGTTCGACGGTCTCGACCTGCGCAAGCTGTGCGATGACCCGATGCTGGTGGCGCTGCCGGCCGGGCACCGGCTGGCCCGGCGGCGCCGGGTGCGGCTGGTCGACCTGGCCGAGGAGCAGTGGATCGCCGGCAGCGACCGGTCCGAGGACACCCTGATCAGCTCCTGTCTGGAACACGGCTTCCGGCCGCGGATCGGCTTCGTGGCCCGGGACTGGCTGGCCAAGCAGGGCCTCGTCGCGGCGGGCGTGGGCATCACGCTGATCCCGGGCATCGCGGCCGAGTCGGTGCGGCCGGACATCAGCGTCGTGCGGCTGCATCCGGACGAGGTGCCGGTGCGGGCCGTGCACGCGGCGACCCCGGCCGGAGTGGCGCTGTCTCCTGCGACTCGCGCGTTCCTGGGCATGGTTAACGACTGATTTCGTTGCAAGAATTCGTTGACAGTACTGATTCAGTTGGTGTTTGCTCCCGGCATGCCGCGTACGGAGATGTTCCGGTTCCTGCGTCGAGTCGCCGCCGACCACACCGCCGCCGCGCGGCTGGGCCTGCCGGTTGCCGAGTTCCAAGAGGCGCGGGCGGCCCGTGCCGCCGGCACGTTGGGTCGGCGAGACGTGCTCAAGATATTCGGCGCCACCGCCGCCGTGCTGGGCGCGGCGAGCGTCTTACGCGCACCGAAGGCGGCCGCGGTCCCGCGGATCGACACCAAGGCGCGGATTGCTGTCATCGGCGCCGGCATCGCCGGCCTCAACGCGGCACTCGCCCTGGCCGACGCCGGCGTGCGCTGCACCGTCTACGAGGCCAACGACCGGGTCGGCGGCCGGATGTTCTCCGAGCGTCACTACTGGAACGGCGGCCAGGTCACCGAGTATGGCGGCGAGCTGATCGACACCGACCACACCGTGATCCGGGACCTGTGCAAGCGGTTCGGCATCGGCCTCACCGACATCCACGCCGCCGAACCGGCCGGCAGCGAGGACGTCCTGTTCTACGAGGGCCGCTACCGTTCGCACGCCGAGTTCACCGCCGAGTTCCAGCCGGTCTACAAGGCGTTGCAGGACGACATCGCCAAGGCCGGCCCGGACGCGCCGGCCTGGAACTCCTCAACCCCGGAAGGCGTCGCGCTGAGCCGGATGAGCGTGCAGGAGTGGATCGCCACCCGGGTGCCCGGCGGCCACTCCACCTGGTTCGGCCGCTTCCTCGACGACGCCTACGTGGTCGAGTACGGCCGGGACAGCGGCCAGCAGACCGCGGTCAACCTCGCGTACCTGATGATCGACCAGGAGAACCTGGACGAGCCGTCGATCTGGGGCGCGTCCGACGAGCGCTACCACATCACCGGCGGCAACCAGACCCTGCCCGAAGCCATCGCCGCCACGTTACCTAGCGGCACCGTGCAGCACGGGCATCGGCTGGAAGCCTTGGTGCGCAACGGAGACGGCACCCAGACCCTGCACTTCGACACCGGCGCCGTCCGCGTCGACCACACCATTCTCACCGTGCCGCTCGGCGTGCTCCAGCGTCTCGACCTCACCCGCGCTGGCTTCGATCCGCGCATGCGGGGCGCGATTTCCACGCTGGAGATGGGGTTCTGCACCAAGCTGCACATGCAGTTCACCTCCCGGCCATGGGTCGGCCGTGGGCCGTGGCCCGGCATTGCCAACGGGATCAGCTTTGCCGACACCGGTTATCAGCAGGTGTGGGACGCCACCACCGGGCAGCCGGGACGGCCGGGCATCGCCATCCAGTACGGCGGCGGCAGCGGGGCCCTGAGCTTCCAGCCGTCGACGCCGTTCTCCAACGCCTCCTCGTCCTCTGTGCGGGCCGCCGTGCGGACGAAGCTCGCCCAGTTCGGCGTGGTGGTTCCCGGGATCAGTAGCGCCTACGCAAGCAAGGCCACCCTCGCTGCGTGGCACAAGAATCCTTACACCTACGGCGCCTACAGTTGCTACCCCGTCGACTACTGCCACCGCTACGCCGGCTACGAGGGCACCCGCCAGGGCAACGTCCACATCGCCGGCGAGCACACCTCCGTGGACTCCCAGGGTTATATGAACGGCGGCGCGGAATCCGGGGCCCGCGCCGCCGCCGAACTGCTATCGCTGCTCTAGCACCATCTTCGCCGCCACCGTGGTCCCATCGGTGCGGATCGTGCTGGCCACCTCCTCGGCCCGCACGGCCGTCTCCGGGGCCAGGGCAGTGGCCAGCGCGGCCGAGAAGGACTCGTAGGTCGGCGCGGCACCGTCGTGCGCGGCCCCGATGCCCAACTCGGCCACCCGGGCGGCGAACTGGGGCTGGTCGCCGATCTGCGGCACGACCACCTGCGGCGCGCCGGCCCGGGCGGTCGTGGTCGTGGTGCCGGCCCCGCCGTGATGGACGACGGCTGCGACTCGTGGGAACAGGGCCTGCTGGTTGACGTCGCCCACGACAAAGCAGTCGTCGTCGGCAGCGTCCAGTTCGGCCCAGCCCCGGGCGAGCACCACCCGCCGCCCCTGGGCCCGCGCGGCCTCGACGGCGATCCGGCCAAGGTCCGGCGCGGCGTGCAGGTGCATGCTGCCGAAGCCCACGTACACCGGCGGCTCACCGGCGTCGAGGAATTCCGCCAGCCCGTCAGGCAGCGGGCGGTCGTCGGGCAGGATCCACGCCCCCGTCTGCACGACATCGAGCGCCGTGACACCTTGCCACGGGCTGAGCACCGGATCCGCCGCCAGCCACGGCCGGTCGGTGAACACGTGATCACGCACGTTGTCCACCGGCGGTAGGCCGAGCGCGGCCAGGTGGGTGTTGAGCGGTTCCTGGTAGAAGGCGTTGATCCGCGCGACATCCTGCTGCCACACAGCCTTCTGCAGCCCGTACAGCTGGTAGCTCGCGAACACGTAGCGAATGCCCAGCTGCTCCGCGACCGTGCGGGCCCCGGCCGGCATCAGGCCGGCGGCCACGATCGCGTCGCTGCCCTCCGCCACCTTCGCCAGCGTGTCGAACCGTTCGTCGACCAGGCCCGCCGCGAGCCGGAACGGGTCCGGCTTCGCAGCGGACATCAGCTCCCGCACCGACGGCCCGAGCGGCACATGCGGCACGCCGGCGCGGGCCATCAGCGCCACGAACTCCTCGTCCGGCGGCGCGCACACCGTCGCCTCCGCCCCGAGCTCCCGCAGCCGCGCTGCGAGCGCCACCACCGGCTCCACATCGCCGCGCGAGCCGTACGCCGTCACCGTGACATGCATGGTGAATCCCCCCATTTCCGCTGGTACAGGTCGTCCGGCGGGCAATGATGAGGCATCACCGGGGCCTTGCCGCAAGGCCCCCGGTCGGCTATATCTTGAAGTGGGGAGAAGGCACTACGGCGTCAGTCGGTGCAGGTCTCGTGGGAACAGCGTGGTCTGCCGGATGTTGGCCACGCCCAGCAGGCGGGCCGTCCAGCGCTCCAGACCGATCGCGAAACCGCCGTGCGGCGGCATTCCGTGGGCGAACACCTCCAAGTAGCTCTGGTACGCCTCCGGTGACTCGCCACGTTGTTCGAGTGCGGCAAGGTAGTCGGCGTGCCGGTGCAGGCGCTGTCCGCCGGTGACGAGCTCCAACCCCCGGAACAGCAGGTCGAAACTGTTGCTGTACTTGGGGTTTCCCGGTTCGGGTTGGGTGTAGAACGGCCGTTTGGCCATCGGATACCCGGTGACGAACAGGAACTCCGAGCCGTGCTCCCGCAGCGCCCACTCCGACAGGAACCGCTCGTCGGTCGGGGCCAGGTCGACCTCGTCCTTGCCGCCCAACAACTGCCGCGCCTCGGCGAAGTGGATCGACGGAATCTCCGCCGGCACCTCGGGCAACTCGGCCCCCAACAGGGACACGGCGGATTCCCGGGAGGCGGCCCGCTCCAGCATGCCGGCGATGGCGTGCCGCAGCACGGCCATCACGTCCCGGTGGTCGGCGATGAAGCCGATCTCGGCGTCGAGGCTGGTGTACTGGGCCAGGTGTCGGGCGGTGTCGTGCGGCTCGGCCCGGAACACCGGGCCCACCTCGTACACCCGCTCGAACACGCCGACCATGGCCTGCTTGAAGAACTGCGGGGACTGGGCCAGGAACGCCCTGCGCCCGAAGTAGTCGATGCCGAACACGGTGGCCCCGGACTCGGTGGCCGAGCCGACGATCTTCGGCGTGTGGATCTCGGTGCAGCCGATGCCGTCCAGCGCGGCGCGGAACCCGGCGACCGACGCCGCCGCGATCTCGAACTGGGCCCGCAGCCTGGGATGCCGCAGCGTGACCGGCGCACTGTCCAAAATGGTCGGCAGGGTGGCGGAAACCGTGGGCCGGTACAGGTCGAAGGGCGGCGGCGTGACCGCTTCGCCGAGCACGACCAGCACCGGCTCGGTGAGTTCGGCCCCGCCCGGGGCCTTCGGGTTGGCGGTGACCAGGCCGGTCACCTCGACGACGGTCTCCTCGGTCGGCGCGGGCCCGGACATGACCACCTGGGCCAGCCCGGACCGGTCCCGCACGATCGCGAACGTCACGGATTTCAGCTCACGGCCGCGGTGCACCCAGCCGGCGACGCGCACGCGTTCGCCGATGTGGGCGGGAAGTTCCGCGGCCAGTACTCGGGCGATCATCGCCACTCCAGTGGTCGAGTCGACCCCTTGGGAGTGCGGGCGAGAAGGGAAACTCGCGGTGCCACCGCACTTTCGTCCCCACCTGGGGACCTCTGCGACCCGATCACGGGGGCCGGCCGGCGGGGCCCTTCGTTCGATGTCACTGCTCCCCGCACCGCACTCGGGAGTGTCTTCACCGTGGGAACGCGAGTCCGCCTTCGCAGCTGCCGGCGGCTCTCTCCGACCCGCGTCGATCCCGGCTACTTGTCTCCGTCATCGTGTTGCGGCCCAGCGTATCCCGGGACACCGGCCGACGCCTCCGGATTTCAGACGACCCGGTCGCGCAGGTTCTCGTGCAGCGCGGCGACGCCGTCGGCCAGTGCGTCGAACTGCTCGCGGCTCATGCCGTCCACGAACAGCTCCCGCACCAGCGCGGCGTGGCCGGGGGCGGCCTCCCGCAGCTTCTGCCAGCCCTGCTCGGTCAGCACCGCCACGATGCCGCGCTCGTCGCTCGGGCAGCCCTGCCGTTCCACCAGGCCGGCCTTTGCCAGCTGGCCGACCTGGTAGGTCAGGCCGCTCTTGGACGTCACCGCCACACCGGCCAGCTCGGTCATGCGCAGCCGCCCCTCGGGGGCCTCGGCCAGTCGGGCCAACACCTCGAACTGCGGGTGGGACAGTCCGGAGTCCTGCTTGAGCTGCTGGTCGAGGAGCCGGTTGAGGACGGCCCCGGTGAGCAGGAACTGCTTCCAGGCGGTCAGTTCCCGTTGGTCGAGCCACATGACCACATAGTACGAATTCAAACCTTCCATGGCTTGACGCCGGCCGTCGACCGGGCCAGACTGCTGTGCGTATCGCGAATTGCCGTGCGCAGAGCGAACATCGGAGTGGGTTGTGACGATCAAGCGAGACCTGGTCATCGGCGGCGAGGACGTCCCGGCGCTGGACGGCCGCACGACAGAGGATCTCAACCCGTACACCGGCGAGGTGTACGCGGTGGTGGCCGCCGGCGGCGCGGCCGACGTCACCCGCGCGGTGGACGCGGCGCAGCAGGCGTTCCCGGCCTGGTCGGCGACCTCCCCGGCGGCCCGCCGCCGGATCTTCCTCAAGGCCGCCGACCTGATGGAGGCCAAGGCCGAGCAGGGCGTGGCGCTGATGGCCGAGGAGGTCGGCGGCGTCGCCGGCTGGGCCCACTTCAACGTCGGCCTGGCCGCCGGCATCCTGCGTGACGCGGCCGCCGCGATCGGGCAGCCGGTCGGCGAGGTGCTGTCCACCGAGACCGAGGGGCAGCTCTCGCTGGCGCTGCGGGAGCCGCTCGGCGTGGTGGCGGCCTTCGCGCCCTGGAACGCCCCGCTCATCCTGGGCACCCGCGCGCTGGCCGTGCCGCTCGCGGTCGGCAACACCGTGGTGGTCAAGCCCAGCGAGGACGCCCCCATCGCCTGCGGCCTGTTCATCGCCGACGTCCTGCGCGAGGCCGGGCTGCCGGCCGGCGTGCTCAACGTCGTCACCAACGCGCCGGCCGACGCCGCCGACGTGGCCCGCACGCTGATCGCCGACAAGCGGGTCCGGGCGGTCAACTTCACCGGCTCCACCCGGGTCGGGCGCATCATCGGCACCACCGCCGCCGAGCACATCAAGCCGGCCGTGCTGGAGCTGGGCGGCAAGAACGCGCTGCTGGTGCTGGACGACGCCGACATCGACTACGCGGTCGCCGCGGCCAACTTCGGCGCGTTCAACAACGCCGGCCAAATCTGCATGTCCACCGACCGCGTGCTGGTGCACCGGTCGGTCGCCGCCGAGTTCACCGAGAAGCTGGCGGCCAAGGCCGCGTCCCTGCCGCACGGCGACCCGACCGACCCCGGCACCGTGATCGGGCCGCTGGTCAGCGCCGGCGCCGCCCGCCGCGTCGCCGAGCTGGTGGCCGAGGCGGCTGCGGCCGGCGCCTCGGTACGGGCCGGCGGCGGCGCGGCCGACGGCTCCCGCTACCCGGCCACCGTGCTCGCCGACGTCACCCCGGACATGCGGATCTTCACCGAGGAGATCTTCGGCCCGGCGGTCACCGTGACCGCCGTCGACGACGACGAGCAGGCCCTGGAGATCGCCAACAACACCGACTACGGCCTCACCGCCGGCGTGATCACCGAGGACTCCCGGCGCGGCCTGGCGCTGGCCCGGCGGCTGCGCACCGGCATCGTGCACGTCAACAACCAGACCGTGGACGACGAGCCGCAGGTGCCGTTCGGCGGCGTGAAGTCCAGCGGCTACGGCCGGTTCGGCGGCCGCTGGGGCGTGGAGGCGTTCACCGCCACCCGCTGGGTCACCGTCGCCGGCCAGCACAACGGCTATCCCTTCTAGGTGGGCTTTTCCCTACCAGAAACCTCAGGGTTGTACCCGATGCGCAGCCGCGTCGGGCCCCGATACCGTGCTGCGGAGCAGAAGGATCGTTCGGGGGAGTGACAACATGCGCAACTGGGGTATCGGCGTGCTGGTGGTGGCCGCGGCCTGTGCCGTCGGCGGCTGCGGCAACCTGGCCACCCTGCTGCCGCCGCAGTCGGTCAGCGACACCAAGGCGCTGGACCAGTCGATCACGTCGATCAAGCTGGACACCCACGCCGGTGATGTGAGCGTGCAAGGGCAGGCTGGGCTCACCAAGACCACCGTGGTGCGGACCATCAAGTACACCACCGGGCCGGCCCCGACTCAGGACACCTACCACGTCGACGGTGGGGTGCTGACGCTGTCCGGCGACTGCGGCTCCAACTGCTCCATCGACTACCAGGTGACCGCCCCGGCCGGGCTGCCGATCAGCGGCCAGGCCACCGCCGGCGACATCACCCTGGCCAAGGTCGGGGCCGTCGACGTCGGCGCCACCTCCGGTGACGTCGAACTGACCGACGTCACCGGCACCGTGAAGGCCAAGACCACCAACGGCAATGTCACCGGCTCCGGCCTCAAGAGCGGCACCGTGCAGGCCAACACCACCAGCGGCAGCGTCAACCTCACCCTGGCCGAGGCCGCCGACGTCAGCGCCCACACCACCAACGGCCAGATCCGGCTGGCCGTCCCGGGCGACAGCTACCGGGTGTCCACCGACACCCACAACGGCGACCGCAAGATCCGCGTCGCCGACGACCCGGCCGGCAAGCACAGCCTCGACCTGACCACCGACAACGGCGACATCCGCGTCGACCACGCCTAACCCGCGAGTCCCGCTCTCAGGCAACTGAATGTCGAGTTCCGGAACTCGACACATGCTTGCTCGAGAGCGGGACTCGCGAGATCAGCGGCTACGACAGGGTTGTCGGCACGTTGTAGCCCTCGACGAGGAGCCGGGGGTGCGACACGGACTTCCGGGGCGTCACGGTGACGGTCTTGCTCTCGCCCGGCAGCAGCCAGAAGTAGTTGTCGCCGTACAGGGTGGGCAGCACGCGGTCCTTGCCGTTGCTCTCCCGCAGCGACAGCCGAACCATGGCCGCCACCGTCTTGCCGGTGTTCTTGACGACGGCGCTGTACGCGGAGCCGTCCGGCCGCAGCGACACGGAGACGCTGGTCGCCGCCACCTGGTTCAGGGACCGCATGTCGGTGTCGGCGCGGTAGCGCCAGTACGTGTTCTCGGACAGCAGGCCGCCCTTGCTGTCGGTCATCCGCAGCCGCAGCAGGTGCAGCGCCGGCAGCGAGTCGCCGAACGCCACGGTGAAGGCCTGGCTCACCGAGGAGGCGGCGATGTCGACCTGCTGGGTCTGCGCGGCGCCGATGGCCTTGCCGGTCAGGTCGTACAGCTGGGCCGTCACGGTCGCCCCGGACACGGCCGCCGGCGTGTGGTTGACGGCGCTGACCTGCCAGGTCGCCAGGCTGGCCTGCACGTGGTGCGGTTCGCAGCCCTTGCGGGAGCCGTAGTAGCTGCCGTTGACGTCCAGGTCGTAGTCGTAGGTCTGCCACACGGTGCTGTGCCAGGCCGGGTGCGACATCCACAGCAGCACACCGCGGGCGTCGTTCCACAGCAGGGCGTTCCACGCCTCGAAGATGGCGCGCATGCTCTCGTAGTTGACGAACTGGGCCTTGCGGCAGAACTCCTCCAGCCCGCTCGACGGCGCCAGTCGCGCGTCGATCGCCGCCAGATAGGTCTGCGGGGACTGGTTGCCCTGCGACGACCAGTCGTGCAGGTACCACGGCGCGCCGATCGGCCAGCCGGGGTCGCCCGCGCCGACCAGGTTGCGCATGCTCTCCACCACCGACACGGTGGGGATGCCGATCTCGCTCCAGAAGCCGTGCTTGCCGCCGGTCGCCTCGCCGGTGAAGTACTGCTTGGGGTCCAGCCACCGGTACGGGCCGTCGCCGCTGATCACGCCGCCGGCCGAGTTGCTCTGGTACATCAGGTCGGTGTTGCCGGTGACGATGTCGCGCAGCGGGCCGTCGATGGCGTCCGGCGGGGTGCCCTCGTTGCAGCCGAAGAACACCACCATGCAGGCGTGGTGCCGGTAGCGCAGCACGGTGTCCTTGGCCTGGGCCAGGAAGATGTCGTGGTTGGCCGGGTCGGTGGAGAAGCCGTCCCAGAACTCGTTCCACACCAGGATGCCGTTACGGTCGGCCGCCGCGAACAGCTCCTCCCGGTAGCTGCAGCCGATCCAGTTGCGGATCAGGGTGAAGTTCATGTCCCGGTGCATCGCCACGACCGACTCGGTGCGCTCGGCCGGCATGCGGCGCAGCAGTTCGTCCCAGCCCCAGGCGCCGCCGCGGATGAACACCTTGACTCCGTTGACAAAAACCGTCATCGGCACCGGCGAGTTGTCCACCGACTTCACATCGGTCCAGGTCTTGCCGTCGGCCGAGACCTGGACCTTGAACGTGGCCGCGTAGGCCTGTTCCCAGGTCAGCACGAACCGGTCGAAGGTCTGCGTGGAGCCGAGGTCGACAGTGATGTACTCGTTGTCGTTGTACGCCGACGACCACCGCGTGTTCGGATTGCCGTCGACCGCGTTCGGCGCCGGGTTGCCGTCGTCGGAGGAGGCGGTGGCCGTCTTGTTCAGCGCCAGGTCGGTGGTCGGCGCGGCGCTGTTGACCACGGACAGCGTCCACAGCGAGATGCCCCAGCCGGTGGCCCGCTTGCCGCCCTGCACCCGCACGTACTGGGCCTGCTGCACCGGGAAGTCGACGGTTTGCTCGGCGCGGTCGTTCTGGATGGTGATCGGCAGGCCGTAGTCGTAGCCGATCTTGCGGATGCCGAAGCTGAGGGACCGCTTGTCGCTGGCCTGGCCGCCGACGGTCGCGGTGAGCTGGAGGTCGTGCAGGTTCGGGTCGCCGTAACCGTTGGGCCACCACAGCTTCGGGTTGGCCAGCTTCAGCTGCGGGTAGGCGGTGGGGTCGAACTTGACGTCGGCCTGCTGGCCGGCGGCGACGGTGACCGTGGCGCTCAGTTTGACGTTGTCGAAGGCCGCGGCCACGGTGATCTGCTGCGAGCTGGCCGAGGCGTTGCGCACCGGCACCGTGATCGTCAGCTCGGCGGCGCTCAGGTCGGGCAGCTTCGGCAGCACGGTGTCGATGCGGGCGTCGCCCAGCACCGCCGCGCCGGTGGAGCGCAGCCGCACGTGGTCCCAGATGCCGGATACCCGGTCCCGGACCGCGGGCATCCAGTCCCAGCCGGACGCGGCCACCAGGGTGGGGGAGTTGGCGAAGATGCCGCCGCCGGCGTCCACAAAGGACTGACCGGCCGGGCCCTTGTCGCCGGGGCTGCCGGGGAACGGGATGGGGGAGACCTTCACCGCCAGCGCCTGGTCGCCGCCGCGGCGCAGCGCGTTCGTGACGTCGAAGGCGGCCCGGCCGAAGGGGTGCGACAGGGTGCCGACCGACTTGCCGTTCAGCCACACGTCGGCCTGGTTGTTGACGCCGTCGAACTCCAGCCAGACGAACCGGCCCGCGCCGGTGTCCAGGCCCGACGGCACGGCGAAGGTGCGGCGGTACCACCAGGCGTGGCGGCTCAGCGCCTCCGGGATGACCATGTTGTTCATGCCGGACACCGGGTCCGGGAAGTGGCCCTGCTCGACCAACGAGGCCAGCACCGTGCCCGGCACGGTCGCCGGCACCCAGCTGTCGGTGTTCACCGCCGGGCCGGACAGCGCCGCGCCGTCCTGGCTCGGCGCGAAGTCGTCCATTGTCAGCACCCAGCCGGACTCCACCGGCACCGTGCCGTCGGCCGCCACCCGCAGCGCCGGCGGCGTGCGGTGCTGTGCGGGCCAGTTGGTCCAGCCAGTCACCTGCGGGCGGTTCGCCTTGGTGCTGCCGTACACCTGAAAACCGTTGAGCCCCAACGGGTTTGACGTGGAGCGGGCGAAGGAGGTGAACCGCACCCAGCGCGCCGTCGCCGTCGTCGACAGCGGGATCGTGTTCACCGCGCCCGCGCCGGAACCCGTGCTGTAGACCGTGGTCCACACCTCGCCGTCGGTCGACACGTCCAGCGCGTACGACGTCGAGTAGCTGGTCAGGATCTCCAGGCCGGTGGTCTGGTTGCGGGACTTGCTGAAGTCGAAGGCCGGGTCGCCGGGCCTGGCGTCGAAGGTCAGCACGATCTTGCTGATCTGGCACTGGCCCTGCAGGTCCACCACCATCCACTGCGGATCGCCCTGGGTCGCCCGCCAGCCCGAGCCGCGCAGGCCGACCTGGGCCACGCCGTCCACCGCGAACGAGCCCGGCGTCGCCGCGTAGTCCGTGGAGGAGACCGTCACCGGGCGGAACAGCGCCAGGTCCGACGGCGCCGAGGCGTCGGTGCTGTCGGTCGCCGCGGCCGCCTCGGCCGGCAGTGCCGCCGCCAGTCCGAACCCCGCGAGCAGAGTGACCCCGGTTGACAGGAATCCCCTTCTCGACACCCCGTCTGCCTCGTGCGCCATGCCCGTCTCCCGATCCCGTCGCTACGTTGACAACGTTGCCAAGACCCTGCTGGAGGGCCATCACAGTGTCAAGAAGACAAGCAAGACAGGAAATCCGGCCATCGACAACGTTGTCTAAATGGCCGGATCCGAGCGACCGGACGACCGGTCTCAGCCCGCCGCGACCGGCTGCGGCCGGTGCGGGAAGTGCTTCACGATCTCGGCCATCCACGCTGCCGGGTGGGTGGCCGTCGTCGCGCCGCCGGACTGGGCCCGCGCCTTGTCGATGCCCTCGATCAGCGCCGCGGTGGCGGTCTTCGTGTTGTAGCGCTCCTCGATCCACTGCCGGCCGGCGCGGCGGACCTCGTCCTGGCCGGATGAGCACCACTCGGTCCCGAACACCTTGGGGGCAGAGACCCGCCCGAACGGTCAGGACGGGCGGGCAGCGCCTCGTCAGACGAGGGAACGGAACAGGCGGGCGGTGGCGGTGCCGGGATCGGCGGTGATGAACACGACCTGCTGGTCGTCGTCGGGCACGGTGAGGATGTCGCAGTTGAGACGCAGCGGCCCATGGGTGGGGTGATCGAGGGTCTTGCTGCGGTGCCCGGGGGTGCGGACCGGATTGGTGTCCCAGATGTGGCGGAACTCTTCGCTGGACCGGAGATCGGCGAGCAGACGGGACAGGCGGGGATCATCGGGGTAGCGGGCGGCGGCGGCCCGCAGGCGGGCGACGGCGATCTCGCCGAACTCCTCCGCGCCGGAGGTCCGGGCCCGATCGGGGGTGAGAAAGCGGCGGCGGGCCAGGTTGGCGTCGCTGGACAGGTCGCCGAGCAGGGCCGCGGCCAGGGGGTTCCAGGCGATGATCTCGTACGTCGCGTCGGTGACGACGGCACCGGCCTCGGGGATGCGGCGCAGCAGGTCGGCGACGTAGGGGCGGACCTGGCGGGCGGGTCCGGGCGGCGCGGCGGGGGTGGTGTCGGCGAGCCGGAACAGGTGGCGGCGCTCGGCCGGAGGCAGGCGGAGCGCGTCGGCGATGGAGTCGAGGATGCGCGGCGACGGCCGCGGCCCACGGGCTTGTTCGAGCCGGGCGTAGTAGTCGACGGACATGGTGGCCAGGCCGGCGACCTCCTCGCGGCGCAGGCCGGGCGTGCGGCGGCGGCCGCCGATCGGCAGCCCGACGTCGGCGGGCCGCAGACCGCGGCGGCGGTCGCGCAGGAACCGGGCCAGTTCTTCCCTCGGCATGGTATCGATTGTGCCTGGTTACGGCCCGACGCTGCCGGCATCGTCGAGGGCATGACGCAATCCACGGCACTGGTGACCGGCGCCAACAAGGGCATCGGCAAGGAGATCGCCCGGCAGCTGGCCGCCCACGGTCTGACCGTCCACCTCGGTTCGCGGGACGCGGAGCGGGGCAAGCGGGCGGTCGAGGAGATCGGCGGCGACACCCGGCTGCTCGTGCTGGACGTGATCGACGAGCACAGCATCGCCGCCGCGGCGGCCCAGGTCGACACGCTCGACGTGCTGGTGAACAACGCCGGCATCCTGGTCGACGGGGCCAAGCCGGACGAGGCCGACATCGACAGCTTCCGCCGCACCTACGAGACGAACGTGTTCGGGGTGCTGGCGGTGACCAACGCCTTCCTGCCGGCGCTGCGCCGGTCCGCGCATCCCCGCATCGTCAACATCTCCAGCGGCACCGGCTCGCTGGCCTGGAGCACGGACGGGCAGTTCGCCTCGGCCGGTTCGGGGGCCGCGTATCGGTCGTCGAAGACGGCGCTGAACGCGCTGACCGTGTTCTACGCGCAGGCGCTGGACGGCTTCAAGGTCAACGCCTTGGCCCCCGGACTGCGGCGGACGGATCTCAACGCGCGGGCCGCGGCGGCCGACGGCGATCCGGCTGAGGCCGCCGCGGGCGCGGTGCGGCTGGCGCTGCTGCCCGACGACGGCCCCACCGGCGAGTTCGTGTCCTGGGACGGCTCGCCGGCCCCCTGGTGATCACGGCGTAGGGGGGCTGCCCGATCGGAACCCGATATGGCACGGTGGCGTCGTGGCCTACGACGTGCTGTTCGAGCCGGTGCCGATCGGGCCGGTCGTCGCCCGCAACCGGTTCTTCCAGGTGCCGCACTGCAATGGCATGGGCTATCGGGATCCGTCGGCCGAGGCGGCGATGCGCGGCGTGAAGGCCGAGGGCGGCTGGGCGGTGGTGTGCACCGAGGAGACGGAGATCGACCCGTCCAGCGACCTGACGCCGTCGATCGAGCTGCGGCTGTGGGACGATCGGGACGTGCCGGCGGTGGCCCGGATCGCCGACCGGATCCACGAACACGGGGCCCTGGCCGGTATCGAGCTCGTCCACAATGGACCGCACGCGGCCAACCTGGCCAGCCGGATCCCGCCGATGGGGCCGAGCGCGCTGCCGGTGGTGGGCAGCAACCATCCCGTGCAGGCGCGGGCGATGACCCTGGCCGACATCGCCGCCCTGCGGGAGATGCACCGCGCGGCGGTCCGCCGGGCGCTGTCGGCCGGCTATGACCTGATCTACGTCTACGCCGGGCACGGGTATTGTCTGCTGGAGCACTTCCTTTCACCGCAACACAATCAACGCTCCGACAGCTATGGCGGCAGCCTGCGGAACCGGGCCCGGCTGCTGCGCGAGGTGCTGACCGACACCCGTGAGTTGTGTGCCGGCCGGGCGGCAGTGGCGTGTCGACTGGGCGTGGGCGGCGGGGCTGAGGAGACGGCGCTGTCGGTGGCCGAGACCCGGGAGGTCGTGCACGAACTCCGTGACCTGCCGGATCTGTGGGACTTCGTGGCCGGGCCGTGGTCGGCGGACTCCAACACCTCCCGGTTCGGGCCGGAGGGCGAGCATGAACAGGCCGTCCGGGGGCTGAAGTCGTTGACCGACAAGCCGGTTGTCGGTGTCGGCCGGTTCACCTCGCCGGACGCCATGGTCCGCCAGATCCGTGCCGGCGTGCTGGACTTCATCGGCGCCGCCCGGCCGTCGATCGCCGATCCGTTCCTGCCGGCCAAGATCCGGGACGGGCGGCTGGACGAGATCCGGGAGTGTATCGGCTGCAACATCTGCGTGTCCGGGGACCACACGCAGTCGCCGATCCGCTGCACCCAGAACCCCAGCATGGGCGAGGAATGGCGGCGGGGTTGGCACCCGGAGCGATTACGTCCCAAGGGATCCGATACCAGCGTGCTGGTCGTCGGCGCCGGTCCCGCTGGTCTGGAAGCGGCGATGTCGTTGGGGCGTCGGGGATATCGGGTCACGGTGACCGAGCGTTCCCGGGTGCTCGGCGGTCGGGTCCGGCGCGAGGCCGCTTTGCCGGGGTTGGCGGCGTGGCTGCGGGTCGCCGACCACCGGGCGGCGATCATCGACAAGCTCGACACCGTCGACATCTACTTCGAGAGCACCATGACCGCCTCCGACGTGCTCGAACACGGCTTCTCCCACGTGGCCGTCGCCACCGGCTCGCGCTGGCGCTCCGACGGCGTCGGCCGGGCCCATCCCCTTGGCCTGCCAATCGATCCCGCCGCCCAGGTGCTCACCCCCGACGACATCATGGCCGGCTCACGCCCGCGTGGCCGTCGAGTCCTGGTCTACGACGACGACCACTACTACCTCGGCGCGGTCCTCGCCGAGCTGCTGGCCCTTGAAGGCTTCGCCGTCGAGCTCGTCACTCCCGCCCCCAGCGTGTCCGAGTGGACCGCCAACACCATGGAGCTCACCAAGATCCGCCGCCGCGTGATCGAGGCCGGCATCACCGTCACGACCAACCGGGCCCTGGTGTCGCTGGCCCCGGATTCCGTCCGCACCGCCTGCGTCTTCACCGGCTCCGAACTCGACCACCCCGGCGACGCCGTCCTGCTGCTCACCGCCCGTCTCCCCGTCGACTCCTTATGTCAGGACCTGCTTGCCCGCCAAGGGGAGTGGGACCAGCTGCGCTCCGTCCGCGCCATCGGCGACGCTTTCGCCCCCAGCACCATCGCCGCCGCCGTGTGGTCCGGCCGCGAGTACGCCGAAACCCTGGACGCTTTGCCCGATCCGTTCCGGCGTGAGATCACCGGCCTCGATCATTGACCTGACGCTACCCGAGCCAGTTCGGGTGTTCCTCCCGTGCCCAGGACAGGCGGACCTGTCCGGTGCGCATGCCCTCCCGGGCCAGCGGATCGCGCTGGGCCAGCCGGATATGGCCCAGCAGCACCGCCCCGATGGCCAGTGCGAGCCAGTCGTGCACAAAAATGGCGCTGGTGCGGGGAATCCACGGCAACAACCCGCCGAACCACATCAGCAGCCCGGTGAACAGCATCACCGGCACCGCACCCGCGATCCATGCCGCGTACAGCTTCTGGCCCGCATTGAACTTGCCGGCCGGCCGCTCCTTGATACGCCTCACCGCGCGCCGCAGCCACTCCCCGTCGTACTTGGCGAACCGGTTGAGCCGCCCCAGATCCGCCCGGAAAGACGCCGAGAACAGCCCCAGCAGCGTCGGCACCGGCAGCAGGACGCCCGAGAACTCGTGCACCGTGACCACAAGCAGCCGCCGGCCCACCAGTTCGGCCAGCGGCGGGAAGTACAGGCAGGCCGCCGTGGCCACGCACAACAACATCAGCCACCCGGTGGTCCGGTGCACCAGCCGCTGCACCCGCCCGAACCGGTGCACCCGCTCCTCGGGCCGGGCCAGGTCGGACTGCTCGACGCCCTCAGAGCCAACCGTCGACGGCATAGCCGTAGTCCTCCCAATAGCCGGGCTTCACCGCGTCGGTGACCGTGATGCCGGACAACCACTTCGCCGACTTGTAGAAGTACATCGGCGCGACGTACAGCCGGACCGGGCCGCCGCGTTCGTGGGTGAGCGGCTGGTCCTGCAACTTCAGTGCCACCAGCACATCCGGGCGGCGGGCCTGCTCCAGCGTGAGGCTTTCGGTGTACAGGCCGTCGAAACAGGTGAACCTGATCGCCGCGGCTTCCTTTCTCACGCCGGCGGCGTCGAGCAGGGTGGACAACGGAACGCCGGTGAAGGCGGCGTTCTCCACCTTCCAGCCGTCCGTGCACTGCACGTCGTGCACGACTCGTCGTTGCGGTAGGGCCGCCAGCTCCGCGAGGGTGAAGGTGCGGGGCCGATCCACCAGGCCGTCGATGGTCAGGCGGTAGTTGGCCTCGTTCTTCACCGGCACCGACGCGGTGACGCTGTAGTAACGGAAGCCGCCACCGTTGGGCAGCAGTTCCGTCACCCCGATCGGATCGGCGTCCAGCACCTTCTGCCACCCGCCCTGCAACACCGGCGCGGCCGCGATGCCCGCCGCCCCGGCCGCCAGCATGCCCAGCAGCACCCGCCGCCCGATCGGCTTGCCCTCGTCTTCGCTCACGACATGGAGCTTAGGCGCACCGGTTAGAACGGTGCGCATTGGTGGGGGAGGTTGGCGGGATCCGTGGGCCGGCTACCGGTGCCGCGCGGCCGCGCTCAGGGCGCGCAGGATGCGGGCGTGGTCGGTGTCGGCCTGCGGCGGGAAGAGGAAGCGCCGGCGGAGGAAGGCATAGGACAGCTCATTCCGCGGATCGACGAGGGACTGCTGCCCGCCGGCGCCGCTGTGGCCGAACGCTCCCTGGCCGAGCGAGGGGTAGAGCTCGGAGACGGCGTGAAAGCCGACGGCCCAGGCCTTGTGCTGGCGCAGCACCAGGTCCCAGCCGGCGTACTGGATCTGTCCGAACGCGGCGACGGTGTCGGGGGTGAGCAGCGGGGCCGCGCCGTCGACGGGACTGACGAGTGCGGCGTAGACCTTGGCCAGGTCACGGGCGGTGCCGATGCCGCCGAACGAGGTCGGCCCGGCGGAGCGGATGGCGGGCAGGTTGGGCAGCTCCCAGACCTCGTGGTTGTCCGGGTGGTGACGGTTGAAGGCGATGCCGCTGAGGCTGTTCGGGGCGGTCGAGACCGCCGCGAGGGCCTGGAGCCGTTCCGGGGTGGCGAGCATCGGCTGCGCCGGCAGGAAGCGGTGGTCGTGCTCGGCCGGCAGGCCGAAGTGCAGGTCCAGCTGGTAGGGATTGCTCAGGCGGGTGGTCACGAGATTCGCCACGGTCTGGCCGGTGGCGCGACGGATCACCTCCGCGCTCAGGGCTGCCATGACCAGGGCGTGGTAGCCCGACGCGGTTCCTGGGCGCCAGTAGGGGCGTTGGGCGGCGAGCCGTTCGGCGACCAGCGCGTCGTCGGCCAGTTCCGCCATGGTGAATCCCGCATCGGCCCCGACCAGCCCGGCCTGGTGTGACAGCAGCTCGCGCAGCAGGATCTCGCCCTTGCCTTCGACGCCGAACTCGGGCCAGTAGTGGCTGACCCGCTGGTCCAGGTCCAGCACTCCGTCCTGCACGAGCAGGGCCACGATCAGGTGTGTGATCCCCTTGCTGGCGGAGTAGATGCCCAGCAGCGAGTCGCGTTCGGTGTCCGCGCCGGCCCACAGGTCGACCACCAGCTCGCCACGGTGGTAGGCGGCGACCTGGGCCGACAGGTCGGTGCCCTCCGCGGCCAGGATCGCCGCGAACTCGGTGCGCACGGCCTCGAATCCGCTCGCGACGGTGCCCTGCACGGTGTTTGTCATCGCTGCCCCTCCCGGAGGTGCCGAGCCCGGCGGCCCGGTGCTGATCACGACGCTAACCCAGTTAGTAACCAGTGGCCACTAATTAGCGTGTGAGGCGGCTGACACGGCACTCGAGTGCTGGCTACGGGCGGGGCACGCCGGGCGCGCGGGCCGGCAGCCCGCGCAGGAGGACGTCGAGGAACAGCTCGAAGCTGGCGACGCCCGGTCCGACGTCCAGCGGGTTCTCGGCCGAGGCGAGCCAGCCGACCACGCAGGTGATGAAGATGTGCCAGCTCTGCTGCGCGAGCTCGTCGTCGACCTCGGCGGCCCGGAAGATGTCGACGACCGTGCTCCTGAGGACACCGATGGAGTGGTCGCTGTGGCGGTGCGGTCGGGAGAGGTGCGTCGCGAACCCGGGCAGGGCCAGGAACTCGTCGTGCATGGCCCACGAGACAGCCGTGAGCCGGGCCGCCCAGTCCCCGCTCGGCACGGCGCGAGCTGCGACCGCGCCCACGATGCGTTCGACCAGCACTTCACTGACGAGGTCGAACAGCTCGTCACGGTTCTTGACCCAGCGGTAGAGGGCGCCGTGCGTGACCCCCAGGCGAGTCGCGAGCTCGCGCATGGTCAACGTGTCGACGTTCTCGGCCGACGCCACCGCCTCGACGATCCGGTCCCGGCTGATCTGCGCCGGGCGGCCCGGCCGGCGGCCACTGGCCTGTCCCACCACGGGACGACCTTACGACACCGGCCTCGACGGTTCAGCGGACGCGGCGGCCACGCAGGATGACGGCGGAAGGCTGGTCCAGCACGGACAAGTCGGTGCGGGGATCGCGGGGATAGACGACGGCGTCGGCGGGGGAGCCGGGGGTGAGGCCGCCGAGGCCGAGGTAGGCACGGGCGGACCAGGAAGCGGCGGCGAGGGCGTCGTGGGGGCGCAGGCCGGCGGCGACGAGGGCGCGGATCTCCTCGACGATGCCGCCATGGGGACGGGAATCGGTGCCGGCGAGAACGGTGACGCCGGCTTCGACGGCCATGGCGGCCAACCGGCCATGGACCTCAGCACCGCCGAGGTACCAGTCGCGGCGGGGACTGGGGTCGGCGGCGCGGGCGCGCGGGAGGTCGGACTCGATGACGGAGAGGGTGGGCGTGAGCACGCTGCCCTGGGCGGCCATGGTGGGTAGCACCGAAGGGTCGAGGCACATGCCGTGTTCGACTGAGTCGACGCCCGCGGCGACGGCGGCGAGACCGCCGGCGGCCTGCTGGGTGTGGGCGGCGACGCGGCCGCCGACGGCGTGCACGGCATCGACGACGGTGCGGAGCACGGCCACCGGCACGGGCTCGTCGTCGATGCCCCAATCGGTGATGATCTTCGCCCAGCCGGTGCGGGCGGCCTGGGCGGCGGCGACGGCGGGCAGCTCGGCGTGCTCGACCCGACGGCCCCAGCCGTCGAAGAACTGGCCGTGCTGGGCCAGCCACGGACCGGCGTGCCAGGCCCGCGGCACGTCGGCATCCTGGCCGAACCACGAGGGCGGCTCACCGGCGATGCCGGGCGCGCGGATGAGGGTGACGCCGGCATCGACATGGCGGTGCAGGTCCTCGCGCAGCAGCGCTTCGTCCAGCGGATCGCCGGGCTTCTCCGCGCCGGGATGGGTGTGCGCGTCGACCAGGCCGGGCAGGAGCCAGCCCTCGATCAGCTCGGCCCCGGGCGCGGGATCAGTGGTCCACCGGTCGCCGTCGGCGTAGAGGTCGACGACCTCGCCGGCCGGCAACGCGTTGCCGCGGACGCGGATCACGCCGTCCGCCGTGCGGTGAGCAGCAACATCCCGGCGGGGCTGCGCAGGTCGACGAGGTCGAGGCCGGCGGCGGTGAGCCAGGAGACGAGCTCGGTGGTGGTGAACGAGCGGACGCCGAAGGTTTCCTCCTGCTGGCGCTGGAAATGCCGATAGGTGGGGCGGTCGGAGCGGCGGTAGGTGAAGGCGGTGAACACGCCGCCCGGACGTAGGCAGCGGCCGACCTCGCGCAGCACGTTGCGGGGCTCGGGCAGCAACTGCAAGGCGTTGGAGCAGTTGACGCCGCCGAGCGAGCCGGTGGCGAACGGGAGGCGGAGCGCGGTGCCGCGGACCACGCGCACACCGGGCACGCCGGCCCGGATCGTCTCGATCATCGGGACGCTCAGGTCCAGCCCCACGACCCGGTCCAGTCCCAGATGGTCGACCAGGGTGCGAGTCCACCGTCCGGCGCCGCAGGCCAGATCCAGCAGGGGCACGTCGGCCAGCGACAGGTGGGCCCGGAGGTAGTCGTCCTCGGCTTCCGGCGTGAGGGCGTTCTCCCAGTTGTCGCCCATGATCTGGAGGAACGAGATCCGGGTGTGCCGCTCGTACCGGGGCACGTGCAGCGGGTCCTGGAGCATGAACATGCCGAGCCCGCCGTTCGGACCCCGGGCTGCCGGCCCGAGATCCAGGTAGCCGCCGGCATCCGGGTAGGGGTGCCCGCAACTGGTGCACTCGACGCCGTCGGCGGTCGCGGCCAGGGTGCCGAGGCAGTCGGGGCAGGCGAGGATGTCGATGAGGTCAGACACGTGCGTTCCGTTCCACGTAGTGGTCGGCGCGGGCGCCCATGAAGGCGAGGATGGCCGTGGTCTCGGCGTCCCAGATGGCCTGCACGGTGGCGGCGTCCCAGGCGCCGGACTCGCGCCACTGACGGTCGGTTTCCTGTTCCTCGGCACTGAGTTCCCACAGGGCAGGGGTGGGCCAGGAGCGGCCGATCAGGTCCGGGGAGACGGTGGCGAGGCAGCGCTCCAGGCGCTGGAAGTCCTCGGGCGGCAGATCCCGGAGCAGGTCCAGCAACGCGGCGGAGTGCTCACGGAAGTGGGCGCCGAGATAGGCCAGGGCCAAGGCGACAGTGGCGGGCAGGGAAGGCCCGAGCGAGGCGAGGATCTCGGGGATGCGCGGGGAAACGGCCTCCGCCCGGGATTCGGCGAGGATGCCGAGCAGAATGAGCGCCCGAGCATGGCCGGGATCATCGGGAATCCGTTGGGCCGCAACAACAAGGCCGTCGATGACATCGGCCGGCACCGGAGTCGGGCCGGCGACCAGGTGGGCGAGGTAGCGGTAGGAGTCGGCCGTGCCGACGGAGGTGGCGAGCAGGTGCAGGTGCCGGGCCCGCTCGGCGGGATCGTCACGGAAGACCGTGGCGCCACGGAAAGCCGATTCCGCGGCCATGACGGCGGGATCGGTGTGGGTCTGCACGTCCTCGGCCGAGGGCAGGCGTTCCTCGGCGGCGGGCGAGCTGACGACCTGGAACATCTCCTCGAAGCCGCCGGGGGTGATCAGCATGAGGTAGTGGGCCCGCTCGGAGATCACCTCGAAGCGGTGTGCCTGGTGGCGGGGCAGGAAAGCGGATTCTCCGGCCCGGAGCACGCCCGAGCGCTCGCCGACGGTGTACTCGAGTTCCCCGTCCAGCACGACCAGGGTCTCGTCCTCACGGGAATGCACGTGCGGCGGCGTGGCATAGCCCCGCCGGGCCCGCTGCTCGACGACGCTCAGGGCGCCGTCGGTGTCGCCAGCGGTGACCCGGACCGACATCAGACCGCCGAGGTGCCACAGCTGTCGTGGCAGCTCGGAGGTGCGCCGGGCCAGCAGACCGGGTGGGATCGACATGGCGCCAACCCTAGCGACTGGTCGGCAACGGCAAAGCGGTTTGGCGTCGAAGGGGCAGTCCACACAGGACGGTCAGAGGCCGATCTGCTCGATCCGGTACCCGTCGGGATAGCTGGGCGTCTCCAGTTTGTCCTGGTAGAGGGGTGTTTGCCGGACGGGCAGCCAGCGCACTACCCGACCGCGGGCCTTGAACGCAAGCCGGGCGGCGAGGGTGGCCGCGGGGGCAACCGGTCCGACGCCCAGCGCGGCCCGCAGGCGGTCGTCGAGCAGGGCGTTGGCCAGGGTGTCGGCGAACCGTCGGCCGGCCGGCACGAGCGGACGGGGCAGCCACGCGGCGAACAACTCGGTGAGCTGGGCCCGGGTCGCGTCCCATTGCCGCTGGTTCTCGACGGTGTAGGCGAAATGCTCCCGTTCGTACGCGTCGAACCACGCCTCGAACTCCGGCAGCGTCGGCGGCACGTCCCGGACGCCCATGAGCCGGCCCATCTCCTGGTAGAACCGGAACATCGCGGTGCGCTCGTGGCAGCAGACCGGCCGCCAGGCATAGGCGTCGAGCCAACGCAGCGACGGGATGACGAAGGTGCCGAGCACGTAGACGAACTGGTGGTTGGGGATCCGCCACGGCTGCCCGTCGGTGCTCACGCGACGGCTGGCGGCGGCGTGCACGCGGCGCATCTGCCGCACGGCGGCCAGACCGCGCTCGTGCTCGAGGCCGAAGCGGATCGCCTCGAAGAGCAGGATGCCGGTGTTGTCCAGCCGCCGCTGGGTGTGCGCGGTCATCCGGCCGGTGCGGTCGAGCAGCGCGCTGATGCCGGGCACCGCGAAGTTGCGGTAGAAGCCCAGCTGGATGCCCATGGTCAGGTCCCACGGGAACTCCAGCAGCGCCATGTCCCGGTAGATGCGGTGGTAGTCGCGGTCCGGGTCGAGCCGGCGGAACTCCCGCAGCCGGTCGTAGCGCCCCATCGCCAGCCTCCCGAGTCAGGGCCGGATCTTGCTGACCAGCTCGTACGACCGCCGCCGCGCCGCGTGGTCGTGCACCGGCGTGGTCAGCATGAGCTCCGTCGTGCCGGTCTCGTCCACCACAGCCTGCAACAGCGGGCGCACGGTGTCGGGGGAGCCGACCAGCGCGCCACCCGAACGGACGGCGATCTCCTGCCGATCCTCGTCGCGGTAGGGGTACGCCGCCGCGTCGGCGGCGCTGGGCAGCTGGATGCGTCGTCCCCGCACCCGGCTCAACACCTTCAACCGGGTCGAACCGGCCAGGTATTCGGCTTCCGCGTCGGTGTCGGCGACGATCACCGAGACGCTGACCAGCGTCTGGGCCCCTCGGCACCGGCCCAGCGCCGAGGCGGCGTTGTCCGGCCTGAGGTGGTGGGCGAAGGCGTAGCCGAGGCCGAGCGACCCGGCCAGTTCGGCGCTGTGGCCGCTGGATCCGAGCAGCCACACCGACGGCTTGTTGCCGACGGCCGGCACCGCGCGGACCCGGTCGTCGCCAGGCCTGAAGTACCCCAACAACTCCCTGACCTGGTCCTCGAAGCTCTTGGCGGTCCGCTCGCGCTCGCTGCGTACGGCGTCGACGGCCGGCTGCGGGCCGCCTGGGGCACGGCCGAGGCCGAGGTCGATCCGCCCGGGATGGAACGCCTCCAGCGTGCCGAACTGCTCGGCGACGACGATCGGCGCGTGGTTGGGCAGCAGTACGCCGCCGGCCCCGACCCGGATCCGCTCGGTGGCGGCGGCGATCCGGCCGACCACGACCGCCGGCGCGGAGCTGGCGACGCCCCGCATGCCGTGGTGCTCGGGCACCCAGTACCGGTGAAAGCCCAGCTCCTCGGCCAGCAGGGCCAGGTCCAGCGTGTGCCGCAGCGCCTCCCGTGCGGTGCTGCCCTGCACGATCGGGGACGTGTCCAGCACGGACAGGCGGGTCACGCCTTGTGGTCGTCGATGACGGTCAGCGCCTTGGCCAGGGCCCGCATCATCGAGGCCTGCTCCCGGGCGGTGCGGGCGTTGACCATGCCGCGGTGGGTCATCTTGGTCACGCCGGAGTCGCGCATGGCCTGCTGGAGTTCCTGGGTGGCGGCACGCAGCTCGTCCTGGGCGGCCTGGTTGGTGGCCACCGTTCTGGCCAGCCGCTCGGCCTGCTCGGTGAGCTCCCGGTCGACGTCGGCCGGGATCTCGGTGTCGGTGAAGTAGCCGACCTGGACCTCGAAGAACGAGGCGATGGCCTGCAGGGTGCGCAGCGTGGGGTTCTGCTTGACGCCGCGGCGCAGCTCGGACAGGTGCGACTCGGACAGCTCGAAGCCGTTGGCCTTGCAGCCGGTGACCACCTCGCGGTTGGTGTACGCGCGTTCCGGCTCCTCGGCCGGCCGTCGCACGTCGAACAGGCGGTTGAGCCGATCGCTCAGCGTCGTGGAGGTCTGCTCGCGATCGCTGCTCATGTCTTCGTCTCCCCGGCTTGGCGTTGCCGAACCAGCATGCCACGTCGTTGGCATGTGAAACCAGCGTCAGCCGGGTGGTTGGTGAATCTGATTCACTTCATTCCAGCGTAGCGAAACGGCTCGAAGGTGGGGTACGGTTTCGCTAGAGCGACGAAGCCATCGTCGCCGGGGTGAGTGTGCAGTGCGGGGGAGTGGGGTCGTTCCGGCGCTCTAGGGGTGCGCCGGACCGGCCACTCATACCGCCATGGGGTATCGTCGGCGGGGTGAGGACGAGTGCGCGGCTGCTGACGCTGGTCGCCGTGCTCGTCGGCGTTTTCGCCATGCACGGCCTGGCGACGCGGGACTGCTCCGGCGTCGCGATGTCGTCGATGGCGGCGCACGCGGCCCCCGGCATGGACATGGGCTCCGGCCACGGCGGCGTGTGCGTGTTCACCGCTCCGTCCCGTGACCAGGCTCCGGTGCTCGCCCTGGTGCTGCTGGCTGTCGCCGTCCTGCTGACGGCCCTGTGGCGGCCGATGTTGGTGCCTGGCCCTCGTCGCCGCGGCCCGCCGCTGTTCGGCGCCGGACTTCTGACCATGGTGTGTGTCGCCCGGACCTGACAGGCGCTCGCGTTGAGCCGTCCTGTTCACATATCCCGGAAAGACAACGCCATGTTCGTTCGTGCCCTGGCGGCTGTTGCCGCCGTGGGGCTGCTGGCCGCTGCCTGCGGCAGTGCCCCCGCCAGCATGCCGATGTCCCCGACCACCTCGCCGTCCTCGATGTCCATGCCCGGCATGGCCATGGGTGACGGCCTGGCCGCCGAGTCCGGCGGCTACACGTTCTCGCCGGCGTCCACCACGGTGTCCGGCCCGTTCACGTTCCGGATCCTCGGGCCCGACGGCAAGGCCGTCACCGAGTTCGAGCCCGAGCAGACCAAGCTCATGCACTTCTACCTCGTGCGCTCCGACCTGACCGGGTTCCAGCACGTGCACCCGACGATGGCCGCCGACGGCACCTGGACCGCCCCGCTCACCGCCGCCCAGCCCGGCGACTACCGGGTCTACGCCCAGTTCGTCGTCAAGGGCACCGACGAGGTGCTCAGCCAGGCCGTCACCGTTCCCGGCGCCGCGACCACGTCCGCCTTGGCTGCGCCCAGCGCAACCACCGAGGTGGATGGCTACACCCTCACCCTCAGCGGCGAAAAGCCGATGGCCGGCATGAGCCACCAGTTGACCGTCAGTGTCGCCCGGGACGGCCTGCCTGTCAGCGACCTCCAGCCGTACCTCGACACCTATGCGCACGTGAGCGCCTTCCACGCCGGTGATCTCGCCTTCGCCCACCTGCACCCGCAGGGCGAGGTCTCCGGCGACCACGGCGGCCCGCAGCTCACCTTCGAGGCCATGCTGCCCAAGCCCGGCAACTGGCGCCTGTACATCCAGTTCCAGACCGCCGGCGTGCTCCACACCGCCGCCATGACGGTCGCCGTGAGCTGACGAGAATCATGAAGGGCCCCTTCCTGACGTTCATCGTCAGGAAGGGGCCCTTCATGACGATGAACGTCAGGATCGGAGCCTTGATCTTGGCGGGGTCAGCGGAAGCGGCGCAGGCGGAGGCTGTTGCTGACGACGAAGACCGAGGAGAAGGCCATGGCGGCGCCGGCGATCATGGGGTTGAGCAGGCCGAGGGCGGCCAGGGGGAGGGCGGCGACGTTGTAGGCGAAGGCCCAGAAGAGGTTGCCCTTGATGGTGCCCAAGGTCTTGCGGGACAGGCGGATGGCGTCGACTGCGGCGAGGAGGTCGCCGCGGACGAGGGTGAGGTCGCTGGCCTCGATGGCGACGTCGGTGCCGGTGCCCATGGCCAGGCCGAGGTCGGCCCGGGCGAGGGCGGCGGCGTCGTTGACGCCGTCGCCGACCATGGCGACGACCCGGCCCTCGGCCTGGAGGCGGGCGACGACGTCGACCTTGTCAGCGGGCAGGACCTCGGCGATGACCTCGTCGATGCCGACCTCGGCGGCGACGGCGCGGGCGGCGGCCTGGTTGTCGCCGGTGAGGAGAACGGGCTTGAGCCCCAAGGATTTCAGCCCGGCGACGGCAGCGGCGGAGGTGGGCTTGACGGTGTCGGCGACGACCAGCACGGCCCGGGCGGCGCCGTCCCACGCGACGGTGACGGCGGTGCGGCCGGCCTCTTCGGCGGCAGACTTGGCTGCTGCCAACGAGTCCAGGGAAACGGACCACTCTGCCAGCAATCGATCCCGACCGACCAGAACCGCCTTGCCGTCGACGATCCCCTGCACACCAAGGCCTTCGACGTTGCGGAAGTCCTCGACGGCGGGCAGTTCGCCGACCCGGTCGACGGCCCCGGCGACGATGGCCCGGGCGATTGGGTGCTCGGAGGCGTGCTCCAACGCGCCGGCCAGCCGCAGCGCTTCGGCCTCGTCAACACCAGCAGCCACGTGCACGGAGACCAGGCTCATCCGGCCGGCGGTGACGGTGCCGGTCTTGTCGAGCACGACGGTGTCGACGCGACGGGTGGACTCCAGCACCTCCGGGCCCTTGATCAGCACCCCGAGCTGGGCGCCGCGACCGGTGCCGACCAGCAGGGCGGTGGGAGTGGCCAGGCCAAGGGCGCACGGGCAGGCGATGATCAGCACGGCGACGGCGGCGGTGAAAGCGGCCTCGGCGGGGTGGCCGGTGGCCAGCCAGACGACCAGGGTGGCCAGCGCGAGCACGATCACCACCGGCACGAACACGGCGGATACCCGGTCGGCCAGGCGCTGCACGGCGGCCTTGCCGTTCTGCGCCTCCTCGACCAGCTTGGCCATCTGCGCCAGCTGCGTGTCCGCGCCGACCCGGGTGGCCCGCACGACCAGCCGCCCGCCGGCGTTGACGGTCGCGCCGACCACGGCGTCGCCCGGCCGGACCTCGACCGGCACGGACTCGCCGGTGAGCATGCTCATGTCCACGGCCGAGCTGCCCTCGGCAACCACGCCGTCGGTGGCGACCTTCTCGCCCGGCCGGACCACAAACTCGTCGCCAACCCTGAGTTCTGCCAACGGAATCCGGCGTTCCTGGCCGTCGCGCAGCACGGCGACGTCCTTCGCGCCGAGCTCCAGCAGCGCCCGCAGGGCAGCGCCGGAGCGACGCTTGGACCGGGCCTCGAAGTAGCGGCCGGCCAGGATGAACACGGTCACCCCGGAGGCGACCTCCAGGTAGATGTCGGTGCCACGCATGCCGGACATGGCCATGGTGACGTCACCGAAGAACAAGGCGTACAGCGACCACAGGTAGGCCGCGCCGACGCCCAGCGAGATCAGGGTGTCCATGGTGGCCGCGCCGTGCCGCAGGTTGGTCCACGCCGCGCGATGGAACGGCAGCGCGCCCCACACCACGACCGGGCTGGCCAGCACCAGGGCCAGCCACTGCCAGTTGGGGAACTGAAGCACCGGAACCATCGACAGCAGGATCACCGGCACGGCCAGCACGGCCGACACGATCAGCCGCTGGCGCAGCGGCCGCGTCGAATCCTCCTCGACCGCGGGTTCCTCGGCGACCGGCAGCGCGGCGGTGTAGCCGGCGGCCTCCACCACCTGCACCAGGGCCTCGGGGGTCACCGTGTCCGGGAAGCTGACCTTGGCCTTCTCAGTGGCGTAGTTGACGGTGGCGGTGACGCCGCCGACCTTGTTGAGCTTGCGTTCGATCCGGGCCGCGCAGGAGGCGCAGGTCATGCCGCTGATGGACAGCTCGACCTCGTGCTGAGCCAGTGTGGAAGTCAACCGAACCTCCTGACGAGGGGAAAGAAGGGCCCGCCGCACGGGCGGCGGGCCGGTGGCGTCAGCCGACCAGCTGGTAGCCGGCCTCCTCGACGGCCGCGCGGATGTCCGCCTCGGGCACGTCGGTGTCGCTGACCACGGTCAGCCGGCCGCTGGCCAGGTCGACGTCCACCTGCCGCACGCCCGTGACCTCGCTGACCTCCTCGGTCACCGAGCTGACGCAGTGCCCGCAGGTCATGCCCTGGACGGTGTAGGTGTTCTCGGCCATCGGTTTGCTCTCTCCTCAGGGGGATGGGATACGGCCAAAAGGGAATGACGCTGTCAGGAGCGGACCAGCCGGGCGATCGCGTCGCCCGCCTCCTTGATCTTCTCGTCGGCGTTCGACCCGCCCTCGGCGATCGCGTCGGTGACGCAGTGCCGGAGGTGCTCGTCGAGCAGCGACAGGGACACCGCCTGCAACGCCCTGGTCGCGGCGGAGATCTGCGTCAGGATGTCGATGCAGTACTTGTCCTCGTCGATCATTCGCTGCAGCCCGCGGACCTGTCCTTCGATCCGGCGCAGGCGACGCAGGTGCGCCTCTTTGTTGTCGGCGTAGCCGTGCATCGTCGTCCTCCTGTGGTCGGGGCGCCCACGACGCGGCCGGTCACGGCAAGGACCGGGGGAACCGCGGGCTCTGCCTCCTTTATACCCCTAGGGGGTAGCGGTACGCCAACCGCGGGCGGTCAGGCCGGCCAGCATCACCTGAAGGAGTTCGCCGTAGCGGGCCGCGAAGTCCACCCGGGACCGCCCGAGGCGGGGGTCGGCGGTGGCCTCGATCACCGCCGGCGGCGGTGTGCTGAACGGCCACAGGCCGACTAGGCCGATCACGATGTGCTCGGTGAGCAGCAGCGCGTCCTCAGCGGTGAGAGCCGGCACCCGCTCGCGGATCAGGCCGGCCAGCACGGTCCGGTGCGCCAGGTCGGTGAACTTGTAGGCGCGCACGGTCTCGACCGAGACGTTGCGTTCCAGCACGCTCGGCAGCAGGCTCCACAGCTGGCTCAGGACCGGTCGGGCGGCCAGTGTGTCGGCCAGGGACTGCATCACGGCATCGGGCGAGCACGGCGGGGCGGGCCACTCGGTGGCGGCGGCCTCCAGCCACGCCAGTCGCATCCGGTTGAGCAGTTCGAGGAAGACGCCCTCGCGGCTCTCGAAGTAGCGCACGATGTGGGTCTTGGACACGTCGAGCTGGCGGGCCAGCTCCCGCAGGCTGATCTCCTCCGCCGAGGCCCCGGAATACAGTCCCACGGCCAGCAGCGCCTCGGCCGCGTCCAGGATCTCCTGCCGGCGCAGCTCCCGCTGCTCGGGTCGCCGGGCCCGCTGGAAGGGCGGCACCTCGTCCATCGAACCAGCCTAGCGGGCCACCGGACCTTTGATATGTGTCCAGTGGACCGCTAACGTGGAAGGGGAGACCGGAGGAGGGCAGTCCATGCGGGACGCTCACATCACGCTGGGACACACCGACATCGCGGTCCGGCCGATCGGCCTGGGCTGCATGGGAATGTCCCAGTTCTACGGCGACGCCGACGAGCAGGAGTCGATCGCCGCCGTGCACGCGGCGATCGACGCCGGCATCGACCACTTCGACACGTCCGACATCTACGGCGCGGCCTCCGGCGTGCGGTCCCGCAACGGCTTCGGGCACAACGAGGAGCTGCTGGGCCGGGCGGTCCGGGGCCGGCGTGACCAGGTCGTGCTGGCGACGAAGTTCGGCACCCGGCCGCATCCGGAGGACGGCGTCGTCTTCGACGGCCGGCCCGAATACGTGGCGCAGGCCTGCGAAGCCAGCCTGCGCCGGCTCGGCGTCGACCACGTCGACCTCTACTACCAACACCGCTACGACCCCTCGGTCCCGATCGAGGACACCGTCGGGGCGATGGCCGAATTGGTTGAGGCGGGCAAGGTGCGGGCTGTCGGGCTGAGCAACGTGCAGCCGGACATCCTGCGCCGGGCCGCCGCCACCGCGCCGATTTCCGCGCTACAGAGCGAATACTCGCTGTGGTCCCGCGAAGTGGAGCGGGAGGTGCTGCCTGTCTGCCGCGAACTGGGCATCACCTTCGTGCCGTACAGCCCGCTCGGCCGGGCCGCGCTGGCCGGCCGGTTCACCGCGGACAGCGCGTTCGACGGCGACGACTTCCGGGCCACGCTGCCGAAGTTCGAGGCGGCGAACTTCGCCCACAACCTGCGGCTCGTCGAGGGGTTGAAGGCCTTCGCCGACGAGCGTGGGCACGCGCCGGGACAGGTGGCGCTGGCCTGGCTGTTGGCGCAGCCGTACGACATCGCCCCGATTCCCGGCACCAAGCGGGCGAAGTACGCGGTCGAGAACGCTGCCGCCACAGCGGTTCCGCTCAGCGCGGACGACATCGCCTTCCTGGCCGAGCTGTTCGATCCCGCACAGGTGCGGGGCGAGCAGTACGGGACGCTGAAAGTGCGTGCGCGCTAGCCCTTGGTCGCCACCAGGGCCAGCGCCGGCCCGTGCGGATGATCGGGCGTCTCGAAGGAGACGGCCTTGATGCGCCAGCCGAAGTGCTCCAGGGCGGCGGTCAGGTCCTTGCGGGACAACCAGTTGCTGTGCGGGGCGCTGCCGCCGCAGAAACCCTTGAGCTGTAAGGCGCTCTCGTACTCGAAGCGGTGCAGCGTGTGCTCGAAGCCCTCGTATGAGAACTGCTCGGTGGTGCGGAACCGGGGCGACAGCAGCTCGCTGGAGCGGACGATTTCCTCGTCGTAGTAATGGGTCCAGAGGAACAGCTTGTTGGCCGCGCGGGCCGTCAGCGCGATCGTCTCGACCGGGTTGCGCATGTGGTAGAGCACGCCGCTGGCGAACACCGTGTCGAAGCGCTCCTCGGTCTCCCGTAAGTACGCCATGAAGTCGCCGAGCACGAACCGCACCTTGGGCATGTCCATGAGTTCCTTGGCGATTAGGCACTTCAGGTAGGCCCGGGTCTGCGACTCGACGGCCAGCACCTCGGCCCCGGCCCGGGCGAGCATGTAGGTGTGGCCGCCCTCCAGCGGACCCAGCTCCAGCACCCGCGCCCCGGCCACGCCGCCGAGCTGGCCCAGGGCCCACTCCACGCGGTCGTCGGCGAACAGCGGGATCGGCCCGGCGTCGGCCACCGGCAGCTGCGACGACCACTCGCCGGCGAAGACGTCGACCGCGTTCTGCGGGGACGGCGCCGTCGTCACGTACTCGTCGAGGATCGACGGCTGCGGCGCGGCGGCCGGTCGCGGCCGGAACCGGGTCAGGAAGTTGCGCACGGTGTGCACGGTAATTGAGCGGCGTCGCCGGCCGCGCCAGGGCTACCCTCCGGCGGTGTCCGCGGAACTGAGTGCGGCGGCCGCCGCGTTGCAGGCGTTGTCCAATCCGACCCGGCTGGCCATTCTCGCCGCCGTCTCCGAGCGCAACGAGCGGCGGGTGCCGGTGGTGCTCGGCGAGCTGGGCTTCGACATGAAGGTGCTGACCAAGGAGATCGGCCGCCTGACCGAAGCCGGCCTGCTCCGCACGGTCCGCGGCCAGCTCATCGCCGACCTGTCCCCGCTGGCCGGGCTGGCCAGTGCCGTGGTTGAGGCCACCGCTCTGGCCAGGGCCATCCCGCCGGACTCGTCATTGCGCCGCTACCTGGTGCGCGGCCGGATCCAGTCGCTGCCCAAGCGGCCCGAGGACCTGGATGCGATGGCGGTCGCGCTGTGCACGCTGCTGCCCGACGACCGCACGCTCACCGAGGCCGAGGTCAACGACCGGCTGGCCCCGGCCGGCGACCCGGCGGTGCTGCGTCGGTTGCTCGTCGACAAGCATTTCGTGCGGCGCGGCGCCTCGGCCGAATACCGCGTCATCGAGCACACCATCGTCGTGTAGGGACAATTGTGTCCGGTGTGGGACCGATGGTCCGGACAATTCCGTTCGCCCTGCTCGACGGGTACTCTCCCCGGGTAACGAACCGGGCGGTGAAATGGCATCGGGCTTACGTCACCAGGGTTGTCTCTACGGCAGCGACGCGGAATTCCTCGCGATGGCGGTGCCGTTCGTACGCGATGGACTGGCCCGTGGCGAGCCGGTGCTGGTCGCCACCACCTCGGCCAACCTGGAGCTGCTGCATGAGGCGATGGGGCCGGAGGCCGACGGCGTCGACTACGCCGAGGCGGCCTACTTCGGCCGCCGCCCGCCGCAGCGGGCCACGGCCATCCACGAGTACTGGAACCGGCACCACGAGGCGGTGCGGGTCATCGCCGAGCCGATGTGGACCGGCCGCTCCCGCCGCGAGATCGAGGCCTGGCAGCGCATGGAGGCCGGCCTCAACGTGGTGCTGGCCGACGCTGACATCCGGCTGATCTGCCCGTACGACACCAGAATCGTGGCCCCGGGCATCGCCGAGGACGCGTGCCGCACCCACCCGGAGCTGGTCGTGGGCGCTGCGGCCGGGCCGTCGCCGCAGTTCATGGCGCCGGCCGACTTCGTCCGCACGCACCGCACCGCCGGCGCGCTCGACGTCGCCGCCGACGTCTTCCACTTCGACGGCGATCTGGCCGCCGTTCGGCGGTACGTGCTGGATCGCGCCACGCCGTTGCTGCGGTCGGAGGACGACGTGGCCACTTTCGGCATCGCGGTCGGTGAGTCGATCACGTACCTGCTGGGGCACGGCGTCACCTGCGTCTCGGTGTGGGTACGGGCGGCGGCCGGCCGGGTCGTGTGCACCCTGCACAGCGACCAGTCGCTGGCCCTGTACCCGTTCGTCGGCTTCCGGCACGGCGACGCGCTGTGGCTGACCAACCAGATCTGCGAGTGGCTGGACGTCAGCTCCGACGCCGGCGGCTGCACCGTCGAGCTGGCGGTGCCGGGACATCGCGCGGCGGAGGCTTTCGGTGTGTGACCGGTCAGCTCGGGCGGCCCGTTCAGTTCAGACGCCCCGTTCAGTTCAGACGCCCCGTTCAGTTCAGACGCACAGCGCCGAACCGCTCCTGGATCCGGCGCAGCTCCCGCATCCGGGGCTCGGTCTCGCCGCCGACCCAACGGCTCACCGTCTTCGCCGAGACGCCCAGCTCACGGGCCACGGCCTCGCGGGACAGGCCCTCCCGGCGCAGCGTCTCCGTGATCCAGTCGGCGAAGCTGTCGCGCACCGCCTCCGGCTGCGGCGGCTCGGCCACCGCGTGCAGGACGTCGAACTCGAAGTAGTCGGGATAGGTGCGGCAGGAGATCTGGATCGCGCCGGCCGGGCCGGCCGAGTCCAGCAGGGCCCGGAACACCGCCCTGGACACCTCGCGGCCGTCGGCCTCGCTCAGCGGCGCCTCGGCCGTGCACTGGCGGATGAAGTCGCGGATCTCCGGCACCGCTGCCGGCCGCGCCGGGAACAAGCGGGTGCGCACCTCGAGCGGGAGCACCTCGATCACACCAGGGATTTTCTCCGATGACGGCCGGAAGCACCAGCACCGGAGGCGACGTGCTGCACATTCTCTGGCTCAACGGCGGCCTGGGCTGCGACGGCGACTCGGTCGCGCTGACCGCCGCCACCCAGCCCAGCATCGAGGAAATCATGCTCGGCGGCCTGCCCGGACTGCCGCGGATCGCCATGCACTGGCCAATGTTGGCCTACGACAACGGGCCGGACCTGATGGTCTGGTGGCACCGGGCCGCCCGCGGCGAACTCGACCCGTTCGTGCTGGTCGTGGAGGGGTCGGTGGCCGACGAGAGCAACAAGGCCGAGGGCTACTGGACCGGGTTCGGGACCGATCCCGAGACCGGGCAGCCGATCACCGCCAGCGAGTGGCTGGACCGGCTGGCCCCCAAGGCCTTCGCCGTGCTGGCGGTCGGCACCTGCGCGGCCTACGGCGGCGTGCACGCCATGGCCGGCAACCCCACCGGGGCCATGGGCGTGCCGGACTACCTGGGCTGGCAGTGGAAATCCAAGGCCGGCATCCCCATCGTGTGCGTTCCCGGCTGCCCCATCCAGCCCGACAACCTCTCCGAGACCCTGCTGCACCTGCTCTACCAGTACGGCAGCCCGCAGCCGGCGCTGCCGCTGGACGAGGCGCTGCGACCCAAGTGGCTGTTCGAGAACACCGTGCACGAGGGCTGCGACCGGGCCGGCTACTACGAGCAGGACGACTACGCCGAGCACCACGGCACCGCGAAGTGCCTGGTCAAGCTGGGCTGCTGGGGTCAGGTCGTGAAGTGCAACGTGCCCAAGCGGGGCTGGATCAACGGCGTCGGCGGCTGTCCCAACGTGGGCGGCATCTGCATCGGCTGCACCATGCCCGGCTTCCCGGACAAGTTCATGCCGTTCATGGAGCCGCAGGCCGCGACCGGCCGGGAGACACGACTGTCCGGCTCGGTGGTCCGCGTCCTGCGCTCCATCCGCACCGGCTGACGTCGTGAAGGGCCCCATCCTGACGTTCAACGGCAGGATGGGGCCCTTCATGACGTCGAAAGGGGTGCGCCGTGGGGGACCGCCATGGGAGTGCGGCAGGTCCCCCACGGGCTTTCAGGCGAGGGCTTGCGTCGGTGGCAGCCGCGCCGCACGCATCGCCGGGTACGCCCCGGCGACCGCCCCGACCAGCGCGGATATCGCGACGCCGCCCAGCAGCGCCTGGGGTGGCAGGATCGCCGGCCAGCCCTGGGACAGGGCGTAGCCGGCCGTCACCAGCACCCCGATCAGCACGCCGACCAGGCCGCCGAGCCCGGACAGCAGCACCGATTCGGCCAGGAACTGGCCGCGGATCTGGCGTCTGGTCGCGCCCAGCGCCCGGCGCAGGCCGATCTCGCGGCGGCGCTCCAGCACCGAGATGACCATGGTGTTGGCCACCCCGACCCCGCCGACCAGCAACGCGATCCCGCCCAGGCCCAGGAACAGCGCGCTGTAGGTGTCCTGGGTCAGCGCCTGGGCCTCCAACAGCTCGGACGGCCGCTGCACGGCGACCCCGAGCGGCGACTCCGGGTTGATCGTCGCGCCGAGCACCGCCCGCACGTCGGCGACCGCGGATTCGGCCGCCTTCACGTAGACGGTTGTGGGATGCCCGTCGAAGCCGAGCAGCGCCCGCGCGGTGGACTTGCCCACCAGCGCCGACCGCTCGATCTCCGGGGCCAGCGGCATCGAGTCCAGCACGCCGACCACCGTGAACCACTGCCCGCCCAGGTAGACCTGGGTCGGATGGGCCGGGTCCACGTGGTCGATGCCCAGCCGGCTGGCGGCGACCGCCCCCAGCACCGCCACCGGGAAGTTCTCGTTGGCGGCGGTGAGGAACGAGCCGCTGTGCAGGTGGCCGCCGATCACGTCCAGCAGGGTGGGATCGGCCGTCAGCACCGACACCCCGGACGTCTCCTCCGCCGAGATCCTGTCCGAACGGCGGATCGTGGTGTTCGGCACCAGCCCGGTCGCGGCGGCGCCGATGACCGGGCCGATCCGCTTGACCATGGCGACGGCGTCCGCCGGCAGCTGGGCCTTGCCGCCGGTCAGCGACTGCCCCTGCGTCGCGGTGAGCAGGTTCGGGCCCAGCGCCGCGAGCTTGTCGTGCAGCGCCTGCGCGCTGGACGCGGGCACCGCCAACACGGCGACCATCGCCGCCACGCCGATGGCGATGCCCAGCGCCGACAGCACAGCCCGCATCGGCCGGGTCCGCATGCCATGCGCCCCAAGGGTCAGCACGTCCGTCGCGGGGAGACGGGACGCCTCCGGCAGCGTTGACAGGCTCTGGGTTGACAGGCTCTGGGTGATCACCGTGGCACCGCCAGACCGGTGTCCAGCTGGATCCGCCCGTCCAGGACCTCGATCCGGCGCGGCATGCCGGCGGCGATCTCCCGGTCGTGCGTGATCACCACGATCGACGTGCCGTCCGCGCTGAGCTCGGCGAGCAGGCCCAGCACGGCCGCGCCGGTGGCGGTGTCCAGGTTGCCGGTCGGCTCGTCGGCCAGCAGGATCGACGGCTCGTTGACCACGGCCCGGGCGATCGCCACCCGCTGCCGCTCGCCGCCGGACAGCTCATTCGGGAAGTGCTCGGCCCGATGCCCCAGCCGGACCCGGTCCAGCGCGGCCAGTGCCTTGGCCCGGCGGCGCCGCCGCGGCACGCCTGCGTACAGCAGCCCGGTGCAGACGTTGTCGACCGCGCTGACCCCCTCGCTGAGGAAGAACTGCTGGAACACGAAGCCGATCCAGGCCGAGCGCAGTGCCGACAGCCGACGGTCGGGCAGCGTGGCCACGTCGTGGCCGCGGATCTCGATGCGGCCGGCGGTCGGCTGGTCCAGCGTGCCCATCAGTTGCAGCAGCGTCGACTTGCCCGAGCCGGAGGGGCCGACGACACCGACCATCTCACCCTCCTGAATGGACAGTGACACGTCGCGGAGCGCCTGCACGCCACCGGGGTAGGTACGGGAGACCCGATCCGCGCGCAGCACGGGGATCACGAAGTCGTCACCACCTTCGTGCCGGCCGACAGCCCAGCACCGGACACCTCGACCTGGCCGCCGGAGAACAGCCCGGTCTGCACCGGCACCAGATGCCGCTGGCCGTTCTGCTCGACTTCCAGGGCGTAGCCGCCCTCCCGCAGCGCGAGCAAGGCGCCGACCGGCACCACCAGCACGTCCTTGTGCACGTCCTTGACGAAGTGCACGGTCACCGGCGCGGAGTCGAGGCCGCCGCCGGCGTTCGGGTCGTCCAGCGTGACCGTGACGGTGATGACCGACCTGCCGTTGGGTTGGCCGCTGGAATCCTTGTCCGGCACGGCGTTGTGCCCCACGTCGACGACCCTCCCGGTGCTGCTGCCGCCGTTGACGTCGACACTGACCTTGTCCCCGACCTTGGCCAGATCCTGTTTGGCCACATCGAGTTTCACCTGCACGACCCGGCTGGTGCCGGTCGTCTTGACCACCGGACCCTGGGCCGCGCCGCCGAGCTGGGCCGTCACCGTGGAGACGCGGACCGGGCCGGCGGCGAGGACCACGTCGCCCGGGCTGAACGTGCCGGTCTGCGGAAGTCCTTGCGCCTTCTGCCATCTCTTCAGCGCGGCCGCGGTGGCGGCGGTGAACTTGGTGTCCGGCGTGCCGAATCCGGTGTAGCCCAGCGCCGCGAGGTTCTCCTCCAGCTCCTTGACGTCCGGGCCGTCGGCAACGCCGGCCGACAGATCCCGGTAGAACGGCAGGATTCCGTAGAACAGCACCACCGGGGCGGCGTCGACGCCGTACACCTGCTGGCCCCGGTTGACCGCCGAGCCGACCGGCGGCAGCCAGGTGATCGTGCCGGGCTTGCGCCCGGTCACGTCCGACTCGGCGCCGTAGCCCAGCGTGCCGTCGGCGCTCTCCTGCTCGCTCAGATCGGTCTTGGTGACGGTGGCGGTGGCGACCGGCGGGGGAGGAGTCGGCGGCGTGCCCGCCTCCGACGCCTGCGCCAGCACCACTACCGATCCCGTGCCCAGCACGACCACCAGCACGGTCGCGCCGACGAGCCACCGGGTCCGGCGACCCCGCCTTTTCTGCTCGGACCTGGTCATTTCAGGATCGGCCCACAGGCCTTGGACGCGGCGTCGAGCTTCTGGTCGCCAGAGCCGCCCATCGGCAGCGTAAGACCCTCGCCCGGCTTTGGGTCTTTCATGTCGTAGCCGTGGTCGCGCATGCACTTGGCGTACTTCAGCATCTTGTCCCGCACCTGCGGGTCGTCCGGGCCGGGGCCGCCGCCGGTCGGCTCCACCGACTTGCACGCCTGCTCGGCCGGCGCGAACTTGGGGTCGTTCGGGTTGATGGCGGCCACCGAGTTGCTGTTGGGATCCGGGTCCTTCATGTCGTAACCGTGGTCGCGCATGCACTTCGCGTACTTCCGGTACTGGTCGAGATCGGCGCCCTTGCCCGAGCCGCTGTCGCCGGCCGCGGGCGCGGCACTGCTGCTCGTGTTCGGCGACGACAGCGAGGCCACGGTGCTTCCGTTGTCGCCGCCGCCGCAGCCGGCCAGCAGCAGCACGATCGCCGCGCCGCCGAGCAGCATGATGGGTTTGCGCATGACACTCCCTCGGGTTGGTTCAGGACCAGTCCAGAAGTACCGATCGAGTGATCCGGAACCGATAAGCGAGAGCGTTTATCCGACGTTTATCCCCGGCTGCCTAGCATCGGGTCGTGCGAGTGCTGGTGGTGGAGGACGAGCGGTTGCTGGCGGACTCGATCGCCGAGGGGCTGCGCAAGTTCGCGATGGCGGTCGATGTCTGCTACGGCGGGGAATGCGCCCTGGAGCGGGTCGGTGTGCACGAGTACGACGTGGTGGTGCTGGACCGCGACCTGCCCGACGTCTCCGGCGACGAGGTGTGCGCCGCGGTCATCGCGGCCGGCGGCGAGATCCGGGTGCTCATGGTCACCGCGGCCGGCGACGTCTCCGACCGGGTCGAGGGGCTGGGCCTCGGAGCCGACGACTACCTCACCAAACCGTTCGCGTTCAGCGAGTTGGTGGCCCGGGTGCAGGCGTTGGGCCGACGGGCCCGGCCCGCGCTGCCGCCGGTGCTGGCCGCCCACGGCGTGGTGCTCGACCTGCCGCGGCACCAGGCCTCCCGGGATGGCCGGTTCCTGCCGTTGTCGCCCAAGGAGTTCGCCGTGCTCCGGGTTCTGATGCGGGCCGACGGCACCGTGGTCAGCGTGGAATCGCTGTTGGAGAAGGCCTGGGACGAGCACGCCGATCCGTTCACCAACGCGGTGCGGATGGCCGTGATGACGCTGCGCCGCAAACTCGGCGATCCGCCGCTGATCGAGACCGTGCCCGGCGCCGGCTACCGGTTCGGCGCATGAGGCCGCTGTCGGTGCGGGCCCGGCTCACCGCTTTGTACGGCGGGATGTTCCTGCTTTCCGGGATCGTGCTGGTGGTCATCGTCTACCTGCTGGTGAGCCAGACCCTGCCCTCTCCCGCGAGCTTTGCCGACACCGTCATGCAGGTGCCGGCGTACCTGGGCACGCCCGCCGACACCGTGCCAGCCGTGCCGGCAACGCCGATGGACACCAAAGTCATCGACTCGCTGGCCGCGTACCGCTCGTCCACGCTCACCACGCTGCTGGTCCAGTCCGGGGCCGCGCTGCTGATCACCGCCGCGCTGGCCGTGGTGCTCGGCTGGTTCGTCGCCCGCCGGGTGCTGCGCCCGCTGCACGACATCACCGCCACCGCGCGCCGGCTCGGCGCCGAGGACCTCGGTCGCCGGATCAAGCTCGTCGGACCCGAGGACGAGCTCAAGGAGTTGGCCGACACCTTCGACGGCATGCTCGACCGGCTGTCCGGATCCTTCGACAGCCAACGGAGGTTCGTCGCCAACGCCTCTCACGAGCTGCGCACACCCCTTGCCCTGCAACGGACTCTGATCGAGGTCGCGCTGCTCGGCGACGACGTGCCGGCGCAGACCCGGCTGCTCGGCACCCGGTTGCTCGACGCCAATGCCCGTACCGAACGGGTGTTGGAAGGGCTGCTGGTGCTGGCCCGCAGCGATCGGGGCCTGGCCGACCGTACGCCGGTCCGGCTGGATCACTTGGTGGAGACGGTTGTCGAGGGTTTCCCCGGGGTTGAGGTGGTGGCCGTGCCGCGGACCGTCGCCGGTGATCCGGTGCTGCTGGAACGGCTGATCGTCAACCTGATCGACAACGCCGTCACCTACAACCGGCCCGGCGGCTGGGTTCGCGTCGAGGTCGCCGACACGCCCGCGCTGGTCGTGCGCAACACCGGGCCGGTGATCGAAGAGTCCACCGTGGACGCTTTGTTCGAACCCTTCCACCGTGGCCCCGGCGACCGGACCGACAGCGCGCACTCGGGTCTAGGGCTTTCGATCGTGCGGTCGGTCGCCGCCGCCCACGGCGGCCGGGCCTCGGCTCAGGCTCGGGCCGACGGTGGGCTGGAGGTCACTGTGCGGCTGCCGTGAGCAGCTGGTCCGGGTCCTTGAGCGCCTTCGGGTCGACCGGCTGGCCGATCAGGGCCCTGATCGGGTCGACCACGTCCCAGACGTTGACGTTCATGCCGGCCAGGACCCGGTTCTCCTTGAGCCAGAAGGCGATGAACTCGCGGCCGGCGGGGTCGCCACGGAACACCACCTCGTCGTAGCCGCCGGGGTCGACGTGGCCGACGTACTCCATGCCCAGGTCGTACTGGTCGGTGAAGAAGTACGGCAGCTCCTGGTGGCTGGCCTCGCGGCCCAGCATCGTGGCCGCCGCGGTGATCGGCTGGCTGCGCGCGTTGGCCCAGTGCTCGACCCGGATGTGCTTGCCCAGCAACGGATGGAACGCGTTGGCCACGTCGCCGGCGGCCACGATGTCCGGGTCGCAGGTGCGCAGTGCGGCGTTGACCATGATCCCGTTGTCCACGTGCAGGCCGGCCCGCTGGGCCAGCTGGGAGTTGGGTGCGGCGCCGACACCGACCACCACTGCGTCGGCGGCGATCTCCGTGCCGTCGGCCAGGGTCACGCCCTTCGCGGTGATGCGCGCGACGCTCGCCCCGAACCGGAAGTCCACGCCGTGTTCCCGATGCAGGGCAGCGAAAACCGTCGCCACCTCGGGACCCAGCACCCGCAGCAGCGGCAGCTGCGAGGAGTCCACCACCGTGACGGCGACACCCGCCTGCCGGGCCGCCGCCGTCACCTCCAGGCCGATCCAGCCGGCGCCGACCACCACCAGCCGGGACGCCGTCCTCAGCACGTCCTTTATGGACTCCGAGTCCTCGATCCGGCGCAGGTAGTGCACTCCCGGCGTGTCCGCGCCCGGGACCGGCGGCTTGCGGGGGCTCGCGCCGGTGGCCAGCAGCAGCTTGTCGTAGCGGTGCGAACTGCCGTCGGCCAGGTCCACGCGGTGGGCCTCCCGGTCCAGCCGGCTCACCCCGATGCCCAGCGCCAGCTCCACCTGATGGTCGGTGTACCAGGCCGCCGGATGGACTGCCATGCTGTCCCGGTCCGCTCGGCCGGCCAGGTGATCCTTGGAGAGGGGCGGGCGCTCGTAGGGGAGGTGCAGCTCGTCGCCGATCAGCGTGATCTGCCCGGTGAAGCCCTGGTCCCGCAGGGCCTCCGCCGCCTTCGCCCCGGCCAGGCCGGCCCCGACGATCACGAACCTCTGGTCTGCCACGGCGCCGCTCCCTGCCGTTCGGTTTCGCCAACAAATCCTGGCGTTATGGCCGTGAGCGGTCAAGCCTCGCCAGTCGATCGGGTACTCGCTTCGGTTGCGGAAACAACCATGGTCGTTACTGGGCAACGGAACAATTCGGTCGCCGCCGCCCGTTCCCGCTGCTAGCGTGCTGCCGTGGAGCTCTTCTCGCGCTCGTGGACCGCCCTGCTCTCGGCCGTCGCGGCGCTGCCCGACCGCGACTTCGAGCTCCCCTCCGGCTGCGCCGGCTGGCTCGTCCGGGACCTCGTCTGCCACCTCGTCATAGACGCCCAGGACGTCCTGATCACCCTGGCCACCCCCGCCGACGCCCCTCCCACCCGGGACGCCATTTCATACTGGGAGGTCGTCACGCCGCCCACCGGCGCCGACCCCCTCGACGCCCTCACCGTCCGCCTCGCCGCCGCCTACGGCGATCCCGCCCTGCTCAAGTTCCACCTCGACGACGTCGGCTCCGCCGCCGGCCGCGCCGCCTCCCTCGCCGACCCCGCTGCCTGCGTCGGCACCCGCGACCAGGTCCTCACCGCCGGCGACTACCTCACCGCCTACGTCATGGAGTGGACCCTCCACCACCTCGACCTGTCGCCCAGCGCCGCACCCCCGGCCGCTCGCGAGGCCCGGGCCATGCTCGAACAGATCGCCGGCTTCGCCTTCCCCGCCTCGTTGTCCGACGCCGACGCCCTCCGCATCGGCACCGGCCGCCGCCTCCCCACCGCCGCCGAGCGCGCCGCCCTTGGCCCCGCGGCCGCGAAACTGCCGCTCCCGTTGTGCTGACCGTCCACGGCGGTCACCCCGGTCCCGCGCGCAGGCCGGCGATGAGCGTGCCGATGGTGCCGGCGACCACCGTCTCCGGCGGCCGGTTCCCGATCATGCCGCTGCCGATGATGGTGGCCAGGCCCTGGATCGTGGCCAGCACCGCCATGCTCACCCGCTCGTAATCGTCGACGATGTCCCCGGCCCGCAGGGCGTCGGCGATCATTCGCTGCGGGGCGGCGAAGGCCCGCTCGTTGGCGGCGCGCAGCTCGGCCGAGGACTCGGCGTCCTTGCGGGTGAAGATCAGGCCCAGCAGCACCGGGTGGGCGGTGGCGAAGTCGACGTAGGCGTGCGCGAAGGCCAGCAGCCGCTGGTCGAAGTCGCCGTCCTCGCACGCCCCGATCCGAGCTTCGGTCAGTTCGCCCAACTCGTCGAGCCCACGCACGGCCAGCGCGTCCAGCAGCGCCTGTTTGTCGGCGAAGTGCCGCTGCGGGGCGCCGTGGCTGACGCCGATCTCGCGGGCCAGCTCACGCAGCGACAAGCCGGCGGCACCGGTCTCCTCGATGCGCTTCTGGGCCAGGTCGAGCAGTTCCGCGCGCAGGCTGCCGTGGTGGTAGGGGCTGGATTTGGGGGGCACGAACCACCTTCTCAGGAGACGACAGCGGCGGGCCGGCCAGACTACCTCACACGCCGACCGTGAGGGGCTCGGTGAAGCTCATGATCCCCTCGACGCCGCCGAGCTCGCGGCCGGCGCCGGAGGCCTTGAAACCGCCGTAGGGAGCGTCGAAGTCGAAGTCGACCGCGGTGTTCACGGTCTGCGCGCCGGCGCGGACCCGAAGCGCCACTTCGATGGCCTGATCGGGGTCGCCGAAGACCGCGCCGGACAGGCCGAACGGGGACGCGTTGGCGACGGCGACGGCCTCGTCGACGGTGTCGTAGTCGAGGACGCAGACCACCGGCCCGAAGATCTCCTCCTGGGCGATGCGCATGGTGTTGTCGACGTCGGTGAAAACCGTTGGCCGCACATAGAATCCGACGTTCACGCCAGCGGGGCGGCCGCCACCGTAGGCCAGGGTCGCACCCTCCTGTCGGCCGAGGTCGATGTAGGACAGCACGCGGTCGTACTGCCGGCGCGACACGATCGGGCCGAGGGTGGTCACCGCGTCGGTGGGCTCGCCGACGATCACGTTGTCGAGGGCGGTGGTGTAGGCGGCCATGAACTCGGCCCGCCGGGCCCGGGGCACCAGGAGCCGGCTGAGCAGCGAGCAGGCCTGGCCGGAGTTCACCGTGGTGCCGGTGACCACCGCCGGCATGATCGTGCCGAAGTCCGCGTCCGGCAACACGATTCCCGCCGACTTGCCGCCCAGTTCCAGCGTGACCCGCTTGAACTCGCGGGCCGCCAGCTCCGCGACCCGGCGGCCGGTCGCCGTGCTGCCGGTGAAGGAGATCTTGTCCACGCCCGGGTGGGCCACCAGGTACTCGGAGACCTCCCGGTCCGCCGGCAGGATGCTGACCGCGCCCCGGGGCAGGTCCGCCGCCCGGAACGCCTCGGCCAGGACCGTGGAGTCGTAGGCCGTCTCCGGCGCCGGCTTGATGATCACCGGGCAGCCGGCCAGCAGCGCGGGGATCGCCTTCTGCAGGGCCAGGAACAGCGGCGCGTTCCACGGCACCACCGCCGCCACCACGCCGACCGGGACCCGCCGGATCACGCTCGGCCGGAACGCCCCCTCGCGGCGTTCCTCGAACCGCAGCTCGTCGGCCAGCGACACCAGGAACCTGGTCAGGCCCACCGCGCCTTGCACCTCGCTCTGCCGATTCACCGGCGCGCCCATCTCGTTGCGGATCGCCTCGGTGATCGGGCCTTCCCGCCGCGCCAACTCGTCGGCGAACCGCCCGAGCGCCGCCGCCCGGTCCTTCGCCGGCCACTCCCCGGATGCCAGCAGCTCCCGCGCCGCAAGCACCGCCGCGTCCACCTCCGCGCGGCCGGCCTCCCGTACCCGGTAGGCGAGCTGCTCGGTCGCCGGATTGACCATCTCGAGGTAGCGGTCGCCGGTCGCCGGCACCCACTCCCCGGCCACAAAAACGTCCTCACGCTGGGCGAACATGACTGACAACCTCCTGAAGTAGGCGATGGCTACATGTGGAGAGTAGGCAATGGCTACAAAGTAGTCAACGGCTACTTCGGCGCGTGGCAGCGCAACCAATGCCGTTCTAAAGCCAGATGGCCGGGCGGCGGACGGGAGGCAAAAGGTGCTGATTGTCGGGTTGGGGGTGTTGAGCGGCGCGAGTGGGTAACCGAACGATGAAGGTCTTCACCCTGCGACCATTGGAGATCCATGGCCGACTCCATGATCAAGCGGCGGGCGCTGTCCGTCGCGCTCACCCTGCTGGCCTGCGCGGCGACGGCGGTGACCCTGGCGCCGTCCGCGGCGGCGATGCCGCCGAACATCCCGAGCAAGGCGACGGCGCAGTCGGAGCTCAACGCGTTGACGGTGCGGGCGGAGGGATCCATGAGCGGGTACTCCCGGGACCGCTTCCCGCACTGGATCATCATCTCGGGCACCTGCGACACCCGGGAGACGGTGCTCAAGCGCGACGGCACGGGCGTCACGGTCAACAGCGCCTGCGCCGCCACCGCGGGCAGTTGGTACAGCCCGTACGACGGGGCGACCTGGACGCAGGCCTCGGACGTGGACATCGACCACGTGGTGCCGCTGGCCGAGGCCTGGCGCTCGGGCGCGTCGAGTTGGACGGACAGCAAGCGGCAGCAGTACGCCAACGACCTGACCGACCCGCAGCTGATCGCGGTCACCGACAACGTCAACCAGTCCAAGGGCGACCAGGACCCGTCGACCTGGCAGCCCTCGCGCACGGCCTTCCGCTGCACCTATGCGGAGATGTGGATCAAGGTGAAGTCGGTCTGGGGCCTCACGCTCCAGTCCACGGAGAAGACGGCCCTGCAGACGATGCTCAACGGCTGCTGACCCCCGCGAGTCCCGCTCTCGGGCAACCATGTGTCGAGTTCCGGAACTCGACATTCAGTTGCCTGAGCGCGGGACTCGCGATGTCAGGGGCGGACCAGGGACTGGGTGCCGCGGGGGAGGGCGGCGGCGTTGGCCAGGTGCCGGGTGATGGCGTCGCGCAGCGCCCGCGCGGCCCGCGACGGCTCGACGTCCTGCCGGTAGGCCAGCCGCACCACCCGGCTGAGCCCCGGCTCGGCGAACCTCGTGACCCGGAACCGGTCCCTGACCACGGTGCTGGGCACGACGGCGATCCCCATGCCGGCCCGCACGAACTCCAGCACGGCATCCATCTCCCCGCCCTCGATGGCGAACGACGGCTCGAAACCCTCGGCCCGGCAGGCGTTCACGGTGGCGTCACGCAGGTCGTAGCCGCGGCGGAACATCACCAGCGGGCGGTCCCGCAGGTCGGAGATCCGCACCCGGGCCCGCCGCACCGGGGCCGGCCGGTCCATGGCCGAGATCACCACCAGCTCCTCGATGAGCAGCGGCAGGGTGGACAGCCGGCTCTCGTCGCGCAGCCGCGAGTCGACGATGATGGCCAGATCCAGCGCGCCCTCGGACAATTCGGTCTGCAGGTCCCGCGAACCGCTCTCGTGCACTGTGAGCTCGATCCCAGGGTAGGCGGTGCGGAACCCGGCGAGCATGGCCGGCAGCAGGCCGGTGCACAGGCTCGGGGTGGCCCCCAGCCGCACCCGTCCGCGGCCCAGTTCGTCCAGTTCGCGCACGGCCTGGTACGCCGACTCGGCCTCGGCCAGCATCCGCCGGGCGAACGGCAGCAGCGTCTCGCCGGCCTCGGTCAGCGAGAGATTTCCCCGTATCCGGTGGAAAAGCTCGGCCCCGACGTCCCGCTCCAGGGCCCGCACCTGCTGCGAGAGCGAGGGCTGGGCGACCCGCATCCGCTCGGCGGCCCGGGTGAAGTGCCGGGTGTCGGCGACGGCCACGAAGTAGGCGAGCTGGTGGAGCTGCACCACCCTATCATAGGCACAGCCTCTGCTGACCAGACCCAGCTTCTGTTTGCCCTCTGGTGGGCGCGCTCCTAGCGTCGGTCCCGTGTCCACCGAGCTTGCTGTCCCACCACGAAAACGCTCCTCGGTCGGCCGGTTCTGGACGTCGACGATCGGCAAGAAGACCGTCATGGCGGTGACCGGCCTGGCCCTGGTGGCCTTCCTGTTCGCGCACATGCTGGGCAACCTGAAGGTGTTCCTGGGCGCGGCCGATCTCAACGAGTACGCCGCTTGGCTGCGCACCATCGGCGAGCCGGCGCTGCCGTACGGCGTGTTCCTCTGGATCATGCGGGTCGGCTTGGTCGTGGCGGTGGTGCTGCACATCACCGCCGCCGTGCAACTGTCCATTCGGGACCGTCGGGCCCGCCCGGTCCGTTACGCGCACAGTCAACGGGCTCGGGCCAGCTTCGCCACCAGCACGATGCGCTGGGGTGGCGCGACCCTGGCCGTCTACGTGGTCTGGCACATCCTCGATCTCACCGTGGGTGTGGCCAACCGGGACTTCGTGGACGGCGACCCCTATCACAACATCCTCGCCGACTTCGGCGTGTGGTGGGTCAACGTGATCTACATCGTGGCCCTGCTCATGCTCGGGTTGCACCTCAACCACGGCTTCTGGAGTGCCGCCCGCACGCTGGGCGTCGCCGGCAACGCGGTCCGGACCGTCGGCGCCGTGGTGGCCGTGGTGATCACCGGCGGCTTCCTGGCCGTCCCGATCGGCGTGATGACCGGATTGGTGGCCTGACATGCTCGAACACACCGTCGGTGCTGCGATACACGACACCAAGGCTCCTTCAGTGCCACTGGAGAAGCGCTGGGACGAAAGGAAGTTCACCGCCAAGCTGGTGAACCCGGCGAACCGCCGCAAGCACCGGGTGATCGTCGTCGGCACCGGGCTGGCCGGCGCCTCGGCCGGCGCGACGCTGGCCGAGCAGGGCTACCACGTGGTGCAGTTCTGCTTCCAGGACTCCCCGCGCCGGGCCCACTCGGTGGCCGCGCAGGGCGGCATCAACGCGGCCAAGAACTACCGCAACGACGGCGACTCCGCCTACCGGCTGTTCTACGACACGGTGAAGGGCGGCGACTTCCGCTCGCGGGAGTCCAATGTGTACCGACTGGCCGAGATCTCCACCCAGATCATCGACCAGGCGGTGGCCCAGGGCGTGCCGTTCGCCCGCGAGTACGGCGGCCTGCTCGACACCCGCTCGTTCGGCGGAGTCCAGGTGCAGCGCACGTTCTACGCCCGTGGCCAGACCGGCCAGCAGTTGCTGCTCGGGGCGTACCAGGCGCTGTCGCGGCAGATCGGGGCCGGCATGGTGGAGATGCACCCGCGCACCGAGATGCTGGACCTGATCGTCGTGGCCGGCCAGGCCCGGGGCATCGTGGCCCGCGACCTGATCACCGGCGAGATCACCACCCACCTCGCCGACGCCGTGGTGCTGGCCACCGGCGGCTACGGCAACGTGTTCTACCTGTCTACCAATGCCAAGAGCTCCAACGCGAGCGCGATCTGGCGGGCCCACCGCCGTGGCGCCTACTTCGCCAACCCGTGCTTCACTCAGATCCACCCCACCTGCATTCCCCGCTCCGGCGACCACCAGTCGAAGCTGACCCTGATGAGCGAGTCGCTGCGCAACGACGGCCGGATCTGGGTGCCCGCACGCCGTGGCGACACCCGCTCGCCGGACCAGATTCCCGAGGACGAAAGGGATTACTACCTGGAGCGGATGTACCCGAGCTTCGGCAACCTGGTGCCGCGGGACATCGCTTCGAGGGCGGCGAAGAACGTCTGCGACGCCGGACAGGGTGTCGGACCCGGTGGACTGGGCGTGTACCTGGACTTCGCCGACGCCATCGAACGCCTGGGCCGGCCGGCGATCGAGGCCCGCTACGGCAACCTGTTCGACATGTACCAGCGGATCACCGCCGAGGATCCGTACCGGGTCCCGATGCGCATCTACCCGGCGATCCACTACACCATGGGCGGCCTGTGGGTGGACTACGACCTGCAGAGCACCATCCCCGGCCTGTTCGTCATCGGTGAAGCCAACTTCTCCGACCACGGGGCCAACCGGCTCGGGGCGTCGGCGCTGATGCAGGGCCTGGCCGACGGCTACTTCGTGCTACCGGCCACCATCAACGACTACATCGGCGCCAACACCTTCGACCCAGTCACCCCAACGAATCCGGCCGTCACAGCCGTGGAAACCGAGGTGCGGCAACGCCTTGACCGCCTGCTGTCGGTGAACGGCACGCGGACCGTGGACTCGTTCCACCGTGAGCTGGGGCTGCTGATGTGGGACCACTGCGGCATGTCCCGCAACGAAAGTGGCCTGCGTAAGGCGCTCGACCGAATCCCCGAGCTGCGGGCCGAGTTCTGGCGGTCGGTGCGGGTGCCCGGCGAGGGCCGGGAACTCAACCAGGAGCTGGAGAAGGCCAACCGGGTGGCGGACTTCCTGGAGCTGGCCGAGCTGATGCTGCTGGATGCCCTGCTGCGCGAGGAATCCTGCGGCGGACACTTCCGTGAGGAGCACCAGACCCCCGACGGCGAGGCCCGGCGGGACGACGTCGACTTCAGCCACGTCGCCGCGTGGGAACACGGCGACAAACCCGTGCTGCACCACGAAACCCTGACCTTCGACCACGTTCACCCCACCCAGCGGAGCTACACGTGAAACTCACCGTGCGCATCTGGCGCCAGTCCGGGCCGAAGGACCGCGGGCGGCTGGTGTCCTACCAGGTCGACGACGTCAGCCCGGACATGTCCTTCCTGGAGATGCTGGACGTGCTCAACCAGGATCTGATCACCCGGGGCGAGCCGCCGGTGGCGTTCGACCACGACTGCCGGGAGGGCATCTGCGGCTCCTGCGGCGTGGTGATCAACGGCCGGGCCCACGGCCCGGAGCGGACCACCACCTGCCAGCTGCACATGCGGGCCTTCCGCGACGGCGACGTCATCGACGTGGAACCCTGGCGGGCCAAGGGTTTCCCGGTGGTCAGGGACCTGGTGGTGGACCGGTCGGCGTTCGACCGGATCATCCAGGCCGGCGGCTACGTCACCGCCCCCACCGGCAGCGCCCCCGACGCGCACGCCACGCCGGTGCCCAAGCCCGACGCCGACGTCGCCTTCGACAACGCCACCTGCATCGGCTGCGGGGCCTGCGTCGCCGCCTGCCCCAACGGCTCGGCGATGCTGTTCACGTCGGCCAAGGTCAGCCACCTCAACGTGTTGCCGCAGGGGCAGCCCGAACGGGAACGGCGGGTGCTGGACATGGTCGCCGCCATGGACGACGAGAGCTTCGGCGGCTGCACCAACACCGGCGAGTGCGTCGCCTCGTGCCCGAAGGGCATCCCGTTCGCCAGCATCGCCAACCTGAACCGGGAATTCCTCCGAGCCTCCCGATGACTGCTCAGGACTCGCGGGCCGCCTGGTCGGCGCGGCGCTTGATCAGGAACGACAGCAGCAGGCCGCCGAGCAGGGCGGCGACCAGGCCCCACAGCGCGATGCCGCTCAGCCACGTCTCGACGACCTTGCCGACGTAGTGGATGAGGGCCGCGGTGCCGGTGGCCCAGACGATGCCGCCGAGCGCGTTGGCGATCAGGAAGCGGGGATAGGGCATCTTCAGCGCGCCGGCCAGTGGACCGGCCAGGATGCGCAGCAGCAGGATGAAGCGGCCGAAGAACACCGCCCACATGCCCCACCGGTCGAACGCCTTCTCCGCCGCGGCGATGTGCCCCGGCCCGAAGTGCTTCGGGAATTTCCGGCCGGCCCAGGCGAACAGCGGCCGGCCGCCCTTGCGGCCGATGGTGTACCCGATCGAATCCCCGATGATCGCCCCCGCGCTGGCGCAGGCCGCGATGATGCCCCACTGGACCGGCGCGTGCGGCTGCAACGTCAGCAGCGAGGCCCCGACCAGCGCGAACTCGCCCGGCAGCGGGATGCCCAGGCTCTCGATCATGATGATCAGGCCGACGGACAGGTACACCGCCAGCGGCGGCACCGTCATGATCCAGTTGCTGATCCACTCGCCGATGAGAATCGCCCCCCGTGGTCGGCGCTATTCTGCCCCCGACACCGGCAATCGGGTCGAATCGACTGAGGGTTCGCTGAGAATGAGGCTGTGGCTGTGAAAGGCGTCCGCCCGCTGTACGCCGCGGGCTTCGTCACCGCCTTCGGCGCGCACAGCATCGCCGCCAACCTCGGCGGCCACACCGGGTCCCTGCTGGCGCTGGGCATCGTGCTCGCCGTCTACGACGGGGCGGAGGTGCTGCTCAAGCCGGTCTTCGGCGGCCTGGCCGACCGGATCGGGCCCCGGCCGGTGCTGCTCGGCGGCCTGGTGGCGTTCGCGCTGGCCTCGGCGGCGTTCGTGTTCGCCGGCGACCCGGGCGCGGTCGGGGTGGCCCGCTTCGCCCAGGGCGCGGCGGCGGCCGCGTTCTCACCGGCGGCCGGGGCGATGGTGGCCCGCCTCACCCCGAAAGCCCGGCAGGGCCGGGCGTTCGGCCGCTACGGGGCGTGGAAGGGCCTGGGCTACGCGCTGGGGCCGGTGCTCGGCGGCGCGCTGATCACCGTGGGCGGGTTCGCGTTGCTGTTCACCACTCTCGCCGGCCTTGCCGCCGCCGTCGCGGTGTGGGCGGCGATCGCGGCACCACGGCTGGAGCCGTTGCCGCGGGCCCGACAGACCGTGGTCGACCTGGCCCGCCGCCTGACCAGCGGTAGTTTCCTCCGGCCGACGGCGGCGCTGGCCGCGGCCACCGCCGCGCTCGCCACCGGCGTCGGATTCCTGCCGGTGCAGGGCATCGCCCTGGGGCCGCTGGTCACCGGCACGGCGGTGTCCGTGCTGGCGGCCGCGGCGGCGGTGGTGCAGCCACGGATCGGCCGGGCCCGCGACGCCGGCCGGCTGCGTGACGGCGTCGGCATGGCGATCGGCCTGGGGCTGGCCGCTGGCGGCTTCGTGATCGCGGCCACCGTGCCGGGAATTGTCGGAATTGTCCTGGCAGCGTTGGTGATCGGCGTGGGCGTCGCGGTGGTCACGCCGCTGGGCTTCGCGATGCTGGCCGCGTCGACGCCGCCGGAGCGGCTGGGGCAGACCATGGGCAGCGCCGAGGTAGGCCGTGAGCTCGGCGACGCCGGCGGTCCGCTGCTGGTCGGCGCGGTCGCCACGGTCGCGGCGGTGAGCGGAGGATTTGTCGCTTTGGCCGCTTTGCTCGTCGTCGCGGCGATTGCTGTCGCGATAGGGTAGTCACGCGAGTTCCCCGAATGTTCAGCCAACTCGCCGCCACCCCGTTACCTGCCGCGCCTACGTTGCTCACCCCGTGGGAGAAACGACGCTCGCGGTCCGGGCGCGCGGCATCACCAAGTGCTTCGGCGACGTTGTCGCCCTCGACGGAGTCGACCTGGATGTCGCGCCGGGACAGATCCATGGCCTGGTCGGCCCGAACGGGGCCGGCAAGACGACGCTGCTCGGGCTGCTGCTGAGCCTGGCCGTCGCCGACGAGGGCAGCCTGGAGATCCTCGGCGCGCCGGTGGGCCGGGCGCTGGCCGCCCCGGACGGGATCGCCGGCTTCGTGGACGGACCCGGCCTCTACCCGTCGCTGACCGCCCGCGGCAACCTGGCCGCGCTGGCCCGGCTGCGCGGCCGCGCCGCCGACATCGACGACGCGCTCAAGCAGGTCGGCCTCACCGACGTCGCCGACGACCGGGTCCGGGGCTTCTCGCTGGGCATGCGCCAGCGGCTCGGGCTCGCGGCGGCGCTGCTGACCGAACCCCGGCTGCTGGTGCTGGACGAGCCGTCCAACGGACTCGACCCGGCCGGCAAGAAGCACGTGCACGGCGTGCTCAACCGGCTCGCGGCCGGCGGCGCCACGGTGATCGTCTCCAGCCACAACATGGACGACGTCGAGGCGCTGTGCTCGGAGGTGACGATCATCGCCACCGGGCGGGTCGCCTTCTCCGGCCCGCTGGGCAAGCTGTCCACCGACAACCGTGAACTCGACTACCGGCTGCGCACCTCCGACCCGGAGGCGGCCCGGCGGCTCGCGGGGAGCACGGCCGGTGTCGAGCTGGTCGGCAGCGCGAATGCCGAACTCCTTGTGGTGCGGGCGAAAACGCCGGCCATGGACGAACTCGTGACCCGGCTCGTGCGCGACGGCATCGCCCTGCGGGAACTGGCCCCGGTGGTGTCGCCGCTGGAGGCCGCGTTCCTGGCCCTCACCGAGCAGGAGGAGAGCGGCCGATGACCGTTCTGGAAACCCCGGTGGCCCGCCCGGTCCCGGTGGCCGGCGCGTACCGGTTCGAACTGGTGAAGCTGCTGTCCCAGTGGCGGATCCGGCTGCTGGTCCTGGCCTGCTGGCTCGCCCCGGCGGCGTTCGTGGCCGCGGTGAGCGAGCAGAGCGACCTGCCGACCGACACCCTGTTCGGACGGTGGATGAACATCACCGGCTGGGCCGGGCCGCTGGTGATGCTCGGCTTCGCCGGCGTCTACGCGCTGCCGCTGCTGACCTCGGTGGTCGCCGGCGACGTGTTCGCCGCCGAGGACCGGCTCGGCACCTGGCGGCACCTGCTGGTCGCGGTGCGGTCCGCCCGCCGGATCTTCGTGGCCAAGGCGCTGGCCAGCCTCACCGTCATCCTGGCGCTGGTGGTCGGCATGGCCGTGTCCAGCACGGTCGGCGGTGTCGTGGCGGTCGGCAGCCAGCCGCTGGTCGCCCTCGACGGCCAGGTGCTCGCCCCCGGGGACGCCGCCGGGCTGGTGCTGCTGGCGTGGATCTGCGTGCTGGCCCCGACGCTGGCCCTGGCCGGCATCGGCCTGCTCGGCTCTGTCGCGTTAGGACGGTCGCCGATGGGCCTGCTGCTACCGGCCGTGGTGGCCCTGGCCATGGGACTGGCGCAGATGCTGCCGCTGCCGGTCGCGATCCGCCTCGCTCTGCCCAGCTACGCCTTCATCGCGTGGGAGGGCCTGTTCACCAGCCCCGCGCAGCTCGGGCCGCTGCTGATCGGCATCGTGGTGAGCCTGGTGTGGGCGGTCGCCGCCACCGCGCTGGCCTGGATTCTGTTCCTGCGCCGGGACTTCACCAACCTCACCCTCGACGGCCTGGGCCGCCGGGCCCTCACCCTGGGGGCCGCGCCGCTGGCCGGGCTGCTCGTCGTGACCATCGGCGTCGTCGCGATCGCCACGCCGGCAACGGGTTCCGGCATCGCGCAGGACAAGATCCAGCAGGCCGTGGCCACCGCGTTCGGCCATCTCTACCGGCTCCAGGCCCAGCAGCTGCACCACCCGGACGTCACCGAGCAGGAGCTGGCCACCACGGTCGCGTGCACCAAGGGGGACGGGCTGGTCGCGCCCGAAGGCCCCGGCAACGACTGGCGCTGCGTGGCCTCCTGGCACCTGCCCAACACCACCGCCGTGGGGCAGGCGATCTACCAGCTCGACATCACCTCGGACGGCCAGTACGTCGCCGACGGCGACGGGCCGAAGGAGGTCAACGGCTACTTCCAGGTGCGCACGCCGACCGGCGACCAACCGAACCCGCTGTGGCAGTTCGACGGCCACATCGATCTGCTGTCGAAGGGATGACCGAATGCAGGTAACACGTCGCAGAAGAAAGCAGGCCGGCAGGCGAGGCCGGCTACGGGTCTGGACGGCCGGCGCGGCCACGCTGGCCCTGGTCGCCACCGGGGCCGGCGTCGGCTCCGCGTCGACCCGCCAGTTCGGCACCGAGCAGGTCGGCGACATGACCAGTCAGGGCGAGGTCATCTCCAGCGACCAGTATCTCAACCCGATCGGCGACCGCCTGGTCGTGAACAACGGCAAGATCATGGCCTCCGCGGTCAGCCCCGACGGGAGCCACCTGGCCGCGCTCACCACCGACGGCGGCATCGCGCTGACCGTGGTGGACCTGAAGAACTGGAAGGTCCAGCAGCTCGTCGGCAACTCGGCGACGGCCGACCTCAAGATCCCCGGCAACGACGTCGGCCAGGAGGGCCCGTCGTACTCGCCGGACGGCAAGACGCTGTGGATGGCCCAGACCGACGGCTACCGCCGGTTCACCGTCAACGCCGACGGCTCGCTGGCCAACCCCACGTTCGTCACCATCCCGGCCGACGGCGACAAGCACGGCCTGCCGGCGCAGGCGGTGTTCTCCGCCGACGGCAAGACGGTCTACGCCGCGGTCAACGGCCAGAACCGGGTCGTCGCCATCGACGCGGTCTCCGGGGCCATCCAGCAGAGCTGGGCCGTCGGCAACGCCCCGCGCGACCTCGTGCGCATCGGAAACCGGCTCTACGTCAGCAATGAGGGCGGCCGCCCGGCGCAACCCGGTGACACCACACTGAATTCGTACAACACGCAGGTGCCGGCCAACCCCGTCACCGGCGCCACCACCACCGGCACGGTCAGCGTGATCGACCTGGCCCACCCGGCGGTCAGCAGCATCGACGTCGGCCTGCACCCGACCGCGTTGTACGCCAAGGGAAGCACGCTGTTCGTGGCCAACACGGCCAGCAACTCCGTCTCGGTCATCGACACCGGCCGCAACAAGGTCGTGCAGACGATCGCGACGCAGCCGTGGCCCGAGGCCTCGGTCGGCTACGAGCCGGACGGCATCACCATGACCGGCGACGGCCACCTGCTGGTGACCCTCGGCCGGGCCAACGCCGTCGCCGTCTACCGGTACACCTGGGCCCAGGAACCGGTCAGCTACGTCGGTCTGCTGCCGACGGACTACTTCCCGACGGCGATCACCACCGTCGGCAACACGGTCGTGGTCTCCAACACCCGTGGCATCGACGCCCGCCGCCCGACCACGGCCGCCGGGCACGGCACCCACGACACCACCGCCAGCGTGCAGAAGTTCCGGCTGCCCGACGACCACACCATCCGCGCCTACACCGGAAAGGTGTTCCAGCAGAACGGCTGGACCGCCGGCTCGGTGCAGACGGCCAACGACAAGGGCAAGGCGAAGCCGGTTCCGGTGCCGCAGCGGCTCGGCGACCCGTCGACGATCAAGCATGTGTTCCTGATCGTCAAGGAGAACCGGACCTACGACCAGGTCTACGGCGACGACGCGCGCGGCAACGGCAACGCGGCGCTGGCCCAGTTCGGCGAGAACGTGACGCCCAACCAGCACGCCCTCGAGCAGCAGTTCGGGTTGTACGACAACACCTACGACATCGGCACCAACTCGGCCGAGGGCCACAACTGGCTGATGCAGGCCGACAATCCCGAGTACACCGAGTCCTCGGCCGGCGAGTACCTGCGCAGCTACGACACCGAGGACGACGCGCTGGGCCACCAGGAGTCCGGCTTCATCTGGACCGGTGCCCAGGCCGCCGGCAAGACGGTGCGGGACTTCGGCGAGTTCCAGCAGTTCCTGACCAAGCCGGCCGACGCCAGCTGGCAGAACCTGTACTGCGACGCCAAGAACATGGCCGCCACCGGGCAGCCGACGGCCTACCCGCTGAACTCCTCGTCGCCGATCCCGTCGCTGAACAAGGTGTCGGTGCCCGGCTTCCCGAAGTTCGACACCTCGGTGCCGGACATCTACCGCGAGCAGATCTGGAAGCAGGACTTCGCCAAGAACGGGCCGGCCAACTTCAACATGTTCTGGCTGTCCAGCGACCACACCGGCGGCCCGCCCAACCCGGCCGCCCAGGTCGCCGACAACGACCTGGCCACCGGGCAGATCGTCGACACCATCTCGCACAGCCCGTACTGGAAGGACTCGGCGATCTTCGTCGTCGAGGACGACTCGCAGGCCGGTCTGGACCACGTGGACGGGCACCGGGCCCCGATCCAGATCATCAGCCCGTGGGCCCAGCACGGCGTGGTGGACAACCACTACTACTCGCAGATCACCATGATCCGCACCATCGAGCAGATCCTCGGCATCCACCCGATGAACCAGAAGGACAGCGCCGCGACGCCGATGTTCGGGGCGTTCACCGGCAAGCCCGACAACACGCCGTTCAACGCCGTGCCCAACCGCACCTCGTTGACGCTGGGCCTGTCCACGCCGCCGAGCTGCGGCAACGACAACGTGCCGGCGCAGTACGCCGCCGCCGAGCCGTCGACCACCGTGCCGGCCGACAAGCAGCAGCTGGCCGCGCAGTGGCAGCAGTGGGCCGGCAAGCAGCGCCTCACCGGTCCCGACGCCGTGCCGGACTACGCCAATCCCGCGCAGATGAACCACTACACGTGGTACCAGACGCACGGGTGGACGCAGCCCTACCCGGGCGAGAGCAAGGTCTTCGCCCCGGACCAGGTGCCCGGCGCCTACATCCCGTCCTCGGACTCGGACGGCTGACCGCACCAACCTGATCAACGAGGGCGACCCGGGGCTTCCCCGGGTCGCCCTCGGCGTTTCCGGGCCGTGCGAAGCAGATCACACCACCGGGCGTTACTGACCACGTGTACATTAGTGGTGTGACCACGGCGAAGCGGGTCCGGGATCCCGAGGCCAAGCGGGCGGCCATACTGGCCGCGGCGCGCTCGGTGTTCGCTGAACACGGCTACGACAAGGCCACCATCCGGCAGATCGCCGAGCGGGCGGGGGTCACCCACGGGCTGGTCATGATGCACTTCGCGACCAAGGCCAAGCTGTTCGTCGCCGCGGTGCCCGCGCAGCACCTGGCCGACAAGGTGGTCGGCGACGTCGAGGGCCTGCCCGAGCGGGTGGCCCGCGCCTATGTGGAGCGCATGACCAGCGCCGAGGGCTGCAACCCGTTCATCGCCCTGGTCCGCGGCGCGGCCACCGACCAGGACGACGCCAAGAGCCTGTTGCGCGCCATGCGCGAGACCAGCGTCGAGATCTACCGAGGCATGCTCGACGACGAGGATGTCCCGCAGCGGGCGGACATGCTGGGCGCCCTGTTCATGGGCGTCGCCTACAGCCGTCACGTGCTGGCCGACGGCCCGATCGCGGCCATGACCCCGGACGAGCTGATCCGCTACATGACCCGCGCCATCAGGGCGATTCTGCTGGGGCACGACAACATCTGAGAACTGAAGCTGGGGAGACATGGGCAAGCACATCGTTTTCGCCGTGCCGCCGGGGCACGGGCACGTGAACCCGACTCTGCCGCTGGTGGAGGAGTTGGTGGCCCGCGGCCACCGGATCACCTACCTGACCGGGGCCGACCTGCTGCCCAAGGTGGCGGCGATCGGGGCCACCCCGATCGAGACGCCGTGGGCGATGCCGGAGCGGCCGCCCGGGCCGTTCAAGTTCTCGGTCGAGATGTTCGCCGGCATGCAGGCCATGATGCGGCAGCTGGCCGAGCAGGCGCTGCCGGGTCTGCTGGAGCACTTCCAGCAGGACCGGCCCGACGTCATCTGCTTCGACGGCTTCTCGCCGATCGGGGTGATGCTGGCCGCCAAGCTGGACGTGCCGATGGTCGGGCTGATGCCCAGCATGGCCTTCAACGAGCACCACACGTTGCGGGACATGATCGTGCGCGGCGGCATGGCCGCCGACGAGCAGCTGGACAAGGCGATGGCCGCGATGGCCGAGGGGCAGGCGGCGTTCCGCGCGTCGCTCGGGCTGGCGGAGCCGGCGACCGGGGTGCTGTCACTCGGCCCGTCCGCCCCGCTCAACCTGGTGTTCGTGCCGCGGGAGTTCCAGATCGCCGGGGACAGCTTCGACAACCGGTACCGCTTCCTCGGCCCCGCCGTGGGTTCCCGGGCCGACGACGAGAGCTGGCAGCCGCCGGCCGACGGCTCGCCGGTGCTGTTCATCTCGCTGGGCACCGCCTTCAACGACCGGTCCGACTTCTACGACATGTGCGTCGAGGCCTTCGGGAACAGCCGCTGGCACGTGGTGATGGCCGTCGGCAGCCGGGTGGAGCTGCCCGAGGCGCCGGCCAACTTCGAGATCGCGGCGCACGTCCCGCAGCCGGCGGTGCTGGCCGCCACCACCGTGTTCCTGTCCCACACCGGCATGAACTCCACCCTGGAGTCGCTGTACTACGGGGTGCCGCTGGTGTCGGTGCCGCAGATGCCCGAGCAGACCGTCAACGGCGGGCGCGTGGTGGAACTGGGCATGGGCCGTCAGCTCGACCCGGAGGCGATCACCGCTCAGCTGCTGCGTGACACCGTCGAGGAGGTGGCCACCGACCCGGTGATCCGGGCCAACGTCACCAAGTTCGGCGAGCAGCTGCGCACGGTCGACGGGCCCGCGCTGGGCGCGGACGCCCTGGAAGAGCTGCTCGGAAGCTGAGCGATTCGGCCCCGCCACAGCCTTTCCCGGCCGTGGCGGGGCCGACGCTTCACAGCCTCGGCTGGCCGACCATCGACAGGTCGGCGTCGAACTGCGGGAATCCGACCATGTTCAGCCGGAAACTCGGGCCAGCCGGCGTCGCCGGCAGGCCGGCCCAGCGGCGCACCGTGGCCGTCGCGGTGGCGGCCTGGTCGGCCGGCAGCTGGGCGATCCTCGAACCGTGGTTGCCGCCGGCCACGAAGTAGCGGGACGAGTCGTGGCGGCTGGGCACGAACGGCTCGGCGCCCCACGGGTCGTTGGCGCCGTAGACGAACAGGAACTGCGAGCCCTGCGTCTTCACCCACCAGTCGATGTCGGCCATCGCGAACGGCTGGAACGGCGGCACCTTGATCGACTTCGGCACGAAGGTCCGCGGCGCGTCCGCGCCCGGGTAGCGCAGCAGGTCACGCAGGTAGCTGTCGTACGCCTCGGGCGCGTTCAGCTGGACCGCCGCCTGGTAGTAGTACGGGATGAACGGCGACACCTCCTGGTCGGCGTAGGTGTTGAGGCTCTCCACCTTCTCGAACCAGGCGTAGATCTGGTCGGCCGGCGCGCCGGCCTTCGGCACCGTGGCGCAGTCGGCCTGCTTCTGGTACTGCCAGAAGGCGAAGTACGAGTCGATCACGGCGATCTCCAGCGACTCGTCCACCGACCCGACGATGCTGAACGTGTAGCCCTTCTTCGCCGCGTCCGCGGTCGCGATCGCCCCCAGCTCGGCCCGTCGCCGCAACGTGTCCCGTTGCAGCGCCTTGAGGTTGTCGCGGCAGGCCGGGTCGTCGCCGACCCGGGCCAGGAACCGGTTGTAGCTGCCGTCCTGGACCACCTCGTTCGGCGCCACATAAGGGATCGTGCCGTTGACGTCGTTCGGGAAGAACCGCCGGAAGTAGGTGGCCGTCATGCCGCCCTTGCTGCCGCCGGTGGCCAGCCACTTGCCCGGGTAGATCGCCTTGAACGCCTGCACCGCCCGGTGCTCGTCGGCCGCCGCCTGCCAGATCGTCAGCTGCTGCGACCAGTTCTCCGGATTCGGCCGGGAGGGCAGGAAGTACCGGTACTCCATCGACAGCTGGTTGCCGTCGACGATCTGCGTGGGCTCCGACCGGTTCGGCACCGTCGAGACGTTGTAGCCGCTGGTGTACGCCACCGTCGGCGCGGCGAAGTCCCGGTGCAGCAAGGTGAACCGCTGTTGGAAGGTGCCCGCCTGCGGGTGCCGGTGGTCGGCCGGCTGGGTGTAGTTCAACTCGAAGAACCGGAACCCGGCCGGCGCCGGGTCCTCCTTCACGATCGTCAGGCCCGGAATCTGTTGCAGCGCCACCTTGATGTCGCCGCCGCCCGGCTCCGCGGCCTGCGCCACCGGCGCCAGCCCGGCCACCGCGACCATCGATAACAGGCCGATCGAGACGGCCTTCGCCATGCTCCGCACGTGCCCCTCCAGAGGAAGTCTGTCGTCACGACGACTAGACACGCTCCACCACCCTTCGTCAACAATCCTTTAGTCGGGTGATTCCCGCCCTGGTGAACCGGCGGACCGTGCCCGGTCCGCCGTGCCACGATGGGGTCAGTTGACGGCTGACGGGGTGGGGGACAGGGTGGCGGCTGGGCGCGACGCACTGTGGCGGGATCGCGATTTCGGCGTCTTCTGGCTGGTGCAGACACTGTCCGCGCTGGGGGACTCGTTCGCGATGGTCGCGTTGCCGCTGCTGGTGCTCAAGGCGACGGGCTCGGTGGGGCAGATGGGCCTGCTGACCGGCATCGCCGGCGTCGGCACCGTCGTCACGGGCCTGTTCGCCGGCATGATCGTGGACCGGGTGGACCGGCGACGGCTGCTGGTGCTGTGCGACGTGGCGCGGGCGGTGCTCTACGGGGCCGTGCCGGTGTACTGGTTGTTCAGCCCGCGGATCTGGCCGCTGTACCTGGTGATGGGCGTCGCCTCGGTGTTCAGCATGCTGTTCCAGGTCGGCTACGTGACGGCGGTGGCCAACCTGGTGGACCGGGACCAGATCGTGCGGGCCAACAGCCGGCTGGAGACCACCAACGCCATCGCGGCGGTGCTCGGGCCACCGCTGGCCGGCCTGATCACCGCGACTTTCGGGGCCACCACGGCGATCGGACTTGACGCGGTCAGCTTCGCGATCTCGGTGCTGGGGCTGTCGCTGATCCGGCTGCGAGTGCCACACACCCCGCCGGAGGTGGCGATGCGCTGGCGGGACGTCCGGTCCAGTTTCCTCGACGGCATTCGCTTCCTTTGGCGCACACCGGTGTTGCGGGCGCTGACCATGCTGCTGACCGTGATCACGTTCCTCAGCTTGGGCCTGACCGACGTGTTCATCTTCTACGTCCGAAACCAGTTGGGGCAGGGCGATCAGGGCGTCGGTGTGGTGCTCGCCCTCACCGGCGTCGGCACCGTCCTGGGCGCGGCGCTGACCGCGCGGATGCGTCAGTCGCTCGGTTTCGGGGCCTGCTGGCTCGGTGCGTGCGTGCTGATCGGCGCGTCCATCGCGGTGTTCGGCACCACCGGCGACGTCGTGGTCGCGGCCGGGGCCGGCCTGGTCTACAGCGCCGGCATGGCGCTGGGCGGCATCTGCTCGATGTCACTGCGGCAGATGGTCACCCCGGACCGCCTGCTCGGCCGGGTCACGGCCGCGTTCTGGACCCTGCACAGCGCCCTCGGCCCCATCGGCGCGGCGACACTGACCGCGCTGGTCGGCGCCTTCGGCCCCCGGATCCCGCTGCTGGCCGTCGGGGCGACGTTCGGTCTGATCGTGCTGGCCGGCCTGTGCACGCCGATCCGACAGCGTCATCCCGAGCGTCACAGGATCGGCTCCGTTGGCAGCTGAACGAACGGGGGAGACCAAGACCAGGGGAAGCGAGGAGATTCTCCGCCGCGCCCTGGCCAAGCTGGGAGCGCGTGACCGCATCGTGTTGGCCAGCAAGGTGAACGTGCGGATGGGCGGGGACCCGAACGCGGCCGGCAACCACCGCCGGCACGTGATCGAGCAGTGCCACGCGTCGCCCGGCGGCTGCGTCGTGCCCTACTACCTGGACGACGCCACCGCCGACTTCAGGCCGCACGCCTTCCGCTGGTAGGAGGACGGGGCGTTCAGTTCTAGAGTGGGTTGGGGCGGAAGGGGGCCGGTCGTGCGGATCGTCATCGTCGGCGCGGGAATCGGTGGGCTGAGCGCGGCCCTGACGTTGCACCGGGCCGGTTTCGACTGCGTGGTCCACGAGCGGAGCGAGCAGGTCCGGGAGCTGGGCGTCGGGTTCAACATGTTGCCGCACGCGGTCAAGGAACTGGCCGCTCTGGGGCTGCTGGACCGGCTGGACGAGGTGGGGATCCGCACCCACGAGCTGTGCTACGCCCATCGGCTGGGGCCGGTGATCCTGCGCCGGCCCTGCGGCCTCGACGCCGGATTCTCGTTGCCCCAGTTCAGCCTGCACCGCGGTCGGTTACAGGCGGTGCTGCTGCGGGCGGTGCTGGAACGACTGGGGCCGGACGCGGTGCGGCTGGGCCGGCGGCTGGTCGGCTTCGAGCAGGACACGGCCGGTGTGCGTGCGGACTTCGTCGACCGCGCCGGTCGGCCGGTGGACTCCGCGCGTGGCGACGTGCTGGTGGCTGCCGACGGCATCCACTCGACAGTGCGGTCCCAGCTGTTCCCGGCCGAGGGGGCGCCGCGGTGGAACGGCGTCATGCTGTGGCGTGGGGCCACGGATTGGCCGGTGTTCGGAACCGGGCGTTCCGCGGTCATCGCCGGCGGCAACGCGGCGAAATTCGTGGTCTACCCGATCGCTGCGGGCGCGACTCCCGACACCAGGCTCACCAACTGGGCGCTGTGCGTTCAGACCGGGCGGGACGGCGATCCGCCGCCGCAGCGCCAGGAATGGTCCCGCCGGGCCGACCCCGCCGGCCTCGTGCCGCACCTCGGCCGCTTCCACCTGCCGCTGCTCGACCACGCCGCACTCGTCACCTCGACCGAGGAGTGCTTCGAATTCCCCATGTGCGACCGGGATCCCCTGCCGTACTGGACGCAGCGCCGGGTGACGCTGCTGGGCGATGCCGCGCATCCCATGTACCCCATGGGTTCCAACGGCGCCGGGCAGGCCATCATCGACGCCGCCCGCCTCGCCGACCATCTCTCCCGGCACACCGATCCCGTCGACGCTTTGCGGGCGTACCAGGACGATCGTCTGCCGGCCACCCGCGAGGTGGTGCTGCGCAACCGGACCGGCGGCCCGGAGCGGGTCATCGACGAGGTCGAGCGCCTTGCCCCGGACGGGTTCTCCCGCGTCGAGGACGTCATCGACCCGGCCGCGCTCGACGCCATCGTCGGCGGCTACGCCCGGGCCGCCGGGGCCTCCCGGGAACAGGTCAACCGAATCCGCTGAGCCAAGCTTCCCCAACCGGCCGGCTGAGCTGCGGCGATGGCCGGTAGCCGTTCGATATCGGACGGGTAGCCGCCGCCGTCAGACTGGTTCGGCATGGGAGAGCCGACACAGCCGACTGGTGGCGGATAGCAGGTCAGAGGGGAATCTGCTAACCACCACGAGTCGGCGTTCGGCCGCGCGTTTCCGCCCGGGGCGGCACTGGGCACAGGTCGGTCGTCACGGTGATTGTCGAGTGCGTTCCCCGTAGGTGAACATGGTCGGCGTGGGGGCGTAGCCGAGTCGGTCGACGGCCGCCCCGATGTCCAGGGTGCGCTCCATGGCGAGCTGGCTGATGACGTACCGGTTGAGGCGGATCCGCCGTGGCCGGCCGCTGAACCGTTGCACCGCTTCCAAACCGGCCGCCAGCGGCCAGACCAGGCGGGTGGGCAGGTAGACCGGCGTGGCGTCGACATCGGCGGCCGCGAGCAGGCCTCGAAGCGCCTGGTCGATCGACAGGGTGTCGCTGTCGGCGATGTTGAACACGCCGGTCGGCGTGCTGCGGGCGGCGAGCAGGCACGCCTGCGCGAGGTTGCCGACGGCCGTCATGCTCAGCAGCGCCCGGCCGTCGCCGGGGACGAGAAGACGGCCGGCGCGGATGTTCTCCAGCAGCCTCGGCACCAGGGTGGTGTCGCCGGGACCGTAGACGGCGTGCGGGCGAAGGATCACGGTGTCGCGGCGGGCAGCCAGCACAATTCGCTCGGCGGCGGCCTTCGATGCGCCGTAGGCGTTGAGATATCGCGGTACTGGCGCCTCCGCTTCGGTCGCTCGCACGGCCGGGCGGAACGGGTCGTACACACTGGCACTGCTCACATGCACGATGCGTGCGTGGGGAAACGCGTCGAGCACCCGGCGGGTGCCGGCCACGTTGGCCGCCCAGACCTCGCTGGGCCGACCGGCGTCGGTGGCGGCGGCAGCGCAGTGCACCACAGCGTCCACGTCGGACAGTGCTGGCGGTGTGCCGTTGAGATCCCACGATTGGTAGGTGGCACCAGGGACAGTGGCTGGCCGCCGGCTGAACGCATGCACCTCCCAGCCCGCCGCCACGGCCGCCCGGCACACCTCGCCGCCGACGAAACCGGTCGCCCCGGTGACCGCGAGCCTCACGTGGCCGGCCCGGCCAGCACGGCCCGCAACCCTGGACGATCGAGCTTGCGGGAACGGCCCGAGCGCGGCAACTCGTCGAGCACCACGATCCGGTCCGGCACCGCCTCGGCGTCGATGACGTCGGGCAGCTGCCTTCGCAAACGCCGCGTCAGCGCCTCGGCGTCCACGCCCTCGTCGGCCACCACCGCCAGCACCACGGTCTCGTCCTCGGTCACCGGGTCGGGCAGGCCGACCATGGCCGCCTCCCGCACCCCGGGCAGCAGGGCGATGGACGGCTCGTAGAGGCCGGGGTAGATGTTGTACGAGCCCCTGATCAGCATGTCCTTCTTGCGCCCCAGCATGATGATCCGGCCCCGCTCGTCCAGCCGGGCCAGGTCCCCGGTGGGCAGTTCGGCCAGCGTCGGCTCGCCGAGATAGCCCCGGCAGACGCTCGGACCAGTCACCAGCAGCTCGCCGTCCTCGGCGATCCGCGCGGTGACCCCGTTTGACAGCTCGCCGAGCAGGTCGCCGGCGTGGCCCTGTTCGGTGTGCGCGAGCTTGTCCTCGGCCCGCCCGACCGCGATGGGGATTGCCTCGGTCATCGCATAGATCGAGAGCACCTGGCCGTCGGGGACCGCGCTCATCGCCTGCCGCAGCACCGCCGGGGCGGCTGGGGCCGAGCCCATCAACAGGTAGCGCACATGCTCGGGCCACTTCGGCAACACGTCGAACACTTCGGCCAGCTGCACCGGAACTCCGTAGGCGTGGGTCACCTTGCGGTCGACCAAGTCCTGGGCGAAGCGCTCGGGTGCGGCCAGCGACAGCCGTGCGCCGCTGACCAGTGCCGGCAGTCCGGCGACGATGCCGTCGGTGTGCATGACATCGCCTTCCGCAAAGGGAAAATGTCCGGCGAGCAGGTACACCGCATTGGTCAGCGTCCGCAGGGTGTGCACGACACCCTTGGGACGCTCGGTGGTGCCCGAGGTGAACACGATCAACGCGGGCGCGTCCAGATCAGGCAGTGTGGATGGCTTGTCGCCGGACAGGTCGCCAACCTTGACCGCACCCCAGGGCACACCGGGCAGCCATCGTCCACTGTAGACGTGCCGAATCGACGGATCGGCGATCGCCTGGCGGAGATCCGGCACCGACCAGCCCCGGCGACGACAGAGCGAGCGCATCGGCCCGAACACGCTGGCCGGATAGAGCACCGACTCGGCGACGAGCCAGCGCGGCCGGTACGCCCGCATCCGTGCGGCAACCAGTTCCGGCCCGACCGCGGTGTCCGCGGTGATCAGCACGCCGCCCGCCGCCAGCACTCCGAGGAACAGGGCGACACCGGCTGCCGAGGTACGCACCGCGAACAACACGCCGTCGCCGTCCTGCATTCCGCGTGCGCGCAGGCCATTCCGAACCGCGACCACTTGGTCGTGCAGCTCGCCGAAGGTCGTGACCGCCCCGTCCTTGTCGACGATGGCCACCTCGTCCGGCCTGGTCGACGCCTGCGCCAGGACGGCGTTCACAATGTCGATCACGCTCGGCTGACCTCCAGTCGTTGGTAGGCGGGGAAGAGCACGCCGCGAGCCGCCTTGCGCCCGGTGATCCGCAGCGGGCTCTGTTCGAGCAGCGCCCCGACGATGGCGTGGATCTCGGCCATGGCCAGCGGATAGCCGAGGCAGAAGTGCGGGCCCGCGCCGAACCACAGCCGGCGCAGCTCCGGCGGGTGGGCCCGGCCCAGGTCGAAACGGCCGTAGGCCTTGGCGCAGTTGAGGGTGGACACGACCACCCGGTCCCCGGGCAGGACCCGGACGTCGCCGACCCGGCCGGGCAGGGCCGCATTGCGCAGGATGATCGGCGCGGGCGTGACGAGTCGGGAGGTCTCGTCGATCGCCGCGTTCAACGGCCCGGTGTCGCCCGCGCGCAACGCATCGGCCACCGTCGGCAGCACGCCGTGATCGTGCAGCAGCGCGACCAGTCGGGGCACCAGGCTGGAAATGGTCTCGGTGCCGGCGATGAGGAAGGCCGAAGCCAGCCCACGGGCCTCCACTTCGGACAGTCCGAAGTGGCGCATCCGGCCGACGGCGGTGTTCTCGTCGCCGGCCACCCAGGCGGCCGACGCCGCCGCGCCGACCTCGTCGGCGATCGCCCGCGCCTTGGCGATCTGTTGCGGGGTAAGGCTCAACCGGCCCAGCTTGACCATGCCGGTGATCAGCTCCGACTGGTGGGTCAGCCGCCGGTAGCCGGCCTCGCGCTCCAGCGCCGACCCGGTGACGGTGAGCCCGACCAGCGCGCTGGTGACCGCGCCGGACATGACCTTGGTCGCGTCCACCACGTCCACCGGCTCGCCCAGCCGCAGCCGGGCGGCCATCCGGTCCACCTGTTCGTCAAGCACGTCGGCGCAGAGCTGTTTGACATAGGCCGGTGTGAAGAACTCCGCGAGCTTGCGGCGCATCGCCCGATGTTCGGGGCCGTCCATGTTGACCAGCATCGAAGGGCCGAACACCGGCGTCCACAGATCGGCCTCGCCGCCACCGCCGGTGCGGAAGGTCTTCGGGTCGGTGAGCACCTGCCGGGCCAGCCGGGCGTCGTTGACCATCACCCCGAGCCCGGGCACCCGCACCACCGGGCCGACCCGGCCCAGCGTCCGGATCACCGGGTACGCCAACGGATGTGCGGCCAGCTGCACGCCGAGCTCATGCCACGTCGCGCTCACCGGACGTCCACGACCTCGGGACGGTAGCTGTGGTCGGTGTACCAGTTCAGGGTGTTGCGCACGCCCCAGGCCTTCGTGCGGCGCATCGACCAGTACACCACCATGTCCCGACGTCGCCCGTACGCCCGGGTGACCTGCCGGACCCGGTTCATCAGCGTGCGGTCCTCGTGATCCTCCTCGATGGATGTTCGGGGATAGCCGCCGCACCGCTCGTAGAGATCGGCGGTGATCGCGCTGTTCCCGCCGGTGCACAACACATAGGGGCCGAGGAACTGCGGCCCGCGGTGCTCGCGCCGGAACCGGGCGGCCAGCGCGCCCGCGTGGATCAGGAAGGCCAGCACCGCCTTCTCCCACACAGTGACCGGGTAGTCGTCGGTGCGGGCCTTCAGCCGGCCGCCGACCATCTCCAGCCCGGACGCGAAGGCCCGCAACGCCGCCGCCGTCCACTGTGGATGGAGCAGGCAGTCGGCGTCGGTCCGGGCCAGCTGCGTCGCCCCGTTGGCGATGGCGTGCCGGAAACCGGTGTCGCAGGCGGCGCCGGTGCCCTTCTGCGTCTCGGTGATCACGCGCACGTCCATCCCACGGTGCTCGTCGGCGAACCGACGGACCACGTCGGCGGTCCCGTCGGTGGAGGCGTTGTCCACCACCAGCACGGTGAACGCGGCGTGCCGCTGGCCGGCCAGCGACGCCAGCGTGCTCCCGATCCACTTGGCCTCGTTGAAGGCGGGAATGACAACCCACAGGGTGTTGGCCATGATCACAGCTCCACGAACACGATGCCGATGCTGGTGCCGCCGGCGAGACCGATGAAGGCGACCTTGTCCCCGGGGCCGCACCGGCCCGACTCGAGGGCGAGGCTCAACTGGAGCGGGATGCTGCACGAGGCGACGTTGCCGTGCTCGGCGATGGTCACCACGAGCTTCTCCTCCGGAATGTCGGCAATCTCCTGCAGTGCGCGCAGATACGGCGTCGCGACCTGGTGCACGCAGAAGACCGCGAAGTCCTCTCGACTCAGGCCGGTCACCGCCAGCGCGCGGTCCAGCTGCGGCCGCAGGTGCCCGGCCACCGACTCCAGCAGGGCCCGGCCGTCGCCGCGGATGTAGCCGTCCCGCCGTGGGTCGTGGGTCTCGGCGCAGCCGCTGCCGGGAATGGAGCTGACGTGCCAGCTCGACGAGTCGGCCGTGAAGTCGCGGTAGAAGATGCCGGGGCGCAACGACGTCTCCAACACCATCGCAGCGCCCGCGTCGGACAGGGTGTACCCGGCCAGGGAATCGGCGAACTGGGCGCGGTCGGCCACCGACCAGCGCGCCACCCGGCTGCCGGTTTCCCCGCTGCACACCAGGATTCGCCGGTACTGGCCGCCGCGGATGAACGCCTCGGCGACCTGGACGCCGTTGAGGAAGCTGTTGCAGGCGTTCTTGACGTCGAACACCGGGCACCTCGCGCCCAGCTTGGCCGCCACGATGTGCGCGGTGGCCGGCTCGACCACGTCCTGGGCGGCCGCGGCGAACACGATCAGGTCCAGCTCACCTGGGGCGACGCCCAGGCCGTGCAGCAACTTGTCGGCGGCGTGCACGGCCAGGTCCGAAGCCTGGTCGCCGGGATCGGCTCGATGCCTGGTCCGGACGCCGCTGAGCTTCCCGATCGCGCCCGGTCGGGGTGTGTAGCCGGTGATCCTGGCTTCCACAGCCTGGTCCGTGACCAGCGTGGGCGGTAGGTAGGCGGTGACGCCGGTGATCGACACGTTCAAGACAGACACCTTTCTCGGCCGGTCACAGGGCGCTGAACGCCAGGGTCACGTTGTGCCCGCCGAAGCCGAAGGAGTTGCTGATAGCGGCGGTGAGCGCGACCTTGCGGGGCGCCTTGGCCACCACATCGAGCTCGATCCGTTTGTCGAGGCTGTCCAGGTTGGCCGTTGGCGGCACCAATCCGTCCTTGATGGACAGCAGCGTGGCGATCGCCTCGACCGCGCCGGACGCGCCGAGCAGATGCCCGAGCACACCCTTCGGCGCGGTGACCACCGGCCGATCGCCGAAGACGTGCCGGATGGTCGCGCTTTCCACGAGATCGCCGAGCGGGGTCGAGGTGGCGTGCGCGTTGACGTGACCGATGTCCGACACGGCCAGGCCGCCCGTGCGCACGGCGGCGGTCATCGCGCTGGCCTGGCCGATGCCGTCGGGGTCGGGCGCGGTGATGTGGTGGGCGTCGTTGCTCATGCCCGCGCCGGCCAGCCGCCCGTACACCCGGGCCCGGCGCGCGGCCGCGAACTCCGCGCGCTCCAACACCACGACACCCGCGCCCTCACCCAGCACGAAGCCGTCCCGGCCGGCGTCGAACGGCCGGGAAGCCGCGTCCGGGCTGGCGTTTCGGCTGCTCATCGACCGGGCCCGAACGAAACCGGCCATGATCGCCGGCGTGATGCAGGCGTCGGCCCCGCCGGCCAGCACCACGTCGGCCTCCCCGGCCTTGATCATCCGCCAGGCCCAGGCGATCGCCTCCGCGCCGGACGCGCACGCCGACATCGGGGCGTGCACCCCGGCCCGGGCCCGGAACTCCAGTCCCACCATGGCCGCCGGGCCGTTGGGCATGATCATCGGAATGGTCTGCGGCGACACCCCGCGCAGGCCACGGGTCCGGATCCCGTCGTGCTGGGCCACCAGCGTCAGCGCGCCGCCGATCCCGGTGCCGACGACCACCCCGCGCCGGGCCGGCTCGACCGAGTCCTCGGCCAGGCCCGCGTCCCGCCAGGCCTGCCGGGCGGCGATCAGCGCCAGCTGCTCGCACCGGTCCATCCGCTTCAGCTCGACGAAGTCCAGGTCCCGGTCCGGCTCGACGGCCAGCTGGGCGGCGATGCGCACCGGAAACCGATGCTCGTCCACCCAGTCGGCCGACAGCTCGGACACGCCGGTCCGGGCGTCGAGCAGGCCGGCCCAGGTCGCGGCCACGTCACCGCCCAGCGGCGTCGTCGCGCCCAGGCCGGTGACCACGACCTCGGTCACCGCTGGGCCCGCAGGTAGTCGGCCACGTCGCCGAAGGTCCGCAGCCGGTCCAGGCCCTCCTCGGGGATCTCCAGGCCGTAGCAGTCCTCGATCTCGTCGACCAGCTCGACCATGGCCAGCGAGTCGATCTCCAACTCGTCCCGCAGCGACATGCCGGCCAGCTCCCGGTCCGGGAACACCGCGCGGGGGTCGTGACCCGACACCTTCTTGATCAGCAGTGCCAGCTCGCGGTCGACGTCGTCGACAGTGCTCATCGGCGTGACTCCCCCTGTGTCATCGGCGCGCGGCGAAAAGCCGTGCGGTGAAAGGAAATTGGCTCCCCGCGACGTTCTCGAACGGGGCGATGACGGCGACCCTAACCGCCGATCCGGCCGGGGAGATCGTGACTGTGCACAGCGCACAACCAGGTCGCGGCAGCTGCCCATGGCCAGCGGTCACGCCGGGGAGCAGGATTGGGCCCAGGGCGCTGAGAAGGGAGATTCCGGCCCGCGGCACCGTTGCGGGGCTTTACCGTGGCCCCATGACGGAGCACTCGCACGCGCCCAGGTCGGTGATCCAGGAGGTGGCGGCCGTCGTGCTGGCCGACATGCCCGGCTTCGCCGACCGGCTGACCGAGATGGGCGCCGTTCGGGAGGAGCGGATCTACGCCCGCAACGGCCGGGTGCCCAAGGCTGACATGTGGAAGTCCTTCCACGACAACGGCCGCAGCGTGCTACTCCTGATGACCGGGGGGTTTGAGGATGAGCGCGAGTGGCTGGATCCGCCGCTGGCCACCGGGCGTCGCCGGGCCGAGCAGGGGGTGCCGCTGGAATCGGTGCTGCACCTGTTTCGGCTCGGCGGCCAGCTGCTGTGGGAAATGCTGCTGGCCGAGGCCCGGCGGCGCTCCCCGGCCGAGCTCCAGGAGTTCGTGGACGGTGTGATGCTGCTCTACGAGGCCATCGAGCGGATCTCGGTGGCCATGGTCGACTCGTACCGCACCTGGCAGGCCGAGACCCGCCGCCGGGTCAACCGCCGCAAGGAAACCCTGGTCGGCGCCTTGATCGGTGGGCGTGGTGTGGACCCCACCGTGAGCGCCCACGCCGAGGCCGAGCTCAACCTGCCCGCTCGTGGACGGTATGTCGTCGTGCTGGTCACCGGCGACGAGACCGACGAGGACGGCCTGCGCGCCGTCCAGTCCTGCCTTGCCGTGCACGGGATGCAGTCCGTCTGGCTGTCCCGCGGCGACCGCGTCGTCTGGCTCGTGGAACTGGCCGCCGGCACCCCGGCCCGGGTGTCCGAGCTGCTCACCCCGCACATGCGTGACCGGGCCGGCATGTCCGGCGTCGTCGACGGCTTCGCCGAACTCGGCGTCGGCTACCAACTCGCCGAGACCGCCCTGCTCACCCAGCCCAGCGGCACCGTCGGCATCGCCGTCCTCGACGAGCGCCTGCCCGAGGCCCTGGTCGTCTCCAGTCCCCAGCTCGCCCAACGCCTCGCCGCCCGCACCCTGGGCCGCATCCTCGAACTCGACGCCCCCGAACGCGCCCTGCTCCTCGACACCCTCGAGACCTGGTTCCGCACCGAGCGCTCCGCCGGCCGCACCGGCGCCCTGCTCTACTGCCACCGCAACACCGTCCTCAACCGCCTGCGCAAGGTCGAGCTCCTCACCGGCAAGTCCCTGGAGGACGACCGCCACCAACTCGCCTGCCGCCTCGCCCTGATGGCCTATCGGACACTGCTGTGACAGCACCAGCGCCCACGGCCGGGTGGCCGTGGCGCTGATCGTGTGGATGGTTCGGTCAGAAGGTGTAGCCCGCCAGCGTGACCTGGCCGGAGTTGACGTTGCCGGCGACGCTCTCCACGTTGCCGAGGCGCTGCCAGGACCCGTCGTAGTGGCGGGTGGCGTGGGCCAGGCCGCCGTACTGGGTGGAGAAGGCCAGCTGCATGTCACCCTGGGCGTAGGTCATCGCGACGTGCTGGGCCTCGCTGCCGAAGCCGGCCACGGCCTGGACGTCGGAGAACTTGGACCAGGTGTCGCTGGACCAGACACCGTTGTCGGACAAGTCGAAGTCGCCGACGGTCTTGCCGTCCGCGGCGAGCTCGACCACGTGCAGGATGGTGGTGTCGGGCGCCACCGCGACGCTGCTGACCAACGGCGGCGACGCGTACCCCATGTACGCCTAGGTTTTCGGTTTGCTGCTCAAGGAACTGGCCGGCGTGACGCAACCGGACCTCCCGGCGCCGGCCGACCCGAACGCCGTCCCCACCGACGCACTCGAACTCGTCGCGCTGGGGCCGGATTCGCTCATCACGGTGGTGCCCGACGAAGGAGCGCACTCCGTGTTCGCCCTGATCGACGACGCCGCCGGGCGGGCCCGGTTCCTGCACACGAGCCGAGCCATCCCACGCCGACCCGAATGAGCCCGCCTCACGGGGCGGCACACCTCACATCGAGCGCGGGGTTCGGGGTGGAGTCCGCTCAGGCCTTGCGCAGGCGGGCGATGATCCCGTCCAAGTCGCGCTGCACCATGTAGTTGCGGACGAAGTGGCCGCCGGGTTCCTCGTGCGACTCGTACGGGATGCCGGCGTTGTCGAGCAGGCCGCGGAACTCTCGTTGGCCGGCGAGCACCTGGGTCTCGTTGGCCTGGTCGTACCAGCTGACCGGGTCGGGGCTGGTGCCGGCGACGAGGAAGACCCGCTTGTTGCGGTAGCTCTCGACGCGCTCGATCGGGTTGTCGGCGGTGACCCTGGCCTGGTCCCACGGCGCCCCGTAGACCATGCCGCCGCCCAGGTCCAGCGCGGCGGAGGTGGCGTTGGCCCAGTGCACGACCAGGCCGTCGTCGCGGCGCGGGCTGGCCGGGCCGGAGTGGGCGCTGACCGAGGCGAAGTGGCCGTAGTACTTGGCGGCGTACTTCAACGCGCCGAAGCCGCCCATGGAGAACCCGGCGACCGCGCGGCCGTCGTACTCGGCGAAGGTCCGGAAGTTGGCCTCGACCCGCGGCAGCACTTGGTCCGCACCAGGACAGCGACCGGACATTGGTGACCGGTCGGAGTGACTACTGCTCAGCCACGGGTTCGAGTGCGGCGAGCCGGTCACTGACTCGGCCAGCATCCTCCACGCGATGCTGGGACCGGTACAGTCCCAGCGCCTCCTCCCAGGCGGCGCGGGCCTGGTCGCGGTCACCGAGGCCGAGGTGAGCCTGGCCCAGTTTCTCCACGGTGCCGGCGAGGACGTAGGTCTCGCCCCGATCGCGGAACAGCGTGCGGGCCTGCCGGTAGTGCTCGCGGGAGCGCTGGTGGTCGCCGGTGAGCCCGAAGATGTAGCCCAGGCTGTCCAGTGTGTATGCCTCACCTTCGCGGTTGCCGTGGCGACGGCACAGCTCGAGCGCGGCCAGACAGTGGTCGCGGGCCTGCTCGTGACGGCCGAGCCGGGCCTCGGTCCAGCCCACCAGGTTCAGCGAGTCCGCGACCATCACGGGCGTGTCGACCGCCTCGAACAGCCGTAACGCGCGAGTCGCGTGGTCCAGCGCCTTCTCGTCGTCCCCGTACCGCTCCCACGTCCCGGACAGGTACCGGTGGACATGCCCCTGGCTGGTCAGATCGGCGATGTCCTCGGCCATGGCGAGCGCCTGCTCCAGCAGCTCCAGCGCCTCCTCGTACTGCCCGCGCAGGATGTGCACGTGGCCGAGGTAGCGGCGCACGATGATCTGGGCGGCGGGATCACCGAGGTCATCGGCCGCCGACAGGCCGGCCCGCCACACAGCCAGGCACTCCTCGTTGGGCCCCGACCGCCAGCCGAGGTGGCGCATGCTCCAGGCCAGCTGCCAGACCTGTCGGCGCCACCCAAGTTGGACGGCGAGCTGTTGCGCGGCGAGCAGGTTCGGGCGCTCGGCGTCGAACCAGGTGTCGGCGGCCGTCGAGTCGGCCAGCGGGCAGGGGCGGCAGCCAGGCGCCGGCGGGTCGAGTTGGACCGGTGGGAGGTGAGGATTGCGGAGCTGCTCGGCGCGGCTGGCGGTGTGCAGGTAGTAGTCGATCAGCCGCTGGAGCGCCGCGCCCCGGAGCTCGGGGTCCAGGTGTTTTGCCCGGTCCGCGGCGAAGAGCTTGACGAGGTCGTGCATCCGGTACCGGCCGGGGGCGTGTTGCCGCAACAGCGACACCCGCTCCAGCGCCCGCAGCGCGGCGGTCGCCCGGTCACCGGTCAGCGCGGTCAGGCTGACGGCGGCCGGCAGGCTGATCTCCGGGCCGCAGGCGACCCCGAGCAGCGCGAACACCTCGGCCGATGTCGGGTCGAGCGCGTCGTGGGTCCAGGACAGCGCGGCCTGCACGCTGGAGGTCGGGTCGCCTGCGTCCAGCCGGCTCAGCCGGGCGGCGCTGTCGCTCAGCTCGTTGGCCAGCGCGGCCAGGGTGAAGTCGGGATACAGGGTGGCGCGGGCGGCGACCACGGCGAGGGCCAGCGGCAGACCGGCGCAGAAATGCAACAGCGCGGCCACCGCTCTCGGTTCGGCGGCCAGCCGGTAGTGGCCGAGCCGGCACGCCAGCAGCGCCCAGGCATCGTCGTCGGCGAGGGTGCCGAGCGGCAACAGCGTCGCATCATGCCTGGTGGCCAGGCCCGCGAGCCGGTCGCGGCTGGTCACGACGACGATGCAGCCCGGGTTGCCGGGCAGCAACGGGGTGACCTGTTCGGTGTCGCGGGCGTTGTCCAACACGATCAGCATCCGCTTGTCGGCCACCAGGCTGCGGTACATCCCGACCTGGGCGTCGAGACCGGTGGGCACGGCGGCGGACGCGACACCGAGTGCGTCGAGGAATCCTCGCACCGCCTCCGCCGGCTCCATCGGGCCGCTGGCGGGGGCGAAGCCACGCAGGTCGACGAACAGTTGCCCGTCCGGGAACCGAGCCAGGTTGTCGTACGCCCAGCGCAACGCCAACCAGGTCTTGCCGACCCCGCCCCCGCCGCTGATCGCCGACACCACCACGGTGCCACCCCGTCCGCCGGCCCGATCAAGCGCCTTGTCCAACGCGGCCAGCTCGTCGTGGTGACCCAGGAACATCCCCGGTGGCGCGGGTAGCTGCCTGGGTCCGGGTCGGGCCGCGACATCGACGTCAGCGGCCCCGACCGCCGCGGCCAACAGCTCCTCGCGGTCGGTGGACCCGAGACCCAGCGCGTCGGCCACCAGCCGCACGGTGGCCATGCGGGCCTCGGCGCGTTCGGCGGTCTCGAACCGGCGAATGGTGCGCACGGACAGCTTCGCGCGCTCAGCCAGCTCCTCCTGGGTGAACTCGGCCTCGATCCGGTGTCGTCGCAGCAACTCGGCGAACCGTCCCGGCATGCCGAGCCTCCCCCGTGCGCCAGCCGCCCCCGCCCACCCGGTGGCGCTCCCCAACCCCAGGGTACTGGGCCGAACGCAGGACAAATAGGCCTCCAACTGGTCACAGCGCCAGCCAGTGCGGGGCACCGGCCATCTTTGACCGGTTCATGACCTGGCCTGCCACCGGTGCCGAAGCTGAGCATTCGTTGGCTGGGCGCGGTGACCCACGCCCAGCCAACGGTCTTGACACAGCAGAAAGGAACGCTCGATGCCGCCAAGCAGGAGACGGATGGCGGGGCTTCCGGTGGCGGCTGCCGCGATGGCGGTCGCGCTGAGCACGGTGGCGGCCACCACGATCGTGTTGCCAGCGGCCGCCGTGACCGCGCCGGACAAGCCGACGATCCGCTACACCGAGTACGGCATCCCGCACATCATCGCGTCGAACCTCACCGATCTGGGCACCGGTTACGGGTACGCCGCGGCCAAGGACAACATCTGCACGCTGGCCGACGCCTATCTGACGGTCAACGCGCAGCGGTCCCGGTACTTCGGGGCGGACGGCAAGGCCAGCCCGGGGGAGAACCAGAACACCACCACCAATCTCAACAGCGACCTGTACTTCCAGCGGATGAACGACAACAAGGTGGTCGAGAAGCTGATCGACCTACCGGCGCCCAACGGGCCGGAGCCGGAGGTCAAGCAGGCCATCAGCGGCTACGTCAAGGGGTACAACCGCTATCTGGCTGAGACCGGGGTGGCCAACATCTCCGATCCGGCCTGCCGCGGCGCCGCCTGGGTCCGGCCGATCACCGAGCTGGACGTCTACCGGCACGCGCACGCCGAGATCATCATGGGCAGCACGGACCCGCTGCTGGACGGTGAGGTCAACGCGACCGCGCCCGGCGCCTCGGCCACCGCGCCCCAGGCCCGCTCGTCCGACGAGGTCGCCGGCAAGATCGCCGACGCGATGGCGCACGCCCGCCAGCAGAGCATGGGCAGCAACGCACTGGCGGTGGGGTCCGACGGCGTCTCCGGCGGCACCGGGATGCTGCTGGCCAACCCGCACTTCCCGTGGCAGGGCAAGAACCGGATGTGGGAGAGCCAGCTGACCATCCCCGGTCGGCTCAACGTGGCCGGCGCCAGCCTGCTCGGTTTCCCCGCGATCAACATCGGGCACAACGACGACGTCGCCTGGAGCCACACGGTGGCCACGGTCGCGCCGTTCGGGCTGTTCGACGTCCAGGTCGACCCGCTGCACCCGACCAAGTACCTGGTGGACGGCACCTGGCAGGACATGACCTCCCAGCAGGTCAGCGTCGACGTGCTGAACCAGGACGGCTCCATCGGCAAGGTCGCCAGGACGCTGTGGTCCACCCGCTACGGACCGATCACCACCTCGCTGCAGGGCGTCCCGCTGCCCTGGGTGGTCAGCGCGCACGCCGTGCGTGACGCGAACATGGACAACCTGCGGGCGATGAACACCTGGCTGCACCTGGACCAGGCCAAGGACGTCAACGACGTGGTCACCACCCTGGAGACCACGCAGGGCGTGCCGTTCTTCAACACCATCGCCACCGACCGCACGGGGCACGCGCTGTACGCGGACATCCAGTCCGCCCCCGACATCACCGACGACCACGCGAACTCGTGCCTGACCGCGACCGGCCAGGCGCTGTTCTACCACCTGCGGCTGCCCAACGTGCCGCCGATCTCCATCTTCGACGGCAAGCGCAGTGAGTGCGACTGGCCCAACGACCCCAACGCGGTCGCGCCGGGTCTGCTCGACCCGCACAAGCAGCCGCGGCTGATCCGCTCGGACTTCGTCAACAACGCCAACGACAGCCCGTGGCTGGCCAACCCCGACCAGCCGGTGACCTACCCCAGGGTGATGGGCGACACCGGCGCCCCCCGATCGCTGCGCACCCAGCAGTTGATCCTGACCGCGCAGAGCCGGATCAATGGCACGGATGGCCTGCCCGGCAAGGGGTTCACGCCGGAGAACATGCGGCAGGCGCTGTTCTCCGACCACAGCCGGGCGGCCGACCTGGCGCTCAATGCCACGGTGCAGATGTGCCAGGGCCTGCCCTTCGGGACGGTCCTGGTGAACAACCAGCTGGTGTACGTCGGGGACGCCTGTCCGATCCTGGCCGGGTGGCAGAACCACAGCTTCACCAACGACAGCAAGGGTTCCTGGCTGTTCGAGAACTACTGGTTCTACCTGCTCGGCGGGGGCGCCGCCGACGGCGTGCCGTGGAAGGTCGCGTTCGACCCGAACGACCCGCTGCACACGCCCAACTCGTTGGACACCGGCAATTCCCGGGTCGGCAACGCCTTGGGGCAGGCGGTCCTCGCGCTGCGCAACGCGGGTGTCCCGCTGGACGCCAAGCTGTCGGATGTGCAGAAGATCACCCGAAACGGCGAGCAGATCCCGATCCACGGCTCGCTCGGCGAACTCGGCGTGCTGAACGTCATCGTTCCCGGCAACGGCGCCGGTGGCCAACTGGACGTGCTGTTCGGGTCCAGCTTCATCCAGCAGGTCGAATTCACCGCGGATGGCCCGCCGCAGGCGTCTTCGCTGTTGACCTACTCCCAGTCGGTCAACCCCAACTCACCGCACTATGCCGACCAGACCAAGATGTTCTCGGCTGGCCAGTGGGCGACCGACCGGTACACCGAAGACCAGATCGCGGCGTCGCCGGTGCTGGAGATCAAGGTTCTCAACTGACATGACCAGGAAAGGAACTCGATGACGACCACAGCAAACCGCTGGCGACCAGCGGTGGCACTGCTGGCCGCGATCACGTCGGTGTTGGTGACCGCAGGCCCGGCCGCCGCAGCACCGGGGCCGCCTACGCTGGCCGACAGCAACGGGCTGACCCAGGTCGGCACGTCGACCGGCACCTCGACCAACTTCGTGATCACCGTGACCACGCCGGAGGTGTCGGGCCAGCACCACATCAAGATCATCCTGCCCGGCGACTACTACGCCGATCCGACCAAGCGCTACCCGGTGCTGTACTTCCTGCACGGCTCGCCGGACGATCCGGCGCAGCAGAACTACCCGGCGCTGACCATGTCCAACAAGATGATCACCGTCATCCCCGACGGCGGCGCGCGCAGCTGGTATGACAACTGGCTCAACCAGAACACCGTGCTCGGCGCCCAGAACTGGGAGAACTTCCATCTCAACCAGGTGGTTCCGTTCATCGACGGCAACCTGCGCACCATCGCCACCAAGAAGGCACGCGCGATCGCCGGCGTGTCGATGGGCGGGTTCGGAGCCTTCCACTACGCGATGGACCGCCCCGATCTGTTCAGCCAGACCGCGTCCCTGTCCGGGGACATCGACTTGTCCGTGGACTCGATGGACCTTCGGCTGGCCGTGGTCGCCTCCCTCGTTGACGCGCTCGGCGTGATCTGCTCAGCCGCCAGCGGCGACTGCTCCGGTGACAAGTACAAGCCCGCCGTGGACAGCGATGCCCTGTGGGGCACGCCCTACCCGGTGTTCAACGGCGACCGACGGTGGAACGAGGTGGATCCGTCACAGCACATGGACAAGCTGTCCGGCATCGGAATCTCGTTCTATGTCGGCAACGGCGGCGGCCAGGCCACCAACCCCGAGTTCTGGCTGGAGGGCGCGGCCACGCACGTCAAGGACCACTTGGACGCGCTGCACATGCCCTACTACTTCGTGGACTACGGCGACGGCTCCGCCTGGGGCAACCAGTGCGACGGCGGCCACGACGGCGGCTGCTGGGAGCAGGACCTGCTTGACCTGATTCCGAGGCTGGAGCGGGCGTTCGCCGCCTGACCTGTATTCCCCACCCCGGGGCGTCGACCGCGGCTGGTCGGCGCCCCGCTCTCGTCCTCGCCGACGGCGCCAACATCACTGGTGTCACCGGTGTTGACGCCAGTGGACCGGATCGTCAGTCTGCTGGGGACCGTCGAGGATGGGAACCAATGACCGTCGCACCCAGAACGACCGTCCGCCGCATGCTCGGCCGCCTGCCGTGGCTCGACCCGGACCGCCTCCATTGCCGGCCAGGACCGCATTCGTCACGGGCGCGAGCTCTGGCATCGGGCGCGCCCTCGCTGTCGAGTTGTGCGCCCGTGGGTACGACGTGTTCCTCGCCGCCCGCAGGACTGCCGTACTGGACGAACTTCGCACCGAACTCGCCGGCGTGTACCCCCAGCGGAAAGTCGCATTCACGAGTCTCGATGTCACCGACCACGCAGCGGTGGTCAGCGCCCTTGACGACGCGGCGGCCCAGCTGGGTGGGCTCGGCATCGCCTTTGCCAACGCGGGAGCGGACACCGAGGGCGATATCGGCTCCGGACACTTTTCCAGCCACCGCGATGTCATAGCGGTCAACCTCATAGGCGCGATGGCCACCATCGACGCCGCGACCGCCCTCTTCCGCACGCAAGGCGGTGGTCAGATCGTCGGCATCTCGTCTGTGGCGGCATCCGCCGGTCTGCCTGGCGGTGCACCGTATTGCGCATCGAAAGCCGGGCTGACGACCTACCTGCAGGCGCTGCGCGCCGAAACATGGAAGAGCGACATCACTGTCACCACCATTGTGCCGGGCTACATCGACACTCCGCTCAACGAGGCCATGGGAGGCAGGCGACCCTTCCTGATAGACACCCGCGCCGGAGTCAGGAAGATCATGGACCGGGTCGAATCCGGTGCCCACACTGCGGCCGTGCCGCGTTTCCGGTGGGCGCTCGTCGCCGGCCTGCTGCGCATTGCTCCGGACTGGATGATCGCCAGATCCACAATGTGACCCGAGCACGCCGCAGGCCGAGCATCGGCGCCCCGGCCTCATCGAGGATTTCCCAGCCGCCGCCGGTCCGAGAGCGGTCCCGACCGCCGGTTCCCCGCGGCGGCCGTCCACACGCCACTGCGGTCCGCGCTTGCCGCGACCACCCCGATCCGCATATGTCAGAGCCTCGAAGTTGGCTCCTGTAGCGCGCTTCTCGTCGGTAATATCGTGGACTTGCGGTCAGAGAGCAACCAGCTACGTTGGATCAACGGTATCTACGCGTTGGCACTTCTTGACGTTTGTCGCCAAATGGCCAACCTTGTGACAAGGCGCCAACGCCGGGCGAACGATCTGCGCGGGCGACCTGTTTCTTCGACAGGAACGCCTCCTCCGCCCCCTGTGGATCAGGTGCCATCGGATGGACCGGTCCGTAGCGCGGCACGAGCGCCGACCACGCACCGCGGACTGTCCATGCCGTAGCAAATCCGGCTACTGCGTGAAGATCGTTAGATCATCACGCAGCTCGGCCAGACGTCACCCGCCATTCGCCACCTCTGATCAGAAGGCGTCGGCGTACTGGTCCGGCCAGTGTGGCTGCCCGCCGAGCTTGGCCAGCGCCCGGCGCGGCCAGTACGGGTCGCGCAGCAGTTCCTGCCCGATCAGCACCAGGTCGGCCTGGCCGTCGGAGATGATGCACTCGGCCTGCTCGGGCTCGGTGATCCGGCCGACCGCGCCGGTGGGCACCCCAGCGTCGCGGCGCACCCGCTCTGCCAGCGGAACCTGGTAGCCGGGGCCGATCGGGCCCCACATGTCGGTGGTTGGGGTCGCGCCGCCCGACGAGCAGTCGATCAGGTCGACCCCGGCCGCGACCAGTTCACGGGCCAACTCGACGGTGTCGGTGACATCCCAGCCGTCGTCGACCCAGTCGGTGGCGGAGACCCGGGCCAGCACCGGCACGTCGGGGCCGACGGCGGCGCGGACCGCCGTCGCGACCGCGACGGCCAGGCGCATCCGCGCGGGGCGGCCGCCGCCCCAGCCGTCGGTGCGGTGGTTGGTCAGCGGGGAGTAGAACTCGTGCAGCAGGTAGCCGTGCGCCGCATGGATCTCCACGGCCTGGAAACCGGCGTCGAGCGCGTACTCGGCGGCCTGGGCGAACGCGGCGATCACCGCGGCGATGCCGGCCTCGTCGAGGGCCTTCGGCGTGCGGTACGCCGGCACGAAGGGCTGCTTACCCGGCCCGACCGGCTGCCAGCCGCCGTCGGCGTCGGGCACCCCGCCCCGCTTCTGCGTGAATGGCCAGTACGTGGACGCCTTGAACCCGGCGTGGGCCAGCTGGATCGCGGGCACCGCCCCCTGTGCGGCGGTGAACGCGGTGATCGGCCGCCACGCATCCACATGCGCCGGTGACCAGATGCCGGTATCGCGTGGTGAGATCCGGCCCTCCGACAGCACCGCGCTGGCCTCGGTTATGACCAGCCCGGCACCGCCGACGGCGCGGGCGCCCAGGTGGGTCAGGTGCCAGTCGGTCGGCAGGCCGTCCGGCCCGGCGGAGTACTGGCACATCGGCGACATCGCGATGCGGTTGGGTAGCGTCACGCCGCGCAGTTCGAGGGGCTTGCCGAGTGCCGGCACGGACCAGGTCATGATTGTTCCGGGATGTAGTAGGGGCGGTTGTGCGCGGCGACTGGCGGCGACTGAACGCTCCAGACGCCGACGGCGGAAGCGCCGTCGAGCAGCGCGGCCAAGTCGACGCAGGCGGGAGCGCCAGGGTCGACGAGCTCGACGGTGACGCGGTCCGCCGTGTCGGGATCGAGCAGGCGGAGCCGGTGGGGTTGGTAGACGTTCAGGGAGCCGGCGAGCAGGCGTCCGGCGGGTTCGGTGCCGTAGCCCGTGATCGGGGCGTGGTTGACTTCTGCTGCGGGGAGCCCGTCCAGCCGGGCGTTCAGAACAAGGATCGGATCGCCCGGCGCGCCGATGCTGCCATCTGCGGTGAAATCCGCGTCGAAGCACGTGATCTGCCAGCTTTCGCCTTCTGGTCCGTTAGGCGATGGCATGGCGGCGGTGAAGCGGGCTGGGCGCTTTGGCTCGGCGAACAGTTTGGTGCCCGCCTCGATGGCGATCTGGTTGTCGCAAAGCACGTGGATACGGCCGATGCCGAGCAACTTGGACTGGTCGACCCCGCGGGCGTAGTCGGCGTAGGTCAGCGCAGCCAGACGGTGCTCCTCGCTGCGCGGGTAAGCGATGATGCTGATCTCGATCTCCTCGGTGATGCCCGAGCCGCCCGCGTACTGGGCGAAGTAGAGCTGGTAATTGATCGAGACGCAGGCTCGGCCGTCGAACAACGCTGAGGTGAGTCGCGGGTGGACACGGCCCAGTATCTTCTCCGCCGGTTCGGGGTCAACCAGGTAGTCGATTCCGACGGTGTGCAGTGCGCCATAGTGGAACGGCAGCAGGAAAGGTTCCGTGATCGGCGGTAGAGGCAGATTCGGTGAACTGGCATCGGTCACGGGTAGGTTCCCTTCGCTAGGATTCAATCAGCCTGATGGATGAGCGTGAAACATCATGTCGGTGTGTAGGTACGGCGGGGCCCGTGCGGCGTGGACGATTTAATGTGGCCGGTCGGCTTGTGGGAGTTCCTTACGTGGCCGTCGGCCAGGTCTAGCTTGTTCCCCGCCTGAACACCTCTTGGACACGTCAAATCGCACTATCGTGCAATGGCGGTTATGTGCGAAGGAAGGTTCCGCCACACGTCAGGGGTGTAGAAGTGGCCGCCGGGCAGCGAGTCGTGTCGGTAGGGCCCCAGTGCCAGCTCTCGCCATTGGGCGGGGGCGGTGGCCTCGATCACCTGGTCGTCGACACCGGAGAGGACCTGCAGCGGCATGCTGACACCAGCGGCGCCGCCGTAGTGGAAAGTATCACGCACGGCGATGTCGGCGCGCATGATCTCGATCGCCATCTCCAGCACGTCTGGATCGCTCAGCACCTGCTCGGTGACCAGTCCGTGCGCGCGGATCCAGGAGAGCAGCTCGTCGTCGGAGTCATGGCATGCCGGGAACATGTCCCGCGGCGTCAGGCCGCGCGCTGGAGCGTTGCACGAGGACACGACCAGCGCGTCCGGGACCGACCTGCCCTGTGCCTCCAGCCGGCTCGCCACCTCGAAGGCCATCCAGCCGCCCATGCTGTGTCCGAAGAGGACGTACGGCTGGTCGCTGACCGCTGAGACGACCGCGCGGGTGGCGTCCTCCGCCAGCTCGTCCCAGGTCGTGGCGAACTTCTCCCGGAAGCGGCCGTCCCGGCCGGGGTAGCAGATCAGCGCCAGGTCCACGTCCGGCGCAACCACCTCGGCCCACGGGTGGTACGGCCCGGTGCCGCCGCCGCAGAAACCCAGGCACACCAACGTTGTGGTCGCGCCGTCGAGTTGTTTCGGCCGAATCACAGCGGTGTTCCGCCGTGCTGATCCCAGTCGGGTCGACATGTGCTGTCCTTTCTACCGGCCGCCGGCCGAGTGCACACCGGCGTGTACCGCCTTGACGAACTCCGCGAAGTCGCGAAGCAGCGGATGCCGGTACATGTCCCGGATGGACAGTGTGACTCCCAGCTCCTTCTTGACGCGGGCCACGACCCGGATGGCCATCAACGAATGGGCGCCCAGCGCGAAGAAGTCGTCGTCAGCGAACACCCTGTCCTGACCGAGGACTGCCGCCCACACGTCGGCGACGAGTTCCTCGTACTCGCCTGCCGGGAGCTGCCCGTCCGCTCGTGCGGCACTGTCATGGGGATCAGGGAGGAGGGAGAGGTCGAGCTTCCCGTTGACGTTCAACGGGAAGGCGGCGATCGGAATGAACCGGACCGGGACCATGTGGGCCGGCAGGTGTGCGGCCACGTGGTCGCGCAACTCGTCGAGATCCGGGTCGCCCACGCAGTACGCCACGAGGTCGTCGGCCCGCACGACCACGACGGCGGCACACCCCTCGCGATATCGGGCGATGGTCGCCTCGACTTCGCCCGGCTCCACCCGGAATCCGCGCACCTTGACCTGGCGATCGGCCCGCCCGACGAACTCGAGCGTGCCGTCCGGTCGCCACCGGGCCTCGTCACCCGTGCGATACATCCGCCGCCCGGCACCGGCGAAGGGGTCGGCGACGAAGCGCTGCGCGGTCAGGCCGGGGCGGTTCACGTACCCGCGTGCGACCCCGGGACCCGAGATGTAGACCTCGCCGGTGACTCCCACGGGCACCTCGGCCAGGCGGCCGTCCAGCACGTGGATCTCAACGGAGGGGAGCGGCCGCCCGATGTGCGGCTCGGTGCCCTCGACCGGCCCAGCGGTGGAGTCCACCGTGCACTCGGTCGGACCGTAGAGGTTGAACGCTTCGACGCGTCCGGACTGCCTGGCCTTGTCGAGCCGCTGCCACAGCGCGGTGGGCACGGGTTCGCCGCCCAGGAACAGACGCAGCGCCGATGTCGTGACTCCCTGCTCCACCGCCTCCCAGTGCGACGGAGTGGCGTCGATGTCGGTGATCGCGTACTTCGACAGCGCGGCGCCGAACCGGGCGGGATCGCGCCGCTGTTCCTCGTCGAGGAGGACGACCGTGTCGCCGCGGCACACCCTGACCCACTGCTGGACCGACGCGTCGAACGACGCGCTCGCGTTCCACCCGACAACGCGGTGGCTGTCCGCGTACGCCCCGATCGCCTCAAGTCTGTGGACCAGAGACGCCACCGCGCCTCTCGTCACGATCACGCCCTTGGGCGTGCCGGTCGAGCCAGAGGTGTACATGACGTAGGCGGCGTCAGTGGATGTCACGGGCACTGGCACGGCAGCGGCCCCCGTGGCAGCGGGCGTGATCACCTCGACGTTCGCGATTCCGGCGGGCAGAGCGTCCGCCGCGATCACCAGCCGCAGTCCGGAGTCCCGCATCATGAAGGCGAGCCGCTCATCGGGGTACTGCGGGTCGAGGGGGACGTACGCCGCGCCCGCGCTCCACACGGCGAGCAGAGCGACGACGAGGTCCACTCCTCGCTCCAGGCTCACGCCCACGTGGTCGCCACGGCGCACGCCGCGGGCGCTCAGCGCACCGGCCAGTGCCGCGATCCTCTCGGCGAGGCTCGCGAACGTGACGGACGTTTCCGGAGATCGGACGGCGATCAGGTCCGGTGCCACCGCGACCGACCGCTGGAACCGGACCAGCAGGTCGTCGCCTTGTGTGTGGGGAGTGTTCATCTCAGACGAACCTCGCTTCGGCCGGCACGGTCGGCTGGCAGTCCCGTACGGACACCGGATCGCCCATCGCGACGACGATGCGCCGGTCACCGCGGAACGGCTCCCTGCCATGTGCGGCAAGGATGTTGTCGACGACCATCACGTCCCCCGGTTGCCAGGACCGTCGCATGGTCGCGTCCACGTACGCCGCGTCGATGGCGGCGAGATCCTCCTTGGTGACCGGTTCGCCGTCGCCGAAGGACGTTTCGAACGGGAGTCCGTCCTGGCCGAACTCGTCCACGAGGGACTCGCGGATCTCCTCGTCGAGCGACCACGAGTTCCAGAACGCGAGGTGGTTGAACCAGACCTCGTCGCCGGTGCGGGGATGGGTGATCAGCCCGGCGCGGACCTGGCTGGTGCTCAGATGCTCGCCGGACCAGCGCGTGGCGATCAGGTTCTCGGCACAGTACTCCTCGACCTGCGCGCTGTGGTCAGCGGCGAAGGCGGTGCGCCAGTCCAGCGAGACCAGGTCCGAATAGTTGCGCCGCAGCGCCCAGCCCGAGGAGCGCATGCGCCGTACGAGGTGTTCCGGCATGTCGCGCAGCACCGCCCTGCAGTCCGCGACCGGGGTCGCGCCGCCCTCCGCGGGTGCGGTGAGGCAGCAGAACACCAGGGTTCCCGGGAAGTCGAGGGTGTAGCTGTTCTCGTTGTGCATCCGGATGGGCTGGGCAGGCGGCAGGTCGGTCGAGGAGAACACGTCGTCGCCGTAGCTGCGCCTCGGCGTGGCCTTCTCGCGGTACGGGGTGCGCCGCTGGATCAGGTGATCGCGGACGGCGCCGAAGTCCTGTACGTCGCGCACTGGCAGGCCGCGCAGGTACAGCACCCCGTGCGACCGTGTCTCAGCACGGAGGTCGTCGTCGGCCCAGCGCAGCCAGTCCAGCGCGTCGGCGAGCGTGGGCAGCTCAGGGGTGACGATCATGGGCGGCGCCCCGGCCTCGAGCTGGACGTCGATTTTGTTCGTGACCTCGTGGTCGGTGGCATTCTTCATCTGACGTCGAACCTTCCCCCGCGGTGAAACCCGCGTTCCGTCAAACTGCCGGCCCGGTTTCCCGGTCGTCGTCACGCAAGGCGTGGATCAGTGATTTCGGCCGCAGGTCGGTCCAGTTCCGCTCGACGTAGCCGAGGCAGGCCTCCCGTGCGTCCGGTCCGTGGACCACGTTCCAACCGGCTGGAACATCGGCGAACACCGGCCACAGCGAGTGCTGCCCCTCGGCGTTGGCCAGCACGGTGAAACGACCGTTCGGATCTTCAAAAGGATTCGTCAACTCACCCACCCCATCGACCGCCGGACTCGCCGGCTGCTCCACATCACCGAGAAGCCTGAGGCAGGCGTTGTTCCTGCTCGGCCTCGACCGCCTCGTTCCACGCCCGTTTCGACGCTCGCCAGCCCTCGTCGTCCTTGCCCTGGCGCCAGTAGCCCGAGACGGACAGCCTTGTCCGCTCAACCTGCCGTTCCACGCGTAGGTAGCCGCGCAGTTCCTTCACGAAGCCCGCTTCTCCGTGCACGAACACCTGCACGTCTCCCGGCAGGACCTCCTGTGATCGCACAGCTTTCACCAAGGCGTCGCCGACAGGCAGATCGCGCCGATGCACCCAGGTGATCGCCGTGTGGGCGTTGGTGCGCAACGGCGTCTCGTCCTCCGGTCCGTCGACCTCCACGAAGACCATCGCGATCGCCTCCGCGGGCATCGCCTCGAGCGCTGCGGCGATGGCGGGCAGTGCGCTCTCGTCGCCGGCCAGGAGGTGCCAATCCGCTTCAGGATCGGGGAAGTATCCGCCACCCGGTCCGAGGAACTGGATCGCATCGCCCGGTGCCGCGCGAAGCGCCCAGGGTGCCGCCAGACCCCTGTCGCCGTGCACGGCGACATCGATCCACAGCTCCACTGCCTCGGAGTCCCATCGGCGCACGGTGTACGTGCGCCTGCGGGGTCGTTCGGCGTCGCTGGTGGGGAAGAGCAGCTTGATGTACTGATCGGTCGCGCTGACGGGGACGAACGCGCGCAGTCCCGCACCTCCCAGCACCACCCGGATCATGTTCCGGGTGAGCTGTTCGGTGCGGAGCACCGTTCCCGTGATCGGCATCTTGTCAGCCATCGTGTTCGCTCCCCAGCTCAGGCGCACGCTTCCGCAACCGCGTGGCAAAGGTGAAGTACTCGGTTACGAGACGGAACTGGTTCCCCACACGTCGCCGACCGCGTATCCACGTGGGAAGGGGTCATCGGGGTGCAGGACGTGCTGGTTGATTCCGGTGATCCAGGCCTGCCCGGCGATGGACGGCACGACAGCGTCGTGGCCGGCGAACCGGACGCGCTCGTGCAGCAGGCCTTCGAACGTCGTGCCCAGGACACCTTGGTGGACGAACGGAACGCCGAGCGCGAGTTCGCCCCGTGCGTGGAGGCAGGCCATGCGGGCCGAAGTGCCGGTGCCGCAAGGAGAACGGTCCAGGGCGCCGCGCCACGTCTCCGGCCGCGCGATGTCCAGTTCGCCGGTGGGCATGACGACGCTGTTCTGTGCGGAGACGCCTGGTGAGTCCGCGGGTCCGTGCAGCATCGCGAGCGAGATCTGGCCGAGGTTCGGATCGTCGGGATGGTGCACCTCGACCTGTGCCCTGGCGGCGGCCAGCAGGGCTGCGCCGGCGCGGACGATCGTCGGCGCGTTCTCCGCTCCCAGCTTGACACCCATGGCGGAAGCCGGCACCAGAACGTAGAACTGGCCGCCGAACGCCACGTCGGCGAGGACGGTGCCGTACTCGGGCATCTCGAGCGGGGTGTCGAGGGCGACCACCCACGACGGCACGTTGCGGACCCTGACTCGCGTCACCTTGCCGCCGGAAACGGATGCGGTGGCCTCGACCAAGCCCGCCGCCGTGTCGATCCGCACCACTGTCTCGGGGCCTCGCATCGGCAACGCGCCCGTTTCGAGCAGGGCGGTCACCGCACAGATCGTGTTGCTGCCAGACATCGGCCGGAAGCCGCCCTGCTCGAGGATGATCAGCGCGACGTCGGCGGTATCGGTGACCGGTGGCAACACCAGGACGCCGCACATCGCCGGATGCCCGCGCGGTTCGCGCAGCAGCAGCATCCGCAGGTCGTCCATGTGCTCGGTACACCACCGCAACCGCTCTGACATCGTCGTGCCGCGCACCTGGAGGTGACTGCCCAGCAGAATCCGGCCGGGCTCTCCCTCGGCGTGAGCATCGACCGACGTGATGATGAGCGTTCCGCTCACGCGGCGCCTCCTGAGTTCGAACGCGTGGTCAAACAGGGCTCAACGGGTTCCCGTCAAAGCTCCGCGAAGGCACGGTCGGTGATGACCGCGTTGTCGAGCTCCGTGACTTGAAGCTGCGGCCGGTGCCGCAAGTCCTTCGCCGATGTCGAGAAGTGAGACGCGTGCTCGGACATGGAGCGCCTCCCGATGTTGTCCCGTAGGAGTGATGTCAATGACCAAGGCCCGAGATCAGATCGAGGTGGGCACAGCGGAGTTGAGCGCGTTGAGTGCGTGGGCGATGTCCTCGCGGAGGAACTCCCGTGCTTTTCGCGTCAGGTCGATGCTCCGGTGGTCGCAGTCCTGCCTGCGCACGAGCGTTTCCGCCGGTATGTACTGAGACCAGAAGCTCTCGTAGACGTTGGTCGCGGTCTGGGGGTCGGAAAGCCTCGCCAGGCCCGCGGGTCCGCAGTCGAACGCCTGGCTCTCGTAGAAAACCGCGTGACCGGTGAACCGGCCCGCTGGGCGGTACTTGTAGGCGGCGAGGACGTTCAGCGCGTGGACCTCCGCCTGCCGCATGAACAGTTCGTCCGAAAAGGACTCGGGGATCTCGCCGGATTCGCGCAACGCCTGCACGCACTGGTCGAGACGGTCCGGTGTGAAGTCGACCTCGCTCACCTTGCACAGCTCGCGCACGTGGTCCTGCACGAAGTACGCCTTGTCCTGCTGGATCTCCCGCATGAGGGGTGGCTCGAACAGCCCCAGAAAGGCGACGTGATCACCACGCTCCTGCCAGATCCTGGCCATCTCGAAGGCGATGTTGCCACTGGTGCACACGCCGACCACGAAATACGGTGGCCGGACACCGAGCTCGTCGAGGTCCGCCACGTGCCTGGCGGCCATTGCCTCGACCGTGGACAGCGGTTCCTCTTCCATGTCCATGCCGATCGAGCGCACGGCCACGATCGGCACTCCGAGATCGGCGGTGAGCATTCGGTCGGAATAGGTCAGTTCCCCTTCGACGGTGTAGAGGTACACGAGCGGGATCGGTCCCGCCGGTGAACCCGGAACACGGAAGGGTTTCTGCGGAGCGGCACTGGCCTGCCTGGCTTCCCGGACGTGGCGCGCGAGTGCCTCGACGGTCGGTGCCGCGGCGAAGTGATCGGCGGTCACCCGCACGCCGAACTCGCGCTCGACGTCCGCCAGCATGGTCCGTGCCGCCGCGGCGTCGCCGCCCAGTGCGAAGAAGTCGTTCTCGATGGGAACCTGCCTGACGCCGAGGATCTCTTTCCACAGGAGGGCCAGGTAGAACTCGTAGTGTTCTCGGTATCGAGCCATTCGGTCTCCCCAGATCGTGGCTTCGGCATTCAGTGGTGGTCGGAGACCCGGAGGTCGAACGAAGGTCAGGTTCTGGGCGGCTCAGGCACCTCGGCACTGTTTCCAGACGCGACCTGTGCGCCTGGGGTGCGCTGTTCGGCGATGATCTCGCGAACTCGGGCGACTGTCGGGTCGAAGTAGAAGGTCCTGACCCTCAGCGTCACCTGGTACTCGGCCCGGATCCGGCTCACGAGCTCGATCGCCAGCAACGAATGTCCACCGAGGTCGAAGAAGTCGTCGTCGACCGCCACGGCATCGACGCCCAGCACGTCGGCGAACATGGTGCACAGGGATTCGTCCAAGGACATCGCCCGGTCCGCGACGCCGACGACGTCGATCTTCGCGTCCGGATCGGACGTCGTGGAATCCAGCACCTCCACCAGCCGCGTGGACAGCGTCGCGATCGTCTCCCTATCGAACAGGTCGGCCGCGTACTGGACGACACCCAGCAGAGAGCCGTCATCCGATGACGGGCGGAAGCGCACCGCCAGGTCGAACCTCGATGTCGAGGCGTTTCCCACGGAGTACCTCGTCATGCTCACCCCGGCGAGGTCCGGTGTGGGACTGTCGGCATCCATCGTCAGGAACACCTGGAACAAGGGGTGGCGCGCCAGTGAGCGCGGCGGTTTGAGCGCCGCCACCACCCGTTCGAACGGAACGTCCTGGTTCTCGAAGGCCTGGTCGTGGGTGCTGCGCACACGGGCCAGCAACTCCCTGAAGGTCGGCTCGCCGGAAGTGTTGACACGCAACACGATCAGGTTGATGAAGCAGCCGATCAGGTCGTCGAGAAGTGGATTCGATCGTCCGGTGGCGGCCGTGCCGACCGGGATGTCGCATCCTGCCCCGGAAGTGCTCAGGAGCACCGTCAGCGCGGCGTGGAGGACCATGAACGGGGTCATGCCCTCAGCTTGCGCCAGCGACTGCACGCGCGAGAACACTTCCGCTGGGACGGTGAAAGGGACGGTGCCGCCGCGAGCGCCGGCGACCGCGGGGCGCGGGCGGTCCCACGGGAGCTCCAACTGCTCGGGAACGCCCGACAGGATCTCGCGCCACGTCTCGGTCTGGGCGACCATGACGCTGGCCGGATCATCTTCGCGTCCCAGGTGTTCTCGTTGCCACTGAGCGAAGTCGGCGAACTGAACGGGGAGTGGCACGAAGTCCGGGGTCTTGCCCGCGAGGCGCGCCGCGTAGGCCCGGCTCAGGTCCCGGCACAACGGTCCGAGCGACCACGGGTCCGAAATGATGTGGTGGGTCACTAACACGAAGACGTGCTCGTCCGCCGAGATCGACAACACCTCGGCGTGAACCGGGATCTCGGTCGACAGGTCGAACTGGGCTTCGTGGGCCTGCTTCACCCGCAGATCCAGTTCATCGGGCTGGATGCGCGAGCGCACCAGGCGGAACGAGACCTCGTCAGGCGGGTGGATGTGCTGGAAAGGCTTGCCCTTGATGTCCGGGAAGGTCGTCCGCAGACTCTCATGCCGCAGCACGACGTCGGCGAGTGCCAGCTCGAGGGCGTGGAGATCCAGGCGCCCCCGCACGCGCAGCGTGAGAAGGGGCAGGTTGTATCGCGAGCTGGGGCCTTCCACCTGGTCGCTGGCCCACAGCCGTTGCTGGGCGAACGACAGCGGCACGTGCTCAGGCCGCACCACGGGCCGCAGCATCGCGCGTGCAGGCTGGTCAGGCGGTGATACGGGGGAGTGCTCGCGCGGTTGCGTGCCAGCCCACGCCTTCTCAACGAAGTCGACGCACTCTGCCCGCTTCGACGGGCCGAAGGCGATCTCCCAGCCGTCAGGCGACTGGATCTCCGCGGGCCACAGCGAGTACTGACCGCCGGGGTTGGCGAGCACGACGTAGCTTCCGTCCCGATCCTGAAACGGGTCAGACATGGGACGTCCCTTCGCGCTCGTAGTGTCGGGCGAGCGCCGAACCGGTGACCGCACGGATCTTCGAGAGGACTTCGCTCAACTGGTCGACGAGGTAGAAGTGGCCTCCGTCGAACACCGCCACCTCGGACGGGCCGGATGTCATGTCACACCACAGATCCAGTTCGGACCTGTGCACGGACGGGTCGCTGTTCCCGCCGAGCACGAGGAAGGGAATGTCCAGAAGTGGCCGCGGCGGGCAGTGGTACGTCTCGGCCGCCGCGAAGTCGGCCCGCAGGATCGGCAGCAGGAACGACCGCATGTCGGGAAAGTCGAGCAGGCCGTCGGACACCCCGCCGAGCGCGATGACCGAATCGAGGAACTCCTCGTCGGACAGCTCGTACGACTGGGACGTGCGCGGGTGCGACTGTGGCGCCGGCGACCCGGAGACGATGAGCAGAACCGGCGGGCGTCCGGCCGCGGTCAGCCGGTGGGCGAGTTCGAACGCGACGAGGGCGCCCAGGCTGTGCCCGAACAATGCCAGCGGTGCGGCCGTCGCGCGCAGAGCCGGCTCCAGCAGACCGTCGGCGAGGTCCGAGATCGAGTTCATGAGCGGTTCCGCGACACGCCGCCCGTGACCGGGCAGGGCAGCCGGGTTGACGGCGACGTCCTCGCCCAGTGCCCGCTGCCAGCTCGAGAAGAACGAGACGTCGCCACCACCGGGGGGAAGGCAGAGCAACATGAGGCGCGGGTCGGCGACCGCGTGAGCGGTCGGGAACCAGACCGACATGTACTTCCTCCAATGTGTCTCGACGGCTCGGCAGGTTTCTCTGCGGAGTGCTCAGCTGCCCAGCGCGATCGGCAGGTGCTTGATCCCGGCAACGAAGTTGGAGAGGAGCCGGTCCGGGGGACCGGCGGGCCGGATGTCGGCGAACGCCTGGCTGATGCTGCCGAGAACGTGCTTCATCTGAATGCGTGCGAGAGCGGCGGCGACGCACACGTGTGGGCCGTGGCCGAACGACAGGTGAGCGTTACCGGTTCGACGGATGTCGAACTCGTCCGGTGCGTCGAACGCCTCCGGGTCGCGGTTCGCGGAGGGGTAGAAGAAGACGACCTTGTCGCCCGCGCTGATCGCCACCTCACCGAGCGTGGTGTCGACAGTCGCGGTCCGCCGGAAGTGGATCACCGGTGGCGCATAGCGGAGGCACTCCTCGACCGCGGTGTCGATCAGCTGCGGCTCGGCTCGGAGCAGTGCGTACTGGTTGGGATGGTCCATGAAAGCGATGAGCGCACCGGGGAGCGCGCTTCGTGTCGTGTCGTTGCCCGCCACGGCGAGCAGGAAGAAGAAGTTCTCGAACTCGGCGTCTGTGAGCCGCCGGCCTTCCACCTCGGTGTGCACGAGCGCGGACAAGAGGTCATCGCCGGGATTGCGACGGCGGTACTCGGCCAGTGATCGCGCGTACTCCATCATGTCGGTCAGCTCGGACGGGCGGCGTTGGTCGACCAGCGCCGGAGGGGCGTCTGGCTGGACGTACTCGTCGTCGTGGTAGCCGATGATGCGGTTGGCCCAGTCGAAGAAGAACTTGCGATCTGTGGCCGGGACGCCCAGCACGTGGGTCAGCGTGGAGAGGGACACCTCGTCGGTCAGTTCGGTGACCACGTCGCACACTTCACGCCCACGCAGCGGTTCCAGCAGCGTGGCCACCCGATCCGCGACGAACCGGTCGAACCCGGCCAGGTTGGCCGGGCTGAAGGTGCGGCTGACGACCTTGCGGTACTTGTTGTGCGTCGGCGGGTCCATGTTGAGCAGCATCGACCGCAGGTAGGGGAGGTCGGCCGGGTCCGGGTCGCGCAGCTGCGTCCCGCCTAGGCTCGCGGAGTAGATGTCCGGGTTCCGGCAGACGAACCGGGCGTCGCCGTACCGCATGACCGCCCAGAACCCCGGCCCTGCGGGCGAGGTCGGCAACGGGGGTTCGTCCTGCCAGGAGATCGGCTCCTCGATCCGCATCTTGGCGTAGGTGTCGTAAGGGATGCCGGAGGCGTAGGCCTGCGGGTTGTAGATGTCAGGCATCGGCTGAGTGCGGGTCGAAGGAGATGGTGCCGGACAGGTAGGAGCGGGTGTGGCCCGCGATGGCGACGCGGTCACCATCGAGGGCGCAGGACGCCTCGATGACGTGCGGCCGGCCGAGCCGCCGGGAGTACTGCCGGGAGGTCAGCTCCTTCTTGCCCAGCCGGTCCGCCCAGAACGGGATGAGCAGGCAGTGCGCGGACCCGGTGAACGCGTCCTCGTAGATCGCCTGCTTGGGCGCGAAGAACCGGGACGAGAAGTCGTGGCCCACCCCTGGCGCTGTCACGGTGACCGCCCGCCGGTCCAGTCCGATCAGCACACCCTGGTCCGGCACGGTCGCCCGCATCTCTTCTTCGGTGTCGTAGAGCGCCACGTAGTCCATTCCCGCGTACACGGCCTCCGGCGCGATCGAGAGACCGTCGAGCAGGCGGGCGGGTGGCTCGATCTGCTCCACCGGCATCGCCGGGAAACCCAGTGCCAGCTGGCCGTCGTCGAGGCGGCTGACCCGCAGCGGACCCTTGCCGGAGTGGAAGACCACTTCGGACAGTCCAGGCCGGAGTTCGTGGAAGACCACGTGCGCGGAGGCCAGCGTCGCGTGCCCGCAGAGTTCGGCCTCCATCGACGGTGTGAACCAGCGGATATCGTAGTCGTCCCCGCGCGGGACGAGGAACGCCGTCTCCGGGAGGTTGTTCTCCAGGGCGATCGACTGCATGAGGTCCTCGCTCAGCCACTCCTCGAGCGGGCAGACCGCGGCCGGGTTGCCGTAGAAGACGCGTTCGGTGAACGCGTCGACCTGGTAGATCGGCGTCTCCATCACGCGGCCGGGCGGGTGTGGAGGAAGTAGGCGCGCATCGGCTCGATCGCCTTGAGGACATCCGGGTCACCCGAACGTTCCGCGGCCGCCTCGAACAGGCTGAAGACGTCCGTCGGCTCGATGTCCCTGGTGAACAGGGCGGTGATGGCGATCTTGAGGAACTCGCGGTGGGTCACGTGCGTCATCAGCGCGCCCGCGGCGACGTACGCCTCGGACTCGGCGGGAGTCATCGGTGGCCGGGAGACGGTGCGGTCCGCCGGGATCCCGGTGACCGCCGGGTCATCGGCCAGGATCTTGCCGATCGAGTCGGCCTTGAAGTCGAGGACGAGGTGGACGCGGTCGCGGTCCCAGCCGGAGAACGCGCTGTGCGGTTTGGTCGCGTCGAGGAACCAGATCTCGCCTAAGTTCATGTGGTAGATGACGTTCTCGTGCGAGTTCAGGCACGAGTCGTCGGTCTCCAGCGGAAGGTGGATCCGGATGAGGTCGGACTCCAGCTCCAGGTAGTCCCGGTGCGGGACGAGCACGCTGCCGGGGGTCAGCCGGGCGATGCGCCCGAAGCGCAGCAGTGAGACGTCGAACAGGCGGTTGACGAGCTCCTCGACGTAGGGCAGTTGCTTCCCGAGGTCGGTCAGCACCGCGGGCCCGTCGTAGGCGTCGAGGCTGGTGTGCAGACCGTCTCCTGAGCCGTTCCAGGCAGCACAGCTCCGCCAGTGACCGCAGGCGAACTCACCGTAGGTGTTGGTGTAAGGAAACGACTCCATCGTGGCGAGGTCGCGCGCGAGCGCCTCAGTGTCCACGGTGTAGGTCGACAACATGCGGGTGCCGGACGCGGCTGTGGCCCGAACCATGCTTCCCCCCAAATCTCAAACAATACGCCGATTGATTGAAGAGACGGCCATCTGTTCGATTGGAACATGTCCTTCGTGGACCCGTCAAGAACTGCATCTGAACCTTGAAGAAGTTCAGTCACGCATTTTTTGACGCGCGAAAGTAGGTGGGGAAGTGTTGACTTCTCCCGCCTCTGCTTTTTCATTTTTCGAGGCGGTGCGTGCGGGATGAGACCGCACGCACCGCCCCTCGAACCGGGCCTTCGAGCCATCGGGGTTACTTGCTTTCCTGGCAAGTCCCGTTCGGTGTTCTCGATCTAGCCCCGGGCCGTCTACTGCCGGCGGGTCGCGGTACCTCGGCCCAGCGCTCGGCCACCAGGTCGGCGTCGCGCAGACGATGTCGCTCGTGCGTGGTGCACAGGGCGACGCACCGCATACCTGCCGCTCGCGCGGCAGCGATTCCCGTCGGTGAGTCTTCGATGACCAGGCAGTCATCCGGTGTGGCACCCAACTCGGTGGCGGCGTGCAGGAACAGGTCCGGCGCGGGCTTGGCCGCGATGCCCGCGCCCGTGGTGAACATCGGGCCGGGAAACCGTGCCTGCAGGTCCGATCCCGCCAGTACCGCGCCGAGCAGGTGGGGATTCATTGACGTGGCCGCGCAGATGTCCGCAGAAGTGGCTGCGGCGGCTATGAACTCCCAGGCTCCCGGAATGTACCGCACTCCACGACTGAGAAGTTCCTTCATGAGTTCGTGGCGTTCGCCGGCCAGTTCGAAGGGATCGTCGTCCAGTTCATAGTGGTCGACGATAACTGAAATGGCCTGAGCATCCCCCAAGCCGGTGATCAGGTGTTTCAGTGCACTTCGGTCGTAGGTGTGCCCGCGTCGTGATAGCAGGATTTCCTGCGCTTTGTCCCACGTTGGCTCGGTGTCCAGGATAACGCCTTCGACGTCGAAAATCACCACCGACGCCTCCGTGACCGCGACGGTCATGAGACCTGCGCGGCGAGCTGCCTAATGGCCGCCGTCGCGTACGAACCCGACGGCAGGAAGAAGCTGAGCTCGACGCGCTTGCGTCCGGGGAAGTACTCGTCGTCCGCGCGGCCGTCCACCTCGATCACCGTCTGGGCCACGGTCGCTCGCACCGACGCCGAGCGCGCCGGCGCGCCGCCGTCGAACCTGTACTTCGTGGTCGGCAGCTCGTAGGCCTTGGCCAGGACGCGCGCCGCGTCCGCGGACTTGGTGACGTAGGTGAAGTCGATCCCGTCGACGGTGATCCGGCGGACATCGGCGCCGGCGGTCGCCGTCGCGAGCTCGGCGAGGTTCTCGTTCCAGGCGAAGGAGGCGTGTGCGGCCGGGTAGAAGGACGTCACCCGTTCGTCGAGCTGGAAGAAGAAGTCGCGGCTCGGTCCCGGCCAGTCCGCGGCGAGCTCGCTCTCCGGGGAGTTCAGCTCGATCAGAATCTTCCTGGCGTCGTCCCAGCGGTCCTCGAGCATGGCCGCGCCGACCAGGTGCGTGAGGTGCGGGCCGTTGGGAACGCCGAACCGCTGGGTGTCGAAGTAGTTCAGGAACATGAAGTTGATCTTCTTGCGACCGAAGAACCCGGTGAAGTGCTCGGGTTCGATGTTGCGCAGCACAACTTTGAAGCTGTTGCCCTCCATCTGACCGACTCGCAGCGATGTGTTGGTGAACCCGTAGTGCTGCGTGGTGTACCAACGGCCGCCGGTGCCCGCGTCCGCTTCGTCGGACGTGGGGATCGGAATGGCCACCGGAGCCGAGATGAGCTGTTCGGTGACGCCGTCCTCGTCCTTGAGCCCGCAGTACCCGATTGAGCCCTCGGTGACGCCGGCCGCGGCCGCGATCGCTCTGACGACCTCCATCGTGGTGTAACCACACTTGCGCAGCAGGAACAACCGATGGGTCGCCGACTCCCTCGGGGTCTGGCGCACCGCCACGCTCTCGCGAACGAGGAAGTCGTCCGGGATGTGCTTCACCTCAAACTCGTTCAACGACCGACTCCATTCGAGCGGTTCCGGCAAGCAGCCTGGCTACGCGCTCACCGATCATCATGCAGGTCAGGTTGGTGTTGGCTCGGACAGAAGACGGGATGATGGACGCGTCCGCCACGCGCAGTCCCTCGGTGCCGAAGACCCGGCACGCGCTGTCGACGACGCCGGAGCCGGGATCGGCCGACATCGCCGCGGTGCCAGTGGGGTGATGGGCGGTCTGCACTTGGTGCGCGACGTACCGATCTACGCTCGCGTCGTCCGCGAACGTGAGCTCGTCGGCCCCAAGCACGCGCTGCACGTGCCCGCGCATCTCCTCGTCGGCCGCGATGCGGTGTGCCAGTCGCAGTCCCTCGCGAAGCCGGATCCGGTCGGATGCCGCCGCCAGGTAGTCGAGCCGGATCTCCGGAGGCCGGACTGGGTCACGGCTGGTGAGGCGCACGGTTCCGCGCGAATCCGGTCGCATGAGGTTGGCCGTGATCACAAAAGCGTGCGAGCTCTCGCACAAGTGCGCGAGGTGCGGTGCGTAGGCGCTCATCTCGACGTGGTTGAGCAGACAGAGCTGCATGTCGTTGGTCGGTCCCCAGCCGTCGGAGGTGTACCGGAGGACCGCCTCGGCACATGGTGCGGAGGTGTCGACGGCACCGGATGCCGGCGCGCACAGGAGCGGGACCTGCGAGTGGTCGGCGAGGTTGGCTCCGACGGCGGGCAGATCGGCGACCACGTCGATGCCCAGAGCGCGAAGGTCCGCTGCCGGTCCGATGCCTGACCTCAGCAAGACGGCCGGGGTGCCCACCGCGCCTGCGGCGACCGTCACCTCGTCGGCTCCGATCCGGTGGGCGCGTCCCTCGGCGATGATCTGCACGCCCACCACCCGGTCCCCGGCGAACAGGAGCGAGTCGACGGTGGCCTGCGCCATGATCGTGAGGTTGGGCCGGAGTCGAGCGGGCTCTAGGAACGCGGTCGCGGCGGAGACCCTCTCAAGGGAGGCGCCGAGGTTCAGGGGCAGGGCGCCGACTCCGCTGGTGCCAGGTTCGTTGTGGTCGTCGACTCGGTCGTGGCCCGCCCGCACACACGCCGAAAGAAAGCTGCGGGACAGCGACGTCATCTGCTCGACGGGTGTCCTGGCCACCGGTAACGCGCCGGACCGGCCATGGTGGTACTCGACGTGATCGGCATCGGTTTCGATGGCGGTGAAGGCATCGAGAACGTGGTCCCATGACCAGGTCTGCGCACCGGATGGCCAGTCGTCGAAGTCACCCGGCTCCGGCCGGAGCGCGATGCAGGTGTTGATAGCCGAACAACCACCCACGATCTTGCCGCGTGGCAGCCACAAATTCCGGTCACCGGGTCCGCGGAGGGTGTACCCCCAGTCGTGCGAGCCCAATGCGGGTGTTCGTCCGTTGCGCAGTTCTGGCGGGAGAGAGCGGGCGTGGTAGTCGGGGCCGGCCTCGACGAGCAGGACACTGCGGTCGGTGAGACAGGCCAGGCGGGCGGCCAGTACCGCGCCGCTCGATCCAGCGCCCACCACGACGTGGTCGTAGTGGGTTTGACGACTTGGCGTCACTCGTATCCCCCCAAGATTCGCACAGATCATTTCCTGACACCCCGGCCCACGCCTATCGTCGGCGTTGCCGTGGACAGCGGTCGCCGTAGTGCAACAAACAGGGCCTTGACGTAAAGAAATACCTGCTGACCAGCTTGGGTCAGCGGAACCTGAATGTCTCAGCAACGCCCATGCCGGTATTCGCGAACGCGTTGAGTGCGAACCTGTCCGGCCACTATCCCGCTGGTTCAGACACGGAGAAGGCCAGATCCGGCCGGTGAAACAGGAAGATCATCTCTGTGATGAGACCGATGATCGAGAAGTTCGGCATGGCAGTGCAGGGCACGCCAGCAGGGGGTGGTTACCACGCCCGTTTGATCCCCCCAGCTGACGACGTTGACGTCGAGCGTCCACATCGGTCATAGGCCGATCATGCACCAGACTCGGTGCTGAGTCCAGCCCTGATTTCACGGTTGGCCACGCTGCTGTCGCAGCAGGCGGTTCGGTGCTCTGCCAGGGAAGTCTGGTAACGGCTGGACAAGTCCGCAGACGCCAGGTATAACGATTATGGCTACGTTGTCGATCAGAGCGGACACTGAGTTCGCATCCAGGCCGCACTCCAGTTTGGAGTTGCGAAGTCGGACAGGGTTGTCCGGATTCGAGGAAGTTTTGACGACCGGGGGGGTCAGTCTTGAACTGCCTGTTGATGAGAGCGCCACGAGTTCTGCCCGGCCATGCTCCGGGAAGCGCGTCGTGCTGACGGGCTCGCTGCCTCGCTGACGATGGAGGCGGTTGCTCGGTGTGTGGTAACCGCACGCCTTGAGCTGCGCGTTTCCCCGGCGGCGTGACCGCCCTCGAAATGGTTCGGCGTGGGCATCGCCCTGTGGGAGCCGGGTCGAGACTCCGTGCGCCGAACGCGTTCGCTTCCTCTGTGCAGGTTTGGCTGACTTGTTTCGTTCAGGCGCGCGGTCCTCTACGAGAGTCGGGCTTTCTGCTGCGCAGCGGAGTACTTCCGCGATGAATTCATCTGGCAGTGAGCCGTGCACTTAGCCAAAGGATGACGAAATGATCATCACTGAAGACGCCGCGAGCGTCGCCGTGCCATCGGCGCTCCCGGCCGGTGCGGTGTGCAATCGCGCAGGCAACTGTGTCAACGCGCACCGGACGCGTGCACTTGCCGCTGACCTGTCCGCTCAGATCGCCCCTGACGCGGACAGTTTTGTTGTTGCGGCCGCTCTGGTCCTCGCGAGCAAGTACTCCGGTGGAAGATCTTTCCGCATGGGTGTTCTCCGCAGCGGATCCATCTCGTCCATCACGGCTGAGATGCCGGCCGACCTGTCGCTTGAGCAGCATCGCGGCACCGTGGCCGTGGAACTCGCCAAGCTGTCTGACGCCACGAGCGCGCCCCATGACGCCAAATTCAACTACTCCTACGGCGAACCCGCCGGCCCAGCTGCGGGTGACCTGACGATCTCGAAAGTGAAGACGTCGACCGGCATCACGTTGCGCGCTGATTTCCATGAGCACGTGCACACCGCGGACTTCGTCGAGCGTCTGTTGTGCCATCTTGAGAACCTGCTGCGGATCGACGTCCTGCAGCCGGCCACGACGATCGGCGAAGCGCAACTGTTGTCCGCCGCCGAACGAGGTCAGTGGACAGCCATCAACGACACCCGCGCACCCTACCCGCGTGACGCTTCGATCTTCGAGCTCTTCGCCGGTGTGGCCATGCGGCGAGCTGAATGCGTCGCGGTGAGCCACGACGACGGGTCGCTCACCTACGTCCAGCTGCTGTCGCGGGCCGTCGAGGTGGCGAGTGCGCTGCTCGCCAGGGGGGTGCAACCCGGTGACCGCGTTGCGCTCCAGCTTCGCAAGTCACCGTCGATGATCGCGGCACTTCTCGGCGTACTGCGGCTCGGTGCGGTGTTTGTCCCGATCGACCTCGGGGTTCCCACCGCCCGGCGGGACCTGCTGGTCGACGACAGCGGCGCGGTCATCCTGCTGGTGGACGACCCGGCGGTGACGGCGCCCGTCCCGACTCTCGATATCAGCACACTCGAGCCGCCGCAGGCCGAGCTGCCCACTCTCGCCGTCCGACCGGAGGACGCCGCCTACGTGATGTACACGTCCGGCACGACAGGGCGGCCGAAGGGAGTTGTGGTCAGTCACCGCGCTGTGGTGAGGTTGGTCCGGAACACCGGCTACGTCGACCTGACGCCCGAGACCACCATCCTGCAGACGGGCGCGATCGCGTTCGACGCCACGACGTTCGAATTCTGGGGTGCACTGCTCAACGGTGGCGAGCTCGTGCTCCCGTCGGACCACACAGTGCTCGGCGCGGCGGAACTCGCCGCGGCGATCACGCGTCACGGGGTCAACACGCTCTTTCTCACCACGGCATTGTTCAACCAGTTGGTCGAGGAGGATGCGTCGGTTCTTGACGGCTGTCAGGTGCTCTTCGGCGGTGAGTTCGCGTCCGCGCGGCACGTCGCCACGGCGGTACAGGCCTGCCCTCGGAGCAGTTTCACGCACGTCTACGGCCCGACGGAGAACACGACCTTCTCGGTCGCGTACCGCGTCACCCACGCCCACGCCCACACCGAGCGTGTGCCGATCGGCAGGCCGATCGCGAACTCCACGGCCTGGGTGCTCGACCAGGACGGCAGTCCGCAACCGGTCGGTGTTCCGGGCGAGCTGCACGTCGGAGGAGACGGCCTGTGTACCGGCTACTTGAACCACTCGGAGCTCGATGCCGCCGCATTCACCGGAGCGGTGGGAAATCCTGGGCGCCTGTATCGCACCGGCGACATCGCGCTGCTCAACGCCGAAGGACAGCTGGAGTTCCTGGGTCGGCGGGATGATCAGGTGAAGGTGCGTGGCCATCGGGTGGAGCTCGGGGAGATCGAGCACCAGCTGGCCCGGCTGCCTGGCGTCCGAAGCGTGGTCGTGTTGGCGCGCAGGGACGAGGACGCGACCACGAGCCTGTGCGCGTTCTTTACCGCGGACAGCCGGTTGGACGTGCCGGCCATTCGCGCGGACTTGCACCTGGAGCTTCCCGACTACCTGGTTCCCGCGTACTTCCAGCAGGTCGACGAGTTGCCGTTGACCGTCAACCTGAAGGTCGACCGGCCCGCTCTGATGGCATGTTGGCCGACCTCGGGCGATTCGGCGGACGCACCGGGGGCCCAGCCTCTCCCACCCGTTGAGGCCGCCGTCGCGAAGATCTTCGCCGACGTGCTCGGTGTCCGCGTCGCGACCGCGGACGCGGACTTCTTCGATCTTGGCGGTAACTCCCTGCGGCTGATGCGACTGCGTAACCGCCTGCGTACCGAGCTCGGCGTGCAGGCTGCCATGAGCCAGATGTTCGGCGCCCCGACGGTGCGCGGTATCGCGGCCATCGTGGCGGAGGCACGAACCAGCGTGACTCTCCCGTCCACTTCCCCAACCCCAGCAAGGTAGTCGATGAGCACCTACACCATGTCGTTCGAGGACCGCATCACCCAGATCATCGCCGATGCGGGCCTGGTCCGCCCGGACAATCGGTTCTTCGCCGACGCCCGGTCCGTCGAGCGCGTGGAACCAGTCGCTGGACTGCGCATCGCGTTGCAGTGGCAGGCGATGACCCGCGCGTTCATGTTCACCACCGTCGCCAGCCTCGGTTTGCTGGCCCGCGAGTTCAGCACCGGTACCGAGCCCGACCGCGAGGTGCTGGGCGCATACCAGACCGCCTACCAGGTCATCGGTGATGACATGGCCAACCTCGCCCCCGAGTTCGCCGCGGTCTCGCCCAAGGGGGCGGACGGTGTGCACTACGTTTGGTGGGCGGACTCGATCGTCGCACCGCTCGCGAACGCTGTTTCGCCGGCCGAGGCCACGGCCGCGGCCGCTACGACCGACGGGGTTGCCGCACTGATCGCGAACATGCGGCGGCTCGCCGAGGAGCCGCTCGGTGCCGCTGTGCAACTGCGTGTGGTCGAGGCGATCGCGCTTGACATCGCCGTCGCTTTCCGCCGCGTCTACACCAAGGTCGACCTGGGGGACACCAAACTGTACGGAGATCCGGGCGCACTGGACTGGATCGACTCCCACATCAAGGCCGAGACCTCGCACGCCAGCTCGGTGAGTGACCATGAGACCGGCATGACCGCCATGGTGGTCACCGAGGATCAGCGAGCGGAGTTCGAGCGGCTGGCGCTGGAGTACACCGGAAACTGGGCCAGGGCGCTCAATGACTTCGACTCCGCACTGGTGGGTGCGCTCAGGTGAGCGCGCGAACGGCCACTACTCAGGCCGACCCCAGCGGGGCCGCTTCGTTCGACGTTGACCGGATCGTCGACGAGGTGAACCGGTTACGTGAGCGGGTGCACGGGCAACGGAGCGATTTCCGCGAGCCGGGTTTCCTCGCCGATCTCGCCGATCAGCTGGCCGGTTCACCCGCGCTCGCGGCGCGCCCGGTGGTGCGGGCGCTCGTCGACGACCTGAGGGAATTCACCCTGGGTGGGCGGCTGTCGCGAACGAAGGCGTTGGTCAACGCCTCAGCCGAGAACACCATCTTCGGGTTGTTCGATGCGTCTTACTTCCCGTCGTTGTCCTTGGAGTACCTGACTTATCGCACGCTGCACACCGACTCGCGCCTGGCCGAGCACTACCCGAGCCCGACTATGCCGGTCGTCATCGAACGGATGTCCACCGGGTTCGCCGCACGGACCGTGGTCGCACTTTTCCCGGAAAACCACCTCGACGGCTCGCAGGAGCCTGAGGACCTGGTCTTCTACTTCATCGACAAGTTCGTCGAACGGCACCTGCGGATCACCCGCAAGCTGCTCGCCGAGATCGTCGACCCTGAGGCGTTCCCGCTCGTCCGCGTCGCGGACGAGACCGCCCTGGAGGCGGCGTCGGCGTGGTGGGTGCACCTGCACGAGTACCACCATCGCCAGGGCGACATGCCGATTCCCGAGTACCTGCCGGCCAAGAAGTCGAAGGCGCTGGCAGGGCTGGAGGAGTTGCGCACGGACGTTTCGTCCATGCTGGCGTGCCTCGACGACGACCGACTCGACCCGCGGATGTCCGCGCTGGCCTACCAGTTCGTCCTCGCCGAGCGCCTGCTGCGGTACTCGGTTGAGGGGAAGGCTCGGCCGAACTACGACGCTGTCGCCTCCCAGCTGTTGTTCACCTATCTGATCGAAGCGGGTGGAATCGCGGTGATCGACGGCCGAATCCACCTCAGGCCGGAGCTGCCCGACGTGCTTCGCGCCTTCCTCAAGGAGATCACCGACGTCGAGCGTCTCGTCCACGCGCACCCGGTGGAACACGTGAAGGCCCAACTCCTCGCCCTTGCCAACCGGTACACCGACTTCGACGCCGAAACCGGGGACTACCGGCACATCCCGTTCTTCGCCGACGCCAAACGTCGCCTGGGCATCTGACCCGAGTCCGGCCGACCGGCGCGCCCACCACTACGCCAGGAGATCTGTATGAGCTCTGCAACGCCCACCAGCACCTTCTGGCGGCCGTGGACGCCGGTCGCCGCGGCGACCGACCCCGTGGTCATGGTCGAAGGGCGCGGCACTCGGGTACGGGACGCGGACGGAACCTGGTACGTGGACGGGATCTCCGGGATGATGAACGCCTCCTGCGGGCACGGCCACCCGCGCCTGCTGCAGGCCGCGGCCCGGCAGCTCGAACAGCTGGCGCACTTCGAACTGAGCGCGTTCACGCACCCCGCCGCGGAGGCACTGGCGGCCGGGCTCGCCCGGCTGCTCCCCGGCGACCTGGGGGAGACGTTCCTGGTCAACAGCGGTTCCGAAGCGACAGAGGCCGCGATGCGGATCGTGAGCCAGTACTGGCGCAACATGGGCGCCCCGCGCGACCGGGTGATCACCTTCCAGGCCGGCTACCACGGCTCGACCGCCTTGGCCCAGAAGCTGTCAGGGCTGCCGTCGAACGCCAGCGACTGGGCCGCACCGTTTCCCATCGACCACGTGCGGCTCCCGGTACCGCCACGCGAGCTGCGTTCGGCCGGGGGCGCGGAGGCCTTGGCCGGCGCGTTCGCCACGGCCCTCGCCGCCGGCCCACCCGCCGCGGCCGTGATGGTCGAGCCACTGCTCAACGTCGGCGGCGGCATCGTGTTGCCCGCGGGCTTCCTCACCGAGCTGCGGCGGTTGTGCGACCAGTACGGCACGCTGCTCGTCCTGGACGAGGTGTTCTGCGGATTCGGGCGCACCGGGCGGATGTTCGGGTTTGACCACGACGGAGTCACCCCGGACCTGGTGACCATGAGCAAGGGGATCAGCGGCGGGTACGTGCCGCTCGCGGCGGTGTCGACAACCCCCGAGATCAAGGGCTCCTTCCGCCACGAACCAATGATCGGCGGACTGCGCTACGGGCACACCACCAGTGGTCACGCTGTCGCTTGTGCCGTCGCCGCGGAGACACTCGAGGTCATCGCGGACGAGGGCCTCGTGGGCAACGCGAAAGTGCGCGGCAGCGAGCTCCTGTCGGGTCTACGGGAGCTGGAGGACCACCCGTCGGTGATCGACGTCCGCGGGCTGGGGCTGGTGGCCACGATCGAGGTGGACGAGCAGGAGACGGCGTCCGCCGTGGTCGCCGAGGCGCGCCGCGGCGGGCTGATCATCCGCTCCCAGGGCACCGCGATCATGGTCATGCCGCCGCTCATCACCACCGCCGCCGACGTGGCGGAGACCGTGCAGCTGATGGCGCAGGCATTGGCTCGTGTCACCTCGTCCGCGGATCACCGCCTCCACGCGGTTCATCAGTGACCTGGACACCGGAGCACCGGTGGCAGCAGTGGTTCCGAAACGTCCCGACAGGACAGTTGTGATGACTCCGTTGGTGGAGCTCGATTCGCCAGACTTCCCGCCGTTCAGCGAAACCCCGCTGTCGCCGCGAGCCAGGGGGTCAGCGTTGTTCTACGACGTCGATGTGCTGGTCGACGTTGGGGCCAACGGCGGCCAGCACACGGCGTGGGCACGTGAGTGCGGATTCGACGGCCGCGGCATCTCGTTCGAGCCGGCGCCCGAGCCGTTCCGCGCGCTCGCGGAGGCCGCCCGGCCGGACGATCGCTGGGAGTGCCACAACCTCGCTCTCGGCCCGGAGGACGGTGAGATCGACCTACACGTGTCCCGCAGTTCGCTCGGCACGTCGGTGTTCGAACCGAACGACAGCCATGCTCATGCGTGGCCCTCCGACGTCGTCGAGGACGTCGTGCGAGTGCCGATGCGCTCGCTGTGGCCCGAACTCGGCCGCGACCAACTCTTGCTGGTCAGCGTTTACCACAACGCTCCGGTCTTCGCGGACGTGCTGCCGTTCCTGGCCGAACGGGGATTCTCCGTGGTCGCCTCAGAACAGAACGGCGGTGACGACGACCAGACCGGGCAGATGCTCATGATCGACGGCATTTTCCGCAGGACACCGGAGGGCAGCTGAGTTGACTACCGGCCGATCGTCGCTCGACGAATTTCCGTTGCTGGTCCAGCAGCAGAACGCCACCGACCGTCCCGTGGACCCGGACCTGGTCATCACCGACCTGGTGGACGCGGCAGCCCTGCGTCATCCGGACCAACCCGCGCTGCGCACCTCCGACGGAGTGGCGGTCACGTATCGTGAGCTGCGCAACCAGAGCAAGCGCATGGCCGCGTGGCTTCGTGCCGCCGGGGTCGGACGTGGCGACGCCGTGGCCGTTCTGGCCGACCACGAGCCGCGGACGATCGCCGCCATCCTGGCGGTCGCGCGGTGCGGAGCCTTCTACGTTCCGCTGGACAGCCGGTGGCCGACCAGCCGCGGGGCCGGAGTCCTCGCCGCATTGCCGGTTGCCGCGCTGGTCGTTTCACCCGTGTATCAGGAGCTCGGCGAGGAGATTGCCCAGGCGGTCACGGGCCTGGACCAGGTGCTGATCATCGGAGAGTCCACGGAGGACACGGGCGGCACGGTGACCGAGCCGCCGGCGGCCGCACTGCCCACTGACCTCCTGTATGCCATCACCACGTCCGGCTCGACCGGAACACCCAAGGTGGTGGGTGTGCGGCACTCCAGCGTGGTGAACCTCGTGCATTGGTTCAACGAGCGTCACGGAGTGAGCCCGGGAGATCTGCTGCTGCAGGTCACCGCCTACACATTCGACCTGTCCGTCTACGACATCTTCGGGGTGCTGGCGGCCGGCGCGTGCCTGCTCCTGTTGCCAGATCGGCGGCTGGCGGAACCGGACGCCATCGCTGGCGCGCTGCTTGCGCACCCGGTCACCCTGTGGAACTCGGCTCCTTCGATGCTCATGTCAGTGCTGCCGTTGGTGCACGGCCGCACGGGTGGAGACCGGCGCAACCTGCGCCGGGTGTTCCTGAGCGGGGACTGGGTGCCGCTGAGCGCTCACGGTGCCCTGGCCGGCGAGTTCCCCGAGGCGACGCTGGTGGCGCTCGGAGGTCCGACCGAGACCACGGTCTGGACCAACGACTTCGTCGTGTCCGAAGTCGATCCGCGGTGGCCCAGCGTTCCCTACGGCCATCCGATCAGCAACGTCCGCTGCTACGTCCTGCGGGAGGACGGCACTCCCTGTGACGTCGGAGAGCAGGGCGAGCTCTACGTCGGTGGTGCCTGCGTCGCCGCGGGATATCTCAACGACCCGGAGCTGACCGCGGAGCGCTTTCTGCCCGATCCCTGGTCCCCGGAGCTGGACGGTCGCATGTACAGAACCGGCGACCGGGTGCGGTGGACGGCGGACGGCTGGATGGAGTTCCTGGGCCGGTTGGACAACCAGGCGAAAGTCGCCGGCTACCGGATCGAACTCGGCGAGATCGAGTACGCGGCGCGTTCGCTGCCCGGCGTCGACGAGGCGTTCGCCGTGGTCGTGGACGGGCAACGGAACCGGGAGCTGGGGCTGGTGGTGCGTGGCGACGCCCGGTTGACAGAAGCCGGGATCCGAGCCGGCCTCGTGGGCGAGCTGCCGTCGTACATGCTGCCGAGCGTCGTGGCTTTCCTCGAGCACGTGCCGTTGACGGCCTCTGGCAAGGCTGACCGCGCGGCACTGGGTGCATTGCTGGCGCGGGGGTCGAGCGGACTCGCGGACGGCGACGCTGCCATCGGACCGCTGTCCGACGCGGCGGAGATGGCGCGGTTGTGGACACGGGTTCTGGGGCGTGCGGTCGGGGTGCACGACCACTTCCTCGAAGCCGGCGGTACCTCTCTGGTGGCCATGCAGCTCATCGGAGCCATGCACAAGGACTACGGCGTTCGCGTGTCCACCGAGTCCCTGTACCGGGCGGGGACTCCGAGCGCGCTGGCCGCTGAGGTTCTCGGACTGACCAACGGGCACGGCACGGATCCGTCCTGGCAGCAGACCGCCGCCGGAGCTCGGGTGCCGCTCTCGGTCCAGCAGCAGGTGATCCTGTTCCTCGAGACGCTGGCGCCGGGCACGGTGGGGTACAACTCCATCGCACAGGTCCGCGTCGGCGGCCCCTTGGACCCCGACCGGCTCCGCGCGGCATTGGGCGCGGTCGTCGCCCGGCACCCCGTGTTGCGGACGAGGTTCGTCGAGAACGTCGCCGACGGCGTCGAGGAGCAGAGGGTCCGCCAGGACGTCGTGGTCGCCCTCGACGTGCTGGACCTGACGGCGGACGACGCCACGACCACCGCTCAGGTGGTACGGCGGGCCGGCAGGCACGTCTTCGACCTGGCCGTCGAGCCCGGTATCCGGTGGCTGCTGGTCCGGGAAGCCGCGGACCGGCACATCCTGGTCCAGGTCGAGCACCACTTCGTGCACGACGGCTGGTCGATGTGGGTGCTGTTGCAGGACACGGCCACGGCGTATCGGCAGTTGACCGCTGGCGAGCCGGTTGACCTTGGCTCCGATCGCGTGTCCTATGCGGACTACACGCGGTGGCAGCAGGAGTGGTCGCACAGCGAGCAGGCGGAGCGGCAGGTCGAGCACTGGCTCCGCGAGATCGGCCCACCCGCCGAGCCCTTGCACTGGCCGTTCGAGGAGCGCAGGCCTCCAGTCTTCCCACACCAGGGGGACACCTGCGACATTCGGTTGCCGGCAGAGCTGGATGCCCTCGTGCACGAGTTCGCGAACTCGGTACGGGCCACGCCTTTCGCAGTGCTGATGGCGGCCTACGCCGTGCTGGTCGGCGAGGTCTGCCGGAACGACACCCCGGTCATCGGCGGTGGACTCCGCAATCGGCGGCTGCCCGGAATCGACCGAACCGTGGGCATGTTCGTCAACACCTGCGCCTTCTCTTACGCGAGCTGGCGATCCCGCACCTTCACCGAGCTGGTGCGATCGACCACGTCCCGCCTGGCTGCGGCGATGGACCACCAGGAGGTTCCTTTCCCCCTGATCACCCAAAATCTGCCGACATCGCGTGACCGATCCCGCAACCCAGTGTTCCAGACCAGCATCTCGATGAACGACTGGCCGGACACCTGCATGGACTACGGACCGGGCACGACGGTGGAGGTGTCGTTTCCGAGCAACGGCGGGGCGAAGTTCGACCTGGACGTCATCGTCCTGCCCGAGCCGGACGGCACCCGGATGTTGTGGCGCTACAGCACACCCCTGTTCACCGCAGCCGACGCGGAAGACCTCGTGGCGCGGTACTTCGCGCTGGTGGCGGACCTCGTGGCGGCGCCGGACGCGCGACTCGGCGCCCGATTCGAGCAGGTGGCTTCGTGACCTCCCTGCGCATGTTGCCCAACGGGCTCAACGTGATCCAGGTCAACCAGGCCGAAACCGACTACCTCTACCACGAGATCTTCACCGATGCGGTGTACCTGCCACCCGGTGGAGTCACGCTGCCCAAGCGCCCCGTGGTGGTCGATGTGGGCGCGAACATCGGCCTGTTCACGCTCTTCGCGGCGCGCGAGTGGCCCGGCGCGCTCGTGCACGCGTTCGAGCCGGTGCCGGAGGTGTTCGACGTGCTGCGGGACAACATCCGCGCTCTGCCCGGGGCCACGGCTCACAACGTCGCGCTGGGCGGCTCGGTGGGAAGGCGCGAGCTGACGTACTACCCCGGCTACACGATGATGTCCGGTTTCGATCCCGACGACGAAGCCAACCTGGAGCTCGTGCGCGCACACGTCGCGAACACCGCCGGTCCCGAGCGCCGCGCCGCGGTCTTGGACGCGGTGGACGCCGTGCTGGCGGAGCGTCTGGTGGGGCACAACGTCGCCTGCGAGGTCACCACGCTTACCCGGTTCGTCGCGGACTTCGCCATCGAGCGCATCGACTTCCTCAAGGTCGACGTGGAGGGCGCGGAAGTCGAAGTGCTGCAGGGCATCGACGGCGACACCTGGCGCAAGATCGGCTTTCTGGTTGTGGAGGTGCTCGATCGCGACGGTGAGCTCGCCGCCGTTCGCCGCATTCTTCGTGAGAGCGGGTTCACCTCGAAAGCGCATCAGGACGCCGCGTACCGCGGTACCGGTCTACATCTGGTTCACGCCCGGCCGGCCGGGCTGTGACGGCATGATGAATTAAACGCGCGGAGAAAGCGGCCGAGTGGAGCAGCGGTCACCCGCTCGGGCCTTTAAGGAGGGGCTGGACTTGGAGTCAACACTGCGGCAGGATGTCTCGTGTGAGTAATGTAGGCGCAAAGGCGTCCGAATCGCACAGCGACAATTCCGAGCGGCGTCGGAGCAAGTCTCTTTGGCGCGACAGGAATTTTATGCTGCTGTGGGCAGGGCAGTCGATCAGCGACATCGGGTCAGCAGTCACTCAGCTGGCGTTGCCGATGGTCGCGGTGCTCGTGCTGAATGCGTCGACACTGGAGGTCGGCCTGTTGTCGGCGATGACGACGCTACCGAACCTCCTGGTGTCATTGCACGCGGGATCGCTCGTCGACCAGCTGCCGAAGCGAAAGATGATGTTGCTGTGCGACATCGGCCGGTTCGTGCTTCTCGCCTCGATACCGATTACCACCATTCCAGGCCTGGGATTGCGCCTCACTTATCCCCACCTGATGGTGGTGGCGTTGCTGACAGGTGTTCTGACGGTGTTCTTCATGATCGCCTACCAGAGCTATCTGCCGATCCTCCTCAATCGCGACGAGCTGCTCGACGGAAACGGAAAGCTGGGGGCCACGCAGTCGTTCGCCCAATCAGCGGGCCCAGCCATCGCGGGCGCGCTGGTCGGCCTGGTCGGTGTGATCCGCTCGATCGTGATCGACGTGGCGTCCTTCGCGGTGTCGGCGGTCTCGCTGTTCCTGATCCGCGAGCAGGAGCCTCCGATCGAGCCTCGGCCGGCCGGGCACAAGATGCGGCACGACATCCTCGAAGGTCTTCGCTTCGTGGTGAAGCACCCGGTGCTGCGCAAGGTCGTAGCTTGCACCGGCACATCGAACTTCTTCTCCTCGCTGGGTTTCGCCGTGGAGATGGTCTTCCTGCTTCGCATCCTGAACGTCGCGCCCGCTCTTGTCGGCCTGATCTTCTCGGTGTCGGCGGTCGGGGGCATAGTGGGCGGCGCGCTGGCGGGCCGCATGTCCAAGCGCGTCGGCAGCGCCAGGATCATCTGGTTCTCGATCCTCGTCCTGGGCCTTCCGTCCCTCCTGATGCCGTTGGCACAGCCCGGTTTCGGCGTTCTCCTGTACGTGGTGGGCCTGTTCTTCTTCATGACCATGGCCGTCATGTACAACGTCGCACAGGTCACCTACCGCCAGGTCATCACGCCGCCGGCACTGCTCGGCCGGATGAACGCCAGCGTCCGGTTTATCGTCGCCGGCACCTCGCCGCTCGGCGCGGCGCTGGGCGGCGTCCTCGGCACGGCGATCGGTGTCCGGCCGACGCTCTGGATCGCCTTCGTTGGGGCGTGGCTGGCCGGACTGTGGGTCTTCTTCTCACCGCTGCGGAAGATGCGCGACTTCGACGACACCCGCGACAACGCCGAGCAGAGCGCATAGCCGCGAAACAGACAGTTCAGCGATTCTGGGGGATCTCGCATGGCTCACCTGTCCTACGCCCAACGCCGGATGTGGTTCTTCGACCAGACGAACGGGCCATCGTCGACCTACAACGTCGCGCGCGTCTTCCACATCTCTGGACCACTGGATCGCGATGCGCTGGCCGCGGCGCTGACCGACGTGGTCGAGCGTCACGACGTGCTGCGCACGATCTACCCGCTGATCGGCGACGACGTCACGCAATTGGTCGTCGACGCGGGCTCGCCCGAGAACCTCTTGCACCGCCGGAGCATCGCTGGACCAGAGCTCGCCGAAGCGATGGACGCGGAAGTGAGCCGTCCGTTCGACCTGATCAACGACATCCCGATCCGGGCGACGCTGTTCGAGCTCGAGAACGGTGAGCACCGGCTGCTGCTGGTGTTCCACCACATCGCGATAGACGACTGGTCGTACCGGCTGCTGCTGCGCGACCTGACCACCGCCTACACCTCGCGGCTGGCGGGGGAGCGCCCGCCGTTCGAGCCCCTGGAGATGCGGTACTCCGACTACGTTCTGTGGCAGCAGGAGATCCTGGAGGCTGCCGGGGGCGGTGACGATGAGGTCCCGGCGGCCCAACTGGAGTTCTGGCGCCGGCACCTGGCGGGATTGCCCGAGGAGCTCGAACTGCCGTACGACCGGCCTCGGCCAGACGTCGCCGCTCACGTCGGAGGCACCGTCGAGGTCCACATCGACTCCGCGACGCACGAACGGCTCGTCGCACTGGCCGCGGCAACGAACTCCACGGCGTTCGTCGTGTGCCAGGCCGCCCTTGCAGCGTGGTTGTCCTTTGCCGGGGCCGGTACCGACATCCCGTTGGGCATGGCGTACGCCGGTCGTGACGACGCATCCCTCGAGGAAATGGTCGGGATGTTCATCAACACGCTGGTGCTGCGTATCGACCTGGCTGGAGACCCGACCTTCGCCGAGCTGGTGCGACGGACCCGGAGCACGGTCCTGGACGCGTTCGACCACAGCACCGTCCCGTTCGACCAGGTGGTGGAAGCGGTCAACCCGCCCCGTTCCTCCAACCGCAACCCGCTGTTCCAGGTGATGTCCAACTGGCAGGAGGACATGGGGGGCGACGGCGGGCTTCGCCTCGACGGCACTCGAGTGGAGGCTTTGCAGACCAGGAACAGCAAGGCGAAGTTCGATCTCTCCGTCTACCTCGTCGAGCGGAAGAACGGCGGTGTTCCCGCCGGCATCGACGTCATCCTCGGCTACGACATGGGCCTGTTCGACCGGGAGACGGCCCAGTCGATGGCGGGCTGGCTCGCCACCGTTCTCGACGAGGTCTCCACCGATCCCGGCCAACGTCTGTCGGAGATCGACTTCCTCGTGCGGGCCGAGCGGGAACTCGTGCTCCGGATGTGGAACGACACCGCGGCCGGACCCGCCACGAAGGACCTTCCCGGCCTGTTCACCGACCAGGTCCGGCGGAGCCCGGACGCGGTGGCGGTCGAGTCCCCGGACGACGTGATCACCTACGCGGAGCTGAACGCCAGGGCGAACCGGCTCGCGCATCTGCTGATCCGGCACGGAGCGGGACCTGAGTCGTGTGTCGCTGTGGTGGTTCCCCGGACGACAGCGTTGCTCGCGATGCTGGCGGTGCTGAAGGCGGGCGCGACCTTCCTGCCCATCGACCCCGACTACCCCGCGGATCGGATCTCCTACATCCTCGACGACGCCGATCCCGCCCTCGTCCTGACGACCGCGACGCCGGACCTCGATCTGGGGGATCGCCGGCCACTGATCCTGGACGGGCGGGATGTCACCGCGGCACTCGCGGACTGTCCCGAAACCGACCCCGGCGCGAGTGACAGGCCGGCCCCGCTCGAGCCGGATTCTCCGGCCTACGTCGTGTACACGTCGGGATCGACCGGGCGCCCCAAGGGCGTTGTCGTCACGGCCAGGGTGCTGATCAACCTCCTGACCTGGCAGATGGCGACGATGGGCGCGGCGCCGGGAACCAGGGTGTCGCAGTTCAGCGCCATCAGTTTCGACGCGTTCGAGCAGGAGATCCTCGCCGCGCTGTTCACCGGGCAAACCGTGGTGGTGCCGTCAGAGGACATCAGGCGTGACCCGAACGCGTTGGCCAGGTGGCTGGAACAACGGAACATCAACGAGTTTCTCGCCCCTGACATCGTGGTACGAGCCACGCTCGAAGCGGCGACCGAGCAGAACCTCCGGCTGGACCAGCTGCGCACCGTGATCCAGGGCGGCGAGCCGTTCCAGTTGACCGGCCACATGCGCGAGTTCCACCGGCAGCGACCCGCGATCACCGTGTTCAACCACTACGGGCCGTCCGAAACCCATGTGATCACCGGGGTGACCCTGCCCGGCGACCCCGATCTGTGGCCGACCGTCGCGCCCATCGGGAAACCGATCTGGAATTGCCAGACCTACGTCCTCGACGCGAGGTTGCGGCCGCTCCCGGTCGGTGTCGCCGGAGAGCTCTACCTGGCGGGGGCGGGCCTGGCTCGCGGGTACATCCGCCGTCCCGGTCTCACCGCGGAACGGTTCGTGGCCAACCCGTTCGGAGCCCCCGGAGAGCGGATGTACCGCACGGGTGACGTCGTCCGGTGGAACCGCCAGGGCGAGCTCGTGTTCGTCGGCCGCACCGACGACCAGGTCAAGATCAACGGCATTCGCGTCGAGCTGGGCGAGATCAACTCCGTGCTCCGTGGGCATCCGCTGGTCGCCCAGGCGGCCACGGTCCTCCGCCAGAACAGCTCAGGCGACAAACAGCTCGTCTCCTACGTCGTTCCCGCCACGTCCGCTCGGCCTGAACCGGCCGACCTGCGACGGCACGCGGCGCAACTGCTTCCGGCGGCGGTCGTCCCGTCCGCGTTCGTCGCGATTGAAGCGCTACCGCTGAACTCGAACGGCAAACTGGACCGGCAGGCTTTGCCCGCTCCCGACGTCTCCGCACTGGCGCGCGCCGGTGGCCGTCCACCACGCTCACCGATGGAGAAGGCGTTGTGCCAGATCTTCGGCGAGGTGCTCGGAGTGCCGTCGGTCGGAGCCGACAACAACTTCTTCGACATGGGCGGGCACTCCATGCTCGTCATCCGTTTGCTGAAGCGCGTGCACGCCGAGCTGGGTGTCGAACTGAACGTCCGGACGGTTTTCGAGCACCCGACGGTCGCGGCGCTGGCCGCGGCGGCCGAGACGATGGACGGACCAGCGCGAGTCGCTCTGTCGCCCGCACCGCGGCCGGACCACGTGCCACTCTCGTTCGCACAGCGGCGACTGTGGTTCATCGATCAACTCGAGGGACCGAGCTCGCAGTACAACCTCGCCCTGGTCAAGTGGCGGATCACTGGCGACCTGAACCTGGACGCGCTGGAAGCGGCACTCACCGATCTGGTCGCGCGGCACGAGAGCCTGCGCACGGTGTTCCCCGATGTCAACGGCCGGCCGTTCCAGCGGATCCTTCCCGCTGAGGAAGTGACCGTGCGCCTGGAACGGGAGCAGGGCGAACCTGGTGATCTGGCCGAATGGACGTCCCAGGTGTGCCGGCACGAGTTCGACCTGGCGAACGAACTGCTGGTGCGTGCGGAGGTGCTGTCGCTGGCGACTGACGAACACGCGTTCCTGTTGGTGGCACACCACATCGTCGCCGATGGCTGGTCGGTCGCCCCGCTGTGCCGGGACCTGGCCACCGCCTACGTCGCTCGAACGCAGGGCCGGGCACCGGAGTTCGTGCCGCTGCCCGTGCAGTACGCCGACTTCACCTTGTGGCAGCACGAGGTGCTAGGGCAGGAGGACGATCCCACCAGCGTCGTCGCCGAGCAGGCCGCGGTCTGGCAGCGAACTCTCACCGGCGTCCCCGACGTGGTCAGCCTGCCGAGCGGCCGCTCCCGCCCGAAGACCGTCAGCGCACGCGGTGCGTCGGCTGACTTTCTCGTCGAGCCTGCTCTGTACGACCGGATCCGGTCGCTCGCCCGGACCGCGAACGCGACACCGTTCATGGTGCTGCATGCGGCCCTGGCGGCACTGCTGACGCGGCTGGGAGCCGGATCGGACATCGTTCTGGGTGCAGCCGTCGCCGGCAGGCCCGATGCCCAGCTGGACGACCTGATCGGCTGCTTCGTCAACACGATCGTGCTGCGCACCGATACATCGGGTGACCCCACGTTCCGGGAACTCCTGGCCCGGACCCAGGATGCCAACCTCCTGGCGTTCCAGAACCAGGACCTGCCGTTCGAGCACCTCGTGCGCATGCTCAAGCCCGCCCGCTCCCGCTCGCACCACCCCCTGTTCCAAATCATGATCACCATGCAGACCGGTGGACACGGGTCCGGGTTGCCCGGCCTCGACGTCGACGAGCTCGCAAACACCACGGCGTCGACATCGATGTTCGACCTGAGCATCGGGTTCGCGGAGTTGGCGAGCGGATCCCTGCACGGGAAGATCCAGTACGCGACGGATCTGTTCGACAGGTCGGTGATCGACGAGTTCACCGACGGCCTGATGGCACTCCTGGAGCGAGTTGTCTCGCAGCCGGACTTGCCCCTCGGCGCCACTCACGTTGCGGCTGGCAGATAGAGGACTTCCTGCCAACAAGCCTTGCATGCAACGTTTGTTCGGAGGTTCCCCAATGGCAACACTCGAGATCGCTGACTTGGACCTGACAGACCCGAAGCTCTTCCACGATCACGATCTGCACGAGATCTGGCGGTGGTTGCACAGTGGACCGCGCGTGCTGTGGCAACCGCCGAAATGCCCACGGGCGGGGTTCTGGGTCGTGGCGAAGTACGCCGATGTGAACGCGGTCTACCAGGACGGCCTTCGTTTCACCTCCACCAAGGGGAACGTGCTGTCCACTCTGTTGCGCGGCCACGACTCAGCCAGCGGAAAGATGCTGGCCGTGGTGGACGGCGAGCGTCATCGGGCTGTCCGTAGACTGATGGTGAAGTCATTCACTCCTAGGGCGCTCGCGCCGGTGCTCGACAAAGTCAAACGCCGAGCACACCGAGTGGTCGGGAAAGCGGTGGAGATGGGCGAGGTCGATTTCGCCACCGAGGTCGCGTATGAAATCTCGATCAACATCATCGGCGATCTGATGGACGTGCCGGACCGCGACCGTGAACAGCTGGCGAGCTGGAACACGCTCGCGCTGGCACGAGCCGAGGAGGACGACAGCGAACTGGACGAGATCGTCGTGCGCAACGAGATCCTGATGTACTTCTCGGATCTGGTCGCGCAAAGGCGTCGTGCGCCCGGCGACGACATAATCAGCACACTTGTCACCGGCACGGTCGGCGGGGAGCCGCTCAGTGAAGAAGAGATCGTCCTCAACTGCTACAGCCTCCTCCTGTCCGACCAGTCCACCCGGATGACCTCCGTCGGCGGCGCGCTCGCGCTGGCGCAGCACCCGGCGCAGTGGCGAGCGCTGAAGGAGGGCGCGGCCGGGATCGACACGGCGACCGACGAGATCCTGCGGTGGACGACTCCGTCGATGCATTTCGGGCGGAACGTCGTCGCCGACGCCGTGATCGGCGGCCAGCCCGTTGCCATCAACGACGTCGTCACCCTGTGGAACGCGGCGGCCAACATGGACGAGGACGCGTTCCCGAACGCCACGGTGTTCGACCTCGGCAGGAAACCGAACAGGCACATCACCTTCGGGTTCGGTCCGCACCTGTGCCTCGGCGCGTTCCTGGGACGTGCGCACCTTGGCGCGGTGCTGAGTTCGATGCGGGAGCTGGTGACCAGGATCGAGGTGCCCGTACCGCCGACGCGTCTCTATTCCAACGCCGTCTCCGGCTACACGAGCGCACCGATGCGTCTTGTGGGCAGCTGACCGAACTGCCCTGTCCGAAGGCGCGCAGGACGCAGTGGGATACTAGGAGCCATGATCGATGAGTTCGCAAAGGAATACCTGCACGGTGACCTCCGCGAGGCGAGGGAGGCGGTTGTCTGGAAACTCGACGGACTCAGCGAGTATGACGTGCGCCGTCCGCTGACGCCCACCGGAACGAACCTGCTGGGGCTGGTCAAACACCTGACGAGGACCGAGGCACGATACTTCGGCGACGTGTTCGGCCGGCCGTTCCCGGAACCGGTGCCCGGTCACGGTGACGACGCCGAGCTGGACGCGGACAAGTGGGTTACCGCGGGCGAGTCTCGTGACGAGATTATCGACCGCTATCTGCGCGTGAGCGCGCACTCGGACGAAACAATAAACGGACTGCCCGTCGACGCCCTTGGTCACGTCGCGCACTGGCCCCGCCCTGACGTCAAACTGTTCAACATCTTGGTGCACGTCCTCACCGAGACCACCCGCCATGCCGGCCACATGGACATCCTGCGCGAGACCCTGGACGGCGCAGTGGGGACGGACCTGGCGACCGCGAAGTACCTCGACCGCGGAGCCGACTACTGGGAAGCCCACTACGTCAAGGTCGAGGAGGCAGCCAAGCCGTTCAGCGCAATCAGCCCCTGAGGCGTACGGCTGCGGCGGTCTCCAGGATCATGTGCATCGATGGCGCACGTGGCGATGAGCCCGGGTGACCTTCTGTGGCCCGCACCAGTAGACGAACGAATCTTGTCCGTCCGCCTTGAGTAATACGACGGCACATGCGGCAGTTGCGGCGTGGTCCTCAGCGCCAACAGGGCGGACTCTAGATACGAGCATCCGCCCTGTTGGTAGTCTACGCGGAGCGCTTCGTTGATGAGTCGCGCGGCTTCGCTCGATGACGGCGGCTTTGGCTCGGGTGGCTTCTTCTTTGGCTGCTTGGCGGTGCTCGCGGGGTTGGTGTCGGTCCAGCCCCAACGCACGGCGGCGGTCATGGTGCCGCTGATGATGGTGTGGATCTGGCGCACGGTGGCCGCCGCCAACGGCCGGCAGACGTGTGCCTTGCGTTCCTTCTCGGCACAGTCATGGCGATCGGTGGTCTTGTGCGTGATGAAAGGCCTGCCGTCACAGCGAACGCGGCAGCGGCGGAGGTCCGCGTAGAACTCCGCCAAGACACGAGCGCTGACTTTGCGGATGGGCGTCAAGCCGAGTGCCGGCACGATGGTGCGGTCGATGTAGCCGACGTAGGTGTTGCGGGTGGTGTCCTCGATCTCGTTGACGCGCATCCATTCGCTGATGGCGTAGGAGAGGTTCACGGACGATTGTGTGGTGCGTTGCGCGTCGACTTGGGCGAGCAGCTTGGTAAGCACCCTATCGGCGCGCTTCTGGGCCGCTTTGTCGGTTCCCTGAACGGTTCACAGGGGTACATGTCTGCCGGTGACGGGGTTCAGACCGGCCTAGACGGAGATCCGGAGGGCGTTGCCTCGTTACTCGATTCCCCCGCGCTGGCGGCCATCCTTGCGCGCAGCACTCACAGCCCCAAGGTTACTCGCACCCGGGGTCGCACCCAATGATCAACTAGTGATCCTTGTATTCGGCTGTCTCCCCTGGTCAGGGATGGTGCCCCCGGTCAGATTCGAACTGACACTGGACGGGTTTTGAATCCGTTGCCTCTGCCGTTGGGCTACGGGGGCTCGTGCAGGGGATCACTCTACGCGACGGGGGTGAGGGGGGTGGAGGCGGCCCCGGGGTGTAGGGCTGATCACGCCGTGGCTGGGGGTGGAGGGTGGGCGCACTGAGTAAACTGCGGTTTCGGTCCACTCGTCAGGGTGGATTCCTCGATCGCACAGGAGGACCGCGGTGACCCAGCCGGCTGCCGAGGCCCAGACGCAGGCAACTGCCCCGCAGCGTCGGGTGCTCGTCGCGGAGGACGAGGCGCTGATCCGGCTCGATCTGGTGGAGATGCTCCGCGAGGAGGGCTACCAGGTGGTCGGGGAGGCGGGTGACGGTGAGGAGGCGGTGCGCCTCGCCGGGGAGCTGCGCCCCGATCTGGTGATTCTGGATGTGAAGATGCCGAAGATGGACGGCATCGAGGCGGCGTCGGTGATCGCCAAGGAGCGGATCGCGCCGGTGGTGATCCTGACGGCGTTCAGCCAGCGGGATCTGGTGGAGCGGGCCCGGGACGCGGGGGCGATGGCCTACCTGGTGAAGCCGTTCGCGAAGCGGGATCTGGTGCCGGCGGTGGAGCTGGCGATGAGCCGCTTCTCGGAGCTGGCGGCCCTGGAGAACGAGGTCGCGAGCCTGACGGACCGGCTGGAGACCCGCAAGGTGATCGAGCGGGCCAAGGGCCTGCTGATGAGCGCCCAGGGCATGACCGAGCCGGAGGCGTTCCGCTGGATCCAGCGCACGGCGATGGACCGCCGCACGACGATGAAGGCCGTGGCGGAGGCAGTGGTCGACGGCATCAAGTGACGGTGACGTCCTTGAGGGTCGAGACGGGCGCCAACGAGCCGTCGACGGGGTATTCCCGCACGTCGACGGTGTGTTTGCCGGGGCTGAGGCTGCCGGCGGAGAACACGACGGTGTAGCGGCCGCCGAGGCCGGGCCCGTTGGTGTCGGTGGGCTGCCCGGCGGCGAGCTGCCCGTCGAGCCACACCTCGAAGCCGGCGACGCCGGTGACTTCCCGGGAGTAGCGGCCGTCGAGGGTCACGTCGAGCACGAGCCGACCGCCGTCCTGGCTGGAGTCGACCTTGACCAGCGGCACCTGCGACACGGGCGGGGCGGCCTGGAGGGCGGCGCCGGCGAAGCCCGGGGGAGTGCCGGTGGAGTGGATCTCCAGGTAGCTCTCGAGAATGGTGGCCTGCCCCCGATCCGACCGCAGCACGTACGGACTGAGCTGATCGGGCCCGTCGGCGCCGAACAAGGAAACCGGCAGGTCGGCGTAGACGGTGGTGACGGAGCCGGCGGGCACAGGACCGGGGACGGCCTGGACCACGGGGTAGCGCGAAGCGCCGAGTTGCACGGACAGGCCGGCGGGGTCGAGGTCGGCGGAGTCGGCCCGCACGGTGGCGACGTACCGGGCGGACGCGGCGCCGATGAGCGGCTTGCGGGAGATGCCGATGCCGGGGGCGAGGTCGGCGGGGCCCAGGGCCCGCACGGTGGCGGGCACGAGCGACACCTCGCTGACCGGCGAGGCGGGCGACGGGGGACCGGAGAAGCCGGCGGCGTCGACGAACACCCGGGATTTGAGCCCGGCCGGACCCTGGAAGCCGTACAGCACGTACGCGGACGTCCAAGACGGCACGACGCCGCCGAACCCGATCTCCTGCCCGTCCTCGAGCACGGTGATGCCGTCGGCGCGGAGCACGACCTCGAACAGGTGTGGCACGCCGACGCCGCGAGGCACGGCCACGGCGGGATGGGTGCCGGGCACCCGCGGCACGTCGTCGGCGGCGAGCACGCGGGCGCCCTGATCGTCCACGACGATCTGCACGGAGCCGGACGGCAGGGTGGGGCCGACCCGGTCGACGGGACCGGGACTGAGATCGACAGTTAGCTGACCGCCGGGTCCAGCCGCGTCGGTCACGACGGCTATTCGGCCCAATTCGCCATTCGACGCGAGTTCGATGCGCGATCGGGCCCGTAACACTGCCTGATCGGCACCGCATTCCAGGCCGATCAGGAGCCCGCCACCGCCGCTGCCTGCGTCGACGCAGCCCTGGTAGCCGGCCAGGTGCCAGCGCCTGGTCAGGGTGGCGACGTCGGAGAAGTCGTCGAACAGCCCGGTCAACGGCTTTTTCCACGAGTTGTCGGGAGTAGCCGAGGGCATCCCGGTGGTCTCCGCCGGGTTGGACCGCTTGCCGTAAGCGTCCACGGCGCGCACTTCGATCGAGTAGGACACGCCAGCCCGAAGTCCACCGAGCCACACTTCGGGCTGTATGGTCAGCATTGTGTGGTCCAGTTCGCCCCCGTGGCGCCAGGTCACCTCGTACCCCGATGCACCGGCATCGGCCCAGTCGGCGCGCAGTGCGCCGACTTCGGAAGTTACCCGCAGGTCGGATGGGGTCGTCGGTCCGTCGATTGGCTGCGGCACGAGAACGTTACGGTTGGTGAATCGGTCCACCCGCCTGATCTCCGAATTCGGGGCGGGTGGTGTGTTTTGGGTCTGCTGAAGCACCCGTAGCGTGACACCCCCGCTGACCAGCAGAAGGACGGCTCCCAGCGCAACCAGCAGACGTTTCGTCGGGGCCATTCGGGCATGGTAGGCGGGTACGTCGGGGCGAAGACAGGCCCGTTGCCGACTTGAAATCGGTATTTCCGTTCGATGTTGTTAGGTAAACAGTTGTGGCGTTGTGCGTCGGTATGGCAACGCAGGGTTCTCGCAACGTTGCGGTCTGGTCACGGAAAGGCCTAGCGCGATGACTGTGGAGCTCTGCATCGCCTAACTTCCGCGCAACCCCCAAATCAGACGGGGTCAGACGGTCGGTGCCTATCCACACCGCCGCGCAGCTCGGAGAAGGGACGTCACGTGCGTAACCGGACGGTGAAGGCCGCAGTGGTGGTGATGGCCGGTGCCTTGGCGCTGGCAGCCTGCGGCACGAACAAGACCGAGAGCGGCGGCGCCGCCAGCTGCGACGTCAGCAAGGGCACTCTCGTCATCGGCACGATCTCGCCGCTGAGCGGCAACCTGTCGGCGGTGGGCCTGGGCATCGAGCACTCGGCCGACCTGGCGGTGGCCCAGGCCAACGAGAAGTGCACGGTCAAGGGGTACAAGCTGAGCCTGGACGGCGAGGACGACCAGGCGACGCCGCAGACCGGCGCGCAGGCCGCCACCAAGATGTCCTCGGACTCCAACGTGGTCGGCGTGGTCGGCACGCTGAACTCCTCGGTGGCCCAGACGGTGCAGCCGATCCTGTCGGGCAAGAAGATCCCGATGGTCTCGCCGGCCAACACCAACCCGTCGTTGACCCAGGGCAAGGACCCGGCGAACGAGAAGCGCCAGTTCGACAACTACTTCCGGGTCTGCACCACCGACACCTTCCAGGGCCCGTACGCGGCTGACTACCTGGTGAAGACGGCCGGCAAGAAGAAGATCGCGATCATCCAGGACGGCAAGACCTACGGCCTGGGCCTGTCCCAGGCGGTCGCCGACCGCGTGACCAAGGACGGCGGCCAGGTCGTCGACAAGGAGCAGGTCGGCGAGAACGACACCGACTTCTCCGGCGTGCTGACCAAGGTCAAGGCGACCAGCCCGGACGCCATCTTCTACGGCGGCGAGTACCCGGCCGCCGGCCCGCTGTCCAAGCAGGCCGCCGGCCTGGGCCTGAACGTCCCGGTGATGGGCGGCGACGGCATCTTCGACCCGAAGTTCATCGCCCTGGGCGGCAAGGAGGGTGACCTCGCCACCTCCGTCGGCGCGCCGGCCGACCAGCTGCAGAGCGCGGCCCAGTTCATCAAGGACTACGCCGCGAAGAGCTACAAGGAGCCCTACGCCTCCTACGGCGCCTTCGCCTACGACGCGGCCAACGTGATCATCGCCAGCCTGGCCAAGACCCTGGGTGACAGCGGCACCTGGAGCGACACCCAGCGCGACGCCCTGATCAAGAACATCCAGTCGTACTCGGGCACCGGCGCCACCGGCCCGATCTCGTTCGACCAGTACGGCGACAGCACCAACAAGGTCCTGACCGTCTACCAGGTGTCCTCGGGCGACTGGAAGCCGGTCAAGTCCGGCAGCGCGGAGAGCTGAGCACTCGCTACTGACTGACTAGGCATAACAGCGGCGGGGGTGGGCGCCTCACGAGGGCCCCGCCCCCGCCGTCTATGGAGGTAGCAGTGGGAATTCTGTTGCAACAGATAACCAACGGGCTCATCTTCGGCGGGCTGATCGCCATGGTGGCGTTGGGTTACACGATGGTCTACGGGATCATCCAGCTGATCAACTTCGCGCACGGCGAGGTCTTCATGACCGGCGCCTTCGGCGGTCTGGCCACCTACACGTGGATCCTGCCCCCGGCCGTCCAGAAGATCTGGTACGTGGCGCTGCCGGCGATGCTGCTCGGCGGCGTCATCACCTCGGTGGTGATCGCCCTGCTGATGGAGCGCTTCGCGTATCGCCCGCTGCGCAACGCACCCCGGCTGGCGCCGCTGATCACGGCGCTGGGTGTCTCGGTGTTCCTGCAGGAGGTGGTCCGGGTCTGGTACCCGGGCGCGACCTCGGCGGTGCCCTTCCCGGGGCTGCTCGACTCGGTACCGCTGCACCTCGGCCCGATCACCGTCAAGCCGAGCGGCCTGCTGATGCTGGTCGTGTCGCTGGTGCTGGCGGTGGTCCTACAGACCTACGTCAACCGGTCCCGGATGGGCCGGGCCATGCGCGCCACCGCGCAGGACCCGGACACCGCCCGGCTGATGGGCATCAACCCGGACCGGGTGATCGTGCTGACCTTCGCCATCGGCGCGGTGCTGGCCGGCGTCGGCGGCGTGCTCTACGGCACCTACATCAACAACGTCGACAACTACATCGGCTTCCAGAACGGCATCTTCGCGTTCACCGCGGCCGTGCTCGGCGGCATCGGCAGCATCCGCGGCGCCGTCATCGGCGCGTTCGTCATCGGCCTGATCAAGAACCTGGCCGACATCTGGCTGCCCGGCGGCACCGCCTACGACTACGTGTGGATCTTCGTCCTGCTGATCGTGGTGCTGGTGTTCCGGCCGCAGGGTCTGTTCGGCGAGGCGGAAAGGGTACGCGCATGAGAACCGCGATCACACGTCCCCTCACCGCCGCCGGCAGCCTGCTGGTGATCATCGGGGCGCTGCTGCCGTGGGCCACCTTCGTGCTCAACGACGGCCCGTACCCGGACAAGGCGACGCTGGAGTTCTTCGACGCGCCCTTCGGCCTGAGCTCCTTCCGGCTGTACCTGGAGATCCTGGGCCTGGCCGGCATCGTGTTCACGTTCGTGCCGATCCGGGACCGGATCCGGGTGCTCAAGGCGGTCGGCTGGGCCGCGCTCGGCGTCGCCCTGATCAACACGCTGTTCATCGCCGGCGACGGCGGCGGCCTCGGCGCGATCACGATGGCCGACGGCGCGCCCGCCTTCGGCGGCATCGTGGCCGTCGTCGGCGGCATCCTGCTGGTGCGCGGCGCGTACTGGCTGCCGGCCGAGCCGCCGATCGTGCTCCGGCCGAAGCTGCCGTGGTGGGCGGAGTGGCTGATCCTGCTGGTGGCGTTCGTCGCGCTGCTGTTCCTGATCACCGAGACGCTGACCGCGGGCGGCCACAGCGGCGTCTCCGACCCGTACATCGGACCGCTGTTCCTGTCCTACCTGTGCGCGACCGGCGGCCTGATGGGCGTGCTGTGGGCGTTCGGCGTCACCAAGTGGATCTCGGACATGTCCGAGCGGCACCGGATCTTCAGCATCGCCGTGCTGGTGCTGTGCGCGCTGGCGGTGCCGTTCACCTCGGTGGGCAACGACTACTGGATGACGATCACCGCCAACATCGGCGTGTACGCCGCGACGGCGATCGGCCTGAACATCGTGGTCGGCCTGGCCGGCCTGCTCGACCTCGGCTACGTGGCGTTCATGGGCATCGGCGCGTTCGTCGCGGCCAACCTGTCCGGCGCCATCGCCTCCGAGTTCGGCATCCGGCTGCCGTTCCTGCTGGCCGCGATCTGCGCGGGCGTGGTGGCCGGCATCTTCGGCGCGGTGGTCGGCTCGCCGACGCTGCGGGTGCGCGGCGACTACCTGGCCATCGTCACGCTGGCCTTCGGTGAGATCTTCGTCCGCACCTCGCAGAACAACATCGGCGGCCTGACCGGCGGCTCCAACGCCATTCCCAACATCCCGGACCTGAGCCTGTTCGGGGCCCAGTTCAGCGACTCGCTGACCATCGGCGGCGTCCAGCTGCCGGCCGGTGTCCTCTACTACCTGCTGACCGTGCTGCTGGTGGCGCTGGTGATGCTGGTCTTCGGCAACCTGAAGAACAGCCGCATCGGCCGGGCCTGGATCGCGATCCGCGAGGACGAGGACGTGGCCCGGGCGATGGGCGTCAAGACCGGCAAGCTGAAGATCCTGGCGTTCATGACCGGCGCCACGCTGGCCGGCGTGGCCGGCGCGGTGTTCGCGCACAAGCTGGCCACCGCCTCGTACGACAGCTTCCAGTTCAACCAGTCGGTGACCCTGCTGGCCTCGGTCATCCTCGGCGGCATGGGCACCATCCCCGGCGCGGTGCTCGGCGCCGCGCTGCTGTTCGTGCTGCCCGAGGAGCTGCGGCAGTTCTCCGACTACCGCCTGATGTTCTTCGGCCTGGCGCTGGTGTTCATCATGCGGTTCCGGCCGCAGGGCCTGGTCGCCGACCGGCACCGGCGGGCCGAGCTGGCCGGGGAGAACGAGTCCGGCGAGTCATTGGACGACACGGCCCTCAAGGCGCCGGTCGCGGTCGGAGCCACCAAGGAGGCCGGCGCATGACCACCCCGGTGTTGCAGGCACGGGACGTGTCCATGGTCTTCGGCGGCCTGTCGGCGCTGAAGAACGTGTCCCTCACCCTGGACGAGGGCAAGATCGTCGGCTTGATCGGGCCCAACGGGGCCGGCAAGACGACCTTCTTCAACTGCCTGACGGGTCTGTACCGGCCGACGACCGGCCAGGTGCTGCTCAAGGGGCAGGTGCTGCCGGGCGACCCGGCGGCGGTCACCGACGCCGGTGTGGCCCGCACGTTCCAGAACATCCGGCTGTTCCCCAGCATGACCGTGCTGGAGAACGTGTTGCTGGGCCGGCACGTGCGGATGAAGCAGGGGCCGATCGCGTCCCTGTTCCACGGTCCGTCGTTCAAGCGTGGCGAGGCCGCGGCCCGCAAGCGGTCCCGCGAGCTGCTGGAGTTCGTGGGGCTGGCCAAGGTCGAGGACGAGCTGGCCCGCAACCTGCCCTACGGCGACCAGCGGCGGCTGGAGATCGCCCGCGCGCTGGCCACCGACCCGGCGGTGCTGCTGCTGGACGAGCCGACCGCCGGCATGAACCCGCAGGAGACCGAGGCGGCCCGGCAGCTGATCTTCCGGATCCGCGACCTGGGCGTGTCGGTGGTGGTCATCGAGCACGACACCAAGTTCATCTTCACGCTGTGCGACCAGGTGTCGGTGCTGGTGCAGGGCGAGCTGCTGGTCGAGGGCACGCCGGACGAGGTGCGCGGCGACCCGCGGGTCGTGGAGGCGTACCTGGGCAAGCCGCCCGAGGAAGTCGAGGCCGAGCTGCAGGCCGTGCAGGAGGGAGAAACGCCGTGAGCGAGCCGTCCGCGGCGCCCGGGGCGACCGCCACCACCCACACCCGACCGCTGCTGGAGGTCCGCGGCCTGTCCGTGGCCTACGGCGCGATCGAGGCGATCCGGGAGATCAGCTTCTCCGTGCAGGCGGGGCAGATCGTCAGCCTCATCGGCGCCAACGGCGCCGGCAAGACCACCACGCTGCGCACCATCTCCGGGCTGCTGCGGCCCAAGCGCGGCGAGATCCTGTTCGAGGGCCGGCCGATCCACACCCAGCCGGCGCACGCCATCCTCGGCATGGGCGTGGCCCACTGCCCGGAGGGGCGGCGGCTGTTCCCGCGGATGAGCGTCGAGGAGAACCTGCTGCTCGGCGCGTACACCCGGTCCGACGACGGCGTCGCCGAGGACATGGAGCGGGTGTACGAGCTGTTCCCGGTGCTCGGCGAGCGCCGGCAGAACAAGGCCGGCCTGTTCTCCGGCGGCGAGCAGCAGATGCTGGCGATCGGGCGGGCCATGATGTCCCGGCCGCGGCTGCTGATGCTGGACGAGCCGTCGATGGGCCTGTCGCCGATCATGACCCAGCGCATCTTCGACACCATCCGCAACCTGCGCGACCTGGGCACCACGGTGCTGCTGGTGGAGCAGAACGCGCTGGCCGCGCTGGCCCAGTCCGACTACGCCTACGTGGTCGACCTGGGGCGCACCACGCTGGAGGGCACCGGCCACGAGCTGCTGGCCGACCAGCGGGTCCGCGACGCCTACCTCGGCGAGAGCTGAACCACCCGCGAGTCCCGCTCTCAGGCAAACATGTGTCGAGTTCCGGAACTCGACATTCAGTTGCCGGAGAGCGGGACTCGCGGGGTTTCACACCATCAGGTGGTCTTGGCGCCGGTGGCCTCGCGGATGGCGCAGGTGAGGCGGGACGTGCAGACCCGCTTGCCGGCCTCGTCGGTGATCACGATCTCGAACGAGGACATGGTCCGCCCCACGTGCAGCGGCGTGGCCACGCCGGTGACGACGCCGTCCACCGCGCCCCGGTGGTGGGTGCAGTTGAGCTCCACGCCCATCGCGATCCGGCCTTGGTCGGCGGCGTGCATGGCTGCGGCGATCGAGCCCAGGGTCTCGGCCAGCACGGCGCTGGCCCCGCCGTGCAGCAGCCCGTACGGCTGCCGGTTGCCGGCGACGGGCATGGTGCCGACCAGCCGGTCCCGGTTCCAGTCGACGACCTCGATGCCCATCTTGGCCGGCAGCTGCTCGGGCAGCGCCGCCATCTCGTCGGCCCGGGTCTGCGCGGTGTCGGTCACCGGCACCTCCAACTCCTATGTCAGACCCTCACCCTAGACTCGCCCCCGTGAACCAGCCGGCAGCCCATCATGACCACCGTCTCCTGCTGCTCGACGGCCACTCGCTGGCCTACCGGGCGTTCTTCGCGCTGCCCGCGGAGAACTTCAAGACGACGACCGGGCAGACCACCAACGCGGTCTACGGCTTCACCTCGATGCTGATCAACCTGCTGCGCGACGAGAAGCCCACCCACCTGGCGGTGGCCTTCGACGTGTCGCGCAAGACCTTCCGCACCGAGGCCTACGCGGAGTACAAGGCCAACCGGTCGGCCACCCCGGACGAGTTCCGCGGCCAGGTCAGCATCGTGCAGGACGTGCTGGGCGCGCTGGGCATCCCGGTGCTGACCAAGGACAACTTCGAGGCCGACGACATCATCGCCACGCTGACCACGCAGGCGGCCGGGCAGGGCTACCAGGTGCTGATCTGCACCGGCGACCGGGACGCGCTGCAGCTGGTCACCGAGCAGGTGACGGTGCTCTACCCACGCAAGGGCGTCTCCGACCTGACCCGGTTCACGCCGGAGGCGGTGGAGGATAAGTACAACCTGACGCCGCGGCAGTACCCGGACTTCGCGGCGCTGCGCGGCGACCCCTCCGACAACCTGCCCGGCATCCCCGGCGTGGGTGAGAAGACCGCGGCCAAGTGGATTCGTGAGTTCGGCTCGCTGAACGACCTGGTGGACCGGGTCGACGAGGTCAAGGGCAAGACCGGCGACGCGCTGCGGGCCAATCTGTCCAACGTGCTGCTCAACCGGCAGCTCACCGAGCTGGTCAAGGACGTGGAGATCGGCGTCGTCCCGGACGACCTCGCGGTGCAGCCGTGGGACCGGGACCAGGTGCACCGGCTGTTCGACGACCTGGAGTTCCGGGTCCTGCGGGACCGCCTGTTCGCCACGCTGAGCAGCGCCGAGCCGGAGGCCGACGAGGGCTTCGACGTGACCGGCGGGGCGATCGCCGCCGGCGAGCTGGCGACGTGGCTGGAGCAGCACGCCCGCACCGGCGAGCGGGTCGGCATGGCGTTCAAGGGCACGTGGGGCAGCGGCACCGGCGACGTCGAGGGCATCGCGCTGGCCACCTCGTCCGGCGAGGGCGGCTACCTCGACGCCACCGCCCTGACCGAGGCCGACGAGCAGGCGCTGGCCGCCTGGCTGGCCGACGAGAAGGTGGCCAAGGCCGGGCACGACTTCAAGGGCCCCGAGCACGCGCTGCGGGCCCGCGGCTGGGACCCGCGCGGCTGGACCAGCGACACCGCGCTCGCCGCGTACCTGGTGCGGCCGGGCCAGCGCTCGTTCGAGCTGGACGACCTGGTGCTGCGCTACCTGAAGCGGGAGCTGCGGGCTGAGGAAGGCGTCGACGACGGCCAGCTGTCGCTGCTGGCCGACGAGGCCGCCGACGCCGAGGCCGCGGCCAAGGCGCAGATCGTCAAGGCCAAGGCCGTGGCGGAGCTGGCCGACGCGCTGGACATCGCGCTTGAGGAGATCGGCAGCCGGCAGCTGCTCGACGAGCTGGAGCTGCCGCTGCTGGGGGTGCTGGGCGAGCTGGAGGAGGCCGGCATCTGCGTGGACGTCGAGCACCTCACCGAGCTGGAGGCGCACTTCGCCGCGCGGGTCAAGCAGGCCGCCCAGGACGCGTACTCGGTGATCGGCAAGGAGATCAACCTCGGCTCGCCCAAGCAGTTGCAGGTCGTGCTGTTCGAGGACCTCGACATGCCCAAGACCAAGCGCACCAAGACCGGCTACACCACCGACGCCGAGGCGCTGCAGACGCTGTACGAGACCACCGAGCACCCGTTCCTGGCCCACCTGCTGGAGCACCGGGACGCCACCCGGCTCAAGACCACTGTGGACGGTCTGCTCAAGTCGGTGGCCGACGACGGCCGCATCCACACCACGTTCAACCAGATGATCGCGGCCACCGGCCGGCTGTCCTCGACCGAGCCCAACCTGCAGAACATCCCGGTGCGGACCGAAGAGGGCCGCCGGATCCGGCACTCGTTCGTGGTCGGCGCCGGCTACGCCGAGCTGATGACCGCCGACTACAGCCAGATCGAGATGCGGATCATGGCGCACCTGTCCGGCGACGCCAGCCTGATCGAGGCCTTCAACACCGGCGAGGACCTGCACACCTACGTGGCCTCGCAGGCGTTCTCGCTGCCCATCGAGGAGGTCACCGGCGAGCTGCGGCGGCGGGTCAAGGCCATGACCTACGGCCTGGCCTACGGCCTGTCGGCGTACGGCCTGGCCCAGCAGCTGCGGATCTCCAACGACGAGGCCCGCGAGCAGATGGACGCCTACTTCGCCCGCTTCGGCGCGGTGCGCGACTACCTGCAGGCCGTCGTGGTCAAGGCGCGGGCGGACGGCTACACCGAGACCATCCTCGGCCGCCGGCGCTACCTGCCCGACCTCAACAGCGACAACCGCCAGCGCCGCGACATGGCCGAGCGGATGGCGTTGAACGCCCCGATCCAGGGCAGCGCCGCCGACATCATCAAGGTGGCCATGCTCGGCGTGCACAAGGCTTTGCGGGAGGCCGGGCTGCGCAGCCGGGTGCTGCTCCAGGTGCACGACGAACTCGTGCTGGAGCTGGCCGAGGGCGAGCACGCCCAGGTGGAGGCCCTGGTCCGGGAGAACATGGGCAACGCCTACCAGCTCGCCGTCCCCCTGGAGGTCTCCGTCGGCTACGGCCGCACCTGGGACGAAGCCGCCCACTGAGTTTTTGCCGCGCGTTCCGCGCGGGGCGAGGCCGCTCGTGACCGGTGCCTCGCGTTGGTTAGCGGTGGATGTCGTCCTCCACCGCTAACCGGACCGTGGTCAGCGTGGGCCGGAGGTCGGCGACCGGGATCGACCCCAGGGCCAGCCGAAGGGCCTGGGGCGCCGGGTCGGTCGCCGCGAACTGCTCGGCCGTGGACACGGAAATGTGTTGCCGCTCAAGGGAAGCCGCGATGCGGTCGGCCCGGGCCGGCTCGGCCAGCGGCAGCCACAGGAAGTACGACGACGGGTGGCCGCGCACCGGCAGCCCGGCGAAGACGTCGCGGGCGATGGCCTGCCGCATGTGGGCGTCGGTGCGCTTGTGGGCCTCCAGCCGGTCGACGGTGCCGTCGTCGAGCCAGCGCCGTACGAGCGCGACGTTGAGGGCCGGCGTGTTCCAGGTGGTCGTCCGGATCACCCGCTCCACGTCGGCGACCCGATCGGTCGGCGCCACCACGAAGCCGACCCGTAGGCCGGTGGCGACGCTCTTGGACAGGCTGCTCACGTAGATCGTGATCTCGGGCGCCCGCGCGGCCAACGGCGGCGGGCTGTCCTCGGCCAGATAGGCGTAGGCCGCGTCCTCGATGATCACCAGCCCGTGCCGGCGGGCGATGGCCACCAAGCGTTTCCTCTTGGCCAGACCCAGAACCCAGCCCAGTGGGTTGTGCAGCGTCGGCATGGCGTAGACGGCACGCACCGGCCGCCGCCGGCACAGTTCCTCCAGGGCATCGAGATCGGGGCCGTGCGCGGTGACCGGCACTGCCGCCAGTTCCAGTCCCAACGTGTGCGCGAGGATCTTGAAACCCGTGTAGGTCAGGGCGTCCACCGCCACCACGTCCCCGTGCCGCAGGAACGACATGACCGCCGCCGCGAGGCCGTGCTGCGCCCCGCTGACGATCAGCACCTGCTCCGCGTCCACCGTCAGGCCCCGTCGCCGCAGGTGCCGGGCTACCGCCGTTCGATCCTCCAGGCGGCCGGCGTGGGGCTGGTAGTGCAGCAACGACTCCAGGTCGCCGGCCGTGGCCAGCTCGCGCAGGGTGTTGCGCAGCAGGTCCGCCTGGCCCGGGATGGCCGGGTAGTTGAATCTCAGGTCGACCGCGTCGGCCGCCACCGCCTGCTCATCGATTCCTTGCCCGGCAAGCAAAGCCGTGTCGCGGACGAAGGTGCCGCGGCCCTGCTCCCCGGTCACCAGGCCCATCGCCGCCAGCTCCGCGTAGACCCGCGACGCCGTCACCAGCGCGATGCCCTCCCGGGCCGCCAGCTCGCGATGCGTCGGCAGCCGCGTCCCCACCGGCCACCGCCCCGCCCGCAGCTGCGCCGCCAGCTGGTCCACCACCCGCTTGTACCGAGGGGTCCGCACCGGCCGATTGTATCCATGACAATTCCTCGACTGTCCTGGATCGCCGTCCCTACGCTGCCGGCATGCACATCGCGATCCTCACCTTCGACGGTTACAACGAACTCGACTCCCTGATCGCGCTCGGCATCCTCAACCGGGCCGACCGGCACGACTGGCGGGTGTCCATCGCCAGTCCCACGCCCACGGTCCGCTCCATGAACGGCGTTGTCATCGAGGCCATGGCGACCCTCCAGGACGCCTGCGCCGCCGACGCCGTCATCGTCGGCAGTGGCTCGAAGACCCGTGAGGTCATCGAGGACCCCGGGATCATGGCCGTCCTCCGCGGCCTCGACCCGTCCCGCCAGCTGATCGCCGCCCAGTGCTCCGGCACCCTCGTGCTGGCCAAGCTCGGCCTGCTCGACGGCGTCCCCGCCTGCACCGACGACCGCACCAAGCCCTGGGTCCTCGCCGCCGGCGTCGACGTCGTGGCCAAACCCTTCTGCGCCAACGGCAACGTCGCCACCGCCGGCGGCTGCCTCGCCTCGCACTACCTGGCCACCTGGCTCATCACCCGCCTGGCCGGCGAACAGGCCGCCATCGACGCCCTGAGCTACGTGGTTCCGGTGGGGGAGAAGGAGGAATACATCGAACGGGCCCTGCGCAACACCGCGAGTCCCGCTCTCGTGCAACCATAAAACCGGTTCATGCTTGCCCGAGAGCGGGACTCGCGAGGGGTTCAGCGTTGCGACACACCTCGCACCAGCATGAGCACGGAGTCGCGGACTTCGCGCTGGCTGCGCTGGCGCTGGAACACCTGCCAGTCGAGGGCGACCACGAGCAGCGTGCCGAACAGGGCCGCCGAGGCGGTGCCAACCGGAACCTCTGGCGGTAAAGCGCCGACGTCGGCCCGGCGTTGGACGACCTGGCGCACGATGGCCACGATGTCATCCCGCAGCAGGCTCAGGGTCCCGTGCCACTGCCCGGGGGTACGCCACATCTCGCTGACCAGCAGCTGCGCGAAGGCGGGGTACTCTGCGAAGAAGCCCAGCGCCCCGTCGACGAGGGCCTCCAGGGCGTCGCCGGTGTCGTCGACCTCCTCGGCGGCCCGCAGCCGCGCGGCCAGCAACTCGACGCCGTGCCGGAGCAGGGCGTCGACCAGACCGTCCTTGCTGCCGAAGTTGTAGTACACGGTCCCCTTGGCCACGCCCGCCTCGGCGGCGATCTCGTCGACGGTCACGCCGGCGGCCCCGCGCTCGCCGACGAGGCGGAGCGCGGCGTCGAACAGCTTCTGCTTCGTCGCCGAGGTACGGGCGGGCCGGGGGTTCACAGCACGAGTTCCGGCTTGAGGCGGGAGGGCGTCCACACCCTCTGCTTGTACGCGGCCAGTGCCGACAACGCCAGCCCCACCACGAGATAGCCGCCGATCACCGACAGGTCGATGCCGAGGCTGTCCAGCGAGCCGCCGTAGAGCAGATGCCGCAGCCCGTCCACCACATAGCCCAGCGGCAGCGCGATGTGCAGCGGCTGCAGCGGCGTGGGAATGGTCTGCCACGGGAACGTGCCGCCGGCGGTGGTCAGCTGCAACACCAGCAGCACCAGCCCGAGGAACTTGCCGACCGCGCCGAGCAGCGCGTTCAGGCCGTGCAGCATGGCGGTGAAGGCGAAGCCGGTGAGGATCAGGAAACCCAAGGTGCCCAACGGGTTCGACGGGTGCACGCCGACCAGCGTGGTCACCACGGCGAACAGCAGCACCACCTGGAGGAAGCTGAGCAGCGCGGCCGGCAGCCAGCCGCCCAGCGCCACGATGCCGGGCCGCTGCCGGGCCGCCAGGGCCCGCCGGGACAGCGGGCGCAGCAGCAGGAACAGCACGAACGCGCCGATCCAGGTGGCCAGGCCGAGGAAGAACGGGGCGAGGCCGGCGCCGTAGGTGTCGGCGGTGGCCTGGCCGACGGCCTGCACGGTGACCGGGTCGCCGATGGTGTCGGCGGTCTTGGTCGGGTCGTTCGGGTCCGGGATTTTGCCGACGCCCGCGTTCAGGCCGTCCCGCAGCTGCGCGCTGCCGTCGGCCAGCTGCTTGGTGCCGCTGCTGAGCTGGGCGGCTCCGGCGGAGAGCTTGTCGGCCCCGTCGGTGGCGGTCTTCAGGCCGTCCCGCAGCTGCGTCGCGCCTGAGTCGGCCTGGGCGATGCCACTGGCCAGCTGCGGGGACGCCGCCGCGAGCTGCGACGCGCCGTCGGCCACCTGGCGCGACCCGGTGGCCAGCTGTTGGAGCTTGCCGTTCACGGTCTGGATCTGGCCGTTGGCGTCGTTGAGCGGCTTGCGGGCGTTGTCCAGCGCCGACAGCACCTGGTTGACCTGGTCCGGCGTCAGCCCGTCGGCCTGCAGTCGGGCCTGGATGTCGGAACGGACCCCGTCCAGGTTGTTGTTGAACGTCTGCGAGGCGGTGGCCAGGGCCGAGCCGCCGGCCGCCACCTGGGCGTTGCCGTCGGCGACCTGCCTGGCCCCGTTGGCCAGCTGCTGGGTCTGGTTCGGCAGGTTGGCGGTGTTGCTCTTGAGCAGGTCCAGGCCGGTGACCAGCTGGTTCGCGCCGTCCAGCAGCTTGTGCTGGCCGGCCGCGAGGTCGGAGCTGCCGCTGGCCAGCTGCTGCGCGCCGGTGTTGGCCTGGGCCGCGCCGTCGGCCAGCTTGGACGCCCCCTCCGCGGCCTGCAGCGTGCTGCTGCGGATCGTGGCGTACCCGGTGAGCAGCTGGTCGGCCGCGGTGGTGCCGACCTTCTTGGCCACCGCCGCGCGCACCGCGTCCACCACCTTGTCCGCGATCGTGCGGGCCAGGTAGTTGTTGGAGTCGTTGGTGGTCAGCTGGATGACGCCCTGCCGCGGCTGGTTCTGCGCCGGCGAGGTGAGCGCCTGGGAGAAGTCCTTCGGCAGCGTCAGCGCGAAGGTGTACTTGTTGTCCCGCACGCCGGCCTCGGCCTCGGCGTCGCTGACCCGGTGCCAGTCGAACTGCCCGCCCTGCAGCAGCTCGTCGGCCACCTCGTTGCCGGCGTTGATCTGCTTGCCGTTCACGGTGGCGCCCTGGTCGTCCACGACGAGCGCGACCGGCAGCGACTTGAGGTTGTTGTACGGGTCCCAGTTCGCGTACAGGTACATCGCGCCGTACAGCAGCGGCACCAGGACCAGCGCCGCGACGGCGAGTTTGGGCAGCTTGCCCGCGGTGATGCGGCGCAACTCGTTGGCCGCCAACCGGATGGGGCTCACTGGTCGTCCTCCTGAACCTGCATGAAAGCCAACGTGTCGGGCAGTTCGCGGTCGCCGAGGCGACCGGCCGGCAGGTCGAGCAGCCGGGCGGAGGTCTCGCTGCACAGCACGACCACGGCCAGGCCGTGCTCGGCCGCCTTGGACGCGGTGGTCCACCACGTCTGCGGGCCGGCGCCGTGCCGGTCGGGCAGCACGAGCACCAGCGCCTCGATGCCCGGGCGCTGGCTCGCGGCCTCCACCATCAGGCGGGTGCGGACCTCGGCCGGCACCGACTCGAAGCGGGTGTTGGCGTGGTCGCGGGAGTCGTGCTTGAGCAGCCAGTCGGCGACGGCCTTGCGGCTGGCGGGTTGCTTGGCGAACGCCAGCTCCTCGCCGATCACCGTGCCGAGGGGCAGCGCCTCCTCGGGGGCCGACACGTCCGGGGCGTCCACGATCGCGACCAGGCGGCGCAGGCCGTCGGCGTCGGCCTTGCCGTCCAGCAGGACCTCGCCGACGCTCGGCTTCATCCGGCCGCCCATCGCCAGCGCGAACGCGGTGTGTCCGGTGCCGGGCTCCCCGGCGACGAGGGCGAGTTCGCCCGTCCGCACACGCAGCGAGGTCGGCTCCAACAGCGGGCCGTGGGCCCCGTCGATGCCGACGCTCTGGACGTGGATCTCCACCGAGCCTCCTTGAACTGACTGGTCAGTTCAAATAGTGCGACAGGGGTGTGCCGAGCCGCAAGTTCGGACGACGTGATCTCGACCCTAGGGCGGGCCGGCGGCCCTCGCTCAGCGAAGCGCGCCCGCCGGGCGCACCTCCCACTGGGTCCACAGCGGCCGGTAGCCCTGCCGGGGCCAGAACACCGACGACAGCGGGTTCGGCGGGTTGTAGTGCAGGAAGTTGCCGACGGTTCGGTGGCCGGCGAAGTGATTGTGCACGACCGCCATCAGCTGCTGGCCGATGCCGGCCCCCCTTGCCCCCGGAAGCACCGAAAGACAGTTCACATAGCCCCACAGGCCGATCGGCAGCTGCCGGCTGCTCTTGGTGACCGGCGAGTTGGCGATCACGCCGGTCTCGGCCAGGCCCACCACCATGCCGTCCCGCTCGGCCACCCAGATGTCGTCGTTCAGGCCCAGCCGGCCGGCGATGGACGCCCGCCGCATCGGCTCGGCCTCCCGCCGCACGATCGCCGAGCCCACCATCGCCGAGTAGCGGACCTCGGCCATGGCCAGTTCCACCACGGCGTCCTCGTCCGACGCCAGGGCCGGTCGGATGTTCACGGTCAGCGAGGGCGGCCGGACCGTGTTCGGCGGCCGCACCGCCGTCACCGTCAGCGGCTGGAGGCCGTGATCGAGGAACACCCGGGTGCAGTCGACGTCCCGGCTCGGCCAGATCACGGTCGACGCCGTGTCCCAGCCGCGGTCGCCGACCCGGTCCAGCCACTGCCGGAAGGCCCGCAGCACCGCGTGCATGCCGGCCGCGCCGGTGTGGCCGATCAGTGGCTGCAACTCATAGGTGTCGGCGGCCGACCACAACCACGGCGGCATGCCCGGCTCGACCACCGTGTGCGCTATGACGCCGGCCACCCGGGAGCCGTCGGGCAGGGCCGCGCTGATCAGCTCGCCCGGCTCCGGCGGCGGCGCCGTGGGCAACACCCGGTCCAGCCGCGCGAAGCGCTCCTCCTGCGCGGCCAGCAGGGTGTCGGTGACCGTCATGCCGGCCGTCGGCAGCGGAAGATCGCCGTTCCCGGGAACAGCCGGCCGCGCAGTGGGCTCCACTGGCCCCACTCCCGCTCGTGCCCCTCCGGCCACTCCGGCTCGACCAGGTCCTCCAGCAGCAGGCCGGCCGCCGCGAGCTGGCGCACGTAGTCGCCGAGCGTGCGGTGGTGCTCCACGTACGTGGCGGCGCCGTCGCCGTCGACCTCCAGGTACGGGGTCCGGTCGAAGTAGGACTGCACGACGGTCAGGCCCATCGGCCCCGGGTCGTCCGGGAAGATCCAGCGCATCGGGTGCGTCACCGAGAACACCCAGGGGCCGCCCGGGCGCAGCACCCGGGCGACTTCGGCGAAGACCGCGCCCGCGTCGGCGACGAACGGCACGCCGCCGAACGCCGAGCAGGCGGCGTCGAACGACTCGTCGGCGAAGGGCAGCTGGTCGGCGCTGGCGCGGACCAGGGCCGGGTGCAGGTCGGTCGCCTCGTTGCCGGCCATCGCGTGGCGGAGCATGCCCGCCGAGATGTCGAAGCTGACCGCGTTGGCGCCCTGGGCCGCCAACCAGCGGCCGCAGGAGGCCGCCCCGCAGCCGACCTCCAGCACCGCGCGGCCGGTCACGTCGCCGAGATAGCCGGCGTCCGCCTCCCGCACACCCTCCGGGCACCAGACGAAGTCCGCGTCGCCGAGGAAGCCGCCGTGCTCGGCCTGGTAGTCGTCGGCATCCGCGTCCCACCAGGCGATACTCGCCTGCCGGGACTCCGCGCCGCCCACCTGGCGCTTGGCCGCGCCGGCCGTGCCGAGGAGATCTTCGGCCCCGGCGTACCGATCTAGCGTGCTCACACTGCTCCTTCTGGGGACCGGGTTTGCCCGGCCGTCACGGGCGCGCGTACGATATGGGCCGCGTAGTAGGTTCTGCGCTGCCCAGAACTTTGGACTCAGAGCTTCTTGACCATGGCCTGGAGTTTCGGTGGCGCACGCAGCTCGACAACTTCAGGCCCACTAAACCCAATCCGTACCGGAGCAACCCACCTAATGTCCACCGACACCACCATCGTCCCGGCTTCGACGACCCCGAAGCAGCAGATCGCCGTCAACGATATCGGCACGGAGGAGGACTTCCTCGCCGCTATCGACAAGACGATCAAGTACTTCAACGACGGCGACATCGTCGAGGGCACCATCGTCAAGGTCGACCGGGACGAGGTCCTGCTCGACATCGGTTACAAGACCGAAGGTGTCATCCCGTCGCGCGAGCTCTCGATCAAGCACGACGTTGACCCGAACGAGGTCGTCAAGGTCGGCGACGAGGTCGAGGCCCTTGTCCTCCAGAAGGAGGACAAGGAAGGGCGACTGATCCTCTCCAAGAAGCGCGCCCAGTACGAGCGCGCCTGGGGCACCATCGAGGCCCTCAAGGAGAAGGACGAGCCGGTCAAGGGCACGGTCATCGAGGTGGTCAAGGGCGGCCTGATCCTGGACATCGGCCTGCGCGGCTTCCTGCCCGCCTCCCTGGTCGAGATGCGCCGGGTCCGGGACCTGCTCCCGTACGTCGGCCGTGAGCTCGAGGCCAAGATCATCGAGCTGGACAAGAACCGCAACAACGTGGTCCTGTCCCGCCGGGCGTGGCTCGAGCAGACCCAGTCCGAGGTCCGCAGCGAGTTCCTCAACCAGCTCCAGAAGGGGCAGGTCCGCAAGGGCGTCGTCTCCTCGATCGTCAACTTCGGCGCGTTCGTCGACCTGGGCGGCGTGGACGGCCTCGTGCACGTGTCCGAGCTGTCCTGGAAGCACATCGACCACCCGTCCGAGGTCGTCGAGGTCGGCCAGGAGGTCACCGTCGAGGTGCTGGACGTCGACATGGAGCGCGAGCGCGTCTCCCTGTCGCTGAAGGCCACCCAGGAAGACCCGTGGCGCCAGTTCGCCCGGACCCACGCCATCGGCCAGATCGTGCCCGGCAAGGTCACCAAGCTGGTTCCGTTCGGCGCGTTCGTGCGGGTCGACGAGGGCATCGAGGGCCTGGTCCACATCTCCGAGCTGGCCGAGCGCCACGTGGAGATCCCGGAGCAGGTCGTCCAGGTCAACGACGACGTCATGGTCAAGGTCATCGACATCGACCTGGACCGTCGCCGGATCTCGCTGTCGCTGAAGCAGGCGAACGAGGGCTTCACCACGGAGACCGAGTTCGACCCCACCCAGTACGGCATGGCCGCCGAGTACGACGCCGAGGGCAACTACATCTACCCCGAGGGCTTCGACCCGGAGACCCAGGACTGGCAGGAAGGCTTCGACAAGCAGCGTGAGGAGTGGGAGCGCCAGTACGCCGAGGCGCACACTCGTTACGAGGCCCACATGAAGCAGATCGCCAAGGCCGCCGAGGCCGACGCCGAGGCCCAGGGGGAGACCAACTACTCCTCCGGCAGCACCGAGGCCCCGGCGCAGAGCGGCGGCACCCTCGCCAGCGACGAGCAGCTCGCGGCCCTCCGCGAGAAGCTCTCCGGCGGTGCGTGAGTAGTAGCTTGACGACAAGGGCCCCGCTCCAACCGGAGCGGGGCCCTTGCTTGTGCCGCGAGTCCCGCTCTCGGGCAAGCATGTGTTGAGTTCATGACTGCCCGAGAGCGGGACTCGCGATGGTTGGATGGCTCCATGCTGCAGATCGGGTTGACCGGTGGGATCGGGGCGGGGAAGTCGACGGTCGCGCGGCGGCTGGCCGAGCTCGGGGCGACGGTGGTCGACTCGGACCGGATCGCCCGCGAGGTGGTGGAGCCGGGCACGGACGGCCTGAAGGAGATCGTCGCGGCGTTCGGGACCGAGGTGCTGGCCGAGGACGGCAGCCTGAACCGGCCGGCGCTGGCGGCGAAGGTGTTCGGCGACGACGGGAACCGGGCCAAGCTCAACTCGATCGTGCACCCCCGGGTTCGGGACCGGGCGGTGGAGCTGACGAGCAAAGCCCCCGCTGACGGCATCGTGGTGCAGGACATCCCGCTGCTGGTGGAGAACGGCATGGCCCCGGCCTTTCACCTGGTCGTGGTGGTGGACGCGGACGTGGAGCTGCGGGTCCAGCGCCTGACGTCCAGCCGCGGCATGGACGAGAAGGACGTTCGGGCGCGAATCGCCGCGCAGGCCTCGGCGGAGCAGCGCCGTGAGGCGGCGGACGTGTGGCTGGACAACAGCGCAACCCAGGACGACGTCCGGGCCGCGGTGGACGACCTGTGGCACAACCGGCTGCTGCCGTTCGAGCGGCACGTCCGCGAGGCGACCTACCCGGACCGCGGCGGTCCGAAGATCGTCGACTACGACCCGGAGTGGCCCCGCGACGCCCGCCGCCTGATCGCCCGGCTCAAGCTGGCCGCGGGCGACAAGGCGCTGCGGGTCGACCACATCGGCTCGACCGCGGTGCCGGGCCTGGCCGCCAAGGACGTGATCGACCTACAGCTGACCGTGCGCAGCCTGGACGACGCCGACAAGCTGGCGGACGCTCTGTCCGGGGCTGGCTTTCCGGTGCTGCCGGACTTCACCCGGGACACTCCAAAGGCGACGGACCCGGACCCGGAGCACTGGCGCAAGCGCACCCACGCTAGCGCCGATCCGGGCCGCTGGGCCAACCTGCACCTCCGGGCAGCCGGCTCGCCGGGCTGGCGCTACGCGCTGCTCTTCCCGGCTTGGCTGCGGGCCGACGACGAGGCTCGCGCCGAGTACGAGGCGGTAAAACGTGAGGCAGCCTCGCGTTTTGCTGACATCCCGTCCTACGGCGTTGCCAAGGACCCCTGGTTCGCCCAGGCCGACGCCCGCGCCGAGGCCTGGGCGAAGCAGGAAGGCTGGCTCCCGCCGAACTGACGCCCCCTGACGCACGTGAGTGGCCCACTTGGCCTCCGGGTCAAGTGAGCCACTCACATGCGACGGACGAAGCTGGTCCCCGCCTAACGGAGCCGCAGGCGTGGCCGGGCGGGGATCGGCCACTGCGACTTCGCCCGGGACGCGCTACCGGGCGAGCAAGTCCTTACAGGGGCGGCCAGACGTCGAAGATGTCCAGGTGGTTCAGCCACGCGTTGAGGTCGTGGCGGAAGTGGCTGATCTCCTCGAGCGTCCGGTGCACGGTGCGCAGCGCCAGGTCGGCGTCCCCGGGGCGGAGCACCCGGCCGGCGACGGCGGCGGCGAACTCCTCGGAGCGCACGATGCGGGCGGTGGTGCCGCCCGGCACGGCCAGCCCTAGCAGCAGGTCGGTGGTGCGCCACGAGCGGGAGTCACGCTGCACCCGCACGGCGGTCAGGGTGCTCGGCGTCGGCCGGCCGTGCCGGGACCGCGAGCGCAGGTGGGTCAGGCGCAGGCCCAGGTCGGGCAGCAGCCAGGTGACCTCGCCGTCGGAGAACGGGTCCTCGGGTGTCGGACATTCCATCCGGAGTCCCCACCGTTCCACCTGGCATGTCGTCAGGTGCCTGGTGCCGCCGGACGAATAGCTCCGGACCCCGGTGAAGGTGTCGACGGTGTCGACCAGCTGCGGAGTGATGACCGTTCCCACGCGACCCGAGGGTAGCCCTAGGTGTTCGTGTGGTGACCGTCCGGGTCGATTCGTTACATCACGCATTGTGGCCGTTTGGATACCGAATGGGTTGCGAGAGTCCTGATCAGTCGAACGGCTCTTGACCTCGAATCCCGCCATCAGCTATTGGCCCAGGTGAGGTGAACGTCCTCGGCGGCCAGCCACCGCTGGATGTCGTAACCGTGCGCAGCGATCCCGGCCACCGCCCGGTAGGTGACCTCCAGGGCCGACTGGGCGTCCTGGGCGCTGAGCACACCCAGCCGGACGGCGGCCATCAGCTCGTCGGTGTCCAGCACCTCGACCTCACGGCCGGTGCGCACCAACAGGTCCAGGTAGAGGTCCACGGTCCGCCACACCCGCTCGCCGGGCTGCACGCGGACCACGTCGACGTAGAAGTCGAAGTCCCGCTCGTGTCCCGGCCACCAGCTCTGCTTGGTGACCCGCAGGCCGTGCCCTGGTAGCAGCCATGACTCGAAGTGCTTCAGCTTCGGGTGCCCGACCACGGCGCGCGACATGTAGAGGCCGTGTTCGGCGCGTCGGTACTCGTCGACCGCCCGCACCTGGCGCTTGGGGTCCGTGTTGGTCATCGCATCCACGTCGAACAGCTCGACCTTCGGCGGGTGGACGTGGGTCTCGGTCCGGACCTGGGTGGGCAGTTCGACGGTCATGCCGACATCGTGTGACCTGCGAGGCTCCGCTGCCATCCTCCGGCAGGGTCATATTCCGTCCGCTGCCGACCGGTGGCGTTCGGTCAACTCGTGGCGGAGGTGCCGACGCTGCTCACGGTGAGCAGCGGGCCGACGTTGCCGGAGCAGGTCGCGCCCGAGGTCGGCAGGAACATCGCGGCGGTCTCGTTCGGCGGGTAGACCCGCAGGCCGCGCACGTCGACCTGCTTGCACTGGTCGGCCGGGTAGGGGTCCGGGTTCACCATGACCAGGCCGGCGTTGGTGCTGCCGCCGGGACGGAGCGTGACGGCCGCGCCGAGGTTGCCGGTGCGGTTGGCGGCCAGGCCGACCTGCTGGCCGTTGTCGCCGGTCACGTAGGAGACGCCCGGGAAGCCCTGCAGCGTGCAGGTGCGCTGGCCGACATTGGTGAACTGGAGCGAGGTGTACGTCTTCTGCATCGCGTGGTCGGAGTCGTGCCCGAAGGTCAGTTTCAGCTCGCCCGACTTGCAGTTCGACGGATTGCTGGACACCACCTGCTGAGTGCCATTGCCGCCCGTTTGCGTCGAGCTTCCGCCGTTGTCGGAGGCCTGCGCGGTGGTGGTCGGCGCCGGCGCGCTGGTGCTGCTGTTCCCGCTGGTCGACGGGGTGATCGTGGCGCTGATCTGGGCACCTCCACAGGCGCTCAGCATGACCGCCCCGGCGGCGCAGACCAACCCGACAGCAATGGTGGAACGCATGAAAGAGCCTCCCGGTTCAACGGTGCGGCGAAATGGCGGATGAATATCGCCGTGCCGTGGTGGATCCGATACATGAAGGATGTTTGCGCGCCCATTAGGTTGGCGGGTAGTGATTTGGATCACGCGCACTGAACCTTGTCGACACGACAGCGCGAGGCCCCGCCGATGCTTCGCCTGGTTGGCGGATTTCGGCCGCCGCCACCCGACGTGCCTCACCAGGTAGCTGGATGCGGCGGGCGAAATCCGGCAAGGGCGAGGCATCGGCTACCCGGGGGCCGAGCCGCGCTGCCGAAGGCGGCGCCATGAAACTGTCAGGGGTGCGTCCTACTCTTGGGGGCGTGGCAGATTCACCTGTGCTCGCGTCCTCGCAGTTCCGGCCGGTCAGCGACATCCCGCGCGCCGACGGGCGGTTCAGGGTGGTCGCCGACTACCAGCCGTCGGGCGACCAGCCGCAGGCCATCGCCGAGCTGGAGCAGCGGCTGAAGAAGGGTGAGCCGGACGTGGTGCTGCTGGGCGCCACCGGCACCGGCAAGTCGGCCACCACGGCCTGGCTGGTGGAGAAGCTGCAGCGGCCGACGCTGGTGATGGCCCCCAACAAGACGCTGGCCGCGCAGCTGGCCAACGAGCTGAAGGGGTTCTTCCCGGACAACGCCGTGGAGTACTTCGTCAGCTACTACGACTACTACCAGCCCGAGGCCTACATCCCGCAGACCGACACCTACATCGAGAAGGACTCCTCGATCAACGAGGACGTGGAGCGGCTGCGCCACTCGGCCACGATGAGCCTGCTGACCCGGCGGGACACCATCGTGGTGGCCTCGGTGTCGTGCATCTACGGCCTGGGCACGCCCCAGTCCTACCTGGACCGCTCGGTGCAGCTGAAGGTCGGCGGCGAGGTGGAGCGCGACCTGTTCCTGCGGGCCCTGGTCGACGTGCAGTACACCCGCAACGACATCGCGTTCGCCCGTGGCACGTTCCGGGTGCGCGGCGACACCGTGGAGATCATCCCGGCCTACGAGGAGCTGGCCGTGCGGGTCGAGTTCTTCGGCGACGAGATCGACCGGCTGTACTACCTGCACCCGCTGACCGGCGACATCGTGCGCGAGGTGGACGAGCTGCGGATCTTCCCGGCGACGCACTACGTGGCCGGGCCGGAGCGGATGGAGAAGGCCATCGCCGGCATCGAGGCCGAGCTGGCCGAGTCGCTGGCCCGGATGGAGAAGCAGGGCAAGCTGCTGGAGGCGCAGCGGCTGCGCATGCGCACCACCTACGACATCGAGATGATGCGCCAGGTCGGCTTCTGCTCCGGCATCGAGAACTACTCCCGGCACATCGACGGCCGCGGCGCCGGCAGCGCGCCGGCCACCCTGATCGACTACTTCCCCGAGGACTTCCTGCTGGTCATCGACGAGTCGCACGTGACCGTGCCGCAGATCGGCGGCATGTACGAGGGCGACGCGTCCCGCAAGCGCAACCTGGTCGAGCACGGCTTCCGGCTGCCCAGCGCGCTGGACAACCGGCCGCTGACCTGGGAGGAGTTCCAGGACCGGATCGGCCAGACGCTGTACCTGTCGGCGACGCCCGGCCCGTACGAGATGGGGCAGGCCGGCGGCGAGTTCGTGGAGCAGGTGATCCGCCCGACCGGCCTGGTCGACCCGCAGGTGGTGATCAAGCCGACCGAGGGCCAGATCGACGACCTGGTGCACGAGATCCGGGTGCGGGCCGAGCGGGACGAGCGCGTGCTGGTCACCACCCTGACCAAGAAGATGGCCGAGGACCTCACCGACTACCTGCTGGAGCTGGGTATCCGGGTCCGGTACCTGCACTCCGAAGTGGACACCCTGCGGCGGGTCGAGCTGCTGCGGCAGCTGCGGCTGGGCGACTACGACGTGCTGGTCGGCATCAACCTGCTGCGGGAGGGCCTGGACCTGCCCGAGGTGTCGCTGGTGGCGATCCTCGACGCCGACAAGGAGGGCTTCCTGCGCTCCGGGACCTCGTTGATCCAGACCATCGGCCGTGCCGCCCGTAACGTGTCGGGCGAGGTGCACATGTACGCCGACAAGATCACCGACTCGATGCAGTACGCCATCGACGAGACCAACCGCCGGCGGGCCAAGCAGATCGCCTACAACACCGAGAAGGGCATCGACCCGCAGCCGCTGCGCAAGAAGATCGCCGACATCCTGGACAAGGTGTACGCCGAGGCCGAGGACAGCGAGGAGGTCAAGGTCGGCGGCTCCGGCCGGAACTCCTCGCGGGGCAAGCGGGCCACCGGCGACGGCAAGGCCGTGTCGCCGGGCGTGCTGGTGGAGCGGGACGTCAAGAACATGCCGCGGGCCGAGCTGGCCGACCTCGTGCAGCAGCTCACCGACCAGATGATGGCGGCGGCGCGGGACCTCCAGTTCGAGCTGGCCGGCCGGATCCGCGACGAGATCGCCGACCTGAAGAAGGAGCTGCGCGGCATGGACGCCGCCGGCCTCAAGTAGCCGACACAACGAGACAAGGCCCCGGAGCGACGGCGGTTCGTCTCCGGGGGCGCGATCAGCTGGGGTCGGCGAACTCCTGGACTCCGATGACCGACAACAGCTTCAGCTGCTCGACCGCCGGGCTGCCGGGCGGGGCGGTGAAGAACTGGAGCCGTTGCCGGCCGTCCTCGCTGAACAGGTTCTGGCAGTGGATGTCGACCACGCCCAGCTCCGGGTGGTTGACCCGCTTGCGCTCGCCTCGCCGCACGGCCACGTCCCCGGTGTCCCACAGCGCGGCGAACTCCTTGCTGGCGCTGCGAAGTCGGGTCACCAGCGCGGTGGCCGATCCGTCGTCGCCTCGTCGTGCCACGGCCGCACGCAGGTCGGCCACCAGGACCTTGGCGTGGTGCGGGTGGTCGGCCTCGGGGTAGATCGACCGGCAGCCGGGATCCGTGAACCACCGCGCCACGAAGCTGTCCGGATCGGCCGGGCCGAGCAGGGCGGTGGCGAGCCGGTTCTGCACCAGCGTCTCGTGCAGGTCGGTGATGATCCGGGCGGGCGTCTCGTCGAGCCGGTCGAGCAGCGCCAGCATGGCCGGGGCGATGTGCGCGGAGGGGCCGCCGCCAGCGGGGGCCGGCCGTCCGGCGAGGCGGAACAGGTGCTCGCGCTCGTCGAAGTCGAGGCGCAGCGCCCGGGCCAGCGCGGCCAGCATCTGCGTCGACGGCTGCGCCCCACGACCGCGTTCCAGCTCGGTGTAGTAGTCGACGGAGGCGCCCGCCAGCTGTGCGACCTCGTCCCGCCGCAGCCCCGGCACCCGCCGCCGCGGGCCGGTCGGCAGCCCCACCTCGGCCGGCGTTATCCGCGCACGCCGCGATTGCAGGAACAGCCCCAGCTCGACAAGGTCCACGGCCCCAGTCTCATCCGACACCCGTCCGCTAGCCAGGGGACGGCGTCCCCCGGATCAACAGCGCCTGGTTACGGTCGGTCGGATCGCGCAGAGTCGACGGTGTCCACAACGGAACACAACCCTTGGAGTCGATCATGCCGTTCGCCAACCTGAAGGTCCCCGCCGGCCTGCTTTCCGCGCAGCAGAAGGAAGAACTCGTCACCAAGGTCACCGACCTGTACGCCGGGCTGTTCGGCGACGCCGCCCGGGACAACACCATGGTCCTCGTCGACGAGGTCGTCGACGGCGGCTGGGGCATCCGCGGCGAGGTGCTCACCCTGGCCAAGCTCCAGCAGCGCTGACTCAGTCGCCGACGACGCGGGTGCCGGTGAGCCAGTCGTGCAGGGCCCGGCGCTGCGGGTGCACGAGGGCCAGGCCGATGCTGACCGGCACGATGACGTAGACGCAGAACAGGCAGAAGCACGCGGTCTGCTCGGTGCCGAGGTGCATCCAGAGGCGGCTGAGCCCGAGATGGGCGAGGAACCAGGGGCTGAGCTTGATGGCCGTGCGCAGGGCCAGCTGCCAGGCGTTGGCCCGGGTGCCGTCGGCGCGGACGACCCGGAGTCCGACGCGGCGCTTGCCGAGGCTGCCCTGGCGGCGGCTGGTCTCGGTGAGCACCAGGTAGATGCCGACCGGCACCAGGCCGAGGGCCAGCGTGACCAGGTCCGCGGACAGCTCGCTGGAGGCTGTCCAGTGCGGTTCGAGGCCTAACTCGCGCAGCCCGATCGCCACTCCGCCGAGCAACAGGAACCAGGTGAGCGCGATCAGGCAGTCCACCAGGCAGGCCTCGGTGCGGGCCATGGACCCGGCCCGTGGCTGGACGTGACGCCGCACTGCTCACCTCCGACCGAACTGCTTCAGCCGACAACAAGATCATTAGATCATGCGGTCGGGTGGAGCGGACCTCGCCGGCGAACCTGATGTTATCGGCACGAACAACCGCCGGGGTCAGCCCGCGAACGGAGGAACCTCGGCCGCCGGATGGCGGCGGTCGGCGGCCGGTTCCCACCCGCGCGGTGAGTGCGGCGACCGAGCCGACCCGACCGGTGGGTGGGAACCCGGATTCGACCCGAATGTTGGGTGGGGAAGCCGAGTTTTCGCGGGTGGGCGGGTCGAACCTCCCGACCTTCCTCACCCCGCTCGGCGGGAGCGGTAGCGGAGCATGAGGAAGCCGTCGTCGGTGAGGACGGAGGCGAGGTCGAGTTCGAGGGGGGCCGCCGGGGGAGGGCCGACAGCGATGCGGCTGGCGTCGCCGCCGGCGAGGCGGGGGGAAACGGTGAGGCAGAGCTGGTCGACGAGGCCGGCCTCGATGAGCGAGCCGAACAGGTGCGGGCCGCCTTCGCAGCTGACGCGGTGCAGGCGGCGGCGGGAGAGCTCGGCCAGGGCGACGGAGAGATTCACGTCGGAGTCGCCGGTGATGACGACCTCGGCCCCGGCGGCGGAGAGGGCCTCCAGACGGGAGGCGGGGGCGGCGGAGCAGGTGAAGACGATGGTGGGGGCCAAGGGGGAGGCGATGAGGTCCGAGGCCGGGTCGAGGGTGGCCTGGCGGGAGACGACGGCGATGGGCGGCACGGGAGCCAGGCCGAGGCGTGCGCGGACGGCGGCCCGGACCTCGCCGGACTGGACGCCGGCGTAGCCCTCGATGGCGGCGGTGCCGGCCCCGACCAGGATGACGTCGGCGAGCGTCCGGCCGAGCATGAAGACCTTCTTGTCGGCCGGCCCGGACAGGCCCTGGGACTTGCCGCCGAGGGTGACCGCGCCGTCGGGGCTGGAGACGAAGTTCACCTGCACCCAGGGCCGGGACAGCTCGGACGGGTAGTCGTAGAGCCGTTCGAGCTCGATGTCGTCGATGTCACGGGCCTCAGGCAGGAGCATGCGCACGGGAGCATCCCAGCACGACACTACGATTCGGGCATGACCACCCCGCGCCTGATCGACCGGCATCCCACGATCAGCGGGGACGAGATCGTGGCGGCGATGGTGCCGCCGCCCCGCTTCGGGGACGTCGGCTTCGACACGTACATCCCGAACCCGGACGAGCCGAGTCAGGCGGCGGCGGTGCAGGCGGGCAAGGCCTTCGCCGACAAGATCGCCAAGGCCAGCCAGTCCAGGTCCTGGGTGAAGTCGCTGTTCGCGGCCAAGGAGCAGGGCAAGCGCGGCCTGTATCTGGACGGCGGCTTCGGCGTGGGCAAGACGCACCTGCTGGCCTCGCTGTGGCACGCGGTGCCGGGCCCCAAGGCCTACGGCACCTTCGTGGAGCTGACGCACCTGGTGGGCGCTCTTGGCTTCATGGAGGCGGTCAAGCGACTGTCGGAGCACCGTCTGCTGGCGATCGACGAGTTCGAGCTGGACGACCCGGGCGACACGACGCTGGTCACGCGCCTGCTCCAGGAGCTGACGGCGGCCGGCACGTACGTGGCGGCGACCTCGAACACGCTGCCGGAGAAGCTGGGGGAGGGGCGGTTCGCGGCGGACGACTTCCTGCGCGAGATCCGCAGCCTGTCCCAGCAGTTCGAGGTCATCAGGGTCGACGGCCCCGACTACCGGCACCGCGGCCTGCCCGACGCCCCGGACCCGATGACCGACGAGCAGCTGGAGAAGAGCGCCGAGGCGACGCCGGGGTCCACTGTGGACGACTTCGACGCCCTGTGCGCGCACCTGGCCAAGCTGCACCCGTCCCGCTACGGACGCCTGGTCTCGGACGTGACGGCGGTGCACCTGCGGAACGTGCACGCGGCCCCGGACCAGGACGTGGCGCTGCGGCTGGTGGCCTTCGCCGACCGCCTGTACGACCGCGCGGTGCCGGTCGCGGTGTCGGGGCAGCCGCTGGACGAGCTGTTCACCGAGGAGATGCTGCGCGGCGGCTACCGCAAGAAGTACCTGCGGGCCATCTCGCGGCTGATCGCCCTGTCCCGCGAGGCCGGGGTCAGGGGTTGACTTCGAAGTCGCGGCCTTCGAGGCCGCGGCCGTGCTTGGTGAAGTGCTCCAGCCCGACCTCGATGAACAGGCCCTGGGCGTTCACCGCGACCTGGCCGTCGTCGGCGTTGAGCCGGCCGACGGCGCTGGTGTAGATCCGGCGGCCGATCACGCCGTCGACCTGGGCCCGGATGTGCAGCACCGAGCCGACCGGCACGGGGCGCCGGAAGTCGGTCTCCAGCCGCCCGGTCACGGCCGGGATGTGGGTGAGCATGCCGAGCATGCCCAGCACCTCGTCGAACGCGCAGGCCAGCAGCCCGCCGTGGGCCAGGCCGGGCGCGCCCTGGTGGTGCTCGGTGACGTGGAACCGGCCGTCCACGGTGAGCCCGTCGCCGGCCCGGGCCCGCAGGTGCAGGCCGCTGTCGATGTCACCGCAGCCGAAGCACTTCGAGTAGTGCACGGGCAGTTCCACGCCGGGCGCGGGCGCGTCGGGGTGCCGAGGCGGCAGCGATGTGCCGTCGGGAAGCTCCACCTTGTTCACGAGACAACTTCCATCATGGGCTCAGTATCAGACGCTGCTCCATGCCGGCGATCACCAGGTCCAGTCCGAACTCGAACTGGACGTCGCCGCCGATGGTGTGGCGCAGCGCCGGGGTGTGCGCGACCAGCTGGGGGAAGCGGTCGGCCGGCAGCCCGGACATGATTTCCCGGACCTTCTCGCGCCGCTCCGGGTCGGAGTTCTCCTCCAGCAGCCGGACCTCCAGCGTGGTCACGCCGACCACGAAGCCCAGCAGCGTGGTGTACGCCCGCGCCGCGTTCTCCTCGTTGAAGCCGGCCTCGACCAGGGCTCGCAGCAGCGACTCCGCCGATTCGGCCGACTCGTGCCCGGCCAGCGGACGCTGCTGGAGCAGCGAGGTCAGGCACGGGTGCTCCAGGATCTGGCCGCGCAGCCGCCGGCAGATGGTGCGCACCTGGTGCTGCCAGCCGCCGTACGCGGTGGTCAGGGCGGCGTTGCCGAGCGCGTGGTCGCGCACGGCATCCAGCAACTCGTCCTTGCCCCGGAAGTAGGTGTACAGCGTCATCGGCGCGACCCCGAGCTCCTTGGCCAGGGCGCGGACGCTGAACGCCTCGACGCCGACCTGGTCGAGCAGCCTCAGCGCGGCAGTGACGATGAGCTCCGCGCTCACTGTGTTGCGGGGCACCCTCGTCCGGGCTGTCGTCGTCATTCCGTACACTGTACCGTACGGCGTACGGAACGGCGACGAAGGAGTCTGACGGTGCGTGCGGTGCAGGTGAGCGAGTTCGGTGGGCCCGAGGTGCTCAAGGTGGTGGAGCTGCCGACACCGGTGCCGGCGGACGGCCAGCTGCTGGTGAAGGTCGACCGGGCCGGCATCAACTACGCCGACACCCACCAGGCCGAGAACTCCTATCTGGCCGACCAGAAGCTGCCGTTCGTGCCGGGCGGCGAGATCGTCGGCCGCACCGAGGACGGCCGCCGCGTGGTCGCCCTGAGCAGCGGTGGCGGCTACGCCGAGTACGCCCTGGCCTACCCGCACCTGGCCTTCGACGTGCCCGACGGCGTCTCCGACGCGGCCGCGCTGGCCCTGATCGTGCAGGGCGCCACCGCCTGGCACCTGCTGCGCACCTCCACCCACATGCAGGCCGGCGAGTCGGTTGTGGTGATCTCCGCGGCCGGCGGCGTGGGCACGCTGGCCGTGCAGCTGGCCAAGCTGTGGGGCGCCGGCCGGGTCATCGGGACCGCCTCGACGGAGGGCAAGCGGGGCCTGGCCGTCGACCTCGGCGCGGACGTGGCGATCGACGCCGACCCCGAGGACACGCTGGCCGAGCGGCTGATCGAGGCCAACAACGGCAAGCGCGTCGACATCGTGCTGGAGATGACCGGCGGCGGCGTGTTCGACGCCTCGCTGAGCGCCCTGGACAGCTTCGGCCGGATCGTCGCCTACGGCGCGGCCTCGCGGTCCATGGGCTCGCCGGTGGTGCTGAACAAGCTGATGGCGCACTCCAAGTCGGTGGTCGGCTTCTGGCTGCAGGACTGCTTCCGCCGACCGGCCATGATGAAGGACGCCATGAACGAGCTGTTCGGGCTGGTGGCCACCAACAAGCTCAAGCCGCTGCTGGGCGGCGACTACGCGCTGTCCGACGCCGCCCAGGCGCACATCGACATCCGCAGCCGCAAGACCGTCGGCAAGCTGGTGCTGGACCCCAGCAAGTAACGATTCGCCCAAGTAACGATTAGCTCCGGGCGGGCCCGCCAGGTCACTATGACCCCCATGGGGTTTCTTGAGGCCGGCGGGCTCGCCTATCAGCTCTCCGACGGCCGGCAGCTGTTCAACGACGTCACGTTCCGCGTCTCGCAGGGTCAGGTCGCCGCGATCGTCGGCGAGAACGGCGCCGGCAAGACGACGTTGCTGCGCATCCTGTCCGGCGAGCTGACGCCGGCCGCGGGCGGTGTGGTGGTGCAGGGCGGGCTCGGCGTGATGCCGCAGTTCATCGGCTCGGTGCGGGACGAGTCCACGGTCCGCGACCTGCTGCTGGCGGTGGCCGCGCCGCCGCTGCGGGCCGCCGCCAAGGAGCTCGACGAGGTCGAGCTGGCGCTGATGGAAACCGACGACGAGCCGACGCAGATGCGCTACGCCGACGCGCTGGCGACGTGGGGCGAGCTCGGCGGCTACGACCTCGAAGTGCTCTGGGACGTCGTCACGGTGGCCGCGCTGGGCATTCCGTACGACCGGGCCCGGTTCCGGGGCGTGCGCACGATGTCCGGCGGCGAGCAGAAGCGGCTCGTGCTGGAGGCCCTGCTGCGCGGCAACGACCAGGTGCTGATGCTCGACGAGCCGGACAACTACCTCGACGTGCCGGGCAAGCGCTGGCTGGAGGAACGTCTCCGCGAGTCGAACAAGGCCGTGCTGCTGGTCAGCCACGACCGCGAGCTGCTGGCCAACGCCGCCACCCACATCGTCGCGCTGGAGGCCCGCACGACCTGGGTGCACGGCGGCGGGTTCGGCACCTGGCACGAGGCCCGCGCGGCCCGCTGGGCCCGGGTCGCCGAGCTGCACAAGCGGTGGGACGAGGAGCACGAGCGGCTCATCGAGCTGGTCAAGGAACTCCAGCGGCAGGCGGCGAGCAGCCCGGACATGGCGTCGCGGTACCGCGCGATGCAGACCCGGCTGCGCAAGTACGAGGAGAGCCCGCGGCCGCCGGAGCTGCCGCAGGAGCACGAGGTCAAGCCGCGGCTGCGCGGCGCGCGGACCGGCGTCCGGGCGATCACCTGCGAGCGGCTGGAGCTGTCCGGCCTGATGAAGCCGTTCGACGCCGAGGTGTTCTTCGGCGACCGGGTGGCGGTGCTGGGCTCCAACGGTTCCGGCAAGAGCCACTTCCTGCGGCTGCTGGGCGGCGGCTCGAAAGGAAGTCAGGAGGTCGCGCACACCGGCTCGTACCGGCTGGGCGCGCGGGTGGTGCCGGGGCTGTTCGCGCAGACCCACGAGCATCCCGAGTGGATCGGCCGCACGCTGGTGGATGTGTTGTGGCACGGGGAAGACGGCCGCAAGGGGCTGGACCGCGGGGCGGCGATGTCGGTGCTGAGCCGGTACGGCCTGGCCGCCAGCGGCGACCAGCGGTTCGAGACGCTGTCCGGCGGGCAGCAGGCGCGGTTCCAGATCCTGCTGTTGGAACTGTCCGGCGCCACGCTGCTGTTGCTGGACGAGCCGACCGACAACCTCGACCTCACCTCGGCCGAGGCGTTGCAGGACGCGTTGGAGGAGTTCACCGGCACCGTCGTGGCCGTGACCCACGACCGGTGGTTCTCCCGGTCGTTCGACCGTTTCCTGCTGTTCGGCGCGGATGGAAAAGTTCACGAGGTGAACGAACCCGTGTGGGACGAGGGCCGGGTGGTCCGGGCGAGGTGACTTTCGGTCACGAGTCTGAAGCCGGCACGCGGTTTGGTCTGGACGGCCTACCGGGTCACCCCCTAAGTTCGCCTGCGTCCTGACGACCTGACAACTGTGTGGTGGATGATGGCGACCAACGCGTGGTTACGTCGACTGCCAGCGCTGCTCGCGGTCGCGCTGGTCGCCGCCGCCTGCGGCAGCGCTTCCGGCAGTAGCGACACCGTGATCGGCAAGGCATCCGGCGGGCACCTGACCATCGCCATCGCCGAGGACCAGCCGGGTAGCAGCCTCAAGGGCCTCAACGGGGACTACACCGGCTTCGACATCGACGTGGCCCAGTTCGTGGCCAAGGAGCTCGGCGTCGACCCCAGCGGCATCACCTGGCGCAGCACGGTCTCCGCGGACCGGGAGACCGTGCTGGAGAACGGTTCGGCCGACATGGTGGTGGAGACCTACTCCATCACCGACAAGCGCAAGCAGGTGATCTCCTTCGCCGGCCCGTACTTCGTGGCCGGGCAGGACCTGCTGACCCGGCTGTCCGACACCAGCATCACCGGTCCCGAGTCGCTCAACGGCAAGCGCCTGTGCTCGGTCGCCGGCACCACCTCCGCGCAGGAGGTGAAGGACAAGTTCGCCGCCCAGACCCGGCTCGTGGAGTACGCGCACTTCTCCGAGTGCATCACCGCGCTGCTGGCCAACATCGTCGACGCCGTCACCACCGACGACCTCATCCTGGCCGGCTACGCCGCGCAGAACCCGGAGCTGCTGCGGGTCGTCGGCAAGCCGTTCACCCAGGAGCGCTACGGCATCGGGGTCCGCAAGGGCGACAACGCCTCCGTGGCCAAGATCGACGACGCCATCACCAAGATGATCAGCACCGGCGCCTGGCAGTCCTCGCTGCAGCACAACTTCGGCGGCACCGGCTACAAGATCCCCTCCCCGCCCCAGGTCACCGAGCGCTGACTTCGCCGCCGGCACCGCTTGGAAAGGACCATTCCTCACGTTGAACGTCAGGAATGGTCCTTTCACAACATCGATTAGTTGACGTGTGGCCATTGGTAGGTTACGGCGCCGCCCGCCGGCAGGGTGACGTCGAACGAGTGGGTGCCGTAGGCGACGGTGAAGCTCTGGGTCGTGGTGCCGGTGTTGAGGGCGACCAGAACCGTGGAGTGGTCCGGGTTGGTGAACGCGACCGTCTCCAGCGGCGCGCCCTTGGTGGACGTGGCGTCGACGGTGCTCCCGATGTGCACCGCGCCAGCCGGTACGAACTTCGAGAAGTGCTCGATGTCCCGGTACTGGTCGTTGTAGGTGACCTCCTTGGTCACCGAGTTGACCGTGATGGTGCCGTTGCAGGTGCCGCAGCCGCCCAGGTGCGGGCCGTGGTTCTCGTCCAGCGCGATGTTCCAGTCGATGGAGCTGCGGCCCCAGTTCCGCATCACGCCGATGATCGTGTCGGAGTCGCCGCCCTCGCACTCGGTCATGAAGATGTCCTTGCCCGGGAAGGCGGCCTTCAGCCCGGTCTGCGCGGTCGGATCCCCGTAGTAGCAGTGATAGGCGGTGCCGGCGACCCAGCGGTAGGCGTCGGTGCCGAGCAGGTCGTACGGGTAGTTCGGCTCCGGGTCCTCGCCGGCGCGCTGGTGCGAGGAGACGTCACCGGGGTGCTCCGACCAGTTGTGGTCGAAGGCAAGGATCTTGGTGCGCAGCCCGGCGTCGCGGATGGCCGGCCCGAGCGCCTCGATCACCTTGGCCTCCTGGGCCCAGGGCAGGTCGGTGCCGGGATAGTTCTTGCGCTCCAACGCCTGCGGCTCGTTCTGCACGGTGAGGTAGTCCACCGGCACGCCGGCCCGCTGGTAGGCCTGGATGAACTTCACCAGGTACAGCGCGTAGGCCCGGTAGATCCGCGGGTCGTCGATGAGCTTGCCGTCGATCATCGAGCCGGAGGTCTTCATCCAGCCCGGCATGCTCCACGGGCTGGCCACCACCTGGATGCGCGGGTTGAGCTTGAGGGCCTGGCGCAGCAGCGGCAGGATCTGCGCTTCGTCGTGCTGGATGGAGAAGTGCTTCATCTGGTAGTCGGTCTGGCCGGCCGGCAGGTCGTCGTAGCTGTAGTCCTGGCCGACGGCGAAGTCCGAGGCGCCGATGGGCTGGCGCAGGAAGTCGATGCCGGCACCGGTCTTCGGGTCGAACAGGTTCCTCATGACGGCGTCACGGTTGTCCGGCGTCAGTCCGTAGAGCACGTGCGCCGAGGAGTCGGTGATCGCCGCGCCGAAGCCGGACACGGACTGGTATCTGACGTTCGGGTCCACGTGCACGGTGACCGGACTCTTGGTCACGGTGTCGTTGAGCGGCAGTTGCACGTCGGTCGGCGTGGTCACGCCCGGCGTGGTCAGCCATTCGTGCACGGTGGTCGGGTTCGGGGCCGGGACGGGAGCGGGCGGAACCGCCGGGGCCGCGGTGGCCGTGCTTGTCGCCGGCAGCACGGCCGCGGCGGCCGCGACGGCGATGGTCAACAGCAATCGGGTGCGCATCACGCGAAAGTCCTTTGTTCACGCTGATGAACCGCGGCGGCGGCTTTTCGGTTGTCACCGGTTCCGGAGACAATCACCCGACTTTGTCCGACACAAGGTTTAACTCGAAGTCAACCGTGGTGGAGCAGTGTCCCTCACCCCGGGTGACCGGGTCTCAGGTGCGTGGCGAGGCGGCATCGGCCGGCGGGTCCACGGCGTTGGCGCCCAGCCACACGACCAGGTCTCGCAGCTTCGGCGAGAGGTCCTGGCCCAGCGGCGTGAGGCTGTAGGTCACCTGCGGCGGCACGGTCGTGGTCGCGGCGCGGTGCACGAAACCCCGGACGGCCAGCGTGCGCAGCGTCTGGGCGAGCATCTTCTCGCTGACGCCGGTCAGGCGGTCCCGCAGCTGGGCGAACCGGTGCGGCCGCTCACCCAGCGCGAGCAGGATCGGCGCGCCCCACCGGCTGGTGACCGTGTCGAACACCGGCTGTCCCGGGCAGTGCGGGGTCATGCCCCGAGCTTACCCAAAGGTACGTACTTCCCCGCGGATAGCGCGTTTCCTACGGTGACCGGTATGACCTCGCTTCACGATCGAACCGCCCTGATCACCGGGGGCAGCAAGGGAATCGGCCGCGGCATCGCGGCGGCCATGGCCGCCGCCGGCGCGCGAGTGGTCGTCAACTACGGCCATGACCGGCGCGCGGCCGAGGAAACCGTTGCCGCCATTGGGGACCGGGCCGTCGCGGTGCAGGGCGACGTCGGCGACGCCGCCGACGTGCGCCGGATGTTCGACACGGCGGGACCGGTGGACATCCTGGTCAACAACGCCGCCGTGTTCAGCTTCCAGCCCATCGGGGACGTCACCGAGAAGGAGTTCCGCCGCCAGTACGACACCAACGTGCTGGGGCCGTTCCTGACCATCCAGGAGTACCTGCGGCAGGCGCCCGAGCGGGGCGGCAGCATCATCAACGTGACCACGGCCGGCGTCGACACCAACAACCCAGGCAGCGCGCTCTACACGTCCACCAAGGCGGCGTTGACGTCGCTGACCCGCATCGCCGCCCAGGAGTTCGGACCGAAGGGCATCCGCGTCAACGCCATCGCGCCGGGGGCGACGGAGACCGAGGGCGCGGCGGCGCTGGGCGTGCTGGACTCCGGGGCGATGGCGGCGCGCAGCGTGTTCGGCCGCGCCGGCACGCCGGCGGACATCGGGCCGGTGGCGGTGTTCCTGGCCTCCGAGGACGCGCGCTGGATCACCGGCGAGGTGGTGCACGCCTCGGGCGGTTTCCGCTAACCCAGCGCCTGCATGAGTGGCGTGAACAGCCGGGACCGGTCACCGGGCAAGTCGTTGCCGTGCACCATGGTCGTCACCTCGAACGCCCGGGCCAGGCCCTGCGTGACGGCCCAGGCGGCCAGGAAGGGGCGGTCGGTGTCCAGCCGCACCGGACCGTCCACAGTGGAGGCGACGTCGGTGACCAGGGTCTTTGCGTCGGCCAGGTCGGCGGCGATCACCGGGCCGACCACCACGGCTTCGCCGTCACGCCACGAGCCGGCGTAGCCGGTGATCACGCCGTCGGCCTCAAGAACCCGGACCTGGCCGGCGAAGCGGAGGTATCCGGTCAGCAGACGCCGGCGGTCGGCCCCGGTGACCTCGGCGTCGAGGCGCTGCACGGCGGGCAGGTCGGCCGGGGTGAACGGGCGGGTGCGGCCGGTGCGGGCGCCGGTGCCGAGGAAGCGGCCGCGATGGGTGGAGACAGTTCCGGTCACGCGGAAGCCCAGCGACTCGTACAGCGGCCGGCCGGCTTCGGTGGCGTACAAGGCGATCGTGCCGGCCCCGGCGCGGTCCATGGCGTAGCGCATCAGAGTGCGGCCGAGACCGCGACCGTTCCACCGCTGGGCCACCAGCATCATGCCGACCCAGGCCAAACGGGGGCCGAACCGGCTCAGCACCACCGAGCCGGCCAGGTCCTTCTCGTCCCGCAGCCCGTACGCCTCGCCGGTGGTGAGCAGGAACGACCACTTGCGCCGCTCCCTCGGCCACTGCCGGTCGGCGGCGAGATCGAGGCACGCGGCCAGGTCCTCGATGCCCAGCCGCGCCACTGATGCCGTGTCCATGCCGTCAACGTCTCATGACGTGGGTCACAAGCGGTACGGCATTTTACCTACCTATAACGTTGGAAATCGCCGCCACGCCCCGGTCGATCTCCTCCTGGGTGATGACCAACGGCGGCGCGACCCGCAGCGTGGTGTCGTGGGTTTCCTTGCACAGCACGCCCTGCTTGGCCAGCGCCTCGGAGGCGACCCGGCCGGCCGGACCGCCGGGGGCGATCTCCACGCCGGCCCACAGGCCGCGACCGCGGACCTCGGCCACGCCGTGGCCGACCAGTTCGTTCAGCCGCCCGTGCAGGTACGCGCCGAGCTCGCGGGAGCGCTGCTGGAACTCGCCGGTGGCCAGCAGCCGGACCACGGCCCGGCCTACCGCGCAGGCCAGCGGGTTGCCGCCGAAGGTCGAGCCGTGCTCACCCGGGCGCAGCACGCCCAACACGTCGGCCCGGCCGACCACGGCCGACACCGGCATGATGCCGCCGCCCAGCGCCTTGCCCAGCGTGTACAGGTCGGCCCGCACGCCCTCGTGGTCCAGGGCCAGCAGCTCGCCGGTGCGGGCCAGGCCGGACTGGATCTCGTCGGCGATCATCAGCACGTTGCGCTCGTCGCACAGCCGCCGGATGCCGGCCAGGTAGCCGGCCGGCGGCACGACCACGCCGGCCTCGCCCTGGATCGGCTCGATCAGCACGGCCGCGGTGTGGTCGGTGATCGCGTCGGCCATCGCGTCCAGGTCGCCGTACTTGACCACGGTGAAGCCCGGCGTGAACGGCCCGAAGTCGGCCCGCGCGGTGTCGTCGGTGGAGAACGACACGATCGTGGTGGTGCGGCCGTGGAAGTTGGACCCGGCGACCACGATCTGCGCGGTGCCGGCGGGCAGGCCCTTGACCTGGTAGGCCCACTTGCGGGCGACCTTGATGGCCGACTCGACGGCCTCCGCGCCGGAGTTCATCGGCAGCACCAGGTCGGTGCCGGTGAGCTCGGCCAGCTCGCGGCAGAACAGGCCGAACTGGTCGTGGTGGAAGGCCCGGCTGGTCAGCGTGACCCGGCCGAGCTGCTCGACGGCCGCGGCGACCAGCGCGGGGTGGCGGTGTCCGAAGTTCAGGGCCGAGTAGCCGGACAGGAAGTCCAGGTACCGGTTGCCGTCGACATCGGTCACCCAGGCGCCGTTGCCTTCGGCGATGACGACCGGCAGCGGGTGGTAGTTGTGCGTGCTCCACCGCTCGTCGAGGTCGACGTAACCGGCGGCCGTGGTGGGGGTGTCGATGGTGGCGGTCATGGTGCAAGGCTAGATGGCCTGTCACGGTGATTTCATCCGGTCTACGTTGCGTATTGCACCTGTTTGTTGCGCTGTTCGAGATTCTGACAGCGATTCGTTGCATGCAGGCTGTGTTGCGCAATATGCAACCTTGGTTGCGCGTCTTGTCTCGGGCCGATGGTCTAGGCCACAGTGGCCGCACGCCGCCGTTGTTTCCTCGAAAGGGGCGTCGTTGTGCCTGGAATGGATCGTCGGGGCTTCCTGGCTGCGCTGGGAGTCGGGGTCGGAGGAGCGGTTCTCATGAGCAGTGGCGTGGCCGAGGCCGGGCCGGACGTCGAGCTCCGGGCCGCGACACGGCCGCTGTTCATCGGCACGTACACCGACGGCAGCGGGGCCGGCAAGGGCATCGGCATCGGCACCTGGGACCCGGCCGCCGGGCAGGTCGCCGCCACGTCCGTGGTCACCGTGTCCAACCCGTCGTTCCTCGCGCTCGCGCCCTCGCGGCGCTACCTCTACGCCGTGGACGAGCAGTCCGGCGGTCGCGTCACCGCGCTGTCGGTGTCCGGCGGGGCGCTGAAGGTGCTCAACAGCCAGTCAGCCAAGGGCGACGGGCCGACCCACCTGTGCGTCACCCCCGACGGCAAGCACGTGCTGGCCGCCAACTACGACTCCGGCAGCGTTGTCGTGCTGCCCGTGAAGGCCGACGGCAGCCTCGGCGCCGCCACCGACCTCGCCCAGCACACCGGCTCCGGGCCCGACCCCGACCGGCAGGAGGGGCCGCACGCGCACCAGGTGCTGCCCGACAACACCGGCGCCTACGTGCACTCGGTGGACCTCGGCACCGACTCCGTCTACGCCTACACGGTGTCCTCCGCCGGCAAGCTCAAGCTCGTGCACCAGGTCAAGGTTCCGGCCGGGCAAGGGCCGCGGCACCTCGCGTTCCACCCCAACGGGCGGTTCGCCTACATCGCCAACGAGCTCGGCAACTCCGTCATCGTCGCCCCGTACGACGCCGCCTCGGGTCTGCTCAAGCCCGGCCAGCCCCAGACCACCCTCACCGCCGCACCCCCGTCCGGCGTCCGCAACTACCCCGGCGAGATCGTCGTCTCCGCCGACGGCCGCTTCGTGTACGTCTCCAACCGTGGGGCCGACAACGCCGCCGTGTTCGCGGTGTCCGACGATGGGGCGACGTTGAAGCTGTTGGCCAACACCCCCGTCGGCAAGAACCCCCGGCACATCGGCCTCGACCCCACCGGCTCGTTCCTGTTCTCGTCCAACCAGGACTCCGGCACCGTCACCAGCTACCGCGTCGACAAGGCCACCGGCCTGCTCACCGCCGTCGGCACCCCCTTGAACACCCCCAAGCCGGTGATGACCCTCCCCCTCTGACCGAGTTCGGGTGTCTCCAAGACCTGCAAACCCGTCGAATTCCGGTCGCTGACCGCCCCAAACCCGCCGAGGGGTTTGGGGCGGTCAGCGACGGCGCTGGAGGGGTTTGGGTGTCTTGGAGACGCACAAACTCTAGAAGGCGGTGGCCAAGTCGTCGGAGCGTTCGCGGCGGGAGAGGGCCCGTAGCACGGGAACGGTGCCGCGTTTGCGGACGGCGATGCGGGCCAGGGTGGTGACGGTGGCGTCCACGACCTCGTCGGAGAACGAGGGGGTGGGGACGCCGATGCTGACGGCCAGGTCGTCGGCGTGGATGACGAGCTCCAGGACCCGGGTCAGCAGGCACTGGTCGAGCGGCATCGTCCAGCGGTTCCACACGGTGACCAGCTGGTCGGACGGCATAGTCGTGAGCCGGTCGGCGATCTCGGTCACGGCGGCGTCGTAGCGAAGAGCGAGATCCACAGCGGCGGGGCCGGCGTTGCGCTCGCTGCGGTCGCGGATGCCACGGGCGTTGTCGGAGTCGAGGTCGACGTCGGCCTGCTGGGCGTAGAACCGCACGGCGTCGATGACGGGCTCGGCCGACAGCGGCGGCGAGTCGAGGAAGAAGCCGACGTTGGTGACCTGGCCGGCGAGGTGGCCGGCCAGGCCGGAGACGCGGAACTCGGCCAGGGCGCTGGGCTTGGACCAGGCGTCGGCGAGCGCGGGGGAGTGCAGCAGCGACGCCGCGGAGCGGGCGGCGGACAGGAACGTGGCGATCACTTGAGGGCCTGCTCCAGCCGGGCGGCGACCTCGCGGTAGCGGGCGACGGGCACCAGGTGCACGCCGTCGAACGCGCCGGACTCGCGGATCCTGAGCACCTGCTCGCAGGTGGTCTCGACCCCGGCCAGGCGGTCGCCGTCGAGGCGGTCGACCAGGTCGGCGGGGATGTCGATGTCGGGAATGGCGGCGGCCAGCCGGCGGGCGTGGGCGGCGCTGGCGATCACCATCACGCCGGCGTAGACGGGCATGTCGACCGGGTTGGCCTCCCGCCACCGCAGCAGGGCCTCCAAGGAGAAGCTGACCTGCACGAACATGAAGTCGGCGGCGTGCTTCCAGGCCGGCAGCGGCCGCAGCCCGGCGGCGGTGCCGACCCGGAACGGCTTGACCCCGGCGAACGCCTTGTCCTCGGACAGGGCCCGCACCTCGTCGATCATCGACCGCACGGTGAGCTGCCCGGTCCGGCTGCCGGCCGCCGGCTTGTCGCCGTACACGAACAGGAACTCGTCCACGCCGTAGGCGGCGGCGGTGAGCAGGTCCCGGCGGAAGCCCAACATGTTGCGGTCACGGGAGTTCAGGCAGGCGATGCTGCGCCCGCCCATCGCCTGCACCTCGTGGGCGACGGCCACGCTGGACACGGTGGCGCGCCCGATGTGGTTGTCGGGGATGAGGAAGCTGCTCGCGACCTTGGACAGCGTGCCGATCTGGTGCCGCACGTGCATCAGGTCGGGCTTGGTCGGCGGTTCGATCTCGCAGACGACCTGGAACTCAGTCATGGGTCAGAATCTAGCGGCAAGACCCCGCAGCACGGACGGGAACAGCCGGCTGGTCACCCTGGCGACCTTGGATTCGATCGTGACCGGCACGACCGCCCGCCGCTGCCGCACGGCCCGCACGATCTCGGCGGCGACCTTCTCCGGCGGGAAGTTGCGCCGCCGGTAGGCCCGCGTGCTGGCCTCCTGCCTGCGCGTCTGCTCGGCCGCGGACACGCCGGAGAACGTGGTGGTGCCGGCGATGTTGGTGTTGACGATGCCGGGGCAGATCGTGGACACGCCGACGCCGGCCGCGGCCAGCTCGGCCCGCAGGCAGTCGGACAGCATGAACACGGCCGCCTTGGAGGTCGAGTACACGCCCAGCAGCTTGGTCGGCAGATAGGCGGCGGCCGAGGCGACGTTGACGATGTGGCCGCCCTCGCCGCCGGCGATCATCAGCTCGCCGAACGACTTGCAGCCGTGGATCACGCCCCACAGGTTGACGTCCAACACCCGCTGCCACTCCTCGGTGGTGGCGTCCATCAGCGCCCCGGCGTGCCCGATGCCGGCGTTGTTCACCACCACGTCGGGAATGCCGTGGGCCGCCGCGACATCGGCGGCGAACTTGGCCACGGCGCCCTCGTCGGCCACGTTCACCTGGTAGGCGTGGGCCTTCACGCCGGCCAGGGCGGCAGTCTCGGCGGCGGTGTCGTGGTTGACGTCGCAGACCACGACTTCCGCGCCCTGCTTGGCGAAGGCCAGCGCGGTGGCCCGGCCGATGCCGCTGCCGCCGCCGGTGACCACCACGAGTTGGTCGGCGAACGGGGCCCGGTGCCGGCCCTCCTCGGCCCGGCGCAGCGAGCGGGTCGCCGGCTCGCCGTCCACGTGCCGGATGAACTCGGTGGCCATCCGGGCCACCACGTCCGGGTGGCTCTGCGCGACCCAGTGGCTGGCCGGGATGGTCCGCCGCCACAGCTTGGGCGCCCACTTCTGCAGGTTCTGCGTCAGCGGCGCGGTCACGTAGCGGTCCCGCTCGGGGTGGATGACCTGCACCGGAACGGTGGTGCGGCGCTCCCGGGGATTGCGCATCACCGGCCGGAAGTTGGCCTTGTACAACGACATCCCGTTGATGCCGTCCTTGGTGATGGTCGGCGCCGGGTGCCCGGGGCGGCGCGGCACGCCGTCGACCACGCTGAGCAGCCGGCCCCAGTTGCGGCCCAGCCAGAACCGCCACACCAGGGTCGGCAGCACCGGCAGGTGGAAGAAGCCGATGTACCAGGAGTGCAGCATCTGCCAGACGGTCTTGGGGCTGGGGCGGCGCGTCCAGTGCGCGATGTGGTCGAGGCACGGCCCGGAGATCGAGGTGTACGAGGCGATCCGATCGGCGTTGGCCGGCTCGGTGACGGCCTCCCAGGCCTGGATCGAGCCCCAGTCGTGGGCGAGCACGTGCACCGGGGCGTTCGGGCTGACCGCGTCGGCCACGGCCATCAGGTCGTTGGCCAGGTGCTCAAGCCGGTAACCATCCAAAGTGGACGGTTTGGTGGTCTTGCCCGAGCCGCGGGTGTCGTAGCTGACCACGTGGAAGTCCTCGGCCAGCCGGGCGGCCACGTCGCTCCACATCAGGTGCGTGTCGGGATAGCCGTGCACCAGCAGCACGGTCGGCTTCGACCGGTCGCCCTGCTCGTAGACGGCCAGCCGCACGCCGTCGGAGGTCACCGTGCTGCTCTTCATCGCTCCTCCAGCACCAAGCGCTCGCCGTCGGTGCGCTCGACGCACACCAGGATGTCATTGCCGTCGACCGTGCGCTGACGGCAGGTGCCGCAGAACCCCTGCTGGCACGAGTACGGCACACTGGGCCGGAAATCGCGCAGCACGGCCAGCGCCGAGCGGTCGGCCGGCACCGGCAGCACCGGCCCGTCGACGCCCAGCTGCACCTCGAACGGCTTGCCGTCGACGATCGGCGGCGGGCCGAAGCGCTCGTAGTGCAGGCGGGTCGCCGGGCAGTCCCGGAAGCCCCGCCGGACGGCGTCGAGCATGCCCGACGGGCCGCAGACGTAGACCGCGCCGCCCGCGGGCGCGTCGGCCAGCAGCTCGTCACGGCCGGGGTTGATGGTCACTTTCCCTTGCGGCAGCTCGTCAAGGAACGGCAGCGACCGTCCTTTATAGACGATCCGCCAGTCCAGGCCGAGCCGGTCGGCCGCGCGGACCATCGGCAGGATCGGCGTGATGCCGATGCCGCCGGCCACGAACAATGCCCTTCCCTGGGCCACGAAGGGAAAGGCGTTGCGCGGGCCGGCGACGGTCACCCGGTCGCCCGGGCGGAGGCCGTGCACCTCGGCCGAGCCGGGCCCGATCAGCCGGGCGGCGATCCGGTAGCTGTGCTCGCCCGGATCCCCGCACAGCGAGTACTGCCGCCGCAGGCCGGACGGCAGGTGCAGGTCGAGGTGCGCGCCGGGGTGCCAGGTCGGCAGGTCCGCGCCGGCCAGCCGCAGGCTGACCACGCCGTCGGCGACCACTTTCCGTTCGCTGACCACGAGGTTCAGCGGGCGTTCCAGCTTGTCGGTCCGCCCGCGGCTGCGCCCCCAGTACGGCAGCGACCGCGTGTAGACGTCGGTGAACCGGGCCAGGCCGCGGATGAACCGGTCCGGCATCAGTTCGCTGCCTGCGCGGCCGGGGACTGCGCCAGGTACGCCACCGCCTGCGCGGTGGAGCCCTCCTGGGTCGGGTAGTAGCTGGGCTTGAAGTAGCGGGACATCGACCGGGCGATCCGCCACGGGCCGGGGATCAGGCCCTTGCGGACCGCGCGCCCGTAGTCGCGCCAGCTCGGCTTGGTGCCCTTCGGCAGCTCGGGATCGTTGGCCAGCAGGAACTTCGCGCCCTTGATCCACATGATCCACAGCGTCGGGCCGGCGATCACCATGGCCCGGGACCGGCGCAGGTAGCGGGCGTCGAAGTACCGCATCACGTCGAAGGCGACGCAGCGGTGCTCCACCTCCTCGGCGCCGTGCCAGCGCAGCAGGTCGAGCATGGTGGGATCGGCCTTGGCCCGGTCCAGGCCGGGGGAGTTGAGGATCCAGTCGCCCAGGAACGCCGTCACGTGCTCGATGGCCGCGATCATGGCCAGCCGCTCGATCAGGTACTCCTGCCGGGCCCGGGCGGTCAGCGCCGGCCGGTCGCCCAGGATGCGCTGGAAGATCCAGGACACCTGCCGCACGAACGGGTCCGGGTCCAGGTCCTTGGCCGGCAGGTGGGCCAGCACGCCCTGGTGGGCCTCGGCGTGCACCGCCTCCTGGCCGATGAAGCCGCGCACGTCCTCGGCCAACCGGTCGTCGTCGATCAGCGGCAGGGCCTCCTGGAAGGTCCGGCAGAACCAGCGCTCGCCCTCGGGCAGCAGCAGGTGCAGGACGTTGAGCACGTGCGTGGCGAACGGCTCCCGCGGCACCCAGTGCATCGGCAACTGCGACCAGTCGAACCGCACGTCACGGGGTTGCAGCACCAGCTTGTCGGGTTCCGTCATCGCCGACCTCCCGGCTTACCTGTTACTTGAGGTAACAGTAAACCGCTGGCCGGACACCCGCAACCCCGGCGAGTCCCGCTCTCCGGCACACCGAACTGCAGGAAACGGATTCACGCATTTCGGTGTGACGCTGGGCGGGACTCGCGGGGGTGTCAGAAGGCGGCGAGGCCGTGGGGGGTGCCGTTGCCGGTGGGGCCGTCGTAGCCGCGGACGGCGGTGCACTGGTAGTCGCCGCCGCAGCTGGTGGCCCGGGCGTTGGTGCCGCCGACCACATCGTGCAGCTGGTTGGCGTGGCTGTACAGGTAGGACGCGTCGCTGAACCGTTCCGGGTGGCCGGCCAGGGCGATCACGCCGGCCAGGTACGGCGACGAGGCGCTGGTGCCGCCGACCACGATCCAGCCGCCGTCGTCATGGGTGTCGTAGACCGCCGGCCCGGTGCGCGGATCGGCGACGGCGGCCACGTCGGCGGTCATCCGGCCGGGGCAGTTGGCGTCGTGCTGCCACGCCGGTTTCGGCACGTAGGCCGAGCAGCCGCTGCCGGCGCCGGCCCACGCGCTCTCGGTCCAGCCCTTGGCGGTCCTGGTCAGGCTGGTGCCGCCGACGGCGATCACGCTCGGGAACACCGCCGGCGCGCTGGGAATGCCGTAGCCGTCGTCGCCGGAGGACGCCAGGACGGCCACGCCGGGATGGCGGTAGGCGGCCTGGAACTGGTCGATCCCGTTCTGCTCGGTGGCGCCGTAGCTGTTGGACACCTCGGTCGCACCGAGCCGGACGGCGGTGTCCACGGCGGCGGCGAGGTTGGCGAACGCCGGATCGTCGGCCTCGACCAGCAGGATGTGGCACGCGGGACAGGCCGCGGACACCATCTGGATGTCCAGCGCGATCTCCACCGCCCAGCCCTGGTCGTCCGGCGGTGGCCCGGCGTCGCCGCGCTGGTTCACCTTGCGGAAGCAGCCGTTGGCGGTCGTGCAGGCCGGCAGCCCGTAGGTCGAGCGGTACACGGCCAAGTCGGCCTCGGCGTTTTGGTCGTCGCCCGCGTCGACCACCGCGACGGTCTGTCCACTGCCGCCGGTGGACGGCAGACTGTACGCGGTCCGCAGATCCGCCGGCCCGTATCCGTCGTGCCCGGCCCGGACCTGGGCCAGGCAGCGGGCGTGCCCGGCCGGCGCGGTCGGGCAGGCGTCGACCGTGGTCACTGGAGCCGGAACCAGCGCGGCGATCAGGGCCGCCGCCACAACGATGTTCACGACTGGCTCCCGACGTAGGTGTAGGCGTTGGCGATGGTCTGGCTGATCGAGTTCCTGGCGGCGTCGGCGGCGCTCACCCGTAGCGAGATTCCCTTGGTGGACAGGGAGTTCCGCCACTTCGCGGTGTACTTCCCGTTGCTGCCGTTCAGGTCTGCCGGCTGCCAGGTCTGGCCGCCGTCGAAGGACACCGAGACCGCCGCCTTGGTGATGCGGCTGTGCGAGCCGACGCCGTAGTAGCTGAGGTGGCTGATGTCCAGGCGCATGGTCTGCGTAGCCGACGTGCTCGTGCCGGTCATGTCGGCCGCGAGGTCGTAGTGCACGGCCAGCGCCGGCAGGATGCGGCACGGCCCGGTGCCCGCGCACGTGCCGCCGGACGGCATGGTGGGGCCGGAACCGGTGACCTTCACGGTGATCTCGGTGTGGGTGGTCGTCGCGTGCACGACGTCGTCGCGACTGGTGTCCATCACCGCTTGCAGCGTGCCCTTGGTGGTTGGCAGTTTCGCCGTGGCCCCGATGTCGTCGGCGTCGGCGATCTTCTTGCCGTTCCAGGACACCGTGATGTGATCCATGGCCGAGTCGGACTGGCCGGTGTGCGTGGTCACGCTGTCGTTGAGCTCATTGAACTGGAGACCCAGCGTGCCGCCAGCGGTGCAGGCCCCGCAGTAGGCGAACGGATCCTGGTGGTTGCCGAAGCCCGGCGCGAGCGGGCCGTGACCCCAGGCGACCTGGTAGGACTGTTTCGCCGCATAGGTCACCGGCTCGCCGTCGTACTCAGCGCCGAGGTTCGGGGTCGCGACCGACTGGGCCCACTGGCCGCCGTCCGCGGTGCCCAGGTACTGGGTGAGCAGCCCGGGCATGGCCTGGCCCTCCTCGCTGCCGACCTCGGTCACCGCATAGCGGTTCAGCACCGGGTCGGCTGCCCCGTTGAGGAACGACCCGGTGTCGCTGGCCGGCCGGTCCAGGTCGAAGCGCTGGGTCACGGTGGCCAACTGCTCGGGGCGGACCGCGAACACGTTGTCGGCGGGAATCCCGTTGTCCGAAGGGAAAGCCACGTCGTACCGGTAGCCGTCGCCCCGGCCGTCCCACTGGTACACGTAGTGCAGGCCGCCGATGATCGCCTTTGGTGTCGGGCTGATGTACAGCGGCGGGTTCGGGCCGCCGAGCTGGGCCAGGGTGGCCAACGCGCCGGAGCCGTGCGCGTCGGTGCGGACCAGTTGCAGCAGCGAGGCGTCCTGCGTGGCCGGTTTCGGCGTGGTGGCACCGGTCAGTGAGGTCGCGGTCCGCTCGTCCACCGTCACCACGTTGACCGCTGGGGCCGGTGCGACCGTGAAGTCGTTGACCACGGCCACCCGGTCGGCGATCTCCTTGCCGCTGGCGTCGGTGTCGACGAAGCTGGCCAGGGCGAAGTAGTGGCCGGCCGGCACGGCGACCCGGCCGAGGCCGCCGGCCACCGGCACGTCGGCCTGCTCGTCGGTCACCACGTCGGTGTTGACCAGGTACACCGAGGTGTCGGCCGGCTGCCCGGCCAGGTCGACGGCGTCGATCTGCAGCGGGGTCAACGGGAAGTGCGGCGTCGCGGTGGTGGGCCGGCGCGTCGGCGTCAGGCGGGTGACCAGCGAGCCGTGGCGGTCCTGGTGGTCCGTCGCCGTGGTGCGATAGGTGAGCCGGTGCCCGGTGATCGTCGCCGCCGATGCCGGCGCGGTGAGACAGGCGGCCAGGGCCACCGCGGCGATCACCGCGGTCGATGCTCTCATCGGTCCTCACAATCGGTTGCCGTGCAAGGGAAATCACCGATTGCGAAGTATGCTCACCGAGCTCGCCGCGGGCATATCCGACGCCCGGGTGACAGCACCCCGGCAAAAACCGCGAGTCCCGCTCTCAGACAACCATGTGTCGAGTTCCGGAACTCGACATTCAGCTGCCCGAGAGCGGGACTCGCGGGGGTTAGACCGCCGGGATTACGCTGGTGCCGTAGGCGGCCAGGGTCTTCTCGCGGTCGTCGTGCATCAGGTACAGGGAGAACTGGTCCACGCCGAGCTCCCTGAGCTCCTGGAGCCGGTCGATGTGCGCCGACTCCGGCCCGACCAGGCAGAACCGGTCCACGATGTCGTCGGGCACGAAGTCGGTGGACGGGTTGCCGGCCTTGCCATGGTGGGCGTAGTCGTAGCCCTCCCGGCCCTTGATGTAGTCGGTCAGCGCCTTCGGCACGCCGCCGCCCTCGCCGTAGCGGGCGACCAGGTCGGCGACGTGGTTGCCGACCATGCCACCGAACCAGCGCAGCTGGTCCCGTTGGTGGGCCAGGTCCGAGCCGACATAGGCCGGCGCGGCGACGCAGATCGTCACGGCCGAGGGATCACGGCCGGCGGCGGCCGCCGCCTCCCGGACGGAGCCGATGGTCCAGCGGGCGATGTCCGGGTCGGCGGTCTGCAGGATGAAGCCGTCGGCCTGCTCACCGACCAGCTTCAGCGCCTTCGGCCCGTAGGCCGCCATCCACATCTCCAGCTTGCCGTCGCGCACCCACGGGATCCGCACCGGCACGCCGTGGTGCGCCACCTCGCGCCCCTCGGCCAGTTCCTTGATGACGTGCATGGCCTCGCCGAGGGTGGCCAGCGACGCCGGCTTCTGCCCGATCACCCGACGCGCGGAGTCGCCGCGGCCGATGCCGCACACGGTCCGGTTGCCGAACATGTCGTTCAGGGTGGCGAACAGCGACGCCGTCACCGACCAGTCCCGGGTGCTGGGGTTGGTCACCATCGGCCCGACCACCAGCTCCTTGGTGGCGGCCAGGATCTGGGAGTAGATGACGAACGGCTCCTGCCACAGCACGACCGAGTCGAACGTCCAGCCGTAGCGGAAACCGTTGTCCTCCGCGGCTTTCATCATCTCCACCACGGCGCTTGCCGGCGGATCGGTTTGGAGCACAACGCCGAAGTCCATTGCTGGGCCTCTCAGTTCAGATACTGGTTCAGTTCGCGGGACAGGAACTTGCCGTGGCCCTTGGCTCCGTGCCACCCGTCGCCGTCGACCACGACCCGGCCCCGCGACAGCACGGTGTCGACCCGGCCGGTGATCTCCAGGCCCTCGTAGGCCGAGTAGTCCACGGCCATGTGGTGCGTGCTGGCGCTCAGCGTCTGGCGGGCGTTCGGGTCGTACACCACGATGTCGGCGTCCGAGCCCGGCGCGATGACACCCTTGCGGGGGTAGAGCCCGAACATCCGGGCCGGCGTGGTCGAGGTGACCTCCACCCAGCGCTGCAACGTCAGCTCGCCGCCGACCACGCCCTGGTAGATCAGGTCCATCCGGTGCTCGACGCCGGGCATCCCGTTGGGAATCTTGGAGAAGTCGCCGCGACCCAGCTCCTTCTGCTCCACGAAGCAGAACGGGCAGTGGTCGGTGGACACCACGGACAGGTCGTTGGTGCGCAGGCCCTGCCACAGCGCGCCCTGGTGCGACTTCTCCCGCAGCGGCGGGGAAGCCACGAACTTGGCGCCCTCGAAGTCCGGCTTGGCCAGGTCCTCGATGGACAGGAACAGGTACTGCGGGCAGGTCTCGGCGAACACGTTCTGGCCGGTGTTCCGGGCCTCGGCAACGGCTTCCAGCGCCTGCGCCGCCGACAGGTGCACGATGTACAGCGGTGCGCCGGTGACCTTGGCCAGCTGGATGGCCCGGTGGGTGGCCTCGCCCTCCAGCTCCGGCGGCCGGGTGAGGCCGTGCTGCACGGGATCGGTCCGCCCGGCGGCCAGTGCCTGGGCCACCAGCTGGTCGATCGCGATGCCGTTCTCGGCGTGCATCATGATCGTGCCGCCGTTGGCCCGGGCCCGCTGCATGGCCAGCAGGATCTCGCCGTCGGTGGAGTAGAACACGCCGGGGTAGGCCATGAACATCTTGAACGTGTTCACGCCGGCGTCGACGCAGGCGTCCATCTCCTTGAGCGTGCCGTCGTTGACGTCCGACACGATCATGTGGAAGCCGTAGTCGACGGCGCAGTTGCCATCGGCCTTCTCGTGCCATCGGTCCAATGTGGACAGCAGGGAGGATCCCTTGGGCTGCACGGCGAAGTCCACGATGGTGGTGGTGCCGCCCCAGGCCGCCGCCGTGGTGCCGGTCTCGAACGTGTCGGCCGACTGGGTGCCGCCGAACGGCATCTCCATGTGCGTGTGCCCGTCGATGCCGCCGGGCAGCACGTACTTGCCGGTGGCGTCGATCACCGTGTCGGCGGTGCCGGGCCAGGAGTCCGGCGCCACCACGGCGGTGATCCGCTCGCCGTCGACGACCACGTCCGCGGCCACCGAGCCGGTCGAGCTGAGCACGGTACCGCCCTTGATCAGCGTGCTCACGGCTTCACCAGCGACTCGTAGCTGTCGGGGCGGCGGTCGCGGTAGAACGCCCACAGGTCGCGGACCTCGGCCAGCAGGCCCATGTCCAGGTCCCGGACGACGATCTCCTCCTCGGTGTCCGACGCCGCCTCGCCGACCAGCTGCCCGCGCGGGTCGGCGAAGTAGGTCTGGCCGTAGAAGTCGTTGTCGCCCAGCGGTTCCACACCGACCCGGTTGATGGTGCCGACGAAGTACTCGTTGGCCACCGCGGCCGCCGGCTGCTCCAGCCGCCACAGGTACTCGGACAGGCCGCGGCTGGTGGCCGACGGGTTGAACACGATCTTGGCGCCGGCCAGGCCCAGCGCCCGCCAGCCCTCCGGGAAGTGCCGCTCATAGCAGATGTAGACGCCGATCCGGCCGACCGCGGTGTCGAACACCGGGTAACCCAGGTTGCCGGGCCGGAAGTAGAACTTCTCCCAGAAGCCCTTCACCTGCGGGATGTGGTTCTTGCGGTGCTTGCCCAGGTACCTGCCGTCGGCGTCGATGACCGCCGCGGTGTTGTAGTAGACGCCGGGCTGCTCCTCCTCGTACATCGGCGCGACCAGCACCACCCCGTGCTGCTTGGCCACCTCGCACAGCAGCTGCGTGGTCGGCCCGTCCGGGATCTGCTCGGTGTAGGAGTAGTAGTCCGCGTCCTGCACCTGGCAGAAGTAGGGGCCGTAGAACAACTCCTGGAGGCAGACGACCTGCGCGCCCTGCGAGGCGGCTGTCCCGATGGCGGCCACCGCGTTCGCGATCATCGATTCCTTGTCCCCGGTCCAGCGCTGCTGGACCAGGCCGGCTCGGACGATCTGTGCCACGAGTGCGTCTCCTTCTAGTTCGTCGCTACGGTGACTGCCGGCGTCGCCGATGTCCTCGGCGCCAGCGCGAGGTACAGCAGGAAGGCCGCGATCAGGCCGGCCACCCAGCTGTAGTCGTAGAGGGGCTTGAGCAACGGGATCAGGCCTTCGGCCGGGAACGGGCCGGTGCCGGGCGCGGAGTACGCGCCGCCGACCGCGATCACCGCGCCGACCACCGTGGCCACCAGCGCCCGCCAGTTCCAACCACCGGTGTACCAGTACTTCCCGTTCTCCAGATAGAGATCCGGCAGGGCCAGCCGGGTGCGGTTGACCACCCAGTAGCCGGCGATCAGCACGCCGGCCACCGAGGCCAGCACGCCGCCGTAGAAGCCGAGCCAGGTGAAGATGTAGATGTGCGGGTCGGAGATCAGCCGCCACGGCTGGATCAGCACGCCCAGCACGCCGGTGATCAGGCCGCCGGTGGCGAAGGTGACGCGCTTGGGGGCGGCGTTGCTGAAGTCGTAGGACGGGGACACCACGTTGGCCGCCAGGTTGGCCGAGATGGTGGCCAGCACCAGGGCGACCAGCGCGACCACCACCAGCGCCGGGCTGTCGAAGCGGGCGGCCAGCTGCGCCGGGTCCCAGATCGCCTCGCCGTACAGGGAGACCGCGCCGGAGGTGGTCAGGATGGCCACGATGGCGATGAACGACATGGTGGTCGGCAGGCCCAGGATCTGGCCCCAGAACTGCTTGCGCTGGCTGCCGCCGAACCGGGTGAAGTCCGGCATGTTCAGCGACAGCGTGGACCAGAACGCGATCATCGCCATCAGCGAGGGCGCGAACACCGCCCAGAAACCCTGGCCCCAGCCCAGCTTGGACGGCTCGGACAGGATCGGGCCGAAGCCGCCGGCCTTGACCAGCACGTAGACCAGCAGGATCAGGAAGCCCACCGACACCAGCGGCGCGGTCCAGTTCTCGAAGCGGCGGATGGCGTCCATGCCGCGCCAGATGATCAGCATCTGCGCCACCCAGAACAGCGCGAAGGACAGCCACAGCGTCCACGGCTGCCCGCCCACCGCCCCGGCGTTGGTCCAGCCGCCGCCGACCAGCTTGCCGACGATCACGTACAGCGCCTCGCCGCCGACCCAGGTCTGGATGCCGAACCAGCCGCAGGCGATGAAGGCCCGCAGCAGCGCCGGCAGGTTGGCCCCGCGCACGCCGTAGAAGCTGCGGGCGAACACCGGGAACGGGATGCCGTACTTGGTGCCGGCGTGGCTGTTGAGCAGCATCGGCACCAGCACGATCAGGTTGCCCAGGGTGATGGTCAGGAAGGCCTGCACCCAGTCCATGCCCAGCGCGATCAGCGAGGCGGCCAGGGTGTAGCTGGGGATGTTGTGGGCCATGCCCATCCACAGCGCGAAGAAGTTGTACGTCGTCCAGGTCCGCTTCTCCAGCGGCACCGGGGCCAGCTCCGGGTTGTAGAACCGGCTGTCAGCGATCGCCGCGTCGTCGGCCAGTTCGACGCGACCGTCCGTGGGGGTGACTGGGACCGGGGAGTGGGCCATGGCTGCTCCTGACGTCACCTGGGCGAGAGTTCAGTATCGTGGGTGGCCGCTGCGGGAAAGGGCAGTGTCACACTGTCCATGGTTGCCGGCCACCGCGCACACTGTGTTCAGTTCGGAACCGGACCGCCCCTTCGGGCGTCTCCTGATCGTGATTTCTCGGCGTGCGCTGCTGGTCGGCGGCGGGGTGGGGACGGCGGGTCTGGCGGTCGGGGCCGTGGTCGAACGGACCCGGCTGCGGCGGATTCTCGGGTGGACCGGGCCCGACGGGGTCGTGCCGTCGGTGCCGCCGGACCCCGTTTCGGTGACGCGGCGGCAGTCCTCGGCCCGAGGATGTTCCGTCGACGTCGTGACGATGAACGGCACCGCCGGGTTTCCGGTGTGTGTCGTGCTGCATGGCCGGGGCAACACCGCCCGCGGCATGATCACCCTGGGGCTGCCCCAGTTCCTTGCCGCCGCCAAGGCCAGGTTCACGATGGTGGCGGTTGACGGCGGCGACTCCTATTGGGTACCGCGCACGCCCTCCGATGATCCCCAGCGGATGTTGCGCGAGGAACTGCCCGGCTGGCTGCGGGACCTCGGGCTCGGTGAGGCGCGAGCCGTGCTCGGCATTTCCATGGGCGGCTTCGGCGGTCTCGTGTACGCCCGCGCCGCCGGCCTGCCCGCCGCCGTGCTCAGCCCGGCCCTGTTCCGGTCCTGGGACGACGCCGCCACGGTCGGCGCCTTCGCCTCCGAGGCCCAGTGGTCCTCGTACGAGCCGCTGCGGCATTCGCCGCCGTCGCGTCTCGGCGTGTGGTGCGGGGAGGAGGACCCGTTCTGCGACGCCGCTCGGGAACTGGCCCCCCACGCCGAGGTGGCGGCCTTCGACCACGGCGAGCACACCGACGGCTACTGGCGCCGGGTGCTGCCGGACGCGATCGGCTACCTGGGCAAGGTGCTCGCGTATTAGGGGATTCGGGCAGGACGCGCCCCCTGGCCGCGTCCTGCCGTCGGTCACGTGGGGCCCGCCGCGAAGTGAACACCCCTCGGGTTCACGGCTGTTCATTCGGGTGAACGCCCCAGCCAGCCTCGCACCCGGTGATGCCGGTGTCAACCACTCTCCGTTTCTTGACATGCGCGTTCCGTGTTCAATAGCGTGGTTGCGGTTTCCTTGGGGGAGCGGCTGGGGGATTGGGCGGATGGCCGAGTCGATCGCGGACAAGATCAACGCGCTGATCGAGGAGCGCTGGCGCGAGCGGCCCAAGCCGCCCGGCAACGCGGCGATCGCCCGCGAGATCCGGCGCGAGACCGGGTTGCCCATCTCCACCGGCTACCTGTGGATGCTGCGCACCGGCCAACGGGGCAACCCGACCGGGGACCGGCTGCGGGCGCTGGCCACGTTCTTCGGCCGCCCGCCGGCCTACTTCTTCGACCACGAGGTCACCAGCGCGGACATGGAGCTGGCGGTCTGCCTGCGGCAGCAGGGCGTGCGGAGGATCGCGCTGCGCGCCGACGGGCTGTCCGAACGCAGCCAGCGAGCCATTCTGGAGCTGGTGGAACGGGCCCGACAGCTGGAGCAGCTCGACGAAGCCGATGACTGATGCCGCCGCGCGGGCCCCGTACCGCCGTTGCCCGCCGCTGCCGACCGAAGAGGCGGAGACCGTGAGAAGACAGCGCCGGCTGCGCGCGATCGCCGACCAGTACGCGACCATCGAGCGGTTCTCCGTCGACGCGCTGTGCCGGGTGATCTCCACCCAGCGCGGCCGGCCGCTGCACGTGCACCCGCTGGACCTGCCGACGTCATCCGGATTGAACGCCTGTGGCATGTGGATCGCCACCGACGTCGCCGACCACGTCTTCGTGGAGCACCGGACCAGCCGCTTCCACCAGGAGCACATCATCCTGCACGAGATCGGTCACATGCTGTGCGATCACGTGACCGAGGACCTGCCGGCCGGGCTGACCGAGGCGTTGCGCGCCGGTGAGGTCGACCCGGGGCTGGCGCGACAGGTGCTGGCCCGGACCAGTTACACCACCGGGCAGGAGCAGGACGCGGAGCTGGTGGCCAGCCTGATCCTGGAACGGGTGGCCCGGCGGCATGCCCGCGCGCTGGGCGACGCCGACGGCCGGATCGGCGCGATCCTGGGGATCAACGGTGACTGACCTCATCCAGACGGTCCTGCTCTACCTGTGCTGGATCGTCGTGGTGGTGCGGGTTTCGGCGCTGCGCTCCCGCAGCCAGCGGCCGCTGTGGTTCGCACTGCTGCTGCTCGCGCTGGGCATCACTATGCTGCAGAAGGACACCAACGCCGCCATCGCCCGCGTCACGGGCGATCCGAACGTGCAGTACCTGATCTCCAGCCTGGCGGCCGTCGGCGTCGCCGCCACGCTGCTGACCTTTGCCGCGCGGGCGGCCGACGTGCGGATCTCGCCGCTGCTGCGCTGGATGTCGTGCGGCCTGACCGTGTTGGTGATGGTCACCTCGTTCGCCATCTTCACCTCCGACGGCGAGACCGCCCGGCCGCGCTTCTTCCCGGTGCCCGGCACGTTATCCGTGCTGGACGTCTACTGGGTCGTTTACCTTCTCTACCAAGGAGTTGTGACCGCGGCGACGCTCGTGTTGCTGCTGCGGGCGTTCGGGCGGGTCCGGTCCTGGCTGGTGCGGACCCCGGTGCTGCTGCTGGTCATCGGCTCCGTCGGCTTCCTGGTGTTCATCGGCAGCCGGTTCGTCGCGGTGTTCGGCGGCGTCGAGTCCGCCGTCGCCTTCGGCACCTACGTCTCCTCCCCGCACACCATCGGCGTCTCGCTGGGCTGCTCCATCGCCGCCTTCGTGCCGTTCTTCCTCGGCCTGTCGGCCTGGCGCGGCGGGAACGCCCTGTACCCGCTGTGGAAGTCGCTGGTGACGGCGCTGCCGCACATCGCCCTCTACCCGCCGCGGTCCCGCCTCGTGGACGCCCTGCTGCCGCAGAACAGCCAGCTCCGGCTGCACCGCCGGCTGGTCGAGATCCGCGACGGCATGCTGGTCATGAACGACTGGGCCCAGCCGTCGGACCTGGCCGCCATCGAGGTTCTCGTCTCCGACGCGCCGCCCGAGCTGATGGCCCCGATGACCACCGCCTGCTGGCTCAAGGTGGCCATCGCCGTGCACGACGCCGGCCTGCCGATGGCCACCGACCCGCTCGACCTGGTCCGCCAGGGCGGCACCGACGTCGAGTCGGAACTCCACTGGCAGCGCGCCGTCGCCGCCGTGTGGACCGATGCCCGCACCGAGGGCTTCGCCGCCACCGTCAGTGAGTCAAGGCTGGCGGCGCATCGCACGTAGGAACCGGGAAAGGTTCCCGGGGTCACTGGGTGTGGGCTCCCTGTCCACCGGGAAGTGCCGTGACGCAAGATCAAGATCACGGTGCAGAAGGTGGATTGTCGATGGCTGTGGTGCCGCGCTTGAAGTCCGTCCTGGTGGTGGCCGAGGCGGGCAGTGTCGTGATCCACCGCCGTGCGCTGGACCGGGTCCGCCTCGACGACGCGGATGGCCGCGTGGCGGTGTTGCTGCGGCTGTTGCGCGAGGGCGGCCGGACCGGGCCGCAGCTGGCGCAGGCCATGGCGGCCAAGGGGTTCACCATGTCCACAAAGGACATCGTGACGACGTTGGTCCGGCTGGACGGCTGGCAGCTGCTGGAGCGGGCCGGCGACGACGAGACTCTGCCGCCTCAGGTCGTCCGGCGACACCAGAGCAACCTGCGCAGCTACGACGTCACGGCCAGCCTCGACGTGAGCAGCGCCGACCAGCACCGAAAGGTCGCGGCGGCAAGAGTGTTGCTGCTCGGTGCCGGAGGGGTGGGATCGGGCGTGCTGCAATCCCTGGTGGGGCTGGGCGTCGGGCACGTGACCATCGTCGACTTCGACGTGCTGGAGCCGAAGGACCTGGCCCGGCAGTTCACCGCCGGCCGTGCCGCCGTCGGCGAGCGCAAGGTGGACGCGGCCAAGACCTGGGCCGACGCCCACTCCCGCGACACAGTCGTCGAACCGGTGCGCGGCCGGGTGGCCAGCGTCGCCGACGTCCACGAACTGGCCTTGGGACACAACCTGGTGGTGTGTGCCATCGACCGCCCCGACGTCCAGCTCGTGGTCAACGAGGCCTGTTACGGACTCGGAATCCCTTACGTCGCTGGCGGATTGGCCTATTCGACGCTGTACTACTGGTCCGTGCAGCCAGGCCGATCACCCTGCCGGCGCTGCCTCCAACTCCATCGCGGCGAGGAGGACGCGCTGTTCGGCTGCGACACCGTCAACCGTGCCACCGGGCCCGCGGCCCAGCTGCTGGCCGGCTTCGTGACCCTGGAGGCGATGCGCTACCTCCGGGGCGCCGAGCCTCCGGTCGCCATGGCCTGCTGTCACTTCGTCGAGCTGGCCGACGGCATGACCGCGCAACGCCATACGTGGCAACGACATCCGGAATGCGAGCTGTGCGGCCCTCGGAGACCCCTTCGGTGAGTGTGCGGGGCCGCCGTCACCGCGCCGCTCAGCCGGGGAGATCCATCGCCAGCAGGGCAACATAGAGCGACAGCATGGACTCCGGATCCTCAAGGGAGACACCGAGAACGCTCTCGATCCGGGCCAGCTGCTGGTAGTAGGCGGTCCGCGACATATGGGCGGCGGCCGCTGCGGCGGATTTGTTGCCGCCGTGCTCGCAGAACACGCGTAGCAGCTCGATGAGCCGGCTGCCCTGGGCGGCGTCGCGGGCGAGCAGTGGGCCGAGCTCACGTTCGGCGAAGGCCGACAGTCGCTCGTCCTCGCGGAGCAGGTGCAGCAGGCCACGCAGGCGCACGTCGTCGAGTCGGTGGTAGCCGCGTGAGCCGGGGGAGCGCAGCGCGGCGTTGGCCACGTGGGCGGCTTCGATCATGCTGCGCCGGCCGTCGGTGATGGTGCGCACGGTGGTGCCGACGCCGACCACCACCGGGATCGCCGTGGGTGAACTCCTTATCTGGGAAGCCAGCCGGCGCAGCGAGGAGTCCACATTGGACTGTGACGGCAGCGAGAGCAGGGCCCGCACCGAGATGTCGTCGACGCCGCCGACCAAGGCCGGGATCTTGGTGCGTCGGGCGGCCGACGCGGTGGCCTCGGCCAGGTCCCGCAGCGCCTCCTGGGTCGCCGCCGGGGCGGTCTCCGGCCGGATGGCCATGCCGACGAGTTGCCGCCCCTCCAACGGAACCCCGAGCGCGCCGGCCCGGGTGGCCAGGTCGACCGGCGGCGCGCCGGTGGCCAGCAGCTCGGTCAGCAGCGTGCGGTGGGTGTGCCGCTCCAGGCTCTCCCGGTCGCGGGCCAGCAGCCGGTTCACCGCCAGCGCCGAGGCTGCCCGCTCGGCCACCACGACCAGCCGGTGCGCCGGCACGTCCGGGCTGACCAGCACCAGCCGGCCCCAGTCGTTGCCCCGCGCGCCGACGATCGTCACCAGCCAGCCGGCCTCCGGGTGGTAGGCGGTGCGCTCGGCGACGTTGACCGCGCGCGACCGCTCGGCCCAGCTCGCCAGCAGCTCCGACACCTCGCCACCGGCCGTGTCGTACGCCAGCACGTCGTGCCCGAGCGTCTCCAGCACCACCGGGGCGCCGGTCATCCGGGCCACCTCGCGCAGCACCTCCGACGGCTCCGCCCCGGACACGGTCAGCGCCGTGAACGTCTCGTGCACCTGCTCGGCCGCCCGCAGCTCGGCCAGCTGGGCGTCCACGATCATCGCCACCACCGCCTCCGTGATGGCCACGAACCGGACCTCCTCGGCCAGCGTGATCACCGGCAGCGAGTGCCGCTCGGCCGCGGCCAGCAGCGGCGCCGGCAACGCGTCGGTCCAGCGCCGGACCAGCTCGAACACCACGCCACTGGCCCCGGCCGCGGCCAGGCCGTCGATGTAGGCGGTCAGCTCGGCCGGGTCGTCGCCGAGCGCGATGCCGGTGGTCAGCACCAGCTCCCCGCCCCGCAGCAGCGGCCCGATGTCGGCCACCTCGGCCACGTGCACCCAGCGCACCCGGCGGTCCAGCCCGGCCGAGCCGGCGGCCAGCCGGGGCCGGCCCCGGCGGATCAGCGGCATGGTCAGCACGTCCGAGACGGACGGGAACACCGAGCTCTTGGCCAGCTTGGACACAGTGTCAGTGTAGGGCGGTAAAGCCGCTACAGGTTGTCCATGGTGGCGGTGGGTCGCGCGGCCCCACACTCGGTGCCGGGTCCGGTCCCATGACGGGAGGAGTAAAGGCATGTCTGCGCACGCTGATCTGCTCGCGAGGCACAAGGCCGTGTTGCCGGGGTGGCTCGCCCTGTACTACGACGAGCCGATCGAGATCGTGCGCGGCGAGGGGCGCCGGGTCACCGACGCCGAGGGCCGCGAGTACCTGGACTTCTTCGCCGGCATCCTGACCAACGCGATCGGCTACGACATCGCCGAGATCGCCGACGCCGTGCGCCGCCAGCTGTCCAGCGGCATCGTGCACACCTCCACGCTGTACCTGATCCGCCAGCAGGTGGAGCTGGCCGAGAAGATCGCGCGGCTGTCCGGCATCCCGGACGCCAAGGTGTTCTTCACCAACTCCGGCACCGAGGCCAACGAGACCGCGATGATGCTGGCCACCCAGCACCGCCGCAGCAACCAGGTGCTGGCCCTGCGCAACTCCTACCACGGCCGGGGTTTCGGCACGATCGCCGTCACCGGCAACCGGGGCTGGTCGGCGTCCTCGCTGAGCCCGGTCAACGTCAGCTACGTGCACGGCGGCAACCGCAATCGCGGCCCGTTCAAGGACTTCACCGACGCCGACTACATCAAGGCCTGTGTGGCCGACCTGCGCGAGGTGCTGGCCACCGCCACCGCCGGCGACGTGGCCTGCCTGATCGCCGAGCCGATCCAGGGCGTCGGCGGCTTCACCACCCCGCCCGACGGCCTGTTCGCCGCGTTCAAGGAAGTCCTCGACGAGACCGGCATCCTGCTCATCTCCGACGAGGTGCAGACCGGCTGGGGCCGCACCGGCGAGCACTTCTGGGGCATCCAGGCGCACGGCGTGGTGCCGGACATGATGACCTTCGCCAAGGGACTGGGCAACGGCATGGCCATCGGCGGCCTGGTCGCCCGCGGCGACGTGATGGACAGCCTCACCGCCAACTCCATCTCCACCTTCGGCGGCAACCCGATCTCCACCGCGGCCGCCAACGCCACCCTGGACTTCCTGCTGGAGCACGACCTCCAGGCCAACGCCCTGAAGCTGGGCAACAAGCTGATGAACGGGCTGCGCCACGTCGGCGACGAGAACCCGGTGGTCGGCGACGTGCGCGGCAAGGGCCTGATGATCGGCGTGGAGCTGGTGCAGCCCGGTGGCGACACGCCGAGCCCGCAGGCGGCGGTCAGGATGATGGAGGAGACCCGCAAGCGCGGCCTGCTGATCGGCAAGGGCGGCCTCAACGGCAACGTGCTGCGGCTGGCCCCGCCGATGACGCTGACCGAGTCGGAGGCCGACGAGGCGCTGCAGATCCTGGCGGAGTCCATCGCTGTCACCAACGAGGAGCTGTCCCGATGACCACGCACTGGATCGACGGCCGGCTCTGGACCGGCACCGCCGAGCGCCAGGGCGATGTCTACGACCCGGCAACGGGTTCCGTGGCGTCCACTGTGGACTTCGCCTCGGTCGACGTGGTCGACGAGGCCGTCGCGGCGGCCTCCCGGGCCTGGCAGACCTGGCGCGAGGCGTCGCTGGCGGCCCGGTCGACCGTGCTGTTCAAGTTCCGGGAACTGTTGGTGGCCAACAAGAGCGAGCTGGCCGCGCTGATCACCGCCGAGCACGGCAAGGTGCTGTCCGACGCGGCCGGCGAGGTGCAGCGGGCCATCGAGAACGTCGAGTACGCGTGCGGCATCCCGCAGCTGCTCAAGGGCGGCTTCAGCGAGAACGCCTCGACCCGGGTCGACGTGTACTCCATCCAGCAGTCGCTGGGCGTGGTCGGCGTGATCTCGCCGTTCAACTTCCCGGCCATGGTGCCACTGTGGTTCGTGCCCAACGCGATTGCCTGCGGCAACACGGTGGTGCTCAAGCCCAGCGAGAAGGACCCGTCGGCGTCGATGTTCATCGCCGACCTGTGGGCCCAGGCCGGGCTGCCGGCCGGTGTGCTCAACGTCGTGCACGGCGACAAGGTGGCGGTGGACCGGCTGCTGGAACACCGTGACGTCAAGGCTATCTCGTTCGTCGGCTCCACCCCGATCGCCCGCTACGTCTACGAGACCGGCACCGCCAACGGCAAGCGGGTGCAGGCCTTGGGCGGGGCCAAGAACCACATGGTCGTGCTGCCCGACGCCGACCTGGACCTGGCCGCCGACGCCGCGGTGAACGCCGGCTTCGGCTCGGCCGGGGAGCGGTGCATGGCCGTTTCCGTTGTGGTGGCCGTGGATCCGATCGGGGACGAGCTGGTCGCCAAGATCGCCGAGCGGCTGCCCGGGCTGTCGGTCGGCGACGGGCGCAAGCCGGACAGCGAGATGGGGCCGCTGGTCACCGGCGCGCACCGGGACAAGGTCACGTCCTATGTGGACGCCGGCGTGACCGAGGGCGCCCGGCTCGTGGTCGACGGCCGGCAGCATACGGTCGACGGCGACGCCGCCGGCTTCTGGCTCGGGCCGACCCTGTTCGACAACGTGGAGCCGGGCATGTCGATCTACCAGGACGAGATCTTCGGCCCGGTGCTGTCCGTGCTGCGACGGCCGTCGTACGAGGAGGCGGTCGAGGTCGTCAACGCCAACCCGTACGGCAACGGCGTCGCCATCTTCACCAACGACGGCGGGGCCGCCCGGCGGTTCCAGCACGAGGTGGAGGTGGGCATGGTCGGCGTGAACGTGCCCATCCCGGTGCCGGTGGCGTACTACTCGTTCGGCGGCTGGAAGCAGTCCCTGTTCGGCGACTCGCACGCCTACGGTCCGGAGGGCGTGCACTTCTACACCCGCAGCAAGGTCGTGACCAGCCGCTGGCTCGACCCCTCGCACGGCGGCATCAACCTCGGTTTCCCGCAGAACACGTGACATGGCGCCGCCTTCGGCGTCGCGGCTCGGCCCCCGGGTAGCCGATGCCTCGCCCTTGCCGGATTTCGCCCGCCGCATCCGGCTCGGGTGGCGGGGCGCGTGAGTGGCGGCGGGCGAAATCCGCCAACCAGGCGAAGCACCGGCGGGGCCTCGCGGTCTGTTAGCGAGTGTCTTCCCCGTTGGGAAGGGGCCCTTCCTGGCGTTCAACGCCAGGAAGGGCCCCTCCATGACATCGCTTGACGTCATGCTCGGTAAGTCGTAGCTTACGGTTCGTGGCGACTTACCGAACCGAGGGGCTCGGGGCGCTCGGGGACCCGATGAGGCGGGCGATCTTCGAGCTGGTGGCCACCGGGCCGAGGGCGGTGGGCGAGCTCGCCAAGGAGCTGCCGATCAGCCGGCCGGCCGTGTCCCAACACCTGAAGGTGCTCAAGGAGGCCGGGCTGGTGGTCGACGAGGCGGTCGGCACCAGACGGCTGTACCGGGTCGACCCGCGCGGGGTCGCCGGCCTGCGGGCCTACCTGGACATGGTGTGGGACCGAGCACTGGCCGCCTACGCGGCCGCCGTCGAGAGCGAGGAGCCGTCATGAGCAGCGTGACCAAGACCGTGACCGTCAGAGCCTCCCAGCAGCACGCCTTCAAGGTCTTCACGGCCGGATTCGGCACCTGGTGGCCGTCGTCGCACCACATCGGCAAGGCCGACATGGCCGAGGCGATCCTGGAGCAGCGCGAGGGCGGCCGCTGGTACGAGCGCGGCGTGGACGGCAGCGAGTGCGACTGGGGCCGCGTCCTGGCCTACGACCCGCCGAACCGAGTGGTCGTCAGCTGGCACCTCAACGGCGAGTGGGCCTACGACCCGGACCCGGCCAAGGCCAGCGAGATCGAGATCCGGTTCGTCGCCGAGGGCCCGGACGTGACCCGGGTGGAGCTGGAGCACCGGCACTTCGAGCGGCACGGCGAGAACTGGGCGGCGGTGGCCCGCGGCGTAGACAACGAGAACGGCTGGGCGGGCATCCTGCGGGGTTACGCCGATATCGCGGCGGCGTGACCAGGGGCGGGCCGGATAGGGTCAGCTTGTGAGCGAGCTTGCGAGCGAACCATTGAGCACAGGGACCTGGGTCGCAGACCCGCCGAGCGCTAGCGAGGTGGGCCTGTGACCGCTGAACTGTCCTTTCCCCGCCAGCAAGCCCGCACCCAGCGCTTCTCGTTGGGTGTGCCCAGGGCGTTCACCGTCGCACCGGACGGATCCCGGGTGCTGTTCCTCCGCTCCGCGTCGGGCGCCGACCGGCGCACCGGCCTGTGGAGCCTGGACGTCGAGACCGGAGCCGAGACCCCGCTGTTCGACCCCTTCGCCGACAACGAGGAGCTTTCGCCGGAGGAGCGGGCGCGCCGCGAGCGCACCCGGGAATCGGCCGCCGGTGTGGTCGGCTACGCCACCGACAAGGCGCTGACCGTGGCGGCGTTCGCGCTGTCCGGCAAGGTGCACGTGACCGACCTGACCGCCGGCACGACAGCCGAGCTGGCCACGCCTGGCCCGGTGATCGACCCCCGACCCGACCCGGCCGGCCGCCACGTCGCGTACGCGGTCTCCGCCGGCGAGCTGCGGGTCGTCGCCGTGGACGGCTCGGGCGACCGGGCCCTGGCCGTTCCGGACGGCGAGGAGGTGACCTGGGGCGTCGCCGAGTTCATCGCCGCCGAGGAGATGGACCGCTTCCGCGGCTACTGGTGGGCGCCGGACGGGGAACGGCTGCTGGCCGCCCGGGTCGACAACAAGCCGGTGCAGCGCTGGCACATCGCCGACCCGGCCAACCCCGGCACCGTGCCGGCGGAGATCGCCTACCCGGCCGCCGGCACGGCCAACGCCGACGTGAGCCTGGCGGTGCTGGGCCTGGACGGTTCGCGGGTCGACGTGGACTGGGATCGGGCGGCGTTCCCGTACCTGGCGACCGCCCACTGGTCCGCCGGCGGCCCGCCGCTGCTGCTGGTGCAGGCCCGGGACCAGCGGACGCAGCGGATCCTGGCCGTCGACCCGGACACCGGCGCGACGACCGTGCTGCACGAGGAGTCCGACCCGCAGTGGGTCGACATCATGCCGGGTGTGCCGGCATGGACCCGGGACGGCAAACTGGTCCGGATCGCCGCCGTCGACGGGGCCTGGCGGCTGGTCGTGGACGGCGAGGTGCTGACCGGCGCTGAGCTGCAAGTACGCTCCGTTGCTTCAGTGACGACCGAAGATATTCTGATCCGGGCTTCCGAGGGCGACTCGACCCAGGCTCACGTGTACCGGGTCGGCAAGGACGGCGTGCGGCGGCTATCGGTCGGCAACGGCATGCACGCCATCGTTCGCGGCGGCGACGTCACTGTGCGGATCGGCACCGGCCTCGGCTTCTTCGGCAGCGTGACCGAGGTGTTCCGGGGCGACACCAAGGTCGGCGAGATCCAGTCGCTGGCCGAGACGCCGTCGATCACGCCCAACGTGCAGCTGCTGGAGCTGGGGGAGCGGGGCCTGCGCGGCGCGCTCCTGCTGCCCACGGGCTACACGTCCGGGAGCCTGCCCGTGCTGCTCGACCCGTACGGCGGTCCGCATGCGCAGCGGGTCGTGCAGACCCGCAACGCCTTCACCGCCTCGCAGTGGTTGGCGGACCAGGGTTTCGCCGTGCTCGTGGTGGACGGTCGAGGCACCCCTGGCCGGGGACCCGCGTGGGAGCGGGCCATCCACCTCGACTTCGCCGGCGCCACCCTCGACGACCAGGTCGACGCCCTGCACGCCGCCGCCTCGCGGTTCCCGTTCCTGGACCTGTCCCGCGTCGCCATCCGGGGCTGGTCCTACGGCGGCTACCTGTCGGCCCTGGCCGTGCTGCGCCGGCCCGACGTCTTCCGGGCCGGCATCGCCGGCGCCCCCGTCACCGACTGGCGGCTGTACGACACCCATTACACCGAGCGCTACCTCGGCCACCCGGCCGAGCGCCCCGAGGTGTACGACGCCAACTCCCTGATCGAGGACGCCCCCAAGCTCTCCCAGGACCTCATGATCATCCACGGCCTGGCCGACGACAACGTCGTCGCCGCGCACACCCTGCGACTGAGCTCCGCCCTGTTGGCCGCCGGCCGCCCGCACACCGTGCTGCCGCTGTCCGGCGTCACCCACATGACCCCGCAGGAGCAGGTCGCCGAGAACCTCCTGCTCCTCCAGGTCGACTTCCTCAACCGCGCCCTGGCCTAGGAACACCGCGAGTCCCGCTCTCGGGCAAGCATGAGTCGAGTTCCGGTCCTGCTGGAACTCGACGTTCAGTTGCCCGAGAGCGGGACTCGCGGGGGTCAGTGGGGGAGTTGGGCGGCGGCGCGGCGCATGCCGGAGAGCCAGCGGTCGACGTCGGCGGCCTTGCGCTCGACGAAGGTGCCGACCTCGGGGTGCGGCAGGATGTGGAACTTCTCGGCGGCCAGGCCGTCCACGACGATGCCGGCGACCTGGTCGGGTTCGAGGATGTCACCGAAGGCGGCCACGGCCAGCGCGGCGGTCTCACCCTGTTCGATGCCGGGCATGAGCATGTCGGTCCGCACGCCCATGGGACACAGGACGCTGACCTTGATGCCCTGGTCGCCGTAGGTGGCCGACAGCCATTCGGCGAAGGCGACGGCGGCGTGCTTGGACACGGTGTACGGGGCGTCGCCGGGGGCCATCAGCAGGCCGGCGGCGGAGGCGGTGTTCAGCAGGTAGCCCTGCCCGCGCGCGAGCATCGACGGCAGGACGGCGTTGGCCGCGTGCACGTGGGCCATGACGTTGACGTTGAGGTTCGCGGCCCAGTCGGCCGGTGAGGCCTCCAGGCCGCGGCCGAAGGCGACGCCGGCGTTGGAGCAGAACAGGTCCACCGGGCCGAAGGCCTTCTCGGCGGCGGCGACGAGGGCGGCCACCTGGTCGGCGTCGGTGACGTCGGCGGGCACGGCAATGGCCTGCGCGCCGATGGCGGAAGCCACCTCCTCGGCCGCCGAGGCGTTCACGTCGGAGACGACAATGCCGGCGGCGCCCTCGGCGGCGAACCGGCGGGCCAGCGCGGCCCCGATTCCCCGGCCGGCCCCGGTCACCACGACCACACTGTCGCGCACCTGCATTCCGTCGACCTCCCAGCTAGTGCCTGCGTACCGACTGGTCGGTATTGTACCGTGGGGGTCACCCGACCACAGGAGCGACGAAGATGTCAGGTCTGACCGGCAAGACCGCGCTGATCACCGGCGCGTCCCGCGGCATCGGCAAGGCGATCGCCTTCGAGCTGGCCGCCCAGGGCGCGAACGTGGTGCTCTCCTCCCGCAAGCAGGACGCCCTCGACGAGGTCGCCGCCGAGCTGCGCGCGGCCCAGCCGGGCGCCAAGGTGCTGGCCAAGGCGGCCCACGTGGGCGACCAGGAGCAGGCCCAGGCGTGTGTGGAGGCGGCGGTCGCCGAGTTCGGCGGCATCGACGTGCTGGTCAACAACGCCGGCACCAACCCGTACTTCGGCCCGATGGTGGACCTGGACATCCCCCGCGCGGAGAAGACCGTGCAGGTCAACCAGATGTCCATCGTGCTGTGGACCGGCCTGGTGTGGAAGGCCTCGATGTCCGCGACCGGCGGCTCGATCATCAACATCGCCTCGATCGGCGGCCTGGCGCCGGAGATCGGCATCGGCTACTACAACGCCACCAAGGCGGCGGTGATCCACCTGACCCGCCAGTTCGCCATGGAGCTCGCCCCCACCACCCGGGTGAACGCGATCGCGCCGGGCGTGGTGCGCACCCACCTGGCCCGCGGCCTGTGGGAGAACAACGAGGAGCGCCTGAACAAGGCGCTGCCGCTGGGCCGCATCGGCGAGCCGGAGGACATCGCCAAGGCGGCGGTCTTCCTGGCCGGCGACGACTCGTCCTGGATGACCGGGCAGACCCTGGTCATCGACGGCGGCGCCACGATCCGGCCGATGGTGGTGTGAAGCATGAGCGAGCTTGCGAGCGAATCATCCAACGCAGAACGCACGCCGAGCGCTAGCGAGGTGTGGACGTGAGTCGTTGGGGAATCACCCTGCCGCTGGCCGGCATTCCGCTGCCCAAGCAGCGTGACCTGGTCAAGTCGCTGCCCGACCTGGGCTACACCGACGTGTGGTCGGCCGAGACGGCCGGCACGGACGCCTTCACGCCGCTGGCCCTGGCCGCGGAGTGGGCGCCGACGCTGCGCCTGGGCACGGCCATCGCCCCGGTCTACACCCGCGGCCCGGGCCTGCTGGCCATGCAGGCGGCCACCATCGCCGAGCTGGCCCCGGGCCGGTTCGCGCTGGGCATCGGCTCGTCCTCGCCGGTGATCGTGCAGGGCTGGAACGCCCGCGAGTTCACCGAGCCGTTCGCGCACGTCCGTGACACGCTGCGGTTCCTCAAGCCGGCGCTGGCCGGCGAGAAGGTGGACGGCGACTTCGGCTCGTTCCGGGTCAGCCGGTTCAAGCTGGAGCGCGCGCCCGAGCAGCCGCCGCAGATCATGCTGGCGGCGCTGCGGCCGGGCATGCTGCGGCTGGCCGCCAAGGAGGCCGACGGTGCGATCACCAACTGGCTGGCCCCGACCGACGTGCCGAAGGTGCGGGCGGAGTTGGGCGCGGACAAGGAACTGGTGGCGCGGATCTTCGTCTGTCCCACGGAAGATGTTGCGGCGGCAAGGGCTTTGGGTCGGATGCTGATCAGCAGCTACCTGACCGTGCCGGCCTACGCGGCGTTCCACGACTGGCTGGGCCGCACCGAGGCGCTGGCCGAGATGCACCGGCTGTGGGCCGCGGGCGACCGCAAGGGCGCGAACGCCGCGATCCCGGACCACGTGGTGGACGACCTGATCGTGCATGGCAGCCTGGACCGCTGCCGCGAGCGCGTCCAGGAGTACGTCGAGCAGGGCCTGGACACTCCGGCGATCATGGTGTTGCCCTCCGGCGCCGACCAGTTCGACGTGGTCAGGGCCCTGGGCAAGAAGTAGAAGTGAGGTGGGGAGCGTGACCAAGGCATCCCAGGGGCGCGGCGAGCTGACCCCGATGGAGAGCCGCATCCTGCGCGCGGCGGTGAAACTCTTCGCGGAAAAGGGTTTCGACGCCACCACGGTGCAGGAGGTGGTGGCCGCCGCCGAGGTGACCAAGGGCGCGCTCTACCACTACTTCGACTCCAAGGACGACCTGCTCTACGAGATCTACCACTCGCTGATCGGGCTGCAGACCGCCGACCTGGACGCGATCATCGCGCAGGACCTGGGCGCGAAGGAGACGGTGCGGGCGATCCTGATGAACCTGGTCGTCTCGACCGCCGCCCGGATCGACGAGACGGCCGTGTTCGTCCGGGAGATGCACAAGCTGAACTCGGAGCGGATGGCCGCCTTCCGGGCCGACCGGCGCCGCTACCAGCGCACCTTCCGGGACGTGATCGCCAAGGCGCAGGCCGCCGGCGAGTTCGCGGCGGTGGTGCCGGCCGACACCGCCGTGCTGATCGCGCTGGGCGTGGTGAACCAATTGCCGACTTGGTATCGGCCGGACGGACCCAAGTCGGCCGAGCAACTGGGGGCCGAGATCGCCGACTTCGTGCTGGCGGCGCTGGCGGCCTGACCGACCGGGCGGAATCGACGCCAAAGTCTGGGTGCGATTCGGGTAGGCATACCATCATTTGCCCATGACGGCTTTGGACAATCCGATCGTCCGCGTCGTGGTCGCCGAGGACCGCGCTCCGGTCAGATCCGGCCTGGACAGCGCCCTGGGGCACTTACCCGGCGTCGCCGTGGTCGGCACGGCGACGCATCACGCCCAGGTCCCCCCGCTACTAGATCGACACCGACCCGAGGTGCTGCTGCTGGGCCTGGCCCTGCCCGGCGGCGACCCGGTCGAGCTGACCCGCACGGTGCGGGCCGAGCACCCGGCGACCGCGGTGATCGTGATCCCGGTGCCGCCGGTGACCAACGAGCAGGTGCTGCCGGTGCTGCAGGCCGGCGCGGCCGGCTGGCTGCCGCCGATGGCCGACCGGGACCGGGTGATCCAGGCCCTGCGCGCGGTGGCCGCCGGCGGTGGCGGCACGCCGCGCCGGCCGGCCGGCCGCGATCACCGGGGCGAGCTGACCGCCCGCGAGGCCGACGTGCTGGGGCTGGTCGCCGCCGGGCTGACCAACGCCGAGATCGCCCGCCGGCTCAGCGTCAGCGAGGCCACCGTGAAGACCCATCTCAACCACGCCTATACGAAGGTGGGATTGCAGAACCGGGCCGAGGCCGTGGAATATGCGAAGCGGCAGGGACTGGGGCCTGCCGAACCGGCGTGACTGGGTGAGTTTACCCATGCCGAGTGGGCATTACCGGGTCTGTCGGCGGCCGGCCGCCGGTCGGGATACTTCTTCCATGGGCGAGCCTGGGGGAGGTTGAAGCCATGGAGGAACCGGAGTTCGGCCGAGTCGCGTGACACGCAAGGGGCTCCCGTTCGGGAGCCCCTCACCTTGTTTTGCTGCTGGGTAAAAGAATTCGCCGCCGAGGGGGCTAGGCCTTGATCCGCAGGCCCTTCGGGTCGAACAGCGGATCCCGCACGACGACGCCGTTCACCCAGTCGCCGAACAGCTCCACGGACAGCTCCGTCCCGATGGCCGTGTCGGCCGGCAGGTAGGCGAAGGCGATCGGCTTGTCCACGGTGTAGCCGAAACCGCCGGAGGTGACCCGGCCGATGACCTTGCCGGCCACCCGCACCGGCTCCCCGCCCAGCGGCACGGCGTGCGGCTCGTTGAGCGTCAGGCAGCGCAGCCGTCGGGTGATGCCCCGTTCCTTGGCCGCGAACAGCGCGTCCCGGCCCAGGAACGGCTGGTCCTTCTTGACGCAGAAGCCCAGGCCGGCCTCGAACGGGTTGTGGTCGGGGGTGAGGTCGGAACCCCAGAGCCGGTAGCCCTTCTCCAGCCGCAGGCTGTCGATCGCCTTGTAGCCGGCGGCGATCAGCCCGTGGTCCTGCCCGTACTCCCACAGCGTCGACCACAGCGCGGCCCCGTACTCGGCGGAAGCGTAGAGCTCCCAACCGAGTTCGCCGACGAACGTCACCCGCTGCGCGGTCAGCGGCACGTCGCCGACGGTGATCTGCCGCGCGCTCATGTACGGGAACGACTCGTTGTCCAGGGCGGCCGGCGTCAGCTGGGCCAGGATCTGCCGGGAGTTGGGTCCCCACAAGGCGAAACACGTGTACTGGCCGGTGACGTCGGTGATCCGCACCGAGCCGTCGTCCGGGGCGTGCCGGCGCAGCCAGGTCAGGTCCCGCGACCCGTAGGCGGTGCCGGTGACGATCCGGAACACCTGCTCCTCCAGGCGGGCCACGGTGAAGTCGCACTCGATGCCACCGCGGGTGTTCAGCGCCTGGGTGTAGGTCACGGCGCCGACCTCACGGTCGACATCGTTGGCGCACAGCCAACTCAGCAGTTCGGCGGCGCCCGGCCCGGCCACCTCGATCTTGGCGAACGAGGACTCGTCGAACAGGCCGGCCGCGGCCCGGGTGCCGCGGTGCTCGGCGACGATCGCCGGCGACCAGCCCATGCCGGCCCAGCCCCGCGGCTGCATGAAGTCGTCGCCGCCGTACATGTTGTGCTGGTAGTAGTCCACCCGCTCCCAGCCCGACTTCTCGCTGAAATGGGCCTGCTGCTGGGAATGCCAGCTGTACACCGGCGAGACCCGCAGCGGCCGGCCGGCCGAGCGCTGCCGGTGCGGGAACGGGATGTCGTAGTACGTCTCGTAGTTCTCGGTGACCCGGGCCAGCGTGTAGGACGGGGACCGGTACTGCCGGCCGAACCGGCGGATGTCCATGTGGGACACGTCCAGCTGGGCCTCGCCGGCCACGATCCACTCGGCCACCACCTTGCCGATGCCGCCGGCGCCGGCGATGCCGTGCGCGCAGAAGCCGGCCGCCACGAAGAAGCCGCCGATCTCGGTCTCGCCGAGGCAGAACTCGTTGTCCGGGGTGAAGCCCTCCGGCCCGTTGATCAGCTTGCGGATGCCCAGCCCGTCCATCACCGGCACCCGCATCGCCGCGTTCTCGCCGATCTCGGCGAACCGCTCCCAGTCGGCGGCCAGCAGCTTTCCGTTGAAGTCGGCCGGAATCCGGTCCAGGCCGGTGTTGTCCAGCGACCACGCCCGCGAGTCGCGCTCGTAACCGCCCATCAGCAGCCCGTCCACCTCCTCGCGCCAGTAGACGAGGTTGTCAGGGTCGCGCAGTGTCGGCAGGTGGGTGCCGTCCCGCTCGCGCACCGGCTCGGTGACCACGTACTGGTGGGACATCGGGATGATCGGGATCCGCACGCCGGCCAGCCGGCCGATCTCGGCCGCGTACATGCCGCCGCAGTTGACGACGATCTCCGCCTCGATGCGCCCCCGATCGGTGCGCACCCCGGTGACCCGGCCCCGGTGCACGTCGATGCCGGTGACCCGGGTGTGCTGGTGGATGCGCACGCCGCCGGCGCGGGCCCCGGCGGCCAGCGAGTAGGCCAGCTGCGAGGGGTCGACGTAGCCGTCGGTCGGCAGGTACGAGGCGCCGAGCACGCCCTTGGTGCTCATCAGCGGGAACAGCTCGCGAGCCTGCTCGGCGCTGATCTCCTCCAGCGGCACGTCGAAGGCCCGGGCCCAGCCGATCTGCCGGCGCAGCTCGGCCATCCGGTCCGGGGTGCAGGCCAGCCGGATGCCGCCGCACGGCACCCAGCCCGGCGGGTGCTCGCCCTGCTGGAGCTCGGCGTAGAGCTGGGCCGAGTACTGGTTCATCCGGGTCAGCGTCGGGTCGGAGCGCAGCTGCCCGACCAGCCCGGCCGAGTGGAAGGTCGAGCCGCTGGTCAGCTCGTCGCGGTCGAGCACGACCACGTCGCGCTCGCCCAGCCCGGCGAGGTGGTAGGCGACGCTGGCGCCGCCCACCCCGCCACCGATGATCACGATCTTGGCCCGGTCGGGGAGTGCCCTGTCAGCTGCCACGACGCCCTTGTTACCGCATTGGGTTGACGGTGGCCAGCCACGGACCGACACTTGCTGATCACGTCCCCGCGGATGGGAGGCCGGTTGCTGGACGAGATCGTCGCCAAGGTCCCGGAGTTCGCCGGGCCGGTGGAGCTGACCGTGATCAAGGGCGGGCTCAGCCACCGGGTGGTGCGGGTCGACGCCGGCGGCGACCGCTTCGTGCTGCGGGTGCTGGACCCGGCCGTCACCGCGGCCGGTCTGGGCGTGCCGATGGACCAGGAGATCGCCAACACCGTGCTGGCCGCCGAGACCGGGGCCGGGCCGCGGGTGCTGCGGGTCCTGCCCGAGCAGCACGCGCTGGTGCTGGAGTACGTGGACGGCGTGACCCTGTCCGTGGCGGACGTGCCGGCGCGGCTGGACGGCATCGCCGCGGCCTGCCGGCAGTTGCACGCCGGGCGACCGTTCGGCAACACCTTCGACATCTTCGAGAAACTGGCCGAGTTCCTGGCCCTGTGCGACCGCAACGATCTCGGACTGCCCGACGGCTACGCCGACCAGCTGCCGCTGGTGGCGCGCATCCGCGAGGCGCTGGCGGCCCGGCCGCTGCCCCGGGTGCCGTGCCACAACGACCTGCTGGCCGAGAACTTCATCGCCGAGGGCGACCGGGTGCGCATCGTCGACTACCAGCTGTCCGGCCAGAACGACCCGTGCTTCGAGCTCGGCGACATCGCCGCCGAGGCGCTGCTGGACGCTGACGGCGTGGCCCGGCTGGCCGGCGCCTACTTCGGCCGGGAGCGTTCCCAACAGCTGCTGGCCCGGGTCCGGCTCTACCTGACCATGTCCAACGTGACCTGGACGCTGTGGTTCCGGGTCCACAGTGGACTGCTGGACGGCCGTGAGGTCGATTTCGACTACGCGGCCGAGTCGGCGGCGAAGTGGGGGCGGGCGCTGAGCGATCTCGGCGATCCCGGGTTGGGAGAACTGCTGGACACCGTGCGGAGGTAGCCGTGAGCGAGCAGGTCGACGATCACACCGACGACGACGCCAGAACGCTGGCGCGACTGGGCTATCGGCAGGAGCTGAGCCGGACCTGGAGCGGCTTCTCCAACTTCGCCATCTCCTTCTCCATCATCTCCATCCTGTCCGGCTGCTTCACCACGTTCGGACAGGCCTGGAACAACGGCGGCCCGGTGGCGATCTCCTGGGGCTGGCCGGTGATCTCGGCGTTCATCCTGGTCATCGGCCTGTGCATGTCCGAGCTGGTCTCGGCGTTCCCCACCGCCGGCGGGATCTACTGGTGGGCCTCGAAACTGGGCAAGCCGGTGCACGGCTGGTTCACCGGCTGGCTCAACCTGGTCGGGCTGGTGGCCGTCACCGCGTCGGTGGACTACGGCTGCGCCACCTTCATCTCGTTCTTCCTGTCCCTGGTGGACCCGAACTGGGAGGGCTCGCTCACCCAGATCTTCCTCATCTTCGTGGTCGTGCTGGTGCTGCACGCGCTGATCAACATCTTCGGCAGCCACCTCGTCGCCCTGCTGAACAACGTGTCCGTGTACTGGCACGTGCTCGGCGTGGTCGCCGTGGTGGTCATCCTGGCCGTCGCGCCGACCCACCACCAGTCCTTCGCCTTCGTGTTCACCCAGCGCATCAACAACTCCGGCTTCTCCGACGGCACCTACTGGTTCTACGTGCTGCCACTGGGTTTCCTGCTCACCCAGTACACGATCACCGGCTTCGACGCGTGCGCGCACATCTCCGAGGAGACCAAGGGCGCGGCCCGCACCGCCGCCCGCGGCATCTGGCAGTCCATCCTGTACTCGGCCATCGGCGGCTGGATCCTGTTGCTGGCCTTCCTGTTCGCCGCCACCAACGTGGACGAGATCAACAAGCAGGCCGGCTTCATCGGCTCGATCATCACCACCGCGCTGAACTCCAACCTGGCGCTGGTGGTCGTCGGCATCTCGGCCATCGGCCAGTTCTTCTGCGGCATGAGCTGCGTGACCAGCACCTCGCGGATGGGCTACGCGTTCAGCCGCGACGGGGCGGTTCCCGGACACCGCCTGTGGTCCAAGCTGAACTCCAACCGGGTTCCGGTCAACGCCGTCATCGGGGCCTGCGTCGCCGGGCTGATCCTCACCCTGCCCGCCCTGTACAAGAGTTCCGCCGGCGTGCCCACCGCCTTCTACGCCGTCGTGTCGGTCGCCGTGATCGGCCTGTACCTGGCCTTCCTCATCCCCATCGCGCTGCGCCTGCGGGCCGGCGACTCGTTCGTGCCTGGCCCATGGACCTTGGGCCGCAACTACAAGTGGATGTGCTGGACCGCCATCGTCGAGATCATCGTCATCTCGGTGTACTTCATCCTGCCCACCGTGCCGGCCGGCGTCCCCGGCGACGGCTCGTTCAGCTGGACCGCTGTCAACTACGCCCCACTGGCCGTCGGCGGCCTGGTGCTGCTGATCGCCGTCTGGTGGTTCGCCTCGGCCCGCAAGTGGTTCACCGGCCCCAAGCACACTGTGTAGATGCCGCGCGTTCCGCGCGGGGCTCGGCCCCCGGGTAGCCGATGCCTCGCCCTTGCCGGATTTCGCCCGCCGCATCCGGCTCGGGTGGGTGGGCGCGTTGGGCGGCGGCGGCCGAAATCCGCCAACCAGGCGAAGCATCGGCGGGGCCTCGCACTCTCCTGGGCTGGCGTCGGGCTGCTACCTGCTCTTCTCGCCGCCGCTGTACCTGCTGCCCCGAATGAGCGGCAGGTAGACCCGGTCGACGATCTCCACGATGACGTCGTCGTCGACCGGGGTCATGCCGCGGGTCATGAACTCGTTGCGCAGCAACGTAAGTGCGACAGTGGCGACCCGTGGGTGCAGGCACCCCGGCGGGGCCTCACCGCGGTCCACGGCCCGCCGCAGCATGGTCAGCCACATCGAGCTCGCGCCGTCGCCGACCATTTCCCGCAGCTGGGCCAGCAGTTCCGGGTCCTCGGCGGCGCTGGCCATCAGGCCGGCGGCCACGTTGGCCTTGGGGGTGGCCAGATCGGCGTTCATCTGGCGCAGCACGGCCAGCACGTCGGCCCGCAGCTCGCCGGTGTCCGGCGGCCCCAACGCCGTCTCCACCAACAGCTTGTACGCGGCAACGCCGAGCGCCGCACGGTTGGGCCAGCGCCGGTAGATCGCGTTCTTGTTGGTGCCGGCCCGGTGGGCGACCCGGTCCATGGTCAGGCCGGCGTAGCCCGACTCGGTGAGCTCGCCGGCCGCGGCCCGCAGGATGGCCTGCTCCAGCACGGCCCCGCGCCGCCTCACCTGCGCCATGGTACGGACGGTACCTTATTCGATTGATTGGGTACTCGATGTACCTTACGGTTCGCGGCATGCGAGCCAACGGCATCACGTACGACACGGGCTTCTTCGCCGGCGGGACCAGCACCCGCGAGCCCTTCGACCCCGACGTCGTCCGGCGGGAGCTGCGGGTAATCCGCGACGACCTGCACTGCACCGCCGTCCGTCTCACCGGCGGCGATGTCTCTCGACTCGACCTCGCCGCACAGGAGGCCGCCGCCCTCGGCCTTGAGGTGTGGCTCTCCCCGTTCACCTGCGACCTCACCCAGGACGAGTTGTTGGCTGTCCTGGCCGACTGCGCCGACCGGGCCGAGCGCTTACGCCGTGGTGGAGCTTCCGTCGTGCTGCTCACCGGGGCCGAGCTCAGCCTGTTCACCGTCGGTTTCCTGCCCGGCGACACCCTCGACGAACGCCTGCCCCTCCTGGCTGACCCGGTCCGTCTGCGGGCGGCGATGGCCCAGGTTCCCTTGCTCCTCAACGCTTTTCTGGCCCGGGCGGTGACCGTCGTGCGGGACCGCTTCGGTGGCCCCGTCAGCTATGCCGCCATTCCGTCCTTCGAGGGCGTGGACTGGGCCCCGTTCGACTTCCTGTCCGTGGACCTCTACCGCTCCGCCCAGGTCGCCGCCATCTTTCCCGACGCCGTCCGATCCCTTGTCGCCCAAGGTAAACCCGTCGCCATCACCGAGTTCGGCTCCGCCACCTTCCATGGCGCCCCCGACCTAGGCGCCCACGCCGGCTCCATCGTCGTACGGGACGGTGTCGTCGCCGTCGGCCTCGACGGCGACTACCAGCGCGACGAAGCCGGCCAGGCCGCCCACCTCGTCGAGCTCCTCGACCTCTTCGAGGAGGCCGGCGTCGACACCGCCTTCGTCAACACCTTCGCCAGCTACCACCTCCCGCACCGCACCGACCCCCGCCAGGACCTCGACCTCGCCAGCTACGGCGTGGTCACCGTCTTCGAGGATCGTCTCGGCACCACCTACCCCGATCTCCCCTGGGAACCCAAGGCTGCCTTCGCGGCGTTGGCCGAGCGCTACCGCTAGTTCGGCGAAGTCAGACCTTGCGGACCCTGGTGGCGACGAAGCGGAAGCTGTCCTGCTGCGCGGGCACGTAGTCGAACTCCACCCGGTCGCCGGGGTCGAGGGCGCGGAGGCCTTCGGCTTCGATGGCGCTGAAGTGAACGAAGGCGTCCAGGCCAGGTGGCAGGTCGGGGGAGGAGATCGCGCCCCAACCCTTCTCACGCTTGAAGAACTTGACGGTGCCGTGGGCCATGTCGGCAGCATGCCGTCCGGACGCTGGTGGGGCCAAGGGGATTAGCGGGGGCGAGGTAGATAGTTGACGCTGGAAATAAAAGCGGGCTACCGTGAGTTTTCCCTGCTCAGCGTGGATCAGGAGAAAAGAGACTGCCCATGCCCAGTCGTCTCACGGTGCTCGCGGCGGTGGCCGCGAGCGTGGCCGTCCTGCTGCCGGGCGCGAGCCCGGCCTACGCCAAGACCAACTTCGGGGTTCCGGCCATGGGCTGGAGCAGCTGGAGCGTCGAATCGTCCACCCGGGCCACGTACGGCACGAGCTGGCTGACCGAGTCCCATGTGGAGGGTGCGGCCGACGCGGTGGCGTCGAAGCTCAAGTCCGCGGGATACCGGTACATCGACATCGATTCCGGGTGGAACGCGGACATGTCGTTCAACGGCCACACCGACGGCAACGGGATCCCCGACCCCGACCCGACGCGGTTCCCGGACGGGATCTCGGGGGTGGCCAACTATGTGCACAACGAGGGTCTGCTGCTCGGCCTCTACACGACCGTGGGGCTGGACAAGGGGGTGTACGACAAGAACGCGCCGATCGCTGGAACCAGCTGCCACACCCAGGACATCGCCCAGCAGCCGCTCACCGCGACCAACGGCTGGGGCAGCTCCTGGAAGATCAACTACGGCAATTCCTGCGCCCAGGCCTACATAAACTCCGTGGTGGACAAGTTCGCGTCCTGGGGCGTGGACCTGGTCAAGGTGGACGGCACGACCACCGACAGCGTGCCCGACATCCAGGCCTTCTCCAAGGCGATCGACCAGTCGGGCCGCGGCATGTGGCTGACCACCAGCGCCTGGCCGGTGCCGCAGTCCATCGAGTCCCAACTGTCCAGCTACACCAACGATGTTCGCATCGACACCGACGTCGAGTGCTACTGCGGCACGCTGGCCACCTGGAGCGGCGCGGTCACGGCCCGCTGGAACGACCTGCCGAACTGGCTGTCCGGGCTGCAACCCGGCTACTTCCCCGACCTGGACTCGATGCCCATCTCCAACAACTCCGGCAGCGCCATCCAGGACGGCATCACCAGCACCGAGCGGCAGAGCGTGATGACCTTCTGGTCCATGGCCTCGGCCCCGCTCTACGTCGGCGGTGACGTCTACTTCCTCGACAGCGGCGCGGTTTCCATCCTCACCAACCCCGAAGTCGTCGCGGTGGACCAGTCCGCGCGGTTCCCGACCCGAATCACCAGCGGCAACCAGCAGAAGTGGCGCAAGCAGCTGCCCGACGGCAGCTGGGCGGTGGCGGTCTACAACCTCGGCTCCTCGTCGGCCGACATCACCGTGAACTGGAGCGACCTCGGCATCAGCGGCAGCCACGCCGTGCGGGACCTGGTCTCGCGCACGGATCTGGGCTCCGCCAACGGAAGCTGGACGGCCACGGCGGTGCCGGCCCACGGCTCCCGCCTGATCAAGGTGACCTGACACACCGCGAGTCCCGCTCTCGGGCAACTGAGATACGAGTTCGGAACTCGACGCATGGTTGCCTGACAGCGGGACTCGCGGGGGTCTGCCCGGTGGTTGGGGCAGACCCCCGGTCACGGGATCACGTCAGTTGAGGGTCCACTGCTGGTTGGCGGTGCCGGTGCAGGACCAGATCTGCAGCGGAGTCTGGTCCGCGGAGCTCTGGTTGGTGGCGTCGAGGCACTTGCCGGAGCCCGTGTTCACGAGTTCCTTCTGCGCGTTGAGGGTCCACTGCTGCGCGGCGGTGCCGTTGCAGTCGTACAGCTGCACCTTGGTGCCGTTGGTGGTGCCGGCCGACGCGACGTCGAGGCACTTGCCCAGGGACTGGAAGCTGCTGCCGGAGTGCGACCAGCTCTGGGCCGCGGTGCCGTTGCAGGTGTAGAGCTGGACCTGGGTGCCGTTGGCGCTGTTGGCTCCGGCGACGTCCACGCACTTGCCGCCGATGCCGGTGATGGTGCCGCCGGTGGGCGGCGGGGGCGGGGTGGTGCCGCCACCGGTGATCTGGTTGAAGATCCGGGAGTACGCGTAGCCAGTGGCCCGGTCGTAGTCCTGCAGCTCCCAGAAGGACAGCTCGGCCACGCCGTTGGAGGCGGCGAAGCTCTCCAGCGTCTGCGCGTCGGCCTGGCTGAACTGGGCGCCGTCGTCGTTGCGGCCGGCGATGGGGGTCAGGCCCATCTTGGCGTACGCCGCCGAGGTGGAGATGCCGTACAGACCGGCGATCTGGTTGGCCGCGTTGCGGGCCGCGGACAGCGCGTCGTTGATGACCGGCTGGCCGTCGTAGAAGTCCATCACCATCAGGTTGATGACGCTGACGTTGACGCCCTTGGCCTTGGCGTCGTTGAGGACGGTCATCTGGTCGCCCTCAAGGCCGTCGGAGCCGACGCCGAGCGTGTAGTCGACCTGCACGTTCGGGTTCTGCGCCTGCAGCGCGGCCAGCGCCTGGTCCCGGCGGGCGATGGACGCGGTGTCCTTGATGACGCTGCCCTCGATGTCGAAGTCGAGGCGGTTGGCGCCGTAGGTGTTGACCACGTTGGCGTACGCCGCGGTCAGGCTGGACACGTTGGTGCAGGTCTGGGCCAGCTCGCCGCCCTCGGCCCCGCCGAAGGACGGGATGACGTTGCCGCCGGCGTTCTGGATGGCGGCGACCTGCGAGGCGAACGAGCCGACGCCGGTGCCGTTGGCCTCCCAGACCGGCGTGCAGCCGGACTGCGGCGTCAGGAACGCCAGCGTGAAGTACTTGGTGCCGGTCGCGCTCATGTCGGCGGCCATCTGGCCCGAGTCCGAGTCGCTGATCTGCAGGTAGGGAGCGGCGTAGTGGGCCGGGAAGGCCCCGCCCGCGGCCGGGGCCGCGATCGCGGCGGGCTGGCCGGCCAGCATGGCCGCGGCCGCCGCCACGGGCAGTGCGGCGGTCAGCGCCGCTCTTGTTCTTCTGATGCGCATGGTCGATCTCCTACAGGTATTGCACGGCCGGAATCGTGCAGGCAGGGGTGAAAATCCGGCATTTTTCGGAAAACGTCCGTGAGCGGCGACGGCGAGGGAGAACGCGGGCGAATTCCGTGCGGTATTTATACCCACCGGATGGCGCTCGATCAATAGTGCGTTCGGGCGCAAAACCGCAGGTGGTGCCTAGTTCTGGGAACGTGAGGACCGCCCCGGTCCATCGCGGGCGGAACGCGCGACGGACCGGGACGGAGCTTTTATCTGGTGATCAGGACGTCAGTTGAGCGTCCACTGCTGGTTGGCTGTTCCGGTGCAGGACCAGATCTGCAACGGGGTGCCGTCGGCGGAACTCTGGTTGGTGGCGTCCAGACATTTACCGGAACCGGTGTTGACCAGTTCGCGTTGGGAGTTCAAGGTCCACTGCTGCGCGGCGGTGCCGTTGCAGTCGTACAACTGGACCTTCGTGCCGTTGGCGGTGCCGGCCGAGGCCACGTCGAGGCACTTGCCCAGGGCCTGCAGCGCGCTGCCGGATTGGGTCCAGGTCTGCGCCGTGCTGCCGTTGCAGGTGTAGAGCTGCACCTGGGTGCCGTTGGCGCTGTTGGCCCCGGCGACGTCCACGCACTTGCCGCCGATGCCGGTGATGGTGCCGCCGCCCGGCGGCGGGGTGGTGGTGCCGCCCTGCGTGCCGCTCCAGGTGAAGGTCGCGCTGGTGGCCGCCGGGACCGAGTAGGTGAAGGACTCGTTGCCCCAGTTGACCCTTACGCTCTGCGCGCTGCCGCTGGGGTTGTAGGCGACCAGGGCCTTGGAGCCGTCCGGGTTGATCCAGGCGACGTTGCGCACGGCGCCGTCGTTGGAGGCGATGCGGGTGGCGCCGGGCTTGACGAACTTGGTCAGTTGGCCCATGTCGTAGTACTCGATGTTGTAGTCGACCTGGCCGCGCTGGCTGTCGTTCTGGTGCACCGTGATCAGGCCGGTGCAGGTGTTGCAGCCGCCGTTGTTCGGGCCCTGCGACTCGTTGACCGCGAGGCTCCACTTCACCACGCTACGGTCCCAGTTGCGGGTGTAGTCGATGATGTTGTTCATGTCCTCGTTCTGCTGATTGCCGATCCAGTTGCCGCCCGAGTGCTCGGTCTCGTACATGTTCATCGACGGGTACTGGTTGTGGACCGTGGTCTGCTCGGAGACGTCGCCCTCGTAGCCGTGCCACGCCACGCCGCCGAAGTTCGGGTCGTTGCGGATCGACGAGTCGGTGACCGTCGGGGCCCCGAAGCTGTCGTAACTGTCCCAGTTCCAGTCCAGCGCCAGCACCTTGGTGGACAGCCCGGCGTTGTGCAACGCCGGCAGCAGGTTGGTCTTGGCGAAGTAGGCCAGCCCGGTGCCGTTCCAGTTCATGCCGGGGTAGTTGCCGCCGACGGTCGGCTCGTTCTGCTCGGACACGTAGTCGACCGGGATGCCCTGCGCCGCGTAGCCCTGGATGTACTTGACGAAGTAGTTGGCGTAGGCCTGGTAGTACTGCGACTGCAGCCAGCCCTGGATATAGGAGTTGTTGTCCTTCATCCACGGCGGCGCGGTCCACGGCGAGCCCATGACCTTCAGCTGCGGGTTGAGCTGCTTGGCCTGCTTGGTCAGCGGGATGACGTCGACCATGTCGTGCGACAGCGTGAAGTTGTTCAGGTTCGGGTCGGCCGCGCCGTCGTCGTAGGTGTAGCTGTTGCGGGCCAGGTCCGAGGCGCCCATCGGGTTGCGCAGGAAGTCCAGGCCGATGCCGTTGACCGGGTCGAACAGCTTGGTCATGGTGGCGTTGCGGGTCGCGGCGGACAGGGCGCCGCTGGAGTTCATCAGGTACGCGGCGGTGTCGGTGAACGACGCGCCGGCCCCCTCGAACTGCTGGTACCGGGTGTTCTCGTCGACCGTGATGGTCTGCTGGCCGGTCCCGGTGCCGGCGGAGAAGCTGATCGGGGTCTGCTGTTGCAGGCCGCGGGTGACGTTGCGGCCGCCGGAGTCGTTGGTGGTGGTCAGCCAGATGTTCACGGACTCGTTCGCGGCGTTCGCGGCCGGAGCGGCCAGAACTCCCGCCACGAGTAACAGGGGCACGACGAGCAGCGTTGGTCGCACGGCAGCACCTCGTTCGACAGGTTCACAGGGTCCGTCGGTGTGTGAGGCTCGATGGCGGTGCGCGCGTCACACCTTATTTCGGGTCATGATTTAAGTGGCGAACTGTTGTCGCGTCAAGAGGCACGGGTGCCACCGGTCACACCTGTACGGGTGGCGGACTTCCACCCCGCGCGTCCGATGTGGTTGACTGTGTCCGGTCGCATTCTGTGTTCGTGTCGTATCCACGCTCGCGGAAGAAGTCGCGGGCGGTGGTCCTCCTCGCAGGGAACCGGGTGAAGTCCCCCGCCCGCGGTCAGACCCGTAGCGTCGTGGTTGCGGCGAGACGTAGTACCTGTTTGAGGAGATAGATCAAGTGGCTCAGGGCACCGTCAAGTGGTTCAACTCGGAGAAGGGCTTCGGCTTCATCGCCCCGACCGATGGTGGCGCTGACGTTTTCGTGCACTACTCGGAGATCCAGGGCAACGGCTTCCGCACCCTGGAGGAGAACCAGCGGGTCGAGTTCGAGGTCGGGCAGGGTCAGAAGGGCCCGCAGGCCATGGGCGTGCGTGCGATCTGAGATCGGCTGACCGATATCGGCTGACATGGTTCGGCTGAGCGAGGCCCGTCACCTTGAGTGGCGGGCCTTTCGTTTGTTCCGGTTGTTTCAGCCGACATTCCGGACGTGTTATTTCCGCCGAACGGCGCATGTCGTTCGCGTTCGGCGGAACGGGTGGTTCCGGGTTTGTGTTCGTTGACGGTGACGAGCACCGGGGTTTGTGGGTCTTGGAGACACCCGAACGTCAGTGGTGGTTGCCGCGGAGGTCGTGTTCGATGGCCAGAGCGGCGGCCCGCAGTGGCGGCAGCAGTTCCACCCGGATGTCGTCAGAACTGCCCCGGCTGGCGTGCGCCGACACGTTCACGGCGGCGGCCACGGTGCCGTCCGGATTGTGCACCGGCACCGCGATGGAGCGCAGGCCCTCCTCCAGCTCCTGGTCCACCAGCGACCAGCCCTGTTCGCGGACGTGCTCGAGGATGGCCCGCAGCAGCCGCTCCTCCACGGTGGTGTACCGGGTCAACGGCCGCAGCTGGACCTCCTTGAGGTAGTGGTCCAGCCACTCGTCGGTCTGCGCGGCCAGCAGCACCCGGCCCATCGAGGTGGCGTAGGCCGGGAACCGGGTGCCGACCGCGATGCTCACGGTCATGATCCGCTTGGTCGGCACGCGGGCCACGTACACCACGTCCAGGCCGTCCAGCACCGACACCGAACTGGACTCGTGCACCTGCGACACCAGGGTCTCCAGGTGCGGCTGCGCCACCTCGGGCAGCCCCATGCTGGACAGGTAGGCGTAGCCCAGCTCCAGGATGCGCGGCCGCAGCGCGAACAGCCGGCCGTCGGTGCGCATGTAGCCCAGCTCCACCAGGGTGTGCAGGAACCGCCGGGCGGCGGCCCGGGTGAGGCCGGTGGCCCGGGCGACGTCGCTGAGCGTCAGCTCGTCGTGCTCGGCGTCGAAGGCGCGGATCACCGCCAGCCCCCGCTCCAGGGACTGGACGAAAGCGCTGCCTCGGGAGGACTCGGAGCCGGGTGTTTCGGTCATGGTGTGTCCAGGGTAGACAGCACCTGGTCAGCGATTCGGAACGCCCGGTTCGCCGTGGGCACGCCCGCGTACACCGCGACCTGGAGCAGCACCTCCTTGATCTCCTCGGTGGTCATCCCGTTGCGCAGCGCGGCCCGCACGTGCATGGCCAGCTCGTCCTCGTGCTGCAGGGTGGCCAGCATGGCCAGCGTGATCGCGCTGCGGGTGCGTCGGTCCAGGCCGGGGCGGGTCCAGATGTCGCCCCAGGCGTAGCGGGCGATGAAGTCCTGGAAGTCGGCGGTGAACGGCGTGGTCGCGGCCTGGGCCCGGTCCACGTGGGCGTCGCCGAGCACCTGCCGGCGCACCGAGGTGAAGTGCTCCACCAACAATGGAGTCACCACATCGGGTGACTCCACCGGGGCCAGATGCGCTCCCGGCACGACCTTCAGCCGTGCGCCCGGGATGGCGTCGGCGATGGCCTGCCCGTGCTCCACCGGCGTGGCCCGGTCGGCGTCGCCGGCCACCACCAGCGTCGGGGCCGTGATCGACGGCAGCGCGGCCCGCAGGTCCAGCGCGGCCAGCGCCTCGCAGCACGCCGCGTAGCCCTCGCGGTCGACGGCGGACATCATGTCCACCAGCCAGGTCCGGTCGCCGTAGTCGGCGGTCACCCAACGGTCCACCACCGCCTCGGCGATCGAGGCGGTGCCGTTGGCCCGCACCGTCGCGGCCCGGTCCAGCCACGACTCGGGGGTGCCGAAGTAGGCGGTCGTGCAGCACACCGCCAGCCGGTCGATCCGCCCCGGCGCGTTGGCGGCCAGCCACAGGCCGACCATGCCGCCTAGCGACAGCCCGAGGTAGTCGGCCCGTTCCACGCCGAGCTCGTCGAGCAGCCGCAGCGTGCGCCGGCCGAGCTTCTCGATGGTGTCGACGCCCTTCTCCGGCACGGTGCCGCCGTGGCCGGGGTGGTCGATCAGCACCAGCCGCATCGTCTCGCCGAGCGCCGGCAGCTGCTCCCGCCACATCCGCGCGTCGGCGCCGAGCGAGCTGCCCACGACCAGCACCGGCCGGTCCTTGGCCTCGGCGATCCACCGATAGTCCGTCACGCGTCCCTCACAGGTCGAAGAAGACGGTTTCCCCGTCGCCCTGGAGGCGGACGTCGAACCGGAGCTCGTCGCCGTCCTGGCGGGCGATGAGAGTGTGGCGCAGCTCGGCCGGCACGGCCGACAGCACCGGGTCGGCGGCGTTGGCGGTTGGCTCGTCGGGCCAGTAGATCCGGGTGACCAGCCGCTGCAGCAAGCCCCGGGCCAGCACGGTGACGTCGATGTGCGGGGCCTCGGCCCCACCGTCGGGGGTGGGCAGCGGGCCGGGCTTGACGGTGCGGATCCAGAACCGGCCCTCGGGGTCGGTGGCCGAACGTCCGAAACCGCGGAAGCCCTCGTCCACCGCGCCGCGCGGGTCGTCGGGGTGGTCGAAGCGGCCAGTGGTGCTGGCCTGCCAGGTCTCGATCACGGCGTCGGGCACCGGCTGGCCGGCTCCGTCGTAGACCACGCCGCGGATGACCACCGCGCCGGGCGTGCCATCGGCCACCACCTCGGGGCCGTCGGGCCAGGGCAGTCCGTCCGGCAGCGCGAAGAACGGGCCGACGGTCTGGGAAGGGGTGGTCACAGTCCCACCTCGCTGGCGCTCGGCGAGTCTGCGACCAGGGCCGCTGTGTTGAATGGTGTCCTCGCAAGCTCGGTCACGGCCCCCACCTCGCTGGCGCTCGGCGAGTCTGCGACCAGGGCCGCTGTGTTGAATGGTGCCCTCGCAAGCTCGGTCACGGCCCCCACCTCGCTGGCGCTCGGCGAGTCTGCGACCAGGGCCGCTGTGTTGATTGGTGCCCTCGCAAGCTCGGTCACTCGTCGTCCTCCTCGTCCTCGAACACGCTGGCGTCGCTGCCGCGCAGCACGATGTCGAACTTGTACGACAGCGCCCACTCCGGCTGGGTGCTGGCCAGCTCGAAGCGGGAGATCATCCGCTGCCGGGCCTGCTCGTCGCGCACCGAGTTGTAGATCGGGTCGAACGGGAACAGCGGGTCGCCCGGGAAGTACATCTGGGTGATCAGCCGCTGGGTGAAGGCCCGGCCGAACAGGGAGAAGTGGATGTGCGCGGGCCGCCAGGCGTTGTCGTGGTTGCGCCACGGGTAGGCGCCGGGCTTGATGGTGACGAACCGGTAGTGACCCTGCGCGTCGGTCACGGTCCGGCCGACGCCGCTGAAGTTGGGGTCGAGCGGGGCGTCGTGCCGGTCCTTGTCGTGGGCATAGCGACCGGCCGAGTTGGCCTGCCACACCTCGACCAGTGTGTTGGGCACCGGCCGGTTGTTGGCGTCGAGCACCCGGCCGCTGACGATGATGCGCTCGCCCAGCGGCTCCCCGAGGTGCTGCCGGGTCAGGTCGTGGTCGAGCTCGCCGATCCGGTCCGGGCCGAGCAGCGGGCCGGTGATCTCGGTGAGGTGCTGGGGGATGAGCTGGAGGGGCCGGTGCGGCGCGCGCAGCATGCTGGACCGGTAGGGCTCGCTGGAGTTCGGCGGGTGCGACTCGCCGTCGTGCGCGTAGTGCGGCAGTTTCACGGCTTCTCCGTTCAGGCTTCGAGGACCACGGCCAGGCCCTGGCCGACGCCGATGCAGATGGCGGCCAGCCCCCAGCCGCCGCCCCGGCGGTGCAGTTCCCAGGCCAGCGACCCCAGGATGCGGGCCCCGGAGCAGCCGAGCGGGTGCCCGATGGCGATCGCGCCGCCGTGGGGGTTGACGATGGTCGGGTCCAGTTCCGGCCATAGCGACAGGCAGGCCAGCGACTGGGCGGCGAAGGCCTCGTTGAGCTCGACCACGCTCAGGTCGGACCAGCCGATGCCGGCCCGGGCCAGGGCCTTGTTGGCCGCCTCGACCGGGCCGATGCCGAAGAACTGCGGCTCCACGGCGTGCGCGGCGCGAGCGGCGACGCGGGCCAGCGGCCGGCCGCCGAACGAGTCGAGACCGGCCTGGTCGCCGATCAGCAGGGCAGCGGCGCCGTCGTTGAGCGGGGACGCGTTGCCGCCGGTGATGGTGCCGTCCGGCCGGAACGCCGGCTTGAGCCGGGCCAGCTTCTCGACCGAGGTGTCGGGGCGGATGGTCTCGTCCCGCGCCAGCTCAGCCCCGGACACCTGGACGATCTCGTCCGCGAACACGCCCTGCTCCCAGGCGGCCGCGGCCTTGTGGTGGCTGCCCGCGGCGAACACGTCCTGGGCCTCGCGGCCGATGCCGTACTTCTCGGCCAGGATCTCGGTGGCCTCGCCCAGGCTGACCGTCCACTGCTCGGGCATCAGCGGATTGACCATGCGCCAGCCCAGGGTGGTGGAGTGCAGCGTCTCGTGCGCGCGGTCGAAGGCGTGGTCGGGTTTGGGCAGCACCCACGGGGCCCGGGTCATCGACTCCACGCCGCCGGCCACGCAGATCGACGCGTCGCCGACCGCGACCGCCCGGGACGCGCCGATCACCGCCTCCATGCCGGAGCCGCACAGCCGGTTGACCGTGCTGCCCGGCACCGACACCGGCAGCCCGGCCAGGAGCGTGGCCATCCGGGCCACGTCCCGGTTGTCCTCGCCGGCCCCGTTGGCGTCGCCCAGCACCACGTCGTCGATCCGGGCCGGGTCGAGCCCGGAGTTCCGTGCCAGCAACGACTTCAGCGTGCCGGCGGCCAGGTCGTCCGGGCGGACCTTGGCCAGGCCGCCGGCGTACTTGCCGATGGGGGTGCGGACCGCGTCCGCGATGAACACGTCGGTGGTCATGACGCCGCCTTCAGGGCCCGGAGCACGGACAGCTCCTCCTCGGTGGGCGCCGCCGACCGGCTGAGGTCGGGGGAGACGCCCAGGTCCCACCCGGTGGCCGCCTTCACGTCGGCCAGCTCCACCCCGGGGTGCAGGTGGGTGAGCACGAACTGGCAGGTCCGCGGATCCGGTTGCAGCACACCGAGATCGGTGATGATCCGGCGCGGGCCGCCGCCGCGCAGGCCGAGCTCCTCGCGCTCGCCGGGGCCGCGGCCGAAGCCGAAGGAGGTGACGAAGTCGACCCGGTCCACGAACGCGCGCTGGTTCTGCCGCACCACCACGATGACCTCCTTGCAGGAGGCCGCGATCTCGGGCGCGCCGCCGGCGCCGGGCAGCCGCACCTTGGGGTTGCGGTAGTCGCCGCCGATCACGGTGGTGTTGATGTTGCCGTACTTGTCGATCTGGGCCGCGCCCAGGAAACCGACGTCGATCCGGCCCGGCTGCAGCCAGTAGTTGAACACCTCGGGCACGCCGATCACCGCGTCCGCGGTCTCGGCCAGGATGCCGTCCCCGATGGACAGCGGCAGCCGGTCCGGCTTGGCGCCCAGCGTGCCCGACTCGTACACCAGCACCAGGCCGGGGGCGTGGGTGCGGCGGGCCAGGTTGGCCGCGGTGCTGGGCAGGCCGATGCCCACGAAGCAGACGACGCCGTCGGCCAGCGCCCGCGCCGCGGCGACGGTCATCATCTCGTCGGCGGTGTAGTTCACGCTGCCTCCTTCGTCGGCAGCCTGAACAGCGTCCCTGTGTTCAATGGTTCGCTCGCAAGCTCGCTCACTTCAGGTCCTCCAGCCAGCGCGTGAACTCGTCGCGGTCCCTGCTGATCGCGTCCCATTCCTGGTAGAAGTCGTTGTCCCGGACCGAATACCCGGCCGCGTAGGACGGATGCGCGCCGCCCGGCACCGCCGCCACGTGCCCGACCGCCCAGGACGGCAGCACGACCGCCCCCGGCACCGGCGTCAGCTCGTCCACGATCTCCTCGACCGTGACCAGCGAGCGGGTGGCGGCCAGCACCGCCTCCTTCTGCACGCCGGTGATGCCCCACAGCTGCACGTTGCCCTCGCGGTCGGACCGCTGCGCGTGGATGACCGCCGAGTCGAGCTTCAGCGCCGGCACCGCGGTGAGCACCTCGCCGGTGAACGGGCAGGTGATGGGCTTGATGTTGTCGGTCTGGGCCGGCAGGTCGGTGCCCCGGTAGCCGCGCAGCACCGCGAACGGCAGGCCCGACGCGCCGGCGACGTACCGGTTGGCCATGCCGGCGTGGCTGTGCTCCTCCAGCTCCAGCGGGGCCGGCCAGTCGTGCTGCACCGCGTCGCGGAACCGGTGCAGCGAGCCGACACCCGGGTTGCCGCCCCAGGAGAACACCAGCTTGCGGGCGCAGCCGGCGCCGATCAGCTGGTCGTAGATGACGTCCGGGGTCATCCTGACCAGTGTGAGGCCGCGGATCCGCTGCCGGATCACCTCGTGCCCGGCGGCGAACGGGATGAGGTGCGTGAAGCCCTCGAACGCCACCGTGTCGCCGTCGTGGACGACCGCCGACACCCCCTCCGCGAGGGTCCCGATCCGAGCCATCTGCGCTCCCCGGTGCTCGTGCTGTCGGTGTTCGTATTGCGCACATCGGTTCTCTGTCCGAACATACTGCGGTCGGGCGTGACCGTCAATGTGAGCCTGTCGTTCCAGCGGTGGGGGCCTCGGATCTGCGGTAGCTTGAGGCTCGATGTCACCGATCGTCACTGTCTCGCTGGCCGCGTTCGACATGCTCTGGGAGGAACTGCGGCTGGGCGCGCCGCCGTACCCCTTCCAGGTCCCCAGCTACGGGGAGACCTATGAGGAACGCTTGCGTATCCGCGCCGCCGTGCACGCCGACCTGGAGGAGCGGGGGGTGACCGAGCGGGGCCGGGTGGTCGGGCCGATCGCCGCCGCGATGGCCCTGGTGGCCCGGCCGCACATCCAGCTGGACACCATCTCCACCGTGGACGTGCGCGAGACGTCGGCGATGCTGCGGGCCACCGCCGCGGCCCGGGGTCGGGACGCCGTGCTGGCCGTCCAGGAGGGACAGACGGTCCGGCTGGAGTGGACCCGGGACACCGCCCTGGCGGCCAGCATCGTCAGCCTGTTGCCGCCGACCAAGGCCGGGCCCGGGCAGGAGGTCTCGCTGCCGGCCGGCCTGGTCGGCGGCGCCGCGGACGGCCGGCCGTCGATGCCGCAGCCGCTGGCGGTCACGCGGCGTACGGCCGAGTCCGCGTCCAAGGACCAGCAGAAGGCCCTGGCCGCCATGCTGGAGCCCGAGGTGCTGCGTCTCGGCCAGATCGGCGTCGGCCTGTTCGACCAGCGCGGCCGGGTGCGCCGGCTGCCGGGCATGAGCTGGTTCGACAACGCTGCCGGCCGCTACTTCAGCGTGGTCTCCCCGGGCCGCGACGGCCAGAACTGGGCCACCGTCACCCCTGGCGACGCCTCGCGCATGGTGTACCGCCTCGGCGAGATGATCCGCACCGCCCGCTGACCGCGCTGGGCATACTGGCCGGATGGGGATCATGATCAGACCGGCCGCTGTCACGGATGTCCCGCGCATCACGGAGTTGCTGGACCAGTTGGGATATCCCACCGACGAGGCGCGGGTGCGGGTCCGGGTGGACGCGTGGCTGGCCGATTCGCGCAGCGCGCTGCTCGTCGCCGAGGTGGACTGCGTGGTGTCGGGCGTGGCCGCCCTGCATGCGATGCAGCTGCTGGAGTACGACGCATCGCAGGGCCGGCTGGCGGCGCTGGTGGTCGACGACTCCTGCCGTGGCCAGGGGGTGGGAAGCCAGCTGGTGGCGGAGGTCGAGCGGGAGGCCCGCCGGCTTGGCTGCTGGCGTATTGAGGTCACCAGCTCCCGGGCGCGGGTCGCCGCGCACAGCTTCTACCGCGGCCTCGGCTACGAGGACATCTGCGACCAGGCCGCGCGCTTCGTCAAGCCGTTGACCGAGCCCTTCTGAGTGGGGGTCTGTGGGGGGCTGTCGACGCAGAAGAGTGCGAGGCCCCGCCGATGCTTCGCCTGGTTGGCGGATTTCGCCCGCCGCCACCCCACGCGCCCCGCCGCCCAAGCCGCATGCGGCGGGTGAAATCCGGCAAGGGCGAGGCATCGGCTACCCGGGGGCCGAGCCCCGCGCGGAACGCGCGGCGAAAACACAGTCTTGACACCCGTGACCCGTTTTGGTGAGCTCTGCCGAGTCGTGTTCGATTCCGTTCGTTTCTGGGCGGAGTCGTGCCGCTTTCACACCGGGGTGGAAGGAAACCGACACATGAGGAACCGCGTCCTGACCGCGGCGTTAGCCGGCCTGCTGACGATCACCGGTCTCGCCGTGACGGCTCCGACGGCCGCCGCCGACAGCTCACCGACGGTCCGGCCGCCGCTGGGGTGGAGCAGCTGGAGCTTCGTCCGCAAGAATCCCACCGCCGCGACCATCCAGGCGCAGGCCAAGGCCATGAAGGACAGCGGCCTGACCCGGCTGGGCTACCAGTACGTCAACATCGACGACTTCTGGTACCAGTGCCCGGGCGCGCAGGGCCCCAACGTGGACCAGTACGGCCGCTGGGTGATCGACTCGACCAAGTTCCCGGCCCAGGGCGCGAAGAACGGCATCCAGGCCACCGCCGACTACGTGCACTCGCTCGGCCTCAAGTTCGGCCTGTACGCGACGCCTGGCATCGCCAAGCAGGCGGTCGCGCAGAACACGGCGATCGAGGGCACGCCCTACCACGCCGCCGACATCGCGACCTCGTCCAGCGAGGCCAACTACAACTGCGGCGGCATGGTCGGCATCGACTACAGCAAGCCCGGCGCACAGGCGTTCCTCGACTCGTGGGCCAAGCAGTTCGCCTCGTGGGGCGTGGACTACCTCAAGCTCGACGGTGTCGGCACCCAGGACGCGCAGGACGTGCAGGGCTGGTCGACAGCCCTGAAGAACAGCGGCCGCCAGATCCACCTTGAGCTGTCCAACAGCCTGGACATCAACAACGCCAAACTGTGGCAGGACACCGCCGACGGCTGGCGGACCGGCGGCGACGTGGAGTGCTACTGCGGCCCCAACGACTCCAGCTACCCGCTGACCACGTGGGCGTCGGTGGCCAGCCGCTTCGACCAGGTCGCGGCCTGGGCCCCGTACGGCGGGCCCAAGGGCTTCAACGACTACGACTCGTTGGAGGTCGGCAACGGCGCTAACGACGGCCTGACCCCGGACGAGCGCAAAACGCAGATGAGCCTGTGGTCGCTGGCCGCCTCGCCGCTGTTCCTCGGCACCGACCTCACGCACCTGGACCCGACCGACCTGTCGTTGCTGCGCAACGCCGACGTGCTGGCCGTCGACCAGGACGCCATTGACGCCAAGCGAATCTCCAGCGACGCCAACACCCAGGTGTTCGCCAAGACTGAGACCAACGGCGACGTGATCGTCGGCCTGTTCAACACCGCCACCGCGCCGCGGGCCGTGTCGACCACCGCCGCCGCGTTGGGGCTGCCCAAGGCCGCCGACTACTCGTTGCAGGACCTGTGGAACCACTCGACGACCGAGTCGACCGGCGCGATCTCCACCGACGTGCCGGCGCACGGCGTCGCCCTGTACCGGGTCAAGGCCCTGCGTCACGCCGACCTCGGGGTCAAGCCCAACACCTCGGTGTCGCTGACCTGGGACCCGGCCCCGTCGGACAGCCTCAAGCGGACCGGCGTGCTGGAGTTCGTGGACAACGGCTCGACTCCGCTTCGGGACGTTTCCCTTGCGCTGCAGGCGTCTTCGGGAGCCACGGTGTCGCCGGCCAACGCGCCGTCGCAGCCGGTGGTGTGGCCCGGCGGCAAGATCCGGGTGCCGTTCACGGTGACGATCTCCCCGTCCGACAAGCTGTTCACCACCTCGTCGGTCAGCGCCAGCGCTGATTTCCGTTACCTGCTGGGCGGTTCCGCCAAGCAGGCCGCCGCCGACTCGACCACCGTCAATCACCCGGTGACCGGGCCGTACCAGACGTTCGCCTCGACCACCGCGCAGTTCAGCCAGGTCGGGGACCGGCTCGGCATCCAGGCCCAGGGTGCGGACCTGTGGAACACCACCAACGAGTACGGCTCGATGTACCTGCCGGGCAAGGAACATGACGGCTCGGAGACCGTGGTGCGGATCGACTCCCAGGACAACAGCAACGTCTGGGCCAAGGCCGGCATCATGGTGCGCAACGACATCGGCGACGCCAACGGCGGCAAGGGCTTTGTCATCCTGGCCGAGACGCCCGGCAACGGCTTCCTGCTCGACTGGGACAGCGACGGCGACGGGCTGCTGGACCAGCAGGCCTCGGTGGCGTCGGCGGTGTACCCGGCCTGGCTGAAGCTGGTGCGCAGCGGGACCACGTTCAGCGGCTACTACTCCGTGGACGGGACCAACTGGACCCTGGTGGGCACCGGAACCGTGCCGTCGGCGGCGGCCACCCAGGACGTCGGCGTCTACGCCATCTCGCACGCCCCCGGCACCACCGCCGAAGTCGACTTCGACGCCTTCACCACCAGCTAGCCCCTCGCGAGTCCCGCTCTCGGGCAACCGAGTGTCGAGTTCCGGAACTCGACACATGATTGCCTGAGAGCGGGACTCGCGGTTTCAGTCGGGGATGCGGGTGGCGGCCCACTCGGACCAGTCGCGGGTCATCTCCATCATGCGGCGGCCCCACTCCATCACGATGGCGCCGTAGCGGAGCAGGTCGTCGTCCGCCCGCCAGTCCCAGTCGATGCTCTCGGTGAGGGCGTCCAGCCGGGCCAGGTCGGCCAGCGTGCGCTCCCGGATCGCCAGCATGAAGTCCTTGGCCTGCGCGCGGTCCAGGGCGCCGAGCAGGAAGACCCGCAGCAGGGTCTCGCTGCGCTGGGTCTCGTCGGGCGTGGTCTCCAGCATCCAGTGGCGCAGCTCGGCCAGCCCCGCCTCGGTCGGCGCGTACTCCCGGCGGCCGCGCGGCCCCTCGGCGGTGACGGTGATCAGCCCGGCCTCGTCCAGCTTGGCCAGTTCGGCGTACACCTGGCTCTTGGTCGCCGGCCAGACCTGGTGCAGGGACTTGTCGAACACCTGCATCAGGTCGTAGCCGCTGGCCGGCCGCTCGCGCAGTAGTCCGATCAGTGCATGCCGCAGGCTCATGCGTCGCATCTTACCTTCCACTGCTGACCGGTTGTCGGAGCAATGTCCTGCCGCCGACCGTCCGAACTTAGACGGTCATATCTAGACGGTTCCAATCCAGACCGTCTAAGTTCGGACTGTCAGCTTTTCCGTGCAGTGTAAAGGAGTTCCGTCGACATGTTGGGAACCAACTGGGCGTCTCGTCGCCGTCTGCTGACCGTTCTCGCCGCTGCGGCCTGCCTTGCCGGCGTGTCCGCGGCCACCGCATCGGCCGCGCCGGCCGCGCCGCCCGGCGCGGTGATGCTCCAGAACGGCGGCTTCCCGGGTTCCGTGCTGTGTGCCAGCCCGTCCAACGACTCGGTCTGGGTGCAGTCCCAGGGCACCGCGATCGGCAACCCGTACTGCTCGTGGATGCAGCTCGGCCCGGACGGCCAGTTCACCCTGTTCAACCTGGGCAAGGCGGAGGTGATGGCCTGCACCGGGGGTGACGTGGGCCCGATCCTGATGGAGCAGCCCGGCACCTCCCCGCTGGGGTCCAACGCGCAGCAGTTCTCCTGGGGCGGTGTGGAGGACTGGGGCTACCGGGCGCTGCAGTGCTTCTACGACAGCGGGCAGAACGTCGACGCCAAGGCCACCGACGGCGACTACCCGCGCACGGACCCGGTGCACGCCCGCGGCTGGCGGCACGGCTACCAGCGGGAGCTGACCTGGAACGAGGTCGCCGCCCAGTAGCTGTCCCGGTCGGAAACCCGCATTTCGCTTGCCTGAGAGCGGGACTCGCGGGAGTGTTAGTACATGACGTGAATTATGTCGTCCGCCAGTTGGTCTAAACCGGTTGGTGAGAGCGCTTCCATCTGGAGCATTGCCGCTTTGTGCCGATCCGGACACACTCTGTTCAGTGGCTGGTCGTGGTCACGTGGCGGCGGGCCACGACCAGCCACCCCTTCAGTTCCGGGCCACCGGGATCTGGAACTCGGTGATCCACCCCTGCTGGTCGACACCCGGCGGGCAGTGCAGGTACACCTCGCGGGCGTACAGCGAGCTCTGGTAGCCGTTCTCGGCCAGCCAGTGCGCCATCTGGTCGTAGACGGGACCGCACTCCGACATCGGACCGTGGTACACGGTGGTGGCGGCCAGCTCCACGCCCGGCAGGTCCACCAGCTTCAGCTCCACATCATTGGTGATCTCGCCGGACACCGTGATCGCGGCATGCACCAGCACACCGTCCGCGACGTCCTCGTAGTACGCGATGCCCGGCCCCGAGACAGTCAGTCCGGACCGGGCCAGTTCGGCCTCCACACGGGCGTACAGCGGCTGGATCACCGGCCCGATGTCCTCCGGCCCGTAGCTGGCGGCCAGGCCGGTCAGCTCGGCCACCCGAACCGGCGGCACCTCCTTGAGCGCGATGTCGATCGACGGCATCTTGCCCTCCCTCTCGATGCTGCGGAGACGGAACTCGACCTGGGCCAGCCGGGCGCTGTCGGCGGCCACCTGGGCCGCCAGCTCGGCGCGGCGCAGCCGCAGCATGCCCTGCAACTGCTCGGCGTTGACGGCGTCGTCGAGCATCTCGGCCACCTGCTTGAGGGTGAAGCCGAGCTTGGACAGCGCGACGATCCGGTTGAGCCGGGGCAGCTGGTCGGCGGCGTAGCGGCGGTAGCCGGTGGCGTCGTCGACGTGGGCGGGCGGCAGCAGCCCGATGCCGTCGTAGTGCCGCAACATGCGGACCGACACGAGCCCCAGCCGGGCGAAGTCTCCGATGCTGAACATGATGCCGTCAGGTCTACGGGCTCACACCGTGTCAGGGTCAAGCGGCGCGAACTTCGGCGGCCGCTTCTCCAGGTGACTCAGCACGCCCTCGCGGAAGTCGTCCTGGGCGAACGAGGCGAGCATCAGCGCGACGGCCTCCCGCCGCGCCGGGTCCAGTTCGGACTCCAGCGCCTGGTACACCTGCCGCTTGATGATCGCCATGGACTGCGGGGAGCAGTTCTCGGCCAGCTCCCGGGCGTAGGCCAGTGCGGCCGGCAACACCTCGTCCACCGGCCGCACGTGGTCCACGAGGCCGATCCGGCCGGCCTCCTCGCCGAGCAGGATTCGGCTGGACAGCAACAGATCCATGGCCCGGCTGACGCCGACCACCCGGGGCAGCTGCCAGGCGATGCCGTGCTCGGCGATCAGGCCGCGGCGGGAGAACGCGGTGGTGAACTTGGCGTCGTCGGCGGCGAACCGCACGTCGCAGTACAGGGCGATCACCAGGCCGATGCCGGCGGTCGCGCCGTTGATCGCGGCGATCACCGGCTTGCGCAGCGACAGCGCGTAGCTGATGGGCTTGCCGCTGGGGTGGATGTCGGCCTCGGTGATCGCCGACGGGTCCACCGCGCCCAGCGCGGTCAGGTCGGCCCCGGCGCAGAAGCCGCGCCCGGCGCCGGTCACCACGATCACCCGCACCGAGGGATCCTCGTCGGCGGTGGCCAGCGCGCCGAAGAACTGCTCCTCCATCGCGGGGGTCCACGCGTTCAGCTTGTCCGGCCGGTTCAGGGTGAGCAGCAGCACCCCGTCGGTGTTCTCCGCCAGCACGACATCGGTCATCGCCCGATCCTACAAAGGAAACGGGCGATGACCGAGGGTCGTCAGTACTGCTGGGCCGGCCGCGGACCCTGGTACTGGGCCGAGCCGAAGCCCAGGATCGGGAAGCCGATGAAGCTGAACAGCCACAGGCCGAGCACGCCGAACCCGCTGCCCTTGCCGAAGTTGCGGGCGATGTCCAGCGAGACGATCAGGTGGATGACGAAGTTGACGATCGGGATGATGTACAGGATCAGCCACCAGCCGGGCCGGCCCGCGACCTTGATCATCAGATAGATGTTGTAGAACGGGATGATCGCGCCCCAGCCGGGACGGCCGGCCTTGGCGAAGACCTTCCAGTACGCCGCGATCTCGAACACGATGAAGGCGACGTAGATGACGCCGAAGATGATGGCGACGGCGGGGCTGAGGCCGCTGGACGCCGTCTGGTCGTAGTTCACTGCTGTCTCCGGTGCTCCGACGGCGGGCGGGTCCCGCCGTCGGAGCACTGTCCCAGCTGCCCACTCGGGCCGCTGGCGGAGTTGCCGATCCGTGACCTAGCTGGTCAGGGCACCAACAGGGCGAGGGACTCGGCCACGCAGCCGGGCTTGTCCTCGCCCTCGATCTCGACGGTGATCAGAACCGTCACCTGCAGGCCCATCTTGTTCTCGGCGAAGTCGGCCAGCTGGCCGTGGGCCCGGATCCGCTTGCCCACCCGAACTGGTTGCGGGAAGCGAACTTTGTTCAGCCCGTAGTTGACGGCCATCGACAGGCCGTTCACCTGCCACAGCTGCCCGGAGAACTTGGCCAGCATGCTCAGCGTCAGGTAGCCGTGGGCCACCGGACCGCCGAACGGACCCTTGGCCGCCTTCTCCAGATCCACGTGGATCCACTGGTGGTCCTCGGTGGCGTCGGCGAACAGGTTGACCTGTTCCTGCGTCACCAGGTGCCAGTCGCTGGAGCCGAGCTGCTCGCCCTTGGCGGCCTTCACCTCGTCCAGATCGGCGAACACGCGCATCAGTGAACTCCTTGTCAGGCCGGCAGGTTGACGAACGCGGCCAGCGCGTCGCGGTGCTTCTCCGGAGTGCCCAGAGCCAGCTCGGAGCTCTTGGCCCGGCCCAGGTACAGGTGCACCGGGTGCTCCCACGTCATGCCGATGCCGCCGTGCAGCTGAAGCGCCTCCTCGGCGGCGTGCACGGCCAGCTCCGAGCAGAACGAGGCCGCCACCGCGACGGCGATGTCCACATCGGACCCGGTGGCCAGCGCGTCGGCCGCGGCTCGGGAGACGGCGACCGCGGAGGACACCGACGCCCACAGGTCGGCCAGCCGGTGCCGCAGCGCCTGGAACGAGCCGATGGGCCGGCCGAACTGGTGCCGGGTGCTGACGTACTCGGCGGTCGTGTCCAGGCACCACTGAGCGACGCCAAGTTGCTCGGCGGCCAGCAGACCGGCGCCGGCGGTCAGCGCCGTCCGCAACGCGGCGACGGCGTCCCCGGTGAGCTTTCGGGACTCGGCGCCGTCGAGCTCCAGCGCCGCGATGCGACGGGTGAGGTCCAGCGGCGTGATCGGCGTGACGGTGACGCCCGCCGACGCCGTCTGCACCACGTGCAGCTCCGGCCCGTCGGCGCCGATCGCCGGCACCACAACGACATCCGCGACCTCGAGGTCCACGACGCTGCCGACGCGGCCGGTCAGCTTGCCGTCCACAACCCGTACCAGCTCAGGGAAAGCGGCCTGCGGCGCGGTGGTCAGCGGCACCGCCAGCGCGCCGATCCGTTGCCCGGCAGCCAGTTCCGCCACGGTCTCGGTGTCGCCGGCGGCCAGCAGCGCGCTGGTGGCCAGCACGGCGCTGCCCAGGAACGGGGTCGGCGTCACCGCGCGGCCCAGCTCCTCCAGCACCACCGCGACCTCACGGGCCGACGCGCCGGCGCCGCCAAGGTCCTCGGGCACGAGCAGGCCGGCCAGGCCCATCTCGGCCGCGAGGGTCCGCCACAGCTCCAGGTCGTAGGGCTTGTCGGTCTCCACCCGGGCCAGCACCGACGTCCAGGGCGAGCGGTCGGTGAGCAGGTCGCGGACCGAGGCCCGCAGATCGTTCTCGACCTCGCCGTACAGCAAGTCGCTCATCGGGGCAGGTCCTTCCACGGGATGTCGACGTCGCCACGCGGTTCCTTGGGCAGCTGGAGGATCCGGTCGGCGATGATGTTGCGCAGGATCTCCGAGGTGCCGCCCTCGATGGAGTTGCCCTTCATCCGCAGGTAGCGGAAGCCGGCGTCGCGGCTGGCCCAGTCGGCGTCGGTGGGCCGGCGCATCGTCCAGTCGTGGTAGGACAGGCCGTCCTCGCCGTGCAGCTCCACGTCGAGACCGGTGATGGCCTGGTTGAGCGTGGCGAAGGTGAGCTTGGCGGCCGAGCCCTCCGGGCCGGGCTGGCCGGCGGCCAGGCCCTGGCGCAGGCGCTCCGCGGTCAGCCGCAGCGCCTCGGCGTCCACCCACAGCCGCAGCAGCCGGTCGTGCAGGCCGGGCGTGCGCAGCTCGGGGTGCTCGCGCCAGGTCTTGGCGGTGATGCCGATCAGGCCGTCCTCGCGCTCGGCGGCGTGCGCGCCGATGGTGACGCGCTCGTTCATCAGCGTGGTGGTGGCGACCTTCCAGCCCTCGCCGACCGCGCCCAGCCGGTGCGCGTCCGGGACTCGCACCCCGGACAGGAACACCTCGTTGAACTCGGCCTCGCCGGTGATCTGGCGCAGCGGCCGGACGTCCACGCCCGGGTCGGTCATGTCGCACAGGAAGTAGCTCAGGCCCTGGTGCTTGGGCAGCGACGGGTCGGTGCGGGCGACCAGGATGCCCCAGCGGGCCACGTGGCCCATGGTCGTCCACACCTTCTGGCCGTCCACCACCCACTCGTCGCCGTCACGGACGGCGCGGGTGGCCAGGGTGGCGAGGTCGGAGCCGGCGCCGGGCTCGCTGAACAGCTGGCACCACACCTCCTCGCCGGTGTATAGCGGGCGCAGGAAGCGCTGCTTCTGCTCGTCGGTGCCGAACTTGAGGATGGTCGGCGCGGCCATGCCGTAGCCGATGACCGGCGCGGCCGGATTGGGCTGCGGCGCGTCCGCGGCCAGGAACGCCTCGTCCACCGCCTGCTGGGCGGAGCGGGACGCGCCCAGGCCGCCCAGGCCGACCGGGAAGTGCACCCAGGCCAGGCCGGCGTCGAAGCGGGCGCCCAGCCACTGCACCGGGTCCGCGCCCGCGGTGGGGTGCTCGGCCAGGAACTGCTCGACCTTGGTCGCGAGGTCAGTCACGGGGGCCTCCGGCGACGTAGATGACCTGGCCCGACACGAAGCCCGCGCCGTCGCTGACCAGGAAGGAGACGGTGTGCGCGATGTCGTCGGGCACACCCACCCGGTTCACCGGGATCTGCTGCGCCGCCATCGTCTTGAAGTCCTCGAAGCCCACGCCCAGGCGCTCCGCGGTGGCCGCCGTCATGTCCGTGGCGATGAAGCCCGGGGCGATGGCGTTGGCCGTGACGTTGAACTTGCCCAGCTCGATGGCCAGGGTCTTGGTGAAGCCCTGCAGGCCGGCCTTGGCCGCCGAGTAGTTGACCTGGCCGCGGTTGCCCAGCGCCGAGGTGCTGGACAGGTTCACGATCCGGCCCCACTTGGCCTCGGTCATGTGCTTCTGCACCGCCCGGGTCATCAGGAACGACCCGCGCAGGTGCACGTTGATCACGGTGTCCCAGTCGCCCTCGGACATCTTGAAGATCAGGTTGTCCTTGGTCACGCCCGCGTTGTTCACCAGGACGGTCGGCGCGCCCAGCTCGGCGGCCACCCGGTCCACCGCGGCCTGCACCTGCTCGGCGTCGCTGACGTCCGCGCCCACCCCGATCGCCCGGCCGCCGGCCTCGACGACCGTGTCCACGGTCTGCTTGGTCGCGCCCTCGTCCAGGTCGAGCACGGCGACCGCGAAGCCGTCGGCGGCCAGCCGCACCGCGGTGGCGGCGCCGATTCCCCGGGCTGCTCCGGTCACGATGGCGACCCGTTGGCTCGTCTCCGGCACGTGCTCCTCCTTGAGCTGGGCGGCGGTTTCCCGCGAGCATACCGACCAGGCGGTATGTCGACCAGTAGAGCCCCGTCACGCCGGTGCGCCGGCTCGGCCCAGGAAGAGGATCAGTCCAGGCGGAGGGTGGCCAGCAGGGCGCGGGCGGTGGCGTCGTTCTGGCGGAAGGCGGGGGCGTTGGTGCGGGGGCGGGCGAAGGCGGGGACGGCGCGTTCGGAGGAGTAGAAGCCGACGCCGAAGCGTCGGGGGTGCGGTTCGCCGGAAGGGGTGATGACGCGGCCGTCGGGGGCGATGCGGAGCAGGCCGGTGCGCACGGAGAAGTCGCCGTCGACCAGGACCTCCTCGACGCCGTCGAGGCGGCTGAGCAGGTCGGAGGTGCTGGCCGAGACGGAGGGCTTGGGCTGGTAGGCCTCGACCAGGGCGGTGGCGGTGACAGTGTCGGAGCCGGTGCCGCCGGCGAGGAAAACGCCGTCGGTGGGGCGGACCCACATGTCGGGGCCGAGGAACTGGACGATGCCGGCGTCGGAGAGGGCCAGCAACTGCCGGAGGCGGTCGTCGGGCGGACCGCTGGCCATGAAGCTGAAGAACCCGTGCCACCAGCCGTCGAGGTCCCGCACCTGGGACTCAGGCCGAAGCGACTTGAGCGACCCGAGCAGTCCGTAGCAGGACAGCAGCCCGAAGAACGCCCCGAGGTCGGCGCTGAACCGGTCGTCGGTGCGGCGGGCGATGTCGGCGGCGATGTAGTCGCGCAGCAGAGCGGGGGAGAAGTCCAGGCCCCGCAGCGGGTGGTCCAGCTTCTCGAAGTCGATCCGGTCGTCGACCGACGGCACGGCCCGACGGATCAGGGAATCGAGGGTGGGGCTGCCCCACGGCAGCGGCGCGAACCAGCGGTCGAAGTCGACCCAGTCCATCCGCACCCGGTCGGGGTGCCCGTTGAACAGCTCGTGGTAGTACGCCCAGGCGACTTCCTTGGCCACCAACGGCCACACGTCGGTGAAGAAGTCGGAACCCGGGGCCAGCCCGTCGACGACCTCGGGGGTGAAGAAGCGGGGCAGCGGCGGACGGTCGGCGAGCAGGCGGTAGGTGGTCTTGGAGTGGTACGGCACGCCGCGCCGCGAACCCACGTGCAGCACGGGTTCCTGGCCGGAGGGCACGTACCGGCCGTCCACGAGGCGGCCGCCGCGGCCCTCGGTGAGCAGCACCATCAGGTCGATGAACGACAGCCCGAACCCGCGCATCACGACGTGTTCGCCCGGCCGGATCACCGAGAGGTCGGTGTCGGCGGCGTATTCCGGCGCTATGTAACGGAGATCGTGGTCGGCGGCGTACCGGGCCAGCTCCTGCTGGGCGCTGGTCGGCACGGAGTCCAGGTGCCCCAGGGCCAGCACGGCGATGTCGGCGACCAGCGTCTCGCCGTCGGCCAGGGTGATCACCTGCCGGCCGTCGGGACCGTCGTCGACGCTCAGGGCGGTGGTCTGGTGCACGGTCACCGTGACGGTGTCCGGCAACTCCTTGACCACGGTGTCGAAAACCCACTCCAGGTAACGACTCTGGAGCTGTCGGGTGGGGAAGGTGGATCCGGTCAGGGCCCGCACCTGCTCGGTCAGCGCCGGATCGTCGAGGCCGGCGGCCCGCACCTGCTCGGCCCACTCGTACAGCGACGGCCCGGGCCGGATCGGGCCCGCACAGACCACGCTGGCGTCGGTGAACATGGTGACGTCCTCGGCCATCGAGTTCATCCGCAGCAGCGGCGACTGCTCGTGCCGCCACACCCGGCCGGCGCCCGGCGGATGCGGGTCGACCAGATGGATGTCCAGCGACTGCGGGAACTCCGGCAGGTTGGCCGAGATGCGCTCCAGCAGACCGGTGGCCCGCGGGCCGGCGCCCACAAAAACCAGCGTGCTCATCTCGTACCCCCATCGGCCTCCGGTCCAGCGTAGCCAGCGCCGACGACCCGTCCCAGCAACTGGGAAGTCCGACGACGGCCGGGGAAATCGGCTGGACTGACGAGGTCTTCGAGCTCCGGCGAATCAGGGGGAACCGACCGTCATGCCTGGTGAGTTCCTGGGAATCGGCGGCGCCTCGCCCGCCGTACCCGCGGCGACCAACATCTGCGCGGCACGACTGTGCACTGTGGACACCGGCGACCGAGCGCGATCGGGAACGGGTGTCGGCGTGAAGTTCGTCTACACCAAGCCGGCCGACCCGGCGGCGGAACCACTGTTCCGCGAGCTGGAATTCGAGTACAGCACCCGCTACGGCCGCAACACCGAGCTGTCCAGCTATCCCAACCAGGAGTTCGAGGAGGCCGACGGCGGCGCGTTCCTGCTGCTGTACGACGGAGACGAACCGGTGGCCGGCGGCGCTTTCCGGCGCTACGACGAGTGGACCGCCGAGCTGAAGCGGATCTGGACGCACTCCGGGCACCGCCGCCGCGGCCTGGGCCGCATCGTCGTCGAGGAGTTGGAGTGGGAGGCGGCCCGCCGCGGCTACACCCGGATCTACCTCACCACCGGCCCGCGCCAGCCCGAGGCCCGCGGGCTCTACCTGCGGGCCGGCTACCGGCCGCTGTTCGACGTCGACGCCGATCCGGCGACGCTGCGCGGACCGCTGCCGTTCGAGAAACCGTTGGGGGACAGTCAGGTGCTGTGAACCCGCGCCGGGGTCATCGGGGCAGCCTCGGCCGGTGCGGGGTCGCGCCGCGTGGGGATCAGCAGTGCACGGCGGGCCACCGTGGCCCGCAGCACGTGCTGGCCGGCGACGAGCAGCATGCGCGCCTCGGCGAATTCCTCGTAGCCGGCGTGGTCGACGGCGGCGCGCAGCAGGCGCGGTGCGTCGCCGATGTCGTCGATCTCGGCGAAGGCGCAGGCCGACAGGGCCGCGGACAGGCCGGGACAGACCCGCTCCGGCTCTGGCTGGGCGGAGAGCAGCTCGGTCAGGGCGGCGTCCACCGCGCTACGCAGGCCCGCGACCGTATCGGGGGATCGAGCTGGGAATGCCGTCACGGCAACCAATGTTAGTCCGCCTTTCCAAGGGCGCCGTCGCTGTCGACGGCGCGCTCGGCCGCCGCCCGGTCGAGGAAGCGCAGCAGCTCCACCGGGAACGGCAGCACGAGAGTCGAGTTCTTCTCGGCTGCCACCTCGACCACCGTCTCCAGCAGCCGTAGCTGCAGGGCGGCCGGCGTGTCCGCCATCGTCGCGGCCGCCTGCGCCAGTTTGTGTGACGCCTGCAACTCGCCGTCCGCGGAGATGACGCGGGCCCGCCGCTCCCGCTCCGCCTCGGCCTGCCGGGACATCGAGCGCTTCATCGTCTCCGGCAGCGCGACGTCCTTGATCTCCACCCGGTCGATGTGCACGCCCCAGCCCAGCGCCGGGCTGTCGATCATCAGCTCCAGGCCCTCGTTGAGCCGTTCCCGGTTGGACAACAGGTCGTCCAGTTCGCTCTTGCCGATGATGGAGCGCAACGAGGTCTGCGCCACCTGCGACACCGCGAACTGGTAGTCCTGCACCGACACGACGGCCTGGACCGGGTCCACGACGGAGAAGTAGACGACCGCGTCCACCCGCACGGTGACGTTGTCCCGGGTGATGCCGTCCTGCGCCGGCACCGGCATGCACACGATCTGCTGGCTGACCTTGGTCATCCGGTCCACGGCCGGCACCAGCATGGTCAGGCCCGGGCCGCGCGGGGCGTCGCGCACCCGGCCCAGCCGGAACACCACACCCCGTTCGTACTGCTTGACCACCCGCGCGCTGCTGGCCAGCCCGACAACGCCGATGCCGAGCAGGCTGACCAGCAGTTCGAGGAAGATGCCCATCAAAAATCCAGGCTACGCCCGGACATCGATTCAGAGCCCCTTCAGGAACTCCACCAGAGCGGCGTTGACCTCATCCGGACGCTCCTGCTGCGTCCAGTGGCCGCAGCCCTCCAGGTCCACCACGCCCCGCAGGTTCGGCGCCAGCTCCGGCAGCTTCTCGATGAAGTCCGGCGCGCCGAAGGAGCGGACCACGTCCTTGGTGCCGGTGAAGTACAGCGCGGGAGGGGTGATCTTCGCCTCGGCCCAGGCCGCGGTCAGCTCCCAGTTCCGGTCGATGTTGCGGTACCAGTTGAGGCCGCCGGTGAAGCCGTTGCGCTGGTACTGCTCGGTGAACGCGTCGAGGTCGGCCTCGGTCAGCCAGGACGGCAGCGTCTCCGGGTACGGCATCGAGTCCAGGAAGCCGGTGTTCTCCCCGTTCGACGGGCTGACCGTGCCGTCGCCGGAGGCGGCGACCAGGAAGCGGCGGAAGGTGTCCTTGATGTCCCGCCCCAGCTCGGCGTCCGCGACGCCCGGCTCCTGGAAGTAGATCTGGTAGAAGCCCTTGCCGAAGCGCTGCTCCAGCAGGCCTAGCGGCTTGGCCGGGGCCCGGCGGGTCGGCGGCACGCTCAGGCCGGCCACGCCGCGGATGATGTCCGGGCGCAGCAGCGCCGTGTTCCAGGCGACGGGGGCGCCCCAGTCGTGGCCGACGACCACGGCCTCCCGCTCGCCGAGGGCGTGGATCAGGCCGACGACGTCCCCGACCAGGTGCAGCAGCGTGTACTGGTCGATGGCCTCGGGCCGGTCGGTGCCGGCGTAGCCGCGCTGGTCCGGGGCGACGACGTGGAAGCCGGCGTCGGCCAGCGGCTGGAACTGGTGCCGCCAGGAGTACCAGCTCTCCGGGAAGCCGTGCAGCAGCAGGACCAGCGGTCCCGTCCCCTGCTCGGCGATGTGCATGGTGAGACCGTTGACGCTCACTTCGCGATGATTGACCACCCGGCCAGTATGCCGGCACTTGCGGAACTCGACCGTCTCGGGTTGAGTATTGAGTCTCAAAGTAAAACCCAGCCGGGAGGGTTCGATGTCGGTCACCGTGGAACGCCGGGAGCACCTGCTGCTGATCGGGCTGGACCGGGTGGACAAGCGCAACTCGTTCACCACGGACATGCTGGCCGAGCTGGCCGCCGCCTACGGCGAACTGGAGCGGGACCCCGACGTCCGGGTGGGAGTGCTGTTCGCGCACGGCGACCACTTCACCGCCGGCCTCGACCTGGCCCAGGTCGCGCCCACCCTCAACGGCTCCGGCCTCACCTTCGCCGAGGGATCGATCGACCCCTTCGGCATCACCGGTCCCGCGCGCACCAAGCCGCTGGTCGCCGCCGCCCAGGGCTGGTGCCTGACGCTGGGCATCGAGCTGCTGCTGGCCTCCGACGTGCGGGTGGCCGCCGAGGGGACCCGGTTCGCCCAGATCGAGATCCAGCGCGGCATCTACCCGTTCGGCGGGGCCACCGTGCGGCTGCCCCAGGTCGCCGGCTGGGGCAACGCCATGCGGTGGCTGCTCACCGGCGACGAGTTCGACGCCGCCGAGGCCTATCGCATCGGGCTCGTGCAGGAGGTCGTGCCGCTCGGGCAGCAGGTCGACCGGGCCGTCGAGCTGGCCAGCCGCATCGCCGCCCAGGCTCCGCTCGGCGTCCGTGCCACCCTGGCCTCCTCGCGGGCCTCCCTCGACGACCCCGCCGGGGCCCTCTCCCGCCTCGCCCCCGACCTTCAGCCCTTGCTGACCAGCGCCGACGCCGCCGAGGGCGTGCAGTCCTTCATCGAACGCCGCAAGGCCGTCTTCACCGGGAAGTAGTCGGCGCGTCCGGCAGGGTCAGGCTCGGCGGGGTAGGCGCTCTGTTTTCGGCCGGCGCTCGCAGAACAGCCACCCGCAGACGACTCCGGCGATCAGCCCGATCAGGTGCGCCGGCCAGCTGATCGTCGGGTCGCTGTGCTTTTGCCGCGCGTTCCGTGCGATTCAACGGTGTCCGCGGCCGGCCTCGCCTCACTTACCACGCGATCATCCCAGGCAGCTCGCTCGTTCTCGTTGATCTTGTCACCGTGCCGGGTCTCTGACCTGCGCGATCACGCCGAACGAATCACGTGACAGGGCGCGCGATGCGGGTCACGGCGGCAACGACCGCTTCGCGGTGTGCGGCGATCCGCCGGGGATCGTCGGGGTTCGCGCCGTCCGCCTTGAGCAGGCCGACCGGTGTCAGATACCAGGCCTGCGACACCGCGTAGATGAAGACGAGGAGGTCGACAGCGGTCAGCGGAGCGGCATCGGCACCGGCCAGCGCGGTGGTCTTGGCAAGGTAGCTCTCCAGTGGCTCGGACGCCGCTTCGGGACGCTCGAGCTGAGCCCACATGTTGATTCGCAGGGCGGCGGGTTCGGCGCGGTGGTAGTCGAACAGGTCGCCCGCCCAGCCGGGGAGATCCTCCGGGCGGGGAGCGACCTTCGCGGCCATCGACTGGATCGCGCTGGTGAGCGCGGCATCGAAGAGCCCGTCCTTGTTGTCGAAGTAGGCGTAGATCATCCGAACGTTGGAGCCGGCCTCCCGCGCGATGCGCTCGATCCTGCCGCCGGCCAGGCCGTGCTCGGCGAACTCGGTCACGGCTGCCTCGAGGATCCGGGCCTTCGTTGCTTGGCTGTCGCGTGCGGGCATGCGGTGGTCCTGTCTCGGCGCGGTCGGTTGACAGTGGGATGAGCCGGCTCCTAGTGTACTAGTAAATCAATACTTACTTACCTTGGGAGTCGGTCGATGTCGGAACAGCGAATCGCGCTGGTCACGGGGGCGAGCCGGGGGATCGGCCGTAGCGCCGCGTTCGCCCTGGCCAGGCGTGGCGTCAAGGTCGTCCTCACCTATCGGGAGGGCTCGGCGGGCGCCGACGAGGCCGTCCGAATGATCGAAGCGGCGGGCGGTGACGCGTTCGCGCTGCCTCTCGACATCAGCGACGCCGAGTCGTTCGGAGCCTTCACGGCGGAGCTGCTCGACGCCCTTCGGCGTCGATGGGGAACCACGAAGCTCGACATCCTGGTGAACAACGCCGGCATCGGGTTGTTCGGCCTGTTGGAGGACGTCACGATCGAGAGCTTCGACGCGCTGGTCGGGACGAATTTCCGCGGCACGTTCTTCTTGGTCCAGGCGCTTGCGCCGCACATCGCCGACGGTGGTCGTGTCATCAACGTCTCCACCTCGATGACCCGCCACGTCAGCCCGGGCACGTCGGTCTACGCCGCGTCGAAGGCCGCGGTGGAGGCGTTCTCCCGCAGCTTGGCCGTCGAGCTGGGCCAGCGAAACATTCGGGTCAATGCGGTCGCGCCCGGCCCGAGCGCCACCGACTTCAACGGCGGCGCCATGCGCGACGACGTGGAACTGCGCGGGACGTTGGCCGCGCGGACCGCACTCGGCCGGGTCGGCAAGCCCGAGGAGATCGGCGACGCGATCGCCGCGATCGCCTCCTCTGCGGACCTCCGCTGGGTCACCGCGGAACGCCTGGAGGTTTCCGGCGGGGCGTTGCTCTAGGCCCGAAGCCGTCGACGGTCGCGGTCGCGGACACCGTGACAGCAAGGTAGGCCCGCGGCTTGCCGGCTGGACCGGGCGGTGATCGCCGGGCGGACGCCGTTCGAGGGCGCGATTGCGCTTGGGCACGAGCGCCGACAGGGTCGTCGACCCTGTGCCGGTGTTCAGCGACCGCCTGACGTTCGACTCCCTTCCGGAGACGTTGCCCGCACTGCCCGAAAAACCGCTCGTCATCTACTGAGCGAGCCAGAGCGCGTGGTCCTTGACGAGGGCGCGGAAGCCGTCGTCCTTCCGCGAGTTCCCCATCGAAGATCGCCCGCACGCCGAAAGGGCGCGGACGAGGCCGGGCACGGTCCGCCGGCTGTGGACAATCCCGGCGAGCTGCGGCGCCATCGGGTCGTCGACCTCGGCGGGCATCAGATGGGCCAAGGATTGTCGACAACGTCCCGGACGTCGGAAACGACCGAGACGGTGAGATCGACTTGCCGGGCGGAGGTGAGGGCGTTGCCCAAGAACTCGGCGGCTTTCGCCACATGTGCGCCACATGTGGCCTCTGGAGTCGAATGTGGGCCACATGTGGCGAAAATGCGGCTCTTGGTAGGGATGTGTGGGTGGTTACCGGCCTGGCAGGGTCGGTCGGTAACCACCCAGAGCGAGCAGTGCCAGCGAGATCAGAGCTTCGGGGCGTTTGAAGCCGAAGGCCATCCGGGTGAGCAGCCGGATCTTGGTGTTGGTGGACTCGACCAGTGCGTTGGACAGCCCGTGATCGAGGCTGGCGTGGATGGCGGCGAGTTCGGCCCGGACGGTCCGCCCGAGCTTGACGAACTCCGGTATCCGGCACCGCGCGACCCAGGACAGCCACCGCCGCAAGGCATGCTTGCCGTCCTGGCCGCCGACCGCGAAGACGTACCGGAGCCCCTCTTTGAGCAGGTAGGCCCGATAGAGCCGGGGGTCGGCCTTGGCGATCCAGTCCAGCGTGACCTGCTGCTTGTCGGTGAGGTTCTCCGGGTTCTTCCACAGCGCCCACCGTGCTCGTTTGAGCCCTCGCGCCGCCCCGGCCGACGCGGCGCGGCCCCGGCGATCCCGACCACTGCCACCCGGACTGCGACGCAGGGCGTTCCACGCTTGGCGCCGCACCGCGTCCAACGCGTCAGTGGCCCACTTGACCACGTGGAACGGGTCGGCGCAGCGGATCGCGGTCGGGCAGCGCTGTTCGACCACGCGGGCGATCCAGGCCGCGGCGTCCGCGGACACATGGGTGATCTGCGCGCAGCGCGCGGGCCCCAGCAGCGTGAAGAACTGGGTCAATGTCTGTTTGTCGTTGCCGGGCGCGGCCCAGACCAGCCGCCCGGTGTCGTGATCGACAACGATGGTGAGGTACTTGTGGCCTTTCTTGTAACTGATCTCGTCGATCCCGATCCGACGCAACCCCGCCAGCCGGTCCACCTCGGCGTCGATGTCGGCCCGGACCCGGGTGATGATCGAGCCGACGGTGGGCCAGGCGATCCGCATCAGCTGCCGCACCGTGGTCTTCGAGCAGGTGGTGGCCAGCCAGGCCACGGTGTCGTCGAAGGCCCGGGTGTGTCCGGCGCCGTGACGGGCCCAGGGCACCGCGGCGACCACGACGCCATGCTCGGCACAGGCCACCCGGGGCGCGTCGGCTTCCACGACCGCGCGCACGGTCCCCAGGTCCAGCGCCCGCCATCGGCGTCGTCCCTGCCCGGTGTCGTACCCGGGGCAGCGGCGCTGGCAGATCCCGCATCGGCCACGATCACGCCTGCGGGCTCGGACCGAAGCGACGAACACCTGCTCGTGCTCGTCGAACGCGACTGTCTCCACGACCGCGGTGGGCAAGCCCAGCAGCCGACCCCATACCCTGGTAGAGGGCACGTCGTTCTCCGTCTATGCAGTTTCTGTTCCTCGACAGCTCAGAAACCTAGACGCTGCACCGGCGTGCCCTTCTGCTACCTGGGCATACCCACCCACACATCAGTACGAAGAGCCGAAAAAGCGGGGGTGGGGGAGGGGGAGAGTCAGCCGGCGAGGACTTCGGCGGCGGCTTGGCCGGTGACCTTGGTGGCGCCGTGGGTGGCGAGGTGGAAGGCGCCGCGGGTGGGGCCGTCGGGCAGGCCCATCTCGACGACGCCGGCGTCGGGACGTTCGGCCAGCACGCGGTCGAGGGCGGTGCTCATCCACGGATGGCGGTGCGCGTCGCGGACCACGAGCACGAGGGGCCGGCCGGCGGCGGGGGCGAGGTCGACGGCGGCGTCGGCGGGGGTGAAGACAGCGACGGTGGTGCCGGGCATGAGCTCCGTCAGGGGAGCGCCGAGGCCCCACGGGGTGGAGCTGTCGACGGCCTGGTTCATCTGGGGCCGGAACTCGACGACGTGCGGGGCGGCGGCCAGCGGCAGGGACCGCTCGCCGGGGGCGACGGTGACGCGGATGGCCCGGCGGGCGGCCTCCAGGCCGATCTCGGGGTCGGCGGCGGAGTCGTCGGTGACGGTGCCGACCCACGACGCGAGGGCGGCGACCCGGTCGGCGGCCTCGCGCAGGCGGGCCTCGGGCAGCTCGCCGGAGACGACGGCGTCGACGAGCGCGTCCCGCAGGGCGGTGGCGGTGTCCTCGTCGCACAGCCCGCCGCCGACGCAGAGGGCGTCGGCCCCGGCGGCGATGGCCAGCACGGCGGCCCCGGTGAGCCCCCACCGGTCGGAGACGGCCTTCATCTCCAGGGCGTCGGTGACGAGCAGGCCGTCGAAGCCCAGTTCGGTGCGCAGCAGGTCGACGAGGATCCGCCGGGACAGCGTGGCCAGCAGCTCGGTGTCGTAGGCGGGGACCATCAGGTGCCCGCACATCACGGCCTTCACGCCGGCGTCGAAGGCGGCCCGGAACGGCGGCAGCGCGATGTCGGCCATCTCCGACACGGAGGCGGCGATCTCGGGCAGGGCGAGGTGGGAGTCGACGCCGGTGTCGCCGTGCCCGGGGAAGTGCTTGACGCACGCGGCGACGCCGGCCGACTGGAGGCCGCGGATCCAGGCGGCGGTCTGCCGGGCGACCAGCGTGGGGTCGGAGCCGAAGGAGCGCACGCCGATGACCGGGTTGTCGGGGTTGGAGTTGACGTCCCCGCTCGGCGCGTAGTTGAGGTTCACGCCCACGGCGGCCAGGTCCTGGCCGAGGCCGCGGGCCAGCTCGGTGGTCAGCGCGGCGTCGTCGACGACGCCGAGGGCCAGGTTGCCGGGCCGGGTGCTGCCGGTGGCGAACTCCAGCCGGGTGACGTCGCCGGCCTCCTCGTCGATGGCCACCAGCACGTCGGGCCGGTGCTCGCGCAGCTGCGCGGTCAGCTCGGCGACCTGCTCGGGGGAGGCGATGTTGCGGGAGAACAACACGGCGCCGCCCAGGCCCTCGTCCAGCCGGCGGCGCAGCCAGTCCGGGGCGGCGGTGCCCTCGAAGCCGGGCTGGAGCACGGCGTCGGCCAGGCGGAGCAGCTCGGGGCTGCGTTGTGCGATGGTCACCGGCGTTGCCTCCCCAGCGGGAATGTCACTGATATTTATTGGACTAGACCAATATTGGCCAGGCTTTCACAGTGTGCCCGGCCCGTCAACATCCACGAGTCACGCGCCCATTAGCCTGCGTACGTGATCCGAATGGCCGCGCGCGCCGGCGCGCTCATGCTCGCTGCCCTTGTCCTCGCCGGGTGCGGCGGCGCGGGCGTGCCCGAGTCCGCGCTGCCGCCGATCACCGCCAGCATGCAGGACGTGGCCACCGCGCAGAAGCCCGCCACGACCACGACCACAACGACCTGTCTGGCCCCGGGCACGGACTTCGACTGCGACCTGCGCCAGCGCATCCAGCAGGTGCAGGACTACATCGCCAAGCGGCCGGGCACAACGGGCATCGTGCTGCGGGACCGGCAGACCGGACAGGTGTGGCGCAACGACAAGGCCGACACCCTGGTCTGGACCGCCTCCACGATCAAGCTGGCCATGACGGTCAACCTGTTCCTGCGGGACAAGGCCGGCCAGATCACGCTGACCGCCGCGGACCGCGACCTGATCCAGCGCATGCTCAACAGCTCCGACGACAAGGCTGCGGACACGCTCTGGTTCAAGTACGCCGGGGCCGACCACATGACGTTCAACAACGCCTTCCCGACCTACGGCATGACCTCGCTGCAGCCGCAGAAGGGCTTCAGCAACTTCTATCCCTACTGGGGATTCCAGAAGTGCACGCCGGACGACCTGGACGCGCTGATCAACTACGTGCTGACCAAGCTGCCGGCCGACACGCGCGACTACATCACCGGGCAGCTGCGGGCGGTCGCGCCGGACCAGCAGTGGGGCGTGTGGGCGGCCGGCCCGGCGGCCCAGCCCGGCAACAAGGACGGCTGGTCGCAGGAGCAGGGCGGCTGGGTGATGAACACCGTCGGCTTCGTCGGACCGGACGCCCGCTACACGTTGGCCGTGATGAACAGCCTCAACGGGCAGGGCGGCTACGACGACGGCCAGGAAACGGACAACCAGGTCGCGAAGATCCTTTTCAACGGCCGGTTCTGAAACACGTTCTTGATCAATAGACGGCGATAAACGGCCTCATATTCATACATTCGGCCGCGTTGGTGAAACGTGTTCTAGCGTCATCATGTGACGCATGCGCACGACAACGATGTCTCGCAGGCGGATGCTCGGGCTGACCATGCTCGGCGCCGCCGCTGCTGCCGGTGCGACCGTCGTCGCCCCACGGGTCGCACGCGCGGCCACCAGTTCCTACGTCCCCGCGGTGGTGGTCGGGAGCGGCTACGGCGCCTCGGTGTCGGCCCTGCGCCTGGGCGCCGCGGGCGTGCCGACCCTGATGGTGGAAATGGGCCAGCTGTGGAACACGCCCGCCGCCGACGGAAACGTGTTCTGCACGATGATCAATCCGGATCAGCGGTCGATGTGGTTCAAGACGATGACCGAGGCGCCGCTGGACAGCCTGCTCTGGCTGCCGGTGATCAACAAACCGATCAGCTCCTACGCCGGCGTGCTGGACCGGGTCGACTTCCCCAACATGAAGGTCTACTGCGGCCGGGGCGTCGGCGGCGGCTCCCTGGTCAACGGCGGCATGGCCGTCACCCCGACCCGCGACTCCTTCGCCGACATCCTGCCCGGGGTCGACGCCGACGAGATGTACTCCACCTACTACCCGCTGGCCAACCAGATGCTCGGCGTGAACAGCGTGGACCAGAACTGGTGGAACACCACCGACTGCTACCAGTTCGCCCGGGTCGGTCGGGACGACGCGGCCAAGGCCGGCTTCGCCACCTCCTTCGTGCCCAACGTGTACGACTTCAACTACATGGAGCAGGAGGCGCTGGGGCAGGTGCCCAAGTCGGCGCTGAACTGCGAGGTCATCTACGGCAACAACCACGGCAAGCGCAGCCTGGACAAGAGCTACGTGCCGGCCGCGCTGGGCACCGGCAACGTCACCCTCAAGACGCTGACCAAGGTGACCTCCATCGGCCGCAACGCCGACGGCACCTACGCGGTCAACATGTCCACTGTGGACACCCTCGGCAACACCACCTCGTCGCAGACGGTGAACTGCAAGTACCTGTTCCTGGCGGCCGGTTGCCTGGGCACCATGCAGCTGCTGTTGCAGGCCCGCGACACCGGCGCGCTGCCGGGGATCAGCGCGCAGTTCGGCCAGAACTGGGGCCCCAACGGCAACATCATGACCGCCCGGGCCAACTGGAAGCCCACCGGCTCGGTCCAGGCCGGCATGCCCACGCTCGGCATCGACGCCCGCAACCAGGCGGTGCCGGTGTTCGCCGAGATCGCCCCGATGCCAGCCAACCTCGAGCTGTACATCAGCCTGTACCTGGCCATCACCAAGAGCCCGGAGCGCGGCTCGTTCAGCTACGACCCGGCCAGCGGGCAGGCCAAGCTGACCTGGGGTCCCAGCCAGAAGGACTTCGCCGAGAACGCCGCGCGCACGCTGTTCGACAAGGTCAACGCGGCCAACGGCACCATCTACCGGTACGACCTGTTCAGCGGCAACCGGGCCTTCGGGGACGACTTCTGCTACCACCCGCTGGGCGGCGCGGTGCTGGGCAGCGCCACCGACCTCTACGGCCGGGTGCCCGGCTACCCGGGCCTGTACGTCAACGACGCCTCGCTGATCCCGGGCTGGACCGGGGTCAACCCGTTCGTCACGATCACCGCCCTGGCCGAGCGGAACATGGCCAGGGTGATCGCGGCCGACGGCCTCACGAGCTAGGCCGACCGCGACCGCGCCTTCGCGAACGTATTTCTCGGCGCGTACCGGATTGCGGTCAGAATTGAGGAGAGCCTACCTGAACGGAAATTGCTCACCTGAACAACGTGAAGCGTGTCTCGCGTGGGTCAGTGGACCCGCGCGAGACACGCCTCTCGGATTATCGGCGGATCCGCCATTGTTGGTTGGTGCCGCCGTTGCACTTGAACTGCTCGATGCGAGTCCTGTCGGCGGTGCTGAAGCCGGGCACGTCCAGGCACTTGCGGCTGTTGACGTTGACTACTTCGTAGGCCTGGCCGACGGCCTTCAGTCGCCATTGTTGGTTGGTGCCGCCGTTGCACTTGAACTGCTCGATGACGGTCTTGTCGGCGGTGCTGAAGCCGGGCACGTCCAGGCACTTGCGGCTGTTGACGTTGATGATCTCGAAGGCCTGGCCGACGGCCTTCAGCCGCCATTGTTGGTTGGTGCCGCCGTTGCACTTGAACTGCTCGATGGCGGTCTTGTCGGCGGTGCTGAAGCCGGGCACGTCCAGACACTTGCCGCTGTTGACGTTGATCGCCGTGGTGGCTGCCACGTCGGGCGGAGCGGCCGCGTTGGCCGCTGCCGGCTGCGCCACCCCGATCGTCAGTGTCGCCAGCAATCCCACCACGAATCCGCCAGCAATAACGAACACTGCTCCTCCTTCGACGAACTCCTGACGCCACAACATGTGTTTCACACTGCAGGGAGTCTCGAAGAAAACAACGGGAAAATCGTCGTACTGTCGTGGTGGACAGTCAAGGGGCCGCAAAGCGGGATGACGCGTCATTGGCGACTACTCGCCATCTCGGTCGTATAAGTCCACGCGGTTCGACCGTTGGCTACTTGATTAACGAATCAAATTTCGTTCGAGCTCAGGGGGCGAGGCCCACTGCCGCCATCGACTCGGCCCGCGGACGGTCTCGCACCGCCCTCCACCCCCACCTGGCGACGTCACGAACCGGCTTCCGCCTCCCACCACGCGGCGTACACCGGGTGGTCGTGCACCAGGGTCTGGTAGCGCTTGACCACCTTGGCGTGCACCAGATCGGCCAGCCCGGCCACCGGCGAGCTGGGCCGCCACACCAGCTGCATGGTGCGCTGCAACGGATTGCCGACCAGCGGCCGCAGCACCATGCCGGGAACCGTGACGGCACTGGGGTAGAACGCGGCGATGGCGTGCCCACATCGGACCATCATCGCCGCGGTCGCCATGTCCGCGCCCCGGTGCCGGCAGCGCGGCGTGAAGCCGGCCTCCTCACAGGCCAGCCGCAGCGCGGTGGTCAGCCCGGACAGCTTCTCGTTGGGCAGCACCCAGTCCTCGTCGGCCAGGTCGGCCAGCCGCAGCGCCATCCGGTCGGCCAGCCGGTGCGAGGCCGACAGCCCGATGTAGGCGGTCTCGTTGACCAGATTGCGGCTGTGCAGGCCGGGCGGCAGCTGGATCGGCACCGAGGGCTGCTGCCCGCACACGGCGACGTCGAAGCCGGCCGTCTCCAGGGCTTCGTTGATGGTCTCGGGAGTGTGCGCGATCTGGGTGACCTGCTCGCGGTCGGGCAGCAGCTCGCGCACCGCGCCGGCCAGCATCGGGGTGATCGGGCCGAGCGGGCCGACCACGTGGATCGCCGCGGCCGGCTCGTCCTGCACGGCCAGCACCTTGGCGCTCTCCACCAGGTCGTCGAACTGGGCCAGCACGTCCCGCGCCCGCGCGACGACGTGCTCGCCCAGCTCGGTGAGCGCGACCCCGCTGGTGGTGCGCCGGAACAGCGCCCCGCCCAGCTCCTGCTCGATCCGCTGCACCTGCGCGGTCAGGCCGGACTGGGCGATCCGTAGCTGCGTGGCCGCCCGGCTGATGCTGCCGGCGTCCGCCACCGACCGGATCACCTGGAGATGCCGCAACTCGACCTGCATGGTTTTGTTCCCCTTAGTCGGATTTGCCACCCAGACACACGGCGATCAGGACCAGCCCGCCCAGGCCGACCACGGCGCTCGCGCCCGCGGTGACCCGCATCGCCTGCAGAAACGCGGAGGTGGCGGCCTCCGCCAGTTCGGGCCGACCGGCCGCGCGGGCGACGGCCAGCGCCGCCTGCGTCGAGCCGAGGGCCTGGTGGGCCTGTCCGTCGGACAGCCCGGCCAGTGCCGGTCTCAGCCCGGATCGGTACCAGGAACTGAGAATCGTGCTGCCGACGGCGGTGCCGAGCGTGCCGCCGAACTGCCGCAGCCCGGACGTGACGGCCGAGCCGGCGCCGCTGCGCTCGGCCGGCAGGTCGCCCATGGCGGCGTTGGTCGCCGGCACCACGACCGTGCCCATGGCGAAGCCCTGGACCAGGATCATCAGTCCGAAAAGGACAACCGGGGTGTGGGCGTCGAAGACCAGATAGCACGCGAGCGTGCCGATGGTGACGATCATGCCGACGGAGGCCACCGACCGCACCGAGAAGCGCCGCACCAGGGCCGGGGCCCAGAGGTTGCCGGCGAGGATGCCGACCGCGGTCGGCGCGATGGCCAGCCCCGCGCCGAGCGGGCTGAGCCCCAGCACGTCCTGGAGATAGAAGGACGCGTAGAAGAGCTGCCCGGTGATGCCGAAGAAGGCCACCGTCAGCACTAGCCCGCCGCCGGCGAACCGCCGCCGCAGGAACAGCCGGACGTCGAAACTCGGGGCCGGGGAACGGCTCTGCTGCACGGCGAACGCCGCCAGCGCGACGATGCCGGCGACCAGCGGGACCAGCACCGACGGTGAGTCCCAGCCGACGTCGCCGCCGATCTGGATCACGCCGTAGACCAGGCCCAGCAGCCCGCCGAAGGACAGCGCCAGCCCCGGCCAGTCCAGCGGTCGCCGCTGCGCCACGTGCAGCCGCGGCACCCACAACGCGATGCCTGCCAAACAGATCGCGGTCACGGGCACGTTGAGCAGGAACACCGAGCCCCACCACAGGCGGCTCAGCAGCAGTCCTCCGACGATCGGACCGATGGCCAGGCCGACCGCGGCCGCGGAAGCCCAGATCGCCACCGCCTTCGGCCGCTGCGCCGGCTGCGAGGCCCGCAGCGCCAGCGACAGCGTGGCCGGCGTGATCAGCGCCGCGCCCACGCCCATCGCGCCGCGGCTGAGCACGAGTTCCAGCGGTGTCACGGAAAACGCCGCCAGCGCCGACGTGACCATGAACACCAGCAGACCGGTGCACAACGCCCATCGCGGCCCGAACCGGTCGGCCAGCGCGCCGCCGGCGAACATCGCCGCCGCGTAGACCACGGTGTAGGCGCTGATCGCCCAGGCCAGCTCGCCGACGCCGGCGCCGAGCCCGGAAACCGGGTCGGCCAGCGTCTTCACGGCCAGGTTGAGCACCGAGCTGTCCATCGCCGCCACCGTCTGCGCGAGCACGGCGACCCCCAGCACGGCCGCCCAGGTACGCGGCCGCACAACGGGATTCTCGGTGACAGTCACCGCACGGGGGCGAGCGCCGCACGGCCGGCGACGAAGATCGTCGCCTGTTCGGCCACGCGTCGGCCCAGGTGTTCGGCGGTGGCCAGGTCGGCGGCGTGCAGCTCGTCGGTCCGGGTGCCCAGCAGCGACTGCGCCGCCGCGCCGTCGTGGAAGCCGAGCCGGTTGATGTCGTGTTCGCTGCCCCGCAAGGAGTTCCAGCCCGACTTCAGTCCCAGGTTGACCCAGGTCATGCCGTGTTGCGCGGCCAGCGTCTGGAAGTAGCGCAGGGTCGAGGACTTGTCGCCGTGCTTGTCGGCCGAGTTGGTGAAGCCGGCGGCCAGCTTGTCCAGCCAGACCTGGCGCAGGAAGCGCTTGGACGTGCTCTCGGCGAACTGGTGGAACGCGGTCGAGGCGCTGCCCATGTAGGTGGGCGCGCCGAACACGATGGCGTGCGCGCCGTCCAGTGCCGCCCAGCCGTCCTCGTCGATCGTGTCCACGCTGACCAGCGTCGATTCGCAGCCGCTCACCGATGACGCGCCCGCGTGCACGGCGCCCGCAAATCCGGCGGTGTGCCCACTGCCCCCGTGGAAGGCCACCGCCAGCTTGACGGAAATTGCCACGATCGACTCCGATCATGTGGAGAATATGTGACTCGTGAGCCCAGTCGGCCCGCGCGCAGCCATGTTAGCGATGCTCGGCTAGGTCAACCATAGGCCGTCTGCCTGCGTGTACTTCCCACATGTTGACACTTGACCAACCGTGCGCCCGCTCATAGCAGACCCTCTTCAAAGTCTCATCAGAGTTCTCCCTAGCGGTCATCGGAACAATCTCTGGGGGTGGACATAACTGCGAAGTTATCGCGAGGTGTTAGTTGTCCGACCCTTCTTTCGGCGTCAACCATTCAATGGATCCCCGAACCGTATGAACAGGAGGTGCGCATCGTGGCCGATCCCGGGAAGGCGTTCCGCACCCGGCGCCTGTCGCGCGCCGGGGACGGCCGGCACCTTTTCGTCCCGCTGGACCACAGCGTGTCCGACGGGCCGGTGGTGCCCATGCAGGACTGGGACGAGCTGATCCGGGCGGTCGTGCTCGGCGGGGCCGACGCCATCATCGTCCACAAGGGACGGATGCGGGCCATCGACCCCAGCCTGCTCGAGGACTGCGCGCTGGTCGTGCACCTGTCCGCCGGCACCTCGCACGCCGCCGACCAACACGCCAAGGTGCTCGTCGGCGACGTCGAGGACGCGCTGCGGCTGGGCGCGGACGCCGTCAGCGTGCACGTGAACATCGGCTCCGACACCGAGGCCAAGCAACTGGAAGACATGGGCATGGTCGCCGGTCAGTGCCACGCCTGGAACGTGCCGCTGATCGCCATGGCCTACGCCCGCGGTCCCCGCATGGCCAGCTCCTTCGACCCGACCGTGCTGTCCCACGTGGTGAACATCGCCGCCGACCTCGGGGCCGACCTGGTCAAGACGTCGATGGCGCTGCCGGCGGAGCGGATGGCCGAGGTGACCGCCAGCTGCCCGATCCCGGTGCTGGTGGCCGGCGGTCCGGCCGCCGACGCCGACCCGGACGGCGACGGACTGGTCGACTACGCCCGCGCCGCGCTGGACGCCGGCTGCGCCGGACTCGCCGTCGGCCGCCGGATCTTCACCTCCCCGACTCCCCGCTCCCTGATGAACAAGCTCGCCGCCGTGCTGCACCCGGCCCAGGCCGCCGCCCGACTCTTGGAGACAGCGTGAAATTCGCTTGGATCGACCTGCGCACCGTCGCCCCCCAGCAGCTGGAGGCCGTGGTCGCGGCCGCGGTGCACGCCCGGATCGCCGGCGTGGTCTCGGACGACCCGGCGCTGCTGGCGACCCTGCCGCCGACCGTGCGGAAGGTGTTGCTGGGCCCGGAATCCGGTGCGGCTGACCTGGTCACCGTGAACGTCGACGACGCCGACCAGCTGGACCGGCTGATCGCCACCGGCCACACCGGCTCGGTGTTCGTCGAGGTCCGCGACGACCGCACGCTCCGGCTGGCCTGCACCGCCGCGGCCAGGCTGCCGTGGACCATCGTCAGCTTCACCGACCCGACCAAGATCCCGCTGGAGATCGTGATCGCCGCGGCCGACGCCGCCGACGGCAAGCTGATCTGCGTGGTCGGCGACATCGAGGAAGCCACCATCGTGCTGGACGTCCTCGAACACGGCTCGGACGGCCTGCTGCTCGCGCCCCGCGACGCCAACGAGGTCTTCCAACTGTCCCGGCTGCTGGAGGCCGGCACCCAGGACCTGACCCTGAGCACGCTGACCGTGGACCGCATCGAGCACGTCGGCCTGGGCGACCGGGTGTGCGTGGACACCTGCTCGCACTTCGAGCAGGACGAGGGCATCCTGGTCGGCTCCTACTCCTCCGGCTACATCCTGTGCGTCAGCGAGACGCATCCGCTGCCGTACATGCCGACCCGGCCGTTCCGGGTCAACGCCGGCGCGCTGCACTCCTACGTGCTCGGCCCGGACAACCGCACCAACTACCTGTCCGAGCTGCACTCCGGCAGCACCGTGCTCGCGGTCAACACCGAGGGCAGGACCCGGCGGGTCGTCGTCGGCCGCGCGAAGCTGGAATCCCGTCCGCTGCTGCAGATCACCGCGCACTCGCAGGACGGCGTCGAGGTGAGCCTGACCGTGCAGGACGACTGGCACGTGCGGGTGCTCGGCCCCGGCCCCAAGGTGCGCAACGTCACCGAGCTGGAGCGGGGCGACGAGCTGCTTGGCTACATCGCCACCGACAAGCGGCACGTCGGCCTGCCGATCGGCGAGTTCTGCAAGGAGAGCTGAGCCATGCAGCTCGTGTCCGACCTGTTGGCCCTGCATCCCGACGACCTGCCGTACCTCATCGCCGATCACGTTGTGACGCATGGGGAACTGCGGGAGGCGGTGGAGCAGGAGACGGCGCTGTTCGCCTCCGCGGGCGTGCGCGAGGGCAGCACGGTGGCGCTGCAGGTGCCGCCCAGCTTCACCCAGATCGAGGTCCTGCTGGCGTTGTGGCGCCTGGGCGCGCAGGTGATGCTGGTGGACCACCGGCTCAAGCCGGCCGAGGTCGAGCAGCTGCGGGCGCTGTGCCGGCCGCAGCTGGTGGTCCGCGCCGGCGCGGCCGGCTGGTCCCGGCTGAACTTCCGGTCGCGGCACGAACTCGTGACGGAGAAGCGGTCCGACGGCCTGCCGGCCAGCACCGCGCACCGGCTGATCCAGTTCAGCTCCGGCTCCACCGGGCGGCCCAAGGTGGTCGGCCGCACCGAGGAGTCGATCGTCGCCGAGATCCGCCGGTTCAACCAGCTGGCCGGCATGCCGGCGCTGGGGGAGCGGGTGCTGCTGCTCAGCTCCACGGCCCACAGCTTCGGGCTGATCGCCGGCCTGCTGCACTCGCTGTACGCCGGTGTGGGCGTGGTGTTCTCGCCCAGGGTGGCGGCCGGGGACATCCTGCGGGCCGCCGCCGAGCACGAGGTCAGCGGGATCTTCGGGGTGCCGTTCCACTACGAACTGCTTGCCACCGCGGAGAATCCGCCGCTGCTGCCGTCGCTGCGGTGCGCGGTGTCCGGCGGCGAGCTGATGCCGCCGGCCGTGGCCGACCGGTTCCACGAGGTGTACGGGGTGCGGGTCGGCGAGTCCTACGGCACCACCGAGACCGGCGTGATCGCCATGGACGTCAGCGGTCGGCTGCGGCCCAGCGTCGGGCCGGCGACGCCGGGTGTGTTGCTGCGCATCCAGAACGGCGAGGTGGAGGTGCGGCTGCCGGCGACGCCGTACCTGACCGAGGACGGCCAGGACCGCTACGTGGACGGCTGGCTGCGCACCCGGGACCGGGCCGAGCTGACCGTGGACGGCACGGTCCGGCTGCTCGGCCGGGGCGACTCGCTGGTGGTCATCGGCGGCCTCAAGGTCGACCTGACCGAGATCGAGGACGTGCTGACCCGGCACGGCTCGGTGGCCGAGGCGGTGCTGGTGCACGGCGAGGTCATCGAGGCCTATGTGTCCACAGTGGACGAGAAGCTGGCCGCCGAGGACCTGGTCCGGTGGTGCGCCGAGCACCTGGCCGACTACAAGCTGCCCAAGCTGGTGCGGGTGCTGCCCCGGCTGCCGCGCACCCCCAACGGCAAGCTCATCCGCGACCGCGGCGCGCTGCGGGCCGCGGCCCTGGTCTCCTGATTCCCTTTGCCCGAGAGGACGAGTACGAACATGACCGCGACCACGCTGACCGAGGCCGACGTGCGCGACTGGGTGCTGACCACCCTGATCGGCGAGATGAACGTGCCGATCGACCGGGACAAGGTCACCGACGACAGCCCGATCGGCACCAGCGGCATCGACCTGGAGTCGCTCAGCCTGGTCGAGCTGACGCTGCGGCTGGAGCGCGAGTACGACGTGAAGATCCCGGACACCGACATCGAGGCGATCGGCGCGATGACCCTGGGCCAGCTGGCCGCCGACATTGTGCGCCGCAAGGCCGCCCAGTGACGGAACAGGACGTCCGGGAGCTGCTGGCCGATCCCCGGATCTTTCCCGACCTGCCGGCGGACCTGGCCGCCGACGCGGAGCTGGTGATCGACTCGATGGCCCTGGTGTGGCTGCTGCACCAGGTCAAGGCCCGCTTCGGGGTCGACGCCGACCCCGAGGACGAGGACCTGGACGAGTTCACCTCGGTCGCGCGGATCACCGCCTACCTGAACCGCGGCCCACAGAACGTCGGTTCGGCATGACCGGCGGGGTCGTCGTCACCGGGTACGGCGTGTTCACGGCGTTCGGCTGGGGCGAGAAGGCGTTGCGGGACGGGGTGTTCACCGGCACCCAGGTGTTCGCGCCGGCGCGCCGGTTCGACCCGACGCCGTTCCGGACGCCGATGACCGCCGCCGCGGCCGGCGACCCCGAGCTGGTCGACGTGCTCGGCGGCTGCGCCGACGACGCGGTGGACATGGCCGGCCTGCCGTCCGGCGCCGATGCCGCGGTGCTGCTCGGCTCGGCCGGCGACTGGAAGTCGGTGACGCGGTTCTCCCGGGGCCAGGCGTATGCGCCGGGGCCCGACATTCCCGGTGTCCTGGCCGGGATGTTGGCCGACCGTGTGGGTTTCCGGGGGCCGCGGATGGCGTTCACCAACGCCTGCGTGGCCTCGGCGACGGCGCTGATCCACGGCTGGCGGCTGATCGCCGCCGGCCGGCGGGAGGCGGCCCTGTGCGCCGGCGCGTACCTGGTGGAGGAGGAGAACATGGCCAAGTTCGACTCCGGCCGGGCCTTCTCGAAGGACGGCGTGATCCGCCCGTTCTCCGGGGACAGAACCGGTTTGCTGCTGGGTGACGGCGTCGCCGCGATCGTGTTGGAGTCCGAGGAGCACGCCCGTCGGCGTGGCGCCCAGGTGCTGGCCCGGATGACCGGGTTCGGTGTCGCCTCGGACGCCTACCACATCGCCAAGCCCCATCCCGAGGGCCGGGGCATCACCTCGGCCGTGCGGCAGGCGATGCGCCGGGCTGGAGTGTCCGAAGTGGACTACGTCAACGCGCACGGCACGGGAACGCCGTTGAACGACGGCGCGGAGACCAACGGCCTGCGGGCGGCGCTGGGCTCGGACACCCCGGTCAGCTCGACCAAGAGCACCACCGGCCACATGCTGGAGGCCTCCGGGGCGGTGGAGTTCGTGGTGTCCCTGCTGGCTCTGCTTGACGGCGTGCTGCCGCCCACGGCCGGGTACACCACCCCGGACCCGGCCTGCGATCTCGACTACGTGACTGAGGGTCCGCGGCGCGCGCAGGTGCGTCGAGTGCTGTCGCTCAATGCCGCGTTCGGCGGCATGAACACCGCGATCCTGCTGGAGCGGCCATGATCACCGTTGCTCGGGCCGTCACGTCCGGCGAGCTGGAGCCGGTGCCCGGCTTCATCGAGTCCGCGTTCAACCCGCTCGTCTACCACGCCGCCGTGGCATGCCTGCGGGGCCGGGAGTTCGACGGCTCCCGGCTGGCCGTGGTCGTGTCCAGCCTGATCGGCGACGCCACCACCACCGGCCTGGCCAGCCGGCTGCTGGTCAACCGCCAGGTGCACAACGCCATCCTGTTCATGCAGGCCACCACCAACGCCGTGCTGGGCTTCCTCAGCCGCGAGCTCGACCTGACCGGGCCGCTGCTCAGCGTGTCCACAGTGGACGAGGATCCGCTGGACACCGCCGAGCTGCTGCTCACCGACCCCGAACTGGACGCCGTGCTGCTGCTCACCGTCGAGCTGGCCGCCGACGAGCGCACCACGGCCGTGTACCGGCTGCTCGGGCGCACCCCACCGACTACCGACGGCGCGTCAGCGCTCCTGCTGGAAAGGGACCCGCAGTGATCACCAAGGAAGAGCGCGCCCGCATCGCGGCGGACACCGAGCTCGGCGCAGGCAACGTGCTGCACCGCATCAAGGAGTACGGGCGACCGCTGGACGAGCCGGTGCTGTGGACCGACGGCACTTGGACGGCCCCGGACGGCAGCCGGCCCGAGGTGCTCACGCTGGGCCAGCTGTACGAGATCGTGGAGGCCTACGCCGGTTTCTACGCCAGCAAGGGCATCAAGCCGCGTGACGTGGTCGGCGTGCTCACCGCCTCCAGCACCGAGTTCGCCGTCAACTTCATGGCGGTCAACTCGCTCGGCGCCATCCCCTCCTTCGCCAACGCCAAGCTGCGCCCCGAGATCGCCCGCGAGTACATCCGCCGGCAGGGCGCGTCCGGCGCGGTCACCGACGCCGACCGGCACGAAACCCTGGCGTCGGGCGAACTCGGCTTCGTGATCACCTCGGCCGACGTCAAGCCCGAGCACCGGGACCACCTGCCGGCCACCGGCTGGCCCTACCGGCACGACAAGACCGACCCGATCATCATCTCGCACTCCTCCGGCACCACCGGCATGCCCAAGGCCGTGCCGCACACCCACGAGACCCTGCTCTACGCGCAGCTGCACCGGCTCAAGCTGTCGGTCGGCGGCTCGATGGGCCGGCTGCTGGTCGCGTTGCCCGGCAACCACAACGCCGCCATGTCGGTGATGATGTTCGGGCTGCTGCTGGGCTCGCCGGTGATGCTGCTGTCCAGCCAGAACGGGCACGACGTGCTCGACGCCGTGCAGAAGTTCAAGCCCACCACGGTGTTCGGCTTCTCCGGCACGTACGCCCAAATGGCCACGGCGGATCTGTCCAAGTGGGACACATCCAGCATCGAGGCCTACTACAACACCGGCGACGCCGCCCACGAGGCCCACATCCGGGTGCTGGTCGGGCTGGGCAGCCACGAGGAGATCGGCCGCGACCTCAAGCCGCACCGGGTGCCCGGCTCGGTGTTCACCGACGGCCTCGGCTCCTCGGAGACCGGGTACTCCATCTTCCACAACGGACACAAGCCGGGCAGCGCCTCGTTCGGCCGCTGTATCGGCAAGCCGATGAGCTTCGCCCAGGCCGCCGTGCTGTCCGAGGACGGCCGGCCGCTGCCGGCCGGGGAGGTGGGGCGGCTCGGTGTCAAGTCCCCGACGCTGACTCCCGGATACTGGAACGACTCCATCACCTGGCACCGGCTGCGGCTGGGCGGCTACTGGCTCACCGGCGACCTGGCGACCCAGGACGCCGAGGGCAACTTCTACCACCTGGACCGGGCCCCGGACGCCATTCGCACCAGGAACGGCATCGTCTTCAGCACGCGCACGGAGGAACTGCTGCTGGCCAACCGGCCGGAGCTGGTGGACTGCACCGTCACCGCGATCGTGGAGGACGGCGTGCAGGCCGACTGGGACGGCGACGGAGTCGGCGACGCGTACGTGTTGCTGCAGTTCGCGGGCGCGCAGGACCCGGCCGAGGACCTGACCGCGTGGGTCAACGACGTGTTGGCGCAGCACGGATTCCCGCCCGTGACGCGGGCCCTGCGCATGGACTACAGCGATGTCACCGTCGGCGTCACCGGTAAGGTGCTCAAGCGCGTCATGCGGGAACGCGCCAAGGAGTTGGTCGCCCGTGCCGAGGAGAAGTGACGTGACCGCTCCGATGGAGGTGTACCGGCTGTGGTGGCTGCACGACGCCCGCTGGTACCAGGGCGTCGCCAGCCGCTTCGGCCAGGAGGTGGCCAACGAGGTCAACGCCGAGGCGATGCGCTTCGTCGCCACCCGGGTGGGGAAGCAGGTCGCGCGGGCCCACGGCGAGCCGTTGGCCCAGGCCGATTCGGCCACCCTGGCCAAGCTGTACGAGCGCTGCGCCGACATCATGTTCCCGAACGAGCTGCGGGACGGCGGTGTCACCGCGCTCGACGACGAGCTGCTGGAACTGACCATGCGGCAGAACTTCGCCGTGGTGATGGTCCGGATGGCCGGCTCGCTCGATGGATATCAGTGCCCGTGCACGGAAATCCACGCCGGCTGGTCCGAGGGCCTCGGTGTGGTGCTGACCGAGAACAGGGCGACCGGCTGCCTGCGGTTCGGGGATCCCGAGTGCCGTCTGCTGATGCGGGTCGCCAGCGCTGGAGAGGGGAACTGACCATGCGGGTGCTGCTGGCCGGCGCCACCGGGGTGATCGGCCGCGAGCTGCTTCCCCTGCTGCGCAAGGCTGATCACCACGTCACGGCATTGGTCCGCGGGTCCGCCCCGGACCTGGAGGCCGACGCCGTGGTCGCCGCCGACCTGCTGGACGCGCCGGCGGTGGCGGCCGTCGTCGCCGCCGCGCGGCCGGAAGTCGTTGTGCACCAGGTGACCGCGCTGCGGCCGGTCAGCGGCGACACCCGCTGGGAGGTGTTCGAGCGGACCGCCGAGGTGCGCCGGGTCGGCACCGCCAACCTGGTCGAGGCCGCCCAGGAGGCCGGGGTGCGGCGGATCGTGGCGCAGAGCATCGCCTTCGCCGCCGCGCCGGTCGGTGGCCCGGTGGTGGACGAGGACGCGCCGCTCTATGTGGACGCTCCTGACGCCACCTGGGCCACCACCGTGCAGGCCGTGGCCGACCTGGAGCGGACCGTGCTCCAGGCCCGGGAGTTGGCCCCGATCGTGTTGCGCTACGGCAGTTTGTACGGTCAGCACACCCTGTACGACGCCAACGGCACGATCGGCCAGGCGGTGCTGCTCGGCCGGCTGCCGCTGGTCGGCGACGGGGCCGGGCTGACGTCGTTCGTACACGTACGAGATGCGGCGCTGGCCGCCGCGCAGGCGGTCGAGCACGCCGCCACCGGCGTCTTCAACATCGTCGACGACGAGCCGTCGCCCGCGTCCTCCTGGGTGCCCGGCTACGCCGAGCTGCTCAAGGCCCCTGAGCCCAAACGGATTCCCGTCGAACTGGGGGAGCGGTTGCTCGGTTGGTACGGTGCGTACCAACAGACTCGACAGCGTGGCGCCGACAACGCCAAGGCTCGGATCCAGCTGGGGTGGCAGCCGACCGTGCCCAGCTGGCGGGATGGAGTGTGCCTGCCGTGAAGATCTGCGTCATCGGCGCCGGCCCGCGCGGGACGTCCGTGCTGGAGCGGATCATCGCCAACGCCGCCGGACCGGTCGACGTGCACCTGGTCGACCCGTTCCCGCCCGGCGCCGGCAATGTGTGGCGGATCAACCAGTCCGACACGCTGCTGATGAACACCGTGGCGTCGCAGGTCAGCCTGTACACCGACGAGAGCGTGGCGCTGGAGGGCCCGGTCGTGCCGGGGCCGAGCCTGTACCAGTGGGCCAAGGCCATCGCCGGCGACCAGTACCCGGACCAGGTGCTCACCGAGGCGTCCCGGCTGGGGCCGGACTCGTACCCGACCCGGGCGATTTACGGCTACTACCTGGAATGGGTGTTCACGCAGCTCGTCGCCAACGCCGGCGACGTGTCGGTGACCGTGCACCGTGGCACCGCCGTCGCGGTGGACGACCAGCCCGACGGCCGGCAGACCGTCCGGCTCAAGAGCGGGTCCACTGTGGACTCGGTGGACGCCGTTGTGCTGGCGCTGGGTCATGGGCCGGTGGCTCTCACCGCCGAGGAGATGTCCCTGCGGGACTTCGCCTCCGAGCGGGCGCTGACCTACATCCCGCCCAGCAACCCCGCTGACCTGGACCTGTCCCGGATCGAGCCGGGGGAGAAGGTCGCGCTGCGCGGGCTGGGGCTGAACTTCTTCGACTACCTGGCCCTGTTCACCGAGGGCCGCGGCGGTCGCTACGAGCGCACCGAGGACGGGCTGGTCTACCACCCGTCCGGCCTGGAACCCGCGCTGTACGCCGGATCCCGGCGGGGAGTGCCGCACCACGCCCGCGGCGAGAACGAGAAGGGCCCGGTGGGGCGACACGTTCCGCTGTTCCTGACGCCGCCGGTGATCGAGCGGCTGCGTCACTCCGGCCGGGTCCGGTTCATGCACGACGTGTGGCCGCTGATCGACAAGGAGGCCCGCGCCGTCTACTACTCGACGCTGCTGGCCGGCCGGCTGCTCCCGGCCCAGGTCGAGGAGTTCTCCCAGTTGTACGTGGAACTTCTGCGGGCCGACGGCGACGAATCCCCGCTGCTGGCCCGGTTCGGCGTGCGCGCCGACGAGCTGTGGAGCTGGGAGCGGATCGCCAAGCCGTACGGCGAGCAGGCGTTCAGCGACCAGGCCGACTACCAGCGCTGGCTGCTCGGCTACCTGCGCTCCGATGCCCGGGAAGCCAAGCGCGGCAACGTCTCCAGCCCACTGAAGGCCGCCCTCGACACGCTTCGCGACCTGCGTAACGAGATCCGCATGGTGGTCGACCACGGCGGCATCACCGGCAGCTCCTACCGTGACGAACTGGCCCGCTGGTACACGCCGTTCAACGCCTTCCTGTCCATCGGCCCGCCGCTGCGCCGCATCGAGGAGATGACCGCGCTGCTGGAAGCCGGCGTGCTCAGCGTGCTCGGCCCCGGCGTTCGCGTCGCGCTGGGCGAGGTGTTCCTGGTCGACGCCTCCTCCGTGCCGGCCCCGCCGATCGCCGTCACCACGCTCATCGAGGCCCGGATCCCTGACGTCGACCTGCACCGCAGCGCCAACCCGCTGCTGCGCTACCTCAAGGCCACCGGGCAGTGCCGGTCGTTCCACATCCCCGACGAGGGCGCCGAGTCCTTCGAGAGCGGTGGCATGGCCGTCACCGCGCGGCCGTACCGGGTGATCGACGCCACCAACCGGCCGCATCCCGCCCGGTTCGCCTACGGCGTGCCCACCGAGTACGTTCACTGGGTGACCGCCGCCGGCATCCGCCCCGGTGTCGGCTCCGTGACGCTGGAGGACTCCGACGCCATCGCCCGCGCGGCCCTGGCCGTCCGGACGACACCGATGGCGGGGGTTGGGAGACTCGCGTGAGCACCGATTCCGGTTTGCTGGCCCCGACCTGGGCCGGCACGCCCGCGGCCGCGGCCACCTCCGACGAGGCATGGCTGCAGGCCATGGTCGACGTCGAGGCCGCGCTGGCCCGGGCCCAGGCCCGGCTCGGCGTCATCCCCGACAGCGCCGCCAAGGCCATCTCCGCTGTCTCCGCTAATCAGCTCGACGTGGTGTCCCTGGCCGTCGCCTCCCGCGGCGCCGCCAACCCGGTCGTGGCCTTCGTGCCGGCCCTGATGAAGCTCGTGCCCGCCGACGTCGCCGAGTACGTGCACCGGGGTTCCACCAGTCAGGACATCCTGGACAGCGCCACCATGCTGGTCGTGCAGCGGGTCCGTGCCCTGCTGCTGGCCGACCTCCGCCGCTGCGCCGCCGCCCTCGCCGGGCTCTGCGTGCAGCATCGGACGACCTTGATCGCCGGCCGGACCCTGAGCCAGCACGCCGTGCCGACCACCTTCGGTCTCAAGGCCGCCGGCTGGCTCTCACTGGTCCTGGACTCCATCGACCGCCTGGAATCCCTTGTCCTGCCGGCTGAACTGGCCGGCGCCGCCGGCACCCTCGCCGCCTACGTCGAATACGGCCGGTTGTCCGAGGTTCAGGCGGGTGTTGAGTTGATCGCCCCCTTCGCCGAGGAGCTGGGTCTCGCCGAGCCCGTCGGCCCCTGGCACACGGCTCGTACCCCGATCATGGACGTCGGCAACGCCCTCCAGTTCGTCGCCGGCGCCCTCGGCAAGATCGGCATCGACGTGCAGGTGTTGTCCCGCACCGAGATCGGCGAGGTAGCCGAGCCCGCCGCGGACGGCCGCGGCGCGTCGTCGGCCATGCCCCAGAAGCGCAATCCCGTGCTGGCCACCCTGATCGTCACCGCCGCCCGCCAGGTTCCGGCCCAGGTTTCCGTGCTGGCCCAGAGCATGGTCGCCGAGGACGAACGCCCCGCCGGCGCCTGGCATGCCGAGTGGCAGACCCTCCGCGAAGCCCTCCGCCTGGTCGGCGGCTCGGCCTTCACCGCGGCCGAACTCCTTGAAGGGCTTGAGGTCTTTCCCGATCGCATGGCCGCCAACCTGGCCCGCTCCGACGGCGCCATCGTCAGCGAGCGATTGAACGTGGCGTTGGCCCCCGTATTGGGCAAGGCCGTGGCCAAGAAACTCCTCGGCGAGGCCTCCCGCGAGGCCGCCGCCTCCGGCAAGGCCCTGCGCGAGGTTCTCGTCGCCATGATCGAGGTCGACCTCCCATGGGACGATCTCCTCGACCCCGCCCAGTACATCGGCGACGCCCCGGCCCTGGTCGACCGCGTTCTCCAGCGCTACCAGGGCTGAGCCGGTCGAACAGCAGGGACCGGCCCTGGTCGACGTGACCGGGCGCGGCCTGCCGCAGCTTCGCCATGCCCTCGCCGACCGCCGCCACCGCGCCAACGCCTGACCCGTGTGTCAGCCGCGCGTCTCCCCGCCCCGCCCAAGATCAAGGGACCTGCCCTGACGTTCAACGTCATGAAGGACCCCTTCACCATGTTCAACGTCAGTATGGGGCCCTTCATGACGAAAGGGGAGCGTCGGCCCGCCGGCTGGTGAAACACGACCTGGCCGTTGGGCCGGAGTCCTTGAACCGGCCGATCCTGAGTGCTGGCAACGAGCTGTTCGAGGTGGTCGCCTACGATCGGGCTGCGTGGCTGGGCCGTTCGGCCCCTTTTTCTGTCAAGCATCAAAAAATTGCGGGGCAGCGTCCGCTTCTTGTCCAGTTTTCCGCAAGGGTGGGGTGCGAAGATCCAGATCGTTGGCCGCCACGCCAGCGAAAGGACACTGAGTTGCCCGCACTACGAACGGTGCTCGCGGTGGTGGCGACGGTGGTCGCGGCCGCGTTGACGCCGGTGGCGGCGGAGGCGGCCGCGCAGGCGCCGACACCGCGGCCGGCCGAGCATGTGTGCCCGGAGAAGCCAAGACCAGGCGAGGTCACGTGCTTCGCCCTGCAACGCACGGACGTCAGGGGAGCGGCGGGGGTGCACGCGGACGCGGCCCCGGCGGGCTACGGCCCGGGCGACCTGAGCAGCGCGTACAACCTGCCGTCGACGACGGAGGGCCAGGGCGAGACGGTCGCGATCGTCGACGCCTACGACTACCCGAACGCTGAGCAGGAGCTGGCGATCTACCGCCAGCAGTACGGCCTGCCGGCCTGCACGACGGCGAACGGCTGCTTCAAGCGGGTCGACCAGCGCGGCGGCACGCAGTACCCGGCCCCGAACACGTCCTGGCAGCGTGAGGAGGCGCTGGACCTGGACATGGTGTCGGCGGTCTGCCCGAAGTGCCACATCCTGCTGGTGGAGTCGGACGACGCGCTGGTGCCGAACATGGGCGCGGCGGTCAACGAGGCGGTGGCCCTGGGCGCGAAGTACGTCTCCAACAGCTACGGCGGCGGCGAGGACCCGTCGGAGCTGCAGATCGACAGCGCCTACTACGACCACCCGGGCGTGGTGATGACGGTCAGCGCCGGCGACTACGGCTACGGGCCGGAGTTCCCGGCCTCGTCGCCGCACGTCACGGCGGTCGGCGGCACCACGTTGCAGCGCGACGGCAGCCCCCGCGGCTGGACGGAGTCGGTGTGGCCGGGCAGCGGCAGCGGCTGTTCGGCCTACGAGCCGAAGCCGGCCTTCCAGCATGATTCCGGCTGTGCCAACCGAACCGTCGCGGACGTCTCGGCGGTCGCGGACCTGAACACGCCGGTCGCGGTGTACGTGCAGGGCGGCTGGGTGGTGATGGGCGGCACCAGCGTGTCCTCGCCGATCGTCGCCGGCGTGTACGCGCTGGCCGGCGCCCCGCCGGCCGGGTCGTACCCGAACACCTTCCCGTACAAGGACTCCCGGGCGCTGAACGACGTCACCGGCGGGACCAACGGCAAGTGCACGCCGACCTACCTGTGCTCCGGCGGCCCCGGCTACGACGGCCCGACCGGCCTCGGCACGCCCAACGGCATCGCCGCGTTCACCGCTGGCCCAACGGGTTCGGTCACCGGCACGGTCACCGACGGCGCGGGCAAGGCGCTGGCCGGGGCGGCGGTGAAGGTCGGCGACCTGTCGGCCAACACCGACGCCGCCGGGCACTTCTCGCTCGACGTGCCGGCCGGCACCTACGACGCGACGGCCAGCAAGTTCGGCTACGCGGACGCCTCGGTGAGCGGGATCGCCATCGGCGACGGCCAGACGGTGACGGAGAACTTCACCCTCAACGCCATCCCGACCACCACGGTTTCCGGTGTCGTGCGGGACGGTTCCGGCCACGGCTGGCCGCTGGCGGCGCAGGTGCAGGTCGCCGGGCAGCCGACCACGGCGGTCCACACCGACCCGGTCACCGGCCGCTACACCCTGACAGTGCCGCAGGGCGCCGACTACACCGTGCAGGTCGACCCCGGGTATCCGGGTTATCTCCAGGATTCCCAACAGGTTCAGGTCGGCAAGGCGGCGGTCGGCCACGACGTGGCGATCAAGGTCGACCCGGTGACCTGCGGCGCTCCGGGCTACGGCAACAAGTTCAGCGGCTCGACGCAGTCGTTCGACGGAACGTCCACACCGGACGGTTGGACCGTGTCCAACAACGTGCCCGGCGCGCGGCCGTGGGAGTTCGACAACCCCGGCCACCGCACCAACGCCACCGGTGGCAGCGGCAACTTCGCCATCACGGAAAGCAACCTGGAAGGCAGCGACCAGGACACCACGCTGACCAGCCCGGTCTACGACCTGAGCGCGGCCGCCAACCCGACACTGACCTTCGGCACCGACTTCGAGGCCTACGGCGACACGATGAACGCCTCGGCCGAGTACACGGTGGACGGTGGTCAGACCTGGACCCCGGTGTGGCGGCACAACTCCCAGGACGCCACCGGCAAGCAGGTGCTGCCGTTGCCGGACGCGGCCGGCAAGTCCGCGGTGCAGGTGCGATTCCACTACGTGGAGCAGAACTTCGGCTTCTGGTGGGAGGTCGACGACGTCTTCGTCGGCGACCACGCCTGCACCCTGACGCCCGGCGGCCTGGTCACCGGCCACGTCACCGACAAGGTCGCCAACGTGCCGCTGTCCGGCGCGACGGTGACCAGCGTTGACCACCCGGCCGACCAGACCACCACGGGTGCCGACGGCTCCTACTGGTTCTTCTCCACGCAGACCGGCATCCACCAGGTCAGCGCAGCGGCGACGAACTACGTCACCTCGACCAAGTCCCCGACCATCACCCCGGACGGCGTCACGCCGCAGGACTTCCCGCTGGACTCGGCCCAGCTGACCGTCAGTCCGACGACGGTCAGCAAGAGTGTTGCCTGGCAAGGAAACGCGACGGCCACGGTCAAGGTGACCAACACCGGCACCGCCCCGGCCGACGTCCGGCTCGATCCCCGGCCCGGCGGCTACACCCCGGCGGCCCAGGTCTCCGCGCCGTTGCAGAAGATCGCCGGCAACTACAGCACAGGTCCGTTGCTGGGCAAGGCGAAAACCCAGGCCCTCAAGGACGCGAACCCGTCGGCCGCGTCCTGGTCGACCGTCGCCGACTACCCGACGAAGATCATGGACAACGCCGCGGTCACGGTGAACGGCAAGGTGTACTCGTTCACTGGTCTCAACGGCACCGACCTGACCACCAAGAACTACGTCTACGACCCGGGAAGCCAGGCGTGGTCGCCGATCGCCGACCTCAAGGAGGCCCGTGAGAACCCGTTCGCGGTGGCGATCGGGACCAAGGTGTACCTCGGCGGCGGCTGGGGCGTGACCGGGCCGCCCAACGGCGACCTGGAGATCTACGACACCGCCAGCAACACCTGGAGCACCGGCGCGCCGATGCCCAAGGCGTACTCCGCGATGGGCAGCGCCGTGGTCGGCGGCAAGGTCTACGTGATTGGCGGCTGTCTGCAGGATTCCTGTGGTGTCACGGATGTGCAGGTGTACGACCCGGCGACCGACACCTGGTCGGCCGGCCCGTCGTTGCCGACCCCGATGAGCTGGAGCAGCTGCGGCATCATCGCCGGCACGGTGTACTGCGCCGGCGGCGCCAGCGGGCTGAACCAGATCGGCACCGGCTACGGCCTGAACGTGACCACCGGCGTCTGGTCGCCGATCGCCAGCCTGCCGGTGTCGGTGTTCGCGGCCTCCAGCACTGTCGCGAATGGACAGTTGTTGGTCTCCGGCGGCATCCAGGACGGCAGTCTCACGAATGCCGGCTACGCCTACGATCCAGCGACCAACAACTGGAGCCCGCTGCCCAACGCCAACGCCACGCTGTTCCGCGGGGCCAGCGCGTGCGGGTTCTACCGGATCGGCGGCTCGGCCGGCGGCTTCAGCCCGACCACGCAGGACCAGTTGCTGCCCGGCTACGACCAGTGCGGCGAGTACGTGTCCATCCCGTGGATGTCAGTCACGCCAACGAATTCCGTGACCATCGCGCCCGGCAAGTCGGCCAGCTTCACGGTGCAGCTGGACGCCGCGTCGCTGGCGCAGCCCGGGACGTACACGGCGACGTTGCAGGTCGGTGCGGTGACGCCGCACGCGGTCGCGCCGATTCCCGTTGCCTTCACGGTGAAACCGCCCTCGACCTGGGGCAAGATCACCGGCACGGTGACCAGCGTGGCCTGCAAGGGCGGCACGCCGCCGATTCCGGGCGCCACCGTGCAGATCGACACCTGGACGGCGTCGTACACGCTCAAGACGGACACAGGAGGGAACTACGTGTTGTGGCTGGACCAGCGCAACAACCCGATGACACTGATCGTCGCGCGGGACGGCTGGCAGCCGCAGACCCGTCAGGTGAAGATCGCGAAGGGCAAGTCGACCACGGCCGACTTCGCGCTGAAGCCGGATTCCTGCTGAGGTGACCGGCGGCCGGCCGGGGTGATCCCGGCCGGCCTTCCGGTAGCGGGCCCCGCCCCGCACAGGGCGGGGATCCGCGGTCTCACGCGGTGTTGTTGGCCAGCGCCAGCAGTCGGGCCGCCGAGCCGTTGAACTGGTCCTGGTCGCCGGGGAACGTGCCGGAGTCCGCGAACTGCCAGAACGTCCAGGTGCCCCAGCCGGCCGGCAGGGTGCCGGGGCTGCTGCTGTAGCGGGCGATGAACAGCGGATTGGTCTGGCTCAGGCCGCTCCAGTTGCCGGTGCACTTGGTCCACCAGTCGGTGGTGGTGTAGACCGTGGCCCAGCGCGTGGTCTTGGCGTGCACCTCGTTGCTGAACGCCTGGATCCAGCTGCGCATCGAGGCCTGGCTCAGGCCGTAGCACTGGTCGCCGCTGGGCGCGTACTCGATGTCCAGCATGGGCGGCAGGGTCTTGCCGTCCTTGGACCAGCCGCCGCCGTGGGCGACGAAGTAGTCGGCCTGGGCCACGCCGCTGGAGTTGTTGGGCCGGGCGAAGTGATAGGCGCCGCGGATCAGGCCGGCGTTGTAGGAGCCGTTGTACTGGTGGGCGAAGGTCGGGTCGGTGTAGGTGGTGCCCTCGGTCGCCTTGACGTAGGCGAACTTCGCACCCTTGGCCGCCACCGAGGACCAGTCCACGTTGCCCTGGTAGCTGCTGACGTCCAGGCCGGGCAGCCCGGCCAGCGGCGCGAAGCCGGCGCCGCCGCCGCCCTCGTGCTTGGCCACCTGGGAGCCGGCCCAGTGCAGGGCCGGGTCGTCGGGATCGGTGGCCGCGTTGGCGTTGACGGTGGTCACAGCGGTGGTGACGAGTAGCAGGCCGGCCAGCACGCCGGCGATTCGACTGGTGCGCATATGCGACTCCCCAGGCTCAGCGCGGCCGGCAGGGGTGTGCGGCCGCGTTGATCGCATGGTGGCCGATGTCCAACCGTCGGACCAGTGTTTCGGTGAATTGGTCACCATTCGGGGAAGGTGATATCTACATGCTAGAGTTGAAGTATCACTCGTCAGTCGAGGGGGTGCCGTGGCCGAGCGCAAGGGCGTGTTGCTGAGGTTGGACCCGGCGGTCCACGACGCGCTGGCCCGCTGGGCCGCCGACGAACTGCGCAGCACCAACGCGCAGATCGAGTTCCTGCTCCGCAAGGCCTTGGTCGACGTCGGCCGGATGCCCTCGGGCGTGGGCGGGATCCCGAGGCGGGGCCGCCCGCCCAAGGACACCCCGGAGTGAGCCGGGCTCAGGCCTGGGCGGTCGGCCGCACGACGATCTCGTTCACGTCGACCTCGGCCGGCTGTTCGACCGCGAAGGCGATGGCCCGGGCGACGGCTTCCGGCGGGATGGCGATCCGGTCGCGCAGGTCGGAGATCTCCGCGCGGACCTGATCGTTGCTCGACGCCTCGGCGAACGCGGTGTCGACGAAGCCGGGGGAGACGGTGGTGACCCGCAGGGAGCCGCCGGCTTCCTGGCGCAGGCCCTCGCAGATGGCCCGCACGGCGACCTTCGTGCCGGCGTAGACCGCCATCGCCGGCACGACGCGGAACGCGGCCGTGGACGCCGTGGTGACGAAGTGTCCGTTGCCCTGTCGGCGAAACACCGGTAGGGCGGCGGCGATCCCGTGCAGCAGTCCCTTGATGTTCACGTCCACCATCTGGTCCCACTCGTCGACCCGGAGATCGTCCAGCGGCGATATCGGGCCGACCCCGGCGTTGCCGACCAGCACGTCGAGTCGGCCGAACTCCTTGTTCGCCAACGAAACCAGCTCGTGCAGATCCTGCCGCTCGGTGACGTCCGTGCGGATGTGCCTGGCCTGGTCGCCGATGCGCTCGGCCAGTTCGGCCAGGCGATCCTCCCGGCGGGCCCCGAGCACCAGTCGGGCTCCCTTCTCGGCCAGCAGCAACGCGGTCGCCTCGCCGATCCCGCTGCTCGCGCCGGTGATGGCCACGACCTTGCCCTTGAGTTCCGACATGACTCCAGTCTGGGCGGCCTCTAACCTGGTATCCAGAGCGAGCTTATTCTGGTACTGGAGGTGTCATGCAGGAGCTCGGCCTTTTCCTGCGCAGCCGACGCGAGCGGATCACTCCGGCCGATGTCGGCCTGCCCGGCACTGGGCGTCGGCGCACCCCGGGGCTGCGCCGGGAGGAGTTGGCGCTGCTGGCCGGCATCAGCGCCACCTGGTACACGTACCTGGAGCAGGGGCGGGACATCCGGCCGTCCGAGCAGGTGCTCACCGCGCTGGCCGAGGCGCTGCGGCTGGACGGGGCCGAGCGCGACCACCTGTTCCGGCTCGCCGGGCAGACCCCGGCCGGCGAGGTCGCCGACGAGCGGCTCACCGCCGAGGAGGCGGCCGTTCCGCTGATGCTGCAACCGAATCCGGCGTACATCATCGGCAACAGCTACGACGTGCTCAGCTACAACCAGGCCGCCGACGACCTGTTCCCGAACCTCACCGCGCAGCGGCCGAACTTCGTCCGGTGGGTTTTCACCGAGCCGGTGGCGCGGCGGGTGGTGGTCGATTGGGAGTCGGAGGCTCGCGGTCTGCTGGCCCGGCTACGCACGCTGGCCGGCCGGCACCCCGACCACCCGCGGTTCACGGCCTTGATCGACGAGTTGCACGCGGCCAGCGCCGAGGTTCGGGCCTGGTGGCCACGCTACGACGTGCAGGTGCGTCAGAGCGGCCGCAAACGCCTTCGGCCGCCGGGGTGTCGGATCACCGAGTTCGCGTACACCGCGTTCCACCTGGCCGAACGACCCGAGCAGACCTTGGTCGTCTACAGCGAAGTGACAAGTTACAAAAGTTGAAATCTGTAACCGGGCAGGCTAGCGTGGTCGGCATGAGGCAACTTGGCTCCCTGAGCGTGTCTTCGATCGGCCTGGGCTGTGCCGGGATGTCCGACAGTCGAGGCGCGGCTGGCGAGGCTGACAGTGTCGCGACGATCCGCGCCGCGATCGACGCCGGCGTCACCCTGCTCGACACGGCCGACTTCTACGGCATGGGCCACAACGAGATGCTCATCGGCCGCGCGCTGCGGCCCGAGGATCGGGAGAAAGTGGCGCTGAGTCTGAAGTTCGGGGCGCTGCGCGGTCCGGACGAGCATTTCCACGGCGTGGACTGCCGTCCGGTCGCGGTCAAGAACTTCCTGGCCTACTCGTTGCAGCGGCTCGGGACCGACTACATCGACCTGTACTTCCCGGCCCGGCTCGACAACTCCGTGCCCATCGAGGAGACCGTCGGCGCCCTGGCCGAGTTGGTCGAGGCCGGGCATGTGCGGGCCATCGGCCTGTCCGAGGTAGGGTCGGAGACGATCCGCCGGGCCCATGCCGTGCACCCGATCGCCAGCGTTCAACTGGAGTACTCGCTGTTCAGCCGGGGCATCGAGCGCGACATCCTGACCACCTGCCAGGAGTTGGGCATCGGCGTCACCGCCTACGGCGTGCTCGCGCACGGCCTGTTGACCGGTGCGTGGCAAGGCCATGGGCCGGCGCATCTGCCCTGGTTCGCGGCCGGCAACATCGCGCAGAACCTTGCCCTTGTTGAACAGCTGCGGCGAGTCGCCGACGATCGTGGCGTCGCTGTCGCGCAACTGGCGATCGCCTGGGTGCTGGCGCAGCCCAACGTCGTCGCCCTGGTCGGGGCCAAGCGTCCTGGGCGGATCCAGGAAGCGTTGCCAGCGGCCGACATCGTGCTCAGCGACGACGATCTGGCCGCCATCGAGCGGGCCGTGCCGCACGACGCCGTCGCCGGCGAGCGTTACGCCCCGGCGCTGATGTCTCTTTTGGACAGTGAACGCTGATGCTCGACGCCGACGGGATTCTCGCCGCCACCGAGGACGTTCTCCGTCGCCATGGTGCGGCCAAGGCCACCGTGCAGGACGTGGCCCGGGTGCTCGGGGTCAGCCATGCCGCCGTGTACCGGCACTTTCCGTCCAAGGCGGCGCTGCGCGAGGCCGTCACCCGCCGTTGGCTCCAGGCCGCCCTGGCCGCCCTCGCTCCGGTCGCCGACGACACCGGCCTGGCGCCGCCGGACCGCCTGCGCGCCTGGCTCCTCGCGATGTTCACCGCCAAGCAGGCCAAGGCCTCCGACGACCCGGAGCTGTTCGCCACCTACGGCATCCTGGCCGCCGAACACAACGCTCCGTCCATCGAGCATGTGGAGGGTCTGCTGGCCCAACTGCGCCGCATCATCGCCGACGGCGTCACCACCGGCGACTTCGCCGCTGTCGACCCCGCCCAGGCCGCCCTCGCCGTTTTCCATGCCACCATGCGTTTCCACCACCCGGCCCTCGCCGCCGAATGGCACAACCCCGGCATGGCCGAGGCTCTGGACGCCGTCTGCACCCTGCTCCTCAACGGCCTGCGAACCCCCGCGAGTCCCGCTCTCGGGCAAGCATGATGCCGGTTTCGGAACTCGACATTCAGCTGCCTGAGAGCGGGACTCGCGGGTTGGGGGTTAGTTGCGGGTGATGGTGAAGGTGCTGGTCGTGTTTCTGATGTCGATGTAGTTGTTGGACAGCTTCAGGTTGGTGAAGGTCGCCGAGCCGACGGCCGGGCCCTGGCCCGCCTCCGGCAACTCGTTGGCCCAGATGCCGAAGCCGGACTTGGCGTTGTAGGCGTCACCGCTCTGCTGCGCGCCGCTGATGGACACGTTGGTCAGCACGGTGTCGGTGATCGGGTTCAGCGGCGCCCCGCCGACGTAGTCGGTCTGGAACATGATGCCGCTGTAGGTCGGGTCGACGATGTCCACGTCGCTGACCCTGATCCCCTGGAACTTCTGGTTGGCGGAGAACATCCATATGCCCGGGAAGGTCTGCGCGCCCCAGAAGTGGCCGCCGGCCCTGACGATCGACACGTTCTGGATCGTGGTGGGATCCGGCCCGAAGTCCCGCATCGGGTAGCCGAAGTTGAGCGAGCTGACGGTGATGCCGGCGTAGGTCAGCATGTCGGCCACGTACAGGTTGCGGAACGTGTTGTCCTCGCCGCCGTACACCGCGAACCCGGCGGCCCGCCAGGTGAGCACGGCGGTCAGGTTCTCGAACACGTTGCCGGTCTCGTTGCCGCCGCCGGCGTCGGTGGCGGCGAACATGGCGAAGCTGTCGTCGCCGGTGGACCGGGCCTCGTCGTTGACGATGTGGTTGTTGGAGCTGCCGTTGGTCATGTTGACGCCGTCGGCGAAGGTGTCCCGGATCCGGGAGTTGCTGATGGTGATGTTCTGCACGTTGCTGCCCCAGAACATGCACATCATGTGCTCGACCCAGATGTTGTCCAGGGTCAGGTTGGAGACCCCGGCCAGGTCGAACACCTTGCCCGGCCCGTCCTGCCGGATGTTGTAGTTGCCGAACACGGCGAAGCCGGACAGCTTGGAGCCGTTGGCCGTGCTCTGGATGGTGAAGCCGAGATCGGTGTTGCTCTGCCCGCTCGGCGCGTCGAACCGGGTGTACCAGGGGCCGGCGCCGACGACGGTGATCGCCTTGCCGTAGATGGTCATCTTGCCGCTGACCGCGTAGTCGCCGGCCGGCAGGTAGACGCCGGTCAGGGTGCTGCTCTGGCGCACCGTGTCGAACGCGTTCTGCACGTCCTGCTGGGTGAAGCCGGCCGGCACGGCGTAGTGCGCCGGGTCCGGGTTCGGCTGCGCGGTGGCCAGTTCCAGGTTGATGAAGTCGATCCAGAAGTTGCCGCCGTTGGCCGCGTCCTTCTGCAGCCGGATCTTGTGGCCGGCCGGCACCGTGGTGCCGAGCAGCACGTTGGCCTCGTCGTAGATGTGCCGCGGGGAGCCCGCGCCGGCGTCGTTGGACGGTGAGGCCTCCGCCCCGTACAGCCAGGAGTACTGCGAGGTCAGGTTGATCGGCTTGAGCAGTGTGCCGTCCACGTAGATGTCCAAAGTGGACGTAGTGCCGTCGGGGATGGAGAACCGGGTGACCAGGGTGTTGGTCGCCTCTCGGGTGGTGAACTCCACCGACGCGCCGGTCTGGGTCAGCGCCACGGCCTGCCGGCCGGACGCCTCGCCCGCGGGGTCGCCGATCGTCCGGTTGGGACTGAGGACTGTCGCGCCGCCGGCCAGCACGCCGCTCTCCGCCTCGTAGGAGTCGTACGGCATGTTGGCGCCGCGGCCCACGAACAGGTTGGCGGTGCTGGTGTTGTTGCCCTGCTTGATGGGCAGCTCGTTGGCGTCGTTGGCCACCGTGGTGGTCACGGTGTAGTTGCCGTTGGCCGCCGTCCAGTTGCCCACGTTCACCGGGCTGGCCGTCGCCCCGGCGTTGATCACGCCGCTGTACGAGCCGGTCAGCGTGGCCACCGTCGAGCCGCTGGAGGCGTCCTTGACCGTCACGGTGATGCCGTGCGCGCCGCTGGCCGACGCGATCGTGCCCTGGTTCTTCAGCGTCACCGAGAACGCGACCGGGTTGCCGGCGGACGGGTTGCTCGGCGTCCAGTTGGTGGTGGCCACCAGGTCGCTGCTCTGCACCGGCGTCACCACCAGCGCGGTCGGGTTGGTGTAGGAGTTGTTGTTCTCGTTCTGCTCGATGACCTTGTTGGACTCGTCCACCTTGGCCGTCAGCTGGTACGACCCGGCTGTCTGCGCGCCGATCGACGCCGACACGGTGCTGGACGCGCCCGCGGCCAGCGCGCCGACCTGCGCGGTGCCGACCTTGGTGGTGCCCAGGTAGAAGTTGACGTCGGTGGCGCCGGCCGGCAGCGTGCCGATGTTCTTCACGGTCGCACTGGTGGTGACGCTGTCGGTCTCCACCGGCGAGGTCGGCGTCCAGGACGACCCGGTGATGGTCAGGTCCGGGTTGGGCGCGGGGACGCCGATCACCTGGAACTCGGCCGCCTGGCCGCCGCCGGCGCCGGAGTTCGCGGTGAACTTCAGCTGCACGTCGGCGACCCGCGCGGACACCGGGATGGTGACGGTGTTGCCGCTGGCCGGGTCGAAGGAGTAGGTGGTCGCCGGCACCAGGCTGGTGAAGCCGGTGGCGCTCTGCTCGCGGCCCAGCACCTCGATGGTCTGCGTCCGCGGACCCCAGATGCTGGCCGGGTTCAGCTTCACCACCACGGAGCTGGTGTCCGCGTTGGACCCCAGCTGCACGGTCAGGGTCTGCGGATACGTGCCGCCCGCGCCCTCCCAGTAGGTGGTGGTGTCGTTGTCGTCGGCGTTGGTGGCGACGAAGTTCAGTTGGGTCGAGGACGCGGTGATCGGCTTGCCCACGGCCAGGTTGGTGCCGGGGTTGCCGCCGCCGCTGCCGGACCTGGTGACGCTGTTGCTGTTGCCGGATTGGTTGCCGGCGGCGTCGTGCGCCCGCACGAAGTAGGTGACGGTCGCGGTGTCCGGCTGGCTGTCGGTGTAGCTCAGCGTGGTGCCGGAAACGCTGGTGCGCAACGCGTTGTTGGCGTAGATGTCGTAGCCGGTGACACCGACGTTGTCGGTGGAGGCGGACCAGGTCAGCGCGATCTGGCCGGAGGCCGGCTGGGTGTAGGCGAGGTTGCCCGGCGCGGTCGGGGCCTGGGTGTCGCCGGACGCCGGGCCGTACACCTCGAACTCCGAGATCTGGCCGGCCGGCCAGCCGGTGTTGCCGGTGATGTTCAGCCGCAGGTACCGGGTGGTCAGCGGGGTGTAGTTGACCGTCACGGTGTTGTTCGACGCCGGGTCGAAGGTGTAGCCGGCGGAGGCGACGATCTGGGAGAAGTTGCTGCCGTCGGTGCTGCCCTGCACGGCCAGCGTCTGGGTGCGGGCGCCCCAGTTGGCGGTCGGCAGCTTGAGCACGATCTGCGTGCTGCTGACCGAGGCCCCGAGGTCGACCTGGAGCCACTGCGGGAAGGCGTTGTTGGTGCTCTCCCAGTAGCTGCTCTGGTTGCCGTCGTTGGCGTTGGCCGGCGTGTAGTTCTGCACGTAGCCGCTGGCGGTCATCGTCTTGCCGGCGGCCAGGTTGGTGGCCGCGACCGCGGCCGGCACGACCTCCAGGTCGGACAGCTGGGCCTGGGAGCCGGCCGAGTTGCCGGTGACCTCGACGCGCACGTACCGGGACAGCACCGCGCCGAAGTCGACCCGGACCGTGTTGTCGGACCTGGGGTCGAAGCCGTACGCCTTGGACTCGACGATGGTGTTGAAGGTCTTGCCGTCGTTGCTGCCCTGCACGGCGAGCGTCTCGGTGCGGCTGGTCCAGGCGGCCGGCACCTTCATCACCACGCCGCCGAACCGGGTGACCTTGCCCAGGTCGACCTGCGCCCACTGCGGGAACGCCGAGCCCGAGCTCTGCCAGTACGAGTTGGGATCCGAATCGATGATCTTGCTGGCGGGCTGCGCGCCGGTGGCGCTGCTGGCCGCCGCCGTGACGGTCGGAGTCATCGTCGCGGCTGGTCTGGCCGCCGGCGCGCCGGCGGCGATGGCCGGCCCGCCCATCGCTAACAGGCCGAGACCGAGCAGCGCCGCTGCCAGTCTCCGCAGGGGTCGGGGAGCGCTCATCGAGTCGTCTACCTCTCGTCTGGCAGCAGGGGTGTGGCGAGAATCTTCCGGACTCATGCCAGAAATTAACGGCAGCCTGTTAAGTTTTTGCGTGACAGGACTCACAGCGTTACAGACCGGCTACACCGCCGTCAACGGCCAGTTAGACCCGTGCCCAGGCCTTCCCGGCGGCCGGACGGCTGAGCTGGCACGATGCGGCCGTGGATCGGATCTGTCTGCCCGCGCCGGTCGGGTTCGTGCTCGGAGGTGGCGGCAGCCTCGGGGCCATCCAGGTCGGCATGCTGCGGGCGCTCGCGGACCGCGGCGTCACCCCCGACCTGGTCACCGGCACGTCCGTCGGCTCCGTCAACGGCTCGCTGCTCGCCCTCGACCCGGCGCACGCCGCCGACCGGCTCGCTGAGCTCTGGGCCGGCATGACCCGGGCGCGGGTGTTCCCCGGCGGGCCGATCGCCCAGCTGCGCACCCTGCGCCGGGAACGGACCTACCTGTTCCCCAACACCGGTCTCGTCGACGTGCTCGTCGAGGGCCTCGGCGGCGTCACCGACTTCGCCGAGCTGCGCCTGCCCTTCGGCGCCGTGGCCGTCGACGCCGTCACCGGCCTGCCGGTGCTCATGACCTCCGGCGACCTCGTGCCCGCGATCCTCGCCTCCGCCGCCATTCCCGGCGTCTATCCGCCCGTGCGCCGGGAGGACAAGGTCCTCTACGACGGCGGCGTGCTGGCCAACGTGCCCATTCGACAGGCCCTCGCCATGGGTGCGAAGTCGTTGGTGGTGCTCGACTGCACCTTCCCCGGCCACCTCCCGGAGGTCCCCGGCTCACTCGCCGAGACCCTCCTGTTCTGGGCCACCCTCGGCATGCGCAACCAGGCCGTCCTCGAAGCCGACCTCGCCGCCGAGGCCGTGCCCGTGCTCTATCTCCCCGGCGCCCCGGTCCAGGCCGTCACCCCGCTCGACTTCGGCCACACCGCCGAGCTCATCGAGTCCTCGTACGCCGCGTCCACCAACTTCCTCGCCACCGTGGAGATCACCGGCCCCGGCCTCTACGGCGGCCCGGCGGGATCGGTGCCCGCGGTCTCCTGATCTCGAAACAGGGCCAAGGCCGCTGCCTCGATGGGCTCGACGTCCGGGGTTTGGTGATCCGAGGTGTCGACCGTGACGACGGCGTCGACGTCGCTGGGCGGCACGAAAATCGACGGCGGCATCTCGCCCCGTTGGAACTGGGCGGCGAGCTGCTGGGCGGTGATCCCCGTACGGGCGCGGAGGCGGTGGCCGATGACGGACGCGTCGGCGGTGACGTGGACGGCGAGCACGCGGGCTGGGCGCACCGCATCGAGCAGCGAGGGGGACAGCACGGAGGACTCCACGACAAAGGTCATCCCCGCAGACGCGAGCAGCCGGGCGGTGTCGACCATCACGGCCTCGGCGCGCACGCTGAAAGGGCCGCCGGCGATGTGGAAGTCCGGAGGGAACCGAATGCCCTCGGCAGTGGCAGAAAGGCCCAGGCCGGTCTTGAGCTCGTCCCGAGACAGCAACGGCACGCCGAGGTGGCGTGCCGTTGCGCGGGCGACGGTGGTTTTTCCGGCTCCGGGGGAGCCGCACACGGCCACGACCAGCATCGGCTGATCGTGCCAGCGCGCCCTGAATCCCTGGGGTCAGCCCCAGATGTCGGTGATGGGGGTGGCGGAGGCGGCGGAGCCGGCGTGGGGCAGGCCGTAGGCGTCCTCGATGGTGCGCAGGACGCTGTAGTGGCTGATGTTCTCGTTGTAGTTGCCGGTCTTCACGCCCGCGCCCGTGATGACGGTGGGGATCTGGTTGGCGGTGGTGTAGTCGTCCTCGTCGAAGGTGAGCACGAACAGGCTGTTGTGGGTCTTGGCCCACTGGATGTAGCCGTCGAGGTGCTGCTTGAGCCAGGCGTCGCCCTGCTGGATGGTGCCGTCGTGCATGTCGTTCTGGAGGTTGGGCACGACGAACGACACGGCGGGCAGCTTGGTGTAGTCGGTGGGGAAGTCGGTGAAGCGCAGGTTGGCCGAGCTGGGCACGTCGGAGAAGTCGACCCACGGGTTGTGCTTGCGGGCGTAGTTGCCGGAGGTGCAGGCCGTGGAGCCGACCGACGGCAGGCTCTCGGAGTAGCCGGCGAAGCCGATGCCCGCGGCCAGCGCCTGGCCGCCGAGGTCGGCGGTGGTGAAGGCCTTCTTGGGGCAGGTGTCACTGGTGACACCCTGCGTGCTCCCGGAGAACAGCGCCAGGTAGTTGGGCTGGCTCGGGTGCGAGATGGCATGCGAGTTGGTGAAGTTGGCCCCGGTCTGGGAAAGACCGGTGATGTACGGCGCGTTGGCGCTGCCGACGATCTCGCCCTGGGCGTGGTTCTCGTCGATGACGACCAGGATGTGGTCGGGACGGGGCACGCTGCCGGCGGCCGGGGCGAACGAGGAGGACAGGCCCACCACGGACAGGGCGGTGGTCCAGTTGGTGGCGATGGCGTTGCGTGCCGCCGAGAGCGTGACCTGGCCGTTGCAGACCGCGGTCTTCAGCTTGTTCTCGACGGAGTCCTTGCTGTACGAGTTCTTCGCGCCGGCGTGCGGCTCGGGCCACAGGTTCTTCGGATCACGGGGCGCGCCACCGAGCTCAAGGGGGACGAGGTGGTCCTCCTCGTAGTCGGACATGTTGGTGTCGCTGTAGCCGTAGTCGGCGATGCCCTGCTTCTTCAGGGCGTTGGTGTACGAGGTCGGCGGCCGCACGGTGGCAGTCCAGCCGGAGACGCAGATCGTGCTGTTGATGGTGGACTGCGTCACATCCGGGTTGAAGGCGCCCGGCGTGCACGAGGCGTCAGGTAAGGGAAGCCTTGCCGTAGAACAGGTGGCGGCGTGGGCGGCTCCGGGTAACGACAGCCCCGCGGCGACAAGCGCGGCGATCAGGACGAGCGGGGAGAATCGGGACATCGAGTGCTCCTCGGGTCGGCTCCCGAGGAACGGTAGGCAGGTCACGCCCGGCTGGGAACCGCCTGCTTTTCACAGAACGGTCCCCAGCCTGTGAACCCGAATGGTCCATTGTGGACGGTGTTCAGGAACTGGTACGCAGATCGTAAACCGTGGTACCACCGACGGTCTGCGCCTTGTAATGCGCGGCGACCCAGGTGGCGATCTCGCTGCTACCGCCGCCGGGACCGCCGCCGCGGCCGCCGCTGACGTAGTAGCTGATCTTGCCCTCGGCCACGTACTGCTGGAACTGGGCCAGGGTGGGGGCCGGGTCGGAGCCGTTGAAGCCGCCGATGGCCATCACCGACTTGCCGCTGGCCAGGGCAAGCGGGGCAGAGGACATGGAGCCTTCGGCGGCGGCGGCCCATTCGGTGGTGGTGGCCTGGAGCAGGCTGACCAGAGCGGAACTGGTCTGCCCGTCCCCGCCGCCGCCGGGACCGCCGCCGCCACCGAAGCCGCTGTTGCTGGACGGACCGGAGACGGGGATGGAACCGGTGTGCGGCACGGCGGCGGTGGCCACGCCGAAGGAGGCGGTGCCGATCATGCCGGCGATGGCGGCGACGACGATGAGCCGGCGGAACTGGTCGCCCTGCAGGAGAACCAGGGCGGCGACGGCGATGCCGGCGACGAGCACGAGCCAGCGCAGCCACGGCAGCCAGCTGGAGTCCTCGGACAGCAGCACGAAGTCCCACACGCCGGTGACCGCGATCATGGCGGCCAGCCAGGCCCGCACCGAGAACAGAGCCCGGCCGCGCCAGAGCTGCCGGCCGCCGATGGCGACGAGGGCGGCGATGGCGGGGGCCAGCGCGACCGAGTAGTACGGGTGGATGGTGCCGTCCATGAAGCTGAACACCAGCCCGGTGACGAGTAGCCAGCCGCCCCACAGCAGCAGCGAGGCCCGGGTCTGGTCGGTGCGCGGCGCCCGCCGCGTGAACCACAGCCCAGCGACCAGCGCGATCAGCGCGGCGGGCAGCAGCCACGAGATCTCGGTGCCGAAGGCCTGGCCGAACATCCGGGTGATGCTGGCACTGCCACCGAACGACAGGTTCCCGCCACCACCGCCGCCGAAGCCCCCGCCACCCCCGCCGCCGTTGCCCTGTCCGCCGAAGATCCGGCCGAGGCCGTTGTAGCCCAGCGCCAGTTCCAGCAGGCTGTTGTTGGTCGATCCGCCGATGTACGGCCGCGAGGACGCCGGCCACAACTCGGCCAGCGCGATGAACCACCCGGCCGACACCACCAGCGCCACCACCGCGCCGCCGAGGTGCAGGATTCGCCGCCACAGCGTGGTCGGCGCGGCGATCAGGTACACCAGCCCGAACGCCGGCAGCACCAGGAAGCCCTGCAACATCTTGGTCAGGAACGCGAACCCGATGGCCGCGCCGGCCAGCGCCAGCCACTTCCAGTTGGCCTTCTCGGTGGCCCGCACCACGCAGTACGCGCCGGCGACCATCAGCAGTACCAGCAGCGCATCCGGGTTGTCGAACCGGAACATCAGCACGGCGACGGGCGTCAGCGCCAGCGCGGCGCCGGCGGCCAGACCAGCGCCGTGGCCGAACCGGCGGCGCACGGCGGCGTACAGCAGCCAGACCGCCAGCACACCCTCGACCGCTTGCGGGGCAAGCAGACTCCACGAGTTGAAGCCGAAGATCCGGGCCGACAAGCCCATGATCCACAGTGCCGCCGGCGGCTTGTCCACGGTGATGACGTTGCCGGGATCCAACGACCCGAACAGCAGCGCTTCCCAGTTCTGGCTGCCGGCCTGGACCGCCTGCGCGTAGAAGTCGTTGCCGTAGCTCGAAGCCCCCAGATTCCACAGGTACAGCACGGCGGTGCCCAGCAGCAGCACCGCCAGCGCCGGCCGGTGCCAGCCGCGTCGTCCGGGCGCGTCGGCCGCCGGGGCAGCCGCGGGCCGGGTCATCGTCGTTGTCATGGGACCAGCCTCGGGGTGGGCGCTGTGCCGGTTGTGTGCGCTCACTGTGCGCCGGCTGTGAGCCGCACCGTGAACACAGTGCGGCCCGGCCGGCTCTCCAGGGCGACCTCGCCGCCGTGCGCGTCGACGATGGCGGCGACGATCGACAGCCCGAGCCCGGTGCCGCCGGACGCCCGCGAGCGGGAGCCGTCGCCGCGGGCGAACCGCTCGAACACTTCCGGTTGCAGCTGCTGGGGAATCCCCGGTCCGTCGTCGACGACCTGGAGCACGACCTCGCCGGGCTGTCCATTGTGGATCCCGGTGACCACGGTCGTGCCGGGCGGCGTGTGGGCGCGGGCGTTGCCGAGCAGGTTGAGCAGAACCTGGTGCAGCGCCTGGCTGTCGCCGAGCACGAACACCGGCTCGGCCGGAATCGCCAGCTGCCATCGGTGATCCCGGCTCGTCACGTGCGCGTCGCTGACCGCGTCGACCACCAGCCGGGACAGGTCGACGGGCTCGCGCGCGAGCGGCCGCCCGGCATCCAACCTGGCCAGCAGCAACAGTTCCTCGACGAGCGAGGTCATCCGGGTGGACTCGGACTGGATGCGCCGCATCGCGTGCGACACGTCCGGCGGCACCTGGCCCTCGTAGCGGCGGGTCAGCTCGGCGTAGCCGCGGATGGACGCCAGCGGGGTGCGCAGCTCGTGGCTGGCGTCGGCGACGAACTGCCGGACCCGGGTTTCGCTCTCCTGGCGGACGTTCAGCGCCGACGCCACGTGGCCGAGCATCCGGTTCAGCGCCGCCCCGACCTTGCCGACCTCGGTGCGCGGATCGGTGTCCTCGTCGGGAACCCTTACCGACAAGGCGACTTCGCCCCGATCCAGGGGAAGCTCGACCACCCGGCTGGCGGTCGCCGCCACCCGGTCCAACGGCCGCAACGCGGCGCTGATGATCACCGCGCCAGCACTGCCGGCGACCACCAACCCGATCCCCGCGATGACCAGCAGCGCGATGTTGATGCTGTCCAACGTGTTGTCGACCTGGTTCAGCGGCAGCCCGGTGAGCACCGCGCCGTTGTTCGTGGCGATCACGCGGTAGTCGCCGAGGCCAGGCACGCTCACGGTGTGCGGATGGCCGTCGGCCGGTGCGCTCGTCAGCGCGGCGATCTGGTTGTTGGCCAGGATCTTCGGGCAGACGTTCTGATCGAGCACGACCGCGCCCGAGCCACGCACGCCGAGTGCCCCGGGGCCGAGACCCGGGGGCACCACGTTCGTCGGCATGCCCGTGGTGTTGCACCAGTTCGGATACGGTCCGCCACGTCCTCCTCCGCCACCACCGCCACCGTCGAACGGGCCCGGGCCGTGATCGCCGCGGTCGACGGCCTGTTGGAGCTGGCTGTCCACCTGGGTGACCATGGTGTCGCGGATGAACACCTCGCCGATCAGGCCGATCGCCAGCGACACCACCGTGAGCAACAGGACGACGGCGACGACCAACTTGCGCCGGAGGGTCCAGCGCCGTCGGCGGTCAGCCCGTGGGACGGAGGACATAGCCGGCGCCGCGCATGGTGTGGATCATCGGTTCCCGGCCGGCGTCGATCTTCTTGCGCAGGTACGAGATGTACAGCTCGACGATATTGGCCTGGCCGCCGAAGTCGTACTCCCACACCCGGTCCAGGATCTGGGCCTTGCTCAGCACCCGGCGCGGGTTGCGCATCAGGTAGCGCAGCAGCTCGAACTCGGTGGCGGTCAGGTGGATCTCCTGGCCGTCCCGGCGGACCTCGCGGCTGTCCTCGTCCAGGGACAGCTCGCCGACCACCAGCTGCGAGCTGGTCACCGAGGCCACCGAGTTGGAACGGCGCAGCAGCGAGCGCACCCGCAACACCAGCTCCTCCACGCTGAACGGCTTGGTCACGTAGTCGTCGCCGCCCACGGTCAGCCCGGCGATGCGGTCCTCGACCGCGTCCTTGGCCGTCAGGAACAGCACCGGCACGTCGGGCTGGTCCATCCGGATCCGGCGCAGCACCTCCAGCCCGTCCAGGTCGGGCAGCATGATGTCGAGCACGATGGCGTCCGGGCGGAACTGCTTGGCCTCGCGGACCGCGGAGCTGCCGTCCGCGGCGCAGCGCACCGCCCAGCTCTCGAAGCGCAGAGCCATGCTCACCAGCTCCGCGAGCGCCGTCTCGTCGTCCACCACGAGCACCCGCGGCTGGCTGCCGTCCGCACGCCTGAGTTCGCCGTTCATCGCTCCATCCTGTTGGCCTCGACTTTGCGGTCGCTGTGTGAATCCTGTGTATCACCTGTGGGCCTTGCTCACAGGATGTGCCCACAGTGCGCACAGCTCGCGCACAGGCCGGCTCGCCAGGGTGGCTGTCACAAGCCCGAACCAGGAGGAAACCGATGGACACCCAGCAGCCCGCCGAAGGTTCCGAGCCGGTCTGGGGTGCAGCGCCGCAGCCGCAGCAGCCGCCGGCCACGCCCGATGGCTCCCCGCAGCAGTCCAAGCGCTGGTCGGCGGGCAAGACCGCCGCCGTGGTCGCCGTCGCCGCCGTCGTGGCCGCCGGTGGTGGCTACGGCATCTCCAAGCTGGTCGACACCGGCACCGCCAACGCCGCCACCCAGGGGCCCGGCGGCTTCGGGGCCGGCGGCGGTGGCGGCTTCGCCGGTGGCCGCGGCGGGGCCGGCGGCATCGGCGGACTGCTGTCCGCCCTGCACGGCGACTTCACCGTGTCCGACAACGGCAGCTACGTCACCGAGCGGCTGCAGACCGGCGAGATCACCGCGGTCAGCGCCACCTCGATCACCGCCAAGAGCACCGACGGCTACACCCAGACCTACGTGATCGACTCGTCCACCCAGGTCGACGAGGGCAATGAGCAGGTCAGCGCGCTCAAGACCGGCACCACGGTGACGATCATCGCCAAGCTGTCCGGCGGCACCGGCACCGCGACCTCCATCAGCGACCAGCAGATGACCGGCCGCGGCGGCTTCGGCGGCGGCGCCCCCGGCCAGACCCCCGGCGGCACCGGCACCGGCGGCACCGGCAACTAACCCAAGAGTTTGGGTGTCTTCAAGACCTGCAAACCACGGTCGCCGCTGTCTCTGACAGCCACAAACCCCCGGGCCGGCCCGGGGGTTTGTGGCTGTCAGAGACCTCCCTCGGCAGGGTTTGTGGGTCTTGGAGACACCCAATCCCTTAGACGAGTTCGGCTAGGGGGAAGGAGCGGTGGCGGCGGGGCGGGATGAGGTAGTTCTGCCGCCGGGTGGCGGTGATGAACCGCTCCAGCCCGTGGTCCTCCTCGTCCAGGTCGTACTTCTCCAGCAGGTCCACCGACGACTGGTTGGCCCGCATGGTGGCGAAGAAGTCGGCACTGGGGAAGAAGCCGGAGAACTGGAGCTTCGGGGTGTTGCGGCCGGTGGTGGTGTCCATGGCGTCGAAGCCGGGGCCGTCGATGCGGATATGGATGGGGCGGCCGTCGGCGGTGCGGGCGGAGCGCTGCAGCGTGGACAGGTGGCCCATGCGCTGGAACTGCTGGGCGCTCTGCTCGGCGTAGCCGGCGCCGTGGAACTGGTTGCGCACGATGGCGCCGCGCATGGTCAGGTTCGTCGGGCCGCCGCCGTTGTAGAACGGGTCGTCGGGGTTCTGCTCCACCGGCGCGGGGGAGTGGAACATGTACTGGATCCGCTCGTCGAACGGCTCCCGGGTGTCCGGGCCCTCGTCCGGGTCGCGCCCGTTGAGGTAGAACTGCTCCAGGTCCAGCAGCACGTGCGAGAGGTGCTGGATCGCGCCGTTGTCGAAGTACGAGCCGGGTGTCGCGGTGCTCAGGTGGATGCCGCCACCGCCGGCGAAGGTCACGTTCTGGGCCGGCGCGGCCGCGTCGACCTGCTGGTCGGCGAAACCCATCCACATCGGCGAGTCCGAGTTCACGAAGGACTGCCACGCGAAGCCGGCGTTGGCCGCGACGTAGCGGGGCAGGCCGATCTGCACGAACATCGCCCGCGACGAGGTGATCCGCATACCGGCGTCGAACCGCGGCGAGTTGATGGTGCGGCCGACCAGCTTGTTGCTGCCGGACAGCCACGACACGACGTCCGCCACATAGGACGGGTCGTCGCCGCGCACCGTGAACAGCAGGTCGTTGTCCTCCATCCGGACCGGCACGTTGAACGCCGGCCGGCGCAGTTCCAACACATGTGCGCCCGGGGCCACGTCAGTGGGCGAGGGCACCGCGCGTTGCAGCACCGGCAGGTCGCCGGACAGGGTGCGTGGCATGGTCGCGTCGACCACGGTCGCCGGGAACCGGGCGAAGTAGTTGTCGCTGTAGGACACGTGCGTGAAAATGCCGCCCGGCGCGTACGGATAGTTCGCCTCGACGGTGCGCAGCGCCGATTCCATTCGCGACTGGTCGGCCCAGCTGGGCCGGCCGCTCAGGGTCGCGGTGAGGAAAACCGTGTGCACCGGCGGCATGCCGACGGGAATGCCGTCGTAGGTGACCGCCGGCGGCATGAACGGGCCGAGGTCGAACTGCACGTCCGGGAACGACGTGGCCGGGTCGGCCATCGCCAGCCGTTGCGGCACGATCGCGCCGTCCTGGAGCAGCGCCAGTGTGCCGAGCGCGCCGGTGAACGCGCCCGCGGTGCGCAGCAGGGTGCGCCGCGAGACGGGTTTGCCAAGGATGGGCGCCATCGGCGCGGCCTGTGCAGCTGATCTCGGGTGGGCCACGGGACAGCGGCCGGGAGCTGTTTTTTCGGACACGGAAACCTCCGCCGCGGAAAGGTCGTACAATTGCTTCCCGGGTGTTGTGAGCAGGGAAATTCGCACCGCCGAGTCTACGGCCGTGGTCGTTAGGGAAAAACCACCGAAAGGTCCGTCGAATGCGTCCGTTCAGGCTGGCTTGAATTACTTAGGAACCGGCGGGGCAAATACCTAGTATTCCTAGGTAGGGTGGTCGGCATGCCTGTCACCGCAGCCGACCTGCACGCCGCGACCGCCGCTCTCGAAGCCGCCCTGGCCCCCGTCGTGGACCGCGACTGGACCGCCGCCGCCGGCACCGGCGACCTGGACGCGTACCGCACCGCCGAGCACGTCGGCGACTGCGTGCTGTCCTACGCCGCCCAGCTCGTGACCCGGCGCGACGACCGCTACGTCGCCTATGAGGCCGCGCTCATGAAGGACGCCACGGTCGCCGACGCGCTGGAGTTCGCCGTCACGGGCGGAAAGCTGTTGGCCGCGACGGTCGCCGTGACCGGGCCCGAGGTGCGGGCCTACCACCCGACCGGCATGGCCGACCCCGAGGGCTTCGCCGGCATGGGCGTGGTGGAGATCCTGGTGCACGGCGAGGACATCGCCCGCGGCCTCGGCGTCGCGCTCGATCCGCCGGCCGACGTCTGCGCGCGGGTCCTGGAGCGGATGTTCCCGGAGGTCAGCGTGGCTGCCGAGCCGTGGACGGCGCTGCTGTGGGCCACCGACCGCGTCGAGTTGCCGGGATTGCCGAACCGGGCAGGCTGGCGGTGGCAGGGCGCGCCGCTCCGAGACTGAGTGCTTTGGGACAGAATCCGGACAGTTCGCTCACAGCTGTCAACTCGTCCACTACGCAGCGTAGAAGACCGCCATGATGAGCAGTGCTAGTGGACATCGGGGAGCGGGCGGAACGGAGGCTGTAGATGACGGCGGCAGGGGCGGTCTTCGGGGTCGAGGTCGGGGCCGACTCGGTTCGGGTGGCCGTGCTGGGTGATCAGCTGGCCGTGTTGGACCACGTCCAGTTGCGCTACCCGCGAGGCACGCTCGACCCGTACGCCGCGCTGGACGTGGTGTTCGCGGCCATCGACCGCTGCGTCCAGCTGTGCGCGACCCGACAGCTCCCGGTGCGCGGCATGGCCCTGGCCGGATCGGGCGACACCCTGGTCGGCCTGGACGAGCTGGACCGGCCGATGACCCCGGTGTTCACCGGCCCGGACCCGCAGACCCGCGCGCTGGCCCGGCGGATCGGCCCGGAGCTGCGGCACGCCACCGGCGTCAGCGCGCACGGCGGCTCGCCGCTGGTGCGGCTGGCCTGGTTCGCCGAGCACGGCCCGGACCTGCTCACCCGCGTCGCCCGATGGTGTGAACTCAAGGACTTCGTGCTGTCCCGGCTGACCGCCCGCGTGCTGGCCGACACCTCGTGTGCCTCGGCCGGCGGCCTGCTGGCCGTCGCCGAACCCGAGTGGTCCGCGAAAGCGCTGGAGCTGGCCGGCATCGGCACCGCCCAGCTGCCGCCGCTGGTCGACCCCACCGACCAGGTGCCGCTGGTCACCGAGGCGGCCCAACTGCTGGCCCTGCCGGCATTGCTGCCGCTGGTCGTCGGCGCGGCCGGGCTGCCGCTGGCGGCGCTGGGCATGGGCGTGACCGACGCCGGCACCGCCGTGCTCTGGCTCGGTTCCCGGCTCGTGCTGGCGGTGTTGAGCCCGCGACCGGTCTCCGACGACGTCCTGTTCACGCAGCGCCTGGCCGATGGCGTCTGGGCCGTCGGCGTCGATCTGACCGACGGCCAGTCGCCGCCGGCCGTGCGGATCGACGGCCTCGGCCGGCTGCTCGTCGCTGCCGGCGATGCGCTGACCGCCGCCGGCGCGCCGATCAGCCGGGTGCGCGTCGACCCGGCCGTGCTGAAGGTGCCGATGGCGGCCGAGGTCGTCGCCGCCGCGCTGGGCGTGCCGGTCGAGATCGCCCCGGACGAGCCGCCGGCCGCGGTCGGGGCCGCCCTGCTCGCCGCCCGCTCGCTGGGGTTCGCGTCCTGCATCCGGTCCGCCGCCCGCACCCGGCCCGCGGTCCGCACCGTTGCCCCGGATCCCCGGCTCAGCGCGGCCGACGTGGAACGGCTGAGCGGGACCACTCGCTGAACGTTTGGCGAACCGCGGGCAACCTTCGCAAAAGCCTTGGCACGATGGTGGGCGTGCCAACACAGACCAACCCGCCGCAGACGCGGGCGGAGCGCTTCGGCAGCTGGCTCACCGGGTGGGCGACCAAGCTGCCGCCGAGGCTGCGCTTCATCACGCCCGAACTGGTGGGGTTCGTCATTCTGGGGACCTTCACGTTCGCCATCGACCTGTCCATCCTGGCCGTGCTGCGGGCGTGGGCCCCGGATCTGCCGCTCTGGGTGCCGCTGACCATCGGCTACAGCTGCGCGTTCGGCATCAACTACGTGCTGAACCGCACCATGAACTTCAAGTCGCACGCCCCGATCGGCGGGCAGGCGCTGCGTTTCATCGTGCTCACGCTGGCCGATCTCGGCCTCACCAGCCTGATCACCACCTGGCTGGACCACGCCGGTCTGCCGCTGCTCCTCGCGCGGATCGGGGCGGCCGCCTGCGTCGGATTGTTCACATATGTGGGCGCTCGGTTCTGGGTTTTCCGGAAAGAGCCAGTGCAAGATTGACGAAAGTGGTCTGGACCTCTAAGACTGACATTCCCCTGCTAGTTCTCGGTCAGGCACCGCCGCCATCCGAGGAGTGTCATGTCGAAACGTGTGACCACGTCCCTGCTCGCGATTCTGTCGTTGCTCGTCTCCCTGCTGGCCGTCGGATCGGTTAGCCAGCAGGCCGGGGCGGCGCCGGCGGCGTTCGTGCATCCCGGTGTGCTGGTCAGCCAGGCCCAGCTGGACTACATCCGGTCCCAGGTCAACGCCGGTGCCCAGCCGCAGACCCAGGCCTACCAGGCCATGATGTCCGACGCCCTACTGTCGCAGAGCCGGTCGCCCCACCCGCGCTCCGTCGTCGAGTGCGGCCCGTACTCCAACCCCAATCTCGGCTGCACCGACGAGCGCCAGGACGCGCTCGCGGCCTACGGCAACGCGCTGGCCTGGTACATCACCCAGAACGCGACGTACGCCAAGAAGGCCATCTCCATCATGGACGCCTGGTCCGCGGTGATCACCAGCCACACCAACAGCAACGCCCCGCTGCAGACCGGCTGGGCCGGCTCGGTGTGGCCGCGCGCCGCCGAGATCATCCGCTACACCTACAGCGGCGGCTGGGCCAACCTCAGCCGGTTCCAGACCATGCTGCGCACCGTCTACCTGCCCGTGGTCATCAAGGGCAGCAACAGCAACGGCAACTGGGAACTGACCATGATGGAGGCCGCCGTCGGCATCTCCGTCTTCCTCGACGACAAGGGCAGCTACGACACCGCCATGGCCAAGTACATGCTGCGCGTGCCGGCGTACGTGTACCTGACCACCGACGGCGCCCTGCCCAAGACCGTGCCCGGCGGCCCCAGCGGCAGCGCCGCGATCATCAGCTACTGGCAGGGCCAGAGCACCTTCGTCAACGGCCTCACCCAGGAGACCTGCCGCGACTTCACGCACACCGGCTACGGCATCGCGTCCATCTCGGACGTCGCCGAGACCTCCCGGATCCAGGGCAACGACCTGTACACCGGCGACATCGGCACCCGCCTGCGCTACGCGCTGGGTTTCCAGGCCCAGTACGAACTCGGCGCGGCCGTGCCGTCCTGGCTGTGCGGCGGCAAGGTCAACAAGGGCCTCGGCCCGGTGACCGAGGTCGGCTACAACGCCCTGGCCAACCGGCTGCCCAACGTCATGGCCAACACCAAGACGCTGGTCATGAACAACCGGCCGGCCGGCGACAACATCCTGTTCGTGGCGTGGGAGACCCTGACCCACGGCAACCAGCCGAACTGACCCCTGTCGCACCTGAGTGGCTCACATGGCTTTTCCAGTGAGCCACTCAGATGCGTTCCCCACGCCACCTGAGTGGCTCATGTGCCTTTCCAGGCTCAAGCGAGCCACTCAGGTGGGCGCGTCCGCTGGAAATGCGCTTGCCCGGCGTGTGAGGCTGGACGGCATGGCCACCTTCGAGGATCTTGTCGCCGAGGGCGCGGCGGCGCCGGTCGACGGCTGGGACTTCTCCTGGTTCGAGGGCCGGGCGACCGAGGCCCGCCCGTCCTGGGGCTATGCCCGGCTGATCGGCGAGCGGCTGGCCACGGTGGAGTCCGCTTTGGACGTCCAGACCGGCGGCGGCGAAGTGCTCAACACCGTCGAGAAGCTGCCGTCGCGGACGGCGGCGACCGAGGGCTGGCCGCCGAGCCTGGCGGTGGCCCGCCGGCTCCTGGAGCCGCGCGGCGTGGAGGTCGTCCAGGCCGACAACCTCGACCCGCTGCCGTTCCCGGACTCCTCCTTCGAGTTGGTGGTCAGCCGGCATCCCACGGAGGTCGGCTGGGCGGAGATCGCCCGGGTGCTCAAGCCCGGCGGCGGCTATCTCTCGCAGCAGGTCGGATCCGGCTCCATGCACGAGGTCTCGGAGGCGTTCCTGGGGCCGCTGGAGGTCGACAACTCCCGTGATCCCGAACTGGCGGCGGCCGACGCCGAGAAGGTCGGACTGGAGGTCGTCGACCTCCGGCACGAGTCGCTGCGCGCCACCTTCAACGACATCGCGGCGGTGGTGCACTTCCTGCGCAAGGTGATCTGGATCGTCCCGGGGTTCACTGTGGACGCCTACCTCCCGCAGCTGCGGGCCCTGCACGACCAGATCCAGCGCAGCGGCCCGTTTGTCGCGCACACCAAGCGTTTCCTCATCGAAGCCCGCAAGAGGTGACGGGGCTCAAGGAGTCCCGGGAGCATTACGAGTCGGAGCTGGCGCCGAAGCTGCAAGGCATTCCGCACGCCGCCGCCCGCATCGGCCACGGCTCGGAGGTGGTGGGCTTCGACACGGACCGGTCCCGCGACCACGACTGGGGTCCGTTCGTCCAGATCTTCGTGCCGGACCCGGACTCGGTGCCAGTACAGGCGTTTCGGCCGGGGGAGTGGCTGCGCGGCCATCTGGGCTTCGATCCGTTGGCCGGGATCACGACGTTCGACTGGCTGGCCACCTCGTCCCAGGGCTTCGCCGAGGTCACGGCCGGCGCGGTGTTCCATGACGACATCGGCGACCTCACCCGAGCCCGGTCCGCACTGGCCTGGTATCCCGACGACATCTGGCGATACCTGTTGGCCTGTCAGTGGAAACGCCTCAGCCAGGAGGAGGCCTTCGTCGGCCGGACCCGTGAGGTCGGCGACGAGCTCGGGTCCGCGGTGCTCGCCGCCCGGCTGGTCCGCGACGTGATGCGGCTGTGCTTCCTGATGGCTCGCCGCTACGCCCCGTACGGCAAGTGGTTCGGCAGCGCCTTCGCTCAATTGCCTTGTGCCGCAACGCTGACGCCGATGCTCCACGGAGCGCTGGGGTCCGATCGCGAGGAGCACCTGGCGGCCGCCTACCGGTTCGTCGCCGGCTGGCACAACGAGCTCGGCCTCACCGACCCGATCGACCCGGCCACCCGCCCGTACCACACCCGGCCCTACCAGGTGCTGCACGCCGAACGCTTTGCCGAAGCCCTGCTCGACACCGTCGCCGACGCCGAGATCCGCCGCCTTCCCTGGTACGGCAACGTCGACCAGGCCTTCGACAGCACCGACGCCCTGGCCGACCGCGACCGATGCCGCGCCCTGTTCCGGAGGTAGACCATGACAAGGCTGCACGGCCGGCGCGCGCTGGTCACGGGTGGCACCGGCGGCATCGGGCGGGCGATCGCGGCCCGGCTGGCCGGCGCGGGCGCGAGGGTGGTGATCACCGGCCGGGACACGGAGCGCGGCGAGGAGGTGGCCGCCCGCCTGCGCGCCGATGGCGCCAAGGCGGACTTCGTAGCGGCCGATCTGGCCGGCGGCGGGGCGGCGGTGCGCGAGCTGGCCGACCGGGCCGGCGAGATCGACATCCTGGTCAACAACGCGGCGGCGGTGGTGACCGGCGACCACTCCATGCTCGACGCCACCGAACAACAGCTCGACGCCGTGCTCGGGATGAACGTGAAGGTGCCGTTCCTGCTCACCTCGGCGCTGGTCCCCGGCATGATCGCCCGCGGCGGCGGGGCAGTGGTCAACATCGGTTCGATCGCCGGCAGCACCGCGCCGCTGATCACCCCGGTCTACGGTGCGAGCAAGGCGGCCCTGCACATGCTGACCAAGTCGTGGGCGGTGGAGCTGGCGGCCAAGGGAGTGCGGGTCAACGCGGTCGCCCCAGGTCCGGTGGTCACCGAACTGGACGACGCGGCCCGGCTGGCCCGGGTGGCGGAGGTCGGGGCCAGCTTCCCCTCGGGCCGACCGAGCACCGGCGACGAAGTCGCGGCGGCGGTGCTGTTCCTGGCCGGCGACGAGGCCGCCAACATCCACGGCGTGATCATCCCGGTGGACGGCGGCGGCTCCGTGATCTAGGCCCTCTCATCACGCTGGGAACCCGCTCGCGTCAGGGCCGGTGGACGCGTAGCCCGAGGCCGCCGGCTCCCAGCAGCACCGCGCCGGCGATCAGCACCAGGATCGCCTCGCTGATCGCGCCGCGGGTCCAGTCCCACACCGCCTCCGGCACCGCGGTGGTCATGCCGATCACCCCGCCGATGAGCAGGATGGGCATCCGGTCGGCGAGATAGCAGCCGAAACACACCAGCGCCACGACGAACGTCGTCGAGTACACGATGAACGCGTGCTCCGGGAACTGCGCGCCGATCAGGGCCAGGGCGGCGGCCACACCGGCGCCGGTGGCACGGTGCCGAACGACTTCCGTGCCGACCAGCACAGCCCAGGCGGCGGCGAGCAGCAGCAGCCCGCCACCGGTCCACGACGGCGACAGCCCGGCCAGGTCGACCAGACCGACCATCGCCGACGCGCCGGCCAGACCGGCCACCGGCAGCGCGAACACCGCCGGCCAGGCGGCGTAGCCGGCGACCGCGAGCACCAGCCCGGCGAGCCCGCCGGCCAGCGCCGGATGCGTGTCGAGGGCGACCGAGCCGGCCAGACCGCCGGTCAGCGCGCCCAGCGCCAGCAGCACGCCGGTGACCCGGTTGCGCAGGGCGACGGCGGCCCCGATCAGCACCACCGTCACGCCGACCAGCAGCCACACCCGCCCGGCGTGGGAGAAGGCGTCCCACGAGGTGCCGACCACGAGGGCGGCCCCGGCCAGCAGCAGCGCGCCGCCGACGTAGCCGACCAGCTCGGCGATCCGCCGGCGCACCGGTGTTGGCTCCGCGTCGGTCAGCGCGTCACGCACGGCGTCGGCCTCCCGCTGGGACAACGTGCCCGCCGAGACCAACTGACCCAGTGCGCGTTCCTGACCGTGCGCGAGCTTCGTCATCCTTGGGGGATACCCGTTCCGGCGATCCGCAACCGCACCACGGTGCCGATTTCGGGCGAGGACCGCACCTGTACCAAGTCGCACAGTTGGTTGACCATCCACATGCCCCGCCCGCGCGGCTGGGCCGGTGTCGGCCGGTGACGTCCGACGAGCGGATCAGTGATCACGCCCTCGTCCCGCACCTCGCACACCAGGTCGCCGTCCTCGGCCCACAGCCGCACCATGCCGCCGCCACCGCCGTGGTCGACGCTGTTCACCATCACCTCGTGCACGGCCAGCGCGAGCCGTTCGACGGCGTCGGCGTCGAGGCCCTGCTGGCGTGCCTTGCCGGCGATGTACTCCCGCACCCCGGTCACGCCGTCCAGGTCGAACCGCAGCAGCGTGGTCGGGCCGAAGGGCTCCGGCAGCGGTTGGGCCAGCGTGCAGCCGCGATGCCGTGCGTCGAAGGCGGGATTCGACGCACCCTCCCACCACGGATGGCTGGCTCGGGCCGGCGCCGGCTCGGGGAGCGCGTACGCGCACAGCAGTCGCCAGTCGGTGTCGGCGAACGCGACGTTCAGCAGCACCTCGTGCTGGTGGCACTCGACCAGCGCCGCCGCCCGTCGCCCCGCGTGCACCGGCTCGCCGACGCCCCGACAGGGCCGGCCCTGGTTGCGGTCCAGGAACTCCCGCCACAGCGGGATGATCCGCGCCGGGTTGTGGCCGACGTCCAGCATGTCCAGGAACTCGACGCCATGGCCGTCCGCGCCCAGCCCGTCCCGGGCCAGGTCCAACCGCTCGGCCGGCGCGATCACCAGCACCGCGGCGTCCTCGGCCAGCCCGGCCCGCGCGAAGGCGGTCACCTGGGCGACGAAGCCCTCCTCGCCGTCGTAGCCGAAGGCCTCGTGCCGGAATGCCACCGCGTAAAGGTATGCCTAGCGCGGCGCGATCCGCATCCAGAGCGGCAGGATGAACCACAGCGTCAGGAACAGCAGCCCGAACCCGGCCGACAGCAGCGCGCCCAGCAGGGCGCCGAACACCATGTAGCCGATCATCAGCACGGTCCCGGTCATGGCCGCGGCCAGCAGGATCAGTCCGACCAGCGCGGACACCGACGCGGTGCGGATGATCTGCTCGCGGTGCCCGTGCCGGAACAGGATCCGGTGCCAGGCGGCCGGCGCGATCAGGAACGCCGCCGAGCCGGCGGCCAGCGAGGTGGTCACCACGTGGGTCACGTGCACCAGGTGGCCGGCGTTGGCGTAGCGATCGGTGAAGGCCAGCGTGAGCAGGAAACCGAACAGCACCTGCACGCCGTTCTGCGCGACGCGCAACTCCTGGAGCAGCTCGGCGAGATTGCGGGCCAGCCGTTCCGGTTCGGTCTCCTCGGGCGCCATCACACCCGGCAGTACACCACGCTAGGCGGTGACGAACTTGGCCAGCCGGTCGGCCAGCCGCTCCCGGGACCGGCAACGCGGCGGATTGGGCTGACCCGGGCAGTTGCCCACGACCACCTCGTCGACGAAGTGCCGGATCCGACCGGGCGTGGGCAGCGGGTCGGGGCCGAGGTAGCTGAGCACCACCGGACCGTCGAGGGTGTCCACCTCGAGCCCGATCGACCAGCCGTGCCGCTCGTCCCAGACCAGCATCAGGTCGTACTCGATGAACAGGGGATGCCGGTTGGGCAGCGCGATGTAGGCCGACGCGAGGTCGCCGACCTCGTGGTACATGGCGTCCGCCGGCACGCCGAGCAGGCGCGCGACCGCGGTCACGTAGCGGCCGAGGCCGAGGGCCGCCTCGCTGTTCGGTGCGACGTTCATGCTTCGCCCCCCGCGGATCAGTGGTAGGTCCAGCGGGGATACCCAGGCCGGTACTAACCCAAACGTGATGTGATGCGGGTCACATGTCAGGCAGGGTGAAAGACACCTCGGTGCCGTCTGACCTGCGGTTCAGGCTCACCTGGGTTGACAGCGCCCGGATCAACGCCAGCCCTCGGCCCCGGTCACCGGGGTCCGCCGGCTGCTGTCGCCACGTTCCGTAGTCGCGGACCCGGCCGTGCACCGCGCCGTTGTCGTCCACCGCCAGCCACAGGTCCACCGACCCCGGCTCGCCCGAGCGGTAGCCGTGCTCGATGGCGTTGGCCGCGGCCTCGCCCACCACCAGCTGCAGGTCCTCCAGCAGCTCGCCGGACAGGCCCGCCGAGGACGCCCAGTCCCGCACCACTTTGCGCATGCCGGCCAGCTCTCCGGGTAGGCCGCTGAACCGCAGGGCCAGCGGGACGGCGTGCGCCCTCGCCCTGTCCACGTCCTCGCGTCTCGACCCGTTCACCTGACCTCCGGCGATCAGGCTATCCAGCACCGGGTTCGGCTGCCAGTGAACCGGGTGCGGGTCGCGCCGGTATATGGGAGCGCAGTCGCCGCCTGGACGAGTGGAGCCGGAATGCTCAGTCAGCACGAACGCCGTCAGCTGGACGAGATCGAACGCGGCCTGACCGCCCAGTACCCGGCGCTCGCCATCCGCCTCGGCGGCAGCATCCTGGACCGGTACCGGTGGACGCTGGAGTTCATGTGGGCGTTCGGCCTGTGCTGCTTCGTGCTCGGCATCGTGGTCAACAGCGGCCAGCTCGGCCTGTCCGGCCTCGGCTTCCTGATCGCCGGCCTGCTGCTGCGCCACCGCAAGTACCTGTTCAGCCTCTTCAGCGGCTGAACCCCGCGAGTCCCGCTCTCCGGCAGCCATGTGTCGAGTTCCGGCAGATCAACTTCCGCCCTTCAGCCGCTCCACCGTCTTGCCCAGCCGGTTCTGCCGGGTCTCGGGCTTCTTCGCCTCCTCGATCCACCGCACGTACTCCTTGCGGTGGGTGAACGGCAGGCCGTCGAACAGGCGCTGGGCCTCGGGGTCGGCGGCGAACACGGCAGCCAGGTCGGCCGGCACCTCGACCTCGCGGGGCGCGGTGTCGAGGGTGACCTCCACGTCGACCTCGTCCCCGGCGGCGACGCCGGCGGCGGTCCGGTTCTCGGCGCTGAGCGGGATGAGGAACTGGCCGCCGCGCACGCCGACGGAACTCCGGTAGGTGTGCCCGCCGACGGTGACCTGCACCTTGGGCTGCCGGCCGGCGGCGAGCGCCTCGATCACCTCGGGCGGTACCAGCAGCCCGGTCGCGGTCTTGCCGCCCAGCAGCACGGTGGTCCGGAATCTCATGCCGGCAGTATGAGCTCATGACCATCTTCACGCCCCAGGACCGTGACCGCCTGCTGACCGTCTTGATCGACCGCGCCCGCAGGGACGGCCGGATCAGTGGGGCGGCGCTGACCGGGTCGGGCGCGTTGGGCGGGGCGGACCGGTGGTCGGACATCGACTTCGCGCTGGGCATCGACGGCGACCGCGACGAGGTGATGGCCGACTGGACTGCATTCCTCTATCGGGAGCACGGCGTTGTCCACCACATGGATGTGCCGTCCCGCTCGGCGATCTACCGGGTGTTCCTGCTGCCGGACACGCTCCAGGTGGACATCGCGTTCGTGCCGGCGGCCGAGTTCGGGGCCACCGCGCCGACCTTCCGGCTGTTGTTCGGGACCGCTGCCGAGCAGCCGCCGGTCACCCCGCCGAGCGCCCGGGCCGAGATCGACATGGCCTGGCTGTACGCCCTGCACGTGCGTTCGAGCATCGAGCGTGGCCGTGACTGGCAGGCCGAATACATGCTGGGTGGCCTCCGCAACGCCGTGCTGACGCTCATGTGCCTGCGCCACGACGTGCCGGCCAGCCAGGGACGGGGACTGCACCTGCTCCCGCCCAGTGAAACCAAGGCCGCCTTGGCAACACTGGTCGGCTCGCTGGAGGAGGCCGAGCTGCGCCGGGCCTTCCGTGCGGCGGTCGAGTTGCTGCTGGACGAAGCGGTTCACTTCGACGCTGACTTGGCCTGGACCCTCGCCGCCCCTTTGCGGTTGATGCTCGGCTGAGCCACCAACCGAGCACTGCTTGTCTCTGCTGTTGCCCCACACCACCGCCGAAATGCCACATGTGCGCCACAGTCGACTCTCAGCGCCACATGTGGACCACATGTGGCGGAAAAGGCGGGGGTTAGCGGGTGGGGAGGCTGCCCAGGTTGAGGCGCTGGTCGCGGGTGTCGGTGGGGGTGCAGCCGAAGCGGGACTTGTACTGGCGGGAGAAGTGGGCGATGTCCGTGATGCCCCACTTCGCGCAGATCGCCCCGATCATCAGGTCGGGGCGGGCCAGCAGGTCGGCGTGGCAGCCGTCGAGGCGCCGGTTCTTGATGTGCGTGGACACGGTCTCGCCGCGCTGCTGGAACACGCGGTGCAGGGTGCGCACGGAGATGTGGTGGGCGGCGGCGATGCGCTCCACCGACAGTTCGGGGTCGCCGAGCCAACTGTCGATGTAGGCGCTGATCTGGGCCTCCAGCGCCGGTGACACGGGCTGGGCCCGTCGGGACAGGGTGCCGACGAGCAGATCCGACACGGCCTCGGAGGCGGCGGCCAGCCCGGCACTGTCCAGACCGGACGCCGCCTTCATGGTGGCGAGAATGTGCTGCACCAGCAGTTCCCCGACGCCCTCCACGGCCAGCGTGCTGCCGACCAGCCGGTTGACGCCGGGCACCTGGCTCTCCAGCCGGGCCGCGTCGACGTAGACGGTGAGCAGCCGGTTCTGCGTGGAGTGCCGGGCCTCCAACGGGTTCACGGTCGAGCAGAGCGCGGCCCGGCCGGGCTTGAGCAGCAGGTCGGCGCCGCGGTGGCGGATCCGGGTGGTGCCCTCCACGCATACGCACAGATAGGTCAACCCGTTGGGGGACAGTCGGATCAGCGACTCGGTCCGCTCGGTGTGCGCGCCGGTGCCCTGATAGGTCCAGTCGAACGTGGTCACGCCGCCGATCAGCAGCCGCGTCACGGTCCGAAAGCCGGTGCCCGGCCGCCCCAGAGTGCCCGTGTACTGGAGGCTCTGTCCGCCGACCGGGAGCGCGAATGTCTGGCGGGCACTGCCCTTTTCGACGACGCCCTCGTCTACCCGATGGTGGAAGGCGGCTGCCGGCGGCATGTCGAGGAGTGTACGCGCGGGCGGATCTTGGGACCCCGACACGGCCCGGTAACGGCTGAAACACGACCCATTGACACCCGGCAAAGCCGCGTTAACAATCACGTACCACCGATCGTATAGGATCCATGAAGACCGAACCCGATGGAGGGCGAGGCGTGGCCACAGTCCGCAAGGCCGAGGCGTTCCTGGTGGACCTCGAGGTCGAGCAGGTGCGCACGGACGCGGTGCAGGCGTTCCTGTCCCAGGAGACGGTCTTCGTCGAGCTGACCACCGATGACGGTGCGGTCGGCCTGGGCTACACCTACACGATCGGCACCGGTGGCACCGCCGTGCTGGCCCTGCTGCGCGACCACCTGCTGCCGCGGCTGGTCGGTGCGGACGCCACCCGTGTCGAGGCCGTCTGGCACGACCTGTTCGCGTCGACCCGGGCCACCACCGTCGGTGCGATCACCTCGCTGGCCCTGGCCGCCGTCGACACCGCGCTGTGGGATCTGCGGTGCATCCGCGCGGGCGAGCCGCTGTGGCGGGTGGCCGGCGGCTTCCAGTCGCGGGTTCCCTTGTACGACACCGAAACGGGCTGGCTGCACCTGAACACCGACGAGCTGGTGGCCGGCGCGCTGAAGGCCAGGGACGCGGGCTGGCGCGGCATCAAGGTCAAGGTCGGCAAGCCCAGCGGGGCCGAGGACGCGGCCCGGCTGGCCGCGGTGCGGGAGGCGGTCGGCCCGCACTTCCCGGTCATGGTCGACGCCAACCAGTCGATGACGCTGGCCGAGGCGCTGCGCCGGGCCGAGTTGTTCGCGCCGCTGGGCCTGACCTGGCTGGAGGAGCCGCTGCCGGCCGACGACGTGGCGGCGCACGAACGGTTGGCCCACGCCACCAACATCCCGATCGCCGTCGGCGAGTCGCTGTACTCGGTGGCGCAGTTCCGCGAGTACCTGCACCGTGGCGCGGCCTCGGTCGTGCAGGTGGATGTGGCGCGCATCGGCGGCATCACGCCGTGGCTGAAGGTCGCGCACACCGCTGAGACGTTCAACGCGGAGGTCTGTCCGCATTTCCTGATGGAGCTGCACGTGAGCCTGGCGGCCGCCGTGCCCAACGGCCGGTTCGTCGAGCACATCCCGCAGCTGCGGGCCATCACCACTGGGGAGATGTCCGTTGTGGACGGCTGTGCCGTCGCACCGGACATGCCGGGACTGGGCATCGCCTGGAACCGGGACGCCATGGACGACCTGCGGGTCGCCTGACCAACAGTGTCCCTTGTGGACAGTCAGCAACGGTGCGACTGAGATGGAGTTTCGATGAGTCGGAGAACGACGCGGCTGCTGACAGCGGCGGCCGCGGCCCTGCTCGC